>NZ_BOSL01000099.1 GCF_018403325.1 Paenibacillus vini | reverse complement strand
GGCTCCACCATATAATTTCATTAATACCTTGCAGAATTTTGAACGTCACCGAAGGTGATCGTTACAAAAATCAGCACTTGATCCTTGAAAACTGGATAACGAAACGAAGAATTTGCGAATTAGAACATTCCTTTTAGCTGAACTTGTGTCAAAACAAGTTTCAATAAGGTAGTTGATACGAGCGAACGTTTTGGGATAGGA
>NZ_BOSL01000098.1 GCF_018403325.1 Paenibacillus vini | reverse complement strand
TTTTGGATAAGCCCTCGACCGATTAGTACCTGTCAGCTCCATACATTGCTGCACTTCCACCTCAGGCCTATCAACCTCGTAGTCTTCAAGGGGTCTTACTAGTTGGGAAATCTCATCTTGAGGGGGGCTTCACGCTTAGATGCTTTCAGCGCTTATCCCGTCCGCACGTAGCTACCCAGCTAT
Organism: Paenibacillus vini; assembly: GCF_018403325.1. GTDB lineage: Bacteria > Bacillota > Bacilli > Paenibacillales > Paenibacillaceae > Fontibacillus > Fontibacillus vini. The sequence continues at coordinate 25 of NZ_BOSL01000098.1, read as the reverse complement.
GCTCCTGGCGGAACAACTGGTGCAC
>NZ_BOSL01000097.1 GCF_018403325.1 Paenibacillus vini | reverse complement strand
AGCTGTATAACACGGATAAAACGGTGACGTTTGACGAAGGGACTGCGACATTAAACGGTGGTTCGTTCATGTCAGGCGATACGATCAGCCAGGATGGCGATTATACGCTCATCGTAACGGATGCGGCGGGAAATACAACAACGGTAACATTTTCACTCGATAAAACACCTCCAACCGTAACGGGGGTAACAGACGGAAGCAATTACAATACG
>NZ_BOSL01000096.1 GCF_018403325.1 Paenibacillus vini | reverse complement strand
GGTCCAAGTACCATCGGCGCTGGAGGGCTTAACGGTCGTGTTCGGGATGGGTACGCGTGGAACCCCTCCGCCATCGCCACCAAACGCGCGAGAGTTGAACTCTCAAAACTGACCAACGAGTGAGTAAGTTTGCTAACCTGAGTTAGCTATTTGAATGTTCTCGTTGCAGAGAACGATTCTCCATAGAAAGGAGGTGATCCAGCCGCACCTTCCGAT
>NZ_BOSL01000095.1 GCF_018403325.1 Paenibacillus vini | reverse complement strand
TTTTTTCTGATCCTGGAGTTTGTTATGGGGCCATAGCTCAGCTGGGAGAGCGCCTGCCTTGCAAGCAGGAGGTCAGCGGTTCGATCCCGCTTGGCTCCACCATATAATTTCATTAATACCTTGCAGAATTTTGAACGTCACCGAAGGTGATCGTTACAAAAATCAGCACTTGATCCTTGAAAACTGGATAACGAAACGAAGAATTTGCGAATTAGAACA
>NZ_BOSL01000094.1 GCF_018403325.1 Paenibacillus vini | reverse complement strand
GAAGAGGCATACCAGGGGAACTGAAACATCTAAGTACCCTGAGGAAGAGAAAACAAAAGTGATTCCGTTAGTAGCGGCGAGCGAATGCGGAACAGCCTAAACCAGGGAGCTTGCTCTCTGGGGTTGTGGGACGTCTCACATGGAGTTACAAAGGAACAGGGTAGACGAAGAGGTCTGGAAAGGCCCGCCAAAGAAGGTAAAAGCCCTGTAATCGAAATTCTGTTCCCTCCGAG
>NZ_BOSL01000093.1 GCF_018403325.1 Paenibacillus vini | reverse complement strand
GTCAGCCTGACGCCACTTTTTGGAGTTGTTTTGGATAAGCCCTCGACCGATTAGTACCTGTCAGCTCCATACATTGCTGCACTTCCACCTCAGGCCTATCAACCTCGTAGTCTTCAAGGGGTCTTACGAATTGGGAAATCTCATCTTGAGGGGGGCTTCACGCTTAGATGCTTTCAGCGCTTATCCCGTCCGCACGTAGCTACCCAGCTATGCTCCTGGCGGAACAACTGGTGCAC
>NZ_BOSL01000092.1 GCF_018403325.1 Paenibacillus vini | reverse complement strand
CCCAGTGTGGCCGTTCACCCTCTCAGGTCGGCTACGCATCGTCGCCTTGGTGAGCCGTTACCCCACCAACTAGCTAATGCGCCGCAGGCCCATCCGTAAGTGACAGATTGCTCCGTCTTTCATTATTTCACCATGCGGTGAAATAAATTATCCGGTATTAGCTACCGTTTCCGGTAGTTATCCCAGTCTTACGGGCAGGTTGCCTACGTGTTACTCACCCGTCCGCCGCTAACCATCAG
>NZ_BOSL01000091.1 GCF_018403325.1 Paenibacillus vini | reverse complement strand
GGAGGCAGCAGTAGGGAATCTTCCGCAATGGACGAAAGTCTGACGGAGCAACGCCGCGTGAGTGATGAAGGTTTTCGGATCGTAAAGCTCTGTTGCCAGGGAAGAACGTCCGTTAGAGTAACTGCTAGCGGAGTGACGGTACCTGAGAAGAAAGCCCCGGCTAACTACGTGCCAGCAGCCGCGGTAATACGTAGGGGGCAAGCGTTGTCCGGAATTATTGGGCGTAAAGCGCGCGCAGGC
>NZ_BOSL01000090.1 GCF_018403325.1 Paenibacillus vini | reverse complement strand
CGTAACTGAATACATAGGTTACGAAGAGGCATACCAGGGGAACTGAAACATCTAAGTACCCTGAGGAAGAGAAAACAAAAGTGATTCCGTTAGTAGCGGCGAGCGAATGCGGAACAGCCTAAACCAGAGAGCTTGCTCTCTGGGGTTGTGGGACGTCTCACATGGAGTTACAAAGGAACAGGGTAGACGAAGAGGTCTGGAAAGGCCCGCCAAAGAAGGTAAAAGCCCTGTAATCGAAATTC
>NZ_BOSL01000089.1 GCF_018403325.1 Paenibacillus vini | reverse complement strand
AGGCCACGGAAACTGTCAGGAACTTGGAGCGGCAGTGAAGAATCCTTCGGCGTAAGGAGATCGGCACGGTATGAAAGAAGATGCAGTGAACTGGGGAGACCCTCCCCTGCACGGAAGTTTTTTTTTTTCGTAGCGAGATACTCTATAAGCCAAGAGGCGAAGTGAGTCATCAGCAGGAAGGGAGTCCGAGGGGTGAATAGTACCGGAGAACGCAGGACAACACAACCTGCGGGAGGGAAGTCGCC
>NZ_BOSL01000088.1 GCF_018403325.1 Paenibacillus vini | reverse complement strand
TATACAAAAAGGTACCCACAGCCTGAACACCTTTTTTCAAAGTGTCCAAACTATGGGTACCAGTTTACTCAAGGGGGTCTTTTTTTATATCGTTAAGTCACTATCACTATACACATGACGGAAGTCTATATAATATAAAATGGTATTGAAATTTAGTTAAACTTTATCTCATCAATATAGGCATCAAAGAACTTGTTCTTCACACCTTTTACGTTTGTTAAATTAGTATTGACTGTTATCTTTTCAAAT
>NZ_BOSL01000087.1 GCF_018403325.1 Paenibacillus vini | reverse complement strand
GAGCCAGCCGCCGAAGGTGGGGTAGATGATTGGGGTGAAGTCGTAACAAGGTAGCCGTATCGGAAGGTGCGGCTGGATCACCTCCTTTCTATGGAGAATCGTTCTCTGCAACGAGAACATTCAAATAAAATCAGGTTTAGGCCTGTTACTCACTCGTTGGTCAGTTTTGAGAGTTCAACTCTCAAAATGACTGGTAACACAGTCACTTGATCCTTGAAAACTGGATAACGAAACGAAGAATTTGCGAATTAGA
>NZ_BOSL01000086.1 GCF_018403325.1 Paenibacillus vini | reverse complement strand
ATGCCTAGGCACTAGGAGCCGAAGAAGGACGTGGCGAACAACGAAACTGCCTCGGGGAGCTGTAAGCAAGCTTTGATCCGGGGGTGTCCGAATGGGGAAACCCGGCTGGAGTAATACCCAGTCACTCGTAACTGAATACATAGGTTACGAAGAGGCATACCAGGGGAACTGAAACATCTAAGTACCCTGAGGAAGAGAAAACAAAAGTGATTCCGTTAGTAGCGGCGAGCGAATGCGGAACAGCCTAAACCAG
>NZ_BOSL01000085.1 GCF_018403325.1 Paenibacillus vini | reverse complement strand
AGCTAACAGTCGTCGCATTGCCGGCGGCATCACTCACGACAAGCGTGTAGCTGCCTTCTGCACTTATCGTAGTGCCCGAAGTATACGGCTGGTCGTTTAACAGAGCATTCCCCTCTGTAAACGTAATGGTTTGATCCGTATTGTAATTGCTTCCGTCTGTTACCCCCGTTACGGTTGGAGGTGTTTTATCGAGTGAAAATGTTACCGTTGTTGTATTTCCCGCCGCATCCGTTACGATGAGCGTATAATCGCCAT
>NZ_BOSL01000084.1 GCF_018403325.1 Paenibacillus vini | reverse complement strand
CGTATTGTAATTGCTTCCGTCTGTTACCCCCGTTACGGTTGGAGGTGTTTTATCGAGTGAAAATGTTACCGTTGTTGTATTTCCCGCCGCATCCGTTACGATGAGCGTATAATCGCCATCCTGGCTGGTCGTATCGCCTGACATGAACGAACCACCGTTTAATGTCGCAGTCCCTTCGTCAAACGTCACCGTTTTATCCGTGTTATACAGCTTCCCGTCTTCCACGCCCGAAACCACTGGCTTCGTTTTGTCGAT
>NZ_BOSL01000083.1 GCF_018403325.1 Paenibacillus vini | reverse complement strand
CGTTCACCCTCTCAGGTCGGCTACGCATCGTCGCCTTGGTGAGCCGTTACCCCACCAACTAGCTAATGCGCCGCAGGCCCATCCGTAAGTGACAGATTGCTCCGTCTTTCATTATTCCACCATGCGACGAAATAAATTATCCGGTATTAGCTACCGTTTCCGGTAGTTATCCCAGTCTTACGGGCAGGTTGCCTACGTGTTACTCACCCGTCCGCCGCTAACCATCAGGAGTGCAAGCACTCCATCAAGTCCGCT
>NZ_BOSL01000082.1 GCF_018403325.1 Paenibacillus vini | reverse complement strand
GAGCCAGCCGCCGAAGGTGGGGTAGATGATTGGGGTGAAGTCGTAACAAGGTAGCCGTATCGGAAGGTGCGGCTGGATCACCTCCTTTCTATGGAGAATCGTCTTCTGCAACGAAGACATTCAAATACAAATCAGGTTTAGGCCTGTTACTCACTCGTTGGTCAGTTTTGAGAGTTCAACTCTCAAAATGACTGGTAACACAGTCACTTGATCCTTGAAAACTGGATAACGAAACGAAGAATTTGCGAATTAGAA
>NZ_BOSL01000080.1 GCF_018403325.1 Paenibacillus vini | reverse complement strand
CTGTATCGGGATATTCCTATACTTTTGAAGGGAAGAAAGTGACAGATACACGAATCAAACGCCTGATTATAAAGCTGTTGGAAGGCGAGGAACACACCTACGGATACCGAAAGCTGACCATCGCCTTGCGCCGGCAACATAACCTTAAGATTAACAAAAAGAAGGTGTACAGGCTCTGCAAAGAACTTGGTATCCTAGGCAAGCCTGTAAAACCCAAACACTCCTATCCGCGCAGACTAGCGAACAACATGGAAG
>NZ_BOSL01000079.1 GCF_018403325.1 Paenibacillus vini | reverse complement strand
CTTCCATGTTGTTCGCTAGTCTGCGCGGATAGGAGTGTTTGGGTTTTACAGGCTTGCCTAGGATACCAAGTTCTTTGCAGAGCCTGTACACCTTCTTTTTGTTAATCTTAAGGTTATGTTGCCGGCGTAAGGCGATGGTCAGCTTTCGGTATCCGTAGGTGTGTTCCTCGCCTTCCAACAGCTTTATAATCAGGCGTTTGATTCGTGTATCTGTCACTTTCTTCCCTTCAAAAGTATAGGAATATCCCGATACAG
>NZ_BOSL01000078.1 GCF_018403325.1 Paenibacillus vini | reverse complement strand
GCCTGCGCGCGCTTTACGCCCAATAATTCCGGACAACGCTTGCCCCCTACGTATTACCGCGGCTGCTGGCACGTAGTTAGCCGGGGCTTTCTTCTCAGGTACCGTCACTCCGCTAGCAGTTACTCTAGCGGACGTTCTTCCCTGGCAACAGAGCTTTACGATCCGAAAACCTTCATCACTCACGCGGCGTTGCTCCGTCAGACTTTCGTCCATTGCGGAAGATTCCCTACTGCTGCCTCCCGTAGGAGTCTGGGC
>NZ_BOSL01000077.1 GCF_018403325.1 Paenibacillus vini | reverse complement strand
GGCAACTAAAGTTAAGGGTTGCGCTCGTTGCGGGACTTAACCCAACATCTCACGACACGAGCTGACGACAACCATGCACCACCTGTCTCCTCTGTCCCGAAGGAAAGGTACATCTCTGTACCGGTCAAAGGGATGTCAAGACCTGGTAAGGTTCTTCGCGTTGCTTCGAATTAAACCACATACTCCACTGCTTGTGCGGGTCCCCGTCAATTCCTTTGAGTTTCAGTCTTGCGACCGTACTCCCCAGGCGGAATG
>NZ_BOSL01000076.1 GCF_018403325.1 Paenibacillus vini | reverse complement strand
GACCCGGGAACGTATTCACCGCGGCATGCTGATCCGCGATTACTAGCAATTCCGACTTCATGCAGGCGAGTTGCAGCCTGCAATCCGAACTGAGACCGACTTTGATAGGATTCGCTCCATCTCGCGATTTCGCTTCCCGTTGTATCGGCCATTGTAGTACGTGTGTAGCCCAGGTCATAAGGGGCATGATGATTTGACGTCATCCCCACCTTCCTCCGGTTTGTCACCGGCAGTCACTCTAGAGTGCCCAACCGA
>NZ_BOSL01000075.1 GCF_018403325.1 Paenibacillus vini | reverse complement strand
CCCCCCCCCCCCCCCCCCCCCCCCCCCCCCCCCCCCCCCCCCCCCCCCCCCCCCCCCCCCCCCCCCCCCCCCCCCCCCCCCCCCCCCCCCCCCCCCCCCCCCCCCCCCCCCCCCCCCCCCCCCCCCCACCCCCCCCCCCCCCCCCCCCCCCCCCCCCCCCCCCCCCCCCCCCCCCCCCCCCCCCCCCCCCCCCCCCCCCCCCCCCCCCCCCCCCCCCCCCCCCCCCCCCCCCCCCCCCCCCCCCCCCCCCCCCCC
>NZ_BOSL01000074.1 GCF_018403325.1 Paenibacillus vini | reverse complement strand
GGCAACTAAAGTTAAGGGTTGCGCTCGTTGCGGGACTTAACCCAACATCTCACGACACGAGCTGACGACAACCATGCACCACCTGTCTCCTCTGTCCCGAAGGAAAGGTACATCTCTGTACCGGTCAGAGGGATGTCAAGACCTGGTAAGGTTCTTCGCGTTGCTTCGAATTAAACCACATACTCCACTGCTTGTGCGGGTCCCCGTCAATTCCTTTGAGTTTCAGTCTTGCGACCGTACTCCCCAGGCGGAATG
>NZ_BOSL01000072.1 GCF_018403325.1 Paenibacillus vini | reverse complement strand
TGACCGGTACAGAGATGTACCTTTCCTTCGGGACAGAGGAGACAGGTGGTGCATGGTTGTCGTCAGCTCGTGTCGTGAGATGTTGGGTTAAGTCCCGCAACGAGCGCAACCCTTAACTTTAGTTGCCAGCAATTCGGTTGGGCACTCTAGAGTGACTGCCGGTGACAAACCGGAGGAAGGTGGGGATGACGTCAAATCATCATGCCCCTTATGACCTGGGCTACACACGTACTACAATGGCCGATACAACGGGAAGCGAA
>NZ_BOSL01000071.1 GCF_018403325.1 Paenibacillus vini | reverse complement strand
GCGGACTTGATGGAGTGCTTGCACTCCTGATGGTTAGCGGCGGACGGGTGAGTAACACGTAGGCAACCTGCCCGTAAGACTGGGATAACTACCGGAAACGGTAGCTAATACCGGATAATTTATTTCATCGCATGATGGAATAATGAAAGACGGAGCAATCTGTCACTTACGGATGGGCCTGCGGCGCATTAGCTAGTTGGTGGGGTAACGGCTCACCAAGGCGACGATGCGTAGCCGACCTGAGAGGGTGAACGGCCACACT
>NZ_BOSL01000069.1 GCF_018403325.1 Paenibacillus vini | reverse complement strand
CTCTGTTAAACGACCAGCCGTATACTTCGGGCACTACGATAAGTGCAGAAGGCAGCTACACGCTTGTCGTGAGTGATGCCGCCGGCAATGCGACGACTGTTAGCTTTACCATCGACAAAACGAAGCCGGTGGTTTCGGGCGTGGAAGACGGGAAGCTGTATAACACGGATAAAACGGTGACGTTTGACGAAGGGACTGCGACATTAAACGGTGGTTCGTTCATGTCAGGCGATACGATCAGCCAGGATGGCGATTATACGCTCATCGTAA
>NZ_BOSL01000068.1 GCF_018403325.1 Paenibacillus vini | reverse complement strand
GCCTAGGCACTAGGAGCCGAAGAAGGACGTGGCGAACAACGAAACTGCCTCGGGGAGCTGTAAGCAAGCTTTGATCCGGGGGTGTCCGAATGGGGAAACCCGGCTGGAGTAATACCCAGTCACTCATCACTGAATACATAGGTGATGAAGAGGCATACCAGGGGAACTGAAACATCTAAGTACCCTGAGGAAGAGAAAACAAAAGTGATTCCGTTAGTAGCGGCGAGCGAATGCGGAACAGCCTAAACCAGGGAGCTTGCTCTTTGGGGTTG
>NZ_BOSL01000067.1 GCF_018403325.1 Paenibacillus vini | reverse complement strand
AGCTGAACTTGTGTCAAAACAAGTTTCAATAAGGTAGTTGATACGAGCGAACGTTTTGGGATAGGAGATCCTTTGGAAGTGCGCGCCTGATGACGAAAGTCAAAGGGGAAGCGACGGACAACAGATCACATAGCCCAAAATGAGAGCGAGTAGGTTAAGCTACTAAGAGCACACGGAGGATGCCTAGGCACTAGGAGCCGAAGAAGGACGTGGCGAACAACGAAACTGCCTCGGGGAGCTGTAAGCAAGCTTTGATCCGGGGGTGTCCGAATGGGG
>NZ_BOSL01000066.1 GCF_018403325.1 Paenibacillus vini | reverse complement strand
GCTCCCCGAGGCAGTTTCGTTGTTCGCCACGTCCTTCTTCGGCTCCTAGTGCCTAGGCATCCTCCGTGTGCTCTTAGTAGCTTAACCTACACTACTTTATAAACTTGTTTTGACACAAGTTCAGCTACGATGATTTTAAATTTGAGCAAAGTCAAATTGAAATTCATCGCTAAAGGAATGTTCTAATTCGCAAATTCTTCGTTTCGTTATCCAGTTTTCAAGGATCAAGTGACTGTGTTACCAGTCATTTTGAGAGTTGAACTCTCAAAACTGACCAAC
>NZ_BOSL01000065.1 GCF_018403325.1 Paenibacillus vini | reverse complement strand
ATATGGACTAAGGACGCTTTTATAAATCGCATGCGCATGAATGACGAACATCGGAAAGCCGTATGAGGGAAAACCTCATGTACGGTTTGATGAGGAGGGGCAGAAATCATCTGCCCTTTACTCTAGTCTGAAGCTATTTGTAATGCGACTGTTGAACAACTTATTGGATATACTCTTAGGCCCCCTAATAAAACTGGAGTCCTCCTACCCAAAAAATTTATACTAGAAGTAAGGGAGAGGATCCAGTATGGGGAAAAAGCGGAAAGAAGAAATCAAAATTCAAATCGTTAAAGAAG
>NZ_BOSL01000064.1 GCF_018403325.1 Paenibacillus vini | reverse complement strand
TCGGTCCAAGTACCATCGGCGCTGGAGGGCTTAACGGTCGTGTTCGGGATGGGTACGTGTGGAACCCCTCCGCCATCGCCACCAAACGGTTCAAGCATCTTAATCGCTTGAAAACTGGATACGAAACGTGAATTTGCGGTTAGTCTCCTCAAGTGCTCATATCGGCTTGGTCAGCCTGACGCCACTTTTTGGAGTTGTTTTGGATAAGCCCTCGACCGATTAGTACCTGTCAGCTCCATACATTGCTGCACTTCCACCTCAGGCCTATCAACCTCGTAGTCTTCAAGGGGTCTTAC
>NZ_BOSL01000063.1 GCF_018403325.1 Paenibacillus vini | reverse complement strand
GGTCCAAGTACCATCGGCGCTGGAGGGCTTAACGGTCGTGTTCGGGATGGGTACGCGTGGAACCCCTCCGCCATCGCCACCAAACGCGCGAGAGTTGAACTCTCAAAACTGACCAACGAGTGAGTAACAGGCCTAAACCTGATTTGTATTTGAATGTTTCCGTTGCAGGAAACGATTCTCCATAGAAAGGAGGTGATCCAGCCGCACCTTCCGATACGGCTACCTTGTTACGACTTCACCCCAATCATCTACCCCACCTTCGGCGGCTGGCTCCTTGCGGTTACCTCACCGACTTCG
>NZ_BOSL01000062.1 GCF_018403325.1 Paenibacillus vini | reverse complement strand
ACCATCGGCGCTGGAGGGCTTAACGGTCGTGTTCGGGATGGGTACGTGTGGAACCCCTCCGCCATCGCCACCAAACGGTTCAAGCGTCTTAATCGCTTGAAAACTGGATACGAAACGTGAATTTGCGGTTAGTCTCCTCAAGTGCTCATATCGGCTTGTTCAGCCTGACGCCACTTTTTGGAGTTGTTTTGGATAAGCCCTCGACCGATTAGTACCTGTCAGCTCCATACATTGCTGCACTTCCACCTCAGGCCTATCAACCTCGTGGTCTTCAAGGGGTCTTACTAGTTGGGAAATCTCATCTTGAGGGGGG
>NZ_BOSL01000061.1 GCF_018403325.1 Paenibacillus vini | reverse complement strand
ACCATCGGCGCTGGAGGGCTTAACGGTCGTGTTCGGGATGGGTACGTGTGGAACCCCTCCGCCATCGCCACCAAACGGTTCAAGCGTCTTAATCGCTTGAAAACTGGATACGAAACGTGAATTTGCGTTAGAAATTTGGATAAGCCCTCGACCGATTAGTACCTGTCAGCTCCATACATTGCTGCACTTCCACCTCAGGCCTATCAACCTCGTGGTCTTCAAGGGGTCTTACGAATTGGGAAATCTCATCTTGAGGGGGGCTTCACGCTTAGATGCTTTCAGCGCTTATCCCGTCCGCACGTAGCTACCCAGCTATGCTCCTGGCGGAACAACTGGTGCAC
>NZ_BOSL01000060.1 GCF_018403325.1 Paenibacillus vini | reverse complement strand
CCCCCCTCAAGATGAGATTTCCCAACTAGTAAGACCCCTTGAAGACTACGAGGTTGATAGGCCTGAGGTGGAAGTGCAGCAATGTATGGAGCTGACAGGTACTAATCGGTCGAGGGCTTATCCAAAAGATACCCCAAAAAGTGAAGTGAGGCTTCGAAGGTAATTCCGATTACTTTTCGGGGACCCCGGTGAACCAATTAGGGGCTAAAACGCAAACTCAAGTTTCGTATCCAGTTTTCAAGCGATTAAGACGCTTGAACCGTTTGGTGGCGATGGCGGAGGGGTTCCACACGTACCCATCCCGAACACGACCGTTAAGCCCTCCAGCGCCGATGGTACTTGGACCGA
>NZ_BOSL01000059.1 GCF_018403325.1 Paenibacillus vini | reverse complement strand
ATCGGAAGGTGCGGCTGGATCACCTCCTTTCTATGGAGAATCGTTCTCTGCAACGAGAACATTCAAATAGCTAACTCAGGTTAGCAAACTTACTCACTCGTTGGTCAGTTTTGAGAGTTCAACTCTCAAAACGACTGGTAACACAGTCACTTGATCCTTGAAAACTGGATAACGAAACGAAGAATTTGCGAATTAAAACATTCCTTTTAGCTGAACTTGTGTCAAAACAAGTTTAAAAAGTAGTGTAGGTTAAGCTACTAAGAGCACACGGAGGATGCCTAGGCACTAGGAGCCGAAGAAGGACGTGGCGAACAACGAAACTGCCTCGGGGAGCTGTAAGCAAGCTTTGATCCGGGGGTGTCC
>NZ_BOSL01000058.1 GCF_018403325.1 Paenibacillus vini | reverse complement strand
CTTCTTTAACGATTTGAATTTTGATTTCTTCTTTCCGCTTTTTCCCCATACTGGATCCTCTCCCTTACTTCTAGTATAAATTTTTTGGGTAGGAGGACTCCAGTTTTATTAGGGGGCCTAAGAGTATGTCCAATGAACAAGTTGATATTTCACCAGAGAAGCAAGTTTAATTGGATATTTCCAATCAAAATCACCGAAAGTTAGATAATTATATGTTTTTGGCCTTTACTCATTGGAAATACGGCTAGGCCCCTTAAATCCGGAGTCTTACCCACCAAAAATGGCTCGTTCGCATAATAGCTCACTATTTCAAACAATTACATCGCTTTATGAAATTCAGACGTATCCTCCTGCGTTTTAACCCA
>NZ_BOSL01000057.1 GCF_018403325.1 Paenibacillus vini | reverse complement strand
TCTGCAAGGTATTAATGAAATTATATGGTGGAGCCAAGCGGGATCGAACCGCTGACCTCCTGCTTGCAAGGCAGGCGCTCTCCCAGCTGAGCTATGGCCCCATAACAAACTCCAGGATCAGAAAAAACGATTATGGAGTGAATGGTGGGCCCTAGTGGACTCGAACCACCGACCTCACCCTTATCAGGGGTGCGCTCTAACCAACTGAGCTAAGGGCCCATAATCGGAATATTCTATTTTCAACCCATTTAAGGGATGCGCTTGGCAACGTCCTACTCTCCCAGGACCCTTCGGTCCAAGTACCATCGGCGCTGGAGGGCTTAACGGTCGTGTTCGGGATGGGTACGCGTGGAACCCCTCCGCCATC
>NZ_BOSL01000056.1 GCF_018403325.1 Paenibacillus vini | reverse complement strand
GTTGGTCAGTTTTGAGAGTTCAACTCTCAAAATGACTGGTAACACAGTCACTTGATCCTTGAAAACTGGATAACGAAACGAAGAATTTGCGAATTAGAACATTCCTTTAGCGATGAATTTCAATTTGGCTTCGCTCAAATTTAAAATCATCGTAGCTGAACTTGTGTCAAAACAAGTTTATAAAGGTAGTGAATACTATGCGTAGGTTTTGGGATGACCGAACTTTTGGTAGTGCGCGTCCGATGACGAATGTCAGAGGGAAAGCGACGAACAATGGCGAGGGCAGCGCAAAACCGGAGCATTATGGTTAAGCTACTAAGAGCACACGGAGGATGCCTAGGCACTAGGAGCCGAAGAAGGACGTGGCG
>NZ_BOSL01000055.1 GCF_018403325.1 Paenibacillus vini | reverse complement strand
TCTGCAAGGTATTAATGAAATTATATGGTGGAGCCAAGCGGGATCGAACCGCTGACCTCCTGCTTGCAAGGCAGGCGCTCTCCCAGCTGAGCTATGGCCCCATAACAAACTCCAGGATCAGAAAAAAAACGATTATGGAGTGAATGGTGGGCCCTAGTGGACTCGAACCACCGACCTCACCCTTATCAGGGGTGCGCTCTAACCAACTGAGCTAAGGGCCCATAATCGGAATATTCTATTTACAACCCATTTAAGGGATGCGCTTGGCAACGTCCTACTCTCCCAGGACCCTTCGGTCCAAGTACCATCGGCGCTGGAGGGCTTAACGGTCGTGTTCGGGATGGGTACGCGTGGAACCCCTCCGCCATC
>NZ_BOSL01000053.1 GCF_018403325.1 Paenibacillus vini | reverse complement strand
GCTCCCCGAGGCAGTTTCGTTGTTCGCCACGTCCTTCTTCGGCTCCTAGTGCCTAGGCATCCTCCGTGTGCTCTTAGTAGCTTAACCTACACTACTTTATAAACTTGTTTTGACACAAGTTCAGCTAAAAGGAATGTTCTAATTCGCAAATTCTTCGTTTCGTTATCCAGTTTTCAAGGATCAAGTGACTGTGTTACCAGTCGTTTTGAGAGTTGAACTCTCAAAACTGACCAACGAGTGAGTAAGTTTTGCTAACCGTAAGTTAGCTATTTGAATGTTCTCGTTGCAGAGAACGATTCTCCATAGAAAGGAGGTGATCCAGCCGCACCTTCCGATACGGCTACCTTGTTACGACTTCACCCCAATCATCTACCCCACCTTCGGCGG
>NZ_BOSL01000052.1 GCF_018403325.1 Paenibacillus vini | reverse complement strand
ACTCCCCTGCTCAATTTATAGAAAAGTTAGAGAAAAACGAAGTAACTGCATTTAAAATTGCCGTATAACTGCGTGTAACCAGGGTTTGATCCTAAAGTGTCCAATATTCGGGGGCCCGGCCGTAATTTAGCTCTTTTCCTCTATAAATGCTCAAACCCTCCGAATTAACTGTAGGTTTTACAGTTATTTGAGCGAAAAGTGCCTATCTCACGAAAATAACTGTAGGTTTTACAGCTAAGTTGGTGTTAGATAGTCCTGAATAACAAAAAAAGCACCGCCGAGGATATCGGCAGTGCTCTTCTTCGTTGCTTGGCGGCGTCCTACTCTCCCAGGACCCTTCGGTCCAAGTACCATCGGCGCTGGAGGGCTTAACGGTCGTGTTCGGGATGGGTACGTGTGGAACCCCTCCGCCATCGCCACCAAACGGTTCAA
>NZ_BOSL01000051.1 GCF_018403325.1 Paenibacillus vini | reverse complement strand
TCCAGTACTAGTATGGCCCGGGGGATCCTTGGACCGTTAATTCATATATCGAAGTAGCAGGTTGTTGCCCCGCCTGATGTTGCCACTACTTGCTCATGACAGTTTTTTTAGGCAATGCAAACTACTATTTGATATTTTTTTCCAAGTACAGTTGTAGGGTACTCCTTATACTGATTCTTCTGAGCCTGTACGGGGAGCATTAGGTACTGATGTAGTAGGAGTTGAGCTTCACAAATTCACCAGGTAAGCCCAAATTTATTTTCTGCTTGGACAGGTCCACCTCACATGGGTCTGTCTAATATATTAAAAGAGGGATTTTCTTTGCTGTATTGCAGCCCAGTATATCTGTTACTTACAGTAGTAGTCCATTATTGCTGGCCTAGGGGCTTTTGCTCCTACACGAACACCACTCTGTAAAATTTGAGGTCGTCCT
>NZ_BOSL01000050.1 GCF_018403325.1 Paenibacillus vini | reverse complement strand
ACCCCCGGATCAAAGCTTGCTTACAGCTCCCCGAGGCAGTTTCGTTGTTCGCCACGTCCTTCTTCGGCTCCTAGTGCCTAGGCATCCTCCGTGTGCTCTTAGTAGCTTAACCAACTCGCTCTCATTTTGGGCTATGTGATCTGTTGTCCGTCGCTTTCCCTCTGACTTTCGTCATCAGGCGCGCACTTCCAAAGGATCTCCTATCCCAAAACGTTCGCTCGTATCAACTACCTTATTGAAACTTGTTTTGACACAAGTTCAGCTACGATGATTTTAAATTTGAGCAAAGCCAAATTAAAATTCATCGCTAAAGGATTGTTCTAATTCGCAAATTCTTCGTTTCGTTATCCAGTTTTCAAGGATCAAGTGCTGATTTTTGTAACGATCACCTTCGGTGACGTTCAAAATTCTGCAAGGTATTAATGAAATTATATGGTGGAGCC
>NZ_BOSL01000049.1 GCF_018403325.1 Paenibacillus vini | reverse complement strand
TAGTTACGGTTTTGCCGCCTGCCGTCTCTTTAATCGTAGCAACGCGCCCATTGCCGTCATACGTGATTATCGTAGCCTTAACGACCGCCGAGCCGTCTTTTTCCTCGACCTTTGTCAATCGGCCCGCAGTATAGGTGAGATGCGTCCCTCGCGTATCCACTGGAAAATTAAGCGCCGTACCGCTGTTTACCGTCTTGTTGTCGGTACCTGCTGCAACGACCTGCTCGTCCAGGATATCGGCATTGCGGTTAAGCACGGCAATATCAAATGGCTCGTTATAGGCGTATTTGCCAAGCCCGAGCCGCGTTGTGTAACTAGGCATTGTACAGACCTCCTTTTATATCTGCGACCGTGTACCCGGCCAGATTGGCGCATGTCGTTTGCAGTAGATCGCCCCAGGTGACGATTATGTCGTTTTTAAACTCGTAGGCCAGGTGCGCCGGGATGACCTCGCCAACAGCTCGCTTAGCATCGGCAAAACTCTTTGGTACGCCAATGTTGTCTAAAAACGTAAATGTAACGGTGTAATGCGGGTAATC
>NZ_BOSL01000048.1 GCF_018403325.1 Paenibacillus vini | reverse complement strand
ATTACGTTTACAGAGGGGAATGCTCTGTTAAACGACCAGCCGTATACTTCGGGCACTACGATAAGTGCAGAAGGCAGCTACACGCTTGTCGTGAGTGATGCCGCCGGCAATGCGACGACTGTTAGCTTTACCATCGACAAAACGAAGCCAGTGGTTTCGGGCGTAGAAGACGGGAAGCTGTATAACACGGATAAAACGGTGACGTTTGACGAAGGGACTGCGACATTAAACGGTGGTTCGTTCATGTCAGGCGATACGATCAGCCAGGATGGCGATTATACGCTCATCGTAACGGATGCGGCAGGAAATACAACAACGGTAACATTTTCACTCGATAAAACACCTCCAACCGTAACGGGGGTAACAGACGGAAGCAATTACAATACGGATCAAACAATCACGTTTACAGAGGGGAATGCTCTGTTAAACGACCAGCCGTATACTTCGGGCACTACGATAAGTGCAGAAGGCAGCTACACGCTTGTCGTGAGTGATGCCGCCGGCAATGCGACGACTGTTAGCTTTACCATCGACAAAACGAAGCC
>NZ_BOSL01000047.1 GCF_018403325.1 Paenibacillus vini | reverse complement strand
GAGCCAGCCGCCGAAGGTGGGGTAGATGATTGGGGTGAAGTCGTAACAAGGTAGCCGTATCGGAAGGTGCGGCTGGATCACCTCCTTTCTATGGAGAATCGTCTTCTGCAACGAAGACATTCAAATAGCTAACTTACGGTTAGCAAAACTTACTCACTCGTTGGTCAGTTTTGAGAGTTCAACTCTCAAACATATCTCTTCCACAACTTACCGGTTGAACGGTAAGAACGGATTTGATATTATAGTCTTCCGCCCGTAAAACGGCGAAGAAAACTTGATCCTTGAAAACTGGATAACGAAACGAAGAATTTGCGAATTAGAACATTCCTTTAGCGATGAATTTCAATTTGGCTTTGCTCAAATTTAAAATCATCGTAGCTGAACTTGTGTCAAACAAGTTTATAAAGGTAGTGAATACTATGCGTAGGTTTTGGGATGACCGAACTTTTGGTAGTGCGCGCCTGATGACGAATGTCAGAGGGAAAGCGACGAACAATGGCGAGGGCAGCGCAAAACCGGAGCATTATGGTTAAGCTACTAAGAGCACACGGAGGATGCCTAGGCACTAGGAGCCGAAGAAGGACGTGGCG
>NZ_BOSL01000046.1 GCF_018403325.1 Paenibacillus vini | reverse complement strand
AGCCAGCCGCCGAAGGTGGGGTAGATGATTGGGGTGAAGTCGTAACAAGGTAGCCGTATCGGAAGGTGCGGCTGGATCACCTCCTTTCTATGGAGAATCGTTCTCTGCAACGAGAACATTCAAATAGGCTGACCGAAAGGTCGCCAACAATGACGTGTTTCCATTTGCTCAGTTTTGATGGAATTTGCGGGGCCATAGCTCAGCTGGGAGAGCGCCTGCCTTGCAAGCAGGAGGTCAGCGGTTCGATCCCGCTTGGCTCCACCAATAATTTCATCTATTTTTTGTGGGTTTTTGAACGTCACCGAAGGTGATCGTTACAAAAAATAACACTTGATCCTTGAAAACTGGATAACGAAACGAAGAATTTGCGAATTAGAACATTCCTTTTAGCTGAAAACTTGTGTCAAACAAGTTTGAATTAAAGGTAGTGAATACTATGCGTAGGTTTTGGGATGACCGAACTTTTGGTAGTGCGCGCCTGATGACGAAAGTCAGAGAGGAAGCGACGAACAATGGAGAGGGCAGCGCAAAACCGGAGCATTATGGTTAAGCTACTAAGAGCACACGGAGGATGCCTAGGCACTAGGAGCCGAAGAAGGACGTGGCGAACAACGAAACTGCCTCGGGGAGCTGTAAGCAAGCTT
>NZ_BOSL01000045.1 GCF_018403325.1 Paenibacillus vini | reverse complement strand
TTGGCAAGGCGATGCTCTACCGCTGAGCCACGTCCGCAAAGATGGTGCGCGTGGAGGGACTTGAACCCCCACGTCAAAGACGCTAGATCCTAAGTCTAGTGCGTCTGCCAATTCCGCCACACGCGCACTGTGAAAAGTGAGCCATGAAGGACTCGAACCTTCGACACCCTGATTAAAAGTCAGGTGCTCTACCAACTGAGCTAATGGCTCATGAATGAAATGGCTGGGGATATAGGATTCGAACCTATGGATGACGGAGTCAAAGTCCGTTGCCTTACCGCTTGGCTAATCCCCAACAAAACAATCATGGTGGAGGCTGAGGGGATCGAACCCCCGACCCTCTGCTTGTAAGGCAGATGCTCTCCCAGCTGAGCTAAGCCTCCATATGTAGGTTTCAGAAAGATGGTGACCCGTAGGGGATTCGAACCCCTGTTACCTCCGTGAAAGGGAGGTGTCTTAACCCCTTGACCAACGGGCCATCCAGTAACAAAAGTGGAGCTCTCAACCGGGATCGAACCGGTGACCTCATCCTTACCATGGATGCACTCTACCTACTGAGCTATGAGAGCAAATGGCTCCCCGAACAGGACTCGAACCTGTGACAACTCGATTAACAGTCGAGTGCTCTACCAACTGAGCTATCAGGGAATATATGCTTGGCGGCGTCCTACTCTCCCAGGACCCTTCGGTCCAAGTACCATCGGCGCTGGAGGGCTTAACGGTCGTGTTCGGGATGGGTACGTGTGGAACCCCTCCGCCATCGCCACCAAACGGTTCA
>NZ_BOSL01000043.1 GCF_018403325.1 Paenibacillus vini | reverse complement strand
GTATCCCTCCTATCTTGTAGCTAGCCATGCTAATAAAGCTACTCTTTCTGGCTGGTCGTCCGTATAAAACACATCGACTTGCGTTAATCCACCGCCAAAAATGTAAATCGCCCCTTGATAATACACGGCACCCAATCCGCTCCGGTATAAAATCGGCGGTTGTAAATATGTTGATGTGCGCGTTAAAACATTCCATAGCTCCGCTGTTGGACCGCCGCCGATTAAGTAAACGCCATCTGGATGGGTAACTGAAACGTGGTCTTTGCGTTTTTCAAGCAATCTAATCGTGGTATAAACATCCTTTGCAGGGTCGTACTCAAGCATGTCACTAAGTATTTCCGAGTCATTTAACCCACCTGATATATAGACCTTCCCATTTTTAACAATTGCCGAATGTCCTCGCCTGCCCCTGATAACCCCAGTTCCAACGGCCCACGTTGAGTTTGCTAAATTTAAAATTAATTGATCCGATCTGTTGGCATAATAATGGTCTGCCGCACCAAAAAACACCCTGATCAGTCCGTCTAAATAAACTGCGGATGTAGAATGTCTCCCTTTGCCATCGGGTATTGATGCGCCCTGAGACCAACTGTCTGTGGCGGTGTTGTATACGTCGACCATAGTAATCCCGGTGTCGCCGCCATCAGTACCTGGAGGGCTTCCGTCACCTCTCAATCCGCCAATCACATAAATCTTGTCACCAACAAGACATGTGGCAAATGCAGAGCGTTTCCTAGACTCTGGCATCGGGCTACCTTGGGTCCATGTGTTGGTGTCAATGTCGTAAATCTGCATATGGTCCTTGCTCAGCACGTAGGCTTTGGACCCAACCAACTCCGCGCGGCAGTAACTCGCCAAGTTAGGCATGTTTGATATAGTCCTCCACCGTGCCGGATCGATCCGACTTGCTAACGCATATCCAATGGTATCCATCAGCTCACCGCCCTTGTGACGGATTGCAACCCGCCAACACTGTCATAATTAAGCGTGCTAGTTACGGTTTTGCCGCCTGCCGTCTCTTTAATCGTAGCAACGCGCCCATTGCCGTCATACGTGATTATCGTAGCCTTAACGACCGCCGAGCCGTCTTTTTCCTCGACCTTTGTCAATCGGCCCGC
>NZ_BOSL01000042.1 GCF_018403325.1 Paenibacillus vini | reverse complement strand
CTCGGAGGGAACAGAATTTCGATTACAGGGCTTTTACCTTCTTTGGCGGGCCTTTCCAGACCTCTTCGTCTACCCTGTTCCTTTGTAACTCCATGTGAGACGTCCCACAACCCCAGAGAGCAAGCTCTCTGGTTTAGGCTCTTCCGCATTCGCTCGCCGCTACTAACGGAATCACTATTGTTTTCTCTTCCTCAGGGTACTTAGATGTTTCAGTTCCCCTGGTATGCCTCTTCACACCCTATGTATTCAGGTATGAGTGACTGGGTATTACTCCAGCCGGGTTTCCCCATTCGGACACCCCCGGATCAAAGCTTGCTTACAGCTCCCCGAGGCAGTTTCGTTGTTCGCCACGTCCTTCTTCGGCTCCTAGTGCCTAGGCATCCTCCGTGTGCTCTTAGTAGCTTAACCAACTCGCTCTCATTTCGGGCTATGCGATCTGTTGTCCGTCGCTTCCCCTTTGACTTTCGTCATCAGGCGCGCACTTCCAAAGGATCTCCTATCCCAAAACGTTCGCTCGTATCAACTACCTTATTGAAACTTGTTTTGACACAAGTTCAGCTAAAAGGAATGTTCTAATTCGCAAATTCTTCGTTTCGTTATCCAGTTTTCAAGGATCAAGTGACTGTGTTACCAGTCATTTTGAGAGTTGAACTCTCAAAACTGACCAACGAGTGAGTAACAGGCCTAAACCTGATTTTTATTTGAATGTCTTCGTTGCAGAAGACGATTCTCCATAGAAAGGAGGTGATCCAGCCGCACCTTCCGATACGGCTACCTTGTTACGACTTCACCCCAATCATCTACCCCACCTTCGGCGGCTGGCTCCTTGCGGTTACCTCACCGACTTCGGGTGTTGTAAACTCTCGTGGTGTGACGGGCGGTGTGTACAAGACCCGGGAACGTATTCACCGCGGCATGCTGATCCGCGATTACTAGCAATTCCGACTTCATGCAGGCGAGTTGCAGCCTGCAATCCGAACTGAGACCGACTTTGATAGGATTCGCTCCATCTCGCGACTTCGCTTCCCGTTGTATCGGCCATTGTAGTACGTGTGTAGCCCAGGTCATAAGGGGCATGATGATTTGACGTCATCCCCACCTTCCTCCGGTTTGTCACCGGCAGTCACTCTAGAGTGCCCAACCGA
>NZ_BOSL01000041.1 GCF_018403325.1 Paenibacillus vini | reverse complement strand
CGGCTAGGCCCCTTAAATCCGGAGTCTTACCCACCAAAAATGGCTCGTTCGCATAATAGCTCACTATTTCAAACAATTACATCGCTTTATGAAATTCAGACGTATCCTCCTGCGTTTTAACCCAAACAGAAAATACCGCAGGAGGCATTCTTTTTAAACTGCCATGCATTTTTCTGTTGTTGTAAAAGTCCATGTAACCATCTAAAGCCTCGTAAGCTTCCTCAAAAGTCATGAAGTCTCTTAGACTGAATAAATGTCGCTCAAGTACACTGTGGAAGGATTCAATGTAAGCATTCATGTTTGGTGTGCGTGGCGGTATTCTTTCATGAATGAGTTCCAGACTCTCGCACATATCCCCAAATAATTTACTTACAAATTGCGGCCCGTTATCTGTGCGAATTACAGGCATGGGTTCTCCTGGCTGTATGCGCTTCTGCAATGCATGACAAAGCGTCTGCACGGCATGTTTTGCCTCACACACAGGACCTCTATATTGACCAACCACGACACGATCAAATACATCAATAATGCTAAGTACAAAAAAGAACCGTTCGCGTCCGATTACATAACCATACTTAATATCCATTTGCCACAATTGATTCGATCCTGTGACCACCCGATTTTTCGGTAATCTCCGTGGATGGGCCGGCTTACGTTGGCGTGCTTTTTGTAGGATCCCTAGTTCCTTGCATAAGCGATGGGATTTCTTTTTATTCAGCCTTACGTTATATCGGTCACGGATGCAATGTCCAAGAAATTTGTAGCCATAAACATGCTCCTCACCCTCAATAAGCTCAAGAAGCCAACTGTTAATTTGGTCGTCACTTACTTGTTCTCCGTTAAAAGTATATGAGTATCCGGGCGCTGGACGTCCACTATGTCTTGCTCTGGAACGTCTTTCCGGGTCACTCATCCGCTTTTTACGATCGTAATAGGTGGATTCCGAGAGTCCCATGATCCGCAGAACGACTGCTGCTGCTTCTCCCCGCTTAATAAATTGCTCTGCTATTTCGAATTTTTCGGATAAGCGGGGTTCTGCTTTTTTAATAATTCACGAAGTATCTCTATTTCGAGTTCCTTCTCCCCGAGCACTTTAACCGCCTTTTCATAGCGTTGCTCAACATCTTGCAGTCGCCGTAGTTCTTGCAAATGCTCATCTGTTGCAGGGATTTCTTCTGTTGGAATTGAATCACGATACTCTTTAACCCACAAACGAATGGTTTCAGGATGCAAATCATACATGCGGGCCAACACCCCCACCTTAATTCCAGACAATGCTTCTTTAACGATTTGAATTTTGATTTCTTCTTTC
>NZ_BOSL01000040.1 GCF_018403325.1 Paenibacillus vini | reverse complement strand
GGGTCTGTCAAGATTTTTGTGTAAACTCATTGTCAAGCAAATCCCCCGAGGGGGATTTGGCGTTTCTAACGTAAATAGTTACTGATGCGATCCGGAAAGAAGACGGATAGCTGGAGTAGCATTTGCCCCCAATTTTGGACACGACCTGTCCATTTACGAGTAACATCCATTGTGGCTAGGTAGAGCATTTTAAGCAAGGCTTCATCGGTAGGGAAAATGCTTTTTCCTTTGGTCACTTTACGAAGCTGCCGGTGGTAGCTTTCAATCATGTTGGTAGTATAGATGAGTTTGCGGATCTCCGGCGGGTATTTGAAAAACGTTGAGAGCTCTCCCCAGTTGTTTCTCCAAGAGCGAACAATGAGCGGATACTTGGTGCCCCAAACTTCCTCGAACCGATCCAGTTCAAGCAGGGCGCCTTCTTCCGTGGCTGCTTTGTAAATCGGCTTCAAGTCAGCGGTGACTTTCTTAAGATCTTTGTACGA
Source organism: Paenibacillus vini (assembly GCF_018403325.1). Classification (GTDB taxonomy): domain Bacteria; phylum Bacillota; class Bacilli; order Paenibacillales; family Paenibacillaceae; genus Fontibacillus; species Fontibacillus vini. The sequence continues at coordinate 877 of NZ_BOSL01000040.1, read as the reverse complement.
TACGTAGCGAGTGGAATTACGGATCTGGTGAATGATACACTTTTGGATTTCGGTCTTTGGATAGCAAGCTGCAATCGCTTCAGAGAAGCCACTTAGGTTGTCCACACAGATAATAAGGATATCTTGGACCCCTCGATTTCGAAGGTCATTGAGTACGCTGAGCCAGAACTTGCTGGATTCGTTCTCGCCAATCCACATACCCAGCACATCCTTATTCCCATCCAGATCAATTCCGATCACCATGTATGCAGCTTTATTTACAATAGCTCCGTCCTGTTTCACTTTAAAATGAATCGCGTCCATGTATATGACCGCGTAGACACCTTGAAGTGGCCGATTTTGCCATTCCTTGATGAGAGGTACGATTTTGTTCGTAACATTGGATATGAGTGTAGGCGAGACTTCGATTCCGTACAGATTTTGGAGATGATCCTGAATCTCCCGAGTGCTGACACCTTTAGCGTAAAGAGCTATAATCTGATCTTCGATTCCGGTCACATTCTTCTGATGTTTCTGTATAACCAAGGGCTCAAACTCACCCAAACGATCCCGAGGGACCATGATTTCTTGCTCACCGTACTCGCTAACCACTGTCTTTTTACTCTTGCCATTCCGGCTATTGGGTGTTACTTTGGCTTTAACTTCATGCTTCTCATATCCAAGATGTGTATCGAGTTCTGCCTCCAACATCTCTTGAATGGTCTCTGCAAACAACTCTTTCAAAGCGTTCTGTGCATCTTGAGCCGTTACCAGTTTGTTCTCCTTAATGAAAGCTCGTAATTGCTCTTTTGTCCAAAGTCCCATGTGTTCCCCCAACCTTTCTATTACTTTCCATTTTAGTAGAATTGGGAGTTTACACAAATTATTTTACAGACTC
>NZ_BOSL01000039.1 GCF_018403325.1 Paenibacillus vini | reverse complement strand
GGGGGGGGATTGCATGAGCAAGAAGAGATTTACCGAAGAGGACCGTGAGGTCCTATCACAAAACAAGTACGTGGTGAATGTAAGTGCGAAGGCCATAACTTATTCAGATGAATTTAAGCAGCTTTTCATCGATCAAAATATGTTACAAAAAACGCCTAGGGAGATTTTTGAGGCCAATGGATTTGATGTAAATGTCATAGGGATGAGTCGTATAAAACAGTGTGCTGATCGTTGGCGGAGAGCGTATAAACGCGATGGAATCGTTGGCTTAACGGATTCTCGTAAAGGCAGCTCGGGGCGTCCCTTGCAGCGAGAACTGACGCAAGAGGAGGTCATTGCCAAGCAAGATGCTCGGATCAAACTCCTGGAGTCCCAACTTGAACTACTAAAAAAGCTAGACTCGAACGAAAGGTTGTTGGTAGCAAAAGGAATGAATCTGAGCAAAACTAAATTATTTGAGTTAATTGCAGAGGCCGTAGACCAAGGCCTTGGGCGTATGACTCGCTATCTTTGTAAACTCCTTAACGTATCTCGTTCGGGGTATTACAGCTATGTAAAGGCTGCAGACGCCCGCTTAGAACGTGCAAGACTCGACGTCGTGGCAGGTGGCTGGATTAAGAAAGCATTCTATTGGAGAGGGTTCAAAAAGGGGTCTCGCTCCATAAAGATGGTTCTTCAGAATGAATTTGGTATCACCTACAACCTAAAGAGAATCCGCCGGTTAATGAAAAAACTAAACCTGGTGTGTCCGCATAGAAAGCCGAACCCCTACAAACGTATGGCCAAAGCTACCCTGGAGCATCGAACCCTTCCTAACCAGTTACAGAGGAATTTCAAGAAGGGTATTCCGGGGTTCGTCTTGCTTACCGACATTACGTATCTTCCCTACAACCGTACGGAGGTAGGCTATTTGTCGACTATATTGGATGCTTCTACGGGGGAACTACTGGCACATCATCTTTCAAAGCGAATTGATTTATCCATTGCCACTCAAACTATAGATAAACTCATGAAACAAAGACGTGTTAAATTACATAAAGAGGCTTTCATCCACTCAGATCAGGGAAGCCATTATACAAGCCCCACGTACCAAAAGCTATTGAAGCAGAAAGGTTTAGGTCAGTCCATGTCCAGACGAGGAAACTGTTGGGACAACGCCCCGCAGGAGTCATTTTTTGGCCACATGAAAGACCATGTAGATAGTCGAGGTTGCATCACTTTTGAAGAGTTGCAAGACGAAATTGACCGCTATATTCAATATTACAACCATCACAGGTATCAATGGGGATTAAAAAAGATGACCCCTGTTCAGTACAGGAATCATCTATTGTCTGTTGCCTAAGCCTTCTCTTTTTTAAGTGTCCTTGACAAGGGTACCAGTTTA
>NZ_BOSL01000038.1 GCF_018403325.1 Paenibacillus vini | reverse complement strand
ACTAGAGTAAAGGGCAGATGATTTCTGCCCCTCCTCATCAAACCGTACATGAGGTTTTCCCTCATACGGCTTTCCGATGTTCGTCATTCATGCGCATGCGATTTATAAAAGCGTCCTTAGTCCATATCTTTGGCAAAGTAATTTAACCTCGTTATCGGATCCGCGCCAGTGATTTCGCTGGCGTTTCTTTGCGTACCATTTCGTTAGTCGTACTCGAATGTACCAATCTAGCTTGGTCAGTCGCTTCGTGCTGTACGGAGTCGTGTAGTAATTCTTCCAGCCTTGTATTTTTGGATTGAGCCATTTCACATGTTCCTCAAACGATTTATGCCGCATGCCTGGTGGCAAAAGGCGTTCCTTCACCACTTCACGGATATGCTTCTCTGCTTTAGGACAGAGCCACTGTTGAGTTGTGTAGTACACTTGGCTATATCCCGTTTCCGCTTTCGTCTTCCGGTGATGCATGCCGAGGAAGTCAAACCCTTCCTCTCCCGTCCAGAGTCCCACAATCCGCGTCTTTTCCGGGTGTAGGGTAAGTTCCAGACGCTCCATAATAGCTTGAATAAGCTTAAAGGCATGGAGGGCCTCTTTCCTTGTCTTGCACACCACCACGAAATCGTCTGCATACCTCGTAAGTTCTCCGACTTCCTTCCCATGTCTTCCCCACAACATATCGAAGTAATTTAGGTAAATGTTCGCTAACAGCGGTGAAATCACTCCCCCTTGGGGTGTGCCTAGGTCAGAGCGTCTTACCGTTCCTTCCTCCATTACTCCGGCTTTGAGCCAGTGACGGATAAGTTTGAGAATACGTCTGTCACTGATACGCATTTCTACCAGTTTCATCAGCTTCTCTTGATTTATGTTGTCGAAGTACCCTTGGATGTCGACGTCGACCACCCAATTGCCTTTGCGGTTGCAGGCTTTGCGGATTCGTTCCAGCGCTTGCTTCGCACCGCGCTTCGGCCGGAATCCAAAAGAACATTCCTGAAAGTCGGCTTCAAAGATCGGTTCCAGTATAAGTTTAGTTGCCATTTGTACGACGCGGTCTCTCACCGTTGGAATACCAAGTGGACGTTTACGTCCATCTTTCTTCGGAATGTAGTGGCGACGCACAGGTTGGGGACGGTAAGATTTCTTCTGTAACCCCTCTTGGCATTCCGCCAGAAATCGGTCTTCACCGGTCTTCGCGATGTCTGCCATGGTCTCACCATCGATACCTGCCGCTCCTTTGTTCGCCCGCACTCTCCGCCACGCTTCCTGTAGCACGTCCAATCGATGAACTTTGTCGTACAACGCATGGAATTTTCTACTTTTACTTGTCTTGGCAGCATGACCTAACTTCTCTTGGAGTTGTTGAACTTTTTCCTTTGGTGTTGTTAGCCTTGTGGCACTCACTCACTCTTACCTCCTCAAGAAACTTGAACAAAGCAGGGCGACTTCCCTCCCGCAGGTTGTGTTGTCCTGCGTTCTCCGGTACTATTCACCCCTCGGACTCCCTTCCTGCTGATGACTCACTTCGCCTCTTGGCTTATAGAGTATCTCGCTACGAAAAAAAAAA
>NZ_BOSL01000037.1 GCF_018403325.1 Paenibacillus vini | reverse complement strand
TTGGGAAATCTCATCTTGAGGGGGGCTTCACGCTTAGATGCTTTCAGCGCTTATCCCGTCCGCACGTAGCTACCCAGCTATGCTCCTGGCGGAACAACTGGTGCACCAGCGGTGCGTCCATCCCGGTCCTCTCGTACTAAGGACAGCTCCTCTCAAATTTCCTACGCCCACGACAGATAGGGACCGAACTGTCTCACGACGTTCTGAACCCAGCTCGCGTACCGCTTTAATGGGCGAACAGCCCAACCCTTGGGACCTACTTCAGCCCCAGGATGCGATGAGCCGACATCGAGGTGCCAAACCTCCCCGTCGATGTGGACTCTTGGGGGAGATAAGCCTGTTATCCCCAGGGTAGCTTTTATCCGTTGAGCGATGGCCCTTCCATGCGGTACCACCGGATCACTAAGCCCGACTTTCGTCCCTGCTCGACTTGTCAGTCTCGCAGTCAAGCTCCCTTATGCCTTTGCACTCTTCGAATGATTTCCAACCATTCTGAGGGAACCTTGGGGCGCCTCCGTTACTCTTTAGGAGGCGACCGCCCCAGTCAAACTGCCCGCCTGACACTGTCCCCGTACCGGATCACGGTACCAGGTTAGAACTCCAATACGATCAGGGTGGTATCCCAACGGCGCCTCCACCGAAGCTGGCGCTCCGGCTTCCTAGGCTCCCACCTATCCTGTACAAATCGTATCAAAGTCCAATATCAAGCTGCAGTAAAGCTCCATGGGGTCTTTCCGTCTTGTCGCGGGTAACCTGCATCTTCACAGGTATTAAAATTTCACCGGATCTCTCGTTGAGACAGCGCCCAAGTCGTTACGCCATTCGTGCGGGTCAGAATTTACCTGACAAGGAATTTCGCTACCTTAGGACCGTTATAGTTACGGCCGCCGTTTACTGGGGCTTCAGTTCATAGCTTCGGGTTACCCCTAACCACTCCCCTTAACCTTCCAGCACCGGGCAGGCGTCAGCCCGTATACTTCGCCTTGCGGCTTCGCACAGACCTGTGTTTTTGCTAAACAGTCGCTTGGGCCTTTTCACTGCGGCCCCCTCGTGCTATTCACACTACCGGGGCACCCCTTCTCCCGAAGTTACGGGGTCATTTTGCCGAGTTCCTTAACGAGAGTTCTTCCGCGCGCCTTAGAATTCTCTTCTCGCCTACCTGTGTCGGTTTGCGGTACGGGCACCTTCACCTGGCTAGAGGCTTTTCTTGGCAGTGTGAGATCATGACCTTCGGTACTGTAAATTTTCCCTCCCCATCACAGCCCAGCCTTACGATGTGCGGATTTGCCTACACATCAGCCTCACTGCTTGGACGAGCATCCATCAGCTCGCGTCACTACCCTACTGCGTCACCCCATTGCTCATAACGGTTTACGGTGGTACAGGAATTTCAACCTGTTGTCCTTCGACTACGCCTTTCGGCCTCGCCTTAGGTCCCGACTTACCCTGAGCGGACGAACCTTCCTCAGGAACCCTTAGGCTTTCGGCGGATCAGATTCTCACTGATCTTTTCGTTACTCATACCGGCATTCTCACTTGTATGCTGTCCAGCGCTCCTTACGGTACACCTTCAACCTACATACAACGCTCCCCTACCCCTGA
>NZ_BOSL01000036.1 GCF_018403325.1 Paenibacillus vini | reverse complement strand
ATAAACGTGACGATGAGGGACATAAAAAGTAAAAATGTCTACAGTAGAGTCAATAGCAAGGCCACGACGCAATGGAGAAAGACGGAGAGCGCCAACGGCGTCCATCTCGAAGGAGTCGCCAGCGATAACCGGAGTAGTTGAAATGGTAATAAGACGACCAATCTGACCAGCAAGGAAGCCAAGATGGGAAAGGTCATGCGGCATACGCTCGGCGCCAGTTTGAATATTAGACATAATTTATCCTCAAGTAAGGGGCCGAAGCCCCTGCAATTAAAATTGTTGACCACCTACATACCAAAGACGAGCGCCTTTACGCTTGCCTTTAGTACCTCGCAACGGCTGCGGACGACCAGGGCGAGCGCCAGAACGTTTTTTACCTTTAGACATTACATCACTCCTTCTGCACGTAATTTTTGACGCACGTTTTCTTCTGCGTCAGTAAGAACGTCAGTGTTTCCTGCGCGTACACGCAAGGTAAACGCGAACAATTCAGCGGCTTTAACCGGACGCTCGACGCCATTAATAATGTTTTCCGTAAATTCAGCGCCTTCCATGATGAGACAGGCCGTTTGAATGTTGACGGGATGAACATAATAAGCAATGACGGCAGCAATAAACTCAACAGGAGCAGGAAAGCGAGGGTATCCTACAAAGTCCAGCGTACCATAAACGCAAGCCTCAACGCAGCGACGAGCACGAGAGCGGTCAGTAGCAATCCAAACTTTGTTACTCGTCAGAAAATCGAAATCATCTTCGGTTAAATCCAAAACGGCAGAAGCCTGAATGAGCTTAATAGAGGCCAAAGCGGTCTGGAAACGTACGGATTGTTCAGTAACTTGACTCATGATTTCTTACCTATTAGTGGTTGAACAGCATCGGACTCAGATAGTAATCCACGCTCTTTTAAAATGTCAACAAGAGAATCTCTACCATGAACAAAATGTGACTCATATCTAAACCAGTCCTTGACGAACGTGCCAAGCATATTAAGCCACTTCTCCTCATCCAACGCGTCAGTTTTTGACAGAATCGTTAGTTGATGGCGAAAGGTCGCAAAGTAAGAGCTTCTCGAGCTGCGCAAGGATAGGTCGAATTTTCTCATTTTCCGCCAGCAGTCCACTTCGATTTAATTCGTAAACAAGCAGTAGTAATTCCTGCTTTATCAAGATAATTTTTCGACTCATCAGAAATATCCGAAAGTGTTAACTTCTGCGTCATGGAAGCGATAAAACTCTGCAGGTTGGATACGCCAATCATTTTTATCGAAGCGCGCATAAATTTGAGCAGATTTGTCGTCACAGGTTGCGCCGCCAAAACGTCGGCTACAGTAACTTTTCCCAGCCTCAATCTCATCTCTCTTTTTGCGTTCTGCTTCAATATCTGGTTGAACGGCGTCGCGTCGTAACCCAGCTTGGTAAGTTGGATTAAGCACTCCGTGGACAGATTTGTCATTGTGAGCATTTTCATCCCGAAGTTGCGGCTCATTCTGATTCTGAACAGCTTCTTGGGAAGTAGCGACAGCTTGGTTTTTAGTGAGTTGTTCCATTCTTTAGCTCCTAGACCTTTAGCAGCAAGGTCCATATCTGACTTTTTGTTAACGTATTTAGCCACATAGAAACCAACAGCCATATAACTGGTAGCTTTAAGCGGCTCACCTTTAGCATCAACAGGCCACAACCAACCAGAACGTGAAAAAGCGTCCTGCGTGTAGCGAACTGCGATGGGCATACTGTAACCATAAGGCCACGTATTTTGCAAGCTATTTAACTGGCGGCGATTGCGTACCCGACGACCAAAATTAGGGTCAACGCTACCTGTAGGAAGTGTCCGCATAAAGTGCACCGCATGGAAATGAAGACGGCCATTAGCTGTACCATACTCAGGCACACAAAAATACTGATAGCAGTCGGCGTGTGAATCATTAGCCTTGCGACCCTCGGCAGCAAGAACCATACGACCAATATCACGAAAATAGTCACGCAAAGCATTGGGATTATCATAAAACGCCTCTAATCGGTCGTCAGCCAACGTGAGAGTGTCAAAAACGATAAACCAACCATCAGCATGAGCCTGTCGCATTGCATTCATCAAACGCTGAATAGCAAAGCCTCTACGCGATTTCATAGTGGAGGCCTCCAGCAATCTTGAACACTCATCCTTAATACCTTTCTTTTTGGGGTAATTATACTCATCGCGAATATCCTTAAGAGGGCGTTCAGCAGCCAGCTTGCGGCAAAACTGCGTAACCGTCTTCTCGTTCTCTAAAAACCATTTTTCGTCCCCTTCGGGGCGGTGGTCTATAGTGTTATTAATATCAAGTTGGGGGAGCACATTGTAGCATTGTGCCAATTCATCCATTAACTTCTCAGTAACAGATACAAACTCATCACGAACGTCAGAAGCAGCCTTATGGCCGTCAACATACATATCACCATTATCGAACTCAACGCCCTGCATACGAAAAGACAGAATCTCTTCCAAGAGCTTGATGCGGTTATCCATCTGCTTATGGAAGCCAAGCATTGGGGATTGAGAAAGAGTAGAAATGCCACAAGCCTCAATAGCAGGTTTAAGAGCCTCGATACGCTCAAAGTCAAAATAATCAGCGTGACATTCAGAAGGGTAATAAGAACGAACCATAAAAAAGCCTCCAAGATTTGGAGGCATGAAAACATACAATTGGGAGGGTGTCAATCCTGACGGTTATTTCCTAGACAAATTAGAGCCAATACCATCAGCTTTACCGTCTTTCCAGAAATTGTTCCAAGTATCGGCAACAGCTTTATCAATACCATGAAAAATATCAACCACACCAGAAGCAGCATCAGTGACGACATTAGAAATATCCTTTGCAGTAGCGCCAATATGAGAAGAGCCATACCGCTGATTCTGCGTTTGCTGATGAACTAAGTCAACCTCAGCACTAACCTTGCGAGTCATTTCTTTGATTTGGTCATTGGTAAAATACTGACCAGCCGTTTGAGCTTGAGTAAGCATTTGGCGCATAATCTCGGAAACCTGCTGTTGCTTGGAAAGATTGGTGTTTTCCATAATAGACGCAACGCGAGCAGTAGACTCCTTCTGTTGATAAGCAAGCATCTCATTTTGTGCATATACCTGGTCTTTCGTATTCTGGCGTGAAGTCGCCGACTGAATGCCAGCAATCTCTTTTTGAGTCTCATTTTGCATCTCGGCAATCTCTTTCTGATTGTCCAGTTGCATTTTAGTAAGCTCTTTTTGATTCTCAAATCCGGCGTCAACCATACCAGCAGAGGAAGCATCAGCACCAGCACGCTCCCAAGCATTAAGCTCAGGAAATGCAGCAGCAAGATAATCACGAGTATCCTTTCCTTTATCAGCGGCAGACTTGCCACCAAGTCCAACCAAATCAAGCAACTTATCAGAAACGGCAGAAGTGCCAGCCTGCAACGTACCTTCAAGAAGTCCTTTACCAGCTTTAGCCATAGCACCAGAAACAAAACTAGGGACGGCCTCATCAGGGTTAGGAACATTAGAGCCTTGAATGGCAGATTTAATACCAGCATCACCCATGCCTACAGTATTGTTATCGGTAGCAAGCACATCACCTTGAATGCCACCGGAGGCGGCTTTTTGACCGCCTCCAAACAATTTAGACATGGCGCCACCAGCAAGAGCAGAAGCAATACCGCCAGCAATAGCACCAAACATAAATCACCTCACTTAAGTGGCTGGAGACAAATAATCTCTTTAATAACCTGATTCAGCGAAACCAATCCGCGGCATTTAGTAGCGGTAAAGTTAGACCAAACCATGAAACCAACATAAACATTATTGCCCGGCGTACGGGGAAGGACGTCAATAGTCACACAGTCCTTGACGGTATAATAACCACCATCATGGCGACCATCCAAAGGATAAACATCATAGGCAGTCGGGAGGGTAGTCGGAACCGAAGAAGACTCAAAGCGAACCAAACAGGCAAAAAATTTAGGGTCGGCATCAAAAGCAATATCAGCACCAACAGAAACAACCTGATTAGCGGCGTTGACAGATGTATCCATCTGAATGCAATGAAGAAAACCACCATTACCAGCATTAACCGTCAAACTATCAAAATATAACGTTGACGATGTAGCTTTAGGTGTCTGTAAAACAGGTGCCGAAGAAGCTGGAGTAACAGAAGTGAGAACCAGCTTATCAGAAAAAAAGTTTGAATTATGGCGAGAAATAAAAGTCTGAAACATGATTAAACTCCTAAGCAGAAAACCTACCGCGCTTCGCTTGGTCAACCCCTCAGCGGCAAAAATTAAAATTTTTACCGCTTCGGCGTTATAACCTCACACTCAATCTTTTATCACGAAGTCATGATTGAATCGCGAGTGGTCGGCAGATTGCGATAAACGGTCACATTAAATTTAACCTGACTATTCCACTGCAACAACTGAACGGACTGGAAACACTGGTCATAATCATGGTGGCGAATAAGTACGCGTTCTTGCAAATCACCAGAAGGCGGTTCCTGAATGAATGGGAAGCCTTCAAGAAGGTGATAAGCAGGAGAAACATACGAAGGCGCATAACGATACCACTGACCCTCAGCAATCTTAAACTTCTTAGACGAATCACCAGAACGGAAAACATCCTTCATAGAAATTTCACGCGGCGGCAAGTTGCCATACAAAACAGGGTCGCCAGCAATATCGGTATAAGTCAAAGCACCTTTAGCGTTAAGGTACTGAATCTCTTTAGTCGCAGTAGGCGGAAAACGAACAAGCGCAAGAGTAAACATAGTGCCATGCTCAGGAACAAAGAAACGCGGCACAGAATGTTTATAGGTCTGTTGAACACGACCAGAAAACTGGCCTAACGACGTTTGGTCAGTTCCATCAACATCATAGCCAGATGCCCAGAGATTAGAGCGCATGACAAGTAAAGGACGGTTGTCAGCGTCATAAGAGGTTTTACCTCCAAATGAAGAAATAACATCATGGTAACGCTGCATGAAGTAATCACGTTCTTGGTCAGTATGCAAATTAGCATAAGCAGCTTGCAGACCCATAATGTCAATAGATGTGGTAGAAGTCGTCATTTGGCGAGAAAGCTCAGTCTCAGGAGGAAGCGGAGCAGTCCAAATGTTTTTGAGATGGCAGCAACGGAAACCATAACGAGCATCATCTTGATTAAGCTCATTAGGGTTAGCCTCGGTACGGTCAGGCATCCACGGCGCTTTAAAATAGTTGTTATAGATATTCAAATAACCCTGAAACAAATGCTTAGGGATTTTATTGGTATCAGGGTTAATCGTGCCAAGAAAAGCGGCATGGTCAATATAACCAGTAGTGTTAACAGTCGGGAGAGGAGTGGCATTAACACCATCCTTCATGAACTTAATCCACTGTTCACCATAAACGTGACGATGAGGGACATAAAAAGTAAAAATGTCTACAGTAGAGTCAATAGCAAGGCCACGACGCAATGGAGAAAGACGGAGAGCGCCAACGGCGTCCATCTCGAAGGAGTCGCCAGCGATA
>NZ_BOSL01000035.1 GCF_018403325.1 Paenibacillus vini | reverse complement strand
CGTGTATTATCAAGGGGCGATTTACATTTTTGGCGGTGGATTAACGCAAGTCGATGTGTTTTATACGGACGACCAGCCAGAAAGAGTAGCTTTATTAGCATGGCTAGCTACAAGATAGGAGGGATACGATGAGTACAAAAACGCAAAATCTCGGACTTAACGTCTGGAGCCGCGATGATAAACTTAACGTTGCGGAGTGGACCGAAAACTTTACGAAGCTGGACGCTGCCGTCCCTGCCGCAGAGCAAGCCGCAAAGGACACCGCAAAGCAGTACACGGACGATGCGGTAGGTGACGTCGAGATGCAACTACAGCTCGTCAGCGATGCGGTCAACGGGGCGACAGCGGATGTAGGCTCGCTAAATCAGCGCGTGACGGCGGCGGAGAGTGCGGTTAATGGCGTACAGACCGATATACAGGATCTGACCGCGCAGATTGGCGACATGTCCGGCGTGCCAACAACGGCCAAAGACGCAGCAGGAGCAATTACAGAGCTTTTTACACATGTCGGTAACGGTAAAGCGGCACTCACTACCGCTGTTGCCGACAAGGGCGGTGTCGTGCCGGGGAGTGAGCCGCACAGTTTTGATGATATCGCGGCCGGCATCGGGTCAATCCCGACAGGCGTACCAGGCGGCGTAGATACGAGCGATGCAACGGCAACAGCAGCGGATGTACTCGCAGGCAAAACGGCATATATCGCACCCGGCAAAGTCACCGGGACGATGGCAAACCGAGGGGCTGCGATATTAACACCGAGTGGTACAGTGGATGTTGTCGTCCCGGACGGAGCGTATAAAGGTGCAAAAGTCGCTAAGGTCACGGTGCCAGCAGACAAAGTTCTGGCGGGTACGACGATAGCGGGAGTGCCTGGGACGATTCCGGACCGTGGAACAATAAACTCAATTATCCCAAGTACGACAATACAATCCTTACCATCGGGTTACTACGGCGGAGATATTGTTGTTCCTGCGGCACCTAATATGCTCCCCGAAAACATCAGGAAAGGAATGTCTATCTTCGGCGTAGCTGGCACAATGGTTGAAGGTAAACAGTGGGCGGAGGGTACGTATAACACCAGTTCTACCGGCTCATTTTCCGATGTGCATGTAACCGGGCTTTCTTTTTTACCTAGTGTTATTGTAATCACTGATTTTAGATTAAACTCTTATTACTACACCGCCGTTTATAACGCGGCATCGAGTACAGCAAACTACGCCGAACGAGGTAATCGGGCGGTCTTGGACGGAACCACATATAAAGTAGTACACGGAGAATTTCGTTTGAAAATTAGAAATGATCAAACAACAGTCAGATGGATTGCTTTTGAGTAATGGGAGGGTTGATAATGCAAATTGGTCGAAAAATATACTATGAAAAGTCAACAGGCTTTGTAATTGTTGATACACGTCCACGATCCGGTAATGTCCGCGAGACAACGCAAGAGGAGGACTTTGCCAATTACACAGCGCTTGCCGAGCGAGTGCCAGAAACAGTCGGCGTGATCCAGCTAGAGTATGGACAGTACGAGGAGGACTTTGCCGAGTGCAACGGGTACCGCGTAAATCTGGACACGCTGGAGCTGGAGTTTAGCTATCCGGACCCGAGCAACCCGGAACAACCGCCGGCATATCAAAAGCCATTGACGGAGCAGATCGCGGAGCTAAGGGCCTCCGATCTAGACAACAAAGAAGCTATTGCATCCCTTTTGGAGATGACGTTGGGAGGACTTTAATTGGACAAGACAGCTTTTGCTAAGATTTATCTGGATTTGGTCAAAGCAGGACGGCGGACAGAGGACAGTGTGCCGGAGCAATTAAAAGCAGAATACAACACTTTAAAAGAAGCTGATACAAGTGCTTAATGCGCTACGGTATCGGCTTTTATTATGGACATTTGAGCGCTTAATGGAGGGAGGTGATCCTGTGAGCGAGCAAATGAAACGGGTCTTTGCAACCACCTACGTTGCGCTGATCTTGGCCGGTCGCCGGACGATCGATGATGTGCCAGAGATTATCCTGGATATCGTCAAGGCGGATTTAGGGATTGAATAGATATTAAGCCCTCGGAGCTGATCCGGGGGCTATTTTATTACGGAAGAAGGCGGATGGATGGATTGGGTAGCGGTAATCGCCGTAATCTCAACGGTAAGTAGCATTATACTCGCGTGGACAACTTTCGCACGCAACGCAAAGCATGACATCAGCGCAAGCACGGAGTCCGACGTTGTTCAGCGTGTGGACGTCGAATATATCAAGCGCGGCATTGACGATATTCGTGCGGACGTGCGTGCGCAAGGCCAGCGTGTGGACGGTTTGTCCGAGCGAGTAACGCGACTTGAGGAGCGTCAAAACAGTCGCGAACGGTTGGACAAATTTGCGTAGGAGGCGCGGCATATGATTTACTCCGCGATTGCGATTGGAGTTGCGGTATTGGCGGTCGTACTGGCGCTGTTTTGGCGGCCCGGCGAACGAAAGGAACGTAGGAAGCGTAAGAAAATCGAGTTTAGCAAGATCGTGCTGGCGCTCGTCATGGCGACGTACTTTTTCGGCGTCGTCATCGGCGTCGTCGTTGTATTGCGGTCGAGTGCGGAATTGGGCGCATTGCTTGCGTTTATTGGCGCGCCGGTGGCAACGGCTCTCGGCTTTTATTACTGGAAGGCGAAAAATGAAAACGTAAGTAAAATCAAATTATATACGCCGGACGACCCGGCAGAGGAGGAAGGACCATGATCGATTTAACACCTATTGTACAGGCTGCTATTTTACTTATTGCGGCCATTATCACTACTTTTGTCGTACCCTACATTAAATCCAAAACCACGGAGCAACAGCGCCAGCAGATCGCCGCATGGACAAAGATCGCAGTTGCGGCAGCTGAGCAAATCTACACGGGACCCGGGCGGGGCGACGAGAAGAAAAAATACGTCTTGGACTTTTTAGCGGAGCACGGGTACATCATGGATATCGACGCCCTCAACGCGCTTATCGAGGCGACGGTGCTGGAGCTTAACAAAGGGACAGCGGCATGAGCAATCCATTTGCAGAGTACAAGTTGACTAGCCCATTCGGCTACCGAATCCACCCCGTATATAAAACTCGTAAATTCCACCGGGGGGTGGATCTCGTCACCAGCCCCTCAAACGGCCCGATCTACGCCTTTGTTGCCGGGGAGGTTGTCCATGCCAAGGAGGGAGTAAAGGGCTCGGGATTCGGCGGCTACGGGATCGTCGTGGCCATCAAGGACGATAAGGGTTATTTGCACTGCTACGCTCACTTATCGATGGCAGCCGTCAAGGTTGGACAAAAAGTGGAGCGCGGTCAGATGATCGGGCGTCAGGGTAGCACAGGCGTTAGCACGGGGCCGCATCTCCATTATGAGGTCCGCAAGAAGGCCAGCCCAAGTTATGGGTATACCGCCACCGAAAACGGCGTTGTGGAGCCGACCAAGTACCTAAAGGATTACTACGGGGGGGATGTTCCGAAGATGAAAGCAGCAGATGCAAATAAAATCATCAATCAATGGCTTAAGCCGGCTTACGGCGCGGCGAAGACACCAACGGAGAAAAAGGAAATCGGAAGACTGGCGGATGAGCTGCGTGTCGCATCGGGTCAACCAAAACAAAATAGTTAGGGTTTACAGATTGTCCCAAATAATATAATATATAAAGCTACCCTGGCGATATATAATCCGATAGAATCGTTAGAAAAGCCCACTACCTATTGGTCGGTGGGCTTTTTTTGTATTATTCTAAATTATCAATCGCGTACTGTGCTTCTTCCTTTGTAAACTTTTCACCATATTCGGAAATCAACTGATCGTAAATATCCGCATCAGACATATTCATTGATTCTGCATAGGTTTGAGCCATGTTTAATGCATTTTCTTTCCAGTCGACTACAATATTATCAATGGCATATTGGGCTGCTTCTGGAGGGAACTGCTCCCCATATTCTGAAGTCAACTGGTCGTATATACCCGCTTTTGACATGTGCATGGCTTCTGCATATGTTTCCGCGGTTCTTAACGCAGCTTTATATTCCCTAGGGATGCTGTTCTCCTTTTCCTCAGCTTCCTTTCTTGCTTTTTCCTCGGCTTCCTCTTTTGCCTTTTTCTCTGCCTCTAACTTAGCTTTCTCTTCGTTCTCTTTTTTCTCTGCTTCTAGTTTTGCTTTATCCTCGGTCTCTTTTTTCGCCTGGTCATCTTCCTTAGCACCTTCTGTGGAGACTGCCGTTGTTACGGCTTTATCATCTGTACTGTCAGCATTCTCAACTGTTGTACTTGGATCTGCTGCGACTGAGATTATTAAGATAGCGAATAGAGCGGCGGCTATAAAAAATTGCTTTTTTGCCTTCCCATTCTTTTTAGCTTTTGAAACGAAAGCTATTACTGTGAAAGTGATACTTGCAACAAATGATACTAATCCTATAAACATCCACACAATAAAATACCCCCTAAAAATGTATAACTGTAGTTTATCAGACCTAGGAAAATATATCCATAGTACTAGTATTTTTCTAATAGTTTGGAATTTTTCAATAAAAAGAGATATTGATCTATCCAACCGATCGGGCTTATAATACGAATATACGTTCTTATTTACGAGGTGCGAAATGAACAAAACAGCCGGGATAATTACAGCCGAAGAACGCCGAATGATGCGAGATTACATACTGCTTACTCATATACATACGATGGTGCATAAAAGCATAGACGATCTGCAATTCACTGACTCAATTTTGAGAGATACTTATTTATTGTTCAACGAACACATTGAGGGTATGGTTTTTATGGACTTAAAGATTCATCGACTAGCCCTTAAGCATCACGGGATACAAGTAACCAAAGAGGAACACAGCAAGGACGGTTTTGTGATTTATTACTATTATACTTGCCGGGGTTATACAGACCGACTAGGATTGACTAGAGACGTTATGAAGTCGGAGATTAGTATTAGGCTGGGCAAATATGTTGAAGCTGTAGCGGACGTATTGAAGCCCAAATAAGACCACTCAGGAGATATTCCTCAGTGGTCTTTTATATTGGCCGGTACCTGTCCGGTAATTCTTATTGCCAAAATGGTAAGTCGGGATTATAATAAGAACAAATGTTCCGAATTTAGACAAATGATGCGCTTACATTAAATTTTTTTAATGTTAATAATTCACCGAAACTTGATGATAGAATGGGAGTAATACTCTCTAAAGGGAGGGGGTCGGAAAAATTGAATTCCGGAAAAGTCGAATACTGTCCGTTTGGAACAATTTGTTCCAAATATATCCGAAGGAGTGCGGAAAATCCGCAACTTACTTCTCATTAACCCACTCATAAAGGTCTTCCATTCTACACCCTAAGATCATGGCGGCCACATACATATCTTCAGGCAGCATTGCCCGCTCGCTGTTGCAAAAATGGGATACCATTCGAACGCTACGGCCGGACCTTTCTGCAAAAAAAGTTTGGGTCCATTTCCGTTGCTTGAGCAGGTCAGGAAGTAAGCATCTCCCTCGGGAGATATTCAAAATTTGCTTACTCCTTTCGGACATGTTCTCGGTAAATTGTACCATTCCTTAGTTTGGTAAACAACAAGATGACAGGAGGCAATATTAATGCCAATCGAATTAATCGAATCAATTGTTGAAAAAAGATCAGATGACATTATTTCGCAAGCCGAGATCGCCTGTTCTGAAACTTTGGACGAATTGATTGGTATCATCCAGGAACTGAAACTGAAATTGCCAAACTCGATGGCCCCGGTTTTAATAAACCTTGAAGATGCTTATCTTAAGGTTTGCATTGAAAGCAGCAGAGCCTCATATAAAACGGGGTTGTTAGATGGAATGAAGATTCATAATTATTGCAATAAATAAACGAATGACCCCTCTAAACTGGTACCCTTGTCAAGGACACTTAAAAAAGAGAAGGCTTAGGCAACAGACAATAGATGATTCCTGTACTGAACAGGGGTCATCTTTTTTAATCCCCATTGATACCTGTGATGGTTGTAATAT
>NZ_BOSL01000034.1 GCF_018403325.1 Paenibacillus vini | reverse complement strand
CTCGACGACCTGTATTCGCAGCTCATCGAACTTACTGTGCTGAACTCTCATTCGAACTACCTCCAGCTAATTTTTATTGTATATCGTTTAGCCTGAAAGTGTCCAAGGTGATTAGGGGGCTTTATAGCTTCATTGGATTTTATCCAACCACCTGGCTCTTAAAGTAACTATGATGGTCTTTTCGTTGGAAATTTTCCAATCCACGATAGGCGGGTGTGGGCTTCTGCCGGTTTCTTGCGGGATTCTGCTCGCTCTTACGGTATCTGCCCGCTCTTACGGTATCTGCCCGCTCTCACGATAATTACACTCATTCTTACGTTAATTCTGCTCACTTCTACGACGTGCTTAGACATCACTGCCAGCTCCGCAACCCGGTGGCGCACAACATATTACTATTACCTTCCCTAACTGCAACTTATGCGATTTAATCCGCCTTAATGTTGGAAAGCTGCATCCTCAATGTGTTATGAATTCAATAAAGAACCCGGACGTGTAGTCCGGGTTCTTTATTTTGCTATGCAACTCTTAGATCAACTTGGTTCCTTTTACCCGGATAATTACAGCGCCTCGATGATGTCACCGGCCAGCAGAGAGGCGGGGTTGGCGCGGCGGGCGGCGGCCTGTTCCCCTGCCAGGCCGTGCAGATACACGCCGAGCGCGGCCGCCTGGACCGCGTCCAAGTCCTGGGCCAGCAGCCCGGCGATCAGACCGGTCAGGACGTCGCCGGAGCCGCCCGTCGCCATGCCGGGATGGCCGGTGACGTTCACGAAGACGCGGCCGTCCGGGGCCGCGATCACGGTGCGCGAGCCCTTCAGGACGAGCGTCACCTCGTGTTTGGCGGCGAACTCGCGGGCGACGCCGACCCGGTCCCGCTGGACCTCGGCCGTCTGCAGGCCGGTCAAGCGGGCCATTTCGCCGGGATGCGGCGTAAGCACGGTCGGCGCATCCCGGCGCGGCCACGCCGCAAGGCCTCCGGCCGCGGCGAGGATGTTCAGGGCGTCCGCGTCCACGATCAAGGGACGCGAAGCGCCCTCCCACAAGGCGCGCATAAATGCCGCCTCGCCCGGGAACCGGCCCAGCCCCGGACCGACGGCGAGCACATCGCGCGCCTCCAGCAGCCGCAGCACTTCGTCCGCTGCGGCTTCATTCCATGCGCCGGCCCCGCCGTCCTCGGCCGGCGCCAGCATCAGCTCTGGCACCGCTCCGAGCATCCGCGGCAGCAGCGCTGCCGGCAGCGCCCATGTAGCCAGCCCGCAGCCCGCGCGAAGCGCGGCTTTGGCGGCCAACAAGCCGGCGCCGCTCATGGGCAAGCTGCCTGCGGCGAGCAGCACGTGCCCGTAAGTGCCCTTGTGCCCGTCCGCTTCACGCGGCCGGCCAGCGTCGACGCCGAGCTCCGCCCGCAGCGTCTCCTCCGTCAACACCGCGCCCGCCGCCGCCATTCCTGGCGGCAAAGCGCGGGGAATGCCGATATAGCGCACGACCACTTCCCCTGCCGCTCCGGCTCCCGGATACTGCGTCAGCCCCGCCTTCAGGAAGGCGAGACTGACCGTAATCCGAGCCTGGATGCAGGGGTCGTGAACAGCGCCCGTATCGGCGTCCAAACCGCTAGGGATGTCTGCCGCAACAATCGGCAGACCGCTTGCGTTCGCTTCCCGGATGAGGGAAGCGTAAACCCCGCGCGGCGCCCCCTTCGTCCCGGTGCCGAGCAGCGCGTCAACGAGACCGGTCGCCTGCCGGCCCCGTGCCTCATCGCTTCCCCGCAGTCCGGGGATCCCCCCGGTTTCGGGGTCGTACACCATTCCCGGCAGCCCGAGCGCCTTCGCGATCTCGTACTGGGCCGCCGCCTCGCCGCGCAACAGGTCCGGCGACTCCGCGTAAACCAGGCTCACCGCCATGCCCGCATCCGCCAAATGGCGGGCGCAGACCAGACCGTCGCCCCCGTTATTTCCCTTGCCGACGAGAATAATCCAATGTTCGGCGGACATTCCATCCGATTGCGGATTCGATACCAGTTCTAACAATCCCGGAGATCTGTTCCCTGTCTCAGAACTGCGGGAACGGCAAAACCGAAGCACTTCCTCGGCAATCGCTCGTCCTGCATTTTCCATCAGCGACATCGCGGGGATGCCCATCTCTTCTATCGTATATCGGTCCACTTCCCTCATTTGCTCCGATGTCACGAATTTCATCTTACATCCCCCCCATGGCACCCTATCTGCAGCTTTCTTGAGTTTCCGCTTAATAGGCTACCGTAAACCGGGCCTGTACGAACTGTGGATCCTCTGCTTCATCCAGTAATGCTACAGCGTAGTCCTCTATCGAAATCCGGCTTTGGTCCCGCTCATCGGTAACGAGCTGGTTCATCCCGATCCGGAACTGACCTGTCCGTTTTCCGGGCTCAATTATCGCGGCAGGACTCAGTACCGTCCAAACGATGTCCGAATCCTTGTAAATGTTGAACGCATCCTCGTGAGCTCGCGCCAACGGCCGTAATTCCTCAGGAAACTCCGGTGAGTCCAGCAATCGGACACCCGGTGCCACTTCAAGACCTCCTGCCCCGCCAACGGCAATCAATCGGCGTGCTCCACCGCTCCGAGCGCCCTCGATCAAGGATCGTGTTGCCTCGGACAGCTCGTTCTCCGCGCCAAACTGCGGACCGTATGCGCTGATTATCAGATCGGAGCCTACCACTGCACTGGCAACCGAATCCGGCATTAAAATATCCCCGGTCACCACATGCAAGTTTTCTCTTCCCGCCTCGCCGCTTAATTTATTGATATCCCGGACTACGGCCGTAACTTCGTGTCCCCTCCGCAATGCTTCCTCCAAAATAGCCTTGCCGATCATTCCCGTACTACCGAAAATTGCGATTTTCATAGCTTTGTCCCCTTTCTTCCGATTCCAAGTCGAAATCTATCCAAGTAGTATGCACCAATGTTGTGCCAAATTTCCTCTTTCACTTTATTACCCTATTCCGTAAACACATTCCTCCGCACGGCTGGACCGATTTCTTCTTCATCTAATTACGCGGCTCCCGGAAAGAGCTTTTCTTATATTTCAAAATGTATAGCCCATCCCCTTGCTTCCATTCCGCATAGGCGACATCCTTCGGATCTTTGCAGCCCTGCTGCGTCAACTCCTCGCGAAGCCAGGTCTCTTTTTTGCCGATCAGATTTAAATGCTCTTGGTTTATCTCTCCATCCTCAATCAGACTGTAGGACAAATGCGCAGATTTAGTCTCAAGACCGAGATCCTGACGCGTTACCGTTTCTTCATCCGGTTTCTTCATGACACTGAGCGAACCGTTAGCTTCAAATATAGCATAAGCAACCTCCCGAATGAAAAATACGTCGTGCTGTCTAAGCAGCATTCGCAGCTGATCGAAATCAAGGCTGTTCTTCTTCAACTCATTCAGATCGACTTCCCCGTCCCGGATCAGAATAGAGGGTTTCCCGTCCAATACCCCTCGCGCCCGCTTCGCATACTGGGTCACTTTTTCAAACAAATAGGATAACACACCCCACAAGAGTAACGAGAAAAGCAAATGGCTAAACTTAACGTCCTCCTGATACACCGTGTTCCCCACCAGTTCGCTTAACATGAGAGAAGATACAAAATCAAAGGGAGTCAGCTGGGAAATCTCCTTTTTGCCTAGAAAGCGGGTAAGCAGCCACAGCCCAACAAAACCGACGATCAGCTTGAACGCTATTTGTTCGAAATCCATAGCTATTCCTCCTGCAGTGTAATGCCATCTATATACCCACTTTTGCTAGGGCGTGAAAAAAGAACCGTTTTAGCGGGAAGCGCTTGAAATGCGCCATGAACGTGTGCAATAGTGGAGAGAGGAATATCGAAAGGGTGATGGTCGTTGTCACTGTCGGAATGGATAACCTGGCTTCAGCAGCACAATTCCGCCTCCTTGGTCGCCTTTTTAGCGCTTATACTTTTCCTGAGCCTATACGGAGCAACCGAGTGGAGAACTGCGCGTAAAATAAACTCCCGGCTTCGCCGGTTCGACTCCAGCTTGCAGCTTTATGCCGCTGCGGAGAGTCCGCTGATTCAAGCGGCCGGGCGCCCAGAGCTTTCAAGCGAGGAAGAGCTGCTGGTTGCTGAGCGGCTGCTGGCCTGCCGGGCGGCACCTTACATCACCGCAGATTTGCTTGCACAAATTTCCGCCTACGCAGGCGATCGGGACACAGCCCGACTGCCGTTGCTTATTAAGACTCTGGAGCGGGAGAGCGAGCGTCTATGCGCGGAAAGGGACAAGCTTCTCCGCCAATCGGAAAGCCCTGGCTGGGGTTATGCACTATGGAAACAAATACGATCGGCTTTGCCTTTTCTGTTCGCAGCCGCATTGTTATATCTGATCGTTTGGCTAGTTCGAATGCTAAGCGGGGAAATCCCTATGGATGGACATCGTTTTGAGGAATATTTGAACCATTGGGCTTGGTTCGCTTCGGCGATATTCTCTCTTCTGCTTCTTTATCCGGCGCTTATGGGAGGGAACCGTCCCAACGCAGGAGCCGTGCTGCTGCGGATTTGGTCGGTGTTCATTGCGGGATTGTATTTGCTTCACCTGCTCGGTCCGACTTTTGCTCCATACATACTGACCGTCCAAATTATGTTGTTCATTGCCGGTTTTCGCTTCACCGGAAACAAGCCCCGGAAATCCCGTCCGTTTGTCGGACATTACAGCGACGAGGAGGAACTTGAACCGGTTGAGACCGCAGAGGGGGCTTCGGGAGCCCCGGAAGTCAGCTACGGACAGCCACAGTCACAGATACAGCCCCAGCAGCCGCAAAACAATCCGGATGAAAAATAAAGTGCTCTGCAAATAAAGACGCCTCCATCTCCGCTTTTCAGCGGGTTGGAGGCGTCTTTTTCATCTAACGGGATTCGGTTTTTCGCAGAGGCTTGGCTGCATAGCGGGGAGCGCCAGCCGATTTCACCGGTGAAGCGGCGCCTAATTCATACCGTTTTCGTTCCGTCCGTTCCACTTGGACGATCTGTCCTTCATGAACAACAATGTTTAACGAGCCGAACTCCATTTCATTCAATAGCCCTGCGATTCGTTCCAACCAGACACCATCTACCTTTAACGGTTTTGCCATATGCAGCCCTCCTGTTCTTAATCCTTCTTCACTCATATCTCCAAGTTATCTCTTTAAGCCATCCTATTGTTGATGTTGGCTCTTTCTCGTAAACCAGCTCTTGAGCAGCAATGTAACCAGCGCAAGCAATAGAAGCAAGGATGCCACGGCAAACGAGGCGGAAAATTGATATTCGTTATACAAAATTTCAACGTGCAGCGGCAGCGTATTCGTTTCCCCCCGGATATGCCCGGATACGACGGATACCGCACCGAACTCTCCCATCGCTCTCGCATTACACAAAATAATTCCGTACAACAGACCCCATTTGATATTGGGCAGCGTTACTTTCCAGAAAATCCGGAATCCGCGGGCTCCCAGCGTTACCGCCGCTTCTTCCTCCTGCTGTCCCTGGTCCTCCATCAGCGGGATCAACTCCCTCGCGACGAAAGGAAATGTAACGAACAAAGTAGCCAATACTATCCCCGGCAAAGCGAAAATCACCTTCAGGTCATGCTCCTGCAGCCAAGGGCCGAACCAGCCGTGAGCACCGTATACTAATACATAGATAAGTCCCCCAATGACCGGCGATACGGCAAACGGTAAATCAATCAACGTTACCAAAACCTGCTTGCCGCGGAACTTAAATTTGGTAATGGCCCAGGCCGCCGCTACACCAAATATGGTATTCAGCGGCACCGTGACGGCTGCCACGAGCAAAGTCAGCTTCAAGGCGGACATAGCGTCGGGATCGCGGATCGCGTCCACGTAGACGCCTAGCCCTTTTTTCAAAGATTCAATAATAACAACTGCCAGCGGCAAAACGATTAGCCAAAGCAGCACAAGCACTGCCGCGCCGATTAAAACCCATTTTGCGACTCCGGACGAACGCGTCGTCCGATTTCTGGCCGTTGGAGTTTTAGCGGATGCTAAAGGAACGGAACCTGCCATTTGCTCTACCCCTCTCTCCGGTATTCTTTCCGGTTCTGAATTCGCGCAAGATTATCCCTACACTAACGCGCTGTTTTACGAACCCTGCGCTGCAGCGAATTTATGAGCAGCATCAGAATGAACGATATCAGCAGCAGCAACAACGCGACCGCCGTCGCACCGGCGTAATCGAACTGCTCCAGTTTCGACATAATGAGGAGCGGAGCGATCTCCGTCTTCATCGGCATATTGCCGGAAATAAAGACGACCGATCCGTACTCTCCGATGCCGCGGGAAAAAGCAAGCGCAAAACCGGTCAACAGAGGCGGCAGCAATTCCGGAAGGACCACCTTGCGGAAGGTGCGGAATCGGCTCGCTCCCAGCGTAGCCGCCGCTTCCTCTACCTCCGCATCCAGATCCTGCAGCACCGGCTGCACCGTTCTGACGACAAAAGGAATACCGATAAACATAAGGGCAAGCGTAATACCGATGGGTGAGAATGCCAGGCGGATGCCGAGCGGTTCAAACAGTGAGCCGATCCAGCCGTTTTGGGAGTAGATCGCCGTCAGCGACACCCCGGCTACCGCAGTAGGAAGCGCGAACGGAAGATCGATCATCGCATCGAACAATCTTTTTCCAGGAAAATCATATCTGACCAGAACCCAGGCCAGCAGCAGTCCCAGAACGGTATCGATGAGTCCGGCCGCCGCCGCGGTCAAAAAGCTGATTTTGTAAGAAGCCAATACCCGCGGATCGGTGGCTACATCCCAGAACTTCGCCCAGGTTAGTCCAGTCGAATTCAGCAGCAGCGCCGATAACGGAATCAACACTACAAGACTGAGATAAAGCACACTATAGCCCATGGTGAGCCCAAAGCCGGGCAGCACCCCGCGCTTGGAAGCGCTAGTTTGCATGAACCTTCATCCTTTCTTCCCGCGTCCCGCCACGGATAAACCTAACTGTAGCGGAACGCGCCTCCGTTGGTTACGGTCGGTCATTTAGGCGTGTAAATCTGGCTGAATATTCCTCCGTCATTAAAATGCTTCGGCTGTGCTTCATCCCAGCCTCCAAATACTTCATCGATTGTAAACAGCTTGATTTCCGGGAATTGATCGGCGAATTTCGTCTTCACGCTATCCAACGTAGGACGGTAATAGTTCTCCGCCGCGATCGTCTGCCCTTCCTCGGAGTACAGATATTCCAAGTAGGCTTCCGCCACTTCACGGGTACCGTGTTTGTCGACGTTTTTATCGACTACGGCTACCGGAGGCTCCGCCAAAATACTTTCGGACGGATAGACGATATCGAATTTATCCGGGCCAAGCTCTTTTACGGACAACCAGGCTTCGTTTTCCCAAGCAAGCAGTACGTCACCAAGTCCGCGTTCTACAAAAGTCGTTGTCGCTCCGCGGGCCCCGCTATCCAATACAGGAACATGCTGGAACAACTCTTTGACAAACTCTTGCGCCTTGGCTTCATCGTTGTTGTTTTGATGCAGGGCATAACCCCAAGCCGCCAGGTAATTCCACCGGGCACCGCCGGACGTTTGCGGATTCGGCGTAATCACTTCCACGCCGTCTTTGATCAGATCGTCCCAGTCCTGGATCCCTTTCGGATTTCCTTTCCGCACCAGGAACACAATTGTCGAAGTGTATGGCGAACTGTTCAGCTCATATTTCTTCTGCCAGTCCTCCGCGATCAGTCCGCTATCTTTAATGGCATCGATGTCGTATCCCAGCGCCAGCGTGACCACATCGGCTTCCAGTCCGTCGATGACCGCCCGCCCTTGCTTGCCTGAGCCGCCATGGGATTGCTTGATCGTCACCTTTTGTCCTTTTTCTTGTTCCCAGTAAGCTGCAAACGCCTTATTATAATTCTCGTATAATTCCCGTGTCGGATCGTAGGATACGTTCAGCAGTTCTACACTTTTCTTGCCCCCGTCATTCTTAGCACCGTTCTTTGCATCGGTTTCCGATCCGCAGGCCGCGAGCACCGCCACCATGGTCAGAGCCAACCCGATTAGAACCCCTTTTTTCATTCTTTTGCTCATCCGTATCACTCCTATCTCTTCTTGTTTTTTTGTCATGCCGAGCAGGATTTTCTCTCCTTCGCCAAACCGTTAAAAAAACGGAGAAACGCTCCTGCCCGATCGGTCAGACCGAGCTGCTACCCGTGTCTGCCATGGCAAGTAGAGCGTTCCTCCGTCCGTACGGCTAGAACCATTTAAGATTATTCCTACCTGTTTAGTATGTTATGTAGTTATTCTAAATGCCCGGGTGTTGGTTGTCAAACCTTTTTTTGAAAAAATGTCCTTTTAACACTACACTTTGAGCATCATTCCATTCCATAAAGTCAATTCCCATCGTTTTCATTGGAAATATCCACTTAAACAAGCGAAAAGATGCGACCTACGGGCTTTCCATTGGATAATCTCTTAGGCCCCCTAATAAAACTGGAGTCCTCCTACCCAAAAAATTTATACTAGAAGTAAGGGAGAGGATCCAGTATGGGGAAAAAGCGGAAAGAAGAAATCAAAATTCAAATCGTTAAAGAAGCA
>NZ_BOSL01000033.1 GCF_018403325.1 Paenibacillus vini | reverse complement strand
TATGGACTAAGGACGCTTTTATAAATCGCATGCGCATGAATGACGAACATCGGAAAGCCGTATGAGGGAAAACCTCATGTACGGTTTGATGAGGAGGGGCAGAAATCATCTGCCCTTTACTCTAGTGCGACAGAAGCGGGAAATGAAGAGGATAAGGAAAAAAGTTGAAAATTTCATAAAAAAGAGATTCATTTTATTGTCTCCCTAGCGTTAAAATATTACAATTTTGGTATAAACAAAGACTCCCAGAGAATTCCTTACTGGAATTTCCTGAAAGAGAGAGAAGAGGAGACCCAAATATGTACAAGCTAGTGGAGACATTGGAAGAAGAGATGATCTTTAACGGAATTTGGACGGAGGCGTGGTTAGAGCAAGGGTTTGAATTGGAATTCGCCGAAAAGGTTCTCGGACGGTGCCTGGTTTATAATGAGAAGGATTTACCGGTGGCAACGGTGGAGATGAAACCCTATTCTATAGAGGCTGATGGCCTAAACCGGCTGGCTCCGTTCCAAGCGCATCCGGCCATTCTCGCCGATCCGGAACATGTCGTGGAGGTGGATAAAGTTGCGCTCCATAAAGAACATAGGGGAAAAAACCTGGATCGCCTGCTGGCCACGATCGTCCTGTTTGCCGAAAGTAATAAGATCCGTAATTATGTCACTTTGCTTGAGCCACTCTTGTTCCGGGCGTTGAAAATATCTTTTCATGTACCCATGTCAAAGGTGGGGCAGCGAGTATTTTATAAGGGAGCCGATGTGATTCCGGCCATCATTCACGCGTCAGAGTTCTATGAGAATAAAGAACGCTATGACTGGTTCATGGAAACGGTCAACAGACAACATATGCCGGTAGTATAATCGCCGGAGTAGGGATTCACTTACATACATATATTTTGAGCAAAAAAACGGGGCGTCTACCACACCATTGAACATGGATATGGAGGACACCCCGTTTCTGACTTAAGTATCTCGGCGGAGTTCAGAACGTCTACTTACGCCTTACTTCCGGCGGCTTGTTCCTTGTTATCCTGGGAAGCCAGTTTGGACAGCGATAAAATCAGATTGTCCAAATCTTCGTAATGCTGAACGATTTCGCGGATTTTGGCATCCTGGGCTTCGATGCCTGCCAGTATTTCTTCGGTTGCGCTCATATTATGCTCGGTGCCTTCGGCCACGGAGAGCACTTCCGACATGATACGAGCGTAGTTCTCTTGCATTTGTTTGACAGAGCCGTCCACATTATCGGACTGCTGGCTGACGGACAGGGCGTTGTCGCCGACTTTTCCGACATAGGCTTGAACTTCCTTCGCTTCTTCCTTGCCGATATCGATCGCTTCATGGCCGACAGAGATTTGCTCGGCTACGTTGTTGATTTTGTTAATGACGTCAGCCAGGATGTTGTTGATCAAATCGGTAGCCTGACGGGAATTTTCAGCCAGCTTACGGATTTCCGCCGAAACTACAGCGAAGCCTTTGCCGTGCTCTCCGGCATGGGCCGCCTCGATGGCTGCGTTCATGGCTAACAAATTCGTCTGCTTGGAGATCCCTTGGATCGTATCGACGATTTGGCTGATTTGCTGGTTCTGGTCACTTAAATGGTTCATCTGGGTTACAGTTGCGGAAATTACAGACTGCAAATTATGTATTTTGTCCGATAAGGAGGACATCCGGCTTCCTGCGGCTTCGGTATTCTGAAGCATTTCCCGGGAAAGCTGTTGTAAGGTGGTAGAACTGTCTGCGGCGTTCTCGACGATGTCTTCGACCTCATGCACGGATTTAGCCGTATCCTGCAGCCCATGGGTCTGACGTTCCATCGTGGCGGAGACACTGCCGAAGGTAACCGTAATCTCCTTGGAGATGGAGCCGGTAACATTCACATTGTCACGCAACTGACCGCTAAGCCGGTTGAGTACTTCGAGAGAGGTTTGCAAACGGGCCAGAATTTCGTCCCCGCGTTGTTTGGCGAGCTCGGTATCCCTTTGCTTGTCCATTACGGTCTTCTGCAGCCGTTCGCTGAAACGGGCCGCGAAGGCAAGCGCCACGGTAGCGAAAATGAGGAAGAGCAACAGATAGCTTAACGGCTCCCGGGAGAACATTTTATCATGGAAAAATGGGGTGTAATAAAAGTATGTAGTAAGGATCAGGCCGAGAACTCCCGCAAAGACAATCGGCTTATAGTTGGAATACAGCGTCATTAATCCGATGTTCACATAAACAAGTAAGTAGGTGCTAATCAGCGGTTCGGGATCTTGGTAGATCAGCAGGAAGGTGAGCAGGGAAGCAATGGTGGGAATAACGAACATGACGTAACGAGTGCCCTTGTTGAAATACGTCATATAGGTGGCGATAGAGCAGCAAATTCCGCCGACCGCAATCAGCGTAATGAGCATGGCGGTTTCGACACCGATCATCAGGTCGGTCACTACGCCCAAGGCGACCATGATCCAGATGATTTTGACAAACAATTTGTTGCGTCGTTGTAAAATGCTTAGATTGTCCATATATACTCCTTTGCTTATGATTGGATATTTTATCCTATCATTTTTTCGGCATTTTGTGGTGGAAAATTTAGGGGGTTCCAGTATTCCGATTGAAAAACTTTTTCAGACGCGGTTTGAAGTTTATTTCCCTTGTGAAAAGGTGTCAATTCCGAAAGAAGCGGGAAACGGATGCCGGAGGTTGATTTCGTGTATACTAGGGTATATACATGAAGGGTAATTCATGGAAATTATCGTACACAAATAATATTTGCCGGCGGACAGGCCGGCCGAGGTGAGAGCATGATAACAGAAACAGAGCTGCTCGCATTTATGCGGGAGACGGCGTATAAACCAATGACATACCAGGAGCTGGAGGAGCATTTTCAAATTACAGATGCTGCCGAGTTCAAGGAATTCCTGAAGCTGCTGAACCGGCTGGAGCAGTCGGGACAGATTATTCTGACGCGGACCAACCGTTACGGCGTGCCTGAGCGGATGGATTTGGTGCGGGGCCGCTTACAGGCCCATGCCAAAGGGTTCGCCTTCCTGATCCCTGAGGATCGGGAGCATCCGGACGTTTATGTCCATGCGAACGATCTGAAAAGCGCGATGAACGGCGACACGGTACTCGTACGTGTCAGCTCTAAGAGCGCGGGAGGCGGTAAGCTGGAGGGCGAGGTTGTGCGGATCGTCAACCGGGCGGTGACCCAGGTGGTCGGCGTATTCCAGCACAATGAGACTTACGGGTTCGTGATTCCGGACGATAAACGGATTAACCGGGATATTTTTATTGCGCAGGAGAACTTCGGCGGGGCCGTGAACGGGGAAAAGGTTGTAGCCCGTATCATCAATTACCCGGAAGGGCGCTCGGCGGCGGAAGGCGAAGTGATCGAGATTCTGGGGCATAAGGATGACCCGGGAGTCGATATTCTGTCGATCATCCGCAAGCACCAGCTGCCGGAGGCGTTCCCCGACGATGTGATGGCGGAAGCCCAGGCGGCGCCGGACGTGATCGCCGAGGAAGAGATCGCCAAGCAGGGGCGGCGGGATCTCCGGAACAAGGTGATCGTGACGATCGACGGCGAGGACGCTAAGGACCTCGACGATGCGGTCCATGTGGAGCGGCTGCCGAACGGCAACATCCAGCTCGGCGTACATATCGCGGACGTAGGCTATTACGTGCGCGAGAGCTCGAAGCTGGATCAGGAGGCCTATAACCGCGGGTGCAGCGTGTATTTGGTCGACCGGGTCATTCCCATGCTGCCGCATCGCTTGTCGAACGGCATCTGCTCGCTCAATCCAAAGGTCGACCGGTTTACGCTTTCCTGCGAGATGGAATTCGACGAGCAGATGAAGGTCGTGAAGCACGATATATTCACGAGCGTGATCCGGACGACAGAACGGATGACGTATACGAACGTGCGCAAGATTCTGCAGCAGGAAGACCCGGAGGTGACGGAACGCTACAGCCATCTGGGCGATACGTTCGAGCTGATGCGCGAGCTCGCGCTGAAGCTGCGTAGCAACCGGATGCGTCGCGGGGCCGTCGATTTCGATTTTGAGGAATCGAAGGTGATCGTCGACGAGAACGGCAAGGCGATCGACATCGTTAAACGGGAGCGCTCGATTGCGGAGCAGATCATCGAGGAATTTATGCTTGCGGCGAACGAAACGGTAGCGGAGCATTTCCATTGGCTCAAGGTGCCGTTCATTTACCGGATTCATGAAGACCCCGATCAGGAAAAATTAATGAACTTCATGGCTTTTGTAGCCAATTTTGGTTATGCCGTTAAGGGCGGAAAAGGCAACAAGGTGCATCCGCGTGCGCTGCAGACGCTGCTGGAGGATATCCAAGGCACGAAGGAGCAGACGGTCATCAGCACGATGATGCTGCGGTCCATGAAGCAGGCGAAGTATGATGCCGAAAGCACGGGTCACTTCGGGCTGGCGGCGGAATTCTACACGCATTTTACTTCTCCGATCCGCCGCTATCCGGATTTGGTGATCCACCGGGTCATCCGCGAGGTCATTGAGCATGGCGGGGCCCTGCCGGAAGCCCGGCAGGAGTACCTGGCCAGCCGCATGCAGGAGATTGCGCAGCAATCGTCCGAGCGGGAGCGGGTCGCCGTGGACGCGGAGCGAGATACGGAACAGTTGAAGAAAGCCGAGTTCATGCTGGATAAGGTCGGGGAAGAATTCCCCGGGATTATCAGCAGCGTGACGAGTTTCGGAATGTTCATCGAGCTGGAGAACACGGTGGAGGGGCTCATCCGTCTCAGTGCGATGACGGATGATTATTACCACTTCCATGAGCAGCATATGGCGCTGATCGGCGAGCGCACGTCGAAAATTTACCGCATCGGCGATGAGGTAAAAATCCGCGTAGCCCGCGTAAACATGGACGACCATACGATCGATTTCGAGATGGTCGACATGAAGCCGCGCCGCCGAGAGAACGGTAACGGCGGCAGAGACGGTAACGGCGGCGGATTTGGCGCCGCCGGAGGCGCCGGGCGCGGCGGTGGCAAACGCAGCGGCGGCAAGGGCGGCTTCGCCGCATCCGGCAAGCCGGGCCGCGGAGGCGGCAAAGCCGGGAGAGGCGGCGCCGGTGGTGGCGCAGCCGATGCAGCGCCGGGCTCCGGCAAGCGCGGCAAACGCGGTGCGGGCCGCGGCGGAAGCGACGCGCCCGGCGGGCGCCGAAGCGACACGGCCTCGGGGGGCGGCGGATCCGCACCGGCCGTGAGCTTCGGCTTCGGCTCCGGCAAGGGCGGCTACGCCCCCGGGCCGGCCGCACTTAGCCGCGACTCCGGAAGCTATCGCTCCGGAGAGGGCGGCAAGGGCTCGGGCTCGCGGCGGAAAAAGACGTCCGCGAGCGGAGTTTTTGTCGGCGGCGGAGCCGGTACTGCCGACGAGGGCACCGCGCCATCCCCGCGCAAGAAACGGGGCGGCAAAGGCAAGGGCGGCAACGGCACGGCTGCGTTCGTGCGCAAGAAGAAAAAATAGCCAAGTCGAGGTTGACCGTCACCGTGTGACCGAGCACCGCGCTCCGGGATCGCGCGCGGTGCGGAATGCAATTCAATTGAGCCGGGTACCGCTTTGCGCGGTCCCGGCTTTTTTGCTGTTCTGTAGGGATTGTGCAGGAAACTACGATTAGCTTATAGGTGAGGACTTGTTTGTCCTCACAGGGTGGATTTTTTGCGGCTAAATGTCTTTCAATAGGTGGACACTTTTCTGTTGAGGAGATATCAGGCCTCTTCCTGCTTAATATCTAAATATAGTAGGTATTGTTGTATCAGGGTACTTAATACGGATTATCGTTCATCGAGAGGGAAAAGTACCTTGTGTCCACTTTTAGGTGGACATTTCTGTTATTTGTCTATATGGGGAGGACGGTTAAACTTAGTAAAGGAAGGAGCCACATTGGTCCCCTTTATCGGTACAACTGCATCATGCGGTGTGCGACGGTTACCATGCCGGGGAGTTGTTTGAGGAGCTGCAGCGGATGGCGGATGAATGTGTTGCATGACTGGCGAGCTAGCCGAGGCGATAAATAGATAATTAAAAGTGGCAGTCCTGCGGAATCTGATGTTTGGTTCCCTGGGCTGCCACTTTTTCATAAGGAATAAGGTTATTGAGGTTTCCCGCACACGCCATAAAAGAACATTTGCACCATGCCCTCCAGGAACTTGTCCCGGTCGGGGCTTTGGGCGGCCATGTGGAGGATGGCTTGGTACTGGTTCATGTAGAGCTGGATGAAGGCCATCACGTTTTCCAAGGGCATGTCAGGGGCGATTTCGCCGCTGGCTTTGCCTTCCTCAATTATGCGCGTCACGAGTGGGGTGGTGAATTCCTGGTACACCTTTTCGATATAGGCTCCGAGTTCGGGATCGTCTTCGACAAGGTCCTTGATGGCGCCAGGGGGAAGGTCGCTATAGGCTTCTTTTTCGAGAAAAATAATGTACTCGATCTTCTCCTTCAACGTATGTTTGCCATCCATGAATTCAATGAATTCCGCGATCGCTTTGTCGATGTAGCCGATAAATACGTCCCGAAGCAGGGCCTCTTTGCTCCCGAAGTAGTTATAAATGGTCACCTGTGACACTTTGGCCGCTTTGGAGATGTCGGCAATCCGAATGCGCTTCGGGTCCGTGGTCCGCAGCAGGTTTAAGGTGGCGCGAAGGATTTTTTCTTTGATGCGCTGAGCTCTTTTTTCAAAACCGTTCATGCTTTCGTTCACTTTTGCCTCCTGCAATAGAGATAATTTATGAAATGTATGAATAAATATATTTCATAAAGTCATTGACGCGGGGTAGCCGCAGGTATAGTATAACATATGAAATATATCGTTCATAATATTTCATTTCTTTATTCCTTGGAGGGAGATCGGCATGTTAAACGTAGAGCATTTATCGAAGACATTTCCGGGCGGAAAAGGGATATTCGATGTCTCTTTTTCGGTGAAGCAGGGCGAGGTGTTTGGCTTTCTCGGTCCTAACGGCGCGGGGAAGTCGACGACGATCCGCCATATTATGGGCTTCATGAAGCCGGACAAAGGTACGGTGACGATCAATGGACTGGACACGTGGCGGGATCAGGGTAAGGTGCAGGCCTTAGTCGGGTATTTGCCTGGGGAGATTGCCTTTTTTGACGGGATGACGGGAAAATCGTTCCTCGATTTCATGGGCCGTATGCAAGGGGTTAAAGATCTTTCGAAGCGGAACCATCTGATCGATTTGCTGCAATTCGACGTGAACACGCCGATCCGCAAAATGTCCAAGGGTATGAAACAAAAGGTCGGGATTGTCGCGGCATTCATGCACGAGCCCCAGGTGATTATTTTGGATGAACCGACGTCCGGCCTCGATCCGTTAATGCAGAAGGTGTTTATAGAAATCGTTTTGGCGGAAAAAGAACGCGGCACCACGTTCCTGATGTCCTCACACAGTTTTCCGGAAATCGAGCGGACCTGCGACCGGGCGGCGATCATCAAAGACGGGGTCATTATCGCGGTAAAAAATATCCACGAGCTGCAATCGATGCAGCGCAAGCTGTTTGAGGTGACGTTCGAGCAGGAGGCGGAAATGCAGGCGTTCGTGAACACGTCCGGTTTGCAGACGGAAACTTCGGCTGCTTCCCCTGATGGAGGAGGGTACCGGGTTCGGGTGGCGGTGCAGGGCAATTATGATAGGTTCGTGGCGGAGACGGCTAAGTACCGGGTGCGAAATATCGATATTTTCACGCAAAACCTGGAGGATATCTTCATGAATTATTATGACCGGAAGGGGATCGTTCAATGAATGCGATTTTGTTTAGACAAATGATGAAGGTCCATATGAAGACTTTTATGAATTACGCGTTCGGGTCCGCTTTTTATATTTTGCTAATATTCTGGCTTTATCCCAGCATCGGTAAAAATGTCGACGCCATCGACGTACTGGTGGACGCCATGCCGGAAGGGGTGGGGCGCGCGTTTGGGCTGAGCGGGTTCGGGACGGCGGAGGCTTTTATCTCCGGGGAGTATTACGGACTGATTCTTATCTTGCTGCTTGCGATCGTATGTGTTCAGTTGTCTACGCAGCTCGTGGCTAAGCTTGTTGATCAAGGCTCCATGGCTTATCTGTTGTCGACTCCGACGACGCGGGCAAAGGTCGCTTTGACGCAGGCGCTCGTGCTGGTGACCGGACTGTTTCTGATCATGGGAGTGACGACGCTGGCGGGTTTTGCAGGCAACGCCTGGTTTTTGGCCGGAGATTACGAGTTTAATACCTCCCGGTTTATTGAGATGAATGTGGGTGCGTTCCTTTTGTTTTTTGCGGTTGGCGGGATTGCATTCCTGGTCTCTTCTCTTTCTAATGATGAAAAAAAGGCGCTCGGCATTTCCGGATTCATCACTTTTGGTTTTTTTAGCTTGGATCTGGTGGGGAAGTTTAGCGACAAAACCGAGTGGATGCGGAGCTTCTCGATTTTTTCCTTATATCAACCGGGGGAAATCATTAATGGCAACGTCAATCTGGGCCTCAGCTTTACGATTCTAGCCGTGATCGGACTGGTGTCGTTTGGGCTTGCGGTATTGTTATTTAGAAAGCGGGATCTGCCCCTGTGATTTATAATCGAGGTTAGGTTGCTTCAAGGGCAACGAAATCGGCCGGCCAGTCGCTTAAACGCAAAGATGGGGCTCTATACAAAAATGAAAGTGACTACTTAAAGTGAGGTTTTATCCATGTTACAATGGCATAGTGGTATAATATTCCAACCCCGAAAATGTTGAAGGGAGCCCTTGTATGGAGAAAGTCGCCCCATCCGTCCGGAAAGTGCATATGGAATCAGTTACGATCGTCGGTATGTCCTGCTTGACCTCGAAAGCGCACGAAAGGAAAAAAAGTAAAATCATGAAGCTCGGAGAACAATTTTGGAGCAGATTTGAAGAAATTAAGAACCGTCTTGACCAAAATACTTATGGAATAAATATTTACCCGGATCATTTTTCCGGCTCCGAAATGTATGAGCACATGATTGGTTTCCGGGTCGACCCTTCCGAAGAGGTGCCGGAGGGAATGGAGAAACGGACCTTTCCGGCTCATTTGTGCGCCGCTGTCACTAATAAGGGAGAAATCAAAAATTTGTTTGACACCTACGGCTATGTACATTCGAAGTGGCTGCCCTCGTCCGGCTATGAATACGCGGATCAATACGATATTCAGTTATATGATTCCCGCTTCCTCGGCGTTGATCATCCTGAATCTGAGCTTGATATTTATATACCGATCCGGCCCTCGGCACAAGGTGCCGTCGTTCATCCGGAAAGTCCGGTGAAGGGGCGCATCCATGCGGTTTTTATACCAGTAAGAGACCTCCATGTAGCAAAAAGCTGGTACTCTCGAATATTGGGTCTTCCTGAATCAGGCGAAGCCATCAACGGCCATCTTTACATGCTTCCTCTGGATGGGAATGTGGACATTATTTTGGATGAAATGCCGATGTGGCGAGAGGTCGGTGCTGATGGACCGCCCCCTTACCGGACGCCTGCCGTCATGCTATCGACGGAAAATATCAAGGAATCCTATCGATTTATGCAGGAACGGGGAGTTCACTTGGTTACCGAAATCCAGAACGACCAGTGGTTTGTTTTTCTTGACCCTGATGGCAACCATCTTATGGTTTGCGAATAAGCAAAGGCGGTGGGCAGCCCGCTGCTCACCCCTGCAGCATAGCTGTGCAGCCTGTAAGCTCCAACCTCGGTCATTTGTCCGACAGGCTTCTGCTTCGTTATGCATTTCTTGATTTCGGCCCGGGGAGTTGATACAATTAAGGTCTGGTATGCCAGTGCTAGTAGTGGGTAAGTAATAATGCGAGCGATTCATGCTAAGGATGAGGAGGATGGACATGGCGAAGAAGAATGACGGCAAGGTACTAGCCCAGAATAAAAAAGCTTCCCATGACTATTTCATCGAGGATACTTTCGAAGCGGGTATGGTGCTCACCGGCACCGAGATCAAATCGATCCGGAACGCACGGGTGAATATCGGGGATGCTTTTGCGACGATCCGAAATGGAGAAATCCACATCCACAACATGCATGTCAGTCCGTTCGAGCAGGGCAACCGGTTCAATCCTCTTGACCCGACCCGGACACGCAAGCTGCTGATGCACAAAGCTCAGATCAACAAGCTGCTCGGCTTGTCCAAGCAGGAAGGCTACTCGATCGTGCCGCTGAAGATCTACATCAAGAACGGCTACGCGAAGCTGCTCCTTGGCCTCGGTAAAGGGAAGAAGCAGTACGACAAACGCGAAACTGCCGCCAAACGCGATGCTCAGCGTGACATCCAGCGCGTGCTGCGGGAGAAGCAGAAGGTCGCGCGGTAAGAGAGCAGACAGTAGGTAAGGAAGGGCATAATCAAAATAGCAAGATACAGAAGAGGATAAAGTGTTCTTTTGCCAAGCTTACCAGTAAGTTACGAAGCAACTTTCTATACAATATGGTATACTAAGTGATGTAAGCAGCGTATAGCTGTTTATATAGAAGTAAAGTAAGATGCAGCATTGCGGCAAGCTTCGGTCTAGGATACACAAGATTGAGGCAAGCAAGATTGTTTTAGCTCCTTTGCTTGATGCTGACCGACCGATTGTCCGGGACGGCTGACCGCAGGAACTTTTTATGCGGGGGCGTTTATGGATTCGACGGGGGTAGATCGAGCATGGGTAGCGGGTAGTGGGGACGCGTCCGCTTCATCAACGCTAAAGCCTATTAAACGGCAAACAAAACAACAACTTAGCTTTCGCAGCTTAATAACCTGTGAGCTAGCTCTACCTCTGCATCGCCCATGTGCCGAGACTAGGGCCCAACTTTAGTGGGATACGCCGATCGGTCTCCGCCTGGGGTCGACGGAAGAAGATAATCAGGCTGACCCGAAGGGAATCCGGTGACAGGGAGTCTCTAGGGTGACATCAAAACTGTCACTACACCCGTAGAAGCCTATGTGGCGTTGCCTTCGGACAGGGGTTCGACTCCCCTCGCCTCCATACTGCAGTACCAGAGACGGACACCATTCGGTGTCCGTTTTTGCTTGCTCGGATTCGAAGGGGTGGCTTCGGCTCTTGGGCTTCGGGCTTCTCTGATGTTGAATACGATATATCTCTGATGATGTAAATGGTGGTATACCGCTCTCTGTCACCAAAGGACTCCCCGTAACTGATTTTTCCTCAGGCCAGGCTGCTTGTCTTCTTCTGTTCGCCACAGCGGAGAGTCGACAGTCAATCCCAGTGGAGTACATAAGATAATTGACACCTCAATTAAGTTGTGAGACCATATTTTTCAAGTTAGTATAAGGGGGGTTATTATGTTGGTGCCAGGAGAACTTGTGAAATTCGACAGTATGAAAAATTTCAGGTATATTTCTCCATTGGGGTCTGGTGGAACTGGGGATGCTCACCTTTTTAAGGATGAGACAACTGATATGCTGTTTGCGTTTAAAAAATATGCTCCCAAAGATGAGAACAACTCAGATGATTCCTATAGACGTTTTGTTGACGAGATAAAAATTCTATTTAACATATCTCATAATAATATTGTAAGGGTTTTTAATTATTATTTGTATTCCGAAGCCAAGACTGGCTATTTACAAATGGAGTATGTGGAAGGAACAGCTATTCATGAGTTTGAGCCGAGTTTTTGGAAAGATTGGGAAGACATCTTTAAAGAAGTTATATATGCATTTGAATACTTAGAAGAAAAGAAAATATTACACAGAGATATCCGTCCTGCAAATATACTAATAGACAAAGATGAGAATGTAAAAATTATAGATTTTGGATTCGGTAAAAAATTGGACTTTGATGAGACTGGAGGAGAGAGCATTTTTCTTAATTGGCCAGTGACTCAATGGCCTAATGAGACACAGTTAGAAGGTATATATAATCATCAATCTGAGATTTATTTTATTGGGAAACTGTTTCAGAACATTCTTAGAGAAAAAGGAGAGGTAGAGAGGTTTAAGTTTAATCATATTTTAGATAAGATGACTAAATTAGAACAATACGAACGTTACGGTTCATTTAAAGATATCTCCCAAGCCATTTCTGAAGGAGTGATAAGTGAGATTGATTTCTCAAGAACT
Source organism: Paenibacillus vini (assembly GCF_018403325.1). GTDB lineage: Bacteria > Bacillota > Bacilli > Paenibacillales > Paenibacillaceae > Fontibacillus > Fontibacillus vini. The sequence continues at coordinate 6,525 of NZ_BOSL01000033.1, read as the reverse complement.
GAGAAGGATACATATAAAAATTTTGCTGATGCGTTAGTTGATCACATTTCTTACTATAATGATAAATATGAGCCCATAAATGATATTGAGAGTATCCTCAATAAGTTAGGGACTCTAATTCGTAGTAGTTCTCTTGAAACGTTTATACAAGATAACTCTCAGCTTATCAGATGTTTCATTAAAGGAAGCTATGTATATAAAAGTAAATGTGATATAGAAGTTCAGCATGTGAAAAAATTTTATCAGTTATTGGTAAGATTAGATCCATATAAGCAAAAAATTGTACTTGATAATATTCAAACTCGTTTAAGTGGAGTTAAAATTAATATTTCTGATGATGATTTGCCATTCTGAGTACTGAATTTGTGATAATATTATGATACACGCAATAACTGAATACGTCCTAAAATATTGAACTGTTACCAACTATATCTTGTACTGAAGAAGACAATCAGGCTAACCAAACGTATAGCCGGTTATATAGTTACCCGGGTGACATCCAAACTGTCACTTCACCCACGCGAAGCATGCCTATGTGGCGTTGCCTTCGGACAGGGGTTCGACTCCCCTCGCATCCACCATGATGAACACCATCCGTATGAGGATGGTGTTTTTGTTTTATATTAATACTAAAGGCTAAAACATGTCTTACAGATGGAGTGAAATCGATGAATCCTAGTCATGATGGAGAGGAACCACTGATAACGGTACTCAATATGGATGGTCAACAACTAACACCATGTTTGCCCCATCGGGCTTGGCGGGAAGTTGAGCGATCACGAGCTGTCTGGATTGATGAGCAGACGATCCAACTACTTTATAATCCGTTCTTATTTCGGGACTATCGAAAAGCCGCACTGAAACGAGATCATCATACTTGTTTGTGGTGCGGACGATACGCCACGACAGTGGACCATATTATCCCTGCAAGCAAAGGTGGCTCGGATCTTCCGTATAACCTGATCGCTTCATGCAGCGAATGCAATACAAAACGAGGAAACCGTTCTGCATTATCCTATCTCAAAGAAAACACGAACTTTGTTCCAAATCTTATGAAGCTCTACTGGCGTATCTTTATAGCTAAATACAGACATCGTCTAATGAAAAAGGGACACGTAAGTAAAGCGTAGATTTATAATTCGGGAATCATGATCTAATGAGCTTCAATAATTGCAGTCGTTTTTGACGATCGAATTGATGATTAACCAAATCTACAGTATAATCTTCGGCTTTTTCGTATCCATTCTAAGGTGCAGGCCATTATAACGAACATCTCACGTTCTAAACAGGTAAAACCACAACCACATGAAGTTGTGGTTTTTGCTGTGTTCGATTAAAAATGTAAAATCGTTAGCTATAAGTTGCAAAGCGAAACACCTCAATTAAAGAGTGTTAAATGCAAACTATGCTGAAGAAGAGCCTAGAGGTCCTTCTTTTTTTGCTTTCTATTTTTCTGACATTTGTCATAACCGGCTTGTGACAACCCACACTAATTGGTTCTTGCGCTTTTTCAATATAATGAGGACATCAAGTAACGAAAGAAGAAATTAGCGGAGGTTAGTACAAAATGACAAAGGCGATTGAATGTATAAATCTAGTAAAGAAATTCGGCGACTACTGTGCCGTTGATCATATGAATCTATCGTTTGAGAAAGGTCAAATATCAGCATTGCTCGGACCGAATGGGGCCGGCAAAACAACAACCATTTCTATGATCCTAGGAATGATCAAGCCAACATCAGGAGAAGTCAGGGTCTTGGGGGTGCCGTCTGGAACAAAAGAATTACGGCAACGCGTTGGAGCGCTTTTGCAGGATGTTAAAGCAGCAGATGGACTTACGGTCAAGGAAGTGCTTCAATTGTTCCGCAGTTATTATCGTAATCCGATGTCGCTAGAACGATTGTTAGACATTTCGGGTCTCCACGCGGATCAGAAACGGCGCGCATCCTCCCTGTCTGGAGGACAACGCCGCAGATTAGCCTTCGCCCAAAGTTTGGCGGGAAATCCAGAGCTTCTTCTGCTTGATGAACCAACTGTCGGAATGGATATTGAGGCTCGTGGTCGCTTTTGGGACACGATCCAAGCGCTGGCAAGTGACGGACGTACTGTGCTCTTAACTACACATCATTTAGAGGAAGCTGATGCTGTCGCAGATCATATCGCCGTAATCGCCAGTGGACAGGTTGTTGCAGAAGGGACTCCAGCACGTTTAAAGGCTCAAACCGCACTTAGAACCATTTCATTTCGAGCGGCGAACGCGCCAGCTGAGCAGGAATGGCTCACATTACCTGGTGTAGCAAAGGCAGAATGCAATGGTGAGCGAATTCGTCTGTATGCTCAAGAGACCGATGTGCTGTTATTTACACTGATGCAGTCTGAATGGGGAATTTCAGATATTGATATCCAATCCGCCAGCTTAGAAGATACATTCCTAAGTCTTACAGCTACACATAAACCAACGATTTTACGATAAAAACACTTTTAGGAGGAAAATAACTATGATACATATGTTTGTTGCCCAGACCAAAGCAGAAAGTATACGAATTATCCGCAGTCCATTTTTCTTACTCTTCTCGATTGCGATGCCGCTTGCTTTCTACTTTTTATTTGCAAGTATGAATGGGGTAGATAAATCGATTCAATCAACAACTTGGGGTGTCTTTTCATTAATGTCGATGACTGCATTCAGTTTGATTGGTACAGCAGTATCTCAATTTGGTATCCGTCTATCGTTCGAGCATCAAGACGGGTGGGTACGCTTGTTGAAGCTAACTCCACTATCTCCTGCAGCCTGGATTGGCAGCAAAATTGTATCGCAAATGGCTGTTCACTTGATTGTAATTGTTGTTATATTTTTATCTGCTGGCCTTGTTCATGATATACAATTGACAGCCGGGCAATGGATTTTATGCGGATTATGGTTATGGATTGGAAGTATATCTTTTCTGGCGCTTGGTGCATTGTTAGGAACGCTTAAAAATGCGAATACCTCCGTTGCCATCGGAAATGTATTACAGATGGGACTTGCCATTGTGGGGGGGCTTTGGATGCCGCTTAGTACTTTGCCAAGTTGGATGGGCTCGGTCGGGGAATGGCTCCCATCTCACCGTTACGCAAATGGGGCATGGAATATGGTCGCCGGAAAAAATCCAGCAAGTATTGATTTCTTAATTTTGACAGGATGCGGTCTCTTCTTTATGCTACTATCAATCTATATATATAATCGACGGGATGCGGTCTAATTGAATAGAGAGAGATGGCGCCTCTTTCCAAAATCGGAGGGAGTCGCCCCTTATTTTTTGTTATCAAATTTATTGATCCCCATGTACTTTTTACTCTATGAGCCGTCAAGTATACAGTGGCTTGGCTTTGTTCTGATAGGCATATTCGTTCTATCGTTTCGACAATCCTACTTTTATGCAAAATGGGCCACGCCAATATTGATTGTTCAGGTGGTTATACTATTAATTTTAGCAGCTGTTTTTCACCCTATGTATACGTTTATAGGTTTTATGATCGCTGCTCCACTGAGCAAACAAAAGCTGCCGATATTGCTCTCTATAACGATTGTTTTCACTGTAGCTATGGGATTTATCGCTGTTCCTTACTTGGATGAGATGGGTAGCCTAGTATGGATAGGGCTGGTGCCTATGTTTGGCATTTGTATTCTGCCGTATATTATTCGAACTTCGACTCGCTTTCAACAGAAGTCTGCACGGTTGCGGGCAGAAACGGCTGAACGAATGGCACAGCAGGAGGAGCGCCAGCGGATCGCACGTGAATTACATGATACATTGGGCCATACGCTGTCATTAATCGCACTAAAAGGGGAAGTCGTTGAGAAATTGGTCAATCGTAATCCTGAGAGAGCGATAGAAGAGGCTCGTGAAATACGAGAAACGGCACGCGCAGCTTTGAAACAAATGCGTGAATTGGTTACGGAGATGAAAGTTACATATTTCGCTGACGAATATAAGCATGCTGTATCGTTATGTTCAGCTGCGGGCATACCGCTTTTTTTTCAATATCAATCGATTTCAGATCCGAGACCTTCTAATGTAGGGACGGAAGATGCTTTAGTGAACAATCCGCTTCCGTTAACACCTTTGCAGGAGACGATTTTGGCGATGTGTTTTCGCGAGACGATTACAAATGTGGTTCGACATAGCCGAGCAACAAAGTGCAACGTTCATCTAGACATTCAGGAAGGGGAAGTCCGTGTATCTGTAAGTGATGATGGTATTGGGGCAGATAAGGATCAATTCTATACTAGCAGTAATGGTCTCGCCGGATTGCGGCAACGGTTGATTATGATCGACGGACGTATGTCGTTGTCTTCGTCTCCAGGAAAGGGAACTGAAGTCACCTTACATATACCTAGGGTAATACGAAATGAAAAGGTAGGTAGAGCTTAGATGATTCGTATTGTTTTGGCAGAAGATCAAAAGTTATTAAGGGGAGCGCTAGCAACTTTACTCTCGTTAGAAGATGATATTGAAGTAGTCGGTCAAGCCGAAAATGGGGAAGAAGTAATGTCCATGATTCAGCAATATGAACCAGATATAGCTGTTCTGGATATTGAGATGCCACTGAAAACGGGGTTAGATATTGCGGAATGGGTTCAAAAAAATAAGTTAGCTGTTCGTGTAATCATCTTGACGACATTCGCGCGTCCTGGATATTTCCAGCGGGCTATGCAGGCAGGAGTTTATGGATATCTTCTTAAAGATACGGGCAGCGAGGAACTGGCAGATGCGATTCGTCGGGTCTATGATGGGAAACGTGTCATCAATTCAGAATTGTCGCTAGCTGTATGGGATGATCCATGTCCATTATCACCCAGGGAGCGCGAAGTCATGAAGTTGGCCGCTCAAGGCTTAGTTCTTCAAGATATTGGAGCACAGCTGTTTCTGTCCTATGGAACGGTACGGAACTATATGTCAGAGGCGATTGGGAAGCTTGGGGCGAATACACGGATCGAGGCGATTGATATCGCGCGCAGCAAGGGATGGTTGGATTGAGAAGAACTCCGAAGTATGGAGGTAAGCCGGATAATCCCACTCAAGGAATGATTCAGCCAGCCCATAGAGAGCTTTAGAAGCTCTCTTTTTTTATGATTCATTATTTAGCGTATCTTAACCAAATCAGTACACTCCGGCGAATTGTGGTTTTACGCAGCTATGGTTCGCCTCCATAAAGTAAAAAAACACCATCATATCGATGGTGTTTTTTTCATACATTAAATTTGCAATTGTTACTGATACTGTATTGACTATTGGAGACTAATATAATATGATTACTTACGTAAAGTAATTAGGTGTATATAAGTTATAAATTGTATTATGGTTAGTTATGTATCGTGACATCAAAGAGGTGCGAGATAATGGGATTGTTTGAAAAATGGTTTGGAAAAAATACCAGGGAGGCTAACGCAATGACAAAGCTGAATATCGGGATTATTTTGGGAAGCACGCGTGAAGGTCGCGTAAGTCCGCAGGTGGGAGATTGGGTTAAGGAAATTGCAGACAACCGCGGAGACGCAAATTATGAGATTGTGGATATTTCCGATTACAAATTGCCGTTCTTGGGTACCACCGACGGCACAGAACCGGGGATCGCAGCTTGGAATCAAAAGCTTGCCAGCTTGGATGGCTTCGTATTCATCGTGCAAGAGTACAACCACAGCATTACAGGCGCATTGAAGAACGCGCTCGATTTTGCTCGGGAAGCATGGAATAATAAAGCTGCGGGAATCGTGAGTTATGGATCGACCGGCGGTGCTCGCGCAGCCGAACACCTGCGGGGGATCATGGGCGAGTTAATGATTGCGGACGTACGCGTACATCCGACGCTTTCCTTGTTTACGGACTTCGAGAACGGCGCGGTTTTCAAACCGAATGAGCTGCATCTTACTAACGTCAATGCCATGCTCGATCAAGTGAATGCTTGGAGCGGCGCTCTGAAAACATTAAGATAAAGAATTTTTCCAAGCTGGCCTGTCTAATGACTTGGAGCGGGGTTACCAGTGGAAAATCAAATTGGATAAGAAATAATTGTAGCTTTGCTCAGCTACATTCGCTTCCATACCGAAACCCGCTCACTGAGCGGGTTTTCGACATTTATAAGTTGTATTGTAGGTAAGCGTCTATAATGAATTAGGAAACTGCACTAAACAAATTGTTGAATATTATCCTATAGGATAGATAAAATAATTGGCGCGTTTTAAAAATGGGAAATTTTATGACTTGATTCGATTTTACATAAGGGTTATATTATTAGTCCGGCCACTTAAACAAGATGTTCTGCCGGTCAACTAATAAGCGAAACGGTTTAAAAAAAGTTCTTGCTAAATTAGTTGAAAGATGATATATTATAAGAGTTGCCGCTGAAACAACGGTAACGACGAAATGAATGAAGTTGATCTTTGAAAACTGAACAACGAGTGAGTATTAAATAGAGAAATTAATTTTTCTCGTCAGTTTCAAAATGAGCAAGTCAAACACTTTATTGGAGAGTTTGATCCTG
>NZ_BOSL01000032.1 GCF_018403325.1 Paenibacillus vini | reverse complement strand
TCCTCTTCGGTAAATCTCTTCTTGCTCATGCAATCCCCCCCCCCCGATGCTTATTCCAGTATACAAAAAGGTACCCACAGCCTGAACACCTTTTTTCAAAGTGTCCAAACTATGGGTACCAGTTTAAAGTCCGCGTGCTTCCTTTTTTTATGCCTTTACTGACTCGGCTTTAACTGATCCACGTCATACTTGAATCGGTCACGTTCCATGTTCCGTCTTCCAGTTTCAATGTAATTTTAGTTCCTACTGCTCCTTTACCGGACCGGTACTTTGAGCCTTCGATCACGGCGGAATCTTCGCCGACATCGACCTTTTTGACCTGAAGGAGTACGCCGGACAGAGACATGCTATCCTCGAAGTTCTCCTCTTCCTTCGCCAGCTCCTCGAAAGTCGCATCCCGCACCGTCACTTCATAGTCCGCAAAGGAATCGAGGATATACGACTTGTCCTGATCCGTGAGTTGCGTCAGCTCGCTTAAGTCCAATGCGATGTATTCCATATTTCCGTTCAAACCTTCATCAAAGGAAAACATGGCCTGAAAAGCGAGGCTGTACAGCTGTCCGGCCGTCCCGTCCGGCTGCTCTTGAGACTCGTCCGGATTGACGGACACGTCGGTGAAATTCTCTTTGTTGATTATCTCCTGGCCGTTTGTTTGCGCGGTGTTGCCGGGTTCGGCATACGTGGCGGATCCGCCGTCTTTATCGCTGCCGCAAGCGCTCATCAGCAGAAGGGATGAAGCTAGCAGAACTACCGCGATTGGTTTGACCCTCATGAGATAACCCCCTTTCAAGCATATAGACGTTACGGAAAAAGCATAAGTTTCCCCGCAGCCGCCAAACCAGGGCGAAAGGAGCCCAAAATAAGACTTTATTCCCGGAAAAATCGGCCGATGGCAGGCATTAACGCCAAAGCCTACAATGAAGCGACAATCTCCGCCAGACGGGCGAGGCCGGATTCCAATTCATCCAAGGAAGCATAGGCATAAGAAATTCTTATCCGGTTGCCTGCTTCCGGGTCATATAGATGGCCCGGATTGATCAGGATTCCCTGTTTCAGTGCGGCATCGAACAGCTTTCTTGGTGCAGCGGTCCGATTCAGCTTTAGCCAGATATAGAACCCCCCATTGGGAATGCTCCATTCGGCCAAACCTTCGCCGAAATGTCTTTGCAGAGAGTCCAACGCAGCTTGTCTCCGTAGTCCCAGCTTTGTCCGCAGGCTTTCCATATGGGCCTCGTACATGCCGCTTGAGAGACACTCCGCTGCCAACCTCTGCGAGAAAGCGCTGGAACCGTAATCGCTTTGCATCTTGATGTCGGCCAGCCGCTCGATGACGGGCTGCGGCCCGGTAATCCAGCCGATACGAAGCCCCGGGCTTAACGTTTTGGACAAGCTGCTCATGTATAGCACAACACCGCTGGAGTCTCCCGCTTTCAATGGAGCGGGTGGGGGCTCGTCAAGCCATAGATCCCGGTAAACGTCATCTTCAAGGATAGGTAATCCTGCCTTTTGACACACCTCAAGGAGCCGATTACGGCGTTGCTGGCTCATGACGATACCGGTCGGGTTGTGAAAGGTGGGAATCGTGTAAAGTAGCGCGCCTCCGTATTGCTTGGCATAAGGAGCTACGAGCTCAGGACGCAGCCCATCTTCGTCCATGGGTACCCCTTGGAGCTTCATTCCGGCCGATTGAAATACAGGTACCGAATATAGATAGGAAGGCCGTTCCAAGAGTACGGTCGATCCCCGCTGCAGCAGTCCGACTGAGATCAGTTGGAGCGCCTGAAGCGCGCCGGACACGATCAGAATACATTCCGGTGAGGCCTTAATACCTTGGCTATTCATCCGGGAAGCAAGTAATTCGCGCAGGAAGAGGTCGCCATTCGGTTCCCCGTAGCCCAAATCGGGGACATGGTCGGCCATGCGACGCAGGAGCCGGCTCATTTCCTCCCGGGGAAGCAGCTCCGGAGAAAGTTCTCCAGTTCCCAGGCGCAGCAAGCCTGGATGGAACTCGGATCGGTTGATTTCCTGGACGGCCGGCAAATTGGGATAATGGATCCCGGCACTGACATAAGCGTTCCAGTCGGGCGGAGGGGTGGAGGCCAATACGCCCCAGGTGTGATTCACGACTTTGGTGCCGCCGCCTCGCCCGCCTTCGATCATGCCGGCCGCGGCGAGTTCTCCAAGGGCAGCAACAACGGTGCTTCGGTTTACGCCGAAGCTCTCAGCCAGACTACGCTGGGAAGGAAGGCGCGTGCCGACCGTCCATTCGCCGCCGGCGATTTTGTCCCGGAGGTATTCGGTGATTTGCAGATGCAAAGGTATCTGTGAGTTGCGGTCGGGCCGCCACAAAGGTTTTTCCACGGTAAAGTTCTCCTTGGGAAGTGTTAAGACATGTCTCTTAGCATTATATATCAAATGGTTAGCTTGGTTGGTTTTATATCCAGCCAAATGGATGGAGCCAAGTTTGCAACTTGGCGTTAAAATGGAATTCTGATCAGGCTATAAAACTTTTATTGATGAGAGAAAGAGGAGAAAAAGAGATGATGGGAATTGCTTTTATTCACGGCTTGGTACTGGCCTTCGGATTAATATTGCCGCTCGGCGTACAAAATATATTTATTTTAAATCAAGGTGCGGCCGGAAGGAAATGGACCCGTGCCTGGCCAGCCGTCATTACGGCGGCTCTATGCGATACCGTTCTTATTCTGCTGGCGGTCCTGGGTGTATCGGTCATTGTATTCACGTTGGAATGGCTCACGTTGATTCTTTTCACCGCTGGAGCGGGTTTTATGATTTACATGGGATGTTCGATCTGGAAAAGCACTCCGGTGAAAGGCATGGAGGAAACGGCGGGCCTTACGGCCAAAAAACAGGTTATGTTCGCCATGTCGGTCTCTTTGTTGAACCCGCACGCCATTATGGACACCATTGGAGTAATTGGGGCAAGCTCATTGAGCTATGAAGGGAATGCCAAGACGGGATTTACGCTGGCGGTCATCCTCACATCGTGGATTTGGTTCTTCGCACTCTCGCTAGCCGGGAGAATCGTTGGCCGAGTGAGCCGCAGCGGAGTACTTTTGAGGCGGATGAATCAGGTTTCAGCAGTTGTCGTATGGGTGATGGCGATATTTATGTTGCTGAAAGGGACCGTTTGGAGTTCGTAATTAAGTGTTGCCGGCCGAATGTATGACATAAGTGCCATCTAATAAGAATTTACTAACCGCCTAAACCCCTTAGCCTTGAAGTAATCATATGACCTTGCGTACCGGTGTTGAAGGTTTCATACTAATAATAGGTTACTTATATTAAGGGATTCGTTGAATAACGTAGGGATGACAGGGATATAGGGATATCCGGAAGGGCTTTTTGGAAACCTATGTTAAACAAGCGATGCAAGCAAATTATGGGGTTTGGGAGTGAAGTCGGAATGAATGAGGTCATTAATCAGCTTAAGAATCACCGCTCCATCCGAAAATACAACGCACAGCCGGTCACCCGGGAGCAGATAGAAGCCATCGTCGGGGCCGCCCAAGCGGCATCCAGCTCAAGCAATGTTCAGGCGTACAGCGTGATCGCGGTAACTGATCAGGCACGGAAGGACAAGTTGGAGGAGCTGTGCGGCCATCAGAGCTACATCGCGGAATGTCCCGTATTTCTGGTCTGGTGCGGGGATTTATCCCGGCTAAAATCCGCAGCCGGACGGCATTTGCCGGAGCGGGAGACTTATGAGGATACGACGGAGAATTTCATCGTCGCTACAGTCGATGCAGCTTTGGCCGCTCAGAATGCGGCGGTTGCCGCAGAGTCGCTCGGGCTGGGAATCGTATACATAGGCGGGATCCGCAACCGGAGCGAGGAAGTCGCCGAACTGCTCGCCCTCCCGGAACTGGCGTATCCCGTGTTCGGGATGTGCGTCGGCTATCCCGATCAGGAGCCGGGCCTACGGCCGCGGCTGCCGCAGGAAGCGGTGCTGCATTGGAACGAGTATGACCGTGAACGCTCGGAACGCGGCGTGGAGCAATACGATGACACCATGGTGAAGTACTTGCGGGAGCGGACCGGCGGGGCGAAGGATACGCCTTGGTCCGTGCTGATGGCGGAGAAGCTAGCCCAGCCGGCCCGGCTTCATATGCGGGAGTTTTTGCAGCGGCGCGGGTTCGGATTGAAATAATATAGTTGCTGTCAAGATCAAGGTTAAGAACAAAGGAAGGCTGCCTATACGGTAGCCTTTTTTTGTGGTGCTGCCGGGTATTCTTCGCAACCCCGCGTCTTGAAGTTGGTTGCAGGATAACAAGCAGTGAATTCCATTCCCATTAAGTAGCGGCAATCCACCGGCTAGGCCGAACAGGGGAAGCGATAAGACCCCTACCTGTAAACCGCTTAACCAAAATTAATAAATGCTACTTCTTAACTATTTACCCGGATGGACGAGGGGGTTTATTGTATTATAAGGAAATGATTTACATACATGAAATTACATTTATTTTCCGAAAGAGTTCAAGGAAGGGAGGATAGGAGAAAAATAAAGCATAGGATTTATCTATCTATGTTTGTATATCGTTTGACCGCGGTGCAAAAAACTAAATTAGAGGAGAGAAAACTGTGAAAGCAATGAAGAAACTATTTGCTGGATTAATGATGTTTACTCTGATTTTTGGTGTATCTTTTGCAGAATCGGCATTTGCCGGCAGTGATGAGGTCAAGCTTATCGATTCGGACATCAGTGTTATTTATAAACCTGGATATGTCGGATTCAGCGGCAATATCGAGGTGGCGAATCTGGGACCCGTAAAGACAGTGACTGTCCACTACACAACAGATAACACAACCTGGTATGATGCGAGTGCTTATTATGTCGGGCCGACGGATGCAAGCCATGAGAAATGGCATTTCAGCATTTCCACAAATGGTTCTACTGCAGATCATTCCGAGTTGAAGAATCTGAAATTCATAAAATTCGCTATTAAATATGAAGTGAATAACCAGACCTATTGGGATAACAACGGGTCAGAGAATTATTACAATGAAGTGAATAATTCATACCCTCTAACATCCATCATTTTGGGGAAACCAAATGTGCTTAACGCCGATAGTAATCTGAATAATGGAACATTCAGCGGCAATATCTATGTGAAAAACCTGAATCCGGCGAAAACAGTAAAGATTGTTTATACCACGGATAACTGGGCAACGATTCATGAAGGCTACGCCACATATGTCGGCCGCTTGAATAATTTGAATAGTGTGGAAGGCTGGAAATATAGTTTCGACGTTCCGGGAGCTTCGAATGTTAAATATGCAATTTCCTATACAACTGGCGGGCAAACGTATAGGGATAATAACTACGGTCATAATTACGAGGTACACTAAGTTATAGAAAAATACATTAGGAGGAGGATCACGAAGAGCTTGCTACTCCGCTCTGTGATCCTTTTCGTCGTAAATAATGACGGACACCCTGTTTCCGTTGCCTCAGCACTCACGGGCGATCAGGACCGGCCCCACAGCTCCGGCGGATTTAATTCATAGATCCCGTTTTCCCGGTACATATAATGATGCATAATGAATTCGCGGCGGATCGTGGCAAAATCCTCGTGGTATTTTTTAATGTACTCGTTGATTTCCTTCTCGGTGTATTTCTTATGCGGCTCCAAACCTTGCACTAGATGCTCGAGGACAAACCGTTTTTTCTTGAGCTGTGCAGGCAAGTGCTTCAGCATGCCGTCCTTGGTGAAAAAGTTACGGATGACCGTCATTTTCTCCAAGGCTTTCTCACTCGCCGCAAGATTATCATTACCGGGCTCCGACTCGTTGTTAACTCCGATGTTCAATATGGCTTGAGCTTGCAGGGCAAGACTCTTTTCATTCAGATAAAAGTAGATCGTGTTTTTGTCCCGGCGTTCGTAAATCAGGTCGGTCTCGCGCAGTTTCGCCATGTGGTGGGTGATCGTTGGAGGCGAGACGCCCAGTTTCCCGGCCAGCGCTTGGCCGTGAAGCGGGCCGTTCTTGAGCAAAGCGATGATCCGGATGCGGGTGACGTCGCCGATTGTTTTATGAAACTGGACGATTTTATCAAGCTGCATGGGGAGGTCCCTCCTTATATTGAAATTTGATAACAGACTAATTAGATGGTTACCAAATTATTTCATGAGCGAAGTTCATTGTCAATAGAAGCAGTGAGGGAAGGATGACCGCTAATTAGTTGATAGAAAGGTTGTCATTCCGACATTGCGATGCTTAATTGCTAGTTTGAGCGAAGTGGGCTAGTCGTGGCAAGTGCGGTAAGTGCGGTAAGTGCGGTAAGTGAGGTAAGTGAGGTAAGTGCGATAAGAGAGGTAAGTGTGGTAAGTGCAGCAAGTGCAGTAAGTATGCCAAGTGAGCTAAGTGTGCTAAGTGCAGCAAGTGCGGTAAGTATGCCAAGTGAGCTAAGTGTGCTGAGTGCCCCAAGTGCTCCAAGTGCTCCAAGTGCTCCAAGTGCTCCAAGTGCTCCAAGTGCTCCAAGTGCTCCAAGTGCCCCAAGTGCTCCAAGTGCTCCAAGTGCTCCAAGTGCAGCAAGTGCAGTAAGTATGCCAAGTGAGCTAAGTGTGCTAAGTGCAGCAAGTGCGGTAAGTATGCCAAGTGAGCTAAATTCCCGAAATGCCCGAAATGCCCGAAATGCCCGAAATGCCCGAAATGCCCGAAATGCCCGAAATGCCCGAAATGCCCCAAGTGTGCTAAGCCGCCGAACTCTAACGGACATGAGGGACCTTAATTGGCCATAATTTCATTAATTTTAATTCTAACGGACACCAGAGACCTTAATTAGGCCAAATCTGGCACATTGCAGCCTAATTAAGGAGAATAGCGTCTCTCATGTCCGTTAGCCGATCGAAAGCCCCGATTTTGAGCCGTTAAGGTCCGCTGTGTCCGTTAGAATCAAACTAAGGCCCGAAGAAGGACCGGTTCCTATGAACGGCCAACCAACCCCCACTCTTTTTGAAACTAGCCACAAACTGCGGAGCGAGGCAACTGTGTTATATCCTGTAAAAGCGCCGTGTATTGTTAAACAGGATACGTGCCCCCTCTTCTTCCGTTATCCCATGCAGCCGAGCCCATGCCGCGGCCACCTCGCGAACCATGCCGGGGTGCGTAGGCTGGCCGGCAAACGGACCCTCGAACGGCCAGGGGCCGTCGGTCTCCGCCATGACGAGCTCGGCGGGGTAATATCGAGCCAATTCCATGATCTCCTGCTCGTATAGCAAATCCGGCGTGAACGAGACGAAATATCCGCGCTCAGCCATGCGGCGCACTGTATGTTCCGGGCCCTTGAACCAATGAAAGTGTGCCTTCTCAATCCCATGGCGATCCAGTAGATCGCACACCAGGTCCGCATCGTCGTAGACGGCATGAAGCACTACGGGTTTGCCAAGTCTGCCCGCAAGCTGCAGAAGCCGCTCGAGTAAGGCGATATACGGGGAAAGGTCAAATGCTTCGCCCCGTTCCTCCGCTTCCAATCGCGAGTAATAAGGCAAGCCGATTTCACCTACGGCAGCCATGCTTGAGGCGTTCTCCTCGATCCATGACAACAAAGCTTCCGTTTCAGTAGGCGACGGGACCGGTTGTTCCGGATGATAGCCGAAGGCGGGGACTACAAGTCCCGGATATTGTTCGGAGAGCGCGAGGTTTTTCCGGGAAGAGGCCAGATCCATGGACACGCCTATCAAAGCAACAGCTCCCAGTTCGGCTGCTTCTTTAATAAGCCGATGTTGGACGGCCTCCTCGTAAAGGTCAAGATGGATATGAGCGTCGATAAAAGGGAAGCGATCATCGGAGCGGGGCCCCGATGCGGCGTAAAATAAAGAATCCATTAATTAATTTCACTCCTATGCTGGAAGATGATAGTTCGGTTATTTTACTTTTTTCATCAAAATTCGTCACTTTTACCTATGCATAATTCTAACTTTTGGCCTATAATGTTAAAGAGTTCCATTACAAAACTACCACATTTTTGGAATTACAGAGCTAAACAAGTCAGACTTGGGCATTAGGGGGTAGGACCGGTGGCTGCTTCAACTATATACATAGAACAACTGAAATTGGACCAGGACCCGGACGCCGGAAAATGGCTAAAGGCGCTGCTGGACAAACATCCGGAAATTTATTACCACTCGACAAGAGTCGCCATGTTGGCTGAGAAGATAGCGGTACCGCTGAAATTGCCGGAACGGGAGACCGGGCAGTTGGTCAGAGGTTGCTTCCTGCACGACATCGGGAAGACCTTCATTCCGAGGGAAGTGATTACCCAGCGTGAGCCGTTGACTCATGCTCAATGGGAAGCGCTTAAGCAGCATCCTGTGATCGGTGCAGCGATGGCGGAGAGCAATCCGGGATTCGGTCCGGAAATTGTGCAAATTGTAAAGCACCACCATGAACGCTGGGACGGAAGAGGGTATCCTGACGGGCTTGCCGGAGAGGAAATTCCGCTGGGAGCACGTATCTGCGCTGTCATTGACGCGTTCGATTCGATGACGTCGAACCAGCTCTACCGCCGGAGACTTAAGCTGAGCGAAGCCAGACTGGAACTAATCCGGCATGCAGGCACCCAGTTTGATCCGGATGTCGTTCATGCGATGATGGGCTTATCCGAAGAAACGTTGGAGATTTACTCCTTGTAAAAATGAGAACGCTTAAGTAACAAGCCAATCCGAAGAGGCGGAGGAAACCGTCTCTCAGATTGGCTTTTTGCTTTGTTCTTCCTTCATTCGCGCACTAATTTCACGCTTAAGCTCCAGGAATCCGGGTTCCTCTATAACGCTCTCCCTCCGGGGCCGGGCAAAAGGCACGTCCGCCCGGTGGAGCACGGAAGCCGGACGGCCGGAGAATAAATAGATTGTATCGGATAGCAGCAGTGCCTCTTCGACACTATGCGTAATTAGGAGGACGGACCGCCGGCTTGTTTCCCACAGATCGAGCAGCCAGCGCTGCATATCGCTGCGCGTCAGCTCGTCCAGGGAGCTGAACGGCTCGTCGAGGCATATCACTTCCTGCGGAGCGAGCAGTCCGCGCAGGAAGGAAGCCCGCTGCTGCATGCCGCCCGACAGCATGTGCGGGTAGGACTTCTCGAAGCCGCCGAGACCAGCCCGTACCAGCCACTCCCGGGCTTCCGCACGGGCCGCTTCGTTGGCGTCACCCGAAATTTCCCGGGCGAGCAGTACATTGTCCAGCGTATTCCGCCAAGGGAACAGGGCCGGTTTTTGCGGTACATAGCTGATAAGCCCGCGCTGGCCCGTTACTTCCCGCCCGCCCATGCGCACGACCCCTTGGTCCGGCTCCAGCAGGCCCCCGATCACATGGAATAGCGTGCTCTTTCCGCAGCCGGAGGGACCGATGATAGAAACGAATTTTCCAGCGGGTACGGTCAGAGAAATGTCGTTCAGCACCGGCAACTGCTGGCGCCGTTTACGAAAAGCAAGGCTGATTCCCTGAATCTCTAGCGCAGCGATATCGGTACCCGAGACGGAGGCGGATTTTTCGGTATTCATCATTGGCGAAAGCCCCCTTTTTATTTGTCGTCCTTGAGAGGTTTATAACGGACCAGCCATTTTTCCAACAGGGCGATCAGCGCAAACATGGCAAGGCTGATGGTTACTATGATGGTGATGGCCACGAATATTTTGTCCGTGCGAAAAGAGGACTTCTGCAGCATCATGTAATATCCGATGCCTTTGTCCGCTCCGATCCATTCGGCGATTACCGCCCCCATGACACTGTATGTGGCTGCAATTTTGACGCCGGATAGGATGGAAGGGAGAGCATGGGGCACCTCAAGTTTACGGAATATCTGGCCTTTGGACGCGCCCGCCATTCTCATATAATCCAGCATGACGCGGTCGGTACGGGTCAGCCCGTCCATGGCCGCGACGGCCACTGGAAAAAAGCAGACCAGGGTGATCACGATAATCTTCGGAAGAATGCCGAATCCGAACCAGATCATGAGCAGAGGAGCGAGCGCGATCGTAGGTATATTCTGACTAAGGATGATCAACGGATAAAGCGACGATTTCAGGGACGGAATATAATGAAGCGAAAAAGCTACCAGAAGCCCGGTTCCGGTACCGATGGCGAAGCCTACCAGCATAAGCCGCAGCGTAGCCATCGTATGCTTCCAGAGGCCGGCCGCGCCGCCCGTGGCCTCCCTGACGATATCGGAGGGGCTGGGGAGGATCCATTTTTCAATTTGAAAAATGGAGGTTGCCGCCTGCCAAACGGCCAAAAGCAAGATGACCGCCACTAAGGGCGGCCATATGCTGTTCCAGAGTCGGCGGAGCTTCATGGACGATATTTCTCGGTCAGCTTGTCCATGCTGACGCCTTGCGGATTGTAAGAGATTTTAATTTGCGAGATGATCCCCTTGCTGCCGAATTCCGTTACCGCTTCATTCATTTGCTTGACGATGGCCAGAAGTTCTTCCAGATCGCCTTCCATTGTCGTTTCCAGCGGATTGACCTGATACTTGACGCCGGATGCTTGAATAACCTCGATAGCGCGGTCGACATAAGGGATTACGTCTTCACCGTTCGGTGTTTTAGGAATGATTTGAATGCTGAGAAGTGCGTTTGGCATAATTGTTCATCCTCCAGACTTTTATTTAAAATAGGGCATTTATAGTGCGAGTTCAAAGTAACCTCTTATATTACTCAGGCAGAAATTCGTTGGTAAAAGCCTTGTCGGTATCCAGTTCTTTCTCGATCAAGCCCCGCTCATGCATCCAATCGGAGTAGTTCTGCCATACTTCGCGTTTCTGTTCTCCCCAACGGGCCGCGTCATCCTGGTATTTCGGGCTGAGCCATTTTTGGCTTGCCAGGACCAGTTCCTTGTCCAAATCCGGAACCGCCTTAAGCAGAATGTCTGCGGCTTCCTCCGGATGCTCGATCGCGTACTCATAGCCCTTGGAAGTAGCCCGCATAAAGGCCTTCACCAGCTCAGGGTCGTTTGCGGCCGTTTTTTCATTCGTTACGATAACCGGGGTATAATAATCCAGTTTATCCGTATAATCCTTAACATATTGCATGTCCAGCGGCTCGCCGCGCAATTCGGCTTCAATTCCCGTCCACGCATAAAAGATCCAGGCAAAATCGATATCCCGTTTTACCGCCGTAAAATAATCGGCTTCGCCCATATTGACGAATTTTACTTTGCCGACATCGGCCCCGGTCTGGTCCATAATCGATTTCAAGATCGCTTCCTCGACAGGGGAGCCCCAGCCGCCATAGGTTTTGCCTTCATAATCTTTGGGAGTTTTGATGCCCCGGTCTACCGGAGCCGCAAAGCCCGAGGTATTATGCTGAATGACTGCGGCGATCGAAACGAGCGGAACGCCTTGAGTGCGGCCCTGGGTCACGCCCTCCTGGTAGCTGATGCCGAAGGGAACTTCGCCGGAAGCTACCATGGCGTCTGCGCCGCCGGATCCTGGCAAGAGAATATCGACGTTCAGTCCTTCTTCTTCATAAAAGCCCTGTTCTTTGGCTACATAAAGACCGGTGTGGTTCGTGTTGGGACTCCAGTCGAGGACGATCTTAACGTCCTGCATGGATTTGGATGGTTCCTTGCCGGATGAGGCTGCTTCGTTTCCGGCCGCTTTGTTTGCCTTGCCGTCGCTTTGGCCGCAGGCCGTCAAGGCCGCGATCAGAAGTCCGCACAGCATCAGCAGCGTCCATTTTGTTTGCTTCACAGAAATTCTCTCCTTTTCGGATGTGGAATTTCCGCAGTTTCTCGTTCAATGCATTCCTGAAAACACTCTGTTGGCGGCAGCGTCCTCTGGGATCCGGATACAAAAAAAGCGCCCCGGATCGGGACGCGTAGGTTCATGGCTACGAAAAAACAAGCTCCATGCTAAACATTCTTCCTACGCTGGCATTACCCAGATCAGGTTAAAGGGTCAGTGTCTTGAGGACACAATCTCAGCCGGCCAATTTCCAGCTCCCCTGAACTATAAACTGCGGATTACACTAGTCATTATAGTCCGGCATCAACTTTCTGTCCAGCAAACTTGGTTTTGATTTGCTTTTTACATTCCGGCAGAGTATAATGAAAACAATTGAAGTTTTAAGAAGTGATATTCAGATATTGAAAAGAGTGTCAATTTTTAAAATGAACTTTTTTCAATATGTGAATTTTTTTATGTAAAAAAGGATCATGTTAATCTTTAAACAGGAGGTAATCTTTCATGGAAACAGGAACAGTAAAATGGTTCAACGCTGAGAAAGGCTTCGGCTTTATCGAAGTTGAAGGCGGAAATGACGTATTCGTTCATTTCAGCGCTATCACAGGCGAAGGCTTCAAAACGCTTGATGAAGGCCAACGTGTACAATTTAACGTTGTTCAAGGCAACCGCGGACCGCAAGCCGAGAACGTCGTAAAACTGTAATGCAGGCATAACTGCTCTTAACGCGTGCGTTAAGGGCAGTTTTTGTTTTTTTTAAGCATACGGTTGATGGTTTCCGGGGTTAGTTACTCATAGAGGTGCTTGGGCAAAAGAACTTTATAGGAGGTAATCATGAACTACCGTAAAAAAACGATTGAAGAAATTCCTGAAGAGAACACGCCGGTATGGTCTTGCATGAGCGAGGATTGCAACGGATGGATGAGGGATAACTTTGCGTTTGACTATGTTCCGGTATGTCCGCTGTGTTCCTCTGAAATGGTGAAGGGAACGAAGATGCTTCCGCAACTTATCAACACCAACTCCATGAAAGTGGACCGTTAAACCGGTCCGGATTTGCCTATGAATCATAATAAAGCTGCCTCCGGGGAATACAGGGGGGCAGCTTTTTTGAATTTATAGAACTCTTATGTAATTTTAAGCGCTAATATCAAGACCCGCTTCTGGTTTTCCAGTACAGGATGGCCAGTTGCGTCCGGTCGCGGACGCCGAGCTTGCCGAGAATGTCAGTGACGTAGTTTTTGACCGTTCCCTCGCTTAAAAACAACTGTCCGGCGATCTCCTTGTTGGACATCCCGTCGGCAATCAGCCGTACCACATTTTGCTCCGCTGCCGTTAATCCCGCCTCGGTCAGCTTGTCATCGGATGGAGCTGGAGGAGCGGGGCGCAACAGTCCCGTCAATTTCCGCGCCACATCCGGGTGAATGAGCATGCTTCCGCTATGTACCGTTTTGATACCTTGAATGATCCTGTCGGGAGGGATGTTTTTGAGTAAATATCCGCTGGCCCCATTCCGCAACGCTTCAATAATAAATTCATCATCGTCAAAGGTCGTCAGTATCAGTACGGAAATGTCTTCAGACAACGCTTTGATCTTCTTCGTTCCTTCAACCCCGTCGCAGACGGGCATGCGGATATCCATCAGCACCACATCCGGATATGGCCCGCGCCCGATGATCTCCGCAGCCTCAGCTCCGTTGGAGGCCGAACCGGCCACCTCGATTTCAGGATCCAGACCGATCAACAAGGTCAGACTCTCCCGGATGAAAGGGTCGTCGTCCACAATAAAAACCGTCAGATTCGTTGTCGTCATAAGGCGTTTCACTCCGATCTCCCCATTGAGAATTATATTATCTCTTCATGCCGCACAACCGGTAGTCTTGTTGTTATCGTAAAGAACGGGCTCAGAGCGATATCCAGCTGACCGCCCGCCAAAGCGCAACGTTCTTTCATACCTGTCAGCCCGAGGCCTTTCGTCTCGGATGGCATCGTCTCCGGAAGGGCGCCGTCATTGCTAACCGCCATACAGACTTCACGATCCTTGTAGGAGATGACGATGTTCACGGACTCGGGATGTCCGTGCTTCAATGCATTGGTGACAGCTTCCCGGGCGTTTTTGTACAGGATCAGTTCCTGGCTCGGATACAGGGCATAAGGATTTCCCTCCACCGTCAAATTGGTCCGCAGCCCGGTCTCCCGACCGACCTCTTCCAGCATGCGTCCCAGTGCGTGAATCCCCGAAACTTCCTCGGGAAGCTTCATACGCCGAACCGCCGCTCTCATCTCGTCCAGCCCGGAAGTCAACTGATCGCGAATTTGCAGCAGCATAGTCATTCCCTTGTCCTGATCCTTCGGGATAATCTGAAGCGCCGCTTCCATCATCATTTTAGCCCGGATCAGACGGTGACCTACATCATCGTGGAGCTGGCGGGAGATGCGGTTTCGTTCCTCCGCCTGCGCGGCTCCTTCCACTTGCTTGGTGAAAAGCAGCAGCCGGTTTCTCGTTTCATCCAGCTCGTAATGCTTTTTGCGGAGATCGTCGTACCGGGTATCGGCCGATTGTTTAGTTGTGGCGAAGTTCCGGAGAAGGGCGAGAAGAACCCCTGTGATCAGAAGGAAAAGATTACTGGCCGCAATCCACGGGAGAGGCTGACCATAAACGGCATAGTTAAGCGCGGCAACGTGAAAGCCGAATAAGATCCACCGGGAAATGGGCCGCGGCAGCCGCATATATAGAAACACCGGACTGATGGCAGCGAAATCGGTCAACTCGCCATAAGTCTTGCAGAACCAGGCCATATACAGGATTTGTACGGCCGAAAGGGCCGCAAGCGGAGCTTCGGATACAAAAATCTGGCCCGCCACAAGGAGGCCCAACAGGCATAAGACCCGAATTAAATACAGCCCGTATCCGGGTTGCGAGAGCTCGTAAATCTGAAGGAAGCAGGTAATCAGGGCGATTCCGTAAGCCAGCGACAGCAGGGTTCGTTTAGGCATATTCCCCAACCTTTTTTCTTATGTACTGCAAAGCTGGATTCATTATAGCACAACACCGTTTCGGCAAAAGTCCTTTCTTCAAGAAGAGGTGACTATGGTCACCCGCAAGTTATGACCATCTCTACCTTCGGAAGCGGAGGGATCTTGATAGAATGAATACAGGAATTGGGAAAAGAAGACGGAAGGCGGGGAAGAACGATGGCTCTTGTAGAGATGAAAGATGTGATTAAACGTTATGGGGATAAACTGTCCGTGGATCATTTGAATCTGTCCATTGAAGAAGGGGAGATCTTCGGGCTGCTCGGTCCGAACGGGGCCGGCAAAAGCACCGCGATCAACATGATCGTCGGGCTGCTGCGGATGGATCAGGGAGAAATTCGGGTTGACGGCATTTCCGTTAAAGAGCAGGTGCTGGAGGTCAAGCGGAGAATCGGACTTGTGCCGCAGGATCTGGCGTTATACGAAGGGATGCCGGTGGCCGACAATGTTGCCTTTTTCGGGAAGCTGTACGGCTTGCGAGGCCGGCAGTTAAAGGAACGGGTCGCTGAATCGCTGGCCTTCGTCGGCTTGGCGGATCGGGGGAAGGAATTGCCCAAGACATTCTCCGGCGGCATGAAGCGAAGGCTGAATATCGCCTGCGCGATTATGCATCGTCCCAAGCTGATCATTATGGACGAACCGACCGTAGGTATTGATCCGCAGTCCCGTAATCACATCCTGGAGTCGGTCCGGGAATTGAACCGGTTGGGGTCCACCGTGATTTATACAAGTCATTATATGGAGGAAGTGTCCGCCATTTGCGACCGGGTGGCGATTGTCGATCAGGGGCATGTGATCGCGTGTGGAACCCAAGGAGAGCTGCGGGAACGCGTGGCCGACGAGGAGAAAATCAAAATCAAGGCTACTGGGATAAACGATCAGGTTATCGGTGAACTGCGGATGCATCCGCGGATCTCACGGGTTATGCAGGAGGGCAACGATGTGGAGCTGTATACGCCTTCGTCCCAAAACGATCTGCAGGACATTCTCTACATCTGCGCCAAGCATGACGCCATCATCCATTCCGTCGTGTGCGAGCAGCCTACGCTGGAAACGCTCTTCTTGAATCTGACCGGGCGCACGCTGCGGGATTAGGGGGACGGTACGATGAAACTATGGACGATTCTCTGGTTTGAAATCCGCAAGCTAATCCGGGCGAGGGTAGTATTGCTAAATCTGTTTTTGCTCCCGCTATTGCTGATCTTTATCTTGGGAAATGCCTTGTCCGCCGTGTTTGATTCCGGAGAGGATATCAAGTTGGATAAATCCATCGTCACCTTGGTGAAGCCGGCGGGGGAAGCGGCTGGTGATTTCGGATTGCAGGAATTCCTAGATAGCCCGGAGATCAAATCTTCGATTGAAGCCCGCAGCGGGGTTAGCCGGGAACAAGCGGAAGCTGACCTGCGCTCGGGGGAGATCGATTTTGCCGTAGTAATCCCTGAAGGCTTCGAAGCCAATGTCAACATGGGGCAGCCTGCCCACTGGGAATATATATTAGGGAAAGACCATCTGAAAAACCATGTTGCCACCATGACTTTCGACGCTTACCTGGACGAAGTGAACCGGATACAGGCATCGGCTATCGTATTAGGACCGGAAAAGGCGATCCCGGCTCAGGCGGGTGCGGAGAACAACGCAGCCTTTTCATATGTCGAGAATGCTTCATTGAACGAAAAGGGCGATTCATATTCGGCTTTTCAATATTACGCGGCTTCCATGCTGATCATGTTCCTGCTTTATTCCGGGTTGATGGTCAACGAGAGCCTGAACAGCGAAATCGAAGGAAAGACGTTATATCGGTTGGGTTCGATGCCGATTAGTCCACTGCAGATTTTTGTAGGGAAAATATTCGGAAACAGCATCGTTACGCTTCTACAGGCCGCGGTCATTATTTTTGGGACCTCCTGGTTGTACGGGGTTAAATGGGGAGCACATCCGGGGTATCTGCTTGCGATTTGCGTATTGGTCGTATTGTGCTCTATGATGCTGGCCGTTACCGTCTCTCTTTTAAGCAAGTCTCAGACCACGGCGAACGCGATCGTGCAGTTTATTATCATTCTGATGACTTTCCTAAGCGGAGGCTTCCAGCCGATTCCGGTAGATCTAATTCAGAAGCTGAGCGAAGGAACCGTAAATCACTGGGCGCTGCAGGGGATATTGCGCATTATGCTGGACGCGGCTCCGTCAGAAATTTTACACCATATTCTGATGCTGAGCATCGTCGGCGGCGTACTACTGCTGATTGGCATGATTTCGTACCGGAAGGCGGGATACCAATATGAATAGTTTGACGATTGCCTGGAATATGATCCGGCAGATCGCCGGCACGAAAAAGGGGGCACTCCTTCATATTCTGCTCCCTTGCGTGGTAATCACCCTGGCGGTTGCCTTGATGGGGCAGCAAGAGTCCAGTAAAGCACGGATTCTATACGTGAATGAGGATGGCGGGACAGCAAGCACGCATTTGCTGGATGAATTGAGGGCGAAGCCGGACTACATGCTGAAAGAGATAGAAACCGAAGAGGCTATGAAAAAGGAGATTACCGGGAGCAAAGGCGAAGCGGGTTTTGTGATCCTGGCCGGGTTTACGGATGGCATCTTGTCCGGCAACCCCAAGGTTGTACGCATGTATGAGCTGAAAATGAGCGAAGCGTCGATCACGCTCCGGTTGACGCTCCAGCAGTTGTCCCAAGGGATGGCTTCAACCGCAGGGCTGGCCGGGGACAAAGCGGTTTTCGGCACGATGCTGGAGCAGACGAGAAAGCATGCCGTAAGCTCGGTCAAGCACGATATGCAGATTTATCCCAAACCGGGATTGAATATCGTGACCGGTTTTACGCTTATGTTCTTGATGGGGCTCGTCAACAGTTCGGTAAGCAAAATACTGGAGGACCGCCGGCGCAGAACGATGGCCCGGATATTCAGCGCCCCGGTTCGGGCCTGGGAGATTACGCTGGGCAATTTCCTCGGGAGCTTCGCCGTAGGGATTACACAAATTTTGTTGGTTCTTTTATTCAGCGGTTATGTCCTGCGTTATGATTACGATGTGCCGTTGCTGCAGCATTTTATCGTGCTGGGTGCCTTTATGCTCGTGGCAATGGGCCTCGCAAGCGCGGTCGCGGGTCTGATCCGGAATCCGCAAAATGCAGGCATGCTTAACAGTCTCATCATTACGCCGACCTGTATGCTTGGGGGCTGTTTCTGGCCGGTTTCGTTTATGCCCGAATTTATGCAGAAGGCCGCGAACTTCGTTCCGCAAAAATGGACGATTGAAGCCGTAGAGAAGCTCTCGGCTGGCGGGGGGATGGGCAGTGTGACGCTGCCGCTGGCCATTCTGGGATTAATGGCATTAATTCTACTGGCGATCGGTTCGTCGATTCTCCGGCCGGCCGAGACTCAGGTGAGTTGATTTTTTTCCCGTATAGGTATTGAATTTAAGGTTATCTGCAGGCTTAAGGGTCGGCGGATAGCCTTTTTGTTTTTTTTGAATAAAGAATGTATGAATTTAACTTGGAGAAAAGGATTGCAACAAGGGGTGAAATCTAATATCTTGGAACTAATATGGACAACGATGCTACTGCAACCAAGAGGAGGGATATCCCCGTGCATAGTAATTTTAAGGTGGGATCCCAGATTCTCGACATCCCTTCCAATCGGGGGCAGAGAAGATTCGCTCTGCTGCTTGCCCTGCTTATTATCGTCATATCTCTGGCAGCGCTCCCATTCGGAATGAAAAACCTTCCCGCCTTCGGGCCCTTTCTGCCGATCTTCATATCCTGGTTTATTTTCGGCGATCTGCTTACGGCCTTTATCCTTTTTAACCAATACAGGGCTTCCGGGGTCCCGTCCCTTCTCGTTATGTCTTGCACTTATTTGTTTACGGGATTAATTACTGCATTGCACATTCTGACCTTCCCGGGAATTTTTTCGGCGGAAGGCATGCTCGGCGCAGACAGTCAGACGGCTGCCTGGCTGTGGATTTATTGGCACGGAGGCTTTCCGGCCGGGATTTTGTTATATTTATTTGTAGGGAAACGACATCCAAAACCCCTGACCTCGAAAAGCGAAATATCGATGTATGCGGGGATAGGACTTATTCTTACTATTGCCGTTGTTTATTTATTGTTCAAGTTGTCTACGGGTTGGAATCATTTGTTCCCGTCATTAATCGAACCTAGAGGGTACTGGAGGGTGCTTGAAACCGGCGTCGGTCCTGCTGTGGGTGTGGTTAATTTAATGGCTCTTGTCATGGTTATGGTTCGTTTTCGAGCTCGCGGCGTTCTGCATCTTTGGATTTCCGTGGCCTTACTGGCTCTTCTGTTTGACATTCTTCTGACGTTGTTTGCGGGAACGCGCTACAGCCTGGGATGGTATCTGGCCAGAATTAATTCGGTCATCGCCGCAACAGTGGTGCTGTGCTCGGTAGTCAACGAAGTGAACCGGCTATTTATCCGGTTGTCCGACCAGCATAAACAGCTGTTGGAATCCGGGAAGCAATTGGAGAGGGCGAATGAGGAGCTTGTCCGTTTATCCAGTCTCGACGGGCTGACGGAGATTTCAAACCGAAGGCGATTGGATGAGATCATATCTTGGGAACTCGTAGCTCCCGAAGAGAGACACACGCCGCTTTCACTATTGATTCTGGATGTGGATTGTTTCAAGGCGTATAACGACCATTACGGGCATTTGGGCGGTGATCATGTACTGAAGACGATCGCGCAGACCATTTCTCGTGAGGTAAAGCCGTTTTTCGGTTTTGCTGCCAGGTATGGAGGAGAGGAGTTTGCCATCCTTTTGTCCGGGCTGGATGCCCGCGGTACATACGAAGTGGCGGAAGGGATCAGGCTGACGATAGCCGGCCTTGGGATCGAACATGTCGGTTCTACTGCTTCCCGGGAAGTGACGGTTAGTGTCGGAGGATACTGTTTGCCGCCATTTCAAAGAATCGATGAGGACGAGTTCATTTCTTTGGCGGACCATTGCTTATATGAAGCGAAGAACGGGGGGCGTAATCGCTGCGTCGTTACGGGATGGGTCAAAGAGCCCGAAACAGCCGGGGTTAAGCCCCGGCTGGCGGATTAGTGAGGCCGGTGATGGCCCGATATTCTTTCAGCATGAACAGTCTCCAGCGTAAGATCATCCCAAAGGCCAGCAGGAAAAATACGGAGCCTGTCTGCAACACAGAGATATATTGCTCAACCACTTCATGCAGCGCGAGCCGGAGCACCAGAAGTCCGATGAGGATGAAGGCGAAGCCGGGAGAGCGCTTGGCAAACACCTCTTCGCCGACGATTTCGAAATGCGTAGTCTTGATCAGCGGGTAAGAGAATAGCAGCCATCCTACGACAAAGGCAATCAGTGCCCAGAGAAGCGGAATGTGCATCTCAGGCGCGATGAACATGGCGAATCCCGTTGCCATGCCGAGCGGCGGAATGATGATCTTTTTGACCGTCACGGGCCTACGGCTGGCTTTCAGCCGGACGATCAGCACGGATATCGCCATCAGAGCGGCTCCGATCGTAACGATCCATTTCATATAAGAAGTATCTATCAAATTCATAATCGGATGATCCTTTCACGCTGTATTCTTTTAATAGACGAGCGAGAACATTATACCATATCCTTGCGGCGCAAAAAATCTTAAGCCTGCTGTATCATGAGCTGTTTCAAAAATGCCGCTTAAAGGGGAAAGTAAATGAATAGCCCAGGCTTGTTGCCTATTTTGATGAAATTAAGCTATCCGATGATCACCGTCTGCTGAAAAAATGTGATACGGAAGACGGGGTACGGAAAGGGAGAGGGGTATAAAATGAGTGCATCGATCGGAAATGAGGAACTGTTGTTTTATGTAGGAACTTATGCGTCGGAGGAGGACGAGGGAATCCGGCTTTGCGGATTGGATCCGAAGACGGGAACGCTGCGTCTGATCCACGGCACGTCAGGAATCAAAAATCCTTCCTTCCTGGTGCTGAATCAGAATGCTTCCAGACTGTATGCCGCTAGCGAGCAGTCGGAAGGAGCGGTTGTCAGTTATGAAGTGGACCCAGAGAGTGGGAAATTGAAGCAATTGAATTCATTGCCGACCCAGGGAGCGGATCCTTGCCATCTCTCCTTGTCATCGGACGGCAGCCTCCTGGCAGCCAACTACTCCAGCGGACATGTGGGCCGCTTTGCGCTTGATGAGCAAGGTGCTTTGAGTGAAACGACCGCGCTTGTGCAGCATATTGGGCAAGGATTCCGCCAGGACCGGCAGGAAGCGGCTCATGCGCATAGCGTAGTGCCGGGGGAAGACGGGAAATTTGTGTATGTGTCGGATCTCGGACTCGATCAGATTGTGTACTATCGGGTGGAGGACGGCAAGCTGACGACGCAGGGAGAAGTGAAGCTTCCTCCGGGCGCCGGGCCGCGTCATTTTGTGATTCATCCCAACGGGCAGCATGCCTATGGAATCAATGAATTGAACAACACGATTACCGTCTATGCGTATAATCCGGTTCAGGGACATTTGGAGATTTTGCAGCATATTGCAACAATTCCGGAAGATTTCGTTGGTGAAAGCTATCCCGCCGACGTGCATCTTAGCGCCGATGGCCGGTACTTGTACGGCTCCAATCGGGGGCATGACAGCATCGTCCGGTTTGCCGTCGATCCGGCCGCCGGAACCCTCAGCCAACCGGAATGGACCGGAACCGGAGGCAAATGGCCGCGCAACTTCGCCGTATTGGAAGACTTCGCAATCGTTGCGAACCAGTTCACCGACAATGTGGTCCTGTTCCGTAGGGACCCGGCCACCGGAAGCCTGACGGAGACCGGTATGGAGCTGGCCATCAAGCAGCCGTCCTGCGTAGAGCCGGTTCGGAGTACGAAGTAAGCTGGGGAAGCCTGAGGGAACGGGAAGTAAGCGATAGTGGTGAGAAGTAAACTGGTGGATTGGAAGTAGATGAAGGTAAGTGTAAAGTAAGCTGGTGAATTGGAAGTAGGAAAAGATAAGTTTAAGTAAACTATTGGATGTGAATGACCGCGGGGCCTGGGGCTCCGCGGTTTTTTTCTGCTGATTTTCACTTATGCGTATGTGGCTTGTTCTAATTGTTTGAACTAACTAACTCGTTGAAGGGGTAATCGCTACTGGTTGGGATAATCGAATAATCGCTCGTTGGAAATTTTCCAACCAAACACCGTTATTTAAGCCGGACTTCGGTTTTGATTGGATAACATCCAATCAAAATCCAAGTAATTAGCCGACTTCGGCGAATCACGTTTGTTTCATTGGATTTTATCCAATGAAATACCAAAAACAGCCTCAGTATGAGTGTTTCGTTGGATTTTATCCAATGAGAGGCATAAGAGAGCAGGTGAGGAAGAGTGTGGAGGAGGGAGGACGATGGGGAGCAGGGAGGGCATAAGGGTTACGGAAGAGTAAAAGCAGAGTATGTAGAAGTCCAAGTGTGCATGGTGGAGTACGAAGGGGATGGAGGGATCGGAGAGTAAAAAGGAAGAGTGTAGAGGAGGGAGATCGCTGGGGAGCGCGGAGGATATAGGGGTGCGGAAGAGAAAAAAAGAGTATGAAGGAGCATGGAAGGGCGTTGGAGTGCCCGGATATCGAGTGGTAAAAGTAGCGCGTTTCGATAATAGTCAGAGTGGTATGCAGGAAGGAGCGCATTAGATCCCTTCATTGGATTTACGGCTAGGCCCCTTAAATCCGGAGTCTTACCCACCAAAAATGGCTCGTTCGCATAATAGCTCACTATTTCAAACAATTACATCGCTTTATGAAATTCAGACGTATCCTCCTGCGTTTTAACCCAA
>NZ_BOSL01000031.1 GCF_018403325.1 Paenibacillus vini | reverse complement strand
AAGTGAAAGTGACAAAAACACTGAGCCTGAACAATTTTATTGTCAGGCTAGCGTCTTTAGGCGCAGTTTGGCAACAGGGGGTTATACCCCAAGAGCAAACCACCCGTTGGACGGGTGGTTATGATTTCATATATGAGGACTAAAGGACGCGACGAGCTTTCAAGTAAGTTCTTTTCCAGTTACCGGAGTTCAGATTAGAAATCGTAACCCCTGGTTTACCATAAGTGTGCAAAATTTTACCGTTGCCCATATAAACAGCTACATGCGTTACGTTTTTGCCGTTTGCGCGGCTGCCGCTCGAGAAGAATACCAGATCGCCGGCTTTCAAATTCGATTTGGATACGGCACGTCCGACTTTAGATTGAGCTACTGAAGTCCGTGGAAGATTTACTCCATATTTTTTGAAGATGTGTTTCATAAAGGACGAGCAATCGAAGTTTCTTGTAGTTGAAGTTGAGGCACCGAATTTGTATGGAACTCCCATATATTTTTTGCCGTAGTTTACAACTTGGGTTCCTTTAGATGTTGCTACGCTTTCTGCTGTTTGGGCCGGTGCTGCTCCAGCGCCGCTGGCAAGCAGGGAGCTGAATCCGATAGTTGAGACGAGACCTACCGTCAATACTTTTTGGAATAGATGTTGCATTCTCATGATGTATATACCTCCAAAGTTCTTGTTTTTGTTGACCGGTTCGAAATGAAGTATAACAGCTTTTAAACTTCCGAAATTATGGCAAGGACCGGTCAATCGCTTGGTAGGTAAGGGTTTGACCCCGATTATTAAAATATGATTAAAGTTTACAAAAACGTAAGAAGTTCGTTGTTTCCAATGTAAAGAAAAATGAAAGAACCCTTGATATTTCAAGGGTTCTTTCACGTTTTGATCTGTAACATAATCCGAAGAAAAGGTTACAAAAATGTTTTATTCTTTTGGCGAAATGCTAGTGTTTCTTTCTTTCTTTCTTTCTTTCTTTCTTTCTTTCGTTAGTCCTTGCTCTGGATAATAAGCAGCAAGCCGCTCTCGATCCGAATCGTTCCCCGTTCCCCTTTGAGACGGTTGCTTACGCCTAGAGATTGGCCCATTTTCAGGGTGGCGTTGTCCAGCGGGTACATGAACCCTTCCAAATGGATACCTGTGACCTCCGGGGTGAGAGGAAGCAGGGATACGTAAGTATAACCGCGGTCTTCGATTTCGCAGGTCGTGCCTGTAAGCGTGACATAGTTGTTGGTATCCCAAATGACGCTGGTAATTTGATGCTGCATCCCCCGCAACATCATTTGAATGTTCGATAGAGTGTGGTCCAACCTGGAACCGAGAACGCCAACCATAACGATTTCGGTAGCATGTCTTTGGATAGCGACTTCAAAAGCCAGTTCGGTGTCGGTTAAATCCTTGTTTACAGCATCACACTGAATAAGTTCTTTGCTGCTTTTTTTAATTTTCTCCAGTTCTTCAGGGCTGACTGAATCGAAATCCCCAACCGAAATGTCAGGAGATATCCCATGCTCAACTAAAAATAAGGCTCCTCGATCCGCCCCGATAATGATGTCGTTCTGAGAGATGTTCTTCAGAAATACTGGATCGATGGTACCTCCGGCAAAAATAAGCACACGATTCGCTTCCATGTAAAAACTCCCTTTCTGTTCATAAGCCCGAATATTACCAGTATAGTTCAGTTTTTAGGCTTGCACAATTGAAGGCGTCGGGAATACAATGGACACAGCAATTTAGCGAGAGAGAGGGCAGGGGAGCAGGGAAATGCATTTATTCGATATATTCAGTATTATCGGAACGATCGCCTTCGCCATGTCGGGAGCATTTGTGGCGATGGAAGAAGAGTACGACATACTCGGGGTACTGGTGCTGGGACTAGTTACCGCTTTTGGAGGGGGAATTATCCGCAATGTGTTGATCGGCGTGCCGGTTACTACCTTGTGGGCGCAGGGCGATTTGATATTACTGGCTGTTTTGTCCGTTTTGGTCGCTTTTGTGCTGCCGCTCCCTTGGATTCAGCATTGGAAGAAGACGGAGGCGCTGTTTGATGCGATCGGGTTGTCCGCTTTTGCGATTCAAGGTGCACTTTATGCGAGCGGTATGAAGCATCCGATCAGCGCAATCCTGGTAGCCGCGGTTTTGACAGGGATCGGAGGAGGGATCATCCGGGATTTGCTGGCCGGACGAAAGCCGCTTGTCCTGAGGGACGAAATTTATGCGGTATGGGCGATGATCGCCGGACTTGTCATCGGTCTTGGCTTTTTCACTTCGACCATCGGACTGCTGCTGCTGTTCGTCCTGGTTGTCTGTTTTCGGATGCTGTCCGTCCATTATAAATGGAAGCTCCCGAGAAGGTCGCTTAAGACGGGCAATATTGAGGTTGAGGCCAAATCGGAGACATTGTAGAGCATGTCCGCAAATCATCTCCTATATAAAGAAGAGGATCCATGCCTGTCTCAAGGCCATAGATCCTCTTCTTTATTATGTCGAGCCTATTTTGGATACAGTTATTCGAGAAAATAAACCAGCGCTTCAGGAAGTTCTTTCTGCCAGAAGCCCCACAGATGCTGTCCGTCCTTCTCGTAATATCTTACTTTGGCTCCGCGCGCTTCCAGCAATTCCTTAGCCCGGCGGTTCAAGTCCACAAAATTGTAAGTTCCCGTATCGGTCGTGTACTGCTGTTCCTGTAATCCAACTATCATATAGAGAGAAAGAGTGGACAAGTCCTTCTCGGCAGCGATAAGTTCAAGGGAGGCATCGTAAAAAGCACCTGACAAACTGATGATTTTGGAAAACAGCTGCCTGTTTTTCATAGCGAGATGCAGCGAAAATGATCCGCCTAGGGAATCCCCGGCCAATACTCGCTGGTCCGGTTCGCGGCGAACCGGATAATTGCGCTCCACAAAGGGTATAATTTCTTCAGTAATACAGGTGCTGTAAGCCTCGAACCGATTGCCGAAAGGAGCGTATTCTTCCGTCCGGACCGAGACATCGACCTCGATTCCTACTATAATGAAAGGCTCGATTCCTTCATCAAGAATAAGTTGGTTCGCGAGGGTAGCGATCCGTCCGAAATTGAAAAACTCTTCGCCATCCTGACAATAAACGACAGGATAACTTAAAATTTCATTGTAGCCAGGGGGGAGATAGATGCGAAGTTTCCTTTTTTCTCCCAAGCTGTTGCAGTCGACCTCCTCTTTAACAATCGTCCGTTTTAAATACCGAGAATCCGTCATATTATGACACGCCCCTTGTCGTCTGTTTTTTGCTTTTGACCTCTCATTAAGTTAAGATAACCCTGGAAGCAGTAAACGCATACACTTCCAGAAAGTCATTTGTGTTACATAATTATGTTTCGTCTGTTATACAAACAAAAATAAATAATTAAGTCATTTCAGCGCAATTCCTTTGACTTAATGACTACAACAGATGTATAATAATTCTATAACAGCGGAACATGATAATCAAATATTTTGTCGAGGTGAAGAAAATGAGCAAGATTCCTTATGAAGTATATACGGAGGAAGTCGAGGCTTTGGCCGTCCTTTCGCCGGATGGTGAAATTGTAAACAAAGATAAAGTCCCGAACTTGACAGATGATCAATTAAAAGAACTAATGTACCGTATGGTATTTACCCGTACTTGGGATGAGCGTGCTATCAACTTGGGACGTCAAGGACGTCTCGGTTTCTATGCTCCGGTATCCGGACAAGAAGCCACGATGGTAGGCAGTGAATTCGCTTTGGACAAGAATGACTTCGTTTGCCCGGGTTACCGCGATATGCCGCAGCTCGTATGGCATGGTCTTCCGCTTTATCAAGCTTTCTTGTATTCCCGCGGTCATCAACACGGCGGTCAAATTCCTGAAGGCGTCAACGTACTTATGCCACAAATTATTATCGGCGCGCAAGTTCTTCATGCTATGGGCATCGCCATGGGTTATAAATTGAAGAAACAAAAACAAGTCGCCATTACTTACACCGGAGACGGCGGTTCGTCCGAAGGCGATTTCTACGAAGCGTTGAACTATGCTGGAGTATTTAAGCTTCCGGTTATTTTCTTTGTGCAAAATAACGGCTATGCCATTACGACTCCTTTCTCCAAACAAACGGCTGCTCTTTCGATCGCTCATAAAGCGGTAGCTGCCGGTATCCGCGGCGTGAAAATCGACGGGATGGACGTGTTCGCAGTTATTAGCGCGGTTCAAGAAGCTGCAGAACGTGCACGTAACGGCGAAGGCGCGACTTTGATCGAAGCGGTCACTTACCGTTTCCGTCCGCATTCCCTGTCCGATGACACAAGCAAATACCGTACTAAAGAAGAAGAAGGACAATGGAGCGAAAAAGATCCGATTGCCCGTCTTGCCAAGTATCTGGAGAAGAAAGGTCTTTGGACCGACGAAGATACGGCTCGCGTGAAAGAAGAAGCCAAGGCGAAAGTCAACGAACAAATCAAGAAGGCTGAGCAAACCGAGAAAATGACCATTCCTGGCCTGATTGACAGCATGTTCGAACAAACGCCTAAACATTTGGAAGAACAAAAAGCCGAATTTAATAAATAAGCCTTGAAGAAGTTCTAATGAGGAGGATATGAGCAATGGCACAAATGAATATGAAAGAAGCAATCCGCGATGCGATGCGCGTAGAGTTGAATCGGGATCCAAACGTCCTGCTTTTCGGGGAAGACGTAGGTAATGTCGGCGGTGTATTCCGCGTAACGGAAGGTTTGCAAAAAGAATTCGGCGAAGATCGTGTATTCGATACGCCGCTGGCTGAATCCGCAATCGGCGGTATGGCAGTAGGCCTCGGGATTCAAGGATTCCGTCCGGTTGCCGAAATCCAGTTCGTCGGCTTTATTTTCGAAGCTTTGGACCAAATTTTGGTGCAAGCTGCACGGATGCGTTACCGTTCCGGCGGCCGTTACAACGCGCCGATCGTGTTCCGTACTCCATACGGCGGCGGCGTAAAAGCGGCTGAGTTGCATACGGACGCCCTGGAAGGTTTGATTGCGCAAACTCCGGGTATTAAACTGGTAATCCCTTCTAACCCTTACGACGCAAAAGGTCTCATGATTTCCGCGATCCGCGACAATGATCCGGTATTCTTCATGGAGCACCTTAACTTGTACCATGCATTCCGCGCTGAAGTGCCGGAAGGTGAATATACAGTTGAGCTTGGCAAAGCCAACGTGGTTCGCGAAGGTTCCGACGTGACGATCATCGCTTACGGCATGATGGTTCACACGGCTGTAAAAGCTGCGGAAGAACTCGAAAAAACTAAAGGCATCAAAGCTGAAGTTATCGACTTGCGCACATTGGTGCCGCTGGATATCGATACGATTCTTGCCTCCGTTAAGAAAACGAACCGTGCGATCGTTGTGCAGGAAGCGCAAAAATCCGCCGGTATGGCTGCAGAAATCATCGCTCAAATCAATGAAAAGGCTATTCTTCATTTGGAAGCTCCAGTGCTTCGCATTACGCCTCCGGATACCGTTTATCCGTTCGCGCAAATCGAAGATCAATGGCTGCCGACTCCGGCTCGCATCATTGAGGGCGTAAACAAAGTTCTCGAATTTTAATGAAATCGATTCTTAAACTAATTAAATAACAGGAGGTCTTCCAGGTGGCAAAATTTGAATATCGCTTCCCAGAGCTGGGCGAAGGTTTGCATGAAGGCGAAATTATTAAAATGCATATCAAAGCCGGCGACAAAGTTACAGACGAAGATATCGTGATGGAGGTACAAAACGACAAGGCGGTCGTAGAAGTACCTTGTCCGGTAAACGGTACGGTGCTCGAAGTTTTCGGGACCGACGGTGCCGTGTTCCGCGTTGGCCAAGTAGTGGCGGTTATCGACGCGGAAGGCGATGTTCCTGAACAGGAACCGGCTCATGAAGAAGCTAACGCTCAAGAAGCTGATGCAGCGAAAGGCGGAGCGGATACGAAGGATTCGCCTGCAGCTTCCAGCCCGGCTGAAGCTAAAGAAGGCGGCGCTAACGGCGCGGCAGCACCTGCTGCACCAAACCGCGAAGTGCTTGCTACGCCTAGCGTACGCAAATTCGCCCGCGAGCAAGGCGTTGATATTGCACAAGTAAGCGGCACAGGCAACGCTGGTAAAATCACTCGCGAAGACGTGGAAGCATTCAAAAACGGCGGCGCGGCAGCAGCTCCTGCAGCTGCAAGCAGCAAAGACGAAGCGGCGAAGGCTCCTGCAGCTTCCGCGGCCAGCGTAAGCGCAGAAGAAGAACGCGTACCGTTCAAGGGTATCCGTAAGGCGATTTCGAACGCTATGGTGAAATCGGCATACACAGCTCCGCATGTAACGATCATGGACGAAGTGGACGTTACCGAATTGGTAGCTTTCCGTACTCGTATGAAACCAATCGCCGAGAAGAAGGGCATCAAAGTAACTTACCTGCCATTCATCGTTAAGGCGCTCGTAGCGGCTTCCCGCCAATTCCCGGCGCTGAACGCTTCGATCGACGAAGAAAACAACGAAATTGTTTACAAGAAACATTACGATATCGGGATTGCTACCGATACGGATAACGGTTTGATCGTACCGGTTATCAAAGATGCCGACCGCAAGAGCATCTGGATGATCGCCGACGCTATCCGTGATCTGGCAGCCCGCGGCCGTGACGGTAAGCTGTCCGCAAACGAAATGAAGGGCAGCACGATTTCGATTTCGAACATCGGTTCCGCCGGCGGTATGTTCTTTACTCCGATCATCAACTACCCTGAGGTAGCGATCCTGGGTACAGGCCGCATCAGCGAAAAACCGGTTGTTAAGAACGGCGAGATCGTTGTCGCTCCGGTTATGGCTCTGTCCCTCAGCTTCGACCATCGTCTCATCGACGGAGCAACAGCTCAAAACTTCATGAACTATATCAAACAGCTGCTCGCTAACCCTGAGTTGCTCGTTATGGAGGTGTAACAATATGGTAGTAGGAGACGCTTCTCTAGATATTGATACATTGGTTGTAGGTGCCGGTCCCGGCGGATATGTGGCGGCCATTCGTGCCGCCCAACTGGGCCAAAAAGTAATTATCGTGGATAAATCGGAACTCGGCGGCGTGTGCTTGAACCGCGGCTGCATTCCGTCCAAAGCTTTGATCTCCGCAGCGCATGCATACGAAAACGCACAGCATGCCGACGCTTTCGGCGTAACTGCCGAAAACGTGAAGGTTGACTTCACGAAAACGCAAGAATTCAAGAACGGCGTAGTTAAGAAAATGACCCAAGGCGTATCCGGTTTGCTTAAAGGCAACAAAATCGAAGTTTTCAGCGGTGAAGTGATGTTCATCAACGAAAACGAAGCACGTGCCTTCAACGATCACGAATCGCCGCGTTACCGCTTTAAGCATTGCATTCTTGCGACCGGATCCCGTCCGATCGAACTGAAGCCTTTCCCGTTTGGCGGACGTATCCTGTCCTCGACGGAAGCTTTGGAACTACCTGAAATTCCTAGCAGCCTGATCGTTATCGGCGGCGGCTACATCGGCGCTGAATTGGGCCAAATGTTCTCGAAATTCGGTACGAAAGTTACGATTATCGAGGGTATGGATTCCGTACTTGCCGGCTTTGATAAAGATATGACCCGTCTTGTAACCAAGAGCATGGAAAAAACGGGTATCGAAATCATCACCAACGCAAAAGCTGAAAGTGCTGAGCAAACCGACAAGAACGTTACTGTGAAATACTCCGTAAACGGCGAAAACAAAGAAGTTACAGCGGATTACCTCCTCGTAACGGTTGGCCGTCGTCCAAACACGGATGGCGATCTCGGCCTTGATCTTGCCGGCGTTAAGCTGACTGATCGCGGTTTGGTAGAAGTTGACCACCAAGGGCGTACGAGCAACCCGAACATCTTCGCTATCGGCGATATCGTAGCCGGTCCTGCATTGGCTCACAAAGCTTCTTATGAAGGTAAAGTGGCAGCAGAAGTCATTTCCGGACTTCCGTCTGTAGTGGATTACAAAGCTATTCCGGCTGTAGTCTTCACGGATCCTGAATGCTCCAGCGTGGGCTACACGGAGAAAGAAGCGAAGGAAAAAGGCTACAAAGTCAAAGCCGGCAAGTTCCCGTTCGCGGGCAATGGCCGTGCAACTTCGCTGAATCAGCCTGACGGCTTCATCAAGATTGTAGCTAACGCTGAAAACAATCTGGTAATCGGCGCGCAAATCGTCGGTATCGAAGCTTCCAACTTGATTGCCGAGCTCGGCCTCGCGATCGAAATGGGCGCTACGCTTGAAGATATCTCGCTTACGATCCACGCTCACCCGACACTGGGTGAAATCGTGATGGAAACCGCTGAACTGGTTGAAGGCCATCCGATCCACGTGATCTCCCGTTAATTTTTGATTTATCACTCCGGCGCGGCTAATTATTGACGGCCAGGAGTTCTCCTAAGCTAATTGACAGGGCAAGACCGAAATTCATCGGTCTTGCCCTTTTTTTAGCGGTTATTTAGCTGTTATAATGCTCCATCAATTCGAGTGCCTTTTGCTTAATCATTTCGGACATTTCCCGCGGTTCGATAACCTTAGCTTCGGTACCTAGTTGAAAAAAATAATTTGCCGAAAATCTTATTTCGCTTTGATCGATCACAGTATCGATACATCCTGCGTCATTGCTTGCACTCTTAATATATGGCTCTAGCCAAGGCTCGCTTTTGCATTGGCGCATTCCTTCTTCGGTCAATAGGACATAAAGACGGACCGGCGTCATAATTTCGTTAGAACGAGCCAACCATTCATCCAGCTTCATCGGGACGGAGCGCGTATTGTCGCTATATTGCAGCGAGAGAATCCGGTCGATCCGAAAAACTCGGATATGTTCCTGTTCCGTGTTCGAGGCAGGCATATACCAGAAACCGTTATACGCATATACTCCGAGTGGCACAACCTCTCTGATCGTAACTCTGGATTTGGATTCATACTCCATATGGATGGCTTGATTTCGCAAAGCCGCTTCAATAATCTCTTTTAAATAAGGTGAATCCACGCTTCGCTTTAAATTCCAGAAAGACAACACTTCATCCAAACGGTTCATTTTAGTTTTTAAATCATCCGGAAGACTGGCGTACAATTTGCCGGAGGCGGAAGCAATATTGATCTCGAAAGGAAGGGATCTATAATATTTAAGCGATTGAAAGGCGAAGAATATGGCAAAGGCTTCATCCTCCTCAAAAGCAATCGGGGGGAGGACCCGGTTGTTTAATACCCGGTAACCTCCGTTTCGCCCCGGTTCGGTATATAGCGGAACGCCCATCTCACTGATTTCAAGTAAATAACGGTGCGCGGTTCTTAGCGAAATGTCAAATTCATCCGCCACATTTTGTGCGGTAAAGCTGCGCTTCGCATTTACGTACATGATCAGGTCAAATAAGACTTTGGATTTAGACATTGGAGAGCTCCTTTTCATTGCTATATCATGCCAAGAATTGTCATGGTATTACGATATAATGTTTTTATAACAGAAACAAGAGGAGGGAGCCTCAATGTCTATGGAACCCATTAAAGTGATCGGAGCCAGAGAGAACAACCTTAAGAACATTACAATAAGTATTCCAAAGAATAAAATCACGGTCTTTACCGGCGTATCCGGCTCCGGTAAATCGTCATTGATCTTTGATACCATTGCTGCGGAGTCGCAACGGCAGCTGAATGAAACGTTTACCAGTTTCGTGCGGCATCGTCTGCCTCACTATGGACAACCCGATGTCGATGCCATAGAGCATTTGTCTGTCGCAATCCTCGTCGATCAAAAACGCATCGGCGGCAATGCCCGTTCCACCGTCGGTACTGTAACGGATATTTACTCGCTGCTGAGACTTTTATTTTCGCGGATCGGGCAACCGTTCGTCGGATATTCTGACAGGCTTTCCTTTAATAACCTTCAGGGAATGTGTCCGATGTGCGAGGGACTTGGAACAGCAGCGACTATAAACTTGGATCGTTTGATCGATAAAGACAAATCGTTGAATGAAGGGGCGATTATGTTCCCGACCTTTCAACCCGGGGGTTACCGCTGGAAGCGTTATGTAACTACCGGACTTTTTGATAATGACAAGAAGCTGAAGGATTATACCGAGGAAGAATGGGATACGCTGCTGTACAAATCGGGTTTCAAACCGGCCAATCCGACTTCGGAATGGCCGTCTACCGCAATTTATGAAGGGGTCATTCCACGGATCGAAAATGGCTTTCTGGCCAAGGATTCCAAGCAAGCACAGCAGAACGAGGATCAACTGAATTATATCGTGGAGAAGGGGGTTTGCCCGGAATGTAATGGAGCGAGGTTAAACCAAAAAGTTCTTTCCTGTAAAATCGACGACCTTAATATTGCGGAATACTCCGCAATGCAGGTAAGCGATCTGTCAGTTCAAATGCGCAAGGTTACGGCTTTGTCAGCCAAAACTATTGTGGAGGCATTGATCAAGAAGCTGGACAGCCTCGTTTCGATCGGACTTGGCTATTTGAGTTTAAACCGGGAGACTTCGACTTTATCGGGAGGGGAGTCGCAGCGAATTAAAATGATTCGTCATCTCGGGAGCAGTCTAACCGGTCTTACTTATATTTTTGACGAGCCGAGCATCGGGCTGCATCCCCGGGACGTTGACCGGCTAAACCGGATGCTGCGGCAGTTATGCAGCAAAGGAAACACCGTTTTGGTGGTGGAACATGATCCGGATGTCATTGCTATCGCCGACCACATCGTGGATATGGGACCTGAAGCTGGAATAAGAGGCGGTGAAATTAAATTCGAGGGAGATGTCAAAGGACTTAAGAGTGCGGGCACCATCACTGGACACTATTTGCGGCGGCAACCCAAGTTGAAGGAGAATATTCGGAAGCCGGACGGATTTTTGCGGCTTGAGCACGCCTCACTGCATAATCTCAAGGATGTCAGTGTCACGATTCCAACAGGAGTTATGACTGTAGTCACCGGGGTGGCCGGGTCAGGCAAAAGCACGCTGATCAACAAGGTGTTGCTCCAACGATATCCAGATGCGATTTCAATTGATCAGAGTGAACTCAAAGGTTCCAAACGATCCAACCTTGCCACCTATACAGGGACGCTGGATCATATCAGAGACCAGTTGGCAGACGCAAACCAGGTTAGCGCATCGTTGTTCAGTTTTAACTCCGATGGCGCGTGTCCGGCCTGCAAAGGTCTTGGCACGATCACGGTCGATCTGGCTTTTATGGACCCCGTGGTCAGTGTCTGCGAAGCATGCCAGGGACGAAGATTTACAGATGAAGTGCTGGAGTATACCCTGCACGACAAAAATATTAACGATATTTTGAACTTAAGCGTTGTAGAGGCTTACGACTTTTTCAATGATCATAGGGAAATGGTGAGCATTTTCAGTGGCTTGTCCGAAGTCGGTCTAGGTTATGTTACGCTAGGGCAACCTCTCCATACTCTTTCCGGAGGCGAGCGGCAGCGCGTGCGTTTAGCTATGGAACTTCATAGCAAGCAAAGCGGGATTTACGTGTTTGATGAACCGACAACCGGTCTTCATTTGCGCGACGTGGAACGTTTAATTGATATATTAAACCAGCTGGTCGACCGGAGAAGTACCGTCATTATTATTGAACATCATCTCGACGTCATGACTCAGGCGGATTGGATTGTTGACATGGGTCCGGGAGCAGGCAGTGAAGGAGGGAAGATCATTTTTGAAGGCACACCTCAGGATCTCGTAAAGGATCAAACTTCGATAACCGGTGTTTATCTGAACAGCTATTTGGAAGGTGAGGAATCCTCTTTCCGGCGATGAAAAATCATTTCGATGATGTTTCAACCTTCAGCTAAATGGGTTCCGGCTACGGTATGGAAAGGGGTTCTGGTTGGTCTGGCCGCTGTAATGATTCTTGGCGGATGCGGAAACGGAAATCAGGACTCTGCCGGAGATCCGGAAAAAAACGCCGGGCCGGAAGTTATGGCTCAGGATGAAACAAAAGGGAAGGCAGCAGCAGACGGGAATGTAAGCGATAATTCTTCTTCAGCAGAGAATAAGGTCGATGTTGAAATCGTGTCCGGAACCTCATCCGAGCATGCACCCAAAGATCAGGGAGCGTCGGATGTCTGGCTTCAAGGAAGCGCTAAAATAGAACAGGACCAGATCGTAATCTCGGGAACATCCAATCTGGTTCCTGGTGCCAAAATAGAGGCGGAAATCGATGCTGCCGGTTATACGATGTTCGGTTATCGGAAACAGGCGGAGATCAACAACGACGGTACTTTTGAGATGGATATCAAACGGCCGGACATTAAAGAAGGAACCTTGGAAATAACGATCAGCTTTAAACCGGATCAGCAGTCCGCAGATCTGGAGCCTTATGGCGCGAATGGAGAAAAAATGACCGGCACGTTTATCCATCAAGTTGAGGAAGAGAATCGGACGCTACACAAAGCGGTAACCTATATTTACATGGATGCCGCTGCTGAAATCGGCTCAGAATGGAAGTCGGAGAATCCGGTCGGTGAAAAGCCGGATGACTATGGAAATCCCGCCATATGGATGAAGCCGGAGGTAAACGCCGAAGAAGGATTTTATTTGATTAAGGTGAAGAGCAATCTGCTTGAAGGTACGGTCGTTTCCGGCGATATCGACATTCCGGATCACGTCCATTTCGGATACGGTGAGAAGACGCAGGTACTTCCGGACGGCTCGTTCCAGGTCCGGGCAAAGCAGCCGAAAAAAAACGTAGGCAGTTTTTATCTTGTGCTGCAATTCAAGCCTGACGAGAATTTATCTAAATCGGCGCTAGCGGCCTATGGCAAGCTTGGAGAGAAATTATCAGGTGATTTAGTCAAGACGGAGCAAACCGATGAGGGAGCGCTGAAATATATTGAACTTCGCATGAAGGTGGACCCGAACAAATAAGAATAATAAAAAAGCTCACTCCGTCAGCGATGGAGTGAGCTTTTAGCTTTAGATGAATAGATTAATGCCGGATTGATCCGCTTTCCCTAAATAGTAACCGACACCGCCGATTTTCACGCCGTCGATCAATTCTTCCCGCTTGATGCCCATGACGTCCATCGACATTTGACAAGCCACGATTTCGACGCCTTGGTCGATTGCGGATTGCATCAACTCTTCAAGCGAAGCGATATTGCCGTTCTTCATGACGCCGCGGATCATTTTCGCACCCATGCCCATCATGTTCATTTTGGACAGGGACAGCTTGCGGCTGCCGCGCGGCATCATGGCGCCGAACATTTTGCCGATCATGTTTTTCGGGACATTCACCTTTTCCGGTTTGCGGATGACGTTCAGGCCCCAGAAGGTGAAGAACATCGTTACCTTTTTGCCGCTTGCCGCCGCTCCGTTGGCAATAATGAATGAAGCGATGGCTTTGTCCAGATCGCCGCTGAATACGACCATCGAAGTACCTTCCTGTGAAGAGACATTACTAAAAGCAGGATTGGAGGCTTCAATCTCAGGCAGTCCCCCTTTGCAAAGGTAGGCCTCGATCATGCCGTCCGCCTTTTTACTGACCTGTAGTATCCGATTCTTAGACATAGTCGCCCAGGCTTGCACATCTTCATAAAATCCAGGGTCCGAAGCGGTCACCCGTAGAATTTGCCCTTCCTGAATCTGATCCATTTTTTGTTTCACCTGAATCAATGGGCCGGGGCAGCATAAGCCACAGGCGTCCAGCTCAGCATCGGCCCGCAATTCTTGGTCGCGCACTCGCAGGGGCTGCGCTGCAGCTGCGGTTTCCCGAGCCGCTTCAATAACAGGAGCAGGGGCGGAAATAGCCGCTGTTTTCTCCGGTTGATCTCCGCCGTGTCTTTGGCCGGCCTGATATCGCACTAACTGATATGTCTTATATCCGCCGGTCAAATTGCGGACACGGAAACCTTTTTGCTGCAAAATCCGGGCAGCGGTGTACCCGCGAAGTCCAACCTGACAATAAACCCAAATTTCTTTTGAAGGGTCCAACTCGGAGAGTCGGCTACGCAGATCATCGACCGGAATGTTCAAGGAATCCGGAATATGGCCGTTGGCATGCTCGATTTCCGAACGGACATCGACAAGCAGGGTAGAGGCGCTGTCACGGCTGTCCAAATCTTTCGGAACAAAGACTGCGGTTCTACCGGTCAACACGTTCTCGGCTGTGTACCCGGCCATATTAACCGGATCTTTGGCGGAAGAGTACGGAGGAGCATAGGCCAGCTCAAGTTCGGTAAGATCACTTACCGTGCCGCGGAACCGGATCGTTGTGGCGATATCGTCGATCCGTTTATCCACACCGTCGTGCCCAACCGCCTGGGCGCCGAGAACGGTTCCCTCGTCGTTGAACAGCAGCTTAAGCGTTAATGGCGTTGCTCCCGGATAATAAGCAGCATGGGAATTCGGATGGACGTAGGTTACATGGTATGGCAGACCGAGACGCTGCAGCGTCTTTTCGTTATTTCCTGTTGCCGCACCGGTTAAACCAAACACCTTGATAATGGACGTTCCCTGGCTGCCCTTAAACGTGCTGCTCAGCCCGCTTACGTTATCCGCGGCGATTCGGCCCTGTTTATTGGCCGGACCCGCAAGCGGAATGGCCGTGGTCGTGCCGTTGACATAATCCGTAACTTCGATGGCGTCGCCTGCGGCATAAATTCCGCTTACGCTGGTCTCCAGCCGATCATTGACGATAATATGGCCTTTGGGCCCCAACTCGATACCTGTTCCTCGCAGAAATCCGGTATCCGGGGATACCCCGATCGCAAGGATCACCATTTCAGCGGTCAAGTTTATGCCGCTAGCGGTACGAACTTCGATGAGCTCACCTTTTTCCTCAAAGCCTTGAACGGTTTGGGATAGAAGCAGCTTTACGCCATGTTCCTCCATTTCCTTAGCCAGCGCGTTTGCCATCTCCGCATCGAAGGGAGCCAAAATTTGCGGACCGCCCTCAATCAAGGTAACGTCCAGACCGATTTCCTTCAGATTTTCCGCCATCTCGACGCCGATAAATCCGCCACCGATGACGATGGCCGATGAAATTTTGTCCTCGCTAACCCTTTTTTTGATCCGGTCCGTATCCGGAATGTTTCGCAAGGTGTGAATTTTATTACTTTCAATCCCAGGCAATTGAGGGCGGA
Organism: Paenibacillus vini; assembly: GCF_018403325.1. Lineage (GTDB taxonomy): Bacteria > Bacillota > Bacilli > Paenibacillales > Paenibacillaceae > Fontibacillus > Fontibacillus vini. The sequence continues at coordinate 8,699 of NZ_BOSL01000031.1, read as the reverse complement.
TCGGTTTGGCACCTGGGGATAATATAACCGCATCATAGGTTTCCTCGTAATCGCCGCTCGTTTTGCTGCGTACGGTTACCGTTTTGTTCTCCGGGTTAATGCCAATGACTTCACTATCGATCCGGATATCGATGTTAAAACGTTTATACATGGCTTCCGGAGTCTGTACAAGCAGCTTTGAACGATCCGTAATCGAATCACCGATATAGTAAGGAAGACCGCAGTTGGCGAAAGAAATATAGGAATCCCGTTCGAACATGATGATATGCGCTTCCTCATCGAGACGACGTAAACGAGCCGCAGCCGATGCGCCGCCTGCGACGCCTCCGACTATAATAACTTTTTTACTCATGATTAGTTTCCTCCAATAAGATGCGTATTAATTGTTTGATTCGTTCATCAGCAACGTGATATTTGACTTCAAGTCCGCTCCGTTCGGTTTCCAAGATGCCCATGCTGCGCAGCTTCTGCAAATGCTGGGATACCGTCGATTGCGGTAAATTCAAACACTCTTGCATATAAGAAACATTGCACTCCGGTTTTTCGATCAGGCCCTTAACGATACATAACCGGACCGGATGGGCCAATGCCTTCAGGATTTCGGCAGCTTCTTGGTAGGACTTAAAATTGCTGTCCAAACTGGATCACCTCTGTTCTCTAATATATCACTATATCGCAATATTACGATATTTAGATTTTAAAGTCAAATGCCAAGTTGAAATTTGGCCAGCGTTGAACGGAAGGGTGACACTAATTTGACAAAAGATATTACCCATCATATCATACCCCTTAGGGTATATTTCGGATGAAAATCGCTTTGGAAAAGGAGGAAATGGATTGCAAAATATTCAATTAGGCCCCTTTTTATTAAATGGCTCTCTTGTTCTGAATCTTCTGTTTGGGGCAGGAGGGTGGATAATGCTGAAGCTTTGGGGGCGGATAGTTACTGACCGCTCGGAAACTAAGACGATAGCGGAATTGCTGTCCAATGGATTTTTGTTATGGCTTCTGATTTGGAAATTTAGTTATTTGCTCATTCATCCAGTAGAGGCGGTATCCGAGCCCATGTCCTTGCTTTATTTTGATGGTGGTGAAGCGGGCGGCTGGATCGCCGGTTTGGTTGGGGGGCTTTATATATGGCTGCGTTCTCGGAAGAAAGAGCTGCACTTTGCTATTGTGGTGCACGGTTTTGCCGTATATTTTCTTGGGGGATGGTTTGTGTCTCGGCTGCCGGAGCTGATGTTTCAGGAAGGACCCTCCATCTCATGGATCGCCAGCATCTGCTGGACCGGCATCCTCCTGCTCCAAATGTTAATTGCAAAGCGCGAAACGCCGGAGGCAAGAATTCATTTTGCCGCACTTTGGTTTTTGATCGGTAACATTGTGTTCCAATTTTTCAATCATGAACGCGTCATCTGGATATTGTCTTTCAGCAAGCTGCAGGTCTTATTTTTGCTGCTGGCCGGCGTTCTTGTTTTCTGGAAAGGACCAAAGAGGGATTAGTGAGTCCAAAATCTTTTTTAGGAAGGGGAGGAAACAGTTATGAGAAAGAATGTATTTATCTTTGTCATCTTATTGGGACTAGTCGCTTATAGCGCTTATGATTATATAAATAATAGAACGAACTCGGATGGAAACAAACAACAATCGGTGCAAGATGGAGGCGCAACTGTTGGGATTAAGGAGGGGAAGCAAGCCCCTGACTTTACGTTAAACGGGCTGGACGGTACTCCGGTGTCCCTGTCGGATTTCCGCGGGAAAGTGGTGGTCTTGAATTTTTGGGCGTCCTGGTGCCCGCCATGCCGGGTGGAGATGCCGCATATGCAGCGATTGTATGAGAAGTATGACGCTAAAAATGTCGTCGTGCTCGGTATTAATTTGACATCCACGGAGAAAAGTTCCGACAATGCGCAAAGCTTTGTAGATGAACAGGGACTAACCTTCCCCGTATTGCTTGATTCGAAGGGCGAAGTCATGGACAACTACCGGATCGTTGCCTATCCGACTACCTATTTTATTGATGAAAAAGGCATAATCCGTCAGGTCTCCCAGGGCGCGATGAATGCCGATATGTTGAAAAAGGCCATCCAACCTCTCATTTAACGTTATATAATGTGGCAAGCTCCAATAAAATAAAGGGAGTAGCCTGGCTGCTTATTTTTATGGTAGGATAAAACCTGCGATTGAAAATCGGTAACACAATGTAGTTACTAGTAAGTTTGTTTGAAAAGGAGAGCTTGGTGGCATGGAGACGATTTTTTCGATACTGAAATCAATTATTTTAGGGATTGTAGAAGGGATTACTGAATTTTTGCCGGTATCATCCACCGGTCATCTCGTCATTTTCGAGAATTTCCTGGGCTTTACCGGAACAACGCCATCTTACGTCGAGATGTACACGTACGTGATTCAGCTTGGGGCGATTTTGGCCGTAATCGTGCTGTACTGGGGGAAAATCAAGGACACGCTGGTCAACTTTTTTCCGCAAAAGGTCGGTTTTGCGAAGTCCGGCTTCCGCTTTTGGCTCATGCTGGCGATCGCATGTATTCCTGGAGGCATTTTCGGCGTACTGCTTAATGATTGGTCGGACGAGCACCTGTTTACGCCGGTCGTTGTGGCGTTCACGTTGTTCTTCGGCGGTTTATGGATGCTGTACGCGGAGAAGAAGTTCCGTAACAACGGGCTTGGCGGCGGCGGTGACGAGCTCAATGTCACTGTGAAACAAGCGCTCATTATCGGGGCGTTTCAAGTTTTGGCGATCATTCCCGGCATGTCCCGTTCCGCTTCCACGATTATCGGCGGCTGGGTAGCAGGCCTGACGACGGTGGCGGCGGCTGAGTTCTCGTTCTTCCTGGCGATTCCCGTCATGGTAGGTATGAGCTTTTTGAAAATTGTGAAAATCGGCGGTTTTTCCAGTATGACGTCAACGGAGCTCATCTCGCTCGGAGTAGGCTTCCTGGTGTCCTTCCTGGTTGCACTTGCCGTCATCAAGAAGTTTATCGCTTACTTGCAGAAGAAGCCGATGAAAGTGTTTGTGTATTATAGAATGGTGTTCGCGATCATCGTATTGGTGGCCGGGATTGCCGGATTCTTCAAGTAGTTATAATAAGCCCGGGTTAGGAATAAGCAACTATTCCTGCCCGGGCTTCGTCATGTAATAAAGTAAATATGAGAAGGGTTCCTCCGGATCGGCATCCAAACAAATCCCAATAAGATTCAATTTAAGCGGGATATTTACGGGCCAAAAAATACGGATATCAGGAACCAGACACCAAATCCGGTAATAAGCGTGGCTGAGATTAAATTAACGGCGCGTAGGGCTGCGGGTGTCAATAAACGAAGGCGCAGCTGATTAATCGCCGTACACAGCAGAATCCACCATAAGGCGGAACCGAGGAAGATCCCGGTGGTGAACGCTGAAGCCCCCTCCGAAGAACCTGGTAATGAATCGATACCCAAACCTGCGGATAGCGCAGCAAAAGAGATTACCGTCATCGGATTTGCCAGGGTAAGCAGAAAGGTGGAGCCAAAGGTGAACAACTGTCGAGTTTGCCCGGGGATATCGCGATCGGCAAAAGGCGGTTTGCGGCGGAACCCCACAAGGCCGAGAACAAGAATGAGAAGACCGCCGATCATTCTGAAACCGTCCTCGAACCGGATCAACTGCGAGGAGATCACATGCATGCCGAAACCGGCAACAGCTGCATAAATCGCATCTGCAGTTGCCACGCCTAGCCCGGCAGCCAACCCCTTTTTCCAGCCCCCAACCAAGGTAGACCGAATACACAACATGCCTATTGGACCGATCGGGGCCGCGATGGCGGCTCCGATTAGAATGCTATTTAGAAGAGTGATCATGGCCATGCCCACTTGACTCCTTGCACAAAGTTTTATGCTTCCTTTAAAGTGGATAGTACGATCGTCGTTTTCGTTTTTTGAACCCCGGCCAAGCCTTTTAAGGTTTCGGAAATGAAGACTTCAAGCGAGGAGATGTCCGGAACGCCGACTTTCAACATATAATCGTAATCACCGGCCAGATGATGGCATTCTATAATGCAGGATTCATTAGAAATCTGCTCTTTGAATGACTCGATGTACTTCGGATGCTCTAAAATGACGGATATGTAAGCCAGCAAATGCCGTCCGGTGATTTCGCGGTTCAATCTGATTGTAAATTGCTCAATCATCCCTTTTTCCTCAAGCTTACGAATTCTTTCCGAGACCGAGGGGACAGACAGATGAATCGCTTTGCTGATTTCCGAGCTGGTAATGCGGCTGTTGCGTTTCAGAAGTTCTATAATTTGAAGATCGACGCTATCCATTTTTCGCAACTCCCGCTTTAAATTCTTTAATTAATTATAAACTATAGTTAAAATAATTTGGTCGTTTTTAATTATAACCATAAAATATTAGGATGAATGCATTATTATATTAAAATATTTACAGTGCCTTATTCTTTTTTTGTGAATGACTTAAATTATTTAGGGCTTCAAGATAAGATGAACATTAATAGTTCATCTTATATACTTTGAGGAGGATAACAACCATGAGTGTATCCGTACATATTTCGCAGGCAACCTATAAGGATCTTGCGTCCGTTACGCATTTGTTTGATCAATATCGGCAGTTCTATGGACAACCCTCCGATCCGGAAGGGGCACAAGCTTTTCTGTTTCGGTTAATGGAGCATAGGGAGTCCGTAATATTTGTGGCCAAAGACGAGGAAAACGGCAAAGCGGTCGGTTTTGCTCAGCTGTATCCGGTATTCTCTTCGTTATCGATGCAGAGATCCTGGATATTGAACGATTTGTATGTGTTGAAGGAATATCGAAACTCCGGTATAGGCAAACAGCTGCTTGATGCGGTTTCGGAGTATGCAGTCGAATCGAAGGCTAAGGGAATCGCATTGGAAACCGGAGTCGGCAACAAGGGAGCTCAAAAGCTGTATGAACAGCTGGGATATACCCGGGATGATGAGTACTATCATTACTATTTGAACTTATAGAAGGTGGCGCACTATGAAGCGAATCGATATCGTATACGCGTTGATCGTAAGCCCTGATAAGAATAAGGTGCTGATGGTTCGAAACCGGGATAACCGGGATACGTGGACGCTGCCTGGCGGCACGGTCGAGACCAGTGAAACACTGGTTCGGGCACTGATCCGCGAGGTGAAGGAGGAAGCCGGCGTTGATATTGAAGTGTTCGGTGTCATGGCCGTAAACGAGGTCATTTTTCCGGAAAAAGAGGAACATTTCGTTCTTTTTACCTTCCGTGCGGAAATTACGGGCGGCCGGGAAGAGACGATGATGCCGGATGAGATTGCCGAGGTGGACTGGGTGGACTTAGATCGGGCGGATGGATTGATGCCGTATTATGAAGAAGGGATAAGCGGCCTTGTGCGCGGAGAGCGGGAGATTCCTTATTTTGACGAAGGAAAAGGATAGGCTGGTTTGGTTCAATCCGCTTGATTCCTCTGCTATAATAGACAAGATGTCATACAAACAAGTGCGGGGTGTGCGATAGATGAGAAATTATTTGGATTTGCTTCAAGACGTCTTGGATAACGGGACTCCGAAAGGGGATCGGACCGGAACAGGAACGATTTCCGTGTTCGGGAGACAGCTTCGCTTTGATCTCAGCCAGGGGTTTCCTTTGGTGACCACAAAAAGGATTCATTTGAAATCGGTTGTTCATGAGCTGCTATGGTTTCTTAAAGGAGAAACCAATATCGCCTATTTGAAAGAGCATGGCGTCCGGATTTGGGACGAGTGGGCGGATGAAAACGGAGACTTGGGGCCGGTTTACGGATCGCAATGGAGAGCTTGGGAAGCTCCAGACGGCCGTCATATCGATCAGATCGCAAACGTGGTCGAGGCGATCAAGAACAATCCCGATTCGCGCCGCCACCTGGTCAGCGCCTGGAATGTGGCGGAAGTCGATAACATGAAGCTGCCGCCATGCCATTTCGTATTCCAATTTTATGTGGCGAACGGAAAGCTGTCCTGTATGCTGACGATGCGATCGGTCGATACGTTCCTTGGACTTCCGTTCAATATTGCGAGTTACGCATTGCTGACTCATATGATGGCGCAGCAATGCGGCCTTGAGGTCGGCGAATTTATCTGGTCGGGCGGCGACGTGCATATTTACAGCAACCATCTTGAACAAGTGAAGACGCAGTTGGAGCGCGAGCCTTATCCGCTGCCGAAGCTCATCATCAAGCGGAAGCCGGATTCGATATTTGATTATGTGTATGAGGATTTCGAATTTGAAGGTTATCAATATCATCCAACGATCAAGGCTACGGTCGCTGTTTAATAACAGGTCGTTATCCATTAGGGGACAAACAGGTTGAAAGGGGCAGTATTTCATGGGAATTACTCTCATTTGGGCAATGTCTCGAAACGGGGCGATCGGCCGGAACAATCAGCTGCCTTGGCGGCTGCCGGCGGATTTGAAATTTTTTAAGGAGCAAACGACCGGCAAAACCATGTTGATGGGCCGGAATACATGGGAATCGATGGGGAGCCGTCCGTTACCGAACCGGAAGAGTGTCGTTCTCACGGCCGATCACGCTTACCGGGCAGAAGGAGCAGATATCGTTCATTCCGTAGAAGATGCTCTGGAATATGCAAAACAGGGTGAGCTTATGGTCATTGGAGGGGCAGGCTTATTCCAGCATTTCTTTCCCTTAGCCGATCGATTGCATGTTACGCGGATTGACGAGGAGATTCAAGGCGACGTATTTTTCCCCCACTTCGACTGGTCGGAGTTTGAGGTTGTCAAGGAAGAAGAGGGAATTCGTGATGAGAAGAATCCTTATTCTTACCGCTTTCTGACCTATGAACGACGTAAGCCCGCTGCACTTTAGTGCAAATTAAAATAGAATTAATCCATTAATAACGTTCCCCCCGGATGCTAACATCAAGATACACTGAAATGTGAAAGTTTCAATGCCTCTTGGAAGCTTTTGCATCATACGGATGGGGGAAGTTATAGATGTCTACACCAACGGGGTTTATGGAATATAACCGGCAGATACCGGGAGACCGGAGCCCTTCCGAAAGGGTCAAGGACTGGCAGGAGTTTCATAAGCATATGTCAGCTGAAGAACTCCGGACGCAAGGCGCACGCTGTATGGATTGCGGCACGCCATATTGTCATACGGGAATGGATATGGCGGGAGGTACCTCGGGCTGTCCGGTACACAATCTGATTCCGGAATGGAATAATCTGGTCTACCGCGGACTTTGGAAGGAAGCGTTGGAACGTCTTCATAAAACGAACAATTTTCCTGAATTCACCGGCCGGGTTTGCCCCGCGCCTTGTGAAGGCTCCTGCACCGTCGGCTTGATCGGGCAGCCTGTCACGATCAAGACGATCGAGCAGGCGATCATCGATAAGGGCTTTGAAGAAGGCTGGGTCGTTCCCGAACCGCCGGCTCGGCGGACAGGACGCAGGGTTGCTGTCGTAGGCTCCGGCCCTGCGGGCCTGGCTTGCGCCGCGCAGTTGAACAAGGCCGGGCATGAAGTGACCGTATTCGAACGGTCAGACCGGATCGGCGGCTTGTTGATGTACGGCATTCCGACGATGAAGCTGGACAAGGCGGTCGTTCAACGCCGGGTGGATCTGCTTGCCGCCGAGGGCGTGAGATTTGTAACGAATACGGAAATCGGCAAGGATATTCCGGCGCGGCAGCTCGTAGAGGAATACGATGCAGTCGTATTGTGCGGAGGTGCGACGAAGCCGCGTGAATTCAACATTGAGGGCAGCGATCTGAAGGGCGTGCAGTACGCCATGCCGTTCTTGAACGGAACGATCAAGAGCTACCTTGACTCCGGGCTGGAGGACGGGAATTATTTGTCCGCCGAAGACAAAGATGTGATCGTTATCGGCGGCGGTGATACGGGCTCCGACTGCGTGGCTACCTCGCTGCGCCACGGCTGCCGCAGCATCACTCAATTCGGAACGCATGCCATGGCACCTCAGGAGCGTGACCCGATCAGCAACCCGTGGCCGCAATTTCCGAATGTTTATACATTGGACTATGCCCAACAGGAAGCAAAGGCGTTGTTCGGCAGCGATCCGCGCGAATTCTCGATCATGACGACGAAGTTCGTCGGCGATGGAGAAGGGAACTTGAAGGAGCTGCATACGATACAGATCCAACGAATCGTGGACGAGACGGGACGCAAAATCTATCAGCCGATTCCTGGGACCGAGAGAGTGTTCCCGGCGCAGCTGGCTCTGATCGCGATCGGCTTCGACGGACCGGAGCAGGGGATTGCGGGTGAGCTCGGCCTTGAAACCGACCGCCGTACCAATGTTAAGGCACGTTACGGAAAATATAATACGAACGTCGATAAAGTATTTGCCGCCGGGGATATGCGCCGGGGACAAAGCCTCGTCGTATGGGCGATCCATGAAGGCCGTGAAGCGGCTCGGGAAGTGGATAAATACTTAATGGGCGCAACTGTACTATCCTAGGAAATAAGGGTGATACAGTACAATCCGAAAATATGATATAATAGATTCCAGCTACAGGGCTGCGCAGAGCGCGGCCCTTTTTATTACGGCTTTAGCCAGTTGAGCTCGCGAAGCGTGCGAAACAAAAAACCACCCGCTATGCGGGTGGAGGGATCGAAGGTTTGACCACCAAGACCATTCCGATAAAATTGAGATGTTCAGGCTCAACA
>NZ_BOSL01000030.1 GCF_018403325.1 Paenibacillus vini | reverse complement strand
CAGTTTGTTCTCCTTAATGAAAGCTCGTAATTGCTCTTTTGTCCAAAGTCCCATGTGTTCCCCCAACCTTTCTATTACTTTCCATTTTAGTAGAATTGGGAGTTTACACAAATTATTTTACAGACTCACTTCACCAATAGTTCTAAAAACGAGACGATAATTGTTTAGCGTTTGGTCTGTTGGTTGTATTGTACGATTTTGTTGCTAAGGTTATAAATGGCTTTATACAAGCTATTTTATAGATTTATTTTCTATACTCTCAACTTCTAACATTTTTTGTTTAATCCACTTCATAACCATATCTGCCTCATCTAGAGCAATCACTCCCCTCTCGCTTTTATATTTATAAGTTTCGTAAGCCCAAAGTAATATAATTTTCACAAATTCAACTGTCTCTAATTTACAAATCGGTTCAATTTCATCTTCTTCCTCATCATAAAATGGATCTTCAATTATTGTATAGTCTTTATAAGATATAACACTGGATGCATTTCCTCCATGTCTATATTCGGGTATATTTCCCTTTAATAAATCTACATAATTCTCAATATCCTTTTTCAAATCTTTGAATCTCCAAGATATATCAGATCCTAAGGGATCACTTATCATATTGGCGAACTCTAGTGTTTTTTCCTTGTCGAAATCCAATACAACCATATTAAATTCATCCATATACTTCAATTTATATTTATATTTTATGATCATTAAAGTACCCTCCAATTCATCAGAGTTGATTCTTATGAATTTGAACTTGAAAAGCTCAATGATAACAATGTTAATTTGTTAAAAACCATCGTCTTCTATTTGTTTAGGCAAAAAGAAAAACCACATTGAGTTGTTACACCCGCATGTGGAAGTAGTTCAATTCGATTTACATCGGTTATATGTGTTATTGGTTGAATGATGAGTTCATTCGGAGAGGGTAGCCCTCGCTTATTAAAGTAATTTAGTTTTAATTTGGTTTAAAAGCAGTTCAACTTTAGATTGTTCCATAGGATATGAAACAAGGTACTGATGTGTTAAATTATCAAGAAAATCAATGAAGTCTGTATTTGATACTATTTCATATTTAATTCCATCAACTGCTGGCGGTTCAACTTCAAACTTCACGCCCGTATCTCCAAAATACCCCTCTTCCCATGATTCATATTCAGGTGGAAATGCACAACAGATAAACTCTGAAATACCATAACCTACCTTATTCGAAAAATCTTCAAGGGCATCTATAAATTTATCTTCATCAAGATAGAGGAAATATAGTTCCATTGCCGTTAATTCATCAAAATTCTTATCTATTTTCATAGCTAATCTCCTTTAATCGAGTTTTGGATAGAAGTTTGTAATGACACCATTTTCATCCATATACCCTTCGAATTTCAATCCATTCGGGGCAATACCAGTTATTCTTCTTCCGACAATACTACCAGCATCAATTCCTTGTTGCATAGCAGCTTTACCCCATTCGATTATTGTTACCTCAGAAATTTTGGATGGGTCATACACAGTTTTGGGATTTTTGAAGTACTTATACTCTCCAGTCAAGTTGCCCTTATTATCAAGTTTAGGTATCTTGTAATTAATTTGAATAATTCCATCAATCGTGGGGTGGGGTGTTACCTTGTTAATAAAATCCACATCATCTAACTTCAAAACGTTTCTAAAATATTTGTAGAACTCATCCATATTGTGACCGCCTGTAATACCTTTGGATGGATCTCGATCAAATTTCTTAACGTTTACTAAATGGTCATCATAATCTGATTTGAAGATTAGATTGCCCGTCCCCTCAACCCTTCCCTTCCCTTCTCGTTCTTTCAAATAATTTTCAATAAAATTCTGCTGGACTTGGTTCGGGTTCTTAGAGTAGGAGATTGTGCCATCCGCTTCCCAGGCAGGAACCTTCACTCTAATCCCTTCGGGTGTCACGAATTCATATCTCCTAAATTGCTCCGTTATTTTAGGCAGGGACTCCAAGAGCTCTTTGGAGGACTTGGAGGCAAGCTTCGCACCTTTCGCACCTGCTGTGGCGGCCGCCTTCACTAGCATGACTGCTGAAGCCGCTTTAGCTAAAGCTCGGCCGTAGCTGACGCTTTCTTCATAGGAAGCTTTGCCGCTTAATACTTTGCCCGAGAGATTCTTAATATCTTTAAAAGGAACGATAAACTCCTTTGCAAGTTCTTCACCAAGCATCGATTTAATGGAATCATAGGTAATGTTGCCATTCTCAATGTCTTTAGCCAAATCATAATAGTGCGGGAGGGTTTTTGTCCAGAATTCTATGTTATTTGGATTATTGGCCCAGCTCCCTTTCAAAACATCCCCAAAATCCTCCTTCAGTTGACTGACGATACCATCTCCGACGCCCACCATTGTTATCGCCGTGATCGTTCCTCCGTTATTTATAACCAGATCAGGGTTGTTCCGTATGCCCAGGCCTTTTTCCGCCAGAGCCAATTCAAGCAACTCTTTCGTTACTTTACCGTCCACTTCGAATTCGTATTTCCCCGATTTGGATTGTGACCTCCAAACCGCAGCTACTGAACTGATCGTATTAGCAATATGCTGGTATCCCGCAACCGCTATTAGTAGTTCCTCGTTATATTTTCCCGTGACCTCTCCTTGGTAAATATTCAAATCCTTCAAAACCTGCTGCATCTTCCGGATATCCTCTTCAGGTACCAGGCGGTTATATTCCTCCAGCTGTTCCTCCAGTTTCCGCTGCTGTTCAGCAGCTTGATGCACGGCTGCCTCAATCCGGCTATAGCTATTCCTCGCCCAATTCCGGTAAACCTCGTTATATAGTCCGACGGCAATCACCATACGGAGTTCACTCTCTGAGGGCATAGTCGAAAAATCATGTTTTAGCGGGTTATAATCACAAGCCGTGAGAGGGGAACCTTTGTAAAAAGCCGCGAGGCTCACTCCCGTCTTGTACCATTTTTCCGATATGCCCAAATCCGCCAGAATGCTTCTCTGTTTGTCCGCCAGCTTATGTACGTAACCCGTATACATTTCATTGCCATAAATCTCGTAAACTTGATATGCTGCCTGTTGGCGGGCTAGCTCTTCAAAAGCCTTCGCAATCTCATCCAGCTTCTCTCTCGCCCATGCCTGATCCTCTACAGTTCCCGTTTCCATCATCAGCAGAAGTGCGGCAATTCTCGCATCTTCTTTTACCGGGGCGACTCGGCTCTCCAAACTCATCTCCCGGAATTCCAGCAACACACCCTTGGCGATCTGCACAAGAGAGAGCTTCGACTTGGAAGAAGGATCTCCGGAGTCGCCAATATTCTGCAACGCCCTATCCTTGAATCCTTTCAGCAAGGCCTGAGCCGCACCCTTCAAGGTAAAATAAGCTGGCTTGCTTGCCTTAGCTAAACCGACGGCCTTCTTCTCAATTTGCAGATATTCATTGGCTGCATAGTTTAACACCTTAACTTTATCCCTCATCCGTTCATCCAGCGCTTCTGCAAACTTCATGATCTCATGAAGCTGCTCGCTAACTTCCCTAGCCGCAGCACGCACATAGGACTCCGAGTAGGCGGATTCCACACTGCTGAGCAGTCGCGTCAATTCATTCGATAAGCCAGTAAGCGAGTGCTCTATCGTTTGTCTCAAATGCTCCAGGTTACGGGACAAGTTCTCCACTTTGCCGGGTTCTACCCTCTGCTGCAATGCTTCATCTCCCCTGTATAATAATTTTTTCCAATTTAGAATGTCTATTGGGATTTTATTAAATTAATCTATTTTGCGCAATATCCAATATATCAAAATATTTCCACCTGCGATCCAATATCCCACACTCTATATGAAAGCGCAGATAACAAAAAACAGGCCAACTACGGTGAGGTATCACCATAATCGACCTGTTTAGATTATTTCACAGCGGACTATTTGGGCTCTATATCTTCAACTTTAAGCCTTAATCGACTGTCTCACTAAGTTCGTTACGCGTATAGGAAGCTAGGCTACAGAAGCTTGCTCATGTTCGTTGCACGACGCAGAGTTCCAGCTAACGAACCGTACAGCGCTTATTTGCAGGAAAACGGGCTTGTACTGGATCTAAGGAACCCTAGCGGCGTTATTGAGTAAATTTGAGCAAAAAAAGTGTCTGTTTGCACGAAATAAGATTACTGGGGTTCGTTAGAATCTCAAACTTCGAGTTTTGGCCCAAATAAGGTTTGCTGAGTTCGTTACGTGTAAAGGCCAGGCGAATGCGCCGCCCACGCGTAGCAGGGCACAGCGAGGCGCACAGGTGCGCAGCAAGCACAGTGGGGCGCACCCGTGCGCCCAGCCCGACGCCGCCCTAATGCGCGGCGTCGCTGCTCACGCCCGCCTCGCCGGAGGCGGCGGGCGTGCCCGCGTCCGCGCCGCGACGCACATCGTGCGCGCCGCGGCGCGGCTTGAGCAGCTGCAGCAGCGATAACGGCTGCAGCTTCACTGCCGCCGGCGCCGACTCGTCCGGCGCCAGAATGGCGCCGAGCTGGTGATGCTCGCCGGCGTAGATAGCGCGCTGGAGGAACTTGCTCTCGCCTGCGAGATTACGAACCTCCAGCTTGCAAAATGCCGACTGGATGCGCAGCGCGGCATGCAGTTCCTCTTTCGTGGGAACCGGCACGCCGTTCACACGGACAATGGACTCGCCGGGCAGGATACCCAGCTCCTCCGCCGGACTGCCCGGCAGCACAGCCAGCACCTTCACTCCGCCCTGCGGATGCACGAACAGCGGACTACGCTGCTGCTCCTCGAACCGGCTGAACCAGACCAGTCCCTCGTGCAGAAGGACAGCCGCCAACGCGGCCAACAGCATCAAAGGAGACCACCAGCCGGCAAGCAGCGCCAACGCAATAACGACGATGCCGTATCCGAGCAAACGGCCGGATGTGATCTTAGCCTTCGCCTTCGGCAGCATGCCGGTCGTCATTTCCGAGAAGCCGATGACGATCGGGAGCGCCATGAGTCCAAAACCGCCTTGCCAGGCGTCTCCCCCGAACAGCGGCGTCCATGGCAGCACCCCGCCCGTCGTATCCGCCGGAATTAACAACAGCAGCGGTACAGGCCATAGGCTCTGCATTTGATAACCGCCCACCAGCTTGCCCCGTTTGCCTTCGAAGAAGAGCGGCCCCGCGAAGGAAGCCCCCTGCCACCGGACAAGCAGTCCTTCCGCCAAATGAAGCAGTCCAACAAGACACAATAAAGCCGGTATATTTAATTCCCTCACTGCACTTACGCACTCGGCCAACCAGCCGCTGCCGGTGAACGCAGGAAACAAATTCAATCCGAACTGGATCACGCCCAGAAGTCCGACGGAATAGGCCAGACACAAATAACGGACCCGAATCAACAACAGCAGGACGGTCACGATCCAGATGCATAAAATACCTTCAACCGTCAGCGTCATCCCTATAAACGCTGATACCAGCGAAATTCCCACCCCTGCCAGCAATCCGCCTAAAACGGTGCGCCAGGTTTGGGCCAGCCAGCCGTGCAGCCTGACATGGAACAATTTACGTTCAAGCAGCACTTGTCTACGATACAGCAGCATAATCAAAATAATCGAAATATAATAAAACGGCTGCAGAAACAACTGCCCTACCGCTTCCGCCACATTCCACAATCCTTCAAGCAAGAGATCCAATTCCGGCTCACGCTCCTATCCCCTCAGTTGGTTGCCTTCATCCCCCAGCCAGCACAGAAAAAAAGAAGGCTAAAAATCAGCCTTCTTATTTATTCGACACCGGGGAGGTAATTTCCTTCCGGATGACCTCAATAGCCCGGTTCATTTGGTTATCGTGCTTCGGATCCCGGATTTGCTCAATGAGGGCCGCCTCGAGCGCTTCCGCCGTTTTTTCGTCAAGAACGCCTGTAGCCTGCAGCTTCTTGTCCGTCTGGAATTTCTTCAACGCGGTTTCCGTAGCTTTGCTGAAATACCCGTCCGTGCGTCCCGGATCATAGCCAAGCCCTTGCAGCATCGTCTGCGCACTCTTGATATCTTCACCCAGCATGTCGTATTTGTAAGTTTTCTCTTTATTGATCGGCGCTACCGAAAAATAACCCGGCTGAGACACCGCGACATCCGGCTCAATCCCCTTCTTGTGAATCCATTCGCCGTTCGGGGTCAGCCATTTGGCAATCGTTACTTTCAGCAGGCTGCCGTCTCCCATCTCCCGGCTGAAGCTCGTTTGTACGGTACCCTTACCATAGGTAGCTTCACCGATCAGCTTGGCGTCCGCCGATTCCTGCAGTGCGCCGGCCAAAATTTCGGAGGCGCTGGCGCTTCCCTTATTCGTAATCACGGCAATCGGATAGGTTTTACCGACTCCCTTGGATACGGTCTTTTCTCTTTGCTTGTTCTTATCTTCCACCTGAACGATCGACTTGCCTTTCGGTACGAAATGCTCCGCCATCTCGATAACGATCTGGAGCACGCCTCCCGGATTGTTCCGCACGTCGATGACCAGACCTTTCATTCCTTGCTTCTCCAGGTTAGCCAACTCTTGCTTAAAGCGTTCCGCGGTATTCATCGAGAACTCGGTAATTTCGATGACGCCGACCTTACCCTCTTCCATCCGGGCATATACCGTTTCCAATGCGATATCATCACGAACAATCGTATATTCCAAAGTATTCGTGGATCCTGCCCGTTTCACCTTGATTTTGGCTTTGGTCCCTTTCGGGCCGCGGATTTTGGCCACCGCCTCATTCAGGCTGAGTCCCTCAAAGGACTCCCCGTTCACCGACAGTAAAATATCCTTCGGCTTAATCCCGGCTCTTTCGGCTGGCGATCCCTTGATAGGAGAAACGACGACCACGTTACCGTTCTCCATCGACACCTCCGCGCCGATCCCGGTAAACGAGCCTTCGATCTGCTCGGAAAATTGCTGCGCCGTTTCAGGTCCCATGTAAGAGGAGAAAGGATCTCCAAGCGCGTTCATCATCCCGTCAATGGCACCGTCAACCAACTTCTGCTGATCGACGCCTTCCACGTAATTATTTTTGACCAATTGCATGGCGGTCTCGATTTTCTTGATACCTTCTTTGGAGCCCGTCCCAACATTATCGGCAAAAATTCCGCTGCGCAGCGGTCCCGAACCCGCAAAGCTCCACTGTCCGGTCAATGTCAGAGTAAGCAAACAGCTGGCCACCATGGCCACAACTACGAGTAAAGCGACTGTACGTTTTTTATACATTTAATGAATTCACCGCCTATGTTTGTCTCCTAAGTATATGTCCTGCATGTAAAGAATATTAATCCATTTCATGAATGAAAAACGGATAACCCGTCTTCGCGGACGGCTATCCGTTTCCATCGACATTCCTATTTTATTATAAATATGGCATCGGGTCCACAGGATTACCGTCGATCCGAACTTCGAAGTGGCAATGCGGCCCCGTCGAGTTGCCGGTGCTACCGACCTCGGCGATCTTTTCACCCTTCTTCACTTTCTGCCCTTTTTCCACCTTGATGCCGCCGTTGCGGATGTGACCGTACAAAGTCCAGACATTATCCCCGTGATCGATGATTACGGTGTTACCGTAACCGCTCCACCACTCGGCAACGATGACAACGCCGCCTTCGGCCGCGTGAATATCCGTGCCTTGCGGAGCCGCCAGGTCGACGCCGGTATGCGTCTTCTTCTTGCCCGTAATCGGATGAATCCGTGAACCGTAACCGGAGGACAAACGGGCACCCGTAACCGGAAGGCCCATCGAACCGCCGCTTCCTTTAAAACCACCAGAGGAAGAAGTCTTGCGTTTATACGTATATACTTGAGCTGCTTTCAGCTTGTTCTTCTCTTTTTCCAATGCAGCCCGCTTGGTCGCAAGCTCTATGAGCAGATTCTCCTGCTCTTCGCTAATATCGTCGGATTCTTCAATCTCCGCATAGTATTTTGCGATAAGCTGCTGCTTCTCGACTTCTTTCTCTTCCAAAATGCTCTTGCGCGATTCCGCATCCGCATACAATGTCTTCACTTTGGCGTAATCAGCTTCCAGTTGCTTCTGCTGCTCATCCAGCAGCGTTTTGTCCTGCTTGTGTTCCTCTAACAGAACATGGTCCTGGTTTGCGATCGCTTGTAAAGAATCGGCACGCTCCAGGAAATCGGTAAAGCTGGTAGATGACAGCAGCACGTCCAAATAGGACACGGCCCCGTCGGTGTACATCAAACGAACTCTCGAATCCAGAAGATCCGAACGCTCAGAAATCCGTGCTTTGGTTTCTTCCAATTTAACTGCGGTATCCCGGAGGCTCTGCTCCGTATTTTCGATATCGACCGAAATTTTGGCCAATTCATTGCTGACGGAATCGATTTGCGCCATAACTTCTTTCAAATAATTGGTGTTCTTGTTCACATAATGCTGAGCCGTTTGCTTCTGGTCCGCGGCTTTTTCCTGCTGCTTCTTGGCCTGTTTGGCTTGTTCTTGGAGCTGCTTCAGCTCCTTATCGATCTGACTGATCGTTTTTGACTTCGCAAATCCTTCGGTAGGCTGAAAAATAGCAGCGGCTAAAGCGACAACGGCAACAATGGATATCCATCTTTTCAACTTCGCTTCCCCATCCTTCTTCTAAATAGGTAGCCAACATGCTGGCTTTTGACATTTCTACACGACATTGACACTAGACTTTCAGGAATTTACGGATGGACATGGTGCTGCCCCAAATCCCGATCAGCAGGCCGAGACCTACTAGAAGAACTGCCAATTGAAGGCCGATCTCACCTACCGGAATCAGATGGAAGGCGAGCGTAATATCCGCTTTAACGGAATCGACCAGTTGATTGTATCCCAGAAATAATGCTCCAACGGTAATGGCCGATCCAATGAATCCGATCAAGGCTCCTTCCACGAAGAAAGGCCACCTTATAAACATGTTCGTTGCGCCCACCAGCTTCATAATGCCGATCTCGCGGCGACGGGCCAAAATCGTAACGCGGATCGTATTCGAGATCAGGAACATGGCCATCAGGCCGAGACCTGCCACGAAGGCGAATCCGATATTCCGGACCGCTCTTGTAATCTTGAACAACTTCTCGGTCGTACCTTGACCGTAGTTGACTTTATAAATCGGCTTGTCCTGGTATTTTTCGTTGAGAGCAGTGATCTTGCTTGCCACGTAAGGAACCGTGGTCGGTTCAACGACCTCCACCTTCAGCGTATCGGGAATCGGATTCGTCGTTTCGTCGTACCCTTCCAGCAAGTCCTTGCCTTCTTCCCCCAGCTTTTCTCTGAAATCCTTCAATCCTTCAGCCTTAGGGATCAAGGTTACCCGGCTGACTTCCTCCATGGACCCGATGTCGCTGCGAATCTTCTCGAGCATCGTTTCATCCACGTTGGATGACAGATAAGTACTGATCTGTACTTGACTATCGGCATCATCCGCAAAAGAGTTTACATTAAGCACGAGTAAAATAAACACGCCCAATATAAATAAGGAAACTATGATCGACGTAATGGACGCCACCGACATCCAGCCGTTGCGGAGCACGTTTTTGACGCCTTCCCTAAGGTGCCGGAGGAGGGTACTAAAACTCATAACCGTAATCCCCTCTCAGCTGGTCTCTAACGATGTTGCCGTGCTCTATAGCAATAACGCGTTTGCGCATGGTGTTTACGATATCCCGGTTGTGGGTTGCCATTACGATGGTAGTACCCCGAAAATTGATCTCATCCAGCAGCTGCATAATTCCCCATGATGTCTCGGGGTCCAGGTTCCCTGTAGGCTCGTCCGCGATAATGACCGACGGATTGTTGACGATCGCCCGGGCGATTGCGACCCGCTGCTGCTCCCCGCCCGATAGCTGGGAAGGATCGCGGTTGGCTTTATTTTTCAGCCCGACCAGTTCCAGCACTTCAAGCGTGCGTTTCTTAATTACTTTCTTAGGCGCTTCGATAACCTCTAGCGCAAAAGCGACATTTTCATAGGCGGTAAGCTTGGGAAGCAGCCGAAAATCCTGAAAAATAACGCCGATATTTCTGCGCACATAAGGAATCTTCCGGGGCTTCAGCTTGCCGATATTAAAACCGTTGACGGAAATTTGGCCCTTGGTGGGCACCTCCTCACGGTAGATAAGCTTCATAAAAGTCGATTTACCCGCTCCTGACGGGCCGACGAGATAAACAAATTCATTGCGGTCGATTTTGACCGAGACGCCCTTGAGTGCATGCGTTCCATTCGGGTACGTCTTCCAGATATCCTGCATTTCTATCAATTCATCACGTCCTAAACCTTGATTCCAATGACTGGGTTGTCTGCAATTTTACTTTCGACATGTTCTCTTTAAATCCTTTAAAAGATGAGGTATTTCATCAGTCCGATACTTATTGTAACAAATATGTTACCTCTTGAGTACCCGAAAGTTTCCAGAATTTCATCATATATATGGTTGTACATAATATTTTTCCAATTGATAAGGAGCAGGGTATGCGAAAAAAAGAGTATCGATTGTCAGTAGCTCATTTTCTCGTCATAGGGGTTCTGACTGTGTTGCTTACCGCTTCCTTCATCTATGGAGGGCTGCTGCTCTATACTTCCGGGAATACGGTTCCTTCCGGTACCGTCGTGGGAGGGCTGGAGGTCGGAGGGCTGGCGGCGGAAGAGGCGCTGGACAAACTGGATGACATGATCGCGGAACTTAGGAAGCGAAACATCAGATTCTCCTTTAGGAATGCAGAAAATAAAGATACCGAACTAACCCTGACCTGGGAGGAAGCCGGAGCTGCGTGGGATGCGCCGGATTTCCGAAGTGAAGTTTTGTCGCTTTCTGCGGGGAATGTGTGGGAGAGAGCTAAGGCTCGTAAAAATTTTGCAAAAACCTGGAGGCTGCACGCCTCCTTTCATCCCTCAATGTTGAAAAAGACCCTTACCCCCAAATGGGAAAAGGATCATTTCGGCAGCCCCGTCAATGCCGTCCGGTTGATCGCAGCGGATGACAGCATCCGCTATTTACCCGGCAAATCGGCTCAGCGAATCGATTGGGAATCGCTCGTTATGCTGATACAGGCGGCGATTCCGGGGCCGTCTTCAGGCCGCTCCGGTGATGAGGCCAATAAGGGGAGTGGCGGCGGGCATCTAGGCGCTGCCCAGGTCGAGATTCCGCTGGCGCCGGTGCAGCCTGCCGTAACGGTCGAGAGCCTGAAGCGTGAAGGCATCCGCCGCAAAATCGCCGAGTTTTCGACCGGGTTGCAAACCAGCGGAGAAGGAAGGCTGCATAACGTTGAAGCCGCTGCACGCAGCATCGACGGGATGGTGCTGCCGCCTGGCGGTATTTTCGACTACGCCAAAGTGGTCGAAGCGGCCGAGCAGAGCTACGGCTTCCGCGAAGCGCCGGTCATCTTCGGCGGCAAGCTCGTCCCCGGCGTCGGCGGCGGCATTTGCCAGGTGTCAAGCACTCTATATAATGCAGCCATCCGAGCCGGTCTCGACATCGTCGAGCGCCGCAACCACTCCCTGCCTGTCAGCTATGTCCCGCTGGGGCAGGATGCCACCTTCGCTCAGGGCTACATCAACTTCCGCTTCCAAAATACAAGCGGACAGCATCTGCTCATTACCGCTCAGGTGAAGGAAGAGCAATTAATAGTCAAGCTGTTCGGCGATATGCCGGACAGTGTGACCTACGATATTGAGTCCCGGACGACCGACATCCTCGCCGTTCCCGACAAATACGTCGCTAACCCGGGGCTTTCCGCCGGAAGCCGGGAGGTCGTGCTGCAAGGCAAGCCCGGCTACATCGTGGAGACGTATCGGATCAAGTACATTGACGGCAAAGCCACGGCCAAAACCCGGCTCTCGCGTGACACCTACCCGGCTCAGCCGAACGTCATCGCCGTGCCGGGCGGCGCAGACGGCAAAGCACCGGCGCAACAGGATACCCCCCGAGTGCTGGAAGACGGAGTGAACGGGCCCAAGTTTTCTAGATGATTGTTTCAAAATAGAGGACTTTTGGGGCGCTATTTGTACTAGTTTCGTTCCTCCCTCAAAAATAGAGGACTTTTGGGGTCTTATTCTGCTGTTTTTGCTCAGAATGGGCCTTTATCCGCCAATAAAACTAAAATAAGACCTCATTTGTCCCCTATTTTTATATTATCTGCCCCAACCCTCGAAATAAGGCCCTAAAAAGGCCTTATTTCCATTATCAATATTACAACTGATAATCCTTGCCCTCTAAATCAAGACAATAAGAACGCACCCGCTCTTGCCCGCTGGCGGGTCGAATCCAACCTTTTTCACTCATTCTCCACAGCAACCTGCGGGCTTTCTTATTTTGAAATCCCATATAGTTGCATATTTCTGTGGGGGTAAGCGGCCGTCCTTCACGCATAAACAGACGAACAACCTCTTTTTCGATCCAATCAGCGTCCAAAACATGTTTCTCCTCCCCCAGCCATCTTCCAATAAATTGCTGTAGCTTTAACTGGCAGTAACGGGGGCTCTCTTTAACATCGTCATACGTAAAGCGTAGTACCTTCCATCCGTCCGTAACCAGATCGTTTTGTCTCCGGCAGTGGTCTGAGAATTGGTGGCGGCTAATATTTCTCCAATGCGGACCAAAACCGTCAATTTCGATTGCCAACCGCATACCTGTCCGAATATAAGCAAAGTCCAAATACCTGTAACCATCCTTAAAATCACTCACCTCATACTCCGGATGCAAATGCTGAAACTGTCCAAAAGCAGGCCACCAAACCAGCTCCAAGAACAACTTTTCCGCATGCCCATGCTCTTCCTTCAATCTTCGGAGACGTTCCCCCTGCCTAGCAGTCAAATGCCGGTTCACAAAAAGGGTGTGAGCTTCTGAAAATCCCATACCGATTCCTCCTATTCAAAATAAAAAACGCCTTTTCGCTTATAGGCCCAAAGGGGCCACGGCAAAAAGACGTGTGCTTCACGACTATTAAGTACTGCAATAACACTATCCAAATTGTACCACAAACGACATACCCAACAAACCCTGTCCGCTGCTCTTGCCTGCAAAAGTTTTCATATGATAAGGTAGAGCCACCTGACTAAACGTGTAGCCTAATAGCGAAACATACTGTGTGCCCCTGGATAGAGAGTGGAAAGTAGACAGTAATAGTTGAACATACAGCTTAGCCATGGAAAACGCAGACTAGAGAGGATTCATAATCATCATGAAGCAAAATACTGAAATACGGACTACTTCTGAAAATACAGTGGCCGGCGGAGCGGCGGCGACGCTGTTAATCATTGCCGTAATGCTGACCGCGGCGACGCTGCGGTCTCCGCTCACCGGCGTCGGGCCGCTGATCGGCGAGATCCAGAGTTCAACCGGCTTGTCCCATACGCTCGCCGGCATGCTGACGACTTTGCCGCTCATCGCCTTCGCGGTGTTCGCGCTCGCCGCACCAAAATTATCATCCCGCTTTGGTATAGAGCGGACGCTGCTATACTGCATGATCCTGATGACAGGAGGAATCCTGCTCCGCTCCATGCCCGCCGTTCCGGCCCTCTTCGGCGGAACCGCCCTGGTCGGCAGCGCGATTGCTGTCGGCAACGTGCTAGTTCCCAGCCTGATCAAGCGGGACTTCCCGCTGCGGCTCGGATTGATGACGAGCCTGTACACGTCATCCATGAATATGTGGTCCGCCATCGCTTCGGGAATCAGCATGCCGATCTCCCGCACCGGTCTCGGATGGCGCGGGGCCTTGGCCTGCTGGCTCGTTCTGTCGGCAGCCACCGCCTTAATCTGGCTGCCGTTGGCCCGGCGCCATAGCGCCAGCCGCAGCAATACCCGGACTGCAGCAGCTCTTGCATCCGGCGGCGCGGTCAAGGTTTCCGGCCTGGACACCGCCACAACCGCCCCGGAAGGCAACACAACCTCGCAGCGCTCCGCCTCCGTCTGGCGGTCTCCTATCGCCTGGCAGGTAACGATTTTTATGGGCTGCCAGTCCGTAATGTTTTACGTCGGCATTTCCTGGTTGCCGGAAATTCTCCATGAACGGGGATTGAGCATGGATCAGGCAGGCTGGATGCTCTCCCTGATGCAGCTTGCCAGCATGGGCGGCTCATTCCTTATGCCATTAATAGCCGCACGCGCCCAGTCCC
Organism: Paenibacillus vini; assembly: GCF_018403325.1. Taxonomy (GTDB): domain Bacteria; phylum Bacillota; class Bacilli; order Paenibacillales; family Paenibacillaceae; genus Fontibacillus; species Fontibacillus vini. Next base: position 10,398 of record NZ_BOSL01000030.1, on the reverse strand, counting down.
AAAAAGGGCTAGCCGCCGTTTCCTCCGCGTTGTTCCTGCTCGGGTACGGCGGTGTCTGGCTCGGCTCGCCGGATCTGGCGCTATTGTTTATTCTGCTGATCGGTCTTGGCTGCGGCACGACCTTCAGCTTGGTCATTATGTTCTTCGCCTTGCGTTCGCGAACGGCCGATCAGGCTGCCAAATTGTCCGGGATGGCGCAATCCGTCGGTTATCTGCTGGCCGCAGTCGGACCGACCTTGTTCGGCTTCATTCACGACCGTAGCGGCGGTTGGGCAATGCCGCTGGCTACCATCACCGGTGTGTCCTTGATCACCATCATCATGGGCTACACAGCCGGACGTAAGGGACATATCGGACCCGAACAATAAGCTTATCTTCTCGCAGCGCAAAGCCCTGCCCGATAAACTATGAATTCTATTTCCCGAATCCGGGAGTAGAACCTGAGTTTATTTTCGGAGCAGGGCTCTTTTTTTGGTGTCTATTCCTTTTCTTTTCCTATTCCAAAGAACAGCCTATTCTACCGTTCGCTTCACGCTCTGTCCCACTTCCGACTGTTCATCCTGACGCAAAGCCTCGCTGTACTCCACAAGACGTATGCGGCATCCCGGCCCGATCTCGACGTCTCCTCCACGCACGACATCCGCCGTAACATTCCTCAACCGAATGACGTCTCCCTCGATGATGCTTGCCTCCAGTTCCTTCTTTGACCCGTGCCATAACCAAGGCATCCATTTACCGGGTTCGTATGGCTTAACTTCAATATGGGTTCCGACAATTTCACGGGTTCTGCTGCTGCCGAGCATGCGAATTTCAACTTGTTCCGCATTCAGCATCCCTTCGGCTTGAACGACTCCCTTAATAAGAAACTGTTCAGCCCGGATTTCGCCATTCGCTGCGCATTCTCCAAATAATTGAACTTTTCCGCCCGTAATATGCCCGTTCACCTTAAGCTCGCCCGTTAAATGCATATTGCCAACGTTCAGGTTGCCCTCAACCCCCAAATTACCTGTAATCTTCAATAAATCGGCACTTAGACTTCCATCCACTGCTGAATTCCCCGTACATTTAAAAGACTGGCAGTCGACGTCTCCGTTAAATTCCGCATCCCCGGTCACGCGAACCTCGTCAAAGAAGCCGCCGTTAGAGGAGCTTTCGCCGACAAGCCGCAAATTATGGCGGGTCATGTTCGGATTATTTTGTTGATTCATTTTTCTTCACCTCCTAAAAAATAGCCTCCACCGCTACACTTGTATTGAGTTTCCCACCGTGGCTTTTGGATCGACCGCATAATGATCTTTATATTCAACACGCCCGATTTCACACCCGGGTCCGATCCGGACCGAGTTGCCACGGACAACTTCCGCCTTGGTTTCCTCCAGATCAATGTCGTCTCCTTCAATCACATCCGCTGTCAAACGCACCGCTAGGGAAGGTGAGAACAAGGCCAGAAGATTCCGTGTGCTCAATTTTTTGCGAACCTGAATCCGTTCCCCTCCAATCTCTTTAGCCCGGCAGACAGCAGCCATGAATATATCCAAATTACCCGCATTCAGCATCCCGCCGACCTGGAAGCCGCCATGGACTTTAAACGTTTCAAATTCCGCATTTCCCCCCAGCTTCAGTCCTCCGTCAGTCTCCAGGGTTTCCCCGAACGCGCTGCCGCCTACGGTCAGCATCCCGTGAATATCCACATGCTCAGCCCGTAGATCCCCTTCTATCTTCATCCCCCCGTCTACCCGGAGCTGTTCTCCGGCGAGAGATCCTTCCACGTTAAATTTACCGTTCGCCCGCAGCTGCTCCCCTTGAAGAGAGCCTTTCACTTTAAGCGTTCCGTTCGAGGTAAGCGTCGTACATACGGTGTCTCCGTTCAACGTGGCGATTCCGTCCGTACCGATCTTTCCGTAGGTGCCCCCCGCAGCCTGCCCCATTCCGTTGATTCGCAAATTCTTTATTTTCTGATCTTCCACTTATGCGTCGCCCCCGCCTATTAATAATTTCAATTCTTCCGTACACTGCGCCATCGCCAGTCTCGTTACCGTTCGAACCTCACTGTCCATAAAAATATCCACGTCTCCCGGTACCAGCAAGAAGGCGCCAACCCCCATCTTTCTGGTTAATCTTACGCCGACTTCCCTTCCTGTTTGCTCGGGAAAATAGGACTCCAGTGTCCGAACCAACAAACGCCCTTCTTCCAGCGAAATATCTCCGCTGCGTAACAGCTTGTCGAGCACGTAGATGATCAAAATTTGCTCAAAGCTGAATTGGGGCTGCTCCGTAATCCCTATTGTTTCAATATATAAATTCAACGAGGTAGATGAAACAATGTTTCGCTCCAAAATCTCACCCACGCTCAAGCTCAACTCTCCCGTATTTGGAGAAAATACATCCGCCAAAGCGTCCAGCGACAAATCATCCTTCATGTTGAGAATACGATCAATTCGCTGCAACATTTTATCCCGCGGAAAAAAAGTCTCTTGTCCCGTAAAGGAAGACTTGCGGATAAACCATTGTTCCGGAATCAGATTTTTTCGTTTCCATCGATATAGCTGCCCATAGGAAATGCCCGTCATATCCAGCAGTTCCTTTTTGGAGATTAAATCCTCATTCATTGGCCCTGCTCCTTTCTTACCGGAATAATGTAACATAACATTGTTACGTTGTAAATAATCACAACATCATGAAGTCTTTCTGGAAAATAAAAAATCGTGCCGACCCCGTATCCAGAAAAGATACGCGACCGGCACGACCGAACTATTATTTCTATGAACCAACCTTATACTTTGAAACGATCAATCTGACCATGCATTTCTGTGGCCATCCGGGCCAATGCTTCCGAAGCCGAGGAGATTTCCTCCATTGAAGCCAGCTGTTCTTGTGTTGCTGCGGTTACGCTCTGGAAAGAATCCAGGCTCTTTGAGGAGGTTTGGGCAATTTGGGTAACCGACTCGGCGATTTCATCGGCACTGGCCGACATCTGCTCGGTAATCGCTGAAACCTCGTGAATTTGCTCGGAAATCCGCCGTGTGGAGCCTTCAATTTGCCGGAATGCGTTCTGGGCTTCACTCGTGACGGAAATACCGCGCTCAACACTCTCAGTGACATCCCGATTCATAACTTCATAGACCTTTTCCGTCAGCTCGGACATCTGTCCGATGCTCAGCTGAATTCTTTCCGCCGTTGTCCGGGACTGTTCCGCAAGTTTCCGAACTTCTCCGGCAACGACCGAGAAGCCGCGGCCCTCTTCTCCCGCTCTGGCAGCCTCGATCGCCGCATTCAGCGCAAGAAGATTAGTCTGTACCGCAATGTCCGAAATCGCGCTGCTCATTCCCGCCACCTGAGCGCTGAGTTCGTTCATTTGATGCATCAGTTCCGCAGATTCCCGGGTTGACCGGTGAATCTCTTCCATCTGTTGGCTAACATGGAGAACCTTCTCGCTTCCGAACCTTACATCCTGTTCAGTCTGAAGCGAGGACTCCACAATCGTGCCTGAAGCTTCCGCGATTTTGCGAATGCCCATGGACATCTCTTCCATGGTCTTAGCGCTTTCCGCCGAAACGGACGCCTGAATCTCCGCGCCGGCTGCGGTTTCCTGCACCAGACCGACCACATGCTCAACCGCTCGGGCATTCTGCTCGGTTCCGGCCGTCAGTTCTTCACTTGATGCGGCAAGCTGGCTGGAAACTTCAGAAATGCCTTGAACCATTCGCCGGATCGAGCCTACCATCTCATTGTAGTTTCCAGCCAGTTCACCGATCTCATCACGCCGGGTGATGATCACTTCCTCATTCAGGAATCCCTCGCCTACGCGTTTCGCGGATTGGTTCAACCGCTCAATCGGGCGTGTGATGCTGCGGATCGAGAAGAACAGCAGTACGCCGGCGACTACCAAGGAGATACCTAATACGATCAGGGCTGACCAAAAAATAGGCGCCAACGCTCTACTAAATTCATTCGTTTCCAGTACGCCGACAATCTTAAAACCGGTTAAGTCGTTTGTCGTAAAATAAGCTGTCTGGGCATTTCCGGTATCCGGATTATTGTAATCCAAAAATCCCGATTCCTCGCCCTGAATTTTGACCAGATGGTCTCCAACCGCCTCCGCACCTACAGGTTGCATCGGATGGGAAGTGAAGTGGTTGGTCCGGTCCAGCAAATAAATGTATCCGCTGGATCCAAGTTTGACCTTTTTGACCATTTCATTGACGTTGGCCAGATCCAGAGATACCGTTATCGCTCCCTGACCGTCTGGCAGCGCCCGGCTGATGAACAGGTTGTAGTTCCCCGTTGTCGCCGATTTGAACGGATCTAAAATAATGGTCTGATCCGGCTTGGCTAAAGCTGCCTTGTACCAGTCTCTTTCTCTGGGATCGTAATCCTGCTTACCTGGATCCGGAGCCTTCATCCAAGCTCCATTCTGATTGCCTACCGTAATAATCTCCAATTCGGGGTGCTTCTCCATAAACAGTTCGAGGAGCGTCCGCAATTCCGCAGATTTTGCGTCAATCTTCTGGGAATCCATTTCCATCACTAATTGCTCAATGTTCCGAACTTCCGCCTCTACAATATGATTCAGTGAATCATTCAACAAATTGACGCTCGACCGGGTGCTCTCTTTCATCTTGTCACGCAACTGCCCTTTGGCACTATCCAGATTCGAGTATGCGATAACTAAGTTAGGGATAATCAGCAGGACAGCAAAGAGGAATAACATGCGGTTGCGCAGCGTCCGGACTTCCAGTAATCGCCCCACGCTGGCAAAAAAGGTTTTCATGGGTTTATCTCCTTTTCAATATGTATGTACATGAGGTGAGGGATCTAAGGTGAGGTGAACAAAAACAACATTTCGAAAATTGCGACTTCTAATCATTGCAAGGAATGATCTAACTTATATTTCGACAATTTACGACGAATTTTTAATATATTTTCTGAAATTGTATGAAAATGTTCAATATTTCCACTCATCTTCCGTAAATCCATGTAAAGAAAACAAAAAAACAGCCTTCGTCAAAATCGAAGGCTGTTCCAAACTTATTGGCGGTTCATCCACTATTTGCTCTTTTCCGTAAATTCCTTCACCCATTCGCCGGAAGTCTGAAGCTTGGCTTCCGCCCGGGCAATCGCCGCGGCCACTTGGCCGGAGGCCGTACCGCCGTATACGTTCCGTGCGTTTACCACCGTTTCCGGTTGAAGCACGTTATAAATGCTCTCGTCGAACAACGGTGAGAATTGTTTGAATTCATCCAGGGTGAGATCAAGCAGGAACTTGTCGTTCTGGATGCAGTACAGTACCGTCTTGCCGATCACTTCATGCGCCTGGCGGAAAGGCAGACCTTTGTTCGCCAGGAAGTCGGCGATATCCGTCGCATTTGAGAAATCCTTGTTTACCGCTTCGCGCATGCGCACGCTGTTGACCTTCATCGTCGCGATCATAGGTGCAAACAGCTGCAAAGCCCCCTGAAGGGTCTCCACCGTATCGAACATGCCTTCCTTGTCTTCCTGCATATCTTTGTTATACGCCAGCGGCAAGGATTTCAGCACGGTGAGCAGACCCATGAGATTGCCATAGACACGGCCGGTTTTGCCACGGACCAGTTCCGGGACGTCGGGGTTTTTCTTTTGCGGCATAATGCTGCTGCCTGTGCAGAAAGCATCATCCAACTCCACAAACCGGAATTCCGTGCTGCTCCACATCACGAGCTCCTCGCTGAGACGCGATAAATGCATCATCAGAATCGAAGCATCTGCCAAAAATTCAAGGATGAAGTCGCGGTCGCTCACCGCATCCAAGCTATTCTCGTATACCGCGTCAAAATGGAGCTGCTCCGCCACGAAGTGACGGTCGATCGGGAATGTGGTTCCCGCCAACGCGCCCGCGCCGAGCGGCAATACATTGATACGCTTGTAACTATCCTGCAAGCGCTCGATATCCCGCTGGAACATGGAGACGTAAGCCATCAAATGATGGGCGAACAAGATCGGCTGCGCCCGCTGCAGATGCGTGTAACCGGGAACGATCGTTTCCTGATTGGCTTTGGCCTGTCCGATCAACGCTTCCTGAAGATCATGAAGCAAGCCTACAAATTCCACAACCCGCTTGCGCAGGTACAGATGCATATCCGTCGCAACCTGATCGTTCCGGCTGCGTCCGGTATGAAGCTTGCCTCCGACGGGGCCGACTTCATCGATCAATTGCTTCTCAATATTCATATGGATGTCTTCATCCGAAACGGAGTATTCCAACTCGCCTCGTTTGATTTTGTTAAGCACGGTATGCAACCCGTCCTTGATTTTCTCGACATCCTCTTCCGGCAGAATGCCGCACTTGCCGAGCATCGTCACATGCGCTAGGCTTCCCTGCACATCTTCCTCCGCCAGCGCCTTATCAAATCCGATCGAAGCGGTATATTGCTCCACCAATCGGTTGGTCTGCTTCGTAAAGCGTCCACCCCACAGCTTGCTCACCTTGGTTCACTCCTTATCTGAATCAAACCACAGGCCGTTTCCCGGCGGCAGGGATACTTCCTCCGCGTAAGGAAACGGCCAGACGGTCCGTTAATCTTGTGAATGATTAATTGCGTTTAAGAAGACTTACTTACTGTTTTGCTCTACGCCAGAACCCACTTTCAGGCGCAACGCGTTCAGCCGGATAAATCCGGTAGCGTCTCCCTGGTCGTAAGCTTGCGTCGGATCAGCTTCCATGGTCGCGATATCCGGATTGTACAAACTTACCGGGCTCTTGACGCCGGCCGCGATAATATTACCTTTGTACAGCTTCACTCGCACCGTTCCCGTTACGTTCTTTTGGCTCTCGTTGACAAGGGCCTGCAAGGCGAGACGTTCCGGAGCGAACCAGAACCCGTTGTACACGAGCGTGCTGTAACGGGTGATCAGACTGTCGCGAAGGTTCATCACTTCGCGGTCCATCGTGAGCGACTCCATTTTGCGGTGAGCCGTAAACAGAATCGTACCGCCTGGCGTCTCATATACGCCGCGGCTCTTCATGCCGACGAAGCGGTTCTCGACCATGTCTACCCGTCCGATGCCGTGCTTGCCGCCAAGCTCGTTCAGCTTCTCCATAACACGAAGCGGATCAAGCTGCTCGCCGTTCAATGCGACGCAATTGCCTTGCTCAAAAGTCAGCTCCAGGTACTCCGGCTGATCCGGAGCATCTTCCGGCGATGCGCTAAGCAGGAACATCCCTTTGTTTTCCGGTGCAGAAGCATCGAACCAAGGGTCCTCCAACACGCCGCTTTCGTAACTGATATGCAGCAGGTTGCGGTCCATGGAGTAAGGCTTAGCCGCAGAAGCGGTAACCGGAATGCCGTTCTCTTCCGCGTAAGCGATCATTTCAGCGCGGCCCGGGAAACGGTCGCGGAATTCACTCAAACGCCAAGGGGCGATAACGGAGATTTCCGGCGCGATCGCAGCCGCCGCCAACTCAAAACGCACCTGGTCGTTGCCTTTACCCGTAGCGCCGTGGGCAATGGCCGTAGCGCCTTCGGCGCGGGCGATTTCCACCATGCGTTTCGCGATGAGCGGACGGGCAATACTTGTGCCGAGCAGGTATTGTCCTTCATACAGGGCTCCCGATTGGAACATCGGATAGATGAAGTCCTTGGCAAACTCCTCGCGCAGGTCGTCGATGTACACCTTGGAGGCGCCGGTAGCCAGCGCTTTTTCCTCCAGTCCGTCCAGTTCTTCCTTCTGGCCGATATCCGCCGTAAAGGCGATAATTTCAGCGTCATAGGTTTCTTTGAGCCATTTCAGAATAACCGACGTGTCCAGTCCGCCCGAGTACGCCAGTACGATTTTTTCTTTTGCCATAATAATCGAAGCCTCCTAAAAAATTATCCCATTAAAGCTGCCATCAGCGCTTTTTGCGCGTGCAGCCGGTTTTCCGCCTGATCAAAAATAACCGAATGCTTGCCGTCGATGACGCCTTCGCTGACTTCCTCACCGCGGTGTGCCGGCAGGCAGTGCATGAACAAATAGTCCGGTTTCGCGTGTGCGGCCAAGGCTTCATCGACTTGATAGGATGCAAATGCGATTTCGCGCGCCTTTTGCTCCTCTTCAAAGCCCATGCTCGCCCATACGTCCGAATAGATGACGTCGGCATCTTTCACCGCGTCCTTCGGATCGCGGACCACTTCGATGATCGCACCGGTAGACTTAGCGATTTCCTGGGCGCTCGCGACGACTTGCGGATCAGGCTCATAGCCTTCCGGACTCGCCACCGACACATGAACGCCAAGCTTGGCTCCGCCGATCATGAGCGAGTGCGCCATATTGTTGCCATCGCTGACATAGGCCAGCTTCAGGCCCTTCAGGACGCCTTTGTGCTCATAAATGGTTTGGTAATCGGCCAACACCTGGCACGGATGGGCCAGATCGCTCAAACCGTTGATTACGGGAATACTTGCGTATTTGGCCAGATCAACGACTTTATCATGACCGAACGTACGGATCATGATTCCGTCGAGGTAACGCGACATCACGCCAGCCGTATCGGCGATCGTCTCGCCGCGGCCGAGCTGGATATCGTTCTTGCTCAGGAACAGCGCGTGTCCGCCAAGCTGGAACATTCCGACTTCGAAGGACACGCGGGTCCGGGTCGACGATTTTTCAAAAATAAGTCCGATGGTCTTGCCCTTCAGAGGCTGGTAAACCTCTCCGTTCTTCTGCTTGGCCTTGATCTCGATCGCCAAGTCGATCAAATACTGTATCTCTTCCGTTGTATAATCGTCCAGTTCAAGCAGGTCGCGTCCCTTGAGGCCGATGCTTATGCTTGTGTCTTTAGTTGATTCGGTTAGACTCATTGATTATTATCCTCCTTCGCGGTATGGGCCGCAATCAGAGCCGCAAGCGTATCGACCGCCTGATCGACCTCTTCATGGGTCACCTTCAAATTCGGAAGCAGCCGAATTACGTTCGGACCTGCTGTTACGAACAGCAATTTGTTCTTCTGTCCAGCTGTCACGATATCGCCTACCGGCTCCGCGCATTCAATGCCGATAATCAGCCCGAGTCCGCGAATTTCTTTCACGAACGGGTTATCAGCTAGCGACTCCCGCAGTCGATCACTCAGGTATTTGCCCATCTCGGCCGCCCGTTTCGGAATCTCTTCTTCCTTCATCGTCTCGATCGTCGCCACCACGGCGGAAGCGGAAACCGGGTTGCCGCCAAAGGTCGACGCATGTGTCCCCGGCGTGAAGGCTTCGCGAAGGTATTCCTTGGCGAGCATGGCTCCTGCCGGCAGACCGCTGGCAATTCCTTTAGCCGCCGTGAAAATATCCGGCTCGATCCCGTACTGCTCATGAGCGAACCAGGTTCCCGTCCGGGCCATGCCTGTCTGCACCTCGTCGATGATCAGCAGCAAACCTTCCTGCTTGCACAGTTCAGCCAATTGTTGCACAAATCCGCGATCCACAGGATGCACGCCGCCTTCGGCTTGAACCATCTCCAGCATCACGGCCGCCGTATTCGGTCCGATCGCTGACTTCAAAGCGTCCATGTCGTGAAGCGGCACGGTCTTGAAGCCTGCAGGGAGCGGAAGGAAGCCGTCCTTCACTTTTTGCTGGCCTGTCGCGGTGAGCGTCGCCAGCGTGCGTCCGTGAAACGACTGTTCGAACGTGATCACTTCGTACCGGTCAGTCCCTTTCACCTTCTGGTGATAGCGGCGGGCCAGCTTGATAGCGGCCTCATTCGCCTCCGCCCCGCTGTTGCAGAAAAACACCGCGTCGGCGCAGCTGATCTCGGTTAGCATACGAGCCGCTTTTTCCTGCTGCGGAATTTGGAACAGGTTGGAGACATGCCAGAGCTCATCGAGCTGAGCCTTAACCTTCTCTCTAACCTTTTCCGGTGCATGCCCCAAACTAGTCACGGCCAATCCGCTCATAAAGTCGAGATAGCGGTTGCCTTGATCGTCCCAGACCCAGCTACCGTGGCCTTTTACCAGGCTGAGCGGATAGCGTGAATATGTAGGAAACAACGCGCTTGCCCCTCCGCGTTCCCCCGTCCCCTCTTGAACTGTGCCGGCCGCCGTCTTGTTCTCCTGAAGATCGCTTTGTGCCATCCTTTTCACTCCTATCGATTCAAATTTAATCTAATTATGAATTGGATCGTTTTGTTTCTTCTGTCGGGTAAGCACCACTCGCTGGATTGGATTGAGTTGGATTGGATTAGGTTGGAGTCAAGTCCAGTTCCATTTCCAAGTCCCATCTCATTGGATATTTCCAATAGATTTAACGAATTCTCGCCATACCTAGCACCCCTATTGGATATTCGGCTAGGCCCCTTAAATCCGGAGTCTTACCCACCAAAAATGGCTCGTTCGCATAATAGCTCACTATTTCAAACAATTACATCGCTTTATGAAATTCAGACGTATCCTCCTGCGTT
>NZ_BOSL01000029.1 GCF_018403325.1 Paenibacillus vini | reverse complement strand
ATGCTTCTTTAACGATTTGAATTTTGATTTCTTCTTTCCGCTTTTTCCCCATACTGGATCCTCTCCCTTACTTCTAGTATAAATTTTTTGGGTAGGAGGACTCCAGTTTTATTAGGGGGCCTAAGAGAATATCCAATGAACCGCCTCAACTGCCCAATATAGTGGACTTTTCATTGGAAATATCCAATGAAGTAGTGATCATCATATCGCGAAGTGAGAAGCTAGTTTGAAAACAGGAGGGGAGCGATGGCGCATCAAGTATTCGGTTTTGCGGTGCAAAGTTTAACTCCCACATCCAACATCTATTTCAAATCAAAAAGCCAGGCCGCGGCTCCCGAAGGAACCGCACAGCCTGGCTGCCGTAAATGCATATACGGATTATTTGTAAATGGATTAGGCCTTAATATACATCTTGTTAAAGTACTCTTCAAGCATCCGCTTGGTGGCGAACGCTTCGCGGGTGGTTTCAATGCTCTTTCTCATCATTTCAACCCACTTGTCGCGGTTATCATAGTAAGTAGGCAGGACGCGGTTCAGCAGCGTGTCGTACAGGGCGTCGCTGTCATGGCGATCCAGCACTTCGAAGTCGGTCGTCTCGAAGCCGTCACCGATTTGCCAACCGTTCTCCCCATCGATGCAGGCCTCAGGCCACCAGCCGTCCAGAATCGAGCAGTTGAGCACGCCGTTCATAGCGGCCTTCATGCCGGACGTGCCGCTGGCTTCCAGCGGTCTGCGCGGATTGTTAAGCCAGATGTCCGAGCCGCGAGTGAGCTGCGCGCCGATCGTCATATCGTAGTTCTCCAGGAACACGACGCTCTTAGGATACTTCTTCATCATCGCCACGAGATTGCTGACGATCTTTTTGCCGGTGTCGTCGAGCGGATGCGCTTTGCCTGAAAAGACGATCTGGATTTTGCCGGACTCCAGGTAAGGTTCGATAATCTCCGGCTGGGAGAAGATCAAGTCGCTCCGCTTGTAAGGAGCCGCTCTACGGGAGAAGCCGATCAGCAGATGGTCCTCGTTCAGGGAAATGCCGGAACGCTCTTCGATAAATTGAATCAGTTCACGTTTGATCTCCATATGGGTAGCCCACAAATCCCCGCCATCCTCGTAGGCACGGGTCATCCGATCATCCACCCAGGTCGGCGTGTGAATCGCGTTCGTAATACCGATAATTTCGGAACGGCCGGAAACCTCTTTCCACATTTTGTTGGAAGTATCCGCATGAAGTTCCGCTACTCCGTTGGAAATGCGGGACAGACGTAGTCCGGCGACCGTCATATTGAACGGATTTCCGCCGATGCGTTCCATTTGATCCCGGGTTAATCCGTTGTAAGCTGTCATGTATTCAAGCCGGTCGAGCGGGTGAGTTTCATTGCCTTCCTTAATCGGAGTGTGGGTTGTAAAAACAACCTCTTCACGCGTTGCCATCCAGGCTTCCTCAAAGGTTTTGCCTGCGCACATTTTCTCGCGGATCAGCTCCGTAGCGGCAAGCGCGGCATGTCCTTCATTGAAGTGGTAGACATCGATCGGAATTTGCAGGGCACGCATTGCCTTTACGCCGCCGATGCCAAGCACGATTTCCTGCGCGATGCGTTCCTCGCCGAACCAACCGTACAATTGGCCCGTAATCCAGGCATCGCCGTTCTCAGGAATGTCCGTATCGAGCAGATAGAGCGGGTTATTGCCGAACTGCTCGGTTTTCCATACTTTACAGACCACATCGGTATTGCGGACTTTGACTGTAACTTTTACCCCGGTATCCTCAAGAAAATCGTAAACATAATTGTGATAGGTGTCATAAGGTTTGCCGTTAGCATCAATCCGTTGATCCGTATAACCTTGCTTCCATTTGATCCCGATCGCGACAATTGGCGCGTCTATGTCTTTGGCGCCTTTGATGTAATCTCCGGCCAGAATTCCCAGACCGCCCGCATACATTTTAAAATCGGAATGAAGTCCGTACTCCATGCTGAAATAAGCTACAGTAGGCAAGTTTTTTTCGTTCATTAGGTAAGCCTCCTCGTAAATTCATGGATACATCGGCCATTTCTTTTCGGACGAAGCAAGGTATGATAGGTTAGTGCAAACGTTTGTCTTTTAGAAAGTAGCTTGCCGATGTGAAAGCGATTTCGAGAATTATTTTAGCACATATTATGCAAAAAGGAAGAAGAAATTGACAAAAATATTGACGAAATCGAAAAAACGGCAGAGAAAATTCATTATTTTGCGATTTAATCGATGAATTAATGATCAAACGTTTGCATTCCGGGGAGTTGAAGGACCTTTCCGGAAGTTATTCCGAAGAGTAGTCCGAAGAGTAGTCCGAAGGATAATCCTCCCAAACCTGCTGGTCCTCCGCAACCGCCTGTATGTCCTCAGGTCCGATCTGAAGGTAGACATAGCCTTCCTCCATCTGCTTTTTAAGGGCACGCTCCTTAATGAATTTCGGGCTGGCTTCGCCGGCCTCTTCATCATAAACGAGCAGAATACCATCACTTTTCCGGAACAGCAGCTCATCCCGGGCCCTGAATTGCCACACGCCCTGATAACCCTCTTTGCTGACGGAGCCATAGAAGTCGACCTTGCGGATAAGCTCGCGGTAATAGGTTTGCTTCTCCTCTTTCCATTGTTCCTCCTGATTGCTGAAGGCGGTAATAATCGAGCACTTCAACTGCGGATAGGTCTCTTTTAACTCCAATACGGCTTCACAGGCCCATAAATCGACGCCGTATTGACCCGGGGTAATCACCCACTCCAATCCCTCTTCGATCAGGGGAATCAGGCGCGCTGCGATCGCTTGCCGAATATAAGGAATTCCTTCGTGCTTATTGTTGTATATGCCGAGTTCGTGCGCACGGTAACCGGTGACGAGTAAATTTTTCAATCGAATTTCTTCCTTTCGTGAGCGGAACATTTCCGGATAAGACGTCATTGTATCATTATAACTCAGATGAGGAGGAATGACCGGGTTTACGGAAGCAATAGGACATTTCTACCAAATGAGGGGGAGCGAGAATGTTGTCGAAATAAGTCTTTTCGCCCAGTTACACGAGGTTATTGTTTGGGTAATATCACTGGGACTACATAACATTGGGAGGATATACAGTTGAAAAAATGGACAGCAGCACTATTGGGAGCAGTATTGGTACTAGGAATTACAGCATGTGGCAAGGAAAAAGCGTTGGAGGGCGGAGAGGCTAACGCAGCAGCCAACGCAGCAAACGAATCGAATCAGGGGGCAGCAAACACAGCCGATAACACACCGGCAAATACAGAAACGGCAGTTCCTACAGTCGAAGAGCTGATCAAAAAAGCGACGGAAGCAAGCGAAAAGCTCAAGAGCTTTTCGATGGATGCCAAGGTCAACCAAAATATCGTAATGGCGCAAGGCGATCAGAAGCAGGAACAGAAAGTCGATATGACGATGAAAATCGATATGGTGAAGGAACCGTTGGCGATGTATCAAGTCATGGATATGTCCATGGGCGATCAAGGCAGCCAGAACATCGAGCAGTACATTACTCAGGAAGGGATCTATTCCAAAGTGGATGGAAACTGGGTCAAGATGCCGGATGAAACCCGTGATCAGCTGATGGCGAGTCTTGAGCAATCGGCTAGTCCTGAAGCCCAGTTGGAGCAGTTTAAATCGATTTCGAACGATGCCAAGGTGGTTGAAGAGGGGGATGAGTTCGTTCTTTCCGCAGACCTTTCCGGCGACGGCTTGAAGGAGCTGGCCAAGTCTTTGATGAGTCAAGCTGGCGGAGAAAACGAGCAAACAGCAGCAATGCTGGAGCAAATGAATATTAAAGAAATCAAAATTTCGTATGCGGTGAATAAAGAAACGTACTTGCCGACCAAGTCCGTTGTCGAAATGTCGATGGATATGGATGTGGAAGGACAAAGTGTTTCCCTGGATATGAAAATGGACAGCAACATTTCTAAATACGACGAAATTACTTCCATTAAAGTACCACAAGAGGCGCTAGACAGCGCGCAATAAGCAAGATTAAGCAAGACGGCTGGACCCGGGATGTGCTGGGGCCAGCCGTCTTGTTCGTTTCTGCTTGGAATCGGCATAGTATGCAAAAAAGCCTGCGGCAAGGGCCGGCAGGCTTATCAAAATTGAATTGTGACAACGTTTACAAATACGAAAGGTTATTGGCCGTGAATCGAATAGAGAGTGAATACGGTATAGAAGACGGCGTAGAAAACGCCTAATGCGATAATCCATCCGAATGCGCCGCTTTTAACTTTACTGCTCCCTGGTTCCCACATGTGTAGTCAGCTCCTTTGTTTCGCAATGGATAATTGTGAACAATTTGTGTCTTACTTAATTATTGAACATTTTGTGACTAAAATCAAACATTTTTTTGAACATTTCTAAAAATATTTTTTTGCGAATACTAAAAGTGTGTGTTCAAAAAGTCGACTTTTCAGCACCAAGAAGGTTGGATGAAGGAGGGACAGAGGAGCGGAGCGTAGGCAAAACCTACGTGAGCACCTCAAATGTTTCCGCAGGAAACATACTTCGGAAGCATCCTCTAGGCCCGCCTGAGTTCAAGATTCGATGTCGAATAAGCAACCTGAGACACTTCGTGATCAAAAGATGATTTTTTGAACAACCTCTAAAAAACGCAGCCCCCGTAAGTGCGGAGCTGCGTTTATTATCGTTATTTTTTTTGCGGCTTAAAGCCTTCTTCCGTTAAGTATTCACCCGCTTCCTCCCGCGTTTCGAATACCATCTCCAGATTGATGCCGGAGTAGATGTACCAAAGGTCATCCTCATACTTCAGCGTGAGCGTTCCTCCGTCACCATCGGTCCAGATGCCGCCGGGAGAGTCCTTGGAGATATAATCGGGCACTACCGCCGTTTCCGGCGCTTTCCCGCCCGTGGAAAGAGAATGTATGGACTTGGCTACCAGATTGCGCAAATCTTCCTCGGTGAAATCCCGAATATTGACGTAACCTTTATCATCGACGTCATAGCCCTGCAGCAGTCCTGCATAGACGAAGCCGTTACCGTTAGGATGCAAATGATAGGCTACGGTTTTCTTGTCGTGAACGCTTTGTTCGTACTGATAATTTACCCGGCCGAGCGATACATTTTTTCTGTCCAGTTCGGGGTAAGAATCCAATATTTGTAGCTTTTGTTCAAAGGTAAGCATAATCCGCCTCCGGCACTTCATTTTGTTCAACCTCTAGTATAAAGGATTCGGACGGAATGAATCAAAGTGAAAGATGCATTATTTAGGAATGAGGCCGTTTATTTCATCTTCCCGGATAAAGGGTACATGATTTTTAGAACCTACTTCAAAGGGGGAGACCTATGAGAGAGCCGATTCAAAGAATAGTCAAGTGGGGGATCATGGGGACCGGCACGATCGCGGAGCAATTTGTGGCCGACCTGGCCCACACGACGAATGGGGTCGCTTATGCGGTAGGATCGCGCAAGCCCGGGAATGCGGCGCTCTTCGCCAACCAATTCGGAATTCCCCGTGCCTACGGAAGTTACATGGAACTGGTGAATGACCCGGATATTGATGTCATTTATGTCGCAACACCGCACCGTTACCACTTGGAGAATGCGCTGAACAGTCTGCGGGCGGGCAAGGCCGTGCTTTGTGAAAAGCCGATGACTGTAAACAGTCGTGAATTGGAAGTATTGATCTTGACCGCCAGAGAGCGCGGATTATTCCTGATGGAGGCCATGTGGATGCGCTTCTTGCCCCCAGTACGCAAAGCCATGGAATGGATCCGGTCCGGCCGGATTGGAGAAGTTCGTCTGCTGCAGGCCGAGTTCGGATTTATGGCCGATTGGGAGCCTGAGACAAGGCTACTGAATCCGGAGCTTGCCGGGGGATCGCTGCTGGATGTGGGAATCTATCCTGTGGCTTTCGCCTCGATGATATTCGGTATTCAACCGCGGGCAATTTGGAGCACGGCCCGGATAGGCGGGACAGGGGTGGACGAGCAGTTTTCGGCTCTGCTGACCTATGACACGGGGGAAGTTGCTTCTTTGCACGGAGCCATCCGGCTCGGTTTGCGAAATGAAGCCGTCATCCACGGAACAAAGGGATGTATCTCGCTGCCTTCCATGAATAAAGCTCCCTCTGTCTCCCTATATAAGGACGGGGAAGTGGTGGATACTTATACCGACAATCGCTTGGGAAAAGGGTATGAGTACGAGGCTGAAGAAGTGGGCAGATGCATTCTTGCCGGGGAAACGGAAAGCCCCCTGATGCCTCTCGATGAATCTTTAAAGGTGATGGAACAACTGGATACGATGCGTGCTCAATGGGGCCTGCGTTATCCTTTTGAATAGTTGCAGTGAAATATTGGTTTTTGCCCTTCTTAATTTGGTAGAATTAATATAATTCAAATTATTTAGTATGCAAAAGGAGAGCCAACCATGGGAGAATCGACAGTTAAGAAGATCAAATGGGGAATTATGGGCACAGGCTGGATCGCGGAGAAATTCGCCGAGGATTTGGCCCATGTCGGCAATGGCGAGGGCCTGGCCGCAGGCTCACGTACGAAGGAAAGCGCCGCAAAGTTTGCGGAGAAATTCGGCCTGCCGCGCGCTTACGGCAGTTATGAGGAACTGGTGAATGATCCGGACATCGACGCGATTTATGTGGCGACCCCGCATCCTTATCACCGGGATAATGTCTTGACCGCCTTGAATGCGGGTAAAGCGGTATTATGCGAGAAGCCGTTTACCGTGAACAGCGCCGAACTGGAGCAGCTGATTTCATCGGCCAAGCAACAAAATCTGTTCCTGATGGAGGCGATGTGGACGCGTTTTCTTCCACCGATCGTGCAAGTAAGAAAATGGTTGGAAGAAGGGCGGATCGGCGAGGTTAAGCTGGTTAAAGCCGAATTTGGCTTCCGCAGCGATTGGAATCCGCAGGGCCGGCTGCTTAATCCGCAGCTTGGAGGCGGAGCGCTGTTGGATGCAGGTATTTACCCGGTGTCTTTTGCTTCCATGATTTTTGGAACCGAACCTGAAAAAGTATGGAGCTCCGCCGATATCGGCGAAACCGGAGTAGACGAGAAGTTTTCCATTCTGTTGGATTACGGCAAGGGCAGAACGGCAACGCTAAACGGGGCGGTTCGCCTGGATTTGACGAATGACGCTTACATTCACGGAACGGAAGGGACGATCCACATTCCTTCATTCTTGAATGCGACCGAAGCGGTTCTCCGGGTAACCGGACAAGAGGAAGAAAAGTTTACCGACGGACGTTTGTCCACAGGATATTCGTTCGAAGCGGAGGAAGTGGGCAGATGCTTGCTTGAAGGACTTACGGAGAGTCCGGCCATTACGCTTGACGAGTCGCTGGGCATTTTGAAGCTGCTTGACGCGATTCGGGCACAGTGGGGACTGAAGTATCCTTTTGAATAAGTAATAATAAATGGCAGCCGGCCTCGTTTCTGTAATTGAACAGAATGGGCGGCTGCCATTTTTGATTTGAATGGCAAACACGATTACTCCAAAGGTCAATGAAACTTAACAGGACGAAGTAATTGGACAAGGAAGGAAGAGCATACAATAGAAGAGGGGATACCGGCTTAGGAACGATAGACAGACCTTCATTCATCTATGCTTAGCACCGTTTTGATCCACTGTACCGCTGCCGTCATTGCCGTCTTCCAAACTTCGAATCTCTTCCGTTAGCGCAGCTATTTTATCATTCATATGATCCAGCTTGGTTCCGACCGTTTGCAGCACATATTTGATTAGTATAAAGCACAGTGTAACGGGGAAACCGACATTCGCAACCATCGATACGATATCCGTAACCTGCATGTTCAAGGACCTCCTTTCTTTGAAAACTCCCTTTCACTTATATAGAGAAAAAATAATCCACCATTTACAACCAATAATTAGAAAAAATGTTATAATTAAAATTAAATCACATATTAATGGTTGTAAGACGAACCCTCATATTTCCCTATACTTAGAAGATGAAATATGGAAGGGGGAGGTAATTTTGAAAGAACAAACGACCGCGTACGAGCAGTATCGGAGGGAAGTCTACCGTATCGCCTGGAGGGTACAGTACAAAGCCAAAGTCGTGAAAAAACGGGAATGTTCATTCAACGGATTCGAACCGGCCATATCCAGCTTTGCCTCATCTTCTGACAACAAAATGTTGATCCGTCAGTTGATCAATGCGCTGCCTTCCAATACGGGGCGTACGATCATTTATAAGCTTTATCTGCAAGACAAGACTGAGCGCGAGGTTGCCCTGGAATTGAATATGACTCAGCAAGGGGTGAACAAATGGAAACGCAAAATGATCCAAGAGTTGTCCCGGATGATGAGTTCCTGAACTTACTTGAAAAAGCGAAACAAAACGATCCCGATGCCGTTCTGAAACTGATCGATCTCTACAAGGGAGATATCATGCGGGTCAGCCGATACATTCACTCGCCTACCGAGGATGCCGTTTCCGATATCATTCTGGAATTTCTGGAAATGATTAAGGAGAGGGAGACAAAGGAGCAAAGAGCGGGCGAATAAACAAGGAAAGACATAGAAAAATCCCCTGGGGACAGGGGATTTTTTTGATTTGTATAAAGAATCACAAATACTATCGCGATCTTAATTCTCAGTGATCTCAGCCGGAACATAAGGCCGGACTACCAAGACGGTCGAAGTATAACTTCTCCCTTGATAAACGGCTGTCAACGTGGTCCGGCCGGGGGTGAGTCCGGTCATAAAGCCCTGCTCGTCAATCGTGGCGATAGCCGTATCGGCGATCGTAAACTCGGTCTCCCCGTTTACGAGGCGGGCATTCCCGTACTCATCGGCGAACCAGGCCTGGATATCGAGCTCGCTGCCGATAGAAAGCGAGTAATCTTCCGAATCCAGGTAGAATTGCCCGTTAACCGGATTCGGGCCTTGAGTTCCGTCCGTGACATGGACGATGAGCTGCGCTTCCATCCCGCCATACCCGGCGGTAATTACCGTGCTGCCGGCGGACAGGCCGGTCAGCAGACCTCTGTCATCCACGGTTGCTATTTCAGGATTCCAAGAGGCATAGGTCGCTGAATCGGATACATCGAAGGTGCCGCCGTCGCTATAAACCGCTGTAATAACGCTTGGCTTCTGTTCACCGATAGCCAGATCAGCCTCGGCCGAGCCAAACAAGAGCCCGGATAATTCCGGATCTTCCGGCAGCGTCTCCCCATTTCCAAGGACCTTGATAATCTGCATCCGGTAGCTGTTATTCTCCCGGATTTGTCCGGAGAGTAACAAACCGCCGTCCGAAGCCAAAGCTCCATTGCCGACATTAACGAGGCCAGGCTCTTCAAATATAAACGTACCGGTAACCTCGCCGCCTTCATCCAGATGGAGCACCTGATATTCGGTTACTGTATCGGGATAGCTTCCGTAAGCATGCCGCCCCAGTAATGCAAACCCGTCCTCCATCATGATCAGTTGGGTCAGGTAGTCATTGTCCGTACCGAGGTTATAAGTCTTCTCCCAAATCGTTTTCCCCGTGGTGTCAATCTTACTCACAAAGGCGATCTGCTCACCTTCCTGCCGCTGCATCCCGCTAACCACATACCCGCCGTCCTGCGACGGTTCGATCGAACGGAGGGTTCGCCCGGAACTAGGCAGCGTCCGGGTTTGTTCCCATTCCACTTCCCCTTGGGCATCCAGCTTCACAATAACGGAACCGTCCTGTTGGGGGGTAATCATGCTATCTAGTGCGCCGACAGCTACATAGCCTCCGTCCGGTGACGCCATGATCTCATTAAAATATTGGATGTCGGCGTCGAAGCGGTATGTTTTATACCACACTTCATTTCCCGTCTCGTCCACTTTAAGCAAATAGGCGGAAGACACGGCATAAGAATTGGCACTGAAGCCGGTGATCACGTATCCGCCGTCCGGAGATTCAACAATCGATTCGCCGTGCAGATCCGTTGAAGGGGCTAAATCGTCATAACTCTTGTCCCACTCGACATTTCCTTGGCTGTCCAGTTTGGCCAGCAACGGAACGATCCGCGACTTGCCCGAGACATCGGTAACCACCCCGCTAATCAGATAACCCCCGTCCCGGGTCTCGATCGCACTATACGCCGTGCCCCCGGATTTCTCAGCGGCCGCATCGGCTTGTATTTTTGTCTCCCAAGTAATTTCACCGTCTTTGTTCAGCTTAACGACATAGATCTTTTGATCCGTGGCATATCCGGAGGCAGACAAATACACGATTTCCCCTACGGCGATGTATCCGCCATCGGTTGTGGGAATCACGGACCTTCCGTTTGAAGACGCAGCATCCGTTCCATACAGCCTGCTCCATTCCGCAGCCGGCTTGGCCGCCGCCTCTGCCTCCGCCGCGGCGGCATCGCTGCCGCCGGTCCCTCCGGACCAAGTTCCAATACATATTAGGGAAATTAAAGCCAGCTTACACCATTGCTTAAACACTAGCAGCTCTCCTTCCAAATTATGATCCTCAGGAAACATTACCCTTTTTTATTATTACGAAAGAGAGGAAAGTAAGAAATCCAGCTATATCCTTATTTAACGGATGCTGTTAGGGCGCTATGCCCGGGTCTTTTCGTCTGTAAAACCGGAATTTTGCATAAATGTTCGAATTGTTCACCTCGTATTTTTACGGAAAATACAGGAATGCCGGGAAGCTTCACTACACGGAAATCAGGGGTTTTACTATAGTGGTCTCAAACGTTGCAGGAGGGAGAAAGGATGCCATGAGGCACTTTTTACAAGAATTGTCGCGGAACCGGATTTTGTTTCTGATGCTGCTGCCGACATTAATCTATTTTTTGATCAATTCCTATTTTCCTATGGTCGGTGTCTACTATGCTTTTACTCAGTTTGATTTCAACTCGGGGCTGTTCGATTCGGCATTCGTCGGCCTGAAAAATTTTGAGTTTCTTTGGAAATCCGGTACTTTGTTCCGATTAACGCTGAATACGGTGGGCTACAATCTGGCTTTCATTGTGTTGGGGAATGTATTGGCTATCGTCTGCGCGATCCTGCTCAGTGAATTGCGGATAAAATGGTTCAAAAAATTGACGCAGTCGATCATGTTCCTGCCTTACTTCGTCTCGTTCGTCATCCTGAGCGTCATTGTGTACAACGTGTTCAACTATGACAGCGGATTCCTGAATACACTGCTTGCACAGTTCGGCGCCGAGCCGGTCGACGTGTACAACAAGCCGGTGATTTGGATTTTTCTCATTATTTTATTTTACCTGTGGAAAAATCTCGGCTACAGCATGGTCATTTACCTTGCAACCATTACCGGGATCAGCGAGGAGTATTATGAAGCTGCAAAAATCGACGGGGCGAACATCTTCCAGCGGATCTGGTACATCACGGTGCCGATGCTGAAAACGACCTTCGTCATGCTTCTGCTGTTTGCGCTAGGCAGCATTATGAAGGGCCAGTTCGATTTGTTCTATCAGTTGATCGGCAATAACGGGGTGCTCTACAATACGACGGATATTCTGGACACTTACGTGTTCCGGTCGCTCAAGGTGACGTTTGATGTCGGCATGGCCACGGCCGCGGGGCTGTATCAATCCCTGTTCGGCTTCATTCTGATCATGACGGTCAACTGGATCATCCGCAAAATCAACGACGAGTACGCTTTGTTCTAAGGGGGCGCGCAAAATGAGAATCAAAGAAGATAAGTATTACGGATTGCTGCAAGGGTTGTCCTATTCGGTAACGATTCTGTTCTCCATAGCCTGCCTGCTTCCATTCCTGCTCATTATTTCGGCCTCTCTGACGGCCAATGACTCGATTATCCGGGACGGGTATCATCTGATACCCTCTACATTTTCGCTGGAAGGCTACCGAACGGTATTCCGCTTCCCGGAGGATGTGCTTAGGGCCTATGGAGTCACGTTTTTCACTACAGTTGTCGGCACGACGCTGGGCTTGTTCTTTATGACCATGGCGGGATATGTGCTTTCGCGCAGAGACTTTAAATACCGGAACGCTTTCTCGTTCTACATTTACTTTACAACCCTGTTCGGGGGCGGACTGGTACCCTGGTATATCCTGTACACGAAATATCTGCACCTGACCGACAGTTACATGGCGCTCATTCTTCCGGGCCTGATGACCCCGTTTCTTATTATATTGATGAAAAATTTTATCCGGACTGCCGTACCTGAAGAATTGTTCGAATCCGCGAAAATCGACGGAGCCGGCGACTTCCGCATTTACTGGAGGATCGTTCTCCAGTTGTCCATGCCGGGTATCGCCACGGTGGGACTGTTTCTGGCCCTGCATTATTGGAACGACTGGTTCAGTTCCTCGCTGTACATTAACGACACACATAAGTACCAGCTGCAATTTCATTTGTACAATGTCATCAATTCGGCATCCTTCATCGCCAATATGGGGGCCGGGACGGGAGTAAGTCTGGCCGGGGATCTGCCGACGGAGTCGACGAAAATGGCCATGGCGATCGTGGTTACGGGGCCGGTGTTGTTTCTGTATCCGTTCATTCAGCGGTATTTTGTCAAGGGCTTGACGATCGGAGCGGTAAAAGGTTAGAACCGAAGTGCGGGGCTGAGCGAATGCGGCACAAGCAACCGGACCTTCGGCTGACATAGAGCAATTGCAATCATCGATAAAAAGGGAGGATTCAGGATGAAGAAAAAGTCTTTAAGCAAAGGTTCGTTGATGATGTTGACCCTGGTTCTGATTATGGCGCTGCTCTCGGGCTGCGGCGGGGGGAACGGCAACAATGCGGGAAGCGGTAACGATTCGAGCGGCGGGAAGTCCGGGAACGATGGTAGCTCTAGTGCGACAGGGCAGACGGCTGACACGGGAATCGATACTTCGAAAAGGGTGGAGCTGCAGGTGTACATGCTCGGCGACGCGCCCAAAGATCTGGACAAGGTGATGGCCGAGGTCAATAAAATGGCGCAAGCGGAGCTGAATACTACGGTAAAATTCAATTATACGAGCTGGACGGATTGGGACCAGAAATACAAGCTTCTACTGTCCTCCGGCCAGGCGATCGATCTGATTTTCACGGCGGATTGGACTTCCTATCAGTCCTATGCGAAGAAAGGCGCCTTCCTGGCTCTTGATGATTTGCTTCCGAAGGCGGCGCCGGAGCTGCAGAAGTTTGTTCCGCAATCGATGTGGGACGGCGTAAAGGTCGACGGCAAAATCTATACGATTCCTTCGACCTATAAGGAATACGTGACAAACGGTTTTGTATGGCGGGAGGACCTGCGGAAAAAGTACGATCTTCCGGTGCCCAAGGATCTGGAGAGTTTTGAAGCCTACATGGACGGAATCAAGCAGAACGAGCCGGATATGATGCCGGTTTCGCTCAACAGCGACGTCAAAAACAATCTTCATTATATCTATACCGAGCTGAATAAAATGATCGGCGCGCTCCCTTACGGAATGGGGGTCAAATACGAGAATCCGACGGAAGTCTATTCTTTCTGGGGCTCCGAGGAACATAAAGAAGAGTTGAAAGTAATGAAGCGGTGGGCGGATAAGGGATTCATTCCGAAAAACGTGCTCAACATCAAAGACACGATGCAGGATCCTCTGACGTCCGGGAAAGCGGCGAGTATTTTCGGAGACAATCCTACGCGTTTCAACGAGTCGGTAATCGCCGTGCAAGCCTCCCATCCGGACTGGGAGTTGGGATATACCCCGTTCGGAGAGACAACGGGTTATGCGTCACCGGTGCATCCGATCCATAATGGCTTTGCGGTTCCGAAGAACAGTAAGAATCCGGAAC
The DNA here is from genome assembly GCF_018403325.1 of Paenibacillus vini. Classification (GTDB taxonomy): domain Bacteria; phylum Bacillota; class Bacilli; order Paenibacillales; family Paenibacillaceae; genus Fontibacillus; species Fontibacillus vini. Next base: position 18,536 of record NZ_BOSL01000029.1, on the reverse strand, counting down.
GGGCGCTGGCTTTTTATGAAAAGCTGGTGCTTGATCAACGGTACAACCAATTGACGGAGTACGGTATCGAGGGTACGAACTACACCGTGGAAGACGGGTATTATAAAATGATCGGCACAAGCCAGTCGAACGGCTTCCCGCGGGAAGCGATGAACGGCTGGGCTTGGCGGAACCCGGAGTATATGCTCTTCGACAAGAGCTTTGACGGGGTTAAAGAGATTTTTGCCGAGCTGGATAAAATCCAGAAACCGGATCTGTTCCTGAGCTTCGCGGAGGATTACACCTCCTACCAGGCCGAGAAAGCGGCCTTGGAGCAGGTCGAGAAGCAGTACTTGTACCCGCTTCAGGCAGGACTAGTCGACGATGTCGATAAAGGCTTAGCCACTTTTATGGAGAAAGCGAAGCAGGCAGGTCTGGAGAAAGTGCAGCAGGAATGGACGAAACAGTGGGAGCAGTATGTGAGCGAATCGGGAATCAAGTAAACAAAGTTTAATAAGGAACAGACGCAATAGGAAAAGACACATACAGGAAACGGACGCCGAGAAACCTTCGGCGTCTGTTTTTAGTTTGGGTATGGTTTGACGATTCCCCGCGAGAGTGCTGGAAGTGATGAGGTATGGTGAAATGAATTGATGATTTGCTGTAGAAGTGAAGTTTGGTTGATGGGAAGTGATGTGACGTGATTCGAATTGAAGTGGAGTGATATGAGGTAAGGTTGAGGGAGTGTGGTTAAATGTAGTGAGTTTAATTGATGAATTGGTATAGAAGTGAAGTGCGGTGATGAGAAGTGGGGTAAAGTAACCTGACACGGAGCGGCGTGGCCTCGAGAGTAAATTTAACTGTAAAACCTACCGCTAATTATAGGCTTAAAGGAGGTTCGGGACCAATTAACTGTAAAACATGCAGCTAATTTCTAGTCTAAGGCTTGGAATTGGCGACTTCACCAAAATTAAATGTAGGAATTACATCTAATTTAGTTAAAGAGCCTGAATTCGGGAAATTAACTGTAGGAATTACAGTTAATTTCCCGAGGCTTCTTCACTCTACTCACCTTAATCAACCAAACTTATACAACTAACCTACCACTATGTCACCTAAACTTGTGCAACAATCCAACTAACCATGTCGCCCAAACTCGTGCAACCCACCAACAACCAACTAACCAAGTCGCCCAAACTCGTGCAACCCACCAACAACCAACTAACCATGTCGCCCAAACTCATGCCAACCACCAACGCCAACCGCCAACCCTCTAACAAACCTTTAAATAATCAACCGTTGCTGGCGGCGGGGCGTTTGGAGCGCCGGTAATCTGCGGGGGTGGACCCAAAGCTGCGTTTGAACATCCGGTGGAGATAGGAACTGCTTGTAAATCCCGTTTGTTCCGCAATGAGGGTAATGGAGTGATCGGTTTGCTCCAGTAACCTGCACACCTCGTTCAGCCTTTTCGTCAGGATGACCTCCGTAATTCCGGTCAGGGTCGCCTGCTTATACAAACGGCTGACGTATACCGGAGAGAGACCCAATTTGTCCGCGATCAGGTTCAGGCTGAAATTCGGATCGTGGAAGGATTGGTCGATAATCCGGTCGATTTCCGCGATAAGCTCGTGCTGCTTCGTGTTCTTTTTCTCCGCCAGTTTGTTCTTCAACTCATCAAACAAGGTGAAATAGATGTGCTCCAGATCATCGATGATTTCAAAAGAATCCAGGGCCGGCGGCTCCCACTCCTCTTCGAAACGGAACTGATTGCTTTTCTGAATCTGGTCGATCACGCTCTTCAAGGTTACCGATAAACGGGATACCGACAATTGTGCCACATGGTACGGATTCAGCGTGGTCCCGCGGACAATTTCGGAAAAATAGCGCCGGGCTTCCTCCGTCTTTCCGCTCAGCAGCGCGTCGGTCAGCTTCTTTTCCGTATCGGTCGGATAATGGTGCACATTACCCTGCAGCTCCTGGATAGCTTTGGCGTTAATAATGCAGCCGCGGCCATAGAAGAAGCGGTGCTTGGAGGCTTCCCGCACCTGTTTATAGAGCCGCGGTAATTGCGCCGGGTTGCGGTCGACGGGGCTGTAGGCTGCCGACAGGCTGATTTTGAGATAATCGGCGCAGGCTTCGCGGACTTGGCGTAGCAGCGTTTCCAGCAGTTCCGTATCCCGGTCCTCCGCCGGGTCCATAATATTGAGCAGCACGAGCAGACTGTCATCGTTCATATCGACGGTCTCCACGCGATAGGTTTGGCCGAAAATTTCAGAGGCGATGTTCATAATCGCGAATTTATAAGCCAGAAGGTAGGATGAACGATCCTCCGACAACTCGGCGTAACGGTCGATACGCAGCACTATCAGACGATAATCCTCATTCAACGTGAAATGGATGCCAAGCCGTTGCAATCCTTCCACTTGGTCCACCGGGTGCAGCGGTTTCTGGCCCAGAACAAGATCGCGCAGCGAATTTTGCTTGATCGTAAACATGCTGTTTCGTTTGTCGACCTCCAGTACGTTCATTTCCCGGACGATCCGGTCGATCGGCAGATAAAGCCGTTTCGAAATCAGCCAGGAGGTGAGCAGCCCCGCCAGCAAAATGACCCCGGCAATCAGCAAGGTTGCCTGCAAAATACGCTCCGTTTGTTCGGTGATCAGATGATAGGGGGTTACCCGTACATACTGCCAGCCGAGATCGTCGGGGGATGTATACGATACTAGCGACGGCAACCCCTGGTAGGAAGCTGTAAAAGAACCGGTTTCTCGCTCCCGGATTTTAACGTTGAACCAGTCCGATTCAACCGGCGAGAGCGTTTGTTCCTCCAGGCTCTGACTGGAAAGAATCTTCCCCCGATCATCCAAAATAAAGGTAGCGCTTTCAGGGAAAAGGTTGGTGGTGATCTCCTTGTTAATCCAAGCGGCGGAAATGTTGACGATTACGGCCGAGTTGATCGAACGGTCCCAACCGATGGCATCATAACAGAGAAAGGTATAGGCCCGGACTTGATCGTCTTCCTCCGCACCATTGGAATAGATCCGGGGAATCGGAGTGAACGGTTTATAATCCTGGTAATGGCCCAGGATATCCAGAACACCGGTATCCTTCAGCTCCTGCTCGGCAAACACCCCGTTTTGTCCCTTGGACGAAGCGATGTAAATGTGTTCGCTTTTCGGATTGTAGACGTAAATGGATTCAATATAAGGCATGGAGCTTAAATAGTTGCCGAGCTCGGACATGGCGGCGGTCACTTCGTAAATATCGGGATTTTCATAAAACATCAGTTTGGAGATCGTGCTGTTTCGATAGATTTGAAAAGACAAGGATTGTGCCGCTTCCGTCAAGTTTACGACTTCCTTGCTGGTTTGGGTCAAATGGCTGAGGTCGGAGAGGAAAGTTTGTTCCTTCTGGATTTTGACGTAGTAGGTGTAATAAATGGATGTTGAAACCAGAAGCGTGATGGAAGTGCATAACACGATGCTGATCAGAATTTTGCTGAACATCGCTCTTTGATTACGTACGGCCTTGATCTTCATTCACGTCTCCTCCTCAATAGGATTATTCTTAATGGAACACTGCTTCCCAAATTATAAACTTCACAGTGTGAACAGACCAGTGAAGACGGAGGAGGATCATGAACAACATCTTGGCGGAGAGAGTGAACAAATCGGTTATGAGTGCACATTTTCAACTTTTCGTAGATGGCCCGGGAAATAGGCGGGATTCAGCTCCCGCCCGCGCCCCTTACTCCTTCCCGAAGCTCTCGATAAATTTCTGCGCCAGCGTAGACAAATAACGATCCTTCGTCCAAATCGCGGCAATTTGGGTTCGCAAGGCTTCGCTTTGGATCACCTTGTATACCAGGTTGTCGTGGCTGACCAACTTGAGGGCGGATCGGGGCATAATCCCGATACCCAGACCGGCATTGGCCCATTGCAGCGTAGTCCGGGCGTCATCGTTCTTGCAGAACACTTCCGGTTCAAAGCCGGACTTCAGGCAGGTATCCCGGATAAGCTGCTCGAATCTGCGATAAATAATGAGCGGGCGTTCGCGGAGTTCTTGAATTGAAATGCTCTCCTGTGCTTGATTCCAGTCGTAATCCGGATGCATGACAGCAATCATCGGTTCGGGTTCGGCATATTTGGTTTCCAGGCCTGCCGTATGGAACGGAGTTCTGACGATCCCCACCTCGATGATTCCGCTCTTAAGAAGCTCGATAATCCTGAACGTGTTCCCTTCATGGATTTCAAATTTAACGCCGGCGTACGTTTTATGGAATTCGAACAATCTATCCGTGAGCAGGGTGGAACCGGAGGAAGAGACGGTGCCGATCGGCAGCGTGCCGTTTAGTCCTTTGGCAAAATCGCGAATCTCTCTCGATGCGGAATCGGTCAGGTCCACGATTTGCTGAGCCCGCCTTCTCAGCATTTCTCCGGCATCGGTGAGCTGGATGCTGCGCGATCCTCGTTCCACCAGCTTCACGCCCAGTTCCTCTTCAAGCAGCTTAAGCTGTTGGCTGAGCGGAGGCTGGGCCATTTGCAGTTTTTTGGCGGCAGAAGTGATTTGCCCTTCTTCCGCAATGGTTAAAAAGTATCTTAATTGTCTAATATCCATGGGTTGCCTCTGTTCTCTGGTATATTTTTTTAATATGTAAAAGATATTATTGCAATATTATTAATATGGGAAAGCCTATGCCATAATCATATAAGTCAGTCTCTAAAAGTCAAATCTACATAAATACTTCATGATAATGGGTGATCAAACTTGTTTAGACTTGCGATTTATTTGAAGGCTTATAAAAAAGAAAGTATTCTCGGGCCCTTGTTCAAGCTGCTGGAAGCGATTCTGGAGCTGTTGCTGCCGACGATCGTGGCTCTGATCGTGAATCACGGAATCGGGAACAGGGATACTTCGTATGTGATGAAAATGGGCGGGCTCATGGTGATCATGTCCCTGCTGGGGTTCGGGAGTTCGCTGATCTGTCAGCATTACGCGGCCCGTGCTTCGCAAGGATTTGGAACGACACTGCGGAACAAGCTGTTCAAACACGTATCCACATTGTCTTTTGCCGAGCTTGACCGGTTCGGAACACCCTCGCTCATTAACCGGATTACGAATGACGTAAATCAGATGCAGGTTGCCGTAGCGATGCTGATCCGCCTCGTGATTCGCGCCCCGTTTATTTGTATCGGAGCGATTATTATGGCCATGCTGCTTGACTTCCGTTTGTCGCTCGTGCTGATTGCGGCGGCTCCCGTTTTTGCGGTGATCCTGTATTTGATCATTACGAAATCGGCTCCGTTGTACCGGTTGTATCAGAAAAAACTGGACAAAGTCGCTCTCGTATTAAGCGAGAATCTGAGCGGAGTTCGCGTCATACGCGCCTTTGCAAAGAGACAGGCGGAGAAGAAGCGGTTCCGTGAAGCGTCCGATGATATTACCGCAACCGCCATAAGAGTGGGGCGGGTGTCCGCTTTGCTGAGCCCGGTTACCACGCTCGTGGTCAATGCCGCGATTATTGCGGTCTTATGGGTCGGGGGAATTCATATTCATGCAGGCACGCTGTCATCCGGTGAAATCATCGCTTTTATCAATTATGCCACGCAAATTTTGCTGGCCCTGATCGTCGTGTCCAATTTGATTATTCTTTTTACAAAAGCGGCTTCCTCCGCTGCCCGGATTAACGAGGTTCTGGATACGACGGCTTCCGTCACGAATCCGGAGCATCCTCTGAACTTGTCTCAAGCTTCAAAACCGGAAATCCCGGCGATTGTTTTTGATCATGTGACGTTCGGCTATAATGCGACGGGCGACCCCGCTTTGAAAGATGTATCCGTGTCAATCCTTCGGGGAGAGACAGTAGGGATTATCGGGGGGACAGGTTCGGGCAAGTCTACGTTCGTCAACCTGATTCCGCGGTTTTATGACGTAATGAGCGGTGAGGTTCAGATAGACGGTGTCAATGTCAAAGACTACGACTTGAGCGACTTGCGCAGTAAAATCGGGGTCGTTCCGCAAAAAGCTCTGCTGTTCTCCGGAACGATCGCAGACAATATCCGTATGGGGGCGGAGCATGCTTCGGAGGATCAGGTAAAGCGGGCGGCCGCGGTTGCCCAGGCTGACGAGTTTATAGCCAAACTTCCCGATGGATACGGGACGCTTGTATCAAGAGGCGGGATCAACTTGTCCGGAGGGCAGAAGCAGCGGCTGACGATCGCGCGCGCCGTCGCTGCCAATCCGGAGATTCTGATTCTTGACGATGCCTCCAGTGCGCTGGATTTTGCAACGGATGCGGCTTTGCGCAGATCACTAAAGGAGTATAGCCTTGGCATGACCGTGCTGTTGGTATCACAGCGGGTCAGCACGATCCGGCAGGCCGATCATATCATTGTCCTTGAAGACGGCCGGATTGCCGGCATCGGCACCCATGAGCAACTAAGACAAGATTGCGAGGCTTACCGGGAAATTTGTGCTTCCCAGCTCTCGGACTCGGAGGAGGAGGCGGGATGATGAACACGAGACAAACCTGGCAAAGACTTTTAAAGTACGCAGGTAAATATAGAAGCTATGCGATATGGGCGGTAGTCAGTGCGATGATCAGCGTAGCCTCGAGCTTGATCGGTCCTTACATGATCGGGCGGAGTATTGACCATATGATCGGAAAGGGAAACGTTGAGTTCGATGAAGTGTTCAGGTTGCTTACCCTTCTCGGACTCGTCTATGCCGTCGGAAGCTTATTCGGGTGGCTGCTCACTTATTTGACCAACCGTCTGGCGTATCAAACCGTAAATGATCTGCGCGGTGAAATGTTTGATAAGATGAACGTATTACCGCTGAAATATCATGATACTCACCCGCAAGGAGACAGTATCAGCCGTTTCGTCAACGATATGGACGCCGTCTCGGACGGATTGCTGCAGGGCTTCTCCACATTACTGACTGGAGTAGTTACGATTGCAGGTGCGATCGGGCTGATGCTTTATACCAGTCCGCTGATGACGCTGGTGGTGCTGTTGTCCGCGCCGGCCGCCTATTATGTGGCCAGATTCATAACGATGCGGTCTCAACAGCTGTTCCGCGATCAGGCCCGGATTTTGGGAACGCTCAACGGATATGTTGAAGAAATGGTAGGCGGGCAAAAGGTCGTGCAAGCCTTTCATTATGAGGATCGGTCCTATACCGGGTTTTCGGCCAAAAACGACGAGCTTTATCAGGTCGGGGTAAAATCTCAATTCATCAGTTCGCTCTCCAATCCGGCGACCCGGCTGGTCAACAATGTGACTTTTTCCGTGATTGCCTTAATCGGGAGTGTCATGGTTATCGGGAACGGGATTACGGTAGGGGCCTTGTCCAGTTTCCTGATTTACGCGAATTTGTTTGCGAAGCCGTTCAATGAAATTACCGGTGTCATTACTCAGCTTCAGTCTGCGACCGCATCGGCACAGCGGATATTTCAGGTGCTGGACGAACCGGCGGAAACGCCGGATCGTAGCGCTGAGCCTGATTTGCCGCAAGGCCAGGGCACCATTTCGTTCAACCATGTAAAGTTCTCTTATCAGCCGGATCGTCCTTTGATCCGCGACTTGAATCTGGTCGTGCCTCCGGGCACGCGGATTGCAATCGTGGGCCAGACCGGAGCCGGGAAAACGACACTGGTCAACCTGCTTATGCGTTTTTATGATGTAGATGCCGGAGAAATCGCGATCGACGGCGTCAATATTAACCGGATGTCCCGTGATAGCTTGCGTCGCAGATTCGGCATGGTTCTGCAGGACACCTGGCTGTTTGGCGGGACCGTACGTGACAACATTGCCTATGGAAATCCTGAGGCCAGCGAGGAGGAAGTGGTTGCAGCAGCCAAAGCGGCCAATGCCCATGAGTTTATCAAGCGGCTTCCGGACGGATATGACACGGAAATCAGCGGGACCGGAGACAACCTGTCCCAGGGACAGAAGCAGCTCATGACGATCGCCCGGGTCATGCTGGCGAATCCGCCGATGTTGATCCTGGACGAAGCGACCAGCAGTATCGACACGTTGACCGAAATTCGTATTCAGCAAGCGTTTCAGAAGATGATGGAAGGAAGAACGAGCTTCGTGATCGCCCACCGGCTGTCAACGATTCGTGAAGCCGACCTGATTCTCTATATGAAGGACGGCGATGTGGTGGAAAGCGGAAGCCATAACGAATTGCTCGCCCGAGGCGGCTACTATGCCGGTCTGTATAACAGCCAGTTCACCGCTGCAAACAACAAGGGATAGATAGCGGAGATTGTCCAATAGGGAAATATGAAGGGAGTGCAGAAGCACTCTCAGGCTGTCGAGAAAGTCTCGACAGCCTTCTTTATTTTCATTTATTTTAAGACGACACCGCGTTAATGTTGTATAATATAAGTAACTACTCATGAACGGATGGTGTCTTGAATGCTCCGATCGAACCGGGATAAACAACAAAGCTATGAATTTGTGTCGATCGAAGAATTGGTTCCGCAGGATCATTTGTTGCGTAAAGTGGACAAGTATATCGACTTCTCTTTTATTGAGGACAAGGTTCGCCCTTTGTACTGCATAGATAATGGGCGCCCAGCCATTGATCCGGTCGTGCTGTTCGAGATGATCTTTCTCGGTTATTTTTACGGCATTCGCTCGGAACGCCAACCGGAGCGCGAAATTCAAACCAATTTGGCTTACCGCTGGTTTTTAGGTCTTGGTTTAACGGATAAAGTCCCGGATCACTCTACGATTAGCTGGAATCGGCGGACTCGGTTTAAGAATACCGACATTTTTCAGGAGGTTTTTGACGAAATCGTCCTCCAGGCGATTTCGCACAAAATGGTGAGCGGCCGCGTGCTCATTACGGATTCCACTCATGTAAAGGCCAATGCTAACAAACACCATTATACCAAGCAGGAAGTCCTGCAAAACACCAAGGACTACATTGATGAACTCAATGAGGCTGTGGCGGAGGACCGCAAAGCGCACGGAAAAAAGCCCTGAAAACACGAGAGGATGTGAACGAAACTAAGGAAATTAAAGTGAGCACCACCGACCCGGATAGCGGCTATATGATTCGCGATGGTAAGCCGGAGGGGTTCTTTTATCTCGACCACCGGACGGTGGATCTTAAATACAATCTAATTACTGACGTCCACGTTACACCGGGAAATGTCCGTGATTCGGTGCCGTAATTGTCCCGACTAGACCGCCAAAGAGAACGTTCTGGATTCAAGGTTGAAGCTGTAGCACTGAATTCCGGTTATTTAACAACGCCGATTTGCCAAGGTTTACGGAAGTGAAAAATATTTACCGTTATTGCTCACCGAAGATTTCACCCTAAACAAGGTTTGTTTGCCAAGTGGAAGTTTACTTACGACGCCGAGAGTAACTCTTATATCTGCCCGGAGAAACACCGGCTAACATACCGGACAACTGACCGGAAGGGTTACCGGCAGTATGCGTCGGACCCCGAGCATTGCAAGACTTGTCCGATGCTCGCACAGTGCACCCACTCCGGGAACCACCGAAAGGTGCTGACCCGGCATGTCTGGGAAGATTGCAAAGATTGGGTGCGAAACAACCGGCTAAGCCGGGATGGCAAGCATCTGTATCGTAAACGAAAAGAAACGATTGAGCGAAGCTTCGCGGATGCCAAAGAGCTCCATGGGTTTCGCTATTGCCGTTTGCGCGGATTGGCTAACGTCAAGGAACAAGCACTGATGACGTCCGCCGTGCAGAACATGAAGAAGATAGCGATCCACTTGGATCGCTTAGAAAAGAGGGGGTGACCCTTCCTTTTTGGGTCATTAAGTAACTATAAATGAAAAGAGAGAAACCCGCCGTCTCAAAGACGTGGGTTTCTCGACAGCCTTCATTATATTTTTTGTTTTAAGACGACACCGCGTTAATGTTGTATAATATAAGTAACTACTCATGAACGGATGGTGTCTTGAATGCTCAGATCGAACCGGGATAAACAACAAAGTTATGAATTTGTGTCGATCGAAGAATTGGTTCCGCAGGATCATTTGCTGCGTAAAGTGGACAAGTATATCGACTTCTCTTTTATTGAGGACAAGGTTCGTCCTTTGTACTGCATAGATAATGGCCCAGCCATTGATCCGGTCGTTCTGATCAAGATGATCTTTCTCGGTTATTTTTACGGCATTCGCTCGGAACGCCAACTGGAACGCGAGATTCAAACCTCTTACCGCTGGTTTTTAGGTCTTGGTTTAACGGATAAAGTCCCGGATCACTCCACGATTAGCTGGAACCGGCGGACTCGGTTTAAGGATACCGACATTTTTCAGGAGGTTTTTGACGAAATCGTCCTCCAGGCGATTTCGCACAAAATGGTGAGCGGCCGCGTGCTCATTACGGATTCCACTCATGTAAAAGCCAATGCTAACAAACACCATTATACCAAGCAGGAAGTCCTGCAAAACACCAAGGACTACATTGACGAACTCAATGAGGCTGTGGCGGAGGACCGCAAAGCGCACGGAAAAAAGCTCTGAAAACACGAGAGGATGTGAGCGAAACTAAGGAAATTAAAGCGAGCACCGACCCGGATAGCGGCTATATGTTTCGCGGCGGTAAGCCCGAGGGGTTCTTTTATCTCGACCACCGGACTGTCGATCTTAAATACAATCTGATTACTGATGTCCACGTTACACCGGGAAATGTCCATGATTCGGTGCCGTATTTGTCCCGCTTAGACCGCCAAAGAGAACGTTTAGGATTCAAGGTTGAAGCTGTAGCACTGGATTCCGGTTATTTAACAACGCCGATTTGCCAAGGTTTACGGAAGCGAAAGATATTTGCCGTTATTGCTCACCGAAGATTTCACCCTAAACAAGGTTTGTTTGCTAAGTGGAAGTTTACTTACGACGCCGAGAGTAACTCTTATATCTGCACGGAGAAACACCGGCTAACATACCGGACAACCGACCGGAAGGGTTACCGGCAGTATGCGTTGGACCCCGAGCATTGCAAGACTCGTCCGATGCTCGCACAGTGCACGGTACGAAGGCAAGTATGGTTATCGACAACTACAACTTTTCATATGGCAGGATGAGGGCGTATGGATGAACCACAAGAAGGTATTACGTCTTATGCAAAAGCTTGGTCTTCAAGCTAGCATTCGCAGAAAACGTCGCTTTAATATGAAATACCAGGTTGGTGGACGTGTGGCAGAGAATTTACTTAAACGAGATTTTACAGCAGATGCACCAAACCAGAAATGGGTAACGGATGTGACTCAATACCGGGTAGGCGAATGCTGGCTGTATCTCTCGGCCATAAAGGATTTATTCAACAATGAGATTGTGGCTTACCAACTCAGTGAGCGTAATGATAATGAACTTGTTCTAAAGACATTTGCAAAAGCCTTTGCCAAGCAAAAAGACGTGTCTGGGCTCGTCGTTCACAGCGACCAAGGGTTCCAGTACACGTCTCACGCTTACCACGACACGCTGCCAAAGGTTGGGGCCCAGATCAGCATGTCTCGTCGGGGCAATTGTCTAGACAATGCCTCCATGGAGAGCTTCTTCTCGCATCTCAAAACGGAAGGGCTCTATCCATATCATATCCGAAGTTTAGCTGAGGCACAAAGCCGAATCGAAAAATACATACGATTTTATAACCAACGGCGACCAAAGCGGAAATTAAACAAACTGACGCCGATAGAGTATCGGCGCCAGTTTGCGGCTTAGGTGTTTTTTTCAATGTCTACTAATTTGGGGCTTGACCACCCTGCCTAACACGTTTTTTCCTAAGTGCCGTAGCCAGATCGTCAAGTGGCAAAAAACTTTTTTCTTCCATCGAAAGAATCAAAGCGGAAGAAAAAAGTTTTTGTGCTGATCCCTTGACCATCCGGCTATGCTCCTGTTCCCAAGCTTCGCAAGAAAAGGCAAAAAATCGCCCTTTCGGGACCCGATGCCATGCGGAGTCAAAACTCAAATAAGCTGCTATGTGAGGTGATTTCTTGGAGGAATTATTAAGACAAATCGAAGTGGAAAGGAGAAAGATGCACAATCTAGCCAGTCAATATGGACTTGTTGCACCGGAGGTGTTGGAGCGATCGCAATTACTAGATGGACTATTAAATGCTTATTTGGATGCATTACCAACCAAAGAAAAATAAAGGGCCGCATTGCTTAAGGGAGCAATAGCGACCGGGGCGAAGATTTTGAACCCCTTCGCCCCTCCATTATAACACATAAGGAAAGGTTAAAATGAGCGAAAAAATTTATGAAATGATAACAAATCGAATGATACAACTTTTGGAGAAGGGAATAGTTCCTTGGCGTAGACCTTGGAGAGTGGGAGCAACCGTCAACTGGAAAACCCAAAAATCCTACCGTGGTATTAATACAATGCTGTTGGAACCGGAAGAATACGCAACCTTCAAACAAATTAAAGAAGCCGGGGGTACTGTCAAAAAAAGCGAGAAAGGAAATATTGTTGTTTTCTGGACTTGGCTAGAAAAAGAAGATAAAGACAGTGGGAAGGAAGTTAAAATACCGTTTTTGCGCTATTACAATATATTCAGTATCAATAAGCAATGCGAAGGGCTGAAGAGTAAAAGAAATGACCGGATATTTGAGCATGACCCCATCGAGGAAGCAGAAAAAATTTGTGAAGATTACAAAGATGCACCACCAGTGACCTTCGCTACTGGACGGGCCTTCTATCGGCCGTCAACGGACTCGGTAAGCGTTCCTCCAATCTGCGATTAAGCATATTATAGCACCCTGTTCCACGAGCATGTTCATAGCACAGGTCATGCAGAACGCTTGAATCGTTCAGGTATAACCGAGCTTGCCGCCTTTGGTGACGAGAGTTACAGCAAGGAAGAACTGGTCGCAGAAATTGGAGCAGCTATGCTTTGCGAAGTGGCAGGGATTGATAACAGTATCTTAGATAACAGCGCTGCTTATGTGGGTAGTTGGTTGCGGAAGTTGAAGGATGATAGACGATTGATTGTTCAAGCAACAGGGCAGGCACAGAAGGCAGCTGATTATATACTAGGCGTTACGTTTGAAGGAACTGAATAATAACGAGGAAGCGCGGCCCCAATCGGGGCCCCTTCCCCGATTGGGGGCGGTACGTCTAAAAAGCGTATACAAAAAAAGAACCTGGAGAGCTGCTTCAGCTCACATTCTGTATACAAAAGCATCAAAGCCGGCGAGATCCGGAAGTAAATTTTGTATACATAAATAGAGTGGTGTGGCACTGATCGGGCGCGGCCAGCCAAAAGGAGTGTATACAATGACAACCGTAGTAGAATGGGAATACGCTTGGAATAGCTAAATTTTTCGGTTGAAAAGACTTGAAGAACTCAAAGCAATGGGACGTTACGGTTATCAGCTTAGAATGCTGTATTTGGCACTAGAGAACGCAAAAGAAAGGTTACGACGGATTGACCCGGATTTCTGCAAACAGCTAAATATATAAGGAGGAATAGGAGCCTATGTATAAGCACGTTAAACCTTTGCTTAATTTTATTATGACAAAACAGTCTGTACCGGCAAGCCAGGAAGAAGAACAGGTCTTTATGAAGGATAATCCGATTTTTGTAACGGATAACAGGGAATATGCCAATATACTGGTCTTTGCTCCGATCCATTCGCAAAGAACGGGAGCTTTACATGGAGTCATTGGCTATCCGGACAATGAGATTAAGAATTATTATGTGTCCATGGTGTTGGGAGACGAGCCTGATTTTACTCCACAAGTACCTTCCACCGATATAGGTCCAATGAATAAATTGGTTGAAGTGAACAGGGAGACCTGGGGAAATGAATTGAAAGAATATACAGCCGATTGTAACGATGTACTAAACTTGCCACCAGTTCATACTGATAGTCCCTTTTTTGATTATAATGGAGCGCTTTATCCGTTTTCGAAGGAGATAGATTTCATCGGTGGTGTAGAGGGTATAGGCAATGGGTTAGTTGAATATGGGATTCGTTTTCCAGGCGATAGTCAAATTCGAATTCCCATTCTAATTTATAGTCCGAATGGTGAAATAAGTGAAGTAAGCATGAAGCAAAACAACAATTTTTTAACCTTTGAGAAAGATAAATACTTTGAAGAATGGAGAGGTTGGCTGGGAAGAGAGTGGTATATGTTTGAATCTGATGTAATTGACTTTGATAAAGATCTATTCACCAATGCAGATTTCGAAGACATTTCATCTGTAACCCTTCCTTTCAGTAGTGATGAGCCGACAACGATTCGACTTCGAATTAATGGGGGAATTGTAGAGTTTTATAATCAGTAAGGCACTAACCTATAGAAGGAGTGGGCACAATGACGATTTCAAAAATAATAGCAATATGTATGATATCTATTGTGCTAGCTTCATGTAGCCGCCCGCAGGACAAACCTCCAGCGGCTTCAGGGGATCAACCAACATTAGAGTCGAGCGCAGTACAATCATTTTCTGGAAATAAGGCGAAACAGAATGATTTCCTGACAATAAATAAGCGACTGGATAAGGATATATATCCTATGGATAGTCTCCTTGTAGGAGACCAACTTTGGTATGTAGAAGAGGAAGGTATCTATTCATATCAATTGAACACAAACGAGCTTCGCAATGAAATAGAAACAAAGGGATTCAATGAGATAAGGGCCTTTAACAACAACATTTGGTTCTATTTTCAGCAACTAGAAGGGAGCGATGATAATAATTTATCTAAACCTCTCGTGCGTTACGACACAAAGAATGAAAAGTTTATATCCTATTCTGAAAAGGACCTTCGATTAGGATCTAGTTTAACGTTGTATAGCGATGAGCATACAGCTTGGATAGGATCTGACAGTGGTTCGATCTCCATCGATTTGACTACGAATAAAGTAAAGAACCGTTATGAATTAGATGAGGTAACAAGCATTAATGGAAATCAAAGAATGGTTTATTTCGGGAAAAGAGACGGCTCTATCCATACATATGATAAAGTAGCCCATCAGTTTGGCCAGTTACAAACGACTGAACAATTGCAAGGTGCTCAAATCGAGGAACTGCGATGGTTCAATGGGAAGTTGATGGTCATTTGGGGGGATAGTGACGAAAACACAGGGGTTAGTCTGTTCGATGAAACATCAAAGTCGTGGGAAGAATTTGTTCAACAAGATGCCTCAGGATATGTATGGTCGGATCAAATCAGTTCATTTCAAATGGGATTGCTTACAGAAGATAAAGGCGAACAATTGGTTAACTATTCGTGGATAGAATCATCGGAATCGCTTGAGAAAATTTATAAAACGTCTTTTGTAGTTATTGAAGACATTGCAACAATCAATAATCGATACGCACTCATATCCGCTTTTGAAGAAGGTGTCAATGTGTTAGATAAATCAACAGGGGAAATCATCTGGAAGTCGGCAGACATAGATTCGGGAACATTACATAAAGTCCGTGACTCGGAATATATAATGATCTCTTCGAAGGGGATTTACGATATCTTGATTAATATAGATTTCGATGATATCGATTCGGAGATTATAGAAAATGAAGGAGATCCAGCGGGTATTACGATGTCTAATTATTCGAATGTTAAATATGGATTTGAAATAGACTATCCATCAAGTTGGAATATTTCAGAAGAGTCTCTTGCTGGAGATGGCGTTTACCTTTATGAGGAAGATGGCAACGATATTCGTACTTATGGTGGATATTATCCTTTGGGAGATGGTATCGATACATCAGAGATTGATGAAGCGAAGGAAGCTGGGATACAAGTCGAGGAGATTGAAACGCTGCAAGGAATTAAAGGGTATGTTTTTAAAGAAAAAGATAGTGGAGATAACGCCGTAATGCATTACATTGTTTATGGAAGTGAAATTAGAGTACAACTCTACGCTGCTGTCACTTCAACGTTCTACAGCAAAAATCGCGAACTGCTGTTAGAGATGGCGAAGAGCATATATATTACAGATTAAAGTGATGCATGATTCGAATGGAAAAGTGAGGAACAGGGGCGGATGTTTTGAATAGGTTAATAATATTGCTACTGCTAAGCTGTATTCTAATTTCCATTGGTGGTTGTAAAGCCCGCTCTGACCACGATACTCAAGATGAATCCGCCAATACTAAAACCGTAATATCTACTGACACTCCAGAACAAATTAACGATGTAACGGAATCTAAGTACCTAGCATTATTTCATTTAGACATGACTCTGGAAGAAGTAATGACGATCCTGGAAGAAAACGATATCGAAATTATTAATGAAATTGAAAATACTAGGGACTTTAATGCATGGGATTGGGGAAATAAATACATTTGGACAGAAGAGGTAAGCCTTACTTTTGATAAGGACTTACTTTTATATGCAATTTCTTTTGATAATGATGAGCCGGCTCCAAAAGGAATTAAGGTTGGTGATGACACGGAGCGGCTGGAAAAGGCATATGGACAAAATTATAAGTTATATGATCCTGAAGAATTGGTTCGTTTGGGGTACATTGATTCTGAAGACGAAAAGACCGAGATTTATGAATTTGCAATCGATGACTACTATTTCCAAGCTTCCGCCACCAATCACAAGATTGACAGCTGGGGGATCACCAAATATAAGCTGTCAGAAACCATGAAAAAGAACAAAAGATATTTAAACGACCAGATAGGCTTTGAAATTGAGTTTCCCGAGTCCTGGGACGATGCCAAATATGAGGTAGTAGAAGACGTTGATGGAATTAAAGTAAACTATCTTCCGCAAAACAGGGACATTGAGAAGGCCAGGCTGTTTGAATTGTATATTTACGGAACCGTGGAAGAATGGAATGAATGGTGGAATAACGGAGGCGAGGAAGAGGGCCTACCGTTTTCGAAAGTAGGAATATGTAATGCAATGGTCATTGTGGCAAGCGGACCGACTGAGGCTATATATCAGGGCAGGGAAGAAGCGGCAGTAGATGCTCGGGAATACGATGAAATGATGAAAGATCTCGATAAAATTCTCGATAGTTTTAAGCCCTTGTCAGAGCAAGGTATGGACCGAGATATGGACCCGCAGGCAGAAGTACCACCCTTAACTGATGAAATAGCACTTCAGCTAAGGGACGAAGCGATCGATGTCTATTTCACCGTCTTTAGTGCCGGCGGAAATGAATGTGCATCCTTTGACGAAAGGCTCGCCGATGAGGAGTTTTTTCAATATTATTTCTGTAAGGACTTAAATTCGAGGGAGAAGATCAGCGAATATTTGGAACGGATTTTCACCGAATCCTTGGTACAAGAAATGGTAGAGTCCAGTGTGGTTGAAGCGCAGGACGGCCGTCTAGTCTATACGATTTATGAAGTGGGTTCCTTATTGAACTGGGATGAAGCTAAACTAGCTGAGATTTCCGTAAATGAAACCGACAGGAAGGAATTCGTGTTTAGGGTTCCCGATGTGGACGAGGTCATGGAGTCGATTACACTGCGATTTTTATACGAGGAGAATAAAGGCTGGAGATTGAAAGACCATCCGGTGGGGTATTTGTAACCTGAGCAACGATTGCAGGAACATATTAGGCACGCACCGGTCCTCATCCGCGTACAATAACCCAACTAGGATATAGCCCGGAATCAGATGCTTCCGGGCGATCTGCGAGGTGGACCACATGATTATTCTTCCGCCGGGCGAGGCTGAACGGATCGGGCAGCTTCAATTGACCGGAGTAGAGCAGGAGATTCTCCAGAGCAAACAGCAAAGCCAGGTGACTTACCGCTACGGTTCCATTGGTGAACTGGAGTTCGAATTAAAGGTGAGAAGCGCGATTGTAGAAGCGGCCAGGGCGCTCCATGCCAGCGGTGCTAAGTTTGCTACGTTTAAAAATTCGCGGTGTAACGAGGCGCTTTGGAACCGGGAACCAAACGGAGGCTTTAGGTTGCGGAGCGGAGTAACGCCGGCCGAGGGCATTCGCGATATTTTTCGAAACGGATGGGCTTATGCCTTTGAATGTGCTACGGCCATGGTAATCGTGCTGTATAAGGGCGTGCTGGATTCGATCGGTGAGCCTGCGTTCAATACTTATTTTGCCGATTTACTCCTTTATGATTGGAAATATGACAGCGATCTTCGGATTATCCCGGCGGTTGAAGCCTATCCGGGGGATGTGCTTTATTTTATAAACCCCGATTTCAATCCTATGTCGCCAGAATGGCGCGGGGAGAACGCGATCTTGCTTCCGGACGGAACCTACTTTGCTCACGGTATGGGGATTCGTACAGGGGCGGAGATTATTGCGCTGCTCAACACTAGACGAAAACCGGGTAGCACGACATCCGCATATAAAACGGACGATATAGAAACGCTGGATTTTGCCTACACTCAAAGACTGAAGACCGTTATTGCAAGAATCGGAACCCGGGTGTATGCCTACGGGTGGTAGAATGGGATATGCGAAAAAGAAATGAACAGCCTTCCTGATAGCGTTATAAACTGGTACCCTTGTCAAGGACACTTAAAAAAGAGAAGGCTTAGGCAACAGACAATAGATGATTCCTGTACTGAACAGGGGTCATCTTTTTTAATCCCCATTGATACCTGTGATGGTTGTAAT
>NZ_BOSL01000028.1 GCF_018403325.1 Paenibacillus vini | reverse complement strand
CCCCCCTCAAGATGAGATTTCCCAACTAGTAAGACCCCTTGAAGACCACGAGGTTGATAGGCCTGAGGTGGAAGTGCAGCAATGTATGGAGCTGACAGGTACTAATCGGTCGAGGGCTTATCCAAAAGATACCCCAAAAAGTGAAGCGAGGCTTCGAAGGTAATTCCGATTACTTTTCGGGGACCCCGGTGAACCAATTAGGGGCTAACACGCAAATTCACGTTTCGTATCCAGTTTTCAGGGAGCAAGATCTGATCGATAGCAATTCAAGTAGTTGCTACGTGAAGAGTTGCTGCACGGCATTTGGCGATGCCGCAACCTGAGCAATTTTACCCGTTTGGTGGCGATAGCGGAGGGGTTCCACACGTACCCATCCCGAACACGACCGTTAAGCCCTCCAGCGCCGATGGTACTTGGACCGAAGGGTCCTGGGAGAGTAGGACGCCGCCAAGCAATGAAGAAGAGCACTGCCGATCACCTCGGTGGTGCTTTTTTTTTTGTTGCTGCTATCTAATCAACAACTTAACTGTAAAACCTGCAGTTATTTTCGCAAGACAAGCTCATTCTAGACAAATAACTGTAAAACCTACAGTTAATTCTGCAATTTTAGCTCGGAATGGCCCAAATTCTCCAAAATAACTGTAGTTTTTGCAGTTAATTTAACCCGGGAAGCCGAGGAAGCAAAATTAGATGTAGTAATTACAGTTAATTAAGCAGGGGAAAGGTGCTAAGCTGCTTAAGTGCTGGGCTACAGGGCTGCAAAGTTGCAAATGATGCAAGGCTGCAAAGAAGCAAGGCTGCAAAGTTGCAAATGATGCAAGGCAGCAAGGCAGCAAGGCAGCAAGGCAGCAAGGCAGCAAAGAAGCAAAGAAGCAAAGAAGCAAAGATGCAAAGATGCAAGGCAGCAAAGTTGCAAAGACGGTTAGCTGCTAAGACGCTAAGGATCTCAGCTGTTTAGACGCAAGCAGCTTAGTTGACCTTAAGTACTCTGTTTACATGGGTTATTTGAATCGAATACATAAGGGTCCTGGGAGACTAGGACGTTGCCAAGCAACGAAGAAAAGCACCGCCGAGATGATCGGCAGTGCTTTTGCTATTCTATGAGTTAAGACGAAACACGCTGGCCCCGCTTAAAGCCTCAGCGCCGCAGTTGCCATGTTTACATCGTTACAAAGGAGTTGTTCTAAATTATACGCAGGATAGTAGCCCTTGGAGCACATAAAGTTAAATATTATGGCATGAAGATCGATAGCACAAATTAATTGCTTCTGGAAGGTTTCTCGCAAAATAGGGGTGGCAGTTTCGGTAATTGCAATCGAATAGTTGCGGACTGCCGTTTTGGCAAAGCCAAGCAGGCTGGCAGCATCAAAGGCGGTCATATCGGGCATATGGCTTCGATTCATCGTCGGTGCCAGTGGATAGAACTTAAGGAGTTCCTGCAGATTTTGCTCCAGCATGCAGATCGTTTCCTTGTAAAGCGAGCAAAGGACCGGGTCTTTGATGGTTGGCAGTTTTTGTTTAAATGCAACTAAATTTACGGATTGAAAAGCTACCAGTTCGTGAAGTTCCATCGTTTCATGCCAAGCCAAATGCTTCGGGCTACCTTGGTATAGGCTCACGTTGTCACACTCCAATAGAGAAATTTGATTCAATATATGCATTCGCCCAGATTTGGTGATTCCAGTAACTAGGAATTAAAAGTAAAAACTTACCTTTATCAGAAAACCTAATCGGTTCTATAAAATGATTCGAATTGACCAATTTCGCGAGCTATGATAAGTTCAAGTAAGTATAATTCTGATCATATTAGTAGGAATTGAATTTATGGAAGCTACGTGAGGTGGATATGTTGGAATTTCAAGTTACGAACAGTCCTTTTAATCAAGAGCAAGCGGAATTGTTGAACCGTCTGTTGCCTTCGCTGACGGATACGCAGCGCTTATGGCTTAGCGGGTATTTGGCTGCGGTGCAGGGAACGGCAGCAGCTGCAATCTCGGCTCCGGCTGGAGGAGCCCAAGGGTTAGCAACAGCAGGATCGACAGTAGACTCGGGTCCTGTGGTATCCAAAGAGGTCACGGTATTGTTTGGCTCGCAGACCGGAAACAGCAGTGGATTGGCCAAAAAGCTCGGCAAGCGTCTTGAAGAGCAAGGGTTTCAGGTAACGCTTAGCTCAATGGGCGACTTCAAGCCTAATACCCTGAAAAAAATCGAGAATCTCTTAGTCCTGGTAAGCACGCATGGCGAAGGGGAACCGCCGGATAGCGCGATTGCTTTCTATGAGTTCTTGCATAGTAAAAGAGCACCGCAATTGGACAATTTGAGATATTCGGTGCTTGCACTCGGGGATACGTCTTACGAATTCTTCTGCCAGACCGGCAAAGATTTCGACAAACGTTTGGCGGAGCTCGGCGGTAAAGAGCTTGCTCCTAGAGTCGACTGTGACGTGGATTTTGCTGAGCCGGCTTCGGAATGGATGAATCAGGTGCTCGGCGCATTGGCGCAAGGCGCGGGGAACGGAGCGGGAGCGGTTGGTTCCAGTGCGACACCAAGCTCTGTCGTATGCGAAGCGGAATCGGAATACTCCCGGAGTAATCCTTTCCAGGCTGAAGTCCTGGAAAATCTCAATCTCAATGGTCGTGGGTCGGACAGGGAAACACGTCATGTCGAAATCTCCCTGGAGGGCTCGAATCTTCAGTATGAGCCGGGCGACAGCCTGGGGATCTATCCAGAGAACCATCCGCGCCTGGCGGATGAATTGATCGAAGCGATGGGCTGGGATGGTAATGAATCCGTGTCTGTCTACAAGCAAGGCGAAACGCGGTCCTTGCGGGAAGCGCTGCTGCGGTATTTTGAAATCACGGTGCTGACCAAGCCGCTGCTAAAACAGTTGGCGGAGCTGACCGGAAACTCCGGTTTAAAAGACTTGCTCGATCCCTCCAAAACAGAGGAATTAAGAACCTATCTGAGCGAACGGGATCTGCTCGATCTGGTGCAGGATTACTCTCTAAAAGGAATTCCGGCCGGACAGTTCGTATCGTTGTTGCGTAAGATTCCGCCGCGCTTATATTCGATTGCGAGCAGCCTGAAGGCCAGCCCGGATGAAGTCCATGTGACCGTTCGCGCAGTGCGTTATGAAAGCAACGGCCGCAACCGCTACGGCGTTTGCTCGGTGCAGTTGGCCGATCGCATTCAGCCGGGAGATTCCTTGCCGGTGTTCATTCAGCACAATCCGAATTTCAAGCTGCCGGACAATCCGGAAACGCCGGTTATTATGATCGGTCCCGGTACGGGAGTCGCTCCATTCCGGGCGTTCCTCAGCGAACGCGAAGAGACGGGAGCGCAGGGGAAAACCTGGCTGTTCTACGGGGATCAGCATTTTTCGACGGATTTCTTGTATCAGGTGGAATGGCAGCGCTGGTTGAAAGAAGGCGTGCTGACCCGGATGGATGTTGCTTTCTCCCGCGATACGGAGCAGAAAGTATACGTTCAGCACCGGATGCTGGAAAAGAGCCGCGAGCTCTACGAATGGTTGCAGGAAGGCGCAGTGATATACGTTTGCGGCGATGAGAAAAAGATGGCCCACGACGTGCACGCGGCGCTTGCCACGATTCTTGAGCAGGAAGGCCGGTTCAGTCCTGAGGAAGCATCGGAATATTTGACCCGGATGCAGCAGCAAAAACGTTATCAGCGGGATGTCTATTAATTCCCTGACCGTGAGAGGAGAAAGATCGAATGTCTGAGAACAATTTATTGTCGCCGAACAGTGCGCCGCACAGCGACGTGGAAGATATAAAAGTCAGAAGCAATTATTTGCGCGGCCAGCTGGAAGAGGTACTCGAGGACCGTATTACGGCCTCGATTCCGGAAGATGAAAACCGGTTGATGAAATTCCACGGCAGCTACATGCAGGACGACCGGGACCTGCGTAACGAGCGCAGCAAACAAAAGCTGGAACCGGCATACCAGTTCATGCTGCGGGTACGGGCACCGGGCGGCGTGGTAACGCCGGAGCAGTGGCTGATGATGGACCGGGTTGCTCAAGCTTATTCCAGCGGGACGATTCGCTTAACGACGCGGCAATCGGTTCAATTGCACGGCATCCTGAAATGGAATATGAAGAAGACGATTCAGGAAGTGCATAACTCGATGCTGACCACTTTGGCGGCTTGCGGTGACGTCAACCGTAACGTAATGTGTAACCCGAATCCGAACCAATCGGATATTCACGCGGAAGTGTACCATTGGGCAAGCCGGCTTAGCGAGCACCTGGAACCGCAGACCAAAGCTTATCATGAGATTTGGCTGGACGGCGAAAAGGTATTGGACAGCCGGGACAACGGAACGGAAGAGGAGCAGGAGCCGATCTACGGCAAGGTCTACTTGCCGCGGAAATTCAAGATTGGCATTGCGGTACCGCCATCGAACGATGTGGATGTATTTTCCCAGGATTTGGGACTTATTGCGGTCACCGAGAACGGCAAACTAAAAGGATTCAACGTCGCTGTCGGCGGCGGGATGGGCATGACGCACGGAGACGTGAAGACCTATCCTCAAGTGGCCCAGGTGATCGGCTTCTGTACGCCGGAGCAAGTCATCGATGTTGCGGAAAAGACCGTGACGATTCAGCGGGATTACGGAGACCGTTCCGTTCGGAAGCATGCCCGGTTCAAATATACGATTGACGACCGCGGCATCGATTGGTTCGTTGACGAGCTGACCCGCCGCCTGGGATGGACGCTGGAAGCTGCGAAGCCTTATCAGTTCGACCATCATGGCGATCGCTACGGCTGGGTAAAAGGTAACGGCGGCAAATGGCATTTTACATTGTTTATCGAGAACGGCCGGATTAAAGATGAAGAAAACTACCTGCTGATGACCGGACTGCGGGAAATCGCCAAGCTGCATACCGGGGATTTCAGGCTGACGGCGAATCAGAATCTGATCATTTCAAATGTAACGACCGCAAAAAAGAAAAAGATCGATGAACTCATCGCTAAGTATGGAATTACGTCCGGCGAGCATTATACTGCGCTCAAACTCAATTCCATGGCTTGCGTGGCGCTTCCTACTTGCGGGCTGGCCATGGCCGAGTCGGAACGCTATCTGCCGACATTGTTGGGCAAGATGGAGCCGCTGCTGGAGGAGAACGGTCTGCGGGAGGATGAGATCGTCATCCGGATGACCGGATGCCCGAACGGGTGCGCGAGACCGGCGCTGGCTGAGCTTTCTTTTATCGGCAAAGCACCGGGCAAGTACAATATGTACCTCGGCGGCGGTTTTGCGGGAGAGAGACTGAACAAGCTCTACAAGGAAAACATCGGGGAGACGGAAATCTTGGATTCTCTGCGGGTTCTATTTGCCCATTATGCCAAGGAACGGCGTGAAGGAGAGCATTTCGGCGATTTCACGATTCGTGCCGGGTACGTCAAGGAAGTCCGTTCAGGTCAGGATTTTCATGCTTAATGAACATGACGAGCATCATGAAATTTTAACTATCCAAGGGAGTCTTTGCCGGGTTTTACGGCGGGGCTCTCTTTTTTATAGGCAGATGGTTTATCAGTCATTTATGAGGGTTTTATCATTGTCCGGCGATTTTGTTAAAATAGGAGATAAGCTAAGATAAACGAAGACAGGGAGTCTGGAGGGAAATAAACTGGAAACTTACGCATGTCTCTATATCATCCGCGGGGAGCCGTACCGTCCGGGTACCTGCCTCAATCTGAGCCAACCGGAGACCGAAGTGGGCAGAGGCACTAAAGATAATGCGCCGGGCATCGCCTTTACGAATATTTTTGTATCCCGGCATCATTTGAGCATTCGGCAAGAGGGAGAGAAGGCAGTACTTTATGATTTGGGCAGCCGGCACGGAAGCGAGGTCAACGGGGTTCCCGTAATTCCACATGCACCTTATGTGCTGGAAAATAACGACCGGATTCAGTTGGCGCGGGGAACCATAATTATGCACTTTTCATATGCCTCGGCTGAACAGACACTGGAATTTG
This sequence comes from Paenibacillus vini, assembly GCF_018403325.1. Classification (GTDB taxonomy): domain Bacteria; phylum Bacillota; class Bacilli; order Paenibacillales; family Paenibacillaceae; genus Fontibacillus; species Fontibacillus vini. Next base: position 31,360 of record NZ_BOSL01000028.1, on the reverse strand, counting down.
AATCCATCCGGGAAGTGCCTGAAGCGGAGGAACGTGAAATAGGCCAAGTATCCATCCTATGGGAAAAACGGGAGTGTCAGGTTGACGGACGCAAAATTCCGATGTCGGAAAAAGAATTTCTCTTGCTCCGCCTGCTCCATCAGCATATGAACCGGCTCGTGACCATCGCGGAAATCAAAAGTATCGTTTGGCATGACCGGACTTGGGGGACCGACGGATTGCCTGATGTGACGGCGGATGAAATCAATGCGCTTATGTACCGCATCCGGAAAAAATACGGTAAAGATACCTTTCAGATTACCTCTGTCCGCGGAAACGGCTATATTCTCGAAAGCGACCCGAACCATTAGGTCGAATTGGAGTAGTCGTTACGTGTTTCTATTTTGGAGGACACGAAAATGAACTTGTTAAAACGCTGGATCAGACGGAAGCGGTTTTGGATCGCAGTCGGATTGCTCCTGTTCATCTGGATCAATAATACTTCGCTGTTTATTGGAAATCATCATGAGGATGAGGGTCCCAAGTTGCTGGCTCACCGCGGTTTGGCACAAACCTTTTCCATGGAAAATATTCAGAATGATACCTGCACGGCGGAACGGATTTATGAACCTGAGCATCCTTATCTGGAGAATACGATTTCTTCCATGAGAGCGGCGTTTCTGGCAGGTGCGGATATGGTGGAATTGGATGTTAAGCCGACAAAAGACGGCCAATTTGCGGTGTTTCATGATTGGTCTCTGGAGTGCAGGACCAATGGGCAAGGAAAAACCGTGGATTATACAATGGCGGAACTGAAGCTTCTGGACATCGGGTACGGCTATACGGCAGACGGAGGTTCAACGTATCCGTTTCGGGGGAAGGGAATCAATTTGATGCCCTCTTTGACGGAAGTGCTGAGACAGTTTCCCGATCAGAACTTTTTGCTACATATCAAAAGCAATGATGCGGAAGAAGGAGTTCAGCTTGCGGAGTATTTTAGCGGGATGTCTCGTGAAAAGCTGGAGCGATATACCGTGTATGGTGGTGACGAACCGATCGCGGCCCTAAAGGAGAAATTACCCGATATGCGGGCCATGTCCAAGGAGACGCTCAAGGAATGCCTTATCTCCTACGAGGCTTCAGGCTGGACCGGTTATATTCCTTCGGCATGCCGGAATACGGAATTGCATATTCCCGAGAAGATCGCCCCGTGGATTTGGGGCTGGCCGGATAAGTTTCTTAGCCGGATGGAACGTGCGGATACGAGGGTTATCGTGGTGGGGGGAGACGGAAGCGACTTTTCCAGCGGTTTTGACAGTCTGGAGGATGTAAAGCGGCTTCCTTCCTCGTATAGCGGTTGGATCTGGACGAACCGGATTGATCGTCTGGCAGGCCTCAAGGCAGATTAGACAAAGGAAATCGAATGCGCTCAAACCGCAGGTGCTGTTTCTACTTGACTAATTCGGATCGATCCTGTATTTTATCCAATAATAAACTCATATTGTTAAAATGCTTAGACCAAGGCCCCATCGTTCAACAATCGCGATAACAGAGAGGAATCCCGCAGGCTGAAAGGCTTCCCGCCGCGACCGGACGTTGACCCTACCTTGTGAGCAGTAACGGAGACTGGGGATTATACCAATTAGCCGTTGCCGGCAGCTGCCGTTATTTAATGAAGGACCGTTGCTATGCCGACGGTTAAACAAGGGTGGTACCACGACACATTCGTCCCTGACGAATGTGTCTTTTTATGTTGAAAGGGGAGTTTGATCATGCGCCAAAGCCAATTATTACTGAATACACTGCGGGAATCGCCGGGCGATGCGGAGGCTGTTAGCCACCAATTGCTGCTTCGCGCCGGTCTCATCCGACAGTTGGCCGCCGGGATTTACACGTATATGCCGCTTGGCAGACGGGTGCTGCGCAAAGCGGAGCAAATCGTACGGGAGGAAATGGACCGGGCCGGAGCACAGGAACTGCTGATGCCGGCCATGCAGCCTGCTGAACTATGGGAGGAATCCGGCCGTTATGAGGTATATGGTCCGGAGTTGATTCGTTTGAAGGACCGCCATGGACGGGAATTCGCATTAGGGCCGACTCATGAAGAGGTAATCACTTCGCTGGTCAAACAAGAAATAAGCTCATACCGGAGATTGCCTGTTACTTTGTATCAAATCCAGACTAAATATCGTGATGAGCGTCGCCCACGTTTCGGACTGCTGCGTGGCAGGGAGTTCCTGATGAAGGATGCGTATTCATTCGACCCGGACTGGGAAGGATTGGACCGTTCCTATTGGGAGATGTATCATGCCTATCATCGGATATTCGAGCGCTGCGGCTTGAACTTCCGCGCGGTGGAGGCGGATGCGGGAGCGATCGGGGGCGAAGGGGGAACCCATGAATTCATGGCTTTAGCCGATATCGGTGAGGATACGATTGCCACATGTACGTGCTGCGACTATGCCGCTAATCTCGAAAAGGCAGAATCGGGTTCTAACTTCAAAACTGTTATCGGAGCTGGAACTGAGGACTTAGGGCAGCCGGAAAAGTTCAATACACCGGCCATCAAAACGATCGATCAGCTTGTATCCTCGTTAGGAGTAAGGGCAGCGGAGATCATGAAAACGGTGCTTTTCGCGGTTGACGGAGAACCGGTAGCTGTAGTCGTGCGCGGGGATCAGGAAATCAATGAGCTGAAAGTAAAAAGTTTCCTGGGCGCCGAGATGATTGAAATCGCCGATCCGGAGTCGGTGCAGGCTTGGACTGGAGTTCAGGTAGGTTTCATCGGTCCCTACGGTTTGACTAATATCTCTGTTCTATTAGATCACTCAGCGGCAGAAATGGAACATGGAATTGCCGGGGCCAACGAGTTGGATTATCACTACCGGCAGCTTGTTCCTTCCAGGGATTTGACGCATTCCAAGGTGGGGGATTTTCGCACGGTACAGGAAGGCGAACCATGTCCTCGCTGCGCCGATGGAACCTTGAAATTCTACCGCGGCATTGAGGTGGGACATGTATTCAAGCTGGGGACCAAATACAGTGAAAAGCTGGGCGCGACGTTTCTTGACGCTTCGGGCAAGGCCCAAACGATGATTATGGGCTGCTACGGGATCGGGGTTTCCCGTATTTTGTCCGCTGTCATTGAGCAGAACCACGACGACAACGGGATCGTCTGGCCACTGGCATTGGTGCCATACCATGTGCACCTGGTGCCGGTTTCGGTGAAGGATGAAGAACAGGCTCGGCTCGCTGAAGAACTGTATCAACGCTTGCAATCGAAAGGTGTTGAAGTGCTGCTCGATGATCGCGATGAACGGGCCGGGGTTAAATTCAAGGATGCTGATCTGATCGGACTCCCGGTGCGAATCGTGATCGGCAAGGATGCCGCAGCAGGTCTGGTTGAATATGCGGAGCGTCATTCTCCTCGTGATAAAACGTCGCTTAGTGCCGATGACGCTGTGGAACGAATTCTGGGAATGCTTAATACGGCTAATATTGGACATTAGGATGAGCCTTTCCGGGCTGGCGCTTTTTTCTCAGCTGCTATATAATTTTAAGGCGATATGGATGGAGCCCGTCCATCGATCTTAAGTTTAGAGAGGTACTGCGAAGATGAATGCAATTGAAGTGAAGGATTTGCGCAAAACGTTCAAGGTTCAGAAGAACCGCGAAGGCTTGAAGGGCGCTTTTCAAGATTTGTTCAAGCGGCAGTACAATGAGGTCGCCGCTGTAAAAGATATTTCGTTCCAAATTCCTCAAGGAGAAATCTGCGGATATATCGGCGAGAACGGCGCCGGTAAGTCGACGACGATTAAAATGTTGACCGGAATTCTAGTTCCGACTTCCGGCCATCTATCGGTCGGCGGATTTGTTCCATATGAGGAGAGGGAGAAGTTCGTTCAGCATATCGGCGTGGTATTCGGACAGCGGAGTCAGCTGTGGTGGGATATCGGGGTGATCGAATCGTTCCAGCTGCTTCGCAAGGTATATAAGGTGTCGGAACAGGATTTCAAGCGCCGGCTGGACGAATTGGTGGAACGGCTTCAGCTGCAGGATCTGCTGAACCGTCCCGTGCGTAAGCTCAGTCTCGGTCAGCGGATGCGCTGTGAGCTGGTGGCTGCACTGCTCCATAATCCGTCCATCGTGTTTTTGGACGAGCCGACGATCGGACTGGACATTGTGGTCAAATCGGAAATCCGCGAATTTCTGAAGGATATGAACCGTGAGCATGGCACAACGATCCTCCTCACGACTCATGACCTTCAAGATATCGAGGCGCTTTGCTCCCGAGTCATTATGCTGGATGATGGCCGGATCATTTATGACGGCGGGCTGGAAGAACTGAAAAACCGCTGGGGCACCGGGCGGGAAGTCCAATTCCAGTTCGGAACCGGCACGAAGCTGGCTCAGCTTCAAGCCTGGACGGCAGGACTGCCTGTGGAATGGTCGGCGGAGAATGATTTAGGCGCCAAGGTCTGGATCCCGCTAGAAATCAATGTGTCCGACGTGCTCGGACAAGTTGTCGGGAAGGCGGACATTACCGACATCAAAATCATCGAGACAAATACGGACGATATCGTTCGCAGCATTTATCAGTCCGGTTCCGCCGAGAAGAAAACGGACGCGAACGATGTGACCGAGGACGAGAGCGTGATGACTCATGTTTAGCGGAGCCAGCGCGTATATCGATTTTATCCGAATCCGGTTCTTGACGATGCTGGCGTATCGGGTCAATTACTACACAGGCATTCTGATTTATACGCTCAATATTGGAGTGTACTATTTTACCTGGAAAGCGATCTACGGAGGCGGCGGGGAGCTGGGCGGGTTCACCGCGTCGCAGATGACAACATATTTGGCTGTTTCGTGGATGGCCCGCGCGTTTTATTTTAACAATCTGGACCGTGAAATCTCAACAGATATCCGGGACGGAAGTATCGCGATTCAGTTTATCCGGCCTTATAACTACATCATGGTTAAAATGATGCAAGGTTTTGGTGAAGGCTTGTTCCGGTTCATGCTGTTTATGATCCCTGGGATGGCGATCGCCATGCTGCTCTTTCCGGTGAAGCTTCCGACCGCGCCCGAGGCGTGGGCAGGGTTTCTCGTCATGCTGTTTTTCAGCTTTCTGATCAATTCTCAGCTTAATGTGATTACCGGGCTGATGGCTTTTTTCGTGGAAAATAATGAGGGCTTCATGCGCATGAAACGGGTTGTCGTCGACCTGTTCTCCGGCCTGATCATCCCGATCAGTTTGTTTCCGGGCTGGCTTGCCGACATTATGGGATTTTTACCGTTCCAGGCGATAACTTACTTGCCGGGTTCCGTGTTTACCGGACGGATTCAAGGCGTAGGCATCTGGCATGTGCTCGGGATTCAGGTGCTCTGGTTCCTGCTATTGCTGATCCCTATGGTCTTGCTGTACCGGATGTCGCGGAAACGCCTGTTTGTGCAGGGAGGTTAAGGAGATATGTCATATTACTTAGGGCTCATCGTAGAGTATTTGAAAAACTACATTAAAACCCGGATGACTTACCGGGCGGATTTCTGGGTTGAAGTCATTTCTGATCTGCTGTTCCAGGCGACGAATCTGATCTTCATCTTCGTAATCTTCATGCATACCGACAGTCTTGGCGGCTGGAGCCAGGGCGAAGTGGTGTTTGTTTACGGATTTTTTATGGTGCCTTTTGGCGTGTTCAGCTGTTTCATCAATTTGTGGGGCTTCAGCGAACGCTATATTGTAAAAGGGGAAATGGACCGGGTTATGACCCGTCCGGCGCATAATCTGTTCCAAATCTTCTTGGAAAATGTCGATCCGCCTGCGCTGGTAGGCTCCATCATCGGGATCGTGATCATGGCGATCAGCGGATCGCAGTTGGGCCTGCCGTTTGAATGGTGGACCATTCCCGCCATGCTGGTGCTGACGATTAGCGCGGTAGCGATTTATACGGGGATTTACACGGCTCTGACGTCGCTGTCTTTCTACTCCGATGCACCGACCGGCATTCTGCCGTTGATGTTCAACGTTCAAGGTTACGGGCGTTACCCGGTAACCATTTACAACCGCGCCATTCAGGTGCTGCTTACCTGGATACTGCCGTTTGCCTTCGTCGGCGTCTACCCGGCGTCGTTATTTCTGGAGCGCGAGGAGATGAGGAACATGGCGTTTCTCACTCCGGTCGTGGGCGGGGTGTTCCTCGCCATCGGTTTGACTGCTTGGAACTATGGAGTTCGGCGGTATCGGGGCGCAGGGTCTTAATAAATGATACGGACGCCGCAGAGGTCGCATTTGATTATCTAATCTGTTATGTTCCGTTTTATAGTGGACATTGAAGAAACACATTAGTCGCAAACTGGCGTCGGTACTCTACCGGCGCCAGTTTATTTATTTTACGCTGTGGCTTGTCGTCGGTTATAAAAAAGTGCATATGCCTTTTGGCGGAACTTTTAATAGGTTGCGGGCGTCTAATAATTTGGACCAATTTCACCTAATAAAGGGAGTTGTATATCATGAAGAAGGTATTGTTGGGGGTTTTCTTTGTAATTCTTATAAGTATAACATCTACAACTACTTATGCAGCAGGCATTCAAATTAAAGTTGATGGAGTCGCCATTGCAACTGATGTGAAGCCTGAAATGAAGAACAATCGCACAATGGTGCCTCTACGGGTTATTAGTGAAAATTTAGGAGCTACTGTCAATTGGTCTAATTCTGAAGTTACTCTCACAAAAAGCAATATGAAAGTAATATTGAATATGAACAGCTCTATAGCAAAAAAGAACGGTGAAGAGATTGTTCTCGATGCAAAACCATACATTAAAAATAGTCGAATCATCGTTCCGCTTCGCTTTATCGCAGAGACGTTTGGAAGTAATGTCAGATACAGCAACTCTACAGTATCAATCGATACAAAGCCATTGGTCATCGATGGAGTAGAAGTAAAAGCACTTCAACAGGAATACCATATGACCATGGGAGGCGTAATACAGCAAATCAAAGGGAACGCGTATAACGAAGCAATTTACAATATTTTTGTAGAAAATAAAGGAAGTAAAGTCGAAGCTCCTGTAAATTATTCGTGGATGTATACTATGGACATTCCCGGAACTTATTATAAAGATGGTCAGTATGACTTTTTGGATCTGAAAGGTCAAAGCCTCAAGCGGTATGATATTTACACTTTAATTAAAGCTTTTCCCGAGGAAACTTTGGTGGGATATCCAGAAGTGTTAATTTATGATGGTACTGAAGAACAATGGTATTTATTTAGCGATACGGCAAGACAATCTATTCTTCAATTACTAGATAGCGCCGCAAAGAACGGTTTTTTATCAATCATTAGTAATACTGTCGCATAAAACGCGGCTAATGGTCCCACGATGTGACCACATTTGTATCAATAATAATGACAAAACGGCAGGCCAGAATTTGGTCTGCTATTTTATTATTAAATAGTTCAATTTATAAGGTTTTTTCTTTATATACTGTAAGGGTTGGTTGCCTTTTGGAGGAATATGGATACGGATTGACGAATGTAGAAGTTGAATGAACACGATCAATGATGAATGGAGAAAAATTAATGAAAAGGTTAGTCGTTATAACCGTCGGGAAAACCCATAGCGGAAAATCAACCTTTGCCCAAGCATTAGAACAGCAGTTGCACGAATCTCTTGTAATTGATCAGGATAACCATGCTGAATTTCTCGGCACTTATTACAGACGTTTGCTTCCTAAGCAAGGCCCTAACACAATCAAATACTCCATTACCCGAGCCATTGTTGATCACGCTGTTCGGCAAACGGACGCGCACCTTATCCTATGTAATTCTAATAGTTATGGTCAAGGTCGCTCGGAGTTACTGGAATATTTCCATAAGGAGGGTTTTATTAGCATCCTGGTCTATTTTGACTTGCCTGATCTAGTTCTTGAGGAACGGGTTGCTCACAGTCAGCGCAGTAAAACCATCTTCAGGGCAGCTTCAAGTTTCAAAGAAGTCCTCGATCGGCAACAATATGAATCTCTGAATAATCCTAACGTGACGGCACCGGCAGAAGGAGAAGCCAATCATTTATTGGTAATTAAGAATAGCGATGAAGTCAGAGAAATTATTCGAAAGATCGTTACCATCGCCAATAACTAGAAAGGACTTTATTCTATGCTTAAAAATCCATCAGGAATCATTTTAATCACAGGCATCATGGCTAGCGGAAAATCGACCGTTGCCCAGCTGCTTTCCGAGCGATTCGAAAAGTCGGTGCATGTCAGAGGAGATATTTTTCGGAGAATGGTCGTTAATGACAGAAGAGAAGTAAGCCCTGATGCGGAAAAGGACGAGCTGGAGCAGCTGTTGCTTCGATATCGTCTGGCCGCCCACACGGCGGATACTTATTTCGATTCGGGATTTACGGTTGTCGTTCAGGATGTCGTCGTGGGTCCCATGTTAAACGACTTTATTTCATTTATACAGAACCGTCCGCTATATGTCGTAGTTCTTTGCCCGGATGCTGGGGTAGTTGCCAAGCGAGAAGCGGACCGGTCGAAAAAAGGATACGGAATCTGGACCGTGGAAGCGCTGGATGAGCTGTTGCGAAACGAGACTCCTCGGCTTGGGATGTGGCTTGATTCCTCGGAACTCACCCCTGAAGAAACAGTGGATGAAATTTTGAAGAGATATCAAAATGAAGCGCTTGTTATGTAGCAGCTAGCATAATTCATTACTAATATGAAAGGGAGTACGAACATGAACAAGGGATTTATTTCTTGTTTGCAGATATTTCCGACCCCTGATTTGCACAGAACTGCCGACTACTATCATCGCCTAGGTTTTAGGTTGGTTCCCTACTTGGATTCTGTCGAGCCGCATATTTGCCTGTATCGGGATGCCATAGAAATCGTGTTGACTCAATCTCCAAATCCTTCAATTACTCCGAACAGAGCCATTCACGGATATGGTTATGATGCCTACTTCATTGCCGAAAACCAGGAAGAACTGGAGAAAGAGCTAATTGAATCGGGCGTCCAAATTGTCCGGCCTTTAGATATCACGGATTATAGCAACAAGGAATTCGTTTTTGAGGATATTGACGGCCGATGGATTGCCGTAGGAAACAAACAATAAAAAGGAGACGAGAAGATGGGTGCGATTGAATTAAAATTGGAGAGCTTAGGAATTGAACTTCCCCAAGCCAGCAGTCCGGCGGCCAAGTACGCTAACTACGTCATTGTGAATGGCTTGTTGTTTATGTCCGGAAAGGGCCCCGGCAGTCACGCCAAAGGTAAGCTTGGGCAAGAGTATACGACGGAGGAAGGCTATCAATTTGCACGGGAAGTTGGATTAGAGGTGCTTGCTGTTTTGAAGGATGCCCTTGGCACATTGGACAAAGTTAAGAGAGTAGTGAAAGTGCAAGGATTCGTCAATACGGTGCCCTTATTCGAAGAGCATCATAAAGTGCTGAACGGATTTTCAGACTTGATGTTCGAAATTTTTGAAGACAAAGGAAGCCATGCCAGATCCGTATTCGGGGCGGTTTCCGTGAGAGACAATCTGCCTATTATTGTTGACTCCATTTTCGAAGTCGAAGAGATCTAACCAAACGCTTAGCATTTGGAGGGGACAGTATGGCTACCTGGGTGACGCATTTTAGAATCGCTGAGAAATTAATAGATTTAGGGCTTGATGTAAGCCCTGAAGAATTCCTGGTAGGAAATATCGGACCGGATTGCGGGCTTGCAAACGAGGAAGGAATATTTTATCCGCCAAAAGAAATCACTCACTTCAAAGTCGACGGCAAAATAAACGCGGACCTGTTTTATCATCAATACATATTGAACAAAGAGCGTGATTTATCTAAGGAACAGCTGTCATTTTACTTGGGTTATTATTTTCATTTACTGACCGATTTGGAGTGGAGCAGTTTCTATAAACAAAAAAAGATTGAGCCTGCCTATCAAGACATCTTGGGAACTCCTGAATATTGGTACCTGGTCAAAAGAGACTGGTACGTTGTAGATTTCAAATATTTAAAAATGAATGAGCACAGCCTCTTCTTCTCCATCTTTCAAAATATTAAGTCATTTCCGGACCTCCTGGATATTTTTCCGCAGGGCCAGATCAATGAGCAGGTAAGACGGATTACACAATTTTATTTGTATACCGAGGTTCCTGACGATTACGAACTGGTATACCTGATGTTGAGTGACGTTGAAGATTTTGTTGAGTCTACCGTCACTGTGATCAAGGAAGTCTTAAATGCAAAGCAGGAGTTAATCCAGACGATTTTCCGTTAGTAAGGAGGAATAATGTGAATCAATCCTATGAAAAACAATCTATAGAAAATAACCCCATGGAGGCCTCGTACGATCGTCCCATGGGAGTGACCCTTTTAGCGATCTTGCTGGTATTCGGAGGTTTGGCAACGCTTGTTACCCAAATGATTGCATTTAATAATCTCAACGAAACAGCCTCTTTAATAGGCGTATCCGGGTATTTTTTTCAAGGAGCTATGGCTTTTTTAGGTCTGCTTGGCGTAACGGCCGGGGTAGGAACCTGGCTCGGGAAAAAGTGGGGCTGGTGGCTGGCACTATTCTATTTTGCCTATGCTGTAATTCGAAATATCAACGTCATCATTTCTATAACGAGTATGTTAGAGCTGTATGCAGGAGCCTATGACGTATTAATACCAGCTTATTTAAAATATGGAGTAAGAATTATCTGGAATGGAGCGCTGCTCGTCTACTTGTGCGGAGAAACAGTTACCACCTTTTTTAAGAATGAGGCGGTTAAAAAGTGGAAGGCTCTGCTGATCGTCTTCGGTATTTGCGTGTTCATTTACATTATTGGAACGGTATTCAATGGATTGGTAGTATGAAGAAAAGCACATTAATCTCAATGGTGCTACTCATCGGTTATACCTTTTTACTGACTTACTGGATGATTTGGGGTTTTGGAAGAGGCGTGCAAGCAGACTATATGTATAACTTGAGACCTTTCCTTACGATCGGCAGTTATTTAAGAATTGATGATGTGGGCACTAAAACCTGGGTTATCAATCTCATCGGAAATATAGGTGTGTTCGTTCCTTTCGGCGTTTTGATTCCGCTGATTTGGGGAGGACGCTTATTAAAAGGATGGGTCTTGTTTATCGTAGGGGTGTTTGTTTTGGAGATGACTCAGTTGCTATCAAGGAGAGGAAGCTTTGATATCGATGATTTTATTCTAAACTCCTTTGGATTTTTGATCGGATATGGAGTATATGTTGGGTTGAAAAGGAGAGCGGAATGAGTGACTGTATCAATTTATACTTAGTTCAAAGTAAATCCGATCTGTTGAAGTTTTGGGGTTTGTTCAATACATACATCAATGAGCTGTCTCGCAACATTTCCATAGGAGATGAGTTTGACCGGGAATATTTTTATTCGGATGAATATAGGGATGCAGTGGAGAAGTTAAGAACAAGGGCTGTTAATCCTTTAAGGATATATCTCATAGAAACGAGTGGGTTTGTTGGCTTCTGTATGTATGTTACCTATTTCGATGAGCAAGGAAAATGCTTTTTGATGGAATATTATATGGAGCCGGCATACCGTAATCTGGGGTTTGGCAAAATGGCTTATATACAGATTGAACAATACATAAAAAAAGAGGGCGCCGCGTTCATTGAGCTAACTCCTACAAATGAAGCAAATCATAGATTTTGGAGCGGTTTAGGGTTCGAGATCACCGGGGAAATGGATGAAGACCATAAGTACTTTTATAGAAAAAATCTATGAATTTAACGATCTTGAACTGTCTGAAATACGAACGAAATGAGTTGAAGACCCATGACGGATGATAGTTTCAAAGGTATTACCTGGAGGGGGAGATGCGGCGACTTCCATACTCTTATTTCGGAAGCGGAACCAAAACAAATATCTCCTATGCCGAGCGGTCTGGAGGCCGACGTATACAAGATCAGCACAACGACTGCTGATTTGGTGTTAAAGGTGTGGAACAGAGACTCTAAGCCGGACATTGCCATGCAATATGAGCTGTTGCAAGGGATATTTAATCAGGGAATTCCCGTTTCAGAGCCACTAGGCTGGGGGATTAACTCCGATAATAACCAGGTGTTATTAACCGGTTACGGCGGCACACCTGTAGCTAAATTGAACAAATTGAAACTTGAAACGCTGGCCGACATTTTAATAGGAATTCATAGTGTCCCGATTGAGTCGGTAGCTTCGCTGGATGCCTTGCCGAGATATCATTTCGTAAGCTATTTCTTTCCTAGTATTGACGGACATGCAGATATAAAAGAAGTATTACTTCCGTTAGTGGAGGATTCGCAAGTGGGTCAGCATCGACTGATTCATGGGGATTTCAATCTAGGAAATATACTTGAACTGAATGGGAAATTCACCATTATCGACTGGACAAATATCCAACTTGGCGATCCAAGATATGATGCCGCGTGGTCGGTTTTTTTGATGCGGATTTATGCAAGCGAAAGGTATGGCTCATTGTACAGATCCTTCCTTTTAGCGAAGAATACTTACTTGGATGAGGACCTGGAGAGATTTGAAGCCATAGCTTGCCTGCGATGGATCCTGCTGAACAGAATTGCGGGATTGCCAAAGGGGAAGAATACGCTATCCGTGATAAGGGCTATTATCAAGAACAATGTCTATTTGGATGAAAAGCTGCTCTGAGATTTTGTATATAGTAAGGAATTAGTTGAAAGGAATGAAAATCATGAAAAGGTACAAGTCTAGGCAAGGTGAAGAACTGATCTTTACAAGCTATGACAGGCTGCTGCTGACCTGGGGCGTTGATTATGAACAAAGAGATATCCAAACTGTCTATGGAAGCACCCATGTCATCACGGCCGGTTCACCAAATAATCCTGCGTTAGTGCTATTTCATGGGACGGCGGATAATTCGGCTATGATGTGGGTTTATAATATTCGCGAGCTTGCGGAAAACTATTACGTCATTGCTGTAGATGCGGTCGGAGGATCGGGCAAAAGTGAGCCTAACGAGCTGTACTATCGTAAATTTGATCAGACAGCTTGGATCGATGAATTGTTAAAGGCTTTAGCCCTGAAATTAGTCCATATAGCCGGCGTTTCCTATGGAGCTTATTTGGCTTATCACTATGCCATAATGAGACCCGATAACGTGCAAAAAGTGGTGTGCATGGCGGGGAGAATTCCAGGGAGTCAGTTTGAAGTCATGAGTAAGATGATGATGGCGTTCATGCCGGAAGCGCTGTTTCCGTCGGAAGCAAATTGTAAGCGATTGTTAAGGAAACTGAGCGGACCACATTATACCGTTTTTGAAAATAACGAAGAGTTAATGAAGCATTGGTATTATCTGCTCAAATATTTTAATAACAAATCAATGATGCAGCACGGGATAACGATCTTTGACGGCGAGCAAATGAATTTGATCCGGAAGAAAGCCTTGTTTTTAATAGGAGATCAAGATATATTAAGCAATTATCCGAAGGCCATCCAAAGGCTGAACCAATACCAACTGAATTATAAAATTATTAAAGAAGCAGGTCACGCGATCAATCACGAGCAAGCGGAGTTAATAAACCGGGAGATCATTCATCATCTAAACTAGTGGCTTTTGTGTAAATTAGATTCAGTGAAGCCGAAGGTTGAAATTTGAAAAGGAGCGGCTGAATTGGAGAATACAAAATTTTGCATGGGGTTTGGAGACACCAACGTAGGCACAAACTCGAATGAAACGGATTTGGTACTGAATTTCATAAAAGTGGAGGAATTCGACCAAGACGTGGAAGAAGTGTTTTGGTGTACTTATTGCTAATGAGATCAGCGGAAAGATGTATAGTTATGTAAGAGTAAAAAATCACAATCATCTTAATACACATTTACAAAAAGATTCTTGAAGGGATTTGTATACATATGGGGCTCGATGCTTATGTGGAATGTAATTGCCTGAAGGAGGGAAAAGCAAAACCGCCCCCTTTTGACATTAGCTTAGTGGAATGGACGGATGAGGGGATCGATGTATCGCCTACAGTAGATGACGAAACTTATTACTTGTTTGTGAACTGGCGGAAGCATGCCTGTGAGCATGAGAATTTCAAGTATTATCATAACAGAGTGGCCAATATTGCCGGGAGCAACTTCTTGTTTGGTGTTATGCAGAGATTGGGACGCGAAGATTACCCACTGTTAAACTCGATATGGAATAAACCTGTGGATGCCGTTCAGGCGGGTAAGGCTCTAGAGGAATTGAATACTTTGGAATCAAAGATCAACGTACTTCAAGGGGTTTTTCTTGTGGAATCCCAATCGCAGAAGGAATATGTAAAGGCTCTGCCTGGTGATGACAATTGGTTCTACGCCGCAGGCAGCGAGTATACTTACCGGTTGAATGAGAGAGGTTTCTATATCTTAGACCGGAATAGCCGTGAGTTATTTCGTTCCATGGCGTTCTCCCAGGAAGTGATCGATTCGCAAGAGGAAGGCCGTGCGCACCTGTTGGTGAGGTTTCAAGATTACGTTACGGGATACATTCATGAAGCGTCACATCCCTTCAGCACAAAGACCTGGGGAGTGGACCTGCTCTATTATCCCACCTCTTTGCAGGTCGGTATCAGGGAGCTTATGAGCTCCGATCTTCCCTCGGTTGAAGTATTAAGAGAACTGTTCGAGGCTTCCCTCACGACGGGAAATCCGATCATATGGACGTAAATAATTCAAACTAAAAACTGGAGGCGTACGAAATGATGAATATGGATCAAATCTATCTGATTACCGATATACCCGGGTATTCACCACAAATAAGTCGGTTGATATCTATGATGAATTATGCGAGACACACAACCCTTGCAGCGACCAAGGATTTAACCGTAGCTCAACTGGATTATTTGATGGATGCGGAGAGCAACTCGATCGGTTCATTACTGTTGCACTTTGCGGCTGTTGAATATGCCTATCAAGCTGAAACCTTTGAAGGAAGGGATCTAACGGAAGAAGAGTTAAGTGTATGGGGGCCGGCTTTAAGTTTGGGTGACGCAGGTCGGGAGCAGATCAAAGGGAATGACTTAAACTACTACTTACAACAAATGAATACGGTTCGAGCCAGAACCCTGGAATTATTCAAGACCGTAGGTGACGATTGGCTAAGCAAAGAAGAACCCTTCTGGCATGACAAGCCGACAAATTACTATTTCATGTGGTTTCACGTCTTTGAAGATGAAATTAACCATAGAGGGCAAATCAGATTGATTAAAAAGAGATTTAAATAATAGTCGATAGAATTAAAGGTCGCTCTGAAACGTTAATATGCAAATGGGGGAGACAACATTAAAGAAGTTATAAAGATGTCATCTGCTCCCATTTGTAGATATGCTCGCCTTTCCGGCTACGGATCGCAGTCCGGTACATTGCTTCTGCAATTTTCCGTGCTTGGATAGGTTTGTATTTGTTTAACTTTCCGATAAAAAGAGGTGAGAATACCGGACTCAACACAGCCGAAACCTTCTCTCCAAAGCGGAATTCATTTCTTTTGCCAAGAATCAGAGATGGCCGGAAAATATGTAAAGAGGGGAGCTGTAATTGGCTCAAGGCCGCTTCAATTTCTCCCTTGACCCGACTATAAAAAATAGAGGACTGGGGATCTGCTCCGATAGCAGACACAATTAGAAATTGCTGAGCTCCTTGCTTCGCGGACAATTTGGCCGCCTGAAGGGGATACTCAAAGTCAACTTTCCTAAAAGCCTCTTGCGAACCGGCCTTTTTTATCGTTGTCCCCAAGCAGCAGAACACATCATTTACCGCAAACTCATCCTCATAATTGTTCAATTCATCAAAATTCACCAGACATTGTGTAAGCTTGGGATGGTCGATGGATATTGGCGTACGAACCAACACCTTTACTTTCTCATATTCGTCGGACTCCAATAAAAGCTGCAAAAGCTCGTTTCCCACTAGTCCAGTTGCACCTACGATAAGTGCGCTGCGATTCTCCACATTCATTGTATATGCCGCCCCTACATCATATTTATTCAAGTATATCACAGTCTGAAATACACAGGATGTCTATGTGTCCGCCGCCGCCAATTCGAATGGAAAGACCGTCCTATTAGTTAAAATTTAAACTAATTACAAATAATAGTAGATTCAAGCCCGGAAAATGGTCGACATTTTTTGGGCTTTTTTGTGAACAGGGATTTTAAGGGGATCATGAGGGAATTCCCTTATGGGAAGTAAGGAAGAACACTTTCATACTGTAAGTAGAAGAATGAAGGCAATTGGATTCCCCTCTAATGAATTCATTCTAGGAAGAAGGAGTGATCACTTCGCATGAAAAAGAGATCAGGTCTAAAGTTTTTTAAACCTATTGAGAGTTATTCGGGAAACTGGTCGATTCTTGAAGAAAAAAGCCGGGAATGGGAGAACATGTACCGCGGCCGCTGGTCCCACGATAAAGTGGTGCGCACGACGCACGGCGTGAACTGCACCGGATCTTGCAGCTGGAAAGTGTTCGTTAAAAACGGAATTATCACTTGGGAGAATCAACAAATCGATTATCCGTCCTGCGGACCGGATATGCCGGAATTCGAACCTCGCGGTTGCCCGAGAGGAGCGTCGTTCTCCTGGTATGAATACAGTCCGCTTCGGGTGAAATACCCTTATATGCGCGGCCGTCTGTTGCGGCTGTGGAAAGATGCCTTGGCTAGACATGATAACCCGGTCGATGCTTGGGCAAGCATTGTCGAGGATCCTGAAGCCTCTAAGTCGTATAAACAAGCTCGCGGTAAAGGCGGCCATGTCCGGGTGACTTGGGAAGTAGCATCCAAGTTAATCTCGGCGCAACTGATCTATACCATTAGAAAATATGGACCGGACCGTATTGCCGGATTTACACCGATCCCGGCTATGTCGATGATCAGCTACGCTTCGGGAGCACGCTTCATCTCCTTGCTGGGCGGCGAAATGCTTAGTTTCTACGACTGGTATGCGGATTTGCCGCCGGCTTCCCCGCAAATCTGGGGCGAGCAAACCGATGTTCCGGAATCGTCCGACTGGTACAACTCGGGCTATCTGATCATGTGGGGCTCCAATGTTCCGTTGACCCGGACACCGGACGCGCACTTCATGACAGAGGTCCGGTACAAGGGAACGAAGGTCGTATCCGTTGCTCCCGACCATGCCGAGAACGTGAAGTTTGCGGACAACTGGCTTGCACCTCACCCGGGAACCGATGCGGCGATCGCTCAAGCGATGACGCATGTCATTCTGGATGAGTTCTACATGCAGCGCCAGGAGTCGATGTTTATCGACTATGCCAAGCAGTATACCGATATGCCTTTCCTCATTATGCTGGAACCGCATGAAGGCAAATACAAGGCAGGCCGATTCCTGCGAGCGAGCGATCTGGGAAATACCTCTGAGCACGCAGAATGGAAGCCGGTTATCTATGATGAAGCGGCTGGAGAAGTGATCGTCCCTAACGGAACGATGGGCCAACGCTGGGAGAAAGACACGAAATGGAACCTGATCCTTGAACGGGAGGATGGAACCCCGATCAAGCCGGCTCTCTCCGTGGAACATCACGGTGCGGAATGGACAGAGATCGTGTTCCCTTATTTTGACGCCAACGGAAACGGAACGTTCAACCGGTCAATCCCGGTGAAGACGATCACCCTGGCTGACGGAAGTACCCGTCTCGCAGCTACCGTATTCGATTTGATGCTCAGCCAATACGGTGTGAAGCGGATCGACAGCGGTTTGGAAGCGAAGGGGTACGACGATGCAGATTCCCATTACACGCCAGCTTGGCAGGAAAAAGTAACGGGTGTCAAGGCTTCGCTGGTCGTGCAAATCGCCCGCGAATTTGCCCAAAACTCGCTGGATACCGGCGGACGTTCGATGATCATCATGGGCGCGGGGATCAATCACTGGTTCAACAGCGATACCATCTACCGTTCCATCTTGAACCTGGTGGTATTGACGGCATCGCAAGGTGTGAATGGCGGCGGTTGGGCTCACTACGTAGGCCAGGAAAAATGCCGTCCGATCGAAGGCTGGTCCTCGATTGCGTTCGCTAAAGACTGGCAAGGTGCGCCGCGTCAGCAAAATGCGACCTCGTTCTTCTATTTTGCGACGGATCAATGGAAATACGAAGAAATGAACAATGAATCGCTCAAATCGCCTACAGGCGGTGAGATCAAATATAGCCATCCGGCGGATTACAACGTACTTGCGGCGCGGCTTGGCTGGTTGCCATCATACCCGCAGTTCAACAAGAGCAGCTTGGCATTTGCGGAAGAAGCGGCGGCCAAAGGTCAAACGACCAATGCCGAAATCATTCAGCATGCCTATGAGCAAGTCGTATCCGGCGAAACGAAATTTGCGGTAGAAGACCCGGATGCACCTGAGAACTTCCCGCGTTCCTTGTTCGTTTGGCGCTCAAATCTGATTTCGAGTTCGGCCAAAGGCCAAGAATTCTTCATGAAGCATTTGCTTGGAACTCATAACGGACTGTTGTCGACGCCGAATGAGGAAGAGAAGCCGGAGGAACTGGTTTGGCGCGATGACGTGGAAGGGAAGCTGGATCTGTTAGTCGCTCTCGATTTCCGGATGACGGCTACCCCAATGTACGCCGATATCGTACTGCCGGCAGCAACCTGGTATGAAAAGGTGGATCTGTCCTCCACGGATATGCATCCATTCGTCCATCCATTTAACCCGGCGATCGATCCGCTTTGGGAATCCAGATCGGACTGGGATATCTACCGGACGCTGGCGCAAACCTTCTCGGAAATGGCGAAGGATCATTTGCCGGGCGTGTACAAGGACATTGTGTCTTCACCGCTGGGCCATGACTCTATCGCAGAAATTTCGCAACCGTTCGGCCAGGTCAAGGACTGGAAGAAGGGCGAAGTGGAGCCGGTCCTCGGTAAAACGATGCCGAACTTCTCCATCGTGGAGCGGGATTATAGTCAAATTTACAATAAATACGTAACGCTCGGCCCGAATCTGGAAACCGGAAAAGTCGGTGCGCACGGCGTCTCGTTCCCGGTTCATGAAGAATACGAAGAGTTGAAAAAGATCAACGGCACGTATTTCGACGAATCGATCAAAAACGGACGTCCGAAGCTTCACACCGCGAAGCAAGCGGCCAATGCGGTACTGCATATTTCCTCGGCGACGAACGGGAAAGTGTCGCAGCGGGCATGGGAAGCCGCCGAACAAGATACGGGCGTGGCGTTAAAAGACATTTCGGCCGATCGTGCCGCTGAACGGATTACATTCGCAAGCATTACGGCCCAGCCGCGCGAAGTAATCCCTACGCCGGTATTCAGCGGCTCTAATAAATCGGGACGCAGATATTCACCGTTCACGACGAATATCGAGCGGCTGGTACCGTTCAGAACCTTGACGGGTCGCCAGCATTTCTATCTGGATCATGAAATCTTTATGCAATACGGCGAGGCCCTGCCGGTGTATAAACCGACGTTGCCGCCAATGGTATTCGGTCCGCGCGACAAGCAGATTACCGGAGGCAAAGACACCTTGGTGCTTCGTTACCTGACGCCGCACGGCAAATGGAACATTCACAGCACGTACCAGGATAATCTGCACATGCTCACCTTGTTCCGGGGAGGCCCGACCGTCTGGATGAGTCCGGAGGATGCGGAACCGTATCAAATCAATGATAACGATTGGGTCGAAGTATATAACCGAAATGGCGTCGTAACCGCAAGAGCCGTAGTCAGCCACAAAATGCCAAAAGGAACCATGTTCATGTACCATGCTCAGGATAAACACATCAATGTTCCGGGCTCGGAAATTACGAAAGAACGCGGGGGCAGCCACAATGCTCCGACGAGAATCCATTTGAAACCGACGCAAATGGTCGGCGGTTATGCCCAGTTGAGTTACGGATTTAACTATTACGGCCCGATTGGCAACCAGAGAGACGTATACGTAGCCGTCCGCAAAATGAAGGAGGTCGACTGGCTTGAAGATTAAAGCACAAATCGCCATGGTGATGAACCTGGATAAATGCATCGGCTGCCATACTTGCAGCGTGACCTGCAAGAGCACCTGGACCAACCGCGAAGGCGCCGAATATATGTGGTTCAACAACGTAGAAACCAAGCCGGGGATCGGCTATCCGAAGCGCTGGGAGGACCAGGAGCAGTACAAAGGCGGATGGACGCTCCGCAAAGGGAAATTGGAGCTGAAGGCAGGGACCAAGCTGTCCAAAATCGCGCTCGGTAAAATTTTCTACAACCCGGATATGCCGGAAATGAAGGATTACTATGAGCCTTGGACATATGACTATGAGAAGCTGACCAACTCCGGCGAGAAGAAACATCAGCCCGTCGCGCGACCTAAATCGGTCGTCAGCGGCGAGACGATGGATCTCGACTGGGGTCCAAACTGGGAAGACGATCTGGCCGGCGGACATATTACCGGTCCCAAGGATCCGAACATCGAGAAGATCGAAGAAGAGATCAAATTCAACTTTGAGCAATCCTTTATGATGTACCTGCCGCGTCTGTGCGAGCACTGCCTCAACCCGAGCTGCGTTGCTTCTTGTCCGTCGGGCGCCATGTACAAACGGGATGAGGACGGAATCGTCCTCGTCGACCAGGAAGCTTGCCGCGGATGGCGGTACTGCATGACCGGCTGCCCTTACAAGAAAGTTTATTTTAACTGGAAAACAAACAAAGCCGAAAAATGTACATTCTGCTTCCCAAGAATTGAAGCTGGATTGCCAACAGTTTGCTCCGAGACTTGCACAGGCAGAATCCGTTACCTGGGCGTGCTGCTCTATGATGCCGATAAGGTTCTCGATGCGGCTTCCACGCCGGACGAGAAAGATCTGTACAAGGCACAATGCGATCTCTTCCTGGATCCGAACGATCCGGCGGTCATCGAACAAGCGCGCAAAGACGGCCTTTCCGAAGAATGGATCGAAGCTGCTCAAAATTCGCCGGTATACAAACTCGCGATTGAGTATAAATTGGCTTTCCCGCTTCACCCGGAATACCGGACACTGCCTATGGTATGGTACGTACCGCCGCTTAGCCCGATCATGAGCCATTTTGAAGGCAAGGATTCCATCCAGAATCCGGACATGATCTTCCCGGCTATTGAGGAAATGAGAACACCGATCCAATACTTGGCCAACATGCTGACTGCAGGCGACACCAAGACGGTCAAGGAAGCTCTGCAACGTATGGCGATGATGCGTCAGTATCAGCGGGCTCAATTCTCGAAGAAGCCATTTGATGATAGCCGTTTGGAAAGAGTCGGCTTAACTGCGCATCAAATTGAAGAGATGTACCGTTTGCTCGCCATAGCCAAATACGAGGATCGCTTCGTAATCCCGACTTCGCATAAAGAAGGATATATGGACCCGTACCGTGCCCAAGGCATGGAAGGCTTCGGCATGGACTGCGATGGTTGCGGACCGGCTTCACCGAAGCCAAGCGCCAAGAGCGGTAGAGAGCAGTACGAAGAAAACTTTTATGGAGGGATCTGGCGTGATTGATCTGGTAAAGCTTACCGAATACAAGGAAGCCTTCGGCTTTTTTGCACGGCAATTGGCCTATCCCGATAAACAAGCTTTTTCGGAAATGACAATGGATGGGGCACTAGCCCCTTCCATTGATTCTCTGATCGACACTTACCGGGAAGAAATGCAGAAGCTCAGTATGGATGAAATCGAGGAATTGTATGTGCAAACCTTCGATTTCCAGAAAGCGTCGACCTTGTATATGACATTCGCCAAATACGAGGACAGCAAAGAGCGGGGCAACATGCTAACTGCTCTGAAGGCGATCTATGAAATGTTCGGATTGAATATTTCGGATACGGAATTGCCAGATTATTTGCCCTTGATGTGCGAGTTTCTATATGCGGCGGAATGGCCGGACAACGAACATGCCGAAGCGAGCATTAATACTTTGGTGAACATTGTGGAAGACGGAAGCTATGGTCTGATGAAATCTTTAGAGAAGTATAACAGCCCGTACTTTTACTTGGTAAAAGCATTAAGAGAAACGTTCAAACTATGTCTCCGGAAGGAGGTCGAGATTCATGAACATGATTGATCAATTTGCTTGGGTTATTTTCCCTTATCTATGCGTTGCCGTATTTATCGTGGGACACATCTTCAGATATCGTTACGATCAATTTAACTGGACCGCCAAATCCAGCGAATTTATTGAGAAGAAGCAGTTGATGTTAGGCAGCCTGCTGTTTCATATCGGCATTATTCCCGTTATTATGGGTCATGTCGCCGGTTTAGGGATTCCGAAGGAATGGATGAACGCCATCGGGGTCAACGAGCATTTGTACCACCTTGGCGCGATGTACGGCGGAGGACTGTTCGGGGTGATCACGTTTGCGGGAATGCTGATCCTTACTTCGCGTCGAATTACGAAGCGGACCATCCGTAAATTAAGCTCGACATCCGATCTGATCGTGAATGCATTATTGTTGTTCATTGTGTTTATGGGAGTATATTCCACCTTTGTTACTAACAATGTTCAACCGGATTTCGATTACCGTGACACGATTTCTATCTGGTTCAGAAACCTGTTCCTGTTCAAACCTGAAGCCGCTTTGATGGTTGATGTTCCGCTAAGTTTTAAAATTCACATTATTACAGGATTTCTTATTTTTGCCTTTTGGCCGTTTACGCGCTTGGTTCATGTATGGAGTGTCCCCTTGAATTATGCCCGGAGAAGCTATATTCTTTATAGAAAGAATCGCGGACAATCAGCACGGCATTAAGGAGTTCAAGTTAGGGAGACATTAAAATGAGTCAATCTTCCAATCAATACCAGATGAAAATAGATCAATTGAGAGAACAACTGGGCTATGACTTCGTTTCGCTCGCTTTTGCACAATCCGCCAGCGATGGATTTGTCATTACATGGCAGTTTGCTTCCGGCAACCTGAACAACCGGTATAAGCGGATTGTGCTCCAGTCGGGCAAAGGGATCGCAGGGCTTGTTTTTAAAACGGGCAAACCTATGCTGGTATCCAATGTGAAGGAAGAGTTGAGTCCTCAAGATCTGTTCAACGACTATCCCATCATTATTTCAGAACGTTTGAACAGTCTTGCAGCCATTCCTTTGTATCAACTGGATCGGGTCGAGGGCGTGCTGCTGGCCGGATTCCGGGAAGGCAAGACCGTGACGAAGAATAATTTCCGGCAATTGTACGATTCCCTGAAGGGACAATTCGGAGATTTTCGGATAAAGGAGTCGACATTCCGATGATCCAGCCATCTGCCAAGGTCACGACCGAGCTTTTGCTGAAAATGTACGAGAAAAGCTCGGATGCGATCCTCTTTTTTGATGAAAACAATAACGTGATTGCAATGAACGAGGCGGCTTTAAGCATCATCGACCCGGGCATGCTGACACAAATCGGCTCCGGCGAGTCCAACTCCTTCTGTTTTACTTGCCGGGGCTATACTAGCGATGATGAGCTGATGTCTTGTCTGAATTGCTATTTGTCCAATTCAACGAAAGACTTCTCTTCTTTTCAGGTATTCCTGGAGACGAAGGATCGGGGAGTTATTCCGTATTCCGCTAACTTTCAAGAGATTGAAGTGGAATCGGGCATCCGGGTGCTCATGCTTCGCGACTTAACGAATCAGTTGCTGACCCAGGAAAGTTTAAACCGGAACACCATGATGAAGAGCATTATCAAAGCGCAGGAAGACGAGCGAAAACGCATTTCCCGCGAGCTGCATGACAGCGTCGCCCAGGAGATTCTCAGTTCGCTCGTGGATCTGCGCGTGCTTAAGTATTTGAATGTCCAGGACGATGCGCTTCAGAAGATTCAACAAACCGAGGCTTCATTAACCCGGCTGCTTGATCAGATACGCAATCTGTCCGTGGAGCTTCGCCCGGCGTCCCTTGATGATTTGGGCTTGGAGGCCGCATTCCGGTCTCATTTTAAATGGGTCCAGAAAAATTACGGGGTAATCGTCCACTTTACGGCGGAATTAAATGGGGTTCGCTTTAACAGCGAAATTGAAACCGTAGTTTATCGGATATGCCAGGAATCCTTATTGAACGCGTTGAAATATGCGGATGTTGACGAAGTTTCGGTGCGGTTATTCGAATCGGAGCAGATGCTGGAAATGCTAGTGATGGACCAGGGCGAAGGTTTTAATGTCAATATGCGGGATCCTAAGGGAACGGGGCTTGGCCTGTACGGAATGAAAGAGCGTGCCGAACTGGTGAACGGAGAGCTGACGATTACCTCTGAAATCGGCAAGGGCACGACCGTGCATTTGCAAATTCCGACCGGGACTGCGTCCTCGAATCGTAAATGGCAAGCGTCTGAATGAATCCGATAGATGGGGAGGATAACAAGTGAAAATCGTGATCGCAGATGATCATGCGGTGGTGAGAAGCGGCTTCGCCATGATTATTAACTTTCAAGATGATATGGAAGTCGTAGCCACTGCCGCGGATGGGATAGAAGCTTATAAGATGGTTTCAAAGCATAGGCCGGACATCCTTCTGATGGATTTAAGCATGCCTCCCGGAGAAAGCGGACTCATCGCAACCGCTAAAATTAACGAGGATTTCCCGGAAACGAAAATTCTGATCCTTACGATGTATGATGACGAAGAGTATTTATTTCATGTACTTAAAAACGGGGCGCGTGGGTATGTCTTGAAAAATTCACCGGACGAACAGCTGGTTTCCGCCATCCGTATGGTTCACCAAGGCGGGATTTATATTCATCCCCAAATCGCGACCTCGCTTGTTCGGGAATTTATCAACAAGGATCAGCGGGTGGACGAGAGCAATCCTTACCAGCTTCTGTCGACGCGCGAAATTGAAATTTTGCCGCTGGTC
Organism: Paenibacillus vini; assembly: GCF_018403325.1. Taxonomy (GTDB): domain Bacteria; phylum Bacillota; class Bacilli; order Paenibacillales; family Paenibacillaceae; genus Fontibacillus; species Fontibacillus vini. The sequence goes on along the minus strand of NZ_BOSL01000028.1, from coordinate 6,514 downwards.
GCCAAAGGATACGGGAACAAGGAAATCGCGGAGATGCTGCATATTTCCGTGAAAACCGTCGAAGCCCATAAAGCCAAACTGATGGATAAATTGAATCTGAAGACGAGACCTGAGCTCGTAGAATATGCACTCAAAAAAAAGCTGCTTGATTTTTAGCGGAAGAGGGTTACAGCAAACATGGAGAACGATAAGCTGATGAACTCAGTCCCGGCCATGCGCATTCTTGAAAATGAGCATCACTATTTGTCTCATTTAATGAATGAGTGGCATTCGATCGTGCTGAACATCCAAAATGACCGGTATACCGAGGAACAAGCCGGGCCGGAATTTGCAAGACTGCGCCAGCTCCTGACCGATTTTAAAGAGCCGTTGGCACAGCACACAAAGAAAGAAGAGACTTATTTCTTTCCTCTCTTAGGACGCCATATCGGTTATGAACAAGGCCCTATTATGTCTATCGAGAACGAACACGAAGAAATTGTCGCCTACATTGATCACTTTCTTCACCATTCCGACGGTGAATTTTCGCTGGCCCAAATGAAGCAAATTACACGGGATGCAGGGGAAGCTTTTGAAATCCTGACCGTACACTTTGTGAAGGAAGAATCGGTCCTGTTCCCCATGACAGCACGGGTTGTGAAGAAAGAGGAGCAGGAACGGCTGTTTGAGGAAATGCACACATTGATCGTGTAAACGAAGATGAATATGATTGGATAAGCCCTGGATCATCGGAGATGATTTGGGGCTTTTTTGTGACCATAGGGATTTCAGGAATCCGATTAGGGGAGTTCCCTATGCGGTTAGGGGGAATGTCTGCGATACAATACGGGTGGGGAATCTAGAATTGTGTCATTCATTAATATGGAAAAGAAAAGGTGATGTCGCTTGATTAAAAAAATGCAGTTACCGTTACAAACCTTGAATCTTATTACAGGATTCGCAGTGTGGGTCATCATTTCATCTCTGCTGCCTTTCATGAGCGAGGATATTCACATTCCCGCCAGCCAAACGGCCATCATCACGGCGATCCCGGTCGTACTAGGTTCCGTGCTGCGTATCCCGCTCGGCTATCTCGCCAACATCATCGGCGCTCGTCTGGTATTTTTAATTAGCTTTATTCTGCTGTTGTTTCCTGTATATTATATTAGTGAAGCTAATTCATCCGTAGATTTGATTATCGGCGGATTGTTCTTGGGGATCGGCGGAGCTATCTTCTCGGTAGGCGTTACTTCTTTGCCGAAGTATTACCCGAAGGAACGTCATGGTTTGGTCAACGGGATTTATGGCTTGGGAAATATAGGGACTGCGGTAACCACTTTCTCCGCTCCCCTGATTGCCAATCATTTCGGTTGGGAGACCACGATTAAATTCTATCTCATTTTGCTGATCGTATTTGCTGCTTTGAACTTCTTGTGGGGTGACCGGAAAGAACCTAAAGTAAAAACCTCCATGATCGATCAAATCAAAGGCGTTTATAAAAATGAAAAATTGTGGCTATTCTCGCTGCTGTATTTTATAACATTCGGTTCGTTCGTGGCGTTTACGGTGTATTTGCCTAACTTCCTCGTTACGAACTTTGAACTCACTAAAGTTGACGCAGGCATTAGAACTGCCGGATTTATCGCACTTGCTACATTCTTACGTCCCGTTGGCGGATGGCTCGCCGACCGTTTTAATTCTTTATTCTTGCTTGTCGGCGTGTTCTCTCTGTTCACTGTCGCGGCAATCGTATTGGCCTTTTCGCCGACAATCGCGCTTTATACTGTAGGATGCTTGGCGATTGCTGTCAGTGCCGGTATTGGCAATGGCGTCATTTTTAAACTGGTTCCGCAATATTTTAATAAACAGGCCGGGATTGTCAACGGGATCGTCTCGATGATGGGTGGGCTTGGCGGATTTTTCCCTCCGCTCATGCTCTCGCTGATTCACTCCATGACTGGACAATACTCGATCGGGTTCATGCTTCTGTCCCAAGTGGCGCTGGCGAGCTTGATCCTCGTCATTTGGATGGTTTATCAAGATAAACTGAGTATTTCCGCGGAAGTGTTCAACTGCACCGGACAAGGGATTCTGGTTACGGATCAAAAAGGAACGATTACGGCGATCAATCCTGCCTTTACGGCTTTGACCGGTTTCTCGGAAGAGGAAGCGATTGGACAAAAGCCGAACATTTTGAGAGCGAATAAACAGTCGGCCGATTTTTATAAAATCATGTGGAAGAGCATCAAAGAAAATGGCATGTGGCAGGGCGAAATTTGGAACCGCCGCAAAAATGGAGAGCTTTATCTGCAATGGCTTAACATTAGCGCAGTAAAAGACGAGACCGGTGAGGACGTCCGTTATGTAGGAGCATTTTCGGAATTGACCGACAACCGGAGAAAAAGTGGTTAATAGATAAGATAAGTAATTCATCTTATATAGAACGGATAGGGGAAAAGTAAGGGATCACGCTAGCGAAAGGAACTATATATCATGATGACGTCGAAGACCAAGTTACTTGACCAACTTCAAAGACCTCTGCGCGATTTGCGGATCTCGGTTACGGACCGTTGCAACTTCCGGTGTACCTATTGTATGCCGAAGGAGATTTTCGGGGATGATTACGCGTTTCTGCCCAAGAATGAGCTGTTATCCTACGAGGAGATCAGCCGGATGGTTGAAATCTTCGTCTCGTTGGGTGTGAAAAAAATCAGGCTAACGGGCGGAGAACCGTTATTGCGCAGTGATCTGCGGGAGCTTGTCAAGAAGATCGCCTCGATCGACGGGGTCGAGGACTTGGCGTTGACGACGAACGGCTTACTGCTGCACCGGTACGGAAAAGAACTGTTCGATGCGGGTTTAAGACGGCTGAATATTAGCCTGGATGCACTTGATCCCAAGCTGTTTGGAACGATGAACGGAAGAGGAATCGAGCCTGCCAGAATCCTTGAAAATATTGATTATGCGGCTCGCCTCGGTTTTGAAGTGAAAGTGAATATGGTCGTGCAAAAAGGGATGAATGATCAAGAGATCATTCCTATGGCCGAATATTTTAAAGACCGGAATATCACGCTCCGTATGATCGAATTCATGGACGTGGGCAATGACAACGGTTGGAGCTATGACAAGGTCGTAACGAAAAAAGAGATGTTACAAAAGCTTGGCGAAATGTACGAGTTAAAGCCGGTTGATCAAGCTTATTTCGGAGAAGTGGCTAAATACTACCGGTATGATGACAGCACGGCCAAGCTGGGCTTCATCACCTCAGTGTCCGAATCATTCTGCTCCAGCTGTACCCGGGCCAGATTGTCTTCGGAAGGAAAGCTGTTCACTTGTCTTTTTGCAACCGAAGGCTTTGATCTGCGGGCGCTGCTGCGCAGCGGGGCAACCAATGAAGAGATTACGGATGCGATCAGAAACGTGTGGGAGCGCCGAACCGATCGGTATTCGGATGAGCGGACGGAATACACCGCGAAGCATCGCAATAAAATCGGGATGTCCTATATAGGCGGTTAAACCCGATAACGAAAGGAAGATCAGGATGGCAGTCGGACCTTCGCTACGGCAATTACATGCCCATAAGGCTATTCATAACGGAGGAATGGCGGGTGCGGTATCGAAAACGGATCAAGTTCTTGAATGTCTGGAGAATGGCGATACCGAGCTTGCAAATGCACTTGCGGATGACCTGCTCCAATATTGGGAGAATCGAATTATCGGTCATGCCGATGCGGAAGAGGAAGGGTTTTACCGGGAGATTGTTAAGGGAAATGCCTACATGCAGGAGACGATTACAAAACTGACCCGAGATCATGACTTGCTCCGAATTATCGTTGCGGATATTCATCAGCTGCGGCAATCGGAGGGACTAAGCCCGGAAGTGCTGCATAAGCTCCAGTCGCTGATCGTGGTGAATGAGATTCATAGCCGGGATGAGGAGCGTTTACTGTTTTAAGTCCGATATAATAACTTGCACTAACTTAAAAGGTTCCTACCTTGCATCTAAGATGCTGGATAGGAACCTTTTTTTGTTGCGTAGATCTGTAGATTAGAAGACGGACAAGGCCGTGATGGCCATAATTAAGGAAAAGGCGATTTCGAGCATACCGCTTCTCTTGACGGTAATTTTAGTCCGCGGAAACCATATCGCTCTAAGGAGCAGCAAGAATAGCGGAATTAAGATTCCCGGAGGAAATAGGATGAGTGCAATAGCTATGGAGACAACATGATAACCGATAGAGAACCGGTAAAAGGCTACGTTGTTTTTTTCGCGGATAATAGTTTTTACATAAAAAATAGTGCCGGTAAAATATAGGATGCTAAGTCCAAACAATTCAGTGGCCAGTGTCCAGTTGTCGCCACCGCCGACATGATAAGCGACAAACACGATGAGACTGAACTGGATGACGGCCGCGAGATCGTTCAGAAAAGCGCGCTCGCGCTTCTTCTTCGCATAGTAGCAGTTTACGATGAAGAGCGGAATGAACCAGGGGATCCATTTCCATAGCTCCGGCCGGGCCAGAAGCAAACTTACCGCAACCGGGATCAGCATTCCTCCGTAAAGCAGCATGGGCTTGCCGTATACCTGCAATTTCTGGGTCCGGATCCATTGCAGGAACGGGAATGAAAACAAGTAAACAAGCAGCCAGCCTAGAAACAATAATCCATGCACCCCATTCGGTTTGGCCGCAAACATGCCGAACAGGAAAGGAATCAGAAGCATAGCCCATGCCCCGTGCTGGTTGGGAATATAGCCTTTTTTCATCGGGAAAATCCTCACTTTCGCACTTTGAACATACATCTATAATTTTACCTTGTCAGATAAGCTAACCCTAGTGATGGTGGTCACTCCAAAAGGATTTGTTTATAATTAACAAATAGAGATAAATAGGAGGGCTACTGCATGTCCAAGCTGCTAGACCACATCATGTCAATGGAACAAAAGGACGTGATTAAACCTGAAACACTTGCGCATCTGACCGTGGTAACGGGTGAACTTATAGCGTGCGATCCTTTGGTTCCGCATACGGAGTCTTTTTCCAGAACTATTTCACCGGGTGTATACCCCGTTGTGGCCTGGTGGCTTCAAGAAGAGCAAGCCATTGCTGCCGTTGAATTAAGACTGTCGGAGACGCGGCCTGTTCGCTGGGAGATGGCAACCCGTCCGGGTCAGGACATTGGCGATTTGGAGGATGGATACATATTCGGATATCCGGTAGATACAGGGCTGGGATGCTTTGCCGATGCGAAAGCCATAGCCCAAATGGAAGAATTAGAGGAACGATTGGCTCGTGAGTTGGGCGATCAGTTTATCAGCTTTTACGATAACAAAGTGGAATTTATACTGGAGGAGAATGACGATAACTGGGGTGACCTCGTCTTGAATACCGAGGAAGGATTGAATGTAGTGATGTTTCGTTCCGGGTTTGGAGACGGATATTACGCATCCTATTGGGGATTCAGCGCGGGAGGAGAGGTGGTATCGCTGGTTACTGACTTTGGCCTCTTCCCGGTTCTTTAAGTTCACTCTTAGAAACTACATATTTTCCCGGGTTCAGTAGTTTTTTCATCGGGCGATATGGTGCTATAATAGATAACGTAAATTTTATAAAGAAAGCAGGTACACCATGGGTCGTAAATGGAACAATATTAAAGAAAAGAAAGCTTCGAAAGATGCGAATACTAGCCGGATCTATGCTAAATTCGGCGTGGAAATTTATGTAGCGGCCAAAAAAGGCGAGCCGGATCCCGAGTCCAACCGCGCTTTGAAAGTCGTGCTTGAGCGTGCCAAGACCTACAATGTGCCAAAAGCGATTATCGACCGTGCTTTAGACAAAGCCAAGGGCAGCGCGGAAGAAACTTACGAAGAACTTCGTTACGAAGGCTTCGGACCGAACGGTTCCATGGTTATAGTCGATACCTTGACGAATAACGTCAACCGCACAGCCTCTGCTGTTCGCTCCGCATTCAACAAGAATGGCGGCAATATGGGCGTGAGCGGTTCTGTGGCGTACATGTTCGATGCGACGGCAGTTATCGGCGTGGCGAACAAGACGCTGGATGAAGTGTTCGAGCTCATGATGGAATCGGATGTTGAAGTCCGCGATATCGTGGAAGAAGAAGAGAACATCATCGTCTACGCAGAGCCGGATCAATTCCATGAGGTTCAGGAAGCTTTCAAACAAGCGGGGATCACGGAGTTTACCGTTGCCGAATTGACGATGCTTGCCCAGAACTACATCGCACTTCCGGAGGATTCCGTGCCGCAGTTCGAGAAGCTGATCGATGCGCTCGAGGACTTGGAGGATGTGCAGCAAGTTTATCATAATGTGGAGTTTGAAGAAGAATAATAACTTGAATACGATGGAGTTATTCAACATGGAAGCCGCTGAAATGCGGCTTTTTTTGTTTGTCTGCGTGCCCAGCTAAGCACGCATCTTCTAGCCGGTGAAAGTCCGGTCGCGGGAGGAGCCAAGTCCCCGCGTAGCTAGGATACTTGCGTACGGCGAGATCTGTGCGTAAAAGCGTATCGACA
>NZ_BOSL01000027.1 GCF_018403325.1 Paenibacillus vini | reverse complement strand
AAATCATAACCACCCGTCCAACGGGTGGTTTGCTCTTGGGGTATAACCCCCTGTTGCCAAACTGCGCCTAAAGACGCTAGCCTGACAATAAAATTGTTCAGGCTCAGTGTTTTTGTCACTTTCACTTACCAGTTAAACTGGTTTACTTCTTCTTGTTACTGTTTCTGCTGAATGGATCCTCATACTCTTTCACACTCAGTTTATCCATTGCTTGGTCATGTGCTTCTTGCTCACGTATATATTTAGCGACAGTGGCCTCATTCAAGCCTACTGTGCTGACGTAGTATCCCTCTGCCCAAAATTTCCGGTTTCCATATTTATACTTCAAGCTGGCATGCTTCTCAAATATCATCAGCGAGCTTTTTCCCTTCAGATATCCCATAAATGAAGATACTGAGATTTTTGGGGGTATCGCTACTAACATATGTACATGATCTGGCATCATGTGGCCTTCTATTATTTCTACCCCCTTGTATTTACATAAACGTTTGAAAATTTCGATTAAGTCTTTCCTTACTTGATTATAGATCTCTTTCCGTCTATACTTCGGGGTGAACACAATGTGGTATTTGCACATCCACTTCGTGTGAGCTAGACTATAGCTCTTGTTTGCCATTTAAGACCATTCCTTTCATTGTTGAGCCTGAACATCTCAATTTTATCGGAATGGTCTTGGTGGTCAAACCTTCGATCCCTCCACCCGCATAGCGGGTGGTTTTTTGTTTCGCACGCTTCGCGAGCTCAACTGGCTAAAGCCGTAACAAAAAGAGCTGTCCGGCGGACAGCTCTTCATTATTTTATGGGAACTCGTTAATAATGGCGATACTCCTGAAGCGAGGCCCGATATGTTTTGCTTAGACGTTCAAAACCAAGGTAACGGCTGCCTTGAAACGTAAGCTTCCCCTCATCCCCTTCCGAGCATTGGCCATACTCTTGCCCGCTCACGCCAAATTCCATCCGGTCCCCGCTCTCGACTTCAAAGGTAATGTAATACTTGCTGTCCGAACGGTTTACGGAGAGATCCGTATCATGCCTGTGGGAGACCTCGGTCCGTTTACCGACGATGACAGACGAAACACTAAGCACCGGTTGCCGGTTATTGGACCAATGCCGTTTGATGCCGCCTGCCGCCGTTAAAGCAATGATTCCGAGAATGACGGCGACGAAAACCGGGAAAGCCGTATTCATCACCCCGAACATTTCCATCCAAGATTGCACGCTTCACCCCCTTATCAAGCATCGGTCTATTGCGATAGCCTGACTGCCTCCCCTTCTCTCCTATGTATATGCCGTCCAAATCAAAACTTGTTATTCCGGCCCCTGTGAAAATATGCCACCCTTGTCCCTTTATTTTGGACATTCCTCTATATGCATAAAAAAACAAATAACCTTCGGTTCCTGGGCAGAACCGAAGGTTATTTAGATGATGAGGAAGCTATTGTATCAGGCATAATAGAATTGAAGCAATTCGCGGGTTTCATGAACACCTTCTGTTTCCATCTCGTTAAGTCCTTGCTCCGCCCAGCAAGCTTGGCAAGCTTCCTCGGTCATGCACAGATGAGCGTCGTCGCAAGTGTAGCAAAGTTGGAGGAAATTGCGGGTTAAATTCTCAGCGTTCATAGTTTTCATTTTGGCTCACTCCTAATGGTTTGTTTTTGATTTGTTTGGCTTGAATGTGTTTCCTTCTTACAAGTTAAATATATCACAAAGTTTAATTAGTGCACGTGATAAATTTCACAATTTAATGAACATCATAATAATAGCTCTTTGTAGTCGGTCATCCAAATAAAAAAAAGCCCGTCAGCACGCCTCTTAAAGCACGTGCCAACTGGCTCCGCCGTCTTGGGTTTGCAAGAGCAGCGATCGTTTTTTGTCGCTTTTTTCTACGAGTAACCAGCCCACCTTAGAAGAGAAGAACTGAATCTTTACCACTTCGGGATAATCGGCTAGCACTTCCATCAATTTTACGTTCTCGGGAAACAATGTCCAGCTCTTCCCTTGATCCAGGGTATGATACAAGGTAGCGTTTTGAATCGCCCACCCTTCCATAGAATTGAGGAAAGTCATCGAAAGGTGAGCGTCGTTCCCGTCCCTCCAAGGCAAGCCAAATGGCGAAAGCAACCAGGTCTTACCAGAATCCGAGGAAAAGTAACCGTTATATTTGACCGCCTCTTCCCGTTCGCAACCAATGGAGATCCAACCGGCAGAGCCGCTTCCGTTAAAAAAACTCGGAGACCCTACGGAGAAACGACTGCAGGTATTAAATTTATCTTTTTCAAAAAAAACGTTATCTTTTGTCCACTGACTCCCGCCGTTTGTTGTTACATATAAAGCGGGCAGCCCGGCTTCGATCATCGTGATATATCCGTTAGTTTTACTTGTAAAAATCATTCCGACCGGATTCCCAAGCTTAGGCAGCGTATGATCGATGGATGACGTATCCGTCGGAAGAATTGGCGTGCTCATTATTTTGGTCCAAGTGGCCCCGCCGTTAGTGGTTGAATACAGCGCTTTGGCTTCACTACTGTCCGGACCGTTACCGACCGTCAGAATCCAGCCGCGGTCCTGATCCAGGAAGTAGATGGAAGCCACATCATCCGCTTCGGGCAGCGAGGCCATCTTCCAGGTTAAGCCGCCGTCACCTGTCCGCAGTATGATCGCTTCCCCGGAACCGAGCGAATCCCGGACGATCCATCCATGCTCCGCATCGACAAAAAACAAGTCAGTACCGTATTCCGGATTATTCGGAAACTGGACCGATGCGGACGGCGATATATTAGTCCATGTTTTGCCGCTATCCTGGGTTACATATAACCGCAGCTCGCTGCGGGTAGAACCCCAGGCCAGCCCTTTGGAGGCGCCGAGCAGCCGAAAATCGGTGAGCCGGGTTTGAATCTGATATTTCTTTCCTTCTTCAGCGGATGGAAGAGAAGCGGACGAGTTGTTCACCGATGACTCCGGATTGATAACGGTCAGAGTCTGTCCTTCTTCAGTCATCTCTTCCTCTTGCTGAGCAGGCTTATTGTTCACCGGCGGGTGCCCCGAAGAGCAAGCAGTCAGCAGCAAACCCGCCATGACGGCGCATCCTGCCGCTTTGTACCACCATCTCACCAAGGAACCACCTCTCTTTCAAGAATCTCGCAGATTATTTTAATTATACCATAGGGAGAATCGTAGATTACAAACGCTGGTCCTTAGCAAAGTTCACGGAGAAGTGCTGATCCGGCTTGTAGACCGCGAAGGAATACCCCTTTTTCTGCAAATAACTTATGATTTCTGGCAGAGCCTGTACCGTTTGCGATTTCTCATGCATCAGAATAACTTCGGTGTCCCGGTGAACCTGGCGCTTCACCTCTTTGATGATACGATCGGGCTTTCCTGTATAACTCCAGTCTTTGGAATCGATAGTCCAGTCCCACATTTTAAATTTGGCAGCCGCAATGTCGTCGCGGAATTTCTCTCCGATTTCCGGCATGCTTCCGTAAGGTGCCCGGATCAGCCATGGTGTGGTCCCGGTGATCTTTTTGACAAGAGCCTGCTCCTGCTTGAACTCTTTGATGAATTTCGCCGAGTTACCGCTTTGATATAACTTCTTCTTATCATGAGTCATACTGTGCAAGCCGACATAATTGCCATTTTCCGCCGCGTTTTTAACAGCTTTCTCATTCCCGTCCAGTTGTTTTCCGATCATAAAAAAGGTGCCATGGATTCCATTTTGATTCAATATATCAACGATTTGATTCGTATATTTGCTTGGTCCATCGTCAAAGGTGAGATAAATGACTTTTTGGGATTTAGCTTTATCCGTTTTTACTGCCGGATTGTCTGGTTTCTCTTCCCCTTTTGACTCGGTCGTTTTACTAGGGGGCAAGCCCTGGTCGTTCTTCTCTATAGTGGCAGGAGGTTCCTTATCGTTCGGAATAGAGTTTTCTGATGCTTCGGGAACGCTTGGGCTTTCCCCTTCAGAAGCTGGGTCTGGTACAATATCAACAGCATCGCCGCTTACTTGTCCCTCTTTAATAGTCGGACTCTCGGCAGAGCCTGCATATTTAGGCGTCACTACGGCCGCTGATCCATAGCCGGCACTTTTACCCTGAATAACTGTCGTCGCCGCAAAAGCCGATAAGACTAATGAGGCGGAGGACAGTACCAATGCAGCGATAACCATGGATTTCATCTTACGGGTTGACTTCTTCTCCTGGTTGCGTCTGGATTGCTGCAATTTTTGTTCCTCTTCAATTCGGCTTATGTAAGACATTAAATTTCACTTATCCTCTCTCTATTAATACTACTAGAATAATATAAAAGAGAGTCCGGCGTCCTTACAGAATGGTTACATCTGAGGTTACAAAGTACTCATAATCCACTTTAGTTTACATAATAAATATTATGAATCATATTTTCTTGATAGTCTCTCACAAGTTTTATGAAAAAAATGATTATTTCATGTTTTACTTTAAATTTTGAGTGTTTCATGTACAATGTAGGGAGTAATAAGTACATATCTGCTAACACTACTAGCGGAGCTTTGATCTTTATGCCTAGGGATCCCCAAAAATTGGTTATGGGATCTATACTATACATCGCTTAGGCAGGGAAAACTAACTTTTAAGGAGATGAACTAATGAAAACTCAATTGCGTTCCAGTAGAGTCGTTATTATCGGGACCGGGGCCGTAGGCGCAACAACTGCCTATACATTATTGCTTCGGGAACGCGTATCCGAGCTCGTATTGATTGACGCCAACAAAGACAAGGCGCTTGGTGAAGCCCTGGATATGAACCACGGCCTTCCTTTTACAGGCGGTGTGAAGCTCTGGGCGGGTGACTATAGCGATTGCGCCGACGCCGATGTGATCGTCATTGCTGCCGGTGCCTCCCAACGTCCGGGTGAAACCAGAATTGATCTGCTTAAAAGAAATGCAGGCATTTTCGAAACCATCATCCAGAACATCGTTAAATATAATGATCACGCCATCATTTTGGTAGCGACGAATCCGGTCGATATTTTATCTTATGTAACTTTGAAAAAGAGCGGCTTCCCTTCGAACCGAGTCATCGGCTCCGGCACACTGCTCGACAGCGCTCGTTTCCGGTATCTGATCGGGCAAAACAAAAAAATCAACCCGCGCAGTATCCATGCGCATATTATCGGCGAGCATGGCGACTCGGAACTTCCGCTTTGGAGTCTTGCGAATGTCGCTGGTATCGATCTTGAATTCTCCGATCAGGACCGTGAGAATATTTTCAACAGCACAAAAAATGCCGCTTACGAAATCATCAACGCCAAAGGAGCTACTTTCTATGCGATTGCTCTGGCGTTGGACCGGATTATCACATCCATCCTGCAGGATGAAGGATCGGTTCTTAACGTTTCCACCCTGCTGGAGAACTACAACGGCGTTTCCGATGTGTATCTCGGAGTACCAAGCATCGTTGACCGTAGCGGTGTTCGTGAAGTGCTTGATCTCAAACTTAGCGATCAGGAACTGGTCCAGTTCCAAAATTCGGCGAACAAGCTGAAATCGGAAATTGCCAAACTGGAGCTATAAGCAAATTGGAGACGCCCCTAATGCTAGGGGCGTCTTTTTTTAAAGTAACTAGCTTAGACAAACCACATGATTAATAGATTACGATATTCCCGTCTCTTTCGCGTTCTTGACGGCCTACCAAACGGTTAATTGCTTCAATGTAAGCTTTGGCGCTGGCCTCGATAATATCGGTGCTCACGCCTCTTCCCGATACCGTAACCTCACCCTGTCTCAGCACAACATGCACTTCTCCCTGGGCGTCTGTTCCCTGCGTAACGGAATGAATCGAGTATTCATCCAGTTCCGCCTGGATACCAATAACTTTGGATAACGCTTGGTACACTGCGTCAACCGATCCGTTGCCTACAGACGCTCCATCGGCAATAGTACCGTCCTGCCTAATGATGCGTACCGAAGCGGTAGGTATCGATCTGTTCCCGTAGGAAACCTGGATGCTGTCCAGGACAAAGAATTTCGGTCCCTCCGTCATATTATCATCCAGCAGTGCACGGATATCTTCGGAGAGAACGTTTTTCTTCCGGTCAGCCAGCTCTTTAAACTTGGCAAAAGCGATGTTAAGCTGCTCTTCATCCAACGAATAGCCGAGATCGATGAGCTTTTCCTTGAAGGCATGGCGGCCCGAATGCTTGCCCAGCACAAGCTTGCTGGAGCTGGCGCCAATCGTCTCCGGGGTAATGATCTCGTACGTACTGCGGTTCTTGAGCATTCCGTCCTGGTGAATTCCCGATTCATGCGCAAATGCGTTAGCGCCGACTATGGCCTTGTTCCCCGGCACGCTCATCCCGGTCATTTTGCTGACCATCCGGCTGGTTTGATAGATCTCTCCGAGATTTAAGGTCGTTTTCGCTCCGTAATAGTCGCTTCTTGTTTCTAGTGCCAGAGCCACCTCCTCGAGACAGGTATTACCTGCACGCTCACCTATGCCGTTGATCGTTCCCTCGAACTGGTCCACTCCATTCGCGATGGCTGCCAACGTATTAGCCGTAGCCATGCCGAGATCATCGTGACAGTGAGTGCTGAGCTGAATTTTCTCGATGCCCGGTACATTCGCTTTAATCGTTCTGAACATTTCCCCGAATTGCTCCGGTGTCGCAAATCCGACCGTATCCGGTAAATTTACTACCGTCGCCCCGGCTCGGATCGCCATCGCCGTCATTTCGCATAAAAAGTCGACTTCAGTCCGGCTTGCATCTTCTGCGGAAAATTCGACCTTGTCAAAGAATTTCCGGCCGTACCGGATTGCGGCTTCCGCAGTTTCCATCACTTTTGCTTTGTCCATGCGCAGCTTGTATTCTCGATGAATCGGCGAGGTTGCCAGCACCAGATGCAGGCAAGGATCTTGAGCATCCTTCAGCGCCTCGACCGCCGCATCGATATCTTTCGTATGGCAGCGGGCCAGGCTAAGCAAGGTTGCGTTCTTAACTTGCTTCGCCACCTCCCGGATGCTTTGCAAATCTCCGGGCGAAGTTGCGGCAAAGCCGGCTTCGATCCGGTCGACGCCAAGCCGCTCCAGTTGAAGGGCGATCGCCACCTTTTCCTCGATGGTCAAACTGACGCCTGGTGATTGTTCTCCATCCCGCAAAGTCGTGTCAAACACATAAATTTTCCGCATACTTAATCCCACCTTCTCTGAAATATTGAAAAAACCTCTTCCGCCCTGCTGCAGCCAATTCAACTGCAACAGGGGCGAAAGAGGTTACTTTCACGGTACCACCCTGATTTTACCGCCAACATATCGGCGGCCTTAACGAAAATCGCGCGAAAAAAGCACGGTTTCCAGTATGATAACGGGTACGACCCGGCGTTCCTTAGTCATGCAACTGTAGCACGATTCGGGAATGCAGCTCCAAGGCGAGTCGGCAACGGGATTAAGACGGCGATTTCAGCTGGTACGCCGCTCTCTGGACATAAGGGCCCGTTTAGCCTGCTCCTTTTCATTGCCTGAAATATAAAAAATAAAACCTTAAGAAAACAAAAACCCCCTTTCATCCCGCACGCCAAATGGCGTACTTTAGGGACGAAAGGGGTTATCTTCCGTGGTACCACCCATGTTCACCATATCATTTGAATCTGAATATGGCCTCATTGTCAAAAGGACTTGGTCCATTTGACGCGCACGATAACGGATGCGATTCCGGCGGTCCTTATTCCTACGTTCAGAAATCGGGACAACGGCTCCAAGGCGAGTCGGCACTCGGGATTAAGACGGCGATTTCAGCTGATACGCCGCTCTCTGGACATAAGGGCCCGTTTAGCCTGCTCCTTTTCATTGCCTGTAAAATTAATAAAAACTTGGAGTTATTATATGCCGGTTTCTTAACAATAGTCAACACCGGGTAGAAAAATGCTTAAAATTCAGATAAAAACCGAGATAGGAGGTCGTTTTATAATTCATGTGATTAATAAAAAGTTATTAATGTTATTAATTAACGAAGATTAATATGATTAATTATATTCAGATTCGGTAATCCCTCTTATCCCTTTTCTTCTTCTGGCGAGCGTAGCCCGGGTGTTACAAAGGAGCTTACTGCTTTTATTGAACGCATCTCCACTACTACGATTAGTCCTCAACACATTTACGAGTGCAACATAAGAATCACAAGCAGCTTTCAGCTAATAGCAAGCTCCCCTTAAATACTCCGCACTGTTCCCTGCTATTATTGAACGCTATCCAAGGTGTAACAATAAGCGCCTACTTCTATCGCGCCTTCTCCAGATGTTAAGAGTCGGTTCCTGCTTATAGTGAGCGCATCAAAAGTTTAACGACGAGTATCTCTGCATCTAAGGAGTTATAACGAGCTTTTTGGTGAACAAACGAGCAACCCTTCATGCGCTAACGGACATAGCGGTCCTTATTCGACCAATTTTTCGCTACTCTTAAATCTAACGGACACCACAGACCTTAATCTGCAGATTTACAGGGTGATTGGCCTGTTTTCGAAGAAATAACGGCCTGTATGTCCGTTAGATTGTTAAATATGCTGTTTTGATCCCAATAACGGCTGTAGTGTCCGTTAGAATTCTCGAACCACTCTCGACCCTCACACTACATGCTTCACGTTACCTTATTCCATCACACTATTTAGCAAAAGTTCGAGACGAGCTCCCTCCCAGGTTCTAACGGACATAGCGGTCCTTATTCGACCATTTTTTCGCTACTTTTAATTCTAACGGACACCAAGGACCTTAATTGGCGATTTTACCGAGTAATAGGACTGTTTTTGGAGAATTAACGGCCTGTATGTCCGTTAGATTGTTTCCAAGGCTGTTTTACTCCAAATAACGGCTGTAGTGTCCGTTAAAACACTCGCCCAACACACTAAACTCTACACACTACGCGTTATTCTCTCCCATAACACCATTAGCCGCCACCTAGCCTGCCACCAGATAAGTTTCGCATGGATTACCATATAACATGTCGGTCACCTAAGCGCCTTAACTCTATTGCCGTTCAACTCTGCTTGCTGAGAACTATGCAAAGTCACGCACCGTTTCCTTCAACTGTAAATTACGCTAACAAGGAAAAGAACCCAAAGCGCCGGCTGAGGGTTCTCTCGAGTTCTCCCTAATTAAGTTTACATAACATTTATTACGGTAAAGGACTATTATTATTTCCTTCTACCTTACTTCTATCTTAATGCCCACTCCCTGCATGATCGACATGCTTCACATGATGCTGGTTGGCCATAATGAGGACCACGGACAACAGTACAAAACCCGCGCCGACTACAAAAGGAATATGCGGATTAAACCATTCCGCCAGCTTCCCTGCCAGAAAAGGAGCGATCGCACCGCCAAGGAAACGCAAGAAACTATAAGCAGCTGAAGCCGTGGAGCGTTCTACAGGTGAAGCGTTCATTACCGCCGCGGTGATCAGGGTATTGTTATTTCCAAGCAACGCGCCGGCAAATACTACCGCTGCAATGACAACCCATTGTTCATTTGTCCAAATGCCCATAACCAACAGCGTCAACGCAAACAGAAAGAGCATTACGCTCATAGACTTAACGGTTCCGAAACGCTGCTGAAGTCTTGGAGCCATAAACACGGAGGTAAACGCCAGCAGGACGCCCCAACCCAGGAATACAAAGCCAAGACCGTGTTCATCTAGTCCCATAACGAAAGGTGCGTAAGCCATTAGAGTAAAAAATCCAAAGTTATAGAGGCAGGCAGTCAAGCCGAAGATAACGAGCGAACGGTGTTTAAGAGCACGGAACGGATCCAGTACGGAGGTTTTCGGCCGGTCTTTACGAGATAAGTTAGACTTAGGCATCAAGGTAATCAGCCCGATAAAGGCAATGACCATGAGTGAAGCCACTCCGAGGAACGGCCCTCTCCAAGTGATCGCCCCCAGCCATCCGCCGAGCAGCGGACCGACAGAAATACCAAGGCCAACCGCAGCTTCATACAAAATTACGGCTTGTGTGGTACCGCTATTGGACAAGGACACGATGGCAGACAATGCAGTGGCTACGAATAAAGCATTCCCGAATCCCCAGCCGCCTCGTAGTCCGATGATCGTCCAAATATTATCCGATAACCCGCCTAGCGCCGAGAAAATTGCGATAACGATAATGCCGAGCAACAGCGTCCATTTCATCCCTAATCTTGATGATATAGTGCCGGTAACCAACATGGCTACAGCCATAACTGCATTGTAGCTGGTAAACAATAAAGAGACTTGGCTCTGGGTTGCATTCAGGTTTTCAGCGATGGCCGGCAAAATCGGATCCACAAGTCCGAGCCCCATGAATGCGATAATTCCGGCAAAAAAAACGGCCCAAACGGCCCGTGGCTGCTTAAAAAAGCCGCCTTCCTCCAGTTTGGCCGATCCATCGGTTAAATCGGTGTTTACGACATGATTAGACATTCATGATCTCTCCCCTTAATCTGTATATAGAATAACGATTCACATTTACTTTCAATATAACTAGTTGTATGATGAAAGTACATTATTGTATTATACAACTATAAGTAAATATGTCAACATACTATCCATTTAAATAAAGTGAGGTTAAAAACCATGGACGAACAAGCCTTGGATGTTATTGAAGTTGAATTGGCGATCCTTTATCGCCGTATTTCAAACCGGAAACACGGTAATTTGGACCGCTCAGCCTATTTGCTGCTTCATCAGATAAGTGTTTATGGTGCCGCCGGGGTGAAGGCTTTAGCGGATGAATTCCATCTGGACGTCTCCACGGTCAGCCGTCAGGCCGCCGCTTTGGAGCAAAAAGGTTATGTCTTCCGCACTCCCGATCCAACTGACCGGAGAGCTTATTCTTTGCAAATTACGGAGCTTGGAAAACGGGAATTAATCGAATCTAAAAAGGCTCGTACCGAAAGAATCGGCCGCCTGATCCGCGATTGGACGGAAGAAGAGCAGCAAATCTTCGGGGAATTGTTGACCCGATTAAACCGGACCTTTGACTAACCCTCTTTTTTCGAGATGGGATCGGTAATAGATATGTGAAAGGTAGAAAATTTGTTGAAAGTAACTAAGTATATTTTGGTATTTCTATTGTGAATTTTTCATATGTTGTTGTTTTCGAATAAAATAATCTCGATTTGACAACGTGGTTCCCGTCCTCTATTATTCGAGTTGCCGGGCATCAGAATTCGTCGAATTCATCCTATTTTCGCTGGAAACATAAGATTTAAATGCGGAATTGCCCGTCGTTTATTTTGCGGAGGTATGCAAATGAATATTCAAAAAACGATCGATCGGAAAAAGTTAGACGAGCGCGTCGTATTTATGCCCTGGTTCGTACAGCAATTCATCGATTACAAGCTGCCGGACCTTTCCCCCTCCACACTTTTGGAATATATCCGGGATTATGAGCAGTTCTTTAATTGGTTGCGTGCTGAAGGGCTTTCAGAAGCCGAGAGTAACTCGCAAATTACCCTTAAAGACCTGGAAGTACTACATATGGAGAGCATTGTCGGTTACCGTCTGCATTTAACGACCCGTACGGAGGGGACGAACGCCAGGATTACGGTTTCCCGAAAAATGTCCTCGCTTCGCTCTCTGTTTCATTATTTAAGCCAAATTGCCGAGGATGAGAATTTTTATCCGCTGCTTAAACGCAATATTATGGCCAAGGTAGAAATCAAGCGGGTTCATAAGCCGAAGGATACGGCAGCCAAGCTCAAAGGAAAGATATTAGAAGAGGATGAAATTCTGGAGTTTGTATCTTACATTGCCGAAGGCTACGGACAGGACATTCAAGATAATAAACAAGCGTTGTTTTCTTATGAACAGAATCGCGAACGGGACGCCTGCATTGCCAGCCTGATCCTCAATTCGGGTTTGCGGGTATCGGAAGTCGTCAATCTTAATGTGGATGACCTTGATCTGGCGAATAAGCTTCTTTATGTGTTCCGAAAAGGGAATAACGACGAAACTTTCAAGACTCCCGTTTATTTTCGGGAACAATCCAAGGATGATCTGAGTCATTATATGGCCTTGCGGCAAAGCCGCTACCGGACGCCCAAGCGGGAAAAGGGCTTATTCGTCACGATCCCCAACGGGCAAAAAGAAGGTAAACGAATGACGAAACGCGCGATTCAGGCGATGATTATCAAATACGCCAAACGATTCGGCAAGCCTTACCTGACAGTGCATAAACTGCGCCATTCATTTGCCACGGACTACTATTTGCAAAATGATATTTACAAAACGAAAGAGCAGCTCGGTCATGCTTCTACCGAGACGACCGAAGTCTATGCCCATCTGACCGACAAGACGATGTCCCAGGCGATTGAGCGGCGGAATGAAGCGGCGGACACCGGATCATGAACAAAGATCCATTATATTAACACAAAAAAAGTGGTTTAGCGGAGTCCGGCTCCGTCTAACCACCTTTTTACGTTTACTGCGCTTTGACATGTTTTAGGATGAAATCGGCAATTTGCTCCAGCTCATCGGCAGAGAAACTAGCTACCTCTACTCCCTCCGGCAATAGCGGATCCGATCCCAAGCTGGACTCGCTCTCTCTCAACGCCTCAATCCCTGCGTCCCGGCGGCAAATCAAGGCGACAATTCCGCTCAATTGTGTAATTAGTTCCACATCTTCCGGTTGATGAAGCATCACAAGCTTGGGATAGTCTGCTTGCTTGAAGCCTTCCACGAGGATCAAGTCATAGGAGTGAAACTGTTCGACCAGTTCCGCAAGCGGAGTCTCGCGCTCTTCTACGACAGCCGTTCTCCAGGGCGATGTGATGGCTGTCGCCGTCGCACCTGCTTTGCGGAGCTTATAGGTGTCTGTTGCCTCCACGTCGCCTTCAAAACCATGGACATCATGTTTGATGACAGCCGTTTGCAGACCCATTCCCTTGAAAATAGTCACTAATCCGGCAATCAGCGTCGTCTTCCCGCTGTTTTTGTAGCCGCAAATCTGAATTACTTGCTTCATCGCGACCCCGGAAGCTGCAACACGGACACCATTTCCCCGGCGGCAACCCCACGACTTGATGGTGGTATGACAATCAGGACATCGCTATCCTTGATCGTAATCATAACGCTGGACTCATCGAGAGCAGCCGGAAATGCCACAAACCGCCCCTCCTTCAGCTCCAGTCGTCCCCGGACGAAACGGGTGAAATTGTTGACTTTAACGTATTCCCGGCCCAATTCAACCTGAATCTCCTTCAGAAACGGATCACCTATTCCGAGCATGGTTCCGATCGCCGGCCGCACAAATAATTCAAATCCAACGAAGCAGGCACCCGGATTTCCGGAGAGCGCGAACAGCAGTTTGCCGTTCTTCACCGCAGCGGTCGTAACGCTGCCCGGTCTCATCGTGATCTTATTAAACAGCATCTCCACGTCGTCTCCTGCGACCAGATCCGCCATAATATCGAAATCGCCGACGGAAACGCCTCCGGTAGTCACCACTAAATCATAAAGCTCAAATGCATCCTGCACTTTTTGCCGGGCTGTCCCCAAATCATCCGCAATCGCTTCGAGAATGAACGGCTCTCCTCCTGCATCGCGGATTTGGCTGGCCAGCATGTACGTATTGCTGTTGCGGATTCGGCCGTCCTGGAGCGGCTCCTCCACACCAAGGAGCTCAGATCCGGTAGAGAAAATTGCGACGGATGGCCGCTTAACGACCGGAACGTTATAAATGCCGAACGTGGCAAGGACCGATATTTCCCCGGCGGAAAGGCGACGCCCCTTTTCCAAAATGAGCTCGCCTTCTTGAAGTTCCAAACCGACCGGCGTAACGTTGCTGCCCGGTTTAATCTCTCTTTTGAGCTGAATATACGCTCTGCCCTGGCTCTCGCTGGATTCCGTCATTTCGAACATGACTACCGCATCGGCTTCATCAGGCACCTTCGCGCCCGTCATAATCCGCGAGACCGTTCCCGGAACAAGAGCTACCGAAGGCAAGCTTCCGCAAGGAATCTCGTCCACGACTTCCAGAAAAACCGGCGTTTCTGCGGAGCAGCCGAGCGTATCGCTGCTGATTACGGCAAAACCGTCCATTCCGGACCGGCGAAAATGCGGATATGGATGCGGGGCCAGGACGTCCTCGGCAAGAATGCGCCCTTGCGCTTCAGGCAGGGGTACTCGCTCCGTCTCAGAGCGGCGTACATAAGATAAAATTCTCGTTTGCCCTTCCTTGACCGAGATCGCCTTTCTTTTGAATTTTTCTTCTTTTCCGTCCGAAAAGGATGTATTCACCTGGATTCCTCCGTTCTAGCTTGCTCTAACCATTGTTCCAAGAGAGCCTCCGTGATTTCCGAAATCCGGTTTATTTCCTCTCTGTTTAAATCGTCGTAATGAATGCCCATCACCACGGTAACCGTACGATCAAGCACCTTTGCAGCCCGTTTGGCCATACCCGCTGTCAAAACATGCTCCTTGTGACCCGGAACCGCGGTTGTCTGAACCTGGATTCCCTCGCCCTCTGCATAAGCGGTGGAAGCCGCGCCGATATGAGCTTCTCCCCCAGTTATCATCAATAATAAATCCCGCCCGGCGGGAATTGCCTGCAGGTTGATATCGTCAAAGCTGTGCATTACCGAGACCTCCTTAGCATTACCTTCTATCTATTCTAAAGGATGCCGCGAATTTCGTCCAAGCTGTTTACCTTTTGCTCCATCATAAATTGCTCAAGGCCTTCGATAAGCTCCTTGCCTGCTCTCAAATTTATAAAGTTAAACGTGCCCACTTGAATCACGGCGGCTCCGGCCATAATAAATTCAACGATATCTTCCGCACTCGATATTCCGCCCATGCCCATGACGGGAATGCTGACCGCGCGGCTGACTTGATGTACCATCCGGAGAGCGATCGGTTTGATGGCTGGGCCCGATAAACCTGCATACAGGTTGTCAAATACGCTTCGGCGGTTACGGATATCGATTTTCATGGCTGAGAACGTATTGACCAGCGATATACCATCCGCTCCCTCCGTTTCGCACATCACTGCCATTCCGACGATATCCTCGGCATTCGGGGAAAGTTTGACGACAAGCGGCAGCGAAGTAACCGCACGGATTTCCCGTACAACCTCCCTGGCCGTCTCTGTCTTGATTCCGTAAGCCATTCCTCCGGCCTTAACATTCGGACAGGAAATATTCAGTTCGATCATATCGATGGCCGAACGTCCTTCTCTTCGTCTTGCAGCTTCATCCTGCTCGATCATCAGTGCGCCATCAACATAATCCTGAAGTGTATTACCGCCCAAATTGACAATTCGCGCCGTATCCAAGCCTTCCCATCTTGGGCATTCCTCGCGCAAGAACATTGGAATTCCCGGATTTTCAAGTCCCACACTGTTCAGCAGCCCTGACGCAGTTTCATACACGCGTATTCCCGAGTTTCCTTCCTTCGGGTGAAGGGTCAACCCTTTTCCGGAAATGCCTCCTAAGAGGTTCAAATCGTAATAATTGCCGTACTCCTTACCGAATCCGAACGTTCCCGAGGCCATTACGACCGGGTTTTTGAAGTGAACTCCAGCAATATTGCAGGACATGTCCATCATGCAAACACCACCTCTTCCGCACGAAACACAGGTCCGTCCGCGCAGGCCTTTTTTCGTCCATCTCGGCACTGGACACTGCATACGAGACAGGCCCCGATCCCGCACGCCATCCGATTCTCAAGCGACACATAAACCTCCGCCTTTGTGCCGGAATCAGCCTGCTTCCGTTGCACGGCTTCCAGCATCTTGTGTGGACCGCAGGCAATGATCGTGTCATAAGCATTAAAATCTACCTCATCCAAAATAATTCCGCCCACGTTCACTACCACTTGTCCCGTGGTTCCGGCCCGGAACTCATCCACCATGTAAGCCTCTCTGCTGAAGCCCAAATATACGTCTGCATCAGGAATTTGCCCTAAGGCATAATAAAACGGAGCAATACCGATACCTCCACCAACAAACGCCGTCTTCCCTGAAGGTCTCGAAAAACCGTTGCCCAGCGGGCCCTCCAACGAGATAGAATCCCCTTTTCTCAACTTAGAGAACATTTCCGTTCCTTCTCCGGCCACTAAATATAGAAATTCCACGTATTCCGCGGTTACGTTAAAAATGCTTAGCGGTCTGGAAAGCAGAGGATAGCGATCCCATGCCCGCAGCATGTAAAATTGACCCATTGTTCCGGCGAATTGTCCCGCCACGGCGAGTCGATAAACGCCTTCTGCTACCTGCTCATTAGCCAATACTTCCGACAAAATTCTCTCTCCTTCCCGAATAACGCCACTTTGTTTGCTGCTCCTTGCTTCATATTAAGATGCAATTTTTCAGCTATCCGAGTCTGTGATAAACCTCACATTTACACAATACACATAATTAGCCAATTTCCTGGGCATACCAATTTATAATACGGTTTCCGGGTAAAAGGAGAGGAATTGCTATGTCTAGATCGACTAAACGGCGGATGATCGCCGCTCTAACCTGCGCCTTCATGACGGCTTTGTTTTGTTGTATCCTCTGCTTATTCCCCGATACCTCCAAGGCGTTTCATACGAAAGGTCCCTTAACAGAGGATACTGATTCATTGGATACCACACCTGCTTCTGCAAAGCCCTTAAATCTGGGAGAGCTTCGGCGGAAATATTCCGAAACTTTTAAATTCCGCGGTCCCGAAGTGAAACAGATCGCCCTGACCTTTGACGATGTGCCCGATCCACGGTTTACGCCCCAGGTACTGGCTGCACTTCGCAAGGAAGGAGTCAAAGCGACTTTTTTCGTCGTTGGGCATCGGGCGAAGAAGCATCCGGAGCTGCTGAGGGCCATTCACCGGGACGGCCACATCATCGGCAACCATTCCTTTAGCCATGCTTTGTTCAAAAACCGCTCGCGAAGTCAGTTTCAAAACGAAATTTTGCGAACCGAGAATATTATAGCTAATCTCGTTGGTTATCGGCCCAAGTTGATACGCCCGCCATATGGTGAAATTAACGAGGAACAGGTTAAGTGGGCCAAGAAAAGCGGTTATATTATCGTGAACTGGAATGTCGACTCGCTAGATTGGAAAGGGCTTGATTCAGAAAAGGTGAAACAGAACGTACTCAAGGCCGCTGGCCCGGGTTCTATTGTATTGCAGCATGCCGGAGGGGGAACGGGGTCGGATTTATCCGGAACGATTCAGGCGCTGCCTGAGATCATTCAGACGTTGAAAGCAAAAGGTTATCACTTTGTGACTCTTCCCGAGCTTCTCCAAACGAAGAAGTACAAATAACGGAGAGTAGGAATTAAAAAAGCAGCTCCCTTGGGAGCTGCCGCATTCAATTATTTATCTAGAATATACAGTTTAACGTTCTGAAATCCGAACTCATTAACAGTTTGTGGACTGCCCGGAATGAAAATATCAATGCGGTTTCCTTTGATCGCGCTGCCCTGATCGGTTGCTGTTGCAACGAAGGCGCTTTTCGGCAGATTGGAATGGCTGTGTCCCGTAACAAGCACTTTAGTGCCCATAGGAATGACTTTCGGGTCCACGGCGATTGTCCCCAACTCCAACGGCTTGCCGAAGTAATCAACGGCTCCCCACTTCCCGTTCTCGCTCGCTGCGGAAGAATATGCCGTAGCCTTAACCTCCACGGTTTTGGAGTAAGAGAAATTCTTACCCCAAGCCTCTACGGTCTTATCCGCACTTGAGACCTTTACGGCAGACAACGGCTGAGGGATTATGTTTTCCTTTGCGCTTGCAGAAGCTGTTGACATAAGGGCTTTGGATCCTTCTCCAGGAATTACGATATCCAGACCGCCGTAAATATTCGATGCTTTGATAGACGGATTCGCTGTGATCAGCTTGTTCATATCCACGCCGTATTGTTTTGCCAAAAGGAAAAAGGTGTCTCCTTCCTTCGCTTTATGTATCGAGTCCGCATGGACAGGTACCGACTGCAAAGCTCCTGCCAATCCAACTGCAATAATTGTCGCTTTAACGGCACGTGCTAATTTAGTATGCTTATTCATGTTGTCCTCCTTCTACTATCGCCTGCGGAGTTAGTTGTCGGGTTAGGGAAAAAAGGATAGGCCCCTGCGCATTTACTTCGCTTCACCCCAAGATAGCGTGTTCTCGTCATTTGACGGTTGGCAGCTAATCGGAAAATCGTCCCCCGCACCTGCACTGGCAGGTTTTGGCCTAATCAATATATCACAATTTTGTAACCAATAGGGCAAGCAAATGTTTCCATGCAGCCTAAAGTAGCCTTAGATCGCAATATTCTCACCGATGATGTAATTACAATTCTGTAAAAGCGTTAGAATTCAAAAAAACCGCCGGAGCGTTCTCCGGCGGTTTCGTTTATGTTATAGAGTTAAGCTACAGCACTTTACTGAGAAAATCCTTGGTCCGCTGATTCTTCGGCGAGCCGAAGACTTCCTGCGGAGTCCCTTGCTCCATAATGATACCCTGATCCATAAACAGAATCCGGTCCCCTACTTCACGGGCAAAGCCCATTTCATGCGTGACGATGACCATCGTCATCCCCTTGTCGGCAAGGTTCTTCATCACGTCAAGCACCTCTCCGACCATCTCCGGATCAAGCGCGGAGGTCGGCTCGTCGAACAGCATGACATGCGGTTCCATAGCGAGCGCGCGGGCAATCGCGATCCGCTGCTTCTGTCCGCCCGACAACTGGGAAGGATAAGCGTCCCGCTTGTCTTCCAGTCCGACCGTGCGCAGCAGGTCCATGGCCAAAGCTTCCGCTTTGTTCTTCTCGATTTTTTTTACGCGGATGGGAGCCATAGTGATATTATCGATTACATTTTTATGTGGAAACAAATTAAACTGCTGGAACACCATACCCATCTTTTCACGGGTTTTGTTGATATTGTGGCGTTTGCCGGTAATGGATTCCCCTTCGAACGTGATCTCGCCCTCGGTCGGTTCTTCCAAAAGATTCAAGCAGCGGAGAAAGGTACTCTTCCCCGAGCCGCTGGGGCCAATAACGACAACTACCTCGCCTTTGGCGATTTCCAGGTCGATCCCCTTCAAAATGTGAAGCTGGCCAAACTTTTTATGCAAATTTTTAACGGTGATCACTGGCTTTCAACTTCCTTTCGAACAGACCCAAAATACGGGACAGTGTGAATGTCAGAATAAAGTACATAACCGCTACGATCAGATACGGCGTCATGCCGTCATAAGTGATCGTGACTACTGCACCGGACTGGAACATCAGCTCCGTTATACCGATAAAGGAAACGATCGAAGATTCCTTGATAATCGTTATAAACTCATTCCCGATTGCGGGCAGTACCGACTTGATCGCCTGCGGAATAATGATAAAACGCAAGGACATCCAGCGATTCATGCCTAGGGACCGAGCTGCTTCTCCTTGCCCCCGGTCTACGCCCTGGATTCCGGCACGGAATATTTCCGCAAGGTAGGCCGAGCTATTGATCGAAAGCGTGATCGCTCCGGATTCAATCGGGGAGAAGTTGATATTGAACGCCGTCGAAAAACCGTAATGAATTATTAAGAGCTGGACCAACATCGGCGTTCCCCGTAAAAATTCAACCCACGCATGGCCGATAAACCGGACAATTCTCCACGGGGCCATCCGCAAAAGCGTAACAAGCAGGCCCAAAATAAAACCGCAAAGAACCCCCAGGGCCGCCAGCAGCAGCGTATACTGCAGACCGGTCAAAAAATAGCTGCGGTACTCCCAAAACATTGTAAAAAGCTCCATGTCCCAATCATTCCTCCTATTTTACCTCAAAAGCCTTGACAAAAAAACAGAAAATAGCGAATAGGCTCCGCTATTTTCTGCAAATCGGTCCCCGGTTATTTTTCAGCAAGTGCGCTTGCTTCGGTAACGAACTTATCGATCGAACCGTCTCCGATCAGACGATCCAATGTGGCGTTGACCTGGTCAAGCATTTCCTTGTTGCCTTTCTTCACGCCGACGACATAGCCTTCGTCCTCGGTTACCGGTTTGGCGTCCGTAATGCTGATGCCTTCTACGTTCTTGACGAACGATTCGGCCACAGGGCCTTCGATAATCGCCACATCAACACGTCCCGATTTCAGCTGCATAATGATATCGTTTATTTTTCCAAGAGAAGTCAGTTTAGCGCCTGTGATCGTCTTGGCAATGTCTTCTTGAATGGAGCCCTTTTGTACGCCAATCTTAAGGCCTTCTAACGATTCCATCGTGTTGTATTTATCTTTGTCCTTAGTCACGGATACGACCGACTGCTCCGCTTTATAATAAATCTGGGACAAGTCGACTTGCTTCGCACGTTCCGGTTTCGGGCTGAGACCCGAAATGACTAGGTCCACACGGCCGCTGTCCAATTCATTCAGCAGGGAGTCGAAAAGCATATCCTTGAATTCCACTTCGGCTCCAAGATCCTTCGCGATTTCCTTGGCGATCTCAACATCGAAACCGACGATTTCATTGTCTCCATTCTCATTTTTGATTTTAAATTCATAAGGCGGGAAATCCGCGCTCAATCCTACGATCAGCTTTTTGGAAGCCGTACCGGTATTGGCCGATCCCTGGCTTTCATTAGCCGGAGTGTTTCCGCCCGCATTGTTTTTATTTTGTCCGCAAGCGGCAAGCACGCTTGTTACCATAATTAACGCTACAATTAAGATACCCCATTTTCTCATCTGTCTCTCTCCCGTCGGTATTTTTTTATTAACCACCATTCGATTTACTGGGCTAATTATAAATCAACCTGTATATATATGCAAAGCTATTTTTATCTTTTTCATCATTTTTTCATACTTCACGGATAATAATCATAAAAATGTTAAATTTTATAAAACCATGGTCAATTCAGTATTGATATCACCCTTATTCAATCAAAAGATTTTAATATAAAATTTTACATTTAATTTGAGTTTTATTCATACTCTCTTATAAATGCCTTACTATCAAATATGCAGCACAGTGAATGACGAAATGTATTTTTATTAAATTTTGTAATAAATAATAAATAACGCACTCTTCCTCAAAAAGAAACATACATGGGTTATGTGGGGGAATAATGGTTCATAAAGGGTCTCATTTGGTTATTAATTAGCTGAAAAACCTGCTCGGTTTTTAAGTTGATTTTCATGCTACGTAAGGAGGTGGCCCCTGTGCTGCTAGAAGCGCTATATCATGTACCCAGGGATAAATGGGCCTATGCTTACGACACGACTACGATACATTTGCGCGTTCGAACCAAACGGGACGACGTGGAAAATGTATTTGCGATGACGGGCGATAAGTATGATTGGGATGGAACATACCAGGAAATCCCGATGGAAAAAGCCGCCCATGACCGGATGTTCGATTATTGGGAAGTGGCCGTAAAGCCCCGGTTCAAACGTTTGTCCTACGCCTTTAAACTGACTGCGGGAACAGAAACCGTATATATGCTGGATACGGGCATTCAGCATGAAGGCCCTACTCCGCCAGGAGAATTGTATGAATTTCCGTATATCCATGAAATCGATGTATTCAAGGTTCCGGAATGGGCGAAAAAGGCCGTGTTTTATCAAATTATGCCCGAACGGTTTGCCAACGGCGATCCCGGCAACGACCCGGAGAATACCCAGCCTTGGGGCGGACAGCCCGGTACAGACAACTTTTTCGGCGGGGATCTACAAGGCGTGCTGGATCATCTGGACGACCTGACCGATCTCGGCATCAATGCGATCTATTTCACGCCGCTCTTTGTATCCCCCTCCAACCACAAGTACGATACCGTGGATTACAAAAAGGTTGATCCTCATTTCGGTGACAACGAGACGCTTAAAGAGGTCGTGGAAGCATGCCATAACCGTGGCATTCGCGTTGTTCTCGACGCGGTGTTCAATCACTGCGGCGAACAATTCCCTCCCTTCCAGGATGTGCTTAAGAACGGCGCGGATTCCAAATATGCCGACTGGTTCCACATCAATGAGTTTCCGGCTCAGATCCATAATGGAATTCCTACGTATGATACCTTTGGTTTTTTCGGAAATATGCCCAAATTCAATACCGCAAATCCGGAAGTTAAGGAATACTTGCTTGGCGTAGCTGAGTATTGGATTCGCGAAATCAAGCTCGATGGCTGGCGGCTGGACGTGGCCAACGAAGTCGACCATCATTTCTGGCGCGACTTCCGCAAGGTGGTCAAGGAAGCCAATCCGGATGCCTATATTATCGGCGAGGTTTGGAGCGATTCCCTGAACTGGCTGCTTGGAGACCAGTTTGATTCCGTCATGAACTACCCCTTTGCAGACAAAGTGCTGGAGTTCTTCAACGGCGGTATGGACGGCTACAATTTCTCTAATGAGATGGGCTCCTTAATTATGCGCTATCCGCAGCAAACGAATGAAGTGGTATTCAATATGCTGTGCAGCCATGATACCCCCCGCCTGTTGACTCGGGTCGGTACGGATAAGCGGAAACTCAAGCTGTGTGTTGTGTTCCTGTTTACCTATATCGGCACACCGTGCATTTTTTACGGGGATGAGGTGGGGATTACCGGGAACGGCGATCCGGACTGCCGGAAGTGTATGGAATGGGATCCAAAGAAGCAGGACCGCGAGCTGTACGATTTTTACAAAATGATGATCGAGCTCCGCAGAAAGCATGGTGCGCTCCGGCATGGGCGATTCCGCTTCCTGCAGGCGAATCCGAATGATCCCTGCATCGTCTATGAACGTATGGATGATCACATGCATTTTACAATCTGGATGAACAATACGGAGGAATACCGGACCTTGACCCATCCTATGGAAACGGAAGACTGGCGCGACGCACTTACAGAGGACCGTGTTAAGCCAAAAGACGGCATGATGAATGTCGGCCTCGATCCGTTTGGTTTCCGGATTCTCTACCGCAAGTTAAAATAAACATCTCGTATTTAAGAATAAATACAACATAAATCCCCCCGATGCGATATTACCTTCGCATCGGGGGGATTTGTATATGCTATAAGTTTCCTGGCTAACAGCCAAATCGAAATATCTACTTCGATTCAGTAAGGCTCCTGTAAATATCGATATATTGCTCCGCCGAATTGTTCCAGCTATAGTCTCCAGCGAATGCATTAGCCACGATCTTTTTCCATTCTTCGGGCTGATGATAAAACGAAATGCCTCTGCGCAGCGTATACAGCAAATCATGGGCATTGTAGTCCTTGAAAGTGAATCCATTGCCCTCTCCGGTATACTCATTGTAAGCATGAACCGTATCGTTCAGCCCCCCGGTTTCCCGGACAACCGGAATGCTTCCGTAACGAAGCGCCAATAATTGACTAATTCCGCACGGCTCGAAGCGCGACGGCATCAGGAACAGATCGCTTCCCGCATAGATGCGGCGGGACAGGCCGTCGCTGAACTTGATTTGAACCGACAGCTTCTCCGGGTGCCGGTGCGCCGCTTCCTTGAACCAGTCCTCATAGGCCCGGTCTCCGGTCCCCAGCACAACGAACTGAACATCGTCAAAATGCAGCCATTCGTCCATAATCCGGGTGACCAAATCAAGTCCCTTCGGTTCGACCAGCCGGGTAATCATGGCGACCAGAGGAACATCCGGGGACACGGGCAGCCCCACTTCCCGTTGAAGAGCAGCTTTATTCTCCCGCTTTTTATTCAGGCTTGTGCGGTATCGTGCAGCCAGTTCCGGATCTGTGGACGGGTTGTATAGCTTCACGTCGATCCCGTTCACAATTCCGGACATCCGGTCCCCAAGCGAACGAAGCAGACCGTCCAGGCCATATCCGTAATGCTCCGTCCGGATCTCCGAGGCATAGGTCGGGCTCACGGTCGTCACATGATCGGCGAACACGAGCCCCGCTTTCATGAAGCTGACATTTCCGTTGTACTCCACCCCATCCGGCGTAAAGTATCCATGCGGCAAGCTCAGCAAATCGCCTAGTACTTCATACGGGAATATCCCTTGGTACAGCAAATTGTGAATCGTAAAGACGGTACGAATGTCAGCATACGCCGGGTTCCAGCTATAATGTTCCCGCAGCAGCAGCGGAATCATAGCGGTATGCCAGTCATGACAGTGAAGCACGTCCGGGAAGAAGTCGATGGCCGGAAGGATTTCCAGGACGGCACGATTTAAATAAGCAAACCGTTCCCCGTCATCCCAATAACCGTATACCCCATCCCTGCCGAAGTAATATTCGTTATCGATAAAATACACCGGAATTCCGTCCCAAACCAAGTACTCTATGCCTCCGTACTGTTGACGCCAGCCCACGGGGACAACCACTTCGCCCAAATGGCGCAAAGTTTCGGTATAAGCTGCCGGTATGTCCTTGTATTTCGGCAGGACAACGCGGACGTCATGTCCCGCCTGCTTCAACGCCTTAGGTAAAGCACCTATTACGTCGGCGAGTCCTCCGGTTTTGATAAACGGTTCCGCTTCAGCGGCCGCGAACAAAATTTTCATTGTTTCTTCCTCCCTTGCGGCGTTGATTTGGTCTTTGCCGACTTCGATCCGGCGGTTGCGGTTGCAGTCTTTTTCCAGATCGACATACTAAGCGGCGGTAAATTCAATACCAGGCTTTGCTTCTGATTGTGCCATGGCATTTTCTCGCTCTTTTCGCCTTTCTTATTCACCTTTCCGCTCCCGCCGAAGTGTAGATTTTCTGTGCTGAATATCTCTTCGTACGTGCCTGCTCTGGGAATGCCAAGGCGGTAATTGTTCCGCTCCACCGGCTGAAAGTTGATGACAACAAGCAGCGTATCCTTCACTTTTTTGCCTATACGGAGATAGCAAATCACACTCTGATCAGCATCATCCGCATTAATCCATTGATAGCCCTCAAACGTATGATCCAATTCCCACAACGCCGGCTCTTGAAGGTACAGGTGATTCAGGGCGGCGGTATAATCCTGCATTTTTCTGTGCGATTCGTACTCCAGAAGAAACCAGTCGAGCTCTCCCTGATCCCGCCACTCGATAAATTGGCCGAACTCACCACCCATGAAGAGCAGCTTCTTACCTGGGGAAGTCATCTGATAACCGAGGAGCAGACGCAGCCCCGCAAATTTCTCTTCATAGCTGCCCGGCATTTTGTCAACCAGCGACTTCTTGCCATGGACGACCTCGTCATGCGACAGCGGCAGAGCGAAATTCTCCGAATAAGCGTAGCAGATCGGAAAGGTCAGCAGATGGTGGCGAGCCGGCCGGTCCCCGAACGAAGATTCCACGTAAGCGAGCGTATCGTTCATCCAGCCCATGTTCCACTTGTAGTTAAAGCCTAGCCCTCCTTCGTGCACGGGAGACGTAACCATCGGCCATGCGCTGGACTCCTCCGCCATCATCAAAGTATGGGGATAATACCGGAATACCGTCTCGTTCAATTGCTGCAAAAAAGAAACTGCCTCCAGGTTCTCGATGCCGCCCTGCTCATTTCGTTTATACTGGCCCTCGGATTTCTCGAAATCCAACCGCAGCATACTGGTCACCGCATCGACTCTTAACCCGTCAAAATGATACATATCCAGCCAATACAGCGCATTTGAAATCAAGAAGGCGCGAACCTCCGGCTTGCCGAAATCGAAGCTGAGCGTGCCCCAGCCCGGTTTTTCCGCTTTGGACGGGTCGGCATATTCATACAATGGCGTACCGTCAAACATCCGCAAACCGTGGGCATCCTTCGTAAAATGACCCGGAACCCAGTCCAGAATCACGCCGATCCCCGCCTCATGGCAACGGTCGACAAAGTACATCAGGTCTTTCGGCTCACCGAAACGGCTCGTCGGGGCGAAGTACCCCGTAGCTTGATAACCCCACGATAAATCATATGGATGTTCGGTCAGGGGCATAATTTCAATATGGGTGTAACCCATCTTTTCGACGTAAGGAATTAACAGATCGGCCATCTCCCGATAAGTATAGAAACTCCCGTCTTCCCGCTGTCTCCAAGTGCCGAAGTGCAGTTCATAAATGTTCAGCGGCCTCTGGTACGGCGCCCGCTTTTTGCGTCTCCATGCCGCATCCCCCCAACTGTACTCATCCAGGGATTTCACCACGGAGGCGGTTGCCGGCCTTACTTCTGCGTAAAAAGCATAAGGATCGGCCTTAAGAAATTTGTTGCCGTCCGGACCCGTAATTTGATACTTGTAAAAAATCCCTTCTTCAAGTCCCGGAAAAAAGCGAGTCCAAATCCCCGAATCGGGTATCTTATATAATAAATCGTTCTCCCCGTTCCAGCCGTTTCGATCGGTGGCCAGGGAGACCTGGCGCGCGGCTGGCGCCCAAACCGTGAAGCGGATTCCAGTCTCGCCGTTTTCCTGGGCGACATGGGCACCGAACGTCCGGTAGCTGCGGTAAAGTGTTCCTTCATGGAATAAATACACGTCCGTGTCCGAAACGGCGCTCGTTTTGAATGGCTCTAACAATTCATCACCTGCTTTTATGTATAGTCCCACTTAAATATTTACCCAAAACTCCCCGAAACTGAACAGGAAAATTAAAAATGAAAAAATAAATGTAATATTTTCTTGGGATTTCCATAATTTTAGTTTCAACTACATTATATCTCGTTTATGTATGTACTACACAGACGAAACCTTACGGGAGGGAAACGAAAATGAAAAAGAAAGACTGTATTGCTATGCTTCTGGCCGGTGGTGAGGGCCGACGATTGTCGCCGCTTACGTCCAAGCTTGCCAAACCCGCCGTTCCTTTTGGCGGCCATTATCGGATTATCGATTTTCCTCTCAGCAACTGCGTGAATTCCGGAATTGACACCATTGGTGTTCTTACCCAATATGAAGCGGAATCCTTGCATGAACACATCGGCGAAGGAGATGCCTGGAACCTTCCGCGGACGGCCAATAACGGAATTTCCTGTCTGCCATCCTATAACGCCGGGGTAGAGGAATATGCAGGTACTGCTGATGCCATATTTAAAAATATCGATTTCGTGGACGGTCATGAACCCGAAAATGTATTAATCCTTTCGGGCGACCACATTTACCACATGGATTACCGGGAAATGCTTGATTTCCATATGGCTTCGGACGCTTCTGCGACGATCTCGGTCATGCCGGTACCGTGGGAAGAAGCGCACCGCTTTGGTGTCATGTCTACGGATGAGCATTCCAGAATTACAGAATTTGCTGAGAAACCAGCGCAACCGGCCAGCAATCTGGCCTCGATGGGAATTTATCTGTTTAAATGGGACTTCCTCAAGCAGCATTTGATTGAAGATGCAATGGACGAAAATTCCAGCCATGATTTCGGCAAAGATGTAATTCCGAAAATGCTGGCCGGGGACAGAGCGCTGCATGCTTATGAATTCAAGGGCTACTGGCGCGATGTCGGCACGGTTCAAAGCCTGTGGGAAGCTCACATGGACATCTTGGCCAAAGATTCGGACTGGAAGCTGATGGACGAAGCATGGCCGATGTATACCCGGGAGCATGCCCGTTTGAAGGCAAAACCGTTTAAAACACGCAGCGTTCAGACGAAATCGTCCATGATCCATGACTGCTGTGCGCTCGAAGGCTATTCGGAACGATCCGTCATTTTTGGCGGCACCGAGGTGGGACGCTATACGAAAATCAAGGACAGCGTCATTATGCCTAACGCCCGGATCGGACGCGGGGCTTTGATTGAGCGGGCCATCATCGGTGAAGGAGCCATTATTCACGACGGCGCCGTAGTCAGAGGAACCGAAGGCGAAATCGTCGTTGTAGGACCTTATGAGACCGTTCAGGCCAAACCGGCCGCACGCCCTCAGCCTGCCCGCCTGCTCAAGGAAGTATACGACAAGACGGCTCGTCTTCGTGCCGAAGGACTGTCTTCCTAATACGGCATAACTGCATATTTTATATAAAAAAGGGTGTCGGCCCAGGCCGACACCCTTTGTGCGTTACTCTTTATAACTTTCGGTAAAGCTCGCTGTTCATCTCGTACAAAATATACTCCCTGCCGTTCAAGGCACCTTTTCCCCGCGTTTCCATACCGAGCTTGCTGTAATAGGGATTCAGCTTGCGGTTCTCGCTCCAGCAGTCAAATCTAAGGCCTTTACGCCCGAGTTCACGGCTCCGTCTGGCCGCCCAGTAAATGAAATCGCGGCCCAAAGCATGCCCCCGATAGGAAGGCGTGACCGTTAAACGATGCAGATAACTGTAGCCTTCCTCGTTCAGGGAGCCCCAATAATCCGGATCGCTCTGTTGAAGCGTAAACATGCCGACCGGCCCATCGGGTCCCACAACCAAATAAATTTCCCGTTTAGCAAAATAAGTCGCGATTTCTTGCTCGGTAAATTGTTCCGGATTCCATTGCCTTATCCCGACGGACACCATCCAATTTGCCGCTTCAATCAACAGAGAGCGAACGAGCTCCGCATCATCTTGGTCCGTCAGGCATATCTCCAATTCTCCTGCTGAGGTCATTATCGTTCCTAATGGCGTTCTCATACAGGTTCACCGCTATCTTCGGTTCCCTCTTCCGGTTCAGCCAGCGGCAGCTTGACGGATACTGTAGTACCGGTGCCCAGCTCACTGTGAATATCCATTTCTCCATGGTGCAGTTCAACCAATTGCTGGCTGATAGCCAGCCCCAGCCCGGTTCCGCCGCCTTGATGGTTCACCTGGAAAAACCGGTCCTTAACCTTGTTCAAATGCTCATCGCTGATCCCGATTCCATTATCGACTACTTCAATCAGCACCTGATCGGGTTCAGTTCGGGTAATCACCAGATGGATCCAGCTGTTCTCATTGGAAAATTTGATCGCATTATCGACGAGGTTCAAAAATACCTGCTTCAACCGATTCCCGTCTCCGACAACGATAATCGTTTGTACCGTCCGGTCCTCCAGCTTAATCTGAATGCCTTTTTGTTCCGCCTTGGCCCAAACGTTCAGCATCGTTTCCTGAAGCAGTTCTTTCAGATTAACACGTCCAATGACCAGCTTCATTTCATTCTGCTGGAGCTTGGAGAAATCGAGCATTTCCTCTACCAAGCCGATGAGGCGGTCGGTTTCCTTGGCGATAATGCCCATGCCTATCTTTGTTTCCTCCGGGTCGAAACCGCCCAGGGTCAAGGTTTCGCTCCAGCCTTTAATCCCTGTCAGAGGCGTACGCAGCTCATGCGAGATCGATGAAATGAAGTCATCTTTGATCTGGTTGCTGCGTACGATCTCTTGAGCCATATAGTTTAACGTGGCGGCCAGTTCGCCAAGCTCATAGCGGTAATTCCCTTTGATCCGCACGTCAAACTTCCCCTTGGCCATATGCGCCGAGACCGCCCTGATGTTGTTAATCGGCTTAACGATCGAATTGGCCAGGCCGATACTAAAAAGTGTGACGAGAGCCAGTACCGCAAGGCATACCGCCCCCGATAACAGCGTAAGCTTCATTAAATTTGAATTTACGGCTTCCAGCGACGTGACGAACCTGACGATATACCGGTTCTCCCCGCGAACCTGGAGCGGCGTGGAAACCGCCATCACCATTTCGCCGGTGGACGGCTGCCGGCCGATCCATTTGCCCACGCTTCCGGCTGCCGCCTGTGAGACGTCGCTCGTCTGGATCGCTTTATCTGCCTGAAACGCGTTGCTGCTGGCCTCGACTTCGCCCTTCTTGTTTAATATCATCAGCTCCGTATTATCCAGCTCAAACGTGCGCAGCATTTCCGTGAAATAATCGGGATCACGTTCCGCATTCAACCGCACGAACTTTTGAAAAAAGTCGGAAGCCCAAGTGGAGTGTGTATACATATGATTGTATATCGTGTCGTAATAATAAACCCGGATCGCCAATGAAAAAATCAATTCCACCATGAACAAGGTTACGAATACGACGATGAAATATTGTAATACGATTTGCCGGCCTATGCCTTTTTTGATCATTGTCCCTCGCCTTTCCACTTATAGCCGTGTCCCCACACGGTTTGCAGAAAAGCCGGTTCCGACGGATTGTTCTCGATCTTCTGCCGAAGCCTGCGGATGTTCACATCGACAATCTTGGGGTCACCCATATATTCTTTGCCCCATACATGATCCAGCAGCAAATCCCGGCTAAGCGGTGTGTTCTCTTGCTCCAGGAAATACTGGATCAACGAAAATTCAGTCGGCGTAAGCTCTATAAGCTGGCCATTCTTTTTAAATTGCTTGGATATCAAATCCAGGGTGAACGGCCCTGAAGTAAAAGATACTTTAGCGCTGCTCTCCCGGTATACGTTCACTCTCCGGAGCAACGATTGAATTCTGGCGATCAGTTCGGTCGGACTGAACGGCTTGCTCACATGATCGTCCGCCCCGACAGACAAAGCATAAACTTTGTCCTGTTCCTGTACTTTTGCGGTCAGAAAAATAATTCCGATCCGCTCATTCGTCTCCCGGATTCTCCGGCAAACTTCAAACCCGTCGATTCCAGGCACCATGACATCCAGCAGTGCGATATCTATATCCGGAATGCTCTGCAGCTTCGCCAAGGCTTCGTTGCCTTCCGCCGCCTCAATCACCTCAAACCCGTTGCGCTTGAGATTGATCACAATAAAACTGCGGATGGATTCTTCGTCTTCCAAAATCAATACTTTGCTCAACTTGGTCTCCTCCCTCTTATTCGCCAGCGTTTAACGCTTGATCTCTTTTTCGCCTTTATTGATTTTCAATTCGGTGTGGCTCAGGAATCCAATGACTTTGTCATTATCCCGGGCCATCAGTTCCCAGTCCCCTTTATTTCGTTCCCATTCCGAAAGGGAGAAGAAGCGGATTTCCGCCACCGTTTCACCCGAGTCAATCTTGGTAAACCAGAGGTGCTCGTTTTGATCCGACTTCGGATCGATCGTTACTTTCCCCCACCATTCTTTAGGGAAGTTGAAATAAAAACGGCCCGCTAAATCCATATATTGCTGCATAACGAATTTAAGACCTGCATCTTCTTCCCACTGGTAATAAGAAAACAGCGGTATATCATCATACGGCCGGGATTCCCAGCCTTTCGGCTTCTCGGAGCGGCCGACCTCCAGAATGCCGTCCCCATCCACATCGCCGCTCAGAACAGGATAGTTCTTAAATGTAGAGTCCTGAGAAGGCAGCAGGTCGACCAGCTTGCCGTCCTTCATGACGACCAGATGCGAATAAGCGTAATGCGTTCCGAAGGCGGCATCGAGGATGATTCCTTTGAGCTTAGGCGTAATGTTGCCGCTGACCGTATTGTAGTACTGCTTGATCGGATCATCCAATTGGATGTGAGCCAGTTCTTGAAAGCCTTCATTATATTGGTATACCGTAACCGTAGCGTTCTGATCCCGCTTCAAGGTTACAACGGTCAAGTCGAGCAGACCGTCCTGATTGAGATCATCGATAAGAAAATTGTTGTACGGCAGGGACAACACATTTTCTACTTCGGATCCGTTATAGGTATAGACGGTAAGCCCTTTTTGAGGATCTTCTTCGCCGCTGGTAAAGCCGGCGATAATGTCCAGGTTGCCGTCTCCGGTAATATCGCGGACCTCAAATGTCTCCAGTACTTGTCCTTCTCCGTCGAATTTAACCTTAGGAACCCAGGTGTCTCCCGTATGTTCCAGAATCATCCCGTGAATCCGGACCGCTTCGTCCGGAGTTTCGTAGAATACAACGGCTTCCTTGACTCCGTCGTTGTTCAGATCGGGTGTCCGGATCGAGCTTATGTCGCTTACGTCCCGGGGACGAATGATCTGGGCCCCTTTGATCTCGGCGTTAATAACGCTGATAAGCGATTCTTTGTCCGAGGACAGCTGCGGCGTCTCCATCAGCGATTTCGGATCTTTAATGATATTGCATCCGCTCAGCGCAAAGAGCAGAAAACCCCCGGCTGCTGCGGTAATCCAGCTTTTGTGGAACAATTTCATCACTCTCTTCATACCAGATCGATCGACCGCTTCTCTTCCGCGGTCAACCGTCTGCCCGATACATCGAGCTTAAGTTCTCCTTCATAGAGTCCCCAAATTCTCGTGCAATAGCGCTCGGCCAGTTCAATCGGCAATGCGGCAACGACTGTTTTGCCCTGTTCGCTGCAAAGCGAGCGAAGTGTATTCAGTACGCGTTCCGCCGATTGGGGATCGAGACCCACTACCGGCTCGTCCGCTGCGATAAATCCGGCTCCATGGACCAGTGCGCGGCAGATGGCAACGCGCTGTCGTTCTCCCCCGCTAAGCTTACCGGCCTTAACATGAGCTTTATCGAGCAAACCGAACTTCTCCAGCTCGTCCATCGCGCCCATGTAATCGTCGGACCGCACCATCCCGGTGATCCGTCTCAAGAAGGAAGTCTGGCCGACTTGTCCGATCAGCACATTTTTCAACGCCGTCTTGTCGGGATATAACGATGGATTTTGCTCCAGGTAGGCGCATTTGGAACGGTATTTCTGTGAGCCTTTGCCCCCGCCCTTAATGATCTGGTTGCCGTCCCAGGAGTACTCCCCACCATTCCAGCTCTCCCGCAATGCGAGGCAACGGAGCAACGTGCTCTTGCCGCTGCCGCTCGGTCCGACGACGCCGATGATTTCTCCCTGCTCAAACTGGGTGGTGATTCCCCGCAAAACCTGTTTTTTATTGCCATCCACCGATTTTTTCAAGTGGCTTACTTTGATCATCTGTCCGATTCTCCTTTAATTGCGCTCTCATCTTTAGTTTATTGGAAATAGGCTTCAAAATCCATTACAGCATCTTCATAATTGGCAACAATAAAGAAAGAAAATCGCTGGATAACCCGGCGACTTCCGTAATGTGGCATTCATGTTAGCTTTTAGATGAAATAAAGTCACTCTTTTCAAACCGTATACAAACATTATAGTAGACAACCTCCACGCCAACAAGCCATAATGAAAATGTATGCATTGACCCGTGGGAGGTTTAATCATGTACTATGACGTGAAAATCGATGTTTCACCGGTGTATGAACTTCTAAGCAGCTTTATTATATACACGACCCGTAAATGGGTGAACAATCTGGATGTCGGTACCGAATGGATCGAGTCCCTCGATTCCCGGTTTAGCGAAGAGGATCGGCAACGTTTTACCGAGACGGCGGCGCTCCCCTTTACGGACTATGATTTGCTATATGCCCTGATATTGGAACGCAGTACGGATTCAGATATCGATTCCTTTTTGAACGAGCTTGCCGAAGCCGCAGAAGATACACTGCTTCACAAGCTCAAATCCTATGTTCCCGCTGTGAATAGTGAGGATATTTCGCGGCTGAAAACCTACGTTCCTCTATTGCGGATGTGGAACGATGAATATTTCAGCGAGATTGAGGAGCAGTATGCTTCCTTGCTGGAAGAGGATGCGGCCGAGAAACAGGCTTTGATGCACAAGATGGATCCCGATGCCCTGCTGGAGTATGCCTCCGGCGGATTGGTGCTGGAACCTCAGCTGCCGATCAAAAAGGTAGTTCTGCTCCCCTCCATCCATTTTCGTCCCATAAATACATATTGCTTCTATGAAAGTACGCTGCTGATCCAGTATCCTCTGGATTTGCCGGAACTGGACGAAGACGAGCCGCCAATCTGCCTGCTGCGACTGACGCGTGCCCTTGCCAACCCGGAACGATTGCGCCTGTTGCGCTACGTGGCTGATGAGCCGAAATCTCTGCAGGAACTTCTTCAGAATTTGAACGAAACCGAGGAACAACTGATGCATCATATGATGCGGCTTCGTGTAGCCGGTCTTCTCCGCGTCCACCTGATGGACCGGGACAACGAGAAATTCAGCATCCGGCCGGATGGAGCGTCCGAACTGCAGATGTTCCTTGAATCCTATATTCGATTGTAGGTATTTGCTTTTCCGTCGGCCCTTCTGCTAAGGTAGGATACATACAAAAATTTACCCGCTTCCCTTCAGAAGGAGTGACTTAACTTGAATAGGCCGCTGCGGCAGCAAATTATTTTCGATCTGGACGATACCCTTGTCCACTGTAATATTTATTTCGACCAAATTCTTGACGAATTCAGTGAATTGTTGGCCGATTGGTTTCAGGAATTCCGCATCACGACCGAGGAAATCCGCAACAAGCAAATTGAAATCGATGTCGCCGGCGTGGAGCTGATCGGCTTCGTCAGCAGTCATTTTCCACAATCCCTTGTGGACTCTTATCGTTATTTCTGCCGGCTCCTGGGCCGGGATCTTAATATTGCGGAAGAAGATAAACTGATGAAGCTAGGAATGAGCGTGTATGACCGTGAGGTTGAGCCTTATCCTGGCATGGTGGAAACACTGAATCTCTTAAGATCGCAAGGACATGAGCTATACCTGTACACCGGAGGAGAAACGACCATCCAGCAGCGTAAAATCGAACAGATGAAACTGGCCGATTATTTCCAGGACCGAATCTACATCCGGCAGCATAAAAATGTTGAAGCGCTGGAAGAAATTTTGACC
The DNA here is from genome assembly GCF_018403325.1 of Paenibacillus vini. Taxonomy (GTDB): domain Bacteria; phylum Bacillota; class Bacilli; order Paenibacillales; family Paenibacillaceae; genus Fontibacillus; species Fontibacillus vini. Next base: position 3,472 of record NZ_BOSL01000027.1, on the reverse strand, counting down.
TCCCGTACATTTGAACGGCGTTCTACCTGGATGATCGGGAACAGCCTGCGCACGGACATCGAGCCGGCCCTTTCCGCCGGAATCAACGCCATCTATATCAAACATCCGAAGGAATGGACCTATAATCTGATTGATCTAAAAAAAGAGACGGACACTTCTATGTATACCGTATCCTCTCTGGAGGCCGTTCCGGGTGTGATCGCCGGAAGCCTGACGCTTACCCAAGCTAGTCGGAGTGCATCCTCCGGTCGCATCGGCCGCTAATATGGACATGCTTGTTTTTCGTAGATAAACTGCTTTTCTGATATATTCTTGCCATAAAAAAAGGCAGCCGCTCATTGTTAGAGCAGCTGCCTTGTTCTTTTATATCAAGACTCTTCCCGTTGAATCTCCAGCTTGCCGCTTATACGGTCAACCAACCGGATTCTCGCTTTGTAATCGCCCTCAGGCTGCTTAAACGTCAGCAATTGGGTCTGTCCCTTTTCAAGTAAAGCGTTCAGCATATTTTGCGATATGTTCTTCCCCGCAAATTCCTTCCAGATTACGAAACCGCAGCCTTGTTTAAAATGGGTGCATCCAAACCCTTTGCGGCCTTCGATCAATTGGCCGCCGCAGCCCTCGCGCGGGCAAGGAGCCAGCGGCTGCAGCCCGCCGCCGGAACCGTTGGAAGCTACGCGGCGGGAAGCGGTCTGGCCTCCGCTTTCACCACCGTTACCGGCCTGTTTGCGGGCCGTTTGGCCTGCTTCTTTACCGGCTCCCCGTTTCCGTTTGCCTTTCTCGTCCTCACCGGCTTCGAACAGCGAGGCATCCGCCTTGGGCTGCGTCCTTACTTTATCGATGATGGAAATAGCAAACCGCTTGACGTTCTCCATGAACTTTTCGCTGGCCGCTTCTCCCTTTGAAATCTGATGCAGCCGCCGCTCCCATTGCCCGGTCATTTCCGGGGAAGTCAACAGCTCAACGCCCGCATGCCGGATCAATTCCACCGCTGTCCGGCCTTTCTGGGTCACCGTAATCCGCTTGCCCTGCATCGTGATGTAGCCGACCTTTTTGAGCCGTTCGATCGTTGCCGCCCGGGTAGCCGGCGTTCCGAGACCCGCTTCCTTCATCGCCTCGCGAAGCTCCTCGTTCTCCAGCTGTTTCCCGGCGCTCTCCATCGCCTTCAGCAGTGTTCCTTCCGTATATGCCTTCGGCGGCTGGGTCGCCTTCTCCTTCGCCTGCGCATCGGTACACTGAACCGGACCATCCCGGTCGATTGAAAACGGCTCGCTGACCAGTTCCTCCGCTTCGTCCTCATCCTCCTGCTTTTTGCCGCGTCCGGAGCCCGACGATTTGCCGGTGCTCTCTTCTCCCGGCAGACAGACCTTCCAGCCGAGCGATAGCAGCTCCTTTACGTTCGTCTTGAACATTTCAGACTCGACCTCCGTAAGCAGCGTATGCTGCTTATATTCTGCCGGAGGATAGAAATGGGATAAGAAGCGGCGTACGACAAGGTCATAAATATGCTGCTCTTCTTTGCTGAGCGTTCCCGCGCGTCTCAGAGTCGGCAGAATGGCATGGTGATCTTCGACGCGCGACGGATTGCAGACGGACTTGTTGTTGACATGCACAATCCGCGGGTCTCCCCCTTCTGCCAAATCCCGGTACGGCGATGATTTCAGCATATGAAGAGTTTTGTGCATCCCGTCGATATTTTGCTCGGTTACATAGTTGGAGCTAGTCCGGGGATAGGTAATGACTTTATGCTTCTCATACAGAGCTTGGGCCAAATCCAACGTCTTCTTGGCCGAATAGCCGTATTTCGCGTTTGCTTCCCGTTGAAGCAAAGTCAGATCATAAAGCTTGAAGGGATACTCCCGGGTTTCTTTCACTTCGTATTCCGCGATACGTCCCTGCTTGCCACGGACCTTGTCGGCGATCGAGGCGGCTTTCTCTCCGTCCGTCAATCGTTCGCCCTGCCAGGAGCCGACATATTTACGTTCGTTTTGGGCAAAATCGGCTTTTATCTCGTAATACGTGAGCGAATCGAAATTTTCGATTTCTTTTTGCCGATCATAAATCAGCGCAAGCACCGGCGTCTGAACCCGTCCGACCGACAGCAATGTCCGGTGCTTGGTCGTAAACGCCCGCGAAGCGTTCATCCCTACCAGCCAATCGGCCTCACTGCGCGCCCTTGCGGCAAGCTCCAGATTTTGAAATTCGGAGCTGTCGTGGAGACCTTCAAAGCCTTTCGCGATACTCTCCGCGGTAAGGTCGGAAATCCACAATCTTTTTACCGGCTGGGTTAATTTAAGCTGCTGCTGGATGAGGGCGAATATGTATTGTCCTTCCCGCCCGGCGTCACAGGCATTCACGATCGCATTACACCGTTTGGCCAGTTCCCCGATCGTCTTTAGCTGGTCCTTCGTTCTCGGATTCGGTACAATCTTGAATTGCTCCGGAAGGATTGGCAAATCGCCGAAATTCCAGCGTTTGTACTTCGCATCGTAAGCGTCGGGCTCGGCCAAGCCGAGCAGATGGCCGATCGCCCAGGTAATGATATAACGATCCCCCTCCAAATAAGACCGGTTGTTCTTCGCCCTCGGCTCGATGACCGCGGCAATCGTTCGCCCCATATCCGGTTTTTCGGCGATAATGAGCGTTTTCATATTTTTTGGGCCCCACTTTCTTGCTTCTTGCGCAGATCCTAAAATACCAATATCCATAATTCCAATCATAACCACCCGTCCAACGGGTGGTTTGCTCTTGGGGTATAACCCCCTGTTGCCAAACTGCGCCTAAAGACGCTAGCCTGACAATAAAATTGTTCAGGCTCAGTGTTTTTGTCACTTTCACTTACCAGTTAAACTGGTTTACTTCTTCTTGTTACTGTTTCTGCTGAATGGATCCTCATACTCTTTCACACTCAGTTTATCCATTGCTTGGTCATGTGCTTCTTGCTCACGTATATATTTAGCGACAGTGGCCTCATTCAAGCCTACTGTGCTGACGTAGTATCCCTCTGCCCAAAATTTCCGGTTTCCATATTTATACTTCAAGCTGGCATGCTTCTCAAATATCATCAGCGAGCTTTTTCCCTTCAGATATCCCATAAATGAAGATACTGAGATTTTTGGGGGTATCGCTACTAACATATGTACATGATCTGGCATCATGTGGCCTTCTATTATTTCTACCCCCTTGTATTTACATAAACGTTTGAAAATTTCGATTAAGTCTTTCCTTACTTGATTATAGATCTCTTTCCGTCTATACTTCGGGGTGAACACAATGTGGTATTTGCACATCCACTTCGTGTGAGCTAGACTATAGCTCTTGTTTGCCATTTAAGACCATTCCTTTCATTGTTGAGCCTGAACATCTCAATTTTATCGGAATGGTCTTGGTGGTCAAACCTTCGATCCCTCCACCCGCATAGCGGGTGGTTTTTTGTTTCGCACGCTTCGCGAGCTCAACTGGCTAAAGCCGTAAT
>NZ_BOSL01000026.1 GCF_018403325.1 Paenibacillus vini | reverse complement strand
TAAACTCGTAGGCCAGGTGCGCCGGGATGACCTCGCCAACAGCTCGCTTAGCATCGGCAAAACTCTTTGGTACGCCAATGTTGTCTAAAAACGTAAATGTAACGGTGTAATGCGGGTAATCCACGGCAATATCAACGTCCAGCCCGGTAAACGACCGAATCAGGTCACGCAGCACCTTTTCCGTCGTTGTCTCGCTGCCGCGCAACTTGGCGAGGATGATCGCCCGGCGCTCTGAATAAGGCCTGCGTAAAAATTCGGCCTTTTCGAGCGTCTCCCATGTGTACACCTCTAAGTCTCCGAGCGTAAGGCCGCTATCCTCCACGGCCGACCAGGTGAGATAACCGCGTGGGTTAATGGGGAGACCGAAGATGCGCTCCCATCGACCCAAATTCCACGTTGCAGTTATGATTCTGCTTTGGCTATGGACATCATCCTGGGCAGCCATGAGCTTCTCGAATTCCTCCGCGATCGTTCGTTGGATTTCTTGTATTTCAAACACACCATCATAAATATCAGGGACCAGTTCCGCCATCTCTCGCCTAACATCAATCACGATAGATCCACCGTCCCGACAATGCCGATTTGATCAGGATCCAGCACAATATTGCTTGTTCCGCCGTTTACCGTAAGATTTGCATAGTCGATAACTCCGTCTGCATCGAGGATTATATTTGCAATTTTCGAGTATCTGATCACAGCCTCTTTCAGAGCGATAGACTTCAGATAATCGTCTAACCCGTCTGATACAGCACCTAACACCACGCTAACGTTCACGCCAGTTTCAAGCGTTAGAGCACCACTTAAATCAATTGCCAATTCCCTGACACCTGCCACAGTTAGATCAACGCCAATAGGCATGACAGATCGAATATAGCTATCGGCTTCGGCGATTTTTTCTGGTGCTGGTGAGCGCTTGTTGTCTGTGATGAGTACGACTTTGACCGTATTCGGCCCGTTCCAAACGGGTATAGCGCGTGCGTCTCCAATCCCCTGCACTTGTTTGGCCCAATACTCGTAATGATATTTGTTGCCGCTGGTGATTGGTTTTTGCGCACGATCAAAATATCTTGCCCGTAATGACTCATCGTCCTCTGCGTCAGATCCAGCTACAAGCACCGCGCCCAAAACGGCTGTTGCCAGCCCCGGGATGTAGTCGATCGGAATCAACTGACCGGCTATCGTGTTGCCGATCTCTCCAGCCGTCTCGCACTCCAACTTATAGGTTCCCGGGCCAGTTTTGCTGATGGCTGTAAAATCTACATCATCGATGGAAAACCGACTACCAATGGGGATATCAATTGGACCGTTGCCGCTATCGTAAAATTGACCTGCCCGAATCGCCTTCTGCGCTGGCTTACGCACAACATCCAACTCTACGGCCACACGGTCCAGGTACTCATCGGTCGCAGTGTCAGGCATGACCAAATCTAGATTTATTTCCAGATCAATATAGTATTGCGCAAACATAACGGCAGCCGGTGCCAAAGCATCAAAAATGATCGATCCCTGCCGCTTATCAACATTATTTGTTACTCGGTTAAGCATTCGTTCTAAGATCGTTTCGAACGTCTGACCCTCATACATTCGCATTCACCTCCTGTTTAAAGTCTCCGTAGATAGAAGCCACTGTGAACGTTACAAGCGCTTCATCCCCAGTGATATTGATTTGCATATTCTCAATAGATTGAATGCGGTCATCCTGGAGAAGGGCTTCACGGATTCGCCGCTCAATTTCCGACCGTACATATCCTTGACTACGTCCTTGCAGCCCGTTTATTTCGCTACCATAGTTTGCATCGTAGATAAGGTGAGCGAACCGATCCGTTTGCAGGATCTTGTATACGGCTTGCTTCACAGCTTCTAAGCCGTCTATAATGCCCGTAGCCTTACCGCTCGTGAAATCTATACCGTATGTCCTGCTCGTCTCTTCTTGGACTTCCACGTCCTCCAAACTACCGCCTATAGGTATCATGGATTCACCACCTTATCCCAGACTACATATCTTTGGCCGCCTTGCACTCGAAGTAACAGCACGGGATCTCCGACTTGCAAACCCTCACGAATGACTATCTTTTCGTCAAGCGCATCCTTTGTATCTTCTCCGGTTGTGCCGTGCTTGTGCTTCAGATCGACTTCATACCGAGTCAATCGTTCCGGCATAATTAAAAAATCCTCATCGAGCGTAAAGCGCTGATCGATAAGGATCTCTAAAGGGTTTGTTTTTGTAACGGATCCGAATAAAACGGCCACCGGGCTACTCGCACCCACGGCATCTGTCCCCAATTGTTTTATCAGATTTGCAAGCGACATTTAAAACACCTTCAATTCAACTTGGATTGTGTAATCGCCACCGCTAAATTTGTGAGAGCATTCTTCCACCAAATACAATTGGTTAATCGCCAATTCTTTAATTTCGGCATGTAAATAACACCCAGCACGAACAGATGGATCACCGAGAGCTTCGAGTTTAAGAGTTTTTGTTTCCATGTTTTTTGACTTCACCAATTGATCGAGCAGTTTCCTAATCTGAGCATCGTTCATGCTTTCATCGACTTTTTGATAGTGTTGGAGTCTGCCCCATTTAGCTATGTTGGCGCTGTCCTGAGCAATGTGTACGTCCCGTTTTCCGGTCTTCTTGTTGTCTCGCACCAGTTTTATCCGGTTGTAAGTATCTTTGTCGATACTCTTTTCGAATGTGAATCCCGTCATTAAGCTCTGGTCACCAATCACAATATCAAGCATTAAGTCTTTGACGTTTTGGACAGCCAACTTGCCGTAATCATCATAAAAAACGTATATGCTGCCAGTGTTGACCGTGGTTAGCGCGAAAGCTTTATCGATGATATCAATCAGTTTCTGTCCGTCCTCGACCATGCTCGGGATCGTGTATTTTGTATCAACAATATGACCCCACTTCAAACCGAAGTCATTTGCGATACGTTTGACAATAGCTGCCGCTGTGGTGTTCTTGAATACATAAGTATCTGTAGCTGTTAAGTACCGAATCTGGTCATAGGCTTTGATTTTGATTGTCTCTTCCTCACTCCGGCCAACCGTAAACACATAGCCATAAAAAAGGGGCTTATCATCGTATTTGACTGCGACGATATCCCCGTTATTTATGATGTATTTGCTATCCTGGAGCATCGTGAAGTCAAAACTTCCCGGCTTACCGATCCGAGATGTTTTCCAAGTCGCATCCGTCACGAGTTCCGATATGTCATATACATTACCTTGTTTATCGTCTGTAACAACTTGCAGCATGTTTTACCCCCTAAGGTAGCTTTAGGACCTTGCCAACCGGAAGCTTTTTCAGTTCGCTGTCCTTGATCCCGTTCAGCGTTTGGATTTGTTTGTATTTCGATCCATCCCCGAGAACTTTCTGAGCAACCTTCCAAAGGTTATCCCCGGCAACCAAAGTATAAGTTTTTGGCTTAACCCTTGTGTCAGGACGTGCCGGGGCTGAATTGTTCTTGTTCATCACAACCGTTTTACTGCCGCTTGTTGTCTGGACTTGCACTTTCCTTGCGGCATATGGACGATATTCTTTAAAGGTTATCTGGAATTTGATATCGCCTACCGCGCCGCCATCTTCTGACCATGTGAATTTCTCGATTGTGACGAGCATGTTTAGGTCTAATGTTGATCCCGCAAAAACAAATTCCATTGGAGGCGTTGCTTTTCTCCACTTTTGAATGGCCTCAACATAATGTTTGGGCTCAAAAAGTTCTCGTTCGGTGACACTAGCTCCAGGAAACCAGTTTGCCGGAAAAAAACTCTCAAAACTAATCTCTCTAAGTTTCAGACCCTTGAATACATTGATTTCCCCAAGGTTGGATATTTCGAATGTTTTACTGCTTCCAGGCTCGGGTATTTCAATGCTTTCTGGGAGGACTGGAAACTCAATCACTTCTGTCCTGTTGTTATAACTGAGCATCATAGAGTAATCGTTCATTCGTGCACCCCCGAAGCCCCAGAATTGATTTCCTCGGTCAACCTTTCTTCGAGTTTGCTAACAATTAGATCAATATCCGATTCATTTCTTACATGCATATCGCCATTTACCGAGACAGTCGGTGTCAAAGTTACAAAGTTCTGAATTGATTTCATTTCAGCCAATTCCCGCATTGTTTTCAGGTCTTCGCTACTTATATCAACTTTATCTTCAATCTTACCAACTTTATTTACTTTGTCGATTGTTCCACCGGCAGGCACGTTAGGTACCTTTAAAAAGCTATCATTTTTCTTTGCAGCATCACTGGCAGCTTTTGCAGCTTGCGCAGCTGAAATTTCAGCACTACGAGCAGCCGTTGCTAATTTCGCCTCTGACTTCATCGTTTCTAGCGCTGCGTCTCTCTCCGCAATCTGCTGATCGATCTTGTTCTTATACTGAGCTAGCTCGTTATTCCTGGCTTGTTTCGCGGCTTCGTTCTCTAGCTGTGCATTTGTGCCGAAAGTCATTTGGTCAATTAAGTCGATACTAACACCTGGGATTTTGTTTAGAGTGTTAATAAATCCATTTATAATGTCGATCCCACCATTGACCATGTTTTGTAAGATCGTCAAAAACCCAGCTTTCATATCACCCATAAAATTTTGGATATTTGTACTAACGGTCTTGAAGGACACCTGTAGTTTATTAAATAGCTCGATGACCCAATATACTCCGGTCATAAAGCCAATTTTAACCCAGTCCCAAGTGGTTAATAGCGCATTACAGACAATCATCCAGGCGATTTTCAAGCCACCTACTGACTGGACCCATTTATAAATAGCCATTACTACTACACCAATGAGAAGGACAATCCAAGTTAATGGGTTTGCAAGCAATGTTGCAAAGAATGTTGCGGCTGCCCCGGTTGCAATCCATGTTGCCGCTGCTTGTATTCCAAGCCCGACTGCTAATGTGACTGCTCCTGCCGCTACACCAACGAGAATTGGTTCGATTTTAGACCAATTGTCATATATGAATTGCGCCCCTTGTCCAATCACCTGTAATAACGGACCGAATGCATCTATCAAGATGTTTTGAATAAGTGACCACACTTGAGCAAATGTCATTGGCATAGATTCAAAGTCTTTATTGATCTCATCGGTTGCTGACAACATTGCATTTTTAACAATGTCAGCAGTGATTTGACCATCTGAAGCCATTTCACGGATTGCGCCTATTGGCACTTTCATGTAATCCGCAATCGTTTGAATGACGTTTGGCGCTGCTTCAAAGACCGCATTCAACTCTTCACCACGCAGTACTCCTGAACCCAAAGCCTGGGTTAATTGCAGGGAAGCAGAAGCCATTTCCGCTTGTGATGCGCCCGCAATAACAAACTGTTTGTTTAGGTTTTCAGCAAACTGAATTGTCTCATCGTTAGACTTGAAAGCATCACCGGCCCTTTGTCCTAATTTTGCAACCACATCAGCGGTAAGCTGGTAAGATGCCCGGGCACGATTAGCGGAATCCATGATTTTATCTTGTAACTCAGCCGTTGTCTGTTGACCGTCATTCATTAGATTTAACCGAGCCGTTGTATTGCTATATGTGTCACTTAGGTTCATGACAGATTTCAAGGATTGTAGGGAAAGATAGGCAGCAGCAACCCCCGCGATACTTCTCTTTAGGCCCGAAGAAGAAGTTGTCCCGTTATTGACCGATTGATTGAACTTGTTTTGTGAATTTGTTGCATTTTGAATTTGTCGGTTTATTTCCGCTTCAGCCGAAGCTATTTGCTGTTTGGCTGCGATCAATGATTTGTCGATATTTGTGTTGCGATTCGTCACATCCTGCATTTTATGCATTGTAGATATCATCATGTTCATGCCGTTAGTTATGTTCTTTAACGGCCCGGTCATGGCATCAAACATTTTTAATGTTGAAGATACAGTTGTCACGTGTTCACCTTCTTTCAAGGCAAAATAAAAAGCACCCTTGAAAGGATGCTATTTTACACTATTGAAAATTTCTACTGCTTCCTGCTTCTTGGTTTCTAAAAGGAATTTCCCGTTAGAAACAAAGTCTTTTATAACATCATTTTCTTTCTTAGCTTTGTCCAACTTCTTTTCAGACTCGAATTCATAAATCTTCACAGGTGAATTGTCGTAGTAGAAAATTACACCATCATTAGCCTTAATCATTTCGAATAACGGTTTTTCGTTTTTGTCAACTTCGATCCCTTGAGAAGTATAAGCTTCAATAAACTTATCAAGAGTAAGGTTATTAACCTCTTTTCCCCCAGAACAACCTGTTACAAGCAATAAGACAGAAATAACAACTACTGACATGATTTTTCTCAAACTAGACTCCTCCTAATTAGGTAATATCACCCACAATACTACCATATTTTTACGGAGTGCGACTGTTTTCGTTTCATTTTTTAGCTGCTTCTTTTTCTGCCTTCACTCTAAATTCTATCATACCGATAAGTGACGCCTTTTTCCTCGGATCTAATTCCACAAAGTCCCAAGGCATTATATTAAGTTTATGGAGGGCGTAGTAGGCAACGTTCGCCTCACTATCGCCCTCTTTGATTAGTTTTTTACTTCATCCACCAGCTCATTGATGTCTTTATCAAATCCATTAATACTCTGAACCTTTTGTAAAAGGCCTGCATATTCGCCCGGTAACAACATTTTGCGAAGAAGTTTGTCGGCCCCCATTACACCATAAGACTTTTGTAGGTCGGCATCCTTAAGGTCAGGGAATACAACACTGGACACAACCAATTTGGCAAGGTATTCCTCTGAATTGGTGTCAATTGTAATCATGCCCTTTTCCTTTACCTTGCGTTGCGCCGATTTACGAATTGCTTCGTTTTCTTCTTCTGTCATGCTGCGGACTTTCCATTGAATCGGTTTGCCAGCTTCATCCTTGAATCTATCAGAAATCACCACTTCCTCAATGATTTCCGAATTAACATTTTGAGCGAAAAACGCGCTAAGATTACTCATTTATATTTTTCCTTCTTTCGTTTAAATTTAGCCCATTACAGGCATTGTAAAGCTATCTTGGATATCAACATCGTCAAAGGTAAAGTCAATGTCTTCTTCCAGGAATTCGGCATCAACATCCAATTTAGCCATAATAACGCTGTTTAAATTGACGTTTCGCAAGACTACAGTTTGTTTACCAAGCGTACTGTTCGGGTCTTCGTTTACAATTTGCAAATCAAAATAGGTGTCTTTGCCCGTCTTGATATAATCCAGCATCATTTGCCGGAATGTCGGAGTGGCATAATATATAGTCATGCTCCCCGTACCGGTCCAGCCAATTGCCTTAGATTGGACACCGCGGCGGCCAAGAGATTTAAATTCTGATTTATTCTTTTCGGCTGTCGCTTCAATGGTCTTTGCATAGAACAATTCCTCTACACGACCAGCAATCGTTGCATAAGCCCGGCCCTCTTGTCCGGAAATAGCGTCACCCGCGCGAAAGAATGCCATCTTACTTCACCCGCACTTTCATGTAAATTTTCTCGATGCTGTCAACCGGTTGAATGGACAGTTCGGCATATACGCTATCTGACTCCGCACCGGCTACTACAATCACGTCATTCTGAGCATCGAAATTTTGTACAGCATTGGCATTTTGCAAAGCTGAGATATATGAGATGATTTCACTTTTTAATAGGTTTCGCCCATCGTCGTTATTATCCACTTTGCCTATATAGAAGTTTTCAAATGTACGCTTCAGATCGTTTGCAATGCCATCAAGCACCCGGAGGACACGGTTCTTGCTGAACTGCTTACCTTTGTCCGGTGTGAAGCCTGTAAGCGAGTTAATATCCTGCTCGACGATAGCCCGGCCATTGGAAGCCGTAAACAAAAACTCACCGGCTTTTAATCCAGTCTCGATCTGCGTATTGGTATATCTCGGAGATACGTCCACAGCATCATCATATGCCGTGTATGTGAGTGCTTGGCTCACCGTGGCCGCTGCTGTCGCTCCAGATACCCAGGCTACTGCTTGCGCTGGTGTCAGTGTTGTGCCATCAGAGAGGATAACGCCGTTCTTAACGCTTACCACACCCTCATAGTCGGCTGCTGGGTAGTTTGGCAATACTGCCTGTACCTTTTTGCCCTCGTCTTCTCTCAGGCGCTTTACAAAGGCCGTATAGACCGCTTTAAGGCTTGCATCATCTGTGGTCAGGCCCACCGTGTTAAAGTCTTGCAATTCCAGCGCCGCGAGAAATGCCGTATGATCCGCATTTGTTACCGTTCCGGTTGTGCCACCCGTCAAATTAACTCCGGCGGTCGCAGTAAGAGCGCCCGTTCCCGAGAAATCCACCCAAACATTTGAGACAAGTCCAGCGATATTGGCAACGGTTTGAGCATCAACCTCCACTCCTTTTACAAGAGTCTTTACATCAAACTTGGCCGGATCATCGATATTGGTTTGGATGACGACCGAGATATCATTACCGCGTACCCCGGAATATTTGGCCGTGATGGTCAAGTCGCCTTCGGTCGCTGTAGCCTTCACGCCATCATTGAGCCGATACAAAAGCAATGTCTTAGCCCGTTTAAGCGCTTCACGCACTAGCAGCAATGTCGGATCATTTACATCAAAGCCGAGAACATCCATCGTGTCTGCTCCGGCTTCCACCGTTACCAACTGTTTAGACGGACCCCACGGAAGCGAGAGGGCCATTGCAGTTATACCGCGCTCTCCGACTGTGCCAATTGCCTTAGGTTCGGATACGACATTGATATAAACGCCCGGTCTAACCTTGTTCATTGTGTTCCAAGTGCCTCCAGCCATCCTACTTCACCTCACCATTCTTAAATTCTTCCACTCGCCGTTTTGCTTCAGCAAGCGTATATGTCTTGCCATCTTCCAGGACCACAGACAATACATCTTTATCTGTGCCGGTCCATTGCCGAGAGCCGAGGAATTGTTCCTTCGTAAATCCGGCTGCAATATCTGGTGTTTGCTTCTCTTTATTAGCCATTTTTCAAATATCCCTCCTGGTCGAGAGTTTTCATTTTTGGATCTGATTGTTTTTCGGCCATCACGTGGAAATTGAAATCCACAAAGAAATGAAGTGTGCCATCCACAACTTCATGGTTCATCCCGGTCCCTTTGTACCGCGATCCATCAATACCAACCCACCTAAACGCATCATACAGCTTCTCAGCCATTTCATGCGCTCCCCGGTTATAGTCATTGCCCGCTGGGAAAAAGTGAATATCGAACGAGTAGAAGCGCTTATAACGCCTGTTCATTTCCTGGTCCTGTGCATGGGTCAATAACTTCACAAAAAAACACGGCGTTTCAAAGCCCTGTTTAATCTCTTCTCCGTATATGTCCATGGTTGGGAAGAGGTTTGACAGAGCGAGAATAACGCCGCTGCGGATACTGTCTACTGTTACCTTAATCACGGCGTTACCCCTTTCTGCCGTTCATGAGTTGGTCTAGCAACTCCATTTGTTTTTTCTCGATGAATTTAGGTAATTCTCGTTCCATCTCTTTCATGGAAATCGTCATCATGAAGCGACCCTCAACCCAGCCAGTCAACTCTTTGCCGGTTCGGTGACCGTATTCAACATACCCGGCGTATTCCGTATTGTTGAATATTTCGACCTCATAGGCATTGCCTTTTTTTATAACCTGTCCAACTTGCCATCTGCGGCGAAGCTCACCGGAATCTACTGGGGTACGCTTTTTAATCTTCCGATCGGCTCGGTAAGCCATTTCCAGCAAAAACTCTCGTATCCAACGTTCAATAACACGTTCATCGAGAGCCTTTTTAAACGTCTTGGCTAACTGTTCAAACTCACCAAAATCAAAGTCGCCCCACTTAGCCATATCATGCCTTCTCTCTGCGCTGTAAGCTTATTTCTTGATGTGTAGGATAAGGAAACGGCTCCCCTGCGGTATACATCCGCATTTGAGAGCCGCGCATTACTTCGATTAAGTCACCTTGCAAGACCTCTATGTCTGGTGAGATGAATAGTTTGGTTTCATAGGTGATTTTGTTCACGGTTTCTGTCTGACCGTTTGAAGCTAGGGCCTTTTGAGAGATCCGACAAGGCACATCCGCAAGTTTCAGCGCCCAATCTAATTTCGTCTCTCCGTTGACTTTCGTTTTCTCCCAACGCTTTATAGAAGCCCTATCCTCATAGGTTTCTTCGAGCGATGCCCGGTATTCAGCATAATCAATATCCATTACCACACCAACCTTCTGTACCGGTTCAGATCGACGGCGTAGTTTAAAACAATACCGTCGATGACTGTTTTCGGATTTGATGCGCTTGATTTAGCCGGGGAAATGGATGTATCACCGATCTTGATTGACTTGTCACTCTTGTCTATGGTGCTTCCGATTTCCTTGATGGTCGAATGCTCTGCTTTAAGAACATCGATCACCATAGAAGCCCATACGAATTCCAAGCCTTCAGGGATGTTGGATATTTGGCAATAGTTCTTAATACGCCAGCCAATTTCAGGGATATAGGATTCGATCAGGGGGTTAAGTTCCTCGTTTTGAAGCCTTAACCGCGCCCTGACCAAATTAAGAACCTTATTCTCCTGCTCCGTCATTAGAACCGCCGCCTTGCGCACCGAGGATAACGCCTAGGATATCCTCTTTCCTGGTCGCTCCACCCAAGTCAATTTGTTTTTCTTTGGCGTGCGCTTTAAGCTCATCCAGTTTCATTTCTTCTACCGGCTTGTTCAGATCAAATTCCGGTTCTTCACCTTGTTCGATGACATTTACCGCCGTCTTAATCCGCTCGTAATCCTCTTCCGAGATAGAAAACGACTCCCCTTTTACATAGCGGGAGCCGTTGTGTCTTACCGGGATATTCAGCACTTCTACTTTCATGTCGCGTACCTCCTTATACAACTTGAGCTTGGAATACGTTATTTGCTTCTGGGAAGGAAGGGATCACCGTTGCTGCTGCTTTTGCCCATGTAGAAATCGGGTCTTTACCCTCTTCATACAACATAGCAATTACTTTCCCGACGTTAGAAACATCTGCGCCACTAAGAACCATTCTGGATTCTTCAGGGGTTGGGCCGTACAAAGTTTGACCCAATGGACCATCACCAAACATGACGAATTTATTGTCTGGGAAGTAACTGCTCGTAGCATAGGTTCCGTCTGCATTTTGTTCACGGTACTTGGAGTTTTGTCCGGCATCATAAACTGCTACAGCAGGCAATCCTTGTTGGATCATAAATGCATTCAGATCAGCTAGGTTAGCCACTCTGCCAGTATCAGTGCCGTACAGATATCCTCTGATCTTAGAGTTCCGCAACATAGAACCAGCAACCTTTTTAGATGTCAGCGCCCGTGTTGGCACAACATCCAACGCACTCGCCCAACGCTCCAGATCACCGAGAACATCTGCTGTTTCCGAATCCCACAAACTTGTTCCAGATAAAACTTCCTTGTGGTTGGTTGGCACATGATAATCCAGCGTCAACGTTTTTGGTTCTCCCGGGACATGTAACTGTAATTCCAACACACCATTAGCAAGAACCTGCATACGCATAAGCTCCGCTGCCGCACGAACGTCATTAACAGCCTTGTCGATCAAGTTAAATACACGTTGAATAAGATAGGTCCGTTCTTGCTCCGTTCGCGGGAATTTCAATGCGATCAGATCTTTTTCTTTGATTTGATACTTTTTCTTAATATAAGCCGCTTCGAGAGCTTGCTTAGCGGCCTCGATGGACCCAATCTCCGCCTCAGTATCAAAAGCGTGCACTTTCGCTACAACCGGCAAATCATTCGCCCCTACCAAGTATTCAAATTCAAGCGTATCGAATTTCTGTTCAGGGAATAACGCTTCGCCTGCTGCATAAGTTTGGAACGTTCTTTCTTTCAAATAATCTAATACAGTTTTTTGATTAAACAATTCTAATACATCAGTCATATTGGTACCCTCCGCTTATTTAAATTTAATTTCTTTAAGTGCTGTTTTTGCTTCTGCCGTTGGAACTGCAGGGAGACGATCCTCAAGAATATAAGCCTCTTCAACCAAAGAACCTGGTTGCGGCCCATAGGTTACATCAACATCGTTAAGCAAAATACCTTTCGCCGTCCCGTCGTTTGCTGGGAGGATCGTTCCGGCCTTTACAATTTTCCTTCCGTCTTCGCCTGCGCTAACTCCAACATTACTAACCAAGTCCGTAAACGCTTGGAATTTAGCAGATGCAAGAAAGTTAATACGCTCGTAATTCGATACAGGTTTTACATATGGCATGTTAATGCTCCTTTCTTAGCCCCAAAGATTCTGTGCAGCAGCGGGGGCTTTTCCGCTATCATTTGCTGCTTTTGCGAAACTTTCACCAAGACCGCCCGGCTCGTCTTTGCTTCCGCTCGGATCGGCAGGTTTCCACCCTTTAGGCTTCGTATTGGTTTTTTCGACAAACAAAAAAGCCTTGCTCTCTCGCAAAGCCTTCACTTGATCATCGAATCCAGATTCAATTGTTCCATCATCTTTTACCTTGATGGTGTTACGATCAATTAGACCGGCTACAAGGTCAGCGTCATGCACTTCACCAGCAAGCGCCAATTTCAAAGCGGTGTTAATCTTCAGGTCCTTTACTTCGGCCTCGTATTTCTCAGTAGCCGCTTTGTTTTCATCCTGGAGCTTTTTGATTTCGCTTTTCAGCGTCTCGTTATCTCCGGCCGATTTGCTTAGCGTTTCAAGTTGTTTATCACGCTCCTTAATGTCTTCCTCGACCTTCTTCTTAGCCTCAGCGACTTCGTTGTACTTTTCTTTTGGAATCAGATATTTCGGGACCTCTTTGTTATAATCAGTCACGATACTATCTATTTTAGATTCCTCGATTCCCGCATTCTTGAGCAATTCTTTTAACCAATCCATTTTTCATTCCCCCATACTTTTTTATACTGGTCAGTGCCAGTTCGGAGTTGGCCGATATACTCCAGCCATTGAGTTCGCCTAGTTTATCCTCATGCGACAGGAGAGAAGGTTATTCGGATGCTTCATCATAACTTGCATTTAATTGCGCTTGACTCGTCTGTATTCAATCCAACCGGTGCGCTTTTCGAATTCCTTCCACATTTCGTGCTGTAAGGCAAAAGTCGCTTCATCAACTGTCATTTCTTCAGCAGCAATCTTTTCGCGGTATTTCTTGATTTGTTCCGTAAACAGGCTGTCGATTTCGGCATTGAACCTTTTGAGTTTGCCGGGATCGTCCAACCTACTGAATACATCCGTCAGCTTTGCTGAGAAATCATATTTAGGTGTCACAGCTCTTATTTCTGCTGCTTCCTCCTGAGCTAGTATTTTGATATCACCCCGGCTAAAAGAAGCATCCACAGGGTGGTTATGAGTCAGGACATTTCCTTTGATCAGTCCGCTATCAATTGCCGCACCAATACTCACATCCGTTTCGGTTCCCTCTTCGGATTCCCACACCTTACGGCCCTGTTGATCAAATACAGCCGAATATTCAACGACCTTGCTTCTTATTTCATCTTCGTAGGCTTTCAGCGATACGGCTTTAGGCTTCGTCTCTTTGTCCGGTTGCTCTGGAACGTATTTCTGTTTCCATTCCTCATATGTCATATCAGCCGGTACATAGTAGACATGACCATCAGAGTTTCGAGCAATCCGTTCGCCCGGATCTTCCTCATCATCAAAATAAGCCACCGTTGTACTGCGACAATTCGCATGTAACGGGGGCCAGTTCGTTCCGATCTCTTTATCAGAGAGATCAATTATTTTATTGTCCATACTTTGGCATACGGCGCTGGTTCGCATATCGAGCGTTGCGAGGAATTGATATTGCTTTACCACTCCACTAGCCTTATAACCGTCATACGTGGCTTCAGCGGCTATATGTGCACTCTCAGTACGTACCAAACGAGCAGCGTTTGATTTAGAAACGTCAAACCGGTTCTGTAAAGATGAAATCACCTTATCCAAGCCATCGCCGCGGATGAAAGCCTGCGTTAAGTTGGTTTGAAGTTCTCTCGCCAGCTTATCCCGATTTTCCCATATGCGCTTTGAAAAGTTGCTCCCGGCCCAGTCAGTAAACAGAACTTTATCGATCACACGGTCATCGACTTTAGCAAATGTAACGCCCAAACCCGTGCCGCTTTGAATATCAAACAACGTCCGGTAATAGGTATCCGTGTAATTGCCAGTGAGCAAATCCTCGAATCCGGTTTGCTGTTCTGCTGCCAAAGACTCAACCCGCTGCTTGATCTGAGTAAGCAGGGCATCATATCGGCTTATACGGGTCCGGTAATAAACGTTATTGAGTTGTTGTGTCCATCTACCGTCTGCGTTGTTCTTGGCCTTGGCCGTAAACTCCTGAAGCGTCATCTTAAACTCAGCTAATTCACCTTTTTCAAGCTGTTTTCTAGCTTCGGTTAATGACACTTCGTTGTTTTTGGCATAGCGCCCATAAAATGCTTCTATCTCCCGGACAATGCTATTCGCTGCCTTGCGGTATTCTTTTGTCAGTTGATCAATGTAAATATCAGCTTTGTCATGTTCGGCTCGGGCGTTTATTTCAGCGCGCTTATTCCAGTAATCAGCCGGTTTCATCGGTGATCACCTTTCCATCATTCGGGAGGTTGGGATAATTGATTTCATCCGCTTTCTGTTCTTCCTTGATGCGATCCAATTCATCTTTCGTGTTTGTAACCCACGGATGATTAGCAACGATGGTTTCATCGGAAATGATGCCTACGCTGTCTTTGGCGTTTGTCACGGCTTCTGTCTCGTTGATGAGGATATCCCGGTTAAAGATAAATTCTACCGTTTCTTCGGAGTAATCAACCTTCATAGTATTCAAAATGTGCGTATCGATAAACCAAAGCAATTGTTCCAGGCTAGATTGAAACTCAAGCTCCAGGTCATTCGCGTCCATGTCCAGGTCCGAAAATAGGAAGCGTAGCGCAATGCCCGAAGGGCTATTCCCGAATTTATCCGATTGCGTATCTACACCCCGGCCAAACTCGTATATGTCCCGGCGTAACTGCTCTATGTGGTTCTTGTACCCTTCGTTGTTCATTTCGATGGATACTGTTTTCAGGTCGCCATCACCACTAACGAACGCCACCCGGTATTGAGCCATGTTCTTTCGGAACTCTCCGGCACCGGTACCGTTAAAGTTTTTGACCACGTAAGCGCTATTCGGTAAGTCCTCCAGATCATTTGAATTGCCCGATGTGCGTTTGTCGTAGTCATCAACCAGTTTCTTTATCAGGTCAATAAGCGGCTGTTCCTCATCGTTGTATTTGAAGCAAATGAACGGGATCCGCTCCCAATTCACCCCACGCTCTTCAACGTTCTCGCCTTCGGTTACCATCATAGAGAAATGGCTTGTTTCTTTCACTAACTCATAGCGACCTGCATTTTCACGGTAGAAGCGCACGCCTTCAGTGGTCCAGAATTGTACGTTCTTGACCTTTTTCTTCCTCTTTACCTCATATTCCTCGGTCTCATAGACCCTAATAAATGCGGCTAATTCCGTGTGCGCCGCGTCCTTCCAAAACGGAATGCCTTCCTCTGAAGGAATCTTCATAAATGCTAGTTCACCATCTTCGGTATAGTAGACTTGCAACCACGCTTTCCCGGCGTTAATGGCATCTTTCCCAAGGTTCTTTAGCATCTTCTTGAATCCCTTGTCAAAGTAACCATCGAGTAGCTTTTGGTAATCTTCCTTCTCTGTCTCGACCATAAACGGCCGGGCCAATAGATACCCTAGCTTCTGATCTACCAGCTTGCGGACGAATCCATGAGGAATGCGGTTATCGGCAAGATTCTTTACCGCAACAAGCCGACCGTCTTCATCAATCATTTTTCGTTCCAGAGCCAGAATGTCATTTTCATTCCGGTAATACTTTTTCCCGGCAACCATCTTCTTGCGTTCTTCGGATCGTTCCCACTGGCTCACTTCCATATGAATGATTTCCTCTAGTGACATGGGAGCATTCGCGTCCAGATTATCCAGGATCTCTTGTAGTGCGTTCATTGTTTCCTCCTTCCTACTTGCCGAACCAAACGCCCGACTTGTTTTTAACTATGGTGTTCACAAAGTATCTGTCTCCGTCCATTTGGTGATCGTTCTCTTTAACCGGCTTGTCCTCGCCTCTTGCCGCCGCTTTTTCATCCCACACGTAGGAAGCAAACTCCCGAAATGTTTCTTTGCAGCAGTCATTGTACTTTATCAATCCTTCCACCAATGCAGACGCTACGTTTCGTATTCCGTCAGCCACGTCATTATTAGCTTTGATAACTTTGAATTTTCCGCGCTTTTTTAACGCCGCAATGAACGAAGCTGCTGAAGGGTCAACAATAACCCCGGTCACCGTCAGCGCCCCCACGAATTCTTCCAAATCGTCGCAATACTCTTCATCCGTTTTTTGCTTGCTTTGAAGTCTGCCGTCGTAGTGGTATTCCTTCACCTTATACCAAACATCATCACAAAGACCCCATAAACCGAATGTCATAGGGTTCTGCGTACCATAGTCACAACTGACATAGTACTGTTTATAACGCCGCTGTTCTGTTTTGACCTTATGGTCATCCGTGAACATATCATATATAACACCTTCAGCCATGACCCACAGACCCAAGATGTAACGTTTAAAGAACACACCCGAGAACATCCGACGAAATCGTTCTTTAACTTTTTCCGACAACGACAAATTGTCCTCCATAGTGAAATGCAGGACTAACATCTTTTTTTCTTTTGCCTTATCGATATACTCCAACTTGAACCAGTGGTACGGACCACCTGGGTTACAGTTAAAGAACACCTTCGCCCCGTTATCACCCGTCTCCGCCGAACAACGACCAATAGCCTGATCTACAAACGACTTAGGAAACAATGCAACTTCATCCAAGTACGCCCCAGCCGCTGTAAGCCCTTGTAGTGTGTCTTGGCTTGTTTCGTTATTTGCTCCAAACAGGTAATAGGTATTCGTCCCAACAATCACATGGGGATTTTCTGAACGATGATAGTGATAGTCTATGCCTTTAGCGGTGAGTATCTGGAACATCGGCTCCAAAACGTTACGCTTCAGCGCTCCCATTGATTTACCAGCTATGATAAAGTTTTGATCCCTATGCTTTTCAAGTGACCAGGATAGAAATGAATCAATGCAGGAAATAGTCTTACCGGACCTTATCGCCCCTTCGGCAATAACCCCGTCATAATCTCTGTAAGGACTTTTGTCAGCCCACCACATAAGTAACTTTTGTTGCTTCAAACTGAACGGTTGGAACTTAAACGAGGTGGTCTTTTTATTCCTCCTCATCGCGGTTCACCTCATCGGCAAATACTTGCTCAACTCTATTGTTCAGAGCGTCAACGTAGCCTTTGTTCTGCTCATGAGCATCACCAGCACCATCGCCACTGATTTGCTTTATTTCCAGTTTAAGTTTGCCTACTTTAAGTTGTTCCTCTTCGCTCAACATGCCCATATACTTCTCCAACTTCTCCAAGGCTTTCATGCGATCCGAGAGCTTGATAGAAGCACCGTCCTTGCCTTGCTTGACTTCGCTTAGTATCGTGCCGTCTACAAGACCGCTATTGTTGAAGTAAACGAAATTACGTTTATAGGTAAGAGGTTCGCCGGTTCCGGGATCAAGTATTTGTTCACCCTTATCATTGAGATAAGGCTCTTCCTTTGACCCAAACTCCATAAAGTCGGTAATATCAGCAAAGGCAATGTCCATATATTTTTGGATAATGGCCTTGGACGAAAAAAAAGACTCCGCAAATAGCTCATCACGAACCCTTTTTATCTCCTCTTTTATGCTAGCATTTGCAAGCATCCGGCTTCCGTTATTTCTAGCTGTGTCATAATCACATCCATACACTTTCTGGTAAGCTTTTGTCGCATTCCAATACTTAAGATAGTACGATACGAACAGTATTTGCTTATCATTTAGACCTTCACCATCTATTGTTATCGGCGGCTCTCTCTCGGGCGGTTTCTCACATTTCTTCATTGCAACGTTTTTGCGTTGCGTTGCATCGTTGCGTTGCCAGTTCTCCCTATTCTTTCGACTTCGTATAGTAGCATCTTTCAGCTCGTGCTTTTCAGCCAGTTCTTTAAAGCTAACTTTTGATTCTTCCCACTCTCTACGTATCTCTGCCCAGTTGGTCACTTCACACCACCCACCTTCTCCCCTCTTAGAGTGTATTAAGTAAAATCAATCTTGCGAATCGCGATACAGCATCATCTTTGTATATTCTAAAAGCCCTATAGCTTCGAAGTTCGTCATATCGTCCGGGTTGTCAAATGTAACTTCGCCATTTACTACATCCAATTCAAGAACAATCTTTTTTGTTAGCTTCAATTCATCCGGCATATATATACCTCCAATATAAAAAAGCCGCCTATTGTTGGCGACTCGTGTATACCTTTATGAAATTATCCCAGTACTTGGGTTCCGCTTTTGTTATTATTCCGTTGCCGCCTTCGATCTCCATCGTCTCGTGGTTTACTTTCGTCACGTTCGTTACGTTTATCAACGCTCCCTTTTTGTTCACCTGCACAAAGTCAGGATGATCTTTCAACACGTTATCTTCCTTGCGCCTGAACCAACCCATATTATTACCACCTTTGTTTTAAGGCGATAATACCATATATTGTTTTATTGGTGTCTATATAATTTCATAAGTCTTTCCAAATAAATCAGGCTTGCATGACGATAACTCGCCATTCTCTCCACGGATAATATAATCTCCCGGATCCACTATTGCCATCCCTTCCGATGATTCGAGCAGCACCACAACTTCCCCAAACTTATCTTTCATAAATGGATTGCAATGTGTCCCCACATAATCTGCGAACCATTCAGGTACATCAATCTCGCCAGATTCCCCATTCCATTGGAACGCTTCTATCTCAACAGGCTTTGATCGGTATCTCAACCCTTTCACTCTCCATTCGTGATTTATGTACACCGCTTTACTTAGGCAGCGGCAGCCCCGACGATCCACAACCTTAACCGCTGTCGTCACGGCTAAAAGGAGGCGCGTTTAATGTCATTGCGCTATTAGCAGTTTTGGAGTATACGATATGTTAAGGTTAGAGTTACCTAAAATACGTGAAGCGCCGTCCGTCTGCTCGTCCATTGTCCGGCTCCGTCCTAGCGCTTCACTGTTGCACATGATTATGTGCCTCTCTACCCTTTAGGTGGCAAGTGATAGGGTTAAAATCCGTTTTCAGAGTGCCAAAAGAAAGATGTTGTTATTCAGGCTCTCATTTACCTTCTTCTCGGCCTTTACGATGTATTCATGCACCGTTACTTGAGAAATATTCAATGCGCTTGCGATCTGTCTTTCTGAGTAGCATCCGCAATATTTCATCTCATAGCATTCCCGTTCCCTAGGTGTTAGAAGATATAGCGCTTCGTTAATCATTTCCCTTTCGCTGTCTGTAATAGTTGTTGGGCTTCCACAAGCGGCAGGATTGGCGAATGACTGCATTTTAATCGGGTCCATGATGATCTCTAGCTGTTCCCTTGAACGCCTGTGTATCGACCTTCTGGAGCCTCTACCATGCCCTCGGTTTAGCCAGCCTATGGCATAATTGAGATTTGACATGTACCAGTTGATTCTTTCGCAATCTTGTTCTGCTTCTCGGAGCATATATTTTATATCTTCATCCTCCGGTGCTTCCTCGCTCAATTTTTCAATGTCTTTCTTCCTGAGGTCTGCCTTTATCTTTACCTTGTGGAGCTGGTATCTTGTTAGCCTGTAACTTTTGAGCAGGTCGCGCATGTTCACCCCTCCAGCAAATCAAATAGTTCTACTTGTCCTTCTTCCAGGTATTCACTTTTATCTATGATTAACCCGTCCTGTAGCCATTCTGACGGAGCTTCCTTGGAGTAGTGCGGCCATATCATTTCCCCGGCCCTTGAACGCTGTGGATTCTCTTTCTCGGCCTTTTGCGTCCATACCCAGTGAGTCTTAGCTGATACGGTCATATTTCTTGTCTCCATACACTTGTTTAAGTATATTCCGGGCTTTAAAGGCCATACGCCATGCCATAGATGATTTAGTATAGTCTCTTCCTTGTTTCCAAATTTCTTCGAGTGCTCTTTTCAAGGATTCCTCTCGTTGCTCCGGCGTTTCGTTCTTTACCTTTTCTTCTTCCCACCAATTCATGGTTGTTTCCTCCCGCTTATTCGATTTCTTCCCATCCACCATCGACGTTTCCGTTCCAAAGCCAATCTTCCCATGATTCCTGAATCAAGGCCTCTCTCTCGATTTCGTTCAACCCCTCAAATTCTTCGTCTGGGATCTCGACTATTTCTTCTCGTTTTGATCCAACGTATCCGGTGCTAATTGTAAATTTAAACTTTGCCATACTCTTTATCTCTCCCTTTGGTTTATAATTCAGAACAAGACTGCAGGCGCATTATTGAACCTCAACTGACCGTTTTTAGCGAATATCCTATCTTTCTCTATTACGATGAAATTTCGTTTACAGCGTTCTGCAGCAATTGCCGTAACACAACTTCCTCCGCAGTTATCCAGCACTGTATCACCTTCATTTGTGTATGTTTTAATTAAGTATTCAAACAGGTCGACAGGTTTTTGGTTGGGATGTATTCGTTCGGGATCATCGTTGTTGACTACCGGAAAATAAAGGACGCTGCGCGGTAACCTATCAGTGGTCCCGGCGTTGTTTGCCGATTCTCGTCCAGACCCATACACCCCGGATGTATGTTTGGTTACAGCTTTGTTCATCGGCTTATGCCCACTTGTACTTTGCGGGTTATACGTTGGTGGATTTTTGTAGAATACAAGTATGTTCTCATGTGCTTGCATTGGCATATGAGAGGCGTTTAGATGACCTGTAGCTTTATTTTTCTCCCAAATCCATTCATACCGAAACAACTTCATATTGCTGGCTGCTAAAACCTTATCGAATGGAGCCTTGGCAAAAAGTACGATTGCCCCGTTGTCTTTAATAATCCGTTCATAATGTTTCCACATGAGAGGGAATGGAATAACTGCATCCCATTGGCTCTGTGTCGTTCCATATGGTGGATCACATATGATCATGTCAATAGATCCCGTTGGAATGCTTGGGAAAATATCGAAACAGTCCGCGTTAATAATCTGATTAAGCACCTTGTTCCCTCCTTCGTCTTTTTCTCCGGGCCGACCGAATCCGCGCGAGCCGTATAAGGTTGGTTGTTTAGGGGTTTATTCCTCCCCTGGTAGGTTAATAGGTGCCCAATGAGTAACTCCGTTGAAGGAATATCCTCCCTGTCTACGCCATCCGTACCCATCTCCATCTAAGCGCTTGGCATGGACCGCTATCAAAGCTTGCTTTCCGTCCGTTACAAGATGCGGCACATGGCTTTCTATGCTTCTATCTGTTGGATCGTATTTCTGCCAAGGTATCATGCTTCTTCCTCCTTTGGATAAAGGGATGCCATACCAGCGGCGATCCTTTGCGTATGTTCATTTATTCCAGCGAACATCACCATGCATCCTAATGCGTCCTTCAACAGTTCCTCTGCCTTATCTCCCCGTTCTTTCTCTGCTGCGTATTGTTGGAGCCAGTATTCCAGCGCCTTTATATACACGCTTTTACTCTCCATTGATGTAAAGTCCTTGCAACGTTCCATGTCTAGCTGCCAGTCTCTACTCATTCAACTACCTCCACTTCCTTCGCAGGTACGATTAATGCATGTTGGAGTGTGTTAAAAGCTACCAATATGTTCTCATTGCCTAAACCATGAGCCGTACCGTATCCGTGTATTTCGTGTCTCACCTTATCTCCCGGCTTTATGGTCGGTAAGGGGATGGGATCGGAATCAAAATGTCCGTCCACTAACTTGCATTGTAATCGCCATAATTCCTCGGTATTATCCGCAGACTTCATTCGTTCTTCGATGTATTCAACGACTTTATCAATGTCAATTAGCCTTTTATCCATTAGAGGCCTCCTGAATATCAAGGTTATCGTTCAAACGAGATTTTATAGTGCTCCAATCAACTCCAAAGTGTTTAGCAATTGAATTAATTGACATGCCTTTGCCGACCATTGCTAGTAATTCTTCATTAGGAATCACCCTGCGCTTTCTATGTCTCACCCCTCGTCTCCTACGGTTTGCCATAGAAATCCGTTCTCGATGCTGTTCGGTGAAAACCTTTCCTTTGTTGTGAAAACTTTGATGATCTCTTTGGTAAACAATTTGAAGATTCTCATAATTAGCATTTTTCTTGTTCTCGTCTATATGGTGAACATACTCTGTGTAATCTAACTTTCTGCCTTCCTTGTACATCATTAGCAGCCTGTGTACATGGATTTTTTCCTTTCCAATGGCTACAGCAGGATATTTGCCATGCATAAATATCTTTTTCTTAGCCATGACAGGTTTCTTTGCATACCACAACACAGCTTCTTTTAATTTTTCTTCATCCACAAGGCAACCACATGTATTCACAAACTCAATCGTCTTTTGATTTTTTATAGTCATCCACTAGACCTCCGTCCTCAAAAATATTGCCGATGACTTCCGCATAACCTTTTACTTCGTACCCCGTCCACCCACCGTTACCTGCATTAGCTTTGTACAATTCAATCGGGACCGCCTTATATCTCGCTTGTATAGAGTCATAGCAGACAACCATATTCATTTCTTTATTAGGGTCATAGTAAACATCCTCTTCATAGATATCCTTTCCGTTACGATCCTTTAGGCCTGTGTATTGACCTACTGTTTCGGGATCGACTGCAAATATCTCGCCATTAGACTGCGCATAGTCTTGTATTGACGGCTTATTGAAATACGTAACAAGGTTGCCGCATACCCATTCCCCGTTATCTACTCGCTTACCGCGAAACTTATACTCTCTCATACCTTCCCCTCCCTAACCTTAGGCCCCCGGTATGGAGGCCGTAAGGGGTATAATGGTTTACCCTTCAATGCTCTCAGCTATTGCCGCAACTTCTTCCTCGTTAGCTTTGCAGTCTTTGCAGATTTGCAAGTCCCCGTAAATTTCCTCTGTATTCTTTGGTTGGCTACAATAATCACAAATCACAGCAAGCACCACCTTTTCTCTCTTTGTGTCTACACTTCTATAGCCGTATAGGGGCTAATAGTGTTGCAACGTACCGATATCAATCCCCATCAAACTCCAATTGCCATCGAGCGTAGGAACAACCCTGTTAATGATCATCTTTTCTACTGTTTCAACAGGAACCGGATAAGTTGAGGTGTTTTTGTAGTAAAGCGGTTTTGCCTTTATCATTTCCTCGCTGTATATCCCTGCCTGATTTAAGTTATTGGTGTATCCGCTGTTATCTGGACGCCACCAAACATATTCGCCTTTTCCTGCTGACCACTTAAGACTAAGAATGTAATAGTTCATTCCTTATCACCTTCCCCTAAAGCAGACTTTGCAATTTCCTGCATCCTGATTGTTGTGATGTTGATGTGAGATTCTATTCTAGCTATTTCTTCTAGTGCTTTACGTAGTCTGTCGCACTGCTCGTTTGCGTTTTTAAAGCGTTCATCGCGCCATTCAATCATCTTTCTTAACTCTGCTACTTCTTTCTCTTTCTTCAGGTATTGCTTATCTGCATTGGTAAAAGCTTTTTCCCAACGTTGAGACATGTCTTGCAACTTCTTTATGGTTGCGTCCTTCTCGGTAAGCTGCTGGTTAAGCAATTCGATTTCTCCGAGTAAATCAATACACCATTCCCGACCTTTGATTTTGAATAAATGACTTGGCGCATCAATGGCCGCATTCGTGATTTCGACTATTCGTTTTTCAGTCAATCTTTCAGTCATTCGTTCTTTCATCCCTTTTACTTCTCCCCTCTAAAATTGTCTTATACGGCCTCCGGGCTTTGCCCTAAGCTTATTCAGTCGATTGATGGCCTTCGGCCTTGTGCATCATGTCGTCTATCGCCTTGATAAACGCCATTACTGGGTAGATTTGCGCCGGAAATACTGCGTTACCCAATGCTTTCACTCGATGTCCGTCCATCCTTCTGGAAATCCCATAGCTTTCTCCACTAAAGTCGGAGGCGGATACTTGAGTCCATAAACCTGTCTGCAATAATCCCTGAAATTGTTGTTCGCCCCTCTTCCGCATCTTTTCGCTGCTTCCGGCGATCTTCCGCCACGATAATCGCTCGCCGTAGGAGTGGGAAAGAACAAATACCCTGTCTCTGCGGTGTAAGGCTCCGATGGCTGTAGCTGGAATAACAACCGGTTGTGAGGTGTACCCGATGTCGTCCAAGTCAGAAAGCACGTCATCGAGGCCCATAGTGATGTGTCCAGCAACATTTTCACCAACAAACCAACGGGGTCGGATATCTTCAAGTAGGCGCTTAACTTCTGGCCAGAGTGCGCGGTCATCTTCCGAGCCTTTTCGCTCCCCGGCAAGACTGTAAGGCTGGCAAGGATATCCGGCGGAAATAATTCCAATTGCTCTGCCTGGTCCAATGATTCCATCCTCCTTTAGCTTTTCGGCTGTTAATGTACATACATCGTCGTATATTGGTACATTGGGCCAGTGCTTTTTAAGAACCTTCTGCGGAAATGGCTCTCTTTCACAGAAAGCCACGGTCTCCATACCGACCCAATGAGCTGCTAAGTCAATTCCACCGATCCCGGAGAATAAGCTGAGCTTTCTCAATGCGCTCTACCTCCTTCGTCACTCGCAAAGCCCGTAAACACTACTGCACTGTGGAAATTCCTCTTGTTCAATCATTTTCAGAAGGTCGTATTGTCCACCGCCATAAGATGTCTTTGACCACTCAACCCACTCATGAATATCAGTCATTCCGCTTCCTTCACGATCTGGGAAGAATGTTGCTCTTTGCCGCTTAGCAACTTGAGAAACAATGTTTTCCCACTCTGCTATGCGCTTCACTTCTTCCGGGAAACGTCTCTGAATTTCGAATAGTTCCGCTTTGTTGGCGTTGATACAAGGCATGCAACCTACTCGCCCCATTCCAAGCTTGTATAGTGGATTGGGTTCAATTCTGTGTTTACGGTGCATATCAAACACATCACGTGCCGACCATTTCAATAACGGCCTGTATATGCTGTATCCCTCTGGTGTATCTTCTCTCTCCGGTAACTTTGCTCGGGCTGCGGATTCGGCTGCCCTTACTCCCTGCCAACTGATAACTTGATTGCCTTCTTCCAAGAGAGGCATATACACTTGTTCCATAGTCGGTATAATCTTTAAGAATTGAGTGCAGAATCTGGCTTTAGTGCTAGGAAATCTACCTTTCCAGATGCATAAGTCCAGAAATGGGTTTCCTGTCGGAACCATTAATTCAGCAGCTTTGTTAATAAACTCAACAGGTACGCCGTCAACTTCCCAATGTTCCAAGATGTATTGGCGCTTATTAGCGATCCGTTCAGAGAAATCAGCTTTAATTCTCATAACCGGCCCCAACTTAGTTTCGAGATAATCTACATACTCATAAGTCATTGGATGCTCATTGCCGGTATCGCAGAAAACAGGAAGCACGTCCTTGCCCATTTCCTTTACCGCAAGTATCCACATAGCAGCAGAGTCCTTGCCTCCGCTTACAGACATTACATCTTTTATGCTCAATGCTGTTCACCCTCTCGTGTTTAGCGCTTGTTGCGGCGTATGCCGCCATCGTATCGTCCGAATAATCCCGAGCCGTATAAGGGTGTATAAGGGTTATCCTTTAAGGTGGGATAGGTTAGTACGGGCCCTCTCACCTGAGTCAAAATCAATTTTTGTGACGGGTCCCCATTGATCAACAACATTCGTTTCATATGTTTTCTCGTCTGCGTAGAACTCTAACGCCGTTTGTAGTCTTTCTACTTCAGATAGGAGATAGGAAATGTCTGTCGGCGCATTTGCGATTAACGAAGCGTCTTCTTTCGTCTGTAAAACTTTTCCCCAGCCTGTTATGGCTGATTTATAACCAATGGGGTATTTGTGTACCTCATAACCTCTGTAGTCCGAATATTCATAAATTGTCCAGGGACCAGGACTAGCCGCCTCAAGTCTTTCTCTTATCTCTTGTATCCGGTCATTCATGGGACTCACCTGCCTTTTCACATCTATCCAGCAACTTATGGAGCTTTCTGCGTAAGTCTTTCCAATGTCTGCTATATCCTTCATCCCTGAGAATAGTGATTACCTCTTCAAAGAATTCAGCGTCTTTATATTTTCTTTCCCGGCTCGTTAATCTCGGGATTGTTTTGTCATTCATGGGGAGCCTCCTTATAGCCCATTACAGGCGTTATATAGTTACCTTGGATTCAATGTACCCCTTGATGCTTTCAATTTCTCTTAGAAGCTCTCCGAGTGTTGTAGAGGTGCTCTCCATTAACTTCATCTTTACAAGGTGCTTAATCGCTCCTTCAATGCTCGAAAAGTACCCTTTTGCCTGAAATAACTCTTTGCCTTTATCGTCTACCTTGCCGTTATATTGCTTAATCACAAACTGTCTTTCGTCCGATTCCAGATATAGTTGTCCTTCGATTTGTACTTTCATTTGTTATTCCTCCTTTAGATGATGAGGGGTGATTAGACAGCTAGATTCGTTTCGATAAAATTACAAACCGTTTGAATAATGTGGTCAGGAATGTATGCGCCCACTCCAAATGGTCCGGGTTCATATCTGTCTTTGAGCAAACCTATAACTTCAACAAACCGTTCATCTTCTAGGGGATCAATCCATTCGTCATTCTCGAAAATCGCCAATTCAAATTCGTTATAATCCTGCGCGTCACTCAATGTTTTCCTTGGCGAACTGTAATGTGTGGAACTCGCTTGAATCGACAATCCGAAATCCCCAATTACAACTCTTTCGTACATTCCAGGCGAACACCGAACAAGTAACTTTTTGAAATCTTCCATCCGTTCATCTTCCTCTCACAGTTTATCTATCCGAAAACTCTGTTTAATGGTTAAGCCGTTTCTATGGGCTTATGGGCTTCCGTCTGTTTTACCCTTCCGTTTATACTTCCGTATGTCCAAAGCCGCCAGAATCACGCTCTTAGGGGCTTGAAACGGTATCTATTAATATCCGGTGTCCTGCCGCTTGTGGTTCGTCTGGTTTTTGCTCATGTATGCCTCTTCGATTTGTTCCCAGGTGAAACCGAGCATTTCACCTAGTCCAAGAAAGTATTCAATTAAGTTTTGATATTCGTAAGCGTCGAAGTCGCATTCAAGTTGCCCGATCTGATTAAAAATTCGAATAAAACTTTTAGTGATTGAATCCGTTTTGAGTGATACAAGATCAATTGATAAGTTCTCGTACAGGTCATCAACCAATCCAATCGACAATATGAAATGGAGACAATCGATATACTCTTCCAGGAGCGGGTTAGAAGTTTTAATTACCGGATTTCCACCGCACCCTTCGCAATCGTAAATTCCGAATCGATCTTCCGTTTGCCCTCTACCATCACATTCGGTACAAAGATGCTCCATAATCGTCCGTGGCTTCTGGTCCTTACTCCAATACTTGAACCCTCGCCAATTTTGTGCACACTCCCCAAGTTCAACCTGGAGCGCTAGAATCTTTTGTGGCAATAGGTCCTGTCCTTCCAAACCTTTCTCCTTCACAATCCGTTCGTCCAGTACGCGTTGCATTTCAAAAAGTTTAGTGAGATTCATGTTACACCGCCTTTGATTTCTTTTTAGGTTTTGAGGGCTCTAGGATGGCTTGTACGACTTCCTGTTGATATTTATGACCAACTGCACCCCCACGGATATGCCGGGCTATTTCAGCCAGTACAAACGCGTCACGTATGTTATCTGAATTGTCCTCGAATCCCCAGTTGCGATAGATCGGCAATACCATTCCATCTTTCGGTGTGTTCCCTTTTCCGGTGGCGAACTTCTTCACCTGGCTTGGAGTGACTTCGATAAATTTCAATCCTACATCCGCTAAAGCAAATCTGATTGAAAACCCTACGCCGTATTGGGTGCTCACTCCTTTACCTTTGGAACCGTATGAGAAGCCTTCAATGCAGATTACAGAGTTACTGGGGATGCTTTGAACAATGTCTATCCCGTATTCATGAAGTTCCTCGCTGCTGGAATATATGCCGTTCTTGAGATGGATTTCTTTTTTGTCCCACACATTTCCTTGCTCGTCTAAGATAACAAGTCCTGTTTTGGTGCTTGGGTCGATTCCTACAAATCTCATTTCGCCTTCGCCTCCACTTCCTTAAACTGCTTGTACATTCTGCGATTCTCTGGTTTCGTCCGACCGTCATAAAACGAGAGTGTTTCCTTTCTTAGTTTGCCGTGACAACTATTGCAAATTGGTATTGTTCTCCATCTCTTTTTCGCCACTCGTTCGCATCCTGGCATTTCACATGTCATATTTCCCACTCCTTTCAGCTGCGTTAATCATCTTTTCGTACTCTTCATCCGTTAGATTGCGGTATATATCGTACTCGCCGGAATTTTTCATTGTTTTCATGAGTGATTCAATGGTTTGCTTGCTTTTCCCAAACAACGCCCCTAGTGTGTTTGGCCCATCGTATTCGTAGTATCTAGCAACGTAGACTCGATCAGCCAAGCCTAAAGGGTTAATTTGCCTTTTCGGAGATTCTCTTTCTTCCACCGCGATCATTCGCTCGTCTCCTTTCTTTTTGTTCGTTCAATTGTTCGCAAAGGTCATCATATTTTTTCATTGCGGCTGTATAGTGCGGATGTTCTGGCCCGATAGATTCGATGTACTCCGCGCCTTTCAATATCCGAGCTTGCAAGCGGTCTTCATGGTAGTCTGCTAGTTCTGCGAATACATCCTGATAGTAGTCGTAAGCTTCTTCCTTCGTTTCCGCTTCACAAACCTTGCTCATGAAAAGCATGTACACATCGGGTTCCATATCGCCTTTTTCGTAGGCCGCTTCAACTTGCCGCATCAGGATTTCTTGATATCGTTCGATTAGCTGGTCTTTATCCTCAGTAACGTTCTGTAATTCGTTGGGTTGTTCGGTCATAGTGGAGTTCCACCTTTCCGGTTTTACCGTTGCGTTGCTTTGTGAAGTTGACTTCTAGGACATTCGGCTTGTCTGTGTTCGGGTCATAGTAGTCATCCCGATAAAGCAAGGCGATCACATCGGCGCTCGTTTCAATCCCTGTACTGCCCGATAGGTCCGCGTTACCTGGTCGTTTATCCTTCCGATCCTCCACGCCTCGAACTACTTGAGATAGGCCCATGATATGACAGTCATTTTCCTGTGCCGCTGCTCTCAGCTTCCTGCATACCCTAGCAAGTGCGCTGCCTCCGTTGTCGTTTACTTCACCTTGCTCCTTCACGTCCTGCAGATAATCGACTACCACGAAATCAAGCCCTCTCGTTCGTTTTAAGCGCCGCATCTCGTCGGTAATGTAATCCGCCGACACTGCTCGGGTATCGTCGATATACAGCCTTTTAAGCTCGTCCTTGTACTTGTTGACTCGTTCATAGTGGTTCGGTGCAAGTCTCCCAGTCCGGAATTGTTCGAAGTTTACTTCCATCAGATTGGACATCATCCGAAAATAAAGTTGCTTCTTGGACATTTCGAGCGAAAACATTGCGCACTTATAACCCTTTTGGCTTAGTCTCAGCAGCATTTCTACCACGAACGCCGTTTTACCCATGCTGGTACGTGCGCCGATGACGCTAAAGTCTGTTCGATGCCAGCCGGTTGTCATGCTGTCGATAGGGGTTAGTCCAGTCATTTGTCCGAACGCTATGGATGGATCATTCGCAAGTTCAAATACATGCTGTACCCAATCCTCTACGTCCCTGTCCGGATCGCTAGTGTCCTTGCTCTCGCTGGTTGTAAGGTTAAAGGCTGTCTTTTGTATGTCCCTTAACATTTCGTCCGGGTCCTTGCCGCCTACCGCATCGTCTACAACTTGCCGGGATAGTCCGAGTAGCCTTTGTTGTAAGAGTGACTTTTTCAAAGTGCGAATCAATCCCGGGATCCGGGTCTCGCTGAAATATGATGATCGTAAAAAGTGTAGGGTCTTTAGTTCTGTAGCTTCACACCGTTGGACAACGCCTTTGAAACTCAATCCTTCCTCGGCATCCGTCTCCAGCATGATTTTGTATAGCCAGTCATACTCCCCGAAATGATCCGGTGTAAGTCCTGCTTTATAGTTTGGGAAAAGTGAGGGGTCTTTCAAAAAGGCCCCTAACAGTTCCTCGTTAGCTGTTGCCTGCCTCACTTCTGCGTTTGTTGATGTTTTCAAGGAATTTCACCTCTTCTTCTGTTGGTACGTATAGATCAAGTTGTGGCGCTTTTCTCTCTTCCACTCTTCCCCGGCCCTTGCTTTCGTTTTTGTTCTCAAACTGGACTGTTAGCGCCTTGCAATCTTCCAGCGTCTTTGCTCCGTCTCTATGCCACGCTTCCAGAGTGCGATTAACATATGCCCACTTCGGCGCTCCCCGATCTACCGCTAACCGTATAGCGTACATCAGCACATCAGCTTCAAAAGTTTTAAGCCAGTCAATCACATACTCATATTGCAATGGAGCCATAAAGCCAATGTTTCGCTGGTAATAGTCAATCACTCGCGCGTACGCGGCTTCTTCTTCTTCTTCTTTATTTACTTCTTTATCATTCTTGTTAGTTGTTAGTTGATTGTTACCTGTCTGTTGGTTGTTTGTTGGCTGTCGGTTAGTCCCTTTGTTAGTCGGTTCAGCACAACCCTGATAAATACCCCAGTTTACAACGGTTATCAGCCTGTTCTTCTTTGTTGATTCGTTTGTTAAAAAACCATGCTTTTCTAATTTCAACAAAGCAGTTCTTATGTTTTGTGTCGTTACGTCAGAAGCGCAATGTTCTTTCAAGCTATCAAGTGAAGTTATGAACTGTCCCGGCTGTACTTCGTAAATTTCTCCGCGAAATTCCCATGTGTTAGATTCATGATTTGCAAGCAGAAGAACGGTCATCATCACATCCCTCTGCTTGCTGTTCAGTTGTCGGTACATGGGGCTTTTTGTAACCTTCCGATGGAGCTTAATCCATCCCGACATGTCACCACCTACTCTTTTGCCTTTTGATAAAGTCGATTCCTGTAATCCTCGGCCCACTCTCGGCCCTTAGCTGTGTAATCAATCCAGTTATGACAGGTCCCTGTATTAACTGAGGGACCGCATAACATTGCAATGTCGTTTACTGTGGTACTAACTTCAATTTTCCAACGCCGGACTAAATGTGCAGCTTCCAATGGTCCGGGGCCTCCACATCGTTCACAGCGTCCTCCTGATCGCTCTAGCGCCGCTTGGTATACTTCCGGTGTGATTCGCCCTCTCATCTTGCTAGTGGGCTTACGTCGTCTGTGATTGGGTTTCGGTACTGGATGGAACTGGTTCACCATCTTCACCACCCTGTTCGTCTTCTAAAACCTTGTAATCAACATCAAAAATATTGTCTGATTCAATACCGTTATCTTTTCTTGGTTTTAACACAGCTTCATCAAGTGCGAGTTTTTCTTGAATCTCAATGCTGATTGGCATATACTTTGCCATTTCCTTAATGCATGTTTTTTTACACATGCTGTCAAAGTGGTCAGCCCATGGCCCGGTAAGTTTGCCATTATATTTCGATTTTGAAAATTTATTAGCATGCATTAAGCTTTGTTCAACGGTCATCGTTGTGAAGTCGAATGAACCATCTTTTAAGCGATAGGCAGAATAATACCTAACTGCTTTCCCTTGATCTTTAGGGTTCTTATTCTTAATGTCTTTAATGGCTTCCTCGATCATGAGGTCCATAAAGTCTTTGTTTCTATCGGGTATGAAGTTATCCAGAAGATGGAGCATATCGAACGGAACATGAACTAGTCGTTTATCTTCGCCTTTGATATATACAAATAAATCATTCTCATAAACGGTCTCAGCATAAATCTTTGACACATCACCAGTACGCCGAATCAGGTCAATTTGTCCTTTATATCCTATTTGGAACTGACACTCCATCGCCCCAACTTTGTTGTTATAGAACGGCACAAGATATGCATGTCCTATTAAATTTGGTTCAAGGCCCAGTGTTGCGCAATTCATAACTGCCCCGACAATTGATGCTGGTGTACATTCCGCTAATTTAGGAGTGCGGCTGATTGCTGTTAGTGTGATTCTAGCCAGGCGTTCAGGAGTCATATGTTTTGGTACAAGAGATTTGATAGCTTGAAAATTATCAGATAATTCCTTTTTAATTACAGAGTTGAAGTCTTCGAACTTCTTTCCGGCCTTAACCGCTAACTGATTTGAAAGATTAGATTGATCCACAGTTTTATTAGTCATTAGTCATTACCTCCGATTACTCTAAATGTCCGACTCTTAGCTCCGGTCTTCCACGTAAACGCTAATTCACCTTGCCAATAAGCGCGCTCCGCTTCGCCCATCATGCCTTTGATTTGATTCTTTGCAGTCTGTTCTTGCATAACTGCATTAGCTTTAACCTTACGGGCTTCCAATAATTGTTGTATAATCGGGTAAGCGTCTTCTCCTAGGTCGATGCTATCTGAATTAGATTGTGGAAACATCTCGCCCAACCGTTGTGTGTCTTGATGCGAAAATGCTGGTGGTACTTTTGCTAGAACATGGTTTGTCCAGAACTCACGCTCGACTACGATCAGGTTATTGATCAGTTCGTCATCCCTTTCGATGATGCGCCATTGAAAGTCCCATCCACCTATCAGAACCGCTATATACCACCGATCAGCACCGGTAACAGCCATATAATGATTGCACTGTAAAACATATTCTTGGGGAGCTTGTGTCCCTGACCAGTCTTCGCGTCCATATTCGGACGTGTTTTTTATTTCTAAACCTGCATTTAGACCCGGAAGCCACCGATCAATATTGGCAAACATAAATTCATGTTCTGAATGTCGGAATATATAGTTTTGTCGCCATACCTTCAATCCCGTTTCTTCTGCGAACCAATCAGCTATAAATGGTTCCAGTTTACGCCCTGCCAACATTTTTGGATTGTCATCAATCGGCGGTATTTCGCCAAGCTTGTCCAAATACACTTCCATAGGTGATCTGTAACGACTCAAACCGCAGATAGCAGCTACATCAGATCCGCCTATGCCCTTACGTCTCCAATCCAACCAATCATCATGTGACATGTCTTTTGTGCTTACAAGTCTGATAGCCTGCAAAACTTCTCCCCCTTTACAACCTCCTAAAAAATGTGTTATTGTGTCCGTAACATTTAATTTCAAATTGCTTATCCAACGTCCTCGGTTGCCGCCGGGGGCGTTTTCGTCTGTTCCAACATGATTTTATGCGTCTCCAGATCGTCGATAACAGACTGGAAATCATTCATGAAGAACCAACCAACCTGTTGCTGAGCCGCTCCAAAAGTGACATTAGTAGTTTGATCCTGCAAGTGCTTAAGCTTCTGGATTGCTCTGCTGAGATAATCGCTCATTCCTACTCTCCATTTCTCGCAAAATGCGTTCGTATTCTTGCATGTGTACCAAACTTTTAAAAATGAAGTATCCGTTTTTGTTTTCCCCGGCTACTCTGCTGAGCGCAAAAAGTGCTTTGAAATCATCTCTCGCTTTCTTGCGCTGTGGTGTATTCAAGCGGATCTAACCTCCTAACGTGTACATATACTGAGCAATCAATGGCCTCTTTAAGGCAACTTTCGCAATGCGGCTCATTGTGTTCGTAGACTTCGTATTTCGCCTCCCTGCCACACCCGCACATGATCACTAGGCTGCACCTTCTTCCATCCGTTTTTAGCAAGTACGTAACCAAGGCGCTCCATTTCATAAATGCTTAAATCTACAAATCCATATTCGCGCTTTTGCTCGTCTGTCATTTGGTCAACCCACATGTTATGCCGCCTCCGATCTTGTGAATCCATCCCCCAGTTCCTCGATTTCCATTTTCAAAAAGTTAATCCAACATGGGTCTGTTACAATTCCGCTTTCTAACATCCAGCGGAGTTCAGCAATTCTGCGTTCGACAGCGTTCATGGTCATGCTCCTTTCATTTGCGTTCTTGGTAACTCTTTTTACAGGTATCGCAATGATACATAGTGCATACATACATGAAATCTTGTCGTACATGGTTCAAGAATCTGCCTTCAACAATCTTTCCGTTTTTGTAACAGTCAGGACAAACGCTGAGTATCATTGTCATGCTCCTTTCGGTATTTTGTTTTGTAGTTCGTCCAACACAGCGGACATTTCCTGATCACCAGAATGATAATTGCGTGAGCGGTCGATAAAGTCCTGAAGCTGTTCCGGTGTTACTTTGCGGTTAAGCAGATTCTGAAACGTTTCTCTTAACACTTCTGCCGGGTCCATATGCATGGGCTTGTCCCTCCTTCGTTAGATTTCCAGCATTTCAAGCTGTTCGATCGGGTTTATGTTTTCAAGGTTCAGCATCGATTCTTTTGCGGCATTATAAAATTCTTTTTCAATCTCGAATCCGAAGCTGGGACGGTTTAATTCGTATGCCGCCCGTAAGGAAGAACCGCTTCCGGCGCACGGGTCGATGATTACGTCGCCTTCATCTGTAAAAATCTCAATCAGTTCTTTCAGGATTTTCACAGGCTTCTGTGTAGGATGAATTTTCGGGTACTCTTTAGCGTTATCTCGTTTCCACTCGAACCAGTTTTTGATCATGCGCCCCGTTGACGTTTCCGTCTTGCCATTGCGGAACTTCGGTAACTTGTCCCGATACAGCACTACAGCATGTTCTGTGGCCCCTACGATCTTCATATTCGCCTTAAGAACCTGTGAACTGGTGTTCTTTACAAAGAACAAAGGGTACGAGTTTTTAAAGCCATATCTCTTGCCGTATTCCTCGATCATGGGCATCTGCTGGTATGAGCAAAATACAATCATAGCCGGGGCTTCATTCTTTTCTTTTGGCTCTTTGCGCAATAACTTACTGCAAAAGTGCATATATTCAGCCAAGTTAAAGTTTTCATCCGTTTTGAAGAATGACTTGTTCGCCAGCTTGCTCTCGCCGTTTTTGTTGTCCCCGTCGATATACCACTGGTTACTTGATGCATAGGCGTTGTTCCCTAGGTTGTAAGGGATATCGGCTATAACAAGTTGAGCCCTGGGTATGTTGTATCGTTTAAAATTTTGAAAATGATCATGGTATAATTCCATTTTGGCCGCCATTCTTTAACCCCTTTCACACCAAAGTCCCAATAGATAATTCCTTTACGATCGTTGTATAGAATTGAGAAAGTCGAAATAACGATCATAATCCCGCTGTCTCAAAAGAACTAGGTATGTTAGTGTATAGCTCACTGACATCCACCAGTTAAATCCATACACGCTATAGAATTTTTCGGAATCCATAGTCAGTGCATCTTTCATAACTGTGTCTAAATTCGTATGCCCATAAGCTGCTAACTGTTCAATCCAATCCGCTAATGTCTCCGTTCTGCTTTTCTTTGTAGTGGTGTTTAGGACTAGCCATTCAATGCCGTTTACGCCTTGCTTCAACTTGTCCGCAATAATTTCCCACTGCATTTTAAAGACTGTCATTTGAGCAGTGTCATAGGTTGATGGCACTTTGTCGCCCTCCTTACGCCGATTCTTCCTAAATGTGATCCAGGATAGAAAACGTTCTGACAAACTCAAGAGCCTCGTCAAAGTGTTTCCGTGGAAGATGAATGTACTTGCTGGTACCGAATTTCCGATTTAACTTGTTCCAGATAAATCTTCTGGTTCTGCCGACTTCGGCTTTGAATTCTTTCCCTTCAAGGGTAGATGTAGCCCTTACTGTATTGATGGATTTAAGCACGACCGCTTGATACAGATCGTCAATTTCAGAAGGTAGTAGCCGGTTCTCATCTTGGATCTGCTTAGCCAGCGCCTGAATTTCTTCGTGCTGTTTCGAAACATCTTCTTTGATGGACTTCATCTCACCGACCATCATTTCCATCGTTTGCAGGTTGTTTCTTTGATTGGAGAGCGATTGCTCCAGGATGGAGAATACATTTTCGTTTTTTGAAACTGGTAAATTCATAGCCATTTCATATTCCTCCTCAAATTTGGATTCTGCCTTGTAAGGCTGATTTGATTGACTTTGTGAAGCTTTCCAGAAGCTCCACGTTCTCGAACATCCTTTGCTTAACGTTAGGGCTTGCCGCCGCGAGTGCACCTTCCTGAAACGCTGTTAAAGATGCATCCTTCAAAAACTGTTTGATACTAACCGCAAGTTGCAGAGTTTCGATGTTTGCTTCACGTTCCAGCCGTTTCATTTTCTTATCCGCAAATTCGTCGTCGAAGTCGTTCGTGCTGTTCAGCTTAATAGCTTTCAATTCATCTTGGAGACTGTTCAACTGACTCTTTGCGAGTTGCAGAAGCTTGTCCTTTTCGCTTAGTTCTTGCTGTATCTTGGCTGGAACAACCTCTTTTGTAACGACTTCCCGGGGCTTGTTCATTTCCTCTTGCAACTTGTCCGAGAGGAAACCCACCTTCTTTTCTGCATCCTCGGCCCGTTGTTCTGCCGCTTTTAATGACTTCTTTACTTCTCGAAGTTCTTTTACCGTCATATCAT
The DNA here is from genome assembly GCF_018403325.1 of Paenibacillus vini. Lineage (GTDB taxonomy): Bacteria > Bacillota > Bacilli > Paenibacillales > Paenibacillaceae > Fontibacillus > Fontibacillus vini. The sequence goes on along the minus strand of NZ_BOSL01000026.1, from coordinate 14,353 downwards.
CGACTTTTTTAGATTCGCCGGTTGAAGGTATGACATGTTCTTGTTCGATGAATTCGGATCGATCTATTGATTCGGGCAAGGTTAGCATTTCAAATATATTGGCGTTTCCAATTTTAGCGACGTCGCTAATTTCTCCAAATTGTTCATAGGCTGCGATCATTCGGCTGGTTGTTGTAACATGGAAGCCTAACTTTTCCTCTGCCCATTTCCCAAACTCGCCATGCGCCAAGTCGTTTTCTTTCACGTGCTTCAATCTCTTCCCGATCTCAAACACTGACTGCCCAGCTATTTGCTTGTAGCTGTTTATTTCCGCTGTGATCACTTGCAGATCAGTCGATAGTTGTAATTCGTTCATATTCACCAGCCTTTCTAATAGGACTTTTGTTCTCCCTGTCGAATACTGGAATAAAAGGGAGGTGATTATACTGAAAGATTTAACTCTAGAAAATTTGTTTGGTGATGAAGAGGTTGAGGTCGATTGTCCATCTTGCAATAAAACGTTCCAGGTTGAATTCAAGAAGGTCCTAACTCCAAACTCTTCTGTCGAATGTGCGAATTGTGGTCAAGAAATTGTAATCAACCATGATGAGACCACCGAAAAGTCATTGAAAGATGCCGATAAATCTCTAAATGAATTCAATAAGTCATTTGACAAGTTAGAGAAGGCATTCAAAAAGTTCCGGTAATTAGTTTTGCAATTCGTGAACCTTTGCCAGCTTGGTCAAAATCCGATCAAGTTGGTTTTCTATTTCATCCAGCTTTCTCTTCAAATCTTCCGTGTTGATATTCAGTTTCACTTCAGCAACGTTTTTGTTTTCCATCTCTCTTCTCACCTCCTAATCGGTTAAGTCTTGTCCACTACGATATTTATTGATCAATGCCATCAACTCAGAGTAGAAGTTCCTCATACGGCCTTGTTCAATAAATCGAAAGTGACTCGCCCTTTCCTTCCTGAACGCCAACCTGAACGCCGCATACAATCCTTGTTGGTTCTGGTACCAGTGACCGCATCCATTGTTATAGTCACTCTGTAAAAGAGACTCCAAGTCTTCCCTCACACCAATCCATTCAGGTGTGTAAATCCCTCTTGTTGTTGATGGCTGAAGTTTTTCGAGTTCATTCATCAGTTCTGCTTTGAGGGATTCTCGCATTTGCTCATACTGTTCTTGAGTTAGTACGATTGCATTTGCTTCCATTTGGTTACTCCTTTCATATGGCTTCTTTTTTTCTTTCCCTTTCTTTTTGAAGTTCTTGAATTTCACTAAAGTGATTCACATGAATCTTTGCTAAGACCTTATGGAGGTTTATCCATGCTCTATCTGACATCCCTTCTGGTTTTTTTGCTTGATTATTACTAATGTTTTCAGGCATTACATCATCTCCCTTGATGTGATTGGTTTTACCCGACTTTTTTAATAAGCCCGATTAATTCCGGAGACACGACTTCTTTAACAGCAGCAACTCGAAGGGCATCAGGGTCGGTTTGCAGGATTTCTGCCAACACAATATTCACATCATCTTTTGCAGGGGGAAGTTTGTTGTTTTGCATTTTGCTCAGAATCGCACGGTCCATTTTAATCCCGTGTTTTGCAAGTCTTCTGCAAATCTGACCAAGCGATAGATCCGCTTCTTGAATTGCTTGTTTCAGCAAATCAGCATAATTCATTTTTTCACCTCACTCTCGTTGTTGAATAAACATTAACACCAAGTATGGGTAGTAAATGATTATTCACTAGTTGATGCCTTCATCATAATTCTTTTGGTAATCCAAGTCAATAAACATTTATTCACTATTTATAATTTTCTATTGAATAATTTATCAACAGTATGGTAATATTAGTAATAGGAAATCTACTAAGGCGGTGTCATTTGTGACGTATTCGGATTTGGTAAATGAGTACATTGAGAAAAGTGGATTGAGCTTAGGGGAAATAGCTAAGAGAATGACTGACAGAGGAATAAAAATAGATCGCTCTTATATCTCTATGTTGAAAAATAACAAGACAAAGAACCCAGCTTCGGAAGAAGTGAATAGAGCCTTTGCAGAAGTAACCGGGGGAGATCCTGAAAAACTGGTATTTACTTCTTTTATAGATCGCGCACCAGAAACGATTAAAGCTGTATTGGAAAATATAAATGATATTGATACATACATAAGCACTCTTTTAAAGAAAGTCGGAATGGACAATACACTTTTTCAAGAACAAATTAAGGAATTGTGTGGTAAAGAAATATCCAATATTACAATTGATGATCTTATCGACGTAATGAGTTTTGAAGAAAAATTAGAGGTCCTTAAGGTTTTTATAGAAGATTCTTTCTCTCAGAATAAAACTCTAGAAAAATATATTTCTGACTTAGATCAAAAAAGATTTCATGAAAAATCTAATGTACTTCCCTTTAATTCTGAAAGTTTATTGCAGATACCATTAGTCGGTAGAATCGCTGCCGGAGTTCCAATTGAACGAATTGAAAATATTGAAGGTTACACTCTTGTGGATCCTGCAATCTTAAGAGGAAAAGAAGGATTTGCCTTAACAGTTCAAGGAGACAGTATGATAGGTGATCGAATTCATGATGGGGATATGGTTATTATTGCGAAGCAGAAAGAGGTCAATCCGCACGATATTGCTGTTGTAGTTATTGATCACGAAACAGTTACATTGAAACGTGTTCGGAAAGAGGGTTCTATGTGCCTTCTCATACCTTCCAACCCAACTATGCAGCCAAGTCTAATCCCAGCTGAGCAAGTTGAAATAATCGGAAAGGTTGTAGAGGTAAAATTCTGGCCAAAGTGAGGTGATAACCATGAAAGCGGCTATATATATTCGTGTTTCAACTGATATGCAAGCCGAAGAAGGGTTCTCCGTTGAAGGACAACGGCAAAAGTTAGCAAGTTACGCTCAATCTCAGGACTGGATCATCTTTGATGAGTACATTGATGATGGATATTCAGCTAAAGACTTGGAGCGTCCTGAAATGCAACGACTTCTAAAAAACATGGAAGAGAAAAAATTCGATGTGGTCCTGGTCTATAAATTAGATCGCCTTACTCGATCAGTAGGCGACCTCCATAAGTTATTAAAGACCTTCGATAAGTACGGTGTTAAGTTCAGATCTTCAACGGAAATATTTGAAACAACCACGGCAATGGGAAGATTTTTCATCACGCTTGTAGGTGCAATGGCTGAATGGGAACGTGGAACGATTTCTGAGCGTGTGCGATTCGGAGTCGAACAAATGGTTAGAGAAGGAAAACGTCCGGGCGGCATTATACCGTACGGCTATACCCAAGATGAAGAACTTGTACAAGAAGAAGCAGAGATAATACGAGAAGCGCGGCGTTTATACCATACCGGACTTGGTTATATGTCTGTGGCGTTTCAACTTAATTCAAGAGGATTGCTCCGTAGAGGGCGTGAGTGGACCGCTGCTACAGTCGAATATACTTTAGAAAACCCTTATTATGCCGGTATTATCAGATTGGGTTCTAAAACCTCCGATGGAACCTATGTGAATTCAAAACGAGATGAAAGAGTTAATTGCATATATGGTAAAGGATCGCACAAACCAATATTTACAACTGAAGAATATGAAGAAACTAAGGATCTCATGAAGCGAAGGGCAACCGGGGGATACAGCAAAAATAAAATATATTGGTTTTCGGGAGTATTGCGATGTGGGCGTTGTGGAGCGGCCATGTTTGGTAGATTGACCACTAAACGATCGAAGAAATCTGGAGAAGTCGTAAGAACCCAATATTATATTTGTTCAAACAAACATGCGAATAAATCCTGTAGCATGCCAACATTTAGGCAAGTTCATATTGAACATTTAGTAAACGAGTATATTAAGAACATCATTAAAGCTGATTCTAGTATGATTGAATCAGAAATGAAGTCTTTAACAACAAAGCAAATCGATGTAGAAGATTCGGTGCAATTAGCCAAAAAGGAATTAGCGAAGGTCCTGAAACGTAAGGAAAACTGGCAATTCATGTTTGTAGAAGGGTTAATATCGAAAGAAGACATTCGTAAAAGAATCAAGAACGAGGAAGAAATTGAACAAGAACTAAGACGGAAAATTGCTGAAAGTAAAAACAATATTTCCGGATTACCTAGGCTAAAAACATTAATGAGTTACGAAGAATCTTGGCAAATTGCGAACGATGAAGAGAGGAAAGAAATTGTCTTCACTACATTTGAAAAGATAACAGTCAATACTAATTTAACAAACGTAAAAGGTGTGAAGAACAAGTTCTTTGATGCCTATATTGATGAGATAAAGTTTAACTAAATTTCAATACCATTTTATATTATATAGACTCCCGTCATGGCCAGTATTCATCGCCTGAAGCATATCCAAAGCCTCCCTTCCCCGTACCTCGCCGACGATGATCCGATTGGGCCGCATCCGTAGTGAAGAACGGATCAAATCTCTGACCGTAATTTCTCCCTTGCCTTCCGTATTGGCATTCCTCGTCTCCAGGGACACCAGATTGGGAACAGTCACGATCTGCAGCTCCGCCGAATCCTCAATCGTGATAACCCGCTCATCACCCGGGATATACTGGGACAATGCATTCAGAAAAGTCGTTTTCCCGGATCCGGTTCCCCCGCTGATAAAGATGTTGTACCTACTCCTTACTAATGTCTGCAGCCAGTTCGCCGTCTCCGTATCCAGAGATCCCTTCTCAACCAGATCCTCCATGGTCATCGGACGCTCCGGGAACTTCCGGATCGTCATGGTTGGTCCTTTAAGCGCTATAGGCGGAAGAACGATGTTTACCCGGGATCCATTCCTCAGCCTTGCATCGACGATGGGCGAGGATTCGTTTACGACCCGATTGACTCCTGACACTATGGTCTGAATAATATCCTCAAGCCTTTCCCTGGACTCGAAATGAACCGGCAGGCGCCGCACTTGCCCATCCTGTTCCACGAATATTTCCTCATGTCCGTTGATCATGATCTCGGTTACGGTAAGGTCATCGACAAGCGGCTGAAGGACATCCAAACCGCGGAATGAATCATACAACCGCCTTACCCACCTGCGTTTATCCGCTGCCGTCAGACCCGCGAGGCGCTGTTCTTCAAGCACCTGGCGCTCGATATAATCCATCAGTTGATCGTCCTGCATGGAAGAAGTCACATCCAAACCGGAGCGGATTTCCCTGCGGAGCAAGGCGAATATATCTTCCTTCATCTTGCCGCACTCCCTATCTCATCCACTCCCGCCATACCCGGATTCAACAATCGGCACAGCTTCATGACATCGCGCTGGTAGATCGGCGAATGCATCAAGGCGCCGTTTTCCCCATTTCCTTGGCTCCAAGCCGGAATAAACGATAATGTTACCGCCACGGCCATTTCTTTTCTTGCCGGAGAAAGCGCATATTCCCCGGTAACCCGATTAGCCGCAAACAGCGATTTGCCGATCACGGAGTTGTATAAGGAAGGATGGGAACGCTCGAGATGGGCCAGCCATACTTCCGTCTTTCTCATGACGCTCCAGTCTTCCGTCACAAGCCAGACCAGCTTGTCCGATCGCTCGAGAACCATTTCGGTCCGCCCGTTCGGAAACGAATCGGTATCGACGATCACCGAGTCATAGAGCCCGCTCCCCGCGATATAGTCGATCAATTCGGACGTATCCTTCCGCTCCATCTCCAACAGTTCATTCAAGTTGTCCAATGGACCGAAGGTATCCCCCTGGAGCAACGGATGTCTGTAGACATAGGCGGAGACCGGAAATTTCAAAGGTTCCCGCCTGTCCTCCGCAGCTTTCAGGTCGTACAGCAGCCGGGCCAATCCCGCGCGATGCCCGTCGCCCCGGGTTTCATGCCCTTCGCGCATAAATCCGCTCTGGATCGTCTCCAGATTCAAATAAAAGACTTTGGCTCCCTCGGCCGCCAACTGTCTGGCCATGTTCAGCGCCACCGTCGTCTTGCCGCAGCCTCCTACGGTAGACGTAACCCCGATAATCCTGGCCCTGCCGTCCATCGGAGCGATTCCTTCGCTACCCCCACGCACAATCTCAAGAAGGGAAGATAGCAATAAATGCAGCGGTTGATACTTGGCCAACTGCTTGCCTGTAAAAGTCTCTTGCTCCCCGTCGCTCAGGCGAATAAATGTGATTCTCCCATGATTTCCTTCCCCTGCGGCTTCAAGAAAAGACGATTCGCCAAGTACGGCATCCACTATTTCCGAAGACTCCGCCAAAAACTTCAAGAACGCCTCCTTCCGGCTAAATGCCGTCATGATCAGTCGCCGGGCAAACTCGCTGCATCGTACGTAATGAAGAAACGGCTCGATATATTGCTCATCTTGAACGGCAAGCACGACTCTGACTGGTAACACGGTCCACCACCTCTTCTTGGGAACGCAAAAAAGCACCGCCCAATAACCGATCTCTCGGTCAATTGGACGGTGCTTCCGTTCCGTATTCCTAAAATTTACAATTAGAATAACATAGAAGAGCTGTTCGGACAAGTCCTATTTCTCCAAGAAACGCTTCCTGATGTCCGGCGTCGGCATCATGCAGGCGTCATCCTTACCGAACCAGCGGTAGCGGTTCGCTGCTATCCAGCCGTACACAGCATCGCGGAGCGGGCGGGGAATTACAATAAAGAGATACATCAGCGGCCAAGGGAAGCGCAGCCGTCTGGCGATTCGCAGCGCAGCCGTGGAGCGGGTATAATGAACTCCGTCCTCCACAAGGACGATCGTGTTCAAAAAACCGCCTTCCGGAGTCTTTCCTTCGAGCAGGCGATCGGCCGCAGGGGATTGAAGAGAAGCAAAGTGAAATATGCCGCGCGGATCGCGTTTGATAATAAACTTCACAGCCCCCTGACAAAGGTGACAGACCCCATCAAATAAAATCACTGTATCGACCTCACGATTATTTTGTCCCAGTATCCTCGCCTCCCGAGAAACTATAGAAAAAAGCACGGAGCCAACAGCCCCGCGCCTACTATCCAGAACCTTGCGCCGTTACTCGGCCAAAGCCTTGTCAATCCATTGTCCGTCTTCGACTTGACGTCCGATATCTCCCGCAAAACTATCCATGCATTTGCATATGAAATCTTTGCGGCAGACCGGACAAGGCGTTTTCTGCAAACGGCTGATATTGGTTAGCCGCCATTCAGGAAAACGATGGTAAAACACACGGCATTCGGTGCCGTCGGCCAGCTTGACGATAAATTCGTACAATCCCTCTTTGTCGTTGCTCCCGGCCTTGGTCACGTTATCAACACTCGGTCTGTAAGACATGGTCATCACCCGCATTATCAAATTAGAATCCTGTTTTAGTACTTAGACATATTAATTAATTTTGGGCGGCGTGTCAACTTGGAAGGGGATGACAAAGACTCTCGATTGCAACAAGATGCATACCCTCCGGTCAAAAAAGAGACTTCCTTTACATTATACCCAAAGGAAGTCATTTTATTGAGAAGAAGTTCCGGCCTATTCAACAAGATTTAGTTTCACTTCGATATTCCCGCGGGTCGCTTTGGAATAAGGGCAAAAATCATGAGCCTTATGCAGCAGATCTTGGGCTTGGGAACGTTCCACACCCGGCAGCTTGACGTCGATTTCCACGGCAAGTTTAAAACCGCCGTCGCTTTCGTCTTTTCCGATGCCGACATGATGGGTTACTTCCGCGTTCTCCGCATTCACTCCAGCCTTTTCCGCTACATTGGCCAACGCGCTTGCAAAGCACGCTCCGTATCCGGCAGCAAAGAGCTGCTCCGGATTACTTCCGCTGCCTCCCTGTCCTCCCATGGATTCGGGCATACTAAGGTCAAGTTTCAAGACGCCATCCGAGGATTCAAGCGAACCTGTGCGTCCGCCTTTTACTGTCACAGTAGCCGTATATAAAGTCTTCATGGCAATACCTCCTTAAAGCCAATATAAAATGGGGGGGTCACAGTCCATTTAAAGCAATACGGCCGATTTGAAACGGACAAACCCCAAAAAGTTTCCCTAGACAAAAACTCTTGGAGGTGTACAATATAAAAAGATCTTTTCAATAGATAGGGTGAGATACCATGAATGAGACTCAAGATAAAGCAGAGGCCGGTATCCCCGGGTGGAGAATGAACGGCGATCAGCCTTCTCTGCCGGAAGCCCATCGCTCCATGCGCATTCCGGCGACTGGCTCTTGGTTCAGGAAATTTCTGGCCTTTGCCGGACCCGGCTATATGGTTGCCGTCGGTTATATGGATCCAGGGAACTGGGCGACCGACATCGAAGGCGGTTCACGCTTCGGCTACACGCTTTTATCCGTTATTTTGTTATCCAATCTTATGGCAGTCCTGCTCCAGTCCCTCTCCGGCAAGCTCGGCATTGTAACCGGCAAGGATTTGGCGCAGGCCTGCCGTGACAATTATTCCAAACCTGTCGTCATCACACTCTGGCTGCTCTGCGAATTGGCGATCGCCGCGACGGACCTGGCTGAAGTCATCGGGGCCGCAATTGCGCTTAATCTGCTTTTCGGATTGCCGATCATTTACGGGGTGATGATCACCGCCGTGGACGTTTTGCTTATACTATTGCTTCAGAACAAAGGATTTCGAACGCTGGAAATTTTCGTCGTCGTCCTTATCGCTACGATCGGGATTTGCTTCGGCATCGATCTGTTTCTCTCCAAACCGGATATGGGGCAGGTCGCCCTCGGTTATATTCCTAACGCGGACATCATCCGCCGGCCGGAAATGCTCTATATCGCGATCGGTATATTGGGAGCGACAGTCATGCCGCACAATCTGTATTTGCACTCCTCCATCGTGCAAACCAGACAGTATGACCGGACTCCGGCCGGCAAACGGCAGGCGATCAAGTTCGCGACCTGGGATTCGAGCATCGCGCTAACATTCGCTTTGTTTATTAACTCGGCGATCTTGATCGTTTCCGCCGCGACATTCCATTCTGCGGGAATGACCCAGGTCGCCGATATCAGCGAAGCCTATCACCTGCTTACTCCGATTGTAGGCACCACTCTGGCAAGCGTCATGTTTGCGGTCGCGCTGCTTGCATCCGGGCAGAACTCTACGTTGACCGGGACGCTCGCCGGGCAGATCGTCATGGAAGGCTTCGTGAACATCCGCCTGACTCCTTGGCTGCGACGCTTGATTACGCGCCTGATCGCTATCATTCCGGCCGTTATCGTTACCGCCATTTACGGGGAAAGAGGGACTCAGGATCTGCTTATTTTTAGCCAAGTCATTCTGTCCTTGCAGCTTCCGTTCGCCGTTATCCCGCTGGTCAGGTTCACTTCGAGTAAAACGAAGATGGGCGAATTCGCCAACAAGCTTTGGCTGAACCTTCTGGCCTGGCTTATCGCCGGAATTATCGTCGTGCTGAACGTATACCTGCTGGTTCAAACGGTTCTGTTCTGATAAGACCCCCCGCCAGTTCCTTGTAAACAAGGCGCTGCGGGGGTTTTGATTCTATCCAAAGCTACTCCTTGATCTCTTTAAAGGAGGCATCATAAAGACGGAACATGGTTTTATAACCGGATTCGTCTATTTTGATCCCGACATCGAGCCGGCCCGTTATTTCGAGAGGCTCGGATTTATATCTCAATTTGACATCCTCCGGCACAAACACAATCATAATTTTGTTCCAGTAAGTTTCGTCCCCGTTATCAAAAGGACACTCCGCTCCAGGTTCGGGAATAAGCAGGAACCAGTTATTTTCAAAAGACAACACTTCTCCCATAAACCCCTTGATCGTTACGGTTGATCCGCTAAGGTCCCAGAATGCTTCGGATGGAGTCGTTTGATCGTCACCGTCAAAAAATTGGGACCATCCGATCGGCTGAGCCCCCTTTTTATCCTTAACACCTGATGTGGCTTTATTCCCTTGGGATGTATCGGGCTTAGTAGAAGCAACGTTTGCTGTCGCTTTACCGGAGACCGCGTTGCTATCTTTCCCCGTTCCCGCCTTTACCTTGGTTTGCGTTTCCGTCGATTTCAGCTCCTTTGACGCCGTTTGCTCCTTCGCCGAAACCGCTCCGCCCGTGGAGTTCGTCCGTCCATCCGGCTTGTTCTCCACCTGGCTTTCCAAATCCTTCGGCTGTTCTGAAGCGGACTTTGGCAATGGAGCTAGAGCTGCCTTCTTCTCCTCAGCGGTTGGATCTTCTTCCTTCACTTTATCTCCGGCTTTTTCTGTTTCCTGTACTTGGCTCGGTACTCCTGTTGAAGCCGATTCAGCTTCTGCTAACCCCGTCTTCGCAGGAACTTCTTCGCTCGAACCGGACTTTGACGGCAAAGAACCGGCGGCCTCTCCAAAAGAACCAGCAGACGGAGTAAGCGCCTTGTTTTGACCGCAGCCCTGCATAAGCATCGCAAAAACGATGATAGAAGGCAGCAGCCCCCATACCCATGTTTTTTTCACCTCATCTACCTCCTTAAGCTTTGAACAAGGCGAGCGGATCCAGCCGATACATCCGGACAGCGGGCAGCAATGCAGCTGCGATTCCGATCGCGAGAGTGCCTGCTGCGATTAAAGCGTGATTACCTGAAACAAGGAACGGTGAAATTTGAATTCCGGCGTATTGAAACAGAGCGTCCCGCAAAAAGTAACCACCGACATGACCCGCCGCAATCCCAAGGACGAGCCCGGCCCCTGTCAGCACCAGACCTTCGCCCAACATGGCCATCACGATATAACCACGCGTTTTCCCCAAAAGACGCAGCAGCCCCGCATCCTTCGTCCGCTCTCCTGCAGCGGCGATCAAGGAAAGCAGGATCGACACCGCAGCCAGCAAAATACATAGCGCCGTCACGATTCCAAGCAGTTCGGAGCCTTTATCCACGAGATTAACCACATCGGCAACCGCTTTGCTTGTATAATTAACTTGAACCCGGCCTTCTCCTTCAAGCAAGGACCGTAAATCCTGCCCGGCCTGCAGCGTTCCTGGCTTCACAAGGATAGCCGTTATATCGCGGTCTTCTGCGGCTTCCCCATGAACAGCCCATGCATAGTCCACCGTCGTAAAAATAGCCCGGTCATCCGGGGTATTCAGCCGCGGCAAAATTCCCTTGACCGTATAGACAAAACCCTCATGTTCATCATGCTCTCCGTGATTCTCCTCTTCTTCGAGATGAACCTCTTCCACCAGGCCATGCGCCCCTGAAAACGTATCTCCGACCTGCACATGAAGCATTTTCGCCGCATAAGCACCGATCACGACTTCTCCGGTCTGCCCATATAAATGCCCTTCTGTCATCGGCTGATCGCCGTACCTGGTCATAAAATATTGCGGATCGATACCGACAATCGGATATTCGTTATAATGGTCCCCTGTCGTCAAAGCGTACGCCTTTTCGACGGAGTTGTTCTTACGCACCTTCTCCAGTGTTTCACCAGGTATATTCCCGGTTGGTGCACCAACATGATAAAACGTGTTCAACACAAGCTGACTTTCGCTGCCCGCCGCCCCGATCACCAAATCGAACGGACCATAGCCTTTCTCCGCTCCTTGCTCTACACCCGCTTTTGACAAGGTAAGCAAAATGATAAAGGCGACGGTTGCGGAGACGGACACAATCGTCAGCAGCGATAAATATTTACGGTGCAGCAAATTTTTAAATAAATAACGGAGGAGACTCATATCGCAAGCCCCCCTTGCTTACGAACCCGGCGATGAATTTCGTTAATTTCATGAATGTGCCTGCATGTCGGGAAACGCTCCGCCATTCTTAAATCATGGGTAACGACAAGCAGGGTATGACGGTCGCTCCCGCATAGCTCCAGCAGGAGCTCCGCGATTTCGTCCGCGGTCTCCCAGTCCAGACTGCCTGTCGGTTCATCGGCAAGGACCAGCGTGGGTCCTGAGATCAGCGCCCGGATAATGGCCACACGCTGCTGTTGTCCTCTGGAGAGCTGGGAGGGCTTATGATCCCTCCGCTCCAGCATCCCAACCCGTTCAAACCAGTGGTTGATGAGTTCAAGGCGTTCACCCCGCCCGGTATTCCGGTTCCGGGCTAAAGCGATCTCCACGTTTTCTCTCGCCGTAAGAGAGGGTATAAGATGAAAATCCTGAAGAATGTAACCAATATGCTCTCCCCGAAAACGGTCTCGGAGTGCCTCGCTCATGCCGGATAGCTTGTTCTCTCCGATCAGGATATCCCCTTCATCCGGCCGCATAATGCCGCTAATCAAGTGAAGCAGCGTGCTTTTGCCGGAGCCGCTCGGTCCGGTAATCGCGATTTTTTCGCCTTGTCCGACATGCCATTCCGGAATGTCCAGAATCGGAATCTCTTTTCCCGCCACATGAAACTGTTTCCTCAAACCGCGGATCTGAAGCATGACTCTTCCCCCTAACCATCATGAAAAGGAAAACAGGAGAAGCGGCTTCTCCTGTTTTCTTCTGCCTTGTTTTGTCCTGACCTGTTCCGTTAATTTAATTGGATCCGTTCCGACAAAGCATCCCATTTCAGCGTTTTGCCGGTAAGCTGATTGAATGCCGACAGCGGCAGGTATAAGGTTCCGTTGTCCATGTCTACGGTAAAGGAAGCGGACTTGCCGCCCGTTTTGGCCGTTCCCGCGCCAAGATCGACGGTTATGGTTGCGCCTTTTCCGGTTAATGTCACGTTATTTCCGGTTGCCTGGTAAGTTCCTCCAAGCGATTCGGTTAAAGCTTTAGCCGGATAGAGCACCTCTTTGTCACGGTTAATTTTGAACTTCGGATACAAATGCTTGGATTGCAAATTGGAGGTGGCTTTGGATAAGTCAACACCAAGCACTTCCGCCCCGGCAATCGCGATTTGCGTATTGTCGACCTGCCCTTTCAGCTTATCGGCAATCGGTCCGTAAGCCCAAACGCCTACATCCACCGCCGAATGGCCGTGACCGGACCAGCCGATCAGCAAACGCTTGGAGATGACGGCGTTATATCCGCCTTCCCGCTTATAGGAAGAACCGTCTCCATCCAAAATCTGCTGTGCTTCCTCATTGGTCAAATCGTTAATCCAAGTGTTTTCGGACACGATTTTCTTGATATCGGCTACCGTTTTGGCTCCATCCAATGCGCCGATCAAGGACTCCGACGAATGCTTCTGCTTATCCCACAGATCGATATTCACCTCGTAAATATTATCTCTGGACAGCGACAGTCCGCCTGTCTCATGGTCCGCGGTTACTACGACGGAAGTATTTCCGTTCTTTTTCGCAAAATCTATCGCAACTTTAAAAGCGGCATCGAAGTCCAGGGCTTCCTGCACCATGGTCGGAAGATCGTTGGCATGTCCGGCATGGTCGATCCGGCCGCCTTCAATCATGATCGCAAAGCCGTCTGAATCTGCAGACAGGATTTCCAGCGCTTTGGATGTCATATCCGCAAGGCTTGGCGTTTCCGACGATCTATCCGGTACGTAAGCAACATGCGAGCCACCGAACAGCCCAAGCACCTTGGCGTCTTTCGCGGTCAGCGACTTCAGACTTTGTGCATTCTCTACTATTTTGTAGCCCTTGGCCTCAAAATCAGGGAGCAGGTTTTTATCAGTCCGTTTGCCCTTCTCCTCTTTGGTCACGAAGAAAGATTTGCCTCCGCCGAACAATACATCCACTCCGCTGTCCAGATATTGGGAAGCAATCGCACTTTCGTTGTCGCGGCTCCGGACATGCGAAGCATATACGGCCGGTGTAGCGTGAGTAATCCGTGCAGTCGTCACGAGGCCTGTAGATTTTCCGTTAATTTCGGCCGCTTCAATAATGGAAGCGAAAGGCTTGGAAACATCCTCATTGGAGACGCTGATGCCCGCATTATAGGTTTTATGTCCGGTTGCAAAAGCGGTTCCGGCCGAAGCCGAATCCGTAACGATTCCGGAGACGATCGTACCGCCGTCTTCACCGCGGTCGGCGTATGTAGTAGCCTGCCCGACGTAATAGGGGTCGAGGTTCAATTTATCAATTCCTTTGACATACTGCTGATAATAACGTGCTGCCGATACTTGCGCCGGCCCCATGCCGTCCCCGATCAATACGATCAGATTTTTCGACTTCCCGCCTGCCGCATCATTCCCGTTTTCTTTAGCGACGGCCGCCGGTCCGGCTGCGATGACGGATAATGCTAACCCGGAAGCTGCAAGCCCTCTCCAGAATTTATTCATTTTGTCCCCTCCCATTTATTGACACTATGTAGATTTTAAAGGGCCAGTATTAGGGGAATGTCAGAGAAATGTTCCGGATACGTAAAAAAAAGAAAGTCCCCGGACTATAAACTGGTACCCTTGTCAAGGACACTTAAAAAAGAGAAGGCTTAGGCAACAGACAATAGATGATTCCTGTACTGAACAGGGGTCATCTTTTTTAATCCCCATTGATACCTGTGATGGTTGTAATAT
>NZ_BOSL01000025.1 GCF_018403325.1 Paenibacillus vini | reverse complement strand
GGCAAATGCTACTCCAGCTATCCGTCTTCTTTCCGGATCGCATCAGTAACTATTTACGTTAGAAACGCCAAATCCCCCTCGGGGGATTTGCTTGACAATGAGTTTACACAAAAATCTTGACAGACCCGGTGAAGTAGGAGTAGAGGGATCTAAGAAAAACAAAGCTTCCTCCGGATATCGGAGAAAGCTTTTTCTTTCGCTGAAAGATTACTGCCCCCATCACACTCATTGCTGCAACTGGCGCAGCACTGTGATCTCTACGCGGCGGTTTTTTTGGCGTCCTTCGGAGGTGGAGTTGTCGGCGGCGGGACGGGTGTCGGCGTAGCCGGCATATTGGAAGCCTTCCGGATCGAGCTTTTCCTTATCGATGAAAAAGCGGAGGACGGATAAGGCGCGTGCGCCCGACAGTTCCCAGTTATCCTTAAACTCGGAGGCGCGGACGATCGGAAGATCGTCCGTATGCCCTTCGATGCTGATGACGGTATTGAGTTGACTGAACAGGCTGGCTAGTTTGGTCAGTGTTTTGGCGGAACCGGATTTCAGATCGGCCTTGCCGGCATCGAACAGGAAGCGGTCGCTTAACGTGATCGAAATGCCTTTAGGCAGATCTGCGACCTTGATCTGATCATCAAGCTGATTGTCCTTGATATAAGACTCGATCCGGCTCATGAGCGTTTGCAGTTCTTCTTCCTGCTTGCGGAAAGCCAGCTCGCGTTCGGTCATCGGCTTTTGCGAGGCATCGTCGCTGTTTATAACGGGCTGGTTTGTGCCGTTTGGAACTGCAGTCCCGTTCTGGCCGGCCTGTCCTCCCGATGCTCCGTTCTTGTCATCTACGGCAGACGGAGGGTTCTTGGAAGTGTGGGGGCCGTCGCTGCCTAGGATGCCGCTTCCTTTTTCCAGCAAGGAGTCTCCGCTCTTGAACGTAAGCTGGAGCGACTGGGTGACGACTTCGTATTTTTCCACATCCAAACGGCTCATGGCATACATCACGACGAAAAAAATGAGTAGCAGCGTAATCAAATCGGCATAGGTGATCATCCACCGGTCTCTCGTATCCTTACTTTCCTGGCGATGCCGGGAACGTTGGCCGGGGTTCTGGGTTCTGTTCTTCCGGCTCATAGGCTCTCATTCTCCCCGGATACGGGCAAATCCCGGAGCGTTTCGGCCGTGAACGATTCCAGCTTGCGACGCACGAGGAGCGGGTGATCGCCGTTTTGAAGGGAGAGTATTCCCTCCAGCATCATTTCCATCCGGCCGACTTCATCTTCTCCGCGCGCTTTGATTTTGGAGGCGATCGGAAGAAAGATAAGGTTGGCGCTGGCTACCCCGTAAAGGGTTGCCGTAAAGGCGAGCGCAATGGACGGGCCGAGTGCGGTCGGCTCGGTAAGGCTGCCAAGCACATGGATAAGACCCATGACCGTACCGATAATTCCCATGGTCGGGGCATATCCGCCGGCCGATTCGAATATTTTGGCATAACCTTCATATTTTGTTTGGATGGCGTCAATTTCTAAATCCATGATTTGTTCGACCATGCTTTGCTCCGTACCGTCAACGACGAGTTGGATGCCTTCCCGCAAAAAAGGGTCTTCATGCTCCGCGGCCCGCCTTTCCAGCGCCAAAACTCCTTCGCGCCGCGCTACCGTCGACATGCTTACGATATCTTCTATCAGTTCATCCGGTTTCTGTTGTCCCGAGGTAAAGGCCAGGGCTAACGCCCGCGGGACGGTTTTCAATTTGGCCAGAGGAAAGCTCACCATGACCGCGGCCAGCGTACCGCCGAATACAATCACGGCAGCCGCAATTTGCATTAAACCCGCCAGTTCCCCGCCTTCCCATAAAAAGCCGCCGATCAACGCGGCCAATCCAATAATGATACCTATAATTGTTGTGATATCCATCTGTAATTTTACAACTCCTATTCACGACTTATCGTTTGCATCCCAACTGCAAAAAAGGTATAATCAATGGGAACACCCATTCCTATTTTGGAGTGGTGATATTAGCGCTTCTCGTCTTACTTACATTTAAAGCAGAAGAATTAAGGTTAATATAGATAATAGTAGCTTCATGATCAAAAAAACTGACTTTTAATCTATTTAGAAGTACAGTTTCCATTTTAGACGATAAGGGTGATGTTGGACAATGAGTGATATTGTCTTTAGTAACAATAAATTCGAGCTGATTTCCGAATTTTCGCCGCAGGGCGACCAACCAGCCGCGGTGGAACAATTGGTTGAAGGCGTAAAAATGGGTAAAAAGCACCAGACGCTTTTGGGTGCGACCGGAACGGGGAAGACCTTTACGATTGCCCATACCATTGCCAAGCTTGGAAGGCCCACGCTCGTCATCGCCCACAACAAGACACTGGCTGCGCAGTTGGCCAGCGAATTCAAAGAGTTCTTCCCGAACAACTCCGTAGACTACTTCGTCAGTTACTATGACTACTACCAGCCGGAAGCATATATCCCATCCTCCGACACCTACATCGAGAAAGATTCCAGTATCAATGAAGAGATTGACAAATTGAGACACTCCGCGACGAGCTCGCTGTTCGAACGGCGCGACGTCATTATTGTAGCGAGTGTATCTTGTATTTACGGTCTCGGTTCTCCAACCGAATACGGGAATCTGGTGTTATCGCTGCGGGTTGGCATGGAAAAATCCCGGAATCAGATTCTGAGCCGACTGGTGGATATCCAGTATCAGCGGAACGATATCAACTTCGTTCGCGGAACCTTCCGCGTGCGCGGAGACGTATTGGAGATTTTTCCGGCTTCCAAAGGAGAGCAGGCCGTACGGATTGAGTTTTTTGGTGACGAAATCGAACGGATTACCGAAATCGACGTTTTGACCGGCGAGCTGGTCGGGGAACGCGAACATGTGGCTATCTTCCCGGCATCTCACTTCGTTACCCAGGAAGAGACTATGCGAGTTGCACTGGTCAATATAGAAAGGGAGCTTGAAGAACGGCTTGAGGTGTTCCGCTCCCAGGGCAAGCTGCTGGAAGCACAGCGTTTGGAACAGCGCACCCGGTACGATATTGAAATGATGAAAGAGGTCGGCTTTTGCTCGGGTATCGAGAACTACTCGGGACCGTTGACCTTCCGTGAGCGCGGGGCTACGCCTTATACGCTGATGGATTATTTTCCGGACGATATGCTCATCGTGATCGACGAATCCCACGTTACGCTGCCGCAAATCCGCGCAATGTACAACGGGGACCAGGCGCGCAAAAATGTGCTCGTCGACCATGGCTTCCGTCTACCTTCGGCGCT
Organism: Paenibacillus vini; assembly: GCF_018403325.1. Lineage (GTDB taxonomy): Bacteria > Bacillota > Bacilli > Paenibacillales > Paenibacillaceae > Fontibacillus > Fontibacillus vini. The sequence goes on along the minus strand of NZ_BOSL01000025.1, from coordinate 50,641 downwards.
GGACAACCGGCCGCTTAAATTCGAAGAATTTGAGGGGAAGGCGGATCAGCTGATTTATGTGTCGGCTACGCCCGGACCTTATGAAATCGAGCATTGCGATACGATGGTACAGCAGATTATCCGGCCGACGGGCCTGCTGGACCCAATCATTGAGGTTCGTCCGACGAAGGGACAAATCGACGATTTGATCGGCGAGATTAACGACCGGATTGCTAAGGATGAGCGAGTGCTCGTGACGACGCTGACGAAGAAGATGGCGGAAGATCTGACCGATTACCTGAAGGAAATCGGAATCAAGGTCCGGTATCTTCACTCCGATATTAAGACGCTGGAGCGTATGAGCATCCTTCGGGATCTGCGATTGGGAACCTTCCACGTGCTGATCGGGATTAACCTTCTGCGGGAAGGCCTGGATCTTCCGGAGGTCTCCCTGGTGGCGATTCTTGATGCGGATAAAGAGGGCTTCCTGCGTTCCGAGCGATCGCTGATCCAGACGATCGGCCGGGCAGCGCGGAACTCGGAAGGGCGCGTGTTGATGTACGGTGACCATATCACCGAATCCATGGACAAAGCGATCAAGGAGACCGAGCGGCGCCGCAGCATTCAGATTGCATATAACGAGAAACACGGCATAACGCCGCAAACGATCCGCAAGAAAGTGCGGGATGTCATCGAAGCGACTCGGGTGGCCGAAAGCAAGAGCGATTATCTGTCGGATGCCGCCAAGGGCAAGATGTCCAAGCGCGACCGCGAAGCGATGATCGGACGATTGGAAAAAGAAATGAAAGAAGCCGCCAAAAACCTGCAGTTTGAAAGAGCCGCGGAGCTGCGCGATGCCATTATGGAACTGCGGGCGGAATAAGAGTTGGGAGATGAAAGCAATTGGCTAATGAGAATATCGTCATTAAAGGCGCCAGAGCGCACAATTTAAAAAATGTGAACATTACGATTCCTCGCGACAAATTCGTCGTCCTGACCGGGCTCAGCGGGTCAGGCAAATCGTCGCTCGCATTCGATACCATTTACGCGGAAGGACAACGCCGGTATGTGGAATCTTTATCAGCATACGCCCGTCAGTTTTTAGGACAGATGGAGAAGCCGGATGTGGATTCCATCGAGGGGCTTTCGCCAGCGATCTCGATTGACCAGAAAACGACAAGCCGTAACCCGCGTTCCACGGTAGGAACGGTAACGGAGATATATGATTATCTGCGTCTGTTGTTTTCAAGAGTGGGTCATCCTCATTGTCCGGAACACGGGATCGAGATTACATCCCAGACAGTAGAGCAGATGGTAGACCGGATCATGCAGTATCCCGAGAAGACGAGACTCCAGATATTGGCGCCGGTGGTGTCCGGGAAAAAGGGAGAGCACAAGAGCCTGTTCACCGAAATCGCCAAGCAGGGATTTGTCCGCGTACGCGTAAACGGAGAACAGCGCGATCTGTCGGAGAATATCGAACTTGAAAAAAACAAAAAGCATTCGATCGAGGTCGTCGTCGACCGGATCATCATTAAAGAGGATGTACGCAGCCGGTTGGCTGATTCCATAGAAACCTCGCTCAAAATGTCGGGCGGCCAGTTGCTGGTCGACATTATGGGACAGGAGGAGCTGCGATTCAGCTCCAATTTTGCCTGCCCGATCTGCGGCTTCAGCATTGAGGAATTATCACCGCGGATGTTCTCGTTTAATAGTCCGTTCGGGGCTTGCCCGGATTGCGACGGTCTCGGCGTGAAGATGATCATCGATCCGGATCTGCTTGTTCCCGATACCTCCAAAAGCATTGAGCAAGGCGCCTTTGAAGCATGGGCAGGCAGTACCTCCAACTACTATCCGCAATTTTTGCGGTCAGTTTGCGAGCATTTTAATATTCCGCAGGATGTTCCCGTATCTGAACTAACCAAGGATCAGATGGACAAGCTGCTCTACGGTACAGGCACGACTAAGGTTCGCTTCCGCTATCAAAACGATTTTGGGATGAGCAAAGATGCTTATGTAACCTTCGAAGGTATTGTACACAATCTGGAGCGGCGTTATCGGGATACCAGCTCGGAAGGAATTCGCGAATTCATTGAAGAATTCATGGGTTCCAAGCCATGCGGCACCTGCAAAGGACACCGCCTGAAGAAGGAGACGCTTGCGGTAACGATTAACGGCGAGAATATGGCATTTGTTACTTCGCTGTCGATCGGGGAAGCCATGAAGTTCTTTAATGGGCTCGTTCTTAGTGAGAAGGAAACGGCGATCGCTCATATGATCCTGAAGGAAATCAATAGCCGTCTAGGCTTCCTTGTCAATGTCGGGCTCGATTATTTAACCTTGAGCCGTGCAGCCGGAACGTTGTCCGGCGGGGAGGCCCAGCGTATTCGTCTGGCAACCCAAATCGGATCCAGTCTGATGGGCGTGCTGTATATTCTTGACGAGCCGAGCATCGGCTTGCATCAGCGGGATAATGATCGTTTGATCTCTACCCTTGGGCAGATGCGGGATCTCGGCAACACGCTGATCGTGGTAGAGCACGATGAAGACACGATGTTGGCAGCAGACTATATTATTGATATCGGACCGGGCGCCGGAATCCATGGCGGACAGGTAGTCTCGCAGGGGACGCCTCAGGAGGTCATGGATGATCCGAAGTCGTTGACCGGCCAGTATCTGAGCGGCAAGAAATTTATCGAAGTGCCCGAGAAACGCCGGAAGACGAATGGCCGGTGGCTGGAGATCAAAGGCGCGAAAGAGAACAATTTGAAAAATATTAACGTGAAGTTCCCGCTAGGCGTATTTGCGGCGGTAACGGGCGTCTCCGGCTCGGGGAAATCGACACTAGTCAATGAGATCCTGTACAAGACATTGGCGCGCGACCTGAATCGGGCCCGTGTTCGTCCGGGTCAATATAAGGAAATCAAGGGCCTGGAGCATATCGATAAAGTGGTAGATATCGACCAATCTCCAATTGGCCGTACGCCGCGCTCGAATCCGGCTACCTATACCGGCGTGTTTGACGATATTCGCGACTTGTTCTCGCAGACAAACGAGGCGAAGGTTCGCGGCTATAAGAAAGGCCGCTTCAGCTTCAACATTAAGGGCGGACGCTGTGAAGCCTGCCGGGGCGACGGGATCATCAAGATCGAGATGCACTTCTTGCCCGATGTCTACGTGCCTTGTGAAGTGTGCAAAGGTAAACGGTATAACCGCGAGACCTTGGAAGTGAAATACAAGAACAAGAGTATTGCGGACGTCCTGGAGATGACTGTAGAGGATGCGACGCAATTTTTCGAGAACATTCCGAAAATTCACCGCAAGCTGCAAACGCTCCTCGATGTTGGCTTGGGCTATATCGATTTGGGGCAGCCGGCAACTACGTTATCCGGGGGAGAAGCACAGCGCGTGAAGCTCGCTTCCGAGCTGTACCGGCGGAGTACGGGCAAGACGATCTACATCCTGGATGAACCGACGACCGGTCTCCATGTGGATGATATCGACCGCCTGTTGTCGGTGCTGCATCGCCTGGTTGACTCCGGAGAGACGGTGCTCGTCATTGAACACAATCTGGATGTCATCAAGACGGCCGACTATTTGATCGACCTCGGTCCGGAAGGCGGCAGCGGTGGCGGGACGATCCTCGCTACAGGCACGCCGGAAGAGATTGCGAAGGTGGAACAATCCTATACGGGACGTTACCTCGCACCGGTTTTGGAGCGAGACACGAAACGGACGGAAGAATTAAAGGCACGCGCTTAAGTTTAGGAAGACTGGGTGGCCCGCGACAATGCTTGATTATCGAAGCATTGACTGCGGGTCATTTTTATTTTGACGGGAATGGATTTGGGTATATTCGTTAAGGATAAGATTAAAGCGGGAGATTGAGGGAGAACAGGTACAGGTTAGAATATAGGTAAGGAACGTTTGCAATAAAAACAGGATTGTCGTATGGCGCTAGATATGGGGGATTAGACCTTGGTGAGGTATAGGATGTCCTATTGTCCACTTTTAGGTGGACATTTTAGGGATTTGTGCGCGTTAGGGAGACGAAATATGAATGTTCATAAAGTACCGGAATAGAGAAGAGGGTCTGATTTTAGAAAGTTGTTGAATGATATGATTTTTTTATCAATTAAGATGATAAATGCAACATTTTTTTGACTTTTCTCTTGCATCCGTCTTGAGGAGAAGATAACATATAAGAAGGTGGAAATTTCCGTGAATTTTACTGAGGAGGGCTTGCCATGTTACTCGCAGAAGCGGGAGCCGTAACGACGACATTTAACGGTTTTGATATTTTTATGATTTTGTTCACCATTGTTATCCTGATTGGGGTATTAAGACTGCTGAAAGAGTCCAAGAAGAATTTGTTTGCGATCGGATTTGGCATCCTCAGCTTGCTGATTTTTTTGGCGTCCGATGCAATCATGATCAAATCCTGGTTCAGTTAGTCTAAGCCTAGGGTGCGAGCAGAAACAAGGGGTACAGGGAAGACACTTTGTTCCGGTTGGAGGGATGGGGTGTCTTTTTGCGTGTGCCAAAGGTTCCCGTTGCCGGTGGGTAGAGACTTCAGGCGATGTCTGCTAAAATAGATAAGTTATCGGAGTTTTAAATTTTATGCATGTCGTGTAGATAAACAAATTCGATGGAACGCAGTAATAAATGGCGGGACATCCGGGAGGATATAAATGAGCAACACAACATTAACAAGACAAGACGTGGAGCTGTTGGCTCCGGCGGGCGATTGGGATTGCATGCGGGCCGCGGTGGCTAACGGAGCCGATGCGATATTTTTTGGCGTGGAGAAGTTCAATGCCCGGGCGCGGGCGAACAATTTTCGTATGGACGAGCTGTCCGAAATCATGGCGTTTTTACACAGCTATGGGGTTAAGGGATTCCTGACCTTCAATATTCTGGTGTTTGAAAATGAATTGGCAGATGCGCAGGAGTTGATCGAGGCCTGTATCGAAGCTGGAGTGGACGCGGTAATTGTTCAGGATTTGGGCTTGGTAAGGATGATCCGCGAGCTGTCGCCGGACTTCCCGATTCATGGCTCAACGCAAATGACGATTACTTCGCCGGAAGCGGTGGAATTCACGAAGCCTTGGAATATGGAACGTGTGGTCCTTGGGCGTGAAAACAATTTGAAGCAGATCAAGATGATCGGGGATCAGGCGAAGCTGCCGATGGAGGTTTTTGTGCATGGGGCTCTTTGCGTATCCTATTCCGGCCAGTGTTTGACTTCGGAAATGTGGGGCGGACGGTCGGCCAACCGCGGCGAATGCGCACAAGCCTGCCGATTGCCTTACGACTTGATGGTCGATGGGGAGCAAAAACCGATGGGCGATGTCACTTATCTGTTGTCGCCTAAAGACTTGGCGGCGATCGACATTATGCCTGAATTGATCGAAGCAGGGGTGACTTCATTTAAAATTGAGGGTCGATTGAAGAGCCCTGAATATGTAGCCAATGTGGTGAGCAAGTACCGGAAGGCGATTGACCGGTATTTTGAGGGGGATGCTACGCGTCCTTCCAAAGAGGAAATCCGTGAGCTGCAGCAAAGTTTTTCGCGCGGGTTCACGCATGGCTTCCTGGAAGGGACAAACAATAAGCAATTGGTTGACGGCACGTTTCCTAAGAGCCGTGGCGTATACCTCGGCCGGGTGGAGCAGGTGCTCCGCGACGGCGTCGTTTGTAAGCTGGAAGCGCCGCTGAAGCGCGGCGACGGGATTGTGTTTGACGCCGGCGATCCGACGAAGAAGGAAGAGGGCGGGCGTGTCTATGATTTGCGCCGCAAGGGCGTGAAGTTGGAGGGAGAGGCCGGCGAGACATGGATCGTCGACATCGTTCCGGGGCGCAATGACGTGGATTTGCGCCGGGTGCATGTGGGCGACCGGATCTGGAAGACGAGCGATCCGGCGCTGGATAAACGGCTCCGCCAAACGTTCGAGACCGACAAGCCGTACCGGGTGTTCCCGGTACATGTGCGGGCGGTCGGCCACGCCGGCGGGCCGCTGTCTACCTTCTGGACCGATGTCCAGAAGGGGACGACCGTGCGCGTCGACTCGGAGCTGGAGCTCGAGATCGCGCAAAAACGGCCGATGGACGGGGCGCTGCTCGAAGAGCAGTTCGGCCGTCTCGGCGGCACGGTGTTCCAGCTCGAGCGGCTGGACACGGAGCTGTATGGCGACGTGATCCTCCCCATGCGAGAGCTGAACGGCATTCGCCGGCGCGCAGTGGAGCTGCTAGCCGGCGAGCGGCCGAAGCCGCCCGTGTACACGCGGGCGGCGGCAGCTGCGGTTGGCGCCCCCGCCGTTGGCGGGGCGCCGGTGCCGCGCGGTGAGGCGAAGCTCACCGCGCTGTGCCGCAGCCTGCCGCAGGTGCAGGCTGCGCTGGAAGCCGGCGTCGAAATGATCTACGCCGACTTCGAATTTATCAAGCAGTTCCCGGCAGCAGTGGAAGCCGTCCGGGCGGCCGGCAAGCAAATCGCGCTGGCGACGCCACGCATCCATATGCCGGGCGAGAACGGCTACCATAACAACATCCTGCGCCTCCAGCCCGACGCGGTGCTGGTGCGCAACACCGGTGCGCTGTATTTCTACCTGCGCCACCGTATGGAAAACCCGTCCGCCTCGCATCCGCGGCTGATTGGCGATTTTTCGCTGAACATCGCCAACCACAAAACCGTGGAGCTGTTTCTCGAGGCGGGCTGTGACCTTGTCACGCCGTCCTACGATCTGAACATCCAGCAGATGGTCGATCTACTGCGTCAAAGCCGGACGGCCAACCTGGAAATCGTCATTCATCAGCATCTGCCGATGTTCCATACCGAGCACTGCGTGTACTGCACCTTCCTGAGCGAAGGTACGGACTACACCAACTGCGGACGTCCCTGCGAGGAGCACCGCGCTTCGCTTCAGGACCGGATCGGCATGAGCCACCCAGTCCGCGTCGACGAAGGCTGCCGGAATACGGTCTACAACGCCATCGAGCAGTCCGGCGCGGAATACCTGAGCAACTTCATGGAGCTTGGCGTAGCCAACTACCGGGTAGAGTTCTTGGAGGAGACACCGGAACAGGTTCACGAGGTCATTGATCTGTACAACCGGGCCCTTCGCGGCGAAATCAGCGGCACTCAAGTCTGGAAAACGCTGAAAGCGACAAACCAGCTCGGAGTAACACGCGGACAACTCGTCAAATAGCTTAATAATGCAAATTGTGAATAAGAGAAAAACGGCCTTATGTGCTAACGTCACAGGGGCCGTTTTTCTGTTTTTTAGATGTATACACCTCATGATCACTGTACGAGGACACATGTGTTTTATATGGAGACATGCCTTGAATCCAAGCTATATAAGGGTTTCTAATTGTCAAAACTCTGTGAACGAACGCAAAAATCCCGCGATAAACGATATTTATCAGTAAGCAAAAAATAGATGATGTGGTATAATGAAAGCGTAAACAATTTGAATGGATAATGTAATAAAGTCTAAAGTCCATTTATCAGGAGGGTGAAAGTGATGTTTGAAGGATTCCTCGAAATGCAATCGGTGGTAACTAAAGTTCATGGACGGCTGGAAATCGGCGGCGATCAAGAGTACCGGAGAATTGAATACGGAACCGAGCGCCATCTCCATACTCCGGAGCCAGGAAGCCGCAACCGCTGCGAGGAAGCACCCCAGCCTATCCTAACACGCTTGAAATTTTGGACGCACTAACTTATTGATGATGCAGATGCCTCTTACGGAAATGGGTTCCGTGAGGGGCTTTTTTTATTGGAGAAACTCAATTGGATAGAGTGTAAAGTTCTCTCTAACCTGTCTTTTTTTGACGCTAGTTATGTTATAATTGCACCATCTTGATGTTAAGGGAAAGGAAGATTTAAGCGATGAAGATCCGGAAAGCGATTATTCCTGCAGCCGGGCTCGGTACCCGGTTCCTGCCCGCCACGAAGGCGATGCCGAAGGAAATGCTCCCGATCGTGGATAAGCCGACGATCCAATATATCGTAGAGGAAGCTGTGGCTTCCGGGATCGAAGACATCATTATTGTGACCGGTAAAGGAAAGCGCGCGATCGAGGACCACTTCGACAACTCGTTTGAACTAGAGCAAAACTTGTCCGATAAAGGCAAATGGGATCTGCTGAACGAGGTTCGCAAATCCTCGGAAATGGCCGATATCCACTACATTCGGCAAAAAGAACCAAAGGGCTTGGGGCACGCGATCTGGTGCGCACGTAAGTTTATCGGTAATGAGCCATTTGCAGTCTTACTGGGTGATGACATCGTGGAATCGGAAGTCCCTTGCCTGAAACAGATGATCGACGTATACAACTTCCAGAAGGCCTCTGTCGTCGGGGTACAGCCGGTTCCATGGGAAGAAGTATCCCGTTATGGCATCGTAGACGGAAACGAAATCGGAGACCGTGTCTATCAGGCCAAGCAATTGGTAGAGAAGCCGCCGGCCGATAAAGCACCATCCAATCTAGCAATCATGGGCCGTTACATTTTAACGCCGGCTATTTTCGACATTCTGGACGGACAGCATGAGGGAGTTGGCGGAGAAATCCAACTAACGGACGCCATTTCCCGTTTAAGAGAGACGGAGCGAATTGTAGCGTACCACTTCGACGGTTTGCGACATGACGTTGGTGAGAAGCTGGGCTTCATTCAAACGACGATTCATTATGCGCTGCAGAATAAGGAATTACGCGAGGGATTATTGGAGTATATGAAATCAAAGATTGAAAATCAAAAAATCGGCCTCTCCTAAGGAGAAGCCGATTTTTGATTTAGGTGCCTTTTTTAGAAGGTAAGCTCAGCAAGCTGTGTAATCGAATCCTTTTCTTGAGGATCCAGTTGGATCAACTGATCGTATACCGCCTGGTCTGTGCTTCCGGTCTTCTGCAGAGCTGCCAGGTACCAGCGGGCGATTTCCCGGTTGGTCGGATCATTCAGATCCTGGCTGATCCCTTGCTTGAAGATCTCTGCTGCCTCGGCAGGCTTGTTCATCATGTACTGCATTTTCCCGGCGTTAAGCGCCATAGCTGGAGTTACAGCAAACGGATTCCCTTGGAACTGCCCCTTAGGCAGGTTCTTCAGGTGCTCTACGCCGCGGACTACGTGATCGTAGGCTTGAAGGCCAGTTGCGAAGTATTTGTCTTTTTGATCGACGGCTTGGCTACCAAGTGCCTGATAACCTAATTCGAAGGATTGTACAATGAGTCTCTCATACCAATCCTGATCATACGTATATCTGTCGGCATTGTCTCTCAGGACATTGTAGGCTTTATCCGCCTCTCCTTTTAACTGGTACAGAGCGATGAGCTGGTTATACATGTTCTTATTATAAGCATCTTGTTTGAGCGCGTCCGTAAGCAGCTTCAGGTCCTGAGTATAGAAAGCTTCATCTTGGCTTTGTTCATATGCCGCCTTCAGAAGAACGTTGTAATTCAGTACGGCATCGGGCTGGTTACCGCGCTTCTTTAGCGCATCCGCAAATGGAGCCTGGATTTCTTGGAAATCCGAGCTTGTTGCCATTAAGCTTCTGCCCTTTTCAATGGCATTGTTGGCTTGAATATACCGGATAGATGTAAAGATTAACACTAGAGCCCCGACAACCAGTACAGCGCTGTATAGAGTTCGGAATCCGGATGACTTCCACGCAAATCGTTTTACCGGCTTAGTATCCATCGCAGCGGCCATCCCGCCCAATCCCAGGAAGACTAGCATGCCGATAAACACGTAACTCATGTTAAAGTCCATTAAACTGTGAATCAGTATGGAAAGAACAATGATAAAGTAGATGAAATAATCGTTACGCTTGGTCTCGTCGGAATGAATATATCCGCGAATATATTTGTAGAAAATGAAGGCAAGAAAAGCAACGAGCACTATAAAGCCTAACACTCCGACTTCAACTAGATACTGCATGATAAAGCTGTGCGCCTGACGGCTTTGGTATGGATTGTTCTGGTATTTCTCATAAATCGAAGCCCAAGCACCACCGCCTGCACCAATGACAGGATAGTCCTTGATAACCTTCACTGCGTCTTTGTAAAACGTTAAGCGTTCGAGCAAACTGTGCTGCTGTAAATTGATATTTTCCAAGCGGTCACCGATGTTTCCAGGCAATACGTGCTTGAGATTCGTCCCCAGAAGAAGAACGATTAGAACGACGACGGCAACAACTGAAGCCAGTGGTAACCAAAGGTTAGCTAGTTTTTTTGCCGCCCAGCCCGCGGTACGTTGCTCCAGCATAGGAGCCAAATAACGCTGAATCACCCAAGCCAATGCAGCCACTACGATGGAAGCTCCAAGCAGATATCCCCAGCCTTTGGCGGGATCACCGATCTGACCAAGGTGAAATTGCTGCCCCAAATCGGTGACTGGTTTGGCAATTACTAGTGTTGCTACTACAGCTATTACGCTATACAAAATCCAAAGAATCTGTTTGGCCGGTTTTAAAAAAAACAGTAGGATAATGAAGACAACCGGGAGGAACACTAATCCACCACGAGAGAGCGTCAGCAGGATCGACAGAACCATCGGAACGAGCATGAATCCATGGATCGCTTGGCTATACCATTTGTTCGAGCGTGTGATTGCAAATACGGCTACGAAAAAGAAAGCCATTAGAAACGCCGCATAAGTATTTGGATATTGGAATACCGAGGCCAGACGTGGACCGTTCGAATCGATCCAAACAGCCTGGTTATACTGGCCATTAATGACCGTTTCTGTAAACCAGCCGACCATCGCGGAGACAGTTTTGCCTTGGCCGAGCCAATTAAACAACCCAAATAATACAATAATGTAGGCAATCGTAATTATAGAGGTTTCAATTAGGCCATTAGCCCGTTTGTTTTGCAGCAAATAAAGGCCGATAACAAACAGCATCGCGTACAGACATTGAATCAACACTGCATTCATGGCGAAATAATGACTCGCCGCCGAGATCAGCGCCAAAACATAAGTGACGGGAATCAAAATAACCCATATCGCTGTCAAGTCTCTTTGATCCTTTAATTTAACTTTTTTAAAGAACGCCGCCACCCAGGCGATCAACAAAAGACTTCCGATCATTACCGCCCAAAATATCGGTTTCTCAAAGTTCAAGACAAGTCCATTAAACAACCCGGCCTGGAACGGTGCCCAAACCAGGAGTAAAATCAGTCCAACCATCAACACCCATAACGCGACAGGCAAATTTTCCCCGTTTCTCGACGTTCCGGGCTTTTTCCCGTATACTGGATTCGACACGTATTTATCTCCTTTGCTAATAGATACGGGTATTATTTTAGCATAATTATATTGATTAGGACCAACTTTTGTCTGACAGTTGAATAAGACTTTGGATTTAAAAATGAAAAATACTATAGGTGGAAAAATGAATAAATATATAACTTATATAAATAACTTCAAAAATTATAAATATCTATTACTCTTGTTAACGCGGAGTCATATCAGTAAAAAATACAGGGGATCATTTTTGGGAATTCTTTGGAGTCTGTTAAATCCATTGTTTCAGATGATTGTGCTAACTTTAATCTTTTCAACATTATTCAAGAATCACATTGATAATTTCCCTCTTTATATGATTACTGCCCGATTAATTTATGAATTTTTCTCAATGGGTACGAATGGAGCAATGAAATCTATTGTGGACTCCTCGTCTTTAATAAAAAAGGTCTATATACCTAAATACCTAATAACAATATCGAAAGTATTAGCAGACTTTATAATATTTCTTATCTCCCTAATTGACTTGCTAATTGTTATGCTTATTACAGGTGCGGATTTTACGATTAACTTAATTTATGTACCGTTGTACCTATTTTTGTTGTTTGTATTTACAACTGGTATAAGCTTAATTTTATCGACAATTACCGTCTTTTTTAGAGATATTGAACATCTATATGGGATATTCATCATGATACTGATGTATTTCTCGGCTATATTCTATCCCGCAAATATAATTCCGCAACGGTTTCAATTTGTCTTGCAAGCGAATCCAATATACCAGTTTATAACCGGATTCAGACAGGTGATTTATTATGGACAGCCCATAGAACTAATGAATCTTTTATACTGCTTTATTGCTGGGGCAATTAGTATTGTGATTGGGCTTGTTGTTTTTGAAAGAAACCAACATAAATTTATTCTGCATGTTTAGGGTGATGAAATGGAAGAACTGGCTATAAAGTTGGATAATGTAACCATGACGTATAGAATCACGCAAGAAAAAATCGACAGTTTTAAAGAATTCTTTGTTAAATCTCTTAAGGGGAAGATTAAGTACAAAGAGTTCAATGCTGTAAATTCTTTAAGCCTAGAGGTTAAAAAAGGAGAGAGACTGGGGATTATTGGTCACAACGGAGCGGGAAAGAGTACTTTACTAAAATTGATTTCCGGTGTGATGAAGCCTACTTCTGGTAAATTAACGATTAATGGTACCATCTCTCCTTTATTAGAACTTGGCGCCGGTTTTGACCCTGATCTTACTGGTGCAAAAAATATATATCTAAACGGAGCCATACTTGGCCGGAATAAAGGATTTCTTGAGGAAAAATTTAAAGAAATCGTTGATTATGCAGATTTAGGCGAATTTATTGATGTCCCTGTGAAAAATTATTCTTCCGGTATGAGAGCAAGATTGGGTTTTGCCGTCGCTACTCAAATCGATCCTGATATTTTAATTCTGGATGAAATATTGGGAGTGGGAGATCAGAATTTTAGAGACAAAAGCACCGCAAAAATGAAAGAAATGATAAATAGCGGAAAAACTGTACTGCTCGTATCACATAGCCTTGATCAGATACAGGAACTCACGGAAAACGTTGTGTGGCTCCACAATGGAGAGATACGTGAGTATGGTGAGTCCTCAGTTGTTTGCAAAAGCTATAGAGATTATATGAGTAGTTTGAAATATATGCAATCACGAACACTTTCCTAATCGGTTTAGTTTCTATTAGAACAGTAGCTTAGGTTAATGTGCTTTGGGGGAAATGTTAATTTATGAAAATAACTGTAAAAGATGAAATTGAAGTTTTATACGAGTTAATTGATAGACATCAAACGATCTCATTTGATGTTTATGATACTGCTTTGCTTAGAAATGTTATAAATCCTACGGATTTACTTGATATCGTTCAAAGAAAAATTCAAGAACGCAGAGTGGGGAACATTGATAATTTTAAGCAACAGAGAATAAAAGCCGAAGAATCAGCAAGGTTAACCTCACCCAAAGAGGACATAACTCTCGAAGAGATTTATAAACAACTAAGTGTACTTACTAAAAGTGTAGATATCCAAATCGTTAAGGAAATTGAGTTAGAGACAGAGAGAGAATTTACAATAGCTAATCCTGTGATTAAAAAAGCCTATGAATATGCGTTTTCTAAAGGGAAACCTCTTTTTTTTATTTCTGATATGTACCTTCCACGGTCTTTTATTGAAGAACTTCTAGCTAATCTTGGATACAATAAATTTATCTTGTACGTCTCTAATGAAGTGGAAAAGTGCAAAGGGACAGGCGGGCTATACAGTTACATTGCAGAATTGAATAATTTAACTAAAGATGGTTGGTTGCATATCGGGGACAATTATGTATCCGACTATGAAGCTGCCATCAACCTAGGAATATCAGCTTATCATTATCGTTCATTGAGAGAACGAGCATTAGTTAAAAATTCTTATACCCTAGAGTATTCAATAATAAAGGCTCTACAAATCAATATAGTTGAAACATCTGAAGAGTTAGACTATTGGGAAAAGTTTGGGATAAATACAGTATCCTCTGTTTTGTGGGGATTCACAAATTGGTTGATTGAAAATATTAAAGAGAAGGGGCAAGACAATCTATTTTTTTTATCTAGGGATGGATATTTGCCTTATCTAATTTATGAAAAACTTAACGGCGTTATTTCTCATTTACCTCCTGCGAGATATATCCAGGCTTCTAGAAGGGTGTATCAGTTTCCCAATATATTGAATATGAAACGTCAGGATGCGTTAGATTTACTGACTGCATTTAACCCGTCATTGGGGCAAAGAATAACTTTGGAGGAGATATTCGATAACATCGGATTAAATAAATCCAAATACAAATCTTTATTGAATTCTTTTGGTTTTGTCAGCTTCAAGGATGAATTAAAAAGTGACTTTCAAAGAGAAAAAGTCAAAAAAATGCTAGATAGCATTTATCCTGAAGTTGAGGAAGTCCTACAAAATGAAAAAGAGACCTTACTTAAGTATTTGAGGCAGAGCGGGATTTTTGATTTCCAACAAATTAATGTAGTTGATGTTGGTTGGAGAGGCTCAACGCATAAAGCTATCAGAGATCTAACTGGTAAAAAAGTAACGGGGTATTACTTTGGAACAACGGATATCGTTTATCCTGACATTAGTAAAGATGTGTTGGGTTATGCTTTTAATCTTGGTAAACCCAAACAACGACAAAATGTCGTGATGGAAAATGTCATGATGTATGAATTTATTTTTTCGGCACCCCACGGGTCTTTAATTAAGCTTGTAGATTCTGAAGGAGAAATAACCCCATGTTTTAAGGAAGAAGATCGTATCGAAGGGTACCTGTCTTCAATTATTAAAGGTATTATTAAAGCAACTGAATCCTATATCGACTATTTTTCGTATGTCAAAAATGTTACAGTGGATGATTGCCTCGGGGATTATATTGAATTTATTGAACACAAAAATTATGACGATCTCTTCCAATTTAAAGAGTTAACTAGTTCTGTCGGAATAGGTGACACGCAGGACAAGCAACCCTTTGTAACTTTCGTGAGTTTAAAAGAATATCAGAACCGTAAAAAGGAAATCAGGATTCAGGTTCAAAAAAACTTGTGGAAAAATGCTCTAGTCGTTTATGGAACTGGGGAGGATCTTGAAAAAATAGGAATACATTTCCGTTTTGCGTTTTTAGATCGAATGGAATGGTTCATTAGAGAACGAATAATACGAGGAATAAGGAATCCTAAAAAAGCTTTTAGATATATTTTAAGAAAATTAAGGAAGTGAAGAGATGCTGAAAAGAATAAAGGAAAAGTTGTTTTATTATGTTGCAGAAAAGAATCCACATATATTGCGGGAGTACCAACAGTACAGATGGAACAATGAAGAGCTACATAGGAAGAATAGGTTGAAGTCATGGAGTTTATTAGTACGTCTCAATTGGAAGTACCGAAATTTCAAAAAAAATAATAGCAGCAATACAGTCCAAATAAAAGGACCTCGTGTTCCGTATTTAAAAGGTCCAGAGTCTTCTGTATATAAACGAGCAACTCCTCACCATTTTGCGAAAGATTTATTGCAATACGATATTGTTTCATTTGATATTTTTGACACATTAGTTTTACGTCCATTTACAAAACCTGTTGACCTATTTATGATTGTAGGGCAAAAGTTGAATTACAATGGATTTTATAGTTTACGAATTGAAGCAGAGCGAGCGGTTAGAGCTATAAGTGATGACAATGAAGGAACAAGAGAAATAACAATAGAGGAAATCTATAAGTACATTGAAAAAAATACAGGGATTCCGAAAGAGCAAGGTATTAAAGCCGAGTTTGAAACAGAGATTGACTTTTGTTTTGCCAATCCCTACATGAAGCGTGTATTTGATATACTACAAAGTCATAAAAAAAGAATGATTATTGTTTCTGATATGTACTATCCGAAAAATATGATGAACAAGTTGCTGGAAGAGTGTGGTTACACAGGTTACGAGAATATTTTTGTATCCTGTGACTATAAAATTAGCAAGTCGCGTAAAGATCTGTACAATGTCGTGCGAAATGAGTTTGGCGATGATTTGCGGATTGTGCACATTGGAGATAACATTCATGCTGACATAAACAATGCCAAAGAAATGGGATTTGAAACTCGTTATTACAAGAATGTTCATGAAATTGGAAATCAGTATCGTGCTGATGGTATGTCCGAGTTAATTGGAAGTGGGTACTCTGGAGTAGTAAACACACATCTTCATAATGGAACCAAAGAGTTCAGCCCTGCATATGAATACGGATTTATTTACGGTGGACTATATATTGCTGGATTCTGCAATTGGATTCATAGCTATTCAAAAGTAAACAATATTGATAAGGTTATCTTTCTAGCTCGTGATGGCGATATCTACAAAAAAGTGTATGATGAATTATTCGATGACATTCCAAGTGAATATCTTCTTTGGTCAAGAATTGCTCATATGAAATATTTACTACAAAAAGATAGAAATATATTTCTGAAAAGAAATATTGATTATAGAATTTCTTCTAAACAAGACATTACTATTTCCTCCATTCTTACAAGTATTGGTTTGTCCCAATTGAGTAACAAGCTTATTTATTGGAATTTAAATAGAGAAGATAAAATTACTCAGGAAAATGCCGATCATCTAAAAAAATTTTTTATAGATAATATCGATGAAATAATTGCTATTTACAAAAAAGGAAGCGACTTAGCAAAAGAGTACGTTCACTCGTTAATTGGTGAAGCGAAAAAAGTAGCCATTGTTGATGTGGGTTGGAATGGTACTGGACCACTTGGATTAAAAGTTCTTATAGAAGAAGAATGGAATCTATCTTGTGAGGTTAGTTGTCTTCTTGCTGCAAGTGGAGGACCTCCTACTGATATTATTGCTAATATACAGACTGAAAAGATAGAGAGTTATATATTTTCCCGCTCTAACAATCGTAATCTCTATGACACCCATTTTTCGACAAATAAAGGCGCTAATAGTGCTATTTTCGAGTTGTTCACGCAAGCAAAATCTCCGAGCTTTTCTGGATTTAATAACTCTGAGTTGGATTTTGAGTTTACCTTTGATCTAGCTGAGGTTGAGAATTATTCAAAGATTGAAGAAATACACCAAGGAATCATAGATTTTGTTAAGAGTTACTTCACTACATTTAATAAATATCCTTATATGTTCAATATAGCTGGTTATGATGCATACTTGCCTTTTAGAATGATTATCCGAGATTTATCTTACATTAAAAACTTCTTTTCTGACTTTGTCTTCAATTTAAATACTGGTGGCGATTTAGAGAAGAAAAATGTAGATACGTTAGGTGAAACACTAAGAAAAAGAATGTTATAGGGGTGATTGATTTGGTTTTATACCATGCAGTGACAACTTACCAGTTGTTAAATTGCATTGTTCATAGATTTATATTTCATAAGAACGAAAATGCAATCCTGGTAATACCTGATTTTGCTTCATTTGGGCAAGATGAAAAGAGTTTGGATTTACTTGCGAAAAAGGGTGTATTTAAAGAAATCTTTAAATTCCCCTACAAAAGCCTCTCTCATAATTCTATGAATTTAGTAGAAGATGTAGAAAAATTATATGAAGAAACAATAAATTACAGTCTTAATGAGCTTGGGAATATTTACGTAGGCGGAGTGCATTATTATTTTTCAATCTATCTGATTCATAATAATCGGAAATTTTATGCATTTGAAGAAGCGAACGGAGCTTATAGTAGACCTGAAATTCTACGAGACGCTTTAGATAATGCTGTTCCTTTGCACAGAGAAAACGCCGAAAAATTTAAATTAGTAGATTATTCAAACCATCTTATCGAAAAAGTTATATGTGATGCAAGAACTCAAGTAGATGGCTTTTATAGTGAGAAGCTATTGGACTTTAATGTAGTAGAAAGCATGAAAGCTTTGTCTTCTGAGGAGCTTGAATCACTTTTTGATTGCTTCTCAGTAAACCGTGAAGTTAGTATTAAACCCAATGCTTTTCTATTGTTGACTCAGCATTTTATGAATTTAAAAATACTTTCATTCGAAGAACATGCTGAAATTTACCAGACATTTGTCGACTTCTTTATAAATAATCGAAATTTATATATAAAACCTCATCCAGAAGATGTAATGTACTACGATAGAATACTACCTAGGTCTACTGTTCTGAATGGGAAATTTCCTACCGAGTTTTTGCCTTTTATTTTTGATCAAAAAATTGAGTCGGCGGCAACTATTTATTCTACATCTATTAACACAATTAGTGATTGCTTTAAACAAGTGATAGTGTTATCACCAGAGTTTAGAACTTCCTATAAGCAAGCGGCTAAGTATTATGTTGCTTTAAAGCTCATCAAGAACCTGAACATTAAGGATTTAGATACTGTTTATACTGTTGGGGTTGATAATGATCATTTGTTTACTATGGCGAAGTATAGTGATCTGGCTATAGAAAATATTTCTGTCAAATCACTTTCTGTAATTGAGACAATTAAAAACAAGATTATTATTGTTGACGACATATCTAAATCGGAAAGCTTCAATCAACAATTAGTTATCGATTTAATTGAAAGTACTGACCAAAATAACATCTTAATATTTTTAAATAGCCATGAAGACTATTGCTTTTATGATTACTACCACAAAAATATTATGGAAAAAATGCACCCTCTTGTTTATTATAGAAAACCTTTTGCGGATGAAATGTTTGTTAAACCAGAGGAACAGTCGATATATTTTTATTCTAAAAATGAGGAGTATATGACTATGGCTACAGAGTTGCAGTTCGAGAAAAAGTTAGAAAATTTACAGGTGAATTTAACAATTGAAAAAATGAGCCCTGAACAGGTGAAAATTAAAGTGCTTGAAGGAATCCTCAAAGCAACTGAACAAAGGTTGTTGTATTATATTGAAAAAGAAAGAAATGATAAACAAGAATTAGTAAATAACGAACTTGATTAACATTGGAGGAAGAGAAGATGAATATAATTGGGGTTATTCCTTCTAGATATAGTTCTAGTAGACTCCCTGGAAAACCTTTGGCTGACATCTGTGGTAGGCCTATGGTTTGGTGGGTTTACCAGCGTGCTAAAATGGTAAAGAGACTGAAAGATGTCTATGTTGCAACTGATGATGTTCGGATTGCGGAGGTTTGTGACCAATACGGTATCAAGCATATAATGACTTCCCAAAGCCATTCAAATGGAACAGAGCGTGTCGCAGAAGTTGCAGAAATAATAGAAGCTGATATCTACGTGACGATCCAAGGGGATGAACCCTTGTTAGAGCCTTCGGATATTGAAGCAGTTATCGATACGATTTTAAGTGAAGATAACATACCGTGTGCAACATTAAAAACCGAATATAAAAATCCGGTAGATGTGGTTAATGGTACAACACCGAAAGTGGTTTGTGATGTTAATGAAGATATATTGTTATTCTCAAGAGCACCTATACCATATCCAAAAGCTTCACTAGACTACAAATATTATAAACCAATTGGCGTTTATGCATTTAAGAGAGAGGTATTAAAATATTACTCAAGCCTTGAACGCGGAAGAATAGAAAGGATTGAGGATATTGAATTACTTCGGCTTGTTGAAAATGGAGTGAAAATAAGAGTTGGGGAAGTTCGTTCAGACACTGTAGCAGTTGACACAGAGAAAGACCTTGAGCGAGTTAGAGATTATATACTAGAACATAAGGAGACATTCTTGTGAATAACAAATTTATGCTAATAGCCGGACCATGCGTAATTGAATCTGAGGAACTAGTTCTCAAAACGGCGTCGAAGATTAAAGAGGTTACCGAGAAGTTTGGAATCGACTACTATTTTAAGTCATCGTTTGATAAAGCAAACCGTACTTCTGTAGATTCCTTTCGTGGACCAGGGCTAGAAAGAGGCCTTGAAATTCTAAAGAAGGTTAAAGATGAATGTAATGTTAAAATCGCTACTGATATTCATGAACCTAACCAGGCTGAACCAGTTTCTAAGGTTGCCGATATTATTCAGATACCTGCATTTTTATGCCGTCAAACAGATCTATTGGTAAGTGCGGGTAAAACGGGCAAAATCATTAATGTGAAAAAGGCCCAATTCCTTGCCCCATGGGATATGAAGAATGTTGTAGATAAACTTGAAAGTACTGGGAACCGAAATATATTGCTTTGTGAAAGAGGCACAAGCTTTGGATATAACAATCTTGTAGTAGATATGACCGGTATCGTTGAGATGAAGAAATTTGGTTACCCTGTTGTATTTGATGCTACTCACAGTGTTCAAAAACCAGGGGCGAAAGGTACAACAACAGGTGGGAACCGTGAGTATGTTGAATATTTGGCAAAAGCCGCTATTGCAGTAGGGGCAGATTCGTTATTTATGGAAGTACACCCTGATCCTGACAATGCGCTCTCTGATGGTCCTAATATGGTCCGGTTGGACAATTTAGAAGACATTTTAAGCCGCATTCTTAAAATATACGAAGCTGTGAATCATAATGAATGAACATAGTTACATTTCCCGAGCCAAGAATATCATAGATATTGAAATCAGGGCATTACAGAAATTGCGAGATGAGATAGACGATGGTTTCAGTCAAGTTATTAATACTATTTCAAATTGCCATGGTAAAACGGTGGTTACCGGCGTTGGAAAGTCAGGACACATAGCAAGAAAAGTAGCAGCAACCATGGCTAGTCTCGGAACTAGCTCCTTTTTTCTCCACCCAGGTGATGCTCTTCACGGTGATCTTGGTATGATCACTAACAATGATGTTGTGATTATTATTAGTAATAGTGGTGAGAGTGAAGAAGTATTAAGATTACTTCCAAATATGAAACTCATTGGTGCAAAAATTATTGCAATTACCAATAATAGATTTTCAAGTCTCGCAAAACACAGTGACATAATTTGTAAAATACCAGTAGTCGACGAAGCGTGCATTTTAAAAATGGCACCAACGTCAAGTACAACAGTTACCCTGGTTTTAGGTGATGCTCTAGCAGTAATCCTCTCTGAGATAAATAATTTCGGGAAAAATCAATATGCGATATTTCACCCGGCAGGAGCATTAGGAAGAAGACTTACCACAAGAGTTAGTGATATAATGCACAGCGGTTCTGAAAACTCATCTATAGAGATTGGTTCTACACTCAAAGACGCAATTGTTGAAATAAGCAAAAAAGGACTTGGTGCTGTAACTATCATTGATATGGACGGTAAGCTCAAAGGTATACTCACTGATGGAGACATTAGAAGGTGTATGGACAATGATATTAATATTTATTCTTGTCCAGTTGAAGAGGTTATGACTAAAACACCTATAACTGTATTAGGTGGTTCACTAGCCATTGATGCATTGATTATCATGCAGAAAGGCGGAAAAAAAGCATCTGTGCTACCTGTGGTTGATGAGAATAATGGTTCATTAGGTCTTATAACTGCATCAGATATCTTGAAGCTAGGCATAGTTTATTAAGAGGTGGTAAAGTGGATTTATCGAAAATAAAACTCGTCGCAACAGATTGTGATGGAGTTCTTACGGATGGAGGGCTCTACTATACAGAGTCCGGAGAAGAGATGAAAAGATTCTGCGTGTTAGATGGAGTTGGGTTTCAGGAACTTCAAAGAAATGGGATAAAAACAGCAATTATTACAGCAGAGAATAATCCCCTTATTCAGCATAGAGCAAACAAGCTAAAGATAGATTACCTGATTATGGGGACTAGAGATAAACTAGGTGCATTAGAGGATTTGTGTCAAAAGAATACAATCGACTTAAATCAAGTTGCATATATAGGTGATGATATTTTTGACCTTCCGGCTATAGAAAAGTGCCTTTTCGGATGTGTACCATCAAGTGCTAATGATTATATTAAAAGGAAAGCTCGTTATGTTACTCAGAAACAAGGGGGCCAAGGATGTTTCCGTGAAATTTCTGACATGATATTGGGGATTATTCCCTTTAATGAAAATGTGGTAACAGATAGGGATACACAGAACACTTTTTAAGACTGGTTCGATGAACCATCACAGAAATCGAGCTCAATAAACTAACCTATTCGGATTAAAAACAGCACAACGTCTAGGCAATCAGAGAGCACAGGCCACAACATATAGAGATTTATTTTATACTTTTTCGATTATGGAGGCTACCTATGAAAGCCATTATCTTAGCAGGCGGCACTGGTTCCCGCCTTTTTCCCTTAACCAAGGTAACCAATAAACACCTCCTGCCCGTGGGAAGGTACCCAATGGTTTTTCACGCTGTTTATAAGCTAAAGCAAGCCGGACTTACCGATATACTCTTGGTTACCGGCAAAGAACACATGGGCGATGTCGTAAGTCTTCTTGGTAGCGGGCGCGAGATGGGAGTTTCATTTACCTACAAAGTTCAGGACGAGGCTGGTGGGATTGCGCAAGCGTTAGGCTTAGCCGAGCAGTTTGTGGGTGATGACCAAATGATTGTTATCCTGGGGGATAATGTATTTGCTGATGATATTACACCGTATGTCTCTAATTTCCGCGAACAGAAAAAAGGAGCCAAGATCCTGATTCAGCAAGTTCCCGACCCAACCCGCTTCGGAGTCCCGGAACTTCAAGGTGAACACATCGTTTCTATTGAGGAAAAGCCTAAGCAACCTAAGTCAAATTTTGCTGTAACGGGCATTTACATGTTTGATCGTACGGTGTTTGAAATTATTAAGACCTTAACCCCCTCATCACGAGGCGAACTGGAAATCACCGACGTCAATAATGCATATATTAAACGAGGAAAATTGACCTTTGATGTGCTTGAAGGTTGGTGGACCGATGCCGGGACACATGCTTCTCTGGCAAAAGCCAATGAGTTGGCAAAAGATTTAGTTTTTGGTGAGGAGTTCGGCACACTCAAGCTTTAGTATAGGGAGGATGCTTGGCTATGAGAATAACCTCGTTAAAGCTGCAAGGCGCAGCATTGCTGGAACCGGTGGTACATGGCGATCACCGGGGTTTTTTTATGGAAAGTTATAATAACAAAATGATGCAGTCTTTGGGACAGAATTATTCGTTTGTTCAGGACAATCAGTCATTATCAGCTGAACCAGGCGTACTGCGAGGCTTGCATTACCAGTTGAATCCCAAAGCACAAACGAAGCTATTCCGGGTGTTATCAGGGGTTGTATACGATGTGATTCTCGATATTCGCCGAAATTCACCAACATTTGGCCAATGGGTCGGGATCATTCTCAGCGAGTATAATAAGCGTCAGTTATTGGTTCCGAAAGGCTTCGCCCATGGTTTCTGTACTCTTGTTCCAAACACCCAAGTTTTATACAAAGTGGACGAATATTATTCCCCTGAACACGACCGCGGCATACTATGGAATGATCCTGCTCTGGGAATCGACTGGCCGATAAGTGAGCCGCTACTTTCGGATAAAGACAGGCTCCATCCGACATTCGCTGATGCGGAGATTAATTTTGATTAGGGGGACTTATAAATGAAGCTGCTTGTAACAGGCGGTGCCGGTTTTATCGGCAGCAACTTTGTATTATATATGCTCCGCCAACATCCCGACTACCAGATTGTAAACGTGGATGCACTTACTTATGCCGGAAACCTAGAGAACCTGAAGTCGGTGGAAGGCAATCCGAATCATACCTTTGTGAAGGCGGATATTACAGACACCAAGGCTATGGAAGAACTGATGGGTCAAGATGTTGATGTGATCGTCAATTTTGCTGCAGAATCACATGTGGACCGAAGCATACTGGAGCCAGATATTTTTGTAAAAACCAATGTGCTTGGTACTCAGGTGCTCCTGGAGGCTGCTCGTAAGCATAATGTTGAAAAGTTCGTTCAGGTATCGACAGACGAAGTATATGGGTCATTAGGGGAGACTGGATTATTTACGGAAGAGACTCCGCTTCAACCGAATAGCCCTTACTCTGCCAGCAAAGCTGGTGGAGATTTGTTGGTCCGTGCCTATCATGAGACTTTTGGCTTGCCAGTAAACGTTACACGTTGCTCAAACAATTATGGACCTTACCAATTCCCGGAGAAGTTAATCCCATTAATGATCTCCAAGGCGCTTGCGGGTGAGGCGCTGCCAGTGTATGGCGACGGGTTAAACATTCGCGACTGGCTGTACGTGGAGGATCACTGCAGTGCCATTGACCTTGTGATCCATAACGGGCGCAATGGAGAAGTGTATAATATTGGTGGAAATAATGAAAGAACTAACCTCCATATTGTAAGAACGATTCTGGAGCAGCTTGGTAAGCCTGAATCCTTGATTAAGTATGTACAGGATCGTCCTGGCCATGATCGCAGGTATGGCATTGATCCTACGAAGACGACGCAGGAGTTAGGCTGGAAGCCGAAGCATTCCTTCGAGACAGGAATTCAGGAGACAATTCGCTGGTATTTGGATAATAAAGACTGGTGGACACGAATTCAGAGCGAGACTTATCAGGACTATTATGCGAAACAATATGGTGCGCGTCTTGGTGGTGGTCTGGCATGAAAGTACTGGTTACTGGGGCGTCAGGGCAGCTGGGGACGGATGTTGTAGCACAGTTTAAATATAGCGGACACGAAGTCATTGCGTCTGATCGGGATACTCTTGATATTACAGATGCGGCAGCATGTCTGTCGCTCCTTCAGCAATCCAGGCCAGAGACCGTCATTCATTGTGCGGCCTATACGGGAGTGGATCGTGCGGAGGAAGAGG
The DNA here is from genome assembly GCF_018403325.1 of Paenibacillus vini. Lineage (GTDB taxonomy): Bacteria > Bacillota > Bacilli > Paenibacillales > Paenibacillaceae > Fontibacillus > Fontibacillus vini. Next base: position 26,168 of record NZ_BOSL01000025.1, on the reverse strand, counting down.
TGGAATCCGCCTATGCCATCAATGCGGCCGGAACCCGGAATATGGTAGTTGCCAGTGAACGCGTAGGGGCCAAGTTTTGCTATATTAGTACGGATTATGTGTTTGATGGACGTTCTGATTCGCCTTACCGCGAGTATGACGATACGAACCCGCAGAGTATATACGGAAAATCCAAAAGAGCAGGAGAACAGCTTGTCCAGACATTATCCTCGCGCTATTTTATTGTAAGGACATCTTGGGTGTTCGGTCTGCATGGGCATAACTTTGTCAAAACGATGCTTAGACTGGGGCAAGAACGCGATGAGATCAAGGTTGTCGTTGATCAGAAAGGATCGCCGACGTACACGGCAGACTTGGCTGAATTTCTGCTACAGTTAATCGCAACGGAGCAATATGGTATCTATCATGCTTCCAACTCAGATACATGCACATGGTATGAGTTCGCTTCGGAGATCTTTGCCGAGGCTTCAGAGATTTTGAACGACCCACTAAAAGCAAAACTCATCCCCTGCACGACGGAGGAGTTTTCACTCCCTGCCCCTAGGCCGGCCAATTCAGTCATGGACCATTTATCCATTCGAAATAGTGGATTTAAAGATTTGAGATCATGGCAGGAGGGGCTGCAGGACTTTCTCCAGCAGTATTTGAAGAAATAGGGCAATTTGGTATAATGAAGTTTGATGTAGAAAACATTATATAACTAACGTACGGGGGCACTGGGAAATGAAGTGCTCCTTATTTCTGTGGTGAGAGGAGAACCCATGTCTGCAGCTGTCAGCGTACATATTGTAACTTTTAATAGCGGCAACGATATAGAAGCTTGCCTAGAGGCTATATTTGGACAGACATACCCCATCAATCAAATCATTATCGTCGATAACGCCTCTGCAGACGATACGATTCAGCGGGTTGAAGCGATTCGAGCGCGCGCGAGTATTCCGGTGCAAATTAGTCTCGTTACTAATGCCGATAACGTAGGCTTCGCCCCGGCACATAACCAGGCAATACGATTGTCCAGTGCAGATTATATGCTAATCCTTAACCCGGATGTGATTCTCTCTCCAACTTATGTGGAATATCTTATCCGTATTATGAATAAGGATCAAGGAATCGGAAGTGCCACAGGTATGCTGGTATTCCAGAATCAGCCGGGAATCATTGACTCGACAGGACTTGTCATGAATCGGATCTGGAGAGCCTTTGACCGGGGAGCCGGCGAGCCGGCAGATAAATGGAAGGTGTCCGGCGATGTATTCGGTGTGTCCGGAGCTGCGGCGATATACTCAAGAGAGATGATTGAAGCCATCTCCATTCAGGGTGAATTTTTTGACGAAGATTTCTTTGCCTATAAAGAGGATGTAGATGTTGCTTGGCGAGGGAGACTGTTCGGTTATAGATCATATTACTGTGCAGAAGCCGTTGGGTATCATAAACGCGGCTGGAAAAAAGGTAGCCGCAAACAGCAGCCTTTATTCATTCGCCTTCATTCCTTCATCAATCGCTACAAGATGATGTATAAAAATCTTTGCCCGTCAGCATGGAAAAAGCAGTTCCTACCTTTACTTGCCTACGAAATAGTCGTGCATGCCTATATGCTGTTGAGAGAACCGAAGGTTCTCGGCGCTTGGCTGGACTTCCGCAAGAAGTTTCCGGAATTGAGGGAGAAGCGGAAAGAAATTATAGAAAAGCTAAACAGTGCACAATGAGTCGTGACGCAGTTGATCACTTCTGGAAGTGAAGATGTCATAAGCACCACCTCCAATCTAGAGGCAATACTTCCTACCCAAGTTCAGTTGTACAAGACAAATTGTACCATGAGCCCGATATTCAGGGCTCTTTTTCTTTGTTTCTTGCCTTATCCCTTGATCAAAATATGATTCACCATCCCCCCCATTTCTTCTCATCCTTCCATCCTCCCCGGAGCTCCTTCACCTATGCTATAATAATGTCGATAGATTACTATATTTGTCAGGAGTCTTGGATTATGGATTTGAGCATCGTCATCGTCAGCTATAATACGCGTGACTTAACTATAGATTGCTTGAAATCCGTGTTCGAATCGGATACGGAATATACTTATGAGGTCATTGTCGTCGACAATGCTTCCAAGGACGACTCGGTTCCGGCCATCAAGGAGCAGTTCCCGCAGGTGCGGCTGATCGAGAATCACACGAACACCGGCTTTGCCAAAGGAAATAATCAGGCGATGGAGATCGTGAACGGCCGCTATGTGCTGCTGCTCAATTCAGATACGATTATGCAGTCGGGCACTTTGCAGACGATGCTTGCATATATGGAGGAACACCCGAAGGTAGGAGCGTCAGGTTGCAAAGTGATTCTGCCGGACGGCTCGCTGGATAAAGCGTGCAGAAGAGGCTTTCCTACGCCGTCAGCTTCTTTTTATTACGCATTCGGATTTTCGAAGCTTTATCCGGAGAACCCGCGGTTTAATCAATATCATCTCAGTTATCTCAACCCGAATGAGACTTATCCAATCGATTGTCTGGTTGGGGCTTTTATGCTGCTGCGTCAGGAGACGATCCGGGAGGTAGGGGTTCTGGATGAGACTTTTTTTATGTACGGAGAAGACATAGATTGGTGCTACCGGATCAAGCAGGCAGGGTGGGAGATCCACTATCATCCGGCCACTTACATTGTCCATTACAAGGGAGCAAGCAGTCGCCGCAAGCCTATGAAAATTATCTACGAATTTCATAGAGCGATGTGGGTGTTCCACCGCAAGCATTTCAAACGGCACTATTCCTGGTTCACTAACATGGCCGTATTCAGCGGCATCGCCCTCAAGTTCTCCTTATCCTTTATCAGTAATAAACTTAAACCGGGTATCCCGGTAAGGGGCACGCTGGACACCAGCGCTGAGACATCGAGTCGCCAAATGGAGGTGAAGCAATGATCCGCAAAAATCAGCGGTTTTTGACACAATTGTATATTTTGGCGGATTTTGCGGTTATTCAGATTTCATTCCTTATGGCCTGGTGGATCAAGTTTGAAAGTGGCTTGATTCGTTACGAACAGCCATTGTCCGTGGAGATATATGCATTCTGGAGCATCGTTTATGGCGCTATTTCCGTATTTGTCGGGATTCTGGTCTCGCTTTATTCTCCTAAACGCAAAAAACGCTTCTCCGACGAAGTGCTAAAGTTGATCCAGGTTCACTTTTCGAGCTTGTTCATCCTTTTCGGATTAATGTTTTTTGTAAAACAGGTAGATATCTCGCGTACCTATCTGGCCATTTATATGACTTTGAATTTGATGTTCATCATGTTATACCGCTATTTTCTAAAAAGTTCACTGAAACAGCTCCGAAAAAAGGGCTTCAACAAGCAGTTTGTGCTCATTTTAGGTGCGGGATCGCTAGGACAAAAATTTCATGATAACCTCCGGCAATACCCGGAGCTCGGCTACGATATCGTTGGATTTCTTGATGATCATCGGGAATGGACGGCTGATGAAAAGTCCAGATATAAGCCGATTCTCGGGACCTTAGATCAGTTGCAGGAGATATTGGAGTCGAAGCTCATTGATGAGGTTGTGCTTGCATTGCCGCTAGCTGCACATTCCAAATATGCAAGGATCATTGCGATTTGTGAAAAGATAGGGGTTCGCACACTGATCATTCCGGACTTTTTCGATTATTTGCCCGCACGCCCTGTGTTTGATAACTTTGCCGGGATGCCGATGATCAATGTCCGCGATATTCCGCTCGACTTGGCTGGGAACCGGCTTGCAAAGCGATTGTTTGATATTGTATTTAGTTCCATTGCCATTATCATTACTTCTCCGATTATGTTAATAATCGCTATCGGTGTAAAAATGACCTCAAAGGGTCCGGTAATTTTCAAGCAAGAACGGGTAGGTCTGAACCGCAGGAAGTTCCGAATGTATAAATTCCGCTCTATGCGGTTGCTACCTGAAAGTATGGCTGACACCCGCTGGACTACAGAGAACGATCCCCGACGAACCAAGTTCGGTACTTTTTTGCGCAAAACAAGCCTTGATGAACTTCCGCAATTTTTTAATGTTCTGGCTGGCCATATGAGCGTAGTCGGACCTCGTCCTGAACGTCCATATTTTGTAGATCAATTCAGGGAGGAAGTTCCGAAATACATGGTGAAGCACCACGTACGTCCAGGAATTACCGGATATGCCCAAGCTCATGGGCTTCGTGGAGACACTTCGATCGAGGAACGAATTGAACACGACATTTTTTATATCGAAAATTGGTCAATTCTAATGGATATCAAGATCATTTTGAAAACAGTAGTTAATGGATTTGTAAACAAGAATGCCTACTAATTTTTTGATATGTTATTATAGCCTGTGGTCTCTCAATGAGTCCGCAGGCTTTTTTTCGTGTATAGTATAATAGAGTTATAGATTTAGGTCATAAATTACAAACTAAAGGATGCATATTATCATGAAAAAAAGAACTCTCTACTCTATCGCACTAATTCTAGGTTTATCCATCATATTGATCGTTACCCTTTTTCGCCCTCAAGCCTCGCGGTACGAGGGCTTCCGGGCCCACCGCATGGTGGCTCATGCCATGGGCGGGATTGAAGGGCTGACGTATAGCAACAGCTTTGAGGCTTTTGAAGCCAATTATGCCAAAGGGACCCGCGTGTTCGAGGCGGATCTGCTGCTCAGCAAGGATGATGAGCTCATCGCCCGGCACGAGTGGGGAGAGAGCTTTACAAAGATGATGGGCCAAGAGAAAGTAATGGATCCCGGCACCCATGCTGCGGTATGGACCTTCGAGGAATTTAAAAATGCTAAAATCATGGGCAAGTATGAGCCGCTCAGTTGGGACGATATCCTTGATCTTATGGAGCAGCACCCTGATATGTATCTCGTCACGGATACGAAACAGATTGAACCGGAGGAGATCGACCGGATTTTCACCAAAATCGTCGAGAGCGCGAAGCAAAAAGACCCGGCGTTACTGGAGCGGATCGTGCCGCAAATTTATTATCAGTCGATGTGGGATGCGATCGAGGACATCTATCCTTTTGAATCGGTGATTTTTACGCTTTATCAGACCCATGATTCGGATGACGAGGTTGTGCGTTTTGCCAAGGAAAAAGGGCTTGCGGCCATTACGATGTCCGAGACCCGGGCGAATGAAAACCTGGTGTCCGCTCTGAACAAGATCGGCGTTCCTTCATATGTTCATACCATTAACGATCCCAAAACGATCCTTAAGTTCAAGCGGATGGGCGTCTACGGCTTTTATACTGATTTTTTGGAAGAGGATGATGCCGGGCGTGTGGGCTGGCTGGAATACCTGGGCTTATAAAATATAAAAGCTGCCCCCGTCTTGAACCGACGGGGGCAGCTTTTTTGAGAATCAACTGCTTTTAAACGAATTTTACAGCTTCCAGATCCGGTACAGAATCATCGCTGCTTCTGCGCGGGTCAATGTATCCGCTGGTGCAATTTTGCCGTCCTTGCCGTTGACGATTCCGCTTCCTATGAGAGAAGCAGCGCTGTCTTTGGCATAAGCGGCAAGGCTTGCGGCATCCGAATAAGGATCCAGGCTTCCTTGGCCGCCAGTTTGCTTACCGGCCGCGTTCAAGGCTCTTGCTGTAAGGACCATCATATCTTGACGAGAAATACTGCTGCCTGGTTTGAAGGTGTTGTCATTAAATCCGGAAGCAATTCCAAGCTCCTTCGCGATAGCCAAGGCTTCCGCATAGTAAGCGGTTGGCTGAACATCACTGAAGGCTGCCGCATTTCCGCCAGAGCCCTTCAATTCCAGCGCTCTGACAAGCAAGGTGATGAAGTCTGCTCTCGTGATGGAAGCCTTAGGGGCGAAGTTCTCATCAGAGATTCCCTTAATAATATCGCGGGCCGCCATCGCTTCAACGGCTTGTTTCGCCCACGCCGTGTTTTGTAGATCGGCAAAAGATTTGGTTACATAAGCTACAGCATAAGTGCTAAAGTGGGTGGTTGTGAATGTAACCGAGCCTGTCTTCGAATCGTATCTTCCGCTTGGCACGGCCGTTGCCTGCCCTTGGCTGCCAATGTACAAGATCACGATTTGATCCGGGTTTGCAAGTTCCTGTGCGGCAGGGGTGTACGGCAAGGATACCGTTACAGGCGCCGCAGCATTGTTCCAGGCAAGGACACGGTCGCCAGCCTTCACGCTAAGATCGACGATCGGACGGCTGCCCACTTTTCCACGTGCATCGGCATTCAGGTCATTCGCAGAACCTTTGCTGATCTGAATGGAGACTTGCCCGGCTTCCTCCGTCATATTAGATAGCATTTTCGATGGTACATGAAGGGTTGCGTACTCCGTTTTGAGCACAAATTCAACATTGTTGTTGCTTTGCAGACTTGAAGCCGGCAGGTGAACAACATAAGATTGCACATTTGCTTGATTCGGTACTTCAATAACAATCTGCTTTTTGCCATTTGCTCCCAGTGAAGCTTGCCCGATTGCTTTATTCAGGCTTTCGCTGGATACGGTTGCCGAAGCGTTTCCGTTCTCAACCTTTACAGTAGGCTGGATGGATACAACCCCGTTGTTATTGTTGACCGTGCCGGGTTGTGTGCCAGGCTGCGTACCGGAGCCGCTGTTTCCGGAATTGGAGTTTCCGGAACCCGAACCGCCAGATCCACCACCGTTATTGCCACCGCCGTTATTACCTCCTCCATTGTTGCCGCCGGACGATTTGCCGAGGAGGGTGAGTTCCCCGAATACGGACGGGTCCTGATACCCTTGACCCGAAGGGTCATTCCATGCAATTACACTAATACGTGCGCCGTTCTTTGCATCGTTGATCTGGGCATCAAAGCCGATTTTAGCATTGTTGGCCGGTGTAATCGTTTTGAACGGGATTTTCATTTCAACCGTGTAATTCGTGCCGGAAACAGAGGTTTTGGATTCAAAACCTGCAGCGATTTTCGCCGGATTGAATGAAGTCTCGTTGTCGAAGTTCACTCTGTATTGTCCGTCATCGTCTTGATAGCTGGTTGATTTTGCATTGTTTTCATCGACGAATACTTCGACCGAATCCTGCTCCCAGACATTGACGCTGGATTTGTCCAGTTTGTCGTCGTTGACTTGAATCAATACATACAGATTTTTGTCATCCCATAGCGTTTTAGCTGTTCCTGAAGCACCTGACCAAGCCATCTGTTTCGTTTCCAGCTTCATTTCCGGAGCATTGCTCCATACGCTGTCAACAGACCCGTCAATAGACGGTGTTCCATAATACGCCTTGGATTGCTTGACATCAATGGTTTCAGGCGGATTTTCAGCCATGTACTTCCCGGGGTCAATTACCCCGTAGTAAGCTTTTTTCGCTTGCAGATCCTTATCGAACAGCACCGGATTCTGCTCGGCTCTCCAACTGGTTCCGTCACTCAGCCCCCAGAAGGTTACACGCGGAATATGATCGCTGTTCTTCTTATAAAGATCCATCAGTTGGGCAAAAAGATAACCTTGCTGCGTCGCTTCCTTGTCAGTGAGTACAGAATTGGAGCCAGCCATAATGTCCAGTTCGGTAATGCTGACTTCAACGCCCAGGGATATGAAACGCTCGAGCGAACTCTTGACATTGTCTATTCTGGTGCCCAGATTGTAGTGGGCCTGCATGCCGATTCCGTCAACCAGCTTCTTGCCTGGATGATCCTTGGAATAGTTTTCATTGAGTTCTTTAACCATGCTGTAGATAGCGGTGGATTTGTTCTGGTTATCATCGTTGTAATCATTATAGTAGAGCTTGATATCCCAGTCCGGGTGTTTATCGAGGACTTCTCTGGCTGCTAGGAACGCCTGATCGAGATAGTCATCCCCGATTGCTTTGTACCAGCCGGATTGGCGCAATGCCTTTCTCCATTCCTGCGGATTCGCCGGGTTATCGTTCATCGCTTCGTTGACGACATCCCAAGAGATTACCTGGTCACCGAAGTGCTCCATGACGGTTTGAATATGGGTCCTTAGATTGTCCAGAGCTTCTTCACGACTCAACGGTTGACCATCGGCCCCGGTATGAAGCCATTCAGGGGACTGCGCATGCCAGACAAGGACATGTCCGTGCAGTTTAAGGTCTGCGTCTTGTACTTTTTTGACAAGGGCATCTTCAGCGGCAAAGTCAAACACTCTATTGCTGTTATAGGCATAGTCCGGCTTCATATCGTTCTCAAACGTGACGACATTGTGGTGCTTCGTCAGAAGCTTAGGCCGATTTCCTTCAAAAGTGGCCGGGTTAACAATATTGCCAATCAGGAAATCGTTGGCGTACACGTCCTTAATATTAAGAAGATCTTCTTGAATCGGAGTCTGGCCTCCAACGAGTGTAACTTCCCCGAATACGGACGGGTCCTGGTACCCTTGGCCTGAAGGGTCATTCCATGCATTGGCACTGATACGAGCGCCGTTCTTGGCATCGTTGATCTGGGCATCAAAGCCGATTTTAGCATTGTTGGCCGGTGTAATCGTTTTGAACGGGATTTTCATTTCAACCGTGTAATTCGTGCCGGAAACAGAGGTTTTGGATTCAAAACCTGCAGCGATTTTCGCCGGATTGAATGAAGTCTCGTTGTCGAAGTTCACTCTGTATTGTCCGTCGTCGTCTTGATAGCTGGTTGATTTTGCATTGTTTTCATCGACGAATACTTCGACCGAATCCTGCTCCCAGACATTGACGCTGGATTTGTCCAGTTTGTCGTCTATGACTTGAATCAATACATACAGATTTTTGTCATCCCATAGCGTTTTGGCTGTTCCTGAAGCACCTGACCAGGCCATCTGTTTCGTATCCAGCTTCATTTCGGGAGCACTGCTCCATACGCTGTCAACAGACCCGTCGATAGACGGTGTTCCATAATACGCCTTGGATTGTTTGGCATCAATACCTTGAGGCGGATTTTCCTCCATGTACTTCTCGGGGTCAATTACCCCGTAGTAAGCCTTTTTCGCTTGCAGATCCTTATCGAACAGGGTTGGATTCTGCTCGGCTCTCCAGCTCGTGCTGTCATTTAATCCCCAGAAGGTTACACGCGGAATATGATCGCTGTTTTTCTTATAGAGATCCATCAACTGGGCATAAAGATATGCCTGCTGCTGCGCCTCTTTGTCAGTGATTGTAGAGTTGGTGCCCGCCATAATGTCCAGTTCGGTAATGCTGACTTCAACGCCCAGGGATATGAAGCGCTCGAGCGAACTCTTGACATTGTCTATTCTGGTGCCCAGATTGTAGTGGGCCTGCATGCCGATCCCGTCAACCAGCTTTTTGCCTGGATGAGTCTTGGCATAGTTCTCATTGAGTTCTTTAACCATGCTGTAGATGGCGGTGGATTTATTCTGGTTATCATCATTGTAATCATTGTAGTAGAGCTTGATATCCCATCCATTTTCATCAATGACTTCTCTGGCCGCAAGGAAGGACTGCTCAATAAAGTCATCGCCGATGGCTTTCAACCAGCCCGAATTGCGCAATGCCTTTTTCCAGTCTTGCGGATTCGCCGGGTTATCGTTCATCGCTTCATTGACAACGTCCCAGGAGATTACTTGGTCACCGAAGTGCTCCATGACGGTTTGAATATGGGTCCTTAGATTGTCCAGAGCTTCTTCACGACTCAACGGTTGACCATCGGCTGCGGTATGAAGCCATTCTGGTGACTGCGCATGCCATACGAGTACGTGTCCGTGCAAGTCAAGGCCTGCATCTTGTACTCTCTGTACAAGGGCATCTTCTGCGGTAAAGTCAAACACTCTATTGCTGTTATAGGCATAGTCCGGCTTCATATCGTTCTCAAACGTGACGACATTGTGGTGCTTCTTCAGAAGCTTGAGCCGATTCTCGTCAAAACTTCCCGGGTTAACAATATTACCAATCAGGAAATCGTCAGTGTAAACATCCTTTATGTTAGGGAGTCCTTCTTGAATCGGAGGCGCCGCAGCTACCGGCCCCAAATAGGACAATTTAAAATCATCCAGAAAGAAGGTACGGTTGCCTCCATCATTATTTGCGGTCTCAACATAAGCATTGAGTACGGTTGGGGTAGTCGTAAGAGTATATTTGCCCTTCAGTTCTACCCATTGTTGATCGGTTACGGTTACATTCGGTGACACGTTTGCAAAGCCGCTGTCTGCGTATTGGACACTAATGCGCAGAGTGGTAGGGGCCTCGCCTGATTTCATTTTTACCCATGCCGACAGCTCATACTGGTGGTTCTTGGCCATTTTGCCGCCGGCGTCGACCAATGCAGCATCATATTGGGTTGTAGTAGTAACAAGGAGACTCTGGCTGCCGTCAGAAGTATGGTTGTCCTCTTTGGAAAGTACTACAGTTTCCCGGCCATTCCGTGCTTTGAAACCATCCAGGCCATCTTCAAAGTCGGCGGATATGCCTGTTTTGTCTACAACTTCCGGAGGGTTAGTCCCGCCCGGCGTGACATCCGTGATGATCACTTCGTCGATGTAAATATCCGAGGTCAACATATTGCCTTCGGCCGGTTCAACGTAAATAATGACTTCCTTGGTGTTAGATGGAATCTCGTAGCCTTTAGTTTCAAATGTGGTCCATTCAAGAGCGTTTACTACCTTATTTCCAACGATCCAGGGATACTTGTTTTCGAGCAAGTCGGAATCTATTTTAGAGGCGATATGGAAATTGCCTGAATCCGAACCGAGTCTGACTTTGAGAGAAATGTCGTATTTTCGATCGGATTTGACAATGTTCGTCAGGGCGAGAGCAGGAACTGCTTTCTCATTGGCCCGGTTAAAAAACTTTAATGATTTAGTGCCAGCGGAGGCGATACCGTCAATAACGGAAACTTCACCGCTGGTGCCCCAAGAGAGCCTAGCCCATCCCCCGGCAGCACCATCTTCAAAACTTTGTTGAAGCACTACAGCAGATGAGGGAGGGGATTCTACTGTGGTGATTAAAATATCCCCGATATAGAAGGGAACTTTTGCACCTTCATCATTGGATTTTATCCGAAGAGCTGTACCCTCTACGTTCGTAACTGGGAGATTAGCAGAGAGTGAGACGCCTTGTCCTGCTTTAAACGCTGTGGAGCTAATTCCATTGTACGATTCATCATCACTGCCTTTATTGCTTACAACTTCAAGAACGACTTGCGCACCTTGAGGCAGATTATAATCATCCTCAACATAAACGGAAGCTGTTACGGTATATTCCTGTCCAGCCGCCAAGCCGATGTCACCGAATGCGAAGTCAACGCCGTCCCAATTATTGGACCGGTTGCTTACTGATAATGCTGCTCCATCCTCATTGCCGGTGAATTTCTTGCCAGTTACCGCCTCCAGGTTGGCACTACCCGATTGGGTTGCCTTACCCGGGCCATTTTCAAAGTTTTCGTGGTATACGATTACCGAATTAGGTGCTGCTGAATCCGCTGCCTGCGCGGTCCGGACAATGAGACCCGCCGGCATTAGCAAGGCCGCTGTAAGTAAGATTGAAGCAATTTGTTTGAACGATCTCCTCATTTAAAGCATTCCTCCTGCACCAAATTTGTCGAAAATGGTAAAGCGCTTACAAAAATGTAAATTTCACCTCCTCCCTTCCGGAGCATACCATTTCGAATTTGAACCGTCTTACTCAAAATTAAAGGACAATCCGAGTTTTTCCCAGATAAATGCAAAGAAGGAAGAATGCAAATGCTCTTTTCTACTGAGGGATAATAAATCCAGGAAGCTTCATAATGAACGTTCATTCTTTGTGGATCAGCTCAGGAGACCGGGTTCTTTTTGTTCGCATTTCATACGAACATTGACAGTATTCTAACAGTCACTTAGACTAGAAGTGGCTATGAAAAATAGCCGGTTTGCATGAATCAGCTGATACGAAATAAAGGTTGACCTAATACAGCGGACAAAGCACGAGCGGGGCGGGAGAGAGGCCCCGTTTTTCGTGACCGAAACGGGTATATGAATAGTTTGGACAAGCTTGGAGGAGTCGGTGTTGAAGCAAAGTTTGCAGTCTTGGCGGCATGTATTCAAGTTGGACCCCGATCGTCCATTGGAAGACGAGGTGCTGGAAGCCATTTGTATGTCCGGGAGCGATGCCGTTATGGTGGGAGGCTCCAGCGGAGTGACGTATGAGAATACGGTGGATCTCTTGTCGCGCATCCGCCGGTTTGAAATTCCATGCGTGCTGGAGGTTTCCGATTTGGAAGCCGTCGTGCCGGGATTTGATTTATATATGATACCGATGGTGCTGAACACCTCGCGGAGTGATTGGCTGGTCGGTCAGCATGCCCGAGCGGTCGAGCAGTACGGGTATATGATTCCTTGGGAGTTGTTGGTTCCGGAAGGCTACCTCGTTCTGAACCCCGATTCCACGGTTGCCCGAGTTACGGAGGCCACCACTGGCCTGGATGCAGCGGCTGCCGCCGCGTACGCCCAGGTTGCGGACAAATTGCTGCAGATGCCGATCATCTATGTAGAGTATAGCGGGACATTCGGCGACATGGAGCTTGTAGCGGATGTGCGCAGATGTCTTGAGGGTGCTCGTCTTTTTTATGGCGGGGGGATTCACGATGCCGAAACAGCACGCCGAGCGGCGGCCGTCAGCGACACAATCGTTGTCGGTAACGCAATTTACAGCGACCTTCAAGGTGCGCTGAGCACAGTCCGGGCGGTGAAAGGGAATAGTATTACTGGCGGTAGCAGTAACGGTAGTTTCTACGGCAGTGGTAGCAGGTAAGAGCAACCTTAGTAACCCAAGTAACCCAAGCCCTACCGAAAACAAATTAACTGCATTTTCTCCAGCTATTTTGGCAAAATTGCAGCCTACGACTAAATTAGCTGTAAAACCTCCATCTATTTAAGACGAATTAGGCAACTTTGGCGTGTAGAAGGCGAATTAGCTGTAGGTTTTACAGTTAGTTAATGAGATTGCACGAAGACGGCGAAATTAGCTGTATATTTTCCAGTTAATGTCCAACACTCGATTTAAACACTATATTTATTATCATATTACTAATCTACAAGCATCAATCTACCTTGTCCTAGAGCCTATCAACTAGTTTATCCAGCGAATCATCATCGCCATCGTCCATCGTCATTATCATTAATCTTCTTCACAATTCATCCTATATTATTCGATAAAACGTGGAGTCACTTTCACTTCACATTAAGTATTGAGCATTTGGAAAGGAGCATTTTCTATGCAACCTGTTAATATACAAGAGGCGGTGGCCCGCCTAAACCCGGAGCAGCGCAAAGCCGTCGAGACGACGGAAGGCCCGCTGCTGATTATGGCCGGCGCGGGCAGCGGCAAGACGCGCGTGCTCACGCACCGCATCGCCTACCTGATCGCTACGCGCAAGGCCCCGCCTTGGGCGATTCTCGCGATCACGTTTACGAACAAAGCCGCCCGCGAAATGCAGGACCGGGTCTCCCGGCTGGTTGGCGGGTCGGAAGGCCGCGACATTTGGGTATCCACCTTCCACTCCATGTGCGTACGGATTCTCCGTAGAGATATCGAGCGTATCGGGTTTACGTCGAACTTTTCCATTCTGGATTCTACCGATCAGCTCTCCGTGATCCGCAATTGCATGAAAGAGATGAACATCGACACGAAAAAGTTTGAGCCGAAGGCGGTTCAGTCGATGATCAGCACGGCGAAGAACGAATTGATCACCCCGAAACAGTATGAGCAAAAGATCGGGGACTATTTTGAAGGCATCGTCGCTAAAGTATATACCATGTACCAGAAGAAGCTCCGCAACAACAATTCGCTCGATTTCGACGATTTGATCATGAAGACGATCGAGCTGTTTAAAGAGACGCCGGAAGTGCTGGATTTCTATCAAAAAAAATTCGCATACATCCACGTCGATGAGTATCAGGATACAAACCGGGCCCAATATATGCTGTGCCGCATGCTGGCTGACAAGCATCACCGGATTTGCGTCGTGGGCGATAGCGACCAGTCGATCTACCGTTGGCGGGGGGCGGACATCAGTAACATCCTGAATTTCGAACAGGATTATCCTGAAGCGAGCACGATTATGCTGGAGCAGAACTACCGTTCCACTTCGACGATTCTGAACGCGGCGAACGGCGTAATTGGGCGGAATACCGGACGCAAGCCGAAGAAACTGTGGACCGACAAAGGCGACGGGGACAAAATCAAAGTATACCGCGCAGATTCGGAGCATGATGAGGGGTATTTCGTAACCTCGGAGATCGCCAAAAATGTAAAAGACGGCAAGCAACACCGCGATCATGCTATTTTGTATCGGACTAATGCCCAGTCCCGGGTAATCGAGGAAATTCTCATCAAATCGGATATCCCGTATCAGATCGTCGGAGGCATCAAGTTCTACGATCGTAAAGAAATTAAGGACCTGCTCGGTTACTTGCGGCTTCTGTCCAATCCGGACGACGATATCAGCTTGACCCGGATCATCAATGTGCCAAAAAGAGGGATCGGCGATACGACGGTAGGCAAGCTGGCGGATGCGGCGGCGCAGCGGGGCACTTCCATTTTCCGCGTGCTGGAGACGGTGGACGACCTCGGCTTCGCAGGACGTACGCGTAATGCGTTGGTTGAGTTCTATGACATGATCGCCGCGCTGCACAAAATGGTCGAGTATCTGTCCGTGACTGAACTGACCGAGAAACTGCTGGAAATGTCTCAATACCGGATGGAACTGCAAAGTGAAAATACGCTGGAGTCACGTTCCCGGCTCGAAAATATTGATGAGTTCCTGTCAGTAACGATGGAATTTGAGAATAATAATGAAGATAAGACGCTCGTATCCTTCCTGACCGATTTGGCGCTGATCGCCGATATCGACAGCATGAACGACAATAGCGATGCGGAAAAACAAAACGATGACGCCGTTGTGCTGATGACGATGCACAGCGCGAAGGGACTGGAGTTCCCGATCGTTTTCATTATCGGGATGGAGGAAGGCGTGTTCCCGCATAGCCGGGCCTTCCTTGATAATGAAGAGCTGGAGGAGGAGCGCCGCCTCGCCTATGTTGGCATCACGCGGGCCGAGGAGAAGCTGTTCCTCTCCTGCGCGCAGATGCGCACGCTGTTCGGCCGCACTACGGCGAACCCGCCGTCGCGCTTTCTGGAGGAGATTCCTGAGGAACTCAAGGAAGATACAGGCATTGAGCGCGACCGCTACCGCCGGGGGGCGGGCATCGGCGGCGCGTACAGCGGCCGTGGCTTCGGCGCCAGCGGCGGCAGCAACTTCGGCCACCGCGGCGGCGGGGCCGAATCACCGGCCTCGCGGCCTGCCGCAGGCGGCCGAAGCGGCAATGGCAGCAGCGGCGGCGTAACCGTGACGGTACCGGGCATGGCCGGTACCTCCGGCGGCCCGTCCACCGCGAGGAAATCAACGCCGGGCGCCGGCAGCTCCGGCGACGGCTTCAGCGCCGGCGACAAAGTGTCGCACGGCAAATGGGGCATCGGCACCGTCGTGGCGATTAAAGGCTCCGGCAATGACATGGAGCTGCAAATCGCCTTTCCGGCGCCGGTCGGCGTGAAGCGCCTGCTGGCGGGATTCGCTCCGATCACGAAGGTGACGGAGTAGTAGAAGCTCAGCAGGCATTCAGCCATACAGCCAGTGTACCAAGCACTGGCTGTTGCAACTTCCAGGTCGTTTTGTGCGCCTGAGGAGGACAAAACGGAAAAGTGTCCACCTAAAAGTGGACAAATGGATATATTGTACCCGCCCAGGTTTTTTATCAGCCAGCCTGCAAGAGCAGCCAGAGCCAGAGAAAATGATAGTTAAATCGAGACGCAAGCGGCCCCGGAAGCCCCGGGTCCCTTCGTTTCCATACATATAAGGAGGGTTGTCCCGCATGGATGCTATGCAAAGAATGGAACAGCTTGTCGAGCAATTGAATCAGTACAGCTATCACTACTATACTTTGGACCAGCCGCTCGTCAGCGACAAGGAGTATGACGTGCTGTACGACGAGTTGGTCGCTTTAGAGAAGGAATCCGGAGTGCAGCTCCCCGATTCCCCTACGCTTCGGGTCGGCGGCGAATTGCTGCAGGGCTTTAAGCCGCATAAGCACCTGGCTCCATTATGGAGCCTCGACAAAGCGCAAAATGAAGAGCAGCTGATCAACTGGAATAATCGGGTTCAAAAATTGGTCGCCGACTACAACAGCAAACATCCCGACAACCCGCTGCCTCAGCCCACATATGTAGTGGAGCTTAAGTTTGACGGCCTTACACTCAACCTGACTTATACCGACGGCAAGCTGGTGCAAGCCTCCACGCGGGGGAACGGAGCCGTCGGAGAAGGCATTTTGGCCCAGGTTAAAACTATTCGTTCCGTACCGCTTACGATTCCGTACAAAGATGGTACGATCGAAGTGCAGGGCGAAGGCATTATGAATTTGTCCGTCCTCGCCAAATATAACGAGACTGCGGCGGAGCCGCTCAAGAATGCGCGCAATGCCGCGGCAGGAGCTCTTCGTAACTTGAATCCGCGCACGACGGCGGAGCGGAAGCTGAGTGCTTTTTTCTATAATGTAGGGTACTCTAACGGCATTCAGTTTAGCGATCACCGGGAGATGATGGAATTCCTCAAGGAGAACCGTTTCAAGGTGAACCCTTACGTGACTTATCACCAGAGCTTTGAGGAAGTGATGGGGGTGCTTCACTCGATCGTGGAACAGCGCTCTTCGCTGGACTATCTGATCGACGGGGCCGTCATTAAGATCACTGACATGCGCACACGTGAGGCGCTCGGCTATACCGACAAGTTCCCGCGCTGGGCGGTTGCGTTCAAGTTTGAAGCCGAGGAGACGACCACGATTCTTGAATCGGTGACCTGGAACGTGGGACGCACCGGCAAAATCACGCCGCTCGCGAAGGTGGAAGCCGTGGAACTCGCCGGAGTCACCGTGCAGAACTGCACGCTCAACAATGTGGGCGATATTGAACGCAAGAATCTAAAGTTCGCGCTTGGCACGCGTGTGTTCATCCGCCGCTCCAACGACGTTATTCCGGAAATCCTCGGCAAAGTGACCGAGGAACAGGACGGCGGGGAGATCGTTTATCCGGAAAACTGCCCGGCCTGCGGTTTTCCGTTAGAGCAGCGCGGAGCTCATCTGTTCTGCAACAACCGGCTGGACTGCAAACCGCAGATCGTCAGCCGGATCACGCATTTTGCGTCCCGCGACGCGATGGATATCGAAACGTTCAGCGAGAAAACCGCCGAACAGCTGCATGACGAACTGAATGTCCGCGAACCGGCTGAGTTGTATACTCTATCGTTTGAGGACTTGATCAAGCTGGACCGGTTCGGAGAGAAAAAGGCGAATAATCTGCTCCAGGCGATTGAGCAGAGCAAGGGACGCGACCTCGCTTCCTTCCTGTTCGCGCTCGGTATTCCAAACACCGGCAAGTCGACAACGAAAGTGTTGGCCGATCATTTCCGCGATTTGTCCGCGATCATGTCCGCCACTGTCGAGGAGCTGACCTCCTTGCCGGATATCGGTGGCATTGTGGCCGAGAGCATCGTTTCGTTCTTTGCCGACCCGTTTATGCAAGCCGGCATTCAAAAGATGCTGTCCCAAGGCGTTGAGGCCAAAGCGCCGGAGGTAACGGCTCCGGTGACGGATTCCTTCTTCTCCGGCAAAACCGTCGTATTGACCGGCACCTTGCACTTGCTCGGCCGTGACGAGGCGACGGAGCGGCTGGAAGCGCTCGGCGCGAAGGTTACCGGCAGCGTCTCGAAGAAGACGGATCTGGTGATCGCCGGCGAGAAAGCCGGAAGCAAATTGGCCAAGGCACAGGAACTCGGCATTCCGGTGATCGAGGATGAGAACGAATTTATCAGGCTGCTGAATGGCGGGGATTTTTTCATATAGCGCGAGGAATATTTTCTGTAAATAAAAAAGTGGATGACATATATTTTATTGTTTTGTATAATAATATTAGAGATCAGTTAGAAAACCCTGTATGTACCTTCGAGTATGTATGGGGTTTTCTCGTTGTAGGGAGGAAAAGTATGGAAAAGCATTACAATACACTTCGTGGTAGATTAGATAAACTAAGAGCTCGTGGAATGGCAATACCAAAAGACAAAGAAAAAGAACGTGGAGTCATTAAACGTTATAATTATTATAATTTGGTTAATGGCTATAAAGACCCTTTCTTGCTTGATAGAAATAACTATCCGGCTCATGCAGATCCCAATGAAGATTATTATATACCAGGGACAACTCCATCTCATTTAGAGGCATTGTATATATTCGATGAAAAATTAAGAAGGATATTCCTAGAGAGAATATTAATAATTGAAGAGTGTCTTAAAGATGTAATTGTACAATCTTTTTATGAACATCATACAGATATGGGGAAGAAACAAAAATTAGTTAACATCTTACATAGAGAAAGTGAATATTTAAGACGTAGTTACTATGATTTAACAGATGTAAAAACATATGTGGTGAATGAGAAAAGTGGACATAAATATACTGTAATTGGCACGGATCCAGGGCGTAATGATACGATGAGACGGCACCCAAAACAATACATAATTAATAAAGACGAAATATATCATTCATTGATTGCTATCGTTTATAAACAAATTGGTCAACAACGTAAAAAAAACAAATCGATTAGTTCTTACTTAGATAAACATACATATCTACCTATGTGGATACTTACTAATATTATGACTTTTGGGAATGTGAGTAAACTATTCGAGATCTTGACTTTAGATGTTCAATTATTAGTTTTAGATAAGTTGAAGTTAAATGGCGGTGGCTTATCAAACCAGTTAAAAGTGTTAAATGCTTCAAGAGTAATACATATTTTAGGGCTGTATCGTAATTCATGTGCGCATAATGAACGGTTTTATTGTAATAATGTCCATATCCCTATTGATGATGAATTTATGGGATATTTGAGTAAATTTCCTCAATCAACTCAAATAAATACGTTAAAAGGTGGAACGCGATATTTAGTCAATAGACAATTTGAAAAAATTGAACGCCATAGACACAGCATCTATTCTTTGATGTTTTGCATATCTTTATTTTTAAATCAAACGGAATTAACAAAATTTAAAAATGATATAAAAAGAGAGTTGAGGTCATTAAACTCTACATTACCTACTACTCCATACCAAAAGGTTGAACGGTTAATGGGCTTAGATTTTGATTGGTATACTCATCTCATTAAGTAGAAGTCGGCATAAGCCGGAGAAACTCCGGGCTTGCAGGCTCCCTTGCGGAACCTTAAGCCCGGAGTTTTTTTGTGCAAAGTGACTGAGGTCATTGAAGCGACCCGGGGTTCCTTTCATGATGGAAAGTGCCAAACGAAAGGTTCTTTCCCTTTGCACTTAGGAATTTGGAACCTGGAGACTTAGAAACTTAGAAATGAAGAAGTGAAGGATGGGAATTTGGAATGGACACGATGAATCTGGATGCATTCCGGCTCCAGTGGAAGCCATCGCGCTTTAATGCGCAGAGTGACAATGAAGAAGGCGCCCTGGTGCTTTACAACAGCTATACGGGGGCCATCGCATCCTTTACGGGAGAAGAAAGAAATCGGGTGTTGGATTGTTTGTATCCAGGAGGAGCCGAGGAAGTTGTTGATGAGAGCGATGAAGAGATTCGTTCCGGACTGATTGAGCACGGTTTCCTCGTCAGAGAAGAAACGGATGAACTCCGCCGGGCTCTGTTCCTTCATCAATCCATGCACGCTCAGGATACGATGCATTTGGTCCTCCTGGTAACTGAAGCGTGTAATTTCCGCTGCAACTATTGTTACGAACACTTTCCACGGGCCTCCATGCGTCAGGACGTCATTAATGGCCTGGAAGCTTATATGGAAGATCGCGCAAAGACGCTGAATCGCCTGACGATTAGCTGGCACGGCGGCGAGCCGCTGCTTGTACCGCATATCATTGAGCGGCTGTCCCGCTCTTTTATGGCTGCTTGTGAACGGAGCGGGGCGGTTTACGGCGCCGAAATGTCAACCAACGGCTATTATTTAACCCGGGAACGGTTCGAGCAGATGCTGGATCTGCAAGTCGAGCGGTTTATGGTAACGCTGGACGGCGAAGGGCAGGTGCATGACACCCGCCGGGGTCTCCATGGGGGTGGCGGAACCTATCAAACCATCGTCGACAATCTATTGTCCTTAAAAGAAGTGAACCGTCATTTTGAAATCAATGTCCGAGTCAATTTTGACAACAGCAATCTGGACTCCGTTTCCCGGTTCATTCCTGTGCTGCGTGATATGTTCGGAGACGATCCCCGGTTTAAAGTGTATTTCCGCCCCGTCGGCTGCATGGGAGGGGAGAATGATCTGAACCTCCCGGTATGCGATGAGCGGACCAAGGATATTAAAATCTGGGAGTTCAATGAGCAGGCGATTGCGGCTGGGCTTACCGTCAGTTCTTTTATTTCGGATACGTTATTGCCAACAGGTGCCGTGTGTTATGCGGCGAAGCCGAATTCTCTGGTCATCGGTTCCGACGGTTTGTTGTACAAATGTTCCGTGGCTATGGAGCAGGACAATAACAGGCTGGGCGTGATTCATCAAGACGGCACACTGGACATGGATTACGACAAGCTGGCGCTATGGACGACTTCCGGCGAGGAGAGCGACGAGAATTGCCAGTCTTGCTTCTTCCGCCCTGCCTGTCATGGTAATCATTGTCCTTTATTCCGTATGCGCACCGGACAGCGTCCGTGCTCTTACGAGAAACGACAGATTAAACGTGCGCTCCGGACGATCTGGCTTCAGAACGAAGCGGACGAAGCGAATGAAGTGGTGCATTCTAACTGAATCACAACGCATCATGCCCATTTTTTTTCAAGGAGGTGAATCATTGTGAAGGTAATTCGTTCCGCAGCTCAAGCTGCACTAATTAAAACGGGCCGTGTCTCCAAGTCGGTGCCGGGTAATTTGAGCTAACAAATCTGCTTCAGTGAAGATCCCTTGGCCGTTGGCGGCGAGGGATTTTTTCATCTCTGTAACTTTTATGATCGCAATACGTTCAATTCAAGAGAATTATCCATATTCTGGGGGTGTTCGTTTGAAAAGGATGATTGCAATGAAATTGATCTTAATGACGCTAAGCCTTGGTCTTGCTGCCGGCTGTGCCGGAAACGAGCCGCGGGGAGAGCTGAAATCGAAGACCAGCCTTAAAGTGTTATTTTCGGATGAGGATTATTTCTTTCGGCAATATGGCGATCTATTTGTGATGAAGAACGGGAATGTGGACATTGAGGTCGTTAGCACGCAAGACCTGCGTAATAATTTGGGGGACAAAACCTATGATGATGCTTTGGATGAATTGGTAGAGCGGGAACGGCCGGATATTCTTATGGTTAGTACCGATATCTTTGAACGATATGCAGGTGCAGGCAAACTTGCGGAACTGGATCCCCTCCTTGAAAAAGACCATTACAGCCTGGAAGCCATGCTTCCTGGTCTTGTCGATACGATGCGTAAGATCGGTGGCGGGAAATTATATGGACTACCCCCTTCTTTTTACGGAAGCGCCGTATATTACAACAAAGACCTGTTCACGAAGTATGGAATTGAACCGCCGCAAGATGGGATGACTTGGGAAGAGATTATGGAGTTGGCACGCCACTTTCCGGCGGAAGGAGATGAACTGAACCGGGTTTACGGTTACGGGGCGAATTATTCCCTGACGTTTGAAAATTTGCTCTCACTATTCTCCCATGCAGAAGGCTTGACGTATGTGAACCCCGAGACAATGAAGATGACTATAGATACAGTCTCTTGGAGAAAAGTTTATGAGACTGCGCTAAGCGCATATCATTCGAATGCAATATATGGCCCTTCTGATGAGGCTGGGGCTTCGTTAATAACAACCGAAGAGTCGATGCTGAGAGAACCTTTTATCATGGGGCGCGCCGCCTTGACGGTGAATGGCTCCCATATTCTTCAGAAGTTGAAGCAAGCGGAGGAGATGATTAAAGATTACGAGGCTTTTGAGGTGGGACTCGTCTCTGGACCTGTCGATCCTGCAGACCGGGAGACAACCCGGGAAATCAGCTTCGGAGACATTACAGCAATAAATGCAAATTCAACAAATCCGGAGGCGGCATGGGAGTTTTTCCGGTTTCTGCATGGCGGCGAACTGGCAGCGATTAAATCAAAAACGCCTTACAGTTTAATGTCGAGAAGCGATTACAAAATGGAGTATAACGGAGTCGCGCTCGATGCGTTTTACACTTTAAAGCCGACGATAAATTCTAACAATGCAGACCTGAAGGGGATTCCTTCTTCTTTTTTTAGCGAATTTCAGATTATAAGGAATAGGGAAACCCAACTCTTTCTAAGCGGGGAGAAATCATTGGAAGAAGCTTTGAATACAATGCAGGCTGAAGGACAAGCCGCTTTGGACCTTTCTTTAGAGAACACTCTCCAAAATATGTAACAAATCGTGGAAAACTATAACAATTAATATGTAACTTTAGTTGAGCGGTGTACGTTATATGACTAGAGTGTCCAAATTTATACAATAACTTAGGGGGTAACAATGGGATTCAAATGGGTACATAAGTCCTTGATCTTGACAATTAGTCTAGTGCTCATCGCGGGGTGCAGCGCCGGACCGGCCAAGGAAAAGGAAACACAGCAAAGCCTCAAAGTCATGTTCGGAGATGAAGGATATTTCTATCAAACCTACGGCGATCTCTTCGCGATGAAATACCCGAATATCGATATTGAAGTCGTAAGCACGAACAGTTTGTATAACGGCGAGCAAACCGATATGGATAAAGCTTTTAGCGATTTTGTAGAGAAGGAACAGCCGGACGTTATCATGATGGATAACAATAACTTTGAGAAATTTACGTCCGAAGGCAAGTTGATGGAACTCGATACGCTAATTGACAAGGATAAATACAGCACCGATACGATTTTTCCCGGCCTGCTTGAAATGTTGAAGGAAAAGGGTGGCGGAAAGTTATACGGACTGGCTCCATCCTTTTACGGAAGCGTGATTTATTATAATGCCGACTTGTTCGCTAAACACGGCGTTGAAGTACCGCACGATGGAATGACCTGGCAGGAAATTCTGGAAACGGCTCGTCGTTTTCCGGCCGACGGGGATGAGAAGACCCGGATTTATGGATACGGTGAACAATACGGCGGCACGACTCTTGAGAACCTGGCTTCCAGAATTGCTTCGACCCAAGGGCTGAAGGCCATTAATCCGGATACGATGAAGATCACGCTGGATACGGATTCCTGGAAACAGACTTATAAGCTTGCGCAGGATGCATTAGCTTCAAATGCTATCTACAATCCGAAGGATGGCGGCTTCCAAGGCGGGACCATGGAAGAGTATTATCAAAGCCAGCCGTTTTTGATGGGTCGCATGGCCATGACGGTGGACGGCGTCTACTTCTTACAGAATCTAAAGCAAGCCAAGAGTTCGATCAAAGACTATAAACCGTTTCAGATCGGCATAGCCGCAGGGCCGGCGGACCCGGCAAGTCCGGATACGTCCCGCGATATTTACCTGGGCAGAATCTTTGGAATCCGGGCGAATTCACCGAATGTAGACGCAGCTTGGGAGTTTATGAAATTTGTAAACGGCGATGAATACGCGAAGATCAAATCCAGAACCATGAACGATGGAGTTCTGTCCAGAATGGGCATGTCCAAGGAATTTGATGGTGTAAGTCTGGATGCGTTCTATAAATTGAAGCCGAGCCCCGAGGACACTTATCGGAATATGGAGAAAATTCCGAATGATTTTTATACCCAATATTATCCGATCGTCTCTAAAGAAATAGGCCTCGTCGAAAGCAAGAGTAAATCCGTGGACGAAGCGCTGAAGGCGATCCAGCAGGAAGGGCAAGTCATACTTGATAAAGCGGTAAAGGAACAGGCTAGCAAGAAAGATTCGGATTCCGCAGAAGGCGCGGGAGACGGAGCTGCTGGAGAGCAGAGCATAACAGTTGAGACTAAATCCGCAAATTAGAGTTTATTAGGAAATGATATTTTATGATGGGGGGATCTTTTATTTTATGTTGAAAAGTAAATTGGTTCGTAAACTTACGCTGACGGCAATGGCCAGTCTAATGGTGATTGCCGCCGGTTGCTCGACCGGTCCCGCGAAAGAAAGTGAAACCCAGCGGAGCCTTAAAGTTATGTTTTACGACGAAAGCTATTTTTTTCAGCAGTATGGTGATTTGTTTGCGATGAAATACCCCAACACCGAAATTGAAGTAATCAGCACTCAATCGATTTACTCCGGCAATAACGGGGAGGTTATGGATTATAACAAGGCTGTACGGGATTTCATCGACAAAGAACAACCGGATGTCGTTATGGTGGGCACGGATAACTACGATAAATTGGCCAACGACGGCAAACTGATGGAATTGGATACATTAATTGAACGGGATAAATATGATACCGAGACGATTTACCCGGCCCTCCTTGAGATCCTGAAGGAAAAAGGGGGCGGCAAGCTTTACGGTTTAAGTCCAACCTTTGGCGGGAGCGCTGTTTTTTATAATGCGGATCTGTTCAAAAAGCATGGCGTAGAACTTCCACACGACGGGATGAGTTGGCAGGATATTCTCGATTTGGCCCGGAGATTCCCGACGGATGGAGATGACAAAACGAGGATTTATGGTTACGGCACGAATTACGGAATGTCGCTAAGCATGCTGGCACAGAATATCTCCTCGGCGGAAGGGTTGACTGCGGTTAATCCAGGTACCAAAAAGGTCACGCTCAATACGGACTCATGGAAAAGAGTATATAAGCTCGCCCTCGATGCTATAGATTCGAAGACGGTTTATAATCCGAAAGATGGCGGGTTTATGGGGGGCTCGATGGAGGAGTATTACCAGAGCCAATTGTTCCTTATGGGCCGGATGGCCATCACGACGGGTGACCCGTACATCCTGCAAAATTTAAAAGAAGTTAAAAGCTCTCTCAAAGATTACAAGCCGTTTGAACTCGGAATGGTATCAGGACCGGTTGATCCGGCCGATCCGGAAACTACGAGAAGCGTATATTTGTATGATGTTTTCGGAATTAGGGCGGGTTCCCCGAATGCAGACGCTGCATGGGATTTCATCAAGTTTATTAATGGGGAGGATTTTGCAAAGATCAAATCCAGAACTATGAACAACGGGTTGCTGTCCCGGATGGGATACAATAAAGAGTTTGACGGGCACAGCTTGGATGTTTTCTACAAGCTGAAACCTAAAGTGTCAGCGGATATGTACTCGCGTACGGATGAAATTCCAGTTGAGTTCTACTCCCAATTCCAGCAGATACAAGATCGTGAGTTAGCCTTTGTTCAAGAAAAGAAGAAATCCTTGGATGAAGCGTTGAAAACGATGGAGCAGGAAAGCCAGGTAGCGCTCGACAAGGCCATCAAGGATAAAGAGGCTAATGCGGGTAAGGAAGGTAAGGCGGAAGAAGGCAGCGGTGATGCTGCCACTTCAGATGCGGGTTCCGTCAATGTAACGGAAACAGAGACAGAGACAGTTACTGAATAATAAAGTTAGTTTACAAAAGACTAATCCGAACCTTGAACGGGGCGGGTTAGTCTTATTTATTTTCATCCGGCTCACTGAATATTATTTTGGAAAAATATACTTATTGCATTCCTTGTTCAGGCGTGATAAATTATTTCTTGTCGCTTCGGACGGTTGCTTGCTGAATTGCTTGCATCGAGAAAAAAGAAGTTGACACTGAAAGAAAGATTCGATATAATAAGTAACTGTTCGACAAATTATGATATTCATTAAAAATGTTGAACAAAAGCAAGCAAGTTCTTTGAAAACTGAACAAATGGAACACGTCAAAAAATGAACGATTTTTATAATCGTCAGTTTCAAAATGAGCAAGTCAAACACCTTGATGGAACACCTCTTACCTTCGGGTATGAGACTCCTTCCATCTTGGATGAAAAATCCTTCGGTCGTTGATCGAATGATTTGTTCATCCTTTATTGGAGAGTTTGATCCTGGCTCAGGACGAACGCTGGCGGCGTGCCTAATACATGCAAGTCGAGCGGACTTGATGAGGAGCTTGCTCCTCTGATGGTTAGCGGCGGACGGGTGAGTAACACGTAGGCAACCTGCCCGTAAGACTGGGATAACTACCGGAAACGGTAGCTAATACCGGATAATTTATTTCACCGCATGGTGAAATAATGAAAGACGG
>NZ_BOSL01000024.1 GCF_018403325.1 Paenibacillus vini | reverse complement strand
ATCTAGCGTCTTTGACGTGGGGGTTCAAGTCCCTCCACGCGCACCATCTTTGCGGACGTGGCTCAGCGGTAGAGCATCGCCTTGCCAAGGCGAGGGTCGCGGGTTCGATTCCCGTCGTCCGCTCCATAATACGCGCCCTTAGCTCAGCTGGATAGAGCGTTTGACTACGAATCAAAAGGTCAGGAGTTCGAATCTCTTAGGGCGCGCCACTTTAACTTCATAATGGTTCACCATCTTATTTCGGGACGTAGCTCAGCTTGGTAGAGCACCTGGTTTGGGACCAGGGGGTCGCATGTTCAAATCGTGTCGTCCCGACCATTATAAGGTGCGGGTGTAGTTCAATGGTAGAACTCCAGCCTTCCAAGCTGGTAGCGTGGGTTCGATTCCCATCACCCGCTCCATACATAACAGCAACATCATCAGTCGGATGATGTTTTTTGTTATAATCGAAGGTTTTTTTTAACCTTGCATTTTATTGCTTCACCGTGTTAGGGTAGTTATAGAGATACTATGACGGGTAACAATTGTGTTACTGATTCCGATGGAGCAATCGAAGTAAACAAAGCCTTTAATAGGGCGCTTCCCAGGCGGGGGGCCGCTCTTATTGTTTAAAGAGGACTACCGTATCCTTAAAATTCCTTACAAATAAAGTGAAGATTTTCAGGAAAGTTTATTGTATTATGGTAGGAAGGCTTTTAGAGAAGGAATAGGGATGAAATGGGGGAGAAATATGACGGAATTAACGCTAGCTGCCGGCAAAACCAACTCGAACAACCTTCTTCGGCGAGATATACGTTTTTTGGGCAATATTCTAGGAGAGGTCCTTGTCCATCAAGGCGGTAATGAACTCTTGGATATTGTCGAGAAGATTCGTGAAGCCAGTAAGTCGTTGCGGGCTGTGTTCTTGCCGGAATTGCATGAAGAGTTCAAGGGAATGATTAATTCCTTGGAGCCAGAAATTCGACACCAGGTCATCCGGGCATTCGCTATTTACTTTCAATTGGTCAATATTGCGGAACAGAACCATCGGATTCGCCGCAAAAGAGATTATGAGCGTTCCGCAGGGGAAGCGGTACAAACCGGGACGATCGAAGCTGCGGTAAGAGACCTGAAGGAACAAGGTTTTAATTTCAGCGAAGCTCAAGAAATTTTGGAGAGCATGTCTTTGGAACTCGTGATGACGGCTCACCCGACGGAAGCGATGCGCCGCGCTATTCTTGATATCCATAAACGGATCGCCGATGATGTCGCTCAGCTCGATAACCCGACGCTGACTTTCCGGGAACGGGAGCAGCTTAGAGAGAAGCTGTTGAACGAGGTCATTACACTCTGGCAGACCGACGAATTGCGGGATCGCAAACCGACGGTTCTCGATGAAGTGAGAAATGGGATGTATTATTTTCACGAGACTTTGTTCCATGTGCTTCCTGAAGTGTATCAAGAACTGGAGCGTTGTCTAAGCAAATACTATCCAGAGCATTTGTGGCATGTTCCTACCTACCTGCGCTTCGGCTCATGGATCGGTGGCGACCGGGACGGAAACCCTTCCGTAACCGCCAATGTAACCTGGGAGACGCTTAAAATGCAGCGTAAGCTGGCAATCCGCGAATATCAGGGATTATTGTCGGAGCTGTTTAAGTACCTTAGCTTCAGCACCAGCATCGTAGACGTCACGGAGGAACTTCTGGCCTCGATTCAGAAGGACCGCCTGCAGGTGACGCTGAATAAAACGCCGCACTGGCGCAATGAGAAGGAACCATACCGCATTAAGCTGACTTATATGACAGAGAAGCTCCATAACGTACTGGACGATTCGAAAAAGGACTCCCACGATCGTTACGACAACGTAAACGGCCTGATCGAGGATTTGAGAATCATTGACCGGAGCTTGCGTCACCACTATGCGGATTACGTTGCGGATACGCATATCAAAAAAATGATGCGGCAAGTGGAGCTGTTCGGATTCCATACGGCTACACTGGATATTCGTCAGCATAGCAAGGAACACGAAAATGCCATGACGGAAGTTCTGGCTCATATGAATATCGTAAGCAATTATGCCGAACTTGAGGAAGAGGAAAAGGTAACCCTTCTGGAGCGCCTGCTCAACGATCCGCGTCCTTTGACTTCGCCATATCAGGAATATAGTGAAAGCACGACGGAATGCCTGAATGTGTACCGTACGGTATTTGAGGCCCAAAAGGAATTCGGACCGCAATGCGTGACCAGTTATCTGATCAGTATGGCTGAAGCCGCCAGCGATATTCTGGAGGTTATGGTATTCTCCAAAGAAGTGGGTTTGTTCCGTAAAGAAGCCGACGGCACTGTAGTTTGCACATTGCAAGCCGTACCGCTCTTTGAAACGATTGATGATCTCCATGCAGCACCAGGCATCATGCACCGTTTGTTTGAAATGCCGATTTACCGTCAATCCGTAGCCGCTATGAACGACCTGCAAGAAATCATGCTCGGATATTCCGACAGTAATAAGGATGGCGGCGTGGTTACTGCAAACTGGGAACTGCGTGTCGCAATGAAACAAATTACGGCAACAGCCCAACAGTATGGCGTGAAGCTGAAGTTTTTCCATGGTCGCGGGGGTGCTCTGGGGCGCGGCGGTATGCCGCTGAACCGCAGTATTCAAGTGCAGCCGCCGGAAACTATCGGCGGAGGGATTAAGATTACCGAGCAAGGCGAGGTTATTTCTTCCCGTTACTCCCTGAAGGGTATTGCTTACCGCAGCTTGGAGACGGCGACTTCGGCGCTTATCACTTCGGCGGTTCAGGCCCGGGTTCGTCCAGCTTCCAATCCGGAAGAAGACAAATGGGATGACATCGTGGCAGGGATTTCGGAGACTTCACTCAACAAGTATCAGGATTTGGTGTTCCGCGAACCGGATTTCCTGAAGTTCTTCAGAGAATCGACACCGCTGGTGGAAGTTGGCGAGCTCAATATCGGTTCCAGACCTTCGAAACGTAAGAACAGCGATCGTTTTGAAGATTTGCGTGCGATCCCTTGGGTATTTGCCTGGACGCAGAGCCGTTACTTGTTCCCGGCCTGGTATGCGGCAGGTACAGGACTCTACACTTATTATCAGAACAATGAGGAAAACCTGAAGGTACTTCAGGATATGTATAAGAACTCTACGTTCTTCAGATCGTTGATGGACACGTTACAGTTCGCCATTATTAAGGCGGATCTGGTCATCGCCAAAGAGTACGCCGAAATGTGCGGAGATTCGGAAGCGAAGGATCGCATCTTTGGACAAATCGAGCAAGAGTTCCATTTGACGAAAGATATGATTCTCAAAATTACGGGCGTTCCTGAGATTCTTGATGATTCCCCAGTGGTACAGGAATCGATACGACTTCGTAATCCATACGTAGATCCACTCAGCTATCTGCAGGTTCAATTGCTGACTGAATTACGGGCTGCTCGCGAAAAAGGACAGGACGATTCAGACCTGCTGCGCGAGGTACTGCTCACGATCAACGGAATTGCCGCCGGCCTCCGGAATACAGGCTGATACCCGGCATTCAAACACAAGCCGCTCCGCTCCTGCAAAGGAGAAGGATGCGGCTTGTGTTTTTAATAATTTATACAACTCGCATGGGATATATATGAATGGTATTGCATTTTACATGGAGTTGAATTAACATTTGAATGAAGTGAAAGCGGCCGAATGTCACCGCAAAGTGGGCACGGGGAGCGGAAGGCCGGACAAGCAGATGTCCCGAATAAGCCCGTCCATGGATCTGGGGGAAATTATGGTGGTGGACCATTTTGAAGCGAGACTGGTAAAATTGGCCCGTAAAGGTGATCAGGGGGCATTTGCCGAACTCGTTGATTTATATAAAGATAAAATCTTTCATCTGGCGTACCGGATGTTGTCTAACCGGCATGAGGCCGAGGACATCGTTCAGGAGACGTTTCTGCGCGTGTATAAGAGTTTTCATCGCTATGACGATAAGCAGAAATTCTCCACGTGGATTTATCGGATCGCTACGAATCTGTGCATCGACCGGCTCCGGAAGAGGAAGCCCAGTTACTATCTTGACGCGGAAATGAACGATCAGGAGGGCATGGATGGCTATACGCTGATTCCCGGGGACGAAAGAACGCCGGAAAGCGAATATTTGTTGTCGGAAACTCAGCAGACAATCCATCAGGCGATTGAAGGTTTGCCAGCTAAATATAAGTCGGTCATCGTTCTGCGCTATTTGCAGGACCTTTCGCTGCAGGAAATCGGTGACGTGTTGGATATGCCGGTAACTACAGTGAAAACAAGAGTACACCGGGGACGCGAATTTTTGCGTAAAAAGCTGGAGAATAAAGTTTTTTGATCTGACGGAGGGATTTTGCGTTT
The DNA here is from genome assembly GCF_018403325.1 of Paenibacillus vini. Classification (GTDB taxonomy): domain Bacteria; phylum Bacillota; class Bacilli; order Paenibacillales; family Paenibacillaceae; genus Fontibacillus; species Fontibacillus vini. Next base: position 62,175 of record NZ_BOSL01000024.1, on the reverse strand, counting down.
TTTATGAAACGCTTTGTACCGTCAGACGTAATGTAAGATAGGACGACTATGCCAATACGGTGTATTGGTTATCCATAGATTGATACTGAAAGGATTGGCTGATATGGATTGCAAACAAGCCTCCTCATTGATGCATGATTATCTGGATGAAGATTTAACGCATGGGCAGGCCGTGGAGTTGAAGGTACATCTTAAAGACTGCTCCGCTTGCAATGAACGGTTTAAGGAGCTGGAGCAGACAGAAATGATGCTGTTTGCGACGATTAAGCACAGATCGATCACGGCACCGGATGAACTCGTAGACCGAATAATGAGCAAGATCCCGAATCAGCGCAAACAACAGGCTTGGATCGGCTGGATCCGAAAGCATCCGGCTCTTACGGCTGCGGCGATGTTTCTCCTCGTCATGCTGTTTAGCGCAGTTTCTCTGTGGGAAAGCGACGATCAGCTGGTAGTCAAGACGGCAGACCTGGATCAGGTCATCATTAACGGCAACACGGTTACTGTTCCGAAAGGATCAACGATTGCCGGAAACCTGACAGTAGAGAACGGCAAGGCAGAGATATACGGCGATGTCCAGGGTAATCTGACAGTGATCGACGGGTCGTATTACCAAGCGTCCACAGCGCATATTGCAGGAGAGATCAAGAGCATTGATCAGGCGCTGGATTGGATTTGGTACAGGATCACTGACATGTTTACGGAAGTCGCCTACAGATAGCAGCAAGACCGGCACGCGGCGCCTCCCTTTGCGGGAACCGGCGCCGTTTTATTTTTGCCTGAATGGGAATATTTTCTTGCAGTGACGAAAGCTACTAATCACATTGTGCGCTTGCATCTGTCTTTGGAACGTTATAACCTAGAGTTTAGGGGAACATATAAAGACAAGCATGTAAAAGATGTACATAAACGTTCCTTCGTTGGCGAATTTGCCGACAAGGGGCTTATGGGGGTTGCACCATGAACTATTTTGCAAATTTGACGTGGCAGGATTACATTAAAGACCTTATCGATATCCTGATCGTTACCTATATAATATACCACCTGATTTTGCTTGTACGGGGAACGAGAGCGATCCAACTGTTGAAAGGGATTCTCGTCCTGGTCGTGATTTGGGCGGTGAGCACCTGGTTCGATCTGTACACCTTGAAATGGCTGATGAACCAGATGTTTACGTTCGGGGTGCTCGCGATCTTTATCATTTTCCAGCCGGAATTAAGACGGGCTCTCGAGCAGCTTGGACGGGGAAAATTGTTCGGGCGCAACACGGCGGATGAAGAGGAATTCGGCAAGGAGATCGGCGAGATTATTAAGGCCGTTAATTTTTTATCCCGTAGAAAAATAGGGGCATTAATCGTTTTCGAGCGGAACACGGGTCTTAATGAATACACCGAGTCGGGCATCCGGATGCAATCGGTCATTTCCTCGCAGCTGCTCATTAATATTTTTATTCCGAATACGCCGCTTCATGATGGTGCGGTCATTATGCAGGGACACAGAATTTCAGCCGCCGCCTGTTATTTGCCGTTATCTGAGAATCCGTTCATCAGCAAGGAGCTCGGCACCCGGCACCGCGCTGCCATAGGAATCAGTGAGGTCGGTGATGCGATATCTATCGTTGTATCCGAGGAGACCGGACAAATCTCGTTGGCCATTGACGGGCAGGTTGTGCGCGATATTAATGAAGAGTCCCTCATTTCGAAACTGTATGAAGAGCTGGGCCCAAATTCGAACCAGAAGGAAAAACGCAAGCCCTTCTGGAAAAAGAAGGAGGCCGGGCAATAATGGATAAGTGGCTTAACCATAACAATTTTGCCAAGATCATTGCGCTGGTGTTCAGCATCATTCTTTGGGCGATGGTTCATATCGACAGCGGGACGCCGGTCGCCCCGACGACCGTGGTGAACTCCAAAACAATCGATACCAAAATCCAGGTCACCGGATTCGACAGCGACAAATATGTGCTGTACGATCTGGAACCGGATACGGTCAGGCTAGAGGTAAAGGGCAAACGGACCGATTTGACTACGAATTTTTCCGACTATAAAGTAAAACTGGATTTGAAAAATATAGGACCGGGCACGATTACATTACCTTTGACGCATGAACTTCCTCCCGGTGTTCAATTGATTTCCATGGAGCCGTCTATTATAAAGGTAACAATTGAAGCGAAAGAAACGAAGCAGATTCCCGTGACCATCGTGACCAAGGGCAATCCGGCGGACGGCATGCAGCTCGGAGGTCCAATTTTGGGTGGAAATGGCCTTGTTGACGTCACGCTGCCGCAGAGCGAAATCGGTGAACTGCAGAAGGTACAAGGGACGGTAGACGTAACAGGGATCAACGAAACGGTGAAAGGCAAGAGTGTAAAGCTCACGGCATATGATAAGCATGGGCAAGAAATGAAAAATGCTGAAATCTCGCCGGACACGGTCGAGGTAGAGGTGCCGATTAATAAGTTATACAAAAATGTTCCTTTGGAAGTACGTAAGGCAGGAAAGCTTCCTAACGGATATGTTCTGGCCAGCGTAAGTACGAATGTCGAAGGCGTGGCGATCTATGGGTCAAAAGAATCGCTTGAGGGTATATCATCCTATCCGGTAACTGTCGATTTAAGTCAATTCCAGGGGACAAATGAGACCAGGTACACAGTAGACTTGACTCCTCCCGAAGGTTTTGAGAAAATCGAGCCGAGCTCTGTTCAGGTTACCGTAAAAATCGAACCCGCTGGTCAAAAGCTAATCGACAATGTCCCGCTCACGCTGATCAATGCGAATGAGAACTTAACGACAAAGTTCGTCCATCCGGAAGATGCGGTGGTTTCGCTAAGTGTGTCCGCTGCGAAGGAGATCCTGGATAAACTGAAAGCCGGGGATGTTTCGGCGACAGTGGATTTATCGGGATTGGGACAGGGTACCCACACGGTTCCGATTTCGGTGAAACTGCCTGAATTTGTCGAGCTGTCGGATACAGGCGGGCCCCTTGAGGTGCAGATCGAGCTGACGGAAAAAGGGAAGCCTGCAACCACAGTGCCGGAAGATAAACCGCAGGGAGAGCAGAATCCCGGAAACGGTTCGACTCCTCCGGGGGATGGAGCCAATCATCAGGGTAACGGTGCGAACGACAGCGGGAGCACTGGCGGTACTGGGAGTACTGGCAGTTCCGGTAGCACCGGCAGCACCGGAAGCGAGGGTGTACCGGATGATGGAGACGGAGGATAACCTCCGGAATAAGCCGCGAATAACAAGCATTACCATACATCGAGACCCATACTGACAAAGAGAAGGATTATGAAGCCTTTCGCCTTACAGAGATAGGGGGCGGGGGCTTCACACTATGTTGAAGGAGTGAAATTAAAATCATGGGAAAGTATTTTGGAACGGACGGAGTCAGAGGAGTTGCAAATAAGGAATTAACGGCGGAGATGGCTTATCAGATCGGACGCTGCGGGGGCTATGTTCTTGCGGGACAGGTTCCGAAGCCGAAGGTTGTTATCGGGATGGATACCCGTATTTCAGGCGTCATGTTGGAATCTGCGCTTGTAGCAGGGATGCTGTCGATCGGAGCCGACGTTATTCGTTTAGGCGTCGTTTCTACCCCGGCGGTGGCTTATTTGACCCGGATCCTGAACGCCGATGCAGGCGTGATGATTTCGGCTTCCCACAATCCGGTTGAGGATAACGGGATCAAGTTTTTCGGCAGCGACGGCTTTAAGCTCTCCGATGAAACTGAACTGCAGATCGAAGAACTGATGGATAAAGAGGTTGACGAGCTTCCTCGCCCTGTAGGCGGCGGACTCGGAAGCGTGATGATCGATATCGAATCGAAGTTTAAATATTTGGCTCATTTGAGAACGACGATCAGCCATTCTTTTGAAGGGCTGAAGATTGTGCTCGACTGCGCGAACGGCGCTGCTTATGAGCTGGCTCCAATGCTTTTCAAAGAGCTGGGCGCTGAAGTATACACGATCGGAGCGGAGCCGAACGGCTTGAATATCAATGATCATTGCGGGTCCACGCATCCGGAGAAGCTAAAAGAAGAAGTATTACGTCTGGGCGCCGATGTGGGGCTTGCTTTTGACGGGGATGCAGACCGTCTGATTGCTATCGACGAAAAAGGGGAAGAGGTCGACGGCGACTACATTCTCTGCATTTGCGGCGATGCGATGAACAGGGCCGGCAAGCTGAAGGACAGCACGATCGTCTCTACAGTGATGAGCAATTTCGGATTTTATAAAGCGACCAAAAAGTTGGAGCTGAACACGCAGCAAACAGCGGTCGGCGATCGTTATGTCATGGCTGAAATGATCCGCGGCGGGTACAATCTGGGCGGGGAGCAGTCGGGGCACGTTATTTTCCTCGATTACAATACGACCGGAGACGGTATCCTGACGGCGATTCAGTTGGTCGACACAATGAAGGGAACAGGTAAACCGCTGAGCGAAATGAAAAAGGTAATGAAGCAATATCCGCAGGTGCTGGTCAATGTTCGGGTGCAGGATAAGAGCAAGTTTGTCGGCAACCCAGCCATTGAGGAGGCTATCACGTCTGTGGAGCGTCAGCTTGGCGATAACGGCCGCGTACTGGTCCGTGCATCCGGAACGGAGTCTCTGATCCGCGTCATGGCGGAAGGGCCCGAGAAGGAAGAGCTGGAGCAACTGGTGGCGCAAATCGTATCCGTAGTGGAGAAAGAACTCGTTTAGTTTTTAATAATTATAAAATGTGAGTTGCTCAAAAGATGACTTTTTGAGCAACCGCTAAAGAGTGTGACTTCTTTCATAGGTCTTCAAAATAAGCCGCTGGTACTGGAAAATTCCGGTTTCAGCGGCTTTGCTATTGGGTAAGACTTCTGGGGACAGGCTGTAGTAATCAGGACAACTTGATTATTGCCAAATGTCTCGAGGGTGCATATAATAAGCATATTCAAGAAAAGAAAGCGAGGGTAGTGAGGTTACACAGCAGCATAAGCGCCAGAGCTTGATTTCGCGCGTTGAAGTCTTTCCCGAAGAAGTAGGCAATACAGCATTAGGCTGGTCGACTACTGCAATAGCTTCGTGATAGACGGACGGCAAATGCAAGCTGACGAGGTGGAGGTGTTCGAGTTGTTCGGCGGGGGCCTCCCGGTGCCGCATCGCACCGTAACCGCAAGGGCAAAAGGAATGGGCGACCGTTCCCACAAACCTTACGGGTCGATGCTATTCCTAAACGGAACTTATAAATTTATTAATCGATATTTCATGAGTGTGCGCAGGAGACGCGGAAGCAGCGCGAGTGAACGGAGAAGTATGGACATTCATGAAAATGGATCTAGTTACTTGTAACTTTTCTGATTTTTCAAAATAAGTGAACGTTCAAAAAGTCAGGTTCTCAGCACCGAGAAGATTGGATGAAGCCGGGACTGAGGAGCGGAGCGTAGGCAGAACCTACGTGAGCACCGGAAGGACTGGGTGAGTTCAATATTCGATGCCGAATCGGCTACAAGAGTTGCTTCGTGATCAAAAGATGACTTTTTGAACCACCTTTAAAAATTGAATAGTTCTGTCTCTGTGGACCGTGCTTGCATCTTCCGCTTCTTTTCTCCTGCCTATAAAATTCGGAGAGAATGAAACGGAGGATATATAAATATGTGTGGTATTGTTGGATATATCGGGAAGAGAGACACGCAGGCGGTTTTGTTGGATGGACTTAAGAAGCTGGAGTACCGTGGTTATGATTCGGCGGGGATCGCTGTATTTACACCGGACGGGTTACAAATTGCCAAATCGATCGGCCGTCTGGCCAACCTGGAGTCCAAGCTGGAAGGAGCGCCTTTGGTAGGTACGGCCGGAATCGGTCATACGCGTTGGGCGACTCACGGCAAACCGTCGGATGTCAATTCTCATCCGCATACTGACCACAGCCAGAAATTCTCGGTCGTGCACAACGGGATCGTTGAGAATTATCTGGATTTGAAAGAAGAGCTGATCAGCCAAGGCTGCGAATTTGTCTCGGAGACGGATACGGAAGTCATTTCCCATTTGGTGGCCCGCGAGTATGAAGGCGATATCGTAAAAGCCGTTCAAAAAGCGATCACTTACATGCGCGGTGCTTTTGCACTTGGCGTATTGACGGAATATGAGCCGAATAAACTGGTAGCCGTACGTCAAGCAAGCCCGCTCATCATCGGATTGGGCGAAGGAGAGAACTTCATCGGTTCCGATATTCCGGCCATTTTGAACTATACGCGCAATGTGTACATTTTGAATGACGGGGAAATGGCGGTGTTGACCGAAGACGCTGTCGAATTGATGACCATTGAGGGGAATTTTATTTCTCGGGAAATGATTTCTGTCGATTGGGATGCAGTGACCGCAGAAAAAGGCGGGTTTGATCACTTCATGCTCAAGGAAATCCACGAGCAGCCGAAAGCTTACCGCGATACAATGCGGGGCCGGATCGACGAGAGCGGCCGCAAGGTGCTGTTCCCGAACCTGAATCTGACCGAGGAGAAAATTCGCTCCATTAACAACATTCATGTCGTAGCTTGCGGAACGGCATATCATGCCGGTCTGGTAGGTGGAGAGGCCATTGAAAAAATGATCCGCGTACCGGTATCATTCGATGTCGCATCCGAATACCGCTACCGCTCGCCGCTTATTACGCCTGAGACGCTCGTAATCGTCGTCAGTCAGTCCGGCGAAACTGCGGACACCTTGGCTGCCTTGCGTCAAGCGCACGCGAATGGCGCACATGTCCTGGCCGTTACAAACGTAGTTGGCAGTTCGATCGCCCGCGATGCGGACGATGTGATCGCTACGCTTGCTGGTCCGGAAATCGCCGTCGCTTCGACAAAAGCGTACACTTCCCAGTTGATCGCGTTCTACCTGCTTGGCCTGCATTTGGCCCAAGTGCGCGGCACGCAAACGGAAGAGAAAGTAGCGCATGTACTTGCCGCTATGCAAGCATTGCCTGAGCAAGTGGAAAGCATGCTGCAAAACGCGGATGCCATTAAGGCTTATGCCGAGCAAATCTCCAAGCATGAGCACCTGTTCTTCATCGGTCGCGGCCTTGATTATGCCGTAGCCATGGAAGGATCGCTTAAACTGAAAGAGATCTCTTACATCCATTCCGAAGCCTATGCGGCGGGTGAATTGAAACACGGAACCTTGGCCCTGATCGAGGAAGGTATCCCTGTCATCGCTTTGGCGACTCAGGAAGCCGTGCTTGAGAAGACCGTCAGCAACATCAAGGAAGTGAAAGCCCGCGGCGCAGACGTGATGGCGATCACGCACGAAGAGCATGTAGCCGGATTGTTGAAATCCGTCGACCAGGCCTTCGCGATTCCGAAGACGTTGCCGCTCCTTACACCGGCATTGTCCGTCGTTCCATTGCAGCTCCTGGCCTACTACGCTTCTCTGGCCCGCGGCAATGACGTCGACAAGCCAAGAAACTTGGCGAAGAGTGTGACGGTGGAGTAAGTAAAAATAATAAAGAATTAACTAAAATACCAGCCATAAACCTAAATCGGCCTAAGAACGCTCCAACGTTCTTAGGCCGATTCTGTTTATGCAATTATGTTTCCCCCTCAGTTACTTACCACGTTTTCCCTCTAGCACAGCTTGAAGACGATCCAGGTTCTGTTCGTTGCTGTCCGGGCAAAAGGATTTTACTTGCTCGAAGATGTCCTTGTCTTTGAACTGTTGGCGGAATGTTACACGCGTCCGATCAGCCTGTTCGGAAAATGTTGCCGTCAGCCGGAATTCAGGAGCGCCTTGATGCTCCAGTACGATACGCTTCCCCGGCTCGATCTCGATGAATTTGTTTTCGTTCGGATAATCCTTGCCGTCCGTTCCGTGAAAAGTAAAGCGCCAGAAGCCGCCTTCGCGGAAGTCGAATTCCCGGAACGTGCTTGTGAAGCCGTTAGGGCCCCACCACTGAGCAAGAAGCTCCGGCTGCGACCATGCCCGGTAAACTTCTTCCAGTGGGAAGTCATACAAACGCATATGAGCAAACTCCAATTCGCCGGGAGCCAGGTCGGCGTCCTCTGCCGCAGCGGCTTCTCCGTTCTGAGCAAGCGAATTGCCCAGCAGCTCCAGCAGTTCTCTCGACCCGTGTTCCCGATTCTCAACCGCATCAAGTCCATCGAAGAAGGTGCCTTGCTCCGTAAAGGTCAGCCTCGTGCCGCCATCTGAGTCTGAAAGCTCAATCGTAGTAATCGACACCGAGAACCGTACGCCGTTAAAGTCCATCACGTAAGTATAAACAATCCGCTCGAGAGGAACGATCTCCTGATAAGTCGCATCGAACGTGTACACTCCTCCATCCGGTGCTTCACCGCTGCTGAATTCCCGTCCGCCAACCCGGAATTCGAACACTTCCGGCTTCGTGAACCAACGTGCTTTGGCTTCAGCGTCGGCCATCGCTTCGTACACCTGCTCCCTGGATGCCGAATACGTTTTTTCAATTACGAATGTTCCATGGCTTACAAACTTTTCTTTCATGATCTTAATCCTCCTTGCTTTCTTCTTTTATATTGTTCGTTTTTTCAACCCCGCCCGCTAAGAACATCCCCAGCAGGCCAAAACGTTGCTCCCAACTATGTTGTCGATTCAGGATCGGCTTCTCGTAGTCGTTCTTCATCGCTTGCAACAGCGAGGTGAAATCGTCTACTGTCACCTGCTCCTTTCCTTTCATCAGCTTTGAGACGTGCCTCAGTTGATCAAGCAGCTTCTGCTGCCGCCGTAATTGTTCTTGCACTCGCTCGACCTGGAGGTCTACGACCTCTAGCAGGTCAATTTCGTGATCCGTCAGCGCCGCCTTCACTTCGTCGAGCGACAGGCCTAGCTCTTTCAGAGATACAATTCGATAGAGTCGCGACAAATCTTCGTCGTCGTAGAGCCGATGCCCCGATTCTGTCGCAGCCGACGGCGAGAGCAGACCAATCTGGTCGTAGAAGCGCAATGTGCGCACGGTCAGCCCTGTCAGCTTCGCCAGATCCCCGACTTTCCAATGTTTTTTCAGTTGATCATCTCCGTTCCATGCCGCTAGCTTGATTACCGGTAGCCTTATTATAAAACCTTACGTTACGTAAGGTGCAAGTCATTTATTTAAATTTTTAATAAATAAAAAATAGCCTTAAAGAAGTAACTCCATATAAGCGTTTCACTAACGGATAAAGATGTTTCTATCAACAGAAAAAGGCCCCGAAGATAATTCGGGACCTTTTCATAAAGTTACTGTTAATTCTGTTGCAGGAATTCCTCGGTCGAAATGACATTGGCATACATGCCGTGAAGAGCGCTGACAAATGCATAATGAACCTGTTCAGCGGGGATGATTCTATCTTGATAAGATAAGTCCCTGGTCGCACATGCATCTTCAATTAGTGTAGTTTCAAAACCAAGATCCACCGCAGCTCTGACAGTGGCGTCGATGCACATATGCGTCATCATCCCGACAACGACTACCTTGGTGATACCTTTTTCTTTTAACTTGCTCTCTAAATCCGTCTTCAAAAAGCTGTTCGGGAAATTTTTTACGATAATGCTTTCGTGTTCTAAAGGCAACACCGTTTTATGGAGCTCGGCTCCCTCAGTATTTGGAAGAAAGAAGCCCAATTCCGGACTGCTTGCGATATGCTGGACATGAAAAATCTGATCTTTATTATTTTGTCTAAACCAATCAAGAACTTTGGCAGCATTGGCGGCTGCTCGATCAGGGTTGCTTAGCTCCATCTTCCCATCTGGAAAATAGTCGTTTTGTATATCTACAATGATTAAAGCTGTACTCATGTTCTTTCACCTCATTGATTTATTTATTACAATAAAATGATAACCCGGATCACGATCATGATCGATGCTTTGACGAAACGCTTTGGGATCAAACTATTTCATGGTGAAAGGAATTTATAATGGAGCTGGATAACATTGATTTTCAGATTCTTCGGTTACTTTCCGAGAATTCACGCCTTCAATGGAAAGAACTTGGAGAACAAATTCATATGACCGGACAAGCAATAGGGAATCGTATAAAAAAACTGGAGGATAACGGTGTAATTAAAGCTTACTCCCTAATTGTCGATGAAATGAAGTTGGGAATTGCCTACACTGCTTTTGTCATTATTTATATGAAGACAGCAAACCATGATTTGTTTATACGGTTTGTTCAGAATCGAAACGAGGTGGTTGAAGTCCATCGAGTATCGGGCGCGGGCTGTTACCATATAAAACTTAAAGTGAAATCGCAAGATCAATTAAATCTTTTTCTTGATGATCTACTTGAGTATGGGAATTATAGTCTCCACCTTTCCATACAAGAGATTAAACAACAGAATCCATCGATCTCTTAATAAGAAATGGCATTATAAACATAAAAGGTATCATCTCTCGAAAAGTGAGGGGTGGTACCTTTTCTGTTATTCCTCTTGGTTATGCTCTCCCCATTGCAAACCAAGGATATTTTTATAAGTCAAATTTGTTCTTCTTAAGTCAAAATAAGCGCTTACATTGAGAGAACGCTAAATTTACAATTAGGTCTAACCGTTTTGAAATGGGGGGAGCCATGAGGATTACAAAGCGAAAACCAACAATGATCATCTTGTTTACCGCCGTATTTCTGATTGTCCTTGCTTTATTCGTGTTGAGTTTAACTAGCAAAAGGGTGGATCTGCCTGAAAATTGGCTGTTTACAGTAAACGGGTACGCCGTAACGGAGGAAGAATTTCAATTTTATGTCCAGGAGCAGAGAGCTGTAACGGCGGACTATTTCTTCAGAACCTATGGGGCGCAAGTAGATGAGGGATTCTGGACACGCCAATACGGCGATCAACATGAAACTCCGTCCGAATATGTCAAAAAATCCGCGATGACTGCATTGCTAAACACCAAACACGAGCAATTTATTGCAGATGAGCGAGGGATCGCCCCATACAAAAGCTTTGATGAGCTGAAGTCCGATATGGAAGAAGAAAATAGGAAGCGGGCTAAGATGGACGATTCAGGGGACACCTACTATGGTTTGCCTCAGTTTGATCTATATCAATACATGCAATATTTAAGTGGGGCCCGTTGGCCGGATTTGGTCGAAACCCAGGTTAAACAAACGAAAATGAGCGATGCCGAGTTACAAGTAGAGTATGCAACTAGAAGCGCTGAATATGTTCGTATGGCCGATGAATTGACGGTTTCTTTAGCAGCGTCGGGACAGGCCAAGGAAGAGAAAGTATTGAGTAGATTAGATATATCCAAAGAAGACAATGAGTCTCTTGAGTTCTGGGAGTCGCTGGCGACGGCTTCCGTGGGGGAGACCGTAGTCGGTAAATATTTGGACGAGGATGTCGTTGCGACATTAAAGTCCAAACCGGAAATCACCAAGCTAAAACTGGAAGAAGTGAAGGATTCCCTAATCTACGGACGGGCGGACTCCGACTTGCGAGCCTTAATTGCAAATACGGATAAGCTAAAGATCAAATATAAAGGGAATCGATTCCGTGAATTAATAGTGAACTAGAATAGTTAGTTTTTCAACGTTTATAAAAATCTGTGTCTGATGAAGCTTCCATAGATGCGGATTTTTTATAAAGTATAAAGTCATTAATTTAAAGGGGAGGGATTTTTGAATGATACGATCGAAATGGATGAAAAAAGCTTTGTCAATGGTTACGGCAACGACATTGGCTTTTCCAGGACTGTTCGGCTTGGCGCCTTCATCCGAAGTGTCGGCTGCGGTAGGCAGCGAATCTTTTGACTCCGTTGTACTAGAGTTGACCCAAGCGGCAGGACTGGCAGGCAGGGTGAATCTTACCTATAAAGGTTCGCCTTTAAACAGTCTGGTTAAAGGTCCGGTTATCGACGAGGTTAGCTACGATTCCAGTAATTCGAATCTGCTAGCCGTTAATAATCAGGGCAACATTACTTTATCCAGCGGCTATACATTTGCGGCTCCAGGGGCTCCGGGCATTCCGGTGACGGTCACAGCCACGGCGAGTTATTACCAAGACTCCGATGTGTTATTTATGGAAGACTTCGAGAACAACAATGGACCGATGACATCAACGGGTAAATTAGGTTCGACATTCGCGCTGACCGATGCTCAGTCTCGCACTGGTTTGAAAGCGATTACACCTTCTGGTGATACGAATAATGAAAATGTAGCCCAAGACGTGGCGTTGCCGGCCGGCGGGAATTATAAGATGACGGCATGGTATTTTGACCCGTATCCCGATGGGGAGAAGACAGCGACGGAGAGAACTCAATTTGCGGTTGTTGATGGGAAAAATGCCACCTTTGCCGGGACAATCTATCAAAGTTCCGAGGCGGATGTGATTCATAACCCGACGAAATACACTTGGGCATATGCCCCATCCTCAGCGGGCACGGCAGGCAACCGTTGGAAGGATAGCGGGATTGAGCGTTCCACAGGCTGGCATAAATTCGAATGGCTAATAACCCCGGATGGCGCGAGGCTGCAAATCGATGGAATCTTAATTCCCGAATCAGAACAAAGCAGTATTTACAAAGCTATGAAGAGCGGTACGACCATTCAGCCTAAAATAGCGGGAGGATGGAACGGCCAGCCAGGCAATAAAGCTTATATTAAAAACAAACATCTAATCGACGATTTTTATGTGGTAAAGGATGTCGCCACAACAACCGGAACCCGAACATTAACAGTCAATGTGATACCTCCCGGCGGATTGCCGAATTTGGAAATTATCACTCAGCCATCGGCAGCAAAAGTAAATCAAGGAGAGACAGCCACATTTAGCGTTACGGCATCAGCCGCTGCGGCAGCCTATCAATGGTACGTATCTGACGACGAGACTGGTTTGAACGGGGCAAAAGTGAGCGGAGCCGATCAGGCGGTATTCACGCTTTCCAATGTGGACTCGGCTTCCCAACAAGGCAAGTTTTATTATTGCGAGGTGTCTTCAGCAGAGGGAGTCGTGTTGAAGTCCCAGGCTGTCCCGTTGTTGATCACCACCCATACACCGGTGAATTCGCCAATTAACCCGACGCTTAACCCGGACACGGGTATTTATACGGGTGCTTCCAATTATGGCGATACCCTTGTAACCCTGTTCAAAGACGGGGAACCTGTTGGTTATTATTTATCGAAAAATGGGGGACCCGACCAACCTAACAATCATGAAAGACATCATATTTTACCCTATGCAAGGGCAATGGGAACGGGCAATTACACGGTTACAGCCATTGTCATTAATAATGCGGGAGACATCAGTGAAGAAGTTGCAGCATCCGGAACATTGGCGATCGAGAAATTGCCGGCACCGGAAAATTTAAAATGGAACGGTACTTATGCTACATGGGATCGCGTCGCTAACGCAGCTGCCTATTCGGTTCGACTTTTTAGTAATGGAGAGGCTAACGGAAGCCCGATTGCGGCTACCAGCAATGATGCAGCTTTGTCCCCGACTTTAAATGATACATTCAAAGTAACAGCGAACGGCGACGCAACTTCACGATTCCTGGATTCTGATGAATCAGGGGAGAGTGCACAATATTCAGCAAGCATTGCGTTAATTCGCCAGAACGATACCTTAAGGGCAGGAGACCGAACTCGGCTAATCGTTGATACGGGTGATGTGTTCGTTGCCGATAACATTAGCTTCAGCCCGGCGGATCAAGACAAGGATAAGATCGAGGTCGATAAAGCAGGATTTGTAACAGTTAAGAAAGGCTTTGTTCCGACAGGGAACGAAGAGGTCACCGTTGAGGTGAGCGTGGATTACTTCAATAAGGCGGACACCCTGTTTTATGATGGGTTTGAAGGGGAGAAGAAATTTTCGAATGGGGCGAACGGATATGTCCACAGCGATGTGATGTCCCGTACCGGGGCAAAGGCTGCGACAACCAGCGGTGCAGGTCAGGTGGCTACGGTTCCAGGTACCTATAATTACGCCCCTGCAGCCGGGAAGACAACCATCGTCACCGCTTGGTACTATGATGATGGCAGAGCGGCTTCCAACGATCACGCTGTCTTTGGCTTAACCCCATCGTCCAATGAACATATCGCAATAAATTATGGGAATGGGGACGGCGACTGGGCGGCGAATCTGACCAATTACGCTGTCAGACCCGGTTCATCCGGAAGATTCTATCCTGTAGATGTTCAGCGAAGCGAAGGCTGGCATAAATTTCAATGGTTTGTTACATCCACGGGAACAACCTATAAAATCGATGGACAAGATCTTCAAAGGCAATCAACTGACGGCGGCAATTTTGATACTCCGGTGAAGAACAACATCACCAAGATAGATGCCTTGCAGTTTGCTACGAACTGGGGCAACAAGCCTGGAACGGTGAAAGATATGCAGAACAGGCACTTTATCGATGACGTATATGTTGTAGATAGCGGAATAACCGCGCAAACCGGAACAGCTTCCGTTACATTGAAACTATTACCTAAAGAGTATAGTCACCTGGAAGATAGCACCTATGTTATTGGTCTGAAGGACTACAATATCACCGTAAATCCTGATTTAGAGGATCTGGCCGGTGTGGAGATCGGGGCTGTAGCTCTGCAGCGGGATGTGGATTATACGATTAGCGGCAATGTTTTGAAAATCCACAAAGAATCATTCGCCAGAAACAGCATCGTGCCGGGAAAATACACCGTTCGACTTGATCTGAATCCTGCCGAAATCACATTCGAATTGAACATTGTGCCCCTTGAAGTCCGCGATTATTATTTCTCCAATGACGGGGACGATCAAGCGGATGGACGCACACCGGCTACGGCATGGAAATCAATTTCCAAGATCAATGAATATGTATTTATGCCGGGTTCAACCATTTATCTGGATGCGAATAGCGTGTGGAATGACCAAATCAGACTGCGCGGCAACGGTCAGGAAGGTAATCCGATTACGCTTACGAAATATAACACGACCGATCCTAACCAACGTCCGATCATTAACGGCGGGGGAACAGCGTCGAGCCCATCGGGCATTTCCTTAAACGGCACGATTGAATTATACGACGTTAATTATTGGGTAGTCAGTGGAATTGAAGTAACGAACATCGGGAATAAAGCAGGCGACGGCCGTTCCGGTATCGCTGTAATGTCACGCATTTCCAAGCTGGGTCAAGGTCAGTTTAACATTCAAGATTATGCCGATGCCCGCATGCAAGGAATCGTCATTCGAGATAACTATGTTCATGATGTGAATGGGCTGCACCAAGCCAATGGAGCAAATAAGGTATCCGGCGGCATCATTATTAATGGTTATGTAGATATATTGGTTGAAGGTAACAAAACCCTTCGCTGCGATAACGAAGGTATTCGCAATAATGCCTACGGGCCAAGCAGTCCAGGGACTAATAACACAGGTATCACTTGGAGTAACTCCAGCTATCCTTGGGCATCAAACGCGGTGTTCAAAAACAACTGGATCTCTGGTTCGGTTGGAGATGGCATTGTCCTGTCCGGCGGGAACAACTCCCTTGTGGAACGAAATGTGGTCACAGACAGCGGATACAGCTATTTAAGCGATAAGAGCGGTAACCTGGTTGCGAACTGGGGGCCTAATAACACAACTCCGACCTATCTAGGTACGCAAAACTATGCGGCAGCGTGGATTATGGCAAGTAAAGGTACGATTTTCCGCTATAACGAAGCTGTGGATAACCCCTATCATGCGAGCAATGACGGTATGGCTTGGGATATCGACAACTATTGTCAGGACAACGTGTACGAATACAACTATAGCCGAAACAACTATGGCGGCTGGTATTTACAGATGAATGCGGCCAAGGGCAATATCGTTCGCTATAACATCAGCGTGAATGACGGTCGCAGCCCGGATTTCAACAAGAGCTTCAACAGTCTTGTCTTACTTGCGGGAGGTTCTTCAACAAGCGAGGAATCAAGCGGATTATACTATAACAATGTGATCGTCACGCCATTGAAGAATAGCAGTTCATTGATATTTGACCCGACAGGCTCCAACTTGCACATTTACTTCCAAAATAATATTTTTGCTTATACCGGGGCAAACAGTCAGGTTGGTCTGAAAGGCGGGGGAACCTCGGCTCCATTTGCAGCCGGACGGTTTACGAATAATATTGTATATCCGGCAAATCTTTTTGGCAGCATGGAAGCAGGCGGCGGCGGTTATCTGGGCGCAGGCGTAACAGCCGCAGACAACCGCTATGTGACGGAAGAGGAACTGAATTCAATATTAAATGATTATAAATCAGCGCCGGAGCATTGGATTGCCAACAGCGGAACAGTGGATGCCAAGCTGGATTACAGTGCGATGAACGGATTCCGCCTCGCTGAAGGTAATAACCCGGCCTATGGGGCAGGTGCCGAGATTATAAGCCCCTTTGTGGATCGCGTGAACGCTCTGCCTCATATGACGGAGAGAACAGATTTCTTCGGCAATCCACTAGGCGGCAGAACGCCTTCGATTGGTGCGCATAACCCTTATGGGGTAACTTTCGATTCTAATGGCGGCAGCGAAGTGATGATGAAATTCGCAGATATGGGCGGGACAATTACCGAGCCGACATCACCGACTAAAGATAATGCTGTTTTCGGCGGTTGGTATCAAGATGCCGAATTCAATGAGGCCTGGAATTTCGCTGCGGATCCGGTGACGAGGGATATGGCATTATTCGCGAAATGGGTTGATAATGATGCAGGCACGGGAACGGCACCTACGATTACGACGAAATCGCTTGCGGATGGCAAAGTTGGACAACCGTATTCGGAAGCTCTTGCCACCGACGGCGATAAGCCGATCAAATGGGCCGTTGTAGAAGGTCAATTGCCATCGGGATTGAGCTTGGATGAAGATGCAGGCGTTATCTCGGGTACACCGGATCAATGGGGCCAATTTACGTTTAAAGTTCAGGCCACCAATGAAGCGGGCAGTGATACGAAAGCGTTCAATATAGTGATCACTGAAGAGGCGCCAGTTGACACAGCCCCGGAGATTATCACCAAGCATCTGCCAAGCGGTAAAGTTGGACAAGAATATGCGGTAACCCTAGCCGTATATAGCAGCGAGCCGATGACCTGGAAGATTAAACACGGAGGTTTGCCGACAGATTTGAATCTGGATGAAGCAACAGGCCTTATCTCGGGTACGCCTCAAGAGGCAGGACATTACGAATTTACGGTCGCGGCAACGAATGACTTTGGTATGGATGAGTCCGTATTGAGCATCGAAATTACTGAAGATCAGCCAGTTGATAAAGCCCCTGAGATTATCACTAAGAATCTGCCAGGCGGCAAAGTGGGACAAGCTTATACGGCAACCCTAGCGGTATACGACGACAAACCGGTTACTTGGACCGTGAGCGATCATTATTTACCTGCCGGGTTGAATTTAGAAGGAGGTACGGGTGTTATTTCAGGGGTGCCTGCTGAAGCGGGAACATACAAATTCACTGTTGCGGCTTCTAATTCTGAAGGCATGGATACGAAAGAGTTGACTATCGTTATTACGGCAAATAACAACGGCGGCAATAATGGCAACAACGGCAATAACAACAATGGCAATGGCGGAAATTCCGGGGGGCCAAGCAGTAGGCCGACTCCTTCGCCAGAATCACCGGTAGCGGATCCTGTTGATGCTGCAATCCAAGAGCAGTTGAAGAAGGGCGATTCCATTGAATTGACGATGCCAGCCGGAAAAGAGGAGCTTGAGATTCAAAGCGATACGATCGATGCGATGATCAAAGCCGTCAAACCGCTAACCGTTACAAATGACACCGTATCCGTCGAATTGTCCCCTGAACTGTTGAAGCGGTTGAATACAGGCAAACGGATGAAGGTTGTCATTAAACCTGTAGATAAAGGAAACGGAGTTATCGGGCGGGGATATGAGTTGAAGATCTTCGCGGATGGCCAGGAAGTAACGGATTATACGGGAGCTATACCCGTAACCTTCGATCTGACAAAAGAGAAATTATCGGCTAAAGAAATTAGCAGATTAAGCGGTGTTCTGCTTCAATTAGACGGCAGTAAGGAACGTTTAGGCGGCAACTATGACCGTGAGACAGGCAAGTTTACCTTCACTGTAAAAGGGCTGGGCTATATCTACGTTACAAGTAAGCCTGAACCAGTGAAATTGGAACTTACGCTAGGTAAGACTGGGTATAAATTAAACGGAATCGAAATGGGTATGGACGTTCCGTCGATGGCCGTCAAAGGTAGAACGTTAGTGCCACTGCGCTTCGTTGCCGAGAGCTTAGGAGCAAATGTAGGCTGGGATCACGTTACGAAAACCGTAACGATTACCTTGGACGATCAGACTTTATCATTTGCAATCGGTGAACTTGCACCAGGCATGGATGTAGCCGCTGAGCTTGTAAACGGACGTACCATGCTGCCGCTGCGCTTCATTGCCGAGTATTTTGGCGCGGATGTATTTTATGACAGCACTGCGAAATCCATTAGCATTATGAAGTAGTATGCATTAACATTAGCTGCTACGCACGAAACCCTCTAACATGCCCTGCAACCAGTGCTTTGTTAGAGGGTTTCTAATTTTTTTTGTTCCACTTTTACAAAAATGCTGATTTTAGATTAATGGAGTTGCGGTTCAATTATTCTTCTACTTCAATACTAAATTCTTTAGAAACCTTGTAGCTTTCGGCATGTTTATTTGTTGCTAATACTAGTTTGATTTCATTAGTTCCTTTCTTCATCAGGGGAAGAGGATATCCGCTCGTCTCTTGAATCGGACCTATTAATGAACCGTTAATGTATAGATGGATATGGCCTTCGCCTTCTACTGCCTTTATACCATAGTTTTCTTTGGAAATATTCAAATTGGTTTCAATGTTTAAGAAATATCTATCATTTTCTTTGTAGGCAGTAGCATCTAATGTATATTGTGATTCTCCTGCTTCTGCTTCTATTTCAGCTTCTAGTTGATGGTGAGACTGTTGATGAGCAGGTGATGCTGCTGTTTCGGCCGAGTTTGTTGAATTTGCTTCTTTTGTGGAACATCCAACGGATATAAGAGTGATTAGCGAGAGTGATAGCATAGTAAAGAATAATTTTTTCATCCATATAACCACCTTTTTTGGTATAATCTGAATTTGAGGATCCTCTGATGATTATTCTAACAAACAATTTTCTGGGCTTGCATACGCCCATGAAACAGTTTGCTCAAATTACTTTGCCCGTGAAAGGAAATTGATAAGGTGATTGATCATATAGACATGGAAATTGTACGTTGTTTACAAAAAAACTCAAGAATGCAATGGAAACAGATTGGTGAGATCGTACATATGTCTGGGGTCGCAGTTTCTAAACGGATTCAACGTCTAGAAGAGATTGGAGTCATAGAAGGGTACACCGTTAAGTTAAATGAAAAATTAATGGGTAACACCTACTGTATATTTATTACTGTCCTGATGAAGGACTACAAGCATACGAAGTTTGAACAGTTCATTATGGAACGTGATGAAATTAAAGAGGCCCATCGTGTTAGCGGAGAACCCTGTTTTATTCTAAAAGTCCAATTGGCGGACTATAGCTTGCTGTCCAAATTGTTAGATGAAATCCTGGTATACGGCCACTATAAGATCAATATTTCCATTAGTCACTTTAAGTAGATCCAAAATAATATTTTCGAAGTAGTATTCGCTAACCTTAGCTGCTACGCACGAAACCCTCTAACATGCACTGTTATCAAGTGCTTTTGTTAGAGGGTTTCTAGTTTTGGTTACTTCGTTATCCCATCACTGCCCCCTCTTTGCCTGAACCCGGTAGTCGCTGGGAGTGAGGCCGCAGCTGCGGCGGAAGCTTTGCGAGAAATAGCTTTGAGAGGAGAAGCCCGAAGATTCCGCGATTTGTGAGATGGAAAGGTCCGTGGTTTCAAGTAACTCCTTGCTCGTACGAAGTCTGACCTCATTCAAGTAATTGATGGGCGACATACCATAATATTTAGTGAAGGTATGGGACAGATAATATTTGCTGATGTGCGCCTTGTCCGCCAGAAAGTCGAGCGAAATATCTTCCGTATAGTTGGAGTCGATATACCGTTTGATTCTGCTGCATATCTTGTTAGCTCTTTGAGTAGCCACGACGGAGAATGGGTGACCGGAGCTTCGCATTAGACTAATGATTACAACCTCGAGCAGGTTTTGGCAGATGGCTTCATAGTTCTCTTCCTTGTTTTCCGTTTCCCGAAGCATCGCATTGAAATAAAACAGCAGTTCATTCCGCTGATTCCGATAATTGATAATCTTGTGATTCAGGCTGCCGCTTCGATTCCCAAAGTCAAAGCTCATCCCCTCAACACCGAGTACGACATATTCCAAAGGGTCGCTGCTGACAGAAACCTCGGTATGCTCCACATTCGGGTTTACGATGACAAGATCATCCTGCTTTACCGGATAAATGTCGTCCTCGACAATGAAGTTTCCCTGACCGCTGCGGACATAAAATAGCTCGGCAAAACTGTGAGTATGACGGATGCTGAACCAATCCCCCTCATAAATGGAGGAGCTGACATAGATCAACTTGGCGGGAATCTCCCCGCGTCCCTTTTCGGGAAGCCAATAGCGTACATTTCCCAAGGCTTTCCGTCCCTTCTAATATAAAAGTTCCATCAATCTTCTGATTTCGACACAATCAAACATTTTTTGCTATAAAACTGTCGACTTTTTTTAAATTATAAACTTATTATAATAGCAAGATATATAAAATCAACGGCAACATGTATGTAGATAACAAATGGCCCGATAAGATAAGTTAGAGATGTAGGAAATATGAAAGCGATTACGCATAATCACAAAAAAAGAAAAAATTATGGAGGGGTAATGGATTTATGAAAAAGATTCTTAGTCTTGCAATCACGGCAGCATTGACGCTTAGCCTGGCAGCCTGTGGCAACTCTTCTGAAAATGCTTCTGGTACTACAACAAATTCATCCAACAACACAAAAACAAACTCTACTTCTACTACGGAAACGCGCACGCTTAAGCTAGCCGCATTGGAAACCGCTTACGGTGCCGATGTATGGAAGGAGATTACAGCCGCATTTGAGAAGGCTACTCCTGGCGTAAAAGTTGAAACGACCATCGATAAAAATATTGAAGATGTTATTGGACCGGGCATGAAATCCGGCGACTTCCCGGATATCATCCATTTGGCCGTGGGCCAACAGAAAGGCTTGACCGAAACCTTCGTTAAAGATAATAACTTGACTGATCTGACAGATGTATTGTCCATGACAGTTCCAGGTGAAGACGTTACCGTGAAGGATAAGCTGATCCCGGGCTTCACCGATACGTCGATTACCAATCCTTACAACGACGGTAAAACTTACCTCATGCCTATGTTCTACAGCCCTACCGGTCTATTCTTCAACGAGGGATTGTTTGAAGAAAAGGGTTGGAAAGTTCCTGAAACATGGGACGAAATGTGGGCTTTAGGTGACAAAGCCAAAGCGGAAGGCATTGCGTTGTTCGCTTATCCAATGCCAGGGTATTTTGATTCCTTCTTCTATGCTTTGCTGAACGAAGTGGGCGGAGCGGATTTCTTCAATAAAGCAACAAGCTACACCGAAGGAGTTTGGGAAACTCCGGAAGCGAAGCAAGCATTTGATCTGATTACTAAATTAACTTCCACCTATACGGAAAAAACAGTTCCAGCCAATGCCAACAAAGATAACTTTACTAAGAATCAGCAGCTGATTTTGGACAATAAAGCGCTCTTTATGCCTAACGGAACCTGGGTTGTCGGCGAGATGAGCAAAGCTCCTCGCGCAGAAGGCTTCAAATGGGGCTTCACAGCTCTGCCGGCATTGAAAGAAGGCGGAGACCGGTATTCTTACACTTTCTTTGAACAAATTTGGGTTCCTGCCAAAGCGGAAAATGCCGACCTGGCCAAACAGTTTATTGCTTATCTTTACTCCGATGAAGCCGCAGCCATTTTTGCAAAAGTCGGTGCGGTTCAACCGATCAAGGGAATGTCCGAGAAGCTGGATGGCGACAACAAGCTCTTCTACAGCATCTATGATAGTGGCGCAAAAGCCGCAATGGGCGCATTTGCCACAACGGATCCTGTTGAAGGTGTGAACATTTCCGATACCGTATTCCGCTCGATTGACTCCTTGGTGACTGGTGCCAAGTCGCAGGAAGACTGGGTCAACGGAATTATTAAAGCAAGCGATGCCTTAAGAGCGGCTATGAAATAATACCGATCCCGATTTCTTGAGAATGTCCTAAGAACAATGGTGGGCAGCACGTGCTGACCACCATTGTTCTGACCTTTTGGAAGGAGAGATAAAACCCATGGACACGAATAAAGGAAGAGGACGTTTTATATTTTTTTGTCTTGCACCCGCCGTTCTCCTTTTCGTAATTTTCCTGATTATCCCCACGATTGATGTCTTTCGAATGTCATTGTACAAGTGGGCGGCTATACCGATAACAAAACCTTCGTAGGGTTTCAGAACTTCAGCAAGCTTTTTCAAAGTGAAAAGTTTTATCAGACCTTTCAGAACAGCGTTTTACTCATTGTAATCGTGACGATCGTGACGTTTGCTCTCGCACTCTTGTTTGCCTCGATGCTCACCCGTGAAAAGCTTAAAGGGCAGAACTTTTTGCGAGTTGTCTTCTATATTCCGAATATTCTGTCCGTAGTAGTTATCAGTGCGATCTTTTCTGCGATTTTCGACCCGAACAGCGGGCTTTTGAACGCATTCCTGAAATTGTTTCGCGGATTTCAAGCAGAGCCCATTTTATGGCTAGGTGATCAAAAGATCGTCATTTTCAGTCTGGCGGGCGCGATGATCTGGCAGGCGATCGGCTATTACATGGTTATGTACATGGCAAGTATGGCCAATATTCCGGAGAGCTTATATGAATCCGCAGGACTTGAAGGTGCTGGCCGGATGACGCAGTTTTTTCAGATCACCATCCCGTTAATCTGGACGAACATCCGAACCACTCTCACGTTTTTTATCATCAGTACGATCAACATGAGTTTCCTGTTCGTAATGACGATGACGAGCGGCGGTCCCGACGGAGCCACCGAGGTGTTCCTCAGCTATATGTATAAAGAAGCTTATACGAATTCCTCGTATGGTTACGGAATGGCCATCGGCGTAATTGTGTTCCTGTTCTCCTTCGCGCTGGCCGGGATTCTGAACGCAGTTACTAGACGAGAGCATTTGGAATATTAGGAGGGGATAACATGATTACAGACAACCGCTCACGGCGAGGCGTTAGCGACAAATTATATAAAGGCTTCATTTATGTTGTACTGATCGCTTTAGCCGTTATAATCCTCATTCCTGTACTCTGGGCGTTCATGGCTTCCGTCAAACAAGACAGTGAGTTTTACGGCAACCCTTGGGCCCTGCCGCTCGGAATACATCTGCAGAACTTTGCTGATGCCTGGCTGAAGGCAAAAATGGGTTCATTCATGCTCAATTCCGTATTGGTGACGGCGATCGCGCTGGGGTTATTGCTCATTGTGGCTTTGCCGGCGTCCTATGTACTTTCGCGTTTTAAATTTAGAGGGAACGCATTCTTGAATATGATGTTTATGGCGGGCCTCTTTATTAACGTCAACTATATCGTAGTTCCTATCTTTCTGATGCTGAACAACGGCGACAAGGCGCTCCGCGGCATTCTGGGTCATCCCGTTTTGCTGAACAACCTGTTTGTTCTCGCGGTCGTATATGCTGCGATGTCACTGCCCTTCACCATCTATCTTATGTCGGGATATTTCAAATCCCTGCCCAAAGAGTTCGAGGAGGCGGCTTCCGTCGACGGCGCGGGCAACTTCCGTACGATGGTGCAAATCATTATGCCGATGGCTAAACCTAGCATCGTAACCGTGATTCTGTTCAACTTCCTGTCCTACTGGAACGAATATATCATTTCCATGACGCTTCTGACCAAACCGACCTTCAAAACGTTGCCGGTCGGCTTAATGAACCTGATGGCAGCGCAAAAATCCGCTGTTCAATACGGTCAGATGTATGCAGGCTTGGTGCTCGTCATGCTTCCAACCCTGATTATATACATTCTGGTACAAAAGAAGCTTACCCAGGGAATGACGATGGGCGGGCTGAAAGGATAAGGTGCTATGATGAATGATTTTCTGAAAAATTATCTGCGCATTTTGTTGATGCTGATTGTTTTTATCGTCGGGGTCGGATTGGTTATTGTCGGGCAAAGGGACATCGGTGCTCCCGGGCTTGGGCTAATGCTGCTTGGGCTAACCATGCTGATCACTCTGCTGTGGTTATACAATCGTAAATATAAATAAAGGAGTTTTTCATCCATGAGTGCAAAAAGAGGACGTGTGACGATACCTACTGATACAGACGTCATTCCGCAAACGCTGGAGATCATGAAGCGCTGGGGCGCGGACGCTGTGCGCGACTGCGACGGTACTGAATTTCCGGCCGAGCTGCAGGATGTCGATGCTAAGGTCTATTCTACCTACTATACAACCCGGAAGGATAACGTATGGGCCAAGGCGAATCCGGATGAGATTCAACAAATGTATTTGATGACACCGATTTATACGGCGGAAGGTGAGAGTCTGTCCATTACCCTCATGAAGGGGCTTTATCCGGACATGCTCAAAGTGAACAGCCGCGACGATATTCGGCGCTGGTGGGAAGTTGTCGATCGTACGACGGGAGAGGTCGTGCCGACCGAACAATGGAGCTATGACGAGCAAACCGGCGATGTGACCATTTCAACTCATCCGTTCCATGATTACACCGTTAGTTTTTTGGCTTATATTATGTGGGATCCGGTGCATATGTACAATGCGGTTACGAATGATTGGCAGGATGTCGAGCATCAAATTACGTTTGATGTTCGTCAGCCGAAGACCCGCGAATTTACGATGCAGCGCATTCGCAAATTTATCGAGGAACATCCCTATGTGAATGTGATCCGTTATACAACCTTCTTCCACCAATTCACCCTCGTTTTCGATGAGCTCGCTCGTGAAAAATATGTGGACTGGTACGGGTATTCAGCCTCCGTCAGCCCTTATATCCTCGAACAGTTTGAGGAGGAGGCAGGTTATAAATTCAGACCTGAATTTATTATCGATCAGGGCTATTACAACAACAATTACCGGATTCCGAGCAAGGAGTTCCGCGATTTCCAAGCATTCCAGCGCCGCGAAGTGGCGAAGCTGGCGAAAGAAATGGTCGATATTACCCATGAATGCGGTAAAGAGGCCATGATGTTCCTGGGCGATCATTGGATCGGTACCGAGCCGTTCATGGAGGAATTCGCTTCGATTGGCCTGGATGCAGTTGTCGGCAGTGTGGGCAATGGTTCTACGCTGAGATTGATCAGCGACATTCCTGGCGTTAAATACACCGAAGGCCGTTTCTTGCCTTACTTCTTTCCGGATACCTTCCATGAAGGCGGGGACCCTGTAAAAGAGGCCAAAGTGAATTGGGTTACCGCCAGACGCGCGATCCTTCGCAAACCGATTGACCGGATCGGATACGGCGGATACCTGAAGCTTGCCCTGGATTTCCCGGACTTTATCGACTATGTAGAAAGCGTTACGGACGAGTTCCGCACCCTTTATGACAACGTACAGGGAACGACGCCATACTGCGTTAAGACGGTAGCCGTGCTTAACTGTTGGGGCAAAATGCGGGCCTGGGGCAACCATATGGTCCATCATGCGCTCTACTATAAGAAAAATTACAGCTACGCCGGCATTATTGAAGCACTTTCCGGGGCGCCTTTCGATGTGAAATTCATCAGCTTCGACGATATCAAAGAAGATCCTTCCGTATTAGACGGAATTGATGTCATATTAAATGTTGGGGATGCGGATACGGCCTACACGGGCGGAGAGTGGTGGCTCGATACCGATATCGTTACCGCGATTAAAGGCTTTGTTCATAAAGGCGGCGGATTTATCGGTGTTGGCGAGCCTACAGCGCATCAAGCCCAAGGACGCTTCTTCCAGCTGGCCAACGTTCTCGGCGTAGAGGAAGAACGCGGCTTTACCCTGGGATACGATAAGTATAACTGGGATGAGCATGATCATTTCATTACGGCGGACTGCAAAACGAATAGTAATGGAAGCAAGGAAATCGACTTTGGCGAAGGCAAGAAGAGTATTTTTGCTCTCGAAGGCACTAAGATTCTCCGCCAAATCGATCAGGAGGTCCAGCTTGCGGTGAACGAATTCGGCGCGGGGCGAAGCGTTTATATAAGCGGTTTGCCGTACAGCTTCGAGAACAGCCGCCTGCTGTACCGTGCGATCCTCTGGAGCGCCCACAGCGATGGGGAGCTGAACCGCTGGTTCAGCGAGAACTACAATGTGGAAGTTCACGCCTATGTGAAGAACGGCAAATACTGCGTGGTGAACAATACGTATGAGCCGCAGGAAACGGTCGTATATCGCGGCGACGGCTCCAGCTTCTCCTTGAAGCTGGAAGCGAACGAGATCAAGTGGTACGAGATTTAATTTTGATGATGACGCTTGGCAAATAGAAGAGGCTGTCCCGGAAGTCTTGCATTTGATCCCGGGACAACCTCTATTTTTGGTTGCATCGAGTTGGGCCTCATACAAGGTACACCGGATCATACACTCCATCCGAAAAATGATTTGACCCGCGCTGACCTATCCTTCGTCATATGGCGTACGTATTTTCAGGAGACTTTTCTGATCCTAGAAGCGAAACGATATTCTGTTTCCTTTTTCCAATCTCATCGTATCAGGTTTTTATCGCTTTCCAACAGATCCCTGCGCTCGCACAATATCCCCCCTTGCGTAACGTAATTGCCAGACTCTATAATTGAACTCTGATATGATATCGCTTACAGGATGGCTCGTACATTTTGCCCGCCTGCCGGCATTGAGAGTAGCGAGGTGTAACCCGATGTGGAAATGGTCCCGGTTAAAAGCCCGGATGTATTCGATCCGCAATCAGATAATTGTTTCGATCCTGTTTTTTCTGGTGATTCCCTTCTTGCTGACTTTCTACTTTATGGACAAGCCGTTGGAAAGAGTTATCGAGCAAAAGATCGGCCGTTCCACACAGGATGCCTTGTATCTGGTAAATTTCAATGTGCAGCTGTTTCTTGAGGAAATGCTTCAATCCTCCGTCAACATTACCATCCAACCCAGTATCTCAAAGCTTCTGAAGGAACCGGAAGCCTATAGTAAATACGAGAAGCTCCGATTGAATGACACCGTGCTGAACCGGTTGTTCAGCTCATATTTCTCGAATACCTACGTTACGTTATTTGATCGGCAAGGCAACTGGATCAGTACAAGCTATATGTTTGATCCGCTCCTGAAGGGTTACCTGGAGGCGGATTGGTACAAAGAAATGATGGATAAGCCGTATCAATTGAAGTGGATGTTCAATAACAAGGAATTAATGTACGCCGATCGTAATCCGTTGATTACATTAGTGAAGACGATTACCGAGCCCCAGAGCAATCAGAATAGCGGAATGATTCTATTCAGTGTCCGCGAGGAGGATATCCGCAAATATTTAACGGGACTTGAAGGGGAGACTTACCTGATTGATGCGGAAGGGACCGTAGTCTCCAGCCCGGACAAACACCAAATAGGCAGGAGTCTGAACGGAGAGGCTTACATGTCTCAAATCCGGGAGAATAACCGGGGACAGCATATTTTCGAGAAGAATGGCGAAAAGTGGATCGTAAACTATGACACGGTTCGCATCAACGGGTGGAAGATCCTGCAACTGGTTCCCTATGATACTGTGTTTAAAGAAATTTTTGAACTCCGCAAAACCAATTTGCTGATCTTCTTTGCGATCTTTATCGTCTTCTCTTTCATTACGATTTCCATCGCTTACAGCATATCGAAACCGCTTAAGCTGTTGCGCAAGAAAATGAGGGATTTAGAGGATAAGGAGTACCACTCCAATATCTCCGTCACCGGCCCCCAGGAAATTTCTTCGCTGATTGAGACCTACAACAAAATGGTGAAGAAAATCCGCAGTTTGCTGGCACGGGTAAAAGAAGAATATGAGCAGAAGGAGGATATGCGCTTTAGGGCGCTTCAGGCTCAGATTAATCCGCATTTCCTGTTGAACACGCTTAACAACATCAAATGGATGGCCTATATCCGCCACGATCGGGAGGTCGGTGATATGTTATCCAATTTGGGAGGAATTCTGGAAGGCAGCATCGGGAGAGGTGGAGTTCTGATTACTCTCCGACAGGAGCTGGATTATATTGGGAACTATATTGCGCTGATGAAGATGAGCCACCCTGAACCTTTGACCGTGAATATTGAGGTGCCGGAGGAACTGATGGATCAGGAGGTCATTAATATTATGCTTCAACCGATTATCGAAAACTGTCTGGTGCATGGACTTCAAGACATGGCGGGTAAAGGATGTATTTCGATGAAGGCGTGGCGTGATGGAGACGATTTCGTGCTCCAGGTAAGTGATAATGGCGCGGGAGTGACGCCAGAGAAGCTGGAAGAGCTTAGAAGCTGGTTGGAATCCGGTGTTGTACCCGAGCGAATCGGAATCAAGAACGTGCATGAACGAATTCGGCTTCAATATGGTGAAAGTTACGGAATAAGTCTGGAGAGTCAGCCGGGTGAAGGGACACGTGTTGAATATCGGCTGCCGATCAGAGAGATTCAGAAGGGGATTGGCCATGGCAATGAATCATAAAGTGATGCTCGTGGATGACGAATTATTGGTACGCCTGGGGATTAAATCGTTGATCGACTGGGAGAGTCATAATTTTGAATTTATCGGAGACGCCGCTGACGGATTGAAAGCGCTGGAACTGATGGAGCAAGAGGTTCCAGATATTCTGCTGACTGATATTGTCATGCCGAATATGAACGGTCTGGACTTGATCAAAGAGGTTCGGCGCCGATATCCCGACATGCTTATCATTGTGCTCAGCAGCCACAACGAATTTGAATATGTTCGCAGCGCAATGAAGCTCGGTGTCGAGGACTATTTGTTGAAGACATCGATGAAGCCCGAGGAGATGACGGCGATTCTTGTTGAAGCCGCCCGTAAGCTCAAGCGGAGCGGCGATCAGGCAAGGGCAGAATCTACCCGTAGAACGGAAGGGCAGGCAAGCAGCAAAGATGTTATAACGGAGTGCCTCCTCCATTCTCTTACGGACGAAGAGGCTTCCGTTCCCCCGGGGGTGGAGCTTCCTCCCCAATGTATGCTGTTGCTGTTTCATGTGCTTCATACGCGCGATGGTGAGAAGTCCACATCCAGCATGAAGCTGCTGGGTCATTTAATTCAAACGGAGCTGGCGGGGCTGCTGGGCAGTGAACCGGTAAGTCCCGACAACCAATGCATCGCAGCATTGCTTACCGTTCCTGAGGATCGCCAGCATGATCTGGACCGTCAGATCCGCGGACTGGTGAGTTCGGCGCATGTCTTGCTGGGCCTCTCGCTTCGTGCGGAAACGGGGGGGCCCATCATGGATTGGCGGGAGCTTTCCGGGATTTGCCGGCAAGCCCGGTCCGGAGGATTGGAGCATGGTGTACAATTGACGTCGAGGGAAGATATCAATACTCTCCTCCGCTACCTCAAAGAGAATTTGACCAAGGATATTTCGTTGAAAGAGGCGGCAGAACGAATCAATATTAGTGAGACTTACTTGAGTACCCTTTTCAAGAAGGAGACCGGGATGGGCTTCACCGACTGGATTAATTCCAAGCGAATCGAGCAGGCGGCAAGCCTGCTGAAAGAGACGAGCCTGCCCAGCTATCTGATCGCGGAGCAGGTGGGTTATGAGAACATCAATTATTTCGGGAGGATCTTCAAAAAGGTAAAAGGAGTCAGCCCGCAAAAATACCGTTCCCAGCATCAGAAGACAATAATATAAAATCGAGGAACCCTCTTGCGCAAGCGGAGGGTTTTGTTATTTCGGCCATCTGAAAATTGTGAACATCGGTGTTTAAAGAAAATGAATATTTTCTAGCACTTTGATGTAAGCGCTTTAAAAAGTTGAACATAAACACAATAAATTAGTTCCTGTTGGGACTATTCTATCGGGGCTATACTTTATTCATAAGCCTTAGAGCATTTCTGGCATCAGTTGAGAGGCTTAGATTACAGCCGTAAGGAGGAGGTCCACGGCATGATTACCGGATCGTTGTCACACTGGTCTCAGGAGCGGGCATATGCCCATCCCGTGCTGCGCAAGGCAATTGACTTTCTGTTTGAATCCGATTTTACTCTGCTTGAGGAAGGAAGACATCCCATTTGGGGTGACGACATGTTTGCTTTGATTTCAACCATCCGCACCAGGCCGGCAAGTGAACCGCCGGCAGAAAAACATGAACGCTTCCTGGATATTCATTATGTCATCGAAGGAGAAGAAACGATCGGCTGCAAGGTGAGAGATGAACAAACCCTTCCGTTTGAAAGTCATCCGGAAGACGATTATTCCTTGTATTCCGAACTGGAGGGCGAGTCAATGATTTCCCTTGCCCCCGGCCGTTACGCTGTCCTGTTTCCGGAAGACATTCACCGTCCCGGATTGACCGAAACCGAACCAGCTGAAGTTAGAAAGGTTGTCATCAAGATTAACCGGGAACTATTTTGAAGCCAGCTTCACAATAAATTATATTAGGGGGCATCAATTTATGCTTAAGAAACGCATGTTTTCCGCGGCTACCGCACTCGTACTCATTATGTCGCTGCTTGCCGGCTGCTCCGGCGGCGATCAGAAGAACACGGCGAATAACAGCGCAGGCGGAGAAGCTGACTCCGGAAAGAAAGACAAGGTAGAACTCTCCCTTTGGCTAACCCCGCAATGGAAAGGTGTGTTGGATGCTTCGGAGCCGAATGCCGACTATGACAGCTTCTTTAAAGAAGCAGCCGACAAATTCTCGAAGCAGTATGACAAATATGATGTGAAAGTCAACGTTCAGGTCATCGCCGGTGATCAGCGCGACGAAATGCTGAACGTGAACCTGAACGGCGGCACCCCGCCAGATATATTCTTTGAAAGCGTATTCGCCATGGGCGATTATGTGCACCGCGGGGCGCTTGAACCGCTGGATGATCTTGTAGATGATACAGCGAAAGCGGATATCGACCAAAAATACTGGGATAATGTAACATTCGGAGACAATGTATATTTCTATCCGTTCGCCCATAACCCGGGCACACTGGCTTACAATGCGGACATGTTCAAGGCAGCAGGCCTGGATAACTATATTGGCGATGCCAATGAAATCCAAACTTGGTCTTTGGATGAATACAACAATATTCTAAAGACTCTGAAGGAGAAGCTGCCTAAAGGTTCCTATCCGATGGGGCTGTATGCATTGAACAATCAGGGGGACACCTGGAATCTTGCTTATCTGCGGATGTTCGGCAACAAGTTTTTTGATGACGAGCGCAATATTATTCTGGATGATGAGAACGGCTTGAAAGCGGCCCAGTGGCTCAAGGATGTTTATTCCCAAGGCTACACCAACCCGGGCGCCGAATCCGTCTCCTCCAACGATGCCAATGCGATGTTCCAAAATCAGCAGTTGGCAGTCAGCTTCACCAATGCGGTCTTGTTCAACAATGCCAAGGCGGACATGGAAGCCGGAAAAGCACCGAAATTTGATATCCGTCTGGCCAATATTCCTTCGGCAAGCGGAAATCCATTGTCCTTTACCTATGTGGTCGGAGCCTGCGTATTTAAAACCGGTAATGATGTGAAGACACAGGTAGCCAAGGATTTCGTGAAATTCTTCTCCTCGGATTCCGAGCTTGTTAAATCATCCAAGAACAGTATCCCTGTGAGAAGCTCGGTCGCTGACCAATTCAAGGATCAATATCCTTTGTTCACTGCTTACGATGCAAACTCCGCCAACCTGTTCAATTTTACAGGCAATGTACCGGGCTACAGCGAGTTGAGACAAGTGCTTTATCCAGAACTGCAGGCTATATATATCGGCGAGAAAACACCGGAGCAGGCGATTAAGGATTACCAGTCCAAGGGTAATACAATCATCCAGCAAGCTAAGGAAAGCTCGATCATTTATAGCAAGTAATCAAGTGAGTTCAGATCCAAAATAGTGCAATACATTTAAAAATAATTCCGGCCCTGCTCCCCGAGACGGTGCGGCGGGGCCGTGAATTTGGAAAGGTAACGGATAACCATGAAACGGAGAAACTATCACTGGAAAGAGAATGTTACCGGGTATCTGTTCATTCTGCCTCAGTTCTTAATGTTTCTGATTTTTATCGTATACCCGATTTTTGAAGGCATACGGCTCAGTTTATATAAGGTTCAATTTAACCAGCAGACTTTCGTGGGCTTGGACAATTATGTCACCCTGTTTCATGATCCGGTCTTCTTCAAATCCATATATAACACCGTTATATTTGTCGTATTTATCGTAATTTTGACCGTCGCCTTCTCCATCTTTGTCGCATCGGCCGTCTTTGACAAGAAGCCGAGATACGTTTCCTTTATCCGCGGAAGCTACTATATTCCGGTTATGGTCTCCATGGTCGTTATGAGTATGGTATGGGGATTCCTCCTCAATCCGGCAAATGGCCTAATATCCTATGCAGCAAGAGAGATGGACTTTTCGATTGTTAATTTGCTAGGCAACAAGCATACCGTTCTTCCGGTCATTATTTTTGTAACCTTTGCAACCAACGTTGGTCAGGCGATTATCCTATATATTGCAGCCATGATCGGTGTTCCCAAAGATTTATTCGAGGCTGCCGAGGTGGACGGGGCCAGCCGGATCCGGACTATATTTCAAATTCTGATTCCGCTGGTAAAGCCCACTACGATTTACATCACCATCATCAACATTATTGCCGTACTGAAAATTTTCGTCGTGATTCAGCTGTTGACGGGCGGCGGGCCGAACAACGGTTCTGTTACCATGATGTACTATCTCTACAACAACGCTTTCAAATATAACCAGCTGGGCATTGCATCGGCGGTGGGCGTCATCATGTTTGTAATTACGATGTTGCTGTCCATTCCGCAGCTTCGGGCAATGTTTAAAGAGGAGTGAGGGATAAATCATGGCACATACAAAAGAAAAAAAACAACGCGAAAAGTACGATATTCTATCGAACAGCATTATCATCTTTTTCGCGGTGCTGAATCTTTTCCCGCTGTACTGGCTGTTTACAAGTTCGCTAAAGAACAGTTCCGATGTTATCAAA
Source organism: Paenibacillus vini (assembly GCF_018403325.1). Taxonomy (GTDB): domain Bacteria; phylum Bacillota; class Bacilli; order Paenibacillales; family Paenibacillaceae; genus Fontibacillus; species Fontibacillus vini. The sequence continues at coordinate 29,046 of NZ_BOSL01000024.1, read as the reverse complement.
ATGCCGCCGGACTGGTGGCCTAGAACCTTTACCTTCAGCAATTATACGGATGTATTCAATAGCCAGCCAGCCTTGCGTTGGACCTTAAACAGTATATATGTCGCAGGTCTCAGCACCATCCTCGTGGTCATCGCGAGTTCGATGGCGGCCTACGCCTTTTCAAAACTGAATTTCTTTGGGAAAAATGCGCTCTTTATCATCTTTATTTCCAGCTTGATGGTGCCGAAAGAAGTGATGATCGTACCTCTGTTCCGAATCACGCAGGATCTTGGCATGGTCAATACGCTCTCGGGCATGGTATGGCCGAACGTAGCGACAGCCTTTGGGGTTTTTCTGCTTAAAGGGTTCTTCGACAGCGCACCGGATGCGCTTAGGGAGGCTGCCCGTATTGACGGAGCGGGGGAAATCAGAACGTTTCTGCAAATTTTACTCCCGATCATCAAACCGGGGATTGGGGCCTTGTTCATTTTAAATTTTGTGCAGGTATGGAACGACTATCTTTGGCAACTGGTCATCGGGCAAGACAAGAACGTCAAAACCTTGATGGTCGGTATTGCGACATTGATGCAGGACCTGAATCCGAATTTTGCTTACAAGATGGCGGGAGCGACAGTGGCAGCAATTCCGATGCTGCTGATCTTCCTCTTGTTCCAGCAGTACTTCACAAGAGGCATTGCGATCGGAGCTGTCAAGGAATAAGAATTCAAGGTGGTTGAAGCCATGGAACATGTTATCGCTGTGGATGTGGGCGGGACGGAGATTAAGGCCGCTGTATTCAATGCAAATGAGGAAATTATGGTTCACCGGAAGATCATGACGCCAAGCGGCGATGCCAGCAAAGTCATACCGGAAGCGGTATCCGGAATCGTCAGGGACTTTATGTTCCGGTATAGCTCGATTCGCGGCATCGGAATCAGTACAGCCGGTGTAGTGGATACGGTCAGCGGTGAAATTCTGTTTGCCGGCGGCACCATGCCATCCTATAGAGGAACGAACCTCAAGAAGGAGCTGGAGAGGGATTACGGTTTTCCTGTTGCTGTGGCCAATGATGTCAATGCCGCGGCCCGTGGGGAGTGGTGGAAGGGAGCCGCCCGCGGGAACGACCACTTCGTGTGCATGACACTCGGCACAGGAATCGGGGGCTGCCAGTTCAGCGGCGGCGAGCCGGTATCCGGCGGCCATTACCGTGCAGGGGAGATCGGGCATATGCTCTATGATCCCCGCACGGGAACTACTTATGAGCAGCGGGCTTCCATGTCAGCCTTGATGAGTCGGGCAACGGAGGAAATATCAGGATTCCAAGGCGATGGTTATGAACTGTTTGAGCGTGCCCGCCAGGGAGACCGTGGTTGTCTTCAATTGCTGGCAAGCTGGACAGAGGAGATCGCTAGAGGCGTAGCGGACCTCATCCTGTTCGCCGATCCTTCTCTGATTGTCATTGGCGGCGGTGTATCCGAACAAAAGGAGTTTCTGCTGGACCGAATCCAATCGCATCTGGATATTTATTTACCTGCAGGATTCTCGCAAACCAAACTGGTATCGGCCGGACTGGGCAATAAGGCGGCCTTGTACGGCGCGGTCTATCCATACTATAAATAAGAGACGGAGAGTGTTGACCATGCATACAGACATCGTATCCAAATACAAAGGAATTTATATTGCCATGTATTCGGCTTATGACGAAGCGGGGAATGTGGATAAGGAGCGGGTAAAACAGCTGGCCCGGTATTATACAGGCAAAGGCGTGAAGGGCCTCTATGTCGGCGGAAGCTCAGGCGAAGGTATCCTGCAAAATGAAGAAGAGCGCAAACAGGTGCTTGAAGCCGTTATGGAAGAAGTCCGGGGCGAGTTGACCATTATCGTTCATGTCGGTGCCAATTCGACCCGGGAAAGCGTGGAGCTGGCAAAGCATGCCGAGAGCCACGGTGCTGATATTATCTCAGCGGTTCCATCCATTTACTACCGGTTACCGGAGGCCGCGGTGGAAACCCATTGGCAGCATATGATCGACAGCACCAACCTACCTTTCATCATCTATAATATTCCGCAAACAACGGGCTTCACGTTGAGTACGAAGCTGCTGGCCAAACTGGCTGCACAAGATAAGGTAATCGGGGTAAAAATGTCCGGGGAGAGCACCTTCGAACTCCAACAATACAAAGAGACCGGCGGAGAAGAGTTCCTTGTATTTAACGGGCCGGACGAGCAATTTCTGGCCGGCCGCATCATGGGTGCCGACGGAGGCATTGGAGGTACTTATGGTGTCATGCCGGAATTGTTTGTTAAGTTGGACTATCTCTTTCAAGAGAATAAAATTGAAGAAGCCCGGATGCTGCAGATCAAAATCAATGGAATCATCAAGAAACTGCTCAGTTATCCTTCCCTATATGGAGCTTGCAAGCATATCCTGAGTCTGCGCGGAATAGAGACGGGCAATCCGCGGCTTCCAATGCTGCCGGCTTCTGCGGAACACCATGATTCGCTTGCACAGTTGAACCGGGAAATTGAAGAAACCGTTGCCTTGTATACTGCCAAAGCATAGAGGAGGGGGACAAAGATGATCGAACAAATAAAAGGCGGTCTCGTAGTTTCCTGTCAAGCACTGGAGCATGAACCGCTTCATAGTCCGCAGATCATGTCCAAGATGGCTTTGGCCGCCTGGCAAGGCGGCGCTGTCGGCATTCGGGCCAACAGCAAGACAGATATTATCGCCATCCGGAACGAAGTAGACCTCCCCGTCATTGGGATTGTAAAGAGGGATTATCCGGACAGCGAAGTGTTCATTACAGCCACGAAACAGGAAATAAGCGAACTGCTGGAGAGTGGATGCGATATGATTGCCATGGACGGGACGGAGAGAAATCGCCCGAACGGAGAAACGCTAGCCGATCTGGTAGCCTTCGCCCGGTCCCAAAAGCCTGAGATTGAATTAATGGCGGACATTTCCACTGTCGGAGAAGCCATCATGGCACAGAAACTTGGTTTTGATTGCATCTCAACTACCTTACACGGATACACGCCGTATACATCTGAATCGAAGTTGTATGACAATGATTTCGAGTTTCTTAAAGCAGTGCTCCTGGCAACAGAGCTTCCCGTCATCGCGGAAGGAAATGTGATAACTCCGGAATTGTATGCCCGCTGTCTGGAACTGGGAGCGTATGCAGCCGTGGTAGGCGGAGCAATTACAAGACCTAAGGAAATCACCGTCCGTTTCGTGAATGCCGCGGCTGGACGGCTACAGCAGTTATAAGAACAGTTAGATGCGAAATCATAAATGATCAGCAAAGAACCTTCAGGCGAATCGCCTGAAGGTTCTTTCTATTGGAAATGGCTCTACAATTTGACCCAAGCAACCAGACCGTCCGGTTGATCGGGGTTAATACCTTGGCGATCGGCGCTTGTCAAAGCGACGATTTGCGGGATGAAGATAAATGGAATACCTTGTACGGCTACATCCAGTTTGTTGTCCGAGATGACAGCCAAATCCACATGCTCTGCCGCTATGGCCTCGGCATGATCCGCGAACGCGATGATCGTTGCGCCTCTGCCTTTGATATCACGCATCAGGTTGCGCTGGTGCTCTGTGCCATTGCCGGTGATCGCGGCAATTACAAGGGTGTCGGGACCAACAGTGACCATCGGACCATGACGGACATCCAGGAGATGGTAGGAGTGTGCTTGTACTTTCGCAATTTCGGTCAAAGCGATTGCTCCCTCGGAAGCGAGGCCTTGAAGTTCGCCGTCTGCGAGCACCACGGCATTGCTCCATGCGAAATCGGCTGCTTTACGGATATCACTTTCTACACGTGTCATATAGGCTTCGCCTTGATGGATGGCTTTCTGGATATCCGCGATAACGACTTCGTCGTTGCCGAGGAAGGCGGCCAACATGAGATTGGCTACATAAAGATTGGTAACGGTACGGGTCTGGCAGACGCTATGGTCGAATGCCCAAGGCAATTCCAGCGATAGATCCGCCTTCTTCGATAGCGGAGAATCCGTTACGCAGGAAAGGGCCAGTACAGGGACAGGCTTATCATTTTGAAGCAATCGAAGTGCTTCGACTACTTCACTGGTGCTGCCGGAACGCGACGGGGCTACCAACAAGGTGTTCTTTAATAAGGAACTATAACGTTCAGGGTTCAGCATGAGATCGCCACCGGCTAGTGCGCTTGCCGGAAGTCCTGCACGCAGACGAGTAGAGAACGCGGCGGATTCGCTTAAGCAGTAGCTGGATCCGCAGCCAACAAAGGTAATGGAAGTAATCGATTCCGATTGTGCAAAGGCAACAATTTCTTGTCTTTTAGACAGCATGTAGTCATAGGTTTGCTGTAGAGCCGTGTATTGTTGCTTGATTTCGCTATAAGTCAAGCTCATGGATAATAGCCTCCTAACGATGGTTGTGTAACTAATGTGAGTGTAAAACAATCAGAGTGTAATTTCAATCATAAAAAGAAAATTATAATCAAAATGTGATTATTTCAGTCAATATTGCACTTGTTATAGACAAGTTTGATTGTTTTTTTATCAAATTGATCAATTTATGATTGAAAATAACAACAAACAGGATTATTATAATCATGAAATGAAGCAAAACATCAGACTGATTTCGCCGCATATAAGGGGGAAATGTTGATGAAGCATACATTAACTGTAATTTTTAACGCCCGTATTCTCACGCCGGATGGTTGGATTGAGAATGGCAGCCTACTCATCAACGATGGCAAGATTGCTCAAATTGCTGATTCTGAAATCCATGCAGAGGATGAGGGCAAAGAAATTCGACGTGTGGACGCCGGCGGGGGGCTATTGCTGCCGGGATTTATCGATATTCACGTCCATGGCGGCGGCGGGTACGATGCCATGCTGGGAAGCGCAGAACATATTCAGGGGATGTGCAGGTTTCACGCATCTAATGGCACAACTTCATTGCTGGCAACGACGCTTACTGCGACGCATGAAGAAATCATTACGGCTCTGGAATGTGCAGGGCAACTTATTAAGACGGGACATGAACCTGATGGAGCTAACTTGTTAGGGGTCCATTTGGAAGGTCCGTTTCTGAATGCAGCCAGATGCGGGGCACAAAACCCGGCGGATCTTCGTGATCCATCGATTGAAGAATTTGATGCCTTCTGGGAAGCTTCGCAAGGAACCATCAAGCTGATGACGATTGCGCCCGAATTGAGCCATGCGGAAGAAGTCATCCGTTATGCCGTAAGCAAAGGAGTCGTTATTTCCTTGGGCCATACCGATGCGGATTTCGCAACGATGAGGCGGGCGACGGAGTGGGGCGCAACGCAAGTTACGCATCTGTTCAACGGGATGAGATCTTTGCATCACAGGGAACCCGGGGCGGCTGGGGGGGCACTGATGCTGGATCAATTAGCGGTCGAGCTGATTTGTGACGGTATTCACGTGCACCCTGGCTTGATCAAATGGGCCTTCGACATCAAGCCGGAGGGCAAGGTACTTCTGATCACGGACAGTATGTGCGCGGCTGGATGCCCTGACGGGGAATATTTGCTTGGCAAGCTGCCGGTCATTATGAAGCAAGGCAAGGTGTATTTGAAACAGGAGGACGGAACAGAAGGCGGTCTGGCAGGCAGCTCGCTTACGATGATCGAGGCTTTGGCTAACGCCGTTAAGTTTACGGGGATGGACATTGCGGAGCTTGTTCCCGCCCTAACGATTCATCCCGCTGAGCAAATCGGCGTAAGCCATTCCAAGGGAACCATCGAGCCGGGCAAGGATGCAGATCTGATTATCGTGAACGAGCAATTTCAAGTGTGCCAAACTTTTGTGCTGGGCAATAGGGTCTACGCCAGTGAGGGCCTATGCCTTGATGATTTGGACAGGGAGAGGAGGGACCTCACATGAAGTATGCAGTCGGTGTGGATGTAGGCGGTACTAACATTGAGTGCGGCATATTGGATGAAATCGGCAACATCCTGGTTAAGCGAAAATTTCCGACCCGCTCTGAACAAGGTGTGGACGCTATTTTAGAGAGTATCGCTTTGACGATTGAACAGCTTAGAGAAGATGCAGGAATCCCTGCAGACGAGATCGAGGTCATCGGGTTAGGAATTCCGGGACTTGTTGATCCCGAGGCAGGCGTTAGTCTTCGGGCCGTGAATCTGAACTGGAATCAAATTCCTGTGGCGGCCAAACTCAGGGGGCTTACCGGTAAACCGGTCTTTATTGATAATGATGTACGCCTGTATATATACGGAGAGGCGGCTGCAGGCGCTGGCCGCGGCTACGATTACGTATACGGAATAACCATCGGTACAGGACTGGCTGCCGCGTTTGTACAACGTGGGGAGATACACCGCGGACACCGCTTCATGGCGGGGGAGATCGGACATGTACCGGTCAATCCAACGGGCTTTGCCTGCGGCTGCGGAAGAACCGGCTGTCTCGAAACGATCGTATCGGCTACAGGGATTGCCAAGCAAGCTCGGACGCGGATCGAACAAGGCGAGACCAGCCTGCTTCAAGAGTGGTTTGCTGACGTTAAGGACATTCGCTCAAGCGATGTTTCGCGTGCATGTCTGGCAGGTGACGCTTTATCGCGGGATGTACTCGAACAGACGGGACGGGAGCTCGGCCGGGCACTCGCGTGGGTCGTACCGACACTCTCACCCGACGTGATCGTGATCGGTGGCGGCGGTGCTTTAGCTGGCGAACTCCTTTTTGAACCGATGAAGGATGAATTAAATAACCTGCTGCTTCAGGATTATCGCAATCATTTTGCCATCAAGAGTGCAGAGCTTGGCGACCATGCCGGCATTATCGGAAGCGCGCTTTGGGCGCTGCAATGCAATAAACAAGCCTAATCCATTACACATAGCTGATACAAAAATTGAGGAGGAACTTATTATGTCTCTTATTTCTTCTACTGAAATGCTGCAAATTGCCCGTAAAAACAAATACGCTGTAGGTGCGTTCAACGTTCATACCTTGGAAATGCTCCAAGCGGTAGTGGAAGCGGCTGTCGAAACGGAGTCCCCGCTCATCATTCAATCCACGGTTGGAACCGTCAAACACTTAGGTCCGGATTACATTGCGGAAGCAGCCAAGGTCGCTGCAGATCGTACCGGACTGCCGATCGCCCTGCATTTGGATCATTGTACGGATTTTTCGACAATTGTTCAGTGTATCCGTGCGGGTTATACCTCCGTCATGATCGATGCTTCCATGTTTGCGTTTGAAGAGAATGTGGAGCGGACGCTTAAAGTAATGGAAATCGCTCTCGCCGCTGGTGTAAACGTCGAAGCGGAGCTCGGTAAAGTCGGCGGCGTTGAGGATGATATCGTTGTAGCCGACCACGAAGCAATGCTTGCCGACCCGGAAGATTGCAGACGGTTTGTAGAGCTTACGGGTGTGCCTACACTGGCGCCGGCAATCGGTACGGCTCACGGGATTTATAAAGGGGAGCCAAACATTGACTTTGACCGTATCGCAAAAATCGCGGAGACCGTTGATGTTCCGCTGGTACTGCACGGCGGTTCAGGAATTCCGGCTGAGCAGGTGAAGAGAGCGGTATCTCTGGGGATGGCTAAAATGAACGTCGCTACAGAACTGCGCATTGCGTTCTCTAATGCGATTAAAGATGTATTTGCTGTCAATGTGGAAGAGAATGACCCTCGTAAATATATGGTTCCTGCTAAGGAAGCCGTGAAGCGTCTGGCGATGGAAAAAATGGAGCTTTGCGGATGTATCGGGAAAGCCGGCGATCTTCGATGATTACAACGGTTACGCTTAATGCGGCAATAGATAAAACCTACTATGTAAATCAGTTTGAGCTAGGCGGCGTGCAGCGCGTCGCCCGGCAAATTGCCGAACCGGGCGGTAAAGGCAACAATGTGGCCAAAGTGATCAAGTTACTCGGCGGCGATGTTACGGCAAGTGGATTTGTCGCCGGCAGTAGCGGTTCTTTTATTGAGAGTAGCCTGATCAACCGGGGCATTCAAACTTCCTTTGTACGTGTTGGCGGAGAATCGCGCGTTTGCCTGAACATCATTGACGAGTCCAAGGGAACCTCGACAGAGTTACTTGAGCAGGGACCCGTCATTGATGACCATCAAATCGCTGAGATGAAACAGACGATACACAGGCTTGCCCTGGAATGTAGTGTTGTCGTGCTGTCCGGCAGCTTGCCTCCAGGTGCGCCTGCTAATCTTTATGCGGATCTGATCGGGATCATCAAGTCGACTAAGGCGCGGGTATTCCTGGATACTAGCGGCGCTGCGCTGAGCAGCGGACTTCAAGCCCGGCCACATTTTGTGAAGCCGAATGAACATGAGCTAGCCGGGTGGCTGGGACAAGACCGACTTATCGAATCTGAGTGGGCTGGTGCGGCACAGAAGCTGGCGGATGAGGGGATCGGGCAAGTGTGTGTCACCCTTGGTGACCGGGGAGCTATTGCATTCATCGATGGACAAGGGTACCGTGTCATTCCTCCAACCATTCGTGCCGTAAATACGGTAGGCTGCGGAGATTCATTTGTTGCAGGTATGGCTTTTGCAGAAGAACGCGGAGATGCGCCTGCCGAGAAGCTACGCATTGCTTCCGCGGCGGCGGCAGCCAATGCGATGTCTGACAAAGCAGGCCATATTGATTATCAGCTTTTTCAAGATTACGTGAAGCAAGTGCAGGTAACAGCTCTATAATCCTTATGGTTCGCTCGTAATTTTGCCATCGAATTGGCCTACTTGCAATTTAGTCCTTCATCCTACAAAATTAGGATTAGTATGGATGACGCAATGTCATCAAAGGAGAGAGTCATGGAATACTCAAAGAGTGAGTTGCGCAGGTCCAAACTTCTGGAACTCATTAAATTGCACGGGAAAATATCGATTCAGGAAATTATCGAGAACATTGGGTGCTCGGAAGCTACCGCACGACGTGATCTTGATTTATTGGAGAAATCGGGGCAAATCATTCGTACGATCGGGGGCGCCATTTATGAAGGGTCGCTCATGCAGTCGACATCGGAATTGCCCTTTGCGGATAAACGCTTTTTTCAGCGGCAAGGTAAAGAACGGATCGCTGAGGTGGCGGCGGAACTGGTGGAAGAGGGAGACATCGTTTGTCTTACCGGTGGTACGACCACCTTTTTTATCGCCAGAGCCTTGAAGAAGCACCGGAACATCACGATTGTCACCAACGCGGTGAACATCGCTTCCGAGCTGGCAGATGCCGATGGGGTTCAAGTCGTTGTCATTGGCGGCGTCATGCGTGCCAAGAGTTACGAGCTTAGCGGCCCGCTTGCGGAAAGTGTCATTGAGAAGATTAACGTAACGAAAATGTTCCTTGGCGTAGACGGAGTCTCTCAAGCGCATGGATTTACGATGCATTCCGAGCTGGAGGCCCGCATTGCCCAGCTTCTGATCGGACGTTCAAGCGAAGTGTATGCCGTATTCGACCAAAGCAAGCTTGAGAAGAGCGCGCTCTTCACGATTATTCCATTGCAGCGGGCAACGGGGATTATTACAAACAAGCAGCCGGAAGGCTGGTTTGAAGAAGCATGCAAAGATCAGCAGATTGCGATCTATACAGCGGTTGAAGATGTTGTCCATCAAGCTTAGCTCGCCGTTTGCGCAACTATATAATAAGAGGGGCCCCGTCCTGACGGAGCCCTTTTGTTTTTGCTGGGACGAAGCTATTCGTGTGAACTATTTTATGACTTTCAATCGTGGTCTGGGATGTCAAAGGGCGGTCCTCTTTTTTTATTTTCAAACGACTTCATATATAATACTTAAAATTAGGTAAAGACTAATTTTGTTAATACACCATGCCAAACACTACGGAGGTATAAGATGTTACAAGTTAAATCCAGCATTGGACGAGGTTTAAAAACAGCCACGCTTCTTCTGATTATTTGTGCCAGTATTTCTCTAGCCGGCTGCACCAATAAGCCGCAATCCGAGGCACCGGAAAAGGCGTCAGCACCTACTACGGAAGCCCCGGCCACGAGCGGATCGAATGCCAATAACTCGGCGGAACAGTCCAATCCGCAGGAGAACGACAAGACAGCTACCTTGGAAACGGAAGGTCTCCCTTCAGGCGTGAAGGTTAAAAAGACAATTCAAGATATTACGCTGAAAAATAATTATCATAAAAAGATCGAACTGCTTACCGACGGCGGCAAGCGGGTAACGATTACGGATGCCAACGGCGGTATTGTCGTGCTGAATCTGGAATATGAAGGAACGATCCTGAAGGCGGACGGCAAAAAGGTTACTGTTCAAGTTGATCAGGGAGAACAGAAAACAATTACAATTCCGGACACGATTGTGATTGAAGACGATGATCATCTCGGGTTGAAACAAGGCGTTGAAATCGAGTGGAACGTCGATGCGGACGGAAATATTCAAAGCGTAGAGCTGGATGATTAATAGATTTCCTCAGTCTTATAGAATAGCCTCACCCTCTTTCACTGGGGGTGAGGCTATTCTTCATTTCAGAGGGAGTAACGGAATCTAAAAATAGTGGAATTATTCCCAATGAACGTTCCCTTATGTCTAAGAACCATCGGCAATATAATTATGAATGCGGTTACAAAAAACCGAGGAACAAATATAAAGGGGGAGGCAAAGTATGAAACGCATGAAAGGCATGAAAGGCATGAAACGTTTTCTAATCGTAATTTCTGCAATGCTCGTGATGACATCCGCTCTTGCGGCATGTGGCGGTAACTCAAAAACTACCAATTCCACAGCAGACTCCAACCAACCCGCAAAAACCAACAACACTTCCGGAGAATCCAAGGGCAGTGGCGAGAAGGTCACTATTAACCTCTGGAGCTTTACGGATGAGATTCCGAACATGACCAAAAAGTATTTGGAAGTCCATCCCGACGCAAATGTGGAATTCAAAACTACAGTAATCGCAACTACCGATGGCGCTTATCAGCCTGCTCTTGACCAAGCCTTGGCGGGTGGCGGAAAAGACGCTCCGGATATTTATGCAGCCGAAGCGGCGTTCGTCCTCAAGTACACGCAGGGAGATGCATCCAGCTATGCCGCAAACTATGCGGACCTGGGCCTTGACGCTCAAAAGGTTAAGGATGCGGGGATTGCTCAATACTCGGTTGATATCGGCAGCAAAGACGGCGAAGTGAAGGCCCTCGGCTATCAAGCGACCGGCGGCGCCTTTATCTACCGGCGCTCGCTTGCCAAGGATGTGTTCGGAACGGATGATCCGGCAACGATCAAAAATGAAATAGGACCTGGCTGGGACAAGTTTTTCGGAGCAGCTGAGAAGCTGAAAGCCAAAGGATACGGCATCATTTCCGGCGACGGAGATATATGGCACGCAATTGAGAATAGTTCCGACAAAGGATGGATTGTCGACGGAAAGCTTCATATTGATCCGAAGCGCGAAGAGTTCCTCGATCTTGCCAAGAAGCTGAAAGATAACGGGTATCATAACGATACGCGTGACTGGCAGGAGTCATGGTTCGCTGATATGTCCGGCACCGGTGCACAACCAATCTTCGGTTTCTTCGGTCCTGCCTGGCTCATTAACTATACGATGAAGGATCAAGTGAAAGACACGAATGGCGACTGGGCTGTTACCGAGCCGCCGACTGGTTTCTTCTGGGGTGGCACTTGGTTGCTCGCCAACAAGGATGTAACCAAGAACGACGCCAAGAAAAAGGCTGTTGCTGACTTTATCAACTGGGTAACGCTCGATACCTCCGAAACCGGACTCCAATATTTCTGGGCTAACGGCACGATGAAGGAAGGCGAGCAAGGCACGAAGGATAGCGTTGCATCCTCCGTCGTCATGTCGAAGTCCAACGGCGAGATTCCGTTGCTCGGCGGGCAAAACATGTTCGACGTGTTCGTTCCGGCGAATGCCAATGCATCCGGTAAGAACTTAACCCAGTATGACGAATCGATTAACATGATATGGCGCGACCAAGTACGCGAATACACCGCAGGCAACAAGACACGCGACGAAGCCCTCGCCACCTTCAAACAACAGGTCAAAGACCAACTTAACATCGATAGCGAATAAGAAATCGGTCTAGGGGGCGGGGGATTATCCCGCCCCTTCATATCCATTAAAGAGGTGAGAGCATGCGCCGCAAAGGTGTGAACTACTCGAAATTCGGCTATATCTTTACCTTGCCGTTCGTCCTGGCATTCTTGATTTTCTCGCTGTATCCCATTTTATATACCGCAGCCATCGGATTCACCGATATGCAGGGGTTAATTCCAAAACCGATTCATATTCTGGATGATCCTTTTAAAAATTTTAAAGACCTCCTTTTTGATAACGTCTCTTTCCGGAAGTCTCTGCTCAACACGGGTTTGCTCTGGATCGTCAATTTCGTTCCTCAAATCCTTCTCGCGCTCCTGCTAACGGCTTGGTTCACGAACAAACGGCTCAACATTAAGGGGCAAGGGGCGTTCAAAGTACTGCTTTATATGCCGAATATTATTACTGCGAGTACGATCGCCATACTCTTCGGCACACTATTTGCCTATCCAATGGGACCTATAAATAGCTTGATTCAATTGCTGGGATGGTCCGATGCTCCAATTAACTTTCTTCAGGACAAGACGACTGCTCGAGGAATTGTTGCCTTCATTCAGTTCTGGATGTGGTACGGAAACACTATGATCATCCTTATTGCGGGCGTTATGGGTATTAATCCCGCCCTATTTGAGTCTGCGGCGATTGACGGAGCAAGCGGGTTTCAAACCTTCTTTCGCATCACGCTGCCGAGTCTCCGGACGATTTTGCTATTCACCCTCATCACATCGATGATCGGTGGTTTGACCATGTTCGATATTCCGCAGTTGTTCCTTTTGGGCGGACCGGACGAATCAACGATGACAACATCTATGTTCATATATGGGCAAGCGTTCAAGGGCAGCTATTTGTATAATCGCGCTGCAGCGGCGAGCATGATTATGTTCGTTATTGCAGGGATATTGTCCGCAGTGGTGTTCTACCTGATGCGCGACCGTGATGCTGAAAGATTGAAGAAGGCGGAAAAGAAGCTTAGAAAGTCTGCAAGAAGCAACAAAGAGGGAGGTATGACACATCATGGATAACAGCCCGAAAAGTGGAGCCGTGAATTTAAAAATAAGCAGGACGATTATTTATATCGTCTGTATCCTGTTGGCTCTCCTAAGCATCCTTCCGTTTTGGATCATGTTTGTAAACGCCACGCGCTCTACGGCGGAGATCCAAAGCGGGCTCTCTCTGCTGCCTTCAAGCCACTTTATGAGCAATTTGCAGGTACTGCTTGAAAAGAGTTTCGACCCGATTCGAGGGTTCCTGAATTCGTTTATTATTTCCGGATCGGCAACGATCCTGACGGTCTATTTCTCATCGTTAGCCGCCTATGGACTTGTGACTTATGACTGGAAGCTGCGTAAGCCATTCTTTACCTTTATCCTGTGTGTAATGTTGATTCCATCCCAGGCAAGCGCCATCGGTTTTTATCAGTTCATGTATAAATTGCATTGGACGAATAACTTTCTTCCGCTGATTCTTCCTGCGATTGCAGCGCCAGCGGTAGTCTTCTTCATGCGTCAGTATCTGCTCGCAACTCTGTCGATAGAGATCGTGGAAGCAGCGCGTGTGGACGGGTCCGGTGAATTCAAGACATTCAACCGCATTATTCTGCCGCTGATGATTCCGGCCGTGGCGACCCAGGCCATCTTTGCCTTTGTGGCAAACTGGAACAACCTGTTCATGCCGCTGATTCTCCTGACACAGAAAGAAAAATATACGATGCCGATCATGGTAAGCTTGCTGCGCGGCGATATTTACAAGACGGAATTCGGCTCGATTTATATGGGGCTGGCCTTGACGGCGTTACCGCTGTTTGTGGTGTACTTCCTGTTATCCCGGTATATTATCGCAGGCGTAGCGCTGGGAGGCGTCAAAGAATAAGGCCATCAAGCCGTTAATCCGGCCGATACTACACCGACTTTCCTAAGGATGTCTTGAAGCTAATGCTTCCGGGGCATCCTTATTTGCCGTTTCTATAATTGAGGATAGCTACGAACCTCACGGATTGCCTTTAGTTTGTTTTGCGAACATAAGTTCTGATAAAATAATGAGATAACATTTGGATGGAGAGGGTGAGAGTTAATGAATGCTTTAGAGGGTGTAGTTTGGAATTTGGAAGAGATTCGCCGCAGAAGTTTGATTCTTTGGGAGAGCATTCCTGCCGAATACTTGGATTGGAGACCGGATTCTGATGCCATGAGCGTGAAAGAAATGATCCGGCACGTTTTGGATAGTGAACGTTATTATCATCTTGCCTTATTGAATGAAGGAAGCGTGGCTGATTATGAATCCCCCTATGACAAAAGGGAGTTTACGACCCTTAAAGAGGAGCTTGGCTTTTCAGAGCCATATCGGAAAGCCTTTATGGATACCGTAAGATCTTACTCACCGGAGGATCTATCCAACATAAAGATCGATCGAAGCGACGTTGGGTATATCCGTGCTTTAGGGGATATGCTTTTGAGAATTGCCTACCATGAAGCGGTTCATACCGGGCAACTTTTAGATTATTTGAGAAGCGCGGGAGTGAAGAGACCGAAGATTTGGGATTAATATATTGAAAAGGTGATTGAACTCCGGAAACAATAGATGGCCCCTTATTTCTCTTTCCGGTTGAAATAAGGGGCCTCGCTTTAAGATTCCACCGCTTCATCGACCTTGCGGAGCAGGGACTGAAGCTGCGCACGGAGCGGTTCGAGTTCCTCCTGCCGGAGTCCGGCGCCGGAATACAGTTGGGCGGGAACTTCCGCAGCACGCGTCTTGAGCGCGCGTCCTTCGTCGGTCAACTCGATGATGACGTTGCGCTCATCGGCTTTGCTGCGGGTGCGGGTCAAAAGGCCCTGCGATTCCAGCTTCTTGAGCAGGGGCGTAAGCGTTCCTGAATCGAGATACAGGCGGGCGCCAAGCTCTTTGACGCCGATGCCGTCTTTTTCCCACAGCGCGAGCAGGGTAATATACTGCGTATACGTAAGCCCAAGTTTGGATAAGATCGGGCGGTACAGCTTCGTTATCTCGCGGGAACAGGCGTAGAAAGCGAAACATAGTTGATTCTCCAGCTTGAGCAGTTCGTCTTCGGGTATCACGGAACAATTCTCCTTACATACATAATTGGATCTAATTATAACACGCTTATATTTGACGCATCAAATTAAATTGTATAAAATCTAATTTATAAAACCTAACCGGAGGAGATCATAATGTCTGTCTACGATTACGAGGTAAAGACGATTCGCGGGGAAAAGAAAACGCTGGCCGAGTATAGAGGGCAAGTGCTATTGATCGTCAACACTGCGACGAAGTGTGGATTTGCTCCGCAGTTTAAAGGCCTGCAACAACTGCATGATGAATATGGAGCCCAGGGATTCGCGGTGCTTGGTTTTCCATGCGGCCAGTTCGCGAACCAAGAGGAGGAGGGTGACGAGGCCATCGCCCAGGCTTGTGAGCTGAACTTTGGCGTATCGTTTCCTCTTTTTGCAAAGATTGACGTGAAGGGGGACGAAGCTCATCCGCTATTCAAGTATCTAAGCGATAAGGCGCGGGGCGTGCTGGGATCGAAGTCGATCAAGTGGAACTTCACGAAATTTCTGATCGACCGGGAAGGCAATGTCTTGAAGCGGTTTGGACCGAACGAAACCCCGGAAAAAATCGAAAATGAGATCATACAGCTGCTAACGGAGTCGGCGCGTGTATAATTAATGATGACGAGTCATTTCGTTTATCAAGAATATAAGGAGAGATACCTGTGTACAGCAAGCTCACCGCTTATTGCCTTTCCAAGAAAGGAGCTGTAGAGGATTATCCGTTCGGGCCGTCGCCGCTGGTTATGAAGGTAGGAGGCAAAATGTTTGCACTGATTACCCGGGCGGAAGCCGACGATGAAGTTCAAATTTCGCTGAAATGCGATCCGGTTATCGCAGCCAATCTGAGGGAACAGCATGAATGCGTTCGGCCCGGTTATCATCTGAACAAAAAGCACTGGAACACCGTAGCCGCCGACGGCAGCCTCGCCGTGGATGACCTGAAAGCGATGATCGATCATTCCTATGAATTGGTGCTCGCCAGTTTAACCAAAGCGGCTCGTGAATCGGTTCTTCTAAAAATAGGGGGGAGCAGGTAATTCCTGCTCCTCCTTCCCTTTTCTAATACCTTCATGTCTTCATGTTTGCCTTACCTTCCATATGAAATGCCCTTCTCATTTTTCAATTCGCTGAATTCGCCGCGGGTCTTAGAACAAATTGCTCCTTGCCATCGTCTATGTATCAAAAGGGGGGCTTAACATGAAATTATTCACGTTGCTGCTTGGTTTTGCAATGATTATAGGCGGATGCTCTGCTGGAAAGATCCAACCGAATCCAAATTCAAATTCAAATCCGATTAAAGGGAATTCGATTATTGATTGGGTCGACTTTGTGAAGCTGAACGATCAGACCTACA
Organism: Paenibacillus vini; assembly: GCF_018403325.1. Taxonomy (GTDB): domain Bacteria; phylum Bacillota; class Bacilli; order Paenibacillales; family Paenibacillaceae; genus Fontibacillus; species Fontibacillus vini. The sequence goes on along the minus strand of NZ_BOSL01000024.1, from coordinate 12,567 downwards.
CAGGCATGTATGAATTGGTGTTGAGTGATCCCGACGATGTCACAGATGAGGTTGTAGGAGAGGTGAAGTTTAAGGTAGGGGATGTGGTTACGAATCCTGATTATAAGACCCAGCCCGGGGATGCCGCTTTTTTGGAAATCGGCACGAAGCTGTATCAGGTCAAAGGATTTGCCAAGGAAGAATTGATCGCTGCGAAGGACGAGACATCCATTGGCGGATATCGTCTATATGCAGGAGAAGATCACGCCCGAACGCTTGGACTACGGTATAAGGATATACCAAAAGATCAGGTGGCCAGCGTCGCCTTGTACCGGTTCGATGAGACCGCCCCGTTTAATACACTGAAGGATCGGGATAAGGAGCGTTTCATAGAACTCTTGGATCATGGAACGGATAAGCCGGGCTATTCGCCTGAGAACAAAGATGGAGATCCTGACTATTATCAAATGGTCTTCTTCATGGAAAATGGGCAACTCGGATATGCCTATTCGCTCGCTGATGATGGGGTTCATGTGTTCTTCCACCCTTGGGACACCCGACTTGTGAAGGATGAAATCCGTAATTGGTTAAAGCCCTAGCCAGCTCCTCTCCTGTTTTTCCGGTTCCGGTACCTTTCGGCACTTTCATTTCCATTCGGCAGTACCAGCCCTTCTCAGTTCCAGTCTAACGGACACCAGGGACTCTATTGGATCGATAACGGCTACTTTGCAAAGCTAACGGACACACAGGACCTTAACTAAGTTGATTGACCCGAAAACATGCGTTCAATCAGCATTTAAGGGCCGTCATGTCCGTTAGAGTTTGAAATGTCATGAATTTGGCGTTTTAAGGGCCGTGGTGTCCGTTAGCCGAGACCTATCGCAGGCTGGACCCATGTGTCTGAGATCGAACTAGCTAAGACGAATCGTCGGTTGTTAGCATGCCCGTAGCTGGATAGCAAAGCTGCCCGTAAGGCAATGCTGCTTCGAAAGGATGTTGCTATCCATGAATCATGGGAAAATGGAGGTCCTGTTTGATACCTCGCCGGTGCTGGAAATCGATGACGGAGGATTGCTCGACCGCACCTCCTATGTTGCAGGCGGCCGGATCCTATGGAGTGAAGTTGAGTCGATCTCGATCATTAATGTTGCTAACCAGTTGACGATCGGCATCCGTTACGGAATCCCCAAGCTTTTTTGGACAGCAAGAACGGTATCCAGCGCTGGTTGATTTCGGTCAACCAGAAGCTGACAGGGGCTCCTGTCAACATTTCACGTCCAGGTATGACGGTTCCGATTACGGAGATTTATGAGGCTATGCTGCTGAGATGGGAACAATATCAATAAGTAATATACTCCTTACATGGACGAAGCGCAGGAAGTATTCCTGCGTTTTTTATTTATTTTCGAAAAATCAGGTTTAGCCGGGCAGAGATCTAATGATAATGTCGATTTATGTCGATAAAATATCATAGATTGTATATCGTGAGAATAAAAGGGGAAATCATTATGAAATCATTCACCGGAGTTTGGCGCAAGCTGGACACATTGAAATTGAAATTACCCGTATTGTTGCTGGTGCTGTCCATTATTCCTTTGTATGTCGTTTCCATGTTGCTCGGCACCAGTTTTACCGATGTGGTAAGGGATAAAGTGAAGCAGCAGCAGGTAATGACAGCCGAAGCTAATGCGGACGCCTTGAATGACATGCTGCAGGGGAAAATAGGCGCTTTTGAAAATGCAGTCAAGGAGTACCATCCTGTGCTGCTTTCCGGGGATCAGGAACAGATCCTGCCGCTCCTTAAAGGAATGAAGGCTTTGAATCCGGACGTACAGTCGATCTCGTATTCAACGGCAGATGGGCAGTCTTTTGACCAGAAAGGAACGCAGCTGGATTTATCGGGTTTCTCTAATTTTCAGCGGGTTAAGCAGGAGAAGACGCTTGGTATCTCTGACATCCTGATGGATACGACAAGCGGCGAACAAAGCATCATCATTGACATCCCGATCACGAATAACAGTGGAGAGTTCGGGGGCTTGATCCAGGTCATTCTGTTGCCGGGTAATATTCAAAAGGAATTGAATCATAATTTGATGAGCGAGACCAGCTATTCCTACCTGTTATCTTCCTCCGGGGTATACATGTCCCACCTAACAGCAGAGAAGGTTGGAAAAGATTTCAGAGACTACGCGAATGCTGCGAAAATCAAAACTTATGAGGAGCAGGTATTGGCCAAAGATTCGGGAACCGTCGACTATGTCGAAGAGGACGGCACAGCCAAGATCGCTTCTTTTGCCAAGGTGGAACTGACGGGCTGGAAGGTACTCGTCTCCGGCAATAAACATGACCTGATGAGCGGAGCGGAGAAAAGTCAGAAGAAAGCCGACCTCTTTATTTTGATCTGTACGGTGGCGCTAGCCATGATCGCGCTGTTGATCTCCTTCTTCATTATGAGGGTGATTATAAGAATGACGAAGTTGATGCAGAGGGTGGCCGTCGGTGATCTGACCGAAAGGTTGGAAACAGGGAGAGGCCATGATGAACTTCAACAGTTAAAACGAAATATGAACGGGATGCTGGATTCCTTTTCGCATATGATTGAACGGATCACCGATTCGATTCAGCATACAGCGGCCTCGTCCGAGGAACTGTCTGCTATTGCAGAGAGCTCCGTGCAAACCTCCGAAAATACCGCTAAATCGGTAGAGGGAATGATTAAGGGCGCGACGACGCAGACGGAGAGCTCCGAGCAATCGGCTGTCGCGATCGAGGAAATGGCAGCCGGCATTCAGCGAATCGCCGAATCGGCAGGAGCAGTGAATCAACAGGTGCAGGATATGTACAGTGAAGTTGCCACCGGCGAACAAGTGGTGGATGAGGCCGTTATGGTCGTCAGCAGCGTGAAAGACAGCGTGAGCAAATCGGTTGCCATGATGCAGGCATTGGAGTCGAAATCGCAAGAAATCAACGAAATCGTCGGCTACATTTCCGCGATTGCCGCACAAACAAACATCTTGTCGTTGAATGCAGCGATTGAGGCTGCCCGGGCCGGTGAGCATGGGCGAGGATTCGCCGTAGTCGCCGGTGAGGTGAAGAAGCTGGCCGAGCAGACGACCGCGGCAGCAAGTAATGTGACCGCCATTCTATTGGATCTTCAAGGCGCGGCCTCGGACAGCGGAAAAGCGGTTGTGGAAGGAATTGCCGATGTTGAAAGAAGCGTAGTCCAAATGGTTAAAGTAAAGGACGTGTTCGACACGGTTCAAGAGGCTGTGAGAGGCGTTACTTCCCAGATTGAAGAAGTGTCTGCGGCGACCGAAGAGCTCTCGGCCAGTGCCGAGCAGGTTTCGGCTTCCATGGACGAAATGGTCGCCATTTCACGGGAGTCACTGACCGAGCTGAAAGGAATAGGCAACGGGGCGGAGGAGCAGCATCAAGCCATGGAAGAGATTTCTTCCTCCTCCCAATCGTTAAGCCAAATGGCTGCGGAATTACAGGAAATGATCAAGAAATTCAGCATATAAACCTGACCCATCAAAAGAAGCCGGAGCATCCGCAATTTGCGGTGCTCCGGCTTTGTTCATTCGCAGGCTTCGTTAGATCGGACGCAGCGTAAAGGTAAAACGGTAAGGCCGATTAGCGGGCAGCGTATAGGCTTCATGCGTCGGTGCTCCCCAGCTGTCGTCACCGCCCACGCCCATCTGCATGTAATTCACCCGTACCACGGTTTTATGGCTGACGGGCAGCTTGTATCCATGATCGTGGTCCTCAAGTTCCTCCGGCGTCCAAGGGAGGACGTTCCATTCAAACGGAACCGCGGAGTCGAAACGCAGGCCGTGTCCTTCAGTTCCCTGTGTAACTTGTGCAAACCGGACGTCGGTTTTATTGCCGCATTCCTGCGGTCTCAAATACGGGATGTACTGGTCCCGAACCGCTCCGGAGTAGAGCCCAAGCCGGGCACCCGTTTTACGGTCGGCGTAGCTGTCATGCGGCCCCCGGCCGTACCAGACGGCCGTGTCCAGATCTTCGCTCAGCTCGAGCAAGAGTCCGAACTCCGGAAGCTGTGGCAAGCCTTCGGCCGGAACAAGAGTTTGCTCGACGTCGATCGAACCGTCCGGATGAATCCGGTAGACGAGGGACAGAGTGCAAGCAGGCTGATTCGTCCACATGTAATCGGTTGTAACGACGCAATCGGCCCCATCCATACGATAGTCAAACCGGATCAACCGGCGGGTGGCAGGGGCGCTTCTCCAGAAGCCGCACCGATCGGCCAGCTTGTTGCCGCGATCGTTGTCGGTGACGGCCCGCCAGAAGTTCGGTCTGACCGGACTCAGCAGCTGTTCTTTACCGGCTCTGGAATAAGACGTAAGTTCTCCCGTGGACCGGTTAAAGCGTATCGATGAATCCAGACATGTGAGAAGGAGTTCCTCCGACGTTTCCTCCGTTTGCACCGGAGCATCAAGGAAAACGGTGCGCAATGGAAGGAGGCGAGGCGACAAAACAAATTGTCCCCAGGCTACTTCATGTCCGGACTGGGCCCACTTCTGATCTCTTGTCGTTTTGAAGGAGATCGTGAGCACCGATTCTTTGGCGAAATCATTCGGCAGCTCAAAAGGAATCGTGATTTCTGCACACTCTCCCGGCGGAACCGAAGTCTCCAGGATGCCGCTTTGGACGACCAACCCGTCTTGCGCCAATTCCCAATTCAATGAATAGTTGCTCAAATCCGTAAACAGGAACCGGTTCGTGATCCGAATCAGTCGGTTCTGCAAATCGGCGGCTTCTACTTTTACATCCTGATAGCATTTCTTCACTTCCAGCAATTTCGGCGTCACCGTCCGGTCGGCAAATATAAGGCCGTTGCCGCAGAAAGTACCGTCATGCGGCGACTCCCCGAAATCTCCACCGTAAGCGAGATATTCGGTGCCATCCGGCGTCGTCGTGCGAATCGCCTGGTCGACCCAATCCCAGATGAATGCGCCCTGGAGGATTTCATAACGGTCGAAGAGCTCCCAATACAGGTGGAGCCCGCCACAGGAATTGCCCATCGCATGGCTGTACTCGCACAGGATGTACGGCTTCTGCGGATCGTTCTGCGCGTAACGTTCAACATCCGCGGGCTTCACGTACATCGTGGATTCTATGTCGCTCGCCGCTTCCGACTTTCTGTAATGGAAGATGCCTTCATAATGGACGAGCCGGGTAGGATCTGCTTGTTTCAGGAAATCGTGCATGGCGATAAAGTTATCGCCGCCGAACGATTCATTTCCCAGCGACCAAATGATGATGGACGGGTGGTTTTTGTCCCGTTGGAGCATGGAGTTGCAGCGGTCGAGGACGTTGTCGCGCCATTCGGGTCTGCTGCCCGGTACATTGAATTCGTTCAGTTCCTTTTGATTGTATTGCCAAGTGCCATGCGTCTCCAGATTGGTCTCATCGATCACATACAAACCGTATTCGTTGCAAAGCTCATACCAGAGGGTTTGATTTGGATAATGAGAGGTTCTGACAGCATTCACGTTATGCGTCTTCATTAATTCAATATCCCGGATCATGTCCTCCCTGCCCAAAGCGCGGCCGGTTTCCGGTGAAAATTCATGCCGGTTCACGCCTTTGAAAACAATCCGCTTGCCGTTGATTTTCATCAATCCGTCCTTCAACTCGAACTTGCGGAACCCGGTTTTGCAGCTGACAGCTTCGACTACGCGGCCCTCTCGGTCCTTCAAGGACAAGACCAGCGTGTACAGGTGGGGCGTTTCCGCGCTCCATTTCAACGGATCATGAACCGTAGTTGTTAGCTGCGCCGTACGGGATTCCCCGCCATGAACGGAAAAAGCGAAGGATAGCGGATGTGCCAAAACGGCTTGTTCGCTTGCGTCAAACAGCTGGGCCTCGACCGTGAATTCTTCGAACTTTTCCCCATCGCGTACATCATCTATGGTTATGTCCACCAGCAGTTCCGCATCCCGGTATTGGGCATCCAGTTCACTGCGGACGAAGAAATCGAATATATGAACCGGGGAGGGCGAGTACAAATAGACGTCCCGGAAAATGCCGCTAAGCCGCCAGAAATCCTGATCCTCCAGCCAGCTCGCATCACACCAGCGGTACACCTCGACAGCCAGCTTGTTCTCTCCTTCAACCAGATAGGGGGTAATATCGAATTCGGCTGGCGTAAACGTATCTTCGCTGTACCCGGCCAGCTCTCCGTTGACCCACACATAAAAGGCGGATTCCACGCCTTGAAAGCTTAGAATGACCGGCCGGTCCGCCCAAGCTTCGGGAACGGTGAACTTACGGAGATACGAACCGACAGGATTGTAAGCGGTTGGCGCAAAAGGAGGGCTCAGCTCAGGCTCCGATTCCGCCCAAGGATAACGGACATTCGTATATTGCGGGTAATCGTACCCCTGGAGCTGCCAATGGGAAGGAACGGGCATATCTCCCCAGCTGCTGGCATCATAATCGGTTTCATAGAAGGACTTGATCCGCTGCTCCGGCGTTTCGGCAAACGCAAACTTCCAAACCCCGTTCAAGGAACGATAGTAAGGAGACGAAGCCGGATCGCCGGCAAGAGCATCCGATATGGACGGAAAGGGCATCATCGGAGCATGGGCCGGGAGCCGGCCAAGCTGGAAAATGTCCGGATTGTTGTTCCATTCGGGATAACCGTTAGCGGGAGGCGAATAAACCAGTTTTTTACGCATCGATAAGCACCTTTCTTATTCAATGATATAATTATATTGTCATTATACGATCGAACCATTCCACACAAAATAAAGAATATGAGTATTCTATATCAAAATATGAAACTAAAGGAGGGAGCGCGGGATGAAAGATGCGTTCCTGTTTTCCCACACGGAGGAGACCGCAGGGCTTCCCGTCTTTATGACGACGCTGGGGTATTGGCAGCACCAATCGGAGACCGACCGGCCATCGGGGTTTCCCGATTATCAGTTACACCAGGTCCTCGGCGGCCAAGGCAAACTGGTGCTCGGGGAAGAAGAATACGTGATGGGTCCGGGCGACATATTCTTCCTTTTTCCTGGTGTCCCGCATCGTTATATGCCGGTCAGTACGCAATGGGAAATCGCCTGGGTGTCGTTCCACGGCAGGGAGGCAAGTCACTTGCTTTCCTATGCGGGAATTAACAGATCGGGCGTAGGGAAACTTCGTTCAGGGACTCTGATAAAAGGAATTGAACAGATGCTGGCGATGGAAGGAAAGGATGCAGCGGATTTCGAAGTTGAATGTTCGAAGTTGCTCTATTCGGTGCTCCTGGACCTAAAAAAACTCCTCATCGAGCCGGCTGGCCGAAATGAGGAGTTGGAACGGTTGAAGCCGGTGCTCCGGCATATCGCGCAACATTTGCATCGGCCTTTGCCTCTTGCCGAACTGGCCGAAGTTGCCTCGGTCTCGCCCCAATATTTATGCAGACTGTTTCAGAAGACGATGAAAATGAGGCCGCTCTATTACGTGAACCAGGAGCGGGTCAGTCAAAGCAAAAAGCTGATGTTCATCGAACGGAACAAAAAAATATACGAGATTGCCCACCAGGTTGGTTACGAGAATCCGAGTTATTTTTGCGCGGTGTTTAAACGTCATACCGGCATGAGTCCGGAGGACTTCAAAAAATTGCACGGGTTAAGTTCATAATCGAAGAGGCAGAGCCGCCCCGGAGTTGGTTACGAAATTCGGCCCCCCGCCTCCATATAAAACAGCTCAAGCGCCAGATGATTATTGTAATTTCCGAACCCTTTGCCGAACAAAGTTAATCCTCCAATATGAACCGCATCATCCTCGACGGATAAACGGAACGTCCACTCTTTGCGCTTCAAGTTAAGGTCCTGCAACTTTACGTCCGACAACTTGAGCCCATCCATAAAGGTGCCTTCCTCCGTAATGCGCAGCTGCTTCAGTAAACCGTACTGGTTCGTATAGGCAGGCCACCAATCAGGCGTATATTTGCCCTGCCGGTCGCCATAATCCCCGGGACTGGTCCAGGTGCCGACAGTAACTCCGTTAAACTTGAAGGTAATGTCGGACGGGTAGTTATTGTTGGTTGACGGCGCCTCCGATGCGATCTCCATGGTCAGCACAAGCTCCGTCGGCTGCTCGCTGGACAGCAAGTAATTCGGGGCCTTATACTCTACGAAACCTTTGCCGAACCAAAGGACAGAGGCATCGGTACGCTCCGGATCCCAAAAATAACGGGGGTCGTCGAAGCTGCCGATAATTTTGTCCGTGGTAGCCAGACCGCAGGTCGGCTCGATATGAAAATCGGAATAATGGCCGACCGGGATTTCGACCCGATGGCTCTTGCGCCCGGAGGGACCGCCCGCAAGGATTTGAATTTCCGCGCCGGTCATGGCGAGGGAACAGACCTTTTGCAAGCCGCTTTTTCCGGGCATCATTTGTGTTGCAATGAGTCCGGCCTCGGACAGCTTGCGGACATGCATCGTCATAATCGCGCTCGATAATCCGGTCGCGCTTGCCAAGTCTTTAATATTCATCGGGCGCTCCGTCAACAGTCGCAGGACATGCAGTCGTACCGAACTGGCGAGCGCTTCATATACGGGAAGGGATGCTTCCGTAAGATCAAGATTCATTTGAGTTCCACCTTATAGACATTTGATTAACAAATATATTAATCAAATTAAACCCCTTTTGCAAGCTTTAACGTCAAATTTTCCATTTTCCCGATTGACGAATGGAATGTATGCTGACTATAATGTTTATATAAATATAAACTGATTAATAAAATTATTAACTTAAGGAGTGAATCATTCATGACGCTGCAAGGTGTACTTAACGCCGATCTCGGACAAGGAAGCATTAACCGCAATATTTACGGGCATTTCTCCGAACACTTGGGAAGATGTATTTACGAAGGAATTTGGGTTGGCGAAGACTCACCTATTCCTAATACGAACGGAATTCGCAACGATGTCTTGGAAGCGCTTAAGCAAATTAAAATTCCGGTGCTCCGCTGGCCGGGCGGATGCTTCGCGGATGAATATCACTGGAAGGACGGCATCGGTCCGAGGGAAGCTCGTAAAGAGATGATCAATACCCATTGGGGCGGCGTGGTCGAGAACAATCATTTCGGGACCCACGAATTCATGGAGCTGTGCGCGCAATTGGAGTGCGAGCCTTACATCAACGGGAATGTGGGCAGCGGTACGGTTCAGGAAATGTCCGAATGGGTTGAGTATTTGACGTTCGGCGGCAAATCGCCGATGTCCGATCTTCGCGGCCAAAACGGGCACGAAGAACCATGGAAGGTTACCTACTTCGGAGTGGGGAACGAAAACTGGGGCTGCGGAGGAAATATGCGTCCCGAGTATTACGCGGATTTATACCGCCGCTTCCAAACTTATGTCCGGAATTACGATGACAATAAAATCCACCGGATCGCCTGCGGTCCGAATTCGGACGATTATAACTGGACGGAAGTGCTGATGCGCGAGGCCGGACGGTTCATGGATTCCATTACGCTCCATTACTACACTCTTCCTACCGGCGACTGGACAGACAAAGGGGAAGCGACCGGATTTGACGAAGCGGCCTGGTTTACGACGTTGAAAAAGGCGATGTATATGGATGAGCTCATCACCCGTCACAGCACGATTATGGATAAATATGATCCGGAAGGCCGGGTCGGACTTATTGTCGATGAATGGGGAACCTGGTACAACGTAGAGCCGGGAACGAATCCGGGCTTCCTGTACCAGCAGAACACAATCCGCGACGCGTTGGTAGCGGGGTTGACGTTCCACATTTTCCATAAGCACAGCGGCCGGGTCCGGATGGCGAATATCGCCCAAACCGTCAACGTGCTTCAAGCCGTCATTCTGACGGAGGGAGAGAAGATGATTCTGACGCCGACCTATCATGTGTTCGATATGTATAAGGTCCATCAGGACGCAGAATTGCTGGAACTGTCGCTCGACGGCGGCAGTTACAAGCTGGGCGACGAGGAGATTCCGGCCGTGACGGCTACGGCGTCCCGCGATGCACAAGGGGCCATTCATATCAGCTTCTGTAATCTCCAGGCCGATTCGGCAAGTCAAGTGAAGCTCGATCTGCGCGGCCTGGCTTTAGGCGACCTGAGCATTACGGGCAGCACGCTGGCCGGCGACAAAATCGATGCCCACAACACGTTCGAGCAGCCGGAGGCCGTTGCGCCGAAAGCATTCAACGATTTCTCCCTGGAAAACGGTGCGTTGTCCGTAACGCTTCCGGCCATGTCGGTGACGACGCTGGAGCTGGCGGTCAAAGCGTAGGATCACCATGGCGGAGACCTCCTGCAAAGCTTGCCGCGACGATTATAAAGTTACCGATGCCCAAATGGAACGACTGCTCAAAACGTCGATGTTCGCACCGGAGCGGCGGGTTAGCGAAGCGGAGTACCAAGACCGGCTGGAGCATTGCCGTTCCTGTCCTAAGCTGCGGGACGGGGTGACGTGTACGGCCTGCGGCTGCATCATCCCGGTGATCGCCTGGCTGAAGGAACGTTCATGCCCGCTGCCGGGCGGCGGTTTGTGGAGTGCTGTTAAGGCTAGCGAATGATCCCTGACGGTGAACGTATTGTGGAATGCACATATGAGGCTTAAGTATAAAGACAGTTGAGTTTACTCAACTGTCTTTTTTTCGTTTCATTTAGTCTGAACCTGGGCAGCCAGGAAACAATATCCACTCGCCTTGCGTCTAAATATACGTCTAAGTAATGGAGGTGTAGTGATGAAGCTTTTATACATTTTGCTGATGGTTGCAACTTTGACAACAGGCTGCTCGCAATCTAATCTCAAGTCAATTTTCGGGCCTAATTCGGAATCGGATTATCCGGATTATATCCAGGTTGGCGATAAGTTTTACATCCAAGCTTGGGAACTGGCATTAGTAAATAATACACCTGAAATTATTGAATTTGGCAAAGTTGAACGCGCATCCGTAATATCGAAGGGCACGCCTGTTTACGAAATTCCAGGCTACCCTGAGCAGGATGTGGTTGCCGTAAAGACCGACAGCAATAATACTGGGTTGGTAACGAATATCTCCGGTTATCTCATCTATGTACAGCAAGAGGAGAATGGAGAATCTCATTATTCTGAGATTGCAGGTCAGCAATTTACACAGATCCAAATTTTTAAGGGGAGAGATTTACTGAGAGAACTGAAAGGTGAAGATGTGGATGCGTTTCTCCGCCTATTCAACCAGCAGGGGCCTCATAACGAATTTCAAGCCGGGGATGGAACGATATATACTATAGTACTTATCGGTGATCAACCGTTAGGCTACAACTATGGGCTTAGAGAGAAGGATGGCCGGTTTGGACTTTCTCATATTGAGAGCAAGCTTCCGGACGAGATCGCGGACTATTTTACATCTAAATAAAAGTTGTAGATCACAGACTGGGGCAGATGCAGTAAGATAGTTGTTAAAAGGGAATGAATCCGGGAGGATGATATGGAAAAGAAGTATGTGGTGATCACGGGGGCGAATTCAGGAATCGGCAGGGCGGCTGCGCAAAAGTTCGCGGCGGAAGGATATCATGTCATTATGGCTTGCCGGAATATGGAGAAGGGGAGAGCCGTTCAGTCAGAAATTATAAGCCGATCGCCCCAAGCTAAGGTGGATTTGATGGAGCTTAACGTTTCGTCCTTCGATTCAATCCGTGCGTTTTGCTCCGCATATCAAGCCGGATACCCGCGTTTGGATGTTTTAATACATAATGCAGCTTACTTGAATCACGGGGAAAAAGAGTATTTGCTCAGCGCCGATGGTATCGAATTGTCGTTTGCGACGAATACGTTCGGACCCTTTCTGATGACCCGTTTACTGGAACAACATCTGGTCAAATCGCAGGACCCGCGAATCCTGCATGCCTGCACAACGAACATCAAGCATTTTTTTGATCCCAAGCGGGAAATTGACTTTGATAATCTGCGCGGCGAATACCGCGACAGCCGGCCTTATAGCGTCTATAAGATGTATGGCGATTCGAAAATGGCTCTGCTATTGTTGACCATCAAAATGGCGGAGGATTATGAGCGCAGGGGAGTTCCCATCAAGGTCAATGCTTTGCAAATCAACCGCGTCAAATTGTCCGACGAGACGATCCAAAAGATGAGCCCACGCTGGAGACTCATGGCCAGAGCTCAAAATTGGACCAACCCGCTGCCGTCCGGTATGGCCGAAACTTATTTCAACATCTGCACCTCGGAGGAATGGCGCGAGGTGACGGGCCGGTTGATCAATCATAAGCGGGAGCTGGTGCAGCCTGCGTCCAACGAGAAGGGGCTGGCGCAGATCGGCAATATTTTCGGTGCAAAAACCTACCCCGCTTATGCGACAGATGTCCGGAATTTAGAGCGAATGTGGAGTTTGGGCGTCGAATTAACTGGGAATGAAATAGAATAACAGAACACGACTCATAGAAAACGCCGCAAGGCGTTTTTTCTTGTTTGCGTGCCCAGCTAAGCACGCATCTTCTAGCCGGTGAAAGTCCGGTCGCGGGAGGAGCCAAGTCCCCGCGTAGCTAGGATACTTGCGTACGGCGAGATCTGTGCGTAAAAGCGTATCGACAAA
>NZ_BOSL01000023.1 GCF_018403325.1 Paenibacillus vini | reverse complement strand
GTTCGTCCTGAGCCAGGATCAAACTCTCCAATAAAGATGGAAGGAGTCTCAAACCCGAAGGTAAGAGGTGTTCCATCAAGGTGTTTGACTTGCTCATTTTGAAACTGACGAGAAAAATTAATTTCTCTATTTAATACTCACTCGTTGTTCAGTTTTCAAAGATCAACTTCACTTTCGTCCGTCGCTGCGTTCCAGCGGCGACTTTTATAATATACCATAGAGAGCAAGTTCTTTGCAAGAGTTTTTTTGAAATTTATTATTTCAAATGTTTACTCCGCAATTCTCTCCGTTGTTCCTCAAAAAGCGGAACGTTTGATAATTTACCACATTCAAAACCGTTAAGTCAAATCCAATTATATCCTAATGCCCGTCCAAAGGGAACTACCCTCTTCGGGCATATTTAGATAGTTCTTTGGAAGGCGCAAACCGGGCGTACATCCGGAACACGGTTTTATAACGGTTGGCGATGGCACGCCGAATATCCTGATCGAGTCGCTGATCGCTCAAATCAAGCAGCATCTCATCCAGCTCCTTGCGAAGAACATAATCGAGCTCTTTGCATTCCTTTTCGTTAAATAACATTCCCAGCATAACATCAACAGCTCCTTTTTCATTTTAAATACGATGTTTACAAGGACTTGGGTTAGGACGTAATCAGGGGCTATTAGATCTGTATACGATCTTTACATATCCTGGGTATTGTTTAACCTTTTACCTGCCTGCATAAACTCGTTCTTTTGGACCGCTTTAATGTTATGCTCACTTTCCGGGAAAATTATGACAACCAAGTCTTAACGAACTAAATGATAAGTAACTGTACTTTCAATAACTGCGGCAACTAGCAAAAATATTACAATCCAAAAAGCCCCGCGCCCCGCCGCACCGAAGAAGCCTCTCCAGTCCACAGTCCGCTCCTCCCTGTCTCTTGCTCCTAACTCGCCAATTCCTTTCAGCGTGAGATATCCAAACTGAAGTCCATAGGCCGAAGCAATCAGGATTGCAGGGATCTCGATGATCCCATGCGGCAGCAAGCCCAGCACAATCAGATCAAACAGGTTCTCCCCTTGTTCCGCCGCTAAAGCTACTATTAATCCCAGCACCATCCCGTTCATCAGCAGGAAAAAGGCCGGAAGCACTCCAAGAAACGCACCGAGCAATATAATCGCAACGCTCTTAACCGCATTGTTTATAAATATAAATTTGAAAAAGCTAAGCTCCGGCACCGACGATTGCGACAGCTCGCGGCTATATTCTCGAAGACCTTCCAATTGAGGGGCTACCAGCCTTACAATAGCTTCCGATCCCGCCGCCCCCAGCACAATCCCCACCGTAAATAATGCAAGCGATAAGAAGATCATTTTTTTGTAGCTGACTAAATCCGTGATGAATCGACGTAATGACAACATATTCATAAAGCCTCCCAATTTCTATTCCGATTCTTATCCCACCGGGGTCATAAAGCAAAAAGGTACGAGCATACATTAGTACAAGCGGGTCACATTTCAATCTCAGACGAGAGGGGCAACCATCGCATGAACAATTTCTTCTATGTCCTGAACGGGAAGAAAATCAAAAGGTTTTTCTTTGTTTTCGCCGCAGCTTTATTTGCAGCAGGTGTGATTTATGTGGAACAAGGCCATGTTACCGTCTTTTCCGAAGAGAGCAGCCCGACAGCTATTTATAGTGTGTCCACAGAGAAAAAGGTCATCGCCTTAACCTTCGACGTCAGTTGGGGAGATAAACGCGCGGAGCCGATTTTAAATGTACTGAAGGACAAAGGGGTGCAGAAGGCTACCTTCTTCCTCTCCTCCCCTTGGAGCAAAAGCCACCCCGAACTTGTGAAGGCCATTCAACAACAAGGTTATGAAATCGGCAGTCATGGACACAAGCATACCAACTACAGCGAATTGAGCGAAGAAGAAATTTCTAAGCAACTGACTTCGGCCCATACTATTTTAACCGATCTTACCGGAAAAGCACCAAACCTGCTCCGGCTGCCTAACGGGGACTTCGACAAGCGGGTGTTAAAAATCGCCGACAACCTCGGTTACAAAGTAATTCAATGGGATACCGACTCCCAGGACTGGATGAATAAAGGAACCGAAACGATCGTAAAACGCGTGGTCGGTAAAGCACACCCTGGAGACATCGTGCTGCTGCACGCCAGCGATTCCGCAAAACAAACCCACGAAGCACTTCCAGTAATCATCGACGAGCTGCGAAAAAAAGGATATGAGTTTGTGTCGGTATCGGATTTGCTGCAGGAAGCCGGACTTCAAGGAAGCCAAGTTCGTGATCAAGCCTGGCTCCAAGAGCAGATGGATACGGCAGCCGGAATGTAATTCAGGAATAGAGGGAAAATAAAAAGCCCGGTGCGGTTACCGGGCTTTTTGTCATGCGGTTTGCGTTCTTGGTTTCAATACTCGGTGCAGGATTAAAATCTGGTAAGCGTTGCATGCGATTAACGGAGCGACGATCCAGGCGGTAGCCTGATCGACGCCAATCTTCAGTACCCCGACGGTTTCAACGATCGTCACTGCGATCATAAAAAACAGAGTCGGGATCCAGGCCGATCGGTTGGTCATTTTAGACTTAAAGTAAGCTACGACACAGGCGATCAGTAGCAGCAAGATGCCAAGCACCAAGTCGGATGTTCCTTTTCCTTCCCGCCCTACAAAAGTACGGAAGAATAATAGCTCCAATAAAGCCAGGGCGGCAAGAATGAGCTGAATATACTGCCAAGTCGTACGCGAAAAGACACCTGTTCCCATGTAATTGATCATCATATAAGCGAAAAATCCCATTTGGGAATATACGCTGACCATGATGCCGACGCCGAGCAAAATGCCGACATTCACCAGTAAATCGGCGGTTCCATTCAGTTCCATCGTGTTCGTCCACTGCAATAGCAAGCCGACGACCAGGGACCCGATGGCTCCAACTACCAAGGTTGTCCAAAATAAAAACAGCCAGTTTTTTAAATTCAACCGCGTCACCCCCACTATCGAAACATTTTACCAACGATCCCGCTAAAAAACCATTGTTTTCGGTTGGATAAATCTTTTTTTCCGGCCGCATACTAAGCACAGCGACAAGCATAAGGAGGAAGGAACCATGAAACGGCTGGGTTATCGATGGTTTGTATGCATTTTATGTTTATTTACTCTTCCGCTGGCGGCCTGCGGTTCTGAACAAAGCGCTTCCTCTTCTCAAGGTGGAGGAGGCTATAAAGACACGAAATCGATGGTTATCGACATCTTGAAGACCGATGACGGCAAGAAGGCCATATATGAAGCATTAAGCGGAAGCAGCGGCGGTGGCCAGGGAGGCAGCAGTTCCGGGTCAGGGTCAAGCTCCGGCTCCGGCTCCGATTCGGAAAGTGAAAGCGGGTCCGGAGGATCCGGCGAATCGGGTGGTTCCGGCGGATCTGGAGGAGGAAGCGGGGGCGGAGGCTTCGGCATCAAAATGATTCTTCCCGGTCAATCATCGGATCAAATCCGTATGGCGGTCAAGGAAACCATCACAGCACCCGAGTATAAAAAAGAACTGGAAAAGATCATGACCGACCCGCAATTTGCCGGGGATTTTGCCAAAGCAGTCAATTCACAGAGCAAACAAATGCATATGGAGCTTATAAAAGATCCGACTTATCAAAAGTCGGTCAGTGAAATCATGAAATCACCGGAAGTCATGAAAATGTTCCTCGACCTCACCAAAACATCCGATTTCCGGAAACAATCTATGACCGTCATGCAGGAGGCTATGCAAAGCCCGTTGTTCAAGATGGAAGTCATGGAACTTCTCAAAACCGTGGTTCAGGAGCAGCTTCAACCTAAAGTGGAGAAGTCCCCTAAAGCCGGCCAAGGAGAAGGTGGCCAGGAAGGCGGGAACCAGGAAGGTGGAGGAGGAGGCCAAGGTAGCGGAGGAGGAGGAGGTTCTTCTTAGGCCGTTCCCTTCGGATAAATGATCTTAAATCGACCTACATCAAGAAAGACTGACCCCTGGGGTCAGTCTTTTGTGCATCGTTCTATAATTTGCAACGCAACATCTTTGTACATCTGTCCTACAGGCGTGTCCGCCTTATAAACGGACGGTGAGAAGTCCGGTTCAGATGGATGGTTGTCCGGCGCACTGACCGGGATTTGAGCCAAAAGTCCGGTATGCAGTGTCTCCGCCAGTCTACCTCCGCCGCCGCGTCCAAAGATGTAATCCTTCTGTCCGCAGGAAGTACATTCGTAATAAGCCATATTCTCAACTACCCCAAGTACTTCATGCTCGGTCTTTATTGCCATAGCACCTGCACGCGCAGCGACGAAAGCCGCGGTTGCATGAGGCGTAGTTACTATGATTTCCCGGCTTTGAGGGATCATCTGATGAACGTCGAGTGCGATGTCCCCTGTGCCCGGCGGCAAATCAAGCAACATGTAGTCCAGCTCGCCCCAAGTCACATCGTTGAAAAATTGACGGAGCATTTTCCCGAGCATCGGACCGCGCCAAATGACGGGATTGTTATCCTGGATAAAGAACCCCATGGACATCACCTTGACCCCAAACCGTTCCACCGGAATGATCGAGCCCTCTTCTATCGAAGGAGCGGTTTCAATTCCCATCATATCCGGTACGCTAAAACCATAAATGTCAGCATCAATCAAACCTACCCGCTTACCAAGTCTGGCCAGGGCTACCGCAAGATTGACGGTCACGGTCGATTTACCGACGCCCCCCTTGCCGCTCGCGATCGCTATAAAATTCACGCCGGCTTGAGGATCCAATATAGGAAGGTGCTCCAAACCGGCTCCGCGTCCCTTAAACGGCGCGCTCCCCTCTTCCGGTTCAGAAACCGGGGAGTTTGCCGGATAACCTGCTAGATCTCGCTCGTGTTCCGAAGCTTCCCGAAAACGGAGATGCACATCCTCTACGCCCGCTTCCGCCAAGCGAAACCGTATTTCTTCGGCTGTCTTTTGCTGCTGGTCTCCATCCTTCTCCAGACATACGACGGTAAGAGACACCCGGTCCTCTTTAATCATGATGTCCCGAATCCACTGTAGCTCAATCAGACTCCGTTGTAATGCCGGCTCAGCCACCGGCCGCAAAATCGCCTCAAGTTGCTCCTTCGTTATCAATGACAGCACCTCGACTTTAGTGATATCGTGAATATATCCAATATGACAATTATTATATCACTACTTGTCGATATCTGCTGTCTTTCCGCTTCCTTCTCCAGAGCTATACCTCAGAATACCTTGATAAATGGATGCAGCCACTTTGCGCTGATAACGGTCATCGCCAAGCAGCCCGGATTCTTCAGGGTGAGATAAGAACCCCACCTCCACAAGCGCTGCCGGAATCTTCAGTGCCTCCAGCACGTAAACCGGCTTGTCTGACTGTTTGGCTACCCGATCCGTATTCTCCAGATTTCGCTTCAGTTCCTGTTGAATCAGATCCGCCAGATTAGCGCTGTTCCCGTTATTCAGGTAATAAAAAGTTTGCGCACCCCGCCAGCGAGGAGAAGGAACACTGTTCATATGGATACTCACAAACAGCTTGGCCTGCTGCTCTTCAATGAACCGGACGCGCTGTTTCAAGTCCTCCGTCTTCCTCTTCTTATATCCCTTAGTATCGGCCCCGGCCAAATCCCGATCTTCCTCCCGGGTCATGACGACAATAGCTCCGGCCTGCTGTAAATAATCGCGTAAATAGAGCGCGACTGCCAGGTTGATATCCTTCTCGATTATCCCTTGTTTGCTTACGGCCCCTCCGTCCGGACCGCCGTGTCCGGCATCCAGCACAATCGTCTGCCCGGCAAGCGGCAGGCTCCAATAATTCCAAACCTTAGCCGTCGGAATCTCATAAATCGCCAGGCCTGCAAGCATCCCTAATAACGCGATGCCGACCACCGCCTTTTTAATATGGCTGAGAGAGATCCATACCGTAACCTTATCTCTGGAGCCCATAAAAAAGCCACCTCCGTCCCGTAATGACATTAATCATCATATGGGACGAGGTGGACAAATATGACCGTCAACTTTTGATCAGGCGATGCTCCTTGTATTAGATAACTACTTGATGGCTCATGCCTTCGATTAAGACTCTGGCTACTTCTGGACGCGTAAATTCAGGCGGCGGGCAAATACCCTCGCGGAGCAATCCCCTTACCTTTGTCCCCGACAGAGTCATATGATCTTCTTTCGGGTGAGGGCATGTCTTACTGGATGCCATATTTCCGCACTTCGTGCAGAAAAAGCTATGTTCAAAGAACAAAGGCGAAATCCCCAGTTCTTCCGCAGTAAAGTTCGAGAATATCTCTTGCGCTTCATAGGTACCGTAATAATCACCTACACCGGCGTGGTCGCGCCCGACAATAAAGTGCGTGCAGCCATAATTTTTACGTACCATCGCATGGAAAATCGCTTCTCTCGGTCCCGCATAACGCATTGCAGCAGGGAATACGCCAAGGAAGGTACGATCTTCCGGATAATAATTTTCCAGAAGGACGAGATAACTCTTCATTCTTACGTCAGCCGGAACATCATCCGATTTGGTCTCCCCCACGAGAGGATTGAGGAACAACCCGTCCACGATTTCCAGTGCGCTCTTCTGAATATATTCATGGGCGCGGTGAACCGGATTACGCGTCTGAAAACCGACGATACGATTCCAGCCTTTCTCAGCAAAGATGCGACGGGTCTCCGCCGGATCATAATAAAACTCGCCAAAACGTTCAGGCTTAGGACGGTTCAGCACCGTGACCTCGCCCCCGACATAAATAGGCGAACGGCTATAAAGCTTCTTTACCCCCGGATGCTCTAAATCATCCGTTTTAAATACATTCAGGGCCTCTTCCTTTTGGTCCACCTTATAAATGCTGCCTACATTCAAAAGGCCGTAAATAATCCCGTCCTGCTCTCCTACAAGCGCAACCTTCTCCCCAATTACCAAGCGCTCGGATTCTTCCTCACTAACGGACAAAGTAATCGGAATACTCCATACCGTGCCATCAGCCAATCGAATATTATGCACGACCGAGCGATAGTCTTCCTCGTTCAAAAAACCGGTAAGCGGCGAAAATGCCCCGACGCCGATCAAATCGAGATCCGAAATGGTCCATGTGTTAATTGAAATGGATTGCAGTTCCTTAGCCTGTGCCAGCAAGCGTTCCCGTTCTTCGCCAGCCGCCAGCCGGTTTACCAGGCTTCCACCATGCGGTAAAATCGCCGTCATTTTCATCTCTCCTCATTTATGCAAAGCATTCATTATATTTTATTTATGAAGTCCACATTCCGTTTTTTCAGAACCTGCCCAACGTCCTGCACGAGGGTCTTCGCCCGGCATTACCTGACGGGTGCAATATTCGCAGCCGATACTCGGGTAATTACGATCATGCAAAGGATTATAGATGACATCATTCTCACGGATATAATTCCAAACATCCTCGTTAGTCCAGCTTGCCAGCGGATTGAATTTCACCAAACCGAATTTTCCGTCATACTCGATCTTCTTCGCATTAGCACGCGTCGGTGCCTGATCCCGTCGGATCCCTGTAATCCATGCCTCATATTGAGATAAAATCCGGGTCAAAGGCTCCACTTTACGGATGTTGCAGCAGGCATTGGGATCGGTCTTCCACAGTTCTTCCCCATGCCGTAATGCCTGTTCCTCAGGTGTAATCACAGGAGATACCCGTACAAACTCCAAACCATACTTGGATGCCATGGCATCTCTAGTCTCGTAGGTTTCTTTAAAGTGAAAGTCCGTGTCGAGGTAAAAAACATCCGTAGATGGACTTATCTTCTGCAGCATATCAACCAGCACTACATCTTCCGCACCAAAGCTGCAGGCAAAAGTAATGTTTGGAAATGTTTCGACCGCCCATTTAATAATTTCTTGGGGTGTTGCCGATTCCAGCTCCTCCGCTTTCGTCGTAATCAGTTTTTCTTTCTCCAGCAAATTCATCATCATTCGCCCCTCCGCTTGTAAAGAAAATAAACGATTCAACATGACATCAATATAATACCGACTAAACAGATTTGAATTATAGTTTAAAGTATAGGGCATTCTTCTGATAAGTCAATAAAAAAGACCCAATTTCCCGGAAGAAAGTTAGGTCTGAGCGTGAATTCAGCTTGTTTATCGATGGAGCGAGTTGGACAAAAAACGAAAAAGCCCTTGGCCGATAAAGGCCAAGGGCTGTAATTCCTTGTTGAACAAGAAATATTAACGTTTCGAGAACTGTGGCGCGCGACGAGCGGCTTTAAGACCGTATTTTTTACGTTCTTTCATCCGTGGGTCACGAGTCAGGAAGCCTGCTTTTTTGAGCGCAGGACGGAATTCAGGGTCTGCTTTAAGCAATGCACGGGAAATACCGTGACGGATTGCGCCAGCTTGACCGGAGATACCGCCGCCATGAGCGATTACGATTACATCGTAGCTGCCCAGCGTCTCAGTCAAATTCAGAGGTTGTTTAACGATCAGTTTGAGGGTTTCCAAACCGAAATATTCATTGATATCGCGTTTATTGATGACAATGCGTCCTTCACCCGGTACAAGGCGAACACGAGCTACCGAATGTTTACGACGACCTGTCCCATAGTATTGTACTTGTGCCATGAAACTGTCCTCCCTTTTAATTATCCGCGAAGTTCGTAAACTTCAGGTTTTTGTGCTGCATGTGGATGCTCTGTGCCGGCATAGACTTTCAGTCTCAGCTTCATTTTCTCGCCTTGACGAGTTTTAGGCAGCATGCCGTGTACAGCAGATTCGATTACACGTTCTGGTTTAGTTCTCAAGAGATCCTTAGCAACTGTCACTTTCAGACCGCCTGGATGCAGGGAGTGACGATAGTATTTCTTGTTTTCCATCTTCTTACCAGTCAAAGCAATTTTCTCAGCGTTGATAACAACAACGAAGTCGCCGCCGTCAACGTGTGGAGTGAATTGTGGTTTGTGTTTGCCGCGGATCAGAGCAGCGGCTTCGCTTGCCAAACGGCCCAGCGTTTTGCCTTCGGCATCAATGATATGCCAGTTGCGCTCAACTTCACTTGGCTTCGCCATATAGGTGGTACGCATGAAAAGATCCTCCTTCATTCTCGTTCGAAATGGTTCTTAGAAGCGTAAAACGATCTGGCCTTCGGGTTCCGTGACCGCTTCCCGCCATTTATCTGTCATCGTTTTATTTGCTTGTTTAATGTTGTAAAGCTTTGTTAGATGGTCTTCTCAACTGGGGGCTGTGGGATAGCCGTTAAGAAAACACAACTTTTATTTTACAGGATCGGTGGTACATGTGCAAGTATTTTTTCATAAGCAATACGAAGTTTTAATCGAAAAGATCTCCGAATACATCCAGGACGGATTTCTTCTTCTTATGCTTATAATGACCCTGCGGATATCCCTGCTTGTAGCCTTGCTGCTGAATTCTCGGATCCGGGTTACGATAATCTTTCTCTCTTTGTTCATATGCATGTCCATCGTCATGGCGATCATACCATTCATTGAACGCAGGCCGGATCTCCCGGATCTCGCTCATCAGCTTCTCCAGTTCTCCACGATCTAACCAGACACCCTTGCAATCCGGACACACATCGATCAAAACACCGTCTTTCTCGACTTCTCTCATACGAACATCATTGCAAACTGGACACTTCATTGGGTATTCGCCCTCCTAAGGTTCGTTTATAGAGTTTAATTCCTCTAATAATTTTTGCACTTCTGTTTTGTTACGTATGAAAACAATGGCGGTTTCGTTAAAAAGACATATCTTCCCTATGATAATGTGTTATCCGATACTGCAAGAAAATCCCGAAGCTCATTATACTCCACTTTCCACAGCATTAAGCCTTTACTTTCGGCCGTCGGGCCGGCAGCAGCCCGGTCTTTAGCCTCCAGAATGCGGCCCATCTCCTCAGGAAGACGTTTCCCTTCTCCTACTTGCAGCAGCGTCCCCACTATGATTCTCACCATATGCTGCAGAAAGCCATTGCCGGTAATATAGATATGGATAATCCCCTGCTCATGAGATCCGGCCCCCTCTTTACCGGGGTCTACCTCGATCCTGGCCTCATAAATCGTTCTTACATGACTTTGCTTGGTCGAATGTCGGGAAGCGAATGACGTATAATCATGGGTTCCAATTAAATAAGCCAAACCCTCCCTCATCGCCATAACATCGAGGTAACCGGGATGATGCAGTTGATACGGCTGCTCGAACACATCAAAGACCCTGTTTCCGTTAATTGAATACCGATACGTTTTGCGTTTGGCAGAGCGTCTGGAGTGAAACTCTAGAGGCACCTCCACTGCATCGGTGATCCGAATATCGTAAGGAAGACGTCCGTTCAAAGCGTGACGCCATCTTTCTACCGGAATTTGCGAAGACGTTTGAAAGTGAAAGGTTTGCCCACGGGCATGGACTCCGGCATCCGTCCGTCCTGATCCATGGATTTTCACTTCTTCCCCCGTTAACTGACGGATAGCGGCTTCGAGCTGATCTTGTACCGTGTTCCCATCAGGCTGCGTCTGAAATCCAAAATATCGGGTCCCATCATAACTGAGGGTCATCAGTAAATTGCGCAACATGCAGCCCTCCTTCCAGCCTAATAAAAGTTTCACTCCCGTCAAACCCAAAAGAAAAACTCTCCTAAGCCAAGCCTAATGCGGCGAGCCGTCAGAGAGTTTCACTGTGGTTGGGGAGCTTCCCCGAAAATTAAGCCCGGTCTACCAGTTCCAAGTAAACCATAGGGGCAGAGTCACCGCGGCGCGGTCCCAGTTTCATGATACGAGTGTATCCGCCTGGACGCTCGGAATAGCGAGTAGCCAGCTCCGAGAACAGCTTTTGGATTGCGTCAGTTTCACCATCGATCGATTCGCGGCGAACATAAGCAGCAACTTGACGACGGGCATGCAGATCTCCACGCTTAGCTTTGGTGATCAGCTTCTCGGCGATAGAACGAACTTCTTTCGCCTTAGCCTCAGTCGTTTGGATGCGTTCGTATAAGAACAGGTCCGTTACCAGATCGCGGAACAAAGCTTTACGCGCACTGGAATCGCGGCCCAACTTTTGGTATGCCATGAGTTTTCCCTCCTTCGCTAGAACGATTAAACAGTCTATTCTTCCGTACGTAGGCCCAAACCAAGCTCTTCGAGCTTCTCTTGCACTTCTTCCAAAGATTTGCGTCCGAGGTTCCGGACTTTCATCATATCTTCTTCAGTTTTGGTAGTGAGCTCTTGTACCGTGTTGATACCGGCACGTTTGAGGCAGTTATAGGAACGGACGGAGAGATCGAGCTCTTCAATCGTCATTTCAAGCACTTTCTCTTTTTTGTCTTCTTCCTTTTCGACCATGATTTCCGCGTCCTTCGCTTCGTCCGTGAGACCCACGAACAGGAAGAGATGCTCAGTCAAAATCTTAGCACCGAGACTAACCGCTTCTTCAGGTCTAATGCTGCCATCGGTCCATACTTCAAGCGTGAGCTTGTCATAATTGGTCACTTGGCCAACACGTGTATTCTCTACAACGTAATTGACGCGAGCAATCGGGGTATAGATCGAGTCAACGGGAATGACACCAATTGGTTGATCATCACGTTTGTTCTTATCTGCCTGAACATAACCGCGACCGCGGCCGGCATAGATGCGCATGTGGAGTCTCGAACCCGGTTCAAGCGTTGCAATATGCAAATCCGGATTCAGAATTTCTACGTCGCTGTCGGCACGGATATCACCTGCAGTGATGACCCCTTCGCCTTCCGCATCGATTTCGAGAATTTTCTCTTCATCGGAGTGGATTTTGAGCGAAAGTGCCTTCAGATTCAGGATGATTTCCGTGACGTCTTCCATTACGCCCGGAATAGTCGCGAATTCATGCAGAACACCATCGATTTGGACCGAGGTTACCGCAGCACCCGGCAGAGAAGAGAGCAAAATCCGGCGAAGCGAGTTGCCCAGTGTTGTGCCATATCCACGCTCAAGTGGTTCTACTACAAATTTCCCATAGGTGCCTTCATCGTTAACGTCTACGGTCTCGATTTTCGGCTTTTCGATTTCTATCACGAAATTACCCCTCCTTCAAAACGTCGTTCCTTAGAAACTGTCATGTTTTCTGAAGTCTATCATGTAGTATGCCTAAACAACCATTGTTACCAACATATGCTGTTGTTATACCACACTAGAGGCGGCTTCATTATACACGACGGCGTTTCGGAGGACGGCAACCGTTATGAGGAATCGGAGTTACGTCTTTAATCATGTTAACTTCGAGGCCTGCAGCTTGCAAGGAGCGGATAGCGGCTTCACGACCGGCTCCAGGACCTTTAACCATAACTTCGACGCTCTTCATGCCATGTTCCATAGCTGCTTTTGCAGCCGATTCCGCTGCCATTTGAGCGGCGAACGGAGTGGATTTACGGGAACCTTTGAATCCAAGGCCGCCGGAGCTTGCCCAGGAAATTGCGTTGCCGTGCGGATCCGTAATTGTAACGATCGTATTGTTGAAGGTGGAGCGGATATGTGCCACACCAGTTTCAATATTTTTGCGGTCACGACGTTTAGTACGTACGACTTTTTTTGGTTTAGCCATTGTCTGTTATCCCCCCTTCTTATTTCTTCTTGTTCGCTACAGTACGACGAGGACCCTTACGAGTACGGGCATTCGTTTTAGTACGTTGTCCACGAACCGGCAATCCACGACGATGACGAACACCGCGGTAGCAGCCGATTTCAATCAGACGCTTAATATTTAAGGAAATTTCACGACGAAGGTCACCTTCAACCTTGACCGTCTTGTCGATCGTTTCGCGTAGTTTGCTAACCTCATCTTCCGTCAAGTCACGAACACGAGTGTTCGCACTGATGCCTGTTTCAGACAGGATTTTCTGAGAAGTCGTTTTACCGATTCCGAAAATGTAAGTTAAGGCGATCTCAACGCGTTTATCACGTGGCAAATCCACACCAGCTATACGTGCCATTTTACGCTACACCCCCTTCTTTAACCTTGTTTTTGTTTGTGTTTCGGATTTTCGCAAATCACCATGACATTGCCTTTGCGACGAATGACTTTGCATTTTTCGCAAATTGGCTTCACAGAAGGTCTTACCTTCATGTTGATTACCTCCCTAAAGTTTTGCGAAGCAAAACTCTCTTCGTAGGATGAATATGAACTAAGTTTTACGGATGTAAAACGAACTTCCCAAAGTGCTTAAATTACTCAACCTGAATATCATAACATAAAACTGTTCCAAATGGTATTGGAATCTATTTGCGGTACGTAATACGACCTTTACTAAGGTCATAAGGTGACAATTGAACAACCACTTTGTCTCCCGTCAGGATCCGGATAAAGTGCATCCGCAATTTCCCGGAAACATGCGCGAGAATTTGATGACCGTTCTCAAGCTCTACTCTAAAAGTAGCATTAGGCAACGGTTCGATAACCGTACCTTCAACTTCAATAACATCTTCCTTGGCCACTGTCATTCTCCTTTCTCTTCGGCGTTTGAGTTGGCGGATTCCATATATACGTTCACTGCATAGCGCAATTTCCCGTTCGTTACCCGACCGCTTTCTTGCAAACTATGAACTACTTCGCTGCTGATCATCGACTGAAGCTCGAGATGCTGTAAATTTTTCCGTTTAGGCTGGTCAAACTTTCGTTTGTCCCCATCCGCAATAAGTACGAATCTTTCATCCACAATCCCGATGATCACATAAACGGTACCTGCGTCTCTACCCCTCAGTGTTTTCACGATTTGGCCAACTTGAGGCTCTGGATGGTGTTTCACCTTCATCACCTACGCATCCAGCTTCGTGAGAATTTCCAGTCCGTCAGCCGTAACTGCCACCGTATGCTCAAAATGAGCGCACAAGGAACCGTCAACGGTAACGACTGTCCAATCATCTTCCAACGTTCTCACATACCGCGTACCGGCGTTGACCATCGGTTCGATCGCCAGCACCATGCCGGGTTTCAACCGCGGCCCACGATCCGGTGTGCCGTAATTCGGAATTTGCGGTTCTTCATGAAGCTCTGTTCCTATGCCGTGACCGACATATTCCCGAACCACCGAGAATCCCGCATCTTCGATAAACTGCTGGATCGCATGCGAAATGGTGTACAAGCGTACATCAGGTTTGACAAGTGCAAGGCCTGCATAGAGAGATCCTTCGGTAACTTCCAGAAGCCGTTTGGCTTCATCAGATATAGTCCCGACCGGATAAGTCCAAGCCGAATCACCGTGGTAACCGCGATATTCGGCGCCAATGTCAAGGGTGATGATGTCGCCTTCGTTCAATTTGCGTTTGCCGGGAAATCCATGTACCAATTCTTCGTTGACCGAAGCGCAAATGCTGTAAGGAAAACCGTTATAACCTTTGAAAGACGGCACAGCGTTTTGACTGCGAATGAATTTGTCGGCGATTTGATCGAGTTCCCCCGTCGTAATTCCAGGCTCAATCGATTGAGCTATGAGCCTATGCGTTTCCGCTACGATTCGCCCCGCTTCTCTCATGAAGCCCAGTTCACTTTCGGATTTACAAATGATCATTAAGCTAACCTCGCAGTATGGATACGATCTCTGACGAAACCGTTCCGATTTCCTGTTCTCCATCTACTTGACGCAGCAGGCCCTTATCTTCATAGAACGTGAGGAGAGGTGCCGTTTTGTTGATATATTCGTCCAGCCGTGTTCCTACGCTCTCTTCGTTATCGTCGGAGCGCTGGTACAGCTCGCCGCCGCACTTATCACAAACACCTTCCTGAACAGGAGGATTAAAGATCACATGATAAGTGGATCCGCAAGACTTACAAATGCGGCGTCCCGTAAGACGCGCCAGCAACTTGTTCCGGTCCACTTTCAGGTTGATGACATGATCCAGTTTTTTATCTAATCCGCTTAGCAGATCCTCCAGCGCTTCCGCTTGCGAAAGGGTTCTTGGAAAACCGTCCAATAAGAAACCTTTTTCGCAATCGGACTGCTGCAGACGTTCGCGGACGATACCGACCGTTACATCATCAGGCACCAGAAGGCCTTGATCCATGTATTCCTTCGCCTTGATCCCAACAGGAGTACCCTGTTTGATTGCAAGACGGAACGCATCACCGGTGGAGATGTGAGGAATGCCGAATTCGTTTACGATGACCTCTGCTTGTGTTCCTTTTCCTGCTCCAGGAGGTCCCATGAATAGAATGTTCATGTCTATCACTCCCTCCAAGAATGAATCAACTATAAGAAACAGAACAATAGGCGCCAGGTGAGTTCAGAATCGAGCTCGTACCTGGAACCTATCGCTTACTTATTGATAAAGCCTTTATAGTGGCGTTTGATCAATTGGCTTTCGATTGTCTTCATCGTATCCAGTGCAACACCGATTACGATCAGGATCGAAGTACCCCCGATTTGAACGCTTTGTGGCAGTCCGGCCAATGCACCAAGGCCCATTGGAAGGATCGAGATCAACGCAAGGAAGATAGCACCCGTCATCGTCAAACGGGTCAAAACCCGAGTGAGATAAGTCGCTGTCGTTTTTCCTGGACGGATCCCCGGAATGTATCCGCCGTTCTTCTTCATGTTGTCAGCCATCTGCTGCGGGTTCATCTGTACGAAAGTATAGAAGAATGTGAAACCGATGATCATGACGACATAAAGCACCATGCCGAGCGGGGCGCTGGTTGCCAGGTTCTTAGTAATCCATTGTGCCCAAGCATGCGTCGACCAAAAGCTGGCGAGCACAGCAGGGAACTGAAGCAAGGAAACCGCAAAGATTACCGGAATTACACCCGCTGCGTTAATTTTGAGCGGAATATGTGTATTCTGGCCACCGTACATTTTGTTACCTACAACCCGTTTAGCGTATTGTACCGGAATCTTCCGGATCGCTTGTTGAATGTAGATAACACCAATAACGATCAAAACACATACAAGCACGATTGCAATCGACTTCACCACGTTCATGAAGGCTTGACCTTCCACGATGAACTCGGATTTGGAAATCGTTTGGATCTGCGAAGGAATCCCCGCAACGATCCCGGCAAAGATAATCAGTGAAATTCCGTTACCGATTCCTTTTTCCGTGATCTGTTCGCCCAGCCACATCAAGAAGGACGTACCTGCTGTCAAGACAATCGCAATCACCAGATAGTCCGCAAAGCTTGCATTTGGCACCATCTCGACATTGTACATCCGGTTAAAACCGACCGACGTAGCGAATGCCTGGATTATCGCCAAAATCACCGTACCATAACGGGTAACCTGAGCCATCTTCTTCTTACCGTGCTCGCCTTGTTTCGCCCATTCCGCGAATTTCGGAATGACGTCCATGGAGAGCAACTGAACAATAATGGAGGCCGTAATGTACGGCATAATCCCGAGCGCAAAGATCGAGAAGTTCTTGAGTGCGCCGCCCGAGAAGGTGTTCAAAAGCCCGAACAGATTATTCGCCGCATTACTATCCATTGATTCAAACACCGAAGTATCTACACCCGGAACCGGAACAAACGAACCGATCCGATAGATAAGGAAGATAAACAGTGTGAAGAGAATACGGTTGCGCAGGTCTTGAACATGCCAAATGTTCTTAATGGTTTTAAACATTAGATCACCTCGGTTTTACCGCCGGCAGCCTCGATTTTCTCTACCGCAGATTGAGAGAACTTATTCGCTTTAACTGTCAGTTTGACAGTAACTTCACCGTTGCCAAGAACCTTGATTCCGCTTTTTGCGTTCTTCACGATTCCTTGTTCAAACAACAGTTCAGGAGTTACTTCCGTACCCGCTTCAAAGCTGTTCAGTTCTTCGATGTTCACAATCGCGTACTCTTTCCGCGTCGGATTGTTAAATCCGCGTTTTGGCAAGCGACGATACAACGGGTTTTGTCCGCCTTCGAAGCCCGGACGTACACCACCGCCGGAACGAGCGTTTTGACCTTTGTGACCACGCGTAGATGTTTTACCCATACCGCTACCTGTACCGCGACCTACGCGTTTGCGTTCTTGGCGGGATCCAGGAGCTGGGGAGAGCTCATGTAACTTCATCGTTCGTTGCACCTCCTTATTTATTGTTTGGCATTTGAGCGTGCCGATAATCCGGTTCTCGGATTATCTAGGCGGGCTCAATGCGACGATTCGCAGCTAGTGCTAGGATTATTCGGCGATTTCTTGAACCGCAACCAAGTGGCTTACTTGATTAACCATACCACGAATGGCAGGGCTATCGTTGTGAACCACGGATTGGTTAATTTTGCGAAGTCCCAAAGTTTTTACGGTAGTACGTTGGTTCTCCGGACGACCGATCAAACTACGCACGAGGGTAATTTGCAGTTTAGCCATGAGATTCCCTCCTTAACCGAGAAGTTCTTCGACGGATTTACCGCGTAATTTCGCAACATCCTCAGCACGCTTCAGGCGGGACAAGCCCTCTAAAGTCGCATTGACCATGTTGATGGAATTCGAAGAACCTAAAGATTTTGTCAAAATGTCGCCAACGCCTGCAAGTTCAAGTACGGCACGAACAGGACCGCCAGCGATAACCCCGGTACCTTCGGATGCTGGTTTCAAAAGCACACGGCCAGCACCGAAATGACCAACTACTTGGTGAGGGATCGACGTTCCTACGAGTGGAACATGCACAAGATTTTTCTTAGCATCTTCAATTCCTTTGCGAATCGCATCTGGAACTTCGCCTGCTTTGCCGATACCGGCGCCAACCCAGCCTTTGCCGTCGCCGACAACCACGAGTGCGCTGAAACTAAAACGGCGTCCGCCTTTAACTACTTTAGCTACGCGGTTAATGTTTACAACTCTTTCAGTCAGTTCTAAAGTGTTCGGATCTACACGCAAGTCGTTAACCTCCTTTTAAAATATTTTAGAATTCAAGGCCTGCTTCGCGCGCTGCATCAGCCAGCGCTTGAATACGTCCATGGTACAGATATCCACCGCGGTCGAATACAATGCCTTTTACGCCTTTTTCTTGGGCGCGTTTTGCAACCAGTTCACCGACTTTACGTGCAGATTCCACGTTACCGCCGTTGCTGATTTCGCTGCTCAATTCTTTATCGATGGTCGAAGCAGATGCGATCGTTACGCCAGCTACATCGTCAATCAGTTGAGCATAGATATGTTTGGAAGAACGGTATACGTTAAGTCTTGGACGTTCAGCCGTTCCTTGGATTTTTTTCCGCACACGCAAATGTCTTTTCAGACGGGCTTTATTTTTATCGCCTTTTGTAATCATGACTTCCATTTCACTCCCTTCGGTTTACCTTCACAAGCCGTTCAATTCAAGACGCTAGGAGGATTAGCCCGCTAAGAAGAAGTTTATTTCTTCTTACCGGCTTTACCTTCCTTACGAATAATGCGTTCGCCTTCGTACTTAATCCCTTTACCTTTGTAAGGCTCAGGCTCGCGAACAGCACGAATATTCGCAGCATATTCGCCTACGCGTTCTTTGTTAATCCCGCTTACGATGATTTTCGTATTCGAAGGAACTTCGAATGCGATACCTGGTTCCGGAGTGATTTCAACCGGGTGGGAATAACCCACGTTCAGAACGAGTTTCTCGCCGGATTTGCTTGCGCGGTATCCAACGCCAACCAGTTCGAGGGTTTTTGTGAATCCTTCGGTAACCCCGCTCACCATGTTGCTTACTACACTGCGTGTAGTGCC
The DNA here is from genome assembly GCF_018403325.1 of Paenibacillus vini. Classification (GTDB taxonomy): domain Bacteria; phylum Bacillota; class Bacilli; order Paenibacillales; family Paenibacillaceae; genus Fontibacillus; species Fontibacillus vini. The sequence continues at coordinate 49,931 of NZ_BOSL01000023.1, read as the reverse complement.
ATGCAGGGAGCGATGCAATTTATTGTCGGAAGGACGTTCAACCACGATTTCATTGTCTTGAACGGTTACCTTCATATCCTTGTGAAGCTCACGAGTCAAAGTGCCTTTCGGCCCTTTCACTGTAATGACGCTATGATCAAGTGTGACATCCACACCACTTGGTACTGTAATTGGTTTGCGACCAATACGAGACATTTGCTGCACCTCCTTGTTTTGTGACGTTAATTACCAAACGTAGCAGACAACTTCGCCGCCGGCTTTCGCCTGACGAGCTTCTTTATCGGTCATAACTCCCTTAGAAGTGGAGATAATCGCGATACCCAAACCGCCGAGGACACGAGGAACTTCGTTGCTCTTCGTGTAAACGCGAAGGCCTGGCTTACTGATTCTTTTCAACCCCGAGATAACGCGCTCGTTGTTAGGGCCGTATTTCAAGAAAATACGGATGATCCCTTGTTTATTATCATCGATATATTCTGCATCACGGATAAAACCTTCACGCTTCAAGATCTCAGCGATTTGTTTTTTGATCGTGGACGCAGGCAGTTCTACTGTTTCGTGGCGAACAGTGTTCGCGTTACGAATACGAGTAAGCATATCTGCAATTGGATCTGACATAGTCATACGTGTAAACCTCCTTCCCGTTGTTGATGGATTACCAGCTTGCTTTTTTCACGCCAGGAATCTGGCCTTTATAAGCTAATTCACGGAAGCAAATTCTGCAAATTTTGTACTTCTGCAATACCGAGTGTGGACGACCGCAACGCTCACAACGGGTGTATGCCCGTACTTTGAATTTCGGTGTGCGTTGTTGTTTAACTTTCATCGAAGTTTTTGCCACTTAGCCTGACACCTCCTAAATAGTTTCGGAGAAAAGAAACGAATCGTTCTTACTTCGCAAATGGCATTCCGAGACCGGCCAGCAATTCGCGGGACTCTTCATCGGATTTTGCCGTAGTTACGATAACGATATCCATACCGCGCACTTTATCTACTTGGTCATACTCGATTTCAGGGAAGATTAATTGTTCCTTGAGGCCGAGTGTATAGTTACCGCGTCCGTCGAATGCTTTCGTCGATACGCCGTGGAAGTCACGGACACGCGGAAGCGTTACGTTGAACAGTTTGTCGAGGAAATGGTACATGCGCTCGCCGCGAAGAGTAACCTTCACGCCGATCGGCATGTTCTCACGGAGTTTGAAACCTGCGATAGATTTCTTAGCGCGAGTGATAACCGGCTTTTGACCTGCAATCAGCTGCATATCGCTTACTGCGGAGTCCAGTACCTTCGAGTTAGCTACTGCGTCACCTACACCCATGTTGATGACAACCTTCTCGATTTTTGGCACTTGCATTACTGTTGTATAGTTGAATTTTTGAATCAAAGCAGGTGTTACTTCGTTCAAAAAGCGTTCTTTCAATCTTGCCATGAATCATGTACCTCCTTTCTTTACATTCCTGGATTAGTCGATTACTTCACCGGATTTTCTTGCTACACGAACCTTTTTACCGTTGTCCAATACTTTGTAACCGATACGAGTTACTTTTCCGCTCTTAGGATCAACGTGCATAACGTTCGATGCATGAATCGGAGCTTCCTTCTCGATGATGCCGCCTTGTGGGTTCAGCTGATTAGGTTTTTGATGTTTCTTCACCATATTCACGCCTTCTACCAGCACACGGTTTTCACGAGGATAAGCGGCGATGACGCGGCCTTTTTTGCCTTTGTCTTTACCGGAGATCACGATGACCGTATCGTCCTTTTTGACATGCAGCTTATTGTTATGGGATTCCAGAACTTTTTTCAGTCTAGGCATTCTTTACACCTCCTGTATATCGGGGTTGGGGTTTTCCAATTAGATAACTTCCGGAGCCAAGGAAACGATTTTCATGAAGTCCTTGTCGCGAAGTTCGCGTGCGACTGGTCCGAAAATACGAGTACCGCGTGGGCTCTTGTCATCCTTAACTACAACCGCTGCGTTCTCATCGAATGCGATGTAAGAACCGTCTTTACGACGAACCGAACGTTTCGTACGAACGACAACCGCTCTGACTACATCACCCTTTTTGACAACGCCGCCTGGTGTTGCTTGTTTCACAGAACAAACGATCAAATCACCGATTTGCGCTGTGCGACGACCAGTACCGCCCAAAACGCGGATACACATCAATTCCTTCGCGCCGGAGTTGTCAGCAACATGCAAACGTGTAAATGGTTGAATCATGGTAATGTCCTCCTTTCAGTCTAAGCTTCCCTGCTATTAGATAATAATCGCTTTTTCAACGACTTCAACGAGTCTCCAGCGTTTGTCTTTAGACAATGGACGAGTTTCGGAAATTTTAACCGTATCACCGATTTTCGCAGTGTTGTTCTCGTCATGCGCTTTAAATTTCTTAGTGTATTTAATGCGCTTGTGGTACAAGTCATGCTTCTTGTAGGTTTCAACAGCTACAACGATGGTTTTATCCATTTTGTCGCTGACAACTTTACCGATTTGCACTTTACGGCTATTGCGTTCTTCCATGGTTAGCCTCCTTCCTGGACTTAGGCGCTTCGCATTCACAATGCGCAATATTAACTAATGATCCCGAGTTCTCTTTCACGTAATACGGTTTTAGCACGAGCTATTTCCTTACGCACGTCACGAATCCGAGTCGGGTTGTCAAGCTGGCCAGTGGCCAATTGAAAACGGAGGTTAAAGAGTTCTTCTTTAAATCCTGCCACTTTTTGTTCAATCTCAGCAGTGGTTAAGTTGCGAAGTTCATTAGCTTTCATTTGCTTCACCACCCAATTCTTCACGTTTCACAAACTTCGTTTTGATCGGCAGTTTGTGGGCGGCAAGACGCATAGCTTCACGCGCGATTTCCTCCGATACACCGGCAAGCTCAAACATGATTTTGCCAGGTTTCACAACTGCGACCCATTTTTCTACGTTACCTTTACCGCTACCCATCCGAACTTCAAGAGGCTTTTGAGTAATCGGTTTGTCAGGGAAAATTTTGATCCATACTTTACCGCCCCGTTTGATGTAACGCGTCATCGCAATACGCGCTGCTTCAATTTGACGGTTTGTAATCCAAGTTGGCTCAAGAGCTTGCAGGCCGTATTCACCGAAGTTCAATTCAGTGCCGCCTTTAGCTTGGCCTCTCATATTACCGCGTTGTTGCTTGCGGTGTTTAACACGTTTAGGTACCAACATGATTAGTTGCCTCCTTCCTGAACAGCTTGTTGTTTCTTAGCCGTAGGAAGAACCTCTCCACGATAGATCCATACTTTTACGCCGATACGTCCATAAGTCGTATGAGCTTCTGCCGTACCGTAGTCGATGTCGGCGCGGAGTGTATGAAGTGGAACAGTTCCTTCACTGTAGCCTTCCGAACGAGCAATTTCAGCACCGCCGAGACGACCGCTGACTGCTGTTTTAATCCCTTTCGCTCCCGAACGCATAGTTCTTTGGATCGCTTGTTTGAGCGCACGACGGAAAGAAACGCGACGTTCCAATTGTTGTGCGATGCTCTCAGCGACAAGAATCGCGTCAAGATCAGGGTGTTTGATTTCAGAAATGTTGATGTGAACTTTTTTGCCGCCTGCGATTTTAGTGATTTCATTGCGCAGGTTTTCAACCTCCGAACCACCTTTACCAATTACCATACCTGGTTTGGCAGTATGAATCGTAACGTTCACGCGGTTAGCCGCTCTCTCGATTTCAATGCGAGATACTGCGGAGTCTTTCAGTTTATTTTTCAGGTGTTCACGAATTTTAACGTCTTCAAGCAAAAGATCACCGAAATCCTTGCCTGCGTACCATTTGGATTCCCAATCACGGATAATCCCTACTCGTAATCCGACCGGATTTACCTTTTGGCCCACACGTTTTCCCTCCTTATTTTTCGGATACCACCAATGTGATGTGGCTGGTGCGTTTGTTGATCCGGCTTGCGCGTCCCATTGCACGAGGACGGAAACGTTTCATAGTCGGACCTTGGTTTACGTAAGCTTGCGAAATAACCAATTTATTAACATCCAGAGAATAGTTATGTTCAGCATTGGCAATCGCCGAGTTCAAAAGCTTCTCCACAACCGGGGAAGCCGCCTTTGGAGTATGGCGGAGAATCGCGATAGCTTCGCCAACTTGCTTGCCGCGGATCAAGTCAACAACGAGTTGAACTTTACGCGGGGCAATGCGGATAGACCTTGCATGTGCTTTTGCTTCCATGTGTGTTACCTCCTCTCAAACGAAGAACTTATCGATTAACGTCTCGTTTTCTTATCGTCGTCCGTATGACCTTTGTAGGTACGGGTTGGAGCAAACTCGCCCAGTTTATGTCCTACCATATCCTCGGTTACATATACCGGTACATGTTTGCGGCCGTCATATACGCCGAACGTGTGGCCAATGAATTGCGGGAAGATTGTAGAACGACGGGACCAAGTTTTGATCACGACTTTCTTGTTAGAACCGTTCACTTCTTCCACTTTCTTGAGCAGGTATCCATCGATAAATGGCCCTTTTTTAAGACTGCGACTCATTTCTTTATCCTCCCTTCGTTACGCTGCTTGTTTCGATCTTTCATCCACTACCGCGAAGTGATCCGCAGAGTGCGGATTACTTCGTACGGCGGCGAACGATATATTTATCAGACGCTTTGTCCTTTTTACGCGTTTTGTAGCCAAGGGTTGGTTTGCCCCAAGGAGACAATGGCGATTTACGACCGATCGGAGCGCGACCTTCACCACCACCGTGTGGGTGATCGTTAGGGTTCATGACGACACCGCGCACTTCAGGACGTTGTCCAAGCCAGCGGCTACGGCCTGCTTTACCAATCTTCACGAGTTCGTGGTCTCCGTTGCCTACAGCGCCGATAGTAGCGCGGCAAACCTTGAGAACTTTACGAACTTCGCCGGAAGACAGGCGGATCGTTACGTATTTTTCTTCTTTACCAAGCAATTGTGCTTCTGTACCAGCTGCGCGTACGAGTTGTCCGCCTTTGCCAGGCTTCAGCTCAATGTTGTGGATAACTGTACCTACTGGAATGTTTTCGAGCGGCATTGCGTTACCGATTTTGATATCGGAGCCAACGCCGGATTCGATCATGTCGCCCACTTTCAGGCCTTTAGGAGCCAGAATGTAGCGTTTTTCACCATCGGCATAGTGGATCAAAGCGATGTTGGAAGTCCGGTTCGGGTCGTACTCGATTGTAGCAACTTTACCTGGAATTCCGTCTTTGTTCCGTTTGAAGTCGATAATCCGGTATTTACGTTTGTGTCCGCCGCCATGGTGACGAACCGTAATTTTACCTTGGTTGTTGCGGCCAGCCGTTTTGCTCAGCGGAGCCAACAACGATTTTTCCGGTGTATCCGTAGTGATTTCTTCGAACGTAGACACGGACATGCCGCGTCTTGCCGGAGATGTCGGTTTATACTTTTTGATAGGCACTAGATTTCCCTCCTTACTTTAACGATTTTATACCGATTCAAAGAACTCAAGCGGTTTGCTGCCTTCCGCCAAAGTAACGAACGCTTTCTTCCATTCCGGAGTATATCCGAAGTGACGTCCGTAACGTTTTGGCTTAGCAGGAACGCGCAGGGTATTCACATTGCTCACTTTAACACCAAAGATCGCTTCCACAGCTTTTTTGATTTCGGTCTTGTTGGCTTTGATATCCACTTCGAATACATATTTCAATTCGTTCATGTAATCAGCCGTACGTTCCGTAATCACCGGGCGCTTGATAATATCACGAGGATCTTTCATTACGCGAGCACCTCCTCTACCTTCTGAACTGCTTCCTTCGTAATGATCAGTTTGTCGTGCGTCAGCACGTCAAGAACATTAATGCCGTCGGCCGCTACGAATTTCACACCAGGAATGTTGCGAGCGGAAAGCGCTACGTTGTCGTCATAAGAAGGAGCTACAACGAGAGCTTTACGATCTACTTTCAGGTTGTTCAAAATCGCTGCGAATTCTTTTGTCTTAGGTGCGCTCAGGCTCAATGCATCAAGAACGATGATATCCTGATCGATCACTTTCGAAGACAAAGCCGATTTAATCGCCAAACGACGTACTTTCTTCGGCAATTTATAAGAATAGCTGCGCGGAGTTGGTCCGAATACCACACCGCCGCCTACCCATTGCGGGGAGCGAATGGAGCCTTGACGAGCACGGCCCGTTCCTTTTTGTTTCCAAGGTTTACGACCGCCGCCGCGAACTTCGGAGCGTCCTTTTACTTTATGGGTACCAAAACGCAGGGAAGCGCGTTGCATAACGACTGCTTCATGCAGAACATGTGTATTTGGCTCGATGCCGAATACCGCGTCGTTCAGTTCAACTTCGCCTACTTGGCTACCGCTGACATTAAAAAGTGCTACTTTTGGCATTTGTTGTTCCTCCTTTCTTCAGTCAATTATTTCTTAAGAGTTTGTTTGATTTTTACGAAGCTGTTTTTAGGACCTGGGATCGAGCCTTTAACGAGCAAAACATTACGTTCAGCGTCCACTCTGATCACTTCAAGGTTCTGAATAGTAACTGTTTCGTTACCCATATGTCCTGGAAGGCGTTTGCCTTTAGGAACGCGGTTCGCTTGAATGGAACCCATGGAACCTGGTCTACGATGATAACGGGAACCGTGCGCCATAGGGCCGCGGCTTTGTCCCCAGCGTTTGATAACGCCTTGGAACCCTTTACCTTTCGAAATACCAGTTACGTCAACAAATTCGCCTTCTGCAAACATATCGACTTTGACCTCTTGGCCAACTTCATATCCTGCAAGATCAACACCGCGAATTTCGCGAACGTAGCGCTTAGGCGTTGCGTTTGCCTTTTTAGCATGACCTGCTTCAGGCTTAGTAGTTCTAGATTCTTTCTTATCGGAGTAACCGATTTGAATGGCTTCGTAGCCGTCGTTCTCCAGATCTTTCTTTTGCAGAACAACGTTACCGCTCGCCTCAATAACCGTTACAGGAATAACATTCCCTTCCGGAGTAAACACTTGAGTCATTCCAAGCTTTTTCCCTAAGATACCTTTCATGTTGACACCTCTTTTCCTTTCCTATTCCAATGCTTATTGGGTATTACAATTTGATTTCGATATCTACACCGGACGGCAGGTCCAAGCGCATCAAGGCATCCACAGTTTGTGGAGTCGGATTAACAATGTCGATCAGACGTTTATGCGTCCGTTGTTCGAATTGTTCCCGCGAATCCTTGTACTTGTGTACCGCACGGAGAATAGTAATTACTTGTTTCTCAGTTGGCAACGGAATCGGCCCGGATACACCAGCACCCGAACGTTTTGCTGTTTCAACAATTTTCTCTGCGGATTGATCAAGAATTCTGTGGTCGTAAGCTTTCAAACGAATACGAATTTTTTGCTTTGCCATTTTAGTCCCTCCTTCTATCGCCCAATTTGGTATCGGACATACTCCGTGAAAATTTTCCGACCACCCTCCCATGGCAAAGGGGCCGGGTGTGTCAGTAACCTCTCACATCATCGCAACGTCACAGAACAACATTCATTATTATATAGAAAAGGCGGGCGCTTTGCAAGCTTTTATACAAAAGTTTTTATTGTGGTTTTTCATGGGTATTTACTCCCCGTTCTAATATTCAAAAAAGGCGCATTTCTCAAGGAAATACGCCATTTAACTTCTATTATAAATTCAGGGAAATTCTGTTCAGGCGTTCCACCGACTCTGCGACTGTGGCCGTAGATGATCCGATTCCTTCTATAGTAGTAATCAATTCGCGGATTTGTTCTTCTAACAATATAATATCCTCCGCACTATTCTTCATCGAGTTCAAGATATGGATAAACATGTCTCCGCTTTCCTTCGATTGCGCTTTCCCTTGTTCCGCCAATCCCCGAACTTCCTCTACAGCATGTACGACTCGGGTCGAGATTTCTGCAGATTGATGGGCGAGATCCGCAATTTGAACCACCGTACTTTTCGCTTCTTCCGATAGCTTGTTCACTTCCCGGGCAACAATCGCAAACCCTAACCCCTGTTCACCAGCTCTTGCCGCTTCTATAGATGCGTTCAACGATAGAAGTTTGATCCGGCTTGCAATGTCCTCTACGGCACTCACAACTTTATTAATTTGTGCAGAGGATTGTCCAAGATGCTTCAGCGATTCTTCCATAGAGCTGGTCTTTACATGAATGACCCCGATGTGCTCCTGTAGAAGCTGCAAAATGTCTCTTCCCTCTTCAGCCTGTTCTCTTGTATTTGAGGCGGTCTTTGAAGAATTCCGGATGGACATACTCACCTCATTGCTACTGGTTACCAGCTCTTCAACGGCTGCGTTCGTTCCTAAGCTTAAATCTTCAAGCTCCTCACTAAAAGTGGTGATTTTGCTTTTTAACTCATTTTTCACCAGTTCATATTGTTGTTCTTTCTCAAGGATGTTCTCCTTTTCATAAGCTTCCAACACCAGCTGCTGTTCTAGGTTTAACAGCTTTGTCGTTGTCCGCACCATTTGCAAAAGAAGCTGTTCGTCTTTAACTTCCTGGTAAATTGTCTGCAAAAACGCATTTTGCAGATTTTGAAATGCCGATAGATACCATTTTGGCTCCAATCCGACGCGCTTATGGACTTTAGCGATTTTTAGCCGTTTCATAATAAATGCTTGATCGACATTCCCACTGAACATATCAAGCAGATGTTCTCTTAGGGTTTCCTTCAGTTTTTCAACCGTGCTGTGTTCTTTAATGATTTCCTCTAGCTTGGATACATCCAGCACCGACTGATAAAAAGAATCCACAATCCAGTCGATCTTTCTAGAGATCATAGGTCTCATATGATGGAGCAGGTGAATATCCCCTTCATGAAAATCAATCATTCTCAATTGCTCATTTATCTCGGTCTGTCCGTCGATAACAAGCTGGTTTTCGTCCCATACCCAATCCGGTTTGACAACGGAAGCGGAATAATTGTAATGGTTGGCTTGTGCAGAGGGGGATGATGGGCGGCTTAGAAAAGAAAAGGGGCATTTCATCGAGTGTTTATCCTCTCTTTGGGGATGTCTGATGATCTTAATGAGAGAATTATAACTGTGCTAAAAATCACTGTAAAGATAAATTTCTACATTATTCGACATATTTATTGCACTAAATGTCGAATTGGACGATTTTATCAACTGTAATATAAAAAAAGATCCGTCCCCTAAGGAACGGATCTCTCAAGCAATAAATTGCTTTATTATTTGCTGATTTTAACAACGGCACCGGATCCAACTGTACGGCCGCCTTCACGAATGGAGAAACGAGTTCCTTCTTCGATAGCGATCGGGTTGATCAGTTGAACAGTAACTTCGATGTTGTCACCAGGCATAACCATTTCAGTACCTTCTGGCAGGTTGATAACACCTGTTACGTCAGTTGTACGGAAATAGAATTGTGGACGGTAGCCAGTGAAGAAAGGCTTATGACGTCCGCCTTCTTCTTTAGTCAATACGTATACTTGAGCGGAAAACTCAGTATGCGGATTAACGGAAGCTGGCTTTGCCAATACTTGGCCGCGTTCGATTTGAGCACGGTCTACACCGCGGAGCAATGCGCCGATGTTGTCGCCCGCTTCAGCGGAATCGAGCAATTTACGGAACATTTCAACGCCTGTAACAACCGATTTCTTAGTTTCTTCGCGGATACCCACGATTTCGATTTCGTCGCCGACTTTAACAGTACCGCGCTCTACACGACCTGTAGCAACAGTACCACGGCCAGTGATGGAGAACACGTCTTCGACAGGCATCAGGAACGGTTTGTCCACTGGACGCTCTGGAAGCGGAATGTACTCGTCGATGATTTCGAACATTTCAACGATTTTCTTAGCCCAGTCACCAGTAGGGTTTTGAAGAGCTTCACGAGCGGAACCTTGGATGATTGGAGTGTCATCGCCAGGGAACTCATATTCGTTAAGCAGGTCGCGAACTTCCATTTCAACGAGTTCGATCAATTCAGCGTCTTCAACCATGTCGCATTTGTTCAAGAATACAACGATGTAAGGAACGCCTACGTTACGGGACAACAGGATGTGCTCGCGAGTTTGCGGCATTGGGCCGTCAGCTGCGGATACAACCAGAATCGCTCCGTCCATTTGTGCAGCGCCAGTGATCATGTTTTTAACATAGTCGGCGTGCCCTGGGCAGTCAACGTGTGCATAGTGGCGGTTAGGAGTTTCATACTCAACGTGGGACGTCGAGATTGTGATACCGCGCTCGCGCTCTTCTGGAGCTTTGTCGATTTGGTCGAATGCTACAGCAGCACCGCCATATGTGGTAGACAATACAGTCGTGATGGCTGCAGTCAGAGTTGTTTTACCATGGTCGACGTGACCGATAGTACCGATGTTAACATGCGGTTTTGTACGTTCGTATTTAGCCTTTGCCATTTTAAACATTTCCTCCTTAAAATATGGATTGTTATGTTGGACTAACCAGGGAATCCATCCCCTAAACAGGTTCCAAAGATTCCCCGGTCAGTAGGTACTGAAATTTATTCTCCGCCCTTGTTCTTGGACACGATTTCTTCAGCGATAGTCTTAGGAACTTCTTCATAGTGAGAAAGCTCCATCGAGAATACGCCGCGTCCTTGTGTACCGGAACGCAGGGTAGTCGAGTAACCGAACATTTCGGAGAGAGGTACTTTAGCACGGATAATTTGCGCGCCCCCACGGGAATCCATACCTTCGATCCGTCCGCGGCGGGAGTTCAGCATACCCATAACGTCGCCCATGTACTCCTCAGGAACCGTTACTTCAACTTTCATGATTGGCTCAAGCAGAACTGCTTGGCACTTTTCCTTGGCTGCTTTAAGCGCCATGGAACCGGCAATCTTAAACGCCATTTCACTGGAGTCAACGTCATGGTAAGAACCATCAACGATGGTTGCTTTAACGTCTACCAATGGGAAGCCTGCAAGGACACCATTCTTCATGGCTTCTTCAATACCTTGCTGAGCAGGCGCGATGTATTCTCTAGGTACGGAACCGCCGACGATCTTGCTCTCGAACTGGTTACCGCTACCTGCTTCCAGTGGTTCGAACTCAACCCAAACGTGACCGTATTGACCACGACCACCGGATTGGCGAACGAATTTACCTTCAACGCGAGCCGGAGCTTTGAACGTTTCACGGTAAGCAACCTGAGGTTTACCTACGTTAGTCTCAACTTTGAATTCGCGGCGCATCCGGTCGATGATGATATCCAGGTGAAGCTCACCCATACCAGCAAGGATCGTTTGACCCGTTTCTTCGTCCGTATGAGCACGGAGCGTAGGATCTTCTTCAGTCAATTTACCGAGAGCAACGCCCATTTTGTCTTGGTCGGCTTTCGTTTTAGGCTCAACCGCGATTTCGATAACCGGATCAGGGAAGTTCATGGATTCGAGAATAACCGGAGCCTTCTCATCACACAGTGTATCACCTGTTCCCGTATCTTTCAAACCTACGGCTGCCGCAATATCACCGGAATAAACTTCGGTGATTTCTTTACGGGTGTTGGCATGCATTTGCAGGATACGTCCGATCCGCTCACGTTTGTTCTTTGTTGCATTCAGCACATACGAACCGGATTGCAAAATACCGGAGTACACGCGGAAGAACGTCAGTTTACCCACGTAAGGGTCAGTCATAATTTTAAATGCCAATGCGGAGAACGGCTCTTCGTCGGAAGAGTGACGTTCCACTTCGGTACCGTCATCCAAGTGACCTTTGATGGCCGGGATATCGATTGGAGCCGGCAGATAATCTACAACAGCGTCCAATACGAGCTGGATCCCTTTGTTACGGTAAGAAGAACCGCACACTACAGGGAAGATTTTAACTTCTACTACACCTTTACGAAGAGCTGCTTTCAGTTCTTCAACAGTGATTTCTTCACCTTCAAGGTATTTCATAGTCAATTCTTCGTCCAACTCGGCAACCTTTTCTACCAGTTCCGCGCGAAGTTCTTCAACTTTTGCTTGGTACTCGGCAGGAATTTCGGTTTCTTCGATGTTTTGGCCCAAGTCGTCTTTGTACATATACGCTTTTTGCTCAACGATGTCGATAATTCCGACAAAGTCGCTTTCTGCACCGATTGGCAGTTGGATCGCAACCGCATTCGCTTGCAGACGTTCGCGCATATCATTGACAACGTTCAGGTAGTCCGCACCGATGATATCCATTTTGTTTACATAAGCGATCCGAGGAACGCTATATTTGTCAGCCTGTCTCCAAACAGTTTCTGACTGAGGCTCAACGCCTTCCTTCGCACTGAAAACGCCTACTGCCCCGTCCAATACACGTAGGGAACGTTCAACTTCTACAGTGAAGTCAACGTGTCCCGGGGTATCGATGATATTTACGCGGTGACCCTTCCAGGAAGCGGTAGTAGCAGCGGACGTAATCGTAATCCCGCGCTCCTGCTCTTGCTCCATCCAGTCCATTGTTGCAGCACCCTCGTGAACTTCCCCGATTTTGTGCGTAATGCCTGTATAGAACAAAATACGTTCCGTTGTAGTTGTCTTACCGGCGTCAATATGCGCCATGATCCCGATGTTACGTGTATTTTTCAAGGAGAACTCTCTTGTCATGAATTAGTCTCCCTTCAAAATATTTTATTAAGTTGAACCGAATCCTACCAGCGGTAGTGTGCGAACGCTTTGTTCGCTTCGGCCATTTTGTGCGTATCTTCGCGTTTCTTAACGGAAGCGCCTGTGTTGTTGGATGCGTCGATGATCTCAGCAGCCAAACGCTCTTCCATCGTTTTCTCACCGCGGTTGCGGGAGTAGTTTACGAGCCAACGTAATCCCAAGGATGTACGTCTTTCTGGCTTAACTTCGATAGGTACTTGGTAGTTGGCACCGCCCACACGGCGAGCTTTAACTTCCAATACAGGCATGATATTTTTCAAAGCTGCTTCAAATACTTCCATTGGGTCATTACCCGTACGTTCTTGAATCAGGTTGAACGCATTGTACAGAATGCTTTGAGCAACTCCACGTTTACCGTCGAGCATGATGCGGTTGATCAGACGAGTAACAAGCTTGCTGTTATACACCGGATCTGGCAACACATCTCTCTTTGTAACTGGACCTTTGCGTGGCATAGTTATCCCCCTTTCAGTATTAATCCAAACCTCTTGTCGGTTCAATAAGCTGACTTAATGATCAACTTAGGATTTTTTTGCTTTCGGACGTTTAGCGCCGTATTTCGAACGGGCTTGCATCCGGTTGTTTACACCAGCGGTGTCCAAAGCTCCACGTACGATATGATAACGTACCCCTGGAAGGTCCTTGACCCGGCCGCCACGAATCAAAACTACGCTGTGCTCTTGCAGGTTATGACCGATACCTGGAATGTACGCCGTTACCTCAATGCGGTTCGTCAAACGAACACGGGCATATTTACGAAGTGCGGAGTTCGGTTTCTTAGGAGTCATAGTACCTACACGAGTGCACACTCCACGTTTTTGCGGGGAGCTCAGATCAGTAGCCTCACGCTTCAGGGCGTTAAACCCTCTTTGCAATGCTGGCGACTTCGATTTGTACACTTTGTCTTGACGTCCTTTACGGACTAGTTGGTTAATTGTTGGCATGTTGTTGCCACCCCCTTCCTCAATTCTCATGATCCTTCACAAACCTTTTTTAAGCCCACAGACCCAGGCGGTTCATTAAAGAACAAATGAAAAGTTTTTGCCGGAGGGATAACCCCTTTTAGCAAAAACGTTCCTATCAACTATTGTCTTACAATCGCAGCCATTGCCGCACCGACTTCAATCCCGCAAGCTTTGCCGAGGTTGGTCATCGTATCAACCAGTGTCACTTTAACGTTTCGCTGATTGCATAAAGCAATGATCTTTGACGTAAGGCGCGGATCTGCATCTTCAGCCACATAGACTTCTTCGGCTCGTCCAAGTTCCACCATTCTCATAGTTTGCTTGCTGCCGATTTTAACATGAGCGTCCTGTAGACCTTTATCATTAGACATAATTACCGTCCTCCAAAGCACAGGAATATCCGTACTCACGCACTTTGATATATTAGCATTCCAGCTAGGCGATGTCAAGCAATGATTTGAAAGTTTTTAGTTGAAAAACAAACATTGATTGCTTTGATCTCATAAAGAAGAAGCAGAAATCCATCATCATAGATATGAAAAACAACGGCGCGGAACGGGTTTTACCCGAACCGCACCTGTTGTTTAATCCAAGCTATTCTACAGAGACTGGCTCCAGACCTTCTTCAACCGTGTCGTCACCAGCCGGTTCAACAAACTGAATGCTCCGGTAACGGTTCATCCCCGTACCCGCAGGAATCAGTTTACCGATAATGACGTTCTCCTTCAAGCCGAGGAGTTTATCCACTTTGCCTTTTATAGCGGCATCGGTAAGCACCCGTGTCGTTTCCTGGAAGGAAGCGGCGGACAGGAAGGAGTCCGTTTCGAGCGATGCCTTGGTGATCCCGAGCAATACCGGTTTAGCCACAGCAGGCTCTTTGCCGGACAGGATTGCATCCTTGTTGGCAACCTCGTATTCATGAATATCGACGAATGCACCAGGCAAGAGCGGCGTATCACCGGCATCTACGATGCGGATTTTACGCAGCATCTGTCTGACCATAACTTCGATATGCTTGTCGTTGATTTCTACGCCCTGGTTCCGGTAAACGCGCTGAACTTCCTGAAGGATGTAGTTCTGCACGCCGCGGATACCCTTGATGCGCAAAATTTCTTTAGGGTCAATGGAACCGTCGGTCAACTCGTCGCCCGCTTCGATTTCCTGGCCTTCGCTTACGCGCAGACGGGAACCGTAGGTAACGGAGTAAACCTTCGTTTCCGCTTCGCCTTGAACCTCGATTTCACGACGGTCCTTAGCTTCACGGATTTCCTTGATGACGCCGTCGATTTCACTGATCGTGGCTTGACCTTTTGGATTCCGGGCTTCAAAGAGCTCCTGAATACGCGGCAAACCTTGAGTGATATCGTCACCCGCAACGCCCCCGGTATGGAACGTACGCATGGTGAGCTGGGTTCCTGGTTCACCGATGGATTGGGCGGCGATAATGCCGACTGCTTCACCGATTTCCACGTGTTTGCCGGTCGCGAGGTTACGGCCATAGCACTTCTTACAAACGCCATGGCGTGCGCGACAGCTGAGCACGGAACGGATTTGCAGTTTCCCTACACCGGCATCGACGATTTCATGCGCTCTGTCGGAATCAATAAGTTCGTTGCGATGAACGATAATTTCACCCGTTTTCGGATGTTTGATCGTTTCAAAGCTATAACGTCCTTCGATCCGGTCGTACAGATCCTCGATAACCTCTTTACCGTCCTGGATAACGCTGACCATAAAGCCTTTATCCGTACCGCAATCTTCTTCGCGGACGATAACGTCCTGGGCTACGTCTACCAGACGACGAGTCAGGTAACCGGAGTCGGCTGTCCGAAGCGCTGTATCCGCCAAACCTTTCCGCGCGCCGTGCGTCGAAAGGAAGTACTCGAGGACGGTCAGACCTTCGCGGAAATTCGATTTGATTGGGAGTTCGATGATCCGACCCGACGGGTTGGCCATCAGACCCCGCATCCCACCGAGCTGGGTGATCTGCGATTTGTTACCGCGCGCCTTGGAATCCACCATGAGCATGATGGAATTGTAACGGTCCATCGATTTCATGAGCACTTCGGTAATTTGATCCTTCGCTTTGGACCAGATATCGATAACACGGTCATAACGTTCTTCGTTCGTAATGAGACCCCGGCGGTACTGTGTCGTAATCACTTGTACCTTGTCATCCGACTCGCGCAGGATAGACTGTTTCTCATCCGGTACGATAACGTCCGAGACAGCGATACTTACGCCGGCCCGAGTCGAATATGTGAAACCGGTTTGTTTGATTCTGTCCAAAATGATCGAAGTTTCTGTGGTGTGATAGATTTCAAAGCAACGGCCGATAATTTCGCCGAGATACTCTTTACCTACGCCACCTGCTTGTTTAGCATTCATAATCCGTTCCCAAACGTTCGCGCCTTTGTCATGGATGAAGTAATCATCAGGCGTGCCTTGGAACAGGTTGACTCTAGAAGGTTCGTTAATATACGGGAAGCTCGAAGGGAAGATATCGTTGAAAATAATTTTCCCTACGGTCGTAATAAGCAGCGCATTTTGTTGTGCTTCCGTAAATCCGGTCTTGCCGAGCGCCTTAGCAGGAATGGCTACGCGTGCATGCAATTCCGCGGTTCCACGCTGATAAGCGGAGAACGCTTCGTTTACGGAGCCGAGAATCATCCCAGCGCCTTTGGCTTCCTTGTTATCCATTGTCAGATAATAAGATCCGAGAACCATATCCTGAGAAGGAGTAACGACTGGCTTGCCGTCTTTAGGGTTCAGGATGTTGCCGGACGCCAGCATCAGAATACGGGCTTCCGCTTGAGCTTCTGCGGACAACGGTACGTGAACGGCCATTTGGTCACCGTCAAAGTCGGCGTTATAAGCCGTACATACGAGCGGGTGAAGCCGGATGGCGCGGCCTTCGACCAGAATCGGTTCGAACGCCTGGATCCCGAGTCTGTGAAGCGTAGGGGCGCGGTTCAGCAGAACCGGATGCTCCTTAATGACTTCTTCGAGCACATCCCATACCTCAGGGCTGACGCGTTCCACTTTGCGCTTAGCGCTCTTGATATTGTGAGCAAGACCTTTGTTGACCAGTTCTTTCATCACGAAAGGTTTAAACAGCTCGAGAGCCATTTCTTTCGGAAGACCGCACTGATACATCTTCAGGTAAGGACCTACGACGATAACGGAACGGCCGGAATAGTCGACCCGTTTACCGAGCAAGTTTTGCCGGAAGCGGCCTTGTTTACCTTTCAGCATATGGCTGAGGGATTTCAAAGGACGGTTACCCGGTCCAGTTACCGGACGGCCGCGGCGACCATTATCGATCAGGGCGTCGACGGCTTCTTGCAGCATCCGTTTTTCGTTCTGCACGATAATGTCCGGCGCGCCCAGATCAAGCAGGCGTTTCAGACGGTTGTTCCGGTTAATAACCCGGCGGTACAAATCGTTAAGGTCAGACGTTGCGAAACGTCCGCCATCCAACTGTACCATCGGACGAAGTTCCGGAGGAATAACCGGAAGCACGTCGAGAATCATCCATTCCGGCTCATTGCCGGAGCTCTTGAACGCTTCGATGACTTCCAGGCGTTTGATCGCCCGGTTGCGGCGTTGGCCTTGGGCCGTGCGCAGCTCTTCTTTCAAAAATTCCAATTCCTTGTCGATATCGAGATCCTGAAGCAGCTTTTTGACCGCTTCAGCGCCCATGCCGGCTTGGAATCCGTAGCCATACTTTT
The DNA here is from genome assembly GCF_018403325.1 of Paenibacillus vini. Classification (GTDB taxonomy): domain Bacteria; phylum Bacillota; class Bacilli; order Paenibacillales; family Paenibacillaceae; genus Fontibacillus; species Fontibacillus vini. The sequence continues at coordinate 32,602 of NZ_BOSL01000023.1, read as the reverse complement.
CACGGTAGCTGCGATATTCCTTCTCGGACAGAAGCTGCTTTTTCTCCAGTGGAGTTTCACCTGGATCTGTAACCACATAGGATGCAAAATAAATGATCTCTTCAAGGGAGCGCGGCGACATATCGAGCGCAAGGCCCATCCGGCTCGGGATCCCTTTAAAGTACCAAATATGCGATACAGGTGCGGCCAATTCAATATGACCCATCCGCTCGCGGCGAACCTTCGCTCTTGTTACTTCGACGCCGCAGCGATCGCAGACAACGCCTTTGTAACGTACGCGTTTATATTTACCGCAATGACATTCCCAGTCTTTGGTCGGGCCGAAAATTTTCTCGCAAAACAGCCCTTCCTTTTCCGGTTTCAATGTACGGTAGTTAATCGTTTCCGGTTTCTTAACTTCTCCGCGGGACCAAGAACGAATTTTATCTGGGGAAGCAAGCCCAATTTTCATAAACTCGAAGTTGTTGACGTCCAACAAGGAGCATCCCTCCTTAACCAAGTCCTGATATTGACAATCTCCGGTTATCAATCATCTTTGGGCGGCTTGCGCCGCCCTAGATGCTTATTCTACTCCGACTTCCGCACCTTCCAGGTTCAGACTCAGTTTGTCCCCGGACGCATCGTCTTCGTCGTCGATTTCCTTCATCTCGATCTCTTCTTCGTTTTCGGTAAGGATCTTGACGTCCATACCCAAACTTTGAAGTTCCTTGATCAAGACCTTAAACGATTCCGGTACACCAGGTTCCGGTACGTTCTCGCCTTTGACGATCGATTCGTAGGTTTTCACCCGGCCGACCACATCATCCGACTTGACGGTCAAAATTTCTTGCAGTGTATAAGCAGCGCCGTAGGCTTCGAGCGCCCAAACTTCCATCTCCCCGAAACGCTGTCCGCCGAACTGTGCTTTACCACCGAGCGGCTGCTGCGTAACGAGCGAGTAAGGACCTGTCGAGCGGGCATGGATTTTATCATCAACCATGTGCGCCAGTTTGATCATGTGCATGACGCCGACGGTAACTTCGCGTTCGAATTGCTCACCTGTACGGCCGTCGTATAGAACGGTTTTACCATTGCGCTGCATTCCGGCTTCTTCCATCGTGTCGAACACGTCATACTCGTTCGCACCGTCGAATACCGGAGTAGCCACATGGATACCGAGCTTCAGAGCTGCCATACCAAGGTGAATTTCCAACACCTGACCGATGTTCATCCGGGATGGAACCCCGAGCGGGTTCAGTACAACCTGTACAGGCGTACCGTCCGGCATGAACGGCATATCTTCCTCTGGCAGAATACGGGCTACGACCCCTTTGTTACCATGACGGCCGGCCATTTTATCGCCTTCGGAAATTTTACGTTTTTGGGCAATATATACCCGAACAAGTTGATTAACGCCCGGTGGCAACTCGTCGCCATTCTCACGAGTAAACACCTTAACGTCGACAACAATACCGTCGGTACCATGCGGTACACGCAGGGATGTGTCACGTACTTCGCGTGCTTTCTCGCCGAAGATGGCGTGCAGAAGGCGCTCTTCTGCGGTAAGTTCCGTCACTCCCTTCGGAGTAACTTTACCGACCAGGATATCGCCCGCGCCGATTTCCGCACCGACACGGATGATGCCGCGCTCGTCAAGATTGCGAAGCGCTTCTTCACCGACATTCGGAATATCGCGGGTAATCTCTTCAGGACCCAGCTTCGTATCGCGGGCTTCGGATTCGTATTCCTCGATATGGATCGAGGTGTACACATCCTCTTTCACGAGTTTCTCACTAAGCAGGATCGCATCCTCGTAGTTGTAGCCTTCCCAAGTCATAAAGGCAACGACTACGTTCCGGCCAAGAGCCAATTCGCCCATTTCTGTCGATGGCCCGTCCGCGAGAATGTCACCCTTCTTGATAACATCGCCGCGTTTGACGATCGGACGCTGGTTAATGCATGTTCCTTGGTTCGAACGCATAAATTTGTGTAATTTATGTTTAACAAGGTCGCCTTTTACTTCCTTGCCATCCACTTTCTCGACGCGGCGCAGCCAAATTTCGTTTGCTGCGGAACGCTCGATGATCCCGTCGTATTTCGAAACGATACATACACCGGAGTCTTTGGCCGATTTATGCTCCATCCCTGTTCCGACAAGCGGAGCCTTAGGAATGAGAAGCGGAACCGCCTGACGCTGCATGTTCGAACCCATCAGTGCACGGTTCGAGTCATCGTTCTCCAAGAAAGGAATGAGCGCGGTCGCGACGGACACAACCTGCTTAGGCGATACGTCCATATAGTCAACGCGGTCGCTCGGCATAGTCAAAATGTTGTCGGACTGCTTGTTATAACGAACGATAACATTCTCATCGCGGAACGTGTTGTCATCATTCAACACCGCGTTCGCCTGTGCAATGATGTAGTTATCCTCTTCATCGGCAGTCAGGTAAGCGATTTGATCGGTAACTTTGCCCGTATTCGGGTCAACCCAACGGTACGGAGCTTCGATGAAGCCATACTCGTTGACGCGAGCGAACGTCGACAAAGAGTTGATCAAACCGATGTTCGGTCCTTCCGGTGTCTCGATTGGACACATACGGCCATAGTGGGAATGATGGACGTCACGAACTTCAAAGCCCGCGCGTTCCCGCGTCAAACCACCAGGTCCGAGTGCGGACAGACGGCGTTTATTCGTAAGTTCAGCAAGCGGGTTCGTCTGGTCCATAAACTGCGACAACTGCGAACTGCCGAAGAACTCCTTAATCGATGCGATAACAGGACGGATGTTGATCAGCGCTTGCGGCGTAATCACGTTCGCATCCTGGATCGACATTCTTTCGCGCACGACGCGCTCCATCCGGGACAAACCGATACGGAACTGGTTCTGCAGCAATTCGCCTACGGAACGCAGTCTACGGTTACCGAGATGGTCAATATCGTCCGTGCTTCCGACGCCGTGCAACAGGTTCAGGAAGTAGCTGATCGACGAAATGATATCGGCCGGCGTAATATGCTTCACCGATTTATCGATATTGCGGTTCGCGATCACCTTAACAACCTTGCCGTCTTCGATCGGAGAGAAAATATCGATCGTTTGCAAAGGCACGTCGTTAGCATCAAGAACACCGTTGGCCACATGATAGTTTTTGAAACCTACCGAGTTTTCCAAGAACGGCAAGATTTGATCAAGCAAACGGCGGTCCACCATCTGACCAGCTTCGGCGATAATTTCACCGGTGTTCGTGTCGATGAGAGACTCAGCCAAACGTTGGTTGAACAAACGATTCTTGATGTGGAGCTTTTTATTGATTTTATAACGGCCTACATTGGCCAGGTCATAACGCTTAGGATCAAAGAAACGCGCCACAAGCAAACTCTTAGCATTATCAAGAGTCGGCGGCTCACCCGGACGAAGACGCTCATAGATTTCAATGAGAGCTTTTTCCGTAGAGTCGGTGTTGTCCTTATCCAGCGTGTTGCGAATATATTCATCGTTGCCGAGCAAATCGAGAATCTCAGCATCCGTACCGAATCCAAGCGCACGAAGCAACACAGTTACCGGAATCTTACGCGTACGGTCGATCCGGACATAAACGATATCCTTCGCATCCGTCTCCAGTTCCAACCATGCACCGCGGTTTGGAATTACTGTTGCGGTATAAGTTTTCTTTCCGTTCTTATCCACTTTCGTGCTGAAATAGACGCTAGGAGAGCGAACCAACTGAGTGACAATTACCCGTTCCGCACCATTAATAATGAATGTGCCGGTTTCCGTCATCAGCGGGAAATCTCCCATGAATACTTCCTGCTCTTTGACTTCGCCGGTTTCCTTATTAATGAGCCGGACTTTAACCCGAAGCGGCGCCGCATACGTAACATCACGTTCCTTAGCGTCGTCTACTGTATACTTCGGTTCTCCAAGACTGTAATCGATAAATTCCAACACCAGATTTCCGGTGAAATCCTGAATCGGCGAGATATCCTGGAACATTTCCCGAAGGCCTTCTTCCAAGAACCACTCGTAGGATTTCTGTTGGATTTCGATCAGGTTCGGAACTTCGAGTACCTCGTTAATTCGTGCATAACTTCGCCGAGTGCGTCGACCATATTGAACAAGATGTCCTGCCAACTTATACCCACCCCTCATGTCTACTCACTTAAAAATTCATTGCGAACCCGTGTTTGTACCCTTATAATAGGACCATACGGATTCATCCACAAATAAAGAAAAGCCCTTATCGAATGCTTTCGAAAAAAGAGCATCATTATCCGTGTCATTTCCAGCCTGATGTCCCCGTATTCAGTAGATTTACCCGAAATGTACATATTATACGTAAAACGATATGATTTTATGCATCGTTTCACAAAAGTATTGACATTTCAGCAAGGTAAAGCCACAGAGGGCATCCTAATACTGACATTTTATAATAATAACACAACCACTTTTTCAAGTCAAACTATTTTTTTGGTTGCCTTGTAAATCCGATACCCCTTGTCCTTCGTCACTTCTTCCACGCTATCAAATAAAGACTCCAGCTTCAACTTTGCCGACGGCGCCCCTTGCTTTTTCTGAATAACAATCCATAGAGAACCCCCAGGCCTCAATCTTTCATGAGCCCCTTCAAAAATCGCATGTACCGTCTCTTTGCCTGCCCGAATCGGTGGATTTGTCAGCACTACATCAAAATCCCGATCTCCTAGCTCCGCAAATAAATCGCTTTGGAGAACCGTTACATTCGAAATCCGGTTAGCCGCTGCATTTTCGCGAGCCAGTTCGACCGCACGGCTATTGACGTCGATCATAGTTACATGACCTTGATCAGCCATGCGGGCAGCCGAAAGACCGATCGGTCCATAGCCGCAACCTACGTCAAGCACGTCTGCGTTTGCGGGAATCTCCATAGCTTCTATCAAAGTTCTACTCCCGAAATCCACGCCGCCTTTGGAGAATACCCCGGCATCGCTGACAAAACGGAAATTCTGCCCCCGGAGCGTTGCGTCCCACATTTTCCGGTCATGTGCAGCAGAAGGCTGATTCGTATAATAGTGATCTGGCATTTTACCGGTGACCTCCGTTGATCAGTTAATTGTTTTTGGGACTGGGGATCCTTTGCGAACGGACTCCTCGCCACGAAGTTCACCTAGGCAGATGCACGCGAGCAAGAGAGCACCAGACCCAAAAGCGTTTGTCCGAAACTTACGCAGGTTATAAACAAACCCCTTGAATGAATTCAAGGGGTTTGTCATTAGATAGAAGAGAAATTACTTCACTTCTACAGAAGCGCCTGCTTCTTCCAATTTCGCTTTTACTGCTTCTGCTTCTTCTTTGCCCACTTTTTCTTTCAGTGGTTTTGGAGCGTTGTCAACCAGGTCTTTTGCTTCTTTCAAGCCGAGGCCAGTGATTTCGCGAACCACTTTGATAACGTTGATTTTGGACGCGCCTGCATTGTTCAGGATTACGTCGAATTCAGTTTGCTCAGCTGCTTCAGCTGCGCCGCCGCCGCCACCAGCTACAACTACAGGAGCTGCAGCAGTTACGCCGAATTCTTCTTCGATAGCTTTAACAAGATCGTTCAGTTCAAGAACGGTCATAGCTTTGATTTCTTCCAAAATTGTTTCTTTAGACATGGTAGAACCTCCATTATTTTAATTTGATAATTTTAGATTGCTTGATTCAGAAGCAGCTTACGCGCTTGCTTCTTCTTTGTCTGCAACGGCTTTGACTGCCAGCGCGAAGTTGCGAACTGGAGCTTGAAGCACGCTGAGGAGCATCGAAAGGAGACCTTCGCGGGACGGAAGATCCGCCAACGCTTTAATTTGGTCAACGCCGACTACACGGCCTTCAACCACGCCACCTTTTACTTTCAACGCTTCGTTCTTCTTCGCGAAATCGCTAAGAATCTTAGCCGGAGCTACTGCGTCTTCAGCACTGAATGCGATAGCCGTAGGGCCAGTCAGCACTTCGTTCAGTTCAGAAAGTTCAGCAGCTTCTGTTGCGCGGCGAACGAGCGTATTCTTCAATACTTGGAATTCTACGCCAGCTTCACGAAGCTGTTTGCGCAATTCCGTAACTTGGGCAACATTCAGACCGCGGTAATCCGCTACTACAGTCGTTGCGCTCTCGCGCAATTTCGCAGTTACGACTTCAACGGCTTCTTGTTTTGCTTGAATCACTTTTGCGTTTGCCAACCTGTACACCTCCTGATAGATTTACTCGGCCTTCTTCATTTCCATGAAAAAAGCCTCCGCAGAATCACGAAGGCCTGACGAATCATTAACCACAGATGAACTGCGGTAAATTGAAATTCTATCACAACACCTCGGTAGGAAATTAAGCACTAAGGCACCTACTGTCTACGGTAAGCATATTCAAATTGAATTGTCGTATCAAAAACAACTTGTTTAGTTTACCAAGAGATTCACTCGATGTCAATCCCATTACTCACCGAGGCGAGCGGTATTATCTGTAAACAGTTGTATTAACACGAGCGCTAGGGCCCATCGTCGAAGAAATCGCGATGTTTTTCAAATACACGCCCTTGGCAGCAGCCGGTTTAGCCCGGTTCAATGCGTCGATGAGAGCTTTGAGGTTCTCATTGAGTTGTTCGGAAGAGAAAGATACTTTTCCGATTGGCGCATGGATTTGACCTGCTTTGTCCAGACGGTACTCGATTTTACCCGCTTTGATTTCTTGAACGGCTTTAGCTACGTCAAACGTAACTGTACCTGCTTTAGGGTTAGGCATGAGGCCTTTACCACCGAGCAGACGGCCGAGTTTACCAACTTCACTCATCATATCCGGTGTCGCTACGCAGACATCGAATTCGAACCAGCCTTGTTGGATTTTGTTGATCATGTCTTGATCGCCTACGAAGTCAGCGCCGGCAGCTTCCGCTTCCTTAACTTTCTCGCCTTTGGCGAATACCAGAACGCGTTGCGTTTTACCCGTGCCATGAGGCAGGACAACGACACCACGAACGGCTTGGTCTTGTTTACGAGGGTCTACGCCCAAACGAACTGCTGCTTCAACGGTTTCGTCGAATTTCGCAGTCGCTGCCTTTTTCACCAGTTCAACGGCTTCTGAAGGCTCATATGTCGCTTCGCTGTCGATCAGCTTAGCGGCTTCAAGGTATTTTTTACCGTGTTTAGCCATGAAATTGTTCCTCCTTTGTGGTATTAGCGGAATATCCTCCCACTGAGGATGAAAATCAGGATTATGCATTACGCAATATAATTTTCATCCGGTCTCTGAAAAGATGAGCTACCCGAAGGTGAGCTTATTTTTTCAGAGGCAACTTCTGTTGCAAAAGTCTTGATGTCGTTTCTAGGTTGTTTAGCAACTCAGTTGTTTTACGCGCCAAGAATTAGTCTTGGATCGTGATGCCCATGCTACGAGCAGTACCTTCTACCATGCGCATTGCCGATTCAACGGAAGCTGCGTTAAGGTCAGGCATTTTTTGCTCCGCGATTTGACGAACAACGTCGCGTTTCACGGTAGCCACTTTTTTCTTGTTTGGTTCGCCGGAACCCTTCTCGATCTTCGCAGCAACGCGAAGCAGAACAGCTGCCGGAGGAGTTTTGGTGATGAATGTAAAAGAACGGTCTTCAAACACCGAAATCTCAACTGGAATGATCAAACCTGCTTGATCGGCAGTACGAGCGTTGAATTCTTTACAGAATGCCATGATGTTGACACCTGCTTGACCCAAAGCTGGACCTACCGGAGGCGCAGGATTCGCTTTCCCTGCAGGAATTTGCAGTTTTACCACTTTGATAACCTTTTTCGCCATGTAAAACACCTCCTTGCCCTAATAGTGGTAGACGGAGCGCAATGCCCCTCCCACGTGAAACCCTAAGAAACCTATATCTTTTCCACTTGAGTGTAATCCAGTTCAAGCGGGGTTTCTCGTCCAAACATGTTGACGTGAACCTTGAGCTTGCTCTTGTCGACCAGAATTTCTTCGATGGATCCGACAAAATTGGCAAACGGGCCAACCTTGATGCGTACGGATTCTTTCAAGTCGAACTCGATAACCGGTTTCGGTTCTTCCATGCCCATATGCTGCAAAATCTGTTCCACTTCTTCAGGGAGCAGAGGCGTAGGTTTGGAACCCGATCCCGTGGAGCCGACAAATCCAGTAACGCCCGGCGTGTTGCGAACAACATACCAAGAGTCGTCGGTTTGGATCATTTCTACCAAGACATATCCCGGGTAAACTTTACGCATGACGGTCTTCTTCTTACCGTCTTTGTTTACCACTTCTTCTTCCATAGGAACAAGAACGCGGAAAATCTTGTCTTCCATGCCCATGGACTCGACGCGCTTCTCCAAATTGGCTTTGACTTTGTTCTCATACCCGGAATAGGTATGAACTACGTACCATCTTTTTTCCATATCAAGCCACCTATGGACCCTTCTTAAATTATCGCTTCGATCACAGCAGAGATGCCGATATCAAGTACCCAAAAATAAATCGCGACAACTGCAATTGTACCCAGCACAATCAGCGTATAATTGGTCAGCTCTTTACGATTAGGCCAGCGAACCTTTTTAAGCTCTGCCCAGCTTTCAGAGAAAAAAGAGATCAACGACTTGAAACTTCGTTTCATGCGCGACTACACCTCCAAAGACTATCTGGTTTCGCGATGAGGAACTTGCTCGTTGCAAAACTTGCAAAATTTCTTCATCTCCATGCGGTCGGGGTGGTTACGCTTGTTTTTCGTTGTCGTGTAGTTTCTTTGTTTGCAGTTCGTACAAGCCAACGTAATAATTACCCGCATGATGTGCACCTCCCGAAGACATTCCTTTATGAGAAAGTCTTATTGTTTAAACCTAAAAATGAAAAACACAAATTTAGGCCTACCTAAAACACTTTATCACATGGCCCTACCCGTGTCAACGAGCGAGACAAGCTTCTCTCTTCGTTAAATTGAGGTAATTCCTGAATGACTCTTGAATCTGGAAATTGTCAGCTGGAGCAGGTTCTGGATTCGAATGCGTATCTTTCTAGTATGGCACAGCTTTTAATAGGTTAAACGCAAATACAGCTTCTTTTCAAACGTGTAGTCGTACTCCAGAAATATGCAGGGGTGCGGGCTTCGAGTTGCGTCGGTTGATGCTCCTCCTGGAGGTAAGCCACCTCGCCTGGACTACCTGATGACGGGATGGTTTGGTCGATCAATATAATGATAATGCGCGCGCGGAAAATACTTTTTAACGGACACAGGAGACCTTAAGTCACCCAAAACACCTTGTTTTCCATACTAACGGACACAGTAGCTCTTAACTCCACTATTTTCTTACGAAAACAGCAATTCATCCTGCTTTAAGGGCCGTGGTGTCCGTTAGTTTCCTAAACGTTACATTTAACGTGGAATAAGGTCTCTCGTGTCCGTTAGAAGTTAGCGATTGGAAAAGGAGTACACAAGCTTACAAACACAGAAGCACTAATAAACAAATACTGAAATACGCAATACGCAATACACAATACGCATAACGCAATACAAAATACGCAATACGCACACACCATACACCATACACCATACACAAGCCTCAAATGTGCAAGCCCTATGCCCACAAAAACACAATCACAATCACAATTACAATTACAATTACAATTACAATTACAATTACAAATCACAACTACAGTCGCAATCTCAAATTCAAAATTCACAATTAAAAATTCAAATACAAATTCAAACATCCATTAAACAGCAAAAAAGGGCGACGGCTGATCCGTCCTCCCTCTATGTTCCGTATAATTTCAACTATAAGTTCAAATGCCTCCGTCGCGCACTTCCAGATAACGTTCCAGCTTGCGTTTCACTCTTTGCAACGCATTGTCGATGGATTTCACATGCCGGTTTAAATCGACCGCAATTTCCTGATATGAGCGCCCATCCAGGTACAGCATCAACACCTTGCGTTCCAGGTCACTGAGTATTTCAGACATTTTATCTTCAAGTCCGACAAATTCCTCTTGATTAATGATCAATTCTTCCGGATCACATACCCGGGAGCCGCAAATGACATCCAAGAGCGTCCGATCGGAATCCTCATCATAAATTGGCTTGTCCAATGAGACATAAGAATTGAGCGGAATATGCTTCTGGCGGGTCGCCGTCTTGATTGCCGTTATAATCTGACGTGTAATGCACAGCTCGGCAAACGCTTTGAACGAAGCGAGCTTATCCCCCCGAAAGTCCCGGATCGATTTATAAAGGCCGATCATGCCTTCCTGAATAATATCCTCACGGTCGGCACCGATCAGGAAATAGGATCTAGCTTTGGCACGCACAAAACTGCGGTACTTGTTAATCAAGTACTCAAGCGCTTCACTGTCACCGTTGCGGACGGCTTCGACAATGTCTTCGTCATTTTGGACCTCATAATCTAGCCTTATCCACGTCTCCAGGTTGACACTCACCACAAATCCCTCCGGCTGCAACGCACGGTGCCCCGTCACTCAGTCAAGTAATACGAACAGTATATATGATGGCGCATATTAGCGTCAACCGAAAAAGTACCAAAAGATGTAAAGTCGAACTTTGTCAAGAGTATTTGGGAGCAAAACCACAGAATGCACTTTCATTCCCTGCGCCATCGTTCGAACATTTTTCTCACTTCAGGACTCAGCTTTCCGTCAATCGTGTTCCTGCTGGAGTTGCTGCTGCGTTCCTGCAATCTCACCTGGATTTCCTTCTCGCTTTGCTCCACTTGGGTCAGCAATTCGCGCGCCGAAACCCGTAGCGCTCCCTGCCCGAATATGACATGCTGCTCCACCATATCGCTTGTAGCGACATAAATCTGCCTGCGGCGATTCGTCAATTCCCCGACCAGACGTTCAATGCATTCATCCGCCGTCTCTTTTTCTTTGGTGAAATGGATATCGACTTTATATTGGGCGAATGACTTGCCGAGTCCGGGTACCCGGTAAGCATCAAAGACGACGATCACCTTTCTCCCCGAAAAGGCTTGGTAGTCGGCCAGCCTGGCCAACAAACGGTCCCGGGCCTCCTCCAGATCGTTCTTGGACAAGGAGGCGAGCTCGGGCCACCCGCCGATCATATTGTATCCGTCTACCAGGAGACAATCGCGCGTGTCGCGCATAGAACTCTAGCCCTCGGCGCGGCGTCTGCGAAGCACTTCATACATCACAACGCCCGCGGCAACCGAGGCGTTCAGGGAATTCAGCTGTCCGTTCATCGGAAGCTTCAGCAGCACATCGCAGGTCTCCCGGACCAGGCGGCCCATTCCCTTATTTTCATTCCCGATCACGATCGCCACCGGACCGGTAAAAATATTGCCGCTGCTGCCGCTATAAATTTCATCCTTAGCGGCGACATCGGTACCGACGACCCAGACGCCGCCTTCCTTAAGCTGCTCCATCGTCTGTACCAGATTTGTCACTCGGGCTACAGGGACATATTCGACCGCCCCGGCCGAGGTCTTGGATACGGTCGCGGTGACTGCGGCGGAGCGCCGTTTAGGGATAATCACCCCATGAACTCCCGTACATTCCGCAGTCCGCAAGATCGAACCCAGATTATGCGGATCCTCAATTTCGTCCAGCACGAGCAGGAACGGCGCTTCACCCCGTTCGGCAGCTCTTGCAAGCAGATCTTCAACCTCAACGTAGGCGTATGGCGCCGCCTGGGCTACAACGCCCTGATGCTGCAAACCCGGGGCCATTTGGTCCAGCTTCCGCTTGTCCACGAATTGAACGATAATTCCCCGGTTTTTGGCCTCCGTCACTATCGGTTGGGTCAGATGTTTTTGGGCGCCTTCGGCTACCCATATTTTATTGATCGTGCGTCCGGCTCTGAGCGCTTCAAGCAGCGAGTGCTTCCCGGCGATCCATTCTTGGTCCTCCATATAATCCTCCTGGGTTTATAAATTCAGGGATCTAAATCCCTTCAAGTTCATGATCATATTGTTCGAAGCCTTGCGCAATCAAGCTGCGCAAGCGGTCATGCGCCCCGGTATAGTACAGAAAGCCGATCAGGCTTTCGAACGCGGTAGCATGACGGTAATCCAGCACATTCGCATTTTTGGGAATGGTGCCGGATTTGGCGTTGCGGCCTTGCCGCACAACGTCCCGCTCTTCCTCGGTCAGCTGCGGCTCCAGCAGGGCCAGCAGCCCGGCCTGGGCTTTGGCGGAGACGTATTTCGTCGACAGCCGGTGCAGGTGGTGCGGCCGGAGATTCGGCCGGGCGATCACATGCTGGCGGACGGCGACCTCGAAGACGGCGTCGCCGATGTACGCGAGTGCGAGCGGCGGCAGGAGCCGGGCCGGCTTGGACGGCGGCTCCGGGAACCAGAGCGCCGCAGGGGCTGCGCCAGGCGCAGCGGCAGCGCCCTCAGGCGCCCGCCCGGTCATGCCGGCGGGCTCTTCGGCGTTCTGTCCGCTGCGCGGCAACGGGCTGCCGTTTGCTTCCGGGCCCGTCATTTGCGCCGCCATCTCATGCCTTGCGGCGTATCTTCCAGCAGGATGCCCTGCTCCTGCAGCAGATCGCGGATCTCGTCGGCACGGGCCCAGTTCTTCGACTTCCGCGCTTCCGTACGCTCTTCGATCAGCGCCTCGATCTCCTCGTCGAGCAGCTCCTGCTCTTCTTCGGCGGCAATCCGCAGCACGCCGTTCATCTCCTCGAACAGGGTCAGCGCCGCTTCCAGATCGGCGTGAGACACCTCACTGCTCTGCAGCAGGCCGTTCACTTCACTTACCCACTCAAACACCGCCGTAATCGCATCCGGCGTATTAAAATCATCTTGCATTTTCGTATGGAATGCAGTGCGAATGTCCTGCAACTTACGCTCCCATTCCTTCGTCACCGCCGTACCTTCCCCGCTTCCAGCCGACTCCTGCAGCCGGTAACGTAAATTGCCCAGCGCGTTGGCGATCCGCTCCACGCCGCGCTCCGCCTGCATCATCGATTCGTCCGTGAAATTCAGCGGATTGCGGTAATGGGTAGTCAGCATGAAATAACGGATCGCTTCACGCTTGTACTTGGACCGGAGATCCTTCACCAGCACCCCGTTTCCGAGCGACTTTGACATTTTTTCCCCGCCGATATTAATATATCCGTTATGCATCCAATAGCTCGCCAGCGGCTTGCCCGTAACTGCTTCGGACTGGGCTACCTCGCACTCATGGTGCGGGAACTGCAAATCCTGGCCGCCGCCGTGAATGTCCAGCGTGTCCCCGAGCAGATGGCGGGACATGGCCGAGCACTCGATATGCCATCCGGGCCGCCCAGGACCCCACGGGCTATCCCAGTGGATTTCACCCGGCTTGGCGGCTTTCCACAGCACGAAATCCTCCGGATTTTCTTTCCGCTCATCCACATCGATCCGGATACCGAACTGAAGCTCGCCGATATTTTGCCCCGACAGCTTGCCATAGCCTTCGAATTTTCCCGTCCGGAAAAAGACGTCCCCGCCCTTCTCGTAAGCATAGCCTTTGCTTTCCAGGTCGCGGATAAACTCGATGATGATGTCCATATTTTCGGTGACCCGGGGATTGGACGTGGCGCGAGGAATGCCGAGCCCTTCCAGATCCTCGTAATAGGCGTCGATAAACATCGAGGCTACCTCCGGTACCGACAGGTCCATTTCCTCCGCTTTGCGGATCAGCTTGTCGTCGACATCTGTGAAATTGACTACGAAATTCACATCATATTTCTGATTCTCCAAATAACTGCGCACGACATCGAAAAAAATCATCGGACGTGCGTTTCCAATATGAATATAACCGTATACGGTCGGTCCGCACACATAAACCGAAGCCTTCCCCGGCTCCTGGGTCACAAATTGTTCCTTCATTCGGGTAAGCGTGTTGTAAATTTGCAGCGCCATACTCTCGATCCTTTCACATTTAAGGTTCTGTTCTATTTTAACCGTGAATCATTCTAACATAGACAGTTTATTGCAGATTGATTTTGTTGTTCTACTCCGCTGTCTGCTTTTCCGGCAGTTCTTTTCTCAGGCTTTGTACTTCGCTTTGCAGCTGCTCGATCTCCTGTTGAAGCGAGCGCATCGCATCGACTACCGGATCCGGCAGTTGATGGCTCAAACGATCCAGCCGCTTGCCGCCCTGGCGGACCACTTTGCCCGGGATGCCGACTACCGTGCTGCCCGCAGGCACTTCTTTGAGGACTACAGAGTTTGCGCCAATATTGCATTGATCCCCTATCGTAAAAGAACCCAATATTTTCGCCCCCGACCCGATGACCACGTTATTGCCGATCGTCGGATGCCGTTTGCCCTTCTCCTTCCCGCTGCCGCCCAGCGTAACGCCTTGATAAATGACAACGTCATCGCCGATTTCGCAGGTTTCCCCGATCACCACGCCCATCCCGTGGTCGATGAACAACCGGTTACCGATCCGTGCTCCGGGATGAATTTCGATGCCGGTAAAAAAGCGGCTGACCTGCGAGACGATCCGAGCCAGCGTAAACCAGCGCCGCCGGTAAAAAACATGGGCGACCCGATGGCTCCATATCGCATGCAAACCGGAATAGGTAAAAACCACCTCGAACCAGCTTCTGGCAGCCGGGTCATTCTCAAACACCGCCTGAATATCGGACCTCATTCTTTTGAACATAAGCGTTATCCCCCTCAATCTGCTGCTTACGCCTCACTACGGTCAATGGATGCCAAGTTGCCTGATGAATATGCCAAAAAAGCGCCCCCGCAGCTTTCGCTGCAGAGACGCCTGATGCGTGGTTCCACTCTGCTTCGGATACAAGCCGGCCTTAAAGCCTTGGCTTAATCCCTCATGAGGTCCTTAACGCGGACGATACGGCAGAATCTACCGGGCCTCACGGCCTCGCTCGAATCTGCGGCTCCCGGGTGCATTTCCGCCGCGCGTATTGAGATAACTCTCAGCCACAAAGCGGGTGTACCCGCTTACCGGTTATCTTCTCTGGACAATACTGACGCTATAACGTACTTCTCCCGTTCTATGCCGATGCCTCTATCTTACATGATAGTCCACAAAACTGACAATAAGAGGTTGTTCAAAAAGTCATCTTTCCATGACGAAGCAGATAAGGATGAGGATTCGACGTCGAATCTTGAATTCAGCCGGGCCTTCCGTTGCTCACGTACCTTATGAGCCAATGCTTACGAAGTCGTTTTCTACGAAAACGTTTAGCTCCGCTACTCAGTCCCTATCTTCATCCAACCTAAAGCGTTTTGTAAAAACGCACTTCGGAAGCATACACTTCGGTCCTGAAAACCCGACTTTTTGAATACGCACAATAAATGATTTAAAACTACCTAAGCGCCGCGGATTTGCGACTTCAGCCGGTCGATAACGCGATCGCGGCCGAGCAGGTAAATGGTCTGGTTCAAATCCCGGCCATGGGTTTGACCGGTCAACGCGACGCGGATCGGCATAAAGAGACCTTTTCCTTTTACGCCGGTTTCTTTCTGTACTTCCTTGATCAGGACGGCCATTTGCTCCGGCGTGAATTCCGCCGCGGCCTCCACCTTGCCGAGGAAGGCGCTCAGCACGTCCGGTACTTGCGGCTCGGCCAGGATCGCGGCCGACTCTGCATCCAGCTCCAGATGCGTGCGGAAGAACAGGTCCGACAATTCAACGATGTCGGATGCCGCCGTCATTTGCTCCTGGTACAGGGCGACCAGCGTTTTGGCCCAGGCTTGCTGTTCCGGCGTCAATTCCTCAGGCAGACGGGACGCCGCCTGCAAATGCGGAATCGCAAGCGCGGCGATGAGATCCGGGTCGGCATTTTTAATATAATGATTATTCAAGTGAGCCAATTTATGCTTATCGAAAACCGCAGGACTGCGCGACAGCCGGTTCGCATCGAAAATCGAAATCAGTTCGTCCTTGGAGAAAATCTCCTCTTCCCCTTCGGGCGACCAGCCCAGCAGGGCGATGAAGTTAAACAAAGCTTCAGGCAAATAGCCGAGCTTATCGTATTGTTCGATGAACTGAATGACGGATTCGTCGCGTTTGCTCAGCTTCTTATGGTTGTCGCCGACGATCAGGGTCATATGACCGAAACGCGGCGGCTCCCAGCCGAAAGCTTCATAGATCATCAATTGACGCGGCGTATTCGACACATGGTCTTCTCCGCGCAGCACATGGCTGATTTTCATGAGATGATCGTCGAGCGCTACGGCGAAATTGTAGGTTGGGATGCCGTCTTTTTTCACAATGACAAAATCGCCGCTGACGTCGGATTCGAACGTGATCGGCCCTTTAACAAGATCGTCGAAGGTGTAGGTGCGGCCTTCCGGTACCCGGAAACGAATGCTTGCCACACGGCCTTCAGCTTCAAACGCAGCGCATTGCTCCGGCGTCAAATCGCGGTGTTTGCCGGAATAACGCGGCATTTCCCCACGCGCAGTTTGCTCCTCGCGCTCTTGCTCCAGCTCTTCCTCCGTGCAGTAGCACCGGTAAGCCAAACCGCGGTCTAGCAGGTCCTGCCAATAAGTCCGGTAGATGTCCAGCCGTTCTGTCTGACGGTAAGGCCCATACTCCCCGCCCACGTCGACGCTTTCGTCCCAATCCATGCCCAGCCATTTGAGATAGGTGAGCTGGCTTTCTTCTCCGCCGGCCACATTCCGCTTTACGTCGGTATCCTCGATACGGATGATGAATTTACCTCCGTGATGTCTGGCAAACAAATAATTGAACAACGCCGTTCTGGCGTTACCGATATGTAAATGCCCTGTAGGACTCGGCGCATAACGCACGCGAACCTCTGTCATAGTAATCCCCTCCAGATTTAAAATAACGCCTAAGATGATAGCACATCCGAGAGCAGGCATACAATACATTGCGATGCAATGCCCTCGCCGCGGCCCGTAAACCCTAGATGCTCAGTCGTCGTCGCCTTCACATTCACCCGCTGCGGATCGGCTTCGAGCGCTTCGGCAATTACCTCGACCATCTGCGGAATGTACGGCGCCATTTTTGGAGCCTGCGCGATGATTGTCGCATCGAGATTGCCGAGGCGATATCCTCTCTCCTTCGCCATTGCCCAGACCCGACGCAGCAGCACCAGGCTGTCCGCATCCTTAAAGGCCGGATCCGTATCCGGGAAGTGCCGGCCGATATCTCCCAGTGCCAGCGCGCCCAGAATGGCGTCGCTCACAGCATGGAGTAACACGTCGGCATCGGAATGCCCGAGCAGTCCCTTTTCGTAAGGAAGGGTCACCCCTCCAATGATACAAGGTCTTCCCTCCACCAACTGATGCACATCAAATCCTTGTCCAACTGCGATCATAGTTTGTCCTCTCCCCTGTATTCCTTCTTATTCGCGATAATTTCGGCAAAGTCCAAATCCTCAGGCGTAGTAATCTTAATGTTGCTGTACCCGCCTTCCGTCACTTTAACGGGAATGCCCAGCCGTTCAACAAGCATCGCGTCATCTGTACCGATAAAGCCTGCGGTCTCGGCATCTTCATGAGCCCGCAGCAGATCGGATCGGCGAAAAGCCTGCGGAGTCTGAATCGCCCACAAGCTGCGGCGGTCCGGCGTCGCGGTCACCCGTCCTTGCCCGTCGACCTGCTTCACCGTATCCTTCACCGGAACGGCGAGAATGGAAGCCCCATGCTCTACGGCCGCCTCATAACAGGACGTCACCTGCCCGCTCGTGACAAAAGGGCGGACGCCGTCATGCACCAGTACCCAGGGTGTCCCGATGTTAAGCAGGCCCCGGTATACCGAATGCTGACGCTCGGCGCCGCCCGGTATTACTTTCACTTGTTTCGCAATGCCGTACTCGGCGATCCAGGCGCGGCATCGATCCACATCCTGCTCCCCGGTGACGAGCACAATTTCACCTATCAACGGATGGCGGTCAAACACTTCCAGCGTATGAACGATAATCGGCTTTCCCTTCAAAGAGAGAAACTGCTTGCTCTCCTTCGTGCCCATTCTCGTTCCCCGACCGGCTGCCACCACGATAACCCCGACTTCCGGGGCGGATTCCGTTTTCATGATCTCTTGCCTCACCTGCCAGATAGTAAGCGGGACTCTGCGGTCGTTCGATACACCGTCTTTAGTTCCCGCATTTATCTCCCATCATACCGAATTTACTGGGCTTTTTCCAACAGTTTCGGTTTGGCGAAGATCATCCGGCCCGCGGACGTTTGCAGTACGCTCGTTACCAACACCTCAGTGATGGTGCCGATGAAGTCACGGCCGCCTTCAACGACGATCATGGTGCCGTCATCCAGATAGGCGACGCCTTGTCCGTGTTCCTTCCCGTCCTTGATCACCTGCACCATGATTTCCTCGCCCGGAAGCACGACCGGCTTGACCGCATTGGCGAGATCATTGATGTTCAGCACGGAGACGCCCTGTAATTCACACACCTTGTTCAGGTTGAAATCATTGGTTACGACTTTACCCTGCAGCACCTTGGCCAGCTTGACCAGCTTGCTGTCGACTTCGGAGATCTCTTCGAAATCCCCTTCGTAAATCATCACCTTCACATCGAGTTCCTTCTGGATTTTGTTCAAAATATCCAGTCCCCGCCGTCCGCGGTTCCGTTTCAGCAAGTCGGACGAATCGGCGATATGCTGAAGCTCCTCCAGCACGAATTCCGGGATGACGATTGTTCCCTCGATGAAACCTGTTTTGCAAATGTCGGCGATACGCCCATCAATGATCACGCTGGTATCCAAAATCTTATGTTCCTCAAGCCGCCGCTCTTCCTCGGGATTCCCGCTGCCCCATTTTCCTGAAATCCATAAGGAGGACAGCTCCTCTTTTTTCTCCAATCCGACGTATAGGCCCATGTAACCGAGCAGCATGGAAATCGCAAACTGGGCAAAGCCTTCCAGGGTTCCAAACCAGGACAAAACGGGATAGACCATTAAAGAAAGAAGAAGTCCTGCAGTCAGTCCGGCCGCTCCCGCCGCCAAGTCCTTCATCGGGATTTGTGTCAGCGCCGTGATCCATTGTCTCACCTTTACAGAGACGACATCGGCCGCAAGCGAGAAGAAAAACAAAAACAGGCACGCTCCCGCCGCCGCCAGTATAAATTGGGCCAACAGAGGACTCATCCCTTCAAACCAGCTCTTGAGCGGCTGAGGGAACACTCCCGCTACGCCCTCCATGGTATAACCGAACCATGCACCGCAAAGTCCGGATACGATCAGTAAACTCTTTTTCAGCATGACGCTCTTCACCTCCTGATTATGTATCATCAATATCCAGTATGATCCAATTTTTGGTGACGTAATCGGAGGGGAAGCAATTTTTTTGTCGGCCTCTTAAGAATTAAATTCGGAAGGAACCCGCAGTGAGCGGGATTTCAGGTTGATAAGTAGGGAAAGGGTGGCATATAATGAACTCAATTCATAATATTGAGGTGGATGGAAAATGAGCGCACCGAGCCTTCAATCTTTTCAAGATCAAGTTTCTGAACTGTTGCTCCGTCACCGCAGTCTGCTGGATGTCATGTCTAAAATGGGACAAACTAATGCCGCTGCAGTCCGCACCGTGACCAAGGCGGTTACCGAATGCGGATGTGTGGAGCTTCATGCCACCAAACAGGAATTTGAACCCGGCATGAGCCTGGAGCAGGCCAAGGAAAGAATTAATGAGCACGTCCGGGGAGAACTCTGCGAAAACTGCCGGGATGCAATCAGCAATGAACTTGGACGCAGCTTGTTCTATACTTCCGCGCTTTGCAACCTGCTCGGCATCGAGCTCGACGAAGTGCTGGAAAAAGAATCGCAAAAATGCTCTACCCTGGGCTTATTCAATATGTCCTAAGATTAGGAACTTAAGATCGCAAAAAAAGGCATCGCTTTCCGCACAATTGCAGAAGGCAATGCCTTTTTCTTTGGTTGTTATTAGTATGAGTTCAAAAAGACAGGTTTTCAGGACCGAAGTGTATGCTTCCGAAGCGCGTTTTTACAAAACGCTTTAGGTTGGATGAAGATAGGGACTGAGTAGCGGAGCTAAACGTTTTCGTAGAAAACGACTTCGTAAGCATTGGCTCATAAGGTACGTGAGCAACGGAAGGCCCGGCTGAATTCAAGATTCGACGTCGAATCCGCTTCATGATCTGCTTCGTCGTGGAAAGATGACTTTTTGAACAACCTCTATTAACGTTTGGGACGGTAGGCCCGCTCGGAATCATCGTCGTCCCTGCGCTTACGGCGCAGCAGCTTATCGACGTTCTGTTTCAAACCATACCCCGCGTACAGTACCAGCGGGACGAAGATCAGTTTGGAAATCTGCTCCGGGAACATGACCGCAATCGCAACAGCCAATATAACGACAAACGGCGTAATGGCTACGGCTTTCCTCGGCAACCCGAGCTTCTTGAAATTCGGATATTTGACCGAGCTTACCATCAGGTAGGACAGCAATAGCATCGAAATAATGAAATAAGGCGCAGAGAAGTCCTTGTGAAACAGCGATAAAGTAGCCAGAACCCCACCTGCGGCGGGAATTGGCAAACCTATGAAGTAACCCGGGATTCCTTTCTGGACATTGAATCTGGCCAGTCTCAGCGCTCCGCACATCGGAAAAATGGCGGTAACGACCCAGACAAGACCGGTTTGCGGCAGATCATGGAATGAAATTAAATACATAATGAGTGCCGGAGCAATGCCGAAGGAGATGATATCCGATAACGAGTCAAGCTGCTTGCCGAATTCGCTTTGACAATTCAAAGCTCTGGCTACCCGTCCGTCAAGACCGTCCAGCAGCATGGCGACAATAACCATAATCGCTGCCAAGCTGAATCTGCCGTCAAGCGCGAGCATCATGGCCAGCATTCCGAGAAACAGGTTACCTAAGGTAAACAGGTTCGGAATTGATTTAGTAATCATCTTTTCACCTCAAATAGATATCCTTAACATCATCATCTGATTGTAGGAGAATTAAATTTGTCTGTCAATGAACACCTGTTCCTGAAGACGCTTCAAGCCTTCCTTAATCGCCCGGGCCCGCACTTCGCCGATGCCGTCGACCTCATCCAGCTCTTCGATGGTGGCCATCAGAACGCTTGGAAGCTCCCGGAAACGCTCCACCAGGTTGTGGATGATCACATTCGGAAGACGCGGGATTTTGTTCAGGACGCGGTAACCGCGTGGAGAAACCAGATCCTCCGAGACGGCCGCCGAAGTCGGATAACCGAGCAAACGAGTAATATGGTTGTCGTCCAGCAGCTCGTCGTCACTGGAACGCTTGAGCCCGAGAATAATTTCACGGATCGCCTCGTCACTGCCGTCCTTCGCGTAATCCTTATACAGCAGCCACGCCTCTTCCTCCATATTGCTGACCAGTTCTTCCATCTGCATGCTGATCAGCCGTCCCTCGGTACCAAGCTCATTAATAAACCGCTTGATCTCCATTTTGATGCGAATGACCATCTCCACGCGTTGAATTACATTGATGACTTCCGGTATTGTAACCAATTCTTCGAACTCTGAAGCAGTCAGGTTGGTGAGGGCCTGATTCAGTACCGCTCTATATTTCTCCAGCGTTTGAATTGCCTGATTGGCTTTCGTAAGGATTACGCCGATTTCCTTCAGAGCATAGCGCAGGCCGCCTTGATACAGCGTAATGATGTTCCGCCGCTGGGAGATCGATACCACGAGCTTACCCGTCTGCTTCGCAACCCGCTCTGCCGTACGGTGACGGATCCCGGTCTCCGCGGAGGAGATGGAGGAATCCGGAATGAGCTGGGTATTGGCATATAAAATCCGTTTCAAATCCTCGCTTAAAATAATGGCACCGTCCATTTTGGCGAGTTCGTATAAATAGTTTGGCGAAAAGTCACAGTTGATGGAAAAGCCGCCTTCGACCACTTCCATCACTTCCGGACTGTAACCGACGACTATGAGGCCGCCGGTCTTGGCTCGAAGTACGTTTTCGAGCCCGTCACGAAAAGCGGTACCCGGTGCAACGAGCCTAAGCAAATCGTTCATTTTCTCCGCTTGGGTTGTTTCTTTCATCATTTAGTGCCCCCTAATCTAACGCAACAGCTAGCGCATCTGCAACGGTATTCACACCGATTAATTGTATTTCTTTCGGTCCTTTCCACCCTTTCATGCTCTTCTCGGGGAGAATGACCCGTTTAAATCCGAGTTTGGCAGCTTCCTTCACCCGCTGCTCCGCCCGGGACACCGCCCGGACCTCGCCCGTCAATCCGACTTCGCCGAAAAATACGTCATAAGGCTTAGTCGGCAGATCGCGGAAGCTGGAGGCGATGCTTACGGCGATCGCCAAATCTACGGCCGGTTCGTCAAGTTTGACGCCGCCGGCAAGGTTTACATAGGCGTCCTGATTTTGCAGGAACATCCCCATCCGTTTCTCGAGCACCGCGATGATCAGGTTCATCCGGTGATGATCCACCCCTGTCGCCATTCTTCGGGGCGAAGGGAACTGCGTGGACGCGACCAGCGCCTGAAGCTCGACCAGCATCGGCCGGGTTCCCTCCATGGAGGCTACTACCGTAGAACCCGCAACGCCCAGCGGACGCTCGGACAGGAACAGTTCCGAAGGATTCGCTACTTCCGCAAGTCCGGCTTCATTCATTTCAAAAATGCCGATTTCGTTAGTCGAACCGAACCGGTTCTTTACCGCCCGGAGCAAACGATAGGAATGATGGCGTTCCCCTTCAAAATAAAGCACCGAATCCACCATATGCTCCAGCATACGCGGTCCTGCAATAGCTCCTTCTTTAGTGACGTGGCCCACCAGCACCGTGGCGATGCCCTGCCCCTTCGAGATCCGCATGAAGCGGGCCGTGCACTCGCGAACCTGAGACACGCTTCCCGGCGCGCTCGTCACTTCCGGCAAATACACCGTCTGAATCGAGTCGATGACCAGGAAATCCGGCTTCACCTGATTGATCGCTTCCTCAATGCCATCCATGCTGCTTTCGCACAACACGTACAGCTCGGGAGAGAGCGCACCGAGCCGTTCCGCCCGAAGCTTGGTCTGCCGGGTCGATTCCTCCCCGGAAATATACAGCACCCGAAGTCCGGCTTTGGCCATTTCGTGCGAGGTCTGCAGCAAGAGCGTGGATTTCCCGATCCCCGGGTCCCCCCCTACAAGGATCAGCGATCCGGGAACGATGCCTCCGCCAAGAACTCGGTTTAACTCGGCAATTCCCGTTTGAATCCGCGGCTCCTGGCCGCTCTCTATATTTATGATCGGAAGCGGCTTTTCTTTCGTATGAAATAAGCCTGAAGTAAGTCCTTGGGTTTTGACCACTTTTTCCGTTTCTTCCACCATGGTGTTCCAAGAACCGCATCCCGGGCATTTTCCATACCATTTAGGCGATTCATATCCGCATTCGGTACAATAAAACTTTGTCTTTACTTTAACCATTTATCTCTCCTTCTCCACACTGCAAAATTTGACAAACCTTGCAGGTCGCACCACAAAGGTACCATTAAAAGTTTACCATTCTTTCAGAATTAACGTAAAGTTTTTTCCCGTCAAAACGGGCTTTTCCCTGCTTATGTGTCGACTTGCTCCATTTCTTGCGTTATGTAGGTCATTCTATGTAAAAAGCTCCCAAAGCATCGCTTTGGGAGCCTCTTACTACATATATCGGATTTAACCGGTTTCTTTTACAGTGACTTCACCGCAAGTTAAGCATTTTTTGAAAAAAGGCCCGATTTCTCTACGGTCAACGCGCCGTTCTCCTCGTCGATCGTGAGCGAATCTCCCTTCTTCACAGTGCCGGTCAGCAATTCCTCGGACAGACGGTCCTCGATATGCTTCTGGATCGCCCGGCGAAGCGGACGCGCTCCGTATGCCGGATCGAAGCCCTCTTTGGCAAGGAAGGCCTTGGCCTTATCGGTGAGGATGAAGTCCACTTCATGCTCCCGCAGCCGCTTGCGCAGCTCCTCGGACATGAGCGACACGATTTGACCGATATGACTTTCTTCCAAGGAGTGGAACACGATGATTTCATCAATCCGGTTCAAGAATTCCGGACGGAAGCTCTTCTTGAGCTCTTCCATCACTTTGCCCTTCATGTTGTCATAATCTGCGCCTGCATCCTCTACGGCAGTGAAACCAAGGCGTGTATTCCGCTTGATCGCTTCCGCCCCTACGTTGGAGGTCAGGATGATCAGTGTGTTGCGGAAGTCGACTACCCGGCCTTTGGAATCGGTCAACCGGCCGTCTTCCAGCACTTGCAGCAGGATGTTGAATACTTCCGGATGAGCTTTTTCGATTTCATCCAGCAGGACTACGGAATAAGGCTTGCGGCGTACTTTCTCGGTCAATTGGCCGCCTTCCTCATACCCTACATATCCCGGAGGCGCACCTACCAGACGGGCCGTGGAGTGCTTCTCCATGTACTCCGACATGTCGATGCGGATAACGGCATTCTCGTCGCCGAACATCGATTCGGCGAGTGCTCTTGCCAGCTCGGTTTTACCTACCCCGGTCGGACCGAGGAAAATAAACGAACCCATCGGACGCTTCGGATCCTTGAGGCCTGCACGTGCCCGGCGGATTGCCCGGCTGACGGCTTTTACGGCTTCGTCTTGGCCGATTACCCGCTCATGCAGGATTTGTTCCATATTCAGCAAACGCTCGGTTTCTTCTTCTTTCAGTTTGATAACCGGGATTCCCGTCCAGCTGGCTACCACCTGAGCGATATCCTCCGGAGTTACCTCGGAATCCGTACGGCCCTGTTTTTCTTTCCATTGGTTCTTCGTTACATCCAGCTCTTCGCGAATCTTCTGCTCGGTATCGCGAAGCGCGGCCGCTTTTTCGAATTCCTGGCTCTGAACCGCAGCGTCTTTCTCCTTGCGGATGTCGTCCAGACGGTTTTCAAGCTGCTTCAAATTTGGTGGTACCGTATAGGAGTTCAGCCTTACTTTGGAGCCCGCTTCGTCAATCAGGTCAATCGCTTTGTCCGGCAGGAAGCGGTCCTGGATATAACGGTCGGACAGCTTGACGGCCTGTTCAATCGCTTCGTCGGTAATCTTCACGCGGTGATGCGCTTCATACCGGTCACGAAGTCCGTGCAGGATCTGAATCGCTTCATCAACCGACGGCTGATCTACCGTAATCGGCTGGAACCGGCGTTCCAGCGCGGCGTCTTTTTCAATATATTTACGGTACTCATCCAGCGTCGTGGCCCCGATGCACTGCAATTCGCCCCGGGCGAGCGCAGGCTTCAGGATATTGGATGCGTCGATGGCGCCTTCGGCACCGCCCGCTCCAATCAAGGTATGCAATTCGTCGATGAACAGGATGATATTTCCGGCTTGGCGGATTTCATCCATGATCTTTTTCAGGCGATCTTCAAATTCACCGCGGTATTTGGTACCGGCGACAACGGACCCCATGTCGAGGGTCATAACTCTTTTATCGCGGAGGGTTTCCGGAATTTCATTGTTGATGATCTTCTGCGCCAGGCCTTCGGCAATCGCCGTTTTCCCGACGCCGGGTTCGCCGATGAGCACCGGATTGTTCTTGGTCCGGCGGCTAAGCACCTGGATAACCCGCTCGATTTCTTTACTGCGTCCGATAACCGGGTCGAGATTCCCTTCCTTGGCGGAAGCCGTCAAATCACGGGCCAAGCTGTCCAGCGTCGGTGTATTGACATTGGCAGGCGCTCCATGATGGCTTGATACGGCTTCGCTGCTGCCAAGCAGCTGCAGTACTTGCTGGCGGGCTTTGTTCAAGCTGATGCCGAGATTGTTCAGCACGCGTGCCGCAACCCCTTCACCTTCCCGAATCAAGCCAAGCAAAATGTGCTCGGTACCGACATAGGTATGACCCAATTTGCGCGCTTCGTCCATGGACAGCTCAATAACCTTTTTGGCTCTTGGCGTATAGGCGATATTAGACGGCTGTTCTTGTCCGCGGCCGATCAGGGTTTCCACTTCATCTTGAATTTTCTCGAGTCCGAGTCCAAGGCCGATCAGCGCTTTGGCGGCAATCCCTTCTCCTTCGCGGATCAATCCGAGCAAAATATGCTCAGTACCAATATTATTGTGACCTAGTCTGACTGCTTCTTCCTGGGCCAAGGCCAACACCTTCTGGGCACGTTCCGTAAATCTTCCAAACATCATATTGTTTGCACCTCCATATAAAATCTATCGTTTCAGTTATTTACCCACTTTTTCCCGAATCAGCTTGGCGCGGTACATATCCCGCTCGCCAGGCGATAAGTTTTCGCCGAATAATTTCTGCAGAAAACCAGGCTGCGTCATGACATTAAGCTCATTCAGCACACCTGCGGGAACGTCATCGATCAAACCGATATCCACGCCAAGCCGGACGTCGGAAAGCCGCTGAGCCGCTTCCTTCGAATCCATAATCGCAGCGTGGGATAAAATCCCGTAAGAACGCATTACACGGTCAATCATCCTCAAGCGCGATTCGGACAGCAGTCTTTCGCGGGCATTTTTCTCATGCTCGATAATCTGCAGGACAACACCATACAAATTCTCAATAATTTCCGTTTCGCTTTGTCCTAGTGTAATCTGATTTGAGATTTGAAACAAGTTCCCCATCGCTTCGCTGCCTTCGCCGTATATGCCACGCACCGTAAGTCCTACCTGGGATACAGCGGATAATATCCGGTTGATCTGCTGCGTAAGCACCAATGCCGGCAGATGCATCATGACTGAGGCACGTAATCCCGTACCAACGTTGGTTGGACAGCTGGTCAGAAAGCCCCGGTTCCCATCAAAGGCATAATCTACATGATCCTCGAAAATGTCGTCAATCTCGGTCGCCTTATCCCAAGCTTCTTGCACTTGAAAGCCGGGATATAAACATTGAATTCTCAAATGGTCTTCTTCGTTCACCATAATGCTCAAACTTTCGTCTTCACTGATAAAGACGGCGCCTTTTCGGGATTCTCCGGCCAGATTCGGACTGATCAGATGCTTCTCGACCAGAATCTTCTTGTCCAGCTCCTCCAAATCGGCGAGTAGAACCGGGTGGAGCATGCCGTATTGCTGCAGCCGCTCATCCGTCAGCACTTCCCGCAACAAACCCAGCACTTCTTCCGACTGTTGATTCGTCGCCAGCATCGGAAACGGATGATGTATCAAGTTACGCGCGATCCGCACCCGGGTGCTGATGACGATATCCGATTCCTTTCCGCCCTGGCTCATCCATTCGCTTAACGGCTGTTCTGTAAAACGAAGATTAGGCATGATACTCTCCTCCTACTCTGCGGGAATATTCTTTTCAAGTTCACGGATCTGGTCCCGGAGCGCAGCCGCTTCCTCAAATTCTTCCTGAACAATCCGGTACTGCAATTCTCGCCGGAGGTCGTCCAGCTTGCGCTGTACCTGGATATGACTGCCCGCCCGTTTCGGCACTTTGCCCACATGGACCGTGTTGCCGTGCACTCTTTTGAAGAGCGGATCGAGTCGGTCATTAAAATATTTATAACAAGAGCTGCAGCCAAAACGTCCGATCTTGCTGAACTGGGAATAGGTTAGACCGCACTCCTCACAGCGGATGTTCTCGTTTTGTTTAGCTGCGCTGGGATGTCCCTGAATACCAGGATGAAAATCCATCAGTCCCGACAGCAGATTATGAATGGAGAATCCGCCTGTCGTTCCGGGAATCATCTCCCCTTTTTCTCTGGCACAAGCTTCACAAATATGAAATTCCGTCTTTTCCCCATTTACGATCTTCGTAAAATGAAGCGTAGCTGGGCGTTTGCCGCACTCTTGGCATTGCATTGGGATGTCCCTCCTCTTATGGATAGACTCAACACATACTTATAGATGTTGTTCAACAAATCATCTTTCCACGACGAAGCAAATCATGAAGCGGATTCGACGTCGAATCTTGAATTCACCCGGGCCTTCCCTTGCTCACGTACCTCATGTACGCTCCGCTACTCCGTTCCTAGCTTCATCCAACCTTCTCGGTCCTGAAAACCCGACTTTTTGAACTTGCATTTTAAGAGGCTGTGCCGGTCATTAACCGAGTAATGATATCAGCATCGCCTTCATCAGCCGCGCCCGGATCTGATCGCGGTACGGCAGCTTCACCATCAGTATTTCCCTGGATACTGCCGCCCTCATTAGGGCAGCCTCTCGGCTGCTAAGAAACCTGGCCTCTTCCAATTGATAAATCAGCCCCTCCGCCGCAGACTGGCCGATTTCGTCGCCAATCGTCTGATGAAGGTGCGTATGCAAAGTGGTCGGGCCCGGTAATTCGATCCGCCTAATTCGGACATAACCGCCGCCCCCGCGTTTGCTCTCCACCAGATAACCCTTCTCCAGGGTGAATCTTGTGCTAATCACATAGTTAATCTGGGAAGGAACGCAGGAAAACTGATCGGCCAGATCATTACGCTGAATTTCTATCGCCCCTTCGGGACTTTCGTGCAAAATGCTTTTGAGATATTTCTCAATAATATCGGAGATATTGCGCATCACACATCCTCCATTGCTCATTACTCCAACATACCGCGCCACCGATGTAACTGATCTGCTATATATAAACAAAGCATCGCATGTATGAATAGTATTAACCGTATGCGCCGGTTTGAATATGGGATGGTCATGATATGTTGACTTTGACTTTCTTTGACTTTAACTTTATTATAGCACAAATTTCCGATTTGCCAAGAGGGACCGAAACACGTGAAAAACACCCCCGATTCATCATGAATCGAGGGCGTGTGTACTTTGCATTTAGAGCACTTTATTTGGATGGCGCGGAAATCAGCACTTCCTTACCTGTTGCGAGATCCTTTTTGTAGGTTCCTGCCCATTTCCCGTACTTGTTATTGTCCTGTCTGTCAAAGACAATTGCCTTACTATCTACCGAAACTAACATATAGCTGTAGCGGGCCGTATTTTGCTTGAGTACCTTTTTCTGCTTACCGTCGATCGAGTTCCTTACGATTTTATCCGGGGTTTCATAAATGACCGAATTATCAAAAAAGTAACGATCCCCGCCCCAGCCTTCCGCCTCAAACAATTTCTTGTCACTGCCGTCGCCTAGCGCGGAATACACTTTTCCGTCATTTGCATCACCATAATAAACTCTATCTTTATACGTATCAAAGCTGTATATCCGGGCCAAGTCCTTTTCCCAGGTCCCGTCCTTCTTGAGGGAATGCAGCATGTAGCCTTTGTTCACAGCCTCCCTGTTCTCTTTTGAATCCGGGTAAGTGGTGTATAGCAAATAGTCGCCGGCCAATTCAAGCTTGTCGGGGAAAAATTGTGCGCTCCGTCCATACGTATAGCTCAAAACCTGCAGACTGCTTCCGTCATATTTGTAACGAACCGGCATTCCCCACTCTTCGTAGGCATCCCGTTTCGAACGTTCCCAAGCATATATATATTCCCCGTCAAAAGCCCTCATCCCCAGATCAAGCGACGCGCCTTGCTGAGTTTTACGACGGAAGATAGAAGCCGAATCCGTGTCCAATCCGTATTTTGTCGGATAAGGGATCATCTCGCCGAAAGTGTCGCCGAGCTTTAATTTCTTCAAGTAATTGTCCTGAATGAAATACACTACATCCTGATCCAGCTTCACAAAATCAAACCGGCCGGTAAGCACAATTTCCGTCGTGTTTGTTCCATCCTGCTGACGAACAAGATACTGATGCGTATACTCCATATTTCCGAGCTTCCATCTGAAATTGGCCTTCACATTTTTGTAGTACAAGGTTTTGTAGGTCCAGCCGTCTTGCTTCAACTGTGTCTTAGTGGCGACAAGAGTCCCCTCAAACACCGTTCCCTTATTCGAAGTCCCGGTGTTTCCTCCATCTGAGGTCTTGGCGGCTTGCAGCATTTCCATAGGCTTAATGCCATTCTCGCTGCCTTTTCCGATAAAAATAATATTGCCATTAGGCATTGTAATCGATATCGGGTTTTCATGTTTGTACTTCATTACCGGACCCCTGGTCCACTTGTTGGTTTTCGGGTCGTAAACTTCAGTCGAGTTCAGCTGGCCTGTATTGTTGCCGCCTCTTCCTCCTGCGACGATCACCTTTCCGTCAGGCAGCAGCGCCGCTGCCGCATTGGAGCGGGCTGTCGACATATTGCCTACATCACTCCATAGATTTGTAGCCGGATCATATACTACAGCTTCGGATACCGGTTCGTTGCCCCTGCCGCCATGCAACACTCCGCCTGCCATGAAAAACCGGCCGTCAGCCATTGCCGTTTGGGCCTGGAAGCTAGTGAAGTAAGGCATCGTTGCAATGGAGTAAAACTTATCCGTATCGGCCTTATACAGTTGGCCTGCCGATATGTTCTCATCCAAACCTGCGCCATAACTGAGCGCATCGCCTTGCGGAGTAATATATAGCTCCCTGCCCATATCAGAAAATTGTACCGGTTCGGTCCAGGTGTCCGTGTCCGGATTATATTCGTACACATAAGGATATTTCTTCGTGTATAGCCGGTAGGAACCCATTACAAGCAGGTGACCATTCTTGAGCGTAACAGCATTCATTACCACGCCCTCTCTCTGAGGTCCCGGCATCGAGGCTATTTTGCTGAATTTATTGGTTTGCACATTATACAATTCCGCTTGCGTACTCTGATCATCCGAGCTATCTACACCGCCTAATATAACGATGTTCCCGTTCTGCAGACGGGCAAACGATTTGGGAAGCTTAAGTGAGGATCCTTGAACCTGCTGCCAGCTATCAGAACCTGTGTTGTACTTGAAAAGCTTCGCGCTCTCATTTTCATAGGCCAGGAACAAGACCTCCTGACTATTCAGTACAACCGCATCGATTATACCGGCTTTGGGAGCAGGAAAACTCTTTAATGCTTTAAAGGTTCCGATGCTCGAAGCCGCCGAGGACGGCGTCGTTGCAGTTGCCGCCGCGAACATCTTAGGAATCTCTCCCGCTGCGCTTACTTTATTAGTATGTACGAAATTCATAGGTGCCGGTGTTCCGATCAAAGCGGCAACCACACCGGCTGCGATTGTCCTTCTCGCAAATTTGTTATGTTTCATCTTGGCTGTTTTCCCCCTCATGTTGCACTCGCTGTGCTGTTTAAAGGACTTATAGTCTAGGCCTTCATAACTATTATCGGTTAAGGGATACTCACAATTTTAGATATCAGTTCTAATTTTCTTAGGACAAGTCGAAGGTTTCCCCCCTTCCCCAACTCCACTAAACGGATAAGTGGCTTAATCGCCAACTCCCTTTGACATTAAATAGGTTTCGGATTTATTTCTTATTGAACTAAATAATTCATCTATATCTGCCGCTTTTCGTGGTAAAATTAGTTTATGTAAATTGTGCAATCGTTTTCACTCACTCTTCACGTATATTTTATTGAATGGAGGCATCGCGCTAACGGTATGTATAATTCTTATATTTTCGATTTGTACGGTACATTAATCGATATTCACACGGATGAAGAAGACCCTATGGTTTGGGAAAGACTTAGCTACCATTTTCTTTACAGCGGTTATTCACTAGACCCAAATGTATTGAAAGACCAATATCGCAAAGAGGTCACAAGACAAATTTCAACCCCACTTATTGAATGCGAATTTCCTGAGCTGGATATTCAATTGATTTTCAAAAATATCGTTGCAGAACTAGGATACAATCCGGAAGAAAACTGGCTCGATGAAACGGTGCGTTGGTTTAGATTACTTTCTATACGAAGCTTAAAACTATATGATGGCGTTAAAGAAACTTTAAGCACATTAAAAGATCGGAATAAGAAAATTTATTTATTATCTAACGGACAAACGGCCTTTGTGGAAGCGGAAATGCGCATCCTTGGCATTACGGACTTTTTTGATGGCATAGCCATCTCCTCCAATCCGGGGATTTGCAAGCCTGATCCGCTGTTCTATACCTATCTTGCCGACACGTTTAATGTTGATTTGACTTCTGCCATTATGATCGGAAATGACGCGACTACTGATATTGCGGGCGCCAATCGCATGGGCATGGATGCGTGCTACTACCATTCCAATTGCTCCCCGGAGACGGAAACGGTGGATTGTAAACATCAGATTTGGGACGGAGATTTTAGGCGTATTTTAGAGCTGGGTTAATGATTGATCTTTGCGATAAATTGCCACTTTGCTTAGAAGTGGATGCAATTTGTGGCCAAGACATTCGGCCTTCTGAGAATTGTATTTTCTACAGTTAATTTGTTGATCCGATAGTCTTGAATAGAAGAAGAGCACTGCCGAGGTGATCGGCAGTGCTCTTCTTCTTTGTTTGGTGGCATCTTACTCCATGTATCAGAGTATTTGAATTCAGCTTAGTAGCATAGTGCCTTAACACCTACCCCATGTATAATTAACTGTATTTCCTACATCTAATTTTACTCCATTAGCTTTCCGGTCTAAATTAACTGCAAAAACTACAGCTATTTCGCCGGATTTGGCCCATTCCGAGTGGAAACCGCAGAAATAACTGTAGGTTTTACAGTTATTTGTCTGGAATGAGCTTATCTTGCAAAAATAACTGCAGGTTTTACAGTTAAGTTGTTGTAGAGATAGTCCTAAATAACAAAAAAAGCACCGCCGAGGTTATCGGCAGTGCTCTTCTTCATTGCTTGGCGGCGTCCTACTCTCCCAGGACCCTTCGGTCCAAGTACCATCGGCGCTGGAGGGCTTAACGGTCGTGTTCGGGATGGGTACGTGTGGAACCCCTCCGCCATCGCCACCAAACGGTTCAA
>NZ_BOSL01000022.1 GCF_018403325.1 Paenibacillus vini | reverse complement strand
GTCCGCCGCTAACCATCAGGAGTGCAAGCACTCCATCAAGTCCGCTCGACTTGCATGTATTAGGCACGCCGCCAGCGTTCGTCCTGAGCCAGGATCAAACTCTCCAATAAAGATGGAAGGAGTCTCATACCCGAAGGTAAGAGGTGTTCCATCAAGGTGTTTGACTTGCTCATTTTGAAACTGACGAGAAAATTAATTCTCTATTTAATACTCACTCGTTGTTCAGTTTTCAAAGATCAACTTCGTTCATTTCGTTGTCGCCTCATCAGCGGCAACTTTTATAGTATATAACATCCGGCGCTATTTAGCAAGCATTATTTTTTCGATCAATTTCTCGATGTCTTCAACAAAGCTTGTTATCAACGACCGGATATATAATATATCATGGGCAGATAAACTATGCAACACCTTTATTCAAGAAATAAAATCCAATACAAAAACAAAGCGTCCCCTGCCTGCAGCAGGGGACGCAATCAATGAACTTATTCAGCTGTATTACGCATATGCGGGAACAACAGAACATCCCGAATCGAAGCTGCATCGGTCAACAACATGACGAGACGGTCGATCCCGATACCCAATCCGCCTGTAGGCGGCATGCCATATTCCAAAGCGCGAATGAAGTCGTCATCCATTTCATGCGCTTCATCGTTACCATGCTCACGCTCAAGCAACTGGGCCTCAAACCGTTGACGCTGATCAATTGGATCATTAAGCTCGGAGAATGCGTTAGCGTGCTCACGAGCTACAATAAACAACTCAAAGCGATCGGTGAAACGCGGATCTTCCTCATTCTTCTTGGCCAGTGGAGAGATTTCCACCGGATGCCCAAATACAAAGGTCGGTTGAATCAAGGTCTCCTCAACAAACTGCTCGAAGAACGCATTCAGAATATGTCCAAAGGTCATATGCGGTTCAACCGGTACTTTATGTTCCTTCGCCAAACGATGAGCTTCTTCGTTACTCATTTGAACGCCGAAGTCTACGCCGGTTACTTCTTTGACTGCATCCACCATAGATACGCGGCGCCATTGCGGAGTCAAATCGACTTCATGACCTTGGTAGTTCACGATTTGAGTTCCCAGCACTTCTTGTGCGATATGAGCGATCATATTTTCGGTCAAAGCCATAATGTCTTTGTAGTCGGCATAAGCTTCGTACAATTCGATCATTGTGAATTCGGGATTATGACGCGTGGAAATTCCCTCATTCCGGTATACCCGGCCGATCTCATAAACTTTCTCCAATCCGCCA
The DNA here is from genome assembly GCF_018403325.1 of Paenibacillus vini. GTDB lineage: Bacteria > Bacillota > Bacilli > Paenibacillales > Paenibacillaceae > Fontibacillus > Fontibacillus vini. Next base: position 67,720 of record NZ_BOSL01000022.1, on the reverse strand, counting down.
ACAATCAGGCGTTTCAGATGAAGTTCAATCGCGATCCGCATGTACAGCTCCATATCCAACGCATTGTGATGCGTAACGAAAGGACGAGCCGCTGCTCCTCCTGCGATGCTGTGCAAGGTTGGCGTTTCAACTTCCAGGTAGCCAAGGGAGTCCAAGTAACGGCGCATGGATTGGATAATCCGGGAGCGCTTAATGAAAGTCTGTTGCACCTCCGGGTTTACGATCAAATCCACATAACGCTGACGGTAGCGCAGCTCGACGTCCTTGAGGCCATGATATTTGTCAGGAAGCGGATAAAGCGACTTGGACAAAACAACCAGATTTTCTGCTTTAATTGTAGTTTCACCGGTTTTGGTCTTGAACACTTCGCCGGTCACGCCGACGATGTCCCCGAGATCCAGCACGCCGAAAGCCGCGTATTCCGTTTCAGGCACGCTATCCTGACGCACGTAGATCTGGATCTTGCCCGACAAGTCCTGGATATGCGCAAAGCTGGCTTTACCCATGACCCGTTTCGCCATGATCCGTCCGGCGATCGAAACCTTCAACTGCTTTTCTTCAAGCTCTTCTTTGGTCAATCCATCGTATTGCTTCAAAATATCCCCTGCCATGGCAGTGCGCTCATACTTGCCGCCGAAGGGATCCACACCCAAACCGCGCAGCTCGTCCAATTTGTCGCGACGCACTTGCAGCAGTTCGCTGATCTCAACGACTTCCTGGTTATTTTGTTCCTCGCTCACTTCGTTCCACTCCTTACAACTTGTATTTAAAACAGTGAAAGAAGCTTCCGCCTGGGAAGCTTCTTGGGACGCTAGTTCAGCCTTATTTCTTGATATCGACTATTTTATATTGAATGACGCCCGCCGGTACCGTCACATCGACGACCGCACCCTTTTTCTTGCCCAAAATGGCTTTGCCGACAGGACTTTCGTTCGATATTTTATTCTGCAGCGGATCGGACTCGGCTGTCCCGACAATCGCATACTCCATCGTATCGCCATACTCCAAATCTTGAACCGTTACCGTAGAACCGATGCTTACCGTATCGGTATCAATCTCGTCATTGTTGATGATCCGGGCATTGCGCAGCATTTTCTCCAGGGTGATGATACGCCCTTCGATGAAAGCCTGCTCGTTCTTAGCGTCCTCGTATTCCGAGTTCTCGCTGATATCCCCGTATCCAATGGCGGTTTTAATCCGCTCAGCAACCTCGCGGCGTCTCACAGACTTCAGATTTTCCAGTTCTTCTTCCAGTCTTTTCAGACCGTCCTGTGTAAGAATGACTTCTTTATCGCTCATCTCAACCGATTCTCCTGTCATGGAAATAATATTCGCACTGTGCGGCGGACTGCAGGTAAGCTTCATTAACGCCCCTCCGAAAAAAGGAGATACAACCGGCGTCCATTCAAAGAAGATCCGTAATTCCCGCCTAACAACGGCCGTGAAAACTCACGCATCATTGAGAATATCATATGCAATCGCATGGAGGTCAGACCATCCATGTTGTGGAAGTTATCTCCTGAGGCGAATTTATACTGTGAAATTATAGGTTAACCATTCTGAAATGTCAATGACGCCCGATTTTTCAAATGAAAACGCTTCACAAACGTCGATCCCATCCAAAAAGAGAATCCCCCATGCCAATGGGGGACATCGGATTTACGCAGATTCCACAGCCGTTTGATTTTCCGTGTCCAATTCGGCGACAAAATTCTCCAGAATGCGCACCATTTCATCCCGCTTCGTTTCTTCCATAATGTCGTCTTTAATCCGGGCGGAGCCCTTCAGCCCCTTAAGGTACCACGCCATATGCTTGCGCATTTCGCGAACGGCTACTCTCTCTCCCCGTAAGGCTGCCAAGCGATCCATATGCAGGATTGCGATCCGGATCTTCTCTGCGGCTTCAGGTTCAGGCAAGAGAATCCCTGTTTTGAGATACTCCACCGTACGGTAAAGCATCCAAGGATTACCCAAGGCACCGCGCCCGATCATAACTCCGTCGCAGCCGGTTTGCTCCAGCATGCGTTTGGCATCTTCCGGCGTAGCCACATCGCCGTTTCCGATGACAGGGATCGACACGGCCTCTTTAACCTGCTTTATGAATCCCCAATCCGCTGTACCCGTATACAATTGCTCACGCGTACGGCCATGAACGCTGACCGCTTTTCCGCCGGCCTGTTCTACAGCCTTAGCATTATCGACGACATAAATGTGCTCGGCGTCCCAGCCGATCCGCATTTTTACCGTGACCGGCTTGCTTACGGCATCCACGACAGCGGACACCATCTCAAAAATTTTGTTCGGATCCAGCAGCCAACGAGCGCCGGCGTCGCATTTAGTTACCTTAGGCACCGGGCATCCCATATTGATATCGATAATATCCGCATTCGTATCCTGATCGACCACTTTAGCGGCCTCAACAAGAGTTTCGCGGTCTCCTCCAAAAATTTGCAGGCTGAGCGGCTTCTCCCGCTCGTCTACGAACAGCATTTCCTTGGTCCGCTTGTTACCGTGAAGGATCGCTTTATCGCTAACCATCTCTGCGCAGACAAGCCCGGTGCCGAACTCTTTGGCAATTAACCGGAAAGCCGGATTACACACCCCCGCCATCGGGGCTAGCACGACCTGATTTTTCATTTCAATATCGCCGATCTTCAGCATGATGGTCCCCCTATAAATCTTGTTTATCGTTGGCTTAGTTTTGTAAACTATACTTCCCGATGATCTTCATGAAGCCCTGAACCATAAGCTCTGAGCTCCATTCTATGAGCTTTATTCATCTCTCTGTGTCAATTCCGCCAGCGTGATCCCAAGAACATCTGCAATTTTATTTAAAATTTGATCTTCTGCACGGCGGTTTCCCCGTTCTATAGCCCCTAAGACAGCCAGCGAAATGCCGGACTCGTCGGCAAGCTGTTGCTGCGTGAATCCCTTCAGTTTTCGGAATGCACGGATGCGTTGGGCCAGATGCCTGATTTCCAAAACCGTATTCCTTCCTTTCCGTTCATAAGATCCAAGGCGGCATGCGCCTTCTCGTAAAGCCCGGTAGGATCTTCTTCCGGAACGATATCGCACAGCGGCACCAGCACGAAAGAACGTTCCAGCATGCGCGGATGGGGCAGCGTCAAAAGCGGTGTATCCAGCACTTGGCCCTCCATCCATAGCAAGTCCAGATCCACGGTGCGCGGGCCCCAGCGTATGTTTCGCTCCCGTCCGAGAGTAAGCTCGGTTTCCAGCATAACCTTAAGCAATGCCTCGGGAGTCAGCGAAGTCCGGAGCGCCATTGCCATATTGAGAAAGTTAGGCTGGTCCTCGTAGCCTACCGGATCGGTCTCGTATAAATTGGAACTGCGCAGCACCTGGATATCCGGATGCCCGTCCAGCAACTCAGCGGCTTTCATTAAAGTGGACTCGCGGTCCCCCAAATTAGCCCCTAAAGCAATATAAGCCTCTGAAGCCTCAGAGGTGGAATGTTTAGTCATGAATCCTTCTCACTTTCTGGATCGGTGCAATTCAACCGTCACGCCCTCGAAATGAATGTCAAAAGGCGGGTGCGGCTTCGTTACACAGACCGTCAATGCATCTACCATAGTATAAGTGTCCAATACCGAGGATGCAATATGCTCAGCAAGCGCCTCGATTAATTTAAAACTTTTTTGCTCGACGATGCCTTTGACCAGCTCGTGAACTTCGGCATAATTTACCGTCTCGGCAAGATCGTCGTTCTGTCCGGCCTTACGCAAGTCAAGTTCCAGCGTAAGATCTACGTAGAACCGCTGTCCCAATTTCCGCTCCTCTTCAAAAACACCATGATATCCGTAATATTCCATCCGCCGGATGATCATTTTATCCATAATTAAATCCCTCCACACTTCGATTTAGGCATATAAAATAGCATCGCACATTTGAGCCGTACGCTTAATCTCTTTGACATCGTGAACCCGTACAATCTGACAGCCCTGCGCAATTCCGAATGCTACCGTGGCCGCAGTTCCAAGAATAACCTCATCCGTCGGCAAATCCAGCGCGGTTCGGATGAACTTTTTGCGCGACGTTCCCAATAACAGCGGAAACCCAAGCTCCATCAGCTGGTCCAGCGACTTCATGACCTGTAGATTCTCGTTATAGTCCTTGGCAAAACCGATTCCCGGATCCAAAATAATCTGCTCATCCTTAACCCCGGCTTCTCTGGCGATCCGTACACAATCCATCAAATCGTCAGCCATATCCTGAAGCAAATCCTTGTATTCCCGGTCATGCCGGTTATGCATCAGGATCGCCGGGCAACCGAACTCGGCCGCAACACCGGCCATTAGCGGATCCCCTTTAAACCCCCAAATATCATTGATGATATGAGCTCCAGCTTTAAGTGATTCCCGCGCTACCTTGGATTTATAGGTATCCACCGAAATCGGAATATGAGGCGCTTCACGGTGAAGGGCTTCTACCACAGGAACGACGCGTTCCAATTCCTCCTGTTCACTTACCGGCTTGTGGCCGGGACGCGTCGATTCTCCCCCGAGATCGATCATATCCGCACCGTCGGCGACCATCTGCATTGCATGGTGAACCGCCCGTTCCACATTATTGTACCGTCCTCCATCCGAGAACGAATCGGGAGTCACATTCAAAATCCCCATAATCAGCGTTTTCCCGCCCAACGACAATGTCGTCTCGCCGCAGCGGTATTCCCTTTTATATAACCTGTTTCGCATTTAACTCCCCACACTCTCTCTATAAAAATAAAGCAGTTGCTTAGTCAACGGCCCAATTTCGCCTTCGCCGACAACGGCGCACTTTCCGTCCGGTTCGGCAAGCTGTGTCACAGGCACCAACTCCTGAACCGAATTGGTAACGAATATCTCGTCGGCAGTCCATAGCCTGTCCCACGGATAACGCCCTTCCTCCAGAGAGAGCCCGCATCGGGCGGCCAATTCCATAACGATAGCTCTAGTAATTCCCGGCAAGATCCCGGTGCCGATTTCCGGTGTATATAGTCTGCCTTGTTCCGCAAAAAATAAATTACTGGCAATCCCCTCAGCCAAATGTCCTTCCGCCGTCAATAACATTCCCTCCGATGGAAGATAGGCTAATGAGACGGAAGGTTGGGACGGTGCGGAAAGTTTCGCCTCACCCTTTTGCTGTTTCGTGTGCTGTTTCGTGTCCTGTTCATAGACAGCCAACTCACGGCGCGCCAGCAGATTGTTCATGTAATGGAGCGATTTGAGCCTGACCTCGCTCTCCGGCGTATTGCGCGGGGTGCGGAGCCGCCATAACCGCTTGCCTTGAGTATATAACGAGAAATCCATAGGAGGGAGCGGCTTCACGTAAAGGATGACCGTGGGCTTGATATAATCTTCCGTCGTTAGCCCGAGCGGGCCTTCTCCTGCCGAGACGGTCAAGCGGACATATCCTTCGCTTAGGCCGTTCAGGACCAGCAGTTCCGTAACTTCCTTTCTAATCCGCTCCGCATCCGCTTCATAAGGGATACCGAGGGTACGGCACCCCTCGTTCAGCCGCTTCAGGTGCCGGTCCAGCAGACCGGGCTCCCCGCCATAAGTCCGGAACGTCTCAAACAAGCCCATCCCGTACATAAAGCCGTGATCCATTACGGATATCACGGCTTCGGCAGATGGGGTGGGCACTCCGTTCACCCCGATGTATTTCATACTGTTGCTTCAGCCTTCCGGCTGAGGAAATTGCGGAGAATCTGGTGCCCGTGATCGGTAATAATCGATTCCGGGTGGAACTGGACTCCCTCTACCGCATATTCCTTGTGGCGCAGCCCCATGATCTCGCCTTCCTCCGTCTCGGCCGTAATCTCCAGACAATCAGGGAGGCTTTCCCTTTCTACGATCAGGGAATGATAGCGCGTTGCCGTAAACGGCGACGGCAGCCCGGCGAATACCGAATCGCCGTGATGGTGGATCGGAGAAGTCTTCCCATGCATCAGCCGTTCGGCACGGATGACGTTTCCGCCAAAGGCCTGACCGATCGCCTGGTGTCCGAGACAAACGCCAAAGATCGGAATCGAGCCTTTAAACCGCTCGATCACGGCCAGTGTAATCCCCGCCTCATTCGGCGTGCAAGGCCCCGGGGACAACAGAATGTGATCCGGCTTCAGCGCTTCAATCCCGGCCAAATCGATTTCGTCATTGCGCCGAACCGTTACCTCTTCCCCGAGCTCTCCCAAATACTGAACCAGGTTGTACGTAAATGAATCGTAATTATCGATGACCAATATCATGGCTTCATCCCCTATCCTTCGCCAAAGAGGCGGTTAATTGACTTTGCCGCAGCGCCATGGCTACAGCTTTGGCTTTATTCCGGCTTTCTCTATATTCCCGGTACGGAACCGAATCGATCACAATGCCTGCTCCCGCCTGAATATATCCAAATCCGTCCTTCACGACCAGTGTACGTATAATAATATTTAATTCCATATTTCCGTTATAGTCAATCCACCCCATAGAGCCGGTATAAGGGCCGCGGGTGACGGGCTCCAATTCCTCAATGATCTCCATTGTCCGGACTTTAGGCGCTCCGGTAATCGTCCCTCCGGGAAACACGGCAGCAATGGCGTCATAAGCGGTTTTCTCCTGCGGCAGGTCCGCTTCCACCTCGGACACCAGGTGCATCACATGCGAATAACGCTCAATGGTGAGCAGCTCGCTGACGCGGACCGACCCGTATTCGGCAACGCGGCCTAAATCGTTTCGCAGAAGATCGACGAGCATAATATGCTCCGCCCGCTCTTTTTCACTATTCAGCAGTTCCGCTTCCATACCGGCATCTTCTTCCGTCGTCAGGCCGCGCCGCCGGGTCCCCGCAATCGGTCGGGTACTCATCCGTCCCTGCTCCAACTTAACCAGCAGTTCGGGCGAGGCGGAAACGAGTTGAAGATCGGGAAAACGCAACAGTCCCATATAAGGAGAAGGATTGATCCGGCGGAGCCATTCATAAACGGATTCCGGCGAAGAAACCATCTTGAAGCCTTGTCTCAGCGACAGATTGACTTGAAACACATCTCCGGCACCAATGTATTCCTGCACACGGGACACAGCGGCCTCAAAATTCTCCTGGGACATCGAGTAAATCGCCTCTTCAAATGCATTCTCTGCTCTATCGGCCAAGTCCGAGGAGACCAGGTTACCCATAACAGGCAAGTCTGGCGACGGCTCAAAGGTCCCCGTTTCTCCATTCGTCCCGGCAACGCAAATGTGTTCCCATAGTTCAATCATTCGGACGGCTCGCTTTTCAGCCTGTTGAAAGTCATCCGTCAAAGTAGCCGGACCCTCCGCTCGCTGATGAACAACCGCATATAACGCAGCTTCGGCCTCATCCCATACCCAAATCTCTTCAAACCGCATCCAAATATAATCATCAATTCCCAAATCGTCATGCGCCACCTGCGGCAGACGCTCCAACGACCGGACAATATCGTAGCCAAGGAATCCAACGGCACCTCCGGAAAACTTGGGCAGCGATGATACGGCCGGTGACCTGTAAGGCTCCATCCATTGCTGCAGGAGGGTCAGGGGCTTGCCTGTCAGCTCTTCTTTGCCGCCGGTCTTCATATCTCGAACCACTGCCGCGTCGCCTTTACCATGAATCACGGACACTGGATTCAAGCCCAGGAAAGTATATCTACCTCCCTTTCCGCTCTCCAAAACAAAGGAGTAGGATCCCGCTTGTTCCCACGCCTTCCGCCAATCGGCGGGCAAACCGCCGGCTGGTTGATGTTTTATGGCATATGGCAGCAGCGTCCACGTACCTTCCGCCTCCCATGCTTGCCATTGCTCTTGCGATATTATCGTCTCCATCCGCCGACCTATCCTCCAGCTTCACTCTTTTTGTTCAAGACGTGTTGATCTCTATAACTTATTGCTAGCTAGTATACTAGAACCCCGGTGCTTTGAAAATACAACAACCCCCACGGGCGTTCCCGAAAGAACAGCCGTGAGGGTAGAGCTTTCATTCCATCCGTATTGATGAAACTAGATAATATCGTTTAAGCCTCGAAGTTGTAAAGCGGCGTGCTGAGGTAGCGTTCGCCATTACTTGGAATGACAGCGACAACGCGCTTGCCTTTGCCCAGTTCTTTAGCCACTTTAAGAGCAGCAAATATAGCCGCACCGGAAGAAATACCGGACAAGATTCCCTCTTCTTTAGCCAATTTGCGCGCTTGTTCAAAAGCGTCGTCATTCTCAACGTGAATGATTTCGTCGTAAATTTCACGGTTAAGAATTTCAGGAATAAAGTTCGCGCCCAAGCCTTGGATTTTATGAGGACCTGGTTTGCCGCCCGCCAAAATCGGGGATGCCGCCGGCTCTACCGCGTAAATCTTCACATCCGAAAAACGTTTCTTAAGCACTTCACCCGCACCCGAGATCGTTCCGCCTGTGCCGATCCCGGCAACAAATGCGTCCAGTTGGCCATCCAGCGACTCGATCGCTTCAACGATTTCCGGACCGGTCGTTTCACGGTGGATCTTAACGTTCGCCTGGTTTCTGAATTGATCAGCCAGGAAGTAGTCCGGGTTAGCAGCCAAAATCTCTTCGGCTTTCTTAACCGCTCCGTTCATGCCTTCCGAACCAGGAGTCAATACAAGTTCCGCTCCATAAGCGCGCAACAGGTTGCGACGTTCCAAGCTCATCGTTTCCGGCATGATGATAACCGCTTTATATCCTTTAGCCGCAGCTACAAGTGCCAAGCCGATTCCCGTATTACCGCTTGTCGCTTCAACGATCGTTCCGCCCGGTTTAAGCTTGCCCGCTTTTTCGGCTTCTTCAACAATGCTGATTGCGATCCGGTCCTTTACGCTGGATCCCGGGTTTTGATACTCCAGTTTTACATAAATCTCCGCGCTGTCTTCCGGAACAATGCGGTTCAGGCGAACCAGCGGCGTACCGCCAATCAGATCCGTTACGTTATTTACGACTTTTGCCATGTCAAAGCCCTCCTCTAATATAAAAAGCATATGAAAAATAGCATGATTCTAGCTGAATTAAGTAAGCAATTTCATTTCCGAGTAAACAAGTTGGTTTTACTATCTATATCTTAACAACCCCGATCGGAGTTGTCAATAAAGGCCAAAAAAAAATACTTCGCTCCCAAGTGATAACTCAGGAAGCGAAGTATTCATTCGTATTTTCAGCATACTCTATTTGGTTTGGTCGATTAGAGCATTCAGCTCGTCTTGGCCAAAAGTATAGACCTCGTTGCAGAAATCGCAAACGACCTCGGTCTCTTTGCCTTCGTCGCGCAATTGGACCAGTTCGTCTCTGCCCAGGCTGATCAAAGTCCGTTCGACCCGTTCCCAGGAACAGTGGCAAGAGAAAGTAATGTCCATTTCGTCCAGCACCTTGATATCCGGCAAGATCCAGCGAAGCATCTCTTCCAGCTCCAACCCCTGATCAAGCAGCGAAGTCACCGGCGGAAGCTGTCCTACCGCCTTCTCGATGGCATCGATTTCAGGGTCGCTGAGTCCTGGCAGCAATTGAATGATGAATCCGCCCGCCACGATGACGGAGGAATCCGTATCCACCAATACGCCCAATCCAACGGCCGAAGGGGTCTGCTCGGACAGAGCGAAATAGTACGTAAAATCCTCTCCGAGCTCGCCGGAAACCAAAGGCACACTGCCGCGGTAAGGATCTTTAAGCCCTAAATCCTTGGTCACGTGAATAAATCCGGTCGTACCGACCGCTCCGGCTACGTCGAGCTTCCCCTTACTGTTGCTGGGCAATTGAACATGCGGATTGGTCACGGTACCCCGGACCTCGCCTTTCGCATTGGCATCAGCCACGATCTGTCCGATCGGCCCGTCGCCTTTAACCTGAATCGATAGCCGCTCTTCCCCTTTCAGCATCGCGCCCATCATGGCCGCTGCGGTTACCGTCCGTCCCATCGCCGCCGTCGCTGTCGGATAGGTGTCATGCCGGCGGCGGAGTTCTTCTACCAATTCCGTCGTCCGAACCGCGAAAGCACGGACTTTTCCGTCCATGGCAGTTCCGCGGATGAGGCGGTCTTTTTTCTCTGTCGTATTTTCCACCCTGATGAAGCCTCCCTTACTAGAGGTTGTTAGACTATTCTTGTCCTCATTGTATATAAACCATTCTATTGATTTCGTTCGTAAATCAGACGAAGCCCTTCAAGTGTAAGCCAAGGATTAACTTCCTGGATGGAAGACGCCTCGCTCGCGATCAGTTCAGCCAGCCCTCCGGTCGCAATGACCTTCGGTTCCGCCTCCATCTCGCGCCGAATCCGTTCCACAATCCCGTCAACCTGGCCGGCATATCCAAAAATAATCCCCGCCTGCATCGCATGCACCGTATTGCGGCCGATGACTTTCTTCGGCTTCTCCAGCTCGATTCTAGGCAGCTTGGACGCGCGCTGATACAGGGCTTCCGTTGAAATGCCGATGCCCGGTACAATTGCTCCGCCTAAGTAATTACCCTTCGCATCGACACAATCAAACGTCGTTGCCGTCCCGAAGTCGACGACCACCAGCGGGCCGCCGTACTGTTCGATTGCCGCAACTGCGTTGACGATCCGGTCCGCGCCGACCTCCCGCGGATTTTCATAGCGCAGGTTAAGCCCCGTTTTAATCCCGGGGCCGACGATCAGCGGCTTGCGATGCAGGTATTTTTCGCATAACTCTTCAAGCACATGCATTAATGGCGGGACGACCGAAGAAATGATCACTCCTTCAATCCCTCGCACATCGATCTTGGACATTTGAAACAGATCATAAATCAGTACTCCGTACTCGTCGACCGTGGACTGCCGGTTCGTGCCGATCCGGAAATGGTGGAGCAGTTCACGCCCCTTGTAAATGCCAAGTACGATATTTGTGTTGCCGACATCTACCACAAGAAACATGGCGTTACCCCTCTTTCTTTTCGCCCAGGTCCAGACTGATATCCAGACTCTCGAAAGAATAAGTTAACCGCCCTACCGAAATGACGTCCACGCCGCTTTCCGCAATTCCGCACACGGTCTGGAGCGAGACATTTCCGGAGGCCTCCGTCTTGACATGGGGTGCCTTGGCCTTGATGCGTCGCACCGCTTCTTTCATTAATTCCGGCGACATATTGTCCAGCATGATAATATCCGCACCGGCAGCCAATGCCTCCTCCACTTGCTCCAGACTCTCCGTCTCCACTTCAATGGTCATCGTATGCGGGATGTTCGCCCGCGCCCGGCCGACCGCCTGAGCGATTCCGCCGGCACCTTTAATATGGTTGTCCTTGATCATCACAGCATCATAGAGGCCGAAACGGTGATTTGCACCACCGCCGGTACGCACGGCGTACTTCTCCAGCATGCGATGGCCCGGTGTTGTTTTGCGCGTATCCACCAGACGGGTCGGCAGTCCTTCAAGCGCTTCGACGAAGGACCGAGTGCGCGTAGCAATGCCGGACATCCGCTGCAGCAAATTCAAGGCAAGCCGCTCCCCCGTCAAAATACTGTGCGTGCTACCTTCCACTTCCGCCAATATGGTTCCCTTGGTGACAGTATCTCCGTCCTTCACCAGCGGGGTGAACGTGAGCATCGGATCAACCACCTCGAACACAAGCTGGGCGACCGGTATCCCGGCAATTACGCCGGAATCTTTGGCATGGATGATCCCTTTCGACTCATGTCCGGCCGGAATCGTCACTCCGGTGGATACATCGCCGGAGCCCACATCTTCCTTGAGCCAGTAGCGGATCGATTCCACCAGGCCCTCGTTATATCCATTAAACATCATCGCTGATTTCCTCCAACATTCCTTTGTCCCGGTGACGTAAAATATGTCTGCGCCACCGCGCGTCGTCCCGTTCCGGGAAATCCTCCCGGTAATGTCCTCCGCGGCTCTCCTCGCGGGCCAGCGCGGATTCGGCCAACAGCAGAGCGCATGTCAGCATATTCGCAAACTCCAATTGCTCCCGGGTATGCAGGGCGGCTCCGAAAATCGGCAGTTGCCGCTTCAGCTCCTCCAGCCCTTTGAGCAGGCCTTCCTTACTTCTGCGCAGCCCGACCTGCCGGACCATCACTTTTTGCAGCTTGAGCCGGCGTTCGACAATCGGCTGCATTACCGGGTCCTGGCGGTTCTCCCGGCAGGCGATATCCGCTCCCGATTTTGTCAGCGGCTCCAATCCCCGAATTCGCTCGACGATGCGCCGCCCGAACACAATCGCTTCGGACAACGAATTGCTCGCCAGCCGATTCGCGCCGTGTACCCCGGTGGAAGACACCTCACCGCAGGCAAATAACCGCGTTACACTCGTCTCGCCATGATGGTCCGTTTGCACGCCCCCCATCATATAGTGTGCAGCCGGGGCGACCGGAATCCAATCGGAAGTCATATCGAGTCCGTAGCTGATGCAGGTTTCATAAATCGTCGGGAAACGTTGCTTAATCGTATCCGAATCTTCATGGGTTATATCAAGGTAAACAACGCTCGATTTGGTCGCTTCCATCTCGCTGACGATAGCGCGAGCTACGATATCTCGTGGAGCTAACTCTAGCAGTTCATGGTACCTCTCCATGAACCGTTCTCCGTGAATATTGCGCAAGATGGCACCTTCCCCGCGCACCGCCTCCGAGATCAGAAAACGCGGAGCGCCCGGATAACAGAGCGAAGTGGGGTGAAACTGTATGAATTCGATATCCCTGATCAGAGCGCCGGCCCGGTAAGCTATAGCCACCCCGTCACCCGTGGCCACCTCCGGATTCGTGGTGTAACGGTACAATTGACCGCTTCCCCCGCTGCACAGTATCGTTGCATTTCCCCGCAGGAACACACGCTGACCGTCCGGGCGCTGAACTAAAGCCCCCAGACATTCATTATCCTCCGTAATCAGGTCAATTACAAAATGATCGTTCCAAATATCGATATTAGCATGCCCCGCAACCTGTTCCGACAACGCACGAACAATTTCATAGCCGGTTGCATCGCCGTTCGCATGCAGAATTCTCCGGTGGCTGTGCGCTCCCTCTTTCGTCAACGCCAACTCGCCGTTCTCCAAATCAAATGCCGTTCCCAGCGTAATAAGCTCTTCAACCCCGCGGGGTCCCTCATTCACCAAGATATTTACGGAATCCGAAGAGCAAAGTCCTGCCCCGGCCATCAGCGTATCCTCCCGGTGAGAAGCGGGAGAATCCTCATCGGAAATGACCGCAGCGATCCCGCCCTGAGCATATCTGGTGTTGCTCTCCATCAACGATTTCTTCGTAATTACGGTAACGCGGCGGTCTTCGCTTGCTTTGATGGCCGTGAACAGGCCCGCAATCCCCGATCCGATGACAATGACGTCCGTATCGATCACCGGTATTTCATTCAAATCGAAGTCAATCAAATATTGTGGAATCAAAGGTATCGCCTGCCCTTGAACAGAGAGTAGCGCATGCTACTTAACTTGTAGCATGCGCTCTAGTGAGGTTCTGGCCTTATCGGCAATGGCAGGCGGCACATAAATTTGCGGCTGCATCGTTTCCAGACATTTGACCAGTTTCTTTAGATTATTGACTTTCATGTTGGGACATACCAGAAATTTCGTAGCGAAATGGAATTCCTTGTCGGGGCTGTCTTTCCGCAGTTGGTAACCCGTTCCGTCTTCCGTACCGATAATAAATTGGCGGTTGGACGAATTTTTGCAGTAATCCAGAATTGCGGTCGTGCTGCCTACAAAATCACCCATGGCTACCACCTCAGGCCGGCATTCCGGGTGGACGACAAACTCAGCGTTCGGATACTTCGCCTTCATTTCGACCACGTCTTTCACCGTCAACATATCATGCGTATTGCAATACCCTTCCCAAATAATGAGCTTTTTGTCCGTATGCTGCTGAACGTAATGGCCCAGATTTTTATCGGGAACCCAGATGATCTCTTCGGCATCCACCGAATTAATAACCTTCACTGCATTGGAAGAGGTACAGCATATATCCGTCTCCGCTTTGATTTCGGCCGATGAGTTAATATAAGTGACCACCTTGGCGTTAGGGTGCTGTGCCTTCAGCTTGCGCAAACCGTCCACATTAACCATGTCGGCCATCGGGCAGCCTGCCCGTTCGTCCGGAATTAAGACCGTCTTGTTCGGAGCCAAAATTTTCGCGCTCTCGCCCATAAAGTGAACCCCGCAGAACACGATGGTCTCAGCATCGGTTGAGGCTGCCTTTTGGGCAAGCAGAAAGGAGTCGCCGCGAAAGTCGGCCACCTCTTGGATTTCATCGCGCTGATAATAGTGCGCTAAAATAATGGCATTTCGTTCCTTTTTTAGCTGAACCAACCTCTCCCGAAGTTCACGGTTCATTTCCGCCTTCCGCTCCAGTGCTAGAGCTTCCACCTGACTTCCTCCCCTAGAATGCGCCCGCGGTTCAAGCCGCGATTCTCTCTCTTGTCCGCATCTCCTTTATGATTGTGCAAAAATACGCATACTTCCCGTCAACGTAACCAATTTCACACGGTGTGTTTAACAACTAATTTACACAAGGGAATTAGGGCTGTCAATCAATCTGTACCGGATAGATCAAATTTTAGGCAAAATCAAGTACACCTGCGTATTGGCCAACCCCTCCCGAGAAAATACATTCCGGGATTGAGCCATTGAATCGGACAATAAAAAAAAGGGAGACTCAATGAGTCTCCCTTTCGTGTTTGGTTGTATACGGCTACGCCTTATACCGTCGGCGTATTTCCGCCGCCTTGGCCGTTGCCGTCTTTATCGCCTTTGTCCGGCGTTTGCGGTGCATCACTTACCGTTCCTTCCGGTGCATCCACCGTAGGGTCGTTAGAGATGTCGTTCGTGGAACTTCCAGGGATTTCGTTCGGAATATCCCCGGTAGGACCTGCAGGTGCCGGATCCTCGGTTTTACCCTGGATACGGACGCGTACGTCCCCAATGTTATCCACGATCGGCTCGCCCGGTTCGGAAGAACCGTTGCCGCTGTCATTGCCGGCTTCGCCGGTTTCAGGCAGCTTGCCGTTTTCGATCAATTCCTTGATCTGCTCCAGTTCCAGCGTTTCGACTTCGAGCAAAGTTTCCGCGATGAGGCGAACCTCGGCGGCATGCTCGGTCAACAGCTGTTTACAACGCTCATACGATTCAGTAATGAAACGCTGCATTTCCTGGTCGATCTCGTAAGCGATCTGATCGCTGTAGTTCTGTTCGTGTCCGATATCGCGGCCCAGGAACACTTGGCCTTGCGATGTGCCGAACTGCATCGGTCCAAGCTTCTCGCTCATACCGTATTCGACGATCATGCTGCGCACAATGCTTGTCGCTTGCTGGAAGTCGCTGTACGCCCCGGTGCCGATTTCGCCGATGAACAGCTCCTCCGCCACGCGGCCGCCCAGCAGGCCGGTTACCTTATCAAGCAGCTCTTGCTTCGTAACGAGCATCCGGTCTTCCTTCGGCAGCATGATTACGTATCCGCCGGCACGGCCGCGAGGAATGATCGTAACCTTGTGCACCATATCCGCGTGCTCCAGGAAGTAGCCTACAATCGTATGGCCCGCTTCATGGAACGCCACAATCCGTTTCTCGCGATCGCTGATTACGCGGCTGCGCTTCTCAGTACCGACGATAACGCGGTCAATCGCTTCATCCACTTCACGCATAGAGATATCTTTGCGGTTGCGGCGAGCCGCCAGCAAAGCCGCTTCGTTCAGCAAATTCTCCAGATCGGCGCCGGTAAAGCCGGTCGTCCGTTTGGCGATGACGTCCAGGCGAACGTCCTTGGTCAGCGGCTTGTTGCGCGCATGAACTTTCAGTACCGCTTCGCGGCCCTTCACGTCAGGACGGTCAACCGTGATTTGACGGTCAAAACGTCCAGGGCGCAGCAAGGCAGGGTCCAGAATATCCGCGCGGTTGGTTGCCGCCACGATGATAATACCTTCATTGCCGCCGAAACCGTCCATCTCAACGAGCAACTGGTTGAGGGTCTGTTCGCGTTCGTCATGCCCGCCGCCGAGTCCGGCGCCGCGCTGACGGCCTACGGCATCGATTTCGTCGATGAAAATGATACAAGGCGCGTTCTTCTTCGCATTCTCGAACAAATCCCGTACGCGGGAAGCACCGACACCGACGAACATTTCCACGAAGTCGGAACCCGAGATGCTGAAGAACGGTACGCCCGCTTCCCCGGCTACTGCACGGGCAAGCAACGTTTTACCGGTCCCCGGAGGACCCACGAGCAGAACCCCTTTAGGGATACGTGCTCCAACCGCGGAGAATTTCCGCGGGTCTTTCAAGAATTCAACGACTTCGACAAGCTCTTGCTTCTCTTCGTCGGCTCCGGCCACGTCCTCAAACGTAACCTTCTTCTTCTCCTCATTATAAAGACGGGCCCGGCTCTTGCCGAAGTTCATCACTTTGCCGCCGCCGCCCTGTGCTTGATTAAACAGGAAGAAGAACAGAATGAACATGATCGCAAGCGGAACGATGGATGTCAGGAAAGTCAGCCAGATGCTTTCCCCCTGCATCTTTTTCCAATTCAAATCGAATTTGTTCGTTTCGCTGAGGTCGGTAATTTCCTTGAGCACATTCTGGTCATAAGGGATATAGGCGGAGAAGTTCTTTGTTTTCGTCTTGCCGTCTCCAACTTCAACTCTATACTTACCGGTTACCAGATAGGCGTAACCGTCGAATTTCCCGGTTAATTCCTCGACGTTGTTTTCCTTCAATTGCTGCCGCAGTTCGGCATAACTTGGGTTGACGGTTGCCTCATTTCCGCTGTTGAGGAATTGGACGATGCCCACCACGACTAAGAAAAGTATCAAATAAAAACCAGAATTCCGGATGAACCGATTCATCCCCTACCTCCTCTCAAAACCTTAAGTTATTTTAACATAGCCGCCCACGCCTTTCAAAAAAACGGCGGAGCCTGCTCCGGCCTGACTTCAGCCGGTAGAATTAGCTTGTGTATACTTCCGGCTTCAGCACTCCGACGAAGGGGAGGTTCCGGTATTTCTCGGCGTAATCCAGGCCGTAACCGACAACGAAAGCATCCGGGATTACGAATCCCGATAAATCCGCCTCCAGCTTCACGGTCCGGCGCGCCGGCTTGTCAAACAAGGTAACGATCTTGACGGAATTAACTTTTCTCCGCTCAAGCACATCAACGAGATAGCTAAGTGTGAGACCGCTGTCGATGATATCTTCCACGATCAGGATGTCTCTTCCCTCTACAGAGGAATCCAAGTCTTTGATAATCTTTACTTCTCCCGATGAACGGGTGGAGGCTCCGTAACTGGATACCGCCATGAAATCAAGTTCCAGCGGAACGGTGATTTCCTTAACCAAATCAGCCATAAATATAAAAGCGCCCTTCAGGATGCAGATGACCAAAGGATTCCGGCCCTCATACTCGGCACTTAGCTGGCGTCCGAGCTCCGCAACTTTTTCCTGAATCTGTTCCCGGGTGATCAAAATTTCTTGAATGTCGTTTAACAAGACAAATAACCTCCTACGTTATACTATGAATGCCTTCACTTGGTTAACCCCAAGGTCGGCTCTTTGCTTCCCGTATCCAGAGCCATACGAACAATGGAAGACGTAAGCCGGCTAACCGCTGCAACCGATGAACGCCGAACTCCGGGAATCCATATGATCCGGCCCTTGGCGTCGGTCACCACTGGGATTTGGGAGCGAAGAGAGGGAGGTATTTTCTCGTCGATGAAAATATCTTTCACCTTTTTGCTTCCATTTAGTCCCATAACTTTCATTCTGTCTCCCGGAAGCCGGGAACGCACAGTAAGCGGATAAACGAGCTCATCCGCATCAAACGCAGCCTCGTCGTTGCCTTCCGGCTTCGTTCCTTGAACGCCCGTGGCACTCTCGCGGGTAAACCGCAGGACGTGCCTTATGTCCGTAAGAGCCACCTCCGCCGGAAAATGTTCCACAACATATGTATAATGAGGAATCTGAATTTCCGCTCGGGCAGGCACAAATCGGACTGTATCGTATTCACGCAAGCAGCGGATTCCTCTGCCAAGATCCAGAGACCAAGTCGTAGGGAGGTCCTGGACCACGCCTTTCCGAATGGTTTCTATCTTGACAAAATCGCTGTCATCCGTGCCCAAAGGCAGATAATTTAATATTAGTTTAATCAACCTCCGTTGTAAAGCGGCATGTAAGGAGGTAAAACTCCGAACCCCGAAAGCGGCCCCGCCGTCTTGCCAAGTAACGATTTCGGCATGGATGCGCTCTGTTTCCAACTGCATATAATCGTCTTCTTCGCCCGCCACATCGGCTAAACGGTTCAAGGAATCCGCCAACTGTTCATTATATTGCCCCAAAAAAGGCAGCACATCCAGCCGGATCGCATTTCTTGAATACTTCGTACTGAGGTTGGAGCTGTCGGTTACATAAGGTATGCCGGAGCTCTCGCAAGCCGCCACCAGCTGATTCTTGTATATACGGAGAAAAGGACGGATTAGTTCCACATTTTTTTCGCGACGCTTCAGCTTCATGCCTCCCAAGCCCGACGGTCCGCTGCCACGCAAAATCCGCATCAGCACGGTTTCAGCCTGATCATCGGCATGATGGGCCAGGGCAATGGCGGATCCCCCGTATTTATCGGCAACGGAATGCAAGAATTCATATCTTTTTTCCCGGGCGGCCACCTGGCCTCCTTTACCCGATTCCTTCATATAAGCAGGAATGTCAAAAACGCCGAGTTCAAACGGAATTTGGAGCTTGCCCGCCAACTTCCGTACAAACTCGGCTTCCGCATCGGATTCACTGCCCCGGAACCCGTGATTGACATGAGCGCAGATCAGCTTCAAGCCAGGCTCAGAATCCCGGGCAATCTCATTTAAAATATGCAGCAGCAGGACGGAGTCGGGTCCTCCGGAAACCGCCGCCACAATACAATCCCCGGGTGCCCACAAACCGTGTTCTTGCCCGGTACGGCGCACTTGCCCCACCAAACGGTGTATTTCGGGATTCATCATGCGCCTCTTCCTTTCTTTAATAGATGGGATTCATATTAAAAGTGTGTGTTCAAAAGCCGAGGGTTAAGTAGATAGCGCATCCCAACAAGGTCAGCGCCAGCGCGAACGCCCCCAACATCCAGCGGGGTGTTTGCTGCCTCGGTTTGCGGCGGCTAAGAGGCGATGTAACGAGTTCCTTCCATAGTTGGCACGCTTCAGCTGTGTCGCCGAACTTTCCGGCAATGGCCCGCTCCATCCAGGCCCGGTAAGGGGCCAAAGCCGGCTCGCTTCGGATGATCGCAAGCAGGTCGCTAGAGCTCCTCATCTGGGGCAACTGGGTAGCGGCCCGTTTGAGGGGTTCCTCGGCCAACAGGTGAATGCATACCACCGTAAAGGAGAACCAGTCATAAGAGGGATCGGCCGTCCTTCCTCCTGCACCCCAAAATCCGCGGTCATACCATTCGGTGAACTGCTTTACGCTGCGCCCGATAGCGCTCACCCCGCCGTAATCGATCAGTTCCACCTCGCCGTAGGGCGATACCAGCACGTTCTCCGGCTTTAAATCACCAAATACCCATCCGTTCTCATGAAGCTGCCGGAGTTGCCGCAACAGGTGAAGGCCGGCGATGCTTAGCCAGGGTCCTCCCCTTTTGGCAAGGAAAGATCGGAGCGGATCCCCTTTAACATATCGCATAACATAGAAAGGAATCTCCCTTCCTTGGAGGGAGTAGTCATCTACCTCCACCAGATAAGAAAGATCCCGTCCCGCGCTGCCGCGCCGGCGGCCCTGACGCTGCAGCGCCTTTAACACATTGATTTCCGATTGTATATCCACCGTGTCGAAGCCCATTTTGAGCGCATACAGCTTGGCATTATCCAGCTGCTTCACCAAATATACGACTCCGTTCGCTCCCCGTCCGAGCAGACGCTGAATCATATAGCGCCCGCCATTCCAGCGACCGGTCACCACCGTTCCTTGCGTCAGAGCCGATTTAGACGACGTAGTCACCGAGTATCCCTTCTCCTCTGCCTGTTTCCTCCGGCCAGTTCTTGGATTCATGTCCCTTCAGTGTACCATATTGGAAGAATTCAATCACCTTCAGGATCGCCGGACCGGTTGGCGTGGCACCCCGCATGGAAAGCCGCTGAAAAATCGAGCGTACCGTTCCGAGATCGGTTGTCCAATCCAAATCCAATACGGCATCCTCGCCGCTGTGCGGCCCCGGGAAATGAAATACGGCCAAGCGGCTGTCTCCTTTTCGGGCACCCAAACTAAGCATCATATCGCGGATAGCCTCTTCCACAGCAGCCAGTTTCGGCTTCATGCTGGCACTTGCGTCTATCAATAACGCAATCTCAAGGGTACTGGTCTCGCTGAGCTCGTCAATCACCTCGACGACCTGGGAACGTTGATCAGGAGGCAGGTCTTCGACGGAAGAATTACCCAAAATTTGTCTCAACTCTTTATTAACCGCGTGCTGAATTGTCTGAACCACGGTTTTCCGGGTCATCATCTGCATCGTCTGAGCCAGCTTTTGCGTGCCCGACAATCTGCTCATCCCGCCGCCGGCTTTAGCAATTTCGGCAATCTCCAAACTGCCGAGCTCTCCGATGGTGCCGTAATCGACGATTCCCACTACATTGACGATAATTCCCTCTTGCTTGGCCAGCGCCGCTGCCATAATCGGGCTCTCTCCAACATTGGAACATCCATCCGTGATCAGCATGATTTGCTTCATTATGAATCCCGCCTTTTTTTAATATGAATGATTCGAAAGACTCTCATCTCTATCATTTCCAGTTAAGAGAGAATTCAAACTTAAAAAGGCGGGTCCAACTATATATTCATGATCTGATATGGCAAAAAGACGGCCTACCAAGCCCAAACAAACGGGTAAGGGTAAGCCGTCTTCTCGTTATTACTGCTCGATCAATACTTTCGGTTTTGGAAAATATCCTACGGAAACGGCGTGATCGGCCAAACGGGTCATATATTCCCGATCGGGTTCCTTACACACTACAGGGGTACCCTGGAGATACTCCACGGTGTGCGGGCACGCAAAGCGATAAGGAGAGTTCTTCGCTCCATCACCCTCGAGCTGGGCCATCGCCAGCTCCATTCCCGTACTATCCTTCGGCACATTGGAATCCAGCAGCCAGGACTCATATTCCGGCCAGTCGAGAAGATCGATCTGATAACCGTATTGCCGGAAGTAGTCTATCATCTGCGTGTAAGAAAGCTGAACCGGATTACAAATATGGAACAGGCGGCCGGCCGTTTCCTTTTGCAAGGCCAGGGCAGTTATCGCCTCGGCTGCATAGTTTACCGGCGTTATGTCGACCTGCCAGCTGACACTTGGTGCTTTGCCCAGCAGAATCATAGCCTTTAGCATTCTATAGAAGGCATTATTATCGATATTCCGTTGAAAAACGCCGGTCTCTGAATGGCAGGACAAGTTACCTACGCGATATACCGTAACCGGGACGCCCTCTTCCTGACAGGTTCTAACGACAAGCCGCTCCGCAGCAAGCTTGCTGTTCGTATAGACGTTATCGGTCGATACCGTATCGTCATAGCCGTCAAAGCCGGTAAATCGCTCCCATTGCCCGCCAAATGCCAGATCTTCCGGAATCCCGAGCGTGGACACATAATGGAACCGGATTTTCTTGTCACGGGCCAGCCCCATCAGTCGGTCGGTACTTTCCACATTCACCTTGGCAAAATACTCGGGATCGCCAAAATGCTTCACCTCAGCCCCGCAGTGTACGATGGAATCGATTTTGTCTTCGAGCAGGCTCAAGACGCGTTCATTCAGTCCCAGATTCGGCTGTTCCAGATCTCCTTGTACCGCAAATACGCGGCCTTCCATCAAGGAGTCGATCTCCGGACCGAAATATCCCCTCATTACCTTACTTAGTCTCTGATAAGGATCCTCGCCCTGTACCGGACGAATCAGGCAGTAAACCAAGGAATCCGTCGTGCGGAGCCATTCCCGCAGCAGTGACGACCCTAAATAACCCGTCGCTCCCGTAAGGAGAATATGACTCTGCCGACCTTCGTTATATTCGGTCAGTGACTCATTACCGAAGCTGCGGGGGTACTCAGCCAGATCCACAATTTCTCCCAAACGGCCGGGGGCTGCATGTTCTCCCGACGCCGTATGTTTCAGTTCGGTCACGCGATCCGCCAGCTTCGATATGGTTGGATAGCTGAAGAAGTCGCTGATTTTCAGCATCGGAAAGCTGGGCTTCAGCAGCACGAGCGTCTCCAGGATTTTAAGAGAATGCCCGCCAATCTCAAAAAAGTCATCATGGATTCCAATAGATTTACGGCGAAGCACCTTTTCCCATGCCGTTGCTATTTCCTTCTGCAGTTCATTCTCGGGTGCCGCAAAATCCGCATTCTCCTCTTCTTCGAAAGCCGGGATTTCCATCACGCCGAGACGCTTCCGGTCAATTTTGCCCGTTGGGGAGAGCGGCATTACATCCAGGCATACAAAATAACTTGGAACCATGTACGCCGGAACCTTTGTCTTCAAAAAGGAGGCAAGCTCCGTCTTCCCGGCGGATACGCCACCTTTTAATGTATAAAAAGCGGCAAGCAGCTTCTCGCCCGATTCATCCTCTTTGACGATGATCGCCGTATCCCTGATCGCATCGTGTTTAGCCAAATTTTCTTCAATTTCACCGATCTCGATCCGGTAGCCGCGAATTTTGACCTGAAGATCTTTCCTTCCGACATACTCGATTCCGTTTTCCTGCAGTCGAACAAGATCTCCGGAACGGTAATATTTTTTGCCAGAGTCCGGATTCACGGGATCCGTAACAAAGACCTCTTCGGTTTTCCCGGGCTGATTGAGATATCCTTTAGCCAAACCGACGGAATGAATCAGCAATTCGCCCACCACGTTCAAGGGGCACAGCTGGTCTTTTTCGTTCACGATCAGAACCTCGTAATTCGCAAGGGGCTTGCCGATGCTAACCGTGGTCCATTCATCCGGTACCGGACCTTCAATGATATGAGTTGTCGTTGCGACCGTTACTTCCGTAGGCCCATAGGCGTTCACGATAATCGGCTGATGCGTGAGCTTCTTTTGCAGCGTACGTACCGATTCTCCCGGCAGAGCCTCCCCGCCGATGACAAAGCTTTGAATCTTTACATAGTGGGCCGCTTCTTCCACGCTTAAATAGGAAGATAGCTGGTTGAAGAATACGGTTGGTAAAATTCCGATTCGCGTAGCCCCCGTCTCTTCAATTGCCGACGTAAAGGAGTCGACCGAATACCGCTGCTCGTTGGACAACAGATGTAATCTTGCTCCGCAGCAAAGCGCACTGAAAATATCGTATACCGATGCGTCAAAGCTAAACGTGGAATACTGAAGGATCACGTCCTGCTCTGTCATGCGAAGTTGCTCTATGGTAGCCAGCGCCAGATTGACAACGCCGGCATGCGGAATGAGGACTCCTTTCGGTCTTCCCGTCGTCCCTGACGTATAAATCACATAGGCCGTATCTTCGGAAGAAATCTCAACGATATCCGGTTCGCCCGTGTCTGCGTCTGCGTCTCCGTCAAGTTGAGTATCCAGACATAAGAGAGAAACATCGCCGCGGCCTTCATCCAATAAAGCGGACAACTGCGGCGTGTATGATTCCTTCGTAATTACGATGCGGGAGGAGGTATCGGCAATGATATAGGCATTCCGGTCCTCCGGGTGCTCCGGATCGAGCGGCACATAAGCGCCGCCGGCTTTGACGACACCAAGCATCCCGATAATGGCTTCCATACTCCGTTCCATAAAGATGGAAACGAAGTCACCCTTCTTAAGACCTCTGTTCAACAGGATCCGGGCTACCTGATCCGACAAGCGGCTCAATTCTACATAGGTCAGCCGCCGGTCCCCGGACGATAATGCCACCCGGTCCCCGTAACGCTCCACGGCGAGGCGCAGCATGTCCGGAATATGCTGCGGCATGGACGGCCATGCTTTCTTCGTATTGTTCAGCTCCGTATAGGCTTCGACATCTTCTTCCGTCAAAATGCGAATATTGCCTATAGCAGCATTCTCATCGGCCATAGCCGCAGTTACGATACATTCAAAGTGGGAGGCAAACTTCCTGACCGTACTCTCTTTAAACAGGTTTTTATCGTAGGCAATATGGAGCAGGCCTTCGCCTTCAACCAGCTTCACATGCCAATTCAGGCAGCTTGCCCCATAGGAGGCGTCCTCGCCGAATATCGTCTGAATCAGAGGAGATTGCCCGGTCAACCGCTCAATTTCTTGCAACGGCAAAGCGGCAAAGTCCAAGGCCTCCCATTTATCCAACAGTGTCCGATACAGATCCTTGAATGAAGTCCCCGCCTCGCAACGCACCCGCAGCGGCAACAGCCTGTGCTGAGCATCCTTTACTCCGACAATCTGATCCTGCTCTCCGCTCATCCGATATAAAAAGGCAAAATAGCAGGCCAGCATCCATGTGTTGTAGTCATATCCCTCGGAAATACGGGTTAATTCCCTTGCGTTGACGTTCAGTCTGAAGACGGTTTCCCTTCTATCCCGTCCGGAATTCATTCGGGGATAATCCGTGTAAATATCAAGTCCGGACAAAGGCGGCTGCAGCTCATTTACCCAAAAATCCCGGACAATGCGGTCCATTAGTAAGGTACCCACTCCAATTCAACTCCTTGTATCTCTCTCTATAATTTGAGGCCTTCCACAACTTTCTCCAATTTTCCGGAAATTTGGTTCAAACTCTCCGCCGAATCCACGATTTTACCTGCAGAGGAACGCTGCTCCAGGGCACTGGATTTGATATGTTCCGAAATGTCGGCATTTCTCTCCGCAAAAACGGAAATTTGCTTGATCGTAGCCGTGATCTGCTCTGTCTCCGCCGCCATTTCTTCAGTCGATGCCGAGACCTCCTGAATCTGGCTTGTAATCGCATCGGTTGCATGCAAGATGCTATAGAACAGTTCTCCCGTTTCCTTCACTACATCGATTCCTGCCTCGACATTGCGTTGTCCTTCACTGATGGCCGTCACGGCCGTCATGGTCTCGGATTGGATATACCGAACCAGGTCGGCGATTTTCTCCGCCGATTTCCCGGATTCTTCAGCCAGCTTCTTCACCTGATTCGCTACGACTGCAAATCCGCGCCCTTCGTCACCGGCTCTGGCTGCCTCAATACTCGCATTAAGCGATAAAAGATGCGTTTGCGAAGAAATCTGAGTAATGACTTGTACAATTTCCTCGATTTCCCCGGAGCGTTTCTGAAGTTGTTCTATTGAAGTCACCGAATTTTGAACCGATTGTTGGAGCGAATCCATCTGTCTCATCACTTTGCTGATGTTATCGCCGCCCAGTTCGGACTGCTCCTTCATTTGAAGGGAGGCTTCCGACAAGGAAGAAGTACTTCCGGCAACCGTCGATACCCCGGAATTGATTTCTTCAAGGGAAGTTACGCTTTCTCCAATCGATTTGCTCTGCAGGGATACCTTTTCCGAAATTTCCTCGATATGATTGGTAATGTTCATGGAGCTTTGGTGATTTTCTTCGGAAGTCGTAAATAAGACACGTGCCTGTTCTGCCGATTGGGTCGAAACCGCCTTCAGGGTCATGATCATTTCCTTCATATTCGCAACCGTAGCGTTAAACTTCGCGTTGACCTGACCGAGTTCGCTCTCGCCTGCTTTTAACTGCACGCCAAAATCACCCTGGCTGAGCTTATCCAGTGCTTGCATCAAATCTTTGACCGGCGCGAAGGTTCTGCGCATCGTAATATATTGAAACGTTAAAATCACGAGCAAGATAGCAATCAATGCAAGAGAAGTATATTTCAACAGATCCTGCTGCCCGTTAAGGATAATGCTCGCATCAAAGTCCATACCCATATAAGCAAATACTTGTCCGCTTGCATCCTGGAACGGGTACAATACCGTCAGCCACGTCCCATAATCGTCCTTATAAGGCTTCGTAAAGGTAATCTGTTTTGTTTTCAACATTTCCTGGACACCCTTCACATGAAATGCAGGTTGTCCCAGTTGATCCCCCAAGTGAAGACCTTCTCCCTCAAACATGTCCAGGATGGCCGTTGGGAAAGCAATCATAAGCGTGCTGTCATCCACTACTTCAGATCCGAAAATATAACCTTGCGCTACATTAGGATGCGTGGCGGATAATTCATCGAATATACCCGACAATTTCTTCTGGATCGGTGCATTGCGGTCTGTTGTCTTCATAGCCTCCGCGGCTTCAGCCGGAGTAACCTTGTTCATCCAGGCCTCCATGACCTCCTTCGAATCCGACTCCAGCTGATTGGTCAATACTCCGCCTTGGATATAAAAGCTGGATGCAATCAGAATTACGCCAGTCATCAGGATGGAGGCGCTTGTCAAAATCATGTTCTTCGTTACGATACTCCAGCGGCGGATTCCGCCCAGTTCTTGCGGCAACTTCATTACTATGTCTCCTCTTTCTGTCTATAAATGTGTAAAGGCTGCATACCCTCCATCGTCAAAATGCCCCGGCGCTCCCCTCCCTTCCTTCTAATGGCGCAAGAATCTCTGAATTTAGGCAAAAAAAAAGATAACCTCTAGTAGTAAATACTATAGGTTACCATTTTTTAGGCAACTGGCTGACATTTCCCCCTAATGGGGGGATTTAGTCCCTATAGTTTTGCGTCACTGCCTTTCGGCAGTTTTGCCAAATTATATCTAAAATTTTTGAGAAATAGTGCTATATTTGGTTCTTTATTAGAACGATAGAGTCAATTTTACTACAAACTTGAAATCATTCCCATGTAAAATAAACCAATTGTTTGTCTATTTTATGACTTTATGACTAAACAGACCTATTCCTTGCTACACAACCCTCCTACCCAATACCTAGCTAACTGTCCTCGGCCGTTCCAACCGGGTAATTCCGGGAATATGAAGCGTGGACCATTGAGGCATGAAATGATCGATCTTCGCGACCGCCACGGTCATGTCATCCAGAATTACATTCTTTTGATAACGGATCACGGACTCCAGCAAACAATCGGCAATTTCCTGAGGATCCTCCGATTGAATCTCCTGGATCAGCCGCTTGATCCATAACTCTTTGTTTACGGCATACCCGGGTGCATCATAAATCCCGTCGGTCATCATAATTAACGTATCGCCCGGATGCAGCTGAACCGTCACCAAATCCACCTCGATATCCTGAATGATTCCAATCGGCAAATTGCTGGCCGAAACCGGAATCACTTCCTGTCCCCTTTTTATAAAGCTAGGGGAAGAGCCGATTTTCAAAAATGTGGTCCGGGCGGAGTATTCATCAATCAGTGCCATATCGACTGTCGCGTAAATTTCGTCCGGAGAGCGGAGCATCAATATGGAATTCACCGACTTGATGGCCAGGGTTTCATCCATCCCGGATTGCAGTAGCTGTTCCAAAATGCTCAGTGCCGTGCTGCTCTCCAATCTGGCGCGCTCTCCATTGCCCATCCCGTCGCTGATAGCCACCGCATAGGTTCCGTTTCCCAGCTCCGCAGCGCTGAAGCTGTCTCCGGATAAGAGATCTCCCCCTTTTGCAGTGCCGGCTACTCCGGTCGTGATCTCATAGGTTTTGGCCGAACCAAAGGTTACGGTAGCCAGGCCATCGCGCCCGCCCGCCGTAGATTCGTCGATAACGGCGATATGCTCGCCCAGGATATCGGACAGGAGCGGGGCAATGATTTTGCGGCATTCGTCATATCCCCGGGTATAGGCATGGACAATTTCAATTTCGACGTTGCCGTGATCCAGATTCACGATGTCAATGTTATGAATGGACAAGCCCATTTTTTCCAAAGCCTCGCGGATTTGCTCTTCCTGCTTGTACATAGCCTGTCCCTCGCGTTGAATCTCTCTGGCCAGATCCTCCATAACCTGGGATACGCCCGACAATTGTTCCGCTACCAGCAGACGGCTGTCGTATATTTGCCGTTTCCAGTGCATATCATGTTGATAGAGATTGTACTCCCGCTTCATGACCTCCAGCACCTGATCGGTTTTCGTACATATTTTATTCCACTTGGGAGGAAGTTCGCCCTTGGACAGGTCCGGATTCTCCTCCACCGCCGTCATCATTTCGGTCATATACTTATAAGTTTGATAAAACTTTCCGTCCCAGCAGGCATTTCGGCGGAAGCAGGTGGCACAGGCGTTCTCGGTGACCGCATTCATAAAATGGTCCACTTCCTCGCTCCGTTTGGCAACTTCTCCCGAGCTGGCAATCTGACCGAAGCTGCGGGACAGCTGACGGAAAACTTGAGAAAATTGCGAGACCCGGCCCGCAGTGATTTCACGCATCCGCTTGGCGTATTCATGCTGGGTTTTCGTATGATCCTGAGTGCCGGGAACGTATTTCGCAATAGCGCTAACGACTCCCTTCGGCGTCAATAAAAAGAATGCGACCGCAACGCAGCTCTCCCAGGTAGAAGCCAGCACATCCGCCGGGCCCGTTAAATAAATGGATAGAATCGACGAGCCGAGCAACATTCCAAAGCCTACGGCCCATTTGCGTCCATCGCGCAGCATCCCGGCCAGCATGCCCGAAAATGCCAGCAAACTCATCTGGTAGAGTGCCGAGGTATCGGCCAGGCTAAGAATCAGCCCGGTTACCACACCGACCGAAGCGCCGAGCGTGGCGCCGCCAACTAAAGCAAACAACAGGATTAAATATCTCGTCAAAATATGCTCGATGGACAGTCCGGAAATCTCCCAGCCTACCGAGCCTGTCATTACGGATGCCAGCAAAATAACGAGACAGACGATTTCCTCCGTTCTCAGCTGATAGTTTCTTTTCCTGTAAGTAAAGACGGGAACCGCCTGAATAAACACCAGGGTCAGAACAAAACTGAGTACCGAATCCATTACGATCATCACAAATGCATACCAGGATAAGGACGGGCCGATAACCGCCGTAAACAGAAGGGCTAAAAAGGTGCTTGTAAATACCATCAGCGGCGCATAAGATACATCGGCGCGCTCGAACGATTCCATTCCTTTATGGATCAGAAAGAAAATGAGCAGCTCCGCCGCAATCACGGCAGCGTGTTGGCCCGATACAAACATCGCCCCGGCAACCATGACCGCTCCCGTCACCGCAGCGATATCGCGCCGCATAAACATCATTACCGCAAAAAAAGCGGCGGCAAAAGGCGAAAGCTCATCCAGGATCGTCGCCTTGCCGAGCAAGAAGCTCATCAACAGGAACAAGCCTGTCCACTTGCTTGCCGCAAACATTCTGCCGAACGTAATAATGATAGGAATCCCCCTCCATCCATCCCACCGAAATCCTCTCATCTGCCCTTTAGCCTTTTTCATCCCTGGGAATGGGATCACATTCCACTTCTCCATTACCTGGCACCGCCTTTTCCATTTTTGTAAGGTATGTCCCATTATAGGAGGGGGTGCGCGGAAAGTTTGTCATATACCGGAACCTGAACCAAAGAAATTTCCGACAAATTGAGAGTGAAATACGAAACATCACGAACCCATGCCCCCCATGAGGATGACCCATGGTAGGCGTTCCTATGTTCGTACAAAATGCATCCGATGGGGTAAACAATTTTTGTCAATTCATCCAAGGATGGACGAAGATTCCGTAATAACCTGTCGGCTCGGACGCCCAGACGACAAAAAAAGAATTTTCGTCGTAATTATGACGGCAACAAAAAACCGCAAGCAACAAATTGCCTGCGGTGGGTTTCAATATAAAATTGTTAAATTACATGCGTTTGGCTCCGCGTCCTCCGCGTTTGCCTTCCGTGTTCTTCTTCAGCGAAGAAATACGCTCTTCACTGTCCTTAAGGAAACGGGAAACTTTATCTTCAAATGAAGCTTTGTTCGGTTGCGGCTTAAAAGGACGTCCTCCCCGATCCCGGTTAAATCCGCCGCCAGGACGATCTCCGTCTCTACCTCCAGGACGATCGCTGCGTGGTGCACGAGGCGGTCTAGTATTAGTAGCCTCTACCGGTTTATCAACGGCTTGCTTAATGGAAAGTCCGATCTTGCCGTCCTTGTCGACGTTGATTACCTTAACGGTAACAACATCGCCGATCTTCAGATGATCATTGACGTCTTTAACATAATTGTCTGCGATCTCCGAGATGTGAACGAGACCCGTGACACCTCCTGACAGATCCACAAATGCTCCGAAATGCGTGATGCCTGTCACTTTTCCTTCTAACTTGGTGCCCACTTCAATTGACATAAAATAAAATGATCCTCCCTTAAAAATATACAGCCAGGTCTCGAAAACATGACTGCGGTGATTTGATTATACATAATGAGCCAAACAAGGTCAACAGCCGTATATCCCTATGGGCTCAGTCTTTTTAGGAGTCCGACTCGGATATGCGCACCGGAATTTCACCCGGTTTGTAAAGTCCGTATTTCTTCATCGCGATTTGACCGATATATTCAGGGTCTTTAAGACGATTTAATTCATATTTCAATTGGTTTAATGTTTGCTCATTAGCTTCCTTGGAAGCTTGCCGCTCCGAAAGCTGGAGGGATTTATTACCGATTTCTCCGGATTGGGCGATATAGGTATAGCCTGCCCACCCGACGAACAACACCATAAAGCACGTCCATAACCGAATACGTCTGCGCGCCCCGACCGATTTCACGGCGGTCTGTTTCATGTTATTCGTTTTGGCCGCTACATCGCGCATTCAGGGCACCTCCGTTTTCGTTATTCTTTGCCGAACCAGCGCTTCCATAATCCTGCCAGACTATCCCATACAGAACGAAGCCTGTCCGGCAGCTTCAGCCTCTTCCATATAGGTCTTGTGACCCAGGTCAAGAGTTTCCAAATCGGGGACAGTGTCACCCTCCCCATAAAAAACAAAACGATCCATAGAAATCCCAGCAGCACCCGTAGGGTCTTTAGCAGCCATTTCAACGGTGTAAGCACTGCCAGTTCCAATATTCTAATGGTTATTCTGTAAATCTTTTGAACTACCTTTATTAAATTTACCACAAAACGTTCCGTTATAAAACTGAGAAACAAAAAATGAATCCAAACGCCTATAAACAAACCGAGGAATACATAAAATCGGAGTTCTCCCTGGTTAACGTGGTAAAGCGTGCGAAAAACAAAAAGGGAGGCGGCGATCCAGTAACATAGATCCAGGATATGTACACTCCAGCGGGGGAAGCGAAGCTGTCCCGATACGACACGATAGCTGTCAAAGGCGATCCCCATGATTCCCCCGCATGCGAACATCCATAGGAGAGTCGCCCACTGCGTATGCAAATTCATCGGAACAGCTTCCCGAGCAGGCCTTTGCCGGGCGCATGAGCTCCCGGATCCAAATAGGATAAGGAGTTTACCAGGCCTTCAATGCTGACTAACCCCTGCTCCAGATTGAGATTTTTGATATGTAAATTTTGACCCCGGATCGTCAAATGCCCCAGTTCCGTCTGAAGCAGAAATTCCTCGCTGTCAAAACTCTCCACGTTCTGAACTCCTGAAATCTCCAGCAGCTTCCTCTGCATCAGATGCAGTTCTTGACGCTTCCCTTTTCCTTGTTCGACCATGGCATGTACCCCTCCTTCTTACCAATAGCTTATGGAAGGGGATTTATCTTTAGAACCGATTTAAAAAACTGTACGGACCTCGCAACTTTATGTAATGGTAAACAACAAAATAAAAAAGCATGCCCCGTTAGTTAAAAC
Organism: Paenibacillus vini; assembly: GCF_018403325.1. Lineage (GTDB taxonomy): Bacteria > Bacillota > Bacilli > Paenibacillales > Paenibacillaceae > Fontibacillus > Fontibacillus vini. The sequence goes on along the minus strand of NZ_BOSL01000022.1, from coordinate 36,089 downwards.
GGAACATGCTTGATCTCACGCCTTAATTCCAGTCAAGACCGGAGTCTTTAGCGATCGGTTCTTCCTTGACTAAGGTATACAGGGTGGCAGCCTCTTCCTTGCGAGTCGTCTCCGCGAGGCGTTCGACGCGAACCGTCACCAGCTTCTGGCCGAATTGAACGGTGATCTCGTCGCCTACCTTCACGGTACTGCTCGGTTTGGATTCGCGCCCGTTGATCAGGACTCTGCCTTGTTCGGAGACATCCTTTGCCACCGTGCGCCGCTTAATCAACCGGGACACCTTCAGGAATTTATCGAGACGCATTATTTTACGGCTTCTTTAAGTTTGTTGCCCGCTTTGAAAGCTGGAACGTTGGATGCAGGAATTTCAATCGTTTTGCCAGTTTGCGGGTTGCGGCCTGTACGACCGGAACGTTTGCGGGTTTCGAACGTGCCGAAGCCGATCAGTTGTACTTTGTCGCCGCCGGCAAGGGCATCGGTAATTTCGCCGAGAACACCATTCAATACGGTTTCAACGTCTTTTTTAGTCAAACCGCTTTTGCTGGAAATGTTGTTGATCAGATCTGTTTTGTTCATTAATAATGCCTCCCAATAATAAAAGAAATAGATGGATACTAACGGCTTCAGCCCTTATGGCAGTAAGCCGCGGAGATATCTTTGTATGAGTATTCTGCCTTAAAACTCAAATTCCTGCCCGCTATTCAACTTTTTTTTGCTTTTTCGCAAAAAAAACCGATTATTAGGGAAATTTCGAGTTATTTGGATAGCCTTTTTGGACTATTCGAGACTTTTGGCTTCGTCCCAAAGCTTGTCCATTTCGGCCAAGTTGCTGTCTGACGGCGTCTTTCCGGCTTCGCGAAGCTTGTCTTCCACATAAGTAAACCGTCTGACAAATTTCGCGATTGTCATGGACAGGGCCTCCTCCGGATCGGCTCCGATATACCGGGCCGCGTTTACGATGGAGAACAGAACATCTCCCAGCTCCAGCGTTTGGTCCTCGGCCTTATGCCCGCCGGTTACGGCCTCTTTGAATTCGGCAAGCTCCTCCTCGATTTTCGCCCAGACGCCATCGATGGAATCCCAGTCAAAGCCTACTTTAGCCGCCTTCTTCTGCAGCTTATACGCCTTCATTAACGCCGGCAAGTCCCGGGGCACTCCGCTCAGCGCCGATAATTTTTCAGGCTCGATACCCTTTCGCCGCTTCTCTTCGGCCTTCATGGCGTCCCAATTTTTGAGCGCCGCCTCGGCATCCTCGGCACTCAGGTTGCCGAATACATGCGGATGGCGGTAAAGCAGCTTTTCATTGAGCTCCTGAATGACGTCGTAAGCGGTAAACATTCCGGTCTCTTCTTCCATTTGCGAGTGCAGCATAATTTGCAGCAGCAAATCACCGAGTTCTTCCCGCATATGATCCGGATCGTCATCATCAATCGTTTCCAGCACTTCATAGGTTTCTTCTATGAGGTTTTTGCGAATCGATTGGTGGGTCTGCTCCCGGTCCCATGGACAGCCTTCCGGGCTGCGGAGAATGGTTACGATCTCATGAAGACGCTCAAAGCTCCGGATGCGCAATTGTTCGTCATGGCTGGCCGGAACGTACACCAGCGACAAGTTCCCGTATCCTTGGATGCGATCCAGTTCATAAAGCGGGATGCGAATCACCTGCTCCGCTCCGGTTACGCCGAGCGCATGTCCGACAACGACCGGATAATCATCCGGGTAAATGTCCATCAGGCCCAGCTTAACGTCCGAGGCGGTGAATTCGTCGTAAACCTGGCCGATCAACGTATGGCGCCGGGGATCAAGCCGTCCTCCCGACAACTCGGAAGCATCCAGCAATTGAAAGCCTTCGATCGGATCGAATCCGAGAGAGATAAATGCCGCATCGAGGAAGCTTTCTCCCCCCGTGATCTTCAGTTCGATTCCCTCAACCGGGCAGCGTTCCTGCAGCCGCTTTACGGTAGCTTCCGCCACCATCGGATGCCCGGGCACGGCGTACAGAACCTCTTTCCCTTCCGGGGCCGTCTTGGCTGCGGCGATCAGCCGCTCCACGATCTCTTCGTATACGGAGGGAAAGTCGTCCTTGGCTTCGTACACTTCATCGAATGAGGTGAATGAAACTCCCGTTTCCTCCAGCCAAGCCACCACCGGATGGTCCTTGGTACGTACATATCTCTCCTGCGCCTCCTGAAGCAATTTCAGGCTTCCCAGCGTCAGTCGGTCGGGATCGCCCGAGCCTAGGCCGACTACAGTTATCACTGCTCCCATTTGAGCCACACTCCTGTCTAGTTACCGGCTTAATTTGAACATTCTATCCCTTACTATACCACTTGCCGAACCGATGGCAAAAATGTCCGGCAGGTCCGCGATCAAGTGCCGTGGACGGTTATTGGCTGCGGCAAGGGCGGCGGATCTGCGTATAAGAGAGTGCAACAAAGATCTGCACTCGGCCGCTGGGCGCGGTACTCCGTTTGGCGTTACCGCAGCAGGCGCAGTTTCCGAAGCAGGCGGAGCAGCTTCGGTCCGACCCGCGGCAGGGCGCCCAGCTCTGCCGCACCGATCAGGCGCGCCCGCACCGCGGCGGCCGCAAACACGGCTGCGCCGAGCAGCACGCCGAGCAGGCTCTCCGCCAGGGCCGCTAGGCGGCCCGGCGGCAGCACGGCGTCTGCGACGAGGCGCAGCAGCAGCACGGCGGCCGCCATCGCCAGGGCGGCCGCGGCAGGGCGCAGCAGCGCGTCCCGCAGGCGCGGGCGCAGCCCTGCGCGGCGGAGCAGCAGCGCGAGGTTCAGCGCTGCGGCGACGGCGTAGGCGGCGATGCCAGCGATCGCCGCGCCGGTGATGCCGAGCTGCGGCACGAGCAGCACGTTCAGCGCTGCCTTAAGCGCGGCTGCCGCCAGCAGATGCACCGCCGGCGCGCGCACGAAGCCCAGCCCCTGCAGCAGGGCCGCCGTGATCGTCACCAGCGCACCAGGCGCGGCGGTCCAAGCCACCCAGGCGAACGTGCCGGTTCCCGTGCCGTCCTCGTACAGCATGACGTTGATCGGCCCGGCGAGCAGCGCCAGCCCGGCGGAGGCGGCCAGGCCAATCAGCCAGAACCAGCGCAGCGCCAAGCCAATTTGGCGGCGGATCCCCTCCCTGTCGCCGCGCAGATTCATTTCCGCCATGAGCGGAATGAACAGCACCGACAAGGACGAAGCAAGCATCGTCACCAGTTGGACGAGCGGAATGCCCCGATTATAGACCCCTACCTCGGCCATCGCCCGCAGCTCGTCCCCGCCACGGGATAAAAGCCGTGGCAAGGTAAACGTATCGACCAAACTAAGCAGCGGAATCGCCAGGGAAGCAAGGCAGATGGGAATCGCATAACGAAACATTTCCCCTAACAATCCCCGGCCGCTCTCCGAATTTTTCCTTAACCCGGCAGCGGGTATTCCCTGATCCGTCAGTTCCTCTGCTGGCCCGAAATTTGGAGTATTCGACTTTATTATAACCTGTGGCTGCGGCAGAGCTTCAGAGCGGTCCTGGCCTGCCGGGGATGCCCCCCTGCCGCTGGGCCACGCCGAATCCTGCCTCATCTGTTTATGATGCCCTCTCCAGTACAGGAGCATGACGAGCAATCCTACAGCTCCACCCACAGCCGAGCCCGCCAGCGCCCCGCCTGCGATCACGGCTTCCGTTCCTCCGAGGCCCGTAAAATAAAACAGCAGAATAATCATCACCGCTACGCGCACGGCTTGCTCGGAAACCTGAGAAACTGCGGTCGGCACCATATTCTGCAGCCCTTGGAAATACCCCCTTAGGGATGCGGTAAGCGGAACAAACAGCAGCGCAGGCGCTGCGCTTCTCAAAGCCGGGATCAGATGGCTGTTGCCGATCCATGCCGCCAGAAGCGGAGCTCCGAAGTACATCAGAATACAACCGGCAACTCCGAGTATAGCCATCACAGCCGTTGCCATACGAAGAACGGCCCGTTTGCCGCTCTCTTCGCCCATAGCATGCCGTTCGGCCACAAACTTGGAAACAACCGTCGGGAACCCCGCCGTCGCCAGTGTGATTAGAATGGTATAGAACGGATAAACGGTGTTATAAATTCCAAAAACACCGTCTCCCCCGATATTTTGCAGCGGAATTTTCTGCAGAGTTCCTAACAGCTTGCTCAAGATGGCCGCCAAGCTGAGAACGGCCGCTCCCTTCAGCAGGCCTGACGCCGTGCTTTTGTCTTCCCTCATAATCTACCTACCTTGCGGAATATAAAATGGCCACAATCTTACTATGTAGGTTCCATTATAAGACGAAAACCTCCTCTCCCGCCATGATAGCCCGTTGGAGGAGCCTAAACGCACAAATTTGCCAAGCCTCAATAACGCCAAAAAAAGACACTCCCGGTCCCGGGCGGCTCTGCCGCCCCGTTACTTCGGGAGTGTACTTGTCATTTCCAGACACGCTTACTGTTCCATTTGTTTTCCTAAAAATCCGGCGGCCGTTTCCGCCATTTTAGATTCCAGTTCCGACATTTTTACCGATTCGTCCTTATTCAACAGAACCACTGTACCGATCGGGTCCCCACCCGAGATGATCGGAGCGATTACAAAGGAAGAGATTGTCTCGGGATGGTCCCGAATAATCTCGTACGTTCCCGTATTCGACTCCAGTGCAATTTTGCGGTTGTCCATACTGTTTTCCAGGATAGTACCGATCTGCTTGTCCAGGTATTCCTTCTTCGAGGCACCTGCGATTGCAATCACTGTGTCCCGGTCAGAGATCAAAGTAATATGGCCTGTGCTTTCATACAGCGATTCCGCATATTCCTTTGCAAAGTCGCCCAATTCCCCGATAGGGGAATATTTTTTCAGAATAACCTCGCCGTCGCGGTCCACAAAAATCTCGAGCGGGTCCCCTTCCCGGATCCGCAGTGTGCGGCGGATCTCCTTTGGAATGACCACTCGGCCCAAATCATCAATACGGCGTACAATTCCAGTAGCTTTCATATCACATGTTGCCCCGCTTTCTAAAGAAGTATTGAACTACTGTCTGTTGGATATTCATTTACCCTTAGGTATGTTAATACACCGCTGCCGGTAAAAAAGTTGCGCGGCTTTCAGCATTTGCTGGACCGACCCGCAGCTGAATTTGTATACAATGGAGGGATTCGGCTCTTGTGATTCTGAGCATAGTATTCATCCCTTCCCAGCAGCTTATGCATTCGAATTTAACAGTCCTTTATTGTTCCTGCAACAGGCCAAGGGGACTAAAAAAATGCCGCAAAGGTGCGGCCCTTCACTGCTTGATGTGACAGCTTCTCATGGAATAGGGATTTTGCGGCAACAAAACAGCGCGAATCGCTCCGCGCTGCTCCGGCAAAACCAGATAAAACAAGTTACCTCGTTTATTTGTCGTTGCTGCTTGTACTGTTGTTCGTGGCTGCGCCGTTGTCCTTGGTTGCGCCGTCATTTCCGGAAGTTCCGGCATCGGTTTTGCTCTTATCGGCATTCCCGTTTGTTCCGGAATTGGTTGCCCCGTCTTCCTCTTTCTTCTGCTCAACCTTCGGCAATTCGATCTTCTTGATGATCTTCTTCTCCAGGTCGCCCTCCATAAACTTGTCCAAGTTTTGGGAAGCGACGGACATTTTGATCAGATCTTTCTCTTCCTGCGTCAAATCCTCGAACTTCTTCTCGGTCCGTTTCTCCACACGAATGATATGGTAGCCATACGTGGTTTCCACCGGTTCGCTGATCGTATTAATCGGCAGAGTGATCGCCTTTTCCTTGAACTCAGTTACCCAGTTGCTGACAGGAGTATCCGCATAGAGTCCTCCATTGTCGATATTGGGTTGACCGTCGGTGGAATATTCCTTCACTAGTTTTGCGAAGTCTTCCCCTTTATCCAATTTGGCTTTAACTTCATTAGCCACCTTCAATGCATCTTCTTTGCTGCGTTCTTTACCTTCCTTGTCGGTGAACCCGATCAGGATATGGCGAACCGAAGCGGTAATATAATTTTCTTTGGTCGCTTCGAATTCTTTTTTCACGTCATCGTCGGTTACTTTCGCTTTTTCGCTTTCCATGACGGTATAAATACGAACCATGTAGTTTTTAAATTCCGATTCGGAAATTTTTTGTCCGTCCAGCAACTGCTTGAAGGCATCATCGCCCATCGACTTTTTCATTGCAGTGAACTGTTCTTCGGCCTTCTTCTTGCCTTCTTCCTTCATCTTGGCGTCGGCCTTGGTATCCAAATATTCGTAGGCGATTTCCTGTTTGATCAAATAATCGCGAAAATCGTCCATTTGCATGAATTGTTCCATTTGCGGTTGAAGTGCCAGCACGATCCGTTGTTCCCGGTCGAACTCGTCCTCCGTAATTTCGCCGCCTTCGTAAGTTGCGATCACCTTACTCTTGTCTTCACTGCCACCGGCAGCACCCTTGTCCTCTTTCTTGCCGCAACCCGCCATAACGGTAAAAGCCATTACTGCAACGAGGGCAATGAGCAGCGTCTTCCAAGAACGCCCTTTACTTCGAAACATCTTGTAGTTCCCCTTTCGCTTTGAACGAGTCCTTCAGGGCTCCCAGGAACTGCTCCAATAAGCCCATCATTTCTTTGTCGTCCATTCCCTTGGTTTTGATGCGGATCAGCATAACCGACCCTTGATTAAATTGTACACGTCTTCCGAACAGATTTCCAACTTCCGCGATTTTGGCCGGAATGATCTCCTTTTCCCGTCCATCGTAAAACTTCAAGGTTACTTCATCCCCGCGCAAAGCGATGGACTCAATGCCGTATTGCTTGCCGTACAGCTTGACCCGGGCTACCGAAAGCAGGTTTTGCACCGCTTCAGGAAGCTCGCCAAAACGGTCCAGCAGTTCATCCTCCAGCTCGGCCACATCTTCAAAGGTCGCTGCGGAGGCTGTTTTCTTGTAGATCTCAATCTTCTGAATACTATCATAAATATAATCCGACGGTAAATAGGCGTCGATGCCAAGATCGATCGTGGTGTTCCAGTTCGACTCTTCCGGCACCGTTTCGCCAAGCATGGTCACTTTTCTCTTCTGAATTTCTTCCGCCAGCATTTGCGAATAGAGGTCAAAACCGACGGAAGCGATGAATCCGTGCTGTTCGGCGCCCAGCAGATTGCCTGCCCCGCGAATGGAAAGGTCGCGCATCGCAATTTTGAAGCCCGAGCCGAGTTCCGTAAACTCTTTAATCGACTGAAGGCGTTTCTCGGCAACCTCGGTAAGCGACTTGTCGCGCTGGTACGTAAAGTAAGCATAAGCGATCCGATTGGACCGGCCTACGCGGCCGCGCAGCTGATACAACTGGGATAGGCCCATTTTATCCGCGTCATGCACAATCAGCGTATTTACGTTCGGAATGTCCACCCCGGTTTCAATGATACTGGTGCTGACCAGCACATCGTATTCCCCGTCAAGGAAATCAAGGATCGTCTTCTCCAGCTCCTGCTCCGACATTTGTCCGTGTCCAATACCGACCCGGGCGTCAGGAACAAGCATCGAAATCTGTGCGGCCATCTCTTGAATTCCCTGTACGCGATTGTAAAGGTAATAGATTTGCCCGCCACGCGCCATTTCCCGTTCCACAGCTTCACGTACAAGCGCCTGGCTATGCTCTACCACATAGGTTTGCACAGGGAACCGGTTCTCCGGCGGCGTCTCGATAACGGACAAGTCCCGCACACCCAACATGGACATATGGAGCGTCCGCGGAATCGGCGTTGCCGTCAGAGTCAGCACGTCGACATTCGTTTTCAGTTTTTTGAGCTTTTCTTTATGAGTTACGCCGAAACGCTGCTCCTCGTCCACAATGAGCAGGCCCAGATCTTTAAATACGAGGTCCTGCGACAACAGGCGATGCGTTCCGATGACGATATCCACCGTACCCTGGCGCACGCCCTTGATCGTTTCATTCTGTTCTTTCCGGCTGCGGAATCGGCTCAGCGTCTGGATATTGATCGGATATCCGGAGAATCGCTCCCGGAACGTTTCATAGTGCTGCTGTGCCAATATCGTCGTCGGAACAAGGACGGCCACCTGTTTGCCTTCGATCGCCGACTTGAACGCGGCCCGGATGGCGACTTCGGTTTTCCCGTAGCCTACATCGCCGCATAGAAGCCGGTCCATCGGCTGGGACCGCTGCATATCTTTTTTGATTTCTTCAATAGCCCGCAGTTGGTCCCGCGTTTCTTCATAAGGGAACATCGCTTCGAACTCCTGCTGTTCCGGCGTGTCCTTCTCGAACGCATAGCCGGGTGAAGACTGGCGGTCCGCATACAGCTTAATGAGATCGTCGGCAATATCCTGTACCGAAGTACGTACTTTATTTTTGACCCGGGTCCATTCGTTGCCCCCGAGTTTATAAATCTTAGGCTCTTTCTCCTCAGAACCGACATATTTCTGGATCATGTCGATCTGTTCGATCGGAACGGACAGCTTGTCGCCGCCGGCATATAAAATATGCATGTAATCCTTATGGATTCCTCCGACCTCTAAAGTCCCGATACCCAAATATTTCCCGATACCGTGGTTTTGGTGAACGACATAATCGCCCACTTTCAGCTCGGTATAGCTCTTGATCCGTTCTGCATTGTCCATGCTCTTCGCGACTTTACGGGCTTTCCGCTGTTTCTGCGAGAACATTTCTCCCTCGGTAATCACGACCAAATGCACGGAAGGCAGCTCAAAGCCCGACTGCAGGTTACCCTGCAACAGTGTCGGCTCATCGATTCCGTAGTCCTGAAGCACGCGGCGCATCCGGTCCATCCGCTCTTCGCCGCTGGCCAGCATGATTACGTTGGCGCCGCTCTTTTTCCAGCGTTCCATTTCCGCCTTCAGCACGTTCATCTGACCGTGGAAATCCTGCATTGCCCTGCTGACAAAGTTAATGATATTTTGCGGCTGAGTATGAGGCACTTGACGCAAAAATAGCGACAAAAACAGCGTCTGGAACGGACGATGATACAATACGCGTTCCCCTTCCAGCGCAAGCGGGAGCTCAGGCAAGCTCTTGCCGTTCTGGAACAAATGCAGATTCCATTCCGACTCATCCCGCTCCAACTGACGGGAAGTTTCCAATAGACGGGCCGGCTCATCGAGGATGAGCAGCGTATCCTTAGGCATATAATCGTATAGCGTTTTATCTTCCGGATAAATCAAAGAAATATACTTATAGATTTCCGGAAAATAAACATGCTCACGCAGCAGCTCAATTTCTCTGGATACCTCTTCGCGAAGTTTGTTTTTCGCCTGGCGGTCGGTCATTTTCTCCAACTGTTGTTCCAGTTTTTCCGTCGCTTTCTGTGCAGCCTGCTCCAACCGTTCCCGGGTCGCGATCATCTCCTTGCAAGGAGTCACCAGCACCTGTTTGACTTGATCGACGGAACGCTGGTCAGCCGGATCGAAGGTGCGAATGGAATCGACTTCATCGTCAAAAAGCTCCACCCGGTACGCCAAAGCGGAGGTTAACGGATAGAAATCGATAATTCCGCCGCGGATGCTCATTTCTCCCCGCGATTCCACGCGCTCCACTCTTTCATAACCCAGCTCGATCATGCGGGTCAGGAAGCTGTCCATCTGGAGCGTTCCTCCCAACTCAATCGTCAGCCCGGCACTGGACATCGCTTCGGGGGTCGGTATAAACCGGCGGACGCCCGAATAAGGCACAACCACAACTCCCCGGAATGAATGGGAGCATTGCAGCAGTACCTCGATCCGCTGTGCGAGCGTCTCCGGACTGGAGACGGCCGCTTCCGCGGCAACCAGCTCATTCGCAGGATATAACAGCACCTGATCCGCTGACAGCGCTTCCTGCAAATCTTCATATATTTTTTGTGCGGAAAACATATTATGGGTTACGACCAGCAATGGCCGCTTAGTCTCTTGATGCAGCGCGGCAAGCGCAACCTGACGCGAGGATCCCGACAAACCGGAAATCAGTTGCTCCTTCATTCCGGCGCTTACTCCCGATATCATCGAGGTGAAGTCCGAATCCCGGGAGAATGCTTGTATGAGTGCTTGTAACAAGTGAGGCACCTCTCTTATTTCTTATTGCGATATTCCTGCAAGATATTAGTAACATCTTATTATCTACCCGCGGGAGCGGTTACTAAGTCATGTCATAAGAGGCATATTACTCCCCCGGCGGCCAAGATTGCAGTTCCTTGCGAAGTCAACCAAAAAGGAGCCTCAGCAACCGTGCCAAGGCTCTGTATTCCGTTATCCGGTATAGGTGCAGTCATTGCAAAGGATTCGAAATCAGGGACAACTCCGGATTATTCTCCAGAGCTTCCTTACAGTAATCGCAGGTCACCCGGACCGTCATTTCACCATTCGAATCATACGCTATTATATCCTGCCGCTCTTCGGGGGTCAAGAAATGGAAACCCAGTTGGGATTCGGATACATAAGGCGTTTCTATTCTACCAATGGACGTTCGGCAGTGCCGGCAAACATAGTTTATTGCCATCTATATGCCTCCTGAAGAATCAATATAACCTTCAGTATGCCCTGTATCTCCCTCTTTTAGCCGGATGCGGCTCTCCGAATTTCCAATTACCCGTTGAATTTGGCCATCGTTTGCTCAAAAGTATGATCCAGACTGTACTCCAATGCGTCGCAAGCCGCCTCTATCGACTGCTGCAACAGCGGGGCCTCCTTCTTGGCAAACGTCGAAAGCACGTAGTCCACAACCGCGAATCCCGGCTCCGGCCGCGAAATGCCCATCCGGATCCGATTGAAGGACTGCGTTCCCGTATGCTGTATGATCGATTTAATGCCGTTGTGACCGCCCGCGCTGCCTTGATACCGCAGCCGGTTGCGCCCGATTTCCGTATCCAGGTCATCGTAAACGACGATCATGTCTTCAAGGGGAACCTTATAATAATCCATAAAGGCGCGAACCGCCTCCCCGGATAAATTCATATATGTCATCGGCTTAATGAGCGCTACCTTGCCGCCCGGCAACACGCCTTCCCCAATCAACGCCTTGCATTTGCTTTGTTTGATCGCGATGCCGTGTCTGCGAGCCAGCTCGTCCAACGCCATGAATCCGATGTTATGCCTTGTCTTCTCATACTTGGCCCCCGGATTGCCGAGGCCTACGATCCATTTCATTTTGAATCCTCCGTCTACAAAATATAAGTTTGGTCTGCTCCAAATTTCCTCTCTGTTCCACATACACCAGACAAATAAGTTCTTCCCTGATGATCCCAGCGCATCCCGAAGGGACAGCGGCCATAGCACAACCGTGCATACCCCGCATTTTTCGCACAACCCCAAGCGCATCCCAAAGGGACAGCGCCTCTTTGCACAAAGTGGCTCTCTCCCTCCAGAAGTCGCTCCCCAGCCCCGCAGGTGCGCCAACGTAGAGCGTACCCCAAAGGGGAGACAAGCGGCTCATTCCGCCAAAGCCCCCCGGGTGCATCCGAAAGCAGCAGTGCCTCCAACAACCAGGTAGCCCGGGTGCGCCAAAAGTAAGACGTACCCGAAGGGGGAAAAGCGTGCCTCGCACCCAACCCCAGCGCATCCCCGAAGGGGACAGCGGCAAAGGAGCGCCTCATTATCTCCCACGTTCCTCCTGTTTGCGGGTGATCCCCTAGGGCAGCAGGCCCTCGGGGGGCCCTCCCTTACGGTAAGGGAGGATTTGGGAGGGTTGAGCCACGGTTTGGGAGGGTTGAGCCATGATACGAACTTAGGGGTTGCCCTCCTTTATAGAAGGTGCAACCCCTGTTATGCAGTAGGACTGAAACTCTTATTCGATCTCAAACAGCTTGCTGATCGACAATTCTTCGTGAACCCGGATGATGGCTTCACCCATCAGCGGAGCAACGGACAACACTTTCAGCTTGCTGGTCGGATTCGGATGCGTAATCGGAATAGTATCCGTAACAATAACTTCCTTCAGCGGAGAGTTTTCCAGGCGTTCCATCGCCGGACCTGAAAGCACGGGATGCGTACAGCATGCATATACTTCCTCGACGCCGCCTTCCTTGAGGGCGTTGGCGCCAAGTACGATCGTGCCGGCCGTATCGATGATATCATCGACGAGAATCGCGGTTTTTCCTTCGATATTCCCGATGATGTTCATGACCTCGCTCACGTTCGGCTCTGGACGGCGCTTGTCGATAATCGCCAGCGGGGCATTCAAAAAGTCAGCGAGTTTACGGGCACGGACAACTCCGCCATGGTCCGGGGATACGACAACCGGATTCGGAATATGCTTCGAACGGAAGTATTGGGCCAAAATCGGTACGCCGAGCATATGGTCCACCGGAATATCGAAAAAGCCTTGAATTTGCATGGCATGCAAATCCATCGTGATGACGCGGTGAGCGCCGGCTTTTTCGATCAGGTTGGCAACCAGCTTGGCAGTAATCGGGTCACGCGAACGTGCCTTACGATCTTGGCGAGCATAGCCGTAATAAGGAATTACGACGTTAATGCTCTTGGCCGAAGCCCGTTTCAAAGCATCCACCATAACGAGGAGCTCCATCAGATTGTCGTTTACCGGCGCACAAGTGGACTGAACAATGTACACATGGCAGCCGCGAACGCTCTCGGACAGCTTGACTTGAATTTCGCCGTCACTGAAGCTCATCGTTTCCGAGTCTCCCATCGGAATTCCGATATAATCGGCTATTTGGTTAGCCAACTTGGGATTAGAGTTACAAGTGAATATCTTCAGTTTAGAATCACAATAAGTCATAAATTTTAATACCCTCCGTGCTGTGTAGATAGATTAACTATCCCGTCATTGAAATGTCACTGCATCCTGATCCGCTAAAAGCTGTTCCTACTGTCTATCTCTTTAAGAAGTTGTCCAAAAAGTCATCTTTTTGAACATGCACTTTACCATGAACTTAAGTTCAACCTTTTGTTTCCTGTTCCCTTTGTTTCTTCGCCTTAGCACGAGCGCGAAGCTTGTCCGCGTATCCCGGCTTGTTCTCCTGGCGGTTTCGGGCGATTGCCAAATCATTATCCGGTACGGAATGCGTGATCGTCGATCCCGCGACGACATAAGCGCCATCGCCGATCTTCACCGGAGCAATTAAATTGACATTGCTTCCGATAAACGCGTCATCGCCGATTTCGGTAATAGACTTATTATAACCATCGTAGTTGACGGTTATCGCACCGCAGCCGATATTGACGTTTTTACCCACTTTGGCGTCACCGATATAACTTAAATGTGAAACTTTGGAGCCATCGTCAAGCGTAGCGTTCTTGATCTCCACGAAATCGCCTACCTTGACATGCTCGCCCAGCTTAGTGCCTGGACGCAAATAAGCGAAAGGTCCAACCGTCGTTTCTTTGCCTACTTCCGCTTGGCACAATACCGACTGCTTTACCTTTGCGCCATCATGAATCCGGCTGTCTTCAATTTCCACGGCAGGTCCGATTACGCAATCTTCACCGATTACGGTGTGGCCGGAAAGGGTGGAACCCGGATAAATCACGGTATCCGCTCCGATCGTTACGTCGGCCCCGATATAGGTGGAGCTTGGATCGATGATCGTAACCCCGCCGAGCATATGACGCCGGTTAATGCGCTGACGCATGAAGCCTTCCGCTTCGGATAATGCCAAACGGTCGTTGACTCCGATGGACTCGGCATAATCCCCGGTCATATAGCCCTCGACGACTTCTCCTTCGGAAACTAGAATTCCGATGACATCCGTCAAATAGTATTCTTGCTGCGCATTGCTGTTTGTGACTTTCTCCAGCGCCGCGAATAATTTCGCATTATCAAAACAATAAGTTCCGGTGTTGATCTCCTTCACGGCATCTTCTTCCGGCGAGCAATCCTTCTGCTCGACGATCCTTACGACGGAACCGTTTTCGGTGTCCCGAATGACCCGTCCGTAACCTTGAGGACGATCCATAGAAGCCGTTAATACGGTAGCTGCCGCTCCTTTTTGGCTATGAAGGTCAAGCATGGCTTGCAGTGTCTCCTCCGTCACAAGCGGAGTATCCCCGCAGATGACGATCGTCGTTCCTTCCTCCTGCCCCAGCAGATCCCCGGCTTGCCTAACTGCATGACCGGTTCCCAACTGCTGCTCTTGCAACACATATTCCGCATTATTTCCCAGATAAGACTTGACCGCTTCTGCGCCGTGACCTACAACCACGATGCTGCGCTCACATTGGACTTTCTTAACCGTGTCCAGGACATGCCCGACCATCGGTTTGCCGCACACAGGATGGAGCACTTTATAGAGCTTGGACTTCATGCGCTTCCCCTGACCTGCGGCAAGAACAATCGCAAATCTTTTCAAGGCCCCGGCCTCCTTCTCTTGAACTCATTACTGAATATATCTCATTTAAGACAAAAAGAAAAGAGAGCCATGTTACATGGCTCCCTTTTCTCGAACCCCAATTGGTTGAGACAAAACTGAGACTTAAGCCCCTTCTTCAATCACTTCTTCTTGCTCGGCAGCACGTTCGTACTCCGCCAGGACTGCGGCTTGGATCTTCTCGCGTGTACCCGAAGAGATCGGATGCGCAATGTCCCGGAATTCCCCGTCAGGAGTACGCTTGCTCGGCATAGCCACGAACATTCCATTATTTCCGTCGATTACGCGAATGTCATGAACAACAAATTCGTTATCGATGGTAATGGATGCGATCGCTTTCATTCTGCCTTCAGAGCTGACTCGGCGGAGTCTTACATCCGTAATTTGCATATGTGTTCACCACCTTTTTCCATCAGAGACTTGGTGTAATATTCCACATAGCTAACGGAAATCCTTTTTTTTTAATGAACAAAATGACCTAAATTCAGGAATTTTTTTGAACAGATGGGCTTTTCGACACGTTTCGTCGTAAATTCCAATGGTTTTACAGAGAATCGACAAGGTCTACGGTTCTATTTTCTGGTAAAATAATTGCCCGGTTCCACCGAAATTTCTTTTCCCTTGGGATCCACTGCTCTAAGCGTTGCCAAAGACACGTAATCCTGGAGAAGCCGCTGTTCCGATTCTACCTCGCCCGATTCCACGAGCACACCGACTCCGGCGACCTCGGCATCAAACTCCGCCAGCAGATCAACCATTCCTTGAATCGTTCCGCCTGCCTTCATGAAGTCATCCACGATCAATACCTTTGACTTCTCCTTCATTGCCCGGCGCGACAAGGTCATTGTATGCAAGCTCTTATGCGAACCCGACACATAGTTGATGCTGACCGCCGACCCTTCCGTAACCTGATGGTCCCTGCGTACAAGGACGACCGGCAAGTTCAGCTCCGCCCCGGTGGCATAGGCCAGCGGAATCCCTTTGGTCTCCACCGTCATGACGCAATCGATATCGCGTCCGGCAAAGGCCGTTGCAAACAGCTTACCCGCTTCGTTCATCAACCCCGGCAATCCCAGGAGATCGGACATGTACAAATAACCGCCGGGTAAGATTCGGTTCGGTTCCGACAGCTTCTCGCACAACTGCTCCACAAAATGCAGGGCTTGCTCCCGGCCCATCATCGGAATGTATTTCACCCCGCCGGCCGCGCCGGCCAAGGTATGCAGCTCCCCGGTGCCTTCGCCTTCGAAAACTTCTTTTATAATCGCTAAATCCTCGCTGATCGAGGACTTGGCAGCTCCATATCGCTGCGCAAAAGTGGTGAGCGGTATCAGCTGATGCGGACGGTCCAATAGATATTGCGTCATTTCCACTAATCGAGCGCTTCTTTTCAATTTTTTCACGAAGTACCCCTCGCTAAATCCGAATATTTTATAGAAAATATACCATTTTTGTACGTCTCTGTTCAAGCTTATTCCCCATAACCCGCAAAACAGGCCGACCTCACCCGGGGTGATCCGGTCAGGTCAATAGCCGTACGGCATAAACTTCTTTGCAGAATCCGCGCAGCCCATTATAAATCCTTGGAACCTTCGATTCCTTGGATACCAGTCCAAATACGGTCGGGCCGCTGCCGGACATAAGCACACCATCGGCTCCGAGCCGGATCATCGTTTCCTTCAGATGGGCAACTTCCGGATGAATTTGAAGCGTAACATCCTCCAGCACATTTCCAAGCTCCCCGCAGACTTCCGTAAAAGATCCGTTCTCCAAAGCCTGCTGCATCTTTACAGCGGAGGGATGTACTTGGATTTCTTCGCTTCTCAGCCGTCCATAAATCTCGGAGGTTGACACATTAATCGGCAGCTTGGCGAGAATGACCCAGCATTGGGGCGGACTTTTCAGCGGTGTCAGCTTCTCTCCACGCCCTGTTGCCAGCGCCGTTCCCCCGGTAACACAAAACGGCACGTCGGAGCCGAGTTCAGCTCCAAGCTCCATCAATTCGGCATCCGGGATACCCAGTCTCCATAGCCGGTTCAGGCCCCGCAGCGTGGCTGCCGCATCGCTGCTGCCTCCGGCCAGGCCGGCCGCTACCGGGATCTTCTTGTCCAAATGAATATATACGCCGCTGCGAACGTCATAACGTTCCTTAATCAGCTTGGCGGCCTGGAAAGCCAGGTTCTTCTCATCCAGCGGGATATACCCCGCCTGGCTTGAGATGATAATCGTATCCCGCGGGAGAGCGCTCATTTCCAGCCGGTCGGCCAGATCCACCATCGTCATGATCATTTCCACTTCATGATAGCCATCCGGCCTCTTATGTAGAACATCGAGCATCAAATTAATTTTAGCCGGCGCTTTTTCATAAATTTTCAAGACGCTCACCCACCTTCAGTTTCCGTAAAATTCTACCCGTCTTAACTTTTAACTTACATATTATAAAAAAAACTCCGGTCTTCGTCTATGCACGGAAGACATTCTATGCTGTTACTTTCCTCTATCTTACTTGATCTCGGAACAAAAACAAACAGGCTCCTCCGCTTAACGGAGAAGCCTGTTTATGTGCTTTCAAGCGCTATGGTTCCCTTGATGCGGCCCGCTCGGCGAGTTCAATGGCTCTTTTCACCATGTTTCCTGCATCCTTGGCTTTAATCCCGCCCCAGCCTTCTTGCTGAACGGTATCATAAAACCCGAGATCCTTCGCCAACTCGACCTTTAAGTTCTCAGACATGACGCTGCGCCTTCTGCGTGACATGTGCCATTCCCCCTTTAAGAAGTCATGGATATAGAACATCCCTAGTATGCGTCGTTCTTCAACGTTCATACGCCGGTAAAATATGTCCACCCTGCGCGCACGCCGCATCTGAAAATTCCCCCAAAAATAAAAACCGGCCCTGCGTATGAACGCAAAGGCCGTTTACTGCATCGTTATGATGTTCACGGTTTAATATACGACAGCCGCATTTCGTTGTTATCGTCACAAACCATGACTTCAACGGATTCGGTAAGTATATCGGCATAACTGTAAGACACACGCTTAAAGGTCTGCTGTTCTTCATCCAGCTTCACGATAAAGACCGAAGGATAGGTCTCCTCCAATACACCGGTGCGTTCGACGGTCTTTCGGCGACCTCCGTTTGCACGCAGCATAATCTTCTGTCCAACGTGAGCGTCGAGACTGTGTTTAATTTCTGACAGCGCATTTTTAGCCATTGCCTGTGACCACCTTCCTTCTTTGTCCATTATACAAGAAAGGGAGTCACCTGTCAAGTCGAAACAGATTATTATATCAGCAGAAAAAAACGGTTGTCAACGATTTTTTTTCGACACTTTTCTCGAGCCCACTAAAATGTGAAATTACATCGAAGGAATGACCTTTAAAGCGGATAAATCCATGAGTTTCGGCAAGCCGATCCGGTAGCTTCCCCGGGTTTCGATTCCCCCTACGCCCTGAGTTCCGCTGACCGTATGACTAAGGACATCCGTTATGTGGATCGTTTCGCGTATGGACGTCAAAGACGCCTTGGCGGCGATATAGACCGGGTCCAGGGCGTGAATCAGCACGCGGGCCGGGGAGCTTGCGAAATTGGCCCCCGCCTGCAGCAAGGCTTCAAAATGCGATTGGCAAGCACCTGCGACGATGGTAAGGGCATCAAAATTCCGCTCATACTTCCGAGCGGTCTGAATCGCCTCCACAAAGTGCTTCGAGTTTTTATAGCTGGATAAGTTGTATAAGTCGGTTGTGGGGCGATTCTTCAGAACCCCGTCATGACCTGTCAGCACGACGATGTCGGGCTGAATGCTTGGAAGTAGGCGGTAAAGGGCATTAGCCATAGAGGATTCCGTGACAAAGTAACCATGCGCGGGTACGCGCAATTTCTCGTAGAGGTCAAGGCTCTTCTTTAAATAACGCTCATCCCCGTCCAAGTGAAGCACCTTGCCCGGTACCTCGAAAAATGAAGGTTCTCCCGGAGGGAACCATTCCCGTCCCAAAGTGGACTGGTTTCGTTCTGTCAGTTCCAGGCGGTCTTTAGTCAGCTGCTGCAGCGATTCGGTAGCCTTGATCCGGGCTCGCTGCGTTTTTTCGCCCGGCGTGTTCGGGCTAACCCCGACCAGATCGGTCAAGGGAGCATCGGCCAGCAGCCGGAACTCCGTTCCTTTGATGATGGCCTGCTCCCGCACTATTTTTTCAATACGAAAGGTAACGTCCCCTCCGTACGATTTACGGACGACCAAGTCTCCCAATTTCGTCAAATCAATCACCTCTAACTCCATCCTATGGGCGAATGAGGGGATTGGTTACAGCTCTACTATTTTAATCCTGCAGCCAACAGCGTATTGCTAAGGTTCGCAAACTCCTGCAAATCCAGCGTTTCAGCGCGTCGGGAAGGCTCAATGCCAGCTTCGCCGAGCAGGGACTCCAGCCTCTCCCGTCCTTCCCCAGGGAAAAAACGGCTCTTAAGATTGTTGGAAATCGTCTTACGTCTTTGAGCAAAGGACGCCTGAACTACCTCAAAGAAAAAGGCCTCATCCTCCACGGATACCGGCGGCGTGCTGCGTACCTTCAAACGAATAACAGCCGACTCCACATTTGGCTGCGGGATAAATACACTATGAGGCACTGTGCAGACAAGCTCAGGCTCACTGTAATATTGAACCGCAATGCTAAGGCTTCCGTATGCCTTGCCTCCCGGAGAGGCAGCCATGCGCTCCGCCACTTCCTTCTGGATCATGACCACGATGTTCTCCAACGGAAGCTTGGCCTCCAGCAGATTCATCAAAATCGGGGTCGTAACGTAGTATGGCAAATTGGCCACCACGCTGACGCCGTTACAGCCGCTAAATTCGTTTGCAAACAGCTCTTGCAGATCCAGCTTCAGCACGTCCCCATGGATCACATGGACCTGCGGATAAGGCTCCAGCACCTCTTTCAGGATCGGCAGAAGCCTTTGGTCGATTTCCACCGCAGTTACGCGCCCTGCCGTCTGAGCGAGCTTCTCGGTCAATGCTCCGATACCCGGTCCGATTTCCAATGCTCCCTTGGACTCGTCCAGGCCGGCCGCGCCCACAATCTTGCCCAGTATATTTTGATCGATCAGAAAGTTCTGACCGAGGCTCTTCTTAAATGAAAAACCGTGCCTCTGAATAATTTCCTTCGTCCGGCGCGGTGTAGATACATCTTCTCTCATGGTCATCGGTTATTCGCCTCTTTCATTCTCTTTCTCCAACTCCGCCAGTGCAGCCGCAAATTCCTCCCGGCTAATCCGGAAGATAGCCAGCCGCTTATAAAACTGTTTGCCGTTGCAATACCCTATTCCCAGCCGTTCCGCCATAAAGCGCCGCCGGGCGGCAGCCTCGGGATGTACGATCAGTCCGGCGCCGATCAAATCCTCCCAGTCGATTTGATCCTGCGCTTCTTCCGACGCTCCTACGACCTCGCTCCGGACGCGGGAGAGCGCCTCACGGATCGCTTCCGGCGAAGCATTCTCCACACCGATGTCATCGCCCTTCGTCGCATCCGCCTCCCGCAAGAAAGCGTGCTTGCAGCCCGGCACCCGGTTCGCTACGATTTTGCGGATTCGCTCCCCCGCGTGGTCCGGATCCGTGAAGATGATAATCCCGCGGCGTTCCATCGCGAGCGCGATTTTGCGTAACGTCGCCTCATTGATCGCGGATCCCCCGGTCTCAATGGTGTCGGCTTCAACGGCCCGTTTCACCGCCACGGTATCGTCGCGGCCTTCCACCACAATGACCTCCTTAATCATGTTGCCCCATACCTTTCCGCAATAAAATGGTTGTATTACAACAAAAAGAAGAGGAATTCATCCTCTTCTTATCCGTGTCTTATTCATCATCCTAATAGTATATCATTCCCTGAGCAAAGTAAACGCGCCCGGTTAGTTCAACTCCGGCTTGGTCGGACCGATTACATACACCGTCCGGCCCTTTTTCCGTCCGAAGTTTTTCGCGGATTTCAGGGAGTCGTAATAAACGTCCATCTTGTTGCCTTTGATGGCACCGCCGGTATCTTCGGCCTTACGGAAGCCGATGCCTTCGATATAAACCCACCAGCCCAAAGGAACGACGCTCTTATCGACCGCGATCGTTCTTCCTTCCGTGACTCGGGTACCGGAAGCCGTCTTCGTACCGATCCCGTCTTCTTCGGCGGAATAAGCGGTCAAAGTTACGTTCTTAAGTACTTTTTTATATTTAAACGAGACGCCGCCTTTCGTCGTAAGCCCGCTGATATTCACCGCGTTCGAAGTGCGGGAAATGCTGGCGGACGCAACGGCTGTCGGTTTCTTCGTGCCTACGGCGACTACCTTCGGCGAAGCTGCTTTTTCAACTTCTTTGCCGAGCCATTGCTTTGACACGAATTTTCCGTCCTCATATACCTTTTCGATGTTGTGGACGACTACACCTTCGCTTCCCGGGGCCACTACTTTAGTTTTCCCTTTAAGCAAAGTATTGTCCGATGTTTTCACGACGGTAAAAGGTACGCTTTCTTTGGTCTGTACCTTATGTTTGGTGACACGGACGATTTTAATATCTAAATTCGCCGACACCTTACTGGTCAAAGCCGGAGTGATTTTATCCTCCTGCCCCATAGTAACGCCGAGCTCTTCAATCGTTTCCTGCACACTGTCCTTGGTTGTAAAATGCACTTTGCTCGTGCCGTCCACACTCACGTTTACCGGAACCGCGCGTACAATGACAATCCGGTTGCCATCTTGGATGGAGCTAGCGAGCGGCCGCGATACCGCGTCCTCGGGACCCAACACAATGGACTGTTCTTCCAGTACTTGATTGACCAGCGAATGACGGGTTTCGATTTTTTGACTTTGCCCGTCAACAACCAAGTAAATCTTTTTATTGTTCTGGCTGTAAGACCAAATCAGGATGATGAGTACTACCGCGATGGCCAACAATCCGATAACCGAAATTTGACGTAAATGTTCTTGTTTCCACCGCATTGCGTAAGACATGCTGGATGAGCGCGATTCATGGGATTCCTTTTTGCGGAAAAAGCCCATTTCTTCCGTCCTCCTTACATAGTCCCGCCGTCTAGGTCGATTCATGATACATATGACGTGACTACAATTCATTTTTACGAAATGCACTTTGAATGAGCTGCACTTCGCATCCTGCCCCAGTCTGCCCGGCACCGTCACCTCCTGTTTAACACAGTATGATGACCCTATTACTTTTATTCAAAAACAAAAGAAGCCCAAAGAAAGAGTAAGAGGCTCTCTTTCGTGGCTTCCGAATGTCTTGGTGTAATAGGATGCACGAGTTTGCCCTCTCAATGTACGCTTACGAGGTTAGCTGTCGGGTTAGGACGCGAGAGTGCCGCCCTTCCTCAGTTCATTCGCTCATGGCGCAATGACCTTGAATTCACCCCAATGACCCAAAAAGAAATCAATTACGATCTGGCCGGGCCTTCCCGGCGTGTCGTACTTGGTTCCCCCGTTCCCCACAAGTGGAGATTAAGCGAGACTGGTTCATGGAACCATGTAACCGGAATCGCCAACTGCAAATGAGCGACCCCAAATCGATTACTGAAAAGATTCTATCCTGTTTCGATGCATGTTGTAAAGGACGAATCAACAACGTTTATTTTAATAAATGGTTAAAAAAATGTAATAATCTCTTGCTAATTAGTTAAAAAGCATTAATCTTTCGCGATTGCTTCTTTTTTCACCGCTTTTGCTCCCGATTTCACAGAATTCCAAATCGTTCCAGCGCATTTCGGGTGGTAATTTCGGCGATTTCTTCGAGAGATACCCCTTTTAACTCGGCAGCAGCCTCGGCGACCAAACGGACGTGTCCGGACTCATTCCTTTTCCCACGAAAAGGGTGTGGTGTTAAATAAGGGGAGTCCGTTTCGATCAATAATCGGTCCATTGGAGTCTTCGCCAACACCTCTTTGGGCTGCTTTGCATTTTTAAACGTGATCGGTCCGCCAAACGACAAATGGAATCCCAAATCCAGACACATTTTGGCAATTTCCCAGCTTCCCGAATAGGAATGCATGACGCCGCCGATCTCGTTTGCCTTCTCTTCCCGCAGAATGCGGACGACATCTTCATGAGCTTCCCGGTTATGGATACAAATCGGCATTTTCAACTCGCGGGCGAGGCGAATTTGCTTCCGAAAAACCTCATGCTGCACGTCTTTTGGTGAGGTATCCCAGTAATAATCGAGTCCGATTTCGCCGATCGCCACAACCTTCTCATGTTTGCAGAGTTCTGCAATCCAGTCCAAATCCTCTTCCTTCATCGTAATCGCATCCTGCGGGTGCCAGCCGACCGCCGCATAAATGAAATCATACGACTCCGCCAGCTTCATCGTAGTCGGAATGGTCTCGCGGTTAAAACCGATATTGATCATCCGCGTTACCCCTTGTTCCAATGCGCGATGAATCGCTTCCTCACGGTCGCCGTCGAATTGCGGCGCATCCATATGCGTATGCGTATCAAATAACTCCATGCTGTTACCTCCTTAGGTGTATTCTTATGTGGTTTGCTTAAATATTTCGTGAATATGCTCCGGAAGCCGTTCGATAACCGGCGCAATTTTATTATCGGGATAGTACAAATGATATTTCCCCCGGTGCAGTCCGCTTATGGAACGCACAATGTCCGAAACCTCGGAGATTTCCCGGATCTGCTCCTGCCGGTCCAATAGAAGGATGTGCTTGTCCCTAAATTCCCCGTCCGGACGAAACACATCATAAGGCAGATCGGTCGGAAAATCAATTTCCAGATCGTAATCCGGATTGAGCCCCACGTCCTTGAATGCGACGCGGATGTCGTCGATCATTTCCAGATCTAACGATTCCACTTCTACATATTTATACAACTTTCTATCTAAAAATCGAGAACACAGCTCGCTCAGCAGTCCATCGGATTCTCTCTTCCACTGCATAAAGGCAGTCTGCACCAAAGCTTCGTCAAGCAGGAGGTACTCCTGCACGGTCAGATCCCGTTTGAACAATCCCGGTAATGGATCCGGCAAGAACGCAAATTGATGCCCACTCTCGTGAAGCTCCTTAGCCCTGCGGAAAATCTGCCGCAGAATAATTTCCGAACTCCGGGTAACCGGGTGAAAATAAACCTGCCAGTACATTTGGTACCTGGACATCAGGTAATCCTCAACCGCATGCATACCCGACTCCTTGACCACAATCCGGCCTTGGAACGGCCTAAGCATTCTGAGAATCCGGTCCATATCGATCGTTCCGTAATTGACTCCTGTAAAATAGGCATCCCGCAGCAGATAATCCATACGGTCTGCATCAAGCGGGCTGGATACCAAATTTACCACGATCGGGTGCTCATAATCCTTGCGGATAACGGCCGCCACTTTATCCGGAAAATCCTCTCCCAGCCGCCGCAGCACCTCCCCGACCTCCGTATCGCCGAGCACGATTTTACAAGTCCAATCTTCATGATGCATTTGAAACGCCTGCTCAATCGAATGGGAGAACGGGCCGTGCCCCAAATCGTGAAGTAATGCCGCACAGAGGGTGACAAGTCTTTCTTCCTTCGGCCAATCGGCATAGTCGGCACGTTCGAACTGAGAAATAATCCGCCGCGTAATTTCATAAACGCCTAATGAATGAGAAAACCGGCTGTGTTCTGCCCCATGAAAAGTCAGATACGAAGTGCCGAGCTGCCGAATCCGCCGCAGCCTCTGAAATTCGGACGTATTGATGAGCGCCCAAATGATTTCATCCTGTACATGCACGTAATTATGAACCGGATCCTTAAATACCTTTTCTTCCCGAAGCTGATTATTCATACCAAGGTCCCCTTTCCCTTATCTCAAAAAAAGATTTTGAAAAATAAAGAGAGTTTGTGACTGATATCGTAGGTTTATGTCGAATATTGTCGAATAATATCTTATTAGGAACTTCCAAAATGTCGAAAGCCAAAAACCACGTTTATACCGAGAAATCGCGAATTTAATGCCCCGTTTAATAATTAAAATTAGAAATAAAAATGAACTCTACCATAAATAGGTTGACTGTTTTGGCAATGGTTGGTATTATAAATATCATAAAAGATAGAAGTTTGTCGAATAATGACACTTTTAAACTATAGCGAGAGGGGCTATCATCGGTTATGATGAAATCAACAGGTATTGTAAGAAAAGTAGACGAATTGGGACGGGTAGTTATTCCTATTGAATTGCGCCGTACGCTCGGTATTGGCGAAAAGGATGCCCTCGAAATTTATGTCGATGGTGAACGCATCATGTTGAAAAAATATGAGCCTGCCTGCATCTTCTGCGGCAACGCAGAGAACGTTACTTACTTCAAAGGCAAAATTGTTTGCCATGAATGTATCACAGAGCTTCCTACCCCTGTGACAAATTAAGATTTATAGTATATAATAGTTTTATTGAAAACTGTTAATTCTAACCTTTTTCATATCTCCTTGGCGCCTTCCAGGCTTGAACCCAGCCTGTGAAGGCCCCTTTTTTTATTTTCCCGCCAAAAAATTCTATTTCCTTCTATTATAATACGAATATTTTCGTACTTATCCTAACATCCATTTCAAGTTCATCTAATAGAGTTACAAAAGCTCTTTGTAAATATCCCGTTTGGAAACGCCCCGATCTCCTGCGGCTTTCTTCATGGCCTCCTTCCGTGGAAGCCCCTCTTGCTCCTCATAATGACGAACATGCTCTTCTACCGATAAAGGCTGCCACCAGGCATCTTTTCGTTCCTTAACCTCTTCCGGGTGTGCCCCTGCAACAACGATACAATACTCTCCAAGCGGCGGATGTTCCTCCAGCCACGATATGGACTCGCTCAGAAGGCCCCTGGCCATTTCTTCATAACGCTTAGTTAATTCTCGTGCCAACACGACTTTGCGGTCTCCCCATGCCTTGAACATGGACTCCAGCGTTTTAATGACCCGGTGAGGTGATTCATAGAACAGCATCGTGCTTTCCTCATCCTGCAGCGAGTTAAGCAGGTTATCCCTATCCTTATGATCCCGCGGCAAAAATCCGATAAATTGAAATCGCTCGGTTGGCAGCCCGGACACGATCAGAGCCGACAAGGCGGCGTTAGCTCCCGGTATTGGAATGACCGAAATCCCCTTCTCCACCGCCAGTTTCACGAGGTCACTGCCGGGGTCGGAGATGGCCGGCAAACCGGCATCACTGACCAGGGCCAAATTTTTTCCTTCTATTATAAAGCGTATCAATTCCGGCCCGCTCGCCGCCTTGTTATGCTCGTGATAACTGAGCAATTTGCCCGGTGAAATTTCGAAGTGAGTCAGCAGCTTACGGGTCTGACGTGTGTCCTCCGCCGCAATAATATCCGCTTCCTGCAGCGTACGTACTGCCCGGTATGTCATATCCTCCAAATTTCCGATCGGAGTGGCGACCAGGTACAATTTCCCGAACCCTTCGCTTGAACGTTCATCGAAACTTTTTTGAATGCTTATGCTCATGCTCTTCCCTCTTTTGATCCATAGTAGATATTCATAATCTCCGGACAATATTCGCCTTGCTTGTCATAAACAATTAGCGGCGGCAGTACCCGCATATCCGGCTTGCCGTCACGGAGCGCTTCAATCAGCACCATATTAGCTTCTGCTTCTTGCCGTGGATGGACAAAACGAATCAACTTCGGCTCCAGCCGGTATTGGCGGAATACGGTCAGGATTTCTCCCAGCCGCTGCGGTTTATGCACCATCGTTACTTTGCCTCCCGGGCGCACCAGCCGCATCGAAGCGGAGATAACCTCCTCCAAAGTACAATGGACCTCATGCCGGGCTATCGCCTGATGGGCATTGATCTTTACATCCCCGCCGGTGAGCGGCATATAGGGAGGATTTACCGTAATCGCGTCATAAACGCCATGTCCTGTCTCTTTGACCAGCTCCCGCAAATCGCCTTCACGAATCGTGATTTGATCCCCGAGCCCGTTCATTTCCACACTGCGCCGCGCCATATCCGCAAGCCGGGGCTGAATTTCGATGCCTTCGATCTTTGCCTTCGTGCGGGTAGATAACAGGAGCGGAATCACTCCGTTGCCGGTACAAAGATCAAGGATCTTTCCGTGATTTGGAACCCGAGCGAAACGGGCCAGTAAAACGGCATCCATCGAGAAGCTGAATACTTCCTCGCTCTGGATAATGCCCAGCTCATGGGTCAGCAAATCATCGACCCGCTCTTGTTCATGAATTGCGACTTGATTCTTCAACTTTAATCTTCCGTTCTTTTATAAGTTATATAAGTTACTCGAACTAATTTAGCCAATTTGCAAATTTCTAAAAAAAACCGTAGGAAACATCCCTACGGTTCGTTATTTATTCAAAAAAGATAAGCAGAACAGGCAATCGCCTTCCGTTCGCAAATGTCCATAATAGACATTGCAAATGTGGAAACCTTCATGATACAGACGCGCCAGATTGTCATATCCTTCACCGACGATATCGATGGCTTCGTTCCCCTCCAACAGCAAAGGAGCGGGCTGAACTGGGGATAAAGCAGGCATTGTGCCTTCTCCGCCTTCCCCCTTCAATATTTTGCGCATCTTCTCGTTCTCCAGGCGAAGCTGCTGATTTTCCTCGAGCAGCCTCTTGACCTCCAGCATTAGCGTGCTAAATTGGCCGTGAACCTTTCCCATTTGTGTTTCCAGCGCTTGCATGTGATTGAAAACATCTTTGTTCTCCAAGTTCCCACCCCAGAGTCATTCATTCTCTAAAGTCTTTCTTGAAATTCTATTTTACAACGACATCGTCCAGCGGAAGCTCCTTGACTTTGCCAATCTCAAACAATTGCACATGAACGGTACGCGACCCGGCGTTAAGACCAACGACTTTCCCGTCTCCCAATGAGGTGACGACCATCTTGCCTACCGATGGAAGTTCTTCCTTCACGCTTTCGTAATTATCATGCTCAAATTTCAAGCAGCACATTAAGCGGCCGCAAAGTCCGGAAATTTTGGTCGGATTAAGCGATAAGCTCTGATCCTTCGCCATCTTGATGGACACCGGCTCAAAGTCCCCGAGCCAGGAAGAGCAGCAGAGCACCCGTCCGCAAGGACCGATTCCTCCGAGCATCTTGGCTTCATCCCTGACGCCGATTTGCCGAAGTTCAATCCGTGTCCGGAAAATACTCGCCAAATCCTTAACCAGTTCGCGGAAATCGACCCGGCCTTCCGCGGTAAAGTAAAAAATAATTTTGTTGCGGTCAAACGTAAACTCCACGTCGACCAACTTCATTTTTAAATCATGGTCTTTAATTTTATTTAAACATGTGGCAAATGCGTTTTTTGCCGCAAACTTGTTCTCCTCCACAACACGGGCGTCGGACTCGTCGGCGATACGGATCACCTTTTTCAGCGGGAGCACTACATCATTCTCCCCGACCTGCTTCTTGCCAACGACCACTTTACCGTATTCGATCCCGCGCGCCGTTTCGACAATAACGCTGTTGTCCTTCTCGACAGGAAGCTCCAACGGATCGAAGTAATATATTTTGCCCGCCTTTTTAAAACGGACGCCTACTACAGTGTACAAAAACTTACCCCCTTGTATACCTATAAAAACCTGTAACTCTTAAAAAAACCCATGTTCTTGCACGGGAGAAAGTTTATCTGTCCGGAGCCGGGGCACCGGCCTGAAGCATCTGCGTTTATCCGCCAATGCCGATCAGGAACTGTTCGAGACAGAGTTGGCCATTCATGTTCTGACGAAGCTTCTTCTTGCTCTCCGCCGCAAGCGCCATCGCGTCAATCCACTGTGCCGCACTGCGGGAGAAAGCATGTTTAACGATAAAATCCAGTGCATCTATGAAAACGATTTGATCATGTCTATGATATAGCGCATGGATCATGTCTTTGAACCACAAATGGAAAAGGTCAAACAGCATGTCCAAGTGCTCGCCCAGCCCAGCTTTGATTACGCTTTGCTGCGCTGTAACTAAAGGAGACCCGCCACGGCCAGCGGTTTCCTTCCCTAATTGTAACACTACGTTTCTAATTTCTGCAAACCAATTCTGACGCAATAATTCGCGGCAGGCCTCAAGTCCGGCAGCCACATGTACGGCAGGCCGGGATAATGCCACCGGGAACCCTTCGCCCGATAACATCTGCAGCATCCGTTCCGGGTCCAGGGGCAAAAACGGCACCAGCTGTGCCCTGGATTGAATAGTAGGCAGCAAGGCCCGTCCATTATCCGAAAGCAGAAGCGCCACCGCCGGGGATGGCGGTTCCTCTAGAAACTTCAGCAAACTATTCGCCGCTTGCACGGTCATTTTGTCCGCATGGTCAATAATGTATGCTTTCGGATTCCCGCTCTCCGAACGGTAAGAAAAAATTCGCTGCAGGTCGCGAATCTGATCAATTTTGATCGTAGCCCCGTCGGGCGCAATTTGATGCAGATCGGGATGGTTGCCGTGCAGCACTTTCCGGCATTCCAGGCATTCGCCGCAGGCATCGTCTCCCCCCTTTGTACAAAAGAGGGCTTGGACAAAAGCCATCGCCATTTCTTTCTGGCCGCTTCCCGGCGGACCGCTAAATATATAGGCATGAGATATGCGATTCTGGCGGAGGCCGCTCTGCAGTAACTGCTTCGCCGCCTCCTGACCTATAATTTCTTTAAAAGACATAATTCTTTTCTACCTTTCTTCCAAGACATATCTGCATATCCGGAAGAATGCCGCTCTTTCAAAAGCATTTCGGCTTTAGAAACATATATTGATCAGCATACCCCGGATTTCGCCGATTTTTTGCAGAAGATCGATCTTCCCCTGCTCCGTTTCCAACAGTTCATCAGCCATCGCAAGCAGGGCGGCATCGACCTCATCCAGCAATTTATAACGTTTGCCGCGCCCCCGGCGGTCCCAGCCCCGGGATTCCTTGATGCTGACTCCCTGACGGACGGTATCCTCCAGAAATCTTTTGACCAACAGGCGGTACGCCTTCAGTTCCCGGACAGTCATCGAACGGGCCAGCCGGTCCCCCTGAAGCTGAATCTCCTTAAATCTCCGATTCAATTCTTCTTTGGAGGCCTGTTCGCCATGCTGCTGCATGACATCGGAAAAGCTTTTTGCCTGAATCGGCTTGGCCGCATTTTCGTTTACCCCCAAACCGCTTTTCAGCGGTCTGTAACCCGGATCTATTTTCACAGCTATCACCGCCGCTCTTTCATAATCTTAGTATATGCATACAACACGTCTTAGAAATGTTCGAAGCGTTCAACCGGCAGAACGAATACGGTAGCTCCGCCAACTTGAACCTCTACCGGAAGCGGCAAATACGAATCGGTAGTTCCGCTCATCGGTGTCACCGGGGTCACCAGCTGTTCGCGAACCTTACAACTGTTACGGATCACATTCATGACGGATTCAACCTGGTTGTCGTCAACCCCGATCATAAACGTTGTGTTCCCTGCCCGCAGAAACCCTCCGGTACTGGCCAATTTCGTCGCCCTGAAGTTTTCCTTTACCAGTGCGCTGGACAAACGGTTGCTGTCTTTATCCTGTACGATCGCCACGATTAGTTTCATTTGCAGCCCCTCCTCGTTTCGTTATATTTGATCTACCTATAAAATTTTTAACCACTTTTATATAATTTGACGTTCACACCCCGAAATCCTTTAAATCCGCGGCCAATCGGTCTCTTATTAAGGCTGCTACCTCTTCTCGCGTTCCCGAGGCATCCACCGACCGGATTCGCTCCGGGTACATGGATTTAACGATTTCGTATCCTTCCTTTACTTTATAGTGAAAAGAAAGATCCTCCAAATCAAGGCGGTTGATTTCCCGCCCTTCTCCGGCGGCAATTCGCGAAAGCCCGACTTCCGGTTCGATATCCAAATAGTAGGTCAGGTCAGGGAAGCGTCCGGCTGTGGCAAACAGATTGATCGAAAGCACTTCATTAATGCCCAACCCCCGGGCATATCCCTGGTAAGCCAAACTGCTGTCGATAAAGCGGTCGCATAACACGGTAATTCCATTGGCCAAGGCGGGCTCCACCTTTTCCGCCAAATGCTGCGCCCTTGCCGCCGCATATAACAGCGCCTCGGTACGCCCGTCCATTTCCGTATGGGCCGGATTCAAGATAGTCTCGCGGATCTTCTCAGCAATCTTGATCCCTCCCGGCTCCCGGGTAGTGATATATGGAATTCCGTGTGCTTCTAATTCTTTCCCCAGTTCGTGGATGACCGATGTTTTTCCTGATCCTTCGCCACCTTCTAAGGTAATAAACAACCCTTTTCTCTTCACGTTCAATTCGTTCCCTGCTTTCTTTCCTTTGCTTTTGGTGCAATCTTTTTTATCACTTGTAGGGTCGACAATGTAACATCCGCAGCTCCCTGGCATTTGGCTTTGGCTTGTCGAAGTGCGATTAATTGCTTTAAGGTTTGCTCTCCGATCTCTTCGCCGGGATATAGCAGCGGTATTCCCGGGGGATAAGGAATTACCATCTCTCCCGCCAATCGTCCAGCACATTGCTCCAAAGGTAAAGTCTCCCTATCATTCGGCGAAAGAGGACGAAGTCCGAATGCCACGGGTGTCGAAACGGCTGCATTGTTCCACGTGGAAAACTCAAATGATGGCGGATTTTGAGGTTTCCTCTGCTCAGAAGTGGTATCTCGGGCTCGGGTTGCTTCTATCCGCTCCAGCGCTTGCAGCAGCCGGGTAACATCTTCTTCGGTAGTTGCCAGACTAAGCGCGAGAACTGTATAACGGTCATCGCTCATCTCAGGGACGCAGCCTTCCTCTTCCAGCTTCTCCTGAAGCTCATAACCGCTCCAGCGTCCGGTCCGGTCATACAGGATGGCTTTAAAGGGATCTTGTATAGCATATGCAGCACCTTCTCCGCGTGCGCCCGGTTCGAGGATCCCGAAGTTAGGATGAGCCTGCACGCCGAGCCGCAGCTTCTCAGCAGCCGCCAGGCCGCCTTCAAAATAGGCCTGTCCTCCGGACTGTATCTGGCTTCGGCTCAAATCGAGCGAAGCCATGATCGGGTAGGACGGGCTGGAGCTCTGCACCATCGCCAACCGTTGCCGGAGCAGGCCCCGGTCAAGCAGGCCGCCCTGCACGTGCAGCATCGCGCCCATGGTGAGCGCGGTCAGCATCTTGTGCGTGGACTGCACGACGCCGTCGGCGCCGGCCTGCAGGGCGCTCTCCGGCAGCGCCGGGTGCAGCCCATAGTGGGCGCCGTGCGCCTCGTCCACGAGCAGCGGCACGCCGCTCGCGCGGCAGAGCGCGGCCAGCGGCCGCAGCGATGACCCCATCCCGTAGTAATTCGGGTGCGTCACTAGCAGCCCTTTGGCGCCGGGGTACCGGCGCAGGGCTTCACGCACCGTCGCTTCCGACGGGATGGTCGCCAGGCCGCTGCCGGCGTCGTGCTGCGGCGCCAGAAACACCGCGTTCGCGTTCGCCAGCATTAATCCGTGAATGACGGATTTATGCACGTTCCGCTGCACCAGCAGAACATCGCCTGGAGCGGTGCACACGCTCAGGATCAATGCCAGGTTGCCGGCCGTGCTTCCGCCAACCAGAAAAAACGACTCCTCCGCGCCAAATGTTTCCGCCGCCAGCAGCTGCGCCTCGCGGATGACGCCCTCCGGATGGTGCAAATCGTCCGTGCCGGTAATCTCCGTCACGTCAAACTCCATGACCTGGCTCAATTCCTTCCCCAGGTCCCCTCCCCCATAGGACATGCCGTTCTTATGCCCCGGCACATGAAAAGAGGCGTCCTTCCGCTCCTTATATCGCAGCAAAGCCTCGTACAACGGAGCTTTGACGTTTATTTCATCATCCTTCTTGTCCTCACCAATACTCAATCTATATCCTGATCCTTCCGGGCTTGTTCTATTACGGGTCTTTCGCTTCATTGTAACGCTTTCTTGTCAAAGAGGGCAATATAAAAGGACCCGCCATTTCTTAGAACAGGTCCCTCACAATATGCTTTTATGCATTTTTCTCTACCCAAATTTGTCTCATACGATGAATAAAAAAATGATATTTTGCTTCTTGGACATCCGTGTGCACCATTTCCGCCTCACAAGCGTCACATATAAATTCGGATACAATATGAATACCTTCTGACTTCGGCTCTCCACAGATAATGCATGTATTTTCGGCAAGTTCATCCATTTACGATCCCACCTTGTTTGTTTTACTACCAGTATGGCGCATATTCTATTATTTTAAACCTTTTCATAGTGGTTTTCCTACTTTATATATATGCGCTTTCCTTACCTTCCGTGTTTGTACGGCGGCATCTTAAAAATTCTTTATTTTAACCGATATATAATTCAAGGTGTGCGTCGCTGCATGGAGCCCGCGCCTAAGTTAAGCCAAGGAGGAGTTCGTTCTCACATGCCTGCCGAGTCCGCGAATAATGCAACGTTTTATCATTATAAACTGCTCAAAAAAATCGTTCTTCCCAAGCCTCTTATCCGCAGCTTTCTTACGCTTCCTTTTATCTGGCTTGCCGCGGAGATGGTGTTTATCTCTTGGACTAGCATTTTCTTTTTCCTGCTGGCCATTCCGATCGTGCTTTGGATCCACTTTGTCATTTCCCGTTCCGTGCTTATTATTGCCAGCCACTCCTATCGCAAGCGTTGGAGCTTTACGAGACGGCTGCCTTGGATCGGATACTTACCGGATCAATTCGTTAGTTATTCCATATTCCGCCGGGTTCATCTGCATGCGGCTTGGATCGGATGCTGCATTATAGCGGTTCTAATCCCCTGGTCGCCCGTGTCCTTCACTATCTCTTTGATATTGTGGCATTTTTGGTTCCTTACCCCAAGGTTCTATATTCTAGCCGGATTAAGAAAGCAGCCTAAGACCGGAATGATCAAGTTTAATGAGCAGGATACCTCCTATTACATGCCTTAAGAGATTTCTACATATTAGCACCGATACCAGTTCACCTCTTCATATGCCATACTACTAAAAAAAGCCTGTCTCCCGCTCTAATGCAGGGAACAGGCTACTTGATCCTCATTCCAGAGGATTTCATTCGCTTGTGCTTGTCTTGGTCTTGCTGAAGCTAATCGTGAAACTACGGGCTCTCTAAGCCCTGGATGATTGCCTTCTCTTCCATTTTGGGAACCAGTACGGTAAAAGAGTTATCATGTATAGTCAACTGCACGACCAGCTTATCTTTTTTGTAAACCAGGGTCGTTCCTGTACTCTCCTCCGGATTCTCCGTCCAACCCCATTCCGTGATCGCCTTTTGGAAGGCATCAGGAACTCCATCGCTTTCCTTTAAACCGGGCAACGAATAATGCACATAATCCATCTTGGAGTTATTCATTGCTGTTTCCGTCCGTTTAGCTTCTTTAGGAATAGGGAAGCTCTTCTCTACCGCCGATCCGACAAACGTCGTCCAGGAAGGCTCGGAAGCAGCACAGCCTGCAATGACGAACATCATCATCAAGACCACCCCCATGAAGCACAAGGAATGTCGAATTCCCCTTAGCCGCATGATTATTCCTCCTTACCCAACCTATATTCTGACCGTATATCACTCATCGATGTCCATTCCCGATATAGAACGCGGATAGGTCAAATCACCTAAAAAGTATGCCACACTTCATTATAACGGTAGTCTATCTCCTGTCGGTAACAAAAAGGTTACATTCCTTTTGATAGGTTCTTAACTTTTATTGATCCATCCTACTGTTCTATTCCATTACATTAACTTGCCTTATTTGAACCGATCGAACGGACTGCTCCCCTTCGGTATAAGCTCGTTAAATGCGATTGAAAACTCCGGGAACCCTGCGGCATAAGGCGTATACTCATACAATTGGAAAAATACCTTTAGATTATCCGGCTCCAAATAAAAATCCGGTTGATCGCTCAGTTCTTTAAATCCGCCAAAATACCCAGGAAAATGGTCCAGCTTTGCGCTTAATTTGCTATTCAACTGCTTGGAGTAATTCTTATTTGCACCGAATAAATCATCCAAGCTCAGTAATTTCCCGTCTTTCAACGAAAAAGTATATCCCTTTCTCATGACCATGCCGTGTGCCCCGCCCAAATTTTCGTATTGCTCGGTCAAAAGGCTAAGTACTCCATTTTGGTTATACGTTACAATATAGGAGGATTCAAACGCGTACGGGTTGCTTTCGACCTCCTGACTCTCCCTCTCCTTCAACTGCTTCTCCATATTCTCACGGAATACATTGACGTCTTCTTTAATCCGGTTATTAATTGCAGTCTCCGCTTCCTTATTTTCATTTCCCTTTAATTGCGGATATTTGAGATGAATCGATGCTTGTTCAGAATCCTTATCATAACCTGAAGTAACAATGGTCACCTTGTTCTCCTGAGTCTTCTCTATCTTCAGAAGCTTCGCACTCGCATCCCATTTCCCCTGATAGCCTAAATAATTTTTTACCCATTGAAAAGGAATGTAGATTCTGCCGTTGATGTTTTTGGCTGCCGGTTCGCCAATATAATAGCTGTTTACGTAAGAAGTAATGCCGCCCTCATACTGAACTATATTCAATTGGCGGTATCCTTCTCCGACCGTGTATGTTTTGCTGACCGGATTATAATTGATTGGCAACTTGAGATCATCTCTTAAAAAAGCTACAGGAATCCAGGACCTCCCCTCAACTAGCATCCCGCGCAGCGAGGAAGTCTTCCCCTCGTATTGAAGCGTAACCGAGTTTTTAGCCGCTGCTGGCTTATTTACAATTGCAGTTAGACTTGGTGATGCACTTGCAGCTGCATTTACACTCGAGCTTGCACTTGCCACATATCCCAAACCCGCTGGCGCCCATGCTCCTCCACACAACAGTCCTATAGCTAAAAATGCAGCACCTAAATGTCTCTTATGATGCATATTTGTCCCTCCTGATCATGTCCAAACTGAGAACCATTCATCCATCAATGTGCATCCTCGCCCATGAAGTTATTTCATAACAAATCCTATTATAGTCAATTGTCGGCAGTAATAGTTTACATTCACCCTTACGATTTCTTCTTAATTTACCTTTTAAGTCTGACGTTTCCTTAACCTTTTTTAACCAATTATTCTAAGAAGGACCCTAGTGCCTATATACGTTTAGTTACAAAACAACTAGTTCCATTGATCGCCACGGCCTAACCTATCTCGCGTTGTCTGGTTTGTCTGGTTTGTCTGGTTTGCCTTGTTTGCCTTGTTTGCCTTGTCTAGGCCTGCTAGCCCTTTCCCTATGGACGTGTTAAACAGGCCCCACTAACTCACTGACGTATGGGGGCTCCTCCAAGCTCTAAGATACCTATAATCCTCCTAACGACCTGTTACAGCGCCTCTAAATGCAAGTCCTAATGTAGACTAGCTATAAACCAAATATAAAAGCCCCACCTCAACGGTGCTCTTTGGGTTTACACGGCGACTTCCTACTCCCCCAGGACCCTTCGGCCCAAATAGTCCCTGCAATAAGAGTTTTTGAGTTGCCCATGTAATCAGAGTATTTGAGTAACCCATTCAATCAGAGCTCTTGAGTTTAGCTTAGCGCCTTCCCCCTGCTTAATTAACTGTAATTCCTACATCTAATTTTACTCCATTAGCTTTCCGGGCTAAATTAACTGCAGAAACTACAGCAATTTCGGCCGATTTAAGCCATTCCGAGTTGAAAGCGCAGAATTAACTGTAGGTTTTACAGTTATTTGTCTCAAACCAGCTCATCTTGCGAAAATAACTGTAGGTTTTACAGCTATTATTTTTGAGATAGTCCTAAATAGCAAAAAAGCACCGCCGAGGTTATCGGCAGTGCTCTTCTTCATTTGCTTGGCGGCGTCCTACTCT
>NZ_BOSL01000021.1 GCF_018403325.1 Paenibacillus vini | reverse complement strand
AGTGCAAGCACTCCATCAAGTCCGCTCGACTTGCATGTATTAGGCACGCCGCCAGCGTTCGTCCTGAGCCAGGATCAAACTCTCCAATAAAGTGTTTGACTTGCTCATTTTGAAACTGACGAGAAAATTAATTCTCTATTTAATACTCACTCGTTGTTCAGTTTTCAAAGATCAACTTCGTTTATTTCGTCGCCATTTTGTCTCAGCAGCGACCTTTATAATATATCATGTGCTTGCTTTCAAAGTCAAGGCTTTTTTTATTTTAATTTATTTCGTTGTATCCGTAAGCACTTGTCCATCGAAGAAGCGATTTATAATGTACCATATAAAACAAACAGGAGTCAACTGTCATATCATGGTTAATTTTAACCCGAGCAACAGCCCTACACCCGGCAGCCCTAAAACAAGCACCGTAGCTATGGTCGCCGGGTTAAGCGGAATATACACTTCCGTCATTAAACCGGAGAAATTCACTACATAGATCCCCAATGCAGCAAGGACAATATGCAGCCCTAACCGGGTAAGCCATGCGAAGCCAAGCCGCCTTGAGACAGCAATATACAGTAATAAGAGCAAAGAAACGACCAATATTCCTGTCAGCACGATTTTCACGCCTTACGCACACCTTTCTTTTCACGATTAAAAATAAGGTCCGTACTTAAAGACATCCCATTCTACTTTCGCCTGCTTAGCCATCTTCAATTGAATCTGATATCTGCGCTCCGCCGCTTCCAGCAAATAAATCGCCACATCCACCTCATCATCTCCAAGCGCCTCTTGAAAAGCCCAGCTGGCCCTTTCCCACTCCGCACGAGCTCTGCAAACCTCTTTATAAAGATACTCTTTGTATTCCTGCTCTTGATCAGACTGCCGGGATGACTTCGTCCGATTTTCGAGCCGGGCTCCCCATATCTTCAATTGTCGCTCGCCCCCTCCATCCGATTTATTAATGTGTATCGGGGAAAGGACAAACTTAGAACTCTCGGTTGGCGATTAAAAGAGAAAAAGAACCCCGAGCCGCATTCCTGCGATTCAGGGTTCTTCCAATATCACTTCATAATTTAATGCAGTTCACGCCGTCCTTCCAACGCTTTAGAAAGCGTCACTTCATCTGCATACTCCAGATCGCCGCCGACAGGCAAGCCATGCGCAATCCGGGTCACTCGAAGCTCGAACGGTTTCACTAACCTTGAAATATACATGGCCGTAGCCTCCCCCTCAATATTCGGGTTCGTGGCCAAAATAAGTTCTTTCACTCGTTCATCACTCAAACGGTTCAACAGTTCCTTCAGCCGGATATCGTCCGGACCAAGACCTTCCATGGGAGAGATCGCTCCCTGAAGCACATGATAATAGCCATCGAACTCTTTCGTCCGCTCCATCGCAACCAAATCCTTGGACTCCTGCACTACACAGATGACGGAAGGATCGCGCGTTTTGTCCTGACAAATCCGGCACGGGTCCGTATCCGTAATATTGCAACAGACGGAGCAGTAATGAAGATTGCGTTTCACGCTGACCAAAGCCTTGGCAAAATCGATGACATCATCCTCTTTCATGCGCAGCACATGAAACGCCAGCCTTGCGGCCGTCTTCGGACCGATACCGGGCAAGCGAGTAAACGCGTCGATCAGCTTTGCGATCGGTTCGGGATAATACAATGGGAGTGTTCTCCTTCAGTCTAAAATTAGAACAGGCCTGGAATTTTCATTCCGCCCGTAAATTTACCCATATCTTGATTAGCGAGTTCTTCCGCTTTATTAAGCGCGTCGTTTACGGCAGTAAGCACCAGATCTTGAAGCATTTCAATATCATCCGGATCAACGACTTCCGGTTTAATCGTCAGAGACAGCACTTTTTTATGTCCATTAACTTCAACCGTTACGACACCGCCGCCCGCGCTGCCTTCGATTTTCTTGTCGCCCAGCTCTTCCTGTGCTTTGAGCATTTGTTCCTGCATCTTTTTCACTTGTTTCATCATTTGGTTCATATTGTTCACTAGGCCCACATCTCCTTAAATAGTGTTTGCATTCATTATAATCGTTCAGCACCAAATCAAAAAGCCGTTTTACTCCTTGATGACTACAAGGTCTTCGCCAAACAGCTGAAGGGCTTCATCAACCCACGGCTCTTTGCTTCCTCCCCCCGTATCCTCGGGAGGCGGTTCAAGCTCAAAAGGCTCGCTCGTTGATTTGGCGGCCCCTTGTATCGCTTCATTCCAATCCTTCAGCATCATCGTTACCAGACGACATGGATGCCCCAATTGACGCTCCATAACCTGCTCGATCAGCTGTTTATTGGCCGGTTTTTCAGTCGTTTCGCGGTGAATGTCGTTCTTAAAAGCAACCAACACCGCATCCTCCGATACGGAAACGGGTTCCCCGTTCACAAACCAGGCATGAATGGTCACTTTCGCGTCCTTCACCGCCTGCAAAATCTGGTTCCACTTCCCCTGAACCGCCATAAACTCCTGGCTGTTCCGCTGTGCAACGTACCGGTCCAATCCCGAAGGAAGCTTGGCTGCGGAAGAGATCCTAGGTGCCTGACTTCGAGTCGCGGGACGTCCGCCGGAATTACCCGACCGGTCCGCTCCCGCAGAGCCCAATCCACCCTGGAGCGCCTGTTCCAGCTTACGTTCCAACTCGGCGAGTTGTCCTCTAAGCTGCTGTACTTCAGAAGCGGAGGCTCCTGCAGCATGGGCCGGGCTTTCCTGACTCTGTGTGACAGATTCGCGTACCGAACCGTCCTCCTTCGGCAGGCTGCACAACTTGAGCAGAGCTACTTCGAACAAGGTTTGGGGTTGAGCCGCATACTTCATTTCGGTTTGGTAATGATTCAGCGTGTCGATAATCCGAAACAATTGGGACCGGGAAAATAGTCTCGCCGTATCCTTGAAGTCCTGCGCATCCAGCACCCGTTCGGTCAGCTTGTCCGCCTCAGGCACCATTTTGATCATCAGCAGGTCCCGGAAATAATAGAGCAGGTTCTCCATGCACTTGTCCGCGCTCTTACCTTCCTGCATGAATCCTTCAATCATCTGCAGCATGCCGCCGATATCGTCTTCAAGAATAGTCGTGGCCAGCGCCGCAAATTGTTTGGAAGGAATCCCCCCCGTCATATCCAACACTTGCTGATAGGATACCCGTCCGTCCGAGAAGGAAGAGATTTGATCCAGTATGCTGAGCGCGTCGCGCATACCTCCATCGGACAGTCTCGCAATGTAGTCGATAGCCTCTTCTTCGGCAGCGATTCCCTCCTGCTCACAAATGACCCGGAGTCGTTGAGTTTGCTCGTCCAAAGATACGCGACGGAAATCAAAACGCTGACACCGGGATATGACCGTGGCCGGGAGACGATGAGGCTCGGTCGTCGCCAGAATAAACATAACATGCGGCGGCGGTTCCTCCAACGTTTTAAGCAGCGCATTGAACGCTTCCGTAGTCAGCATATGAACTTCGTCGATAATATACACTTTCTGCCGCACTTCCGTTGGGGCATACTTCACTTTCTCGCGGAGATCGCGGATTTCGTCGACCCCCCGGTTGGAAGCGGCGTCAATTTCAAGCACGTCCATGACGGCACCCGCGGTAATCCGGCGGCATGCATCGCATTCGTTGCACGGCTCGGGAGCCGGCCCTTTCTCACAGTTGACCGCTTTGGCCAACAGCTTCGCCGCCGTAGTCTTCCCGGTTCCCCGCGGCCCGCTAAAAAGATAAGCATGCGATAGCCTGTTTTCGCGGATCGCGTTCTGCAGCGTGCGGATGATATGCTGTTGTCCTACCATGTCTTGAAACGACTGCGGCCGCCAAGCACGGTACAGTGCGATATGCTCCATCTGCGGCACCTTCTTTCTATCCATAAGCGGTTTGTACCGCTTCCTTATTATACTATACTCCCCGGGCCAGAAAAACTCATATCTCAAAAACAACTCGCCAGAAATGGCTTCCGGAGATTCCATTCCCAAACTGTAAGGGAATTCCAATCACCATCAACTTACCGACAAATAAAAAAGCACCTTTGCCTGACAGCAAAGATGCGTTCTTATTCATTGTAATACCGTGCACCTGTTATTGATCATTGCGATCCAAGCGGCACCTCTACGGCGCAACTCGGGACAGGCTCCCCTCCGGCACAAGAGTGGGACTGCTTATGGCTGCTTCCTTCCGGACCTGACCAGGTTCACAATTACTCATTGCGGAGGACCCGTCCGTCAACGTCTGCCGTAAAGACCGGACCTCACATCGGCAAGACCTCTAACAGGACTTCAACCTCGCTACAGCGGATTGCGAGTTACAGGGCACCGCTACCTCCCCATCTAGCACGGTGAAATTAGTATAGCCCAAGCCCGGCCAAAATGCAACCCGCGGAAGAAGTTGCCTGAGGAGCCAAACGGCTCTGTATTATTTACTTGCAGCGTTCACTTGGGGCTCCGCCGCCTGGCTATCAAATTCTTTTACTACCGGCGTTTTCTCGAACGGCTTTGTGCTCACCGCCCACACATTGTTTCCTGTTAGCAGAAAGCCGAAGGAAGTCGGATAAATGGCATCAAAGTCAGTACCGCCCCCCGGAAAATAAATCTTCTCCCACGTCTTCCCGTCCTTGGAGTAAATAAGCACGGTGTCTTCGTTGGCCCGGCCCTTGCTCATCCAGTCAAAATGGCTTCCGCCGGCGAGATACTCCTTCCCGTTGTAGCCGATCACTTCTAAACGCAGAGGAAGGCCTCCAGAATACTGCTTTGTTTTTGGACTCCATTGAGCTTCTTTAAAGGTAAAGACATTCGTCGTTTTACTCCCGTCCTGGGTGGAGAAGATCATATTCATATATGCGAACAAGAACTGTTTGCCGTCCCAAACCCCGTTATAACCACCCAAAAAGTTAGCCTTATCTCCGGTCCACACTTTACCGTCTTTCGAGACAGCCGACGTGTTTCCGGTAGCCAGGAAGACTTTCCCGTTGGTGACCAGTGAATCCAGCGGGCGTTCACCCGCAATGCTGTTCTCGATCTTTTTGAATTGGGCTGGTTTAAAGGATTGCAAGTCTCCGGAAATCAGAATATGATTCGGTCCCGGAAAATAAAACCCGTCCACGTTCTTATCCCGGTCCTGTGCCAGGAAATAATAGTTTCCTCCGCTGTAGATGACATCCTCAAAAGTGTACTCCTTCTTGTTGTTGTTGGGAAAAGGAATTTCACTCCGTTCCCAATGAACGCCGTCCTGGGAA
This sequence comes from Paenibacillus vini, assembly GCF_018403325.1. GTDB lineage: Bacteria > Bacillota > Bacilli > Paenibacillales > Paenibacillaceae > Fontibacillus > Fontibacillus vini. Next base: position 72,553 of record NZ_BOSL01000021.1, on the reverse strand, counting down.
ACTGCAAAATATGTATCGTACAGAACAATAAAACGGGCTCCGTCAAAAATTAGTTTCCGCACATTACCGCCGGTTCCGTCATACTGGACCCCTTTTATAATCGTGTACGCTTCCTGAAAGTCCCATTTCAAACCGTCTACGGATTTATAAAGCTCGCCGTAAGGGTCGAAATACAGATAAAAGCTTCCATTAAAAGCAAGCCCGCCCCGCTTATGATTGGAGACGCGGTCATCCACCTCCAACACTTTCTCCTTGTAAAGTTTAGTTTGAGCTTGGGCCGCCTGAACAGGCATAACCAATAATAACGCAGCCGCTATCATCCCAATTGTCCATTTCTTAAGAATCACAACTTCTCCTCCATTCGCTCTAATCTGTTATAGCGTATATCGGTTCATTGGTCCCAAACATGCAGTCTCTATCATTTTTTGATATATTTATAGAATATATTGGAATTTGCTAGATGAAGGGAGATCTTATGAAACGACTACGCCTTATGAAAACTATCCTGGCCGCCTCCATCGCAACTGGAGGAATTGCCTTTTTACAGCCGTCTCCGACTCAGGCCGCTTCCCCGGTCCAAATTTTGCTCGACGGATACCCCCTTTCTTCTAATGGAGATTCTATGGTGGTGAGCGGGACCACGCTGGTTCCATTTCGCTCTATCTCTGAAGCTCTGGGAATTCAAGTGACCTGGAATCAGGCGGCTAAAACGATCAAAGCGGTCAAAGGAGAGGGCTCCGATGCCGTCCACGTCCAATTAACCTTGGGCAGCAAGCAGGCAACAGTGAATGGCACACCTGTACCGCTTGCCGTTGCTCCCCGTTCCGTAGGCGGAAACACGTTAATTCCTTTAAGCTTCTTCAGCCAACAATTCGGCGCCACAGTGGGATGGGACCAGACTACCCGGACTGTGTCCATTACTTCACCTCAGGAGAGAATGTATGTGCTGGGCTTTTATGCACTCGGGTCATATTCGGAAGTAAGCCGGGTCCAGAATCTTGATGCCGTTGCGTTTGGCTGGAGCCGGATCGACGAGAACGGAGTATTCTCCACCACTACTCGGCCTTTTCGCTGGCCTGAAAATGCAGGGGAGGTAACACCGGAAAGCCTCGTCTCCGATGCGTCTACAACTGGAACCACACCTTACTTAATGGTCTATTCCAGCGATGTTAAAGGCGAACTCACCAAAATCGTTGAGAATTCGGAATTCCGTAAGAAGGCGATTGCCGATATTTTGGCGGCTGCCACAGAAACCAAGTTTGAGGGCATTATGCTCGATTTGGAAGGGCTCGGCCTAACCACGGACAAAACATATACTCAAGCCGCCTTCAATGTTTTCGTCAAAGAACTGGCTAGTCAGGCTAAAGCCGCCGGCTTAAAACTCGGCCTTGCGCTGCACCCGTTGAATTCGTCCTATAAAGGCTATGATTACAAGACCCTGGGTAAACTTGCTGACGAAATCGTCATCATGGCCTACGATTACCGGACCGGAACTGGATATAGCTCAGAAAGCGGAAAACAACCGGAACCCGTCTCCAAGGTAGACGAAGCCATTCGTCTTGCCCTTAAAGAAACAGACAAAGACAAACTAATTCTGGGCTTGAACATGGATAACGAAAATGCGAACTCGGTCAGCATATTGACAGGCCTCGCAAAACGCTATGACTTGAAAGGCATCGCTCTCTGGCGTCTAGGCATTATTAAGGACGACGAATGGAAGAGCTTGGAGCAAAGCATAGAATTTAAACAGTAACAAAAAAATCCCCCGCTCTGAGAGCGGGGGATTTCGCATTTATTGCAGCGGTTAGGCTGCCTACGGTTTTATTAGATGCCGTATTTTTTCTTGAATTTATCCACACGTCCACCAGCATCCAGGAATTTCTGTTTCCCTGTGAAGAAAGGATGGCAGTTGGAGCAAATTTCAACGCGCAGGTCTTGTTTAACGGAACCTGTTTCAAAGGTATTTCCGCAAGCGCAAGTAACTGTAGTCACGTGATATTTGGGTTGAATGGCTTCTTTCATGACTTTCACCTCTTTCCGCCCTGAGCCTCATGCGTGCGCAGAGTTATAATGACACATAAATTTATTATAGCACGGGTGTTGTTGCTGCGCAATTGTCTATTTCAGGGTGTTGGCGTGTAGAAGGCTTACTATCCACGCACCTTGACCCGCGCCAATTCCGCAGGCGGGACATGGGTATAAGAGCCGATGATAACATCCGGCAGTTCCTCCTGAAAAATCTCAATCGCCTGCTTCATGCCCAGAATATCTCCCTTGGCTTTGGGAATCAGATCTAGATAGCTCTCAGGGTCGATATTGAGATTACGGAGCTGGATCAGCCGAAGTTTGGTCCGGCGGGCAAACTCCACCATCGCCTCAATCTCTTCCTCCCGGTCGGTTACCCCGGGGAAGATCAGATAGTTAATCGAGGTGTAAACGCCTTGTTCGGAAGCATACTTCAAGGATTTTTCCACGTTAGCCAATGTATAACCGCGCGGCTTGTAATAAGCATTGTAATGATCGTCCAGCGCGCTGATCGTGCTGACCCGCATCAGATCAAGCCCCGCATCGACGATACCGCGGATGTGGTCGCTAAGTCCGGCATTCGTATTGATATTAATATATCCCATATCCGTCTGCCGGCGTACCTCGCGGATCGATTCAATGATCAGCTTGGCTTGAGTGGAAGGCTCGCCTTCGCAGCCCTGCCCGAAGCTGATGATGGATTCCGGCGTCTTCAGATGCTCAAGCATGATCTCTACCAACTCTTCTACGCGCGGGCGGAAATTCATCCGCGTCTGCGGCGATACAAAACCGCTGTCATCCGGCTGTTCCGAGATGCAGCCGAAGCACCCCGCATTACAGGAATAAGAAACCGGAACGGCACCTTCCCAACGATTCAAGAACGTATTCGAGGCGGTCAGACACTCATAACCGAGCGCGCAATTGGATAAATGATCATACAGCCGGTTGTCCGGATACCGTGCCTTCAAGGTTTTTACCTGGTTCTTCAGTTCGAGCGGATCGCAATTGAGCGGATTCCACTTCTCGGGATCATCCGACAGACGAGCGGTTACGTAGAACTGTCCGTCCTTCCAGACGACCGCCGAATATCCGAATAGCGGGAGTTTGTAATCCTTGTCCGTCTTAACGTATCCGGGCAGGCAAAGACGCGTAAATCCCTGAGGCAGTAATGCGCCTACTGCCTGTACGTTGCCGGGCAGCGGCTTCATTTCCCCGGTATCGGGATCCATTCCGATCGGACGGGTGGATGGCAAACCAACGAGCGTAGCTCCCTCAGGAAGAGGTATAAGCTCGTCTTCCATTATTTCAACGATCATGTCCGCACTTCGGGCAAGCCCATAGAGTGAAGGATGATCGTATACTTGTCCCTGTTCATCTGCATATACTAAATACATGGTGTGCTCCTTTTCATGTGTCCAGGCCCTTAAGCGTTGGAACCGTGTCCAGATCCGGAGGTCGATGATACGGTCCGCGCCGGGCGGCGTGTGCCTGTTCCGGTGCCCGTGCTGGAGCTTCCGTTACCGGAAGCGGCATTCCCTGCGGCATCAAAAGAAGCCAGGAATTCAGCGTTCGTCTTACTGCCCCGCAGCTTTTTCAGGAATCCTTCCACGAAATCGTAGGAATCGTTCATATTTTTGCGGATCGACCAAATCGTATCCAGTTCTTCCTTCGTCAACAGGACTTCCTCGCGACGCGTCCCCGAACGACGAATATCGATCGCCGGGAAAATACGGCGTTCCGCCAATTTCCGGTCCAAATGAAGCTCCATGTTGCCGGTCCCTTTGAATTCTTCATATATAATATCGTCCATCCGCGAGCCCGTATCCACGAGCGCCGTTGCCAAAATTGTCAAACTGCCGCCTTCCTCCACATTCCGGGCGGAGCCAAAAAACCGCTTAGGGCGGTGGAATGCAGCCGGGTCAATCCCCCCGCTGAGCGTACGTCCGGATGGCGGAACAACCAGGTTATAGGCACGCGCAAGCCGGGTAATGCTGTCCATCAGAATAACGACATCCTTCTTATGCTCAACTAGACGCAGCGCACGTTGCAGCACGAGTTCCGCCACCTTGATATGATTCTCCGGCAGCTCGTCAAACGTTGAAGCGATTACTTCCCCTTTGACGGAGCGCTGCATATCGGTAACTTCCTCTGGGCGTTCGTCTATTAACAATACGAATAACTCGATATCGGGGCGATTGGTGGAAATGCTATTGGCAATCTCTTTAAGCAGCAGCGTTTTCCCTGCCTTTGGCGGCGCTACGATCAAACCGCGCTGTCCTAGGCCGACGGGGGCGAGTACATCCATAATGCGGGTGGATAAATGAGTTGGGGATGTTTCAAGCACGAGCTTTTCCTGCGGATATAGAGGGGTCAACGCCGGAAAATGCAAGCGTTCGGCAGCAACCGTAGGGTTCTCACCATTCACCGCATTGACCTGCAGCAAGCCGAAATATCGCTCATTTTCCTTAGGGGTCCGGCATTTGCCGGAGACCAAATCACCGGTTCTTAGATCAAACTTGCGGATTTGCGAGGCGGAGATGTAAATATCCTCCGTACTTGGCAAATAGTTAATCGGTCTCAGGAAGCCGTAACCTTCCGGCAATATCTCCAGAACGCCCTCCATGAACATTAATCCGCTTTGTTCGGCTTGAGCTCTTAAAATGGCAAAAATTAATTCTTTTTTCTTTAACTGGCCGTAATAAGGAATCTGATGCTGCTTCGCGAGCTTGTACAGCTCGGTTAGCTTCATTTCCTCCAAATCGGCAATTTGCAGATCCATGTAAAAACCACCTATTCAATTTTATCGTTTCAAATTAAAATACCCTATCAATTTCGGGGATGAATCTATGAGGAAGTAGTTGCTAGAATTCATTAAGATAGTATTACCCTTTCTCAGGCAACTTATGCCGAAAAAGGAAGAGTTATTCCACCTGACGCCATACGTCTGCTCCGAGTGCACGAAGATTGGTGACCAGGTTATCGTATCCGCGGTCGATCAATTCTACGCCGGATACTTCAGTAACGCCGTCATCCACCGTCAGGCCGGCAATCATCAGCGCCGCTCCCGCACGCAGGTCCGCTGCCTTTACCTTAGCGGCATTAAGCCGTCCGCCTTCGATAATGGCCGAACGCCCCTCGACACGGATTTTGGCGCCCATTCTTACCAGCTCGGGTACATGCTTAAACCGGTTGCTGTATACAAAGTCGCTGAGAACGCTCACGCCCTCGGCCTGGGTCAACAAACTGGTCATTGGTGATTGCATGTCCGTTGGAAACCCGGGATACACTAGAGCTTTCACATCTACATGTTCATATTTTGCCGCGCCTATCACACGGATCGATTCGTCGAGTTCTTCCACGCCAACGCCCATTTCCAGCAGCTTCGCAGTCAAGGCTTCCAAATGCTTTGGAATAACGCCGTCAATAATAACGTCTCCACGCGTTGCCGCGGCGGCAATCATGTAAGTCCCGGCTTGAATGCGGTCCGGGATAATCGAATGACGACAGCCCTTCAACTCGTTGACGCCTTCAATCCGAATCGTTTCGGTTCCGGCGCCTTTTATGCTTGCGCCCATGGAATTCAATAATGTTGCTACATCTATAATCTCAGGCTCTTTGGCCGCATTTTCGATAATTGTAAGGCCTTTGGCTCTAGTGGCCGCCAGCATAATGTTAATAGTTGCGCCTACGCTGCTTACATCCAGATAAATCTTGGCTCCGCGCAGTTCCTTGGCATGCAAATGAATAGCCCCGTGTTCATTCGTTACGGTAGCTCCTAAAGCTTCAAAACCTTTAATATGCTGATCGATCGGACGAGGTTCGAAATTGCATCCTCCCGGCAATCCAATCGTTGCTTCTTTAAAACGGCCAAGCAGCGCACCCATCATATAATAAGAAGCCCGCAGCTTCTTGACGGGGCCGTTCGGCATAGGAATCGATTTTACATCGGAAGGATCAATTCTCATTTGACTGTCTTCCCATGATACGCGGGCACCCAACTCTTCCAAAATCTCAGAATAAACCGCGACATCACTCAGATGCGGCAAATTATCCAGCACTACTTCGGATTCAGCCAAAATTGCGGCAGGAATAAGCGCTATCGCACTGTTCTTTGCACCGCTGATCGATACTGTGCCGCGCAGCGGCCGTCCGCCGCTGATCATTAATTTCTCCATAAGCTCAAGGGTCCCCCTACGTATAATGCAGCCGTAAAACGGCAAATGACTCTTCCATGACTATAGACTTCGTTATTAGACTTATACAAACTTTTAGGTATGAAAATGGAAAGACACCGTCTAAGCGGTGTGCTCTCCATAATCACCCTATTCAACTGGATTATCCAGCAATACAATTACGCTTTGTTATTGGAACCAAATTCACGGATTTTGCCGATAACTGTTGCTTTGATAGCGTCACGGCCCGGAACGATATATTTACGCGGATCATAAGCATCCGGTTTTGCAGCCAATACTTCGCGAACTGCTTTGGTGAATTCGATTTGGTTCTCGGTATTCACGTTAATTTTGGAAGTACCCAGCGAAATGGATTTTTGAATATCGTGCAACGGAATACCTGTACCGCCATGAAGCACGAGCGGAATATTAACGGCATTGCAGATTTCTTCCATTTCTTTGAACCCAAGGTTTGGTTCGCCATGGTAAGGTCCATGAACGGAGCCAAGTGCAGGGGCCAGAGTATCAATACCAGTTTCTTTCACGATGCGAACGCACTCTTGCAGGTCGGCATACTGGATACCGCCGATTACGTCGTCTTCTTGTCCGCCAACCGTACCAACTTCGGCTTCAACAGAAACGCCTTTAGCGTGAGCATATTCAACAACTTTCTTCGTCATTTCGATGTTCTCATCAATCGGATGATGGGAACCGTCGATCATAACGGAAGTAAAGCCAGCGTCAATCGCTTCTTTACATTTGTCGAAGCTGGAGCCATGGTCAAGGTGAATAGCTACAGGAACGGTAATTTTCATATCATGCAACAAGCCTTCCACCATTTTAACAACGGTGTAGAAACCGCTCATATGGCGTGCAGCGCCTTCGGATACGCCGAGGATTACTGGCGATTTTTCTTCTTCTGCTGCAGCAAGGATCGCTTGCGTCCACTCGAGGTTGTTGATGTTAAATTGACCTACTGCGTATTTCCCCTCAAGCGCTTTGTTCAACATGTCTGTCATAGATACTAATGGCATGGGTTTCAATCCTCCTAAGGATGTTGGATTATCTTTCTTAGCCGACATTCACACAGTTTTTATTATACCACACCTTGACAAAATTACTAATAGAGGTTGTCCAAAAGATCATCTTTCCATGACGAAGCAGATCATGAAGAGAAATCGACGTCGAATCTTGAATTCAGCCGGGCCTTCCGTTGCTCACGTACCTCATGTACGTTGCGCTACTCAGCCCCTAGCTTTATCCAACCTTCTTGGTCCTGAAAAGCTGACTTTTGAACTCGAAATAATAGAGGTTGTCCAAAAAAAAGAACCCCGAAACGGGGTCCTTTAAAGGCGCTAAAGAACGGGACTGCTTTTCAGTTGCATGTTCACCGCTACGCGCATTTCATCGATGTCAAAAGGTTTGGTGAAGTGCATCAATGCTCCGAGTTCGGTCGCTTCCTTGATCATATCCAACTCGCCGTACGCCGTCATCATAATGACCTTGATGTCCGGGTTGACCTCCTTGATATGCTTGAGGATTTCAAGCCCGTCCATGCCCGGAATCTTCATATCGAGCAGCACCAGATCAGGCGAATCGCTGCGGACAATTTCCAAGGCCAGTTTGCCGTTGGCAGCCTGGTAAGTTTTATACCCCTCGCTACTGAACACTTCCATCAATAAAATACGTATCCCATTTTGATCATCGACAATCAACACCTTCTTCTCTTCCACAGAAAACCCTCCTACGAGTCCACCCTTGAAATTCATGTATTGTAATAATTCGCCTTCATTTTGGAAATCCCTTCTAAATTGGAAAAAAGAGACTCAAAAAACATGTTCGAATTTATACAATAAAAAATATCGGCGGCTATGGAAGAAATCACAAGGCTAGGTTTAGGACAAATGAGCGATCGATGCTTTTACGAATTCCCGGAACAGTGGTTGCGGACGGTTCGGACGGGAAGTGAATTCCGGATGGAACTGAACGGCCAGGAACCAAGGGTGGCCCGGAAGTTCGACGATTTCTACGAGGCGTCCGTCCGGCGAAGTACCGGAAATGCGCAGGCCTGCCGCTTCAATCGTTTCACGATAAGCATTATTGAATTCATACCGGTGACGGTGTCTTTCATATACCAATTCATCATCATAGCACTGCATAGCGAGGGAGCCTGGCTGAAGTTTGCATGGATACAATCCAAGACGCATCGTGCCGCCCAAATCCTCGATATCTTTTTGCTCCGGAAGCAAATCAATGACCGGATATTCGGTGGAAGGATTGATCTCCGAGCTGTTGGCGCCTTCCAGACTTGCCATGGAACGTGCATATTCAATTACCGCTACCTGCATACCAAGGCAAATACCGAAGAACGGAATGTTCTGCTCGCGCGCATAACGGATCGTTGAAATTTTGCCCTCGATACCGCGGTCTCCGAAACCGCCCGGAACGAGAATCCCGCCGATACCTTGCAGTTTTTCGTGTACGTTTTCGTCCGTAACTTCCTCCGCGTTGACCCAACGGATTTTCACATCCGCATTCGCATCAAACCCGGCATGGGAAAGAGATTCAACAACACTCAAATAAGCATCGTGCAAAGCGACGTATTTACCGACGATAGCGATTTCCACGGTTTTGTCCAGCTTGCTGATCCGTTCGACAAGACCTTCCCACTCGCTCATATTCGGCGCCGGTGTGGTCAGCTTCAAATGGTTTACGACGATCTCATCGAGACCTTCGTCACGCAGATTCAAAGGCACTTCGTACAACGTATCGGCATCGCGGCATTCCACGACCGCATTAGGATCGATGTCGCAGAAGAGCGCGATTTTCGCTTTCATATCGTCCGAGAGCTCATGCTCGGTCCGGCATACGATCACGTTCGGCTGAATACCGATGCTGCGAAGCTCTTTAACGCTGTGTTGGGTTGGTTTAGTTTTCACTTCACCGGCTGCCTTAATATAAGGAATCAAGGTAACGTGAATGTACATCACATTCTCGCGGCCGATATCGCTCTTGATCTGACGAATCGCTTCAAGAAAAGGAAGACTCTCGATATCGCCGACGGTACCCCCGATTTCCGTAATGACTACATCGGAACCCGCTTCACGTCCGGCACGGAATACCCGCTCTTTAATTTCATTGGTAATGTGAGGGATGACTTGAACTGTTCCACCCAAATATTCCCCGCGGCGTTCTTTGCCGATGACGGAGGAATAAATTTTACCGGTCGTTACATTGCTGTTCTTGGACAGGTTAATGTCGATAAACCGCTCATAGTGGCCCAAATCCAGGTCCGTCTCCGCTCCATCGTCGGTAACGAAAACTTCCCCGTGCTGGTAAGGGCTCATTGTCCCCGGATCCACGTTGAGGTATGGGTCGAATTTCTGGATCGTTACCTTTAGACCTCTGTTCTTAAGCAGTCTGCCGAGCGATGCTGCCGTGATCCCTTTTCCCAATGAGGATACGACCCCGCCTGTCACGAAAATATATTTTGCCACAGTTCAAAAACCTCCTAAATTAGTACGGGTTCCATGATCAATATAGCGTAACCCATTCCGAGGAAAAACATAGCGAAATGGGCATAAAAAAACAAAAAAGTGACACCCGAACAGATCGGGGCACTTTTTGAATGAATAACGTATTTATAGGTTTGAATCATAAGCCCATGCAATAGTTTACCCGTTACCCACCCCTCTGTCAAGTAAAGGGCTAAAGGCAAAACGGTGAATTTCCATCCCGGGCCGGTTTATTTAGTCGTTGTCTTCGTCATCGCCAAAATCTTCTTCTTCGGCTTCTTCCGAATCCTCGTCTTCCTCATCCAGTTCTTCATCGTCCAGGATAGAGTCGTCCTCTACATCTTCAACGTCCTCTTCCTCATCCTCGGAGAACAGGTCGTCTTCAGAATCTTCGTCAACGGCATCGAAATCATCATCGTCGTCCGCCGTAAACGTATCTTCTTCTTCCACGAAATCATCGTCATCCAAATCATCATCGTCATCATTAATAATACGAGGACGTTTGGAGTTGCCCACCGGATCTTCGGCGCGTTCGATCGGATACCAGCGTTTAAGGCCCCATAGATTGGTACCTACGCAAGCAAATCTACCGTCGATATTAATTTCCGTATACAGCTGCGCAATCGCGCTGTTAATCTCTTCCTCGGACATGCCGCGGACTTTTGCCACCTCAGTCATCAGGTCGCGGTAATAATACGGCGTATTCGCCGCTTTCAGGATCATAAAGGCCAAGTCGACCATCGGAATCTCATTCACTTTTTCCGGGTCAATTTTCAAATTGAGCGGGGTACTCACGTAACGGACACTTCCTCTCACGCAATGTTCACATAAAGACTGATTTCCTAACTAACATATCCATATCACAAAATAGTAAACCTTATTTGCCATTAAAAAGCAAGTTTTAAGTTGTGCCTAAAGCGTGTCGCCATTGCCCCGATCCCCCCGAAAAAATAAAAAGAGACGGGGACTCTCGTCCGCCGCCTCCCGACTGTATCCACTTCAAACGGGAGCTCCCGGCTCCCTTTCGAAGGATATTGAAAGCCTGAAAGGCCTTCCTCTTATCCTATGTCCAGATTCCAGCTTTGACACGGTCTGTGAGGGCCCAACTTAATAAAATCCTCCGGACGCAAATGCTGCCCATTTTATAGGAGCAGGGCCCCTTTCCCATTCCTGTCGCAGGGTGTTGTCATACTATACTTCAACACGCTTCGTCAGGAGGGATACCCTTAATGGACTACTCCAGCTTCCTGCGGTATTTAAATGATCACATCGACACCTCCGGAAAAAGCGGCCGCCATATCATCCGCTTTACGCATCCGGCGCTATTCGCCGAATTTGTAGCACAGCTGCGAGGGCGGCGACGCCAAAACCCGGCTTTACGGCGGGTTCGCACCTCCTCCTTGCTTCAGGCGCTGTTCTGCCCCCTGTCCTTTCGAGACGCGGGAGCCTGGGGACGGTTTGGCCTGCTCATCGAGGAGGACGTCAGGGTGGCTGTCCACTCCGCCGTGATGCCGAGCAAGGAGCCTTCCACAGGAACCCCTTGGGGGGTCCGGAAAATCGGAGCGCCGGACGCCTGGTCCGTCTCAACCGGCAATCAGGTCCGGATCGGAGTCATTGATACGGGCGTCGATTTCAATCACCCCGATCTCCGGAGTTCGCTCGCCAGAGGCGTCAATCTCTTGAACAAGATGAGTCTACCCTTCGATGATAACGGCCATGGCACGCACATCGCCGGGACCATCGCCGCCTCGGGCGGTTCCAAAAGCATGATGGGCGTAGCTCCCCGTTCCCTGATCTATCCCGTAAAGGCGTTTGATCACAACGGCTCCGCCTATGTATCGGATATTATCCTGGGCATTGACTGGTGCGTCCAGAACCGCATGAACATTATTAATATGAGCTTTGGCATGAAGAGCAAAAGCCAGTCCTTGCAGAACACCGTTCGCCGGGCCTACAATGCCGGAATTGTTGTCGTCGCCTCCTCGGGCAATGACAAAAAAAGCAAGAGCGCCGATTACCCGGCCAGATATGCCCATACCATTTCGGTCGGAGCTACCGGCAGGGACGGACGAATTGCGTCCTTCAGCAATCATGGCCCCCGCATCGATATTTACGCGCCGGGGGAGAAGATCAAATCTTGCTGGCTAGGCGGAGGCTACCGGGAAATGAACGGCACCTCCATGGCGACTTCACACGTCAGCGGCTCGATTGCCCTGCTCTTGGCCTACCGCCCGGGCTTGTCTCCGGGGGAGATCAAAAAGTGGCTGCGCCGTACGGCCCGCCCCGTATACGCTCCGACGTCCAAGATGAAACTCGGCGCAGGAGAGGTCAACGCCGCCCGCCTATTGCGCGGCAAACCGGTAGTAGCCAGCAAAAAACCGTCAGGGAAGTCCTAATTCCCTGACGGTTTTTTAATAAATTCGCGGTCCTGCATACGCGTGATGTTAATGACTACATCCGTTCCGGCGCAGACACGCCGATCAGCTTCAGCACGTTCGCGATGACTGTGCGAACGGCACCCAGCAGTACGAGACGCGCTGCGGTTTGCTCCGCGTCTTCCGTAATAACGCGTTCCGCTCTGTAATAGCTGTGGAGCATAGCGGAGATTTCATACACATAGCGCACGAGCCGATGCGGAGCATAGTTCTCGGCTGCAACGCCGATCTCTTCCGGCAGTTCGCCCATTTTCCGCAGCAAATCGTATTCGTGTTCCGCCGTCAATTTTTGCAGGTTCACACTCTCCGGCGAAGGAATCGCCACGCCTTGTTCTTCCGCCTGACGGAAAATGCTGCAAATCCGGGCGTGAGCATATTGCACGTAATACACCGGATTTTCATTGGATGTCGAAATCGCCAGATCCATATCGAAATCAAGATGCGAGTCCATGCTGCGCATCGTAAAGAAATAGCGGATGGCGTCGACGCCGACTTCGTCCATCAAATCAACCATCGTTACCGCTTTACCGGTCCGTTTCGACATTTTCACCTTCTCGCCGTCCTGGAACAGGCTGACCATCTGGGCGATCAATACCGTCAATTTCTCCGGATCCTTGCCGAGAGCCTGCATGGCCGCCTTCACGCGGGGAATATAACCATGATGGTCGGCGCCCCAAATGTTGATCATCCGGTCATAGCCGCGTTCGTATTTATTCCGGTGGTAGGCAATATCCGGCGTCAAATACGTATAGGTTCCATCGTTCTTAACGAGAACGCGATCCTTGTCGTCTCCGTATTCGGTCGTCCGCAGCCAGGTCGCACCTTCCTGCTCATAAGTCTGGCCCTTATCGCCCAACTCCTTCAGCGAGGCCTCGACTTGGCCGTCCTCATACAGCGAAGTTTCGCTGAACCAGATGTCAAAACCGACGCGGAAACGGCCGAGATCGCGCTGGATCTTCGCCAATTCCTTCTCCAACCCGTATTTCCGCAGGAACGCCTCGCGTTCTTCCGGAGACTGCGACAGCAACGTGTCGCCTTTCTCTGCAACGAGCTCCTTGGCAAAGCCTTTAATATCCTCGCCGTGGTAGCCGTCCTCCGGCATCTCCGCATCCTGGCCCAGCTCTTGCAAGTAACGGGCCTCGATCGATTTACTCAGGTTGGCCACCTGATTGCCCGCATCATTAATATAGTACTCCCGGGTAACTTCATAACCGGCAAAATCAAGCACGTTGCAAAGCGCATCACCGACAGCGGCGCCGCGGGCATGTCCTAAGTGCAGGCTGCCCGTCGGGTTGGCGCTGACGAATTCGACTTCGACCTTCTGCCCGTTACCAACACCAATGCGGCCGTAATTCTCTCCCTGCGCGTACACCTGCTCCACTACCGGGTAGAGATAGCTTTTGCCGAGCGTAAAGTTGATAAAGCCCGGTCCCGCGATTTCGGCTTTCTCGATGCCGGCTTTGGCGTTATCCAGATGACTGAGGATTTCTTCCGCGATTTGGCGCGGGTTTTTCTTCGCGATTCGGGACAACTGCATCGCCGCGTTCGTAGCGAAGTCGCCGTGCGCCTTGTCTTTAGGCACTTCCAGTACGATAGCCGGTATTTCTTCGCGCAGCGCCAGCCCGGCGCCGACAATCGCTTCAATGACGGCATCCTTCAGGGCCTGGTTGATTTGTTCCAATGGATTTTGACTCATGATTTAAACTTCCTCCCGTATATGTAAACTAATGGCGAAATGTCCCGACAATTCTTCATGCACAAATAAATCGTATTCCCAAGCGATATGGCCAAAGGCTCCGTTAAGCCGTGTCTCCAGCGTTCGCGTGTGCGTGGACAGATTGAACTTCGTAAACGGAGAACGGTAAAACCCGGGCAGCTTGCGCCCGACCTGAAACGTCTGCTCCGACTCCACTTCGCCGTGACGCATGATTTTCAGCTCGCCACCGGAGATTTTGACCATCGTTCGCGTCGTTCCCCCGGTCGGTCCCTGCTCGGGTTCTTCATATTTAATGTAGGCCGTATCCCCCCGGACAAAAACCTCTCCCGTCACTTCCTGGAGAGTTTCTTCTCCGTTCTGGCGGCTAGTGATCACTATTTTGGCTCTGCTCTGATCCGGCATGTCCCAAATCCCCAATCTATATATTACATTGTTTCCTATTGTACTACTATATCCAGTTCAATGTTTCAATTCAATACGGGTGAGGTTTCGTTCCAGTGAGAAGAATAAAGAAACCCGGTCAGGAACCGGGCTCTCTCCGTACGCTTTGCTTAATACATCCTATATATGAATGTTTCACGTTACTTGCCGTTTAAATCAAACTTGATATTCCAGCTAACCCCGCCGTCTTTGGTAAGATAGATCGCCGCGTCATCCGGATTGGTGACGGCGAGCCAGCCAGTCTTCTTTGCCGGAAAAGCAATTTTCGCGTCAAATCCGGCAAGCGTTGCCGGGACGTTGCTCCAGGTTTTGCCTCCGTTAAAAGAGCGTCCCAATCCGACCTTGCCCGCTGCCGGAGAACCCCCAGCCAGGTAGACAGCGCCGTCCGCGATGACCAGATTCCCGGGATGTCCGCCGGGATTTGCCGGTCCCCGCTCCGCTACGGCTTTCCCCGAACCGGGTGCCGGTCCGCCGCCGGCGGTGCTTTGCGCGATGACGCGGGCCCAGTTCTTCCCGTTATCCGCGCTGGCATAAAGGGAATAGGAAACCTGCGACATGCCGGATTCCCCGCGCACAAGCGCCCCTACCTGTTCTCCGCTGCTATAAATTTCACCGCCGATGCCTCCCGAGACGACTAGCGACTCACGCCAATGGCGTCCGCCATCCACGGTCTTCATCAGTTGGATTCCTCCGCCGGGCTTCACCGTCATGGCCCATCCCCGCTTAAGGCCTCCATCTGCAGGAAACAGCGCAGCCCGTGTATTGGCGGGCGTCGGAATCCGGGCCCAAGCGTTTCCGCCATTTTTGGTCACATAGACCGCGTTCCTTGTATACCCGACTACAGTCTCGGCATTATGAACATCGATTCGTTGCAAGGATTGCCCTGCAGTATAAACGTTAGCCCACTTCGAGCCCCCGTCTTTGGTACGTATCAAGTTGAAACTCTGTGATTTCCCCGCCCGGGCCAAAGCCCAGCCCTTCACATTGTCCGGAAAATCGATCTGCTCAAACTGCCACTGCCCCGTATAAATCTCCTGCCAATGGCAGCCGCTGTCCGACGTCCCGATTAAAAAACCGTTCCCGGCTACACGTCCTGTCGATGTATTCAAAAAATCAATGTCGCTGAACCTAAGGGGGTCCTGATCGGCACCCGCTCTTTGCCGCTTCAGGTTTTGCAGCAATCCGTGATCACCCTGCCCGCACTTCCCTTCCTCTGCTGCAGTCGCTTTTGTCGGCGATAAACCTGGGGTAGTCCCTAGGCCCAGGATCAAGCCAACGCATAGCACTGGAAGAAGCCAAAACCGGACTTGTTGTTTGTTCATACTTCGACACCTCCGTTACCTTACTATTACCCGTTTCGGCGAAAAATGGGACAACCCGTGCTCCGGTGAAGATGAAAAAACACCGCCCCCCGCTAATTAGGTTTACGGGAGGAGGTGCTCATGCTTATACTTCGAAATCGTTCCGAAGCTTCAATTACTTCACAAATCCAAGCAGCATTTCGCGGATCAGCTTCGCCGCCACGATTTGCGTTTGCTCGGTCGGATCATAGATCGGAGCGACCTCCACGAGATCGCAGCCGACAACGTTCACGTCGGAGCCCGCGATCAGATGCACGGCCTCAAGCAATTCCTTCGAGGTAATGCCGCCGGCTTCCGCCGTTCCTGTGCCGGGAGCGCAGGACGGGTCGAGCACGTCGATGTCGATCGTCACGTAGACCGGACGGTGTCCGAGCTTCGGCAGCGCGCTCTTCAGCGGAGCAGCCACATCGAACGGATGGAAGTTGATATTTTCGCGTCCGTATAGGAACTCTTCTTTGGAGCCCGAACGGATGCCGAATTGGTAGATGTTCTTGCCGCCCATCAATTCGGCCGCTTTACGTACCGGCGTCGAGTGGGACAGCGGCTCGCCCTCGTAATGTTCGCGCAAGTCGGCGTGCGCGTCGATATGGATCAGAGCCAGATCCGGATACTTCTCATACATCGCCTGAATAACCGGCCAAGTAACAAGATGCTCGCCGCCGAGACCGATCGGGAATTTATCGTCGGCCAGCAAACCGCGGACATACTCGCCGATCACTTCCAGGCTGCGCCCGGCGTTGCCGAACGGCAGCAGGAGATCGCCTGCATCAAAATAAGTGGCATCCAGAATGCTCTTGTCCAGATAAGGGCTGTATTCTTCCAGTCCTACCGAGGCTTGACGAATACGGGCCGGACCGAACCGGGAACCCGGACGGTAGCTGACCGTGAAATCCATCGGCATCCCGTAGATTACCGCTTTGGAGGACGCATAGTCCTCGGAACTACAAATAAATACGTTGCCTGAATAAGCTTGATCCAGTTTCATTCTTTTTCTCTCCCTCTATTTCACAAGATCTTCCACGAATTTCGGCAGCACGAAGGCTGCTTTATGCAAACGTGGCGTATAGTATTTCGTATCGAGATCCGGGATCTTCGTCTCGTCGACCTCGAGCGGATCATACTTTTTGCTGCCCATGGTGAACGTCCACAAACCGCTAGGGTAAGTAGGGATGTTGGCACCATATACGCGGACGATCGGGAAGATTTCTTTGACGTCCTTGTTGACCTTTTGAATCAGGTCGGCCTTGAACCAAGGATTGTCCGTTTGCGCAACGAAAATGCCGTCTTCCTTCAACGCTTCGTGGATGCCCTGGTAGAATCCGCGTTCAAACAGCGGAGCCGCCGGGCCCACCGGTTCGGTCGAGTCGACCATGATCACGTCGTATTTGTTCTTACTTTCGATAATATGCATATATCCGTCGTTCACCTGAACCTCAACCCGGGGGTTGTCCAGTTCGCCGGCGATTTCCGGTAAGTATTTTTTCGAATATTCGATTACTTTTCCGTCAATTTCAACGAGAACGGCCTTTTCCACCTGGGGATGCTTGATCACTTCGCGGATCACCCCGCCATCGCCGCCGCCTACGACAAGCACGTGCTTAGGATTCGGATGGGTAAACAGCGCCGGATGGGCCACCATCTCATGATAAACAAACTCGTCCTTAACCGTCGTCATCACCATACCGTCGAGCACGAGCATCCGCCCGAATTCTTCGGTATCGATCATCGCCAGGTCTTGAAAATCCGTCTTCTCCGTCACTAATGTCTCACGAATCTTTGCTGTGATGCCGAAGACGGGTGTTTGCTTCTCCGTATACCACAATTCCATCGTACAACCCTTCTTTCCGCCAGAATAGTGTTTGAATCATCGTTCACCCATACCAAACAAAATTGATAATAACACAGTTGGTGTTCGCTGTGCGAGTGATTTGCCGCCAAATGTTCCCGCTAATTTACGCAATAAAAAACGGCTGGCTCCCTATTATCGGAAGCTTCACCGTTTCTATACCCAATTATGCATCCTCCACCACGCCCAAAGCGCGATTCTTCTCTTTAAATCGGCTGTTGTGGGAGGAAACGTAGGCTACCTTATCGGCATCCGGCTCCATGTACAGCTTGGCGCTGTTCACGGCTAAGGCCGCATCCGTAAAGGACCCGGCGATCAGCCGGACCTTGGTCTCATAGTCGACGAAATCGCCGGCCGCAAACACTCCCGGAATGTTGGTCGCCATTGTCCCCGAGACCTCCGCCGTCCACTCGCCCATGTTCAGCCCCCATTCCCGAATCGGGCCGAAGTCGCTGCGCATTCCGTGATTGACGATAACGGCATCCACATCGATCGTGTCCTCGAAGTTCCCGTCGACGTGAGAGATCGTGACTTGCCCGATCGTTTCGCCGTCCTGACTGTGCAGTTTATCGACGAGGCAAGAAGTCCGCACATCCACGGAGGAAGACCGCATCCGGGCTACGTTCCGTTCATGTCCGCCGAACTCCTCTCGGCGGTGAACGATCGTGACCCGGGCCGCGATGCTCTCCAGCTCGTTGGCCCAATCCACCGCTGAATCTCCTCCGCCGGAAATGAGCACCTTCTTCCCGCGGAAAACCTCCAGCTCCTGCACCGTATAATGAAGATTCGTCACTTCATATCGGTCGGCTCCTTCAATTTCGAGCTTGGCCATTTTCCGGATCCCGTATCCGATCGCCATGATCACCGTGCGCGTCCAATGCCGCTGGCCCGATTCCGTAGTCAGGATAAACGTGCCGTCCTCCTGCTTCTGAAGCCGGCTCACCTGCTCGCCCAGCACGATCGTCGGATCGAAGGTTTTTGCTTGCTGTACCAATTGCTTGATCAGCGTCCCGCAAAGTGTCGGCGTTACGCCGCCTACGTCCCAGATCATTTTCTCGGGATAGATCAGCATGCGTCCGCCCAGCTCCGGGTTCGCATCGATCAGCTTCGTCTTGAGGTCCCGCATCCCGCTGTAAAAAGCGGAATACATTCCCGCGGGTCCTCCCCCAATGATAGTCACGTCATATAAATCCAAAGGTCTCGACATCTTATATTCCTCCAGTGCAAATTTGCTCCTAGTTACGTCCATCGCTGCTTCTCCTGTCATCAGGAGACTAGCTCGGCCATCCCGAATTGGGCACGGTGCAGGCGGCTGTTGGCTCCTCCGGCTTCCATAAGCTCATAATGAGTCCCTTCCTCGGCGATTCCCTGCTCGGCGACCTACCCCTCCTAAAAAACGCCATATAGTAATTAATTAACATTCTAATTGATAATGATTATCATCGTCAACTAAATATCGCCCTATCGTCCTGCTACCCTTCATGAATAACCTTAATAATCTGTCCCATACTAGAATTATCCAGCGTTAAGCATGCTGCGAGTTTT
Source organism: Paenibacillus vini (assembly GCF_018403325.1). GTDB lineage: Bacteria > Bacillota > Bacilli > Paenibacillales > Paenibacillaceae > Fontibacillus > Fontibacillus vini. The sequence continues at coordinate 53,496 of NZ_BOSL01000021.1, read as the reverse complement.
TACGACATATCCGGCATTTTCCTTTATTCATCCAAGCCAGGATTAAAACGAGGAGGACCCTTATGCATAAACTTGTCCGCAGCCAGCGCAAACCGCGGCGCAGCCGTCTTCTGAGGCTGTTGAAATATACGTTGTACACAAGCCTGTTTGGTGCGGCGCTTTTTGGTTTTACCCTGTTGTATTTATCGCAATCTGGTCTTCCTCCGGCGGATTCGGCTAAAAATTCGCAGCTTATTGATCTTAAAGGGCAGGCCGTTACTGTATTTTCCAGCAGCGAGCGCAACCGGCAGCCTGTGGGGTTAAATGAAATATCCCCTTGGCTGATCAAAGCGACTTTGGCGGTGGAGGACCGGAAATTTTACGATCACTTCGGCTTCGATATCAAAGGAATGTTAAGAGCGATGTTCGTCAATTTGAAGGAGATGGATAAGGTACAAGGGGCCAGCACCCTGAGTCAACAGTTGGCGCGGAATCTCTATCTTTCGCACGAACGCACGTGGTCGCGCAAGCTTAAAGAGGCCAAACTCACGACACAGTTGGAAATGAAATATAGCAAAGATGAAATTTTGAATATGTATCTTAATGAAATTTACTACGGACGGGGAGCGTATGGTATTGAGGCAGCCTCGCAAATGTATTTCGGCAAACCGGCAAAGGAGCTGGGCTTAGCTGAGAGTGCCATCCTGGCCGGCATTCCGAAAGGTCCCACCTATTATTCTCCCTACAACCATATGAAGAACGCCAAGGACCGTCAAAAAATCGTCCTGTCGGCCATGGTCCAGACGGGGTCGATTACTCAGAAGCAGGCCGATGAAGCTTATAATCGTTTGCTGTCCTTCAACTCTCCGCAACAGCGGACCCGTACCGACGCGGCTCCTTATTTCCGGGACTATATCCGGAATATTGTGGTGCATGATCTGGGTTTTGAAGAGAGTCTGCTGGAGCATGGCGGACTTCGCATCTACACGACGCTGGATATGGATGCCCAGCGGGCGGCGGAGGCGGCTGTTGCCTCGGAGCTACAAAACAGTCCGGATCTGGAGGCGGCTCTCGTCTCCATTGATCCAAGGAACGGGTATGTCAAAGCTCTTGTGGGCGGAGTGAATTACGGAACGAGCCAGTATAACCACGTATTCGCAACAACCCGGCAGCCTGGCTCCAGCTTCAAGCCGATCATGTATCTTACAGCCCTGGCCTCGAAAAAAATGACGCCCGTCAGCACATTCAACAGCCAGCCTACGCTGTTCCACTATGACGATAACCGCAAAACCTACAGTCCCAAAAACTATGGGGACAAATACCTTGGCGAAATCGATATGCGCAAGGCGATTGCGGCGTCGGACAATATTTATGCGGTGAACACGATTCTGACAGTGGGAGCGGACCAGGTCATCGAGCTGGGCAAAAAAATGGGAATCACGAGCCCCATGGAGGCCGTCCCTTCTTTGGCGCTGGGAACTTCTCCGGTCAGTCCTTTCGAAATGGCTACCGTATTTTCCGTGATCAGCAATCAAGGGCAAAAGGTCACGCCCATCGCCGTGCTTAAAATTACGGACGAGGAAGGGCATACGCTCTATAAAGCTCCGCAAGCGAAGGAGCAGGAGCAAGTGATCGAGCCGGCCGCCGCCTATGTGCTGACACAGCTCATGGAGAGCGTGTTCGAAATCGGCGGCACCGGCAACCGGGTATCGGCCGAGATCAAACGGCCGGTGGCCGGCAAGACCGGAACGACCAGCACGGATGCGTGGCTGGTCGGGTTTACGCCGGAGCTGTCGACGGCCGTTTGGGTCGGTTACGACAAGGGCAAGACGCTTGGCACGGCCGAGTCGCGTAAAGCGGCACCGATTTTCGCCAATTTTATGGAGAAAGCACTGGAAAAGGTGCCGCCGAAAATTTTTCCGATGCCAAGCGGCGTGGTGAGCGTGTACATCGACTCCGCCACCGGCAAGCTGGCCACGGCCGATTGCCCGGACAAGAAGCTGGAGGTGTTCGTGCAGGGCACGGAACCGACCGAGTTCTGTACGGCACACGGCGAACAGCCGGCCGAGCCGCTGCCGGTAGAAGAGAAGCCGGAGAGCCATTCCTGGTGGAGCGATCTGAAGCGTTGGTGGATGGAGTGATAAAGTAAGGGGCTTATCATGAAACGGGGTTGACCGTTACCGTATGAATGACCGAGCACCGCACGCCGGGATCGCGTGCGGTGCAGTTTCTAACGAACTCAGCGAACCTTATTTGGCCAAATTACAGCGGCTTGAGATTCTAACGAACCCCAGTAGCCTTAATTCGCGGATTTAGCAGAATTCTTTTGCTAAATCCACCTAATAGCGCCGCTGGAGTTCGTTAGATCTGTTTTGCGGCCATTTCTTCGTCAATAAGCGCTGTACGGTTCGTTAGTAGACGGAATTACGCGGCGAGCTGTCAGGGCCTCATTTGCCTTGCGTTCCCAAAAGCGGTTTATATATTATTAGGGTAAAACTGACGAGGGTTGAACGCCAATTCTGGAGTCTCTTTAGCCAATACTCCGGAACCGGAATGGCAAAAATCCGAGGAGGTCTAAGTTCATGCAATCCATTCCTAATAACTTCAGCGCGGGGGAACTGCTCCCGCTGTCCTTCTATGCCCGCTCGGCGTTGGAGACGGCTCCCCTGTTGTTGGGGCAGACGCTCGTCCATGAGACCGATGAGGGTGAAATCCGCTGCCGGATCGTCGAGACGGAGAGCTATGGCGGCATCGAGGACAAGGGAAGTCATGCCTACGGCGGCCGGAGGACGGGCCGGACGGAGATCATGTTTGCCGAGGGCGGAGCCGCCTATATTTATTTGATTTACGGCATGTACCACTGCCTAAATGTGGTCACGGGGTCCCGGGACGATCCGCAGGCCGTCCTGATTCGGGCCGTGGAGCCGCTGACGCAGCAGGACGAGGCGCTCATGCGCCTCCACCGCGGCTCCCGCGCGCGCCGGCCAGCCGACTTGTCGGGGGGTCCCGGCAAACTGTGCCGGGCCCTCCTGATAGACAAGTCGCTGAACGGCGTGCTGCTGCACAGCAGCGCCAGCCCGCTGCGCCTGGAAGCGGGCGCTCCTCCCCCGGCGCCAGCGTCATCGCCGGGCGACCCGCAGCCCGCCATCATCGCCGCGCCGCGCATCAACATCGCCTATGCGGCGGAGTACGCCGACATGCCATGGCGGTTTTATTACCGAGACAATCCTTATGTCTCGGTAATCGACAAAGAAAGGGGCATTCCCTATTAACCAGGGAATGCCCCTATTCTCCATAAGCCAGCTGCTCAAGTCTTTGTCAGCTGCCGGATCTTGGCGGCGATGACCGTTACCGGCACGACATGGTCGACGCAGTTTAGGCTGATCGCCGCCCGCGGCATGCCGAATACGACACAGCTATCCTGAGCCTCCGCGATCGTGGATTCGGCCCCCTGCCGTTTGGCCTGCGCCATCGCTTTCGCACCGTCGCTTCCCATGCCGGTCATCAGCACATAGTGCTTTTTCAAGTCCGGCAAAGCGGAAACGGAATCAAACATGACATCGACCGAAGGACGGTGTCCGTTTTGAGGAGGTTCCTGATGCAAGGCGATCCGAACCCCATCCCTCTTTTTGGTCAAAGTCATATGGAATCCGCCGGGTGCAATATACGCAGTCCCTCCCTGTACGAGTTGGCCATCCTCCGCCTCCACGACACGTATCCGGCACAAGTTGTTTAAGCGTTGCGCCAGTGACAAAGTGAACTTGGGCGGCATGTGCTGAACAACGAGCACAGGATACGGAAAATCAGCCGGCAACCCGGTCAGCACGGTCTCCAAAGCCTTCGGCCCTCCCGTCGAAGTACCGATCGCCACAATTTGGCGGAATTCCTTGGCCGCTTCGGGCACGGCACGCTTCGGCTCCCATACGGTCTGCGGAACCCCGCCTCGACGAGCGGCGATCAGCACCGAAAGCGGGGTGCGGGCCGCCGCCTTGATTTTGCCGATGATCTCTTCCCTGGCTCCGGTCAGGCCGGTGCCCACCGATCCCGACGGCTTCGCTATAAAGTCAACCGCACCGCTCTGCAGCGCGGTGATGGTTTCCTCCGCTCCCTCCTTCGTCAGGGAACTGAGCATGACCACCCGCGTAGGCAGCTCTTCCATGATTTTGCCCAGCGCTTCGATTCCGTTCATTTCCGGCATTTCGATATCCATCGTCACTACGTCCGGCCGCAGCTCCTTGACCAGCTTGACACCTTCAACGCCGTTGCGGGCGGTACCGACGACCTGGATATTCTCATCCTCTTCCACCAGTCGAACGATCATTCTGCGCATAAACAGCGAATCGTCAACGACCAGTACTTTGATTTTCTCCATGACCGGTATCTTCCTTCTATATGTTTTGTAAATTTACTGTTTCTTTCTGTAAAAAAAGGTCTCCGTCGCTTCAAGCCCATACTGCTGAGGTTGAAAAATCTGCTCCGTTCCCCCGATGAACAAGTAGCCGCCGGGTCTCAGAGCTTGGCTGAACTTCGTGAAGATCGCTTCCTTGGCTTCATCGGTGAAATAGATCAGCACATTCCGGCAAACGATTAGATCGAAGCCTGTCTCATAGCGATCGGCAAGCAGATTATGCCGCTTGAACTGCACACATCGCTTGATTTGGTCCGAGATCTGATATCGCTCGCCCTGCTTAGTAAAATAGTTATTCAGATGCGCCTTCGGCACATCTTTTACCGCAGCCGCCGCATAATTTCCGATTTGAGCCCGTTCAATCACATGTTGGTCCAAATCCGTGGCTAGCAGCCGGATATCTCTCAGTTCCAGAAATTCGGACAGCAGCATAGCCATAGAGTACGGTTCTTCTCCCGTCGAACAGGCGGCGCTCCAGCATTTCGGCTTGGGACTGAGTTTCATAAGCTCGGGAAACACCTTATCCCTCAGCACATCCCATCGCTGCGGATTCCGGAAAAACTCCGACACATTGATAGTCATCTGGTCCAGAAACTCAGCATATAAGTCAGGTTGGCTTGAAAATGCATTATAAAAATCAACAAAGCTGGCAAAGCCTCTTCTTTCGCGCAAACTGTTCAATCTGCGCTTCATTTGCGGTTCTTTATATAAAGCCAAATCAATGCCGGATTTTGTCTTCACTAGTTGGACAAACCGCGCAAAATCCTGATTAGGCTGCAGAGAGGTCAACATGCCTCATTTCGCCTCCTTTAACTAAGACACGGTTTTACCGCCCATTTTTGCAATGATACCCGCTATCTCCATAATTAGAGCCACGCTTCCGTCGCCAAGAATCGTTCCGCCGGCAATTCCGGTCACTTTGCCGATGTAGGAACCTAGCGACTTGATTACGATTTCCTGGTTGCCGATCAGTTCGTCCACCACCAAAGCCAGACGCTTCTCGGCCGAGCCGACGATGACCAGGGAAATATTCTGTTTGGCCGCCGATGACTTCGGCAGTTGAAAATATTCATGAATCCAAGCTACCGGAATCACCTGGTTGCGGAGCAGGATCACCGATTGTCCCCGCACCGTAACGATGTCTTCCCGGGTCACTCTCACGATTTCCGATATATTGCTCATAGGTATAATGAAAGTTTGAGCCGCAAGCTTCACAAGCAGCCCTTCTATGATCGCCAGGGTCAGCGGCAATTTGATTTTGAAGGTTGTCCCTTTACCGACCGTCGTATGAATTTCGATCAGGCCGTTCAATTTCTCGATATGACTCTTAACGATGTCCATTCCGACGCCCCGCCCGGAGACTTCGCTGACGACCGCTGCGGTGGAGAAACCCGGGCTGAAAATCAAATCGACCGACTCCATCTCCGACAAATAGGAAGCCTCCTCGGGAGAAATGACCCCTTTGGCGATAGCGGAAGCCCGGATCTTCTCCGCATGAATTCCGGCTCCGTCGTCTTCCACGTAAATGACGACCTGATTATCTTCATGAGCCGCCCGGATAGTCAGTGTACCTTTGGCCGGCTTGCCGTTTGCCGTTCGTACTCCCGGGTCTTCAATCCCATGGTCCACAGCGTTTCGGATTAAGTGAATCAACGGATCGGCAATTTCCTCGATCAGTGTCCGGTCCAACTCGGTGTCTTTTCCCTCTATCACCAATTCGATCTCCTTGCCAAGATCACGCGACAAGTCCCGGACCATCCGTGGAAACCGATTAAAGAGCTGTTCGATCGGAAGCATCCGCGTTTTCATCACGCTCTCCTGCAAATCTCCGATAATACGCGACAAATGATCGGAAATATGACCGAGCTCTTCTACCGAATCATCCGAAAAACGTCGCCTCTGGGTGCGTTCGACCTGATGAATCCGGGTTTGGTCAATCACCAGCTCACCGACCAGATTCATCAGATGCTCAAGGCGTTCGACGCTCACCCGAATCGTCTGCGATTTGGCTTTGCCGGACGTCTGGACCGAACCCTCATCCGGACCTGCCGTTTTTGCGGCCGTCTGTACAGTAGAAGGCTGGACAAGCTCGATTTCCTCGAAGGAAACGGCCTCAACCAATACGGCTTCCACATCCATTAGCGCCAAAGTAAAGGCCTTCAGTTCTTCCTGGCCCAGGTCGCCCGCATGGAGATAAAGGATCTCTGTCGCGCCCTCGGCCTGCTCCTCCAGATCTTCCAAATCAGGTTGGGTATACAATACTTCCCCTAACTCAGCAAGGCTGGACTGGATGACAAACGCCCTTGCCCCCTTGATCGGACAGGAGCTTGAAATCCGTACGGAAATCCAATTGACCTGGCGGCCCTGATCCAGACATTCGCTTGCTTTAAGCCGGTAATTGAGTGCCAATACCGGTTTTGCTTTTGCTGCACCGGTCTCCGCGTAACCGGTGATCTCCTCGATCTCCGGAAGTTCTACCGTTTCCGCCGCCTCGGCATCTTCGGTTCCGTTAGCAAAGCTCTGAAGCTGCCGGACACAGGCCGAAATATCGATTCCCGCTCCGCCTCCGCCATCCACGATATCAAGCTTCAATAGCTTCAAGTGATCCAGAGCTTGAAACAAGCGGTCGATTAAGACTCCGGTTACCGTTCTTTTCCCGCTTCGCACCAGGTCCAGCAGCTGCTCCATCTCATGCGTCAATTGCTTCATGATATCAAAACCCATTGCCGCCGAGGAACCTTTCAACGTATGGGCTGCGCGAAACAGGGCCTGCACGATTCGGGAGGAGTCCTCCTCCCGTTCCAGCTTTAGAATCTCCTCATCCATCAGTTGAAGCTGTTCTTCCAGCTCCTCCAGAAAAACTTCTCTATATTCAGACAGCACGCCGGTAAGCCTCCTTATTCATGCAAAAGAACTTCGTCCAGTCTCAAGATACCGACCAACCCGCTCTCCGCAAGCCCGATTCCCGTAAAAAAGCTTCCCTGTACGCCCCCGACCCGCTCGGGAGGAGGCTGAATATCCGTAAATGTCGTCACCTTGTTCACACGGTCCACGATGATACCGACCGCCTCTTCCAAGTGATGAATCACGACGATCCGGCTGCTCTTGGTGTACTCCGCCTCTTCACTGCCGAACAGACACCGCAGGCTGATTACAGGAACAATCCGGCCGCGCAAATTGATAACGCCTTTGACGTAATCCGTTACGTTAGGAATGGCCGTGATCTCCTGAATTTTGATGATTTCATGTATATCCTGAATGCGAATGGCGTACTGCTCTTGTTCAATTCCAAATTCAATATACTGTTCTTGGCTGCTTGCCTGCATGTCCACTCCCGCCTCCCGCATGATTAAATTTTGAATGCCGCAACCATGCGGTTTAACTCTTCGGCAAGCTCGGCCAATGCCCCGGCCGTCGATGCCGTTTCCTCACTGCTCGCCGCGGTTTCTTGCGTCGCAGCCGAGATGCTTTCAATCGCGGCCACCACATCACTGGCTTGAGCAGCCTGCTCCTCGCTCGCTGCGGCAATCTCCATGACCCGGCTAGCCGACTCGCTTACCATCGTTGAGATATTGCCGAAAGCCTCTCCGGATTTCTCGGTAGAGAGCACGCCCGCTTCCACGGCTTTAACCGTTTCCGTTGTATTATTCTGCATGCCCTTAATAATGCTTGTAATCTGTTTCGTGGCTTCTCCGCTTCGCTCCGCCAATTTGCGCACCTCATCCGCCACGACGGCAAATCCCCGGCCCTGATCCCCGGCTCTCGCCGCTTCAATAGCCGCATTCAAAGCCAACAGGTTCGTCTGCTCCGCGATGTCGTCTATAACCTCGATGATTTCACCTATACGCGTGGAATCTTCCTCCAAGCGGAGAACCTGACGACTTACCGTACTCATTTCTTCTACGGAGCGCCCGACAACCGCTCCTCCTTCATCGGCCACGCTAGCGGTTTTATTCGCCAATTCCGAAGCCGACGACGCGCTGGCAGCCACCGAGTTGATTGCACTGGACAGTTCCTTGAACAACTCATTGATCGTTTGCACGGCATAAGCCTGATCTCCGCTGCCCGAAGCCAGTTCTTCGGAGCCTGCGGAAATTTGCTGAGAAGCCGCAGCAACCTGGGAAGCATTCATGCTGACTTTTCCAAGCATAGTTCTCATGCTCTGCGAAATTCCATGGAATCCCCGGCCCAACACCCCGATTTCGTCATGTCTGCGCAATATCGGTTCCGGCAACTCCTTGGTGAAATCCCCGCGAGCCATGTGCTCTCCGACCTCTACGGCTTGTTTAAGCGGTTTTACGATACTTCCGGTCAGCAACACAATGATGACTCCTAATATAAGCAAGGTGACGACACCCGCGACAATAATGGATGTTAATAGCTTGTCCGAATCAGCCGTAACTTCCTTCATCGGCACTACCGTAGCTACCGACCACGGGGTTTCCGTATTGCCTATTAAGATCGGGGTATAAAGAAGGTAGTTCCCCTCCCAATTTCCCGTGTAAGTACTCCCTTGGGAAATAGACTTCATAATATCCTCGGAATTGGCAGTTTGAAATGCCTCATCCATTTTCTTTCCAATTACGCTTCTGTCCGGATTGGTAACGATTGTGCCTTTATTCGAGTAAATATGTGCGAAACCTGTAGTGTACAGTTTAAACTGATCCATCATACTCTGGAGATACTCCAATTCGATATCGATTCCGATCACTCCTACAACAACACCATTTTCTATAATCGGGACAATCATCGACGTCATCATGACATCCTTCCCGTTAATTTGGTAGTTATAGGGATCCACGATCATTTCCTTACCACTGCTCTTCACGGGCGCATAAAATCCGTATTCGCCTTCAATATCATCCGCTGTAAGCGTGCTTAGCTCTAATCCATGATCCGTGCGCTTCCAATAAGGAAGCCATCTTCCATCCTCGTTGGAGCCCGGAGCGTTCCGGTATAATCCGTCATTGCCATCAAAGGCATTAGGTTCCCAGATCGCCCATACCCCTATATAGGAAGGATTATTATCTATCACATTTTTAAGGATGGTATTGACCGTGTTCCGATTCGTCGTACCGCTCTGCTTCAAACTCTCCGTGGTTTCGGCCAAACTGCGGGCCACCCCGATGGCTTTGTCAAATTCCAGCTGAACGTTGGCTCCGATTTTTTCGCCTGAGATTTGCGAAAGCGAGATAGCCGTATCCATGGCTTCATTTTTGGTAGTGATTCCAATGACGGTCAGCATGCTTCCGAGGAGAATAACGATAGACCCGAGAATCGTGACCAGCATACGCGTCCGTAACTTCATAGAAAACCCGGTTTTTTTTAACTTCACATTTGCCCCCACCTAGTTATTAATTCACTTTAAACACTGAAACAGAATGATTCAATTCTTCCGCCAGTCCGGCAAGAGACTGAGCCGCCGAGGCCGTTTCTTCGCAGCTTGCCGCCGACTCCTCGGTTACCGCCGATATATTTTCCACCGCCGACATCACCTCGGCCGACTGGGCTGCCTGCTGCTGGCTGGCTGCTGCAATTTCGGTTACTTTGCTTGCGGATTCGCCGACCTTGTTGATAATGTTCTCGAAGGCTTCGCCCGTCTGCTTGGAAAGTGCAACCCCGTCGCGGGTAGCCTTCACGCTTTGACGCGTATTTTCCTGCATGCCCTTAATAATATCGGTGATCTGTTTCGTAGCCTCGCCGCTGCGTTCCGCCAGCTTCCTGACTTCATCCGCTACAACGGCAAACCCTCTCCCTTGATCTCCCGCCCGCGCAGCTTCAATTGCCGCATTCAGGGCAAGCAGGTTCGTCTGCTCTGCAATATCGTCAATCACTTCGATAATTTCGCCGATCCGGTTTGAATCCTCTTCCAGTTTCGTCACATGCACATTGACCAGGTTCATGCCTTCCACGGATGAGCGAACGACTTTACCTCCTTGCTCGGCAATGTCCATCGTATCCTCGGAAATGTCCGATGCCTGTTCGGCAATCCGGGCTACCGCGTGTGTTGCGGCCGTTAATTCCTTGAATAACTCGTTAATCGTTTGCGCCGCATGAGCCTGACCGGAGCTTCCTCCAGCGATCTCTTCCGTACTGGCCGAAATTTGCTGGGCTGCAGCGGAAACCCCCTCTGCGGTTGTAACAACTCCACCGACGATGCCCCGTAGGCTCAAAATCATCTCGTTCGTAGAAACTGCGAGTTGTCCGACCTCATCCTTGGAAGTAATCTCCGCCGTTTCCGTCAGGTCACCCTTCGATACTTGATCAACCAGGTCCACTACTCTACGGAGCGGATTGGAGATACTTCGCGATAAAAACAAGGCGAAGACTACACTAAGCAGTACCGATATTACGAGCACTATGAAAGTGGTATTCCGCGAATCGAGATATACTTGATTCCCCTGTTCGCTGCGTTCGTCCGCCAGCTTTACGTTCAAGGTAACCAATTCTTGAAGGAGATCCATGACCGTATCGCCATGCTTATCCATATCACCCTTCAGCAGTGCATGAAATTCCTCTGTCTTGCCTTCGTAGATCAGATTTCTAGCCTCGTTCAAGTCTTGTTTGAAAACCTCCCAATCCGGACTTAAAGACTCCAGGAGGTCTTCTTCCGCACTGGTCAACTCCGTGCTTTGGTACTGACCGATATTTGTTTCGACTTCACTAATAAAGCTGTCGATTTTCTGATTATACTCATCTCTGTCTTCCTTGCTGTCGGCCAAGGATTGCATGTCGCGGATATTCACCCGAATTCTCTGATATAATCCCAGAGCACCGGACATATCCCGAACCGGTACCAGATTGTTGTCATACATGTCGGACATACTGTCGTTCAATTTATCTATACTGCTTAGTCCAAAGTAGCCTATGAACACCAATAAAACGGCCATAATCAGAAATCCAAAGTATAATTTTACCGAAATTTTCATATTGCGAAACCAGCTCATGATTACCCCTCGCTATTCCTGTCTTTAATTTGTTCCAGCTCTGCCTCAAGATGCTCCAAAATCAGTTCCAGTTCTTCTCCCGATAAGCTATCCTCATGATGGAAATTAATGAACTTCACTTGTTTAACCGCCCTCATTTTCGATCTTAAGCTCCTAATGTCTTTCTTATGGATTCCAGAACCCGTTCCTCTTGAAACGGTTTGACTATAAAATCTCTGGCACCGGCTTGTAGAGACTGCACTACCATCGATTGCTGCCCCATCGCCGAGCACATGATGATCTTTGCGTTAGGATCGAGCTGCTTAATCAGTCTTACAGCTTCTACCCCCTCCATGACCGGCATCGTAATGTCCATGGTCACGAGGTCCGGCGATAATGCTTTGTACTTTTCCACCGCCTCAAGCCCGTTCTCGGCTTCACCCACGATCTCATATCCTTGTTTGCTCAAAATGTTTTTTAGCATCAATCGCATAAAAGCCGCGTCATCAACAACCAAAATTTTATGCATGTCCTTCCTCCTTAACCTTGCAGCAGCAAAATCGCGTTGACCGGGCCGACGGCCTCCAAATGTACGGTCACCCGGATCCCGCGTTTAAATCCGTATAATTGAAGCTGCCCCACCATCACCGTCGGAGGGGTGATGTCAATGTGTTTGCCCCGGTTTGACAGAAGCGTCGATGTATTTCCGGCGATCATATTCGCCATTTCACCGACGAAGCTGTGAAGCATCTCTCCCTCCAGAGGCATGCCGCACATATTCTCGCTAAGCTTGGTGAAGATTCGGCTTTCTCCTTCTATAACCAGGCGTCCCTCCATATCTCCTACGATCCCTATCAATACGCCGACATCGCTTTGTATCAAAGTTTGATCGAACAAATTAGGCGCATCAACCCGCGTGGGACAGCTAAATATATGCTTTATCGATTCAATGGCGCTGTTCAGCAAGTCCGTTGCTCCTTCATACTTTTGCACTAAGCACAACCCTTTCTTCTGTGATGAATGTCCTATTTTTATGGTACCCTCATGATACACGCGCGTGAGGCAATGGTAACCGAAAAAGTCTTGCGTGAGCCCGCAAAAAAATTGCGGAATTTTGTAGAATGTTGTTAATTTCTGTCGAAAAACAAAAAAAGACCACCTGTTGGCGTCAAGAATGACGATAAGGCGGCCTTCTTTCTATTGATTTTGTCCCTGAAATCTGTATCGCTCAAAACCAAGGACTATTTACCTAAATTTTTAAGTCCAACTTTTTCTACAACAGAGTTTGGATATATTAACCTTTTACTGCCCCAGCTACTACACCATCGATAATGCTCTTCTGCATAATTAAGAAGAAGATAACCAGCGGCAGTGTAGATAGCACAAGCATCGGGAAGAATGACGTCCAATCCGTGGAAAACGGACCGACGTTTTTATAAACCTCCTGAAGCAAGACTGCCTTTCTGGGATCCTGCAGAAACAGAAGGGGCGTTAAGAAGTCGTTCCAGATTGCCAGCGCGTCCAGAATGGCTACCGTAGAAACGATCGGTTTAAGGAGCGGGAATATGATGCTCAAAAAGGTTCTGAACGTGCCATAACCATCGATCGCCGCCGCTTCTTCCAGTTCTATGGGCACTGTATTGATAAAGCCCCGGAATAAAAATATCGACAGCGGCAGGTTAATACAAAATACATCAATCAATATGACACCGGGAAGCGTGTTCATCAAATGCAGGCCCGCGATAATTTTATACAGCGGAATGATTGCGATTTGAAAAGGGATGATGAGTCCGACCATAAATATAGAGAACATCCATTTAAATATTAATCTGTTGCTCCTTGCAATAACGTAAGCAGCCATGGAAGAAATCAGAATTAGAATTATTACGGCAATTCCGGTGATTAATAAATTGTTTGTGAACGCTCTCGGGTAGTTCATAGCCGTAAATGCTTCGATATAATTACCGAAATTCCACGTTGTCGGCAGACCAAGCGGTCTTGCGGTGGCTTCTGCCGGTGTTTTGAAGGTGGTTACCAACAGATAGTATATTGGGAGCAGCATCACCGCTCCAATGATGGCATAAAGGCAATTAAAAGTAACATTCTTGAATTTTTGTGTCCGGATCATACGATTCTCTCCTCCCATTTGTTCAAGAAGAAGGTGATAATTTGAGTTAGTGCAAATACGATGACGAAGAAAACGACGGCAAAGGCAGATGCATAAGCGGTCCGTCCGGAATTAAACCCTTCTCGGATCAGCGTTGTCATGATGGTCTCTGTTGCATAGCCTGGACCGCCTTTTGTCATTGCAAAGACGACGTCAAACACCTTCAATCCGCCGATCAGACTCATTAAAATATTGAACGAAGCGGCGGGATACAAAAGAGGGAGCGTAACTTTACGGAACGTTTGAAGTTTGCCTGCACCATCTATTTCGGCGGCTTCATAAAGCGAACCATCGATACTCTTCAGATTGGCGATATAGATGACCATACTCCAACCCGTCCACTGCCACACCTGCGTGGCCAGCACGGAAAATAGCGCAATTTTGCCGTTTCCAAGCCAGTTGACCGGAGTGCCTCCAAAAAACTGAATAATATTGTTTAACAATCCATAATCGGCCGATGTCATAATGTATTGAAACAAAAATCCCACAACTAAAATACTGAGCACCGCCGGCAAGAAAAAGATCGATTTGACCATATTGGCCATAATCCCTTTTCGATTCAGCAGGACAGCAAACAAGATGGCGAATCCATTCTGAAGCACCGTGATCACTAATGCATAAGTAATTGAATGTTTAATAGCCGCTATATTCTTAGTATCTGCAAATAGACTTGCATAGTTATCCAATCCGACAAAATTAAAATTCGGTTTATATACGGACCAGTTTGTCAGGCTGTAACCGAAGCTCATAAGCGACGGTACGATAAACAGTAGAAGAAAACCGATAAAGGCCGGGAGTATCATCAAAAGAAAAACCCTGTCTCTTCGCTTCGTATTCACTGGTGTCTCTCCTCCCCAATTCGGACTAGAGAGAAATAAAAACCGGGGAGCTCATAATCAAGCAGCCGGTTTTTATCTCCCGCAGGGTCCCTTTTCTATTTCAACGAATCACGCATGACCTGATTAACTTGATCTGCGTCTTCAAGCGCTTGTTTGATCGTCTTAACTCCGGCAACTACTTCCTGCAGGGACTTTCCGTACCCTTCCACCACAGGATTGCCCGACACCCAAGCTGCTGTCCATGGAGCATACACATTGCCGGCTTTAAAGGCTTCTTCGCAGTCCGCATAAATTTCTCCCAAATCCACTTCTACGCCCTTCAAGAAAGAACTTCCTGCGTTATCTTTAATCAAAGCTTGCTGCGCTTCAGGAGTGGCCGTTAAATCAAGAATCTGGAGCACCTCAGCCTTGTGCTGGGTCTTGGCGTTGACGGCAAATGCGGATCCTGGCCCGCCTACAAGCCAACCCGGTCCTTCTTCCGATCCGGGAATCGGGAACATTCCAAGCTCAAAATCCGGGCTTTTCTCCATAATCGTTCCCACAGCCCAAGGGCCGCTTTCCCACATAGCTGCTTTACCCGTAGCAAACTCATCCAATGCCTGATCATAGCTCAATCCGAGCATATCCGGAGTAAGAATACCTTCCGTAATCATCCGCGACCAATTTTCAACGTACGGCAACCATGCCTCCGAAAGCTTGGCTTCTCCGTTGTTGAATTTCTCGTCAAAATCTTTGTTGTCAGGATTAGAGTAGAAGTCATTATTCACAAGTCCGATGCTTTGTTTCATCATAGGTTCCCAAGACTGGGCACCCATGATCTGAGGCTTGATTCCTTTAGCCGCTAAATCTTTATGGATCTGAATGAACTGGTCGAACGACTTCGGCACCTCGATCCCTTGTTCCTTGAAGATTTTCTTATTGTAGAAAATACCTTCATACCAGCTTTGAAGCGGCGTAGCATAAACCTTACCGTTTACGGAGTAGGGTGCGAGACCGGCATCCGCATATTTGGAAGTAAAGCTCTCATTGGTCAGATCCATGAGAAAGCCCGCGTTTGCCAAAAGACGGGTTTCGCCGCCCACTTCGATAATGTCCGGTCCTTGCCCAGCCTGGAGCTGGGAGTTCAGTACGTTGTTGAAGTTGTCGAGAGCAACAAATTCAAAAACGATCTTAATGTTAGGAAGCTTCTCATCCAGCATTTTCAAATACGTTGCCCGTGAGGATTCGGCGTTGTACGCCATAATTCTAATCTCCACCGGTTTGTCCGCGTCCTTGCTCTTTTCGGCAGAATTGGAGACGTCATTTCCTCCGTTTGCACTGTTTCCGCAGCCTGCGATCAAGGCCGGGACCAACGTTAGAGCGAGCAGCATCGATAGCCATTTCTTTTTCATGTGATGTTATCCCCCTTTATTTACTACTTGGTTTCTATAATTATCATATCAGCGAGTCTACATGGCTCGAAGAGACTGTATTCCGTTTGTATATGACAAAGTTATTGAATTTCACCCGGATAGAGGGGGGAATTTCCAGTCATTTGAAAGCGATTGCACAATATTACGCTGTGCGCAAAACTTCTATAACTTTATTACTTTTGAGGATCTTTCTGAAGTTCAAGTACAATCGGCATTCCTGCTTGCGGTGTAAGTACCCGGACTTCCCCTTCGCTTACAATCGTGTTTCCTTCAAATAGCCAGCGCCCCCGGGGAATGCTCACCTCCCGGCTAGCTTTACCCTTCTCGTAAATCGGTGCGACAAGCGTATGACTGCCGAGCATAAACTGATCCGTTACTCTCTCGAATCCTTCCCCCGGGAATTGATACTCCATGAAGCGCAGCATAGGTTCCCCGCTGCTCACCGCCGCTTTAAAGCTGTCTTCTCTCTGGGACTCATATTGACTTCGTAGTGCCAAGTGGCGGTGAATGATCTGAAGATGATCCGGTGACAACACCCGCCATGGGGCTGCAGAAAATTGTATTGCAGGCATCAGACAAGCAATTTCGCTGTGACGACAGAATAGTTCTTCATCAAGACCGCTGTCTTCAAGTTGTTGGAAGTTCAAATACTCCCCGCCCCCTACCATATCGGGACACGAGAATGGATGGCCCGTTATGCCTTGAAGCAGGCTGTCAGGGATCAATGCAGCAATCCCTTTATTACCCCAGCCATGCTCTTTATCGCATAACCGCTGGAATAAGGAATATCCTCCGGCCCGAAAGGTGACCCGGTACTCGTTCAAGGCATATTTTTGCCCGTATTCCGCCCACAATCTCGATTGTTCGTTTGGAGTCACATTTCCGAAGGTCAGGTGACCTTCCCGATAATAGATGCTGTCCCCGGCATCGAACTTGAATCCGTCCACTCCAATTTCTTGCAACGCCTGCAGCTGGCGGTCGAACCAGGCTACCGCTTCCGGATTGGAGAAATCAAGTACAGCCGAGTATCCATTCCACCATTCGCATATATACGGCTTTCCTTCTGCAGTTTTGATCAGCAAACCTTTGTCACGCGCTTCCCGGTAGGCAACCGTATCCGGCGTAATAAACGGACAAACCCAGAGCATGACCGAGAATCCCATATCGTGCACCTTGTTTATAAACTTGGCCGGATCGGGGAATTTACCGGAATGGAAACTCCAATCGCCGTAATATTCGCTCCATCCGTCATCAATCATAAGTACACCGGGTTCAAACCCGTTTTGAACGATGCTGTTCGCATAATGCAGTAAATCCTTCTCATTCTGGTGAAACGTAAGCTCTATCCAACTGTTAAAGATCGGCTTATCCAGAAGAGCCCGGGAAAGATTCACCGGTTTAAACGGGAAATGTCTCTCCATAGCGGCAAGATAAGCCCCTCGCAGCGTGCCAAATCCGCCTTCGCACCGAACATCATCCGGAACAACGATATTTCCCCGATCAAAATGAATGGGAAATCCCGCGTCCTTCCATATATATCTTCCCTTGGACGACACGAACAACGGCATCGCCTGGTTTGGAGTCGGGTTTGGATCAAGCTGAATCTCCAAATTATCCTCCGGACCCACGGGCATCCGTGTTCCGTCGCTTACACAACCGCCATACCAATACTCGTTCTCAAGCATTTGAATAATCATAAAAAAAGCCTCCCCCCATTTCTGACCTTAGATTACAGGAGGGGAAGCCTTAAAACAATGAAGCGTCTTCTGCTTTTCTAGCACTTTATTACTGATTTTCCGCCCGGTATTCATTCGGGGTCATACCCGTATTTTTCTTAAATAACTTGGAAAAATAGCTTGGATTGTCATACCCCACCATATAGGCGATTTCATAGCTTTTACAATCTGTCGTTCGCAGAAGTTCCTTGGATTTGTTCAGCCGGATCTCGGTCAGATAGGCCCACAAATTCCATCCGGTTTCCCGCTTAAACAAATAGCTGAAATAATTTTTACTTACCGATAATTCCGTGCATATTTCCTCTAAAGAGAGGTTCCGGTCGTAATTCTCACCCAAATAGCGAATCCCCACCTCAACAAGCGCGCTGTATCGAGGCTTTGCAGTCTGAGAACGATTTGATGAAAGAAGCTGAAGAATTCTGTTCATAAAACGGCTCATTTCATCCGCTGTAGAGATATCCGATATGTCCCTATAACTTAAAAGGCGAATTTCATGATACTCGTCAGTAAGCCGATTCTCTTTGATCAACTTCTCCCGGATCGCACAGAATGCGTTGTAGTTGAAGTCAATAAACAGGTGAAGCGAGGCCGGATCCGATTTACAAGACAGCAATAGTACTTCTTCTATAATGCGTGCAGCTTCCTCAGCATCATTCAGGTTCAGCGCTTCGGCCAACCGTTTAGTATATGCCAATAAATCTACCTGCTGGAACGTCGTTTCAATCATATTATATCCGTAGCCCAGAACCTCTTCATCTCCGATATAAGAACTGAAACGGCTTAGCTGAGCCAATCGGCGGTACAGATGTGGCAGCTCGTCCAACCGAGATCCCCGGGGGCTAAAGC
This sequence comes from Paenibacillus vini, assembly GCF_018403325.1. GTDB lineage: Bacteria > Bacillota > Bacilli > Paenibacillales > Paenibacillaceae > Fontibacillus > Fontibacillus vini. The sequence goes on along the minus strand of NZ_BOSL01000021.1, from coordinate 35,183 downwards.
ACACATGAATCTTCATATGAATTTCCTCGGCAAACAAGTCTATCATCTTCGAGGCACAAGCAGACAACGACTCCTTCGAGCAATCGCCGCTCAGAATGGCTGTCCAGGCGTAATCTTTATAGTCGAATAGTACGCAGTGACCAAACTCCTCCATCACGGCGGACATCCGCTCCATAATAAAGGCCATCTGTGCATCCAGCTGCAACCCGTTTTCGATATAATCGTTCATGGATTGTTCCGTGAGATTAAAGCTGAATAACGTATAAGATGATAAATTTAAATTGAGACTGCTCGTACTTTTTCCGGCAGCCAGCGGATTTACCCCTGTGCTCATATATCGATAAATGACCTGTTTGTCATGCGCCACCCGATTTTTTACCGCGTTTTTCTCCAAAATCATCTTATCGCTGATTTTGGCAATGATTTTTTTGAGCGTTTGCTCCAGTTCAAACTCATCAACCGGCTTTAAGATATAATTGGAGCATCCCAGCTCAATCGCCCTTTTAACGTAATCAAAATCCGCGTAGGCGCTGATCAGAATAAATTCCGCCCCCGGATTCGTAACCCGGGCTTTTTTTATAAATTCCAATCCGTTTAAATTAGGCATTTTGATATCGGTAATGATGATATTGGGATCCTCCTGATGGCACAGGTTCAGGGCTTCCAATCCGTTCTGAGCCGTACCGACAATACGGATGCCGAGACTATCCCAATCCAGAATATTTTCCATCATCTTAATAGACAACACTTCATCATCTACAATGATCGCTGATAGCACTTTAACCCTCTTTTCGCTTCGGTATCGTAATTACGATACTCGTATTCATACCTTCTCTGGACAGCATTTTAACCCCCGCTTGCATTCCATAACAGCTCTTTAGTCTTTGATTCAGATTCAGCAAGCCGATGCTTTGATTCTGTTTGTAAGTATCCTGGTTAGACAGCATACTATTGATACGTTTCACTTCAGCGGAATCGACAGCAGCACCGTCATTCGTTATCGCTATATAAATTTCTCTCCCGGCATCTTCCACCACAATCGATAGATGTCCTTCCTTCCGATCCTCAAAGCCATGCTCAATCGCATTTTCGACTAACGGCTGAATCATCAGTTTCGGGACAAGGAAATGATCCAGTTGTTCATCGCAACTCATACTGTATTTAATCAGGCCGTTAAACCGTATGTTTTGCAAAATGATGTAATTCTCCGTATAGCTTAGTTCCTGCTTCAACTCCACCAGTTCATACGGATTATAAACGGAATAGGACAGTATTTTCCCCAGAAGCGTAGTCGCTTTAGAGATGGATTCGGTATCGCCGCATACCGCCATTGCCTTTATGGATTGCAGGACATTATTTAAAAAGTGCGGATTGATTTGATGCTGTAGCACCTTTAGCTGTTCCGTAGCGAGACGTCTTTGTTCCTCAACGACTTCGTCCGTCAATTGGTTAATGTTCTTTAGCATATGGTCGGCCGTCTCAGCTATCAAGTTGATTTCCTTACTCTTGGATTCCTTGAAAGATACGTCCCTGCGTCCCGAGGCGATCTGGTTGAATCGTTGCAGTAAGCTTTGCATGGGATTCAGAATGGATTTAGATATCAATCCCGACAACAAAACCACCAGCATGCAAGCGATTACAACCATCGCTATAACAACGGTCTTATTGGTTGAACGAAGCTCCTCCACTTCGGTGAGCGGCATAATGCCCAGAATAGCCCAACCGGAAACTAGCGAGGTTTCATTAACGACTAAATAGGATACCGGATGATCACCGCTCTTGGCAACTATAAAAGACTTCTTCCCCTTCCTCAACCCCTCGCTGATATCTTCCTTCTGCAGGGTTGAGAGATGGCTGTTGTTAGCAAAATGGACCGGGTTCACCCCGTCGTAAATGGCGATTTGCATATTTCCTTGTCCGTTTTTATCCGATAAAATCGGGTCCAGATTAAAGTCCGTCATTAAAAAGGTGCGCCCGGCTGAATAATATTGATTAGCGTTAATAATGGGCGTAATTACGGACACGGTCTTGCGGTTCCGATAATTAAGCAGGTAGTCCGTCGGATGGAAGTTAGTAAAACGTATATACTTATCCTCCATATATGCCGCCTTATTGAACCAATCTTGCTGATCAAAACGATACCCGCGGACCGGCGAACTCCCGTAGTAATACAAATACTCATGATTATTTCCAATAATCAAGGCGTTGGTGATGTTGCCCAACACATCAAGCTGCTTGATCTTGGATGCCACCTCCCGCTGGTTGTAGAGCTCGACAGAGTAATCTATTTCCTGGACACTGTTCCGGTAGGTAACCGCATTAATAATGTCCTGATCATTCGCCACGATTTTGGACACCGTAATCAGCTGATCCAAATGATTATCGATCAACGATAGGTTCGCCTTCACCACTTTGTTGATAGAATTATAGCTTTGCTTCTGATAGCTGGAAATATTGTAATTTAGAATCAAACTGCCAAAGACAACGATCAAAGCTATAAATACGATGGAAAAGCTGAAGATCATCTGTTGGCGCAAAGAAAATTTCACGCGTCGGCCTCCCCCTGCCACACTTTAAAACCAATGGAATCCCATTATTCTAGCATATTTATTACCCGTCATCTGTAACCTTCCCATAGAAAAAGGGCCCCAAACGGGGCCTGAAATCAATAATATATTAGACCGGCGGATTCGAAAAGTCCGAATCGGACAGCAATCCCATCGTCTTTGCCTTCATGGCGGCTTCAATTCGCGATTTAACGCCCAGCTTGTGGAACAAGCTCGTTAAGCTGTATTCCAGGGATCGCTGACTTACCAGAAGATTTTCGGCGATGGCTTTATTGCTTTTGCCTCTGGCTATTTGCTTTAAAATATCATATTCCTTGCCCGTCACCACACCCGTTTCCAGGCCGCTCGTCTTCTCGGTCTCCTGCGCGGAGACTCTTCTCATTTGCCGGACCAGGGACAACGGCAGCACCGCCTCACCCCTTAAGGCGCATCGTACCGCGGTCACAAGCTGCTCTTTGCTCGCCGTTTTCAGGACGAATCCCGAAATCCCCGCCTCCATCATGAGATTAAAATGGTTGGTAAACTCAAATCCCGTATAAATCAATATTACGGCCTCCGGCCTGATCGCAATGATTTGCTTGGCCAAGTCAATTCCGTTCATTTTCGGCATATGAAGATCGAGCAGCATCAAGTCGTAATGGTTTTGACGGACGAGCTCCAGCGCCTTCTCTACCGTCTCGGCGTTTGCCACAACCATATCTCCTTCCTGTTCCAGCAGTACCTTGGTACCTGCCATGACCGAAGGATGATCATCCACCAGCAAAATATGGACCATCACTGAACACCCCTTCTTCCAGTCTTCTTTAGCTACCGGGCAGGAATAGAGATCCTTATGGACAATCCTTCTTCCGGTGTTGAGAGAAACTCAATCTGTCCATCCATTCCGCGAACCCGCTCTTTCATTCCGTAGATCCCCATACTGTTAAACGTATTGATCGTTGTTCCCACATCCATCCCGACGCCGTTATCTTCATATTCCAAATAAATCTCATCGTTGCCGGAATACATTTTAATGGTTACCCGGGACGCATTGGAGTGCTTCGTCGCGTTAGCCAACATTTCCTGAACGATCCGGTACAAGCCGATAATAATATCATCGTGGATGGCATAGCCGAGATCGGAGTAGTCAAAATGGATCGCGTAGTTGGTACGCAACTGCGCAAATTCGAACAGCGTTTCCAGGGACCGCTCCAGGCCTTCTTCCTTAAGCAGCGGAGGTCTTAACTCATTGCAAGTAATCCTGATCTGGTAAATGACGTCAAGCAACCCCTGCTCGATTTCTGCCAACTGCCGCCGATATTGGACGGGCAGCCCGGTATCCAGGGTGAGCTGATTCAACCTGTGATACCAGACAATCTGCTCTTGCAGCGCCGCATCATGAAGGTCCTGGGACAACCGCTTTCGCTCATTTTCGGACAGATGAAATATAAATCTCAGCAACCACTGCGGCATCACCCGCCCCGAGGCTAACAGGTCCACATTCCTTTTTAAATCCTCAATAACGCGGAAATTATCATACAAAACGCTAACATAACGCGATAGTGTCTCTAGCCAAACCCTTGGGGCCTGTTCGATTAACCGGGCTGTGCTTACTCCTACGCAAAGAATTCTGCTCTCCCCATTGACTTCCCCGATTTTCACATAGTGCCCCTCGAGCGTGTCGAACAGCCTGCATAAAGGGAGCCTGTCGGGACCATGTTCCCGGATGCTCTGCAGCACTTCATCGGGAACTTCCGGACAGCCATGCGTCACGACCACCAGTCCCTCGGCATCCGCCCTCAACAGGCCGACCTTGCCGGTGCCGAGCACCTGCCGGACTTCCCTCACCAGCCGGCTGTTTAATTCATCTACCTTGATCACGCCGAAAAGATCGGATGAAAATTGGTCCAGACTGGTTTGCAGCCGGAAATAACGGTCTTCGCTCTGCCGAATCAACTGCTCGGCATTCCATCTCTCTACCTCGGCTTTTTTTCGCGAAGTGATATCCCAAGCCAAGGTCATTGCCGTTTTCCCGAGATGAGGAAGCGCCGTGGTCACTGCCTCTACCTCAATCACATCGCCGTTCAAACAAACTAATTTATATTGAGTCATCGGATTGCCCCCCAGCTCAAAGATGTCTTGAGGTCCTTGGGCGGCCATGATCTCTTCGTAATTTTCCCTCCCCAATATCCCCCAAGCGGTGAGCCCGATAACCTCGCTCTCATCCTTCGCACCGTAAAGCGCGGCGCTTGCAGGGTTGGCATAGGTAATAATGCTGTCCTGATGAAGAAGAATCGAAATCGGGGATAGTTCCACAAGCTGGCGGTTTAATTCCTCGCTTGCCAGCAATGCGCGTTCCGCCTGCTTCCGCGAGGTAATATCCTCGAAAACAATCTCCACCGTCGAGTTCGACGCATCGAATATTCCGACCACCCGCGCCTCGACCTTTTCCCCGTCCGTCCGAACCAGTGTAATTTCCTCCGGGGGTAAAGTGCCTTTCTCCATCACATTTCTAAACAGGTCTCTGCAACGCTCCATATCTTCCTCGATGACCCAATCCCATGGAGTCGTCCCGACCACACTGGCAAGCTCGGCACCTAGGATTTGCATTCCGGCAGGGTTTACGAAGACTATAATGCCGTTGTGGCATAATGCGATCGCTACAGGAGACAACTCTACGAGCCTGCGATACCTCTCCATGCTTTCTTTTAGGGCAACCTCGATCTTCTTGCGTTCGGTAATATCGTAAAAGACGTGTACGGTCGAATCCGTATGCGCATCATAAATACCTGATACCTCGGCATGGATCAATTGACCGTTTTGTCCGATCACCTGATATTCAACCGGTTCTCCAGATTCCTCCTGCACAATGGCACGGATTCTGTTTCTGGCTTTACTCCATTCATGCGGAGGGAGGATCCGGAAGATTTCCTGACCGAACATCTCTTCCAGCGTATCGAAGCCCATTAATTGCAGACCGGCAGGGTTAGCATAAAGAAACCGCTCATTTCTCTGCACAATCGTCGGGTGGGGAACGAGCTCGATTAGCCTGGAAAATCTGTCCTCGCTCTTCTTCAGCTCCCGCTCTGCCTTTTTCTTGTCGGTGATATCCAGCACCATGCCGTCCAAACGGACTAATTGGCCGTGCTCATTGATGCTCGGAATGACCCGGACCTCTACCCAACGAATCCCGCCGTCGGCGTGAATGATCCTATACTCACTGGAGTCGGATATGCCTTTGCGCAAACCGGCAGCCAATTCACTGAAATGACTGGCATCTTCCGGATGAACGATTTTTTCCCAGGCCATTTTGCTCCTGAAATTCTCCGGTGTAAACCCTGTAATCTTCATAAATGCTCTGGACGTAAAGATGACCCTTTTTTGCCGGTCGTCATAAGACCAGGTACCCACATCTATATTGTGCAGCATATTTTCAAGCAGACTGATCCGTTGGCCCGCGTCCTCCAGCTCTTTGCGAACCCGACCGAGGCATTTTTGAAAGAATCCGATTACCGCTAACAAAGCAATTAAAAAAATTAGGGTAATGATTACGTAGATTAGGCTGTTCAAGTTGGCCTCCCCCTTACTACCAAGATGACTTACACTCCGACGGGACAACTAACTTTTCGTTACTTATAAATTGTTTATCGGCCTGAACCCCTGAATTGCTAAGATTGCCGAAGAATAAAAACAATAACAAATTTTGGACTGTTTATGGACATTCAAGTGAGCATTTGAATATGATGAGGGAAAGTCGTATAATGGCCTTAAACAATCAAACACTCATTTGAATATCAATAAAATAGAGAGGAGGAGACTTATGGGATCAGATCTGGAAACGATTGAAGAGATTTGCGAGCATGGTTGCGGCGATTCGGCCCGTACGGACCAACTTCGTGAATCTTTGCAAGAAGACGACATCATGGGCATGGTACAAATCTTCAAGGCATTATCCGACCCCAATCGGATGAAGATCGCCTATTTGCTGCTCCGGGGACAGGAATGCTGCGTGTGCGATATCGCCGCTGTATTAGGCAGTTCGGTCGCCACCGCCTCCCACCATCTCCGCCAGCTAAAGCTCATGGAAATCGCAAAATCCCGCAAGGATGGGAAGAATGTATTCTATTCGCTGAAAGACCATCATATCGAGACGCTCATTACGATGACGCTGGAGCATCAAAAGGAGAGGAACGAGCATGAATAACCAGGACTCCGCCCCGAAGACAGCCGGGTTGCCGAATGGGGATTCCCGCAGGGAATATAAGGTTCAGGGCTTGTCCTGCGCCAATTGCGCACGCGAAATGCAGGAAGAGATTCAAAAGCTGGATCACGGGAAAGATGCCGCTTTGCTGTTTAACAGCAGCCGCCTGCTGGTCCGGCCGGAAGTGGATTTGCAACGGGTACAACGAATATTGAGCGGAGACGGTGCCTCATTGGTAACTCCATCTACAGCCGGCGGCACCGATAAGGGAAGTGGGACTACGGCAAAGGCCGGTCACAAGCACTCAGGACATGACCACAAACACGGACATGAGCATGGGGACGAACATGGGCATGAGCATGAAAATGCGGATAGTCACGGACACAGCCATGGACATAGTCATGGCGAAGGTGAAGGCCGAATCGGCCAATGGCTGCTGACCATCTCGGCCGTGCTCTACGCCGCTACGTTCATTCTCGATACCCGGATTCCCGGGAACGCCATTATCCTGATGTACATTGTTTCTATTGTACTAAGCGGCTACTCCACCTTTATACGGGGGCTCCGCAATCTGTTCCGTCTTAAATTCAACATGGATACCCTGATGACCGTCGCGCTGGTCGGTGCCTCTCTGATCGGTGAATGGAAGGAAGCGACGCTTGTCGCGATTCTGTTCGGTTTGAATGAGCTTCTGGAAGGGTACGGGATGAGCCGGGCCCGCAAATCGATGGAAGCGCTGCTGGATGCGGCCCCGAAACAGGCTGTCCTTGTACAGGACGGACGCGAGGTGACGGTTCCGATCACACAGCTTCGGATCGGAGACCTTGTGCTGGTCCGTCCCGGCGAGAAGATCCCTTCGGATGGCTCCGTTGTGGAGGGACATAGCGCAGTGAATGAGGCGGCAATTACGGGCGAATCGATCCCGGTGCCGAAGAAGCCGGGGGCATCCGTCTTCGGCGGGAGCGTCAATGCCGAGGGATTGCTGAAGATAAGAGTCGAGGCAGCTTACGAGGACTCCTCGCTGGCTAAAATTATGCACCTGGTGCAGGAAGCCCAGGATACCAAGACACCGACCGAACTGTTCATCGATAAGTTCGCCAAGTATTATACGCCGGCCATTATGGCCATTGCCGCGCTTGTCATCCTTGTGCCTCCGCTGCTTTTCGGCCAGCCTTGGATGAAATGGCTCTACGAAGGACTTGCGATCCTGATCGTCGGCTGCCCTTGCTCGCTGGTGCTCTCGTCGCCGATTGCGCTGGTCAGCGGCATGACCCGCAGCGCCCGGAACGGCGTGCTCGTCAAGGGCGGGATTCATCTGGAGCAGCTCGGGAAGATCAATGCCATCGCTTTTGACAAAACCGGCACTCTGACCATGGGCCGTCCCGCCGTCATCCGCGAGGTCGTGTACGATTCGGAACGGTTCTACCGCATCGCGGGAGCCATGGAGACCGGCTCGCTGCATCCCCTCGCCGAGGCGATCGTGCGGCAGGTTGAAGCCGGCGGTCTTGCCAGAGCTGCGCTGCCGAAGCCTTCCGGGCTGACGACGCTCCCCGGCGTCGGTCTGTCCGGAGACATCGACGGCACGCAGTACTGGGTCGGCAGCGAGGAAGTACTCGAGCTGCTCGCCCTGCCGGCGGCCGACCGGAGCCAGGTCGCGGGAGACCTGGCCCGCCTGAAGGAGGACGGCCTCACCGTCGTGCTGGCGGCCGATAGCCGCCGCGTGCTCGGCCTGTTCGGCCTCGCCGACGAGCTCCGTCCGGAGAGTCCGGACGTCATCGCGCGGCTGCACCGCAACGGCATCGCCCACACCGTCATGCTGACGGGGGACCATGCCGGTTCCGCCCGGGCGGTCGCCGCCAAAGCCGGCGTCACCGACTGGTACGCAGGCCTGCTCCCGGAGCAAAAGGTCGAGCGGATTCGCGAGCTTTCCGCCAAGTGGAATGTCGCGATGGTCGGCGACGGCATCAACGACGCGCCCGCGCTTGCCGCTTCAAGCCTCGGCATCGCCATGGGTAAAGGAACGGACAGCGCGGTGGAAACCGCCGATATTGTCCTGATGCAGGATCACCTCGGCAAGCTGCCGGGCGCCATTTCCGTCGCGAGACAGGCCAGCCGAGTCATCCGCTGGAATATCGGCATCTCCCTGACGCTGAAGCTGATCGCCTTGCTCTTAACCATTCCCGGCTGGCTGACGCTATGGATTGCCGTCATGTCGGACATGGGCGCGACGATCCTCGTAACCTTGCTTGGACTGACCGTCCTGCTGGGCAAAGATAAGTAGGGGAGTTTAGTTCTCATCCAACAACGACTAAGACTTCTCCCTCAACTAAACGTCCCATTAAGCATTCTCAGCACCAAGCAGATTAATTAACTGGAAAACCTACAGCTAATTTTCATCAACTCCACTAATTTTCTTATTTAGCTGGAAATCCTGCAGTTAATTCAGGCCCGAAGTGCAAATTTGCAGCTTTGGGGCCCAAATAACTGTAGGTTTTCCAGTTATTTATTTCTTTTTCTTTTTTTCAAGCAAATTAGCTGTAGGAAATCCATCTATTGGGCATGCAAATGAAGTGCCCTTATGAGACTTCTAGGATCTTACCGTCATAGGGACGCCAGGCAATAGATCATGGACCTTAGATGTTGGGACCGTTCCGTTATTTTCCAATTTCATCTATAAAACCACAACTTTTCCTAGGCCTGAGGCGTTCATATAGTTGTAAAGGAGGCTTTTCAAATGAAAAACTCAAAATCGACCGTCGCAAAGGCTGCAGCTGTCGCTCTAATCCTGACCGTCACGATGGCTTCGGGAAGCATTCCCCGCCTGGCGCCACAGTCCGCGGTAGCCGCAACCGACTCCGTCAATCAAAAAACTACCCGAGCGCTGGAGCATAAGCCCTTCAAACAATCCGGTCAACTTTATATTCCTTTGAGAGATGCGACATATCTCTTCGATCTTCAACTCACCTACAACCATGCAACTAAGGCGTTAGAACTCACCGGGGTCACTCAGTATGCCAAATTGAAAGCGGGCAGCGCAAGCGCCACGGGCAAAAATAACGTCACCGTATCCCTCGGAGCTCCTGTGCTAATTAAGCAAGGCGTCACCTATGTACCGGCTTCTCTTTTTGCGAAACTGTTCGGAATTTCAATCACGCCGTCCGGCAAACAGGAAATCACTTATGTTTATTCCTCTAAGTACGTCATGGCCCAAGCCGGAGACAAGCTGTTCTGGCTAAACCGTGAAAAAGGCGTATTATACGCAGGCTCCAGTGGCCAACTCCCCGTCCGAACCGGCACCATTCAGGTCGAACACCCCGATTGGCTGGCTATGGATGCCCATAAAATCAACGATTCCACCTATGTGGTGAACATTTATAATAGTTACGGAGAGCCGCACATCTTTGATGGACGGTATCGTGCTATATTGCATAACGGCTCCATCGTCCGTCAGACGAGCATGTCTTATGGCGGGCCTTCTTCTATTAATCTGGAAAAAGACGTACTAACGTATGACGGCAAAATCATCCTCAATGACGGCCAGGTCGCCGAACTCGTCACACCCGACGGAAAGCTCGCCGAGAGCATTGATCTCGAGAAGTTCGGTGGCCCGGATGACGTCTACAGTCTGGAAGCCATAGAAGCCGACTTTTTGCTGATCCGTCCTTACTCTACGGGGACTCTGCTGCTGGTTGACCGAAGCTCGGGCAAGACAAAGTCCATCTATCTCGACCTGCTGGACAAGGACGTCATCGACCGGATCCAAAACGATGAATTCGGTGTTGGCGACGGGTTGAAGTATATCAGCCGAACCGGGGACCAATTGAAATTTAAATGGCATCTGTCTTATTTCGGTTCCGAAGCGGTTACGATGACCTACGATCTTTCCAAGTAAAAATCATTCTTACAAAAAAACAGCGGTACAACGCGCAACTGCGCGTGTACCGCTGTTTGATCGTACCCGGCCATCCCCGGGTGGAACTATTAACTCTTAAGATTCCAATGACGTTTTCAGTTCATCCGAAGAACGGTCCCACCATTCCTGGTTTGTCTCGATCAGCAGCTTCTTAAGAGCGCCTCTTTGCTCAGCGGACAAACCGTCCAAAATGAACCGGCGTTTCAACGCGTAGTCCATTTTGTTGACGTGATCGGCAAGAATTTTCCATCCGCGGCGTGCTTCAGTATCGATCCACATTTCGCAGGCGGTCATCCCGCCGTAAAATTGGCCCTCGGGAGAACGGTCAACCGCGACCCAAACGACCCAAACTTGGCGACCGGCCGGTACATCTTCACGGTTCATCGAGAATTTGATACCTTTCTCCACCTTGCTCTTGGCGTGCATCGCACCGATATCGATATAAGCCTCATCCCCGTCGATAATGACCGGAGACATGCTGTTCAGGTCGATGGAGCCGGCGCCAAAGCCCTTATGCTTACTCTTCTCCTCATTGCTGATAATGTTCAGGGCGAATATCTTCTTGCCCGTCTTCTGCGAATTCGAATTGTTGTTGTCCATGAGTCCCTCCCATTGTTACCTATCTGAATTTAATTAAATTTCTATTCCAAGCGGAGTTAAACCGCCGATTTCGCTTCAGCCGAAAGGGCTGTTTTAACCCTTGGCAGTTTAATTTAATTTTAGCTAATAATCTCCCAAATGCAAACATATACATGCTGTAGATGCTTGTCAACGGGAGGTATCCATTGTATGACCCGACGAACTTTATTCTTCGGCATTTCCATTCTTGCCCTGTGCCTCATCGCCGGCACGATCCGGTATACCCTGAGTATGGGCCCTTCAACACAGACTTCCTTCGCACCCAAAAAGGTCAAGCCCCAGGCAATCGCTCAAAAAAGCGGGCCCGTGCTTCCCCAGTCCGAAAGCATTCAACAGCCTACTGCGGAAATTCTGAGCGACCGAATTTCAGAGTACCATATTCAGGTCCAGCTTAATGAACAGGACAACACACTGACAGGCACGGAAACGCTGACCTGGACGCATCCCGGCAAAAAGGCCGTCAATGAACTTTATTTTCATCTATATCCCAATGCTTTTGCTTCCGCAAATTCTACCTTTATGAAGGAATCCGGCGGTAAGCTGCGCAGCGACGTCATGCCCAAGGACGGATGGGGAGCCATGGAGTTGACCGAGATCCGGACAACGGACGGCATATCCTTGCTTCACCGGGTTCAATTCGTTCAGCCGGATGACGGGAATACGCATGACCGGACACTTGCCAAGGTCCGCCTGCCGGTAACGGTCCGCGGCGGCGAGAGCATTACGTTGAAGATCAACTTCACCGTGAAGCTGCCTAAAATCTTCGCCCGGATGGGCGCATCCGGCGATTTCGTCATGGCAGGTCAATGGTTTCCGAAGCTAAGTGTGTACGAACCCGCCGGAACGCGCGGCCGAACGGCTGAGGGCTGGAATCTGCATCAGTATCACGGTAATTCGGAATTTTACTCGGATTTTGGTATCTACAGTGTAAACATTAATGTTCCCGAGACGTACACCGTGGCTGCGACCGGCTTCCAGACGAAGCCTGCAGTCCTGAAAGACGGCCGCAAAACGGTTCAATATTACGCCGATGATGTTCATGATTTCGCCTGGTCCGCCTCCCCCGATTTCATTTATGCCGAAGAGCCATTTTCCTCGGCCGAGGTTCCCGGCGTCCGAATCAAGCTCTATCTGGATCCCGCGCACAAGGATTTAAAGGAGCGTTATTTTTATGCGGCCAAGGTGGCCCTCATGAATTTCAGTAAATGGTACGGACGGTATCCTTACTCTACCTTGTCCGTAGTTGTTCCTCCTATTGAAGGGAATGGTGCGGGAGGTATGGAGTATCCTACCCTCGTCACCGCCTTCGGAGCGGGCAGCGACTCGCCGGGATACGATGAATTGGAGCGGACGGTCATCCACGAAATCGGACACCAGTTCTTCTATGGCATGGTCGCGAACAATGAATTCGAAGAGGCTTGGCTGGACGAAGCTTTTACCTCCTACGCTGAAGATAAACTGATGGAGCAAGAGTTCGGAATCGCGCCAAATCTGCCGATTCAGGCTGCGCTGATATCCTCTCCGGCTACTCTGACACAACCCGCCTGGAAATACGGATCGGGAGATACCTATGCCAAGAACGCTTATTATCGCGGCAAACTGGTCTTGTTGGATATCGAACGCCAAGTCGGGGCGAAGACCATGAAGCGCATTCTCTACAACTATGCCCAGAAGTACAAATTCAAGCATCCGACTACGGCCGATTTTCAACGGGTTGTCGAGCAGACGACCGGACGGAGCTGGAAGTCATATTTTAATCAATATATATATGATGGTAAAATGGCCGATTTCTCTGTAGACCGCATTACCGTAACTCCTGTAACCAAGGATGGGAGCACGATTTACGAGTCTGAGGTGGAAATCAGCCGCAAGGGAGGAACGGCCTCCAAAATACCGCTGCTCTTCAGCTTCAAGGATGGCCATACGATCCACAAGGTGTGGAATGGCGATGGCGATCGCGTTCAGATGAAGCTGCAATATAAAGAACCCCTGGAATGGGTCCGTTTGGATCCCGAGTATTCCTTGGTGCTTGAGAACAAGCATATCAACAACTTTATTAAGGCCGAGGTCAAGGAACCTGTCAGCACACGTGCTTCTTTAAGCATCACCAAGCTGCTGGAAGCCCTGCTTGGCACTCTGGTCTGGTAGGCTGGACGAACAAGAATAAGGCTTATTCATAGCAGTAATGCTCACAAAACTTTTAGGAGGGAAAGTTATGACCTATGTACGAAATGGATGGGGGCTTGTCAGGAGCCAGTTTCCCTCTGTGATCATCCTGTTCCTGTACCAGCTGCTCTGGGGGCTGTTTCTGTACCGTCTGATCCATTCGGCGGTTGTGGCCGTACTGTCCAGGTACCCGGATACGCCCCCGAATGAATTAAACCGGATTCTATACTTAATCGAAGGGCAATTCGAATTGAAGCACAATCCGGAGATTCACCAGTATTTCTGGCTGCTAATCGGGATGATTGTTCTCCGTCTATTGCTGACGCCGCTGTTCCAGGCGGGTATTCTCTACGGTCTGGTTCCCGCCGAGACCCGGGCGTCCGGACTTCCCTTCTTCCGGGGAATGAAGGAATTCTGGAAGCCCGTCACTCTCTTCTTTCTGTTGGAGCTCGCGCTGCTCTCCCTGCCGGGAATTTGGATCGTCCCGGACCTATACGCCCTCTTGCCCCGTCTCCTTACGTCAGGCGACAGGCTCGCTCCCCTTTTGACCTTTTGTGGATATTTGCTGGGGTGGGTGGTTTACGGTTGGCTTGTCCGGCAAATCCTGTTGTTCGCCCAGTTCGGGTATCTGTTTAAGGCCGGCGTATGGGGCTCCCTGATGCTGAGCATGAGGTATCTATTGCCGGGGATCGCCATTTCCCTTATTCTCGGAGCTGCCGGCGCCGCCTTGTTCCTTTTGTTCGGAACGGCCTCCTGGATTTGGACAGGACTGATTGCTTTAATTCTGCAACAAACCTATCCTTTCATTCGCAGTCTATTTCAAATTTGGACTCTAACCTCTCAATATCAGCTTTGGCATACCAAATCACAAAAAAGTTAAATTTTTTTCATCTTTATCCTTCCTTGTGCCACAAGGCCTCCGAGCTTATTCGGGGGTCTTGTCCTGCGTTTTCCCCTCTCAAACTCGCTAAATAACCATTGCCAAAATATACTGGCCTTTGTTACAATAACAACAGCACAATTTCAGTAACAGTTTTGTAATTATTTTTGTCACTATTAGCAGGAGTCTTCTGCTGGGTGTCGAATAAGTAAGTAGTCAGGTGTAAATTACAGCCGAATTCCCTTCACGGGGAACGGGGGAACCACTTTGGGTGAATTGATCTCGCAAGAGAGGGATCATAGGGGACCTTCAACCGAATCCTTAAGCTAACCTCGTAGGCATTGGAAGGAGCATTTCCTTGAAAAAACAGTTAACCGCAGCAGCCGTAAGTCTTGCAATACTTTTCTCCATCGGAACTGGTAGCGCTTTCGCAGATTCCAAATTGGACACCACGATTGAAAAAGCACTGGGAAGCGATTATGTTTCCGGCGGAACTACCACCTCTGGCTTTGACTGTTCCGGATTCACTATGTATGTCTTTTCGAAAATCGGAATTAAATTGCCGCACCAATCAGGCTCCCAGTACAAGATGGGAACCGCTGTAGAGAAGAAAGAACTGATCGCTGGCGATCTGGTGTTCTTCAACACTTCAGGCAAAGGTGTGTCTCATGTTGGTGTTTACGTCGGTGACGGCAAGTTTGCTCATGCTTCCTCCTCCAAAGGAGTTATCATCAGCAAATTGAGCGATAAATATTATGTCGAGCGCTATGTTGGCGCCAAGCGCATTATGAGCACTGATAAGTTCGAAGAAGTTACAAGCGATACTCAAGATCATGATGATGTAGAATAGTAACGATGAAGCCCGCAGAGATTCTTTATGGATCGCAATCTGCGGGTTTTTTCTTTTATTTAAACCGTCGTCCTAGGAAACATTACCCGGAGAGGACGGGATATACAGGACAAATTAACTTATTTATTCAAAAATAACAAAACAAACTTGCAAACCCGCGTTGATGTTTGGTAAAATGACCAGAGTAAATGGTAACAACTTTGTAATCACTGTTGTAACGTCGTAATTTTTCGGGTGCATTCAACAAAGACTAGCCGAATTCCCGGCACCCGGGAAACGGGGGAACCACATTGGGTGAATTGATTTCGTTACATAGGGATCATAGGGAACCTTCAACCGAATCCTCAAGCTAACCTCGCAGGCCTTGGAAGGAGTTTAACATCTTGAGAAAGACATTCGCAGCAGCAGCAACGAGTTTAGCTATTTTGTTCACCATGGGGACAGGAAGTGCCTTTGCGGACACCACATTGACCAGCGTCGTTAAATCCGTGTACGGAACACCTTACAAATACGGAGGCGTCACGACCAACGGTTTTGACTGTTCCGGATTTACAAGATACGTGTTCAAGAAAATGGGCGTCGATCTTGCCCGCGTCTCTACCGCCCAGTACAAGCAAGGTACCCCGGTGGCCAAGAGCCAGTTGAAAGCGGGAGACCTCGTATTCTTCAACACCCTGGGCAAAGGTAAAGTGTCCCATGTGGGCGTCTACCTGGGAGACGGAAAATTCGCTCATGCCTCTTCTTCCAAAGGAATCAGAACAGACAAATTAAGCAACACTTACTATAAAACACGTTATGTCGGGGCAAAAAGAATTTTGAGCGCAGACAGCTATTCCAGCTTTGCCAAAGAATCCTGATCACCCCTGATAGGCTGAGGCCCTCACCTCAACAGCTCGCTTGACCGCACTTGATTCTTGCCGGAATCAACGCGGTCTTTTTTCTTTCCTTCATCTTATTCATATAACGAAGGAATCGATCAAAAGGTTTCTTGGATAAAACCCATTCCAAAAATATTTTTTCCGTTCTCGTTCTCTAACACTCCATATCCTATCTTCCCTATATCCAAAATTTACCCGTTATGCGGATGCCTAAACAGGAAATTTTTAATTTACGCATTTTTTTTTGCCTGCCTTCGATTTCTGGCCCCTCTTCCTCCACAAAGCCTTTACAACCAATAAAAATCCCGTTAGAGTGAGGTTAAAAAGAACTACAGCCATATGGGTAGCCGCATAGGCATTCCTATCGTTTAAGGAGGCGCAAAAATGGAAAAACCAATCGCACCATTTCGAATCGTACCCATGGAAGAAAGCCATGGCGCAGATATCAGTACTTGGCGTTACGATTCTCCCTACGATATTTATAGCTGGCTTCCCTGGGAACAGATGAAGGCGCTCGATGTGGAATTTGGGAATCCCGTTTTAAGGGCCCAGCAGTACGTCTCTTTGCTGGATCAGCAGGAGGAGCTTGCCGGATTCGCCCAGTACTTTCCTATGGAGGGCGTTACACGGCTTGGCATCGGTATGAGACCTGATTTATGCGGCCACGGGCTGGGTAAGACCTTTGTGCTGACAATCGTCGAGGAGGCCCAGCGGAGAAAGCCTAAGGATGTAATTGACCTGGAAGTGCTCACATGGAACACACGGGCGATCCGGGCTTACCAGAAGTCCGGCTTCGTGATTACCGATCTGTACGAGAAAATGACTCCTGGCGGCATTTCCAAGCCATATTACTGCATGGTGTTTCGCGGAAAACCCTCCGAAGCGTAAAAAAAACATCCCCTTAATGAGACGTCTATGATTAATCACACATGATTTTAACGTATTTTTCGTATACTACAAATAATTCGTTACTTTTTTTGACACAAATGCTATGATCACGGGGCATGTTCAGCTATAATGGAAGGTAGCTTACATAGGAGGGACGATTGAAATGCAGAAGTGGATCATGAGCGGAATACTCATCGTGGCGTGCGCCTTCGCAGCCGTGTTAATGTTTACATTACCCGGCAAAGATCAGGTGGCCCAGGAAGAAAAGCCGCAAATGCCTGCGGTTACTGTAAGCGCAGAGCAAGCCGAAGCTACGGTTAAAGCCAACTGTATTTCCTGTCACGGGACTGATTTGCAAGGCGGAGCCGGTCCGAATCTGCAAAAAATTGGATCCGAGCTGTCGGCGGAACAGTTGTACGGCATAATTACTAAAGGAAAAGGCGGAGGCATGATGCCTTCCTTCAAAGATAAATTGAAGGACGAGGAAATCGCTAACGTCGCTATGTGGCTTGCGGAAAAGAAATAACAAACAAAAACAAAGACGCGCCCGCCGGGACTTAACAGTCCCGGCGGGCGCTTTTCTAATCATTCACATTCCTGAGCTTGGATTCCTGCTATCCCTATAGGGCCTAGCCAGCCGTTCGGGCTTTCTCGAAGGCTTCGTTATATTGTTGCGCTTCTTTAATATCTACGGCCGTTATCCCGCCCTCTTCCCAAGATGTCAATCGAAGCGTCACCGTTTTGTGGTCGATGGTAATAAAAGGGTGATGATTAAAGGCTTCCGAAATAGCGGCCACCTCATCGACAAACGCAATCCCCTTCATAAAATTGGAGAACGTGTATTTGCGAGTAATCCAGCGACCTTCCTCCAGTTCCCAGCCTTCCAGCTTTTCCAAATGCGCTTCTACTTCTTGCGGTGTAAACGGCATTCTTCTTCCTCCCCGTTCTAAAAACTTCCACTCCTATGTAATCCTGCAGTTTAGGATTCAATACTCGGCAGCATTAGCTCTGTCCCCGCATCTGTTTATTGTATTCTTCTCTACTGCAGATCATGCGAATGAGAGCTCTCGATTCTGCCGCCATGACAGCGGCATTCCTCATTACTTCCAAGATTATATTTTACCACGGCTCTAACCGATAATCCAAAAACTTGTGGAAACTTCGGTCAGACCAGCTTGACGGAGGTTAGCTCTTCCTCTCCGATCAGGAAGTTAATCCGGTGCCCTTCGGGGTCATGGATGACTACAGCGCTTCCTACGGGAATTACCGGCTCGGTGCCAAGAGCAAAGAACAGATCCTCAGCCAACGCCTCCTGAACCTCCTGTCTCTCTTCATCGGAGAGCCCGTGCCACTCCAAAGCCTCCATTTCAAAAAATTTATAGCTATCTGGAATACGGCCTACCGCCGCTGTCAAATCCTTCAAAATAAATTCATAATCTCTTCCGTGCTTTACGCCCACAGCCAAACGGCTCCCTTCATCTTTGTCATTTCGGTCTTCTTTCTTATTATAACGGAAAAAACACCTTAAAAAAAAAGGGATTTCTGTCGATAAAAAAGATAAACCGTTTTTCGGATTGACTGGTAACGTCCGATGTCCCCAGCAAGGATGCGGGAGACAGAAAAATGGAATCAATTATCTCAAGGACGAGGTGTGCAATGGAAATATCAACAATTATTGGACTTATTCTCGGTTTTGTTGCCCTTATCTTAGGTATGTTCTTGAAGGGTGCGCCTATTGAAAGTCTGGTCTCCAACCCTGCGGCTTTTGTTATTATCCTTGTGGGGACGGCCGCCACGCTGTTTGTGGCATTTCCGCTTTCCGAGGTTAAAAAATTCCCTGTGCTGATTAAACTGACGATGGTTAAACCCAAAATGATCAGTAAAGCTGAATTGATCACTTTGTTTATGGAATGGGCCACGATCACACGCCGGGAAGGTCTCCTTGCCTTGGAGGCCAAGGTGGAAGAAATCGATGATGACTTCCTTCGCGGTGGCATGCGCATGATTATTGACGGCAACGACCAGGACTTCGTCCAGGACGTGCTTACGGAGGATATCGCCGCTACCGAGGAGCGACATAGAGCGGGCGCGCAAATTTTCTCCCAGGCCGGGATGTACGCGCCTACCCTCGGGGTACTCGGTGCCGTCGTCGGTCTGATCGCTGCGTTATCCGATATGAGTGATATCGCGAAATTATCCCATGCGATTTCTGGCGCTTTTATCGCTACCGTGTTCGGTATTTTTACCGGTTATGTGATGTGGCATCCGATTGCCAATAAGTTAAAACGTCTCTCCAAGAAAGAGATGGAAATACGCCTGATGATGGTCGAAGGTCTGCTATCCATCCAATCCGGCGTATCGACGATCGCGATCCAACAAAAACTGGCCGTATTCTTGACCCCTGCGGAGCGTGCGCAAATTTTAGAAAAGGGGGCGGGTGAAGGTGAGCAAAAAGAATAAGAAGCATCAGGAACACGAAGAACATGCTGACGAGAGCTGGCTGTTGCCTTATTCCGACTTGATGACTCTTCTTCTTGCATTGTTTATCGTTTTGTTCGGAATGAGTACGGTTGATGCTCAGAAATTCCAAGAGATGAGCGAAGCGTTTCAAAGCGTGCTTACCGGCGGTTCCGGGATTCTGGAACAGAACTCGATGAGCAGCAATACGAAGAATTCCATTAGCGAAAATCAGATTCCTAAGCCTTCTTCCGATGGTCTGATGAAAAAGAAGAGCGAGCTCATGCGTAAAGAGCAGGAGAACCTCGAATCCCTTAAGAAGCAGCTTGATACGTACATCAAAAATAACGGGTTGACCGACCAGCTGGATACTAAACTCAATCAATCGCAGTTGATGGTTACGATCAGCGACAACGCGCTCTTCCCTTCCGGCGAAGCGGAGGTCAAGCCCAATGCGCGGATCCTGGCCAAGGCCATCTCGGCCATGCTTCAGGAATTCCCGGACTATGAGGTGATCGTTTCCGGTCATACCGATAATGTCCCGATCTCAAATCATGAGTTCCCTTCCAACTGGGACCTAAGCTCGGTCCGGGCCCTGAATTTTATGAAAATCTTGCTGCTGAACGAGCAGCTTGATCCTAAGAAATTCAGCGCTATCGGTTATGGCGAATATCATCCGGTCTCCAGTAATGAAAACAACGTCGGACGTGCCAAGAACCGCCGTGTCGAAGTATCGATTATCCGGAAATATCAGGACGGCGATCAGCAAATCGGCATGCCGGCAACGCACTAAAGGTTACTAGGCAGGATGAACAACAAAAGGGCAGCCCTACAGGGCTGCCCTTCGTGTTTTAACGCTCTATTGTTATGTCAGTGTATATCCCAGAGTCTCGCCCAGTTCCTGCTTCTCTTGCTCGGTCAGATCGCGCCAGGTTCCGATCTTCTGATGGCCTAATTGAATATTCATGATCCGGATCCGCTGCAGCTTCCGTACTTCATAGCCGAGGGCGCTGCACATCCGGCGAATCTGCCGGTTTTTGCCTTCCGTCAGAATAAGCCGGAACACACGATCCGTAATCCGGGTAATTTTACAAGGCAAGGTCATCTCGCCCAGAATCTTAACCCCTTCTCCCATGGCTTTCAGAAATGATGGCGTAATAGGCTTGTCCACAGTGACGATATATTCCTTCTCATGCTTTCCTTCAGCACGTAGAATTTTGTTGACGATATCACCGTCGCTGGTTAGCAGGATCAACCCTTCGGAATCCTTATCCAGACGACCGATCGGAAAAATACGCTTATCGTGGCCGACAAAATCAACGATATTTCCGCGTATATGCCGCTCGGTCGTACTTGTAATGCCCACTGGCTTGTTCAGGGCAATGTATACATGCTGATCCAGCTTCTCCTTAAGGGGCTTTCCGTTAATGCGGACATCGTCCCCATCTTCCGCCTGGCTGCCAAGCAGGGCCGTCTCCCCGTTGATGGTTACCTTTCCGGACTCCACCAGCCTGTCCGCCTCACGTCTGGAGCAATATCCTGTCTCACTGATAAATTTATTGATTCTCACTTCATTGGTCACCCTTCGCGCTAAACTCTTCCTGCCGTACTATCTTCCGACCTGCTTACCTCAACCACCCTCGGCAAGGTAATCGTTACTACTGTACCTTTCCCAACCTCGCTGTCGATCGACATGTTCCCCTTATGCCCTTCGATAATTCGTTGCGTTACCATCAGACCGAGGCCGGTTCCTTTTTCTTTGTTGGTATAAAACGGTTCCCCGAGTTTATCCAGCCTTTCCTTCGATATCCCTTCGCCCTCGTCAATGACTTGAATAACAGCTTCCCGTTCGTTCTCGCCATCAAGGCAAAGCGTAATGGTTCCCCCGTTAGGCATGGCTTCCATAGCGTTCTTCAATACATTGATGAACACCTGCTTTAATTGGTTCTCTTCACAGTGTACCAGAATGGGGGCCGACGAGAAATGGGCCTTAAATTCAATATTATGTAGGTGAGCTTCACTGTCCAACAGAGAGATAACATCCCCCAAGGTGAAACGGACATCCTTGGTCTCGTACTGTACCGCCTGCGGCTTGGCGAGAATCAAAAATTCGCTCACGATCAGATTGATTCGATCCAATTCGGATAACATAATATCCGTATGCATTTGATTGATCATTTTAGTCCGTTGCTGCATTTGCAGAAACCCGCGTAGCGTCGTAAGCGGATTACGGATTTCATGGGCCACCCCAGCAGCCAATTGTCCGACAGTCGTTAATTTTTCCGAGCGGCGAAGCAGCTCCTCCATTTTATTATGCTCCGTCATATCCCGGGAGATGCTGATAAAAGCTACAATAAGTCCGTCTTCATCATACACCGGAGACTCGCTAATGCTGACATGCACTTCGGTACCGTCTTTGCGAAGCCTTACCGTCTCCGTCAGGACAAAGGGCCGGCCTTGTCCGACTTCCTTAGACCACCCCGCCTGTTCATCCGCCTTCGAAGGGGGAATAAACTCCAGCCTGGAGCCCACGATCTCTTCGCTGGTCCAACCGAACAGCTCCTCAAAGGCCGAATTCACCCGCAGGATGCTTCCGTCCAAATCCGTTACATGGATGGCATCCGCAGTTTGGTTAATAATCGACTCCAAATGCTCCTTCATCTGCCGATTTTCTTCGTTCTTCTGCTTCAATACCGTCATGTAATGACCCATGCTATCCGCCATCGTATCAATTTGCCGGACTAATTGGCCCAGCTCATCTTTTCTGTTGGTCTGTATGCGGGTATCAAAATCTCCCGTAGTAAGACGACCGACCTTAATGAGAATTTCCTGTAAAGGCCGAATAAGTTCCCCTGCCAAAATATAACTTGAAAAGATAACGATTTGCAGTAAGACGAGGGAAATGGACAGCTGGCTCCACATATGTTTGGAGATTGCCGACGAAATCGGCTCATAACTGGAAATAATCCGGATCACATAGGGCTTTTGGTATAGTGGCTGTATGGGAATAAAACTATCCACAACCCTCTGACCCTCAATCTTGGTCTCAAATAACAAGGGGGTATTCTGCTGTAAAGCCTTGTGGGCCCTTTCGGCAACGAGAGTATCGTTCTTATATCGATAGGTCCCGAACATTAACGTTTGACCACTCTCAAAAATACTCGGATTAATTCCCGTTATTTCAAGCAGGTCGCTGTTGGCCTGCATCGATTCTTGTGTGATTAACTCCGGACTCGTCATACTTAGCGTATCTTCAATGAATTTGCGGTCTATTCCCGGACCTGTACCGTTCTTGATATGTTCGTACACGGAACGGCTTTGCTCGACAGCTACAGCGATCTGTTTGGCGATCAGGATCATATTGGCTTCGCTGTCTTTGCGCAGATTATCCCGGGTCGTAAAGAAGCTGAGAACGATATTTATCGTAAGCAGCGTTACCGCGAAAACGGTCATAATCAGGGAAAGCTTGATCTTAATCGACAAAATGCCTCCTCCCCCTTCGTCAATATTTGGGGATATTTGGAATGGTTCGACACTATTCTCATCATACCTGTAACGATAAGTTTTGCAAAGACGTTGAATTTCCCAGATCTATTCCCTACAATAAGTAAAAATACCTATTTATCGCCGGTATAACTTTAAGGAAAATAAGTTATGCACATATTATAAACATATCAACAATCCAAAAGTCGGATATGTGAATAAGCTTGGGGATAAAACCGGGGTTGTCCACAGTGTTGTCCACAACATGTTAACAACGAATATTTGTTCGTCGAACAACCTGTGTCTAAACTACCAAAGGAGCTGATCTATTTATGCCGCTTCCCTTTATTCCGGAACCGCCCCCTTCAACTCAATCTCACGAGTACTGGATGCAAGAGGCCATTAATGAAGCCCGGAAGGCGGAAGCCATCGGAGAAGTACCTATCGGTGCGGTAATCGTCTTCGGCGACCAAGTTGTCGGACGAGGCCATAATTTAAGGGAGAGTACCAAAGATGGCACCGCGCATGCCGAAATGATCGCTATCCGCGAAGCCAGCGAAACGCTGGATGCCTGGCGTCTGCTCCATTGTCGGTTATATGTTACTCTGGAGCCGTGTCCCATGTGTTCCGGTGCAATCGTGCAGTGCCGCATTCCTCAAGTTATCTATGGCGCACCCGACCCCAAAGCGGGTTGTGCGGGCACCCTCATGAATTTACTGCAGGAGCCGCGTTTTAATCACCGGACAGAGGTCATTCGGGATGTACTGCAAGAGGAATGCTCTTCGCTGCTTACTCAATTTTTCCGGAAGCTCCGGAAAAAGCCGTAGTATTATCCACAGCCTCACACCTGTCCACAGCCTCATACCCTCGTATGGTGTCTATTTATGATTACAAGCAAAAAACGTGCGAATCCAAGGATTCGCACGTTTTTCTCATTGAGGGCGCAATATTAATAGCCGAGGCCGCCCATTTCCTCTTCAAATTGCTCCATTGTGATCGTATCCGTCGGAATACCGATCGTGAATGCCGGCTTCTCGTTGATTTTGCTGAACGTGCTCTTCGCTTGCAGCGCCAGCTTCATCTTTTGATTCGTTTCCGGATCATTGATTTCAACGTCCATATTCATATCCGTATAAGAAGGATAGTTATCTTTATCGATCGCCGTGTTTACGGTGAACGTGTTGATCTTCAAATAATCCTTCATCTCATCCAATGCTTTGCCAAGCTCATCCTGGTTGCCTTCTTGCAGCTCTTTTTTCAACTCTTCAATATCGCTAGGCTCCAGGTTCATCAATGTACGATACTCCTCTTTGCCGATAATATCGAGTACTTTCGGCAACGCTTTGTTGATCAGAATCGTCAATGCTTCCTTAACATTGTCATTAGTCACGCTGAACTGAACGATTTGCTTCGCTTTGTAGCCGTCCGGAAGCTCTACATCCTTCGACTCCACATTTTTGAAGTAGGTTGCCGAGTCATATTCGGCCAGAACCGCGCTGGATACTTCCCCTGCGAGCTTTTGCGATTTCTCCGGATTGAACATCTCCGGATTGAATTCCTCGCCGCTTTGCTCAGCCAATTCCTTCAGGTCCATGACCAGGAACTTCCCAACTACGCTCTCCGGCATAGGGAGGAACGGAATGTTCGGGATCTTGATGAACATTTTTTCTTTTGTCATTACGAATGGAATCGTAATCGTCGTGGACATATCGCCGGTCAATTTGACCTCCAGCGTAGCCTCTGTTTGCATTGGATCCTTTTGATAAATCTGATTCACATTGATTTCCGCATTCTTCAACATAGAGAACACAGCGCCGATTTCCGCGTTTGCGGAAGATCCTGCATCAAATGTCAGATCGACAATTTTAATCTGATTGGTAGATACATAAGAATCCATTTTCAGTGCCTGAATTGCAGCGCTCCCCAGCGCCTCTTTAGGCTCCTTTTTGGCATTACAGCCGGACAGCACCAGAACCGCCGACATCATCAATACCAAAACCGACATAAAAAACTTTCTTGACATTACAAACTCCTCTCCGTCATAAAAAGACATGCAAAAATACAAACCCTTCCATATCATAAACCATTTTCATGTAAGCGGAAACCCATTTCTGAAAAATTTAGTGAATTGCATTTTTCTTGAAACGTCCGCCTTTCACATCATGGATATTTCCTACAGCCAGAAATGCATTTTCATCAAAATGGTTTACAATCTCCTTAAGCTTGGCTTCCTCCAAACGAGTAACCACGCAAAATATCACTTTTTTCGGATCGCCGGAAAAACCGCCTTCACCGGATAAATAAGTAACGCTACGACCTAAACGATTTACAATAGCATCGCCGATTTCATCGATCTGGTCGCTGATGATCCATGCCGACTTCGATTCGTTCAAACCGTCTACGACGATATCTATCGTCTTATAAGCGATATAATAGGCCAACAGGGAGAATAAAGCACGTTCCCAACCGAATACGAATCCTGCGCTGAGCAAAATGAAAAAGTTAAAGAACATAATAATTTCTCCGACGGAGAACGGGGATTTGCGCGAAATCAGGATGGCTACAATCTCGGTACCGTCCAGCGAACCGCCGAACCGGATCACGATACCTGTGCCCAGACCCAGTAAAATGCCACCAAACACGAAAGCCAACAAGGTGTCCGTGACAAAGGGTTCTACCGGATGCAGCAAGGCTGTGCCGATCGACATGACAGTAATACCAACCAAAGTAGAAATCGCAAAGGTTTTGCCGATTTGTTTGTATCCGACAATCAGGAAAGGGAGGTTAAAGAGGAATAGAAAAATACCCAGTGGTAATTTGGACAAATAGGAGGACATCACAGAAATACCGGTAACACCGCCATCCGTAATCTTATTCGGAACAAGGAATAGCTCCAGGGCAACCGAAACCAATATTGCGCCGATAATAATGAAGATGAACCTGAGCACAATGCTGCCCACGCTCCGTTGTTTATGTTGGCGCGGCTCCGATTTAGTAAAGGACTCTGGGGAAGGGATGTTAGACTCTACAAGGTTCAATCGCATCACGATCCTTTCAAAATAAGTATAGCTTTTCTCTCCATCTCTCCGTTTCATAAACCATCGGTTAAACAAAATTATCCCTATCTTTATTATGACATTTTATGAGCTTTATGTCTTGCTTAATTCAAAATTGGTATAAAATTGCCCACCCGGTACACAAATAACCCGGCACGTTATGCCGGGTTACCTCTTTTCAACGAATTAGCTTCCTTCCGGGTTGTTATGGCTGACATGATTGGCCGTCTTGACCTTTTTCGAACCGGACAACGGTTCCGGCCCTCCATGTCCCCGCTCCCGGTTTCGGTTTGTATCCGGTTGTGTTCCGGGTGTAGTATAAGTCTTTGGCTTGCTCACCAGAAACTCCCCCTTCATATAGAATGCATTACGGTATTTAACCTGCAACATTGAAGCCCGGTTTATACTGTTAAATTCATCTATAGTAAGAACCCTAAGGGTAGCCGCAAAAAATAAAAAGAGGGCGACTCCTCGCCCTCTTAACTGTATTCATTATTAAAGGATATAACTGGCGGAGAGGATGGGATTCGAACCCATGTGGAGTTGCCCCCTAACGGTTTTCAAGACCGCCCCGTTATGACCGCTTCGGTACCTCTCCAAAAAGTGAATCTGATTCGAGTAACAAATCAGATTCTATCACAGACCATAAACGATATCAAGCTATTTCCGCTTGGAAATAACCTGTAAATTACCCATGTAAGGACGAAGCACTTCCGGAATTTCTACACTGCCGTCTTCGAGCTGGTAATTTTCCAAAATGGCAGCTACCGTACGTCCGACCGCTAATCCGGATCCATTCAGCGTATGCACGAATTCCGGCTTGGCCTTCGGCTCCGGACGGAAACGAATATTAGCCCGGCGTGCCTGGAAGTCCTCCACATTGGAACACGACGAGATCTCGCGGTATACGCCGCTTTCCGGCAGCCATACTTCGAGGTCATAGGTCTTCGCGGCCGTAAAGCCAAGATCGCCTGTGCACAGCGCAAGAACGCGATAAGGCAGGTTCAACAGCTGAAGGACCCGCTCCGCATTGGCCGTCATTTGCTCCAGTTCATCATAAGAGGTCTCGGGATGAACGATTTTGATCATCTCGACCTTATTGAACTGGTGCTGGCGGATAAGGCCTCGCGTATCCCGGCCTGCCGCACCGGCTTCGGAACGGAAGCAAGAGCTGTAGGCTACATACTTGCGAGGCAAGTCTTCCGTGCTCAGAATCTCGTCACGATGATAGTTCGTGACCGGCACCTCAGCCGTCGGAATAAGATAATAGTCGCTTTCAGTCAGCTTAAAGAGATCCTCTTCAAACTTCGGCAGCTGTCCGGTACCGTAAAGGCTGTCCCGGTTCACAATATATGGTGGCAGCATTTCCTCATAACCGTGGTCATTACTGTGCAAATCCATCATAAAGCTGATCAGCGCACGCTCGAGACGCGCACCCAAGCCTTTGTAAAAAGTAAACCGGGATCCGGTCACCTTCGCTCCGGCTTCAAAATCAAGAATGCCGAGTTCTCCAGCAACGTCCCAATGCGCTTTAGGCGCGAAGTCAAATTTTCTTGGCTCGCTCCAACGACGGATCTCTACATTCTCTTCCTCTGAAGCACCAACCGGTACGCTGCTGCTAGGGATGTTCGGAATGTTCATCGTCAGCTCATCGATTTTGACTTCAAGCTCCCGGACTTCATCGTCCAACTGCTTGATCCGGTCGCCTACCTCTCTCATTTCCAAAATGAGCTCATCTGCGTTTTCTTTATTTTTCTTCCGCTGTGCCACTTCTGCAGACACGGTATTACGGCGGTTTTTAAGCGCTTCGCTCTCTTGAAGCAACTCCCGGCGCTTCTCGTCAAGCTTCGGGAAGCCAGAGATCAAATCCAAGGATTTGCCCCGGTTCTTCAGCGCCTCTTCGACACGCGCATAATCATTTCGCAATATTTTAACATCCAACATGGGTAGTCCCTCCTAGAATCATCCCACCTGCAGCCATGCCGGCGTTCTACGCTAGAACATGACCGCCGGGATCGCAGGAAAACATACATTAATTTAAGAAAGAAAACAACCTTAACCCTTGGAAAAGAGTCAAGGTTTTCCTATAGCTTTAATTCACGACTGCTTTGTTCGTCTTAATCATCTCTAAAAAGTAGCCGTGTAGGGAGTAGTCGTCCGTCAATTCCGGATGAAAGGAAGAAACCAGTAAATGTCCCTGACGGGCCGTTACGATCTCATCCTTATACGTGGACAACACCTCTACATCCTTCCCGACCTCCGTTATGAGCGGAGCACGGATAAACACCGCACGAAGAGGCTTCTCCAGCCCCTTTACGTCCAAATCGGTCTCAAAGCTCTCCCGTTGACGCCCAAAGGCGTTACGGGAGACTCTGATATTCATCAGTTCGAGATGCGCTTCTTCCCCGCCTTCGATTTCCTTGGCCATGACGATCAGCCCTGCGCAAGTTCCGAATATCGGCTTACCTTTCTCTGCAAAGTAACGGATCGCTTCGATAAAACCGTATTTGCGCATCAGCTTCCCGATGGTTGTGCTTTCCCCGCCAGGAATAATCAGCCCTTCAAGCTCGTCCAGCTGTTCGGGATGCTTCACGACAACGCCCTCGGCGCCTGCACTCTCAATACTTCGTATATGCTCTGCAACAGCGCCCTGAAGCGCCAATACGCCTACCTTCATCCTTTTACCCTTCTTCCCTTGCCCAGGCTGTCTGACCCTATCTCTGCGCGTTAAACACTAAGCGCTATGATTACCAGCCGCGATCCGACATCCGTTCAGCCGCGGTCAATTTCGAAATCTCGATGCCTTTCATCGGTGTGCCCAAGTTTTTGGACACTTCGGCAATCAATTTATAATCGGTGAAATGCGTCGTAGCTTCCACAATAGCGCGGGCGAATTTCTCCGGGCTGTCGGATTTAAAAATCCCCGACCCGACAAATACGCCGTCCGCACCTAAATGCATCATCAGAGCAGCATCCGCCGGAGTGGCCACACCGCCCGCGGCGAAATTAACAACCGGCAATTTGCCGTTCTCATGAACCTCGAGCAGCAGGTCATAAGCTACGCCCAGGTTTTTTGCTTCGGCATACAGCTCGTCCTTAGACATATTCTTCACTTTGCGAATTTGGCTGTTGATCAAACGCATATGGCGAACAGCCTCCACGATATTACCTGTTCCCGGTTCTCCTTTGGTACGGATCATGGATGCTCCCTCGCTGATCCGGCGCAATGCTTCGCCCAGATCCTTAGCTCCACAAACAAATGGAACAGTAAAATCACGTTTATCGATATGGAACACTTCATCTGCCGGGGTCAATACTTCACTTTCATCCAAATAGTCTACCCCGAGAGATTCCAGAACTTTCGCTTCGACATAATGTCCGATCCGCGCTTTAGCCATAACAGGAATGGACACTACCTTCATAACCTCTTCTACGATAGTAGGGTCCGCCATGCGGGCTACCCCGCCTGCTGCACGAATATCTGAAGGAACCCGCTCCAATGCCATAACGGCAGTTGCCCCAGCGGCTTCAGCGATCTTAGCTTGTTCGGCATTCATGACGTCCATGATGACGCCGCCTTTTTGCATCTCAGCCATGCCTCTTTTTACTCGCGATGTTCCAGTTTCCATATCCATGCCCCCCGATAATAATCTAACTTGATATTTTACAATATTCCCCTCAAATATACAACCCGTATAGTCGGAATACTAATTTGCTAGAACAGGTTTTTGATACCGTTGAACAAATCGCGGAAGAAGTCGCCGATAGCGCGCATAAACAGCTTGAACCAGCCTGCTTTCTCAGCGTCTTCAGCTGTAATCAGGTTCACTGTTTTCTCCAGCGTCTGATCCATGCCCGCAGGTTTAAACGAATACTTAACCGTTCCCACGCTAGTGCCCTGCTTCAACGGTGCCGTCAAGGTCTCGTTACCCAATGTAACTGTAGCTTGAACTCCGCTAATGTCCGCGCCCTTAGGAATAACAAAGCTAACGCCTTGGTCGCTGACGACTGGCACAGAGGTATTCTTCGCCTTTTTCACCGTAACGGTTTCCGTACCTGCTACCGTCGATTTGGGCGGAATGATTTGCTTGGTTTCAAAGTTGTTAAAACCGAAATCGAGAACTTTGCGGGTTTCTACGAAACGGGCCTTCTCTGTTTTTGTTCCCATAACTACGCTGATCAAACGCATACCGTTCCGTTCGGCCGTCCCGGTAAAGCAATTGCCGGCATTAGCCGTATGTCCCGTTTTCAGACCGTCAAGGCCCTCATAGGCAAACTGCTTAAAATTGGTTACATCTTTATTGGCTTCCAGCATCCAATTCAAGTTCGACATAGGCGCTTTATCGCGCTCCCGAAACTTTTTGCTTTGAATCGTGGTAAAACGGGTAAAATCAGGGTGATCGGTTACGATATATTTGGCAAGAATCGCTGCATCCATGGCCGACATTACGGTCTCTTTGCCGTCTTGCGTTCTGAATTCTGCAGGCATATCGGCAATGTCCAATCCGGTCGAATTGGCGAAATGCGCAGTTTTCATTCCCATTCTCTTGGCTTCATCATTCATCATTTTAACAAAAGCTTGTTCTGAACCGGCAACATGCTCCGCTAGCGCTACCGTTGCGTCATTCGCGGATGCCATAGCCATCGCCGTATACAATTCTTCTATAGTATGTTGATCTCCTTCAGCAAGAAAGATCCGGGAACCGACGGTGTTAGCGGCATTCTTTTGAACCGTTACTACATCGTCCCAGTTAAATTTGCCTTGCTTGACGAGATCCGCAACGATATATTCCGTCATCATTTTCGTCATACTTGCCGGAGGAAGAGGCTGGTTTCCATTAATATTGAGAAGGACCTGTCCCGAGACCGGCTCCAGCAAAATCGCGGAGCTTACTTGCAGATCCAGGGATTCGGCGGATGGAATTTGAGTAGCCCCAGCTTGTACTGAAGCAGGTTTGGTAGAAGTGGTAGATTCGGTCTGCTCACCCTCAGCCAGCGCCATCGCCGGGACCAGAGAGAAGCACAGCATATTCAGCAACAGAACGGACGCTACCCCTTTACGGAGTAATTTCCGTTTTGATTTCGAAGTTGTGCGGTTGTTTTCTTTCAGTTTCAATGTTCTTAAAGCTCCTCTCATATTCTCGTTCATTTGCTTTATCTATTCTATCACAGGGCCTACCGCAAAAAAAGACAGGCAGGGCCTATTTCGCCCTGCCTGTCTTGGTATATATTGGCGCCTGCCTTCTCCCATGTCCGCAAACCGGAGCTTGGAATCTTAGAGAGAGTAGTTTGGCGCTTCTTTTGTGATTTGTACGTCGTGCGGATGGCTTTCCCGGAGACCAGCACCGGTAATCCGTACAAACTGCGTATCATTGCGCAGTTCGTCCAATGTTTTGGTGCCGCAATATCCCATACCGGAGCGCAAACCGCCGATCAGTTGGGTAATTGTGTCGGAAAGCGGGCCTTTATAAGCCACGCGGCCTTCGATTCCTTCCGGAACCAGCTTCTTATCGTCGTCCTGGAAGTAACGGTCCTTACTGCCTTGTTTCATGGCAGCCAGGGAGCCCATACCTCTATACACTTTGTAGCGACGTCCTTGGTAGATCTCAGAGTCGCCAGGGCTTTCTTCGGTGCCGGCAAACAAGCTGCCGAGCATAACCGCGTGAGCGCCTGCGGCAATCGCTTTTGTAATCTCGCCGGAATATTTAATTCCGCCGTCCGCGATGATCGGCACGCCGTATTCGCGGGCTACCGTTGCGCAGTCATATACAGCCGTAACTTGCGGTACGCCAATACCTGCGATAACGCGAGTCGTACAAATGGAGCCTGGGCCGATCCCGACTTTGACTACAGAAGCGCCGGCTTCAATCAAAGCCCGGGTCGCTTCGCCAGTTGCGACATTGCCCGCGATAATGGTGAGATCCGGGTAACGTTTACGCAGTTCGGCTACGGCTTCCAGAATATTAATATGATGGCCATGCGCGGAGTCGACCGTAATTACGTCTACTCCGGCTTTTACAAGAGCTTCAGTCCGGTCAAAGGTGTCCTTGGAAATCCCGACAGCCGCACCTACAAGCAATCTGCCTTGGGCGTCTTTGGCTGCGTTCGGGAATTGAATTGCTTTTTCAATATCCTTAATGGTGATAAGGCCCTTCAACACATTATTCTCATCCACCAAAGGCAGCTTCTCGATTTTGTGTTGTTGAAGGATTACTTCGGCCTCCTGCAAGGTCGTGCCAACCGGAGCGGTTACCAGGTTCTCGTGAGTCATGACTTCGCTGATTTTAATGCTGTAGTCATGAACAAAACGCAGGTCACGGTTGGTCAAAATCCCGATCAGTTTATGCTCGTCATCCACGATCGGCACGCCGGAAATCCGGAATTTGCCCATGACGGCCTCTGCATCAGAAACAAGGTGATCCGCCGACAACGAGAACGGATTCGTGATAACGCCGCTCTCCGAGCGTTTAACCCGGTCCACTTCCTCCGCTTGTTGCTCGATCGGCATATTCTTGTGAATAATCCCGATACCGCCCTCACGCGCCATAGCGATCGCCAGCGCCGCCTCAGTTACCGTATCCATTCCTGCGCTGATCAGTGGCAGATTGAGCTTCACCTTGTCGCTCAGTTTTGTGGACACGTCCACCTCTTTTGGCAATACTTCCGACTTGCGAGGAACGAGCAATACATCGTCAAATGTAAGGCCTTCCTTATCAAATTTACTTTCCCACACCTTTGGTTTTCCTCCTTGTTTATGATCGGTTTCCGGTCTAATTTCCTTATAAATCAAGGCCGAATGGTTACTTACGAAAATATATTATTGCCATCTTAGCAAAGGGCCTATAGGCTGTCAAGGATAAGCCTGTGGAAATACGAATCGCCTTTTCAGCGCACACTACTGTCTCTTGGGAATGCACATTCTATCTTGAGCGTATATATTCGATTTGAAAATAAACTGCCCTAAACCACCGAATCCCATTCCCGACGAGGTATTACGCATATGAAAAAACCGTTATCCCCTGGATAACGGTTCAGTTTGGCCGGGCTTATGACCGGATATGCTTATTTTACAGCTTTCGGATTTTGAATGACTTGATCGAGGATCCCGTAAGCTTTTGCTTCCTCTGCCATCATAAAATAATCCCGGTCCATATCCTGAGCAATCCGTTCAATCGGTTGACCTGTTCGCTCGGCGGCGATTTGATTCAAGCGTTCTCTGGTCCGGATAATCCGTCTGGCACTGATTTCGATGTCGCTGGCTTGGCCTTGCGCCCCTCCATGCGGCTGATGAATCATCACTTCACTGTTAGGAAGCGCAAATCGTTTACCATGGGCACCGGACATGAGCAGAATGGCGGCAAAGGAAGCGGCCATACCCGAACATATCGTTTGAACATCGGGCTTCACATATTGCATCGTATCGTAGATCGCAAACCCCGCAGAGGTAGAGCCGCCGGGACTGTTTATATAAAAATGGATGTCCTTTTCAGGATCCTCCGCGGCGAGAAATAACATTTGCGCCGTGATGCTGTTGGCCACCTGATCATCAATCGCAGTGCCCAAGAACACAATCCGGTCCTTCAACAAACGAGAGTAAATGTCATAGGACCTTTCTCCATGCCCCGTTTGCTCAATAACATAAGGAATTACCGTGCTCATACCTATACCTCCTATTTTTAGGCGGCCAATTGCATATAGAGGTTGTGAATGCTCGGCGAATGGGTGCGGATCTGTGGACGCTCGGCTTTTTGCCGGGCATGCAACAAGGAAACAACGGCTTCTTTAGGCGCGGAATCATTCATCAGCATAACCATGGCAGTGGTGTTCTGCTGGCGAAAAGCTTCCAGATAAGCATAAGTCATCAACTCATCGGTCTCCGACTTGTCTCCTTCGGTCGCTCTATCCTCGGTTCTCTCCTTGGCTCCATCCTTGGCTCGATACCCTTTGTCGTCGTTATTCACTGCTACGGCCATCTTTAGCTTCGTTCGGGCCCGGTGTAGAGCTGCCTTTACAGCACCTTCCGTAGAGCCTATAAGCTTGGCTGCTTCCGCTGCGCTATATTTCAAAATATCGATCAGCAGCAAAGCCGTACGCTGTGCAGGGACCAGCGTCTGCACCAGAGTTTCCATAGCCGTATAAATCTCTAGCGGACTTATCTGGGGCACATGTAACTCGTCTTCCAGCGGTTCACGCACGGTCGATACCATTCTCTTACGGCTACGGTCAATCCATGCGTTACGGGCTATGCGGTATAAATAGGCGCGTGTAATTTGTTCGTCATCCTTCCCACCTAACAAAGCTGACCATACTTTGAGCCAGGTATCCTGAGCCAGATCGTCGCCCTCCCAAGGTGAACCCGCTAAGGAACGGCAGTATAGCCGAAGTGCCTGCTGGTGCGCTCCTATCCACTCCGATATATCCGACAGACCCTTTCGATCCGCAGTCGCCGACAGACCTTCCTCTATTTCGTTATGCATCTTTTTGGCTCACCTCCTGAAGATCTTCCTCGATCTCATTGTTATAAACGAAAAAACGCAACTTGTAGATACGGTACGATATGCAAAAATTAATTTAAAGCGCACTAATGAGCCCAGCGTATGGTTTGGCTGAATTAAGGCAGAAGGCGATCTGTTTAATACCCGTTACTCAGTCGCTTTATCGCGTACACACACTGCTGTATTTCACTTTGTTGATCTACACATTATTAATCTATACATTGCTAACCTATACATTGCTAAATTGCAAATTGCCAAACTGTACATTTTGCAAACTTTGCTTAAACTAGCCTCGCTTTAATCTCACTTAACCAATCTTACTCAAATCTCACTTAAACCAACCTTATTTATATTAACTGTAATTTCTACATCTAATTTTACACTATTAGCTTCCTGGGCTAAATTAAATGCAAAAACTACAGCTTTTTCGGAGGATTTGGGCCATTCCGAGCTGAAACCGCAGAATTAACTGTAGGTTTTACATCTATTTGTCTCAAACAAGCTCATCTTGCGAAAATAACTGTAGGTTTTACAGCTATTATTTTTGAGATAGTCCTAAATAGCAAAAAAGCACCGCCGAGGTTATCGGCAGTGCTCTTCTTCATTTGCTTGGCGGCGTCCTACTCTCCCAGGACCCTTCGGTCCAAGTACCATCGGCGCTGGAGGGCTTAACGGTCGTGTTCGGGATGGGTACGTGTGGAACCCCTCCGCCATCGCCACCAAACGGTTCA
>NZ_BOSL01000020.1 GCF_018403325.1 Paenibacillus vini | reverse complement strand
CTCGACGACCTGTATTCGCAGCTCATCGAACTTACTGTGCTGAACTCTCATTCGAACTACCTCCAGCTAATTTTTATTGTATATCGTTTAGCCTGAAAGTGTCCAAGGTGATTAGGGGGCTTTATAGGAAATCTCCGATTTAGGTCAAAATTCAGACGCGATTGGATTTTTTCCAATGACGAGGCTAAAAAACACCCCAAATCCTCATCAAATCTGTTCTAATCACTTTTCTCATTGGATTTTCTCCAACCAAATCTGGTTTCAACAGATATTAGACTATATGATTGGATTTTATCCAATCGCGCACAGACTGGTAGGCACATACCACAACACTTAACACCAACCAGCTACCTCACTACTCACTACTCACTACTCACTACTCACTACTCACTACTCACTAACTCACTACTCACTAACTCACTACTCACTCCACAAACCAAATACCACATAGCACATAGCACATACCACATTCCACATACCACACATACCACATTCTACCTACCTCATTCCACATCCAAACTCCACATACCACCTACCATTTACCATCTACTTCATTCCACACTATCTACTTTAACAACTTAACTTCAACTCTTTCGCTCCATTAGCCACTACTAGGAATGATCGGGTTAGATCAGGGCAAGTTAGTTGGAAAAATCCAATTAAAACGGCTAGTATACGCGACTCTTCACTGTTTCATTGGATATTTCCAATGAACATTCCTACAAATCGCTCAAAATGGCTCAAACAGAAGTTTTCTAATGGAAATATCCAATCAAACTATTTCAGCCTGCTTTTGTTGCATCTTCTCATTGGAAAAATCCAATGAGGCTCCTCTCCGCTTCGCTGCTACCGTCCGGTTGTGCTTTACCATACTGCGCAATCCGCAGGCCACCTGCCTCGTGTAAGGCCAACGCTAAGCCAACTTTAGGCCAACTTTACTTCAAAAAAAAGCCGTCCCCCTTAAGAGGACAGCTCTTGATAACCCGCGGCGCCGACAAAGCGGCGGAACGCTTCGCGTCCGGCTTCGTCTACTTTAAAGACACCCGCGTGGCCTAAAATTTCCGCAAACTTGCGGCCTACTTCTTCTTTGAGCAGCGCATCGGCCTGCTCGCGCTCCAGCGTCATGCCGTGGCGAGCCACCAGTTCTCTAATCCAATCGGCGTGAACGGCCAACGGGCTGTCGCCGGCCGGATTCGAAACGGTCCGCTCGTACAATGCAGCGTCGCCGCTCAAAATACTCGCAATATCGGCCAATTCCTGTTTCAGACGGCCCGGCAAAATTGCGAGGCCCATCACTTCAATCAAGCCGATATTTTCTTTTTTGATATGATGCATTTCCCGGTGAGGGTGGAAGATTCCTTCGGGATGCTGCTCATTCGTGCGATTGTTGCGCAGTACGATATCGAATTCATATCCGCCGTCCGCGCTCCGCCGGACGATCGGCGTAACCGTGTTATGCGGCACAGGTTCGCCGGAACCACCTTCGGTATTTTCGCTAAAGGCCAGCACTTCCGCATCAGGATCGCTGTAGGCTTTCCATTTTTCATACAGATCGTTCGCTGCCTCCAGCAAAACTTCAGGATCCTGTCCCTTAAGCCGCAGCACCGACATTGGCCAGTGCACCATGCTCGCCGTTACTCCGCCAAATTCCGGATGGCTGAACACCGCTTCGATCGGAGCCTTCTCCAGCGGGAAGGTGTGACGTCCACCCTGGAAATGGTCATGCGTCAGAATGGAGCCGCCCACGATCGGCAAGTCCGCGTTGGACCCGATAAAGTAGTGCGGGAACCGCCCGGTAAAATCAAGCAGCCGCTTCAAGGTCAACTTGGTCAGCTTCATTGGCACATGATCATGGTGGAATACGATGCAATGCTCATTGTAATACACGTAAGGCGAGTATTGGAAAAACCACGGTTCCTCGTTCAGCTCGAGCGGAATGACGCGCAGATTTTGCCGGGCCGGATGGTTGATCCGCCCTGCGTAACCCACATTTTCCCGACAGAGCTGGCACTTCGGATAAACCGGCGGCGGAAGCAGCTTCGCCATCGCGATTTCCTTCGGATTTTTTTCCGGCTTGGAGAGGTTAATCGTGATCTCCATATCTCCGAAGGACGTCGGCTGGTTCCAATATATATTTTGTGCAACCCGGTCCATCCGGATATAGTTGCTGTCCACGGACAGCTTATAGAATTCGTCCGTAGCCGCCTGAATGCCGCCATTCTCTGCCGTTTGACGGAATTTAGCAATTGTTTCCGAAGGACGCGGCATTAAAAGTCCCATGATACGGGCGTCCAGCAAATCACGGAAAGTATCCGTATTTTCCGGAATCAGTCCGATTTCAACGCCATAGTCGATCAATACGTTTAGCGGTCCCTGTGGTCCGGTCAATACTTCCTCTCCGACTTCACCTGCAAACGGCTCGTCAAATCCGAACAATTCCAGCAGCCGGTTCCGTGAATAATCGAGGTCCCACCAGTCGATCAACCCTTGCTGCAAAGCATAGTGAGTCAGCCGTTCTATAGCATACTGCGCTTCTTGTCTGTTTTGGTTAGCTTCAGCTTCCACTATTCTTCACTCCTTAGTTGTCACCGTAGCCGTCAGGATGATTGAGATGCCATTCCCAGGCGCTGCGGATAATATCGTCCAATTTGTTACGAGTAGGTTCCCAGCCGAGCACGGTTCTCGCTTTATCCGAAGAGGCGATCAAAATGGCAGGGTCGCCTTCCCGCCGTGGGCTAAGGACAACCGGGAAGTCGCGGCCTGTCACTTC
Source organism: Paenibacillus vini (assembly GCF_018403325.1). Taxonomy (GTDB): domain Bacteria; phylum Bacillota; class Bacilli; order Paenibacillales; family Paenibacillaceae; genus Fontibacillus; species Fontibacillus vini. The sequence continues at coordinate 77,665 of NZ_BOSL01000020.1, read as the reverse complement.
TTTGACTTTGGCAATAACCTCTTTGACCGAGAAGCCTTGACCGTTTCCAAGATTGAACACGTTGCTGTCTCCGCCGCCGATCAAATAGTCAACCGCACGCATATGGGCATCGGCCAAATCGCCGACATGGATATAGTCGCGGACGCAAGTTCCGTCAGGCGTATTGTAGTCGTCACCGAACACCTTGATCGAATCACGTTGACCCAGCGCCGTTTGCAGGATCAGCGGAATCAAGTGACTTTCCGGATTGTGATCTTCGCCGATCCGCCCGCTCTCGTGAGCTCCTGCAGCATTAAAGTAACGGAGAGCTACGTATTTGATACCCAGCACCTTATTGAACCAAGACATCATCCGTTCCATCATCAGCTTGGTTTCCCCATACACATTAGTAGGCTGCGTAGGGTCGGTCTCTTCAATCGGCACCTTATCCGGTTCGCCGTAGGTCGCCGCCGTGGAGGAGAAGACGATTTTCCGCACATTCGCGGCATCCATCGCTTCAAGCAGGCAGAGCGTTCCGTAAACGTTGTTGTCGTAGTATTTCACCGGATTTTGCATGCTTTCTCCGACCAGGGAGTTAGCGGCAAAATGAATTACGGCTTCAATCTCATTCTCGGCGAACAGTTTGGCGAGCAGCTCTTTGTCACGCAAATCCCCTTCATACAGCTTCCCGCCAAGCAGCGCCCCTCTATGCCCGGATTGCAGATTGTCGATAACTACAACTTCCTTGCCTTTGTCCAGCAGTTCCGCTACCGTATGGGAACCGATATATCCGGCTCCGCCAGTCACTAAAATCGCCATGTTCAGTTATCCCCTTTCACTTCATGGACTCCATTGCCGACGCCGCATACATAAAACTCGCCTTCCAGACCGGTACGTTCCTTATAAGCCGAGCCTACTTCGGATACAAAGCGGTCTACTGCATCTTCATGAACAAGGGATACCGTGCAGCCGCCAAATCCGGCACCGGTCATCCGCGCGCCAAGCGTACCTTCAATCTTGCGCGCTTCTTCCACCATCACATCCAGCTCCATGCAGCTTACTTCATACAGATCGCGCAGGGAATCGTGAGAGGCGTTCATCAGCGCACCAAAAGCAGTCAGGTCGTTTGCGCTCAGCGCATCCACCGATTTCAACACGCGGGCGTTTTCTTCCACCACATGGGCCGCGCGCCGGAGCAGCACTTCATCCGTGAACTTCCCTTTCATTTTTTCAAAACGTTCCGGCGACAGGTGAGCCAAATACTGAATCTGAGGTTCTTCCTCCTGAACGATGCGCAGAGCAGCGTCACACTGTTCCCGGCGCTCGTTATATTTGGAGTCCACCAGCCCTCTGCGCTTGTTCGTGTTGCCGATGACCAGCTTGTACGCTCCCGTCTTGAACGGCACCAATTTATACTCCAGCGTATCGCACATGAGCAGAATCGCATGATCCTGGGCCCCGTTCGATACGGCGAATTGGTCCATAATTCCGCTGTTTACGCCTACATAGAGGTTCTCCGCTTTTTGCGAAAGGACCGCGATTTCGACTTTATCCGTAGGTTGCCCTTCCATGGACAGCAGCGCGAAGGCAGTTACTACTTCAATGGAAGCCGAAGAGGAAAGGCCCGCCCCATTCGGAATTTCACCATGGAACAGCAGATCATAACCGCTCGTGAGGGTAATGCCCTTTTTGCCAAGCTCCACGATCACACCTACCGGATAATCAACCCACTCTTCCGTTTTGGTTTTGCCCAATTCATCCAGTTCGATTTCAGCAGTATAAGGCAAATTGGTTGATGCAAATGTAACTTTCTTATCGTTCCGTTTCCGGACGGCAACCGTGGTTCCGAATTCCAAAGCGGCCGGCAGTACATAACCGCCGTTGTAATCGATATGCTCGCCGATCAGATTGACCCGGCCCGGAGCATTGAAGATCCTTACGGTTTCTTCGCTCCCTCCGCAACGTGATATAAACAATTGTTCCATTTCCTGTTTTTTCATTTTACGTACACCCCATCTTCATGGAATCTTAAGTTCTACACTTAGTATAAAAAACAGCCTTGTTTTTGATAATGCATCTATGCGAGAATTATATGGATAAATGTGACCATCCTGCAGAAAGGAAGGCTCTCTTATGATTCATGAAACTTATAGCGCGGCAGCCAATCCGGAAATTAATGAGGTTAGCGACCTGCATGTGCTGTTTGCCGGGGAAAGCCAGACCCAGGCCGATCACCGTCTCGGCCCTAAAGTCTATGATTACTTTCTTCTTCATTTTGTTGAGGAAGGCAAAGGCAGCTTTCAAACCGAATTCGCCCATTACGATCTCAGTGAAGGCGATTGTTTCCTGATCCAGCCGGACCAGCTTGTCAGCTACGCTTCCGATACGGTCGCTCCTTGGCGTTACCGGTGGATTGCCTTTAATGGAGACAAAGCGCACCAACTCATCTCCCGGGCGGGCTTCACGCCCCATCTTCCGGTGTTCCAACCCGGCCCTGACAGCCGGATTCCCGGACTGCTAGAGACGGTCCTTCAAGCTTTTCGCAGTAAAAAGCCCAGCTCTCATCTGGCTTCGCTCGGATACCTGCATCTTATCATGGCGGATGCGGAGGAGACGCTTGTAAGGGAGTCCGCGCTTCCGGCGGGCGAGACAGGTGTGCAGCGTATCGTTAAACAAATGATCCACTACATGTCCAGCCAGTATGCGCATCCTTTATCAATTGAACAGATGTGTTCGAGCCTTGGGTATAACCGGGCCTATTTGTCCAGAATTTTCAAAAAAGAAACCGGACTTACGCCGGTCACCTACCTGCTGAAGCTGAGAATCGACAAATCGCGTCAGTTGCTCCGCGAGCGGCCTGAATTGTCGATCGAGCAAATCGCTGCTTCCGTCGGCTTGGCGGACGCCTTGTATTTCTCCCGCCAATTCCGCCGATTCCACGGCGAGTCCCCCAGCGCGTACCGGAAAAACGCGTCAGGCCAGACTCATCTAAAAAACACCCCTATCCATCCATGATGCCGGATAATAGGGGTGTGTCCCTTTATGCGCTTAATTATTGATGATCTCCATTCGTATTCAAAATCGTTTCGATGCGGGCCAGTTCCTCTTCGCTGAAGTCCAGCTTGCTGAGCGCCTGCACATTCTCCTCGATTTGGCTGACGCGGCTGGCACCGATCAGGGCGGAGGTGACTCTGCCGCCGCGCAGCACCCAGGCCAGCGCGAACTGTGCCAGACTTTGGCCGCGGGCCGCAGCCATCTGGTTCAACGCCCGGACTTTCCGCAGCGTTTCCGGCGTGATCTGTTCTTCTTTCAGAAACCCTGTGCTGCTCTTGGCCCGGGAATCGTCCGGAATGCCGTTCAGGTATTTGTTTGTGAGCAAACCTTGAGCGAGCGGGCAGAAAGCAATGCTGCCGACGCCGTTTTCTTCCAATACGTCCTGCAATCCGTTCTCGATCCAGCGTTCAAGCATGGAATAGCTTGGCTGATGAATGAGCAGAGGGGTGCCCAATTCTTTCAGAATAGCAACCGCCTCGGCGGTCTGTTCGGCAGAGTAGCTGGAAATTCCCACATACAGCGCTTTTCCCGAACGCACGATATGATCCAGCGCCATCATGGTTTCCTCCAGCGGAGTCTCCGGATCGGGGCGATGCGAATAGAAAATATCCACATAATCAAGGCCCATCCGCTTCAGGCTTTGGTCCAGACTGGAGACCAGGTACTTGCGGGACCCCCATTCTCCGTATGGTCCAGGCCACATATAATAACCGGCTTTGGTGGAAACCACCATTTCATCCCGGTAAGGAGCGAAGTCTTTCTTTAGAACCTGTCCAAACATTTCTTCGGCCGAACCCGCAGGGGGCCCGTAATTATTAGCCAGGTCAAAATGAGTGATTCCAAGATCAAACGCACGCCGTAACATTTCACGTCCGTTTTCGAAGGTATCCACACCTCCGAAGTTATGCCACAATCCGAGCGAAATGGCCGGCAGCTTCAAGCCGGAACGTCCTACACGGTTATATTTCATAGTTTCATAGCGATCATCGCTGGCGGTATAGACCATCTTGTTTCCCATCCTTCCTGATGTGAAATGCCTTCGCAAAATATAATAGCTCGTTCAAATGCCTTTGGCAAGAAACCGTTTTCTTGCTTCTTGCTTTAAACAATTCGACTACTTAGAGCCCGCGAAGCTTCTTTCCGACGTCCTTCATCACATTCCCGATCGGATCCTTGATGTGAAGATCGGCTCTGTGATCGAAGGCCGTGCTGGAAGCATTGAGCAGAACGGTCCGTTCTCCCCGGAAATAGGTAATGAAAGACGCGGCCGGCTGAACTGTGAGCGAGGTTCCGCCGATCAACAGCAAGTCCGCTTCCGCAATGGACTTGACCGTCTCCCCGATGACCCGCTCGTCCAGGCTTTCTTCGTACAATACGACATCGGGCTTCACGACCCCGCCGCACGCTTTGCAGTGAGGAACAACCTCCGGACTACTCATCACCTCGTCCAAGCTATGTAAGCGGCCGCAGTCCATGCAAGAGTTGCGGTGTATCGAGCCATGAAGCTCCAGGACGTTCTTGCTGCCCGCCATTTGGTGCAGACCGTCTATATTTTGCGTCACGACGGCCTGGAGCTTGCCTTCCTTCTCCAAATCGGCCAGCAGGGAATGACTCGGATTCGGCCTTGCTTCCGGATGAATCATCTTTGTTTTGTAGAAATCAAAGAATACTTCCGGATGACGATTAAAGAAACTCCGGCTTAATATTTCCTCAGGAGAGTATGGCGATTCCTTTTCCATTTGATAAATCCCCGCGGCGGAACGAAAATCAGGTATCCCGCTCTCCGTAGAGACGCCTGCTCCCCCAAAGAATACAATCCTTTTGCTTGCCTGAATCCATTCCGCCAAAATATCACTTTTCGACTGCGATATCCCTGCCATCGTATAAGTCCTCCTTCCGGCCCCTTTTATGGGGTCGCCTTCAACTCCGTATAATCGGTAATAATTTTGTCAGCATCAAGCAGATAGCTGGCTCCATCGCCGTCCGGCGCGATTCCGAGCCTCAGTGCCGCACCGGCCCGCACCCCCATCGCCATATCCGCATTGCTGTCTCCGATCACCACGCACTCCTCCGGGGTAATCCCCAGCTCGCGCATGGCCAAATAAGCCATCTCCGGATCAGGTTTCCCTTTCATCACCCTGTCCCGGCCGACCACGCTATCGAAATATTCCAGGATGCCGAGCCATTCCAGATGCTTCAAAGCCTCGGGAGTCGTGTCGGAAGTAACTACCCCGAGTCGTATTCCCGCAATGCGGCAGGAATCCAGGAAGCCGCCCAAACCAGGCATCGGGTGGGCGCTCTTCCGTTTTTCAACTTCTACCATTGCCGAAGCGCTGAATTGGCGGACTTGAACTACAGCTTCGTTCCATGGTACTCCGGCATTATAAAGCTGCCAGGCCAAGATCGCGGTGACTTCTTCTTCCGTCCCCATCGCAAGTGGGCCGGTTCTGTCATATCCTGCGGCACGTCCTGCCTTATCGTAATGTAAACCCATTAGCCCTGTCGCAGAGACCGGCAACTTAGCTCCCAATACCGCAAGATGACCTTCCAGCAGCTTGGTCAGCGTCTCCGCCCAACCTCCCCAAAGCTCCATAAAATCGAGCAGGGTTCCGTCTTTATCGAACAAAATCCCCCGGCACGGAACCGGATGATCCCCGATATGTACAACTGGCATTCAAGCACCTCCAAGCATCGCCTAAAATTTTGAATTTTCTATATATTATCCTCATTGTACCCCGTGCATAGCAAAGAGACAAAACCGCAATGGAGCAGGTTTCATCAGTTGGTCACAACTAAGACATCTGAGAGCGTTTTCTATTGTGATATTAATCACAAGGTTTCCCTTTCAAAGAGAGTATTTTTAAACAAGAGAACAATAATTCAAATTTTTAATATTCCAGCTGTTGCTCTGCTATTGCTTTACGGGTAGCGAAAGCTGCATGGGAAGGGGCTTAACGTCATGTCGGCAACACATTTAAATCAACGGGGTGAGACATTTTTCCTCAACCTGCGCTTTCTGCTCATCGTATGCGTCTTTATCGGCAATGCGATAGAACCGCTAATTAGCCGGATGGATGGAATTCATTCGCTCTATATGTGGATTTTCACTTTTCATATGCCTCTGTTCGTATTTGTAACCGGGTATTTTGCCAAATCCAGCCTCACCGGGGAAGCCGGCCGCAAAGTACTGCTTCAGATCGGCATGCAGTATATTATTTTTCAAACCTTGTACTCCGTGCTTGATATAACCGTATTCCAAGTGAAAAATATTCAACATTCGTTCTTTGCACCCTACCTGCTTCTTTGGTTCCTGGCCAGCCATTTCTGCTGGCGTTTGGTCCTGCTATCCTTACGCAAGTGTTCGCCGCTTCAACAGATTGCCATCTCGGTCCTTCTGGGCGTACTGGTCGGCTATCTGCAATTGGACGGAACCTGGCTCAGCTTTTCCCGGACCTTTGTGTTCCTCCCGTTCTTCATAGCGGGCTATCACTTTTCTTTTGCCGCTTTGGAGAAATTCCTTACCCGTAAGGTTAGAGTCACCGGCATGATGCTATCGGCAGGACTGTTCCTTGTACTTTACCTGGGAGGCGGCAATCTGATTCCCGGCTGGTTATATGGAAACATGACTTATATGCAGCTCGATCATCACGAATGGTATGCCGGATTAATCCGACTGTCTTTGTACCTATTGCAGCTGTTTGCCGGCGCCATCTTCCTTTCCTTTGTTCCGGCAAAAGAGAGCCGGCTGACGGATTTCGGACGCAGAACGCTGTACGTCTTTTTACTTCACGGCTTGATTATCCGTGTGGCGGCGGCTTCTCCGCTCTATGACTATATTCATACGGGAGCGGCCACCCTCGGTCTGATTGCCGGAGCTGTGATCCTGACCGTATTGCTCAGCCAGCCGGCTGTCCGTAAATGGACCTCCCCGGCGATTGAACCGCCGGTTCAATGGGTAGTAGAATTGGAGCGTAGAGCTCTCGGACAATTCAATCATTAACAAATTTTGATATAAAATACACAAAAAGGACCATATAGGTCCTTTTTGCTTTTTTGCTTTTTATTTCGAATATTGGTTTCAAACTAACTGACCGTGGTAAATAAAGCATACGGAAGACAAAAACGACCTAAGGAGTTGATAAGCATGGCACGGAGCAAGGGTAAAATGAGCCGTGAGGAAGCAGGCCGTTTAGGAGGACAAGCCACCTCCAAAAACCACGGTAAGGAATTTTATCAGGAGATCGGCCAAAAGGGCGGAGAAGCAACCTCCCGCAACCATGACAAGGAATTCTACCAAGAGATTGGCCAAAAGGGCGGAGAAGCCACTTCGGAGAAGCATGACAAGGAGTTTTACCGCGAGATTGGCCGAAAAGGCGGAGAAGCCCGCAATAATAACAACAAATAATGGAAGTCGTGGTTATTTACCCGGTTTCCTTGCAGAAGAAGCTCCGGTAGCACCGGGGTTTCTTTTTTTCGTTGCTAGAAAAACCGGAATACATATGATAGACTTTAAAGAAAACCTTTAGCGGTGTAAAGTTCCAAAATCAATATATTCTTTTAGTGGGGTGAATCATCATGGCAGCAAAAAAAATGCGTTCAGACATGATCAAAAAAGGCTTCGACCGCGCTCCTCACCGCAGCTTACTGCGGGCCGCAGGCGTGAAGGAAGAAGATTTCGGCAAACCGTTTATCGCGGTGTGCAACTCGTATATCGATATCGTGCCAGGACACGTGCATCTGCAGGAGTTCGGCAAAATCGTCAAAGAAGCAATCCGCGAAGCCGGCGGAGTACCGTTTGAGTTCAACACGATCGGTGTGGACGACGGAATCGCCATGGGCCACATCGGAATGCGTTATTCCCTGCCGAGCCGGGAAATTATCGCCGACTCCCTGGAAACCGTCGTTTCCGCACACTGGTTCGACGGCATGGTCTGCATCCCGAACTGCGACAAAATCACACCGGGAATGATGATGGGCGCACTTCGCGTCAACATTCCGACCGTGTTTGTCAGCGGCGGACCGATGAAGGCCGGCGTAGACAGCAAAGGCCGCAAGCTTTCGCTTACTTCCGTATTTGAAGGCGTAGGCGCCCATCAAGCGGGACAAATCAGCGATGATGATCTGCTCGAGCTTGAACAATTCGGTTGTCCTACTTGCGGCTCTTGTTCCGGTATGTTCACGGCTAACTCCATGAACTGTCTGGCGGAAGCATTGGGCTTGGCTATGCCGGGTAACGGAACGATCCTGGCGGTGGCTGAAGAACGCCGCGATTTCGTAAGACAATCGGCACGTCAGTTGATGGAATTGATCAATCTGGACCTCAAGCCGCGCGACATCGTAACTCAGGAATCGATCGACAACGCGTTTGCGCTCGACATGGCTATGGGCGGCTCCACGAATACGGTGCTGCACACACTCGCCTTGGCGCAGGAAGCGGGGATCGATTATCCGCTGGAGCGCATTAATGAAGTAGCAAACCGCGTACCTCATATCGCTAAGCTGGCTCCTGCCTCCGATCTTTTCATCGAGGACGTTCACCGCGCCGGCGGCGTAAGCGCCGTACTGCATGAGCTGCTCAAGAAGCCGGGAGCCATTTATGGAGACCGGATCACCGTAACAGGCAAAACGATCGCCGAAAACGTGGAAGGCTGCGAGATTCTGGATCACAGCGTCATCCATCCGATCGATAAGCCGCATTCGGAAAAAGGCGGCTTGGCCATTCTGTACGGTAACCTGGCTCCGGAAGGTTCCGTCATCAAAGTCGGCGCCGTGGATCCTTCGGTCGGCGGCTATCATAAAGGCCCTGCCATCTGCTTCGACTCCCAGGAGCAAGCGCTTGAAGGCATCGCAAACGGCAAGGTGAAGGAAGGCAGCGTAGTGGTCATCCGCTATGAAGGACCAAAAGGCGGACCGGGTATGCCGGAAATGCTGGCTCCTACTTCCCAAATCGTCGGCATGGGCCTTGGAGCCAAAGTCGGCCTCATCACCGACGGACGCTTCTCCGGCGCTTCCCGCGGTATCAGCATCGGACATATTTCTCCGGAAGCCGCTGAAGGCGGACCGATCGCCTTTGTCGAAGATGGTGACATCATCGAATTGGATCTGAACAACCGGAAGATCGAACTGCACGTCGATGACGAAGAAATGGCACGCCGCCGCGCCAACTGGAAAGGCTTCGAGCCAAAAGTTAAAACCGGCTACCTTGCCCGTTATTCCAAGCTCGTTACTAACGCTAGCTCCGGCGGCGTATTGAAGATCTAATATTCATTTGATAATCAACATACATGAAGAAACCGTCCGGGCAGCTGCCGGACGGTTTCTTTTTTGTATCATGGATTTAAAAGTGCTATGGGCATGGAATCGTCGCGCTTAAAACCGCTTCTTCTTCCACTACTTCATTTTCCTGTTTCCCGGCCATCTTCCGATGAGAACCGTCTGTCAAATACTGCGTAACGAGATAATCGACAGGCATCACGATCAGCTTGGGAATCATATGCTCGGCGGACTGCTTTAACCGGGAGCCTCCATCCGGATGAATGACTCGAAGCAAAAATTTCAAGTACCATTGCGATGATTTGGCAAACCAGCCTTTCGGAAGATCGGTCACCGTAAAGCCGAACTGTTCAGGTCCGCGGTTAATCATGCTTACGCCGTAAAGCGCTTTGACCTCATGCAATTCGTGATGGTCCACCACGATCTTTGCCAGCTTCGGCAATTCCTTCTCCATGCTGCGAACCATCTTGATAGCCAGCTGTACGGGAGACTTGGAGCGCGTACCTATTTCAAACAGCTTTTTATTGTCAAAATGCAGTTCCATGACCTTGTCTCCGCCGCGAAGCATGTTTCCTCCGATCATTTCAACAGGGTCCCCGTGATAAGGCCGGATTCGAAAATGCAAGAACGGATCTTCCTTGTTGGCCGTTTGAAGCTGGAACAACAGGTGGAATATTTTTTCCCAAAGCAACCACAAAAAAACAACGCATCGTTTGGCCCACGACAACCGCTTGGGACCGACCGGTGTAACCTTCCCGTCAGAACTCGCCAGATTCTTCACCGATTCGCTTGTCCGAATCAATTCATCTACCCGAATGCTTCTCAGATTTCTCTTCTCAGCCTCTTGCAGAATCCGGTCCAAAGCGATCAGCATTTCGCCCGGTGCGCCGCTGTTGGCTCCCAGCGTAGATCCGCAATCATGCAGCAGGAATACTTCTCCGCCCCGAAGCTTCTTCATCATCCGCTCGGTCAGGCGATCTGAGCCGATCCGTTCGCGCCAGTCACTGAACATCGCTGACCAGAGCACAATTTGCGTATTATCCCGCTTCGCGAAATCAAACAGGTTCACAATGCCCCATGGCGGACGATAGTAATTCGTTTTGAGCCCTGTTACTTCCTGAATGATGTTGCTTGTTTTCTGTATCTGTTTCTTGACGGCCGCAGGTCCCATCAGCCAGTTTGTCTTATGCACATAATTATGACTTCCGATCAAATGGCCTTCCTCATGCATCCGTTTAATCAAATCGGGATGTTTCTCCGCATTGGAACCGACAACGAAGAAGGTTGCCTTGGCATCATAACGCTTCAGCAAATCCAGCAATTTAGGGGTATAAACAGGATCTGGACCATCGTCAAAAGTAAGTGCAAATGTATCATCGCTCACCCCGCGTCTGAACACCCGAAAGCCAAATATGCGTGTAATCAGTCCAGGTATGAACGCATATAGCGATGAAATATAGAATAACCACAGCAGCAAAGTCTCCATGTCGCTTCTTCCCCACTTTTCTATGATCAATGACTTTGTCATGCCCTAAAGCATAGCATCCCCACTATTTTATCATACACAGCACGTGAGTAGGGTCATTTTTTTGGAAAAGAGTCTGGATGTTTTGCCAGGTCCGGCGCGACTATGATCCCTGTTCGGCCAGCATATCCATCGTTCTGCGGAACAAAACGGCAGCCTGATGTTCGGAACCGGTCGGACGATTTTGAACCAGTACGGCAACCGCATATTTCGGATTGGAAACGGGTCCGTACCCGATGAACCATTGATGGTTCATCGCCTTTCCGCCCTTTTTCGTCTGGGCGGTACCCGATTTGCCTGCCAGCGGCCACTTCGCTTGTGCTAAAGTGCGACCGGTTCCATCCGTGACGACCAGTCTCATCCACTCCCGCAGCAATCGGGCGGTCCGTGCAGATATTTGCCCTTGGTTCCCTCGGATGGTATGAACGGGAAAGTTGGCCATGACGGATTCATCCCTGTATCGAATTTGAGTGACTAAGCGGGGAGAGGTCACCTGACCGTCATGCAGCAGCGTAACTACCAGATTAGCCGCTTGGAGCGGCGTTACGGTAACATCGCGCTGACCAAGGGCGGTCTGAGCCAGTGCGCCTCCATCGACGACTCCGGCCGGGTTGAACACGGTCCCCTTCTCTTCCTGATCAAGCTGATGCAAATCATCTCCGCCCATAAAATGCGATTCATTCCATCCCACCTTCTGGTTCAAGCCCAGTTTGGCTGCTCCCCGGGCAACACTGTCTGCAGATAGACGCTCCCCCAAAGTAGCGAATACCACATTACAGGACCGGGCAAATCCCTGCTCCAGCGTAATGTGTCCGTGCCCTTCCTTTTTCCAACACGATAATCCGTATTTGCCGTAATGTCCGGAACAATGAAAAACTTCCCCAGGATGAGTCAAGCCTTCTTCGAGGGCCGCCGCAGCAATTACCGTTTTAAATATCGAGCCTGGAGCCGCGGCCTTCACAGCCCTGTTGCTCCAATTTCCTTCCTCCAAGTCGATATGGACCGGGTCAAAAAAGGGACGGGACACCATAGAGACAATATCGCCTTGTTTAGCGTCCAGCACGACAACGGCTCCTTCGCGCACATCCATTTGTTCAACGATCCCTTCCAGCCTTTCTTGAATGCCGTTGTCGACGGTCGTCCGTACTTGAACCGGGTAATAGCGATTTGACGCCCCTTCCGCCCGAGTTCCGATTCCTGGCAAGGGGCGCTTTTTCCCGTCAACCGAATAATAGGCGCGCGTTCCTCCGGTTCCCCGCAAGAATCGATCCAGCGTTCTTTCCAACCCCGAGGCGCCTACCTGCATAGTCAAAGGGAATAAGCGCGGGTTACCGATTTTCATTATCGTGTCGGGTCGCTGAGCGACATATCCAAGCCATTGCTTTCCGGTTGTCCCACCTGGATACCGATCCATGAAGGGCAGCACTTCAAATCCATCGGTAGCTGCCACGGCCCAAGCCTCTACATACTCCTTTTTCTTATCTTGCCCATCTCGATCCCAGTGTTGAGGTACCTTCAAACTGCTCCAGAGGGTTTTCAGTTCGTCCGAAGTTGTCCCGAGCCGATCAGCAAGAATATTCAGATGTTCCTTGTCCGGCAGCTCCGAGACCGGGAACAGAGTGGGTCTCCAACGGGTAAAGCCGGTCAGCGGTTGCCCGTTTCGATCCACGAATTGCCCGCGGCCCGGATCCAGAAGTATGCCTTCCTCCCGCTGTCTGACTGCCAATTCATTCATGGTTCTTCCCGATGCGGTTAAAGGCTTATATGCTGAGGCCCACTGAATCCATGCTATTCTTACCGCGAATAACACAGTAACCAAAGTGAAAGCCATTAAAATATAGAATATGCGTTTCTTGCGCAGTAATGACATCCCTTCCGCCCCCAACTTCTTTTATCCCATTATTTCCTGGGAAAAGCGGGTTCACACATCCGGCAATCTTACCATCATCGCATTCTTAAGTCCAACTTGTATAGATAACAACAAATAGAACCGCCGTGGCAGGACACCAAGGCGGTTCTAGGTAAATTATCTCTATTGTGTTACACCGTAAATTTGGACAAGGATTCTTTTAATCCGTTGGATACATTCTCAAGCTTATTCGACAACTGAACCAGTTGATCTCCGACGGTCTGCTGCTCACTGCTGAGCGAGGCAACCTGTTCGGAAGTAGCCGAGGATTGTTGAGCAACGGCGCTGACATTTCCCATCGCCTCCGAGAGGACATTTTGAGAAGAGTTCAGCTCATCAATAGAAGACGTAACTGTGTCCAAATGGCGGATAAATCCACCCATTTGCTCTTGAACGGAAACGAAGATTTGGCTGGTTTCCTTAACGGAGCTGATCTGTTCCTGGAACAGCGGGCTCGCATCCGACAAAGCTTGAACCGTTTCATTCATCTCCTGTTGAATGTTGTCCGTAATTTGTCCGACCATCGTAATCGATTGCCGCGACTGATCAGCGAGCTGGCGGATTTCATCGGCGACCACCATAAATCCACGCCCAGCTGCACCGGCACGGGCAGCTTCAATTGTAGCGTTCAGAGACAAAATATTGGTTTGCTGAGTAATGTTCTGCATGACGTCCAATACCTTCAGAACCGAATTCGTGCTTGCTTTCAGCGAATCGACCTTATCGGTCAAAGCGTTGATCATTTCAACGGTCATATTCGTTTTTGCCAGCAGCCCGTTCAAATATTCGGTACCCAATTGACTTGACTTCTCGACCTGATGGGCAGAGTCTTCCATCTCTTTGTTAGCATGGATAACCCGCTCCATTTGCCGGGAAATATTCTCCGTCAGCGTGTTGCCGCGTTCAGCTTCGTTTGCAAGGCTTGTCGCACCGTTAGCTATCTCCTCTGTCGCAACTGCGATTTCCTTCGCCGAAAGCGCCGTTTTATTGGACGCATGAGTCAACTCGGAAGCCGTATCGAGTACATCCTTAGCGGAGTTGTTCGTTTGTTTTACCAGTTCGGTGATATGCTCCATCATAAGGTTAAAGCTGCCGGTCAACTGACCGATTTCATCCTTGGCCTTCGTTTCCATACGCACGTTCAGGTTACCACGCGCGCCTTCTTCCATAAGGTTTCTCAAATTACCCAGCGGATGTGCAATCATGCGGACCATCCACATCGCAATAAGAATCGTGATGAGAGCTACTACGGCTGCAGAAATGTATGTAGTCAGCAAAATACCGTTAGCATCCTTGACAAGTTCTGCGGTTGCAACCGTACCTACCAGCTTCCATCCTGACGTTTCCTGCGTATTGTAGACTGCGAGTACCGATTTGCCTTGCGAGTTTTTTGTGAAAATGCTGTTGGTTGGGCCTTCGGCCTTACTCATGTCAATCCCCGTCGGTTTGCCCTCTTCGCCGTCTATCGAAGAACCGACTACTACATTATCCGGAGTCAACATTTGAATTTCGGAGCCCTTCCCGAGATTCAATTCTTTTAAGTATTCATTCAGCACTTCCAGATTAATATCCGCTATGAGAACAAATCGTTTCATGCTGCTTACGCTTTGAACGGATCTTACAAGCCGGAATACGGAGGATCCTGAATTTTTCTCTTCCGGAACGTTCATCCACATAACTTTCGAGGTTTTGGCGACTTCATCAAACCAAGGTTGCGTACGTACCGATTCCAAGAACGTCAAGTTCGTGTTTCCGGAAATTACGTCATCTACGATATTGTCCGGAGAGATCATATAGACCGAAAGGATCCCCTTCGTGGAAAAGGTCAGGCCATTCAGCCGCGTTCTCATTTTGTTGGTTACCGTAAAACGGTCATAATCCGAAATGTTGGATAGCGAAGCATCCATAATCGCAGATTGCATCTCGTCATCAAGAAACATCTGCTGAAGATTTTCTTCGTACTTTTTAAGCACGATATCCAATTTCTGTGAAGTTTGAACAATAGTTTGCAAGTTTGCACTTTCAGCATTCTTCTGAATGGTTCCTTTAGCCATTTGGTAGGAAATAATACCAATCGTTAAAACGAAAAACATAATAGCAATAAAAAAGATTAAAAATAATCGGACACCAACCGATTTGCTGGGATTCATTTGGTTGGGGAGCATATTACTTAAAGATGATGCAGTTTTGTCCTTTAATCCCATGACAAAGGATTTCTTCCCACCTTCTTTTGCTGCCCCCAAGCCTTTTTTCTTGGTTTCCTTGTTGTTGCTCTCTTGGTTCTCCCTCTTCGGAACCAGACCCATCTCAATCACCCACCGCTCATAATAGTCGTCGCACCCTCAAATTAGGTTTGAGGTCATGCCTTTAATACCTGAAATTTCTTTTCATATACCTTACATCATTCGACAGTAATTGACGACTTCCTCTTTAATATCGGCAGATTGCAGGGACGAATTTAAATTTTTAGGTTAAAAAATCTAGCGAAACTCAAAAAAGGGTCTTTAGTCCTAAGTGAACTTTTTGTGCAAACGTTTCTCCTAGTAAAGTCCCAAGAAAGCTGGGAAATTCAACCACTATCGCAGAACATCCCTTCTGGCTGAATCCTCTCGAATGGATGATTTTTCAAACTGAATTTATACATTTGCATATCAAAACAAAAACCCCTGCCAAGTTTTTGACTTGGTCAGGGGTGCTACAAACGGAGTTCTATTTCTTTTTGCGCATCATATCGAAGTAGGAAACAGGCTGGTCAACTTTGATTTTTACTTTTTGCAGCGGATGACGCGCCGCGTCCAGTTCATTGCCTTCTTCGTCCCAAATCTGTTCAACGACCTGTTTGAAGAACGTGCCGCCCGGTCCGAAGAACTCCACTTCCTGTCCCGGTTTGAAATGGTTGCGTTGCTGGATAACCGCCATGCCGGTAGCCTCGTCATATTCCATGACCAGACCGGCAAAATCATAAGGAGCCGCTTTTTCCTCGGGCTCGTAAATGTGATCCTCATGATCCGGGGTATCATAGAAAAATCCAGTGTTCAACGGCCGGTTTGCCGCCTTGTTGATCTCCTCGATCCATTCGGGCTTCAAGACATAGTTATCCGGGTCGGCCATATAGGAGTCAATCGCTTGCCGGTACACATTGACCACAGTTGCGACATAGTGAATCGATTTCATCCGGCCTTCTATTTTGAAACTGTCCACGCCTACATCAATCAAATCGGGAACATGTTCGATCATGCAAAGATCTTTGGATCCCATAGTAAAAGCATTATCCTGTTCCTCAAACAACGGCAGTTGGGTCACGCCGAGCTGGAATTGTTGCAGCACCGGATCTCCCATAGCTTCCTCTTCCGAAATCCAGGCTGTCTCAGGACGGCTGTCCTCGAACAAATCGTACTTCCAGCGGCAAGACTGGCAGCAGCCGCCCCGGTTGGAGTCGCGGTCCGTAAAATGGTTGGACAGCACGCAGCGTCCGGAATAAGAAGAACACATCGCACCGTGGATGAACGCTTCGATTTCAACGTCGACATGTTTTTTGATCTCTTCGATTTCTTCGAGACTCGTCTCCCGGCCCAGAACTACCCGCGGCAAACCTTCCTCTTTCCAAAACTTCACGGCCTGCCAATTTACCGTCGATTGCTGGGTGCTGAGATGGACTTCCAGTCCCGGTACCGCCCGGCGGGCAGTGTCGACTATGATCGGGTCCGCAACGATGACGGCGGAAATTCCCGCCTCATATAAATTGCGCAGGTATTCCTCGATCCCGTCCAGGTCCTCATTATGAGCATAGATATTGGTTGCTACGAATACTTTGGCGCCGTACTTTTTGGCAAACTCGACCCCTTCGCGCATTTCCTCAAAACTGAAGTTGTCGGCATTGGAACGAAGGCCGTATTTTTGTCCTCCGATATATACGGCATCCGCCCCGTAATGAATCGCAAATTTCAGTTTTTCGAGGTTCCCCGCTGGAGCGAGCAGCTCCGGTTTCTCTAACCGGTGCCGCTTCCCCGTATATTTCGGGCTGTGTTTCTCCGCTGTTTGCATCTTCGTTCACCTCTTAATGTTTATAAAAAGCATGCTACGCACGCCGTTTGATCTTCCGATCGCTGTTGCTGCCCGAATTATTTGATTTTATTAAATCAGACAAGGTAATAATTCGGCAGCAAAGGCGAACACTATTGTTTCTCCAGATTCAAACGTCCCGCTCCGCACAGATCAATTAATATACCTGTTCCTTGTAAAAGAAGCCGAAAGAGAGCTCACGCTCGGGATCCTGAACCCGGCGGATGCTTTCCATCCATTCCTCGTCAAACTCGTAATTTTCCGGGTCCTGAAAATAGGTATCGATCGCTTGGCGATAGATCCGGATGACCGTTTCGTTGTATGCGGACGGCTTGAACAAGGTTTCGATTTTAAAACTGTCTACCCCCGAAGCCATCAGCAGATGGAGGTCTTCCAAAATGCAAATATCATCGGAACTCATAATATGAGTCCCGTTTTCATCTTCGTAAATCGGGAACTTCTCATCAGGGCGTTCCGCTTCGACCAGGAATAAGCCGCGATCTTTGTCCAGGCTTCCGCCATCGACCGGCCGACCCTGATGCGTCATATAACTGTGAACCAGGCGCCGCTTGGAATGATAAATATTGGTCATCCCGTGAACTTGTACTTCCGAGTCAATGTTCAGCTCAGGCTGCATCTCTGTAATCTCGTCCATATTCAATTCGCGGGCGAGTACGACACGGCTCGCTCCTTTGGTACCCCAATAATTCGCTGTGGAATAATTCGTTGAAGTCATCTCGGCGTTCCAGTGAAGCGAAATTTGCGGGGCGATTTCCCGGACAGTCTGAAGTACGGCCGGATCGCCGAATTGAATTCCGTCGATGCCCGCCTTCGAGAGCTCGGTTACATAATGCCGAAGTTCTTCCAATTGTTCATTATGAAGCAGCTTATTGATACTAACGTAGACCTTGGCCTCACGCTCATGCGCGTATGCGACAGCCTCAGCAATGTCCGTCAATGCAAAATCGCCCGGCAAACGCATACCGTATTTCGCTTCTCCGATCAATACCGCATCTGCTCCCGCCGCGAGATAAGTCTCCAGTTCCTTCAAGGATCCGGCGGGAACGAGCAGTTCCGGTTTGTTACCCATGTTATCCACCTCAGTTATTCGGCCGCAGCCTTGCTTTTCTTGATGTTCTTCAAATGTTCATTATACGTTTTGGCAAACAGATGCTCTCCGCTGCCATCTTTTTTTGTCACATAAAAAAGATATTCCGAAGATTCCGGCTCAAGCGCCGCCTCAATCGATTTCAAACTAGGCGCCGCAATGGGACCCGGCGGAAGTCCTTCATAAAGATAAGTGTTGTACGGGCTGTCAACGCTTCGCAAATCGGAATTCATCAACCGTTCTTTAGGCTTACCCAATAAGTACTGTACCGTAGCGTCAATTTCCAGCTTCATTCCTTCAGCCAGACGATTGTAGATAACGCCGGCCACAAGCGCGCGTTCGTTATCCGCAACCACCTCGCGTTCTACCAGCGAAGCCACGGTCATAAGTTCATTCAAGCTCATTCCCCGCTGGGCCAGCTTCTCGCGGAAATCCGGAATTTCATCCAGCCGCTTGCTTGTTTCTTCAAACATCCGCTGTACGATGTCCGTCTCCGTGCTTCCTTTTTTCAGTTCATACGTTTCAGGGAACAAATAGCCCTCCAGCTTAAAAGTGAGCTGGTCACTATCCGAAAGATCCGCAAGCAATGCATTGCTTAATCCTGTTGCCTGTTTTGCCAGATCCAAAAATACTTCCTTATTCGCGATCCCTTGCTCAGCCAATTTGTCCGCCATCTGAGTCACGGTGAATCCCTCCGGAATCGTAAAGCGGATCATTTCAGCTTTCACTACGTCGCCGCTATTAAGCTTGGCGATAATCTCTTCATAAGTCGCGCCTGGGTTGAGCTCGTACACACCGGCTTGAAAACGGCTCCCCTCGGATTTCCATTTCAAATAGGAAAGGAATAAAAAGGAATTTTTAATCAGTCCTTGATCCTCTAAAATTTCGGCAATGCCGTTCGTTCCAGTTCCAGGCTCGATCGTAAATTTCACAGGCTGCTCCGATGCCTTTACGGGCTGCATTCCGTTATATACATACAACCCGCCGGCGGCACCGGCGATAACGATGATTAGAATGATCGAAATAAGCCATTTCAGCGCCCTCTTCAACCGCTCAACTCCTTTATAATCTTCGAATTAGTGTGTTGCCCTATTGTCTAATTCGATGGTTTGTACCTCGGGAATTCCCGGAAAATATAGATTCTAAACAATCCAAAAAGAGCGGTTGTCCCGCTCTTCTCAGTCCGGTCTATATTACCATAGGTATGCCTTCCCGGTCTATTCCGGGAAGGTTAATTCATCATACAATTCAGACACATTTTCCCATTCATCGTCATCATCAATGGTAACGAGTTCAAGGGAACCGTCCGCAGCCGTCAAAATTTTGAAAATCTCCGGCTCATCATCTTCATTACCGTTCTCCGAACGAAGAACAGCATAGGAAGCGCCGGCTACATCGAATTCTTTCTCGACGTTGTAATAAGATACCTTGCCCTGGTCATCCTGCAATTCAACTACAGGACCAAAAGCGTCGGTGACACGGGAAGTCCAGATCACCTGATCCGCTGAATAATCAGTCACGGTCATCCTCCCCGTCGAACTCGTCGATCAGCGTATTAAACGTCTCTTCAACGATTTCCCACTCTTCGTCGCTCTCAATAGTGTATAGCTTCAGGTCATCTCCGTCTTCTTCGTAACGGAATGCGTATACTTCTTCGCTCTCTTCATCTTCACTCTCAGCGGAATCCAGAGGAACGACCATCATATACTTGGCGTCCGAACCGTCGACTTCGAATTTCATAATGACTTCGAATTCTTCTTCGTTGCCCTCTTCGTCGGGAATATAAATAATTTCCGGTTCTTCTTCATTGCCGATACGATCTTTAGACATGTGCGATCACCCTCACCTTTGACTCTTAGAGTCCAAATAATTTTGCAAAATCAAGCTTGCGGCCATCTTATCAACGACCCCTTTGCGCTTTTTCCGACTGACATCCGCTTCGATCAGAGTCCGATGTGCGGATACCGTGGTCAAACGCTCATCCCATAAATGAACGGGAATCTGAAGAATCGTCTTCAGTTCCTCGGCAAAGGCAATACAAATCTCACCGCGGGGTCCGATGGTACCGTTCATGTTCTTCGGCAGCCCTACAACGACTTCCTCCACACCATGCTCCGATACCAATTCCGAGATGCGGTCAAAATCGCCGCCTTCATGGCGACGTTCGATCACCGTCAAACCCTGGGCGGTCCAGCCGAAAGCATCGCTAACGGCCACACCGATCCGCCGGTCCCCATAATCCAAACCCAATATTTTCATCCTATCTCCTAACGGTGGCCGGCAAGATAATATCTGACCAGCTCTTCAATCAGTTCGTCGCGCTCTTTCTTGCGAACCATGCTTCTCGCATTATTGTGGCGCGGAATATATGCCGGGTCCCCGGACAACAAGTAACCTACAATCTGGTTAATCGGGTTGTAGTCCTTCTCCTGGAGCGCCTCGTAAACCGCAAGTAGGATTTCCTGCGCAGACGCTTCCCGCTCATCGCCCGTGACGTTGAACTTGACGGTTTTATCCATGGAGTCCATGATGACACCTCGCTTCTTCAGACCTGCGGAAATCCCGCAGCTGATTTCGTCTTTATCTATCATTACTATATCATACCATGGGCCCCATAAGGAAATTTTCAACAACGACTTTTGATCACGAAGTGAATTCACAGGTGTTATTCGACATCGAATCTTGAATTCTGTCCGGCCCTTCCGTTGCTCACGTAGGACTTTCCTACGCTCCGCTACTCAGTGCCTGCCTTCATCCAACCTTCTCGGTGCTGAAAAGCCGTTGACTTTTGATCACGAAGTGAAATCCGGATGCTCTCGGTGCTGAAAAGCCGCTGTCTTTTGATCACGAAGTGAAATCCAGGTGCTTATTCGACTTCGAAGCTTGAATTCGGCCTGGGGCTATGCCTGCGATGCGATCCATTGCTCCGGCAGCTTGAGCGCCTCTTCCAGCTTGGTGACATCCTTGCCTCCGGCCTGAGCCATATCCGGGCGTCCGCCTCCGCCGCCGCCGCAAACCGCAGCGACTTCTTTGACGAGCTTGCCGGCATGAAGGCCTCGTTTCACTTCATCCTGCGGTACAACCACGACGAAGTTTACTTTGTCATCCATGGCAGCTCCAAGCACAAGCACGGTATCCGGCAGCTTCACCTTCAATTCGTCGGCAAGTCCGCGCAACGCATCCATACTGCCTGCTTGAACGTTTGCGGACAGGAGCTTGGTTTGACCCACAACGACAACTTTATCTGTCAGTTCTCCAGCTTCAATGGAGCTAAGTTTGCTTTGCAGCGATTCATTCTCGCGGCCCAAATCTTTAAGCTGCTGATACAAAGCCTCGATCCGCTTAGGGACATCGTTCAAATTAGACTTCAGCAATCCTGCCGATTGCTTCAGAATATCCAATTGACCGTCCATGAACATATACGCTCCGCGGCCGGTTACCGCTTCGATCCGTCGTACTCCCGAGCCAATTCCGCTTTCGCTCACCAGCTTGAACAGACCGATTTCCGACGTATTGTTTACATGGCAGCCGCCGCACAGCTCAAGGCTGTAACCGCCGACTTGAACGACCCGGACGACATCGCCGTATTTTTCGCCAAAGAGCGCCATAGCCCCCATAGCCTTTGCTTCATCAATCGGCTTCAATTCAATCAGGACATTCAGAGAATTCCAGATTTGCTCGTTGACCCGGCGCTCGATCTCCACCAGTTCCTCCGGCGAAATGCTGCCCAGATGGGAGAAGTCGAAACGAAGACGCTGAGGTTCAACCAGGGAACCCGCTTGATTGACATGCTCGCCCAGCGTTTCTTTTAACGCCTTATGAAGCAAATGGGTTGCTGTATGGTTCTTCACGATGTCCCGGCGCATTTCCCCGTTGACCTCTGCGGTTGCTTCCGAACCGGTACGCAGTTCGCCGGAAGTCACCGTAACCTGATGAACATGCTGGCCGTGCGGAGCTTTGAACAAGCCCTGTACCGACGCCGTGCCGGAGCCGCTGCGGATCGTCCCTTGGTCGCTGACCTGGCCGCCGCTTTCGGCATAGAATGGCGTCTTCGCCAAAATGATCTGCCCCGACTGGCCGGATGCGAGCGAATCGACAAATTGGTCGTCCGAAATAATCGCTACGATTTCAGTCACCGCATCAAGCTCATTATATCCAATGAATTCCGTTTTAGTCGTGAAATCTGAAAGGACGCCGCCCTGAACCTTCATGCTTCCGCTATCGTGACGGGCAGCCCGTGCGCGCTCGCGCTGCTCTTCCATCGCCGCTTCGAACCCTTCGCGGTCAACGCCAAGTCCTTGTTCGGCTGCGAAGTCTTCCGTTAAATCCAGCGGGAAGCCGTACGTATCGTACAATTTAAACGCATCCGCGCCGCTGATCAGGTTGCGTCCGGCCGCTTTGGCTTCGGCGCTTACGTCGGCCAGGATAGCCAGACCGTCGCTGAGCGTTTCATGGAAACGTTCTTCCTCCGAGCGGATAACCTTCTCGATGAATTCGCGTTTCGTAACGACATCCGTATAGTAGCTACCCATGATTTCGCCAACCGTGTCCACCAGGTTGTACATAAAAGGTTTGTCCAGCCCGATCATTTTTCCGTAACGTACCGCACGGCGGAGCAATCTGCGGATAACATAACCGCGACCTTCGTTGGAAGGAAGCACGCCGTCCGCTACCGCAAAGGCGACCGTACGAATATGGTCGGCGATGACTTTGAACGCTACGTCCGTTTCCTCTTTAACTCCATAAGTCACGCCTGCCAGCGAAGCCGTCTTGGCAATGATCGGCTGGAACAAGTCGGTGTCAAAGTTGGAATTGACGTTCTGCAGAATGGAAGCAAACCGTTCCAGACCGGCGCCGGTATCGATATTTTTGTTGGGAAGCGGAGTATAGCTGCCGTCTTTATTGTGATTGAATTGGGAGAAAACAAGATTCCAGACTTCCAGGAAGCGCTCGTTCTCCCCGCCAGGGAAGCATTCGGGATCGGACAGATCGCCGTAAGCGTCTCCGCGGTCATAGAAAATTTCCGTGCACGGTCCGCATGGACCTTCGCCGATGTCCCAGAAGTTATCTTCCAGTTTAATGATGCGTTCGGCCGGAAGGCCGACTTTTTCATTCCACAGTTTGAAGGCCTCTTCATCCTCCGGATAAACGGTGACCGACAAGCGTTCCGGATCAAATCCGATCCAGTCTTTTCCGGTCAAGAATTCCCAAGCCCAGGTAATCGCTTCTTCTTTGAAGTAATCACCGATCGAGAAATTGCCTAGCATTTCAAAAAACGTATGATGCCGGCGAGTCTTGCCGACATTCTCGATGTCGTTGGTGCGGATACACTTCTGAGAATTGGTCAAACGCGGGTTTTCCGGTTTCACGCGGCCGTCAAAATAGGCTTTGAGCGGCGCCATACCGGCATTGATCCACAACAGGGACGGATCGTTATGGGGAACGAGCGAGGCGCTAGGCTCGACCTTATGTCCTTTACCGGCAAAAAACTGCAGCCATTTGGAGCGAATTTCACTTGCTTTCATCTATTTTCCTCCTAAAGTTTATGATCTATAGTTCATGTTTGCGGTTAGGCAAACAAAGAAAAAACGCCCCTGAAAATCAGGGACGATTGTCTCGCGGTACCACCCTGGTTATCGTCTCCCCGTGAATTCTGTCCTAATAAGGAGGCGATCGCCTTGTACGGTCTTGTAACGGGGACCATCCGGTGAGTTTTTGGCTCACACTCGGAAAACAGCGCTTCTGTCCGGCGATATTTCGGGTTCTTTCAGCCATCGTCGGAGAAACGGCCTTAAGGCCGCATCACCAGCGAAGGAACGCCTTCTCTGGGAAAATCAATATCGGACATACTTCTTTTCGTCAACGATTTCGTTTATGAATGTCAAATTCGTTCGAATAAATCATTCTAAGTATATAAGGCGGCACCACTGATGTCAATGCGCTACATCCCTGAGGTTACACCGTTTTTCGTCTTACATAATACGCATAAAAATGCTGGATGACGACCTTGCCCACGGCAAAGAGCGGAACGGCAAGCACGAGTCCCGGAATTCCGCCGATCTCGCCGCCGACCAGAAGCGCAAAAATGATCAGCATCGGGTGCAAATGAAGGGTCTTTCCGACGACTTGCGGAGAAATGACGTTGCTCTCAATGAGCTGGCAGATCATGTTGACGAGGAAAACCATCAGCACCATTTTCCACGAGATTGTCGTCGCCATAATCATTGCGGGAGCCGCCCCCAGAAAAGGCCCGAGATAAGGGATAATGTTGCACACGGCAACAACCCCCGCAAGCAGCAAGGCAAAGGGCATCCCGATGATCATATATCCGATATAAGCGAGCACGCCGATGATCACGCACACTAAGAGCTGACCGCGCACATAATTACCGAGCGCCTCATCGATTTCCTTAAGCAGCGTTACGATGGATTTGCGGCGGGATCTCGGTAAATACCTCAATATAAGCCGTTCGAAGGCTTCGAAATCCTTTAGCATATAGAAAATGAGAAACGGAACGATAAAAGCATTGAATACGACGCCGATCGTTGTTCCGATATTGTTCAAAAAGGTAGAGATGGAAGCGGCCATCCGCTGCTCAAATTGAAAGAACCAATTGTTCATTCCCATTCTGATACTTCCCGGGAGAATGCTGTTATCCCAGCGGGTCATCAGTTGCTGAGTGTGTAAAGTGAGTTCCGGCAAATGTTCCCCGAGCTCCTCCAGCTGTTCGACAAACATCGGGATGACATTCATCAAAATAACCGACAGGCTTGTTAAGAATACCGCGTATATGAGAAGCACGGCCACCGTGCGTGGGACTTTCCGTCCGCCCAGCATCTTGACGATAGGATTAAGCACATAAGAGATGATGATCGCGATAATAAAAGGGGAAAGAATGGCTTTCAAGAAACCGTAAACTACGGCAAACATCGGCCTGAGCAGCCATACGAAATAAAGAATGACGAGTCCCAGCAGCATCCAAACCCCATAGCGGAACAATTTGCTTTTATTGAACGGCTCCACTTCAATTACCCCCTCCCGTAGCTCGGAGTCGGACCAGCTATGAAGAAAGTATATGCCCGGGAGGACAAAAATAATCGTGAGCAACAGAGAAAACCGCCGGATAAACCAACAAGAGGCTGTGCACAAAGCAAAATCGCTCCGGCACAACCTCTTATCATCCTCATATTCAATCAAATCAAAAACTGCTAGGACAGATGCATTTGGGGAAATTCCTGAGGAACCTCTTCACCAAAAAACAAATCATCCAAAGAGCTGAGTGTTCCATCTTCTTCTACTTGATAGACCGACATCTTCTCTCCGTTTACCGTCAATTCGATAAAGCAGCCCCAGCAATAAAATTGGTGGGAGCCGATTTTGCCGATATCCTTGGAACTGCAGTTTGGACATTTCATCATCACATTATCACCTATCCGTTAACAGAATTCACAGTGTTCTCCAGCCGCTGCTCACTGTTTGGAGGCACCATGATCGCATTTTCGCCTTTGGTCATTCCGGGTGCAAAAGGCAGCACTTTTCGCCCTTCCATCAGATCGGAGAAAAACCCGTCACTGACTTCTATTCCTGTAATTGTGTTTCCCAATTCATGGTCAAAATAAACATCGGTTACATGCCCTATCAAAATTCCGTCCTCGGTAAGGATCGGAAGTTCCTTCAATTTGCCGCTACCCGAGTTAAAGGTAAGCTGTATATTCTCGGCTTCCTCTTTTTGGATCGCCTGTTGATTGCGAATCATCACGGCATCTTCACCGTATGCAACGATATCTTCCCAGAGCACGACCTTAATTGTGGAGGAAAACATTGCTTTGCCCTCCAATTGAATGCCCGTAATACTCCAGGTTTCATCGAGCAGGAAATCGAAAACCTTTCCGATTTGTTTGCCGTCTTCCACGTCGAATACGGCCAAGCCTACCATCTCCTGAAGTTTCATGCTCTTGGGTCCTCCTACTGTGGCAATCTCCTGATCCCTAAAAAACGAAACAACCTCCTCCCGAAAAAACTGCAAAAGACGCCCATTATCTTCTTTTACGAAGACGCTCTAATATGGTTCCAATTTTTTCGGCGGTATGTTCCATTTCTTCACTAGTATTACCCAAACCAAAGCTGAAACGAATCGCGGAACGTAAAAAATTTTGCGGCAAATTCATGGCTTCAAGCACATGCGATGGTTCTAATGAACCGGATGAGCACGCCGAACCGCTGGCAACGGCAATTCCCTCCATATCGAGATTCATCAACATCGTCTCCGTATCGCACTCAGGGAAGCTGATATTGAGGATATGCGGGAGTCGCTGCGAAGGGTGGCCGTTGACATGAAAACGCTCCTCGCCAACCACTCTCTTCAGTCCGGAGATCAAAACTCCGCGAAGCTCTTCATCATGAGCAGCCCGCTGCGGAAGCTGAGCTGCAGCCAGTTCCGCCGCTTTCGCGAACCCTGCGATGCCCGCCATATTCTCGGTTCCGGCACGACGTTTGCGCTCCTGCAGTCCTCCATAAAGAATGGGCTCTATGGACAATTCCCGGCGGATATATAATGCGCCCACTCCTTGAGGACCATTAATTTTG
This sequence comes from Paenibacillus vini, assembly GCF_018403325.1. Taxonomy (GTDB): domain Bacteria; phylum Bacillota; class Bacilli; order Paenibacillales; family Paenibacillaceae; genus Fontibacillus; species Fontibacillus vini. The sequence goes on along the minus strand of NZ_BOSL01000020.1, from coordinate 51,169 downwards.
TGCGAGGAGAAGCTCATTAAATCGACCGGAAGCTCGTTGCAGTTGATCGGTACAGCACCAAGCGCCTGAACGGCATCCACATGAAAAACGATATCCCTTGCCGAAGTGAGCTCACCGATTTCGGCGATAGGCTGAATCGTGCCGATCTCGTTGTTTCCGTACATCACGCTAACCAGAATCGTATCCGGCCGGATGGCTGCTTCGACTTGCTCGGAATGAACTTGTCCATAACGGTCGACAGGTAAATATGTAACTTCAAACCCTTGTTTTTCCAGCCGATGGCAAGCATGAAGAACGGCATGATGCTCGATCGCCGTCGTAATGATATGACGTCCGCGATCCTGCCGGGCCTCTGCCGTCCCGAACAACGCGAGGTTGTCGCTCTCGGTTCCGCCGCCCGTAAACACCACTTCATCAGAACGGCATCCGATAAACCGGGCCAGGCTGTCCCGTGAACCGTTGACCAGTCTTTTAGCAGCCCGTCCGAAAGAATGAACACTCGACGCATTGCCGTACTGCCGCCGCATGACGTCCAACATGGTTTCCGCAACATCCGGGTGCACCGGCGTTGAAGCTGCATGGTCCAAGTATATGTTTTTCATTAGGCATCACCTTAACTTATTTTGAGGTTATTTAAACAAAATCACCGTCCCGAAAGCGACGGTACTCGTGTTAGCTCATCTATGTTATGCGTATTATGGTAAAATGTAAAGAAATTTTGCAATTTCAACGCTTTTTCATAATAATCGTATTCCCTATTTTTGTACAGCTTAATACCGTGGACTCTAATCCCCCACTCGAATCGAATTCGGTTTGCAAATAAATAATAGAGGCTCCTCCCGGAACCTCTATCTTGGTAGTAAGATTATATGTTAGAACGCTGTGGAATTAAATGTAGAACATGTAATTTTCCTTTGCGCCCTGTTCCTCGAAGGAAATCATATTCTCGAGGGTTGTCGAATCCAGCACTTCGGCAATACTATCGCGAATCCGCAGCCATAAATCGCGTTTGGCCGGATCATCTTCTTCCGTAAAATCGACCGGCGAAATCGGCCCCTCCAATACGCGGATAATATCACCGGCAGTGATTTCGCTTGCCTCTCGGGACAAAATGTAACCGCCATATGCCCCGCGGACGCTTTTAACCAGCCCGGCATTGCGCAGCGGCGCGATCAATTGCTCAAGATAATGCTCGGACAATTGGTTCTTTTCGGCAATGCTTTTTAGGGAAGTCGGACCTTCGCCAAATTTAGCGGCCAACTCCATCATAATGGTCAGGCCATAGCGTCCTTTTGTGGAAATCTTCAAAGAAGCCACCTCTTTCAATTTTCAAATAATCTTTATATAATTGAACTTTGATCAATTAGAATAGTATTACTACCTATTCCTATCTCTAACCTTTGTTTATCGTAACATATCCGCCTCGGTTTGGAAAACAGCCCACAGCACGAAAACTGAATTTTGTTTACACAAAATTTACACATGCTTAACTGTGCCGGATCGATGGTAATGCACCTTCAAGCACGGGATCGAACGAATCCCTTCCTATTATGCTAAAATAACGTTGGGCCCATGATTGGCCGAAGGAGTGATCATATGAACAAACCCGTTAATGAAACACGCGTCGTCGTCGGTATGTCCGGCGGAGTCGATTCCTCCGTCACCGCTCTCCTGCTGAAGCAGCAGGGATACGACGTGATCGGCATTTTTATGAAAAACTGGGACGATACCGATGAATTCGGCTACTGCACGGCGGAAGCGGATGCCGAGGATGTGCGCCGCGTATGCGAGCAAATCGATATCCCGTACTATACCGTCAATTTTGAAAAAGAATACTTCGATAAAGTATTTGCCTATTTCCTGGAGGAATATAAGCGGGGCCGTACGCCAAATCCGGACGTCATGTGCAACCGGGAAATTAAATTCGGCGAATTTTTGAACAAGGCTCTGGATCTTGGCGCCGATTATGTAGCCACCGGGCATTATGCCCGCGTCGTCGAAGAAGCCGGAACTTACAAGCTGCTCCGGGGCGTTGATAACAATAAAGACCAAACCTATTTCTTGAATGCCTTGAACCAGGATCAGCTGTCCAAAGCCATGTTTCCGATCGGACATCTTCCCAAGCCGGAGGTTCGCCGGATTGCTGAAGAAGCGGGCCTGTATACGGCCAAGAAAAAAGACAGCACCGGCGTTTGCTTCATCGGGGAACGCAACTTCCGCGAATTCCTCAGCCACTATCTACCCGCCAAATCGGGAAATATGGTCGATATCGTCACCGGCGAAGTCAAAGGCCAGCATGACGGCCTGATGTACTACACGCTCGGTCAACGGCAAGGCCTCGGCATCGGCGGATCGGGCAACGGCGAACCGTGGTTCGTAGCCGAAAAAGACCTGGAACAAAACATCCTGTACGTCGTCCAAGGCGATAAGCATCCAAGCATGTATTCCACCGGCTTGACCGCTTCGGACGTCAACTGGATCGCCGGCGAAGACAAGCTGCCGCAAGGCCCGTTCAAATGCACCGCCAAATTCCGTTATCGCCAGCCGGATCAGGGCGTAACCGTGACGGCGCAGGAAGACGGCACTCTATCCGTGCAATTTGACGGACCACAAAAGGCGATCACGCCTGGACAAGCCGTTGTCTTCTATGACGGCGAAGTCTGCCTCGGCGGCGGAATCATCGAAGCGCCGGAGAAGCTTCCGGTTCCTGAGCTTGGCCGACATCGGTAAGTTCTAGACTAAGCATTAAGAAAAAGCACCCGCGTTACCCGGCGTTTCATTGCCGGAAAGCGCGGGTGCTTCTTTTTTGATGAGATAAAAAGCTTGGTTTAACTGGATAACCTCCAGTTAATTATCGGGGGTCGGCGATTGGCGCTGCAGCGCGCGGTGCTCGGCGTCACATGATGGTGACTAGCTGTAAAACCTGCTGTTAATTATCGGAGTCGGCGATTACGCTACATTAGCTGGATAACATCCAGTTAATTACCGGGAAACCGGCGATTGCTTCTGCTTTAGCTGTAAAAACTACAGCTAATTATCGAGAAATCCGTGAATGCGCCACATTAGGTGTAAAACCTGCAGTTAATTCGGCCAATTACGTTGCACTCTTCGGAAAACCTCCGAAATAGATGTAGTTTTTGCTGTTAAATACTGCGAATCAGGTTATAACGGCAAATTAGCTGTAGAAAATGCAGTTAATTATCGGAGTCGGCGATTACGCTGCATTAGCTGGATAACCTCCAGTTAATTACCGGGAAATCGGCGATTGCTTCTGCATTAGCTGTAAAAACTACAGCTAATTATCGAGAAATCCGTGAATGCGCCACATTAGCTGTAAAACCTACAGTTAATTCGGCCAATTACACTGCACTCTTCAGAAAACCATCAAAATAGATGTAGTTTTTCCAGTTAAATGCTGCAAATCAGGTTATAACGGCTAATTAGTTGTAGAAAATGCAGTTAATTATCGGAGTCGGCGATTACGCTGCATTAGCTGGATAACCTCCAGTTAATTACCGGGAAATCGGCGATTGCTTCTGCATTAGCTGTAAAAACTACAGCTAATTATCGAGAAATCCGTGAATGCGCCACATTAACTGTAAAACTGCTCTTCTGTCAACAAAGTGGACACCCTTAAGCTGTAAATTGGTAGTACATCTGTTCAAAGCGCACCGGTGACATGTAACCAATTGTGCTATTTGAGCGCTTGCGGTTGTAAAAGAACTCAATGTAACGATACAGCTTCTGTTGAGCCTCTTCCTTGGTCCTGAATTTTGGCCTGCTGTAGATGAATTCACGTTTTAAGATGCTGTGAAACGCCTCGATGCAGGCATTGTCATAGCAGTTACCTTTACGACTCATGCTTGGCTGTATGCCTAAGCGTGCCAGTTGTTCACGGTACTCCTTGGAGGCATACTGGGAGCCGCGATCGGAATGGTGAATTACACTCTTTGGCTTCTTAGCCTCGTACGCCTGATTTAGTGCTTCAAGGACGAGGTCCGTCGTCATTTTATCGCTGAGCCTCCATCCAACGATCTGTTTTGTATATAGATCCAAAATGCTGGCAAGGTACAGCTTTCCCTGGCGGCAAGGGATGTAGGTAAGGTCAGCCACCCATTTTTCATTAGGCCTGGTGGCAGAGAAATCCTGATCCAGTACATTCGGTGCGATGGGCATATCGTGATTGGAGTCTGTGGTGGTGACTCTAAATTTTCGAGCCATGCACGAGCGCCACCCATTTTCGCGCATGATGAGGCCGACGGTTCGTTCCGATACCGTCCATCCTTCTTTTACCAATTCATTGTGTATCCTTGGGCTGCCGTAGATTTCATCGGAATCGTAAAAATGCCATTTAATACGTGCTACGAGTTTCTCTCGACGCTTCTCTGTCTCGGAGGCTTCGGATGCCTGCCACTTGTAGTATCCACTCCGGGAAACTTGCAGCACTTTGCACATCTTCTCCAATCGAAACTCGGAGCGATGATCTTCGATGAACTGGAACCTTAGTTCTTTTCTTTCCCGAAGATGTGCACGGCCTTTTTTAAAATTTCGATCTCTTCTTTCAGGTCCGCGATCTCACGTTTTTGGTCTTCAATGAGCTGGGATTGCTGTCGAAGTGATTCTCCTTGGTTTACCGGTTCATTTTCAAACTCACGGTACTTACCCACCCAGTTTCTCAACGTACCGGGATTGATGTTCAGTTCGTCGGCCACCTGCTCCAACGTCTTCGTCTGCTCTTGCACATACTTTACGGCTTCACGCTTAAATGTTTCATTGTATCGTTGCCTAGACTCACTCATTCTCGACACCCTTTCTGCCTCAATAGATTTATTATCTGTGTGACATTAAGAGGTGTCTACTTTTTATTCTAGCTGCAAACCTGCAGTTAATTCGGCCAATTACACTGCACTCTTCAGAAAACCATCAAAATAGATGTAGTTTTTCCAGTTAAATACTGCGAATCAGGTTATAACGGCAAATTAGCTGTAGAAAATGCAGTTAATTATCGGAGTCGGCGATTACGCTGCATTAGCTGTATAACCTCCAAGCTAATTACCGGAGTCGGCGATTGCGCTACATTAGCTGGATAACCTCCAATTATTACCAGAATATCGGGATTGGCACTTAATTAGCTGTAGAAAACCAGTTATTTTGCATTCATTCAAATCAACCGCACCATTCCCTGCTCTGGTTGCCTCATATCGGGCTAATCCCCTCTACGCCGCAGCTCCTGATTGTGACGGATTTTGCTCTCATTGCCCTGCTCGGTCGCTTGGTAGAACGTCCGGCCGGCCAAATTCGGCGGCAGGTAGTCCTGCTTCACGTAATGGCCGGGGAAATTATGCGGGTATTTGTAGCCGGTGTGCCCGAGCTTGACCGCTCCTTTATAATGGGCGTCCCGCAAATGCAGCGGCACCTCGGCGGATTTGACCTCGTCCATCGCCGACATCGCATTCGAAATCGCCGCGACCACGGCGTTCGATTTGGGGCTCTCGACGGCGAACAGAATCGCCTGGGCGATGTTCAGCTTCGCTTCAGGCCAGCCATTGTTGCGGTAAGCCTCCAGGGCGCTTACCGCCTGTACCATGGCCTGCGGGTTCGCAAGCCCGATGTCCTCGCTCGCGGCGGCGATCAGCCGCCGAAGGAACGTCATCGGGTCCATGCCCAGTTTCTCTACCGCGTAGAGAAACCAGAACAACGCGGCATCGCTGGAGCCGCGGATGCTCTTGTGAAATGCGGAGAGGACGTCGTACTGCGTCGACTCATCCGCTTTGACCAGCGGGCGGCGGATCGACTCTTCCGCCACCTCCAGCGTAATGCGGACGGTGCCGTCCGTTTCCGGCGGCGTCGTCATCGCGGCCAGCTCCAGAGCGTTCAAGGCCCGGCGGATATCGCCGTTGGCCATCTCGGCGATGTGCTGGAGCGCCTCGTCCGAGGCCTCGAGCTTCATGAAGCCGAGGCCTTTGTCCCGATCGCTCAGCGCACGGCGCATCGCGATCAGCGAATGCTCCTTCGTCAGCGGCTCCAGCTGGAAGAGCGTCGAACGGCTCAGCAAGGCCCCGTTGACATAGTGGAACGGATTTTCCGTCGTCGCGCCGATAAAGATGATCGTTCCCTTCTCCACCGCCGGAAGCAGGGCGTCCTGCCGCGAACTGTTGAAACGGTGTACTTCATCGAGGAACAGGATCGTTTTCGTGCCGTAAAACGATTTATCGTTCTGCGCTTTTTCGATAACCTCGCGAACATCCTTTACGGAAGCGTCCACCGCATTGAGACGTACGAATTCCGCCTGGGTATGATTCGATATAATATGCGCGAGCGTCGTTTTTCCGCAGCCCGGAGGTCCATACAGCAGAATCGAAGAAATCTGATCCGCTTCAATCGCCCGCCGCAGCAATTTTCCGGGCCCGATGATGCTTTCCTGCCCTATATATTCGTCCAGGGTTGTCGGCCGCATCCGGTCCGCCAACAGACGTCCGGAGGGATCGTTTTCCCGGGAATAAGAGAATAAGTCCATCATTTCACTTCCTTGAATCGTTGATTAACCACTGTTTACTATTCTAGCACATGCCTGGTAAAAAACATTTATAAACGTTCTTTAGCTTCCTTCCTTTATGGATATATGAGTTAATATAGATGTCGGGCCGACGAATCACTGGAAAGGGGGCTGATCGAAGTGATTACAGTGAATGAGGTGGTTTCCGCGTAACGCGGAAGCCGTACAACGAGGGGCTTTTAGCCCCTCTTATTTCCGTTTGGAATACTCTGTGTTAAAATATACGCAAATACAATGCCGAAAGGGGGATTTACGACCATGTACACTCAATTATTCCAACTAACACCGTTAACAACAGAACGGATCAAGGAGGATCATGATCGTGAACTACAAAAACGGGAAGGATGTGCTTCCCCCTAGGCTGCTGAAGGAGCTTCAAGATTACATTCAAGGCGAACTGCTCTATATCCCCAAACCGGACTGCTCGAGAGCACTCTGGGGGGAACTCAGTGGAACCCGCACATCAATGGCAAAAAGAAACGAAGAAATCTTCCGGCTATACCGTACCGGACATTCAGTCAGCGATCTGGCGGAAAGGTTTTTTCTGTCCGATGAAAGCATCCGCAAAATCGTATGTAAAATGCGCTCTTCTCTCAGAGAAGCGGCGGCAGTTACCGAATAAGCCAATTCAACTGTATAAACCTAGAGGCCGACCCGTTTTCAGTATACGGGCGGCCTCTATTGATTTGGGAAGCGATAAGGATAAGAGTTTTTAGCGTCCTGTAGGAGAAGTGACCCACGATAGGTATAATATACATAAAGACCTAAAAGGACTAAGGAACTTTCACTAAACCGAGGTGACCGGATGATGCCGACCAATCACAATGAACCAAGCCAGCAACACAGCGCCGGGGCTATAACCACCGGCTTTAAACGCTGTGCGCGCTGCGGCGATAACAAACCGCTATCCGATTTCCTCAGAAGAACAGGCAAACGCTCCTCCCAAGGATCGCGGCGCGGCACTTGCCGCAGCTGCCGGGCCCAACTCAAAAACCTGGAACAAACCGCAGTACTAACGGCTGATCCTCGGCCGGTTACTGATCACTCTGTCCGAAATTCGCGGAGCTCGGTCCATCCGGTCGCCGCTTCCCCGCAACCTCCGACTCGCACGCTGCCCGCACCGCCTCCGGTAGAAGGCCCGGACGCGTCCGTATTGCGTCCGAACCGCCAGGGCAAAATCCGTATGCGCGGGCGCACGGATAAGGGTAGCCGCTGGCATCAGGAGATCGACCTGGAACTGGCCGTCACCCTGGTGCAGGAGCATGCCGCAGTCGTCGTGAACCGGAATACGATCCGGCGGCTCTACAGCAACAAGGCCTTTCGCCGCTACATTCTGGCACGGGACCGCCATACTTGCTTTTTCTGCGGCAACTACGGCGATACAATCGATCATCTGCTACCTAGAGCGAAGGGCGGTCATACTACACCCGTAAACTGCGTCTGCGCCTGCAATGAATGCAACCAGAGCAAAGCCGATCGCAACCTGGAGGATTTTATCGGGGACAGTTAAAACGACCCTTATATTACTCCCCTGTCACCGACAAATCTACTGGATCCGGAACGTAGTCCGGTAACTCGTTTCCATGCATCAACCATAACTCATGCAATGCCCGGGTGCAGCCTACGTATAGAAGGCGCGCATCCTTCGGCCCATAGTGCTCCCGATCCACATCCGTCACGATGACGGCATCGAATTCCAGTCCCTTGGACAGGTAAACTGGCAGAACGGAAATACCGCCCGCATACTGCCTCTGATCCCCGCCGATCAAATTGGCGGTAGTGCCTGCTTCATTCAAATAAGCATGCAAATGCTCCGCTTCCTCCATCGTCCGGGTCAGCAAGGCTACCGTGCGATGGCTGCCCGTCATGACTTGCCTCAAAGCGTCCGATATGGCGGTTAAACGTCCGTCTCCCGCGGCCGGTTTTAACCGGACCGGTTCCCCGCTGCGGAACACCGGCACCGCCAGCAAATCCGTTTCAACGCCCCGCTTCAAAATTTCATTCGCAAAATCAATGATCTCCATTGTCGACCGGTAACTTCTCGTTAAAGCAAAATAAGCCGTTTCCTCCGGCGCGAACAGCGCCTGCATTTCTTCCCAGCTCCGGACTCCTTTATAGTAATGGATCCCTTGTGACAAATCGCCCAGGATGGTGAAAGAATGACCCTTTACGAACCTGTCGAGCACAGCCACCTGCAAAGGGCTGAAATCCTGCGCTTCGTCGATCACCACATGGTCGAAGGTCAGCTTGCTGTCAAGCTCATGGACTCGTGAGTGCAAGTAGAGTAAGGCCGCGAGATCCTCTTCCTTAAGGATTCCTTTTTTTAAATAGGCATTAGTTCCAATAAGAATGGGCTTCGGAATGCTCAAAATCTCGGCATCAGCATCATTTTCACCGGAAGGCTGACCCTTCGCGGCGAACGCCGATTGGAACATACTTTTGTACAAAGCCACGGCCTCCAGCTCCGGCCACTTTTTGGCGTAGGCCTTTTCCCGTTGCTGCGCCTTCTTCTTACGCTCTTTTAATGCCGCCGCGGAGGGAGATTTCTTCAATTCCATCTCCACCCACCGGTGAATCCGGGCCAGCACACGTTCTTTGCGCCGCGCAACCGGGTAATGCTTGTATTCCCCGTCGAACCAATCGATGATCGTGTTTCGGGACAACCTCGCCCCATCCCACGGCTCAAAATCCGTATCCGGCACACATCCCGATTCCACGCGGGTCAAATAACTTTCCAGAATCGACTTAAAAGCGACGGCTCCCTTAAATCTGCCTGGCAGGTCACTGTCGTTCCATGCGCCTTCGCGCAAATCACCGGCATCAAACCAGCGGGCCAGCGTTTCCGAACCATCCGCAGGAGCCTGATCCAGTCTCAGTACTCTGGCAGCCCAGTCGCCGAAAGTGCTTTGCTGAATATCGCCGACACCGAGTTCCGGAAGAACTTCCGAAATATAATCGATAAACATATGGTTGGGAGCAAAGATAACCATCCGCTCCGCTTTAATTTGATCCTTGTACTGGTACAGCAAAAAGGCAAGCCTATGCAGCGCAACCGTTGTTTTTCCGCTGCCGGCCACGCCTTGAATGATCAACGCCGTATTACGGGCGGCACGGATGATCAGATCCTGCTCCGCCTGAATCGTGGAAACAATGTCACGGAGGCGGTTGTCTTTGTTCTCGCCGAGACGGTAGACCAGGAACTCATCGGACACGGCCGGCCCTTCGCTGTCTTTGTTATAGGTATCTACTACGCGCTCCAAAATTCCTTTGCGAATGACAATGTTCCGCTTTAAGTATACAAGCCCCTCGATCAGTCCTTCCGGAGCATCATATGAAGCCGAATCGCCGCCCGTAAAGGAATAAAACAAACTGGCGACCGGAGCGCGCCAATCGATGACGACCGGTTTTCCTCCGTCTTGATCCCCGACGCCCACTTTGCCGATATAAAGGGGCTGCGCTTCCTTGCCCTGTTCCTCGAAATCCAGCCGTCCAAAATACGGCTCGCGGATCGAGCGTTCAAGCTGCTGCCGGTGGGATTCCCTGCCCGCTTCCAGCACCTGCTCGGTGAAGTCATGCCCTGTATAGACGGGAATGCTCTTGAGCGCCTTCAGTTGGCTGTCAATATCACGGAGAGTACGATCCAGCCGATCTTTCTCTTCTTGATAGGCACTTTGAAAATGTTCCACTTTCAGTTACCTCCTAAGGTTAGTATTCCGTCTGCTCTCCGGCATTCTGTTTCCGAAGTCAAAAGGAGTTATAGTATAGCATTCGTACCTAAAAAAAGCGAATAACAATAAGACGCAGATCCGATACATGATCGAGTCTGCGTCTTAAGTTAAATCGGCTGTTTCCGGTACCTTCCCAGGGTTTAGAATCCGAGAGAAATCATCCCTTGGCTTCTCCCGCTTCAAGCAATTCTTTTACGGCCACGCTGACCATAATGAGCCCTACGACAGGCGGAACGAATGAATTGCTCGCCGGCGGCTGTTTGGCTTTGCGAATCTTGGCCCCTTCCGGTGCAATTTTCTCCGTTACGTCTGCCCGCGGTTTAACCGGCGGCTCCGTGGAGAACACGACCTTGACGCCTTTTTTGATGCCGTCTTCCCGCAGCTTGGTACGGATCACGCGAGCCATCGGGTCCATATGGGTCTTGGAAATGTCGGTGACCTGAAACTTGGTCGGGTCCATCTTATTGGCCGCTCCCATACTGGAGAGGATAGGAATACCGCGCTTGCGGCATTCCTTGATCAGATGGATTTTGTATATGATCGTATCCGAGGCATCCAAGACATAGTCGATGTCGTATTTGAACAATTCTTCATACGTTTCTTCCGTATAAAACATGTTCAAAGCGATGGTCTCGCATTCCGGATTGATCAGCTTCACCCGTTCGCACATCAGATCCGCCTTTTTCTGGCCGATCGTCGTCGTCAAGGCGTGAATCTGCCGGTTAATATTGGTGATATCAACCACGTCTTTATCGATCAGAATAATCCGTCCGATTCCGGTTCTGGCCAGTCCTTCGACCGCCATCGCGCCGACGCCCCCGATTCCAAGCACCGCCACAGTACTATTTTTCAGGATATCCAGGCCTTCAGCTCCGATAGCGAGCTCAGTCCGTGAAAATTGATGAAGCATTGTCTGCTAACCTCCCATTAACCCTCAACGATAAATTCAACCCCCTGTAAACCCGCTAATTGCTTCTTAATATACAGATGATTGTCCTGTTTGTCATAATACCATCCAGAACTCCGCTCCTCAAGATGCTTCATTTCATGAACCTCCGAAACCTGGCTCACAGACTTTGGAATAAAGGAGAGATGATGAGTCGTAAATAGTATGGATTTATCGGCTTGCCGCAATCCGCAGACCTCGAAGGCAGCATGGATGGTGAAGCGTCGATCTGTTCCTTTCTGTTCCGTATGAATTCGAATCAAATTATAAGTGCCCTGAAGATGTTGATCGCTAATCCCATCATCCTCATACAGAGCGAAAGTATTATCGTTCCCCTGAGCATACAAATGAATATCAAGCTCCTTCCAATTTGCCTGACCCGTATGCTGAACAAGTTGAGCTTGGGGTAGGATAGCTCCAGCACGGACGAATAGCGGCAAAACATCCAGCGGCGCATAGGTGATGATATGCGTGCTCCCCTCATACCGCGTTCCGGTCCAATAGTCGAACCAGATGCCTTCAGGCAAGTAAACCACCCTATGTTGTTTGCCCGGCTCATAAATAGGCGCTACCAACAAATCCTTTCCGAATAAAAACTGATCGGACAGATGATACGTATTGCGATCCTTAGGGTACTCCAGCACTAATGGACGCATAATAGGAAGCCCTATGCACGTTGATTCATAAAAAAGAGAATAGAGATAGGGAAGCATCCGGTATCTTAATTCAATATACTTCCGGCAAATCTCTTCGACCTCATCATTAAAGGTCCATGGCTCCTGGTTACGTGTATCGATAGCACTATGGTTTCTACAGAACGGAGTGAATACGCCAAGCTGGGTCCATCTGGCTAGCAGCTCTCCTGACGCATGGTGCATAAACCCGCCGATGTCCGCTCCGCTAAAAGCCACCCCGGAAAGCCCGAGATTCAGTCCCATCGACATCGACATTCTCATATGGTCCCAATAGCTCCGGTTATCTCCCGTCCATACTGCGGCATATCGCTGAATGCCGGCGTACCCTGCTCTTGTCAGCACGAACGGTCTTTCTCCTTGCAGCAGCTTCGCCATTCCTTCATAGGTTGCCTGACTCATGAGCAAGCCGTAAACGTTGTGCATCTCTCCGTGTGTTTTGGGATTACCGTCATTACCGTGAATCACATCTTCATCCATTGTTTTCGTAGGAGAATTAAAGACGCTTGGCTCATTCATATCGTTCCATATCCCGCTGATTCCGTAATCCACATAAAATCGATGAAGCGCTCCCCACCACTCACGAGTTCCTTCCTCCGTAAAATCAGGGAAGACGCTTGGGCCCGGCCATACGTCGCCGACATACTCTTTTCCAGCAGGAGTTTGACAAAAACGTCCCGCTTCAAGTCCCTGCTCATAAATCTCGTACCCATGCTGAACTTTAACGCCAGGGTCGACAATAGGCACGATGCGGAATCCCAGTTCCTTCAATTCCCTCATCATCCCTGCCGGATCCGAAAAGCGCTCCTTATCAAACGTGAACACTTTGTATTCATCCATATAGTGAATATCGAGATAAATAACGTCGCAAGGAATTTTTTTGAACCTGAAATGATGTGCGAGCCGGATCACTTCCCCCTGATTCATATAGCTAAATCTCGATTGCTGATAGCCTAGAGACCATAAGGGTGGAAGCGGCATTTTTCCGGTTAGTGCCGAATAATTCGCAACGACATCCTTTAGCTCCGGACCCGCGATGAGGTACAATTCCATGTCCCCGTTGACCGTTTCAACAAAATAGCGATCCGCCTCTTCGCGTAAATCTATCACCGTTTTTCCCGGATTATCGATAAACAATCCAAACGTATTGTCGGAAGTATGGTGAATCAGAAGCGGAATCGATTGATATAGAGACTCCATATCCGGCACATGCGGGTCGAACACATCGGAATTCCACATCGTATACCTTTCTCCGCGTTTATTTAAATATCCCGTAGTTTCGCCAAGTCCATATATCATCGCATCATCATCCATACTCCCCTGACACCGCAACCTAGTCTCCGAGCAGGACAACAGGTAGGACCCGCATGGCTTCCCTTGAGAAGTTTCCACCTTGAAAGATAAGGCAGCTATATCTACAACGAGGACAATATTCCCTCCGTAAAGTTCCAATTCATTATCCAACTCAATAACATGCCAGCCTCCAAGAGGTTCAAAGGGTAACACTCCCATTGAAGGCTCCAGTTGAGCACTTTTTCTCTCTAGTGAACAGGATATTTTAACTATATCCGGCGTCACCAGCTTTACGGTAAGATTTCCATGCTCTCCATGGATCATGACATATTTGTCCTTCCATTCATACCCTTTATACGGACCAATATCACGGTAAATCGAGACAGATTCACTCTCTATCTGATCCGGGTGAATTTTCTCACTCGTTTGCATGATTTTCACCACTCCTCTATTTCTATTTGGCAGTACAGTTCGCAGGTAAAACTCAATTTTTGTAAAAAATATGAAAACCATAGGGACCGAGCTCAGCTATAAAATCACCTTTATAAGGCCGATCACTCACGGATCTGTCCCCACTCCCCGACACTTCCGCTTCCATCCACACGCCATCAGGTAGAGTAACGGTCACTGCGCTTGGCGAAGAAGAGGCATTCATCGCAATGATAAGATGATCTTCTCCTTCCTGGCGTTCATAAACGAGTACCGGCGAGTCCTTATCGGCTGATTGAATTCGAAAAACCCCTGTAACCAGCGCAGGATGAGTTTTACGCAGCTGAATGCACTTCTTATAAAAGGCAAACAAATCTCTATCCTGATGTTCTTCCTCCCAGATCATACACTTCCGGTTATCCGGATCAAATTCTCCGTCCAAACCAATTTCATCACCGTAATAAATACTGGGCGCCCCGATAAAAGTAAACTGGAAAGCTACCGCAAGTTTCATTTTCGCTTTGTCATTCCCGCACAAGGTCAGCAACCGAACCGTATCATGCGTATCCAAATGATTAAATGAAGCTTCGTTCACCTGCTGCGGATATCTGGCTAAATACCTCCCCAATTTTGACGCAAAGGCGTGCGCATCTCCATGCTGAAATACAAAGAAATCGAGAATCGCGTTGGAAACCGGGTAATTCATTACTGCGTGGAACTGATCTCCTTGCAGAAACTTCATTCCGTCATGCCATACCTCGCCTAAAATATAAGCATCCGGTTTGACTTCTTTTACCGCTTTCGCGAATTCTCTCCAAAAGGCATGATCCGCCTCATTAGCAACATCCAATCGCCATCCGTCCATATCTGTCTCTTGTATCCAATAACGGCCTACCTGAAGAAAATAATCGCGCACTTCCGGATTAGCGGTATTCAGTTTAGGCATCGTCTTCTCAAAAGCAAATGTCTTGTATGTTGGAATGCCGTCTACTACTTGAAGCGGCCATTCCTGAATGTGAAACCAGCCGTAATACGGAGAGTCAGGACCTTTTTTCACAACATCTTGAAACTGTGGCCACGTAACGCCGGAATGGTTGAATACTCCGTCCAAAATGACGCGAATCCCCCGTTCATGGCAGGAGCGCACTAATTCTTTCAGGGTTTCTTTTGTTCCGAAATGGGGATCAATTCTCATGTAGTCCTGTGTATCGTATTTATGATTGGCCGGCGCCTCAAATATAGGGTTAAAATAGATCGCTGTAATCCCTAATTCGGCTAAATAATCCAGGTGTTGAATGACCCCTTGCAAATCGCCGCCGAAGAAATTGCGGTATTCCGGTTTGCCTCCCCACGGAAGCGTTCCTTCCGGATCATTGGACGTATCGCCATTAGCAAAACGTTCCGGGAAGATCTGATAAAATATGGCGTTTTTCGCCCAGTCCGGCGGACATTGCAAATCGACCGGGTGCAAGTAAGGGAATTCAAAACAGCCTAAATGCTCTTTCGGCATCTGCAAATCAAATTCATTTTCACTGAACCAAATCCGCTCCTCCCCCTTTGTTAAAAGAAAGCAATAGGCCAGTCTGCCATAAGGCGGTTCTACTTCAGCCTGCCAATAGTCATAAAGCTCGTCATACGCCAGGAGTTCCATTGGTTTATACTGCATCTCTCCCCACGGCTTGCACTTGTCCCCATAAAGCACGTCAACTTTATCGATATCCGCTCTTTTCGTGCGAATGCGCATATGAACCGAGCGTTCATTATATCCGTAAACCCAACAATCGTTTGATCGGTGATAAACAGCCTCTAATAGCATTTTCTTTTCTCAACTCCCATTGATTTGTAGTTTGACTTGCCGATATTTGCGAATTAACCCTTATCCGCTCCCGCCATGAGTCCTTCAACCAAATAACGTTGCAAGAATACAAACAATAAGGTCAGCGGTACGGCAACCAGCACGCAGCCTGCTGCAAACAACGTAAATTCCGTTGCGGATCTGCCTTGTACTATCCGGAACAAACCTACGGCCAGCGTCTGGTTTTCCGGTGTGCTGAGCACCATGTTGGCAAAAATAAAATCGACGAACCCGCCGCTGAAGGAAGTCAACGCAATATAGACCAGCATCGGCTTGGATAGCGGCAGAATGATGCGCCGAAATACGGTTAAATGCCCCGCCCCGTCTATTTTTGCCGCATCCACCAAGCTCTGCGGAATGGTATCGAAGTAGCTTTTAACGTACAGATATCCCATCGGAGCCCCGGCCGAATAGACCAGTATTAGCGATAAATGCGTATCCAGCAATTGCAGCTGCATTAACAAAATATAAACCGCGATCATGCTCATAAAGCCCGGAAACATTCCGATCACAAGCAAGCCTAACATCAGTTTCTTACGGCCTTTAAAGCGAAACCGCGAGAACACATAGCCTGTAATCGTTACCAGGACCGTGCTGAAAATCATTGTAAAGAAAGCAACCTTGAACGTATTCAGAAACCACTGTCCAAAGGGGTACTTATCGAACAATTCCCGATAATGCTCCAGCGTGAACGCGGACGGAATCAAAGTCTCGCTGTACAAGGCATTGCCCGGACGGACGGAGGACATAACGACCCATAATGCCGGGTATACGCAGGCAATACCGAGAAGGATCAGCCCTAGGTAACAGAATAGATTGCCCATACTGAATTTGCGCTTTGAGGTTATCATCTGTAGTCATCCTCCTCCTTGAATGCTTTGGTACGACGGACATTGGTAACGGCGAAGGACGCAACAATGATGAAAATAAAAATACCGATAATCGAGGCGAAATTGTATTTGCCGCTGTCCATGGTCAATTTGTAAAGCCAGGTTATCAAAATATCTGTACTGCCTGCAGATTGGTAGTTCGGATTAGCAGGGTTACCGTTCGTCAGGAGGTAGATCAAATTGAAGTTGTTGATGTTGCCGGCAAACGACATGACGAGGAGCGGTCCGAAAGAAAGCATGACGGACGGAAAAGTAATGTTGCCGAATTGCTGCACGGGGGTGGCTCCGTCAATTTCCGCAGCTTCATATAAATCCTTCGATATTGTCGATAAAATGCCGATAACCATCAGCATGGTAATCGGGAATCCGATCCAGATATTAACGATAATAACCGTAAACTTGGCCCAGAACGGATCGGTTAGCCACGGTAAGCCGCCAAGTCCAAAATAAGCTAGATATTGATTGATCGGCCCGAATTGTCCATTGAACATATTTCGCATGATCAACAAGGAAATGAACTGAGGGATCGCATAAGGAATAATAAACAGCGTCCGCCAAAAGCCCTTAAATCGAATTCCTTTCTTCTGCACCATTAGTGCAGCAGCAAAACCGCCCGCAAATGTAGTCAAGGTCGCGCATATCGTCCAAACAAGCGTCCAGAACGCTACTCCAAAGAAAGTCTGGTTCCAGGCTTTGATCGTAAAAATATCCTTGAACCCTTCCAGTCCAATCCAGCTTACGAGCTTGGCGGGAGGCAAATAATTCGGTGCCGAATAATTCGTAAATGCGAGCAGGATCATGAAAAAAATGGGCATCACGGTAAAGAAAATAACGAGCAGGATGGGGAGGGTTATGATCATTTGCGGGAATTTAACCCCGCCTAGATATTGAAGCGTATCCGAAAAACGCGGGGCCGCTAATCCTTGTTCGCGCATATTCCCAACGTTGTATGCGTCCTTAACATTTGCTATATAAATTGCAAACCAAATGAGCAGGGCTAAAATGATGATAATTCCTTCGATCATGAGAAAGATCGAGTGATCTCCGCGAACATTGACGTAAAGCTTGCCCACTTTCTCGAGATGGTCCGCCTGCTCACCCAGCGTCACCAAACCCCAGATAGCTTTAGGTGCTGCCATAGTTACCGCTATTCCGGACAAATGAACGATAAAGAGCATCAGGCCTTTAATCATTTGCCGATTATATATTTGACCAAACCCCATACCGATGAGCGATAATACGGCCGCCCACTTTCGATGCTGGTTCATTGTCAATCATCTCCCGAAGATAAATATAAAATGGGCGACGTCATCCGTCAGAAAGAACGGACGACGTCAAGGTAATCGTGCAAGAAACCTAAAGAATTAACATTACTTCTTCAGAGTTTCTATGCCTTGCTTTATGCTTTCCACCGCATTGTCGAGCGTGGTTTTGACATCCTCGCCTTTCCAAATCAGCTCAAGCGCATTAGCGATAGGAGGCCATACTTGCTGCATTTCAAAAATGGAAGGCATGGCGATGGAATGCTCAAACTGTTGAATTGCCCCGCTTACCATTTCGTTTTCTTTTATTGCCGGTTCATTTTCCATCCCTTTA
The DNA here is from genome assembly GCF_018403325.1 of Paenibacillus vini. Lineage (GTDB taxonomy): Bacteria > Bacillota > Bacilli > Paenibacillales > Paenibacillaceae > Fontibacillus > Fontibacillus vini. The sequence continues at coordinate 33,184 of NZ_BOSL01000020.1, read as the reverse complement.
CGAGCAGGAATAAATCCGGTCATCTCAAAGTTTTTTAGAAGTGCTTCCTGCGATGTTACGTACCGGGCGAACAATTTTGCCGCATTAGGATATTTGCTGTAAGCACTCACGTAATAAGCCTTCACGCCAGCAAAAGTATCGGGCTGTTGTCCATTCGGAAACTTAGGCAAAGGAACCATGCCTACTTCAAAGGGAAGACTGGAGAAGTTGCCGATATTCCATACGCCATCCAGATTAATCGCCAGCTTGCCTTCCTGAAACAGTCCGGTTTTTACATCGGTCGTTGCATCAGCAGCCTCCATCGGTAAAATTTCACGCATAGCCTGAAAGTATTTCATCCCTTCCACGGATCCTTCGTTATTCAGACCGATATCGTCAGGGTTCGTGTTGTCGTTGCCAAAAATATAGCCGTTAAAGCCGGAGATGAACGGATAAGCAAAGTAGAAATTGTTCAGTTGCATCATGAAGCCGTACTTCTTCTTGGCCGGATCGTTAAACTTTTTGGAAAAGCTGATAATGTTGTCCCAACTGCTCAAATCATTTTCAGTGACCAGCTCTTTGTTATAGAACAAAGCATACGTCTCCATGTTCCTTGGATATCCGTATAAAATGCCGTCTTTCGTTACCGCATTCACCGCTGTTTCCTGAAACTCGGTCCGTGTCTCCTCCTCAAAGTAATCGTTAGGGAGCACAAAGCCACCTGCAACAGCTTCACTCAAATTGTCATGCGGCAGGACCAGAACGTCAGCAGCCAATCCCGCAGGTCCGTCCGTTTTCATCTTTTGCATTTGTTCCGGCGCCCCCTGCTCTTGAACCTCTACCGGAATGTTGTACTTCTCCGTAAATTCCTTAGCTATTTCTTTCAAAAAAGGAGTTCCGTCATTTCCATCCCAAATGATGAGCTTTGCGCCGGATTCCGGAGTCAGTTGATCATTTGCACCTGAACCATCGGTCCCGGTGTTAGTTCCAACGTTAGTACCGTTTGTTTGTTCAGCTTGTTGCGCCCCGTTAGACTTCGTATTTTGGGATGAACACGCCACTGTAGTCGTAAATACCAGCATCAACACACACCATAAAGTCATCATTTTTCTAAAATTCATATGCATTGCAAACCACCCTCCTAAATTATTAAGCGCTTACATCATGTAAACTAAAACATTTAACCTGATCCGTTATTTATGTAGCTCTTCTCTGATAAAGAGTTTAGCTATTACATCACCTCCTTTATCGTATTTTTGATTAAACGTTTAATCATACTTTAAAAAAATATAGCATGATTGCTTTTCGTGCAAAAAGCTATATTTCTTTAAATGAGGCGCTGCTTTGTCTAACGGCCAAGCTAACCGGAATCTTTACGGACCTCTTATCTGTACTGAGCCCGGTACCATTAATTTGATCCAGTAACATAGTTACCGCGATCTGACCCTTAGCTACAATATCCTGCCTAATGGTAGTTAAAGAAGGAATCATATACTGAGAATAAAAAATATCATCGAATCCAACAACCGACAAATCCGCAGGTACTGATAAGCCGATGTCATGCAATCCTCGGATCAAACCGATTGCCGATACGTCGGAAAAGGCAAACATAGCACTGATCTTACTCTTATAGCTGCCTATCCTCTGCGCTACATGATATCCTCCCTGAATGGAAGGAGCTTCCTCAAAGGTTAGTTCGGGATCTTCCGGAATCCCTGATTCCCTTAATGCTCTCAAGTAACCTTGATGGCGGAAATAGTTGACCCCTCCTTCCTCCAATTTCCCTGTCAGCACACCGATGACTTTATGTCCCAGCCCGATCAAATGCTTGGTCCCTAAATATCCTCCTGCTTCATCATCAAGATCTATCTGATGGAAGTCAGGATTCGACAGATGGCTGTCCAAAAACACGCACGGTATGTTAAGAGACAGCAGCTTCTGAAATGCTGCCGTGTGCTCGAATACACCAACTACGATAAGACCATCCAGATGCCGCTGCTTCACAAACGAGAAATCTTCATTCTCGTCAATCCCCAGAAGAATGACCTGTACCTCATGATGCCTCGCCCCGCCCTCTACCCCTCGGACAAGCTCCCAATAGAACGGATTATCCTGAAGCATCCCTTTCTCCAAGAAAGGAACAACGATGGCAATCAGATGAGATTTCATGTCCTTCAGACTTCGTGCTGATGCACTGGGTACAAATTGCAGCTCCTGAATAATTTTATTTACTTTACTTACCGTATTTGGCGAGACTCTGCCTTTACCGTTAATCACATTGGACACCGTCGCAATTGAAACGTTTGCAATACGTGCGATGTCTTTGATAGACACTTTGTTATTCATTAGAAATCCAACCTTAGTTTATTGGTTAAACGTTACATCAACTACAGTTTGATTAAAACATCATCTCGTTGCTTTTGTCAATCCTATTTATTCAAAGATAAAAAAAGAAGCCCCCTGAATTGGGGAGCCTCTTTATTGATCATCCAGTTATTTTTTCTCTTCAACCGGCTTCTTGGCCACTTTGATATGCAGTTGCTCCAGCTGAGGCACGTCCACTTCGGACGGTGCGTTCATGAGCAGGTCGGTCGCGCTCGCCGTTTTAGGGAAAGCGATCGTCTCGCGCAAGTTAGAGCGTCCTGCCAGCAGCATAACCAGACGGTCGAAGCCGAATGCGATCCCGCCGTGCGGAGGTGTCCCGTACTCGAAAGCATCCATCAGATAGCCGAACTTGTCCTGAGCTTCTTCCTGAGAAAGGCCGATGGCCTTGAACATTTTTTCTTGAATATCGCGTTTGTAGATCCGCATGGAGCCGCCGCCAACTTCATAACCGTTCAACACAAGGTCATAAGCTTGAGCAAGAATTTGTCCAGGATCGGTATCGAACAATTCCAGGTCTTCTTCGCGTGGACGGGTGAACGGATGATGTTCGGCCACATAGCGTTTTTGTTCTTCATCCCAGCCCAAGAGCGGGAAGTCGACAACCCAGGCGAATTTGTACACATTATCGTCGATAAGCCCCAGTTGACGGCCGATCTTCAAGCGAAGCGCGCCGAGAACGTCGGCTACCACTTTTTTGTTATCCGCGGAGAAGAGCAGCAGGTCGCCTTCTTCGGCGCCGGTACGTTCTTTAATGGCTTCGATTTCTTGCTCTGTAAAGAATTTGACGATAGGACCCTTGAATTCGCCTTCCTTCACTTGAATCCAGGCTAATCCTTTCGCTCCGTAACGGGCCGCATATGGGCCGAGATCGTCGATTTCTTTACGGCTCCATGTTCCGCAGCCTTTAGCGTTCAAAACTTTAACTTCTCCGCCCTTTTCAACCACCGAAGCAAATACTTTCACTCCGCTGGAAGCCACCAGATCGCTCACGTTGACAAGCTCCAGGCCGAAGCGCAGGTCCGGTTTGTCGGAGCCGTATTTCCCGATGGCATCCGCATAGCTTAGACGTTGGAACGGCGTAGGAATATCGACGCCTTTCGTTTCCTTGAACAGGCGAACGACCAGTTGTTCCATCATGTCCAATAGCTCGTCCCGGCTAAGGAATGACGTCTCAATGTCGACTTGCGTGAATTCAGGTTGACGATCCGCACGCAGATCCTCGTCCCGGAAGCAGCGGGCGATTTGATAATAGCGCTCGACACCGCTCACCATCAGAAGCTGCTTGTACAGCTGAGGGGATTGCGGCAGTGCGAAAAATTCGCCGGCATGTACGCGGCTAGGCACGAGATAATCGCGTGCGCCTTCCGGAGAGCTCTTCGTCAGGATCGGAGTTTCTACCTCAATAAATCCTTCACCGTCCAGGAAATCGCGGAATACTTTAGCCGCTTTGGAACGAAGCCACAGCGTTTTTTGCATTTCCGGACGACGCAGGTCCAGGTAACGGTATTTCAAGCGAAGCGACTCGTCCACTTCAACGCCGTCTTCGATAAAGAATGGAGGCGTTTTGGCTGCATTCAGCACTTCGATTTCCGTAATTTGCACTTCGATTTCGCCAGTCGGCAAGTTCGGGTTGACGGTTTCGGCATCTCTTTTGACTACTTTTCCGCTGACGGCAAGCACGTATTCGCTGCGCACTTTATCGGCGATTTGCAGCGCTTCTCCGGAATAAGCAGGATTGAAAACGATCTGTACGATGCCGCTGCGATCGCGCAGGTCGATGAACAGGACGCCTCCCAGGTCGCGGCGGGTTTGAACCCAGCCGTTAAGCGTTACGGTTTCTCCGATGTTCGCGGTGCTTAATGTGCCGCATTGATGAGTACGTTTCATGTCAGTGCAAAACTCCTTCAAAAATATATTTTTTATAAAGTTTTTAAACTTTGATTACTTCAATTCATTGACCAGCTCTGAGAGCTTCACAGTGCGCTGTTCACCGGTCTCCATCGATTTCAACGCAATCTCCCCGCGCTCCAGTTCATCATCGCCCAGAATGGCCGTGTAGCGCGCCTGCATGCGGTCTGCCGATTTCATCTGTGCTTTCATTTTGCGACCGAGATAATCCCGCTCCGCCGAGAAGCCGGCCTGACGCAATTTGAACAGCTGCGTCGTAATCTCTTTATCCGCCGCTTCCCCAAGGGCTACGAGATATACGTCAAGCGGCTTGACGCCGCTGAGCCCGATCTCCTGCTTCTCAAGAATAAGCGCGATCCGCTCCATACCGAGCGCCATACCGATCCCGGGCTGATCGGGTCCTCCGACTTCAGCCACCAGACCGTTATAGCGGCCGCCTCCGCCGATTGTATCGATAGCGCCGATGCCCTGGGCTTTATATTCAAACGCGGTATGCGTGTAATAATCCAGGCCGCGCACCAGCCGATGGTTGATCACATAATCCACTTCCATGGCGCTTAGCAGTTCCTGAACCTTGGCAAAGTGCGAAGTGCACTCCTCATCAAGACTGTCCAGGATCGACGGAGCATCGCCGAACTTATCCTGATCAACCTTGCAATCGAGCACCCGCAGCGGATTGCGTTCCATCCGTGACTGGCAATCCTTGCACAGGCTTTCCTTCATCGGAGTCAGGAAGGCCAGGAGCTTCTCGCGGTATGCCTCGCGGCTGGCCGGGTTGCCTACCGAGTTAATCTCCACTTTTACGTCCTGCAGGCCAAGCTCTCGGCAGTACTGAAATCCTAAAGCTACGACTTCAGCATCAATAGCCGGATCCGTGGCTCCGAACGCCTCCACCCCGAACTGGTGAAACTGGCGTTGGCGCCCGGCTTGAGGACGCTCATATCGGAACATCGGTCCAATGTAATAAAGCTTGGTCACATCAGGTTCGCCGTAAAGTTTATTCTCCACATAAGAACGAACGACGCCGGCTGTTCCTTCGGGACGAAGTGTCATCCACCGCTCCCCTTTATCCTGGAAGCTATACATTTCTTTTTCTACAATATCCGTCGTTTCGCCCACACCGCGCTCAAACAGCGAAGTCTGTTCAAAAATCGGTGTCCGGATTTCCCGGTAATTAAAGCGCCGGCACAGATCGCGGGCCTTTTCCTCGATCAGCTGCCACTTCTCGACAGTGCCCGGCAGCAGATCCTGCGTACCCGTAGGTTTCTGAAACGCCATTATCCATTCCTCCATCTTCTGCTAAAAAAATAAAAAACTCCCGTTCCTGTTTAATTACAACAGGGACGAGAGATTGGTTTTCCAATTTACCCGTGGTGCCACCCACATTCCGAATACTCCTTACTTATATCACAGGGCTCAATCTTCCGATCACATTCGCCTGATATGAAGTATTCGCTTTAAAGCGGTGTAACGCCCGCATGCGCCGTACGTCTACTATGCCTTGAAGAAATGATCCATGTCATTATTTCACGCATTTCGCCGCCGGTTCTCGGGGAAGTCTTTCGTTCAATCATCACCGGAATCCTTCCAGCCGGCCTTATCGGGTGCAATTCAGAATGAATGGCCAATCCGTCAAGGCAGGGATTCCTCTCTGCGGGTGTGGGGCTGAAGTACTTTGTCCCGTCGTTGAATCAGTATGAAACTGTATATTTCCTGATTTTAAGGAATTACAGTAACAAAGTCAAGTACGGACAAAGAAAAAAACCTGCACCAACGGGGCACAGGTCCAAAGGTATTATATTAAAAAGGGGGTCATGCTGTTATTATAAACAGGCTATGTTAAAGGAACATGAAACGAATATTACAGTTGTATTACAAACTCAAATTTTTAATCCAAATGTTCGACAAACGCGCCCCGGCTGCGCAGCTTATGGACGATGTCATCATAATCGGTTTCTTTAACCTTTGCGGTTAATACATATTTCAAATTGCTGAAATCATCGTCACTGAAGTGGTTCGCATCAATTACAGGATCTAACTCCGAATCAAAATCGGGCCGATCTCTTTCGGTATCGACACGCTCTCCGTTAATCCGGCCGTCGTCGGAATCATCGTCACCCATAGCAACTACAGGAATGACTCCCTGAGCGCTTACCGTCCCAGGAATTCCTACGGCTCCGTAGGTTCCCCCTGTATTGGTAGTAGTACTGTTAAGGGGAAGCAACGGAACGAGAATATTGTGGCTTCTGCCGATCGAATGATCCAGCGAGCTGACTTCAACCTGCTCCATTTCAAATGGAAGCAGGCTGGTCCTTGCGCCCTCCGCCTGATCCTCACTCATAAAATACGCTTGAATATGCTTGGCCATTTCGATCTCTCCTTTTCAACCGCATAATGGTTTGCCGTCCCGGACTTGTCATCTATAGGATCCGGTTAGACCGGTTACAGCTTCTTCAACAGTTCCCGCACAAAGGCTGGTTCGTCCTTCGGCGTTCGTGAGGTAACATAATTGCCGTCAACAATAACTTCCTCGTCGCGGAATTCCGCGCCGGCGTTCACGATATCATCTTGCAGAGGGGGATAACAGGTTACGGTTCTTCCCTTCAGCAGGTCCGCGCTGATCAGGATCTGCGGCCCGTGGCAAATCGCGGCAATCGGTTTGCCCGCGGCATTGGCCTGAGTCACGAAATCAAGAATTCCTTGATCAAGCCGCAAATTTTCCGGCGAAGATCCGCCCGGAATAACAACCGCGTCGTACTCTTCGGCCTTCACCTCGGAAATGCCCTTGTCCGCTGTATATTCAGCTTTTCCCTGTTTGCCTTTTAAAGTTTCTCCGGCCTTAAGCCCGATAATATCGGCCTGATGTCCGGCTTTTTTCACCTCGTCATAGGGTACCTGCATTTCCGAGTCTTCAAATTGGTTCGCTAGCAAAAAAGCAACTTTACTCATAAGTAACATTCTCCTCTCGGATGTGTCCTTCGCTTGTTATTACCCGAATGGCTTCGCTTTATAACAAACCGGATTGCTGTGGCAGTAAACCTTAATATTGATATTTCGATCAAAAAAACCGCCCCAATGTAAGGGCGGTAATTGAACTATCGAATCACTGTTCTGCTAATTGCTTTATTTTATCTAAAGTCTCTTCCCAGTTTTTGTCCGAGTGCTCATACATCGTAGGTGTCGAAAAGTTACGGTGCGTTAAATGAATTGTTGTACTATCGTGATTATCAATTAATTGGAACGCAATAATCGAGTAATTTTCCGGAGTGTCCGGAGTCCCCGAGAACCCGCTCCAATAATCATAAGAAAAAGTGTCAGCTTCCTTGAATTTCAATACATGCCCCTTATCGGTAAAGTCTTGTCCGTCCCATGAAAATGAAAATGTGATCGGACTGCCTTCTCTCCAATCCGTTTCAATATGTACACCTAACCAATCTTTAATGTAATCAGGATCAGTTAATACGTTCCACACAACCTTATTACTTGCATTAATATCTCTGGTTTTTTCAATAATGAAGTCCAACTTACTCCTCCTCTCCGAAATTTCATTGTTACCCAAACTATAGAACAAACGTTCGTAATTGTCAAATATAAACAACGAAGTTTAATTCAGCCATAAAAAAAGAACCGGGCATAACTCGCCCGATCCTTTCCTATTCCAGAGACTTAGCTTCCTGGCCGCGGAATATACTCGCCGGAAGGTTTAATCTCCCGGACGGTCTGCAATTCCTCATCCTGCGCAGAGCGTACCAGAGCAAGCGCTTCGCTGCGCTCCCCGGCGGCCATGAGCGGAAGCCCTTGCCAAACCCTTGACTTTATAGATTGACGCATTGAGATCGGTAACCCCTTTTACGGACAATTTCACTGTACATTCACAGGTTGTCCCATAAAAGAATCCTTTATCCCAACCATCTTCTTCAAAATCATTGAAAAGGGTGGTCCAAAATAAGGGTAACCGGCCCCCAATTCGTGAAATCCACATCCATATCGGCCCCAAACTGTCCGGTCTCTACTACCAATCCCTTCTGACGCAGCAAATCGTTAAACTTCTCGTACAGCGGTTCCGCGATTTCCGGTTTCGCCGCCGTTGTAAAGCTCGGTCGTTTGCCTTTCCGGCAATCCCCGTAGAGCGTAAATTGCGATACCGATAAAATGGCCCCGCCGATGTCCGCCACACTGAGATTCATTTTGCCATCCTCATCCTCAAAGATGCGAAGCCCGGCGATTTTATCTGCGAGATAAGCCGCATCCTTCTCACAATCCTCATGTGTGATACCTACCAGCAGGAGAAGGCCTTGCCCGATGGATCCGATCGTCTCTCCCGAAACATCCACCTTTGCCCGCTTGCAGCGTTGAACTACGATTTTCATGTTGCGTACTCCTGTTCCTTATTGCATAATCCGGTGCACGGTGTAAACATCTTTCACCCGTTTGATTTTCTCGACGACGGATTGCAGATGGTCCGTATTCCGGATCAGAATCGTCATATGGACTAGCGCCATTTTGTTTTTGTCCGACCGTCCGGAAACGGCCGAAATATTCGTCTTGCTCTCCGATACAGCCTGCAGCACTTCGTTAAGGAAATTCCGGCGATCATGTCCCGTAATTTCAATATCGACGCTGTAATTTGCCTCGATGGCGTTCTCCCATTCCACGTCGATAACGCGTGCAGCTTCTTCATCGTCATTTCCGTTAGGTATGTTCGGGCAATCGCTGCGATGCACGGAGACGCCACGTCCGCGTGTAATATAGCCTACGATATCGTCGCCGGGAACCGGGTTGCAGCATCTGGCAAAACGGACGAGCAGGTTATCGATCCCCTTGACCACGACTCCGTTTGTCGGACGAGGTCTACGCTCTTCCGGTGCTTTTACTTCCTTCACTTCCGAGGTAAGCTCGATCGAGCTGCTCTCTTCCTGCTCTTTGCGAAGCTTCTCTGTCAGCTTAGTGGTGATCTGAGCCGCTGTGATGCCGCCGAATCCTACGGCCGACAACATATCGTCGATATCGTTGAAGGCAAATTTCTTACAGGCCTCCATAAGCTTGTCGTCCGACATCCAGGCGGAAGGCTCAATGCCGGCCCGCTTCAATTCGCGTTCGATCGCTTCGCGGCCTTTTTCGACGTTCTCCTCGCGTTTCTCCTTTTTGAACCACTGCTTGATTTTGCTTCGCGCATGGGAAGATTGCGCAATTTTGAGCCAATCCTGGCTCGGTCCGTAGGAATGCTTGGATGTGAGGATTTCTACGATATCCCCGGTCTTTAACCGATGGTCCAGCGGTACGATCCGGCCGTTGACTTTGGCGCCGATCGTGCGGTTGCCGACCTCGGTATGAATCCGGTAAGCAAAGTCCAGCGGAACCGATCCCGAAGGTAATTCGATCACTTCGCCGGAAGGCGTAAATACAAATACCAAATCGGTAAAAAAGTCCATTTTGAGCGATTCAACAAATTCCGAAGCATCCTTCGCTTCGTGCTGAAGCTCCAGAATCTCGTTGAAAAACGTCATCTTCTTCTCAGGGCCGCCGGTTTCCGGACCTTCCTTATAAGCCCAGTGCGCGGCGATCCCGTATTCCGCCGTCCGATGCATCTCCCAGGTACGGATCTGCACTTCAGTCGGCTCACCGTTGGGCCCTACGACCGTCGTATGCAGCGACTGGTACATGTTCGCCTTCGGCATTGCGATATAATCCTTAAATCTCCCCGGCATCGGTTTCCATAATGTATGGATGATGCCTAAGGTTGCGTAACAATCTTTGATATTGTCGACGATGATCCGAATTGCAAGCAGGTCATAAATTTCATTGAACTGCTTGTTTTTGGTGGTCATCTTTTTATAGACGCTATAAATATGCTTGGGACGTCCCGACAAGTCGGCCTCAACGCTCATCTCATCCAGCTTCTCGGATATGCGTGAGATTACGCTTTCGATGTACTCCTCGCGTTCCGCCCTTTTTTTCCGCATCAAATTGGCGATCCGGTAATATTGCTGCGGATTCAAATACCTTAGCGCAATATCTTCCATTTCCCATTTGATCGCCGAAATCCCGAGCCGGTTAGCAATCGGACAAAATATCTCCAGCGTTTCATACGCGATGCGCCGCTGGCTCTCTTCGGATTGATATTTCAACGTGCGCATGTTGTGCAGACGGTCTGCAAGCTTAATGACAATCACTCGGATGTCCTGCGCCATGGCGATGAACATTTTCCGGTAGTTCTCATTTTGCTGCTCTTCCTTGGATCGGAATTTGATCCGCTCCAGCTTCGTCAGCCCGTCGACAAGCATGGCGCAATCATGGCCGAAATGCTCCTCGATCTCCTTCAGGGATACGGTAGTGTCCTCAACTACATCATGAAGCAGAGCTGCAATAATGGACAAACTGTCCATCTGCATATTGACGACAATTTCCGCCACCGCCAAAGGATGAAGAATATATGGTTCTCCGGATTTGCGCACTTGTCCGTGATGAGCCTGCTCCGCAAAATCGTATGCCTCACGGATGCGCTCCAAATCCGGTTCTTTTATATAGGCCGACGCCTTTTCAAGTAATCGCTCTATGCCCATTGAATCCTGCTCGATTCCTTTCTATATCCCCAATTTTGATTTCCTATAATTATGACTCTTGCGTTCTCTTCCGTCAACTCTCGGACACTTTGCCGCCAAAAAATAGTCAGAGACCGTGTAATCCTTACTTTTTCTCAACTCCTCGCCGGCGTATGCTAAAGAATCATTTAGGAGAATCTGTAGAATAACCTTCAAGAGGTTGTTCAAAAAGTCATCTTTCCATGACGAAGCAGATCACGAAACGGATTCGACGTCGAATCTTGAATTCAGCCGGGCCTTCCGTTGCTCACGTACCCCATGTACGCTCCGCTACTCAGTCCCTAGCTTCATCCAACCTTCTTGGTCCTGAAAACCTGACTTTTTGAGCTCGCACTTAGGCAAAATAAATTTTGTGTTGAAAAATGTCGCCATTCTCATTAATCTATTAAGGATAGTTTTCATTATGTACGAAAAATAGAGGAGTGACCCTGTTGCAACGTGAAATTCAAGTTAATGAAAAAGTTCCTTTCGGACCTGGTGTTCTGCTGAGTGTGCAACACCTGTTCGCCATGTTCGGCAGCACCGTGCTTGTACCGAACCTGTTCGGCGTCGATCCCGGCATGATTTTGCTGATGAACGGCATCGGAACCCTGCTTTACATCTTCATCTGTAAAGGAAAGATCCCAGCTTATCTTGGTTCCAGCTTTGCCTTCATCTCTCCGGTGTCTCTGGTCTTGGCGTCTTATCCGGGCAACGGCTACTCGCTGGCACTGGGTGCCTTCATTGTGACCGGCGTGATCTTCATGCTCGTCGGATTGCTCGTCAAATATGCAGGAACTTCCTGGATCGACGTCGTCTTTCCTCCAGCTGCGATGGGTGCCATCGTTGCCCTGATCGGTCTGGAACTCATTCCGGTGGCCGCAGGCATGGCAGGCTGGATTTCGAAAAATCCAGGCGAAGCATGGTCTCCGAACTCTACTTACATCACGCTCTCGCTGGTTACCTTGGGTGTCACGGTTCTAGGCGCGGTCCTATTCCGTGGCTTTCCAAAAATCATCCACATTCTGATCGGAATCGTCGTTGGTTATGTTCTCGCTTATTTTATGGGCGAAGTGAATACTGCTGCGATTGCCCAAGCCAAGTGGTTCTCGCTTCCGACTGTAACTACGCCGCAATGGAACATTTCCGCCATCATCACGATCATCCCCGTGGCTCTGGTCGTCATCGTGGAACATATCGGGCATTTGCTCGTTACGAGCAATATCGTAGGCAAAGATTTGTCCAAAGACCCCGGTCTTCACCGCTCACTGCTTGGTAACGGTATTTCAACCATCTTGTCCGGCTTCGTAGGTTCGACACCAAATACAACCTATGGTGAAAATATCGGTGTCATGGCCCTGACGAAAGTGTATTCCATCTTCGTTATCGGCGGCGCAGCCATCTTCGCGATCCTGCTCTCTTTCTCGGGTAAATTCTCTGCGATCATCGCCTTCATCCCCGAGCCTGTTATGGGCGGCGTCTCCCTGCTGCTGTTCGGCGTAATCGCAGCTTCCGGTCTGCGGATCTTCGTAGAGCAAAAAGTCGATTTCTCCAAGCCGACGAACATGCTGCTTGCAACCATCGTTCTCGTCATCGGCCTCAGCGGCACGAAGCTGACGATGGGTACGGTAGAGTTGAAGGGAATGGCTTTAGCCACCATCGTCGGAATTGTGCTAAGCTTGTTCTTCAAGCTGATTCAGGTACTTGGCTGGTCCAACGACAAGGATGAGGAAAAAGCGGCTCATTAAGCCTAAGGCTCAATGCGTAAAAGCCTCTATATCACCAAGGTGATATGGAGGCTTTTTTATTACATTTATTGAGGCTTCCTTTTTAGTAATCGTAATGAACGAGGGAAAAGACTTCAATATCCGGCAGCTTCGCGCGTCCGTTCAATTCGCCGAGCTCGATCAGGAAGGCCGTTCCGACTACATTTCCCCCAAGCTGGCGGACAAGATCGACGGAAGTAGAGATCGTACCGCCCGTGGCGAGAAGATCGTCGGCAATGAGGACGTTTTGCCCCGGTTTGATGGCATCGCTGTGCATGGCGAGCCGATCTTTACCGTACTCAAGGTCGTAGCCGACCTCGATAGTCTCATAAGGAAGCTTGCCGCTCTTGCGGATCGGGACGAATCCCACGCCCAGAGCATAAGCAAGCGGAGCTCCTACAACGAAGCCGCGGGCCTCGGGTCCTGCGATCAGATCGATCTTCAGATTTGAAACAAGTTGTTTCAATTCATCGATCGCCAGCCGGTATTTCTCACCGTCATTCAGCAAAGTTGTAATATCCTTGAAGCTGATGCCCGGTTGCGGGAAATCCGGAATGACCCGGATATAGTCTTTGAAATCCAATAAAATCTCCTCCTAGAAAATATGCGAATTGCTATGAATGTATAGATTTATGAAGCCCCTTGTATATGGGTTTGCATCCATTCGGTAATCTGCGGAACCGGTGCATGCAGCAAAATATGCTCCATTTCCGCCAGCAGTCCCAGTTCCCGGTATCTCGTCGAAGACTCGAGCGGTCGCTTGGGCGGTGACGCGGCTACAGTTACTATGCCCGAAGTCCGCTCAATAAAGCCAAGTTCCTCAAAAACATCCAAGGTTAGGCCAAGCATTCGTCCGGATAACTTCGTACGTGCCTTCAAAGCGGCAACCAGTTCGTCTTCCCGGTGTCCCTCCGGCGCAAGCTTTCTCAAAAGGGCATATACCCCTTTGAACTGCTCGCGAGAAGGCGGCTCAAGCATTTCTCGAACCGGAGTTTTCGGATGAAGCAGAAACACTCTTTCCAAATTTCCGAACAAGGCCAGCATGCTGTTCCATTCCACAGGCATCTCCGGCAGCTCCAAAATAAACAGCGTGCCTATTCCCTCCGCTCCCGCCTTTTCTGATTCAGAGTTAGCCGGACTTGCACCGACTACCCTATCATATACCCAAAGCGAGCATCCGTTCAAATCATTTCCGTTCAGTTGCGGCGAACCTGAATTCACCATGACAGCAGCGGTTCCCGGTCCGAAAGAAGTCCATTTGGCCAAGGTCTCTTTCAATTCATCCAATTTGGCCACCGGGTTACGGAAGCCCCTGTAATCGTAAACTTGCAAATGGGTAACCGCGAGATCCTGGATCATCAGCTGCGGTTTTCGCGAGCCGTTCCATTCATTGATGCCCGCTTCCGCCACAATATCAATTTCCGATTCCTCAGAAAGCAGGAAGGCAAGCTCTCCCTTTCCAAAAGCAACCGCTTCTACTGTCTTGCCGTTCTGGCCGAGCGTCAAACGTAAATGCTTGCCATCCTTGCCCATCTGCCGGCATTCCAGCAATTTTGCCCCGCGGATCAGTAAACGCGGACACGGATTTGCCATGCCAAACGGAGCCAGCAGCTCCAACTGCTCGATGATCGGGAGGGTGATCTCTTGAAGAGAACATTCCAGATCATTTTGCATAACCGGGATAAAATGCTCGGGACGGAGAGCCGCGGAAGCAAAGTCGTTCAGCCGCTTGTCGAACTCGGCCAGCCGCTCCCGCGGCAGGGACATGCCGGCTGCAGCGGTATGACCGCCGAAATGATCCAGCAAATCGGCGCAATGCGTCAATGCCTCATATATGTCCAGACCAGGAATCGAGCGAGCCGAGCCTTTGCATTCACCGGTCTCGGGGTTGATACCGAGTACCAGCGTCGGTCGATAGTAACGCTCGAGGATTTTGGAGGCCACGATACCGACAACGCCGACATTCCACCCTTCTCCGGCTACAACGATCACATCGGGAAGGCGTCCTTCGGCTGCTTTGGTCTCCAGATCAACCAGCGCCTCCTGGACGATGTCCTCCACCAGCCCCTGCCGCTGTTTGTTCAAGATGTCCAGGTCCAGAGCCGCCAGTTCTGCCTCCTCCCGATCGTGGGTTGTCAGCAATTCAACCGCCCGGCCGGCATGGCTCATTCTGCCGCTGGCATTGATACGCGGTGCGAGACCGAACGCCACGTTCGTCGCCGTCACCTCGCCCGATTTCCAACCGGCGGTTTTAAGCAAAGCCGTCATGCCGGGAAAGGCGGAAGTCGCCATGGATTGCAGCCCATAGCGAACAAGCACTCTATTCTCACCAACCAGGGGCATTAAATCCGCTATCGTACCGAGAGCGGCAAGCTCTGTCCATTCGGGTGGAATCTCCTCCCCCAGCAGCGCTACGGCCAATTTGTAAGCAACCCCCACTCCAGCCAAACCTTTAAACGGATAAGGACAATGGGCAAGCTTTGGATTAATGAGTGCATAAGCGTCAGGAAGTACAGGCGGAGGCTCATGATGGTCGGTCACGATGACATCCATTCCGACGCTTGTGGCGTAGGCTATTTGCTCAACAGCGCTGATCCCCGTATCGACCGTGACGACCAGCGTAATTCCGCGCTCCTTGGCTTGCTCCAGAGCGTGAATATGTAGTCCGTAACCCTCTTTGGACCGATGGGGAATGTAATATTCATAGTCGGCGTTCAAATGCCGCATAAGATGGATCATCAACGCCGTAGAGGAGACTCCGTCAGCGTCATAATCTCCGTAAATCAAAATTCGTTCATTACGATCAAGCGCTTGCCTGATCCGTGAAACCGCCTCATTCATACCGCTGAGGAGAAACGGATCATGCAGGTCTTCCATGGTCCCCTTTAAGAAGCGCAAGGCCTCCTGCGGGTTATCCAGACCGCGTGAAGCCATCAGAGAGGCTACCAGCGGCGGGATGTCCAGTTGCCGTGCAAGCAGATCGGCAGCTTCCCTGTCGCAAGAGAGCGTATTCCATTGATACTTCGGTTGAAGCAAAATTTCACCTTCTTTCTCAGCCGTCCCTGCAGGCTATTGAATTAAAGTCGGCAGGTCATCGCCGGGCCCTTCATTATTGCTCTTATAAGGATAACCGGGATCATAGGGCAAAACCTGAATACTGACATCGCTAACATGAGAAAACCGGTTCATCAGCAGTACCTTGGCCCGGTTCGCAATATCATTCGCTTCCATCACAGTAATCCGCGGATTTACGCTTATTCGCGCGGTAATAGTTACATAATGGCCGTTCTCCTGAGCTTTCAGCTCCTCTACAGTGATGACGCCATGCACCCGTTGAACGGTTTCAATAAATCGTGTGGCGTCTTCCTCCTGCATCTCTGAAATCAATGAGCCGTAAACGGAGCCGCGCACCATAAGATAAACCCGCCAAAGGACCATGCACGCTACGAATAGCGCTGCAGCCGGATCCAGATAGAGCAATGCCGGCAACTCCATCGCCTGCCCGGTCATGGTTCCGAATACGCCGATCAGCACGGCAACGGAGGAATACCAGGAGTAACGATGGGCTTCGATGAGAAATTGCGTATGCTCGCCCGGTTGTTTTCGGGATTGACGGTATTGAAATTGAAACAAAGCTTCCTTCAAGGCAATAGAGATCACAATAGCGACACCGGCCAAATACCCCGGAGGTACGAGGTCCCCTTTTGACACGGCAGCGATTGATGAAATCCCCATCTGAAAACTTCCCATCAGCAAAAAAACAGACAGAATAATAACCAGCAGCGGTTCCCCTGCCCTGCTTGGTGCATTGACAGACTGCACTATTCTTTTTTTTGGCCGTCTGTGGAGTTTAAATTTATCCGAGACCATGGCAGCGGCATCCGAAGCCGAATAAAGAGCATCGGCCAGCAATGCCCGGCTGTCGAACAGCAGGCCTACCACTCCTTTGAAAGCGGCTAAGACAATATGATTGGCAATCCCGAGCCATGCTGCAGAATCAGCTGGAGCGGCTTGTTCGCGTCGCATATGAATCCTCCTGAAGCACTCAATAGATAGAACAGAACGGTAAAGCCGCGTCAATTTCGACGCGGCTCTATCATACCAAATTTAAGGCAAAATGGTCCTTTTTTAATATTGATTATTAGGACGCTTTGGCCGGCTTATTTTTTTGTTTGCTCTTAAGAACGAACCACAACGGGCTGGCGATAAAGATGGTCGAATATGCGCCGAACAGAAGCCCGATAACCATAGCCAGCGAGAACATCCGAATGGATTCCCCACCTAGCAAGAACAAGAAGAACGCTGCGATAAAGACCGTCAAAGCGGTGTAAATAGACCGCATAATCGTCTGGGAAATACTTTTGTTCACCAGCTCGGCCAAATCGTGATTTGTTTTCAACTTACTGAACCGCAGGTTCTCACGGATCCGGTCAAATATAACGATCGTGTCATTAATGGAATAACCGATGATGGTCAAAACGGCAATAATGAAGGTCAGATCGACTTCGAAGCGGAATATGGAGAAGACCGCGACAACCAGGAAAGCGTCATGTAACAGTGAAACGATCGCCGCCACTGCGAAGCGCCATTCAAACCGGATGCTGACATAAATGATAATGCCAAGGCAGGAAATCAGGACGGCATAAATCGCATTTCTCGCCAATTCCTTCGCCATCTCCGGATCTACTGTATTGACTTCGAAGGAAGCCTTCTCGTCAAGCTTCGTAATTTCCGCTTTCAACTGGGACTCCTGATCCTCGTTAAGCACATTGGTGAAACGGATGGTCATGCGGTCCTCGCCCGGATTAACCGTTGTTCCATCATCAATGCCGAGTTTGTTGAGAATCGGATTTACCTGTTCTTCAGTCAGCTTATGGGAAGTCGTAATATCGACGTTGGAACCCGCCCGGAAGTCTACGCTGTAGTTCAATCCGAACAAGGACAGGCAGATGATCCCGACGATCGTCAATGCAATCGAAACCATGTAGCAATATTTGCTGATATGCACAAAGTTAAAGTTTTTTACGTTTTTATTAAAGCTCACTGATTTCACTCTCCTTTACACCGAAGTACTTCGGCTTCGACAATTTGCCTGCCTTAACCAGCAGGTTCAGAAGCCAACGGGAGAGGTAAACGTTCGTAGCGATACTGAGCACGATTTCCACGATCAGGACGAGCGCAAAGCCTTTGACGGCACCGGTCCCGAACCAGTACATGACAGCAGCAACGATAATGGTCGTAATATTCGAATCGAGTACGGTACGCAAAGAGTGCTTGTCCCCTGCTCTAACGGCGGACATGATGCTTTTGCCGGTTCGCATTTCTTCATGAATCCGTTCATTGGTAATGATATTGGCATCGACGGCCATCCCGATCCCGAGAATCAACGCCGCAATCCCTGGCAAGGTCAAGGTGAAATCAGCCCACACAAACACCAGGATGAGCAGCCAAGTATGAACGATCAGAGTAAATGCGGCAACCAGACCGGGAACCCGGTACATGCCGACCATAAACAGCAAAATGAATACCGAAGCAATCAAACCTGCTTCAATAGTCCGGTCAAGTGATTGCTTCCCGAGCGTAGCGCCGACGCTCTGCGAATATTTCTCCGTCAATTTGAGCG
Organism: Paenibacillus vini; assembly: GCF_018403325.1. GTDB lineage: Bacteria > Bacillota > Bacilli > Paenibacillales > Paenibacillaceae > Fontibacillus > Fontibacillus vini. The sequence goes on along the minus strand of NZ_BOSL01000020.1, from coordinate 14,942 downwards.
GCAGAGCGCCGAGATTGATTTGATCGCGCAATTCTTTAGCTTCGTTCAGATCGCCGCCGACGCTGATCGAGGCGGTTCCGTCCGTCAGGACGGCCTGTACCACAGGAGCGGAGATCAATTGATCATTCATGTAGATCGCCAGCGGTTGACCGAGCAAGCGCTTGGTAACCTCCGCAAACTTATCTTTACTCTTTACCTTAATGCTTACAAGGGGTTCATTCATCTGGTTAAATTCCAGCTTGGCCCCATTTTCGGCAAAGTCGGTACCGATCATTTCAATTTTCTTGTATTCGTCGGCCGCTGTTTCCGTTCCATCTTTACTGCGGAACGTAAGTGAAGCCGGCTCCTTCATTTGCTTGCGGACTTCAGCTTCGTCCGTTACTCCCGCCAGTTTCAGACGGATACGGTTCGTTCCTTCGGTCGTAACCTCCGGTTCGCTGGTCCCCAATTTATTCGCCCGTTCTTCAAGGCTTTGGGCTGTCTTAAGCAATGATTCCCTGGATACTTTTGCTCCGCCTTCCATCGGCGTTGCTTCATACAAAATCTCAAATCCGCCTTTTAAATCAAGGCCGAGATGCACATTGTTCAGCAGGCCGGGGGTAGACCAGACCATAATGCCGGTTGTGACTACCACGACGGTTATGAATGCTATAATTCTTTTCATCCCGTACTTACTTCCCCTTTCAGTTTTCAATCTCTGTAAGTTTAAGAGGCAAGGCCCCCAGACTGATCAAATCGCATATTTGTTTCGCATCTTCTAAATCTCCTCCTACGGAGATGGAGGCGCGACCATCCGTAAGAACACCCTGGATGATTGGCGCGGAAATCAATCTATCGTCCATAAAGATCGCCAGCGGTTGACCGAGCAATCGCTCCGTCACCTCCGCCAGTTTGTCCTTGCTCTTAAATTCGATGTTTACCATAGGCTCATTTACCTGGTTATAAACCAATTCGGTTTCTTCTTTAACGAGATCCGATCCGGTCATTTCAATAGCATTGTATTCGTCGTCCGCCGTTTCACTCCCGTCTTTACTTCGAAAAGTAAGAAACGCCGGTTCTTCCAGACTCCTTCGGACCTCGTCCTCGTCCGTTACATCCGCCAGTCTGACGCGAATCCGCTTGTTACCGTCAACTCTGATTTCAGGCTTGCTTATTCCCAGAGCTTCGGCTCGTGCCTCAAGACTTTGAACCGTCGAGATCAGTGCGTCTTTGGTTACCGGAGCTCCGCCATCCATCGGCGTTGCTTCATACATAATCACGAAAGCCTCTTTGTGATCAAGCCCCGAATAATCCTTGTTTTGCGGTCCAGGGGTTGAGCAGCCTGTAATTGTTATGCTCATGATGACAACCAGGACGGTTATGGATGCGAAGATCCTTTTCATCCGATACTCGTTCCCCTTTCAATACTCAATATTCCTATTATAGCTACGCATGAAAAGACCGTCAATTTATCAAATATTGTCGTTTTGATTAACGGTACTGCATGAATACATCACAAAAAAGACCCCTTTCAATCGAAACGGGATCCACGGTATGCGGAAATCGTCATATAATTCATGAATTGGGTAGCTTTCAAAGAAAGGATGTCATTCACAAGCTGATATAAAGGCGGAAAACCGTTCTTCTCGTACTTCTGATTCACACACTCCCAAATGTCCGGTCCGGTTACCTGTTCGTAACCGATCAGCCGGAATTCCTCCGCTTTGCTTCGGCATAAACTTTCGATCGCCTCATTCAATTCCTTCTCGCCCATTACGTCCTCAGCCATCATGATGCCTCCTTCCCTCTCCCCGTCTATTTAACATTCTACCTTATTTTCTGTAATCCTGCATTGGGATCAAAAAGACAAGTCATGAATCGGGACAGGTCCGGCATATTCTTAGTAACAACTGTTGTTATTGTTGCCATTTCGCTTCTAATCGGGAGAGAGGGAACCACTTTGAATAAACAAACCTTTATCCAGGGCACCATGATTTTGCTGGCTGCGGGCATTGTCAATCGTATTCTAGGCTTTATCCCCCGGATTCTTCTGCCCCGAATCATCGGAGCGGAAGGCGTCGGGCTTTATCAGCTCGGTTATCCGTTTTTCCTGGTTCTCGTAACCATCATAGCCGGAGGCATTCCCTTGGCAGTAGCCAAGCTTGTTGCCGAAGCGGAATCGGCCGGAAACCCGGAACGCTCAAAAACCGTATTGCGGACGAGCCTGATATTTGCCATGGCAGCCGGCTTGCTGTTTACAGTCTTATGTATCCTGGGAGCGCCGTTGGCAAGCCGCTATATTCTTACTGATGCGCGCGTATATCAAACCTTTGTCGCGATGAGTCCCATGATCGCCATCGTGGCAGTATCCTCTGTTTATCGCGGTTATTTTCAGGGGAAACAGGACATGATTCCATCCGCGGCCTCTTCAATTATCGAGACGATAGCCAGAATCATCTGTGTACTATGGTTCTCCTATCTGCTGCTTCCGATGGGTATCGAATATGCAGCTGCCGGAGCCATGCTGGGCGTTGTAGCCGGAGAAATTGCCGGAATGGCAGTTCTGCTGCTTCAGTACCGGCGCCTGAAATCACGGGAAAAATCACTTGCCGCCAAAGACCAACCATCCGAAGGCGCTGTGCCGAGGAAGGAAGCATTCGTGCCTATGCTTCGCAGAATCATGAGGATTGCAATTCCCGTAACCGGGGGGCGCTTGGTCGGTTCCATGTCCTATCTTCTGGAATCGATCACAACGGCCCAAAGTCTTGCCCTCGCGGGGATCGCAACCGCCATTGCGACCGCTCAATACGGAGCGTTGCAGGGAATGATCATCCCGCTTCTATTACTGCCGGGAGCGCTGACTTCCTCCTTGGCCGTCTCACTCGTTCCGTCGCTTGCGGAAGCTCAGGCAAGGGGCGATATGAGGACCATTCACCTCCGTCTCCACCAGTCGATTCGGCTTGCGCTTGTAACCGGCGCACCATTTGCGGTAATTATGTATGTTTTGGCTGAACCTCTCTGCATGTTGATCTATAATAACAGCGAAATTGCCGGAATGCTGAAAATTATGGCCCCGTTCGCTCTTTTCCTGTATGTTCAGGCACCGCTTCAAGCCGCCTTGCAGGCACTGGATAAACCCGGCCGGGCTTTGATCAATACCTTAATCGGAGCCATCGTAAAAATCGTTCTGATCCTATACTTAGCCTCCAATCCTTCTTTCGGGATATATGGAGCCATTCTGGCCATCATCGTCAACTTCGTCATCGTCACTTTACTGCATGGGTACAGCGTCGCCAGGACATTAAAATATCGCCTTCCGTTGCTGGATGTCATCAAGGTTTGCTGTGGAATGGTCATTATGGCCGGAGCGACAACCTATCTCAACAATCATTTTCAATTCAGCGACAGCCAGGGAATTCAGTTTTTGTGTGCCGCTTTTTTCTCTACTCTGCTGTATCTTGCTTTAGCCGGAATCACGGGTTTAATCGATCTGCATGACATCAAGCGTATGCCATTGATCCGCAAGTGGTTTCGAGGATGATCAGCCGCTTGGAGTCATTTCTTGTCTTTTAGATTGACATATAGCCTTCCTTTATGATCAATAGAGCAAAAAAAGACATCTTTAAAATCATAAACTCCTTTGGATTGAATTTGATTTTTCAGCCAAAACCTGGTTTTTCCCATCTGTTTTAAATTATCGTCATCCACCTTGCCATCCAAAATCAGCGGTAAAGGAAGCGCCTCGTATTTTACTTTGAACACCAAAGAAGATAGGGCCGCTTCTCTTTTTTTGTTCATTTTGTTTTTGTCGCCGGAAGCGTTATCACTAGACTTATCCTTTGGCAAAACGCTCAGTTGGCCGCTTGTTTCCAGAACTGCGAATTCAACATCCGCAATGTTGTCGATATTTTGGGAACGAAGCTGCATAAGAAGGTCATCCAGATTATAACGCTGTTTTTTCATTTCCTTTTCGTTAATATCGCCATTACGAATAATTACGCTGGGCTTACCGTCAAACCATAGGCGTATCTTGCGAAAACGAAGCGAAAGGACGGCGATGCCGATTTGAATCAGCAGCAGAGTTAACATCGGTACCCAGCCTTCATATAGCGGGCGGTTCTGATCCTCCAAGGCAAAAACGGCTATTTCAGCGATCATGATGGATATGACGAGATCGAAAATGGATAATTGTCCGATTTCCCTTTTTCCCATAATCCTCATAACGGCGAATACCATCACATACATAATCACAGTACGAAAAACAACAGCTGATACGTGTGCCGCCACCTCAAATCCCCCCCTTGTGTCATTGCTCTTTAAAGTCAAGGATGTACCTGGTAGTCTGACCCCGGTCATTCGATTCCATGCCAAACAATATATTCCTAAAGATCTTCAGTTCCTGTCATATCGACCGATGCTTGACCATAAAATGGGGATAACAAGACATGATTGGGGGATCTTATATGCATTTCATTCGCCGTATGGTTTCTTTTAGACTATCCCACCCTACTTTGTCCGGCTTATGGTACGCTTTTTTCTGGATGATGATTGGCGCTCTGGTCTTATCTTTGCTTCTGCAGTCCAGTGTATTGGAAGAAGACGAGCTCAAGTTGTACACCTATATAGTACATGGCGTATCACTGCTCGCCGGAGGTCTGGTCTCAGGTAAACGTGCCGGACAAAAAGGGTTGTATCAAGGTTCAATCACGGGGTTAATCTACGGAATCCTTCTGCTGTTAATCAGTTTTTTGGCCTTGGACCATTCGCTTGGATTAGGCGAGCTTGCCCTGATATTTCCCGCGCTGCTTCTCGGAGCAATTGGAGGGGTATTCGGGGTAAATTTGAACAAGAAGTAAAAGAACTGCAAACTTCTCCTTTCTCCTATATGTTAATCTGATGGAAGATTTCAGGTTGGGTAAAGGAGGTTTCCATTTTGCTATTCCATTCCATGCAGACCATTACGTGGTTCACCCTGCTGGTTCTTATCCTGTTTGTCTTGATCTGCTTCTTCCAAAATCCTTGGCATGCGGTCGTTGGCTTGGCCGGTGAATTGTTGAGATCGAGAAGATTCATGTGGACGTTCTTGCTGATGCTTGGGGTTTTGCTGCTAAACGGATACGAATTGGCATTGGAAAATAAGTTGTCTTACTCGGCGGACTTTACGCCGTGGATTTTCCGACTGGAAGGACATTTCGTGCAACAGGTTCAAAACTTGACTCACGCACCATGGCTTACGGGGATTACTTCCTTTTTTTATCTTATCGTTTTTCAGTCTTTGATTCTGGCTTCGCTCTTTATTTACGCTGGAGAAAAGAAAACCGTGTTCCTGCATGCGACCTGTTGTGCGGTAATTCTGAATTATCTGATCGCGATTCCATTCTATTTGCTGTTTCCGGTTAATGAAGTTTGGTCTTACCCGGTTTCAGGCGTTTCGTTTTATATGCTGGAGGCCTTTCCGGAGTTTGAAACCGTTTATCGTCCCCTTTCCGGGATTAATAACTGCTTTCCTAGCCTGCATACCTCCATCTCAGTCACCATGGCTATCCTTGCCGTACGCTCTGGTAACCGCCGATGGGGATTTTTCGCATCGATCAGCGCCGTTATTATCGTGTTCTCGATCTTTTATTTGGGAATTCACTGGCTCACGGATATGCTGGCCGGGTTGCTACTTGCGGGCGTATCTTCCACAATCGGCATCAACTGGGCCCAGCGCTGGAAAAGCAACTATAATCCCCGTTTCAATATTTCTGCATAATGGCAAAAAAGCCGCGAAAACCTCCGTGGAGGCTTTCGCGGCTTTCTTATTGCTAATTCGTATTCGTTTCTCTTAGCTTTCGGAAACTTTGTGGCTGATCGCACTGCGATCAAACGTCAGTTTCGTTACATCGTTGACGCGCAAGACTACGATATCATCGGTAAGCTCCATAATCGTGCCGTGAAGGCCACCAATCGTAATGATCTTGTCGCCTTTCTGAAGCGCATTGAGCATATTATTGCGGGTAGTCTGCTTTTTCTTCTGCGGACGGATCAGCAAGAAGTAAAACACGGCAAACATGATCACAAGGGGTACGATGAACGAAATCAGCGAACCGGTTCCGCCCGCCCCTGGAGTAGCTGCTAATGGAAACATTCCTTCTTCCTCCTTTCATTTTATAGCCTGGTTCATTAAAATCCTTTTTCGTTGCCAAACAGACCATACTGCTCAAAAAACTCATCCCGGAAGTCCAGCAGCCTGTCATCCATAATCGCCTGACGGACCTTGCCCATCAAATTGATCAGGAAGTGAAGGTTGTGGTATGTAGTCAACCGAAGACCGAACGTTTCGTCCGCCTTAATGAGATGGCGAAGATAAGCACGGGAATAGTTCCGGCAGGTATAGCAATCGCATTCCGGATCCAATGGCCCGAAATCCTTGGCATACTGAGCGTTTCGGACAACTAGTCTACCCTGACTCGTCATCGTGGTTCCATTACGGGCAATCCTTGTTGGCAAGACGCAATCAAACATATCGACTCCCCGAATCGCCCCTTCAATCAGAGCATCAGGAGAACCTACCCCCATCAGATAACGGGGTTTGTTTGTCGGCAACAGAGGAACCGTACATTCCAACATCTCATACATCAGATGTTTAGGCTCGCCCACACTCAGTCCACCAATAGCATACCCCGGAAAATCCAGGGAAGTCAAATCTCTGGCGCTCTGCTTGCGCAAATCTTCAAACATGCCGCCCTGAACGATTCCAAACAGGCCTTGATCATGCGGTCGGGCATGGCTTTTCAGGCAACGTTCCGCCCAGCGTGTGGTACGTTCCATCGATTTTTTTACATAATCGTAATCGGCAGGATAAGGAGCGCATTCGTCAAAGGCCATCATAATATCCGGACCTAGGGCATTTTCGATTTCCATCACCACTTCCGGTGATAGAAACAGCTTGTCCCCGTTCAAGTGAGAACGGAAGTGAACGCCTTCCTCCGTAATTTTGCGCATTTCGCTAAGCGAAAACACCTGAAACCCGCCGCTGTCGGTCAGAATGGCCCGGTCCCAGTTCATAAATTTATGGAGTCCGCCGGCTTCCTTGATAAGTTCATGTCCCGGACGCAGGAATAAGTGATACGTGTTGCTAAGAATGATCCGTGCACCCATGTCCTTCAATTCTTCCGGACTCATCGTTTTGACGGTGGCTTGTGTCCCGACCGGCATAAAGACTGGCGTCTCGATCGTACCGTGCGGAGTGTGAACCCGGCCCAATCTGGCCCCGGACTGCTTGCAGGTTTTGATGTGTTCGTAGGTAATCGCTGCCATTGTTATCATCCATCCTCTGTAGCCTTAATAAATAAACATAGCGTCGCCAAAACTGAAGAAACGGTATCTTTGTTCAATCGCTTCACGGTACGCCTTCAATATATTCTCCCGTCCCGCCAGCGCACTGACCAGCATTACGAGCGTTGATTTCGGGAGGTGAAAATTCGTGATTAGAGCATCCACCAATCCAAACTCATATCCCGGATAAATGAAGATCCCCGTCCATCCGCTGCTTTTGACCACAGGACCGCCAGCGCATTTCTGTGCTACCGTCTCCAGTGTCCGCGCAGATGTTGTTCCCACCGCGATGACACGGCCGCCTCTCGCTTTGGTCTCATTCAGGATATCCGCCGTCTCTTGAGGAAGCACATAATACTCCTCGTGCATGACATGGTCTTCAACGCGATCAACGGACATCGGGCGAAAAGTACCCAATCCGACATGAAGTGTGACGAAGGCAATGTCAATCCCTTTCGCCTTGATCTCCTCCAGCAAAGACTCGGTAAAATGCAGGCCGGCCGTTGGTGCCGCAGCTGAGCCTTCGTGTTTGGAGTAGACCGTCTGGTAACGCTCGCGATCATCCAGTTTCTCCTTAATGTAAGGAGGAAGCGGCATTTGACCCAAGCGATCTAGAATTTCATTAAAAATGCCTTGATAGGTGAAACGCAGAACTCGTCCGCCCATCTCCCCTTCCGATTCAACCGTTGCTTTTAATTCCTCGCTAAAGACAATGACTGAGCCGGTTTTTAACTTTTTCCCGGGTTTGACCAGCGCTTCCCAAAGATCTCCACCCAAATTTTTGAGCAGAAGCACCTCGGCTTTTGCGCCAGTATCTTCTTTGATGCCGAACAACCTCGCGGGGATAACCCGGGTGTCATTCAACACCAGGGTATCACCGGGCTTCAGATATTCTACAATATCCGAAAAAATACGATGCTGTGTGCTTCCGTCTCTTTTATTTAACGTCAACAGCCGGGAAGCGCTCCGATCCGCAAGCGGAGTCTGGGCGATCAACTCTTCCGGCAGTTCAAAATCGTACAAATCAACATTCATATTTACGCCTTCATTCCTTGACAATTGTCACATTTTGATAGTAGTGTTGCAAGATTTGCTGATAATCATACCCGGCATCCGCCATACCTTTTGCCCCCCATTGGGACATTCCGATTCCATGGCCGTAGCCCTTGCCGACAAACAGAAACTCGTTGGTTTGGTCAATTACGCGTGCAGTGCCGTTACCGTCCATAACCACCATATTTCCTCCATCCCAGCTTTTCACACCGGATGAAGTCAGCAGCGGAGTACCCGAAGCGGCCGTGCCGCTTGACGTCGTGCCCCCTGCACTCTGTACAGTATACCTTCCGGTAGCGGCAATATCAAACAGCGTGCTGGGCAGTCCGTTCAAAGCCGAACGGAAAGCATCCGGATATTTAACATCCAGGATTTGTCCATTCGCCTTGATCTGGGTAACGCGTCCGGATGGCCCTCTTTGGGTGATTTCCAGATTCAATATCGGTGACGGTGCCTCTGTTGTCGTTTTGCCTTTTAGGGATTTCAACAATTCCGCGGAACTGAATGGCCCTCGAATCCAGGCATACGCACTCGATTCATCCACTTTATCAAGTACAATGGCTTGGTCTCCAGGATTCAACTTGGCTACAGGATCTACGTCCGACTGAATCATCGGAAGGGGCCGAACCATGACGGAAGTCGTCGTTACCGTTAATTTCTGTAATCCGGCAGCGGTCGTGCTTCCCAACGATGCCGTATTATCTTCGCGAACATAACCCGTCGCCCCGTTTGACAGTAGCACATGGTACCATGATTTTAGCGAAGCCTGTACGACCTCGTCTTCCTTGCTCAGCACGCTGGAATACACGGGGTTGTAACTGCCCCATGCTTCCGTAGAATCCGCGGTTACCCCGCCACTGTTGGAAGAAAAGATTCCCTCCACAATTCTCCCGTCAGCCATCATCACTTCCCCGCTCGTACTGTCTACGGCTTGAATAATGCTGTTCGCTTCTTTCTCAGCACCGTTATAAACCTGACTTAAGGTTGTATCTACTAGCCCGGCTATTTTGAATTTATTAAGGGCGGCATTATAAAGGGCATAACTGCGTGCAGCAACCGCCTGAGCCTTTAATGACTCCTGTGGCCAGGAGGAGGATACCTCGGCTCCCACAACGGAATATAGGTATTGTTCCAATGATACTTCGTTCACAAGAGCGAGCTGTCCGCTATATCGGCTAATTTCGAAGTCACCACGATATTTTCGGGCGGATCGTTCAACCAATTGAAGCAAGGAATTATCGTCGTTGTCGCGGACTAGAAGAGCCTCATTTCCGCTGAGCTCATAATGCTCTACCGGGGATGGTGTATCTAAATTCAGCGTTACATCGTTGTGAATCAAAATCGATGTTCCCGTCTGTACGGCAGGTGCCCACGGTATTTGCGGGAAGACTTGAGCCAGCTGCCCCTGTATCGTCCCTAATTCGGCTTCATTGGACGCGCCACCGACCCAGACGGAATATTGCTGCGGTCCGGTCATAACGGCGGAGGCCTCTGTTCCTTGAGCGCTCAACGTATCAAGCACCGTATCGGCTTCGACTTTGCTTCTATAACTCCCGGCAGAAACATAGAAATTCCCATGAACGGACGGTTTTTGACCTTTGATCCAGGACGAAATCGAGCCTGCGACTCTGTCTACGGCTTTCCCAGCTTCTGCTGCATTCGCATATGGTCCGGTATAAACGCGATAAATCGTTCCTCCGCTGCTGTTCTGCGCAAAGGCAACGGGCTTATCGGTCGTACCTTGCAGCTTCTTAATCACAGCCGCCACAGTCTTCCAATCCGAGCTTTCCAAAGCTTTGACTTTATAACCGTCTACGCTGAACCGGGCGGATTGTCCGGGAGCAAACTGAACCCAGTTCTCCGTTCCTGATTGTGGACCTGCTCCCCAAGCCGCATCCCCTTTGATCGTAACCGCAGGGATCGTTGATTTGTAAGTGCTGCCTAGATCCAAGTACATGGCTACCCGAACATGAGGGCCGATTCCTGAGTCGGCGGATGCCGGAAGCTGGATCGCACCGGCCAGAAGAAGTCCGGCCAGTATCCCTTTTCCGCACCTGCTCCACTTGAATTTGATTCCCGAATTAGTTCCTTTCACGCGGTGATTCCTCCTTCATGATGCCAAGCTTATATCCTTATTCGCTCATTATTTCTGTACATCGGGAAGCGGTAAACCCAAATGATTATATGCCGCCGGCGTTACCATCCGCCCCCGTGGCGTCCGCTGTAAATAACCGATCTGCAGCAGATAGGGTTCATATACATCCTCGATCGTCTGGCTTTCTTCGCCGATCGTTGCCGCGATCGTGTCGAGTCCTACGGGGCCGCCCCGGAAACTCGTAATCATCGCGCGAAGCATCTTATGATCGATCAGATCCAGACCCATCGGATCCACCTGAAGCATCTGTAGCGCTTCTCTGGCGATTTCAGGGGTGATCATTCCGTCGCCCCGCACTTGGGCATAATCTCTTACCCGCTTCAACAGACGATTGGCAATCCGCGGAGTCCCCCGGGATCGGAGCGCAACCTCATCCGCGGCATCCCCGATAATCTCAATTCCCAAAATATCGGCATTGCGCGAAACGATAAAGCTAAGCTCGTCCTGCGTATAAAACTCAAGTCGGCTGACTACCCCGAAGCGGTCGCGCAGCGGAGCTGACAGCAGGCCTGCACGGGTCGTAGCGCCAACGAGTGTAAAAGGAGGCAGGTCCAGCCGGACGGAACGGGCGCTCGGCCCCTTGCCGATCATAATATCCAGCGCGAAATCCTCCATCGCCGGATAAAGAACTTCTTCCACTGTCCGGTGTAACCGATGGATTTCATCGATAAATAAGACGTCGCCCTCCTGCAGATTTGTCAATAAAGCGGCAAGATCGCCCGGCCGTTCAATCGCGGGACCCGACGTCGTCCGTAAATTCACACCAAGCTCGTTGGCGATAATGTTGGCGAGTGTCGTTTTTCCGAGTCCGGGAGGTCCATAAAGCAGGACATGATCCAGAGCTTCTTTGCGCATCTTCGCGGCTTCGATATATATTTTCAAATTTTCTTTGATTTGGTTTTGCCCAATATACTCCGCCAAATAGCGGGGACGCAGGCTCAGCTCGACGGCTTGGTCTTCCATCATCAAGTTCGCGGATATGATCCGGTCTTCCATCATCGCTTTCCAGCACCTCTTTCTTCCAGCCTGTTATCAACCTGCATATAGCAGCTTCAAGGCCTTTTTCATTACCGAATCAACGGCTTCATCCTGACTTACCTGATCCTTAAGCTTATTCCATACACGGTCCAATTCGGGATCGGTATATCCAAGCGCCTTCAAACCTTCTCTCGCTTCAGGCCAGCCCGGGGTTCCGTCTTCGAAAGCGGCCGATGCAGCAGGTACCGGGTCGAATAAAGAAGCCATGCCTCCCATGCCCTCAAGCTTGTCCTTCAAGTCCAGGATCATACGCTGCGCGGTCTTCTTCCCGATTCCCGGCAGCTTCGTCAGAAACGAAATATTCTCCTGATGGATCGCAGCCACCACCGTGTCCGGATTGCCGCCGCTCAATATCCCGAGCGCCACACGCGGTCCGATTCCCGACACCTCGATCAGCTTGCGGAACAGCTTCTGTTCTTCCCGCGTTGGAAATCCGAACAGCAGAATAGCGTCATCACGGACGTGATGATGCGTGTAAACTGTGATTGTATCTTGATTTTTGGCGGCAAACGCATAAGGGTTCGGACAGAAAACGCGATACCCTATGCCTTGTACATCCAAGACGACATATTCATTTTCAAGGTGGGCAACCTGGCCCCGTAAAAAATCAATCATGATCGCAATACCTCATTCAGCTTGGAATTTAACGTACATGAGTGTGCATGGCAAATCGCTACGGCAAGCGCATCGGCCACGTCATCCGGTTTTGGGATCGCCTGAAGCTTCAGGAACATTTTCGTCATTTCCTGGACCTGCCTTTTCTCGGCCTTTCCATATCCGACGATCGCCTGCTTAACCTGCATCGGCGTATATTCCGCTATAGGGAGCCCCTTCTGCATCGCTGCCAGAACCATAACGCCCCGCGCCTGGCTAACCGACATGGCTGTCGTTACGTTACGATTAAAAAACAACTTCTCCAGCGCCACAGCATCCGGTTTGTATTTGTCGATGAGCTGCACCATGCCTTCATAGACATGCAGCAAACGTTCCTCTTCAGGCGTGTGTGCCTCCGTTTGAATGCATCCGTATTGAACGGGGACACATTTACTGCCCTGCTTATCAATAAATCCGAAACCTACAATCGCGATTCCGGGATCAATGCCCAATATCCGCAAAGTTCAACCTCTCCCCAACCTGCTCAAGTCTTCCGGACAACCTCTTTATTTCAGGAATCCGGGTTTATGTCCGAATAAGCGAACATATGTATTCACTTTATTATAACAAAAGATCGGGACGATTGAGGAAAAAGTTTGTAGAACTTACTTTGAAAACAACTCTGCCATTTCCGCCAAAGCTCAAGTAAACAGCAAAAAGAGGCGTTATTGAATAACGCCCCTACGTTTATACGCATTACTGTTTATTCTGTTGCATCGTTTTCTCCGATTCTTCAACTGCAAAATCGCTGAAAGTGGACAAAACACTGTTGTATTCCTCGACATCCTGAATTCTTATGCCGTTCTTCAATTGCTGCAGCACCTCAGTCGGAAGCGCACTTTCCATAGTTTCCACATCTAATTGAAAAAAGGTTCGGATGACCTTTTCCTGCTTTGGCGGCCCGTCAAAAAGACTCAGATTGCCTTCTTTGTCGATGCCCACATACCCATCGCGGTTGCAAATCTCGGATAATCCTTGAATATGTTCATCAAACCACACATCACCCCCAGGACCCAGTCTTCCATCCCAAGTTGGGTGTTCCTTGACCAATTGGGCAATTTCTGCCGGTCTCATGAGCCCCAAAACGGAGCGGTCTTCGCCGCATGTATATATTTTATTTAAATGAACAATTCGTACCTGCGCGGTTTCCCGAAGCTCCTCTAACCATTCTTGCTGGGAATCGTCCTGTGCTTGAACATCCCGGAGGGTGCCCAGTGTCTCTAGCGCAAGCGGTTCATTCGTCATCAACTTTTCCATTTGTTCGGACAGAAGCATGCCTAGCCAAGCCATCAAAGCCACGAGAGCGCAAGCGCTGATTGTCCAAACGGCTCGTTTCATCCGTCTCCAACGTTTTCTGATTTGTTTTTTGGTATGAAAAATATTCACGACGATCCCCTTCTATCGGAGTTTTATGTATATTGTGACCTCGGAGGTCATGAAATATACAACAGAAGAGGAAGAACGGGGAACCGGCTTCTTATATGCTCAGTTCAATCTTTTAATTCAGTTCATTAGTTTGTGGACAAATAAAAAAACAGCCATCTGCGATGACTGTTTCTGATCGGGACGACACGATTTGAACATGCGACCCCCTGGTCCCAAACCAGGTGCTCTACCAAGCTGAGCTACGTCCCGATATATGCCGGTGAAGGGACTCGAACCCCCACGGTTTCCCTCACGATTTTGAGTCGCGCGCGTCTGCCAATTCCGCCACACCGGCTTATCCAATTATAAAGAAAATGGCGCGCCCTAAGAGATTCGAACTCCTGACCTTTTGATTCGTAGTCAAACGCTCTATCCAGCTGAGCTAAGGGCGCGTATTATGGAGCGGACGACGGGAATCGAACCCGCGACCCTCGCCTTGGCAAGGCGATGCTCTACCGCTGAGCCACGTCCGCAAACAAGTAATAAGACTGGTGAGCCATGAAGGACTCGAACCTTCGACACCCTGATTAAAAGTCAGGTGCTCTACCAACTGAGCTAATGGCTCGCATATGCGAATCTAAGATGAAAATGGCGGAGCCGACGGGATTCGAACCCGCGGTCTCCTGCGTGACAGGCAGGCATGTTAGGCCTCTACACCACGGCTCCACACTAGTAAATCTTGATCCCTTAAAGGGATGATTGCGGGGGCAGGATTTGAACCTGCGGCCTTCGGGTTATGAGCCCGACGAGCTACCGGGCTGCTCCACCCCGCGTCAGTAAAAAAACAATATTTACTTGTTAAAGTAAACTATGGTGGAGGCTGAGGGGATCGAACCCCCGACCCTCTGCTTGTAAGGCAGATGCTCTCCCAGCTGAGCTAAGCCTCCATATGTAATGCACTTATTAAGAAAAATGGTGACCCGTAGGGGATACTCTCACTTCGTTCGAGACTGCGATGTAACGCTAACGAAGTAAATGCTCCGACGAACCCCTAAAGGGCTTCTCATCCCCAGAAGCAATGTAATGAATGGTGACCCGTAGGGGATTCGAACCCCTGTTACCTCCGTGAAAGGGAGGTGTCTTAACCCCTTGACCAACGGGCCATAATATGGCTCCCCGAACAGGACTCGAACCTGTGACAACTCGATTAACAGTCGAGTGCTCTACCAACTGAGCTATCAGGGAATATTATGCTTGGCGGCGTCCTACTCTCCCAGGACCCTTCGGTCCAAGTACCATCGGCGCTGGAGGGCTTAACGGTCGTGTTCGGGATGGGTACGTGTGGAACCCCTCCGCCATCGCCACCAAACGGTTCAAG
>NZ_BOSL01000019.1 GCF_018403325.1 Paenibacillus vini | reverse complement strand
TACTTTTGTCGATACGCTTTTACGCACAGATCTCGCCGTACGCAAGTATCCTAGCTACGCGGGGACTTGGCTCCTCCCGCGACCGGACTTTCACCGGCTAGAAGATGCGTGCTTAGCTGGGCACGCAAACACAAAAAAGCCTCCGTTTCTCAAGGAAACGAAGGCTTCTTCCATTTAAATTTAACCTTGCACAACAGCGACTACGATCGACAGGATAAAGAAACCAGCTGCCACTCCAATCGTTACCCGTTCCAGAACGAGTTCCATACCGCGTGCTTTCGACTTGCCGAAAAGATGTTCCGCACCCCCGGAGATGGCACCGGAAAGACCCGCGCTCTTCCCTTTTTGCAGCAGAACGACTGCGATCAGAGCAATAGAGAAAATAATGAGCAGTACTTCCAAAAAGATATTCATCCAATC
This sequence comes from Paenibacillus vini, assembly GCF_018403325.1. Classification (GTDB taxonomy): domain Bacteria; phylum Bacillota; class Bacilli; order Paenibacillales; family Paenibacillaceae; genus Fontibacillus; species Fontibacillus vini. Next base: position 89,042 of record NZ_BOSL01000019.1, on the reverse strand, counting down.
CACCTCCTAAGTGAGAACACTTCGAAATCTATTTTCGTTAAACCTAATCATAAACAAATACAAAAACAGCATTATCATTATACCATTGCCCGTCGGGAATAACAACCGGTATCCTTATTTTACGCCTTGAAGTTTATAAACCCGTGCTTCATAAGGCCGCAGGGATAACTGGTGGAAATCCTCGTCTACCGAAACCTCGTAATTTCCGATAAGGAGTTCTTTGCTTTGGAAGCGGATCTCTTGATCCAGCTTGAAATCCGCCGGCTTTTCATAGAAATTCAGAACTACCAGCAGTTGTTCCTCGCCCAAGGTCCGGGTAAAAGCATAAATCTGCTCGTTTTCTTCATTAAGGATCGCGTATTTGCCATAGACAATAATATCATGTTGTTTACGCAACTCGATCAATTTCTTGTAGTAATGAAACACCGAATTCGGATCGTTCAGCGCAAGCTCCACATTGATCTCTTTATAGTTCGGGTTGACGGCTAGCCAAGGGGTACCGGTTGTGAACCCTGCTTGGGCTTCCCCGTTCCATTGCATCGGCGTTCTTGCATTGTCGCGGCCCTTCGCATAGATCGATTCCATGATCTCGGCAGCGTCATGCCCTTTGCTCAGGTAGTCTTTATACATATTAAGCGTTTCGATGTCCTGGTACTCTTCGATCGTTTCGAACCGGACATTGGTCATGCCGATTTCCTCACCTTGATAAATATACGGCGTACCTTGAAGAGTATGCAGCAGCGTGGCCAGCATTTTGGCCGACACGTTGTGATGCTCCCCGTCATGGCCGAAACGGGACAGCAGGCGCGGCTGATCATGATTGTTCAGGTAAATACTGTTCCAGGCTTTCCCCTCCAGCTTGGTTTGCCATTTGCTTACGATCTCTTTAAAGCGGGTCAGCTTCCACGGCGCAACCTCCCACTTGCCGGTCGGCCCCGAATCGATGCCCATCAGCTCGAATTGGAACACCATATTCAGCTCTTTTCCGTCGCTTCCGGCGAACAGCACTGCTTCCTCCGGTGTCACGTCGACCGTCTCCCCGACCGTCATGATATCGTATTTGGACAGCACTTCCCGGTTCATCTCCTGCAAAAACTCATGCACGCGCGGGCCGTTGATGTAATGCTCCCCGCTTCCCGATCCGTCCGAGCTGTCCGGTAACCCCGGCTCCTTGGAGATCACGTTGATGACGTCCATCCGGAATCCGTCGATGCCTTTGTCCAGCCACCAGGTCATCATATCGTACACCTCGCGGCGAAGCTTCGGATTCTCCCAATTCAAGTCCGGCTGCTTGGTGGAGAACAGATGCAAGTAATACTCGTCTGTTTGGGCATCATATTGCCAAGCCGGGCCGCTGAAGAAGGAACCCCAATCGTTAGGCTCCTTGCCGTCTTTACCCGGGCGCCAAATATAGTAGTCGCGGTACTCGTTATCTTTAGACTTGCGGGACTCGACGAACCAGGCGTGCTCATCCGAGCTATGGTTGACGACCAGGTCCATAATCAGCTTCATCCCCCGCTCATGCAGGCCGGCAAGCAGCTCTTCCCAGTCCGCCATCGTTCCGAACTCATGCATGATCCCTTGGTAGTTACTGATATCGTATCCGTTATCATCATTCGGTGACTCGTACACCGGGCACAGCCATACTACGTCGATTCCGAGCGTCTTCAAGTAATCCAGCTTGGAGATGATCCCTTGCAGATCCCCGATCCCGTCTCCATTGCTATCCATAAAGCTGCGAGGATAAATTTGATATACAACGCTTTCCTTCCACCATTTCTTCTCCATAATGGTGCCTCCTTCATTTTCTGTACTTTATTATTACCCTTTGACTTGGTTTCTAGATGGCTCGTTTTCTTTTCAATGTTTTCAGGTACGTAAACGTTTACCCTTTGAGCATACCTAGCCTTCCCAGTCCTCTGTAAAAGTAACCAGTCCAACAAGAAAGTGCCGGTAGATGATGGGCACAGCCGGGAACACCCCGTTGCACGGGAGTCGGATAGTCAACATCTACCGTTACTTCAACGCTTCTTGACCGTCTGCCGCTCGATTACCCGGTGCGGCACGACTTCGCTGGCCGCCGGCTGCCCGGTGGCGAGCATCTCGATCAGCTTCTCCGAGGCCATCCGGCCCATCTCATGAAGCGGCTGAGCCACCGTCGTAAGCGGCGGATTGCTCATCTCGGCCAGCTTCAGGTTGTCGTAGCCGATGACGGCCAGCTGATCCGGGACGGCGATGCCTAGCCTCGCCGCTACAGAGATGACGGCAATCGCCATCTCGTCCCCGGCGGCGAATACCGCCGTCACCTCGGGCGAGGCCGTAAGCAGCCGCTCTGCCGCCCCGCAGCCGCCTTCGAACGTGAAGCCGCCGTCTTGCACATGGTCCTCCCGAAGCGGGAGACCATGATCCCGCAGCGCTTGGCGGAAGCCCTCATATCGCGGCTGGCCCGCGATGCTGTCGCTCTCGCCGCCGCCGATCATCGCGATCTCCCGGTGCCCCTGGGAGATCAAATAGGCGGCCGCATCATAGGCCGCCTGCCGGTCATCGACTTTGATGAACGGTACGTCATCCCAGTCCGACTTTGTCGCCACCAGGACCAGTGGCACCCCCATAGCCTGGACGGCTTCATAATATTCCGGCTCAAGTACGCCGCTGGAATAAATGATTCCGTCCACCCGCTTCTCCCGCAGCACCTGCAAATATTTCATCGTCCGCTTCCCGTCTTCCGCGGTATTGCAAACGATGACGCTATAGTTGTGCTTATGGGCCACTTCCTCGATGCCGTGCAGAATCTCGGACGAGAATGAACTGGACACGCTGGGGAACAAAACGCCAATGGTCTCCGTCCGCCTATTCACAAGCCCTCGGGCAATGGCGTTGGGCTGGTACCCTAACTCTTCCACAGCTTGCTCCACTCTACGTTTCGTTTCCTCAGAATACCCTGGCAAGTTATTCAGAACACGGGATACCGTCGCCACCGATACGCCTGCCTGTTTAGCCACGTCCTTGATTGTTGAGCTCATCGACATACCTTCTCCAATTCGCGCTTTATCTTATCCACTTTGAATCGCAATGTTTACGTAAACGTTTACCTTTATGAATTTACTATAAATAACACGTTCCCTATTGTCAATTTAGTTTTCGCCTAACCAAAAAGACCCACCCGAATCAAATTCGGATGGGTCCTTGACGCTTATATTAGTGTTTCAGGTTGTAGAAAGATTTCAAGCCGTTGTATTGAGCCAGTTCGCCCAGTTGGTCCTCGATGCGGAGCAATTGGTTGTACTTCGCAATACGGTCGGTACGGGAAGGCGCACCGGTTTTGATTTGGCCTGCATTCGTAGCAACCGCGATGTCAGCGATCGTGCTGTCTTCGGATTCGCCGGAACGGTGGGAGATAACTGCTGTGTAGCCTGCGCGTTTCGCCATTTCGATCGCGTCGAATGTTTCAGTCAGCGTACCGATTTGGTTTACTTTGATCAGGATCGAGTTACCGATGCCGTCTTTGATACCTTTTTCAAGACGCTCAGTGTTAGTTACGAACAAGTCGTCGCCAACGAGTTGGATTTTGTTGCCCAATTTTTCAGTGAGCAATTTCCAACCTTCCCAGTCGTCTTCGGAGCAGCCGTCTTCGATCGTGATGATCGGATATTTGTCAACCCAAGAAGACAAGAGGTCAACGAATTCAGCAGGCGTGAAGGATTTGCCTTCGCCTTCGAGATGGTATTTGCCATCTTTGAAGAACTCAGTGGAAGCTACGTCCATACCCAGGAATACGTCAACGCCTGGTTTGTAGCCGGCTTTTTCAATGGCTTCCATGATCGAGGACAAAGCGTCTTCGTTGGAAGAGAAGTTAGGAGCAAAACCGCCTTCGTCGCCTACAGCTGTGTTCAAGCCTTTAGCTTTCAGAACGGATTTCAGGTTGTGGAAAATTTCTGCGCCTGTGCGAAGAGCTTCTTTGAATGTAGGAGCGCCTACAGGCAATACCATGAACTCTTGTACGTCAACGTTGTTGTCGGCATGTGCGCCGCCGTTTACGATGTTCATCATTGGAACTGGCAGTTGTTTAGCATTGAATCCGCCGAGGTATACATACAAAGGCAGGTCCAAAGCGTCAGCAGCAGCGCGGGCTACGGCCATCGAAACAGCCAGGATTGCGTTTGCGCCGAGTTTGCCTTTGTTGTGCGTGCCGTCCAAAGCGATCATCAATTTGTCGATGCCGAGTTGATCAAGCGCGTCCATACCGATTACTTCAGGAGCGATGATTTCGTTCACGTTCTCAACGGCTTTCAATACGCCTTTACCGAGGTAACGGGATTTGTCTTCGTCGCGAAGCTCAACAGCTTCGTGAGCGCCGGTGGAAGCACCGGATGGAACGATTGCGCGTCCGATTGCGCCGGACTCCAGATATACTTCAACTTCTACAGTCGGGTTGCCGCGGGAGTCGAGGACTTCGCGTGCGTATACGTCAGAAATAATAGTCATTGAATATTCTCCTTTGTGGGTTATAGTAATAGATTGCTATTCGTAAGTTTAACCAAAAATACTGTAACGGACACCAGAGCCGCTATTTAAGCCAAACCGGGCTATTTCAAAACCTAACGGACACCAGAGCTCTTAATGGTCTACTTTGATCGGAAAGCACCACTTCAACCAACAGATAAGGGCTGCCATGTCCGTTAAAAAATATAACTTGGCGTTTCGGGCGTTTTAACGTCCGTGGTGTCCGTTAGCCTGCCGCAAAAGCAAAGCAGGTCAGGGGATCAAGACAATCCTTAAGGGACCGGACCACTGCCTAGGTTGTGCACGACCTCTGCAAGCCAGTCCCTTCGGCTTGCTCCTCCTGCCGCAACATGACTACCTTAAGCCTTGCGGCTCGCGATCATCGATTGACCGGTCATTTCCGCCGGTTTCGGCAGACCCATCAGATCGAGGAGTGTTGGAGCCACGTCGGCCAAAATGCCGCTTTCGCGCAGGATTACGTTCTCGTCAGTTACGATGAACGGAACCGGGTTGGTTGTATGCGCCGTGAACGGACGACCATTCTCGTCGAATACCATATCCGCGTTACCGTGGTCAGCGATGATAATAACAACGCCGCCTTTGGCTTTAACCGCGTCTACGACTTTACCAACGCATTCGTCGGTCACTTCTACCGCTTTCTTCGTCGGCTCCAGCATGCCGGAGTGTCCGACCATGTCCGGATTGGCGAAGTTCAAAATGATCGCATCATGCTTGTCGGCTTCAATTTCCTTCACGCAGGCTTCAGCCACTTCATAAGCGCTCATTTCAGGCTTCAGGTCATAGGTAGCTACCTTCGGCGAATTGATCAGGATGCGTGTTTCGCCCGGAAGCTCAACATCGCGTCCGCCGCTGAAGAAGAACGTGACATGCGGGTATTTCTCGGTTTCCGCGATTCGAAGCTGCTTCTTGCCTTGCTGTACGAGCACTTCACCGAACGTATTATCCAGGTTCTTAGGCGAGTAAGCCACATAACCTTCCACGGTTTCGGCAAACAGAGTCAAGCAGACAAAGTGCAGATCTTTCGGGAATTTCGGTCCGCGGTCGAAGCCGTGGAAATCCTGGTTCGTGAACACGTTGGACAGCTGAATCGCGCGGTCCGGACGGAAGTTCAGGAACACGACGGAGTCGCCGGATTCCACCAAAGCAATCGGTTGGTCATGTCCGTCGACAATGACCGTAGGCATCACGAATTCGTCGAATACCGATTTCTCGTACGATTCCGTTACGGCCGTAATCGGATCGGTATATTTCGGGCCTTCGCCGTATACCATCGCACGGTACGATTTTTCAACGCGTTCCCAACGCTTGTCGCGGTCCATCGCATAGTAGCGGCCTTGTACCGTGGCAATTTTGCCCACGCCCACTTCTTCGATTTTGGCGATCAAGCGCTCGATGAAGCCTTTCGCACTGTCCGGAGCAACGTCCCGGCCGTCAAGGAAAGCATGGATATACACGTCGTGCATATCTTCCTTCTTCGCCAGGTCGAGCATCGCGAACATATGATCAATGTGGCTGTGCACGCCGCCGTCGGAAAGAAGGCCGTACAAGTGCAGCTTCTTACCCTTCGACTTCGCGCTGCGAACCGCATTTACCAGCGTTTCGTTTTGGAAAAACTCACCTTCGCGGATCGACTTGGAAATGCGGGTCAAGTCTTGATAAACGATCCGGCCGGCGCCGATGTTCAAATGGCCTACTTCGGAGTTCCCCATTTGGCCTTCCGGCAAGCCTACGGCTTCACCGCAAGCGGTAAGGGTTGTGTTCGGATACTCCTTCAGGTAACGATCGTAGTTAGGCTTGTTTGCCTGAGCTACCGCGTTGCCTTCCACTGTATTCCGAAGTCCGAAGCCGTCCATGATGATCAGTGCTACTGGTTTTGGAGTGGCCATCTTACTTTGCCCCCTCGACCAATTGGATATAGGATGCCGGTTGCAGACTTGCGCCGCCCACGAGAGCGCCGTCGATGTCGCTTTGGCCCATATATTCCTTCACGTTTTCAGGTTTTACGCTGCCGCCGTATTGGATACGGATCTTGTCGGCCACTTCAGAGCTGTACAGATCTTTCACCAGACTGCGGATATAAGCGATTACTTCGTTGGCATCCTGAGAAGTGGAGGATTTGCCCGTGCCGATCGCCCAAATTGGTTCGTAGGCGATAACGACTTGTTCGGCTTGCTCCGCGGACAGTCCTTTCAGAGCCGCTTCGGTTTGAACCTTCACGACATCCTTCGTTTGGCCTGCTTCGCGTTCTTCCAGCTTCTCGCCGACGCAAGGAATCGGAGTCAATCCATGCTTGAATGCGGCATGAACCTTTTTATTCACGATCTCGTCGGTTTCTGCAAAATAAGCGCGGCGCTCGGAGTGTCCGATAATGACATAGTCTACGCCCAACTCTTTCAGCATTCCGCCGCTAATTTCACCGGTGAATGCACCTTCGTCTTCGAAATGCAGGTTTTGAGCGCCGATTTTGATCGACGTTCCTTTGGCCGCTTCCACCAAAGCCGGAAGATTGGTGAACGGAGCGCAAATCACGCTCTCTACGCCTTCTACTTCCGCTTTCCCTTTAATGTCTTCGAAGAAAGCTTTTGCTTCGGAAACGGTTTTGAACATCTTCCAGTTCCCGGCGATAATAGGTGTTCTCATTGAGCACACTCCTTCAAACTTATAGGTAACTCAAATAGTCATCTTTTGAGCTTCAAGAATCTTACTTATCGTTCAGAGCCACAACGCCCGGAAGCGCCTTGCCTTCCATGAACTCCAGGGAAGCGCCGCCGCCTGTGGAGATGTGGTCCATCTTGTCGGCCAATTTGAATTTCTCTGCAGCTGCCGCGGAATCGCCGCCGCCGATAATCGTATAGCCTTCAGTTGTTGCGCAAGCTTCAGCCACTTCTTTTGTACCGTTTGCGAAAATATCGATTTCGAATACGCCCATCGGTCCGTTCCAAACGACCAATTTGGAGTTCTTGATGACATCAGCGTAAAGAGCGCGAGTTTTCGGTCCGATGTCTACGCCTTCCCAATCTGCAGGAATGCTGTCGATGTCCACTTCTCTGTGGTTAGCATCAGCGCTGAAGTCATCAGCAATGACAACGTCAACCGGCAGCATGAAGTTCTTGCCGAGTTTCTTGGCCTTCTCGATAAAGCCGAGCGCTACGTCAAGCTTGCTGTCATCCAGCAACGATTGACCGATCTCGTAACCTTGAGCTTTAAAGAAGGTATAAGTAAGACCGCCGCCGATCAGCACGTTATCCGCAATGTTAAGCAGGTTGTCGATAACATCGATTTTGTCCTTAACTTTGGAACCGCCGATGATCGCTGTGAAAGGACGATCCGGATTCGACAACGCTTTGCCGAGAACGGACAATTCTTTTTCCATCAACAAGCCGGATACAGCCGGAATTTGGTGAGCGATGCCTTCTGTCGATGCATGCGCACGGTGAGCGGCGCCGAACGCGTCGTTCACGAACAGATCAGCCAGCTCGGCAAATTGTTTTGCAAGCTCCGGATCGTTCTTTTCTTCGCCCGGATAGAAACGGACGTTTTCAAGCACGAGCACGTCGCCGTTGTTCATAGCGTCAACTTTCGCTTTTACCGCTTCGCCGATTGCTTCGTCAGCTTTGGCTACTTCTTTCCCGAGCAATTCGCCAAGGCGTTTAGCAGGCAGCGTCAAACGCATATCTTCGTTCACTTGGCCTTTTGGACGTCCCAAGTGGCTAGCCAGGATCACTTTCGCGCCATTTTCGATCAAATACTTAATCGTCGGCAGCGTCTCGCGAATCCGGGTATCATCCGTAATTTTGCCATCTTGCATAGGTACATTGAAATCTACGCGGACAAACACGCGTTTGCCGGTTACTTCCACATCACGTACACTTTTCTTATTCATCTCCACGTTCCTCCTATAGGTATGCGCGGCGCCCACCAGGGCTTGAGCACAGACAGGCTGCGCATTTCCGTTGCGACTTCGACTCTTGATTTCTCTCCTAAGCGGTACTACTTCTCTTTTTATATAAAAAAACGGTGTGTGTGTGAATGTCGGATTACATATAAAACCATGAACCAAAGAGGAGTCCTCCATAAAGGTTGCTCCTCTTCGGTAATGTTATCAAGGAAAAACGATATTACTTAACTTTTTTTGCGAAGTATTCCAAAGTACGAACCAATTGAGCAGTGTAGGACATTTCGTTGTCATACCAAGCAACCGTTTTAACCAGTTGTTTGTCGCCAACAGTCAATACTTTAGTTTGTGTAGCGTCGAACAGGGAACCGAAAGTCATACCTTTGATGTCCGAAGATACGATTTCGTCTTCTGTGTAGCCATAAGTTTCTGGGTCGGAAGCAGCTTTCATAGCTTCGTTGATTTCAGCTGCAGTTACTTTCTTCTCAAGAACAGTAACGAGCTCAGTCAGGGAACCAGTTGCAACTGGAACGCGTTGAGCCGCGCCATCCAATTTGCCTTGCAGTTCAGGGATAACCAGGCCGATAGCTTTTGCAGCGCCAGTTGTGTTAGGGATGATGTTCTCAGCAGCAGCACGAGCACGACGGAAGTCGCCTTTCGCATGCGGAGCATCCAAAGTGTTTTGGTCGCCAGTGTAAGCGTGGATCGTAGTCATCAAGCCTTCAACGATACCGAATTTGTCTTGAAGCGTCTTAGCCATAGGAGCCAAGCAGTTCGTTGTGCAAGATGCACCGGAAATAACGGTTTCCGAACCGTCAAGGATTTCATGGTTTACGTTGTAAACGACAGTTTTCATATCGCCTGTAGCAGGTGCGGAGATAACGACTTTCTTAGCTCCGCCTTTCAGGTGAAGCTCAGCTTTTTCTTTAGTAGTGAAGAAGCCTGTGCACTCAAGCACGATGTCTACGCCAAGCTCGCCCCAAGGCAATTCTTCAGGGTTGCGGTTAGCAAGAACTTTAACTTCTTTGCCGTTTACTTTGAAGAAGCCGTCATGTACTTCAACTTCGCCGTCGAACTTGCCTTGCGTCGTATCATATTTCAACAAATGAGCCAACATTTTTGCGTCTGTCAGGTCATTGATTGCTACTACTTCGATGCCTTCCACATTTTGAATACGGCGGAAAGCCAGGCGTCCGATACGTCCAAACCCGTTAATACCAACTTTTACACTCATGAATAGATCCTCCCAGTGTTTTTTTTATTATTCAAGACAGGCTGAATAACCCGCCATGAGTAAACCATTTAATAAACTTTCTTGTTTTGAGTGCGGAAAAGAGTTATTCCGCTTTGCGGCTCTCGCTTCGCTCGATCTCTTCCACGATTTGTTCCGCCGCGGCTTCATCGATCACAAGAATATCTTCGTGTCCGAATTTCAGCACGGCAAGAATAGCCTTCGCCTTGCTCTTACCGCCCGCGATGCCAATGACGGTTTCGGTACTCTTGATGTCTTCCAGCCGAAGACCCAGAGTCAGCATTTTGTGAACGACAACGCCATTTTCATCAAAATAGTATCCGAATGATTCCGCTAACGCGCCTTCCTTCTGCAGCTCTTGGACCACGGAAGATTCCAATTTGCGGCGGCGCGCCATCTCCATAGCATCACCGATTCCATGAATGATAATCCGCGCCTCGCGGATCATCTCTACGATATCGTGGATGTTAGGATCGCCTACGAGTGACTCGTACGCTTCTTTTCCGAGCAAATCAGGCACATGCAGCAGACGATAGCCCGCTCCAAGCCGTTTTGCCATCCCGGAGGCAATCGTGTTGGCCTGTATCTCCAGACTTTCACCCAATCCGCCTCTCGCCGGCACAAACCAACATTGCTTCAGCGAAAGATTTGCCGGCGGGCTAAGTTGCTCCGCTACCTCGGCAATAGTAGAACCGCCGGTAACCGCAACTACGTCCTGGCTGCTCATGGCACCAAGCAGAGCTTTGGCTCCTGCCCGGCCCAGTTCCTTCTTCGTCAGCGGGGAAGCCTCGCTGTCGCCGGGAACGATCACAACCTTACGAAGTCCGAAAGCCTTCTGAATTCTTTCTTCCAGATTGGATAATCCGAAGATTTCCTTAACGATCGGCTCCAAAGCCTCCAGCAGTTTCCTGCCCGAATCACTGATTCTCATGCCTATATTCTCGATTTCAATCAGGCCCTGAGCCTTCAGGAGATCCGTCTCGGCCCGCAACACTCGTTCTGTCATGTTCAGCGATACCGCAAGCGTTCTGCGGCCAATCACGTCCGACAACAAGATCTGGTGAAGAATGGTATACCTTTTCTTGAGAATTTCCATGAGATCAGGAAGAAGCTGCTTTTGCATTTCCAAAATAGTTCGCATGCTTTCCACTCCTGCAAGCTTCGTCTTCTCTCTCCTTCTCCTTGGTCCTAAAATGTCCCGGGTAAACTTTTTAAGTCCCACTGATATTCTAACCAATTTTTTGCTCTGATGCAAGCCTGACGTCCGTATAATTTACATTCTCGCCAAAGCCTATGCATGGCCTGATTTCGAACCTTTGGGGGACAGGCCCAGACAATAAAAAGGCTCCTTAGTGTTGTAATAGACGTCTTACCATCTATCCGACCATAAGGAGCGTTGCTCTTTAAGAGGTTGTTCAAATAGTCATCTTTCCACGACGAAGCAGATTATGAAGCAGATTCGACGTCGAATCTTGAATTCAGCCGGGCCTTCCGTTGCTCACGTACCCATGAAAGCAGATGCTTACGAAGTCGTTTTCTACGAAAACGTTTAGCTCCGCTACTCAGTCCCTAACTTCATCCGACCTAAAGCGTTTTGTAAAAACGCACTCCGGAAGCATACGCTTCGGTCCTGAAAACCCGACTTTTTGAACATGCAATTAAACTACATATATCCGTAAGCTTTAAAAGGCCGCTTTAATTGATATCGCGCTTTTAGGGGCCATCGAGAAGGAGAGTTCCGCTTCTCCTCGCAGCCGGAGTGATACATTCTCTACACCCTCCCCATCATTAAACAAAACGACGGCAATTGAATCATCCGTATTTTTGAAGGCGACGGAGCGAATGTGGTCTACGGAGCTGTCGGAGTGTATTCGCACCGCTTTGGGGCGGATGATCTTACTGAAATGCGCCAGCGCGTAATAATCCAGCGTATAGGTCAGCTCGCGGGTTTGTTGATTGACCGTCACGATGCCGCGGCAAGTACTGCGCCCGAATCCCGGCACCACCGGGCCGTTGTTTTCATCGAGGGCCATGTTCCATAACACGAACGATTTGCTATGATTCCTTAGGATCTCGATCCCCGTCCGGAACACATTGGAGAAGGCCGGCTCGAAGGCAGGAATCCATTCTCCGCCCGATCCTTCGGTGAAATGAACTTCCTTGGCCGGAAAAGCCCGGCTGACCTCGCTCTGTGCCGACGCCTGACCTCCGTACCAGTGCCAGGCCACGCCGTCCACCTCTTCCTCCGCTTGGTTCAGCACCGTCAGCGGGTACTCCGGTTTATCCCAGTTGTGATCATAACAGAGAATCTTGGTGGAAATTCCATTCCGCCGGAAGGCAGGCTTTAGAAAATCTTTGATGAACTCACTCTGTACTTCAGGCAGCATCAACATGCCGGGGTAATGTCCCGGAACAAATAACGGTTCATTCTGCGGAGTTACGGCATAGATCTGAAGCCCGTTCTCTGCGTAGGCCTGAATATACCGTACAAAATACTCCGCATACGCTTCATAATATTCTCTCTTCAGCTCCCCGCCGATCATGGAGCCGCTTGTCTTCATCCAGCCCGGCGCACTCCATGGCGAAGCCATGAGCTTGAGTTCCGGATTCCACTTTACCGCCTGCCGCAGTAATGGAATGATGTCCTGCTCGTCATGGGCGATCGAAAACCGGTTTAACGCCGGATCTGTTTCTCCCTGGGGAAGATCGTCGTAGCTGTACATTTCCCTAGCATAGTCCGAAGCTCCCATAGGGTTACGAACCACCGAAAGCCCGATCCCCTCATTTGGATCAAACAGTCTCTGCATTACTTCCGCTTGCTGCTCCTCATTCAAAATCTGGTTCATCAAAAAGGCGGCTGAATCGGTAAAAGAGGCTCCAAAGCCGTCCATTTCTTGAAAAGTCCGGGTTTCATCCAAAACCACCCGGACGGCTTCCACACCGATGTCAGCCGGCGTCAATTCCTGAGGGGATTTCTTGATGAACAGCTCGCGTTCTCCCAAAGATTCATATATCGTAAGCTCCTGCATGCTGTGTCCCTCCGTTTAATGGGTTAATCCGTTTTTACTTTATGCCCAGTTTTTCTTTGTTTTGCTTCATCTTCTCGCTGCGAATTTCAACGATCTTACTCCAGTTGTTGTCTTCCAGGAACTTTTTGTAGATCGACAAATTGTTGTTGAATTCATCGTCGCTCTTGGAGCGGATCATGCTGACGAGCGACGTGCTCCACTGGGTGTTGATAGCGGTCAGGGCGCGCGCTTCCTGCGTTCCTTGATCCGGATTTGTATTTTCCAGGATGAAATGCGGCTTCATTTTGCCTTTGCCCCACTCCTGCATTTGCTTGATCGCCTCAGGGAAAGCGTCGGCGCTCAGCGCTTTATGACGGTCATGTCCGAAGAACATGAATTCGCCCATCCGGTAATCCTTTTTGAATTTATCGGCATTGTTCAATTGAAGGTCTTTCACTTCCGGCGTGAATTGCACGCTTCCGTCGGCGGCTTTCGTGTATGTTTCGCCTTCGATACCGTAGTTCATCAGCATTTGGCCTTCTTCGCTCAGCAGGTACGTGAACACCTGAATCGCTTTAGCCGGGTCTTTGCATTTCTTCGTGATGAAGCTGACCATCCAACCGGAAATGCCGGACTGGTTCAAGGTCGGCTGGTTGCCGACAGTGCTTTGTGGACCGTCGATCGCGATGTATTCTTTTCCCGGATTCGCGCTCATGAAGATTTGCAGATTGCCGCCTTGCTGCGGCGTGCCGTCAAGCAGCAGCGTAGCGTATTTGCCGGACTTCACTTTCTCTTCAAAGGCCGGGCCGTCATCGGCAAAGCTGTCGTCGCTGATCGCTCCGTCGCGGTACGACTGATTCAGCGTTTTCAGCCAGGTCAGATAGTCTTCATCGAGGTTACGGTCGTAGAACCCGCCGTTCGCGTCTTCCAGGGGCACTCCGATGAAGTCCTGCAACACATCGCCCAAAGAACCGGTGCCGGTGCCGATCGAGTTAAAGCCGAATGGGAACAGTTCAGGGAATTTCGCCTTGATTTGCTGCATCGAATTTTTGAAGTCGTCCGGCGTAGCGAAGCTCGGCTGCCCCAAAGCTTCATAAACATCCTTCCGAATCACGAACGCTGTCTTCGCCGGAATGTTACCGCTGTCATAATCCTCTTGCGTATTGGAGTAGTTCGGATAGCCGTAAGTTTTGCCGTCTTTAAGCTGGAACCAGTTCAGTGTGTCTTGAGCCGCTACTTTATTGAAGTAAGGATCGTATTTCTCGGCCAGCTCCGTCAATGGAAGCGCCCAGGTTGCCGCCTTCTGTGCGGCCGGTGAATTGTTGTCGAACGTCGTGAGGATGTCCGGCATGTCGCCTCCCGCGAAGAAGGTGTTCAGCTTCGTGTCGTCGCCTTTGATGAATTTGATGTTGATATTCAAGTCTTCCTTAATCTTCTTGGTGACCACATCATTACCAAAGTCGGTGTTCCACCAGTCGGCATTCACATACCAGGTCAAGTCCGTAGTCTCTTCTTTCGTATCCAGCTGCCAGGCCGGCTTCTCCGGATCCGGCGTATATCGTCCCTCCAAGGACACCTCTTTGCCGGAGCTTTTCGAGCCGCCGCCGGATCCCCCGCCGCAGCCCGTTACGACCAGCGCCGCTGCCAAAAGTGCCGTGCCCACCTTAAGCCCTGTTTTGCCAAAAGCCTTGTTCATCTTCAACATCCAAACCCCTCCTCTTTTGTATTAAAGCGCTTTCTAATCCGCCCGGAGCCTACCCCGTATCGGTCGTTTTCCCCGGTTTCACAACATATACCTTATCTCTACTCCTTCACCGCCCCCAGCATCATGCCCGAGATAAAGTACCTTTGCAAAATTGGATACATCACAACAATCGGCAAGGTTGTAATGACGATCGTTGCTAGTTGAACCCCTTTCGTCGTCGTTTCAATGACGACCGATCCCCCGATATTCTGCATCGACTGCGTCTGGGACTGAACGATAATCTCGTACAGCTTCATTTGCAGCGGATAGAGGGCCTGATCGGTAATGTACAGCTTGGTCGTCATGAAATCGTTCCATTGTCCGACCCCGTTAAACAAGGCGATCGTCGCCATGGCCGGCATCGACAGCGGAATAAATATTTTCAGGAAAATGCGCCAGTCTCCGGCCCCGTCGATCTTGGCCGACTCTTCCAGCGAATCCGGGACATTTCGGAAGAAATTCATCAGGATGACCACATCGTAGTAACTGAACAGCGCAGGGATGATATACACCCAGAAGCTGTTGAGCAGCCCCAGCGATTTAATCAGCAAGTAGGTCGGAATCATACCGCCCGAGAAAAACATGGTGATCACGCCCATCGCCACATAAAGCTTGCGGCCGCGGACATATTTTTTGCTCAGACCGTAACCGATCATGGCGCAGAAGAAAACGTGCGTAATGACGCCGAGAAATGTTTTTGAGATCGAAATAAAGAAGGATTGCCAGATGCTCGTATCCCGAAAAACAGCCTGGTAGTTCTCCAATGAAAACTCCTTCGGCCAGAAGACGAAGCCCCCCTCAGCCAGCGATTTGCCGGAACTGAAGGATGAAACGATGACGTTCCAAAGCGGTACCACGATGATGATCGTAAAAATACTCAGTAAAATCAGATTTATCGCATCAAAGACCCGGCTATCGAGATCTTGTTTAGCCACCGTTCTGCTCACTCGGATGCCCCCTTACTAAAGCACGGATTGATTATCGTTCAATTTGCTGGTGACCTTGTTTGCCGTGACTAACAGAATGACGGAAACAATCGAGACACCCAGGCCGACCGCCGTAGCGTAGGAAAAGTCGCCTTGCGTCATCCCCATGCGGTAGACGTAGGAGTTAATGACTTCCGCTCGGGCCCGGTTCTGCGAGTTCATCAGCACCAGTGTTTGATCCAGGTTGGAGCCGAGCAAGCCGCTGATCGTCAGAATCAGGTTCAAGCTGATGATCATTTTCATGTTCGGAATGGTGATGTTCCAGATTTGCCGCAGCCGGCTGGCTCCGTCAATCTTGGCCGCCTCGTAGTAGGTCGGGTCGATCTTCGACATAATCGCCAGATACAGAATGGTTCCCCAGCCCGCTTCCTTCCAGATGTCGGACAACGTGGCGATCCACCAGTACTTGCCGGCATCCAGCATAATATTGTGAGGTTGAGAGATCACCCCGAGATCCAGGAGCAGCTGATTGAACATCCCTGTCGTTGAGAACCAGGTAATCAGCATCCCGCCGAGCACGATCCAAGACAGAAAGTGCGGCAGATAGGAAACCGTCTGAACGATCTTTTTGAATCGGGTGTGACCGACTTCAAAGATCATGATCGCCAGCACAATCGGAATGACGAAACCGATCAACAGCTTCAGAAAGCTGATCCCCAGCGTATTGACGACCGAATCCCAGAAATATTTGTCGGACAGAATGATTTTGAAATTTTCCAGTCCCACCCACGGGGCCGTGTCCAACGTATCGATGACCGTGTAGTTTTTAAAAGCGATCGTCAGTCCATAAATCGGAATGTAACAAAAAATAATCATAAAAATGACGCCAGGCAAAATCATCGACTGCAGTTCCCATTGCCTTCCGTAGTCGACCATAAAGTCTCTAATCCTTTGCCCCATGGGCTTTCTCTGCTCCAAATGCGCGTCTGATTTGGCCATCCCTTGGTCCCCCTTTTGGCTTCCATGCAATAAAAACGTTTTTATTTTCACATATAAAAATCTATCCCTGGCCCCGCCGAATTTTCGCGGATTCTTCAGAATACAGCCTTCTTACTCTTGACCAAGGTCGTTTCTTTGGATTTTCACTTGGCTTGATCCTCTGACAACCAGTTCTCCCGCCAATTTCTGTTTCTTGCCCTGTTCCTTCTTCTGAATCATGCGTACCAAATGGTCGATGGCGAGCACGCCCTGCCTGGCGATCTGGTTCCTCACCGTTGTTAATGGAGGCGTGAAGTATTGCGCGATGTCGATATCGTCAAACCCGACCACGCTGATGTCTGCAGGAACGTCGAATCCATGGGATTTCAGCGCGCGGATACAACCGATCGCACTCAAGTCGTTCCCCGCCAGGAACGCATCCGGCAATTTGTCCGGGTGCATATGAAGAAATGATTTTACCGCGTTGTAGGTGCCTTCTTCCTCAAAATAACCTTGGAGCACATAATCTTCATCCACGAGTAACTGATGCTCCCGCAAGGCCTCCAAGTAACCGTCCCTCCGCTGCACGCTGTCGAACATCGTGTCCACGCCGGAGATATAAGCGATTTTCTTGTGTCCGAGACTGATCAAGTATTTGGTTGCTTCGTAACCGGCCACGAAGGAATCGAAAATCACGCTGCCCATCGTTTCATTCTCCAGAAACCGATCCAGAAACACGGCCTTGATCTTTTCCTTCATCATCATGCTGACGTCTTCATCATCGATGCGCAATTCCTCATAAATAATGACGCCGTCGACCCGCCGGCCCAAAATATTGCTCATTATGACCTGTTTGTCGCGGGTTACAAATACGTTCAGCCCATAGCCGAGCCGGTCGCATTCACGGGCCATCGATTCAACCAGCGTATAGAAGTAGGGACCCGATACGCTGGTTGTAAAGAAGCCCAGCATTTTCGTTTTGCCTGTTTTAAGCTGCTTGCCGTTCAAATTCGGAACATAATTCATTCGTTTCGCCACGTTTAGCACATGCGATTTGGTCTCGGGGTTCAAAACATCGACATTGTTTAACGCATTGGAAACTGTCGAGATCGATACACCCGCCTCTCTAGCCACATCCTTGATGGTAACCTTACCCATATCCAATCTTCCTTTTTATAAAAACGTTTTTATAATTCTAAATTAGCATAGAAGCGCTTTCATGACAATGCCTATTTTGCAAAAATAGTTCTCGTCTACCACTCTCGCCCGTTCTCCATATATTCCCCTGGAACTTTTTTAGAGAACTTGCTTGCTTTTTAAACTCGTATGTCATATAATCATTTTTGCTACGCTAAATGGATGTAACTAATTCATACAACTTGCGCCCGTGGTCCAATGGATATGACGTAGGCCTCCGGAGCCTGAGATCGAGGTTCGATTCCTCGCGGGCGCGCCATTATACTTATCAGCAGATTGCTGGATATCATATGTTTTACCCACTAACCCTTATGCACGGGTTTTTTTATTACACAGAGTTTGACTTTCTTTGACTTTCTGTTTTAAATTGTTTATTATGAGGTTAATATTCATCGATTCCGTCAATTCTGAAATTGATTGAACCGATTTCGTTCCCATGGTTGATCCAACAAATAAGGAGGTTTTATCGGTGAGTTATATTCCTATGGTCGTTGAACAAAGTAACCGCGGTGAGCGCGCTTATGACATTTACTCCAGACTGTTGAAGGACCGCATCATTTTCCTGGGTTCTCAGGTGAATGACGTCGTCGCAAATGCGATTATTGCCCAAATGCTGTTTCTGGACGCGGAAGAGCCGGGCAAGGATATCCATCTCTACATTAACAGCCCTGGCGGTTCCATTACAGCCGGTATGGCCATTTTCGATACGATGCAGTTCATTAAGTCCGATGTCTCCACCATTTGCGTGGGTCTCGCGGCTTCTATGGGCGCCTTCCTGCTGAATGCCGGCGCCGAAGGCAAACGCTACGCGTTGCCGAACAGCGAGATCATGATTCACCAGCCGCTCGGCGGAGCCGAAGGCCAAGCTACCGATATTGAAATCCGTGCCCGCCGCATTCTGAAGATGCGCGACAAGCTGAACAAGATTTTGGCCGAACGCACTGGCCAGCCTCTTGACCGGATTGAGAAGGATACGGACCGTGACTACTTCATGAGTGCTGCCGAAGCTAAAGAATACGGCCTGATCGATCGCGTTATCGAAAAAGTTACGCCCCAAGGCGTATAACTAAACTTAATATCGCATTGAAGCCAAGGACCGTCCCAGGAGTGTATCACGCTTGCGGGACGGTCCTTTTCTTATTCACGGTATCTTGCCATCAGAAACGGGTTACTCTTCGATTGTCTTGCATTTTCGCCGATTCGATGAAAAAATATGAGCAGAGAAGTTAGCTATCAACTAAGGAGTGAACAAGATGAGCCACACCAAGGAACAACAATGGACCGAGGTTCGCCGGACGCTTGCCCAAGTGGCCACCGGAACTAAAAAGGCCGAACTGGTCGTTAAAAACGGAACGCTCGTCAATGTATACACCGGACAGCTTCAAGCGCATACCGATGTAGCCGTAGCCGCAGGGCGGATCGCTTATGTCGGCGATGCCAGCCATACGATCGGCGAAGATACGGTAGTGCTGGATGCGAAGGGACGGTTTATCGCCCCGGGCCTGCTGGACGGACATATGCATGTCGAGAGCACGATGCTCTCGGTCACCGAGTTCGCTAAAGCCGCATTGGCGAAAGGTACGACCGGCATTTTTATGGATCCTCATGAAATCGCCAATGTGTTTGGAGCCGACGGCGTACGCTGGATGCACGAGGAAGGGCGGGCTTTGCCGCTGAAGGTATATACAACCTTCCCTTCATGCGTTCCCGCCACGGACAACCTCGAGGACGCCGGAGCCGAGCTGAACGTAGCCGATATCGAGGACGGGATGACCTGGGAAGGAGTCGAGGGGCTCGGCGAAGTGATGAACTTTCCGGGCGTCGTATACGGCGACCCTAAAATGACCGGTGAGATCGCTGCGACATGCCGGGCAGGCAAGGCGGTCACCGGCCATTTTCCGAGCGAGGACGAGCCGATGCTGCAAGCCTACATCGCCACAGGCGTTACGTCCTGCCATGAGACAGTGACGCGCGAGCAAGGCCTGCTGAAGCTGCAGCTCGGCATGCATCTCATGATCCGCGAGGGCTCCGCCTGGCATGATGTGAAGGAAGTGATCAAGGTCGTGACGGAAGATCACGTGCATCCCGGTAACATCATGCTGGTCACGGACGACGTTTACCCTCAGACCCTGATCGAGAAGGGTCACATGAACCATGTCGTCCGCCGGGCTATCGAGGAGGGCGTCGAGCCGGTCACCGCCATCCAGATGGGTTCGATCAATACGGCCCGCTATTTCCGGGTCGACGGTGACGTCGGCGGCATCGCGCCGGGCAAATGTGCCGATCTGCTGCTGATCGACAGCCTGAAAGACATGGAGCCGTCCACCGTCATCACGGACGGCAACGTGGTGTTCGACGGTGGCGAGCTGCAGATGGCCTTCCCGGCCTATGCTTATCCGGAAGCCGCACGGCAGTCGGTGCACTTGGCGCGGCCGCTGGAGGCGCGAGACTTCGCGCTGGCGAGCAGCCGTAAGGATGCCGCCGCCGAAACGGAAGTGAACGTGATCCGCGTGATCGAGAACAGCGCACGAACCGCACGCGGCACTGCACGGCTCACCGTAAAAGACGGCTTCATTCAGCCAAGCTTGGAGCAGGATGCCATTATGCTGGCCTGCATCGACCGCCACCACGGCACCGGGCAAATTTCCCTGGCCTTCGCACAGGGTTTTGGATTGCAGCGCGGCGCGGTCGCATCGACCGTGGCGCACGACAGTCACAACCTCCTGGTCATGGGTACAAATTCGGAGGATATGGCTTTCGCTGCGAATGAGTTAGCCAAGCTCGGCGGCGGCATGGTCGCCGTTCTGGACGGGCGGATACTGGCCTCCGTACCGATGGTTATCGCCGGGCTGATGTCCGATCAACCACTTGAGGTCGTCGTGAAGGAAGTTCAGGCGCTGGAGCAAGCGTGGAAGACTCTGGGCTGCGAGCTGAACGCGCCATTCATGACGTTCTCGCTGATCGCCCTGCCTGTCATCCCCGAGCTGCGCATTACCAACCGTGGCCTAGCGGACGTCGACAAGTTCGAGCTGATTCCTGTAGAGATCGAATAATAATGCTTCATTAATATAGGGGCGTCCCTTTGCCATCAATGATGACTAGGGACGCCCCTTCAGTTTTAATAGAT
This sequence comes from Paenibacillus vini, assembly GCF_018403325.1. Lineage (GTDB taxonomy): Bacteria > Bacillota > Bacilli > Paenibacillales > Paenibacillaceae > Fontibacillus > Fontibacillus vini. Next base: position 68,391 of record NZ_BOSL01000019.1, on the reverse strand, counting down.
CTTAATGGAAGATGTAATATCGCCCGTTTGAAAAGCGAATGAGTGTATCTTACTAAAATCAACTTGGCAGAACGAGATTCAGTATTCACTAACTTCCGGCCCGTCCTTCTGTATAAACACATGCGTGCTTTAGCCTTGGACGCGTACGTTCGGCGCGTTGTGCTGCAACCGGGAATGACGCGTCAGCTCTGCGTAATATCCATCCTGTTGGAGCAATTCCTCATGAGAGCCTGCCTCCACAATTCGTCCGCTGTCGATGACGATAATCCGGTCCGCATGCTGTACAGTAGACAGCCGGTGAGCAATAACCAAGGTGGTTCGCCCGGCAGCCACGACGCTTAACGCATGCTGGATCAGTTGCTCCGTCTGAGAATCGAGGTTGGCGGTTGCCTCATCCAAAATGAGGATCTTCGGCCGGAAAACCAGAATCCGGGCGAAGGAAATCAACTGGCGTTCTCCGGCGGAGAGCCCGCTTCCGCGATTGGACAACTTCGTATCATAGCCGCGCCCCAGCCGCTTGATCATCGGATGCGCGCCGACCTGGCGGCAGGCCTTGATGACCTCCTCACGGGTAATATGCTCCTGGAAGAGGCGAACATTATCCACGATCGTTCCGGAGAACAGGTAAGGCTCCTGCTGGACCAAGCCTACGATTCGGTGCAGGTCCTGCTGAGGCAAACGCCGAATATCTATGCCGTCAATCTCCACGCTCCCGCGGTCAACATCATAGAAGCGGGCCAGAAGGTTAACGAGAGAGCTTTTCCCAGCGCCCGTGGTGCCGACAATGCCGATAAATTCTCCCACTTGTATATGCAGATTCAGACCATGAAGCACCTCTTGCCCGTCTACATAGGAGAATCGCACCTGATTGAAGTCTACCCGCCCTCGTACAGCGGCAGGGGCCAGCGTCTTCTTTTCTTCCGGTGCGGGCTCCCTAACCTCCGGTTGGGTAGAGAAGATGCGCCACAGCCGGTCCATGGACACCGTGGTGGATTGAAGGGTATTCCACTGTTGAGTAATTTGGTTAATCGGTTGAAAGAACTGGCGAATATAACTGATGAATGCATACAGTACGCCGAATTCGATTTGCTGGTCGAGCACGGCAAACCCGCCAAGCCAGATGACAAACGCAACGGCCAGATTGCCCAGGACATCAAAGGATCGGTTAAAGAGCACCGATGCGCGGACCTCCCGAAGATTCGCCTTCAAGTAGGAGGTGTTCCGATTCGTAAAACGGTCTTCCTGCTCTTGCTCCTGATGAAAGGACTGAATCAGGCTCATACCGGATAAGTTCTCCGCAGTAAAGGCGATGAGCCGGGAAAGCAGCGAACGGGCCTGCTGGTAGCAGGATCGCAGATGCTTCCGGAAAGCCACCGCGATGCCCGTAATGATCGGAAACAGGATCAGGCAATACAGGGCAAGCCGCACATCCAGCGCAAACATAAAGACTATAACAAGAATGAGGGAGAGTCCATCCCGGACGAGACTGAACAGAACCTGGGTGAAGAACTGATTGATCGTCTCGGTATCACTGGACTCATTCGTGACAAGCCCTCCCATAGAGTTCCGATCGAAGAAGGACATGGACTGTCCGGTGATATGCTTGAACAGGTCTTTGCGCAGGAGAGCAACAATGCTCTGTCCAACACGCTGCAGCAGGTTCGCCTGAACATAGGAGAACACACCACTAAGCGCTTCGAGAAGCAGATATCCTACCGCCAGCCCGATCAGAATTTTAGAACCGTACGCACCGAAGAGCACCTTTTCATCTATCGCGTATTTGATCAGGAACGGCTGGAGCAGATCGGCCGAAATAGCTAGGAAGGCACAAATGAAAACCCCGAGAAAGGATTTGCGGTGAGGCTTGGCATATGAAAATAGTGCCTTGAAGGCTTGACGGCGTTCTTCCGGAGAGACGGTGTGCTTATTATCCTCGCGCTGCTTGGGTTCAGCCGGCATGGTTACCCTCTCCTTCCTGAATCTCATGCAGGGAAGCATACAGACCCTGGAGGCGGAGCAGCTCCTCATGAGTTCCCTGCTCGGACAGCTTGCCGTCCTCCAGTACAATGATATGATCAGCGTGCTTAACGGCACTGATCCGATGAGCAATAATAATCGTCGTCTTTCCTTGTCTAGACTGGCGCAGATTCGCTAGAATCTTTGTCTCCGTTACGGCATCCACGGCGCTCACGCTGTCGTCCAGCAGAAGAATCGGAGCCGATTTGATAAGCCCCCGGGCCAGACTGGTTCTCTGACGCTGCCCGCCGGAGAGGGTGAGCCCCCGCTCGCCAAGCTTCGTATCGAATTGATCGGAGAACCCGGTGATACTCTCGTGCAGCTCTGCCAGCCTTGAAGCTTCCTCGACCTCATGCAGCTCTGCGTCCCGATTGAAAAAGGCGATATTGTCGCGGATGGTGGTACTGAACAGGAAGCCATCTTGAGGAACATACGCAATCTGTGTGCGCAGGCTGCATAGAGACAGATCCCGAATATCCCTTCCTCCGATGTAGATCGTTCCGCGAGGAGCATCATATAGACGCAGCAGCAGCTTAACCAGGGTCGTCTTGCCGCTCCCGGTGCGTCCTACAATCCCTAAGGTCTCGCCGGGCTTGATCGAGAAGCTGATATCATCCAGGCTCGCTTCCCCGGCATCAGGATAAGCAAAGGTCAAATGGTGAATATCGATGCCAAGGTGCTGCTCGGACGGCGGAAGGGTGTCATCGCCCTCCTTGATTTCCGGTTCTACCGCCAGCAGCCGGTTCAATCTGTCCAGAGATGCCCGGGAACGCTGCATGGTATTAATGACGTTCCCGATGAGCCGCAGCGGATTCATAATCATGCGAAGGTACAAGGTTAAGGCCACGAAGAGACCCAGCGACAACTGTCCGCGGGTGACCAGAAGTCCGCCGTAAGCGATTGCAACAGCCATCGAGACAGCCCCTGTGAAGGGAAGGAGCGCCTGGAACATGGAGGTGATCTTAACCAGGGAGAGCTGACGATGCAGGATGTGATCCACAGCAGCCCCGAAGCGGTCGCGAGCTATATTTTCCGCAGCAAAGCTCTTGGTCACCTTTACGCCTTCGAATTGCTCCTCGGCAGACTCCGTCATTGAAGCCAGCGCTTCCTGAACCCGTCGGGAACGGTCGCGGATTTTCGGCCCGAAGCCGATAACCATAAAGGGAATCGCGAGCAGCGGCAGCACGCAGACCAGAATGAGCAGTACCGGAATATCGCTCACAGCCATCATAACGACCACGGAGATGATCAGCACGGACGCATTGGTCATTTGATTCAGTCCGTTGGCAATCGACTCGCGTACTCCGGTCACGTCGTTCATGACATAGCTGAGCAGCTTGCCAATTCCGTTTCGAGAGTAGTACGACTCGCTTAATTGAGTGAAATGATGAAAGAGTTCTTGTCTTGCCCGAAACTCGAAGATCCGTCCCAGGCGGTGATTGATATACTGTCCAATGCCGAAGCAGAGCCCGTATACAATCGCAATTCCGACCAGAAGCATCGCATAATCTCCGACATCGGATCTGGTCAACGCCCCGCTTTGCAGGTGGTCGGTGAAATCACCCAACACCTTGGGGAAGTAAGCATACGTAACATTTGCGGCAATCAGAGACAACACCGCAGCCAGGTAGAACATTAAATGGGCCTTCATGTGATTCAACAGTAATGTTTTTCCACGCACAGACACCTGTCCTCTCTTTTAGATCTCAGCCTTTTATTTCGATCAACATGGATCATCTATAACATGACCTATGCACTTCAACCCACTAACTGGTATCCGGGTGCTTGTCGTGGCCTTCATGGCTACATAAGTTCATCAATCTGTTTTTCTATCGTCGTTGTAATCTTCTCTTTTTAAGTCTTTATGATTTTATTACCCATTGGGGGAGATATTAAGATTAAGAGTTCATTCCATATAGATTATAGGCGATTTGCTAATGTCAGTGCTACAAAAGGTGAAGATTAAAGAGCTCCTTCGAACTTGTTTCCAAATGTTCTTCTGTTGTCCAGATGGCACAGCTTGCTGAAAAGGATACCCGGTTATTGGTAGCCGTGGACCACTAGTACCTATGCAAGCATTTCTTCCCGTTCCTTGAAGAGAACAGCTTTAATTGGGTTACCAAAGCCAAGCGTAACACATCGTTGTTCGTCTTCTTTCAATCGCATGGCTGCTGCAGCAGCTATTTGAACATAAAGCAATCACTGCGATGTTCCGAAAGACGCGCACTATCACGCCCACCTTGGACTTTCGTTTGCCGGCGAAACCTTATTGGCTATTGCGATCTTTGAACAAAACAAAGAAAAAACGAGTAGTGATGAAGGCTGCACCCACGGCGAAATGGTTCGCAGCCTCTTCCACACTCGTTGCTAGGTACGTCATAAAAACCCGCAAAGAGTATTATCTACTACTTTTTTGGGCAACGCGCAAACCCGAGGTCTACCGGGGTTTCCTCGGGGTGCATAGTTCATAAAAATAAGCTCCTATGAAAAACGATTCAATGTCACCTTTAGGGTTTTGATTTCATAGGGTGCCAATGATATTTCAATTTGCTGTTCGAATATCGTCAAGTCTGCCTCAGGCTCTTCCAACAGATTCGTTTCCTGTGCTGTCTGCACCGTACCCAGGGCCGGGTTCATCTCCATCGCGGCTGTAGTCCGGATACCTCCGAATTCATATAAGCGAATGATCAGTTCCCGTCCAGCCTCGGCTTTTTTTATCGTATCAATCATCACGTTGCGGGCATTGATCCTAAGCATGCCCATTTCATTTGACTCTTCTGCGGCTCTCCGAACAGGCACAGCCAGCAAAGGTGCATTCAATTCACACGCCGCCTCCTGCGTCCCCGCTTCGTACCAGCCCCCGCAGTGCGGTAATAGAGAATAGGTAAATGTATGCTCTCCTTGGTCCGCTTCGTGGTCCGGATAAATGCCGGATTTAATCAAGCTGAGGCGGATGATATGATTATGGATGTCATGGCCGTATTTGCTGTCGTTGAGCAAGCTGACTCCGTATCCGCCTTCGGACAGATCCACCCAACGCTGGGCCACCGACTCGAAACGGGCCATGTCCCAGCTCGTATTCCAGTGTGTCGGCCTTTCCACGTTTCCGAACTGAATCTCGTACGTGGCCTTCGTCGAGCGAATTTGCACCGGAAAGGCTGCTTTTAACAACTGCTGATGCTCATGCCAAAGGACACGGGTCTTGAAGTCAATGCGGGGATGGTTCCTGTATACCGTCAGACGCTGTTCGATGACAGAGCCCTGGTATCGGTAGACCAGCTTCAGCACACCGCGTAATGGACCTTTCTCCAGGACAGTAATCTCCTGCAGATCGTCTACGACGGTCATCTTATCCTGATAAAAGATGTCGATGTCCCAGGCATCGTACTTTAGAGGTTTATCCTCGAATACCTGAAGCACGTTGGCCGGCTCTCCCGGTTTCAGCACCTCTCTCCCTATCCGTTTGTCATAAAGCGAGCTCAATTGCCCCCGCTCGTTCAATAGGATGGTATAGAAAGGAGTCTCCAGACGATCGATACCGATGGCCCATGTCAAGTCTGCCTGTGCAGGCACAGAAATGGATGTGAGGGAACGAATTCCCCCTGCCTCAAGATCAACCTCAGGCCGGCCGTAAATGGTAGTATAGCCGTACCCCGGCACGTTCTCGACTTGTACGAGTATCCGATCGGGCTCTGACAAATCCTGCTGGGTTTGCAGCTTCACACCTGATACTGAATACCAGGACCGTGAACCGTCTTGGATGAAGCCAACGTCTATGGAAACCGGGAAGGAACGCTCCCATCCCAGCGCATTATAGACGCGTATTGCCGTTTCCCCGGATGCCGATGGTTCGATCCCCCCGGGGGATATAGTTCCCTCTAGGACAGCTAATCCCGTCTCCATAGCCGAAAGCGCGAGCGTCTCCGCTTCCTCATACTCCAGCCTGCTGTCCTCATAGACCTCATGGATCGACGAGCCCGGAATGATGTCATGGAACTGGTTGCGCAGTACGATCTCCCAGCACTTATTAAGCTGCTTCGTCGGATAAGCATGCTCCGGATCAAGCGCCAGTCCGAAGGCATTCAGAAATTCCGCCTGATGCAGCAGATATTCCATCTTCCGGTTCATCCTTTTAATCCAGCCCTGTGAGGTATATGTGCCCCGATGATACTCCAGATACAGCTCACCGTCCCAAAGCGGAAGCTTGGGGTGTTCCTTGACGTGTTCTTCCAGTCGGGTAAAATAACGCTCTGCTCCCCCCGGCGTAACCTGCGGGGCTCCCGGCATATCTTCATAACGCCGCACGGCCTCCAGCATATCCCGGGTCGGGCCTCCGCCCCCGTCTCCCCAGCCATAGGCGATCAGCAAATTATCGTTCAGGTCTTTCTGACGATAATTGTCCCACAAGCCCTGAATGGATTCGCCGGTTACATTTCCGTTATAGGTATAGTAGGTGCTGTGGTAGTTATCAGGGGTCGTGATGAAGTGGGTCAAAATCTCCGTCCCGTCGATGCCTCTCCAGGTGAAAGTATCGTTCGGGAAACGATTATACTGACTCCAACTGATTTTCGTTGTCATGAAATAATCGATTCCGCTTTTCTTGAGAATCTGAGGCAATGCCCAGCTATAGCCGAAGACATCCGGCAGCCACAGGACGCGGTTGTCAACGCCGAACTCCTCCCGAAAGAAGCGTTTGCCGATCAGAATTTGCCGCACAAGAGATTCGCCAGAAGGGATGTTACAATCCGATTCCAGCCACATCGCACCGGTCGCCTCCCAGTGGCCGGATTTGATGCGCTCTTTGATTCTTCCATACAGTTCCGGGAAATCTTCCTTCAGATAGGCGTATAACTGAGGTTGTGACTGCAAAAATACATATTCGGGAAACCGCTCCATCAACGAGAGGGCTGTTGCGAAGGAACGGGCCGACTTCTGGCGGCTATGCCGGATTCTCCAAAGCCAGGCCACATCGATATGGCAGTGGCCGACGGCGGTAATTTGGGGACGCGGTCCGCGCGGGATTTTCTTCAGCCGCTCCTTCAAGACACGCCGCGATTCCGCGGCAGAAGCGTAGAAAGATTGCGAGCCGGGCTGACGCCAATCCAGATGCAGGAATGCCTCATCTACCACTTCGACGAGCCGGTGCTTCTCCGGACTGCTTTCGTTCAACTGCTGAGCGGTCTGCAGGACATGGAGCGACGTGTAATAAAGATCGTCCACGTCTTCATCCAGAATGGCGAGCTCCAGTTGTTCAATGCGATGCATGAACGACGAACGGCCGTCCGGCATCTTAAGTCCGCTCCAGGCATAGATCGCCAGCTCTACCGCCCCTTTATCCAGGGTATCTTGCGGAAAGAACAACTCCGTATGGTTGCGGCTCAAGCCCTGCCATAACTGTCCATCAAGATAGACTTGGGCCTCGCACCCTCGGGTACCGCCGGAACTTGCCTCTCCCAGCCGGAGCAACCCTACGGGATCTTTCCCCTTCCATTCCCCGGGGAACTTCACCGACGCGATAAACCATGCATACCTGTCGGCTCCTCCCCACTGATCACCGGCAACTACGATGTCCGCTGACGCGGCAAGTCCCCGTGCCATGTTCAAGTCTTCAACATCCGGAATAAGCCGTACATCGTTCAAAACCCGCGCTTCCCTATACCTGAGTCCGGCGAGTTCCTGAATTCTGGACGCTAATTTCCGTTCCAAAAATTTCACGTTTGCACACCTCTTCCTTCGCTCATCCGTCGGAAGCTACTCTCCTAAAATCATGCGAATTGCTTGAGCAACTCCATCCTCATTGTTCGTACCGGTCACGGTATCCGCAGCCAACTTCACCGCTTCCTGTGCATTGCCCATAGCGATCCCGAGCCCTGCGGCAGTAATCATCTCCAGATCGTTCAAGCTGTCTCCGCAAGCGGCGACCTCCTCCATCCGGATATCCAGGAGTCTGCAGACCTCCCGGAGCCCGCTGGCCTTGTTGATGCCGCGAGGATTGATCTCCAGATTGCGGGGGCTTGAATTGGTGACTTCAAAATGGCCCAGCGCCTCCACGCGCGCGCGGAGCGCTTGCAGCAGTACCGGCTCATCGCAATGAATTCCGAACTTGAGCCAAGGATCGCCATCCGGGCGTTCCAGTTCCTCCGGCCAGTTCTCCGAGGTGAACACATGATCCACCGTATAGGCCCAATAGCGGCAGCCTTGGTCCTTGGCGATGCCATGCAGTTCTTTCATCCACTCCTCGGTCAGGATGTGCCGCACCAGCAGCGAACCCGGCGAGGTCCAGACCTCGCTCCCGTTCACCGAGACGAGCGGCGACTCCAATCCGAGCTGTTTCACATAACGCTCAATGCTTTGAACTTCCCGGCCTGTGGCGAACATGACAACAATACCGCTGTCTATAGCCCGATGTATCCACTCGCAGGTATTCTTGGATATTTCAAGCTCCCGGTTAAGCAGCGTTCCATCCATATCCAGCGCGAGCAGCTTGTATTTTGACACTACATTCGCTCCCTACATTTTGATCTCCATATGTGTAATTTGGGAATCGCTCTTGGCGGCAAGCGCCGACAATTGCTTCCTCAAATCAGGGGCCTTGTTGGATAATACAAAATGAATACGCACTGCGCCTTCATCAAGCATATCCATCTTGAACGACTTCACCCGGATTCCTTCATCCCGAAAATAGTTCAGAAACATCCCGGGGTCACCGTCACGGTCAACCGTGACGGTGTAGGATGTCGTCTTACTGGACGGGAGGAGCCATTGCTCCACTCGCTGCAATACGAATAAGCTAATGAGTACGCATACAAAGGTGAGTATGGCTCCGAAATAGAAGCCGGCTCCGATACTGATCCCCATGGCGGCGACAACCCACAAGGAAGCCGCCGTCGTGAGCCCTGATATTTTATTGCCGTTTCGAAGAATCGTACCTGCCCCAAGGAATCCGATACCGCTGATAATTTGGGCCGTTAAGCGCGCAGGGTCCATACGCACATTCGGTTCATTGGCGAACTGACCGAAACCGTAAGTTGAAATTAATGTAATCAGGGTCGAGCCGAGACAGACCAGAATGTGCGTGCGGAATCCCGCATGATGCTGGCCACGCTCCCGCTCCAGACCGACTACACCGCCAACGAACAGAGAGATGCCGATTCGAATGGCTATCTCCAGGTTGTCAATGTGCCATATTGCGGGATTCGCAGTCACTTCCATCGTCCTCCTCTAGACAAGACGTCCATGTCCTTCGAACGGATAGTCAATCGCAATGCGCCCTGCCTGGGTATCGCCAATGCCGCTGTACAGATCGGCCTTGCCGTCCGGGCGCATTACGATGCCTGAAGTAAAGGCGCAATCCACTAAATGAGGCGTCTTGGCAGGTCCCGGCGGGTAACAAGGCCGGCTGCCGATCAGATGAAGATCTGTCGACTTGCGCGTCGCAGGATCAAAGATGAAGGACATGTTCAGGTATACCTTCACCTCGCCCCCGTTCTCATCCTTATCCCGGTAGCAGATATGTCCGATGACGCCGATTTTACCGCTGTCGAGCAGATAAGCCTGGTTGACGCCGCCCCATTCGCCTTCGCCAAAAATGCCGTGGATGTATGGAGCGTTCTCAATCACATCTGCAGTAAGCTCCTCCAGACGGTTGATGACCGTGAAGCCGATCATCGATTCACTGCCGTACTTCCCTTTCGTCTCCGCCCCGCGAGGACGCGAGAAGACACCAATCTTGCCGTCCGCGAGCTGAACGAGACGGATATCCTTCATCTTGTTGGGACCGCTTGTGAAGTAGTAGAGATTGTGAAGATCGGTTCCGCGGAAGAAATAGCCAAAATACGTGCTTACTCTTCCACCTTGATAGTGGACATGCGTGCCGCCCATCACAAGCTCATTGCCGATCTCACTGATATACGGATCTTCCAGAGTATAGATCATGCCGTTCTCTACCAGTGTCCACTCATCCTGTCCCGTCTCTTCGAACAGGCGGACCCAGGAGCGTGCCCATTCTTCGCGGCGTTCTACCCGGCCGAACAAATACCGTTTCCCGTCCCGCTCGAACGGAATCGAGATGTTATAGACATCGAAGCCATCTACGCCATGAAATGTTAAAGTCGCGCTCTCATAAACCTTCTTCTTCGCTTCAAATTCAATTCGTTGCTGCAATAGGTTCAATTTCTCCACTCCTATTCATTTTTTGAAATCTTTTATTTTTGGGAAGCCTGATATTCCTGGAACTGTCGTTGATATTCTGCAACGACCTTATCCAGACCCGCCTTCTTCATCTTTTCAAGCGCTGTAGGGAAGACCTTGTCATAATCCTGAACGCCCATGTAGATCGGGGTAATACTTGCCGCTGCTTCCGACATGATATTGGTGTATTCGGCTCTTACATCGGTAGGGTCGAATACAAAGTTCGCTGCAACACTGTTCACCGCATTCAAGTTAGGCTCGAACAAGACCTTGTTGTTATCCGGGATGCTGTTTTCCAGGTCAAACCGCATGAGATTTACATTACCGTTTTGCGAGTCAGAGCCTTTATATCCCGGCTTGTTATTGTTATTCGGATCGTTGATCGCTTTAAAGCCCTTGTCCCCGTCCTTGGTATAATGCTTGCCCTCAATGCCGTATTGAACCAGGTCATAGTTCTCTTGGCTGGCCAGCATCCAGTCCATGAATTTCACAGCTGCCTCTGGGTGCTTGCTGTTAACCGGAACCGCATTGCCGTTCTTAAAGGTAAGGGGACGCAAGTATTCCTTCTCGGGATTGAACCATACGACACCGATGTCATCGACTTTAGCTTCCGGATTGTTCTTCTGCAGTGAGCCCAGGTTGCCGCCGGTTCCAAAGTTTACGAACCATTCACCGCTATCCAGCTGTGCCTTTACCTGCTCCTGCTTCATGACCAGGATATCCGGATTAGTAATACCTTTGGTATACATTTCGCGCATGAAAGCCGCATCTTTCTTGAACTCTTCGGTCTCGATCCAGGACTTGACTTCGCCATTCTGATTCACGTAGAAGAACTTATCCTTTACGGTGAACGGGAACGTATCATAGGTCCGATGCAGAATGGAAGTATGCAGCGAAACCGGATCAAAGTCGGCACGGGTGCTGTAATACGGCTTGTTGCTGCCCTTCCAGTTCTTCATGACGACTTCCCAGGCGCTGATCAGCTCTGCTGGGGTCTTCGGCTCCTCCAGATTATTCTGGCGGAGAACGTCGCGGCGGATGTTAAACTCGCCTTCGCTCGCCATTTCTACCCAGTAAGATGGTACTGCATAGTACTTGCCGTCAATTTTGGCCCCGTCGAAAATATCATCCGGAATGTACTTCTTCAAATTCGCTCCGTACTTGTCAATCGCCTCGGTGATATCAGCCAATGCGCCGCGATTATAGTAACTGGAGAATGGCGTGCGGTCCTGCATGATGTGGAACAGGTCGAAGTCTTCGCCGGTAGATAACATCAGGTTCAGTTTCTGATCCCACGCATCGCTCGGAATATAGATTTTCTCTACTTCAACACCCACCCCGTCTGCAGCCAGCTTCTCGTTCACTTTCTGGAACACTTCTTTGTAGTCTTTTTGTTCGGTACCAGGAACGACGTATTTGATTTTGACCGTTTCGACAGGCTTATCGGTATTCTCCGATTTTGCGTCAGGCGTGTTGCCCCCTTTATTGCCGACATTGGCTGATTCCTTGCCACCGCTACATCCAATTAATGTAGAAAGGACGAGAACCGTAGCTAATAGTAATGCATAATGCTTTTTCATAAAAAATAGCGACCTCCTCATATAGAGCTTTATTTATATAAACCCCGAAGGGATTATATCAACCTTTGACCGATCCGATAACGAGTCCTTTAACAAAGTACTTCTGCAAGTAGGGATACAGGAAGATAATCGGCCCGATCGTCACGATTGCCGTCGCCATTTTGACGGATTCAGTCGGCAGCGTCATATCGCTGGCTCCGGCGAGCATCGTCATCTCGTTCAACATGCTGATTTCCGATTTCAACTGCAGGAGCATAAATTGCAACGGGTATAGTTCCTTGGTATCGATCAGCATGATCGCATTCCACCAGTTATTCCAGTAATCCAATCCGTAGAAGAGCGCAATTGTCGCCAGGACGGGCTTACAAAGCGGCAGATAGATTCGGAAGGCAATCGTAATATCGTTGGCTCCGTCAATGGTCGCCGATTCACGCAGCGAGTCGGGCACCCCGTCCATGAAGTTCCTCACCAGAAAGAGGTTGAACGGACTGAACAGTAATGACGGAATAATGAGTGCGAATATGTTATTGGTCAATCCGAGCGACCGGTTCATCAAATACCAAGGTACAACCCCGGCGGTGAAAATCATGGTAATAAAGAAATAGAGCGCGAGCAGATTGCGGTTTTTCACATTTTTATTCGCCAACGTATAGCCCGCCATCGAAGTCACCAGAATCGCTAGAATCGTGCCGACGAGCGTAACTAAGATCGAAATCCCATAACTCTGCATCACCTGAGAGCCGCCCGTGAAGATTAACTTATAGGCATGCAGGGAAAACTTCTCCGGGAAAAGACTATATCCGTTCTTTAAAATGGCATCCTCATCCGTGATTGAGATCATCAACACCAGTAGCATCGGAATCAGACAAAGTGCCGAATATATTGTAACCAGGGTGTACATGATCGTCTTGCTAAGGGAAAACCTCTTCATTTCTATTCCTCCTAAAACCTTCCTTTGGCTGGCTGTTGCCGGAACCGTATTCTAATACAAAGCCCCGTCCTTGAAATATTTGCGGGTAATGGCATTTGTTCCGAAGACGAGAATGAACCCGACGACGGACTGGAACATCCCGACGGCCATCGCCTCGGAAGGGTCGCCGATCTGCCTTAAGGAACGGAATACATACGTATCGATGATATCCGTTGTTGAATACAGGGTCCCGTTGTCGCCAATCAGGGCATAGATCATGCCGAAATCCCCATACATGATCTTACCGATAGAGAGCAGCGTCAGGATGATCACCGTCGGCATCATCAGTGGAATCGTAATGCGCAGGCACATCTGCCACCGGTTTGCCCCGTCAATCTCGGCCGCTTCATACAAAGTCTCGTCGATCCCGGTAATCGTAGCCAGATAAATAACGGCGCTCATCCCCGCTCCCTTCCATACATGCATCGTGGTGAGAATAGCCGGCCATACCTTCGCTTCGGTATACCAATTGATCGAGGAGATTCCGAACTGATTTAGCATTTTGTTCACGATCCCCATATCCATGGAGAAAAAGGCATACAGCACATAGCTGATGACGATCCAGGAAATAAAGTTCGGAAACAACATGACCGACTGACTGATCTTGACGAACAGCTTCTTGCGCAACTCGTTCAGCACGAGTGAAATGACAAGCGCCATCAGCGTACCGAAAGCAATAAAGAGTAAATTCAGGAATATCGTATTGAAGGTGACCGTAAAGGCTTTATTCGAGCGAAAGAAAAACTCAAAATTCTTCAACCCCACCCATTCGCTGTGAAATATCCCTTTTGTATAGTTGAACCGTTGAAAAGCAATGATCATATACGGATACGTCATATACCCGAAGATAAAGGTGTAAACCATCGCGGGCAGAACCAGCAGATAAGACGTCCCGTTTCTTCGGATATCGGAGAACACCCCGAGTCCCCGTCGCTGTTTCTTTTCCAATTTCTTATCCTCCCATGCATTTAACATTTCTTGTCTAAGGCGTCGCCTGATTTAAACTCTATCCCACTACCTGAACGATGCCTATTTTAAATACCGGTTTTGGCTTCTACAATCCGGCTAAAGGGCTTTCAAAATTGCAATTCCAGTTTCAATAACCGGCTAAGTCCGGGATTTCCACGGTTAACTGGACCGGGAAGTGATCGGAGGGATAACGTCCGTTCTCGTGATAATCGTTGATTTCAATCGCATGCAAGGCCGTACAATTCCGCTGGAAGATCCAATCGATATGTTCCAGATTCCGTGTGCTTTCAAAATTGTTATAAGTGCCGTCATGGATATAGCTGTGTCCCAAGGCTGCCCAAGTATCTTGAAGATTCGCTTTCTCGATTCGTTTAAAAAGGCTGCTGGTCTCTTCCATATTGAAGTCCCCTCCAAGAAACAGAGGAATCTTTGGATCATCTACATATCTTTGAATCCGATCCAACACGATATCAATACCTTGAGACCGGGCCTCCTCTGTCAATCCCAAATGCGTATTGAAATAATAGAATGCGGCCTCCCCTTCATTAAGCATTCGGAATTTCGCCCAAGTACAAATTCTTGGATATTTTGTCTCGTGCTTGCTGAAGCTGCCCGGCGAATCCGGGGCGTCACTAAGCCAAAATTGCCCCCAATCCACTATCCGTAACTTATCTGAGCGATACAGGATATTGTTGTACTCGTCTTCTGTATTGCCATAGCGGGAGATACCGACCGATCCATAAGGAACTGGAAGCCCCTCCAGGATATCTTGAATCTGTTCTCTATACCCTTCCTGCATTCCCAGAAGATCGGGGCCGAACGATTCAATGGCTCGAATCACGAGGGACCGTCGGTTCACCCAGGCAATATTACCCGTTCCTGACCGGTTCCTGATATTGAAGGTCATTATTTTTAATTGCTGTGAAGCTGCTTCTGATTTTTCTGTATCCATCTACTCCACGCTCCTTCTACACAACATCTCTCCGCCGCTTCACTTCGGCAGGTGATGCTTACTTTTAGCGTAGCCAGCGTGACTTGCTGTTGTCTATTTTGAAATCCGGAGAACTCTTCCACAATGTGGCGCACGGCTTCCAAATATCCGAACTGACTTTCATTTTTGCGAAATGGAGTACCTTTTTAGCCGGATATGTCCTATAGTGAAGAAGTTATATTGCTGCAATGGGGGGATTCTTCATGCGGACCACCATGAATCGGCTTGTTCGATATAGGGCGTTCCAGAAGCTTACAATTTCATACTTTCTGCTCATTCTCTTCACGGTCAGCCTGCTGTCGAGCGTTCTCTTCTATCTCTTCTCCAAGAGCGCCGTGAAGGAAATCGACCGCAATTCCAGGGCAATGTTATCCCAAGTCACTTATGCCTCCGACGTGGTCTATAATCAAGTCATGGCGATTGGCAACGCGTTGCTCACCCAACCGGAGATCACCTCGTTCCTGAATGATACGAAAGAAGACAAGACGAGCAATTATCATGTCTTTCAACAGCTATCCCAGATTAAAAGCGGCTATCCTTACATTTACAGCATCGGAATCTATCGGCCGTCGACGATGACAACGGTTGATACAGCCGGGCTTCCGTTCGACTCCTCACTTTACGCCATCAGTGCGGAGCAGTATATGGAGTTCTATCCGCGGGGTTTGATTGCCCCTGACCGCAATCAGACGCCTCTACAGTTCCTGACCTTTCTGCTATACCCGGATTTTTCATTTCGGACTTCCGACAACCCGCTCATCTACATCAACGTAGAAGAGCAGTCGATCCTGACGACAATCCGCAAGATCAGTAAGGCGGATTCTGCCAACAACGTGTTCGTCATGAATAATGAAGGAAGCGTCCTATCCCATACAGACTCCAATCTGTTTCTGGAGGACTTGTCCGGCGAACAATACGTACAGCGGATTCTAAATCAGCATGAGACGGAGAACAGCTTCACGATCGATATCCATAATAAGAAACACCTGATCACTTATGTGAAATCAGAAGAAATGAACTGGTATTTTGTAAGCGCTACCCCTTACTCTGGACTAATCTCCAATATTGACAGGTTACGCAATGTCACATTGCTAATTACGGTAGGCATCGTGCTGGCCGGTTTGCTGGCTTCCATTTTCCTGACGAAAAATATATATAAGCCGCTTTCGACACTGTTTGAGAAGATCATGCCGGATTCCCCCGCTCCCGCTTCGCCGTTCATTGACGAATATCAGATAATGGCCGAAGTGTTTACTTCGCTGGAGGAGAGAGAGAAATCCATGCAGTTCGTAATCAACCGGTCGTCCCGGACGATCCGGGAGCATTACATGCATTCGTTGCTCCGCGGTCATCAACTTGACAACTCTGTGCCGGGAGAGCTGATTCGAGATATTGAAGGAAAGATTTCAGGACCCTATTTCTGTGTCATGGTATTCAAAATCGACGAAATGGAGCCTGCCCGGGAACGGACGGAAACCGAGCAGCAACCCCTCCTGGGGTTTGCCCTCGGCAATATTGCGAAGGAAATGCTGGACCCTTTTGGAGCGTGCGATTATCTGATTACGGGAGGGAATGAGGCGGTTGCTATCATCCAGTATGCGAAGAATGAACTTCCTGAGGAATTTAAGCCTGCCCTGTACAATATACAGAGCTTTCTGAAACGTTATTTTAAAGTGACGGTCTCTATCGGGGTTGGTGACATGAGCTACGGCAGAAAAAACATTCCGTTCTCCTATACCTCGGCTCAGCAATACGTCAAGTATCGGTTGATCTATGGAAAGGAATCAATCCTGGATGCGCAAACTACCCGGTCGCATATTATGACTACCGTAAGCTACCCGACCGGCTGTGAGAAAAAGCTGATCGAGGCTGTCCAATCCGGCAAAACGCCTGTCATACAAGAAGCTGCCGAACAGTTTATCGAGCAAATCTCATCGGGCTCCGTTAACCAGGTAGTCACGTACAGCATTCAACTGATGCTCTCCCTGCGCAAACACTTTGAATATTTGCAGCATGTGCCTGAATCCAACTTCAATGAATACCTGGACACGATTACCGATATTGAGACAGCTGAGAACATGGCGGAAATCATAGAGGTCTTCAACCGCTACTGTGCCAATATTTGCGCCCTGATTGAAGAGAAGAATCATTGGATGAATGCGCAGAAGCATAATATAGTCATTGAAAAAGTGCAAAACTACATTCAAGAGCATTATGCCGAGCCCAGCCTTTCGCTGGAGATGGTCTCCAGTATTGCCGATCTTTCACCCAGTTATCTCGGCAAGCTGTTCAAGAACGCTACCCAGCAATCATTTAGCGAGTATCTGAACCATGTCCGCTTGGAGAAAGCGAAAGTGCAATTGGCATCCTCTCAAGAAACCGCAGCAAAAATCAGTGAATCCGTGGGCATATATAACATTTCGTATTTCTCCACGTTGTTTAAGAAGAAGTATGGACTGTCCCCTTCCGCTTACCGGGAGCAGATCGCAATGAGGGCAACGGGTGTTCCTGAGAAATAGCAAAAAAGAAAGATAGCGTCCAGTAAAAAGCAGTCGGCCTGATCAGGTCGACTGCTTTTTATAATCACTCCATATCGAAAGCGCTTATCTGAATTTGAAAGTTCTTAATTAATATATGAAAGGGAAAACCAGTTTTTAAAATAGACGCCTGATAGTAGCTCTATCTATGATTGAAGAAGCACTGCAATAACAAAGGGGGGATACACTCACGGAAAGCAATCGCTCAATGAAGAATAAGGAACGAGGAGGGCTTAATGTGAAAAGAAAGGCCGTGAAGGCAGTCTCTTATGTGCTTTTGATCGGGATGTTGGTTCCGATGTTTTCCGGCATGGGTATAAGGGGGGCTAGCGCGCAAACGAACGATGACAAACTGAAGATTATCAGCTTTAATGTGATGACGAGTTCGACCGAAACGATTGAACGGGAACAAGACGGGAAGACCCGGGGAGAAATGCTCACAGCTCTGATTAATGGGAAGCAGCCTGATTCCATGGGTCTGAATGAGATTACTCCGGAATGGATGAACTATCTTCAGAGTAGTGTGCTCACTTACGGGTATCAAGACGGAGCAACCTATGCCCTGACAGGCAATAAGGCAGAAGACGGCACAACAGATTTAACAAGCGGCTACAACGAGTATTCACCCATTCTTTACAGAAGTGATCTATACGAAGTTGAAAAAACCGGAGGTTACTGGTTCTCGGAGACCCCCAACGATAAAACCTCCAAATATACGGATATACTGGGTGATCAAGGCGGAGTTCTTTATAAAGGGATGTCCAAGCCCCGTGTCATGTCCTATGCGGTTTTTAAACTCAAAGGAACAAATGAAATCGCATACATCCATGTCAACTCCCATTATGACCACCAAACCTCGGACTATATCCAACGCCTTTGCTCCATTCAGGTCAAAAAAACAGCGGATGAACTGGTCTCCCAATATCATGCGCCTGTTGTCCTGACGGGAGATATTAACGCTACGGAGAAATCCGAGGGCTATAACTATCTTGCAAACGGGGAAAACGGTTATCTGAATGCCAAATATGTGACCCATGACTATTCGACGCTTCCCAGTTCAGCCGGCTTCGGCAAAAACTACAATGAAGGAACCAAAGACGTTATTGACCATATCTTTATCTCGGCAGGCAATATCGGCGTCTATAAGCATGACATTATCAGAAATGAGTATCTTTCCGATCACTCTGCCGTATATGCGGAATTATCGCTGAACCAAATGCCGAAATTAGACGCTATTGAAGTAAATCATAAAGCTGTTGCGGAGCTTTCAGGAAGCCGCTTCTCCTATGAACTGTTTTTGGCTGAAAATGATCTGTCCCTAAACGTGAAGCACAACGTCGGATATACGGTTACCGCACGTATCAACGAGGGTCCGAATCAGGATTTTACCGGAGCCGGGGGACAAAGCACATTAAATTTCAATATCACACAGGCGGATAATTCTATCCTTCTTTACGTAACGGATACTGCCGGACGCGTGACAACCTACACCTTAAGAATCTATCAAGAATCCGGGGAAGCAAATCCGGTCATTTCGGAGATTTATCCTAATGCCAGTCCGGGATATAAATACTTTGAAGTCACAAATCTTGGCACAAAGTCCATGTCCACGGAGGAATACGCGTTCCTGTGGGGAAATATCGGAGCGGATCCTGCCCGGGGAGATGCTGCCGTTAATTGGGAAGGCCGGCTGGAATTATCCGAGAACAGAATCATCAAGCCGGGCGCATCCGTAATTTTCTGGTTTACGTACAATACGGATGGCGTATTCCCCCATGAACCGAACGTTGCAGATTTTAACGCGCACTATTATACCGCCCTCACCGCAGAGGACATCATTATTTTCAGCGCCTCGCAAGCCTTTAAGGGGTACGCCGTCTCTGATACGGATCCAGATAAGACAGTAACCTTTACCATGGGAGCGAATAAGGACCGGGGAATGCGTATTGCTTATGCAAAGGATAGCCAGGGGCAACCATATGACTGGACGAAAAAATCTACAAATTCTTCGTTTAACGGCCCGACGGTTTCCGTCTCCTCCTATAAATCCATCTCTACGAAAGATTTGACACCAAACCAGTTGTTCAAATTCAAATCTGTAGAAGGCCAAAAGATTGCTGCCTCCTCTGACATCATAGATGCCCTTTATGCATCGCCCGGCGTATATGATAAGAAGATTGGCAACGAACCCAAGGATGCCTACGCAAGGATTGAAGCGGGGGAATATGACACCTATCATCTTGTGCATGCAGAAGGCGATAATATGGATAATTTGGGCGGCTCCCTCGCAGGATCATGGGCATTTTACTCCAATGTCCAGTTCGGAGGCAACGGAGCTGAGTCGGCCACTTTCTCGGCAGCGGTAAAAGAAAGCAACGCATCAGGCATCATCGAGATTTACATTGACGGCAATTCCGACGGCAGTCTGACAGGGGCCAAAAAAATCGCTTCCCTTACTACAACGCCGACCGCGGCCGATTGGAGTGTCTTTAAGGAATTCAATGTAGACTTCAGTGAACGGATCACGGGTACACATCATGTCACCTTGGTGTTTAAACCGAACGCCGGGAAGACGTATGTGGGGAATTTGGATTATTTCATATTTATTCCGTACGTAGCCAAGGCTGATCTGACAGAACTGATCGAGCTCACCTTCCTTCTGGAGGGCGAACCGTTAACGTCAGATACCCCGTTGAATGCCGCCCAGGGGAAAACGGTCTACACCATGAGCGCGGAAGCAACCTACTTGCCGTCAAATGCCGATTTTTCAATCAAGTGGTCATCGTCTCGTCCTGATATTGCGACCATAAATGAAACAACCGGCCAGATCAACGTGCTAAGATACGGGGACTTTTCTGTACAGGCTTCCGTATATTCAAACTATAAGCTGTTCAATACCTACACCGCACCGACCCTGTCCACCAACTATAAAGTATCCGCTTTTAGCTATATAGAAGGAGAATGGGCTTCTGAGTTTACCCCCGGGAAAGACAAAACGCCCAATGCGAAGAAGGCTGCTGCAGCCGCTACGGGCATGTCCGGAAACTTGACCAATGGCTTCAATTATATAGGAGATGTGGTGGACAGCGGCAGCATGACCATTAACTCCGTGGATTTCGGGAATAACGGCATTCAAAGTTTCATAATGAACATGGCGCTCAAATTTTCAAACTGCGGGGGAACTGTCACCATCTATGTTGACAGCGTTGACGATGCCCATAAAATCGGCTATCTGACGGCTGCTGTTACTCCGGATGCACCCGACAACTATAATACTTATCTTAAGTATACGGGAACAATAGAAAAGTCTGTTACGGGCGTACATGATATCATTCTTACGTTTTCAACGGATAGAACGTATGTCGGTAATATCGACTACTTGATTTTTGAGGAAATGGAAGCACCTTCCCAAGGCGAGGATATAGTGAAACCCGTGATTACCTTGCGGGGGAACGCTCTGGTGACCCTGAATGTAGGCTCCGAATATTTAGATGCCGGCGCCACTGCCATGGATGACCAAGATGGAGATATTACAGACCGGATCATCACCGGTTACAGCTGGAATGGGCTTCCTGCGGACGGAATCAGCACCGTGACGCAATCTACCTACAAGGTCCATTACAATGTCAGAGATCTGGCCGGAAATGTGGCAAACGAGGTCGTCCGGACGGTAGTCATCGGAACAGATGGCGAATCGGATACGGTGCAACCGGTAATCACGCTGTTGGGTGACGCAACGGTGTATGTGGCAAACGGTGCGGTATACACGGATGCCGGAGCCGTTGCCGCAGATGACCGGGACGGGGATATTACGCATCGTCTGGTAACCACCGTTACTTTTGCCGACAAGTTGGTAGATGCCGTGAATACTGGGTTGGCAGGAGCCTACAAGGTTCACTATAATGTGCAGGATGCGGCGGGCAACGCGGCAGTGGAAGTCATCCGCACAGTCCATGTGGCCGCACCCGTGAATCAACCGGGGGTTGAGGAAAATCCGGGTTCCTGGACCCCTTCCCTACCCTCCACACCGGTTCCTGTGCCCCAGCAGCCCGATGGGATCCAGCGGCTGAGCCAAGGAGATTTGAAGCCGGAAGGAACGGGTAGCTTCACTGTACAGTGGAGCAAAGACAAGGAAACGCTGCTGCTGCCGGCGGATGTGGCTGGCGCTGTAGGAGAAAGCAGCACTCTGAAGCTGGTGAAAGAGCTTTTAACTCTTGAACTCCGCGGGCAAACCCTGCGCAAGCTGCTGGAAGATGCCGGTAAGGGCGTACAGGAAACACAAATCAGGATTACGACCGTAGCCGCTGATTCCGGACTGATAAAGCAGGCAGTGGGAAGTGTGGCCATTCCGGGAGCCGTTCAATGGACAGCGGCCAGTGAGCCGTATAGCATCAAAGTGGAAGCTGTAGACCAAAACGGCGATCCGTTTGCCCAGGTCTCGGCATTGGAAAATGAGAAGATTGTGCTTACCATCAAGACCGGATACGATGCCGATCCCGAGTTGTTGGGCGTATATGCCATCGGAACCGATGGGCAGCTCGTTTATGTGGGCGGCCAATGGACCGACGGCAAGATTACCGCTGAAGTCCCGCTGGGAGGACAATATGCGGTACTGGCATATGCCCGCAGTTTCGAGGATGTAAGTGACAGTCACTGGGCCAAAACCGTCATTGTACGGATGGCGGCGAAGCACGTCTTTGATGGAATTGATGATACCAGATTTGAGCCTCAGAGGGCGCTCACCCGGGCCGAGTTCGCCGCCATGCTGATACGGTTGCTCGGGACAACCCCGGTTTCAGGCGGCACATCGGCAACCCGGTTTGCCGATGTGCCGCAGGAATCCTGGTATGCGGCAGCAGTGGAGACCGCTGCACAGGCAGGCCTGCTAACCGGTCGGAGCGGTAACGAATATGAGCCGGAAAGCACTTTAACCCGGCAGGAAATGGCCGTCATGCTGGTTCGGGCCTATGAAATGGAAGCAGGCCGTCAGCTCGCGGTCCCTGCGGGAAGCAAGTTTTCCGATGCTGATCAAATCAATGCATGGGCCAAGGATGCTGTAGCTGCTGCCAGCGCGGCAGGATTGCTCCAAGGTCGGGACGGCGGGCAATTTGCTCCGCAGGAACAGCTGACCCGCGCCGAAAGTGTCCAGGTGCTCTACAATTTGCTGAAAAGCTTAAAGTAGAAACCGGAGGGTTGTTAGAAGCTACATCTCCCCGCCGAATTTGTTATGTATTTTTCATTGTAATCTCTTCTAAAAAAAGACGGTGCAAGGATCTTTCCTTGGCACCGTCTTTTTCTTTATTTTCTCGATTTAATTCCGAGCTCAGGGAATGAGAAATAGAACTCGGGGAATCCGAACACGTACGGAAGATAGTCGTACAGCTGGAAGAAGATCACAACGCCGTTATCTTTTAAATAGAAATCCGGGTTGTTTCCGATGGTCTTAAATCCACCGAAATACCCTTCGGTTTGCTGAAGCTGCTTGGCAATGGAAGGATCGACGATGCTGCGGAAATTCGGATTGGCTCGCAATACTTCGTCGAGCGTCAGCAGCTTTCCGTCACTCAGACGGAACGTCAGCCCTTCTCTGACGCTTATGCCATGCGCCCCGCCTGTATAGGCATAGGTTTGCACAAGAATGCTCAGCAGCCCGCCACGGTTGTATGTGACGGTGTAATTGCCGAGGAACTCGTAGGGACTGCCGTTGGGTGAGGGCTGGTTGTTCTTCGCTTCTTTGAGTGATTCTTGCATAAACTTATCGGCTCTGGATTGGAGCAAGGTGTTGATCTTCTCCTCGGCTTGTTTGCTTCGCAAACCGCTGACCTGAGGATATTGTATCTTGATGGAGGCCTCGGGAATCACCTTCTCCAAGTTACGGGTGCTGATCTTGATATCATTTAACCGGTGAGGCGTCAGATTCAGCGCACTTCCCGCCTCATTCCACTGCGTGGTGTAACCCAAATTGTCCGAAAGCACCTTCACTGACACATAGGGGTTGCCGTCAACCACTTTCCATTCGTAGGGAAGGATCTGCGTGCTTCCGTCTACAATCGCTTTGGCCCCCGTTTCTCCGGGTTGAAGCTGTACGACTACATTCTGCCGTTTTAATGTATACGTATTGGATGATTTGTCGTACTTGACCGGAATCTTTAAGTCCTTTCGGATCATCTCCAGAGGAACCAGGACGCCTTCTTTACCCTGCAGGCCTTGCTGTTTGAGCGGTTTTCCCTTCAGCGTAATCTTGACCGGCTGGCCGGCCTCAGGCTTTTGGGTTTGCTTCGCCAAAGACTGGCCATATGCATGGGCTTGCGCATGAACCGGGGCTCCCGGCCCAACGATGCCGCCCCATCCCGAAACCAGCAAACCGATGGCGAGCATCGCGCTCCCTATTTGAAAAACGAACTTTTTCATTTCTCAACCTCATCTCTTCACGGAATTACACCCATTATTTCCGCGAGCGAGGAAAATCATGTAGACCTTCTGGAGTTTACTTGCCGATTGTACCCGCTACGGCGTCGCTCCGGATTTCTCCTTCGATGGGAACCGCCAAAGCCGATGCCATGCCCCCGTTCCCCTCGGAGCTGATTCTGCCGAGCTCCGTGGCTTTCCCGTCAGCGGTTACGGTGCCGTAAACCAGTAATTCCGACATGAAGTTATCGGAGAAAAACACCGCTTCGCCGAAAGACTTCGGAGGTGTCCCGCTCTCGCTTTTTTCACCAAGACTATCCTTCTGCCACTTTACGACCAGCAGACCCTCCTTGTTGACTTCCGCATACCAGGTCATCCCTTTATAATCGCGCTTCAAACGCAGCGCCTCTCCTTTAGGATAGGTGTTAGTGATTGTAAACCCCTCTCCCGTTTCCGGAAGGGGCTTGAAGCTATCCTCATAGACCAGCTCCAGGCGGGAGGCCACTTCCCGGGCTTCCGTCAAATCCCCGCTCATGAGAGTCGTATAATCGGCCTGTCCGGAAGGCGTCCGGATCACCGCCCGGTTCTCTTCCTTGTTAAAGGATACGGCCCCGCCGAGCTGCTCGGAAATGAATCTTAGCGGCACATAAGTCCGCCCCTCCTTCACGGTAACCGGCACATCGATGGCCACCTTTTTACCGTTGATTTCTGCGGTCTTCTCTCCCGCTTTCAATGTAATCGTCTTCTGATTGGACGGGCTGGACACAATTACAGTTTTCTTTTTTGATTCATAGGAAATGTTCCAAGCAGGATCCTTCAAAGCAACGAGTTGAATTAAGGTACGATTATTCACGGTCAATACTTCCACTTGCAATCTTCCGTTGACGAATACACTCGCTTCCTCTTTTACGGCGGGTGCTGCGGAGGCCGAACCCTGGGCCGCAAGCAGGGAGCTTAAAATGCCCGCCATAACTGCTGTTCTCTTTAAGTTGATCATCGTTTAGGACCTCTCTTTACTCGAATTTAAATTATAGACGCAAAAATACGGGGCAAAGTTTCCGCTACCCTACATCCATCCCTACCCCCGATTAAATCTTCACAAACAAAAAAAGAGCGTGTTATCCACGCTCTTCTCAAAGGCATTATTCCCGGCCGCTCTTAAGCTCGGTCCAGAAACGGTCATATACTTGCAGCTTGTCGCCGACATCCTGTAACCACTCGGTCCGGGACAATTCGTCTTCCGACAAGTTGATCATCTTATCGTTGTTGTATTCTTCGCTATGAAACTCGTGAGCTTTCGTGTTCGGATCGCTGTAACCGATCGATTCATAGTTTGTGGCGCTATTCTCGGGATCGAGCATGAAGTTAATAAACTTCTCTGCAAGCTCCTGATGCTTTGCGCCTTTTGGAATCGCATAGTTATCGGACCAGATCGTGCCGCCTTCCTTAGGCACCACGTAGGCCACGTCCGGGTTATCCTTGACGATGACGGAAGCGTCGCCGGACCAAACCGTAGCGATCCAGCCTTCCTCTTGAATCATCTTTTGCTTGATATTGTCGGTGTCAAAAGCGAGCACGCTTGGCAGCAAGTTCTTCAAATCTTCCACAGCTGCGGTAATTTCGCCTTCGTCCGTCGAGCTGTTGGATTTCCCGGCTTTTTTCAACGCCATGCCAATAACCTCGCGGTTATCGTCAAGAAGGATGACTTTTCCTTTGTATTCCGGATTCCAGAGATCTTCCCAGCTGTCGATTTCGTCTTTCACATATTTCGTATTGTATGCGATGCCTGTGACGCCGGAGGTATAAACTACAGAGTACTTGTTATCCGGGTCAAAGGACGGGTTCTTGTAGGTATCGGCAATATTCGCGAAATTCGGGATATTGTCCTTGTTCAACGGGGCCAGCAAATCCTGCTTGATCATGGTCGCAACCATGTAATCGGAAGGCTGGATCAGGTCATAGCCCGAGCCGCCCGCCTTGATCTTGGCAAGCAAGTCTTCATTGTTGGCAAATACGTCATAGTTGATCTTCACGTCGTACTCTTTTTCAAATGCCGCAAGCACATCCGCGTCAAAGTTGTCAGCCCAGCTGTAAATATTCAGCGTTTCCTTGGATGATCCGCAACCGGATAACACCGTAAGCACCATAGCGGCTGCCAGCGCCAGGCCGGCCCATTTCATTTTTTTCAATTCTTTATCTCCTCTCTTTCTTACATCTATGATAAGTTGAAGTATTGAATGGATGCGGAGCAAGTACATAAAATGTTCCTACAATCGCTGTTGGTTCCAGATTTCTTGATCTTATAGAATCAAATGCAGTAGAAATCCGGATCCAAAGGCGAGCGTTCCACTTTTTCGGAATCATTTTACTCCCTTGCTTACATCTTATTCTTTAGTTCATCTAATTTATAGATGATCCCGTTGGTAATAATTCCATCAACTAACTCCGTTAAAACGGTAAGACAGAGCGTTTCTTCTGACCCTTTCCTCTATTTAACACGAACTGGGCCAAGAAAATCAATGTCACACTCACCAGGATCAATAGGGTACAAAGCGCGTTAATTTCCGGGGAAATACCCCGTTTGACCTGTCCGTAGATGTAAATCGGCAGCGTCGTCGAGCTTGGTCCGCTGACGAAAAAGCTGACCATGAAATCGTCCAGCGACATGGTGAATGCAATGATCGCTCCCGAGATGATCCCCGGCATAATCTGCGGCAGGGTGACATGGCGGAAGGTCTGCCAAGCATCGGCCCCAAGATCCTGGGCCGCTTCTTCCAACTGGCCTCCCATGCCGGTCAGTCTCGTCGTCACAATCACATAAACATAAGAAATGCTGAACGTGATATGCGCGATAATAATCGTCAACTTGCCGAGCGGGATATGAAATTGGGTAAATAGCACAAGCAGAGACAAGCCCATAATAATATCCGGAATAATAATCGGCAAATAAAGCAACCCGCCTATGCCGGCTTTACTTCTTCGTCCGACTTTACGGATAGCAATTGCAGCCATCGTTCCCAACAGCGTCGAGAACACGGTCGATACCAGTGCCACGATCAGCGTGTTGCTGAGCGCCTCCATGACACGGCGGTTGCTGAACAAGGAGACGTACCATTCAAACGTAAACCCGCTCCAATCCGCGGCAAGCCGAGAACTGTTGAACGAATACGCAATGATAAAGGCGATGGGCAAATAAATAAAGATCATGACCAGCAGGGAATGGATCCCGAGCAGCGGGTGATTCTTGCTCTTCATCAGCGCCCCTCCTTTGCAGTCATGTGTCTGGATGTCATGGCTTTATTGAAGAGGGCGATCAAGATCAGCGACGTGATCACGAAAATAACCGACAGCGCAGAGCCGAAGGGCCAATTTCGCGCCCCAAGAAACTGGCTTTGGATAATGTTGCTGATCATCGCCGATTTGGCTCCGCCGAGAATATCGGTCACCACGAACATTCCGGTTGTCGATACATAAACCAGCACCGAACCGGTCATGATTCCGGATTTGGTTTGCGGCAGCGTAATATGCCAGAACGATTTCCAACCGGTCGCTCCCAGATCGCTGGCAGCCTCAAGCAGTTTCTTGTCCATTTGCTCCAGCGCCACATAAATCGGCAGCACCATGAACGGAATGAAGGTGTATACCATGCCAAGCAGCACAGCCCCCTTCGTATAAAGCATTTGAAGCGGCTCTTGGATGAAGCCTAAGTCGAGCAACAGATTGTTGACCACGCCCTGCGTCCGCAGCAAAAGCACCCAAGCATAGGTACGGATCAGGAAATTGATCCAGAACGGAACCGTGATTAACGCGAGTCCCCAAGTCTGCATTTTCGGCCCGGCATTCGCAATATAATAGGCCAGCGGATAACTGAGCAGCAGGCATAAGGCCGTTGTCACTATGGACAGGACTATCGTGTCCCAATAAATGCCTAAATAAAGCGGGTCGAAAAACGTGGCGTAAGCGTCGAGATTAAAATGAAATACCACGTTGCCGAGATCGTCCCGGCTCATAAAAGAAATCCCTACCACGATCAGCATTGGCACGACCAGGAACAGGCTCAGCCACAGGAGGACCGGCAGAAGGCCCATGCTAGATTTCTTCATGGCCCGATTACCACCTCATCCTCCGTATTCCAATTTACGCCGACTTTCTCTCCAACCTGCCAAGTGCGTTCATCGGTAAAATCAAGTACGATGGATACCGTCATCGGCTCATCCTCAAGCTGAACGACCAGTTTATGGATGCTCCCCAAATAAAGGACGTCCAACACTTCGCCGATGCGCTTGGCTCCGTCCTGCGAACGGACGGCCCTCAATTTTTCCGGACGCACGGCAAACAACCGCCCATCCTGTGAGAAAATATTGTTCTCTCCCACAAATGTAGCGGAAAACAGCGTAGTCGGCGTAGCGTAGATTTCCCGCGGCGTGCCGATTTGCTCAACCTTACCGCTGTTCATGATCACGATCCGGTCGGACAGCATCATGGCTTCCTCCTGATCATGCGTAACGTACACAAACGTAATACCAAGACTGCGCTGCAGATGCTTCAGCTCCGATTGAAGGTTCTTCCGAAGCTGCAAATCCAGTGCGCCTAGCGGTTCATCCAGCAACAGCACCTTAGGCTTGTTTGCAATCGCGCGGGCAATCGCTACGCGCTGCTGCTGTCCGCCGGAAAGCTGGTGCGGATAACGCTTGACCAGCGGCGTCAGCTGAGTCATTTCTACCGCTTCCTGTATACGTTCCTGCTGCTCTTTGGCCGGCAGCTTTTTCATTTTCAGCCCGAAGGCGATATTGTCCTCTACCGTCATATGCGGAAACAACGCATAATGCTGAAAGACCAGGTTCAAATCCCGGCGATTCGGTGGCAGACTCGTCAGATCGGCACCATCCAGCAGGATTTTCCCCTTGGTCGGATACTCGAATCCGGCGATCATGCGCAGAATCGTTGTCTTGCCGCAGCCGCTCGGGCCCAGCAAGGTCAGGAATTCCCCTTCCTTAATGGTGAGCGAAAGCGGGTGCACAACGACTTGTCCAGCAAAGTATTTTTCAACCCCGGACAATTCAATCATTTATGCAGCAACTCCTTCATAGGTTGTGATTGTGGTTAAAGTCAGCTTTAAGAAAAAAAAAGCCATATCCATTGGTATGGCTTTATCAGGTCCAACGATTCATTTTTTGCATATTCACTATACCTTGTTTTAGTCCCGGTTACAACACTTTTCTAGGGAGGTTGCCGGATCTCGGGCGCAATGCCGATGCTGTTCCACAAAGAAACAAGCCCCCGCCGGAAGGCGGAAGCCTGTTTTCAGAAACATGTTGCAAACTTGTTACAGCTCGCTCCAATTAATTGTAACTTCAATATACCCTTCCGCATCCCTTTCGGAGCCGCTGCTAATCATAGAGCTTTCCTTCGTGCTCTCTCCCATCAAGGATACGCTGGATTCTGTAGAAGCATTTAGCACATCGGCATAACTGCGCTTCTTCAGATAATCGGAATACAGCTCATTCAGTTTTTTCGCGTCTTCTTTTGTTTTATAAATCATCAGTACGGACTTTTTGCCGCCGGAACTAGTATCATTGAGATGAGTTGTCTTGAAGTCTGCCGGAAGCGGAAAATCGGAAGGAAGATGCTGCGGTCTCTTTGAAGAGCTCCCCGATGTGGCCGGAGGCTCAGTCTGAGTCGGCGGAGGTGTGACCACCGGCGAGGCGGAAGATCCGCCGCTGCTGCCGATGCGTACTTTGTTGTTAGCAGCGTCAAATTCAACGGGAACTTGAAGCGCCTCCGATACGGCTCTTACAGGCAGATAGGTCGTGTTGTTATAAGTAATAGGAGTCAGTACCTTACCCTTACTGTCCACCGGTTTAAAATCCTTGTCATTTACAACGATGCCAAGACTGGTATTAAGATAAGCCTTGATTTCCTGCAGGTTGCTTCCCGCATATACTCCAGCGGCACCTGTTGTCAGCATTCCGATGATGGTAGCGCCTGCCACCCATTTCTTTTTGACCATAACTCGTCTCATCTCCCGTCACTACCATTTAATGGACTACCTACGAATTTTAGAATAAATCCCTAAAGATAGTAACAGGCCCATGAGTCTCACTCAAGGTGCTTTATCCCCATTCGATTAGTTCTAACACCCTAAATTCACCCAAATAAACCTAATACCACCACAAGCAAGTCGGCAGGGGCTCGGTTTCTGGGAGTGAGTGGATCCTTATCGCCGTGCCGGAGGGCGGTGCTCAATTCTTAACTAACCCCAACAATCCCCCATCGCTTGACGCTGTAAAAAGAACAGGTTGATTCTTCCGGTTAAATAGCAAGACGAGGGGCTGCTGCCCAGGCTCAAATATGACGATTGCCTCACGAATCATATCGTCAAACCATTCGTTGTGCACGCGTGTATGCAGCGGAACCTTCATTAATATGCCTTTGGGAAAGTCCAAGTTGCTGCGTCCGTTCAGTCGCATGTCAGCTAAAACGACCTTCATCTTATCGCTGAGCTCATTATCGAACTTTACTCTTTTGATCAGCACGTTTTTATCCAGATCCACAATTTCAATAAACCCCTGCGGCGGCTCCTCCTTAGCAGCGACGATATCCGCTTGGCTATAGCATCCAATCATTAGGGCAACGCACAAAATCCCGGTGATCCACTTGCTCCGTAATCGCATCCTCATATCCCTCCATCAGTGAACAAAATTGTGAAATAGTGAGACCATACGGCTCGGATATAATATGTGCATACATATCCCTAAAAAACAGTACAAAAAAGAAGCCAAGTCTCATGACAGTTACAACTGCCTTGAGCCCGGCTTCGATTCGTTTCTTATTTCATTTCAAAAATGACGCTGAGCGTTGTCTTCAAAGTCACTTCGCCCGGCTCAATAGCTGTGCTCGCGGCTGAATCCATGGTCTTCATCTGAAGAGCTTCATTTTGCATATAGACCGGAGTTTCTCCTCCGCCCGATTGCGTTACGCTTACTACTACCCCAAGACTGCGGCCGGCGGATTTGGCAATCGCTCCCGCTTTCAACTTGGCATTGTTCATCGCCTTCTCGATTACTTGCTCCTGGTATTGATCCGGATTCTCGGTGCTAAACCGGATATTGTCGATGCGGTTGGCTCCGGCTTGCGAAACGCCGTCCAGCAGTTGACCGACTTTTGCCAAATCGCGATAAGTCACGTTCAACGTATGCTGCGCGGTGTATCCTTTTACCTTTTGTCCTTCTTTTTCGGTGTAGGTATAGTTAGGCTGTACATAAAATTGACCGGTTTGAATGTCCTTCGCGTCAATCTTCCAGGTATCCTTCAGCAATGTATTGATTTTAGCGATCTTTGCCGCATTTGCAGCTTGCGCTTCTTTTGCCGTATCGGCCTGTGTTTCCACGCCCAGCGACAGATAAGCGACATCCGGCTTGGCTGAAATTTCCCCGCTCCCTACGACGCTAATAATATTCTTCTGCAACTCATTGTCGGCATAGACCGGATGGTTGGAATTGATCGATCCACTCAAAAAAGTCCCTCCTACCAGCAAAGTTCCTGCTATTAACACTGCGCCTACCGGCTTTATCCAGGTTTTCATGTCATGACCCTCCATTTATTGGTGAATTTAACTACTAAACGCAATACAGAATCAAATGTTGCAGGACATACCATAATCAAATTAAATTATCTTACTCCTGTTATGACCGATCGCTTAATCCTGAAAAACCAAAAGGGGATGAAACCGCTCGCATGAACGGAGTCATCCCCTTCTTTTGTTGGATAACAAAAGTGAATTGGAGTAATCTTACTGGTTCTCCAATTCCTCTTTGCTAACCAGATTGATCAAAGCGTTTGCAGCCTGCTCGGCGTCTGCACCTTCCGCGCTGATGTAGATTTCGGTGCCGGTGCTGATGGCAAGGCTCATTATACCCATGATACTCTTGGCATTCACTTTTTTATCGTCTTTCTCAACGAAAATTTCGGACGAGTATTTATTCGCTTCCTGAACGAAAAGCGCCGCCGGCCGGGCGTGAAGACCCGTTTTCAGACGAACGGTTACCGGGTTTTTGATCATCAAACCTTACCCCCTATTACAATTTCGATCACGTGTTCAACAATGTGAACATTTATAATTTATATCATTATATCATACACAGCCTGCGTCACACTAGCAAAACAACTTTAGCTCCCCCGAATTTTTTCCGCCAGCTCGTCAATTTTGCGCAGCCGGTGGTTGACACCGGATTTGCTCACCGTCCCTTTTAACAACTCGCCGACTTCCTTCAGGTTCATATCCGGATGCGCCAGACGCACCTCGGCAACCTCCCGCAATTTATCGGGCAGGTTTTCCAGGCCCATTTCCTTCTGCAGCAGCTTGATGTTGTCGATTTGCCGTACCGCCGCGCCGATCGTCTTGTTCAAGTTCGCCGTCTCGCAATTGACGATCCGGTTGACGGAATTACGCATATCTCGCATGATCCGCACGTCCTCGAATTTGAACAAAGCCTGATGCGCACCGATGATATTCAACAGCTCGATGATTTTTTCGCCTTCCTTGATATAAAAAATAAAGCCTTTTTTCCGTTCAATGCAGCGCGCATTCAGATGAAACTCATTGGCCAGATCGACCAGCGATTGGCAGTGCTCTTCGTACATGGAGGAAATCTCCAGGTGGTACGAAGACCCTTCGGGATTGTTGACCGAGCCTCCAGCAAGAAAAGCTCCCCGCAGGTACGCCCGCTTACAACAGTTTTTCCGGGTAAGCTCCGGATTAATCCCGGGCGTGAAAATAAATCCTTCCGAAACAATATGAAGTTCTTTCAGGACTTCCTGAACCCGGCCAGGGATCCGTACGATGTAAACATTGTTCTTCTTGAGACGCATTTTCTTACGTACAAGAAGTTCCGTATGGATCTGGAAATGCTTCTTCAACAAAGAATAAATCCGCCTTGCTATCGCGGCGTTTTCCGTTGAGATATCCAAAATGACCTTTTTGTTCGAAACCTGAACCGAACCGTTCATTCGAATCAGCGCGGACAACTCCGCCTGTTCACAGCAGGCATCGGCTTCGACCATGGTCAATTCTTTTTTGGTTTGCGCCGCAAACGACAAGGGACTCACCTCTTTCGTAAAATCCAGTTTTGCACCAGCTGATAAATATGGTGGCTCAATTTGTCCGCATCATGCCGCAAATAGCGGCGGAACAGGACAAGCGTATCCGCGATGACTTTATAGCCCCGGCCTGTCACAACATCCCAATCGACCTGAACGGGCTTGGCGCCTTTCTCGGCGTAGAAATCCTGGACCTGGGTCGGGATTTCGCCATCGTTGACAATGACGTAATCAAACAAGTGGTGACCCACATGCTCATACACGGCTTGCAAATGGTCGCTCACCGTGTAATCGTCGGTTTCGCCCGGCTGGGTCATCACATTGCAGACGAATATTTTAATCGCGCTCTCATTTTCCAGAACCGCCTCGGCCAGCTTGGGCACCAGCAAATTCGGAATGATGCTCGTGTACAGGCTTCCCGGTCCGATCAGAATCGCATCGGCTTCCCGGATAGCCTCGACAGCTTCCGGTAAAGGTTCGACCTCTTCCGGCTCGAGAAAAATCCGCTTAATTTTGCCGCCGGCTTCCGGAATCTTGGATTCGCCCGTAATAATCGATCCGTCTTCCATCTCCGCATGCAGCACGACGGCCTGGCCTGCGGCCGGCAATACGCGCCCGCGTACGGCAAACACGCGGCTGAGCTCACGGACGGCGGTGACGAAGTCGCCGGAAATGTCAGTAATCGCAGCTAGAATCAGGTTGCCCAAGCTATGGCCGGCCAAACCTGATCCGGAAGCAAAGCGATAGCTTAACATATCCGACAACAGCGGCTCCACGTCCGCCAGCGCGGTCAATACGTTGCGGATATCCCCTGGAGGCGGCATTTGCAGCTCGCTCCGGAGAATTCCGGAGCTGCCTCCATCGTCGGCTACCGTAACAATGGCCGTGATATCGAGCGGCTTTTCCTTCAATCCGCGAAGCATGACGGATAAGCCGGTTCCCCCGCCCATCACCACGATTCGCGGCACTCTTCCTTCCTTGGCCCGATCTATCACTTCTGACTCACCTCTTGACTTTCTGAGCGGCCTCTAATGCCGGTCCCGGCCCTCGTCCCGGTGACTCACGCGAATACTCTCCGTTTCGCTGGTCCCGAGCATCCGGCCCAAATATTCCGCGATCGCAACCGAACGGTGTTTGCCGCCGGTACAGCCGATCCCGATAATGACCTGGCTTTTTCCCTCTTTATGATACTGAGGCAGCAGGAAGTGCAGCATGTCTAGCAATTTGGTCAGGAATACCTGGGTTTCCGGCCACTTCATAACATAATCATATACTTCACTGTCTTGTCCCGTGTGTGGACGAAGCTGCTCTATATAATGCGGGTTCGGCAGGAAACGGACGTCAAACACCAGGTCGGCGTCGATCGGTATGCCGTACTTGAACCCGAAAGAAGTAATATTAACAGATAAATTGCTGCTCTCCAAGTGGGAGAACCGGGAAATGATCTTTTCTTTAAGCTGCCCCGGCTTCATGTTGCTGGTATCGATCACTTGAGTTGCCGACAACTTCAGTTCCTCGAGCATCTTGCGTTCCAGCCGGATTCCGTCGAGCGGCATTCCTTCCGGCGCCAGCGGATGGCGACGGCGGCTTTCCTTATACCGCTGTACAAGCACGGCATCGGTTGCGTCCAGGAACAGGATTTCGCTTTTGATCGTAAAATGGTCCTTGATATACCCGAGCGATTCCGACAGCGCCGTAAAGAACTCCCGGCCGCGCAGGTCAATGACTAGCGCCACTTTGGCGATCTTACCCTTCGATTGCTCGATGAGTTCGGCAAACTTAGGGATAAGTACCGGGGGCAAATTGTCAACGCAGAAAAATCCGAGATCCTCCAAGCTTCTTACGGCCAACGACTTTCCGGCTCCAGACATGCCTGTGATAATGATCAGATTGGCAACAGAAGAAATATCTTTTTCCGGCATCCTTTTCCCTCCTCGCAAAGTCTCCTATTCCTCTATATCTCTTGCATGGATTCCTGATTACTGCTAATTAAGAACGAAGGAACAAACCGGCGGCCCCAACCATTCCGGCATCGTTGCCCAAAGAAGCGGGAACGATTTGCAATCCTTTTTGAACCGGTTCAGGAGTATGCTTCGCAAACACACTGCGTACTTCATCAAACAGAATATCACCGGCTTTAGAAACGCCGCCGCCGATAATGAACAGTTCAGGGTTCAGCACGACAGCTACTGCGGCCAGCGATTTCCCAAGATAGAATGCAGCACGGTTTACGATGCGTACAGCCGTTTCGTCGCCGGCTTTAGCCGCGTCGAATACATCCTTCGCCATGATGTTGTCCACAAGGGCAAGAGACGTACGTTCGCCGCGGGCAACGGCATCCTTAGCCATCCGAATGATTCCGGTAGCCGAAGAAACCGTCTCCAGGCAACCCATTTGGCCGCAGCCGCATTGAATCGCTTCCAGATCGGGAACGACAGCCATATGTCCAAGTTCCCCAGCCAGGCCGGAGAAGCCTTGATAAATTTTGCCGTCAATGATAATACCGCCGCCGACCCCGGTGCCCAGGGTATAGCATACGCAATTTTCGACGCCTTTGCCTGCGCCGCCCCAAGCCTCGCCGAGTGCTGCCACGTTGGCGTCGTTGTCTATTTTGATCGGCTTGCCCAAACGTTCTTCCAAGATTTCACGGATGTGAAGATCCTTCAAACCTACATTCGGCGCAAAAATAATAATGCCTTCGCGAACGTTAGTAAAGCCGGCCACCCCGGCACCTACACCTGCCACTTGCTCCCACTCAAAAGGGGATTGTTCCACAATCAGGCGAACGTAACGCTCAATGTTATTAATGATCGTCTCCGCGCCTTTCTCCGTTTCGGTGGGCCCTTCGTAAGTATGAAGAAGCTGACCTTCCTCATTACAGATGCCGACTTTAATCGCCGTCCCGCCCAGGTCAACACCAATGTAGATTTTTTCAGACATTGTACAAGCCACCTTTTTCTCTTAAATAGTAAATGATAAAAGTTCGAGTTCAAAAAGTCAGGTTTTCAGGACCGAAGCTTATCCTTCCGAAGTGCGTTTTTACAAAACGCTTTAGGTTGGATGAAGATAGGGACTGAGTAGCAGAGCTAAACGTTTTCGTAGAAAACGACTTCGTAAGCATTTGCTCATGAGGTACGTGAGCAACGGAAGGCCCGGCTGAATTCAGGATTCGACGTCGAATCCTCATCCTGATCTACTTCGTCGTGGAAAAATGACTTTTTGGACAACCTTAAAAAAGAATATTCCTACGTACCAACTATAAGCGAACCCTCCCGTTCGGTCAAGAGACGCAGGGAGACCGAGAATCCAGTAAAGACAAGGCTTCCGGGCAATATGACAACGATCACAGCCCCATAAGTTCAGTGTCCGGCCAGGTCCTTCCGGCAAGGGTATAGGCGGCCTGTCCTTACTGTGGAATGGAAACGATATGCGAGAGCAGTACGCCCATGCCGATATAAAAACAACCCCGACTCCTACCCAAGGAAATCGGGGCTATCCATTATGTTAAGACAATATCCGCTTTTGCCCTTCCAAGGCGCGGATCGGTGCGATATTTTGCGTGAATTCCAGAGTTCCGAGATAACGCCCGTCCTCACTGCGGACCGCGAAGTAACGGATGTACACAAATTTATCCTTGACCGGAATCCAGAAATCCTCGGCATCCTTTTTGCCCGATTTAAATTCCGCCAACAGTTCTTCTACGACGTGTACGCTTTGGGGCGGGTGACAGTTCTGAACCGTACGGCCGATTACCGCTTTAGTCCGCGCAAATATGCGCTCCTTGCCGTGCGAGAAATACCGGACCACATCATTCTCATCGATAAAGGTCAAATCGACGGGCAGGTGATTCATGACCGCTTCAAGCTGCTCCACCGACAAAATGCCGGTTTGGAATTTCACGAAGCCCTGCGGTGGCGTTTCGCCTTTCCCCTCCTCTTCTACGGCCGCCAGGCCGGGAAGCGGTACGCGTTCAGGAACCCATTCCTGCTCGGGAGCCGTCAGGCAAAAGCCGATCTGGTCGGATTCCCGGGCGATTCGCACCCACTCGTCCTCCGTTAATTTCTCAAGCGCCATCGGAAGCAGGATGTTCTCCTCTTTAAAGATCATGGCATTCACTTCCTGGATAATCCGCTCAAGATCAATGGACAGCGTCTCCTTGTCCCCATCATAAGCGGCCAGCTTGCCCTTGACCTCCTTGATCATCATGCGAATGCCATCATCGACGCCCCACATAACTTTGGTCGGCCCGTAGATCCCGTACTTCTCCAGATAAGGGAAGAGCAAATTTTCCTTGCGGCTGTAATGCTTGTCGAGATCCATCAGCAGGTTCAAATCCTCCAGCAGCTTTAATATGATGTCCTCGGAGTCTTCTTTCCGGATTTTATCCAGATGCAGTTCCAGCTTAAAATTAACCAAACGCTCAATTTCGCGATTCTCCAGTTTGAAGGTATGCACGGGATGTCCGGGCTGCTCCTCCGGCTTGGAAGAACGGTGAATATCCTCAATCGATCCTTTAAAAATCGCCGTATGCACGGAACACAACCGTTGCACTTCCTCAACCGGAATGCCTTCCTCTTCCATCAGCGCATGCTCCATAGCGGAAATCTCAGATACCGTGACATCGCCTACCGCTTCTTCAAAACGCGCTTTGACTTCCTCCACGCTCTTCCCCTGGTGCAGCTCCTTGATGATTTCCTTCAGCAGAG
This sequence comes from Paenibacillus vini, assembly GCF_018403325.1. GTDB lineage: Bacteria > Bacillota > Bacilli > Paenibacillales > Paenibacillaceae > Fontibacillus > Fontibacillus vini. Next base: position 30,925 of record NZ_BOSL01000019.1, on the reverse strand, counting down.
CCTGACGGCGCGACTGTTCCGGCACCCCATGCTCCCGGTTATTGATGAGTTCGCTCATTGCACGGATCTCCCTTCGTTCTTCCATCTCAATCTATTTGCACACCAATAAGTAAAATTCAATTGATAACCATTCTCATATAAAAAAAGTAACATGGCGGGCAATTTGAACTTGTGATCAGAATCACAAATTTATTATGTTGTTCTTGGCAGTTTATTTTTCCTCACCAATTTGCAACAATAGAGTCGAAAAGCCAGAAAGGAAGGATCCCAGTTATGATACCAGGCAAAAACATTCTATATATTGAAGATGATCCCGAAATCGGGGAATGGGTCAGCAGAGATTTAAAAGAGCGCGGCTATAGCGTCACCTGGCTCACCAGCGGAGAGCGGGCGATCGAGGAGGCAGCCTCGTGCAACTTGGCCATTCTCGATGTCATGCTGCCCGGACTGGACGGATTCACCGTCGGACAGCGGCTCAAAAAGCAATATCCGGGACTCCCGATCTTGATGCTGTCCGCCCGAACCTCTATCGACGACAAGCTGCAAGGATTGCAATTTGCCGACGATTACCTGACCAAGCCTTTTCATCCCGATGAATTGGCTGCCAGGGCGGAAGTACTGCTCCGCCGCAGCGGTCCTCCTTCAGCCGAACCTCTGGAGCTTCGCCACCTGCTCGTCTATGAGAAGGAGAATATCATCAAGAACCGTGAAACCGGCGAAGAAATTATGCTGACGGGAAAGCAATTTCACATTTTTCAATACCTGCTGCGGCATTTAGGTCAAATTATGACGAAGGAACAGATCTATGAGGCGGTTTGGGGTGAGCCCTATCTGGACGGGGATAAAACTTTAATGGTGCATATCCGCCATATGCGCGAAAAGCTGGAGCGTGACCCCGCCGCGCCCGAAATCATCGAGACGATCCGCGGGATCGGTTACCGGGTACGGGCATGAGAAGACACAGCGGCCAGCCTTTCAAGAAGTTCCGCAACTCGCTGTTGTCCCGCTATTTGGGCATCATCGGCTTCGCGCTTGTATTTATACCCATTCTGATCCCGGTGAGCTTTTTGGCGTCATGGGGCGTCAACCGGGCTTTCTTTCCCGCGTCTGTTCCAGACAAAACGGAGGTCGTCCGTTCCTACGGATCGGGACTACAATTGGAGAATGCTTGGCATAATGCAGCCTCATCTCTAAGCGGCAAAACCCCCGAGGAAATTAACGAAAGACTTCGGGCTTTAAAGCAGGATTATCCTGATGCCTCTATGTTTTGGGTGGATGCGGAGGGACTGACCCGCCTGCAATTGCCGGAACAAAGCGGTTTGCCGTCCAAATGGACGCCGGAAGATGCAGTTGCCTATATGAAGCATGCCGTGGATTCCGATCCTTTTACCGTCGTCGCTTTTATTGGCGGCAAAAGTCAGGCCGCTGGCCAAGGCTTTATGGTGTTTGAGCTCCCGCGCAAAAATATGAAACCGTTGACCGGAGGCCGGGAAGGGGATTATCGGTTTTACGGATTCTTTATCTTCTTGATGTTCTCCTTCTTTATTCTGATCTCGTATTTATTCTTTCGCGACATCCGCAAACGCCTGCTTCGGTTGGAATCCGGCATGACCCGTACCGGACCGAACGGATTGCCCGTCCGCGTCCCGTTGGGCCGGCCCGATGAAATCGGACGCCTGGAGCAGGCCTTTAACCATATGGTTGATGAGCTCGATGACAGCCGACGCCGGGAACATGAAGAGGAGGAGCTCCGCAAAAGCCTGATCAGTAATTTGTCTCATGACTTGCGGACGCCGCTGACCGTGCTTGGGGGCCAGCTCTATTCCTTCCGTAAAGAGCCATTGTCGGATCAGGGTCAACAAGCCTTGGCGCTGATGGAGACCAAGATTAATGACCTGAGCGGTCTCATCGATCATCTCCTATCCTACAATCTGCTCGCCAGCGGACGCTATGCTATGAATCTGGAGGATCGGGACATGCTTCGCGTCGTGCGGGTGAGCGCCGCCGCTTGGTACCCGCTGTGGGAAAAAGCGGGAATCGAGGCCGATATCGATCTGCCGGAGGATCCCTTGATTTGGCACATAGATGAGCAGGGTTTCCGCCGCGTACTGGATAACCTGTTCCAGAATCTGGTCCGTCATGCGGGATCCGGCGGTTATGTCGGCATCTCGATCGAACAGCGCCACCGGAAAACGGCGCTGGTCATCGCCGATCGCGGCCCAGGACTTGGCTCCCTTTCCCCTGCCAAGGGTGCCGGGCTCGGCCTGCAAATCGTCGATCTGCTGCTGCGGGAAATGGAGCTGGTGCGGGAGACGGTGTCTTATCCTGAAGGAGGAACGAGGGTGTACATTTATCCCCTTCAGTAAAATTGAGTTATCGTCCATATAGGTTATACTGTAAATATTCATTGTTCGGTCGTGAAGCACACGCCGCTTTGGCATATTTCCCTCCCCGATGGGGAGGCGAAGTTGTCAGGGCGGCTTTTTGCTTTTCTACCCCAATACCCAATGAATGAGAGGATGGTGTTATTAACGATGTTGAGGTTCGAACAAGCTTATAAGGAATGGATTCAAGCAGCTATTGAGGAGGAACAAAACATTAGAAGACGCGAAATATTGGAAAAGGGTCTCGGCCATGGCACAATTGAATTCTTGCGTTCGGTTTGGTTCCCTGCCGTAAAAAACTTCGATCACCTATATCCGGAATGGGAAGTACGAGATGCAAACAACGGCTACCGTTACGTGGATCTAGCCTACCTGCCGGGTGGCGCAGCAAAGGGAGGCATCGAGATTCAAGGTTACGGACCTCATGCAAGAGATCTCGATGTACGACGCTTTAAAGACTTATGTTGGCGGCACTGTTTAATGGCATTGGACGATTGGATTTTTCTCCCGGTAGCCTATCCTTCCATCACCGACGAACCCAAACGCTGCCAACAGCTGGTGCTCGCTTTTATCGGAAAGTTTATCAGCACGGATATACCTTCTTCCTTGACCTGGCTCGAAGCGGAGACACTTCGTTACGCTAGACGGCAGTTTCGCCCGTTTACACCATCAGAGCTAGCGACCCACCTCAGAATAACCCCTCAGCATGCAAGGAGAATTCTTCATAAACTAGTCGATCTCCGTCTTCTGTTCGTCGCCGGAGGCCAGCTACGTTACCGTACGTATGGGTTACTGGGTTGACCTTTTCGCTGAATGTACTCAATAACCGCTGGAGTTTCTTTAGGCAACCATTTTGCCATCCGCCTGTGAACTTCCTGTTTCTGGTCCCTCTGCGCCTAACGAACTCATCAAACCTTATTTGGGCTAAATACCACGTTTTGAGATTCTAACGAATCCAAGTAACCTTATTCCGAGCAAACTGCTACTTTCTATGCCTAAATTTACTCAATAGCGCTGCTGGAGTTCGTTAGATCTGATTTGAGGTCATTTTTTTGCAAATAAGCGCGATACGATTCGTTAAATGCTGGGTTGGTGGGGGTCCAACCAAAGATTTAAACAAAATTTAAACTTGGCCCCCCTTCACCTTTAAACTTCGGACGATATGATCATTACCGAGGTGATATTACGTGAATCATGAAATGATTATTCAAACGAAGGATTTAACTAAAAAATACCGTGGACGGCCAGCGGTGGACCATTTGAATCTGGAAATAGCCAAAGGGGATATCTACGGATTCCTCGGCCCGAACGGAGCCGGCAAAACGACAACAATCCGCATGCTGCTCGGTCTGATCCAGCCCACTGAAGGCTCTATCCGCATCTTCGGCCGCGAGCTGCGCAAGGATAAACTCGCAATACTCCGCCGGATCGGGTCGCTCGTTGAGTACCCGTCCTATTACGGCCATCTGAACGCCGTAGACAACCTGGAAGCGATCCGCCGCATCCTGGGCGCGCCGAAGTCGCGCATCGACGAGGTGTTGGAGATCGTCTCGCTGACGAGTGAGTCCCGCCGGGCGGTTAAAGGCTACTCCCTCGGGATGAAGCAGCGGCTTGGCATTGCCGCCTCCCTGCTTGGCAGCCCGGATTTACTCATTCTCGACGAGCCGACCAATGGTCTTGATCCCGCCGGAATTCATGAGATCCGCGAGCTGATCAAGAGCATGCCGGCCCAGTACGGCATTACCGTGCTTGTCTCCAGCCATCTGCTGGGCGAAGTCGAGCAAATGGCCAACCGGGTAGGTATCATCCGGGAAGGGCAAATGGTTTTCCAGGATACGATCCAGAATCTGCGGCTTCAAGCCTCGCATGACATGGAGCTGGTCGTCTCCGAGCCCGATTCCGCGCTTTGGCTGGCACGCGACCTGGGTGCTGCCGGTATCTTGAAGGAGGGCACGCTGGTATTCCCGGGCATGAAAGATCCGCAGGTGGCCCAACTCGTCAAGCGTCTGGTCGAGAACGGCCATGACATTTACCGGGTGGAACAGAATAAAAAGTCGCTTGAAGATATTTTTATGGAAGTTATCGGGGAGGGAGTCCGGTCATGATGCTACGTTCTTTGTCGGCCGACTTCCTCAAAATCCGCGGGAAAGGAATCTGGTTCCTTATTTTTCTGGCCCCAATCGGTCTTGTCGCCATGCAGGCGCTCAATTTCGGGCTGCGGCTTGATTACCTGAAAAAGCAGTACGCGGAGGACCTCTGGGGCGGCCTGATCGACAATGTCGTCATTTTCGTTCCCATTGCGATTTACCTGGGCGTAACCTTGGTCAGCTCTTTGGTGGCTAATGTGGAACATCAAATGAGTTCCTGGAAACAACTTCTGGCGTTGCCTATTTCCAGAACCGCCGTGTTCAGCGGCAAGTTTACGCTTTGTTTTCTGCTGCTTACGGCGTCCTGTATATTGCTGCCGATCTTTACGATCGTGCTGGGCCTGGCGCTTGGTTTCGGTACTGATATTCCGCTGAGCGACATCCTGCGGATGGGCTTCTTCCCTTACCTGGGCGCGCTGCCTTTGCTCGCGCTTCAGTTGTGGCTGTCGCTAACCTTCCGAAACCAGGCTCTGCCGGTGACATTTGGGGTAGCGGCAGCCATCATATCTCCGTTTGCCCTGCAGCTTCCGGAATGGTTCCCGCTCAATTGGCCGACCTTCAGTTACAGCGGCCCTCATACCAGTTGGTTCGTCGGCGCAGGCATCATCTGCGGCGCCGTTATCATGGTGATGGGTATGATCCACTTCAACCGAAAGGATGTGGAATAAATGGGCTCCTTTTTCCGTGTTTTGTCTTCGGAAAGATTGAAAATGTCGAAGTCGCGCATCTGGCTGCTTCTGCTGGCCAGTCCCCTGTTGTCTACGTTGATCGGCGCGCTGACCGAAACGTCGTATAGCGATGCGAACCCTTGGACCGTCATGCTCGGCGCCATGGCCACGCTTCATGCCTTGTTCTTCCTGCCGATTATGTCCGGCCTGTTCCCGGCCTTCCTATGCCGGTACGAGCATACCGGCGGCGGCTGGAAGCAACTGCTTGTCCTGCCGGTCTCGCGAACATCCGTTTATCTGGCCAAGTTCACCGTCGTGGCTGGCCTGCTGGCCATTTGCCAGCTGCTGTTCCTGGCCGGCATCCTTGCCGCCGGCTGGATCCAGGGCTTCACGGCCCCGATCCCATGGGCCGCAATCGCCTCCAGCCTGCTGGGCGGTTGGGTTTCCTGCCTACCGCTTGTTGCGCTGCAGCTCGGCGTGTCCCTGAGCTGGGCGAGCTTTGCCGCTCCGCTCGCCCTGAATGTCTCGCTGACGATCCCCAACATACTGATCGTCAATTCGGCAAAAATCGGCCCATTCTATCCGTGGGCCCAGCCCGTTCTTGCCATGATGCCAACCAGGGAGGAGAACTTCGGCGCGTTTAACCTTCCGCTCGAAAGCTTGATGATTACCGTCGTCGGCAGCTTCCTCCTGTTCTTCGCAGTCGGACTGATCCATTTCCGACGCAAGGAAATTTAACGCCTGCCAAACAAACAAACCGTCCGGAAGGAGCATCCCAAAGCATCTATAAAGCTAAGGGGGCGCTCGCTACCCGGGCGGTTTTTCTATGGATTGGAACTTTTCTTACTCTATTTGGTATAACAATCGTTCTTTTGATAAAAATATTCTAGCTCACATCGGGCCTGACGCCCGCTTAATGCGCCCCGCCGCTGCCTATGCAGCGGCTTTTTTCGTTCCTCCCGCTTCATTTCATGACAGTTGTCACCCTCATTTCATGACACTCCTTACTAACGACGGTTCCATCCCTCCGGTATTCTATGGATAAGATCAGTAATAACGGAGGCGAACTTATGGAAGCCATTATAGAAATGAAGCATGTCAGCAAAATGTTTAAGGATAAAAAAGCGGTCAACGACCTTTCTTTTCGAATTGAAAAAGGCTCGGTTACGGCAATTCTGGGACCCAACGGGGCGGGCAAAACTACCGCGTTATCGATGATCCTCGGGTTACTTGAGCCAACGGAAGGTGAGATCAAAGTGTTCGGCAAAGCCCCCAAGGACCAATCCGTCCGTGACAAGACCGGGGCGATGCTTCAGGAAGTCAGCATTATGGACCGGCTGAAGGTCAGAGAGGTACTGGACCTCATCCGCAGTTACTATCCGAACCCGATGGATATGGAATCTCTGATAACCCTGACCGGGCTTCAGGACAGCGACCTCAAGCGATACGCGGAAAAGCTGTCCGGCGGACAAAAGCGCAGTCTCGGCTTCGCTCTCGCCATGGCGGGCAATCCCGACCTGCTCTTCTTCGATGAGCCGACGGTCGGACTGGATATTACCGCCCGCCGCCGATTCTGGGACAGTGTCCGGAAGCTGGCCGGACAGGGTAAAACAATTATTTTCACGACCCATTATTTGCAGGAAGCTGACGATACCGCCGATCGGATTCTTCTTTTTCATAAAGGTGCCCTGGTAGCAGACGGAACGCCGGATGAGATCAAGTCCCGGATCGTGAAACGCTCGGTCTCCTTCATGCCCCGCCAAGATGGACCGGGATTCCGCCAACGGCTCAAAGCCTTGCCGCTGCTAACCGATCACTATGACAGGGATGGACGGATCTACGTGAATACGGACGATACCGACCTGGCGCTGGAGTCCATTTTTGCGGAAAAGCTCGAGGTTCGGGATATCCGGATCGACCAAGGGCGATTGGATGAGGCTTTTGAACAACTGACCGTAAATCAAGAGGAGGCCGTATAACTATGAAAACGTCCATGCTGTTAAAACAATGCAAAGCCGAGCTGTTGCGGGTAATCCGAAATCCCTACTATGTATTCTGGTCTCTGTTGATGCCGATCGTGTTCTACTTCATCTTTACCCGGGTCGTCAATACCGGGGCGGACAATCAGGCGGAATGGGCCGCACATTATCTCATGTCGATGACCACCTTCAGTGTAATGGGCTCTGCCATAATGACCCTCGGCATTCGTCTGGTACAGGAACGGACACAGGGCTGGACGACTTTCATGCGGGTGACGCCTTTGCCTGGCCCCATCTATTTCTTTGGAAAAATGTTCAGCCAAACGGTAATGCATCTTCTCTCAATCATCTTCATTTTTGTGGCGGGTGTTCTGATCAACAACGTATCGCTGCCTATCTCTATTTGGATCTACAGTGCATTGTGGATTCTGATCGGCTCCTTGCCATTTCTGGCCATCGGTACGCTGGTCGGCACCATGAAACGGGTCGACACGGCCAGTGGAGTCAGCAACGCCATTTACATGGCTCTCGCTGTTATCGGCGGCATGTGGATGCCGATGGAAGTCCTCCCGAAGCTCATGCAAAACATCGGAAAATGGCTGCCTTCCTACAATTTTGGCAACGGAGCATGGGAAATTATTCGCGGGAATGCGCCGCATTGGAGTAATGTTGTGATTTTGCTGGGCTATCTCATTCTGTTTATGATACTATCCACGTATATCAGAAAAAAACAGGAAGTGGTGTAGCCCAAAATGTCAACCGGGAAAAAGTTCACGCTGTTTCCGAGAAAATACGGATTATTTCCTTTCATGTGGCTGATCTATATTGCTCTGCCCATATTTAATATCCGTAACGAGACCGGCCTGAAGCTGATCCTCGGCTACGCATTGATCGCCTTGTTCGTCGTAACATACCGTCAACTCTACATGGTAACGGGAAAAGCCTTTTCCTTATGGCTCGCGCTGCAAATGGCGATCATCGTCGTAATGTGCATGTTCTACAATCCGTTTAACCTGTACATGGGTTTTTTCACGGCTAATTTTATCGGGTGGTATACCGATCACCGCAAATTCAATATCGCCATGATCGCCTTTGCTTTGGTCGAGCTTGTGCCCCTATCGCTAGCAGTAGCAAGTATATCTCTAAATGATTTCGTCTTTACACTGCCCTTCTTTGCCATTATGCTGGCGTCCCCTTTCGGGATCCGCTCTATGGTCCGCAGACAGAACCTCGAAAAGGAGCTGGATCTGGCGAATCAGCAGATCAAAGAGTTGGTGAAACGGGAAGAGCGCATGCGCATCGCCAGGGATTTGCATGACACCTTGGGGCACACCCTGTCCTTGATCACTTTAAAAAGCCAGCTCGTAGAAAAGCTGGTACTCAAAGATCCGGAGCGTGCCCAAACGGAAGCCGGGGAGATCCAGCGGACCTCCCGGGCCGCGCTTCGCCAAGTGCGGGAGCTCGTCTCCGATATGAGGGCCGTAAGTGTGGCGGAAGGTCTGGCGGAAGCCGGGGAAATCCTCCGGGCCGCCGACATTTCTCTGGACATTGAAGGGGATGCTGCTTTGGAAAGTGTATCTGACCTGACGCAAAACATCCTCAGCCTTTGCATCAAAGAGGCTGTCACCAATATCGTAAAGCACAGCGAGGCAAGCCGCTGCTTCATCACGATCAGCACAACCGATGCGGTCGTTAAAGTGTCGGTGGAGGACAACGGAAACGTACTCGAAACGGGAGACACGATTGCCGCTGCCGCCAAGGTTGATCCCGGTAACGGGCTCAAAGGAATGGCCGAACGTCTTTCCCTAATTGATGGTTCCTTGTCTTTATCTTCCGGGGAGAAAAACGGTTTGCGGCTTCTGGTAACCGTCCCCTTAATCGTTAAAGAACAGAAAGAAGGTGTATCGGCGTGATTCGCATTGTCATCGCGGAAGATCAACGCCTCCTGCGAGGCGCGCTCGCCTCTCTGCTGGATCTCGAAGATGATCTCGAAGTCATAGGACAAGCGGCGGACGGGGTTGAAGCGCTTGACCTGATTGAGCGGCTCCAGCCCGATGTCTGCCTGATGGATATCGAAATGCCCCGGCTTAGCGGGCTCGATGTCGCAGACAAACTGAAGGCGCAAGGGTCTCCGTGCAAAGTGATTATTTTGACTACCTTCGCCAGACCGGGATACTTTGAAAGAGCCGCCAAGGCAGGCATTCAAGGCTACCTGCTCAAGGACGAGTCCAGCGATGAGCTGGCCGAAGCGATTCGACGTGTCATGGCCGGACACCTGGAAGTATCGCCCGAGTTGGTTTTCGGCAGCATGCGGGAGGAAAATCCCCTTACCGCGAGGGAACAGGATATCCTAAGGCTTGCAGCAGATGGAAATAGCGCCGGCGAAATCGCCTCAAGCCTGCATTTGTCCTACGGGACGGTTCGCAATTATATTTCCGAGATTTTAAACAAACTCGAGGTGAAGAGCCGGATCGAAGCCGTCCGTCTTGCTGAAGAGAAGGGCTGGATTTGAGATGCTGTCAAAATAAATAAGCGCCGATTAACCCTGCTACCAAGGTTAAACGGCGCTTTGCTTATGCCAAAATAGATCGCGCATTGCGAAGGACGGCTCTCATAAATTCCGACTCCGGACTAATATGTCCTGCGATATGGATTCGCCGCTTTCTCACGTCCAAACTTTTGAATTGATCCGTAAGAACAACCCCGGAAAACGGAAGTCCCTCCGGCAAAACAACCTCGAATGGATAGTCTTTAATCTGACTCGTAATCGGACAAACGACTGCAAAACCGGTCAATTCATTAAAGTCGGCCTCGGACAACACAATTGCCGGTCTCCGACCAGCTTGTTCATGACCCGCTTGCGGATCAAAATCGAGCCACACCAAATCTCCGCGCCGCGGATGGGTCAAATTAACTCATCCCCTTCAACACCGAGATCGATCTCCTCATGACGAGCATCCGGCTTAATCTTTGAAAGCAGCCTCTGCAAATGAGCTCGTAGCTCCTCATTCGATTCTTGCGGTTTATCGACAGGACGAAGTAACAAGTCATTTTCTGGTGTCACAATAATCTCAACTTCAGTTCCCTCTTCCAGATTGAGCCGTTTCAGTAATTGATTCGGAATACGAATAGCTGTACTATTTCCCCACTTGCTGAGCGTTGCCGTAGTCATCACTGTCGCATCCTTTCCTTTCTGATGAGCCAATTATAACTCACTCCTCCCAAAGTGTATATACATAGGATATACGACTGATCAGCCGTTGATACCAAAATTTACACTTCTAGCTTACAGATAGTCTACTCCGGCATCTCAAAAAGCCTTTCCCATAGTCCGGCCCGGTCAGGCCGGGCGGATTAGGGAAAGGCTTCTCATTTATGCTATCTTACGGGTTCAAAGTCTCGCTCCAGTCATGTACCATGCTGCCTTCGAGGTATTTCTCGCAGTCCATCGCGGCCATGCAGCCCGACCCGGCAGCGGTGATTGCCTGACGGTAGCGCGTATCCTGTACATCTCCGCAGGCGAATACGCCCGGGATATTCGTCTCCGTCGTACCCGGCTTCACGACAATGTAGCCATGATCGTCGGTAGTAATCGCGTTACCCAAAAACTTCGTGTTCGGTGTATGCCCGATCGCCACAAAGACGCCGTCAGCCTCCACGAGTTCTTCCTGATTGGTTTCATTATTTCGTACCTTCAAGCCTTTCACTATGCCGGTCTCATCCGTTTCAACCGATAGCGGAGTCCGGTTCAGCGCCCATCTCACTTTCTCGTTGCTCTTGACCCGGTCCTGCATAATCTTGGAGGCCCGGAGTTCGTCCCGCCGGTGCACTAACGTCACGCTGGAACCGAAACGTGTCAGGAAGTTAGCCTCTTCCATAGCGGAGTCACCGCCGCCGACCACGACAATCTTTTTGCCGCGGAAGAAGAATCCGTCGCAAGTCGCGCAAGTACTGACCCCGCGACCGACGTTTTCCTGCTCGCCCGGAATACCGAGATATCTCGCCGAAGCTCCGGTCGACAAAATGATGCTCTCCGCTTCCAGTTCTTCTCCGCCCTCTACCTTCACTTTGAACGGACGACCGGTCAAATTCACTTCTTCCACCCAACCGCTTCGGAACTCGGCACCAAAACGTTCGGCTTGTTTACGCATATTGTCCATTAGCTCAGGTCCCTGAATGCCCTCGGGAAATCCCGGAAAGTTCTCCACTTCGGTCGTCGTCGTCAACTGCCCGCCCGGCTGAACTCCTTCAATGACAAGCGGGTTCAAATTCGCGCGGGCCAGATAAATGGCCGCCGTCAAACCTGCGGGACCGGTTCCGATTACAATTGATTTATACATGGCGCCTCCTCCTTGAAATATGTAATTCTCAACATAAAAGATATTCAAAAGCCAGGCCTCTAAAGCCTGACTTATTGAAACTCATTCTTATAGAGGTTGTTCAATAAGTCACCTTTTGATCAAGAAGTAGCCCAGGTTGCATACCCGGCGTCGAGTCTTGAATTCAGAAGGGCCTTCCGGTACTCACGTAGGTTTTGCCTACGCTCCGCTCCTCAGTCCCTCCTTCATCCAACCTTCTCGGTGCTGAAAAGTCGACTTTTTGAATATCTACTTATACTAAGTTTTACCCAAGTTGGACTTGCTTTACCCGTTTTTGTACAGCTATTGGACGGAAGGAAAGATGGTTTCCATCTTCTCCTTCACTCCGCATACTTCATCGATCCGTCGGGTATACCGGCGGGCCGTGGATGCCGAAATCCCATAGCGCTCCGCCACAGCTTCGTAAGTGACAGGACGATGGTGGATTTTGGCCGTCAAATATTCCAGCGCGGCGGCCCATCCTTCGATATGCGTAATTTCGGGAGTCTCCGGATATAATAGGGTGAGAAATTCCGCCCATAAGGTTTCAAGATCATGCTGCTGCTGAAGGTCAAAGCTCCGCTTCATCTGCTTCAACGCCAAATCGACGACCGCCTGCCACTCGGTCTTCCAGACCGGTAAACCAGATGCGACCCGGCTGGGATCTACCAGCGTGGTTTTTTCGCCGAAGCAGACGGGCAACGGGTGATTAACGCCCAGGTTACGAAGGACGAACAAGGCGATATCTTTTAAATACTGATCTTCTTCAGGTTCCAGCAGAAAAGCCTTCAGCGCTTCCTCCACTTCCAGGTCGGCAATCAGGCCGAATGCCTGGATGACCTGCAGCTTCGTCTTTGCGTCCCCGTGGCGCAGCGCCCAGAAAAAGGACGAGCGTACCAACGGATTCCCGCTAATTTCGGAAGCCAGATTGTCTTGGGACGTTTCCCAATGCTTGAACTGCTCTTCAAATGGAAGATGATAATGATAGCTAACCGTCATAGAGCGGGAAATTTGAGCCCCGGTCGTCTCCCGTTCTTCCAGGCCCTGCAAATAAAAGTCCGCTACTCCGCTGCCAGGATCCAGCCTCTTAACCTTGCGCCACAATGTCTTGGCAGCGCTCATACGCTGCGTATGATAGGCCGCTACCGCGGCATAATGATACAACGAAGGGTCCTGGTCCATCTCTCCATTTCGAAGCAGCCGGCTAAAATGTCCGAAGGCCGCTTCATGCTCGCCCAGAATCCCCATCGTTGTCGCTAACTTAAACACATGCTCCTGGTGGAAAGGAATGATTTTGCGCAACCGGCCCGAAAGCTCCAGCAGTGCAGCGCTATTGCCCGCATGCTGATAAAATATAGCCAAATTGCACAGCCCATGCAGATTGCCCGGCTCTTTCTTCAGTACCTCTCCGATCGTATCCATGGCTTTGTCGAACAGGCCAAGATAGTAATAGCCAAGCGCCAAATTGTTGTGGGCCGCATGGAAATCCGGGCGCTTCTCCACGATTTCTTCCAGGATCGCCACGGCTTGCGTAAACTTGCCTTCTTCCAGCAATTCACGGGCCCGGTCGTGCTCGACTACGCCTTCCATTGATTTGATGCTCTTCAGCTTCGTCGGACGATCCAGCTCGTATTGGAGCAGGTCCATCATTTCCTCCGCCTCCGTCAGGAACTGGCCGTTAGCATCCTCTTCCAAATACGTTACAAGCGCCTCTTCGGCAGCCTCGAAATTATCCATGTTCGCATAGTTATTTGCCATATAGAAATAACATTCCGTCATATTCGGGTCGATCTCCTTCAGAACGACGGATAACGCGGCGTTAGACGCCTCGTAGTCCCCCATTTCCGACAAAATCCCCGCCATATTGCAATGGTTTACCGGATTGTTCGGTTCATACTCCACCGCTTTGCGAAAATATTTTAATGCCTTGTCGTAGTGGTAACGGTCCAATGAAGAGACAGCCCGCTCAAAGAAAAAGCCCGCATCCATAGAGATCGGCAGTACGTTTCCCCGTTTCTCTTCGGGTTCCCTTTTCTCTTTCAAACAAGGCACCTCCCTTTTCTTACTCTCAAGTCTTATTCTCCATCTCACAGTATACCATAGTGAAAGCTGTCCTCCCACGGGAAATACTTACGGAAAATTGCACATTCAAGAGGAATTTCCACCAGCAAAAGGAAAGGTAGAGGATTGTCGAATCAGATGGAAATTGAATGTAAGGCGACCAAAACAAAAAAGACGGTCCCAAGACCGTCTTAAGATTTACTCAGTAACCTTTATTTCGTTAAAAGAAGCGGAATCATCGTTCTCCGCCGTCCCTCGAACGTGGCCAATTCGCGCACACCGAGCTCGTACAACAACGCCCGCGCCTTGTCCAGATGCTCGCTCAACTTGAGCGGATCATGCGCGTCCGAACCAACCGTAAGCGGAATGCCCATCTGTACGGCAGTCTCCAGAATCCGGCGGCTCGGGAACATTTCCGCCACAGGCTTGGACAGCCCGGAAGCGTTCAGCTCCATCGCTACGCCGGCCGCTTTGACCGCGCTCAGCGCTTGCCGCTCCAATTCGATGGTTTCCTCTTCTCTCGCCGGGTCCGGCCGGTTTCCGAAGCGCTTAATCACATCGAGGTGGCCCATGATGTCGTACAACCCGGTCCGTGCCGCTTTGGCTACCGCATCATAGTACCGCTCATATACGGCAAACACATCCTGGCCCTCCCAGTTATGCACTTGCCGGAAGTCCGAAATATCCCATTCCCCGAGGAAATGAACCGATCCGATCACATAATCCCAAGGATACTCCCGGATAATGGAACTGATCTGCTCTTCCCAGCCTTCGATGTAATCTCCCTCTAAGCCTACCCGGACGTCGATCTGACCGCGGTACTTTTCCTTGAGGGCAAACGCCTCTTCCACATAACGCGGCAATTCTTCCATCGGCATGGCCATTTCCGGATAATAGGTTGCCGGATCGACATGCAGCAGCGGCATATGATCGGACAGCCCGATTTGGGTCAAACAGATCTCAATACCGCGCTGTACGTACTGTTCCAACGAACCAACGGCATGCCCGCAACGGGCGTGATGGGTATGATAATCGATCAGCATCCTGGATCACCCCGCCTTAGTCGCGGCGCGGCCGTTCATGACGCCGCTCCAGTTCGCGCATGATGTCATCGAGCGGCAAGTTGCGCTCGCGCAGCAGCACCAACAGATGATAGATCAAGTCGCTAACCTCGTATCGCAGCTCGTCGTTATCCCCATTCTTGGCGGCGATGATGGATTCGGCGGTCTCCTCGCCTACTTTTTTCAAAATTTTATCGATACCTTTATCGAACAAATACGTGGTATACGCGCCTTCCGGGCGTTCTGCGTAACGTTCGGCGATCAGACGCTCCAATTCGTCCAGGACCGCAAATCGGCTGCCAAGATCCGTGCTTTGCACAACCTGATTTTCGGGAACGAATTCAGTCCAACCGGTAGATGCTCCGGGTACTGCGTCGCCTGCCCCAACGGCCGCCGTACGGAAGAAACACGTATCCTCTCCGGTATGGCAGGCCGGTCCTTGACGGTCCACTTCCACAAGCAGCGTATCCCCATCGCAATCATAGCGGAGCGCACGAATTTGCTGGGTGTTGCCCGATGTCGCGCCCTTATTCCACAATTCGGAACGGGAACGGCTCCAGAACCAGGTTTGGCCGGTTTCCACCGATTTGCCTAAAGAGTCCCGGTTCATGTAGGCGAGCATTAGCACTTCTTTGCTGGACGCATCCTGAACGATGGCCGGAACCAGTCCGTGCGCATCCCATTTGATCTCCTGCACAAGCGCCTCCAGCGGCAGGGAAAGCTGCAGCGATTGGTTTTGTGTCATCGTATTTCCACCCCTCTGGACTTCAGGTCCTTCTTTAAATCCGGTACTGCTATTTCTTTATAATGAAAAATCGTCGCCGCCAGCGCAGCGTCCGCCTGTCCTTCCGTGAATACTTCATAAAAATCATCCGCCTTGCCAGCGCCTCCGGAAGCGATGACCGGAATCCCTATCGAGCGGCTTACCGCACTCGTAAGCGGCAGATCGAATCCGTCCTTGGTGCCATCGGCATCCATGCTCGTCAGCAAAATCTCGCCCGCACCCCGCGACTCGGCTTCTTTGACCCAATCCAGAGCTTTAATTCCGGATGCCTTGCGACCGCCATGCGTATAGACTTCCCATTCCCCCCACGCCGGATTGAACTTGGCATCCACCGCCACAACGATGCATTGGGAGCCAAAACGGCGCGCTCCGTCGGAGATCAGCTGAGGGTTCAGGACGGCCGCCGTGTTGATGCCGATTTTGTCGGCCCCGGCCCGCAAAATGCGTTTCATATCGTCGACTTGCGAGATCCCGCCTCCGACCGTGAAGGGAATCGCAATTTCTCCGGCAGTCTGCCGGACGACTTCGATCATCGTAGCCCGGCCTTCATTCGAAGCCGAAATATCGAGGAATACAATCTCGTCCGCCCCTTCACGATCATACAGCGCGGCCAATTCAACCGGGTCTCCGGCATCGCGGAGATTAACGAAATTGACGCCTTTCACAACCCTGCCGTCCTTCACGTCCAGGCATGGAATGATTCGTTTTGCCAGCATCGTCCTCTCAACTCCCCTTCTCTATTTCACTGCCGATGAAATGGCTTCGAGCGCCGCCGCTAGGTCAATATTGCCGGTGTAAAGCGCCTTGCCGACAATGGCCCCGCCGATACCTTGATCGGCGTAAGCGGCCAGTTTCAGAAGATCGTCCTGCACGGTTACTCCGCCGGATGCAATCACCTTGCGTCCCGAAGCCTGAGCGAGCGAACGAATGGCCTCCACGTTCGGCCCTTGCATCATCCCGTCCCGGGAGATATCGGTGAAAATAAACGTCTCCGCCCCTTTGGAGGCAAGCTCTTTGGCCAACACTTCCGCTTGGACCTCGGAGGTCTCCAGCCAGCCGCGCGTCGCCACGTATCCGTTACGCGCATCAATGCCGATGGCGACCTTGTCGCCGTAGGTGCCGAGCACAGCCTCGGTAAAAGCGCGGTCTTCAATCGCCGCGGTGCCGATGATGACCCGGCTGACGCCGAGGCCAAGCAGCCGTTCTACATCGGCCAGCGTCCGCAGGCCGCCGCCGACCTGAACCGGCACCTGCACGCTGCGGGCTATCTCGCCGATGAGCGCATCATTCACCGGATGCCCGGCTTTGGCTCCGTCCAAATCGACCAGATGGATGAAGCTTCCCCCTTGCGCTTCCCAAGAGCGGGCGACTTCCACCGGATTCTCATTGTATACCGTCTCACGGGCATAGTCCCCCTGGACAAGCCGTACACATTTCCCTCCCCGGATGTCGATCGCCGGGTATATCACGAATGAAGACATGTTTCTTCCTCCCGTTCTTTTATATATAAAGTTTGTCGCGGAGTTCCCTTCATTGGAAAAATTCCAACGAAATTGCGTTGTAACACTCAACGCTGGTGGCCTGGTTGGATATTCTCCAATCATTTTGGCCTTGTCGAGCCCGATTCGGGTACATTTCGGTCACCTCATTGGATAATCTCCAATGAATCAGCCCGCTCTGCCTACTTGGACCCTTTTCGTTGGATATTCTCCAACAAGGGGATCCACCCTCCGCCACTTGCCCTTTGCTCAAATAGTAGTCTAGTTACCTATTTCCGCTCAGCCAGCGACAGGAAGTTGCGAAGCAGCGCCATGCCGAGCTCGCCGCTCTTTTCCGGATGGAACTGCATGCCATATACGTTCCCGCGGCCCACGATGGCCGTAACCGGATGGCCGTAGTCCGTAACGGCCAGCAGATCTTCCCGGCGCTCCGGCAGCACGTGATAGGAATGGACGAAGTATACATGTCCTTCCTCAAGGCCCGTCAGGAGCGGGCTATCCGGCTGCAGGAACGCCAGCCGGTTCCAGCCCATATGCGGCACCTTCAGGCCGCCCATAGGGCCACCGGCACTCGCTGCGGCGCCATGATCGCCGCTAGTGCTGGTGCCCGCATCGGCACTGCCGCTTACCGCGCTGCCTCCTGCAAAGCGCACCGCCTTGCCCGGCAAAATGCCGAGCCCCTCGTTCCGCCCATGCTCTTCGCTCTCGCTGAAGAGCAACTGCATGCCGAGGCAAATGCCGAGCAGCGGCATTCCCGCCGCGGCCGCCTGGCGCACCACGGCGTCCAGCCCCGACGCGCGGAGATGCTCCATCGCGTCGCCGAAGGCGCCTACGCCGGGCAGCAGCACGCCGTCGGCGCCCAAGATCGCGTCAGCGTCACCGGTGACGAGCCCCTCGTAGCCGAGCCGCTCGACAGCCTTGCTGACGCTGTGCAAATTTCCCATGCCGTAGTCGACAATTGCAATCGTCACCTACAGCACTCCCTTCGTCGACGGCACGCCCGTCACGCGAGGATCCAGGCTCGTCGCCTCATCGATAGCACGGCCGAGCGCCTTAAACACGGCCTCAATCATATGGTGCGTATTCTGGCCGTAATGCACGATCACGTGCAGCGTGATCCGTGCCTCCAGTGCCAGCTTCCAAAGGAATTCGTGTACGAGTTGAACGTCGAAGCTGCCGACCCGGTCGGACGGATACTCCGCACGATATTCAAAGTGCGGCCGGTTGCTGACGTCGATAACGACCTGCGCAAGCGCCTCATCCATCGGGATGAATACGCTGGCGTAACGCTTGATGCCCCGCTTGTCGCCGAGCGCCTCACGGAGACATTGCCCCAAACAGATGCCGATATCCTCAACCGTGTGATGATCATCGATATCGATATCCCCGTGCGCCTGCACCGAGAGATCAAAATGCCCGTGCTTCGTAAATAAATCCAGCATATGGTTCAAAAACGGAACATCCGTCTCCAGCTCCGATTGACCGGTGCCATCGACCGCAAATTGCAGCTTGATGTCCGTTTCATTCGTTTTGCGGCTGATTTCCGCGCGGCGTTCCCGCGCCTCAGAATTATTGGTTGTCATTGTTCGTCCCCGCCTTTCCTTCTTTAAGCAGCCGGATCTCAATCGCCCGGGCATGACCTTCCAGGCCTTCCCGACGCGCCAGCTCCATGATCGTCGCGCCGTTTTGCAGCAGCGCTTCCTTGCTATAGTAAATCAGACTCGATTTTTTAATAAAATCGTCCACATCGACCGGCGACGAGAACCGCGCCGTGCCGTTGGTCGGAATAATATGGTTCGGTCCGGCAAAATAATCGCCCACCGGCTCCGAGCTGTATGGACCAAGGAATATAGCCCCGGCGTTTTCGATCAAGCCGAGATATGCCATCGGCTCCTCCACGATGAGCTCAAAATGCTCCGGCGCCAGCTTATTGATAACGTCGATTCCCTCAACCACGGAATCGACGAGAATGACTGCGCCATAATCCCGAACCGACGCTCCGGCGATGTCCCGGCGCGGCAGCTCCGCCAGTTGGCGCTCCACCTCCGCCTGACATGCCTTGGCAAAAGCCTCGGACGGCGTCACGAGGATCGCTGAGGCCATCTCGTCATGCTCGGCCTGCGACAGCAGGTCCGCCGCCACGTAAGCGGGATCGGCGCTGTCGTCCGCCAGCACAGCGATCTCGCTCGGCCCGGCGATGCTGTCGATGTCGACCACGCCGTACACTTCGCGCTTCGCCAGCGCGACGTAAATGTTGCCCGGTCCGCAGATCTTATCGACCGGCGCAATCGTGTCCGTGCCATAGGCCAGCGCCGCTATGGCCTGAGCCCCCCCGACCCGGTAAATTTCGTGCACACCGGCTTCTGCCGCCGCGACGAGGATATACGGGTCGATACCCGCTTTCCCGCCGGTGGCCGGCGGCGTGACCATCACGATCTCCGGCACGCCGGCAACTTGTGCCGGAATGACGTTCATCAGCACCGAGGAAGGGTACGATGCTTTGCCGCCCGGCACATACACGCCCACCCGCTTGAGCGGGCGGATGATTTGACCGAGCAGAGTGCCGTCCGGCTGCAAATCCATCCAGGAGTTACGCTTCTGTCTCGTATGAAAAGATCGTATATTCGCCGCGGCCGCCGAAATAGCCTCGACAAACGATGGCTCCACCTGGCTGTACGCCGCCTGCAGCTCCTCCTGCGTCACCCGCAGTCCGGCCGTTTCCAGCTTCACTCCGTCGAACTTCTCCGTATACCGCAGCAGAGCGGCATCTCCTTCATTTTTCACATCCATGACGATGGTCCGGACCGCTTCATTTTGCTCCGCCGATCCGTATTCGACCTCCCGCCGCAGATCAAATTCCTGTGCCTTTACGATTTTCATCCCGCAGCCCTCCCCGGCTTCCGTCATTCCTTATCTTCAAACTTCCTTACATCTTCTTTACTTGTATCTTGTTTAAGTTTCCTGTTTGCGCCTGAGCGGCAAACTCCCCTACTTACACTTCGCTTTTCGCTGCAATGGCCTTTTCGAGTGCATCGCATACCGCTTGAATCTCCGCATTTTTCATCCGATAGCTGACACGGTTGGCCACCAGCCGGCTTGTAATTTCAAATATACTTTCGAGCTCCACCAATCCATTCTCACGAAGCGTCTGACCCGTTTCGACCATATCGACGATCCGGTCCGCCAGACCGATCAGCGGCGCCAGCTCGATGGAGCCGTTCAGCTTAATGACCTCCACCTGCTGCCCATGCTCGCGAAAATACTGCGATGCGACATTCGGATACTTCGTCGCCACACGCTGGTGAATCCCCGGCTTCCAATCCGGCAGCGCAATGACAGACATCCGGCAACGGGCGATCCCGAGGTCCAGCAGTTCGTACACGTCCCGATTCTCTTCCATCAGCACGTCTTTGCCGACGATCCCGATGTCAGCCACGCCGTATTCCACATATGTAGGCACGTCGACCGGCTTAGCCAGAATGAACTCCATACCGATCTCCGGCAGCGGAATGACCAGTTTTCGGGATTCATCCACATCCGTCGGAATTTGAATCCCCGCCTCGCGGAACAAGGCCGACGCTTTTTTATAAATACGCCCTTTAGGCATAGCAACCTTTATAATTTCGCCCAAGACAGATCAGCCTCCTTTCGACCACAGTATTACAATTAATGTCCATTCGCCTCATTTGCCTCACTAGCATCAGCTATTCCAACCAACACTCCATTGTAGGCGGGCTACTACTCTCAACTATTGGTCCCCATCACAATTAACTGGAAAATCTGCAGCTAAATTCTCTCTAAGCAGCCAATTTTAACGATTAGATGGAAAATCTACAGTTAATACCCCAAATAACCGATCAAACTCTCGAGAATCCATGAAATAACTGCATTTTTTCCAGTTATTTATCCTTAACTGCTGGTGTCCAGCAAATTAACTGTAGTTTTTCCAGTTAATTTGCTGCGGAGAAGACAGCTTCATCGCAAAGATGATCTACATCTTTCCGTCCTCCCTAAAAGCTCGTATAAGTCCGGATCTCGCCGTATGCCGGGCCCAGCGGCCCCGTCCGGACTTCCCTGGCAATCGTGTCGCTCAGTACATTCTCCGGCCCTTCTACATGGCGCATCACTACGCTGCGTCCTTCGCCGCGCAGCTGCGCGGCTTCGTCAAACGCCAGCTTGCGGTTCGCGGCATCATACTGCATCAGCACCGGCAGGTCCCGCTCCGGCTTGATACCATCCACTCCGTCAAGAATCCGGTTGGTCTTAAGCGAGAAGCCCGTTGCCGGTGCCGGACGCCCAAACTGCTGCAGCAGGTTGTCGTAGCGTCCGCCGCTGCATACCGGGAAACCCAGCTCGGCGGCATATCCTTCGAACGTCATGCCCGTATAGTACGAGAAGTCGCCGATCATCGTCAGATCGATCATCACGTGCTGTGCCACGCCGTAATCCTCCAACGTGTCCCAGACCTCGCTCAGATGCTGAACCGCATGCTGCGCCAGTGGATTCCCGCTGAGCTCGAGCGCCTGGCGGCAAATCTCTTTCCCGCCGCGCAGCCGAAGGATGCCTTCCAGCTCTTCGCGCTGTTCCTCCGACAAGGACAGACCCGCGAGAGTCTCGCGGTAGCCGACATAGTCCCGGTGAAGCAGCCCTTCCTTCAACGTTTCCCGGATCTCCTCCTGCCCGGGTACCGCATCCTCCAGCAGCCCGTTCAGGAAGCCGACATGACCCAGTGCGATCTTGAATGACGTAACTCCGGCCGCTTTCAAGGAAGCTACCGCAAGGGCCACCACTTCCGCATCCGCCTCCGGGGAGTCGTCACCAACAAGCTCTACGCCGGTTTGAAAAAACTCGGCCTCTTTGCCCGCTTCCTCTTCAATCGCGCGAAACACGTTAGCGTGATAAGACAACCGCAGCGGAAGAGGCTCCTCCTTCAGCATCGATGCAACGACCCGAGCGATCGGGGCCGTCATATCCGAACGGAGAACCATCGTAGTTCCCCGATTGTTGAGCAGTTTAAACAACTTACGGTCCGACGTCGAGCTGGCCATGCCTACCGTATCGTAATATTCCATCGTCGGCGTCAGGATTTGACGATAGCCCCAGCCGGACATGCAATCCAGCACGCTGCGCTCGATCGCCCGCAGCTTCTCGGCCGCATACGGCAGATAATCGCGAACGCCGGCTGGTTTTTCAAAGCCCTTCGGTTTCGACAAAACGCTCACCTCACCACATAGAGTTACTTTTTCATCTCGAAGTTTTCTTTATCATATTAAAGTGCTACCATACTACCAAATTAAAGAATATGGCATATCTTATCATACTTGCTCCAGAACCGTCAACGCCTGCTTAGGCTTGTCCCGGCGATGCCGGAACGAACTGTACTCCTAGTATATTAGGAAAATTATAGAATGTCATGGCCGGTCCGATTCTTTTTCTCGCACACAAAAACCGGCTTGTTCTCAAGCCGGCTTCGCTCCTTACATATTTACATTTACAGTAGGGGTGGAACTGTGGTCTTCTTGCCCCGGCAACATCTTCTTTTTCTTCTTCTTTAATGAATCCGGCACATTTCCAAGGAACCAGGAAGCGAAGGGAAGCCGTTTGAAACAGAACTGCACAAACACCCATGACAGAACCAAGGCGCAAACCGAACCGCCGATGATAAAGAAAAAATAAGCCAGCGAAAAATCCTCTCCCGCCAAACGATTGCGGAATTTCCGGTAGATCAGCAGGACAAACGGATGGAACAGATAGATGGCGAAGGATAGCTGGCCCAAGCGGGTCATCGCCTTCACCCAGAAAGCCGAGCCCTTACGGTAAAGCAGAAAGGCCCCTTTTAACAGTACGACCGCAGAGAGCAGCAAATGGATGTTCCATACAAGCTCAAACGTAGTCGTATCCGGCAAATATAGTTTTTTTCGGAATCCATAGTACAGCTGCACGTCGACAAACGCCATGATCAACCAGCTTCCCCATAGCGACAAGGTGAATACCTTTTGAAGCCTGGTAGCTTGTTTCCACCCTGTGGTCAGCCAACCTTTGATTCTATCGAAGTAAATCGCCAGCACGGCGCCCAGCATGTAAAAAGACATATACGAGGGAGCATAACTCCCTTTATTGGGAAGCTCCAACTGATATTTATTCCAAAAGAAAAAGGCCCATTGAATCGCCAGTCCTGCGGGAAGAATCCATGCGACAGCTACCCTGCTCTTGCCTAGAAACTGAATTAACCAAAGCAGCAGCGGAAACAGAATGTAAAATTGAATGTTAATAAAAATAAAATATAAATGCGTATATGCGCTGCCCGTCAATAGCTTGATCCCCAGCAGTTGAAGCAGTTCCGTGACCGAATGATCGAGGAAATCCCTTTGGATCCAGACTGCCACAAGAAAATAACAGAAGGATACGAGCAAATAAGGCAGGATAATGTAGGTTAGTCTTTTTTTATAGAACCGACCGATCAGGCTCTTACTTACAGGCTTATCATAATAGTTGTAGAACAAAACGAAACTGCTCAGAAAGATGAACGAACTTGTCCCGATTCTAAAAAAGATGTTCATCCAATTGTAAAAGTAAAAAGCGGACGAATCCAGGGCCTGCCACCCGGCCGCAAACGAAGAGGCATGCACTTGAATCACGCAAAATATGGCGAATGCCCGAAACAGATCCAGCTGGGGCAATCTTTCCTTGACCTTCGACTTCACGTCATCAACTCCCAGTATTCATAGGCTCTCTGATGCTAACTACCTCTGCGATGTAACAAGACGTAAGTTAATACCATTTAGTTACCCTATATCCTGCTGAAATGAAGCTGTGAAAATATTGAAATGTCCTTAAACCGCAATCCCAATTCTAATCCCATCATACCTAATTCAGGAAAATTAGGGAACTACATTATCGATTCCAGTCATCGCAGTAACCAATATCCACGATTCATAGGTTACTCCCATAAACTGAATTTGCGCTGAATCGATGCTGAAAGTAAGTTGCTACATTTTTTACCTGACGTTCAAAAAGGCCTATGCGCAATGCGCATAGGCCTCTCTTATTTCTAATAGTCTAAACATCTTTGCCCGTTACTCCCCGTCAAACGTCTTCTCCGTCTCAACGGATCCGCTATTGGCTCCCTCGGGGCTTTTTCGTTCCAGCACCCGCAGCGGGTTTCCCCCGACGAAGGTTCCTGCGGCTACATCCTTATGCACAACCGAGCCGGCGGCCACTACAGCCCCATCACCTATAGTGACTCCAGGCAGAATGGTCGAATTGGCGCCAATCAATACCTCATCGCCAATCCGCACTTCGCCGAGCCGATACTCTTTAATCAAATACTCATGCGCCAGAATAGTCGTGTTATATCCGATGACCGAGTTCCGGCCGATCGTGATGAGCTCAGGATAGAATACATCGACCATGACCATCAGGCCAAAGGCCGTATGCTCTCCTACTCTCATGCCGAGGATTCTTCGATAAATCCAATTTTTCACGGACAATACCGGACAATACCTGCTGATCTGGATAAAAATGAAGTTTTTGACGCCCTTCCACGGACTTACCGTCCGATAGAGCTGCCATAACGCGTTTGGGCCCTCGACCGGATAGCGTTTGACCTTTCTCACTTTTCCACTGACTCCCATCCAAGCATACCGTATAAATCGGTCATGTCCTGCAGGATATAATCCGGATCATATTGACTTAACACTTCTGCGCCTTTCAGCGACCAGGCAACTCCAGCTGCCTTCACCCCAGCCGCCTTCGCGGACTGAATGTCAGCCGCACTGTCCCCTACCATGAGCGTTCGGGACGGATCCGCCCCCAGCTGTTTCACCGCAGTTAATACGGGCTCGGGATGCGGCTTCGGATGCTCCACATCCTGTACCGTCACGATCGTGTCCATATATTGCTTGAGTCCGAACAGTTCCAGTGCCCGAAGGGTCGTTGGTCTGATTTTTGTCGTTACGACGCCCATCTTGATACCACGTTGATGCAGCGTGCTGATGACTTCATTCACGCGGGGAAACTCTCGCACCATCGCGTCATGATGCAGCCCATTGTAGGAACGGTAGTCCGCAACCAGATCGGCGACTTCCTGTCTCCCCGAAAAAGTTTGCATCTGCTGCTCCAGCGTCATTCCCATATGCGGAATGATTTGTTCCCTTGTATACGGCTGTTGGGGAAAATGACTGCCCAGTACATGCATGAACGTAGAGATGATCAGTTCATTAGTATCGATAATAGTTCCATCAAGGTCAAATAATACGGTGTTAATCATGCAGCGGTTGCTCCTTTATTTCTCCGTTGATTCCTTTGTCTCCTCGGTGATAACTTCGTCCCCTTTTACAGCGGATGCCTCATTAGAATGCGCAGTCTGGGACTCCTGTACAGGGGCGGAAGTCAGGCTCTCCACCTCTTTTACCCGCGTTGAAACAATCGGGTCGCAGTACCGCGGCAGATCCCTTACGGTTCTGCGGCGGATGATGATCATGGCTACAGCTACAACTACGAAAAGAATAGCCAACAATTGCGATATTCGGACATTCCCGTAAGACGGAGCCAGATAGCCCTGTTCGAAGCCCATCCAAGTCATAGGCGTCCACAATCCGTTCACGAAGGAAGCAAGCCAGTCTGCGCCTTGGAAAGCCAGGCTGTCCGTTCTAAGCGCTTCGATAAAGAAGCGGCCGATCGAATACCAGATGAAATAGGAGAAGAATAATTCCCCTGCCCGCAAAAACTTCTGTCTCCGCAAAATGATCAGGATAACCAGCCCTACGAGGTTCCATAGAGATTCATACAAGAAGGTTGGGTGATGGAAGGTACCCTGTACATTCATTTGATTCACAATAAAAGAAGGTAAATGCAAATAGTCGCTCAAGAAGCCCTCGGTTGTCGGACCGCCATACGCCTCCTGATTGACAAAGTTGCCCCATCGGCCGATCAATTGGCCAATAAGGAGCGATGGCGCGCATATATCGGCGATTCGCCAGAAGTTGTAACCCCGTCGACGCGTAAAGATGACCGCACAAATAATCGCACCGATGAGGGCACCATATATAGCGATACCGCCATTCCATATTTTAAAAATATCGAGCAGGTTGTTCTTATAATCATCCCACATAAAGGCTACAAAGTAGATCCGTGCCGCGATGATGGCCGAAGGAACTCCCAATAGCAGCAAGTCCATGAAGAACTCCTGTGGAATTTTGAATCGTTTCCCTTCCCATATGGCAAACACCAGCCCCATCAAAGCTCCGAAGCCTAAGATTAATCCATACCAATGTACTTCAAGACTACCGATCGAAAAAGCGATCGGGTTCAATAACAAGGTACCCATCATTCACGCTCCTAATCCAAATCGTCGATATCTTCAGCAATCGTCTCTGTCAGCTTCGTCGTAAATTGCAGGGCGGCATTGTATCCCATCCGTTTCAGACGGAAGTTCATGGCGGCCACTTCAATAATTACCGCCAGGTTTCGTCCCGGGCGAACTGGAATCGTAACCAAAGGCACATCGGTGTCGATAATCCGCGTGGTCTCTTCGTCCAGACCCAAGCGGTCGTACTGCTTCTCCTGCTGCCATGCTTCCAGTCTGACTACCAGCGTAATCCGCTTGTTGTTCCGGATCGCACCGGCTCCGAACAAGGTCATTACGTTGATGATACCTACTCCCCGGATCTCGAGCAAATGGCGGATCAACTCAGGTGCCGAGCCGTGCAGCTGATTATCCGACGTCTGACGGATTTCCACTGCATCATCGGCAATCAGGCGATGGCCGCGTTTAACCAATTCGAGCGCCGTTTCGCTTTTCCCGATACCGCTGGTACCGGTAATCAGCATGCCGACACCGTAAACATCCACGAGTACCCCATGGATCGTCGCTGTTGGAGCCAGTTTCCGTTCCAGGAAGCTGGTGATCCGGCTGGAAAGGATCGTCGTGGCCATACTGCTGCGCAATACGGGGATGTTCTTCTCTGAGCTAATATCGATTAATTCTTGCGGAACTTCCCAAGATCTCGTGACGATGATACAAGGCAATTCCTCGCTGCTGCATAGGCGTTCCATCCGGTCTTTCCGTTCGTCCAAAGGAAGCGTCTCATAGAAGGCCAACTCGGTTTTGCCGAGAATTTGCACGCGCTCAGGCGGGTGATACTCGAAATAACCAGCCATCTCAAGACCCGGACGATACAAGTCATCCACGGTAATAACCCGTTTAAGCCCCTGTTCCCCGGAAACAACCTCCAGCCCGAATTGGTGAACCAATTCGGATACTTTTACTTTTTTAGCCATGGTGTTCTTCCTTTCCGAAATGGCCTTCCGTTAAGTTTACTGGGTAATCCTACCCACTTGCGGACCCGGCCTGCGATAATATGTAAAAATCCGCTTCATCCTTCATTCCTGTCAATGTATTCATCGTAAAGGAAATTACGCTGTAAATCAATCACAGCCCCAAAAAGTAAAATTAAAAAACCGCCCAGAAGGGCGGTTCTTATGTCGATTCTTATCGATTAGGAGAAGAATACGTTCAATTCGGTTTCTTTGTCGAAGATATGAATTTTGTTCATATCGATGGCCAATTTCACGTTGTCGCCTTCGCGAGTATTGGAACGTCCGTCTACGCGAGCGATCAGGGAAGAACTGCTTGCCAAGTAGAGCAACATTTCATGACCCAGGTTCTCGGTTACGTCTACGTTTGCAGTAAAGATCGTGTTAGGGGATCCTTCCAAGAAGATTGGCTCTTCATGGATATCTTCTGGACGCACGCCCATGATAACTTCTTTACCGTTTACATATCCTTTTTCCTTCAGAACTACAGCTTTACCTTGTGGTACTTCTACTTTTGCGAAGTCGGATTGGAAGTAAACCGCACCGTTTTGTTCAACCAGCGTACCGTTGATGAAGTTCATCGTTGGGGATCCGATAAATCCGGCAACGAAGATGTTTTGCGGTTGGTTGTACAGCTCTTCAGGAGAAGCAGCTTGTTGAATGATACCGTCTTGCATAACTACGATCCGGTCACCCATCGTCATAGCTTCTGTTTGGTCATGTGTTACGTAAATGCAAGTAGTTTCAAGACGTTTAACCAGCTTAGTGATTTCCGCGCGCATTTGACCGCGCAGTTTAGCATCCAAGTTCGAAAGTGGTTCGTCCATGAGGAAGACTTGTGGATCGCGGACAATAGCGCGGCCCAAGGCTACCCGTTGACGCTGACCACCGGAAAGAGCTTTTGGTTTACGATCAAGCAAATGCTCGATATCGAGAATTTTAGCTGCTTCGCGAACGCGTTGATCGATTTCTTCTTTCTTCACTTTACGCAGTTTCAAACCGAACGCCATGTTTTGATAAACGTTCATATGCGGATACAAAGCGTAGGATTGGAATACCATCGCGATATCGCGGTCTTTAGGAGCTACGTCGTTCACGACGCGGTCGCCGATGTACAATTTACCTTCGGAGATTTCTTCCAGACCTGCAATCATACGCAGGGTAGTCGACTTACCGCAACCGGAAGGTCCTACCAATACGAGGAATTCTTTATCAGCAATATCAAGATTTACGTCAATTACAGTTGCTTTGTCTGCGCCTGCATATTTCTTATAAATGTGTTCTAAGCGTACGCCTGCCATGGGTTTGGCCTCCTAATAAGTTAATTTTAGAGTATTAATCTAAAAATGAAATCGGATACAATTCATATTTATATATTACCTATTCGGGCGGAAAACCGCTATGCACAAACTGCACAAAAAACATTAGGCTCTTTTTGTCACTTTGTACAATAGTAATTCCAGGTTGATTAATACCGCGTCACGAAAGGTCCGGACATCCAGTCCTGTTTCCTGTTTGATCTTGTCGATCCGGTACATCAACGTATTCCGATGAATATAAAGCCGCTTTGCCGTCTCGCTTACATTGCAGTCCATTTGAAAGAAGGTTTCCAGTGTTGTCCTCATTTCTTCATCCGCAAAGATACCTTGATGTCCGCTCGTCTCATTAATGAAACGTTCGCGATCTTCCGCCGGAATACTGGATACTAACCGTTCCAATTGTAGCTCCCAAGGTAAATGAATATGCTCGGTCACGTCGAACAGATGTCCGATCCTTAACGTTTCCCGCAATGCCAAAGCCGCCCGGGCAATATGATGATCGCCTGAAATCAGTTCGTGGACGGCTAAATGACAGCCTCCCCCAACCCATTCATTTGAAATCAGTTCATAAAGTCCTTGGCACAAGGCACCGAGCAAATCCCTTTCGTTGTCAGCTCCTTCTTCGCTCTCTTCCCGCAGATCTGTCAGTAAGGCTTCGCTTACTAGAATCATCCAATCCTCTTTTATAGGTATCAGCAGCAAGTCACCGCCGAAATAACTCCTCAGCAATTTGTACAGCTTGGAAAATGCTACGCCTTGACCGGCACGATTCTCCCAACTTACGAGAAGAGGCAGCATAGGCGTCTGCAACCGGGATTTTAAGGCCATATTCTCAGGTACCGCGGCATGCAGATCCTCGCGATCCAGACATTCCTCAATCCAAACACCTAGCTCGATGCTCCGGGACTCCTCATCTTTTTTGGCTGGCGAGGCTTTCCCAGCGTCGCGCGTCCCTGCTATCAATAGCCCGATAAGCTTCGCCTCGGTTTCCGTCAAGCTTGCCGCATCCGCTTCAAGGATTTGTACCGACGATGTACTTTTTCTTTTCCATAACCAAATATACCGGTTCTCCAATCGTAACAGGCCATTATGCGTGCCGTTGGCAACTTCACTAGCCTTCGCCGCTAATGACTCCCATTCCGCCATTCCCATCTCCATCACGGTTAAAGGAATGCCCGAGATTTCCTCCACCTGTTGTTTCAGCGAATTCATTTCCATACCCGTTGCCCTTCCACTCCATGAATTATGATTATTAATGCTATTTTAGCATAACCTGTCCGGGTTACGATAATGCCGCCGATCCGTCAGTCGGTCTTTTATGTTAGTAAAATAAAAAAGCCGCCAACCGAAGTTGACGACTTTTTGACATGAGCCATGAAGGACTCGAACCTTCGACACCCTGATTAAAAGTCAGGTGCTCTACCAACTGAGCTAATGGCTCAAAAAAATGGTGGAGGCTGATGGATTCGAACCACCGAACTCGTAGAGAGCAGATTTACAGTCTGCCGTGTTTAGCCACTTCACTAAGCCTCCAGGGTTATGCTGCATTAAGACCGTAGTCTTAAGTAACATAAAGTGGCTCGGGACGGAATCGAACCGCCGACACGAGGATTTTCAGTCCTCTGCTCTACCGACTGAGCTACCGAGCCATATGAAATTGGTCAAAAAAATAAAGCGGTTAAGTTGGTAACTTTCCCACTTCATTGTGGAAATATACATTCTGTAAAAAATGGCGGAGCCGACGGGATTCGAACCCGCGGTCTCCTGCGTGACAGGCAGGCATGTTAGGCCTCTACACCACGGCTCCGCATTTGGTAAAGATGGTGCCGTCGAGAGGACTTGAACCCCCAACCTACTGATTACAAGTCAGTTGCTCTACCAATTGAGCTACAACGGCACGTTGTGAAATATGAAATGGTGGAGGCTGAGGGGATCGAACCCCCGACCCTCTGCTTGTAAGGCAGATGCTCTCCCAGCTGAGCTAAGCCTCCTGGGTAATATGGTAGCGGCGGAGGGGATCGAACCCCCGACCTCACGGGTATGAACCGTACGCTCTAGCCAGCTGAGCTACACCGCCATATTAATAATATTAAGCTTGTACAAATGGCGGAGAGAGAGGGATTCGAACCCTCGCACCGCTTACGCAGTCTAACCCCTTAGCAGAGGGTCCCCTTATAGCCACTTGGGTATCTCTCCAAGCCATAAATTCAAGGTGTTAATCCTTGAAAACTGGATACGAAACTTGAGTTTGCATTAGAAATTTGGATAAGCCCTCGACCGATTAGTACCTGT
Organism: Paenibacillus vini; assembly: GCF_018403325.1. Classification (GTDB taxonomy): domain Bacteria; phylum Bacillota; class Bacilli; order Paenibacillales; family Paenibacillaceae; genus Fontibacillus; species Fontibacillus vini. The sequence goes on along the minus strand of NZ_BOSL01000019.1, from coordinate 56 downwards.
CAGCTCCATACATTGCTGCACTTCCACCTCAGGCCTATCAACCTCGTGGTCTTCAA
>NZ_BOSL01000018.1:15311-103759 GCF_018403325.1 Paenibacillus vini | reverse complement strand
GTTTGGGTTAAAACGCAGGAGGATACGTCTGAATTTCATAAAGCGATGTAATTGTTTGAAATAGTGAGCTATTATGCGAACGAGCCATTTTTGGTGGGTAAGACTCCGGATTTAAGGGGCCTAGCCGAATATCCAATAAAGTTCGTTCTGCATTTGCAGCTCAGCAATTTTAGATAGTTGAAGTTAAATTTTCACATGAAAATGTGACTAATAATGGATGTATTAAAGCGCTTTCAGTAGGCGGTATGATAGGTTTGTGAATCATAAACACGATAAGCCGGCTTGGCGACGAGACATCTTGTAGGACGGTAGAGCCCTAGCAAGTATGAATCTCCGGGAAAAAAGGAATATTAGCTGAAGGCGTTTGAGCCGGTCAATCTAGGCTTCGATCCGGCTTTGGAGTTTTTTTCGGAATTCCGAAGGCGAGCAGTTCATGGTCTTGCGGAATACCCGGATAAAGTAGCTGATATTGTCGTAACCGACCTCTAGCGCAACATCGGAAATTTTTCGTTCCGGTTGCCGCAGCAGTTCGACGGCCTGTCGAATCCGGTAGGAGTTAATATAGTCCATCGGAGTTTGCCGGGTCATGGATTTGAAGAAACGGCAGAACTGGCCTTCGCTCATCGGAACGAGCGCAGCGAGCTCAGACAGGCGGATCGGGTGCTCATAATTGTGCTGAATATAGTGAATCACGGTTTTGAGGCGCTCGATTTTTGAAGACTCGCTCCGGTTGCTTGCGGTCCGGTTGCAAGTTTTACCTTGTGCGATAATCTCCGCCAACATAAGGTAGAGATGACCCTTAACCGAGCCTTCGTAGCCGGGGGATTGCACGCTGCAGCCTTTCATGATGGACACAATATGGTCCAGCAGGCTGACCTCAAAGCTTTCGGCATGCCGGATATGTCTCGGAAAAGTCGCTTTTCTTTCCTGCAAAGGAAGGATCAGATTTTCTTGCACGGCGTCGTAATGAGCGCTGGCCAGCAATTGCGTGTCGAAGACCAGTGAGAAAAAAGAGCAGCCTGTCTCTCCGCTGGCATGAGCGGCGTGAATGTCGCCACCATCGACGAATACGGCTTCTCCGGCCTTGACGGTAAAATAATCGGTATCGACCTGGAACACCGTCTCGCCGTCTATGCAGTAGAATATTTCGGGTTCTTCATGCCAGTGGCAGTCAATAACGTGCTCGCCGGGGCCATAACTGTACCAGTAGGTTCCAAATGGAAGATGCTCACTACCGTGCGATTTGCTTTCTTTCAGAGAGCGTCGGAGTGCTTGATCCATGAAAGTCACCTCATCAATATAGTGTTATAATATCATCGAATTATGTTAGAATATTTCCTTTTCAATCAGTATAATGCAAGTGTAAGCAGTTTAATAGTGATAATTATGAAAAGTGAATCGAAAGGCGGTATATAACAGATGAAATTTACCGATGGCAACTGGCTGATTCGTGATGGATACACGCTTTCCACTGCGGTTCAAGCATACGATTTTATGGAACAGAATCATACACTGACAGCTTCAGCTTCGACTACTCCGCTTCGCGGACGCGGCGATATGATTAATACAACGCTTCTTACCGTACATTTCCACTCCCCGCTTCCTGGCGTAATCGGCGTCAAGCTTGTGCATTTTGCCGGTACTGTGGATCATGGGCCTAACTTTGAATTGGCTAAGGGCGGCGATCATGCAGTAATTACCGAAAACGATGAGTATGCCGAACTCAAAAGCGGCAATCTCAGCGTACGCATTAACAAAGGTGCGCAGTGGTCGGTGGATTTCTATCGCGGAACTCAGCGCCTTACAGGTAGTGCGTTTAAATCGATGGCACACGTGACCGAAGCCGGCGGAAACACCTTCATGCGCGAAGAGCTCGACTTAAGCGTTGGTGAACTCGTTTACGGTTTGGGCGAACGTTTTACGTCCTTTATCAAGAACGGACAGGTTGTCGACATTTGGAACAAAGACGGCGGCACAAGCTCCGAACAATCCTATAAGAACATTCCGTTTTATGTAACTAATAAAGGCTACGGTGTATTGGTAAATGACCCGGGCGGCGTTTCCTTTGAAGTAGCTTCTGAAAAAGTGAAAAAAGTTCAATTCAGCGTACCAGGCGAATCGATTGAATATTTCGTTATCGACGGACCTGAGCCGAAGGATGTACTTGATAAATACACCGCATTGACCGGCAAACCTGCGTTGCCGCCGGCATGGTCGTTCGGTCTGTGGCTCACGACTTCGTTTACCACCGATTATGACGAAGCTACGGTCAATTCCTTTGTTGACGGCATGGCCGAAAGAGACCTTCCGCTGCATGTCTTCCATTTCGACTGCTTCTGGATGCGCGAGTTCCATTGGACGGATTTCAAATGGGATGAGCGGGTATTCCCGGATCCTGTCGGCATGCTGAAACGTTTGAAGGAAAAAGGCCTGAAAATTTGCGTATGGATTAACCCTTACATCGGTCAGCGTTCCCGTTTGTTCGAAGAAGGCAAGCAAAACGGCTACCTCGTGAAGAAGCCGAACGGCGATGTATGGCAATGGAATTTGTGGCAGCCGGGAATGGCTCTGGTTGACTTTACGAACCCGGAAGCTTGCGAGTGGTATGCCGGCTACCTGCGTGAACTCGTTGATATGGGCGTCGACAGCTTCAAGACCGACTTCGGCGAGCGGATTCCTACCGACGTCGTTTACCATGACGGCTCCGATCCGGTCAAAATGCACAACTACTACACTTACCTTTACAATAAAGTGGTATTTGAAGTCCTGGAAGAGAAGCTTGGCAAGAACGAAGCGGCGCTGTTTGCCCGTTCGGCTACCGTCGGCGGACAGAAATTCCCTGTACACTGGGGCGGGGATTGCTATGCGGATTATGAATCGATGGCGGAAAGCCTTCGCGGCGGTCTGTCGCTCGGATTGTCCGGCTTCGGCTTCTGGAGCCATGATATCGGCGGTTTCGAAAACACCGCTCCGGTTCATGTGTTCAAGCGCTGGCTCGCATTCGGCCTGATGTCCAGCCATAGCCGTCTGCACGGAAGCAGCTCGTACCGGGTGCCTTGGGCTTATGATGATGAAGCGGTTGACGTTACCCGTTTCTTCACCAAGCTGAAATGCAGCCTGATGCCATACCTGTTCGATACAGCTGTTTATGCTACGGAAAAAGGTGTTCCGACCATGCGCGCCATGTTCCTGGAATTCCCGAATGACCCGGCTACCGAGACGCTGGATCGTCAATATATGTTGGGCGATTCCTTGCTGGTTGCTCCGGTATTCAGCGAAACCGGGGAAGTTACCTACTTCATGCCGGAAGGCACTTGGACCCACCTGCTCACAGGCAAAACTGTCGAAGGTGGTAAATGGCAAAAAGAAACTTACGATTTCTTCGGCCTGCCGTTGTTTGTCCGCCAGAACTCCATCCTGGCAAAAGGCGCTAACAACAGCCGTCCGGATTATGACTTCGCAGACGGCGTAGAGCTCGGATTGTACCAGCTGCAAGAAGGCGTTACTGTAACGCGCACGGTCCGCAACATGAAGGGTGAAACCGAACTGACCGTTACCGCGGTTCGCCAAGGCTCCAAAGTAACTCTCGGCGCTCAAGGTGCCGGAAAAGCATTCAAAGTTTCGCTGCACGGCATGGGTGAAGTGGCTTCCGTTCAAGGCGGGGAGCTTACTAATGAAGGAACGGTTTCGGTGACTTCCTTCTCCGGCAAGACGGAATTGCAGATTTCCCTGAAATAACCGTGTTGCCCCTGACGGAGCAATAAACTAATATTAAGCTAATGCGTCCGCCGTGCGGACGCGGCCCGAATGATCCCCGCTTGTCAAAGAGTCGGGGATATTCGGTTTTTACGGAGATCTCCGTTATGGTAACCCGAGGTCAGGGAGGGGCAGACATGTTTAGAAAAGTCGTACAAGTCACGAACAACTTCAAGCTCAAGCACAAGCTCATTATTTCCTACATTCTCGTTGTCATGATTCCCGTCATGATTGTTGGCGGAGGAGTGGTTAGCTATTTCCGTTCCCAGGCGATGGACCGGGCGATTGATCAGGCGACCAATAATGTTGAGAAGACTAAATCTCAACTTGGCAACTTGCTGCGCATACCGATGGATGTGTCGAACACCTTATTGCTTGACAAGGATCTGGAGAGAATGGTCACTACCCGTTATGAAAGCGTGCTGGAATTAACAAAGGCTTACCTGAATTATGACGAGTTTACGAGATTCAAACGTACTTACCGGGAGATTGCCGGCGTACGTTTTTATTACGACAACCAGACCTTAATCAATAACCTGGAACTGATCCCGATCGATGAAAATACTAGTAAAACGCATTGGTATCAGCAGGCGATGTCCACAAAAAGCTTGATCTGGACTTATATCGATGATAATGAACCCATTCCGGTACGAAAGCTTAGTCTCATAAGACAACTGCCTTTTCCGGAACGCCGGACAAGCGGAGTACTAATGGTCTCTCTCGATCAGAATGAATTAAATCGTATGTTGCTCCAGGAACCGTTTGAAACGCTGATTGCGGATGAAGCGGGAAACGTAGTAGCCGCCAAGGACTCCAGCTTTGTCGGTAAAACGCTTGAAAGTCTCGATTTCGGCGTTGACCTGAGTCAATTGGAAAAAGGGACTCACAAGCTCAACATTAAAGGCGAACCTTCCTATATGATCGTGGATGAACTTATTCCGGAAAATAGCATCAACGGGCTAAGAGTCGTATCCGTTTTCAGTACGGAATCTATCGTCAAGGATGCGAACAAGGTCAGTTTGATCGGTTTGGTCATCATTCTGCTTGTTTTGCTGATCGCCCTTGCGTTTGTTTATATTGTTTCATTTCTGACTTCCAATCGGTTGCTGCGGCTTAGCCGACATTTGAACCGCTTGGCCCTTGGCGATTTAAATGTAGTCTCCCGAATCGACGGAAATGACGAGATCGGCCAGTTATCACGGCAGTTTAACTACATGGTCGAAAGCATTCGCAGCCTGATGAATCAGGTTGTGGAGAAAACGGAGCAGAATACGGCGCTGGAGATCGCTCAACGTGAGATCAAGCTGAAAATGATGGCCAGCCAAATTAACCCGCACTTCCTTTTTAATGCCCTGGAGTCGATTCGGATGAATGCTCATATGAAGGGTGAAAAGGAAATTGCGAATGTCGTCCGCTTGCTGGGTCGTTTAATGCGCAAAAATCTTGAAGTCGGCAGAGAGAGTACGCCTATTAAGGAAGAGATCGAAATGGTGCGTTCCTATTTGGAAATCCAGAAATTCCGTTATGAGGATCGATTGAAATACGAGTTGAATATTGATCCGCAAGCGCAGGAGATCCGGATTCCTCCATTAATCATTCAACCTTTGGTAGAGAATGCGGTAGTTCACGGGGTAGAGGATAAGGAAGACGGCGTGGAAGTAAATGTCGATATTCAATTTAATGGCGAACTTCTAGTCATTCGAATACGAGATAACGGTTTAGGGATGACTCCGCAGCGGCTTGACGAGGTGATCCATTCGATTTCAAGTCCGGACGAATCCGAGAACAACCGGATCGGGCTGCGCAACGTCCACCAAAGACTAGTACTGTCCTATGGAGAAGAGCATGGGCTGAAAATCTTCAGTGAATATGGCCGCGGAACGGAGTTTTCCTTTACGATTCCGGTTAATGTCTAATTTTTATATGGTTTTCTCTCAAATCTATCGGGTATTTCCAATCCCCTCGTTCCTTTATCATAAAGGTATAGCAGAGAAGGGGGGATTGGACAGATGGAAACGCTCTCAGAAAAACCTGGAACTAGAAATGTAAGCGTAACCCCTAAGCCGCCAAAAAAGCGGAAGCAAGGAATGTGGCAAAGTATAGTTCAACAAAAATATTTATACCTGATGTCCTTGCCATTCGTAATTTGGTTGTTTGTATTTAATTATTTACCGATCTGGGGCTGGACGATGGCATTCCAGAACTATAAACCGTCCAAGTCTTTTTCAGAACAAAAATGGGTTGGAATGAAAAACTTTGTGGACTTGTTCCAAGACGAAAGATTCTATCTGGTATTAAGAAACACATTAGCCATGAGTCTTATGGGATTGATCTTTGGATTTATCGTACCGATCTTTTTCGCGGTATTCCTGAACGAGCTCAGGGGAAGTATTTTCAAACGTACGGTTCAAACGGTGTCTTATCTGCCGCACTTTGTATCCTGGGTCGTCGTCGGAGGTATCATTACCAAAATGCTCTCGATTGACGGCGGGATCGTTAACGAACTTCTACTGTCATTGCATATTATTAACGAGCCGATACAATTCATGGCTGAAGGGAAATGGTTTTGGGGTATTGTAACCGCTTCCGATATATGGAAAGAGACCGGCTGGAACGCCATTATCTACCTGGCTGCGATCACAGGGATTGACAAAGAACTCTACGAGGCTTCCCGCGTGGATGGAGCGGGACGTTTCAGACAAATATGGAATATTACGCTTCCGGGCATTCGAACTACGATATCCGTACTGCTGATTATGTCGATTGGTCACCTGATCGGTATCGGCTTCGAGAAACAGTTCCAGTTGCAAAATGCGCTGGTAAAAGATTATTCCGAAGTATTGGATTTGTATGCTTTGAATTATGGTATAAACATCAGTCGCTTCTCCTACGGAACGGCGATCAGTATGTTCACCTCCGTCGTAAGCATTATTCTCTTGCTCACGGCAAACGGCATCATGAAGAAAACGACGAAAGAAAGCATCATGTAGAGGGGGAGGGGACAAAATGGCGACAAACTCAAAAGCTTTTAACGCTACAAGATCCGATAAAGTATTCGACACTGTCAACGTAATCGTTATGGCCATTATCTTGATCATTACTTTATATCCTTTCCTGAACGTGCTTGCGATTTCGTTGAACGATTCGACAGACACGGTCCGTGGCGGCATCTATCTTTGGCCGCGGGAATTCACTTTGGAAAACTATAAAACGATCTTTGGATACACCGGCCTGATTCAAGGTTTTAAAGTTACGATTCTTCGTACGGTATCCGGTACAGTGTTAGGCTTGATTAGTGCCTCAATGCTGGCGTATACGTTAAGCCGACCGGATTTTAAATCCCGGAAATTTGTTTCCACGTTTCTTGCACTGACGATGTATTTCTCCGGAGGACTTGTACCGACTTATATGTTGATGCGGCATCTGGATCTGATCGGAACGTTCTGGATATACATTTTGCCTGGTATTGTCAGCGCATTTAACGTATTCATCATCCGTTCCTTCATTGACGGGCTTCCATACGCTCTGCAAGAGTCGGCCAAATTGGACGGTGCCAATGACTTTACGATTTATTACAAAGTTATTCTTCCACTCTGTAAGCCGGTGCTTGCGACCATCGCCTTGTTCCTTGCAGTCGGACAGTGGAATTCCTGGTTTGATACCTATCTGTACAACGGGAATAAACCTCACTTGACTACCTTGCAATACGAATTGATGAAGGTTCTGGCCAGCACGAACCAAGGTTCGGCGATGACGAATGCGAACGACTTGGCGAATCAGATGGCTCAGATTTCACCGGAATCGATTAAAATGGCGATTACCATAGTCGTAACACTTCCGATCTTGATTGTTTATCCGTTCTTACAGCGGTACTTTGTATCCGGTATGACGTTGGGCGCAGTTAAAGCTTAACCTTCCATAACGGAACAGCAGTAACAAGCATGAACAGTTTCGCCGTGCCGGCAGCAACCGGTACGGCGGGCTGAATCGGAAAATCTTTTTTTAAGCTTTCGTTGAAAGCCCTTACTTAAAATGCTCAGGCAAGAGATGACTTGTCTATTCAAATGAACGCGCTCTTATTAACAAAGTTTAGTTGTTTTGGTTTGGTATTTACAGGTTTTACCTGTTATACAATATAGCTTTATTATTTATTACAAGGGGGAACTAGAAATGAGTTGGAAGAGTCCTAAGGCCTTTGCTGCGATCTTGTTGGCAAGCACATTACTCGTCGGCGGTTGCGGAAATTCCGGTAACGACAAGAACAACGCGGCTGGTAACACTGGCAATTCGGGTAACACACAAAATGAACAAAAGGCTGAAGATACGAGCCCAGTCACTTTCACTTTCTTCGGCGCTGATGCCAGCCCGAACTGGAACAACATGAAGGATGATGTGGGTAAAGTCATCACTGAAAAAACCGGCGTAACGCTGGATGCAGAATATGACGTAGGCAGCGGCGGCGGACAAAGCAAAATCGCTTTGATGGCTGCGAGTGGCGACGTTCCGGACATCATTTTTGCAAAGAATGAAATCGGTAAGCTGATTGACGCCGGACTTGTTCTGGATTTGACCGATTTGATTGAAGAGCATGCTCCAAACATTAAAAAGGTTATCGGCGAAAATATGAATCGTCTGAAATACAGCAACGAAGATCCAGCGATTTATCAAATTACGACGAATGTCGGGGTTGATCAACAGAACTTTGATGCTGGCGGCGGTTTTGAAATCCAGCAGCGCGTGTTGAAAGAGCTTGGCTACCCGAAAGTTCGTACCGTTCAAGACTTTGAAAATGTTTTGAAACAATATATGGAAAAGAACCCGACTACGGACGGTCAGCCAAACATCCCGCTCACTTTGAACGCGGATGACTGGAGAATTATGATCACCGTAACGAATCCGGCGTTCATTGCTACGGGAGCACCGGATGACGGCGAGTACTTTGTTGATCCACAAACCTATGAAGCAAAATTGCACTACAAACGTCCTGAAGAGAAAGAATATTTCCGTTGGTTGAACCATATGTACAATGAAGGTCTGCTCGACAAAGATACTTTCGTACAAAAAGACGACCAATACAAAGCGAAAATTGCCAGCGGCCGCGTTCTTGGTCTGATCGACCAAGAGTGGGGATACCAAGATGCAGAGAACGCTCTGAAAACAGCTGGAAAAGACGAATCCACTTACGCTCACTTCCCAGTAACTCTGTCGGAAGACTATGAAGATCATTCCTTCCAAACTGCAGGTCTGGACGGATACGGTATCGCTATTACTACGGAATGTAAAGACCCGGTTCGCGCGATCAAATTCATTGACTGGCTTGCTTCCGATGAAGGTCAAGTGCTCAGAATGTGGGGCGTTGAAGGCAAGCATTACACTGTAGATGAGAATGGAACACGTGTAGTTCCTGCCGACATTCAAGACAGAAAAGTAAATGATTCGACCAACTTTACTAAAGAATCCGGTATCGGTCAGTATAGAGTTCTGGCGCCATTCTATGGCGACGGCGTGAAGGATTCCACAGGCAACTACTATACAACTAACTTCCCGGATCAAATCGTTGCTGGTTACACTGAAGCTGAAAAAGAAACATTGAAAGCTTACAACGCTACGACTTGGAAAGATCTGTTCCCGGCTGAAGATGCATTCCCTGCTAAAGAATGGGGCGCGCTGTACAACATGCCGGTTCCTACAGACGGTGACTATCAAGTGATTTTCCAAAAAACACAAGACATCATCCGCAAGCGTATTCCGGAAGCAGTTCTTGCTAAAACGACTGATTTCGACAAGGTTTACGACGCATTCCTGGTTGAATTGGATAAAGCCGGTGCGGAAAAAATGGAAGCTGAATACACTGAGCTTGTGAAGAAGAGAGTATCTTTGTTCACTGGCAAAGAAGTTAAGTAATCAGCTATTATAAGAACTAAATAGGTTGAACAGGAAAAAGGCCCGCAGTTTGCTCGGGCCTTTTTCTCTAAGTTATGGATGGGAGGCAGTAGAGATGCCGGATATGAACAAAGAGAAGTCATTATGGAGATTGTGGTATAATCAGCCCGCTTCCCGCTGGGAAGAGGCTCTGCCAGTCGGAAACGGGCGGATTGGCGGAATGGTTTACGGGGGAGACCGTACAGAAATGATAGCGCTTAATGAGGATACTTTATGGTCGGGATTTCCGCGCGACACCCAAAACTACGACGCTCTCCGGCATTTGGGCCAGGCAAGGGAACTGATATTTTCCGGGAAATATAAAGAGGCGGAAGCATTGATCAACTCGAAGATGCTGGGCCGGCGGACCGAGTCTTACCAGCCTTTAGGCAACTTGAAGGTGGAGCACCATGGAGATATGGCATCTGCCGGATACTATAGAGGGCTTGACCTGGAAACAGGAGTAGCGGAGGTCCGTTACTCCCGCGGAGAAGCCGTCTTTACGCGCGAGGTGTTCGTTAGTGCGGCGGATCAAGTTTTAGCGCTCAGATATGATTCTCCTTCGGAGGATTTACTGGATTTAACGATTTCGCTGGATTCGCCTTTAAGATACACAAGGAGCGAAACGGCGGAAGGAAACGGGCTGAAAATGAACGGTAGGGCACCTAGCCATATTGCCGACAATTATAGGGGGGATCACCCTCAATCTGTTTTGTATGAGGAAGGGATGGGCCTTTCTTTTGAAGCGCAAATCCGTATATATCATGATGGAGGAACCCTTGTGCACGAATCCGGCCGGGCGCAAGTAAGCGGTGCGAAATCAGTGACCGTGCTACTAGCGGCGGCTACTGACTTCGCCGGGTACGACGTGATGCCGGGAAACGGTTCGGCGGAGATCGTGAGCGGGAAGTGCACGGCTGCCCTCGATGCGGCCGAGCAGCTTGGATTCAATGAACTTCGCAAGCGGCATATCGCAGATCACGAGAGCCTGTTCAGACGGGTGGACTTAAAGTTAGATGGAGAGGACGTAACCTCTTTACCCACAGATGAACGTCTCGTACGCTATCAATCCGGGAAGAGTGATCCTGGGCTTGAAGCTTTGTATTTTCAGTACGGAAGATACTTGCTGATGGCCAGTTCCAGACCCGGCACACAGCCGGCTCATCTGCAGGGTATTTGGAATCCGCATATGCAGCCACCTTGGAACAGCAACTATACGACGAATATAAACACGGAAATGAACTACTGGCCTGCAGAAGTTTGTAATTTAAGCGAGTGTCATGAACCTTTGTTTGATCTTATCGGCGATCTTAGCAAAACCGGTGCAAGAACCGCAAGGATTCATTACGGAACCGGAGGGTGGACCGCGCATCACAATGTGGATTTGTGGCGGACATCCACACCGAGTGACGGAGATGCCAGTTGGGCGTTCTGGCCGATGGGCGGAGTATGGCTTAGCCGTCATCTTTGGGAACATTATGTCTTTACGCAGGATGAACAATTTTTGCGGGAAACCGCTTATCCCCTATTGAAAGGGGCGGCTGAGTTTTGCCTGGGTTGGCTTGTTCCGGGACCAAACGGAGAATTGACTACAGCCCCTTCCACCTCGCCGGAGAACAAGTTTCTGACGGCGGACGGCGAGCCATGCAGCATATCGGCCGGCTCCACTATGGATTTGTTCCTGATCCGCGAGCTGTTCAACCATTGTATTCTGGCTTCCGAAATTGTTGGTGCCGATCGGGAATGGTCTCGACTGCTGGAAGAAACGATGGAGCGAATGGCGAAGCCGCAAATAGGGCCGGATGGCCGGCTGCGGGAATGGAGCGAGGATTTTGTGGAAGCGGAACCGGGGCATCGGCATGTATCGCATCTTTACGGCTTGTATCCGGGAAATGCCATTACACCGGATGGAACGCCGGAGCTGGCGGAAGCGGTCCGCAAATCGCTGGACAGCCGGATCAGCCAAGGGGGCGGACATACCGGCTGGAGCTGCGCGTGGCTGATCAACTTGTACGCCAGACTGGGGGACGGGGAAACGGCATACCGTTTTGTAAATACGCTGCTGTCCCGTTCGACCTATCCTAATCTGTTTGATGATCATCCGCCATTCCAGATTGACGGCAACTTCGGAGGAACTTCAGGCATCGCCGAATTGCTGGTTCAGAGCCACAACAACGGTATCGACCTTTTGCCTGCCCTGCCGAAGGCTTGGTCGTCTTCGGGCAGCGTCATCGGACTCCGGGCCAGAGGCGGCTACACCGTTAGCGCCGCATGGCTGAACGGCCGTCTTACGGAAGCCGGCATCACCGCTTCCCGCAGCGGTTGGTGTACTCTGCGTTACAATGAGGCAATTTCGGTTGTTAAGTCGGACGGATCGCCTGTTCCGGTCGAAGATGGCCGTTTCTATGCGGAGCAAGGCAGCACATATCTGATTTCCGTGCAATAATTCTCGTCCATTCATGGCAAGCAAGGCTGTCCAGGGATCCGCCACATTCCGGTCGCAAAGGACAGCCTTTTTAATGTAATCTTCGAAATTGTTGCGGAGTCAGGTTCGTATGCTTGCGGAACGTGGCCACGAAATGGCTGGTGTCGCGAAATCCGGTTTCCCCGGCGATGCTCGCGACGGTGAGTTCCGGGTTCCCGGCCAGCCGCTCCTTGGCTTTGTGAATGCGCATCTGGACGAGGTAGGCATACGGGGAAAGTCCAAAAGTAAGCTGGAACAGCTTGCTTAAATGTCGGCTGGAAATGCCGAGTACTTCGGCCAGACTGTCCAGACCGATATCAGGATCGCGATAATGGTTTTCCATCCACTGCAGCAGGGGGGCGAGCTTTTCCACATTGCGGGTTACGGAAACGCTGCTGGCTTGTCCGAATTTGCTCAAAAGACCAAGGAACCGGTAAGTTTTAGTGGATATCTCCAGACCGAACAGATCGTTTCCGGTATCCAGCTGCTCAAGCATCGAGCCGAGCAGGGGAGCCAGCGGCGAATCCGGATCCCAGCGAAAAAAGGCGGGTTCACGGATAGCAAATGCGTTCAGAACCGGACCCGTCGCTTCTCCGCCGAACGTGATGTACAGCGTACTCCACACAGTTCCGTGGGATATCGCCTCGTAAGCATGCGGCATTCCGGGAGGGAGAAGCAGCCCCGTGAACGGCTCAAGCACGATAGTCTCATTCCCATAGGACAATTTGCCTTCGCCCGCTTCGGTTTGAATCCAGTGGTAGAAGGGGTAGCCTTCGGGGCGGATGATCTTCTCCTGATTCGGATTATAGCCGATGCTTTCGACGATCAGGGGGAGATGAGGAGTTCCGGAAGGGGAAAAGACGAACCGCCGGGATGCTGGCGTTTGCATGAGATTATGACCTCCTTGTTAGTTCCATATTATTATATTTGAAGTCGGAAATATTATATATGAAGGGCTAAGATTTACTTTTACAATGGTAATATAATTATATCACTTTAAAGGATGTGTTCGCAGTGATTAACGATAAGCTGCCGAAAATATGGTATGGCGGGGACTACAATCCCGAGCAATGGGACGCTGAGATTTGGAAAGAGGACGAGCGTATGTTCAAGCTCGCAGGTATTGATGTAGCGACCGTCAACGTGTTCTCTTGGGCGCTGAACCAGCCGGATGAAGATACTTATGATTTTGCCCAACTTGATGAGACGATGGACCGCTTGTACAAGAGCGGTGTGTATACTTGCCTGGCAACGAGCACGGGTGCCCACCCGGCATGGATGGCGAGAAAGTATCACGATGTCACGCGCGTGGACGTGCAGGGAAGAAAGCGGAAGTTTGGCGGACGCCATAACTCCTGCCCGAATTCGCCGACTTATCGCAAATATTCCGTCCGCATGGCCGGTAAATTGGCGGAGAGATACAAGGACCATCCCGGCCTGCTGATTTGGCACGTATCCAACGAATACGGCGGATATTGCTACTGTGACAATTGCGCAGCCGGATTCCGCAAATGGCTGGAGGAGCGTTACGGTAATCTGGATGCCTTGAACAAGGCATGGAATACCCGTTTCTGGGGCCACACGTTCTACGATTGGGAGGAGATCGTACCTCCGAGTGAACTGAGCGAAGAATGGAACGGCAACCGCACCAACTTCCAGGGGATCTCGTTGGACTACCGCCGCTTTATGTCTTACAGCTTGCTGGAATGCTATAAACTGGAGTATGAAGAGATCAAAAAACATACCCCGGACATTCCGGTGACGACGAACCTGATGGGCTTCTATCCGGAGCTTGACTATTTTGAATGGGCTAAATATCTGGACATCGTATCTTGGGACAATTATCCTTCCCTGGATACCCCGGTCAGCTTTACGGCAATGACGCATGATCTGATGCGCGGATTGAAAAGCGGGGATCCGTTCATGCTGATGGAGCAAACACCGAGCCAGCAAAACTGGCAAGCCTACAATTCACTGAAGCGGCCGGGCGTTATGCGCTTATGGAGCTACCAGGCCGTTGCCCGCGGAGCGGATACGGTGCTGTTCTTCCAGCTTCGCCGTTCCATCGGGGCGTGCGAGAAGTATCACGGCGCCGTGATCGAGCATGTCGGGCATGAACATACCCGTGTCTTCCGCGAATGCGCCGAGCTAGGCCGCGAGCTGGAACAGCTTGGTGATACGCTCCTGGACGCTCGCACGGAGGCTAAAATTGCGATTGTTTATGATTGGGAAAATCGTTGGGCGACTGAACTGTCCAGCGGCCCGACGATCGCCTTGAATTATGTGAATGAGGTTCACAAATATTATGACGCTTTGTTCCAGATGCATGTGGAGAGCGATATGGTATCGGTGGAAGAGGACCTGAGCAAATATGAAATCGTCATAGCACCGGTCATGTACATGGTGAAACCGGGCTTCGCGCAAAAAGTAGAGCAGTTTGTCGCAAAGGGTGGCACGTTTATTACCACTTTCTTCAGCGGCATCGTGAACGAGAACGATATCGTAACGACCGGAGGATACCCCGGTGAACTGCGGAAGGTGCTTGGGATTTGGGCGGAAGAGATCGATGCGCTGTTCCCGGAGCAGAAGAATCAGATCGTGATGAAGCAGGCTTGGGGCCAGCTGGAAGGACAGTTCGAATGCGGATTGCTTTGCGATCTCATTCATTCCGAAGGTGCTGAAGTACTGGCCGAATATGGCTCCGATTTCTATAAGGGGATGCCTGTCCTGACGAAGAACAGCTTTGGTTCCGGCCACGCCTATTATGTGGCGAGCAGCCCGGAGGCATCTTTCCTTGAAGGATTCCTTGCTAATTTGTGCGATGAGAAGGGCATCAAGCCTTTACTGCATGCTCCTGCGGGCATAGAAGTAGCTCGCCGGGTGAAGGGCGATAAGGAGTTCCTGTTCCTGCTCAATCACAATGCGGAGAGTGCCGAGGTAGAAATCGGCTCCGAAGGGAAGAAAGACCTGCTGGCAGGCAAGAACGTGAAGGATTCCGTCACTGTTCCTGGCCGCGGAGTTATCATTCTTGAAGATCAAAGAAAATAAATAACGAAGAGGAGGGGGTAATCCCCTCCTCTTCGTTATTTTTTCTTTAATAACAAGCTTAAGATATTGATTTAAGTCCTATATAGCGAAAAAGTTATATGAAAAATTATGCAATTATGTATGTATTATTATTCCAGCAACATTGTTAGCATCTAATTGACTAAAAAATGAAAGGGGATACAATATTGAGGCAAACACAGAAAAGAAAAATGTCCAAATTAGCATTCTCCAAGTCATTAGCTGTTTTCTCGTTAGTTTTTGTAACCGCTTTTACGATGGTGCTGCCAGCATCTTTTGTGTCGGCAGAGAAGGCGAGCAACACAATCAATTATCTGCCTCCCGCAGGCGAAAATTGGAACAAGCTTCGTGATATCGAGATTAAGGATTATGGCTGGGGCTATGGGACAACGGTTACCGAAGAAGTATATCTGGAAAAGGACACCCGAAAGTTTGAAACTCATGACTGGTGGGGGGAGCATTTAGTGCCTGCTGGTTGGCAGTCCTTTGACTTCAGCCCTTATTACGAGAACGGTACATTGGAGTTCGATATTGTCGGTAAAGATGGCGGAGAAACCTTCAACATCGGGTTTCGGGATGTCGTTCATGAAAGATCCGATGGCAATGGCGGGTTCCACAAGGATGATGACGCAAACCCCGAAGAAACAAATATCGATGCGCTTGTTAACGTTAGCGATTACATAAGTGTTACGACAGAATGGCAGCACGCATCGATTCCGCTCAAAAACATTTTTAACAGCAATCCTCTTTTTGACGAAAGCAAAATCCAATTGTTCAAAATGACCGGAAAGGATAATACACCTATTACTTTCTGGATTACGAATATCAAAGTAACCTCGCCGGACGTAGAGAGAAGTTATGCACCGGTCAAAGTCAATCAGGTCGGGTATTTGAACTACGGTGAGAAGTATGCGAATATTAGCGGTTACTATAATGAGTTGTCCGCTGATGTTGGAACTCCATTTCAAGTGAAGAGAGTTGCGGACGATAGTGTTGCTTTTTCCGGAATACTGACTCTCGTGGCTGCTTATGATGAATTGTCCGGCGAAAAAGTATTCAAGGCCGATTTCTCCCCTTTGAACGAGGCTGGTGAATATTACGTTACCGTGGATGGCGTTGCCGAACCGTCCGTACCTTTCGAGATCGGCCCTGACGTTTATGACGAGTTGTTTAATGATGTTCAAAAGTTCTTTTACTTTCAAAGAGCAAACGTGGATCTCCTTCCGGAGCATGCGGGGATTTTCTCGCGCACCGGTCTCCATAAAAATGATATCAGCCTGCCCCTGCAATCCAACCCTAGTGTGACGAAGGACGTGTATGGCGGATGGTGGGACGCGGGTGATATGGGGAAATATGTTACCGCGGCTTCGACTGCGGTATCAGACCTGTTGTGGGCCTATGAAAGTTTCCCGGGCCAATTTACGGATAACCAATTGAACATTCCGGAAAGCGGGAACGGTATCCCGGATCTGATTGACGAAATTAAAGTGGAAACCGACTTCTTCCTGAAGATGCAAGAAGAGCAGTCCGGCGGATTTTATGCTTATGTTATTCGTGAACCCGCTCCGGGCCGTTTTATCATCGATGGCGGCGGACCGGAAAGTATCCTGCCGACTTCACAAACTGCGACAACTGTAGGTGCCTTGGCACATGCATACATCGTATTTAAAGATGTGCCCGGTTTGGAAGTCTATGCGAATGGGTTGCTTGCTTCTGCGGTTAGAGGCTGGGAGTATCTTGAAGCACATCCCGAGTTTATTGCTCAACCCAAAGATCCCAAAGGAGACAACGGCCCCTATTATGATGATAACGATTTGAATGACCGTTTCTATGCGGCAGCAGCTTTATATAGAGCGACTGGTGAAAATAAATACAGTGATTACGTTTTGGCGAACTATGAAGCATTCGAATCCAAATTCGAAACGACGGATTTCTCTCATGGTATCGGGAGTATGGAACAGATAGGTTTTTATCACTATTTGAGCAGTCCTTCCCCAAGTGAAGAAGTGAAGGCATGGTTTGTTCCAAGGTACCAGGAATGGAGAAACACAGTCATCGATACCGCTGTAAATGGTGCAGTATGGCGCAATTCGACGGACAAAGCTTTTTATTGGGGCGCCAATTCAAATGTGGCCAGTGTAGCGGTCAGTCTGGATATTGGGAGCCGAATCATCGGTGAGTATGATGAGCGTATGATCCAGGTTGCCAGCGGCAACTTAAACTACCTGCTTGGCATTAACCCCCTGCAGCTCAGCTTTATAACGGGATACGGAGAGAATCGGGTTCATATTACTCATCATGAAATCTATATGAGAGATTTTATTAAGGAGATGCCGAATGGCTATATGCCAGGCGGACCGAATAATCAAAGCGGAAAACTCAATTTCCCAGCTAAAGCTTACAATCAAGCGACTGTGGACTGGGAGAGCAATGAGCAAGCTTTGAACTACAACTCACCGCTGATCTATTTAACTGCATTGCTGACAGATGTTGAAAATAAGAGCTTCGCTGAAAGCATTCAACTTGATAGCACAGGAGGAAAATTGTCCGTTGGTGAAACGGTCAAAGTGTCTGCATCCGTAACGCCGAATGATGCTTCGTTCAAGAAATTGCAGGTTGTTTCCGCTGACGAGAATACGGCTAAGGTCAGCAGTATCACATACAATGAGGAGACGGGAATTACCTCTTTTCAAGTGACTGCGATTAACAACGGTCGGACAGATATTACGGTTCGTTCTTTTGATGGACGAATTCAAGCGACGTATCAGGTGGAGGTATTTTCCAATAGCGGTTCCTTGCCAGGATCCGGTTCCGGTTCTTCGTCAGGAGGATCACTGACTACGCCTGCACCGGTAACCGAGTCCGGGGATAAGCAGGGGGTTACGGTATCTCCGACACGCGAGAGTCTGGAGAAAGCCGTGAGCTTGGCAGACAACGGGAAAATTACAATCCCGATCCAAACTGCAAACGATGTGAAGCGTGTCACTGTGGAGCTGCCAGGCGAATGGATTAGCGCGTTGGATTCCGCAACGATAAAGTCAATATCTGTCGAGAGTCTTGGCACCACGATTGAATTGGATCTGGCCTATTTGAAAGAATTGTTGGGGAAAGATCTTCAGAAGCTAGCGATCGGTATGGCAGTTGTTCCAAATGAGAAGCTGCCTGAGGACACTCGCAAGTTTGCAGGAAACAACCTTGTTTACGATTTTTCATTGAGTATTGGCAATTCCCGGATTCAATGGGAGGGACATCCGGTGAAGGTAAAAATTCCATATAAGTTGCAATTAGGGGAAAATGCAAACCAAGTTGTTATATATAATGTAGATAACGGTCCGGAAGTCGTCAAAAACAGTCTGTTTGACCAAGCATCGGGGAAGGTTGTCTTCCAGCCAAAACATTTCAGTAAATATACGGCTGTTCATACGAAAGTCAGTTTTAAAGATATCGATGGATTGTCCGCCTCAACTAGTGATTCCATCCGTGCGATTGCTGCCAGGGGAGTCATTAACGGCAAAGCACCTGGACAATACGATCCGCAAGGGAAACTGACAAGAGCGGAATTCGTCCAAATGCTGGTGAATTATTTCGATATTTCCGATCCTGCTGCTGTCAGCAAATTTACCGACGTTAAAGAAGGCGCTTGGTACTACAGAACGGTAGCATCGGCTGAGAAACTCGGGATCGTGCAAGGCAAAACCGATGGTACGTTTGGTATGCACGATGTGTTGTCCAGACAGGATATGGCCACTCTTCTCTATCGTACACTTCAGGTAACAGGGCATACCCTGCAATCTAGTGAACCTCCGGTTTCGGCCTACACCGATGAAGCCGTTATTTCCGAATATGCGAAGACAGCTGTGGAATCATTGAAACAAGCTAATGTGCTGGTTACAGATTCAGGCGGAAGCTACAGGCCAGCGTCATCTGTCAATCGTGCGGAAGCTGCAATCTTAGTTTTTAATTTATTGAAGATTATGAATCAAGGGTTATCATAAACGTTGAAGATGATTCCTGTGCAACACAGGAATCATCTTTATTTTCCATTGGTAGCTGTAATCGTTGTAAGATAACAGTAACGAATTTTTCATTAGCATTGAAAAAGAAAACATTGGAGGATACCGTATGGAGAATATGATCAAGCGTCAATTGAGTCGGGATGAGTTGGCGGTTTTGACTGCAAGAGCTTTCGGTGAACAAGTGGAGATCACTGAAGTTCACGAATTAAAGGACGGCTGGTTCAACTCTGCTTACGATCTCACTTTGAACGACGGTTCGCGGGCGGTTCTGAAGGTTGCTCCCCACGCAGAGGCCGGAATGATGCGCTATGAACGCAATGTAATGAAAACTGAGGTCGAGGTGCTGCGTTTATTGAAGGAAACCGGTAATATTCCGGTACCTGAAGTTTATTATTATGAAGCAGAAGAAGGCGGCAATGAGTGCTTTCTGATGGAATACCTCCCCGGCACCCCGTACAATAAGATCAAGGAACAACTATTGCCGGAAGAGCGAGGGCAGATTGAAGAAGAGCTCGGGAGATTGAGCAGATACATAAATGAGATTCAAAGTGACCGGTTTGGCTACTATGCCCTGGAAGAACAGCAGGGAAGTGATTGGCTGACGGTATTTTCAGACATGGTTTCCGGCTTGCTAGCCGATGCGAAGGACAAAGAAATTGAGCTGCCGGCAAATGAAGAGCAAATAAAGTCTGCAATTGCTCTCCGTAAATCCAGTTTGGAGGAAGTCACCGTTCCGCGTTTGGTTCATTGGGATTTATGGGACGGCAATGTGTTTGTGGATTCCGGCCGGATTACCGGAATTATTGATTGCGAGAGGGCATTGTGGGGCGACCCGCTCATGGAATACTATTTCCGGACATTAGCCGGGGATCATTCCGCTTTTTTGAAGGGATACGGGAAGGAAGCTTTTACGAATCTCGAAAAAGAGCGGCTGGAGCTTTATGACCTGTATCTTGCCCTAATTCTACATATTGAATGTACCTATCGCCAATACAGCGATGAGAACCATCGGCGTTGGGCTTCGGAGCATTTGCAGCAGTGTTGGGAGAGCATAGCGGGTACATCGAGTGAGAAATAAGGGGCTTTTAGGGCTTTATTTGCGCGGATGTTCCCCATTCCGGGAAAATAGGGTCCATTCCGGGTCTTATTTTGCAGATGGACCGCCTAAAAGGTCGGTTTTAATCAGGATGGAGGTTATTAGGGGACAAAAAGGCTCCTATTGGCAAGTTAAACCCCGAAAACCTGATAATAGAGCCCAAAATGTCCCCTATTGGGTTGATTAGCATTTCCATACTACTAGTACATAGTTCATATTTACTAAAAAAGAGCTATCCACAGGCCGAAACTGGCCAGGCGGTTAGCTCTTTTGTGTAATTAGCTGTTTTCCAAAATCGTATTTAACGTCGTGCGGTCGAGACCTTTCACCAGCTTGATCAGCAATTCCTTGGCCGCCTCGTAATCGTCGGTATGAATGATTGAGGACGAAGTGTGAATGTAACGGGAACATATGCCGATCACCGTGGAAGGAACGCCGATTCCGCTTAAATGCACCTGTCCGGCATCCGTACCGCCTGGGGAAACGAAATATTGGTACTTGATTTTGTGCGTGTCAGCCGTGTCCTGAATGTATTCCACCATGCCCCGGTGAGTGAGCATCGTCGGATCATAAATCCGCAGCAGGGCTCCTTGCCCCAATTGCCCGAACGCCTTCTTGTCGCCGGTCATGTCGTTAGCGGCGCTGGCGTCGAGGCCAAAGAAAATGTCAGGCTGAATCAGGTTAGCCGAGGTACGCGCTCCGCGAAGGCCGAGCTCTTCCTGCACGGTGGCGCCGCAATACAGCGTATTCGGCAGCTTCTCGCCATGCAGCGCCTCCATCAGCTCGATGGCAAGGCCGACGCCATAACGGTTGTCCCACGCCTTGGCCATAATCTTCTTCGGATTGACCATCGGCGTAAATTCGCAAATCGGGACGATCTGCTGTCCAGGCCGAACGCCGGCCTCTTCGGCTTCCGCACGGCTGTCGGCTCCGATATCAAGATACATTGTTTTGATATCGACAGGCTTGCTGCGCTGAGCCTCGTCCAGCAGATGCGTCGGAATCGATCCGACTACACCGACGATCCGGCCCTGCGGGGTAATGATTTGCAGGCGCTGCGCCAAAACGGCCTGACTCCACCAGCCGCCGATTGGCTGAAAATGCACCATGCCGTTATCGGTAATGCCGGTGGTCATAAAACCGACTTCATCCATATGTCCGGCCACCATGACTTTCGGGCCTTGATCGTCACCGCGGAGGATGCCGAACAGGCTTCCTAATCGATCCTGCACGAATTCATTGGTATAAGCGGATAGCTGCTCTTTAAACCAGGCCCGGAGCTCTCGCTCAAATCCTGGGGCAGCGGGAAATTCGGTCAAGTGTTTAAACAGTTCCATTGTTTTATTGTTCATAAATCGTACTCTCCTTTCCGTCCTTATTTAGTATGTACCACCTGTGAAAGAATGTCTATGATCCGCTAAACGGTCTCCGTATTTCCGCTTCGAATTCCACTCTTTGAATGGCACCGGAATACCGTAAAACTCATATACTGCAGCAAAGCATTTGTTCGTGAACCGAGGAGGCAAGGGGGCAAGTCATAATGGAGCGATATTCCAAGGATTGGCTGATGATCATGCTACTGTTCATTCTGCTGGTCATTATTCTTCAATATCTATAAGAGGTTGTTCAAAAAGTCATCTTTTGATCACGAAGTACATCCCAGATGTTGAATCGACATCGAATCTTGCGTTCACCCTCGAAGTCCGGTACTCATGTAGGTTTTGCCTACACTCCGTTCCTCCTTCTTCGGGTTCTCGCAACCTTCTCGGTGCTTAAAAGCGACTTTTTGAACTTGAACTTAAAGAGGTTTCAAAAAATCATCTTATGATCACGACTTAAACAGCGTTTTCCCGCCAACGGATTACGCTGTTTTTTTGTTGTGCTCGAAGATAACCGCTATTTGCGGCTATGGATGATTTACCAAACATAACAAGCGGCATGATGACAAATAATGAGTATACCGCGTAAGGAAATGTTTGAATGCATGAAGGAGGGATGGCGCTTGCCAGCCAAAACCAAATCGAGATCCGGTGCCCGGGTGAAGCTGAATACGATGTCGCTGACCGAACAGGATTATAAGGAAATCGCCAAAAAACATAAACCCAAGACGAATATTTTCGGAAACTGCCTGAAGGCGTTTCTTGTCGGGGGGCTGATCTGCCTGATCGGGCAGTGCATCCAGCAATTGTTCATGTCTTATGGCGGGATGACCTCCAAAGAGGCGAGCAGCCCGACGGTCGCCGTGCTGATTATCATTTCCGTAATCCTCACCTCGTTCGGAGTTTACGATAAAATCGCGCAATGGGCAGGCGCAGGCTCGGCCGTGCCGGTTACGGGATTCGCGAACTCCATGTGCTCCTCGGCGCTGGAATCCAAGGCGGAAGGTCTGGTGCTCGGCGTAGGGGCCAACATGTTTAAACTGGCGGGTTCGGTCATTGTATTCGGTGTAGTCGCGGCTTTTTTAGTCGGCGTAGTTCATGTCATCTTCGGCTTGGGAGGCGCACACTGATGGTGCTGACCGGTTCGCAAACCTGGGAATTCAAGTCGAAGCCGGCGATTATCGGGGCGGCGACCGTCGTCGGTCCGGAAGAAGGACAAGGCCCGCTGTCGGCCGATTTTGATTTTGTGTATGACAACTTGGAGATCGACGAGAAGACTTGGGAAAAGGCCGAACGCAAGCTGCTGGAACACGCATCCGCCTTAGCCCTCGTGCATGCGGGGATTTCCAGAGAAGAGCTCCAGTTTTTTATCGGCGGTGATTTGATGAATCAGATCATCAGCGCGACGTTTGCGGCGCGGAAGATAGGCGCTCCTTACTTGGGCGTGTTTGGAGCCTGCTCAACATCCATGGAGAGCTTGGCTTTGGCCGCTTTGATCGTGGATGCCGGGGGCGCTCATCATGCGCTGGCGGGAACGGCAAGCCACAACTGTACGGCGGAGAAGCAGTTTCGCTATCCCACGGAATACGGTTCGCAAAAGCCGCCGACCGCCCAATACACGATCACCGGCTCGGGCGCGGCGGTCGTATCCTCGAAAGGATCAGGCCCGCGCATCACCCATGCCACGATCGGGAGGATACAGGATCTGGGAGTGAAAGACCCGTTCAATATGGGCGAAGCCATGGCGCCGGCGGCCGCGGACACGCTGGTCGCTCATTTTAATGATACGGGCCGCAGTCCAGAGGATTATGATTTAATCGTTACCGGTGACTTGGCATCGGTAGGGCACGCTATTGTAAAGGATGTGCTCGAGAAGGATGGTGTATCCATGAAAGGGACGACCTTCAATGATTGCGGCCTGATGATCTTTGACAGGGAGAAACAGCCCTACGTGATAGCGGGGGGCAGCGGATGCGGTTGCTCGGCGGTTGTGACTTACGGACATATTTTGAAGAAAATCAAAAAAGGGGAGCTGAATCGGGTGTTGATTGCGGCGACCGGGGCGCTGCTGTCCCCGCTGTCCTACCAGCAGGGAGAGAGCATTCCGTGCATCGCGCATGCGGTAGCTCTGGAAAAGGAGGAAAGCATAGGATGATATTTCTCTGGGCGTTTGTCATAGGAGGATTGTTTTGCGTAGTCGGTCAGATCATGTTTGACGTATTCAAACTGACCCCCGCTCATACGATGAGTTCACTCGTCGTGATTGGTGCGGTCATGGATGCCTTCGGTTGGTATGATCCGCTTGTCAAATTTGCCGGCGCAGGGGCTTCCGTACCGATAACCAGCTTCGGCAATTCCTTGGTACATGGCGCGTTGACCGAGTTACAGCGTGACGGATGGATCGGCGTAATCACCGGGATTTTTGACGTGACCAGCGCGGGGATCTCCGCGGCGATCATATTTTCATTCCTGGCTGCGCTTGTTGTACGTCCGAAAGGATAACTCAATTGAATCGAATAGGGATGAACAAATTGAACAAATATCTTCGAAAACCTTTGGTCTGCGGACTGAAGGTTTTTTCTGTTTTCAGGAAATATCCGAATCATAAAAAAATCAACACTCATCCCGAAAAGTGCCGAGTATACTTCACCGACTAACTTCATGTACAATAGAAAGAAATAAATGAATACAACACGATGAAACAGGATGATCAAATGTCTGGAGGGAAAAAACGTGCCCGTAAATGAGCAATCGATACGAACATTGACCGCCGTAAAAGACAATTTGGAATCATGCATTCTCGGAAAATCATTTGAAATCAACCTGCTCTTAACCGCTTTGCTCGCCGGCGGCCACGTACTGATCGAGGATGTGCCCGGAACCGGCAAAACCCAGTTGATTAAGGCGTTAGCCAAATCGATGGACGGCGAGTACCGGCGCATTCAATGCAATCCGGATATTCTCCCCAGCGATATTACCGGCGTATCCGTATTTCACCCTCATGAGGAACGATTTGTGTTCCGTCCCGGACCGGTTATGACTCACATTCTGCTGGCCGACGAAATTAACCGGGCTACGACCAAAACGCAATCCGCCCTTCTCGAAGTCATGGAGGAGCGCAGCGTCACCGCGGATGGCGTGACTTATCCGCTGCCGCATCCTTTTATGCTTTGCGCCACTCAGAACCCGATCGATTTTGAAGGGACTTATTTGCTGCCCGAGGCGCAGCTTGACCGGTTTATGCTGAAGATCGGGATGGGATACCCGGATGCGGCTACCGAAAAAAATATGCTCCACACTCACAGCCTGGGACAGCCCGTAGACCAATTGTGTCCGGTGACGAGCATGGAGGAAATCGCCGCGATTCAGCACGAAATCCGCGACGTATATATCAGCGATCTGCTCAGCGATTATTTGCTGGAAATCGTGCGGCGCACCCGTGAGCATGAAGCCGTGCTCCTCGGAGCTTCTCCGCGCGCCTCTCTCGCTTTCATGGCTGCTGCGAAAGCGTTCGCATTTATAGATGGACGTCATTTTGTTCTGCCTGACGATTTGAAAGTTCTGGCTCCTTACGTGCTCGGCCACCGGATATTGCTTCGTCCCGAATCCCGGCTGGACAGCATGAATTCCAAACAAGTGCTTCAGCAGATTTTGCGGCAGGTTCAGGTGCCGATATCTGCGGGACGGTAAATGATGCGGGCCGTGCTGGAGATGTTCAAATCCGGGTTGTCCTCATTAAACTTTTGGAAAGTGGCATCATTATGGCTTATATGTCTATTCTATGTTTTGTTCCAAGGTGGAAAAACGTCGATAATGCTGTTCACGATGATATCGCTGCTGGCCCTTTACTGGGTGGCGGGTGGTATGGGAGGAATCAAGCGAATCAGGGGCTCGAGAAGCCTTTCGCAGAATGAAGACCGCCCGGGCCTGCTGAAAGCCGGGGAACAGGTTCAAATCAGGCTTCAGATCCAACCTCCGCGGTTTATGCCGCTCCCTTATATCATCGTCAGGGAACATTTGCAGCGTCATAACGGAGACTCCTGGATATTCGAAGACAGTCTGGTTCCTCACTTTAATAAGGACAGCATTCTGACCTACCAAACTCCTCCTCTGGAGAGGGGGAAATACGTATTTTCCGGGACGGAATGCCATTCTGAAGACATCTTCGGATTGATGAAGCATAAAGGGGTGTTTGAGACCGGCGGAGAGTTCCGTATCCTTCCGCGCACCGTCTTCATTCCGAATTGGCAGTTGCATAGCCGGAATTCACGGCTGGCCGGACCGGAAACCGCAGTTTCCATGTCGCGGCGGGAAACGACCCAAATCAACGGGGTCCGTGATTACATATACGGAGACCGGATTTCCCGGATCCACTGGAACGCTACCGCGAAAACAGGAGCTTGGAAATCGAAGGAATTCGAGCACGAATCGCTCCCGAAAACCATATTGGTGCTGGATGCGCATACGCTCAGTTACACGCAGCCGTCCCAGTTCGAGCTCGCGGTATCGACCGCAGCCTCGCTGCTGGAATACGGATCAAGGGAAAGGATCAGTATGGGCTTGTGTACACTGGGCAAAACCGTTCGTGCATTCGCGCCGGCGGAGGGCTACCTGGAACGGCAGCAAATGCTTCATCATCTGGTTGATATCCATGCGGATGGATATGGAGGATATAAGGAGAAGCTGGAAGGGAAACGGCAATACTTTCCGTCCGGGGCGTTTTTTATTCTGATCAGTCCGCTGACCGACGATAAAATGCTCGGCATTATGCGCTGGGCCAAATCGCGTCATATGACGCCTTACCAGATTCATACGGGGATTCCGGGGCAGACCGTATACCGGCAGGGATCCCTGAAGACGGTCCTTCAGGAACGAGGAATGAAAGGGGTTACAGTATCTTCGCTGAGCGATCTTCCGGCAGCGCTGGGGGGTGGCAGAATATGAAACAATCACACGATCGGTCCCTTTTTTCCTGGTACCGCCTATTTTCGGTCTTGTGGCTTTTAGTTATCGCTATGCAATGGATCGATTATACGGAGCCTTTATGGTTCGATGAGACGACGGCGCTTGTTACCGTAACGCTTTTGTCGGTGGCTGCCATAGATCTACTGCCTTTGAGAGCGACCTGGCGCTGGATCATCAAAGCGATCGTCGTTATGGCGGGCTGGCGCATCGTTCTCATCGCTTATGATGTGTATTTGCCTTCAGGCCGGCTGGTCCCGGATCAGCTTTATGGTATGGCGCAACAATTCACGCCTTATATTTGGTTCTCGCTGGCGGCCTGGGTATTTTTTGAGCTGGCATTGGAGCTGCTGAACGGAAAGAAACGAATCTTGTTGTTTTTGGCTGGAGATCTGATTGCCTTTGCGATTTTGGACTCTTTTACTTCCTATTATTTATGGCAAAATGTAGCCTGGACGGTGTTTGCCGGCCTCGGTTGGCTGGCGAGCCTTCATTTCCGGTCCTTCCAGCTTAAATATCCGCACGGATGGAATCGTCTGCGGCATCAGCCGCTTAGGATTGCCGCCAACATTGTCGCGATCTTTGCCTGCGTATTGCTGATCGGCGTCAGTATGCCATCGGTCTCGCCTGTTCTGACGGACCCATATACCGCTTGGAAAAATCGGGGGGGACCAGGCGGCAATGCCGCTGCGACCCCCGTTTCTTCCACTGATTCGGGATCGGTCATGATTATCGCCCCGCAGGAGGTCATTTCCGGCTATAGCCGAGACGACAAAGAGCTCGGAGGCGGCTTTGAATTCAGTTACGGCCCTGTGATGACGGTCGATACGTCAGTAAGATCTTATTGGCGCGGCGAGACTCGCCGGAATTATACCGGCAAGGGCTGGATGGATCTGAGCGAAGAAGGGCGCGAATTTAACCGGATTCAAGGCGTCTCCACTGGCGAGCTTCCAGGTGAGGAGATACCTCCGAAAGTTGAAATCATGCAAGTAGAGCAGACGATTACGATGCAAAACGAGGAGATTTATCCGGTATTGTTCGGCGGCTATACCATGGGCAGTGTGGAACTGCTGGATGAGGAGGAGCAGCAAACCGGGGGAACAATGATGTGGGCGCCCAAAGAAGCCGAGCTTCACTGGGAGATGAACCATCAGGCTTTGACCAGAAGTTCTCAACCTATAGGACGCCTCTATCCGAAAAAGTATAAAGTAGTGGCGAATATCCCGGTTATTCCTTTGGAAGAGCTTCGCGAGGCCAGTTTCGAGACCCTGTATCCTGCGGATAAGGAAAATGCTTATTTGCAAATCCCTTCCGGTTTTCCGGACCGCGTCCGCGAATTGGCGCTGCAGGTCACCGCTGAAGGTACGACGCCCTACAGGAAAATGGAGCTCCTGCAGGACTATTTGAGACAAAATTATGAGTATACCAACCAGCCGGATTTATCTTTGAAAAAAAGTGAAGATTTCGTGGATTCCTTTCTCTTCGAGATCAAACAGGGTTACTGCGATTATTATTCCACTGCGATGGTCATGATGGCCCGCTCACTTGGCATTCCGGCGAGATGGGTCAAGGGATATTCACCCGGAACACAGCCCAATCCCGAGTATATGCAGCGGTTCCCGGAGACGGGGATGGACTACCGGGTCAACAATGCGGATGCGCATTCGTGGACAGAGCTATATTTCGGAGACTATGGCTGGGTTCCGTTTGAAGCGACTCCCGGCTTCAGTGCGCCGGTGTTGTATAAGCAGGACGGAAGTGTAATGACATTAGCTGATTCTTCCGACCTCGACGGAGCATCCCGGGATAACGGCAAGGGAATGCTGGAGAGCATGAGTCCCGAGACGATCCGGAATTTGATTATTATCTGCATTGCGGTAATTCTGCTATGGGCTGTTTATCAGCTGCGTTCGGTGCTTTACTTTGCCTTTTTCCGGCTTCGTCTGGGTCGGCCTTTGACGCTGGGCGAGAAGGCGGTTCTGCAGACGCAGCATTTAATACGCAGGCTGCGACGTAGAGGATTTAACCGGAGCGGTGATGAAACGTTACGGGAGTCGGTCGACCGCTGGAAAGAGAAGCAGCCTGAACTGGCTGCGACCCTGGACACCTTGCTGAGTGAATTCGAACGGGCAAGCTACAGTCCGGAATCATTTTCTCCGCAACAATGGAGAATCGTTCGGGAGCAATCCCGCAAATTAATGCGGATGACCCGGAAGAGAAAGAAGCGGGAGCGGTACGCGGTAATGAGATAATAAAATGAATTTGTGAACACTTCCGAATGTCACTAGCACGACAATGATCCCCGGTGGTTGCACCGGGGACCTTTTCTTTTTTAAAATATAAATATAAAGCAAGGGTAGAATATGGTATAGTTTTTCGTATGAAACCGAGGTGAACGTAAATTGTTTGAAAGATTTTTGCCCAAATTGCGAGTCAACAATGTCTTTGATATCGACCTCCAAGGCTTGTACGAACAAGGGTACCGGGGAATCATCACGGATCTGGACAATACGCTGGTCGGTGCCAAAGCGCCGTTAGCCACGCCCGAACTGGTAGAATGGTTCGAAAAAGTTAAGAAGGCCGGGTTTAAACTTGTGATCGTGTCAAACAATAATTTGGACAGGGTGTCGGTATTTGCGACTCCTTTGAATATTGAGTTCGTGCATAAGGCGAGAAAACCGGCGGGGTCTTCATTCCGGAAGGGGATGGAGATGATGGGCCTCAGACCGGAAGAGACGATCGTGGTCGGCGATCAAATGATGACCGATATTTTAGGTGGGAACCGTCAAGGGTTGTTCACCGTTCTGGTGCTTCCGATCTCCGCAGCGGATGAAGGTTTCGGCACACGCATCAACCGAAGACTGGAGCGGATCGTGAAGCACCGTCTGGGGAAATCGGGATTATGGCTTGAGGAGGAAAAACAGAAATGACAGATAAGCGGAGCGAAGAGCGCGAATTCCGCTGCAGCGGCTGCGGGATTAAACTGCAGAGCGAAGAGCAGAACAAACCGGGGTATACCCCGCAGCAGGCGCTAACGCGGGAGCCGGTCATTTGCCAGCGCTGCTTCCGCATTAAAAACTATAATGAGTCGTCATCGGTTACCGTGGAGCAGGACGAGTTCCTGCGGCTGCTGAGCCAGATCGGCGGAAAAGAAGCGCTGGTCATTCATATTGTCGATATCTTTGATTTTCACGGCAGCGTGATTTCGGGATTACAGCGGTTTATAGGCAATAATCCGGTGCTGCTTGCGGTCAACAAAATCGATTTGCTGCCTAAAGTGACCAATTGGAACAAAGTCCGGAACTGGGTGCAAAAAGAAGCGAAGGATCTTGGTCTTAAGGTGGAGGACGTCGTCCTGTGCAGCGCGAAGCAAAACAGCGGTTTCGATCGCTTGCTGGAAGCGCTGGAGCAGCATAGAGGCGACCGGGATGTATACGTGGTCGGCTCGACGAATGTCGGCAAATCCACGCTCATCAACCGGCTGATCCGGGATTACAGCGATCTGGATCAGGAGCTGACGGTGTCAAGATACCCGGGTACGACGCTGGATATGGTGCACATTCCGCTGGATGACGGAAGATCGATTATCGATACGCCGGGAATCATGTATCCGTCGAGATACAGCGAGCTCGTAAGCCCGCAGGATTTAGGCATCATTCTGCCGGACAAGCCGTTGAAGCCGGCCGTTTACCAGTTGAACGAAGGCCAAACTATCTTCTTCGGCGGGTTTGGGCGGTTTGATTTTGTACAGGGAGAACGCCAAT
Organism: Paenibacillus vini; assembly: GCF_018403325.1. Taxonomy (GTDB): domain Bacteria; phylum Bacillota; class Bacilli; order Paenibacillales; family Paenibacillaceae; genus Fontibacillus; species Fontibacillus vini. Next base: position 73,334 of record NZ_BOSL01000018.1, on the reverse strand, counting down.
CGTTCACTTGTTTTGTCAGCGGACGAATTCCGCTGCACCGAACCAAATTGGAGCGTGCGGACGAATTGTTTGCGGATCATGCCGGTGAAATGCTGGCTCCGCCGAGCAAGGAGAGCTTGGATAAGCTTCCGGACTGGACGCGGCATGAATTCCGCATCGCCAAAGGCAGCCGGACCGACCTGTTTATATCAGGACTCGGCTGGATCAAAGTCAATAATGAGGCGGGTGCCGTTGTAGCGGTTCATGCGCCGAAGGGGATTAAAGTTTTAGTCCGGCCGTCGCTGATCTAGCCGGAATTTTCGTTTACGGAACGGGTCAAAGGGGGAGAACTATGAATGTCGTGGGGAAAGAGCGGGAGGAGCTGAAATTGCCTCTGCTGCTGGGCGTCATGGGAGATCCGATCATCCAGTCCAAATCTCCGTCCATGCACCGGGCTGCACTCCAGGCTTCCGGTATCGAAGGGACTTATGTGCCGCTTCATGTAAAGGGTGACCGTCTCGAGGATGCGATCAAAGGAGTGCGTGCGCTCGGATTTCGCGGCGTGAACGTAACGGTGCCCCACAAAGTCGAGGTCATGAAATATCTCGACGAGGTGGATGAAGGAGCCCGTGCGATCGGTGCGGTCAACACAATCGTCAATGACGGAGGCGTCCTGAAAGGCTATAATACGGATGGCATCGGCTATATCCGTTCCCTGAAAGAGCAAGCTGCACCGGATTTGGCCGGGAAGCGGGTGCTGGTGCTCGGTTCCGGCGGCGCGGCGCGCGGGATCGTGTACGCCTTGCTGCAGGAGTCGCCCGCCCGGGTAACCGTGGCGAACCGCACGGCGGAGAAAGCGCGTGAGCTGGCCGCGGAATGGAGCCATCTCGGTGCGCTCAAGGGCTGCGGCATGGAGGAGATCGGCGGCCTGCTGCCGGAGATCGATATTTTGATCAATACGACCTCCGTAGGCATGTATCCGCATCCCGGCCAAACGCCGCTGGATGAGGCGCTGCTGCCTTCCGGCATCGTCGTCAGCGACCTCATCTATAATCCGCTGCGCACGGAACTGCTCCTTCAAGCGGAACGGAAAGGATGTACGATTCATAATGGAATCGGCATGTTCGTCTATCAAGGCGGCTATGCCTTCGAATATTGGACCGGCATGCCGGCTCCGGTGGACGCGATGCGCGCAGCGGTCTTGAGCAGTTTGGTTTAGCCGGCGGACGTTGAAGTGTTAATATATGAAAACAACTATTTTACATTTAGAGGAGTTATGAAATTACATGCTTACAGGAAAACAAAAGCGTTATTTACGGAGCCAGGCCCACCATCTTCAACCGATTTTTCAGGTTGGCAAGGGGGGCACGAACGATCAGATCGTCCGGCATATTTCCGAAGCGCTGGAGCGCCGGGAACTGATTAAAGTATCGGTGCTGAACAACAATCTGGACGATCCGCGCGAAATCGCCGAAGAATTGGCGGAAGGCGCCGGAGCGGAACTGGTTCAACTGATCGGCAGAACGATCGTATTGTATAAAGAATCGCGCGAATACAAGCAGATTGAGCTTCCCTAACAAATGACCGCAATGGAATCGGGGAGGAGGAAACAGTCATGAAAAGAATCGGCATCATGGGAGGCGCGTTTGATCCGATCCATCTCGGGCATCTGCTGGCGGCGGAGGCCGCCCGGGAACAGCATGCCTTGGAAGAGGTTTGGTTCATGCCGTCCCATATTCCTCCTCACAAACACCAGGCCGGTGTGAGCGGGGAGCAGAGGCTCGCCATGGTGGAAGCCGCAACCCATAGCCATCCCGCTTTTAAGCCGCTTGATATAGAACTGCGGCGCGGCGGGGTATCCTATACGGTAGATACGATCAAGGCCCTGCGGAAACAGCATCCTGAGCTGGAGCTGTTTTTTATCATTGGAGCCGACATGGTCAATTATCTTCCAAAATGGGAAGGGATCGAGGAACTGACGGGAATGCTCACGTTTATCGGGCTGCAGCGCCCGGGAAGCTTCCTTGAACTTGATGCGCTGCCTCCATATATTCAGGAGTCGGTGCTTCTGGCGGATATGCCGCTCGTCGACATTTCGTCCAGCCTGATCCGCAAGCGGATCGCGAATGGGTTGTCGGTGCGTTACATGGTGCCCGAAGCGGTGTATGAATATATCGTAAGGAGCGGATTGTATGGAATACACCCGTGAACAGCTGATCGAAATCGTCTCCGGTCAAATGCCTGCCAAACGGTGGAAGCATGTCGAAGGCGTGATGGAGACGGCGGTCATTCTGGCGGAGCGGTTCGGCGGCGATAAGGAGAAGGCGGATCTGGCCGCGTTGCTGCATGATTTGGCCAAATTCTGGCCGGTTGAGCGCCAGGAAGCCATGATCCGTGACAACGGGCTCAATCCCGAGTTGCTGGAGCATGACAAGCAGCTTATGCATGCCGAAATCGGCGCGTTCGTTGCGCAGCGGGACTACGGGATCGAGGATCCGGAGGTGCTGGACGCGGTCCGCTACCATACCTCGGGCAGAGTAGGCATGACGAAGCTCGACAAAATCGTCTGCCTGGCCGACTATATCGAGCCGGGCCGGGAGTTTCCCGGCGTAGAACGGATTCGTGATCTGGCTGAACATAGCTTGGAGGAGGCGTTGGTCGCAGGGTTCGATTCGACGATTTCCTTCCTGCTGGAGAAGGGAAAAGTGATTTTCCCGCTGACCGTCCTTTCCCGTAACGGCCTGATCCAGGAAATCAAGGGTTCAAAACAATAAAACAATTATCATTTTCCATAGGAGGATATATGAATGCCGGTATCACCAACTGAATTGCTAAGCATCGCGGTGGCAGCCGCGGAAGATAAAAAAGCTATGAATCTTGTGGCGCTGGACCTGAAAGGTATTTCGCTGATTGCCGATTATTTCGTGATTTGTCACGGGAACTCGGACACGCAGGTGCAGGCGATCGCTACAGAGGTTCGCAAACGTACGCAGGAAGCGGGCGTGCAAATCCGCGGCATCGAGGGAATGAACTCCGCCCGCTGGGTCCTCATGGATCTGGGGGATGTCGTAGTACACATATTCCACCGGGATGAGCGGGAATATTACAACATTGAGCGGCTTTGGTCTGACGCCAAGGTAGTGGAGAACGTATGAGCCTGATCGCGGGAACGATCGTATCTCTTCCCGTAGACCGGGAAGTTTCGCCTTACGGTTATTTTCTCGGCGGAGGAACGCAGGACGTGCTGCTCCACTACTCCGAACTGACAAGCAAGATTCAGCCTGGGGACACGGTCGAAGTATTCTTGTTCTATGATACGGAAGACCGGTTGGCCGCAACGATGAAAAAGCCGTATCTCACGTTAGGTGAGCTCGCTCTGCTTGAAGTGGCCGACGTTCATCCCCGTCTCGGCTGCTTCCTGGAGATGGGATTGGGCCGGCAACTGCTGCTTCCGATCCGGGAGCTGCCGGAGCTGAAAGAACTGCACCCCCAAGTGGGAGACCGGGTCTACGTCCTTATGGAGCACGACAAACAGGGACGCCTGAAGGCCAAACTGGCCGGCGAGCAGGAGCTGGTTCAGCATGCTTTTCACGCACCATCTTCCTGGAACAATCAGTGGATGGAAGCGATCGTATACAAGCCGTTGCAGATGGGGACGTTTGTAATCGTGGAAGGCGGAGTTCTCGGTTTCGGAGCGATCGGCATGATCCACTCCTCGGAACGAAATCGTATGCTTCGTTTGGGTGAGCGGGTTAAGGTGCGTATTGCGCATGTCCGTGAGGACGGGCGCGTCAACCTGTCGATGGCGCCGCGCAAGGAAATCGGCCGTGACGAAGATTCCGAGCGTATCTTGGCTTACCTGGAGAGCCGGCCCGGCGGCGGAATGCCTTTCTCGGATGCCACAGCGCCCGATCTTATCAAGCAGCGCTTCGGGATCAGCAAATCAGCGTTCAAACGTGCGCTTGGCAAGCTGATGAAGGACGGGAAAATTACACAGAGCGAAAACTGGACTTACCTGACCTCCGCTTTGAAGAATAAAGGGGAATCGCAATCGAAAGATGATTCCCAAGCAGAGACTAAGCCAGAATAATCAGAACGTGCGGAAACGAAAGTGCGGTGACAACCATGGTATCTTATCGAAAATTTGCCTATGTTTACGATGAATTGATGGAAGATATGCCGTATCCCGAGTGGATCCGGTTCGCCCGCATGGCCTGGGAGAAGCACGGTATGCCCACATCGGTCGTTGATCTCGGCTGCGGTACGGGCAGCATTTCGATTCCCCTCGTGAATGCCGGATTTCAGGTGACCGGTATCGATCTTTCGGCGGACATGCTGTCGGTTGCCCGGCGCAAAATGGAAGGAACCACGCAAGGCGTCCGATTGTTCCGTGACGGGAGCATCCGCTGGGTTCAACAGGATATGACGGAATGGGAAATGCCAGAGCCGGTCGATTCGGTAATTTCTTTTTGCGATTGCCTGAACTATCTGCTAGAGAAGGATGACATCGTCAGTACCTTCCGCAGAACCTATGAGGGGCTGAAGCCGGGTGGGACCTTCCTGTTTGATGTCCATCACCCGAACACGCTTCGCCGGTATGAAGAAGAACAGCCGTTCATCTGGGACGAATCCTCCGTAGCTTATATCTGGACCTGCGAACGGGATGACGCACGGGATGAAATAGAACATCATTTAACGATTTTTGCCCGTGAGGAAGAGAACGGTCCTGGCTTGTACCGGCGATTTGAGGAAACTCATGTCCAGCGTGCCTATGATCCGGATTGGATGACCAGCGAGCTGCTTAAGTGCGGGTTCCGGGACGTCTCCTGTTATGCCGACTTCGAGTGGGTGGAAGCGAAGGATGACGCGGCCAGACTGTTTTTTGTAGCGATAAAATAGTGCGGACACAAAATAAGAGAAGGCTCTGCCCCGATGAGGCGGAGCCTTCTTTGCTGCGGCCGGAATTTGCAGTGTTAGATAATTAAGCTGCTCTACCGCAATTTGGCTGCGAAAAACGGCATTCTCTTATATAATTAAAGAACTTGTACTAACAAGTTCATCGAAAAGGGGATTTTAGTTTATGCAAAAGAATAACAAGGTGATTTTATTTCAGGGAGATTCGATTACCGACGGTAACCGGGATCGGGGAACCGACCTCAATCATGTATTGGGACATAGTTACGCTTATATGATCGCGGGAAAGCTTGGCCATACCTGCGCCGAACAAAATCCGTTGTTTATAAACCGGGGTGTGAGCGGTGACCGTGTCTCGGATTTGTACGCGCGCTGGAATGAAGACGCGATCAGCCTGAAGCCCGATGTGCTCAGTATCCTGATCGGCGTGAATGACGCTTGGAGAATCATGTCCGAAGAACCGAGCGGGGTTACAGACCGATTTGAAAGGGCTTACCGGCATCTGCTGACCGAAAACAAGGAGGTTCTGCCTCAGTCCAAACTGGTATTGTGCGAGCCGTTTATTCTTAAAACGGGAGCAACCGTGGCCAAATGGGAGCAATGGACCGACCTGATTTCCGCTTATCAATCCATCGTCCGTGAATTGGCCCGGGAATTCGGCGCGGTTCATGTTCCGCTTCAGGATGCCTTCGACGCCGCTGCCGGACGCAGGGAGGAAGCTTACTGGCTTTGGGACGGAGTACACCCTACGGCGGCAGGTCATCATCTTATCGCCGAGCGTTGGATGGAAGTAGTAAGTGATAGCGGGTTGCTGCAGCAGCTTGGGTTGAATTAGCGCCGTTAATCCGGATTGGCGCGGGGCCAGGCCCTTGAAATAATTCGATTTTATGAAGTGTTTTAACCAGTAGCCAATTGGGTAAATTCTCGAAATAAGATCATTTTAGCTGGCGTTCGGCCTTGTTCCGGCGTCAGCTTGTTTCTGTGCATTAAGGTTAATGTGGTCTCTTCTAAAAATTAATTAGTTATTGCGATTAGATTTCAGTATAATTATGTTTAGATCAGTCTGCATTATTCTAGAGAGGATTAACCGCATAATGAATGAAGCAAATACCAAACCAGTAGCTACGGCAAAGCCTAACCGGCGCCCTAAGCCTTCGCCGCCCCCGGTACGAATCTATTCCCTCGGCGGAATCGGCGAAATCGGCAAGAACATGTACGGCATCGAATACAAGAACGAGATTGTAATTATTGACGCAGGATTGAAATTCCCGGACTCCAAATTGTCCGGTATCGATTATATTATCCCGGACATTACCTACTTGATCGAGAACCAACACAAAATCAAGGGTTTGTTTCTGACTCACGGGCATGAGGACCATATCGGTGCGCTTCCTTTTGTGCTCCGCCAGTTGTCCGTTCCGGTTTACGGCGGTCCGCTGACGATCGGCCTGGTCCGTGCCAAGCTGGAGGAATACAGGATGCTTGGGGAAGTCAAGCTGCATGTGTTCGAGGAGAATGATCGGTACGATTTTCAACAGCTTTCGGTGCATTTTTTCCGGACGACTCACAGCATTCCCGACGCGTTCGGCATCGTAGTAGACACGCCTTACGGAGCTGTCGTTCATACGGGCGATTTTAAATTCGATTTTACTCCGGAGGACAAGCCGGCCGATCTGTTCAAGATGGCCAGCATTGGGGGCGAAGGCGTACTTGCCTTGCTCGCGGACAGCACCAACAGCGAGAAGGAAGGTTTCACCCCTTCCGAACGCCGGGTAGGCGGCGCCATTCTGGATACTTTCCGGCAATGCGACGGAAGAATCCTGTTCGCAACGTTTGCATCGAACGTCCATCGGCTGCAGCAGGTTGTCGAAGCGGCCATGCAGTGTAACCGGAAAATCGCGGTTATCGGCCGCAGTATGGAAAAAGTATTTTCGATTGGACAAGATTTGGGCTATATCCGTATTCCGGAAGGCATGTTGATCGATGTTAAGCATATCGACCGGTATGAAGACAGCCAAATCCTGATCGTATGTACCGGAAGCCAGGGCGAGCCTAACGCGGCGCTAAGCCGGATCGCTTCAGGCGCCCACCGCTCGGTTCAGATTTATCCCGGCGATACGGTAATTTTCTCCTCGTCTCCGATTCCGGGAAATACGCAAAACGTCAACCGGAGCATCGATATGCTGATGCGGGCCGGGGCGCATGTCATTTACGGTTCTATATTTGACATCCATACCTCGGGACACGGAAATCGTGAGGACTTGAAGCTGATGCTCAGCTTTATTCGTCCCAAATTCTTCATTCCGATTCACGGAGAGTATCGGATGCTGCTCAGTCACAAGAAACTGGCGCTGCAAACCGGCCTGACGGAAGACCGGACCTTTGTGCTTAATATCGGCGATACGCTCTCCATCTATCGCAACCGGGCCAAGCGCGGCAGAACAATTCCATCGGGTGAAGTGTTTATCAGCAACGGCGAGATGCGGGCCCGCGAGGATGAATTGATGGAAGAACGGCTGGAGCTTGCGCAGGAAGGCATTGTCATCGTCGTGATGACCTTGGATAAGAAGACCGGGCAAATCTTGGCCGGACCGGATATTGTGACCCGCGGCTTCGTGTACATGCAGGATGCAAGACCGCTGCTGAGACGGGCAGAAGCGGTGCTCAAGCGGGGCCTTACCAAACAGGCTGAACGAGAGGCCTATGACCGGGCGGTCTGGATCAGAAGCATTCATCGGATGATGCGGAAGTACTTCATGAAAGAAGTCGGAAGAGCACCACATATTATGCCTTCGATTTTGGAGGTATAATAAGAAACAAGTATTTTGGAAGGCGGCCTTAGGGGCCGCCTTTTTTAATATAATCTGAAAGGAATAACGCCTCGAACGTTTCCCTTTTTTAAAAGGTTTTCATGAAAATATGGAGAATATTATTAAGTATCCAGATGTATTTTTTCTATGGGGGGAGGTCAGGAATGAGAAAATCGTTATTCATTTTCTTTACTTTCTTCACTGTATTTCTTTCAGCGTGTAATCCCAGCGATAGAAGCCTCGCCGAAGTTGTTAGGGATATTCGGGAGACTATTCCTAATTTCACCATTCCAGTCTTGGATGGTTATGAGGTGAACTCTGTTTTTGATATATCTCTGCCTCAATCTGATACTTCGGCCTTTATTATTAATTACACAGAGCGCAAAGGAAAGAAGTTGAAATCCGAGTTTGGTCCCGAAGATAGCATTCAGGCTCTTTATGGGCCCTATGAAGGGGATGGACTGCTGGAGATTGGAATTAGTGAGCCCGTAGCCGGAAAATCAACAACGGAATATGAGAACACTCGGACCGTGAACGGCCTGACAATTCAATACAATCGTTCAGTGCCATTAAACGCCATCTTGATTTCTACGAAATTTAACGGCCTGTCTTACTTGGCTTCGTCGAGGTCGATAACAAACGAGTATGAAGAGGAACAATTCTTGGAGTTATTCACTAAAGCCCTTAAGGAATTAGGAGAGAACAGGAATGAATGAACTAGTGACAAAGATTGGTACCCCCGAGGTCATTACTTTCGGGGAAAGTATGGCTTTACTGATCGCCGAGGGTGGCAAAGGGCTGGAATACGCCAGATCGCTGGAGCCTTCGTTCGGCGGGGCGGAGAGCAATGTGGCGATCGGGCTGGCCCGGCTGGGGCATGCCTCGGGTTGGTGCGGACGTCTGGGAAATGATCCGTTCGGACAACGGATCATGAAATCCATCCGCGGCGAAGGCGTTGACGTTTCCCGTGCGGAGCTGACGGAAGAAGCCCCTACAGGGCTGATGATTCGTGAGAATGTCGCAGGCAAGAGCTCGGTTTACTATTACCGCAAGCAATCGGCCGCGAGCCGTATGGCCCCGGAGCATCTGGACGAGGAATACATAGCATCCGCCAAAATCCTGCATGTTACCGGCATCACGCCGGCGCTGGGCGCATCCTGCGCAGACACGGTAGCGGCCGCAATGGACATGGCCAAGCGTCATGGCGTCAAAGTCAGCTTTGATCCGAACTTGCGGTTGAAGCTGTGGGGAGTAGATGAAGCAAGGAAGGTGCTTTTGCCGCTCGCTATGAAAGCGGATTATTTCTTGCCGGGCCTGGATGAACTGAAGCTGCTGTACGAGACCGATTCGATGGACGCGATTCTTGCGAAGCTCGATGAGCTGCCGGGAGCAAGCGTCATTAAGGGCGGAGAGAACGAGACTTACTTGTACGAAAAAGGAAAACTGACGGCGGTCCCTTACTTCAAAGCGGAGCACGTCGTTGATACGGTTGGCGCGGGCGACGGATTTTGCGCCGGCTTCCTGGCGGGTCTGCTCCGGGAGTATGGCCTTGAGGAATCGGTCCGCCTCGGCAACCTGATCGGATCTCAGGTCATTCAGGCCGTCGGGGATTGGGAAGGCTTGCCGAGCGCAGCGGAGATCGAAAGGCTGCTGGCCGGGAAAGGCCATGTGGAGCGGTAGATAACCTCTATAACTTCTCCTGCCTGCTTCAGTAATAGAAATAAAGAAAAGCCCGTTCGGAGGTTGATCCCCCGAACGGGCTTTTTTGTGTGCTAAATTATGCTTAGTTGTACTCAGCTGTACTCAGTTATCTCGCCATCCAGCCGCCGTCGACGCAGAGGATATGACCGTTCACATAATCGGCTGCAGTGGATGCCAGGAAGACGGCGGGTCCTTTAACATCCTCCTGCGTTCCCCAACGTGCGGCAGGAATCCGATCGGTGATCGAGGCGGTTCTGTTCTCATCGGCACGGATCGGAGCCGTATTGTCCGTTGACATATATCCCGGGGCGATCCCGTTGACCTGGATGCCGCTTGCTGCCCACTCATTGGCGAAGGCTTTGGTCAGCCCGGCGACTCCATGCTTCGAGGCCGTGTAACCCGGAACATTGATACCGCCCTGGTAGGAGAGCATCGAACAGATGTTGATGATTTTACCGCTTCCCCGCTCGATCATATGTCTGCCGGCGATCTGCGAGAGCAGGAATACGGTGTTCAAGTTAATGTCGATGACATCGAACCAGTCTTTCTCGCTATGGTCCTTGGCCGGCGTACGGCGGATGATACCGGCATTGTTGACGAGAATATCGATATGCCCGGTCAACTTGAGGGCTTCGTCAAAGGTTGCCTGCAGCTTATCGTGATTGCTGAGATCGACCTCGATGACGGATGCTTTTCTGCCCAGTGCCGTAATCCGGTCCGCGGTTTCCTGGCTTGAACTATAAGAAGCGCACACGACATCGGCGCCCGCTTCCGCCAGGCCGATCGCGATGCCTTGGCCGAGTCCGCCGGACGAGCCGGTAACAAGGGCTGTTTTTCCCGAAAGATCGAATAATTTCATAGTAAGAACACTCCTTAGAATAAGTGGAGAATCGTAGTTATTCCACAATAATGCCCGCATCCGAATAGGTACGGCCTATCTCGGCGGGAAGTGCGCCGTCCGTTATGATCCGCGTGATTTCGTTCAGGGATGCAAAGGTACGAAGCGCGGTTTGTCCGAATTTATGATGATTGATCACGGCGATCACTTCACGGGCCGTATCGATCAAGGCCCGCTTGAATTCAATCAGATCGCCGGTGTAGATGGATAGTCCGTGTTCCGGATGGATTCCGGTCGCCGAAATAAACGCTTTTTGAATGTTCAATTGTTTTACGTAATCCGTTGCCTCCGGACCGGCCAGCATATTGCGGACGCGATACCCGCCCGGAACGACGAGACGGATATGGTCTTTGGCGGCAAGTTCGCTGATAATATAGACGTCGTTCGTAATGACGGTCATAGGCCGGTTATCGAGGCGGCGCGCAATCTCCAGCGTGGTGCTGCCGCCGTCAAGCGCAATGATGTCGCCTTCCTGGATATGGGCCAGCGCTTTGCGGGCGATATCGGCTTTTTCCTCCGCATGCTTGACCAGGGGTTCCTTGGCGGGAAGAATACCGAACTGGTCCCCTTGGGCAAGAACCGCTCCGCCATGCACGCGGATGATCAACCCTTGCTCCTCAAGCCGGGTAAGATCCTCACGGATCGTTTTGCCCGTAACCCCGAGCCTGTCGCTTAGTTCCGCTACCGTGACCTCTTTGTTCGTCAGCAGAACCTCCATAATTTTTTCGTAACGTCGTATCGAGCTCATATCATGTCCACGCTTCCGTTTAGTTTTACCTCTTATTTTAAATGTTTCATAGGGACGGCGTCCATATCGGAATAAGCTTTGTTATCTCCGGCCATGCCCCAAATAAACGTATAATTGCTGGTGCCCACTCCGCTGTGAATCGACCAGCTCGGCGAAATGACGGCTTGTTCGTTTCTCATTACGATGTGACGCGTTTCGTCCGGCTCGCCCATCAGGTGGAAAACAACAGCTTCCTCCGGCAAGTCGAAATACATGTAAGCTTCCATCCGGCGAGGATGAACGTGGGCAGGCATCGTATTCCACATGTTGCCGGTTTTGAGCTGCGTCATTCCCATCACCAGCTGCGAGCTTTGAAGCCCGTTCTCGTGAATGAAGCGATGGATCGTCCGGTCGTTGGAATTTTCGATAGAGCCCAGTGCACCGGATTCCGCTTCGGCGAGCGTTGTTTTTGCGGTTGGGAATTCTTTATGGGCAGGCGCTGAATTCAGATAGAATTTGGCCGGATTCGCAGCGTCCTTGCTTTTGAACAGAACCTCTTCCGAGCCCATTCCTACATACAGGCAATCCTTTGTGTTCAATTCATAGTCCGTACCGTCTACGGAGATGATGCCGGGGCCGCCGACATTGATCGCTCCGAGTTCGCGCCGCTCCAGGAAGTAGGCCACACCCAGTTCTTTCAAATCGACTTCCAGCTTCACAGCTTCGTTTACCGGCGCCGCTCCGCCGACAATCATGCGGTCCTCATGGGTAAGCACCAGCTCAAGCTGGTCTGGCGTGAATAGTTTGGGAATATGAAATTCCTGACGAAGCCGTTCCGTATCGAACCGCTTAACTTCGTTGGGATGAGAGGCGTAACGTCTTTCCATAAATAAATCTCCTCTTTTCGTTTATTTAGGTTTATAATGTTTATATAGGTTTACATTAATCCTTTTTTGTTCATTTTGCAAGCTATCCTCTTCTGCACTCAGTATGGGATCGAAAAATGTTGTAATAAATGCGGTTTTGCCTTTAAATTGCCGAATTACGAGTCCCGGACAAACATGTTAGGATATTAATCAACGAGGGAATAGGGATGAAATGAAGAAAAGGAAAGGGGAGAAAATGAACGGTTACACCACAAGAATGAATGAGATCGTTCGGTCTGTAGCGGAACAAGCATGGAGAGAGCCCTTGCTTACCAGCGGGTTGTGGTTTCATGGAGACGTACGCAATAACTTTTACTATGCTTCCTACCTGTTCGCCGCTTCGACAGATCCGCTATATGAAGAAGAACTGCCATTTGACCGGCAGGAAGCCAAGCGGTTGGCGGAGCATGTCCTGGTCCGGGTGCTCCGGCTTCAACAGAGGGATCCGGACCGTCCGATGTACGGCCATTGGCCGCTGAATTTGGACCCGGTACCGGAAACGGCGGCCCCGCATGAGCTGCCGGTGGAATTGATGGGGAGCCTGATGGCTTATTTCCACCGCAAGTACGAACGGCAGATGAGCGGACACCTTGCGGCGGAGTTTGAGACAGCGCTGGGTCATGTTTATCGCGGAGGATTTTATCGCCGGCCGCTTACCGTCTGCAATCATCATGAGGCCAAATACACAGCGGCGAAGCTGATTTTCGGACAGCTTTATGGCGACGAGGAGCTTCTGGAGGACGGTAAAAACTGTTTGGCCTCGACCTTGGAGCGCCTTCGCAAGGAAGGTATGGCCGAGTACGGATGCCTGCCTTGGTTCTGGCACTGGATTCAGGCTATCACCTGCGCTTTGGAATTTGCCGCCGATCCTCGGGTAGAGAGCGACCTTGATGAGCTGCTTGACGAATTATGGACGCTGCGAGCTTCTTATTATTTGAAGGGAGCTTGGGCAGGAGCTCACTCGCGGGGGTGGCCGCATGATGCTCCAAGCGATGCCAATGTCCTCCATGATTATGCCCAGTTTGGCGATTTTGAGCTTCCGGCAGACATGCCCCGGACGGAATATGCCGGTTTTCTGTTCCGGGAAGCGCCGGAAAGAGCAAGAAGTCTGGCATTAAACCGGACGGAGCCGGCGGTGGTGAGCCGGGCACTTTGGAAAGTCACGGACGAAGGATTTCGGCAGCTTCACTCCTATGCTTACGTGACGAAGCATTATGCCGCCGGCGGCCTATGGGAGCGAGTCCGGGAATTCGACAATGAGCAGTTGCGCTGGATGTTCAGTATTCCGGTCCGCCGGGGCGGTCAGGGAAATCAGCTCTATTTTTTCCATCCGGGCGAAGGGTATGATCCTTCCGGGCGGGATCCGCGCCATCAAAGTCCGTGGATGGAAGTCCTCTACCGTAAAAATGTGGTAATATCATTGTATCCGCTTCCAGCCGAAGCCATTGAACAGGATGCTCCGGAAGGTAATGAAGTTGTCGGTGTCTTGCCTGAAGGCGAATGGATTTACGAAGCGGAAGCTTTATTCGGAAAAGTGGACGAGGTGCTGTTTGCCGTTTATTTGAACGGAAGCTACGAAATCCGTCCGATGTCCGGGTACAACCTTGCTGTTTGCCGCGGTTCCCGGATCGGCGTTGTCGTCGAGGCCGTCTCCCTAGAGGACGTCAAGACTAAAGGAATCAACAGCTTGACGGATTTTGCGGCGTTGATGGCGGGACGAACTCCCGTTTTTGCCGATGAAGGGGGACTAACCGTTGAATATACGGGACTCCTTCATGAAGAGAACCTTCGCTTAGCGAAGTTGGCGGAAGGAAAGGCGGAGTCCAGCGTCAACGGAACCGAAATTACATTTCAGCAATATACCGTGTGAATCATATCAATTATCCAACCATCCTATAAAGAAAGAGGAGTTCATATGAAAAAATTACAATTGGTGCAGAAAATCGCGGAGGAAGGCGTCGTTGCCGTGCTGCGCGGCGAAACGCCTGAGCAAGTGGTAGAGATGGCTGAACAGGCAATTGCCGGCGGCATTAAAGTGATCGAGGTGACGATGACCGTGCCTTTCGCGCTGCGGGCCATTGAGATGCTATCCGCCAAATATTCGTGGGATTCAAAAGATCCCGCCAGCTACGCCATCATCGGCGTAGGAACGGTGCTTGATCCCGAGACCGCTCGGGCGGCGATTCTAAGCGGTGCGCAATTCGTCGTAGGTCCTTGTCTCAACCGGGATACCGTCATGCTCTGCAACCGTTACCGGATCCCGGTCATGCCGGGAGTTATGACCATCAAGGAAATCCAGGAAGCGCTGGAACTCGGAGCGGATATCGTCAAGCTGTTCCCGGGCAACCTCTACGATCCGTCCATGATCAAAGCGATCAAGGGGCCGTTGCCGCAGGCCAACATTATGCCGACCGGCGGCGTGTCGCTGGACAATCTCGGCGATTGGATCAAGGCCGGCGCGGTTGCCGTAGGCATCGGCTCGGACCTGACGAATGAGGCATTGAAGCAAAAGGATTTCTCCATCATCGCTCAAAAGGCGGCTGCTTATAAAGAGGCGTATTTGCAGGCCAAAGCCCGCTAATGTCAGCGCAAATTCAAAAAAGACGGTTGAAGCCATCGGCTTCACCGTCTTTTTATTTTATTCGCTCCGATATCGTTATTAATCCAGCGTGTACGGCTTAAGACCTGCCGGAAGCGCAGCAGGGCGCGTGCATCGGCTCTTCATTTCATGATAGTGACCGGAATCGGAAGAATGATGAAACGCCCACATGGCTTCAAGCACATGGTAAGCGAGCTCGCCGTTCGCCCGGTGCTTGCGGCCGCGCAGCAGCGCGTACGCCATATCGGCGGGGCCGATGCCGCGGCTGTTGTCCTCGTAGCCCGGCAGCAGCGGCTGCTCGGTCCAGTCCGCTTCGCCGGTCCGGCGATATTTGACCGGCCCGCCGAACGTGTTCGGATCCGGCACCAGCAACGAACCTTCGGTGCCGTGGATCTCGATCGGCGGGAGGCTGCTGCCGCCGAAAATGTCGAAGCTGGTGATCAGGCTGGCGATCGCCCCGCTTTCGAACTCCAGCGTTCCGGCGACATGTGTCGGAACTTCAACGGGAACCCGCGAGCCGTACTTTTTCTCGCTGGTGATGGTCCGCTCCGGCAAAGCCTTGCCCGTGATGCCGGCAATTCGGGCGATAGGCCCGAGCAATTGCACGAGTGCGGTCAAATAGTAGGGGCCCATATCAAACATGGGGCCGCCGCCCGGCGCGTAGTAGAACTCGGGATCGGGATGCCAATGCTCGTGGCCCCGGCTCATCATAAACGCCGTGGCCGAGACCGGACGCCCGATTACACCGTCTTCGATCAGCCCGAGCGCGGTCTGAATGCCGGCTCCGAAGAATGTTTCGGGCGCGCTCCCTACCAACAGGCCTCTGGCCTGAGCTTCCTCCAATACCTGCCGTCCTTCCTCGAGGGAGACAGTTAGCGGCTTTTCCACATACACATGCTTACCGGCCCGCAGCGCCTGCAAGCTGACTTCGGCGTGCACGGCAGGGATCGTCAGGTTGATGACGATGCCGATCTCCGGATCGGCTAACAGTTCCTCGGTGGTACAAGCGCGGGGGATGCTGTACAGTGCCGCTTGCTCCCGGGCCCGGTTCAAATCCAGGTCCGCGCAGGCCACGAGATCCAGCACCTCGAATTTAGGACAATTTTCCATATAGATGCCGCTGATTTTTCCGCAGCCGATAATACCGACTTTGATTTTCTCCATAACCGGTTCCATCCCTTTATGCGTCATATTGGCTGTCGCCCATCCCGCTGTAGCTGAACCCGCCGGCGGATGAGTCTTTCCCTTGCTGTGACATAGCGCGTTGTTTGCCATCTGCCGCCCATAGCATGCCTCGCGTCATGAGCTCTTTGACCGTCGGCAGCGCAACGATATCTGCGTGATGGCCGAGCGAGTTGTAGTACACGCGTCCGTGGCCCCAGCGTTTCGTCCACACGACCGGCATATCGACCGCTTTGTTGAAGCGGTGAGGGCCGTCGACGACCGGAAAGCGGGTCGTGGCAAGTACCTCGACCGCGGGGTCGACATGCAGATAATACTGCTCGGTCTTCACGGCAAAATCTTCGATGCCGTCGACCAGCGGGCTGGAGCTTTGCTTGATTTCCACTTGGTAATCCACTCCGTCGTTTCCGGGATGAGCTACCCATTGTCCGCCTGTCATGAACTGCCAGTCCACATTGTTACGGAACGAATCGCACATGCCTCCATGACAACCGGCGAGACCGGTCCCAGCCTGTACGGCTGCCGACACATTATTGACAAGCTCCTGCGAAATTTCACCCATCGTCCAGACCGGAACGATCAAATCCAGCCCTAGCAATTTTTCGGCATCCGCATAAGCTTCCAGCGTGTCCGAGACTTCAACGTCAAAGCGGTGCTCCCGCAGAACCCCGGCGAAAATATCCGCCACCTGCTCCGGTTCATGGCCGTCCCAGCCTCCCCAGACGATTAATGCTTTTTTCATGATGATCGGGTCTCCTTCATATATCGGATTTCATTCTTATTCCATCTCTGATAAGTCCACCCACCGGCGTTCGCTCACCGAGCGTTCCACCGCCTCCAGCACGGCCTGACATTTCACGCCATCGCGGAAATTCGGTTCAGGCTGGCGGCCTTCCGATATCGCTGCTCCGAGTTCCAGCACCTCGTGGATAAAGGTGTGCTCAAAACCGATCGTATGTCCCGGCGGCCACCAGGCCTCCGCATAGGCATGTGCAGGATCTGTAGCCAGAACGCGCCGGAATCCCTGCACGTCTTCGTCGTCCGAGGTGAAATAGACTTCGAGCTCATTCATCCGTTCGAAATCGAACTTGACGCTGCCGAGGCTTCCGTTGATCTCGAACGAATTGGTCGAGCGATGTCCGGCGGCAAACCTCGTCGCTTCGAAGCTGCCGAGCGCCCCGTTCTCGAACCGGGCCAGGAACAGGGTGGCATCGTCTACCGTTACCGGACCTTTGGGGGCGTCTTTACCCTTGCCGCCCTTGGCGCTGAGTCCGGTCATCTCGTCGGCCAGCGGCCGTTCCTTAATAAAGGTCTCGCTCATGCCGATCACCTCGCGAATGTCGCCGACGAGATAGTGGGCAAGATCGATAAGATGCGCTCCAAGGTCGCCGTGTGAACCGGAACCTGCGATCTCTTTTTGCAGCCGCCATACAAGCGGGAATTCCGGATCCAGAATCCAGTCCTGGAGGAACCAGGCTCTGAAATGATAGATTTGCCCCAAGCGGCCGCTTTCGACCAGCTTTTTGACCAACTGGACCGCCGGTGAAAACCGGTAGTTAAACCCGACCATATGACGCACGCCAGCCGCCTCAGCCGCCTGCAGCATTTCACGGGAATCGCCTAATGTAAGCGCTAACGGTTTTTCACAAAAAATGTGCTTTCCCGCCTTGGCCGCAGCCAGTGCGATCTCTTTGTGGACGTCGCTTGGCGCATTGATGTCGATCAGGTCGATGTCGTCCCGGGCAACAAGCTCCTTCCAGTCCGTGACGTATTCTCTCCAGCCCAATTGCTCGGCCGCAAGACTGACGGCTTTCTCGTCTCTGCCGCACAGCACCGACATTTCGGGCTTCACGGCTTCAGGAAAAAACATGGGCAGCGTGCGATAGGCATTGCTGTGGGCTTTTCCCATAAACTTATAACCGACCATTCCGATGCGTAGTTGCTTCATAGAATCCCTCCATCAAAGATTTCAAATTTGAAATGATGAATGTAAGTCCATTATAGAAAGAAGCCAGCGAAATCTCTCGCCAGTTTATGCCGTTATATAGTCAAAAAATGCACTTTTTATCTCAGAGATCAACTAATTCTTTCTTCTGCGAACCTCGGAAGGCGGGCAGCCTTGAAGCTCCCGATATACCCGGTTAAAGGTGCGGACGCTGCCAAAACCGCAGTCCAATGCGATGTCCGTAATGCTGGCATCACTGATTTCCAGCCGTCTCGTAGCATTTAGCACGCGAATCGTATTGAGGTAGGTTCTGAAGTTCATACCGATCGATTTTTTGAACATGCGACAAAAATAGGACGGCTCCATTCCGAACTGGACGCACATCGCTTCGACAGAAAGATCCTCTTGATAATGCTCTTCAATGAACGACAATATCCGTTGAATTCTTATTTTCCTGGTGGCGATCCGTTCTTGCGATTCCCGCTCCAGGGCATGAACAGGCAGGTGTCTTTGCATTATGGCGCACAGTTCCAGCAAGCTCGCTTGTATGAGCAGCCGGTGCCCGGGCTTGGCTTCCTTTTTTTCTCGCAGAATACGGTTCAGTATCGCCTTTACCGTTTGCAATCCGGGCTGATCGGCGGGAATAAAGGGAGATTCAAAACGAAAATCGCCGGGCCAACTCACGGATTTTCCGACCAGCTCCGGGTGAAAAATGACGACGATCATGTTGGAGGCAAGATCCTTGCTATCAAAGTAATGAATGTCGTTGCTGCCGAAAATAGCCATATCGCCCTGCTTCAACAGGCGCTTGTCCTCATTTGCTCCAACCAGAATGCTGCCCGACTCCACGTAAACGAATTCGACCTCGGCATGAAAATGGGGATAAAAGGAGAGATCGATGCTTTGATGGATCACCATAGGCAGCTCCTGATCGAGTTTCCAGTTCTGATAAAAAGTTTTCATAAGGCGGCTCCCTTACTGCGGGTTTTCCCCACATCATAGCGGGAAGTGCAATTTTTGTCTAATTCATGCCGATTTCATATTCTAAGAAATCTAGTGATAGATTTCCTAATTAATGGGGTAGGAAGCAGGAATATTTTGCTATATAGTTATTTAGATTAAGAAAATTCATACGGGGAGGAAGTGGACAGCCTTGAGCTTAATCGAGACAAAGGGACTGCAAAAAGTGTTCCGCCAGGCGGTAAAAGATCCCGGATTGGCCGGCGCGGTAAAACATTTATTTACCCAGCGTTATAGAGACAAGTATGCGGTGGAAGGGATTGACCTGAAGATCGAGGAAGGGGAGACGGTAGCGTACGTCGGCCCGAACGGAGCGGGAAAATCGACAACGATTAAAATGCTGAGCGGGGTATTGGTACCTTCCGGCGGAGAGATCATCGTTGACGGACGGGTTCCTTACAAGCAGAGGATGGAGAACGCCCAGCGGATCGGTGCAGTATTTGGCCAGCGGACGCAGTTATGGTGGGATATCCCGGTCCGGGAATCGCTCAGCTTGCTAAGAGATATTTATCAGGTGCCGACGGACCGGTTCAAGAAAAACTTGGATGTCTTCACGGAACTGCTAGGCATGGATTCGTTCCTGCATTTATCGGCCCGGAAACTCTCGCTCGGGCAACGCATGCGGGCCGACCTGGCCGCAGCGCTGCTGCACGATCCGAAGATCGTCTACCTTGACGAGCCTACGATCGGGCTGGACGTTGCGGTAAAGCACCGGATCCGCGATTTTATCAAGGAAATGAACCGGAGCAAGGGGACGACGATGCTGCTGACCACGCATGATCTCGGGGATATCGAGGATCTGTGCGAGCGGCTGGTCATTATCGATCAGGGCCGGATCATTTATGACGGCAAGCTTCAGGAGGTCAAGGACGAGTTTGCCAGAGAACGGACAATACATATGCAATTAAGTTCGCCGATCCCGGATGCGGAAGAGTTGTTCCGCGGGTTGCCGGAAATCCAGGTGAAACGGTCCGGAGATTCGCTGGAAGCTAGTTCGGATACGGATTTATCCATC
The DNA here is from genome assembly GCF_018403325.1 of Paenibacillus vini. Classification (GTDB taxonomy): domain Bacteria; phylum Bacillota; class Bacilli; order Paenibacillales; family Paenibacillaceae; genus Fontibacillus; species Fontibacillus vini. Next base: position 53,618 of record NZ_BOSL01000018.1, on the reverse strand, counting down.
CGTTTCGACCGCTTCCGCTGCACGGCAAGCGATATCGTCAAGCGGGTGATGAGCCGCGGAGAAGTGGTCGATTTCCGCATTGACGAACCGAGCATCGAAGAGATCATCCGCCGCGTCTACGACGGCAAACTGGATTCAGCCGCCCTGTCCGCAGCGGGGAAGGGGAGTGCTTGATTGATCGCACCGGCCTTCAAAAAATATGTTTCTTTGGCGCGTTGCTCCATGCAGAACACGCTTGCTTACCGGCTCTCATTTATACTGAATTTTCTCGCTAGCTTTATCGGGCTGATCGCCATGTATTGTCTTTGGCAAGCCATTTACACGGGTCAGGACCAGCTTTCCGGCTTCACTTGGAGTCAGATGCAGGCCTACCTGCTGGTAACCTTTTTCGTCAATTCCATGCTTTCTTATTACTCGGAATCCAGCATTACGAGCAAAATCATCGACGGCAGCGTCATGATGGACCTGCTGCGTCCGATCCAGTTCCAGAAAGCCCGTCTCGCAGAAACGCTTGGTTCCTGCGTGTTGGAGGGATTGCTCAGTTGCATTTTGATCGGGCTTGCGGCGATTTTCACGTTCGGTATTTCCTTGCCGCACGATGCAGGCACCCTTCTGTTGTTCGCGTTCAGCATCGTGTCCTCGATTCTGTTAAAGTTCAGCATCGTTTACTTGTCGGCCCTGCTTTGCTTCTGGACTACGAGCAGCTTCGGCATATACTGGGCTAGGACATCCATTACGAACCTGCTGTCGGGAGCGCTTGTGCCGCTGGCGTTTTTCCCGGGTTGGCTGCAATCGACCGCCATGGTGCTGCCGTTCCAAGGTATCGTCAATACGCCAGTCACCATCGGCCTCGGTATGACGGCGGGAACCGATGCGCTTCAACTGATCGCTATCCAATGGGTATGGATCGTTCTGCTCTGGCTGCTCGGCAAATGGATGTGGTCCCGGGCCGTCCGACAAATTACGATTCATGGGGGGTAACGGAATGGAGAGTAATATACGGGTGAAAAATTCGCCCTGGCGAATTTTGTATCTATACTGGCGTTTGTACAGCCAGCAGTTAAAAGCGATGATGGAATACTCCGCCGATTTCTATATCATGATCGGTGCCGCGGCGATGACCCAGATTACGGGGTTTTTGTTCCTGTGGGTCGTATTCTCCCGAATTCCGGATATTCAAGGCTGGGGACTTTGGGAGGTTGCTTTTATGTATGCCGCCATTTATGTGTCGGAGGGGGTAGGCTCTCTATTCTTCGAGGGGACCTGGCGGATGCTCCGGCTGGTCAATATGGGCGAACTGGACCGTTATCTGGTGCGGCCGGTTCCGATCGTGCTGCAAATTTTTTGTACGGGGATCGGCATGAACGGATTAGGAAATATTCTAATCGGCGGAAGCATTATCGCTATTTCTTTGTCCCATATCGACATCGCCTGGAACCTTCAGACCATCGTTATGGCCGTTTTGCTGTTTGCTTCCGCGATGACGATCCGGGTGGCTATCAATCTGGCGGCGAACTGCTCCGCCTTCTGGATCCGCAGCAGCGGGAACGCCTTCCCGATCATGGTCCATAATTTGGGCGAGTTCGCCAAATATCCGATCACGATTTTCTCGCTGGGCCTGCAGCTCTTTATTTCGATCATCGTGCCGTTTGCATTCGTCAGTTTCTTTCCGGCGGCCGCCATGTTCGGTAAGGAGCCTTGGAGCTATTGGGGCTGGTTCAGTCCGCTGGTAGCGGCCTATTTCGTCGGTCTGGCCTTGCTGATTCTGCGAATCGGCCTGCGGCGGTATGAGAGTGCGGGAAACTGATAGAAACATTGTGAAATCTGTATTTTGCTTTATGTTCCATCCATGTTATTATGGAATCAACCTAACGAAAGCTAACAGGCTTGCAGTTGGTGAATAAATATGCCGTCAAGTAGGTTGATATTATGAAAAAAGTAACTATACAAGAAATCGCAGATTTTTCCGGTGTTTCCAAGTTTGCCGTTTCACGCGCTCTCTCGGGGAAGTCGGGAGTCAGCACCCAGACGAGAGAGATGATTTTGAAGGCCGCGGGACAGCTTGGATACTTTAAGGATACAGGCAAATCGGCCATGCTCCAAAGCTCTCCAACCTACACGGAAGGAGAAGCTCATTCCGGCGCTATTCTTGTGCTGTTTCCCAATGTCCGCTACCAGGACGCGGATTCACTTTATTGGGGACCGGTTTTTAACGGAATCTCCGCGCGACTGAATCAGAGAGGGGCGGACATTCTTACGCTCACGGAGCCTTCCGGCGAGCATATGTTTTCCTTGCTCAACCCGAAGGCTATCGGCGGCATCGTCACGATCGGAGCCGTATCGACACAGATTTTGCTAGACATCAAAAAGCTGGAAATTCCCGTAGTTATGGTGGATCATCAGGATCCGGCCTTTCAGGCGGATGCCGTGTTTGCGGATAATTTTCACTGTATGAGAGAAATGATGGTCAAGCTGGTCAGCAAAGGATATAAAAACTTCCAGTTTGTAGGACTGATAGGATATGCTCAAAGCTTCTACGAACGCTGGATCGGATTCAAGTCGGTGCTGGAGGATCACAAGCTGAAACAGGAGCAGATTCCCGAACTGATCGGTCCGGAAATCGCCCATATTCACGAAGCGATCCCCAAAGTCGTGGCATCCTATGAATTGCCCGAGGTGTTTGTCTGCACGAATGACACGACAGCTCTATTCGTCATGGAAGCACTACAAAAGCTGGGAATTGATGTTCCCGGCCAGGTGCAGATCACCGGATTCGACAACACCGACGAATCGTTGCCGCTGCTAGCTACCGTGGATGTCAGCAAAGAGCTTCTCGGCATGCGTGCAGTAGACAAGCTTTTATGGCGAATGGCCAATCCTCAATCTAATTTCGAGAAGCTGCTCATCCAGGGAGAAGTTATTTTAAAAGATAATTCCGTATTTAACAAAGATCAAGAAATATAAGCAAAACTAAAATAGAAGAAAGCCCTAACGACATGTTGTCGTTGGGGCTTTCTTTTTATTCTCACGGACATGTTAGCATAAAACCGCTTCTGTTATCATAATTATTTATTGACGAATTAGTTGGTTGGTTGTATATTATTTTCCAAACGGCAATAACAAAATGAGGTGATTATCAATAACTTGTTTTTATTATGTTATTTTTGTTATTCGTTTGGTTTGAAATGTAAGAGGGGTTTCATGAAGGTAGAATCTATAGAACAAATGGGAGGTTTTCACAATGAAGAAATTGAAAGGGCTTTCTTTGCTGTTGTTCTGCTTTGTTTTTCTGCTTTCCGCTTGCGGCGGCGGCAATAATACGTCACAGAGTCAGCCGGCGCCGTCTCCCGAATCAACCAACACGACTCCGCAGAATACGGCCGAGCCTGAACCGTCGGAGGAGCCTCCGGTCGATTTGGGCGGACGAATCATTAAGGTTGCGGCATGGTGGGATTTAAAGCCAGCCGGCGCAACTGCGGGCGACAAAGCGCGCCTTGAAAAAATTGCCGAGGTCGAAAAAAAATATAACTGCAAATTTGAATTCGTGAACATTCCGTTTGAGGAATACATGAACAAATTTACGACGAGCGTTCTGGCCGGTGAGCCGTTCGCCGATATCGTACAAATGGAATATAAATCGGCATTGCCTGCCATTTTGAAAGGGCAGCTCCTTCAGATCAGCGAGTTTACGACAGACAAAAACAATATAAACAACGAGGGCAATCTGCAGACGAAATACCCTGCGATCGCAGGCGGAGAGTATGCTTTCGACAATCCGATCTCCCTTGGGCCGGGATCCACTATAACCGGGAATTGTTCAAAAAGCTGGGCCTTCCGGATCTTCAGGAGATCTACAGTAAAGGAGAATGGAACTGGGATAAATTTTTGGAAATCGCCAAACAGGCAACCAAGGATACGGACAATGACGGAAAAACCGATGTTTGGGGATTTTCCGGGTGGGCCATTGACGCTGTGAAGCATTTTACGGCGGCCAACGGCGGAGTGACCGTGGATTCCCAAAACGCAAAAGAAATGTTGTCCGATCCGCGTACCATTGAAGCTGCGGAATTCGTGAACCGTTTATATAATGTCGACAAAGTCGTTCGGGTTAAAACAGGCAATAAAACAAATTGGGAAGAAACAAACACGTTTAAAGACGGCAATGTGGCGATGTTCCCTGCAGCGGAATGGATGCTCGGCGACTTGACCTTCGACATCGGGATCGTACCTTTCCCGAACGGGCCGCAAGGATCATCGGAACAAACCTATGCGAATACATCAGCATCCGCCAAATTCATCCCTAAAGGCGTGAAGGATGCGGCCGCCGTATACCAGGCTTATGAAGAAACGTTCGATTTCCCGCCGACCGAGGAATATCCGGGGCAGGATTATCTGGAAAGCATGTACGGCAATCAGGAAGACATCGATATGATTCTCCAGCACATTAAGGGAACAGGCGTCATTACCTTGGACGAAGCCTATCCGGATTATCCAACGAATACTTTTGTGGAAGACATTATCGTGAACAACCAATCCGTCACCGCTACAGCCGAAAAATACAAGCAGCAGGCGCAGGCATCCGTCGATAAACTCGGTAAATAAACGGTTCGCGTCGGCTAGCTGAATAGACAGGCAAGAAGGGGACGTAATGATTAATCGCGTCCCCTTCTTGTTCACACGGGTTGTGCGAGGAGGATGGACATTGACTGGGATACGGAAATGGAGAACAAGATGGGGCTGGATGCTCATCGCTGTTGCCGCCGTGGTGCTGATCTTATGGTTCTCCGGCAGTTTTGGCGGCGGGTCCGCCTCAAAGGGTAACAGGGAAATGGGATCAGAGCTCCCTGTGGTCAAGCTGGCCGCCGGGGTGAAGGGGAGTACGGCCGAACCTTCGTATGGTGAGTATTTAGCCGGGTTCGAAGGTAAGTCTCGTCCCGATTATGAAATAGTCATCGAAGCTGCGGACTATTCCCGCGAGGATGGAGCGGAAGTCAAGAAGCTCCAGGACTACGAAGGAAACAAGGGGATTTCGGTATATACCGGGGAACAGGGCGAACTTGAATGGAAGGTGAACATCCCTGAGGGAGGCCTCTATAATTTGTCCCTGCTTTACTATCCGGTCGAAGGCAAAAGCTCCTCCATCGAACGGCAGCTGAAAATCGACGGCGGCATCCCGTTTGAAGAAGCGGGTTACCTGCAATTTGACCGGATCTGGGACAACGAGAAGGCGGAGATCGAACAGGATAATCAGGGCAACGATCTCAGACCGAAACAGGCAGAACGGCCGGGTTGGCGGGAAGTTCTTCTGGAGGATTCCGACGGTTTTATTACGGAGCCGCTGCAGTTTTATTTAGAAAAGGGAGAGCATACGTTGACGCTGTCCGCATCCCGGGAGCCGATGGTTATTCGCAGCTTAAAGCTGTTCAGATATGCGGAGGCACTCCCGTATGAACAGGTGTTGCAGCAGTACCAAGCGGAAGGATTAAAAGAAACCGAAGGACAGCTGGTGATCGTTCAGGGGGAAGCCGCGACGGCGAAATCCTCTCCGACCCTGTATCCGTTAAGCGAACGTTCAAGCCCGAGTGTAAGCCCTTACAATTCGTCAAAGGTCCGGATTAATACGATCGGCGGCTATAACTGGCGGTTGCCCGGGCAATGGATCGAGTGGGAGATCGACGTTCCTGAAACGGGGCTGTACCACATCGGATTCCGCACCCAACAAAATTTCGTGCGCGGGATTTACTCGACACGAAAGCTGACCATAGACGGACAAGTACCGTTCGAGGAGATGAACCGGGCGCCGTTTCGTTATAAGAGCGGCTACCGCATCGATGTCATGGGCGGGGACGATCCGTATTTGTTCAAGCTGGAAGAGGGCAAGCACGTGCTGCGTATGGAAGTGAGCTTGGGAGAATTTGCTCCTTTGATCCAGCAGGTCGAAGACAGCTTGCTTAATCTGAATGCGATGTACCGCAAAATATTGATGATTACCGGCACCAAACCGGACGAATTCCGCGATTATCGCGTAGAACAGCGAATTCCCGAACTGCTGGAGCTGTTTCAGGCGGAAAGCGAACGGCTGCGCGCGATTGCCGACAGGCTGGTGGAGTTGTCCGGACAGTCGAGCGATCAGGAAGCCTTGCTAAATACGATGGCGGTGCAATTGGATGAGATGGTGAAGGACCCGGATACGATACCGCGGAGACTGGCGGCTTACAAAACAAATACCGGGGGCTTAGGCACCTGGTTGCAGCAAGCAAGGGAGCAGCCGCTGGAAATCGACGAAATTTACATTGCGTCGCCGGGAAAGAAACTGCCGGGCGGCGGAATGAGCGCAGGGGACAAAATCGTCCATGAATTATCAACCTTCGGCGCATCGTTCTTCATTGATTACAACCAAATCGGCAACGTGTCGGCCAAGAAAGATCAAAGGTCGGTAACGGTATGGATCGGCAGCGGCCGGGACCAGGCGAATGCGATTAAAGCGATGATTGATGAAACGTTCACGCCGGAGACTGGGATTAATGTCAATTTGAAGCTGGTCAATATGGGAACGATTCTGCCGGCGACGCTGGCCGGTCAAGGGCCTGACGTCGCGATGCAAATCGGCAATGACCTGCCCGTCAATTTCGCGATGCGGAACGCGGCAGCCGACCTGACGCAGCTAAGCGGTTACGACGAAGTGGCCGCCCGCTTCCGGGAAAGCGCGATCGTACCTTATGAATATCGCGGCGGGGTATATGCGCTGCCGGAAACGCAGACGTTCAACATGTTGTTTTACCGCAAGGATGTGCTGGCCGAGCTTGGACTCGAAGTACCGGAAACCTGGGACGATGTCGCGAACCTGCTGGCCGTGTTGAACAAAAACCATATGGCCTTCGGTCTGCCGGTCGTAGCTCAGGCGCCGAACCAGTGGACGACATTACCGCCTAATTCCATGTATGCCACCTTGCTGATGCAAAACGGCGGGCAGTTCTATAGGAATAACGACACGGAATCGGATCTCGATTCCAAAACAGGGATAGAAGCTTTCAAGCAATGGACTGAATATTACACCGATTACAAGCTGGAGCGGGAATACGATTTCCCGAATCGGTTCCGTACCGGGCAGATGCCGATCGGAATCGCGGACTACACCACCTATAACCAGTTGTCCGTCTTCGCTCCGGAAATTCGCGGGTTATGGGGCTTCGCTCCGGTACCGGGAACGGCACAAGAAGACGGCAGCGTGGACCGCACGGTCCCTTCGGGAGGTAGCGGGGTGTTAATGCTGGAGAACGCCAAGGATAAAGAAGCCGCTTGGGAATTTCTGAAATGGTGGACGAGTGACGAGACGCAAACGAGCTTCGGCCGGGAGATGGAAGGGCTGATGGGAGCGGCCGCCCGTTATCCGACCGCCAACATCAAAGCGCTCGAACAACTGCCTTGGCCCGTGGAGGATTACAAGAACCTGGAAGAGCAGTTCAAATGGGTAGAAGGCATTCCGGAAGTACCCGGCGGGTACTCCACGGGAAGAAATCTGTTTAACGCGTTTTACAGGTCGGTGATCAGCGGGGTCGAGCCCCGGGAAGCGATCATGGATTCCGTCCAGTATATCCACGACGAAATCCGCAACAAGCAAGAAGAATTCGGCCAGCCGCAGAAGTAGGGGGGAAGCAAGATGCACAATACCTGGTGGGCCATGAAGTGGCACGAGATCAAAGCCAGCAAGCATTCCTACATTCTGCTGGCGCCTTACATGATTTTGTTCATGCTGTTTACGGTGCTTCCGGTTCTTATATCCATTATTCTGAGCTTTACTTATTTCAACATGTTGGAGTTTCCGCGTTTTGTAGGATGGCAAAATTACACCCGTCTGTTTCTGGAAGACGACATCTTCCTAACCGCGATGAAGAACACGCTTCTGTTCGCGGCGATCACAGGGCCCGTCAGTTACCTGGCCTGCTTCGTGTTCGCCTGGATTATCAACGAGCTTAGTCCGAAGCTGAGGGCGTTTCTGACACTGGTTTTTTACGCTCCGTCCATTTCGGGCAACGTCTATTTTATTTGGCTGATGATCTTCTCGGGAGACCGTTACGGGATCGCCAACGGGCTTTTGATCAAGCTGGGCTTCATCCTGGAGCCGATTCAATGGCTCAAAACGGAAGCCTACATCTTGCCGATCATTATTCTCGTCCAGTTGTGGCTCAGCTTGGGAACCGGGTTCCTCGCATTCATCGCCGGGCTGCAAACGGTAGACAAAACGCTGTATGAGGCAGGCGCAGTTGACGGCATTCGCAACCGCTGGCAGGAGCTGTGGCATATTACGCTCCCATCCATGCGGCCGCAGCTGATGTTCGGCGCTGTGATTCAGCTCACGACCTCGTTTGCCGTCGCCGATGTTTCAATCGCGCTGGCCGGCTTCCCGAGCGTCAACTACGCTGCCGAGACGATTGTTACTCACCTGATCGACTACGGGACGACCCGGTTTGAAATGGGCTTTGCGTCCGCGATCGCGACCGTGCTGTTCATTATTATGGTCGGAACGAACCTGATCGTCCAAAAACTTCTGCAAAAGGTGGGTGAGTAAACGTGAAGGTAGAAACGAAAATGACCGGCACAAGAGCGCTGAGCCGTCCGTTTCCGCTCAAGTTCAAATTGCGGCTGGGGAAGAAGCGGGTCAACCGTTCATTTGCCGGAACTTTCTTTCTGTTCCTGCTGCTCTCGGTGTTCGGCGCATTCATGGCGCTCCCGCTCGTTTATGCGATCAATAACGCATTCAAGCCGCTCGATGAAATCTTTCTGTTTCCTCCGACGCTGTTTGTCCGCAACCCGACATGGAACAACTTTCTCGACCTGATGAACCTGCTGGGTCAGTCCTGGGTCCCGTTTTCCCGCTATATCTTCAATACAGTATTCATTACCGGCGCCGGAATTCTCGGCCATGTCATTCTTGCATCGGCTGCGGCCTATCCGCTGGCCAAGCATAAATTTCCCGGCAAATCGATTCTGTTCACGATCGTAGTGCTGTCGCTTATGTTTACTCCGGTCGTAACACAGACGCCAAACTACATGATCCTATCGTGGCTCGGCATGATCGATACGTATTGGGCGGTCATCGTTCCGGCATTTGCCTTCTCGCTCGGCTTGTATTTAATGAAGCAGTTCATGGAGCAAATTCCGGATGCGCTGCTGGAGGCGGCCAAAATCGACGGTGCCAGCGAATACCGCATATTTTGGTCGGTGGTCATGCCAAACGTCAAACCGGCGTGGCTGACCCTGATTATTCTGTTGTTCCAGATGCTGTGGGGAAGCGACGGAAACGGATTCATTTACAGCGAGCAGCTCAAATCGCTTCATTACGCTGCCAACCAGATTATTCTGGGCGGGATCGCCCGAGCCGGAGCGGGTGCGGCGGTGGCACTCATCCTGATGAGCGTTCCAATCACCCTGTTCGTGTTCGCGCAAAGCCGGATCATCGAAACGATGGCTACGTCGGGCATGAAGGATTAAGGGAGGGGAGTTCATGACAGCAAAAAAATGGATTATTTGCGCCGCAGCGATCTCCCTGATACTGACTTCCGTGATGCCGGGTGCTTCTTCACGGGCTTCTGCCGCACCCGAGTCCACCGCAACCGCCAGTACACCGGCGGTCCCGATCATCGGGTCATCCGCCCAGGCTCCTTACGAGAGCTACAATTATAACTTCTGGGAGGAAGCGACACCGATGCCTGCGGCCTACCTGCCCGAACGATACATTACAGGCAGGGAGCTCGGGGTCGGCGATTTTCTGGAACCGGCCGATATGCATATCTCTAAATCCGGCACGGTGTATGTGCTGGATACCGGCAATCAGCGGATCGTGCAGTTCCGTGAAGACGGGACGGAGGTTAAGGTCATTTCTTCTTTTAATAATGAAGGTACAGAGGATGGGTTCTCTAATCCTTCCGGCATTTTTACGGATCACGAAGAACAAATTTATGTGGCGGATACGGGCAACAAGCGGATTGTTATTTTAAGCCCGGGAGGAGAGCTTGTTCGGATCATTCAAAATCCGCAGTCGGATGTTCTTCCGGCGGGCTTTCAGTTTCAGCCGCTCAAGGTGACGGTCGACGAGGCGAAGCGGGTGTTTGTCGTAGCTAACGGTGTCTATGAAGGCATCATGCAATTTGACGAAAAAGGAACGTTCATCGGCTACGTGGGGACGATCAAGGTCAAGCGGAATTATGTCGATTATTTTTGGCGGCTCGTCTCCACCAAAGCGCAGCGGGCGCAGATGGCTTTGTTCGTACCGACGGAATTCTCCAACCAGGATATCGATCATAAAGGCTTCGTATACGCGACCAATATCGATGTTGGGTCCAAGGAGCCGATCAAACGGCTGAATCCGTCCGGCGAGGACGTATTGAAGCGGTATGGCTATTACGATGTTTCGGGCGATATTTATTACCGGAGAACGACCGGGCCTTCCAAATTCGTCGACATCAAAGTGTTGGGTGACGGCATGTACAGCGCGCTCGACTCCACGCAAGGCCGGGTGTTCACTTATGACGAATCCGGAAATCTCCTATATATTTTCGGAGGGCTCGGCAATCAGCTCGGGATGTTCAAAACGCCGGTTGCCGTCGAGCATATTGGAGAAAGGCAGCTTGTGCTTGACCGGGGCAAAGGCAATATCGTCGTGTTCGTACCGACGGAATTCGGGTCCAATGTGAACCGGGCGGTCCGGCTCCATTACCAGGGCGAGGATACCGAAGCGGAAGACTATTGGAACCGGGTTCTTGAACTGAATTCGAATTATGACATCGCTTACACCGGGATCGGCAAAGCTAAGCTGATGCGCAAGGAGAATAAGGAAGCCCTTGCCTACTTCAAGCTTGGCATGGACCGGAAAAACTACTCCGTTGCCTACAAAAGATACCGCAGAGAAGTGATGAAGGAGCATTTCGGCACGGTACTGACACTGCTATTGGCAGCCGCAGCCGCCTTTGTCGTATATAAAGCAGCGAGACACTGGAAGCAAAGGAGGGAGAGTGGCCATGAAGCGGGATGATTTTAAATTTCCTCTCCATGTCATCGTTCATCCGTTCGACGGGTTTTGGGATATGAAATATGAACAAAAGGGCAGGCTGCGCGTGGCGATGATCATACTGTTTCTGCTTGTGGTCGCCATGATTTTGCAGAAGCAGTTTGCCGGGTTTCTGGTGAACTTCAACGATCCTCGGCGGCTGAACAGCATAAGCGAGCTCGTTTTTGTCCTGTTCCCGTTCCTGCTCTGGAGCATCGCCAACTGGTCGGTCACGACGCTAATGGGTGGCGAGGGAAGATTCAAGGACATCGTGATGGCGACCTCTTACGCGCTTGTTCCGATGGTTCTAATTTACCCGCCGATGACGCTGGTAAGCCGATTTATGGTACAGGAGGAAACATCCTTTTACTACTTGCTGAATACGGTTGCCGTCCTCTGGTTTCTCGGTCTCCTGTTCGTCGGCATCATGACCGTTCATCAATTTACGCCCGCCAAGACAGTGCTGACATGTGTATTAACCGTAATCGTCATGGGCATCATCGTCTTCCTGGGAACGCTCATTTTCAGCATGCTGCAGCAAATTTACGATTTTCTTCTCAATATTTATAGAGAGCTTATTTTTCGGGTATAGGAGGCGGGCACATGAACAAACGAAAAGGGATCCTGACAATATTCGCCTGTGCCGTCATTATCGCTGTCGCCGGAGGATTTATGCTATGGAACCAAGGCGCTCCGGCGGTAAATCCTGCCGATTACCGGCCAAAGGCGGAGGCGCCCGAGCCCGGGAAAGAGCTGAGCAAGCTGCAGGATGACTCCGCAGGCGTTCCGGGAATGATTTTGGTCGCGCAGAACGAGGCATTGTCATTGTATTACAACGAACAAACGGCCGAGGTGTCCGTCATGGAACGGGAAAGCGGCGAAATTTGGCATAGCAATCCTTCGGACCGTGAGGAAGACGCCATCGCCTCCCCTTTTGAAAAGGAAGTGATGGCCTCCCAGTTTGCGGTCTCCTTCCGCGATGAAATCGGTACGCTTGAAACTTATTGGAGCAATCCGTGGAGTGTGGCGAACAACAATTTCTCGGCGGCAGGAATACGGAACGGAATCCGGGTGACGTACACGCTCGGCGACGTTTCACTAGGGATTGACGCCATGCCTAAATATATTACCAAGACAAGGCTTCAGGAAAAGGTGCTGAGCAAGCTGGAGGAATCGCTCGCCAGGTACGTGGAGACCCGTTACTATCCGGTGAAAGACAATCCGGAGCTGCTGGAACGGCTCGACGACCAAGTGAAGAAACCGCTCGTTCTGAAAAAAATGCTGGCCGCCTTCCAAGAAGCCGGGTACACGGAAGAAGACCTGGCCGCGGATAACGAGGCGAACGGGTACGGGGCCGGCGGCGGTGCTGAGAAGCCGAATTTCACGGTGCCGTTGGAGTACCGGCTGGACGGGGACTCTCTGGTCGTGTCGGTACCGGTCGGTCAGGTTACGGAAAGCGCGAAGCACCGGATCCGCAGTATCGATCTGCTCCGTTTCTTCGGGGCGGCGGGAACGAAGGAAACGGGGTACATGCTGGTGCCTGACGGCAGCGGCGCCCTGATTCGGCTCAATAACGGCAAGGTCAAGGAAGAGCAGTACGTGCAGCGGGTGTACGGGGATGACCCGAACGACAACAGCTGGAGCCGGGGGCAAGTCGCCCGGAAGGCCACCATGCCGGTATACGGCATGAAGGCCGGCGATACGGCATGGTTCGCGGTAATCGAAGAAGGCGATGCGATTGCGAGCATCGCGGCGGATATCAGCGGCAAGCAAAACTCGTACAACTATGTGTTCAGCAGCTTTGCCGTGCGCGGTGAAGATGAGCTGGAGTTATACACCGGAGATCAGATTCAGGAGATTCAACTGCTGAGCGACAAGATCTATTCAGGAGATTTGGCTGTTCGTTACCGGTTTCTGACTGGAGGGGACGCAAGTTATTCCGGCATGGCGCAAGTTTACCGGGAATCACTGGTCGCGCAGAACAAGCTGAACCCGCTGGAGGAAGGAACTAACCTTCCCTTCTACTTGGATGTGCTCGGAAGTATCGACAAGCAGAAATCTGCTCTCGGCGTGCCTTATGATGCCGTGATATCGATGACCAGCTTTGAGGAAGCCGGGGAAATGGCGCAGCAGCTGGAGGGTGACGGTATCGCCAATGTACGGATGCGTTATCTGGGCTGGTTCGGCAAAGGCGTCCATCACAAGCCGCCGGTTAAGGCGAAGGCGGACCGGGTGTTAGGAAGCGTGACTGATCTGAAGGAGCTGTCAGCCCGGCTTAAGGAGCAGGGAGGCGGACTTTATCCGGATGTTGCTTTTCAAAGAGTGTACCGAGATGACGGGAATTTCAATCCTTCGTCGGATGCGGCCCGTTTCGTAACCCGGGAAGTGGCGGAGCTGTATCCGTATGACCGGAATATGAACCGGATGGATCCGTATTACGGGACCTACAACCTCCTGTCGCCGGCGAAGCTTCCGTACTATGTCGACGAGTTTGCGAAAAGTTACGATAAATACGGGATCGGGGCGTTGTCGCTTCGGGATCTCGGCGCTGTTCTCAGTTCGGATTATCGGGTGCAGCGGGTCGTATTTCGTGAAGATGCCAAGTCAATCGTAAGCGACCAGCTTCGGAAGCTAAGCGACTCTTTTCCGGATCTGATGTTCGCAGACGCGAGCGCCTACAGCTGGCCTTATGCCAAGCATGTCATTGACGTTCCGGCTTCGAGCAGCCGGTTCAGCTTGAGCGATGAGGAAATCCCTTTTTATCAAATGGTCGTTCACGGGTTTATTGATTATGCCGGTGAGGCGCTGAATCTCGGGGATCAACAGGAAGTACGCAGACAGATGCTGAGCTCGGTTGAGCTGGGGACCTCTCCGCATTTCCTTTGGTCATATGAGCCTTCTTCTACGCTGAAGTTCACGCGTTTTGATTACATGTATTCAACGGAATACCAAGCCTGGTATGACGAAGCGGTGTCCTATTATAAGGAAGTCAATGAAGTGCTCGGTCCCTTGCGGAACGTTCCGATTGCGGAACATATCCGGCATCGGGAGGGCGTTGTGGAAGTGAGATACGAAGGCGGGGCGTCGGTCATCATTAACTACACGGATCAGGCGGTAACGATTAACGGCGTACGGGTGGAAGCTCAGCATTTTGCGGCAGGGGGTGATGGGGCATGAGACTGAAATTAACGCTTACGCAAAAACGCTCCATGCTCGGTCTGCTGTTCATCGCGCCTTGGCTGATCGGATTTATTTTCCTGTTCGCGGGGCCGCTGGCCCAATCGATCTCTTTCAGCTTCAATAAGCTGACGGTATCGCCGGGCGGGTATGAGTTGCAAAATGTCGGCTGGAGCAACTTTACCGATGCGTTGTTCGTGGATGCGAATTTCAACCGGATTTTAACGGAATCGATATTGGGCATGATCGTGGACGTGCCGTTGATCCTATTCTTCAGCCTGTTCTCGGCCGTACTGCTGAACCAAAAATTCCGGGGCCGGGGAATTGCACGTGCCATCTTCTTCCTTCCCGTCATTCTTGCTTCGGGTGCGGTCGCGGCGGCGGAAAGTTCGGGCCTCATTAATCTCGTCGGCAACGCGGAGGTTGCGGAACAACTGGGGCAGGCATCCTCCCAGTTCAATATCCGTTCCATGGTCATGATTTTGTTCGAGGCGGGGTTTCCGATCAGCTTTATCGATTACATTGTGGAAGCGGTTATGCGGATTTATGAAATTATCAGCAATTCGGGCGTGCAGATTCTGATCTTTCTGGCGGCGCTGCAATCGGTTCCCGGCTCCATGTACGAAGTAGCCAAAATCGAGGGCGCAACGGCTTATGAGACGTTTTGGAAGGTGACATTCCCGATGGTCAGTCCGCTGATTTTGACGAACATCATTTATACGATTATCGATTCGTTCTCGGATAGTCCGGTAACGAAAATGATCTACGAAACGGCGTTCAAGACGCAAAACTTCGGATTAAGCGCCGCCATGGCCTGGCTGTACACGATTATTGTCAGCATATTGCTGCTCGTGATGGGTTATATCGTATCGAGAAAGACGTTTTATCACAACTAGGAAGGGGCGCTAGGCATGCAACCGATTTGGAACCCCGCAGACGCGGCCGCCCATAACCGAATCAACCGGGTGAAAAATAAAACGCTGAATGGGCTTTGGTCGATTTGCCGGTTTTTGCTCATCATCGGGATCATGTTTATTATCGTTTACCCGATTCTGATGAAGTTTTCGGTCGCCTTCAAGGCGAAGGAGGATATTTACAATCCGACGATTTACATGATTCCGGTGCATTTCACGCTGGATAACTTCAAGCTGGCTCTGGATTTGCTGGATTACTGGCCGTTGCTGCTGAATACGATGACCTACGTGGTTATCACCATGGTGCTGACGACGATGTCGACCGCGCTGGCCGGCTATGGGTTCGCCAGGTTCAAGTTTCCGGGGAGCAACCTGTTGTTCGGGCTCGTCGTGCTGACGATTCTCATTCCGATGAGCACCTTGATGGTGCCGATGTACCTGCATTTCCGGAACTTTGACGTGCTTGGTCTTGTTCACCTGTTTACGGGTAAGGATGGCGTCAATTTGCTGAACAGCTTCTGGCCGTCCGTGATCACTTCCGCAACGGGGACAGGGTTAAAGGCAGGGTTGTTCATTTATATTTTCCGTCAGTTTTTCAGAGGGCTGCCGAAGGAAATCGAGGAGGCGGCGCTCATCGACGGGGCGGGCGGAATCAAGACTTTCTTTACGATTATGCTGCCGAATGCGCTCCCTCCGCTTATCACCGTGACCTTGTTCTCTTTCGTGTGGCAGTATAACGACACGTTCTATACGTCGCTGTTTATGAGCGACAGCGCCTTGATGCCGCTGAAAATCGCTTCGTTTCCGGCGGACGCAGGTCAATACCTTTCTGCTTTGGCGGGATTGGGCGCTTCGGGCAAAATGGATCCGAACTACGTGGCTCTTGTCGTGGACACGGGGATATTGCTGGCTATCCTGCCGTTGATAGTTCTGTATTTGTTCGTTCAGCGACATTTCGTGGAAAGTGTAGAGAGAACGGGGGTAGTGGGATAGCTCATGGAAGAAATCAATCGGCAATATTTGCAGAACTCGTCTGGCTTAGACTTTCAGGTCGAACCGGTATTGGTTAATCCTGAGGCCTCCAGGACAGCACAGGGGCTGATGAAATATTTGTGCAGTATCTATGGCCGCTACATGCTGACAGGCCAACAAATCGGTGTGTTATCGACACCTGAACTGGATATGATTCATGAAGCCACTGGCAAATATCCGGCTGTAGCCGGATTCGACTTCATGAATTATTCGCCATCCCGAGTGGAGCGAGGAGCGGAATGCCGGGACACGGACCTGGCGATCGAATGGTGGAAGCGGGGCGGAATCGTAACCTTTTGCTGGCATTGGAACGCTCCGAAGGATCTTGTCGATTTGCCGCCTGACCGGTCGTGGGGCAGAGGATTCTATACGGAAGCGACGACCTTTGATGTAGCGAAGGCGATGAGCGATCCTGATAGTGAAGATTACCGGCTGATCCTTCGGGATATCGATGCCATCGCCGCGCAGCTTGCCCTGCTGCAAGAAGCGGGGGTTCCCGTGCTGTGGAGGCCGCTGCACGAAGCTTCGGGCGGCTGGTTCTGGTGGGGCGCCAAGGGGCCGGAACCTTGTATTGCCCTGTGGAAGCTGATGTACGAGCGGCTGACCCGGCACCATGGGCTGAATCATTTGATCTGGGTGTGGAACGGTCAGCATGCCGGTTGGTACCCGGGAGACGAATACGTAGATATCCTTGGCGAAGATATTTATCCGCCTAAGCATGACTACTCGTCCCAGAAGGAGCGCTTTCTGTCCGCCGCCTCATACTCAAAAAGGAATAAAATCATCGCCCTGACGGAGAACGGCGTCGTTCCCGACCCGGATCGGATGGCTAAAGACTGCACGCCGTGGGCGTGGAACTGCACCTGGTACGGAGAGTTCGTGTTTAGGGAAGAGGACGGCCGTCGCGTGTATTCCGGGGAATACACCGAGCTTGAGCAGTTGCGGAAGACATATCATCATCCCTGGACGATTACTCTGGATGGGCTGCCCGACTGGGAGGTATGGATCGGGAGTTAAGGAAATGTTGCGCACAGATAAAAACAAGGACATAACAAAATAACGAGAGAGCAAGATAGTTGTTTATTTGATTTTTGACGCGCCAATATAGAGAAAATTTGACTGGCTAATGATCTCGGTGTTATATTTGTTTTGTTTGTTATGACAAATGTAATAACAAAAATAACAAATATGTATTATAAAAAATAAACAACGTCTCATTTTAGTCATTGAGCGTAACGAAAGGGTAGATTCCATGCAAACGATCCATACTGTACCTTGCAATCCCAAAGCATCCGATGAAGTAAAGGCCGTTCTGAACTATTTAAGCGAAATATCCGGAAAGGGCATCATTACGGGACAGCATACGCAGACCATAGCTCAGGATGAACTTCATTTCATTCGCGAAGTGACGGGGAAATCGCCGGCGCTGCTCGGCTTTGAATTGCTTGGTTATTCACCGAACATCAATTATGACGACAGTGGGGAAGAGTGCCTGCTGGAGGTTGCCGAGAACAAGGATACGCTTCAGAAAGCTTGGGAATGGGCGGAAAAGGAAAACGGACTGATCACCTTTACCTGGCACTGGTTCTCTCCGCTTGGCGGCCGGGACAAAAGCTTCTACGCGGAGCATACCGATTTCGACGCTACCAAAGCGATTATTGAAGGAACTGACGAATACAAGGCGTTTATATCCGATATGGATGAGATGGCCGAGATTCTCAAGGAATTCCGCGACAAGCGCATTCCAATTTTGTGGCGGCCATTCCATGAATCCGAGGGAACTTGGTTCTGGTGGGGAAGCAAAGGTCCGGAAGCGGCTAGACAGTTATACCGCATCATGTATGACCGGTATACGAATGTTCATGATCTGAACAACCTGATCTGGGTTTGGAATTCTCCGCTCGTTGAAGGATATGTCGGAGACGAGGTTGCTGACATCATCTCCCGGGATTTGTATCCGCCGGCTCATCAGCATATGGATTTACGGGCGGAATATGAGGAATTGATCGCGATCACCCCGACCCGCAAACTTGTTGCCCTCGGCGAAATAGGACCGATCCCGAGCGTAGCCCGGTTGTCGGAATCGCGAATTCCGTGGCTGTGGTTCATGACCTGGTCCAATGATTTCGGAAAGACCGAGTTGTTTACGACAAAAGAGGAACTTTATAACGCTTATCATAACGATTACGCCATCACACTGGATAAATTGCCTAAGCTTTATTAACAGACTTCTCCTGTTTTTAAATTTTTTTTCGGACGGTATAATTGAATTCTATATTGTTGTCATGGAATACCGGTGGCCCCTTTTTATGAAAGGGGTCGTTTTTATGGAAGTTCCAAAACAGGGGGCCAGAACATGATGTTTGTCAGAATGCTGAATGACATAAAACTCAGAAAGAAATTGTCTCTTATCTTTATCACGGTTGCGGTAGTTCCACTTCTGGCCAGCGGAATTTACTTAACCGGCAAGCTGCGTGAAGTTATGATCATGGATGCCTTCGAACAAGCCGTGGACAATGTTGACCGTGTTCGGAAAAGAACGGAGGAGGTAATCAAGGTGCCGCTTGATATCTCGTACCAGCTTTCCAACGATAGCCGTATGAAATCCGTAGCTAGCCGAAGGTACGGCAGTTACATCGAGGTCATTCAGACGTACCGGCAATACACCGACATACGGGATTACGTACGGCTATATAAAGAGGTTAAAGCTATTAGACTCTACACGGATAACCCGACGATGCTGAACAACTGGGAGTTCATGCCGCCTGACGCCAAGACAGAGCAGGAGGAGTGGTACAAAACGGCGTTAAGCAAAAAAGGGCTGGCCGGTTGGGGATTTATTCAGGATGAACGCGATCAGACGTATTATTTAAGTCTGGCTCGAAAAATCAGCCTCGATGAACCTGGTCAGGAAAGCGTGCTTGTCATTAATGTAAATACCTCGTTATTGAATTCCATCCTTTCTCAAGAATCGTTTACGACGATGATCGTGGACGACCAAAACAATATTGTAGCCGCTAACCGGCCGAATATGTACGGCAGAAATCTTGCTGAAGTGCATGCCGGAGACAATATACTGACGCAACAGGCCGGCAGCTTTGATGCCGTTATGGATGGCGAGCCATCCAAAGTGGTCATCTCCAGCCTGGTCCCGGAGAGCAGTTGGAATGGGCTGCGGGTCATTTCGGTATTCTCGGTGTCCGATATCGTCCGGGATGCGAATAAAGTGATTAGGCTGGCCATCATGGTTCTTGGAGGCTGTCTGATTATAGCGGTATTGCTTGTCTCCGCCTCGGCATCTCTTATTACGAGCAGATTGCTGCGCCTAAGCAAACAAATGTCCAGAGTAGGCACCGGTCCCGGTTCCTGGGATGCGTATCTTGACCTGGACGGCAAAGATGAAATCGGTCAGCTCTCCCGGCAATTCAACTCGCTTGTCCAACGAATTAGCCAGTTGATGCTGGAAGTGGAAGAGAGTAATCAGCAAAAACGGCTGGTGGAATCCAGGCAAAACGAGATCAAGTTCAAGATGCTGGCCAGTCAAATCAATCCGCATTTCCTGTTCAACACCCTGGAATCGATTCGAATGGAGGCCCATATCCGGGGCGAGGAGGATTTAGCCCAAGCCGTCTGGCAGCTAAGCAGCTTGCTTCGCAGCAGCTTAGAGGTCGGAAGCGGTAAGATCCGGCTCTCCGAGGAGCTTGCGATGGTGCAGTGCTACTTGGAACTCCAAAAGTTCCGATATGAAGACAGGCTTCTCTACGATATAGCGCTTGCTCCGGGCACCGGAGAAATCGAAATCCCGCCTTTGATTCTCCAGCCGCTTGTGGAGAATTCGATTTTTCACGGATTGGATGGGAAAGAGGAGGGGCCTATGCTGATCACCATTCGAACGGAGGCCAGAGGAGACGATGAGGTGTTCGTGGAGATTGAGGATGATGGGGCTGGTATTCCTCAGCAGAAGATGGAGGACTTACAGAACAAGTTAAAGGAACCGGAGGAAAGCGAAGGGAGGATCGGGCTCAGAAATGTGCATGATCGATTAAGGCTTACCTACGGCAATGATTCGGGACTCTCGATTAAAAGTAAAGAAGGGGAAGGAACCCGGATCACATTTAGCATACCAAGGGGGAATGATTCCAATGTTCTCAGTACTGATTGTTGATGACGAACCAAAACTGCGCCTTGGATTGCAGACTTTGATTCCATGGAAGGAGCTGGGCTACGAGATTGTTGGCACCGCGTCGAATGGAAAGGAAGCTCTTGCGTTCCTTGAGAAGCAGAATCCCGATGTGCTGCTGGTCGATATCCGTATGCCCGGCATGGATGGGCTTCAGCTCCTTCAAGAAATTCGCAACCGTGGTATGAACAACCGTGCGATCGTTCTTAGCGGATATGCAGATTTTGAATATGCACGCCAGTCGCTTAAGAACGGGGCTGAGGATTACCTGCTTAAACCGGTAAATAAAGAGGAGCTCTCTTCTCTTCTTCAAAAGTTGCATGTCCGCCTTACCGAGGAACGTGCGGAGAAGAAGGTGCAGCAGGAATCCCATTCCCGGGAATGGGTCGTATATTCTCTTCTCTCCGGTGCCCATGATTTGGAAAGCGGTTCCTTTAAGGATTTGGCCGATTCCCTTGGCATGGATTGGCCGAAATATCAGATTGTACTGATCTCCTTTCCGGGTCTGCATCAGGAAGAGGATGAGCGGATTCGCAATTTCCGGGAACGTTTGGTCGTTGCATATGCCTCGGATGGTCAAGGTGTTGTTCTTAATTTTGCTCCTTATACCGTGCTGCTTCTTAGCAAACCGCCAGTCGGCGAGTTCGGCCGGGCGGATCTGTACAGGGAGCTGCTGAGACTGTCTGCTGAAATCCGCGGTGAGATGGAAGCGGCGGCAGGAGAAACGGTTCCATCGCTTCTCGAAATCCCGCAATCGTTCCGCACGGCCCGATCGCTGCTGGAACACCGGTTTTTTTATGACAAAGGCAGGCTGTTGACGCCTGAACTTCCGGAAAGCTATAGACATGCAACCGCAGGCTTGCTTGATACGTCACCCGAGGACGGGGAAGAAGCGGCATTTCGTCTCTTTTACTCGGTAGATGTTGGACATGCGGAAGCGATCCAGTCCATCCTGGATGGGGTGGCTGCCCAAATGGTTGCCGAAGGAAAAGATGAAACGGAGATTCGGGAACGATTTTTTTACTTGGCCAATGAAACGGTTCGAAAAACTTCTCCAAGCCTTTGGCAGGAATCGGATTATTCCGGGGATCCAACCCAATTTCTTGCGGGGATTTACAGTCAGCGCAGCATTCGGGATCTAGTCGACTATGTAGCGGCCGTTCTGGAAAGACTTGCCCGCTGTTCGGACTATTCCAGCAGGGATAACGAAATGAAGCGGATGCTCGATTTCATAGACCGGCATTACAACGAGAACCTGAGGTTGGAAATCTTGTCCGGCTTGTTCAATTACAGCAGATCCTACCTCGGCCAGCTATTTAAAAACCACACCGGAGAATATTTTAATACCTATCTGGACCATGTCCGGGTTAAAAAAGCCAAGGAGCTGCTTGCTCGCGGGATGAAGGTGTATGAGGTTGCTGAAAAAGTCGGGTATCCGAACGTCAATTATTTTCACAGCAAATTCAAAAAAATCGATGGTCAATCGCCTTCCGCCTATCAAAAGAAATCTTAATCAAGATGCGTTACCCCCTTGTTCAGATTATGGCCAGATGCCGGCAAGGGGTCCTTTTCCCAGAATGAAAACATATGGTTATTTCTGAAATCACTGTAGATTGTGAATTGAAAATGTATGAATTAATGATATGTTTCTATTTCTTTGTATCCTTTAAAGTTGGGTTTGAAAGCGTTTTATAATGGTTTCCAAATCATGCTGAGAAGTTGGGAGGAGCTTAATGACTACGCAGATAGTTAGAAGGATTTCAGTTATTTTATGTGTCGCTTTGCTGTTGTCTATGATGGGAACGTTGGATTCGGTTCGATTGTTAGCAGTTGCTTCTTCTGAGGTGCCGGATGTTAATATCACGCCGCCGCCCGCAGATCCCCTGAGTGTCACTACAGTCACGTATGCCGATGCTCAGTTGGAAGGGTACGGCATTGAGAAGCGCGGTCCAGTCGGTGAAGATAGTGATCCTTTGTATGACGGGGAAGGTTATATCTCATATTTTTTCGGTGAAGATGAAAGCGCTTCAGAACCGGCGGGCAGCTCTACATTTCCGGTGAACGTTGCTGAAGCGGGTCTGTATAAACTAAGTATCGGCTACTACATTCCTGAAGGTTACGGGGATAAGGTAACAAGTATCCAGATCAATGGAGCGGGCGCCGGAGAATTGACGCTGGAGTCACCTTCGCCCGGAACTGTGCGGGCTGAAAAGCTGGCCAGCAAAGTGCTCCTTAACGCCGGCAGCAATACCATCAAAATTATGCGCGGTTGGGGATATTATGGTATTGAACATATCAAGATTGAACCGGCCAACGCACCCGCATCAGGCAGCATGCTTGAGGCAGAGGACGGAATAATGACCGGGGATGTATCGATAGGCACCTCTGGTGAGGGGTACTCCGGGGAAGGGTACGCAGCGTTCCAGCAATCGGGGTCGCTTAAACTGATCTACAAGGCATCTTCGGCAGGCATGTATGATATCGTTATCGGCTATAGCTCTCCGAACGGCGACAAGAAGACGAGCATGGTGATTAACGGGGAAACCTCGGAGATTACTTTCACCGAAACCACGGAATTCATCGAAGTCTCCGCCGGCAAAGCTCTTCTGAATGAGGGTGATAACACCATTGAATTTTTGCCGAACTGGGGGTGGTACAACATTGACTACGTCAAGTTGACGCCAACCGCTAAACCGGAGGGGCATGATGTGACAGGTACATTGAACAATCCGGAGTCATCGCCGGAGACCAGATCGCTGATGAACTACTTACTCAGCCAGTACGGGCGGAATATCATTTCCGGACAGCAGACGCTTGAGGATGTGGAGTGGATTAATCAACAGACCGGAAAATACCCGGCGATATTCTCCACGGACTTGATCGATTACTCTCCATCTCGTGTTGAAAACGGAGCTACCTCTACAGAGACTGAGAAGATGATTGAATGGTACAAACGCGGCGGGATCGTTGCTTTGTGCTGGCATTGGAATGCGCCGAAGGGAATCGGCGGTAATGAGCCGGGTTACGAATGGTGGAGAGGGTTCTATACCGAGTTTACGACCTTTGATGTTGAATATGCGCTCAGTAATCCGGAATCGGAGGATTACGGGCTGCTGATCCGGGATATCGATTCCATCGCAGCTCAGTTGAAGCGGTTGAAAGATAACAACGTACCGGTGTTATGGAGACCTCTGCATGAGGCGGAGGGAGGCTGGTTTTGGTGGGGTGCCAAAGGTCCTGAACCTACGAAACAGCTGTACAGGCTGATGTACGATCGGTTGACCAACCATCATAAATTAAACAATCTGATCTGGGTATGGAACTCCGAAAATAAGGATTGGTATCCGGGCGACGATGTAGTAGACATCGTAAGTGTGGATATCTATAATCCGGCAGGGGATTACAATCCGAGCATTGCAAAATATGAGGGGCTTGTCTCCTTGGTAAATGATAAGAAGATGGTTGGTTTAGCCGAGAATGGTCCGATACCGGATCCGGATTTGCTGCAGGCATATGGCGCAGACTGGAGCTTTTTCAGTACTTGGACCGGCGACTTTATCAGAGATGGGAAAACGAATACGTTGGAACATTTGCAAAAGGTATATCACCACGATAACGTCATTACGCTCGACGAACTTCCGAGTGATTTGTACTCCAAAGATAATGGAGAAAGTGGAGGAAATGGGGGTAATACAGGCAATACAGGCAACACAGGTAATACAGGCAATGCTGGAAATACAGGCGTTTCGGGGAAACCTGAAAATATAGGAAGCATAGGAGATACCGGCAACCAGGGGATTCAGCGTGTCGAGGTGGATGGCTCGAAGCTTACCCAAGCGCTCGACAGATTAAAGGAGCAACCCGCGGAGTTGCAAGTTTTTGAAATTGAAGTAAAAGGCGGCGATACGGCTGAGGTCATCATTCCGGCAGGATCTCTCGCCGAGGCGGCACGCCGTATGCCTAATGCGACGATCCTGATAAAGTCGGATTCCTTTACTTACAGCCTTCCGGTTAAGCTCATCGATGTTGATTCAGTAACGAAACAGTTAGGCACTGAGGTTGCAAAAACATCAATATCCGTCAAAATCAAAAGGGATTCGGAAATACAAACGGATATCCTCAATAAGGCAAAGTCCTCGAATGCCCAGTTGGCTGGTGATGTGTTCGAGTTTAGCATTACGGCTGAGTCCGGTAACGGATCTGTAGAAATCAACAGCTTTGGAAACACCTATGTAACCCGAACGATTACGATCCCGCCGGCGATCGGGGACAATCTGACGGCGGTGTCGATTGATCCGGTAACCAAGGAAATGTCGTTTGTACCGGCGGTATTTGCAACACGGAACGGAAAGACCGTCGTGACGATCAAGCATAACCAAAACGGTCGCTATACCGTGGTCAAGCTGAACCGAACGTTCGCCGATCTTGAAGGGCACTGGGCGAAGGGCGATATCGAGCAAATGTCCAACAAACTGGTGATTAACGGGACAGGTGACGGGACATTTGTACCGAACCAATCGATCACGCGCGCCGAATTCGCTGTGCTCATCAGCAGAGCACTCGGCCTGCCTACTGAATCTGTAACTGGAGACTTCTCCGATGTTTCGGAAACGGACTGGTATGCTGGAGCGGTCCAAGCCGCGAGTGAAATGGGAATAATCCAAGGTTTGGGAGATGGTACTTTTCAACCGAATGCTCTAATAACTCGTGAGCAGGCGGCTGCAATGATACTTCGTGCGGCGGCTATTTCAGGTAAGGCCCCGGCAGCAACAGGCATTACGTTGGAACAATTCAGCGACAGTTCATCCGTTAGTTCCTGGGCGACACATAGTATTAAACAAGCGGTAGCTTCGGGACTAATTCAAGGAGAAACCGCAGACCGATTTGCACCGAAAAGTAAGGTGAACCGTGCCCAAACAGCCGTTATCCTTAAACGTTTGCTGGTTTATATGAACTTCATGAATGCTTGAGTCACCGATCCCCCCCTGTACGGCATCTACATGCTGCCGACAGGGGGGATTTTATTTTCCCCTTGTTTTGCAAACGATGATAGTTTCAGAAAACACTGTGGATTTTGGAATGAATTTGTGCGAAATCCAAGATATATTTCTCTCTTAATAATTGCTATAGGATTAGAAATGAGAGGAGGGAAACAAACAGATGAAAGCGATAACAGTAGAGAACCAAACTAGCGGCGGATTGAGTAAAAAATCGCAGAGATGGAAAGTGTTCAAAAATCAGAGATTCCTTTATATGATGTCGATTCCTTTCGTAATCTGGGTATTCATTTTTCAATATTTACCGCTCTGGGGATGGACGATGGCATTTCAAAACTATAAACCCGGTAAAGGTTTCTTTAGTCAGAAATGGGTTGGATTCGAGCATTTTCAAACCTTGTTTAAGGACGACCACTTCTACCTTGTGCTTAGAAATACGTTAGCAATGAGCTTTATGGGACTTGTGGCCGGTTTAGTATTCCCGATACTGTTCGCATTGTTGCTAAATGAAGTGAGAGTGCAGGTTTTGAAGCGGTTTGTGCAGACGGTCTCGTATTTGCCGCACTTTGTATCCTGGGTTGTAGCGGCGGGGATCGTAACCAAAATGCTGTCTACGGATGGCGGTGTGGTGAACAGCGTGCTGATGGGCTTGCATCTTATCGATCAACCGATTCAATTTATGTCGAAGGGTCATATGTTTTGGGGGATCGTAACCGGAGCCGACGTATGGAAGGAGACAGGCTGGAACGCCATCATATATTTGGCCGCCATTTCGGGCATCGGGCCTGAACTCTATGAAGCTGCCAGGGTCGATGGAGCAAGCCGGCTCAAACAAATCTGGCATATTACGCTTCCGGGCATCCGTCCGACAATCATCGTACTGTTGATTATGTCCATCGGCCATTTGATCGGAATCGGATTTGAGAAGCAGTTCTTGCTTGGCAACCATTTGGTGAGCGACTATTCCGAGGTACTCGATTTATATGCGTTAAATTACGGATTATCCATGGGACGATATTCCTTTGGTACAGCGATCAGTATCTTCAATTCAGTCATCAGCGTAATTTTGTTATTTGTAGCGAATGGGATGTTCAAAAAATTCGCAAACGAAAGCATCATGTAAAAGCATCGTGCAAGGAGGGATTTTGATATGGAGGCAGCCGAATCGGCCACATCCGCCAAAAGAATGAGATTGACATCCAAGTCTCCTCAAGACTGGATATTCGATTTCATCGTATACCTGCTCATCGGGATCATTACTATTTTAACGCTATATCCGTTCCTGAATGTGCTTGCCATTTCGTTCAATGATTCCGTAGACACGGTTCGGGGCGGCATTACGATATATCCGAGAGAATTCACTTTGGAAAATTACAAGGTAATCTTCAGCTACAGCGGGTTGATCACCGGCTTCAAAATTTCCGTGCTCCGTACGCTGGTCGGTACGCTGGCGGGTCTAGTCAGCGGTTCGATGCTGGCCTATACGCTGGCTCGGGTAGACTTTCAAGGAAGACGCTTCATCTCGACGTTCCTGGCCATTACGATGTATGTCTCCGGCGGGTTGATTCCGGGATTTATTCTCATCAAGGACTTGAACTTGATCAATACGTTCGCGGTGTATATTTTGCCAGGGCTCGTAAGCGCATTCAACATTTTCGTTATCCGTTCATTTATCGACGGGATTCCCTACGCGCTTCAGGAATCGGCGAAGCTGGATGGAGCTAACGATTTTACGATTTACTGGCGGGTCATTCTCCCCCTTTGCAAGCCTGCGCTCGCAACGGTTGCGTTGTTTCTCGCCGTCGGGCAATGGAATTCATGGTTCGATACGTATCTGTTTAACGGTTCCAACGAGAAGTTGACGACCTTGCAGTATGAGCTGATGAAAGTCTTGCAGAGCACGATGACGAATGCCAACAACGTACGGGGTGAAAATATGTCGCAGCTCATGGCGCAAGTTTCTCCCGATTCAGTAAAAATGGCGATCACCATCGTGGCGACAGTCCCTATTCTGATCGTCTATCCTTTCTTGCAGAAGTATTTTGTTAAAGGGATGACGCTTGGAGCTGTAAAGAGCTAAATTACAGAATGCATTGGTAAAAACTGTCGAGTTCTGAGGTTCGGTATGTCCAGGTAAGCCTGTACTATACATGATATTATTAAACAGGGGAGTGTAATGTCATTATGAAGAAACAAGTAAAGAGAACGGCAGCCTCGTTACTTACGGCGGGCCTGCTGCTAAGTATGCTCGCAGGCTGCGGCGGGAACAATGCTGCGGACGGGGGAGATCCGGCGAAGTCGACGAATTCGGGCGGTAACGGATCAAGTCCTGTTACGCTAACTTATTTTTCCGAGGATGCGAGTTCCAACTGGAATGACATGCAGGATCGAATCGGCAAAGTACTTACGGAGAAAACAGGCGTCGTATTGGATGCCGAGTTTGCAGTAGGAGATCCCGTGCAGAAGGTATCGATCATGGCGGCGACCGGAGAGGTTCCCGATCTCATCGCAGCCAAGGCGGATCTTGGCAAGCTGGTGGATGTGGGCGCGGTTATGGACTTGACCGATTTGATTGAGGAGCATGCTCCGAATATCAAAAAAATGCTGGGCGACAAAATCGTTCGCGCTAAATATAGTCTGGACGACCAGTCCATCTATGCGATTCCGACATGGTCTTCCATCGACGAGCGGAAATTCAAAGCTGAATACGGATTCCAGCTCCAGCATCGCGTTGTAAAAGAAGCGGGTTATCCGGAAATTCGCACGTTGGAAGATTACGAGAAGGTAATCAAGGATTATTTGGCTAAGCATCCGACGGATGAAAATGGAAACAAAAACATCGGTTTGACGCTTAATGCGGATGACTGGCATATGTATCAGGTGACGAATATGGGCTTCTTTACAACGGGCGCGCCGGATGACGGCGAATATTACGTCGACCAAGAAACCTTTGATGTGACTTACCATTTCCGCCGTCCGGAGGAGCGTGAATATTTCCGTTGGCTGAACCATATGAACGCTAGCGGTTTGCTGGATAATGAGAGCTTTGTTCAAAAGACCGACCAATTTAAAGCTAAAGTTGCTTCCGGACGGGTACTCGGCCTGATCGATCCGGCTTGGGATTATGGCGAGGCGCAGCAGGCTCTGAAGTCTGCCGGCAAATTTGATCAGACGTATGGTCACTATCCGGTTACTGTATCCAAAGAGTACAAAGACGCGAGTTTCTGGCCGGCTGGCTTTGACGGAGGATACGGTATTGCGATTTCCAGCAAATGCAAGGATCCTGTAGCGGCAATTAAATTCCTGGACTACCTGGCTTCGGAAGAAGGACAAATCCTCATGAACTGGGGTGTCGAAGGCGAAGACTACGTTGTTGAGGATGGAAAAAGAGTCGTTCCGAAAGATGTACAAGAGAAAATGGACAACGAAGGCAATGCTTATATGAAGGAATCGGGTCTCGGCTTGTACTGGAATCTCTCGGTCCATTACGGTGACGGAATCAAGGATTCCACCGGTAACTATTTTACGAAGAGCAACAGCGAATCCCTTACTGCTTCTTACAGCGCGCCTGAAAAAGAAGCTTTGGCAGCTTACAAGATCGAACACTGGAAAGACCTGTTCCCGAGTGAGGAAGAGTTTCCGGAAAGAAAGGCAGGCGCAGTTTACAATATCGCATTGCCGAGCGACAGCAAGGCAACGATTCTTATGGCCAAAATGAAGGACATCACCTGGAAACGGGTTCCGGAAGCCATCATGGCGAAACCGGAAGAGTTTGATAAAATCTGGGACGCTTATATGGCGGATTTGGATAAAGCGGGCGTGAAAGAGATGGAAGAAGCTTACGGCAAATTCGTCAAAGACCGTGTCAAACTCTGGAGCGGCAAATAGAATATACGCAACATAGTCGCAAAATAGCTGGAGGCAATAGACTCCAGCTATTTTGTTTGCGCTTAGTAATTATAGTTCCTTATTCTCGAATCCAACGTTCCTTGAGTAAAGCTTTTAAAGATTTTCGCACAGGTCGAGTCACTAAAGGAAACAAGGCTGCAACGATAGTGAATATGATGCCATATCCAAGAAACGGCTGGAAGAAGCCGGATGTATGGGTCGCAAAAAAACTAACTGCCTGCCCAAAATAGACGACTGCGAGAATCGCCAGCACTAAGGTCAATACCGAGCTTAGGGTGGTTATTCTTTTGTAATGGACGATCCTTGAATCGATATCCGAAAATAAATCGAAGTTGCCTTCCGAAGCTTTCCGTCGAAAATACACCCAGCGTAAATAGGAGCCGACATGGTCGATGCCCATATCTTCTAAAAATGAAATATAGGCAATGCTTTCCGCATGGGAAGGAAGATTATTGAGCAGCTCAAGCCGATAGATATATTTGCCTGGGAGTCCTTCTTCAAAAACGTATTTGCAAAAGCCGACGTCGGTCAGAATCATGCCTTTTGCCGCCATTTGATTAAGCCATTGCTCCTCTTTCTCAAACGCCCCGATGCTAAATACCTTATGAACGGTATGCTTCATAAATCCGCCCTCCCTATAATTTTGGCTCCGTTTTCGATCAATTCCTTCAGCCGCGAGTATTCGTTTTGAACGACTTGCTTCCCGGCTGCCGTAATTACGTATTCCTTCTTCCTGGAATTGGTTTCTCCGGGTAAAGACTGAATCCATCCGCGTTCCAAAAGGGTACTCAACGCCCCGTAAAGCGTTCCCGCCGCCAACGTCAGCCGGTCGCCGCTTAGTTTGGATACGTTCTGCATAATTCCATAACCATGCATGGGCTCATAGAGGGACAGGAGGATGTAATAAACCGCTTCGGTGAGTGCCGTGCTTTCTGGCATAAACCCCACTCCTTTATTATATCGTCGACCGATATATCCGTTTACGATATATTATATCGGATGCCGATATAATTGCAAGGGGCAAAAACACATCAAAAAAGCAGACCACCCAACTACGTTGAGCGGTCTGCCGATTGCTTCGGTTGTTACTGCCAAGATTGCAACGGATTCGAGACTTCAATCCATCAAGGCGCGGTATACCGCCCGTAACTGATTTCCAGTTCTTTGAGGTTCCCCTCGTTTTCCGCCAGGAAAAAGGTGTTGAGTCCTTCAGATCCCCACCAGGATAAGCCGAGCAGGAGACCTTGCCTGGTTTCAGCGGCGAAGAGCAGCGGAAACATGTCAGGCGACACCTCGCCGCCGTCATCCACACGCCAGACGGAATAGTCGTCCTCGGCAATGGCAGGATAATCCTGAAATAAGAAGTCGTCTCCGGTAAACAAGACGATGCTGAATAGCCGGTCCTTATCCTTATTTTCAAATTTAACGAGATATAGTTTTTGATCTGATCCGATGTCGGCTAGACTCCACATATCGGTTACGCCCCGGTCTTTCATGAGGGAGATGTTATCCTTGAGCGTTTCCTCCGTTTCAAGCTCCTTATCTGTCATCGTCTGCTCGGGGGAAGAAATTTTAATCAATGATTTCAGGTCAAAGTCCTGCTCATTCACCACATAGTAGGTCTCGTTGCCAGCAGCCTTTCCGTTGATTACATCGAAAATATAACCCTCCAGGTGGGCGAAATTGTTGGCGGTGTCCCGGCCGTTGCTTTGCTCGCTGCCTTTTTGCCATTTCACAAATTTTACACTGTAAGTTTTTCCGCCTTCACCGATTATTTTTCCGTAATCCGGCATGGAAGTGTCCAGTCCGGCATTCTGCCCCGTCACGATGATTTGGCTGCCGTCCGAATTCGTAAACCCGAACAAAGTGCTTAATTTGTCTATGTCCGCGAGATGTTGCTCCCCTTCGGGTTGTTGGCCAGGCATTTTAGTCTCCACAGTTGTGTTTGCGTTTGAATTGGTATTTGTATTCGCGCCAGCGTTTGTATCCGCATCTGTTCCGTTATCTACTGACTGCGTTTCCGCCGGAGGCTTTATATTCTGATCTTTCTGGACGCCCGAGTCGTCAGACTTGTCAGAACAGCCTATGAGCAGTGATGCCAGCAGGGATGTGAGCAAGATCGCCAAAATCCATTTTTTCATATTCAGGTTATCTCCTCTCCGATCTATATAGATTAAACGCTCTTGAAGAGAAATTTATCACTAATATTGTTTAAAATTCTGAAATCCTAGTATAATATTCCTAGTATTCTCGCAGCTGGGTTGAAAATCGAAAGATTAATGAAACGTAAGGAGACATCATGGGAAACTATCGGATTTGTGATTTTTGCGGTAATTTATATGAAAGATCGGAGAGCCGGATGTGCCAAAGCTGCGAAACGACCTACAAGAAAATACGCAGTATCGTTGAGGCCCGGCCGGACACGATCGTATTGGACATTTCCAACCAAACCGGAATCAGCGTCAGCAGAATCCTCTCTTTTGTGAAAAACGGCTATTTTAGCATGAGAGAAGGAACAATAGAAGTTAAGTAAACGATGGAACGAATCCGTGGTTGTCTATATAATTATAGGCAATTCCGGATTTATTTTTTTGGGATCGCCAAATGATAGTCTTAAGGAGGTTAGGAGCTTATCATGAGAAAACCGATTATCGGGTTGCTTCTATTAGTTTGCATGGCTTTTGGGCTTGGGGGATGCTTCAATCCAGGGGGCTTATCAGATGAACTTGCTGTTGTAGTCAAGGAGATGGATGCGCAATATCCACAGTTTTCTTTCGGAAACGGCGAGGAGGCCTACAGAATGGGTTATAACAAAAAAGACATGCCCGTTTTCGTGGATACCGATAAAGCTTTTAAACAGTTTACCAAAGACTACAAAGACGCGATCGACGCGGTTAAACAGCAGTATGATCTTTCACCTATCAGCAAGACCAACTGGGAGCCTTATTTCACCTATGGCTGGCAGTTGATCACCGATGACGAGGCCTTGAGACAGAAAGCGTCCGAGATCTCGGCATTCTTCGATTATTACGAGAACAGTTTCAAGAAAAGCTATTAAATTCACATCGCAACCTGTAGTTGACACATTGCCAGCCTTACTTGATAGCCGAAAATAGGTCGTTATTATAAGATGTGCGTGAGGTGATGACGATGAACTTTGCGGAAAAACTGCAAAGCTACAGAAAACAAAAGGGAATGTCCCAGGAAAATTTGGCGGAGGTAATTGGTGTATCCAGGCAAGCCGTATCCAAGTGGGAATCGGGGCAGTCGTATCCTGAGATGGATAAGATGATCGCATTAAGTGAACTTTTTCACGTAACGATAGATCATCTGGTCAAGGATATTCCGGGTGTTGTCGAGGAAACCCCATCCCAAGTCCCGGGAATTGTCCCGGCAGGTTGGCGTCCTTATTTTCATTTTGAGTACAAAAGTAAAGCAAAGTTATTCGGAATCCCGCTCGTTCATATTCATTTAGGACGCGGTATTAAAGTCGCCAAGGGAATCATTGCTGTCGGCAATATTTCAATTGGGGCCTTGTCGATTGGAATCCTTGCGCTGGGCGGCCTGAGTATCGGGGTGCTTGCCGGGGGCCTTATCAGTCTGGCGGCGCTGGCAATTGGCTTGCTGCTGGGAGTTGGGGGAGTCGCGACCGGCCTTCTGGCCATCGGCGGGCTTGCGCTAGGAATTCTGACGATTGGCGGTTTGTCGATCGGTATGTTCTCATTAGGCGGCGGCGCCATCGCTTCGCACATCGCTATAGGAGGATATGCGAGCGGGCACATTGCCATTGGCGATACGGTAAACGGAGCCTACACGCTTGTCGTTCAGGATCAAGATTTCAGCAGTATCCGGGCCGAGCAGGTGAGGCAGTTAATCAACCAGGAATATCCGCATTTATGGAAGCCGTTGGCTGAGCGGATTATCGGTCTTTTTAGCAATGCCAACTGATGACTCTAAATTATTTTCAGGAAATCACTACCTGTTATATCCTTTGTAATGTATGATTTGTAGAAATAACTTTCATTAAATAGAGCAGGATGGTGATTGAAATGATTCGATATCCTATTTTAAAAGAAGGAGCAACAACAATCGGGGTAACCGCACCTTCTTCCGGAGTGGAAGAGAACCTGCATGATTTAGTCAACCGTGCCTGTGATCGGCTTAAGTTAAGAGGCTACAGCGTGGTTTGCGGCGAAACGGTGTGGACCCAGCATAAGGCCAAATCAGCGCCAGCTGAAACTCGTGCCAAGGAATTCAACGAAATGATGCAAGATGAAAACATCGACCTGATTATTCCTCCCTGGGGCGGAGAATTGTTAATCGAAATTTTGGAATACGTCGATTTTGAACACTTGAAAAGCAAGTGGATTTTGGGCTATTCGGATCTCAGTGTGCTGCTGCTGGCCGTCACTCTGAAAACGGGTCTCGCTACGGCACATGGAACGAATCTGATCGACTTAAGGGGCGAGTACAGCGACGAAACGACAGCTATGTGGCAATCCGTATTATCAACTAAGCCAGGGGAATCTATCGAACAGCATTCATCGCCGCTATATCAAAAAGAATGGAACCACGAAGCCGAGTCCCCGTTTGTTTTCCATTTAACGGAGCAGACTCATTGGAAGGTTGTATCGGGATCGGGTGCAAAATTACAAGGCCGCCTGCTGGGAGGCTGTATCGATACGATCCGGCATTTGATCGGTACCCCTTTTGGGGACGTGCGGCATTTTCAAAGTGCTCATATCCATAATGAACCGGTCATTTGGTATTTGGAAAACTGTGAACTGGTAACCACGGACATACGCAGATCACTGGTTCAGATGAAACTCGCCGGGTGGTTCGATCATTGTTCCGGGATTATGTTCGGCAGAAGCGGCGTAAATCGGCCTGTTGAAAATTATACTTTAGAAGATATATATGAGGAGTTGTCCCGGGAATTAGGAATTCCGGTGATTTATGATATCGATTGCGGCCATGTTCCCCCGCAGGTTACGTTTATAAACGGTGCATATGCCGAGGTTGAGGTTAATGAAGGAAAAGGGACGGTTAAACAGTGTTTTAGACCTTAAATACTCGGCCAGGGGGATGAAATGAAACTAGATTCTTTTCGCAGGAAGGCGGTTTTCGTCTCGATCTTAGCAATGGCCTGTATATCCATAGCAAGTTGTACTAAATCGGATCCTTATGTCATTTTCGCGGAAACGAACGCTCTTACCGACGAAACGCGAACGTCTCTTGAGCAAAGACTTGGCGACAATGAGATTGAGTTCAGAACAGATGAGCTTGGTAATGTTCATATAAAGAAGTCGGATATCAATAAAGCTGTAATGTGCTGCAGCTAATACCTCGGATATATCCATTATTAAAGTTGAGAAAAAAGTAGGGCCAGGCGTTATATGTCTGGCCCTATTTGCGTTCCAGAGGCATGGGTTGTTAGCACCATTGACAAAACTAATTATTTTTATGAATTAAGGAAGGAATATCCAAATAAATGTAGAATTACTAACGTAAAATAGTGATTTTTGTCGTAGACAGGAAATTTATCAATTCAAGTCAGCAAACGGCTAATCCAAATCCATACGAAAGGCTTAGTATGATAGAAACAAGACTGGCAGGGATCGAAGACGAATTGTTCTTATACCACTTGTATGCTTCGACGAGAAGAGACGAGATTTTGCTATGGGGCTGGGAAGAGACGCAGATTGAGCAGTTTCTGGATATGCAGTGGAGGTTGCAAAAGGGTTCGTACTTGCTGCAATATCCCGATGCGGAGCAATTCATTATCTCTTACGAAGGAAAGCCGGCTGGGCGTATTATCCTTAATCGGACTACGGGTGTAATCAGCTTGGTTGATATTTCAATGCTTCCAGGCTTTCGAAGCCGTGGAATTGGAGAATCGCTGATCAGGCAGCTGCAGCAGGCGGCTATAGCGAAATCACAAACAATTGAGCTTCAAGTTATGTCAAATAACCGTGCCCGGCGGCTTTATGAAAGGCTGGGCTTTAAGCTAACCGGTAGTTCGGATGACCTGTACTTGAAAATGAGTTGGTATCCGTATCCATCCGGACAATGAGGGAGAGGGGATTTGGAAATGAGTGAGCCCTATATTGGAGAAATCCGCATGTTTGCGGGGAACTTTGCGCCTGCCGGTTGGGCCTTTTGTGACGGAAGTCTGTTATCCATTAGCGAATATGACCTCTTGTTTATGCTTTTGGGCACAACCTACGGAGGTGACGGACGGAATACTTTCGCTCTCCCTGATTTAAGAGGGCGAATTCCTCTGCATACCGGTCAAAATCCTGTTACAAGAACCTTGTATGCGCTAGGACAGCTTGGAGGCTCTGAAACGGCTACTTTAACTACCGGACAACTTCCTGCTCATACGCATATGGTTTCCGCAAATGCTGGAGCCAGTGAGTCGGTTAGCCCGCAAAATAACGTTTGGGGATCAAGCAACGCAAGGCCCTATGTGGTCGGCGAACCGAACGGAACCATGAATCCAGCCGGGATTACTCCTTCCGGCGGAAATCAGGCGCATGACAATGTGATGCCGATTTTAACGACCACCTTTATTATCTCATTATTTGGTGTTTATCCGATGCAGGGTTAAAAATTTTGAGGAGGATTATTATGTCTGAACCTTTCCTAGGTGAAATTCGCTCGTTTTCTTTCGGGATTGTCCCTAAAGGCTGGGCCGCATGCAATGGACAGACTCTCCCGATTCATCAGAACCAGGCTTTATATTCCTTACTGGGTACCATTTACGGCGGTGACGGGGTTACTACGTTTGCCCTGCCGGATCTTAGAGGTAGAGTGCCCGTTCACCCGGGCAATGGTGTACAGCTTGGACAATCCGCAGGCGAAGAGCATCATACATTAACGGTCCAAGAAATGCCTCAACATACGCATTTCGTATTCGGAGCTGGTACTTCGTCCTCAAACAAAGCGGCGAATAATGTTTGGGGGACTGCCCCCTCGTCTATGTATGCGGCTGAGGCAACTACACAAATGAGCTCTAACGCTCTATCCACGACGGGACAAAGCCAGCCTCATAACAATATGCAGCCTTATAATGTGTTGTCTTTTTGTATTGCCATTAACGGAATTTACCCGTCAAGGAATTAGGAGGAGCAGCATGGACCAGTTTCTTGGAGAAATTCGTTTGTTTGCCGGAAATTTTGAGCCTAAAGGCTGGGCGTTTTGTAACGGTCAATTGCTCCCGCTTACCCGATATACGGCTTTGTTCTCCCTGTTGGGGACGCAATACGGAGGTGACGGAAAAACCACCTTTGCCCTTCCGAATTTCCAGGGCCGGGCTCCGATTCACCAGGGACGAGGTCCCGGATTGCGCGATTACAGGGTTGGTGAACCGGCAGGTTCAGCTGCCGTCACGCTGCTGGAAACTCAAATTCCTTCACATTCGCATGTTCCGAACAGCCAATCCGTATCTAATGGAGTCGCTACCCCCACAGGGGCGATCTGGACTAACTCTGCCGGATTAAGCGGGCAAAAAATCTACGGAACTGCTCCGGATACGCCCATGAGTCCAAGAGCAATTCAACCACAAGGCGGCACCCAGCCGCACAATAATAGACAGCCGTATCTTGGACTTAATTTTATTATTGCACTGGAGGGGATTTTCCCTCCCAGATCGTAATCTGATTTATATTCTATTTTCAACTCACTGACCTGACTTCTATAAGGATTTCAGGTCATTTTACTTTTAAACTATTATTTAAATATGGGGGGATATCTTTTATGTACAGAAAGACATTATCCGTTGTCCTGGCGGTATTACTGCTTGCCGGAGTCGTATCTCCGGCGCTGCTAAGTACAACGGCACATGCCTCTACGAGAAATTTGGAAGTGGAAGCGGATCTTCTTGCCGTAGGGAATAGTTATGTCGGGACGGATGACACTGCCCAACAATTATATGTGGGCACAACAGATCCTTTTGGTCCAGTAGAACCTGCTAGAGCAGCCCTTCGTTTTAACCTCGGGTCGATCCCAGGAACAGTTACTAAATACGAGCTTCAGCTTACTTTAGTAGCGGACGTTGATCCTCTTAATGGGAATGAATTTTACATCGATGTTTGGGGTTCTCCCAATAACACGATGATGGATGACGATCTGGTATTTCCCACCTTTCAACTGGATGGACCCCCTGTACATGTAAATTACAACGAGATTCCAAATCCCGGGGAAGATCAGAAACTGTCCATAGACGTAACCTCTATTGTTAATGTACAGACAGACGCAAACGATCGGAATGTTACTTTTGTGCTGACAGGGAATGAGTCCTTAACTGATACTGTGAAAATGATGATTTACTCTAAAGAAATAGACAATGCCTACAAGCGTCCGCAGCTGATTGTTACCTATGAGGAAAATCAGCCTCCGACGGGCTCGGTTGAAATCGCTGGAGGGATGCTTTATACCAATACAACCAGTGTGAATTTGAATTTGACGAACAGTGATCCCAACGGTGATTCTGTTGAAATGAGATTATCTAACGATGGGGTCGATTGGTCGGACTGGGAGGCGGCTGCAGCAACGAGATCTTGGACGCTGACCACCGGAGACGGACTTAAAACAGTCTATTATCAGCTTCGCGACAGCTCGAATGCAGAATCCGTGATCTATCAAGACTCCATAACGCTGGATACCATTCCTCCTATAATAACGGGGGTTACCCAAGGCGGATTGTATAATACCGACATCACAATAACGTCCGATGAAGGGACAGCTACATTAAATGGTATACCGTTTGTTTTGGGCGGTAAAGTAAGTACGGACGGTAATTATACGCTTGTGGTCAGGGATTCGGCCGGCAATATAACGACGGTATCTTTTACTGTTGATAAAACACCTCCAGCCGTTTCCGGTGTCGTGAACGGGGTGAGTTATAATACGGATCGAACGATTACGTTTACAGAGGGGAATGCTCTGTTAAACGACCAGCCGTATACTTCGGGCACTACGATAAGTGCAGAAGGCAGCTACACGCTTGTCGTGAGTGATGCCGCCGGCAATGCGACGACTGTTAGCTTT
>NZ_BOSL01000018.1:0-15215 GCF_018403325.1 Paenibacillus vini | reverse complement strand
TTTCACTCGATAAAACACCTCCAACCGTAACGGGGGTAACAGACGGAAGCAATTACAATACGGATCAAACAATCACGTTTACAGAGGGGAATGCTCTGTTAAACGACCAGCCGTATACTTCGGGCACTATGATAAGTGCAGAAGGCAGCTACACGCTTGTCGTGAGTGATGCCGCCGGCAATGCGACGACGGTTAGCTTTACCATCGACAAAACGAAGCCAGTGGTTTCGGGCGTAGAAGACGGGAAGTTGTATAACACGGATAAAACGGTGACGTTTGACGAGGGAAAAGCGACGTTGAACGATGCCTCGTTCGTATCAGGGGATACCGTGAGTCATGATGGAGATTATACACTCATTGTTACCGATAAGGCGGGCAACGTAACAACGATTCACTTCGCCATCGATCAGACGGCCCCGGTCGTGACCGGGATTACAAATGGAAAAAGTTATAATACGGATCAAACCATAACGTATATCGAGGGTACGGCTACCTTAAACGATGAGCCTTATAGCTCAGGGACGACTGTCAGCGAGGAAGGCAGCTACACGCTTGTTGTAACAGATGCAGCAGGGAATGAGACGAAGGTATCCTTTACAATCGATAAAACAAAGCCTGTGATTTCCGGTATATCGGACCAAGGCGAATACAAAACAGCTGTTACTGTGACGTTTAATGAAGGAATTGCGACGTTGAACGATAATCCTTTCACTTCGGGTTCTACGATTTCGAACGGAGGTAAATACACGCTTGTAGTAACCGATGAAGCGGGGAACCAAACCTCTGTTGGTTTTACAATTACAATAGCAACCACCAACCCGGGCGGCGGCACAGGCAGTAACGGAAACATTGGCGGTAATGGGAGCATAGGAAATACCAGTAATTCTGGCAGCGTTAAGGATCAATCAAGCAGTAAAATAGTGGTGATCGTAAACGGTCAAGTTCAGGAACAAATTGCCGAAGCCCATGTGGAGATGAGAAGTGGTAAAAACGTAACCGTAGTTTCGATTAATGAGAAGAAGTTTGAAGACAAACTTCAAAAGGAGCCGTTGGGGGCGACAGTCGTGATTCCGATTCATAACACGGATAATGGAGTCACCGAATTAAACGGCCGCATAATAAAAGCGATGGAGATCAAAGCGGTTACACTGCAAATTCAACTCAATCAAGCGACCTACACGATTCCGGCCAAAGAGATTAATATCGACAAGATTTCAGAAGCCTTGGGTACGGGTGTTGCCCTTGAAGACATCGAACTTCGTGTTACAGTTACGCTGGCTTCTGATGCTGACGTTCAGCTTCTTGCGAGCGGATTGGGTGAAGCGACACGAATAGCCCCGGCTGTGCATTTTTCTATTACGGCTGCTTATAATGGTAAAGAGATTGAAGTCGATCAGTTTAATAGTTTTGTAGAAAGATTGATTACGATCCCGGATAGCGTTGATCCGAAGAAAATCACGACAGGCGTTGTACTTACGAAAGACGGTAAAGTAGCACACATTCCGACAAAAGTGGAGACGAGAGCCGGAAAGTCGGTCGCTATCATCAACAGCTTGACGAACAGTGTTTATTCCGTAATTTATAACGAAAAAACTTTTGCCGACATTACCCATCACTGGGCAAAAGCAAGCATTGAGGACATGTCTGCGCGGATGATTTTTGAGGGTGTTAATGATAAGCAGTTTATGCCTGATCAAGGTATCACACGTGCAGAATTTACAGCTATTCTTGTCCGAGCTTTAGGATTGCATCTTATCGACAAATCTGTTTCATTCCGTGATGTAAATAAAAGCAACTGGTTTTATGAGTCTGTATCTGTCGGTTCGAGTTATGATTTAGTTGAAGGATTTGAAAATGGCGAGTTTCTCCCTAATCAAAAAATTACTAGAGAAGAGGCTACGGTGCTCTTATTCCGTGCAATGAATCTGGCTCGTATGGATACAAACATTACGGAGAGCGAGAGTGCCGGGATATTGGGGGCTTTTAAAGATGGCAGCCAATTTCATGAATGGTCCAAGACTGCTGCAGCCCTCAATGCGAAATTCCACATATTAACCGGCTTTAACGGCATGGCCCTTCCGAAACAGCAGATTACCCGAGCTGAGACGGCTGTCATGATCCAACGTTTGCTCCAGCAAGCCGGTTTAATTTAGGGCGAAGCAGCATTGAAAGCTTGTTATGAATGTTAAAGATTTTCAATAATCGCAAGGATGTAATGCAAAGGTTGCCCTGGCTTCGGGGCAGCCTTTTTAAATGACATGGGAAATACAGCTAGTTGTATGGCGACTGCTCGCATCCATTGACATTTTGGAGGAAATCACGTATATAGTAAGTAATAAGTAATAAGTGATAAGTAGTAAGTAAAAGTTACAAAAAGCATGATGATATATGGTGTAGGTAACGGGCAAATAAGCTTAACCAGGTATGAAACGTCTATTCTTAAGGATCGGGGAGATGGCGGATAGCGGATTTGAAATTGGCTGAGAGCTTTGCGATGGTTGCGTTGAATGCCCAGCGAAGTCTTGAGTTGACGATGGCGAAAAAAGTGGCGCTCCGTTGTATGGCTGCAGCGGTTATCTTGGAGCTTCATCTGGAAGGCGGGCTGCAAAATCAAGTGGCTCAAATGCGTTTGAAGCAGGATACAACAGGCGGATCGCCGGAAGGAACCTATCGGAGAACGGTATTGGTGCCGCTCGCAGGAGGTAAGCGAGATTTGAATCAGGAGCTACCTTGGTGGCTGCACAAAGTGTCCCGCTTGTCCGCCGGCAAGCTGGTCCGGTTTGAACGAAGCATGGCTGCTTCGCTGGAGAAACGGGGACTGCTGGAGGAGATCCCGCATCTGCTCGGCTGTGATTTGTATTTTCATTCCGCCGGTGTATCTATCAATGAATACCGCAGCCATGTGGAGGAATACGCAAGGATCACGGAGTTTTTGCGTGCGGACGTCCTCGAGGATGGAACCATGACGGATCAGTCGGTCTGTATGCTATGGTTGCTGCGGGAGAGCGGCTGTATGCATGATTTGTTTTCGCGAAATGAACTGGATCAGGTCACTCGTAAAATGGTCAGCCTGATGCAAAGCCGGCCTCTGGCCAAGACTCTGTATCCTCTCCGGATCCGCCGTGGCTTCGAAATCGCCGTTAAGCAGCTCCTGCAATTCAAGAAGCGGGCCGTATCGACACAGGCAGGCAGCGGAGTAAACTTCCTGTTCCCGATTCTCGAGCGCTCGCAGGCGATATTCATTGATACGGAGGCGATGCTCCCCGGTCCTGAAGCAAGGCTGAGGGATGTACTGACACGGCTTGAGTCCAAAGGACACCGGGTCAAAGTATTGAGCAGAGGCCAGGTTCCGAACCTCAAAATTGATAATCTGGTCTACGAAGCGATTCCGCACGCAGTTTACGGAAGAGTGCCCATCCATGGGGTACGCCTGCTTCCGAAACACCTGGCATAAAGGAGCACGCTCATGTCCAGACAACGTTCCATGGAAGCGATTCTGGCTTCCGAATACGTATCGATCGGCGAACTGACGCGGCTGACCGGAGCAAGGTACAGCACGCTGAAATTTTACACGGAAGAAGGCATGCTGCCGTTTGAACAGGCGGAGGAAAACCTGACGCGAAGATATCCCAGAGAGAGTACGGTAGAGCTTATTCTCCGGATCAAGCAGATGAAGGCGGACGGTTTATCGATTCCGCAAATCAAGGACGCGCTAAAAGTGAAGCGTTAATTGATTCGCTGCGGCATTTCTTGACTCCCCATTGACTCAGCCGGTTCATTTTTATATAATGGTTGGTGATTCAATTGGATATTTGTAAACTTTGAAGAGGATTATTAGTTTGAATTTCACCATCCAGAGAGCCGGTGCTTTGGTGCAAGCCGGTTGGAGAGATCAAATGAACTCGCCTCGGAGTTACGATGCAAAACATCGTCGTTGTACCCGCGTTAAGGGTGTAAAGGGAGCGGAGGACAAAGCATGTTCGACGCTAACTAGGGTGGTACCACGGGAAACTTCCTCTCGTCCCTAGCGATGATACGCTATGGATCGGGAGGTTTTTTTATATTCAGGTGAAATAAATGAACAAGATTTCTAGGGAGGACTCAAACCATGGCTGACAAAAACGTGCATCATGACGTTTACCAAGCCCAGAGCATTGAGCCGAAATGGCAAGCATTCTGGGACAACAATCAAACCTTCAAAACCCGGGAGGATGCGGGAAAACCTAAGTTTTACGCGCTCGATATGTTTCCTTACCCTTCGGGTGCAGGCCTTCATGTAGGTCATCCTGAAGGTTATACGGCAACGGATATCGTATCCCGTTTCAAACGGATGCGCGGCTTCAATGTACTCCATCCGATGGGCTGGGACGCTTTCGGTTTGCCGGCGGAGCAGCATGCTCTGGATACAGGCGAGCATCCGCGTGACATTACGGTCAAGAACATTAACAATTTCCGGCGCCAAATCAAATCGCTCGGCTTCTCGTATGACTGGGACCGGGAGATCAGCACGACGGATCCGGATTACTATAAATGGACCCAATGGATTTTTATCCAGCTTTATAAAAAAGGCCTCGCTTATGTTGCGGAAGTACCGGTGAACTGGTGCCCTGCGCTCGGTACGGTGCTGGCGAACGAAGAAGTTATCGACGGCAAGAGCGAACGCGGCGGCCATCCGGTAATTCGCAAGCCGATGCGCCAATGGGTGCTGAAAATTACGGAATACGCAGAGCGCTTGCTGGAAGATCTGGAGGAGCTCGACTGGTCCGAAAGCATCAAGGATATGCAGCGCAACTGGATTGGCAAGTCCGAAGGGGCGGAGGTTGTATTCGCCATTGACGGCCATGAAGAATCGCTGACCGTATTTACGACCCGTCCGGATACGCTGTTCGGCGCCAGCTATGCGGTGCTCGCTCCCGAGCATGAGCTTGTGGTACAGATTACTACGTCGGCTCAAAGCGAAGCCATTAAGGCTTATCAAGACCAGGCTGCACGCAAGAGTGATTTGGAACGTACGGATCTGGCCAAAGAAAAGACCGGCGTATTCACGGGTGCCTATGCGGTGAATCCGGTAAATGGCGCGAAACTGCCGATCTGGATTGCGGATTATGTGCTGGCCGGTTACGGTACAGGCGCAATTATGGCCGTACCGGGCCATGATGAGCGGGACTATGAGTTCGCGAAGCAATTCGATCTTCCGATCATTGAAGTGGTTGAAGGCGGCGATCTAGCCAAGGAAGCTTATGCCGGAGACGGACCACACGTCAATTCCGACTTCCTTAACGGACTTCGCAACGAAGAAGCGATCAAGAAAATGATCGCCTGGTTGGAGGAGAGCGGCAAGGGGAAAGGCAAAGTGACTTACCGTCTGCGCGACTGGCTGTTTAGCCGCCAGCGTTATTGGGGCGAACCGATTCCTATTCTGCATCTGGAAGACGGCACGATGAAGCCGGTGCCTGAGGATCAGCTTCCTTTGCTTCTGCCCGATGTGGACGCGATCAAGCCGTCCGGTACGGGTGAGTCGCCGCTGGCGAACGTGACCGAATGGGTCAACACGACCGATCCGGAAACCGGACTGCCGGCCCGCCGCGAAACGAACACGATGCCGCAATGGGCGGGAAGCTGCTGGTACTACTTGCGGTATATCGATCCGCATAACGATAAAGAGCTGTGCTCCAAAGAGAAGCAGCAGGAATGGCTGCCGGTCGATCTCTATATCGGCGGTGCCGAGCATGCGGTACTTCACTTGCTTTACGCCCGCTTCTGGCATAAGGTGCTGTACGACCTGGGCGTAGTTTCGACGAAAGAACCGTTCCACAAGCTGGTCAACCAGGGAATGATTCTCGGAACGAATAACGAGAAGATGAGTAAATCCCGCGGCAATGTCATCAATCCGGATGAAATCGTCAACGAATTCGGCGCGGACACCTTGCGGATGTACGAAATGTTCATGGGACCGCTGGAAGCTACGAAGCCTTGGAATGCAAACGGCGTAGAAGGAACGCATCGTTTCTTGTCCCGGATCTGGCGCTTGTTCGTGGCCGAAGACGGCAGTTTGAGCAGTAAGATCGTGGACGGAGACGGAAGCGAGGAGTTCAAGCGGACATGGCACAAAACCATCAAAAAGGTAACTGAGGATTTTGAAGCATTGCGCTTCAATACCGCGATCAGCCAACTGATGATCTTCATTAACGAAGCTTACAAAGCCGACGCCGTTCCAAAAGCGGCTGCCGAGAACTTCGTTCAAATGTTGTCACCTCTAGCACCGCACTTGGCGGAAGAGCTGTGGGAACGGCTTGGCCATCAGGAAACCGTGTCGTATGAGCCTTGGCCTGCTTTTGACGAAGCATGGACGGTGGACGCGGAAGTTGAAATCGTCGTCCAGGTCAACGGCAAAATCGTCGACCGGGCGAAGATTTCCAAGGACCTGGATCAGGCA
Source organism: Paenibacillus vini (assembly GCF_018403325.1). GTDB lineage: Bacteria > Bacillota > Bacilli > Paenibacillales > Paenibacillaceae > Fontibacillus > Fontibacillus vini. The sequence continues at coordinate 8,779 of NZ_BOSL01000018.1, read as the reverse complement.
GCCATGCAAGAGCATAGCTTGAGCCTTCCGAACGTGAAGCAGGCGGTAGAAGGGAAGACGATCCGCAAAGTGATCGCCGTCCCTGGAAAACTGGTGAATATCGTCGTAGGTTAATCAGGTTCCACGGCGTCAGCGTCCGGGACCGGCTGCAGTCCGAAGAGATGGTTCAGCTTGCCAAGGTCCTCGTCGTATTTCCGGTGTGTCGTTTCAATCAGACCGGTAAAGACGTGCTCGAGGCCGTTTTGCAGCACGGCAATGCCTTCGGCGGTTACTCCGCCGGGCACGGCTACGCGGCGCTGCAGCTGTTCCGGCGTGAAGCCTCCTTCGGTCAGCAGCTTACCGGTGCCGTGAAGCATTTCGGCCCCGAGCCGAAGCGCTTCGGCTCGACCTATTCCGGTCTGCCGCGAAGCGGCTTCCGCCCACTGCTGCAGAAAAAAGGCGATAAACGCCGGGCCGCAGCTGGCGATATCCGATGCGATGCGAGTCTCCGTCTCCCGGATGGAGACCGGGATGCTGATGGAGGACATAAGCTGCTCCAGCAGGAGGCGGTCCTCCGGCAATATTCGGCTCCCGTAAATGCATAACGAGGCTCCGGAAAGAGCCGAGTGGGTGATGCTGGGGATGATTTTTGCGATTTTGGACGAAAGTCGTTCCTCCAGCATGCCGATTTGCACAGGGCTTGTTATGGACACGACGATTTGCCGCTCATCGAGAACTCCGGAAAGCTCCTCAATGACGGCCGGATAATCAAGCGGTTTAACACAAAGAAATACGATTTGGCTCCCGTTCGCGGCTTCGGCATTGCTGCCTGTAACGCGAAGTCCGGGATGCCTGTTGGCCAGCGCGTCCGCCTTTTGTCGGGAGCGATTGCTGGCGCAAATGTAATTCGGGTGCAACGCACCGGAACGCAGGAAAGCTTCAATCAGCAAGCTTCCCATCGATCCTGTTCCGATGAAAGCAACTTTCATCCCGGTTCCCCCTTCCGTGCGTAACCTTGTTTTTGAACAACCTTTTATATATGTATGCATCTTGAATGGATCTTCATGACCTATCCGAATCAGATTCTTTTAAGATAGGGGCGTTCAGGTTGAAAAGAGAGCATATCATTTTATCGGTCGTCTCTGCAGTGGTCGGAGCGGGGTTAATGCTGCTGGCGCTTGGCGGAGCCAAGCCTTCCGGAATTGAGGGCTGGATTCCGGTAAACGAAAGCGTCGCCTCGGCGATGTCCCTAAAGGACGACGGCGCAGCAGCGGCAGGAGGATACGTTGAACCGGCAAAGCAGGCTGGCGGCGAGGACGAAAACACGGTTCAGCTATCCGGGAATGGAAGCGAAGGCGGACAAAAGGCGCAGAATAGCACAGATCAAACGGTACAGGGAATATCCCATGTACCCGAAGCTAACGCGCTACCCGGGGACAGCCCGGTGCCGGGAACAACCGGCGACTCTGCCGGAGCCCCGGCGGCAGCGGTCCAGCAGCAGGACCAAAGCGGGCTGATTAGCATCAATACCGCCGGAACGATAGAGCTGCAGGAAATTCCCGGGATCGGGGAGAAGAAGGCACAAGCGATCGTTGACTACCGGAACGCGCACGGCCCGTTTAAGTCGGTGAATGAGCTGACGAAGGTGAAAGGGATCGGCGATAAAATGCTGGAAAAAATGAAGCCTCATATCGGGCTGTAAGTTAGGAGACATGCAGGGATGAAACCGGATCAACGCAAAGATTGGGATACGTATTTCATGGATATCGCCTATATGGTATCCACCCGTTCGAGGTGCAGCCGCCGGCATGTCGGCGCGGTGCTGGTTCAGGGCAAGAAATTGCTCGGGACGGCTTATAACGGCGCCCCTTCGGGAGTGCCCGATTGTTCCGAAGCCGGCTGTATGATCGCGGAAGAGTATGAGCTTGCCGTTGTAAACGGGCAGGAAACGATGATCAAAAAGCAGCGCTGCGTCCGCACCATCCATGCGGAGCAAAACCTGCTGCTGTTTACCGACCGCATCGACCGGGAAGGCTCCAGCGTGTACGTCACGGACGAGCCTTGCTGGACTTGCGCCAATATGCTGGCCAACAGCGGGATTACGGAGATCGTGTTCCATCGGCCCTATCCTAAGGATACGGGAAAAGTGACGGCGATGATGGATCAGAAGGGCATTGTATTCCGGCGTCTGGAATCCTATGATCCGCCGCAAGAAACGGTCATGGAAATCGAGAACTGAAGACAGTTTGGCGGTACAACTTTTCAGGATGAAGGAAGAACCTCATCTGCTATGGGCAGATGGGGTTCTTTTTGTTTTGCGAGAGTTCTTTAAGGCATTACCAATTAAGGAGTGGAGGGCTGTCCAATGGAACGCAGACCCTTGGTAGTCATAGCATGCTGCTGGATCGCCGGGAGCGGGCTGGCCTGTTTATACAGCGGCAAAACCTTCTGGCTGTTATGGGGCGGCATCACATTAATCGCTCCTTTGTTTGCCGTTTTGAGGAAGCTCACTTGGAGCCGTCTGTTGATCCTTTGGATCGCATTTTCGCTGGGGGCCGCTTATTGGGCCTATAATGATGGCAGGAATGTGAGCGGTATCGAACCAAAGCTGGAGCAAGTAAACAAAGCCTATCAGACAGGCAAAATAGCGGGTTGGGATTCGGCGAAATCAGCGGGCTCTGGCGGGACACTTGATTCTGCTGAACTTGCTGAGCTGGTTGTTAATGTAGAAGGTACCATCATTTCAACCGTAAGTATAGATGGCGACCGTGCGGATTTTACGCTCAAACTTAGCAGATATTCGTTAGGAGATGAGACTGCTGGCGCAGAGAGATCCAAGGGGGAACGGCGGATTAAATATGACAGCACGGAAAAGGTAGCCGTACAGGTCCGTTTGTCTTCCCAAGAAGAGGTTGCTGTAGCGGCCGCTTGGAAGCGCGGGGCGAAGCTGTCTATGTCTGGAACGCTGGAACGCCCGGGAACCGCCAGAAATTTCGGAGGTTTTGACTATCGGAATTATTTGCGGACCCAGCGAATTCACTGGATTCTAAAAACAAAAGGAGCTTCCGGCATCACAATTGAACCGCAAGCAGGCATTACTTACGCGACCCTGTTGGGTAAGGTCGACAGCTTGAGAGAGGGACTCGGGAACCGGGTCGGGATGCTCTTTCCGGGTTGGCAGGCAGGATACATGAAGGGCTTGATTATCGGGCTGGCGGATGAATTGGAACCGGAGAAATATGCCCAGTTCACCAATCTGGGACTGACTCATATTTTGGCGATTTCGGGAAGCCATGTTGCGATTAATGTGGGCCTGTTGTTCGGCTTGCTCCGCTTGTTCCGGGTGACGCGGGAGACCTCTCTGTTGGTCGTCCTTGGTTTTGTCCCCGTCTATGTACTGCTGACGGGCTTCTCGCCTTCGGTCATCCGCTCGGGACTTATGACGATGCTCGGTCTTTATCTCCTGCGGAAGGCGCTCCTGAAGGACGGACTTAACGTCCTGTCGGCTGCCGCCCTGCTTATGCTGCTGTGGGAGCCCTATTACTTGCTTAATGTCAGCTTTCAGCTCTCATTTGCCGTTACGGCGGGCTTGATCCTGTTCGTGCCGTTGTTATCGCCTTATTTTCGCTGGCTCCCTCAGCGGGTGCGGGGAGCGACAGCCATTACAGTGGCCGCCCAGCTCGTCTCGTTTCCCGTGACGATCTACTACTTTAATCAATTTTCCCTGCTGTCGCTGGCGGCAAATATGGTGATTGTCCCTCTCGTCAGCCTGGTCGCGCTTCCGCTTGGGACTGCCGCACTGCTTCTCAGCGGAATCTGGATTCCGTTGGGGCAAGTTATCGCCTTCCCGGTCCGCCTTATCAACTCCCTGAGCTTTCTTGGCACGGAGTGGCTGAATGACCGCAGCGGATTTATGACGTTTTGGAAGTCGCCTTCCCTCCTTTGGATCGGGGCCTTTTACATACTAATATATGTTCTGTTGCACCGGGGAGCGCGATCATATCCTCAGCTTCCGAATGACTCAGCCTCCCATCCCTCCTTCAGGGGAACTTCCTTAGCCTCTTTCGAGGATACGGTTCCTCTGCCTCCGCATCAGGGCGGAAAGATAGGAGCGTTCTTACCTGCGTCTTCTCATGCGAAAAGGCCCTGGAAGGAAATAGGGGTATCCGCTGCACTGCTGGCGGGGGTTGTGGCGCTGCTTGTTTTCGGGTATCGGCCGGAATATGCAAAAGGAGTCGGTCACGTTCAGTTCATCGATGTTGGGCAAGGTGACTGCGCCCTGATCACGACGCCGGGAGGCGCACATATTTTGGTCGATGGAGGAGGAACCGTATCGTTTCGTAAACCGGGAGATGCATGGCGTGATCGCAAGGAGCCTTTTGAAGTAGGAGCCAAGACGGTCGTCCCTCTGCTCAAAAAACGGGGAATCCACAGCCTGGATGCTATCGTGCTGACCCATGGCGATCAGGACCATATCGGCGGCCTGCAAGCGGTCGTGGAACAGTTCCCGGTGGAAGCGCTCATTTTTAACGGGAGCCTTGCTGAGTCCACTACCATGAAGAAGCTGATGGAGGCTGCTGACGACAGAAACATTCCAGTTTATGCGGCATATGATGGCATGAAACTTCGGTCAGATGCAATGACAACGATCGAGTTCTTGTCACCTTTGAATGAACCGGTTTTAACCGGTATCCCGTATGTGAAGGATCAGAATCATCGGTCCCTTGTGTTCCTGCTCGAAATGGAAGGGGTCTCCTTTATGTTTACAGGAGATATGGATGTTTCGGCGGAACTCAACGTTCTGGACAATAAGGTTTCGGGAAGCAAAGGACGGTCGGCTCCCCATGCCGATGTTTTAAAAGTGGCGCATCACGGAAGCAAGACCTCAACGTCCGCGGAGTGGCTTGACTGGCTGAGGCCGAAGGTATCTGTCATTTCCGTAGGGCAGTATAATAGCTACGGGCATCCCAACCCGGGGGTGCTGGAGCGTCTTACGGAATCGGGAAGCGCCATATACCGCACGGATCAGATGGGCGAAATTCAAATGAGAGTTACTGACGGAATGATCTTTATTAGAACCAAACTAAGCCGATAAACCGGAGGTTTTTTTCATTGTGAGAAAGACGAATCTTCCATTTGCCTATAGGATGATGTCCAATCTATGGATGACGCGGATGACGCGTCCTCTTTTTTTTGGTATTCTTAGGTGAGATTGAAGACAGAGGTACTAGAACTTCAGACTTTTTTCCTATATTTTACTCAAAATAATAGTAACAACATTGCAACATATCGATGGACGATCACGTCTGTAAGGTTGCAAGGAAGGGGGAGCCTTTGTGGTGGAGCAAGGACTCATCAGAGCTGCTCAAACGGGCGATCGCGACGCTCTAATCACCCTATTGCGAGAAATTGAGACTCACGTGTACAGGACAGCTTATTACATTTTGAACAATGAGCAGGATGCGATGGATGCTGCCCAGGAAGCGTTGATTCGGATTTATACCAAAATCGATTCTTATGAAGAAAAGGCCCAATTTAAAACATGGGTGCAGCGGATTGTCACCAACATCTGTATCGACAAATTCCGGAGAAACAAACCTACGGTTTCGATTGAAGAACATGAACTGGTTTTCCAGGGAAAAGAGAGCGTCGAAAGGGAGGTTATGTCCGGTTATTTGGCACAGGACATCCGCGAAGCGATCGACCAGTTGCCTGAGCATCATCGCATGGTCGTCGTTCTGAGGTATTTGCAAGATTTTTCTTACAGCGAAATTGCTGACAGCCTGAATTTGCCGCTGAATACGGTGAAATCATATCTATTCAGGGCCAGGCAGCAGCTTCAACACTTACTCCAAGATTATCAGAAAGGTGGTGTATCAGGATGAAATGCCCGGAGGCGGTGGAATGGATGCATCGGTATATCGACCACGATCTGAACGAGGAAGAAAGTTCAGTTCTGTTTGAACATATGCGAAATTGTCCCGATTGCTCGGAAAAGTTTGCCCTGCTGAACGAAATTTCGGCAAAACTCGAAGAGCTTCCGAAAGTGACGCCTCGCTTTAGTCTGGTAGATTCGATTCTTCCTCAATTGGATGAGATCGATCGGGCTCGGCAGGAAGGCAGTGCGGCTGAAGATGTTCCAGGTACGATGGTAGCCGCCAAGACTACGTCCGAAATGAGCCGCAGCTCTCGCCCGGGACGGGCGCCTCGGCGCAGCAGGGCTTACCTTACAGGTGCTTTTGGATTAGCTGCGGCCATGATTCTAGGCGTGTTCATTTATCAATACGAGCCTCGCACGGTTCCGAATGCGGAAATAGCACCGCAGGTTGCTTACGACACAAGCTCATCTGCGGTTGAAGATTCTTCTTCGGCCGATAATGCGGCGCCGGAAACGGAAAAAAGCGCGAAACTTTTCTCCGACCAAGCGGATAGCGGTGCTGCCGGTTCCAGTCCGCAAGAAGACCCTAATACGCCCGAAGCCAGTGAGGGTTTAAGGTCGTCGTCCGATAACGCCGGCGGCAATTCCGACAGGGAGACGCAGCAAACGACCGCTCCGAACGAGGCTGGGAATGCGGCTGACTCCAGTAAGGGCAATCCCCCGGCGAGCGGTGGGGGAGATAAGACTCCGGCCTCGACGAAAGCTGACGGGCCGAGCACCGCAACGCCGACGGAGAACACACCTGCATCTCAGCAGGATGGAGCACCGGTGACAGGCGATGAAAAAGCCAGCTTAAAAGCAATTCCCGAGAAGACGCCTGTCGAGGAATTTGCGGATACCGGCCTGATGGGGATTGCCAATTTTATAGAGTCGAATCAATGGTCTTCACCGGACGGATTGTATACGGCTGAATTGAGCGACCAACATGTAATGGTGTACCGGAATGACTCCGGGGAGCGTAAGCTTCTGGTGAAGCAACTTGTGGAGGGTAACTGGGTAAAAGGAGAATGGTCCGAAGACGGCAAAACATTCACCTATGAGACAGAAAAGGACGGGGTTTCGGCGGCGCATGTTGTGCATCCGGAACAAACGGAAGGCGACACAAGTACTGGCACCGGTAACGGTAATGGCACTGGCAATTCAACGGCGAATCAGCCATGATGGACCGGAAACCAAACGGTTCTGCCTATTTTAACCGAAATTAAGAATAGGCTGCAGGTACTGTCACCTTTTCGGGAGATATGGAATAGGTTATATAGATAAATAGAGACAGGATTGACCCTGATCGTCGTATGACCGCCGGCGGGAAAGTTTCTAGAGCTTTTCAGCCCGCGTTTATATAGATGCTCCGGGACAGAGGGACCTTTCGCCGCGCGCAGAGGTCCCTTTGTTGCCGTTTACGGGTCCTTTGCTTGATATTCCAAGTACTGTACCTTGGACTATTTGGATGATTCACAGTATCATGATATTAGAGAGATTGTTCAAGAACACGCTTGAAATCGTTGAAGAGGAAGGGAGATGCCGCATGGACGTGAAAACGGCGGTAAAGCAAATCAAACAAGGGCAGGTCTCCCCATTATATTTATGTTATGGTACGGAGAAATACCAGATTCAGGAGTTTGTCGGCATGCTGCAAGACCAGGTGGTGGACCGGAATCAACGGGATTTTGCCATGGCGTCGTTTGATCTGGCCGAGACCCCAGTGGAAGCTGTCGTCGAGGAAGCCGAGACGCTTCCTTTTCTGGTGGAGCGCAAGCTGATCGTCGTCCGGGACTCCGCGGTGTTTACCGCCGGGAAAGAGGGCGGGAAAATAGAACATAAGGTGGAAGCCTTGCTGGCTTACATAGATAATCCGGCCGAGCATAGCGTCATCGTGTTTGTCGTAAACGGTGAGAAGCTGGACGAGCGTAAGAAAATAGTTAAGGCTATGAAGGCAGCAGGCACGGTGCTGTCTTTCATGCCGCTTGGCGGCAGCGAACTGACGCAGTGGGTCGTGCGCGAAGTAGAGAAGCGCGGCCGCCGGATCGGCCGGGAAGCGGCTGAGGCCTTGGTTGCGGCCTGCGGGGTGCAGATGGCCGCATTGGCCGTCGAGGTGGACAAGCTCTGCCTGTATGCCGGCGAGGGCGGCATGATCGATATCGCGGTCATTAACCAATTGGTGGCTCGTACTACAGAGCAAAATGTGTTCGCGATGGTGGAGCATATTGCTGCGCTCAAACTGGAGCAGGCCTTGGATATTTTTTATGAGCTGCTCAAACAACGCGAGGAGCCGATCAAAATTGCGGCGCTAATCGCAAGGCAGTTCCGAATCATGCTGCAGGTTAAAGACTTGGCACGTCAAAGCTATTCCCAGCAGCAAATTGCCTCCCAATTGGGATTGCATCCGTACGCGGTTAAGATTGCCGGGGAACAGGCCCGGAAATTCGAACAGGCAAAGCTGAAGCGTATTCTTTCCGATCTCGCCCAACTGGACTACCAGATGAAGAGCGGCGGCATCGACAAAGTGTTAGGACTGGAGATATTCCTGCTGAAGCTGGGGGCATAGGACCGGACCGGTCAGAGGACCAGCAGGACTGGGCTGATGAGGACCAAAACTGTTTAAAGCGATTGAAGCTGCGATTTAACTGGAAAACCTACAGTTATTTCGTGGCTTTTTACTATTTCAGTGCAATTAACTGGAAAACCTACAGCTAATTTCACCGAAATAGCCTCCAAAGTGCAAAACATGTTCAATTACGGCCGGGCCCCCGAATATTGGACACTTTAGGATCAAACCCTGGTTACACGCAGTTATACGGCAATTTTAAATGCAGTTACTTCGTTTTTCTCTAACTTTTCTATAAATTGAGCAGGGGAGTAGCC
>NZ_BOSL01000017.1 GCF_018403325.1 Paenibacillus vini | reverse complement strand
GAAAAGCTGCTTAAATTCATCTGAATAAGTTATGGCCTTCGCACTTACATTCACCACGTACTTGTTTTGTGATAGGACCTCACGGTCCTCTTCGGTAAATCTCTTCTTGCTCATGCAATCCCCCCCCGATGCTTATTCCAGTATACAAAAAGGTACCCACAGCCTGAACACCTTTTTTCAAAGTGTCCAAACTATGGGTACCAGTTTACTTTAAGACAGCCTTTTTTTAATTTCGTTCATCCATGATCATCTTGTCATTGCTCTCTCCCGGAGGCACCATAGGAAATACATTTTGCTCTTCTTTGACGTTGAATTCCATCAACACCGGTCCCGGGATCTCCAGGCTTTGGCGGATGATGGATTCCGCCTCGTCCAAGGTTTGAGCCCGAAGTCCTGTCACTCCGTAGGCTGACGCAAAGGCTACGTAATCGGGCGACGAGATCTGGACGGAGGAGTAGCGGCGCTTATAAAACATTTGCTGCCATTGCCGTACCATTCCCAGATACCCGTTATTCAGCAAGGCAATTTTGATCGGGAGCTGATAATCTACCGCCGTCATCAATTCCTGCAGGTTCATCTGGAAGCTTCCATCTCCAGTAACACAGATGACCGGACTGCCGTCGCCTGCAATCGCCGCCCCGATCGCGGCGGGAAGTCCGAAGCCCATCGTACCGAGTCCGCCTGAGGTCAGGAAAGAACGGGTATGCTTGAATTTATAATGATGTGCCGTCCAAATCTGGTGCTGGCCTACATCGGTGGCCACGACCGCGTTTCCTTCCGTAAACTTGTGGAGCAGCTGGATAACCTCCTGCGGACACAACGTACCGGCCTCTGCGGTAAAATGAGGGACCTTCTTCTGCCAGCGGGTCGTTTCCTTGGCCCATGCTTCTGCCGCAGTAAGCCGGCCGGTCAGCGGGTTTAATTTCATCAGCAGGTCCCGGATATTGCCGTGTACGGCAACATCGACAGGGATATTTTTGCCGAGCTCCGCGTCATCGATGTCAACGTGAACCTTCCAGGACTCCGGCGAAAAGGATTTGATCTTGCCGGAGAGCCGGTCATTAAATCTTGCACCCAGCGACAGCAGGACATCCGCTTGATGAACGGCCCGGTTAGCCGCATAAGTGCCGTGCATTCCCAGCATCCCGAGATAAAGGGGATGATCGGACGGGAACGCGCCGATCCCCATCAAGGTGCTGACGACCGGAATTCCGGCGTTCACCGCCAAGTCTAGGAGGGCATCCGATGAGCCCGAAGAGACAACGCCGCCGCCGGCAAGAATGACGGGCCGCTCAGCGGAACCAAGCCGGTTTGCGATCTGTGCGACGGTTTCTTCGGGAATTTCCGGCGCAGGCTCATACCCGCGGATCGAGATTTTTTCCAGCGTTCCCAATGCCGTTTTGGCGTTCATGATATTTTTCGGTAAATCGATCAGCACCGGGCCGGGTCTGCCTGTAGATGCGATATGAAAGGCCTCCTTAATAATTCGGGGCAACTGCTTCACGTCCATGACTACGTAATTATGCTTGGTTACGTCCATGGTCATGCCGAATATATTTACCTCCTGGAAGCTGTCGCGTCCGATCAGGTCCGTGGAAACCTGGCCGGTCAGGACCACCAGCGGAACGGAATCCATGAATGCGTTAGCGATGCCCGTGACCGCGTTCGTAGCTCCGGGTCCGGAAGTCACCAGCGCCACACCGGGCCGGCCGGTTACCCGGGCGTAGCCGTCCGCCGCATGAACGGCAGCTTGCTCATGCCTCGTCAAAATATGACGGATATCGGAGCAATCGTAAAGGGCATCGTAAATCGGGATGACCGCGCCGCCGGGATAACCGAATATCGTGTCAACCTGTTCTCCCATCAGGCATTCAATGAGCAGCTCCGCACCGGTTATCGTTTTTTGCTGCCGAATAAGATCGTTAGCCATATGGTTCTCCCCCAGTTTTTTTTCTGACAATTCTATCTTAAATGTGAAGGACTCAAAGTGACTCCAGTCATAAGGGGGCAATAAAAATCCGGATATGATAGGTGAATACAATTGCCGGGAGATGAATGTAATGCAACCTAATTTCACTCAGGAACGGGATTATAACCACAATCCGTTCATCGTCATATGGGAAGTAACGCGTGCCTGCGCATTGAAATGTCTGCATTGCCGGGCTGAGGCGCAATATCATCCCGATCCGCGTCAGCTTACGCTGGAAGAAGGCCGAAAGCTGATCGACGATATCGCGGAAATGGATCGGCCGCTGTTTGTATTCACCGGTGGCGATCCGCTGATGCGCCCGGATCTCTTCGAGCTGGCCAAGTACGCGATCCATGAGAAAGGTCTGCCTGTTTCCATGACGCCAAGCGCAACGCCGAGAGTAACCTTTTCGGCTGTGGAAAAAGCCAAAGAAGTCGGCTTATCCCGCTGGGCGTTCAGTCTGGACGGTTCTACGGCGGAGATTCACGATCATTTTCGCGGAACTCCGGGTTCCTACCAAATGACGATGCGGGGAATAGATTACCTGCATGAGCTTGATATACCGATTCAGATCAATACAACCGTATCGCGTTATAACCTGGATGATCTGCCGCGAATTGCGGAGAAAGTCAAGGGAATGGGGGCCGTTCTATGGAGCGTCTTCTTTCTCGTGCCGACAGGGAGAGGCATGGTTGGCGACATGATCTCGCCGGAGGAGCATGAGAAGGTCATGGAATGGCTGGCTCGCTTGCAGAAGGAAATGCCGTACGGCGTGAAGGCGACGGAGGCTCCTCATTATCGCCGGGTCTTTATGCAGCAAAAGAAGAGGGAGGCCCAGGAGGGGCGGCAGGCCGAAGCTGTAAAGCGGGCCGATGTACTGGGCCGCTCACCGAAGGGTGTGAATGATGGAGACGGCTTTGTTTTCATCAGCCATACGGGCGACGTATATCCTAGCGGTTTTCTGCCGGTAAGCTGCGGAAATGTCAGAGAGTCCTCTTTACCTGAAATATATCGGAATTCTCCGATCCTAAGGGAGCTGCGTGACAAATCCCTCCTGAAAGGCAAATGCGGAGTCTGCGAGTTCAAGCAGCTGTGCGGCGGTTCAAGAGCGAGAGCCTATGCCGTGACCGGAGATTATCTGGAGAGCGATCCTTACTGCGCGTATGTGCCTAAGGCATATACAAATGGATGAAGTGTGTATGGAGCGTGGATAATGCGTTGGTGAATCGTGCGAGAGGCGTGGGTGATGTGTGTATGGAGCATGAATGTAACCTATGCTGTTGTATGAAGCGTATTAGCGAACCTCAGAAATGCTATTTGGCGAAAAAGCGTCATCAAAAGTTTCTAACGAACTGAGTTGGCCTTATACCCGTCAAATTCGTTTGATTCCCCTGATTTTTCACTAAATAAGCACGGTACGATTCCTTAGCCTAAATTTTGAGCGTTTATTCGGTAAATAAGGAACGTGGAGTTCTTTAGAGCTGGGACTGGGGGCCGGGGCAGGAACCTGAGGAGAGCAAGAGGAAGTAAGAGGAGAGCAAAAGGAAAGCTAACGTAACCGATAACAAAAAGCAAACGACCGCACACCGGATTTCTTCGGAGGCGGTCGTTTTTGTATGAAAGAAAGAATTGATTTAGTTGGTTTGCGGAACGAAGGTAACGATCCAGTGATCGCTGCTGACCTGCTCACAAGTGCTGGTGTATCCTTTTCCCTCAAGGAGGGGGATCAGCGGAGCCGGCTTCATGATCGCATGCAGTACAAAAGTTTCGCCGGGCTGCAGGTTTTTAAACGTATCCATGATGATGCTGAACGGTTCCTCGCCCGCTCGAAGCTGCGGACGTACATCCAACTCTACGATTCCGGTGCCGGGGTTGTTTTCCGAGCTCATCCTTCATTCACCTCCAGTTCCGTTTGCTCCATTGTCAGAACGCTGGACAGGCGGGCCATGCCGCTAAGTCCCTTCATACCGCCGTAAAGCGTGTAAAAGAAAGAGTCGGGCGCATCCAAGGAAAATGACAGGTACTGCTTCGGGTCGATCCCCAGCATTTTCTCAAACAGCATCGCCGTATCGTAGGCGTAAAAGCAAAAATAAGTATATTGGAATTCAGGCATTTTTTCGGCGATCATCAGAATCTCAGCAGCGTATTGTTCCAGATTGCTCTCCGCTTCCGCTATCATGCTAAGTGCATCTTCAAGATCCACCGCTATTTTGATGGTTTTCTCATCAATGACCGTTATGGTTGCCATGAACAGCGCCCCCCCGGATTATTAGTTTTTGCCGATTTTAACTTGAAATGTCTCAGGGCCTTGTTCAAGATATTCCCAAGAAAATTGTCCGGGATGCATCGCTTCGAATTGAAAACGCAAAGGTACCGGATCGTGGTCGTTCACCAGCAGCATCGCTTCACCAGACTCAAGGCTGTTGTAGGCGGCAAAGATCGTTTTATGCTTTAATTGCGGCGGATATTCCGTAGCATTGACCGTAACTTTAATATTTTCACTCATGATTAGTCCTCCTGATATTAAAAATTTTATGTTTCGCGTTCATTATATCAACGCACCTGACATGGATTGTGATACAAGTCACAAATTAGTCGCACCCATAAAAATGCTCTAAACAGCTTTGATTTTCCGTCAAGGTTAGTGTGACGAGTCTCACAAATAACCAACGCAATTCCTCTGCATAGAACAGATGACATCGATAATGACCATTTACCTCTCGTAATCAGCTGCAATTTCTACAGTTAATTTTCATCAAACGTCGATCAAAATGAAATTAGCTGGATTTTCTACATCTAATTTTGCGTTTTTACCTTCTTAGTCGCAAAAAGGGGTAAATTAAATGTAGTTTTTACAGTTATTTCGTAGCAAGAGCAACTTTGTCCTGAAATACCTGTAGTTTTTACAGCTATTTTAAATCGCAATGGAGAATTCGCAGGGGGAGACTCGCAAAAGTGATATCTGAAGAGAAAATTAGCCAGAGAAAATCCTCAAGCGAAGGTCCTCAAGTGAAAATCTTTAAGCTAGCTCTTTTAGCGAAGTCAGACAAGATTAACTGCAATTACTACAGTTAATTTTCATCAAACGCCGATCAAAATGAATTTAGCTGGAATTCCTACATCTAATTTTGAGTTTTTACCCTTCAAGTCGCAAAAAGGGGTGAATTAAAGGTAGGTTTTACAGTTATTTCGTAGTAAGAGCAACTTTGTCCTGAAATACCTGTAGGTTTTACAGCTATTTTAAAATCGCAATGGAGAATTCGCAGGAGGAGACTCGCAAAAGGGATATCTTCAAGAGAAGATTTTCAAAACGCAATAAGAGATTTGCGACTCCCCTTGCCTCTCCCTCAGCAAGCTGCCATCACCCATACAAAACGGTGCTGCTTCGGGAGTTTTCGCTCACGGAATGTCCGTTTTTATTTAATTCCAAAACGTGTATAATGAATACAGAATAGTACAGATTTAGATGGGGGGTATAACAGTTGCAGGGACATGAGGAGAGCGTCACAAAACACGAGCAGCTGCTGCAACACATCGAGAGTCTCAAGATCGGAACGAAAATATCGGTGCGCAAATTGGCCAAAAGCTTAGGTGTCAGCGAAGGGACGGCGTATCGTGCCGTCAAGGAAGCGGAGAATCTGGGAATCGTCATCACCAAGGAGCGGATCGGTACGGTTCGCGTGGAAAAGAAGCCGCGGAACATTTCGGATCAGCTGACGTTCGGCGATGTGGTAGAGATCGTGGAAGGGCATGTGCTCGGCGGAGCGGACGGGCTTGACAAGACGCTGCACAAATATGTCATCGGCGCGATGAAGATCGAGGCCATGGCCCGGTACATTGACGCAGGCAGTCTCCTTCTCGTCGGCAACCGGGAGAACGCTCATTCTCTAGCTCTGGAACAGGGGGCGGGCGTGCTGATCACCGGCGGTTTCGGGACAAGCCGTGACGTCAAAACGCTAGCGGACCGGTTATCCCTTCCGATTATTTCCTCCCGTCATGATACGTTTACGGTAGCCTCGATGATCAACCGGGCGATTTTCGACCGTCTCATCAAGAAAAAAATCATGCTGGTGGAAGATATCGTGGTGAGCAAGCCGAAGGTAAATATGCTTAAGGTGAACAGTAATATTTCCGATTTCGATCAGCTCTCGATCGAGACCGGGTATCAGCACTTTCCGGTCGTTGACGAGTGGAATCGCGTCATCGGCATCGTCAGCCGCAAGGATGTCGAGGAATTGAGCGGAGATCAAAGCATTGAGAAATGTCTGATCCGTCATCCGATCACGGTCGGACTGCAGACTTCACTCGCTTCGGCGGCACAAATAATGGTATGGGAAGGAATCGACTTCTTGCCGGTGGTGGACCGCAACCGAAAACTGATCTCGTCGGTGACCCGCCGGGAAGTGCTGCAGGCGATGCGGGACGCCCGGAACCAGCCGCAGTTGGGGGAAACGTTCGAGCATTTGATGTGGAACGGGTTTGCGGAGGAACGGGATGAAAGCGGAAGGTTGTTCTTCCATGGGGTTATTACACCGCAGATGGCAACCGATATCGGGACAATCTCTCATGGGGTTCTGACATCGTTAATGACCCAAGCGGGATTAAGCGCGGCGAAAGATGCCAGCGGCGGCGGGGATTATGTCGTCGATAATCTGACGACTTACTTTGTGCGTCCGGTTCAAATCGAGAATTCGATCGTCATCAATCCGGTATTGTTGGAGATGAGCCGCAGAGCCTGCAAACTGGAGATCGTCATGACGTATCAGGACCATTTGGTGTCCAAAGCCGTCATGACGCTGCAATCGATCGACCATTCCTAACCAGCCGGTCCTACTCGGGGCTTTGGCGGGAAATGATACCTAGGTTACGGATTCCGGCGAATATATTAAACGCGCCGATCACCATAAACAAGGCCCCAACCACAACGCGTACCGTCGAGCCGCTGAACATGAACATCTGGATCAATGCCAGCACGATGAGCATGAAGCCCATACTGATGTTCATTTTGGCTTGCGACAGTCCGCGGGTCCGAGGATCCAAAGAGCGGCGGGACTTTAAGCTGAAGACAATCGAACAGACGCTGGAGACGATCAATGCGGCGTACAAGACGTACAATAAACCTTCGATCATGGGAAGAGTCACTGCTCCTTTTTAAAAATAATAGTTAAAGAAAATTCAACCTAAGGTCACAGCTTGTCTGTGATCTTTTTCATTGTAGCATGAAAACTCAGCTCCGCACATAGGGCCGGATATCGACCCACACTTGCAGTACGCCCTCGCTTACCAGCATTGTTTTTACTTGAATCGCGTATTCCTTGTCACGGACGGCATAGATCTTCCTGTTTAATAGAGTTCGCGCCATTTTGGCGTCGGAGTCGATTTCAAAAATACTCCGTCCGCGCAGCACCTCCAGCTCCTCATGCAGCTGCTGCACGACCTCCTTGACCGCCAGCGTGTCCAGAGGGGGATCCCTCTCTTCCACGCGTACCTGAATCTCCTTGATGACGGTGGAGCGCTTGTGGTATTTTTTCAGCGTTTTATTGTCTTCTTCCGCCTGATAGAGCTGGATTTGCAGATCCTTATTCTCAACCCAGAGCTTGTTGTAGCTTGTCTGGAAGACGATATTGAAGGTGATGCTGCCTGCGACCATACCGAGCAGGAATACGGCGGTCAATTGCAAAAACCGTTTGAAGCCTTTTAGTGTCGGAGGCGTCGGCAGATTCCGTTCATTCATCCCCGGTTTCCTCCACACATCCATCTAACCAGTTCGGCCCCCATATGAGCGCCCATGAAGGCGAACAAGAGATACAGGATTTGCTTGATAGCTGGAGACAGGTTTCCGTCGAAAAAGTTGCTTTCGATGACCCTCATAGGATCAATGGTTCCGCCTACCGCGGCGGCGAGGGCCCAGATTTTGATCCGCCCCGCGATATCAAGCATGGTATGGGTCGGCGGCTGCATGGATACGATCGCACCGAGTCCGCCCACCATCGCTCCCCCGACGACGATGCCGAAGGCCACGAAAAAGTCCATGACAGCTTTGGTCAAAAATGTGCTCATAACCGGTGAACTCCCCTTTCCAGGACTGCGCTTGTCCTCTCCATACCATTCTATGGGCGCAATTCCGCAATGTATGATAAAATATTTAAAAAGGGAACAAATGTTTTGATTGAAAGGAAGGTTACGGATGGAAAGCTTCGTTCATTTACATGTACATAGTGAATACAGTCTCCTTGACGGCGCAGCCCGGCTGGAGGAGCTGGTCGCCAAAGCGGCCGGGTTTGGCATGAAATCGCTGGCACTGACCGATCACGGTGTGATGTACGGGGCCATTCCTTTTTATAAATTATGCAAGGCGCACGGCATCAAGCCCATCATAGGCTGTGAGATGTACTTTACCGCGGCGTCGCGGAAGGAAAGGGGAAGCCGGAAGGATCAGCCTATCCATCATTTGATCCTGCTTGCCAAGAATGAAACCGGCTATCAGAATCTGATGCGCCTCTGCTCGATCGGTCATCTGGAGGGATTCCATTACAAGCCTCGGATCGACTGGGAGGTACTCGAGCGCCATAAAGAAGGGCTGGTCTGCCTCAGTGCCTGTCTTGGCGGAGAAGTGCCGCAGCACCTGCTGAACGGCCGTATGGAAGAGGCGAAGCGCGCTGCGCTCCGGTACAGGGAGGCGTTCGGGGAAGATTTTTATCTGGAGCTTCAAGACCATGGAATGGCCGAGCAGAAAAAGGTGAATACGCTGCTGGTCGATTTGGCCAAGGAAACCGGAATTTCCCTCGTGGCTACGAATGATGTGCATTATCTCGGAGAGAGCGATGCCGAGGTCCAGGATGTGCTCATCTGCATCGGGACGGGCAAATCGGTGGATGACGAAGACCGATTCAAAATCGGAACGAACCAGCTATATTTGAAAAGCGGGGAGCAAATGGCGGCGCTGTTTCCGCATCTTCCGGAAGCGATCGCGAACACAGCGGAAATTGCCGATAAATGTCGGCTGGAGCTGGAATTCGGCCGTCATATTTTGCCGGCATTCCGTCCTATTCCCGATGGGATGACTCCCGAGAGCTATCTGGCATCGCTTTGTGAACAGGGGCTGGCCGAGCGTTACGGGCATCTGGAGGAATGGCAGGAAGAGGCCGAAAAGACCAAACTGAAGGAACGCCTTGATTATGAACTTAAAGTTATCGCGAGCATGGGCTTTTCCGATTATTTCCTCATCGTTTGGGATTTCATCGCCTATGCGCATCGTCATGATATAGCCACCGGGCCCGGGCGGGGATCCTCCGCAGGCAGCCTTGTCGCGTATGTATTGCATATTACGAATGTAGACCCGATGAAATACAAGCTTTTGTTTGAACGGTTTCTCAACCCGGAGCGGATCACAATGCCGGATATCGATATCGATTTCAGCGACGAGCGGCGGGACGAAGTCATCGCCTATGTGGCGGACAAATACGGACCGGAGCATGTCGCTCAGATCATTACCTTCGGTACGATGGCCGCGCGGGCGGCTGTCCGCGATGTGGGCCGGGCCTTGAACGTACCTTTCGGCGAGGTGGATAAGGTCGCCAAGCTGATTCCCGGGAATATGGGGATGACGATTGAGCGGGCCATCAAGGAAAGCCCCGATTTGAAGCAGCTTTACGATTCGCAGAACCGGGTTAAAGGATTGCTGGATATGGCACGTAAGGTGGAAGGGATGCCGCGTCACGCCTCCACGCATGCCGCCGGGGTGGTTATCTCGCGTGATCCGCTTACGGACGCCGTGCCGCTTCAGACGGGCAGCGAAGGTACGGCCTTAACCCAGTATTCCATGGAAAATCTGGAGGCGGTCGGGCTGCTGAAAATGGATTTTCTGGGTCTTCGCACCCTCTCCATTATTGAGCGCTGCATGCGTTGGATCGGGGAACAGACCGGACAAACGCCCGATTTTCGACTCATTGCCGACGATGATCCGCTGACTTATGAAATGCTCGGGCACGGCGAGACGACAGGGGTGTTCCAGTTAGAGTCCGCCGGCTGCCGCCGGGTTCTCCGCGATCTCAAGCCGTCGGTATTCGAGGACGTTATTTCGGTCGTGGCGCTGTACCGTCCGGGACCTATGGATTTTATCCCGAAATTTATTTCGGCCAAGCACGGGCAGACGACCGTGGACTATCCTCATCAGGATCTGGAGCCGATTCTAAAGGATACTTATGGCATCATCGTTTATCAGGAACAGATCATGCAAATTGCATCGCGTATGGCTGGCTTCTCCCTCGGGGAAGCGGATTTGCTTCGGAGAGCCGTTTCGAAAAAGAAACGCGAAGTGCTGGATGAGCAAAGAGAGCACTTCGTAGCCGGCAGCATCAAGCAGGGATACCGCGAGGAGGATGCTAACGCGGTATACGATATGATCGTACGCTTCGCTAACTATGGCTTCCCGCGCGCCCATGCTGCCGCGTATGGGGTGCTGGCCTTTCAAACGGCTTATTTGAAGGCCCATTATCCGGTGCATTTCATGGCATCGATGCTGACGGCCGTCATGGGCAGTCATCGCAAGGTGGCTGAATACATCGTTGAATGCCGTCGTATGGGCATTACCGTGCTTCCGCCCGATGTCAATGAGAGCCGCGTGCTGTTTACACCGCAAGCTGAGGCGGGCATCGGCTTTGGTACGGCATCTCTGGAGGTTCAATCTTCTTCTGACTTGGAAGGAACGGCTGCACCTTCACTCGGCGTGATCCGATTCGGGTTGGCCGCGATCAAGAATGTCGGGACCCAGGCGATGGAAAGCATTTTGCAGGAACGCGAGGAGCGTCCTTTCGACAGTTTGCTCGATTTTTGCCGCCGTGTCGATTTGCGCGTGTGTAACAAGCGCGTGATCGAATCTCTTATCCAGGCCGGAGCGTTTGACGGATTGCCCGGCCACCGGGCGCAACTGCTGGCGATGCTGGACGAGACGGTCGAAGCGGCTATGAAATGGCGTAAAGAGCGGGAGGACCTGCAGATTCAGCTGTTTGATTTCGTGGAGACGCCGAATTGGGATATCGAATATCCCGACATTCCTAAGTTTTCCGGTACCCAGCAATTGGAGCTGGAAAGGGAATTGCTCGGACTTTATTTGTCGGGCCACCCGCTGGACGATTACGATGAGCTATTGGAACAGGAAGGCACCGACCGGCTGATGGATTTGGCCGAAGCTCCGGACGACAGTAAAGCTATCGTTGCGGGTATGGTCGTTTCGGTGAAGGCGATTACGACCAAGCAAGGAAAAGCGATGGCCTTCATGGAGCTCGAGGATCAGATCGAGCGCTGCGAGGTCGTGCTGTTCCCGGAAGTGTGGCGGCGTTGCTCGCCGCACGTCGGCAAGGGCGCTCTGCTAGCGTTGCGCGCCACCGTCCAGCAGCAGGACGAAGGCTTCAAGCTGCTGGCCGACGAGGTGGCGCCGCTCAGCGCGCAGAGCCTTGCGCAGCTGAAGCGCGGCCTGGCTGCGCGCTCGGGCCGCGCAGCGGCCGGGACGCCGCCGGGCGCCGCCGCCAAAGGCGCCCGCAGCGCCGGCGCAGCTGCGCCTAGCGCGGCGCCAACGCCAGCGCCGCCTGCACCCGCGGCGGGCGGCCGCGAGCGCAAGACGCCTGCGGAGCAGCGCGTCTTCGTCAAGATCACGGCGGCGGCGGAGAACGCCCGCCTGCTGGAGCAGCTCAAGTCGCTGCTCGAGCTGCACCACGGTCCGGTAGGTACCGTGCTGTTTTACGAGAGCACCGGCAAGCTGCTCGCCTTGAATGAACGGTACAGCATCAAGCCGTCGCCGGAGCTGTTCCGGCAAATGGAACAGCTGCTCGGACCGGATACGGTAAAAGTGAAGTAAGCGGCGGCGGCCGGGATCCTTAAATCCGGCAAGAAAGATTGAAGCTTTTAATTAGAAGGAATCCTCTCCATACGGACAAATAGTTAAAATGTCCACCTAAAAGTGGACATAAGGGTCATCCTGACGATCTTTGGAGTAAATCACTATCTAGTTAGTGATAAGACTCACAGTTACTATATGTAGAATTTTGAGACGAAGCAGAGATTCTTTCATCTATGGAGTTTTGTCCACTATTTGAAAGACATTTTCATAGTTTGTCCACCTATCAAAGACAACCCTTGATTTCGATCACTGGTTTTTAATGAACATTTTACCATCCCTTTGCATACACTTAGGAACACGATGGACATAAAACCCCAGTAACTAAGTTCGGAGAAATGCGGCTCGGACAGATGCTTACACGCTGCTGCGACCGAAGTGCCGGGGAGTGTTTATCGCTATCCGGGAGGGATGCTCATGTCATATGAAATCGCGGTGGAGCAGCTGCAAAGACGGGGAGTCCGGCTGGAGGAAATCGCCGAAATCGTGTATGCTCTGCAAATCCCCTATCATGATGGTCTGGAGATGGAGCAGTGCATGGACAGTGTTAAAGCCGTGCTGCGTAAGCGCGAGGTACAGTACACCTTATTTACGGGTATCGCATTGGATGAGTTAGCGGAGAAAAAGCTGCTGCCCGAGCCGCTTCAATCGATTCTTGAGGCGGATGAGCCGTTATATGGAGTGGACGAAACGATGGCCCTGGGCATAACGAGCGTATTCGGAATGATCGGACTTACCAGCTTTGGTTATTTGGACAAGGAAAAGCCGGAAATTATCGGGATGCTTAATAACAAAGGGGATAGTATCCATGTTTTTCTCGATGATTTGGTAGCCGGTCTCGCTGCTGCCGCTTCGGCAAGAATTGCCCACAGGGACAGCAACGCAGCTACTTACCCTTCCGATTGATGCGGCCTATGCCGGAAAGCGTCTGAATACAGGAATTCCATTTTCTAGCGGAACTGCCGCGGTCAAGGCCTCCCTGACACTTTCTCCTTTGTTGCGGTATTTTTGAAAATTATGTTATCATAGCTCTATTATATAGGCTCAAAGATAAGGTCAGGAGTTGGGGGGCTTAGAAAAGGACATGTGGACTGTAATGTACATTGCGCCTACCGCAAAAGTTGCGGATATGATCAAGACGAAACTCACCGAAGAAGGCTTTCTTGTCCAAACACGTCCTGTTAATTTATCCAAACAACAGTTTGAAATTTTAGTTCCGTCTGGTGAACTGGAAGAGGTTCAGGAAGTTCTTAATTCGATATTGCATCCTTAGAGGCAAGGAAATAGGCCGGCTTATCGAAGCTATATTTCCTTGTCTTGCTGTGATGCGGCCAATAAATTAACGGCTGAAGAGGTGTAGTAGTGTTTAAAGACTTGTTTCAGAAAAAAAGAAAATACGCGACCATTCCTTCAGAACGTTTGGGGAACGATCTCAGTTCGCAGCCGGGGGACCGGCCGAAGCGTGAAATTCCGGAAGGTCTGATGAATAAGTGCAGCCGCTGCGGCACCATACAATACAGCAAAGAATTGGAAAAGAATCTTAAAGTGTGTCCTTCTTGCGGACATCATATGCGGCTGAATGCTTTGGAACGGATTCGCATGACTATGGATGAAGGAAGCTTTTTGGAATACGACGAGGACTTGGTTTCCGTCGACCCCTTGAACTTTCCGGGGTATGCCAGCAAGCTGGAGCAGCAAAAACTCAAATCCGGACTGCGCGAAGCGGTGGTCACCGGAGAGGGGACGATCGGCGGCTTTCCGGCCGTCGTGGCCGTGATGAGCTTTGACTTTTTCACCGGCAGCATGGGTTCCGTCGTCGGAGAGAAAATTACCCGTGCGATCGAAGCGGCCACGGAGAAGCGTCTCCCGATGATTATATTCTCTACTTCGGGCGGAGCGCGGATGCAAGAGAGTATATTAAGTCTGATGCAAATGGCTAAGACGAGCGCGGCCCTGGCCCGCTTGGACGAGCAGGGCGGCCTTTATATCTCGGTCATTACGGACCCGACTACAGGGGGCGTCTCGGCCAGTTTTGCTATGCTTGGCGACGTAATTATCGCCGAGCCGGGAGCGGTCTTCGGGTTTGCCGGCCGGATCGTTATCGAACAGACGATTCGCCAGAAGCTGCCCGATGATTTCCAGACGGCCGAATTCAATTTGCAGCATGGTCAACTGGATATGGTTGTCCACCGCAAAGAACTGAGAGCCACGCTGTCACAATTGCTAGATTTGCACGGAGTGAAGGGAGGAGCAGCCAATGGCGGGTGAATTGCCTTTTGAATCGCCTCTCGTGAAACTCCGCGAGAAGATACAGGAACTGGAGCAGTTCGGCAATGAAAAAGGGATCGATTTCAGCGAGGAAATCGCCCGGTTGGAAGAGCGATATAAGCAGCTGGAGCAGGAAATTTACAGCAATATCTCGCCCTCGCAAAAAATGCATTTGGCCCGGCATCATCAACGTCCGACTTCGCTCGATCTGATCTCTCTTATTTTCGAAGATTTCATCGAGCTGCACGGCGACCGGCTCTTCGGAGACGATCTTGCCGTTGTCGGCGGATTGGCCAAGCTGAGCGGTGTGCCGGTGACGGTGCTAGGTCAGCAGCGGGGCAAGGATACGAAGGACAATATTGCCCGCTTCTTCGGCAGCGCGCATCCGGAAGGCTTCCGTAAAGCGTTGCGTCTGATGCATCAGGCGGATAAATTCGGCCGTCCGATCATTACCTTCATTGATACGAAGGGAGCCTACCCGGGCATCACGGCGGAGGAGAGAGGGCAGTCGGAAGCGATTGCGCGCAACTTGCTGGAAATGGCCAGACTGCGCGTGCCCGTCATCTGTGTGGTTATCGGGGAAGGCGGCAGCGGCGGGGCACTCGCGCTTGGCGTCGGCAACCGGGTCCTAATGCTGGAAAACGCGATTTACTCGGCGATTTCTCCGAACGGAGCGGCTTCGATTCTTTGGAAGGATGCTTCCAAAGCGGACCAAGCGGCTGAGGCAATGAGAATTACCGCTCAGGATCTTCTGGAAATGGAAGTGATCGAGGAGATCGTACCGGAGCCGAAAGGCGGCGCTCACCGGGATTATGAGACTACGGCATCGGCGATCAAGGACGGGCTAATCCGACATTTGGAAGAGCTTACCGTAATGAACCCGGACGAGCTGGTAGAAGACCGTTACCGCAAATTCCGCAAAATCGGTGAGTTCGCCGAAGGAACGCCAAAAGAGAATCCCGTACAGGTGGAAGAATCCATTATAGATTCGTCCCTAGTGGGTAATGACTAGGTAGACTGTTACAATATGAGAAACTTCCTATACAAAACGGGTATTTTGTAGTAAATTTAGTTGTTGGAAAAGATGTATAGAGAGAACTTAATAAACGGAGGAAACCCAAAATGCGCAAAACAAAAATCGTCTGTACTATCGGTCCTTCAAGCGAATCGTTAGACAACACCAAGAAACTGATCATGGCCGGGATGAATGTCGCTCGCCTGAACTTCTCCCATGGAGATTTTGAGGAGCATGGCAACCGGATCAAAACGATCCGCCAAGCGAGCGAAGAGCTGGGGAAATCAATCGCCATACTGCTGGACACAAAAGGTCCTGAAATCCGCACCGGCAAATTGAAGGAAGAACCGATTGAGCTTGAGCAAGATGAGTTCATCACGCTGACTACAGAAGAAATTCTCGGCGACAAAGACCGCCTCTCCATCACATACAAAGAATTGCCTGGAGACGTGGAAGTGGGTTCGACCATTCTGATCGACGACGGTTTGATCGGTTTGACTGTAGTGGATATTCAAGGAACGGAAATCAAGTGCCGCATCGTCAACGGCGGTACGATCAAGAGCAAGAAGGGCGTAAACGTACCCGGCGTAAACATTTCCCTGCCAGGCATCACAGAGAAAGATGCTAACGATATCAAATTCGGGATCGAACAAGGCGTCGATTTCATTGCGGCTTCCTTCGTTCGTAAAGCCAGCGACGTGCTCGAAATTCGCGAGCTGCTGGAAAGTCATAATGCAACTCATATCCAAATCATCTCCAAAATCGAGAACCAGCAAGGTGTCGATAACCTGGATGAAATTTTGGAAGTGTCCGACGGTCTGATGGTAGCGCGCGGTGACCTTGGCGTGGAAATTCCAGCTGAAGACGTGCCTCTCGCGCAAAAACGCATGATCGAAAAATGTAACCGCGCTGGCAAGCCTGTAATCACAGCTACTCAAATGCTGGATTCCATGCAGCGCAACCCAAGACCTACACGCGCTGAGGCGAGTGACGTAGCGAACGCGATCTTCGACGGTACAGATGCTATCATGCTGTCCGGAGAAACAGCTGCAGGGAAATATCCTGTAGAATCCGTTCTGACGATGTCCCGCATCGCAGAAAAAGCGGAATCCGCTTTGGAATATCGTGAAATTTTCATTAAACAAAGCAATGCACAACAAACAACGGTTACCGAAGCGATCAGCCAAGCGGTTGCTAACTCCGCTCTGGAGTTGAATGCCAAAGCGATCATCACTTCGACCGAAACCGGCTATACGGCTCGTATGGTATCGAAATACCGTCCAAAAGCCCCAATCATCGCCGTAACTACCGTTGACCAAACTTGCCGCCGTCTTGCCCTTAATTGGGGTGTGACACCGGTGAAGGGTCAAGTAGCTACTTCCACCGATGAGATGTTTGATAACGCCATGAAGGGCGGACTGGACTCCGGCCTCGTTAAAGAAGGCGACCTCGTTGTTATTACAGCGGGTATTCCGCTGGGCCGTTCCGGCTCGACGAACTTGGTTAAAATCGGCCAAGTCCGTAAATAATAGCAACCATATACTTGAAAGCAATGGGACGTCCGGAAACGGTCATTCCATTGCTTTTTTGATATATTAAGAACTATGGATTCATAATGCGCTGAAAAGCGGATATTCTCGGCAAAAGGGGCGTAATCATGATGTATATCAGTGAATTGGAAATCAAGCCTAAATATTTTGAATTCGATATGATGGGGATTATTTATCATGCTCATTATCTGGGATGGTTTGAAGCCGGCCGAACCAAGCTGATCGAGGATTTGGGCTTCAATTATATCCATATGGAACAGGCTGGCTATATTTCACCCGTGCAGGAAATGCGGATCGAGTACAAGAAAGGCATCCGTTACGGAGACGAAGTCCTGTTAAAGACATGGATCAGAAATAACGGCGGGGTAAAGACCGAATACGGTTATGAAGTCTGGAACGGGGAAGGGGAGTTATGCGTAGAAGGCGTCTCCACTCACTATGTGGTCCGGCGAGAGGATTTTAAACCGGTCCAGTTTAAAAAGGTTTTCCCTGATTGGTATGCGGCTTTTGAGGAAGCGAGTAAATTTTGATTCTGCTAAACCAAAACGGTACAATACTCTTAGAATCGATTGTCGGCATCATAAAGTAGATATGCTGCAAGAAAAAGGAGTTATTATATGCGTAAATGGATAGCCGTTTTGATTGTTGTGGTCCCGATCGTTGAATTTTGGGGTTATGTGGAAGTTGCGGAAAGACTGGGCGTAGGCAAAACGATCTTCTTGACATTGGCCACATCGGTTATCGGCGGCTTAATGATGCAGTTTGAAGGGCGAAAAGTGCTTGCGGATGCGAAGGCGCAGATGAACGGCAGGCAGATTCCGGGCAAGACTATGATTGAGGGAATGTGCGTATTCGGCGGAGGAATTTTGCTGCTGATTCCGGGTTTCGTGACCGATATCATCGGATTTACAATGGTCTTTCCGTTGACTCGGCCGCTATATCGGCTATTGCTAATGAAGTGGATCGGCAAAAAAATCAAGGACGGCTCGATCACTTTTTTCCGGCGTTGACTTTTCTTTGATTTTGCTATATATTAAGTTCCAATTATTTTCTTAATATCTGTGAACGGGATAGTATGTTGCGTGAATCCATGACAGCGAGCCGGAAGGGTGGAAGCCGGTATGGAGGCCGCGAAGGAATCGGACCCGGGAGATGGTTTGCCGAATTGAAGCCGGTATTGGGCGGCTTAACGTAGGCAAATCCGGTGGTTGGCCGTTATCCTACAGAGTGGCTGATGCAAGTTTCAGCACTTAGAGTGGTACCGCGGGAATTTCAAGCTCTCGTCTCTTATTTGAGACGGGGGCTTTTTGTATTTTAACAATTGGAAGGAGCGTCGCTGTAATGGAGTTGTTCAAAAAGACGATTGCCGCAAAATTGTCCCCTTTGCTGGACGGAATTTCTGAGGAAGAGGTGCTCGCGTTGCTGGAGTACCCGCCGGATAACACGATGGGCGACATTTCGCTGCCTTGCTTCAAATTGAGCAAACGTCTCCGCAAGTCCCCAGCGGCCATTGCGGATGAACTGGAGGCCGGTATTCAGGGAAGGGATGAGAAGCCCGGTGAAATAGCCCGGACCTCCTCGGTGTCGGGGTACTTGAACTTTTATTTGGATCCGGCAGTTATTGGAGACCAAGTTATTAGCGGAATTTTGTCCTCCGGGGATCGTTATGGCTCGCAAAACATCGGAAAGGGAAAAACGATTGTTATCGATTTTTCTTCTCCCAATATCGCAAAACCATTTCATGTCGGACATCTTCGGTCCACGGTGATCGGGAACGCGCTCTATCAAATATTTTCGTTTCTGGGATATACCTGCATCGGGGTCAATCATCTCGGCGACTGGGGTACCCAGTTCGGCAAGCTCATTACGGCTTATCGGATGTGGGGAGATCCGAAAAGGCTGGAGGAGGGGGCCATCGATGAACTTCTGAGTCTGTATGTTCGTTTTCATGAGGAGGCCGATAAGAATCCCGGACTGGATGACGAAGCAAGATCGTGGTTCACGAAAATAGAGCAGGGCAATCCGGAGGCGTTAAAGATTTGGCGTGAATTCGTGGAACTTAGCCTGGCCGAATTCGAAAAAATTTACGATCTGCTCGGCATTCGGTTTGATCACGTCACCGGAGAGAGCTTTTATAATGACAAACTGGAGCCCGTCATCCGCGAACTGAAGCAAAAGGAGCTGCTTGAAGAAGATGGAGGAGCCTGGCTGGTCAGGCTGGAGGATTATGATATGGCCCCCGCGCTGATGCTGAAACAGGATGGCAGCTCGCTTTACCATACACGCGATGTGGCGGCGGCTTTGTACAGGAAGAGTGCCTATCAATTTCATAAGGCTGTTTATGTTACGGACTACTCGCAGAGTCTGCATTTCCGCCAGTGGTTTAAAGTTGTGGAATTGATGGGCTACGAGTGGGCGGAGGACTTGGTCCACGTTCCATTCGGACGTGTAAGCCTGGAAGGGGCAAGCCTTTCGACGAGAAAGGGAAATGTCGTCAAGCTGGAGAATCTTTTGCACCAGGCTGTTTCGAAGATCAGGGATATTATTGAACAGAAGAACCCCGGGCTGAAGAGCAAGGAAGAAGTGGCAAGACAGGTCGGCGTCGGCGCGGTCATTTTCAATGATTTGAGCGCGAACCGGATCAAGGATATCGTGTTCTCCTGGGAGGATGCGCTCAGCTTTGAAGGAGAGACCGGGCCTTATGTTCAGTATACCTATGCGAGAGCCTGCAGTGTGCTGCGGAAAGCGGTGGGGGAAGCGGGGCGGAAGACGGCTGCGGCGCCGGGCCAATTCTTAGACTTTAATTCTTCGCTTGTCACCGGGGAAGCCGAGTTTG
Source organism: Paenibacillus vini (assembly GCF_018403325.1). Classification (GTDB taxonomy): domain Bacteria; phylum Bacillota; class Bacilli; order Paenibacillales; family Paenibacillaceae; genus Fontibacillus; species Fontibacillus vini. The sequence continues at coordinate 91,161 of NZ_BOSL01000017.1, read as the reverse complement.
CTCTTGTCAAGCAACTGTCTCTTTTTACCGAGAGAGTCGAGCAAGCCGCAACCAAAATGGAACCGTCCATGGTCACCCGTTATCTCGTGGATACGGCCCAGGCTTTTAACCGGTTTTATCATGATTGTCCGATATTAGTCGAAGACTCCGATTTACGCACGGCAAGGCTTGCTTTGGTGGAAGGGGTGCGAATTACGCTTCGAAACGGACTCAAGCTGATCGGGCTGCAGGCTCCCGAAGAGATGTAGGTCTATCGTACACGATTAACGCAGCCTTCCGTTTACGATGTAGTTGCGCAGGTCGCGAAGTACGCCCGCACGAACGATTGCCCCAAAAACAACGAAAGAAACCGGGCCGATAATCAGTCCGAGCACTCCGAACAGCTTCAGGCCGACGAACATGGAAATCAGGGTGGGCAAAGGATCGAGCCCGACGCTGCTGGCCAGTACTTTAGGCTCGATCAATTGCCTTGCCACCAGGATGATGCCATACAGAATGGACAATCCGATGCCGAAGCCCGTGTCGCCCGACATATAGGCATACACCAGCCAGGGAACCATCACCGTTCCGACGCCAAGATAAGGAAGCAGGTCCACAAAGCCGATCAGGATCGCGTAGGTGAAAGCCGAATCCACACGCAGAATAAGCAGTCCGATCAGAACGATAACTGCGGTAATCGATATCATGATAAATTGGGCGCGAAGATACCCGAAGAGCGCTTTTTGCAGGTCTTTCCATACCTCGCTTCCGGTTTTTCGGAACGGGGAAGGAACTAGGCCGACAAGAAAAGTCATGTTTCTATCCCAATTTTTACTGATAAAAAAAGTCGCCAGCAGGATGACGATCAGAATGACACCCAAATTCGGTAGCGAGGTGAGCAGGTTCACGATCCCGCTCAGAAACCCGCTGAGGAGGCGTGAAATAGCGGAGCTTATCGTTGATGTAGTGTTGTCGATATTTTTGTTGATCGTATTTTCATAGCCGGGATTGCTTGCGATAAAACTGTTGATCTCATTAATAATATTTTGAATTCCCTCGCTCTGGCTCCATTCGACGAACCAGCCTCTCCATTCCTCTATGTGGAGGTCCAGCGACTCGGCCAAGGTAATCAGTTCTTTTACAAGCCGGGTAACGGCCGCGGAGAGAACGATGCCGGCACTGCCGAAATATAGAAGCAGCGAGGCGGTAACAGCCAGCCATCGAGGCAGCTTTGCCGCGGACTGGAGCCAGCGGACGAGCGGATTCATGGCGTAGGCGATCAGCCAGGCGATCAGGAACGGATAAATTAACGGCAACAGCCAATAGAATAGAGCGGTCAGCGCGATCAGCACGATACAAACCCAACTGCCGCGCAGCAGGCGCTTTGTCATCACATGATCCAAACGACATCCCTCTTTTCCGGACAGGTCCTCTTCTACCCTATTACTTAGCCTATTTTTATATTCCGGAAACAAGGATCACGGTTACCTCTCTCAAAAAAAATATTACTATATATACACAAATTGGAATTTGGTATGTGACAATTGTCGTTGCTAACGAAAACGATTACAAAAAATTATTTATATACGTGATAAAACAATTTGATGCAGATGTCCGCGTTGAACGTGTTCCTTTGATCTCTAAAATCCAGTATGATTATTTTGCAGGCCATAAATGTTTCATTTTTTTGTCATTACGGGCTACGTATTGCGCAGCTCTGGAAATTTTAAACTTTTAAATTGAAAATGTTTTCATTGGCTTGTTTGGCTCATATTTCGGTTCCAAAGGAGAGATGTATTATGACAGCTACCAAAGGCCTCGAAGGTATTGTGGCAGCTACTTCATCGATCAGTTCCATCCACGACGGGGTTCTCGCTTATCGCGGGATTAACATTGACGACCTGGCGGAACGTGCGAGCTACGAAGAGACTGCTTATTTGCTTTGGTACGGCAAGCTGCCTTCCAAAAACCAATTGGCAACCCTGCAGGAGCAGCTAAGCGATTATGCTCCGGTTCCTGAAGCGGTACTAGAGCAAATGAAGTTGTATCCAAAAGACGCCAACACGATGGCTGTCCTGCGTACGGCTGTGTCGGCTCTTGCTTTGTATGATGAGCTTGCTAACGACAATACCCGGGAAAGCAATCAGAAAAAGGCGATCAAGCTGCAAGCCCAACTGCCTACATTGATAGCCGCCTTTGCCCGGATCCGCGAAGGGAATGAGCCGGTCGCTCCGCTGAAAGGCGTATCCATCGCTCATAATTTCCTTTACATGCTGTCCGGCCAAGAACCGGACCCAGTTGCCGTTCACGCACTGGATCAAGCACTCGTACTGCATGCGGATCATGAACTGAACGCATCCACCTTCTCGGCTCGTGTTACGATCGCTACGTTGTCGGACATCTATTCCGGCGTGACCTCCGCAATCGGAACGCTGAAAGGGCCGCTTCACGGGGGAGCTAACGAAGCAGTCAGCCGGATGCTGAGCGAAATCGGCACCCTGGATAAGGCTGAGCCTTACATTCAGAGCAAACTCGCAAACAAGGAGAAAATCATGGGCTTCGGCCACCGCGTTTATAAGAACGGGGATCCGCGGGCGAAGCACCTTCAAAAAATGTCCCGCCAGCTCGGGCTGATGAAGGGAGACACCACGCTTTATGACATCTCGGTCAAAGTGGAAGAACTCGTTACCGGCCAAAAGGGACTGAAGCCGAACGTCGACTTTTATTCTGCTTCCGTTTATACGATGCTGGGCATTCCGATGGATCTGTTTACTCCGATTTTTGCGATCAGCCGCCTTTCCGGATGGACCGCGCATATTCTGGAGCAGCTGGACGACAACCGCATTATCCGCCCGCGCGCGGAATATACGGGAGCGACCAATCAGCAGTACATTCCGATCGATCTTAGATAAACACTTGGCCAACCCGGGTAACCGGGTTGCCATTTATGTTAGAATGAATACCGTAACGAGAAAATTGAGCTACGCCAAATTATTATGAGGAGGAAACCATAGACATGTTGCAATTAGAAAAGTTCAGCCTTCCTACCGAAGGGGAAAAAATCGTTATCGAGAACGGCAAGCTGCAAGTACCTAACAATCCGATCATTCCTTTTATCGAGGGTGACGGCACAGGCCGTGATATTTGGAAAGCTTCCAAACGCGTACTGGATGCTGCGGTCGACAAAGCATATGGCGGCGAGAAAAGCATCGCCTGGTACGAGGTATTCGCGGGAGAGAAGGCCTTCAATACATACGGTGAATGGCTTCCGGCGGATACGCTGACTGCTATCCGCGAGTATATTGTGGCTATCAAAGGACCTCTTACAACACCGATCGGCGGCGGTATCCGCTCCCTGAACGTGGCGCTGCGCCAAGAGCTTGATCTGTACGTATGTCTTCGTCCGGTACGTTACTTCGACGGCGTACCATCTCCGGTTAAGCGTCCTGAGCTTGTGGACATGGTCATTTTCCGGGAGAATACGGAAGATATTTATGCCGGAATCGAATACAAAGAAGGCTCCGAAGAAGTGAAGAAGGTGCTTCAATTCCTTCAAAACGAAATGGGCGTCAATAAAATCCGTTTCCCTGAAACGTCCGGAATCGGCATCAAGCCGGTATCGGCAGAAGGTTCGAAACGTCTGGTCCGCGCTGCTGTCGAATATGCGATCAAGCACGGCCGTAAGAGCGTGACGCTGGTTCACAAAGGCAACATCATGAAGTTTACCGAGGGTGCGTTCAAAAACTGGGGTTACGAAGTGGCTGAAGCCGAGTTCGGCGATAAAGTGTTCACTTGGGCACAGTACGACCGGATCAAGGAAGAGTCCGGCACCGATGCGGCTAACCAGGCTCAGAAGGAAGCTCAGGATGCAGGCAAGATCATCATCAAGGATGCGATTGCTGATATCGCGCTGCAACAAGTGCTGACGCGTCCGACCGACTTCGACGTAATCGCTACATTGAACTTGAACGGCGACTACTTGTCCGACGCTTTGGCGGCTCAAGTCGGCGGGATCGGTATCGCGCCTGGAGCGAATATCAACTATGTGACGGGTCATGCGATTTTCGAAGCGACGCACGGTACGGCTCCTAAATACGCAGATCTCGACGTAGTAAATCCGGGTTCGGTTATCTTGTCCGGCGTAATGCTTCTTGAGCACTTGGGCTGGAATGAAGCGGCTGACCTCATTTATAAAGGCCTGGAGACCTCCATCAACAACAAAACGGTAACCTACGACTTCGCCCGCCTGATGGAAGGCGCAACCGAAGTGAAATGTTCCGAATTCGCGGATCAGGTCATTAAGAATATGTAGGAGGTCCTGTTTAACGTGGCCATTCAACGCAAAAAAATTACGGTTGTCGGCGCCGGCTTTACCGGCGCGACGACCGCGCTGATGCTGGCGCAAAAAGAACTCGGCGATGTCGTATTGCTCGATATTCCGCAACTGGAGAACCCGACCAAGGGGAAGGCGCTCGACATGCTTGAAGCGAGTCCGGTTCAAGGGTTTGACAGCAACATTATCGGCACTTCTTCTTATGAGGACGCTGCCGGTTCCGACATCGTCATCATAACAGCTGGCATCGCGCGCAAGCCGGGTATGAGCCGGGATGATCTTGTGAATACGAATGCGGGTATTGTGGCTTCCGTTTGCGAAAACGTGAAGAAATATTGCCCGGATTCCATTGTCCTCATCCTGAGCAATCCGGTCGATGCGATGACTTATGCGGCTTATAAGGCGCTGGGCTTCCCGAAAAACCGCGTCATCGGCCAGTCGGGCGTGCTCGACACCGCGCGGTATTGTACGTTTATTGCCCAAGAGCTTGGCGTTTCCGTTGAAGACGTGCGCGGCTTCGTGCTCGGCGGACACGGTGACGACATGGTTCCGCTCGTCCGGTATTCCAGTGTCGGCGGCATTCCGATCGACACGCTTATATCGCAGGAGCGGATCGAGGCGATCGTACAGCGTACGCGCGTCGGCGGCGGTGAAATTGTGAGCCTGCTGGGTAACGGCAGCGCTTATTATGCTCCGGCTGCCTCGCTCGTGCAAATGACGGAAGCGATCCTGAAGGACAAGAAACGGATTCTGCCCGTCATTGCTCTGCTGGAAGGCGAATATGGCTACGACGGATTGTTCATGGGCGTACCGGCTCTCCTGGGCGGCGAAGGCATCGAGAGAGTATTCGAGCTGGAGCTAACGGCGGAAGAAAAATCGGCCTTGGACAAATCGGCGGTATCCGTTCGCAACGTAATTGCGAGCATTAAAGGCTAACCATGTCCGAAATGTGAACATATGAAAATGAGGAACCCTTCCGGAATGGTAGGGTTCCTTTCTTTTGAGGTAAACAATGGGTATAATAGATTATAATAAATCTAATTGACTGAGAAAGGGTGGTGTGATATGGAAACGATGTTTGTGATTATGTTGTTCTTGCATATCGTAGGGGCATTGGCACTGGGCTTTTACCTGATTTTGCCGATCGTATTCAGTAAAGTGACCAAATTGACTCCGGCTGCGCAGGAAGGCACGGTATCTGCCGTAAAGACACTGAATACATACGCTCAGATCGGACTGGTTATCCAATTGCTGACTGGCGGATATTTGATGACCAAGGGCGAATATTCGACGGCTTGGATGGTTATCGTTGTGATTCTTTTTCTCGCAATCGGCGCATTCAGCGGCATTATGGGCAAACCTCTTCGCCAAGCTTTGGAGGGAATTCGCTCCAATAAAGGAATTGCGGAAGTCGCAGGTAAACTCCGTATGTTCGGTACGCTTTTGTGCGTATGCGTTTTGTTAATTTCGTTCTTCATGGTTTACAGAGTAATTTAATCTGGATATATTGCAATTGCAAAAGCCTGCCGGTAATCCGGCAGGCTTTTTTGTGTGCATAGCGATTATGATGGATCCATATCGTCCAGGTGGGCAAACATCAATTTGATGACGTCCAGCGCAAGCTGTTTTTCTTTAGGCGACCGGCTCAGCATAATTTGCCGGATTTGATTCATAAACCGGTCATCGGTGATCTCAATCGAATCATGCAGCAAATAATCAACGGTTACCCCTAGTTGGTTCGCCAGCTTGACCAGAGTTTCCAAAGACAGGCTCCGCTCGCCACGCTCGATTTGTCCTATGTATGCGTCGGAAACCTCGACTTTTTCAGCGAGTTTTTCCTGGGTCCAATTCATTTTATGCCGTTCCTGCCGCAATCTTCTGCCTAGAGCATCGTAGTCCATAACACCCCTCCTGTATTTACCATAGTTAGTATGAGAGGTAAAGATAATAAACTATCAGTTTTGTTTTTGTTTACTGAAAGCATGAAATGGGTTATTATGGAATCCAGAAGCAGTTATACTAACTCATCCTAATGTCGCGCATAATTTATGATTTCCGACCCTAAGGAGAATTATCATGCCTTCCCAAGCCCAGGTATCAATCATTATCACGGTCAAAAATAGCGGAGTAGATCTCCTCATGACGATGGAATCGCTAAAGGTTTCTATGACCTCGTTACGTTATGAAGTGATCATTGTAAACGAAGGCTCTGTTGACGGATGCTGCGATTTTTTGATGAATTACAATTTCCCCCGGCCTATCAAGCTCCTAAAAGGCCAGCCCGGTCTTCCTTCGCGCAATCTGGCTGCCGCTCACGCCTCAGGAGACTATCTGATCTTTTGCAGCCCCCGACTTTATTTCGAAGATCATTGGATGGAATCGCTGCTGGAACCAGTAATCCTTGGAGAAGCGGACTGCGTTTCGCCCGAAGTGGAACTTCACGAAACTTCCCGGATTGAGCCCGAGTATCGCTACGAAGGAGCGCTGCTTCAGTCGCTCCAAGTTTTTTCGGAGAACAAAGCGCTTGGCGAAATACCTTGGTTATCTAGGGAATGTTTTGCCGTCGGTCACGCCAGATTTCAGGAGATCGGAGGAATGGAGGAAGGATTTCTTGGCAAAGAGCTGGAGACGGCCGAGTTTTCCCTCCGGCTCTGGTTGCTTGGAGGAAGCTGCCGGTTCGTTTCCGGAGTTTCGTTAAAGGTGGTCTATCGGCAAAATTATCCTTGCGACGACAGCGGCAGCAGATGGGGGGAAGACCTGCTGAATATCGCTTATCTTCACTTCACCAGTACGCGAATCGAGCGTTGCAGAGAGCTGGTTTCCCTGATCTTTGGACCCGCAATATTACAAAATGAAAGCGAAATTTTGGAGCGGACGGCCTTGTCCAGAAGTAAATACGAAGAGAGACGAATTCGGGATGACTCCGCGTTTTTTCAGCATTTTGACATATCAGCTTAAAGTCTGTGAATGTTTGGCTTTTTCCTTCCGGTGGTAAGTTAGTTCTTGAGTGGGAATAATCCATTTTGTATGATTCCTGTCTGTATATGCTTTGGCATAAGCTTAAGCATGCTGGCTTATCCTAAGACGTGCAGATGATCATGGACTACTAGACAGTGGAAGGAGAATGAATCATGTCAGGAAATGGACAAGGTAAACAAACAATGCCTCCACAGCATCAGAACCAGCAGCCCGGAATAGAATCGGAAATGCATCCACGCCCCGAATATGAAGGGGTTTATCTGGCCGCAGGGAAATTGCGGAACAAGGTCGCGCTGATTACCGGGGCCGACAGCGGAATCGGGCGTGCGGTTGCCTTGGCTTATGCCAAGGAAGGCGCCGATATCGCGATTGTATATTTAAATGAACATGAGGATGCCAATAAAACAAAGTCGGAGATTGAGCAGGAAGGGCGTAAATGTCTGCTGATTCCAGGCGACGTCGGCGACGAGAGTTTTGCCGGACAAGCTGTGAAACAGACGGTGGAAACGCTCGGCGGCCTCGATATTCTGATCAATAACGCGGCCGAGCAGCATCCGCAGAAAGGCATCGAGGATATTACCTCGGACCAGCTGGAGCGGACGTTCCGCACGAACATCTTTTCGATGTTTTATTTTGTGAAGGCCGCGCTTCCGCACCTGAAGAAAGGCAGCGCCATTATTAATACGGCTTCGGTTACCGCCTATAAGGGAAATCCGACCTTGATCGACTATTCTTCAACCAAGGGGGCCATTGTCAGCTTCACACGCGCGCTCTCGATGAACATCGTCGGCAAGACTGGGATCCGCGTCAATGCGGTAGCTCCCGGTCCGATCTGGACGCCGCTCATTCCGTCCACGTTTGACGCCGAGCAAGTGTCCAAGTTCGGCGGAGATACGCCGATGCAGCGCCCGGGTCAACCGGAAGAGCTTGCTGCAGCCTATGTATATCTGGGCTCTGACGATTCCTCCTATATGAGCGGTCAAGTGCTTCATATCAATGGCGGCGAAATCGTAAATGGCTAGTAAGCTGTAATGAAAACCTCAACAGGCCTTGTCTTCGGATTTGAATTCGAAGACAAGGCCTGTTTTTTGATTAACCTTATAATTCGTAATGATCTGCTTCGTCGTGGACAGATGACTCTTTGAACAACCTCTTATAATGCCGAGGAAGGTCCATCCTCTGACAACTCATCCAGCGTCATTTCGAAGCTAGGAGCGAAATGCTCCAGAAAATAAGCGGTCTCAGGCAGATTCAAGCGATCCAGCTTGTCCAGAAGCTGCTGCTTGGCGACGGCGAATTCGCGGTTGCCGGCAGTCAGCTCCCAAGCGCATTTCAAGTAGGCATCCAGCGTGTCGGCAGCCTTCACCATCTTCATTAATTCCGCATCTCCCGATGGTCCGGAGTGATCTCCCGGGGAGAGAAGCGGGGCGTACGTTTCCTGCAAGGCGGGAGGGATCATGGATAAGAGCCGTTCCGCAGCGATGCCCTCCATTTCCCGAAAATTGGACAGCAGCTTCGGATTGTGGTGCTTGACGGGTGTGGGAATATCTCCGGTGAACACCTCAAGCTCTTATCTATATAAAGATATATGTACGAAATAGAAAAACTATGGAAATACCTTGATATTAAAGAAAGGAATTAAGTTAAATAGTACTGCACAAATTAATTTTTTGTACATAAATATTATTAATTATTAGTAAGAATGCACATAAAAACGTAATGGGAACCTAATTTCAGCAGATGTATTTTGTGGCCTCCCTCTACGTTGAAGTTCTACAATCGAAAAATTAAAAAATACAAAACTGCTATAGCAATCACAAAATAAATGACTTTTTTAAGTGAATCTCCAGCCTTATCCAAATCTTGCTTGTCTTTTTCATACGCTCGATTCATTGCTGTTCGCTTTGTCCGTTGGGATTGGAACCCTCTGCCATCTGGATTGTATGGACACTCCATTGGGTTGCCATTACAAAATTGTCTCAGGATCACTGGATCGTGTATTATGTAACCCTTTCTTGTTTTTGATTGAAGTGGGGTTTTGCTTTTGTAAATACCTCCACCACAAGCGGATGCTCCGTGTAGAAAATGTCTGCATTTCGCCATAATAATTTAATACCTCCGTAATTAAAATTAATATTTAATTTCTACTGCTTTTAATAATGAGATCAGCACCGAACCAGTAATATCATCCAAGTGTCCTGGTATCTTGAAATAATAAAGTGATGGTTCCTGCCTTCTATTGAAAATAGCATTGAATATCAACTTCGTCTATAAATATTAAAGTAGATGCAGTACAAGATCTTACAACAACATTATAAAGTTGATTATCGACAGATTTGCTCATTATTCTATCCGCATTCTTATACACTTCTTAAGATTTGAACCGTAGTAATCTGATTAAATTCACTCTTACCCAAATAGGCATCGATTCGACATGTTTTTCAAAGGTGAGATCTTTTATATTTCAATGTATCTAAGCGTACTTTAGGTATGCTTAAATCTACATCTACATCTTTAATAGACAAAAATGTTTCGATGGATTCTAATAGGTACAGTAAGTACAAAAAATGATAAAATAGTTTTACAATAAGTTACTTACCAATGGAGGCATCAGTAATGAATGAGAAGATAACGTCACAACAAATAAATACAGTTTTATGGCAAGCGGCGGATACGTTTCGGGGGAAAATCGACTCCAGTATATATAAGGATTACATCCTAACGATGTTGTTCATCAAGTATTTGAGTGATTCGTACAAGGAGCATGTGGAGGAATATACAAAACGTTATGACGGTGACAAACAACGTATTGAGCGGGCATTAACCAGGGAACGTTTCGTGTTGGATGAGCAATCGACATTTGATTATTTGTATAGTAAAAGGACCGATTTAGAAATTGGTGAGATAATCAATAAAGCATTGGAGCGTTTGGAAAACGAAAACACAGGGAAACTGCGTGGAGTATTCCGCAATATCGACTTTAACAGTGAAGCGACACTTGGTAAAGCAAAAGAAAGAAATGCAATGCTTCGTGCTTTGTTGGAGGACCTGAATAAACTTATTTTGAAGCCTTCCATCGTAGGAAGCGAAGATGTCATCGGTGATGCATATCAATTCATGATCGAACGTTTTGCCTCGGATGCAGGAAAAAAAGGGGGAGAGTTTTTCACTCCTTCAATGGTATCCGAACTTCTCGCTCGATTGGTTAAGCCGATAGAAAACGATCGCATTTATGATCCAACTTGTGGCTCAGGCTCCTTGCTGATTAAGGTAGCGAATCAAGTTCCGAGCAAAAAGGTTGCTATATACGGGCAAGAACGAAACGGACAAACGCATTCCTTAGCCCTTATGAACATGTACCTGCACGGAATAGATGATGCGAAGATAGAATGGGGTGACACATTATCAAATCCACTTCACTTGGAAGATGGCAAGTTGATGAAGTTCCAAGCAATCGTTGCTAATCCACCCTTCTCTCTCGACAAATGGGCAATGGGCTTTGCAGGTGAAGGAAATAATGATGAGAAGTTCAAAATGGAAGTAAGCTTGGATCAGCATAGAAGATTTGAATGGGGTGTACCACCTGCATCCAAGGGAGACTATGCGTTTGTCCAACATATGCTATATTCGTTAGCTGAGAACGGGCGAATGGCGACAATTTTACCACATGGTGTATTATTCCGTGGATCAAGTGAAGAAAAGATTCGTCAGCAAATAATCGAGATGAACTTACTGGATGCTGTAATAGGTCTTCCAAAAGATTTATTCTTCGGCACGGGTATTCCAGCATGTATTATGGTTTTCAGAAAGGATCGCAAACGTAAAGAGGTGCTGTTTATTGATGCATCGGGCGAAGAATATTTTGAAAAGGGAAAGAACCAGAATAAGTTGCGAGAAGAAGATCTTCAACGAATCGTGGAAACATATGAGAAGTTTGAATCCATTGAAAAGTATTCATATGTTGCTACGCTGGATGAGATCAAAGAAAACGACTTCAACCTAAATATTCCACGTTATGTTGATACATTTGAGGAAGAAGAGCCAGTTGATATGGAGCAAGTGAAAGAGAGTATATCGAAAATTAAGCAGGAGCTTCAAGAAGTTGAATTGCAGATGGATAAATATCTTAATGACCTTGGAGTGTAGGTGACGTAATGGAAAATTTGGTAACTGCGGAAGGGATAATTGGGAAAGACGGGAAGAACTCCAACTTTGATAACTGGAAAATAATCCAATTGAGTGAAATAATTGAGTCATTAGAGGCAGGGGTTAGTGTTAATTCTCTGGATTATCCAGCGGGAAGTGGAGACTTTGGAGTATTAAAAACAAGTGCGGTGTCTAATGGTTATCTTCACATTAAAGAAAATAAAAAAATATTAGATGAAGAATTAGGTCGAGCGAAATTGAATCCCAAAAAAGGGGCTATATTAATAAGTCGTGCTAATACTCCTGAACTGGTAGGCGAGGTTGGGTATGTTGATAAAAATTATGAAAGACTCTTTTTGTCTGATAAAATTTGGCAAGCTAATTATAAAGTAAAAGTAGATGGAAGATGGCTGGCAAATACACTATCCTTAAATACAATAAAAAATAGAATAAAAGTATTAGCTACAGGCACGAGTAATAGTATGAAAAATATATCAAAAGAAAACTTTTTATCTTTGGAGATACCTTTTCCAGAATATGAAGAACAACAGAAAATTGCTTCCATTCTATCCATCTGGGACAAAGCAATAGAATTAAAAGTAAAGTTAATTGAGAAAGAAAAAGAGCAGAAAAAAGGGTTAATGCAGAAGTTGCTGACAGGAAAGAGCAGATTGCCAGGTTTTGGAGGGGAGTGGGTAGAAGCTAAGTTAGGAGATCTGTTCAAAGAAAGAAAAGAGATAGGTTACAATGATCTTGAGTTATTAGCAATTACCTCTCGGAAAGGAATTGTGCGTCGTACAGAGGTCGATATAAAAGATAATTCAAGTGAAGATAAATCAAAGTATAAACGGGTAATGCCCTTAGATATCGGTTATAACACTATGCGATTGTGGCAAGGCGTGTCAGGTGTCTCGAAATATGAGGGAATAGTAAGTCCAGCATATACTATTTTGAAGCCAACTAACCGAGTGGATTCTTATTATATGGGCTTTCTATTTAAACTTCCATACACAATTAATCTATTCAGGAGATATTCTCAAGGTTTGGTGGATGACACTTTAAATCTGAAGTATGAAAACTTAAAAGGCATCAAGGTTATAATCCCGCAAGATGTAAGTGAACAAAAGGCGATTGCAAATGTATTAATTTGTCTGGATAACTTAATAGAACTCATGGAAACTGAACTTGAATATATTCAACAGCAGAAAAAAAGTCTTATGCAAGGCTTACTGACAGGAAAAGTGCGGGTAAAGGTCTAACCTTTGCCCATTTCTTCTAATCCCAAGCTTGGAGGTGTGGATGTGGAACGCCCCAAAAGTTTTGACGAGATGTATATCAGTCAACAACCTGCACTTGAGGTTTTGCAAGGATTGAATTATAAGATTCTGACTCCTGAGCAAGCTCAATCAATGCGTGGCAGTTTCAATGAAGTTTTAATTAAAACGGTATTGGAAGAAAAGATAAAAGAGTTGAATTCCTACGAATACAAAGGTGTTACGTATAGATTCAGTCATAATAACATCCATCAAGCTATACGGGATTTAGATGAGCCGTTGACTGATGGGCTTGTGAAAACGAATGAGAAGATCTTTGAGACGCTGATGATGGGGCGTAGTTACACTGAATTCTTACCTGACGGCTCAAAGAAATCCTTCACGATTCATTACATCGATTGGGAAAACATCGAAAATAATATTTTTCATGTGGTTGAAGAATTCGCTGTAGAACGGATGGATGGGCGTGGCACGGTACGTCCCGATGTTGTGTTATTTGTGAATGGTATTCCCTTTGTGGTTATTGAATGTAAGAAGGCATCCATCTCGATGGAACAAGGTATAAGCCAAATGATTCGAAACCAGGGAAAAGAGTATGCTCCTCAGCTCTTTAAGTACGTACAGATTGTCATGTCAACGAACAAAAATGAGACAAAGTACGCAACATGCAATACACCAAAGAAGTTTTGGTCGGTTTGGAAAGAAGAGAAGGAAGAATGGTTGAAGGAGTTGTTAGATGGAACAGTTAGAGATCGCTTGCCAACTATGCAAGACAAGAACATCATCTCGCTTTTTCATCCTGAACGCTTATTGGAACTAACTTATTACTTTACCCTCTTTGATAAGGATGCCAAAAAGGTAACTCGATACCAGCAATACTTTGCGATTAAGGAAATCATTAATACTGTTCAAGAACGCGATGATAGCGGAAATCGTCAATCAGGTGTCATTTGGCACACTCAGGGTTCGGGTAAGAGTTTGACAATGGTGATGTTGGCTAAGTATATCCTAACCGAGATGAAAGAGGTTAATCCTAAAGTAGTCGTTGTTACCGATCGTGTGGAGCTGGATAAACAAATTCATAAGACATTTAAGCACACCAGGTTAAAAGCAAACAGGGCAACCTCAGGATCGCATTTGGTGGAACTTATTAACGATAACAACGCAGATATTGTAACGACTTTAGTACATAAGTTTGATACTGCGTCATCTAAACAAAAACCTATTGAATCCAAGGATATATTTGTCTTAGTTGATGAATCTCATCGTACTCAGTATGGAGAGCTTCATATCAAGATGAAAAGGGTATTTCCAAATGCTTGTTACCTCGGATTTACGGGTACACCGCTTATGAAGCAAGAAAAGAGCACCATGATTAAGTTTGGTAAGGTGATTCACACATACACGATTGCAGACGGAGTTAAAGATAAAGCTATTGTCCCCCTTCTTTACGAAGGTAAAATGGTCGATCAAACTGTAAATCAAAAGGCTATAGATACTCGACTTGAAATGATTACTCGCAATTTGAATGAGAAACAAAAAGATGAAGTCATGAAAAAGTGGAGTCAATTTGAGAGAATAGCTTCATCAAATCAACGTATCAGCATGATAGCCTTCGATATTAACCAGCACTTTCTGGACAATTATAAAACACAGGGAAGCCAGTTTAAAGCTATGCTTGCTACCAATAGTAAGATTGAGGCTATTCGATATTTTGAAGCTTTCGAAGAGCTTGGAGATCTTACATGTGCCGTTGTTATATCACCGCCTGATCAACGTGAAGGACATGAGGTAGTTGATGAAGTTTCAAGAGATAAGGTGCTGAATTTTTGGACCCGAATGATGAAACGCTATGGCGATGAAGAATCCTATGAAGATGCTGTGAAGGAGGATTTCATCGATGGCGATGACATTGAGTTAATAATTGTTGTTGATAAGCTTCTTACGGGTTTCGATGCACCGCGTGCAACTGTTTTGTATATTGATAAGCCAATGAAAGAGCACACGTTATTGCAGGCAATCGCCAGAGTCAATAGATTGTATGATGGTAAGGATTATGGGTTCATTATTGATTACAGAGGATTGCTGGATCGACTAGACCAAGCATTAGAAATGTATTCAGGTGCAGGGCTTGAAAACTTTGATCCAAAGGATTTGCAAGGAGCTATCTATGATGTAATTAGCATTATTGGTTCCTTGAGGCAATATTACTCCGATTTGCTCCATATTTTTTCCTCCATTAAGAATAAGCAGGATATGGAAGAGTATGAGGTTTGGCTTGAGGATGAGGAACGGAGACAAGAGTTTTATGGAGTTCTCTCGAAGTTTGGAAAAAATCTTGGGATCGCGTTAGAGTCTGAGAAAATCTATAATGCACTGCCCCAGGAGGAATTGACGAAGTATAAAACTGATTTGAAGTTTTTTCAGGAACTTCGTAAAGCCGTTAAACTACGATATTCTGATACCATTGATCATAAGGAATATGAAGCAAAAATGCAGAAGCTAATGGATCATTACATTTCTGCCGAAGAGGTCATTCGTATCACTAATCCAGTGGATATTCTCAATGAAAAGGCTTTCGAAGAAGAGCTTGAACGCTTAGATTCGAAACGTGCTAAAGCGGATGCAATTCGTACTCGACTTACAAAAAGTATCAATACTAAATGGGATGAGAACCCTGCGTATTACAAGAAGTTCTCAGAACGGATTAAGGAAGCAATTGACGCGTACAAGCAACAAAGAATTTCTGAGGCTGAGTATTTGCAAAAAATGAATTCTCTCAAAAGGGAATACCAGCAGGGAGAACCTGTTGAGAATTATCCCGACAGCATTAAGAAAAATTCAAATGCACAGGCTTTCTACGGTGTAACTAAAGACATCATTAAAGAGCAGTTGGCTTCCTACGATGTTACGAAAGGCATCAAGAATGGGCAGAATTTAAGTAAAGAATTGTTAGCTGAATTAGCATTAAAAATGGAAGGTATTATTCGTGCACATACTAAAGTGGATTGGCATGATAACATGCAAGTTCACAATCGGATCGCCCAGGAATTAGATGATCTTATCTTTGACTTTACGAAAGAGCATAATGTCCGGCTTGGCTTCGACCAAGTAGATAAAATTATTGAACAAATAAAGACAGTGGCATTACGTCGTTATTAAGGTAGTGACAACATGGAAAAACATCAAATTGTATATGCAAATCGGTTAATCGAGTTTTTCGTTGAACGAAAAAAAGTTAAGAATGTTAATCTCAACATTAAACCCAATATGACGATAATGGTATCTGCTTCAGATAAAGTCCCTCTCAGCTTTATTTACGATTTTGTGAGGAATAAAGGTGAATGGATACTAAAGAATATTAAGACTTTCGAAAATGTACTGCCATATAAACAAAGAGATAGAGAATATGTTAGCGGCGAATCGTATATGTATTTAGGTAAACAATATCGTTTGAGGGTAGAAGTCACAAGGGAAAGTGAACTCGTAAAGTATTACCGTGGATTTATTGTCCTTATGGTCCAAGACCCCAATAATTATGCTCGAAAAGCTAAATTAATGGATGAGTGGTATCGTGAGAAGGCGATTAAAGCATTTGAAGAATCATTAGATAAGCAATATACATTGGCAAAGAAATACGGTATCAAAAGACCGAAAATTGAAATAAGAACAATGAGGGCACGTTGGGGTTCGGCACTCATCGACTCAAATATAATACTAATTAATTCAGAGTTGATTAAAGCACCTAAGTATTGTATTGACTATGTGATTCTGCACGAATTGATTCACTTCCAATACAATGATCATAGTGAAAAATTCTATAATATGCTTTTTACATTAATGCCGGACTGGGAATTAAGAAAGTCAATTTTGGATGAAGAAGTAGTAAAAGAATTGTAGGTGAAATATTATTATACTGTGGTGCTTTTATTAGTGTAAGAGTAAGAGTAAGAGTAAAACATATCAATCAATGAAAAACCACCAGTAATGGTGGTTTTTTTCTTGCTCTTTCTCGTTTGAATTGGCTTAAAGAAGCGTTTTGGACAGTAATGATATTATCAACCGAATATTAAAGTGCTGATCTTTCCATATAGTACATTTTAAGCAATTTAAATTCGTCAATAAGCTTTTTGATTTGAGGATTGACGATTCTTGTCGGCTCATTGTATATATCTCCCATATACAAGCCGCAAACCTCTAAACTATATTCTATTAGCAAATCTTCTAAGTCTTCATCTGTAAAAAAATTGTCTATATCAACATTCATTTTACGCCTCCTTTTATGTTTTTATTATAGTCCTTATAATATCTATTTACAATTATATATATATATGTTGTAGGGGTATATAATAATTCTTGTGTAAAGAAGTCAGTAATTTTGAGTATTATATTTTCGAATAGTCGATAAACGTATTTGTTTTCTCTAATTCACTTTGTCTTAGATGATAATGCATAAAAATTTTATGACAATATAAATTCTTATAAAAATTAGAACTTGAAGATTATTCACAAATCTAAGGAGGTAATTTGGCACATGCAGTAGAATAGATAAAAAGTAATGGTCGGAAAGGAGGTTTAGTCTTGGAGAAAAGAAGTGGTATTGATTTTATAAAAGAGCTCAGATCATACGGGAAAGAAGAATGGTTTACTAAGCTTGTAGACATCATGATGCTTAAAAAAGGCAGTTTATCTGATAAGGATAGGGAATCCGTTATAGGTATTTTATTAGGTGAGGAGGCAATTGAGGATTTTGAAGAAATAGAAGTAGAAGATTCATTTGAACAAGAGCAAACAAACTCTCAGTACTCTTTGGTAAAATTACATAACATCAATAATGTAGGTGCATTGAAAGAAAACTCAGAGATTACATTTAGTCCACATCTTACGGTCATTTATGGAAAGAACGGTGCAGGAAAATCAAGCTATTTTAAAGCATTGTCTGTTTTTTCTAAAAGAGCATACCAAATAAAGGGATATATAAACCAAAGCATAAATAATGATGGTAACGAAAAAAGAGTCAGTCTCTCATATTGTAATAGAACAGATCACGTTTTAATGCACCATGACCCCACTCAACAGATTGAAAGTTTATCACAGGAATGGATTAGTACAGAACCTTCTTTTATAAGCGGAGTTAAAGAATATATAGATATTTTTGATAATGAAAATATTGATATTGTAGTCAAAAGGGGAAAAAATTTAGATTGGAAGTTAGAACCTTTTAAGCTGCATTATTTTGAAATATTAATAAAAGAAGTAGATCAAATTCAAGTTTGTCTTGACAAAAAAATCAGTGAAAATGAAAGAACAGTAGATCTTATCCAGAATAATTTAAAGAGTGTTATAAAATTTACTGAGGTTATAGATTTATTAAATAATTCGGATAGCATGCTTGATTCTTCATTATTTACACCCCTCACTACTGAGGAATTAACTAATTATGAACAATTATTAGCACAGAGGGAAAGAATACAACAGAACAGTAATGATAAGATAAGGTTACTAACAAACGAAACAATTAATCTCAATAGAATAAAAGATGACTTAAATAAGTTAGCAGAGAAGGATAGTATTCAGGCCAAGCAGAAGAAATTAGAACTCGAGTATAATGAGGCAAAAGACATTGAGGAAACACAACAATTATCTGCCTTGAGAAATATGGATTTGGCACATATCGATAAAGTGGGTTGGCAAGAGTTTATTGGACATGCGGTACACTTTATAAAAAGCTTCGAATACCCTAGAGATAATGATACATGTATTTTTTGTAATCAAGCACTTGATCAAAAAGCTTCCGAATTAGTAGAACAATATAAAAATCTGTTTTTACAGAATAATAATCACTTAGAAAAAAAGAAATTTGAGTTAACGCAGATTGAAAAGAAAATTGAAGAATTGAAATTTCTTGAGTCTCGATTAATCTCGGAAATAGTCGGTTTTGGAGAACAAAACAAGGAGCTATTAGCGTCACTGAGGGAAAGCGACGGTATGTTAGAATCCGCCCCTACAGCTAGTCCTGTTTTATTAAATAAGGAACAGATACAGACCTATTTGGAAATATTAGATCAATCAATAAAAGAAAAAGAAGAAGAAATAGAACGATGTAAAAAAATAGAAGAAAATAGAATTATTGAATTAGAAGGTGTTAATTATAAATTGGACAAAATTGATGTTAGGAAGAGAGTCATAGAAAATAAAGAATCTTTTGAAATGATTTATGAACTCATTCAGTTAAATTCAAAACATAAAAAGTTAATTAACGCTCTATCTACCGTAAAAAGCAACATTACAAAGAAACAAAATGAAGCTACAACTAAACTTCAAATTGATAAATTTAATGAATTGTTTAATACAGAACTCCAATTTTTTAAATATAAATTTAGTATTGATTCTAAAGTAAAAAAGGGACGTTTAGATCGTAAGTATTTTGGTGAAGAACTCAATATAATTTTAAGTGAAGGGGAAAAAAACCTGCTCGGATTGGCAGATTTTTTCGCTGACATCAATTACTATGAAGATAATTGTAATCCGATTATTCTTGACGATCCGATTACGAGTTTTGATCTAGATAAAATAGATTTACTCTCAGAGAGGATTGTTACGGAAAGCAAGAAGCGACAGGTTATAGTATTCACACATAGTAAACCCTTTGTGACAGCTTTGAAGAATAAAGTTTCATTCGAAAACGGAAGAAGAGGAGCAAAGTGTAAGCTTTGTTCTGATACTTTTAAATGTAACGAGACAACGAAAATATTTTGTGCAAAGTGGTATGAAGTTTATTCTTATGAAGGTTTATCAGGTGTATTAGCCGAGGTTCTTCCTTATCAAGCACCAAAACATTTAAAGGAAAGAATTGAAGGGATACTAGCTTCACCCTGTTCTTCTGCAATTGACACTCTTGAAGGCTTTTTTTACTTAAGGTTAATGATTGAATTTTTTATTGATACATGTCTACTAAACTCAGTAAGGTCTCGTTTAGATCCTGAGGAGGACAATATAAATTGGGATAAACTCCATGGTTTGAAGGTGCTCGTGGATAACGATGGGAAGAAGGGAAGTAATAGTATTATCAGACGTACCTATTCAAAAATTAGCGGAATATCAGTTCATATTGATAAAAATAATCAAACTCTAACGTATAATAAATCCGATTTATTAGATGAACTTGATCAAATGAGAAACCACAACAATGAATTTAAAGCGTGGTATAACTCACTTTAAAGTATAAAGTTCCGATTCTGATAAAAGAAAGCTTTGCATTAAAAAGGTCGACCGCTATTTGTTTAAGATTTGTTGGCAAAAATGAATTACATCTTGTAATAATTAAAAGAGGGTCTTCGGAATATATAGTGGAATTACTTTCTTAATAGTTTAAAAACAACTGGTGTTTAAATCGGATTTTCTGGTGGGATGTTAGGATAATCAATAGTATTATATAAAAGTATCAATCACATACGAGTGATACTTTGGGAAAAAAATAAAATAGTCCAATTTACTTGACCGTGTACTATGGTACACGGTTTATAATATTCATGGGGTGAAATAAGATGATTTATCGCATTAGTGAGTTTGCAGATAAATGTGGAGTTAATAAAGAAACGATCAGATATTACGAGCGAAAAAATTTATTACAAGAACCTCACCGAACGGAAGCTGGTTATCGGATATATTCATATGATGACGTTAAGCGTGTTGGGTTTATTAAACGAATACAGGAACTTGGTTTTTCTTTAAGCGAGATTTATAAATTACTTGGTGTTGTAGATAAAGATGAAGTTCGTTGTCAAGATATGTTCGAATTTGTTTCTAAAAAACAAAAGGAAGTGCAAAAACAAATAGAGGATTTAAAACGAATTGAAACTATGTTAGACGACTTAAAACAACGATGTCCAGATGAAAAGCAATTACATTCGTGTCCAATAATAGAAACATTAACATGAGAGATTAATTAACGAAAGGAGCTTTTTTATGAATAAATTTAAGGTAAACATTTCAGGAATGACTTGTACGGGTTGTGAAAAACACGTAGAATCAGCACTTGAAAAGATAGGTGCTAAAAATATTGAGTCTAGTTATCGTCGTGGTGAAGCAGTATTTGAACTGCCCGATGATATTGAGGTTGAAAGTGCAATAAAGGCGATTGATGAAGCAAATTACCAAGCCGGAGAAATTGAAGAAGTATCATCACTAGAAAACGTGGCGTTAATTAATGAAGACAATTATGACCTTCTTATTATTGGTTCTGGTGCTGCTGCCTTTTCTTCGGCAATTAAAGCTATAGAATACGGTGCAAAAGTTGGAATGATTGAGCGTGGAACGGTTGGGGGAACCTGTGTGAATATTGGCTGTGTTCCGTCAAAAACTCTTCTTAGGGCAGGGGAAATCAATCATTTATCAAAAGACAATCCGTTTATAGGTTTACAAACATCCGCTGGAGAAGTGGATTTAGCTAGTTTAATCACGCAAAAGGATAAATTGGTGAGCGAACTTCGGAATCAAAAATATATGGATTTAATTGATGAATATAATTTTGATTTAATTAAAGGTGAAGCAAAATTCGTTGATGCTAGTACGGTTGAGGTCAATGGGGCAAAGTTATCTGCAAAACGCTTTTTAATTGCAACAGGTGCATCGCCTTCGTTGCCCCAAATTTCAGGACTTGAAAAAATGGACTATTTAACTAGTACAACACTTCTTGAGTTAAAGAAAATACCAAAACGATTAACTGTAATTGGTTCAGGATACATTGGAATGGAGCTTGGACAACTATTTCATCATTTAGGTTCAGAAATAACGCTTATGCAAAGAAGTGAGCGACTTTTAAAGGAGTATGATCCTGAGATTTCAGAGTCAGTTGAAAAAGCGTTAATTGAACAGGGTATAAACCTTGTCAAAGGGGCAACTTTTGAGCGTGTTGAACAAAGTGGAGAGATAAAAAGGGTTTACGTAACAGTAAATGGCAGTAGAGAAGTCATTGAATCAGATCAGTTACTTGTTGCCACTGGAAGAAAACCAAATACGGATTCTTTAAATTTAAGTGCAGCAGGTGTTGAAACTGGAAAAAATAATGAAATCCTGATCAATGATTTTGGTCAAACAAGTAATGAAAAGATTTATGCAGCAGGAGATGTGACTTTAGGACCACAATTTGTATATGTAGCAGCCTATGAAGGTGGAATTATTACTGATAATGCTATTGGTGGATTAAACAAAAAAATAGATTTATCGGTAGTTCCTGCTGTTACGTTTACGAATCCGACGGTTGCAACGGTTGGTTTAACAGAAGAACAAGCAAAAGAGAAAGGGTATGATGTGAAGACATCTGTATTACCTTTAGATGCTGTTCCAAGAGCAATTGTAAACCGTGAAACAACCGGTGTATTTAAACTAGTAGCAGATGCAGAAACACTAAAAGTATTAGGGGTTCATATTGTATCTGAGAATGCAGGAGATGTCATCTATGCAGCATCATTAGCTGTTAAATTTGGCTTAACGATAGAAGATTTAACAGAAACCCTAGCACCATATTTAACAATGGCTGAAGGGCTAAAATTAGCTGCACTTACGTTCGATAAAGATATTTCGAAATTATCTTGTTGTGCAGGCTAAGGGAACTTTTTTACAACTCCCTATTCAAGTGAACCAGCTAATGCTTTAAGGGATTTTCTAAGTGCATTTGTGGTCACAAAAATAATTTAACACTGATGATTTCGACATCAAATCTATAATTGATACCTTAACACCGCAGAGTAATAAAGGATGAATAATATGTCAGACTTATTATCCCTACCAGACATTAAAACAATAGAACCGCCACAAGAAAATGAAACCGATATGATGTTTAAAGTTGAAGCAGTCGGACCACCTGAACGTTGTCCTGAATGTGGTTTTGACAAGTTGTACAAACACAGTTCAAGAAATCAACTAATTATGGATTTGCCCATTCGTTTAAAGCGAGTGGGCTTACAATTGAACCGTAGACGATACAAGTGTCGTGAATGCGGATCTACCTTCTGGGAACGCCTAATATCTGTAGATGAAAAGCGTAGTATGACCAAAAGGCTTTTAAAGTCCATTCAAGAGCAATCCATGTCTAAGACCTTTGTAGAAGTCGCAGAAAGCGTTGGTGTTGACGAGAAAACCATTAGGAACGTTTTTAAGGACTATGTGGCACTCAAAGAACGTGAATACCAGTTTGAAACTCCTAAGTGGCTTGGGATAGACGAGATACATATTATCCGTAGACCTCGGCTTGTATTGACTAATATTGAACGCAGGACTATTTATGACATCAAGCCTAACCGTAACAAGGAAACAGTCATCCAACGTCTTTCAGAAATCAGTGACAGGACTTACATTGAGTACGTCACAATGGATATGTGGAAGCCCTACAAAGACGCAGTGAACACTATCCTTCCACACGCTAAAGTTGTCGTAGATAAGTTTCATGTAGTTAGAATGGCTAATCAAGCCTTAGATAACGTCAGAAAGTCTTTGAAAGCCCATATGAGCCAAAAAGAAAGACGTACCCTTATGCGTGAAAGGTTTATCCTTCTAAAGCGTAAACACGATCTAAATGAACGTGAATCATTCCTCTTAGATACTTGGTTAGGTAATCTTCCTGCTTTAAAAGAAGCCTATGAACTCAAAGAAGAGTTTTACTGGATATGGGATACTCCTGATCCAGATGAAGGTCATCTTCGTTATAGTCAATGGAGACACCGTTGTATGTCCAGCAACTCTAAAGACGCATATAAAGACCTCGTGAGAGCCGTAGACAACTGGCATGTCGAAATATTCAACTACTTTGATAAAAGGCTCACTAATGCTTATACGGAGTCAATTAACAGCATTATTAGGCAGGTAGAGCGAATGGGTAGAGGTTACTCGTTTGATGCCTTACGAGCCAAAATCCTTTTCAATGAGAAGCTCCATAAAAAGCGTAAGCCACGATTTAATTCAAGTGCTTTCAATAAAGCTATGTTATACGATACTTTCAATTGGTATGAAGTGAATGATCACGACATTACAGACAACTTTGGTGTCGATTTTTCCACACTTATTAAGAATTTGGAGAAGGGTGATTTATAAGCCCTTTTCCACCATAAAATCCGAATACCCTTAAAAGAGAAGGATGAGCACAGCTTGTGTGTCCTTCTCTTTTATGTTGACGAAATCAATTGCCAGATTGCATTAAATCCCTTAAATCGGTAGAGAGGGATTTCGATCCATTTAAACCCTTAAGGTATTTTAGAGGGCCATTTACTGACCAATCTACTTTTTTAAGCCCGTTAAGACCCTTTAAAACTACTTGTTGATTTATTTGTTTACTATTCTCATGTTTAGCTTTTAACAAAAGTTCTTTGCCTACAATTGATAGTGCATCAAGACAAACAATATGAGTTAATCTAAATGATTTATAATCGTACCATTCAGCCGTAAAAAGATCTTTTAAACCTCCATAATAAATTAATGCAATTTTTAATTTTTCCTCTTTAGAAAATAAAGAAATTGAAGGATCATTAGTTAATAAATGCAGCATTTTATATAAGTTTTGCAAAGTCACATGTCTACCCTTCGTGCGTTTTCCAATTATACTTCCGATTTCTCTAAAAGGACTTTCCTTTATCATCATCAGTTCAGTAGCAACCCAACTAAGGTCATCAGAATCCCTTCGAAGGTATTTGCTTAACGAAAGTCCAATACCTTTTGCTTTCGTATTTATTGTATCAAAGAGTTTGATTTCTTCTTCATCATCCAAGCAATGAAATGCTAAGAAAGGGACGCTAATGTCCGAATTAGTTTCTTGTATATATTTTTGTATCCCCCCCATTCGATGTTGGCCATCCATTAATGATGCTTTATCTTTACAGAATAAGCGACCGAAATTGGGGCGTTGTTTATCATAGACAACAAATTCCCAATTAGATGCCGCATTTATAAGAATTGGGGTGAATAACGAGTCATCACCCAGGGATAAATACTTTGAGAAATCATCACATCTCTTTCGGTTTACAGGACGTTGGTATCCAAATCCAGAAGGTAGATCGTATGGCTTTACAAAAAGAATTTGAGAGGCTATAGCCGCTGTAATTTGACTTTGATATACAATCTTTCCACGCATTTTCCCTAACAAGACATTTTCAATAACAATTTGATTTGTAAGTTGAGTCATGTTGTTATCTTTCCTCCCAAGCAATTTATGGTTTGATTATAGATCTTATAAGATCTAATTTCAAATGGATATATATGTTATAAGGGTGTTTAATAAATGAGATTACTTGCCTACTCTGTAGAGGGGTGAGAAATTTGAAAAATTTATTGACTATAGTCGGTGAACGTATACGCTATTTGCGAAAAAATCGGGGACTAACTCAGGAACAACTCGGTGAATTAGTGGGCCTTCCTCAGTCATATATGGGTGGGATCGAAAGGGGAGAAAAGAATATATCCTTGGAAACATTAGAACGTATAGTGAATGCACTAAATGTTAAACCCGAAGAAGTTATTTTTCGTACAAATGATAAAGCTGATTTTGAAAAAGATAAATTGATTGACATAATTTCTGTCCTTTTAAAAGGCAGGGAATTAGATGAAGTAGAAATTGTGGAGAAATTGGTGAAGGATGTATTGAAAGCTTTTGATGAACGTGACAAGAGGAGCCCGATGGAGTAAAGTGATTTGATTTTATTCGATTTAATTAAGGCAAAATAATTAACAACAGACTACCGTAGTAGTCTGTTGCAAAAAGTTTGACAATTCTAACGTAAAAAGTTGGTATACGATAAATCGTGTAATATATATGCGAGAAAAAAAATAACACATGGGTTCTCATAATTGCGTTGAATAATTGTAAGTTGTTGGTAATACCTTTCACCGTAAAGAGGGTTGTTTCTCATTTCTAAGTTGCTTTTAATTAGAGCGTCAATTTTGTCTGAAATTTCAACTAATTGCCCTTCGTATGAGTTGTCTTTTGAATTTACCATGAAATCAATTAATTCATCATGAAATATAGAGGGGAGTTTTACGAGCATTGATTTTGCAACTTCTTTCTCGTATTTCTCAAATGCTTTTCGAACCTCATTTGAAGATTTTTTAATTGGTGAGGCTACATCCCCGGTTATACCCTCGACTAAATCGTGCATTAAGGATTTTCCTAATAAACGATATGTATCTATATGTTTATTTCCAAACCGTTCTGATTCAAGAATACCATTAAACAAAGATAGTGCCGCGACACGAAATGAGTGAGTTGCATCATTATCAGGGATCAGATTAAAGTTTCCAATCCACCGCTCTACTTTATCCAGATTTAAAATATGAGAAAGTAACTCATAAAGCCCCTCTTTTTTTTCAAATTCACGTACCAGCCATACGATTGATTGGAAATCTGAGTGTAGTAACTGATTATGAAAGTGCTCATATTGTTTTTTAAAATATGGATTAGAATCTGAAGTAAATTCACGTAAGCAAAATAACATTGCGTCAAAACTATCGATATGCATAATCAGTTGACCTATATAGCTATCATCTTCAGCATTTACGATGTAATCAAAGAAGAAAGGCTGTAATGACTTTGATAAATAAGAAACGATTTGTTCACTTACTTCCCGCTCAAGTCGTTGGATATGATTCGCAACATGTGGATCTTTTTTTGTTATATGTTTTATTGAGCCAGTTACAGTTTCGTTCATATCGTGTAATAATGCTCTTGCAACTAACTGTCCTTTATTTAAAGGATTATTGAATAATTTCTCTTCTATAATTCCAACAAATATTGCAATTGTTGCACATCTGAAACTATGACTTGCCGAATTATCCTTAAATCGTGGCCCATATTCATTCCACCTTGAGACATATTGCATTTGTAATATTAGACTTGTGAATTTCCCGTTTTTCATATTTCACCTACCTATATTTTTTAGTCGAAAAGGTTAGGAGCCATATTTTTTATTATCTTCAAGTTCTCATTTGTTCTATCCGAAGCAGTATCAGATTTAGTTGTTTGTGGAAAATGGTTCTCAAGGTTTTTTAGTGACAATGACTCTGCGTTCTTTTTGAAATTGAGTAAATTGTGATTTAAATCCAGCTCTTTTCTCAAGTGCGGGAAGGTACTTGCTACTGTAATTTGTTCATATAAAGCTTTATAATGTTCCGCTTGCTTCTTGTATTTTTCGATTTTTATTTTGAGTTGTGAAAAGTCCTCTTTATATTTTCTTAACGATTGTAATTCCTCTTTTAATAAAGCAACTTCAGCGTCCTTCTTTTGATATTGGAGTTCAAATTCATTCAATTCATTATATAAGAGGTTAATGTCTCCATCGTAAGTTTCAACCAATGCTGAGAAATTAGGATAGTATACATCATCATTTGAGTTAATCTTGTGTGGTAGTGAAATTGGATTGTTTAGGGTTTCAATAAAATCAGGGATTTTACGGCTCCAAGTGTTTCGTCCAATTCCTGTTAGCTTCTGTAATTTTAAATAAGAAAGTTTAGCTCCATTGATATCTTTTTTAATTTTCAATGCAATTTTTTTTAATTCTTCAACAGAGTATTCTTCAGTTCTACCACGTTTAGCAGGTGTAGTGACTTTCTTATTGTTCTTAACGATTTTATTATTTTGAAGTAACTTGTTTTTTTTATTCATATGAATCAACCTCTATTCTAAATGAATCAACCAATGCCTTCGCTTCTTTTAGTTGGGAAAGTGAACGGGACTTATTTAATAGTGATTCTTCAACACGTATCGTGTTAATCGTGTTGATTCTTTTACCAATTTTAAAGATGTTTTCGATTTCTTGTGTGATCCGATTTCCTAACTCACATGAATACTCAGTTAGATTTTTTATAGCTGCTTCTTGTTCGTTTATCGCCGGCTTAAAAATATACAGCGTGCAACTCATACAATTGTCTGTACAGTTATCAGGGAACTCAGGCGTTAAGTCTTTACAATAACCATACTCTACTTTTCTAAAATGTTGTAGTTCATCGTATGAATACTGAAGTCCATTATTATATACATCACGTTTATTTCCCAATAAAGTGTTTGTTATTTTCTCGTTTATCCTGTTTTCATGCTTTTGTTGTGCTAAATGATATATATGTGATTCAGCAAAATGAACTGCATGATTGTAATAATTCTCTTGAGTAGCAATTTTATTATGTCCAGCCATACGAGCAATCGATAAAGGATTATATCCTTGTAAAAACATATTAATTATAGCAAAGTGGCGAGTATCACCTGGTCTTATTTGGTTGCATTCTTCATAGCCATAATATTTCACAATCACTTCATGGTGGAATTTCTTTAATTGAATCTTAAACACATGGAGATCCATCCTATTATGGGCAACTGTTCGGCTTTTTTTGTTTGATTTTTGATAGAGCGAATAAGGAAGCAGATATTCTGGGGTTGTTTTTGTTACATGTAAAATTTCCTGTATATTCTTGAACTGTTTTATAAATTGATAGGTGGCGTTATCAATTTTCACTTTAGAATAGTTCAACTTTTCATGTTCCGTTCGGTCTCTTTTTTCTTCTTTTATTCGTGTTATGTTAATCCAAAACTCATTAGATAAATTATCGAATTCTATGCAATTGTAACGCAAAAGGAAAAACTCGCTCGGCCTCATCGGGAGAATATTGGTTAACCGCCACCACAACCATATTGGCAAGTATTTAATTGTTTCTTCTGAATCAAATTGTGTGAAAAAATGTTCGATACATTTGTCGTAGATCATTACAGAATGAAAATCAGGGAGTTCTCTGTTACTATGTTTTTTATACGAATATCTTTCGCATGCTTCAACGATCTCATGCTTATTTGGTAAGCCGGCGAAATTGATAAACATTAGTAATGTTTTTGTGATTCGACTCGATTCAGGTGATGATAAAGTTGCACACATTATGTGATATTCATTGATAGCACGAAATGCATCAGTTGCATTAATTATTCTTTTCAAGTAATTAATTTCTAAAGTTATGGTAGTAGGTGCAACTCGGTTGACAATCCTAATTATTGAGTATGCCTTCAATAAGTAATTGAACTCCGAATGTATTTCTAAATCAAAAACTAATGTAAATGGGACGTTGTAGACTTCGCTTCTATATTTCCATTCTGTGTCTTCAAAAGAATTTACTTCAATAATCCCTGTGTCTTTTAAAAATATGAAAGTGTTTAAGATATCGGCCTCATTGCTTTCTGTCATAATAATGTTTTCAATTAATTCAACTTTAGTTATTCCGGCATTAAATAATTTCTTTCGCACAAGCATGGAAAGTTCAACTCATTTCTGTGGTATATCTGATTTTAATTTCAATAAAGGGATTAGTTCTTTGAGTGTGGCCTGGAACTCTTGATAAGAAAAAAATGAATCAACATATTCTCTATCAAATGATTGATAAGCTTCATTAAATAGTAAAATAAGATGGAGCATAAATCTTGAATCTCTTTGCAATAATGCATCGTATTTTGATTCTTTGATAAGCTCATACAAACGTTTAAATTCATCTGCGGCTTCAGTTAAAACGCTTGAATGAGGTATGAAATACTCGCAACCAAAGCAATTCTTTCTTAACGGATATTTGCAATTAGGATAGACCAAACATTGTCCACCAGGTGTTCGAGCAGGCAATCTTCCAGCCATGATCTTTTTTATCAAGAGAATAAAATCTTCAGTTGTGCGACGGGTCAGATTAGATAGTACAGAATTTTCTTGTTTTGTTTTAGCGTTGATAAATTCCCCCCAACCCTCGACCTCAAAGGGTTTCAGATCTGACCTTAAATTTTCTATAAGTGCAGTTCTGTTCTCGTTTGAAAGCTTCTGAACAAGAGGTGATACTGACATGTCTATAATGTGTTTGTATAGCCAGCCAAAATGTCCACGTCTGAAAATGTTTAGTGAAACTCTGTTTAATGACCCGTCCTTGTTTGTATTATTAAGATAAATTTCTGTTGAGTTTGGGGATTTATGAGATCGAGAAACCTTTGCAAGTTCTAATGCAACGTCTGCATCTGATCCATCTTCTTCGACAATGGAATAAAAGAGATAGGTGAGTGTACTTCTATTCATTTTTCTTGATTGAAAACCCATTAATTGCTGATTTTCACTAAACATCAATCGTTTAGTAAAATCGGATATGCGGTAACTACTCAAAGTGCTTAACAAAAACTCATGGTTTTTTCTTCGTCTATGTAGCTCGCTAATTATGGCCGCATTAGCAAAAGGAACTACCATATCGGGTATTACAAAAAAGTTTAATATTGCTTTTGTTTTACTTGATAAAGCTTGTTCAACCTTTTTACTGACTTGTTGAACTATTTGGGATGCTTGGGATAAAGAGATACAGTTATCATTAAACCAATCAATAGAGTCAATTCCTATTGCTTCAATATCAATTGCTGGTAAGTTATTTACGATGTCGGGTGCTCTCCATGCATCGGTTAAGTGCATAATAATAAATAACCAAGCATTAGAGACTTTTTGTGAGGAGGTAGAAAGTGGAATGAGGTAATCAAGATTTTTTACGTAGTTCACATATTCAAAGTATAATTCTGGTGTATATATTGACTTTTCATCAGAGTTTGTTTTCTTTTTTTCGTATCTACTTATCACGATATTCTTTGAACGTCTTATATTGTATAGGCTATCGCTATATCTGATAAAGTCTAATAAGATTTCTTTTCTGTTACTTGAAATATCTTCTCGTCTCATTAGTAGTTCTACTTCCGAATCAGATAACTTTGCAAGTTTGAAAATAAATTTTGAAACGTATCGTTTATATGTTGATACATAAATAGATACATTCTGGTTTTTTTTACGTAATGAGGCCGCACTACTTTTTAGCTTTAATAAACAGAAGTCTATATATAGGTTTGTAGTCTCAATCGGGCAGTCATGTTTAAAATTCAAAACTTGATCTTGTAATTTAACAATCAGTTTTTCCACTGTTTTCGGGGCAGTTGCTTCTCTCTTATTTGACTCAAAAGCCTCAATATCGCTTATTAGAACGAACTTAGTTCCTAAAAATAAAATAGGTTTTGGTAATAAATTTTTATCAAAGTACTTGTATACGGACTTATAGCTATTCAACTTCAATCTAACAGAAAGTTCACGGATACTCATTGTTCCCTTTGGTCTAAGTCCCATATAATCTGACGGCGTGTTATTCATTGATAAATATCGAAAAGGTTCATAGTGATTCTTAAAATGTTCAAAGTCAGGTTTGGATATCAAGTAATGTATGCCTTGCTTTATAATCTTCCCTAGTAGATTATTGTCTCGCATCTTCTTAAACGTAGCTTCGGGAGAAGGGAATCCATTTTCCATAAGCCATTTCTTTATTTCAGAACTGTGTACGTATTCACCGTTTAATACTGGCTTTTTCTTCTTCAATTCATAGCTCTCATAGTATTCAATTTCGTCCAGACATATGTAAAGTTTACGGTCGTGCATAATATTTCGTTTGAATTTAACAACGATAGAGTAAACTATGTTACGACTTAGCTCCCAGCGTTTCTGCAACTCCGCAATATTTATCATTCCTTGTGGAGCAACAATATCTTTTTCTTCCATAACTCGCCTCTCTTTTTGACTGGATTAGTTCCTTTTTCTTTGCTGAATAAGCATAGGAAGATAATTAGTGGTCATATTTTGCAACTTTTCTTCAATCTTTCTTTTCATTCTTTCAGTTCCACTCATGTATGAAAGGGAAGAGGTTAACTGTTTATCCCCACGAGGCTGGGCAATATCATATGGATTCTCCGCTTCTTCAGCAAGTAAGTTAGTAAATGTACCTCGTCCAATGTGTGTAGACCATTTAGCTGTATATAAGTGATTCCCAAGCAGAACATCATCCTTATAATGACTCTCTCGTAATCGTTTAATAAAGTGTGTTTTAGCCTTTTCAAAGTATTGTCTGTAACTACCTAACGACATTGCTTTACCATCTCGATTGATAAACAAGGCATTAGAACCATCTGTAGGTATATATAATTTGTAGTGGTTCTCTTTAAAAAGGCTTAACCAATCGTGAATTGACATTATTCGTTGTTGTCTTGGTCGTTTTACGCTAGCATCACCAGTTCGTATATCAGTTCGAAGATTATTGTTATTTAATGAGATGAGTATTTCTCCAGTTGGCTTCACTTTAACGTCAGATCTCTTAATGTTAACAACCTCACCTGCACGTAATCCTCCAAAGATTTGGAAGTAAACTCCAAGTAAAATCGGATTAGCTGTGGTAATAACGGACTCTAAAAACATTCCAATGTATTGATAAGGCAATATATGCTCAATTTTTCTTGCCTTTATTGATGGGTAAATTGGAGTGAATGGGGATTTGATATATGTATGATAAGGTCCTGTATGCTTTTCGAATGCATTGTCTTGAACATGCTTCAGTATTTCATGCTTGTACAAAAAAAGGTATAGCTGTGTAAGTGTTTGCTCTGCATCCTTAACAGTTCCATATGCTCTTGAATTCGCTGTCAAGTGGTTCAAAAACTCATTCGCGTGTGAAAGGGTAAGGTCTTCTAAAGTGGATACTTTGAAATCGTTTTGGCGATCTAATATGAAATTTAAGAATGCGACTGTGGTTATTGTGTGCTTTCTCATTGTGTTAAATTGCTTGTTATACCATTGAAGAACAAACTCAGATATGGGATGAACCACCTTGCAATCTGTTCTTAAATCTTTAAGACAGATCACCATTACCTGTTTCTTTTCAATTTCCTCTTTATTTTTAAGTTTAATCCAATCAAGCCACACTGGCTCCGCAATAAACCGAATATATCTGTCATGATTAAAATCTACAATCTTGTCCAAATGTACTTCGCCCCAATATGCGTATTTTTGTGTGCAAGTACGTACATTAATGATTATTGAAGATAGTCAACAAATACAATAATACCAACGTTTCCAATTATGTGCAACGATATTTTAAGAAAAAATATCTCAGGAAACGTTGGTATTATAGGGTTTTGACTATAGTTTATATATCTATATTTGTACACTATATTCAATGTGCAACTTTATGTAGATAAGGTCGCATCGTGAAACAAGGCCAGGGTGGCCGCACGTTCTGCATTCAGATGGCGTCCGAACATTCCGTTTCCGATTTCGCACAGGAGATGCGCGAGCAGGGCAACATGGAAGGAATGCTCCGCCACGTTTTCGGGAGCGGTGCTTCGCATCAGGCTCCAGCGCCGGATGGAACGAAGGCGATACATATAAGCGGAAAAATGGTAGCTCATCAGTGAGAAACCTCTCTTTTCGGGATGATATATTTGACTATATTTTCAACCTCTGATTAGGTACTATGATATTATAAAGCTATTGAAGAAGAGAATGCTATCCGCAAAAATACGTCAGACATAACCTGCAATGAATTCGAAGACAAGAGAGGGGAACTTGGATCATGCATCAGTTTGAAGAGAGCGTATATCAATTAATTGTGGAAACGTCTACGAACCTGCCCGGGGATGTCCGGAGGGCGGTAAATCGCGGCCGGGCGATGGAAAACCAGGATACTCGCGCAGGACTCGCCTTGTCGACCATTACCCGGAACATTAATATGGCCGAGGAGCAAATTTCCCCGATTTGTCAGGATACCGGGATGCCGACATTTATTGTGCATACTCCGGTTGGCGTGAACCAGATCGAACTGAAAAAAGACATTAAATCGGCCATTCAACGAGCAACCAAGAACGGCAAGCTGCGGCCGAATTCAGTCGATTCGCTTACCGGCGAGAATAGCGGCGACAATTTGGGTTCAGGCACACCGGTGATTCATTTTGAGCAATGGGAAGAGGACTATATCGATATGCGGCTGATCCTAAAGGGCGGCGGCTGTGAAAATAAAAACATCCAATACAGCCTGCCGGCTGAACTTGAGGGGCTTGGCCGCGCGGGCCGGGATTTGGACGGCATCCGCAAGTGTATTCTGCATGCGGTGTATCAGGCTCAGGGGCAAGGCTGCAGCGCCGGCTTTATCGGCGTAGGTATCGGCGGCGACCGGACGACCGGTTATGAATTGGCGAAGCAGCAGTTGTTCCGTGCTGTGGATGACGTCAATCCGGTTCCGGAGTTGGACCAGCTGGAACGGTATATCATGGAGGCGGGCAACCAGTTGGGCATCGGTACGATGGGCTTCGGCGGCGAGGTAACGCTGCTGGGTTGCAAAATCGGAACGGCGAACCGCCTTCCGGCAAGCTTCTTCGTATCCGTAGCGTACAATTGCTGGGCTTTCCGCCGGCAAGGCGTAAAAATGGATCCCGTAACAGGAGAAATCGGTGGCTGGTTATATCCTTCCGGCAGCGAAGTAGCCATGGAAGAGCCGGTGCAACAGAATGAAACCGCCGCCGCGGGTTCCGTTCCGCCTAAGGGACGGGAAATCGTGCTGCAAACGCCGATTTCGGAAGAGCAGATCCGCAACCTCCGCGTTGGGGATGTCGTAATCATTCAAGGTGAAATGCATACAGGACGCGATGCGCTGCACAAATACCTGATGGATCATGATGCGCCCGTCGATTTGAATGGCGCGGTTATTTACCATTGCGGACCGGTCATGCTTAAGGATGAAGAGGGCTGGCATGTCAAAGCGGCCGGGCCTACGACGAGTATCCGGGAGGAGCCTTATCAGGGCGACATTATTAAGAAGTTCGGCATCCGTGCGGTCATCGGCAAGGGCGGGATGGGCGCGAAGACGCTTGCCGCGCTTAAAGAGCACGGAGGGGTATATTTGAACGCCATCGGCGGAGCGGCTCAATATTATGCGGAGTGCATCAAGAAGGTGAACGGCGTCGATTTCATGGAATTCGGCATTCCGGAAGCGATGTGGCATTTGGAGGTCGACGGTTTTGCGGCGATCGTTACGATGGATTCGCATGGGGAGAGCCTTCATGCCGGAGTAGAGAAAGAATCTTTAGAAAAGCTGGCCACGTTTAAAGAAGCGGTGTTCAAATAACATGAAAACATTTCGTTCCCGCCTGATTTTCATCTTAATGAGTTTAATCGGAGTCTCAATGCTTGCGGCGGGATTGTCGATGGCGCAGGTGTTCAAGGATTCCCACATCCGTGCCCTGGAAGAAAATATGGCACGGGAAATCAATTTGCTTGAAAGTACATTTTCTTTTATTCCAGTGGATGACCCGGGAGCAGTATCATACTACACTGCCAAAGCGCAGGAACTGGACCAACTGATCGATTCCCGGATCACCTTTATTAATCTGGACGGCACAGTCATCGGTGATTCGGAAATGCTGCCCGGGGAGATGGACAACCACAAGAAACGCAAGGAGATCGAGTCGGCGTCCAGCGACAAGGTCGGCAGCGCAATCCGGCATAGCGAGACGATCGGCGAAGACATGCTCTATGTCGCCCGGCATGTGAAAACCGATGCCGGATTCGACGGTTATATCCGGCTATCGATGAGTTTGGCGGCCGTTGGCAAAGAATTGAATAAAGGATGGTACCTGATGGGAGGAGGTCTGTTGCTTCTTTTCCTGGCAGCAGCCTTCGTCAGTTATCGGGTAGCCTCAGGGCTAACCAGACCATTGGAGCATATCACCCGGGTTGCGAACCGGATTTCCGGGCTTGATTATGACGCCAGGGTGAATTTGGACCGCCGGGATGAAATCGGGCAACTGGGCCAGGCTATTAACGGAATGGCCGACAGTCTTCAGCAGCAGCTTAAGGTCATCCATGACAATGAAGACTTGATGCAAAGCGTGCTGGCTAATATGACCGGCGGCATCATGATGATCGATTGTGCCGGTAAAATTGCCTTGATCAACCGTGAAGCGGAATCCATCCTGCATGTCCGCAGCGAGCATATTCTTGGAATGCCTTATGAGGACTTGAAGCAGAATTACGAGTTCATGAAATTCGTTGAAGAAGGAATTTCTCGCAAGGAGTTCCTTCGCGTCGAGCGGAATGTATATGCGCCCGAGGAGAGGGTCCTTCAATTTGACGGGGTCCCTATGTTTGAAGATGACAATAGCTACAGGGG
Organism: Paenibacillus vini; assembly: GCF_018403325.1. Lineage (GTDB taxonomy): Bacteria > Bacillota > Bacilli > Paenibacillales > Paenibacillaceae > Fontibacillus > Fontibacillus vini. The sequence continues at coordinate 55,440 of NZ_BOSL01000017.1, read as the reverse complement.
TATGCTGTTTCTCCTTCAGGACGTGACGGACATCCGGCGCCTGGAAGGCATGCGAAGCGAGTTTGTCGCTAATGTGTCCCATGAATTGAAGACGCCGATTGCGGCGGTCAAAGGGTTCGCGGAGACGTTGCTGGCCGGCGGCGTGCCGGATGAGGAAACCCGGCGCTCCTTCCTGCAGATCATCCATGATGAGGGAGAGCGTCTGAACCGGTTGATCGGCGACATTCTGGAGCTGTCCAAGATCGAATCGAAGCGGGTGCCGCTCGAATATGCGCCGGTCCATTTGAAGGAGCTGTTCGGCAGCATTTTTGAAATGATGCAGCCTGCCGCCGCCAAGAAGTCGATCGTTATGGTGCAGGATATTCCTGAACATCTGTTCATTGAAGGCGATGAGGACCGATTAAAGCAAATTTTCATGAATCTGCTCTCCAATGCGATCAATTACACGCTGGAAGGCGGCAGGGTTAAAGTTGATGTCGATGTTATCGACGTCGACGGGGATGAGGAGAAAGTCCGGATCGCAGTCAGCGACACCGGCATCGGGATTCCTAAGAAAGACCTGCCGCGGATCTTCGAAAGGTTCTACCGGGTAGACAAGGCGCGTTCGCGCAGCTCCGGGGGAACGGGCCTGGGGCTGTCCATCGTCAAGCATTTGACGGAGCTGCACCACGGCACGCTCCGCGTAGAGAGCAAGGTCGGCGAAGGCTCCTCCTTTATTCTGGAGCTTCCGTTTATGCAGCAGCATGAAGAGGAGGGCTATGAGGCCGAATAATTACATCAAGAAAACATAGTATGCGACTTTTCAGTATTTTTATATTTTTACACCCCGTTAACATATCCATGTTATGCTTGGCTTGTTTGATAACGTGTAACGGATAGGTCGTAACTTTTGGAGAAAATGGGGGTAACTATGACGCAGCGATTGTTGGTAATAGAGGATGAACCGACGCTTTCGAGACTGCTGTCTTACAATTTAACGAGTGAAGGATACCAAGTGGTTGTGGCCGAGCATGGGCAGATCGGCTTTGATACGGCGATGCAGGAGGAGTTTGATCTCATTTTGCTGGACCTGATGCTTCCCGGCATGAACGGGTTTGAAATCATGTCCAAGCTGCGGGGAGAAGGCGTAAAGACGCCGATCATTATTCTGACAGCCAAAAATGCGGAGGAAGAGGTCGTCGAGGGATTGAAGTCAGGTGCGGATGACTACATCACCAAGCCGTTCGGCGTTGCCGAGCTTTTGGCCAGAGTAGCTGCCGTTCTCCGGCGTTCGAATGGGCAGGAAGAGCGGGAGCCTTCCCCAGTGCAGTCTGAGGCTCAAATATCCCTTGGCGCATTGACGGTTTATCCCGAGAAATACGAAGTGACTCTTAACGGAGAACAGATCACGCTTCGGCCTAAGGAGTTTGAAGTGCTGCTGTACCTGGCCCGCAAGCCTGGGGTGGTAATGACCCGGGACGATCTGATGAACGCGGTCTGGGGATTTGATTATATCGGTGGCCAGCGCACGGTCGACGTACATGTCAGTTCGCTCCGCAAAAAGCTTGAGCTCGATCCGGGATCCGTTCATATCGATTCGATCCGGGGAGTCGGGTACAAGCTTGTGGTTAATAAGAAAAAAACGGTCCATCATTGATTTTGGAATGATGGGCTTTTTGTTTATCAAACCAAGGAATATCGGCCTATTTTACATAGTGCTTTCGTCCTGTAAACATTCCCCTAACACTATTGGTCTATCATTCAGGCATACTCTAGTTTTATTAGGGATGAGGAGTGGTAGAATTGAGCAACCAGGCAATCCTTGAATTAAAAAGAGAAAGTGGGGTCTCAGCGGAGGCTTATTGCCGGACCGTGCCGGTAATAAATCCACGGGAACTGTGCCAAGAGGTGCTGCGGATGTTTCAAAAACAGCCGGATCTTCCCTGTATCGTAATCTGTGATGATTATAGCTCTCCGGTCGGCCTGATTATGCGGGATACGTTTTACCGCCACCTGGCGGGAAGGTTCGCAGCCGACCTGTTCTATGAACGGCCCGCCAAGGACTTCTCGGAGCGGTGCCCGCTTGTATGCGAGCTGTCCATTTCCGCTGCGGAGCTGCTGGATGCCGCATTAAACCGTGAAGGCCACCAGTTCTATGACAGCATGATCGTAACGGAGCAAGGACGGTTTAGGGGCATATTGACCGTTCAGGATTTGATGCTGCTGTCGAGGGATCTGCAGCGGGAAGCGGAGCAAGCCCGCCGTTCGGCGATAAGCGAGACACGGAATCGGGTGGAGGAAATATTGCGTGCGGTGGAAGAGGCCTCGGGAGCATCGAAGCGGAACTTAACGGAATCCGGAAAAATGACTTCACTGGCCTCCGCAGGCAGGCTCGAGCTTGAAGAAGTGAAAGCTTCATTTACCCGGGTAGCGGACATGACCCGTTCGCAGGAGCAGCAGGTCACCGAGCTCAGCGCACGTGCTGCAGAGATATCACAGGTTGCCGCAAGAATCCGGGAACTGGCTGACCAAAGCGGTATGCTGGCGATGAATGCTTCCATCGAAGCGGCGCATGCCGGGGAGCATGGGCGCGGTTTCGCGGTTGTAGCCAGCGAAGTACGAAAGCTGTCCCAGCAGACGAAGAAGCTGTCCGGGGAAATCGGAACGACGCTGGAGCAGGTAGGCGGCCTGGTCGATCAAACCGCCAACTCCGCAGTGTCCACCGCTAAAGAAATGGAAGAGAGTCTAGGCAGGGTTGAGAAGGCCGAAAATACTTTCGGACTGCTTGTCGAGTCTGCTTACCAGAACGAGAAGCGGGGAGAAGAGGTTGTACGTTCATCCGGGACCGCTGCGCTCACCACCGGTTTGGTGCGCCGGGAATTATCGAGGCTTGCCGAAACGGGAGGAGTATAAATTTTACACAGCGTTTACAATTCAGCTTAATCCTCTTTACATAAGAAAGGTAAAATCGTCATGTACCTAATTACCTAAGATCCGGCACGGGCTCGCTTCAGGGCGATGTCCGTGTTTCATATTTGACAATATACTATGGGAGAAATGTCATGACGCCGATTATTCATATTGAAAATTTAAATTTGTATTATGACCAGTTCCATGCGCTGAAAAATGTTAAGCTCGACATTCCGGAAAAAGCGATCACCGCCTTCATCGGACCGTCGGGATGCGGGAAGTCGACCTTGCTCCGGACCTTGAACCGGATGAACGACATGATTCCGGCCACAAGAATCGAAGGGTCCGTTAAGATCGCAGACAAAGAAATTTACGGCGACGATGTCCAAGTGGAAACGCTGCGCAAACAGGTAGGAATGGTGTTCCAACAGCCCAATCCTTTTCCTAAGTCCATCTATGACAATGTGGCTTACGGTCCAAGATTGCACGGAACGAAGAACAAGGCCGAACTGGACGAAATCGTCGAGCAAAGTCTGAGGCAAGCGGTGCTTTGGGATGAAGTGAAGGATTTCCTCAAACGCTCTGCGCTGAGCTTGTCAGGAGGACAACAGCAGCGGCTTTGTATTGCCCGGGCAATCGCGGTTCATCCGCAAATTTTGCTGATGGATGAAGCGACCTCCGCGCTGGACCCGATTTCCACACTGAAGATCGAAGAGCTCGTCCAGGAACTGAAAGATAAATTTACGATTGTTATGGTTACGCATAACATGCATCAGGCAGCTCGTATTTCGGATCGAACCGTCTTCTTTCTGAATGGGGAAATCATTGAGGCTGACGATACGAGGACCCTGTTCTCGACCCCGCGGGATTCGCGTACTGAAGATTACATTTCCGGCCGGTTCGGATAATAAAGGAGGCAACTTGAGATGATTCAAAGAAAGGAATTTGATCAGAATCTGGAGGATTTGCGGCAATTACTCAGGCAAATGGGAGAGCATGTGGAGCGTGCGCTGACCGAATCGATTACGGCTCTTCAAACCTTTGACGCCAAGGAAGCAAAGAAAATCGTTGAGCGGGATATCATCCTAAATCAAATGGAAGAACAGGTGATGGATCTAGGATCAAGGCTGATTGTTACCCAGCAGCCGGTAGCCAAGGATCTGCGTCGTATTATCGTGGCTTTCAAAATTTCCAGCGACCTGGAGCGGATGGGCGATCTGGCTATCGATATTGCGAAGGTGACGATTCGCCTGGAAGGCCAGTCATTGATCAAACCGCTTGTGGACATTCCGAAAATGGCCGAACTGGTCGTCGTCATGGTTCAGGAGTCGCTGCAATCCTATTTGGACGAGAACACGGATTTGGCTTATAAGATGGCAAAGGATGACGATGAGGTTGACCATTTGTACAGTCAGATCATCCGGGACTTGTATGCCCATATGGTTGAGCATGCCGGCGAGCTTCAGCAGGCGATGCTTTTGACTCTGGTAGGACGTTACATCGAACGGATTGCCGACCATGCCACCAATATCGGGGAAAGTACGGTTTATCTCGTGACGGGACACCGCCCTGATTTAAACCAATAATCGCATCGACGGGAGCTCCAACGATGAACATGGAATAGATCCTCCTCCGCTTGCCGTATAGACCGACCTTCCTGACGAATCCAGGCATCATGCACGAATGCTTCGGCAACGTGTCTTGATTCGCCTTGTTTGAGAAGGGTAAGTAAATTAACGGATCATACAGCATCTCATGAACATAAGGAGGAATATCATGTTTTTTCACATCAAAGAACTCCAGTTCAAGGCAAACCCGAAAGACCCGATCCCGCCTATGCAAGGAAGTTGCAGGAAGTATTAGGCGGTCAGTACGGAGAAATGTCGGTCATGATGCAATACTTGTTCCAAGGTTTTAACTGCCGTGCGGACCGCAAGTACCGCGATATGCTGCTCGATATCGGCACGGAAGAAATCGGGCACGTTGAAATGTTATGCACGATGATCTCCCAATTGCTGGACGGAGCTCCCGCGGATCAGGTCGATGAACTCGCGAAGGACCCGTTGATCGGAGCGGCGCTCGGCGGCATGAATCCGCAGCACGTGATCGTGTCCGGTTTGGGAGCTACGCCTTCCGATAGTAACGGATTTCCGTGGAACGGGCGTTACATCGTCTCCAGCGGCAATCTGCTGGCGGACTTCCGCGCCAATCTGAATGCCGAATCCCAAGGTTTGGTTCAGGTGGTGCGGTTATACGAGCAGACGACGGATCCCGGGATTCGGGAAATGCTTTCCTTTATGATCGCCCGCGATATCCTGCACCAAAACCAATGGTTAGCGGCTATCGATGAGATTGAACAAATGGACGGACCGATCGCGCCGGCTTCATTTCCAAGAGAACTGATCGTGGAGGAAGCCAGCCGTCAATTCTTGAACTTCTCCGAAGGGGAAGAGAGCAGTCAGGGCCGCTGGGCAAACGGGCCGCTCTACGACGGCACGGGGAACTTCGAGTATGTGGCGAAGCCGCAGCCTCAAGGTCAGGCTCCCGAGCTTAAGCCTGCTGCGGATCATCAGCATTCCACTCCGGGCAAAGCCCCTTACATTACGAATCCTCCGACATCTTTTTAATTATTAAATCTCATTTCCGGCTCCTGTCTTTGACAGGGGCCGGTTTTTCGTTCGGGCTAACTCTTGATTACAAAGCGCCAGAGGCTCCGAACGCCGAACAACGCTGATTTTTCGGCGTTCTTTCTTTTTAAAGTCTGTTTTTTATAAAAGGAGTCCATGTGTTAGAATAGGTACAGGAGTATGCTGAAGGACGAGGTGTCATATGGAAAAATTGATTCTTATAGACGGCAACAGCATTATTTATCGCGCTTTTTTCGCAATGCCCCCGCTGACTAATTCCAGCGGTCTGCACACGAATGCCGTATACGGTTTTACGAATATGCTGCTGCGCTTGATTCAGGAGGAGAATCCGACTCATATTCTGGTCGCGTTTGATGCGGGTAAGGAAACTTTCCGGCACGAAGGCTATCAGGAATATAAAGGCGGACGCGAGAAAACTCCGTCCGAGCTGTCGGAGCAATTTCCGCTGATGCGCGAGCTGCTGGAAAGTCTCGGCATCGCCTGGTTTGAGTTGTCCGGGTATGAGGCGGATGACATCATCGGCACGATCAGCAAACAGGGAGAAGACTCGGGACGCGAGGTGCTTGTCGTTACCGGGGATAAGGACATGCTGCAAGTAGTCAGCGATAAGGTCACTGTAGCGTTGACCCGGAAGGGCATCAGCGAGGTTGAGCCTTACGGTCCTAAAGAGATTGAAGAAAAATACGGGCTTAGTCCGCTTCAAATCATTGATTTGAAGGGTCTCATGGGCGATGCTTCCGACAATATCCCCGGGGTGCCGGGCATTGGAGAGAAGACGGCGCTGAAGCTGCTGCATCAGTTCGGTTCCGTGGAAGAAGTGCTTTCGCATACGGATGAACTGAAGGGAAAAATGAAAGAAAATCTGGTGAATCATGCAGAGGATGCGCGGATGAGCAAGCGGCTCGCCACGATTTTCCGGGAAGTGCCGGTTGAGCGTTCTTGGGAAGACATGACATTCACCGGTCTGAAGGAAGAAACTGCTGTTCCGATGCTGCGTAAGCTGGAATTCAAATCCTTGCTGGAGCGTTTGTCATTTACGGGCGGAGACAGCGAAGCCGGCCATGAAGCGGCCGAACCGGTCAAAGAACTGGATGTTACGATCGTGAACGCCGCCGTGATGCCGGAATTGGGTGAATTGCTGCCGCAAATCAAGGACTTGCACGTGGAATCATCCGGTGAAAATCCGCATCACGCCATTCTTATGGGTATGGTGTTGTCCACTCCGGAGCGCCACTTTTACATTTCGCCGGAGTTTTTAAAGAGCGAGGAAGCGGGTCCCATTCTGGCTTGGCTCAAGGACGAAAATGTACCGAAGCGCGGCTATAATTTACACCGGACCGACCTGACCCTGCATTGGGAAGGGATTCCTTTTGCCGGCGCGAATTTTGATATCGAGCTTGCCGCTTATCTGCTCGATCCGACCGAAAACGACCAGACGCTAAGCGCCCTGTCCACGAAGTACGGGATTTCCCGCCTGGCCTCGGATGATGACGTATATGGAAAAGGCGCCAAGTTCAAGGTCCCGAATGAAGAAGTGCTCAGCCAGCATTTGGCGCGCAAATGCGATGCCATTATGAAGCTGGTTCCTCTACAGGAGGCCGAACTGGAAAAGAACGAGATGCGTTCTCTCTTTTATGATCTGGAAATGCCGCTGTCCCGGATTTTGGCGGACATGGAGAAGCAGGGAGTGGCCGTCAACCGCGATGATTTGGTGGAATTGGGCAAGGAGTTTGAAGCTCAGATCAGCAAGCTGGTTGCGAAGATTTATGAAATCGCGGGACAAGAATTTAATCTGAATTCACCGAAGCAATTGGGTGAAATTCTGTTTGATAAGCTGGGATTGCCAGTGATCAAGAAGACTAAAACGGGGTATTCCACCGATGCGGAAGTGTTGGAGAAGCTGGCGCCTTATAACGATATCGTCCAATATATTTTGGAGTATCGCCAACTGGCCAAGCTGCAGTCCACCTATGTGGAGGGCCTGTTGAAGGAAATCCGCAGCGAAACGGGTAAGGTGCATACGTATTTCCGGCAGACCGTTGCGGCTACCGGCAGACTGAGCAGTCAATATCCGAATCTGCAGAACATCCCGATCCGTATGGAAGAAGGGCGGAAGATCCGTAAGGTGTTCGTTCCTTCCGAGGAAGGCTGGCTCATTCTGGGGGCCGACTACTCGCAAATCGAATTGCGCGTTCTCGCCCATATTTCGGGTGACAAAGGCTTGCAGGAAGCGTTCCTGCACGATATGGATATTCACACGAAAACCGCGATGGACGTATTCGGGGTTTCCGCGGATCAGGTTGACGCCAACATGCGCCGCTCGGCCAAAGCCGTCAATTTCGGAATTGTGTACGGGATCAGCGATTACGGATTGTCACAGAACCTGAATATTACCCGGAAGGAAGCGGCCCGGTTTATCGATCAGTATTTTGACGCGTTCGAGGGCGTGCGCAAGTACATGGACGAAATCGTCCGTGATGCCAAGCGTGACGGGTATGTCAAGACGCTGCTGGAGCGCAGACGGTATTTGCCGGAAATCAATGCGTCCAACTTTAATCTTCGTTCCTTTGCCGAGAGAACGGCTATGAATACGCCGATCCAGGGAACGGCCGCCGATATTATCAAGCTGGCGATGGTGCTGATGGACGAAGCGCTTAGCAGCCATGGATTAAAGAGCCGCATGCTCCTTCAGGTACATGACGAACTTGTATTCGAAGTGCCGCCGGAAGAACTTGAAGTAATGACCAAGCTTGTGCCGGAAACGATGGAAAAGGCGCTTAAGCTGTCCGTGCCGCTTAAGGCGGAGGTTAGCAGCGGCCTTAACTGGTACGAAGCCAAATAGAAAGGTAGTTCAAAAAGTCAGCTTTTGATCACGAAGTGTTGCTGTGTGGCGTATTCGGCATCGAATCTTGAATTCAGCAGGGCCTTCCGGTGCTCACGTAGGAATATCCTACGCTCCGCTCCTCAGTCCCTGCCTCATCCAACCTTCTCGGTGCTGAAAACCCGACTTTTTGAACCTCCATTGAAGTTAGGTAGGTCAAAAACTCAGCTTTTGATCACGAAGTATTGCTGTGGCGTATTCGGCATCGAATCTAGATATATCAATCATTAGAGGTGAAATTGGCATGCCGGAATTACCGGAGGTAGAGACGGTCAGACGAACATTGACCGGGTTAATTGTCGGCAAAACGATACAATCCGTAACGGTATCGCTGCCGCGGATCATTCAGCGGCCTGACGATATTCGGCGTTTTGAAATGGAACTGGCGGGACATCGGATTCTCGATGTCGGCCGCAGAGGCAAATTTTTAAGAATTATAATGGATGGACTTGTACTGGTCTCCCATCTGCGGATGGAGGGCCGGTACGGGCTGTACCGCAGCGAGGACCCCGTTGAGAAGCATACGCATGTCATTTTTCATTTTACGGACGGGACCGAGCTCAGATATAAAGATGTCCGTCAGTTTGGCACGATGCATCTATTTCTTCCGGGTGAGGAATTTAACCATAAGCCGTTGGCCAAACTGGGATTGGAGCCGTTGGACGAGGGATTTACCAAGGAGGCTTTCCGGGGTGCGATTGCCAAACGGACATCGAAGATCAAGCCTGTCCTCCTGAACCAGGAATATGTAGTGGGACTAGGGAATATTTATGTAGACGAAGCGCTCTTTCGCGCGGGGATTCATCCGGAGCAGCCTGCGAACACCTTAAGCGATACAGCTCTGGAGTCTCTGTACGAAGCGATACTTGCTACTTTGAATGAAGCGGTCAATGCCGGAGGATCCTCGATCAAGTCCTATGTCAATGGCCAAGGTGAGATGGGAATGTTTCAGCATTCACTGCGGATTTACGGACGGCAGGGAGAGCCATGTCTCAATTGCGGACAACCCGTCGAGAAGACGGTAGTGGGCGGAAGAGGGACGCATTATTGTCCAAACTGCCAGCCGTCGGATCGCACTGGAAGTTCCGTCAAAGCCGGCCATGGAGGAGGGAATGCGGTCAAAAAGCGGTTCGACAACGTCCATGCGTCATCCGGCCGCAGTACCGGAAATGGAGTGAAATCATGAATATCGGGTTGACCGGCGGGATCGCCACCGGGAAAAGCACGGTTTCGCAAATGCTCGTCCAGCGGGGAGCCGCATTAATTGATGCCGATGTCATCGCCAGGGAAATCATGGAGCCGGGTCACCCGGTCCTTGCCCAAGTGGCGGAGCATTTTGGACAAGAAGTCCTGCTTCCCGGAGGGCAACTGGACCGGAAGCGGTTAGGGAGTATCGTGTTCTCCGATCCGCAGCAGCGAAAAGCGCTGGAGAACATTACGCATCCGGCCATTCGCAGCGAAATGAAGAGACGGATGGCGGAGCTTGAAGCCAGCGATCCGAACAGGTTGGTCGTTGCGGATATTCCGCTTTTATACGAATCCGGTTTGGAAAGTCTCTACGACGAGATTATGGTTGTTTATGTGCCGCGCGGATTGCAGCTTGAACGGTTAATGGCCAGAGACGGATTGACCCGTGAAGAGGCTGAAGCGAGACTTCGGGCACAGATGGACATCGAATTAAAAAGAGAGAGGGCGGATATTTTGATAGATAACAGTCTCGGCAGGAAAGAGACGGAACTTCAAATAGACGACTTCTGGCGGAAAAAGGGACCGGCATGAGGTTTCTGCGAAAAAAGCGGGTCCTGCTTCTGCTGCTCCTTGGCTTTATACTGATTTTATTTTTTAATTCCGCTTGGTTATCATTGTTTTATCCGATTCATTACAAAGACGAAATCCGGTATCATGCCCGGAATAACGGTCTTGATCCTTTGATGGTCGCAGCGATCATAAAGGTCGAGTCGAAATATAACTCGGAGGCCGAATCCAGAAAAGGCGCGCTTGGAATTATGCAGATTATGCCGGATACGGCAGAGTGGATTGTTGAAAAGGCGAAAATGGAAGATGTGCCGCTGGACCGCTTAAAAGAGGAAACCGCAGCGAATATTCAGATCGGAACCTGGTATTTGAGGTGGTTGTCCGAGCAATTCGACGGTAATATGATTGAGGTTATCGCCGCCTATAATGCAGGACCGACAAACGTAAAAAATTGGATCAAGAGCGGACGTTGGGACGGCCGGTTGGAAACGGCCAAAGATATTCCGTTCGTTGAAACCCGTCATTACGTACAACGGGTATCCCATTATTATAATCAGTACTCCAGTATTTATGAGAATTTCTGACGCAAAAAAGGAAGCTTAGACAGCTAACGCTGTCTAAGCTTCCCGGTGATCGGTGTTTATTGGAATTGACCTGCCAGTTGTTGCTCGGCCAAAGTTACCAGACGTTTGGTAATGTAACCACCGATCGAACCGTTTTCGTAAGATGTCAGGTTACCAGCATATCCGTCTTGCGGGAAGTTAATCCCAAGCTCTTGAGCTACTTCATACTTCATTTGCTCCAGGGCTCCGGTAGCTTGTCTAACCACCAGGTTATTCGAAGAACTATTGTTGTTTTGGGCCATGATTGTTCACCTCCTTGCGGTTGGTACAAGTATTATGCTCGGGGAAGGCAAAGTTCATTACGTGTTTTTAAAGTAATTTATTGGAATTATTATAAAATGAGATTATAGCTTATTTAGAAGGGAGGGCATACATATGAAATGCCCCTACTGCGATTATTTAGGGACCAAGGTACTGGACTCCAGACCCGCCAATGAAAACAGGTCGATTCGCCGCCGCCGTGAATGCGAAAAATGCAGCCGCCGTTTTACAACTTTTGAAATGGTGGAAGAAATGCCGCTGATCGTGATTAAGAAAGACGGCAGCCGGGAAGAATTTAGCCGTGAGAAGATGCTGCGCGGTCTCATCCGGGCTTGCGAGAAAAGACCGGTCTCAGTTGAACAACTGGAAACGATCGTTTCCGAGGTGGAACGGTCGATGCGCCACTCGGCTAATGCCGAGGTGGAGAGCCGGGAAATCGGCGAACTGGTGATGGAGCAATTGTATCCGGTCGATGAAGTCGCCTATGTCCGCTTTGCATCGGTTTACCGTCAGTTTAAGGATATCAATATGTTTATGAAAGAATTAAAGGGACTTTTGTCCAAAAATACGGGAGAGGACCTCTGATAGGAGTGTCAGAAAGTCTGATCTGATCGTCCTGATTCCCAAGGAAGGAGCGGCAACGAGTGAAAACAGACGCTTTGAACGGACCGGCCATCGGCTTTTTGGCAGGAACGACCTTCGGCAGCGGACTGGCCTTTCTGTTGGGATGGCAGGCGTATCAAGTGGTGTCTTCCGTTTCGATATTCGGAGTGGCAGGAGTTTTATTAGGTGTGATTGCCGGTCAAAGGATTCGTAGGCGGAAGACGGGCGTATCATGATGAATTGAATACATTATAAGTTTACAGACGGTTGTATTAGGGCATTGTCCTATGCAATCGTCTTTTTTATTTTTAACACTGCGTTTACAAAACGAAAACACGGGATTGATACTTGCTTTTTATAATCAGGTTATACAAACAAATCAAGGGGGAAACCTTCACAATGAAAAAGAGCTTGATGCTGGTTATGGCACTGATTTTAACATTTACTTTGGCTGCATGCGGTCAAGGAAACAAAACGAACAATTCTGCTACAGGAAATAATGCGGGGACAAACAGTTCGGCAAACGGTGGAAATGACAAGGCGAGCGAGCTTTCCGGTTCTATCTTGGCCGTTGGTTCTTCCGCTTTGCAACCATTGGTGGATCAGGCTTCCAAAAGCTTTATGGACAAAAATCCGAAAGTATCGATTCAAGTTCAAGGCGGCGGCAGCGGTACCGGCTTGACTCAAGTATCGGGCGGACAAGCGGATATCGGTAACTCTGACGTATTTGCAGAAGAAAAGCTTGAAGCCGGACCGGCCGGCGAATTGGTTGACCACCAAGTCGCAGTCGTAGCTATGGCAGCTGTAGTCAACCCGGATGTAAATATCGATAATCTGACGAAAGATCAGTTGGTCCAAATCTTCACAGGCAAAATTACGAACTGGAAAGATGCAGGCGGTCCGGATCAAGCGATCCAAATCGTCAACAGACCATCCAGCTCCGGTACCCGGGCCACTTTTGAAAAATATGCGCTTGGAACGAAAACCGAAGATCTTGCGGGCGCGATCCAAGAGGATTCCTCCGGTACGGTTAAGAAGCTTGTAGGCGAAACACCTGGGGCTATCGGCTACCTTGCTCTTTCTTACCTGGACGATTCCGTGAAAACATTGAAATATGAAGGCGTGGACGCTACAGAAGAAAATGTGGCGAACGGTACTTATCCGGTATGGGCTTATGAGCATATGTACACGAAAGGCGAGCCGAATGAAGTTGTAAAAGCATTCCTGGATTACATGGCATCCGAGGAAGTGCAAAACGGCGATGTTGTTGAGCTTGGTTACATTCCGGCCAGCAAAATGCAAGTTAAACGCGACGTGGACGGTAACATCACGAAATAATTCCGGAGAACATCATACAGCAGGACAAGAGGCGGAACCATCTGCCTCTTTCTGTGCTGTAAAAAAGGAGAGGTCTCATGGCTCAGTCCAGAGAAAAACGCAAACTAAAACAGCATATTATTGAAGAGTGGACTGGTAAAGTATTTACCTCCTTATGCATCGTGCTATTGGTGGTGACTATTTTTTCCTTAGTCTATTTTGTCGCTACCAAAGGTTTTAGTTCCTTTATTAAAAATGGAATCTCGTTAGGAGAAATTTTCGGAGGTACCAAGTGGAAACCGGAAGGGGAGCCGCCGTTATTCGGTGCGCTGCCGTTTATTATAGGTTCATTCAGTACGTCGATTTTGGCGGCGATCATCGCCGCCCCGCTCAGCATTTGCGCAGCCTTGTTCATGGTGGAAATTATGCCGAAGATCGGTAGAAAATATCTTCAGCCGGCGATTGAGCTGCTGGCGGGTATTCCGTCCGTTGTCTACGGGTTTGTTGGACTCAGCGTCATCGTACCGTTTTATAGGGACATTTTTCCCGGACAAGGTCTGGGGATCGCTGCCGGGGCTAGCGTATTGTCGATTATGATTCTACCGACCATGACATCCATTGCTACGGATGCTCTAGCCGCGCTTCCGCCGGGGCTAAAAGAGGGCTCTTATGCGCTTGGTGCTACACGCTGGCAAACTCTTGCACGTACGGTCATTCCAACTACATTGCCGGCTTTAATGACCGGGGTGGTGCTGGGGATGGCTAGAGCGTTTGGGGAAGCTCTTGCCGTACAGATGGTTATCGGGAATGCGCCTCATATTCCAAAATCCCTGTTTGAGTCTGCGTCGACGCTAACAAGCGCGATTACGCTCAGTATGGGGAACACGGTTATGGGCTCGGTTCAAAATAACGTCCTCTGGACACTGGCCTTAATTCTTATGTTAATGACCTTCGTCTTCGTCTTCATTGTCCGGTTTCTTGAAAGGAGAGCAAATCGATGAGCGCAAAAACCGCCGATAAAATCGCTACCGCAGTCATTATATTTTTTGCTGGTATCATCGTTCTGATCATGGCCGGTTTGCTCGGATTTATTCTCGTGCGCGGCATTGGACACATCAGTTTTGACTTCCTGACCTCGCCTCCCGAAACGATCAAGAAGGGCGGGGGGATCGGACCGCAATTATTCAACTCTTTGTTCTTGTTAGTATTGACGATGCTTATCACGGTTCCGCTCGGGTTAGGTGCGGGCATTTATATGAGCGAATACGCCAAGCCGGGAAAAGTAACGGATTTTATCCGTTTGATCGTTGAGGTTCTGTCCTCTTTTCCGTCGATCGTAGTCGGCTTGTTCGGCTTGCTCGTCTTTGTCAATGTGTTCGGCTTTGGGTTTTCGCTGTTCTCGGGCGCGCTCGCGTTGACGGTATTTAACCTGCCGCTTATGGTGCGGATTACGGAGCAGGGCATGCAAAGCGTTCCCCAGGCCCAAAAAGAAGCCAGTCTGGCGCTGGGCTTGTCCAAATGGAAAACGATCAAATCCATTATGCTTCCTATCGCTCTGCCGATTATTCTGACCGGTACGATTCTGGCCGCCGGCCGCGTGTTCGGTGAAGCCGCAGCCCTGCTGTTTACGGCAGGTATGAGCAGTCCGCGTCTGGACTTTTCGGATTGGAATCCGCTCAGCCCGATGTCGCCGCTGAACCCGTTCCGTCCTGCGGAGACGCTGGCCGTCCACATCTGGAAGATCAATTCCGAGGGACTTGCGCCGGATGCTCCGGAGATTGCCGCAGGAGCTTCCGCAGTGCTGATTCTTATGGTGCTGCTGTTCAACCTGTTGGCACGATGGATCGGCCGTCTGTTGCACAAGAAATTTACGGCTACGAAATAGGAGGACTCCCATGCAAAATATAGAATTGTCCACCAAGGATTTGAGCGTGTTCTATGGGGAAAAGCAAGCGGTCAAAGGAATCTCTCTCGACTTTGCCTCCAGGCAGGTAACGGCTTTGATCGGCCCGTCAGGCTGCGGGAAATCGACCTTTTTGCGCAGCTTGAACCGGATGAATGATTTGATCGGAGGCGCCCGGATCACCGGGGAAATCTGGATCGGGAATGAAAATATCAACGATCCCAAGACCGATGTGGTTCTGCTACGGCAAAAAATAGGGATGGTTTGGCAACGGCCGAACCCGTTTCATAAGTCCATTTATGAGAATATTGCCTTTGGTCCGCGTTACCATGGTATCCGCGATAAGAAGAAGCTGGATCAGATCGTGGAGGAATCGCTAACGAAGGCTGCTTTGTGGGAAGAGACGAAAGACAGGCTGAACCGCTCGGCGCTCTCTCTGTCGGGCGGCCAGCAGCAGCGTCTTTGCATTGCGAGATCGATTGCGGTCAGTCCGAGCATCATCTTGATGGATGAGCCGGCGTCCGCGCTGGACCCGATCTCGAGTGCAAAAATCGAAGAGCTGATCGCTGAGCTGAAGCGCGACTATAGCATCATTATCGTGACCCACAATATGCATCAGGCGGCCCGAGTATCGGAGAAAACGGCGTTCTTCCTGATGGGCGAAGTGGTTGAATACGATGATACGAGCAATATTTTCACGAACCCGTCGGATAAACGGACGGATGATTATATTTCCGGACGTTTCGGCTGATACGAAAAAGGATAAAAAAAGCAACCCGGCTGGCTCAGTGCCTGCCGGGTTGCTGTATGTTCGGATGGTGTTAGTGTTAGATGGATCGTGCCACTTTGGCGCCTTCCCATACCGCGTTGAGGGCACGGCGGGCCTGTTTGGCGTCGCCGATGATATGGTAAGGGATGCTGCATTCCTCAAGACAATCGGTAAGCTTTTGTTTGTCCAGGGCCCGGGAGCCGGCGGCCAGAACGACGTAATCGGCCGGGATGGATGTCTCCTCTTCGCCTTGGAGGACGAGGACGCGGTCCGGTTCAATAGCGAGGCAATTGGTGTTCGTCATAAGCTGTACACCGTGGCCGTAAAGACTTTCCATCACGCATATTTTGCGAAGCAGTCCAAGATCCGCGGCCACCTCGTTTTGCATTTCAACCACGGTCACCTTCTGGCCGCGCTCGACGAGCAGCTCGGCGACTTCAAGGCCGACGAGGCCGCCGCCGATGATGACGATGTTGCCTACCGGGCGTACCGTGCCCCAAAGGACATCATGCGAGCCTACGACATGTCCGCGGTCCACACCTTTCACAGGAGGGATGACCGGTGTTGAGCCGATGGCGAGGATCACTTCATCCGGTTGAATCTCCCGGATCAATTCCGGCGTGACCTCCGTGTCCAGACGGATCTCTACGCCAGCCCGCTTCGCAGCCTCGCCCATGCCGAGCGCCGCACCGGCCATCTCTTCTTTGCGCGGAGCCGCGCCGGCGATATACAGCTGTCCGCCGAGCATATGGCTCTTCTCGCAAAGGATCGGCTCATGTCCGCGCCGCTTCAATGTTACGGCCGCTTCCAGCCCGGCCGGTCCTCCTCCGGCGATGAGGACCCGTTTCGGCCGCTCGGCCGGTACAAGCTCATATTCGCTTTCCCGGCCGGTGGCGGGGTTGAACATGCAGCTGATAAACGGCACGTTCGGGTTGACGAACCCGTCGAAGCAGCCTTGGTCGCAGCCGACACACTTGATGATCTCGGCTTCGCGGCCGCTTTCCGACTTCGCGCAGAATTCCGGGTCGGCAAGCTGCGCCCGGCCGATAGCGACAAAGTCGGCCAGCCCTGCGGCGATGATCCGGTCGGCGACCGCAGGATCGTTGATGCGGCCTACGGCAATGACGGGAATGCCGACCACCGATTTGATCTGGGTCGCATTATCAACGTTAAAGCCTACCGGCAGATCGATCGGAGGCACTTCATATTTGATCGCGGCCCCGGAAGGAACTCCGCGCGAAACGTTAATCGCGTCGATCCCGGCCTGCTCTGCGAGCACAGAAAATGCCTTCATATCTTCCAGCGTCAGTCCGCCCGGCAAATCCTCAATAGCGGAGATGCGCATCAGAATCGGAAAGTCCGGGCCGACCGCCCGGCGAATGGCTCGAATGCATTCCAGCGGGAATCGGGTACGGTTCTCCCAGGAGCCGCCGTATTCATCCTGCCTGAAATTCATGGCAGGGCTCAAAAATTGCTGAGGCAAATATCCGTGTCCAGCATGGAATTCTACGCTGTCAAATCCCGCTTGCTTGGCACGGGCCGCGGTGTCCGCATAGGCTTGAACCATTTCCGGGATTTCCGCAGTTTCGAGTTCTCTCGGTACGATGGCAACGCCCTCGAACGCGATCGGAGATGAGGAGACCTGGTTCGGATTGTAGGCGACTTTTCCGCCATGCCATAGTTGCAGACAGCTCTTACCGCCAGCTTCGCGTATACTGTCGGCTAATTTTTTCATGCCAGGGATAAATTTATCGTCAAACAGCGCCGGCGAATCTTCTGTGAAAGCCGTCGGATGCACGGTGGTAACTTCTACGGTGTTCAAGCCGCATCCGCCTTTGGCGCGGGCCACATGGTAATCGATCAGCCGCTGGCTCACGAAGCCGCCGGGTTCATTCATTTTGGTACCCATGGCAGGCAGAATAATGCGGTTCTTCAACTCCATACTTCCGATCTTATGCGGACTGAACAAATTTGGAAATGCCATGCTGCATCTTCCTCTCGAGATTAAGAATGATATAACATAGGTTAATTTAACCTAATTATAAAATGGAGTAGAAGACAAATATGTGAAAAGTATCACAACTAATGTGAAAATCCTCCTATAAACAAGTGATTGGCACGTTATGGCGAATAGAGTAAAATAAAGGGATATGAAACGATGTAATTGATTCGAGGGTTCGGAGGATTTGCATGGAAATCGAGTTATTGATATTGGCCCAGTTAATGCAGGGGCCTAAGCATGGTTATGAGATTAAGAAAAATATCGTATTTGTCATGAATAATAAAAAAATCATCAATAACAATTCGCTTTACCCGAAATTAAGGCGGTTTGAAGAGCAGGGTATGGTCAGCAAAACGATGGAAGAACAGGAAGGCAGACCGAACCGGCATGTCTATGCCATTACCGAAAAAGGCCGCAAGGACTTTTACGATAAAATTAACTGCTTTACGCCGGAAATGATCGAAGTGGATGATGAATGGAGTATCCGCCTGGCATATTACAATCTTCTGAATGAGCAAACCCGCACCAGATTGTTTGAATACCGTATGCAGATGATACAGGACCGGATGAGCCGGCTGGAAAAATTGTCTCTTTCGGTCGGGGACAGCAAATACTTGATGTATTCGCCTGAATTGTATTTTTATACGCAGAACATGCTGGAGAAGGAAAAAGAATTGATCTCAGCGATGGAAGAGCAAATGAAGGACAGGTTGTCCAATTCGGACTAAAGTCCGGGAAAGATTACGACCGGAGTCTATTTTGAAATCTCGCTTCGCCGTTCATACTAATAACGAACGATCCGGCGGCGTGTTCCGGAAAGGGCCTTTGGAACAGAGAAAGAGGAGACAACCTAAATATGAACCTGCTGGAATGGATTGAAGGGATGTTCCGGGAATACGGATACTTCGTATTACTGCTTGGACTTCCTGTGGATTTTATTGCATTGCCCCTGCCTCCGGGGCAGACTACCTTAACATATACGGGATATCTGGCCTATAAAGGGGTTCTTTCTTTATTTCCCGCAATATTAGTCGCGTTCGCGGGCTCCGTGATCGGCATTACTATTACCTACCTCATTGGACATCATGTAGGGGCGCCGCTGGTTCAGCGTTACGGCAAGTGGTTTTTCCTGAAGCCTTCCCATCTTGAGAAAACGAGGAAGACCTATGACAAATACGGGAACAGGATGCTGCTGATCAGCTTCTTTATTCCGGGGGTCAGACAGTTCTTTGGCTATTTCGTCGGCATCATTCAGGTGCCTTTCCGTACTTTTGCGCTGTATGCATATCCGGGAGCGGCCCTATGGGTTGTCGTCTTTGTCGGTATCGGCTACATATTTGGAGAGCAATGGCAGCATGTCATCCTGTTGGTGGAGAAGTACCTGGTTTATTTCTTCAGCGGGTTGGGAGTGCTTCTGATCGGACTCCTGTACTTGAGATGGCGCAGATGGAAAAAATGGCGGCTAAAGCATGCCGGCCCGAAAAAGGAGCTCGGATAGAAAAAGCGTCGGGATGAGAGTCCCCACGCTTTTTTATTTCTCTTTTCCGGCTGCCGCATCTTTTTCTTCTTGTTGAACCTTGATCAGTGATAAAAAAGCAAACAGATCTCCCAGGACAGCCAATCCTGCCCCGATAATCGCCAAATCATCCGAAGTAATTTCGTCACTGATGATATTGCTGCTGCTGTTGCCGCGGTTCTTATTTCTATTTTTATTTAACGGTCTTCCTCTGTTGGGCAAACGTACCACCTGCTTCAAATCGTCTTTATTTATGATATGCGGGCCGGATATGACTTGAATAGGCTACTTTTAAAATATAGGCGCGTGAAGAAGTAAGGTACCTCTGCTAAGCGGCATTATTTTTATTGGAACTATGCTTATGCCGTTTCCTCAGTTCGGAGGACATAATATGATACCGTATATTAAAAAAGGGAGGGAAAGCCATGTCGGGCTGCGATAACGGAAATCAGGGCGGATACGTAGGCGGAATCTGGACTTCTACCGGCGTTATTTTGGTATTGTTCATCCTCTTGGTTATTGTATCTAGAACCTTCGTGTAAATACGATCTGAGTTCAACATGAACCCAAGGACTCTGCCGCGGCAGGGTTCTTTCTAATTTATCGGGATTCTAGCAGTTATTTACATATTTATCTCCTTGGACTATGATTTAGTAAGATGATTTTATTTTAAGTGTGAGTTCAAAAAGTCGCTCTTCAGCATTTGCGCAATAAGGAGGATTTAAGTGCCTAGTTTAGTATTGGAAGGGGGAACCCTCCGTCCTATTTTCAGTGCCGGGGTCATGGATGCGCTTCTGGATCATGATCTAATGTTCCCGTACTGTATCGGAGTGTCCGCCGGAATCAGCAACGGGATTTCCTATATTTCGAAGCAAAAGCGGAGAAATCTTGAAATTATGGAGAAGTATCGTCATGATCGCAGGTACATAGGTTATCGAAACTTTTTGAAGAGCCGCAGCTTGTTCGGACTTGATTTTGTATTCGGAGAAATTCCAGCCAAGCTGATTCCGTTTGATACATTAACCTATCGTAATTATACAGGCAGACTTCTGGTCGGTGTTACGAATGCACATACGGGAATGGCGGAATATATGGATGGAATGGAAGCGGACGAGCGATGGACTATGCTTAGGGCCACTTGTGCCATACCGCTTGTATTTCCGGCGATCGAGCTGAATGGTCAAAAGTATTATGACGGCGGGTTGAGCGACCCTATACCCATCCGCAAGGCCATCGCAGACGGAAATGATAAACATTTGATTGTGTTGACGCAACCTAAGGGGTACAGAAAATCGTTCAGCAAACGAAATACGCACGTGGCTCGTCTTCTTCGCCGCAAGTATCCGAACCTGGAGGAAGTACTGCTTACGAGGCATGAGCGCTACAATGAAACGGTGGCGTTTTGTGAACAGCTTGAACGAGAGGGGCGGGCGATTATTCTTCGTCCCGAGACACCTTTAGACAGCTTCGAAAAGGATATCGGCAAACTGAGGGAGACCTGTCAACAGGGCTACGAATTGGCGAACGGGCGAATCGAGGACATCCGGAGGCTGTTTGAGATCTAGTGAACGACGAATAAAATATCTTTCTACCCTAAGCTCCGGACTCTGTTCGGGGCTTATTTTACATTTGTGAGACAAATATAAATAAGTTAAAGTGAGAAAAATTATAAATAACTACAATTTTTGTTAAAAATCACCGTTTTTCAACGATAGTTCACACAAAGTTCATAACTAGCGTTATAATTGGACAAGAATACAATATTTACTTTTTTCTTCCTCTTTTTATAGAATCTCCGGTTTTGTCTATTTGCTTCCGATTCAGCTTCTTCTCTATTTTCTTACCCTATTTCCAGCAATCATCCACGGTATCTTTGTCATGTTGTATATAAACCTATCAAGGTTTATATAAATTTGCTTAGAAGGGAGTGCGCGGCCATCGAGTTTGCCTGAGATTTTTTCATAACGGCTAATTCAGAGACGGGAGGGGGAAGGCGTTTGGTCGTTAAGAGCGACAGGAAAGTATAACTATACAGCGCTTTAAAATGATAAGACATGTCCAAATTATAAGGAGGTATTTGATAATGACTTCTATTCGTTTATCGAATTCTTTGTTATTGAAGGCGCTTACTTCTTTCGGGATTATGTTGATTGCTGTTTTTTGTATGTTCCTGTTAGCTGAAAAAGCTTCTGCTCACGGATATATAGATTCACCGGGTAGCCGGGGTTATCTCTGCAAACTTGGTCAGAATACGGACTGCGGTGCGGTAGTCTATGAACCTCATAGCTTGGAAGCGCCGAAGGGATTCCCTGCTGCAGGACCGGCTGACGGCAAAATCGCCAGTGCGGGCGGCATCTTCCCGAAACTGGATGAGCAATCGGCTAACCGCTGGACGAAAGTCAATATGTCTTCGGGGACGAATACGTTCCACTGGACGTTGACCGCGGCCCATGCAACGTCTAGCTGGAAATATTATATTACCAAACCCAATTGGAACCCGGATGCCCCGTTGACTCGGGATTCTTT
Source organism: Paenibacillus vini (assembly GCF_018403325.1). Classification (GTDB taxonomy): domain Bacteria; phylum Bacillota; class Bacilli; order Paenibacillales; family Paenibacillaceae; genus Fontibacillus; species Fontibacillus vini. Next base: position 33,747 of record NZ_BOSL01000017.1, on the reverse strand, counting down.
TGATCTGACACCGTTCTGCTCCGTGGATTACGGCGGCGTACGGCCTCCGTTTACGTACTCCGATACTTGTAATGTACCGGCTCGTACCGGTTATCATGTCATTCTGGCGGTTTGGGAAATCGCAGACACGGCCAATGCTTTCTACAATGTAATCGATGTTAATTTTGGCGGAAGCAATCCGGTGGATACGCAAGCGCCAACTGCTCCATCTTCCCTCGCATTCTCCGGAGTTACTTCAACCAGCGTTAATTTATCCTGGAATGCCTCCTCGGACAACGTGGGGGTGACGGGTTATCGTATTTACAATGGAACTAATCAAATTGCAGCGGTCTCTGGATCGACTTTGAACTATAATGTAACCGGTTTGACGGCAAATACGGCTTACTCCTTCCAGGTGAAGGCAGTGGATGCTGCGGGCAATTTGTCCGCTGCCAGCAATACCGTGAACGTTACGACAAGCCAGGTTGTAAATGATACGCAGGCGCCTACTGCTCCAGGCAATCTGCATGTCATGGGCACTCCCACTTCTTCCAGCGTTACGCTCATGTGGAATCCATCCACTGACAACGTTGGGGTAACCGGTTATAAAATCTACCGCGGCACAACGCTTGCTGGAACCGTATCCGGTACGACGACCGAATACACCGTTTCCGGCCTGAGTGCCAGCACGTCGTACACCTTTACGGTTCGTGCCATAGACGCAACCGGAAACGAATCGGCGGCCAGCAATTCCGTGAGCGCCACGACGGCAGCACCACCTGCCGCGCAGCCTTGGGCGCCGAATGTAGCTTACACCGCCGGGACGCTCGTAAGCTACAACGGAAACACCTATGAATGCCGCCAGAGCCATACCTCACTGACAGGCTGGGAACCTTCCAATGTGCCAGCCCTCTGGTTGTTGAAATAATAGATATGATATAAACATCTGCTTTAGAACAATATATTGATTGAGTGGAGCTGTGCTTCAGTAGGGTAACTACTGGAGTACAGCTTCTTTTTGTAGCTTCTGATTGTAACTTAATAATAATTTTTTAATTACTTTAAAAATCACTGACCGAATCTGTCAGTGATTTTTTTATATACTCGGTTTGTAAAAGATCCCTTAACTAATGGAGGAATGATGATGTTCGTGAAAATCAATGACTTTGCAAAGGAATGGGAAGAGGAGCTTAAGCTAACGGAAAAGGTAATGGGGGCGCTCACGGACGATTCGCTGTCCAGGGAAGTGATTCCCGGCCGGAGGACGCTTGGGGATATCGCCTGGCATCTGGTTCTTTCTCCGCACTATATGACAGGATGCGGTCTGGTTTTTGACGGACCGGCGGGCGGAAAGGAAGTTCCTGCTTCGGCGGCAGTGATTGCGGAGGAATACGGCAGGATCAGCCGGGCACTCCTTGAAGCGGTGAAGACTCAGTGGAGCGACGATAGTCTGCTGGAAACCGTAGATATGATGGGAGAAAGTTGGGCGAACGGGGTAACTTTACGGTTTACGCTAATGCATCAGGCTCATCATCGGGGACAGATGACGGTTCTTATGAGACAAGCGGGACTTCGTATCCCGGAAGTATACGGACAAACTTATGATTCCTGGATTGAAGCAGGAATGGAACCGCTCAAGTAAACAAGTTACAATAGAATAAAATAACGGGGATTGGCTTGCGGTTCCCGGAAACAACCGAAAGGAAACCGATATGTCCAAGTCCGACCACATGCTGTCCATCCTGTGGCTGCTCCGCTCCGGGAGGAAACTGACCGCTAGGGAGCTGGCAGACAAGCTGGAAATTCATATTCGAACAGTATACCGTTGCATAGATTCATTGTGCGCAAGCGGTGCCCCGATTATCGCGGATTCGGGCCCGGGCGGCGGATACCGCATATTAGGGCGGTTTGCTGAATCACCCTTACTGTTTGATCAGGAGGAACAAAAAGCCTTGGTCCATGCTTCGACCTTTGCCAGGGAGGCTGGCTACCCCCATTCGGAAAGCCTGGAGCGGGCGATCGACAAATTGAAGCTTTATACGAATGATGAGCAGCTTCTTCGGCTGGAGCTCCATGACCAAGGGGTGTCGGTGATTTATCCGCCTTTGGAGGAGCGAGAACGATCCTTTCTTCAACAGCTTGAGGAAGCGGCGGCCCAGGGAATGACTCTTGAAATGGTTTATGATAAAGGCCGGAGCGAGCCGCCGGTTTCAAGAGATTTCGATCCCTATGGCATTGTCCATTGGAAAGGCTGCTGGTATACGGTTGGATACTGCCGGCTGCGGCAAACGATACGGAGCTTTCGGGCCGACAGGATCGTGGAACTGCGTCCGACGGAGCAAAGGTTTGATAGGCCTGGCGGCTTTTCCGCCAAGGCCCACCTGCTGGAGAGCCTGCTTCCCGGCTCACTTGATGGAGAGACTCTGGTCAATGTGCGGATTGCCGGGCCCGAACAGGCCTTGCATGAGCTTGGCCGCCACTGGTTGTTCGGACACGCGCTGATCTCCCGCGAACCGGAAGAGGCGCTGTTCCGGATTGGACAAGCCGCATTGGTATCCTACGTACCGTATTTTTTATTGCCTTACGGCAAAGCGCTAACGATTCTCGAACCATTATCTCTGGTTGAACGACTGGTTCAGGTCAGCGCGGATGTAGCGGCGCATTATGCCGAGATGAAGGACAATTTGGAGAAAGACCCGACTTAAGCGCAATGCCGCTGACGATCTGTAATCCGATCGCATTCATACGATTTTAATTAAAAAACGGTTGGAACAGAGGGGATTTCCCTTTGTCCAACCGTTTTTTTGCATGTGCGGTTTATTTTTGATTGACTACTTCAACAATCGGATCGGTGTCCGCTTCATAGTCCACGCCATCGACCTCAAAGCCGAACAGCTGGAAGAACTCGCGACGGAAGCCTTCGAGATCGGACAGATCATAAATATTGTCCGTCGTCAGTTTATCCCAGAGCTTTGTGACTTCCGCTTGCACGTCCTCGCGCATCTCCCAATCATCAAGACGAATTCGGCCTTCCTCATCGACTGGAACGGCTTGCGGCCCGTACAGTCTGTTGGAGAATAACCGGTACATCTGCTCGATGGTCCCTTCGTGAATCCCTTTTTCTTTCATCGTTTTGTACAGCGCCGACATATACAGCGGAACGATGGGAATCGCGGAGCTGGATTGCGTAACGAGCGCCTTGCTCACGACGACATAGGCATGCCCGCCGCCGTTCGCTGAGAGCCGTTCGTCCAGCTTCCGGGCGGTTTCCTCCAAATGATCCTTCGCCCGGCCGATCGTGCCTTCCCGGTAGATCGGCATCGTAATTTGCGATCCGATGTAAGAGTAAGCGACGGTGACAGCATTCGGGGCCAGCGCTCCGGCATTTTCCAGAACGTTGATCCATTCCTGCCAATCCTCGCCTCCCATCACAAATACCGTATCCTCGATTTCTTGCTCTGTGGCGGGTTCAAGAGTAATATCGCTGATTTCTCCGGTATGGAAGTTCACCGTTTTATTCGTATACGGTTTGCCGATCGGTTTCAGCACGGAGGTGCGAGGCTGCCCGGTAACCGGGTCGGTCCGGCGAGCGGTAGCCACGCTGTATACGACCATATCAACTTGGCCCAGCTCGCTTCGGATTAATTCGGCAGTTTTCGCCTTAGTCTCTTCAGAGAAGGCGTCTCCCGTCACGCTGAAGGACTTAAGTCCGGCCGCCTGAGCGGCCTTTTCGAATGCAGCGGAATTGTACCAGCCTGCCGAGGCAGTCCGGGTTGCGCTGGCGGCGCTTGGACGGTAGACGCCCACTGTGTTGGCCTGCGCTCCAAAAGCGGCAACAATGCGGGAAGCAAGGCCATATCCCGTCGAAGCTCCGATGACAAGCACATTTTTCGGCCCCTGAATGGCCGTTTGGTTTTTGACGTAATCAATTTGCTGCTCTACCTGGCGCTCGCATCCTGCCGGATGCGACGTCGTACAAATAAAGCCGCGTGTCCGTGGTTTAATGATCATAGATTGATGTTTTCCTTTCTAATGTGAGTACAGCATTCTTTAAATTTTTATTAATCTTATCTATTGTACCTGTATTTTTCATTTTGAAAAAGAGCGCACGGATTCCGGGGGTCAAATGATGGAATTTTGCTGCTAAAGACTCTGTGCGCCCCTAAACCCGGACTGAGCAGATGAAGGAACAACTAAAGTTTTTGGGATATAACCTATACTTTCATGAATTCACAGGATACTGTTTATCTGATACGATGAAAACGCATGCATTTCAGTTAAATAGGAGGAAAAGACGTGACAAAACCTGCACAACCCAATGAGCCTATCGTGACTCATATTTATACAGCAGATCCTTCGGCTCATGTTTTTGAAGGTAAAATCTTTATCTATCCTTCCCATGACTTAGACCATGAGAAGCTTTCAAATGATAACGGGGACCAATATGACATGGAGGATTATCATGTTTTGTCCATGGACGATGCAGGGGCTCCGTGCGTGGATCATGGTGAGGTGCTTCATCTTAAGGATATTCCTTGGGCCAGTCAGCAGCTATGGGCCCCTGATGCCGCTTATAAGAACAATACCTATTATTTATTCTTCCCGGCTAGAGACCATGAAGGCGTGTTCCGAATCGGCGTAGCCAAGAGTTCTTCCCCTGCGGGTCCGTTCACACCAGAGCCGGAGTATATACCTGGCAGCTTCAGCATCGATCCTGCCGTTTTCATTGACCAGGACGATAGAGCCTATATGTATTTCGGTGGACTATGGGGCGGTCAGTTAGAGAAATGGCAAACCGGCACTTACAATCCTGATGCTGAAGGTCCGGCTCCTACGGAACCAGCGCTTGGTCCGATCGTCGCGGAATTAAGCGAAGACATGCTTACATTTAAAGCACAGCCGCAGGAGATTTCGATTGTGGATGAGGACGGCAATCTGATCCTTGCCGGAGATGAAGAGAGACGTTACTTTGAAGGACCGTGGGTTCACAAGTATAACGACTATTACTATCTGTCCTATTCCACAGGAACTACACACAGTATTGTATACGCTATCAGCAAGAATCCGATGGGTCCTTATCAATATCAAGGAAAAATCCTTACTCCCGTAGTCGGATGGACCACTCATCATTCCATCGTCCAGTTCAAGGAGAAATGGTACTTATTTTATCATGACAGTTCCTTGTCCGGCGGAGCAGACAATAAGCGCTGCGTCAAGTATACCGAATTAAAATACAATGATGACGGTACGATCCAGACGATTGAGCCTTATAAAAACGAAGAATAACAAAAGCAAACAGCTACTCCGAATCTTGTATCGGGGCGGCTGTTTTTTTATTTATATGGCCGGAAAAAACAAAAACATCCAGCATTTCTGCCGGATGTTTCATATAAACTCGGTATGGATCGTCAGGGACTCGAACCCTGGACCTGTCGATTAAGAGTCGAATGCTCTACCAACTGAGCTAACGATCCGTAGAAGTAATATGGTGGAGCCTAGGGGGATCGAACCCCTGACCTCATCGCTGCCAGCGATGCGCTCTCCCAGCTGAGCTAAGGCCCCGCAAATTTATCCCGAAATGTCAACGCACAGTCATCGCAAAGCCCGCTATATCAACGGTTTGTCGCCGCACAGTCATTTCGTCGTTTTCTTTCCGCTCCAATAATATATCACATAGGAGCGCATCGCTGCAAGTCCAAATTACGGATATCTGCGTAACTTATAGAGCCCGCATATATTCGCAAGTTTTGCGTTCGTTTATGCGGACTCTACGATATCTTCTCGTATTTACGCAGCCACGTCGGTATCATACCGCCAGCCCCGAAAAACGGCCGCTATCTTCTTCGCGGCGGACTCTAACGCGCTACTATCGATTTCGGCGTGTGACACGTTGGTGACGGTCAGGTACGCGGCCTTGCGCTCGCACTCCGTCAATTGAGCGAGCTCTAACGCGTTATTAAAGTCCGCGAGCAGCCCGGCCAACTCGACCGATCCGTTGTATTTTCGGAAATTTAACTCCCGGTATCCGCGCAACACCTTCATGACGCCGGCCTCCGTCTCCATGCGATAGTCCGCGTCAATTTTGCGTTGCTCCTTATGAATGTCCACTCTAATCAATCCCATATTAAGCGGCCTCCCTGCGGAAATTAGCCTTCCGGCTCAGTAATTCGTCGCGAATCTCCCGGTATCCGTACCCGAGGCGGAGCAGCGAACTAATCGCGGTTTCAACGTCGACAACGCTGCGCAGGTCATCTGTACTGAGCGCGTCGCGGATATTATCGTCGGGCTCTAGGCCGTAGAGTTTGCGCAGGCCTGGCGCATCCGTATCGAACAGTACCCGGTAGACGAGGTTCGTATAGTTAGCGTAGGCAAAAGTGCTCCCGTCACCAAACGTCTGAACCGCGTCCGTTAATCGGCGGCGTTCCCGCTTGGATACTTCGCGCTGCATTGACCACATACGCTGCTCTTTACTTGCGATTCCCTCAACGTTAAGGAGGTAATTGCGGACGGAACGTGCGACTTCTGACTCCGTAAGTAACATGCCAATGCGGAGTAGCCCCCGACGTGTTACAAGAGATAGAGAGTTGAGTCCCTTAAACGATGGTTCACCTTGAACCTGCGTCTTAAAGCTCTCTAAGACCTTACCCTTAAGTAATCTAACTTCCCCGTAATCGTTAAACTCCGCCCGATTCCGCTTTAGTACAGTCCTAACTGTTTCAATAGGAACCTCGTAAAAGTTCGCGGCCATTTCTACCGTAACCTCCAACGTTCCCGACAGCACCGGTACAGCCTTTACGCGCTCAAGAACACTGTCCTTGAACACGTAATCGTCACGCAGAGTGCGGCTTTCTGTTAAAATGATCTCGTTTTGTACACTCACGATATTCTTCGCCCCTTAATTGAAGTTTTCCGCACGATAAGGTATCTTCGGATAGAAAAGACACGGTAACTTACCGCGCCCCTTCGAGTTTTTTAGCATTCTCAATAATTGCCGCAGTCCCGCTGTCCATCGGAAAACGCCGCGCAATCTTAAAACGCAGCTTATCCGTAACCCTCCGGCCGCCGGACTCAACCATTGCGATTGTCGAGAGTGCAACTCCGATTTCCTGCGCCATTTCTTTTTGAGTAAGTCCGTTCGCGAGTCTAATTTCTTTTACTGTTTTGTTGTCCATTTTTACCCCTCCATAATTTTATGAACTTGATTTATCACATAAAAAGCGAACGCAAAAAGGACCGGGCGCTTGTCTGGCCCGATCGTTGTTCGCCTACTCACTATACCTAATATGCAAAAATGGGAACGAAACAGATAAAAAGAGATAAAAATAAATAAAAGGCACTCGTGGTAAATTTGCACTATATTACACTTTCAAAAATTAGTAAACGTTTGCTGTGGTGTCGATACCGTTTGTTCGCGCTGAAAACCGCTCCCTTATCATTTCTCGCTGAAATCACGTGAAATTAACGGTTTTGATGACGGAGGGGAGCAAATATATCTCCACGCGGTCAAATCGTCTAATTTTGCGGTAATTTTACGGAAAATGTACGGGTGTGGGCGGAGGAGGTTCGGCGGCAGGCGGAAATGGAGGCGGCTGGCTGGCGTCGTTGTTGTTTTCTTCTTCGAGTAAACTCTCATTCACGCGGCAATAAATGTGTTCCTCGCACGGTTTCGGTATATTCGACTCGGATCGGTTTTTATCCGCGGCGTACGAACTTATAAGACCGTAAGGGATTATAAGTGAGTAAAGTCTTTAAATCTTTTAAGACCTTAGTTCTTAAAATCTTTTAAAGATATATGCAAAAATAGGAACGTTGCTTCGGGCGGACTTGTTCCGTCGGCGTGGTACAGACAGCGAAACGTAAAGTTTATTTGCACTATTATACATATACGTATTCCACACGCAGAGGCTGCTCGTCGATCGATTCGAGCGTGTCGCGCACCGTTTCGTAATCAGCCTCCGCTTTATGTGCGCGTGCTTCCGCTTGTTCTAACCGTTTGACCAATTCGCGATAATCCTTTAGCGTTTTGACTTCGCCGGACAGGACGGCTTTTTTCGCTCGGCGTTTTGGTTCCGTGGACTCAGCGGATGGTGCGGCGATTTCATACGTAAGGGAGACCGGAAGGTCTTCCAATAGCTCCTGCTGACCCATGTCCTCGCAATTTGCGATAACATCAAACCGGTGTATCATTCGATAAACGGCATCCCTCCTAAATCCCAACGCGGTGTACCACTTCTCGAACACTCCGCTATACTTATTGTGGCTTGCGAGTACGTTCTGGGCTTCCTTTAACTCACGTCCCAAATCCGTATATGCTTTCCCTACAATTTCGCGCATGTTCCTTTCTTTCTTTTGAAGGAATTCGGAGATTGGCGCGTTAAGCTGGCTGTAGTCAAATGTAGTTATTTCTAGTGTCATATTGACCTCCTTTCTGGCGGCGCGGCGGCCTGCGGAACCTCTCCGTAAGTTGGCGTTTTTATTTGCGTCAAAATAGCGTCTCAACTTCGCCACCCTTCCGTTTATACTCCTCCGCGCCCAGGATCGCTAATTCGCCGTAAATTCCACGGGAAACACGCGGTAAATGCTCGCCAGGTAACGACATAAGCAAGAAGCGGCGATCAAGCTCCGGCAGGCGGGCAAAAGTTACCGACTTATCGGCGCATGGCTCGGAATCAGCTACGGAACAGCGGTAAATTGGACGAAGGAAGCCGAGGAAATTCCAACTGATCAAAAATTAACAGTTGGAAACGTTGAGTCCGCAGACGGAAAATTCCGGCCAGCCGCCGCCCCTTCCGCCGAAACACTAACCGAGCGCGAAGAGACGGCGCTCAAACTTCGCGAAGAAGGACGCACGCTCAAAGAGATTGCGGAAGCCATCGGAGTGTCCTCGCCGCAGACCGCAAGCAATACACTGGCTCGCGCGGAAGCTAAGCGCATGAAAAAGACCGCGGACTCAACGGTCGGCGGCCGGTATGTACTCCAGTACGTCGGTCAGCGTATAGCTGCGCCCTGTCATCGCGTTTAAAGTGTCGATTATCTTGCCCAATGTTTCGAGATCGAGCCTCTTCGTTTTTCCCTCGCACATATCATATATCAAGTTTGGCCGGACTTTTGCTTCCCGCGCAAGAGCATTTTTTGATAAGCCAGCGCTGGTTAGTGTGTCTTCTAACTTCAATTTAATGGTCACGCGAATATCACCTCAAATAAAAGTATACCCTCACGATAAATATTTTGAAATAACCTATTGACGTTTAACGTTAGGCGTTGTATTATGAGGGTAAGTCATTAAACGATAGATGTTAATCATAATACGTTAAACGTTATAGGAGGTTTCAATTATGTCAACCGCAATCATCAGCCCAACTCAGGAAATTGGATACTACCGCAACGTACGCACCGGCCTAATGAATATCGTACTCGGTCGCGGCAATAAGGCGAAGCACACAACGGCAGCACCTTCGCGTTTCTTCGTAATATTCCCCGAAGTTAGTCCGAAGTGGACAGGCGGTACCGTCGAAGCGAACGCGGACCAACTTTACGCCATCGGCCTCGGACCCAAGCCGCAGCGCTTTACGGTTGAACTCGCTAATATGCCGTACCAAGTACGTTATGTCTACGCGCCTCACATCGGCCGGATTATTGCGAAATTAATCGGCACATCGCAGGAGTTGTCGTCCAATCCGCAGCACTTCCAACGCGTGACTGGCGTATCCAGCCGCGCAGTCCTCGGCTCCATATCGTTGACGGCGGCCCAGGCGCGAGCAATCGGCTTTATTGTCCCGGAAGAACAGGAGGTGTCTGTCAATGACCGCATACACGCCGAACTATTACCGGCATAGATCCGTTAATCCGCGGATAAGCAAACGCAGGATTAAAACGTTAATACGCGCGCTCGTATGGTTTATTGCGCTACTAGTAAAGGAGTTGATCGCGTAATGTCTTTGAATCTTGAGCGTGTCCTTGTTGTTGACGGCTATTACCTGGGCGATCCTCTAGACTACGAGCTGCGGCCGTCCTGGTTAATCCGCGACGACCTTGTCCTGCACTTTGTAGACGAGGATCTCGTTTTGCGCCGGGTTACTCGCCATTCTGACGTTGTGAATCATCCGCGCCTTTACATTACCCGTAAACTGAACGATTCGGTCCGCGTCGCGGTCGGACTGCCGCAAACCGACGAGATTGTCGCGGAAGTGGCCGCGTGCCTATTACGTATGTCTGCGATTGATTTTCTAATTGATTGCGTTATGAACGATTCGGAGGCTTCGGACGAGTTCCGCGTCGTCCGTTGAGTCCGCGCTCCGATGATGCCGCCGGCTGCAACCGGTCCGATAAGCGGAGGAGATGACAGAGGTAAACGTACCGCCACTATATTCGCCTAAAGCAAAAAAAAATTTGAAGGAGGGAATACCCTGTGGACGTCCTTTACCTAGCTGCCGAAAATGAAGAACGCGAAATCATGCATGATTGTGTACTCGTAAATAATGAGTTTGCACTTTTTCGTAACCAACTCGGGGACGTCGAGCTTATACCCGTTGAAAGTACGGATAGCGACGTTTTCGAAATGGTCGATTACGGGATGATCATCTTGTCCAACGAAACTCTCGCCGCAATCGCTGAACGACTACGGCAAATGAGCGCTCTAGAAATCCTCCGAATAATTACAAGTCATTGTGAGGCGCCTGAACGAATACCGGTACGTAGAGAGGACGTAATCCGGACGGTGGATCAACTGCCTAAACTCCGATGAACCTAACGCCGCTGCTACGGCAAGGTGCGCTACCACCGTAATGGGGAGGAGATGCGCGTTGTAAGTCTGTAACCGGTCGCTGTGCGCTAACACGGCGGCCATTCCCGTACCTGCCGGCGCCAAACGGTGGGGATGCCATGCGGGAAAATGTTCCCGACGTCGGGAAGTTTCAAAGTCGAGTAGCGCCAAATCTCGGCAAAAGCGAGGATGTCCTCGCAAATCCGGTCGGTCCTGCGCCAACAGTTCCGGCCGGCGTACGCAAATTCCTGCGGCTCGGAGCGGCAACTCCGGAACGTGAAAGCCGCGATTATTGATAAGGAACGGAGAGGGTGGCGGATGATTCCGCTCGGGCACGCCTTTTCCGTTTTTGTTTTATACGAGAATATACGTTCTCGTTTTAGGATGGTTTCAATTATTTTAAACGTTCACACTTTAGACACATATATTTTAATCTCAGTCTCTTACGTCCCACTTTTCTTAAAAAAGAGTCCCTATATATAGTGAGGGCGAAAACTTCTTGGGAGGTGTGTGAGATCGAAGGCAGACTTTCTATATTATTGTAGGCCCCGATTTTATCCGGAGGTTGTGCGGGAGAATGCACGGGCGTCGTCTTTATGATTATCCCGGAAAAGTGTGCGGACTTAAAATCTCGCGGCAATAATACGATATCCGGCAGAAAGTTGAACGGAACATTGTGCGAAGCATAGTCAGTAGCCCGTCGGATATATTAAGGGCCGCAAAAAGTTGGCCGGAATCTGTGCGAAACGGCAACCATCGGCAACATTTTATATAGGGGGTCTTTTACAAGATCAATTTCCGGCCGGCTGGCCGTTCACATAAATAAAATTTGAATGAAAAGGGGACGGGGATATTGAATACGACAATCGAACGCCTAGAACAAGAACGCGACAGTGTGGCGGAGGTACTGACGTGTTGGGCGGACTTAGCAGCACGGGAAGAGGAACGCGGGGAAAACGAACAGGCGCAGGTACTTACCAACCGGGGCGCAGATTTAGCGCTATTTCGGATGTTGCTCCATGAATGCACGGTATCCATTTACTTAGTGGAGCCGCTTCCGCATCTTCGAACGCTATTTCACATTGCGGATACTTGCGAATTGGAACACGCGCGTGACGCAGGGTTGGCGAAACAAGCCCGTGACTGTATCTTCGCTTTAATGAGCGGCCTGCAGGCGAGAGATTCCGATCGAATTGTGGATGCGCTTTGTGATATTTTGATGGCAACCGAAGCCGTGGATGCTGAATTGGGGGCAGTAAGGCAGGAATACGAAAAGATTAAAGAGTAGAGGAAGACTTCTCACTCTCCAACTTCGGAGAATCAACTTATGTAGGGGTAGGTCCAACTCTGGACACACCCCCACCCACTAAGTAAAATATCGGCTTCGGCCGTTTATATAAAAAATAATTTGAGAGGAGATATTCAAAATGGAGACGAACAGTTCACAAGTATTTAGCCACGATCGTTTCGGCAGTGTCTGCGTAACTTTAGTCGATGGAAAGGAAATGTTCGGGGCTACACAGATTGCTTCTGCCTTAGGCTACGTAAACCCACAAAAAGCTATACGCGACCACTGCTGCGATGATGGGTGCACGATTCGTTCAGTCACCGACTCGCTTGGACGGACACAACAAATGAAATTCATATCAGAGGGGAACGTATACCGCCTAATCGTTCGTTCAAAACTACCTGCTGCAGAGCAGTTTGAGCGCTGGTTATTTGATGAAGTGATCCCAACTATTCGCAAGCACGGAGCCTACATCGCCCCAACAAAGCTTGAAGAAATGATCCGTGACCCGGACGTTATGATCCAACTATTAACGGAGCTTAAACGCGAGCAGCAAGAACGTGCGCGGCTACAGCTCGAAACCACGCGCCAGGCCGAAGTCATCGAAGAACAAGCGGAACGCCTCACGTACCTCGACGAAATCATGCGCTCTGACGATACGTTGACCATAACGCAGATTGCGGCCGACTACGGAATGACTGCGGCAAAACTGAACGCTGCCCTTAAAGAAGCGGGAGTTCAGCGGAAGACAGGCGGCCAGTGGATACTTTGCGCGAGATACCTTCGCCAAGGACTGACGAAATCGGTGACGCACGCTATTCCGCTCGAGACTGGCGGTACAAAGACCGTCCTTCATACGCGTTGGACGCAGGCCGGGAGGCTGCTGATTCACCGGGTGCTCGAAAGTTGCGGCATCCAAGCGAATCAAGACCGAGGCATTGACGCAGGCGTGCTCGTAATCCGGCCGGCAGCGCAAGTCGAACGCCGGGAGCCGACGGAGATTAAGGTTAGCCTGCGGATTAATGCGTAAGGACGGTAGGCTGTGGGGCTCATTTCGGGCCCCTTCTCTAAACAAACGGGAGGTGTCTCTTTGGGAGAAGGACAATTCAAACGTGCGATAGGACGGTACCAAACCGAAGGTGACCGCGAAGTGATCAACGATATCTTACGGCATTTCCGGCAAGGATCTGCAACGGATGCGGACGACCCGACAACCTTTGTCGCGGACAAAATCGCCAAGACAAGCAGGTCGGAAGTTCACGGGTTCGAACACTCTGCGTTAAAAGAGTTCCGCGATGCGATCGAGAAGGGCATCGGAATTGATATCTTCGCGGAACCTGACCTCCGCACCGCTATCGACCATGCCGCCGAAATTCTCGCATTTCTAGGTAATGAGGCATTTGCGGAGTTGGAGTATGCGATAAACGAATATCAATACTACCTCCCGCTTCTTCACTTCGTCATTGTTCCCGCGCTTGAGCACGCGTTACGCAACGTTGATCCGTCCCGTACGGAGCGGGCAATCGTAAATTACGTTAATCGCGCATTTCAAACGCAATACATGCACCTATCGGCGGAACTCGACGGATTGAGACGCCTAGGCCGTCGCGGTGAGAGCGGCAATTTCTATAACGTATTCGTCAAACCTCGGCCGGCCCACGCGTGGAGCATAGTTTTCGACCGCCGGGTCCAGGACGCGGAGGTGCCTGCGTTGCTTGAGCGATTGACTCAAATACAGCGAGGATATGCGGAAAGAGCCTTCGAGATAGTATCGCAGGACATCGATTGCGGTGAAATGGACGAGTACCGCGTCGACGAGGGCGGGAATTATCGGATCAAGTTCCGCTATATGGCCGAGTGCCTCGACGTAGAAGAGAGTAACCTGCGAAAAACTTTCGGAAAAATACGTGATCGGGCGGCCGAAAACGTTCCTAATAGTGCATATAAGGTTATATGTAAGGGAGCGTAAGCCGGAGTCTACCGGCTACGAATAAACAAATCCAGAAGGGGTCGATAACGAATGGGAGCATTGACAAATTTAGTTGCGTTCGAACAGGAAATGCCGAGAGAGTCCGGAAATCTTCGTGACATATGGAACAACGGCTATTTTTGGAAGGGGCAATTTACTCGCGGCGCAGATAATCGTCTCCTTCTAACGCGTATTATCGATCGGCTTACGTCAGTTTCACTGCAGATGGCGGAAAAACGGACTGCCGCTAACGAATTAATCGAATACTACAAACACGTTACCAGTGCAGATTTTCCAGAAGCGCAAAAGGAACGTCTCGACGCGTGGGTAAGTCGCGGTTACAACCTGTACGATTACCCGATTATGACGGAAATGGAGCTAGCCCAGCACCGGAGTCGTGAGTGCTGCGAATATAACGACGCCTTAGACTTGGGAGAGAGTACCGGAAAGCGTAAAGGCGCGATGATCCCGTTTCAAGTCGCGGACGACGACGATCTATAGAGACGAAAAATAAGTGGAAGCAGTGGGGGCCCGTGTTTGCGAGGCCCCTTCAAATATCAAATGAGGTGATGTGCGCGTGAGTGATCGTTATGTAGTAACTTCACAAAGAGTGGCTGGCCATTTGATGGTTCGCGGCTTCGTCCTCAAAGGGATCGGTGACAACCGGAAGTATCCGGGCCGCAACGTATTCTTCTTTAATAAAACGCCGCAGCTTGTAGCGGCTATATCGGAATACACACAAACAAACGGAGGTCAAACAAATGGAGACGGGGATCAAGCAGAGCGGCAAGCCGTTTGAACCAGCGCGAGACTATACGAAAGTCCCTAACGCGATATTCCGGCTATATACGCGGCTCCCGGACTTTAAGGCGGAGCATGCGCTTCTTTATGCGTATCTTTGCGCGCAATATAACGCGGAATACGGTTACGCGTTCCCGGATACGTGGGACATTATGCAGGCGCTAAATTGCGGCGAACGGTCAGTTGCCGGCATTAAATCCGTGTTGGTTGCGTGCGGACTTATCGAAGTGCATCGCCATCCGACGTACGGCAATGATGTTTATATCATCAACGCGCCGATAACGGACGAGGATGAGTTCTACGCGCGGTTTCCCGAAGCGGCCGAGCACACTGAAAAGCGCCGCGTTGCGATGGTGCAGCGGAGGGAAACGGGAGCATTGCGGAAACGGGCGTTTGATGAACGAGTACGTAACCGCAATATTTGCGATCGGTAACCGCGTTTTTTGCGGTTACGTAACCGCAGATTTTGCGATGTATAAAGACTTACGGTATTAATACTTATCTATAAAGACTTACTAAAACATTACCGCATCGGTTAAATTCGCTTCGCTCATTGAACCTCGCGGGACAATTAATTATAGAATATGTTATCGCGAATAAGAGTATGGGAATGCTAGATATCTACTATTAGATTTTCTTCGCGTAAAAGAATGTGTAAGCATATTCGAAGAAGGCGGAGACCGATCCGCCCGGCCGCCGCGCTTTTCGTCCGTTTTGCTCGTACGGATGATTGGCGCTATTTTTATGCGCGGATTTCCCGTTGGATTCGCGTTGAAATAGGCGCACAACCAGCGCGGTAAGGTATTCGGAAGGGTACGAAAATAATGGCGTGATTTCGCGCTGAATATACGGAGGAATAATTATGAAGTTCGATGTAGTGGACGGTAAGGTCGCATTAATATTTGATGAATTTAGCGCGCCATCCTTGGTACTAGTTAGTGAGGACGGTGTGAATACGAGACTAATGATAAAGGGACAGGAAATTCCAATATATGAGGGAGTCGCGGTGACATCTAGGCCTAGCAGTCCCATCAAAGTTGTAGTTTCCGAGTCGGTGCGTGTACCTACTTCAACGAGTGAGGTGTTCGTTCTTGGCACTTAAACGATTAGAGACACACCATTTGATCGCGATTCATTATCTAGCGCAGCCTCGTCGCGGTGGTAAGACGATGGAGGAGATCGGAGCAGCGGCCGGAGTGTCGCGGCAATCTATTTACGACTGGCTTAAAGAGCCGCTATTTGAGCGTGAGTTAAAGCGCCAGATTACGCGCAACACGCTCGATAAGCTGCCGGAAGTGGCTGACTCGATGGCGGACGCTGCGATCCAGGACCGCAACGCTGCTGCTGCGAAGTTGCTCCTGCAGATGAACAAAATGCTGACAGATAAGGTTGACGTAGTGAGGACGGACGCGACCGGATTGGATCGCGAAGAGTTAGACCGGAGAATCGCGGAGTTTAAGGCGCGGAGAGACGGCGGAAACACAGACGTGTAAAGTGCGGAATGGCCTGCGCATTATTGGCGCATTAGATGAAGGGACACGTTCGGTTACGGTTTGACTGCGGTTGACGGTGCGGTGTTTTCATCTGCTACGCGCTCCTGACGGACGGCCCTCCGGAATTTTTCGAAACGATAAAAAGAGAGCGCCTATTCCGCGCTCTCTCGTTCCCTCACCGCCCGATATAGCGTAGCCTTGGTAACTCCGGTCATGTCCGTTATCTCGGCGACCGTATGCGCCTTGCTGTCGTATAGCTTTAGCGCCTGCGCTACCTTCTTGCGGTCAGTCTTCGGGCGACCTCCGCTTCTGCCGCGGGCTCTTGACGCTGCGAGACCGGCTTTCGTACGCTCTACGATCACGTTGCGCTCGAACTCCGCGAACACCGCAAGCATTCCGAATAGCGCTTTGCCGGCGGCGGTCGTCGTGTCAATCTTATCGGACAGGCTGACGAACTCGGCGCCCTTCGCCTTGATATCATCAAGCGTAGAGATTAGCTTAAGCGTTGACCGCG
The DNA here is from genome assembly GCF_018403325.1 of Paenibacillus vini. Classification (GTDB taxonomy): domain Bacteria; phylum Bacillota; class Bacilli; order Paenibacillales; family Paenibacillaceae; genus Fontibacillus; species Fontibacillus vini. The sequence continues at coordinate 16,941 of NZ_BOSL01000017.1, read as the reverse complement.
CGAGCCGATCAAGTTTATATACAACGAACACGTCGCCGGGACGCAGGCTATCTAGCGCCTTAGCGAGTTCCGCGCGATCATCCTTAGCGCCGCTTGCCTTTTCCGTGTATATGCGCTCGCAGCCATCTGCGTTAAGCGCGTCGAGCTGTAAGTCTAGCGATTGGTCCGCGGTTGATACACGTGCATACCCGATCCTCATAGCGTCAGCCTCCGATATCATTTGACTATAGTGTATCATATTCTCGTACGTTATTGCAACTATGTTTTTGATACGGAAATTGGAACGTATAATCCCGCAGGAAGCACGCCGAATTAAGCGTGTGTATTGACGTTGCATAAACGATTGTTTTTGAGACGAACTACGACCGACACAATATACTGCGAGGGGCCGGCCCACCCCCGGCACCCCTCAAAAGGCCGCCGTTTGGTGGCGAATAAATCCGCGAATCAAAATTAACTTTGGACTTTACAAATCCCAGCCGGTCGAAACACTCCCGGAAGCGTCCGTAACTTTCCCGTAGTTTTTACGGCAAATTAGCGCGTTACATATCCGGCAGGTGTATTCGGTAGGGTTCGCTTATAAATCGCTAATTTCACGGAGAGGAGACGGTAATATCGCTTGGATAAATGACCGATGGGTTGAACGGGACGAACGCGCCGAAATGATCGCGCGGCTTGATGAATTAATTGGCGCAATGACCTTGGATATTACCGCTCTGACTTCGGATGAGGAAGCGGAGCTCGCGCAATACCTTGACGAGTTCGACCGGCTGAGCCGCATTCACCGCGCAGAGGGCGACCTGCTCTTCTTCGCACTCGAATACTTTTCGGAAGCGCGCAATCCCGGTAACCCCGGAAATTGGGACGGCTTCGACATATCGGACGTAGCGGAAGCACCGGAGTTTCACCGCGAGATTTGCGCGACAATGGACGATGTTTCCTTGCGGCAGGTAAACGCTAAGGTATCGCGTGGGGCGCCACGTTCTCACGCAAAATCGACGTATTTGTCGAGAGCGTTTCCGACGAGGGAGATTGCGTATCGACACCGGAAATATATCATCAATATTTCGGAGACGCCAGCGGTATCGACCGGTAATTTGGAGTGGATCGCGAGCCAATTAAAGAGTAACGAAAAACTCCGGCGCGATTTTGGACCGCTGCTCCACACGAAGCAACAAATGAACCCGAAAGATAATTCCTCGGAGTTCGTAGCTTGGGAGCCAACGGCGAGCGGCGGACAGCGGCAGTTGACTAAAATGGAAGCCGCATCAACAAACCAGGCTCTTCGCGGACGAAATTGGGACGGGGTTCGGCCGGATTTAATCGTTTGTGATGACCTTGAGGATATTCGTTCTAACGCGGCGACGCCTGAGTTGAGACAGAAGATGCGTGACTGGTTTTCTCAAACGGTAATGCCTCTCGGTGATCCGCGAGGCAAAAAGACGGCAATCGTTTATATGGGTACTGTTGTACACCATGAGGCGTTACTTCTCACGGTAATGAAGCGGGCTGATTTTAACTCAAAGCTATATAAAGCACTTATCGAGGAACCTGAAAGAACCGATCTCTGGGAGAAATGTCGCGAAATATATCTAAATTACGAATCGGAAGACCGAGCCGCTGCCGCATTGAGTTTCTATGAAGCCAATCGCGATGAAATGGACCGCGGAGCCGTCGTGTTGTGGCCGGAAGCACAGCCGATTTGGAAGTTGATGACGTGGAAATGGGATAACGGATCGAAGGCTTTTAATACAGAGTATCAGAATACGCCGATTGACGAGGAATCCGCGGTATTTAACCCGGAGACATTCCGATATTACGACGAATCAGACCTCTTTGACGAGCACGGCCGCCCAATACCGCTCAACTTTTACGCATTTTGGGACATTGCGCAAGGTAAGAGTAGCCGGTCCGACTATAACGCGATTGTCACAGTTGGGAAACACCAACAAACTGGTGTTTTATACGTAATAGACGCTTGGGCGCGCAAATGTCCGTCTCATATTGCGTTGGATGAATCCGTTACAGCTATCGTTGAATACGGGCACAAGGTATTCGCGATCGAAACCGTTGGGGCGCAGCATGATATGTACCGTCAGCTACTCGAACGGTTACGCAAGGAACAGATTGGAACTACGCGCGTGAAACCAGTTGTATCGCGTACGAAGAAGGAAGTCCGAATCGAGTCGTTGGAGCCGCTCATTGAAAGCGGCCTTTTGCGTTTTAATCGGTCTCACCGGTTATTGCTTGAGCAAATGGAACAGTTTCCGTCCGGTACTCATGATGATTTGCCGGACGCCTTGGCCGGAGCGGTGGAAGCTGCCGGAGGGGTAGCGCGAAGAGGAAGAGTTTGGGGCAAAAAACCTAAGGGATTATAAGGAGGGTGGCGTGATGTTCGAAGTAGGAGGTTCATTTCCACCTGAGGAACATAAGGACAGGGTCTCACGGTATCGAAAAAATAGAGATATTGTAACGACCAATAAGAACCTAATCAGAAGAGTACAAGAGCAAATCGAACAGGACGGTCGGCGGTATGTTTACGCTAACTACGCCGCGCTCATCTGTAAAAAGGCCGCTGATTTGCTCTTTAGTGAGTCTCCAATATACAACGCCGGTAAAGAGGGGTCTCCGGAACAACAGGCGGTCGACCGTATTGTTAAAGATAACGCGCTGCAGGTCGTGAATTACGAGATGGCGCACGGCAACGCGTACCGAGGTGATTCGTTTTATAAGGTGAAATGGGCGCAGGATTACCGAGGCGCCCTGCCGGAAAGCGACGACCCTTACCGCGCGATTATTGAGGCGCAAAACCCGACGTACGTGTTCCCAGAACCGGTCGCAGGAAACAAGAAGAAAATTACGCGATTCCATATTGCCGTTCCTATTTACGAGGAGAGTGCTTCACGATGGGAACTTTTTGTGGAGACTCACGGACCTGGCTCAATTATTTCGAAGAGGTACCTACTTTCACCGACTTCTAATCAAGACGGTGAGGTAACTTCTTGGACTATTACCGAGGAGCTGCCTGAGTCAATTACCACTGCGACAGGCGTCCCACTTCCGTTAGTGATTCACGTTCCGAACTTCGCACTAGACGATAGCTGGGAAGGCGTGGACGATATATCGGAACATGCTGCGATATTCGAGGAGATCAACAATAGGCTCACGCAAATCGCTGCCATCTTGGACAAGCATGCCGATCCGATTTTAACCGTTCCGACCGGCGTTCTCGAAGAAGGGCCCGACGGTCAGCCTATAATGCGAGCTGCCTTTGCGAAAGTGTTCGAGGTAGCAGGGCAGGGTGAGGTCGAGCCGAAGTACGTGACTTGGGACGGCCAACTTGAGGCCGCGTTCAAAGAACTCGATAAGTTGATAGACACTCTTCTAACCACGGCCGAACTACCGCCAATCGCGTTAGGCAAGGAAAACGCAGGAACAAGCGGCGCAACCGGCCTGGCCGTTAAGTATCGCATGGGCCCGTTACTTTCGAAAATCGCGCGCAAACGTCAATACTTCGATAAGGCACTAACCGAGGCGCTATACATTGCGCAGTTACTCGAACACGCTCAGTCGAAAGAGAAACCGGGCTATACGCCGACTAAGCCGCACATCATATTCTCCGACGGACTTCCAACGGACGAGCGTGAGCAGGCGGAAATTGCGCAAATACGGACCGGCGGTAAGCCGACTCTCGCGGTTAGTGACGCAATTAGGCTCTTAGACGGCCTTTCTGACGAACAGACCGCCCAGGCTATCGCGAGAATTGACGCAGACGAGGCGCGAGTTAATGGAACCGTAGATGCTTCGGTATTTAACGAAGGTGCCGCGTAATGGCTGAACGGTTCCCGGACCCGACGTATGACCGCGAAGTTGAGCGGCTTGTTTCTGCGTACAAGGAAGCGGTAGAGGCGATTAAATCGGAGTTACTACGCGTTGACTTATCGGACATGTCGCGAGCCAATTCTGCAGCAGCATTGGCGGAAGTCGCCAAGATTTTGAGTAGTCTCAATGAAGAGGCATCTGCTTGGGTCGAGGAGAACATTCCGAAAGCGATCACCGACGGGATAATTCGTACGATTATCGACTTAGGTGCGGCCGAGACGGTGATCGAGGCAGAAAAGATCGTAAAGTTTAACCGCGCAAATAAGGAACTGATCGCATCCGTTGTCGCTGATACGCAGGCCGACCTCTTAGCCGTAACCCAAAACATCGATCGACGCGTTCGTCAGGCGGTCAGGCAAGCGACAGCCGAAGCAATGCGCGCCAATCTCGCAAAAGGAATCAACGGCCGGCGTACGATTAGCGCGGATATTCTGGAACGAATGCGTAAGACGCTCGGCAGTGCTGTCGAAACCGGCATAATTGATAGCGCGGGCAGGCGGTGGAAGCCCGAAACCTATTGCGAAATGGTTACGCGCACAAAAATGAGCTCGGCGCATAGAGACGCGACCATTAACGAAGCTCTTGGCCGCGGCGCTTTTTATGCGCGAGTCTCCCGACACGGTGCGCAGGATGCTTGTGGTCCGTGGGAAGGGCGAATCGTCAAGTTGTTGCGCGATGCTCCGGGAGACTATCCGTTCGTGGGAGACATATCAAGACGCTCTCTGTTTCATCCGCAATGCCGGCATCAATTAACCGCACTTAGAAAACCCGAGTTAGCGTCGCTGTGAAGCGGCGTTTTCTTTTTGTCCAGACGCGGAAGACGTTAAAAGCTGCGGAAAAATGTGCTGACGAGCCTTGTACGGGAGGATTGCGAATGAAAAACGCTATGAATCGCTTTAAATTGCCGTTAAATTTGCAGCTTTTTGCGGAAGACCCAACGCCAGATCCCGACCCTAATCCAGAACCTACGCCAGAGCCTCCGAAACTCGTGCCGCAAGACGAAGTCGATCGTATTGTGGCGGACAGGCTCGCGAGGGAACGCAAAAAGTACGCAGACTATGACGATATCAAAGCGAAATTAGCGGATTTTGAAGGGAAGCAGGCCGAATGGTCTACCGCAAAAGAAGCCGCCGAAAAGCGCGCTCAAGAGGCGGAAGAAGCACGCACAAAAGCGCTTGAGTCCGCAAATAAACGCTTGGTCAAGGCCGAGTTCAAGGAACTAGCGACAACCGGCGATGTTAAGATTCGCCCCGATGCGATCGATGATGCGTTCCAGTTGGCGGACATCTCCGGAGTGACCGTCGATGAATCTGGCAACGTGGTCGGTATGGTAGACGTCATCAAAGCGCTGATCGAAGCAAAACCATACTTAGCGAGTCAATCGTCCGGATCGCGTCAGATTGGCGGCGATACAAACGGGGGAACCCATAAGGCCGATCTTTCTGGAATGACGGCGACGCAACTCATCCAACAAGGGATGAAACAAAAACAATAGGCCTATTCATCGGCCTAAATAACCATATGGGAGAGGTTTATTAATGAGTCTTACACTTACCGAAGCAGCGAAGCTTTCTCAAGACATGCTCCAACGCGGAGTAATTCAAACATTTGCGGAAAGTTCCGCCTTCCTTGAAATGTTGCCGCAGATGGATATTCAGGGGAACGCTTACGCTTACAACCTAGAGGGTGAACTACCTGGTGTGGCTTTTCGCGGTGTTAATGAGTCGTACACCGAATCTACAGGTATCATTAATCCGAAAACAGAGCGCCTCTACATCGCTGGGGGCGACCTCGATATTGATACTTATATCGTCAAGACGCAGAGCGACAAGAACGATCAGCGTGCGATTCAAACTGCCATGAAAGTAAAGGCGCTCTCTTTGGCGCTGACTAAGCAGTATTTTAACGGGGATTCTGCCGTAGACCCGAAGGGTTTTGACGGTTTGAAGACTCGGATCACAGGCGACCAGGTCATTAGCGCCGGTACAAATGGCGGCGTACTGACAATCGCGATGCTGGACGAGCTCGTAGATGCTATCGAAGGGGAAGCGTCGGCTCTTTTCTGCTCCAAGGCAATGCGCCGTGAGATCAAAAAGCTGCTACAGAACCACTCGGGTTACAGCGAATCCGCACTCGACGCGTTCGGCCGCCCGATTATTACGTATGGTGGAGTTCCGATCCGTGTTATCGAAAAAGACAATGTCGGCGCTGAAATCCTGGGATTCAATGAGACGCAAGGAACTGCTAATGATACCGGTTCAATTTACGCTGTTCGTTTCGGCGCAGGTGATGCTGTTTCCGGGCTGCAGAGCGGAATCATGGATGTCCGTGACCTCGGTGAGCTTCAAGATAAGCCGGCGTTCCGTACCCGCGTAGAATGGTTCGCAGGAATGGCCGTCTTTAACGCTCGCACTGCGGCACGGTTGAAAGGCATTAAGAAGTCCGCGTAAAGGTGGTTGTAAAATTGTTCAAGATTAAAACACCAAATCCGCAGTTTAACGGTGTGCGCGAAGGTCTACATTTTGTAGGCGGCGTCGCCTATACGGAGGACACCGTACTTTGCGGTGTCCTTGTTTCAAACTACGGCTATTTGTCGGAAGAAAGCAAAGTTAAACCGGAGGAGCCGAAAAAGGACGCAGAACCGGTGGAAGTATCCGCTAAGCCTGCGCCTAAACCTCGCGCAAAAACCTCCGGAAAATAAACGGAGGTGAGCGCGGATGGCTCAAAACGTAACACTCGCGGACCATTATATTACCGCAAACTGCGCTGATATCGAAGACTGGACGGAAGCGGACGCGGCGAAAAGACAACGAATGTTAAACGTCGCCGAGCGCACGCTGATCCGGACTTATCCGAAATATACGGTGCCGGATGCGGCAGTATACGAATTTGCGAACGTACTGACGATCGCTTTTAACGATACGAACCGGTTGGCGCGCCAGGGAATAACGGGGTTTTCCGTAACTGGCGTCGCCAACTTCGATTTTAAAGACGCATATATAACGGGACCCGACGCTGATTTGCGCAAGTTGATTCCACAGACGGCGATCGATCTTATTGGCGCGGAGAATGGCATAACGCTATCGAAGCGGCGCGTTGGGTGGGTGACGTTATAATGCCGTATATTCCGCTGAAACAAAACGTAACTGTAACGAAGCCCGGCGCGGATGACGGATGGGGCGGAACAACGCCCGGCGCAATCATCCCGTATAAGGCGCGAGTCACCGAAGAAACGAACGTCGTAACGAACCAATACGGCGAAGAGGCTACGACGAGCCTGCGCATTATCCTCGATAAACTACCGGACGTATCGTACGACGACGTCATAGCGTACACGAACGAATTGGGCGTGACTGTCGCACGTAAGCCGGAAAGTATCGAGGTTAAGCGCGGCCTCAACGGAAAGCCGCTTATGACGGAGGTGTTCGTGTAATGGCGTTGTCATTCGACTTTGACATTTCGCAGTTGGCGGAATTGATCGAGAAGTCGCCGGAAGTTGCGGCGGAAGCGGCGCGGATCGGGATGCACGACGTACTCGACGCATGGAAAGCGGAAGCCGTAGACGTTGCGCCGATTGATGAAGGGACGCTGCGCCGGACAATTACAGTCGAGCAAATCGAGGGGACGGGCGCGAACTTGACCGGATCGATTAGCGCGAATGCCGTTGTCAATACGCGGAGTGGGCGTTTTAATTACGCTTATTACATCCACGAAGAGGACGCGGGCGGAAAGAATCTACGCACGCCAGGCACAGTGAAACAATTCCTCGACGAGCCGGCGAAAAAGAACGAGCGCAAATGGCAGCAACATATCGAGGACGAAATCAACTCCGGCCTTGAGAGAGCGGGGTGGTAAGTTGGCGTTAATCGAAGATATTGTCGCGATCGAAGCGCTCGTCAAGGCGAAGTTTCCAGACGCGACCACAACGAAACAGACGGTGCCGACCGCTCCCGTCCACAACTCATTTGTCATCCGCTTTTTAAACGATGATCGCGAGACGGAAACGCGCTACCATTACCGAATTGATCGCGATTATCAAATCGTTTATTTCGCGACTAAGCCGGAGCAGGTGCTTCCGAAAATGGATGCGCTGGCACGTGCGTTTTACGAAGCGGACACGATTGGGCGTATGCGCGTTGAATCGTTCGCGTTCTCGCAACCGGCCAAAACGGAGGGCGGCATTTACGTAAGCATCGGCATACTCGAAACGGCGGTGCGTGAATCCCGGACTCAACCGCAGTATCCGAAGATGAACAAAATAACGGTCAATCAACGATAGAAGGCGTTCCAATGCGGAGCGCCTTTTCTATTTCATAAGGAGGTTTTCAAATGGCAGGAGGTTCTTGGGACCCGACGGCACTTCCCGTACGGCCCGGCCTATACATTAACTTTGTCGAGGCGGCCGCGGCTCAAATTCGCGGAGGCGCGCGAGGCACCGTCGCTATTCCGCTATTGACTTACGGATCGAACGCGCAAGCCAAAACGTTTTACACGATCGAATCCGAAAAGCAGGCGGTCGACACGTTTGGCCTGGCGAATGTCCAGTCCGTATTGCTCACGCTCCAAGGCGGCGCAAAAGAGGTGCTCGTCTACACGATGCCGACTACGCCGGTTGCGGAAGATTACGTCGACATGCGCGACGCTTTTGATACGCGCCAGTTTAACGTATTTGTCTTCGACGGCGAGTACGACGTAACGGAACAAGCCGCAACAAAAACGTGGGTTTCGCGCAATCGCGAAGAAGGTAAGCACTTTATCGCGGTATTCGGCGGTGACGAAACCACTGACGCAGATCCGACGCAAGGCAACGCGCGGACAACGCTTAATAGCGACGATTACATCGTAAATCTGATTTCCGGCGTAAAAATCGGAACGGAAACGTACAACTCGTCCGAATATGCGCCGTGGGTTGCGGGCCTTATCGCAGGTACCGCAATTAACCGGTCGACGACATACGCGCAGGTTCCGGCCGATGACGTGACAAAGCGCCTGACAAACGCGCAGATTAAGACGGCGCTGCAGGCCGGTTCGCTCGTATTCGTTCACGACGGCGAAAAGGTGAAGATCGAGCAAGGGCTCGTAACGTCCGGTAAGAAAATTCGCTCGATTCGCGCACGACAATCCATTTCGACGGATATTATGCGGACGGCGGCCGACTCGTATATCGGCAAACTCAACAACAACGCGGACGGTCAAGCAACGCTCATTGTCGCGGTGAAGGCGTATCTCGAATCGCTAGAACGGAACGACGTGCTGACCGCGCCAGTTGTCGAGCTCGACCCGGATAATCCGAGCGTTGGGGATGCGGTATTCTTGCGCGTTAGTTACGGAGAAGTCGACAGTATCGAGCGAATTTTCCTCACAATCAACATTTAAGGCGGTGATAAATAGTGGGAGCAATTTTAGACGCGAGTAAAGTAATAAACGGCAACTTCGGCCAAGTCTTTGATCAAGACGGTAACTGGCTAACGAATATCACCGGCTGCGAGGCGACGATCGAAATCGGTCTGGAAGAGATCAAACTCGCCGGAACGCGCTGGCTCGGCAGTAAAGTTACGACGCTTAAAGGGGCCGGCTCGCTTAACGGTTACCTCGTCACATCCGAGTTTATCGAAAAGGCGATGCGGGTCATGGACGATATTAGCTCGCCGTTTGTTACGGAGCTCGTCGTTAAACTCGATGATCCCGAATCGTTCGGCGCGTATCGGGTCCGCTTGAAAAACGTCACGTTCGATAAGATTCCGTTGATTAACTACGAGGTGGGCGCGATTGTCGAGCATGAATTGACATTCGTATTTTCTGGCGCGGAGATCATGGATAAACTCCGGCCGACGGCTTAAGTAACGCAAAAGCAGCGGGGTCTTCGGACTCCGCTTTTTAATTTCGAAAATAACGGAGGATGACATAAATAATGGCGAAAACAGCGGTTAAAAACGGACTCGAAGCGTTACTCGGCGCGACTCTTGACGTACAGGACACGGTGTATATTCCGCGACTCAAAACGCACTTCACGGTCAAGGCGCTGGATCAGGCGGAGATGACGCGAGCACGCGATCAAGCTACGATCCCGACGCGGAAAGGCGAGAAGGAACTCGACGCTCAACTGTTTAACGCGGTGCTTATCGCGAGAGGATGCGTTGATCCGGACTTCGCGGACAAGGCGTTGATTGCGCACTATGGAGCGTCGGACGCGGCGGATTGCGTTACTAAAGCGCTGTTGCCGGGCGAGATTGCGAAGGTATTGACCGCGATCATGAAGCTCTCCGGATTTGACGATGAGGAAGAGCTTATTGATGACGCAAAAAACTAATTCGGGCGGGCGGTGTCCCGTTTCTTTTGCATGCGATTTTTCAGAGACACCATATTCCGCCCGACGAAGTTTACGCGAAGGACCGACGTCACCAAATGTTTATGTTCGCGTCGATGATGCTCGTTTTTGAAGAGGAAGAGAAAGAGCGAAAGACGGCTGAACGCGAAGCACGAGTGCGCCGGATTAATGCGGGAGGGAGGTAATTACTATCGCTTTTGATCTCGTAGCGAAACTAAAGCTCGTCGACAATATGACCGCGCCTATGCGAAAGGTCGAAAAGCAGATGGAGCGCGTCAAAAAAGCGACGGATACGTACCGAGACGCAACGGGACGCCTTCGTGACGCAAACGGGAAGTTCGTGTCTTCTAGCGATAAAACTCGCGGCAAGCTTCTCGACATCGATAAGGCCGCGAAAAACGCAGGCAAGTCGCTCGGCGGACTGGCGAAAACTGGCGCGGCGGCCTTCGGAAATCTCGCGAAGAATGCGGCGAAATTCGGAGCGCTTGCCGTCGCAGGTACGGCCGTATACGCCGGTTATTCTAGCGTCAAAAAGGCGATGAGTTTCGAGGCGCAATTATCATCGATCCAGGCGCTAACCGGCGCAACAGATGCGGAAATGGCGAAGATGCAGACGCTCGCGCTTAAGATGGGCGCAGCAACGAAATATAACGCACTTGAAGCGGCGCAAGGTATCGAAGAACTTCTCAAAGCCGGTCTAACTCCGGCAGCCGTACAAGCGGGCGGACTTGAGTCGGCGCTTAACCTCGCGACAGCCGGTGGATTGGAGCTAACGGAAGCCGCCGAAACAATGGCGACATCTCTTAACGCGTTCCGTAAAGACGGACTCACAGCCGCTCAAGTAGCGGACATACTCGCGGGCACGGCGAACGCTGCGGCGACCGATATTCGCGGCATTGGGTACGGGATTGCGGCGGCTGGCGGTGTGGCGGATATGGCTGGCGTGTCATTCCGGGATCTTAACGCAGTTATCGGTTTGATGTCTAACGACGGACTCAAGAACGGTTCGGACGCAGGTACGAGCTTTAAGTCGATGCTCATGTATCTGCAGCCACAAACGGAGAAGGCTGCGGAACTGTTCGAAAGACTCGGAATAGGCGTAGGTAAGGCAAATAAATTCTTCGAAAATGGTAACTTGAAAAGCCTTGATCAGGTTGCAGAAATCCTCCGGCAGATAACGAAAAACATGTCTAATCAAGAGCGAGTGGCGACATTCTTAGACCTGTTTGGAACCGACGGAGTAAAAGCGGCGACCACACTGTACAAGGCTGGATCAAAGGGCGTTAAAGAATTTTACAAGGACATGAGCACGACAACAGCCCTCGACGTTGCGCGTAAGAAGATGGACAACGCTGCCGGTGCGGTCGAGCAATTCCAGGGCGCGATTGAGACGTTGCAAATTTCCGCACTCATGCCGGCGATGCCGCTGATCAAGGACTTCGCTAACTCTGCGGCCGATTTCGTGGAGAAATACACTCCGCAGATTACCGCGGCGTTTGAAAAGATGTCTAGTAAAGTGCGAAATTATATCAAAACCAACTTTACGGAAAACGCGGAATTTCAAAAGCTCACTACGGTCAAAAGCAAGATTGAATTCGTCTTTGACAAGTTCAAGGACTCGTTTGACACGTGGTACGCGGGCGGAGGTCAGCAACAAATACAGGACGCAGGAAAGACTGTTGCCGATTTTATCATAACCTCGTTTGAAGCTTATGGCCCGCGTATTTCGGAGATGATGGGGACTCTCGGTAAAGATGCGATAGGTTCCTTTTTCAAGGGGATGTTTGATTCTTGGAACCTTTGGCAGGCCGATAATCCGCTCGATCGGGTGTTGTCGAAGGTTTGGGGAGAAGATTTGTGGGGCTCGAACAAAGGGTACTATTACGACGAAAACGGGAAACCGCAGCCATACAAAAAGAATGAGGGCGTTCCTTATACTCCGTCGCCGGAAAATATGAATCGCGCAATTCAACAATACCTTAACCCGCTCTCTCCGCCCAACAAACCAAACAAACCATCCAATAACGCATTTCCACAAATCCCTGGACACGCTGGCGGCCTAGACAGAGTTCCGTACAGTGGCTATGTTGCGCGACTGCACCGAGACGAAATGGTCCTCACGCGCACAGAAGCGCAATCCTACCGCGAATCCGGCGGAAATGGCGGAGGTAGTTCGCGGCCGATTCTTATCACCGGAAATACGTTCCACGTTCGCCAAGAATCCGATATTGACGCTATCGCTCGTCAGTTGGCGTTCCATTTAACGAAGGACTAGGAGGTGTTGATCACGGAATTTTGGCTCAAGTTTAATAACGGAGCGGAGACGCTGCAACTCCCGGTAAACCCGGATACTATCTCCGTAACGTCTACGCACGGCTATACGGATATCAACGTAACGAATCTCGGCGAATATACGGTGATTGGCGGCGGCCAGTTGCGCGAGTATTCGCTTTCTTCATTTTTTCCGCGCGATCATAACACCTCTTTTTGCGCTGTTCCTTCGTTAGTTGAGCCGTACGAATGCGTCGCGACAATAGAGCGATGGCAACGCTCCGGAAAACCTGTCCGCTTTATCGTTACGGGCACGCCGATTAATATCGCGGTGACGATTCGAAATTTTGAATACGGGGAACGCGGCGGGGAGCCCGGCGACGTTTATTTTACGCTCGATTTGAAGGAGTACGTATTTATTACGGTCGCGAAAAAAGGCGATAACAGCGCCGTGAGCGGGTCGGCCAGCGTGACTATGCCGAAATTGGCGGCTGCTCGACCGTCTACACGCGAGACCCCGAAGTCGTATACCGTCAAATCCGGCGATTCGTTATTTAAGATTGCCGCGAAGGTCTACGGAAAGGGCGATGATTGGCGCAAGATTTACGAGAAAAATAAAAAGGTAATTGGCGCAAATCCGAACGCGATTAAGCCGGGGCAAAAGCTGGTGATTCCGTCATGACGAAAATAACCGTATTATACGACGGCAAGTACTGGATTGAGCCGCTCATTAAATCCGCGGAATGGTCCGGAGACGTTGCGAAACCTCATCGGACTCTAACTATAACGTTGTCGAACACGCTCAACGGGAAGGAACAAGCGGTGCCTTTCGAAGTTGGTAAGGAGATCCGCTTTTATTCGGACAACGCGGGATTATTTAGAGGCATAATTTTCGAGTACAGTGTTTCGGACAAAGGCGACGCGATGATAACCGCTCACGATGAAAACGTCTATTTAACGAAGAATGCCGACTCGCGGAAGTTTACGAAAATGACCGCGGGCGCAATCGTAAAGGAAATTTGTAAGGCGTTCGAAATACCTGTCGGGACGGTCGCGAATACCGGTTATGTAATTCCGAAATTTATTTTTCAGGGGAAAACGTTATGGGACATGATCGTGACCGCGCTAACAGAGACACGCAAACAAAACAACCGAAAGTTTTCCGTATCTTCTAAGGGCGGTCTTTTGTATCTCCGCGAACGAAAAGAAGTAGTAGTCCGCTGGTATCTTGAACGCGGCGTCAACATACTATCCGCGAATCGGTCGCTTTCGATCGAGAATATGCGTACGGCAGTTAAGGTTGAGGCCGGCGAAGAAAAGAAGCGCATCACAGCAACAGCAAAAGACGCAGCAGCAGCGAAAAAGTATGGATTGATGCAGCATTATGAAACGGCAGATTCCGATATGAAAAAATCGCAACTCGACCAGCTTGCGAGCCAACGTTTAAGGGAATTATCAAAGGTCGGGGAAGAAATCACGGTCGAAGCACTTGGCAACGTTGAAGTAGTCGCTGGTGCCGCAGTCTACGCGTTCGAGTCGATGACCAAAACGGCCGGCGGCTATTACGTCACGGCCGATAAGCACACGTTCGAAGACGGCGCGCACCGGATGGACGTTACGCTTTCTAAAACGGATGACTTGCCGGAAATTAATTACGAGGAGGCGGCGTAGATGCCCGTTGAAATGATCGAAGGTGCCGGGCGGAGCAAATTGCGCCACGTCATCCAAGAACTTGGCTATAACAAAGACGTTGACATTGAGTTCGCGACGGTTCTTGCGCCGCTTCCGGATATTCGCGTTAAAGTAGACGGCCAGCCGTTCGACCTCGACGCGGACGACGTAATTGTCTGCGAGCACTTGACGAAGCATAAGCGCAAGGCGGCGATAAATGGCGCGGCACCGGTCGAAATCGAGTTCGAGGACGCATTGAAAGCGGGCGACCGCGTTATCATCGTTTCTTACGGCGCCGGCCAAAATTACGTAATACTCGACCGGATCGGGGGTGCGTAAGTATGGCGTTAAGTCCGCTGGAACCCGTTGATATAACGGAAGAATTTAACGCGGCAAACGAACCGGAACCACTCCGGACGTATGCGCTCGACTTTGAATCCGGCTCAATGGGCGGAATTATCGACGGTAAGGCCGCGCTCAAGCAGTTCGTGATCAAGGCGATTAAGACGGCGCGTTTCCGATTCGCGGTATACGACGACGAGTACGGGTGCGAGCTCGACGATTTAATCGGTCAAAACGCGACTCGAGCGCTCATGGAGTCGGAGATACCGCGCGTTATCGAGGAGGCGCTCATTTACGATGATCGGATCGAGCGAGTATATAACTTTAAAATTACGAAGGAGGCGGATGTGTTATCCGTCTCTTTTTACGTTGATACTGCGGATGACACGTTGCAAATGGAGGTGACGGTATAGTGTACGAATATCAAACGAAGGTTGCGATACTCGACCGGATGCTCGGCGCATCGCCTGCGGACATTGATAAGCGGCAAGGCTCGGTCACTTACGATTTGCTTTCGCCAGCCGCGATCGAACTGACGCAAGCATACGCGGAGCTCGACAACGTTCTGGCGTTCGGATTCGCGGATACGACATACGGTGCGTATCTCGATATGCGCGCCAAGGAATACGGATTGACCCGGAAGCCTGCGGTAAAGGCAACCGGTTCGCTGACGTTTACTGGGCCGGACGGAACGCCGATTCCGCGCGGGACGCTTGCATCTACGGGCGGCGACACTCCGGTCTATTTCGTAACAACGGCGGATGCGACAATCAGCGGTGGCTCAGTTACAGTCGCGGCAGAGGCGCAGGGAGGTGGCGTAGCGGGCAATGTCGGGGCTGGCGCAATCACTACGATGATCGGCGATCTTGTCGGGATTGTTGCGGTAAGTAACGCTGCACATTTCGAGGGCGGCGTCGACACGGAATCGGACGCATCGTTAAAGGCGCGCTATTTTGAGCGGGCATTTCGGCCGGCTACGTCCGGTAACGCGAATCAATACCGGCAGTGGGCGCTCGAAGTACCCGGCGTATCTGATGCGCGCGTCTATCCGATTTGGGACGGACCCGGCACCGTAAAAGTCGTGCTAATAGACGCTGATAAAACCGCGCCGGACCCTTCGATTGTCGCCGCTGTTGACGCACATATACGGCCGATCGCTCCGGTTGGCGCTGACGTAACGGTGGCTGGCGCTGCGGAGGTACCGGTCAATGTTGCGGCAAAGGTGACGCTTGCGGCCGGTACGCAATTGCCGGATGTGCAAGCGCAAGTAGCGTCGGGAGTGCGCGACTATCTTCGGACGCTTGCGTTTGCTGATCCGCTCATTCGTGTAACGCGAGTGGCTAACGTAATACTCGACGTGCCCGGCGTGATTGATTACGCGGACATCCGGCTTAATGGTGGCACCGCGAACATAGCGGTCGGAGACGGACAAGTTGCGGTGCTGGGCGATGTGGCGGTGGTGACCGCGTGAGGACTTTAGCGGAGATTAAGCGAGATATGCGCGATTACTTGCCGCGATATTACGACGAGATGCCGGTCGCGACGAATATAACGGACCGGGAAGCGGAGGAGGTTGCGCGGCTACGTGCGGAGATTGACGGTGTGCTGGCGCAATTCTACGTTGAGTCGGCGACGTGGGGATTAGCGCGCTGGGAGCGCATCTTCGGTCTCCCCATTAACCCGCGCGGTCAGCTCACATGGGCGGCCGTGGAGGATAGCGACCTTACGCTTGGCGACTTAGAGGTCTACACATGGGAGACGCTCGAAAAGGCGGAATTCCTGCGCCGTCCATTTACAGAGCGCCGGCCGGTGATCCTCGCCAAACTCCGAGGCAGCGAGACAACGACAGAAAAAGTGCTGCGCGATCTGATCCGGTCATTTACCGGACTGGACGTTGATATAGCCGTGGATTACCCGCATTACACCGTTACATTTACGTTTTTAGACAACATTGGCGTACCAAAGAGTTTTGCCGATGCTAAGCGAGCTGTTGGCGAGGTCATCCCGGCGCACCTGGCCTACGAGTTTAAAAACGCTGTAATCGTCACCTGGGGCGATCTACTACACACCACAAACGCTAATCTGGCCGGGTACACGGTCGCAGACATTAAAGGAGGGCTGTACAATGCCTAGTTATACACCGCGGCTTGGGCTCGGTAAATACGCCTATAACGAGCCGTTTGATATTGCCGTGCTTAACGCTAATGCCGACATCCTGGACGAGCAGATCGTTGCGGCAGGTACCGATAACAAGACGGTCAATAGTGGTACGGCGCTCAATTTTCCGATTGATACGCGGTCGACGCATCTCACCTATACAGCGGGCCGATTGACAAAGGTCGAGGAAAAAGACGGCTCGGCGGTCGTTAAGGCTACGATAATCACGTATGACGGCAATGGGCGCGTTGCTACGATTAAAGAGACGGCAGGCGGCAAAACCGTAACTA
>NZ_BOSL01000016.1 GCF_018403325.1 Paenibacillus vini | reverse complement strand
ATTACAACCATCACAGGTATCAATGGGGATTAAAAAAGATGACCCCTGTTCAGTACAGGAATCATCTATTGTCTGTTGCCTAAGCCTTCTCTTTTTTAAGTGTCCTTGACAAGGGTACCAGTTTAAAGCCCATACGGCTTCAAGACAGCCTTTCCTTTATTGTTCCGCTTACAAGCTTTGGCCTTGCTTTCCGTCCTCGCTCCATTTGTTTTGCCATTCCCGCAGCTTGGCCCGGCGGACGGCATCCAGTGCACGTTGCTTTTCCTCGTTGACGCCCAGTATGAAATGCAGATGTGCCCCGATTACGAGGAAGGCAAAAGCGGCCCACACTGCACCAAACAGGGAAACAAAGCCTGCACCTGGCTCGAAGGAAATCATCGGTAACGCGTACACCAGCATCGCTAATGCCAAAACAAGATACACGACATGTTTTAATTTGCTCTTTTTTTTCACGGTCTTCATATATTCCGCAGCTCCTTCATCTTCAAATCTATATTTCTATTCTATGAAGGCTGTCCGGAAAATATGAGACTAGTTTCTTCTGTATTACTACATTTGATCTCCGTACAGATGCTGCAGACTGTCCGTTATGATCTTATTCACGTCCTGAATGATGATGCTGAGACGGCGTTCTGCGTCAAACAGCCGGCGAATATTCAGGTTCATGCTGAGCACCTCGAACAGCTTCTCCATTTTTTCCATCTCATCCGGAGCAGGCATCTCACCTGTCATCATCTGTTGCTGCAGCTCGTTCTGCCGGTTGCGGAAATCATCCAGCATTCTCTTGCTTTCGGGATCGGCGTCGACCAGCTTCATCGCCGCGGTAATTTCCTTCACTTCTTCACTCTCTTTGAGTGCTTTTGCCAATTCATTCGCTTTATCGTAAATATTCAATAGGATCATCCTCCGATATTATGAATTATCTTACCCATATGATCATTACGGACTGGAATAATCCGATGATGCCTCCGAGCAAGACCCCCAGCCAGGTGATGGCCCGGAATTCCTTGCCGGATACGCTCAAAATGACCTCTTCCAGCCGTTCGACCGGAAACTTCTGTACCTGCTCTTGTACGAGCTTCGGCAGTTGAATCGCCTTCATCGCCGTAGGAATTCCCTTCACGACGAGAGCAAGCAGCCGATCCGTAACCGAAGGCAGCGCCGCTTGCGCCTGAGCCTGCCACGGAGCAACCAGTGATGAAATCCGGACGGATTCAGCAGTTGCGATCCACTTTTCGAGCGGCAATTGTTTGATTTTGTCCGACAACCACTCCTGTGCCGGCGTTCCGGTTACCATTTCCAGCAGCTCTGCAGCCGGTTTCTCCCCGAACATCTCCAGTTTGCCCCGGATCGCTTTCGCAACTTTGTCTTTGGCTTCCTCGCTTTGCAGCGCCCGCACCAATGCAGGTGTCAGCTTGCGCACCAACTTGTCCTCGTCCATGAAGATCGCCGCCATCGTGCCGAGAAATCCGCCGGCCTTATCCGCCAAGTCCCCGGCCAGCTTTGTCAGCATACGCTGTCCCTCAGCCGACAGAAGCTCTTCTTCAACCGCTAGCAGCACCGCTTCCGCAGCTGCGCCGCTCCAACGCTGCCGATTCTCTTCATTCCAGCCCGGCAAGAGGTCCTTCAACAAACGATCCCCCCAGCCGAGATCATTCCACAGCAGGTTAAGTCCGCGGTCCGCCACCGATCTGCCCGTATCTGCAAGCCGGGATTTGGCCGCTTCCCACCGTTCAGGCTCCCAAACCCTCAGCGCCGCTTCCTTTAACGTCAGTTCGCTTGCGCCCAATCGGACAAGCAGGTTCTCCAAATATTGCTCCGCCTGCTTTTTAAATGCCGGACGAGACAGCAGCTCCTGAAGCCCTTCCGTCGTTACCAGATATTCCGCCACGACATTTCCGAGAGATTCCGCGATATCTTCCCGGCGTTTCGGAATCAGACCCGGCGTAAACGGAACGTGATATTTACCGATGTATACCGGATTTCTGGGATGAAACAGCATTTTAATCGCAAAATGATTCGTGACTCCGCCGACAAAGGCGGCCACAGCCACGCTGATCAGAACATAAATCCAATCGGCCACCTGGCATACCTCCTTTTAAACCCGGCTAAACAAATTATTTTCAAATAAGAGGTTGTTCAAAAAAGTCACCTTTTGATCACGAAGTGCCTCAGGTTGCTTATTCGACATCGAATCTTGCATTCAGTCAGGCCTTCCGGTGCTGAAAAGACGACTTTTTGAGCACACACTTTAAGTATATTCGGCTTTCGCCGCGATGCAGCGGCTGCCGAAAAGTTCGCAGGCGCAGACATCAAATCGGAAATGGGTTAATCACCAAGGATTCTATGTCCTCATATGATGCATTACATGCGCTTATGCAGATGACTTTTATTGCATCCAAGACATCAAGCTTAAGCTTGGAAGGAGATCCGCTTCATGCCCTCCAAAAAATTAAAAATTCAAATCATGAGCCCGAATCTGCTGGAAAAAGACGATCTCGTTCTTGGAGAACAACTGATCAAACAGTGGCGGATTCCTGTGAACCATCCGCTGCAGCTCGTGTTCGGCTCTTTTCAGCAGACCGTTCGGGTCGTGCCATTGGCCAGATTCGACGGAATCCGGGTCAGCCAGGAGCTGGCCGAAAAAATGGGTGTTCTAGCCCGTTCCGTGCTGCGGCTCACATTCCGCCCGCACTCATCCACTTTACAGCTCGGGCCGCTGATCGGCGTGCTGATCAGCCGCGACCTGCCGGGATCCCTGGAACGCCCCTTCGGGCCGATTACGATGTTCTGCAAAGAGCTCGTAAACGCCTGCCAGCATCAAGGTGTGTACGTTTATTTTTTTACGCCGGATCACATCGGCACCAGTTCAAGCAATTTGTCGGCCTGGGTCTACGGAGACGGATGGAAGCAGATCCAGGTGCCTGCCGCGGATGTGTTCTACAACCGCCTGACTTCGCGAAAATTGGAGAATAAACCTAGCGTACAGCATTTCTTGAAAGAAGTAAAATCACGGTACAGGAGCCACTTTTTCAACGAGAAGTTTCTTGACAAGACGGAAGTTTTTGATGCTCTGGGCCGCGATGCGGCGGTATCGAGATATTTGCCGGAGTCCCACCTCTTTCGTAACTTTCTTACACTTAAAACGATGTGCGCCAAACATCCCGTCGTCTTTCTTAAGCCGATAAGAGGCAGTCTCGGAAAAGGAATCATCCGGATCTCCAAACTTGAGGGCGGAAGCTATCAAACCCTAACCGCCCAGGTCGGAGGTACGAGGCGTCAGGTTTATCCAAGTCTCGCCAAGCTGTACTCCTCCCTCTCCGGCAAAATGAAGACGACGCGCTATCAAATCCAGCAAGGATTAACCTTGATCCAGGCGGATCGCCGCCCGGTGGATTTCCGTGCGCTGGTGCAGAAGAATCGGGCGGGAAAGTGGAATGTGACCTCCATAGTGGCCCGTACGGCCGGAAGCCAGCATTTCGTGTCCAATCTTGCCCGGGGCGGTTCGCTCAGCACCGTGAAGGAGGCTATCGGGAGAAGCTCACTCCCGGCAGGCATAAAAGGTAAGATCGCCCTTCGCCTGCGTAAAGCGGCGCTGGATATCGCCCAGGGCGTCGATGCCCAGATTCCTGCGCATTTCGGTGAACTCGGCATCGATCTCGCCTTGGACTCGACAGGACGAATCTGGCTGCTGGAGGTCAATTCCAAACCTTCCAAGAACGACAACACCCCGATCGGAGGGAACAAAATTCGCCCTTCCGTCAAACAGGTGGTTGAATACGCCCGCTATTTGTCCGGCTTTTGAGGAGGTACAGGATGATCAACAAACGATCAAATGGCGTGATGGGCATTTTGGTTGCCGAAAGCAACGCTCCCATCCCATTTGCGGAGCCGGGATTTTGCCGCAAATTGTGCATTATCGGCAGCAGACAAGGAATGACCGTTTACGTGTTTTGTCCGTCTTTTCTCCGAAGGAGCCAAGATGCCGTACCCGGTTATTGTTTCGAAAACGGCGGATGGCAATATCGGCTGTTCCCTCATCCGGACATTGTCTACGACCGCTGCTTCACCCATGACCAGAGGCGGCAACAGCGAAAAAGGCAAGCTTTGGAGAAATTGTCGAGGAAACATCCCTTCGTTTATTTAACACGGGGATTGACAGGGAAATGGCGTGTCCATCAAACGCTTCGCAAGTTCCCGGAGATCGCCCCTTTTTTGCCGGAGACAGTCCCTTATGAAACTCCCTCCCAATTGGCGGATTGGCTGGCGAGACATGGCGGCGAAGCCTTTCTAAAGCCTTATAACGGAACACATGGCAAGCGAACCCTGCACTTGAGGACCACGAGCAATCGGGAGCATCTGGAAATTACCGGCCGGGACGGCCGCAACGATTTGCTGCGGCATACTTTCTCCAGCAAGAAAGAAGGCTTCGAATGGATCGATAAGTTTACTAAAGACCGGCCCTTCTTACTGCAGCCTTATCTGGAACTCAGCACCTCTCAAGGTGAGCCGTACGATATCCGGGTGCTGATGCAGAAGAATGACAAGGGAGAATGGGAACTTACAGGGATGGCAGCAAGAGTCGGTCCGAAGCATACGCTCACATCCAATCTGCACGGCGGAGGTACGGCGCATAGAGCGCAGCCGTTTCTAAGCCGGGAGCTTGGAACCGTCGCTGCAGAAGAGGCCCTATCTCTGATCCGTAAACTGTCGATGGTGATTCCCGGTTCGCTCGAATCCCATTTCGGCCGCCTGGCCGAATTAGGAATCGACTTCGGCGTCGACCGGAGGGGAAGCGTATGGGTGCTGGAGGTCAACTCGAAGCCGGGCCGCTCATCCTTTTTCCGGATCGGCGATCGTCAAAGCGCCAGAAAATCGATCGAAAATCCGATTCTCTATGCGCGTCACTTGCTGCTGAGCAAACCTTGAATGAGGCACGGAAGACTTTTTTAGGAGGATAAAATTCATGAGTTTGACTTTTGGCAACGTCCATTTCACGCAGCAGCCCCAAAGGGTCGTCTACGTGTCCGGCTCTTTAATGAAAAACTTGAAGCTGTCCGGAAAAAAGTCGGTTCATCTCAGATTTGGCGGAGAACGCATTCCCGCTGTAATCAAACCTATCAATAAAGCGGGTAAGCATCTTTATCTCGGCAGCAGTATCCGGAAAGACATCAAAATACCGATGGCCGGCGGGATATTTTTACGCAGCCTGCAGGAAGGGGAAGTGCAAATTGGGCCGCTCATTGGCGTCTTGTCGGATGGACCGGCCTCGTCTGCAGCCAATCCGTTTGGCTCCCGAACCGGTTTCATCAAGCAATTGCTGAGACACGGCAGCAAACAATCCTATATCTTCGCCTTCACCCCCAAGGATATCCACTGGGAGAATGAAACGGTCAACGG
Source organism: Paenibacillus vini (assembly GCF_018403325.1). Classification (GTDB taxonomy): domain Bacteria; phylum Bacillota; class Bacilli; order Paenibacillales; family Paenibacillaceae; genus Fontibacillus; species Fontibacillus vini. Next base: position 124,745 of record NZ_BOSL01000016.1, on the reverse strand, counting down.
CTATTTTCTCAACGAAGCCGGACACTTCATCCGAAAAAAGGTTCCTCTTCCGGATGTCGTGTATAATCGCCTTCCCAGCCGGCGGGCGGAAACGACTACTTCGATTGCCCAGCTCCGGGAGCGGTTCATCCGGCGGAGAATCCCGTTCTTCAACTGGAGCTTCTTTAATAAATCCGATATTTACCGCATGCTCGAGAAGGATTCTCTAGTAAACAGGTATGTTCCGGAATCGATTATGAACCCGACACCCGAGCAAATCAAGGATTTGCTGGACCGGCATTCGCTGATTTATTACAAACCGAACAACGGCAGTCTCGGCAACGGCATCTACCGGCTCTCCCGCATCCCCAAGAGCGGGTATTATGCGAGGTACCGCAAAACCGGCCGAAATGCGCTTTTGCGGTTCGGCTCCTTCAATAGCATGATGCGAACGCTGCAAGCAAGGCACGGCCGCGCTTTAAGAGGATACGTGGCCCAGCAGGGGATCCGGCTCATCGAAATCGACAGCTGCCCAATCGATTTCCGGTTCCATATGCACAAAAACGGGCGGAACCAGTGGGTCGTAGTCGGCATCGGAGCCAAAAAAGCAGGAAAAGGCAGCGTAACTACCCATCTTAAAAACGGAGGATCGCTGCTCACTCCGGATCAGGCGCTGGCCCGCGCATTCGGTCCCAGAGCCGATGAGGTACTGAAGAACGCCAAAAATGTGGCGATCACATTGGCCGAAGCGATCGAGGCGCACCATCAGCATTTAATCGGTGAACTCGGCTTCGATATCGGTATCGACACGGATGAAAAGATCTGGATGTTTGAAGCGAACGCCAAGCCGGGCCGGTCCATCTTCAAGCATCCCTCGCTCCGTGCGGAAGGAAAGGCATCTGTCGAACACATTCTGGAACACTGCCTCTATCTGAGTAAATTCCGGAGGAGGGAAGCCTAATGAGCCAGCTTGCGAGCGATCAGAAGCCAGTCATCGCCGTGCTGACCGTTCATGATGAATGGACCCAATTTCGCGGCAATCGGGCTAACTTTCGGGATATCGTAAGAACGGGCAAGGAACTGGATTTTCCGGTATATATCGTAACGACCAAAGATCTAAAGCTGTCGTCGCATAAAATACAAGGCTATGTATACAGCTCGGAAGAAAAACAGTGGACGAAACAATGGGTCCCTCTCCCGCAAGTGATTTACAACCGAATTCCCCAGCGCGAGGATGAGCGGAGACCGTCAGTCCGGCGCAAAATCGAAGAGTGCATCCGGCACGAGAGCATCCAGCTGTTTAATCCTTTTTTTTTCAACAAATGGACGCTGTTCGACTGGCTGAAAAAAAACCGGACCACCAAGGCTCTCGTCCCCGACACTAAGAGGCTGCGTTCACCCAAGTCTTTATTGCCCATGCTTGAGCAATACGGGAGCCTCTACCTGAAGCCGGAAAGCGGCAAAGCGGGAAAAGGAATTATGCTGCTTCAATTCGACGAAGCCGAGGAAAGACCTTACAAGCTTACCATTCAGGGATTTCGGCGCAAAAATGTCGTGTATAAAACCGGCAAACCCCTTCTGTTATGGAAACGGATCAAGGCGGAGACCGGCCGGGTTCCTTACATTATGCAGGAGAGCATCGAACTCGCTTCGTATAAAGGCAGGCATTTCGATATCCGGATGCTTGTGCAAAAAACAGGAAAAGGCATCTGGACAGTAACCGGGATCGGCGCACGCTTGGCCGGTCCGCGGCGGATCACCACGCACGTTCCCCAAGGCGGCAGTGTCGAGGACCCGGAGAAATTGCTCGTTCCGACCTTCGGTCAGGAAATGACCAATGTTTTGATGAACCGGTTGAAGTCAAGCGGCCTGTTGATCACCAAGCAGATAGAAAAGAGCGCCGGTTATACGCTTGGCGAAATGTCGATGGATCTCGGAATCGATACGGAAGGGAAAATCTGGTTTTTTGAGGCTAATGCCAAGCCGATGAAGTTCGACGAGCCCCATATCCGCAAAAAATCGCTGGAACGCATTTTCCAGTTCAGCCATTACTTATACCGGCAGGGTAAGGCATAGCCCGGGAAAGAGGTGAATTCTGCATGGAAATTGCAGCATGGCATCCCGGGAACAGGGTCGCCTGGGAGATAAAGCATGCGGAAATGTTGGCATTCGTGCATCGCTATGCTAGAAAGAGCATTCCCTCCGCGACCTTTCGTGCCCTTATGAAGCTGTCCGGCCGGGAAATGACTCTGCCCGGCTCTTCCCTCCTTCTGGCTATTCTCCAAACGGAGGATGGCCCCCGGGTCGCCGGGTTATCCTGCGTAACGAACTATGGCCGCGGAATCTGCCTTGTCGTCGTTCACCCGCTGTACCGGGGTCGAGGGCTGGGATCCGCCCTGCTGAACCGGCAGCATGCCGTTCTTGGAAACCTGATATGCCGGGTAGCACCCGGCAACCTGTCCAGCCTGCAGATGTGTTTTCGCGCGGGGTTCAGCGCAAGTCGCCTAATTAAGTCGCAGACCGGGCGGGCCGAGCTTCTGCTGGAGAAAACTCATGGCTGCTCGCTGGATTCCGAGCTAATGTCGGATCTTGATTTTGCCAATCCATTCCCTGCAAAGAAGGTGATTCCTGATGACACAACCGGTCTTGGGCATCTTGACACTATATTTAAATGATAAAAAACACCTGGAAGAGCGGCATATTTATCAGCGTATGATCACAGAGGGGCAACGCCTTGGTCTTGATGTTTTTGTATTCACTCCGATGGATGTGGATGACAAAAAGGGCATTATCAACGCCCTGATTTACGATCCGAAGCAAAAGAAATGGTCGCGCAAATGGCGCAGCTTCCCGGAGCTTATCTTTGACCGCTGCCGGATTCAACGCAGCAAGCGGTTTGAACAGCTGTTAAGGTTCCGGGCGAAATACGGAAATATGACTTTTTTAAACCGTCCGCTGCGAAACAAGTGGACGATTTATCAGACGTTGTCCCGCAAGCCTGCGTTCCGCGGCAACCAGCCCGAGACGGTTTTGTTTCAAAGCGGGAGCGATGTTTTCAGGCTGTTGAAAAATCATTCCTCCGTCTATGTCAAGCCGATCAACGGTACCGGCGGCAGGGGGATTCTGCGGGTTGAACGGCTGGGAGGCGATATGTTCCTGATCCAGGGAAGGAAGCAGAGCCGGCAAATCATATCCGCACAGAAGCTGCACAAATCCAGGCTCGGCGCTTTCCTGATGAGCTGGAAAGGGAGCGGCCGCTTCATAGCGCAGCAAGGCATTCAAATCAAGCTGCCGAGCGGTCGGGTGCATGATTACCGCATGCTCGTGCAGAAGAACGGGCAAGGCCGCTGGGAAGTGACCGGCTGCGCCGGACGAATCGGTCCCGCGCGCAGCGTCACCTCCAACCTTCACGGCGGAGGCAAGGCGGCATCGATGAATGCTCTGCTCGGGCAGATTACTTCCAGTGAAGAGAAGCGCAAAGAAATCCGCCGTTCCGCAGAGAAGCTCAGCCTGGAAGTCGCCGCATATTTGGAAGCTACGTTCGGAGCTTTATGCGAGCTTGCACTGGACCTTGCGATTGAAAAAAGCGGGCGTATTTACGTCCTTGAAGTCAATCCCAAGCCTGCAAGGGAAGTATTCATCCAGACGGGGGATTTGGAATCTTACCGGAGAGCAATTGTAAGACCGCTGGAATACGCCCTATGGTTGCACAAACAAAAAACAGCCGCCCCTTCCTCATAGAGAGGAGGAGCGGCTTTATTTTTCCCTGAGATTATTCGGAGTCTTCAGCCTGGTCATAAAGCGTAACCAGTTCATTGAATGAAGTGATCAGCACATCCGAACCGGCCAATTCATGTCCATTCCCGAACCCGGCGTAGGCACAGCCGATCACGGTCTGGCCGTTCTTCTTGCCCGCTTCCACGTCGGACGAACGGTCTCCGACCATCCAGGCGCTGGATACGCCATGGTTGTCCAGCAAAAGGCGGACAAGGTCTACCTTCGAAGCCGTCTGATGCTCGCCAGCGCTGTACATTCCTTCGAATAGCGGAGCGATCAAATGCGTTTCGGCGACGCCCTTCACGTAATGCTCCAGCCCGTTGCTGGCGACGAAGAGCCTTACTCCCCGCCGGCTAAGCTGCTCCAGCGTCTCCTTAACTTCAGGATATAGTTCAGTTGAATACTCCTTCAGTCCTGAGAGCTCCAGCTCCAGCAACAGTTCATCCGCACGGCGGTGTACCGCTTCGCTGCAGTCGGGAATGACCTTTCTCCAAATATCCTCCAGCAGCATACCGAGACAGCTCAGCATCAGCTCTTCCGGAGGTGTCTCTCCCTCGTACATCTTCTCTTCCCTGAGCCGGTCGAACAGTTCATGATAGGCAGGGATAAGCAGGGTCTCTGTCTTAAACAGCGTCCCATCCATATCGAAAATCATAGCTTCGGGTTTCTGCAATTTCGTCTGGGTCGTCTCCATCTCCACATTCCTTCCTGTCTATATTTATAGCCCCATGATATGCCAATTGGCGATTACTTGCAAACCCTTGGGAGACGCCGAAGTTTGCCATTTCCCGAAGTGTCCATTACAATTACGTTTAAATTCAACTTATATATCGAAAAAGTAACTGCCAGGGAGAAGTGCGAAGCATGAGCAAAAAAATAGTAGCCATCGACATGGATGACACGATCTGCCATCTCATACCGAAAGCGATTCATTATCATAATTTAATGTATCCCGATCTTCCGTTGACCATGGAGCAAATTATCAGCTTTGATCTTAGCGGCATTTGGCATCCTGCATGCACGGACGACATTTTCTTCGGCAGGCCCGGCCTGTACGAAGAGCTTGAAATTTTTGACGAGTATACGATTGAAGAGGTGAAGCGGATGACCGTCGATTACGACGTCATCGTCGTGACGGCCGCCCGCCCGGCATCGGTTCCGGAAAAATGGAGATGGCTGCAAATGCATATGCCTTTCATTCCATTCGATAACTTCTTCGTCGCCAAGCGCAAATACTTGCTTGATTTTGACTTGTTGATTGACGACGGCCCCCATAATCTGATCGCGGCCAAGGAAGCGGGCAAACAGACCATTATGATCCCCCGTCCTTGGAATGCGCCGGTTCAGCAGGACTTTATTCTAAAGGATTCATGGCAAGGCATGAACGAGCTGGTAGGGCAAATTCTGACTTGATGGTCAGATGAAAAGATCTTATTTTTTGAAATGATAAGGAACCGTGGTTACGATCAAATCCCTCCGGTATAGCAAAAAGGCGCGGATTAGCAAACTGGACTGATTATGCAGGGCGTTATGCCACCGTTTCTTCGGTATGAATTGGGGAATCAGAACGGTTACCCGGAAATTCATTTCCTTGGCCTTATGCTCCACGGTATCGATGAACTTCGTCAGCGGCTGGATAATGCTCCGGTATTGGGAATACAGCGTAACCAGCCGAATTTCAGGGTGCCACTGGTTCCATTTCTCCTCAAATTGCTTTTCCGCCTCTTTATCGAACGCCACATACACAGCGATGATCTGATCCGGAGACAACGATTTCGCGTAATTCAGCGTATTTTCCACTACATGCGTAATTCCCGCTACGGGAATTACCATGACATTCCCCTCGATCGCTAGTGGCTGTTCGCATGTAGTGATCCGCAATTGATCCCCCACAGCTTCGTAATGACGGTTGATTTTATGAAATACATAAACGATCGCCGGCAAAAAGATTAACGCAGGCCAGACTTGCGGAAATTTCGTAATGAAAAAAATCATCATGACCGTAAAGCTGATTAAAGCCCCGATCGCGTTTATCGTTAATTTCAATCCCCAGCCCGCCGGTTTTTCCCGGAACCATTTCACAAGCATACCGGTTTGCGCCAGCGTAAACGGGATAAATACGCCTACCGCATAGAGCGGAATCAAATGCTCGGTCTGTCCTTTAAAAACGATGATCAGCAGGATTGAGGCCACCGCCAAAAAGACGATTCCGTTAGAATAACCGAGACGGTCTCCGCGAACGGTGAACATACGCGCGATATATTTGTCTTTCGCCAGGTTCACGGCCAAGAGCGGAAATGCCGAGTATCCGGTATTGGCGGCCAGCACCAGAATCATCGCGGTGATCCCTTGAATCAAGTAATACATGATCCCCCGGCCGAATGTAGCTGAAGCGATCTGGGACACGACGGTTTCCTCCGCTTTAGGAGAAATACCGTAATAATAAGCCAACGATACGATCCCCGTAAACAAAAGCGCCAGCAGAACGCCCATGGCAGCCAATGTTTTGGAGGCATTCTTGGGAGCCGGATCCTTGAAGTTAGGAATGGCGTTAGAAATCGCCTCGACCCCGGTCAAAGCCGAACTCCCCGAGGCAAATGCCCGCAAAAGCAGGAACATCGTAAGGCCGGTCACCGGTGTCCCCATCGGTGTATGCAGGTTGGCCGGAACTTCGCCCATTGCAATTTGATATAGCCCCGCCCCAATAGTGATAAATATAACAAGCACGAATAAGTAAACCGGATAAGCCAGGATGGAAGCCGATTCGGTAATACCGCGCAAATTGAGTACCGTGATAACAACCACTAAAAGGCATGCTATAAGTACGTTATGTGAATGCAGCGACGGAAAAGCTGAGGTGATCGCATCCGTCCCCGCAGAAATGCTGACCGCAACGGTTAAAATATAATCCACCAGCAGCGCGCCGCCGGCTAAAAGACCGGAGTTTACTCCCAAATTTTCCTTGGAAACAACATAGGCTCCTCCGCCATGCGGATAGGCATAAATCACTTGTCTGTAAGATAAAACGAGAGCCAGCAGCAGCACCAGAATTCCCGCGGCAATCGGGATGGAGTACCAGTAGGCGGCCGCGCCGAGCGTCATCAGGACGAGCAGAATCTGCTCCGGTCCGTAGGCTACGGAGGACAAGGCATCCGATGAAAGGATCGCCAAGGCTTTCGTTTTGTTTAATTTTTGTTCGCCGAGTGCGGTTGACTTCAGCGGCTGACCGATGAGCACTCTCTTGATTATCGAAAACATAGATGCAACACCACCGTGCTTTATTTTTTGCAAATTCAAAGGCTGATTATGATTAAATATTTTGGTAAATCGTCTCATTTGGAGACTTTTTGGACAGCAAAAAACCACAGAGGCAAGACCCCCTGCGGTCCATGAGTGCTTTACATGGGCACAGTATCATTCCTCTCTCGGACTACGCTTACGAGGTTAGCTGTCGGATTAGGGTGGCGAGAGTCACCCCTCCGCGGCATGTTCTGCATGACATGCTGCGGATTCACCCCTACCGTTCGTTTCGGCTGGCTTTGCCTGTTACGCCCGGCATTCGGTTCCCCCGTTTTCCCGTATTACGGGAAATTCAGCGAATCAAGAATATCAAATCCACGAATGAATATTACGCCTGCTCTCATTTTCTGTAAATCCCGAAATTTGCGTGGAATGACTTCTATTTGTGGTAAAAGAGTACGATAAAACGCTTACTTCCATCACTTTCATTTATTATCCTTCATTATTGAGCCCACATTAAAGCGCAACATAAATCATCGTATTAATGCCGAATACAACAAAAAAAAGACCGGCCTCCATTCCTGGAAACCGGCCTGTCCTGATTCATTTTATATGTCAGTCTACTCGCCATTTATACGGTAGCCACCATGGAATACCGGTCCCACATATTCGTTAAAGGCATACCCCGAACGAATGGCCGCCGTTACGAATTTTTTCGCTTTAACTACGGCTTCCTTTACAGTTAAGCCGCTGGCCAGTCCACCTGTTACGGCAGCCGCAAAAGTACAACCGGCTCCATGGTTATGTGCGGGTTCGATCTTTTCCGTCTCCAGAACCTCAAATTCCTCGCCGTCATAGAACAGGTCGATCGCTTTGTCGCCTTCCAAGGCTTTGCCGCCTTTAATGACTACGTAAGCCGCTCCGCGTTCATGAATGATCTTCGCTGCTTTCTTCATGTCGTCCACGCTGGACAAACGTCCCAAACCGGAAAGCACACCGGCTTCGAACAAGTTTGGCGTAACAACCTTAGCAAGCGGTAACAGCAACTCGCGAATCGCATCCGCGCTCTCCGGATTCAAAACTTCGTCTTCCCCTTTGCAGACCATGACCGGGTCAATGACCACATTTTGTTGGTTATGCTGCTTAATGCATTTCTCAACGACTTCTATAATAGGCACGCTGCCCAGCATCCCCGTCTTCATAGCTTGCACCGGGCCGCCCGCAAACACGGTCTTCAACTGCTCGGCCACCAGATTGGCGTCTATCGGGTACACGCTATGATGCCATCCGCGGTCCGGATCCATCGTAACAATGGTAGTCAATGCGCTGAGTCCGTAAGTTCCGTATTCTTCAAATGTTTTCAAGTCTGCCTGTATCCCCGCGCCGCCGCTGGAGTCACTGCCGGCAATAGTTAGCGTTTTAAGAATGGTTGACATGATCAAATGCTCCTTTACGAAAAACTAAAGTGCTTCCGGCCTCTATTGTAGCATTATTTTCAGAAACTCAGTGAATTATTTACGCATTTACATAGCCCGGAAACAAAAAAAGTATGGAGCAAGTAATCCTTGCTCCATACTTTCCACTGATATGGTCTATAGCCAGCTTATTTCACGACGATCTGGTTTGCGGCATCGATTCTTTCCTGGGATGCGTTGAAGCATTTCTTGCAGACTTTCAGAGCCTGACCGGAACTGCTCATCTTCGTATAAAGCAGTTTAATCCGCGTGCTTCTGCATACGGGGCATGTCCCCCGGCCTCTGGAAGGAAGAATCCACAAAGCTTTCCCCCGCTTTGATTTAGACATAAGAAATCACCTTCGCCTCTATGTTATTTGCTTGTTTTTCTATGTATATCGGGAAGGCCGGCCGAACATGCCTAAATATTTCCGGTCCTTCCCTATATCATTCCGAATTCCGTAACCAAATTTAACTGTTAAGTGTCTAAACAAGAACATCCGCTTGGCTTAAAAAATCTTCTTATGCTCCCGGTCATCCTTCAAAATCTCCACCGCTTCGCGGAAGCGCAGTGAGTGGATGATTTCACGCTCGCGCAGGAACTTCAGGCCGTCTTGCAGATCAACGTCATCCGTCATATCGATCAGCCACTGGTATGTAGCCCGAGCTTTCTCCTCAGCCGCAATATCTTCATACAAGTCGGCGATCGGATCGCCTTTCGCCTGGATGTAAGTGGCCGTCCACGGAACTCCCCCGGCGTTTTGGTAATACAGGGCCTTATCATGGTTTACATAATAAGCTCCCATGCCCGCCGCCTCCAGTTCCTCTACCGTCGCGTCCTTGGTCAGTTTGTAAATCATGGTGGCGATCATTTCCAGATGGGCGAATTCCTCGGTTCCGATATCATTAAGCAGCCCGATCACTTTATCGGGTATAGTGTACCGCTGATTTAAGTAACGAAGCGCAGCGGACAATTCGCCATCCGCACCCCCGTATTGCTCCGCCAAATATTTGGCCATTCGGATATCACATTTACCCACGCGAACCGGATATTGCAGTTTCTTCTCATATATCCACATTGCTTCGCATTACCTCCTTTAGATTATCGTTAAGAGGGCTGGCAGGTAGTTTATACCTGCCAGGGCCATGGGGCCTGTGACCATTCCCATGGATACTTTGAATAAGCGCGTCCGAAATTCTGCAGCGGCCCATAGAGCTGCTGAAAATGGTTGGCCAACTGTGTCCTTTCCTGGGTCAACTGGTTGAACTGCTGAATCGAGGCCAAGTCATCCGGGTGAGTATCGAGAAAAAGATTTAGCTCAACCAGGACGAAATCCAGCGCCTGCAGTTTTTCCAACAGTTCATAATACTCGGGATCACAATGCGGTTTCGATGTGGAACTCATTTTAACACCGTCCTTTTCCCCATTTGGATTCATAGGGGCTGTACAATGCCGGCCACAGCGTGCCATGCCTTAATGCTTCTTGCGGAGAGAATTGCGGGAGATTCAGCGGTTGAAAGCACATATATAAGTGCGGAGGTGTGCTGTATGTTTTACAGGTAATAGGCGGGCATGGATCAAAGGGACCGATAAACGGGGCAAAAGAATGCTCATTGGGAAAGCTCAATCTTGGTTCCTCCTTTATGAAATTCCCTTATGCAAAGGACTACCTGGTCCCCTGCATCCTCATCATTAACATATGACGTTCGCCCAATTTATGAACCCGATTTCGTGATAAAACGCAAAAAAACGTCAGGCCTTGTATGATGCCAAGCCTGACGTTCTTATTATTTATGATCTAAGTTCCGGGTTTAAGTTCATCCTCGGATATGGGTTCAGGTGCTTTTTGCTTACTGATTTTCACCCGTGTGATTCGCAATCGCCCTGATTCGGCGACTTCAAAGGTTATATTATCGACGACTTTCTTCTTGCCTTTCGCCGGAGCGCCTTCCAGCTCCTTAAACAGCCAGCCTCCGACGGAATCGACTTCATCGTCTTCGATATCGATGCCCATCAAATCGTTTACGTCTTCGAGAAGAGTTCTTCCGTCAACGGAGTACACGCCCTCGCCCAGCTTCTCGATTTCGGGACGTTCGTCCTCAAACTCGTCATGAAGATCGCCGACGATCTCCTCCAAAATGACCTCGACCGTCAACAGACCGGCCGTTCCCCCGTATTCATCGACAACCAGTGTCAATTGGGAGTGCTTTTTCTGCATCAGCCGGAGCACATGGCTGACTTCCATAGACTCGGGCACATTCAGGATCGGGCGAACCATTTCCGCCAGATTAAGCGGGCGTCCGGCTTCGGGAAGCAGCAGGTCCGTAATATGGACAAAACCGATGATCTGATCTTTATCCTCCACGGCCACCGGATAACGCGAATGCTTCGTCTCCGCCACAATCTTCATATTTTCTTCCCAAGTCAGATTGGTATATAGGCAATCCATATCGGTCCGGGGCAGCATGACCTCGCGGGCCAACATATCGGAGAAATCAAAAATATTGTCCATCAGCTTCATTTCATCCTTATCGATCACCCCGCTCTTGGCGCTCTGGTTCATCAGGATGCGAATTTCCTCTTCGGAGTGGGCTGCCTCTCCTTCGCCCGCCGGTTCAATTCCGATCATCCGCAGCAAGCCGTTTGCCGCTGAGTTCAGCAACCAGATGACCGGCAGGAACACCTTGTAAAAGTACAACAACGGTGCGGATAACCAAAGCGAAGTACCTTCCGATTTCCGGATCGCGAGCGATTTCGGAGCAAGCTCACCGATGACAATATGTAGAAACGTAATAATCGCAAACCCGATCGCAACCGATACGGTCGAGATCAGCGTAGGATCGCTTACGCCCATTTTGTGCATTAACGGCTCAATGAGCAGTTCGGAAACGGCCGGCTCCCCGACCCAGCCTAGTCCAAGCGAGGCCAGCGTAATACCGAGCTGGGTAGCCGACAAATAGGCATCCAGCTTCTTGTTGACCCGAAGGGCGTATACGGCGCGCTTGTTTCCTTCACTGACGAGTTGGGTCAGTCGGGATTGACGTACTTTAACAAGCGAAAACTCCGCAGCAACAAAGAAACCATTCAGGAAAACCAGAACGAACACGATGAATAGATTCAAAAACAATCGGCCGAACTCAATTTCAGTGTGAGCGTTTGTTATGGCGTAGTGCATGTAAAATGCCCTCTTTCCTATAGTGTGATCGCTTTACGGGACTTGAAATCGATGTCTTTGTAATACATGTCGGCGACAAGCAAATTCGGCCCGCAGCAACCCGCCGCATCGCAGTGGCAGTTTACTTTTTGATTCATAGGGTGGTTGTTCAGCCATTCGGCAAAAATGTCATCCAGTCGCATGTCCCGCACATTGCCAAAAGCCGGAATGGCCGCAAAATCGGTCACATACACATCTCCGGTAAACATATTGACATTAACCCGATTTCGCCCGTCAGGATCATTCCTCACCGTTACGTTGGGTTCCTGACGCAAGCGGCGCAGCAGTTTGGCATCCTCCCCCTCGCCGTTACAGGCGAAGAAAGGAAGCGTTCCGAACAGCATCCACAGATCAGGATCCCGTGCGTCAAGGAGAGAATGAATGGCGGTTCGCATATCCTCAAGAGGCAGAACCGGCAATCCCTCGGCAAAATCAGCCGCATACATCGGGTGGACCTCATGACGCTGACAGCCCATCTCCCGAATCAGCCGATGAATTTGCGGCAGCTTGTCATGAGTACGGTAGTTAATCATCGACTCGGCCGAAATGAACATGCCCGCTTCACTTAGCTTTTGACTATTTTCAATCATTTTGAAATACATTCTCTTGGCGACTTCCTCTTGTACGGGATGGCCGCTGCGGGCAAATCCGACCTCGTGAAAGTCACGCTCGCTGGTATAGTTGAACGAAATGTGCATGACATCCAGGTAAGGCAGAAGCTTCTCATACCGTTCGTAATCCAGCGTCAAATTGGAATTGATTTGCGAGCGCACCCCTCTTGCCTTGGCATATTGCAGCAAAGGAACAATAACTTCATCGACCGTCTGCTTACGGAAAGTAGGCTCCCCGCCGGTGATGCTGATCGTCCGCAAATTCTCCACCTGATCCAATGAATTCAATATGACGGACAAAGGGATCTGTTCCGGTTCCTTTAACATGAGGCTGTCGCCGACTGCGCAGTGCTCACATCGCATATTGCACAGATTGGTAACCGTCATTTCCACGCTTGTCAGTACATGCCGGCCAAATTCACGCAGCGACACGATCGGATCCCAGGGGTCATAGCTCGGTGTGATTTCGATTTCTCTATCCGTTTTATAATTCTCTATTTTCATCATTTACTCACCTTATTTCTTTTATTAACCTAAAAAAGAAGAAAATGCACCTCATCGGTGCAGAATCCCCATTTAGGCAGTCCCGTCAAGAGACCGACTCCTCAGTTTTAAATTCCATTCCGTCCACTTTGGTAATAACAATAGATAATTGATTTTTCAGGTCCACATCGTAAGGAGACTTTAATTCCGCACCGAGGGGATCCTCCAGAATACGAATGACCGGGCGATGCGGAATGTCCTTATGTATCTTCACCACTACGCCTTTCTCACCCGTATTAAGTGTCACCGTCATCCCGAGCGGATAAATCGCCACATGATCCCGGAACAACTCCAGCTTCGATTTTTCATACCATTCCCCGCATCCCGTATAAAGCACTTCAAGCGCCTGATGGGGCAGCATCGCCGGCCGGTATACCCGGTGGGTGGTCATGGCATCGTAGGCGTCAGTAATGGCGATCCAACGGGCAAATTCGGATATTTCATCGCCCTTAAGCCCCCGTGGATAACCCTCGCCGTTGATACGTTCATGATGCTGATATGCGCAGTGCGCCGATTTGAGCGGAATTCCCGGCTCGTCCTTGAGCATTTGGAAACCGATCTGCGTATGCTGTTTGATTTGATTGAATTCCACTTCGCTCAATTTGGAAGGTTTGTTCAATAGCTCAATGGGCAGTTTGGTCTTACCGATATCATGAAGCATGGCCCCAAGTCCAAGCAGGGTCAGCTCTTCTTTGCTATATCCGTGGATTTGTCCGAGCAATAGCGTATAGACGCAAACATTAAGCGAGTGCCGGTACAAATACTGATCCATACTGTTGATATTCATCATCATAATCATGGCATCTTCCCTGGAACTAAGATCATCCATGATGGATTCCACCAGACCTGTGAAGGCCTTGCCCAAAAAAGGATATACGATCCCTTTAACGGAAGGCTCCGTCAATTTACGGAAGCTGGTCCGGATTTCCTGAAGCGCACGACGGCGCGTCTCATCTTCGATCATGTCCTGAATGACGACATCATCGGTCCGCGAATCGGCCACATAGACAAAATCCAACCCGTGCAAACGCAGCCGGCGAATAACCGCTTCGCTCAGCTCCGCATTTTCCGACAGTAATATGATTCCTTCCTCGTTATATATCTTCTTTCCAAGTTTCATTCCGGGCTTCAAAGAGCTCACTGGTATCAGCCGCAAAAAACCACTTCCGTCTCTCATTGTTTGCTGTAAACATAGGATGTATTTGACTATCTTTTATTATTATAGAATACAATGGATCAGCCGGGAATGCATCTTCCGTATTACACTCCGTTTTTTTTCCATCTTGGAAGAAAGCTGTCTTCCACAGCCCCCGCTGTTTGGAGCTCCATTTTCAACAGATCCCGTAAAAAATCGGGCAGCATATACTGTCTTTCCTCCCCGTTCTTTAACCGTTCATAACCAATGCCAAACGTAAACATATCCAGCGTACCGACGTCATAGTCCTTATCGGGTGAGATCGGCACCCCTTGGACGCTGGCCTGTATAATTTTGTCGAACGGCGCTCCGGACGGGTCATATAAAATATCCATGCCATCCACGCAGATCCCGCCAAGCACCTTGCCCCGAAAGCCGAACCCGTAAATCGCCCGATCCGTCATCTCGCTTAGAAGGGATTCCTCCAGAGTATAAAGGATATCCGCTCCCTTCAGCTTCATCCGGCAGGGATTGATCGGAGACGGGCACCGTTCATGCAGCATTCCCTCGCTGATTTCACCTTTGGGAAGATCCATCAGCAGCTGGCCGCTGTTAATGATCGACAGTTCGCTCCCCGTGTATCGTCTGACCGCCTGTGCCAGCAAATTTCCGAATGGCGATTCCGATGTATAGTCAATCGGCAGCTCCCGCTCCGTGACCGCAACAGTCCGATCCATTCTCCGTTTCGCGCCTTCTTGGTGAATAGAGATAGCTTTCAGCACACGCTCGCTCTCTTCCCCGTTCTCCACGGCTACACAGCGTCCCTCGACAACAACAGGTTTTCCGTCCGTCGTGTTTTTGCGAAATGAGATATGACCTAGATACCGCCCGAATTTTCCGGCGGCCGTAATCATCGTCGTCCCGATTCTAAGCGGCTCCTCCAGCAAATGATGCGTATGCCCTCCAATAATCAGGTCGATGCCTGGTATGCTCTTTGCAAGCTCTTCGTCGAGCTTTATTCCCAAATGAGACATAACGATGATCAGATCGACCTGATCGCGCAGTCGCGTTACCGAATCGGCAATGGTCGTTCTCGGGTCAAGCGCTTCAAGTCCCAGCAATTCGTAAAATTCAGGATAAGAGGCCGTAGCTCCGATTAATCCGATCGTCATCCCGCTCCGCCGGACAATCAAATGCTCCTTCATCCACTTCGGAGGCTTTCCGGTATCCAGTTCACGAATGTTTCCGCAAATTACGGGACAGGTCAAACCGGCATAAGCCTGTTCCAGCAATTCTGGAGTAAAGGTCAATCCTTCATTATTTCCTATCGTGATCGCGTCATATCCGGTCAGATTAAGCACATCCACATTAGCTTGTCCCATCGTTCCTTCCGTTTCGGGAGCCGCCCTGTCCATATGATCGCCGATGTCCAGCAGCAATACGGAAGTTTGAGGTGTGGCGCGAAGTTCATCGACCATAGCGGCAATGCGACCCATAGCGCCGAAATGGCTGTGCAAATCATTGGTATATACAATCATTAACGTTTCCTGGTCCGTCTCCGGCTGCATGGCCTTTCCTCCTTATAAAGTGCACCTACTGAATCCGCGCGATATTAGATGAACTTAAGAATGTGATGCTGGCAAGGTAGTAAAATGATTCCGAAGAAGCGGAGCGTTCGCCTTTGATTCCGGATTTCTGCATTATCCGATCTTATAAGATCAAGAAATCTGGAATCAACAGCGATTGTAGGAACATTTTACGGACTTGCCCCACATCCATTTCAATAGCTCATCTTATTTAATTATAAAGAATATTATATACCTTAAATTTATATGTTGTCTTCTTTATATGATATATTAGAATGGTTTCAATACCATTCCGAGGTGAAGTAAAATGATAATCAACATTTCGCTATTTGCAGGCCTTGCCGACCGGATCGGAACGTCAAGCCTTGAATTTAATTGTGAAGTAGCCGAACTGAACACCGATCTCCTGAAGCAGCTCCTCTCCGAGGCTTATCCTGATGCCGCTTCGCTGATCGCTGTTTCCTTCGTTGCGGTCAATCAGGAATATGCCGCAGGCGCGTCCCCGATTACCGAAAAAGACGAAGTAGCGCTCATTCCCCCCGTTTCCGGCGGCGAACCCGTATCCGGATCCCGGAGACATGAGAGTGAAGATGGACTATATGCAATTACGGACGAGGAACTCTCCGTGGACGCGGTGACCGCGAAGGTCATTACCGCAGACCATGGAGCAACCCTGACTTTCACCGGTACAACGCGTGAAATGACTGGGGATCGCCGCACCGTACACTTGGAATACGAGGCTTATATCCCTATGGCTTTGTCCAAGCTTCGGCAAATCGGCAGCGAAATCGGCGAAAAATGGCCCGGTACCCGCTGTGCGATCACGCACCGGATCGGTCTCGTCGGAATCGCCGAAGCGAGCGTAATCATCGCCGTATCTTCCCCACACCGGGCCGGCTGCTATGAAGCAAGCCGTTACGCCATCGAACGTCTGAAACAGATAGTACCTATTTGGAAAAAAGAATCCTGGGAAGACGGTACCGAATGGAAGGGTCACGGACTGGGACCTTGGGACCCATCGGCTCCGGGAAAGCTCTCCTAGGTTGCCGGATCGCAAGTCCTGAATTAGCATTGTCAATCCATTTATTCCCTGTTATGATGAAAGAAACTTCAGAATAACGAGGTGTCATCTTCCTTGAAAGTACACATTATGGATCTCAGTCCCGGCGACCGTTTAGAATCCGATGTTTTCAATCAATTTGGGGTACTAGTTCTTCAACAGGAAAAAGAATTAACAAGTGATGCAATCGTAAAACTCATGCAGCATGGCATTGATTACGTAGATGTCGTACCCTTTACACCTCAAGTTCAAATCCCCGTAGCTCAATCGTTTTCGGAGAGTGTCCAGAAAGTTAAGCCCTACTTCGATAACGCGGTTGACGGATTTGAATCGATTTTCCTGGAAGCGCTAACTACAGGCGCCTTTGAAGATAAACAGGTCGACGAGTTGCTTGAGCCCATGGTCGAACAGCTGGTTGTCCAAAAAGACGTGGTATCTCTGCTGTTGATGCTGAACGACAGTGACAATTATACATATAATCATTCCATGCAGGTTGGAATGCTATCTTATTATATCGCCTCCTGGCTCGGTTATCCCAAAGAGGAAGCCTATGCGGCGGGTAAGGCCGGTTATTTAATCGACATCGGCAAAAGCAAGATCCCTCAAGACATTTTACATAAACCCGGTAAGCTGACGCCTGAAGAATTCGATGAGGTCAAGCGGCATACCACTTACGGACACGATATTATATTGAAATCGACCGGCGACGAATTGTCGGCACTCGTAGCGCTGCAGCATCATGAGCGTGATGACGGAAGCGGCTATCCTAAGGGTCTTACGGAAAAGGAGATCCACCCCTTCGCCAAGATTGCGGCCGTAGCGGACGTATACAGCGCCATGACCTCCAATCGGGTGTACCAGTCGAAGCAGGAGCTGCTGTCCGTTCTGCGGGAATTGAACAGTCTCAGCTTCGGCAAACTGAGTCCGGAACCGACCCAAGCACTGATCAATCACTTACTTCCTAATTTTATCGGCAAAAGAGTACTGCTCAGCTCCGGAGAAGTCGGCTCCATCGTTATGACCAATCAGTCCGATTTCTTCAGACCGCTCGTCCAGACCGATTCCCGTTTCGTCGATTTGTCCAAAGAGCGGGATACCGCGATTGCGGAAGTTTACTTGTAATATTGAGGCCTCTCATATACAAAAAATGTCTTCATAATTTTCAAAACTGGTTTAGTTTCACACCTTAACTACCGATATAGTATGAAGGCAGATTTAGAAGGGTGGCTTAAATGGGTAACATGCATGAACTAAAAATGGCAGTAACCTTGGAACACCAAGTTGTACTAACGCTGGAAGACGGGAATTCCATCGTGGGTTTACCTAAATGGGGGCGTAAACCGGAAAAGGTTCAGATCAGAACCATTGATGGCGCTGCTTGGGTAATGTTGGACGAAATTAAACATGTAACACGGATTATTCCGTTGCAATTCTAGCTACTCAGGAAGAATTTGAGGCAAAGAAAAGCCCGCTGACCTATATGGACAGCGGGCTTTTTATTAGCTATTTCTTAACCGATGGAACCTTCCATTTCGAACTTGATTATTTTCGTGCTTTTTCTCGCTTATCGGAATTTATCGTTTTTTATTAACAAGTGTGAAGAATCCAATAATGGCAAGGGTTTAGAGACCTTCTGTTTATTGGATTTTGGTAACGATTATAAAACATTCGTGGTCTTTATATGGGCAAAATATGGGCAACGATATAGAATGATTCCTCCGCATGTATATCTTCATGTTGTACAGCTAGGACTGGTCGGTCTATCTAGTCCTTTATTACAATTTGCGGTTACGACCCGTAAAGATCTCAGCTAGGAACAATTTACATCGATCAGGCAAATCGGTTTTATAAGGATCAATCAGCACCCGTTTATCACCATCCATCATATAATGCGCCACCACTCTTAACTTTTTGCGCTTAGCCATCTACCTTTGCAATCCTCCTATTCATTGCTTTTATAAGTCCCACTCTTGACGGCTCTCTTTATCGTACTCTCACGTTCCTTCTGTTTATTTAATTTATTGATTTCATCTATGTACTTTGGCAGCACTCTCCCAAGGAATTTATATAGATTCTTCATAGCCTTCTCAGATGGTTGAATAGTGTCCATTTTGTTTTAACACCTCCGAATTTATAACTGTATTTATTATTTCTCATCAGCCCAACTTTTTAAACCTTTAACATATTCGTTTATATAACTGGATTAAGGGGATAAAGGGGAATTAAGTGGGAATGGCTTGATATATAGGGCTTTATAAGCTCTTCTTATTCCCACAATTAACTCTGAATAAGTCGGGGGTTAAGTCTTAGCGCCGGATAAGCTCCCCCAACCTGAACTTTAATTTGCTCAATTTTCGTATAAAAAATGGGGGTAGCGATGTAGATGCAAATAAACACAAAAAGCCCCACCAGATGTTTTCTGGCAGGGCTTCTTTACCGGTGCTACCGGATTACATATTGGCAGGGCAGCTAATATGTTGAGTATAGAATACAGCGTTTGTCTTAATTTGTAAACCACATAAAAACAGGTGTCCTTCACATGATTCCTGATCCTTTTATACTGGTCATACTACTACACCGTTACCCCCCCTTTTTTTTACTTTATATCATTCATTGTCATTGATCTTCCAAGCTGAAAGATTATTTGCACATCATTCAAAATTCTATACCCGTCAGTTTGACGGGAGTTCAAGTTGCTGTTGAGTCCAACTTTGGACTGTGGACTTTAACCAACGTAAAATTGCGTTCGTTGGCCATCAAGCGCAACAAACTTGCTCACAAGCGCAAATATACCGAGCATTAAATAGCCCGGTTAGTACTGAGAGAGATTTCTCCCTTAGTAGATTGCATCTTTCTTTTATATGTAATTAAACCTCAACATTTCTCAACAAAAGGGGTGCAAACAAAATGCAGATCAATACTCGGAAATACTCGGATAAAATCGCGTGATTAGTTGATTCCGCGGTTCTCTCTCGGGCAGTTTCTCGCATTTCTTCGTTGCAACGTTTTTGCGTTGCGTTGCATCGTTGCGTTGCCAATTCTCCCTATTCTTTCGACTTCGTGACGTCGACCGATTTCACTTCGATTGTAACGGCCCCAGCGTTCGATTAGAGCCTTTATTAAGGGACCCGGCTGTTATGTGCGCATTGACAATGATTAAGGGGTGGACGGTCCGTCCAGCCCCTCATGTCCGTGCATTAGCGGTAAATATGTGAGCATTTGTGAGCAATGCGTTGCACCCCTTTTACGATTAAATGATTAGAAATGATAAGGTTTAATCATAACAATCATGTACTTAGAAAGCTCTTATTACTGCATTCAGATATACAAGCATTTACTAGCGTCTTGGCGCAGTTTGTTGCACTTAAACCCTAAGAAACCCTAAGAAAAAAACGGGAGCATGACAATAAAAGGGATGGCGTAAAATGCGCTACCCCTTGGAATTAGACGCTTCTTTTATGCTAGCATTTGCAAGCATCCTGTTGCATTTTTGTTGCACCCCTTTTTCGCATATAATACTGGGTTTTACTAGGATGCAATCTTTCTGTTTGTGTGCATTAAATGCTAGGGAATGTTAGGGTGCAGGAATGTCACAAGATACTTTCCTCTGTGGTAGGACGTTTCATCCTATCATCCTCAATGGTGAGATGACCGAACTTCCCACAACGTTGGGAACATTGGATTTACCGCCATAAAGGGGATGGCTCCCGATACCCTTGGACATCCTTAGCCATACGAAAAACTCTAACCTTCTGAATCGGAATGTTAGAAAGTTACACAACACGGGCAAACACGACCACGTGGTCGCTTTTAAGAACCGGCAGACGTCTACCGCTTTGAGTTGCGACGTCGTATCTGCTGAGCGCCCAGGAAAGCTTTTATAGGCGAATTCGTAGACATCGACGAATAACGGGAGCATATGAGCAACAGATAACGACGTTCAGACGTCTGAAGATTTACCAAAACGTACGACGTCGTACGATTCATTTGTCGCAATTTGCGAGTTAAAGGTACGACGTCGTACCGTATTAACGAATCTGTAAATTCGGATTCGAGTCGGAATATCGGGTTCAATAAAGAGTGCGACGCCGCACCATTTGGAAACCCGGGATTCCATTATAAAATATCCCCTTAAAGCCTCCGGAAACTCCGGGTATTAACTTCAGATAGCTGAACGCAATTTTGCGTTTTGATGTGACAGTGGCTCGCCATCCCAAACCGTGGAACGTGCCACGATTTCATCAGAACGAATGATGTGACCCCGTGGACCGCGGAGCCATCTTTAACAGTGCGAATTCCGTTACAATTATGTTAGGGTTTGCAAGGCGTGTTCGTTGCACGTTAGATCCCTCTCAAAGTTCTGAGAACGCAATTTTCCGTTTTCAAAACCAAACAGGTCGGCACGGATCCGTGCTCATCCTGCGCCGTCTTTTGATCCTGAGTATATACCGCCCTGGTAGGTACTCACTTACCGACAAACTGTCGAATACTGATACTGTCCGTTTTGTGGACTTAAAACCTGGCGACGTCGCCAACTTTGAAAGGGGGTGGCTGATCTTTCAGCAGCCCTGTTTCTGCTTCAGAAACTCCACAGTAACCCATACTATTACTTGATGGCCTACTTTCAAAGTATATCGTCATGGACTCATTTAGCCGGCAGATAGAAGGGCGACCCAAATTTGTCCTACCCTCTGAACCGAAAATTCGGCTGAGTGAATTCTCTGTGTTGAAAACGGAATTCAAGTTCCGGTTTTGATTGCTGAAAACCGAATTCAAGTTCGGATATGATCACCATGCTTTAATCAATTAACGCAACCTACATATGTACAAAATTCATATTTTGACTAAATGTATCCCCTTGTTGTCAATTGCCACAAACCGCGTCATTATAAGGTTTTGCATTTGGCCCGCTTCTCTAATCGTTGTGAATCATAGTTGAAATCGCTTGAAATTGCACTTTTTTGATGTTTTGAGAGGGGTTTTTCACTTAAATTCATCTTCGGATATGGTGATTCGCCATGTCTGAATTTCTAACAGGTTCCCGGAAGTGAAGGACAATTTGTCCGGTACTCACCACAATTTTGTTGTCAGTCGAACGGTCCCCTGATTTGGTGAGCGTTGTAATTCTCACCCTCCAAAATTGGAGGATCACTTTACCACGGTCTTTCTTTATATACTTTTAAATGTTGGTGTTCGTTACCCTTATCGTGCGGATTTCATACGAAGCCACAATGCAATCGTGAATTTCAAGGTTCGCTGAACGCGCACAACAAAGAGGACCCCCTAAACCTCGGGAGTCCTTGATAATGATCACTATTCCTTTACTTCCAGTACATCCCCTTACGCTTCAGCATGTTCTTCACCATGCGATTGAATATCCCAGGCTCATCTACCACATGATTCGGCAAGTCAACCCATACGGCGCTATTAGGAAGCTCTAACTCATCCCGATACGTAAAGAGTAGGCCGGCTGCCTCGTGAAGTATCATCTTCTCTTTCGATGTAAGTCCCAGGCCGTTATTAAACCGAATATGGATACTGTACATGCCGGATTCATCAGCTTCAGCAGCGATATATTTACCTTCAGGAAACCGATCAAAGGGGTTATGGTCATCTAAGTAATAAGTATTAAATTGAATATTACTCATCGTGGCCACACTCCAGATCCTCCGGAATTCATTTCTTCTTCTATCGATCTTTCAAGGGCCTCGCTAACCTTTTGAGCAATTTTATCAATGTCTTCCTCCCCCTTTACGTGTGTATCACCAAAAGAAACAGTAGGAGTAAGAGTCACAAAGTTCTGAATAGATTTCATCTCGGCCAGTTCACGCATGGTCTTCAGATCCTCGCTGCTGATGTCCACCTTATCTTCGATCTTACCGACCTTGTTTACTTTGTCGATCTTGTCAATTGCCGGGCTTTTAGCTGCTAGGCCACCGCCTGTACCTGCAAAGTTTTCACCGGCTCGCGTCATCTTCTCCGCTTCCACTGCCGCTCTCTTTTTCGATCGATCGTCCAGGAAGTCAAGCACCTTCTGTTCCCTCTCCTGGGCTTTGACCGCCGCTTGAGCATAGGCTGCATCCTTCTGAGCGCCTGCATAATCGGAAATCTTATCTGCGATATCCTCCATATTAAATTTCGCTTCGATTTCGTAGCTGGATCCGGTTACTTTGTTGATCAAGCTTAGTACCGCATTGATACCCGATATAATGCCGTTTATTACAGTGTCATAAATCTTACCGATGCTTCCGGCCCACCATTGGAATGGCACAACCAGCCACTCGACAAGCTGCCAAAAGAATGCCGGTATTTCACTAAAGAAGTTCATCACAGAATTAAATGCCCGGTAGATACCAGCAACAACCTTATCATTTGTGTTCCAAAGGTTTATAAGCCATGCTATTAAGGCAATTATGACAGTTACGACAAGGATGAATACATTTGCCTTCATTGTAGCGTTAAGACCGGCCCAGGCCACCCTCAGGCCGTTTGTAACGGCAATCTGCGCAAAGGTTGCAAGAGTCTGTATTGTCGTGGCTGCCACAGCTGCCATCTGCGCCGCCTTCGTGAGAAGCATAATCGCTTGTAATGCTGCAAACGCACCTACAACCCCGTACACTATAGGCGCTATTTGTGGCCAGTTGGTAGAGAAGAAGTTGAATACATTTGTCGCACTATCTAACACCCACATTAATCCATCGACAAAGCCAGATACCACGGCAGTTAGTCCAGTAAAGAATTGATCGCCGCTTGTACTATTTAGCCAGGCGGTTAATTCCATCATTCTTTCCGTGATCTTACTTAGTGGCCCTTCTGTGGTGTTCATAGTCCCTATCCATTCGGCCACCCTGTTTTTCATTAGGGTTATCGTATCGCCAAACGTAACCGGCATCTGCTTAAACTGTTGTTCTATGAAATCGCCCTGAGTTTCAAACGCCCTGACAATAACATCCGCTGTCAATTCGCCTGCCGAACCCATTGCCTTCAGATCCCCTGTAGCTACGTTCATGCTTCGAGAAAGCACTTTTAAAATGCCTGGAGCTGCTTCACTAATTGCTCTAAACTCATCCCCTTGCAATCTCCCGCTCGCCAAGGCCTGGGACATTTGAAGTGTTGCACTCTCTCTTTCAATCGTGCCCGATCCCCCGGCTGTGAGCACCTTGTTAAACCTTTCAGCAAAATTAATCATTTGGTCATTGTTACTAAAGACTCCTTCCGTAAACAGTCCGAGTTTCGATACCAATGCCGCCGTAGCCTGGTAACTCGAACGAGTACGGTTAGCCGAATCCATTACTTTCTTTTGGAGTTGTAATTGGGTTTGTAGATTGTCATTAACCATGCCGAGCCTGGCATTTGCCGATAATACCTGATCGCTGAAATTCATAGCCCCCGACATGGTAGACCATGCCTTTTTAGCCAGTTCAATGCCTTGGTTTACAACTACAATAGAGGCTCCTAACCGGCTAAACGCTGAGCGAGAGTTATTTACTGATCTATTGAAATTGTCTTGAGACTGTTTTGCCATGTTGATTTGACGGTTTATTTCCGCTTCGGCTGATGCAATTTGCTGCTTGGCTGCATTTAACGATTTATCAATGTTTGTATTCCGGTTGGTCACGTCCTGCATTCTCTGCATTGTGGAAACCATCATATTCATACCGTTCACGATGCTTTTAAGTGGACCAGACATGCCGTCGAACATCTTTACCGTTGAACTTACTGTGGCCATGCGATCCCCTCCTGATCCTGTAGGTCATCTTCATCATCACAGCCAATATCATCTATGATAATGATTGTTTTATCCGTTATGCCTGGCGGTAACTCGTCACCTGGGCCAATCAATACTACCGGTATAAATCCTTTATCTCTGATCGCTTGCTCTAACTTTTCTAGTCGCTTCTTCAACGCTTGGTTTGCCATATTATTCACTTCTCCTTTCCAGCTCTGTTAATCGTGCTTCAATCTCCTCTAATTCAACCGCTTTAATGGCCGTATCTAACACTGTTTTAGCAGCCATCACTCTAGCCATAGCAGGGGCCTTTGAATTATCCATAACGCCCTCTAACGTCTCCACAGCCTTTACAGAGGACTGTTGTATTCTTGATATGGCTTGACCTACCGCCTGACGCTTTGCCCCTCTATAAGCCTCCTGGAAGCTGTTGTCCTGCATCCATCTGCGCAATGTTGTTTCACCAATGCCAGCAACTTTAGCAGCTGCGCTAATAGAAGGCTCTGACAATAAAGCAATAACCGCATGCTCTTGCTTCCTGCTTTTCTTCTCCCCATGACCTTTGGAAATATTACTACTCATCTTATTCACCTCTCTTTATACAGAAGGAAGGTGAGAAGTCCCCACCTTCCCCCTCTGTTTAAGCTCCTGGGACGCCATCACGCTCACCTGCATATTGATGTACCCAACTAGGTACTTCGCCCACATTGGCAGCCTTCATAATTTCCCCAACCTCTGTAAGGATTCCGATTTTCCCCTCAGCATCATTAAGCACACTGTGCACATCGACTCCCCAAGAAATTCGGCGTCTACGCGCTCTATCATAATCACACACTGATTCTGCTCTAAACACTTCCTCATAAAGCTGGTACAACTCAGCGTACGCCTCTTGGTGGGCTTTCTGAAGCAACAATAGCATTTGGGCGCGGTGGCTTCTTAATTCATCAAACGTACTGTCTAAAAACTCTTTTAATTCGCCCTCTCTCGCGTGGACGCCTTGCCTCACCGCTTCTATTAACGGCTTCAACTGTTTACCCTTTGATTCCTCAATTCGCCCTACCCGCTCGCGTGCAAACTCTATCTCATCCTTCAGCTCAGCTAATCGGTTCTTAATTTTGTTAAACTCCGACATGCTGTAATGTTTTGTTCCTGCTGTATCTTCTTCATTCATTTGGCGATACTCTTGAGTGAGCTTGGATTGTTCCTTTTCCATGCTCCAAAGCTCGTTTTTCACTGCCGTTAATCTGTCGTCGAATTCTTTTTCCGCTGCTTTAAATTCTTCCAATGCTCTAATTGTCATTAGTTAGTGACCCTCCCGAAAAATTGATCTTCCTGTTCTGTACCGCCGAAATAAATATCTATGCCGGTTTGAATCTTTTCGTTTTCTGTTTTCATTTGCTCGCACATCTCAATGAACGCCTGCTGAACGGTTTTATCCACGCGTTCACCCCCATCCATTTCCTGTCTTTTTGTCTTGTACCCAAGGTGACTTTTCATGAAGATCCTTACGATACTGATCCACTTGGTTCCTCTGTTCCGCTGCTACCTTGCCCACTCCTTCAATTTGGTTACGCCATTCATTTTTCTTCTGATCATCTTGCATTGAATATCACTCCTGGTATTTGATTTAAAAACTCATGAAGCCATCTACCTGCGACTATCTGCGCTCTAATTCTGCAATGGTGGTCTCTTCATCAACCCATCCCAAAAATCAAAATCATCCAGTGGCTCCGGCGGTTCTTCTTTAGGTTTCAAACGGTTAGTGATGATTTCATAATGAAGGTTCATTCTGGCCATGAATTTATCCAGCTCTTCCGGCTTCTTCTTGCTGTACTCATGCAATATAAGCCTGATTAACGTTTCTAAGCTGCCGATCCTAGTCCTGTCCGTTTCAATCGTGACTATGTTCCCCTTCATTCTGATTTCAAAGCGTTTGCCTTCCTTCTTCAAAATCACTCACCTACCATCAAAGTTTTTTATGTTTTTCTAAGTCGACTAGCAAGTGATACTTGTTAATTCCTTCTTTAAAATCGACGGTTGCCGTCAATCCATTAGGGTGCAATCTTCTTACAACCCCTGTTCCCCAATGTTTATTTTCTTTGTGCAGCACACTGTCTCCATCCTTTAACTTCTCGGAAGTCGGATCATCGATCCCGGCATTTTTAAGAGTCACTTTCAAGAGTTCATTTTCGGCTACAAGAGGTAAGTACATCTCGCAATAAAAACACCATTCCCCATCAATATGACACACACATGCGCTACTCATATTGTCCGACCTTTGGACTTGGCAAAATCGCTTCTTCCTGATAACACATTTCTTCAATCGCCGAGCAATCTCTCACCCTCTCTATTAAGTCCTTGATAATATCATTTCTCGAAAAAGAATTTTCCTTCTCGTTCTGGATCGTGATCACCAGATCAAGAATATCCTTTTTCAAGGAAACAACCTCATGTAACAAACAAAATTGACGAATTTCCATATTAATCAGCCTCTTTTCTTCGTGATGAAAGCCATATATTTATTTGCTTGTTGTACCGCAATATCAAAAGGAACATTGTCCACAATAGATTTTATTGATATGGAACGTTCCTTCCCTGGCTGCCATGTCTCACGCCATGCGCTCCACTTACTACCCTTACTCATGATGAATACATGGCTGTTACTGTTGTACTGTGATTCATAAGCTTCACCAGAGATAAGAGGAAGGAACCCGGCCTTTTTAGCTTTCTTGTCCATTCTCTCAACCTCGTTAATGCGAATGATTTCATTTGCTGTTGGCATAGTATCCTTCCTCTCAAAACATTGATTTGTTATTTATCCTCTGAAAAAGGGGATAAAGGGGGTTAATTAGCAAAACCCTTATCCTGATTGGGTTTGTAGCATCTACTTATTCCATAATTAAGTTCAGAATAAGTCGAGGAATAAATGCTTATGCGATCTCGCTTGATTGATTCAGTTCGATTAATCGCTTTGGCCTACCCCGGCCCGAAATGGTTTTTACTGTAATGAGACCGTTATCCTGCATTTTCTTTATTGCCCCTTGAAGTTCGTCACTCTTAACCGTCCCTTTAAACAAATCGTTTATATCCGTTAGGCTGAGACCTTCTGGCTGCTCTTTAAGCCGTTCTAGTATCTTGCTGATAATAGGATCATTGGTAAGCTCTTGTTCACCAAAGATGAACACAACCGATTTATAACAATAATCCCAAACGGCTAAAGCGGCCTTAAGATGTTCGACCCGGACAACGTTTGACAGGTCTAGCAAGGCGTATACGCAAGCTAATCGCATCAGGTAGGGAATAACCCGGCTCGTTGATGCTCCTATGATTCCGGTTGCATCACGCTGTAATGGCTCATATATTCGTTCCCATAATTGGTTAGCAGCTTCATCTCTTTCCATAGGAAGCGGTTCGCCATTTTCATCAACCGGCATTTCATTCATGGCATAGTCACAGGCTTCCTTAATCCTTTCAACCATCGGACCAACGTCCAACTTGTGGAAATCACCGCCACTTGGTAATGATTTAGATTGCTGAACATATAGCCACAGAAATCGGTTTACAAAGCCGTTATGAATCTCGTTACCCGTTAATAGCTTTCTAAGTTCCTCCGGCGTTATATGGCCTAATATGGAGATGTGGGAACGTGATGCTTGCATAGGGTTCTTGGTTAGCGTTCTGATCTCTCCGCTTCCATCCCAAGCGTTACGAATTATTGCTGATAATGTGTTGCCTTCCCGGCGCAATACGTTAAGGACAGAACCAAACTCGCTTTCAATGACTAGCAAACGCTTGTCCTCAACTCCGTAATCAGTGATTACATCCTCATATTCACCAGTTGGCTTCCTAGCTTTGCCCTTTCCCTCATATACAGGTTTCGTCTCTATCACCTGGTCCCGGACTGAATAAATAAGCCCCTCACCGCTAGATAGTCCCGACTTTTTACGTGCGTTAAACTCCACATCAACAGCATTCATAAGCTTGAGAACCGGATCAAGAGAAGTCCCTTTCTTCCCTCGGAAGGTTGCTCCAACCAATACAGCAAACAATTTCATGCGATGCTTACCGCCTGAAACCACAAAGTGTGGGCCATCACCGACCATATTCCCATACATAGTTAGGAAGTTGATAAGTACGGCAGCCGGATCCGCTTCGGTATGTGGATCAATAAACCTAACAATTTCACCGGCTAATCCATGAAGCGCCGCTTCTCCTAGCTTCCCATCAAATTCAGGTTTGGGATTGAAAATGAAGTCAAATTCGGACTCGTCAAATTCCCCAGGCTGTGGTATATTATTATTAAGTTTTGAACTACTAGACGGCTTTTTGTATTGCACCACAACACCTTCTAACGCTTTACTTATGGTTCGTTCTCGGTAGTCATCACGGTCCCATTTATCACGCATTAATCCACTGTTCCTGAACAAACGGTCAATTTGTTCGGGATTTTTTGTGTAAAAAGCTATCATATTGCAAAGGGCTTGTTCTGCTTCACTTTGGCTATTGAATGCGCTCCACTTTCCGGAATAAAGCTTTTCAAACTTAGTCCCGTTTTTGGCTTTTCTTGCAAGCTCTAAAATCATTTCATCTTCTAGGCTTGGCCCATTAACAGGTTCAGCTTCATAGGTAGGCGTTTGCACCGGGAACAGATGATTGTATAAATAAATGAGTTCTGCTTGCCTTTCCTCAATCTGTTGCGGTGTTCCGTTTACATGATCGCCGGTGAACACAATGAACCTTAGATCATCGTACATCTCTATGTTGCGTGCCCTGCTTCGTTCCCCCGGCTTGCTTCCCCTTATTACAATGTGAATGCCTTCTCCGCTCTGGCTCCGCTCTGTGTAGCTGTTGAAGCTTAATATGATTTCCCTGGCTTCATCGTCCAGCTTTCCGTTCCTTATACAGTGATCAATGTCAATCACCACAATGGAATGATCTGTTTGATTCTTTGTGAGTACCAAGCCGATACCTGAATATGACTTGTCACTTTGAAATGTTGCTAATACTTCATCAAAGCTTGACCAGGTTGAAGGATCGCTAACGGAAGCATGTTGACCACTAATTGAATATGGAACCTTTGTATGCTTGGCCCCTTCCCTGCGCTGCTCCAGCTTCCACAATACCCATTGGGGAACGCTTCTTAATTCTGGCGGTATCTTCTCATATAGCATCCAATCACCGCCTAAGCCTGGGCGGCTTGCGCATGTTCTCCACGCAACCAAGA
The DNA here is from genome assembly GCF_018403325.1 of Paenibacillus vini. Lineage (GTDB taxonomy): Bacteria > Bacillota > Bacilli > Paenibacillales > Paenibacillaceae > Fontibacillus > Fontibacillus vini. The sequence goes on along the minus strand of NZ_BOSL01000016.1, from coordinate 95,192 downwards.
TTCAATGACTTCCCGGTGAAACAAGATCCGACCCCGTACCCGAGCGTGTGGAATCTGCCCCTCCCTTGCCATTGCGTAAACCGTTGTTTGAGATACACCGATCAATTCGGCAGTTTCAGTTACCGTCATTGTGACTCGCTCGATTCTCTTTGCAACTGGTAGTTCCGAATTCAAAGTATTAATATTACTCATTTATGCCACCACCTTATTAATGTTTTCAATCAGACTTGCCATGATTTCGTTCTCTTTCCCGATAGCGATTTGGTTAATGGATACTCCATAGGCCTTCACCAATCTCATGAATGGATCAAATTTCGCTTTGCCGCTGTCCTTCTCATACTTACTCAAGGTTCTCGGGGTAATGCCCCCGATCTTAGCAGCTTCCTTCAGCGTCAGGCCTTTGTTTAAACGAGCCATTTTCAACGTGATTTGATACATGCGAATCGCCTCCGATATTATAGTTAAATTTGAATGAATAGAGAATTCACCATGACCGGCAAACTACATGAATAACAAGTTTGTCATTCCAGTACCTAATAGAACACCTACCAAGAACACAGCAGCGAATAGTACAGCGTCCTTCCGTTCTCTCTGCATCCTGCTACCCCCTCTGTTATTCCTTCTCACCTAGCACAACAATCAACACACCATCTTCATCAAACCAGTGATCACCTAGGCAATAGCCATTTTTGATAAGGGTGAGGATAGCTTCTGATTGTTGAACTAAATCCACACTGTCATTACAAGGGTTTAATTTGAATGTTATATCTTCTTCCCGCTCCCGGATCGTATCGGCGGCCATGCTGATCTTCTCTAGGATATAGCCGAACATTTCCCGATCATGGTTAAAGAGGTCTGACAGGATCGTTCCAACAACTGGAGTAAGCTCCTGTTCAACTTCAAAATCATTCATTTTCCCTTCTCCGGCCTTGTCCAAAACTTCCAAGCATTCTTTAATTGGCAGAATTCCTAAGTTCTCCTGTAAGTACTCCGCATAAGTCATTTTTTCCATTGTTCGTCATCCTCTCAAAATTAATAAATTGAACCACGGTAAGCACACTCAACTTCATTAATAATCGTGCAAGCAATACCCTCCGATCGATCACCTCATCTTCACTTTATGTTTAGATATTAAATCATATTGATCAGTAGTCTGAACAATTTGTTAATTAGAAGATAACAGACGATAATTTAAAAGTCAACACATTATGTTGAATATACAAAGCAAATTGTTTATACTTATAAGCAAATTAATAATAAAAGGTGATGAATAATGATAAAGTGCAATCTGGCTGTCTTGTTAGCCGAAAGAGGGATGAACATTTCTGAAATGTCTGAAAGAACGGGGCTTTCAAGAAATACGCTAAGCGCCCTTCAAAACAATACGGGGAAAGGTATTCAATTCGATACAATGGATGCTATTTGCAAACTTCTCGACATCACTCCGTGTGAATTGTTTACATATGCCGATATCAATGCTTCTATTTTTAGTCATCCAAATAAGAATCAAATTCGTAAAAACGAGGAGTTCGGATATTTAGAGACAGTGAATTATTCAAGTTTTTATGAATTGGAGATTTTTTACAACGAATCACGAATAACATTTCAGGGACTGTTAAATACTTCGCAATATCCTGACCACTCATATATTGTTTTTTCCGTTAAAGTTAAATCCATTCTTGAAAAGATACCTTTGATTTTTAGACAAGAGATTTACAATTCTATTATTGAATGCGCAATAAACGAGTTAAATAATAGCTATGATCTCCCAACTAAAATTGATAAGAAATCTCTGGGAATAAAGTTTCTTGAGGATGACTACATCACTAATGAGATTAGGGAATTTATCAAACAACAAGATGGTGAATTGGATGAATTTTTAGAAAAATAGCTCTCTACCTTGATAGTCCCCCACTTATTCAGAAGCATTTTAGGAAAAAGAAAAGCCCGCAAAGCCTTATGTATCAAGGGATTTGATTTTAATCCCCTTTATCCCCTTTTTCAGAGGAATATTATTTAATGCGTACCTTAATGCGGCGATAATGCGTAATGGCAAATGCACATAAAAGCCTTATATACCAACAGTTTTTCTTAATTATTGCGTTAATGCGTTTAATGCGTACACATAAAAGGGAGTGAACAAACTTATGGCTTCATTTCGTAAACGTGGGGCAAAGTGGGAGTATCGCATTGTATACATTGACAGACAAACAAGGAAGCAAAAAGAGAAATCAAAAGGTGGCTTTCCAACAAAGAGAGAAGCCCAGATCGCTGCCGGTGAGGAAGAAGCAAAGATAAGGCATTTTGGATTTAGTGAGAACGGGGAAGAACAAATAGACCATTTTTTCAAAGAATGGTTAGAGGTATACAAAAGGCCAAACGTTAAGCCTATAACCTACTCTGTCCAGGAACGGAATGTAAGGCTTAATATTTTGCCGCGCTGGGGCAAATACAGATTAAAAGAACTTTCCAGAAATGAGTATCAAAGATGGATTAACGAGTTACGGGGACATTATAGTGAGGGAACAGTGAGACGTATTCACAGTATATTCAGCAGCGCCATGACAGACGCTGTTCATGAATTCCAGATACTCCGAATCAATCCGATCCAGAAAATCAAGATCCCTAAAGACGTGGAGAAGTCCGGAAGCATATCATTTTTCACACGGGAGCAGCTAAACGCTTTCTTAGAATCTACAAAACCCATGAAGAATTCCAAATATCAGCATTCAATTCAGCATTATGCTTTATTCTCGTTGCTGTCTCGTACGGGTCTGCGGATCGGTGAAGCGCTGGCGCTTACTTGGGACGATATAAATTTTGAAGCTGGTAATCTAACCGTATGCAAAACCCTTGTTTATCCTCTCAATTCCCAGCCTTATATCTCAACACCAAAATCAAAAAGCAGCAATCGAACTGTAAAGCTAGATGATGCAACATTAAAGCTCATGAAACGCCATCGGATCAATCAAAAGGAAGTTGTCCTCCGATATGAAAACTATAAGCCTTCCGATCAGAATCTAATGTTCCACCAACAAGATGGCCGCTGGTTGCGTACTAATGTAGTCAGAGAGTACTTCAAGGAAGTTTGTAAAAGGGCCGGCGTTCCTGTGTTGTCTCCACATGCTTTGAGACATACACATGCCGTTCATCTACTGGAAGCAGGGGCAAACTTAAAATACGTGTCCGAGCGACTAGGACACAAAAGTGTGAAAGTCACTGCGGACACGTATCTACATGTTACCGAGAAAATTGAAGATGATGCTTTGAACCTCTATGCCCAGTACATCGAAAAGTAAAATGGGCAAATTATGGGCAAATCGCGTTTCGGGAGCATAGAAGCCTTGATATATAAGGCTTAACCTATGCTTCCTTCCATTTCGAACTTGATCAATCTGTTCATTTCCACCGCATATTCCATCGGCAGTTCCTTGGTGAACGGCTCGATGAAGCCCATGATGATCATTTGCGTCGCTTCGGCTTCGGAAAGCCCGCGGCTCATCAGATAGAAGAGCTGCTCCTCGGACACCTTGGATACGGTAGCTTCATGCTCCAACATGATGTTGTCGTTCATGATCTCGTTATATGGAATCGTATCTGACGTTGATTCATTATCGAGAATGAGCGTATCGCATTTGATGTTCGATTTGGCGCCTTCCGCCTGGCGTCCGAAGGATGCCAGACCACGGTAGGTAACTTTACCGCCGTGCTTACTGATCGACTTGGAAACGATCGTGGACGTGGTATCCGGCGCAAGGTGAATCATCTTGGCCCCTGCGTCCTGATGCTGTCCTTTGCCCGCTACCGCGATCGACAGCACGCTGCCTTTCGCGCCGCGGCCTTTCAAGATAACAGCCGGGTATTTCATCGTCAGCTTGGAACCGATGTTGCCGTCGACCCATTCCATTGTGGCGTTCTCTTCAGCTACCGCCCGTTTGGTAACGAGGTTGTAGATGTTCGGAGCCCAGTTCTGGATCGTCGTGTAACGAACGCGAGCGTTCTTTTTGCAGATGATTTCAACGACGGCGCTGTGCAGGGAATTCGTGCTGTAAATCGGAGCTGTACAGCCTTCCACATAGTGCACGAAGCTGTCCTCGTCGGCGATGATGAGCGTCCGTTCGAATTGGCCCATATTTTCCGAATTGATCCGGAAGTAAGCTTGCAGAGGAACTTCACATTTCACGCCTTTCGGCACGTAGATGAAGCTTCCGCCCGACCATACGGCGCTGTTCAACGCAGCAAACTTGTTGTCCGCCGGTGGAATGACCGTTCCGAAGTATTCGCGGAAAATTTCCGGATGCTCTCTGAGCGCGGTATCGGTATCCGTGAAAATAACGCCTTGATCTTCCAGATCCTTTTGCATGCTGTGGTATACGACCTCGGATTCGTACTGCGCCGATACCCCGGCCAAGAACTTCTGTTCAGCTTCAGGGATACCGAGCTTGTCAAAGGTTTCCTTAATTTCGGAAGGAACCTCTTCCCAAGTCTTCCCTTGCTTTTCGGAAGGTCTTACATAGTATTGGATATCGTTAAAGTCGAGTTCATCCAGGTCTCCGCCCCAACGCGGGAGCGGCATTTTTTCGAATTGCTCCAAGGATTTCAGCCGGAAGTTCAACATCCATTCCGGTTCGTTCTTGATCCGGGAGATTTCCGTGACGATTTCGCGGGTCAAGCCTTTACCCGATTGAAAAACCGCCTTATGCTCATCCCGGAAGCCATATTTATACTCTTCCATTTCAGGCGCTTTCTTTGCCATGGCTGCATTACCTCCTTAAATATTATGATTCCTCGTTGATGCCCTTCTTGAGCGCGTTCCATGCTAACGTAGCGCACTTGATGCGGGCAGGAAATTTATTGACACCCGATAATGCTTCAATATCTTCATAATCCTCGAATTCCGCCGACTCGCCCTTCATCAGGGAAGAAAAGCGGTTCGCCAGATCCATTGCTTCTTCATAAGTGCGGCCTTTGACGGCCTCCGTCATCATCGAAGCGGAAGACATACTGATCGAGCAGCCCTCGCCTGTAAACCGCGCATCCTTCACGATGCCGTCCTCGACTTTAAGCTGAAGCGATATGCGGTCACCGCAGGTTGGATTGTTTAAATCCACCGTTAGTCCACCGTCTTCGAATTTTCCGCGATTGCGCGGATTTTTATAATGATCCATAATAACGCGGCGGTATAAATCATCCAATTGCATTACGCGAAGTACTCCTTTGTTTGGATTAGAGCTTCCGCCAATCGGTCGATGTCTTGCTCCGTATTGTACAAGTACAGGCTGGCTCTCGCCGTCGAGCTCGCCTGAAGCCAGCGCATCAATGGCTGACAGCAGTGATGGCCCGCCCGGATGGCGATCCCCTGCGCATCAAGTACAGTGGCCACATCGTGCGGATGAACGTCCAGCAGATTAAAGGTAACCAGGCCGACCTCGCGTTCGCGGGGACCGTACACCGTAACTCCTTCAATTTCCGACAACTTGCCCATGGCATATGCCGCGAGCTTCGTTTCATGCCGATGGATTTCATCCAGACCGATCTCTTCCAGAAAATCAATGGCTGCCGCAAGACCGACAGCTCCGGCAATAATCGGCGTTCCGCCTTCGAATTTCCAAGGGAGCTCTTTCCATGTCGATTCGTAAAGGCCGACATCGTCGATCATCTCGCCGCCGAACTCAATGGGTTCCATCGATTCCAGCAGTTGCTTCTTACCATATAGTACCCCAATCCCGGTCGGAGCGCACATTTTATGTCCGGAGAATGCGTAGAAATCACAATCCAGGTCCCGTACGTTCACCTTCATGTGCGGCGTGCTTTGCGCACCGTCCACAACCATAACGGCCCCGTGGCGATGGGCGATCTCGGCCATTTCCTTCACCGGATTTACCACGCCGAGCACGTTGGATACATAAGCGGTGGAGACGATTTTCGTCTTGTCGGTGACCGTCTTCTCCACATCCTCCAACGCAATGCTGCCGTCAGGCTGCATCGGGATGAACTTCAAGGTCGCCCCGGTCCGTTTGGCAAGCTGCTGCCAAGGAATGAAGTTGCTATGGTGCTCCATCTGGGTAATTACGATTTCATCCCCGGCCGATAAGGCCGAGGGGCCATAGGAGGAGGCCACCAGGTTCAGTGCGGTTGTCGTACCACGGGTAAAAATAATCTCCTCGGTACGATTAGCTCCGATGAACCGTGCAACCTTCTCCCGGGCGCCTTCGTAGGCATCCGTAGCCCGGCTGCCCAGCGTATGAACGCCCCTGTGCACGTTTGCGTTTTCCCATTCGTAATAACGCTGAAGTGCTTCCAGTACGGCGAGAGGCTTCTGTGAAGTTGCCGCGCTGTCGAGATAAACGAGCGGATGGCCGTTAATCTCTTGATTTAATATAGGAAACTGTGCTTTGATCAGTTCCGCGTTCATTGTCCTAACTTCCTTTCCACCAGTCCCTGCAATTGCTGTTGCAGTTGCTCCAGTGGAATATCGGAAACGACCGGAGCGAGGAAACCGTAGATAATCAAACGCTCAGCCTGCTCGCGGGAAATCCCGCGCGACATCAAGTAATAAATTTGCTCCTGATTGACCTGACCTACGGAAGCCGCATGGCCTGCCGTTACATCGTCCTCGTCGATCAATAGAATCGGATTGGCGTCCCCGCGTGCTTTCGGGCTAAGCATCAGCACTTTCTCTGTTTGCTCTCCGTTCGCCTTCGTTGCGCCTTTCTCGATCTTGGTGATCCCGTTAATAATCGCGGTAGACTGCTCCCGCATTACCGCACGGGTAATCATTTGGCTATCGGAGCTCTTGCCGAAATGTACCGCTTTGGTCGTATAGTTCAGTTTCTGAGAACCGGAACCAACAGCGATAACTTTAGCGTCGGATAAGGAACCGTTGCCTTGAAGCACGGACAAGGTTTCGCTGGCGGAATCCCCGGCGTTCATTTCACCGACGATCCATTCAATGCTGCCGTCGTTGTCGACGATCGAACGGCGGTTGATCAGATCCGTCGTTTGTTCATTTAAATGATGGACCGAAGCAAATTGCACCTTGGCCCCTGCTTTAATGAATACTTCCGCAGCACCGTTATGCACGACTTTGCTGTCGTATTGTCCGGAAATATAATTATCGACGTAAGTAACACGGCTGTTCGCCTCGGCAATGATCAATACGTGCGGAGCGAATGAAGACGCGGCATCGTCGATCAGGAAAATGCTTTGCAGCGGAATATCCACTTCCACATTTTTCGGCACGTACAGGAATACGCCGCCGTTCCAAAGTGCCGCATGCAATGCCGTCAATCGGTTCTCTTCCGGCTTGACTAAAGTATGAAGATAAGGTTTTACCAAATCCTCATGCTCGCGAACCGCCGTTTCGAGATCGGTGAAAATAACACCCTTTGCCGCCAGTTCGGCGGACAGGCTCGCATATACAGCTGCGCTATTGTGCTGAACGATCAAATTGCTGTCTTCCTTCAAATCGACCAAGGAAGCGACGCTTTCCGGAAGCTGCTGTGTTACCGACGGACGCTCCGTACGAAGCGTTCCGAAATTGCTCAAGTCCCAACGTTCGAGTTTAGTCTTTTCCAGTTTCGGCAAATCCAGTTCCGCGGCCAGCCGAAGCGCATTAACGCGGCTTTCGGTCAACCAGGCCGGTTCCCCGTTGTTCACGGATGTGCTTTGAAGCGCATCTGGTTCTACCGGAAGAACGGTTTGTGTAGTCATCTTTGGTTCTCCTCCTTCCGCCTAGGCTTCTTGACCTACGGTTTCATCCACGATGCCCAATTCTTCTTTAACCCAATCGTAACCGTCGCGCTCCAGGCGTTCAGCCAGTTCAGGCCCGCCGGATTTCACAATACGGCCTTGCATCATAACATGGACATAATCCGGAGTAATATAGTTCAGCAAACGCTGATAGTGAGTAATGATCAGGAAGCCGCGCTCTTCACTGCGCATAGCATTTACACCGTTCGCAACGATCCGCAACGCATCGATGTCAAGGCCTGAATCGATTTCGTCCAAGATGACGATTTTCGGATCAAGCAGCATCATTTGCAAAATCTCGTTACGCTTTTTCTCCCCGCCCGAGAAGCCTTCGTTCAAATAACGGTGTGCGAACTCAGGGTTCATTTCCAGATCCTTCATTTTGCCTTCCATTTGGCGAATGAATTTGATCAGCGAAACTTCATTGCCTTCACCGCGGCGGGCATTGATCGCGCTGCGCAGGAAGTCGGAGTTTGTAACGCCGGCGATTTCGCTCGGATACTGCATCGCCAGGAACAAGCCGGCGCGAGCACGCTCGTCAACAGCCATATCCAGTAAGTCCTCGCCGTCCAGAGTAGCCTTGCCGTCCGTAACTTCATACTTGGGATGACCCATCAGTGCGGAAGCCAGCGTACTTTTCCCGGTTCCGTTCGGTCCCATGATCGCGTGAATTTCTCCGCCCTTTATTTCAATGTCGATCCCTTTCAGAATCTCTTTGCCCTCAATTGTCGCTTTAAGTCCCTCAACAACGAAATGTGTAGCCATGTTTTTACTGCTCCCTCCATTAGTCGTTAAAATCTATGCCTTTATTCTGTTGCCATTATACCATACTAATTATCACTTTAGAATTATTCTAAGTGATTCTCACTGATTCTCACTACATTCTAACCTACTTTCAAAGCTTAATCAACGTACCTTGGCGGAGAACCGCCGTTTCCATAAGCTTTGTCACAGACATTTGGAATTTGCAGATATTGTCGAAAACAGGAACGGGCCTGGCCATGATGGCCAAGCCCGTGTCATGTAAGTCGTTCTTTTTGAAAATATTACCCCAAATAAGAACGCAGCATCCACATATGTTTTTCAAGTTCGCCTTTAAACCCGGTCAGCAAGTCGCTCGTCGCCTCATCGCCTTCCTTGTCGGCAAGCTCAATACCTTCCTGGAACGATTCGGACAAGGTTGCAAAATCCTCGATCAGATTCTGAACCATTGTTCGTGGATCTTCCTTGCCGGTTGCCTCCTGGATCGTGGCGATCTCCAGATATTCCTTCATGGTTGCCGCAGGGCTGCCCTTGATCGTAAGAAGCCGCTCAGCTACCGCATCCATTTTTTCCGTAACCTCATTGTACAGCTCTTCAAATTTAACATGCAGAGTGAAGAAGTTTTCCCCCTTCACATACCAGTGATAGTTGTGAATTTTCACGTAAAGCACGTTCAGGTTCGCAACCTGCTCATTAAGTACTTGTTCCAAACTGGATTTCTTTGTCTTGCCGGATGTCTTAGAGTCCGTTTTAGCCATCATAAACCCTCGCTTTCTATAAAGGTATGTTACGCCAATATTCTAACTTTACCCGAGCCAAGTTTTGCCGAAACAAGCAGCTTGTCCTTCTTATTATAACTGATGTCTGCGAAAATGGAAAAGAAAGCCGATCAAACCTGACCAAACGGGCTTTCCGTCATATATTTCCAAGTAAATAATCCAAAATCAGAACGGTTTAGGACTATGCTTGTCCCCCCTCCGGTGCTATGATGGTTAATGCAACGATATTTAACACGTGTTTTTGGGGGCTATATGGACAATCAGAACGAACATCACAAGAAAGAAGATTTAGGCTATTTATTCAATGTAGAGATCCTTGTAAGAAACGACTCCAATGCCAAGGCGCTGCAATCTTTACTGCAGGTACTTAACAGCGGCGAAAGTATCATTGATTACAGAATTAACTCAGGGATCGAATTGGGAGAAATTATCGAATCCTTACTCACCGCAAAAAAACAGTCCATTATCTCCAAATCCTATAAAAGACTAACCGCGACCGATCAAGCCAAAAAGCCTGCGGAAGCGCAGACGGCGAAGCCCAAGGCTGCCGCCAAAGAAGCTGCGGCTCCGGCGGAATCCGCCCGCTTTGAAGAAATCGCCAAGAGCGGCGATTTTGAAAACTGGATTAAGAAATATATTTCCGGGAATCAGCTGGTTCGCTTGCTGGTCAATCGGAATGGGGAGCGAATGAGCATCCCCTGCCGGATCTTGAATTTCCTGCCGGAGACTTATACGATCAACGTGTACCATGTGGATGAAAAGCAAGTATACACTTTCAATCTTAGCGAGATTATCGATTTTATCGATAAATAAGGGATACTTAGTTGCCCTTATATTACAAAAACGGCTGGACCTAGTCTGCTTGCAGACGGGCCAGCCGTTTTCTTTATCATAGGTTCATCTTATATCCTCAATTGCTACTACTTTTCTTTTTTTAGCAGAGCCAATGCAAACATCAACCAGCCGACGATAAACGATACGCCGCCGAGCGGAGTAATCGGTCCAAACCATTTCCAGCCGGTAACGGCGAGCAAATACAAGCTGCCCGAGAACAGGATAATTCCCGTCAGGAATAGCCGGTTTGCCCACAGCAGGCGTTTCTGATCCAATCCCAGCCCGGCTGCGAATGCCGCCAATATCATAGCAATCCCGTGGATCATATGATAATGCACCCCGGTTTCATATGTACCGATCGCCTTCTCCCCGATCTGAGGCTCCAGAATATGTGCTCCGAAGGCTCCAAGCGCTACGGCAACCAGCATTACAATCGCGCCGATTCCGGCAAATTTCCGCTGCATCTATTTTCCTCCCTGTAAGAAGATTAACTTCTACTATCATAACCTAGGATCGTCATGCAATCCAGAGAACCGGCGCTCTTCCGGCAGCGAGCTTTTCCGTATAATGAAATGTAGTTATTGATTTTTACTGAAATATGTGAAGAATTAAACAAAAGGATGATTTTCTCAAAAAAGGAGTCTAACGAAAAATGAATTCATTTGAACAAGGCAATATGAACGGGATGCCCCCTTACCGGGAACCAAATGCCGCCCCTGTCGCCGAGCTCAAGCATTCCGGCCCCGGCATCGCTTCTTTCATCATTATTTTGGTGGCTATTGTCGGCTACATTTTTTCCATCGCAATGATCACCGCTGCCGTTATCGGCATCGTGGACCAGCCTATTGAAGCCATCACCGAAAGCCTGATGGAGCAAGCCGGAGCGATCCTCGGCATCCTGTTGATGATGGTCGCCGCCATCCTTCATTTAGTCGCTCTCATTCTAGGCATAATAGGCCTGCTGATTAAGAACCGCAAAAAGCTTTTTGCTATTCTCGGCCTATCCCTTTCGGGAGGCATATTAATTCTGCTCATCATTTTGTTTGCTTTAGGCTCACTATAATGTATCTCTTGCATTACTTATTGCTCCTATGATTTCACTCTTCACCGATCCCCTGTACCAGCGGTTTTCCGGCCCGGTTTGAGGGGATCTTTTACTATACGAACGAAATACTGCGATCAAAAGGTAGACTTTTGAAACGCTTTATTAAAACGATGTTAAATAGATGAGGTTTTTGATAAAATATAAGCTGGACTATCTGAATTTAAGGAGATACTTATGTCAAAGGTCAAAATATTCGCAGACAGCACTTCTGATCTGCCGGCGGGATGGAAGAGTCAATATCAAATCGGAATTATTCCGCTTTACGTCGTATTTGAAGACAAGACTTACAGGGACGGATTGGATATCACCCCTCCGGATCTTTACAGTAAGGTGGAATCCGGCGGAAGCTTGCCAAAAACAACGGCTCCGTCACCAAGAGACTTTATGGAGATGTTCGCTCCCCATATTGAGCATGGTGAAGATATCGTTTATATCAGCCTGTCCTCAAAGCTGTCTTCCACCTACCAGAACGCTTTGATAGCGGCTGCCGAATTTCCCGAAGGCCGTGTGCATATCGTTGATTCCCTTAATCTTTGCAGCGGAATCGGCCTGCTTGTAATGAAAGCCGTAAGAGCGGCCGAAGAGGGAATGAGTGCAACCGAAATCGTGTCTTTGCTGGAAAAGTCTCGGCCTTTGGTCGAAACGGAATTCGTCATCGATACTTTGGAATATTTATATAAAGGCGGACGCTGCTCAGGCATGCAAAATTTCATAGGCAGCCTGCTGCAAATTCGTCCTGTATTAAAAGTGGTCGACGGGAACATCATTCCGGCCTATAAAGTACGCGGCAAGAAAGAAAAGGCGGTTCAGCAAATGCTGGACAATGCGCTCGCCAACGTTGGAGAGATGGACAAAGATTTAATTATCGTCGCCCACACGCTTGCCGAAGAGGAGGCGCTGCGCCTAGCTGCAATTCTTAGAGAACAGACCAGCGTGCGCGAAGTGGCCGTCGCTGAAGCCGGGTGCGTTATTTCGAGTCATTGCGGCCCGCACACAGTAGCAATTATGTATACCAAGAAGGCATCCAACTAAAGCACCCGCATATCCGAATTCAAGGGAGGATTTGAATCATGGGAGCCATTAAATTTTTTGCTGACAGCACTTGCGATCTGCCGCCGGCATGGATTGAGAAATATGATATAGGCATTGTCCCGCTGTACGTTACGTTTGGGGATACCAATTACCGCGACGGCGTCGACCTGCAACCCCCTCAGCTTTATCAAAAAGTGGACGAAACCGGGCGGCTCCCGAAAACTGCCGCCCCGTCTCCGGCCGATTTCATGCAGGCATTTGCGCCGTTCATTGAAGAAGGTCGGCAAGTTCTTTACATAAGCTTGTCCTCGGAACTGTCTTCAACCTATCAGAATGCGTTGATTGCCTCCGAGGAATTTAGCGAAGGCCAAGTAACGGTATTCGACTCGCTCAATCTGTCCACCGGGATCGGCCTTCAGGTCATGAAGGCGGTCCGGGCAGCCGCCGAGGGCAAGAGCGTCACCGAGATCGTAGCCTTGCTCGAAGCGGTTCGTTCTCGTGTTGAAACCGAATTTGTTATTGACTCGCTGGACTATTTATATAAAGGCGGCCGATGCTCCGGTATGCAAAACCTGGTCGGCAGCCTGCTCCGGATTCGCCCGGTCATCAAGGTGACTGAGGGCAAAATGACTCCGGCATATAAAGTCCGCGGCAGCCGGGAGAAAGCGCTGGACCAACTGCTGGAGAACGCCATTAGCCGCATCCCGGAAATGGACCGTGATCTTATTTTCATCACGCATTCTTTAGCCGATGCGGATGCGGTCCAACTGCAAAAAGTTCTTCAGGCTAAGACAGGGGCAAGAGAAGTTGCCGTGTCCAACGCCGGCTGCGTCATTTCAAGCCATTGCGGCGCCAAGACCATCGGCATTCTATATACAAAATCATTAAATTAATTATACCGCAGCATTAATTTACGTCTCAAAATCCCTCGCCATTGGCGGGGGATTTTTAATTAATACCACTCGGATAAATCATTCTCGAACCGATCGGACGGAGGTTGGCCCGGGTTTTCATTTCTCTAACGGACACAGAAGCCGCTATTTGGACGATTTAAGCAGGTTTTGAATTTTAACGGACATCACGGCACTTATCATGGTGCTTTTTGCGGAACAAAGTCCCTTTTTCTCCGGATAAGGCCTTCTGTGTCCGTTAGAATTTCAAAACAGAGGATTTGATGGAAATAACGGCACTGATGTCCGTTAGCAGGCTAATGACGAAAAAGGCGGATAGCAAAATGAACGCAGCCAAGGGCCGCGTTCATTTTTGGTATATTCCATTACGGTTGATCACCGTCTTGTGACGCCGAAGCAGAGCCCCGAGCGCTTCGCGCATTGCGGAACCGTAAGCTCTAATGCTTCCGGGAGCCCTCACGCGAGAGCAGCTCCGCGCCCCATGTATCCAGCAGCTGCCGAATATCCCGCTGTTTGAGCGGTTTGGTGATGATCGTTTCCATGCCGCTCGCCATGCATCTTTCACGGTTTTCAACTCCGCCGCAGGAGCTCACGCCGATAATGACAGGGAGCCTGTCCAGCGGCAACAGCTGACGAATTAGCCTGGCTGTTTTGATCCCATCCATTACGGGCATCTCGATATCCATAAAGATGAGATCGTACTTCCTTCCGATCAAAGCCTCAATCACTTCCATACCATTATGAGCTACATCCGGCTGATATCCCAGCTTCTCCAACATCTGAACGAAGGCCTGGCAATTTACCGGATGATCCTCCGCAATGAGAACCGATAATCCGCGGTTCTGAAGGTCCTCCTCCGACGATTCCAAAGGTTCCAGAAGCAGGCTTCCCGCTGCTTCTCTGCTTACCGCGATTTCTTCCAAATTCCCCGTCTCATTTTGGAGACTTTCCGGCAACTCCTTGTTTGATGAATCGCAAACCAGGGTAAAGCGGAAGACGGAACCTTCCCCTTCTATACTTTCCACGGAAATGTGGCCGCCCAGCATTTCAACGATTTTTTTACATATGGCCAGCCCCAACCCGGTTCCCCCATACTTGCGATTCATAATCGGATGAACCTGGGAAAAAGATTGAAACAGCCTATGCAGCTTGTCCGCAGGAATCCCGATCCCCGTGTCGGTAATGCTGAATTCGAGCAGATCCGCCGAACCATATCCGGGAGCACGCTGAATACGCACGCTGACCTGCCCCCGGTCCGTGAATTTCAAGGCATTGCCGATCAGGTTGACCAGAATTTGACGCACCCGTGACGGATCGCTATATAAATAGTCAGGGACATCAGGTGCAATGAAATAACTGATTTCGAGTCCCTTTTTGTCGGCCTCCGGCAGGAACAAATCGACCGCGCTTGCCACACAGCTCTCCAAATGGAAGGTTTCGTATTCCAGCGCCATTTTTCCGGCCTCAATTTTGCTGAAATCCAAAACATCGTTCAAAATGGATAACAGCGCCCGGCTGCTGCTGGAAATAATCTCCGCATAATAACGCTGATCCTCGCTCAAATTCGTATCCATCAGCAGGTCGGTCATGCTGATCACGCCATTCATCGGCGTGCGGATTTCATGGCTCATCATCGCAAGGAATTCCGATTTGGCCTGGGTCGCACGCTCCGCCGATTCTTTGGCTCTCAAGATTTCCCGTTCCCCTGTAATATCGTTAAACACGACGACAGCGCCGATCAGCTGCCCCCGCTCGATCATCGGATTGACGCGATATTCCACCAAGAAACTGGAACCGTCCCTTCTCCAGAATACGTCCTCTTTCACAATACGCGGAGTACCGTCGCGCATCGTCTGGATGATCGGACATTCTTCCAAAGGGTAAGCGGCTCCGTCGCTTTTGGTGTGATGAATCAGAAGATGATTCGACTGGCCGATAAATTCCTCCATATCGTAGCCGAGCATGTCCGAGGCCGCCTGGTTGATGAACACGGTTTTGCCGTTCTCGTCCAGCCCGTAAATCCCTTCGGAAACGGAGCCCAGAATCAGGGAATGGAGATAGCTCAGCTTCTCAATTTGTTCGACATACCGCGTTCTTTCCGTAATATCGCTGGCGATTCCATAAACGCCGACCACCTGTTTATCCACGATAATCGGTACGTTCGTTACCGCAATTTCCAGACGGCTACCATCTTTGCGGGTCACGGTCGTCTCATAATTTTGCGGGATGCCTTCTCTGGCTTGTTCAAAATGATGCAGTGTATGAGCCAAATCTTCCCGGTCGATGATCTGCTGGAAATTCATCCCCAGAAGTTCTTCCCCGGAATAACCCATCAATGCTTCCAGATTGGAATTCAAAGAGGTATATTTGCCGTCTAAATCCATGGAATACACACTGGACGGACTATACTCGAACAGCGAACGATAACGCTGCTGGCTCTCCTGAAGTCGCCGCTCGCTCTCTTTGCGCTCTGTTACGTCGCGGGAAATGGAGATAATTTCGCCGATCTCTCCGGAATACGCCAAATAACGGTACCTTCCCGTACTCTCAAACCAAATGTAGCTCCCGTTCTTATGACGGACTCGATACGTGATTGTATAGACGCTCCTGGAATTCATCTGGATTTTCATCCGCTCTTTTACCATTTGCACATCTTCGGGATGCACATAGTCATAAGCGCTGGTTCCGATCAATTCCTCAGGATCATACCCCAGCAGCGTAGTGGAGGATGGTGAAACATAGATATACCTGTTGCTCTCATCCGCAGAATGCCTGGAGATCAAATCCATGGAGTACTCTGAAATGAGCCGGTATTGTCCCTCGCTTTCCCGGAGCGCTTCCTCTATCCGGTTTCTCTCCGTAATTCCGCGGGCCTGGTTAATTTTTTCCGCAGTAATGTCCTTGGTAATCGAAAAAACACCGACCACTCCAGTATCATGAATGATCGGAATATATGTTGAATAAGCGTCGCGAATTTCCCCGTCCTTTCGCCGAAAGGCGATTTCAAAACTTCCCGTTTCTCCGCGTAACGCTTTTCTAAAATATTCTTCCTTCTTTTGCTGCCCTTTTTCACAAAATAGCTGATCCAGACTCAGTTGCATAAAATGCGTAGCCGGATACCCGGTCAGCTTCTCGGTCGCCGGATTCACTTCCACATATTTACCGTTCACATCAATGATGCAGATCGCATCAGGCAGATTCTCGTACAGTAACTTGTATGTGCTATCCTCGGAAATGAGCTGTTTCAGAAGTCGGCTTTTATCATAGGCCACGGCTAAGGCTCCTTTACTTCTAAGGTAGAGTGGACAAGTTATGATCTTTATCACCATCCATTCTACCCGATTCCTGGAAACGGTGAATAGGGTCCTTGTGCCTAGAACTCATGTAATAGAAAACAGCGTCCCGCAGGTTTCGGGGCGCTGTCTCTTATAATAAAATCAGGTTCTCTCGCGTTTCTTATAGTTAGCTCGGGACCGGTATTGTTGAGGTGCTCTTGCTGGGTACCTTGCCGGCAGAGAGAACATGTGCACAAGGTGGGTGAACGGAATTGACGCAAACAGCAGGAAAGCAAGAACGATATGGAACTGGAACAGAAAGGGAACGGTTTCCATCAGATGATATTGCGGATTAAACGTGAACAGACTGCGGAACCAGGGACCGATCGTGGTTCGATATTCATAAGCAACCACCGTTGTATTGTATATCAGCGTCATATAGGTTCCCATAGCCGCTACGATCAACACCAGGATAACGGCAAAATAATCGCCGAACCCGGCATGAACGCGTACCCGCCGGTTGGTCATTTTTCGGATCAGAAGAAGCACCAGCCCACCGACGACCATCAGCCCGGCAAGGCCTCCGCCCACGATCGCAAACACGTGATAGGTCTCATCGGAGACGCCAAGTGAATGATACACGCTTCTCGGGATCAGAACCCCCATAACATGACCGATGAACGCGAATATAATCCCGTAGTGAAAAACGGTCGAACCGACTCTAAGCCATTTTTTCTCGAAAATTTCTGTGGAAGGCGCAGTCCAGCTAACTTGACGAAAGGCAAAACGGTACAACAGGCCCACGATCATTACCGCCAAGGTGATATACGGAAACACGACCCACCAGAAAATACCGGTCATCGATGTACCTCCATTCAATTGCACATTTTGTATACCGGCAGACCGGTATCACTGCGGGCGGTTCCGTCCATGCCGAACAAAATCGGATACGGGAGCTCGTCCAGGTCGGCTACTTCCCGTTTACTTTCCAGCCTGCGGACATCTTCTTCCGACGGCTCCTTAAATACTTCGGACATGAGAATCCGGAACAGCTCCCGATAGGGGCTGTCTTCTGCCAAATTGTCACGAATCCGCTTGCTGGCTACCGCCAGTCGAAGCTCCAGCGCACGCACATGGATATGGTCGGATCTTAGCGCGAGCAGTTCGAACAGCATCGGGATATAATCGCTTAATTCCCCGTTCGTCAGGCTGAATCCGGCATCCTGCACGATATGCTGCAGCAATATAAGCGCCGCTCCCCGCTCCCTGCTGTCACCCAGCTCATGAGCGGTCAGGTACAGTCCCGTTTTGTCCTTCCAGTCAAACGTCCATACATAAAGCTCCCTCAATTCCTTAAGCGGTATGGCATAGAGCGACTCCAGCGCCTGCTCCACGCGTCCCCGCAGAACCGGGTCGTCAATGCCGGAGCGAATGGCCTCCAGCATTTCCGGGCGCGTCTCTAGAAATTGATCGTCCGGATAGCCAAGCATTCTTGACGTCACGGCCAGCATCATAGATTTTGTGTCCATTCTTACTCCTCCTTAGCGAATAGATGTGACATGAAGTCGGAGGATGGAGTAATCGATTCTATGCTGCAAGCCCCCTGTTTGTAATGCAGTCCTTCCTCGCCATCCATTTCTCTTCTGCCCGTAGGGATTACAAACCGCTCATTGTATTTTGCGACGGCGAACAATCTAGCCATATCTTCGATTTCATCCACCGTAATTCCGGCCTCTTCCAGCAATTTGCTGTGTCTCAGCTCGTCCATCCCGCCGACGGCCTGGTTTCTCATATGCACGCGCATCGCGGTCATTTTCAGCAGAACCCTCCGAATCACCGAGGTATCCCCCGCTGACAGCAAGGAAGCCAGGTACTCCATAGGAATTCGCATCTGATCTACTGCGGGAATGTAATGGTCTGTCTGCAGATCGTTTTCTTCGATATGATTCATGATCGGGCTGAGCGGTGGCACATACCAGACCATCGGAAGCGTACGATATTCCGGGTGTAGCGGCAGAGCCACTTTCCATTTCACGGCCATTTTGTAAATCGGCGAACGCTGGGCCGCATCGATCCAGGAATCATTGATTCCCGCTTTCCTTGCCTCCTTGATAACTTCCGGGTCGGACGGGTCCAGGAACACGGAAAGCTGGGATTCGTACAAGGCCTGTGGATCTTCCACGGAGGCGGCTTCTTTGACGCGGTCGGCGTCGTAGAACACTACGCCGATATAACGGATTCTTCCCACGCAGGTTTCCGAACAGATCGTCGCCATGCCCGCTTCGGTCCGCGGATAGCAAAAATTGCATTTTTCCGCTTTATGGGTATTCCAGTTGTAATACACCTTATGGTAAGGGCACCCGTTCATGCAGAATCTCCAGCCCCGGCAAGCGTCCTGATCCACAAGCACGATACCGTCCTCATCCCGCTTGTATAGAGCTCCCGATGGGCAGGAAGCTACGCAGGAAGGATTCAGACAATGCTCGCAAATGCGCGGCAAGTACATCATGAAGGTCTTCTCATACTCCATCGCGATATGCTCCTGGAGCTTCTTGACGTTCGGATCGAGCGGAACGATTTCACTGCCGCCGGCCAGGTCATCATCCCAGTTCGGCCCCCACTCCGGTTTGTCCATAAACTCTCCGGTAATAAGGGAGACGGGACGTCCGACCGGCAGGTGTTTGCTTTTGGGACTATGGATCAAATTATCGTAATCATAGGTCCA
The DNA here is from genome assembly GCF_018403325.1 of Paenibacillus vini. Taxonomy (GTDB): domain Bacteria; phylum Bacillota; class Bacilli; order Paenibacillales; family Paenibacillaceae; genus Fontibacillus; species Fontibacillus vini. The sequence continues at coordinate 76,017 of NZ_BOSL01000016.1, read as the reverse complement.
AGGTTCATAGAAGCTGTCCAGACTTGCCATATTCGGATTGTAAAAAATGTTGGCCAGCTTCGTGATCGGCCCGCCCGCCCGCAGCGTGAGCTTGCCGTTTCGCAGCACCCAGCCGCCCTTGAATTTCTTCAAGTCTTCCCATTCCTTCGGATAACCCGGGCCAGGGCGGGTCTCCACGTTGTTGTACCACATGTACTCCGTACCGGGGCGGTTGGTCCAGGTATTCTTGCATGTCACGGAACAGGTATGGCACCCGATGCACTTGTCAAGGTTCATTACCATAGCGACCTGCGCTTTAATTCTCAAGCCAATCGACCTCCTTCAGCGGACGGATGATGGTCATTGTATCCCTCTGGTTCCCCGTCGGACCGTAATAGTTAAATCCGTAACTGAGCTGTGAATAACCGCCGATCATATGTGTCGGCTTCAGCGTAATCCGCGTGACGCTGTTATGGGTTCCGCCCCGCTGTTTGGTGATCGACGTGCCGGGGACGCCAAGCGTGCGGTCCTGCGCATGATACATATACGCGATCCCTTGCGGAATCCGGTAGGTCAGCACCGCTCTTGCGGCAACAACCCCGTTGCGGTTATACACTTCGATCCAATCATTGTCCTTGATTCCGATGGAAGACCCGTCCTTCTCGTTCATCCAAACCACCTGCCAGCCGCGGAATAAGGTCGACATCTGGTTCGTGTCCGTGAACATCGTATGAATGCCCCATTTTTGATGGGGGGTCAGGTACCGGATCGTCAATGATTTACCGTTGTTAGGAACTTCCTTTTCTCCTTTGAGAAAAGGAACATGCGCAAGCGGCGGCAGATACAGCGGCAAGGCTTCCCCGAAGTCGAGGATCATCTCGTGATCGAGATAGAAGCTCTGCCTGCCGGTCAACGTTCGCCAAGGAATGCTGTATTCCGTGTTCAAGGTAAACGGCGAGTAGCGGCGATTGTCCTTCTCGAGTCCGCTCCATACCGGGGCCGAAATGGCTTGACGCGGCTGCGCCGTTATATCCAGCAGCGTAAAGGCATCCTCCTCCCGCGGCTCCGCGATTTCGGCGAGCTGCTTGCCGGTCTTAACTTCCATGGACCGCCAACCCTCTACCGCACGTTCTCCGTTCGTGGCTCCCGACATGAGCAGAATCGCTTCGATCGCCTGCCGGTCATCATACAAATCCGGCTGGCCTTTGCCGATGCCCTCGCGCTTCGATACGCCAAGCCGATCCAGCAACTGGGCATATACCTTCTCGCCCGGGATCTTCACGCCCTTGGCGCCGTAGCCTTTTTTAATATTCGGGCCGATCGTAATCATCTTGCCGTAGACATTCGGATAGTCCCGTTCCACGAATTGAAAATGCGGCATCGTCTTGCCCGGAATAGCCTCCGTCTCACCGGAGCGCCAATCCTTGATCTTCCCGTGAACCTGGGCAATCTCATCCGGGCTGTCATGGCCGAGCGGGGTCATCACTACATCTTCGCAAACCGGAAGGTGCTTCTTCGCAAATTCGGAGAAGTACTTCGCGATTTCCCGGAAAGCATTCCAGTCGCTCTTGCTTTGCCATGGCGGCTCAATCGCCGGATTGAACGGATGCACGAACGGATGCATATCCGTGCTGCTCAAATCGAATTTCTCGTACCAGGTTGCGGCCGGCAGCACGATATCCGAGAAGAGACCCGTACTGGTCATACGGAAGTCCATACTGACGAATAAATCCGTTTTGCCCTCAGGCGGCACTTCGTCGGTGTGCACCGTTTCCGGCTGCCAGGAATGGCTCGGATCGGTAAGTACCTGGTTGTCCGCTCCAATGAGGTGCTTGGCGAAATACTCGTGGCCTTTACCGCTGTCGCCCAACAAATTCGACCGCCAGTTGAAGAAGACACGGGGAAAATTAGCCGGATCGTTCGGGTGTTCGATCGCCCAATCCAGCTCCTCTTCCTTGAACATTCTCGCTATTTCCGCTTCCGCATCCCGGTCATCCGTGAATCCCTTTTCCCGGACCTGCTTGGCCACGTCAATGGAGTTCTGGCTGAACTGAGGGAATGACGGCAGCCATCCCAGTCTCGCGGCTAACGCATTCACATCCGCCGGATGCATTTTGTTGAACCGTCCGCCCCAAGGCGACTCCTGCTCTTCATTCACTCTGGTTTCATACCGGAACTGCTCGGTGGCGAAATAAAAGAACGAAGTCCCGTTCTGCAACCGGGGCGGTTTGATCCAGTCCCCGGCAAACGCTACCTGCTGCCAGCCTTCAAGCGGACGGACCTTCTCCTGTCCAACATAGTGGGCCCAGCCGCCGCCGTTCACGCCCTGTGTTCCCGTAAGCAGAACGAGATTCAGAATCGACCGGTATATTTGGTCGCTATGGTACCAGTGGTTAGTTCCGCCGCCCATCGCAATCATCGACTTGCCTCCCGTACGGGCGGCATTGTCGGCAAACTCCCTCGCGACCTGGATGCAGTGCGATTTTTTTACGCCCGTGATGGCTTCCTGCCAGGCTGGGGTATAAGGCTTCATATCATCATAATCGGTGGGATAATCACCGGGCAGATTTCGTGGAACACCTACATGGGCCATCATCAGATCATAGACGGTTGCCACCTTGATCGTTTGGCCTTCAGCATTCTGCAGGTATTTGACCGGTACGCCGCGCTGTACCACGGCTCCCTCTTCTTCCGCAAAATAAGGAAAGTCGACAAGTCCGAACTCGTCAGCCTCCTGGATAAACGTCAGCTGAGGATCGATCGTGGTGCCGTCCGGCTTCTCCAGATCCAGATTCCATTCGCTGCCTTGATCCCAGCGGAATCCCTGACTGCCGTTCGGTACTTCAGGCGTGCCGGTGGAGACATCCCAAACCACGGTTTTCCATTCTGCCAGCTCATAAGCCCCGTCTAGATCGGAAGCCCGCAGAAACCGGCCGGAGCGCAGGCTGCCGCCTTGCTCCTCCAAAATAACGAGGAACGGTAAGTCGGTAAACTTCTTCACATAGTCCGTGAAATACGGAGTCTGTTGGTCCACATAAAATTCCTTAAGAATGACATGCGTCATCGCCATGGCGAGAGCGGCATCCGTCCCTACCCTGGCGGGCAGCCAAATATCGGCGAACTTCTCGTACTCGGAATAATCGGGACTGACCCCGACTACCTTAGTTCCGTTATATCTGGCTTCGACCATGAAATGGGCGTCAGGAGAGCGGGTCTGCGGGATATTGGTTCCCCAGATAATAAAATATTTGGTGTTGTACCAGTCCCCGCTCTCCGGAACGTCGGTCTGTTCGCCCCAGACCTGCGGCGAAGCCGGCGGGAGATCCGCATACCAATCGTAGAAGCTGAGTATCGTTCCCCCGATCAAGGATAAAAAGCGGGTTCCTGCAGCATAGCTGACCATGGACATCGCGGGGATCGGGCTAAAGCCCACCACCCGGTCCGGCCCGTATTTACGAATCGTATGAATCGTGGCTCCGGCGATCATCTGACAGGCCGTATCCCAGTCTGCCCGTACGAATCCGCCTTTCCCCCTTGCCGTGACATATCTCTCCCGTTTCTCCGGGTCGCTGACGATGTTCTCCCAGGCGATGACCGGATCCTGCACCGTCTCCATCTCCCGCTGCCACATCTCGTACAGATCACCGCGGATATATGGATACTTCACTCGAATCGGGCTGTAGGTATACCAGGAAAAACTGGCACCACGGGGACAGCCGCGGGGTTCGTATTCCGGGAAATTGGCGCCGGTCGTCGGATAATCGGTCTTTTGCGTTTCCCAGGTGATGATGCCGTCCTTGACAAAAACGTTCCAGCTGCATGATCCGGTGCAGTTGACGCCATGCGTCGATCTGACGACTTTGTCATGCTGCCAGCGGCCCCGATACAGTCCTTCCCAATCGCGATCTCTCGGGCTTTCCTCGGTCCAACCGTCATTGATGGTCTCCCCGCGCTTCAAATACTTGAGGGTCTCGAACAGCTTGTTTTTTTTATCGCTCACAATGACGCCCCTTTCCCGCTTGAATTAGCCACCGGATTAAATCTTTCGCCAGTCAGCTTAAAACTGCCCTGGCCGGCATGCAGTTCCTCAACAAAAACCTCCCACTCCGCGGCGTTACAAGCCGCAATAATCAGGCGCTGAAGATCGTTCAGGTCTTCATTCAGGCCGATTACTTCTCGAACGTCATCCGGCACCGGGCCGAACCGCATCTCCAATAACGCGAGCAAATCTTCCCGATCATTCTGAGCAAACTGTTCCATTTCCGCTTGATTCATCCGGGTCCACCTCTTCCGTAAGGATTTATGCACTTCAGCCTATCTTCCGTAATTTGGATGCGCCTAGGATTCAGACTTCATCATCTTAAAATAATCCGCGATCAGTGTTTTCTTCATTAATTCGGCCGTCTCCCGAAAATGAGTAGCGATTTCGTCATCGCCTGTCTCAATGGCTTCCCAAGAGAATTTCCGGCTGGTGAACTGCCCCAATTGTTCGCCGAACCGCAGATTGACGGTCACCCCGCGTTCGTCCGCGCTCCCCCCGGCCTTGACGTCATAGGGATGCAGGTGCAGCAGCTCAAGCTCGCGTACCAGCAGGTTATACAGCCTCGGTTCGATTAATTGCAAAGGCTTGTCGGGCAGCATAGCAGCCAGAGAGTAGTTGTTCTCAATGATGGTCATGATGCACCACCCCCTCGATTTCTTTTTCCAGCATCTCCATCTCATCCCGATTATGAAGCTGATCCAGCACGATCAGGGATTGAAAACGGTAAAGAATTTCTCTGGATACCTCTCCGCCAGCCAGCATAATCTTGACCTCCTGAACAATTTCCCTCAGCAAATCATGATCTCTGGTCAAGGCAATGATGACCGGTTGGAGCTCCGGTTTCATATTTAAAGCTTCAATATATAGACCCTCTTCCTCACTTAAAGCATGCTGAAGCGTACGAGTTTCCCAATGCTCCACGGTAATGTATGCAAGCTCCAGGGCTCTTTCCCTTTCACCCAGCTCCAAAGCGCGTCCAAACAGTTCGGTCAGCTCTCTGGCTTCCTCCAACGCTGCTTCATGAATGGATGAATGACTGTCAACCTTCCTTAATGCCGGTCCTGACATACCGCTCACTTCCTTTCTCCTGGTTTTGGAATTCGGTTGCCAATGCTAGCATTCGCGTCCTCTGTATCCGATCGAAGCACGGAGTCGGCCTGCGATAAATCGCTGAAAATGGCAACATATTGCTTTACGCTGTCCTGATCGTCCTTCAGTGCGGTAACGGAGAGCCATTCCCGGTAAATATCCCCGTTCGCCCTTCGGTTGACGATCTCGCCCTGCCATTTGCCGGTCGCCTGCAGGGTGGACCAAAATGAATCATAAAAAGCTTTGTCGTGATAACCGGAGCTTAACAAGCTTGGATTTTTACCGATGACATCCTCCTTGGAATACCCCGTGACCCGCGTAAATGCCGCATTCACGGATTGAATGACGCCTTTCGTATCGGTCACCATGATGGCATCCGCCGTTGACCTGATAATGTCAGCCGCGAATTCCAGTTTGTTATTGAAGAATACCCATAGAACAAGAATGAAGCTGGCAAGCGAGGCCTCCGACAAAGCCATAAAACCGATCGCGTAATGGCCCGTCCAATTAAACAGCAGGGTCAATAGAAGCGGAGGAAAAAAGCCGCCAAGGCCGCCGGCCGCAGACACGACCCCGCTTGCGATTCCGCCCTGTTTGGAGAAGTACAGTGGCACCAGCTTGAAGACGGCGCCATTCCCGATCCCGGCGCAGATAGCCACGACAAAACAGCCTGCTGTAAACAACGGCATAGTCAGACCGAAAGACAACAGCACGCCCGATACCGTTAGACCGGCAAACACGAACATGAGAACTTTAAATGGATTGGTTTTATCCGAGAGCACGCCGCCTGCGGGGCGAAGCAATGTTGCAAGTGCAATGAATCCTGCCGTTCTGAGGCCGGCATCCACCTTGTCCAACTCGAAATAGCTCACAAGGAAGCCGGGAAGATAAATCGTAAAGGCCACAAACGAGCCGAAGGTAATAAAATAGAAAATGCTGAAAAACCACAATTTTTCATTCCGGTACACCTGCTTGAACTGGCTTATCCAAGAGCTGCGGGTCCTTTCTTCCTTCCTGTCGCCAAACAAGAGATTCAGCGCGGCAAAAAGGACCAGCAAGACCAGGAACCAGGTTACGGCCATCTTCCAGCCGACGGCATCGGCCAGCAATGGCGCTCCGAACGTCGAAATGGCGGTACCCAGGTTGCCTATCCCGTATATCCCGTTGACGGTCCCCTGTTTTTCCTTCGGATAATATTTGGGCAGAGAAGTAACCCCGATCGAGAAGGTAGCCCCACCAATCCCCAGGAAAAAGCCGCTAATGGCCAGATCGAGAAAGGAATCGGCCCGGCTCAAATAAAACACCGGCAGCAGAAGAATGAAGAAACTGATCGTATACATCCATCTGGAGCCATATCTGTTGGTCAGAAAGCCTGCCGGGATTCTCAGCAAGGAGCCTAGAATAACGGGTATCGCCGTGGTCCAGGCTTTTTCCCCCGAGGTCAGCGGAATATCACTCCCTATGTACGCAATCAACGAGGAAATCAGTACCCAGGCCATAAAGGAAACAACCAGACTTAATGTTTGAAGAGGCAGCTGCATTCTTTTAACCATATAATCCCTCCTTTGGCGGTCGTTTCTTCTAATACCATACCCACTCACCCAGTTCCCAACCATATTTTTCCCGTATCAGGAAAACGCGCATGGGATTATATCCCTATTTTCAACAAACTATTTGCAAATATACTACTTCCGGCACCCTTTTATGGATTTCCGCCCTATGCCTCCTCACATATCGCGAGTCCCCGTGAATATACTTTATTTACAACTACTCTCGCCGTTCAAGCAAGCCAATTGGGGAGGTGCTTATCATTGTCGTCATTTGATCCGAACAAAGGAAACTTCGTAGTGTCGAAAGAGGACTGGTCGCTGCACCGCAAAGGCTATCAGGATCAGCAGCGCCACCAGGAAAAGGTGCGGGAAGTCATTAAGCAGAACCTTCCGGACCTGGTCACTGAAGAGAATATCATCATGTCGGACGGTAAACAGATCATTAAGGTCCCCCTCCGCAATTTGGAGGAATACCGGTTTATTCATAATTTTCAAAAGCAAAAGCATGTCGGTCAGGGAGACGGGGACAGCGAAGTAGGCGATGTGCTCGCGCAGGACAGTCCCAAGGAACCGGGCAAAGGGGGAAAAGCCGGGGATCAAGCCGGAACCGATTATGTGGAGGCGGAGATCAGCATCGAGGATCTGGAGGATCTGCTGTTCGATGAGCTTGAGCTTCCTTTTATCGAAGACAAGGATAAGGAAGAAATGGAGACGGTCTCCTTCCGTTTCAACGATATCCGTAAAAAAGGACTGATGTCCAACATCGATAAGAAGCGTACCATCCTGGAAAATCTCCGGCGCAACGCCACCACGGGCGTACCGGGCATCCATGGCATTTCACCGGACGATCTCCGCTATAAAACCTGGGAGGACGTGCGTATTCCGAAATCCAATGCGGTCATTATCGCCATGATGGATACAAGTGGAAGTATGGGGGCTTTTGAAAAATACTGCGCTCGCAGTTTCTTTTTCTGGATGACGCGGTTTTTGCGGCGGCAGTATGAGAAGGTGGAGATTATTTTTCTCGCCCACCATACAGAGGCTAAAGAGGTCAGCGAGCAGGACTTCTTCACCCGCGGGGAAAGCGGAGGCACGATCTGTTCCTCTGTCTATCAAAAAGCGCTGGAAATCATCGATGAGCGTTACTCTCCCTCCAGCTACAATATATATCCCTTCCACTTCTCGGACGGAGATAACCTTACTTCGGATAATGAGCGGTGCACCCGGCTGATCGGGGAACTGCTCAAACGCAGCAATATGTTCGGTTACGGCGAAGTGAACCAATACAATCGGGGCAGCACGTTAATGTCGGCTTACCGGAACTTGAAGCAGGACCGGTTCTTGTACTATGTCATTAAGGAAAAAGGGGAAGTGTTCAGCGCTTTGAAGCGCTTTTTCCATAAACGGGAAAAGGGGGTCCAGTCGTGACAAAGGAACTCTCTGCACTGGAATACGCGATCGCGGAAATAATGGAAATCGCCGACGGTTTCGGGCTCGATTATTATCCGATGCGCTACGAAATTTGCCCGGCCGACATCATATACACATTCGGGGCTTACGGGATGCCCACCAGGTTCTCTCATTGGAGCTTCGGAAAAATGTTCAATAAAATGAAGATGCAATACGACTTCGGTCTCAGCAAAATCTATGAGCTCGTCATTAATTCGAATCCCTGCTACGCGTTCCTATTGGAAGGCAATTCCCTGATCCAGAACAAGCTGATCGTTGCGCATGTACTCGCCCACTGCGATTTCTTCAAAAACAATATGCGCTTTAGCAATACGAACCGGGATATGGTGGAGAGCATGTCAGCGACTGCGGAACGGATCAGCCAATATGAGCTGGAATATGGCGCAGCAACCGTGGAATCGTTCATCGATTCCGTACTCGGAATTCAGGAGCATGTGGACCCGCAGTTGATCAAGCCGATGCGGTACGACAAGCGCAGACAGACGGAAGAAAAGCTCCGTCGAGCGAAGGAAAGCCGCAGCCGGAATGATGCTTCCGGACGAAGCGCCTACGACGATTTATGGGCATTGGATGAGCCGGCGGCGGAGTCGGCGAGCGGGGTGAAAAAGGGAAAAGCCGATATTGTGAGCTTTTTCCCGCCTGAGCCGGAAAAGGATATCGTCTGGTTCATCCAGGAATATTCCGAGACGCTGGAAGACTGGCAGCGCGATATCATGAGCATGCTGCGCGAGGAAATGCTGTATTTCTGGCCGCAGATGGAGACGAAGATCATGAACGAAGGCTGGGCTTCCTACTGGCATCAACGGATCCTGCGCGAGCTGGACTTAACGAGCGACGAAACGATCGAATTCGCCAAGCTGAACGCCTCGGTCGTTCAGCCGTCCCGGCAAAGCCTGAACCCGTATTATCTCGGGCTTAAAATATTCGAGGATATAGAACGGCGCTGGGATCGACCGACGGAAGAAGAAATAAAGAGGTTCGCGCGGGAACCCGGCAAAGGCAGGGAAAAAATATTCGAGGTGCGCGAGCTCGACTCCGATCTCTCGTTCCTGCGCAGTTATTTAACGAAAGAACTGGTGCGGGATCTTGACCTGTATATTTTCGAGAAGCAGGGCGCGGAATGGAAAATTACCGACAAATCGTGGGAGAACATCCGCGACCAGCTGGTCGCCTCCCGCGTCAACGGCGGTTCGCCTTATATCGTCGTCAAGGACGGCGATCATCAGCGAAACGGAGAACTGCTGCTGAAGCATCAGTATGAAGGAATTGAGCTGGATTTGAAGTACTTGGAGCGTACGCTGCCCTACGTATTCCGGCTTTGGGGCAGACCGGTCCACCTGGAAACTGTCGTCGAGGGCAAAACCGCGCTGTTCAGTTATGACGGGGAAAAGCATTACCGGAAGATTTTATAATTCTATAAACTAATTACTGGCAAAGAAGCAGCCGATCCGCCTAAAAGAGCGGAAAGGCTGCTTCTTAGTTTGTGATTGGGCGTTTCTAATCTGACACTTGATCCATTGTGGCTTTCCCTTGACTTAAGAAAGAGCTATATCTCTTGCTGCCGTTAAATTAACTGTAAATTCTACAGTTAAATGTATCAACTTAGCCGTTTTAGATAAATTAGATGTAAAACCTACCGCTAAATTCACCCTTTTCGGCGAAATCACCACATTCCGGCTAAATTAACGGTAGGTTTTACAGTTATTTCACATCAAACCGGGAATTCCAGAAGATTAGATGTAGGTTATACAGTTAATTCATTCACCAAACTATCATCACTTGTCACTTTGGCCCATTGGGGCGCCCTAGCACGCTGAATTCACTTAGCACCTCGACACTTTGGCTCCGTGACACTTTATTACTCATTATGCACTTTGGACTTTGGCTCCTTCGTACCTTAGCCCTTTACCAACATCAGTTACTTCTTACTGCGACTTCCCGTTCTTCACCCACTCCGTCACGGACACGGTGCGTTTGGCCTGGTAGATCACGCCGTCGCGAAGATTCTCCTGGATTTTGCCGTCCTGGCCTACTGTGGCGCTCATACCGTAGGGGTTTCCTCCGGATGCGAAGGTAACCGGGTCCGTGTAGCCCGGAGCAGCAATGATCGCACCCCAGTGATACATTGTCGTATACAGCGACAAGATGGTCGCCTCTTGTCCGCCATGCAGGTTGCTTGCACTGGACATGGCGCTGACCACTTTGTTGACCAGCTTGCCTTGAGCCCACAGTCCGCCAGTCGTATCCAGGAACTGCTTCATCTGGGAAGGGACGTTGCCGAAGCGGGTAGGCACGCTGAAAATAATTCCGTCCGCCCAAACCAAATCGTCCAATGTAGCAACCGGGACATCCTTGGTAGATTCCACATGCGCCTTCCAGGCCGGATTACTGTTGATTGCGGCTTCCGGCGCCAATTCCTCGACCTTCAACAATTTCACTTCGGCCCCCGCCGCCTTTGCCCCTTCTGCTGCCCAACTTGCTAATTGATGATTGGTTCCCGTCGAGCTGTAATAGATAACTGCCAAGTTTATATTTGCCATGAACAGATTTCCTCCTTAGTGTGAACGATCTTATCCCTCATAACTTAACCAATTTCGATTTCCCCGATTCCACATCTATAGTTAAATAAATAAAGCCCGGCGACAAAAAGCGTCGTCAGGCTCTCACTCTCACAGTACTCCATTAGATTAGCGGTTCAGCAAACTTCCCACATACCGAAGCAATTCATTGGCGCAGACCGGGCAGTAGCCGTGCTCGTCAATCAGCCGCTTGCTGACCTCGTTGATGCGTTTCAACTGGTTTTCATCCGGCGTTTTGGTGGAAGTCGTGATTTTCACGATATCCTTGAGGTCCGCGAACAGCTTCTTTTCGATCGCCTCGCGCAGCCGGTCATGATGATTGTATTCAAACTTTCTGCCCTTACGGGAGTAGGCGGAGATCCGAATCAGAATTTCCTCGCGGAACGCCTTTTTGGCATTCTCCGAGATGCCGATTTGCTCCTCGATCGAGCGCATCAGCCTTTCGTCCGGGTCCATCTCCTCATCGGTCAGAGGATCGCGGATCTTGGTCCAATTGCAGAATGCTTCGATATTGTCGAGATAATTCTCGAACAAGGTTCTGGCCGACTCTTCAAAAGAATACACAAACGCTTTTTGCACTTCTTTCTTAGCGAGCTCATCATACTCTTTGCGGGCGATGCTGATGAAATTGAGGTAGCGTTCCCGCTCCTCTTTCGTGATAGAAGCGTGCTGATCCAGGCCGTCCTTGATGGCGCGGAGTATATCCAACGCCCCCATGCAGTGCAGATCCTGCTTGATCAGCGCGCTCGAAATCCGGTTAATGACATATCTCGGATCCACGCCGGACATGCCCTCTTCCAAATATTCGTTCTGCAGCTCCTTCAAATCGGCATCCTTGTAGCCTTCGACTTCCTCACCGTCGTACAGCCGCATCTTCTTCACGAGATCGATGCCCTGCTTTTTGGTCTCTTTGAGCCGGGTAAGTATAGAAAAAATAGCCGCGGAACGCAGGGCGTGCGGAGCAATGTGCACATGGCTCATGTCGCTCTGTCCGATCAGCTTGGCGTAAATTTTCTCCTCCTGGGACACTTTGAGGTTGTATGGAATCGGCATTACAATCATCCGTGACTGCAAAGCCTCATTTTTTTTGTTGGCAATAAACGCTTTGTACTCCGATTCGTTAGTGTGAGCAATGATTAGCTCATCGGCGCTTATGAGCGCAAATCTCCCGGCTTTAAAATTGCCTTCCTGGGTTAGGGACAGCAAGTTCCAGAGGAATTTTTCGTCGCATTTCAGCATTTCCTGAAATTCCATTAAACCGCGGTTCGCTTTGTTAAGCTCCCCGTCAAACCGATAAGCTCTGGGGTCCGATTCCGAACCATATTCCGTAATGGTAGAAAAATCAATACTTCCCGTCAGGTCCGCGATATCCTGTGATTTCGGATCCGAAGGACTGAACGTGCCGATACCGACCCGGCCATCTTCTGACAACAGCACTCTCTCAACAGCAACCTGTTCAATGTCACCGTCATATTCCGTCTTCAATCTCATCTGGCATACCGGGCAAAGATTTCCTTCAATCCGCACGCCAAGCGCCTTTTCCACCTCCGGCCGAAGCTCATGAGGCACCAAATGAAGCGGGTCTTCATGCATCGGGCAACCCGCTATGGCATAGACAGCCCCTTTGTCGGTACGCGAGAACTTCTCCAATCCTCTTTTTAGCAGCGTCACCAGTGTCGATTTGCCGCCGCTGACCGGCCCCATTAGCAGCAGGATCCGCTTCCTAACATCCAGTCGTCTTGCCGCTGAATGAAAATATTCCTCCACCAGCTTCTCCACCGCACGATCGAGCCCGAAAATTTCCTGTTCAAAGAACTTATACCTTTTCCGGCCGTTCACTTCTTCTACGCCATAAGATTCGATCATTTCATATACCCGGGCATGGGCTGTCATGGCAGGCGCAGGGTCTGTGGCGAGCAATTCGATATATTGCTTGAATGTTCCGTTCCAGACAAGCGAATCGCTCTCCGCCCGGTATGCCGCTATACGTTCAAAAATATCCATATTCGGTACCTCCTGTACTCCGCTTGGTGTGTTCTGATTCCCCCGTTAGTGATCCTGGCTGAAACGCTGGGCTCATGCCTTGCTCTTTGTCCCGTCGGCTCTTTACACCGGGTGTGAATGCGGCGTTACATCGCCGCTCTTTTTGGAAAAAGTGTATTACATACCTATGCGGAGGGAGCGGATAAGTTGACCTTCGGATATGATATAATTTTTTGGTAAGCAAATTTTCTTGAAAAGGAAGATCGTGATGGCAGTACAGCATGAGACGGAATTGTATGCGCCGCTTAAGGCATTTTTCGAGGAGCGGGGCTACAGTGTCAAAAGCGAGGTTCGACACTGCGATCTGGTTGGAATTTCGCCGTACAGCGAGCAGCCTCTCATCGTGGAAATGAAAAAGACATTCAATCTCCACCTGCTGCTGCAAGGGCTGGAAAGACAAAAGCTAAGCAGCGACGTCTATCTCGCCGTGGAACGCAACCGCGCCAAACGCGGGGCCCACAATCAGCGCTGGAACGAAATTACGATCCTTTGCCGCAGGCTGGGTCTAGGCCTGATCACCGTAACGCGCTATAAAACAAAACCGCCCTTTGTGGAGATTCTCTGTTCCCCGGGCGACAAAGTTATCGTGCCATCACCGAAAGTGATCAAAGCACGGGCCTCCAAGCTGCTTTACGAGTTCAACGAACGCAGCGGAGATTACAATGTCGGCGGCAGCAACGGAACGAAGCTGGTCACTGCCTACCGCGAAAAGGCGCTACGAGTCGCCCTAGCCCTTCAGGCAGGCGGAGAGATGGCGCCGCGCGAGGTCCGCGACCGGAGCGGCATCGGCAACGCCGCCGCATTCCTTCAGCGGAACTACTATGGCTGGTTCCGCCGGGTTGCGCGAGGCCGCTATGTCCTGACGCCCGAAGGCGAGCAAGGAATTGCGCTCTATCAGGGCGTGGTCGACGGATGGCACCAGGCTGCCCCAGCGGCTGATGACAGATACCCGCATGAATAATAAATTCGCGATATCCCGGAGAACGAGCACCGGTTTCAACACTCGAAACGTGCGGTAAACTCCGACAACGCCTCGGCGATCCGGTCCATCCCCGTGCGGATCGCCTTTTCGTCATGTCCTCCAAAAACAACGGTAAAGACCTCGGGATCACGGACCAGCTCTATGGCAGGGCCGTCCTTCCCCTCATCCTTTTCTAGGACCGAGCCCGGCCAAAATGCCGTTCCCTTAAGCAACGAAGCCCTTAACAACGACTCCGCATGTAGTCCGGGAGGCAGGACGAAAGTTACATAGTTGCCGTTCTCATGAACCCGCCACTCTGTCTCCTTCCAAGCAGGTTGTTTCAACAAGTCCTGAATAGCCTCCTTTCCTGCCCGTCCTTTCTGCTCGATTCCGTTTTCGCTGTCGCTTGCTTCTCCGACCGTTACCTGCCCGGCAAATGAAATAAACGTTCCTTCATCTAAATAACCATCAACCTCATTTTTCAGGCCTGCCGGCAAGCTGCGAATCATCTCTCCGAGCCATAGCTCCATGTCAGCGCCCCCCGTTATTCAACTTTAAAGCGATTGTACCCGAGGACAAATTAGGATCGCAATTCACTTTCCGAAGTTAAATTTACGCCGCTTTGTCAGAATCTAGTGTATTTTGCGATAATAGAAACCACATGATAGAATGTAGTCTGGAAATAAAGACCCAGAGGTGATCACATGTCATACAATACCGAACTCGCAACCGAGCCCTCTCGCACCAGAAGAACGTCACGCAAGCCATCCGCCAAACTTATCGTTTTGATCTGGATTTTGTTAATAGGTGCGGGAGGCGCTTCCGCTTACTTATACAGCAATCATTTGAAGGAATCCATGATGCAGCAGCTGGATGCCAATTGGCAAGCCAAGACCGAGGAACTCAAGGCCGACTATACGGCGCAGCTATCCGCGCTTAGTACCGAGGTAAACAATTTGCAAAGCAAAGTGGAGACATTTAATGAGCTCCTGGAATTCACGAAGGACAACACCACCGATAAGACGGACAACAGCAACAAGCTCTACACTCAATTAAGCGAAGTGAAAAAACAGCTGGCCGAGCTGCAAAAGAAGATGGATTTGCTGAAATGATAACACCGACCAAACAAATCAACCGTTTTTTTCTGCTGGCGACCGGTCCCCTCTTGGGACTGTTAATTGCGCTGTTCATCGGAGGAGCCAATATCGATCTGAACCGGGACAAAGTAAGCTTTGCACCGGATTCGGAAATTCCCCAGGTTACCGGGCAAATCGCCCAAAAGCTGGATGCAGCCGAAGGAGCGGCCAAACTGACGGCCTCCTCCATCAAGGAAACTGCCGAACTCTATCATAAAACGACTTCCACTATGTCAACGATCGTAGAGACGGCTCAACAATCGGCTAACCGTCCGGAGGCCATTTATAACAAAAGAATTACCGTTAAGCTGGGCACGCCTTTCCAGACAATACAAAGCGATAAAATCCGGATCGAATTGTATAAAGTCAATCCGGGAACTTATAAAGGCTACGCCATGAAGGTGAAGCTGAAATCGCCGGATGCGATGAAAATGTCGCTAGGCAAGGACAAGCTGGGCGGTGCGGAAACGACGCTCCGGGCTGTTCAGCGGCATGGAGCCGTAGCCGGGATCAATGCCGGAGGATTTGCAGATTCGCAAGGGAAGAGATACCCGCTTAGCACTACCGTATTGAACGGGGAGTATTTGACCGGATTCGAACCGACCTTTAAGGATTTATTCTTTGTAGGTCTCAGCAAATCCGGCAAGCTGATCGGAGGAAAGTATAAAAACAAAGCCGATTTGGACAAGCTGCAGCCTTCGTTCGGTGCGTCCTTTGTCCCGATTCTGCTGAATAACGGCGTGAAAACGACCATTCCGCAAAAATGGAAAACTTCGCCGCTGCGGGCTCCCCGTACGGTCATCGGCAACTACAAGGATGATCAGCTTCTGATCCTCGTCATCGACGGCAGGGATGAGAACGGAAGCTCCGGCGCCACGCTGCCCGAGTTACAGGACAAGTTGTTCAAGCTTGGCGTTCAGGACGCATATAACCTGGATGGCGGAGGCTCCTCTTCCCTGATCGTGAACGGCCGGGTCGTCAACAAGCCTTCCGACGGGCAGCTCCGTCCGGTTCCAACGCATTTTCTGTTTTTTAAATAGGTAATCACGAGACTCTTTTATTTTGTCTATGAAATAGATCATAATTTGATTTATTTTTAATGGAGAGATGGGTATAATAGGAGCAGGAGTATAACGTGGAGGTGTTCCGCTATGAGTTTTTCGCTAACATTTTGGATTATTACTGTGGTGCTGGCCATGTTCCTGTGCGGCATTCTGACTTCATCCTACAATGATGACAAAACAAAAGGCCTGTAAATAAATGAGCTTCCCCTTCTGGGGAGGCTTATTTATTTCAGACCGCATCGCAGGCAAGTCTCCCCGCGTAACCGCCAGGCAGCTCGCCACTCCGAACGGGTTAGGACAACCGGTTCATTTCCAGCAGACACTGATGGCAAATGGAACGTTCCTTGAAGTCGCTTACTTGTTCCATGGAACCGCAGAACACACATTTTGGGCGATATCTCTCTAAAATGATGTGGTCACCCTGCACTAAAATTTCTACAGGATCCCCCTCGTTCATCTGATATCTCTTTCGAAGCGATTTGGGCAAGACAATTCTTCCCAGCTGGTCCACTTTGCGGACCACACCAGCAGGTTTCATAAAACGTACACCTCTCCTGAAAAAATATTATGTAAAATAGAACCAAATACCTATTCCTATTTTATAATTCGCTATTTTTTTCAGGATTCCTGCTGATTCGCTAAATCTCAACGTATTTAATTATTTTCGCAGGATTCCCGCCGACAACCGCATTATCAGGTACATCCTTCGTGACTACCGCCCCCGCCGCGATGACTACGTTATCGCCGATCGTGACGCCCGGCACAATAACAGCACGGCCGCCAATCCAGACGTTATTGCCGATGGTCACCGGCTTCCCGAATTCGGCCCCGGAGTTCCGCTCGTTCGGATTCAAAGGATGCGCCGCCGTATAGATATGAACACCCGGCGCCATGAAACAAAAGTCCCCGATCCGCACTTCGCAAACATCCAGTATCACGCAATCAAAGTTGGCGTAAAATTGGTCCCCGACGTAGATATTCGATCCATAGTCGCACCGGAATGTCGGTTCAATATAAATATGCTCCCCGGTAGATCCGAATAGTTCCTTCAGAATGGCCGTTCTCTGCTCTCTTTCATCCTCAAGCGTCTGATTGTATTGGCGGGTCAGTTGGCGGGCCTTTAACCGTTCAGCGACCAGCTCCGCATCGCTGGCGTCATACCACTCGCCCCCGAGCATTTTTTCTTTTTCTGTTCTAAGTTGAGACATGTTCAGTACCTCCACAATTTATATACCGCTATTCCTCGCAATTTCCCCTTATTCCATCCCCGGAAAATCCAGCTGCCGCAGCGCTTCGTAAACGATAATCGCCGCGGAATTCGATAAATTGAGCGAGCGGACCTTGTCGGTCATCGGCATCCGCATCACCGTTTCGGGGTGGGCCTCCAAAATTTCAGGCGCGAGCCCCTTGGTTTCTTTACCGAACACAAAGAAATCTCCATCTTGGTATTCGAAATCCGTGTAACGCTTCTTGGCTTTAGTTGTAGCGAAGAAAAACCGGCTGCCGCTGTATTTCTCTTCTACCTCGGCAAACGAATCGTGATATTCGATATTTACGGCGTACCAGTAATCAAGTCCCGCCCTTTTTAACGTAGCGTCATCAGTTCGAAAACCGAGAGGCCGCACCAGATGCAAGTGAATGCCGGTCGCCGCGCAGGTTCTCGCAATATTCCCGGTATTCGCCGGAATCTCCGGCTCTACGAGTACAATATGCAATGCCATGTTGATCAACACCTCTATATGTCTTTTTTGAACTCAATCTCTTTATTATAACAGTTTATCCGGAAAAGCCGCATCAAAAAGAATGGTCCATAAGTCAGCGCCAACAAAAACGGCAGCCGGAGGATTATCCTCCGCTGCCGCTTCAAGCTTGCTTAATTAATTGTTATCCGTTCGCTTTTTGAAACTCGGTCATGAAGTCAACGAGTGCTTTGACGCTGTCATAAGGCACTGCGTTATAAATGGAGGCACGAAGCCCGCCGACGCTGCGGTGACCCTTCAAGCCCACGAAACCTTCCAGTTCCGATTGCTTGATGAACTGCTTCTCCAGCTCCTCGGAAGCAAGACGGAAGGTCACGTTCATGATCGAACGGTCTGCCGCATTCGCGCATCCGCGGTAGAATCCGCCGCTGCCATCGATCGCCTGGTACAGAAGATTCGCTTTGTCCTTGTTCTTCTGCTCGATTCCTGCCAGGGAACCCTGCTCTTCGATCCATTTCAACACTTCGTTCACCATATAAATCGAGAAGGATGGCGGCGTGTTATAAAGCGAGTTATTCTCGGCATGGGTATCGTAACGGAAATAGCTAGGCAAGTGCTTAGGGGAGTTCTGAAGAAGCTCCTCGCGGGCGATTACCACCGTTACGCCGGATGGTCCCAGATTCTTCTGTGCGCCGGCATAAACGACGCCGAACTGGGTCAAATCAAAAGGACGGCACAAAATATCGCTCGACATGTCCGCAATCAAAGGCACGCTTCCGGTATCCGGAAAGCTTTGGAATTGAGTTCCTTCGATCGTTTCATTGGAAGTAACATGCAGGTAAGCTGCGTTCTCAGGAAGGTTCAGCTTGCTGAGATCCGGTACCGACATATATTTATCTTCTTCCGAAGAAGCTGCGACAAAAGTGTCCCCGATCAGCTTGGCTTCCTTGAGCGCCTTGTTCGCCCAGCTTCCCGTCTTCACGTAGCCGGCCGTTTTGCCTTCCGTCAAAAGGTTCATCGGAAGCATAGCGAATTGCGTCGTAGCTCCGCCTTGCAGGAACAATACCTTGTATCCCTCCGGATTCCCCAACAGGTTCAGCAAGCGGCTTGAGGCTTCATTATGAACCTCTTCATATACCTTGCCGCGGTGCGACATCTCCATAATGGACATTCCGGTACCTTTAAAATCGACAAATTCCGCTTGCGCGCGTTCCAGAACAGCAAGTGGCAGGGCCGCCGGTCCTGCGTTAAAGTTGTAAGCTCTCTTGCTCATTGCTCCCCCATCCTTTCTCCTCATTGTCTAATATGGTTCGAAGTTTTAGATAAGGATTATCATAGCAACTATTCTTTTTTCCAGCAAGCTGATATTTCGTCAAAACCCGCAGTTTGCAGAATTGACACATTAACGCTTCATCCCGTCAAAGGACCTAGTCCGGTTTCGTGAAAAATTCATATACTCTCGACCAGGTCTTTTGTTCGCCGGGAGCCAGTTTCACTTCAATAAACATTTCCGGGGATACGACATGGCCGATTCCCCAAACCGCCGCAGCCGAAACATGGAATCTGCTGATTTCACGGACGCCTGCTCCACTCGGGTGGTGCAGCAGTTCCCAGACCCAAGGGTATTTATTTCCATCGAAACCCGGAAGGCGGAAATAAAACGGGTCTTTTGGCGTATGGTCCCAGCGAACTTCGCCGGCATCTCCCTTGCCAAAGATCAGGCCGGCAAGCGTTTCCTCTTCATCCGCCCAGGGAAACAATTCAAACGGAAACTTCAATACGTAATTCGGACCTATCGGATAACCGTCGATTCCAAAGAAATTATGACAATATTCCTCGGTAAGGATAGGCTTCGTCCCTGTATTGTGAAGCAGATACTGTACCGTAAGCCGATTTTCGTCTATCGAAACCGATTTGGTAACGGCAACCGCGTATCCACGGCAATCTTCCGGAGTTATCCGAAACGTAATTTTCCGGGTGCCTTCCATTTCGATTTCAGTAGCAAAAGGTTTGATCGGATACGCTCGCGAGAAGTCATATTCCCGGTCATCCGGCCGGGTTAGCAGCCCGACGCCGAGTTTGGGAAACGCTCCACCTACTGGCGCGTCCTCGTAGCCGATCGGTTCCTTAATTCCGAACTCATTGCACAGGCCCGCGCCTCCGGTGCCCTGACCGGGCACCAGGCTTTCGGGAACGCAGTATGAGTGATTTCCATCGAGTAATGTAACGTCCGTAATAAATCCGTTCCAATCAAAACGGGATCCCCGATAATCTCCGGGCTCAGCGATTTCAATCACCAGTTGTTCATTCTTAAGTTGATAAGCCATTGCTGAAATGCCTCCCAAAATCACTAACGGGCTTTATTGCCCCAATACAATTTCAAGCTCATGCAATCCGTCTTCCGAAAGCTTTTCGATCGCGCTCCGTTGAATCAGGCAGCCTTCTCCCGAAACGACGAAAGGAAGCGACTCCCCGTTCAAGGTAACGGATTGAATGCGATATGCTCCGTAATCGGCTCCTTGAGGATTACAATAAACGAGACGCAGCATACGTCCGGCAAACAACGTCTCAACGGAAGCTTTACCGTCCACGTCAAACTGCGGTTTCATCAATTTCGGCTCCAACTGCAAATCGCCGTAATAGCCCTTGACCCCGAACACTTCCGTCAACTGGGTCAGCAACAGCCAACTGGCCGATCCGGTCAGATACGTGTACATGCCGCGTCCTTTTTCGTTGATATACTCCGGGATTCCCGGATACATGCGGCTTTGCTCAAAGTCGGCGGACAGTTTGTATATGGAGTCCAGGACGTCGAAGCCCTCCTTCACAAAACCGCGCTTATACAATGCGTTCGCATACATCACGGTCATATGACTGAACATTGCGCCGTTCTCCTTATGTCCGAAGGCGAAGCCAAACGCCCGTCCCAGATCCTGCTGAATACCACCAAACCGGGAATTCAAACGGTATCCGATCTTGTCGTCTTTCAAATAACGGTTCACGGCGGAGGATATTTTACCGATCTGTTCTTCAGTGGCGACGCCGCCCATGATCGTGAACACTTGGCCCGTCAATGTCATCCGTACCCCGCTAGGCTGATCTCCCTCTACCCGCTCGGCATGATCGTTATAGTACCCGTTAAACCATTCATGGCCTTCCTTGTTCTTGATCCATTCGTTCCGGCGCAGATGCTCCATCGCCCATTCGCCCTTACGCTTCAAGTCTTCAGCGACCTGACGGATATCCAGCTTCACCTTCGCTCCGGAAACAGAAGGAACAATGGAATCGTAATAACGCTGCAGCAAAGCCCGTTTATCGGCAATGCTGTCGTAAGCTACCGGATTACATAAGGTGTCGAACAGAACCGCCATTTCTTCGGCGATCTCCACGGAATCCTGGCCGGTCTTCTCATTCATCTCTAGCAACAGCTCAGAAAGCTCAAGCAGATTGCTCGCATAGAAAGCCGTAAACGCCACGCTTTCGCCGCGGTTCGGCGCCAAGTCAAGGCCGTCGTTCCAATCGGCGCCCTCCAGCAGGATGTTGCCGTGTTCTCCAACATGGAAGAACGGAGTCACATTTTGCAGCAGGATATGCTCCAGGATCGTTCCTTCATAGACTTTCCCGTCCCCGGTCAGCAGCTTGTTTCCTTGCTCCGGAGTCCACGTCAAATCACGTTCCTTGCAGCGTTTGACGAATACGTCGCGGAAATAGGTCTGCGGTTGAAGCAGCAGCTCCAAGTCCCCGCTTTGATGAATGTACAGCAGCGTCGTCAGCAGCGGCCAAGCCCCATGATCCATCCAGACGCGAGGAATGTTGTTGCGGTCCGCTACGAACTCGCCGGGTTTCGATCCGATAATGGTCGCGTTGCTGCCATCCATCCGGACACCCGCATAGTTGTTAAGCAGCAAGTTCCGGACCTCCGCAGGCTCCATGACCATAAGGGCCAGGCAATCCTGCCACAAATCGCGCCAGCCTCTTCCCCCACGGCCATAGTCATGGTAAGGGAGGAAGGAGTTGCCGTAGAGACGCCGCAAAATCGGCTGAAGGGTTACCCATTTCATCCACATATCCTGCTCTTTATCGCCGGTATGGAAGGTAACCGTATCCAGCTTGGCCTGCCAATAGGCTTCATTCTGACCAAGCAGTTCATCGAAACGCGCTTCCGACAAATAGTCGGCGGCAATCCGCTCCTGATCGATCCGGTCATCGGCGATGATCATCGCGATAACATAGGACACAGCTTGCCCCGGAGCAAGGGTAACCTCTTCGAAACGAAGAGCCCCGGTCGCTTCAAAGCCTTCGAGCTCGGCTCCGGCCTTTACAGCCGGTTCCAGGTTTGCTACTACGGCTTCCGGCCAATCTAGGGCACCGCCCTCACCTGTAAAGCCTTCGGTTTCCGGGAAGAAGCCTACAGGGACCTCTCCGCTTGCACCGGCGCCGAACACGCCGTAAGTCATCTTATTGACGCGATGTCCCCGCTCGTCAAAAGAAAGCGCCGGCTGGACTTCGACACCGTGTTGCGAAGTGAAGGTGCGATGCAGCAAGGAAGTAACGTGACGATGATCGCGGAGGTCATCCGCCGACCGCCCATAGATCGGAATCGCCGCAGTCGGAGTTAGCCGAAGCGGGGATGTTCCTGTATTGGTCAGCTTCACTTTCATAAGTTCGATTTTGTCGTCCGTAACAGGCACAAAATTGACCGTTTCGGCCCGCAAGCCGGCAGTCGCATGCTCCCGGGTTACTTTATGCCAAAGAAAGCCTCCCTCAAGTTCGCTCTTCTCTTCGCTACCGGAGAATAACGCAGCATTTTGCTTGGCCGAATTCCCACTCACGGACCAGGCACCGCTTCCCTCCAGGTACACCCAAAAGTTTCTTGAAGCTTTGGAATTATGAAGATCCAGCACCGATACCGGCTCCATCAAAAACGAATTGTGGCCGGAGGTCATTTCTCCGTGTAAATTAGGCGTGATAGCGGACATCATTCCCGCTTCGTTGACCAGCGGAAAATACAAATAACTGCTTTTTTCCGGCTGCTCCAGCTTAAATTGGCCCTGACTACCTAGAAACTCCCACTTTTTGCTCTTCATGTGATTCTCCCTCTCCCTTGGATATCGTAAACATTAAATCCGTCCATATCGGCCGGACTCCTGTTTCAGGCAAAAATGAATCCCGCTCTACGAAGGTATGCGGGATTCTGTTCCGTGGAACAACTTCAGGATTTAACCGCTCCCGCAAGCGCTCCGTCCACGAGATATTTTTGAATGAAGGTATACAGCACGATTAACGGGGCTGCCACAATGGTGATACCGCAGGCCAAGAGCGGCCAGTTGTTGCCGTATTGACCTTTGAATTCCTTCAGACCGAAAGTGATTGGATAGTTGACTTTACTTGGCAGATACATGATCGGGCCGACAAAGTCATTCCAGATACCGATAGCCGTCAAAATAACGCCGGTAGCGATAACCGGTTTCATCAGCGGCAGAATCATTTGGAACAAATAACGGAGATAACCCGATCCGTCCATCCCGGCCGCTTCATCCAGTTCCCGGCTGATCGATTTGATATAACCGACAAACATCATGAAGACGACGCCGGTACCTGACGTTTTGAGAATGATATATCCCAGCTTGGTGTCATAGCCGAACATGTCCAGACTTTCGCGCATCGATAACATGAGCTTATACTGGGCAACCATCGGGTTGGGCAGAAATTGGGACAACAGGAAGAACAAATAGATGAACCCGGCCCATTTGACATAACCGCGGGCTACCGGGAAAGCGCCCATAACAGACACAATGATGGTCAACACGGTTGCCACCCCGGTATAGATCACGCTGTTCAGGAAATAGTTAGCAAAATTCCCCTCTGTCCATGCGGTAGCGTAATTGCTCCACTGGATTTCTTTGACGAGGCCGATCGGATTCATCAAATATTCGGGGTAGGATTTAATGGAAACATTGAGTACGAGAATTAGCGGTACCACATATAAAACCAGCAATAAAGCAATGACAGCGTAGGACAGGACTGTAAACGATTTGGAATTTTTCATGATTAATATTCCACCTCTCTCTTACGCGTCTGTCTCACCGCAACAACGACGAAGACGAGAATGATCAGGAACTGAACGACAGACAATGCGGATGGAAGTCCCATCTCAAGGCTGCCTCGGAAGGTTTCTTTATAAACGTCATAAGCCATCGTTCTTGTGTTAAATCGTCCATCCGTCGTAGCCAGAATGATATCGAACGTGGACATCGCGCCGATAATCGAAAGCAGCATGTTTACGGTAAAGGAAGGAGCGATCAACGGGAATGTGATATGACGGAAAGATTGCCATTTGTTCGTACCGTCGATATAACCGGCTTCATACAAATCCTTCGGCACCGACTGCAAGCCAGCCAGGAAGATCAGCATGGAGTAGCCCATGTACATCCAGATTTGCACAAAAATAATGTATCCGAACGCATGCGTAAAGCTGGCAAAAAACATATCTTTATATCCGAACAGCCACTCGTACAGCATATTTACCGGACCGCTCATCGGGTCGAACATCATGCTCCAGATCAGAGCAACGACAGCTACACCCAGTACGACCGGCAAGAAGAAGACGGCACGGTAGAAATAGTCGCCGCGAAGCCGTTGGTTAATCAGTACGGCAATGAACAAAGCGACTCCGTTCTGAACGATGGTAACGATAAACATGAAGATTAATGTATTAATAATGGAGCGCCAGCGTTCTCCAGAGTTTCCGGAGTAAAATAGATCATAATAATTTTCCAGGCCGACAAATTTCATGGAACTGCCGGGGATGTTTTTTACGTCGGTAAAGGAATAAATCACGGTCATTACGGAGGGTCCAAAATAAAAGACAAGGTACAATCCCATAGGGATCAGCAGTAATAAAAACGGTATATATCTTGCAAAGCCTTTGCCAAATGGATACATCTCTCTCACCTCGCAGGTCCAAATCAAATAAATGATCGGGGTCTGCCTACGCAGACCCCGAGGGCAGTATGTTCTTTATAATTGTCTCTCTAAGTTATCTTGGAGCTGCTGCTTCCCATTCTTTTTGTTGCACATCAGCCAATTCCTTAGCGGTCTTAAATTGTCCGCCCGGTGCCAGATATTCTGTATGCACGCCTTCTGCAGCAAGATGTTCGCCCACGTTTTCGCGGTTGATCATCATGATTTCGTAAGCCAATTCAAAATCGCCCAGGTAAGGAGTCAGTTCGTTATCGATAAATTCGCTGTCCGTGGAAATATTGTCTTGGGTAGGAATAAAGCCTGCCGCTTTGACGAATTTAGTGTAGTTTTCAGGCTGCGAGAAGAATTCCAGCCATTTGAGTCCGCCTTCTTTGTTCGGGCCTTTCTCAGCAACATACCAGGTTACATCGTATTTACCTACGAAAGAAGCGTTTTTCGCAGCATCTTCAGTAGCCGGAACCGGGAAGTATCCGAATTTCAGATCCGGGTTAGCCGTAGCGATTGTAGGAGCATCCCACGATCCGTCAGCGAGCATAGCTACTTTACCTGTAGCAAAGATCGCAGGAGCGGAAGCGTAGTCGATTCCCATGAATCCATCGATCATGTAGTTGTCTTGGATCGTTTTCATTTTGTCGAGTACTTCAACGGCTTCAGCGTCATTGAACGCTGTTTCGCCCTTCCAAACGCCTTCGATCCATTTTTGTTGGTCGCCGCCACCGAGGATTTTCGCTTGAAGCGCAAATACCGGCAGTTTCAAAGGCCATACGTCCTTACCGGCCACCCCGATCGGAGTGATTCCTTTAGCCTTCAAATCCTCGCAAAGCTTAAGGAATTCAGACCAGGTTGTAGGCACTTTCAAACCGTTGTCTTCAAAAATCTGTTTATTGTAGAACAGACCCGACATGGCCACTTTACCGGTAGGAACGGCATAAACCTTGCCATTATATGTACCGGCTTTTTCGATATCGTTCGCGTTCCAGTTCTTCACCAGCTCTTGACCCGAAAGATCAGCGATCAGGCCGGAATCGATCCATTGCTGCCAATCCGGAGTTTTCGCGCCTGGTGTCCAGTCTTGCGGCGAAAGTCTCATGCCCGACAAGTCGGCCAGAACGTCGACATCGTTAGCTGTGATTCTGGCTCTCTGTGCTTGTTTATATTCGTCATCCGGACCTGTAGTCGTGTATTCGACTTTATATTCCGGATATTTCTTTTCGAAATCAGCGTTGATTTCTTCCATCGCTTTATTAATGTTTTCTTGCTTCCAGTGGAGAATTTTCACGACTTTCTTCTCACCGGATGATTTGCTTCCGCCTTCATTGGAAGGTGCTGCTTTGTCGTTATTGCCGCCACATGCAGCAAGGCTGAGTGTTAGAGCGCCTGCCAGTACCAAGGCTGAAATTCTCTTTACCATGTTGTTACCCCCTAATTTGGTAATTAAATTGACTGCTCTTTCGGGCGTGGTTTGCGATTAATCTACGAAAATTTTCGTTAAAACTGTGCTGTTGTTTCGCAAATCCTCATTTTTCTCCGAAAGCGGTTTCGTCAAAACACATTATTGCATCATTCCAAACGTTTGTAAAGATATTTTTTGTAACTGGTTTCATCCTGCTTAAGACCGCTTGTCCTTTCGGGAAAGATAGCGCTTCAATCCTTATCCCATCAACAGATATAGTTCTCCCCTTAAGGAATATAAACATCGTTTTTTAATTGACTTGCTTAAAGGTAGCCTGTAAACTTAAATTACGAAAATAGTTTCGAAACCTATTTCGCAACAAGAATAACCCGATTTGATTCTCTTTCAAGAGAGGGGGCAAAATTTTTGTCGGTCAATATAAAAACGATTGCGGAAATGGCGGGAGTTTCAGTATCTACCGTATCCAAAATCATTAACAACTATAGTGACATTTCCGTAGAAACCAAAGCGAAAGTTCACGAAATCATGAAACAGACAGGGTATGTCCCTTCCAACTCAGCGAAAACACTGGCCACCAAGAAATCCAGTCTGATCGGAGTGATCTTTGCCGGTAAACTGAATATCGACTTTACCCACCCGTTCTTTGTTGAGGTGCTTAACTCCTTTAAGAAACAAATGGGCTTTCTGGGCTATGACCTCCTGTTCTTCTCCAACGAAAAATCTCATGCTGTTGACGGTGATTATTTGGCCCGTTGCCGACACTTTCAAGTCGACGGGTGCATCATTGTTACAGGGCAGCAAGTGGAACCGTCGATCAGCGAGCTGGACCACAGCGAAATTCCATGCATTGGCGTCGATATCGAACTGAAGGGTAAAAGCTCCGGTTATATTATGTCCGACAATTACAAAATGTCTTATAAGGTAGTTGAACATTTCTACCTCCAGGGATATCGGGAGCTGGGATACATCGGAAGCACACTGGAATCGGATATTTCGAATATGCGGGAGAAAGGGTACAAGGACGCCATCGAAAGTTTCGGGCTTCCCGTTTTCGATAACTGGTTCGTGAATGGAGAGAACTTTTTCGAAGAGAGCGGTTATGAGGCTATTAATAAAATGATCGAATCCGGCAGCCTGCCTCGGGCCATCTTTGCCGCTTCCGACCTCATTGCCATCGGTGCCATGCGGGCATTGAAGGAACATGGATTCCGCGTTCCCGAAGACGTCGCTATCATCGGTTGCGACGACATCGAAGCTTGTAAATACACAAGCCCTGCCTTGTCCACCATAAGGCAAAATAAAGATAAGATCGGCAGACTTGCCGCCTCTTTATTGTTTGATCTGATGAATACACAGTCCGTAACCAGCAACGTGGTTGTGGAGCCGGAGCTTGTCATCCGGGAGTCCTGCGGGAATAAATTAAAAGTACAGCTTTAATAAAAGGCCGCCGAGTGTTTATCCGGGCGGCTTTTTATTATGATCGGCAAAAAAGCGATTGGACTGAGGGGTGAAATCCCCCTGGTCCAATCGCTTTTTTGATTCTAACCGGTTTACAGATCGTAATAAAGCCCGAATTCGTAAGGATGAACACGGATAGCTACCGATCTGGCTTCCGCCCGTTTTAAATCGATGAAATTATCGATGAATGCTTTAGTAAATACGCCGCCTTCCGTCAGGAATTCATAATCGGATTCCAGAGCGCTCAGCGCTTCGTCGAGTGAACCGGGAACACTGCGGATACCCGCCTTTTCTTCATCCGACAGTTCGTAGATGTTCTTGTCGAACGGTCCGTAGCCTTCTTTGGTCGGATCGATTTTGCGTTTGATTCCGTCAAGGCCCGCCATCAACATCGCCGAAAAAGCGAGGTACGGGTTCGCCGTCGAATCCGGAGTACGGAATTCGATCCGGCAGCCTTTAGGCGTTACAGCCGCAATCGGAATACGTACGGCAGCCGAACGGTTACCCTTCGAATAGACCAGGTTGACCGGAGCTTCGTAACCCGGAACCAGACGTTTAAACGAGTTCGTACTCGGATTCGTAAACGCGATCAATGCCGGCGCATGGTGCAGGATACCGCCGATATAATGCAGCGCCGTTTCGCTCAAGTTGGCATAGGCGCCTTTTTCGTAAAAGAGAGGTGTGTCGCCGTTAAAGATAGATTGGTGAACATGCATTCCGGAGCCGTTATCGCCAAAGAGCGGTTTCGGCATGAAGGTTGCTGTTTTGCCGAACTGGATGGCCGTGTTGTGCACGATATATTTGTAGACCATCAAATTGTCAGCCGTTTTCAACAAAGTATCGAAACGGAAGTTGATTTCAGCTTGACCGGCGGTAGCCACTTCATGGTGGTGACGCTCTACGCGAATGCCCGCCTCTTCAAGAAGCCGGCACATTTCGCTGCGAATATCCTGCTGCTTATCAGCCGGCGCTACCGGAACATAACCGCCCTTGACCGGAATTTTATAACCGAGGTTTCCCCCTTCTTCCGTACGTCCCGTATTCCAGAGTGCTTCCTCCGAATCAACCGAGTAAAAAGTTTTGTTCATTCCGCTCTCATACCGTACATCGTCGAAAATAAAAAATTCGGACTCCGGTGCGAAGAAAGCCGCAGTACCGACACCGCTCGCGTTCAGGTATTCTTCAGCCCGGACTGCGATGCTGCGAGGATCTCTTTCATATCTTTCCCCATCCGGCGTAAAAATGTCGCAAAATACATTCAGTGTCGGATGCGAGGTAAACGGATCCACATATACTGCGCCATGGTCCGGCATCATGACCATATCGGACTCTTCAATCCCACGGAACCCCGGAATCGAAGAACCGTCAAAAGCGACCCCGTTTACGAAAGTATCCTCATCGACCTCTTTAGCCGGAAGAGTGATGTGGTGTGCGCGACCGGATAAGTCAACAAAACGAAAATCGACCCACTCAATTTGTCTTTCCTGAATTGTTCTTAATACCAACTCTGCTGACATACAAATTCCTCCCAATCACGAACATTATGCCGAGAAATCCGTTCTAATGTTCACCCTTTTTGTTTATTCTGTCGTCATTATAAAACCGCACGGGGAAAGCCGTCAATAGCCATGTAAGGTATTTTTATATCAGATGTTAGGTTTTATGACATTGAGTACAAACTAATCGACAAAAAGTATAAAAGCCCTCCCGCTTTAATATGCGGGAGAGCTTTTATAGGATAGTAAAACGCTTATTTCCGGTTAAATTTGCACTGCTTCTTTTAGGGTATCAAAACGCTTGCCTACCAATGGTGCCAGCTTCTCCAAATCCCGCAGCAACGCTGCAAATTGGTCCGGGAACAGAGACTGCACGCCGTCCCCTGTCATAGAGTTGTCCGGATCGGTATGCATCTCGATGATAAGTCCATCCGCACCGGCAGCAACAGACGCTTTTGTCATAGGCTCAACCAATTCCCTGCGTCCCGTTCCGTGACTCGGATCAGAAATGACCGGCAGATGACTTAGACTTTGAAGAACCGGAATAGCGGACAAATCAAGCGTATTACGTGTATATGTCTCGAAGGTGCGGATTCCGCGCTCGCACAGCATGACATTCGGATTGCCGCCGGCCAAAATGTATTCAGCCGCATTCAAAAACTCGTCATACGTCGCGCTGAAGCCTCGCTTAAGCAGCACTGGCTTGCCGCAAGTACCAAGCTTGCGAAGCAAATCGAAGTTTTGCATATTGCGGGTACCGACCTGAAGAATATCGGCATATTCGGCACAGACATCCACATATTCCGGCGTCATCACTTCCGTAATGGTCAGAAGTCCATGTTTCTTGCCCGCTTCCGCCATCATAACGAGCCCTTCTACCCCGACGCCCTGGAAGCTGTAAGGCCCAGTACGCGGTTTAAAGGCACCGCCGCGCAGCACTTGACCTCCGGCGGCCTTCACCAAGCTGGCGATCTCGTCGATTTGCTCAGGAGATTCCACGGCGCACGGTCCGCCCATAACGACCAGGTCGCCGCCACCGATGTTGACATCGCCGATCGAGATGACAGTGTTCTCCGGATGAAAATCGCGACTGGCCAGTTTATAAGATTTTGAAATCTTAATGACGTTCTCAACATCCTTCATCTGACGTAAATGCTCAGCCAGCTTTGGCTCGATTGCGCCGATCAATCCGATGACCGTCCGGTCCTTGCCGCGGGATACATGGGTTTGCAGTCCTTCCTTTTCAATAACGGCGATAATTTCCTGAACGCGCTCCTCGGGCGTTTGATTCGAAGTAATAACGATCATGATTCATTCATCCTTTCATCTTAACGGAATATACCCCTAGTGGGGATAGCCAATTTATTAACATTAATAAGTTCACATGGAGTACGCTATCGCGCTTGAACGCTTGTTCGCTTTTATGCTTTTATCCATTAAAGTAAATATAGCTGTTTTTGCCCGTTTCGTCAACCCCTTACGTCATTCCTTTTAGCCGAATTGATTACCATGCCTAATTAATCTATCTAATTACTCTGTCTAATTACTCTGTCTAATTACTTTGCCTCTCTACTGGCAGCTTGATTGGATAATTGACGAGTTGATTGGAAAATTTCCAATTAGATTCAGCCCAATCTCATTTTCATTGACGCTGATTGGATATTATCCAACCATTTTAACAAAACCTTCGCCTTATCCGGCATACTTGGCTTTTTCATTGGATTTTATCCAATTAGCGATGGTCATACCCTCTTCTCCTGGAGTTTCATTGGAATATTTCCAATGAAGGCAGCCTTACCTGCCTATAATAAATAAAAAACGGCGCGGAAGTATCCGCACCGTCGTTCATATTCGCATTACATTGCATCGCATTACTTATGGCTGAACCAACATTTCCGCGCACAATCTCTTGCTTATCTGCCTACGAACTCTTGCGCCCAGTATCCGTTATAATAACCGACGCCGATCAAGTTGTAATTCGCATTCATAATATTGGCACGATGCCCTTCACTGTTCATCCAGGCTTTTACAACGTCCGCAGGAGTTTTTTGTCCCATGGCAATGTTCTCTCCAGCATAGCTGTAACTAATTCCAAACTTCTTCATCATATCGAACGGAGAACCGTAGGTCGGGGAAGTATGGTCAAAATAATTGTTTTGGCTCATATCCTTCGCCTTCGCCAATGCCATATTGTTAAGTTCGGCATTTCCCGCGAGCGGCTTCAATCCCTGCTTCGCGCGCTCCTGATTCACCAGCGTGATCACCTGGGTTGCAAACTGCGATTTATCGGTGCTGGCCCCCGTGTTTGGTTGAGTTGGTTGAGTTGGTTGAGTTGGTTGAGTTGGTTGAGTTGGTTGAGTTGGTTGAGTTGGTTGAGTTGGTTGAGTTGGTTGAGTTGGTTGAGTTGGTTGAGTTGGTTGAGTTGGTTGAGTCGGTTGAGTCGGTTGAGTCTGGGAACCGGAATTACTGTCCGGCTTAGTACCTGGCTGGCTAGTCTCATTTTGCGACGAACCATTCTGGGTTGTTCCATTCTGAGTAGAGCCATTCTGGAAATTCCAATTCCCGTTAGTTCCGTTTTGAGCCGGTATTTGCTTATATATCTCATTCCAAGGAATCGAGTTGAAATAAGTGTTCCAGTTCGAAGAGAACGTGGTCTTAGAAGTATAAGTTGTATACGTTGTATTCGATTGTGCCGAAGCCGGCACCACAAGTCCAGCGGCCAAAAGAGCAGTCAATCCGCCAGTCATCATAAGTTTATTGAATCGATTTGTTTTCATGCTGTCATCTCCTTGATAGCTAGATTCATATAGTGGTTGTTCAAAAAGTCATCTTTCCATGACGAAGGAGATCATGAAGCGGATTCGACGTCGAATCTTGAATTCAGACGGGCCTTCCGTTGCTCACGTACCCCATACGCAAATGCTTACGAAGTCGTTTTCTACGAAAACGTTTAGCTCCGCTACTCAGTCCCTATCTTCATCCAACCTTCTTGGTCCTGCAGACTGACTTTTTGAACATGAACATATAGTAACAATTTTGTAATCTTTCTATCAGGAGTATAACATGAATCCCGCCGCGGGGGACCCCGCAAAACTTGGAAATGCACCCTGTCCCTTCTCGGCAAACAAAAAAACAGCCGCCCTTCGAAGAACTCTTGGGACGGCTGTTGATCGATATGATATTAAAACTGCAGGTTGATCTGGCGGGTTCTGAACCGGTCAGCCTACTGACTAACCTGTTCGGTTTTGCTCTTTGCACCGGCTTTAACCGGAGGCAGCAGCTTTTGCATATTAACCGTACGAACGATCTCCCACGTTTCCGGGTCCTCAGCATCGTATTGCTCCAGATAGGCGATGACTTCTTTTGTAATCGGCGTAGGCGTCGATGCACCGGAGGTTACCGCAACTTTTTGAATGCCTTTAAGCCACTCGGTCTTCAATTCGGACACATCCGCAATACGGTAGGCTGTCACGCCTGCAATCTCTTCTGATACCTGAGCCAAGCGGTTCGAGTTGTTGCTTCGAGGATCGCCTACAACGATCACCAAATCCGCTTGACCGGCTTGTTCCGCAACCGCTTCTTGCCGCACCTGAGTAGCCAGGCAGATTTCGTTATGGACTTCGGCGCCCGGGAATTTCTCCAGCAATTTTTTCATGATATGCTTGATATCCCATTGGCTCATCGTTGTCTGATTCGTAATTACGATCTTATCCGCCGTAATTTCCAAGGCTTCGATCTCTTCTTCCTTCTCGATCAAATGCACTCGATCGGGCGCAACGCCAACGGCGCCTTCCGGCTCAGGATGTCCCTTCTTGCCGATATAGACGACATCATACCCTTCGGCCACCTTCTCCTTGATCAGAACATGCGTCTTTGTGACGTCGGGACAGGTGGCGTCCACGGTAGTAAGCCCCTTATCTCTGGCAAGCTTGCGAACCTCCGGTGACACGCCATGCGCCGTGAAAATCACGGTGCCGCTCTCCACCTGATTCAAAATCTCCATCCGGTTAGGACCATCCAGAGTGATGATGCCTTCGTCCTCAAAGGAATTCGTGACATGACTGTTATGGACGATCATGCCCAATATATAGATCGGGCGCGGAAGATCGAGGTTTTTGGCGGCCTGTCTGGCCAGTACCATCGCATCGACGACCCCGTAGCAATATCCGCGCGGCGAGATTTTAATAACTTCCATTGTCGTATCCCTGCTTTCTCGTTCCCGGTTTTCCTGACGGAGGGAACCTCCTCTATTATAGCTTATTCCGGCAAGGCGTTAAAGACGGCCGGAAGCCAGATAATAAATGTCGTTCCCTCACCAAATTTGGTCATGACCTCAACCGATCCGCCATGCTCATCGATAATCCATTTGGCGATCGACAGTCCCAGACCGATGCCTGGCGTTACGCCACGGGATGGGTCGGCCCGATAAAAGCGATCGAAAATATGAGGAACTTCGCTCCGATCCATGCCGATTCCGGTATCGGCGACCCGGATCCCGATTTGTTCTCCGGCCCGGATCGCATCGATCGTCACGCTTCCTTCGGCCGTATACTTGAACGCATTCTCAATAAAAATAAAGAGCATCTGCTGCAAATAGTCCTTGCTTCCGATGATGCTTGCCCCTTCAAGAACTTTTAGATCGCCCTGCACCCAAACTGCTTCCCGCGGCAGGAACTGAGCTCTGCGGACCACTTCTTCAACGAGAGGGAGAAGCGGCACCATGTTCCGTTCAATCGTCTGTCCGGCATCCGCCCGGGCAAGGGACAGCATGTCGTTGACGAGCCGGCTCATCCGCTGCGACTCATCTGCGATATCGCTCACCGCATCCAACGACAGACTGCGAAGCTGTTCTTCGTCCATAGGAGGGCGCGCCCCTTCTTCGCCGGACCATACCTTTTTCAGCAGATCGACATTTCCGCGAATCGTCGTCAGCGGGGTCCGCAGCTCATGGGAGGCATCCGACACAAACCGCCGCTGCGCGGAATACGCTTCATCCAGTTCATTATAGAAGCCTTCCGTTCTGGCGAGCATGCTGTTGACCGTACCGATTAGTCGTCCGATTTCGTCATTCGGACCGTCATAATCGATCCGTACGCTGAGGTCGTTCCCGGTCTGGATTCCGTTCGCCGCCTCGATGACCTTGCCGATCGGCGCCATCGATTTCCGCGCCAGGAATAGCCCAAACGTACTCGCCACTAACAAGGTTATAGACGAGCCGATCAACAGAATCGTTTTCATCCGCTCCATCAGCCGGTCCTCGGCGTTCGTATCCGCGGCTAGCTGGAGCAAGCCGACAATCGTATCATCCAGATAGACGGCCCGTTCGTACAAAATATATGAGTTTCCATTAATCGTAATCTTTTGGAACAGGCCTTTCTTGCCAATATCTTCGATAGCCGGTACAGGAAATGCAATGTCCCGTTCCTGCAATCCTTGCGAGCGGCGCATCAATCCCACCGCATAATTGTTGAGCTGCCAGAAGATGCGGGCATCCTCCAACCGAAGCGCCTGTTTGGGGGTCAACTGAAGATCCCATCCCTGCGTCAACGTGACATTTTGCGAACTAAGGATTTGATCGGCCTGATCATCGACCTTCTTTTTGACCTCTTCATAAGTATAATAACGAACAAATCCATAAATCGAAGCGCCGAACAAGATCAGCGTAACTGCCAAAATTCCCGTATACCAAGCGGTTAGCCGCCATCTCATGGACATCTTCTAGGAGTCTCCTCTCAGTATGTAGCCTGCGCCGCGGATTGTCTGGATCACCCTTTTGCCGCCATACTCCTCCGTTTTTTGCCTTATCATCGCTATATATACTTCCAGGACATTGGACTCTCCGCTGTAATCATAACCCCAAATTTTATCCATAATTAAGTCGCGGGTAAGCAGCCGCCGCGGATTTTGCATGAACAAATGAAGCAAATCGAATTCTTTGGCCGTCAGCTCCAAACGCTGTCCGGACCGCAGTACTTCACGGGAGTCCAGATCCATTACAATATCTTCAAATATCAGCCGATGATCGGCCGATTCTCCGGCCGGTTCTTTTCTCCGCAACAAGGCGCGTACCCGGGCGAGAAGCTCCTCCAGCGCAAACGGCTTGACCAGATAATCATCTGCCCCCGTATCCAGGCCCTTCACCCGGTTTTCCACCTCGTCTTTGGCGGTCAGCATCAATACAGGAACCGTGCTTCCCCCTTCCCGTAACCTGCGGCACACCTCAAAACCGTCGATTTGCGGCATCATCACATCCAGAATGATCAAATCCGGATCAGCCGTCAGAACCATCGACAAGCCTTCCGCTCCATTTCGGGCCGTATGTACGTCATACCCCTCAAATGCCAATCCCCGCCGCAGCATAGAGGTAATTTTCTCGTCATCATCTATAACCAGAATTGCGGATCTCATCTAACCCTCACTCCTTTAATCAGCAGATCATCATTCCTGCCGCCTTCAATACATCTATCTATATTCTAGCAAAAAGCACCGGGCTTTTCCGCTTCATCAGCGATTTGGATCAAAGCCCCCACAGCTTAGAAAAAGCGGCAGGCTATAGCCTGCCGCCTCTCTTCCAAGCCGGATTAACGGCTCTCCTTGCTATTCGAGATTCGCGAACTCATTTTTGTCGCCGATCGTAATGTCCAGATCCAGCTTCCGGCCGTCGCGAACAACGTTAAATGTCACCTTGTCGCCAACCTGCTGTTTCTGAATGTACTCGATCAAAGCTTCCTTGGTTGCAAACCCTTTGCCGTCCGCACCGGTAATGATGTCGTAAGGGCGAAGGTCGGCATTATAGGCCGGGGATTTGAATACGATGTCCGATACGACGGAGCCTTCCTTCACATCGGTCCCCATTTGCTTCGCAACTTCATCAGTCATCGTCATCAGCGTTGCGCCGATAAACGGAACCGGTTTTTTCGGGATTTTCTCATTGTTCTTCAGCTTGTCGAGCACTTCCGTGATCGTGCTTGTAGGAATCGCAAACCCGATGCCCTGAGCATCCGAGCTGACCGCCACGTTAATCCCGACCACTTCCCCGTTCAGATTCAACAGCGGGCCGCCGGAGTTGCCGGGGTTGATCGATGCATCCGTTTGAAGCAGGTGCTCATATTCGCGGTTCTTTTCGCCGTTTTCTCCGGCAATCGTGATGCCGCGTTCCTTCGCGCTAAGCACGCCGGCCGTTACGGTGTGGTCAAATCCTTGCGGGTTCCCGATGGCGACCAGCCACTCGCCGACTTCCGTACTATCGGAATTCGCGAGCGGGATCGAAGGGAAGTTGCCGTCGCCTTCAATCTTCAATACGGCCAAATCCAATTCATAGCTTGTGCCAAGCACCTTGGCTTCATACGGTTTATCCGTATCCTGCACCGTGACTTGAACGACATCGGCGTTATGCACGACATGCTCATTAGTCAAAATATAACCGGTCTTATCGAAAATAAAGCCCGAGCCAATGCCTGTTGGAACCAGTTGATCGGAGCCCGAGGATGATCCGTTGTCTCCCGAGCCGCTGCCACCGCCGGAGTATCCATCACCGAAGAAATAGCGGTAGAACGGATCGTTGCTGTAAGGACTCGTCGAGCTGCCCTGTTTGCTGGAGTTGACCAAGGTTTCAATCTTCACGACCGCAGGTCCGGCCTGCTGGACAACATTAGTTACATCACCGGGATTCGTAATCGGATAAAGCGCCTGCGTAGCCTTTGACGAAGAGGTACTGCTTCCGCTCTCCTTCGTACTGCTGCTGTTAGTAGAAGCAGGAGCGGATGCCGACACACTAGCCTCCGGCTGATCCCCTGTGAACAGGTTCTGGTGATCCGCATACACCATCGCACCTGTCATAATCAGCATTCCTGCCAGCACGCCGGCAATCACCGATTTGACCGAGGATTTCTTAGGCGGTTTGTTAAACTGCCAGTTTCCCGGATTTTTAGACGAAGCGGCTCCTCTTCCGTCCCCGTTCGCTCCGCCTCCGACTCCGCCCGCAGAGGAACGAATTTCATAAGAAGCGGGAATCGGGCGAACCGGTTGCGGTCTTGTGATTTCCACTTCTTCCGGCTGCCGGCGGTCATAAGAAGGACTTCCTTGATCGCTGCCTTCGCCGTTTCCATAGGATTGGAATGGTCCGTACGAGTAGTAGTATGATGAGCCCGAACCTTCCGATTCCCGGGACTTGTCGTAATTATTTTCATTTGCGTTAGTATTATTGCCATCCCCGAAAGGCTGACCTGATTTGTTTCTTTCCTCGTCCATGGTGATATTCCCTCCTTCCCCCGCACGGTGCAGGGGGTATCTTGTTTTCTTGTTCTTATTTTGTACTATAAACCTTAAGCGTACCTTAAAAACAATTAAAAAGAAGATAAAAGCGAAAGAATAACATATAAGATCAAATAATCAGAAATTAACTGCCGGAGACCCATCCTTGTCGATGCGCATGGATCGCCAGCTGTGTCCGGTCCTCCAGCTCACATTTCATCAGCAGATTGCTGACATGGGTCTTGACCGTTTTAATACTGATATGAAGTTCCTCGGCGATATCTTTATTGCTCTTCCCTTCGGCAATCAGCAAGAGCACTTCCTTTTCCCGCTCGGTCATGCCCGAATCGTCGCCCTGAACGCTCCGCTGGCGAAGCCCCCGGGTCAAAGCCTGGGCCACGTCCCCCGTCATCACCGGCATCCCCCGGTAAGCTCCTTGCAGGGCATAGATCAATTCTTCCGCGGACACGGTTTTCAGCACATAGCTGACCGCTCCCGATTCCACAGCCTGTACTACCAGGTCATCCTCCAAAAAGCTCGTCAAAATTACAATCTTCATCCCTGGGAAGCGGCTAAGCACTTCCTTGGTGGCTTCGGCGCCGTTCATAACAGGCATCATTAAATCCATCAGAATGATGTCCGGCTGTCCTTGAGGAATTCCCCGCTCCAATACGGCAACCGCATCCTGGCCGTTCGCAGCCTCGGCGATCACCTCGAAACCCGGATCAAGCATCAGATAAGTTTTAAGTCCCATTCGCACCATATCATGATCGTCAACGATCATTACTTTAATCTTATCGCTCATTCCCGTTCTCCCCTTTTGCTATCTTCGAACTTTGGAATATGTACCCTGATCGTCGTTCCCGCACCGGGTTTACTTATGATTTCCACATGTCCTCCGAGCTTTTCCGCCCGCTCTCTCATCGTGGTAAGCCCGTAGGAACCCTGCTTCTGATAAGTACTGCTGAATCCTTGCCCGTCGTCGCTGATACTGAGCACCACCTGCCTAGGCCCCTCGCGCAGCGACAAGCTTACCAGCTTGGCTCCCGCATGCTTGACGATATTGGCCATGGCTTCCTGCACGATCAGGAACAATTGATGCTCCTTCGCTTCGGACATGTCGCCATGCAAATCCATATCCTTGATTCCCTTAAGCCCGTTCTGCCTGCAATAGTCGGGGAACCACTGATCCAGCGCCTCCGCCAGCGTTTTGCCGACCAATTCCATCGGACGGAGCTGGGCGATCAAAGCTCGCATCTGTTTTTGGGCCGTGTTGGACATCAGGATCAGCTGGTCCATCACAAGATGAGCCTGCTCCTCGTTATTTTCCAGCACTTTTGGAAGGGAGGAAGCGGCCATATGAATCGCAAACAGCTGCTGGCTAACCGTATCATGCAGATCACGGGCCAGTCTCCTGCGCTCTTCCAAAACCGCCTTTTCCGCGGCCTGTTCTTTCTCCATAACTTCCTTCTCGCCCAATTGCTGCAGCAACTGCATCTTTTTCTCTACCGCATCCGTCATATTGTTGAATTCCTGATAAACCCCGGCAAATGTCTGATCGACAGTCTCCGGCATGCGTACGGATAAATTCCCCTTAGCCACTTGGAGCATGTTCAGGTGCATCGGATCGATCCGGCCTTGAATACGCCGCCCTGCGACATAACCAATAATGAGCGTCAAAACGACGACCCCCGCCACATCGTAAATCCATACCCGGGAGTCATGGACGACAATGACCCCGGTTATGGTTCCGATATAGAGAGTAATCGCCGCCAAACTGCCTGTCAGTAAGAAGAAAAGCAGAAGCTCCCATTTTGTATTCTTTAAAATCCGCTGTACTATCATATTCTTAGCCCACCATATTCACTTTTACATCGCCAATGAATACGCTCACGACCAGTTTTACCCGTTTGCTGGCCTCGCCGTAGTACGGAGATTGGGCATCGACATTGCTCATGAATCCGCCCTGCTTCTGGTTCAGCACCTTCAAATCGCCGATAAATGCGCTGGAATTTGCGGTAATTCCGATATCCATATCTTCAGGAATGAATACTTTCACGTCCCCGATAAAAGCGGATACGTTGATTTTCGTTTCACCATAAGGAATCTGTGCTTTCGTTAAATCGATGATCGTGTCCCCGATAAAATGGGAAATGTTCGTCGGATGCAGTTCAAAATAATCCTGCCCCAAGTGAACGTCTCCAATGAAACCCGACTTGTTCACGATCTCTGGCTTGCCGGTTGAACCGTTGCCCATCCCGAACGAGTCATAGCGCTGTTTCTCATGCTTGTATTTGAATTTGTCTTCTTTCTTCGCCTCGTCCTTCTCAAGCCCGCCAAAAATCGAATCCAGCGGGGATTCCATCTCCGGAATGTACTTATTATTCAGCGGTGGTACCGGTGGTCTCGATGGCGGCGGCGGTGGCGGTGGCGGAAAATTCCGATCACGGTCGTTTCGGCTGTGGCCTGGTTTAAACAGGACGAACAGTCCTCCGACGATAAGCGCAAGCGGGAAAAAGAATTTAAAGAAATCTCCCGGCGACAACGAGATCAAATCAAGATTATTGGCCAGAAAATAGCCCCCGATAACGATCAATATCGCGCTCCCGATGAAGCTCGATCCTCTCCACTGCCCATTTCCGAGCTGGCTAAGCCCGCCTAGTATTAAAAACACGGGCCAGTAGGTTGAGAAAAGATAACCCAGGCTCAGGTCAGTAATTCCTAATTGGTTCAATAAAAATATCCCGCCGACAGAGATCAGCACCAGGCCTCCTATCAGCCGTCCCAACAATCCGTTTCTCATTGCATTTCCCTCCAAATGGTTCATTCCTGAATCTGTTAAACCTATTGTAACGGATTCCCGGGAAGGGCAACAGCGGCGCGAGGTGGAACCTTGTCTCGGTCTCGGGACCGAGGGGTTTTACTTTTTTATCCAAATAAATAAAAAGAGACGCTTCCGGCCCACTTAAAAATGGGCGGAAAACGTCTCTGGATGCTTCAATATTATTGTTGTTGTTGTCCTGCACCCTTGTTCATTGCAGCATTACGGGATGCTTTTACTTTTTGAGCAATCGTTGCATTGGATTCTTCAGCGAACTCGGCATTATACTTCTCGTTCGGTGTTTTATAGCCAGGAGAAGCTGCCTTGTTTTTTTGATTCGGCATGAAATTTCACCTCCCTTTGCATAAAGCGCAGGCATTGGATATGCCTTGGCGGCCGTTTGTTATGGCCACGTCCCTTATTATGCTTACAGGTAAAGTGAAATATTCAGGCTCAGGTCTCTAGATCGCCTGGTCCCATACCTTATCGGAAAACTCCTTGTCGACTTCCATCGCTTTGCCCAATTTGTTAAGCATCGCTTCCGTCAGCTTGCCGTTTCCTTTACGAATAACCTGGACCTCGACTTCCTTCTTGCCCCATTCTTTGAATACCTGTTTGGTCGTTTTGAAGTAAAGGTCAATTTTGTTGCCTTTAATTGCCGATCCTTTGTCCGCGACTACGCCGTAGCCGTACCCTGGAATATAAAGAATGGTACCGAGCGGAAATACTTTTAAATCCGCGGCAATCGTAGATATCGTATCTTTATCCCGGCGAACCTTTACCCCGGAATACGTGATCCCGTATTGAGGATGACTCGGCTTCTTGCCTGTCGATTCAAACCCGGCTGTATAACCGGTAGCCATAACCTTGACCGTTTGAACCTTCTTTTTGGCCGCCTCGGGCTTGACCTCTTGGGTCTTCTTCTCCAGGAAAAGCGAGTGAATCGAACCGTACGCTCTTTCTCCCTCCGGCTGGATGTGCTTAAGTATTTCCTGCTGTCGGGCATGCTCCCGGTATTCCTGGAGCACATATTGATTATATTGACTCTTCGACATTTCGGCCGTAGTGGCATAAGTTGTACTCTCTGCGGCTATTCCATGGAGTAGAAAAACGACTACAAAACTTAGCGCAACTCTCCGCCACAAATTAAATTGACGCATATGAAAACCTCCCCCTTATTCCGAAGGGTTTCCACATGCGCCACAGTTTATACATTATAGATTGTGATCAAACGAAAAACTTCAAGATCAAAAGACGACTTTTTGAACTACCTTTTTTAAATCAATGTTCAAAAATCGGCTTTTCAGCACCGAGAAGGCTCTGCTGAATTCAAGATTCGATGCCGATTAAGCTTCAACGAATTACTTCGTGATCAAAAGCCGTTTTTTTGACTTCCGCTTAGATTACGTGATTGCGGATTTCGTCTTGGAGGAGTGCCAGCACCTCATCCAGTGCCTTCGCGCCGAGGTTCCCTTCGCCGCGTTTGCGGACGGAGACGCTGCCGCTGCTCTTCTCGTTTTCGCCGACTACGAACATGTAAGGGATCTTTTCCAGCTGCGCTTCACGGATTTTATAACCGAGCTTTTCGTTACGCAAATCGCTCTCAATCCGAATACCACCAGCGCGCAATTTGTCTTCAACAGCACGCGCATAATCATCGAATGCTGTAGATACCGGAATGATTTTCGCTTGAACCGGCGCCAGCCAGAGCGGCAGGTTACCTGCAAAGTTCTCAAGCAGGAAGGCCGAGAAGCGTTCCATCGTACCGAGGATGCCCCGATGAAGGACAACCGGACGGTGCTTCGCGCCGTCGTCTCCGACATACTCCAGCTCAAAGCGTTCCGGAAGCAAGAAGTCGATTTGAATCGTAGACAATGTTTCTTCTTTTCCGAGAGCTGTCTTAACCTGTACGTCCAGCTTCGGACCATAGAAAGCCGCTTCCCCTTCGGCTTCAAAGAACGGAAGCCCCGCTTCCTCTACTACTTCACGCAGCATGCGTTGAGCGGTATTCCACATCTCGTCGTTCGCAAAATATTTCTCCGTATCCTGAGGGTCCCGGTAGGACAGACGGAAACGATACTCTTTGATACCGAAGTCGCTGTAAACCTGCTTGATCAGATCCAGCACGCGTGTGAATTCGCTCTTGATTTGATCCAAACGGCAGAAGATATGAGCGTCATTCAAAGTCATGGAACGTACCCGGTGAAGCCCTGTCAAGGCGCCGGACATTTCATAGCGGTGCTGCATGCCGAGCTCGGCGATCCGGATCGGAAGATCACGGTAGCTTCTCATGTCGCTCTTATAAACCATCATGTGATGCGGGCAGTTCATCGGACGAAGCACGAATTCCTCCGTGTCGATCGTCATTTTCGGGAACATGTCATCCTGGTAGTGCTCCCAGTGTCCCGAAGTTTTGTACAGGTCCACATTCCCGAGAACCGGAGTGTAAACATGTTGATAGCCGAGGCGTTCTTCAATGTCAACGATATAGCGTTCCAGCGTCCGGCGCAGCGTAGCGCCTTTTGGCAGCCAGATCGGCAGGCCTTGTCCGACAAGATTGTTGAACGTAAAAATGTTCAATTCTTTACCAAGCTTGCGGTGATCGCGTTTCTTGGCTTCTTCCAGCATATGCAAATGATGATCCAGCTCCGCTTTCTTTACGAAGGCAGTTCCGTAAATCCGCTGAAGCATCTTGTTGTCACTGTTACCGCGCCAGTAAGCGCCCGCCACGCTAAGCAGCTTGAACACTTTGATTTTGCCGGTGGATGGAACATGCGGTCCGCGGCAAAGGTCGAAAAATTCGCCTTGATCATAGATAGAAAGAACGCTATCTTCAGGCAGGTCACGGATCAATTCCAGCTTGTACGGATCGCCAAGTTCGGTAAAGATCGCGACAGCTTCTTCCCGGCTGACTTCGCGGCGGATAATCGGCAGATTTTCTCCGATGATTCGCTCCATTTCTTTTTCGATCTTTTGCAGATCTTCGGGATTGAGCGGATGCTCCAAATCCATATCGTAATAGAATCCGTCCTCAATAACAGG
The DNA here is from genome assembly GCF_018403325.1 of Paenibacillus vini. Taxonomy (GTDB): domain Bacteria; phylum Bacillota; class Bacilli; order Paenibacillales; family Paenibacillaceae; genus Fontibacillus; species Fontibacillus vini. The sequence continues at coordinate 32,936 of NZ_BOSL01000016.1, read as the reverse complement.
GCCGATTCCGAGCTTCACTTCTTTGCCGCCAAACAGGCGTTTGACCGCCTGCGCCATCAAGTGGGCTGTGCTATGGCGCATAATTTCCAGACCGTCCTGGGAATCCAAGGTAATAATTTCTACCTTTGCCCCGTCTTCCAGCTTCGTATTCAAGTCAACGGCCTTACCGTTGATTTTGCCGGCTACCGCATTCTTGCGCAAGCCGCTGCTGATGGAGGCAGCTACATCCTCCAGAGTGCTTCCTTCAGCGTATTCCCGGACCGAGCCGTCCGGCAGCGATACATTAATTGCCATAGTTAATTCCTCCCGTAAATGATTAATGATTATAGTCCGGGAATCGGACAACAAAAAAAGCCCGCCCCGGAAAGGGACGAGCATGATTTACCCGTGGTTCCACCCTAATTCGGCGTCAGTGCTTCCGCAAAGACAACCCTTATTCGGCATTATGTAACGGTAATGAACCGGCGGTCCCTAATGTGTCCACAGGCAAGGACTGGTTCGGAATCGCAGCTACAAAGGGGTAAACCAAAACCGGAGCATAAGGGAATTTCAGCCGGGTTCCCTCTCTCTGCACTGTCCGTTGTTTCTGGTTCATGTCTTTGTCAACGCTGTTGCTCAATGTAAGCAAATTTGAATCACGTGTAATTATAAAACGAATACGTTGCCTCGTCAAGAACCCTATGTCCCTTGATCCAGTCGTCTTGATTCCTGATGAAACATCTGGCATGGAGGGCAGTGCAAACAAACCTCTGCACGGTCACCGAAGATGCGGCGGATCGTCGAAATGATCTGTGCCTCGGGATGAAGCGTGTGGATCATGATCCGATTGGGGGCCAACGAGATAAGGGTGCTGACGATCATATCCTCCATCTCCATCTCCTGATCTGCTATATTGGCCACCACCCCTCCACAAGGAGGCGCGCTGATCTTAGTGAATTCCTCATTCAGGATACTGAATTCATGATCTTGCTTATGCATCAAATGGATAAGCGGGGTTAGCGGTTCTTGAAAATGAACAAAATATTGCAGCAAATGGATGAATTCCTCGTACTGCTGATCCAGCAAATATTCCTCCATGGCGACATCCACAGTTTCGCGCAGCTTGTCCCTATAATCCTGAAGCCGGAATGCAATAAACCCGTCCAGATCCAGGTACGAGTTCTCCTGCAAATATCCCTTGAGAACATGATAAATCCCGTCCATCCGTCTCCGTCTTGCCGCTTGATCGCCCTCTTCCGGGCCCGCAAGCAGCTTTCGGCAGGACTCTTCCGCTGCAAGACCTTCATCGCGTGTAGCAAACGAATACTGGGCCCATGCGATTTTCAGGGCCAAGCTTTCCTCCAGCACTTCCACGATATATCTGGAGATCCCTCGAGCGAGTCCTTCCTTAATTTTATGATCCAGCTTCATATCGCCAGAGGGTCGGGATATCGTCAAATTCATTACGTTCCCTTCCGTGGTGTACCGGAGATCCCCCCGGGCGGCCGCTTTATGTAATGCACTTCCGGGTTCGCCGATACCGATATAATCAAGGAGCTGTTGTTCCGATTGTAAGCTTTTCATGTCCGCACGCAACGAAAAAAAATCCATAAGCTCTCCCCTTTCGCTTCCTTCCCAAAGTATATGGCGGGAGGGAAACGGATATACGGGGCGGGCCTATGGAAAGATAGCCAGCATTACCAAATGAATAATTAATTAATTTTGCATGATAAAGTCGCGTTCAATACTGGAGTCCTTATCAAATACGCGAAGGATTTCATATTTCGTATTCCGTTGGGCCGGCGTTTTGCCTGCCGAGCGGATGATCGACAAGATCGACTCGATGTTAACCTTGTACGTAGCACCGGCGGAGGATACGACATTTTCTTCAATCATCGTACTTCCAAAATCATTGCAACCATACTGCAGGGACAACCTGCCGACTTCTGGTCCCATCGTAACCCAGGAGGACTGCAGATTCTTAATATTGTCGAGGACGATCCGGCTGATCGCTACGGTCTTCAAGTAAGATTCCGGCGTCTGGCGGTCCACCTTGAGATTGGTGTTGTCCGGCTGGAACGTCCAAGGAATAAAGGCAAGGAAGCCTTCGGACGGATATCCGTTCTGAATGCACTCGTCCTGCGCTTCGCGGACACGAAGCAGGTGAAGCGCGCGCTCTTCCATCGATTCACCGAAGCCGATAACCATGGTCGCGGTTGTATTCATGCCGATCCGGTGAGCCGTCTGCATCACATCCATCCAATCGCGCCAGGAACCTTTCGCCCGACTGATTTTACGCCGGGTACGGTCATCGAGAATTTCCGCTCCGCCGCCGGGCAGCGAATCCAATCCCGCCGCATGAATCTCGCGCAGCACTTCCTCGAGAGAAAGTCCGTTAGAAACTTCCTTCATTTTCAAAATTTCCGCAGGAGAGAACGAATGCATCGTAATTTCCGGGAATCTGGCCTTGATGGCTTTCAACAAATCCGTGTAGTAGCTGAACGGCAAATTCGGATTGGTTCCGCCCTGCATCAGAATTTCGGTTCCGGCAACATCGATCGTTTCCTGGATTTTTTGAAAAATAGTCTCATCGGGCAGCACATAGCCTTCTTCCGAGCCCGGACGACGATAAAATGCGCAAAACCGGCAATACACGTCGCAAACATTCGTATAGTTTACGTTCCGTCCAATGACGAAGGTCGTCACCGGGTCGGGATGCTTCCGCTCCATTAAAATGTTGGCCACATGACCCATTTTCTCCACTTCGTCCGACTCAAACAGCTTGATCGTATCTTCAAGGTCGAGGCGCTCCCCTTGCAGCGCCTTGTCTAAAATATGATTAATTGCGGTCATTTGGCTGCCTCCTAGCGTTTTCCTAATAGTGTGAGTTCAAAAAGTCGACTTTTTGAACTACATCTGATAAATAATCAAAAAATTCCAAAACCATACCAGATAATCGTAACACAATCATCTTCATTATAAAATAACCTCCCGGAATTTAGAACAGCACCCGATCCAAGCTCGGGTGCTGTTAAGGAGGCGAATGTATTAGCTGTTCTTCAGCGCCTGTTCCAGATCGGCGATCAAATCGCCGATATCTTCAAGACCGACGGAGAAGCGCAGCAAGCCGTCGGTAATGCCGCGCTCATGCCGGACTTCCTGCGGCATGGACGCATGTGACATCATGGCCGGGTACGACAGGATGCTTTCGACAGCGCCAAGGCTGACGGCCACAAGCGGAAGCCGGACCTTGCTCAGCACTTGCTTCGCCCGCTCGCCCGAGCCGACGTCGAACGATACGACCGCGCCGTAGCCGGTCGATTGCCGTTCCTGAATTTCACGACCCGGGTGTTCAGGCAGGCCTGGATAAAACACGGCGTCAATATCGTCCCGCCGGCTCAACCAATCGGCAAGCTTGCGAGCACTGATTTCGCTGTGCGCCATTCGCGCGCCAAGCGTCTTCATGCCCCGCATCAGCAGCCAGGAATCCTGGGCACCAAGCACGGTGCCGAGACCGTTCTGCAAGTATTTCAGACGGTTCCCCAACGACTCGTTCCGGGCCACAGCCAGACCGGCCAGAACATCGCTATGCCCGCCCAGGAATTTCGTCGCGCTGTGCAGCACGATATCTACGCCAAGCTCAATAGGCCGCTGGTAGTACGGTGTCATAAATGTGTTGTCAACGATGCTGAGCAAGTCATTTTCCTGAGCCCACTTCGCGATCATGGAGAGGTCCGTGATTTTAAGGGTCGGATTGGACGGCGTCTCCATAAACACGGCCTTCGTATTCGGCTTCAGCGCCGCTTGAACTGCGGCAAAATCCGTCATGTCGACGAAGGTCGCCTCAATGTTCATCCGGCTTAATATATTGGTAAGCAACCGATATGTACCGCCGTATACATCTTCCGTCACAATCAGATGATCGCCGGCCGAAAACAGCATGAACGTGGTCGAGATCGCCGCCATACCGCTGGCAAACGCCAATCCGCGCGAACCGCCCTCGAGAACCGCTATATAATCTTCCAACGCCTGACGGGTCGGATTGCCCGAACGGCTATAGTCGTATTCCGGCGGGTTAAAGATGTCGTGATGATGGAAAGTGGATGCCTGGTAGATCGGGACGCTGGACGCCCCCGTAGCGGCGTCGACTTCATTTCCGAAGTGGATCAGCTTCGTATCGAATTTCTTGGCCGGTAATTCCGGCGATCCGCCTTGCTGAGATTGTCCGCTATCACTCATTCCCTTGACCTCCTTCGACTTCCAGCCGAGCTGCCTCGAGTGCCTGACCCAGGTCCGCGATCAAATCCTCAGCATGCTCAATACCTACCGAGAAGCGGAGCAACCGGTCGTCTACACCGACCGCTTCGCGGATTTCCACAGGAATGTCGGCGTGGGTCTGAACTGCCGGATAAGTCATCAGCGATTCCACACCGCCCAGACTTTCCGCAAAAGCGATCAATTCCAGGTGCCGGAGCACGGGCTCAACATAACGGGCATCGGTTACTTTAAAAGCAAAGATCCCCGTATTGCCGCTGGCTTGCTTCTTTTGAATATCATGACCCGGATGATCCGGCAGTCCGGGATGGAACACCTCCGCGATTTGCGGATGCTGCTGCAAGTATTTCGCGACGGCGAGCGCATTGCTCTCATGGCGTTCCATTCTCAGTGCCAAGGTCTTCATGCCGCGCATAAGCTGATAGGAGTCGGTTGGGCTGAGCACTGCACCGATGGAATTGTGAAGAAAAGCGATCTCGCGTGACAATTCTTCACCCTTCGTGATAATCAAGCCGGCAAGCACATCGTTATGGCCGCCCAAATATTTGGTCGCACTGTGGACGACAATATCCGCGCCAAGTTCAAGCGGGCGCTGAAAATATGGCGTCAACAGCGTATTATCCACAACGGTCAGCAGCTGATGACGCTTCGCCCAAACAGTAACCGCCTCAATGTCGGTAATCATCATCAACGGATTGGTCGGAGTTTCAATGAATACCGCTTTCGTATTCGGTTTGCGCTCGCTCTCAAGGGCGTCCAAATCGTTGGTATCCACATAGGAAGCGCTAATTCCGAACCTGGACAATATCCGCTCCAGCAACCGGTAAGTTCCTCCGTACAAATCAAGCGATACGATCAGATGATCGCCCTGGGAAAATAAGCTGAATACAGTCTGCAGCGCGGCCATACCCGAACTGCAGGCAAATCCCGCGTCCCCGCATTCGAGTGCCGCGGAAGCTTCTTCAAGTACGGTTCGGGTCGGGCTCTTCGTACGGGAATAATCAAATCCCGTGCTCTGACCGAGCCGCGGATGCCGGAACGCTGTCGCTTGATATATCGGGTAGTTTACCGCACCCGTGACCGGCTCTTCTACCGAACCGATTTGTGCCAATCTGCTCTCCAAATGCCATTTGTTCTCTTTCACCTTGAATACCCCTCCACTTTAGATCTGATAAATAAATTCGGCCAATTGATCGATATCATAGGGTGTTTCCTGATACACATAGTAATTCAGCCAGTTGGAGAATAATAAATTAGCATGCGCTCTCCAGCTTGAAGCGGGAGTTTTGGAAGGATCGTTATTCGGATAGTAGTTGACCGGCAAGTCGATGTCGAGTCCTTTAGCGACATCCCGGTCGTATTCCCATTTGAGTGAACATGGATCGTACTCCGAATGGCCGGTTACAAAAATCTGCTTCCCGTCCCGCGACGCCACGAGATAGATGCCGGCTTCTTCGGATTCCGCCAAGATTTCAAGCTCAGGCACGCGTTCGATATCTTCCCGGGAGACATCCGTGTGACGGGAGTGGGGCACCTGGAACACTTCGTCAAAGCCGCGCAGAAGTTTCACATGCGGATTGTTGACCGTATGCGGGAACACGCCGAAGCACTTTTTCTCCAAGTTCAATTTCCGGACGCCGTAGTGATAATAGAGACCCGCTTGGGAAGCCCAACATATATGCATCGTCGAAGTTACGTGGCTTTTGCTCCATTCGAAGATTTCCTTCAACTCTTCCCAATAATTCACTTCTTCAAATTCAAACTGTTCGACCGGAGCACCCGTCACAATCATACCGTCAAAGCGGCGGCCTCTGATTTCATCAAAGGTTTTGTAGAACATGTTCAGGTGTTCCGCGGACGTGTTCTTGGAAGTATGTGACCGGGGGTGAAGCAAAACGATCTCGACCTGAAGCGGCGTATTGCCAAGCAGACGCAAGATTTGAGACTCCGTCGTTTCCTTGATCGGCATCAGATTCAGAATGGCGATGCGCAGCGGACGTATATCCTGCTGATAGGCCCGGCTCTCATCCATCACAAAAATATTTTCGTTCGTAAGCACTTCCTTGGCCGGCAAATGATCCGGTACTTTAATCGGCATAATTTTTCACTCCTTCTGACGACTAGACTGGAATTTTGCTTGCTGAAAGCGGGCGTTGACAAGAAAAAAGACCTCACTCTTAACATAGAGAAAGGTCATCATTTATTCCTGAATGCTCCTCTCTCATCTCTCAGAGACCGGGTGCAGACAAATCGCACTACTCGGTTCCGCAAGAATTAGCACCGTGCGACGTATCGCCGGTTGCCGGGTATCATCGGGCCAGTCCCTCCACCTACTCTTGATAAGAAAATCGTCTAAGTATTTAGTTTTGTAATCAAATTTAAATATACTGATTTTCATTATACATGAAATGTATATTTTCACAAGCCAAATGCCCTTATTTGTCCACAACTTTTTGGCTTGAAACAATTCACACCCCGGCGTTATACTAGACAAGTGTTTAAGAGGCACTATATCCCTAATAACAAAGAGGTGAATCCGAGGATGGAAGGCGACCCGAGTCCGCAGTGTAGTATCCTGAAGCAACAATCGCATAGGAAACCGATCAGCAGGCGCCCTGCGGGTAATAACGGGCACTTTCTTTTCCCGGTGTTTTCATAAAACGCCTTATTCGGCGTTCCCGCACCGCCGCTGTATCACCTTCCTGTGCTCAGCCAGACCAAAGTGAGCATAACCGGCTGCTTCCAGCCGGAAAGGGAGTGAAGAGCATGAAAATCCGTCATGTAGTCGCCGGTGTATTTACTCCGGTAGCAGATGTAGAAATGACAACAACACCGCCTGAGCAAGGGTTCTATTGGATCGATGCCGATGTTGAAGACCTGGCCCTGCTTCAGCCGCTGTTCTCATTGCACGATCTTGCGGTGGAGGATTGTCTTACCGAAGAAGAGCAGCGTCCAAAAATCGAAACTTATGACAACCACTATTTTATTGTAGTCAACAGTATCCGTTATGATGACGAGGAAATCTTCTTGCGGGCGCTGAACGTTTTTCTGGGCCGGCATTATATCATTACCGTAACCAAACAAAAAATCAACGAACTCCGGGCTGTAAAGCCGATCCTCTGGGAACAGGAGGTCAGCGAGCCCGACCGGTTCCTTTATTTCCTTATCGACCTTGTGGTTGACAATTATTTCATCGTCGGTGACCGGATCGAAGTCAAGATCGAAAAGCTGGAAGAAGACATTCTCATGCATACCAAGCGGTCCCATCTTAACGAAATTATCGGTCTACGAAGCGAAATACTCTGGCTTAAGAAAGTGCTGGGTCCACAAAAAGAAGTTATTAATATTCTAAACAAAAAAGATCTGCGGCTGATCGACGACCAATTGCAGAAATATTTCAGCGACATCTATGAGAACGCCGTTAAGATTTCCGAAAACTTCGATACCTTCCGGGAACTCGTAGGAAACTTACGAGAAGCTTATCAGGCCGCCATCGCCAACCGTGCGAACGAAATCATGCGCGTGTTTACGGCGATTACGACGATTTTCATCCCGCTTACGCTAATTACCGGTATCTACGGAATGAACTTCGACCATATGCCTGAACTTCATTGGAAGTACAGTTACTATGTTGTCCTAGGCATTATGATCGTGCTTGGAGCGGGAATGTTCTATCTGTTCCGGAAACGGGACTGGATCTAAAACTAAAATCAGCAAAGCCGGCAAACGGCGAACCATGAACAGGTTCGCCGCTTGCCGGCTTTTTTAGAAGGAATTAACCCGCCTTAGGAGCTCGCTCCTTCTGTCGGCGATATGAGATCCGCAGAAGCCGCAGCCGTTCGTAAAGCTTGTCCAGGCCTCCGGCATCAAGCGTCTCCTGATCATAAACCCGCTGTAGCACCGGCTTTAAGAAGCTGTCGCCCATTTCCTCGAACGCCTTCCACACCTCATTCTGCTGCTCCGCCGGCATGTCCTTGAGTTCTAATTGAACCAATGAATCCGTCGTATACCCGTCCTTCTCAAGCAATTCAAGTAATTCCACGGCCTCTCTTCGGTCCAGGTTCGTCCGTACGCAAATCTCCTGCAAATCAAGACCTTGGGCCAGGGATTCCAGCACAACGCGGCGGGTACTGAACTTCTCCATCTCCAGCTTGAACTTCGCCTCCTTCTGCTTGTACATCCAGGATCGGAATACATCCTCGTCGATATTCTGCTCCACCCAGCCAAGCGGGAAGTCACCCGGCCGTTCGCCCCCCTGGGCCTGAGCCATTTCCAGCAGTTCTGGTCCGTATTCGGCGGCCTTGCTTTCACCCACGCCGGGAAGCTGCAGCAATTCTTCAGTCGTCCAAGGCTTGAATACGCTGATCAGCCTCAGCAGCCGGTTACTGGCAATCATATACGGCGCCTTGCGGTCAGCGGAGGCCTTCTTACGCCGCCAGGCACAGAGTTCGTTGTAAAACTCCTCATTCCCGTGCAGCTCACTGTAGCAAATCAGCTTCTGTGCCGCCATTCCCCGCCCTTGGAACTCCTCTCGCTCATCCCAGATCCCTTCAATCACCGGGCGATAGCCTTCACCCAGCTTAACGACAAGACGATGGCGGTACACATGCAGCATTTCTGACCAGGAGCCGCCCTCATACCAAATGGTCTCCTGCTCCCCCTCCGCTGTCGTTTCGTTCCAGCCCATCCGCCATAGCCCTTCCTCTTCACCGATCCAGACTTGAGCTCCGCCAGACACCGCATCGCTGCTCTTCTTTTCCAAACTGTTCAAAAAAACAATCCGCATCCTATTTTCCCCTCCCAATTCACGTCAGCTACGACAATCCCATGTTTATGAACACGCAAAAAAGCACCCCTCCTGAAAAATTCAAGAGAGGTGCTTCCCCTAGTCGTATACTGTTATTCCTAATCATACCATTTTTTTCGCAGCTGTCAATCCGTTATCATTTCCCCGCCGCTCCGTTTTTCGGCTATAATGACAGAAGACAACTAGTATCCGAGGAGGCTTTGCAAATGAACGAACAGCACCACGATTTGGACTTTTTATCAGACAGCACGGAAAGTACATCCACCCGATTTGTAACTTTTATAGGCAACGCCTCTCTAAAGCGCTTCGATCTGGCCGTTACGACCACAAACCGTTTTTACGGGAAAAAGCTTGTTACGGATCTCCAGAACGGCAAGACTGCTATCCTGGGTACGGACGATCTGGAGGAAGAAGGCTATCTGGAGCACGTTTTCGGTCTGAGTGAAGAAGAGAGCCACGAGCTCAAATCGTTTCTGTATCAGGTGGTCGGCGAAGCCTATTTCACCGATTGATCTGTGATTGGCATCATAGGCATCATGGTGATGGACCTCTCTACTCCTCTTTTTCCGAACGCCGACCACTCAAGGCCAGAAGAAGAAACGAGATCAGAATCATGAAGGCAGCCCATGCCCATGCGGTAGTCGTGTCACCGGACTCCACCGCCATATAGATGGCGGTCGGCAGTGTCTGCGTCCTGCCGGGGATATTCCCGGCCAGCATCAGAGTGGCGCCAAATTCGCCAAGCGCTCTGGTAAACGACAGCACGAAGGCGGTTGTCAGGGAACGCTGGGCCAGCGGAACGGCGATGTAAAACAAGACCTGCCACTCGGAAGCGCCCATGGAACGGCCGGCGGACAGCAGGTCCCGGTCAATAGAGGCAAAGCCGGCCTTGGCCGATTGATAGGCTAACGGGAAGGCGACGACAGCCGCGGACAGTACGGCGGCCCCCCAGGTAAATACGATCGGCAGCCCGGCAAGTGTTTCGAACAGCTTGCCGACCGGGCTCCGGCGGCCAAACGCCATCAGCAGCAAGAAGCCGACGACGGTAGGAGGCAAAACCATAGGCAGCATAAAGATCGTCTCCAAGATCGTTTTGCCCCAAAACTTCTTGCCGGCCATCAGCCATGCTATATAACCTGAGATCAAAAAAGCGATGATGCCCGCTAGCAGCGACACTTTCAAGGATAATCCGACAGGCGACCAAAAATCGCTCCATTCCATCTCAGGCATCACTCCGCCACGCTGAAACCGTAATTCCGAAATACATCGCTCGCTGCTGCCGATTGCAGAAATTCAAGGAATTGGTCAGCTTCATCAGGATATTTGGTTGCCGCAACAATTCCTGCGGGATACAGGATGGGCGTATGGCTCTTCTCATCGAGCACCAGCGCCGTTTTCACCTTGGATGTAAGTTTCGCATCGCTCTCGTAGACGAACCCCGCATCCGCATTTCCCGATTCTACATAAGTCAGCACTTGAGTTACGTCTTTGGCAAACACCATTTTAGGCTGGAGCATCGTCCATAACTGTCCGTTCTCCAACGCCTCCTTCGTATAAGAACCCGCCGGGACCACTTCCGGTTCGCCGAGTGCGATCATACCAAAGTCTTTCTCCTGCAAGACTTCTAAAGATACAGGGACAACGGAAGCATCCGACGGAACGATTAGGACAAGACGATTGCGCAGCAAATCAACCTTGCTGTCGGCATTTACGAACTTGCCATCGATTAGAGCCGTCATTTGCTTTTGTCCTGCCGACAGAAACAAATCGGCGGGCGCTCCTTGCTCAATTTGTTTTTGCAAGGATCCCGAGGCGCCAAAATTCATCGTTAGCTTAATATTCTCATGCTCTGCTTCGTACAGCGCGGCAATCTCTTCCATGCTCTCTTTAAGACTTGCTGCCGCCGATATCGTCAGCGTGACTGAACTCTTAGGATTATTTGATGACGTTTGTTTGCTGTTGCTTGAGGTCTCGGCTTTATTCCCTGCGTTGGCGTTGGCGCATCCGGACAAAATTGCGATCAGCAGCAATGTTCCGATTAAAGCCCGGCCGCCAAACATAGATTTTAAACCTGATGGCATTATTAACCCTCCAAACATGTACCAATAATAATTCATTTTATTATATCTAGATATATTTGAATATAACTAATTATAATTAGACATAAAGTTGTCAATGGAGGATACCCATGAACGATGTTTCCTACACTACTGAAGAAGTCGCAAAACTGCTTAAGGTTTCCAAATTAACTGTATATGATCTGATCAAAAAAGGAGATCTTCCTGCCTACCGGGTTGGCAAACAGATGCGGGTCGATGCGGACGATCTGGAGATGTACAAGCAGAATGCGAAAAGCGGCGGCGGAGCGGCGGCCTCCCGTTCCAAGCGTAATAACAACCTGAATGCCGATCGGGAGATTCCAAAGGAATTCGCCAAAGATGAGCAAAGCTCCTCCGGCCGTGAACCTCATCCAGGAACCCTGGTCATTACCGGTCAGGACCTTAGTCTGGATCTGCTGGCCAAGCATCTTGAGCGGGCTAATCCTTCGCTGCGCCCTCTCCGCTCGCATGACGGAAGTCTCGATAGCCTGATCTCCATGTATCACGGAAAGAGCGACATCGTCAGTACCCATTTGCTGGACGGAAGCAGTGGGGAATACAATATCCCTTATATCACCAAAATTCTGACCGGCCATTCCTGTGTCGTCGTCAACCTGCTTCAGCGTCAAGCCGGGTTATACGTCAAACGCGGCAACCCCAAGCAATTGCTGACATGGGCGGATTTAGGCAAAACCGGCCTGAAATTGATCAATCGGGAAATTGGCTCCGGGGCCCGTGTACTTCTGGATGAACAGCTGCGCATCCACGGGATTTCACGCTCAGGCATCGAGGGATACGAGGACGTGGAGACTAGTCATCTCGCCGTGGCGGGCAAGGTCGCTGCCGGCCAGGCCGATGTTGGCGTTGGGATTGAGCATGCGGTTTCCCTGATCAATACCGTCGATTTCGTACCGTTGATCAAGGAACGGTATGACTTGGTCATGTTAAAAACAAAATCAAACACCGAACGGGTCCAGCTTCTGCTGCAAACCTTGCAATCTCCCGAATTCCTGCAGGAGCTGGGTTCGATTCATGGCTACGATTTATCGCTGACTGGACAAATTTTGTATGATACGGATAAATAAAAAGAAATGACGGTGCATTAGAGATCCACTCTCCGCACCGTCATTTCCTGTTTTATTCTGCCATTACTTAAGGCGTTGCAGCGAGAGCGAGCCCCATCAGCGAGCTGATGCTTGCCATTTCCAATTCCTCGAATTTGGATGCGACCGCCGCAGCGTTCAATTCAAGCCGGCAGGAGTCGGGAATGCACACCACATCCACATCGCAGCGGATTTCCGCCAGCTGTCTCGATAAATGGAGCATGTCCAGATCGGCTTCAATTTTGCCCCGGACCGACTTGCTCAGAGAATCCAAATTGCCCAGAATTCCCTCCACGGATCCGTACTCCTGTACGAGCTTCAGCGCCGTTTTCTCACCGATTCCCCGCACGCCGGGATAGTTGTCGCTCGTATCGCCCATCAGCCCCTTCAGGTCGATGATTTGGCGCGGTGTCAGTTGCTTCTCTTCCATCAGACTTTCCGGCGTATAAACCATATAATTGCCATGTCCTTTTTTCATAATAATGACGCTCGTCCGCTCGCTGACCAGCTGCAGCATATCATGATCTCCCGTAAGAATGTACACCTGCATATCCTCGCTGAATTTAGCGGCCAGGGTGCCGATGCAATCATCCGCTTCATAACCGGGACAGCTGACATTTGGAATCCCGAGGCTTTCCATCACGTCCCGGATTACGGAAAACTGCGGAATCAATTCGTCGGGCGCTTCCGAACGGTTGCCTTTGTAGGCCGCAAACTGCTCCGTCCGGAAGGTTTTGCTCCCAAGATCCCAACAGCAGGCGATATGCGTCGGGGCAAATTTCTGCACGGCATCCCAGAAGTAACGCATAAACCCATAAACCGCATTGGTCGGAAGGCCTGCTTTGGTTCGGCGGATGTATCCCGTGGCGGCAGATGCATAAAACGCCCGGAACATCAAAGCCATCCCGTCAACCAGCAGAATGCTTTCTTTTCCGTTCTGATTTATTGTCATGTCTGATTCTCCTTCCTGATTGTTATCTATTTGTGCCAAGCCTGCTCGTAAGCTTCCTCTTTGAAGCCTACCGTAACGGATTTCCCATCCGACACCAGCGGGCGCTTAATCAGCATTCCGTTGGATGACAGCAGGTTGATCTGATCTTCTTTTGTCATGGAGGACAATTTATCTTTTAGTCCCAATTCCTTGTACACTTCTCCGCTGGTATTGAAAAATTTCTTCAACTCCAGCCCGCTAAGCTCAACCAATTCGGTCAGCAATGCCGGCTCAGGCGGATTCTCCTTAATATTTCTCAACTCCAGCTGGTGCCCCTGAGCTTCAAGCCATTTAACAGCCTTGCGGCAAGTGCCGCAGGGCGGATAGTGGTACACAATCAAATCACTCATTAAACAAGTTCTCCTTCACTTTCTTATTCTCCATATTCCAGCTTCCGCCGCAATGTCTCCATGTCCGGCGGAAGAGGCGCACGAAACAGTAAATCCTCGCCAGTCAGCGGGTGCCGAAATCCAAGCTCCGCCGCATGAAGCGCTTGACGGCCGATCGCCGCATCCAATACCGATGCGGACATGTTCTGTCCTTCCGTTCCCTGGGCTGTGCTCCAGGTATACAGCTTGTCCCCGATCAACGAGTGGCCGATCGAAGTCATGTGAACGCGGATTTGATGCGTCCGCCCCGTTCCCAGCCGCAGTTCCACCAGTGCTCCCAATCCGTAACACGCGGAGACCTTGTAATAGGTCAACGCCGGATATCCGCTTGGGGTAACGATGCGCCGATGCGGCTCCAGCGGGTCACGATCGATCGGCCCGTCGATAAGCCCGTCGGGCGAGGCGGGGCAGCCGTGCACAAGCGCGGCATACTTCTTCGTAACCTGACCCGCGATCAACTGTTCGGAAATATGCTGATGGATATAAGCGTTCTTGGCGATCGCGATAATCCCGCTCGTTTCCTGATCCAAGCGATGTACCGGACGAAAGCGGACGGCCTCCCCTTTTTCCCGCCAGTAATGCACCACACCGTTAGCAAGCGTGCCCGTGTAATGTCCGTGCGTCGGGTGCACGATGATCCCGGGAGCCTTGTTTACGATCAACAGGGCTTCATCCTCGTAAACAATATCAAACGGAATAGGTTCCGGTAAAATATCCTCCGAGGTTTCCTGCTCCAGCGAGATGGAGACCATATCCCCCGGTTTGACCGGGACGCTGATAAACACCCGCTCCCCGTTCAGCATGACGCCCCGTTCCGTCAGCTTGATGCGTGACAGCAGCTTTCGGGATACCCCGAGCCTGCGTTGCAGCACGGTTTTTAACAGCCAACCGTCCTCTTGTTCCGTAACCTTATATGTTATTGGTTTATAGTAAGCGGTCATAATTAGTTGCGAAACACCTTCCCACTGCGAATGTACTCCACATCGGGAGTTTGCTGGCGCGCATTTGCCGTCCGGGCCGCCGCGAAGAAAAAGTCGGAGAGACGGTTCAAGTATTTCACGGCCTCCCAATTTACCTCGGCTTTCCGGCTCAACGTTACCGCTTGCCGCTCTGCACGACGGCAGACGGTCCGGCAAACATGCAGCAAGGAGGCAAGTTCTGTCCCTCCCGGCAGAATGAATTTCTCGATCACCGGATTTTCCGCTTCGTAACGGTCAATCCATGACTCGAGCCGTTCAGCCATGTCCGGGGTAACTTTAAAACGCCTTTCATCAACTTTTGCAAAAGCGAGGTCCGATCCGCAGTCAAACAGCTCCTGTTGAATCTGCTGCAAATCCTCTTTCAAATCGGCAAACTTCGCTTGATCCGCACAGCTCCCGGCTAATCCTACAAAGCTGTTCAGTTCGTCGATCGTGCCGTAAGCCTCCACCCGTTCGTCATCCTTATATACTCTCCCGCCGATAACCGACGTCTGCCCCTGGTCACCGGTACGTGTATAAATCGTCATAAACAACCCCCTTTTCCTATTTTCAAATATACCATAAATTTAAAAAAGAAGATCCTTGTAGGATCTTCCCTGGAATAGTCTGGTTCATTTAATTTCTATAATTTCGCTTCTTTGTTTTTCCGGTGACTCTTCATAAATTCATTGATCTTTAAATCCAGCAAGCTGCTGATCTCAATGACGATATCCGAAGTAAAGGAATTTTCCTGCTGGAATATCTTTTCCATTTTACTGCGAAGCAAATGGATCTCATCCTCCAAGGAAACCGCTTGTGGTGAAGTCTTGCGACCGACTTCGTCTATCCATTGATTTCTATCGTTGCCGTCTGCGATCACAATTCCGGCTAGTTCGAAAGGCAAATTGTATTCACCACAACCCAAAAGTAATCCCTCCCTGAGAAACTAAACCCTCTTCCAAAATAAAATTATACCATGTCAATTGGACAGTGATCAATTAAAATATGAAAGAAATGTTAATTAGCCCCATTTTCCCGGGTGAGGTACTTAAGAATCAGCCTTGTTTCAATTTATGAATGAATTGTCCCATCCGGTGGAGCGCCTCGCTGATCTGATTTACGGAAGTCGCATAGGAGCAGCGGAGGAAGCCTTCACCGCCAGCACCGAACACATTTCCGGGCACAGCCGCAACTTTGGCCTCAACCAATAGCCGGGTAGCAAATTCATCCGAGCTCAGGCCGGTTGACTCGACGCTCGGGAATGCATAGAAAGCGCCTTGAGGCTCATGACAAGACAAACCTACATCACGCAATCCTTGAACGATCAATCTTCTGCGTTGGTTGTAGGATTCGACCATAAGGTCCTTCTCCTTCAGCCCATTTTTGAGGGCTTCAAGCGCTGCTACCTGACCCATAACCGGAGCGCACATGACAGTGTATTGATGAATCTTCAGCATGGCGTAGATCAAATCCGGATGGCCGCAAGCATATCCCATGCGCCAGCCTGTCATCGCAAAAGCTTTGGAAAAGCCGTTGACCAGAATGGTCCGGTCTTTCATTCCGGGAATGGAAGCAAAACTTACGTGCTTATCGCCATAAGTCAATTCGGAATAAATTTCGTCGGAAATTACGATTAGGTCGTGTTCTTCCACGATTTTCGCAATCGGCAGCCAATCCTCATAACTCATGGTGCCGCCGGTCGGGTTGCTCGGATAATTCAGAATCAAAACCTTGGATTTCGGAGTGATTGCCGCTTTAAGCTGTTCCGGCTTCAATTTGAAATTGTCCTTGGCGAACGTCTCGATTTCCACCGGTACACCGCCGCCGACTTCGGTAATCGGCGAGTAAGAGATGTAACAAGGCGCCGGAACCAGAATTTCATCTCCAGGTACGATCAGCGCGCGCAAGGCCAGATCAATAGCTTCGCTCGCACCCACAGTCACAAGGATTTCATCTTTCGGGTTATATTTCACTTCGTAGCTGTTATACAGATATTCCGCAATCGCTTCACGAAGCTCGGGAGTGCCTGCATTGCTTGTGTAGCTCGTAAAGCCGCGCTCCAGAGAGTAGACGCAAGCTTCCCGGACATGCCATGGAGTAATGAAGTCAGGCTCCCCTACCCCCAGCGTAATAATATCCTTATTACCGCTGGCAAGGTCGAAGAAACGGCGAATCCCTGAAGGCTTAATATCTCTAACCCGCGGAGCTAAGTAAGAAGTCATTGAATTTTCGTTCTGTTCTGCCTGTCCTTGTGATTTTACGCTCATAACATTACTTCCTTTACGGAGAAATCATCAGGCGGCGGTCTTCTTCGGGATCTTCGAAAATGATGCCGTCTTGTTTATATTTTTTAAGAATAAAATGCGTTTTCGTTGAAAGTACGGATTCCAGCGGTGACAGCTTGTCGGAGACAAAACTGGCCACTTCCTTCAAATTGCGCCCTTCCACTTCCACCAACAAATCGTAAGCTCCGGACATCAGATAGACGGACATCACCTGCGGGAACAGGTAAATCCGTTCCGCGATGGCTTCGAAGCCTCTCCCGCGTTCGGGCGTGATTTGCACTTCGATCAAGGCGGTTACTTTCTCGTCGTCCAATTTGCTCGAATTGATCACGGTCGCATATTTCACGATGACGTGATCTTCTTCCAATTCGGCGATCGCGGCTGCGACTTCTTCCGAAGATACGCCCAGCAAGGTTGCCAGCAGCTTCGGATCCCGGCGGGCGTCCTCTTTCAGGAGATCCAGCACTTTCAGCTTCAGTTCGCTCAATTGTTTCATGCTTCACCCTCCAGCGCTGTTCCGGCGGCGTCGGTAGACGTTTGCCTCCGGAATCTAAATTTAATACTTATATTACATGAATTTGGGCATCCTGCAAAGAAAAACGTCCACTCCATGGAAGATTCCAGGAGATGGACGTTTTGGGTTACGGTCTTATTTTCCAGTCAAACGGTTTAAGTGTAATAAGGATTCTGGATATTGGTTTGATGGTATGGGACATTAGCGGGATGCATATACGAATTCGAACGGGTTGTCTGCTGCTGCACGAACTGATGCACCTTCTGGTGCGTCTTTTCCGCCTCCTGGATTTTCTTATCGATTTCCTGGCGGGTAGCTCCGGCAGGAGGCGAATAAATCTGATGCCGTTCAAGCAGCGTGTAAAGATCGCCCTGCAGACGCAAGGTGCTGTCCGTCAACTCGGCAAACGTCCGTCTGATCGACGGGCAGGACGACTCCGTGGTCGCCGTGGTATACTCTCGAACCGTACGCCGAAGATCGGCAAGAATTATTTTCAACAAGTCGTCCTGGGACATTTGCCCTGTGCTGGTTTGTGGGTTCACGAAAGATTCCTCCTATGGTTTTGTTGGATCCGCAATTTACTGGGCTTGGCTTGGAGCAAGGGGCTGATGCTGTTTCAGCGCGTTAATCAGCGTGTGCAGATGATGCTCGTGAACCCGCATATGCTCCGAAATCGCCTGCTCGATTTGTGCATTGGTCGCTACGGCGGCTGCAGCCGCGCACATCTTGATCAACATGTCTTCATTAGCCACAGAATCCGCAATATAGTTGACTTCTTTGCCGGACAGCGGCTGCATTTGCGTATAGTTCATCTCGTTTCCTCCTGATAGATGGTTGCATTCGGGCATATTATGTCCCGCTTCGAAATTTTTATCATAGGTCAGAGGTTATACTTGTGGCGCCGCGGTGAATATTGGATTAGGGACACTATACAAGTCCACTTGCTATCACTGTTGGAGGGATGGAACGATGAAATTACATTCGGGCGAACACGTCTGGCCCAGGACGATCGGTCCTGTCCCCGACTACCCTGCTTTAGGGCAAGATATTTCTTGCGACTGTCTCATCATTGGGGGCGGAATCAGCGGGGCTCTTTGCGCTCATCTTTTGACCGATTTAGGCATGAATATCGTTTTAGCCGAGAAAAATGAAATCGGCTCGGGCAGCACGCTGGCGAATACGGGAATTCTTCAGTACGCCAATGATAAAACCTTGACCTCATTCATTCATACTTTTGGTGAAGAGACGGCGGTTCACTTTTACAGGCTCTGCAGGGATGCCCTCGTCCGTTTAAAAGAACTGGGAGGAAAGCTGCATCCGGATCTCTTACCGAAGGAGAGAAGCAGCCTGTATATGGCGAGCACCGCTGAGGATGTTTCCATGCTGAGGGAAGAATACGAGAATTTAAAAAAATACGGATTTCAGGTGGACTGGTGGAACGAAGAAGATTTCTCCGGACGGTTTCCGTTCCGCAGGCCTGGGGCAATTTACACTCAGGGGGACGCCGAGATCAATCCGTTTGCCCTCGTTCACGAACTCCTGAAGAAAGCGACGACCAAAGGGCTGCAAATTTACGAGCATACGCCTATTACGGGCTGGACATTCCATAGTGACGGGGTTAGCTGCCGTTCCGGACAGCGGGTCATTCGCGCCAAACATGTCATCGTAGCTACCGGTTATGAAACCCAGCTTCTGAAACGGGAACCCGGAGCTTATTTAACGAGCACCTACGCGGTCGTGACAGAACCGGTAAACCATTTCAAGGATTGGCACGAGCGCTGTCTGATCTGGGAAACCGCCCGCCCCTACCTTTATATGCGGACAACCCCCGACGGCCGGATTATGGCTGGAGGGCTGGATGAGCCTTTAACGGGCAATGTGTTAAAGGAAGGCCGGGAAATAAAAAAAGGACAGGAGCTTCTCGAACTCATTCACAACATGTTTCCGGAAAAATCTGGACTACGTGCCGCTTATTCCTGGGGAGCCGTATTCGGGGAAACCCGGGACGGATTGCCTTATATCGGAACCCATCCGGATTATCCCCATTGTTTCTTCCTTGAAGGTTATGGAGGAAACGGAACCGTATGCAGCATGCTCGCCGCCGAGATGATTACGGATGTGCTTGCCGGCAAACCGCGCAGCGATATGGAACTGTTTGCGCTGACCCGAAGCACCAAACCCGCTCCTTAAACGGAGCGGGCTAAGTATACGATTCCACTGCCTGCGATCACCAGGATTGTAACTTCCTGTCCGGTCAAGCGGCATCAACCGGGTGCTTAAATAATTTACGGATGAGAACCCAACTGAGCAAAGGGGTTGCTCCAAGACCCAGCATAAGCCAAATCACCGTCTTCATATGAGGAGACCAGGTAAATATGATAATGAACAGGAGCGTGCCAAGGAGTCTCCCTACCATGATGCTCAGTTCGCGGAGTACGATCAATTCGACGCGCTGCTCTACGGTATCCTCATTTTTCCCGATAAGATCGAACACCGAGGAGATGACCGGAAGCAAATACAGCGGCATGAACAGGGAAGTCCCGATCCCGAAGAGCATCAGCGTAACATAGTTGACGTCCCACAGAAGCGGGCCGATGACCCCCGTAATGAGTACCGCTCCAACGAGCATTCCGGCATACCGGAAGCGAATGTGGAGCCATTTTCCGACCGCCCAGAAGCTGACCAGGGAAACAAGTGAAGTAACCAACGAAAACTGGCCGACTTTCCTCTCTGCCGAAGTGCTGATAAATACGAGCAATGTGACCAGAAACGAAAAGACGCCCTCCCGCACTCCATGAGCCGCGGATGCCGGGACGGCCTGCCGCCAGGGACTATTCTTGCCAAACTGCCGGAAAGGTTCCATCCACCGGTAGGGACCGCCGCGTTTTCTTTTTTTCAGCCAAAAGCTAAGCAGGATGCCGATTCCGTAGACGATCAGCGAAACCGTGAATATGACGCGATATCCGAGATTTCCCTTCATCGCGGAAATAATCCAACCGGAAGTCCACGGACCTAAAATGCCGATCACGGAGCCCAGAATCCCGATCCAGCCATTGAACAAATCCCGGGTATCGACATCCGTCACTTCAAAATAAACGACATTAAAAGCTAGCCAAAACAGCCCCGATCCGATGCCGAACAGAAATCCAAGCGGCCATATATAATCGACGGTATGCGCTCCCGCCCACAGAACCAGCAGATAGAATATTCCTGAAACGACGATCCCCAGCCGGAGGGAGATCATCTTATCCTGCTCCTTCACCCATTTGCCGGCGATCCAAAACGTAAGCCCGAGCGCTAGCTGTTGACTGAACGTGAACCATCCGATCATCGCAAAATCCTGTTTGACCTTCCATAAATAGACGTTCAAAAAAGTTCCCGACAACGCCCCGGCCAAAACGAATAATCCATTCACGGCTAACAGCAGCCTGGATTGGCCGTTAAGAGAACTGCTCATGCATTTTGCTCCTCCAACGATTCAGTGTAAATGTAAGATACCCAATCTGCGGGGAAGCATGACATAACGACGCAAAAATGGAGTGAGCCCCTTATCGTCAAGTTTTCTTTGAAATGTAAAAGGAGGCCTCCCTCCAGCCATAATGTATGGCCAGGGAAGCCCCCAAGTTCACAAAAATCAATCTTCACTTACTGTGCGAATCAATGCGTTCCGGTCATCCTCCGATAAGAAGGAACCGACATGGAAGCAAGCGGTGCAGACATAGACGTTTAGCTTGGCTGCCGGTTTCAGCAACGGCCCTTTTGCACCCTCGGGCACGACAGGAGCATAATCCGCACCTAACGTCTGAACTCCCGCAAACATCATATATTCCCGGCAATGCGGACATTCGGGAACTTCTTCCTGCCTGTCCAGAATCTTTTCGACGCCGGATTCATAAGCAAGCAGATCTCCTCCGTCCGTTGCAAAAGCTTCTACCCGCCGAATCGCATTCAGATGGCTTTCGTCATCCTCTTCCCAAAGACCGAGGCCTTCTTCTTCCGCCTCCAAATCCTCGTCTTCCTCCAATTCATCTTCCTCGCCGAGAGAAATATTCAAAGTACGGTATCCCTTAAGCTCATTATGGCAATAAGGACATTCCTCTTCGGGTCCCAGTTCTTCATCCCATACAATTTCGGTTTGACACCAAGGGCAGATTGTCGTTTCCATTTCAGCCCATCCTTCCATTAACAAATTAATTATTCATCCAACCCGTCATCACGATCTAACCAAGAAAATGATTCCGGCGATCAAGAACAGCATCGAGGCCACGAATAAAACCCGGACCAGGTTTTTCAACATGCCATACTCCTCCTAAACGATACAGGCTCCGATCACAAAGGACACAGAAACCGAAACGGCCATAGCGATAAAGCCCACCGCCACATTGCCCGCTGCGATCTCCTTGTCGATCTGAAAGACCGGGGTCACAAACTCAAACATCATATAAGCAAGGAAAAACAGAAACGCTCCGACAAAAGACCACCCGATAAACTCATAAATGGATGAACGTTCGGTCGCAAAACGCAGAATATTGCAAATTCCGAAGATTTTGCCCCCCGTGGCCAGCGATGCCGCCATATTTCCCCGTTTTATCTCATGCCAGCACCGATACTTCGTTACAAGCTCAAAGCAGGAAAGAAACACGATCAGTTCTACAACCGCTACGGAAAAATATCCCGCCATCAGCCCGATCGGCTGCTCAAGCAGCGGATCAATGGTTCCTTTCAATCCGTTCTCCTCCCCGTCACTTCAGTTCGGCTACCGTGACTCCGGTACCGCCTTCCCCGTAATTTCCGAGACGATAACTCTTTATATGCTTGTGCCTGCGCAAATAATCCGAAATACCGGTACGCAATATTCCCGTTCCTTTGCCGTGGATGATATAGATCTGGCCCAGATTGCCCAAATAGGCTTCATCGATGAAGCGGTCAACTTCGATCAGCGCTTCTTCCAGATTTGCACCGCGTAAATCCAGCTCGCTGCGGACCTGATCGTCTCTGGTCCGCTTCAGATTGGTTACGGTCCGCTGTGCCGGCTTAGCCGATGCTGCCGATCCGATCAACTCGAGATCGTCCATAGCCACCTTCATTTTCATGATTCCGAGTTGGACGATCGCTTCTTTGCTGCCGGACAATTCCACGATATGGCCCTTCTGATTAAGGCTGTATACCATCACTTCATCGCCCGGTTCAATTTGGCGCGGCGGTTTGGCTGTCTTCTTGCCGGCCGCCTTCTTGCGTTGCTGCGGCTCCGCCTCATCCAGCTGTTTCCGGGCGGCGATCAGTTTATGCTCCTTGACCGAAGCGCCTTCCTCGAGCGCCAGCTTCCGTAAATCTTCGATAATCTTCTCGGCTTCGCTGCGTGCCTTGGCGATGATCGTTCTCGCCTCTTCTTCGGCCTTCTCCAGCCGGCGGTCTCTTTGCTGCTCCAGCTTCTCCAGTTCGGCCGTATGGCGGCTCCGCAAAGCCTCCAAGTCCTTTCGCAGCTTCTCTGCCGTCTCCCGCTCCTGCTCCGCGACGTTCCGGTTCTCTTCCAGCGAGGCAATCATATGCTCGACCCGCTGATCCTCTTCCTTCACCTCGCCCCGGGCATAGTCCAGGATTGCTCCCGGTAAGCCCAACCGTTCGGCGATTGCGAACGCGTTGCTTCGGCCCGGAACACCGACCAGCAGCCGGTACGTCGGACTCAGCGTATTAACGTCAAACTCCATACTCGCGTTAATAACGGCCTTTCGTTCATAAGCGTATGCCTTCAGCTCGCTGTAATGCGTTGTGGCCACCATCCGGCAGCCCTGGGAATGAATATGCTCCAAAATCGCAATCGCGAGAGCGGAGCCTTCCGCAGGATCTGTACCGGCGCCGACCTCATCCAGCAGTACGAGGCTTTTAGGGGTCATTTTGCGCAGAATTGAAATAATATTGGTCATATGGCTCGAAAAAGTACTGAGACTTTGCTCGATGCTCTGCTCATCCCCGATATCTGCATATATGGCGTCAAAGACACACAACTGGCTGCCTTCCTCCGCAGGAACAAACAAGCCGGACATCGCCATGAGGCTCAGCAGGCCGATCGTTTTGAGCGTGACGGTCTTACCGCCGGTGTTCGGGCCGGTAACGATAATCGTCGAATATTGGTTGCCCAATTCCACATCGATCGGGACAACCTGGTTCGCCGGGATAAGCGGATGACGTCCCTTCTTCAGCTTCATAAATCCGCGATCGTTCATGCGCGGCAGCGTAGCCTTCATTTCCCGGGCCAAGCGTGCTTTGGCAAACAGAAAATCAAGCTGTGCAAGCACGTCGCTGTCATAAAACAGCAGCTCCGCCTGTTCACCGACCAGAGCCGTCAGCTTCTGCAGAATCACTTCGATTTCCCGTTCTTCCCGAAGCCGGGTTTCCCGCAGCTTGTTATTCATCGCCACGATGGATTCGGGCTCAATGAACAGCGTCGCGCCGGAACCGGACTGATCGTGTACAATCCCGCCGAAGTGGGATCTGTATTCCGCTTTAACCGGAATAACAAACCGGTCGCCGCGGATCGTGATCAATTGGTCCTGCAGCATCTTCGATATGCTGGAGGAACGGATCATCGCATCCAGCTTTTCGCGAATGCGTACCTCACCGCCGCGCAGTTCCCGGCGGATCTGCGACAGCTCGGCGCTGGCGGAGTCGAGCACCTCGGCGCTCTCGTCAATGCACCGCTTGATGGCCTCCTCCAGCGGCTTCTGCTCGCTAATGGCATCGCTAAGCGTGAACAGGAGCGGGATCGGCTGGTCTTCATGCATGGAAGCCAGGAATCGCTTGATTCGGCGCCCGCCTTCCAGCGTAGTCGCAATGCCGAACAGCTCATGCGGATTCAACGTACCGCCAATTCGCGCCCGCTTGACGGCCGGCGTTATGTCGACAATGCCGCCGAATGACGGGTACCCTTTTAACCTGTCGACGGTAAAGGCTTCTTCCGTTCCTTGCAGCAGCCGTTTCACTTCCTCAAGGTTGGAATCCGGAGACAGCGCTTCAGCTTCGGCTCTTCCGAGCGGCGTCTGCGTATATTTCGCCAATTGCTCTATAATTTTTCGATATTCCATCGTTTTTAAAATTTTCTCGTCCAAGAACTTTCACAACTCCCCTCGGGCTATGATTTCATTATAGCGAAAGCGGTCATTTTTCGCCATTTCAAGCATTCGCACATAAAAAGGACCTGTGCGGAACAAGATAAGTGGGGATTATGACACGCATTTTCGCAAAAAAAGGAGGCCAAGTGCCATGCATTTTCTGGGACATGTTGTACGTTTTATTGTCTCAGCCCTAGTATTGCTCGTTGTCGGATGGCTCGTTCCGCAATTCAGTATCGGCGGCTTCGGCAGCGCATTGATGCTTGCGCTAGTCATCGCTTTACTGGGTTGGGCCATTGAAGGCATCTTCGGGAAAAGAGTTACACCGTTCGGGCGCGGCATCGTCGGCTTCATCACCAGCGCTCTGGTGATCTGGCTGGCTCAGTTTATCGTATCCGGGGTTTCCGTTTCCATGATCGGAGCCCTGCTGGCCGCACTGGTAATCGGGATCATCGATCTGTTTATCCCGGTATCCACGCCATTCGAAGCAGCTAAGGATTAACCATTTCCTTCGATCCGATTCCAGCAGCATATAGATCCACCCTCAGCAATCCGCCCGGAGTTATCTTTCCGGGCGGATCGTTCTATTTATAGAGAAGAATCTAACGTATCAACATACAATTATATGGAAGAAGTTCACCAATTCTTCAAACCTTGCTTACATCGTCTTTATCCAACTGCGATATAATATTCTTGAAATTGTCATAAATATTTTTATATTGCGAGGGATAAATGTGAAAAAAACGATTGCATTTATGGCTTGTTCTGTTCTCTTGTTGATTTTGGCAGCTTGCGGAAGCGGTTCGGGATCTGGCAGCAGCTCTGAAGTAAGCAATGTCGAACCGGAAGCGGAACTGGTGATCGAAGCTACAAATTATAAATTTGATCAGGCCGAGTATCATTTAAAGAAGGACGTGCCTGTAAAGGTTATCTTCAAAAATGCGGAAGGCAATCACGGCATGCTCGTGCCCGGTTTAAAGCTGCAGCTTAGCGGCAAGAAAGATTCCGCGGTAATTATTCCGAAGGAAACAGGGGAATTTGAATTAGCCTGCTCGATCATGTGCGGATCCGGCCATAGCGCCATGGTCTCCAAAATCATCGTAGAATAAACGGTAACCATCAAGAGCCCCCGGCGGGAACGCCGGGGGCTCTTCCGTTTCCACGAACATAAACCGGATCACAACGAAGCTTAAATTAATTCTGATCCTGCTCGATCAGTTCAATCCATTCGTTATACTCGGTCTGCAGCTTGGCATAATCTTCTTTTAACCGCTTGTACTCTTCTTCCTTAGCCTGTACGTTCTCCCGCTCCACTTCCCGCTCCGCCTGAAGCAAGCGATACTCGTGGGATACGATCTCATAGCTGTCGGAAATTTGGCGCAGCTGTTCGGCCATTCGGTCCTTTTCCTGCTCAAGCTCACGATAATCGGTCGACAGGTTCAACACCTGCTCCCCTCCGCTTGCGCATTCCTGCTGCCATTCGGCAAGCTGACGCTGCAGTTCCGCCTCGGTTTCGCGCCAAGAATTCAATTCCTGCTCAGCCGACGCAAGCTGCTCTCTCCATTCGCGTTCACGACGCTCGGCCGCCTGACGGGATTCATCCTGCTCCTCGGCCAGTGCCGCATATTCCTGCATCTCCCGCTCCAATTCCTGAAGCCGTTCCTCCAGCTTGAAGGTCTGTGCCTCCAGACGCTGCTTGTCTTCACCGGCAGATTGCGCCGTAAGCCGCGCGGATTCCCGCTCGCGTTCCACCTGCTCCAGTCTGGCCCGGAGCTTATCCAATTCATCTGCCAGTTTTGCAGATTTGTCCTTCTCTGCAGCAAATCTCGACTTGGCGGATTCCAACTCGCCGCTTACCGCGTTAAGCTGTTCCTCAAGCTTCTCCGTCCGGCTTACGGCTTCCAACTGGCTAATCTCCAGCCGGCTTAACTCTTCGTTTCGCCGATCCGCCAGCTTATGCCACGAGTTCTCATTTTGTAAGGCGGCGGCAAGCTCCGCACGCAGCTTGTCTTCCCGCTCCTTTGCCTCCTGAAGAAGACGAACCTGTTTCTTGGCTTCCGCGTCGGCGGCCTGAAGCGATTGCTGTGCCAGCTTCGCCTGCTGCTCGGCCTTCGCCGCCTCCTCCTTAGCCCGCTGCTGAGCGCTTTGAGCGGTTTGCTCCCTTTGCCGGGATGACTTAAGTTGTTCAGCCAGCTTCTCGAGTTCTTCCTTCTCTTTGCGATTCTCCTGTTCAACGGTCCGCAATTTCGTCTGCAACTGCGTATTGCTTCCACGCTGTTCACCAAGCTGCCGCTCAAGCTCCTGAATTCTGACATTCAGCTTGCGGCATTCCTCGTCGCGCTCTTTCAGCGAGCTTTCGCCTTGCGCCACCTGCTCTGCGAGCAGCTTCTTGTCGCTCTTCAGTTGGTGGTGCTCTTCCTGTAGCCCTTTGTGGTCATTCTCCTGCTTCGTATGGAGCGCCTGCATCACCGAGATTTCCTGCTTCAGTTCACCGTTTTCCTGCTGAACCTGTTTCAGTTCGCTCTGAAGCTGCTCCGTTCTCAGGGCTTCTTCAGCCATACGTACAGCAGCCAACACCGCGAGGCGCGGCGTATCCAGATGGGAATACATTTTGGAGATTGAACGCATATGCTCATCAACACGGCGGGCAACCTGCTTCATGTATTCGGCATTACTGCCCACAATTTTATAAGAAGTCCCATATATATCGACATTTACACTAATACGGTTTGGGGTATTCACAGCCAAGTGCCTCCTTCGGTCCGAGTTTGATCATAGATGTCTGTATTTGCACGAAAGTCACATCGAATCGTTACTAAAGAAAGATTCGATGTGACTCGGTTCAATTCCTGCTATTTTCTCAATTCAGCAGCAAAAGTTTGCTCCAGCGCCGCAACGACCGATTCATGTACTTCGGAAACTTCCTCATCGGTCAACGTCCGCTCTTTATGACGGTATACAAGGGACAAAGCTACGCTCTTCTTGCCCTCTCCCAGCTTGGCTCCCGTAAATACATCAAATACTTCCACGGATTCAAGCAGTTCACCGGCAGATTTCCGGATCGAAGACATCAAGGCTTCCGCCTCGACGTTTACATCCACGACGACTGCGATATCCCGCTGCATCGCCGGGAACCGCGGAAGATCACGGTAAGCTACAGTATCACCCGCATATTGATAAAGCGGCTCAAGCATTAGCTCTGCTGCATACGTATCGTCAAGATCCATCTCGCGCTGCAATTCCGGATGCAGCTGGCCGAGCGTTCCGATCCGCTGGCGGCCTTCCGGCACCTCCAGGTAGACGGACGCCGAGCGTCCCGGATGGAAGCCTTTAGGAGCGTCTGCTTCGTAGGAAACGCGGCCGTTCACGCCGAGATATTCAAATACGCTTTCCAATGCGCCCTTAAGGTCGAAGAAATCCACCTTCTCGGCCGAAGTATTCCAGCGTTTGACGCCTCTGCTGCCGGTAAGCAACAAGCCGAGCACAGGCAATTCCCGCGGCTGCTCCTTCATATGCTCATCCTTGCCGTGGAACACCGTACCGATTTCGAACAAGGCGAGATCGTCGTGCTTACGGTTTCGGTTATACTGAGCCATATCGATCAGACCCGGCAAAAGGCTGCCGCGCAGCACGCTGCGGTCTTCGCTCATCGGCATCGCCAGTTTCACTTCATGTCCGCCTTCGCCCGGCGCTGGGAATTTGCCGCCGGCTCCTTCCCGGATAAACGAATAGCCCATCGTTTCCTGCCATCCGCCATGGACTAGCAGACCGCGCAGCGCCCGCCGCAAAGCCTGCGGCTTCGTATAGCCTCCCGCCGTCGACGGACCTTCGATCATCGTAACCGGAATATTGTCATAACCGTACAAACGGGCAATTTCTTCAATCAAATCCACGTCGCGGGTAATATCCCCGCGGCGGCTTGGGACGCGAACTTCCAGTGCATTCCCATCCAGATCACCGCATTCGAAGTGCAAACGAATCAACAGAGCTTTCGTTTCGAGCGACGAAATGTCCGTGCCCAGATATGCGTTCATTTTATCCAGCGATAAAGTAATCGTATGGTCTTGCGCTTCCGCCGTAACGGACTGAACTACGCCTTCCAACACTTTGCCGCCGGCGATTTCGACCATCAGCGCCGCCGCGCGGTCCAGTGCCGGAAGCACTCTTGCCGGATCCACTTCCTTCTCGAACCGCAGTGACGCTTCGGACCGGAGACCGAGCTGACGGGATGTTTTGCGTACGGAGCCGCCGTCAAACTTGGCCGATTCCAGCACGATGTTCGCGGTGGTTTCCGTCACTTCGGAATCCAGTCCGCCCATTACTCCAGCCAGGCCTACCGGCCGGTCTTCTCCGTCTACGATCAACAGCGAACCCGCATCAAGCTTGCGTTCCTGGCCGTCCAAAGTGACCAGAATTTCGCCTTCCTTGGCTGCGCGTACGCCGATGGCGTTCCCGGCGATCTTGTCGGCATCAAAAGCATGGAGCGGTTGCCCGTACTCCAGCATCACATAATTCGTAATGTCCACGATATTATTAATCGGCCGGACACCCGCCGCCATCAGACGGCTTTGCATCCAGAGCGGCGAAACGCCGATCTTTACGCCCGAAATATACCGGACCGCATAACGGCTGCAAAGATCCGGGGATTTAATACTCACGGAAATCCGATCGCTTGCCGGCTCAGTTACTTCGATCAGATCGTTCTCCGGCTGAGGAAGCTTCACGTCCCGGCCCAAAATCGCGCCAACCTCATAAGCGGCCCCGAGCATGCTGAGACAATCCGAGCGGTTCGGCGTCAAGTCGAAATCCAGTACCTGATCGTCCAGGTGCAGCAGGCTGGTGATCGGCGTGCCGATCTCGCTGTTTTCAGGCAGTACCAGAATGCCCTCCTGTTGTTCCTTTGGCAGCAACTTATCATTCAAGCCAAGTTCTTTGGCCGAGCAAATCATGCCTTGCGATGCGATGCCGCGGAGCTTCGCCTTCTTGATTTCAAGCCCGCCCGGAAGCTTAGCACCGACAAGAGCTACAGGCACCTTTTGTCCGGCGTCCACGTTCTTTGCGCCGCAAACGATTTGCAGATCTTCTGCTTCGCCGGCATCGACGATGCAGACGTTCAATTTATCGGCATCCGGATGCTTCTCCTTGCTTTTCACGTAACCTACTACTACTTTAGTAACACCTTTATTCCGATTCTCGACCGAGTCAATTTCGATGCCGGAACGCGTAATCATCTCGGCAAGCTGCGGAATATCCACATTATCCAGTGAAACATATTGTGATAACCATTCGGTTGATACTTTCATGTCATTTCCCCTTCCTTTTCCGTGGCCTATACTCTGGCAAACTGCTGCAGGAAACGCAGATCGTTATTGTAGAAGTGACGGATGTCGTCGACGCCGTATTTCAGCATCGCGATCCGTTCCACACCCATTCCGAACGCGAAGCCGCTATATTGTTCAGGATCGTATCCGCTCATTTCCAGCACGCGCGGATGAACCATCCCGCTGCCCAGAATCTCCAGCCATCCGGAGTTCTTGCAGACCCGGCAGCCGTTTCCACCGCATTTCACACAGGTAACGTCAACCTCGACGCTCGGCTCGGTGAACGGAAAGAAGCTTGGACGAAGACGGATCTGGGTGTTCGCTCCGAACATCTTGCGGGTGAATTCCAGCAGCGTTCCCTTGAGATCGCTCATACGAATTCTTTTGCCAACCACCAGGCCTTCGATTTGATGGAACTGGAAGGAATGGGTCGCATCGTCGTCATCGCGGCGGAATACGCGTCCCGGACAAATGACCTTGATCGGAACTTCCCCTTTCATGGCTTCCATCGTACGAACCTGTACCGGAGAAGTCTGGGTACGCATCAGCAAGTCTTCGGTCAAGTAGAAGGAATCCTGCATATCGCGTGCAGGGTGGTTCTTCGGCAAATTCAGCGCCTCGAAATTGTAATAGTCCGTCTCTACCTCGGGACCTTCCGCAATCCGGTATCCCATCCCGATAAAAATATCCTCGATTTCCTGAATGACCTGATTCAACGGATGTACGGCCCCCTGCTTAAGCGGGCGTCCCGGCAAGGTAACATCCACCTTCTCGGCTGCAAGCCGGCCCTCGGTTTCTTTCCGCTGGAAATCGTTCTGCTTCTCTTCGATCAGCGCTTCGATCACTCCGCGCACTTCATTGGCCACCTGGCCGATCACTGGCCGTTCCTCGGCGCTAAGCCCGCCCATACCGCGCAAAATCTCGGTGAGGGCACCCTTTTTACCCAGATATTTAACCCGCAGGTCGTTGAGATGAATAGCATCGGCCGTTTTGCCAAGCTGCTCCATCGCTTCTTGTTTGAGTGCCTCCAAACGTTCTTTCATCGACAAATCCCCCTTAAGCTTTATAAATCGTACTTGTTTCTGAAAACAAAAAAGGCCTCTTCTCCCGAAAGGGACGAAAAGACCGTGGTACCACCCTTGTTAGAGTCTCCGTTACCGCCCGGCGCAAGCTTCAGAATAAAACTAGGCATCCTGGGAGTAAGACTCTCACTTTATCGGCATAACGGGCCGCAGCCGGTATCCTCTACTGCACCGCCGGCTACCACCGTTTCCGGCCTGAGCGGGGTTCAAGGAACTGCTCCGGAGCGAACTTCAGCAGCCTGATTCCGTAGAGACGTTCTCAATCACTGACGTCTCTTCCCTGTAAGGAGGCTTCTGCTTACTCTTCTCCATCATCGCATTTACTTTTTGACTTACCTGATATTATATGCAAAGTTCCGGACATTGGCAAGCCGATGTCTTGTCTCCTCCCGCATAGTCCTTGTTCCGTTGGATTCCGGGTCAGCTTATGGTATCCTAAAGGATAACTTTTGAACATGCCCTATAAATCCAACACCGAGGAGATTTACCCGAATGAATGGAACTGTACGCAATAATATTGCCCCGGGCCTGACCGTCGACATCGTACTAAAAAAAGACCAATCCATCGGCCGGCTTACACGCGGCATCGTTAAAGACATTTTGACCAACTCGCCGAATCATCCCCATGGGATTAAGGTGCGGCTTCAAGACGGCCAGGTGGGACGGGTTAAAAATATTATCCGGGACGGAAGCAAATAAACATGTGAGCCCGCCAGCCTGTGAAAATGATAAAAGGACAGCCCTTAGGCTGTCCTTTTATTTGATTGCCATCTTCACCCGGGTAATTAGCGGTCGAGCTTTTCGTCTCCCCGAACTCTAGGGTTCCCGGTCTGATCCAATCGGGCTTCTTCCTTCTTCAAGATATCCTGCACCTGCTCCGTATCTTGAACTTCCCGTTTATGAATCTCCACCTCACCGGTCACGACCGGGCGTTTGTTGACCTCCACCCGCTCCTCCGAGACCGGAATGCGAATCGTTTCATCACGGCCTACAGGCTCGCCTGTAGCGTCGTCATGAATCACCTTTTTCTCAACGACTACTTCCTCACGGCTTACAGGCACGTTGATCGTCTTCTGCTCTTCGATTACTTCTTTGCGCAGATTCACTTCACCGGTAGTTTCCCGTGTCTTTGAAATATCAAGCCGTTCCTCGTGCAGACGCATCGTACGATCATCAATGTCTTGATCCCTTACTTGCCCCTCTGGACGGTCAAGCGTCGCCAATTCCTGATAGAAGGCACCCGCGGGTTCACGGGTTTCCCGCATTTTTGACTCATCCACGCTGCGGTTGATCCCGTCATTCTGATCATATCCGTTGCGGTAGTTATGGGCATTCAGGGAATGATGCTCCCGGAATACGTTGTAAACCTGTCCTTCCTGAGCATCCGTCGCATCCACCATCACCAGGATGCGGCCATGCTTGACGAAGCTGTTGTATTCTTCGGCTTCATCCTCAGGAATGCCAAGGCCAACCAGACCGCCTACCAGACCGCCGGCTCCGGCTCCTACAGCCGCCCCCGTCAGCGTGGCTGCGATCGGACCGGCAGCGATGATCGGACCGATCCCCGGAATAGCCAGTGCACCCAGGCCCGCCAGCAATCCGGCTACGCCGCCCAGCACTCCGCCTGTCGCAGCTCCGGAAGCAATTCCTTCCGGCGCCTTCGTTCCAGTCTCATCATGAATGGAATTGATGTCGTCCTTGTTTCTTCCGATAACGGAAATATCATTCGTATCATATCCTAAAGCTTGTAAATCCCGAATCGCATTAGAAGCATCCTGATCTGAAGAAAATACACCAACTATTTTTTGTGTCATATCGATTACCTCCTGAATGTGAATTGGGTTCAGAAGATAATTAACCACTGACTACATATTCAAACTTCCAGAATTTGCGTTTACTAGAGTAAAGGGCAGATGATTTCTGCCCCTCCTCATCAAACCGTACATGAGGTTTTCCCTCATACGGCTTTCCGATGTTCGTCATTCATGCGCATGCGATTTATAAAAGCGTCCTTAGTCCATAT
>NZ_BOSL01000015.1 GCF_018403325.1 Paenibacillus vini | reverse complement strand
GGCAAATGCTACTCCAGCTATCCGTCTTCTTTCCGGATCGCATCAGTAACTATTTACGTTAGAAACGCCAAATCCCCCTCGGGGGATTTGCTTGACAATGAGTTTACACAAAAATCTTGACAGACCCAGTAAATACCTAAAGAAAAAAGATGATTCATTTCATATGTTGAACTTTTTTCTATCGGTAACTTTATGGTTTTTTGGTATGCCTTTTTACTTTTTGCTAATGAGATTTTTAGTGGAAACAATAGGGGTATCGGAACTAACATCAAAGATGTTTTCATATTTTATATTAATAGAAATAAGCCTTACTTTATTTATTAGCTTAACTGAATTTATTTCATACATCTATAATGGACTATTAAAGTTCAGCAATAGGGTTCTGATATTTTACATTTTTGCGGCAATGATTGTTACCAATATTATATTTTCAGTCGTTTACTATAGTTTGTTTATACTTACAAATAACTATATTAATTTATTTGAAACTGCATATATTGCATTTGCATTGAACTTTTCTTTGCCACTCAGAGAAGATGTTCAAACGATTCTTAGTAATACATATATTTTCAATATTATCACGGTTATTCAAAGTGTCTTCGGGAAATTAATTGAACTAGTACTCATAGGACTTATTCTTACCAGATTAATGAATGCACTTATTGAGATGAAAAGCAAATGAAGGACTATTTCAATGTTCTTTCTTTCGTATCCATCATTTTCACTTAGCGGAGTCTGGAGGCTCGGATTATAGTGAAGCAAGAACAATTATATAGAATGTCATTAATATATAACAAGCTGCAATTTGTAGATGCAATAGAGGATTAGTAAATTAATAAGACACGAAAAACAAGAGGACCGCTTTATTGGGAAAGCGACTCTTCCCTTCTTGCCATTCAATATTTCTAGCTTAATCTACAACCTCAAACCCTCCAGAGGCCCTCCCCTCAATCTCCAGCAACCTAGTCTTCATCTCAAGCCCCCCACGATACCCGGTCAGCCCCCCATTCTTCCCAATCACCCGATGACAAGGAATGGTGATCAGCACCGGATTGGCGCCGATCGCCGTTCCAACGGCGCGGACCGAAGACGGTTTGCCGATGCGAAGGGCGATGTCGGAATACGAAGCGGTTTGCCCGTAAGGGATGTCGCATAACGCCTTCCAGACAGCCTGCTGGAACGGGGTTCCCGTTGTTTCGAAGGGAACGGAGAAGCTCGTGAGTTTGCCTAGCAAATAGGCTTCGAGTTCGTCAGCATAAGGTTGAAGCCGGGCATCGTCCCGGATCAGGGGACGGCTGGGGAAGCGGCGATTCGCCCAGTTCTCCAATTCCTGCACATCTGCCCCTTGGGAGCCCACATAGCAAAGCCCTTGTTCCCCGGCGGCAACAATTAGGCTCCAATTTTCGTTAAATAGATGACTCCAGTAAATCGGGTCGTTCTGCGTCATATTAACTGCCCCCTTTTGAGATCGTAGTGTGCAATGATCGATAGTTGGCCGGCGTAAGGCCGGTGAGTTTTTTAAACAAAGTTATAAAATAAGGTGTATTGGGGAGTCCGACTTGCTTGCCGATCTCCGCCACCGGCTGACTCGTTGTCGACAAGCGCGACTTGGCCTGTTCGATGCGGACTTTTTGAATATACTCCACTGGAGTGACCCCGTTCACTTTTTTGAATGTTCTGTGAAGGTGATAAGGACTACCATGGGCGAGGTCGGCGAGCAGTTGCAGGCTTAATTCCTCCATATAGTGCTTATCGATATATTCGGCCACCACCGAGATCCACTCCTCATCGGGAAGCCGCAGGCCGGTAGGCTTGCAGCGTTTGCACGGACGGTATCCGGCGGAAAGGGCATGATCGGCGTTCGGAAACACGGTGATATTTTCTCGATTGGGAGGCTTGGATTTGCAGGAAGGACGGCAGAAAATGCCCGTCGTTTTTACGGCGTAAAAGAACTTTCCGTCACTAGCGGCATCGTTCTGAATTATAGACAGCCATTGAGCCTCAGTCACTATATAGTCGGCCACATCATTCACCTCCACGCCCATTATACCCCTTGGCCTGAACGTATGTACTCATTTTAGGATGAAAAAGCAAGATAATGAAATTGCAACATATGGGCGTTATAATGGAATAAATCAAGTCTGGCAGGGTAATTTTAACTAGAATATCCACTTCAAATCCGGAGGAACCCGAACATGAGACAAAATATTCAAGTCCCTTTTGGCTATGAGCCGCCTGTCCCGAAACGAAAAGGTACGTTAATCTATTACGATACATTCGAGAATACGTCGGAAGCGGATCTGGAACGCGCCGTTTCGATTTTGGAGGAGCGTTCTTTTAGTACGCTTGTGTTGTATCCCCTTCATGAGGAGACGGTTAGACGTATGTCCAAAGAGCCAGTGCGTTCCTTTTATAAAAGGGAGGACGAGCTCCATGACTGGCGGCGGGCACGGCAGCATGCGGATATCACCGTGGAAGGCTGGGAGGGGAAACGTAAAAAGTACACGCCGATCGACTCGGCGCTCCGTTTTTTGGCGGAAAAATACCCCGCTCCTTACTTTCTGCTCATAACGCCGGAAACGGCCAATTTATTCGCCTCCTTCTCTTCTTTTGAGGAATGGATTAAAAGCATTCGGCTTATTTTGACGGAGCAGCCTTCCGTTATTCATCCCCGACTGCAAAAATACGAGCATCGCTGGGAAACGGCAGAAGGACATGCCGGATTGGAGGAATTATGAAAAGAAATAAGAAGAAATGGTTGATATGGACCTTGGTGTTAACTCTGATGATTCTTACGATCGCAGGATGTGCTCCCCGAAACTCGGCCTCTCCTGAGTCCGAGGGAACTGGCGTGAACCAGGGCGGGAGCGCGGCTCCATCCTCGCCCCCTACAAACGATCCGCAGCAGCAGGGGAACACGGAACCGACCCCACCGCAACAAGAGACGACGGACGCCGTTGCCGAACAACTGGATAAGTTGACCACTACCGAAAAGATAGGCCAGCTGGTCCTCGTCGGGATGGAAGGGACTGCACCGGACGAGCATACCCGTAAGCTGATTGAGACGTATCGTGTCGGAGGATTTATTTTTTATAAAGATAATATTGAAAATAGCGATCAGGCGCTGTCCTTGATTAACCGGTTGAAGGAGGATAACTCCGTCAACAAGCTTCCGCTGTTTCTGGGCGTGGACGAAGAGGGCGGAAGGGTAACCCGCATGCCTAAGGAATTCGCAAAAATACCGACGGCGGCAAGCATTGGGAATACAGGCAATCCGAAAGCGGCGGAAGACTTTTATCGGGTCATCGGCGACGAGTTGTCCGGTTTTGGCCTGAACCTGGATTTTGCTCCTGTATTGGATGTGAATAGCAATCCTGACAATCCGGTGATCGGGGACCGTTCATTCGGGGATACACCGGAAACGGTGAGCAAAATGGGCCTCGCAGCAATGGGGGGATTGAGCGGCAAGGGAGTGATTCCCGTGGTGAAGCATTTTCCGGGTCATGGGGACACCTCGGTGGATTCCCATCTCGGTCTGCCTGTAGTGAATCATGATCTGGAGCGGCTAAAAGAGCTTGAACTGGTTCCGTTTCAGGATGCGATTGAGAACGGCACGGATATGGTCATGATTGCCCATTTGCTGCTGCCGAAGCTGGATCCCGATCACCCTTCGTCTTTTTCCAAAGCGGTCATTCATGATCTGCTCCGGGAAGAGCTTGGCTATAAAGGTGTAATTGTTTCGGATGATATGACGATGGGTGCCATTACAGAAAATTACAGCATCGAGCAGGCCGCGGTTGAGTTCATCACAGCAGGCGGAAATATCGTACTGGTCGGTCATGACTACGACAAAGAAGAGGCGGTCATCCGGGCGATCACGAAAGCGGTCGAACAGGGGATCATCAGTGAAACCATGCTCGATGAGCGGGTTGGCGCTATTTTGAAGCTTAAAGCAAAGTATAAGTTGAGCGGGGAGCCGGCGAACGGGCCGGATGTAAAGGCGGTTAATGCCGCCATCAAAGAGGCGCGAAAGAATTACGGTTTGCAATAAATGGACTGGTTGCGAGGCGTTCTGTAAGGTGGCGGTGGATGGAGTAACGTTTGGTTTCGAGAGTTCTAACGGACACCACAGCCGTTATTGGGGGCAAATCAGCTTATTTAAGAATCTAACGGACATACAGCCCGTTATTCTGCCAAAAACAGGCCTATCACTCGGCAAAACCGCCGTTTAAGGTCCGTGGTGTCCGTTAGTTTACAAAAACAAGGGAAATGGGCCGAATAAGGGCCGCTATGTCCGTTAGCACATGAGAGGCGCCGTTAGAAGCCAATGTTGCTCCCAGAAAGCCAGAAGCTACTCTCGAGCCCTTGCCCCTCTTCCTCATACAATGGCCGCGCACACCAACCACCCCATCAAGCCACTTCGCTAGCTCCTTGCACGCACCAGACCCAACTAGTATTAATTCAACAGGGCTCGTACTGATACTCGGCGAGGTCAATTCGCCCATCTTCACCTACGATAACACCTTCCGCTTCCAAGTACATTTTTTGCAGAAAAAAAGACTCGTCATCCTTTACCGCAATCTCGCCTTGCGCATTGATGACCCGGTGCCACGGCAGACTATATTTGCTGCTCATCGAATGTAAGACCCGGACGACTTGCCGCGCCGCACGCGGGCTTCCCGCCGCTCTGGCCACTTGTCCGTAGGTCATGACTTTTCCCTCCGGGATGGATAATATCACTTCAATAACTTGCATGGTAAACGGCTGCATATGGGCACTCCTTAAGTCATTAGATGAACTTTAGAATCGAGGCGGGTTATGAAACCTATTTTACACTCGGAACGGTTGGTTTTAAAAGTGCTGGACGAAAGCAATGCAGCGGACGTACTGGAATTTGTGCTGCGGAACAAGGAGTTTCTCGAACCGTGGGAACCGAAGCGGAGCGAGGAATATTACACGCTCGATTATCAGGCGGATTTACTGGCCAAGGAATACTCCCAATTCAGAAAAAGGGAACTTTATAAGCTGTGGATGTTCCGGAAAGAGGAGCCCGACCAGGTGATAGGTTCCCTTACGCTCAGCAACATCGTGTATGGCGTATTCCAGTCCTGTCATTTGGGCTATCGCATCGACCAATCGGCACAGGGCCGCGGCTTTATGACGGAAGCGGTAGCTGCGGTGGCGGATTACGCTTTTTACGAATTGGGACTGCACCGGATCGAAGCGAACATTATGCCCCGGAACAAGGCTTCGCTCAAAGTGGCGGAAAAGGTAGGCTTCTATCACGAAGGAGTGGCCCTGAATTTTTTAAGGATCAACGGAGTTTGGGAAGATCATATTCATATGGTGCTGCGAAACGAGAGGATTGAGTGAAATGAACGTGAATATCAGGAACATCAAGGAAGAAGATGCGGGGGCTTTTCTGGAACTTTGCCTCCGTTTAGACAGGGAGACGGAATTCATGCTCCTGGAGCCGGGGGAACGGATGATCACTCCGGAAGAACAGCGGCAGAAAATCACTGCGTTGCTGGCAGCAGACGATTCGATGATATTCGTGGCCGAAATGGACGGGCAACTGGTCGGATATTTAGGAGCCTATGGCTCATCCTATCGAAGAAACCGGCATTCGGCGTATCTGGTACTCGGCATCTTGCAAACCTTCTCTGGAAAAGGTGTGGGGACCGCGCTGTTCACCGAGCTCCACCGTTGGGCGGAAGCGAGGAACCTCCATCGGCTTGAACTCACGGTGATGGCCCATAATGCGGCGGCAATTGCTTTATACAAAAAGACAGGTTTTGAAATTGAAGGTTTCAAGAAGGATTTGATCCGCTTAGGCGACAAGTTCATTGATGAGCTTTATATGGCCAAGCTGCTCGCGTAGCAGCACTCCTGTCGTAACTATCTTCCAACTCCATACGTATATAGGCTGTAAGTATGGTGAAGACATAGAGATGGATAAACAGACGGGAGGAAAGCAAAGTGCAGCAACAGCTTCGGCAATTAGGCTACCCCGCCAAACTTTTTTTATATGCGGTTATGTTTATAGCTACAGTCATAGGGATGAAATACGTAGTGGATACTCGACTGCCGGGTGGCGGAAGACCGCCTTATTTATTTCTGGTGTGGAATACGTTCTTGGCCTGGATTCCGGCCGGACTTGCGATTGGTCTGGATTTGATCAGTCTCATGAGAGCACGGTTACTCAAAGGTATACTATTTCTTGCAGTAGGACTTGTGTGGTTTTTCTTTTATCCCAATGCGGCTTATTTAGTTACGGACTTATTACATCCGTTCGCGCGTTACCCAATCTCTTCGACAGGCAGATTCTGGTCGGAAATGTTATTCTGGGACCATTTATATACCGTGCTTTTCGTGGCCTTGTTGGGACTCGCTCTAGGCTCGGTCTCGCTGGCTTCGGTTCACCGGCTGGTCCGCAATGCCTTCGGCCGGATTACCGGATGGATCTTCGCGCTTGCCGTACTCGCCTTTAGCAGCTTCGGAATTTATCTGGGCCGCTTTTTCCGATTCAATAGCTGGGATCTTGTACGTCATCCCGGTCGGTTATTGAAGGATATTGCGGTGTATTTCACGAATATGGATAATTTGAGCCATGCGATCCATTTTTGTAAATGGATGTTCATGATTACTTGTTTTTGCTATGTTTTACTTTATTTGTTTGGTTCGATGCGTGGCAATCCGGTTCTAATCAAAAAGGAGAACGAACATGGAGAAACTAGTGCATTTCCTGCAAGAAAACCAGGTTCAATTTGAAATCCTAGGCCACGAAAAACCTATCGTATCCGCCCAAGATGGCGCCGACTTATTTGGAATTAAGCTGGGACAGACAGCTCCCACGCTGATTTTGAAAAATGATGAGGAGTATGCGGCTCTGATCATCTCGGGGGATTATGGGCGGGTCGATTTTGCCGGGCTTGCACAAAAGCTTGGTCTTAACAAGCTCAAGCTGGCGAAGCCCCAGGAGGTAGAAGAATTCACCGGATTCACGATAGGGTGCGTTCCTCTATTAGGTCATGGATTGCCGGTTATTTTGGACTCTAAGCTGTTTAGGTATGAGTGGATTTTCGGCGGCACCGGGGTACCGGAAGCCACCTTGAAGATCAAACCGTCCGAAGTGGAAAGATTAAACAGGGTGATTGCCCGTCTTTAACAGATACTAAGCACGGCGGTTTGGGTAATGATGATCAGGATTCCCGCGGTGATGAAGAATCCGGGAGGTAGATCAAGATGCATTCATGGATCCTTTGGCTCAATGTCGTCGTGCTGATCGGGTTGGCGCTTCTTTTTTATTTGCTGGACAAGCGGGTAACCAGCCGGGTCATTTTGCTGGCCCCGATCCTGGTTTATGTCGCTGTTTCGCTGGAGGATCTTCTCGGCTGGGTCGATTTCGGTTCGGTGCTGAAGTCCGACGCCTTGCTTCGGGCGATCATATTGTTGTTTGTCCTTGGCTCGGTCGTGTTCTATATCCTCTATATTTTCCGCGAAATTGCCGATTCCGCAGTGAAGCGGGAGGTCAGCCTGAAATCGGCCGTCATCCGGATCAGCATCGCCACACTAAGCTGCATCGTTTTTTTTACGGTGGTGTATACTTCGATATACAAGCTATTTAAAGGCGGCAGCTTTGCGGGAGACAACTTAGGAGAGGGCACGCTTTCCCAATTGATTACGTTTTTCTATTTCAGTGTGGCGACATTCACTACAGTAGGTTACGGGGATGTAAGACCGGTAGACAATACGTCCCGCCTGGTGGTCGTCATGGAGATTTTTTTCAGCTTTATTACGGTAGCATATGCGTTGTCCATGATCGGAGTATTTCGGCAAATTTTCATGAAGGAAACAGGGAACCAGACACCGGACGAAGTTCTGGACGAGAACGAATTGGAAGAAGACGCCGGATTATAGCCGAAGAAGAGCCGGAGAGGAGACGGTCAGGATGGACTTGCGGAATCATTTAAGGGAGAAGTTTCCGACACTGGAGAGTGAAAGGCTGCGACTTCGAAAAATCGGGGCTGAAGATTCGGACGCTTTGTTTGGATGCGTCACCGATCCTTTGGTGCGCCGTCAAACTTCTTTTCAAAGGGGAACCCTGATGTTTCCCGCCCGATTGTTCCGTTATTTTGACGACACGTACCAAAGCCTGAGAGATCTTCACTTTGCGATTGAACGAAAGGAAAAGGGCGGCTTGATCGGCGTTTGCTCTCTCCAATTTTGGGCACCCGAAGCCGGGAAAGCGAGACTGGGCTACCTGCTTGCTCCCGATTTCTGGAATCGGGGTTTGGCGACGGAGGCGGCCAAATCGCTGCTTAAGTTTGGATTTGAGACATTGCGCCTGAACCGGATCGAAGCGAGATGCAGCGTCGACAATCCGGCTTCGGAACAAGTTTTGCGCAAATGCGGATTTTCGTTGATCGAGGACGGGGAAGCCACAAGTATAAATGCTTATCCGGGTAACGGGTCGGGCGAACCATTGAAATGCTATAATTTAACCCGTCCGGAACCTGCTGAGGAACAAAAGAGGATTTGTTACACAAATGAAATATACCTGTGATCAATCCCTAATAGTAAGAGGGTACACTTAATACATGACCCCCTTTTGAATATATTTGTCTTTTGGAATCCGGCGAGTAACGTGCGGGTTCCCTTTTTTTTGTCTGTTTAACCTACAGGTATTTAAAGAGGAACAGCAACCCGTTGTTTATTTTTATAATAAACCCATTCGTCAAAACCGATCTCTTTCAGACGTTTAGCTACGTCTTCCCATTCATCCGCTACACGCTTAGGCGTATGAGCATCGGAGCCAAAAGTGACATCCACCCCGAAATGGAGCGCGCGTTCCAATATGGAATCGGAAGGATACCATCCTCCGGACAGCTTCGTCTTGCCGGATGTATTGATTTCGATCGCTACACCGTTCTCCGCAATGACCTGCAAGGTTTCATCGATCGCTTCGGCGGCGGGGATATCGGAAAAGGCCGGGTAATTGCCCTTCATGGCATCGATATGGCCGAGGATCTGGAACATTCCGCTCCGGGCCGATTGCTGGATTAGTTCGTAATATGATTGTTTGTCCGCGATCCGCTGCTTTTCGCTCAAGCCCTTCCAACGTCTTTTATTGAAAATGCTAACCTCATTGACGCTATGAACGGAGCCGATGATATAGTCGAACGGATATTGGGACAGAACCTGGCGGTACGTTTCGGCGTGAGCCGGGAAAAAGTCGGACTCAATGCCAAGCAGAACATCGATCTTGCCCTCGTATTCTTGCTTCAGTTTCAATACTTCCTCGACATAATTTGCGAATTCCTTTTTGGCCATTGCGATATGGGGAAAAGGGTGCTCCTCGGGGTTACCGAAATACGGCGTATGGTCGCTGATTCCGATGACCGACAGTCCGGCAGCAATGCCGGCTTCCACGTAATCCCGGATGTTCCCGTCGGCATGGCCGCAGCGAAAATGATGGGTGTGCAGATCAAACTTCATGCTGTGTCTCCTTTCGTCTAAACAAGCGGATTAGGATTATTCAGAGCTGATAAAGTGGGTCTCCGGCATGCCTTTCAGATCGCCTAAGAACTGTTGCATCGCGGAGTTGACGTATCTGCTGGATTTATAAATAACACCTACGGGATGTGTAACCTCCAGCTCGGGAATGGACACTACCTTTAAGGATCCCTGCCGCAGTTCACGGAGAATGGATTGCCTGGAGATGATGGCCGCTCCCAGATTAATTTCGACCATCCGTTTTACTTCCTCGCTGCTGGACAGCTCCATGACGATATGTGGCTCGATGTCATGCGCTTTGAACACTTCATCGACGAAGCGACGGCCAACCGTATCCGGGGACAGCATAATGAGCGGAACTTCACGCAAGGAATCAAGGGTGGGAATGGTTTTGCCTGCCAATGGATGGAGCGGAGATACGACGAGTTCAAACGTATCGTAATAAAGTACCGAAGAAAGGACCTGCGGGTTATTTTCAATCAAATAACCGATCCCTATGTCGACCATTCCCTGCTCCACGTTCTGATAAATCAGGCTTGAGGGCATGGATTGAATTGTCGTTTTGATTAAAGGAAACTGATCCTGAAAATAAGACAGAATCCGCGGCAAAATCTGAATGGCGATGGAGGTCGTTGTACCTAGGACTATATGCCCTTGCGGCGTGTGCTCCAAGTCGGACAATTTTTGCTTGAGTTCTTCGACAATATCTAGTATTTGCTCTGCCTTTTCGAGAAATACCTGTCCCCGATCGGTCAATGTTACAGGTTGATTCCGATCGACGAGCACGGTGCGGAATTCGTCCTCCAGGCTTTTGATCTGCGCGGATACCGCAGGCTGGGTAAGATTAAGCAGTTCCCCGGCTTTGCGGAAGCTTTTTGTTTTCGATATCGTGATAAGCGTTTCCAATTGGCTGATATTCATGCCGAATCCTCCTTTCCTCCGTAGTCTTCATATTTAGTTAATTATAGAGGATTTTTCTTAATTAAATCAATTGCAGAGCCCTGACAATCATGGAATCGGAATCGAGCTATTTCGCTATAGAGGTTGCACCGTTCGATTTTTAATGACTTATATCTGGGAATAAAGTATAATATATTTCATCTAAAGTCGGGACTTTTGTATCGGTTAAGTACTTCTATGTGAAAAGGGGCGTAATAGTGAGAGCAGAAGTGATCAATCCTTTTCTGGAATCCGCATGTTCGGTAATCGAGCAGGTGATACAAGTATCTCCATCTACCGGGAGTCTGGGCGTGAAGGATATCATGCCAGTTCAAGATCATATTTGGATCCAAATCGATATGACGGGTTATTTCAGCGGCATGGTCATGTTCGGATTGAAGGAAACGGTAGCCCTGCGGATCGTGTCCGCCATGATGGGCGGATTTGTTTTGACGGAAATGGATGAAATGGGCCAGAGCGCTATTTCGGAACTGGGCAATATGATCAGCGGCAACGCTAGCACGATTCTATCCAATCAAGGTTATGTCGTAGATATTACTCCTCCGCGAGTAATCAAATCGGAGCAAGAGAACCATTCCGGCGTTCCGCGGAAAGCACTGTGCATCCCGTTGCATATGGACGGAATCGGGGAACTGGATATTCAAGTCTTAATCTCTTAAAATGGACATGAAATGTCTGAAGGGATGAAGATCATGTCACTTAACAATAAAGTAATCGTCGTGACCGGGGCATCCAGCGGAATCGGAGCCCTGGCCGCGCAAATGCTGTCGGAGCAAGGGGCGACCGTGGTGCTTGCCGCAAGATCGGCGGATAAGCTCAAAGCGGTGAACTCCGGGATGATGGGGCCAAGTATGATTCTGGAGCTTGACGTCGGTAACGATGACTCGGTGGAACAAGGATTTAAGACAGTATACGCCGAGTTTGGACGTGTGGATTGTCTGGTTAACAATGCGGGGTACGGTAAGTTCGCCTATTTTGACGAGATGCCCTTGCAGGAGTTTGATGACATGATGAATGTCAATTATATGGGCATGGTTCGTTGCACGAAAGCCGTTCTCCCTCACATGAAAGAGGCGCGCTCCGGACGGATCGTGAACATCGCCTCCATCGCCGGGAAGATCGGCACCTCGAAATCGACGTCCTATACCGCGACGAAGCATGCGGTGCTTGGCTTTAGCAGCGCACTGCGCCAAGAGGTCCGGGAGTACGGGATTACGGTTTCAACGATCAATCCGGGACCGATCGATACACCGTTCTTTAACCTGGCGGACCCGGACGGTCATT
Organism: Paenibacillus vini; assembly: GCF_018403325.1. Classification (GTDB taxonomy): domain Bacteria; phylum Bacillota; class Bacilli; order Paenibacillales; family Paenibacillaceae; genus Fontibacillus; species Fontibacillus vini. Next base: position 144,949 of record NZ_BOSL01000015.1, on the reverse strand, counting down.
ACGTCGCGAACGTCAAATGGTTCATGATGAAACCGGAACGGGTGGCTAAAGCGATGGTATCCGCCGTTCGCACCGGAACGGCCGAGATCAATCTGCCCCGGATTGCGGGAGCGGGAGCCAAACTGTATCAACTGTTTCCCCGTTTGGCGGACCTTGTGAGTTATCGCATGTTGAATAAGAAATAAGGACATCGGCTGGCGACAGCCGATTTTTTTGTGGCTATGTAAGGGTGTGTTGTGGGGGGCGAGGTTAGGGGCTAAGAGAGCCCGCTTTGGCGAAAACCGGAGAGTATTTGGAGCTGAAAAATATTTAACTGTAAAACCTACAGTTATTTTCTCGTTTTTATCGAGTTCAGCCGAATTAACTGTAATTTCTACAGCTAATTCAGTGAAACGGACGAATAATTAGTTGGTTTGGATAAATTAACTGGAGGTTTTGCAGTTAATTTGTTTTTAAAGGCTAAAAGCTAAAAATTAACTGCAGAAAATACAGCTATTTTTTTATTTTGTACTAGTTAGCGAGTCAACGGACAGCAAGTCAACGAGTTTAGGCCTGCCTTACTCAGCGGGAATAGTTCTCTTTTGTACTCAGCGTGATGAGGTTCCCCCCTCTCCACATTATTTGAACATTTTGCACGAAGGGCTGTATTTCAAAGGGAACCCACGATAGAGGTTTTTTATAATGAATTTGGTTGGATTAGGATTTTGGCATATAATGAAAATAATGATCTTTTTAAGATAAGGATGGACATTCATGACGATAACTACTTTTACCGGACTCGGAATCCATGAGGCGCTTGCCGCAAAATTAGCCGATTACGGAATAACGGAGCCTTCACCGGTACAGGCTGAATGCATTCCTGCCGCCTTGGAAGGGCGGGATGTGCTTGCTCAATCACAAACCGGGACCGGCAAGACATTAGCTTACCTTCTTCCGTTGCTGCAAAACATCGATGCGGATGCTAAAACGCTGCAAGGGCTTATTCTTGCCCCGACCCAGGAACTGGCGATGCAAATTGTCCGGGAAGCGGAAAAATACGGAGAGTCACTGGGAATACGGGTACAAGCCCTGATCGGCGGCGCGGCGATCAAGCGCCAGCTTGAGCGGCTGAAGTTGCATCCCCAGCTTATCGTCGGGACGCCGGGGCGGATCAGGGAGATCGTGGCGTTGCGCAAGCTGAAGCTGCACACGGTTCGTACGGTTGTCGTCGACGAGGTCGACCAAATGTTCCAGCTCGGCGGCACAGCCGATCTCGAGCATATCCTTCGCGGGACGCTGCGCGAACGGCAACTGCTGTTCCTTTCGGCAACGATTAACCCGGAAATCCGGTCGCTGGCCGGCAAGGAAATGCGGGAACCGGTAGAGGTCGGAATCGAACCGGAGCATCGGACCTCGAAGAGTGTGGAGCATCTATACTTTATCAGCGATCGGGACAAAATCGATACTTTGCGTCGGGTGATCCGGCACTACGATCCGGCCCGGTCCATCGTGTTCATCAACAACACGGCTGATATCGCCGAGGTCGAGGCAAAGATGAACTTCGTCGGATTAAGCGCGGGCGCGCTGTACGGCGATGCGGACAAAACGGTCCGAAGCGTAACCCTCCGCAAATTCCGCGAAGGGAAAATCCGGGTGCTCGTGGCTACGGACGTTGCGGCACGGGGACTCGACATCGAAGAGTTGTCCCTTGTTGTCAATCTAGACCCACCGATCGATTCGGAGCATTATGTGCATCGGGTTGGCCGGACCGGACGGATGGGCCGTAAAGGGCTGGCCGTGTCGATCATCGCGCCGAAAGAGCAATTTATTATGCGTAAGTTCTCACGGGAGCTGGGTATCGATATTTTGGAGCGCGGGCTCTTTGGCGGCCGGGTCATAGATCCGAGTGATCAATCTGGCGGACGCAAGGGCGGACAACGGCAGGGGCAGAGCCCAGGCCAGGATCGTGAACAGGGACGAGAGCAGCAAGGACGAGAGCAAGGACAATACCAAGGACAATACCAAGGACAATACCAAGGACAATACCAAGGTCAAGAACAAGGAAGAGACCAAGGAAGAGACCAAGGAAGACGAGTCCAATCCGGAGGAACTGCAAATGGCGGAAGAGCCAAGGCTCAATACGGCCACGTTCCATCCGGGCGCGAAAATGGCGCACCTAAGGAATCTGCCGAACGCGATGCGGTCCGACCGGCCCGCACCAGTTCCGCCGGAACGAGAAACCCGGCTCCGGGAAGTGCCCGCAAAAACGACCGCAAGCAGGACCGCAAGAATAAAGGCGCTCCTAAGTGGCTGAAAGATAAACAGTCGCGAAGCTAGCTTTTGCAGAAAAATCAAACTGGAATCGGATGAATCAATATTTATTGAGGGGGAGCCGTTTTGAGTGAGACGCCCGTATTGCAAATTGAAGAGCTGACCGGGGGGTACAGCCTCGGGCGCCCGGTGCTCCATAATATTAACTTCGAAGTGAAGCCGGGGGAAATGGTTGGCCTGATCGGATTGAACGGGGCAGGGAAAAGCACAACGATGAAGCATATTCTCGGGCTGATGACTCCGCATCGCGGCGGGGTAGCTGTACAGGAGAAGACCCGGGATGAGGACCCGGAAGGATACCAGAGCTCGCTGGCTTTTGTCCCGGAGTCTCCGATGCTGTATGAGGAGTTGACCGTACGGGAACATCTTGAGTTTGCCGCCCGGGCTTACGGGGTGGGAACCGAGGATTACCGTGAAAGAAATCAGCGGCTGCTTAAACTGTTTCATATGGAGGAAAAGGCGGACAGCCTGTCCATCCATTTGTCCAAAGGTATGAAGCAGAAGGTCATGATCATGTGCGCGTTCGTCGCTCGGCCGCCGCTGTATATCATCGACGAGCCGTTTCTCGGGCTTGATCCGCTGGGCATCCGTTCGCTGCTTGATTTCATGATGGAAATGAAAGAGGCGGGAGCTTCGATCCTGCTTAGCTCGCATATTTTATCCACGATCGAGAATTACTGCGACCGCTTTATCGTGCTTCACCGCGGAGTGGTTATCGCGCAAGGATCATTAACGGAAATCGCTCAACAGGCCGGCATGCCCGGAGCGGCGCTTGAGGATATTTTCTACAGTTTAGTAAAGGGCGGAGAATAAACCATGAAGCTTCGAGAGCTGCGCAGCCGGCGCAAGTCGTCCTTCTGGAGTAAAGTGCTCCCGTATCTGCCGTACGTCTTTCAGAGCGGAGTGGCGGTCCTCTTCCTGCTGCTGCTGATCGCATTTTCCGCCTGGTATACGACTTTCCTGCAAAATATGCCCGCAGGTCTCCCGGTCCAATGGATCATGCTGATTCTGCTGGGCCCATTGACTGTATATTCCAGTTTTCGGACGTATGTGCAGCCGGCGGACGTTGTTTTTCTGTTGCCCCAGGAAACCGGGATGAAGGAGTATTTCAAGCCCGCGTTTCGCAGCGGTATCATTTATAAACTGATCGGGCTTTATATCGTTCTTATGATCTTATGGCCTATGTACATCCGTAGTGAGGCCGAAGTGAAGCATCCGCTTTGGGTCGTTCTGCTCGTTCTGTTGTTTCTCAAGCTATTGAGTGCCTATGGAGCTTGGCAGGAGCTGAGAATTTCGACGGCCCGCGCCAGAACCGGATACAGGCTGCTCCGGTGGAGTTTTATTTTGCTGCTGCTGGCGGCCTGGTTATGGCAACCGGCATGGAAGAGCGTCTTGTTCATGCTGCTGGTCGGTATCAATTATATACTCGCGTTGCGGTTCCCGATGAAGCATGCTGTTCCCTGGGAGAACCTCATCGCGGCGGAGAAGTCCGGCGCTGCCCGGGTGATGCTGTTGCTCGGCTGGTTTGTGGACGTTCCCGCAGAAGGACAAAAAGTCGCCCATCGGCGCTGGCTTTCCAAGATCGGTAACGGTATTTCCTGGTCGCGCGAGGGAGCGTATCGCTTCCTGCTCGTCAAGACGTTTCTGCGCGGCGAGCTGCTTGGTATCGTAGTCCGTTTGACCTTGCTGGGCATGTTGGTCGTAGGTTGGAACGGGAAAAACTGGCTTGGCGCCGTGCTGTACCTGTTCTTTATTTTCCTGGCGGGTACGCAGTTGACCGCCCTTCGCCATGTTCATGGAGATACTCCCGCAGATGCTTATTACCCGATTCCCGCCGGCTCCCGGCAGCAGGAAGTCGTGGCTCTTGCCTCGCGCGTGCTGCTGGCGATCACAGTGTTGATGTGGGTACCGATGATATTTGCTCCTGGGGGCAATCTGACGATCCTTATCGGCAGTCTTGTTGTCGGGGTCGGCTTGGCCTTCGGAATGAAGTCTTCCTGGAACCGTAAATGGAAGGAAGAAGAAGAGGATTGAAACATGCGCGAGCATGTAAGAGTAGGCAAGAGCAGGCAAGAGCATGTAAGAGTAGGCAAGAGCAGGCAAGAGCATGTAAGAGCAGGCAAGAGCTCAAAAGCATGCAAGAGCACAAAATCATGCAAAAGCATTCAAGATCACAAAAACATGCAGAAGCATGCAAGATCTCAAGTACATGCAAAAGAAGACCGCCGGAACTTACTCCGGCGGTCTTCTTTACGTTTATAAATTTCTTATAAGAAAATGGTGCGGCTGATAATTACCAACAGAATAAAGAGTACCAAAATTACTCCTGTGCTAGTAAAAGCGCCGCCGTAGCCGCCTCTTCCTTCATCTCCAACTCCGCTCATGTACAATTCCCCTTTCTCAAAGAATAGATCGTTCGTACAAAATATTCTATGAGCAGGGCGTACTGAGTGCTTGGGCGGATATAACGGGAAGTTGCGTAAATGGGTTCAGCCTAGCCTTGCAAATCCTGAACGCCCCGGTATATGAGATCGAACAGATCCTCCAGATTCTCCTCGGCGATGCAGGAGAAGGCAATCCGAAGATCGGTATCGCCGAGGGCGATGGTGCCTACGCCATATTCGCGGATCAAATGCTGACGCAATTCTTCCGCATTCACCGTGCTCAGCTTGAGGCACATGAAGTAACCCGAATTGAAAGGGTAGTATTCCCATACATTTCCGTATTTGCCGCTGTCAAGCAGGGCTTTGACTTTGTTGGCGCGGCCTTTCATGACCTTGAATTTATCTTCCTTCTGAGCTTCAAACTCCGGAGACTTCAAGGCTTGAAGCACAAAGGTCTGGGAAGGATGGGCGCCGCTGGATACGGTCGCACGGATAATGCCGATCGTTTTTTGCTCCAAGGCGGCCAGAACTCCCGCTTCCTCGGCGGCATAAGTGATGAACCCGACCCGGAATCCCCATACGTATTCCTCTTTTGTAGCGCCGTCCACCTTGACAGGCAGAATGCGTGGATGGCGTCCGGCCAGCTTGCCAAACAGCGATTCCGACAAGGAGTCCTCGAAGAACAGTCCGAAATAGGCATCATCGGTAACCACCACGACGTTGATTCCCGCTTCGGCGGCTTCCGTGACGGCGTCAATGATCTCTTCGCCTTCCTTGGCTCCCGGCGTGTATCCGGTCGGGTTGTTCGGGAAGTTCAGAATTACGATCGCTTTCCCCTTATCCTTTTGGGCAAGGAGAGCTTCGCGCAGGCCTTGGCTGTTGAATCTCATATCGTCGGTGAACAGCGGATAGTTGACGATCGAGCCGTGACGACGGATGCCGAACGTTAATTCGTAGTTCTCCCAGTTTTTATCCGGATAGATGACCGCATCGCCTTCATCGACGAACAGGTCGGCAACGATGCTGAGGCCGTGGGTAAGCGCGTTGGTAACGACGGGATTGCCGAAGCTGCGGTCAGCGAGTGACGGGTTTTCCCGAATCATTTTTTCGCGCCATACGGTGCGAAGCTCCGGTTTGCCGGCCGGAGGCGCATAAGGGTACAAATCCTGCGGCTTATAAGCGGACAGGGTGTCTTGAATAGCGGCCAGATGCATCGGTCCGCCGTTCTCGGTTGCGATGCCGATCGTGGCATTGTATTTTTTCGCTCCGGCCGTCGCTTCAGCGGACTGGCTCAGAATGCCTTCTTTCGGAAAATAAATTTCCTTGCCAAGAGTGGACAGCATCTCGTACACATGGATATTGCCGGACTTCAAATTCTCGTTTAACTGCTCCGCGAGTGGGTTCATCACGTTTCATCCTTCCGATCGGGTTTGATAATGGACAGTTCCGTTTTGACTGCCTAACATTATATCATTTCGTCCCATTACCGTCACGGTCAAATCGCGCTCTACCCGGGAATTCAAGCATGCCGCGGACAAAATTTCTTCATTAATTCAATCGTTTCGGGATCGAGCGGAAGGTTCCGCTCCTGAAGCCCGTCCATAACCCCGGAAAACTTTCGTTCGTTCATATTTTGTCCAAATTTGAATTTGGCGCTGATCGTTTCGGGAACGATTTTAAATAATGCGACGCTCTTAAGCTGTCCCGTATACTGAGGATCATCGGCCCGAATAGGGTCGTAGCCGCCTTCCGGCTGAAGCTTCTCCATGAACAGCGTCAATGCCGTCGCTTTTTCCTCCGGATCTTGAACTTTTTCCGCTCTGCCTCGGACCATTACGCTCTTGAAAAAGGCGGAAGCCGGACAAGCCAGATTCGGATCGGTAAAATAAGACGGAATGATCGCATATTCCTTGGCTACCGTAAAGCTCACCCTCGGATCATGCGCAAGATGCTTCATCTTCTCCCCGGCCAGACTTCCGTGAAAATAAAAATTTTGGCCGTCATACGCAAAGTTGAGCGGGGTTACCCGGCTCCATCCATCCTCTCCGACCGTGCCGAGAAATCCGAAGCTCATCTCCTTCAAAAAGGCCTCGACTTCCTGTGCTTCCTCTACCGCAAATTCTTTTCTTCTCATTTCTGATCCCCTCCGTTTGAATGGGTTGCATTTCGATTTCGAACAACCCGTATATTTCTAACAGTTTATTTCCGCAATTGACATAAAAAAAGAACCAATTTACATTAATTTTAATAGTCCACTTTAAAAGTTAGAGGAGGGTTTGGTTTGAACTTCTCCATTCCGTTAGATGTTTATAGCGAGCAGTACCGGTATAAATATCTCGCTTTATATCATGCGATCCGGGCTGCCATTCATGACGGGACTCTCCCGGCGGGCACGCGTCTTCCTTCTTCTCGGGAATTGGCTGAGATCTACGGCTTGTCCCGGGGAAGCGTGGCCCATGCTTACGACCTGCTGCAAGCGGAGGGTTACGTCCATTCCGAGATGGGAAGCGGAACGTTCGTGTCCAAGGTAATGCGGCCCAGTGCAGAGCCCGGCGGGGAGGCGGCGGATATCTGCTTGTCCCCCTGGGGGACAAGAGTGATGGAGCAGGCGCCGCCGGATGATCCGGGCAGTGGCGAGCCGGAGAGCGGTCCCGCGGGCGGCGTCATTTCGTTCAAGGACGCCGGACCATCGGCGTCCGAATTTCCGCACGCCGAGTGGAAGAGCGCGCTCGCCTGGGCCGCCCGGGAGAAGCGCGGCCCAGGCGGCGGACCCGCCGCGGACACGGCGGCGGGCGATCCGGAGCTACGCGCCGCCATCGCGGCGTACTTGCGGCGTAGCCGCGGCATTGCGGCAGATGCGGAGCAAATCTGCCTGTTCAATGGCTCGATGCAGGCGATTATGCTGCTCACCCAGCTGCTGCTGGGTGAGGGCGAGCAGGCCGTGCTGGAGGACCCGTGTTACCACGGGATCTCCAAGGCGGTGGCCGCCTGCGGAGGGATCGCCGTCCCCGGGACGGTGGACGGCAATGGCATCATCCCGCGCGATTGGGACGCGCGGGTGCTGTTTGTAACCCCCGGTCGCCAGTTCCCGACCGGGGCGGTGCTCTCGCCTGAGCGGCGGCAGGAGCTGCTGGCGTGGGCCGCGGCGCGGAATGCCGTCATCGTCGAGGACGACTATGACACGGAATTCCGCTGGGGCGGCCGCCCGCTGGAGCCGCTCAAGGCGCTGGACCGCGATGAGCGCGTCGTCTATATCGGCTCGTTCTCGAAGACGATGTTCGCCTCCTTGCGCATCGGTTATGCCGTGCTGCCCCGCAGCCTGGTCCCGCCGGTCCTGCTGGCCAAAGGGCTTTACGAGCCGGTGCCCCCGGCCCGGCTGGAGCAGCGGGCGCTGGCCCGCTTCATGCGCCGGGGCGATTACGAGCGGCATCTGCGCCGGATGCGCAGAATTTACAGCGCGAAGCAGGAGCTGTTCCGCCGCACGCTGGAGGCGGAAGTCCCTGGTTTATTCGCGCTTAAGCAGGCGGATGCGGGCCTGTTGTTGTTTGCGGATTGGCGGCGTTCGCCGGAGGAATATACAGCTTTTAAGGAGGCGGCCCGGAATCGTGGCGTGCAATTTAGGGACGGCGACGTTTACCGGTTGACCCCCGGCCCGCCTGCCGCTTGCTTCAGCCTTTCCCATCTGGAAGACCACCAAATCATAGAAGGCGTATTTCGAATGGCTCTTGCGTGGAAGGATATTTAAGAAATTTGCGAATAGGAGTATAATCGAAATAATACTTGTTGTATTTTTATGCAGGTATCATTCAAATTCTAAGAGTGCGAGTTCAAAAAGTCAGGTTTTCAGGACCAAGAAGGTTGGATAAAGCTAGGGACTGAGTAGCGGAGCGTACATAAGGTACGTGAGCAACGGAAGGCCCGGCTGAATTCAAGATTCGACGTCGAATCCGCTTCATGATCTGCTACGTCGTGGAAAGATGACTTTTTGAACAACCTCTAATAGTCTTCAGGAGGTAAGGAGATGCTCCATATATCCCCGTCCTCGTTCATTTTGAAGCCGGCCTTTGCCAAGATCGTATGCGAACCAGGTTGGAAATGGCATAAGCGGGAAAAAGCGCTGCAAAACTACGATTTATTCTATGTATGGAGCGGCGAAGGTACGGTGGTTTTGAACGATCAACCCATTCAGGTCGGCCCGGGAAGCTGTTTTTTGTTCCGCAAGGGCGATCATACGAGCGCTACGCATAATCCGCAGCGTCCGCTAGTTTTAACTTATATTCATTTTGACGTCGACGAGCCTGTCACCGAGGTACCTTCATCTTACCGGAAGCTGGAGGATAGGCTGGATTTTGAATACATGCTTTCGCGTTATGTCCGGCTGTTTTTGGTTAAGGCGTACGGAGCCGAAGAGGAAGCGCGCCTCATTTTAAAGCAGCTGCTGATTTATTTACTACGGGAAGAACGGGAAGTGCCCCGGGAGAAAAAAGTAAGCCATCAACTGAACGAAGTGATTCAAGAGGTGGCGAATTATTGCTCGCAGCACCCGGGTCTGCCGCATAAAGTGGAAGATTTAGCGGCGCGTGCCGGATTGTCGCCAAGATATTTCTCGATTAAGTTCAAGGAAATCATCGGGTTATCCGTGCAATCCTACATTATCAAGACCCGGATCGACCGGGCCCAGCATCTGCTTTTGCACGCCGGCATGAACGTTACCGAGGTGGCCGACGCGCTTGGATACCGTGATATTTTCTTTTTCAGCCGTCAGTTCAAGCAGTATACCGGAAAAAGTCCGTCCGAAATTCGCTGATTCTTGTTTCACCTTTATTCTTGGCGGGTAATTGTTTTTTATAGCCGAGGTCCGGGAGGAGGTGTACAGCAATGAGTAAGAGACGGCGGATGCGCAGCAGAGCATGTTCAGTACCGGGAAGCGGTATTTTTCGTTACCGTTTTCGTCGGCCAAGACGGTCCGACCGGGATGATGAAACCTGGTTTTAAGCCGATTGGCTGGGATATGATATGTCATTTCCAACATTAATTTCATGCGCCGGGAATTACGATTCCGGTGTTCAAATAAGATATGATTGATAAAGACGGTCGATCGGAGCTTGCTCTGGACGGCTGTTTTTTTATGGGGTTATTTAGAGGCGGCTGTCCTTCCGACTTTGGTCCAGGAGGAATCTGGTCTGCAGCCAGTGTTCATTTATCCTCCGTGGGAATACGATAGTAGCATCGATTTAAATGAGCGCACAAGAATACATAGAGAACCCCATATGAGGAGGACAAAGAATGAATACAAAATATAAACCGTTAGCGATTGCGGCGGCGACAGCAGTATTGGTTATGCTTACCGCTTGTTCAGGAGCGAACGAAAAAGCGAAGGAAATCGCCGAAGCGGCGACAGGGGCGATCGGGCAAACGGTAGAAAAAACCGTCGACGGTCAGGTAGAAAGACTGAAGGAAAACGGAACGACGCTGGAGCTTTCGGCTTCGGCACAAGGCGATTCGGCTTCAAAGCTTACGCTGGATAACAGTGTGGGAAATGTGGATATTCAGGGGACGAAGGGGAACGAAGTTACGGTAAAAGCGAAGATTTGGGCGCACAAGAGCACCTTCCGTAAGGTTGATCTGCAAGAAGTGCTTGACCAGGCGGCCGTATCCATCACCCCTGAAGGAGAAGGGCTTATCGTATCTACACATGCGAAGGACGATCCGGACCGAAGTCTTTGGGAGTGGGCAAAAGAGAAATACAATTATTCCGAGTTCAGCATTGATTACACGATCGGTCTTCCCGAACATATTACCGATTTCCGGGTGACCAACAATGTCGGAGACATCACTCTTACCGGGTTGAGCGGAAGCTATGATGTTGATAATGACGTAGGCCGAATTGTAATTGTGGATGCGGGAATTACGGGTGAATCGAAGGTGAACACCTCAACGGGCAGTATCGAGCTTAGCATAGGACGGATGGAGAGCGGCGGGAATTTATATGTTAATGCGGATATTGGAAGCATTGAAGCCACGCTGGCCGATTCGGTGAACTGCGATCTGGAAACGAATGCCGATATCGGCGGGGTTGATGGGGCACCGAAAGGCAAGAGCAAGCGGGGAGACGGAGGTCCGCTTCTGTCGCTGAAGTCATCCATAGGGGCCATTACCGTAAAGTAACTGGCCCCTCGGGTAATTTGGAAGGCGGGTAGAAGCGCCCCAGGAGTTCGCCCATCTTGACCTTTTGGCCGATGGCGTGCTCCGGGGACGGCTCGAAGGTGCCGTTCTCGGTCAAGAGCACCACTGTGGAACCAAATTCGAAGTAGGCCAGATCGTCGCCTTGATTCCATATCTCGGCTTGATCGTCGGTATAGCGGATGCTGCTTACGTTCATCGCTCCGACCTTGACCACGGCAATCTCTCCGCGTTCATGCGATATGTAGGTTATCAACCTCTCGTTGCGGCTGAGCACGTATTTCATGTTCCGCATGCTGAAATCATTGACGGGATACACACGGCCTTTAATATGCTCGCTTTCCACCAAGGTACCGGCTACGGGAGCGTGAATCCGATGATAGTCGGTCGGGCTCAGATAAAGGACAAAGGCGTATCCATGCTCATAGGTCTGCGCATGCGGTGAATGGTTAAGCAAATCTTTCAGGGTGTAATCCTGGCCTTTGACATTCAGAATCGTACCCGATCGGATTTCCCCCATAAAAGTAATCAGCGCATCGACCGGACTGATCAGCCCGCCTTCCAGCTGAGCAATCGGCCGCATGCCGCTCTTTAGTTTTCTCGTAAAAAATTGGTTTAGCGTACGGTATTCTTTCAATTCCTTCTCTGCCTCATGCAGCGGAATACCGTATGATTTTGCGAACCAAGGAATTAAATAGCGGCTCGCTTGCGAATGAGAGAACCGGCCCATTAGCCTGGAAATCCACTTTCGGGAGGTCAGTTCTGTCATCCATTTCATCCAGTTTGCGGCCAAGTCGTATCCCCCTAACACCATGATCAACGGGACAATAATCCCTTTTCCACTTCCGCTAATATTGACATAGAATAGGCTTGAAATCAACTGCGAAAGTGCCTTCTTGTTTTTTTGCTTGATTATTTGGAAGGTTCTAGAGTATATTTATTCCAATCGCATAAGGGATACGGGGGCTTGAGTGAATCAGGCTGAGATGGCAGCTTAACCCGCTGCAGACCGTTAATCTGAACTGGATAATGCCAGCGTAGAGAATCTAACGTTCCGGAATGCATGTTTATTACTCATGCTTTCTCCCGTGGACCTAGCAACCGTCTGAGCTTATTCAGCCGGTTTTTTTGCGTCCAAACCACTATTTAGTCAAAAGGAGGATTTATCATGCAAGAGAGTTTGAATCAAGGAAATCGCCCTGGAGCGCCTATTCCCGCCCAGAGAAGGGGGCTGAAGCTGAGCGACATTCTGGTGACGATACTGGTATCGCTTGTGCTCGGAGTAATCTATCACTTCTGGTCTTCCGTCTACAAGCTGTTTTCCCCGTTGTTCTTTCAAGCGGACGAACTGGTCTACGGCATGTGGTTTATTGCTGCAACCCTCGTCTTTCTGCTGATTCGAAAACCCGGTGTAGCTGTTCTGGCCGAAGTTGCGGCGGCCCATGTGGAAATTTTGTTCGGGAGCGAATGGGGGATTCAACTGGTGCTTTACAGTGTGCTCCAGGGGTTAGGAGCTGAGCTCGTGTTCGCTTTGTTCCGGTACCGTAAATTTTCCGGCTCCGTGGCTGCTCTGGCGGGAGTCGGCGCCTCCGTGGGCTCTCTGATCCCCGATATTTATTACGGTTACGTCGCTGACTATAGCACTTGGATGCTCATTGCCAAATACTCGATGCGAGCAGTCAGCTCGGCTTTGATTGCCGGTTATCTGGCCTATGCTTTGGCTAAGGCGGTAGAAGCGACCGGCGTCACCTCGCTGCTTCGGCCCGTTGCGGCGAAGGATTACGCCGCATTGGAAGATTAACGATGGAACTTTTGCGGAACAACGCCACAGCATCAAGTACATACACGGAATTCAATACGGCTGCGGCGGTTCGGGATTTACGTCTCAAATATCCTGAGACGGACTCCTTTGTGTTTAAAGATCTCTCCTTCTCGGTCAGACGCGGAGAAAGACTGCTGCTGCTTGGGCCAAGCGGCAGCGGAAAGTCAACGCTGCTGCAGGTGCTTGCGGGCATCATTCCGGGGCTAGTGGAGGTGCCTATGAGGAGCTCGGAGCAAGTGATTCCCCCATCGTGGGGAATGCTGTTCCAAGATCCAGATACTCAGTTTTGCATGCCTTTTGTTGATGAGGAACTGGCCTTTGTGCTGGAGAATCGGGGAATTCCAAGAGAGGAAATGCGACCGCGGATGGTAGATGCTCTAGAACAAGTCGGGCTTCATCTGCCGGAGATTCATCTTCCGATTGATTCGTTGTCCCAGGGAATGAAGCAGCGGCTGGCCCTCGCTTCAATTCTGCTGATGGATCCGGAGGTACTGCTGCTTGACGAGCCTTCCGCTCTGTTGGATCCAGAGGGGCGAAGGCAAATCTGGGAGGCAGTTTCCCGGGTGGCCGAGGGAAGGACACTCATTATTGTCGAGCACCGGATCGAGGAGGTGCTTGATCTGGGGCTGGTGGATCGGGTAGCCTTGTTCGGCCCCCAGGGACAATTGTTGGGGCAAGGGGCTCCGGAGGAGTTGTTTGTCCGCTGCCAAACGGAATTGGAGGAATACGGGATCTGGCATCCCGGCGTCTGGGATCGTTTTCGGGCATCGGAAGGCCAAGCACAGGAAGCGGAAAAGGGGATCATGCCTTGGGCCAATCCCACCCGGCTGACTGACGGGGAACCATTACTCCGGCCGGTTATCGAACTTTCCGAGTTCCAAGGCTTTCGCGGGGACCGCACGGTTATTCAGATCGAGCGGGCTGAAGTGTACCCCGGGGATTTCATTGCGGTTACGGGCCCGAACGGGGCCGGAAAAAGCTCGCTCCTGCTTGCACTGATGGGACTGCTTCCCTCCGAGGGAAGCTATCTTCTATGCGGTGAACGGTTCGGCGGAAAGAAGACTCGAACCCGGCAAATCCTGGCGCTGTCGAAAAAAATAGGATTCGTCTTTCAAAATCCCGAATTTCAGTTTGTCGAGAACCGGGTCGACCGGGAAATCGGTTTTTCGTTAATAGAAGAAGGGTTCTCTTCGGATGAGATTCAGCGGCGAGTAGATCATGCGCTGGACCAGTTCGGTCTTGTCGGATTAGAGCTGCGTCATCCGTATCAATTATCGCTCGGACAGAAGCGGAGATTGAGCGTGGCGGGAGCAGCCGTCATGGAGAGACCGGTGCTGCTGCTTGACGAGCCGACGTTCGGGCAGGATGCCGTGAACACTTTTGCTATTTTGAATTTGTGCGAGGAAATGCGGCGTAGAGGAACAGCGGTCGTGATGGTAACCCACGAGGAACAGATTGCGGAAGCGGTAGCGACACGCCGATGGGAAGTCAGAGAGGGGACCCTGACCGATTGCGGATATACGAATCGGGGATCCTCACTTCCGCATAAAGTGTGCGAGACCGGCGCGGTAGAGGTATTGCTATGAAGAAATGGCTGAATCCTTCCTTTACGACATGGATGCACAGAGCCAATCCGGTACTTAAACTGGTGCTTGTCATCCTGCTCTTTTTCGTGGCTTTGTTTACGCATCGGCTTGATTTTATGTTCTACCAGGCGGTGATGTTCACGCTGCTGCTGTTCTGGCAAAGCGGATATGCCTTCTGGAAGGTGTTGTTGATCGTGCTGTCTTTCGGATTGGTGTTTATATCGTCTTCTTCGACGATGATCCTTTTCGGTAAAGGGGATGAAATGTGGTGGGAGTGGGGGTTGATCCGGATTACGGAGGAAAGCTTCTACCGCGGCATTCATATCGGGTTTAAATCCGTAACCTTTGCGTCGGAGGGGCTGTTGTTTGTTCTCACGACATCTTCTGTGGATTTGTTCTATGCTTTGATGCAGAAAGTAAAGCTTCCCCCCAAATATGCGTACAGCTTTATGGCCTCGATCCGGCTGCTACCGATGGTTTGGGAAGAATTCCTGATCCGGCGGAACGCCCTCCGTATCCGGGGAGCGCGGAGTCTGAAAGGGCCGCGGGGATGGTTTGCCGGCATCAAGATGTACGCGGTCCCGTTGCTGTCCCAGAGTATACGGAGAGCCCATCGCGTGGCGGTAGCGATGGAGGCGAAGGCTTTCAACGGGAACGGCCGGAGATCCTACTATTATCCTTCGCTATTCACGCGCTATGATCCGCTGGCCGCTGCGGTATTCGCAGCGGCAGTAGTATTGGCCCTGATGCTTAGCGACGTTTTCCCGCTGTTTCACATTGCGGATGTCAGGTATTCCGCCAATCCGTAATAAGCGTTCATCATGTATTCGCCATGTCAGGGCTTTTTCCGGTAAGACTTGTGTTTTTTGCTGTACAGAGTTATCCGCGAGGGCCTGAATGATGCTGCAGCAAATAGCGGGCAAAAGCCATAGGCTGCTGGTAGGTGTCAAACCATATTTCGTTCATGCCGGCTTTACGAAATCCGTAACGCTGGTCTCTGCCGTTGCATTCAATAATGTAAATCCGCCCGTCATTGGTAATTCCGATATCCATGCCCAGGTCGGCGAGCAGAGGCAACCGGCCGGACAGGTAAGCGGCGGCCGCAAGGGCTACAGTCTGGCTGTCCGCAAGGACGCGTGCTGCCGTGGATGGCGGAAATATGCGGCGGAATAACGAATCTGCCGGAAAAGCGCTGCCTCCCTGGGCAAGATTGGAAAGGAAACGGCCGGGAGCGGAAACCTTGGCATATAGCCCCGTTACGCCCCAGTCTCCGGTCAGTCCCCGCTGAACGGTTACGCGGACGTCCAAGGGGCGGCCATCCGTTTCAGCCAGGGGCAGTCTTTCCTGAATCAAGTATGGAATTTGCGTGATTCTTCGCTTCACCCAGATTGGTAATGGAGTTCGCTTATCAAGACGGAGCGCCTTCCACCGGTCCACTGTCCGGCGTCCCTTGTAGAGCAGGCACCATCCCCGGTTGTCCAGCTTCAGGCGCATAATTCCGCGGCCAACCGAAGCGCTTGCCGGTTTGAGCAACAAGTCGCTGTAGCGCTGCATCATCAGGCCAATATTTCCCGGCGTGGCGCGCAGGGAAGCAGGCAGATGATACGAGAGTCGGGGATGCTCAGCCAGCAGTCGGTGGATTTCATCTTTGCCATACCGGTTGTTGTGATTGTAAATGGTTATTCCCTGCTGCTGCAGGCCCCGGATTTTCCCCAGCGCGGACGGGGCTTTATAGATCGCACGATTATGAATAACCGGCGGGGTTTCAATGAGCGCTTTCCTGAATCTATCGTTTTCTTTCAGGTAAACGAGACTTTTGTCGGATTCGGGATGGATATCATCCAGACGCAGATAACAAGGTTTGAGATCGTATCGGGCGGCGGCTTCTTCGTAGAAGGGTAGAGCCTCCTGACCGGTTCTGCCTTTCCCTGCTCCCTGGTGTGCTTTGGCGTTTAACAGAATACCGACATAATCGGGCGGCATGTTCCTCCCTCCTTCTGCAAGTCTGTAATCTCCTTTAACCTTATTGTGGCTCCCTTTAATTTATGTTGTTCGTCCCGATTCAGCATGGACGGATGAGGGAAGTCAACAGCCTGATTTGACTTAGCAGGGTAATTCCACATACTTCGGGCCGGAGAATTCCGGCTTTTTTGTGCCTGCCTTTTATAGCGATTGTTAAGAGAAAACTATGGTTTGATGTTCGTACACTTTAAAAAATAAGTCACACCGGATACGCTCGCATCGTATAACTACAATATAAGTGCGTGTTCAAAAAGTTAGGTTTTTAGGACCAAGAAGGTTGGATGAAGCTAGGGGCTGAGTAGCGGAGCGTACATGAGGTACGTGAGCAACGGAAGGCCCGGCTGAATTCAAGATTCGATGCCGAGTTCTCATCATGATCAGCTTCGTCGTGGAAAGATGACTTTTTGAACAACCTCTATAAGAAAATGGAGGCAAGGAGGGAGTATTCCCGTGAGTTTCCGTAAAGTAGCGGTGGTCACCCCAGGATCGTTCGTGATTCCTTCGGGGAGGAGCAGCTCGGTGGAGCGTGTCATTGAAAAGATGGTTCCGCTAGCCTCAGACAGGCTTGATATTCGGATCTTTGGCAGAATCGGGAAGGATCCGGCTTCCCCGGAGGGGCTTGGAGGTGTTCCCTGCTTGAGAGTGCCGGGCGGGAGTTCCTATTTTCCATCGGTACTTCGCCATCTAAGGTCCTGGCGGCCCGATGCGGTCGATGTCCATAATCGGCCTCTTCTGGCTTACCGGATCAAGCAGAGGTTGCCCGGTTCGGAAGTGTTCTTGTCCCTTCACTCTACGACGTTTATCCAATCGGGAGACTTTCCGGACCGGAGCGGATCAGAGAAGCTCCGCACGCTTGACGGTATCATTGTGAACAGCGAGTTTCTGCGCAAGGAGCTGCTGCGACGTTTCCCAGGCCTTTCGGTTCCGGTGGAGGTGAATCATCTCGGGGTGAGTCCGGAGGATTTCGTGCCGAGATGGACCCCCGCAGGCGAAGCGCTGCGTCGGGCGAGACTTCACGATTACGGCTGGAACGGGCGTAAAGTGGTTCTGTTTGTAGGAAGGCTGATTCCCGAAAAAGGGGTGCATGCCTTGCTTCAAGCAGTCCCGGCCGTTGTCCAAAGACATCCGGAGGCTCTCTTTTTAATTGTCGGCAGCGCTTTTTATGGAAGCTTGCGGGAAACCATGTATGTGCGCAGCTTGAAATCGCTGGCGGACTCTTGGCCGGAGCATGTCGTTTTTCAGCCGTTCACGCCATATCCCGGGGTAGCCGACTGCTACAATCTGGCTGATATGGTAGTCGTTCCGTCAGGCAAAGAAGAAGCTTTCGGCTTGGTCAATGTGGAAGCCATGGCGTCGGGCGTACCCGTGATAGCCTCCCGCGCCGGCGGTATCCCGGAAGTCGTTGAGCATGGACAATCGGGGTTGCTGCTGCCTGCGGAGCGCCTGAATGATGAATTGCCTGCTGCAATCATCCGGCTGCTGGACAATACTGAGCTTTGCAGAAGCATGGGCCTTGCCGGTGCTGAAAGTGCGCGCAGCCGCTTCCGCTGGCATCATGCGGCTGACCGATGGGTCCGCCTCATGACCAAACAGGGTAAAGAGCCTGTTACATCCGCCGCTTCACTATATCAGTAGTTGCAAGTTTATATGAATGTTTATGGCAGCGTCACCTCGTTGCCGATCGAGCAGAATGTTTGCGGGCTTTCGCCGCGGCATTCTGCTTGTTTGCTAATTTGGGTGTGCTTCGGCTCTCCTCTGTACGTTTGCCGTTGCGTGGGACAGAGAAGAGCATAAACTATCTTATATTCCGTCTATTAATAATATCCGGGAAGGATGGGTCCTGATGGATAAGAGACGCCGGTTTCGAGCCCGGCAAACCCGGCCTGCCCGCCGTAGAACGAGGCGGGATCAGGCCACATTTCGCAGCTCTCCAGAACCGGTGGTATCTGTCATCATTCCGGTTATGAACGAGCATCGGACGCTCGGGAGGGTCATCCGGGAAGCGACCAAAGTTCATCCTAAGACCGAAATCATTGTTGTGGCGAATGGCTGTACGGACCGGAGCGCGCAGCTTGCCAGGAAGCTCGGGGCTATCGTTCTCGAATACAAAGAACCGCTCGGGCATGATGTCCCGAGAGCGGTCGGCGCAAGGCAGGCTAAAGGGGAAGTGCTGCTGTTCTTAGACGGGGATATGGTGATTCCCGCCAAAGATCTTCGGCCTTTCACTGCAGCCATTCTATCCGGCAGTGATTTGGCCCTGAATGATTACGAAGGCCCGGTTCAGACTCGGGAGGTTCATCCGGTTGTCAGCGCTAAGCATACTCTGAATACATTGCTGAACAGGTCCGATTTGAAAGGCGCGTCCCTAACCGCGGTGCCGCATGCGCTCAGCAGACAGGCGGCTAGCCGAATCGGTTATGAAAAGCTGGAGAAACCGCCGTTGGCCCAGACAGCCGCTATCCTGGAAGGATTGAAGATCCGACCGGTGCATTCCGTGGATGTCGGCCGTTTGAATCGCCCGAGGCTCCGTTCCAAACATGGAGATTTGCTGACCGGGCTGGTATTGGGAGATCACTTGGAAGCGGCAGGGTTAGCTATGAAGCAACGGGGCTCGCGCGGCGGCTTCTCTGATCTGGGACGACTCCGCGAAAGGGCAAGGTGATTAAAATACCGTGAACAAAACCGTACTTGGAAGAACGCGGAAATACCGCCAAAAGCCCGTCATTCGGGCGAATCGTCTCAAACGCGTCCGGTCGGGCAAGCGAAGATCTCCTTCTCTACCGAATCGCAAGGCCCGGGGCAAACAAAGATTGCCAAAGAAATATGTAATCCAAATTGAGCCCAAAGTCGATTTAAAAGGAGCTTATGGAGCCGGGGTCTCCGCCGGGGCGGAAGCTTTGCGATTGGAGCGGCTTGGAACCTCACTCCCTCCAAGGGAGCATTTTCGGTCCTTGTTGACTGAATGGTTCCGCAGCCGAACGGAAGATCCGTCTCCTTCCTATGATCGTGCCCTTGCGTTGGGAACAGCTTTCCGGGATGGTTATGCCGCTTCCAAAAGAGAGAATCCCCGTCTGTACGGGGTTCCGGTCCCCCTGTCAGGAAAAGCGTCGGTAGTCATCATCGCTTGCAACGAGGAGAGAACGCTTGGAAACTTGCTGGATGAATTGGAACGCATTCCGCTTCAGGAAATGGTCGTCGTGCTTAACGGGTGCACCGATAACAGCTTCGGCAAAGTGAAGGATCGGAAAAACGTGATTCTGGCCTATTATCCGGAGCGGCTTGGACATGACATCGGCCGTTCCGTCGGGGCGGCTCTGGCATGTGGTGATTCCTTGCTGTTCGTTGATGGGGATATGGCTGTACCTGCCGAAGAATTGGCGGCTTTTCTATATGAACAAGAGAGAGGTATTGACGTGGTGCTGAATGATATTTCAGGCTATCTTCCTCTTTATGAACGACAGGATGAGGTGACCCGTTGCAAGTTGTTTCTGAATCAGGTTCTGGGGCGCCAGGATTTGAAGAGCAATTCGCTGACCGCGGTTCCGCATGTACTATCCCGCAAGGCGATAAACACCATCGGGACAGGAATCCTTGCCGTACCTCCTAAGGCGCAGGCAGCGGCCCTGCTCGAAGGATTGACGGTATCCGCTCCCTGCACAGCCGATGTAATCGGGCGCAACCGGATGCGTGAAGGGAATTCCGGCGCAGGCAATAGCGTTCTCCAGCTTATTTTGGGCGATCATCTTGAAGCGTTGAACGAGGCGATGCACCGAAAAGGCGCAAGGCTGTTCTGGCAGACCTCGTCACGTCCGCAGCTCGCGAAAGAGAGGAACCGCCCATGAACGGAATATTAACGAGCATCATTATTCCTACCTATAACGGCCTTCATTTACTCTCTGACTGTGTGGAGTCCATACGTGAGCATACGGATGCCCCCTACGAAATCATTGTGGTGGATAACGGGTCGAGAGACGGGACCAAGGAATATTGCGTGAAGGAAAAGCTGATTTTGATCTCGCTGCCCGAGAATACGGGCTTCCCGGTTGCCTGCAACAAAGGGCTGGCGGTTGCTGCCGGAGACCAGCTTCTGCTGCTGAACAATGACTGTCAGGTGACCCCGCGCTGGCTTTCGCAGCTTTCGGCCGCTTTGCAAAGTTCACCCGATATCGGAATTGTGGGTCCGATTACGAACTATGCCAGCGGACAACAGCAGATAGATACCGGTTTAAGCGAACCCGATGAACTGATCGAGTATGCCCGGACATTTAACCGGACCGATGCCTCCAAGTGGACGGAAGTCAGACGGCTCATCGGCTATTGTTTTATGTTCAAACGGAGTCTGTATGATGAGATCGGAGCGCTGGATGAGGGTTATTCCCCCGGCCATTACGAGGATGATGATTATTGCTTCCGGGCGGTTATGGGGGGCTTCCGGCTTCTGATTTGCAAGGATACCTTCATTTACCATAAGGGCAGCGCGAGCTTTAAGGAGAAGCATTCGGAAGAATGGGACTGGATCATCGAGAAGAACCGCAATCGATTTATAGAAAAATGGGGTATTGATCCACGTCAGTTCATTTAAAAGGAGGAGAGTTCGTGAAAGGTGTCATTTTGGCGGGAGGAACGGGTACGAGACTATATCCGCTGACAAGGCTAATTAACAAACATTTGCTCCCCGTCGGCAATTCGCCGATGATCACTTATGGAATAGAACAGCTGAAATTGGCCGGAATATCGGATATCCTGCTTGTCATCAGCAAACAGTCCGCCGGGTTGTACACCGACTTTTTGGGCAGCGGGAGCACTATGGGCATTAATTTAACCTACAAGATCCAGGAGGAAGCCGGAGGAATCGGCGAGGCGCTGGAACTAGCCCGAGGCTTTATCGCTCCCGGGGAGCGGTTCGTGGTCTTGCTTGGCGACAATCTGTTTCTGGACCCCTTGAAGCCTTATGCGGAGAAGTTTCAACGACAGCCTGCAGGAACTGCAAGAATTTTGCTGAAAAAAGTGAGCGATCCCGGAAGATACGGGGTCCCGGTGTTCGATCAGGATCATCCGAAACTGATCTCTTTCATTGAAGAGAAACCTCAGCAACCCAAATCGGATTACTGCGTAACCGGTATTTATATGTACGATGACCGTGTGTTTGAGCATATTGCGGCCACGAACCCGTCGGACCGGGGCGAGCTTGAAATAACAGACGTTAATAACTTGTATGCGATGGAAGGAAAGCTCGAATACGATATTCTTCGCAACTGGTGGACGGATGCGGGGACGTTTGATTCATTGCTCGAGGCTTCGCGGCGGATGAAGAGATTCAAGCGGTGAGGAGATGTTTGAGGCGGAGGATGGACGATGAGGAATAAAAGGATCTCGGGCAAGAGCAAACGGGTCCCCGGAGGAATCCGGGAACCCCGTGGGCAAAGAAGAAAAAGACCAGGCAGGTTACTCAGGAGATACCGGCGGCGGAGAAGCTTGAACGGGGGATTGCTCCGTTCAAGAAACAGCTCGAGGATAAAAAGACAAGTCAGACCTGAGAAAATGGCGGCTTTGGATTTGAAGGAAATGCAGCCGACTGAGGCGCATGATGCCGGACATCTTCAAAACCGGGTGGAAGAGAACGGACAAACTCTGAATGAAGTACAACCTGATCCGAATTTGTCCGATTCTTATAAATCAGGGTTTCGTGAGGGTTACTTTGAAGGAGGGGAGGCCATTGTAACCCGCTTGCTTCCTCCTCATACGATACTCCCTGGCGTCACTGCGGAGGATTTGATCGCATCAGGGATCAGGCATCTCGCTCCCGGCTCGCTCCTTCCTCTGCTCACTCCGTCGGAGGCGGCCAGCGCTTTGCGCGATGCCTTGGACAGCGGGCAGCCTTTGTCGCTTGTCCGGCTTGGCGACGGCGAATTGCTGACGCTGGCCCATGATATTGTTATTCCTACGGACGAAGCGCGGCGGAGAGGGCCGTTTCTTCCATATGCCGGAGTAGAGCTGCCGGCATATGATATTCGTGAGAAGCTGGCTGGCGCGCTACGCCAAGCCGATATTATCGGTGTTCCCATTTCCCGCCACTCTTCATTCCAGGGCTTACTGTTTCCGGTGTTATCCCATTATGGGCTTGATCCGGCAAGACTGCGCCTCGCTTCCTCTACTGTAAACTATGAGCTTGCCGAAGAGGGGCTTATGTTGCCCTTGCTAAGAGGCAGGAAAGTACTGATTGCCGGGAATCGGGCTGAAGGACTGGCGTCAGTGCTGCAGCGGGAAGGCATTGAAGTCGTCGGCCTCGTGACCCCGATTCGAGGCGTTTATGATGCAGAGGCAGCCGTTCAGCAAGCATCCGGGTATAGTTTTGACATAGCTCTGGTGGCGGCGGGGATCGCCGCAGTTCTGATTTGTACCGAAATCGCCAGTCGGCTCGGCAAGTGTGCATTGGATTTCGGTCATTTGGCCAACAAGCTGGAGAGCGGAGAACAGGGGCTTCGCTGAAAGGAGGGCACATGCACAACCCAAATAGACTTAGACCCACGCGTGGAAAGAATAGCAGGAAAAGAGGGGGGTCTCCCCTCCCTTTATTCGATCAGGGGTATCAAGCCGGTTATGAGAAGGGAAGAGCCGTGGGATATGTGGACTTTGAGCAACCGTTTGAAGGAACCAGCATCATAATCCCGACATTCAATAAGAAGGAATTGTTGCTGCAATGTCTGGACAGCATCGAAGCCCATACCTCCTTCCCTTATGAAGTAATTGTGGTGGATGATGCATCAAGCGACGGAACTTCGGAAGCGTTGCGGCGCAGACGTAAAGTACGCTTAGCGGTGCATGCCGATAATGCGGGGTTTGCGGGCTCCGTTAACACAGGATTAATGATGGCGAAAGGGCGTACGGTGCTGGTGTTGAACAATGATGTGCTCGTTACAGAGAACTGGTTGTCCAACATGCTCGATTGTTTGAACAGCGGTCCTGATATCGGGGCCGTCGGGCCTGTTACCAATTATATCGGGGGCGAGCAGCAAATCGATGTACCTTACCGGGATATCGCGGATATGTGGGAATTTGCGGCCAACCATAACCGGAAGGATCCGCAGCGATGGAGGAGAACCGATCGCCTGGTCGGCTTTTGTTTGTTGATGAAACGCGAAACCATGATGCGGACCGGATACTTTGATGAAGGCTACCGGGTGGGCAATTACGAGGATGATGACTGGATGATCCGCCTCCGGTTGCAAGGCATGAAGCTGATGATTGCCGGAGACGCCTTCATTCACCATTTTGGCAGCGAGACGATGAAAAGCCTGGATCATCGGGATGTATCGCAAATCAGCAGAGCGAACCAGGACTATTTCCATCTAAAATGGGGAAATGTACATGAGCGGCTCGGACAGGTTGAAGCGCAGCGAGGCAAAGAAGGGGCCGGACCCGCAGTCGAAATCCGGTCAGAGGGCTGTCCTGTACAGGTTCTAGCCAGCAGTGGAACCGGCACTCTGTATTGGCTGCAACAGGGAACCAGGTACAGAATCAAGGGAGCCGATGCCGCATCGTTAGCGGTACAGTTTCCGTCCCTATCCGCCGTAAGATTGTCGCAGCGTACGTTGCAGGGAATTCCGTATGGCGGGGAATGGGAGCTGCCGGAGGCGGTGCAAGCGATAACGAAGGCAATGTCGCCAGCGGAACGGTTCGGCGAAGGCTCCGTGATGAAGCTGCCTGACGGTCAATTGTATCAAATGGATCGGGGAATGGCCCGTTTGTTCTGGACCCCGTATGCCGCCGAGGTTTGGGGACTGGCGGACAGAGCCCGTCCGGTCTCCCCGGACGAAATTGCAGCTATCCCGGAAGGACCGTATGTCCTTCCCCCGATTCAACTAAGATCGTCACTACTATAAGAGGTTGCTCAAAAAGTCATCTTTCCATGACGATGTAGATCATGAAGCGGATTCGACGTCGAATCTTGAATTCAGCCGGGCCTTCCGTTGCTCACGTACCCTATTGTACGCTCCGCTACTCAGTCCCTAGCTTCATCCAACCTTCTTGATCCTGAAAACCTGACTTTTTGAACCCAGACTATAAATTTAAGCGGACCGCGGTATTATTGCGGAACGCGGAATGACGCCCCGGCATATGCTGAAATCAGTAGAATGCCGGGGCTTTTATGTCTGAAACGACGGAGTCCCGATTCTTAGGTTAAATGGAGGGGCTGACAAGTGGAGCAGAAAATAACAGATATCATTATGCATATGGGGCATTCACACCAGCAACTGGCCCGTATCATTGACGCCGAGCGCCATATCACCGTCAGATTGTCGCAGATTGTACATGCGCTTCCGGATCAGGAACCGAATTTCGAAGGTGTGGAAGGACTGATGGATAATTCCTCGTCCATCAACAAGAGCTTGATCTCTTATTTGAATTCAATTGCCGATTTGGAAGAGGCTATGGCGGAAAATCTAAGCCAAGTCATCGCTGAGCTGAAGGGCTCGGAAGAGGAATAGCTGAAGAAGCGGAGGTGATCAAATGAGCAGGGAGCATGCCTATCTCAATATGCTGGATGCCATGGCCAAAATTCAATGGAATGTGTCCATGATGCTCGAAGCCAAAGCACTGGAGGCGGAGAAGGTGCGCAACTGGAGCTTGAATCATGTGCATGCGCATAGCTTTAGCGACCACGAGAGCCAGCTTGCAAAGCCGCTTGGCGTTCATGACGAAATGGTGGAGGTTATTGAAGGGCTGACCAAAATGGAAAATGGCTTATGCAGCAATTTGAAGTCATTGCTTTCTTCGGCCGAGAGCAGCGGGGGCGATTCGGGAGGATTCGGAGATTTATTTGGCGGGGGTTCGGGATTCGGGGATGAGGAGAAGTGATGCTTACCCCTTCTTTACTGAGCGAGAGGGAAGCCAAGCTCCAACTGATCATCTCCATCTCTAGAAGCCAAAATGCGCTGGCCCGCATTCTTGACAGCATGGCGGATGTGTCCGCCTGCTCCGAAGAAACGGCCCGTTCCTTCATCCAACAAGCAGACAGGATGACGCGGTTTCAACAGGCCATGGCGTCCATGCTTGCGAATATAGAGCTGCATCGCCAATATACAGGCATCCCCACAGCCCCTTGGCTGAACGCGGATAAGGTAACACCCTTGGAATCATTTACAAGCAAACAGGAGGCAGATGAACGAAATGGCGCTTAAAAAGAGACGTACGACATTAAGCAAAAGAAAAAGCGGAATAAAACGCTCGAAACGCCGTTTGAAGCGCGTTAGGAGAACGCTTGGAAAGAGAATGCAGGGACGTCGGATCAAATCCCGAAAAAGGAAGCTGATTCGCGGTAAAACACGTCGGAGAAAAGCGGTACGGCGGCGTCTTCCGGCTACGGAACCGGCCCCGGCCCCGGTTCCAGCTCCTGTGGAACAAGGCGACCCTGCCGCTTTATATCAGGAGGGGTACAACGAATCCTATCAAAACGGTTTCAATTCCGGGTTTGCCAAAGGCTTTGAAGACGGTCATAAATTGGCATATCAGGAGCAAGAGTTCAAGTAAATGATTCCTTACTGATTTTATCCAAGGCTTTTCTCTAATATAGGGAAAAGCTTTTTGTTTGCTTGGGACAAGCAGGGGCATTCGCCAATTTTAGAAACGTCAGGGTAGTCATCCATGCCGGTGGATTAGCCCTCCGCATATAGTTATAAGGTCAAGAGATTAACCCATAGATAGGATTGAATGCCGTGAACAGTGCAAGAAAACGACTCCGGAAAACCGGCAAATCGGCAGCACACCATCAGGGATGGGCCGAAGGATACCGATTCGGAGGCTGTCGGGCAGTCATGGAGCGCACAGGAACCCCGGCGGCTCCGAAGGGGACGCTCCGTGTGCTTTATGTTCAACAGGGATTTGAATCCGTGGATCAAGGCATGATTCGGGCTCTTCAGACATTGACGGGAGAACTGGAGGTGACGGGTCCTAAGGAAATGCTGAAAAGGGCAGAACAGTTCCGCCCGGATTTGGTACTGGTTCTGAATGCTATGCACGTATTTCCCGCCGAGCACAGCCAGCATATCGATCTGATCCGAAGCTGGGGCATACGCACGGCGGTGTGGTTTGTGGATGATCCGTATTTTACCGATCAGTCTCTGCAATTGGCAACGCACTACGACTACGTATTCACGCATGAGCTTTCCTGCGTGCCTTTCTACCGGGAGGGTGGCTGCAATAAAGTTCATTATTTGCCGCTTGCCGCCGATTCAGAAATGTTCGCGCCGATGCATGCGCCACGCTCCTACCAGTCCGACGTCTGTTTTATAGGAAGCGCCTTTTGGAATCGCGTAGCCCTGTTTGACGAACTTGCCCCTTATCTGGCGCAAAAAAAAGTGGTGATCGTCGGGAGTTTATGGAACAGGCTCAGTCGCCTCGACCTTCTCCAGCCCCATATCCGGGATGGATGGATCGAACAGAAGGAAACCCGGATTTACTATAACGGGGCCAAAATCGTAATAAATTTGCATCGGCCTACGGAAGCGGGTCAAGACAATGCGAATACGGCGAATCTCCGCGGGCTTTCCATCAATCCCCGAACTTATGAGATCGCCGCTTGCGGGGCTTTACAGATTACGGATGTGCGGGAGGACCTTCATCAGCATTACCGCCCCGGCTATGATATCGAGACTTTTGCCTCGGCGGATGAATTAAGAGCCAAAATCGATTATTACCTGGAACATGAACAAGAACGGGCCCAGATGGCCTGGAGATCGCTCTGGACGACCAGACAGCGGCATTCTTATACAGACCGTATTGCACGGATGCTTGCCATCCTGCAGTAAATCAGGCAAATCATTCAAGGAGCGTGGAAACTTTGTCAAAACATGATCGCCTCACAGGTACTGCAAGAGGAGTTGCAAGAAGAAGGAACGCAAGAGCGGTAAGAACTGCAGTAACAGCAACGCCCGTTCCTGTAATCGCTCCTGCTAGGCAGGATGGCAGAAATGCCGGCTTTCAGGCCGGATTCGATGAAGGATATTTGCGTGGAAGAATGGATGTGATAAGCAGTCGTCCAGGACCGGCATTTCCGCTCCGTCAGATTCATGTTATGTATGTGACTTCCGGCAAAGGGTATCCGTATTCCCCCGTGGATGAAGGAATCATTGAGACTCTTCGTACTCTTGCGGCAACCGTTACGGTCACGGACCCGACCCAGAACGTCTCGCAGCAAGCGGAGGAGGCGCGTCCCGATTTGGTTCTGGCCTTGGACGGGTGGCATTTGTCCGCAGAACATGTGGATTCGATCCGAAACAAGGGAATCAGGACGGCCCTTTGGCTGACGGATGATCCTTACTATACGGATATCACCGCGGATCTCGTCATGCACTATGACTACATCTTTACGCTTGAACTGAATTGCGTCGATTTTTATCGTCAGCGTGGATGCGCCAATGTTTACTACCTTCCCTTCGCCGCCTATCCGGGCTATTACCGGCCGCTTCGCGAGCGCGCGGAGAACCCCCGCAATCTGTCGTTTGTCGGCAGCGCCTTCTGGAATCGGGTAGAATTCTTTCAACCGGTTATCCATGAACTGATGAATCGGGGACTCCATATCAACGGCTTTTGGTGGGACCGTTTATTTGAACCTGGCGCTTATCCCGGACGGGTGGAAGCGGATAAATGGATGGGACCCTTGGATACGGCCGCTATATACAGCAGCAGTAAAATAGCCATTAACCTGCATCGTTCGTTCAACGATACTTCGGTCAACAATAACACGGCTATGATCGAAGCGGTGTCTCCCAATCCACGGACGTTTGAAATATCGGCAAGCGGCACGCTGCAGATTGTCGACATCCGCAGTGATATTGTGAACTTTTATACCCCGGGCGTAGAAATTGAGACGTTCAGCACTTCGTCGGAGCTAATCGAGAAAGTCGATTATTACTTGAGTCATGAGAAGGAGCGGCGTGAAATTGTACTTCGAGGGCTGGAACGGACTCTGCGGGAGCACACGTATGCCCACAGGTTGAATGACCTTCTGGTCCATGTTTTCGGCTGAGTACCGGATTCAAAAATAAATAATTCGCCTGAGGATGCCGCTTTCTTATGATTCTTTGCTCCCGTCAAAATTGATGGGTAAGCCTGTAATATAGGTGTACCTGTCAAACCAGTAAACGACACATATACTGTTGTAGAGGTTGTTCCAGAACTTCTCATTTAAACCCGTGCTCACTTACTTTAAACTTCTCGACAGAACGGAGAATGATCATGAAAGTTGTAATTCTGGCAGGAGGGTTAGGTACCCGGATCAGCGAAGAAACCGACTCCAAGCCCAAACCGATGGTTCGGATCGGTGACAAGCCGATTTTATGGCATATCATGAAGATCTACAGTTATTACGGTTTTAATGATTTTATTGTATGTTTGGGGTATAAAGGTGAGGTCATCAAAGAATATTTCGCCAATTACGTGCGAAACGATTCCGATATTACCTTCGATTACAGAAACGGACATTCTCAGTACCATAATACGCGGACCGAGCCTTGGAAGGTTACTCTTATCGATACCGGCTTGGAAACGATGACGGGAGGAAGGCTCAAACGCGTACAATCCTATGTCGGCGACGAACCGTTTATGCTAACTTATGGCGACGGAGTAAGCAATGTGCCTCTGACCGATCTTGCGGCATTCCATAAGTCACATGGTAAATTGGCTACTGTGACCGCCGTGCAGCCGCTTGGCAGGTTCGGAGCCTTGACCATCGGCGAAGACGGCAAAGTTCAAAGGTTCAACGAGAAGATGAAAGGGGACGGTAAGTGGGTAAGCGGCGGTTTTTTTATCTTGCAGCCGGAAGTGTTTAATTATTTGGCCGACGACAAAACGGTTTTCGAACAGGAACCGCTCGTTAATCTGGCCAACTCCGGACAACTGCTTGCTTACCGGCATAACGGCTTCTGGTACGCTATGGATACGCTGCGGGATAAGCAGCATTTGGAATCCCTATGGGACTCTGGGCAAGCTCCCTGGAAATTATGGTGAAATTTAAAGGAAACGCAATAAAGGCGAGTTCGAGGAAGTTATCCTTGAGCTCGCCTTTTATATTCCGAATTTCGATTCAACCAGTATTATTTAAGATGCTGTGCAATCGTACCAAATGTTCTTCAATGAGATCCGTCCGATTCAAAAGAGCTCCGTATAACAAGCCATCAAAAGGAAGAGAGAGGTAGTAAAAACGAGCTCGGTCCTTCAAGTTATCCTCGGGGGATACGCCGTAATATTGCATAACTCTATCTACAAAATTTTCTCCATACATCATCAGAAAACCGAAATCAACTGCAGGATCTCCAATTTGCAGACGAAAATCAATGATACCCGACAGCCCACCATGAGCTTCATTGCATAGAATATGGTCTCCTTTCAGATCCCCATGAGTTAAACAAGATGGGAACAACCAGTATTTATCATCGGATAAATACTGGTGAAAAAATTGAGATGCCCAATTACGTTCGTTCAAGGTCAGGTAAGGAAAAGCATGCTGTTCAACGAGTTCGAATTTTTCCGTCCACGCTGCTCGAATCATGGACTTCTCTATTTGTTCTGCTGGATAATGCGGTATGAAATCAAATTGGTGGAGTATCTGTAAAGTTATTCCTAATTCTTTGGCAATCTGATCTTTTTGGTTATCGTCAAGCATTATAAAATTCTCAATGGTTAATGGTTTTCCCGGAATATACTGAT
Source organism: Paenibacillus vini (assembly GCF_018403325.1). Taxonomy (GTDB): domain Bacteria; phylum Bacillota; class Bacilli; order Paenibacillales; family Paenibacillaceae; genus Fontibacillus; species Fontibacillus vini. The sequence continues at coordinate 114,935 of NZ_BOSL01000015.1, read as the reverse complement.
ATACAACATACTGTATTTCATCGCAAGGATCGGACTTGAAGACATAATTGGGAATTGGAATAGGGAGAATGTCTTTAATCAGTTTTAAAATTCGCGATTCTAGTTCCATCTGTTGAATAGCATAAACATTTTCTTTTCTGGGAAAACGAAATACCCACTGTTCATCAGGGTCCTCACCGACCATAACAATGAGATTTGCGGATCCCGATGTATTTATCTTGAGGGGTTTATCAATTACAAGATCGGGGTGTTTTGCCTTTATGAATTCAACTAATTTTGAGGTTTCATCCATGTGCCCCTCACATCCTGTCTGATTTATAGATTACCCGTAAGTTCACGAAATCTGTGTTGACATGACCTGAGAATGTAACGCGCAGCTTTTTCCATGCGGTTATTAGTGATTCGTTAATTTCAACAATTCCTTTATAAATATTGAGACCAGGCAGAGCAGGAAGAAGCCTAATATTCAGAAGTTCCACGTAATCGGGATTCCATGAGCCTATAATGATTTCACCTGCGGGTTCGCTGTATGGTTGTTCAAAATGAAACGAAAAAGTAAACTCATATACTCCCTGGGGCATGAGGTAGATATTCTCATCAATAAGCAAACCCGGAGCATCGATCCCTGTTCTTGCTTGTCGTACATCGGTTTGAAGGCGGGGGTTATAAATCTTTGAACCTGTTGAGCCGTGAAAATTACTGCCGCTCCAAATCCGATATTCTCCCATAAGAGCAGGCATTTCCAGAGAGCTCGTCATACTCTGCTTCTTTATTGGAGAGCCGGGCTCCAGCGAATATACCTCATTGTAAGGAAGTATGCTGCGCCGCGAACCAAGACGATCCCTTAGACCCTTTATGAACTCCTCTGCAGAGGAAAGCGCACGATCTCGACTGAAGACGGGAAGCAAATGCTGCTGCTGTGCTTCCTGCAATTGAACTAGAACAGAGAAATCATCCAGGTATTCGGCTGCTTTCTCTGCCATATTGTAATAATCCTTGCACATGCCCAGTTCTTTAAGTTGATTCGCATGGAGACCGTTCTCCAGTAACTCGCGAGCGAATCCGCTTGTTTCCGCAAATAAGACCGGTACATTAACGGCCAGTGCTTCAATAGGGGTAAAATGTAGATGCGTAGGAATTAGGGCTCCCCCATAACAGAATATTCTTGTATTGCACAGAGTTTGCATCAAGGTTGTGAAATCGACGTTCCCTAGAATCTTATTGTCATGGCATAATGGAGACTTTTTATCATTTCTTCCCAGTACGATATAATCCAAATGATGAAAGGCTTTTTTGAAAATCTCATACTTCTCTTCGTAAAAAGGCGATTTATGAATATAAGAGATTTGTGTAGATATTGTTCTTTCGGAGCCTTCACCCGCCCACTCAAATGGAAGCCTGCTTTTTGAAACAAAAGCCGGCAAATAGAAGGTGCGTTTTGCAATTCTGTCATCCTCATGTTCATTTAAACATTTTAGAATTGGAGACCAGACATAATTGTCTGCGTCTCCAAATGTATTAAGATCAACACCGTTCGTGATGGAAATATTCGTATATGTTTCCGTATCGCCGAATACCCGATAAATAACTACACCTTGGAACCATTGAAGGACGCCTTCCGCTAGCCTGGGAAAGCTGGCAATATAGATGGCGTCGATCCATGAATTCATAAAGTCGGCTTCCTCCGGTGTCGGATGTTCCAAATCGATGGTTCGAATTTTATCAACGATGTTGGCAGGCAATGAACAATGAGATCGCCAATCCGGATACATCCCGTCCGTTTCATTGTCGTATTGAGAGTCAAACTCGATATGATATCGCTCTTTCCCCAAGGAAGGTATAACCTCAGCCCCCGCTTCAATCAACAAGGGAATTTCTTCATATCTAAGAACCAGATGTGAACAGACCCATAGGAGTCTTGGTTTACTTTTATCCATCCTATCAACCCATTTCATATAGTTCAGGTTTATTAAGATCAAATCCCGCTTCTTAATTAAGTTCTCTGAGGGAGAAATTGTTTAGACGAAATACTAATACCCGGCCATCAGGCGGAACATCAACCCTTTGAGCATCGCAGGTGAATTTAATGGTATGAGTTCCCGGTGGAATGGTAAAGGATCTTGCAATTGCTTCACTGAAGCAATTAATTATGAATTGTTCCGACCAAACATCACTTGAAACAAATAATGAAGCATTTTCCGGATAACCTGTTTTAATTCCTGTATTGATCAAAACAGTCTTGGGTCTGGATGAATGATTGGTGAGTTCCAGTTCTCCAGACTCCGAACACCAGCGCCAATTTTCATCGTTAAATGTTTCTAAAGTGGAGAAGCCTCCGGACCAATTTGTGGTTACCGAGCTTTCAGGTAAGTGATTGGAAATTTTCTCGATACGGAAACTTTCAAAATGGATGGAAGATGTCCCTGGCCAGTAAATATTTAATTGTTTGGTTGCTTTAGCGAACGACTTGTCAATGCTAACCTTACCTTTGATTGTAATTAGTCCGGTTTCCTGCAAAACAAGCGGTAGTAACATCAAGTATTGATGATCCGGATTCCATGCACTAAAGTCCAGAAGACCAATTTCTTGAGCTGATGCTTCTTTGGCGTATAGGGTCAGAGTTATTTCGTATTCACCGACCGGCATGTGAACGATCGTCTCGTTTACCAGCAATCCGGGTGCATGAACCCCAGGAATCGCCTGTCGAAGGAAATAATTACTCGATTTGTCTTGTACAACTTCTCCGGTTATTCCATGGGCTTTTTTGCTGTTGATGACCCGATATTCACCGGGTTCGGCAGGCATATCTTTGGATTGGGTAATATTTCTTCTGACCATTGGCGTGCTGGAAGCTGCAATAGTGTAAACATGGTCGTAGGGATTCTTGATACGATGGCGGGCAACTTTTTCGGAAAGACTCTCGATGAATTGCTTTGTAGACTTTAAAGCACGTTCTCTGCTAAAAGCAGGCAGAAGGACTTCGTGTTGTATGCCGCGCAAATGATCCAGATAGTCAAAGTCATCTATAATTTGTTTTACTTTGCCTGCCATCTCATTGTAATCATCACACATTCCGAGTTCCCGCAACTGATTCTTTGTGAGTCCATTCTCTGAGGCTTCTCTAGCAAGTCCGCAAGTTTCCGTGAAAAATATAGGGACATTCATTGTCATTGCCTCAAGAGGAGTGAAATGCATGTGATAGTGGGTTAGAGCACCACCGTAGCAAAAAATGCGACTGTTGCACAGAATACTCATTGATTTCTTGAAATCGACATTACCAACAATGGAAGGATGCTGGCAACGCGGTGATGATTTGTCGTTTCTCCCCAAAACGATAAAATCAAAATCTCGAAATGCTCTCTCAAAAGGAAGGAAAATATTATCGACCCATTTGGATTTGTCAATGTAAGAAATCAAAGTGGAGATTTTCCTTACGGAATTTTTTCTTGCCCATTCAAACGGCAATCGTTCTTTCGAAACAAAATAGTTCATGTAAAGTGTATTCTTTATAAGTCTTGGATCCTCGATTTCATCAAGTGCTTTAAGAATTGGGGACCAGACATAATTATTTGCGTTGGCAAATTTGTTCAGGTCAACGCCTTCTTCAAGACTATAATTCGTGTAGTTCGTCAACTGTGGGATACCAAAACTCCGGAATATTACAGTACCCTGGAACCAATCAAGAACCTTCTCCGCAAGTTTGGGAAAGGTCGCTATGCTGATGATGTCGATCCATTGATTAATAAGAGCGGCTTCTTCATCAGTCGGAGATTCTAATGAAATCCTCCGAATCTTTTCAACAACATTCGTTGGGATTGTACAATAAGCGCGCCATTGCGGGTACATATCGTCCAATTCGTTGTCATAATGCGGATCGTATGGAAGCCAAGGCCCTTCACCAAGAGAAGGGATCACCTCTGCTCCGGCATCAACGAAAAGGGGGATTTCCTCATACCTGAGTACAATATGCGGACACACCCATAGAAGTCTTGGCTTATAAGTTTGCATCAAATGATCTCTCCTCTTCCTGGTATAGATGATAAGGGATTTAGATAATATCTATCCTACATAAGTATGAATAGAATCTTTGAAGGTGTGGACCCTTTCGGTAATTTTAAAAGTAAGGCACTTGCCGTTTCGTTTATCCCCATGCCGTATATGATGTATTGTGTTAGTTTTGGATCTTGCTCTAGCGGTAATAGAGGTCTGGAAGGAGTGTTTGTTGCCGGAATGAAAAAAGTAGTTATTATTGGAGCGGGGGGACACGCCAAAGTTATCATAAATATTTTGCGTAAGGATCCGAACTATGAATTAGTAGGGTGTACGGATCATCAACTTGTCAGCCCTGTATTAAATCTCCCTGTTTTAGGAGACGATTCAATTTTGCCGTATTTATATGAGCAAGGTATTCATCATGCTTTCGTTGCTATCGGTAGTAATCGAATTCGTCAGAAGTTGCACCAAAAGGCTGAATGGATTGGTTTTCAATTTGTAAATGCGATTGCTCCTTTCACTTGTATTTCCGATTCGGTACAGCTTGGAACAGGGGTTGCCATTATGCCGGGCGCAGTAATCAATGTTGAGGCTGTAATAGGGAACCAATCCATAATCAACACCGGTGCTTCCGTCGACCATGATTGCCGGATTGGTGAGTATGCCCACATTGCACCGGGATGCAACTTGGCGGGCAACGTTACGGTAGGAAAAGGGACATTTGTCGGGATTGGTTCCAAAGTGATTGACGGCACGAGGATCGGCGAATTTTCCATGATAGGTGGAGGATCGGCCGTTATTCGCGATATTCCCGATTACTGTACGGCCGTCGGAGTGCCTGCAAAGGTGATTAAGCATCATGAAGAGGAGGGGCACCATGAACGATAAGTTTTACCCCATCGCCGCTCCAATCCTGAATGGTAACGAAAAGAAATATGTGATGGATTGCCTTGATACAACCTGGATTTCCTCCAACGGAAAATATATTCAATTATTCGAAGAGCAGTTTGCCCGCTATTGCCAAACAAAGCACGCCATTGCTATTAGTAACGGAACTACCGCCCTTCATGCCGCCTTATTGGCCCATGGGGTTACCCAAGACTGTGAAGTGATTATCCCATCACTTACGTTCATTGCAACTGCAAACGCAGTAAGCTATTGCGGGGCGAAACCTGTGTTTATCGACTGTGAGGCGGATACCTGGAATATCAACCCTGCCTTGATCGAACAGAAGATTACCCCGCGTACAAAAGGAATCATCGTCGTTCATCTGTATGGTCATCCTGTTGATATGCAGCCAGTTATGGAGCTCGCTGAGAAATACGGGTTATTTGTCATTGAGGATGCTGCCGAGGCGATGGGAGCGCATTACCGGGGGAGCAAGGTTGGGTCGCTTGGTCACAGTGCTACCTTCAGCCTGTTCGGAAATAAAATCATAACGACAGGTGAGGGCGGGATGGTGACCACGAACGACGATTCACTTGCCGAAAAGGTACGGCTGTTGAGGGGACAAGGAATTGATCCAAACCGCAAGTATTGGCACACGATTGTCGGTTATAACTACCGGATGACCAATATTCAGGCGGCCATCGGGCTGGCCCAGCTTGAAAATATTGATTGGCATGTGGATCGGAGACGGTCCGTGGCGGCCCAGTACCACCAGCACCTGAAAGATGAAGAAAGACTTGTTTTACCAATCGAAAAGGAATGGGCGTTCAATGTGTTTTGGATGTACAGCATCGTTTTGAAAAACGGTGGTGAACAGAAACGGGATGAACTTATGTTGACGCTTCGTAAGAAAGGAATCGAGACGCGCCCCTTCTTTTATCCGATGCATGTTTTACCACCCTATGATGACTTGCAGCCCCCTTCGGAATTTCCAGTCTCCAATGAAATAGCGGCTCAGGGGATAAATCTTCCAACACATGGGGGATTGAGTCAAGAAGATATTGCATATATCAGTTCCAGCATATCGGAGGCGATGGACGCGATTCACCAAGTTTAGTATTCTCCGATTGTTCAGAAATGGAGTTGACTATGAATTGAAAATCGTAATCATGGCAGGAGGGAAAGGTACGCGGTTTTGGCCGCGAAGTATAGAAGAAAAACCGAAACAATTTCTATCTTTGACTTCTGAATATACAATGATCCAACAGACGTATTGGCAATTTCGCGAATGGCTTCCGAAAGAGGATATATTTATTTTAACTACCCGATTGTATTCCCCGCTTATTCTTGAACAACTTCCTGAACTAAAGCAAGAACAACTTATTATCGAGCCGGATCAAAGAGATACGGGTCCTTGCATCGCTCTGTCGGCTCTCCACTTTCTGAGTAAGGGGATGGATGACGTCTTGGTGACTACCCCATCCGATCACTATATCCCGGATGGGAAAGCGTTGAAAAGGGCTTTAATCGAAGCGGCTGAAACAGCTGCAACATCCTCGTCCATCCTTACGCTTGGAGTAGTCCCGACTCGACCTGAAACGGGATACGGATATATCGAGACGTCCTCAGAGGCATTGTGCGGTAATGTTTATCCGGTTAAAAGATTTATTGAAAAGCCCTCTCATGACCGAGCCCAGCAATTGTTTAATCAAAAAAACTATTATTGGAACACCGGCATATTTATTTGGAAACCCTCGACCATTGCCGACAATATGAAACAATTTCAGCCCTATATGTGGAATAAATTGTCCGACAATATGGATGATCTGGAGAATGTGTACCCCAAATTAGAAAGGATTTCCGTAGATTACGCCATCTTGGAAAAGGCCGAGCACATCTACAATATCCCGGTTGATTTTGCGTGGGATGATATAGGTTCCTGGACATCCATGGAGCGTGTTCATCCTGCGGATCGGAACGGGAACATTATTCTCGGGAATGTAAGTTCCATTTCCTCCCACAACAACATTATATATTCAGAACAACAAAAAGCAGTTGTGATAGGTCTGGAGGAAATCATCGTCGTATCCACAAAAGATGGACTGCTCGTTTGCCGCAAAGCCGATGAGCAAAAAATCAAGGATGCGCTTAGAACTTTTTCAAAAGATGAAGGAGGAAATTGACCTGATGAAAGCTCTGGTAACAGGTATATCTGGTTTCGTAGGTAGTCATATGGCTGAATATTTACTAAGCAATAATATAGAGGTCTTGGGTACAATACGTCAAAGAAGCCGGATGGACCATATTCAGCATATTTTGAATGATATACATTTGGTGGAGTGTGAGTTAAGGGACCCGTTTTCCGTTGAAACCTTAATTGATCGAGAGAGACCTGATCTTATATTTCATCTTGCGGCTCAAAGCTTTGTCCCAACTTCGTGGAATTCGCCGACAGATACCATTTATAATAATGTCGCCGGACAAATTAATATTTTCGAATCGGTTCGGCGTTTTCAATTGGATTGCAAAATTCAAATTGCATGCTCCAGTGAAGAGTACGGACATGTTGAACAAGATGAGGTGCCGATCAGGGAGACAAATCCCCTTAGACCGCTCAGCCCTTATGCTGTAAGTAAAACAGCACAGGAATACTTGGGGTACCAGTACTTTAAGAGCTACGGTTTGAATGTCGTGCAAACCCGGACATTTAATCATACAGGCCCAAGAAGAGGAGAAAACTTTGTTACTTCCAACTTCTCCAAACAAATCGCAGAGATTGAAGCGGGGAAAAAGCCGCCGGTTATTTATGTGGGCAATTTATTGGCCAAGAGAGATTTTACCGATGTTCGTGACGTAGTTCGAGCTTATTGGCTGGCCTTGGAAAAGGGAGAACCCGGAGAAACATACAATATCGCCTCCAATAAGTGCTATACCATTGGTGAAGTACTTCAATTGCTATTGACGTTAAGCAAAGTTCAAATCGAAATCCAACAGGATCCGGCACGGATGAGACCATCGGATGTTGAAATACTGCTTGGAGATTACTCGAAATTCAATGCAAAGACAGGTTGGAAGCCGGAAATACCATTCCATAAAACAATGGAGGATTTATTGAATTACTGGCGTGCAAGAGTTTAATATCTCTTGATTCTCAGGACTGCCCAAGCCGTAACACCGGCACAACGGGCAGTCTTTTTTTGCATAAAAGAGAAAACCCGTCATTTTCAGACGGATTCTAAGTTATAAACCATAATGATATTTTACCAAATAGTCTAAGCGCTCATATATTTGTTTTGCGGTATATTGGATTGAGAATTTCGGGAATAAGTCGGCTCTGGCTTTTTGCCCTTTCCTTCTTGCTTCATCTCTACGCTCGAACACGCTGCGCATCAAAATTTTGAGATGATCAACGCTAGGTTCCGCCCATCTTTGTCCGTGGTAATAAAACGGAGCAAGATCCGGATTCACAGGGACGACACCTTCAATATCGATTAGATAGCTGTTGTTATCATTCATATATGTTAGTTGTCCGCTCCATCTTGTTCCGATTGTCGGCAATTTCATGGCCATCGCTTCCATATACGGCCTTCCCCAGCCTTCTCCGCGAGAAGGAAGAACAAAGCAGTCGGCAGCCGCATAGGTGGAGATCAACTCTTCCTCGGTCATGGTGGATTCCAACAAGCGAACTGGCGGGGGATTCTTTACGCCGAGCTTTTTACACAAGGCTGCAATTTGGTCTTGAATCTTAGTTCCGGGTTCAAGGAATTTATTCACTTTTAACTCCAGGACAACATCTTCATCCGGACGGAACTCCTCGAAGTAGGCACGCAAAAGTATGTCCCATCCTTTTCTTATACTCCAGTCGAAGACAGATAGAAATCGGAAGGGGCCTCCATTCCGGAGAAGTGATCGTTGGATATTATCAGGGTTATATTTGTTTTCGTCCAGGGAGGCGGGAAGAACGTATATTCGTTCAGGATTCAATCCTGCGGCAGTAAACGACTCGCGATTGAATTCGGAAGGAACCCATACCTCGGTTATTTTCTTTAAATTCTCCACCCAATTTCGGGGTAAAGAATCCGTTTCAAACATCGTTCTGCCGATCGATAAAGGTGCCCGCGGCAGTGATAATGAATGTGCAGGAATCGACTGGTAATGGATAAGGGGAGTAGTAAGCTGCTGCTTCTCTAACTTTAACAAGGAGCTGTACATGTCCGTACCGGGTGTCTCCCGGGTTAAAGGCTCGTCACTGGCCAGTAATTTAATCTTCAATGGGTAAGATTGAAGCCCCATTATAAAGGATCGTGATTCTTCAGCATATCCTGACAAGTTATATACGGGACTTTGCCAGAGAACCTCATAAGTAGTTTGTTGTTCGATATTCTCTTTGGTCCGTTGAATTTGTTCCCGGACCTTCTGTAATCCCTGTTGTAGTTCCGGTTGCCTGGAAGCGTATTGAAGCCCTTCCGTGTACATTTCCTCAGCCCGAAATTCATTGCGCATCTCCAAATAACGGCTACCTAGCACTTCGTACAGTTCCGCCAGCTGTAACTTCGCCGTTTCGATACTTCGATCAAGATACAAAATTTCCCTTGGCCGTACAGAGGGATCTAACAAATTGGCTCTCTTGAATGCTTCGAGAGCCAGTTGATAGGTTTGCATCTGTGAATAACAGACCCCCATCAGGCTCCAAATTTCGGCTTGAAAGGTGTTCGATTCTTTGTCCATGGCTTGCGAAATAAAGCGGAGGTGAGGGAGTGCTTCAAGATACTGATTCTGGTTAATGTAAGTGTTTGCCGTATTGTATCGCGCTTCAAGCGAATCCGGGTATACGGCGAGAACACATAGAAATTTTTCAAGCGCCGCTTCGTATAGGTTTTGATGAATAAGTTGAATTCCCAACCCCAATTCGGTTTGAATAATCTCCCGATCTGTCGGTTTGGGACTGAACTTCCTCTGGGAAAAATCATGTATTCGGTGTGCAATGCGATCAGCACTTTGTTTCCAAGTAAATGACGATAGGACAGTTTGGCTAGCATTCTGTCCCTTTTCAAGAGCCAGCTTCTGATTTGTATAAACGTATCTCATGACTTTCCGCAAATCATGAAGATCAATTTTTAACCACCAGGGATAGTCGACGGTATCTAATCCATCCAATTTTTTTTCCTGTAATGCTTCTTCTGAACTGGATACAAAAAAAGCCGTATTTTCGTTACAAAAGTCTGTGCTCGGCCCCCGGTCAGGAACAATGACAGGAACACCGCAGGCCATCGCCTCAACTATGGGAAGTCCAAACCCTTCTCCGCGGTAGGGATGTACCAGACAATTACATGCTGTATATAAACCGGCTAGTTCTTCTTCCGTAAATTCGTCGTTTATATATACAATTTTGGGATACTCCGTATTTGACTGCATGTTTTTGATCGTGTTTTCGAACGTGGCTCCCTTATAGAATGAATTGGACCCAAAATCTTTGATCACCAAGCAGACATCCTCATCCGCTGAAAACTCAGTAAGGTAAGCTCCTAATAACGTATCTATTCCTTTGCGGCCGATGGTTCCTCCAACAAATAAGAAACGAAAGAAGGAAGCATCATCTAAATCAAGCGTTTTGGAACCTGTGTTAAATACGTTTCCATCAACTCCTAACGGGATGACGTGAATTTTGTTATCCGGGATGCCCGAACGGATATAGCATTCTTTGTTGTATGAACTGTATACCCAGACTTCATCAATCCAATATTTCATCGGAATATACCATTGTTTTGGGATGGCTCCGTATTCCCAAGGTTGCATAACAACCCAATATTTGCTCTCGGGGTCATTCCAATTCGGCGGCCACTGGTGACTAATGGTTAAATCAGCTTGTTCCATGGAGGAGTTATTGTTTTCTGCCTTCACGATCTTTAGGTTCAGTTTAGGGTTTGCTGCGAGCTCCGAACACAATTTTCGGTTTACGTTAGCGATACTGTGGTTCTCAAACTGAGGTCCTTCCCAATGGACTGTTATCGTCAACATTCTACACCTCGTTCTATCTTTGTTGTTTCATTTTACGGTTCATTCGTGAAATTGGTTCTTGGATGATATGCAAATGCTCCTGTCACTTTTAACGGGGAATCAACATAATCTGTTCATGAGCGAAGGGCGGTTGTCATTGGTTAAGGAGGTCAGTTTCTTGATAGAGTTGTCTCGATTGTCGCTTTGTATGATCGTAAAAAACGAAGAGGATTGCATTGGCCGATGTCTGGATAGCGTTAAGGATGTAGTGGATGAAATCATTATCGTGGATACAGGTTCAACGGATCGTACGATTGAGATCTGCAACTCTTATGGCGCTGATGTACTTCAATTTTCCTGGAACGAAAACTTTTCGGATGCAAGAAATTACGGGATTGAACGTGCAACAGGGGATTGGATCCTATGGCTGGATGCGGATGAAGAGGTGGATAAAGCGGAGCGTTACAAGCTTCGGGATTCTTTGTATCAGGACGATTACGATCTTCTGTTTATTCATTTAGTGAATTATTACGGGAACGAAGTTGATCCGGATAAAGTAATAAATGTTGAACATTCCAGGCTATTCCGAAGAGAGAAAGGGTTTCGTTTCGTGAATAAAATTCATGAAACCATAAACGCAAATGAGATATTAAAGACGAAAGAGGAATTAGAGAGAATCGGAAGAATTCCCTTGAAGGTTTATCATTACGGGTACTTAAATAGAGCGGTGGATGAAAAGAAAAAATACGAACGAAACATCACCATGCTAAAAAAAGAATTGGACGAAGACAACCATAGCCCTTGGATTCATTACCACATCGGATCGGAATATTATCGGATCAATGAGTTCGAGATAGCATTCGAGCATGTCAACAAATCGATCGTAGAGTTTATTTTAGCAGGATATACTCCTCCTTCGATGTTGTATAAATTGAAATATTCGATATTGATCAGTCTAGGCAGCTTTGAAGGGGCATGGCCGGGGATCGAGAAGGCGGTGGCCTTGTATCCCGATTATGTTGACTTGCAATTTTACAAGGGTGTCATTCTGTATTATAAGGATATGGTGCAGGAAGCCTTGAAGGTCTTTGATCATTGCATCGAGCTGGGGGAAGAAAATTTAAAGTATCTTATTCTGAGAGGATTAGGCAGTTTCCAAGCATGGTATTATAAAGGTCTTTGCCTCGAGAAAATGGGGGAAATTGAAGAAGCTATTCATGCTTATCAAGAATCCCTCAGCCAGTGTGACACGCTAGATGCTGCAAGGGAAGCGTTAAATAAACTTCTCGACAAAGAGGTGAGATAAGGGTGACTCAGGCTAATATCCCCAATATTATACCAACCATCTCGATTACAATGGGCCAAACGATTCCGCTGCTTCTTTCTTCTATTGCTCTTGAAGAGCTTGCATTAGCGCATATTATGAATGCTGAAGCGGAGAAGATTCAGCTTGTTCTGGGCACATTAAAACAATCCAAGAGCAAATTAAGTACCGAAACAATAAGTTTATCCAATCTATTGCTTATCAATCAAAGTGTGAGAAAAACATTGCAAGAGGTCATAAAAAAAGAAATGCTTCTACAGTTCAAATTTGACAATGTGTTGGATTTGATTCAGATAACCCATGTAAAGAAATAAACTGCAACCTGACTCACAAAGAAAAATGCCGGCTATATTGTCCTTTTCAGGGTTAAAGGGCAACTAAAAGCCGGATTTTTCACGTTTTTAAGTCCAATAATCCAAATATGCAGAGCGAAATGTGGAGATGTACTGTTTTGCGATATCATCCCAGGTTCCTGTCGGATCGTTAATCCCGTCGATGGCAGATTGTTTATATTCTTTGAAATTCGCAACTAAATGTTCAAGAGCATGTGCGATGGAGTCCGGAGATTCCGGGCGAAACCAGGCCACTTTTGCGCTTCTACGGGAGAGATGCTCTCGCATGACTGGAATATCCGAACAAAGTACGGGGACTCCCATACTCAGCGCTTCTTCTATCGGATAGCTTCCCCCTCCTTCAGCAAGGCTAGGCATAATGAGCGCATAGGCATTATTAATTAGCGGAGAAACTTCCTGATCTTTAACCAGGCCGAGTGGAAATAGATCTTTATCGATTCGCAGTCCAATCCGCTTTATCAATGAGACGAGGGTCGGTAAAGATGGATGATCCGGCCAATAGGGAGGTTCACTTCTCAACAACTCGGTTAGATATCCAAACAGTACGAGTGGGATCTGTTCCTTTCTCGAAAACCTTGCATAAGCCAGGAATAGATTATAGTGATTTTTATGAGGAGAAGTATTTGCGGGATAAATGATGTATTTTTCAGGAAGTTTTGCAGCAAGTTCTGGAGTTACGGCTGTAGCTCCAAAGTATTTTGCCGGAGAAATAGCGTGAGGGATGACTGTGGCAGAATTACATATGTTGCCGAAGTGGCTGATTAGCCTCGCTTTTACGTATTGAGATGAGACGATGACTTTTGTGGAGTTTTCGAGCCAACTTTTTGTCTTTATCCAATAATCTCTAATATATTCTCCGGTTACAAACTGAGGAACGTAATCCAGAATGATTGCATCATGAAATGTAATAACAGAGGGCTTATTCACGTCGACAAATTCCGGTCCATGGGGCCAAAAATAATAGACGACATGGCAACTTTCCACAATAGGGTGGTAAATAAAGTGCCGAATATCTCCCTCCAAATACACAATTTCAATATTGGGGTAAAGGGAGGAGTCGATTTTATTTGCAAATTCCGTTTGCGGCGGGACAACAATCCGGACCAATTCGATATCATTTTGCCTTGAAATCGCCGTTGCCAAATTAGCCAGCAATCTCGATCCTCCGCCTATCGAAAATATAGAACTCCATATCAAGATACGCATGAGCTAGGACTCCCTTCAGTTTTTGTAGGCTAACATGGATTTGATGACTTCACAGTATTCTTCGGCTACATTCGACCAAGTTCTCTGGAGAGCAGTGCTGATGGCATGTTTTTGCTTTCCTACCCAAGTCTGATTGTGTTTCCAAAGCTCATGAATCGAAGTAACCATTTCATCCACAGAATAGGGATCAAATGTAATAAACGCATCCATATCCTGAATAACCTCTTTTGCCACCTCGATCCGACTCAGCGCGACCGGGGTGTCCATCAGGAGTGACTCGAAGACGGGGAAGGGACTGCTACCTTCGAACAGGGTCGGCACAATGGTACCTATAGCATATTTATAGAGTGAAGGCACGTCTGACGATGGGATTTTCCCTAAAAATACAATGGAGTTTCGTATGGATTCCTCTCCACAATGATTGAGAAGAGTCTCGATCTCTGACTTGATAGGGCTAAGAGCATAATCGTCGGTCAGTACCAGGCAAAGCTCGGATGATCGGCCTTCCGGAGTTTGCCTGAACTTTAAAAAGGCTTCGATTAGTCGTAAATGGTTCTTATGGAGCCTAATTGCCGAAGGAAAAACAATATAGTTGCCCGGTAGTTTGTAATTGTTCCGGAACGGTTCTTCTTCCCGAACCTCATATAAACTGTACTCCTCCGCAGGGGAAGCCAACCGGATTACATACGTTTTTGCTACGGGCAGCTTTAGAAAAAGCAGCCCCTCGTGATCCCGTGTGAAATTGGAATGAAACACGAATGCGGATGCTTTATTGGCGAATTTATAAATGATGCTATCTATTCGATAGCAATGGTGAGGTTGAAAGTTGTAATACATATCCCGAAAGTGCAGATGAACCAGGTCATGTAAACATACAATGAGCGGTTTGTGTAAATATAACGCTAGTTCAAGGCCTACGAAAGGAATAATCCAGGCTTCTACCGGAATGTTTTGATTGATCCAATCGATATCATTGGATTTATGAATGAAGAAGCGATTAGGATACATCGACATTTGCTCGTTAAACAGATTATTGATGTCTGGGGCGTTATCTTCGGTTGTGGCGACATGAATCATAATCTCTTCATTCTTTGCTAGAATTCCCTCTGCAAGCCTGACACTAAAGCGCCCGATGCCTTCTCCGTCTAGCTTCTCTACGTTGCCGAAACCAAGAAATATCCCTATATGCTGTATTTCCGCTCCTTTAGTATTTTGAAAATGTGCAATTTGTCGTTCAACAGGAGGCTTAGTGGCGGCCAGAAGACTCTGGCATTCTTCGGTCAGGAGAACGCTCATGATGAAAAATATCCGTGGGATCCCTTTGTTGAGGGAATCATAACAGTCATCGACTTCCGAGGCATTTGGATTTCGCAAGAGAAATTCATTGTATAAGGCGTGGATGAATTCCAGATGGTTAAGGAAGGAAAATTGAGTGATGATCCATTGAATGTTGGGGACTGGATTTGATATCGGATCGGAAGGGAGAATTCGATATTTCACTCTGGCCTCTCTGCTTTGAATGAGCTCCGCAATTATTGAAATCTTCGGAGTTCCCCTGGAAAGTTGTTCAACATAGAAGTTATTTCCCGTTTCATCCGGTTCTCTTCCTAACAATTGCATGAATGCCCCTCTGACAAATTCATCGCTTTCTTTATGAATAAGATCATACAATATATGAATTATTCTGAGATCCTTTCTCTGTGACAGCAATTTTCCCGGTGACCTCCTTATAGACTTATATGCTTATGATATAGAAATCAACTGGAAAGGAAACGGCATATATCATGGCTGTCTGATCATTCTGATTGTTTTTATTTTCGAATATTAAAAGGCGAATGCCGTTCCTGATTTAGCCTCTCCCCATATAATGCTGATATCAAGAAAAGAAAGGAAAGTGATATAATTTGTCACAAGCAAATATCCCAAATATTGTCCCTACAATCTCCGTTACCGTTGGGCAAACAGTCCCGCTGTTGTTAGCTTCGATAGCTCTTGAAGAGTTGGCTTTGGCTCATATTTTGAATGCGGAAGCGGAGAAACTTCAACTGGTTGTTGGGACGTTGACGCCAACGAACATAACGTTGACTCCAAACATAATCACAATTTCAAACTTATTGCTTGTAAATCAAAGTGTGAGAAGAACGGTCCAAGATGTGATCAAAAAAGAAATGCTCCTGCAGTTCAAATTTGAAAATGTATTGGACCTTATTCAATTAACCCCCGGAAATCCTGTTATTGGAACCTAAAGAAGAAACCAAAAAAAACAGCAGATTTATTCTGCTGTTTTTTGCTGATTCATTAAGTATTCCAAACTTTGCAGTGCGGGCACATTCGTAACCGTCTGATCAGCAAAGTAAGGCGGTGCCGGGGAATGGGATTGGATGCTTGATATGGAAGTGAGTAATGATATTTTCCTGGCTTGGTAGTTTGTGGCTCTCCGAAGTAAAATATAAAGTCTGTGCCAATGTTCTTGTCTGCAAGGAGGAGTTATCAGCGCTTTGGCAAATATGTCTCGAGACAAGGATTCAGAAATCGCTTGGTGATTCATTATTACTTTCTCTTTAACGTCTCTATCTATCAATTCCCTGTAATATACATATGATTTCCTCACAAGAATATTCTGGACTCTTAAGATGGATTTAACGATCCTTGCCAGATAACATTTGGTATAGTCTTTCAATTTTTCATCCGAACAAATATTCACATGAGTATTGTTGAAAGCCATGTATTGTAAACATAAGGACCTCAATAACCGATCGATTGCAATTTCCGTTTGAGAAATGGCTTCTAACCCTCTTAAGCAAATATCTTGGATTTGGTGAGGACTGTCCATAGTTCTAGACATGACTTATTCCTCGAATTCGTGTTCAATTTCTTCAGATAATTCCATCACGTTTTCAAGTTTTTTTAATAAGAGCCATTCTTTCATTACAATGGTATCCATTAATTTGGTAACCGACTGATTCAATTTTACAATTTGTCCATTTGTGGGTCTTGTGGGAAAATCCAATCTTTTTCCGACAAAAGCCTGTACTTTTTCGGCTTCCGCATTTATCAAATGCGATAACGCTATTTCTTCCAATGCAATGGATTCGAATAAATCAATGACCGCTTCGCTAAACGTCGGTCTGAAATTCTCCTCCGGTATGGTTGGCATGCTCATCAAGGTTGACCTCCAGTTCCTGATTTATATAATCATATGTAGTTTGATATTTGTATGTGACAGTTGCCTATATTTTATTTAAGTCCAGAAAAGGGATTGGTCAGCCCTTTTCTGGACTTTTTCATCATTGATAAGAAGTAATGATTGTCTGAACATACTCCATTTCTTTATCCGTTAAATCGGGGTATAACGGCAGGGTGACTAATTCTCCCCATATAGAGGAAGCATTTGGAGTCGCTGAAGCGTATTGTAGGAACAACGGCTGCATAGGAAGCGGCATATAATGAACACCGATGGCTACGCTGTGTTCCTGCATATGAGCGATGAATTTTTCTCTGTTTTGCACCCTCACGATAAATGCCCAATAAGAAGAAGACTGCAAATGATAAGGCATCGCAGGTTGAATATAGTCCAGTTTTTCAAGGCATTCCAGGTATCTCCCTATAATTTGTTCCCTGCGGAGATTCATACCGTCAAGCTTTTGCAATTGAACGAGACCGATCGAAGCCATCAGGTCGTTCATATTATACTTATAACCGATATTGGAAATTTCGTAATACCAGCTGTTTGTGTCCGGATTACCCGAGACGATTTCCTCATACCTTGCCCAAGTGTCTTTATTGATGCCGATCCACCGGGACTGCCGAAGCGGCTTCAGCAGTTCAACATCGTCGGAGGAGATCATGCCCCCGTCTCCGGTAGTCATGCATTTTTTTTCTTCAAAACTAAAGCATCCGATGTCCCCCCATGTTCCCAGTGCCTTGCCTTTATACTTGCCGCCGGCCGTATGGGCGCAATCTTCAATGACTTTAAGGTTACGTGATTTAGCCCATGCGACCAGATCGTCCATCGGCACCGGATGACCTCCGAAGTGAACGGGCATCACGGCGACACAGTCCTTGTCAACCTTTCGTTCCAGATCCTCGAGACTGATTCCTAAGGTCCTTTCATCGATATCGACGAAGACCGGGATCAGCCGATTGTACAGCACAGCCATAGCCGTCGCGGCAAACGTCAAGGCCGGAACCAGCACTTTTTTACCTTCCGGGAACCGGTAGGCGGATAATGCTAGATGGAGCGCTGCCGTGCAGGAATTGACCCCAACCGATTCTTTCGAACCGATGTAGCCGCTCCATTGCCGTTCGAATTCCGTAACCTTCGGCCCCAACCCAAGCCATGCACTGTTGAACGAGTCCTGAATGCTCTCAAGCTCATCTTTGCCGACGGAAGGTTTAAAGAGTCTGACTTTCATGTCCGTCCCGCCTTTCATTTCGCATGATTGGACCTCAATATTTCCAAAAACGATTCCCGCCGGATTCTCATCGTGACCAGCTCGCGCTCAGGCTCAGCGTTCCCCTCCGCAGGAGCGGGAAGCCAGCGCGTCACGCCGTTCTCTTCCAATTTCACCAGAGGGCTTCGTTCTACTTCTTCAGCTCCTAGGCTTTGATAGATGCGGATCGCCCGGTAGTTGTCCGCAACGACACGGATATAGCCGACCTGGACGTCCAGCACTTCGATCGACCAAATGCCGAGCGTAATCAGGGCGTAACTCATAATATTTCCGAATTTCCCCTTACGTCCGCGAAGAAGATTATCGTATTCGCATTGCTTAGTAATCTCATCGTAATGGAGTAGGCCTACCTGTCCCACAGGTGCACCTTCCTCATCTTCCACAAAAAATAAAATCCGGTCGTCCGCACCCAGTACCTGCTGTTCGATCCATTGCCGGGTCCCTTCTTCAGAGGCGGGGAACTGGGTCGTGAACCAGGCGGAGGAGGCTTCCCTCCATTCGGCAATCAGCTTGATCTCGGCTTCATTGCGGACGGTATCCATCGTTATCGGCCGTAACCTGCCGCGAACGACGCCTCTTGCAATAATCGGGATACAGTGGGAAGAAAGGTCGCCTGCGGGGGGGTGTTTGAAGGTTCGCAATATTTCACTCATGTTGAACGATCCTTTCTATCCTTAATTATTTATAGCCGTGCATCTGGGCGAATCTTTCAAAAACTTTATAATCCATCTTGGCGACTTTTAGGGCGTATTCATTTTGGGATAGTTGATCGGAATGGAAGCGCAGGTAGCTTAGAGGCTGCACCATATAAACGGCATTGCCATGGGTCATCAGATTGAACCAGGACGCCATATCCACGGCAAAGAATACCTGTTTGCCACCCAAAACGCCGAAGGGTTCGGTAAGAGCCCGTCTCCGGAACAGGGCTGTCGTAGGCTCTCCAATATAATTGGTCTGAGTGGACAGCATAAGCCTTGTCAACTTTCTGCCGCCCACGATCGTATCCCGGGGGTAGAGCTGTTTGAATGTCCCGAGAGGCGGTACATAGACGCGGTTGCCTTTCGCATCGATAACTCTTCTTTGGGAGGTAACGAGTACAACGTCCGGACGCGTCAAGAAATAGTACATCATTTTTTCAATCTTTCGGGGATGGAACAAGTCATCGTCGTTCAGATAGTTGATAAATTCCCCTTTGGCGAGATTGAGGCATCTTTGCTGGTTAGCGATAGGACCGATATTGTCCGGATTATGGTAATAGCGGATGACGGATCCCCGCGGTGTGGCCTGGTAGCGTGAGACGACTTGTTCCGTGAGCTTATTGGTGCTATTGTCGCTGACAATGACTTCAATGTTCGGGTAGGTTTGGACCATGGCGCTCCTCAGAGCCTGTTCGAAAAAATCCGGACGGTTATAGGTCGGAATTAAAATACTTACTAATGGCTTCATTAGAATCTCTCCTTTACTTTTGCGCCTGCCGGCGTCTAAACTCTTCGAGCGTAGGAAGACGTGAATCTTTGTCCGAAATGACCGGTTTTAGAATGGGCCAGGTAATACGCAGGCTTTCGTCATTCCAGATAACACCGCCTTCATGCTGCGGGGCGTAAGGACGATCCACCTTGTATATGATCTCGCAATCTTCTTCCAGCGTGCAGAAGCCATGTGCAAAACCTTTTCCGATATAAATCATTTTGTTGTTTTCTTCCGTCAGCAGAATGGAGTCCCAGTGGCCATAGGTGGGGGATCCCGGTCTTAGGTCGACGAATACATCGTAGATCGCCCCTCTGCATACCCGAATGAGCTTCGTTTCTGCGTAAGGCCCGTGCTGCAAATGCATCCCCCGTAACGTCCCTTTTTTTGGGGAAAAAGACCGGTTCTCCTGTACCCAGTCCCAGTCTAGTCCATGATCTTTGAATATCTGTTGATCATAGATACGCGTAAAATGGCCGCGGTGATCGTTATTAGGAAGGAGAGTTATTTCATAAGCCCCCTGCAGTCTGCACGGAGTGATGATCATCCCGTCTGCCCTCCTCCCATATAAGCGTTGATCTGCCGTAAGCTAAACTCTCTCATATCCTGTTTCTGCAGGTAGGCTTTGTACCATTCGATGGTTCGGGACAAGGTCACATCGAGGTTCCATTGAGGTTTCCAGCCCAAAGTTTGTCTGGCCAGGGAGCTATCCAAGCTCAGGTAATGAGCCTCATGGGGATGGTCGGTAATTGGATCCGCAATAAAGGAAGCTCCATCTCCCCATTCTTTGCACAACAGATTCACCAACCGCTGCACGGAGACTGCATTTTCATAATCGGGTCCGAAATTCCACCCCCGGGACAAGGCCGCGCCGGAGTCTGTCATTTTTTGAGCCAGCAACAGGTAACCGTACAAAGGCTCCAGCACATGCTGCCAAGGCCGGATGGCTTCAGGATATCTGATCACAATCGGTTTCTTGTTTCGGATTGCGCGGATACTGTCGGGGACCAGGCGGTCTTTGCTCCAGTCTCCTCCACCGATGACATTGCCGGCTCTGGCCGTTGCTATGGGTACCTTTAAGGCGCCGGAATCAAGAGGATTAAAGAAGGCTCTCCGGTAACTGTTCGTGATGATCTCCGATCCGGCTTTGCTGCCGGAGTAGGGGTCGCTTCCTCCGAGGGGGTCGATTTCCCGGTATCCCCAAGTCCACTCCTGATTGTCGTAACACTTATCGGAGGTGACATTGACAACCGCCGAGATCGAAGAGCCGTTTTGAACGGCTTGCCTGACCGCTTCCAATAAATGAACCGTGCCCATCATGTTGATCTCAAACGTTGCGGCCGGTTCGGCATAGGATTCCCGGACAAGGGGCTGGGCGGCCATATGGATCACGATATCGGGTTCTGTCTTTAGCAAAGCGTCCGCTAATGAGTTGTAATCGCGAATATCGTGAATATAGGAAGAAACAATTTCATTCATACGGCAAATCTCATAAATGCTAGGCTGAGTGGCTGGACGCAGGGAATAACCCGTGACCGAGGCGCCCATCGCATGGAGCCAAAGGCTAATCCAGGTACCTTTAAATCCCGTATGCCCCGTGAGAAACACCTTTTTCCCTCTCCAGAAGTCCGGGTCCAGTCCCAGATTGTCGAGCCTCATTTCATCATCCCCCTCTCCTTTTTGTTCGAATCAATGAAGTTAGTTATTTGTTCATAGGCATCATATGGCTCGGGGGATAGACTTGAAACTGGCAAAAAACTATAGAATTAGTAATTTCAAAAAATATGTATTCATCCAATCACGGCCGAGTTTTCTGCATAATATATCAGCGAGAAGGGAGGGAATACCCAATGAGTGATTTAGAAGTCAGATTGCAGCAAATTATGACATTGCTTCAAGGACAGGTAATGGATGAAAATCATCCGCTGGGCATAATTTTCCGCAAATTGGGCGAGATGCAATCCAACACGGAATCACTTCGAGAAGGCGGTGCCGATCAGGAAACCCTCGATCAGTACAAACAACAAATCGCAGCTCTTGATTTAGATGAAGAAACTCAATCCGAATTGCGTTCCGTCTTTGCCGAGACGGCCAACGGAGGAGGGACTGCTCCTTCTTCCGGCTTGAATGAACAAATCTTGAGTGACTTGATGAAACAATTGAGTCATATTCAATCCCTGATCAGGGATCCGAATGTCGATCCTGCTGCGGCCCTTTCCATGATCCGTCCGTTTTATGAAGAAGCTAGCGCAGTTGTTCAGAACCTTGCAGGTTCTTTTAACTTGAACGGAAGTTCATTTCTAGCTTCCTTGCAAGCCATGCTGAAAAATCAGTCGCGCTGATTTTAGGATTTGGAAGAAGAGGCTTTCCCGAAAGGTGTGAAGCATGGCCTTCGGGGATAGCCTTTTTTTTTGAAAATAAGTGGCCGATGATAGACTCCGGCACAGTTTTCACTTATTCCGCACCTGCTAGTTTCCGTATTCGAATTCTCTGTATATATATGAAAGTGTAAAAGCTCTTAATAGAGCTACACGAATCTGAAATGGAGGTTTTGAGAAGATGGCTACCCAATCAAACTTGGAAGAATTGGTAAATCTGATTGAAAAAGCTTTGCGGCCAGGTCCGCTGGCTCGTTTGCTAGGGGAAGGCTCCGATTCAAAAGAGTTAGTGGATTTGCTTACCGAATTATTCAAATCGGATGCAACTATCCCGTCTGCTTCCATCAGCGGCAAGATCAATACGGTTCTTGAAATTTTAGGAGGGATAGACTCTTCGCCATTTGCGGCAATCGCTCGCAGCAATCTTAATAACCAGGTACTGATAACGACGACGGTGGGGACGATTAAAGGCGTAATTACGGAAGTTGGCAACTGGTATGCGGTATTGACAGAAGACGAGAACATTACCGTTATTGTTAATTTCGCCAATACGCTGGCCATCGAATCTGAAGGACCGGAGGGAGAAGCGAAATGAATAACACCTATGCCAGCAGAGTTGCTACATTAATTGGGCAGAATGTACAGGTAACGACTTCGGTTGATACGATCACCGGCACCCTTGTTTCATCTGACAAGACCTTTATTAAAGTAAACACGGGCGGTGTTGATGGTTCCGAAGGCAGCAAAACCGTATCTATTCTAACCTCCGTCGTCGCTTACATTCGAGTAGTGTGAGGAAACAAGCCGTAAATGGAAAGCGCATGGATGCCTTCTATTTTGCGGCGGGTTTGCGAAAAATTTACGTATAGTTGGAGAGCGAGCGGAAGAATGGCGGGTTGTCAAAACTTTTCAGGATACCGAATCTGCGCAAGGGCCATTCTATAGCTGCAGTCATTATAGCTATGGAAGGGGAATGTTCATTCGATGCGTATGAAAAAGATGATCCAATTATCATTGTCCGCCGCTCTTATCACCGGGATGGTCGGAATTACGGCCTGCGGAACCCGTACGGACAACAACAAAGTTCGGACGCAAAGCTTACGGAACCATGATGGACGGAATTACGACGTGAATTCGCTTCCCGAAGGAAATCGTCTGTTCTCGCGCAGTGCCGGCAACGGACGAACGGAGCGGATTACATCGCTGAAGTACAGCCCTGCCTTGAGCAATAAAGTGGCTGGATTGCGCGATGTTCAAACCGCCCATGTCGTCGTGACTGACAAGGATGCATATGTAGCCTTGACGCTTCACGGAAAGAATAACGGGGCCGGCTCCCGAATATCTGGGAAGTCGACAGGGATGGGAACAGCGATCGACGGTAACCGGGGAACCACCAATTACGGAGGCCCCTATGGCGCGGATTATGGAACCCGCGGCGCAGGAGACAACGGATTGGCCCGCGGTTTAACGGGGCGTTCCGGAACAGCCGGCAGCTTGTTTGACGTAACTCGCGGCGGCAACGGCAGCGGCCTTATGACGGGCCGGGGAACACGTATCGGATTGGATAATAATGGTCTTGGTTTTAATGGGATGAGTGGGATGAACGGGACGAACAACACCTACGGCACGAACGGAAACCGCAATGTGACAGGAATGGGGACAGGTACAGGATACATGGGAACCGGTACGGGGACCATGGGAACAAGAGGAACGGGAACCTTCCATGGCCTCGGGAACGGTACTGAAGCGGGAAGAGTGACTGACAATGTTCCGCAAAAAGTGAAGGATGAGGTCTCTAATATCGTTAAAAAGACGGCCCCTCATATCCGCAACGTGTATGTTTCCGGAAACTCTGACTTCGTGACCCAGGTCGGCAATTATGCGACACAGTCCCGCGGCGGAGCCACCCTTCACGGCTTCATCGCCGATTTCGAGAACACGATTCAACGAGTGTTTCCATCGCGTGCCGGCACGATGACCGGACCGAACGGCTATGCTCCGACAACACCTAATGGAATTAACGGTGGTACGCATGGTTCCGGGATCAACAGAAACGGTTATTCCGGCGGCGTAACGCGCTAAGCGAACCCCGTTGCGGTAAGAACTAATGCAGCTTGGCCCAAAAAAGAAACCGGAGGCTAGGGCCTCCGGTTTCTTATATTTCGTAATATCTGGTTTACCCTTCAAATATACGGCCTTCAACCCAAACCTTTTGCAGATCCAGATTGCCTTTGCCCACCAACAGCAAATCGGCTTGCTTGCCGGTCTCGACCGACCCGGTCAAATGATCGATGCGGATCAGCTTGGCTGGATTGAGGCTCGCCGCTTCCGAAGCTTGTTGTACGCTCAGACCGATTTCCTGAACGAGATGACGGAATCCCCGAATCATGGTCAGCGTGCTTCCTGCCAATGTTCCTTCGCTTTCCTTCAGGGTACATACATTATCCTTTACGACGACAGGGAGATCGCCGAGTTTGTATTCGCCGTTGCCGAGACCGGCAGCGGACATCGCGTCCGTGATCAAAATAAGATTGTGATCCGTCTTCACGCTGGCAAGCAGTTGAATTCCCGCTTTGTGCACGTGAATACCGTCGGCGATGATTTCGCCGCTGATTGCCGGAGAACTTAGGATCGCGCCTGCTGTACCCGGCTTACGGTGATGCAGCGGAGTCATGGCGTTAAAGGTGTGCACGGCATGGTGCAAGCCTACTTCGACGGCAGCCATGATTTCTTCATAAGTCGCATCCGTATGGCCTGCTGCGGCTACGATGCCTTTCTCACGCAGGAACCGGATCAGATCGTGTGCGCCCTCGCGTTCCGGAGCAAAGGTTACTTGTTTGATAAGACCTGGATACTGCTCTTCCCAGGCCTCTACCCAGCTGCGGTTAGGCGGCACAATATGAGCCGGATTTTGAGCGCCGGGCCATTTTGGACTGATGAACGGTCCTTCGAGATGGACGCCCGCCAGCTTTGCATATGGCATTTCACTGTGAATGTACTGATGAACCTCTTCCAGCACTTGTTCAATGACCGCTTTGGGAAGCGTCATCGTGGTGGCCAGCATTGAGGTCGTTCCTTGGCTGCAGTGCAGCTTGGTTATGTCATCGAACGCTTCTTTGCTCGGTTCGGAGAAGTCCTGCATCATCCCGCCGTGCACATGAACATCGATAAATCCCGGAAGCACATAGCTGCCTCCAGCATCGATCGTTTCTTGGGAATCCTTCGGATCGGAAGGAAGACCTGCGGTCGAGCCTACATAAGTAATGACGCCGTCCCGCACCGCAACGGCTCCATCATGAAAAATCCCCCGCGGGGTAACGACTTCCGCATGAATGATTCGGAATGTACCCTTGTTCATTAGACAAGACCTCCTGCGGCTTGATCCAGGACGACTACTACATTCGGATGAGTCTGCAGGAACGAAGCCGGACATTGCGTCGTGATCGGACCTTTAAGGGCCCGGGCGACGATCTCCGCCTTGTCTTCTCCTTTGGCCATCAGCAGAATTTGCTTGGCTTGCAGAATAGAGCCGATTCCCATCGTAATCGCATGGGTAGGCACTTCATCGATGGAAGCAAAGAAACGCGCATTGGCCTGCCGTGTCCGCGCATCCAGCTCCACAATGTGAGTCGGGCCTTGTAACTCCCCGCTTGGTTCGTTAAAGCCGATATGCCCGTTATGACCGAGACCGAGCAGTTGAAGATCGATCTGACCGGCATTCTCCAGCAGGCGATTGTAATCGGCCGCCGCTTTGGCAGGATCCTCGGCAGTTCCGGAAGGAACATGGGTATTCTCCGGTAAAATATCGATATGGTTAAACAGCTTCTCGTTCATGAATCTGCGGTAGCTCTCCGGATGATCTTCAGCCAGGCCGATGTATTCATCCAGATTGTAGCTGCTGGCCTGTTTAAAGCTGACGACGCCTTCACGGTGCAGTTCGATCAGTTTTTGGTACACCCCGACAGGGGTGCTTCCGGTGGCCAGCCCCAAAATAGCACGGGGATTGGATTGAAGAAGACTGGCGATGATGCCGGCTCCTGTTTCGTTAAACAATTGCTCGTCCTTGACCTTGATAATGTTAAGCATTTTTGTTGCCCTCCCTATGTTTTCTGTATATTTGAACATTTTGATATGAGCTTTCCAGCTTCGGAATGTAATCCTCGAATTCCATACTTACCATGCCCGTAAATAAAATATCGATCACATGCAGCTGCGCGATTCGCGAAGCCATATCCCCGCGCCGCATACCTTCCTCCAGAGATGAAGAGAATAAAGATATGTCGGCCAGAGTTGCGAGTCCATTGCTGCCGTATTGGGTCAACGAGATTGTGACGGCTCCGCTGTCCTTGGCGCATCTTAAGGCATCAATGGTTTCCGGAGTTTCTCCGCTGTAGGAGATAGCCAGGGCGGCGTCCCCTTTCCCGAGGGAAGAGGCCGAGGTGATCTGCATGTGAGAATCAGCGAAGGCGGTGCAGTTTTTACCGATTCGGACCAGCTTTTGATAAAAGTCTTGGGCAATGATCGAGGAGGTCGCCACCCCGTACAGATCGATCCGCTTTGCCTGGCACAGCGTGTCGACGGCCCGGCGGAGCTCATCCATGTCGAGCAGTCGCGTGGTATCCGTAATGGATGCCAGGTGATTCGCCTCCATGGCCTGTACGATTTTATGAAGATCGTTGCCCGCGATCACATCCTGGTATTGCGATTCCGAAGGGCTATGGGCGAGTTCGCCGGCCAGCTTCATTTTGAAGTCGGGAAATCCTCTGAAATGAAAGGTTTTGCAAAATCGGGTCACCGTGGACGGACTAATACCGCAAGTGTATGCAAGCTCGGTTATTCCCTGATGAATTACGGATGCAGGAGCTTTTAAAATATATTCCCCCAGCCGTCTCTCTTGTGGCGGAAGTGATTCTAGGTTGTTCGAGAGCGCGTGCAGGATTGGGTTTTGCATAGATTCACCCTCTTTATATTGTACGAAAATAATTTTTAAATTATTGATAAAAATCATGAAAATAATTTTGATTTCATCATAAGACATTCTATCTTTTAAAGCAAGCGGATTTGCCGCGAAACGTAGAGAATCCTTGTCTTTTCGGTAGGTACATACTACACTTAGGGTGAGCATCTATGTTCCGTAGAGGTGGGTTATCGTTGGATTATAATCTGGATGAGTACATCGACCGAATTCTGAACGCTTGGTCCAAGACGTTTCGCAAGATGCAGAGCGAAATCATGCAGCACCGCGAGCTTGGCCTAACCGGCCCTCAATTTCATATGCTTGCGTTAATCGCCAGAAATAACTCCTGTAATGTCAGTTATTTGTCCGACAAACTGGAGGTAAAACCGAGTGCGATTACGGTGATGGCCGATCGCCTGGTTCAAAGCGGTTACATCGAGCGGCGACATGATGAACAGGACCGGCGGGCGGTGCTTTTATCGGTCACCGAGCTTGGGGCGGAAGTTTATAAGGAAGCGGGGAATCGTTCGCGCAAGGTTCTGAGAACTTATTTCTCCGATTTGACGTCGCATGAATTAGAAGTCTTGATCGGGGTCATCGAAAAGTTTGCGCAGAATGATACTCCGAAATCGGAAGAATGACAATGATTCGAGGGAGATGAAAAGAAGCTTGCCTTGCGGCAGGCTTCTTTTCAAATCGAAACACGTTAAATAATAGAAGGTTTAGATTCGAGGTTAAACTCGATCAGTCTGCAGTGTGGAGAAAAGAGGCGGGTCTGTGATGTATCAGTTGAAAACAAAGGAAACCGAAAACAGCGTCATCGAATTTATCGAAAATGTAGAACAACCGAAAAAACGCGAAGATGCCTATCGGCTGTTGGATATTTTCAGCGAAACGACGGGTTATCCGGCTAAAATGTGGGGCCCCAGCATCATCGGGTTCGGCTCCTACCATTATAAGTACGCCACTGGGCATGAAGGCGATGCGCCGCTCGTGGGCTTTTCCCCGAGAAAGGCAAAGATTAGCTTGTATTTTGCAACAGGCGATACGGCGCGGGAAGCGCTGCTGGAGCAACTGGGCAAGCATACGGCCGGAAAAGGCTGCGTCTATATTAATAAAGTGGCGGATATTAATGAAGATATTTTGAAGGAACTAATTCAACAGTCCGTGCAGTTTCTAAAAGAAACCTATCCTGCGGAAGAATAATTGTTTGACGAGAATGCGGAACGCCCCTTGCAACGGTTATGCAGGGGGCGTTTTTTTACTCTAAAGGCTCATATTATCTTGTCGAGGCGATTTCCGCAGATTTGAGGCGAACAGTCGCCAAAGTATGAATGTTAGCACAATGACTTGCGGAATAAAGGTTTCCCATGTAGGGTAAGCGCCGATCCAGCCGACCGAAGGCAGAAGGCGATAGTTGTGGCCGGGAATTACCCCGGCAATCTGCAGGGCATGAATGCCTTCCCCCAGGAAACGGATTACGAGATAGTAAATCAGTACGGTTGCGGTGAGCATGAACATGCGAACCGGCAGTTTCACAGTGAAGCGGATGATACAAAAGCCAAGAAGCGTCAAGGCGGCCAAAGCTCCCAGGATACCGGTAACCAGTTGTTTCGGTTCGATGGAAGGAGCCATTCCTATATAAAAGACGGCGGTCTCGGCCCCTTCCCGAAGAATGGCAAGCCCAGCCAGCGCAAACAGGGACCAGCGGTTTCCACGGGCTAGCGCTCCTCCAACCTGTTCATTCAGGTATTTGTTCCAAGCTTGGGCGTTTGATTTACTGTGAAGCCACTGGCCCACTGTCAACATCATAACGACAGCCAACAAGCCGACGACGCCTTCGATAAGCTCGCGGGTTCCGCCGGAGATGGCCTCGGAAACTACCAGAGTAAGGACAACGGCCAAAATTCCTGACAATACCAGTCCTGTGCCGGCGCCAGCCCAGATGGAGACACGTCCTGACCGATCTCCGGAACGTTTAAGGAAAGCGAGCAGCGCCGCCAGCACCAGTATTGCTTCCAGGCCTTCACGTAGAAGGATTAGTGCCGCATCCCATGCCGAATAAGACCCTCTGTCCGAAATGGGTTCAAGATCGTTGATCATGCCGCTGATGATTTCCACGGCTTTCACGGTATCGGGAGGAGAGGATACAAGGTAACCCTGCGCCTCGGACATCTCATTTTCGGTGGCGGTGTATAAAGTCGCTGAAGAGATTGAAACTTCCCCTTCCACGGACGGCCATAGAACGATAAATTCCTGCATTCGGGATGACGCCGTATCGGCATCCTTAGCCTCGGCTGCCTGCAGGGCTTGCCGGAGCAAAGGCAGGGCATCGCGCAATGTTTTCCTTTCCCGTTCGCCGGCGCTACTATCCTGAACGTCTAATTTTCCGTCGGAATAATCCTGCAGCAATGCTTTTAGCGATTGAAGTTCTGCTATCGCCTGTTCGCTTTTGACCGGCTCGGCTTGCAAAGCGATTCGGATCAGGCTGAGGTGGGTCTCGAGGTCGCTGTATACGGCGAAATTCCCACTGCGGATCGGCCCTTCGAACTTGCTCCATCCTTGAACAATCGTTTTAAAACGCGACTGTGCTTGCTCGATGTCCCCGGATTGTAAGGGGGTCAGTGTCTTTTCGACCATAGACAGCAGTTCCCCGGCGGACTCCTTGCCGACCGACAAATTATTGTCTTCGGTATGGGTATCTACATATTCGTTTACTTTTTTAGCAAGGGCCGAAAGTGCGGCATTGGCGTCTTCTTTGTTTTTATTATCCAGCGCCGTTCGGGCTGCGGCCAAGCGGGTTTGGATCTGCTTGTCAAAATCATCCGCACGGCCGGCACCCATGATTTCGTTCCATAACTTTTCGAATTGCTCCAGCTCCCGGGAAGCTTGTTCCCACTCCTGTGATCCGGCGTCGACAAGCGCGCCGCCAACGAGAGGAAGAAGCGACTCCATGGACTCGGATTCTTCAGCGCCGGCATGCCCGATTTGAGATGCCAGCAGCATAACCGAAATAATTAAGCATCCCAGCAGGCGCGATAACCGCATGGGGAAGTGCCGGAGACGCAAGCCATGTATGATGCGGTTGATTTTGGAACTCATTTTTCTTCCTCTCCTTAAAAAAGCGTCTCACCGATATACCCGCCTGGACGGGTTCCTGGAAAGCAGGCAAATGCCGCGCTGCCGACATGGACAATGTATTCATTAAGCTTGTCACTGGCGGCCAGAATTTGCTGCATGGGGATAAATTGCTTCTGGATATCCCTCTGATAACTAATGAAGAAGAGACCGGCATCCAGTTGCCCCGTTTTGGCATCCATGCCTCCCGTATAGGAATAGGCCCGACGCAATATTTTGGTCGCCCCATCCATGTGCGCAAGCCGGGAGTGGGAATTCATCGGAAGCGCCGGTTCACCCGCGGTATTCTTCGCGTTCAGATCGAGGGGAGCGAACTCGTCCCTCATACCGAGCGGCGCCCCTGTATCGCGGTGGCGACCGAAGGTTCGCTCCTGATCATCCAAGGTGGAGCGGTCCCAGATCTCAATGCGCATCCGGATGCGCCGCGCAACGAGATAGCTCCCGCCCTTCATCCAGGCCGCCCCGTCACCGGAGCCGGCCCAGACGATCTCCTTCATCGCCTGAGCGTCGGCGATGTCCGGATTCCCGGTCCCGTCTTTGAATCCCATTAGATTACGAGGCGTTCCGTTGGATGGGTCAGCCGGTCCTGTACGTTGGAAGCCGTCCTGCATCCAGCGCAGAACGGCCGTGCCGCGGGCGATACGAGCCAGGTTACGGACCGCGTGGAATGCCACTTGCAGGTCGTCGGCGCAGACCTGCACCCCGATGTCGCCGCCGCACCATTCCGTTTGAAGCGCGTCGCCCCGGAATTTTGGAAGTTCTCCAAAAGTAGTCGGCCGCTTCCCGGCCAAACCGAACCGATTGTCAAAGAAGGAGGGGCCGACCCCGAACGTAATGGTCAGCTTGGAGGGGGAAAGACCCGCGGTCTCCCCGGTGTCGGAAGGCGGCAGGTTAAGATTGTTATTGCTGTTTCCGATTAGATCGCCGGAGGTCATGGCAGCTGCCGCCTCCGTCCAGGACTGGAACAGTTGCCGCACATCCGCCAGTGAGCTTGTCGTTAAATCGAAGGAAGCAAAGCTTAAAAAATGCTGGGCAGGCGTAATGATACCTGCCTGATGTTCTCCATAAAATCCGACTCGACTGCCGGATGCATCGCCCTTCGACGGGGCGGAGTTTTTCGCTAGCGTTTCCTTGACGGCAAGAGCACCGTAGGCGCCCCCGCCGCCCAGCAGCAGGCCGATTCCGCCGACTCCGGCGATTTTAAGCATCTCTCTGCGGCTCAGGCGTTTATTCAGCAGGCTGTCTGCCGTGTTTAAATCTTCCATAAGTTACACTCCCAACAATTTGCCCATTTGGGACAATGGCTCGGCCAAAGCGTCAAGGTTCTGGCTTAAATTCCGGACATCGCTGTCCTGGAGTTTATCGTAGGAGACATATCCTTCGCCTTCTTTGAAGGGGGCAAGCTCTGCTTCAAGCGCCGTGAAACGATCGGCGATTTGCTTGTCGAGGTTCTCATCCTTTTCCGCCAAGTTTGGCTGCAAGAGCTCATATATTTTCTTGGCGCCTTCCAAATTTGCGGCAAAATCATATAAATCTGTCCGGGAATAGCGTTCTTCCTCTCCGGTCACTTTGGAAGTGGAGACCTCGTTAAGCAGCTCCACCGCCCCGGTCACCAGAAGAGAAGCATCGATTTCTACCGTCTCAACTTTGGCCCGAAGCAGCTTGGCGTCGCTTAGCAGCCGATCGGCAAACTCCTGCTGCCCTTCGGTTGTTTTATCTTCCCATAGGGCTTTTTCCAGGCGGTGGAATCCGCGCCATTCCGAAGCTTCTACGTCACCGTCGCGGGCGTCGATATTCGGGTCAAGATCCCCTAATGCCTCCGCGATCGGTTCGATTCTTTCATAGTGCATACGAGACGGGGCATAGAGTGATTTAGCCGTTTCAATATCGCCGCCGTTTACCGCATTCACGAATTTTTCGGTTTCCGTTACAAAGGCATCGCATTCTTGAATTACATAAGCCCGGTACTGTTCTACAGCAGCGGTGAACTCAGAATCGTTGGCAGCGGCTGCGTTTCCTTCATTTGCGGCTGCTTCGGTTGTTGTTCCGGCTTCGGCACCGGAGCTATTGTATGTATTGGCCGTTTTATCGCCTGAATTGCAGCCAGATAGCAGAAGAGCGGCGGTTAATACCGCAGCGGCAACAGGCACGTAGTAATGTTGTTTTTTCATCGAATACATCCCCTTAAATGATAATGATTATCAGTATCGTTTAACATCATAATCAGAATCGGTTGCTCCGTCAATAAAAATTATTTCGGCTAACGCACCTGGGAGTGGCGAATTGTTATGGCGGCGAGTTATTATTAAAAAAGCTGCATTGTAAGCGTTATTAAAAAATATCAACTATTTACGGACTGGAGGAATGGTGGTTGGAAAGATATATCCTTGCTTTGGACCAAGGGACAACGAGCTCGCGGGCGATTTTATTCAATCGGGAGGGCGTTATCGTTCATTCCGCACAGCGTGAGTTTCCGCAGTATTTTCCCAAGCCGGGATGGGTGGAACAGCAGCCAAATGAGATTTGGGGCTCCATCCTTGCCGTTATCGCTTCCTGTCTGTCCGAATCCGGTATCAAGCCAAGGCAAATCGCGGGAATCGGCATTACGAACCAGCGCGAGACGACGGTAGTCTGGGAAAAAGAGACCGGTAACCCGATTTATCCGGCAATTGTTTGGCAATCGCGCCAGACGGCGGATATTTGCGAACAATTAAAATCAGCGGGCCTGAACGATACGTTTAGGAAGAAAACGGGATTACTGATTGATCCGTATTTTTCCGGCACCAAAGTGAAGTGGATCCTTGATCATGTGCCGGGTTCCCGGGCGCGGGCGGAGAAGGGAGAGCTACTCTTCGGAACGATCGATACTTGGCTGATCTGGAAGCTCTCGGGCGGTAAGCTCCATGTAACCGATTATTCCAATGCGTCGCGGACGCTCATGTTCAACATTCATGATTTGTGCTGGGACGATGAATTGCTCAAGCTGCTCGACGTACCGAAGGCCATGCTTCCGGAAGTCCGCTCTTCCTCGGAAATTTACGGGACGACAATCCCTTATCATTTCTTCGGGGAACAAGTGCCGATCGCCGGTGCGGCCGGCGACCAACAGGCGGCCTTGTTCGGCCAGACCTGCTTCGAGCAGGGGATGATCAAGACAACCTACGGCACCGGCTGCTTCATGCTGATGAACACAGGCGAGAAGCCCGTGGCCTCGGAACATGGCTTGATTACTTCCATTGCATGGGGGATTGGCGGCAAGGTGGAATATGCGCTGGAAGGCAGTATCTTTGTCTCCGGTTCGGCCATTCAATGGCTCAGAGACGGCCTGCGCATGTTCAGGGATGCGAAGGACAGCGAAGCTTACGCTGCCCGCGTCGATTCGACGGAAGGCGTATACGTGGTACCCGCTTTTGTCGGACTGGGCAGCCCCTATTGGGACAGCGATGTCCGGGGAGCGGTGTTCGGTTTGACGAGAGGAACAACCAAGGAGCATTTTATCCGGGCGACCCTGGAATCGTTGGCTTATCAGACCAAGGACATCCTTGGAGCGATGGAGCAGGATTCCGGATTTACGGTCCGCAAGCTGAGAGTGGATGGAGGCGCCGTCTCGAACGGCTTCTTGATGGAGTTTCAGAGCGACATCGTGAATTTGCCGGTGGAGCGTCCAGTGGTGAGAGAAACGACGGCTCTGGGAGCTGCCTTTTTAGCGGGGCTGGCGGTAGGTTATTGGAGCGACCGGGACGAAATCTGCCGGACCTGGAGTCTTGATCGGCGGTTTGAGCCAACGATGGAGACGGAGGTTCGGGAATCGTTATACGGAGGATGGAAGAAAGCGGTGCATGCCGCGATGGCTTTTAAATAGACCCGCCCATTTTAGACTCTTACGGCACCATTGCCCCTGTTTCTTCATAATATGTGTTGACTGTATCCCTTAACCTTGTTAAACCATAAAACCCGAGCAAGGAGGGGTGACGCATTTTGAAGAGCAGCGATCGTAACAGCAAATTTCTGTTGACACATCGTGAACGGGAAGTTTTCGAACTCCTCGTGCAGGATAAAACGACGCGCGACATTGCGGGCCAGCTGTTTATCAGCGAGAAAACCGTACGCAACCATATCTCCAACGTGATGCAAAAGTTGAATGTCAAAGGTCGTGCGCAGGCGGTTGTCGAGCTGATCAAGCTTGGGGAATTGAAAATCTGACGGTTTCTGAAGGTCAGAAAACCGTGAACCTTCTTTCTTACCCGCTGCGGCGGGAAGGAAAGAAGGTTTTTTGTGCTAGAATAAGCATAAACTTGATGATTGATTATTAGCTATTCATAAAGCCTTTTTAGACTGCAATAATTCCCGAGTAAGTTAAGAAGGAGGAAATAGGTTACTATGGATAATCGCAAATTATTAATGTTAATCGCCTCGCTTCTTGTTGTTATAGTCATACTCTTGGTTATGATTTACGCAGAGATATTAGAAACCAATAGGTTACAGGGCATTATCATTCAAGGTGTGTATTAATATCTTTGTAACATAGAACGGCTGTGCCCACATGGTAACAATCCCCTGCGAATCAAATCTTGCTAAGTCAAATTCAATGTGTTATTTTAAATGTGTAACCGGTTCCACAATGAGGAGAGATAAGTTGAGATGGCTACAATAAGAGATGTGGCAAAACATGCAGGCGTTTCGGTAGCGACCGTTTCGCGGGTCATCAATGAGACAGGCTATGTACATGAGGACACCCGCAAGAAGGTTGAAACCGCTATCAAGGAGCTGCATTATACGCCGAATGAAGTTGCGAGATCCCTTTACAAACGAAAGTCGAGGCTGATCGGCCTGCTGCTGCCCGACATCGCCAACCCGTTCTTTCCCGAGCTTGCTCGCGGGGTGGAGGATGAGATGCAGGAGAATGACTTTCGGATCATATTTGGCAATAGCGATGAGAAATCAAGTAAAGAACAAGAATATATTCAAACTTTTGTGCAAAATAATGTAGTCGGCATGATTGCTTCCACCAACGATCCGGACACCCATGCTTATCGCAAGCTGAACATTCCGGTCGTGTTTTTGGACCGTACGATGGACAATCGTCCCTCCGTTTACTCGGACGGCTATGAGGGCGGGAGATTGGCTGCCCAGGAGATCGCTGCTCGCGGAAGCCGAAATATTGCGGTGATTCAGGGGCCTGAGCGAGTCCGGCCGGCGATGGACCGATTTCGGGGAGCGGCGGAAACACTGAAGGATCTGGATATCGCTTTTCAAGTGATCCAGAGTTCTTCGTTCGGCATCGCGGAAGCGGGCGTTTGGGCGAAGGAAGTGTTTCGCAAGGTTCCCGACACCGACGGAGTCATTGCCAGTAACGATATCGTGGCTGCGGCGGTGCTCCATGAAGCTTTGCGGCTCGGCAAAAAGGTTCCGGAGGACGTGCAGATTATCGGGTTTGACGATATCCCGCTCAGCAGCCTGCTGACACCGCCGCTAACGACGATTCGGCAGCCGGCCTACGAAATGGGAAGAGCAGCGGCTCGTTTGCTCATCCAATTAATTGAGAAAGAAGCATTGGATAACCATACCATTCAGATGCCTGTTACGTTTACGGAGCGGGATACGACCAGAAAGGCGGAGAAAAATGACTAAAATTGTTGTGATAGGGAGTTCATCCATAGATCTTGTAGTAACCTCATCTAAGCGTCCCGGAGCCGGTGAAACGGTACTAGGGGAAAGCTTCAAAACGGTTCCCGGCGGTAAGGGAGCTAACCAGGCGGTAGCTGCGGCACGGCTTGGTGCCGATGTAACGATGATCGGCCGCGTGGGAGACGATCATTTCGCCCAAGACATTTTAAACAACTTTAAACGGAATGCGGTTTCTATCGATTATGTGGAACCGGTTACACACATGGAAAGCGGAACGGCCCACATCATTCTGGCTGAAGGGGACAACAGCATTGTTGTTGTGAAAGCAGCGAATAATGAGGTTACACCGGCTTATGTCGACAAATCGATCCAAGCATTCGAAGATGCCGCTATGGTCATGATTCAACAGGAAATTCCGGTGGAAACCGTAACCCATGTCAGCCGGATTTGCCGAAAGCTCGGCATTCCGCTTTTGCTGAATCCCGCACCGGCCCGGCCGTTAGAGGAGGAAGTCATCGAGAATGCGGCATATATCACGCCGAATGAACATGAAGCCGCTATTTTGTTCCCGGATCTTAGCGTTTCCGAAGCGCTGCGCAAGTATCCGAACAAGCTGTTCATTACCGAGGGCAGCCGGGGTGTTCGTTATTTTGACGGCAGTGAAGAAAAGCTCGTTCCATCCTATAAGGTGGAGGTTGTGGATACGACGGGCGCGGGCGACACCTTTAACGCGGCCTTTGCCGTTGCTTTGGCCGAAGGGCAGCCGCTATATGAGAGCGTTCGCTTTGCCAATCGTGCCGCTTCATTGTCGGTCACGAAATTCGGGGCGCAGGGCGGCATGCCGACCCGCCGGGAAGTGGAGGCGCAATTGTAAATGAAGAAGCAGGGAATCATAAACAGTCATATATCCAAAGTTCTTGCCGACCTAGGCCATACGGATACAATCGTCATCGGGGATGTCGGACTTCCCGTACCGGAGGGCGTGCCAAAGATCGACCTGGCGCTAACACTCGGATCTCCGAGCTTTGAAGACACGGTCAACGCGATTGCAGCCGATATGGAGATCGAAACGGTCGTCATCGCGGAAGAAATGCAGACGGACAATCCGGAAGCTTTCCGTTATATAGATCAGAAGTTTGGGGGCAAACCCATAGAGCAATGTCCTCATGAAAGATTCAAGGAACTGACGCGGAAGTCGAAAGTCGTTATCCGCACGGGAGAAGCCAAACCGTATGCCAACATTATTTTACAATCAGGAGTTTATTTCGGTTAAAAGGAGGACCCGTTATGCAGATTCAAATGAAAGGGATTCACAAGGCGTTCGGTTCCAACCAGGTGTTATCCGGGGTTGATTTTGACCTCCGCGAAGGTGAGGTTCACGCCCTGATGGGGGAGAACGGCGCTGGCAAGTCGACGCTAATGAATATACTGACCGGGCTGCATGCCCGGGATGAGGGCACCATTCTCATCGACGGCGAGGAAACGTATTTTGCAAACCCGAAAGAAGCGGAACGCCGGGGGATAGCTTTTATTCACCAAGAGCTGAACGTTTGGCCGGATATGACCGTGCTGGAGAACATGTTTATCGGCAGGGAAATTTCCTCGCGATGGGGTTTACTGAAGAGCAATGAAATGAAGACGCTTGCAAACGAGCAATTCAAGAAATTGTCCGTCGATATTCCGCTTGGTGTAGAAGCCGGGGAATGCTCGGTTGGCCAGCAGCAAATGATCGAGATTGCGAAAGCGCTACTGACGGATACAAAGGTAATCATCATGGATGAACCGACCTCGGCACTGACGGAAAGGGAGATCCAGAAGCTGTTTGAAGTCATTGCATCGCTGAAAAAGGACGGCGTTTCCATCGTTTATATATCGCATCGGATGGAGGAGATTTTTACGATCTGCGATCGGATCACCGTCATGCGTGACGGCCGGACCGTGGATACGAAGGACATTCCGGAAACCAGCTTTGATGAAGTGGTCAAGAAAATGGTCGGCAGGGAGCTCACCGAGCGGTATCCTGCACGGACGCCATCGCTTGGCAAAACGGTTCTCGAAGTGAAGAACGCCTCACGTAAAGGCATGTTCGAGAATGTGAGCTTCCAGGTGCGGGCTGGCGAGATTGTAGGCTTTTCCGGCTTAATGGGCTCGGGACGCACGGAAATGATGAGAGCCCTCTTTGGCCTCGATCGTCTGGACAGCGGCGAGATTTCCGTCTTCGGCAAGAAAGCCGTTATTCGCAAGCCGGCCGACGCGGTGAAGCTCGGAATCGGATTTATTACAGAGGACCGCAAGGATGAAGGATTGGTTCTGGACTTCTCGGTCCGTGAAAATATGGTGCTGCCAAGCTTGAAAAGCTTTACTTCCAAGGGTCTGCTCTCGGCACAAAGCGAAAAGGCCTTCGTAGACGCGTTAATCAAACGTCTGCAAATCAAAACCCACACTTCCGAAACGTCGGCAGGCAATTTGTCCGGGGGGAACCAGCAGAAGGTGGTTATCGCAAAGTGGGTAGGAATCGGTCCCAAGCTGCTGATTTTGGACGAGCCGACCCGGGGTGTCGACGTAGGGGCCAAACGGGAAATTTATCAGTTAATGAACGAACTGACGGGGCACGGGGTCGCCATCATCATGGTTTCCTCTGAATTGCCGGAGGTGCTCGGCATGAGTGATCGTATCGTCGTGGTTCACGAAGGGCGCATTACAGGGGAATTGAGCAAAGAAGAAGCGACGCAAGAAAAAATAATGACTTTGGCTACAGGGGGACAGTAATATGACAACAAAGAATGAAGCAAGCGCAGCCAAAGGATTCCAGCTTTCGCAAATCACGCAGAAGTTAGGTCCGCTGCTCGGTCTGGCGATATTGATCATCATCGTCTCGATCCTTAATCCAAGCTTTTTGGAACCGCTTAATATATTGAACTTGCTCCGTCAGGTGTCGATCAACGCCTTGATCGCGTTCGGCATGACCTTTGTCATCCTGACCGGAGGCATCGACTTGTCCGTCGGCTCCATCCTGGCGTTATCCAGTGCTTTTGTGGCGAACATGATGGTTTCCGGATTTGATCCGATCTTCGCGATCATTGTCGGCTGTCTGCTCGGCGGTGTGATGGGGATGGTGAACGGTCTCCTGATTACCCAGGGGAAAATGGCGCCGTTTATCGCAACGCTGGCCACGATGACGATTTTTAGAGGCTTGACGCTAGTTTACACAAACGGGAATCCGATTACCGGACTCGGCGACAGCATGACATTCCAATTGTTTGGCCGCGGCTACCAATTCGGTATTCCAGTGCCGGCGATTACGATGATCATTACGTTTGCGATCCTATGGGTCGTGCTGCACAAAACTTCCTTCGGACGCAAAACCTATGCGATCGGCGGCAATGAAAAAGCGGCAATCGTGTCCGGGATTAAAGTATCCCGCGTAAAAATTATGATTTATACCCTGGCGGGTCTGATGTCCGCATTGGCGGGCGCGATTCTGACCTCCCGTCTGAATTCGGCGCAGCCAACCGCCGGTACTTCCTATGAACTCGACGCGATTGCGGCGGTTGTCCTTGGCGGAACAAGCCTTTCCGGCGGCCGCGGCCGTATCGTCGGCACGCTCATCGGCGCACTGATTATCGGTACGCTGAACAACGGTTTGAACATGCTGGGCGTATCATCCTTCTACCAGATGGTAGTCAAAGGGATCGTCATTCTGATCGCCGTCCTCATCGACCGCAAGAAATCCGCATAAGGGGGAAGAATTGACTATGAAAAAGCTAACGATCCTGCTGGCAGCCTTTCTGCTGATCCTGACCACCGGCTGTTCTCTGGAACCGCCGGGCTGGGCCAAGCCCAAAACGGGCGGGGACATTAAAAATATGAAAATCGGTTTGTCCGTCTCCACTTTGAACAATCCGTTCTTTGTTTCCTTAAAAGACGGCGTAGTAAACGAAGCGAATAAGCTCGGCATTGAAACGATCGTTGTCGACGCGCAAAATGATTCGGCTAAACAAAGCAACGATGTGGACGATCTGATGCAAAAAGGCGTCAACGTCTTGCTGATCAATCCGACCGATTCGGCCGCGATCTCGACGGTAGTGCAATCGGCGAATAACTTGGGCATCCCGGTCATCACCTTGGACCGTTCCGCAGATCAAGGGGAAGTTGAAGCGCTGGTCGCTTCGGACAATGCCAAAGGCGGTAAGATGGCTGCGGAATACATCGTGCAACTGCTCGGTAAAGGAGCCAAAGTGGTTGAACTCGAAGGCGTCGCAGGCGCATCGGCCACCCGCGAACGCGGCAAAGGCTTCCATGAAGTGGCGGATCAGGATCTCAAAGTCATCGCCAAGCAAACCGCGGACTTTGACCGCGTTAAAGGTTTGAACGTAATGGAAAACCTGCTGCAAGCAAACCCAGATGTGCAGGCCGTATTTGCTCACAACGATGAAATGGCGCTCGGCGCAATCGAAGCTATCCGAAGCTCCGGCAAGGATATTCCGGTTATCGGCTTTGACGGTAATGAGGATGCGCTGAAGTCGATCCAGGCGGGCCAATTGACCGCCACTGTGGCACAGCAGCCTGAGCTGATCGGACAACTCGCGGTACAGGCCGCCCATGATGTACTTCAAGGCAAAACGGTAGAGAAGTCTATCCCGGCGCCATTGAAGCTGGTAACAAAGGAATAGGCAAAGATAAAAAAAGGCCGCTCCCGGTCATAACGAACTGACGCGGGAACGGCCTTTTTGTGTTTTACAGCGATTTCAGATATTCCACGATGGTGAGCAGGCCCTTATCGAAGTTTTCCAGATTGAAATGTTCATTCGGGGCGTGCAGGTTTTCGTCCGGCAGACCGAAGCCCATCATAACGGCCGGAGCCGACAATACGCGGGACAAGGTTTCCACGATCGGAATGGAGCCGCCGTCCTTCGTAAACAGCGCGCGGGTTCCGTACACCTTTTCGTACGCGTCAGCCGCTTTTTGCAGCATCGGATCTGAAGGGTCGCACGTGAAAGCGCGGGCTTTCTCGGTGGCCTTCACTTGAAGAGTTGCACCTTTCTGAAGGTTCTCATGCAGATGCTTCTCGATTTTGTCGATGATGTCCTGCGGATCTTGGTCGCCTACGAGACGGCAGGTAATTTTGGCATGCGCTTCTTTCGGCAGGACCGTTTTGGTACCTTCTCCTTGGAAACCGCCGTAGACGCCGTTTAGTTCAAGAGTCGGACGCGCGCCGGTTCTTTCAACGAAGGAGTAGCCTTCTTCCCCGTAAAGTTCGGTCAAGGCCAGCGTTTGCTTAAGCTGTTCCTCGTCAAACTGCTGCTTCGCGAATTCTTCACGGATTTCCGGCGTCAGTTCGTGAACTCCCTTGTAGAATCCCTCAACTGCAACACGCCCTTGTTCATCATGCAGGGTTGCAAGCAGGGCAACGAGAGCATGCAGCGCGTTTGGTACGCCTCCGCCAAAGGTACCAGAGTGCAAATCGGTATTGGCGGTGTGTATGGATACCTCAAGCGCACAAAGTCCGCGAAGCCCGATGCAGATCGCCGGTTTTCCCGGTGCCAGCAGCGCCGTATCCGAGATCAGGATGACGTCGGCCGCCAATTGCTCCTGGTGGGATTCCAGGAAGGACGGAAGATTCGGGCTGGTCACCTCTTCTTCGCCTTCGATACAGAATTTGATATTAACGGGCAGCTCTTTTTCCTGGGCCAGAATCGCCTCGACGGCTTTGACATGCAGGAACATTTGGCCTTTATCGTCGGTCGCACCGCGAGCGTACAGCTTGTTGTCGCGGATGGACGGCTCGAACGGAGGCGTTTCCCACAAGTTCAGGGGATCGACCGGCTGAACGTCATAGTGGCCGTATACAAGGACGGTTGGTTTACCCGGAGCATGCAGGTGCTCTGCGGTTACGACGGGATGTCCCGCTGTGGGATGCACCTCTACATTATCCATGCCGGCGCGTCGCAGGGATTCGGCGACCCATTCCGCCGCCTTCAATACGTCGGCTTTATGCTCAGACAGGGCGGAAATGCTCGGAATCGTAAGCAGTTCGCCGAGTTCTTTTAAATGCGCATCTTTTTTACTTTGAAAATAGGCTTGATAATCCATGGTTGTCAGTTCCTCCCGAACATATTCTCCCCATCATTTTACACCTTTTCCCCGCATAACACGAATGACAGGTTTGGATTTAGTATGGATACATTAAAATAAAATTAAAAATAGTCCCGGTTTTTTTATAATTCCTTAAGGTAACGGGGGCATAATTCTGGTAAAGTCATAAGAGAAGAGAAAGCTGTCTTATTAATGAAGGGAGTCAATCGATCAATGGATGAGAAAGAGAATAAGGATTTAGAATCAATAAAAGAACCGGAGGATCAGCCGGAAGTCTCCGAGAGCGTGGCTGAAGAAGGACAAGCCCCTGTTCAGGATCCGGAGGCATCGGTCCAGGAGGATAGCTTTATTCCTCAAGTCCATGAAGGAGAAGCGATGGCTCTGATATCGGAACAGGATTCCGAGGCAGAGGCGGAGTCGGAAGGGGAGGCGGAAGCGCCACAATCCGGCGGCGGAGGCAAT
The DNA here is from genome assembly GCF_018403325.1 of Paenibacillus vini. Taxonomy (GTDB): domain Bacteria; phylum Bacillota; class Bacilli; order Paenibacillales; family Paenibacillaceae; genus Fontibacillus; species Fontibacillus vini. The sequence continues at coordinate 72,594 of NZ_BOSL01000015.1, read as the reverse complement.
GGCAATAAAGTATGGCAAATCGTCTCTCTGGTGCTTGCGGTCTTGTTGATCGCAGCCGTAATCATCCCGCTCGTTTCCGGGAAGAAGGTCGAGGCTGTCGCTACCGTCAACGGTGAAGAAATTACCAAGGATCAGCTTTATGACGAAATGTCTGTAGGCGGTGCCAATGAGCAGGCATTGGATAAACTGATCACTATGAAGCTCATCGACCAAGAAGCGAAAAAGCAAAACATTGTGTATCCTGATACCGAGATCGACAAGGAAATCGAAAAATACGTAGAGAATTTCGGCTCCCAAGAGAACCTGGAACAAGCGTTGGCGTCCAGCGCAATGACCATGGAAGATCTGCGCGAAAATATCAGAATGAATGAGCTTTTGACCCAACTGCTTGAGCCGCAGGTGAAGGTCACCGATGAGCAAATCAAGCAAACTTTTGAAGATAACAAAGCTTCTTTCGATACGCCGGAGCAAGTACGGACATCCGTGATTCTTGTACAGACGGAAGACGAAGCGAAAGAAATTATTAAAGAGCTGAAGGACGGCAAGGATTTTGCCGAACTGGCGAAGAGCAAGTCGCTGGATGAAGCCACGAAGGCTAACGGCGGGGATACCGATTTCTTTGCCCGCGGGCAAGTGGAAGAAGCTGTTGAGAATGCGGCCTTCAAACTGGCAAAAGATGAAATCAGCAGCCCTGTGAAAACGGAAGCCGGTTATCAGGTCATCAAACTGACCGACCGTAAAGAAGCCCATACGGCAACGCTGGAAGAGAAGAAGGAAGAGATCCGCAAGGGGCTTGTTTCTCAACAGGTAGGCCAGTTGACTGGAACTTGGATTGAAGAGATCCGCAGCAAGGCTGACATCAAGAATACGCTGACCGACAAAGCGGAAGCTTCGACAACGGATACAAATACAGCAGAATAATGACTGTTATCTGAACTGCAGGACAAGGGGAGCCATTCGGCTCCCTTCTGTTTTATATACGGGGGAGTATGTTTTTTCGTTTGTCTCGTTATGGTTCAGGAGGTACAATTAAGGCTATGAAAAGATAGACAGAGGAAAGCGTATGAGTCGGGAGGAGACCAGAATGGCGGAATGGTTCGAGGAAAGCTTCGGCGAAGATTACTTGCTCGTCTATAAACACCGCGACGTGCAGGGCGCTAAGCGGGAAGTACATAAGATGATGGAATGGCTGGATCTGCCATCGGGAGCTAAAGTATTGGATTTATGCTGCGGCATGGGCCGCCATTCCATGGCTTTGGATGAATCGGGGTATGAGGTAACCGGCGTGGATTTGTCAGAGGTCCTGCTCAGGGAAGCCCGGAAGAACGATCCCGATGGACGGGTAACCTGGCTTCGGGCGGATATGCGGAATTTGCCGCTTGCGGGAGGCTTTGACGCCGTTGTAAATCTGTTCAGCTCCTTCGGATATTTCGAGAAGGATGAAGAGCATCTCAAAGTGTTAAAAGAAATATACCGGGTCCTGAAGCCGGAAGGAAGGTTCATTATCGACTTTCTCAATCCGGATTATACGGCCGCTCATTTGGTTCCCGCGTCGGAGCGGGTGGATGACGGACAGCTTATTAAGGAGACGCGCGCTATCGAAAACGGATTTGTAAAAAAAAGAATTACCATTACGGACATCCGTGACAATGGTACTGAAATGCATAAAGAACCAAGGAATTACCTGGAACGGATCAAGCTGTATAAGAGCGAGGCATTTGCCTCCATGCTCTCCCAGGCTGGTTTGGTTCTGGATTACATTCATGGGGGCTATGACGAGGAGGTTTATAACGCCGCTACGTCGCCCCGGATGATTATGGTTGGGCGGCGATGCGCATGAGCAGGTCCGAAATTGAAGTGTTCGAGCAGGAAGAACTGGTTCGGGTCCGGATTTCTATGGCCCCGCCGCTGCGCTGGGTCAACAGCTATATCCTCCGTGGCGAAGAAGGCGTCACCATCGTGGATCCCGGTCCAAGGACCGATCTTGCCGAATCGGAATGGGTAACCGCTCTGCGTGAATTGGACATTTCTCCCCGAGAGATCGCCTCGATCGTGGTGACCCACCATCATCCGGACCATTACGGGATGGCTGGTTATTTGCAGTTGTTGACCGGAGCCGAGGTGTTCATGTCAAGGAGGGCTCATGAGGAGACGCAGCGGATGTGGGGAACGGATAGCAACGTGAACGAAGCGCTATTGCAGCTCTACCGTAAGCACGGGATGCCGAGCTCCTGGTATGAGCAGCTGCCGGAACATCTGGAGGGCTTCCTGGCACAGGTTACGCCATCCCCGGAGGTGACTTACTGGGCTGAAGGGGATGCGCTGGTAATGGGCGGCCGGGATTGGGTCGCGGTCGAGAGCGCAGGGCATGCTCCGGGCCATCTGTCGTTTTACGATCCGGAGCGGCGCCTTATACTCTGCGGAGATGCGGTTCTGCCGCAGATATCTCCGAATATCAGCTTGCTTCCGGGCAGTGATCCGCAGCCGCTGCAATCGTTCATGAATTCGCTCTCCAAGCTGGGAGCCTACAAGGTGGTTAAGGCATTTCCCGGCCACCGCAACCCGTTCTCGCATTTTACGGAGCGAACGCAGGACCTCTTAATTCATCACGAGGAGCGATTGGATCTGATTCATTCGCTGCTGACCGAACGGGATCAGACCGGCTTTGAGATTTGTACCGCCCTGTTCGGAATGGAGCTGGGTATTCACCAAATGCGCTTTGCTATGTCGGAGGCGCTGGCCCATCTGGTCGAACTGGTGCGTCAGGGGCGGGCGATTGAAATCCCGGGTTCGGATGGAAGCTGCTTTTATAGGAGATCAGGCCCGGTAGGATGATCGGTCAAAATAAATAGCGCCCTTTTTGTAAAGGGCGCCATCTTTCAGGCTGTCCGAGATTACTCGGCGGCCTTTTGTGCTTATCAAGTTCGCGGTTAATGGCAAATTACAGTTGAATTCGTAGCTGTGCTCTTGCCCTTGGCGGATTAACGAACAATATCTTTGCCGAGCGTCTCTTCGCCGTGCTCCAGCTCCCGTTCCGTTTGCTTGCGATGGGCGATCCGGCTGCTTGCGGAGGCGGCTACAGCTCCTACGATGTCATCCAGGAACGTGTTGCATGGGCCGAGCGTTTTATCGTTCAGCCGTTCCAGAATTCCCGGTTTGAGCTTGTCTACGTATCCATAATTCGTGAAGCCGATGCTGCCGTACACATTGACGATGGAAAAAGCGAGTATTTCGTCGACACCGTATAATCCTTCGTCATTGGAGATCATATCTTGAAGCTCGGGGATCAGCAGTTCCTGTTCGGCGAGAATATCCAATTGAATGCCGGTCAACACGGCGTTTTGCACTTCCCGTTTGCTTAGTACCTGCTCGACATTATGGATGCATTCCTCCATCGTCAGGTTCGGGTAGTATTTTTTCTGAAGCAGCATGACCAGTTCCGCGATCTCTTCGATTTTAACGCCCCGCTTCTGAAGCCAGACTTTCGTAGCATCGGCTACTTTTTTACTGTTCAGGCTGTAAGGCGCTTTCGCTTTTCTTTCTTCTTGTTCCATCTCGTCACCTACTCCTCCCGCTGTTTGAGGTAAACTCGCGTATTTTTAGAAAACATAGCTAAGATGCAGTTTGTCCACCTTGGTGAAAAATATAGTTATTTTTCCAAAAAGGGGCTCGTATACATAGTAATAGAGGTTGTTCAAAAAGTCATCTTTTGGACAATCCCGAGAACATGTTAGGAGGATGTCCGATGATTAGATGGAACCGCCAGTTACGCAATACGGCCGCCGCCGGGATGTTGGCGATCCCGCTTTTGTTGTCAGGCTGCAGTCTGTTCGGAATGGGCTCTTCGGCGCAAATCGATCCGCCTCCGGGCGATGTCGAGGCCCAAATGCTGCAATCGTTGGAGTCCGCGAACGGGACAGGCCGGACAAGCATCGCAACGGAGGAAGCGTTGTCGACCGTCTATCTCAAGAACGAGCAGGGCTGGCTCGCGCCGGTTTCTTTGCACCTGCCGAAGGGCGACGCCACGGATAAGCAGATCCGGATGCTGGAGATGCTCGTTGACGGAGGACCTTATCAAGGTACGGTTCCTACCGGATTCAGCGGGGTGCTGCCGGCAGGCACGGAGGTTCAGGCCGTTACGCTGAAAAAGGACGAGAAGCTGGCGATCGTCGAATTCAACAAGTCGTTCGGTACTTACGCCGCTACGGACGAACGCAAGATTCTGGAGGCCGTTACATGGACATTGCTTGGCGATCCGGATATCGAAAACGTCCAGTTGTGGATGGATGGCGCCAAACTGAATGAAATGCCGGTGAACGGAACTCCCCTGGATCGGCCGCTCAACCGTACGCTGGGCATCAATCTGGAGCTGGGTGACGGCATCAGCTTGTCTCAGACCCGGCCGGTGACGGTCTTCTTCTCGGCATCGACGCCGGATGGGGTCCAGTACTTCGTACCGGTAACCCGGTTCGTATCCTCGGAGAAAAACACCGTCACGGGCGCATTGACCGAGTTGATCAAAGGGCCATCCCGCGGAGACGGCCTGGAACGGGTGCTCACGGACAATACGGTGCTTAAAGCGGTGGAGTTATCGGAGGATGGTGTAATTACTGTCTCCATTGAAGACGATATGTTTGAGGCTGGAGAAAAGCCGCCGGCACAAATGCTGCAGTCGCTGGTGTTGACCGTAACCGAGAATGCCCCGGACAAAAAGGTCCGGATTTGGTTGAACGGACAAAAAGACGTGATCGGCATGGACAACCAGAAGTATGGGGAACCGGTGCTTCGCCCGGAAAGCATCAACGAAATTCCGCTGTAAGAAGTCATTTACAGACCAAGACCTGCTGTAGCGGGTCTTCTTTTTTTGTTCCGGAAGCCCTTGATTGGGGGAGGAATGGAATGATGCTTTTATGCCTACACTTTGGTAGAATAGGGAAAGCATAAAGACAGCATGAAACGTAGGAGGCAGTAATGATGAGAATAAACGGGCGTGAGGCGAACGAACGGCGGCCGATGAAATTGACCGTGGACATAAATAAATATGCGGAAGGCTCCGTATACATCGAGGTCGGCGATACCAAAGTTATGTGTACGGCCACGGTGGAAGAGAAAGTTCCGATGTTCATGAAGGGGCAGGGAAAAGGTTGGGTAACCGCAGAGTATTCCATGCTCCCCCGGGCGACCCAAACCCGTAATCAGAGGGAGTCGGCTCGCGGCAAACTCACCGGCAGAACTATGGAGATTCAGCGTCTTATCGGGCGCGCGCTGCGTTCGGTAGTTGATCTGCAGGCGCTTGGCGAGCGTTCCATTACGATCGATTGCGATGTGCTTCAGGCGGATGGAGGCACCCGGACGACGTCGATTACCGGAGCGTTCGTTGCGCTGGCCATTGCCGTGAACAAGCTTGCCCTGAAGCATTCGCTGCCCGTGTTTCCGATCACGGATTATCTTGCCTCAGTCAGTGTTGGCGTGGTGGGTCAACAGATGCTGCTCGATCTGAACTATGAGGAGGATTCCAAGGCTAAGGTCGATATGAATGTCGTGATGACCGGCCAAAGCCAATTCGTCGAGGTTCAAGGAACCGGAGAAGAAAAACCTTTTTCGAGACAGGAGCTGGACGGATTGCTTGCTCTTGCGGAAAAAGGAATTCAGGAAATGATACAGCAGCAGCGTGAAGTCTTGGGACCGATTGCGCTTAAGATCCGGGGCGGCGAAACGGGGGCTAACGTTTAATGGCTGAGGATTCAGTGATCATTGTCGCTACCCGTAATCAAGGAAAAGTGCGCGAGTTTGCCCATGCGCTTGAATTTCTCGGCAAACCCGTCAAAAGTATGTACGATTACCCGGAGATTCCGGAGATCGTGGAGGATGGCAAGACTTTTGAAGAGAACGCCCGTAAAAAGGCCAAAACCGCCGGCGATCTGCTGGGCCAGCCCGTGCTTGCAGATGATTCCGGTCTGTGCGTTGATAAACTGAACGGAGATCCAGGCGTTTACTCCGCCCGTTATGCGGGAGAGGGAGCCTCGGACGAGGACAACAACCTGAAGCTGCTGAGGGAGCTTGAGAAGCTGCAGCAGGGAGAAGATACGGAACAGCCGCTGCTGAGCACGGCCCGGTTCGTATGCCATCTCGCCCTGTACGATCCTGCGACGGGAGAATTTACCGATGCCACCGGTACGGTTGAAGGCTGGATTACCTCGGAGCCGGCTGGAGGCGGGGGCTTTGGGTACGACCCATTGTTCTATATGCCGGCCTACGAGAAAACGCTCGCCGAGCTGACACTGGAAGAAAAACAGGCGGTCAGCCACCGCGGCGCGGCGCTCCGGGAACTGGCCGACAAGCTGAATGCATCGGCGCGTGAATAAATTTAAAGAACCTTGGCTTTCCTCTCTTTTTGAGGCTAGCCAAGGTTTTTTTGTGTATTTCAGGTCCGGTTATCGGATCGCCACGCGGTAGGTCTTTAGCCAATGATTGACTTGAGCCAGATATGCGAAAAGCTGCGGACCGGACATCAGCTGGCCGAACCAGGGCAGATGTGTCGATGATTCGGGGGATGCCGCAATCTCGCGGACCCGGGCTGCATCGACAAGCGGAAGAATCGGCGAGGAAGGATCGTCGAGAATGGCGAGCACTTGCCCCCTGACCGCATCAAGATAAGCCGGATTGTGGGTTTTGGGGTAGGGGCTCTTTTTGCGGTACAGAACATCGTCCGGCAGGATACCTTCCAATGCTTTACGAAGAATGCCTTTCTCACGGTCTCCGGTCGATTTGATCTCCCAAGGCACATTCCAGACGTATTGGACCAGACGATGGTCGCAGAACGGGACACGGACTTCAAGCCCGGCGGCCATGCTCATCCGGTCCTTCCGGTCAAGCAGGGTCGGCATGAATCTGGTGATATTCAAATACGACATCGTTCTCATCCGGGCCTGCTCCGGCGTTTCTCCTTCCAGATGAGGGACCTCGGCCACCGCTTGGCTGTACCTGTCCGCAACATACCGTTCTGGAGCAATCCAGTCACGGATTTCCGGAGACAGCAAACCGGCCCGGAGGTCGGTAGCCACGGACCAGGGGAACGTGCCGGAGCTCAGCAGCTCTTCGCGGTGAAACCAGGGATAGCCGCCAAATACTTCGTCCGCGGCTTCCCCGGAGATGGCCACGGTCGCGCCCTTTTTGATCTCCCGGCAAAAGAGCAGCAGCGAAGCGTCCACATCCGCCATGCCGGGGAGGTCGCGGGCTAGAGTCGAATCCGGCAATGCGCCGATCAGCTCGGGCGTATCGAAGGAGATCCAGTGATGCTCCGTGCCGAGCTCCTCCACCATGCGCTTGATCCAGGGCGCATCGGCTCCCGGCTGATAGCTGTGAGCCTGAAAATATTTATCGTTATCCACGTAATCCACCGAATACGTATGCACCTGCCCCTGACCGGTCCGCCGGTAATAGTCGACGGCCAATGCAGTCAGTGCGCTGGAATCAAGACCTCCGGACAGCAGCGTGCATACCGGAACATCCGATAACAGCTGACGTTCCATAGTGTCCTGCAGCAAGGTTCGGATATTGGCGGCGGTCTCGTCGACGGAATCCGCGTGGGGTTCCGCCTCAAGCTTCCAATAAGCATAGGATCGGAGTCCGGCGCGGCTGAAGATCATAACATGCCCTGGACGCAGCTCGTGCATGTTTCGATAAATCCCATGCCCGGGTGTCCGCGCAGGACCGACAACGAAAATTTCCGCCAATCCTTCTGGTCCGATCACCGCCTCCATCTTGGGATGCTGAAGGATGGACTTCGGCTCCGAGGCAAAGATCAAGGTTTCGTTGATTTCACTGTAAAAGAGCGGCTTGACTCCCAGCCGGTCCCTCGCAAAAAACACATGCTCCCTCGTGCTGTCCCAAACCGCGAATGCAAATATGCCATTCAACCGATAGACGCAATCCGGTCCCCATTCGATATAAGCCTGAAGCAGTACCTCCGTATCGCAATGGGTCCGGAATGTACGACCCCTTCTGCGAAGTTCATCTTTCAATTCGGGGGCGTTGTAGATCTCTCCGTTATATACAATCGTATATGTCGCCCCCTCCTCCTGAATGATCATGGGCTGGGCCCCGTTTTCGGGATCCATGACGCTCAGGCGGCGGTGTCCGAACGCGCAGGGCCCGGAAATCCAGGTTCCCTGGGCGTCCGGGCCTCTCTTTTCAAGACAGGATGTCATTGACTGCACCAGGTTCGATTCTGTCGTCAAATCTCGATTCCATTCGATAAATCCGGTAATTCCGCACATGCTGGTTTCTCCTCTCTAAGACGGCTTCCATTCTCTTCGTCGTTCCGGTGAAAAGTAATATCAAATTATGCCTGGCAGAGGCATAAAATGTCTGTCCTTTACGGAAAACTATGAGTAAAAAGGGGATTATTCCCCGGGTTAGGAGGGATGGACGTGGAAAAAAACACTTACTATGTATCGCTTCAGGGGCGTTCATTACTGGAGGAACAAGGGGCGGCACCCTATGAATGGGTGATCCGCGCGACACCGGAAGAAGCTGACATGATAAGTCATATGTTGGAGCAAATTGATGAAAAAGAAACGAGCGGCTTTATCGCGTACACCTTTCCTTGGCCCGATACACCGGAGGAAGATGTCAACGCCAACTACCAAAGCAATATTAATGAACTATATCGGCAAATTTACCGGCTTGGAACGGAAGAGACACGCGAGCAATTGCGCAGCTCACTTGGTTTTGATTCGGATTAACACATACAGATAATGATGGTTCCGGAAAAGGAGTAGGAGCAGGAGTAGGGTAGGAGCACGAGCACGAAAAGGAATAGGAGAAGGGAGCCGCCACTGCAAATGTATTACATTAAAGATGCTACATTCAGAAGAACTACGGAGTATGACGGGGTCTCCTGCGCGGAAATCCAGGTGAGGGCGGGGGCCGTCGGAGATCCCGATTTGTTTGTGTACATCGCGCGGTCTTCCGGGGGAGGGGGCGAGGACCGGAGCGGTGGCGGAAAAAACGAATACGAGATCATTCGCATGATCCGGAGCGATGCCGATCTCGAAACCGACTGGTTTGACAACAGCATGCATCAAGCCACCGCTGTGGTTGCCGAAGAGGATTTCTGCGAATCCGGCTGGCCCTCTCCCGAGATCCAGCGGGAGCAATTCCTGAAGCGACTCCTTGCGCACGACGGCATCGCCTCCCGTTTGCAAGAGGAGCTGGATCGCAAGGCGTAATAACCTAACCAATACGTGGAGTGGAGTGGCTTGGGTGGCTCGGAAAGCATGGTACGGTGTGGTATTACATGGCGTGCGTGGCGTGCGTCGCATGGAGGAGTAATCGGCCAGCATCTGTGACCATATCAGAAATCTTAGTTACTTGGCCAGGCAGAACGGGCCGGAAATGTCTAACGGACACCAGAGACCTTAAACTCGGGAAAAAGGCTGGTTTTGCAATCTAACGGACATCAGAGACCTTAATTGGCTCAAAAAGTAACTTGGCATGGAAAATTCTCGGTAATAGCGTCTCCTGTGTCCGTTAGAAATCAAAATGGACCAAATCAGCCGACTTAAGGTCCACCATGTCCGTTAAATCTTCTACTATACGATCGCATCCGAGAGCCGATCTATCTAGCTGCGTGTTACCTCGCATTAACTAACTTAAACTATTACGGGCTGGGTTGGTACACCGTGGTTTTGAGTACTGTGGCATAGTGGGGTGTGTAAGAGTAATCGGCCAGCATGTGTGACCATTTCAGCAATCTTAGTTACTTGGCAGGCAGAACGGGCCGGAAATGTCTAACGGACACCAGAGACCTTAAACTCGGGAAAATGGGCAGTTTAGCAACCTAACGGACATCAGAGACCTTAATTGGCTCAAAAAGTAACTTGGAATGGAGAATTCTCGGTAATAGCGTCTCCTGTGTCCGTTAGAAATCCAAATGCACCAAATCAGCCGATTTAAGGTCTCCCATGTCCGTTAAATCTTCTACTATACGATCGCATCCGAGAGCCGATCTATCTAGCTGCGTGTTACCTCGCATTAACTAACTTAAACTATTACGTGGCTGGGTTGGTACACCGTGGTTTAGAGTACTGTGGCATGGTGCGGCATATAAGAGTAATCGGTCAGCATGTATGACCATATCAGCAAAGTTAGTTACTTGGCAGACAGAACGGACCGGGAATGTCTAACGGACACCAGAGACCTTAAACTCGGGAAAAAGGTTGGTTTTGCAATCTAACGGACATCAGAGGCCTTAATTGGCTTAAAAAGTAACTTGGCATGGAAAATTCCCGATAATAGCGTCTCCTGTGTCCGTTAGAAATCAAAATGGACCAAATCAGCCGATTTAAGGTCCACCATGTCCGTTAAATCTCCTACCATTGATCGCATCTGAATTCCAAACGCCATTTAGCCATATATGCCAGGACACAGTGTTAAACACCAACCTGTTCGTCGCTTTCTTCCAGACGATGTTAAAAATCGTCAAAATAATCCTCTTTGAAAAAACCAAAGGATGCGTTATAATAATTAACGCATCCTTTTTTTACATACTGTATGTCCCAGTAGCTCAGCTGGATAGAGCAACGGCCTTCTAAGCCGTCGGTCGGGGGTTCGAATCCCTCCTGGGACGTAGTCAAGAGCCGGTTCATTGCGAACCGGCTTTTTTCGTCCCTGGGGATAAGAACCCCTACAAGGGGTTCGTCGGAGCGAGGCCAACCGTGCACCACGGAAACGGCTGAGCGGAGTCTCGCGCCGAAGCGCGAGTACACCTCCTGGGACGTAGTCAAGAGCCGGTTCATTGCGAACCGGCTTTTTTCGTCTCTGGGGGTGAGGACCCCTCCAAGGGGTTCGTCGTAGCAAGGCCAACCGTGCACCACGGAAAAGGCTGAGCGGAGTCTCGCGCCGAAGCGCGAGTACACCTCCTGGGACGTAGTCAAGAGCCGGTTCATTGCGAACCGGCTTTTTTCGTCCCTGGGGGTGAGAACCCCTACAAGGGGTTCGCCCAGGCAAGGCCTCCGCCGTACCCGCTATTTAATCGCGACGAGCAGCGCTCCGGCCGCGATCAGGACGACGCCGGCTGCGGCGGTCCAGGAAATCTTCTCGCCGAGGAACACGAAGGCCAGGATCACGGCGATGACTACGCTCAGTTTGTCGATCGGGCCGACCTGGGATACTTTTCCGTACTTCAGCGCGAGAAAATAAAACAACCAGGATAATGCGCCGGCAATACCGCTCAAGAAGATAAACGAGAGCGCCTTTTTCTGCGCCATGATGTCCGCCAGCTGCGTAAACTTGCCCTGCACGGCAACTACGCCAAGCAGGAATAGCGCCATGATGACGGCCCGGATGGCCGTGGCGGCGTTGGCATCGATGTGCTGCAATCCGATTTTACCGAAAATCGCTACCAGTGCGGCGGACACGGCGGATAATAACGCATAAATTAGCCAAAGCGGCATTTGGTTAAACAACTCCTTTCGAGATATAAATATAGAAAAACCCTTTGGAATCCAAAGGGTTGATGTTATGTAATATGGAGCGGGTGAAGGGAATCGAACCCTCGCCTCAAGCTTGGGAAGCTGGCGTTCTACCATTGAACTACACCCGCATAAGCGACTTAAATATTATATCATACGGAGTAAAAAGATCAAGTATTCCGTTCTCCGTCCGAATTCGTCAATCGCCCACTACATGACTACGATTCGCCTTGCGGCAGCTAATGCCCGCAATTCGACATTAATTTTTTCCTTCTCCTCTACCGTCAGCTGCAAGGATAAGCCATAGTGAAACGACTCGGGCCCATGAGGGTTCTGCCAGCGAATTTCTCCGGGAAAAGTGTAGCTCTCTTCACTCAGTTGAAAATGGACCGCGGCACCGATCGAATGCTCGGCGGCATGAAGATTAAGGCCGGTCTGTATCCGGCAGCCGGACTTGCTGATATCAATCAGTTCAGCCTCAGCCAGTTTGCTGTTGACCGGTTTGAGATCGATGGATTTAATCTCGATCCAACAAGTCATAGGCGGGTTGATCGTATAACGAAACGGTTCGTTTCTGCGGGAATTCATGACTGGTTATTGAACCTCCAAAAGGCAAGATATTCCGATTATACGCGAAAAGAGGGGATTTGGACATGAATCTATCGCCCCATTTAATGAACAAAAAGTCAAAAGGCGTGACTGAAGGATAATTTCTTCTCAGGTCACGCCTTTATATATTATTTCGCGGCCATGCCGTTCATGATCAGAGTGATCGTATGACGGATTTCCTGTTCCTCATCCCAAGGAGCTCCCGGCATCACCAGGAAATGGGTAATAAACAAACCGATCATGGCCGTCGAGGCAAAACGAAGCAAGGCAGGGGTAGGCAGGTCGACGACCTCTCCCTTAGCTTTGAAATGTTCAATAATTTCCGTGAAGCGCTTGAATACCCTGGTTCCGATATGCTGCTTGAATTCTTTCTGGAGCATGGGCTGGAACGGAATTTCCTGCAGCATAATTTTGATGATTTTGAGGTGCTTACGGGCAAAATTCATGCGATTGACAGCAACAGCGTACAGGAAGTCCTCCAGCGTAGGGTAGTCGGTCTCCAGCACCTCTTTAAATTCGTTCAAGACAAAGGGGGCAAGCAGCTTGCTCATCATGGGGGAAACGATGGAGATCAGAAGCTCCTTTTTCGTCTTGTAATGCCGGAAAATCGTTCCCTCAGCCACTCCCGCTTTCTGGGCGATTTCACTGGTGGAGGAAGAGGCGTATCCCTTCTCGGCAAATACCTCCACGGCGGCTTGCACGATTCTGAGCTGCTTTTCGGTCATTTTTTCGTCGCTCATTTTAACGATTTCCTGAATCCACTGATCGACGGGCTCCACGGGTTCCTGCTGCGGCATAACTTGATTCCTCCTGCAAATGACTATTGTTACCTCATATTAACATAAGGGGGAGGGATCTATTCAAATCTTGCGGTGTTTGCGCAAGGCGAGCACATTCAGCAGCATGAACACAAGCGAGAAACCGATCAGAACGAATATGTTCCCTGCAATCGTATCCCATCCCTTGCCCCGAATCATTACCTCACTGAGCGCCTCGGTCCCGTAGGTTAGTGGCATAACAATTTTTAGCTGCTGCAGCCATTCCGGAAGAGTTTCCAACGGAAAAAGACCCGATAAGAAGAGCTGAGGAACAATAATGAGCGGAATAAACTGAATCATCTGAAGCTCGTTGTTGGCAAACGCAGACAGCAATGTCCCGAGGGTTAAAGCGGTCATCGACAAAAGCAGTGTCAGCAGCAAGACGAAGGCAAAGGAACCGGCCATGAGGATCCCGAGCACTTGGATACAGAACCATGAGATCAGGAGTGCCTGAAATACCGTGAAGATGCCGAAACCGCCGACATATCCGACCACCAGCTCCCAGCGTTTGATCGGGGTGGAGAGAAGTCTCTCTAGTGTTCCGGTTGTACGTTCGCGCAGGAAGGACACCCCGGCGATAAGAAAGACGAAGAAGAATACGAAAAATCCGATCAAGATCGGTCCGAACTGGTCGATGCTCGTCATATCTTCCGATCCATGAAGATAGGAAACATTCATCTTATCTGCGGCTCCGTTCACATCCGGCTGAAGCTCTCTTGACACCTTTTGCAAAAGCATTAGTACGGATTTGTTTACAGTCGGTTCGCTTCCTTCCAGCTTAACGTCCAGCCCGTTTCCTGACTGGGTGATTATCGCATCTATCTTTCGTTCGTCGAGTGCCTGATCTGCTCTCTCCTTGTCCTCATAAGTAAAAATCGTGGCTCCCTGTTTTTCCAGGCTTGTGACTAAAGGGGCGGGGATCTGGACGATACCCAGGTTCGGTTCATAATCTTTCCCGTTAAATACCAGGTGCATTAAGGTTAATACTACGAGTGGAGCAATGAAAATGAGGGCCAGCGTCCGTTTATCACGGCGAAATTGACGAAGAATGCGTAACATGATTGCCCAAATTTTCATGACTCTCCACCTCCGTAGTAAATAAATGCTTCTTCGATTGTTTGTTTGCCGGCCTGCGAGATGAGGGCGGACGGTGTATCGGCAGCGAGAAGAGCGCCGTTTCGGATCATGCCGAGGCGGTCGCATTTCTCCGCTTCGTCCATTACATGCGTAGTCATGAGAATCGTGGTGCCTTTGGCATTCAAGGCCTTTAACTCGCTCCAGATCGACTGCCGCAGCAGAGGATCGATGCCGACGGTCGGCTCGTCGAGGACGAGCAGCGGAGGCTCATGCAGCAAAGCGATCGCCAGCGACAATCTTCGTTTCATACCTCCTGAATATTGATCCACTCTTTTGTGCAAATCATCGCCAAGGGCGACGATCTCCATGACTTCTCTGATCCTGATTTTGCGCCGAGGACCTTTCATTCCGTAAAGAGCCGCAAAAAACTCGAGATTCTCGAGAGCGCTTAGCTCGGTGTAAAGCGCATCGGATTGCGCCATATATCCGATTTGACGAAGCATGCTCAGCTTGGGCATGACCGTCCCGAATATGCGGACCTCGCCTGAACTGACGGTATCAATCCCTGTCAGCAGCTTGACTAGCGTGGTTTTACCGGACCCCGAAGGGCCAAGCAAACCGAACGTCTCTGCCGGCCGGACTTCGAGCGAAATATCGTTCAAAACCATTTTCTTTCCGAAACGTTTACCGACATGGGTCGCTTGAATAACTGATTCATTATGAGACATTTAGCAGCCTCCTAAGTTGTGTTCATAAAAATGAGTGAGTACTCACTGTTAATATATGCTTAAGCACGCTAAATGTAAATGAAAGAGATGATTTTTTTAAATATTTTACAAAGTATTACAATCCCGGAGAATTGAATTAACAATTCTGTACGACAATCAAGGCATAGCACAATATACCTATTCATCACCCCACAAAGTAACATAAATTCTCGACTGCAGATCTCGTACTTTGCGGGACCCGGACACAAAATCATAAAAAAAGGGTGAACCGAATGAAAAACAGTAAAATGCTCGGTATGGTTCTAACAATGGCTCTATTGGCCTCAGCCACGGCAGTCGGTACCGCGGGAGCCGCCGTCAGTACAAAAGCCGGGAATGCGGGGACCAAAGCAACAGTTGCCCAAAGCAAAACGGTAACCGTTAAACTTACCGTCGATGGTACTCAAGTCTCCGTTAAAGCAGTGACATCCGGGAAAACAACGCTTTACTCGCTACGGGATCTGGCAAACGCTTTGGGCGCCGATATCAAGCTTAGCGGAGGCAGTTTGGTTATCAAGGATGCATCCCAACAGTACGAATTAAGCCTTAAAATCGGCTCCAAGGATTACAGTGTAAACGGAGAAACCGGGCAATTCGGAACGGCCCCGCAACAAATTGGCGGAACGGTTTACGTCGAACTGTCGTCTGTAGTTGAAGCGTTGGGCGGAGAACTGCTGCCTTCAAAGGGACTTCTTAGTGTAGGCCGCTTGTCCGGACAATTTGATCTGCCGTTTTTTGATGCCGCAGGGAACGTGATTGCCGCGAAAGAGGATGGAGAAGTGCCGCAATTGATCAAGCTGGATTCGGGTGGCCGATATGAAGTCTTTTCTTCAAATGAAAATGCGGTCGGAGCGGTAGTATCCCCGGATGGATCCCAGGCTGCCTTTACGAGTGAGAGCGGCGGACTTTATTTGCTGAATACGGTTAGCGGGCTGGTGAAGCAGCTCGGTAAAGATACTTCGGTGAAGACGGACCTGTTCTGGTCCAAGGACGGGAAGAGCATTTATTTTATCCAAGGGGACAAACAGGAGAAGATTGCATACATAAGCGTGGATACAGGCAAAGTGACCGAGGTGCTGGCGGATAAAGTGGAGAACAAATCCGGCGTACAGGTTAGTGAAGATGGAAAAAAAGTGATCTATTTCGTACAAGTGACGGGAAAAGCTGAAACGGATAAAGAAGGCACGGAGGAGTCGCTTAAAATCGACTATTCCAACGCCGGTACTCAAGTGTTCTCGCTGGACCTTGCCACCAAAGATTCCAAGCCTCGTCAGTTGACCAAGGATAGTTACAATAAGCTGTACCTTTCCCTGCTGGCGGACGGCAGAGCCATTTACGTAAGCGCCGATCCGGATGGCGTGATTCAGAACAGCGTGCTGAAGGTCGTTTCTGCGGACGGAAATAACGTAACGGATTTGGCGGCTGATTTGGATGTCGTCTCGGCTGTGGTGTCGGGAGGCAAACTATTCGTGCTGGCAGCGTCGGACAACGGCAGTAAGGTATATGAAGTGGCTTCATCGGGCGCTAAAACCGAACTGTACAGTACGGATAAAGATGTCACCGAATTAACGGTTTCCAAAACTGGGGCCATCGCGTTGATTTCCGAAGGCAAAGTTGTGCTGGTACAGGACGGCAAAGGAATGGAATTAACCAAATAGACCGAAATCGGGAGGAGAATCATCCATGAAATTATTTAAAAAATTATCATTGCTCACAGTAGCGTCTGCTTTATTACTATCATCGGCGATCGCGGGTACGGCCGGAGCCAAAGACACTTTGAAAGGTAAAATCACCATCAATGGTTCGACAGCATTACTGCCGCTCACTTTGCAGGCGGGAAAGGAATTCCAAAAACTCCATCCGAAGGTTAAAATCTCTGCCAGCGGGAAAGGTTCCGTTACCGGCCCGCAGGCCGTAAAGAAAGGAATCGCCGATATCGGAGCATGCGACTGGGATGCCAGCGTTGATGTGCCCGGATTTAAAGCGTTCGACGGTCAAGTGGCCAACAAGGTCGCCGTCATTCCGTTTGCCACGATCGTAAACAAAAGCGTAAAAGTCGACAACTTGACCACCGAGCAGCTTAAGGGCATCTATTCCGGCAAAATTACGAACTGGAAGGACGTTGGCGGAGAAGATGAGGACATTGTGGTAATCACCCGTTCCTTCGGTTCCGGCACGCGCGTCAATTACCAGGCTAAAGCGCTGGGCGGCGGCGACATCGTGAAAAAAGAAAAGAACTACAAAGAAGTCGGATCCAGCGGCGACATGAAGACAGCTGTGGCAACGACTCCGAATTCGATCGGTTACATCGACCTTACGTACATCAGCGGCAGCGACATTAAAGCTGTGAAACATGACGGCGTTGCGGCGACTACCGAAAACGTCATTAACGGCAAATACAAAATCTGGTCCTACGGTTACTACATGACCAAGGGTGAGCCAACCGGGGCGACCAAAGCGTTTATCGAATACGTGCAAAGCAAAAAATTCCAAGAAAGCTCTCTGAAAAAGCTCAAATTCATTCCGATCTCCGCCATGAAATAATCTTGTTATCGTAACCCGGCCAGCCCTGAACTTCGGGGCTGGCCGCTGTATGGGAGGAAACTATCGTGAGCATGCCAGTTCATCAAGCCGGCAACCTGGAGGGCGCAGACTCGGCTCCTATGCCCAATCGCCGTAGGACCAGACGGTTTAACAAGGCGTTTTTTTTAAACAAGCTTTTTAAAAATTACTTTTTGTTCAGCATTTTGACTCTTTGTGCCGTTCTGGCACTGGTTATCTTCTTTATAGGAAGAACAGCGATTCTTGTGTTCGGGGACGTTTCTCCGGCCGAGTTCTTCTTCTCGCTGGACTGGACGCCGGAAGAGGGGCGATTCGGAGCCGCTCTGTTTATTTTAAATACGCTGTCTTTAACTTTGCTGACTTTGATTATGGCTGTTCCCATTTCCGTTGGGCTTGCAATTCTTATGGCGGAGATTGCGCCGAAATGGATGAAAAAGGCCATCCGGCCCGTTCTGGATCTGCTCGTGGGCATACCCTCGATCGTCTACGGTTATCTCGGATTAACCGTCCTGCTTCCATTCCTGCGTGAACTGAGCGGCGAAGGATTAGGGGACGGCTTGTTGGCGGCCGCCATCGTGCTGACGATCATGATTTTGCCGACGATCAGCCGAATTAGCGACGATGCGATCGGAGCCGTCCCGAAAAAATACCGCGAGGCCGCCTATGCGCTTGGGTCAACCCGTCTTCAGGTCATTTTCAGGGTTGTCTTGCCGGCGGCCGGCCGGGGGATCGTGGCCGCGGTGATTCTCGGGATGACTCGGGCCATCGGGGAAACCATGGCCGTAGTTATGGTGATCGGAAATACGCCTCAGTTGGCTAAAACATTATTTACGCCCTCATCAGTGCTGACGAGCAATATCGTGATGCAAATCTCGAACGTCGAGTTTGATTCGGCATGGAATTACGCTCTGCATATGATGGCTTTCCTGCTGCTCCTCATTTCCTTCGCGCTCATTCTGGTTATCCGATACCTTGGAAGAAAGGGAGGGGCTGAATCATGAACCGGTTTAGCGCATCAAGAAAACAGATTCGCGCTCTGCGATTGGACCGGATCGCAACGGCTTGTTTTTACGGGCTCGGCGCGCTGGTACTGCTCCTGATTTTTTGGCTCTTGTTCACGATTTTGGGGAAGGGATTACCGGGAATTACTCTGTCTTTCCTGACCAAGCTCCCCGAAGAAATCGATCCTGGCGGCGGTATCGGCCCCATGCTGTTCAATTCCTTCTACGTGCTGATCTTGTCGTTAATCATTTCTATCCCGATCGGGGTAGGGGCCGGCATTTATATGGCCGAATATGCACCGAAGAATCGGTTTACGGAAGTGCTTCGCATCTGCGTCGAGTCGCTGTCCTCCGTTCCGTCCATCGTCTTCGGCCTATTGGGCTTAGCGATCTTCGCCGAGCTGCTCGGCATCGGTCTGACGATTCTGGGCGGCGCGGTAAGCCTTGCTTTTCTTAATCTGCCGATGCTGGCACGGGTAACGGAGGAAGCCGTCCGGGCGGTTCCGGACGATCTTCGTAACGCTTCGTATGCGCTCGGCGCGACGAAGTTCGAGGTGATCCGGTCCGTCGTTCTGCCTGTGGCGATGGATGGTATTGTCACCGGCATCTGTCTTGTGGCCGGGCGGGCTTTTGGGGAATCGGCTGTCATTATTTTGACAGCAGGCCTTAGTACATCCGGTGAGATGTGGGACTTCAATTTATTCTCGCCGGGCGAGACGTTGGCGGTCCATCTTTGGTATGTCAACTCCGAGGCAATCGTGGAGGATGCCCGTCAGATTGCGGATAAGTCCGCAGCGGTGCTGGTTTTCGTGGTGCTGCTGATCAATCTGTTATTCCGCGTGCCGCTTTGGTTTAACAACCGGAAGTTAAAACGCTAAAAAAAATCGCTGTATTCGCAAGTGGCGGGGGATGGTTACCCTCTCTTGCAATACAGCGGTTTTTTATTTGTTCAGGGTTGTGAGACTTATGGGATCTGTGGGACCACAATGATACTTTCCGGCATGTTATTCTGCTTTTTGCAACTGCTGGCGGATGTCTTTTTCCAATGCTTCCGGCTCGGTGCGGGCACTGTACTGTTTGATGATATTGCCTTGACGGTCGATGAGGAATTTGACGAAGTTCCACTCGATATCGCCTGTACGGTAAGGCTCAGGGGTGTTTTCTACCAAATAGTTGTATAACGGATGAGCGTTTTCGCCCTTCACGTCGATTTTACTGAACATCGGGAAGGTTACCTGATAGTTCAAGTCGCAGAAGTTTTTAATCTCTTCCTCAGTCCCGGGCTCCTGCCCGGCGAACTGGTTGCAGGGAAAACCGAGCACGGTGAAGCCCTGATCCTTATAAGTGCTGTATAGGTGCTGCAGCCCTTTGTAATGCGGGGTCAGTCCGCAGGCGCTGGCCGTGTTGACAATCAGCAGAACCTGACCTTTGTACGGCTCGAGCGTGGTTTCTTTTCCGTCGATGGTATTTACTTGGAAATTATGTATCGATTGACTCATTCTATCGCCTCCATTTTTATGTAATATCTTCAATTTTAACTGATTAGTAGGACGAAACTCAATTTGGCGTGAAATAGACTTAAAAGTGTAAAAAATATGAAAGTAAATCATTGGAGTACGTATGTCGATTCCGGTTATAATTTAGGAAGATATTCTTTTGAAATAGAAATCGGAACCGGTTGAAAATGGAGGCGGGAAGATGGCCAGGAAATCAAGAAAAGTGACTATCGTGGGGTCAGGTCTCGTCGGGGCGGCCTGTGCATATTCGATGATCAATCAGTCCATCTGCGATGAGATCATGATGGTGGATCGGACCTATGACCGCGCGGTGGCCCAGGCGCTGGATTTATCGCATTGCATGGATTTCACTTCCACCCGGACAAAAGTCCATGCCGGTAATCTGGAGGATTGCAGGGATGTCGACGTAGTCGTACTGACCGCCGGCTCCAATCCAAAGCCGGGGCAAACGAGACTGGATGTACTGGAGGACGCGAAAAAAATCACCTCGGACATCGTATCCCGGATCATGAGCAGCGGTTTTGACGGCGTGTTTGTCGTGGCCGCGAATCCGGTGGATATCGTGACTTATATTGTACGTGAGGCTTCCGGACTTCCTCGTCACAAAGTGATCGGCACAGGAACCTCTCTGGACTCGGCGCGATTGAAAACCCTGTTGTCCGACGTTTTCTCCATCGACCCCCGCAGCGTAAACGGGTATGCGCTAGGAGAGCATGGCGAGTCGCAATTTGTGGCCTGGTCCCACGTTACGATCGGCGGGAAGCCGATATTGCAAATCCTTGACCAGCATAAGGAACGTTTCAAAGATGTGGATCTTAACGAGATCGCGCGCAAAACGAAGGATGCGGGATGGGAGATTTTCACGCGGAAGGGCAACACTCAGTTTGGAATAGGGAATGCGCTCGCCTACATCGTACGTTCCATTCTGAATGATGAACATAAGATTATCGCCATTTCCGCCATTCTCGAAGGCGAGTACGGACAAAGCGGCGTTTGCGCCGGCGTCCCGGCTATCATCGGAGAAGGCGGCATCCAGGAAGTGGTGGAGCTCAATTTGACAGATGAGGAGCAACAGAAATTCGACGATTCCTGTTCCATATTGCGAAGCGCCATTCAGGATCTTCCCCGGAAGGGTGAATAACTGCCGGTTGTGCTGATAAATACAGTTAGTAGCTGGTGGCGGTTAGAAGCTGTCAATTGGATATTTCCAATGGGGCAGCTTCTTTTTTAGACTTGTAAGGACCTTCATTGGATATTTCCAATGAATTCTGCGGAGAATCACAGTTTATATATTTAATCTGAGCTTGTCATTGGATAATTCCAATTAACGGTGAAAAATAGGCTGAAAGTACCCATCTTCATTGGAAATATCCAATAGGGCGATTTCGCCCCAGCGCGAGCCTCCGCTCGGCCCATCCTGCTAAACGCGGATAGCCTCGCTCCGACGAACCCCTGAGGGGTTCTCACCCCCAGGGACGAAAAAAAGCCGGTTCGCAATGAACCGGCTCTTATTTACGTCCCAGGAGGGATTCGAACCCCCGACCGACGGCTTAGAAGGCCGTTGCTCTATCCAGCTGAGCTACTGGGACATGACATATAAAACAAAAAACAGAAGCAAAAAATATATTATCACAGTCAGATAGTATATGCAATAGGTTAATTGCTATCTTGGACGGAGAAGTACAATTGAAGACTGATTTTTGTCTTCTATATTCTCTATGCTATAATCTCAAATGAATTAGACCGGACGAAGGGAGGCCCCATTATTAGCGGTAATCATCAGAGCGAGAATGACAACAACGTTGTTTTATTTCCAAAAACTTTGGATTTTTATCAAATAGAGCTAACTAGGATGCTGGAGACGGAGCGTTATTCTGAAGCTTCGGAGCTCCTTCAATTTTTGCTGCAATGCCAGGGACAGGACCCGAGGCTTTACGAAGAATGGCAGGCTTTGCTGGACTGGCTGACCGATGCTTTTCCCATGCTGCAGGGGAGTGAATCCGGCGGTTACGAGGACGATGAAGAAGGCGAGGAATCCATGGCCAGGCAGCATGTTGAAGCAAAGCTTGCGGAAGATGTAAATTACGCCGACAAGCTTCTTCATACGGTTATGGAGAAACCGATGTCCGAGCACACGTTTCTGGCCTTGGAGCAATTGTCCTATCTGGACAAGCCGGAAGTTGACGAGGCGCTCATCGGCTGGCTGCAAAGCACAGAATTGCATCCTCTGCTGCAATACCGGGTTTTGCAAACGCTGCGACGCAGGGGGACTCAAGGCTTGATACGGTTTTTTCGTTCCGGCGAGCATGTAGAGATCGAGATTGAAACGGTGCCGATCAGGCCGGAAGAATTTCCGCAGCCGGTTCAGACTGTTTTGGAGCGGGTTGGGGACCAGACGCAGGTGCATGATCCGACTCTGTTTTATTTTGCACAGGAGCTGTGGACTCAATTTGTAATGGCAATCTATGGAACGATGGATTACAAATCGCTGCTGGTCGAAGAGGAAGCCATGATCGACATCTGGGCGGCGGCGCTGCATCAAACGGTGGCCGACAGCCTGCCCGGCGGAATCGGTGACGAGGAGCTGCGCAATCTATATGGAATTACGGACAGCCTGCGTCTTCGTTACGAGCAGGCGTACCGCTCCATGCGCCAATTCGTGGCGGCCGGCGCCAACGGTTAAACTATTTTTTTGAAAAATATCCTATAATGCGGCTGCGATGCCATGGAACGGGCCTTGTAAAAAGCTGTATTGTTGTTTATAATGTAGTGGTTATTCTGAACGTGGACTAAGACAGCTATACTGAAACCAAGGTAGCTGCTTTATCGCGCGATTCGGTTTCAGTATTTTAAGTATAGTGAAATTTGGAGGGGAAGGCATAAAATGAAAGCAACTTGGGAAAAAATAGAGAAGAACCTCGGCGTACTCGAGGTCGAAGTGGAAGCGGAACGTGTTACCGCTGCACTGGATAAAGCTTTTCAAAAAGTAGTAAAGAAAGTAAACGTACCTGGATTCCGTAAGGGTAAAGTACCTCGGGCTATTTTTGAGTCCCGCTTCGGCGTGGAAAGCTTGTACCAAGACGCCATCGATATTTTGCTTCCTGAAGTTTATACTGAAGCGGTTGATCAAACTGATATTTTCCCGGTAGACCGCCCGGAAGTGGACGTAGAACAATTCGCAAAAGGACAAGCTTTCAAATTTAAAGCCAAAGTAACTGTTAAACCTGAAGTGAAGCTTGGCGATTACAAAGGAATCGAAGTTCCTGCAACTGACGTTGAAGTCAGCGAAGAAGAACTGAGCGAAGAGCTTACTCGTATGCAAGAGCGTCATGCTGAACTCGTTGTCATCGACGAAGAAGCTGCACAAAACGGAGATACTGTCGTAATTGACTTCGACGGTTCCGTAGACGGCGTTCCATTTGAAGGCGGCAAAGCTGAGCGTTACTCGCTCGAACTTGGCAGCAACACTTTCATTCCTGGGTTTGAAGAGCAAGTTGTGGGTCTTGCAACAGGCGACTTCAAGGACGTAACCGTTACTTTCCCGGAAACTTACCATGCTGAAGAATTGGCAGGTAAAGAAGCGGTATTTAAAGTAAAAGTTCACGAAATCAAGCGCAAACAGCTTCCTGAACTGGACGATGAGTTTGCTAAAGATGTTAGTGAATTCGACACTTTGGACGAGTATAAAGAAGACCTGAAGAAACAATTGCAATCCCGTAAGGAAAAAGAAGGCGAAGCAGAACGCGAGCGCGTACTCGTCGACAAAATCGGCGAAAACGCAGAAGTTGAAATTCCGCAAGCTATGATCGATAGCGAAGTTCAAAACATGGTTCGCGATTTCGACAACCGTCTTCGTGCTCAAGGCATGAACCTGGATATGTTCCTTGGTTTCTCCGGCCAAACGATTGAAGACCTGCAAGGTCAGATGACGAACGATGCCGAGAAACGCGTACGCAACAACCTGGTTCTGGAGCAAATCGCCAAAGCCGAGAAGATCGAAGCTACGGAAGAAGAAATCAACAAAGAGCTTCAGGATATGGCCGATGCTTACAAACGCAGCCCTGAAGAAATCCGTAACATTCTTGCCGCTAACGGTTCCCTGGGCAGCTTGAATGAGGATGTGCTTCTTCGCAAAACGATTCAATTCCTGATCGAGAACGCGAAAGAAGTTCCAGCAGAAAAAGCTGAGAAATCGGAAGAATCCGAAAAACCAGCCAAGAAAACAACAAAAAAAGCAGCAGCTAAAGCCGAGCCAAAAGCAGAGGAAGAAACTGCAGCTGAAGATAAGTAAGACGTAGAAAAATTGTCATTCCGTGCTCGAGCAACTCGCGGAGTAATAACACAAGCAAATGTTAAGGCACGTATATATAAAATGCGTGCCTTAATTTTTCACTTTTCGACATACAATTATTTCCAAGTGGTTATCCGGACAAACCTCCGGTTACATATTGTATTCCCAAGGACATAAACTGTAATGTGTGAAAAATGACATGCGCCTTTGAACGTGATAAAATATGTTTGGGCATAAGAAATTTCAAAAAAGAAAAGAGGTTGGTCACATGAGTCTGGTACCTATGGTCGTAGAACAAACTAACCGGGGAGAACGGTCTTACGATATATATTCGAGACTGCTCAAGGATCGCATTATTTTTCTCAGCAACGCGATTGACGATGACGTAGCCAATCTCGTGATTGCCCAATTGTTGTTTTTGGCCGCGGAAGATCCGGAAAAAGACATTCATCTGTACATTAACTCTCCAGGTGGTTCTGTTACTGCCGGGATGGGTATATATGATACGATGCAATATATCAAACCTGATGTGTCGACCATCTGCATGGGTATGGCTGCCAGCATGGGTTCGCTTTTGCTTACGGCAGGCGCTCCCGGCAAGCGTTACGCGCTTCCAAACAGCGAAGTGATGATTCATCAGCCGCTCGGAGGAATTCAAGGTCAAGCGGCGGATATCAAAATTCATGCCGATTGGATTATCAAGACACGTGAGAAGCTGAATCAGATCTATGTGGACCGGACGGGTCAACCCCTTGAAAAAATTCAGCGCGATACGGATCGCGATTTCTTTATGAGCGCGGAAGAGGCTAAGGCCTACGGGATCATCGACCAGGTCATCAACAAGCCCATTAAATCTTAAAGGGGTGTTTACATGTTTAAGTTCAACGACGAAAAAGGACAGTTGAAATGCTCGTTCTGCGGCAAATCGCAGGAACAAGTCCGGAAACTCGTTGCCGGACCGGGCGTTTATATATGCGACGAATGTATCGAATTGTGCACGGAAATCGTGGAAGAGGAACTCGGCCATGAAGAGGAGCTCGATCTGAAAGAGATTCCGAAGCCGAAGGAAATCCGCGACATTCTGGATCAATACGTAATCGGGCAGGAACAGGCGAAAAAGTCTCTTTCCGTTGCCGTTTACAACCATTACAAGCGCGTAAATACACAAAGCAAAATCGAAGACGTCGAGCTGCAAAAGAGTAACATTCTCTTGCTTGGACCTACGGGTTCCGGTAAGACGCTGTTAGCGCAGACGATGGCTAAAATTTTGAATGTGCCGTTTGCGATTGCCGATGCGACTTCCCTTACGGAAGCCGGTTATGTCGGTGAAGACGTAGAGAACATCCTGCTGAAGCTGATTCAAGCTGCCGATTATGATGTGGAGAAGGCGGAACGCGGCATTATTTATATCGATGAAATCGATAAAGTGGCGCGCAAGTCGGAAAATCCATCCATCACCCGCGACGTTTCCGGGGAAGGCGTACAACAGGCTCTCCTGAAGATTCTGGAAGGTACAGTTGCTTCCGTTCCTCCGCAAGGCGGACGCAAGCACCCTCACCAGGAATTTATTCAAATCGATACGACGAACATTTTGTTTATTTGTGGCGGTGCCTTTGACGGCCTGGAGCAGATGATCAAACGCCGGATCGGTAAAAAGGTCATCGGCTTCAACGCCGTCAGCGATGGACAAAAGGATTTGAAACCAGGCGAATACTTGTCGATGGTATTGCCGGAAGACTTGCTGAAATTCGGTTTGATTCCCGAATTCGTCGGTCGTTTGCCGGTTATCTCGACATTGGAGCCATTGGACGAGAAGACTTTGGTCCGCATTCTGGCCGAGCCGAAGAATGCTTTGGTGAAGCAGTATCAAAAGCTTCTTGAGCTGGACAACGTGAATCTCCAGTTCGAACCGAAAGCGCTGGAAGCGATCGCCCGCGAAGCGATCAAACGTAACACCGGCGCCCGCGGACTTCGGGCCATCATCGAAGGCATTATGCTGGATGTGATGTATGAGGTGCCTTCCCGCGACGACATTACGGATTGCGTTATTACCGAAAAGGTCGTTCAAGAGAAAACGGTGCCTGAGCTAGAGGACAAAAAAGACAAGAAACAAGAAGAGAGCGCGTAAGGCTTAGCCGAATCCGCGACAAAATAAATGCCGAAATCTCCATCTTTGCAACAAAGAGGTTCTTTTTTCGACCTCTTTATGCAGGGGTGGAGCTTTGGCGTTATGGGGGAGACCTGAAATGTTCCTGAGACAAGATACGCGGCCGGTCAAGGTCGGGAATCTGACGATCGGCGGAAGTAATGAAGTGATCATCCAGAGTATGTGTACGACCAAAACGGCGGATGTTGCCGCTACGGTGGCGGAAATTCACCGTTTAGAGGAAGCCGGCTGCCAGGTGGTACGTGTGACGGTAAATAATGAGGAAGCGGCGGCAGCAATCAAAGAGATCAAGAAGCAGATCCATATTCCACTCGTCGCTGATATTCATTTTAACTATAAATTGGCCTTAATGGCCATTGAGAACGGAATCGACAAGGTCCGGATCAATCCGGGTAACATCGGTCGCCGTGAAAAGGTTGAAGCTGTAGTAAAAGCTTGCAAGGAGCGCGGGATTCCGATCCGAATCGGCGTTAATGCAGGTTCTCTGGAGAATCACCTGTTGGAGAAATACGGTTATCCGACTCCTGAAGCGATGGTGGAGAGCGCTCTTTTCCATATCGGTATTTTGGAGGAATTGGATTTCCATGACATCATCGTCTCGCTGAAGGCTTCGGATGTGCCGATGGCCATCGCCGCTTACAGCAAGGCTGCTGAGGTCATTCCATATCCGCTGCACCTTGGGATTACGGAAGCCGGAACGCTGTTCTCCGGTACTGTTAAGAGCGCAGCAGGAATCGGAGCGCTGCTGTCCATGGGGATCGGTTCTACGCTGCGCATTTCGCTCAGTGCGGATCCGGTGGAGGAAGTGAAGGTAGCTCGCGAGCTGTTAAAGACATTCGGATTGATTACGAATGCGGCTACCCTGGTTTCCTGTCCTACTTGCGGGCGTCTTGATATCGATTTGTTCTCTATCGCCAACGAGGTGGAAGATTATATCTCGAATCTGAAGGTGCCGATTAAAGTGTCGGTGCTGGGCTGCGCCGTAAATGGTCCCGGCGAGGCTCGCGAAGCCGACATCGGTATCGCGGGTGCACGGGGAGAAGGCCTTCTGTTCCGTTACGGAGAGATGATCCGTAAAGTACCGGAAGCGGATTTGCTCTCCGAGCTGAAAAAGGAAATCGATCATATCGTCGAGGTTTACGAAGCGACGGGAGAGATTCCCGGCCGCAAAGAGCATCGGGCGGTACCGAGTAACTAATATGGATGGATTCGCATATTAATATGCGTGAAATGGAACTGCAGGCTGTATTCTATATACGGCCTGCAGTTTTTTTGTATTTATGGCAAGGGCGATGGTTTCTTAGGGTAGGCGACGGACTCAACGAAGCAGAAAATTTGTGACATACCCCGTTCACTTTCAAACTCCCCGTTTTATGATGGAGCGAAAAGGCTATACTACCAAGTATCAGTTAAAGTGGGGAGGCTCTGTGACAATGGAATTGAGTGTTATTCTGATGTCCGTTCAATTATTTTTTGGCGTAGTGATCGGGATGTATTTCTGGAATCAACTGCGCAGCCAAAAAGGGAACCGTACGGCGGTAGACCGAGAATCGCGCAAGGAAATGGAGAAACTGCGCAAGCTGAGGGCGATATCGCTTACCAAGCCGCTTGCGGAGCGAACGCGTCCCGCTTCATTGACCGATATCGTTGGTCAAAAGGACGGGCTTCGCGCGTTAAAGGCCGCACTCTGCAGTGCCAATCCGCAGCATGTCATCATTTACGGCCCCCCTGGGGTCGGTAAAACCGCCGCGGCCAGGGTAGTCATGGAAGAAGCCAAGAAGAACCCGGCTTCTCCGTTCAAAGCCGAGGCGAAGTTCATGGAGATCGATGCTACGATCGCCAGGTTTGATGAGCGCGGCATTGCGGATCCGCTTATCGGGTCCGTGCATGACCCGATTTATCAGGGAGCCGGGGCCATGGGCGTGGCGGGGATCCCGCAGCCGAAGCCAGGGGCCGTTACAAAGGCTCATGGCGGGATTTTGTTCATCGATGAAATCGGTGAACTGCATTCCATTCAGATGAATAAGCTGCTGAAGGTGCTGGAAGACCGTAAAGTGTACCTGGAAAGCGCCTATTACAATTCGGAAGATACCGGCACACCGGCGTATATTCATGATATTTTCCAGAACGGGCTGCCTGCGGATTTCAGATTAGTCGGTGCGACAACCCGGTCGCCGCAGGAAATTCCGCCCGCGCTTCGTTCGCGCTGCATGGAGATCTACTTTAGGCCGTTGCTGCCAGAGGAAATCTCGCAAATTGCTGAAGACGCCGTGAAGCGAATCGGATTTCAGCCTTGTCCGGAAGCCGTTGACGTTATTAAGAAATATGCGACGAATGGCCGCGAAGCGGTCAATATGGTTCAATTGGCTGCCGGTCTTGCACTGACGGAAAAACGGGATCATCTGCTTGCAGCCGATCTCGAATGGGTAGCGACCAGCAGTCAGCTGACTCCGCGTCCGGACCGTAAAATTCCGACACAGCCTGAAATCGGGGTAGTGAACGGGCTGGCGGTGTACGGCGCCAATATGGGGACGCTGCTTGAGATCGAGGCTACGGCGGTCCCAGTAGAGAAAGGAAAAGGAATCTACAACATCACCGGCGTGGTCGATGAGGAAGAAATCGGCGGCGGCAGCCGCACGCTGCGGCGCAAGAGCATGGCCAAAGGCTCTGTTGAAAATGTGCTGACCGTTTTGAAGCGAATCGGACTCGACCCGTCAGGGTATGACATCCATATCAACTTTCCCGGAGGGACGCCGATCGACGGACCGTCCGCCGGGCTGGCCATTGCGACGGCAATCGCCTCGGCGATCAAACGGATTCCGGTCGATCACCGCGTCGCAATGACCGGAGAAATCGGAATCCACGGCAAAGTGAAGCCGGTCGGCGGGGTTGTCGCCAAAGTGGAAGCTGCCTTTCAGGCTGGAGCCACGACGGTGCTGATTCCGAAGGATAATTGGCAAAGCCTATTCGAAGGGCTGGAAGGACTGCGGGTCATTCCGGTCGAATCCGTGGGAGAAGTGTTCCTGCACGTATTTGGAGAAGAAGCGGAGAAGGACTTTGGATTAATCGCAGGCGGAGAGCTGTTTGCGCCCGCTCCGGCCCCGGCTTCCTTCCTCCATGCGGAATCTCCCCCATCGGGCGGAGTGATGTAACGTCGTGTTTTACTTGGGCGGCTGCCACTTGAGCAGCCGCTCTTCATTGGTGTTTTCATGTAACATTTGCTAAAATAGGAATGATATCTAACGAGAACGTTTGGAGGTGCGAAAGCGATGGGAGCCCATAAATCCAAAGGCCGTCGTTTTCCTTTGCTGCCCTTGCGCGGCCTTCTCGTCTACCCTAGTATGGTGCTGCATTTAGACGTAGGCCGGGAAAAGTCTGTGAAGGCGCTGGAAAAGGCGATGGTCGATGACAATCTGATTCTCCTCTGTTCTCAATCCGAAGTGAACATTGAAGAGCCGACCCAGGAAGATATTTTTCGTATCGGTACCGTAGCGAAGGTCCGGCAGATGCTAAAGCTTCCGAACGGCACGATTCGAGTGCTGGTGGAAGGCATGGAGCGCGCCGAAATCGTGGAATATTTGGTCAATGAAGAATATTACGAGGTAATCGCGGAGGAGCGGCCGGAGGAAGATTCTCTCGATCCGGAAGTGGATGCTCTGATGCGCACGGTGCTTACCCAATTCGAACATTATATCAATTTATCCAAGAAAGTGACTCCGGAGACGCTTGCTGCGGTATCGGACATCGAAGAGGCAGGCCGGCTGGCGGATGTGATCACCAGTCATTTATCTCTCAAGATCAAGGATAAGCAGGAGATTCTGGAGACGATTGATGTCAGAATGCGGCTTGAGAAGCTGCTTGATATTTTGAATAATGAGCGTGAAGTGCTTGAGCTTGAGCGGAAAATCAGCCAGCGCGTCAAGAAGCAGATGGAGAAGACGCAGAAGGAATATTACCTTCGCGAACAGATGAAGGCGATCCAGAAGGAACTTGGCGAGAAGGAAGGGCGCGCCGGCGAGGTAGAGGAACTTCGGGCCCAGCTCGAAGAAAAAAATCTGCCTGAGAAAGTGCGCGAGAAGACGCAAAAGGAAATTGACCGGCTGGAGAAAATGCCGGCAAGTTCCGCCGAGGGCGGAGTCATCCGGAACTATGTGGATTGGTTGCTCAGCTTGCCTTGGGACAATAAGACCGAGGATGACCTCGATCTGGCTAAAGCCGAGCAGGTGTTGAATGAAGACCACTACGGACTTGATAAGCCTAAGGAACGCGTTCTTGAGTATTTGGCCGTTCAGAAGCTGGTCAAGAAGCTGAAGGGTCCGATTCTTTGCCTGGTTGGTCCTCCGGGGGTAGGTAAAACCTCGCTGGCTCGTTCCATCGCCCGTTCGCTGGGCCGGGAATTCGTCCGGATTTCCCTGGGCGGCGTAAGGGATGAGGCCGAAATTCGCGGACACCGCCGCACCTATGTCGGTGCGATGCCGGGCCGCATTATTCAGGGAATGAAGACGGCGGGCACCTTGAATCCGGTCTTCCTGCTGGATGAGATCGACAAGATGGCCTCCGATTTCCGCGGCGACCCTTCGTCGGCCTTGCTTGAAGTGCTCGATCCCGAACAGAACAACACGTTCAGCGATCACTTTATTGAAGTGCCGTTTGATTTGTCGAACGTCATGTTCGTTACGACCGCCAATGCGGTGCATAACATTCCGCGTCCATTGCTCGACCGGATGGAGATGCTTTATATCCCGGGTTACACGGAGCTGGAGAAGCTGCAAATCGCAACCCGTTATCTGCTTCCGAAGCAAAAACGGGAGCATGGGTTGGAGTCGGAACAGCTAGTAATCGGCGAGGATGCCCTTCTGCGAACGATCCGGGAATACACCCGTGAATCCGGGGTGCGGAATCTGGAGCAGCAGGTCGCCGCGCTTTGCCGTAAGGCTGCGAAGAAGGTTGTCTCCGAAGGTTTGGAGCGGATAGAGATCGGTCCCGAAGATATCAAGGATTATTTGGGAGTACCGAAATTCCGCTACGGCATAGCCGAACTGGAAGATCAGATCGGTACGGTAACCGGGCTGGCCTGGACCGAGGTCGGCGGAGAAACGCTGGTGATCGAGGTCACCGTCGTTCCGGGCAGCGGCAAGCTGATTTTGACCGGGAAGCTCGGAGATGTCATGAAGGAATCCGCGCAGGCGGCGTTCAGCTATACACGCTCCAAGGCGTCGGAGCTTGGCATATCTACGGACTTTTACGAAAAAAATGACATCCATATTCATATCCCCGAAGGCGCAATTCCGAAGGACGGCCCATCGGCCGGCATTACGATTGCGACGGCCCTCATCTCGGCATTGACGGGCCGGCATGTATCGAAGGACATTGCGATGACCGGCGAAATTACGTTACGCGGCCGGGTGCTGCCAATCGGCGGATTGAAGGAGAAATCGCTCGCCGCTCACCGGGCGGGCTACAAAAAAATACTGCTGCCGAAAGACAATGAGCGCGATTTGCGCGACATTCCGGACAGTGTGAAGGAAGACGTGGTTTTTGTACCGGTATCCCATATGGATCAGGTGCTGGAGCATGCGCTTGTGGAACAATCCGGACTGCAATAGAGAGGATCGTAACGATGAAAATAACCAACGCAGAGTTTGTGATCAGTGCGGTTGGACCCAGTCAATATCCTGAGGACGCCTTGCCGGAAGTTGCTCTGGCAGGGCGTTCCAACGTGGGGAAATCCTCACTGATCAACCGCATGATCAACCGCAAAAATTTGGCCCGGACAAGCTCGACCCCCGGGAAAACCCAGCATTTGAACTATTACCGCATTAATGATGAGGTCTACTTTGTCGATTTTCCGGGGTACGGCTATGCCAAGGTATCCAAAACACAGCGCGAGGTATGGGGCAAGATGATCGAGAAGTACTTGCTGGAGCGCGAGACGCTTCGGCTTGTCCTGCTCGTGATCGATTTACGGCATCCGCCTTCAAAGGACGACGAATTGATGTACGATTGGCTAAAGCACTATGATCTTCCTGTATGCGTAGTCGCTACAAAAGCCGATAAAATTCCGAAATCCCGGTGGCAAAAGCATTTGAAAGTCATCAGGGAGGCGCTAGTCCTGCGCGCAGGTGATCAAATCATTATGTTTTCGTCCGAGGAAGGCATGGGTCGGGATGAACTTTGGTCCGCGATTTCCTCGTTTGCTTTCCCGGATAGTCTGGACGAGACATTGGAATAAACAGGAGGAAATAGCCTGAATCGATGGATCGAGAAGGGATTTGAAGAATGATCGGCAGGAAAGTGAGCATGCAAGGGGATTTTTACAGCTAAAAACGGATTAATCCGGTTTATTCTGAAAAATGGCAGGATTTCACGTTTTAACCGCTGAGCAAATGATTTAATGAGTAGTGTATAATTATTTAAAAGGATTAAAAGAATTGAGGAGATTTTTATGGCTCAGCGGTTAGCCACAGAGTATGTTAATGCCAGTTTGCGTTTGTCGGAAGTCCAGATGTCGCAGTTTATTCACAAAGTGTATGATCCTCATGTCCGCCAGCGAGTGAAGGTGCTGGAGAACGGCAGTCAAGAGGTGGTGCTGGAGGATGACGGCGGGGAAGAAGTCCATCTGCCTTTTGACCGCAGGGACGGTTATTATGTCTGTGAATTGTCTTTCCGCTTGGAAAAACCCCATTTAACAAATGTCATGAGACTTTTGTTCGCCGCTTTCAAGGGCTCCGGAATGGTTACGAGAATTTATAACGGATTCATGATGATGTATTATTATCAGGATGGCCGGGTCCGCAAAATCGTGGAGTACTCCAAGGATTCGTACAAATTGGTGTTTGAGTTAAAGGATAGTTTAGGGGAATTGCAAAGGATCTATCGGAATAATGATGTGGAACGGGAGATTGAATACATTCACGGCAGCATCAATACCCTGCTCGACAAACGCATTATCGCTAATGACCCCGATGCCGTGAACCGGATTGACGACGAGCTTCGCGGACATACCCGCCGATTATTCGCCTTGGAAGCATAACGCCAATCACACAATTGAATAACAATTCAGGCCCGTCGAACAGAGTCCACTTTTCGGCGGGTTTTTTCATGCCGAAAGTCTGAAAAACAGCGTGTTTACGCACAATCCGGCAGGAAGAAGAATAATATTTACCTGGGGCCAAAAAAGTGTTGCATTTGTCCCCGATAGATGTTATTTTTAATCTCGTTGAAAAGAATATAGGAACCAGGATTCACTCAGGACATGGAGATGTTGCGAGAGATATTTCCCTCGGGAAGTGAATGACGTAGGTCCTAGCGGATGAAATTTTTTCAAACATTTTATTCCTAGGAAGGGGGAACCGGAAGATGGAATATTCAACTTTCGGAAGACACGTTGCTGTTGATACTTGGGGAGTCGATTTTGAGGTTCTGAACAACGCGGATCTGCTGCAAGCTCATATGGTGGAAGCAGCCGAAGCTTGCGGAGCCACGGTGATGTCGGTGCAAGCCAGACAGTTTGAACCACAAGGTGCCACGGTGCTTGTTTTGCTGTCGGAGAGCCATCTCTCGATTCATACGTATCCTGAGAGAGGTTTTGCTGCGATTGATTGTTACACTTGCGGAGAAACCGTAGACCCGCAATTGGCGATCGATTACCTGGTGACCGTCTTGCAACCGGAGAAGTATTTTGCTAAGAAATTAATTCGCGGTTTGGGTGAACTCGAAGTGGTCACGCCTGTAGTGAATCAAGTAGAGCTTGTTTAAAGAGCGATTTTATAACATAAGAAAAATGGGTAAACTAAGATATAACCATGGAAAATTTCCATGGTTATTTATTTTACTTGCTAAGCATTGCTTATTAATTTAAGTCTGTTTGGAACATAGTTCATAAATAATTCATAAAAAAATCATAGAAACAGCGGGGTAACGGACTACCCCCTGTGATATAATTAACATAGTTTGTTTACACATGATGCTTTGACATCTCTTAGAGGCAGGTGAACTTGCAATGCACATTGTCGTAGTCGGGTTGAATTATCGGACGGCGCCTGTGGAAGTCAGAGAACGTTTTTCGTTTGCAGAAAAAGATATGCCACAAGCGCTGCAGGAGCTCTTACGCACCAAAAGTGTATTGGAAGGCGTCATTATTGCTACCTGTAACCGGACGGAAATATATGTAGTCGTGGATCGGCTGCACATGTGCGGGTATTTTATTCGTAGTTTTATGGAAAAATGGTTTGGGATTTCACGTGAGGAATTCACCAAACATTTATATATGTATGAGGACGAGCAGGCAATACGTCATCTTTTCCGGGTTGCTTGCGGCCTGGATTCCATGGTGCTCGGCGAAACGCAAATCCTGGGTCAGGTCCGCAGCGCCTTTCTTTTATCTCAGAGTGAGAAGGCGACAGGAACATGGTTTAATATGCTGTTCAAACAGGCGGTTACACTCAGTAAACGCGCGCACTCGGAAACGGCGATCGGAGAAAGCGCGGTTTCCGTCAGCTATGCAGCGGTAGAGCTGGGAAAACGCGTTTTTGGAAGCTTCAGCGGCAAGCGAGTTCTGATCCTGGGTGCCGGAAAGATGAGTGAGCTAACGGCCAAGCATTTAAGCGGCGCGGGGGCCGAAGAGGTGATCGTCGCCAATCGAACCTTTGCGCGGGCTCAGGAGCTGGCCTCTAAATTCAGCGGTACTCCTTGTTCCATGCAGGAGGCGATGCAGCGGTTGGAAGAAGTGGATATTCTGATCAGCTCTACAGGAGCTGAAGGCTATGTCATTACTTCCGCTCAAGTCGCTCAAAGCATGAAACAGCGGCCGGACCGTCCGTTGTTTATGATCGACATCGCGGTTCCGAGAGATATCGATCCGGCGATCAGTGAATTGCAGAATGTATTTTTGTACGATATTGACGATCTTGAAGGCATTGTGGAGAGCAATATGGAGATGCGCAGGGGCGAAGCCCTGAAAATTGAGAACATGATCGAGGAAGAGATCTCCTCCTTTGCAAATTGGCTTCAGACGTTGGGCGTAAAACCTGTTATACGCGCTTTGCAGGAGAAGTCCTCGTCCATCCATGAAAGCACGCTCGAGAGTTTGTTCAATAAGCTTCCGGAGCTTGACGAACGCCAACGGAAGGTTATCCGGAGATTAACCAAAAGTATTATTAATCAAATGATGCATGATCCGATTAACCGCATCAAGGAATTGGCGGGCGAAGAGAACGGTGCCGAGGCGCTGAACATGTTCACCCAGATCTTCTCTTTGGAAGAGCAGATGGAAAGACTGGCGGAATCGGAGATGGCAAGCGGTGCTTCGCAAGAAGTATTCGAAGCTGCCAAGGAAGAGAAGGTATCGCAGCAGGAAAAACCGGCGCTGTCCTTGGTACAGGCATCGGTATAATTTACACGCCCTGGGCTTACGTTATATTCCCGGTTATGCAGAGGATGCAGCCGGGGGAGAACGACTGGCACGGGGCTTATTTCTATTCGAAGAGCAGTTTGGGAATCCGCCTTCCGGTCGAAATAAGACCTGCTGGAAAAAAGGTGCAGCGTACAGTATGCTATACACATTGCACAATGATTGGCTCGTCCTGAACTTGGCCGTAGCCTGATTCTGATTAGCCGTCCCGGGAGGTAAACCGATGACACATTATGTTCCTGTTATGTTGAAGCTGGAAGGGCGCAGGTGCGTCATAATTGGAGGCGGTCCGGTAGCGGAGCGCAAAGCGGCTTCCTTAATAGAAGCGGGGGCGGTGGTGGTTGTAGTTGCTCCTGATGCAACAAATCGGCTGCAAAGCGATCAGTCCGCCGGACGGTTGATTTGGGAGATGCGGAACTACAGGAAGGGCGATCTTGACGGAGCTTTTTTGGCATATGCCGCGACGGATCAACCGGATATTAACGATGCGGTCGTACGGGAAGCCGAACGGCTCGGCATTCCGGTGAACCATACGGGTGACGGAAGCAAAGGATCTTTTATTACGCCAAGCATCGTGCGCCGCGGAGGATTGATTCTGGCTGTTTCTACATCCGGGGCTGGACCGGGTGCTTCGAGGATGCTGAGCCGGGAGATTGACGAACGATACGGAAGTGAGTATGAAATTTACGTGGATTTTCTGAGTTTTGCCAGATCTGTGGTCAAAGGCCGGGTACAAGATGCAGGTTTGCGGGCCAAACTATATAAATCGCTGACAGAAATGGACATATTGGCATCCATTCGGGAAGGCCGTTTCCATCCTTGGAGCAAGGAAGAACTGGATGCATGGATAGATCAACAACGGGAGGAATGAAGGATGAGACGCACCATTATAGTAGGAACCAGACAGAGTCAATTGGCTTTGACGCAAACGGGCCACGTGATCGATGCTCTGAAGGCGATTTGCGAAGAACACCGGCTGCCGTATGATTTTGAGATCAAGAAGATCGTAACCAAAGGGGACCGGATTCTGGACGTTACTTTGTCCAAAGTCGGAGGAAAGGGGTTATTCGTCAAGGAAATCGAGCAGGCGATGCTGGACGGGGAAATCGATCTGGCGGTACATAGCATGAAAGATATGCCTTCCAAACTGCCGGAAGGATTAGTAAATGGGGCCGTGCCGAAACGGGTTGATCCCCGCGATGCATTTATCTCCAGGGAGGGGATAAGTTTGGACGAACTCCCTCAAGGAGCCAAGGTAGGCACAAGCAGCTTGAGACGTTCCAGTCAGCTTAGCGCCTATCGTCCCGATCTCGTCATCGAGCCGATCCGGGGAAATATTGATTCCCGTCTTCGCAAACTGGAGACGGAGGGTTTTGATGCCATTATTTTGGCTACTGCCGGATTGTTCCGAATGGGATGGGAGGACAAAATCACCTCCTATTTGCCTGTAGATATTTGTTTGCCAGCGGTAGGCCAAGGGGCGCTCGGTATCGAATGCCGGGAAAACGATGAGGAAGTCCGTCACCTGCTTTCACTTTACAATGATCCGGAAACCGCATTGACGGTTGCGGCCGAACGCACCTTCCTTAGTGTGCTGGGAGGAAGCTGTCAGGTTCCGATCGGAGCCTATGCGGTTTTGGGTAAAAATAAACAAGAGGATAGCGAAGACGGCCTCTCCGGTGAAATGGTACTGACCGGGATGGTTGGAACGCCGGATGGGCGCCTGGTTTTAAAGGAGAGCATGGCCGGGAATGATCCGGTACTGCTGGGGCAAAGCGTTGCGGATAAATTGGTATCCAGAGGAGCGGGCGAAATTTTGGCGGCAGCTGAGGAGTGATGGTAATGGGGAAGACGGGGAGAGTTTACTTGGTCGGGGCAGGTCCCGGCGATGCAAGGCTGATTACTTTAAAAGGGCTTGATTGTTTGATGAAAGGGGACGTGGTCGTTTATGACCGCCTCGCCAATCCGAGCCTGCTCGGGAAAATGAAGCGGGGAGCCGAGAAAATCTACGTCGGCAAACGAACCGATCGTCACACGATGAAGCAGGAGGATATCAATCAGCTGCTGGTTGATCTGGCCTTGACCGGCAAAACGGTAGTTCGCCTGAAAGGCGGAGATCCGACGATTTTTGGTCGCGTGGGAGAAGAGGCGGAGTTGCTTCGCAAACATGGAATTCCCTATGAAATCGTCCCGGGAATTACCGCAGCAATTTCGGTCCCGGCTTATGCCGGAATTCCCGTAACGCACCGGGATATGGCGTCTTCGCTTTCGATTATTACAGGGCATGAGAGCCCCGATAAATTGGATTTGTCGATCAATTGGGAAAAGGTAACTAACGCAACGGGCACGCTAGTCTTTATGATGGGCGTATCAAAAATCGGGTACATCAGCAAGCAGCTTATCTCTTACGGCCGATCGCCGGAGACACCGGTTGCTCTTGTGCGCTGGGGAACCCGGGCGGAACAGGAAACACTGACGGGTACGCTTGCCGACATTGAGCAGAAAGTACTCGAGGCCGACTTCAAGCCCCCTGCCGTTATCGTTGTAGGGGAAGTCGTTCTTCAGCGCGAGCAGTTGAAATGGGCGGAATTCATGCCGTTGTTCGGCAAACGGATTCTGGTCACTCGTTCCCGTGCCCAGGCTAGCGAATTGGTCCGGCAAATCGAGGATCTCGGGGGAGAATCTTATGAATTCCCAGTTATTGACTTTGAGATGCCGACAGGGACAGCTATGAAAGAAACCGACGAGGCTCTGAGTTCTCTGGAAGAGTATGACTGGACTTTTTTCACCAGCGTCAACGGGGTTGAATTTTTCTTCAAACACCTGGAGAGGCTGGGAAAAGACATTCGTTCGCTGCATAAGTCCCGTATTGCCGCCGTTGGTCCCGCAACGAAGGAAGCGCTGCGGAGATACGGAATAGCTGCGGAGGAGCTGCCGGGCCGGTATCAGGCCGAGGGATTGATGGAAGCCTTCGCTGGAGCGCTGCAAGCAGGCCAAAAGGTTCTGCTGCCTCGCGGCGACTTGGCGCGCACTTGGCTGCCGGAGACGCTCCGCGAGCAAGGACTCGCTGTGACTGAAGCCGTTATGTACGCCACGGTTCCTACCGGGGAAGAAGATGATGAACTGGTCAAGCTGCTCCGGGAAGGCCGGATTCATGCCGTCACTTTTACGAGTTCATCTACCGTTACCAACTTTCTCGGTGCCATGAAACGAATGGGATTCGAAAACCCGGCAGAGACTTTGCAGGGAACGGAAATCGCCTGCATTGGCCCCGTTACCGCCAAGACGGCCGAGGAGGCTGGCTTGCACATTGGCACACTTGCGGAAGAGGCGACGATCGATAGTTTGGTGACCGCCCTCTGCGAATGGAAAAGGAAAGAAGAAAACATAGATTAGGCCGACAGGCTTAAAATGTGTGTTCAAAAAGTCGACTTGAACAACCTTGTAAAATTATAAGTAAATCCGGGAGGGATTCCATCATGAGTTTTCCTATAGTAAGACATCGCCGTTTACGGCAATCCGCCGGAATCCGGGGAATGGTGCGCGAAACGGTATTGACGGTGGATGATTTCATCCAGCCGATCTTTGTTACTTACGGTAGCGGCGTTAAGAATGAAATTTCATCCATGCCGGGGGTCTATCATTTTTCGCTGGACACGCTGGAGGAAGAAGTAAAAGAGATCGTGGACCTCGGCATTCCGGCCGTGCTGCTCTTTGGGATTCCGGAGAGCAAAGACGACGTTGGATCCTCGGCCTTTGCCGAAGACGGCATTGTCCAGCAAGCGACTCGTAAGATCAAATCTCTTTATCCCGACCTGCTCGTAGTAGCCGACACCTGCTTATGCGAATTTACCGATCACGGCCACTGCGGGATGGTGCATACTTTCGAACGGGACGGGCACGTCTGCGGAGATGTCCTGAATGACGAATCGCTCGACCTGCTCGTTCGAACCGCAGTTTCCCAGGCCCAGGCGGGAGCGGACATCATCGCTCCTTCCAACATGATGGACGGGTTCGTACAGGCCATCCGCGCGGGACTGGATGAAGCCGGGTTCAGCAACGTGCCGATCATGTCTTATTCGGTAAAATACGCATCCGCATTCTATGGTCCGTTTCGCGAAGCGGCGGATTCCGCTCCTCAATTCGGCGACCGCAAAACCTATCAAATGGACCCGGCCAATGCCCGGGAAGCGCTCAGAGAAGCGGAAACCGATGTTCTGGAAGGCGCGGACATGTTGATGGTGAAACCTGCGCTGGCCTTTATGGACGTGCTGCGGATGCTGCGCGACCAGTTTGATCTCCCGCTCGTCGCTTATAATGTCAGCGGAGAGTACTCGATGGTCAAGGCCGCGGCCGAGAAAGGCTGGATCAATGAGCGGGCTATCGTAACGGAAATGCTGCTGGGCATGAAACGCGCCGGAGCGGATATCATCATTACGTATTTCGCCAAAGATGCGGCCCGCTGGCTGCGTGAAGGCAAATAATAAAATGACCGTGACAAGGAGAGGGAACCATGAGTGAAAAGATCGGGCGCCGCAGTGAAGAACTATCGCGGCAGGCTTTTGAGGAAGCGAAGCAGGTATTGCCAGGCGGGGTCAACAGCCCGGTTAGAGCTTTTAAATCCGTCGGCTTAACGCCGGTCTACATGGACCGGGGCGCAGGTGCGCGAATTTATGATATCGACGGTAATGAATATATCGACTACGTAGGATCCTGGGGACCGCTCATCATGGGGCATGCCCATCCTAAGGTAGTATCGGCATTGCAGGAGACGACAGTCAAAGGTACCAGCTTTGGCGCTCCTACGCTGCTTGAGACGGAGATGGCCAAGCTGGTTGCCGAGCGTGTACCGTCGATTGATATTGTCCGGATGGTTAATTCCGGGACGGAAGCGACCATGAGTGCGATCCGATTGGCGCGCGGCTATACAGGCCGCAACAAGATTCTGAAATTCGAAGGGTCTTATCACGGCCATGCGGACAGCCTTCTGATCAAAGCCGGCTCCGGCGTGGCTACCCTCGGTCTACCCGATAGCCCGGGCGTACCGGAAGGCGTGGCCGCCAATACGATCACGGTGCCTTATAACGACCTGGAATCGGCGGAGCTAGCATTCCAGCGCTTCGGATCGGAAATCGCAGGCGTTATTGTGGAGCCGGTGGCCGGAAATATGGGAGTCGTACCGCCGCAGCCTGGATTTTTGGAAGGCTTGCGCCGCTTGACGACGGAACATGGAAGCTTGTTGATTTTTGATGAGGTGATGACCGGATTCCGCGTACATATCCATTGTGCTCAAGGCCGCTTCGGAGTCACCCCTGACTTGACCTGTCTAGGTAAAGTGATCGGCGGCGGGCTTCCGGTTGGGGCTTACGGCGGCAAACGTGAAATTATGGAACAGATCGCGCCGAGCGGGCCGATTTATCAAGCTGGTACGCTGAGCGGGAACCCGCTGGCCATGACGGCAGGATTCTCCACCTTGTCGCTTTTGACACCGGAAGTATACGATCGTCTTGAGTTTCTTTCGGCGAGACTGGAAGCCGGATTTACGGCGAACGCGAAAGAGCGGGGCATCCCTTGTACCATTAATCGCGTGGGCTCGATGGTTTGCCCGTTCTTTACGGACGGGGAGGTTATCAATTTCGATACGGCCAAGAGCAGCGACCTGGATCTCTTCCGCCGCTATTTTGCCGCGATGATTGAGGAAGGCATCAACATTGCGCCTTCCCAGTTTGAAGGCATGTTCGTCTCCGGCGTTCATACCGAGGCCGATATCGATCTCACGATCGAAGCGCACCGCCGTGCGCTGCAAAAGCTGTGAGCAAGGGGATGGCCGGGCAGAGACGCGGCGAATGGCTGGAACTGATGCCGGGCAAATTGAATCCGCCGGAACACGGGGGCCGCTATGAAGCGGCCCTCGTTTGGCTTGAGCGGGAACTCGGATGCCCGGCCAAACTGCTCCGGTCGCTGGATGCCGAAGGCGGGATTAAGCTGGCTGGGGACCGGCTCCGCGTGAGGTTGTTCCCGCCGAAGATTTCACAGTACGAACCCGTGGAGCAGCCGGTCCGGATTTTATATGAGGATGATTTCTGCCTCGTCGTGCATAAATCGGCCGGCATTAAGGTGCATCCAGACGGGGAGAGCCGTGAGCCGTCGCTAGCGAATTTCGTCTCCGGAATCTATTCGCTGCGGGACGAACCGGTCGCCCCTGCGCATATTCATCGGCTGGATGAGTATACGACCGGTCCCGTTCTGTATGCCAAGAACATCTTCGCCCAGCTTAAACTGGATGCCGCCATGGCGCGGAAAGAGATCGAGAGGGTTTATGTGGCGTTGGTGGAAGGCGTCGTCAATCCGGCTCTTATCCGGATTAATGAGCCTATAGGCCGGGATCGTCACCACCCTTCCCGGCGCCGCGTGTCCAAGGCCGGCAAAGAGGCCGTGACCCGGGTAGAGGTTTTGGAGACATTCCCGAAGGCTAGCCTTGTCCGCTTGAGGCTCGAAACGGGGCGGACGCATCAAATTCGCGTGCATATGAGTCATGCGGGACATCCGCTGATCGGCGACGCGCTATATGGAGGGAGCACGAAACTTCTGCCCCATCAAGCGCTTCATGGGGAGAGTCTGGCGTTTCCGCATCCTTTAACCGGAGAAACTGTTGAAGTCCCGGACTCTTGGCCGG
Source organism: Paenibacillus vini (assembly GCF_018403325.1). Taxonomy (GTDB): domain Bacteria; phylum Bacillota; class Bacilli; order Paenibacillales; family Paenibacillaceae; genus Fontibacillus; species Fontibacillus vini. Next base: position 30,220 of record NZ_BOSL01000015.1, on the reverse strand, counting down.
AGGAGTGGGATAAGGTTCGCGCTTGGCTGCATAGCTGAATTAAGCTTGGCGGCCGGAGCGAATCTCTAGCCGCAGAACCGCGAAAAAGCAGGCATGCACTCTTTTTTTAAGCATATAGATAAAAACGAGCGATGATTTGGACCATGCAGTTTACTGGATACAAAATCATGTTTGGATATGCTGAAAGGAGGCAATATTTTTGGCGGATCAATCCTACGGTCTGAGGTTCGATATTTATGAACGCGTGCATCTATCGGAAAATGTAGTAGGCATCGACGAACTGGAAGAAATTGAACTCTATCCGAAAATTCAGGTCATTCCCGGGGAAGAGTATGCTTCGCTGCGCGGCCATTTACTGCTGTCGGGACTTTATCGCGGCGAGGGAAACACTCAGGAACTGGAGCATTGGATTCCGGTGGAGATCACGATTCCGCTTAGCCGGGTCGGTAAGCTGGAGGAAATCGCGGTCGAAATTGAAAATTTCGACGTAGACCTGCTCAGTGCCCGCAGTCTTAATATTACGGGCGTGTTATCCTTGCAGGGCATCGAAACTTCATCGTTGGCTGTGGAACCGGAGGAGTGGAAGGACCGGGAACTCGTGGTTGCTCATGAGCCGGCTTCCGACTTGCGCGGGGACGTGCAAAGAGATCCTGACCACATTTCGGGGCGTGAAGCGGGATTGGATTCAGCTACGCGCAGCTATACCGAGAATTTCCGGATGTGGGAGCAGGAATCTCTGCCTGAATTGAACGATACGGACGAGCAGCAAAACATACTTACATGGAATGACCACGCTTCGCCGCTCTATGCCCAGTCCGTTGTGGAGGACAAGGAGGCGGAAGCGGAGGCTCCGGAAGAATTGACTTCGCGTGATCCTCAATTAGAGGAAGAGTACGCAGCAGAGAGCCCGGATCAAGAGCGTTCTTTCCAATCCGAGCAGCAGGAAGTTTGGTTTAAGGAGGCGGCTCGTCCGTCCGTGACGGTAACCGAGATCGATTTGGATGAACCTCCCGGCGAATATGCTTCCGCTGAAAGGGAAGAGGGAGCCTTACCTGTTTCGCAAGAGGAAGAGCTTTCGTTTGAAGAGGCTGTCCCGGTTACCGCCGATTTCGAAACGGAGGACGATGCCTTTTCCGCGGAATCCGCGCAGGATGCCGAAATTCGGCCGGAACCGGAGGAAAAGAAAGAGCTGAAAATTGCCCTCGGGAGCAAAAAGAACGGCGATGTTGCTCAGGAGAGCAGTTACGGAATCAGCAAGCTGCTATCCTCGTATCGGCCGGACTCCGAATCCGGTCAGAGTTTGCAAGAGACGGAAGAAGCATTGCCGGCGGTAGAACAAAACGACGCAGAGGAAGTACGCTGGAAGAGCTTGTTCATACGCAATGCCGAAGAGCAGACTCCTTTCCGTAAAGTCAGGCTTGTAATTGTCCAACGTGAAGAGACATTGGACGCAATCGCGGAGCGTTATCAGCTTAGTTCGCGAGAACTGCAGCTTTACAACAGACTGTCCGAACAACATTTGTCTGAGGGACAGGTGCTGTACATCCCTTGATGAAAAGCCCTCCATCTTAAAAGCTGCACACTATGTGCGGCTTTTTTCATGTATTCATGTATGCTTAAGTTTGTCCTCTCTTGGTGGACTGTTGTCCATTTTTGCCCCTTTTGTTGACTCGTGAAGGTATTCAAGCTATGATGATAAAGATAAACTCTAAGCAAAATCTAATTGTAAAGACTTGGAATGGGAATAGTAGGCAGTAAACCCTTCAGAGAGCGGAATTGGAAGTGCTGGGAAGTTCCGCAGGATGCAGCTGACCGAAGTCGCCCGGGAGTCGCCCGTTTGATCCGTAAACTGTTTATGCTAGAACGGGCCGGCAGCAGCCGTTATCTGTATGAGTGTCGCAAGCTGGATTCCGGTTTTATTTGAATTCCGGGGTTGGTGTAGCCTGCGAAACAAAGGTGGTACCGCGAAAGTAAAGCCTTTCGTCCTTTGAGGCGAGGGGCTTTTTGTGTTTTCTAGCTTTAAAAGGTAGTTCAAAAAATCATCTTTCCATGACGAAGCAGATCATGAAGCGGATTCGATGTCGAATCTTGAATTCAGCCGGGCCTTCCGTTGCTCACGTACCTTATGAGCAAATGCTTACGAAGTCGTTTTCTACGAAAACGTTTAGCTCCGCTACTCAGTCCCTAGCTTCATCCGACCTAAAGCGTTTTGTAAAAACGCACTTCGGAAGCATACGCTTTGGTCCTGAAAACCTGACTTTTTGAACTAATATTTTAAGTCAATTATTTGTAATGGAGGTTTGGTACAAATGACAGAAAACCATGGACAATCCCTGTCGGCGGAAATGCCGACTACGTACGATCCGAAAGCGGCGGAGCAAAAATGGTACCGCTATTGGATGGAAGGCGGCTTTTTCAAAGCTGGACAAAGACCGGAAGCCGAGCCCTTCACAATCGTAATCCCGCCGCCTAACGTAACCGGTATGCTGCATATCGGACACGCGCTGGACTGCACCCTTCAGGATATACTGATCCGCACCAAGCGGATGCAAGGTTATGATGCGCTCTGGCTGCCGGGGTCCGACCATGCCGGGATCGCGACTCAAACCAAAGTCGAGCAAAATCTTCGCGCAGAAGGGCAAACACGCTACGACCTTGGACGTGAGAAGTTTCTGGAGAAGGTATGGGAATGGAAAGATAAATATGCTGCCTCCATTCATGAGCAATGGGCAAAAATGGGCTTCTCTCTCGATTATTCACGGGAGCGTTTTACGTTGGACGAAGGTCTGTCGTTGGCCGTTCGTGAAGTATTCGTTAAGCTCTTTGAAAAGGGCTTGATTTACCGCGGCAAATACATTATCAACTGGGACCCGGTTGCCCGCACGGCCCTATCCGACATTGAGGTTGAATACAAAGAAGTTAATGGTCATTTGTATCATTTGCAATATCCGCTTAAAGACGGCAGCGGGTTTATTACTGTCGCAACGACGCGGCCTGAGACGATGCTTGGAGATACCGCCGTGGCGGTGCATCCGAAGGATGAGCGCTACAAGAATCTGATCGGAAAAATGCTTGTTCTGCCGATTACCGGCCGTGAAATTCCGATCATTGCGGACGATTATGTGGATAAGGAATTCGGCAGCGGCGCGGTTAAGATTACGCCGGCTCACGATCCGAATGACTTTGAAGTGGGTCTTCGCCATAATCTGCCGCAAATTACCGTCATGGACGAAAGCGGAACGATGAATAACGAAGCGGGCCAATACCAAGGATTGGACCGCAGCGAATGCCGCAAACAAATCGTTAAGGATTTGCAGGACCAGGGTGTTCTGATCAAAATCGAAGATCATGTTCACCAAGTTGGACACAGCGAACGGACGGGAGCGGTCATTGAGCCGTATCTGTCGACGCAATGGTTTGTAAAAATGAAGCCGTTGGCGGAAGCTGCGATCGCCGCCCAGAAATCCGGAGAAGGCGTCCAGTTCGTACCGGACCGGTTCGAAAAGACGTATCTTCACTGGATCGAAAATGTCCGCGATTGGTGCATTTCCCGCCAATTATGGTGGGGACACCGTATTCCGGCCTGGTATTGTGAAGCGACCGGTGAAATGGTCGTCGCACGGGATGAAGCGGAAGCCCGGGCCAAGCTCGGACGGGATGATCTGGTGCAGGACGAAGATGTCCTCGATACCTGGTTCAGCTCGGCTTTGTGGCCTTTCTCGACTTTAGGCTGGCCTAATGAGAACAGCGAGGACTACAAACGCTTCTTCCCTACGAGCGTGCTCGTTACCGGATACGATATTATTCCGTTCTGGGTATCGCGCATGATCTTTACCGGTTTGGAATTTACGAAGTCCGTTCCGTTCAAAAACGCGCTGATCCATGGATTGGTTCGTGACAGCGAAGGGCGTAAAATGTCCAAATCGCTTGGCAACGGGGTTGACCCGCTGGAAGTCATCGAGAAGTACGGGGCCGATGCGATGCGCTATATGCTCTCGACAAGCAGCACGCCTGGTCAGGATCTTCGTTTCCATTGGGAACGGGTAGAGCAGGCTCGTAACTTTGCCAATAAAATCTGGAACGCATCCCGGTTCGCCTTGATGAACCTGGAAGGCGTAACGATCGAAGATATAGATATCAGCGGAGACCTGTCTACCGCGGATCGGTGGATCCTTCACCGTTACAATGAAACGGCCCGTGAAATTACCCGTTTGATCGATGCCTATGAATTTGGGGAAACAGGTCGTCAGTTATACAACTTTATTTGGGATGATCTCTGCGATTGGTACATCGAGTTTGCCAAATTGTCCCTGTACGGGGAAGATGCTGCGGCGAAGCGCAAAACGCAGTCCGTACTCGCCTACGTGCTTGATCGTACGCTGCGCTTGATTCATCCGTTCATGCCGTTTATTTCCGAGGAAATATGGCAGCATTTGCCGCATCATGGCGAATCGATTACATTGGCCGAATGGCCTAAATATGATCCTTCGCTTGAAGCGCCGGATGCCTTGGAGGAAATGAATCTGCTCGTTGACGTGATTCGTTCGGTTCGTAATATTCGTTCGGAAGTGAATGTTCCGATGAGCAAAAAAGTCGAGTTGCTTGTAAAACCGGCTTCGGCAGAATTGCTGGATATTCTGAATCGGAACGGTCACTATATCAGCCGGTTCTGCAATACGTCCCAGTATGAAGCTTCCTTGCAGGCGGCGGTCCCGGATAAGGCGATGACAGCGGTCGTTACCGGAGCGGAGTTATATTTGCCGCTTGCTGGACTGATCGATATCAGCCAGGAAATCGCGCGCCTTGAAAAAGAGGTTGAACATTTGAACAAAGAAGTGGAGCGAGTTGAGAAAAAACTGGCTAACGAAGGTTTCGTCGCTAAGGCTCCGGCTAAGGTGATTGAGGAAGAACGCGCCAAGATGGCGGACTATTCCGATAAACGCGATAAAGTTCTGGCCCGGATCGGCGAATTGAAGGGCTAGTCAATTTCGTCAACATCTGCGGCTGCGTCATTTGTCCGTTTTACGGGAAATGTACGCAGCCAAAGCTGTTATTTCTTCGAGCTTTTATATACCAACAATTAAATGAAGGTGAACGTGATGGGGGCTCATCAAGGACAGAGTGAAGAAGCACTGCAAAGCTATAGCGAAGCTGTGGATTGGATCAACGGGCTGATTCCTTTCGGAATCCGTCCGGGGTTGGAACGGATCTATCTCTTGATGGAACGGCTCGGCAACCCGCAGCGCAGACTGAAGTTTATACATGTAGCCGGTACGAACGGCAAAGGATCGTCCTGCGCCTTTTTAACCCGTACATTGATGGAATGCGGTTATAATGTAGGGACGTTTACCTCACCGTACATTACCAAATTCACGAACCGGTTTCAGTGCAATGGGCAAGACATTCCCGAGGAGACGCTGGTGTCCCTGGCCAATCGGGTGATGCCACTAGTACGCGAAATTGCGGAGACCGAGCTCGGATCGCCTACCATGTTCGAGGTCAGCACGGCGATCGCGATTCTTTATTTTGCCGAGGAATGCTACCCTGATGTCGTGGTATGGGAGACGGGCCTTGGGGGAAGGATGGATGTTACTAACATAGTAACTCCGATCGTTTCTTTGATTACGAATATCGGATATGATCATACCGATGTTCTTGGAGATACGATCGAACAGATCGCCCGCGAAAAAGCCGGGATTATAAAACCCGGTGTTCCGATAGTGAGTTGCGTCGAACAGCCGGAGGCTATTAACGTCATGAAAGAGACGGCGTCGAAGCAGCGGAGCAGTCTATATTTATTGGGTGAAGAGTTCTCGTTCGACCGCCTCAAGGTCAGCGAGAAAGGACAGGCAATGCTGTTTCGCGGACCTTTCCGCGAATTCGAGCTGGAAATGTCCATGCTGGGCGAGCATCAGTGCAAAAATGCAGCAGGTGTCATGATGGTACTCGAAATACTGCGGCAATATATGGCTTTTGTTCTTGAAGATGAACCGGTACAACGCGGTTTTGAGGCTACCTTCTGGGCAGGTCGGCTGGAACGGATATCGACTGAACCGCGCATTGTATTGGATGGGGCGCACAATCCAGAGGGAGCGGAAACGCTTGCCAAGAGCATCCGTGAAACATTCAGCTACCGTAAGCTTAATTTGATGATGGGGATGCTGGCTAATAAGCATCATCACGCCTACTTGGAGCATATATTACCTATAGTGGATACGCTTATTCTGACCGAGCCCGATTTTCGCCGTAAGCTGGATGCGGAGGCGTTGTATGAACTTGTCCAAGAGCTGAAAGCTGCGAAGGCAAAACCGGAATTGGAAATCATTGTGGAACGTGACTGGAGAAAGGCACTTTCTCTTTTGGAGTCACGGACGGAACGGGAAGATCTTGGGGTGGTCACCGGCACACTGTATATGATTTCGGATGTGCGGGCAGCTCTTTTGCATCAAACCGATTCTGAAAAAGGCTGGTGAACTATAAATTGTTAAATACGACTGAACAACATGTGCATTTTATCGGTATCGGGGGATATGGCATGAGCGCCATCGCCCGTGTAATGCTTGAAATGGGTTATACCGTAACTGGATCGGATGTGGCGGCCCAGGAACTGACTGAAAAACTGGCGGCTAAGGGAGCCAAAATTTATATCGGCCACACCGCGGAGCAAGTACATGGAGCGGACTTGGTGGTATATTCCACCGCGCTTCCGAAAGATAACGTAGAACGGGTAGAAGCTGAGGAGCGGGGGATTCCGATTTTGCACCGTTCCCAGATGCTCGCACGCCTGCTTAATGAACGACAGGGAGTTGCGGTTGCGGGAGCCCACGGCAAGACGACGACCTCTTCGATGATCGCACTCGTCATGGAACAATGCGGAACCGATCCGACCTATATTATCGGCGGAGAGATCATGGACATCGGAACGAACGCTAAAGCCGGACAAGGGAAATTTGTGGTGGCCGAAGCGGACGAAAGTGACGGATCCTTCTTGCAGTATCATCCCTCACTGGGAGTCGTTACGAATATAGAAGCGGATCATCTTGAAAATTACGGCGGCGACTTCGGTCGCTTGAAAGAAGCTTATGTCCAGTTTTTGAATCAGATCAAAGCGGACGGCAAGGCCGTGATCTGCGGGGATGATTCCAATATCATAGAGCTGCTGCCAAGTTTAAAATGCCAAACGATAACTTATGGCATCGATTCGGCCTGCGATTATACAGCCGAGCAAATTAAGCTTGGCGATCGTCAAGTCTCGTTTATAATGAAGCACGGCGAGCGGGAACTCGGAAAGGTCGAGCTCTCGGTTCCGGGGAAACATAACGTATACAATGCGATGGCAACGATCATTGTTTGTCTGGAGGCCGGCATTCCTTTTGCCGAAATCACCGCTGCCATCATCAGGTTCCACGGAGCAAAACGGCGGTTTCAGGTGCTTGGAGAAAGTGGCGGGATTCTGGTAATCGACGACTATGCGCACCATCCGACGGAGATTGAAGCAACGATTGCCGCCGCGAAGGCAACGGGCAAGCGGATCATCGCCGTATTCCAACCGCAGCGTTATACGCGCACTTTCTTTTTGCTTGATGCATTCAGCCGTGCGTTCAGCGGAGCGGATGAAGTAATCATCACAGACATTTACTCGCCTGCAGGCGAGAAACAAATTGAAGGGGTGAGCTCTTCCAAACTGGTGGAACTCATTAAGCAAAACAGCAATGCGGGAGCCAGATACCTGTCGACCAAGCAGGATGTGATCGCGGATCTTGAGGGTCGGCTTCAACCGGGAGATTTGGTATTGACGATGGGGGCCGGCGATATTTGGAAAGTTGGATATGAACTCGCCCAAAAATTGTCCGACTGAACGGTGGAAACATAGCCGGTAATAATCAGAAACGAAACTTAAGCAACCCCGATACTATCGGGGTTGCTCTTTTATTTTTGGCTGGTATATAAGCTCCTCTCCATTCATATTGTATTTTTAGAAGAATGGACAAGGAGCGTGCGGAACGTGAATAACGCTAAAATGACTTTCCGATTTGACGATCAAGGGCGGGAAACCTCGCAGAATCGCCAAATCTCACAGGATCGCCAATCCCCGGAGGAACAACAAATCCCGCAGGAACGGCATGTTTCAGTGGAACGGCAATCTCAGCAAAAGCGCACTTTAGAAGTCGTACCCACAACGCCACCGTCACCGTCATCGTCACATACACTGGAAGCCGAGCCTGAATACTCAAGGAAACCTGTCTCCGAGGATGATACCGGTTTTGTTTATAACGAGCGGAGTGATCGGGACCCAACCACCTATCGCGCCGTTGAACTGGCGGAGGATTGGGGAGACCCGTTTACGGATTATACCGGGACTCACGGAATGGTCGTTCCGTCTTACGGTAATCACGCCCCGCGCCGTACGTCATGGTGGAAGGTTGCCGGGTCACTGACAGGCGCCATCGTTACCGGGGCGTTGTTCGGATTTGTAGTCCTCTCCATGTTCAATGGCGAAGTGACCGTTCCCATCCCGGGGATTTCCGTCCCTAATCAAACGGCGGCAGGAGAAGCCGTTACGGATATCCCTGTCTTCGGTCAGATTATTGAAGAGGATAACGCAGGCTCGGTAAACTCCGTACCGGTAAACATTGCTTTGCCGGAGCAAACTTACCATTTTCTTCAGTATGGGGTATTTAGCACGGCTGAAGGAGTGGTGCTCGCGCAGAAGGAATTGCAGGAATCCGGGATTGCCGCGGCCAGGGACACCGTTGACGAAAAGCGGGTTTACGCCGGTGTTTCCCCTGATCGTGAACAAGCCAAATTACTCAGCAGCCAGCTCAAGACGGCCGGAGTCAATCTCATCCTGCATGAAATCGCGCTGCCTACTTCGGCCGAGGTGGTATTCAACGGGGACGTGGTATCGCTGGAACGGTATTTTGCCCAAAGTGCCGAATTGATAGAATTGCTTAGTTCCTTATCGGCATCGCGTCTGGTCGAAGTTTCCCCTCAAATGCTAACGGCCGAGGAGCTGGGGGAGCTTGGGCAGAGTCATCAATTGTGGACAGAAAGCGCAGCCGCAATCCGCGGCCAGCAGCCGGAGACCTTTGCGGCGGAGGTCAGTGAGATGGAAAAGGCGATGAACAGTGCTGTAGAAGCTATGGCTGAATATAACAAAAAAGGGGCCAAAACATTGCTTTGGGAAGTCCAGGACGAGATTATGAGCTTTATTCTGGCTGAGCAAAAACTAGTGGGTTCCGGAAGCTGACCGCTGAAATTCGGTAAAAAACGGTAAGGGATTGGTAATACTTCCCCTTACCGTTTTTGTGTTTGTATTGCCGCTGAATAAACCTTATAATAATGGGGTGTCAAAAAATGGCGAGGATGACAGTGAAATCGTTGTCGAATCTTTCCGCCATCTAAGCCCTGTGAGAGACGGAACCGAAGGAAGAGAGGCTTTCTTTGGAAATCCGAACCGTTAAAGGAGAGTAGTGCCCCTTGGAATCCTCAGCAGCACGCCGCATCATTCTTGCATCTACATCCCCGCGCCGACGCGAACTGTTATCTTCTTTACATATTCCGTTTGAAGTTGTGCCGAGTCATGCCGATGAAACGACACCGGAGGACTGGTCGCCGGAAATCATCGTGACAGAGCTTGCCAAACGGAAGGCGGACGCCGTATACCTGAGCTTGAATCCTCAGGATCGTCAAGGCGTCATCGTCGGTAGCGATACGGTTGTTGTCAGGGATCATGTTGTGCTGGGCAAGCCGAAGGACAAGCAGGAGGCCGCCTCTATGATTTCTTCGTTGCAGGGGAGGAGCCACCAGGTTTATACCGGCGTTGCCTGTATAGACAGCCTTACCGGCGAGACCCGGGTGGATTACAGAATGACAGTAGTGACGATGAAGGCGCTGACCGAGGAGCAGATCGAAGCATACGCTGCCAGCGGAGAAGGACTGGACAAAGCCGGAGCTTACGGCATTCAAGGACTTGGGTCGACGATCGTGACCGGGATCGAAGGCTGTTATTTTAATGTCGTCGGATTACCGTTGTCATTGCTGGCCGAGATGCTGGCTTCATTCGGAATTGCCGTGTTTTAGAATCAGGAAGAGATAAAGCATATCCTTCCGGAATGTATTTTGCCCGCAAAGCGTTGCTTTGCCAAAACCATTCGGAAGCGAGGGATCATGTTGGAAATTGCAACTTATATGCTGCGTGATATTCCTAATGAAGAACGGCCCAGAGAACGGATGCTGCAATATGGGGCAGGCGCGCTAAGTCAGGCGGAACTGCTTGCTATTTTGCTGCGGACGGGGACGCGTCAGGAGTCCGCGATTCACATGGCTCAGCGGATACTGGCGGAAAATGGAGGGATCCGGGGCATCTTGGATCTCAGTCTAGATGAATTGACGAAAATGAAAGGAATCGGACCGGCTAAAGCGGTGCAGATCAAGGCTGGTATAGAGCTTGGTCAACGGTTAGCCAGAACGCGCCTGCCGGAAGCGCAGACGATTCGCAGCCCGCATGATGCGGCGGATTTATTGATGGAACAACTCCGGTATTTGCATAAGGAACATTTTGTTTGTCTGTTTTTAAATACGAAAAATCATATCATTGCTCAGGAGACCCTGTCGATCGGAAGTTTAAATGCTTCTATCGTTCATCCGCGGGAAGTGTTTCGCGCCGCAATCAAGTGCAGCAGCGCATCCGTCGTCTGCGCCCATAATCATCCCAGCGGGGACCCGACGCCTAGTCCGGAGGATATCCGGATGACGGAACGGCTGTGCCGGGCGGGAGATATTGTTGGGATCGACGTGTTGGACCACATTGTCATCGGGGACGGAAAATTCGTCAGTTTGAAGGAGCAAGGCTTGATGTAATATAATAGATAAGATACAGAAGGAAAGGGAGATACAGCATGTTAGGTGGCTTTACGAAAGATTTGGGAATCGATTTGGGGACGGCAAATACCCTGGTTTATATCCGTGGAAAAGGAATTATCGTGAGAGAACCTTCGGTAGTCGCCATTCATACCGATACTAAAAATATTGTGGCGGTCGGCGAGTCGGCCAAAAAAATGATCGGGAGAACTCCGGGCAATATCCGGGCCATTCGTCCAATGAAGGACGGGGTTATCGCCGATTTTGATACGACGGCAACAATGATCAAATATTTCATTCGCCAGGCACAGAAGCAGCGTTCGCTGTTCCAGCGCCATCCTAACGTGATGGTTTGCGTTCCGTCCGGCATCACGGCCGTTGAACAACGCGCGGTAGAAGATGCGACCAAACAAGCCGGAGCTCGTGAAGCTTATACGATCGAGGAGCCTTTCGCAGCGGCAATCGGCGCTGACTTGCCGGTCTGGGAACCGACAGGAAGCATGGTTGTTGATATCGGCGGCGGTACGACAGAGGTTGCGGTTATCTCTCTGGGAGGCATCGTAACGAGTAAATCGGTACGGGTTGCCGGCGACGAAATGGATGAATCGATCATCCAGTACATTAAACGGCAGTATAATTTAATGGTGGGCGAAAGAACGTCCGAACAATTGAAAATGGATATCGGTTCCGCGCTTGCTTTGGAAAAGGTCGAAACGATGGAAATTCGGGGCCGCGATCTTGTTTCGGGACTGCCGAAAACGATCACCATCACTTCTGACGAAATTTCCGAAGCGCTTAGCGATACGGTTAATGCTATTGTGGATGCCGTTAAAGTCACCTTGGAGAAATGTCCTCCGGAGCTGGCCGCGGATATTATGGACCGCGGAATCGTATTGACCGGCGGCGGAGCCCTGCTTCGCAATCTGGACAAATTGCTTGCAGGCGAGACGGGAATGCCCGTTATCGTTGCGGAGAACCCGCTGGATTGCGTAGCGATCGGCACGGGCAGAGCCTTGGATAACATTCACTTGTTTAAGTCAAAGAGCAGCTCCGCGCTTCGTTCCAAGCGTTAAGATTGAAGAATGCTTCACACATTGGATAACGGCCCCGTCCGGCAGCGGACGGACAGCCGTTTTTCTCGGTTTTTAACATTCTGATCATTCGGGAGAATCCCCGCTAAGGGGATAGGGAGAAATATGTAAGGTTGGAGGGTGCTTAAACTGTTTAAGCTGCTTGGCAATAAAAGACTGTTTATTTTGCTGATGGGACTCATCCTTTTCATTGCGGTCATGGGTTTCACCCTCGGATCGAGAACCAAATTGTCCTGGCCGGAAAAGTTTGTCAAGGACACGGTTGGCTTTGTGCAATACGTGTTTTACAAGCCCGCTGGCTACGTAGCGGGCTTGTTTGAAGATATCTCGGAACTGCATGCGCTCCAGGAGGAGAATGAGCAGCTTAAAATCGCCCTGTCCCACTATACGCGGGATAAGGCTTACTATAACTGGATTGAGCAGGAGAACGAGCGCCTGAAGAACGACCTGAAATTTACGAATGCTCAAAAGGAAATGTACGATTACACCTGGAAGATCGCACATGTCATTAGCGTGAATGATGATCCTGTCAATCGGACGATCGTGCTCAACATCGGTGGACGGGAAGGCGTCAAAGAAGGCATGGCCGTCTCTTCCGCTGAAGGTTTGGTTGGGATCGTCAGCCATGTCAGCAATTTTACCGCCACGGTGAAACTGGTAACGACCATGGATGCTAGAGATCCGAATTCAAACGGGATTGCCGTAACGGCCCAAGGTAAGGAGAATCAGATTTTCGGGGTGATCGAGTCCTTTGACAAAACCAGCGGTAATTTCCTGATGAGCCGAATTGATGACAAGAAGACTCTTGCCGAGGGTGACCTTATCGTATCCTCGGGAATCGGCGGGGTATTTCCGCGCGGGATGATTATCGGCAAGGTCACGGATATCCAGGTAGGCGAATTTGGATTGACCTATACGGCTACGGTTAAACCGGCGGCGAGCTTTACGGATTGGAAAGAGCTGTTCGTAGTCTTTGCACCGGAGGCTGAAAAAGAGTGAGGAAACGCAAATATATTCTGATTCTGCTGCTGTTTCTTCTGTTCATTGTGGAGGGGACCATCGTCCCCTGGCTGATTCCGCCTTCCTGGGAGACCCGCATCGTCCCGCATCTGGTTTATATCGCTATTTTATTTTTCTCCGTATATGAGAATCGCCATACCGGACTGGTGCTCGGACTGTGCTTCGGCTTGCTGCAGGATATTGTATACTATGGTTCCATGATCGGCGCTTATTCGTTCGCGATGGGATTCTCCTGCTACCTACTGGGGCTTCTGTCCAAGACGCGTCAAGCTCCGCTTCCATTAATGATGATTATCGTTTTGACCGGAAGTATACTGCTTGATTCGATATTGTTCGGTACTTATTCCTTGTTCGGACTTGTTCACGAGCCGTATGCCTGGGCTTTGATGAATCATATTATTCCGAATGTGTTCGTGCAGTTTGTGTTCGCGTTGATCATTTATGTACCGCTTCGCCGACAGCTAGAAATCATTACCAGGCGTCGTTCAGTCGAAGACAAGGCTTGATTTCCGACTTTTGCCCGGGAGAAGCAGGAACTTTCCGCCTTCTGCTCGAATTGATTAGGGAGGAGGGACAGGCTTATGACAGTAAAACCCAATCACGTTACAATCAAAGGCATCAAGGATGGCCTGGTTTTCCTGCTGGACGACAAGTGTGAACTCGGAACTTTGCTGGAAGAGTTGCGTTATAAATTGGAACATAGCCATCAAAATATTTTAACCGGTCCGATCATACATGTTGACGTAAAGCTGGGGACGCGGATCGTAAGCGACGACCAGAAAGAGTCGATCCTGGATATCCTGAGGCAAAAGGGAAACCTGCTGATTCGCTCCGTGGAAATGCCGGATTCGGAGCCTGCTGCCGATCCTCTCAAATCATTGACTACGATGTGCGGAATCGTCCGCTCCGGGCAAGTGCTCCATCATGAAGGGAACCTGATGTTCCTGGGAGACGTGAATCCGGGCGGAACGATCGCCTGTACGGGAGATATTTTTATTCTCGGATCATTGAGAGGAATGGCGCATGCCGGCTTGGAGGGCAATGAAGAGGCGGTAATTGCGGCCTCTTATTTGGCGCCTACCCAGCTTAGAATTGCCGAGGTTATCAGCCGGCCTCCGGATGAATGGGAGAACCGGGAGACTAGTATGGAATTTGCTTTTTTAAGTGACGGGAAGATGCAGATAGACAAAATTAGCAATATCCTCCGGATGAGACCGGATTTTATCGCGTTTAAAGGGGTGTAATCTATGGGAGAAGCTATCGTTGTCACATCCGGTAAGGGCGGTGTGGGCAAAACGACCACTTCGGCCAATATCGGTACAGCGCTTGCGCTGCTTGGCAAAAAGGTGTGTCTGGTGGATACGGATATCGGACTGCGCAATCTGGACGTAGTTATGGGACTGGAGAACCGGATCATTTATGATTTGATCGATGTGGCTGAAGGACGCTGTCGTTTAAACCAGGCTCTGGTGAAGGACAAGCGATTCGATGAGCTTTACATGCTGCCCGCTGCGCAAACTAAGGACAAACACGCGGTGACCGCTGAACAGGTCAAGGACATCATTCTTGAATTGAAAAAAGATCATGAATACGTGATTATCGACTGCCCTGCCGGGATTGAACAGGGCTTCAAAAACGCTATTGCCGGTGCCGATCAGGCTATCGTCGTGACTACGCCGGAGCATGCGGCCGTGCGGGACGCGGACCGGATTATCGGGCTGCTTGAGAGCTCCCATATCTCTTCGCCAAAATTGATCGTAAACCGGATCAGGGCAAATATGGTCAAATCCGGCGACATGCTCGAAATTGAGGATATCCTTCAGGTGCTGAATATCGACTTGATCGGTATCGTGCCGGATGACGAGTCTGTAATCAAAGCGGCCAATTCCGGTGAGCCGACGGTAATGAACCCCGATTCGAGAGCGGCAATCGCTTACCGCAACATTGCCCGCCGGATTTTGGGCGATACGGTTCCCCTGATGCTGCTGGATCAGAAAAAGGGCATGTTTACGCGCTTCAAAAAGTTTTTCGGAATGGGTTGATATTACTTGTTTTTCAAACTGAAAAAAGTGGACTGGCCAATGGTGGGCATCCTCCTTGTATTTATGGTGTTCAGCACGCTGCTGGTCCGAAGCGCCATTGCTCCGTATGAAACCCAATTCAGGGCTTACGATTTGAAAACGCTGGGATTCTATATCGTGGGATTTATCGTGGTATTCGCTATGGCCTTGGTTGATTACAGGACACTTTTGAAATATAGCTGGTATATTTACGGGGGAGGCTGCTTCCTGCTTGTCCTGGTGTTCTTGTTTGCCCCGGAAATTAATGGAGCGCGCAGTTGGTTCATGATTCCGGGTGGACTGCAGTTTCAACCTGCCGAACTCGTCAAGATCATACTGATTCTGACTACGGCTTACTTGCTGGGTCAGCGAAACGGACAGCAACTGCGCTTTCGCCGGGACATTATCCCCATCTCGGCAGTGACGTTGCTTCCGTTTATTTTGGTGCTTATTCAACCCGATTTGGGCAACGCCATTATTTATCTGGTCGTCCTGGTTGCGATGCTGTGGATCGGCAATACAAAGTATAGTCATGTGCTCATCGGACTAACCGTAGTAATAGCTGCCTTAATTGCTTTTGTTACTATTTTCAACACTTACAATGTGCAGATTCACGATTATTTGGAACAGCATAAGAAGCTGCACTGGTACCAGCGAATAAATACGTTCATTAATCCGGACCAGGCTTCAAGCGATGATAAGCATCAGTCCAGTTACGCCAAAATTGCAATCGGCTCCGGGGGGCTGACGGGAGACGGCTATTTGCAAGGTGAACTGAAAAATAAAAAGTTCGTCCCGTATCCTTATTCGGATTCCATCTTTGTGGTGGTCGGTGAAGAATTCGGCTTTCTCGGCTCCGCCTTGCTGCTGCTCATCTACTTCTTGTTTATTTACAGGATGATTCTCATTGCCTTGCATTGCATCGACAAGCGAGGCGCCTATATGATCGTCGGGATTGCCGCGATGTTTTTGTTCCAGATTTTCGAGAACGTCGGAATGATGATCGGATTAATGCCAATCACGGGGATTACGCTGCCGTTTATTAGTTATGGCGGGACCTCGCTGCTGATCAATATGCTTTGTATTGGATTGGTATTCAGCATTAAGCTGCATCAGGAAAAGTATAAAGTGGATTAAAGAACCGGTGCCGAAGGGCATCGGTTTTTTTGCGGTTCATATTTCGGTCAAGCCCCTCATACATATAAATCACGAGATGTGACCGGGAGGGTGCGAGAAATGGATGTGAAATCGAATGTGCGAAAGCGCCGCGAAGAACGCATCAGACAGTTGACTGCCGGAGATTTGGCGGGAGCGGGAGCGGGACATGCCCCCGCGGCGGACGGAATGCCCGGAAATACGGAAGTGGTCAGAGGAGACAAGCAAGCGCCGAAGCCTCTATTTTCAAGAGAAGTGGATGAGCCAGATCCCGAGCTCCTGTGGAAACGGGGGCAAGGCCGATGGAATGATAGCGATGTGCCTGGTTCGGGAGACGGCGGTTATTCCGGAGGCAACAAGACCTCATTTTGGAGTATGTTGTTCCTGAGAATGATCATCAGCGCTCTTTTGTTTGCTGCATTATGGGGAATTGAACGGTATGAGCCCGCCTGGTCTCTTCCGGTCCGTGCCTTCGTGGCCCAATCGCTTACGCAGGAAATGGATTTTGGCGCCGCAGAGGCTTGGTATGAGCGTACTTTTGGGGGGCCGCCTTCCTTTATTCCAATCTTTAAACACAATGAAGAGAAAGGTTTAAAGGTAGGGACGGTCACCGGATTTGTGACTCCGATCGAAGGGACATTGGCATCTCCTTTTGCCCTTAACCTGAAAGGGGTGGAGATTATCCCGACGGGAGATTCGGGCGGCGGAGATCAGGTTAAAAGCGTAGAAACGGGACGTATTCTCAGCGTAGCCCGTGACGCCATAACCGGAATGACGGTAACGGTTCAACATGCGAACGGGTATGTATCGGTCTATGGACATCTGGAACAGCCCTCGGTAGCCAAAGGCGATTGGGTGGAGGGGGGCGACGTCCTTGGAAAAATCGTAGCCCCGAGCGAGAACGAATTTCCAACCCTGTATTTTGCGATGAAAAAAAATGATCGGTATATTGATCCGGCGGATGTGATTCCTTTTGATTAAGTGGGGCGGCATCAATATCTCTTTTCATCCCTTTTTTATACTAATTATGCTGGCTTCCATTTTTACCGGTCATTTTTTGGAGCTTCTCGCCTTGTTTGCCATCGTGTTCGTTCACGAGCTCGGCCATGTGGCTTGCGCCCGGCTATTCGGCATTCACGTATCGTCCATACAAATGCTCCCTTTTGGCGGCGTTGCGGTCATGGAGGATACCGGACATTTGACTGCCGGACGTGAGGTGGCCATTGCGCTGGCCGGACCGGCGCAAAACCTGCTGATGATTGGAATCTCCTGGCTTCTTCATGCCACCGGCATTTGGGAGGGGCCGTTTTTTTCTTATTTTGTAGAAAGCAACTTGTTAATCGCCTTGTTTAATTTGCTCCCGATTTTGCCGCTGGACGGAGGAAAGGTTTGCCAGGCCTTATGCAGTAAGGGGCTTCCGTTTCATTCCACGCTGGTTTGGTCGCTTCGCATCAGCATCCTGTTCAGTTTGTTTGTGACGGTGTATTCTGTTGCTCCGCTGGTGCTGGGTTATGGGGCGCTGCAAATGAACCTGTTATTGGTAGGCGTGTTTTTGCTTTATTCCAATATAACGGATTATCGAAATATCCCGTACCGGTTCTTGCGGTTTCTCGTTAACCGTGAGAATGAATTTGCCCGCCATCTATTGGCCGGGAGTCTGGCACAGCCGATTGTTGCCGACAAAGCGAAACCTTTGGACGGACTTTTGCGTCTCTTTAAAAGGGAAAAGTATCATTTCATATATATTATGAATGCTCAAGGGAATATTGTAGCTGTGGTGCCGGAGCAACGGGTAATTTCCTCTTATTTGCGGGGAGATCCCGGCGCTTGATTATGGGAGGCCATGTTATAATGAAGAAGACGGCTTGGATAGAACGTAAGAGTGAGGGTGAGGTCAATGAAACAGTTGATTGTTCACTGCGGCCCTGATTCCACCCAGATGGCGCTGCTTGAAGAAGGAAAATTGGTGGAATATGCAGCGGAGCGTTCTCAAAAAAGAGGACTGGTAGGCAGTTTTTTTAAAGGAAAAGTCATGAATGTGATACCCGGTATGCAGGCTGCTTTCGTTGATATCGGCCAGAAGAAGAATGCATTCCTATATATCGATGATTTATTGCATCCTCATTTGGAGAAACAGCCTAAGCAAAAGCCTCCGATTTCGGACTTGCTTAAGCCGGGACAGGAATTAATTCTGCAGGTAGTTAAAGAAGCAATCGGAAACAAAGGGGCGCGCGTAACGACGCACTATTCGCTACCCGGTCGTTGGCTTGTTTATATGCCGTCAGCCGGGTATGTTGCCGTATCCAAGAAAATCGGGCAAGAGGAAGAACGTTCCCGTCTCAGAGAGATCGGGGAGGAGCTGCGTACGCCTGAAGAAGGGCTTATCCTGCGGACGGTTGCCGAATATGCGGAGAAAGAAGCGGTCGCGGAGGATCTTGCCCAGTTAAGAGAGCAATGGGGAACGATTTTGCTTAAAGGTGAACAAGCTTCCGCCCCTGCCGCTTTACATCATGATCTTAGCATGGTTCAACGGCTGATGCGGGATGTGTATAGCCCGGCAACGGATGAGCTGATCATGGATTGCCCGGAACAAGCCGGAGAGGCGACTGCTTTTTTGGCGGCAATGCTGCAAGGTAAACAACCGAATGTCCGAATTTACAAGGCCGATATTCCTCTATTTGATTACTACGGAATCAAGCAGCAACTGGATAAGGATTTTCAGCGCAAAGTGTGGCTGCCCGGAGGCGGGTATCTGGTTTGGGACACGACGGAAGCTTTGACGGTGATCGATGTGAATACCGGGAAATTTACCGGCGGAGACAATTTGGAAGATACCGTATTTCGGACGAATGTGGAGGCGGCCCGGGAAATTGCGAGGCTGGTCCGGCTCCGGGATACCGGCGGAATTATCATTGTCGATTTCATTGATATGAGCAGCGAGCATCATCGTACGGCCGTGTGCGATACGTTGGAAGCTTCGCTGAACGGGGATCGGACACAGCATCATATATTAGGCTGGACCAAGCTTGGATTGCTGGAAATGACCCGGAAAAGAATGAGGGAGCAACCTATTTTTTTAGGTGATGATTGATTTCTTAATGAACCCATGGTAGTATATTAAGGTATGTGTTATGAGTTAGCCTTGTACACATGCTGTAACCGCTCCGATCGGGTTAGAAAGTCCGTTTGTTCTTAAGGACAACGGCACCTAAATCAGGCGAGTCTGAGACATGAGGAGGTGCAAGCAAATGTACGCAATTATCGAAACTGGCGGTAAACAATACCGTGTTCAAGAAGGCGATGTTCTTTACATCGAGAAATTGAACGCTGAAGATGGCGCAAGCGTGACGTTCGATCGCGTGTTGGCAGTATCTAAAGGTGAAGGTTTGGTAACGGGAGCTCCATTGGTATCCGGCGCAAGTGTAACGGCGAAAGTCGAAAAACACGGCAAAGGCCAAAAAGTTGTCGTTTACAAATACAAGCCTAAGAAGAACTACCACAAAAAACAAGGTCATCGTCAACCTTACACGAAAGTGACCATCGAGAAAATCCAAGCGTAAGTAGGTGCGGTAGATGATTATCGTCTCCATTCTGCGCGGCAGGGATAACGACATAACAGGGTTTGAAGTGTCAGGTCATGCTGGCTACGCCGAATCAGGACAGGATATCGTATGTGCCGGTGTATCCGCCGTTACTGTTGGTACGGTGAATTCTATCGAGGCACTGACGGGAACCGTGATGGATGCCGAAATGAAAAACGGCTTTCTAAACGCAAAACTTCCCGGAGATGTTGCTCCGAAAGCGGCTGAACAGGTGCAATTGCTGCTCTTATCCATGGTCGTTATGCTTCAGAGTATCGAAGGCTCATACGGATCGTATATTAAAATAAAAGACGTTATTATTTGAAAAAGGAGGTAGATGGACAATGTTGAAATTGGATCTTCAGTTGTTCGCTTCGAAGAAGGGCGTAGGCTCCACGAAGAACGGACGTGACAGTATTGCGAAACGCCTTGGCGTTAAACGTGCAGACGGTCAAACCGTTACCGGCGGAAGCATTCTTGTTCGCCAACGCGGCACGAAAATTCATCCGGGTACCAACGTGGGAATCGGTAAAGACGACACGCTGTTTGCAAAAGTGGATGGCGTCGTGAAATTCGAACGTTGGGGTCGCGACCGTAAAAAAGTGAGCGTCTACCCAGTGGAAACCGCTCCTGTAGCGGCTGCAGTAGAAGCTTAAGAGCTTCGCTTCGGTTATAACTTTCGAAAGCCCTCGGCATGTGAATGCCGGGGGCTTTCTTTTTGACATGATGGAATGATAAGCCGAAATTGTTTCGCAGGGTGAAGCAGAAAGTATATATTTTGGAACGTTATTCGGACAAGGTTTGTGATATACTGGGTAATGATGTCAGGGTGGAAGGTTCGCCCAATCTGTTTAGAGGAACGGGGTAACTCATGAAACATCGGTTCACGGCGTCGGCGATCGTGGCTGCGCTATCCATTGCTTGTCTGGTTCTTATGTATTATTTTCATTCACCGGCTGGCTATACTCTTATCGGCTTATGCCTGTTGTTCCTATTTTTCGGGTATGTAAAGTATGTAAACAGACAGGCGGAAAACGAGCGAAAGCAACTGCTCGAATCCGTTCAACGGACGGCTGCAGCGACCCTTGGCCATCATCGCCATGACTGGATGAACGATCTGCAAATTTTATACGGATATATCCAGCTGGGCAAGTATGATAAACTGGCGGGCTGTGTGGAAAGAATAAAGGAACGGATGGCAGCGGACAGTAAAATTTCCAGGTTAGGTATTCCTTCGCTTGTTTTTTACCTCCACTCGTTTCGGGAAATGAACGGTTCGGTCCAGCTTGAAGTTTGCATACAGGACGACCTCCAACTCGGTGACCTGTTGACTGCAGAGGATGCGGAACAATTCACGGAAGCGATTATTTCGACGATCCGGGCATATCAGTTTACGGGACGTTCCTCCTGGGGAGAGGTCTTGCAGCTTAAATTGTCCATTTGCCGGGAAGGCGGCGAAGTGCTGGCCATGTTTGAACGGCAAGATCATACGTTGGACAATATAGAGATATTAAAACGCCACCTGAATGAATGGAATACCGGCAAAAGAGTGCTGGCGGAGCAGATCGATTCGAGACCCGAATCCTTAAGACTCCGCGTAGCTTGCGCAAACTAGAATGAGGTGAATGCATGTTTGTAGATAAAGCAAAGATATATGTTAAAGGCGGAGATGGCGGAGACGGAATCGTTGCTTTCCGCAGAGAGAAGTATGTGCCTGATGGCGGACCGGCCGGCGGCGACGGGGGCAAAGGCGGCGACGTCATATTCCGGGTCGACGAGGGCCTCAGAACGTTGATGGATTTCCGGTACCAACGTCACTTCAAGGCGGAACGCGGGGAAAAGGGACGCAACAAGAGCCAGCACGGCGCTAATGCGGAAAGTATGGTAGTACGCATTCCTCCGGGTACGGTCCTTATTGATGACGACACGCAGGAAGTGTTGGCGGATATGACGCATCACGGCCAGCAAATCGTCGTGGCAAGAGGAGGACGCGGAGGACGCGGAAACATTCGCTTCGCTACGCCGAACAATCCGGCCCCTGAATTGGCCGAGCATGGCGAGGAAGGTCAGGAACGCTGGATTGTGCTTGAGCTGAAGGTGATGGCGGATGTCGGGCTGGTCGGTTTCCCGAGCGTCGGCAAATCGACGCTGCTGTCCGTCGTATCGGCAGCCAAACCGAAAATCGGAGCCTATCATTTTACAACAATTACGCCGAATCTCGGTGTCGTAGATGTCAGTGAAGGCCGCAGTTTCGTCATGGCCGACCTCCCGGGGCTTATTGAAGGAGCTCATGAAGGTGTTGGGCTTGGACATGAATTTTTGCGTCATGTGGAGCGCACCCGGATCATTATTCATGTCGTTGATATGGCCGGTTCCGAAGGGCGGGATCCTTTTGACGACTGGATGAAGATCAATGATGAGCTTAAGCTCTATAATGCCGATTTAGAGAGCCGTCCACAAATCGTGGCCGCCAATAAAATGGATATGCCCGAAGCGGAGGAGAATCTGGAGAAGTTCCGCGAACAAGTGAAGGAAATCCGTCCGGACCTGGAGATTCTCCCTATTTCTTCGTTGACCCGCCAAGGCGTGCAAGAACTGCTTTACCGGGCTGCCGATATGTTGGATGAAATTCCGGAAGCACCAGCTATCGAAGAGGTTACGGAGCTCAGCGAACGGAAAATTTACAAACTGGATAAAACGGAAGACAACAGCTTCACGATCCGGAGAGAGAACGAGATGTTTATCGTCGAGAGTCCTAAGATCGAGCGGATGATGAAGCGTATGCAGCTTCATACCCATGACGCGATCTTAAAATTGGCCCGGACTATGCGCCATATGGGTGTGGACGAGGAGCTGCGGAACCGGGGCGCTAAAGACGGAACCTTGGTCCGCATCGGCGATTTTGAATTTGAATTTGTTGAAGGCAGCAGCTACTATTATTAAGATGCAATGCAGGTCCATGTACACCATGAAACGGATACTATCCTAGAGCAGGATATAGTATCCGTTTTTCTTATAAATAGCGCCTATTACACAAATGTGGATTGCCTCATGGGAAGCTTTCCGTTATAATGTCCACTATACGAAAACATAAGTCTCTAAGGGGAGGACGTTTGTGAAGGAACGTTATTATCTGGTCCGCGAGGATATTTTGCCTGAGGCTGTCATCAAGACGTTGCAAGTTAAGCAGCTTCTTGCTGTCGGAGATGTAAAAACCGTGCATGAAGCGGTCGCCCAGGTAGGATTGAGCCGAAGTGCCTTTTATAAATACAAAGATGGCATTCATCTATTAAATGAGATTGAGCGGGACAGCATTGTTACTATCTCCTTTGACCTGGAGCACACTTCGGGTATTTTGTCTAAAGTGCTGTCGTTAATTGCCGGCTCGGGAGGAAATGTTCTGACGATCAATCAGAGCATACCGCTTCAAGGCAGAGCCAATGTGGTTATTTCCGTGGAAACCTCCAGATTGACGGAAGAATTGGATGCCTTGATGGAATTGCTTCAAACCACCCCCGGCGTCAGAAAAACGCAGATCGTCGGTCAGGGATAAGTCATTCGTTCTTTACCACTTATTACAAGGGAGGGGTCAGAAAGTGAAACCCGTTAAAGTAGGATTGCTTGGATTGGGCACGGTGGGAACCGGTGTCGTACGGATTGTTGAAGGACATCAGGAGGACTTGAGCAGTCAAGTCGGGTCCCCGATCGTCATTGAGAAAATAGCGGTTAAGAGTCTGGATAAGAAGCGGAACATTGAAATAGAGCGAAGCAAGTTGACGGAAGATCCTTGGGAGGTCATCCGCGATCCCGAAATCGACGTTATTGTGGAAGTAATGGGCGGCATTGCCGGCACTAAAGAATACATTCTGGAAGCCCTTGACCGGGGAAAGCACATCGTTACGGCCAATAAGGATCTGATGGCGTTGTACGGATCTGAAATTTTGGCCAAAGCGCTGGAGAAGCAATGCGATGTGTTCTATGAAGCGAGCGTGGCAGGCGGCATCCCGATCATACGTACTTTGATTGAAGGTTTCTCTTCGGATCGGATCATGAAAATCATGGGTATTGTCAACGGGACGACGAATTATATCCTGTCCAAGATGAGCCA
Source organism: Paenibacillus vini (assembly GCF_018403325.1). Lineage (GTDB taxonomy): Bacteria > Bacillota > Bacilli > Paenibacillales > Paenibacillaceae > Fontibacillus > Fontibacillus vini. The sequence goes on along the minus strand of NZ_BOSL01000015.1, from coordinate 6,342 downwards.
GGAAGGTGCTTCCTATGAAGACGTCCTTGCTGAAGCCCAGGAGCTTGGCTATGCTGAGGCGGATCCTACTTCCGATGTCGAAGGACTTGATGCGGCCCGCAAAATGGCCATTCTCGGAACGCTCGGGTTCCGGACCAATGTTGAATTGCAGGACGTACAGGTTCGCGGAATTTCGTCCGTTAGCAAAGAAGACATCCAGTATGCAAAACGTCTCGGTTATGAGATGAAATTGCTCGGGATCGCGGATCGTCAGGATGACGAGTTCAGTATCGCCGTACAGCCGACCATGGTGAAGAAGAGCCATCCGATTGCGGCGGTGAACGGAGTGTTTAATGCGGTATACGTATATGGCGAAGCGGTAGGCGAGACGATGTTCTACGGAGCCGGGGCCGGCGAAATGCCGACGGCCACTTCCGTCGTTGCCGATCTGGTCGCGGTCGTTAAGAACCTGAAGCTGGGCGTTAACGGTCTGAAAGCTATTGTGCCTTACAAACCAAAAAAATTGAAAAATGACGATCAGATCTCATTTAAAAACTTCCTTCTGCTTCAGGTATCTGATAAAGCCGGGGTGTTGGCTCAGATTACACAGGTGTTCGCTGAATACGAAGTAAGTCTGGAATCGGTAGTCCAGTCGCCTAATGTGGATACTCCTGACGCTGAAATTATGATTGTTACCCATAACGCCAGCAAGGCTAGTATGGATCAAGTACTGAACCATTTCGAAACCCTGGATGTGATTCGTCGGGTTAAGAGCGTATATCGCGTAGAAGGCTAGTAAACCTGAATTTTATATAAATAAGTATCCCATATTCATAAAAGGAGTTTCATCTTATGAACGGCATGTGCATGACACAAACTTGTATAGAATATGGAGGGGAGGTGCGCTATGATCCGGAATGAAGGGGTCCGGGTAAAAGTCCCGGCAAGCACGGCCAATTTGGGGCCGGGTTTCGATACTCTCGGCATGGCGCTCACCCTCTATGCATGGATCGAAATGAAACCGGCGGAAGCCACCGTTTTTCACCTGCATGGCGAGAATCTGGATGGACTGCCGACGGACAAGAGCAATTTGCTTTATAAAGTAGCCCAATCCGTGTTTGATGAAGCGGGAGTATCGCTTCCTGAGCTTGAAATTACGATGTATTCCGATATTCCTTTGACCCGCGGGCTTGGAAGCAGCGCTTCGGCTATCGTGGGCGCCCTGTATGCCGCCAATTTGCTGATCGGTTCGCCGCTGAGCCTTGGCCGACTATTCAATATGGCTACGGCACTTGAACATCATCCGGACAATGTGGGGGCTTCGCTATACGGAGGAATCATCACGGCTGTTTGGGACGGGGCGCACGCAGAAGCGTTGCGGATTGAACCACCGGAACAGCTTGATGTGCTGGTAGCCATTCCGGATTTTCAGCTGTCCACTTCGAAAGCCAGAGAGGTATTACCCAAGCAAATTGGCATGAGCGACGCCGTCTATAACATAAGCCGCGCTTCCTTGCTGACCGCCGCTTTAACCATGGGCCGGTTGGATTTGATCAAGGATGCGATGCGGGATCGGCTGCATCAGCCTTATCGGGCCTCGCTCGTCCCGGGAATGGGACGCATTCTGGAGGAAGCGACCGAGCATGGAGCGCTTGGAACAGCCCTCAGCGGCGCCGGCCCTACGTTGCTGGCACTGGTTGACCGGACGGATAATCAGGGTGAAGAGCTTAGAAGCTTTTTGTTGGGTGTGCTAGGGAACGAAGGGATTACGGCAAGGACGCTTTGGTTAAAACCTTGCACACATGGCGTTACCGAGCTTACTATTATTAAAGGCTCTTCATTACTGGATATGATTAAAGGGGAAGTAAAAGCATGAAACGAATAGCATTGCTACCGGCAGGATCGGTATCCCACGAGGCGGTGCTTCACTTGTTCGGAGACGAACCGGTGGAACTGCTACATTATAAGCAAATTTCGGATGTTTTCTTGGCTGCCGCAAACGGCATCAGCGATTACAGCGTGATTCCGATGGAAAATACGATTGAAGGCTCGGTCAGTTTGCATATGGACTGGCTTGTCCATGAGGTCGACATTCCGATGCAGGTCGAATGGGTATATCCGTCGATTCAAAATCTGGTCGGCAATCGCAACGAATTTGAAGCTTCTTCGGGTGAAGGCATCGACTTTTTGAAAGTTAAGAAGGTTCTCTCTCATCCGGTGGCCATGGCGCAGTGCCTGCAGTTTATCCGGTCCCGCATGCCTCATGCGGAGCTGGAGCATGTAGGAAGTACCTCCGAGGCCGTGGAGCTGGTAAAGCAGCATCCCGGATCCGGCTGGACGGCGGTAGGGACCACCTTAGGAGCCAAACATCACGGACTTGATATTCTTGCGGAAAAGGTTACGGACCACGACAATAACTATACCCGGTTTGCGTTGATCGGGCCGTCGCCTTTGCAAATCGGTTCTAGGCCTTCCGAGGCCAAGACCAGCATTCTCGTTACCTTGCCCGAGGATTTTCCGGGCGCGCTTCATCAGGTTCTCTCGGCGTTTGCCTGGCGGAAACTGAACTTGTCGCGAATCGAATCCCGGCCTACCAAAAAACGGCTGGGTAATTATTACTTTTATATGGATGTGCTTGCTCCGATGGATTCGGTGCTTCTTCCGTCCGCGATCGGGGAAATTGAGGCTTTGGGCTGCCAGGTACGGATTCTGGGCAGTTATCCCAGTTACACTTATGAAGGATTAAAATCGGAGGTGCAGAAATAATGGCAGAACAATGGATCTATTTAGACGGACAATTCGTAACCAAGGAAAATGCAAAAGTTTCGGTATTCGACCACGGTTTTTTATACGGTGACGGGATATTTGAAGGTATCCGTATCTACAACGGCAATATTTTCAAATGCAAAGAACACTTGGACCGTCTGTATGACTCGGCAAAATCGATCATGCTCAACATTCCGCTGACCTTTCAGGAAATGGAGGAGGCTCTTGTTGAAACGCTGCGCCGCAACGAACTGCGCGATGGATATATCCGCCTGGTCGTATCGCGCGGGATGGGTAATTTGGGACTCGACCCGAACCGTTGTCCGAAGGCTTCGGTCGTTATTATTGTGGAGCAACTCGCGATTTACTCGGAGGAAGCTTACAAAACCGGGCTTAAGACCGTATCCGTCTCCACTAAACGGAATCTCCCGGATGCCTTGAATCCGAAGATCAAATCCCTGAACTATTTGAACAATATTCTTGTGAAAATCCAGTCGAATCTGTCGGGAGCGGGCGAGGCGATCATGCTGAATGCTCAAGGCTACGTTACTGAGGGTTCCGGGGATAATATTTTTGTCATAAAAAACGGTGTGATCACTACGCCTCCTTGCTACTTGGGAGCTCTTGACGGGATTACTCGCCAGGCGATCATCGAAATTTGCAACAATAAAGGCCTCAAAATCAAAGAGGAGCCATTCACGCTTCATGATGTCTATGTAGCGGATGAAGTTTTCCTGACGGGCACGGCGGCCGAAGTAATTGCGGTACGCGAGGTAGACGGCCGGATTATCGGCGAAGGCCATGCAGGCCCGATCACGTTGAAGCTGCTTGAAGAGTTCCGTAGCATCGTTGACAAAGACGGCTTAAAAGTGTGGTAATTGCATAGCAAGGCGCGTATTCTTAGAATTTTGAATCAAAATCCTGTTCGTTTCGGAAGAGACGGATAGGATTTTTTTATTGTGCGGGGATGTCAAAAACATGGGCTCCTGCATAGGATGTATTAATTGGGCCCCGGGCGGGAGAGTCGCGTACCGGAGAAGAATTCTAGGAGGTCTTTAACGCGTGAAAATCCACATTGTTAAAAAGGGCGACACTTTATTTGATCTCTCAAAAAAGTATCAGGTGCCTTTGCAAAAGCTGATTGAGGCCAATCCGCAAATCGTTAATCCGGATCAACTCAATCTAGGCGACAAGGTAAAGATTCCGTCGTCCGCTGTTCCGGTTGATGGCGAAGGAGCCAATGTTTACAAGCATACAGTCAAACAGGGAGATTCTTTATGGAAGCTGGCTAAAGCCTGGGGGCTTCCGCTGCAGTCCCTGATTCAAGCCAACCCTCAATTGAGCGATCCCAATGTGCTTAAGGTTGGAGAAGTCGTCAATATTCCGACCCAAGGACAGAACGCGCCGTCGGATCCTCCCGCAAATGAAAACAATGCCAATCAGGCGCCGATTGTGTCCGGGCCAACCGGAAAGAAAAATACGGCGCCTATAGCGGGAGGGCAGAAACCTGAACAAACTAAGCCGATTCCTGCTCCTGCTCCGGCCCCGGTGCCATTACCGGCCCCGGCACCTGAGAATGTGGAGCCGCCGAAGCCAGCACCCGTTCCTGTTCCGATCCAAGTAGAAATCGATGTAGAGCATATTACTTATGAACCGATTCAATATGAGAACATTAAGATCGAGCATATTAAAGCAGAAGAGCCTTGCCCGCCTAAACAAGAATATCCGGTCCTCCCTTCTCCTTATCATTATCAGGTAGAACAACCCGTTTATATTGCTCCTGCTCATACTTCCTCTCCATGCGGGTGTTCGGATAAGGGGCCAAAAATGGAGAACGAAAATTTGTTTTATCAGTATCCAATGCATGCCGAGATGGTGTCCTCATATTATGATTTTCCACAAATGCCTCAGGAGCAGGTAATGGGGATGCAAATGCAACACTCCTTTGGAGGCGAGTATCCGGGAATTTCAAACGCTCCGTTCCATCAAGCGCCTGTAACGGGATATTCCATGGAGCCATGCCCGGAGCATCTAATGGATAACAAACATTACGAATCACCGTGGCAGCATCCGTTAATGGGCGAGAATTATCCGCATCATTCCGTACATCCAAATGAGATGTATGGCGGTATGCATCATCAGCAGGGCTACGGCTGGCCGATTCCATACGGACCATCCACCTGTTGCGGACCGCAAGCAATGCCTATACAGGATTATCATCATGAAATGATGTATCCTAATGCAATGCACCCTAACGCCATGCACCCTAATGCTATGCATCCTAATGCTATGCATCCTAACGCTATGCACCCTAATGCTATGCATCCTAACGCTATGCATCCAAATGCTATGCATCCTAACGCTATGCATCCAAATGCTATGCATCCAAACGCTATGCATCCAAATGCCATGAACCCCTATGGATATGCGCCTGCTTATCAGGAACCGTATGGAGTTATGGGAGAGCAAGTTGCTCCCGGAATGCCAGGAATGTCCGGAATGCAGGGGATGTCTGGGATGCCAGGGATGTTTGAAATGCCGGGAATGTCTGAAATGCCAGGAATGGCCGGAATGTCTGGAATGCCGGGAGTAGCGGGTATTCCGGTTCAACCGAATGTACCTATGGCTCCTCTGGGCGGCTTCGGCGTTCCTGAACCAGTATTGTTTGACCGGAATACCGTAGCCACTGAGTTGACGGGAACGGTTGATCAACAGAGCTTAGAAGGCTCGGAGAATGTTGCCGAAGTCCAATCTAAGGTTAAAACAAAAGGGAAAAAAGATGTAAAAGTATCGGGGAGTGCCGTTTCGGGGAAAACAAACAAGAAGAGATCAGGATCTTCCTCAGGGAGCTCGGAAAAAAAAGAACGCCAAGCAACAGGGCGAGCTAGAAACAGCTCTGAAAATCGGAACCCGTGGATTAAGGAATAGTTAGTGAAAAAAGCGGAGTTTTGCGACTCCGCTTTTTTTATGTTGTTCTTCCATTAATTTCAGCTATTAAATTGCTTGAGGCGTTAAAAGATTTATGATATAGTAAGTATCCCGGTGAGAGCCTAACTCTTTTACCGGAAAAGAAAGCTAGCTTAAAAATTGATAGAGTGAAAAACTTCTCCAAAAAAGTGCTTGCTTTCTTCGCTAGAACATGATATATTATTTAAGTCGCCGCTGAAACGCAGCGACGAACGAAAGCGAAGTTGATCTTTGAAAACTGAACAACGAGTGAGTATTAAATAGAGAAATTAGTTTTTCTCGTCAGTTTCAAAATTAGCAAGTCAAACACTTTATTGGAGAGTTTGATCCTGGCTCAGGACGAACGCTGGCGGCGTGCCTAATACATGCAAGTCGAGCGGACTTGATGGAGTGCTTGCACTCCTGATAGTTAGCGGCGGACGGGTGAGTAACACGTAGGCAACCTGCCCGTAAGACTGGGATAACTACCGGAAACGGTAGCTAATACCGGATAATTTATTTCATCGCATGGTGGAATAATGAAAGACGGAGCAATCTGTCACTTACGGATGGGCCTGCGGCGCATTAGCTAGTTGGTGGGGTAACGGCTCACCAAGGCGACGATGCGTAGCCGACCTGAGAGGGTGAACG
>NZ_BOSL01000014.1 GCF_018403325.1 Paenibacillus vini | reverse complement strand
TTGTCGATACGCTTTTACGCACAGATCTCGCCGTACGCAAGTATCCTAGCTACGCGGGGACTTGGCTCCTCCCGCGACCGGACTTTCACCGGCTAGAAGATGCGTGCTTAGCTGGGCACGCAGACAACAAAAAAAGTTGCCCACCGGCAACTTTGTCGTTAGTGATGTATGGAGCGGGTGATGGGAATCGAACCCACGCTACCAGCTTGGAAGGCTGGAGTTCTACCATTGAACTACACCCGCGTATGTATGAAAATCAGACCCGCTGAGTCTAAATAATCATGGTCGGGACGACACGATTTGAACATGCGACCCCCTGGTCCCAAACCAGGTGCTCTACCAAGCTGAGCTACGTCCCGAAGCTTCACTTTTGAAAAATATCGTTCGTGAAGACAAAATATAATATATCACTTTTCCCTTTACGTTGCAACACCTTTTTTGATGTCCTTCCTAAGGCATGAAAATAGAAAGAAAAATCCTTAGCCGGCAAGCCGGCTAAGGAACTGACTTTCAAGCACTCGGGCCGGGACGGGTTTGCTGAACAAGTACCCTTGGCCTTCGTGGCAGTTTTGACCTTTAAGAAATTCAAGCTGTTCTTCGCTTTCCACACCTTCCGCGGTGACCTTCAGTTTCAAATGATGCGCCATCGTCGTAATGGTGGAAACGATCGCGGCATCATTTCCATCCAGCATAACCTCTTTTACAAAAGAGCGGTCGATTTTCAAACGGTCAATCGGCAGGCTTTTCAAATAATTAAGCGAGCTGTAGCCTGTTCCGAAGTCGTCGATGCTAATATGTACTCCCAAACGCTTCAGACTTTGGAGCTGGTTCAAGGCCGTATCGATATCGAAGGTCATGCTCTCCGTGACCTCCAGTTCCAAATATTTGGCATCCAGGCCAACCTCTCTCAAGATCGCATCCACCTTGTCTGCCAAATTATACTGACGGAACTGGCGCATGGATAAATTCACCGAAACGCAAACCGGCTCATATCCATCCAACTGCCATTTCCTGTTATGCTCGCAAGCCGTTTTAAGCACCCATTCGCCTAGAGGTACGATCAGACCGGAATCTTCGGCCAACGGAATGAAGTCATTGGGCGGAAGCAATCCCCGTTTGGGATGATTCCAGCGGACCAGCGCTTCCATGCCGACCATCTTTCCGGTGAGCAGACTGAATTGAGGCTGATACTCCAGAAAGAATTCGTCCCGTTCCAGCGCTTTTCGCATATCGTTCTCCAATTCCACTCTGGATTGGGTACGCTTCTTCATAGCTTCCGTATACCGGATGAATATCTGATCATGCTCTTTCGCATGGTGAACCGCCATATCCGCGTATTGGATCAGCTGATCTACGGAATCACCGTCTTCGGGATAAATCGAAAGCCCCATACTTAACGAGATGTGGTACTCGGTCTCATCGATCAAAATAGATGGATCCACCGACACAAGCAGCTGCTCAGCACGCGACTCCAGTTCGGTTACCTCTTTGGGACCGGGAAAAATAACGGCAAACTCATCTTCCCCCATCCGGAACACCTTTTCTCCTTGAAGGCATAGTCCGCTCAAGCGCTCTCCCACTTCCATCAGGAGCTTGTCTCCCGCGCTGTAGCCCAAAGAATCGTTTATTGCCTTGAACCGATCGATATTAATAACCGCCACGCCCGTTCTCACCGGCTCATCCTTCCCGTGGGACGTCAACAGCGATCCAAGAAATTCCTTCATACGTCTGAGATTAGGAAGACCTGTAAGATCATCGTGATAAGCCATATACTTCATCTTCGCTTCGATCGCCCGCTGGCCCCGAAACGGTTCATCAATCGTCAAATGATAAACGCCCTTAAGCACGAAATAATAAGAAATTACGATATACCAGCTGCCCAGGACATGGGCCAGTCTGGAATCCCCCGGAATGCCTGTCATCAGCAGGGTGAAGCCCATCATCATGAACATCAAGGCGCGAATCACTGTCAGAGCCGCTCTAGGGCGCTCTTTACGGTGACGATAAAGAATGGAGAAAATGCCTGTGGCATATAACGCCAATATCGCAGACATTAAAACCATTTTGACTGTGATATTCTGAAACTCAAGCAAACCCGCAGGCAGATGGTTCTGATATGTATATAATGAGACAATTCCGGCCGCTGCAACAAGAGCGGTACCCGAAAACACGAATATTTTATGTTGGCCTGAAACCTGCCGGTCTGACGTTGAAAATATGATCAACATTCCCGCCGCACACAATAGATGCGAAATGATTAAAAATGCATTTGACAAGCGCAGTCCGGTCTCCAGACCGAACAGCTTGATCCCGCTCGTTCCTGCGGCATTGAGAAAGCTCAGTATTCCCAGGATGGAGAATAACACCGCAGAGTAAAGCCGCTGTTTTGACAACTTATCCGTGAACAAAATCCACCCTTGGGTAAAAATCGCGAAAGAAACGGCACCGCAGACCAAACCTGCTACAAGCTGCAAAGTTTGCAGCGATTCCGCGGCATTTGAACGGTTTCCACTCCCGGCGGCAAACATAACGACACCGAGCATCACCGCCAAACCGAGTCCTCCCTGGATGATCGTTGCCCTCTCCTCTGTCCTGATTCCCATTCGTGTTCAACCCCCGGAGGTAATTATCTGTAAAGCTTCCTTGTAGTACAATTCAACAAAAACCGACCTTTTCCTGCCGGCGAAATTAAAACCTTGTAAAAAGCGCATGAATATTCATAAATTTTGTTCAAAATTCACGAAACGGTGTTTTGAAAGAATGCCATAACAGGTAAAAGTCCGGCACAAAATGGGCCGAACTTTTACCCTGAATCTATTATTTTTTGTTATCGAAGCTGACTTCTGGCGTCGTTAATTTATCGTAGAAGTCAACCGCCTTGTCTTTATCCTCTGAAGCCCGGAGAGCCATGGCAGAACGAGGATGCTCGTCCAATGATCCGGTAATCATGTACGGAATGAGATAGCCCCATTCCTCTTTCTCGCGAAGCGGAATAAGCAATTGCTCCAACACTTCGAGCATCGGCCGCAGCTTGTAATTGGTATTCTTCAGATGGGTTACCAAAAGCTCTGTCGGGCAATTTCCTGCTGCTCTTCCCATGCCGTATACCGACGCATCCAGGAATTCAACTCCCAGATCGGCGGCAACGAGCGTATTGGAGAATGCAAGCTGCATGTTGTTGTGCGTGTGCACGCCCAGGCGCTTATTCGGCAAATGAGTTTTGAATTTATTAACAAGGTAATCCATATCTTTATAATCGAGACTTCCATACGAATCTACAATATATACAACGTCAACAACGCTTTCTTTAATCATTTCAAAGGCTTCAAGCAGCTCGTTTTCCATCACGTTGGACAACGCCATGATATTAAGAGTAGTTTCATAACCCCGATCATGGAAAACCTGAACCAGTTTCAGGGCCTTGTCCACATCCTTGACATAGCAAGCGACCCGGATCAGATCCAGCAGGCTTTCGCTCCGCGGCAAAATATCATTCTCATCCACACGGCCGATATCCACCAAAGCGGACAGCTTGGTATTTCCTTTTTGAGGAATGACCTTCTTGAGAAAATCATCGTTCAAAAACCGCCAAGGACCCGCTTGATCGGCTCCCTTTAAAAGCTTGGGCGAGTTCTTGTAGCCGATTTCCATATAATCCACACCCGCCTCATTCAGGCCGGCGTACAATTTCTGCACGAACTCCACACTGAAATCCCAGTTATTGACTAAACCTCCGTCGCGTATCGTACAGTCGACAATCTTGCTTTGATTTTCCTTCATCCCTACCGATCCCTTTCCCTGTCTGTTTTACTTTCCATCTTACTTGAATCGAAATCAAAAAGTAAAGATGAAGAATCATTTTTAGGTATGATATTTATCACAGTTCGACTTTTCCTGCCATGATATATTGAATTGAATCCAATTGAGAGTGATTCTCAATGATTGAATGAAGACATATATACGTAAACATAAATGATTTTTTTAACATCCTAAAAAAGGAGCGAAAAATGACCGATGATACCATGCCAAAGCTGTTTAACAAGCTTACAACCCGGCAATTCGGGGTCCATCTGCAGATTCGGCAACATAGACCCCATTCTTAAGCGGCGCCTTGCCGACCTGGGCGTAGCCGAAGGTTCGAATATCACCGTCAAGCGTTGCTGCTTATGGGGTGGACCTATCCTGCTCGAATGCGACGGACAGCTATTGGGCATTCGTCAGAAGGAAGCGGCGAAGATTGAGGTGTCGGTATCATGAGCGGAGCTGCATTAATCGGAAACCCCAACACGGGTAAAACATCTCTGTTCAATACGCTTACAAGTTCATACGAGTATGTGGGCAACTGGTCCGGCGTGACCGTAGAGAAGAAAATCGGACAGCTCAAAGACAAGAGCGGCCCTCTTACCGATCTCCCTGGCATATACTCACTCCATCCTCTATCCCGGGATGAAGGCGTGGCCGCTGAATATCTGGTCACGGACTCCCCTTCCCTGCTCATCAATATCGTCGATGCCTCCCAACTTGAGCGGAATCTATATCTTACGATTCAACTGCTTGAATACGGTAAACCCGTCATTATCGGCTTGAACATGATCGATGTAGCGAAAGCCCGCGGGCTAGCTATCGACACGGCCTATTTATCGGAACGTCTTCATACTGAGATTGTGCCACTGATAGCCCGAACCGGAGTTGGAAGCAAAGAGTTGCTGTCATGCATGAACAAAACAGAAGAAAAGGATTTATCGCCCTGTTTTACGATACATTACGGAGCCGTTATCGAAGAAGCCATTCTCGGTATTTCCCGGGAAGTAAATTCGGAGCTGACTTTCTCAGGCTTATCCCCTCGTTGGATTGCACTGCAAATACTTGAAGATAACCCCGCAGTGATGAACTCTTTAGCTCTTACAGAAGCGACTCTGTCCCGCATTCGGGCAATTAAGGAAGATGCGCTGAAACAGCTCCGCATGAAAGAAGATACGTCATCCCTACAGGATTACATCCGTTCCGTGCGTACGGAGATAATTCAGGACATCTGCGCATCCGCAGTCGATCAGTCGAACCGGAAACCGCATACTTTAACGGAAAAGATTGATACCTTCGCAGCCCATCCGGTATGGGGAATTCCGATCTTTCTGGCCTTCATGCTACTCACCTTCGAGCTGACCTTCGACTGGCTTGGCAACCCGCTTTCCGATCTGCTCGATGCCTTCATTTCCGGACCGTTAAGCACTCTTGTTGAGCAGGGGCTAACAGCAGTGGGTGCCTCCGGTTTTACACACGCCCTTATTATTGACGGCATCATCGGCGGGGTGGGCGGGGTTCTCGTATTTATGCCGCAAATATTCATTATGTTTCTGATTATCTCGTTTATCGAGGATTCGGGATACATGGCCCGGATTACCGTTATGATGGATAAATTAATGGAAATGGTCGGTTTAAACGGTAAAGCGCTAATTCCTTTTATTATCGGATTTGGCTGCAATGTTCCGGCGGTCATGGCTTCAAGAAGCATTGAACAGCCGAAGGAACGAACGCTGACCATGCTTTTGGTCCCGTTGATGTCCTGCTCCGCACGCCTTCCCGTTTATGCGTTATTTGCCGGCATCTTTTTCGCAAATTCCCAGGCTTTGATCGTTTTATCGCTTTATGTGATGGGCATTGTGCTTACACTGGTTCTTGCCAAGCTGTTTTCCCTGTTCCTGTTCAAGGACAGCAAATCCTTCTTTATGGTCGAGCTACCTCCATACCGAATGCCACAGACGGTAACGTTATTCCGGAGCACCTGGGAAAAGGGAAAAGGCTTCCTGCGTAAAGCCGGAACCTTTATTCTAGGAGGCTCTGTCCTTATCTGGCTATTGACCTATCTCGGCCCGGGAGGAATCGCGGCAGAAATGGATGACAGCTTCCTGGCTTCCATCGGCGGTCTGTTCGCAGCCTTGCTGGAGCCATTGGGCTTTGGAACTTGGCAGTCGGGCGCCGCATTGGTTACCGGGTTTATGGCGAAAGAGGTCGTCGTTTCCACGATGAATATCATCTATCATGTGCCTGATATGGCTGGCCTTCAGGAACAGATTTCACTGGCTTTTACACCGCTGCAAGCTTACAGTTTCATGGCTTTCGTCCTTCTTTACACACCTTGTCTGGCTACGGTAGGCGTGTTGCGCAAAGAGACGGCGTCATGGAAATGGACGTTGTTCTCTGTCGGTTATTCCTTGGTCCTCGCGTATACGGTGGCTGTAATCATTTATCAAGGCGGAAAATGGATCGGACTAACATAGATGCTGCATTTATTGATAAGGGAAGTAATGAAAGGAGTCTGTTCAAATGGCTGATATTGTTATTATCACGATTGTTTTCTCTTATGCGGCGTTTGCTCTATACCGCGGAATCCGCAAAAGCAAAAAAGGGGCCTGCTCGTCCTGCTCCCAGCGGAAATCTTGTTCCGCGGTCTGCAGTGATTCTCCGGCACCGCCATCGACTCCTAAATCGAAATAAGCATCCTGCTTACTCGTTTGCATAATGAATAAAGGGGCTGCCCTGACGTGATTTCACGCCAAGGCAGCCCCTTTATTAATATAACTATTGAACTAGCGGAAGGGAGATCACGAATACGGTTCCCGTGCCCTTCATACTATCGACGTAAATATTCCCCCTGTGATTTCTAATAATTCGGTAACTGACCGATAACCCCAGGCCAGTCCCTTTTTCCTTAGTCGTAAAGAACGGGTCAAACAAGCGGCTCAGCATCGCCTTCTCCATTCCGTTCCCGTTATCCCGGATTGAAATATTGACATATTTCCCGTCCGGCACGGCCTCTATCTCAATCATGCCGGCATGCTCCCCGCCGACTTCTTCGATCGCATCCATTGCATTTTTGATCATGTTGAGAAGCACCTGCTTGATCTGTTTTACATCAATCGATACCTTTAGACCCGCCTCAGCCTCTTTTAATTTAATTTCGCAACCCATCATGAGCGCCTCGCTCTCGGTCAGAAGAATGACCTCTTTTAAAAGGGACGCGATGCTTATCGCTACTTTTTGCGGGGCCGAGGGCTTCGAGGAATTTAAAAATTCATAAATAATATCGTTAGCCCGATCAATCTCATTTAAAATTATGCGGGCGTATTCATCCCTTCCTAACTGGACCAGATGAGGCCTGAGTAATTGTATGAACCCCCGGATCGCCGTGAGCGGATTACGGATTTCATGTGCGATCGCGGCCGAAATCTTCCCCAGCATCGCCAGTTTGTCGTTCTGGTATGCCGTTTGTTCGATCTGCTTGAATTCGGAAACATCCTTGATGCTGAACAAATAATCGCCTTCCATTTGGTCTCCGTATGTAACTGTGGTCAACCAGTACCTGCCGTATTCATCGATCAGTTCATGATTCTTTTTGCGATAAAAGATCGTCTCCCTATAAAGCCGTAAAATTTTTCTTTTCTTGAACTTGCTTAAATGCGGGTGTCGAAGCAACTGGAGCAAATTACAACCGATCAGAGAATGACGCGGAATTTCCAGCAGCCTGGCCATTTGCACATTAATAAAAGTCAAAACACCATCGCTGTCAAACAGCATAATACCACTGTCAAGATGTTGCAGTACGTTTTCGTACTTATTCTTAACAGACTCGGTTGATTGATACGCTTTAACGGACTGGAGCAATGTCTCCTGGAATTCGCTCAACAAGTCGGTTCCCCCTTTTTCTCCGAATGATCTTTCAGCCTCTGACGACAACTAACGATCACTATGCGGAAAGCCCATATCACCCAGATCTGATATGAGACTTCACCTCTCCATCTTGTTTCCTATTCCATGAGCTTGTCCTATTTATATAATAAATCGATGACGATTGACGGGCACGAAAACGGCCTATTTCAATCATAGTAAAGACTTCCAAATATCGTCAATCAGAGATACTGTCGAAAAAAAGGGGATACTCTCGCAAAAGCACAACTCTATAAAAAAGTAATAGCCCCCCGGTGGGGAGCTATTTCATCTCTCTGCTATTCTTTTGCAGCAATCTCGCTCTACGCCGGCTCATGACGGCCAGCCGCTTTTTGAGTTCATTTTCCCATTTCGAATCGCCGATCTGCTTTGCTACCGTCAGTAAGTCCAGCGACATGTCGATCTGACTCTGAACAACATCCAGCGGATCCTCATCCTCACGGTTCACGCAATTGCCGAAGATGGATTCCTCGTCTTCCATCACGAAATCCTGGAAATCGATCTCCGACAGTCCGTCGCCATGCGCATATTCGGCCAATACCTCATACTCGTTTTCCACTTTATAGTGAACTTCCACCCGATGGCACACCGGGCAAAATAGCAGGGGAACGTTATGAACCTGGGTCCGGTAATGCTTTAAAGTCCCTTTCGTTCCTATCATGCTTGCACCGCAGCAAAAACTCATTCCCCATCACCCTTTCCCATACAGGTTTTGTAAGACCTGGATTCCTTGAAAAGTCGATTGCATATAATTATTCGAGATCCAGCTTGTAAATTCCTCCAACAAATTGCTGCTCGTTCATTAAATAGGATAAGCTCAAACTTGTACTAAAATGCGTCCAGTCTGTATGCTCCGGAGATGCGGGCAAAAAGCCCCCTGCAAACGGCTTGCGTCTACAGGGGGCCTGAACAGCTATTTACTTGATATTACGCAAAGAGATTCTTGTCCCCTGGTTTCCAGTTCATCGGGCACAAACCACCGGATTGAAGGGCTTGAAGCACACGCAGAGTTTCTTCTACGCTGCGGCCTACATCATTGTGGTTTACCACTTGATATTTAAGCTCGCCATCCGGATCGATAATGAACAGTCCGCGGAGAGCTACGCCTTCCTCTTCGATCAAAACGCCGTAATCGCGGGCAACGCTCTTGGTAATATCCGAAGCCAATGGGAAGTTCAATTGACCCAAGCCATTGCTGTCTTTCGGAGTATTGATCCATGCCTTGTGGCTGTGCTCGGAGTCAACGCTGACACCCAAGATTTCAGTATCCAGGTCCTGGAATTGGGAGTAAGCTTCGCTAAGCGCCGTGATTTCTGTAGGACAAACAAATGTGAAATCCAATGGATAGAAGAAGAATACCAACCATTTACCTTGATAATCGGACAATTTCTTGCGTCCGAATTCCTTACCGTCACCGGTTACGATCGCCATATCAAAATCCGGTGCGGGTCTTCCAACCAAACGTTCTGCCATTTGAAAAGGCCTCCTTTTGAAATATGTAAGAAACTGATAAGTTTCTGTATACACATCATTCATTTTCAGTTCGAGACTACATTTCAAATGGTATCATTCGATAAAATCAAAGTCAATATTATAACCACTTCTTAATTATAATTATTATAATTAAGGTTTTATCTTGAACAATTCATCATTTATAAACGATATATTATTTCTTCATTGTTGCTACGATCAGGTCACCCATGGCTTTCGTGCCAATCGCTTTACTCTTGTCAACCGCGATATCGCCCGTACGGTGACCGGCATTCAGTACGTCCGAAACAGCGCGCTCAATCGCATCAGCCGCATCGGCATACCCGAACGTCATGCGGAACATCAGGGCTACCGAGAGGATTGTTGCGATCGGATTGGCCAGGTTTTGACCCGCGATATCAGGCGCAGAGCCGTGTACCGGCTCGTACAAGCCGAAGCTTCCTTCGCCAAGCGATGCCGAGGACAGCATGCCGATCGATCCGGTAAGCATCGCTGCTTCGTCGCTCAAAATGTCGCCGAACATATTTTCCGTAACGATTACGTCGAAGCTCGAAGGACGGCGAAGCAGCTGCATTGCGCAGTTGTCGACCAATACATGCTCCAGCTCGACATCCGGATATTCAGGAGCGACTTTGATTACGACCTCGCGCCATAAACGGGAGGTTTCCAATACATTGGCCTTGTCAACCGAAGCAAGCTTCTTGCGGCGTTTCTGGGCAATTTCAAACGCTTGGCGAACGATGCGTTCCACTTCGTTGACATTGTAGGCGCAAGTATCGACCGCTTCCTGTCCATTCTCTGTTTCGCGGCGGAATTTCTCGCCGAAGTAGATGCCGCCGGTAAGTTCGCGAACGACCATGAGGTCGGTCCCTTCCAACACTTCCGGTTTCAATGTCGAAGCATCCTTCAAGCAATCAAATACAACGGCCGGGCGGAGATTGGAGAACAGGCCGAGCGCTTTGCGAATTCCGAGCAATCCGGTTTCAGGGCGCAGTTCCTTAGGATTGTTGTCCCATTTCGGACCGCCGACGGCTCCGAGCAGAACTGCATCCGCCTTCTGACAGACTTCCAGCGTTTCTTGCGGCAGCGGCGTTCCTTTCTCATCGATGGCGATGCCCCCGAACAAGGCATGCTCCGTTTCAAACCGGTATCCGAACAATTCCTCCGTACGTTTCAATACCTTTTCCGCTTCCGCAACAACTTCCGGTCCGATTCCGTCGCCGGCGATGACCGCGATTTTTTTCACTTCTGCCATATCAATACAACTCCCTTTCTCTCAGTAGCTCACTCGTAAAGATCCTAACCTAGTTGTATCATAACCTTTGACCAGAAAACAAAGATATAGAATCTATTAGATTAATAGGTTTTAACTATAAGCGATCTGCAGCTTTAGAAATTAAAAAAAAGCCGCTAATCGTTAGCGGCTTCAACCCACTGAAGATCTGGAGTTTTTATTGGCAGTTACATTTACATTTCCTCATCATAAGCTTCGGCAAGCGCATTGGCGGCAACAATCGCATTGTAAACGTCATCCGGCGTTACGGGAAAAGGCATATTTCCCATCGTGTCGCCTTCCGCACAGGCGTCCGCAGCCACTTGACGCCATTCTTCCTCAACGAACTTCTTAACTCCGAGATCTTGCAATGTCAACGGAAGTCCCACCTGTTTTACCAGGGAGATCACCATTTCGATTTCTTCATGGGGCGCATTTTCCAAGACGAGCTGAGCCAGCAGACCGAACGTTACCTTCTCCCCGTGCTGGGCATGATGCAGCGATTTGACGGCGGTCATTCCGTTATGAATGGCATGCGCAGCTGCCAACCCGCCGGATTCAGCTCCCACTCCGCTTAAATAAATCGTCGCTTCAATCGTGTTTTCTACCGCTTTGGTTACAACCCCGTTATCCACGGCAATTTTTGCTTGGACTGCATTCTCCAACAGGGTGTCATAGCAAAGTTTGGCGATTCCAAGACCGGTCAGCGAAGGCTTCATCAGAACCAAATTATCTCCCACCGAACGGTAGCAGGCTCTCGCTTCAAAATACGTAGCCAGAGCGTCTCCGATGCCCGCCGCAAAGAAACGGGCCGGCGCGGCAGCCAGGATGCCGGTATCGGCCAACACCACATCGGGATTGCTGGGCAGAAACAAATATTCGTCAAAAGAACCGTCAGGCTTGTAAATTACCGCCAGCGCCGTGCAAGGTGCATCCGTAGAAGCAATGGTCGGAAAAATGACGACCGGAAGCTTTTCGTAATAAGCAGTGGCTTTGGCCGTATCCAGCGTTTTCCCTCCGCCGATACCAACGACGATATTGGCCCCCGCCTTATGGAGAAGATCGCGATGACGCTGTATTTCTTCCTTGGTGCATTCGTAATTGAATTTCTCAAATACGGATTTGCCCCCGCCTGCGGCAATGGATTGCCCCGCTTCCTTGGAGGCGCGTTCCAAAATAAATTCGTCGCAGATCACATAGGCGCTGTCGCCGAAATGCTTCATATAGTCATAGATCTTCTCCAGCAAGTCTTGCCCGATAATAAACTTTTTGGGAGAGGTTACGGATTTTACGGTTTTGGTCATGTTGTCTTCTCCTTTTTACTTATCTGAATTCCTCAGAAATTCTGAGCCTCCAAGTTAAGTTGGACGATTCCGCTCCAAACTAAACATAAAACCGGACTTTCTTTCACGCAAAAAAACGAAAAAAGGCTGCGGGTCCTATGACTCCGCAGCCTTTACTATGTTCTTGTGCTTAATTTATTACTTTTTGATCCAGTGCATCAATCCGCGAAGCTCTTTGCCGACCACTTCGATCGGATGGTTAGCTTCGTTGCGGCGAGTAGCCGTCAGGAAGGCACGGTTCGATTGGTTTTCCAGGATGAAGTCGCGTGCGAATTTGCCTTGTTGGATATCGGACAGCACTTCTTTCATCGCTTTCTTCGTTTCTTCTGTAACTACGCGAGGACCTGTAACATAGTCGCCGTATTCCGCTGTGTTGGAGATGGAATCGCGCATCGTTGCCAAACCGCCTTCATAGATCAGGTCGACGATCAGCTTCAGTTCATGCAAGCACTCGAAGTAAGCCATTTCAGGAGCGTAGCCCGCTTCTGTCAGCGTTTCGAATCCGGCTTTGATCAGGGCGCTAACGCCACCGCACAATACCGCTTGCTCACCGAACAAATCAGTTTCGGTTTCTTCGCGGAACGAAGTTTCGATAACCCCTGCACGAGTACAACCGATACCTTTCGCGTAAGCAAGGCCGATTTCTTTAGCTTTGCCTGTAGCATCTTGATGAATCGCGATCAGACCTGGAACGCCAAAGCCTTCGACATAAGTACGGCGAACCATGTGGCCCGGCGATTTCGGAGCGACGAGCAAAACGTCGGTGTCCGGGGACGGTACGATTTGGCCGAAGTGAACGTTAAAACCGTGAGCAAACAACAGAGCTGCTCCCTTTTTCAGGTTTGGAGCGATTTCGCTGTTGTAAACAGCCGCTTGAGTTTCATCCGGCATCAGGATTTGAACAACATCCGCACGTTTTGTAGCTTCCGCTACAGGCAGAACTTCGAATCCGTCTTCCTTTGCTTTATTGAAGGATTTACCTTCACGAAGACCGATGATGACTTGAAGTCCGCTCTCGCGCAAGTTTTGCGCATGGGCGTGGCCTTGGCTGCCGTAACCGATGATTGCGATTGTTTTTCCTTTTAATACGCTGAGTTCTGCATCTTGTTCATAGTACAAAGTAACTGCCATTTTCTAAAGCCCTCCCATAGTATGCGGGTATGCATAACGCATGTCCCAATGATTTTGAACCTCCGCCTGTTTGACGGGTGATTCAAAGGACCGGTCTTTGTCGCCGCTTCCTCGCGATCCTTTCAATCCCCCGCCAAACCCGGCGGAAATATTAGTAAAACTGCAATTTCTTATGTGCTGAAAATTAAGCGTTGCCTCGAATCATCGCGGTAACCCCTGTCCGGGACAATTCCCGGATTCCGTATGGATGCAGCAGTTCGATCATGGCATCGATCTTTTCCGTATCTCCGACCACCTGAACGATCATGCTGTTCGTTCCGATGTCGACGACCGCCGCGCGGAAGGTTTCAACTACGCCCATAATTTCCGGACGTTCCGCCGGTTCGGATTTCACTTTGATCAAAGCTAATTCCCGGCCAACCATCGGTTTGGAACTGAGGTTCACGACTTTGATAACATCGATCAGTTTGTACAATTGCTTCTCGATTTGTTCCAATGTTTTGTCGTCGCCTTGGGTCACAATGACCATCCGGGACAATCCTTCTTCCTCCGACTGGCCAACCGTAATGCTCTCGATGTTGAAGCCGCGCCGGCCGAAAAGGCCGGACACGCGCTGCAAAACACCAGGCTGGTCATTCACTAAAACGGCAATTGTATGGCTTGTCATCATTGTTCATCGTCCCCCATCAACATTTGATCAATGGTGGAACCTTGAGTAACCATCGGGTATACGTTCTCGCCTTTGTCGACCACGAATTCCACCAATACCGGTCCCGGCGTCTCCATAGCTTCCTGCCATACCTTCTTGGCTTCCTCTTTGTTCGTCGCACGCAAGCCTTTGACGCCGTAAGCTTCGGCCAGCTTCACGAAGTCCGGGCTGCCTGCCAAGTCAATATGGCTGTAGCGGTTCTCGTAGATCAGTTCCTGCCACTGGCGAACCATCCCAAGCACCTGATTGTTGATTACAACGACTTTAACAGGAATCTTGTTAATTGCGCAAATCGCCAGCTCCTGAGCGCACATTTGCATGCCGCCGTCACCGTTGATGGAAATAACAAGCCGTTCGGGATGCGCCATTTGAGCACCGATGGCGGAAGGGAATCCGAAGCCCATCGTTCCGAGTCCCCCGGAAGTGATCCAGGAACGCGGCTGGTTGAACTTGTAATACTGGGCCGCCCACATTTGATGCTGTCCAACGTCCGTAGTTACGATCGCTTCTCCATTAGTCGTGTCGTTCAGAAGCTCGATAACCCACTGTGGTTTAAGTACAGTATCGGAATCTTTATACTTGAACGGTTTATCCTGTTTCGACTGATTGATTTGCGCTCTCCATTCGTCCGCTTTGTCCGCGCGGCCGACCAATGGGTTCAGCAATTCGAGAACCGTCTTCACATCCCCGACAATCGGGATGTCCGTCTTAACGTTCTTGCCGATTTCCGCAGGATCGATATCGATGTGCACGATCTTCGCCTTTGGAGCGAAGCCGTCGAGGCGTCCGGTTACCCGGTCATCGAATCTTGCTCCGATGTTGATCAAGAGATCGGATTGCTGTATGGACTGGTTCGCGGTATAAGTTCCGTGCATCCCAGGCATTCCCATCCAAAGCTCATGTCCGCTTGGAAATGCTCCAAGTCCCAGCAGAGTCGTCGTGATCGGGATTTCGGTCCGATTGACGAATTCGAGCAATGCCTCGTGTCCGCCGGAATATACAACTCCGCCGCCAGCCAGGATGACCGGACGTTCCGCTTCCTTGATCGCCGAGGCCAGCTTGTCGAGCTGCAGCCGATTCGGAACGACAGTTGGATGATACCCCCGAAGATTGATGGTTTGCGAAGGCTCAAACAATGTTTTATTGGCCGAGACATCCTTAGGAATGTCGATCAGTACCGGCCCTTTGCGTCCGGTATTGGCAATGTGGAATGCCTCATGGATCACGCGCGGCAGGTCCTCTACGTCTCTGACCAGATAACTATGTTTTGTGATCGGCATTGTGATGCCGGTGATGTCGGCTTCTTGGAAAGCGTCCGTTCCGATCAGGCTGGAGACTACGTTCCCGGTAATGACGACGAGCGGAACCGAATCCATATAGGCTGTCGCGATTCCCGTCACGGTATTGGTAGCTCCCGGACCGGAAGTTGCGATGCAGACACCGACTTTGCCGCTTGCACGAGCATAACCGTCTGCTGCATGAATCGCTCCCTGCTCATGTCTTGTCAGCAGGTGATGGAAATCAGTGAATCCGTACAGCGCATCGTAAATATATAGCACAGCGCCCCCCGGGTACCCGAAGACGCATTCGACACCTTCCAAAAGCAAACTGCGAAGCAAGATTTCCGAACCGGTTATGACTTCCGGTTTCATCCATTTCTCACGTAATTGTTCTGTAGACCGCACTGCAGGAATTTGCGCGCTCATCAGTCATCCTCCTTCCAAAACTTAGGTATTTCTAAAATTTATTTGCCTTGTTATAACAAAAAAACCTTCCGTCCGCCGGAATAGTCTCCTATTCCGAGGGACGAAAGGTTTAGCTTCCGTGGTACCACCCATTTTCACCCGGTTCTTCACAGCACCGAGCCTTGACGAGTACAAGCAGTGACGCTTCTACCCGTGGTCTCTAACGCAGACCTGACGATTCTCCCTAATAGACTCATCGCAAACGGTGCCTAGGAACGCTTGCAGTTTTTCAGGAAAATAGCTCCGAGGTGAGCTCGCATTTAAGGGGTAATGGCGGATGGTCTCAGCAAATCCATCCACTCTCTGAGCAAAGAGCCCTTAAACCTTCGTCCTCTTCATCGCCGATTGATATAATCGTTAAAATGTTTAGACACATTATATGATTAGTTTACATCCAGAGTCAATACCCTTTTGAAAGACAGTTTAGAAACTCTCCCTCGAATCCGGATTTTGCTGGCCCGGGAATAGACCCTGCAATCCTGCATCGATCCCGTCCGCCCCCGGTTTCATCGGCTTCTTATTTCCGTCGGAACGCTTCCGCCCCCTCCTGTCATATGATAAAAGATAACGCCCACTTTTATGCATGTGGTGAGTCCGATCCGGTACTCACAGTGAGGAGGATTACGAGTGAAATGATACGCTACAGAAGGCCCAAACAAGATGACCCCGTGATCAACGACCTGATTCATAAGGAGCTTGTCCCCTATTCCCACCTGCCCCCCAATGAATTAAAGACGGTCATTAAAGATATTCCAAAGCGGCTTACCCGCGGGGTAACGCTGGTGGTTTCGCCCAACTATGAAGCCGACCCGGTGGCGTTCATCCACTTTATGGTGCACGGCGAGCTATTATATATCGACATGATGGCTGTTGCACCCGCGCACCGGCGTAACCGCCATGGCAAGACCTTGATGGCCCAGGCGGAAAATTTCGCCGGATCGCGGGGTTGCAAACGAGCCAAAGTCATGGTGGATCGGGACAATACCCGTGCCCACGTATTCTATCGCAATCTCGGTTACCATACGGTCCGCTATGTCCCATTGTCCCAATGTTTTGAACTCGAAAAGAAACTGCAGATTCGCTATTGATGTATTACCAGAATCCCCCGTAAGGGTATCCGTAAGGACCGTAAGGACCATAGCCTCCGTATCCGCCGTAGCCGCCATAACCATAACCGCCGTAGCCGTAAGGAGCCGATCCGATCGCAAGCAGGTCAAACAACACGAGCGGAATAATCGCTTTGGTTTTTACCTTTTTGCGTGAATTCTGAGCCACAATCAGATGGTTGCCGCTTATTTTAACCAATTTACCGGTAACCATGCTGCCATCTTTTTTGTAGGCGACAATACTTTTACCCAGCCATTTTTCGGCTTCCTTCTTCGTCACCGTTCTTCCCATGGTAACCCTCCTCAAAATGTAATCAAATAGCCGGGTTTGTTTACGATCCAGTGGGGATCTTACGATTCGGCTATTTCGCGTTCAAGTCACCATATTCATTTTCGGCTGTCTCGGCTTGCGCCATCGCCCTTGAACTATCCAAAATAGGCCGGCCCCCCCTCTTGAAACCGCGGCAAATATGAAAAAAAGCCCTGCAGGGTGTTTGCCTGCAGGGCTTTTTGAAATATTATCTTTTTGATGGATCATAAGGTGCTCCCAATGCGGATGGAGCCGAAGAACGGCCGACCGCGCTGACCAGCACAATGATCGTCAATACATAAGGAATCATAAAAATGAATTCCTGTGGAATGCTTCTCGACCACTCGAACAATTGAACGTAGTTCCGGATCGCTTGGGAGAAGCCGAAGAACATAGCCGCCCCAAAAGCTCCCACCGGATTCCATTTCCCGAAGATCATAGCAGCGATCGCGATAAAGCCTTGCCCGGAAATCGTATTGTGGGCAAAGGTACTTGTCGTAGTCAGCGTAATCGTTGCACCACCGATGCCGGCAAGCGCGCCGCTGATCATTACGCCGATATAACGCATTCTCGATACGTTGACACCCAGCGTATCTGCAGCGCCCGGATATTCGCCGACAGAGCGCAAGCGAAGACCAAATGGCGTTTTAAACAGCACATAATAAGCGACACCAACAAGAATCAGCGCCAGATACGTCGTTGGATACGAATTGAAAAATCCTTCACCGATGACCGGAATATCACGTAAGAACGGAATCTCGATTTTGTGAAAAACCTTAATCAATGGCGTTTCCGCAGAACCGTTAAACAGCATTTTGACGATATAGACGGTTAAGCCCGCCGCCAAAAAGTTGATTACGATACCGCTGATCGTCTGGTCCGCCTTAAACGTAATCGAAGCGACGGCATGAATAAGCGAGCCCAGAATACCGACCAGAATAGCGGCGAAAACACCGATCCATGGGGCCATGCCTCCTAGACCTGCTTCCTGGGCGTAATAAGTCCCTACCCCGGCCGCGAACGCACCGAAGATCATCAAACCTTCCAGGCCGATGTTCACCACGCCGGAACGCTCCGAGAAAATCCCGCCCAGAGCCGTAAAAATCAGCGCGGTCGAAAATACAAGGGTTGAATTGAGCAGCTGACCTAGCAGCGTAAGAACGTCCATATTACAACACCTTCTCTTTCTTGCGCTTGAGGTAGAATGGCTTCAGTACAAAGCGGACGATGCCTTGCGCGGCAATGAAGAAAATAATGGAACCGATAATGATCTTGATCAGCTCAGGCGGAACGCCCGCCGCAAAACTCATTCCTGCCGAACCGTAAGTCAATACGCCGTACAGGATAGCAGCCAGGACGACCCCGAACGGATGGTTCATACCGAGAAGCGCCACCGCGATTCCATCGAAGCCGTATCCGGGAGAAGCCGCGAAAACCGACTGATAATGAAATACGCCAAGCACTTCGAAGGCTCCCGCCAAGCCGGCGAACACCCCGCTGATGAACATGGCTTTCACGACGTTGCGCCCCACGTTCATTCCGGCATACTCAGCCGCATTCTGGTTAAAGCCAACCGCACGCATTTCGTAGCCTTGTTTTGTTTTCCAGAGATAAACGTAGAAGAACAAAGCAGCCAACAGGGCGATCACGATCCCCCAATGTACCCGGGCATTGTTGAATATGCCGGATAGGAACGTCAGCGCAGCCGAAGCTCCGATGTCTTCCGAACGGTTCTGCCCTTTAAGAAGGAAGAAATGACGGATTACATAGTTGGATAAATAAAGGGCTGTCCAGTTTAACATGATCGTCGTTATAACTTCGTTGATGCCCCGTTTTGCTTTCAAGTATCCGGCGATCGCTGCCCATAAGCCTCCGGCAACTCCCCCGGCAATTACGGACACGGGCACGACAATCGACGACGACACGCCCGACATGGACAGTGATACGGCCGTAGCGCTTGTCATCCCGATGAGAACCTGTCCGTCGGCACCGATGTTAAACATCCCGGAACGGAAGGCAAAAGCCACGGCAAGCCCGGTAAAGATCAAAGGCGTGATCTGTCGGATCGTCTCCCCAAAGTCATACGGATTACCCACAACCCGTTTGATTAGGGCACTATATGCTTCGAACGGATTGTATCCGCCCAATAACATGACGACCGCCCCAACGATCAAGCCGAGGAGAATAGCCACGAGCGGTACGATCAGGCTGTCCAGGGTAAAGATTCTGCGCAATCTACTCATCCGATTGTCCTCCCTTTTCCATGAAGCCCGCCATCATCAGACCCAGCTCTTGGTCATTCGTATTCTGAGGAAGCACCTCGCCGACAATTCTGCCTTCATAAATGACGGCAATCCGGTCGGATACATTCATAATTTCATCCAGCTCAAACGAAATAAGCAATACGGCTTTCCCTTGATCCCGTTGACCGATCAGTTGTTTATGGACGAATTCGATAGCTCCTACGTCCAGTCCGCGTGTCGGTTGGGCGGCGATCAACAGATCCGGATTTTTATCTATTTCCCGCGCAATAATTGCCTTTTGCTGGTTGCCGCCCGACAGGGAGCGGGCTTTGGTCTCTATGCTCGGTGTACGAACGTCGAAATCCTGTACCAGTTTCTCAGCATTTTTATCAACAACCCGGCGATCTAGAAACCCGTTTTTGCTGAAAGGAGATTTGTAATACGTCTCCAACACCATATTCTCACTGATGGAAAAATCCAGCACAAGCCCATGCTTGTGACGGTCTTCCGGGATATGAGACAGGCCGCTCTCGATAATTTTGCGCGCCGGCAGGTTCGCGATCTCTTTGCCTGACAGTTTAATCGAGCCCGAGTCAATTTTACGAAGCCCTGTAATTGCCTCGATTAGCTCGGATTGTCCATTGCCGTCCACGCCTGCGATACCGACGATTTCTCCCGCTTTAACTTCCAGGTCCAATCCATTCAAAACGGAGACCCCTTGTTTATCGTTCATCTTCACCTGATTTAACTGCAAGACAGGTTGTCCGATAACCGGAGCGTCTTTCTCAATTTTGAACGTAACACCGCGGCCGACCATTTTCTCAGCCAGTTCGTTCGGATTGGTATTGTCGGTATCCACGGTATCGATCACTTTGCCGCGCCGAATAATCGTTACACGGTCGGAAATTTCCATAATTTCTTTTAATTTGTGAGTAATCAGGATGATTGACTTTCCTTCCGCAACCAACCGCCGCATAATCGCCATTAATTCCACGATTTCCTGCGGGGTCAACACGGCCGTCGGCTCGTCAAATATAAGAATATCCGCGCCGCGGAACAAGGTCTTCATAATTTCCACGCGTTGCTGCATTCCGACCGAAATATCTTGGATTTTGGAGTTTGGATTAACGTGAAGACCATACTGCTCCGACAATTTCGCCACTTCGGCGGACGCCGATTTATAGTCGATATTAAGCCCTTTCGTCGGTTCCATACCAAGAATAATATTCTCAGTGACCGTGAAAGGCTGAACCAGCTTGAAATGCTGATGAACCATGCCTATTCCTAATTTTATCGCCTTGTTCGGATTATCGATCGTTACCGGCTTCCCGTCGATCTCAATGGAACCCTCGTCCGGCTGATAAAGCCCGAACAAAATATTCATCAAAGTAGACTTGCCTGCCCCATTTTCCCCTAGAAGCGCATGAATTTCCCCTTTGCGCAAGGTCAGGCTGATTGAATCGTTGGCTACTATACCGGGAAAACGCTTCGTGATTTGCTTCAACTCGACTACGGGAGCCGCGGTGCTCATGAAATCACCCTCACCATTCTGGGATTTACGCAAACAACAAGGCCAGTTCATACAACACTGGCCTTGCCTGCTTATGCTTTATTTTACTATCCGGCCGAAACCGCCGTAAAGAATAGATTTATTATTCTGCCGGAACTGTGATTTCACCATTGATAATTTTTTGTTTGTACTCTTCCACTTTATCAAGAACTTCTTTGCTGACATTCTTCGAGGAAGTGTCGGCAATGCCTACGCCGTCGTCTTTCAGAGTCAGGTTCGTAATTTCGCCGCCTTTGAATGTTCCGTCGATAACTTGTTGAGTTACGTTCTTCACCGCTACATCAACCCGTTTGATCATCGATGTCAAAGTTACTTCATCACCAAACTCAAGCGATTGGTCCTTATCCACGCCAATAACCCACAATTTTGTAGCACCGCCTGCATTGTTACGTGCAGTGGCTTCGTTAAATACGCCGTTACCAGTTTGTCCTGCAGCAGGGAAAATAATATCCGCGCCGTTGTCATACAACTGGCTGGCAAGCGATTTACCGATGTCCGGCTTATCATAAGCGCCTGCGTAAGTGATTTTCACTTCAGCATCCGGATTAACTGCTTCTACGCCGGCTTTGAAACCAACTTCAAAACGTTTGATAACCGGGCTTTCAGCACCGCCGATAAATCCGATTTTATTCGTTTTTGTAGTCAGGCCTGCAACTACCCCAACCAGGAACGAACCTTCGTTCTCGGCAAAAGTAACGGATTCAACGTTAGGCGCGTCGACAACGCTGTCGATGATCGCCAGTTTAACGTCCTTGTTGGCGTCAGCCACTTGCTTCAACGCATCGCCCAAATCAAAACCGATTGCCCAAGTCAGGTCATAACCGCCTTGCACAAACTGGTTCAGGTTAGGGATGTAGTCCGAGCTGCTGCTGCTTTGCAAATACTTGTGTTGGATGCCTTGTTCCTTGTTCAGGGCTTCAAGAGCTTCCCATGCGGATTCGTTAAAGGATTTGTCGTTTACGCCGCCAATGTCCGTAACAAGACCGACCTTGATGTCGGATGCTTTACTTCCGCCGTTGTTACCACCATTGCTGGCTTCTGTTCCTTTGTTGGACGAGCCACCGTTGTTTGCTGCATTGTTCTTGTTGTTGCCGCATCCCGCCAAAATCATCATCACAGCAAGTACCATGACTAAAGAAAATTTGAAGGTTTTGTTCATTGACTTCATTGACGATTAATCCCCCTTAAAATATTGTGACCATTTTTGACCTCTGTACAGGACGATTATACATTTAAAACCGCCTAAAATCCATACCTTTAATGACCATAGGTTAAATAAGTTTCGCCTTTTTGTGAAATGAAACGCTTACCTTCGACACAATTCACATCCAACGTTCGCTATGTGTCAATTTGGGAGTGTCGAAGATTCGCTTTCCTTTTCTTTACCCTTCATCTTTCCCAATATCAGGGTTCTCCACACACACAGAATAACCCAGTAAAAAGACGGTTGACTCTATAAAATGAAAACAGCCGTCGTTCCCGGTTAAATTCCAACCAGGACGACGGCTGTTTGTACCGTATTTATTAAGCGTTGATTTTTTCTTTAGCTACAGTAGCCAAAGAGTTGAACGCGTTAATGTCGTTTACGGCCAGGTCGGCCAACATTTTACGGTTGATGTTTACTTCAGCCAACTTCAAACCGTGCATCAATTTGCTGTAAGACAAACCGTTCATGCGAGCAGCCGCATTGATACGAACGATCCACAGTCTGCGGAAGTCGCGTTTTTTCGTGCGACGGTCACGGTATGCGTACAGCAGGGATTTCATAACCTGCTCGTTAGCTGTTTTGAAGATGCGGTGTTTCGAACCAAAATAACCCTTTGCCAATTTCAATACTTTTTTATGACGACGACGAACCACGAATCCGCCTTTTACTCTTGCCATATCAATAAACCTCCCAATAAGTTGTGTTAATAATTACTTCAGGTTTGCAAGTTGTTGTTTCAAACGGCTAACGTCACCGGAGTATGCCACAGGGCTGTTCGCCAATACACGTTTAGCGCGTTTGGATCTATGGGACAGCAAGTGATTGCGATTCGCTTTGTAACGTCTTACTTTACCGGTACCGGTAATTTTGAAGCGGTCTTTAAGACTGCTGTGTGTTTTCATTTTAGGCATTGTACTTCCCCCTCAAAATTTGTGAGTTGCTTGCTTGCGAAGTTCGCCTTTGGCGAAGTCACGAAGCCGCGTTTAGTTTTTAGGTGCCAAAATCATGATCATGCTGCGGCCTTCCAATTTTGGAAGACGTTCCACCGTCGAAAGTTCAACGACCTCTTCTTTGACGCGATCGAGAATTTTCTTTCCGATGTCGGCATGGGCAATTTCACGGCCGCGGAAACGAACCGAGCATTTTACCTTGTCGCCGTCTTTCAAAAATTTGATCACATTGCGAAGCTTCGTCTGAAAGTCGTGTTCCTCAATGTTGGAGCGGAACCATACTTCCTTGATGTCCACTATCTTTTGATTCTTACGGGCTTCCTTCTCTTTCTTCTGTTGCTCATAACGGAACTTGCCGTAGTCCATAATCCGGCATACCGGAGGTTTGGCCGTCGGTGCCACGTTAACCAGATCCAGATTCAAGTCGATTGCCATTTGCAGCGCTTCGCGAATCGGCGTGATACCAATTTGTTCGCCTTCCGCACCTACCAAACGCACTTCTTTGGCCCGTATCTCATCATTGATCAAATGTTCTTTACTGATAACTCTCCACCTCCAAGGATTTTCTTGTCTTAAGACGGATATTGCAAAATAAAAAGGGATGCAGGTTACCGCCCGCATCCCAAATTGATCAATTCTTCATGAACATACCATTCACAAATCATCGGATCAAAACCAGCCAACGTAATCGTCGGACAGGTGAGAAGCCATGGCCTCTGCTTGCAATCCAAATACTATTCATTGCAACACTCAAACACTTTAACACATGCCGTCAGGCCGTGTCAAGACTTTGATTCGAGTTTTGATCAAAAGTCCGGTTTTTGAGTTACCTATTCCAATCAAGGCTCAAAAATCGGGCTTTCAGCACCGAGAAGGTTGGATGAAGACGAGACTGAGGAGCGGAGCGTAGGGCAACCTACGTGAGCACCGGAAGGCTCGGCTGAATTCAAGATTCGATGCCGAATCCGCTCCACAGCAACACTTCGTGATCAAAGATCCGATTTTTAAGCTTCCTATCCTTTTTGGACTTCTTCTAGACGTACTACCCGTGTATGCTGCGTATGACTCCATTGTTTGTTGTTCTGGGTAAAGAACGCGTAGAAAGTAATCGGCCACCAGGAAATCAGGTAAATCGGGAACAGCACCAGATAAGCGTACACCTTCTTGAACTTGACCTTTTCGAGAATCATGGCTGCCAAGAAAATGAATACGTTAGCTGCAATCGCCACAAACGAGATCCACAGCGGGAACTTGGCGTACAGCGTTTCAAAGTTCGGTCCGCCGAACAAGGACTGGTCCGCCCAAATAAAAGCCGTCAACAGAAAAGTCAGCAACACGATATATACGTTAGCTCCGTAAATAGCCATATCGAGCTTAACCAGGTTACGTTCCTTGATGCTCTTCCACAAAAGCGGGAAGAAATATCTGCGGGCTACTGTAAAGTGTCCCTGCATCCAGCGTAAACGCTGACGCGCGGACGCTTTGAAGGTGAGCGGCTTTTCGTCAAACAGCTTGGCATCGTAATTAAATACCGGGTAAACCCCGCGTTCCACGCAGCGCATCGTGAACTCCAAGTCTTCCACGAGGCTCGTTGCTCCCCAGCCGATTTCTTTCAGCAGCTCGGTTTCAAAGCACATCCCCGTACCGCCGAGGAAGTTAGCCATATTCAAATTGTGGCGGGATAACTGCCACAGACGGTTACAATACCAATAGGAGATCCCGTAAGAAGCTGTAATCCAGGAGTCTTCCGGGTTCTTGGTGTCAATGTATCCTTGAATGACCCGGGCGCCGGAGCAGAGGTCATTGTTCATTTCGCTCAGAAAATCGGGATGCGCCAAGTTGTCGGCGTCAAACATTACGACGGCATCATATTGCCGTGGCATTTTCCACAATTGCTTGAGCATCCATTCGATCGCGTAGCCTTTGCCGCGCAAATTCGTATTGGTACGGACACAAGCGTTCATTCCGTGACTCCGGACAATATCCGCCGTACTGTCGGTACAGTTGTCGCAAATGACGAATACGTCGTAAAGCTCTTTCGGATAGTTCAGATGCTTCAGATTTTCCATCAGGGCACCGACGACTTTTTCCTCGTTATGTGCCGCTACCAATACTGCAAAGGACTTGGATGGAGCATGGCTTTCTTTTTTCTTTTTCTTATACATGCCAAACAGCGATAAACCGAACTGGTACACCCCGATCACCGCAAGCACGACCTGCAGCGATATTAAAATGGCGTCCATCATGATCTCTAGTACCCCCTTTTAACTCCCTTTGATTTTTTTAGTTTTTTTAGATCTTACGGAGTTTTGTTTTTATGACCCTTTGTGACATGCTGTGTGAATTCTGAAAATCTCTTTTCATTTTCAACGCTTTTTCGATTTTCCATGACTTTGTATCATTTGTCAAACCGCTGTAAACCCTGCGTAGAGCAAAATCCGACGGAAGTAACCCTATATTCGCGCAAAGCACCGCCGCAACCAGCAATCATTGCGGTTAGTTCTTATTTTCATCAATTTTGACGCTTTTTATTTCTTTAGTCCCCCTTTTTTTCAAATTGTTAACTCTATATAAAATCAGTCGTTAATACACAAACGAAAAAAAACAAAAAAAGTTTACTCAATAACTCATTTTCCTTTAAACTTTTTTGCTATCATTTGAATCAATATCCAGAAGCGAGATTCACAAGAATTCAAAAAAAGGGTATATTAACTCACAAAGTCCCCTGATCTTGAAAAAGGCCACGGAATCAAAATATGATGAGACTTACCTGAAAATGCCATTACTGCATTGCACTTTCTACATTAACGGCAAATTTAGGCCGTATCTTGCGGCAGACCAAGCGCGGAGGGATCTTTATGAACCGATTGCTTCAAAAATTAATACAACTGGATCAACGACTTTTTGTAGGAATCAACGGACGCTTGCACCGAAGCTTTCTTAATTTCTGGCTGTACCATCTCACTCATTTGGGGGGCGCCTGGTTTACTATTTTATCTACTCTTTTTATTTGGATCGTCGCCCCGGCGCCATGGAACAAAGTAGGCCTTCAAGCCTGTGTCGCCCTGGCGATCAGCCATATTCCAGTCGCTTTGGCTAAAAAAACATATCCAAGGGTCCGTCCGTATTTGACCCTTCCCGGAACCAATACGTTTCGGAATCCGCTCACGGACCACTCTTTTCCTTCCGGACACACGACTGCCATTTTTTCGGTGACTATGACCTTTATGGCAGTGCAGCCGGCCCTTGCGTTCATTCTCGGCCCGCTGGCTCTGATCGTCGCGGTATCCCGCATTTATTTGGGTTTACACTATCCTTCCGACGTGCTTGCAGGGGCCGTAATCGGATCTTCCGTCGCCCTTGGAACGGTTGCATTATGGGCGTAAAGGGGATATTGTAAATGGTAGAAAAACCTTGCAGGAAAAGGTGAAACTAAAGTGCAAAAACAAAGAGTCTTGCTTTTATCTGAGGGGTTTGGAGCCGGACATACACAGGCGGCGTATGCGCTCTCCAGCAGTTTACGCAAAGTGGCACCACATGTGCAGACTAAAGTCCTAGAACTGGGCAGTTTCTTAAATCCTAGAGTGGCGCCGATCATTATTACCGCCTATAAGAAAACGGTATCCACCCAGCCACGGCTTGTTCGAATGATGTATCGAAGCAATTATAAGAAATCATTAAACCGATTGACGACGCTTGCTCTCCATCGGATATTTTATACCCGTACGATTCAAGTAATCCGGCAGCTCCATCCCGACGTTATCGTCTGTACTCACCCGATTCCGAGCGCCATTATATCGCGGATCAAGAGGCTCGAGCTCCTGGACGTTCCGCTCTGCACCGTGATTACCGATTATGATGCGCATGGGACGTGGGTCAGCCGGGAAGTAAACAGCTATCTCGTATCCACCGAGCAAGTTAAGCAGAAGCTGCTTGAGCGGGGAGTCGAAGAAGAGAAGATCCGGATTACCGGCATTCCGGTGCATCCGAATTTCTGGGAACGCCACGGGAAAGATGATATCCGGGCCCAATTTAACCTAAAAAACATGCCGACGGTGCTTGTTATGGGGGGCGGTTGGGGCTTTATGAAAGATGAGGCGGTCAATTCGCACCTAGCCTCATACCGGGACCAAATCCAAATCATCTTTTGCTTCGGCAGCAACACCAAGTCGCTGGAGAAGATGAAGAAGGATCCCCGTTATATCCATGAGCATATCCACCTGCTCGGATTTACCAGGGAAATCGACAAGCTGATGGAGGCTTCCGATCTCCTCATTACCAAACCCGGGGGCATGACCTGCACCGAAGGGTTGGCCAAGGGAATTCCGATGCTGTTCCACAAGCCGCTTCCGGGGCAAGAGGAAGAAAATTCGCAGTATTTCACCTCGCAAGGATGGGGTACCCCGATCAGCTCGCTGGATGACATTACCAAGTGGATTAAACGGCTGACTAACAATTATGACGAAGTCGTGCGAAACCGTGAAGAAGTGCTCGAACATATCGCCAGTTATTATCCGCTGCAAAGTGCGCAAGCCATTATGGATCTTATAGAACGCAATAAGGTGACGTCTTAAAATTGCAACCTTCCCCGTTTATAAAGACAAACAGGCCTCCGGAATAATCCGGAGGCCTGTTTGTCCATTGTTAAAATTGATCCATTTTATGTTCGTGGTAACGGCGCAGGGCCGACTCGCCAACCTTGACTTCGCAACGATAAATGGGCATCCCTTGTCCCACGAATTTGCTCTCGTATTCCGTCATGACATGGTTCTCGTTAATACCTTCACCGTGCAAATTTAGCGAAATTTGATCCATCTGCAATCCGGTCGCGGCAAAAGAATTCAGGGAGAATTCAAACAGCTCCCGCGAATCAGTTTTGAAATGAATCTCTCCTTCTTCATTCAGCAGCGTCCGATACTTATCCAAAAAGCGCGGGTGTGTCAGTCTTCTGCGCCCATGCTTCTTTTTCGGCCAAGGATCGCTAAAATTCAAATAAATCCGTTCGACTTCGCCCGGAGCAAAGAACTCCTCGATGGATTCGATGTTGCCTAAGGCAAGCCGGACGTTTGCCGGATTCTCTCCGTCGTGTCCGGACCAGATATTTCGTACCTTTTCGCTTGCCCGGCGGATTAATTCATCATACATATCCATCCCCACAAAATTGCAATCCGGATGTTTAAAGCTCATTCCGCTAATGAATTGCCCCTTACCCATGCCAAGCTCGATATGAAGTGGACGGTCGTTTCCGAAGATCTGCGACCATTTTCCTTTATATTCCCGGGGATCCAGCACGACCAGGTCTTGCTGTTGCTCCAAATTCTCCCGGATTCCTTTTCTACCGCGTAAACGCATGTCATTCCTCCGCTTTCATGTATATGCAAACTCATTACTCCATTACTGAAACATTTTGCCGAAGTTCGAACTAAAAGTAAAGAGATAAAGTACTCTTTCATGTACAAATGAAAAAGGAATCACTTCGCACCGCCGGGGAGACGGTACGCGAGATTCCTTTTTCGATATATTTTGGAATTGGGGTCCAAACGTATGTCAGTTACACTTAAAATAACATAATCTGTAATTCATCGCAAGAAAACACCCCTAGGCAAATTCCCCTTTTTACTTGATTTTTGATACAATGAATCATGTGAACCCGCTTAACCATAGGGTTTGGACCACTTTATACGACACAAAAACTTATTTTGTGACAATTAATAACAATCTCATGCAGAGCGAGGATAAGGGAGTAAAGATGACTACAACACTATCAGAAACACCCGCTATTTGGGGTGACAAACGATTTCATACCTGGAACACAGAGATGCGGCAACAGTTCGGGGAAAAAGTATTTAAAGTGATGCTCGACGCAGGCTTCACCTGCCCGAACCGGGACGGTTCGATCGCTAAAGGAGGATGCACATTTTGCAGTGCGCGAGGCTCCGGCGATTTTGCCGGAAGCCGCAGGGACGATCTCGTCACGCAGTTTAACACGATCCGGGACAGACAGCATCTGAAATGGCCCAACGCCAAATATATCGGTTATTTTCAGGCTTATACGAATACGTACGCGCCTGTGGAAGATCTGCGTGAATATTATGAAGCCATTCTGGAGCAACCAGGCGTAGTCGGTCTCTCGATCGCAACGCGGCCTGACTGTCTCCCCGACGATGTCGTCGACTATTTGGCCGAGCTTAATGAACGCACATATCTGTGGGTGGAAATGGGACTTCAAACCATCCATGAATCCACCTCCACATTAATAAATCGCGCTCACGACACCCAATGTTATCTGGAAGCCGTAGAGAAGCTGCGCAAGCGGAACATCCGCGTCTGCACCCATATTATTTACGGACTGCCCCAGGAAAGCCACGAAATGATGCTGGAAACCGGCCGGGCCGTCGCTAAAATGGATGTGCAAGGCATCAAGATTCATCTACTTCACCTGATGCGCAAAACGCCGATGGTCAAGCAGTATGATGCCGGCCTCCTGCGCTTCCTGGAAAAGGACGAATATGTGAAGCTCATCGTAGACACGCTGGAATTTCTGCCGCCCGAAATGATCGTCCACCGCCTAACCGGCGATGCTCCCCGCGACCTGTTAATCGGTCCCATGTGGAGTCTCAAGAAATGGGAAGTGCTGAACGCGATCGATGATGAGCTTAAACAACGAGACACCTGGCAAGGTAAATATTGGAGGGGATAACAAATGGGCTTTCTCTCTGTACTAAGCTTTGCCCACAAACTGGCGGGCGAGCGATTGCAGCCTGGCGATAGTGCAGTAGACGCTACGGCAGGCACGGGTGCCGATACCCTCTTCCTTGCCAAAGCTTGCGGTCCGCGCGGGAGCGTATTCTCTTTTGACATCCAGGCCGAGGCTCTTGCATTGACGCAAGCCAGACTGGATAAGGAAGCAAGCGCCCCGCTCTCACCCGTGACGCTGCTGGAGAGCAGCCATGCGGACATGGAAACGGCACTGCCACCGGAAGTCCGGGGCAAGCTAGGCGCAGTCATGTTCAACCTAGGGTATTTACCCGCACAGGGGGCAGACCCTGCAGTAATTACGCATACGGAAAGCACCTTAAAGGCGCTTAACGCAGCTGTAAGGCTTCTGAAGCCGCGCGGCCTGCTCACCGTTGTTCTGTATCCGGGCCACCCCGGAGGCGACGAGGAAGCGGCGGCTGTGGAAGCCTGGGCGGCAGCACTTCCGCAATCGGCAGGACAAGCCATGTTATACCGGCAGCCGCAGAAGCCGGCGTCGCCATATCTCATTGCAGTCGAAAAAAAACAAAGTAAAGAAGGGGATAACGATGCCAGTTAAAAAGATGGAGCATGTGGGCATCCGCGTAACAGCGCTTGAAGATTCCATTGAATTTTATGTCCGGGTGATCGGACTTAAGCACTTATACACCGTAGGGGAGGTTGACGAGCCGCTCCGCCTGGCCTTCTTGACCTTCCCGGGTCAGGAATCCGTAGAACTTGAACTGGTTTATATCCGCGATGGTGAAGATCTGCCGCGTGAGGGTAAAGTACACCATATAGCATTTACGGCCAGCGGCATACAATATGAATATGAGCGGATCGCGAAGCTCGGTCTATCGGGCCTTGATCCCGAAATCCGTTCCTTACCGAACGGGAACCGGTTCTTCTTTTTTAACGGACCGGACGGAGAAGTGATCGAGTTTTTCGAGCCGGCGCATTTGGCTTAACGCGAAAGAGATTTCCAAATATCCAAGAAGGAAGTGCTGGAGCATGCGGGAACAAACTTTCAAATTTGAAAATGATGCCGGGCAAGAGGTGTTTGTCTATGAATGGTCTCCCTCCGACCCGTCGCTCCCTCTGCGGGGAGTGCTGCAAATCGCCCACGGCATGAGCGAGACGGCCGAGCGATATAAACGGTTTGCGGAGGTTCTGACGAGCGACGGCTTCGTGGTTTACGCCAATGACCACAGGGGTCATGGTCGAACCGCCGCCGGGCCGGAAGAGCTTGGCTGGCCCGGCAAAGACGGCCTGAACGGCATGGTCCGCGATATGATTGCCCTGGGCGAAATTATTCAAGAAAGGCATGCCGGCCTTCCTCTTTTTCTGATGGGACACAGCATGGGATCTTTTTTGACGCAGAAAACGATGTATACCGGACCGGATAGATACAAGGGGTTTATTCTGACCGGAACCAACGGTCCGAGAGGTCTCCTTTCCTTCGGCCAAAACCTGGCGATTTTGCAGTCTAAGCTTCAGGGTCCTGATCATCCCAGCCTGCTCATGAACGCTTTGTCCTTCGGCAGCTTCAACAAAAATTTCATGCCGATGCGCACGCCATTCGACTGGCTGTCCAGGGATGAACGGGAAGTGGATAAATACATAGAAAATCCGCTCTGCGGTTTTGTTTGCAGCGCCGGATTTTTCGACGGGCTATTCGGCCTGCTGCGTGAAATCCACCGTCCTGACCGGATGGCCAAGATTCCAAAGGATAAGCCGGTTTATATTTTCGGGGGCGAACAGGACCCCGTAGGCCTTCAAGGAAAAGGCGTCCGCAGACTTGTTGCTCTCTATGAACAGTTGGGGCTTCAGAATGTTGATGTCCGGCTGTACCCGGGAGGAAGGCATGAAATGCTCAACGAAAGCAACCGGGATGAGGTGAGCCGCGATACCGCGGATTGGCTGATCCGGCATACGGGTTAAACTGCCTTCTTCAAAAATATTTTAACGACAAAGGGACCGCTCCAAAGCCATCTGGCTTGGGCGGTCCCTTTTAACTTCTACTTATTATCCGCTTCAGGTTCCCCTTCGATCGGATGGTCAAGCCAGCTCCGGATCAAGGAAAGCAGCTGTGCGCTGTTTACAGGCTTCGTAATATAATCGGAAGCTCCCGCCTCCAGACAAGCCTCACGGTCCCCGCTCATCGCTTTAGCCGTTAATGCGATAATCGGCAGATTTTGAAACTCCGGCTTCTGACGGATCGCCCGGGTCGTTTCGTACCCGTCCATAATCGGCATCATAATATCCATCAGTACGATTTCAATGGATGGCGTTTGCTCCAAAATCTGGATCGCCTCCTGCCCGTTCTCCGCAGGGATTACCTTCATGTTATGACGTTCCAGAATCGTTGTCAGTGCAAAAATATTCCGAATATCATCATCTACGACGAGCACCTGCTTGGACGTGATCATCTCGTCGGATTCATGCAGCTTCACCAGCTTCTCCCGCGACTCAGCCGGCAGGTTCTCAGCCTTGCGGTGCAAGAATAAGCTGGATTCGTCCATCATTTGAATCGGCGTTTTGACTTCTTTGATCACGGACGATTTCATAAGATCCTCAAGCTGACTCTCTTGCTCCTGAGTCCACTTCCGATTGCGGTTCAGAATAATCGGAACGGATTTATTTTGCATATTCTTATGAATTTCATGAACCAGGCCAAGCACGTCCGTATTGCTCAAATCATTGTCGATCAGAATGACGTCAAAGCTGTGATTTTTGAGTTGATTCAAAGCTTTGCGGCCTGTATCTGCAGTAATGATCTCCAAATCGTTGTTGGCAAGAAGCTGCACCGATTCATCGCGGCGGTCGTTGTCGCTCATGACGATAAGCAGACGATGCTTCTCCCGTGCCGAGAACTGTTTCAGTTGATCCAGCTTCGACTCCAGCTCTTCATTGGTTACAGGCTTCCCTAAATACTCATACACGCCTTTCTGACGCAGCGGAATTTCGTCTTCTTCCACCGTGATAACGCAAATCGGAATATGCCGGACACTCAGATCATTCTTCAATTGGTCGATAACCAGCCAGCCGTCCATATCCTTTAGACGTAGATCAAGGGTAATGGCATCCGGACGGTATTTCTGAGCAAGCTCCAATGCCCCGTTGCCCCGGGTTGTAATGATCACCTTGATTCCTTTTTTATGCAAAATATCAAGCAAAATCACGTTGAATTTAACATCGTCTTCCACGATCAAAAATACACTGTCCCCCGGCTCAATGGAATCCCGGTCGTCCTGGATGACCTTCTCTTCCCTCGGCGTGCTTCCCCGTTTGGATTCGCGAGGAGTTACATCGATGACTTCCGGTACGTATTTCGGCGGCTGAACCGGCGTCTCCTGGCCCGATTCTTCCTCCGGCTCATGACCGGGAACATCGGTATACAAGGGCAGGTACAGATTAAAGACGCTGCCTTTATTCACCACGCTGTACAAGGTAATTTCTCCGCCTAACAAAGTCGCAATCTCGCGCGAGATAGCAAGTCCCAGGCCCGTGCCTCCGTATTCCCGGCTCGTGCTTCCGTCGGCCTGTTGGAAAGCTTCAAATATGATCCCCTGCTTTTCAATGGGAATTCCGATACCCGTATCGCTAACCGAGAAGCAAACCACTTCTTTGGCCCGGTTGAGTCGCTCGTTGCCGGCACTCCAGCCATCAACGGCCTTATGGATATGAAGGACGACCTGTCCTTCTTCCGTAAACTTGAAGGCATTGGACAACAGGTTTTTCAGAACCTGCTGCAACCTTTTCGGATCCGTTACCATTTTATCCGGAAGGCTTGGATCCAGCTTGATCAAGAAGTCCAGCTTCTTGTCATCGGCCATAAGGCCAAAGGTTCGTTCAAGCCCTTCGGTGATATCCTTCATCTTGAATTCGTTATAATCGGCGGTTACTGTACCAGACTCGATTTTGGACAAATCGAGAATGTCATTGATCAGTTCAAGCAGCTCTATCCCTGCATCCTGAATCGTCTCCGCGAATTTCACCTGATGGTCCGTCAGATTCTGGTCGGGATTCTCGGAGAGTTGCTCGGCAAGTAGCAGCAGCGAGTTCAGCGGAGTCCGGAGTTCATGGGACATATTGGCCAAAAATTCGGATTTGTAACGCGAGGTAAGAGCGAGCTGTTCCGCTTTTTCCTCAAGGATCCTTCTGGCAATTTCGACTTCGTTGTTTTTGCTCTCCACTTCCGCTTTTTGAAGAACGAGCAGTTTCGCCTTTTCCTCCAGCTCTTCATTCGTTTCCTGCAGCTCCAACTGCTGGTTTTGCAGTTCTTCCGTCAAGGACTGGGACTGCATCAGCAGCTCTTCCGTCCGGCGGTTGGCCTGCATCGTATTGATTACGATCCCGATCGATTCCGTCAACTGATCAAGGAAATCGAGATCGATATCGGTGAAGCGACGGAACGAAGCAAGCTCCAGTACAGCGAGCACCTGATCTTCAAAAATAATCGGCAGC
The DNA here is from genome assembly GCF_018403325.1 of Paenibacillus vini. Classification (GTDB taxonomy): domain Bacteria; phylum Bacillota; class Bacilli; order Paenibacillales; family Paenibacillaceae; genus Fontibacillus; species Fontibacillus vini. The sequence goes on along the minus strand of NZ_BOSL01000014.1, from coordinate 132,701 downwards.
AGCACGATATTAAGCGGTGCCGATTCGCCGAGGCCGGAGGAAATCATGACATAATCTTCGGGAACATTGGTCAGCAGGATTCGCTGCTTCTCGATCAGACACTGGCCTACGAGGCCTTCCCCGGTCCGGAACTGATTCGATAAATGCTTCCGCTGCTGATAAGCATAGCTGGCGAATAACACTAATGTAGCTTCGCCGTTCACCGGCTCGTTGATATACATAACTCCGTGCTGCATCGAAACCAGAGGAGCAAGTTCGGATAGAATCATGCGGCATACGGCATACAAATCCCGTTGACCCTGCAGCAATCTTGAGAATTTGGCCAGATTCGTCTTCAGCCAATCCTGCTCCGTATTAATCCGGGTCGTTTCCTTCAGGTTGCGGATCATCTCGTTTACGTTATCCTTCAGTTCGGCGACTTCACCCGCTGCCGCCACATCAATGCTTCGCGACAAATCCCCTTTGGTTACGGCGGTAGCGACAGTCGTGATCGCACGAACCTGAGAGGTAAGCGTACTGGCCATGTAGTTTACGTTGTACGTCAAATCGCGCCATGTACCGGCCGCTCCCGGCACATTGGCTTGTCCGCCCAGCTTGCCTTCCGCGCCGACTTCACGAGCCACCGTTGTTACTTGATCCGCAAAAGTAGCGAGCGTGTCGATCATATTGTTAATCGTATCGGTCAGTTCCGCAATCTCACCCTTAGCTTCCACCGTGAGCTTCTGCTTCAGGTTCCCGTTTGCGACAGCCGTGACTACCTTCGCGATGCCCCGTACCTGGTCTGTCAGGTTAGCCGCCATAATATTAACGTTGTCGGTCAGATCCTTCCAAATGCCGCCGACGCCGCGAACTTGTGCCTGTCCGCCCAGCTTGCCGTCGGTGCCGACCTCGCGCGCAACGCGCGTAACCTCGGACGCGAACGAGTTAAGCTGGTCCACCATCGTATTGATCGTATTCTTGAGTTCAAGCAGTTCGCCCTTTACATCGACGGTGATCTGCTTCGATAGATCCCCGTTGGCTACCGCCGTTGTAACGCCGGCGATATTGCGCATCTGAATCGTCAGATTGCTGGTCATCGTATTTACCGTATCGGTAAGGTCTTTCCAAGTACCGGATACGTCCTTCACATCCGCCTGAGCGCCCAGCTTTCCTTCCGTGCCGACCTCGCGCGCAACGCGCGTCACCTCGGACGCGAACAGGCTTAGCTGGTCCACCATCGTATTCATCGTATTTTTCAGTTCCAGGATTTCGCCTTTGGCATCTACGGTGATTTTTTTGGACAAATCCCCTTTGGCTACCGCAGTCGTTACTTCGGCAATACCGCGGACCTGATCGGTCAGATTTCGGGCCATGTTATTCACGCCCTCGGTCAAATCCTTCCAGGTACCTCCGACGCCTTTCACCTCGGCTTGTCCGCCGAGTTTACCTTCGGTACCGACTTCCAGCGCCACCCGCGTAACCTCGGATGCAAAGGTAGACAGCTGATCGACCATCGTGTTGATCGTATTTTTGAGCTCCAGAATTTCGCCCTGCACATCCGCAGTAATTTTCTTGGAGAGATCCCCGTTCGCAACGGCGGTTGTAACAACGGCAATATTTCGGACCTGGTTCGTCAAGTTGGACGCCATGTAGTTTACGCTCTCCGTCAAATCGCGCCATGTACCGGCCACGCCGCGAACCTGGGCTTGTCCGCCGAGCATCCCCAGCGTACCTACCTCACGGGCCACCCGCGTAACCTCGGACGCAAAGATGGACAATTGATCCACCATGATGTTGATCGTATTCTTCAGCTCCAGAATTTCGCCCTTCGCATTTACCGTAATATGCTTGGACAAATCCCCTTTGGCTACCGCGGTCGTAACCTCCGCAATATTTCGGACCTGGTTCGTCAGGTTGGACGCCATGTAGTTTACGCTCTCCGTCAAATCGCGCCATGTACCCGCCACGCCGGTAACCTCGGCTTGTCCGCCGAGAATGCCTTCCGTACCGACCTCTCTCGCCATCCGCGTTACCTCGGATGCAAAGGTCGACAATTGATCCACCATCGTATTAATTGTATTTTTAAGCTCGAGAATTTCACCCTGCACGTTTGCAGTGATCTTCTTCGATAGATCCCCGTTCGCGACCGCGGTTGTGACGACGGCGATATTCCGCACCTGATCGGTCAAATTGGAAGCCATATCATTAACGCTGTCCGTCAAATCCTTCCAGGTGCCAGATACACCTTTCACATCAGCCTGACCGCCCAGCTTACCTTCGGTGCCGACCTCGCGGGCCACCCGGGTTACTTCCGAGGCAAACATCGATAACTGGTCGACCATCGTGTTAATGGTGTCTTTCAACTCCAGAATTTCGCCCTTCGCATTAACGGTAATTTGTTTCGTTAAATCGCCGGTCGCGACCGCCGTCGTCACAGCGGCGATATTCCGCACCTGGTTGGTCAAGTTCGCAGCCATATTGTTTACGCTGTCCGTCAGGTCCTTCCAAGTCCCGGATACGCCCTTAACATCGGCTTGACCGCCGAGTTTGCCTTCGGTACCCACTTCCCGGGCAACCCTGGTCACTTCGGATGCAAAGGTGCTAAGCTGGTTGACCATCATATTAATGTTATTCGCGGTTCTTAAGTATTCCCCGGTCAGAGGCCTTCCTTCGAATTCAACCTCTACCTTTTGCGTCAAGTCCCCCTGTGCAACCGCATTGATTACACGGGCAACTTCGGCGGTAGGCTGCACTAAATCGCTGACAAGTCCATTGAGCGATTCAACGACAAGCTCCCAAGAACCGCCGGTATTTTTATGATTAAATCTGCGGGTAAGCTTGCCTTCCTTGCCCACCACTTCGGCCACAGTGCGGATTTCTCCCACCAGGCTTTCCTGCATGTCCATAATTTCATTAAACGTGTCTGCCACTTTGCCTGAGATGCCCGTCCGGTCGTAGGGCAAGCGGAAAGAGAAATTCCCTTTTTTCATAGCCATTAAAGCGTTCAGCAATTCCGCGACATCGATTTGATCGTTCGACGACTGGGTCCGCTGTTGTTCCTGATCCGACATCTTCAATCCTCTCCCGACATTGTTGTATATTGATTTATTTACAACGTATGACATTTTCGTTACATCTAATATATTACTATGGAATTCAGTACCCTGTCATTATTCCGGGGACATCTAAGGAAAAATTACCCACATCAAGGAGAAATTTTATGTTTCCATAAATAGAAAGTCCCGCCGAGCCCGAAGGCTAAGCGGGAAATCAGAAATTTATCTTACAATACGAATGCTCTGGAGATGATCACGAGCAAAATGAACAGTACCAGAATGGCACCTGTTGAAGTAAAAATACCGCCTGGGTAACCTCCGCCGCCGCATCCAACGTTTCCACCAACTACACCACTCACAGGGATTCCTCCTTTGGTTTAGAGTACACCCTATTCTATTCCAAACCCAGTCGATTGACTGGGCCATTCCAATACATAGGCTTATGCCTGCGCCGGCTGCGCCGGATATTAAGCCATTCCCCGCTTTAGCCTGAATGATGTAACAGGATCAGACGACGGCAAAATAGAGAAACTATACTCCTTACGCTAGAGCCGAAGTAACCGGCATCGTATAGTAGACCGGCTTCTGATGGCCGGCATCATCCTGCTGGTACAACACAACTAACAGCGTGCCTTCCTGTCGTTCTTCGAAGTCCGTTTTGCCTTCCAATACATCCGTAAGCGAAAAAGGAAGCTCGTCCAGAACAGCGCATTTTTGCAATTCCCGCTCGCCGAGATCAAGCGCCGCAAACTCCGGAGACACTTCGGCCGGACGCTCGGTTAAAGCCTTGAAATAAGCGGTCCGCCGCGGTTTGTCGATCCGGTCTTCCCACCAGATTTTGCGCGGCTTGTACTTGTGACCCAGGAAATAGTCCAGCTTCATCAGACCGAGCACGATCTCCGGCTGCTTCATGCCGCGCCATTCCAGGAACTCATAGAGCCGGGTAAACAAATCCTCCAGCTGATGGCCGATTCGCTGCCACCCCTGTCCTTCCCAGAAATCTCCCAATTCCTGAAAGAAATCGAACGGCGATTCGAACTCCCGGGTAATCAAATACTCCATCGTATTGTCCATCCGGTGGTCGTTCCAATATTTCTCCAGCACATCCTCCAAACGCTTCAGCCGGACGATATCGGAGAAAGGCATAATATCGTTACCCAGAATTTCATAAGGGGCATGATCCATATAAGTGTAATTGTACTTGGCGGCGTCATTCCTAAGCCCCGTACCGCGCAGCATTTTCAGGAACCCGAGCTGCAATTCCTCAGGACGCATGGCAAATACGTCGTTGAATGTTTTACGGAAAGAAGCGTAATCCTCCTCGGGCAGCCCGGCGATCAGGTCGAGATGCTGATCAATTTTTCCGCTGTTCTTGATTTTCATGACGGTCCTCGTCAGCTTGGTAAAGTTTTGACGTCGCTTAACGAGTTCATTGGTGTTATCGTTTGTCGACTGGACCCCAATTTCGAACCGGAAGATGCCCGGCGGAGCGTTCTCCGCCAAGTAATCCAATACCTCGGGCCGCATGATATCGGCCGTGATTTCAAATTGGAATACGCAGCCGCCGTGATTGTTGATCAGGAACTCGAACATTTCCATAGCGTAGCTGCGGTTGATGTTGAAGGTCCGATCCAGAAATTTGATCGTTTTGGCACCGTGTTCGATCAGATACAGAATATCCGATTTTACCCGTTCAATATCGTAATAACGCACGCCCACCTCAATGCTGGACAGGCAGAACTGGCAATTGAACGGACAGCCCCGGCTTGTCTCAAAGTAGACGATCCGTTTGCCCAGATCCGGAATATCTTCCGGAAACCGGTGCGGCGACGGCAGTGTGTCTAGATCGGATTTCGGACGGGCCGGATTAACCCTAACTTCTCCGTCTTTCCGGTAAGCCGCACCGAATACATAATGGAATTTGCGTTCTCCGGACAGCTCCTGCAGCAGGTGATGGAACGTCTCTTCGCCGTCACCCATCACGATATAATCAATACTTTTCACCCGCTCCATCCAATATGCCGTGTCATAGGAAACCTCGGGCCCGCCCAACACGATCGCCGTATCGGGCAGCACCTTTTTCAGCATATCGATAACCTTGATCGTCTCTTCGATGTTCCAGATATAACAGGAAAAGCCGATCACGTCCGGCCGCTTCATATATAAATCGGATACGATGTTCAACACCGGATCCTTGATCGTATACTCTGCCAAATCGATATCGAACTCACCGCCGCTATAGGCTTTGAGCAGTCGAATCGCCAGTGAAGTGTGGATATATTTCGCGTTTAATGTAGCTAAAATAACTTTCATCGTTCACAACCCTATTCCATATTTTGAAAAAACTCGAGGAACGGCAAGCCGTATTTGCGGTATTTGACTTCCCCTACACCTTTAATCCGCAGCATTTCGGCCTCGCTTGTCGGGCAGATCATGCTCATTTCGCGCAAGGTCGCATCGTTGAAAATAATGTACGAGGGAACCCGGTCCTTCTCGGCCAAATCACGCCGGATCAGCCGCAATTGCTCGAATACCGTTTCATTAACCGCTGAAGGACCATCGTCGTAAGCGGCGCCCCGCCGGCGGGAACCTCTGGTGCGGGATGCCGCATTGGCTGCGGCCGGCTCCGGCGCACGCATCATGACCTGATGCTGGCCTCGCAGAACATCTCCCGCCAACGGCTGCAGGCGGACAATCGGATATTGCCCTTCGGACAGGGCAAGATATCCTTCCGCGATAAACACGTTGATCAGCTCGGAGATTTCCTTCTCGGTTCTGCGGCGCATCATACCGTAGGTCGGCAGACCGTCAAAGCCGTATTGGAGCACCTTTTTGTTCTGGGAGCCCTTGAGCACCGAAGACACCAGGGAAACTCCGAAGCGCTCTCTCATCCGGTGAATGCACGAGAATACGATCTGCGCATCCACCGTCATATCGACGAGCTCCCGCTCGTCCCGGCAGGAGCTGCAAATGCCGCAGACATCCCGGTTATGGGCTTCGCCAAAATAATCGAGCATCCCCCAGCGCAGGCAACTCGTGGAATAGCAGTACTCTATCATCTGCTGAAGCTTCCGGTACTCATTGCGTTTACGGTCTTCATCCTGCGGGTTCTGCTCGATCAGGAATTTTTGCGTCATGATGTCCTGCGGGCTGAACAGCAGAATACACTCGCTCGGTTCGCCGTCCCGCCCGGCCCGGCCCGCTTCCTGAACGTATGCCTCCATATTTTTCGGCATATTGAAATGAATCACGTAACGCACATTCGATTTATCGATCCCCATTCCGAAAGCGTTGGTCGCAACCATCACCCGGATATCGTCATAGAGGAACGCTTCCTGGCTCTCCTCCCGTTCACGGTCGGACATACCGGCATGATAGCGCCCTGCCGGTATGCCGTTTTCCCGCAAACGTCCGTACAGATCGTCGACCTCTTTTCGGGTCGCGGCATAGATGATGCCGGGTTGATGCCCGTGCGTTTCCGCGTAATTCATGATGAATTCACGCTTGTTTTCGCCCCGCAGCACCGACATGGCCAGATTATCCCGGCCCAGGCCGGTTACAAAGACAGACGGATCGTTCAGCCTGAGCAGGCGGATCATGTCCTCTTTGACTTCCGGCGTCGCGGTCGCCGTAAAGGCCGCCAGAATCGGGCGGCGCGGCAGTCCGTTCACAAAGGGTGAGACCGCCAGATAGCTCGTCCGGAAATCATGTCCCCACTGCGAGACGCAGTGGGCCTCATCGACGGCTACACAGGAAATTTCCAGCCCGCTCATCTCCTCGCGGAACCAGTCCAGCTCCAGCCGTTCCGGCGCGACGTAGAGCAGCTTCAAATCGCCTCGCTTAGCGGCGCGGATGCGGTCGTTCACCTCTTTGCCGGACAAGGTGCTGTTAATATAAGCGGCCGGAATCCCCATTGCGATGAGCGCATCCACCTGGTCTTTCATCAACGAGATCAACGGGGACACGACCAGCGTCAACCCGGGCTGCAGCAGCGCCGGGATCTGGTAACAAATCGACTTGCCTCCACCAGTGGGCATAATGCCTAGCGTATCGGCTCCATCCAGCATGCTGGCGACGATTTTTCGCTGTCCTTCTCGGAAATCGGGATACCCGTAATATTTTTGCAGCAGCAGCTGCGCTTGTTCCAGACGGGTGGTTTGAGCATTCATTGAACTAAACTCCTTATATCTTATAGATATTCTAAACTCTCAAGTGTTGCATTTTATTGTACCGGGCCCTGAAACAATGGGCAACTTTTGCGGTTTAATACAGCCAAATTGCACACCGGGTACATAAAGTGCCCGTCCCTTATCCACACTTACTATTATATACTTTAACCCGTTAAGAGAGGGTCCTTATTTTATTGGAGGAATACGCCGTGAAAAAGTGGAGCGAGACCTATCGGGCCTATAAAGATCAAGAGAATAGCTCTTCCGGTTCCGGGGAAGCCGCCGCTAGCCGGGGCTTCTCCCTCCCTTTGAGCCCTTCGCTTGACGATAATCTGGCCAAGATTGAACAAGCGATCGGCGTCAATGGCGACCTTAGCGTGCGTAATTTTCTCATTGCGAACCGATTCAAGGCGGCCCTTGTTTTCCTGTCCTCGATGACCGACCAGAACGGCATTCGGGAGAACGTACTAAAGCCGCTTATGCAATGGCAGGAACCCGAAATTAAAGATGAAGAGCCCTTAAGGGAGCATCTGCTCGACCGGCTCTGGAACGAAACGATCTATATCAGCGATGGCCAAAAGTGCTCCGAAATATCCAGGGTCTTCGATTTGGTCTCTTCCGGCTTCGTGGTACTGCTTCTGGACCAATGCGAACAGTCGATGGCCTTTGCCATGCGCCAAATTGAAAAACGGGGCATCGAACAGCCCCAGACCGAACAAGTAATCCGCGGCGCACGCGAGGGCTTCATCGAACTGCTCGACACTAACCTGTCGCTGATCCGGTACCGGCTGCAAACTCCGGATCTCAAGATCGAAACCGGGCCGGTCGGGCAGCGGACCCAATCCCGTGTCGCCGTCTGCTATATCCAAGGCATCACGGATCCGGAGCTCGTGGCGGAGGTGATGCTGCGGATTTCCAAAATCAATTTCGACGGTATCATCGATGCGGGTTACATCGAGCAGTTTATCGAGGATCAGCCGATTTCGCCGTTTCCGCAAATCCAGAACACGGAACGGCCCGATAAAACTGTCGCCGCCTTGCTGGAAGGCCGCGTCGTCATTATGGTTGACGGCTCCTCCTTCGCTCTGATCATCCCGGCTCTGCTCGATCAATTCTTCCAGACCATCGACGACTATTCCGAACGATTCATCATCGGAAGCCTTGTCCGATTCATAAGGCTGATCGCTCTGTTGTTCTCCTTGTTCTTCCCTTCACTGTACGTTTCGGTAATTTCATATAATCCCGAGCTATTGCCCACCGATTTTGCCGTGGCGATATCGGGCGGACGGGCCGGCGTACCTTTTCCTGCCGTGCTTGAAGTCTTCATCATGGAAGTTTCCATGGAGATTCTGCGAGAAGCGACGATTCGCCTGCCGCAAATGATCGGCGGGGCCCTGTCCATCGTCGGTGTGCTGGTCATCGGACAAGCTGCGGTATCTGCCGGACTGGCCAGCCCCATCACCGTCGTAATCGTTGCTCTGACCACGATTGGCTCGTTTGCCACGCCTGCTTATAACGTAGCTATCGCGCTCCGGATGCTCCGCTTTCCGCTGATTTTTTTGGCGGGGCTGTTCGGCCTCTACGGTGTCATGATCGGTACCGTTCTCATCATTAACCATTTGCTCTATCTGGAGTCGTTCGGAAAGCCGTACCTCTTCACCCTCCTTACCGGCATGAGGGAGAGGCTGACCGACACGCTGTTCAGAGCACCACTATGGTGGATGAACCGACGTCCCTCCCATCTTCATCCGGTCGATGCCACCCGATCGCCTTACGGGGAAACACAATCCTACATCGATGGCATATTCCAGTCGAAGGAGAATTCCAATGAACAGGAAGCAGAAAATCTCAACGACCCAAACCGCGATCGTCGTCGCTAGTACAACATTCGGGGTAGGCGTGCTTAGCTTTCCCAGGTCGATGGCCGAAGCCGCAGGAAGCGGCGCCCCGCTAATGACTTTGTGCGGTCTCGCGGCCGCACTGGTTCCGCTGTGGCTGATCATTTTATTAGGACTTCGCTTCAAAGGGCAGAGCATTTTTGAATACGGTCAATTGCTCATCGGAAGATGGCCTGCCCAAGCGGCAAATCTGCTCCTGTTCCTCTTCTTTGCTGTTTCATCGGCCCTCTCTTCCCGTCAATTCGGAGATGTCCTCTCAACCGTTGTCTTCCGTAAAACGCCGATAGAGGTAAGCATCATCCTGATTTTATTGACGACCGCATTTTCCTGCCGGCGTGACATCGTCAAGTTCAGTTTTATCCATATCTTCTACTTTCCTTTTATCTTTTTTCCGTACCTGCTGCTTATGCTGATTTCTTTGAAAAGAATCGATTTACTGAGTCTGCAGCCGCTGCTAGGGAATGCCCCCATGAAATTTAATCCTGGCCTCTTTCAAGCGGCTTCCTTATTTCTTGGGTCTTTTATCGTCACCATTCTAATCCCTTATATGAAAAAGCCCGAATCTGCCCTGAAATCGGGGACTTACGGAATTTTCATCAGCGGCGGACTCTATATTCTCATGGTATTCTCGGTCCTCGGCATCTATGGTTCCGAAGAGACTAAGCAGTTGCTCTATCCCACGCTTGAACTGTCCCGTTCCATTTCCTTGGGAGGCGGAGTTCTGGAACGATTTGACGCCATATTTATCATCATCTGGTTCGTCACCGTGTACACCACGCTATATTCCAGCTACTACCTGGCTTCTTTTGCGTTCAGCAAATTGTTTCGATTTGCCGATCAGCGCCTTACCTCTTCGTTTTTGCTACCTGTCTTGCTGGGAATTTCCCTGCTGCCGCAAGACGTATTCCGGGAGCGAAATATCGTCCAGAGCTTGGAATTTAGCGGTTTACTATTTCTGACCTGTTATCCTCTTCTGCTGCTTATCATTTCACTCCTTCGCCGAAAAGGAGGCGTGACCCATGAATAAGATTGTCAAAACCGGACTGCTTAGCCTGCTTTTCGTTTGCTGCGGAGTACTCTTGACGGGGTGCTGGGACAGTCTGGAGATTGAAGACAGGGCGCTGGTTCTCGGTTTGGCGATCGACGAGGCTCCTCCAGAAACCATGGAAAAGGAAACCAATGTGACCCATGAAAAGGGGAAGCTGCCGAACAAGATGATCCGCATAACTGCGCAAATTGCCGTTCCCGGCCGGGTTCCGCTCGGCCCGAGCAGCGCTACCAGCGGGGAAGGCACCCAAAATTCAATTTGGGTCGTTCAAGTGGTCGGACACAGTCTGGACGATGCACTGAACAATTTGCAGCAGCAAATCGCAGACCCCAGATATTTGATCCATTTACGGGTTATCGTCATCAGCGAAGCGATCGCAAAACAGGGACTCGATGATCTTAACGATTATCTCCGGCGCAATCCCGAAGTCCGACGCCGAACCTGGCTCCTCGTATCCGATGGGGAGGCCGCAAAAATCATGGACGTTGCCCCGCCTCTGGAGCGCGTTCCTACCCTTTACCTGCTGTCTATGGTAGAGAAGTCCGTGAAGACCGGCAAATTCCCTTTGGATTATTTGGGTGTATTTTGGACTGCGGAATCCAAATGGGGACAAGACGGCTATCTCCCCTACATTTCAATCCGCGGCAAAGAAAATATATTGATCAAGGGAATGGCTTATTTCAGCGAAGGCCGGCTAGTCGGAACAACCAGCCCTATCGAAATCGGCGGATTCATGGCGGCCAAAGGAATGGACCCCGGCGGGTACTCCGTTTTGGTCAATGTCCCGCAGATGGGCTTCGTAATGGTAAAAACCCAGGAGCGGCATACGAACATGAAGGTTGAAATCCAAAACGGAATTCCCAAAGCTTATCTGAATATTAAATTGGAAGGTATGATCTCGGAACATTTCGGGTCGGCTTCGGAGATTGATTCGCCCGACAAGCTGGATCTCGTTGAGAAAATCTTCGCCGAAGATGGCATTAAAATCGTTAATAAGCTGATCCGGGATACCCAGACCAAACATTCGGATATTCTCGGCATCGGGGAAATCGTCCGTGCACGTCAACCGGCTTACTGGAATCAACATGTCCACGAAAAACGGGATTGGGAGAAAATCTATTCCGGCATTCCTGTCGAGGTTCGGCTTCATATGAAAATACGCCGCGTCGGATTAAAAAATTAGGGGGGAACATCCATGATTCGGGTTATCGGGTTCGACGGCATCATGTTCTTTTTGTCGGGAATGTTGTTGCTGACAGTGGACCGCAGGATTTACAAAACCGAACACAAGAATAAGGAAGCGACGTATTCTTCACTCTTCGGATGGATTAATCTGTCCGGTGCGCTTGTGCTGCTCCTTATATTTCTGTGGCTGAGATGATGCTGACATCCGTCTGACGGCCAGTCCGGGCGCAGGAATCATGGTGCTCGTCCGGTTTGCGTGGTATAGTTAAGTCGGACAAAACTAACAAAATGGAGAATTTATCATAGTATGAAAAAATCCAAGAACGAAAAGACATATCATTCCAAGCCCAATTCCCGGATCTCCAACCGGCAAACGGCGGAGGAGCTTCGGGCCGGCGATATAATCGTCGTAACGATCAAGCGGCTTGGCATTAACGGCGAAGGGGTAGGCTACTACCGCCGCAAAGCAGTATTCATCCAGGGAGCTTTGCCGGACGAAGTCATCAAGGCCGAGGTTATCCGTGCGGAGCCAAAATATATCACCGCCAAAATCACGGACATCGAGAAGCGTTCCCCCCATCGGGTTGACGCCCCTTGTCCGGTATTCGGCATCTGCGGCGGATGCCAGATTCAGCATCTGTCCTATGAAGGACAAATGGCTGCCAAAGAGGATATTGTCCGCGAAGCCTTCTCCCGGTATGCCGGGTTTCAGGATCTCCGGATGAAGCCGATTCTCGGCATGGATCATCCTTGGGATTACCGCAACAAGGCCCAGCTCCAATTGGGCATGCAGCAGGAAGGCATGATTGCCGGATTGTACGCCATGGATTCGCACCGGCTGATCGATATTACGGGCTGCCCGATCCAGCATCCGAAGGTCAACGAAGCGGTGGACCGGACAAGGAATGTCCTGCAGCGGCTCCAAATTCCGGTGTACCGGGAGAAGAGCAACCAGGGACTGGTGCGGACCATCGTCGTCCGCTGGGGATTCCAATCCGGCCAGCTGCAGGTGACGCTGGTCACATCAAGCGACAAGCTGCCGCAGCGCGAGCAGCTTGTCAAGGAGCTCCGGCTCGCGATGCCCGAGCTGACAAGCATTGCAATGAACGTCAATCCGAAGAACACGTCGCTCGTGTTCGGCAATAAGACGTTCATCCTGTGGGGCGAGGACAGTATCCAGGAGTCGCTCGGCGACCTGGATTTCACCCTGTCCCCGCGCGCCTTCTTCCAGCTTAATCCGATTCAGACGGTGAAGCTGTACGAATCGGTACGCGCCGCCGCCAAGCTGACCGGCCGGGAGACGGTGGTCGACGCCTACTGCGGTACAGGAACGATCGGCCTGTGGCTCGCCCCTTATGCACGCGAGATCCGCGGGATCGAGTCCATCCCCGAGGCCGTGGAGGATGCGAAGGAGAATGCCGCGCGAAACGGACGCACGAATACGACCTTCTACCAGGGCCAGGCGGAAGAGCTGCTTCCGCGCTGGGCAAAGGCCGGCTACGCCCCGGACGTCATCGTCGCCGACCCGCCGCGCACCGGTCTGGACCCGCGCTTCCTTGAAGCGGTGCTCCGCACGAAGCCGAAGCGGTTCGTCTACGTGTCCTGCAACCCTTCCACACTGGCCAAGGACTGTAAAGTATTAACGGACGGCGGCTACCAGATCGAATGGGTGCAGCCGATCGATATGTTCCCGCAAACCAGTCATGTGGAGAGCTGCACACTGTTGGTCAAGAAAGACTAATTGTTGAGATGGGTTTATACAGCAAAGAAGCGGGTACTCCCCGCTTCTTTTTTGTTTATCATTATGGTTGGATCATGGAACAATTTCAAATACAGTACCTTGATTCGATTCTGCTACTTTTGTAGAGCCATAAACCGCCAGATATAGCCGGGTTTGATTCAGATTTGCCCCTAAACTAACGTAATACGCAGCATTGGATCCAAAATTATAATCCTTTTCTATTACATTGTAATCGTTTTGTCTGCAGTCGGCGGTTACCCTGGTATAAGCTAATACTCCCCTAACAGGCTCTGTAAAAGCTTGAGCCAGATCGGTAAACACGACGCTTCCCATTCGATTGTAGAATCCATTCTTCAACGGTATCGATATGATCATATTTTACTTCTCTATCGACCCACTTTAGGTTTAAAGTTTGGGGATCACACGGGTTAGGCTTAAAGGATTCGGAAAAAGCAACCGGACCTTGGGTTCCAGCCAGCGAGTAATGGAGATAAAACAATCCGTTGTAGTTAAAACCGGGATGAAAAGCCAGACCGATCAGCCCTCGTTCGTCGTATCCGCCGCTGGAACCTCCCAGTTTTAAGATTCGGTGCCGGATATCCAAAAAAGTACCGATAACTCCGTTTCTAATATAAAAGATCTCCCCGACTTGTGTTGCAATTATTAGGCTCTCGATGGAATCCCCCGGAAGGAAAGTTGTTTTCAATACAGTGGGTAAGTTTATCCTACTAACCATAGGCCGTAAACTGACTTTAACTCTATTCAACTAAATACCCCCTGGTTGAAGTGCTATTTTCTAAAATATGATGAGAAAAATCTTATTAGCACTAATAAGAAATCCGGGATAGGAATAGGTCCAATGACTTACTCTTTCTGTTTGCATGAGGAAATTGATGCTAATAGAGATTCATATTTTTACCGAAATAGTAGATATGGTCTAATTTATTTAGGTTTCCCTAAGACAGTCACAGTATACGGAAAAGTGAGGGGCCGAATATGTCTTTACCTTATGTTTATTCCCTAGTGTTTTTTATTGCTTCTGCCATCTATTTTTTGTTGGGGATCTACACGATCTCTCTCAACACGAAAAGCATGTTGAACCGGTTATACTTTGCGGCATGTGTGTCCCTTTCCGTATGGGCGTTCAGTTTCTCTATTGCCAATTCAGCGCAGGATTACGAGATGGCTATGTTTTGGCGCAGACTGGCTTCTGTCGGTTGGGGAACGGTGTACAGCATACTGCTGAATTTTTACCTCATCCTGACGGAGAGAACCGGAATTCTGAAGAAAAAGTGGATTTATGCGGTGCTGTATCTGCCGGCGCTGGTGAATGTGTTTGCCTTTGGTTTTAGCGATACGGCAAGGGAACATTACAAGCTGGTTGAGACTGCGGCGGGCTGGGTTAATGTTTCGGCGAGCAGCTGGGGCGACTTGTATTTCAACCTATACTATATTTCATTTACCATTTCTGGATTGATAATGCTCGGAAATTGGGGGATAAGGACAACTGACCCGTTAAAGAAAAAGCAGGCATACCTGTTTATGATCTCTTATATCGTAGCTATGGTATTGGGGACGATGACAGATGTGATTCTTAATACATATACTTCATATCCGCTTCCTCAAATGGCGCCGGTTATCGTACTTTTGCCCACCACAGCTATTTTCTACGCCATCAGGCGGTATGGATTATTGGGTCTGGGAAAGAGCGATAGAGTTGAGCCGGGTAAAATATTGAGTGAAGTAAACATGGACAGATTCATAAAAATAATGTCCTTCGTGTGCATCATTGGCGGAATGTTGAATTTCGCTTCACAATATTTTTTCAATCAGCAATTTCCTCATCTCAACATAATTTTATCATTCAGTTTTTTTCTTTTTGTCATAGGCGCTTTATTGACGATCATTAAATTTCTGCCTATTAAGGCGGGCATTAAAGAATACAGCTTCGTTCTTATCATGTTAGTGTCCCTCCTTCTGATCGCGCTTCATTTTATTGATACGGCAAGTATTACTGTATGGGCTACTCCTTTTATTGTTATCATGCTGTCCGTTGTGTTCAACAAGCGGTTTATGATTCTTTGGATAGGTCTTTCCATTCTGGCTACGCAAATTTTTATTTGGGTGAGTGTGCCGAAAGCCATCGTTCAGGTGGATGGATCGGATTATATTGCGAGAATCGGCATCCTGGGTATCACCCTTTGGCTGGCTTATTTCGTCAACCGGGTATATATCCAGCGTCTTGAAGAAAATGAAGCTCAGATCAAGTTTCAGAAGATGGTTTCTCAAATTTCGGGGGATTTTGTTAAAGTCACAGAATCAGATCTGGATGAGAAAATCAATGAACTGTTGGAATTGAGCGGGAGACACTTCCAAGTAGATCGGACGGTCTTCATCCGATTAGGTAAAGAGCAAATTAAATATGAATGGTGCAATGAAGGCGTCGAATCCGTGATCGACAGTATACCCGAGTTGACCGGCGAAGCATTTCCGTGGTGGAAGAATGAGATCTTGAAGACGAACCTGTTAAATATTTCGGACGTGGAACAGCTTCCCCCAGAGGCCCGTGGTGAAAAAGAATTATTTTACGCCCGTAATATGAAATCGCTAATGTCCATTACCGTAAGAAATAAAGGTAAAATTCTGGGTATCTTGTTCTTTGTATCCGTTAAGGCGGCAAAAACCTGGGGGAAAAATCATCAGGAGCTGCTAAGGATTCTGGCCAATTTATTGTCAGATGCACTGGTCAAATTGGAAGCCGAAAAAGAAATAAGCTATATGGCGTATTACGACGCTTTGACAGGTTTTCCTAACCATACCTTGTTCAAAAAACAGCTCGAACAGACGATCCAAGCAGCTAAGGAAACCGGAGACCTCATTGGTGTTCTTTTCATTGATCTGGATTCGTTCAAAGTCATTAATGACACCCTAGGCCATCTTGGCGGAGATGAGATGCTAAAACAGGTGGCAGGCAGGCTATCCAGGTGTTTGAGGCCGCATGATATAGTATCGCGTTTTGGCGGGGATGAATTTCTAATCCAGCTTGCCAAAATGGATCGAGTGGAAAACATTATGGAGATCGCAGATACGATCATGAAGTCGATTTCTCAGCCTGTAATGATTAGAGGACAGGAATTCTTCATTACGTCCAGTGCGGGTATCGCAGTATATCCTGCAGATGGCGAAAGTACGGAAGAGTTGATTAAGAATGCCGATCTCGCCATGTACGCTTCGAAAGAAAAAGGAAAGAATCAAACGACCTTATGCTCATCGGCTATGAAAGAGGAAGTACTGCAGCAAACACAACTGACAAACAGTCTGTACAGGGCGCTGGAAAGAAATGAGTTTGTCCTCTACTACCAGCCCCAGGTGAGTGTTGAAACCCGAGAAATCGTAGGTCTTGAAGCTTTGGTCCGTTGGAACAACCCGGAATTAGGAATGATTTCACCGGCTACATTTATACCCTTGGCAGAACATACCGGACTGATTATCCCGATTGGGCAGTGGGTTCTCGAGACGGCATGCCGGCAGAACAAGGAGTGGCAGGCTATGGGGCTGCCGCCTGTACGCATGGCTGTGAACCTCTCTACTGTTCAGTTTCAGGATCGGAATCTGCTTGGTATTGTTGACAGAACACTTAGTGAAACAGGCCTTGATTCGAAATATCTGGAATTGGAAATCACTGAAAGTGCTGCAGCGGAAGGAGATAATCATCTTATCCATGTGCTTCATAAATTGAAGGGGCTGGGAGTAACGATTTCTGTGGATGATTTCGGATCCGGGTATTCTTCTTTAAGTCGATTAAAGACATTGCCCGTAGATCGGATCAAAATTGACATGCAGTTTGTACGCGGCATCGCAAAAGGGAACAAAGATGAGGCTATAACAAAGACGATTATTCAGCTGGCTAAAAACCTGAACCTTAATGTGATAGCCGAAGGGGTCGAAACGGAGTCGCAATTCGATTTTTTTAACAAATACAAGTGTGATGAGATTCAGGGATACTATTTCTATAAACCGATGCCTGCGTCAGAAATAGAGTCCATTTTGATGGGGCTGACGAAACCTGGTTAAGCACCTGTTCCTGAGAGACACGGAATTGATCTTCCGTGTCTTTTTTTGATTCCCTGAGCTCATTCCAATTCAGCCATACTTCTCCACCATTTGATTTAAAAATTTTCGAAAATCTTCTATATACGTTTTAGGCTCTACGATTTCTAAATGGGTACCGAAGCTCGCCAAAAACTGAAACCCGGCGCTGTCCTGCGGAACATAGATGGTTGCTAAAAGAAGTTCAGAATTGTAATTTTCAATACTCTTTCGACCGTATCTTTCAATGAATTGATCTTTTACGCTGGGCGAAATCAACGCCTTGACCTCGACTAATTGCGGTTGATACCCCGCGGTATGTTCTTGTTCCAATAAATAGTCACGAGGGTTAAACGTTGTTACATCCACATGAAGATGGTCGATCCGGGATAATTTAAAGGTTCTATATCCCTGACGATCCAAACAGAATCCCTTCAAATACCAACTCGACTCACTAAAATGAAGCTGATAGGGCTCGACAATCCGATTACTTTTCATACCACTTTTATCTATATAATCAAATGAAATCAACTTGCTCTTTAGTATGGATTCCTGGCAGATCCTCAAGGTTTGAAGAATCTCAGACCTCCCCTCCCAATCGTAAAATGACAGTTCAATTGAACTTTTCAGAGACAACGGGCTTACCATGGATTCTATTTTTTTGATGGTTACTTCAACTTCCTCGCTAATTAGGATTTGTTCCAATCCGCCGAGCGCAGTCAATATATTCTCTAAGTCGGAGCTGCTTAAAAGTCTTTTGTCCACCTTGTATTCATCCATAAGACCGTAGCCGCCATTAACTCCATGGACAGCATAGATGGGGATGTTTGATAAACTCAAGGTTTCCATATCCCGAAGAATCGTTCTTTTGGAAACGTTGAACAACTGGGTGAATTCTTTGGTTGAAACGATATCCTTTTTCAGCAAAATCATGATTATAGCTATCAATCGCTCGATCTTTTCCAAATAAAACTTCCCCTCTTTTTTGAAGAATTTCACGAATGGTGACCATCGTATGTCACCTATCATGAATTATACTACAGTCATCACATGAAGGAGGTTTTACCCTATGTCAGCTGTTACATATTTAAATTTTGACGGAGATGCAGAACAGGCGATTGAATTTTATTCCGAGGCTTTAAGTGCAACAGAAGTTAAAAAGGTGAAATTCAAGGATTTCCCGCAAGATCCCAACTATCCATTGCCGGAAAATGAGCTGGATATGATCATGGAGTCTTCCCTAACCTTCGCAGGCGGAAAAATAATGATGTCGGACATGCTGCCTTCCATGAAGACGGTGACCGGTGATTTGGTAAAAGGAAATCAAACGCTGATCAGTCTGATCAATGACAATCCACAAAAGCTGGACGAATACTTCAGTAAGCTGTCGGTTGGCGGCCATGTCATCATGCCGTTATCCCATACGCCTTGGTCTTCCTGCTTTGGGATGCTGGTCGATAAATTCGGGGTTTCCTGGAAATTCAATAGCGATGCGGATCAATTTCTGGATAGTGTGATCTCCAACAAATAGATGGAAATCGAAAACTTAATTCCAACGAAATCGAGAGAAGATTTGAGGAACTGGCTTCTGGAACATAGTAAGGCCGCCAAGTCTTGCTGGGTTTTGGTTAGCATGTCCCCCGCCCCTGATAAGTTGTTATATTTGGACGCCGTTGAGGAAGCGTTGTGCTTTGGCTGGATCGATTCCGTGAAAAAGAAAATATCACAAACCGATCTGGCCCAGAAACTGTCACCTAGAAGCAAAAAAACATCATGGACGGAATTGAATAAGGAAAGGGTCCGCCGCCTCGAAAAACTGGGGTTCATGAGAGACGAAGGAAGAATGGTTCTTCCTGACATGGCTTACGATTCTTTTAGAATAGACAGCATTATCGAGCAAAGGCTTATGGAGGAAACGCAAGTATACGAAAATTTCATGGCCTTCCCGGATCTTTATAAAAGGGTTCGGATCGATACGATCCAAAGCAATAAAAATCAGCCGGAATTATATCGGAGAAGGCTGGAGAAATTCATAAATAACACCCGAGATAATAAAATGTACGGTCAATGGAATGATTATGGTCGTCTGCTTGATTACTGATCTACTTCGAAAAAGCCCAGATAAAGTTAGTGTCTGGGCTTTTCAGCTTCAGCTAGTAGTAAGTAATACGTCTTATTCTACACTTTTTAAAGACTCTTTCATTACATTTCTGAATTCGATTAACTTGTTCACTTATCCATCTCCTCGTATATCGCCTTTTTTCCAGGAAATACCTTCCCCGCCCTCATGTTTTATTGTAGGCGAATTCAGAAATGACAAAATGGACCTAGGACGGTAATTGCAGCCGGTCTTAAGTCGGGAAGCGATCAGTCCGAGGAAGGATGTATTTTCTCATCGCAAAGTGCTCTTTACTATAGCACAGCATGTTCGACAGAACCTGCTTTCTATGATATGGTAGCTATAAACAAGGCATTTCGTTCCTTCGGAACGAGGTGCCTTCTCGCGTATTTTGCGGGATTTTTACATTAAATGTCTAAAGGCGGTGATGTAATGGTGCTCGTGCTTCCCCTGCTACGGGGGGCGGAATCCGTAGTCGCAAAGACGATAGATTTTGAATGCATGAAATACCATTTCTAAGAGGAGTGTTTATGATGATGAGAACAAGTTTTCAGGTAGAACGGCGCACGCCAACGAATAAGACGGGCTTGAAGCGTCTAAGGGAATCGGGAAGACTTCCCGCTGTCATTTTCGGGCTCGGAGAAGACAATGACATGATCCACCTTTCCGCTAAACAATTTGGGAAGTGGGTAAGAAACGGCAGCGGCGGTATGGTAGAATTGGACCTTGGCGCACAAGACCAAGTTCTCGTTCTGCTGGAAGGCGTACAGCGGGATCCGGTAACCCAGGAATATATTCATGCGGACTTTCTTCGCGTGGATAAAGATCAACGGGTCCGTACCAAGATCAATATCGAATATGCAGGGATCGCTAAGGGCTCCAAGCTGGGCGGCATCGTTCAAACACAAAGCACGTTCATTGAGATCGAATCCTTACCTGAACTAATTCCAGCGTCGATTCTGGCCGACATAAGTCATCTCGAAATCGGAGACTCTTTGTACGTGCGTGATCTGGAACTACCTGAAGGTGTCCTCCTTATATCTTCCGAAAATGAACTTCTCGTCTCGGTTGTCACCCCTAAGCTTCAGCCGGAAACTGCCGAAGCTATATAACCAATTACGCATTTCAGGGGCTTACCTGCATAGGTAGCCCCTTATTACATATTTCAATATTTAATTCATTTCTATGAAATACCTGATTTCCTCGCTTACCGGGTAAAAACCGACAGATTCATAGAGGGACAACGCCGACTGGTTAGATGTTAAAACCATCAAGTATGTGTTTTTAAGATTGTTGGATTTCAAATACCTCAGAGCCTCAGTAAGCAAATATTTCGCTAGCCCCCGCTTTCGCCAAGGTTCACGAACGAATACGTCCTCAATAACACCGGTATCTTCTTCTTTCCAGGCCATCAACCCTCCGGCTACCGCCCCTTCTTTCCGGACCACCATGGAAGTCCAAAGCGTATTCCCCTTATATTGAGCAAGCCTATCTTTGCCGAGCGGGGTATCCGGCCATACTTCACTCTCGATTTTCAGATATTCATCCTCTTCACTGGGAGCAGCCATGTCCCAACAAGAAAAATCAAACTCCTTATCCAGTTCGAAATCGGAAATCGGTTCCGACAGATTGCGATTCATGCGAAACAAACTGTTCAGATGGATAAAGCCCTTTTCTATGAAAAACGAGCTGTTCTCTTTTTCCGATGCATCATTTCCGAGACATAAATTCGTACCGTATTCCGGCGACAAAGTACTTTTCAATTCATAGGCCCGGTCAACGAGACAAGCGTAGATTTGTTCCAGCAATTCCGCGTCCGTCTCCCGTTCCGGGAGTGTCTTCAGATTGAGATAAATCGAGTGCCTGCTGTCCGGGGAACGTCCGGGCGGGACCGAGTTAATGACGCCTACCTGGCCTTTGGCTACCATTCTGCCGTTTTCAAATGCACAGTACACGTTATTCCAATTCTCTTCATTCCCTACCCACCAAAACACGGCATTGGCTCTGGAACTTACGGCTGTATATAAATCGCCCAGCAGTTGCATATCATCCTGTCTGAAATTTCGAATGGTTCTGCTTATCGCAGAATGGTTCATTACATTACCTCCTACATGCATATCTAGTATTAGATTCAAAATATCATGCTCTCCGAAGTAGAGACAGAGATACTTTGCATATAAACGTCTTTTACAATTTACAAAAGAGCCTAGTCCGGTTATTCAACAAGCTTAAGAAGTAGGCTATAATTTTAATGAACTTAAGGAGGCGATGGAATGAAAAGAATAGCCGTATTTTGCGGATCAAGTGCCGGAGCATCTGAAGTTTACGGCCAAGGGGCGGCCGAGCTGGGCAAAGAACTGGCTGCAAGGAAGCTTACTCTTGTTTACGGGGGCTCCAGCGTGGGGTTGATGGGTACTGTTGCCGATACGGTGCTTGCGGAAGGCGGAGAAGCCATCGGCGTGCTGCCGACTTTTTTGGAAAACCGGGAAATTGCTCACAAGAACCTGTCCGAACTATATATCGTGGATTCCATGCACGAAAGAAAGGCCAAGATGGCCGAACTGGCGGATGGCTTCGTGGTTCTGCCGGGAGGAGCGGGCACGATGGACGAATTTTTCGAAATATTCACATGGGCGCAGTTGGGCCTGCATCGCAAGCCCTGCGGACTGCTGAACACGAACCGTTACTACGATCCCCTGATCACCATGATCAATCATATGGCCGACGAGCAGTTCCTTCAGGAAAAGTTCCGTTCCATGACGCTTAGCGACACGACTCCCAAAGGACTGCTGGATCAATTTCTATCTTATGAACCTCCTGCGGTAAAAACGTTTATGACAACCAAGCAACAGGTTTAATCTCAAAATAACTGTACAACCTGACAGATGGCCTGGAATGCCGAAGAGGTATAACATAATTTCAGTATAAAAAAACAGCCGCCCAAAAGGGCAGCTATTTTTTGCGTGCTCGCAGTTCCTTCATGATCTTGCGGCCGGTCGGAGTCTGAGCCAGACCGCCTTGGGCGGTCTCCCGGTGCCGGCTCGGCATGGCGGAGCCGACCTCCAGCATCACGTCGATCACCTCGTCGGACGGAATGGCGCTTCGCACACCGGCCAGCGCCATATCTGCAGCCGCCAGCGCATTGACTGCCCCGAATCCGTTACGGACGATACAGGGGATTTCGACGAGGCCGCCGACCGGATCACAGATCAAGCCGAGCGTATTTTTAAGAGCCAGCCCGACCGCATGCACCGCCTGCTCCGGCGTGCCTCCGCGCAGTTCCACCATAGCCCCGGCCGCCATGCCGATCGCCGAGCCGACTTCCGCCTGGCACCCGCCTTCGGCGCCGGAGATGAACGAATTGTTGGCGATCACGTAACCGATCGCCCCGGCGCAGAACAGCCCCCGCACCAGATGCTCGTCGTCCCAGCCGAAACGTTCCTGGGCGCTTACGAATACGCCGGGAATGATACCGCATGAGCCTGCCGTCGGCGTCGCGACGATCCGCCCCATGGAAGCGTTGACCTCCGACACGGCCAGGGCATAAGCCATCGCCTGGCAGGCGATGGCTCCTGCTGACGATTCTTCACGCTTCCGGTATGCCTCCACCCTTTTGGCATCACCGCCCGTCAATCCGCTGGGCGATTTCGTTTCCTCCGTCAATCCTTTATGCACCGCGCTTTTCATGATTTGGTAATATTCCGTCATGACCGTCATTATCTCGGCCGCGGATTGGCCGGTCTCTTCAGACTGATCCTGAATCATAATTTCCGAAATCGTCTTGGATTCACTCTCACACAGTTCCATGAGTTCCTGCAAATTGCGAAACCGCATCGTACCCGCTCCCTCCTAAGTCAGATGAATATATGAAACCCGGCTGACGTAAGGCAATGAGGTAACCTCGCCAATCAGCGGTTCAGGAATGGCCGAGTCCGCTTCCACCACAGTAAGCGCTTCTCCTGTCCTGCCCTTCCGGTCGGTAATAATATAACCTATATTGACGTCCGCTTTACTAAACAAAGCGGTAATCCCTGCCAGCACGCCCTGACGGTCGGCATGAGCCACCACCAGCGTAGGCAGCTCGCCGGAGCTTTTCACTTCGAATCCGTTAATGTTGCGGATCACGACGGTCCCCCCGCCGATGGAAGCCCCAATCACTTCGCATCGCTCTTCTCCGGAGGTCAAATTTATTTTTACTGTATTCGGATGAGCTCCAGGCGCCGTGCCGGTTGAAAAGTGCAGGTTCACTCCGGCCTCCTCCGCGTTTTGCAGAGAATTGCGAATCCGCTCGTCATCCGTGCGGTAATCCAGGATACCGCCCACTACCGCAAGATCCGTGCCATGCCCCTTAAAGGTCTCGGCAAACGAACCATAGAAACAAATATCGGCCTCCGTCGGCTCGGCACCGAGCAATTGTCTTGCAAAGCGTCCGATCCGTACCGCTCCGGCGGTATGGGAGCTTGATGGGCCGATCATCGCCGGCCCGATAATTGAGAACACATTCTTGAATCGCATCGATATCTCCCCCGGCTGCTCATAATCTTCAAGAAATTCAAGTCATGCAAAAAGGACAGGAAAAGGCCTATTGCCTCTTCTCTGTCCCGGTTACCAGAAAGTTTAATGTCCTTCTTCACTCGGACACGTACCCCTTGGGTGGCTGAACGCTCTCTCCAGAGTCGCGTCGGATTATGGTCCTGTTACCTGAGAGATTCATGACTGGCGCGCAAGGCCTGCCCTTTGCTCCTTCGGTGCCGCTCATTCCTGCAAGGATAGCGGGCTCTCCCATAATCGTCATTCGCGTATATTATAGTTTGTATTAAATGTAATTTGAGCAGGTAGAAATGTCAAGTTCTGGCTCAGGAGGCCGAATAGCTGCGGATAACCTCCTCAAATTCCGGCTCCTCCATCGCAATATCGTCGATCTCGCCCCAGGTGCCCACGATTCGGATGATCTCCATCGTGCTGACCTCGGTACGGTTTGCCTCGATCATAACGGTATCGTCCTCCATGCCCGTCACACGGAACAAATGAGAATGAGCGCGGCGGTCCAAATCCTCCGGTACATGATAAGCCCCACGGAACTTGATCCGGATGGATGTCGGCAGCCCGATCATCTCCCGCAAGGACGGGATGGTTCCATCATACGTGAGTTGCCCGTGATCAATGACCATGACCCGATTGCACAGCTGTTCGATATCGTCCATGTCATGCGTGGTCAGCAAAATCGTTTTGCCGAAATCCTGATTCAGTGTGCGCAAAAACTGCCTGATATTGACTTTCGCGTGCACATCCAGCCCGATGGTCGGCTCGTCGAGAAACAGCAGCTCGGGATCATGGAGCATGGCGGCTGCAATATCCGCCCGCATCCGTTGACCAAGGGACAGCTTTCGCACCGGCGTCTCCCAAAATTCATTCAGATCCAGCAACTCTGCGAACTGATTCAATCTTTGATTTTTATCGGCCGGGCTGACATCGTACATCTGAGCCAAAATATCATAGGAATCCTTAACCGGAAGATCCCACCAAAGCTGACTCCGCTGTCCGAACACGACGCCGAGCTGCCGCACCGCTTTCCGGCGGTCCTTGTGCGGGTTCAAGCCGCCCACGGACACCTCGCCGGAGGTGGGGTGCAGGATCCCGGTCAACATCTTTATTGTGGTCGACTTTCCCGCTCCGTTCGGACCGATATAGCCGACAGATTCTCCCCGTTCCACTTGAAAGCTGATGCCGCACACCGCCTCTTTATGCCGGTATTCCCTGGAAAATAACGTGCGTATGCCGGAAAATCGGCCTTCCCGAACAACCGGGGTCTTAAACTCTTTATATAAATTCCGGGCTTCGATCATTGCTTAACCCCTCCCCTAGCTTCCCGTACTTTGGTATTTAGTGATGCCGAACCGCCAGAAGCGCAGGCTTGCCGCAAGACAGACGATCGCCACGCCTGCCGATGCCGCGAGCACCCATGCCCCCAACTCGCCCCGCAAAATATAAAGGGACGGAATGTAATTCACGAAGCCTACCGGGATTACGATCAGCAGCAGAGAGGACATCCACTTGGGATATATCGAGAGCGGGTACTGTGCCGCCGTACGGGCCGCATCCTCCGTGAATGTCTGCAGCTCACCGATCCGTGTAGTCCAAAAGCCGATCGTAGCCGTCGCGAGACCGATCGAGAACAAGATGACCGCGCCCGTGCCAATAATAAACAAAGTGGATGGCACAGCGGTCCAACTGACTTGTCCGCCCTTCATCATCCCTCCGAGGGACCAGCAAAGAATGAACCCGCCCTGCAACACTTCGCCGAGCATAATCCGGAAGTTTTGCGGCATCAATGCAAGCAACACCGGCATTGGCCGGGTCAAGAGCTGATCGAAATCGCCGCTGACGAGGTATTTTTCCAAATGATGCACCTCATCGGCAAAGGTCCGGTACAGTGTTTTGGACAAGGTCATTACCGCGAATAAATAACCCACCTCATAGATGGACCAACCCTGGATAGCGCCGAATTTATGCAGTACAATCGCGACCATCAGAAACTCGGAGATCTGGATTAGGGCGGCCAACACCGCCGCAAGCAGGAAATTAAACTTATATTGCATCCGGCTTCGGATACTGGTGCGGATCAACAGCCGGTACAAGGTCAACCAGGATTTAAGCTTCATCCTCCCTGCACCTCCACTTTCCGTCGCACCACTTTGGTCGCCAGAAGACAGAGAACCGTCAGAAGCGCGCACCAAAACAGGGTTCCCCATAACCAAAAGGCATTACCATAGCCGAGATACACAGTCGTGGGCACATATAACAGATAAGGATAAGGAGACATCCAGGCCAGACTCTCCAGCGGTCCCGGCAGCCATTCGAGCGGAATAAAAAATCCGGCAAGCAGATTGATAAGCGCGTGATTGCCCCAATAAAGCCATGACGACTCGGTTGTCCATAATGCGCTGACTCCAATGAGATAATTCAAGCAAATGGATAAGTAGGCAGCTCCGGACAATCCGGCAGCGGTGTGCAAATAAGTAATTCCATGCTGTGGAGTCTGAAGCGAAAACACAAAAAAGTACAGGAGATAAATCGGAATGGATTTGTAAAGAAGCTGGTAGGCGATTTGCCCGCATTCCCTGGCCGCCATATGGCTGAACAGATGAACGGGACGCATCAGATCAAGCGAGATTTGACCGGTCCTAACGGCTTGCGGAATACCGAGACCGTTCGAGATGAAGCTGGTAATCCAGAGCGCCGCCTGGGTAAAGCCGATGTAGCCGACCATTCCCTGCGTTCCGTATTCTCCCAAAGGGTGATCCCGGCCCAGGCCGATCCAGATGCACGCGTACATGAACCCGAACATGGCGCTAGCGAGATTGTGCACCATATGCGCGCCGCGGTATTGAAGGTTGCGGGCATAGGCTTTGGAAGCCAGCGTGAAATAGAGCATAAGTATAGCACCTCCGATAAGCATAATAGACGCTGAAATCCGTCCACTTCAGACAAGGCGATTTTGCAAGAAGGACACTATCATACCTTAATATTCCAAGCCGGACAAGAGGTTTCTTGAGATAAAATAAGTAGTTCGCACATTCGCTCCGTTACGAAAAAAAGAAGTCCAGGCCTTTACAGGCACAGGACTTCGATTAAAAATCCATTATTCTGTCAAAACTTGCCCCGTTACGACGGTTCCCTTCTTTGTGAGCTTGTAATTCACAATCTCGCCGCTCCAGAAATGGAATTTCAGAATGACCTCTCCGTCTTTCACCTCTTTGAAAAATTCAGGCAAAAGCTTGATTTGGTCGGTCGCGAACGAAGGTGCGAAGGTGTATCCGAACTCTTTGAAAGAAGTCCAATCCTGCGGTCCGGCATTCCCGCCGCCAGGATATACCGCCTCCATCGTGGCAAGCTGGTTCCCGTTAAATACTGTAGGAATCGCAAATTCTTCAGTGGACCCGGAGGCATTGAAGAGCTCAGGCGTTTTGTTGACAACGATTTTAAAATTCCATTCCGGACCGTAGCTGAAACGTGCGTTGACAATAGCGTTTTGGCCCAAATGTCCGGCCGCCGTCAATTTCGTGAGCCGGCTGGCTTTAAGAATCAGCTCTTCCCCGTTCAATTCGTAATCTTCGCCCTGAACCAGTTTTTCGCTGCCCGCGAACAATCCGGTCAACTGGTTTCCGTTCAGATTCAGCAGGATTTTCGCATCTTGAATTTCCGCCCCTTGCTTCAGGTAAATCAGATCGTTTTCGGCAGTGGACGAACGTCCTGTCCACCCGGCTTTCATAATGTTGAATAATTGCTCGTCAGACCATTTAAACGTAGTCCGGCCAAAATGCTGCCCGTTATCCCACAGCATATGCGTAATTTTCTTTTCTTTAAGATAATTGGTCAAAATCTCGAAGAACTTCAGTTTCTCGCCCTGCTCGATGACACCAGTGTTTTTGTCGAAGCCGAGCAACCCGTATTCGCCAAGGATAACCGGGATTCCTTTGGCAACCAGCGTGTTGTAAACGTTGTCAAAAGTGGTTGTCAAATCATTCAGCGTATCCTTCTCCAGCTTATAGTACCCGGCAATGTTCACGCTGAACGGCCAGAAACCATAGAAATGTACGGTTGCAATCAAATTCTTATCGTTAAGCTTATTGATCGTGTTGTACAGAACCGTCAAATCTTCCTGCTGCGGCGAAGTCTCGCGGGTCGGAATCACCAAGGGGCGCTCCGCGTTGAGTCCGCCGGAATTTCTAACGATAACATGGAAAGAAGTGATCAGTTCCTCCAGCATTTCATATTGCTTGGCATGATCCGTAGTCCCGCCATCCGTGAACCGAGGCTCGTTGATCGCTTCAAACATAAGCTTGTTGGAATGATTCTTAAACCGGTCGGCGATCTGAGTCCATGCCGATTTATACTTTGCGAGCACTTCGTCATGATTCTTCTCCATATGGCTGATCCACTGCCAGGAATCATGATGCATATTAATCATGACGTACAGATCGGCTTCCAGAGCCCAGTTTACAACTTCCTCTACCCGGTTTAAATACGCCGGATCGATCTTATAGTCGGGTACTTCACCCATGTGCTGGCCCCAGGTCACCGGAATGCGGATGCTCTTATAACCTTGGCCGGCAATTTCTTGAATCAATTCCTTCGTAACGCGGGGATTGCCCCAACTCGTCTCGTCGTCTCCCGTAGCGTCAAGCGTATTTCCCAGGTTCCAGCCTGGCTGCATGTCCTCGACATAAGCCTGAATGTTGATTGCTGCATTTTCCTTGGAAGCCGCGACCGGTTTCGAATCGGCCGAAGCTACCGACGAAAAGATCGATACCAACATAGCCACAGCCATCGTCAGCGATAAAAAAGAACGATTATGCTTTTTACTCATGAACTCATTACTCCCCTCTCGTTTGCCATCGATTTTATGTAAGCGTTTTCTATAAAATAATTTACCATGGGTACCCAGTAGAAGATACCGTATAAATTTAAAGGGAAATCATGTACAAATCAGTGGTTGAAATGAATATCTTAAATAATAGACTCATAAATTTTAAAATAGATATTGTCGAATTTTGGAATTTCAATTATATATAAATAGAACAAGTTATTCTCCGAATATACATAGTTCATAAAAAACAGTTACTTAGGAGGGAATTTATTTCATGGATTGGTATCTCAAGGTTTTGCAAAATTATGTGGGCTTTCAAGGAAGAGCCCGGCGGACAGAATACTGGATGTTCTTTCTGTTCAATTTCATTATCGGTATTGTCCTAGGCATCTTAGGAGCCGTAATCGGCCTGGGCAACGGTTTAAACTATCTTTACTCTCTGGCTATTTTACTACCGTCATTGGCGGTAGGCGCCCGCAGACTGCACGACACGGGTAAGAGCGGCTTATGGCTTTTAATCGCCTTAGTTCCGTTTGTGGGGGCGATTGTCCTGCTCGTATTCATGTGCCTGGACAGCGAAGAAGGCACCAACCAATACGGTCCGAATCCGAAGTATTAATTACCGGATCGATCCAATCTTTAGTCGAAAACTGTCTCCTACTTCCATGGGGGACAGTTTTCTTTTTATGGACTCTTGGCTCGCTTTCTATTATTGGATACAATGAATGTAATCTAAATATGAAACAGGAGCGGTGTACTTGTATGTGGAAAGAGTTTAAAGCTTTTGCGTTGAAAGGAAATGTACTGGATCTCGCCATCGGGGTCATTATCGGGGCGGCCTTCGGCAAAATCGTTGCTTCTCTCGTGAGCGATATCCTCATGCCTCTGGTAGGCCTGCTACTTGGGGGCGTCAACCTCTCCGGTCTAACATTCACGTTTGGAAATGCCACGCTGAATTACGGAGTTTTTTTACAAACCGTCGTCGATTTCCTGATCATTTCGTTCTCCATCTTTCTTTTCATCAAAGGAGTATCCCGATTCAAACGCAAAGAAGAGGAAGTCAAACCTGAGCAAGCCCCTCTTCCCTCAAATGAAGAATTGCTGCTGGCCGAAATTCGGGATCTGTTAAAACAAAACGCCCAGTTGAACAAGCCGGAGGCTTAAGTCTATCAGCGTGGTACACCTATCAATTTGACAATTGGTATGCAGTGACAAGAGTCCCTCATGTTAAGCATGAGGGACTTTTCACATTCAAATGGAATTTATAGAAATTTTTTACTGTAAAAACTAGAAAATATTAGTTTTACATGGTATATTATGGATGGGACAAGAGAAATCCCACCCCATGCTGAAGACAGCGCGTCCTCTACTTTACCGAAAGTGAGGTGAACGGGCTATTTTTTTGTGTACAGCCGAAAGTCGTTTGTTTAGTAGAATCACTCTAAGAGAGGATGAAATCTGCTATGGGCAAATGGTTCAGGAAAAGTAGTGCACTGTCATTCAGTATTTTCTTAGCGCTTACAAGTTATTCGGGATGGTCATCCCTTCCCGGCAAGGCAAGCGCGGCCGCTTCCGATTACAATTATGCCGAGGCGCTGCAAAAATCGATCTATTTCTATGAAACGCAGCGGTCCGGAGAGCTTCCCGATAACAACCGTGTGGAATGGCGCGGGGATTCGGGAATGCAGGACGGTGCGGACGTTGGGCATGATTTGACCGGCGGGTGGTATGATGCAGGGGATCACGTCAAGTTCGGATTTCCGATGGCTTCCACGGCAACCCTCCTTGCCTGGTCGGTGTATGAATACCGGGACGGCTATGAACAATCCGGACAATTGGACGAAATACTGGACAATATTCGCTGGGCAACGGACTATTTTATGAAAGCGCATACAGCTCCGAATGAGTTATGGGGGCAAGTCGGTAACGGAACAGCTGACCATAACTGGTGGGGACCGGCCGAGGTGATGCCGATGCAGCGCCCGGCATATAAAATCGACGCTGCCCATCCCGGTTCCGATCTGGCCGGTGAAACGGCAGCCGCGCTGGCAGCCGCTTCGATCATTTTTAAAGACAGCGATCCGTCTTATTCAGCCGAGCTGCTCCGTCATGCCAAGGAATTGTATAGCTTCGCGGATCAATACCGCGGCAAATACTCCGATAGTATCACGGACGCCACACAGTTTTATAATTCCTGGAGCGGGTACGCCGATGAGCTGAGTTGGGGAGCGGTTTGGCTATACCTCGCTACCCAGGACCAGAATTATCTGGACAAAGCGATCGCCGCCAGCGACTTGTGGGGCACCAATCAGCAGGGGCAATGGGATTACAAATGGACCCACGCCTGGGATGACAAACATTATGGAGCCCAGCTCCTGCTGGCCCGGATCACCGGAGACCCCCGTTTCGTTCAATCCACGGAACGAAATATGGAGTTTTGGACCACCGGCGTTAGCGGTACGGGCGAAAAGGTATCGTACACCCCCGGCGGCCTTGCCCATCTCGATCAATGGGGAGCTCTGCGGTATTCCGCCAACCAGGCATTTCTCGCCTTTGTGTACTCCGATTGGGTGAGTGATGCCGCGAAGAAAATAAACGCGCGTTCATTCGCTGAACAGCAGATCCTGTACATGCTTGGCGACAATCCTCGGAACAGCAGCTATGTTATCGGCTTCGGCGATAATTCGCCGCAGCATCCGCACCATCGTACCTCTCACGGGTCCTGGGCGGACAGTCAGTCCGTACCGGCGAATCATCGGCATGTGCTGTACGGCGCGCTAGTTGGCGGACCTTCAAAAACCGACGCCTACACCGACTCGATCGGGGATTATGTGTCCAACGAAGTTGCGACGGATTACAATGCCGGCTTCACCGGTGCTTTGGCCAAAATGATGCTGCTTCACGGCGCCGGCCAACAGCCTCTCTCCTCGTTCCCTGCCCCGGAAACCCGCGAGGACGAAATGTTCGTTGAGGCCTCGGTCAACGCCAGCGGCAGCAACTTCATCGAAATCCGGGCTTTGCTGAACAATCGCTCCGGATGGCCTGCACGCGCCAGCGAAAACATGTCCTTCAAATATTACCTTGATCTCAGTGAAGCCGTCGCCGCCGGGTATGGACCGGAAGACATTACGGTAACGGCCGGAGGCTACAACCAGGGAGCTACCGTATCCCAATTGCAGCCGCACGATGAAGCGAACCACATTTATTATACGAACGTGGATTTCACCGGAACGCGCATCTATCCGGGCGGCCAATCGGCGTACCGCAAAGAGGTGCAATTCCGTATCGCCGGCCCGCTGAACACGAATTTCTGGGATAACAGCAACGACTTTTCGTATCAGGGAATCGGAACGAACAGCGCCGGACCGGTAAAAAGCGCAAATATTCCGGTGTTCGACGCCGGCGTCCGGGTATTCGGCGAAATACCGCCGGGTGGCGGAAATCCGGGCGAACCCCAAGTCCCCGCAGCGCCTAAAGGAGTAAAAGCGACTCCGGGCAGCGGAAAGGTAGACTTGTTCTGGAATGCGGTATCGGGAGCGGCCGATTACGTGATTCAACGTTCGGAAGCGAGCGGCGGTCCTTATACTACCGTAGGCAGCGTGACCGGCACCTCGTTCAGCGATAGCGGCCTGAGCAACGGTACAACCTATTTCTACGTCGTTACGGCGAGAAATCAGGTCGGCAGCAGCCTTCCTTCCGCTCAAGTCAGCGCGACGCCACGAGAAATCCCCATTCCTGCGGAAGGGGACTTAAAAGTTCAATATCGCACCAACGACACCAATGCCGGAGATAATCAGATCCGGGCCCAGTTCAAGATCGTCAACACCGGAGACGAAGACATTTCGCTCAGCAATGTGAAGCTGCGTTATTATTACACGATCGACGGGGACAAAGCGCAGCAGTTCCACTGCGATTACGCCGCCATCGGCAGCGGAAACGTGAGCGGTTCTTTCGTTAAACTGGACTCCCCTCTTCCGGGGGCCGATTATTATCTTGAAATTAGCTTTGGCCCAAGTGCGGGCACCCTGGCACCGGGTGCCGACACCGGGGAAATTCAAATTCGCTTCAATAAAACCGACTGGACCAATTTTAGCGAAGGCGATGATTATTCTTATGACGGAACAAGGCAAAGTTATGCCGAGTGGGACAAGACGCCATTATACATGAACGGAACTCTCGTGTGGGGAGCAGAGCCCTGAGCCAAGCCTAGCCAGAATCTGATCAAACTGACTGCCAAGATCGATAAGCAAAGCCATTCAATCCTTACCCAAATTAAATTGAAGGGATGATGGATTTATGAAAAGATCGAACGTGTTCAGGAAACCTCTCTCGCTTGCCTTGACTGCCGCATTATTATTTTCTTTGATAACCGGTGTGTTCGGTGCCGGGACTCCAAAAGCGATGGCCGCCTCCCCGGAAGAAACCCGCTTTCTGCAGCTTTACGATCAGCTTAAAGATCCCGCCAGCGGATATTTTTCGCCCGAGGGCATCCCCTATCACGCTGTTGAAACCTTGATGAGCGAAGCCCCGGACTACGGGCATATGACGACCTCCGAAGCCTACAGTTACTGGATGTGGCTAGAAGTACTGTATGGCCACTATACGGGAGACTGGAGCAAGCTGGAAGAAGCCTGGGATAACATGGAGAAATATATTATCCCGGTGAATGAAGGCGACGGTAAAGAAGAACAGCCGACCATGAGCTATTATAACCCTAACAGTCCGGCAACCTATGCCGCAGAATATGACCAGCCGGACAAGTATCCGAGCCAGCTAAGCGGACAATATGCCGCAGGTAAGGACCCGCTCGATGCCGAGCTGAAGGCGACCTACGGCAATAACCAAACCTATCTTATGCATTGGCTCGTCGATGTGGACAACTGGTACGGATTCGGAAACCTGCTGAACCCCAGCCATACCGCCGCATACGTAAACACCTTCCAGCGCGGCGAACAGGAATCGGTTTGGGAAGCGGTCCCTCACCCCTCCCAAGACGACAAATCGTTCGGTAAACCCGGCGAAGGTTTTATGACCCTCTTCACGAAAGAGAGCAACACGCCGGCACCACAATGGCGTTATACCAACGCGACGGATGCCGATGCCCGGGCCATTCAAGCCATGTATTGGGCTAAGGAGCTCGGCTATGACAATGAAGTTTATTTGCAAAAGGCCGAAAAAATGGGCGACTATTTGCGCTACGGCATGTACGACAAGTACTTCCAGCAAATCGGCAGCGCCTCCGACGGCTCGCCTTCGGCCGGTACCGGCAAAGATGCCGCGCACTATCTGATGGCCTGGTATACCGCCTGGGGCGGCGGGCTTGGAAGCACCGGCAACTGGGCATGGCGCATCGGTGCCAGCCATGCGCATCAAGGCTATCAGAACGTAGTCGCAGCCTATGCCCTGTCCGATCCGGAAGGCGGCTTGATCCCGTCTTCGCCGACGGCGGGGACGGACTGGGCCACTTCGCTGAAACGTCAGCTTGAATTCTACTCCTGGCTGCAGTCCAGCGAAGGCGCCATAGCCGGCGGGGCGACCAACAGCTATGACGGTGCCTATAAAGCTTATCCGGCAGGAACCAGTACGTTCTACGGAATGGCCTATGACGATGCGCCGGTCTATCATGATCCTCCTTCCAACAACTGGTTCGGTATGCAAGCCTGGCCGGTGGAACGGATCGCGGAGTTATACTATATTCTCGCTTCCAATGGAGACACCTCGTCCGAAAACTTCCAAATGGCCAAGCAGGTCGTTGAAAACTGGGTCGACTGGTCGATGGATTACGCCTTCGCCAACAGCCGCCCGGTGACCGATTCGGAGGGCTATTACCTCGATCAGCAAGGGAACCGGGTACTCGGCGGCAACGATCCGCAAATCGATACCGTGTCCGCTCCGGGGGAATTCTGGATTCCGAGCAATCTGGAATGGCAAGGCAAACCGGATAGCTGGAACGGATTCAGCAATCACACCGGCAATCCGGGTCTTCACGTGGTTACGAAAAACCCGGGACAAGACGCCGGAGTGCTCGGCAGCTACATCAAAGCTTTAACCTTCTTTGCAGCCGCTACGAAGGCGGAAAACGGCAGCTACTCCGCACTCGGCAGCCAGGCCGAACAATTGGCCAAATCGCTGCTGGATGCGGCTTGGGGATACAATGACGGTGTCGGCATCACAACGGTAGAGCCTCGCAGCGATTACTACAGATATTTCATGAAGGAAATTTACTTTCCGAACGGATGGAACGGAACCTTCGGCCAGGGCAACGCCATTCCGGGAAGCAGCACCGTTCCTTCCGATCCTGCCAAAGGCGGAGACGGGGTGTACGCCAGCTATATCGATGTCCGTCCGGAAATTACAAACGATCCGGCCTGGTCCTATCTCGAAAACAAATTCAACACGTCCTGGAACCCGCAAACCAAACAATGGGATAACGGGACTCCGGAATTCACGTACCATCGCTTCTGGTCCCAAGTCGACATGGCAACAGCCTATGCCGAATATGACCGGCTGATCAACGGCGGCGGAGGAGGCCCGGTAGAGCCTGTGGCTCCTAAAGCGCCGACAGGCCTTAAGGCGACAGCCGGCGACGCTCAAGTCGGTTTGACCTGGAACAAACCGGCCGGCGCCGAGTCTTATACGGTCAAACGGGCCACCCTCAGCGGCGGACCATACACCGACATCGCCACGATTTCCGAAACGGCTTACACCGATTTCGACGTGGTCAACAACACGACTTACTACTATGTGGTAAGCGCAGGCAATGCGGCAGGTTCCAGCCCGGATTCCGCAGAAGTCAGCGCGACGCCGACAGAGGCGCCGATTCCCGCGGAAGGCGATTTGACCGTCCAATACCGGACGAATGACAACAACGCGA
Organism: Paenibacillus vini; assembly: GCF_018403325.1. Lineage (GTDB taxonomy): Bacteria > Bacillota > Bacilli > Paenibacillales > Paenibacillaceae > Fontibacillus > Fontibacillus vini. Next base: position 97,173 of record NZ_BOSL01000014.1, on the reverse strand, counting down.
ACGACAATCAAATCCGGGCCCAATTCAAAATCGTCAACAACGGGGACGAAGCTATTGCGTTAAGCGATGTAAAGCTGCGTTATTATTACACCATCGATGGAGACAAAGCCCAGCAGTTCCATTGCGACTATGCCGCGATCGGAAGCGGTAATGTCAGCGGCACTTTCGTCAAGGTGGACCCTGCTCTTCCGGGAGGAGATTACTATATCGAGATCTCCTTCGGTGCCGGAGCCGGAAGTCTGGCCCCCGGTGCGGACTCCGGAGAAATCCAAGTCCGCATCAATAAAACCGACTGGACTAATTATGCGGAAGCGGACGATTTCTCTTATGATTCGACCAAATCGGCATATGCCGACTGGGAGCGCGTTCCTGCTTACCTGAACGGCAGTCTGGTTTGGGGAATCGAGCCTTAATCGCAATCATCGCAATGAAAGCCCGGCGGATGCCTCCGCCGGGCTTTTTTTGTTCTTGGTTAGGTTCAAAACGATTAACTGTTAAAGGGCATGGAGCAAGTTCGTATTTGACTCCTTTAACTTATTAGATTATTATCTAATTAAACATTTATCGAATTTAATTGACTTCATTCTCTGTTCAATTCGAACAACTTAAGGAGGGTCTTATTCATGCAACTTCAGCCAAACGAAAAACAAGAGACGGAGCGGTTGACCTTAGAGTCTAAACAGCAGGCACTGCAAAACAGCGTTATCCGAAACTTTTTTACCGCGGAGGGTACATTGAAACACCTGCCCGCCCAATACAAGAAGAAGCTGATCGTATTACATCATCTTGTATCCTTGCTGGATCCGGTGCGGAAATATGCGGAAAAAGAGATCAACGAATTTATCAAGCAGTTTCACGGCGATTATGCCACCATCCGCAGAGAATTCATCATTCACCGGCTGATGTCCCGGGATCAGGAGGTTTATGAAGTAAATCCCCGGGATCAATGGGAAAGATGGGATGATTTGAACTGAAGTTACTTCCCCCCGCGGCTAACTATTTGCCTCTACCTCCCTCCGAGACGTTTTTTCCGGGACAGAATGGGTATAAAAGTAAGGTAATGCAAACAAACTTTACCTTGAGAACAGCCATGAAAAGGGGGATTCCCTCATGAAACTGACCCAGGAACAGCGGATCCAGTTGCACGAGTTTAACAATTTGACCAAATCGCTAAGTTTTAATATGTATGATATTTGCTATACGCGAACCAAAGAAGAACGGGAAGCCTATATCGCGTACATTGACGAACAGTACAATTCCGACCGGCTTACGAAAATTTTGACCACCGTTGCGGAAATTATCGGCGCCCATGTTCTTAATGTGGCAAAGCAGGATTATGTCCCTCAAGGGGCCAGCGTTACCGTGCTTGTTTCGGAGGGGCCGGTGGTGGAGGTGCCGAACGAATCGTTCGAGGAATCGCCCGGACCTCTGCCGGATAATGTAGTCATCCAGTTGGACAAAAGCCATATTACCGTCCATACGTATCCGGAGTACGATCCGAATGAAGGAATTTGCACGTTCCGGGCGGATATCGATGTCTCGACTTGCGGTGAAATTTCACCGCTGAAGGCGCTGAATTATTTAATCCACTCTTTCGATACCGATATAATGACGATCGATTACAGAGTCAGGGGCTTCACGCGCGATATCAACGGTCAGAAGCTGTTCATCGACCATGATATCAGTTCTATCCAGAACTATATCCCCGACGAGGTGCTTGACCAGTACCATATGATTGACGTCAATGTGTACCAGGAGCATATTTTCCATACCAAATGCAAACTGAAGGAATTCGATCTGAACAATTACCTGTTCGGCTACACCAAGGACACACTTAGTCCGCAGGAGCAACTGGAAAATACGGAGCGTTTGACGATCGAGATGGACGAAATATTTTATGGGAAAAATATTATTTGACCGGCCTGGGGCCGGTCTTATTTATTATGATATTGTCCAATATCCCCAGGCTATCTTGTTTCTCTGTGAATCGTATATTTTCTCAGCCGCGGCGAATATTTACGCAACTCCAGACGCTCCGGATGAGTTTTCTTGTTTTTGGTGGTCGTATAGTTTTCTGTCCCCACATTCCGTGCAAGCCAAAGTGACAACTACGCGCATTATCTTCACCTCCCTTTTCAGTACAATCCTTTAAAATCCGGTTCAGTTACCCATGGCGGCCTCATAATCCTCATCGCTGATCCAGGGGAGCGGGTTGTTGAAACCGGACCAATCCAGCTCCATCTCCTCCGCCGTAAGCAGGCAATCGTCGAGGTCCCGTTCCAGCCCGCTTCGATCCATATCTATGCCGATTAACACGACTTCGTTCAAACGGTCACCCCAGACGGAGTCCCATTTCACCAGTACCTCCGGTTCCGTCTCGAACACCATTTGCCGTTCTTCCTCAGTCAGAGCAGCCACCCACCTGCCGGCCGGACCGAATTGGATCGAGGGGCCGGCTTGGCTCAGGCTTGCCGCCAGATCATGCTTTACTGCAAGCCATAAGGTTCCTTTGGCTCTCACGACTTCAACCGGCCAATTTTCCAGCACCTTGGCGAGCCTTTCCGGATGAAAAGGTTTCGATCTCCGGTAAACGAAGGAACCGATGCCGTACTCCTCCGTCTCGGGCGTATGCTCTTCCCTCTGAAGCTCTTTGATCCAACCGGCGGACAGACTGGCTTTTTCGAAATCAAACCGGCCCGTGTTCAATATCTCCTTCGGATCGACCACGCCGTTGCTTGAAGTAATCAGCTTGGCCGTCGGCTGCAGTTTGCGAAGCACTCCCTTAAGCTCTTCGAGATCGTCCTGGCTCACCAGATCGCATTTATTCAGGATCAGCACATCACAGGTTTCGATCTGGTCGATCAGTAAATCGACCACGTCCCGGGTATCCTCTTCCCCTGTCGCCTGTCCCCGGTCGAGTAGCGTTTCGCCCGAGCCGAAATCATGCCAGAACCGATAGGCATCCACCACGGTCACCATGGTGTCCAGTCGGGCAAAGGCGGTCAAGTCGATTCCCGTATCAGGATCTTCATAAGTAAAGGTTTGGGCTATGGGAACCGGCTCGCTGATTCCGGTCGATTCAATCAAAATGTAATCAAACCGGCCTTCCGCCGCCAGCTTTTGGACCTCTCGCAGCAAATCGTCCCGGAGCGTGCAGCAGATGCAGCCGTTGGACAACTCCACCAGCTTCTCTTCCGTTCTGCATAATTGGGCCCCGTTGCTCACAAGGCCGGCATCGATATTAATTTCACTCATGTCGTTTACGATCACGGCAACTTTCATGCCGCCGCGCTGGTTCAGTACGTGGTTAAGCAGCGTAGTCTTGCCTGACCCCAGATAGCCGCAAAGCACGGTGACCGGTATTATTTTCGTATCCAATGTCACTAACTCATTTGCCCCTTTCATTTTAAGTGTAATTTCTTATTCGTAACCGTTACGATTAATAACAATTACTATATCCCCCGCTAACCAAGTTGTCAACGGTTCACGAAAATTTTGCTTTTCTGTTCTGAACTCTTATCCAGCTAAATAGTAATTATTATGATTAAGAATCCCGAAAAGGAGATCCCGTCGATGAACAAACTCTTTCCGCTCCGCATCCTTCCCATTTTGGCGCCTGCCGCGTTCATTTTGGCTTGTATGACCGTCCTCTTGCCTCTCGCCGCAGGCTCCGTCGATTTAACCTACCTATATACGTTCCGGACAAGCTTTCTCGGCATATTGCTGGAGGCACTGCCGTTTGTCCTGCTAGGTTCGCTATTGTCCTCACTGGTGCATTTATACGTATCCGAACAATTGCTGAAAAAGTGGATCCCCAAAAATCCGGCCGCCGGAATTTTGACCGCCTGTATTCTCGGGCTCTTGTTCCCCGTTTGCGAGTGCGGCATGATTCCGCTGATCCGCAGACTCATCCAGAAAGGTATGCCCGTATATATTGCGACAGTTTTCATTCTATCCGGGCCGATTATCAATCCGGTCGTCTTCGGCGCGACCTACATGGCTTTCCGGCTGTATCCCGAGATGGTTTACGCCCGGATGGGACTGGCCTTTTTCGTAGCCGCCTCCATCGGGGTCATGATTTACGTCACCTGGAAAACAGACCCGCTTAAAATGGCTTCTGCATCCGGAGCAACCGCTCAAGACCATCCCGCTCACCACTCCCATTCAAATCAAGGTAAAAAGAAGTGGACCTCCATCTTTGTCCACACGGCGGATGAATTTTTCGATATGGGCAAATATTTGTTGCTAGGCTGCATGCTTACCGCAGGAATTCAATCCTTTGTGGCCAAAGAAAGCCTTGAATCCATCGGCAGCGGCCCGGTCAGCGCCTATGTGTTCATGATGGGATTCGCATTTCTGCTGTCCCTTTGCTCCACTTCCGATGCTTTTGTCGCCCAAACGTTTCTCCATTCGTTCTCTTCCGGCTCCCTGCTCGCTTTCCTCGTCTTCGGTCCGATGCTCGATTTCAAAAATACGTTAATGCTGCTGTCCGTTTTCAAAACGAAATTCGTCATTTACTTGGCTTTTCTGATTTGTACGGTGGTCTTTACGGGGGCAGTTGCTGTAGATGCTTTCTTTTTAAGCCAATAGGAGGGAATTATGATGAATGAAGAGCCCGTCTTCCAGAGCCATGAACTGTTCCGCAGTCTCATCTTACTCGGCTTCGCCATATATATCGCTCGTCTGTCTGCCACAGGATATCTTCAATATTACGTTGCACCGGAAATGTATCCTTGGCTTCGGCTGAGCGTCATACCGCTCGTCATGCTATCCGTCAATCTTGCGTACCGGACTATGTTCGGGACGAAGCACGGTGTGGATTGCCATTGCGAACACCCCGTCACCGGTTCCAAACTCAAACATGCGGCGATTTATGCCCTATTTATTCTTCCGATACTATTAGGAAGCCTGCTTCCCGACCAGGCTCTCGGGGTTACGGCCGCAGCAAAAAAAGGCATGATTCTCGGATCGCCCGTACTGACCAGAGAACAGCTGGACGGCAAATTCAAAGCACCGGACAAGTACAATGTGGAATTTGCCGAACTGGCCAAGCTGCTATATGTGCAGGATCCAATCGAAGTTAAACCGGAAATATATTCGGAAATCGTAGGGTCAATACAATTGTTCAAAGAGGAGTTCAAGGGAAAGAGGATCAGGCTGAGCGGTTTTGTTTACCGTGATGCGGGCGTTTCGCCGGATGATGAATTTGTCCTGGGACGTTTTCTCGTGCAATGCTGCACGGCAGATGCTTATCCCTTCGGCGTTCCGGTCCTTCTTCAGGCTAACCATCCCGCCGTCCGAAACGATGCATGGTTAGAAGTCGAGGGGAACTTGGTTACGGTAATTCGCGAAGATAGGGAAGTTATGGCGGTTGAAGCTGAGTTGGTGACCGAAATTCCACGACCGGATACTCCTTATATTTATCTCAACAGTAAAGCGGTGGAACAATGGATCCAAGAGGCAAGGGAGTCTTCTGGAGGTATTAAGCCGGGGGCTGGGGATGACTCGTAAAAACACAAACTCCAAGCTTGGGCTTTCCCGCTTAACGGACATAAGCATCCACTTCATCTTCCTCATTCTCCTTGCTACCTTTATTTCCGGCAATTTCCACGTAGACTCGGTTCGGGACGCAGATGATAGTCTCATTCGGACGGGATATGAATCCCATGGCCATGGAAATTTTTTTGGGACAATCCGCAGAAATCATCTGGATGCCCCCGTCAAACTTTTTAAGAATATTGTGCCCGAACTCGGTTTTAATCTCGATTTGTTCCGTCGCTCCATTCAGGGGAACGTTTTTGTACAATTGACCGTCCACCGTGATGACCGCATTCAGGTCTGCCGGATTATATGTATGACTCTGTTCGTTAAAATAGCGGAGCCCCAGCCAGAGGATACCTACTGCGACAAGCACAGCGATGAGCCAGAGATCGCCCTTTTTCAACTTCAGCATGTATGTCAATCTTCCCTTCACGGATCCGGGCTCAATCCCGTTTAATTGTAATAATTACGAATATAGGACAATATTAAAAAATTTCTTATTCATTTGTCAATGCGCAAAGATATGGTCGCAAGCTTAGCAGTATGATAAATCTCTTATCTCTTTGAAGCTCCATTATATATAATTTGGAAAATGCGATTTGAACAGGAGGTTCGCTATGAGTGTATTGATTGCTTATGCCGGAAAGTACGGCTGTACGGCAAAATGCGCGTCTATGCTGGAAAGCCGGTTGACGGGTCCGATAAGTATCGTTAATTTGCAACATGACCCCCTTCCCGACCTCGCTGCTTTTGAAAAGATAATTATCGGAGGATCAATCTACTACGGGCAATGGCAAAAGCCTTGCGTCCGGCTCTGCCAGGAACATTTGAAGACTCTCTTGCAAAAAAAGGTCGGGGTGTTCATTTGCTGCGGGTCCCCCGAGCAAGCAGACCAGTTTATCGCCCGTGCCCTGCCGTCCGAATTGCGGGATTCCGCCCTGAAGATCTCGTGTTTCGGAGGAGAACTGAAACCGGACGATATGAACTGGTGGGACCGGTTCGTTACGTCCATGGTAGCGAGATCCGCCGCCAAAAAGAACGCTCCCCCCTCAACTATACTGCAGGAAGCTATTGTTGATTTTTCAACTGCCATGAATAAAGCATAAAATTAAAGGGCTGCCGCAATCTTAAGGGATCTTAAGAATACGGCAGCCCGTTTAATTAAAGGTTTACTTTTGATTTTGGCTAATGATCAGATCCGTCAGGATGTCGATCTGTTTCTCCAGGTTCAGACCGTCAACCATCCAGAATTGCTTCATATCCAGCATATAAACGTGATTATTCTTAACCGCAGGGAGGTTCTTCCACACTGCCCCGTTCATGACTTCCTTCGCCCGTTCCGCCCCTCCGTCCGGTTCATATACGGTAACAAACATATGGTCGGCCGCATAATCTCCAAGCACCTCAAGCGAGATATCGCTGCCAGTTCCAGGGAACACTTCGGATTCGATCTTCGGCAACGGCTTCAGCCCGAACATTTTATACAAATTGAATCCGGCATCTCTTGTAGCCGGCCATACCCAGAAGTTTTTGGCCCAGATCGAATACGTACCGATTGTTTCGTCCGGTCCGATGACCTCTTGCAGCTTTTGCTTAGCTTCTTCCGCTTTCTTTTGATAACGTGCGATGAATTCTTCCGCTTCTTTTTCGCGGCCAAGCAAATCACCCATCGTTCTCACTTCGTCAATCGGATCGATGCCTTCCCATCCGGTGGTAGCCAGCGTTACTGTCGTCGTGATTTTTTTCAATTGCTCTGCGATATCAGCAGGTGTATAGGAAGGGATAATGATCAGGTCCGGATTCAGTTCCAATACCTTCTCGACGGAGATATCGCCTACATTGACCACACCCTCCAGCTCTTTTTCCAAGAGCACGGAATTCTCCAATGCCACCGAGCCTGCGCCGACCGGCTTAACGCCAAGTGCCGCCAAATCGCCCAGGTGAGTAATCGAAACGATCCGCTGCGGGTTCGTCGGAACTTCAATGTCCCCGTTCAGATCTTTGAACGTTTTCGTCTTCGCTGCATCTGTATTCGAGGCCTGGTTGCCTGAATTCTGATTGGTTTGATTTGCTGGTGCATTGTCTGTATTTCCGGCTTTATTCCCGCCATTCTGTCCCCCGCAAGCGGATAGGACGATGGACAGTAACAAGATCGCCGTCAAAGATAGAAAGCTGTGCTTCATGTAACGCATAGTTTGACCCTCCATTGTCACTGATAATGATTATCATTTTCTTTATGGTTTCATATTATATCAGGAGCGCCCCCTTGTCTACAAAAAAAAGATGGATGCTTCGAGCTTAGTCGAAGCAAATCCATCTTCTTTAAAGGATAATATTCGAAATCCGGAATTTCATAAAATCAGTTGCGCTTATGGGCGCTCCACCGTAATCCAGCCCTCTTCGTCAACGTTGACCGTTGCTCCAAGCGATTCCGCAATAAAACGCAGCGGCACATACATTGTTCCATCTTCATGAACAAACACGGCCTGCGGCAGCGTAACCGGCTGGCCATTCACGGTAGCCTTGTTAGAGCCTTTAGTCACGGCGATCTTCGCACCGGTGATATCGTCGGTAATGACGATTTGATTGGAGCCCGGCGTCCACTTCACATCGGCATCCAGTTGTTCCGACAAGTAGCGGAGCGGTACGAAGGAGGTGTTCTTTTTGGAGATGACCTCATAATAGTCGTTGTAAGGATCGAGCAAAATATACTTATACGAAATTTGCATTTCATCCTTCAAGATTTTGTATATCACCGAATTCGTATCAAAATTGCGCAGAATTTGCCCAGGAGTCAAGTATGGGTCCATGGCGTCGATGACTCCGGCCGCGGTATTCACTTCATCCGTTTTCACGGTTCCACCGACGTTCCATATCTCGCTGTCCACATGGACTTTAACCGCTTGAACGGGCAAATCTTCCGACGCAGGAAGGGCGATATTCAATTCCACCTTTTCCTTGCGGATATTCAGCTTGCTGTCGAAATAAAGATTCATCTTCAGTACAGTGTCTTTACCCAGTATCGTCGAAAGCTCCGGCGTCTCCGCCATCAGGTCCGCCATTTGCTGGTCGTAATCGGCTAACAGATTGTTCAGCTCTTCCTGAAGAGCTGCAGCCATTGCCGCTACAGTTACCGCTTTGGATTCGGGAAGAATGTCCGTTGCATAGGAATCGATGATATCCGTACCCATTCCCGAACTCATCAGCGGATAGAATACATCGTAAAAAGTTCCGATCAGGTCTTTGACTCCCTGTTCATCCTTGGCGACACTCGTCAGAAACGGTTTGATCAAACCGATCAGCTCATCCCCCCGCAATTCAACCTGCAGGTTGGTCAAATTCAAGGATTCCCCGTTTACGGTTTCACTGCCCTGCTTTACCGATACCTTGCTCGGATTCGGCAAATGCTTCAGAACAAACTCGCTCGCCTTCTTCGTTAATTGCTGGATTTGATCCTGATACTCCGTCATATCCGGCATGCCTGTGTCGGCGGGATCAAGCGATATGTATACCGGCTGCTTGGCTCCTTCAACCTGAATCGCCATTCCTTTATCGTCCATCGACAAATGGAAAGGCAGCTTGTTACCGTCGTACCCGACCGATCCCTTGATCGAAATATTGGAAGCATCCTGCATCTTGGCGCTATCCACATTCAGCGAGAAGGAATTGATCAGATCGATCGTCTTCTTATCTTCCGCAGAGAGCGTTCCTGTCGCCGGAACAAGCTCTACCGACAGAGTCTGCTTGGATTCACTTGATGTCGGCTGGATGCTTTGAACCAACGCCTTGTTGATATCAAAGCCCGCCACTGCCTGGCAGCCCGCGAGCGCAATCATCAGAAGCGTCAGCGGAAGCGCAAGCCATTTAAATTTTATTGTCTTCATCCCCATGAGTCCCCCTCTTCATCATATTATTCCATTATCATCCAACGGTTTCGGGTTTGTAAATAGAGAATTAGGCGGATTTATTTGCTTACATTACCATACCGCCTGAGGCGGCAAGTATGTTATAATGGCTGCGGGCGTAAGCCTGTGACAATTGAAAAAAAGGATCCTTGCGGCTATCGCACGGAAGAGGTTCGCGAACTCCCTCTATAAAAAACTAATGGTGCCCCTGCCTGAGTAGCATGGGCTTGTTTTTTTGCGGTGTAAGTTCAAGAACTCTCTTTCTTCCCAGAAGGCGTTTGCTCGCCTTCGGATCAATCCAAGAAGAATGAGAGGTTTTTTTATGCTTAAAAATGAAAAAGCGGTCGTTGTTTTCAGCGGCGGCCAGGACAGTACCACCTGCTTGTTTTGGGCGCTTGAGCAGTTCCGTGAAGTCGAAGCCGTCACCTTCGATTACGGTCAGCGCCATTCTCTGGAAATCGAATGCGCCAAAGGAATCGCGGATGAATTGGGGGTTAAATTGACCGTCCTGGACATGTCCCTCCTCGGTCAATTGACGCAAAATGCGCTCACCCGCAGCGACATCCCGATCACGCATGAGGAAGGGGAGCTTCCCAGCACCTTTGTGGAGGGCCGGAACCATCTATTCCTCAGCTTTGCTGCGGTACTGGCCAAAGGCGTCGGGGCACGCCACCTGGTAACTGGTGTATGCGAGACCGACTTCAGCGGATACCCGGACTGCCGGGACGCTTTCGTTAAATCGCTGAACGTGACCTTGAATCTGGCGATGGACTTTGATTTCGTCATTCATACGCCCCTGATGTGGATTGACAAAGCCCAAACCTGGCAACTGGCCGATGAACTGGGCGCCTTCGATTTTGTCCGCGAACTTACGCTGACCTGCTATAACGGAATCATCGGGGACGGCTGCGGCGACTGTCCCGCCTGCAAGCTCAGAAGAGCCGGAATGGACAGCTATCTTCAGACTCGCGGTACCGGCGGCTCCGTCAAGGAGGAGTTCTAAATATGGAACGGACACCCGGAGAATTTCGCATCGTAGAACAGTTGCAGGTGCTTGGTCAGGACATCGCCAAAGAGCAGCTCCGTTATCATCGTCGGCGAGTGCTCGTCAGCAAGGAGTTTACCTTCGATGCGGCCCACCATCTGCACGCTTATGACGGAAAATGCAAAAACCTGCACGGCCATACGTACAAAGTAGTCTTTGGTATCAGCGGAAAGCCCGACGAGGTGGGGATCACCGTCGACTTCGGCACGATCAAGCAAATTTGGAAGGAAGAAATTGAAGGCTATTTGGATCACCGCTATTTGAATGAAACGCTGCCTCCGATGAATACGACGGCCGAGAATATGGTCGTTTGGCTCTTTGAAAAAATGGAAGCCTCTATGGATTTGGAACGCTACCGCTCTTCTCTCCCGGAGGCCCGTACGGAATTCGTACGCCTGTACGAGACACCGACAAGTTACGCGGAAGCTAGACGGGAGTGGATGAGGGATGAATGAAGAAATCAAACAACAGCACATTCCCGTGCTTGAAATATTCGGCCCGACCGTTCAGGGCGAAGGCATGGTTATCGGACAAAAGACGATGTTCGTCCGCACCGCAGGCTGCGATTATCGCTGCAGCTGGTGCGACTCCGCTTTCACCTGGGACGGCAGCGCCAAAGAGTTGATCTCCCGGATGACCCCTGCGGAGATTTGGAACGAACTGTACCGGATCGGAGGCGACCGGTTCTCGCACGTGACCTTGTCCGGCGGGAATCCTGCCCTCCTGCCTCAGTTGGAGGGACTTGTCTCTTTGCTCCGGAGCAAAGGCATCACGGTGGCCGTAGAGACGCAAGGCTCCCGGTGGCAGGACTGGCTGAGCGACATTCACCATGTGACGATCTCCCCTAAGCCGCCCAGCTCGGGAATGAATACCGATTGGGCCATGCTGGACGAGATCGTCGCCAGGCTCAACGGACGACCTGCTCCCTTGGCGGTGAGCCTCAAGGTCGTCGTGTTCGACGATGCCGACCTCGCCTACGCCAAGCAGGTGCACGCCCGTTATCCGGGCGTTGCGATGTTCCTGCAGGTCGGCAACCCCGATGTGCGGCGTATGGACATCGGCCACCACGCCGCTGACTTGCTGCATCGTTACGAAGCACTCATAGACCGGGTTATGTCTATGAGCGATTTGAACGATGTACGTGTTCTTCCCCAGCTTCATGCCCTGGTATGGGGCAACAAGCGGGGAGTTTAATAAAGGAGGATATAAGAATGTCAGGAAGACAACCCGAAGAAATGCAAAATGTTAGTCTGTTGGGCAATCAGGGAGTTCAATACCCGATGACTTATGCGCCCGAAATGTTGGAAAGCTTTGATAACAAGCATCCTTATCGGGATTACTTTGTAAAATTCAATTGTCCGGAATTCACCAGCCTTTGTCCGATTACCGGTCAACCCGATTTTGCCACCATTTACATCAGTTATATTCCGGATATCAAAATGGTGGAGAGCAAATCGCTCAAATTGTATTTGTTCAGTTTCCGTAATCACGGTGATTTTCACGAGGATTGCGTTAATATTATAATGAACGATCTGATTAAGCTGATGGATCCCAAATATATTGAGGTATGGGGAAAATTCACGCCGCGCGGCGGAATTTCCATCGATCCGTACTGCAACTACGGCCGTCCCGGATCAAAATATGAAGCTATGGCCGAACATCGCCTGCTGAATCATGACCTTTATCCCGAAAAGGTGGATAATCGCTAAATTCATGTTTTGATCACGTTATCGTCCCTGACTTGGAGAGGAGAACGCTCATGAAACCTAAAGTGTTTATTGCCAGAAAAGTTCCCCCTGAAGTTGAAGCTTATCTTGAAGAACATTGCGATTGCAGCAAGTGGGATCAACCCAAGCCCATTCCCCGCGAACGCCTGCTTGAAAGCCTGGGAAATGCTGAGGGGCTCCTCACCTCAGGCGGCAAAATCGACGCAGAGCTGCTGGAACGCGCCCCTCTGTTGCGCGCGGTCAGTACGATCAGTGTCGGCTATAACAATTTCGACATTGAAGCGATGAAGGCGCGGCGGATACTCGGTACGAATACGCCCGGGGTGCTGAATGAAACGGTAGCCGATTTGATTATGGCGCTCATGTTGTCCACGGCCCGCCGGATCGCGGAATTGGACAAGTATGTAAAGGATGGCCGCTGGAAGCGGGGCGATGACGAGATCTTCTTCGGATTGGACGTCCATCATAAAAAGCTCGGCATTATCGGGATGGGCGGCATCGGAGAGGCGGTCGCACGCCGGTGCAGACTCGGCTTCGGCATGGAGGTGCTTTATCATAACCGTCACCGCAAGCCGGAGGCCGAAGCAGAACTGCAAGCGGAATACCGCACTCTTCACCAACTGCTGAGTGAATCCGATTTCGTCGTGATAATGACGCCGTTGACGCCGGAAACCCGCGGACTCATCGGACAGCCGGAGTTTGATCTCATGAAACGTACGGCGGTGTTCATCAATGCATCGCGCGGTGCAACTGTGGATGAATCGGCTTTGATCCAGGCTTTGAAGAACAAACAAATTTACGGAGCCGGGCTGGATGTATTTGAGCGGGAGCCGATCGAGGCTGACCATCCGCTGCTAACCTTACCGAACGTCGTAACCCTGCCGCATATCGGCTCTTCCACGGAGCATACGCGCCGCGAGATGGCCATGGCCGCCGCCAAAAACCTGGTGTTGGCGCTGCAAGGGCATACTCCTCCGAATGTAGTAAAGGAACTGAGGTAGAGAAACAGAGAAACGATCATCCCTAAATTCAAAAACTCCCCAAGCTCCATGAATCATGGGCTTGGGGAGTTTTTGGCATTCCGGTAAATTAATCTTCAAATCCCGTATGATACTTCCGTTCGCTGGAAGAGGCGTGCTTCGTCGCTTCCTTGTCCTTCTCCTCGCGGACTTCAAGATTCAAATCCTCGACCGGAATCGGATCGACGTTTTGCTCGCTTTCGAACATATCGAACAAGCTGGGTTGTTCCGTAGGATATTGCTCAGGATGATCCCTGTTAGGTATCTCTCCGGTCTTCCGGGTTTCTTTCGAGCGATCCGGGAAACCTGCACCGTTCTGTTTATCGTCCATTATTTTCACCTCGTCTACGGCTTTGTACTTCCTTTATACCTCAAAACCTTCCGGAATAAACACGGAACGCGGACGAGAGCAAAAACGGGAGCAAAAACGAGAGTAACAGAAACGAGGCCATTACGATAGAAACGCTTAATCCTCGTCCAACAGCGGCGAGAAAGCTACTTCGTTTAACCGGCCCGCCTCGGTATCTTCCAACAGCCGGACCAGCCAGGCGAGCTCGGTTTTGGCATGTTCATATCGCCCGGCCATTAAATGCAGAACGCTCCGCGGGACGGTCCCCTTATGCTCGCAATACACCTGATAACAGTAATTCACGTGATGCTCGGCCTCCCGTACCCGGTCCCGGAGAATAGCGGCGATCTTCTCGCGGTCCCCTTTTCCGGCAAACACCAGGGCGATGTACATCGGATGAAAAGGAATATCCTCCTCCTTGAACCGGTCCAGCAGCAGCTTGTGAAAATAAGCCCTCCCCTTGTCCGTAATCCGGTAGACGGTTTTGTCCGGACGGGTGTCGCTTTGTATGGTTTCCACCGCTTCGATATACGACTGTTTCGCCAGTTGATCAACAGCATAATAGAGCGAACCGATTTTGAATCTGCCCTGGAAATCCAGAAAGCGGTCCTTCATCCGGCTCCGGATTTCATAAGGATGCATATCCTCTTCCATCAACAAACCGAGAATACTTAGACGGATCGATAAAGCTTGCATATCAAACCGTCCTCAAACACGCTGTTTGGACACTTCGGACGCCTTCGCCTTAGCTACCATCCGGTCGTTAGGCATCGCGATTACGACGAGTACGGCCAGAACGGCCGGAATCAACGCCCACATGAAGGTATGACCGATGGAAGTAGCCATCGCATTCGTCAATTTATCCAAAATTTCCGGCGGGATCAGCGCCCGCTTTTCGGGAGACAATGCTTCCCGGGTATCTCCAAAGGCCTGGCCTGCCTGCCCCATTCCCTGAAATGCTTCCGCCATATTATTCGCCATCAGATTTCGCTGCACAATGCCGAAGATCGTAATCCCGAGCGTCATGCCAAGCGATCTGAGAAAAGAGTTGGTCGAGGTTGCCGCACCCCGTTTGCGCATATCGAACGGATGTACCGCAGCCATACCAAGCACGGAAAAGGAGAATCCGACGCCAAATCCGGTCAAAATGCTATAGATTGTCAAGAGCATCCGCGACGAATCGCCGCTCAGCGTACTGAGCGCAAAAATGCCCGATACAAAAAAGATAACGGAAATGGACATAACGCCCTTGTAAGACACTTTTGAAGTCAACATGCCGCCCATCATGCTGCCTACGACGGAGCCGATCATCATCGGCATCAGAATGAGGCCCGAGTTCGTGGCACTTCCCCCGAATACGCCTTGCACATAAATCGGGATATACACCGTTGCCACGATAAAGACACTGCCATAGAACAACGCCAGCAGGCTGCTTGTCGCATAAAGCCGGTTCCGGAACATATCAAACGAAATGATCGGCTCCTTCGCTCTTGTTTCCGCAACCAGGAAAACTACGAACAACAGCGCAAACCCGGCAAACAGGCCCAGAATGACCGCCGAATCCCAGGCGTATTTCTCTCCGCCGAGTTCCAGCGCGAACATCAAGCAGACGACAGCTCCAACCAGTGTAAACGCACCGCTCCAGTCGATCTGCTGTTTGGCATGCGTGAGGGATTCTTTGTAGAACAGAATGATCAGCACCAGCGATACGAGACCGATCGGTACGTTAATGTAAAATACCCAATTCCAGCCGAGCGAGTCGGTAATATAAGCGCCGAGCAGCGGACCGAATATGCTGGAGGTGCCGAAGACGGCCCCCATCAGCCCTGTCATTTTCCCCCGTTTCTCCACGGGAAAAATATCATAAATAATCGTGAACGCAATCGGCATCAGCGCCCCGCCGCCGATCCCCTGGATCGCCCGGTAAATGCTGAGCTGCACAATGCTTCCCGCCATCCCGCACAGGATTGATCCGATCAGAAACATAATGATTCCGAACAGGAAAAACCGCTTTCGTCCGTACATATCGGACAGCTTGCCGAAGATCGGCGTACCTGCCATGACAGCCACCATATAGGCGGAGGTAACCCAAACGAATTGCTCCATTCCTCCAAGCTCGGAAACGATCGTTCCCATGGCCGTCGTTACAATCGTATTATCCATGGCCGACATCAGGATGCCTAACATGAGGCCGATCAGAATAAATTTGGTGTAGTCCTTTTTCTCAGCAGCCATTCTTGGCCCCCCTTGTACCTATTCAAATTTGAATACCTATTTTATTTTAGTGAATATTGATAAAAAGTAAATATTTTTTGAAAAATCATTTCCGATTTATTGCAATTGCAATCCGCTGCCGTTCAACATTGTCCCTTTGAGGCAACTTTTTTTTCTTTCCGGGAAGGTGTAGCCTATAATATATAGGAACAGAGTAAGAAAGGAAGTATTCGACATGAATGAACATTGGTCAGGATTAGAACAAAGCATGCGGCAGCAAGGGATTCAAACGCTGCTCATTACCGATCCCAAGCATGTATATTATTTGACGGGGTTTTTGAGCAATCCGCATGAACGGTTTCTGGGGATTCTCTTCCAACCCGGCAATGAACCGATTTTGGTGGCCCCCGCTCTTGACGAAGAGGCCGCGCGCGCCGCGACCGGAAATATGGAGATCATCACCCACCTGGATACGGATAACCCTTATCTTTTGTTAAAAAATAAGCTTCACGCTCCGGTCGGAACTGTCGGACTGGAAAAAGAAAACCTCACGGTAGCCCGCTTCGAACAGCTTCAAGAGTCGCTGGGCTTCACTACATATCACGACGTGGGGCCTTGGCTCCGTGATATGCGCGTCCGAAAAACGGCCGGAGAGATCGGCAAAATACGCCATGCGGTCCGGCTCATCGAGGAAGTGCTTCAGGAATCGCTCAAGCAGGTAAAAGAAGGCGTATCCGAGAACGAACTCGTAGCCGAAGTGGAATACCAGATCCGCAAGCTGGGTGCGGACGGTCCATCCTTTGATTCCATGGTGCTGTCCGGCGAAAAAACGGCGCTGCCCCACGGAGTTCCAGGAGAACGCAAACTTCGCCGCGGCGATATGCTCATGTTTGATATCGGCGTATATGCCTCAGGATATGCGTCCGATATAACGCGAACTTTCGCGTTCGGCGAGCTGACTGAGGAGCAGATCCGAATCTATGAGACCGTGCTTGCCGCGAACGAAGCAGCGATTGCGGCTATCCGTCCCGGCGTCACTTATGCGTCCATCGATAAAGCCGCCAGAGATGTCATCGAGAATGCCGGGTATGGCCAATATTTCATTCATCGGCTGGGCCACGGACTTGGCATTGATGTGCATGAATTCCCTTCGGTTCACGGGCAAAACGAATACCTGCTCAGCGAGGGCAATGTATTTACGGTGGAGCCCGGAATTTACGTTCCTGGCGTAGGCGGGGTGCGTATCGAGGACGATTGTCTCGTAACGGATACCGGCGTGGAAGTATTGACGAGCTTCCCCAAACAGCTGACGTATCTGTAATCTATAGGCCTATAAAAGAAAACAAACCTCCGGCTATATTGAATAGCCTGGAGGTTTGTTGTTTTATTGCGGAGCTGTTGACGGCTCGTCTTCTTCGTGGCGGAAATTCCGGGCGATATACAGGAATGGAGTCCCCGCCGCCGTCAGGACGAATTTGAACACATACGTCGTCAGCAGAATTTCAAACCAGACTTGGAGACTGTACTCTCCAATGAAAGCGATCGAGCAGAAAATCACGGTATCCACGAACGAACTTACCATCGTGCTGCCGTTGTTTCTGATCCACAACTGGTTCCTTTTCGGATAAAACTTCCGAATCCAGGCGTACAGTCGTACGTCAAGGAACTGGCTGACGAAATAAGCGGTAAGGCTGCCTAGGGCAAGCCGCGGCATCAGACCAAAGATCGTCTCGAGCGAACCTTGGGCGATATCGGTCTCCTGAGGCTGGAAGGCAAGGACCATCTGCATCAGAATCGTGGTCATGATCAGCGTAAAAAACCCGAACCAGACCGCTTTTTTCGCTTCCTGGCGCCCGAATTTCTCGTTGAGCAGATCACTGGTCAGATACAGGCTGACATACATCGTGTTGCCGAGCGTCATGACGATGCCGAACATCTCCACCGTCTTAACGACTTGAATGTTGGCTACGACCGTAGCCACGCCGATCCAGGCATAAAGACCCTTTTTTCCGAACAGCTTGTAACAAAGCAGAAAAAAAGAAAAGTTGACGAGCATATAAAATATGCCCCATCCGATGTTGAACAAACAGAATTCCTCCTAGTTTTGATTACGCGGGATGGTTACGAACCGCGGCCGTGAATTAGCACAGCAAGTCCCAAGATACCATATCTCCGCTCAAGATTCTACCCCTAACATTCCGCTCAATTTTGAAAATGAAAAATAATGAAAAACATCATTTTCAAAAGCCTACTTTTTCTATAGAATAACAATAATGAACACCGGTCAAATAAGACCTGAGGCGCACCATACTGTATAGAGAGAACTAAACAGAAAATTAGGATACGGGGAGGATTTCCATGTTTAAGACGAAACATTCCATTAACCGCAAATTCATGTTCACGTTTGCTGTCGTCATCATTTTGTCATCGGTATTGTTCAGTACCAGCTTCTTAGTTGTTTCCATGGGAATCATCAACAAGAACGTTCTACCTCAGTTCGACAAGGTGCTTCAGACCAGTTCAAAAGACATTTTCAAAAATCTGGACACAACCCAGGCTCTCCAGTTGCTGAAGGGTAAAGAAAATTCCCGCTTTGTCGTGGAATCCTACCTTTCGGACAAAGTGGAAGAATATCAGTTACATACCGCTTACATTCTTGATTTGCAGAAGGATAAAGCGACGGTCATCGGCGTAAACGAAAACTCCAAGATGAAGATCGGCGATTCACTTGCCATCCAGGAAGCCATGCTTGCCGCCGAATCCAAAGGGAACGCCAGAATCAGCGAATTGTATTCCGACCAGTTCGGCTCCCATAAAACCGCCTACATAGCTCTTCCCGGCAGTACGGCCCTTCTGGCCGTCGGTATGGATGCAACATTTATCGAGGAAAAAAGAACCGAAATCTACTGGATTTGCTTCGGGATCTCAATCTTCGTTATCGCCGTCGGCATGATCGTCGCCTACCTCAACAGCCGGAGAATCACCAACCCGATCAAGAAGCTCGCCGCTGTTACGGAAAAGATGGCGCAAGGCGATTTTCGCGAACAGATCGACATCGTCGCCAAAGACGAAGTGGGACATCTGGCCGACAGTTTCCGGACGATGACCGCTCAGCTCAAAGAGATGATCGGGAAAGTGCTGGAGACCTCTCAATCCGTCGTCAACGGATCGGATCAACTGCTTCATTCTACCGCGATGTACAAAGAACTTACTGAAAAATCCGGAGCGGCTACACTTGAAATTAAAGAAGGCAGCTACACTATCGCTTCCACCGCAGCCGAGAACGCCCGGGCCATGGAAGAAATCTCGCAAGGCGTACAGCATATTGCCACCTCTTCCGCGGAAGTCTCGGAAAAGATCGGCCAGGCCTCGAAAGAAGCCGGCTCAGGCAATGAGCTTGCCAAGACCGCCGTCGAGCAGATGAAACAGGTGGAGCAAGCGGCCATTCAATCCCGGGATTCCATTGCCGTACTGAACGAACGGTCGGAATCCATCGCCAGCGTAGTGAGCGTCATTATGGAAATAACCAAGCAAATCAACATTTTGGCTTTGAATGCCGCGATTGAAGCGGCTCGCGCGGGCGAGCACGGCAAGGGCTTCGCCGTAGTGGCCGAGGAGGTCCGCAAATTAGCCGAACAATCCCGAAACGCCACGGATCAAATCGGAGAATACCTGCTCAGCATCCGGGAAGAGGCGGTAAATTCGGTAAATGCCATGGATCATGTCAGCGAAGAGATCAAATCGGGCAGAGAGCGGGTCAACCAAGCCAGCTTAGCTTTCGGGCAGTTGACGGATTTGATTTACAACATCAACATGACCATCCAATCGGTCTCCGCTTCCACCCAGGAAGTGTCCGCCGGAACCGAGGAGGTCACCGCTTCAGTGGAAGAGGCCGCGAATATTACGGCAAAATCGCTGCAAAGCATCGAAGAAATCGCCAATTATTCCGGACAGCAAATCTCCGAAACGGAAATCCATTCCAAGACGGTACAGGCGCTGTTTGATCAGGCTTTGACTTTGAAGGCGTCCGTCGAAAAGTTCAAAATGTAACAAGTGCAAAAAGACGTATCCCTGTTATTTAGGGGATACGTCTTTTTTGATCCTAGCCTAATTACGAATCAATTCGTAAATCCGCTCCATATCCAAATGCCGGCTAACGTGGTCGGCCAGCCTGTCAAAAGCGGCTACTTTACGCGACTCCGCTGAAATCTCCGAGGTCAGCGGGGACAGCCTTTTATCCTTGCGGACGGAATTCAGCCATGTCCGTCTCCATAAATCATTTTGGAACAAGCCGTGTAAATACGTTCCGAAAACCCGCCCGTCCGGCGTAGCGCAGCCTTCATTCCGCTCCGTCCCGCCTTCCTCACGGATTCGGAAAACGGGCACGGTCTCCTTCTCATGGACGCCGCATGTTACTGTCCTTCCGGAGTGAATTTCATATCCGCTGATAGAAATGTCTCCGGTCGGACGCCCCGCAAAGTCTTCATGATTCATGAAGGCTGTTCCTGTTACCCGAAGAGTCGTTTTACCGGGGATAAAGGTCGTCGCAACCGGCAGCCAGCCAAGCCCTTCCGCATGGCGCGGTACGGACGATTCTACAGCAGCCGGATCATGAAGCTCCGCGCCCAGCATTTGATAACCCCCGCATATACCGACAAGCCTGGTATGCGGCCGCGTTGCTATCATTTCCGCAATCCCTTCGTCGAGTCCTTGCTCCCGCAAATATTCCAGATCCCCGATCGTATCTTTGGAACCGGGAAGAATGATGACATCCGGCTCTCCCAATTGAGATAATTTCTGCACATACCGGAGGGAAACATCGGGCTCGGCGGCCAAAATATCAAAATCGGTGAAATTCGATAACCGGGGATGGCGAATTACAGCGATGTCCAGGTCCTTGCCCGGTATAGGCCGGGTCGGATACGAATCCAGAACCACCGAATCCTCGGCTTCGACATCCAGGTCCGGCATAAACGGCAACACGCCAAGCACCGGTATGCCTGTCCGATGTTCCAGCCATTCCAGCCCCGGTTGCAGCAGGGACAAATCGCCCCGGAATTTGTTGATCACTAATCCCTTCACCCGGGCCCGTTCTTCCGGCTCCAATAGCTCCAGGGTCCCTACAAGAAACGCGAACACGCCGCCGCGGTCGATATCCCCTACGAGGATGACGGGAGCATCCGCCCATCCGGCGAGATTCATATTGACGATATCCCGGTGCTTCAAATTGATTTCAGCCGGACTGCCGGCGCCTTCCATCACCACGATATCGAATTGCCGGCGCAGGCGTCCCAGTGCCTCCATCACCAACGGCTTGGCAAGCGGCAGGAAATTCTCCCGGTACCCCGCCGCGCTGAGATCGCGATAAGGCTTACCATGAACGACGACCTGCGAATGCATCTCGCCCGTTGGCTTTAGCAGGATCGGGTTCATATCCGTCGTTGCCGGAATGCCACAGGCGTCCGCCTGTATGCCTTGGGCCCTCCCGATCTCCTTGCCGTCCGGGGTTACGTACGAGTTCAAGGCCATATTCTGCGATTTGAACGGGGCCGTGGAATGCCCGTCTCGCGTAAAAATGCGGCATAGCGCCGTGACAATCACGCTTTTGCCCACATCCGACGCTGTACCTTGCACCATCAGAACTGCGCCTTGCGGACTGGTTACCGCCTTCTCCGCTCTCAATTCGTCACCTGCCTCGGCATCCGCAATTACTTCGGCCGATTCCGCCGTCATTTTGATTTCGGCCCTTGTCCCCGCATCGTCCCACACTCGCTCACTCATCCCATCGCCTCCCTTCCAGTAAAAAGATATCTCTCGCGCTCATCTAAAACATGCCCGTTATGTGTTTAACTCTAACGGACATGACGGACGCTTAGCGCCCTAAATTTATCATTTTTTTAATCTAAAGGACACAGCGGCCGTTATTTTGCGAATTTCTACCCTAAACTGCCTGTTCATCCCTAAATAACAGCTCTGATGTCCGTTAGCTGATGAAAGCAGCGTATTTGTAAGAATTAAGGTCATTTATGTCCGTTAGCAGAAAAAAATGACCGCAACAAGCAGCAGCAATGCCTCCAGGCCTTCATTCAGAGCTCCGTATATATCTCCTGTAAGTCCGCCAAGCCTTGCACTGATTTTACTCGCAGCCAAAGAGCCTGCAGCCAAAGTCACCAAAGGCGCGGCGGCAAAATACCCCCCGATCGGCAGCCAGAAACCCATTCCGCCGGGAGCACTGCCCGATATAACTCCTGAAATTAGCCCGTTTGCAATTCCGGCTATTCCGAGACCGGCGCCGGTCAGCAGCAGGGCCAACAAGGTAGCGATGGCCATGTCCTTTGTGCCGAGCCCGCGAAACCGTCCTGCCAATCCTTCCCCGGCCCGCGCGGTCGGAAAGCGGTGCATGGCCCAGGCCATAAACCACCGGCTCCAGACGGGTGCCGTCAGCATCGCTGCGGCCAATGCAAATCGGCCGGAGTCCAGGAGCGATGAAATCAGCGTTACTTTGAACAGAAGCAGCAGCACGCAGGCCAACACCCCCATCGCGCCGACCCGGCTGTCCTTCATGATCTCCAGCATCCGCTCGCGAGAGCGGTAGCTAAGGAGAGCATCCGCTGAATCCATCCAGCCGTCGAGGTGCAGGCCGCCAGTCAGCCACACCCATATGATCAGAGCCGCTGCCGCTGCAGGCAGGGACGGAATCGCCCAGCCGGCAAGTCCTCCCGCCAATGCTACGGCAAGGCCGATCGCTGCACCGACCAGCGGGTAATACTTGGCGCTGCGCCTTAAAAGTTCCGGCGAGTAGTCCAGCTCGGCCTTCACCGGAAACCGGGATAAAAATTGAAAAGCGGCCAAAATCGGCCGTCCTTTTTGACTCATAATTTATACTCCCTGCTTTTGAGCTCTATGGCGATACCTGCGGTAACCAGAAACACCTGATCGGAGATTTCGGCCATCTTCCGGTTCAAAATTCCGGCCCAATCGCGGTATTTACGTCCAAGCGGATATTCCGGCACGATCCCGCTTCCTACTTCATTCGTTACCATCACTAACTGGCCGCTATAGCTCGCCACGGCTGAAACAAGGCGGTCCATTTCCTTTTGCACCGCATGATCGCTGGCCATTCCATCTCCGTTCGTATCGCCGTCTTCCGGCATAAGCATCACGTTTGACAGCCACAACGTCAGACAGTCGATCAATACAACCGGGGCTAATGCTTCCCCGGTTTGAGCCGTGGCAGGAATAATCCCCCTTTGACCAGACGTTCCTTCCAGCAAGTCAGCTACATGGAGCGGCTCCTCTAACGTGGACCATTGGAACCCGCTCTCCTCACGCTGCAGCCGGTGATGCGCAATACGCTGCCTCATCTCCGAATCGAAGGCTTGGGCGGTTGCGACGTATAACCCGGAATCGCCATGCTTCATGCACCATTTTTCAGCAAATGCACTCTTTCCGCTGCGGGCTCCGCCGGTAACCGTGACGATCATATCTGCGACTCCCCGGAAGACCCCGCCTGATCATTTCCCGATGAAATTCCCGCGCTTTCAAACGTCGCCATCTCCGTCATAATCCGGCAAGCCGCATCCACCAGATGCAAAGCGAGTACGCCTCCCGTCCCTTCGCCGAGCCGCATGTCCAGATGAAGCATCGGCTCCAGGCCGAGCGCCTTCAGCAGGTGAACATGTCCCTGCTCCTGCGATACGTGGGATGCGATCATATAATTCACCGACTCGGGAGCTAAACGCTCAGCAGCCAACGCAGCCGCACCGGAAATAAACCCGTCCAGAACAACCGGACAGCGGTTCGCGGCTGCGCCCAAGATAACACCCGTCAATCCTGCGATTTCCAGGCCGCCTACTTTGGCAAGCGTATCTATCGCATCCGACGGGTCGGGACGATTGCATTCCAATGCACGTTCAACGACCAGAACTTTATGGCGCATCCGTTCTTCGTTGATTCCGGTTCCCCGGCCGACCGTTTCCAGGGAGGAGACCCCGGTAAACGCGCTCATAAGCGCGGCGCTGGCCGTCGTATTCCCGATGCCCATCTCACCCGTTACAAAGCATCTTATCCCTCTCGATACGGCTTCTTCCACGATCTCCACCCCGGCCATTATAGCGGCCTCGGCTTCTTCGCGGGTCATAGCCGGACCGGATACCATATTAGCCGTGCCGAAGCGAACCTTCCGCGAGATGAGGTCCGGATGTTCCAGCTCCGCATTGACGCCCACGTCGACGCACATGACTTCCGCCCCCGCTTGGCGGGCAAGAACATTTACTGCCGCGCCTCCGGATAGAAAGTTGAGCACCATCTGCGGTGTCACCTCAGTTGGAAATGCGCTGATCCCTTCCTCGCATACGCCGTGATCCGCAGCCATAACAACCACACCGCGTCCCGGGAATTTCGGCTGCATTTCGCCTGTAATCCCCGCCAGCTTGACCGCCAAAGCCTCAAGCTTGCCAAGACTTCCCGGCGGTTTGGTCAAACTGTCCAAATGTGCTGCCGCGGCTGCCGAAGCCGCCGGATCCAACGCTCGTACCGATCCGGCTATATCCATAATAGAGCGACTCATCCAATAACCCCTCTCTTCTTCTCGCCTATGATTCTTTTATACCATTCTACCATTCCTGCCCTCAGGAAATACAAAAAAGCCCTGACAATTAATCGCCCGCTTCGGACCAGCCGTTCTTGGCATCCTTTTGCAGCAGCAATTGCGGAACCCCGGTATCAGGATGGGCAACAATGTGCGATTTGACATCAAATACGGATTCCATCGTATCGGAATTCAATATTTCCGAGGGAGCGCCCATGGCCACTAATGAACCCGCATTCAGGACCAGCAGGCGATCGCAGTAAAGTGAGGCGAGATTCAAATCATGCATGACAGAGATGACCGTTAATCCTTCTTCACGCTGCCACCCCGCGACAAGCTCCATAAATTGCTGTTGATAGCGAATATCCAAATACGTCGTCGGTTCATCCAGCAGAACTACCTCCGGCTGCTGCGCCATTACCTTTCCTAACGCGGCCCGCTGCCTTTGTCCGCCGCTCAGGCTGCTGAGCTGACGATCCGCCAAGTCCCCGAGCTCCAGCCTGTCCATTATGCTCTGCATCAGCTTCTCCGCATGTCCGTCCTTCTCTCTGCCCCGCCAGTCCAGAAACGGAAACCGCCCCATTTCGATCACTTCGCGCACGGTAAAAGAAACCGGAGGAAGCCCATCCTGCTGCAATACGGCCAGCTTCCGGGACAACGCCTTTCTGTTATAGGATGCTATGGGTTGACCGGATAACGAGATCTCTCCATGATCCGGGGCTTCAATGCCGGAAATCAGGCTCAGCAGCGTGCTTTTGCCACTTCCGTTAGGACCGATAACCCCCCAGAACTCGCCGGGCTCAACCTTCCAGCTGATCTCTTTCAGCGCATGGAGACGGCCATACGATTTAGCGGCGTTTTGGACCTCGATCATCGCATTTCCCTCTCTCTCGCTTTTTTCTTCCTATATAACAAATAAGCAAAAAACGGCGCGCCGATAAAGGCCGTAATTACGCCGAGCGGTATTTCCGTTGGCGCAAGCAGCGAACGGGCCGCGAGGTCGCTCCACATCATGAAGATCCCGCCTCCAAGCGCAGACAACGGGATGATGAGACGATAATCGGGACCGGTAACCAGCCGGATCATATGAGGAACGACTAGCCCGACAAAGCCGATTACTCCGGAAACGGAAACAGCCGCTGCCGTCATCAACGTGGCCACGAGCAGAACGGCCAGTTTTGTCGACTCCACGTTCAGTCCGGAATGTGCCGCTTGACGTTCACCTAAAGCCAGCAGGTTCAATGAACGCGAACGGCTCCAGAGATAAAGTCCGCCAAGCAATAAATATGGAAGCAGGATGGCCGTATACGACCATCCTCGAAGACTCAGGCTTCCCATTGTCCAATACAATATTTCGTTGATCGTCCTTTTCGACATGGCCGTAAGAAAAGAAACGACCGCCCCGAGAAAGGATTGCATCACTACCCCCGACAAAATCAGGCTTTCGATCGGTATTTTTCCATTCTCTCTCGCCAGCCACATCACGATCCACAGCGTTGCCGCCCCCGTCAGGAAAGCGACTACCGGCAACGTGAATATCCCCAGCAAAGAAAACTGCCAACCGAAAAAGATCAATACGGCCGCGCCTACCGCGGAACCCGAGGATACGCCCAGCGTGAACGGATCGGCAAGCGGGTTGCGGAGCACCCCTTGAAATGCGGAGCCCGCGACGGCAAGCGAAGCTCCCACCAACAGGCCGAGCAGCACGCGCGGCAGGCGAACCTGCATCACGATTTGCTCCGAAGCCACGCTCCAGTCAGGCTGAATCCACCGCCCGAGACCGGGCAACTGATGGAGCAGGATACGAGCGATTTCCCCGGCAGGCAAGTGAACGGAACCGAACCCGATGCAGATCAGCAGTGAGAATATAAGCAATCCTAGGCCGATAAATCCGTAACCTGCCAGCCTGGTCCTCATGGCTGAATCAGGTCCGGATAGATCGCTTTAGCCACTTCAATCAAACCTTGGGTTACCCGTGGTCCCGGACGGCTGAGCAAATTGTCGTCCATTGCCACAATGCGATCTTCCTTCACGGCCGTGATCTGATCCCATCCCCCGCGGCCTTTGATAATCTCGGCTAACGTCCGGTTGTTCTCATCTACGACGCTTTTCGCATATAAAATAACGTCCGGATTTGCCTTAATAATATTCTCTTCGTTAATTTCGCTCCAGCCGGTAATGTCGGATGCCACATTTTCCCCGCCTGCAACCTGAATCATCTCATCCATAAACTCTCCCTTGCCTACCGTCCAGCCTGGAGAAAATTCGATATATACCTTTTTCTTTTGATCAGCCGGCAAAGATTTCACGGCCTCGGTCACTTTATCCAATTCGGCCTGCATTTGTGCGGTTACTTCGTTTGCCTCTTTTTGATGATCGGTGATCTCGCCGATCGTCCGGATATTCTCCATCACTCCGTCAATCGTCTTCGGATTGGAGCGGTATACTTTCATCCCCAGGTCGCTCAGGCTCTTGACCGTATCTTCCCCGATCAGGTTCCCGGCAAGCACAAGGTCAGGCTGAGCCGCAACTACAGCTTCCACATTCACCTGGAACCCGCCCATTCTTGGCTTGTCCTTTACAGCTTCCGGATAATCGTCATTATCGGAAACTCCGACCACCTGCTCATCCAGACCAAGCGCGAACAGCCCTTCTGTCTCCGATGGCGCCAACGATACGATCCGCTGCGGTGCGGATTCAAACGTAAATTCCGTTCCGAAAGCATCCTTTACTGTAAGCGGATAAGAAGTCTGCTGCCCTTCCTGCTCCGGCGCGGAAGTTTCGTTATTTTGACTCTGTTCCGTTTGTGACGTATTGCCGCTATTATCCGCCGCGTTATTCTTTCCGTTTGTACCGCAGCCGGCCGTAACTAGCAACAACAGCGCCAGCAGCCAAATCCCCCAAATCTTAGTCCATTTCTTCATTTTGTCCCTCTCCTTCGGGTTTCTTTATTAAGAAACGCCTTAACCCTAGCGAAGCCCTATTATTTAAGAAAAAAACCCATCCTGAGCGGATGGGTTACGTCTACAAAGTCATATCGGAGGCCTTGGCTTAATGGCTTGACTGCCCTAGCGGAAAAGCAGGCTCCGTGTTCTAAGCAGAACGTTATCCTTTCCTCGAAGGACCGTCTAATCTCCCGTTGGCAGGTCTCCTGACTATCAGGTTGCGACGAAGTCCGCCTTCCCATCATACTATGGCGTATGGCAGTGGCATCGATGAGCTTCGTCCCTGTACACAGTGGCGGGACCGTGCCGGATTTACACCGGCTTCCCTTTTAACCCGAAGCTTGCGGTTAAGCTTGCTCCAGGACCTACGGGCACTTCTATTCGCTTGAATCAAGGCTTTCTTTCTCTATAGGATTATAGGGGAAAAGACTCAAACTTACAATACTCCCGGGCAAGCTTCATGATCGAATCCCCTGTTTCTCGAGACTCACCCAGGAACTCTTATTCTATTGACAAATCGGCTCCAAGTACGCCGATCACGATATCGTCCTTCACAATAGGAACAGATAAGGTGATGCATCGCCGTTTCGTTATAGCCGAGACATAGCTCTCCGAAATGACCGTCTCCCCGCTCTTTGCACTGCGGAACCATTCACGCCCCTTGGCATTCAGCAATCCCGCCTCCGGAATCGAAATAACAAATGAACCGTCCACCCGGTTTGTCCATGCCGCCTCCAGACCGGATTCCCGGGACAAGAGCAGCTCCAGAGCGGTCCGGTGATCCGCCTCCAACATCCCGGTGAGTGGCTCAGTTTGCGCAATCTCCTGAAGTTTGCGGGCGTAAGTCAAACCCAGAGCCCGGACCGCCTCCCGTTGTTCTGCCGACTCCTCACCACCGGATGAACCGATCCGGACCGCGTCAAGCGAGGTGATCAGTTCGGCTTGTGCCCGGTGCAAACCACCGGCTACGGTTTGCAGCTTGCCGATATGTATTCTTTGGGATTCCATGCGAGACAACGCACCTTCCACATGGGAAATGCTGCGGCTAAGCGCGGCATGGACATCATTCATCATACTTTCCATATTCCGAGTCATCTCAGTCTGTTCCCTGCTGCGCTTCCCTGTCTCTGCTACGTGATCGTTGATCGCAGCCACTTCATCGGAAATAAACAGGATGTCTCTCCCCATGATTTTCAATAACTCAATGCCGTCTAAAGCCGACTTCTTTCCCTCATGCAGCGTTTCCTTGACCCTGTCAACCTCATCCACGATTTGCCGGAACAAGGGAGCGGAGCTGCCGATAGCCTTGCCGCTCTGCTCAGCGAGTTGCCTCATCCGCATGGCCACCACATCGAAACCTTTGCCCTGCTCCCCCAGCCTGGCCGCCTCAATAGAGGCGTTCAGCGCCAGCAACGACACCTCGCCGGATATTCCCTCAAGCTCCCGGTACAGGGCCCCGAGCTTTCGTGTATTGCTCTCAAGATCATTCATAGGGCCGGCAATGGATTGCTGGGATTCCGCCAGCGAGCGGATCGTACCGTCTGCAGCTACGAGCGCCTCCGACATCCTTGAAGCTTCCGACAGCGTCCTTTCGCTGCGGTAACGCAGCTGTTCCGCAGCCTCTTGAATCCGGAATGCGGAAGAAGCTACCTCCTCCATCGCGGCCAGGCTCTCCTGCACTTGTTCCAAAGACCGTTCGCTGCTGGCTTTCAGCTTCATATCCTCAACGGAAGATATATCGGATAAATGCTGGAGCTCCCCGATACTCTCACTCACCTCACCGACGGCAGCTTGCAACCGGTCCGCCGCTACTCGCGATTCGTTCACCATCGCCCCCCATTGGCTTGCCGTCTGCGCTTCTTCGTGCGATCCCTGCGGAGCTGCCGGAGGAATAGAACCGGAAGGGGTTTGTCCTTTCCTCCAGGATACCGGAAGATTCAGGGACAGCATTACAAAACAAAGAACGGCAATCAGGGCCGTCAAAGGAATGTACCAGGAAGAATCCTGCAGCAAAGCCGCCACGAATAATACGATAGCTGCTATAAAGCCAAGCAGACGTACATTTTTTTCGAACACACCAAAATATCTCATTGTCCTCGCCACCTCATGTCAGATTATCTAACATTATAAAGCGGGATTCTGAACTTAAAAAGGGAATTTTATAGAAAAATTAAAAATATTCATAAATTTCCTTTGAAAACATCAAATACTTTACACATAGTGTGATATTTATCCGGGCTTTTGACTGGGATTCGGTTATCCCTGACATACCCATATCTTTCGAATGAATGAACCTTTGGCTGCACGGCCGTAGTCCATAATTCTAAATCCGCATGCCAGAATATCCTCCTCTATCTCCTCCGTTGAGATGATTACAGCACGGTCGCTGAATCCCCGCAGGCCGGCCAGCATAGATTGTTTGACTTCTTGCGGCAGCACAGAGCACAGATTGTAGGGCATATCCAGAATCGCCGCATCGAAATGATCGCTCACGTCCCTCATGTCTCCGAAGGTAACAAGACTCGAGGCATCGTATCCGAAATACGCCAAATTCTCCCGGGCTCCCTTAACGGCCAGCGGATTCAAATCCCGGCCCCGGATGTCTATTCCCATAGATAGTGCTTCGATAAGGACATTGCCCATCCCGCAGCAGGGATCGATCGCCCTAATCCCTGCCGGGTCAGGAACTGCGATGTTGACAAGGGATCGGGCCAGCGCGGCGGAAAGCCCGGTAGAATAATTTTGCGGCTTATGCTTATGCCCCTGCCAGGCCGGATCCACCATTCGGCAAACTCCAAGCAGCCAGCCCTCTTCCAAAGAAAGCAAACCAAACGTAAAATCCGGAGTGCGCATTTCTGCGGTCCCCCGGATACGAGCTCCTACTTGCCGCTCCAACTGCCGTTGCTCCCCATAACTCCGTTTCAACCCGTGCTTGATATACAGCACTTTAAACGTATGTCCATCAAGCTGAATTCCCCCCGCTTGGGCAACAATATCCTCAAGTTCCACCCCTGTGAACAATACGTCTATCCGCATGGAAATAAATGGACTCCGTTCCGGCGCAATCGCCACATTACTGTCTATATAGGGGTATACTCCCGGCGTTTGTCCGAATAGGGCACGGAATTCCATATTACACAATTCGCGATCGTTTTCATGACAAGCAAATGGATAAATATATCGATCAGAATGTAAATTCGTCAAAAACTTTGGTTGTTGAGATGACTCGGATGCACTTTCCATGATTCCTCCCGAAATATAAGACCTTGCTCTTATTGTATCAAAATCACTATCGGGAAGCTCAAATATGAACCCTATCTCCGAACCGGGGTAGAGCCGACGACTCCATACCTCCACAATACTTTGCGTCCGAACCAGCCAAACAGCCGGTCCG
The DNA here is from genome assembly GCF_018403325.1 of Paenibacillus vini. Classification (GTDB taxonomy): domain Bacteria; phylum Bacillota; class Bacilli; order Paenibacillales; family Paenibacillaceae; genus Fontibacillus; species Fontibacillus vini. The sequence goes on along the minus strand of NZ_BOSL01000014.1, from coordinate 66,444 downwards.
TGACAAAGCCCATTAATCCGAGGCTGATGAGGCCGACAAAAATCCAGTCCGTGCGGAAAAACAACCGCGAGTTCCAAATCAAATAGCCGACGCCTTCATTGGAAGCGATCATTTCCGCCCCGACGATGGCCATATACGATGTCCCCATGGCGAGCCGGACTCCGGTGAACATATAGGGCGCCGTCGCCGGGATGATGACATGCAGGATGATCTGCCATTCCGATGCCCCCATGCTGCGGGCCGCCCGGACTTTATCCTCCTCTACGGACAGCACCCCTGTCAGCGTGTTCATCATCACGATAAATAGTGTGGCATACAGGATCAGGGCGATTTTTGACTGCTCCCCGATGCCGAACCAGACAAGAAACAGCGTAATGAATGCGATGGGAGGAATAAACCGGATGAAATTGAGCAACGGCTCGGCAAAATGACGGATGACATCCACCTTGCCGATGAGGACGCCCAGCGGAATCGCAATCAGGCTGCCGAGCGCCCAGCCGCTAAACACTCTGTAAAAGCTGATACCGATATATTTCGGGAGCGAGCCGTCCTTGAACAGTTCAACCCCACCTTTAACGGTCTCTACCGGGCCGGGAATTACTTCAGGGCCGTAAAGCAACGCCCCGGTTTGCCAGGCCGCCAAAACGAAAATCCAAAGCAGGAGCAGGCCAGCCCATTTCTTTTTTAACCAAGTCATCACTCTTCCCCCCCTATTCGTCAAAGTGCGCCTGAATCCGTGAATGATACTCGTAAAACTCCGCCGCCGAAACTTCCCTTGGATAAGTGAGCGGAATATCGTAAATATGCGATATTTTGGATGAAGGGCCCGGGGACATGATGCCAATCCGTCCTCCGAGCAGGATAGCCTCTTGGATATCGTGCGTTACGAACACGATGGTTTTGTCCGTTTGCCGCCAAATGCGAACCAGCTCTTTCTGCATCGTTCTGCGGGTCATCGCATCCAATGCGCCGAACGGCTCATCCATAAGCAGGATTTCCGGATCGTTGGCTAGGACACGGGCAAGTTGCACCCGCTGCTTCATCCCGCCGGATAGTTCCCTCGGCAGTTTATCTCCATGTCCTGTCAGCCCTACCAGGTCGATATACTGCTCGGAGACGACCCTTCTGTCCCGCTTCGGAACCTTCTTCATCTTTAGCCCGAACTCGACGTTCTGCCTGACGGTAAGCCAGGGGAACAGCGAGGAATCGGCCTGCTGGAACACGACCGCCCGGTCGCGACCCGGCTTATCGATATCAGACCCACCAACCCGCAGATTTCCGCTTGTTTTTGAAATGAAGCCTGCGATCATGTTCAACAGTGTGGATTTTCCGCAGCCGCTCGGCCCAAGGAGAACAAAAAACTCGCCGCCCTTGATCACCAGGTCCACATCTTTGATGATGTAGTGAATATCCCCGTTTCCACTACCGGACCCGGGATGATCATGATAGCTTTTGTTCAAACCTTCGATTGTGATCGTATGTTTCTTTGAAGCCACAGGTTTAACAGACGCCAAGGACATCCCGATCCCTCCTTAAGGTGCCGCCGTCACGCGGTCAGGAAAAACAGTCCGCAGCGGATCCAGCTTGATTTTATCTCTCAATTCGAAGTCCTGCTGTATGATCCCGTTCTCCACCATGTATTGCTTTTGGCGGGACAGGCTGTCGAGCGCGGAATCCGTGAATTCGACGTTCCAATTAATGACGGATAAATCCTTCAGCGTCGCTTCTTTCGGTTGTTTGACTTCCTTGTATAAAATATCCGCAACCTTCTCCGGGTTCTCCTTCACAAACCGGGACGATTCATCCAGCGCATCCAGAAAATTCGCCACGACGTCCGGCTTGTCGGCAATCAGCGATTCCGGGGCGATAATCTGGCTGCCGATCCGCACCTTCGTTTGCGACATATCGGTCAGTTGATGCGCTCCCTCCAAAGCTTCAAACTTATCCACCATGGCTGCACCGGTAACCCAAACGGCATCGACTTCGCCCTTTTTCAGTGCAATGTATGCTTCATCAAATCCTCCTTGGCCGATGAACTTGACATTCTCGGGTTCGAGCCCGTATTCGGACAAGTATTCATCCCATAAATAAGAAATGAAGGTCCCCCGCAAAAAGCTCAGGTTCTTTCCGGCCAAATCCTCCGGACGTTCTATTTCGTTCCGCACGTACAGCTTCCACTGTTTCGCGCTCAGATCGGTAGAGTTTCCCGTCGACGCGATGATCGCGTACTCTCCTTTGCTGACGGCGTTCAAAATCGGGAAGTCGGCTCCCCAAGCGATATCCGCCTGCTTGATAAACAATGAATTAATTCCTTCCGCCGGCGTGGCAAACGTAACCAGTTTCGCTTCGATTCCGTGCTTCTCAAAAATCCCTTGATTCGCTGCAACCCGCAGCACGGGATTTGAGGAAATATCGGCGATATTCAGCTTCACCTTCTCCGCTTTTTCACTTGCGGTTTCGGTTGTCCCCGCGCTCTCTCCATTTTCGGCCGCACGGGCTTTGGATGACGTGGAATCCGGCGACGAACCGCAGCCGGTCAAGGCAATGATAAATAATAAAGATAGCGAAACAAGCATAGTCACCGATCGAGTCCTATTTTTCTTATGGTTCTGGTTCAGCATGGTCCTTTCCCCTCCTTTAATTATTCTTCTTTGTTCTGAGGCCGCTCGTCGATGCGGGCGACACACAGAGCTCCATCCTCGTAAGAGATCGTGCCGTCCACAACAGCAACGGATTCGGCACCCGTCCCAGCGGCACCCGGAACCCGGAAGCTAGCCACGTCCAACGGTTCAATCGCCTGTTCGACCGGACGCGAAAGCTGAGGCACCCACTCGTAAGGCACGCGATAAGCGCGATACACCATATTGGAGTTCCGTTTATTTTTGTAAGGTGAAATATATTCCCAAACCAGCTCATGCTCCCGGGTCACTTCGAAAATCCGTCCGTCCGCCCCTTCCGTAATCAGCGTGTTCCCGTTTGGCAGCCGCTGGGCGGAACTGATATAAGGACTATAGAAACGATAAGAGTCCAGCGGGGCAATAAATCCGGCCTCGGTCGGAGTATACTGCCACACGATTTCGAGAGTGACCGGATCGATCTCCAAAATGCGGGAATGGTCCCGAACCGCGTTCTTTTGGCCGATTGGAGAAGCCGGATTCGGAGCGCCGTACCCGGCCCAGCCGCCGTTGTCAAACAGGAGCAGATTGCCTTCGCCCGGCAATCCCCGGGGAATCAAGTGAGCATGATGCTGCCCGATAATCCAGCCCAGATGCTTAAATTCGGGAGCCGAATAATCCGGGCCTAACCGCCAGACGATCGCTCCGGTCTTTTTGTCAACGATAGCTATAATGTTGCTCTCTCTGGCGTCCCAGATAATATTGTCGGGATGGAACCGCTCGTCTCCCGCATCATAGAACCGGTTCGGTCCGAGCACCGAGATGGAATTGATATGCATCCAGTCTCCCGATTCATCGCCGAAGAACCGGGTGTTCGGATCGCGGAACAACACGTTTTTAGCCTGCTCGTCAAAGCCGAGTTCGTCGAAATGCTCATGGCAGTTCCATTCCCAGACAATGTTTCCTTCCCAGTCCACTTCAATAATCGAATCGTCCAACAGCAACTTATCTGAGATTTTCGGGTTGTGCACATTTTTATGAACCAGAATTAGCGTGTTTCCCCCGCCAACTTCCGGGTCGGCGCCGGGAACATAATACCCTACGGGATTACCACTTCGCTGGTAATCGTGATGGGCTCTCGCCATCCACTGCGGTTCATGCCCGGGATCCTCGATCCATTCATGGCGATTGAAACGCCATACGATGTTGCCGTCCCAATCGACCTGAACCAGGTCGGCCTCGTCCTGAAAACCGTGCTTGGGGTCCCGTTCAGCCGTGCTCCCTAGCACGTAGCCTCCCGGAAACACCTTGTTGGGGAATCCGCGCAGGCCCTTCCACAGATGAACCTCCTTTCCGCTCATGTCGATCAGCAGCGCTCCCGTGTCCGCCGCCTGATAGATCGTGTAACCGCTCCATGCTTTCTCCGGTTTGTATACCGTTGCTCCCGTAGGATATATTGTCGGATGTCCCATTTATACCGCCCCTTTAGTAAGATAGATATTTCCCCTGCCGTTTCTCTTCCCCGGCCGTTTGTTCATCGATATCTTCAGGCCGAACACCGGTGGAATGAACCGATGGTTGCCGTAAATTGCTCTCCGCAAGGGAGTTCAACGTATCTGAAAAATGTTCCAGCCGGTCGATCAATCCTTTGAACAGATCATGGACTTGCCCCAGCTCCTCCACCGATAATTCCTCAAACAAAATCGCAATGCACCGGGTGCCGATGTTTCGATTGCGGCTCACGAATTCCCTGCCCTGCGTAGTAATATCAAGCCATACCGACCTGCGGTCACTGTCCCGCCGGATTCTCAGAGCGAACCCTTTTCTCTCCAACTTGTCGCAAAGTCCGGTCACGGCACCCGAGGTGAAGTCCAGCTCTTCAGCCAAATCCCCAAGACGCTGGGGGCCTTCCCGGATCATTTTTTGCAATACCAGCAAACCGGGCAGCGAGATCCCCTCGACTTCAACTTTGTCCCGTTCCTTCACGAATCGCCTGACCATTCTCCGGAACAGCCAATCCGCTTCCTCCATCAACTCCAACTCGGCGTTGCATCTGCTAATGACGGCCCCATCCCCTTTTGTAAAATTCATGCTCCTCCAATCGAACCCGAAAGTATTCCCTGTTTGAGTTCCGGGTTCGGAACCAACATTTTCACTCGTACATCCGCATTCCCGGCATGCGCAAAAGGCCCCCGAAAGCAATCCCGTGAGGGATTCTTTCAGGAGCCTTTGGTGGTCCAATCGGCTGCCCGGTATTCTCTTAGCACTAAGAAAATGATTGATAAAAGATTTTATATCACGAATATTAAACCCATTATTCACACCTGTCAAGTATGAATTATATTTAAATTAAAAATGCCCACTTAAAAGTGGACACTTCACTTAATTTCAAACCTTTAATTTCAGCACTTCCCCCGTCGAGATCTTGTATTTGGCGTCCCAGAAATCGGTTCCCGGCTTCAGGATTGTCCCCAGCATGGAAATAACGCCCCCATGGGTTACGATCAGACAGGGGTCATCCGCCAGCCTTTTAGCTCGGTGCTTGCGATAATCTACCGCCACCTCACCGGCAAATTCCCGAATCCGACCTTCAAATTCCGGCCACGATTCACCGCCCGGTGGCACGACGGTTTGGGGGCTGTCAATCCAGTTGCGGTAATGCGGGTTGTGCTTAAGCTGCTCATACGTCCGGCCTTCCCATTCTCCGAAATTCATCTCTCTGAGCCGCGCGTCATAATGGGTAGCGGCTTTTAAATCCGGGCGCAAATATTCCAATGTGCTCCTGCAGCGCCTGAGATCACTGCAATATACGGCGGAGAAGGAGATCCCCGCCAGCAACGCCTGCAAAGAGGACAGTCCCGAAGTGTCCCCGGGCAGCAGGTCCGGATCACTATTTCCCTGATATTTATGCGCTAAGTTCCACTCTGTCTTGCCGTGACGAACCAGCCATAACTCCATCACGCTTCCTCCTTCAAATCCAGGCTGGACCGCCGGTCACCCAAATCCATACCCCGGTTGCCAGCAGGATGAACAATCCGGATACGAAGAACATCAGCCTGGACGTTCTTGAAATATCATCGGGCTCCAGTTCCCGCGTTTTGTCGCCCATGTAACTCCGGAACGATTTGACCCCATGATAGGAGTTCTCCCCGCCAAGCCGGATGCCGAGCGCTCCGGCCACCGCCGCTTCCGGATAGCCGCTGTTCGGGCTTGGATGCGAGCGGGCGTCCCGCCGCACGGACCGCCATGCGCCGGCGGCGTCAAATCTCAAGCACCAGGAAGCGAAGATGAGCATTAGCGCGGTCAATCGGGCGGGAATGAGGTTTGCGATATCGTCCAGGCGGGCGGATGCCCAACCGAGATGTATGTATTTGTCATTCTTGTAACCGACCATCGAATCAAGGGTATTTACCGCCCGGTAAGCCATCGCCAGCGGAGCTCCGCCCAGCAGGGCGAAGAACAGCGGCGACACGACCGCGTCGACGATGTTTTCGGCCACGGTTTCTACCGCGCCGCGAGCCACTTCGGGCGAATCAAGCTGCTCGGTATCGCGGCCGACGATCATGCCTAGCGATCGACGGGCAGCAGGCAGGTCGCCATTGCGCAGATGGCCGCACACCTCCATCCCGGCGTCCCGCAGCCCCTTGGCCGCGATCGTCGTCCAGATGAGCGCGGCTTCGGCCGCAGCGGCGAGCCACGGGTTGATCCCGGCCAGCAGGCGCAGCGCGGCCCAGGTCAATGCAAAGCTGCCGCCCGCTATAACGAGCGGCAGCAGCACCCCCGCGGCCTTGTAGGCGCGGGGCGGAAACAGGCGGCGGATCGCCGCCTCGACCCGCTTGATCGCCTTCCCCATCCCGATAACGGGATGAGGAAGCCAGCGCGGGTCGCCAAGCAGCCGGTCCAGCGCATACGCGACCGGCAGCACCCACCACGCCGCCGTCAAGCGCGCGCCTCCGCCGCTACGCGCAGCGACTCGCTCACGGCGGCATAGACCAGGCGGCCCACCGTGCCGCCAAGGTCCGTTGCGGTGCCGGCGTAGCTGTGCAGCAGCGGCCAATCCGGCCGCTGGCTTACGCCGAGCACAACCGCATCGGTCGTGGTGCCGGTGGCCGAAAGGCCCGTCTCGGCGTCGCGCACGCCGAGATCGCTAAGCGCGGCGGCCTTTGCCTCGGTTGCCGTGATGATGGCGTTCACCATCGCTCCCGGCGTCATCCGCCCGTCGACCGCCAGCATCAAATTGATCGTCCCCGGCGTCCAAGAAGCCGGAAACGTCGTCCGCTTCACGCCCGCACGAGCCGCATTGGATACCCCGGCCGTGGCGCAGCAGAACACGCCGTAATCGTCGCACCGTTCCTCCGCAACGGAGGCGTGTGGCAATTGGACCGCGGTAAGCAGGCCTGCCGTATCCATTGAAGGATACCCCCAAGCTCTTAGACTATCGGCAATATCTCTTTCCGGATCATCGCACCGGTAAAAACGATCCACATAGATGTTGACGATCCGTCTCAGCGGCGTCATGCCGCCGCCATAGACAGAGCTTCCCAATCCATCCATTACCGCTGGAGCTTCCAGCAAAATATGGCGGTCTCCCCGGGTCAGCTTCAAGCCCGGCCACACGGCCGATTCATAGCTCCCGCTTTCGCCGGTTTTCAAAAAAGGCGTAGCCATCTCTATTTTCCTCCCTCTCCATTCAGCACTTGCTTCAAAGCATCTAGCAGCTTAATGCAAGCATCCCGGTCTTTCACGGCAATCCGGATATCCCGCTCCCCGAGCCCTGGATACATGGCGCAGCTACGCACCAATATCCCCTTAGCTCCTAATGCCGCCTGCATCCCCGCAGCCGTCCAGTCCCCGGGCAAACGCACAAGCAGGAAATTGGCCTCGCCGGGCCAAGTCCGGCACCCCATTCCGTCCAGTTCCTTCCGCAGCATCGCGCGCTGCCGGGCAATCTGCGAAATCGTCTCCTCCTCATACTCTTGTCCAGCGGCAAGACAAGCTTCTCCCGCAATCAGGGCCAGCGAATTAACGCTCCAGGTCACCTGCTTTCCCCGCATCGCTGCCGCCGTCTCCGGATGAGCAACGGCATAACCGAGACGCAGTCCCGGAATTGCATAAAACTTCGTCAACGACCGGATCAGAATCAAGCGCGGATAGCGTCCGATCTCCTTAAGCAGCGACTTTCTTTCCGATCTCGGAATAAAATCAATAAACGCTTCGTCGACCACGATATATGTACGGCAACGCTCCCCCGCCTCGGCGAATCGCCGCAGCTCATCCAGGCTGTACTGGACGCCGTTCGGATTGTTTGGCTGTCCGATAAATACGAAGTCACTTGCACTGATCAGCTCTTCCACTTCTTCAGGCGATGCTTTAAAATCCAGTTTTTCTCTTCCGTATGCCGACAGAACCTGCGCCCCGAATTGTTCCGATAATGTCTTATATTCCGAGAAACACGGTTCAACAACGCCAACCTTCTCGGGCTTTAGAGCCAGCAGAGCGAGCGCCATGTTTTCAGCCGCCCCGTTCCCGATAACCAGACCGGCTTCCTCCGTATCGAGCGTTTCCGCTAAGCGCGAAATGAATGCCCTATGGCCCGGGTCCGGGTAACTCGTTATTGTCGGCAGGGCTTCGCGCAACCGGTCGAACAACCCCGGCGGAGGACCCAGCGGATTGATATTGGCGCTGAAGTCGATAAATTGATCCGCAGGTATCCCGTATCTGGCGGAAGCCGTCCGTAAATCCCCGCCGTGTCCGTAAACTTCCAGTATCATAAACTCTCCTCTTTCCTACCCAAATGAACACAACTTTTAGCGGTAGTTTAAAAAGTCATCTTTTGATCACGAAGCATTTCAAGTCGTTGAATCGACATCGAATCTTCCGTTCACCCTCGAAGTCCGGTACTCATGTAGGTTTTGCCTACACTCCGTTCCTCCTTCTTCGGGTTCTCGCAACCTTCTCGGTGCTGAAAAGCCGACTTTTTGAACACACACTTTTAGGTGAAGTCTATCACACCCTGACGTGAAATCAAGACGGAATAAGCAGATGATCACAGGACCGTCTTTCATTTCGCGGATTATTTGGTTTACAATAGGATATAGAAAATCGTTACCAATCCATAGCAAATGGGGGACCAGAGATCCATGCTGTTTATCGACAATCAGGGAATTACCGATGCGTCACTCAATCTGGCCATCGAAGAATACGCGCTCAGACATCTTCCACTGGAGGACGACAGCTACTTGCTGTTCTATATTAACGCTCCGTCCATCATTATCGGGAAGCATCAGAACACGATCGAAGAAATCAACGCCGAATACGTAAAAGAAAACGGCATCCAAGTCGTTCGCCGTCTTTCCGGCGGAGGCGCGGTATATCATGACCTCGGCAATCTCAATTTCAGCTTTATTACCAAGGATGACGGACAATCGTTTCATAATTTCCGCAAGTTCACCGAACCGGTAGTCGAGGCTCTTCGCTCCTTCGGCGTCAATGCCGAAATGACCGGCCGTAACGACCTTCAGGTCGGGGAACAAAAAATATCGGGCAACGCCCAATTTGCGACGCGCGGCCGGATGTTCAGCCACGGCACCTTGATGTTCAACTTGAACTTGGAAGATGTACAGGCCTCGCTGCATGCGAATCCCGAGAAATTCAAATCCAAGAGCACGAAATCCGTACGCAGCCGCGTCGCGAACATTATCGACTTCCTGGACCGCAAAATGACGATTGAGGAGTTCCGTTCCGAGCTGCTCCGCCACATTTTCGGCATGGATCCGAAGGATGTGCCGCAATATAAGCTGACGGAAACAGACTGGGACAAAATCCGCGAAATTTCGGAACAGCGCTATAAGAACTGGGATTGGAATTACGGATTATCTCCGGAAAGCAATGTGAAGCACGCTAAGAAATTCCCGGTCGGCATCATCGATTTGCGGATGGATATCAAGGACGGCCATATCCAGGGCATCAAGATCTACGGCGACTTCTTCGGTGTCGGCGATGTGACCGACATTGAAGACAAGCTCAAAGGCGTGCGTTATGAAGAGAACGATGTCCGCGCAGCGTTATCCGGAATCGATGTTAAGCATTATTTCGGCAATCTGGAAATGGACGATTTTATCGGACTCGTCTTCCTTGAAGATTAACGTATCAATAGACATGTAAACAACAAAAACCCGAAGCTGGAAGCACTATTCCTTTCCGCTCCGGGTTTTTTGCTTGCTTTTCCATCAGTTTCGGTCCAGCTTCCGGTCTGGTTAATTACCTTTCACCTTTAAATGAGCTTTTCCGAACGAGATGATTTGATGATGGATGAATCCGCCCAGCACCGCTATCCAGGCAACGAAAGCAATCACGACCATAACACGCGGGATCGCAACTAGAAACGGAAGCTTTAACGCCTGCGAGAGCTGGTACGTGCTCGTTGTATACATAGCCAGCGGGAACGCCATGCCCCAAAATTGCGGATCGTAAGTAAGCGGGTAACGGTGCACGACATGCCGCCAAATCATCAAAATAAAGAGCAGCGGAATCCACCACGTCCCCGTAATCCAAAAGAATATCGTAAAGCCTTTCAGGAACGGCGTGATCTCCACCAGGAGCGGCATATTCCGAACATGAAGAATCAGCGTTGATCCGGCCAAGGTAGCAATCGCAACCGCCCCCATATTAATCCAGTAAGGCGGGGTTAAAGCGGCATATTTCAGCTCTATGAACGTAAAACGGTAAAAGATCAGCGTTATGATACTCAAATACAGCATACATCCCAATAGAAACATGCAAAGCGTAAAGAACAGGACCATTTCGCGGCCGCTGCCGATCTGCGGAGACAACAGGGTTCCCAGGACGGATACCGACTGCGTTCCCACCGCGGCGATCAACCAGGCTCCGTTAATGCCTTCTCCCAAATCGGGTTTCTTCTCTCTGACCGTCACAGCGGTAAAAAAAGTATACATCACGATCAGCCATAACACGATTCCCAAAATCCACAAAACAGCAGGAACAGCATAAGAATGCGCCACTACGATAAATTGACTTCCTAATACGCAGGTTCCGGCGACGCAAGTGAAAAATCCCGGTCCCATGGAATGACTCGTCAGATCGCTTTTCACCCGGGGGCCATATTTCAGAATGCGGATAAGATTCAGGATCCATAACATGACATACACCATCACATTAAAATACAGCAAAAGCCGCGGGAGGATCGGAATCCCCAACAAATACATCGCAATGGACAACGCTCCCGTCGCCATTACCATCGAGAAATAACCCGGAAAAAGCTTCGCAATCTTCTCCTGCAATATGCTGTACATCCGCCCACCGCCTCCAAAGCGATAAATTCCCTCCAAATTCAGAAATCAATATAGCATAATTTAAACATTTAAATTGTGATTATACCGACATCGTTTTTGACACCGAACGCCCCTTTTCATTCTATCTCCTCTTTTATCTCTATCAAACCTGAAGCACGAATCATAGAATGCATTATTCCAGGAAAGAGAGGTGAACAGATCAATATGAATCGCCGAATCGCGAGGCTGCGCCGTCAAGCTAGGCGATGGATTGGAAGGCGTGTGGATGTCGATCGGTTTGTAGGGTCAGATATCGAAGGCGTACTGCTAAGTGTTTTTGAGAATTATATCGTTCTCCGCGTAAGGAGAAGAGGCGAATGGGTTCGCGTCAGAGTAAATTTCACCAACATTGAAGACATCGACTTGGATTAAAGGTATCCCCCCTCCCTTGGTAAAATAGGACAAGGCCCCAGGAATGAAGCATCCTGGGGCCTTACGTATTTAGCTTCCCTGGTACAGTTCTTTGATGATGACGTCGATCGGAAGCGCATCGATGGCCATATCCATAATCGTATGCCGTTCATTCACAAGTCTTATGAACTCCTTGAGCGGTAGCTTATCCGTATCCAGCTCCAGCTCGGTCTCCGTCTCCGATTCGCGGCTCAACACCCTGACCCCATGGATGTCGTCCCATAACGCCGCGCTTTCGGTCGTAATGCGAACGGTCTTCTTCGCGCCGAGGAACCCGCGCAGGGCCGAAATCGAGTCATCAAATACAATCTCCCCGTGATTGACTACGATTACCCGCCGCGCCAACTGTTCAACATCTTCAAGATCATGCGTGGTCAAAATAAAGGTGACCCCTTGCGAGTTCATTTCCTGGATAAACGCGCGAATCTTCTCCTTGGCGATGACATCCAGTCCGATCGTCGGTTCATCCAGAAACACGACCGACGGGCGATGCAGCATCGCCATGATGAATTCGCATTTCATCCGTTCGCCCAGGGACAGTTGGCGAGTCGGCTTCCGGATAATTTCCGAAACGTCCAGCAGTTCGACCAGATGGTCCAGCGTTTCACGAAAGGCCGCTTCCTCCAAACCGTATATTTCCTTGTTCATATAGAACGCATCAATCGGAGGAATATCCCATAGGAGCTGCGATTTTTGCCCGAACACGGCACCTATGTTGCGTACATATTTTTTGCGCTGTTTCCATGGAGTAAAGCCAAGGATTTGCACCTCGCCTGAAGTGGGGTGCAGCACGCCGGTAAGCATCTTCAGCGTAGTCGATTTTCCCGCTCCGTTCGGACCGAGGAAGCCTACAATATCACCTTCAGCTACCTCGAACGTTAGCCCCTTGACCGCTTCCACCGTAATAGCTTTGCGTTTGAATACGCTCTTTAGCGTCTCCCGGAAAGAAGCGCCCCGCTGATACGTCATGTAATTTTTTCGCAATTCCCGAACTTGAATGATCAAGGCTTAACCCCCCGCACTAGTATAGTTTCGCAGCATGTAATGCCAGAAGGCCAGCCCCGCCCCCAGAAACAGGAAGCACACCCCGCCTGCAACCCAGGAGCCGGCCACCGGCCTTCCCAACAAAGCTGCGGCCGGAAGAAATCCGATCATCGTTATCGGAATGACGTAAGTCAGCCCATTTTGAAAAGTTTTGGAGAAAATACTCCCCGGGTACATCCCGAACAAGGATACCGAGTCGAAAATTTCATAAACCCGGCTGCTCCCGACCCATTTGAACAGCATTCCCGACAGGAACAGCGAGAACGCAAACAGCACAATCATCGAACATAGGAACAAGACCCCGAATTGCAGCCATTCCCCCGCACCCGGCACCATCATCCCCGACAGCGCCCAGCCGGTCAATAACCCGCCGCTGATCAGTCTGCCGAAGTCATCGATATCAAAGGAGCTAACCATCGTGATAAACAGGACGGACCTTGGCTTCAACAGAAAAATATCGTACGAGCCCTCCCGTACATGATACAAAGTCGTCGACACGATTCCAAAGAAGAAAGGAAACGCTACGCCCTTCGCCAAGGTGAATATCCCCTGAATCAATATCGCTTCCCGCAGCGTCCAGCCCGGAAAGGAAGCCCCCGAGCTATAAAGCAGCAGCGTAACTAGCGGAAACATGAGATCCCCGATCAGCATCATCAGGATGCTGATGAAGAAATCGGCCCGGTAGGCCATCCGTTCGGCCAGCTTGGTCTTCATAATTGCCGCATAGCACTTCAAAACCGATTTCATACGCCCACCCCCGTAAACTTACGGTTGCCAAGACGAATCAGCAGCGCCGTGATTCCCCACATTAACAGCACGGCTAATGCCTGGAGTCCGACAATTTGCGGAATGGACATCGTAAATCCGGCCAGCTCGTATTCCCCGATAAATACCCTTGCAGGCACGTACTGCATAAACTGAAACGGCAGGAAGAACAGCACCCGCTGAATAAGCTCCGGAAAAAAGGTCAGCGGGACAAGAACACCTGCCGAAATATTGCGCAGCAAATGGAACATGCTGCGCACCCCGTCGGCATTTGTGAGCCAGAAGGCGGTTAAACCGATGCAGTAATTCACCAAAAATGTCATCAGGAAGCCGAGAATTACCGAGATTACAGCCCAAATCGGCCGGGAAGGAAGCAAGTCGATCCGGAAGACCCATAGATAGATCAGAAAAACAGGCAAAAATTCCATCCAGAAGCCTAGCGAACGATGGCCTATTTTTTGACATAGTGCAAAAAACACATGAGAAACCGGGCGCAGCACAAAGGTTACGTACTTGCCCGTCCGAATCAGCATCTGTAAATTCCAATCGGCGAAATCGAAGGTAAGATAGTTAATGCAAGACATGATTCCGTAATAAGCAAGCATTTGTGTCAGGGTGAATCCGTTCAAAGTCTCCCTGGAAGAAAAGACGGCGCTCCAGATAAAGTACTGCACCAGAAAATAAATGGGCCCGATGAGGATGGAGACCGCCATATGGGAGCGGAAGGCCGCCCACTCTTTATAAGTGGCCCAGCCTACCGCCTTAATAATGCCAAACGGGCGTTTCATTGCAAGCCCGACCAAATCACATTTTTCACGCTGATGATTGATTCCGGCACCCAGCTCTCGATGGAAGGCACAAAAAAGGCGACTACCAGCTCCTCATCCGGATCCACCATCAAAGCGCACCGCCCCGCGCCCTCATGAAAAATCGTGTTCGGCTTATACGGATCAAACACTCTTCCCAATGAGCTGCCCAGCCCAAATTCGCTGTCCTTCTGGCGTTCGCCCCAACCGAAAGCCGGAAGTCCGCCCGGAACCTGAACCCTGGACAGCATTTCCACCGTTTTGCGGCCCAGGATTCTGGCTCCATTATAGGTGCCCTTGTTTAGCAGCATTTGACCGAACTTATTTAAATCCTCCAGCGTAGAAAATAATCCGCCGCCCGAACGAGGCCCGGCCCACGCGGGTTCCTTATCCCGCGATAATTTTTGAAGCTCCCAGTCATTAGTGACGCAAACCTCATCATGTAGAGGCTCAGGCACGGTAAAAAAGGTCTTCTCCATCCCGAGCGGTCGTAATATCGACTCGTAAACATAGTCTTCATAACTTTGCCCGCTGATCCGGCTAATGATTTCACCGAGCAGTATATAGCCTGCCGTGCAATAGTTCCACTGCTCCCCTGGCGGACAAACCGGCGGTCCGGCCAGCATCGCTTTGATCCATCGCGATTTGCGCTCCGCAATTTCCTCCTTCTGGCTCCGCCGCGGTTTCTCTTCCTTATCGTCTTCGGTCTCATCCTCCGCATAGGCAAACTCGAGATCCCACCAGCCTACCGGATAAGGCTCAAGAAAATATCCCATATCCGGTGCCAAACCCGAGGTATGGGTCAACAGATGAGTGATATTGATCTTTTCATAAAATCTGTGGTCGAACTCCGGAATCCAGTCTTTAATTGGCTGAGTCAGATGAAGCTTGCCCTCTTCCATCAGAGTCAGCACTGCAACCATCGTAAACCACTTCGTAACGGAGGCGATTCCGCGAATGGAGCCCGGCTTGAGATCGCCGCTAAACTCGGTATGACGGAGGGATCCCATTGAAGTATGGGCAAATGTCTTGCCTCCCCTCGCGAGGAGATAGGAAGCGCCTTGAATTTTACGGTCCTGTATAAGTTCTCCGAGCAGCTTGTCGAGACGGTCCAATGCTTCTTGCCGGAAACCGGCTTCTTCCGGCGTCGCATCCAGTCGTCCATGATGTAAGCTCATGGTTAAATTCATGAATACCATTCCTTTCTATATAGGAGCGCAAGTTCCGCCCGTCTACAACAGCGACGACCAGACAATAGCCCTCGGATTGATAATCGCTTCAGGCACCCATCCCGTGAGGCTTGGCACGAAGAATACATAGACCAGCCTCTCGACCGGATCGACGTACAATCCGCTATGCCCGGCACCTTCGTGAGAAAATGTCCCCGGCGTGCAGATATCGTTATGATTCAGATTCAAGCCGAGAGACATCGGATAATTCTTCACCTTATCTCCCCAGCAGGTCGAGGGCACGTTATTCAATTGATTGGAGACCAAATTCCGGGCCATTCTTCTGCCGAGCAGGGTGTAGGCGTTGCTGGTGCCTTCGTCAAGCAGGCACTGCCCGAACTTCCACAAATCCTCCAGCGTGGAAAATATACCGTTTCCTGCGGCGGCCGGGATGCCCGTCATATCGTGTGGCGACCGGAATTCATTCTCCTGCCAACGGTTGACGTAACATACCTCTGCGTGAAACTCCTCTGGAACCGTATTCAAAAACGTGCGTTCCATGCCTAGCGGTCCCGTAATTTCTTCCTGTATGTATTGTCCATATGACTTTCCGCTGGCTCTGGCGATAATCTCTCCAAGAATGGCATAGCCGGCCGTGCAATAATTCCACTGTTCACCCGGCTTGCACCACATTCGTCCGCTAAGAATCGTACGGATCCATTCTCCGTCCGGCAGGCGCCCGTCTTTGCTATGCTCCTTCTTCTCATGAATCCACCATTCATACCAAGGGAGCTGATAAGGCTCGGTTTGGCAGCCCGGATCCGCCATTAACCCCGAAGTATGCGTCAACAGATGCCAAATCGTTATGTCCCGGTGCTTCTCCGTATCAAACTCCGGTATCAGAGTATTGACGGGCTGCTGATAGAATAACTTGCCTTCTTCCGCAAGCTTGGCGATGGCAACGGCGGTAAACGCTTTCGTAATGGAATACACTTTCCGGATCGAATCCGGCTGCAGCCCGGGGCTTCCATCATGATAGGTTAAACTTCCTATCGCACAATTGGCCACGATTTGACCATCCCGCGCCACCAAGTAGCTTGCTCCCTGGATTTTCCCCGTTTCGACCAGGCCCGTAAAATGATGATCCAATTTCTTCAAACGTGTTGGATCAAACCCCAGACTTTCCGGCGACGAATGGATCACTCCCGG
This sequence comes from Paenibacillus vini, assembly GCF_018403325.1. Taxonomy (GTDB): domain Bacteria; phylum Bacillota; class Bacilli; order Paenibacillales; family Paenibacillaceae; genus Fontibacillus; species Fontibacillus vini. The sequence goes on along the minus strand of NZ_BOSL01000014.1, from coordinate 50,074 downwards.
GGTGATCTGCAACGTTCTCGGCATACTTGTTCCCTCCCTGAATCATTGATTGGTACATTTTGGAATATGAAATCCTTCTTTATTCTACCTGAGAACATATATTCCCGTAAAGGGAAGAATTGGTTTAGCTTGTTCTTGCCATTCTTCCCGGTTTTTGAGGGGCGCCAGGCTTGATTTTGCCTCGGTTGATATGATGTGCATGTATTTTTGCGGGAATGACCATTCGCGGAATTGAAATCTGAGCCTTGTGAGGTACAATAGAAGCAGTTGAATTTTTTAGAGACAGAAGGATGAAAGCCGCTTTCGTCCCGAAAAGGAGAGAACACATTGTATAAACTCATTGCAATCGACATCGACGATACACTGATTAATGATGACAAAGAAGTAACCCCTGCCACACAACAGGCGCTGGAGCAGGCCGTAGCGAAAGGGGCCGTCGTCACTCTGGCAACCGGACGGGCTTACGCCTCGGCCCAGGCGATCGCCCGCCAAACCGGACTGAACGTTCCTATCATTACTTATCAAGGCGCGCTGGTCAAAAATCTTCTGGACGAGCAAGTGCTGTACGAGCGTTATGTTCCGAAGGATGCTGCGCAGAAGCTGTTTGAATATTGCATCGAGCATAATCTGCATCTGCAAACCTATATCGACGACAAGCTTTACGCCCGCGAAGAAAACCAAAAAATTATCGACTATACGGACCTGAACAAAACCAAATATTATATCGAACCGGACTTTTCCAAACTCGTCGCCCAGCCGACGCCGAAAATGCTCATCATCGACGATCCGGACTACCTGGACGAAATCGCTCCTGTGCTTCGCGAACTGCTCGGCAACGGCGTACACATTACCAAATCGAAGCCGCAATTCCTTGAAATTATGCATCATGAGGGAACCAAAGGCCATGCGCTGAAATTCCTCGCCGACCATTTCGGCTGCGATCTTTCGGAGTGCATCGCGATCGGGGATTCCTGGAACGACCATGAGATGCTGGAGGCCGCCGGTCTCGGCGTCGCCATGGGCAATGCCATCCCGGCGCTGAAAGAAATCGCCGACTATGTCACGGCAAGCAACAACGAGGATGGCGTCAAGCACGTCATCGACAAGTTTGTACTTGGTACTGAAGCATAAACACCATACGCAACGAACAAAAAGACTTCGGATATCACCCGACCGGTGATACTCGAAGTCTTTTTCAATTCTTAATGTGATTGCCGTTTTTACCGGAGCAAAACGGTCTGCCCTGTCCGTGCGTATTCCACACCTTCCGGCAAGCCGTAATCCCGCCGCAGGTCAATGTCATGAGACATATGTGTAAAAATCGTCCGCTTCGGTTTTATTTCCTGCAGAAGCTCAAGCGCTTCTTTTACGTCATACACCGAACGGGTGGAGAATTCTGCGGTTTCATGGTAAAAGCTTGTACCCAGTACCAGCAGATCCAATTCGGCCAACAGCCCGCGCTGCTCGGGGGGAAGGGCAATCGAATCCGAACAGTAGGCCCAAACAAAGCCGTCCTTCTCCAGTCGATACGCATAGGAGTAGCCATTCTTGCCGTGGTTTACTTTCCATCCGCGGATGCTCCAACCCGCCAAAGTAACTCCCTGATCCACGGTATGCAAATCGAGATTCCGGTCCAGCCACGGATACTGCCGCAATATCGTATCCAGCACCTCTTGCGGCGCATACAACTGTCCTTTCCGATCCAGCCAGCGGCAGGCGTCAGCCCATTCCGGCAAACCGCCGATATGGTCGAAATGCGCATGTGTCACCAACACTTGACCCGCGAAGCGCTGTTCCCGCCTTTCCATCGCACTGCGCCAATCCGGACCGCAATCAATCAGGAACCCCTCCTCTTCGCCAAACGGGAACGGGTTCCCTTGATTCTCTCCAGTCCGTTCCGCTTCAACCGCTACCAGAGAACGGTATCGACGGTTTACCCCGCCCTTTCTCGCCTCTTCACATATGGCGCAACCGCAATATACTCTCGGCACGCCCATGGCGTCTCCCGTTCCAAGAAAAACAAGCTGTTCCAATTCGTATCCGTCCTCTCTGTCTATAGCAAAGTTGCCGAAGCCGGACTCTATTCTAATTCCCGTCCGTTCAGGTCCACAGAAAACATAACCTGCTGCAATCTTGTCGATGGACCGCCATCTTTTGACTCAATTGTCAGTTCTATATTGTCGGCCTCATCCAGAACATCCCTGTCTTTCACGTACAAATGCGCACGATAAGCATGATACTGCAGTAGCCCCAGACTATCGCGGCTTCCAGCCTTGACGGCCCAGACATGAAGCACTTGGTCCTCTGCCGGCACAAGGCCCCCCACCAGCATCAGCATCTCCCTGGAATTCTCATTATACCAGACGACGCCGGCCTCCGGCTCGGGCCGCCCCCAATCCATCGGGTATGAAATGCTGTCGGGTCTCTGCATCACCGATATGGCTGACGGCTCGTAACGTTCCACGTAATTTCCCCAGGATTCATCGTTATGCAGCCCGGTCCGGAAAATCCATCCGACAAAGATGAGCAGTATGAACGCTCCGGTGAGCAGGGCTCCGCCTTTGAAACGAACGGCAAGCAGATTTTTGGCCGCAGAGCGAATCCTGGTAAGATAAACCCGCCGGCGCAGCCTGCGATGAAGCGATTCGGAAAGCAGGACATTTGTGCAGGAATCCGGGCCATTCGATAAATCTGTTGTGGTGTCCGGAGATACAAGAGGCTCCCAAGCTTCGCAGATCTCTCTGCAGCACGGACAGGCTGACAAATGAGCCTCCATCTCCGCTCGGCGGGCCTCTCCTCCAAGTCCCATTAACCAATCGATCCATTCTTCCTCGGAAAAGGACTTCAAGCAAGAGGAACCGCTTCGGTTTTCTCCCGTTGTCATGAAGTTATATTGAACCATCCTGTCCATGCCGCTTCCCTCCTTCCGACGAACCGTTCCAGCCTTGCTGTTCCAACTGCCTGCGCAGATTCACCAGCCCGTAGCGAATCCATGATTTTACCGTGCCGATCGGAACGTTCCAGGCTTCGGCCATTTGCCTCTGCGTTTGCAGCGAATAATACGATCCTACAATCGCCTTCTTTTGGGTATCCGGCAGCCCGTGAATCGCCGTCCGCAACGCTTCCTGCTCCAGCCGGGACAGGATGTGATCCTCGCCGGAAGGATCGGCCTTTCCTAACTCCTCCGCGATCGGCGAGACCCGCTGCCTCCGCCGCAGCCTGTCCAGGCAGCGGCTTCTCGTTTTTACCGCAAGCCAGGCTCGGATAGAACCGCGTGCCGGGTCGTAATCCTTGCCTCTCCGAAGTACCTCCAGGAATACTTCATGACAAATATCCTCCGCCTCCATCTTCTCCCCGAGCAGCCGAAGCGCTACCTGCATGATAAATGGCGCGTAGGCACTGTAAAACAAATCGAAAGCTTCAACCGATCCATCGCACATCTCCCGCAGCGAAATCGCCATTTCTTCATTATGCGGGTCCATGACTCCTTCCCTCCCGTACTTGACTCTTCCCTCTTTATCCTCGTTTTACCAAAAACGAAGGCGTTTGAAAACCCCGAATTTTTTTTTCGTTTCTGTAAATCCAAAACCTTCTCTCGTTCGTATCACTTATGAAACCGGCAATGAGAATAAGACGTTTCCGGTATGAAATTGACTTTTCGGCAGGCGATTAAAACGAGGGGCCCATCGTTGTTGCGCCGTCAGAAGCCGAGGCAGATACCGGGTAACGAACTTGTCGATTGCCTTCAGATTATCGATTCAAGGAGGAGAATACCCAGATGGTACTTTCTTTCAGAAAAGCGGCGTTCCTGCTGCTAACTTTGCTCACTACGCTCTCTGTCGGCGCTTATTTCGGACCTTCCAAAGCTTCGGCGGCAGGCGCACTTGAACTGTACACCCCTTATCTGGAATGGTCCGCCGCTCCCGGCGAATCCGTGTCCTATTCGATCGACGTCATTAACCGGGGTGCGGCGACGGCTTCCGCAGCTCTGTCGCTCGATACGGCATCCACCGGCTGGAAATACACCTTATCCGCCGGAGGCCGGGATATTTCCCGCATTGCCGTAAAACCGGGAGATACGCAAAGTGTCAACCTGGAACTGGAAGTTCCGCTGCAAATCGATAAAGGGCGCTACGCCTTTAAAATAAAAGCCGATGATGCTACGCTTCCGCTCATCGTGAACGTTTTCGAGCAAGGCACCTTCAAAACCGAACTGACGGTGGACCAAGCCAACATGGAGGGGCATTCGGACTCGACCTTTACTTACAGCGCGGTTCTAAAAAACCGCACGACAAAGAAACAAACCTATGCCTTGAGCGCACAGGCCGATATGGGCTGGGATGTCAGATTCAAAGCGGATGGCAACAGCGTTACCTCGGTAGAGGTAGAGCCTAACACGGAGAAATCAATTACCGTTGAGGTAAAACCGCCGGAGCAAGTTTCAGCGGAAACCTACAAAATCCCAATTGCAGCATCCAGCGGGGAAACTACGGCAAATGCCGAACTGGAAGCCGTAATTACCGGCACCTATGAAATGCAGTTTACAACAAAAAACAATCTGCTCAGTACCGACATTAAAGCGGGCGGGGAGCGAAAGCTGGATTTTATTGTGCAAAACACCGGCTCGGCGGAACTTCAGGATATCTCCTTCTCTTCGAACGCCCCTACGGGTTGGGAGGTATCATTTGAACCGTCCAATATCACGTCCGTATCACCCGGAGAGAGCAAACAGGTGCAGGCCATTATCAAATCAAGCGGCAAATCGCTGGCTGGAGACTATGTCGTTAATTTAAGCGCCTCCACCTCGGGAAAAAGCTCGAGCGCGGATCTGAGAGTCACCGTCAAATCATCCGTACTATGGGGATGGATAGGGATTCTGATCATTGTGGCCGTCATTGCGGGAATTTATTATCTATTCCGGAAATTCGGGAGAAGGTAAGCATGAAAACCATCCATACACAAACAAACTCCGTTAGCTCAAACGGTATGATTTCAGGGACACCTTCGGGAATGCCGGTCATCGAGCTTACCAAGCTTACCAAGAAATACGGTGAACATATCGCAGTGGACCGTTTGGACCTGAACATTGCAAAAGGTGAGATTTTCGGCTTGCTTGGACCTAACGGAGCGGGGAAAACGACGACGATTCTCATGATGCTCGGTCTGACCGAACCTACTGACGGGCAGGCGAAGATCTGCGGCCATGATCCCGCCAGGGAGGCGCTCCAGGTGAAGCGGAAAGTCGGTTATCTTCCCGATGATGTCGGTTTTTACGAGGATAGGACAGCACTGGATAATTTGGTCTATACTGCCCGCCTGAACGGGCTGCCTCAGTCGGAATCGACCGAGCGGGCGTTTTCGCTGCTGGAAAGGACCGGCCTGGCCGCCAGTGCGGGCAAAAAAGTCGGCGCCTTTTCCCGGGGTATGCGGCAGCGGCTTGGTCTGGCCGATGTCCTGATTAAAAACCCGGAGGTCATCATTCTTGACGAGCCGACCCTGGGGATCGACCCGGAAGGCGTTCGCGAACTATTGGAACTCATCTCTTCCCTTAGCCGGGACGAAGGACTGACCGTGCTGTTATCCTCGCACCATCTTCACCAGGTTCAGCAAATTTGCGACCGGGTCGGCCTGTTCGTGAAAGGCAGACTCATCGCGGCCGGAGATATCCCGTCCCTGTCGAAAGCCCTGAACGAGGACGGCCTGATCCAGATTGAGGTAGGGACGGCGCATTGGACAGACCAACTGGTTCATCGTTTGTCCGAACTGGAAGGCGTACAAACCATCTCTCGTAACAATGAAATTCTGACCGTTGTTTGCGACCGTGATCTTACGCCAAAAATTGCAGAGATCGTAATCGGAGAAGAAGCGGAACTTACCTATCTTCGTCGTAAAGAATACGGCCTGGACGATATCTATCATCGTTACTTTGAAAGGGAGGGATAACGATGACGATAAATTGGCTGCAGATTAAGCAAAAAATCGAGGTTTTGTTTAATAACGTTTCTACCGGACCCGCCCAAGCTCGTGAACCGGGCTCTTCCTCTTCTTTTTGGGTCATGGTAAAAAAAGAAATCGGCGATCACATTCGCAGTTGGAGGTTCGGCATCCTCATCGGAATCATCATCCTTGCCTGCGTCGGGTCCATCTATTCCGCCGTCACGGCCATCCGGGACGGCACCCTGGACAAAACAGGAAATGGAGAATCCTTTCTGTTTTTAAGGATGTTCACTCTGACGAGTTCCAGTTTGGCCGTACCGTCGTTCGCCACATTTTTGTCCTGGCTGGGCCCGCTGCTCGGCATCGCACTAGGCTTCGACGCCGTGAATTCGGAACGGAACAAAGGAACCCTGGGTCGCCTACTGTCGCAGCCGATATACCGTGACGATTTCATTATCGCAAAGTTCATTTCGTCCTTATTCTTGATCTTCATCGTCGTGTTCTCTCTCGGCTTTCTCGTCATGGGACTCAGCTTATTGACGATCGGCTATCCTCCTTCGCCGGAGGAATTCTGCCGAATCGTGCTCTTCCTTGTGATCGCGGTCATCTATATCGGCTTCTGGCTAAACTTGTCCATCCTGTTCTCGATCCGTTTTCGCCAAGCAGCGACTTCAGCCTTGTCGTCCATTGCGGTCTGGCTATTCTTTACAATCTTTTACGGCATGATCATCGGTATGATTAACAGCGCTACCGCGGTTTCCAGTACACAGCCGGACCCTGCCGCTCAGTTGCGTCAAATGAATCTCATTTTGACACTGAACCGGCTGTCCCCGACCGAGCTCTTCTCGGAAACCATTACGACGATGCTATCCCCCGGCATCCGGACGCTGGGACCGCTCACGATGGATCAGCTGGTTGGTGCTATTGCCAGCCCGCTGCCACTAGGGCAGAGCGTTATTCTTGTCTGGCCCCAATTGACAGGGCTGATCGCAGCAACGATCATCTGCTTCGGAATCTCCTACGCATTATTTATGCGCCAGGAAATTCGCGCAAGAGCTTAAATACAAAGAAAGGACCAAGCGGGCAATTTCTTACGCCTCCTTGGTCCTTTTATTCTAATATTAGTGTTCAATTAAATCATTACGCTGATCGGTCCGCCTTTCAGCGGGTTTTCAACGATCCAGCTTTTCTCTTCATTGAACAGATATGCCCGGTGCACCAGAACACGGACCTGCTGACCGGCCTTCAACGTTTCTTTCTCCAGCGAGCGGAACGTGGTCAGGGTGTGACCTCCGACCTCCACTTCTACGAGCCATTCGCTTCCGCGAAAGTGCAGATGCTTCACCACAGCCGGTTCGGTGGCAGATAGCAGAGTAAATTCATGCTCTGAACCTACTTCAAGGTATTCCGGACGGATCAATGCCTGCGTTTTGCCATCTCCAGCTTCCGCTTCAAACCCTTTCAGGTCGGCCGCTCTTTCGACTAGCGTGGACTGCCCTACGAACGAAGCAACGAACGGAGTGTTCGGTTCCTTGTAAATATCCCACGGCGAGCCTTTCTGCTCTAAACGCCCTTCATTGATAATCATGATTTCATCCGCCACTTCGATCGCTTCATCCTGGTCATGCGTCACGAATATCGAAGTAATGCCGACGCGCTCAATTAATTCGCGCAGCCAGGAACGAAGCTCCTGGCGGATCTTCGCGTCAATCGCCGCAAAAGGCTCGTCTAACAGGAGCAATTGCGGCTCTGGAGCCAGCGCCCGAGCAAAAGCGACGCGTTGCCGCTGTCCGCCTGACAGCTGGTGGGGATAGCGCTTCTCGAAGCCTTTCAGCCCGGTCAGCTCCACCAGCTCCATGACGCGCTCCTGAATCCGGCTCTTCGTAGCCTTCTTGACTTGTAAACCGAAGGCGATGTTATCGAATACGGTCATGTGCTTAAACAACGCATAGCTTTGGAACACAAAGCCGATGCCGCGGTCCTGCGGTGCGAGTGCGTTGACCCGCTGTCCGTGAAACAGGATCTCGCCTGAATCCGGCTGTTCCAATCCGGCAAGCATCCGGAGAATGGATGTTTTCCCTCCGCCGCTCGGTCCGAGAAGTCCGATCAGTTGCCCTTTTTCAATCCCGAAGCTGACATCTTTTACCGCGTGAAAACTGCCGAAATGTTTATCCAAATTCCGTACTTCCACATGCATGGGAGAGCCACTTCCTTTCGCCTGTTTATCATATATACTTAAATTTATTTATTCTTATATACTTACTTGGTTTTATGGTATAAAAACACTTTACCAAACCCGCTCGAATGCGTCAATAAATTTAAATATCCCCCTTCATGTTGGAGGTTCAGGCGACTATGGGTACAATACAGATATAGAAAGCTAAGTAAATCGGAAGACAAAGGAGAGCTTATCGCTTATGCTGCATACCGTGGAACTGTCAACGTCCAAGCGGGACGAAATGCGCGACATTACACGCGAAGTCATTTCGCTCGTTCATAAAAGCGGAGTTATAGACGGAGTTGTCGTTATCTATTGCCCGCATACGACAGCAGGCATCACCATTAATGAAAACGCTGATCCCGATGTCAAACATGACGTCCTTCTCAGGCTCGACGAAGTGTATCCCTGGAACCATCCGAAATACAAGCATGCGGAAGGAAACACGGCCTCCCATCTGAAAGCGATCACGACCGGTTCATCACAAACCGTAATCATTCATGAAGGAGAATTGATGCTAGGCCGCTGGCAGGGAATTTACTTTTGTGAATTTGACGGTCCCCGGCACCGCCAATACCTTGTCAAAATTATGGAAGGATAATAAAACAAAAGACGCGGATCTCCCTGGAGAAACGCGTCTTTGTTAATATGGGCAAATCCTGCAAAAGTTCATTATCACGAAATGGAAGTCCGTTACGTTATTATAGTAATGTAATAAAGGAGTACAGCTATGATAGTGTGAACGAGTAAAGTATGCGCGGAAAACAAAAACGTCTTATGACGTTAATCGGTAACTGCTTTGACTTAACATTTTGACGTGGGCAACGGCAGCGGGCATTATTTCTTCGAAGGTCAGGTGATCCTGAATGTAAAACGAGATAAATCCGTGTATTCCCAAAAACATACTAAGCGGAAGGGACGGATTGCTCTCAAGCGGGTGCCTTTCCTCTCTCAAAAAACCGCGGATAATCTTGTCAAACATATCAAAGCACTTGGCCTGCTCCGACTTGCAATATGCCAATATTTCTTCGTCCCTGAGCATAAACATGATTTCGTACTGATGCGGATGCTCCAGACCGAATTTGATGAATTCCAGCATCAGTTGTTCCGCTTTGGTCAAACCTTCGGTCGGCGGGCGTTTCGTCACCTGTTCGCATAACCGGGCCAGATGATTGAAATCCTGCACGACGATGGCATAGAACAATTCCGCTTTTTCCTTGAAATGATAGTAAAGAGAACCGTGGCTATAACCTAAATGCTGCCCGATGCTCCTCATGGAAATCCCGCGATATCCTTTCGTGATAAACAGATGTCTCGCGGCATCCATAATTCTTTCCCTCGACAATTCCTGCTCTACTGCTCTTCTAGCCATAGGCATTATTCCCCTTCAATAAAGTAAACCTTGTCACCTTCCGTCATTACAGCCTGCCCTTGCGTCATATCGGTCATCCAGTCTTTAAAGCTCTCCGTCTCTTCGTTGAGCGGCAGACAAAGCAATGTAACCTTGTCGGCAAACCCGGTTTCACCAGTGCGAATCCCCCGGTTTCTCAGCTCATTTTCGGCTTTTCCAAGCCAAGTGTAGTCCAACTCGACAAATACTTCGCGATGCAGTACGCGGGTGATAGATTCCCCCGCTTCGATGGCGGCAACGGCTCCGTCCGTATAGGCGCGGATCAACCCCCCCGCTCCCAGCATAATGCCTCCGAAATATCTCGTTACGACAATGGCAACATTCTTTAGACCCTGATTCCGGATCACTTCCAGGATCGGCTTGCCGGCCGTTCCGCTCGGTTCACCGTCATCCGACTGCTTCTGGATCTCGTCTCTTTCGCCGATCATATAGGCCGAGCAATTGTGGGTAGCATTCCAATGCCGCTTCTTAATCTCTTCGATAAAGCTGACGGCTTCTTCCTCGCTCTCCACCGGCATTACATGCCCGATAAATCTCGACTTCTTGATGACGATTTCCTTGTCTCCGGCTCTGCGAACCGTTTTGTAACGTTCCAACATATGACTCCATCCTTATGAATGTGCCAAGAAGCAGCCCAACCGGTTGACCCCGGTGAACTGCTTCCTGGCGGCTTTATTCCTGCCCTTGGTGAAAATAATACGATTATTCGGAAAGTCTCGCTTCAAGTTCCGCTTTTTCTTTCTCGTAACCCGGTTTGCCCAGCAAAGCGAACATGTTTTTCTTGTAAGCCTCTACGCCCGGTTGATCGAACGGATTGACGCCCATCATGTAACCGCTGATACCGCAGGCCTTTTCAAAGAAGTATACCAGATAACCGAAGGAATATGGAGTCAAATCAGGAACATTGACTACCAAATTCGGCACCTGTCCGTCGGTATGCGCCAACAAAGTGCCTTGGAAAGCCTTCTTGTTGACGAAATCCAATGTTTTGCCTTCCAGGAAGTTCAATCCGTCGAGGTCGGCCGGATCGGATTCGATCGTAATATGGCTTGGAACTTCGGTCACTTGGATGACGGTTTCGAAGATATTCCGATTACCTTCCTGAATGAATTGTCCCATGGAGTGCAAGTCGGTCGAGAAGTCGACGGCTGCCGGGAAAATACCCTTGTAGTCTTTGCCTTCGCTCTCGCCGAAAAGTTGTTTCCACCATTCCGATACATAATGCAGGGAAGGCTCGTAATTGACGAGAATTTCCGTTACTTTACCTTTGCGGTACAATGCGTTGCGGACCGCAGCATATTGATAGCTTGCGTTCTCCGCCAGATTCGGATTGCTGAATTCTTTGGCCGCGTCAGCCGCGCCCTGCATCATATCTTCAATGCTGATGCCTGCAGTGGCAATCGGCAACAGGCCTACTGCTGTCAATACGGAGTAGCGTCCGCCCACGTCGTCCGGAATTACGAACGTTTCGTAGCCTTCTTCGTTCGAAAGCTTTTTGAGCGCGCCCTTCTCCTGGTCGGTCGTTGCATAGATCCGTTTACGAGCTTCTTCCTTACCGTATTTCTTCTCCAGCGCTGCGCGGAAAATACGGAATGCGATTGCCGGCTCCGTCGTCGTACCCGATTTGGAGATGACGTTGACCGAGAAATCCTTGCCTTCGATAAGGTCGAGCAAATGATTCACGTAAGTGGAGCTGATGTTGTTGCCCGCAAAGTAAATTTCCGGAGTTTTGCGTTTATCCTTCGGAAGCATGTTGTAGAACGAGTGAGAGAGCGATTCGATCGCTGCGCGAGCGCCGAGGTAAGAACCGCCGATACCGATCACGATCAGCACTTCGGAATCGCTTTGAATTTTGGCCGCCGCTTTCTGAATGCGGGCGAATTCTTCTTTATCATATGCCGTAGGGAGATCGATCCAACCCCGGAAATCGGAGCCGGCGCCTGTCCCATTATGTAATTGTTCATGAGCCGCACGGACTTGGGCTTCCAAGTTATCCACTTCGTGCTGCCCTACAAATTGCAAAGCTTTGCTGTAATCAAACGTCACTTTTTTAGACATGTTGAAAAATACCTCCATCTATTTATTTAAGACTCACTGCCTATCCTTGGACAACCATTGTAACAACTTGTAACTAGGATACTGTAAATTTCCAGCGAAAACAAGGCGCAATGTGCAGGTTTCCGGCCTGCATGGTAAAATAATTAAATGCTGTTCAATTCTTTTTAGAAGGTGACTACTTTGAAAAAAATCGGTTTTATCGGATTGGGAACGATGGGTGCTCCAATGGCCGCTAATTTACTCAAGCAAGGCTTTGAGGTTACCGTATATAACCGGACGGCGGCAAAATGCGAGCCGCTGGCTACACTCGGCGCAGCGGTCGCCTCAACCCCGAAGGAGGCAGCGTCCGGCGTAGAGACGGTCATTACGATGGTCAGCAACGATGCTTCCATCGCAGCTGTTTATGAAGGCGCAGACGGCGTGTTGTCCGGACTTAAGCCCGGCACGACGGTGATCGACTGCAGTACGATCTCGCCCGCGCTTGTGAAGAAGCTGGCCGGTCTGGTCGTTGACCTCGGAGGCGTCTTCCTTGATGCCCCTGTGACCGGCAGTTCTCCAGCCGCCATCGACGGCAGCCTCGTCTTCATGGTCGGCGGCGATGCCGATGTTCTCGCCAACGAGATGGACATTTTCGACTGCCTCGGCAAAAAAGTTCTCCATATGGGCGAGAACGGCACCGGAGCAGTCGCCAAGCTTGCGCACAATACGATCGTTGGCATAAACAACCTGGCGCTCGCCGAAGGCTTCTCCATCGCGGCGAAATCCGGATTGCCGGCAGACCGCTTCCTCGAGCTCGTCCAGCTTGGCTCGGCCGGCAGCAAAGCCGCGGAACTGAAGGGGCGCAAAATCATCGAGCATGACTTCACTAACCAGTTCTCGCTCGCACTGATGCTGAAGGATCTGAAGCTCGCCTCCTCGCTTACGGACGGAGCAAACATTCCTTCTCCGATGCTGAACCTGGCCAAAAGCCTGTTTCAGGCAGGGCAGACCGAAGGCTTCGGGGACGAAGACCTGTCTGCCGTTGTCAAGATTTACGAAGCCTGGATCGGCCAAAAGATCGGCGATCGTCAGCAATAGTTTTCCTGTTATTTTGAAACACGTTTTAGAAAAGGCAGGTACAGCGCTCAGCTTGTACCTGCCTTTTGATGTATTAGAACTTGATCGAGATAATCGAAGCCAGGCAATGAGCCGGCATCAAGCCGATAGACCGGCCTGATGCATTTAAGCCCCTGATCCGTAGGAGCAGCAGTAATCCGTTACGCTGCGGACTTCCAGCTTGAAGGAAGCATTGGCGGGCACGGTGAACGTGCCGCGGCCGCTGATTTCTCTCCAAAGCGTTTCGCCCGGAAGCAGAACCTTGAGGTCGCCGGACAAAATGTCCATCACTTCAAGCGAGTCCGTCCCGAATTCGTACTCTCCGGGAAGCATGATCCCGAGCGTAATTTTGCTGCCGTCCGGAAGCCATACGCTCCGGCTCGTTACTTTGCCGTCAAAATAAATGTTGGCGGCTTTGTCTACAGTTACATTTTTCAATTGCTGCTCCACGTTTCCCGCTCCCCTCAACGGTAAATCGAATCCCTTACTTCAATTGATCCTTCACATGTTTCACTACATTTTCAACAGTAAATCCGTATTCTTCGATCACTTTGTCCCCAGGCGCGGAAGCCCCGAAGATGTCGATGCCGATGACGGAACCCTTCTCGCCTGCGTAACGCTCCCAACCGAACGGATGCGCCATTTCCACGGCAACGCGAGCTTTGACTTCCGGCAGAATGACGGAATCCTTGTAAGCCTGATCCTGTTTGTCGAACAGATCCCAGCTTGGCAAGCTGATAACGCGCACGTGAATGCCTTCTTCAGCCAATGCCGCTTGAGCTTTCACAGCAAGTTGTACTTCAGAGCCTGTAGCGATGATTTGTGCTACCGGTTTGCCGTCCTTCGCATCGGATACCACATAGCCGCCGCGTTTGATGCCTTCGCGAGCAAGCTCGGCTGTTTTCTCCAGAATCGGCAGGTTTTGACGAGTCAGCACCAGTGCTACAGGGTTGGATTGGTTCTCAACCGCATAAGCCCAGGCAGCCGAAGTCTCGTTGCCGTCTGCAGGACGGATGACCGTCAGACCAGGAATGATGCGCAGGGAAGCAAGCTGCTCGATCGGTTCGTGAGTCGGGCCGTCTTCACCTACAGCGATACTGTCATGCGTAAGCACGTAAGTTACCGGCAGCTTCATGATCGAAGCCAGACGAACGGCCGGACGCAGGTAGTCCGTAAACACGAAGAACGTGCCGCCGAATACTTTGAGTCCGCTGTGGAGGGCAATCCCGTTCATCGCAGCAGCCATACCGAATTCGCGAACCCCGAAATACAGGTTGCGACCTTCGCGGCTTTGCGCCGTGTAAACAGGGAGACCCTTCAGGTGCGTCATTGTGGAGCTTTCCAAGTCAGCGGATCCGCCGAGAAGCTGCGGTACGCCGCCAGTCAAACCGTTCAGTGCATTACCGGAAGCCACGCGAGTCGAAACCGCTTTGTCTTCGGCGCTGTATTTCGGAAGATCCTTGTCCCAGCCGGCAGGAAGCTCGCCAGCTACCGCTTTTTCGAATTGAGCGGCAAGTTCAGGGTATTCCGCTTTATATTTAGCGAATGTTTCGTCCCAAGCCTTGTTTGCAGCGATGCCGCGTTCCTTCACTTTTGCAAAGTGTTCGCGCACTTCTTCAGGCACATAGAAATCTTCTTCATAGACCCATTTGTAGAATTCCTTCGTCAGCTTCGCTTCGTCAGCGCCGAGCGGGGAGCCGTGCGTACCGCCATGGCCGCCTTTACCTTGCTTGTTCGGGCTTCCGTAACCGATAACCGTCTTCACTTCGATCAGAGTCGGACGGTCGGTGTCGCGTTTGCCCTCTTCGATTGCGGCTTGGATAGCATCCAGATCGTTGCCGTCTTCAACGCGCAGCGTTTGCCAGCCATAAGCTTCAAAACGTTGTCTTACGTTCTCGGAGAAGCTGAGGTTCAATTCGCCGTCCAGCGAGATATCGTTGGAGTCATACAGGAAGATGAGTTTGCCAAGTTTCAGATGACCAGCAAGGGAAGCTGCTTCGCTTGCTACGCCTTCCATCAAATCGCCGTCACCGCAAATGCCGTAAGTATAATGGTCGATCACTTTCAGATCGCCCTTGTTGTAAGTTGCCGCAAGCTGGGTTTCGGCCATTGCCATACCGACAGCCATGGCGATCCCTTGGCCGAGTGGACCAGTAGTAGCGTCAACGCCAGCCGTATGTCCGAATTCCGGATGGCCCGGCGTTAAGCTGCCCCATTGACGGAACTGCTTGAGCTCCTCCATAGGGAGATCGTAACCGGACAAATGAAGCAGGCTGTATAGCAGCATGGAACCGTGTCCTGCGGACAATACGAAACGGTCGCGGTTAATCCATGTCGGATGGTCTGGGTTATGGTTCATCGTTTTGGCGAACAGTTGGTACCCCATCGGTGCCGAACCCATCGGCATGCCGGGATGGCCGGATTTCGCTTTTTCGATCGCATCGATCGCAAGGGTACGGATCGTGGTGATCGACAAATTTTCAATGGTGTTGTTGTCTGACAATGGCATTTCTTTTCCTCCTTGGTCATGGAAAAATTCTTGTGCACAAAGAAAGGCTTAAGCTTGCTAAGTAAAACATTCAAATTGAAATGATCATTTTGACTTTATCTATTGTAACACTTCATGCATCCGTTTTCCATACCCATCTTTGACACTTGCTACCTCTTATAGCTTTCCCTCTCTTGGCACAAGAATATTTATGTTTTGCTGCTGACGGTATTCGGTAGGCGTCATCTGGACCCGTTTCCTGAAGACTTGGGTAAAGTGGCGCATATCCTGATAGCCGACGCGCTCGGCGACCTCCGCCAGCCGGAGCTTCGGATTCATGAGCAGCAGCTTGGCCTGCTCAAGCCGCAAGGTCGTGACGTATTCCTTATACCCCTGACCTGTGATTTGCTTGAACAGCTGGCTGAAATAAGCCGGATTCAAAAAGACCGCCGCAGCGGTTTTTTCTAAGGACAGATCCTCGCAATAATGCTTTTTAATATACTCCAGGGCGACATCGATCGCTTTCTCTCCGCTCCCTTTTAGCGGCTCCAATTCGGAAGCCTGGGACATGCAAGCCTGTCTCATCTGAAATACCAGCTTAGGTATCATCTTTATATTTCGGTTTTGTCCGGACACGACGATCTGAAACGGCACTTTCAAGTAATGGGACAAATGCGCCTTGACCTTCTCTTGAAAATCCTCGATTCCGCCCCGTCTCTCAAGTGTGAACAAGCCTAGCAGACTTGTTTGGTCATAGCTGATGACAAAGCCGCGCCCATGCCCGTCGATCAACTCCGATAACACATTCTCCACGATAAAATGCTCCAGCCTGACGCTCCGATCCCCGGCATTCATCTGGACGAGCAGCAGATAATAATCATGATATTCCTGGATAAAAGAGCCCATATCCAGATTGCCGACGTCCAGTCCGAATGCCAACCGTTGAAACACGCCTTCCCGTAAATATTTCAGGTTGGCTATCAGCCGCGCACGCTCTTTTGATTCTTCGCTTTCAAGAGCGATTTCCTGAGCAAGGCCGGCAATGACCTCATAGAGCCGATCCTTACCGATCGGCTTCAGCAAATAATCCCGGGCTCCCAGCCGTACCGCCTCCTGAGCATAGGAAAACTCGCTATGTGCGGAAATCACGACCCATTTCACATGAGGATATTTGCGCTTCATAATCTTCATGAACTCCAGTCCGTTGATTCCCGGCATCAAAATATCGGTCAACACGATGTCGATCCGCTGTTCACCCATCAGCTTGACCGCTTCCTCCGTCGATGCCGCCACATAAAGTCCAAAATCCGGCCAATTCCTCCGGATGCTCCGCCGGACGCCTTCCCGGATCGCCCTTTCGTCGTCGGCAATTAAAATGTCCAAGCTCATCGCTCCTTTCCTGTCGGCGACAGCGGCATGACGATCGCAACCTGCGTCCCTTTTCCGGGAGCGCTTTCGATTTGCAGACCGCCGGCTTCCCCGAACATGTACTTCAGCCTGCGATGCAAATTCTGCAAGCCGATCCCCGTCTTGCCCGTCTCTTTCGGCCCCTCCTGATTTAACGACAGCTTCAACCGGTTCAATTGCTCCGGGTCCATTCCGTTTCCGTTGTCTTCTACGATAATCTTTAAAGCATCATCCTCTTGCAGCGTATAAACCTTCAATTTTCCACGTCTGCCCATCGGTTCCAGACCATGCTTCACCGCATTTTCAATGACAGGCTGCACCGTCATTTTCGGCAGCCGATAATCAAGCCAGCGCTCTTCCAGCTCCGTTTCAATCTGAAGCCGCCCCTCGAACCGGATCGTAATGATCTTCAAATAATGACCGGTCTGCTCCAGTTCCTCGCGCAGCGTGACTTCCGCGCCTTCCTCCCACTGGCTGCTATAGCGGAACATCGAGGATAGGGACAGTACGAGTTCCCCGAGCGGATCCTCCCCTTTTTCATCGAGCATCCAATAAATCATGTCCAGCGTATTGTACAAAAAATGCGGATTGACCTGGGATTGCAGAGCATGGATTTCAGCGTTTTTTTCGCTGACCGACGATATTTTCACCCGCTCAATGAGCTCCTCAATCCGGTTGACCATCCTGTTGAAGGAAGCAACAAGAATATTGATTTCCTGATAGGAAGATACTTTCAACATCCCCCGGAATTTGCCGATCTCCACCATCTTCATCTCCCGGATCAGTTTTTTGAGCGGGGAACTGAACGTCCGCGAGATGATGGAAGCGATCAGGGCGGATACTAGAATAAGGATCGATATAACGATGAGCAGGTAACGCTTCATCTCCATTAATTCCACATTGAGGTCGCGATTCGGCGTCATGCTGGCAACGGACCAGCCTGAGAACGGCAGTCGTGAAGCGACGATCAGATGCTTTGAATCCTGCTGCACGAGAACGTTGCCCGTAGGGGCATCAAAGGGCAGGCTTTCGAGTTCCGGCGGCAGCTCCTTACCCGAAGACACTGCGCGGCCATCCTGGGATACCAGAAACACCTCGCTATGTTCACCCAGCTTCAAATTATCCAGGGCATTCAAAATCGGCTCCGGGTTCATTTCATAGAGCACGATGCCGATGGGTTTATGCTCATCCAAATCATAGATTTGCCGCCCAAACGAAAATACGGGGCTATCCTCCACTTGATCGATCAAGGAATGCTCGTACACGCCGAGCCAGACCATTTTTCCCGATGAATCCTTCAACTGCCGATACCATTCCTCTTCCCGATAATTCGGCTTGACGACGTTCATATAATTTCCGTAGTTATATACTTTGCCCTTATTGGTGATCACGTGGATGCCAACCAAATCATCCCGCGAATAAAATATAGCTCCGATAATATTCGTAATTCTTTGCTCGTTAATAAATTCTACCGCCGGCTCATCGCTGGTTTCATTCAACAGCCGAATCATTTCGAAATTGTTGCTGAGCGATTTGGATAGACTGTCGTAGCCCTGATACATCAAACTGAACAATCCCGCGGTTTGAGCCACGTTTTTTTGCGATAAATCGCTTATTTTTTCGTGAAACTGATCCGTAGTCCGATTGTAGTAAAGCAGGCTCACTATGAGCACACAGCCGGACATGCAAAAAAGAAACAGCAAAAACAGGCGATGGTGTATGGAACGAAAACCGGTAGGCATGGATAACCTCCTTCCATCGATGTTTTGCTGCTCTTATAGAGGTTGTTCAAAAAGTCATCTTTTGATCACGAAGTGTTTCGAGATATGGATTCGACATCGAATCTTGCGTTCACCCTCGAAGTCCGGTACTCATGTAGGGTTTGCCTACACTCCGTTCCTCCTTCTTCGGGTTCTCGCAACCTTCTCGGTGCTGAAAAGCTTACTTTTTGAACTCGCACTTATATTATAAATAAATAGGTTAAAATTGTAACGAATAGATCCATGCATTTATTAGCCTTTTACCGCGCCTGCAACCATCCCTTTCGTAATTTGCCCCGACAGGAAGAAATAGATCAGAATGACGGGCAGCGCCCCCATCACCAAAAACGCGCCGATGTTGCCGTAATTGACGGAATACTGGCTGACGAAGGTGTACACCCCGAACGGCAAGGTTTTCAATCTCTCGGAAGAAATAAATGTCGCCGCCAAAATATATTCGTTCCAGATCGTGATAAAGGTCAGAATGCACACGGTCATCATCGGCGGAATGGATACCGGTACAATAATGCTGCGGAAGATCCGGTAAATGCTCGCTCCGTCAATATAGGCCGACTCCTCGATCTCAGGAGGAATGCCTTTCATGAATCCGCTAAGGATAAAGACGGCGATCGGAGTGGAGAAGGCGATATAAGGCAGAATCAGCGATAAATGCGTGTTCAAGATATCAACATTTTTGAAGATGACCATCAGCGGGAGCAGAGTTGCCTGCATGGGGATCATCATGCCCATCAAGAAGACGGTCATCACCACCGTGCCGTACTTCCAGCGAAACCGGGAGATCGCGTAAGCCACCATGGAGCTCAGAAGTATTACGCATATCATTGTAACCCCGGTCACCAAAACGCTGTTGGACAAATATTTCAAGTAATTTCCCGCCTCATAAGCTTCTTTGTAGTTCTGCCATTGAGGCGCATTCGGTAGTGAAAAGAACCTCCCGTCCAAGATCTCCTCATTCGTTTTCAAAGAATAGAACAGCAACCATAGAAGCGGGTAAAGCTGAGTAACAACAGGGATTGCGAACAGGAGATACACGACTCCCTTTTTGAATTTCAACATATCGCGCACTCCTTCCTAGCTGTATCTATTTTCAAGCTTATTGAAAAAGAAATTGATAACGACCGTGAACAACAGGCATACCGCTACCAGGAAGGTCGCAATCGCACTGCCGTACCCATACTTCAAGGACAGGAACGAGCTGTTGTACATATGCGTTGAAATGACGTCGGTCGCATGAGCCGGTCCTCCGCCTGTCATGACCATGACCATGTCGAAGGCCTGCAACGAGCCGATAAAAGCAAGAACTATCGATATTTTAAAAATAGGAACTATGAGCGGCATCGTAATGAAACGATCTGCTTTAAAGCCTTCGGCTCCGTCGATTTTGGCGGCTTCATAAATCTCTTCCGGTATATTGGTTACCCCGGTATATTGAATCAGCAGATGGTATCCGAAGTACTGCCAGAGCGAAACGAGATAAATGCTGTACATGGCGATGCTCGGCTCCGTCAGCCAATTATGCGTCCAGCTGTCCAAACCAAGGGAGACCAGCACGCCGTTCAGCATGCCGCCCATGGAGGTAGGGTTATAGATGGTTTTCCATAGCTGGCCGATAATAACGACCGATAAAATAACGGGCGTAAAATAAATGGAGGCCAGTCTGCTGCCATTTTTCAAATAACGATGCAGCAAAATCGCCATCCACAAACAGAGCGGAATTTCCAGCATGGAGGCTAGCGCATACAGCAGCGTTCGTCTGACCGACGGCCAGAAAACAGGATCATTCGCAAACATATCCCGGAAGTTGGCCAGGCCGATAAATTCCGCATTCGCGATGCCGTCCCATTTTAGCAGTCCGCTATAAAAGGAAACCAGGATCGGTACAAAAACAAGGCACACATAAAGCAGCAAACACGGCAATACGAAGACGGCTATTGTTCCGGCGGGTACCTTGAGAACTTTCATCTTATTTCGCCCCTTCATATAAATTCGATGCGGAGAAGCACGAAGCTGCCCCGCATCGACGGTATAACGCGCTCGGAATCCGTGATTCCTTATTCCTTGTTGGCCTCAAAAGCCGCTTGATGCTCTTTCGCCACTTGAGCGGAGTCAACCTTTTGTACGAAGAGGTTCTGGATGCTGCTGAGATGCACTTGGGCCGTAGCCGGATTCATCGTATTGTCAAACGCCAGGTCGCCGCCTTTAACGTTATTGAACAGCTCTGCGACCTCGATCGCCAGATCGGAATAACCGGCCGCCTTCAGGTCACCGTCCACTTTTTGGCCAAGACCGACCGCATTTTTGAATTCAAATTGCTTCTTCGGAAAATTGAGAGCGAAGTAGTTAAGGAAGTCTTTCGTTTCTTGCAGATGCTCGCTGTTTGCGGATATGGCGAACGCACTGCCCGGCGCCAGCATAAATTCATCAGGATCGCCCTTGCCGTTTACGGTCGGGAATTGGAATGCTCCAACTTTGCCCGCCACGGAGGAAGCATCGATCGCTCCGGTCTCCCAGGAACCGATCACCCACATGGCCGCTTTGCCCGATTTAAAAATATTGCCCCCGGCATTGGCATCGATCGAAGTCGCTCCGTCCGGGAACGCGCCGGCTTGTACCAGCTCCTGGAAGCTGTCCACCGCTTCGATGAACGCAGGATCTTCAAATGTTTTTTTGCCGTCCATCACATCCTGCAGGAATCCGGGACCTCCATTCGTGCGGAGCAAAATATTCATGAACAGGAACGAACCGGTCCAGGAGTCCTTCTCCCCGATCGCAAGCGGGGTAATTCCTTTTGCTTTCAGCGTTTTAACTGTGTTCAGGAATTCTTCATAAGTCGTAGGGGTATTGGCGATTCCGGCTTGCTCGAACAATTCCTTGTTATAATACACGACTTCAATATTGTTGCCGTCCGGCAGGGAGTACACATTGCCATCGAAGCTGTAGTAATCCAGCAATCCGCTTTGGTACGTATCCTTCAGCCCGTTTTGATCCAGCATATCGTTCAGCGGCGCGAACAATTTCGCATCTACGAACGGCTTCATTTGCGCCGCCGGGTTGACGATCGTGATGTCCGGCACTTCTTTGGAAGCGGCTTGTGTTTTCAGTTTTACTTTTTGCTGGTCCGTATTGAGCGTATCCAGTTCGATGTGGATATTCGGGTGATCCGCCTCATACTGTTTGACCAGTTCATTTAATGTCTTGTGCGAAGGGGTCGTCGGGTCCGGATAAATGTTTTGGAAAGTAATTGTGATCTTCTTGTCACTGCTGCTGCCTTGCACAGCCGCGCCATTGTTTTTCTCGGTTGCGGCGGTATCGCTCTTGCCGCTATTTCCGCAAGCCGCTAGACTTAGCGCCATCACTGCGGCCAAGATTACCGCCAATGGCTTCAATGCTGCTCTTCTTACCATTCATTCATGCCCCCTAGATTCAAGATAGGTCAATTATTGCTCCCTAAAACGCTTTCAACAAGGCGTGAAATTTGGGATTCAGGTTTGTTTTTTTCAGGTATCATTCGAAAGAAGAAAAACAAAAACAGCCCCAAACAATTGGAGCTGTTGGTACAAGCATATTCAGATGGATGTAATAAGGACAGCCTGTATTACGAAAATGTCCGCCTAGCGTGGAAAAAACCTTTAATTTGTCTTTCAAAGAGTGGACACTTTTCCGTGAAAGAGATATCAGCGCCTCGGGTCTAGCAAGTCCGTATATAGTATTAATTATGATGAAGGGTATCTATATATGGATTAGGTGGCTTTGAGGGTCTCTACTCTCCTTTTGTCCTCTTTTGAAAAGACATTTTGAGGTTTTGTCCACGAAGGGCGGACAAAGGATGTATTTAGCATAATATCGCGGTAAATCGCCCAGTCAAATCGAAATAAAACCTGCGAGACTAGCGCCGGCCGCGCCGTTTGGCATCCAAAAGGCGGCCAAGACGATCGCTCCCCGTCCCGCCCTGGGACGATGTGTCGTTTTGGTCAGGCTCGGCCGTCTCCCGCGGAGGGGAAGGCGGTGATGATGGGCCTGGAGCCTGGGGACCGGCCGATGGCGGAGAGGGCTTGGCCGTCGGCGACATGGTCGGCGACGCCGTCGGTGCAGCTCCCGGCTGGGCCGCGGGTCCGGACGCAGGCGGCATGCCGCCGCGTTCCGTGCCGTCGCCGTCCGCGCCGTAAAAGGCGGCCGCGCGCGATTTACGTGCGGCGAGCCGGGCGAGCCCGGCATCCGCGGCAGCGCCGGCGGATGCACCGGGCTGCGCCGCAGCCGCCGCAAGCGCGCGGGCGCGGCGGCGCCAAGGCATGGCCGCGGCGATGGCCTCCGCCATGCGGCCCCAAGGCAGCGCCAGACGCCGCACAGCGACGTCGGCGAGCCAGAGCAGGAGCGCCGCGGCCAACAGCGGGCGCTCCCAGCCGCGCAGCGACCGCGTCGGCTGCGCGGTGAACTGGAACGCCGCCTCCGGCTTGTTCCAGTCCAAGACGCGGCCGCCGGTCAGCTCGGCCAAGGCCTGCAGCGTATCCTCCGGCTCGGCCGGGGGCAGCCGGTATTCCGGCGAATACGGGATGACGAAGCCGGTTCCCTGCATCCCCGCCATTTCACCCTCATCCCCGTCGGCTCCGCTCGGGTTCCGGAGCTGAAGCAAGAAGGATCCCGAAGACCTCACCGCCATACTCCCCTCGTAAACGCCCGGGGAAACCTGGGTGAGCGGGACGCGCTCCTCGCCTCCGTCTTCCCCGCTGACCAGCGCTTCAAGCTCCTCGGGAGCTTCGGCGCCCTCTGCCGTCACTTCGAAGGTCACCTCATTACCGTTGACGGTAGTGTTGACTTCATAAGGCGAAGCCGCAAACTGCGGAAACGTCCACTTCACCATATCGGCGAACAATCCGGGAAAACGGCTCCATTTCACGAAATCGCGTGACCATTTGCCCGTCAGATCGCTG
Source organism: Paenibacillus vini (assembly GCF_018403325.1). Taxonomy (GTDB): domain Bacteria; phylum Bacillota; class Bacilli; order Paenibacillales; family Paenibacillaceae; genus Fontibacillus; species Fontibacillus vini. Next base: position 26,751 of record NZ_BOSL01000014.1, on the reverse strand, counting down.
GTCCAGGCCACGGTCCGCCCCGATCCGTACTGCCATCTTGCCAGCAGCGGGTCCGGTTCCGGGCTGGACAATACCGTTTGGGCCGTCATTTTCGGTGTTGCAGCTACGTAGCCGTAAATGCTGGGCAATCCGTCCTGAAACCAGCCGCTCCAGTCCCCGGGCTGAACAATAGCGGGAACAAACGGCTTGTCCACAATATAGGTTCTGGCGATCACGGCCGCCTCCCGGCTAAAAATAGCCGGAAGCGTCGTTGCGTCCTTCACAAGGTAATACCGTCCCTTTGCCCCGGCGGCCAGACTTTGCAGAAGATTGACATCGGCATCGTCCCCCACGGCCACGGTCGACATCGTGATTTTCCCGTCCGTCATCGTCTTCAGCAGGTCATCATATCCCGAATTCACAGCGGATTGTCCGTCCGTCAGCAGAATAATATGCTTTCGCTGGGCCTGAACGTTCAGTATTTCCTCCGTAGCTGCCGATACCGCCGGAAAAATATTCGTTCCGCCCGCGCTTGGAATACTGTTTATTTTTGCGATTACGCCGTCTTTGTCATCCAGCTTCTGCGGCTCGACCACCCACCAGGGCTGATCGTCAAAAGCCACCACGCCCACCGTATCCTTGGGCCTTAGCAGCTCCACGGTGCGGATCGCCGACTCTTGAGCCAGCTTCAGCTTGTCCCCGCCCATACTGCCTGAACGGTCGATCACGAGGATCAAGCCCAGCGAAGGGATTTCCCGCTTGCCTTCCAATTCCATGGATACGGGAAGCAGCTTCTCGATCGGAGTTTTGAAGTAACCTCCCATGCCGAAGCTTTCTTCCCCGCCAATCATCATGAATCCGATGCCGTAAGAGCGGACGGCCTGTTCAATCAAATCCATCTGCTTGCCGCCGACCTGTTCGCCGGAGACGTTATTAAACAGAATGCTGTCGTAACCCGCATACTTAACCAGCTCCGACGGCAGCATGCCCGGGCCGATCACCGTATGATCGATCAACCCGGAAGCCAGCGCATTTTTCAAATTTGAGGAGGTTCCTTGCTTTCCTTCTACAATTAGCACCTTCGGGCTCCCCGTAACCCGGGTAATTGCATAACTGGCATTGTTCGCCGATTGCTCGTCGCCGTCCAGAAATATTTCCGCACGGTAACGATGCAAGCCCGGCTCTTTGGCCAATCCCTGCAGCGAAAAAAGATTCTCCCCGCGTTCCAATGTGATGTTCTGCCTTCCGATCTCCCGGTTGTCCTCATACAAACGAAGCTCTCCGGCTCCGGCAAACGTACTTCGGATCAGCACTTCAAAAGCAAACGCCTCCGCGCGGTACAGCTTCTCAGGTACATGAAAAGCCTCTACCGCGGCATCATTCAATTCCGGCGGCACCGCCTTCAGCACGTCTATCGCTATTCCGCGTTCCTTAAGCATAGCCGCTTCCGTAAGGACGTTTCCGACATTGTTCTCGCCATCCGATATGAGCACGATCCGCCGGTTTTCCCCGCCGCCGAACTGGCTGCCCGCAAGCTGCAAGCCTCCAGCCAGATTGGTGAATCCCGAATTCACCGCCGCTTCGGATCTCCCCCCGGAAACAGGTGCGGTATCCAGATTTTTCTCGACGGCCGCTTCCAGCCCTACGGCTACCGTTCCGACGCGGTCTTCCGGGCCTTTTTCAGCGCCGGCCTTGTTGATCCAGTCCCATACGGGATCCTGGTCCATCATGCTGGCGGAACGATCCGCCAAGAAGATGATTTCTTTGTCCTTCACCAAAGTAAATGTATGAAATCCCGCTAACACAAGCACCAGCAAAGCAATGATCGTCGTTCGTAAACCGACGGCCCACTTCCTGCGGCTTCCCTTCAGCCTGAAGTCGGTTCGATAAGCATAGAACGCTCCGATGGCAAGGGGAAGTAACAGCAGCAATACCCAGGGATGATCAAATTGAACGCCCACGCTGATACACCCCCCATTCCACTAAAATAACAAGCAGCGCCAAGAGCGCGACAGGGTAAACCAGCGATTGCCTGCTTTTGGAGATCAGGCTGTCGGACTGTCCGGATTGGCTTCCGTTCTCCATCTGAACAGCACCTTCAACAGGCTTGTCCGAAAGGTTTCCTGCTCCCTGGAGCGGCTGTATGCCTACAAAAGCGGATTCCGCCGGGTCGGCCGTTACTTGCACCAAAAAAGTCCGTTCTTTCGCACCTTCCGATCCCTTAACTTCAAGACGCCACAATCCCGGAATGCCGGGAGACGTTTGACGGGAGGAGACCACGCCTTGCTTCCGCTCTGCCGTTACCTGCTCCGCCCCGGCCTGCAAAGCAAAGCCCTCCTGAGGAATCCAGGTCCCATCGATATCATCAGCAGCGACGGGAAGATCCAACTTAGCTCCGGCCATGACACGCCCAAGACCGGTAGCTTGCCCGGTTCGCAGCCACTCCACCGCATTGTTCACCAGAATCGGAAACTCGGGACGCAGCGGAAGATCGCTGTCCTCAAGCGCAAACAGGAAAACCAGCCGGGCTACCCCCTGATCTTTTCCCGCATAAGCCGCGGGCAGGCTGCCGATTTTCAGAAGAGGTTCTCCCCATACAGGAACCTCCCTCTTCAGCAGTTGCCCTGTCGGCGCCTCAGATAATGACAAGTAACGAGTTACGGGATGACTTAACGTTTCCGTTTCCCCGCTTTCCGGCTGCGCTTTCTCACCTCCGCCTCCCCAAGTCCATAGCGGGGTTTCTTTCAACAGATCTCTCCATGCGCCCTCCCCTACGAAATCGGGCTCCGCACCATCGATGACGATGATATCAGGCTTGGCGTCAGGCAATGCCGGAGCTCCGGAACCGCCATTCTTGCCGGTAGAAGCACCCGGATCCATGCGCGTAACTCGAGACCCGGTCAATTGTAGCGCTTTTTCCAGAAACAGATTTCCGGAAGAAAGCAGCAGTATATTGGCCGAATCCGCCTTCTCGCGAAAAGCGAACGCTTCGTTATCCGGTGCATAGGCATCCCCGCCGCTCAATGACAGCCGATATACTTCGGCCGAATCAAGTCGCTCGAAAGAAACCGTTGCGCTCTTCCCGCCTTCTACAACCACTTGATGGGTGGCTAACAAATGTCCGTCTCCATACAAGTCCAGCGAGGCCTCCGTTTTATCCTTCCGGTAGTTCTTCACGACGGCGACGCCCGAAACTCCGCCTTCCTCCCCGTCTTGCCTGACCCCGAATTGAACGATGGCGGTATTGCCCGCCAGCTCATCTTGAACGGAGTTCACTTGAACCGGAACATCAAATGCGACGTTCCCGGAGCCGGAAACATCGGGCCACTGGCCGTCCGTATAGATCGCGACGCTTGCCTCCGGGTCGTTCCAGGTCAGCGCAGAAGCCAGGGACAGCGTCTCACGATAGGCCGCTTTTCCATAATCCGCAGACAACTCGGAGACGGCTTTCTTAAGCGCGTCCTTGTTCTTTTCCCTGGATAGCAGGACCTGAGGTTGACTTCCAAGTCTCAGCAGAGTCACCTCCTGGCCCGAAGACATCCTTTCTATGTCCTCTCTCAGCTGCTTCTTCATCCGGTCCAAATTCGTATCCTGCATATCCTTATCCCGCTCTGCCGCACCCCAAACCGCGCTCATGCTGGCCGACGTATCGGCAATGATTACCGTATGTCCCTGGCTCCCGCCCCGGACCCATACGAAAGGCAGCATCAGCGCGACTACCAGCAGGGCTGCGGCTAGCAGCTGAAGCCAGAGAAGCAGCCGGTTTTGAAGCTTCTGCCATGGCCGGTTGGCCTCTATATTGCGGAGAACCCGATCCCACAGCAAATGGCTCGGAACGATCGTATCGAGATATTTTCGCTTGAATAAATACATGATGACGATGGCCGGCAAAGCCAAACCGAACCATAAACCTGCCCAAGAAGCAATCCCCATTACGCTATCCCTCCATCCCTGCTGTCCTATTGATCACCGCGTTCTTATTCCGCCTCATTAAAAAACGATGGCTCCCGCCCCGCGAAGCGCTTCAAAAATCCCCTTCTCCAGCGGCCAAAAGGTCGGCGTCTGTACATAACGAATGCCCCGTTCACTGCAATACCCGGAGATTTCTCCGGTATATCTAAGCAGCTCGTTCCGGTAGGCATCAAGCACCTTGCCGGTAATCGCGACCTCTTTACCCGTTCCCAGCTCACTGTCCACAAGGCGCAAGTCTCCGCTAACCTCCGGCTGAAGCTCATCCTGCGAAACAACATGAACCAGCACGATTTCCTGACCCGCCGCCAAAAAATAAGAAAGTGTAGCCTTTATTTCCTCCGTTCCGCCCTCAAACCACAAATCGGAGAAAATCCAGGTCATTCCCGGTCTAACCGGTAAGGAAGACGGAGTATGCAACGCCCGGGACATATCCCCGGTACCCGAAACCGCCGCTTCCTGCAAAAAGGAAAATAGTCTGGAAGCCGAGGCTTTTCCGCGAATACCCGGGAGCCTGTCTTCAATTCCAGCCGAAAATAAAGCAGCTTGAACACGGTCTTCGGAAGCCAGTGCCATATAACCGATGGCAGCCGCCAGCATTTTGGCATATTGCAGCTTGTTCTCCGGACCGGTGATTCCCCCTTGATCTGATGTCGATTGACCGCCAAAATCCATGGACGCCGAAATGTCCAAGTAAAGACTGACGTACATTTCCTGCTCATCCCAGTACTGCCTTACAAAAGGCCTGCCCGTCCGGCGGTAAACGCTCCAGTCAAAACGGCGGATGTCGTCCCCCGGCGTGTACTCGCGGTAGTCGGCGAATTCCAGAGATGCTCCGAATTGCCCTGACCGCCGTTTGCCCTGGACGGTTCCCCGCACTCTCCGGCTGGAATTCACCGATAATCTCTCTAGCTTGGGAAGCAGGCCGGGCGGAAGCAGCGGGCTCATCATCGGGTCCCCTCCAAAGCGGAGAGCACTTCTTCAATGATCCGGTCGGGAGAAATCCCCGTCGCCTGACCTTCAAAGTTAAGAAATAACCTGTGCCGCAGTGCCGGAACGGCTACCGCCGCGATGTCTCCGGTAGAAACGTGCAGCCTCCCTTTGGAAATCGCCCGCACTTTGGCTGCCGAAACGATGGACTGAATCCCGCGCGGTCCGGAACCAAAACGGACATAACTTCGAACGGCTTCCGGTGCCTCCTTCTCTTCCGGGTGGGTCATCATCAGCAAGCGGACCCCGTAATCCAGCACTTCATCAGCCAGCAGTACTTCTTTGGAAGCCTTGCGAATTTCCAGCAATTCGGACGCTGTGGTCTTCTTTTCCGGCACCGGCGGATTGCCCGAGGTCGTCCGCCGGACGATTTCCTTGAGTTCCTCCGGAGACGGGTAACCGACGTGGATTTTAACCATGAACCGGTCCAGCTGCGCTTCCGGCAGCGGATAGGTTCCCTCCTGCTCCAGAGGATTTTGCGTCGCCAATACAAAAAAAGGCTGGGGCAGCTTCCTGGTTTCCCCGCCGACGGTCACCGTCTGCTCCTGCATCGCTTCCAAAAGCGCGCTCTGGGTTTTCGGCGATGCCCGGTTAATCTCATCGGCCAGTACGATGCTGCTGAACACCGGACCTGCCTGAAAGACCATATCTGCCGTGCCCTGCGGACCGAAGCTGATGACATTCGTGCCGGTAATATCGCTCGGCATTAAGTCCGGCGTAAACTGGATCCGCGAAAAAGACAGGTCCAGCGTATCGGCAATCGTCTTCACCAGCACGGTTTTGCCGAGTCCCGGAATCCCCTCAAGCAAGGCATGTCCGCCCGCAAAAATGCACCAAAGCATCTGTTCTACAACTTCCTGCTGTCCGACAATGATGCGAGAAATCTGCTCGCGTACATGATCGATCGTATCGCTCCACGATTTCACCTGGGCTGACGGTTCCAACATCACAATTCTCCTCCTCTTGTCTCGGCTTAAGGACCGGGATCTATCTCCGTAAAATAATTTTCCACCAGGCTCTGCATGCTTTGCGGAAGATCTCTTCGCTCCAGGGAACGCTTCGCCTCTGTAGCGTAGTCGCTGTATACCTCTTCATAAGGTCGGCTTACCCCGTCAAAAACGGGGGATTCCCCGCCTTTTTGCACGGTGCCTCCCGTACTCGGTCCTCCGTCGGTCTGTACATTTCCGCTCCCTTTCAGATCGCGCGGGGTAGTCACCAGAGTCCTTCCCCCGCTGCCCAATCCTGCGCCGCCTCCCTGTCCTTGACCTTGGCCCGTACCTTGACCCTGGCCTTGACCTTGGCCTGATCCGCCGCCGCTGCCGTTTCCAGCACCATTACCAGTGCCATTACCAGCCCCTCCGTTACCGGTTCCCGTGCCTGACCCAGGGTTCGAACCGGCTCCTTCAGCGCCTCCCGCACCTTGACCGGCTCCGGGTTCGCCACCCGCCTCACTTCCGGCTTCTCCCCCGCCGGCAACTCCTTCTCCGGCGGCAAGCTGCTCGGCGCTGCCTCCCATGCTCCACGTGTCGGACACGGCAAGGCCCGAGGCTGCCATTTCCTCGGCCAGCCCCATTCCCTGCTTCGCCAATGCGGAAGCGAGAGCGGCGGCAGCTTCAGCCTGACCGGCATCCGCATTGGACGCCTGAAGCTGCTGCTTCAATGCTTCGGCCAGTTTCTCCAGCGCTTGATCACTCATCACCTGGTCTCCGCTGTCGATTGCGGAAGCCGCCTGCTTCAACGCTTCCGCCAGCCGCTTGGCATCCTCATTCCCTTCCGGAGCCGATTTCTCGATCTCATTGAGAGCGTCCGCCAAGCCCTGCCGTTCCTCCGGGGTCATGCCGGGCAGCTTCTGCCGGAGCTCATCCATCTTTTGATCCAGGCTACCGGCATCTTTTTGCTCCAATGCTGAGGCAAGCCCTTCGGTTGCATGGTGATTCTTCAAATCCGCAAGCCAGTCACTTGTCTGCTGCTGTTTCAAATCCAGTTTATCCTGCATCTCCTTCAGCCGCTGCATCGTCTTTTCCATGTTATCCAGCGCTTCAGCAGGCTCCCGGCTCCGATCCAAAGCTTGCCGCAAATCCGCCAGCTCCTTGGAAAGAGCATCCTTGGCCAAAGGCTCCAGCTCTTTGGTTTCGAGCTCTTGGATCCGCTTATCGGTCTCCTCTTGCTGGGCGTGAATCCATTCCCTTTCCTTCCGGTGCTGGTCAAGCACCTGATCCATCGGGTTCGGCAGAACGGATAGCAGGACGACCGCCAACGCACCAACTGCCAAAGGAACCCACCATCCTTTGCGGCGGCGAGGCCGCGGCAGGCGCCGTTTAAGCTCCTGCACATAGGCCGCTCCATGTTCCTCCGCCTGCTTACGCTGCAAACGGGCCGGAAGCGAATCGTCTCCGGCAAAGGCCAGCGCCGTTGCCATAAAATCTTGTCTTTCCTTCCCCGCTTCCGGGGTATCCATTTCGCGAGCAGCTTCAGCGAGCGGGATCAGGCGCAGACGTCCCCACAGCCAACCCGCCGCAGTCAGCAGGACCAGGCTTCCCAAGGCATAAAATATAACGCCTTCTATTGGCCAAAGCCTCCCTGCCGCAAGCAAAAGAGAGGCGGCAAGCAGTCCGGCCAGGCAACCCTGCCTGATTCCGGCCAGTTCCCGAAACCATTGCAGCCGACGGCGCACCATGTTTAATTGATTGTTCAACTGCTCCACATTTGCCGCCTCCTCTCCTGATGTTGATACTCCCAATTATACTGAATTGTCATAGAGTTATAGCAAAAAGGGTTAGGTTCCCTCATCCGGATTTACCGGCTGTACTGGATTGTCCGGAATGTTCTTACGCTGCTTCTTCCCTCGAACCGGCCGAATGCGGCGGATGGCGATCCACAGAAATAACAGGATCACCAGACTGTAAACAAGGATGAATTCCTGCCACAATTCGATAGGTGCCGAGGATTGGAGGTTGCTCCGCTGTACCATAAACGCCGATTCAGAAAACGACGGTTCGAAAATGCTGATCAGCGCCCCGGCCGGATTAAGTCCGAGCAGGTAGCCTACCCATGAATAAGCCCGCATCGGAGCGCCTAAATTGTAATAGCTGGCTCGATCAATGCTCATCGCAAACAGATAAGCCAACCCGGTCACCAGGAAGATCACAAGGCCAACGCCGTAGGTCATAATTACCGATACGATCGTTCTTTTTAACAGTGTGGAGAAAAATACGCCGATCGACCCGAGCAGCAGCATCACGAACAAATAAAACAGAAACACGGATACCAGCTGGCTCGGCGATACCCCGCCGTACAAAAATACGATGCTATATACCGGCAAAGTCGCCAGGATAATCAACGTCATGAAGCTGAGCGATGAAAAGAGCTTGCTCAAAACAATAGTAGCCGAGCTTTGCTGTGTGGTGAGCAGCATATTCAGGGTTTGTTTTTCCCGCTCACCGCTGATCACCCCTGCCGTCAGAGCAGGAGTCATGAACGCGATTAATACGAGCTGCGCGATGCTTAACGCGTAAAACATCATCCGGCTCACCCCGGAATCGACTCTGCCGTTTTGAATTCCCCCGCCGGACGTCATCACGTAAATAATGCCCATCGCGAGAAGCCCCATCACAAGCACATATGCAAATACGGAAAAAGCTGACTTGGGGGTCCGCATTCGCAAAGTAAATTCCTTACCGAGCACGGGATTAATGAGCACTCTACGCCATTTGTTCATGATCGGCTCCCCCTTTCGTAATCTCAAGGAATACGTCCTCCAGATTGCTTTGCGCCTCATGAAAAGATATCACCTGATACCCGGCTGAAATCATGCCGCCAAGTAACCGGGACTGCTCGGCATCGCCGCCGCCGAAGTGTACGTGGACGCCGGTCTCATCATGAAACACCTGGCTGACATGCGCCTCGTCCCGAAGCCGCTCCGCCAGTTCCTCCGCACGATCGAGCACACGGATATGAAGCACTCTTTTTACTCTAAGCCGGTTTTGTATTTCACTCACTTTGCCTTGGGCGACCATGACCCCGTGCTCGATCACGCCAATCTCATCCACCATTTCCGCAAGCTCCGGTAAAATATGGGACGAAATAATGATCGTTTTGCCCATCAGCTTCAATTCCTTCAGAATTTCCCGCATTTCAATCCGGGCGCGGGGATCAAGTCCCGAAGCCGGCTCATCCAGAATGAGCACTTCGGGATCATGTACAAGACAGCGGGCCAGGCACAGGCGCTGCTTCATGCCGCGCGACAAGCTATCCACATAAGCATCTTTTTTGTCGCTTAAATTGACGAGCTCCAGCAACTGCGGGATTAATTGCTCCCGCTCCGCACGCGGAATCCCGTAGCTTGCACCATAGAAATGCAGATATTCCGTCGTCTTGAACTGATCATATACGCCAAAAAAGTCCGGCATGTAGCCGATTCTTTTGCGAACCTCGTGCGGCTGTTCCGTCACCTCGAATCCACCGACCCTCGCGCTTCCTGAGGTAGGTGCGAGCAAAGTAGCCAAAATGGACATCGTAGTTGTCTTCCCGGCTCCGTTCGGGCCCACAAAGCCAAACACGGTTCCTTTGGAAATCGACAGATTGACATTCTTCAGGGCATCAAACCCGCCATAGGTTTTCGTCAAATTTTGAATTTCAATCATTTGCCGGCCTCTCCTTTCAGGGCGATTTCCGGGAGGTCGAAGGAATCCCATTCTCCGGCCGTAATTTTGATTTTCAAGTACCCGTTTTGTAAATAGGATTTTGCGGTTGTGGAGAATTCAGCCTGGTATTTGTTCAATCCGTCCAGCTTTTCCCATGCCCCACTATCCCAATTCCAAATCATCGCGCTCGTCTGATCACCCGAATAAGTCCAGCGCAGCTCCAAATTCGAATAATGAATATCCTTGTTTTTCGGCAATTCGTACTCCAATGTAATATCGCCGGGCGACATATTCACCCTGCCGGGCCCCTCGCTTGCCCATTCTTTGGATGTCGTTTCAGTAACCTTTGCAGCGATTAGTCCAAATGGAATCGCCATTTCGCCGTTATGGGTGAAGCTTGGCGAAAAAGCCTGCACAATCATATTTAGCTGCTCAGAGGCCGCTACCTTGCCGTTGACTTTATATTCACCCAGTTCTTCCTTGTTCCAGGCGAGAAATACGGGATTGCCGGAGACTAACCCCGTACCTACATATTGATTGATCATTCCACGTTGACGTTCGAGCAAATAATCGTCGTTTCTACCCGAGGTCGAGGTATGGGGAAACAAAGCTGAACCGTAATCTTGATATACTACGGATGCAATGGAAGGGGGAACCGGAACCGATTTCCCTTTAGGAATCTCTCCCAATGCATACACTTTCCCTCCGGCCAGCAAGGCTCCATCGCTCAAATCACCGTTGGTTCCGTTCGTAACCGTACCCTGCAGATTGCCCTTGTCATCATAGGAAACCTCAATCTTCATCGCTCCGGATTGGAGCGGTTCCGATTTACTCATCCATAGCTTGGCAATCGAACGGTGCGTCATATCTCTCAATTTCACATCCGTCGCCTCCGGATTTACCCGAATCAACTGCCGGTTGGCTCCTCCCGATTGCCCGCCTCCCAATAGCCCGTCCTCTCGTGTAACGGAAACGTAAGTACCGGCCGCGAAGGTCAAATTGTAAGTGCCGCCGCGCGGTACGAACAAGGCGGTGGCTGCAGACCGCGTAGCCTGTCCCTTGCCGTCGAGCTCCACAATGCTGAGCGTATGCGTGCGTACGCTTGATTTACCGGAGGTGCCGGCAACGTAAATACCGACGCTGGCAATGACCGCAATCAGCGGAATAAGCCCCCAGGACCATTCCCGCTTATCGAATCTCTTAAGCACGTAATACAACACAGGAGCTACGATAACGGCATATCCCAGCAATAGCCAAAGCAGCAGGGAGAATGGAGGCAGCGTCAACGACGGGAACAGATCCAGCAAGTAGCTTACGCCTGACATCATGTTCGTCCCGGAGACCCAGCCTCCCATTGTGCCGGAATTCGCTGACAATTCTTCTTTTAGTACCGTATTCCATACTGCTGCATGCCCGCCCCAGCTATGCAGGGGCTCCATCGCCATATCATAGGCGGCGTATATAACCCTGCCCTTACCTGAAGCCCAGGAAGCAAACAAAGGCAGCGATTCGGACGAGATATCCGCCCGGGCCCCCTCTTTCACGACCGCGGAAGATACGGGAAAGGGTTCACTTAAAGACAGCGGCTTGCCTCCGATTTGCACCAACTCGGGGAAGGAGCGGACATCCGCGCTTCCTTTGAATTCTACGGGAGACAAGTCTTCGAACCCTTGAGCCGTTTTGGCGTAGCCTTGGCCCCCGCCAAGCACCAGCGTTCCTCCCAGGTTCACCCATGAGCGAACGGCTTCAATTTGCTTGTCGTTCAGGGTGTCTGTCGGGTAATTATTCAACACGAGCACATCCAAGCTCGAAAGCAATACCCCATCTACGGGGATTTGCTCGCCTTTCAAAGGGATGATGCCTGCATTATTCCCGGTACCGTTCAAAGCTGCCAAAAAATTCATGCTGTCGGGATCGCCTGCCAATGTGCCGATCAGCGTATTTCGATTGATGGAGCTAAGCAAATAAGGCTTGCCGGTGGAAAAAGGAATATATTTGCCCGACTCGGCCGAGCCTTCGTAAAAACGAATTTCATTGTTCTTATTGTCAAAGCTGCTGCCCAAGATGCCGAACGTGACAGCCTTGGTCGTTCCTGCCGGCAAATCGACCTTTTTTATATGGGATACGCTCGTCCCGTTATAAGGATCTTCGACCTGAACCACAAGCTCCCCGGACACGTCCGTGTTACTGTTCAGAGTAATGGTCAACGGGCTCCATTCATTCATTTTCACATTGCCCTCAAAGCCGACCTCGGTTTGAATGCCGATCGCCGGTCCCGCCGCGAAAGCCGGCTGCGGAACAAAAGCTCCGAGCCCAGTCATGACTGCAAGCACGAACAGGACAATGGCCGAGCATCGTTTTATTGAAAAAAGCACAGGACGTTCCCCTCTCTCCGATATGTATTTGCCTGAATCCCCTTCATACCCTAAACGAAAACCGGGATAAAAAAGTTACCCCGAAAACAAAAACCGCGCGGCATGTGAACTCCTGTCTGCCGCGCGGTTGGTTGATCTGTATCAAGCTTTTTAATTAAATACGACGGTTTTGTTCTGATGCACGAGAATCCGGTCCTCGATGTGCCACTTCACGGCTCTAGCCAGCACGACACGTTCGATCGTCCGGCCGATCCGTTTCAACTCGCTGACATTATCGCGGTGGCTAACCCGCTGAACGTCCTGCTCGATGATCGGTCCCCCATCCAGTTCCTCCGTTACGTAGTGGGCGGTAGCGCCGATGATTTTCACACCGCGTTCATAGGCCTGGGCGTACGGTTTGCCACCGACAAATGCCGGAAGGAAGGAATGATGGATGTTGATGATCCGGTTCCGGTACGGCTGAATCAGGGCTGGAGATACGATCTGCATATATCTTGCCAGCACGATCAAATCGACCTTTCCGTTGACGAGGTCAAGCTGCTTCTGCTCGGCTTCAGGTTTCGTATCCGGCGTAACCGGGATATGATGGTACGGAATTCCGAAGGATTCCACGTATTCCTTCATGTCGGGATGGTTACTGACGACCATAGAAATCTCTGCATCCAGATCTCCGGCCTGCCACTGCCACAACAGCTCGACCAGGCAATGGTCTTCCTTGGAAACGAAGATGGCCAGTTTTTTCTTATGGCTAAGCTGATACAGATTCCACTGCATCTCGAACTTGTCCGCGATAGACCCGAAATCTTCTTTCAGCCCGTCCACCCGGTCTTCCAATTGCTCCAGGTCGAATTCGATCCGCATGAAAAACATGCCGCCCTCCGGATCCATCGTATACTGGTCCGACTGAACGATGTTCGCGCCGTGTTCATGGAGAAATTGCGACACCGCGGCTACGATGCCGGGGCCGTCGGGACAGGATATCAGCATCCGCGCCCGATTGTTCTCATATGGTTTAACAGGGCGTCCGCCCGTTTTTACGTGTGTATCCATCGTTTTCTAAATCCCCCTGTGTCTTATGTGTATCTGTTGGCAACGAATACGATCAATGCCCTGTAGACAGCCAGGCCAGCAGGCGCTGATTAATCTGCTCCTCGTTATAATCCGGGAACAAATTCGCTGCGGCTATGAGATCGTACAGTCGTTCCATCGGCTCGCGCGGATCCGCCTTTTTCGCCTTGGCGTCGCTCTTGAGCAAGTTCCATGTATCAAGCACAAAAGCCCGCGGATGAATGTCTTGTCCGGCAAAAAAGGACCCGAGCTGCTCTATTTCGGTGAGCACATTCTCGCCAAATCGCGCGGCAACCTCGCCCCGGAGCAATGCGATTTCCATTTCGTACATCGGACGCTGGGTTTTGGCGTCTTTGCCTACCCAAGGTGTCTCGAGAATGAAAGGCCGCCCTTGCAGCGCCTCATGGTGAACGACCCGGTTAATCGCTTCAAAACCGATCCAACCCGTTCCGATTGGAGTATGGCGGTCTTTGTGCGCGCCGATCGGATTCTTGCTGTCATTGATATGAACGACCGCAAGCCGGTTAAGTCCGATAAGATCATCAAACTGGCGAAGCACGCCATCAAGATCATTCACGATGTCATAGCCAGCGTCATGAATATGGCAGGTGTCCATGCAAATGGTCAGCCGTTCGTTGTGCTGCACCTTATCAATGATCGCCGCGATCTCTTCGAAGCTGCGTCCGACCTCGGTACCTTTGCCTGCCATCGTCTCGAGCGCAATGTTGACGTCCGTTTCATTCGTGCCGTTCAGCACTTCATTTAAGCCTTCGGCAATCCGTTCCACGCCGTATTCGGCGTCTTTATCGGTAAAAGCTCCTGGGTGCAGCACGATGTTGCGCACGCCAAGGGCATGGGTCCGGCGGATCTCCTCCTGCAAGAAATCGACCGCAAGCTGATACGTATTCGATTTATAGGACCCGAGATTAATAATGTAAGGGGCATGGACGACGATTTCGTCGATTCCGGCTGCCTCCATCGCCGCTTTCCCAGCTTCGATATTCATCGATTCGATCGGTTTGCGCCGCGTATTTTGCGGTGCACCGGTATATATCATAAACGAGCTGGAGCCGTAAGAAGCGGCCTCCGCAGTTGCGCTTAACAGCCCTTTGTCCGAGAATGAGACATGGGAGCCTATTTTAAGCATTTTCTTTTCCCCCTTTTGGACAGTAAATCGCTAAACAACCCTATTTTATCTTGAAAATCGAAATAAAGCTAGCGTAGGCGGACAATGCCGAAACATTTGGAAGGGTCCTAATAAATGTTCCTCCGAATCTATAGAAGTGTCGAAATAATCGTGGAAATACGGTATAATTTTTATCAATTACAAATATCACATGAAGAATATCGAGGTGTGAAGTCCATGCTGAACAACGCTTTGCTGCTCCCGCTGTCTTCGGAGGGACCGAGCAACTTATTTTTAAACAGTATTGTCTTCTGGGGGTTCGTGCTGCTAGGGTTAATGGTCATCGGCGGATTTTTTATGTTCCGCAAATTTTTGAAGGTGCTTCCCAAAGCGGATGGCAAGTCTAAACTGGACTGGCAAAATCACTGGGTCGAAACAAGCCGCCATTTATGGACGGACGAGGCCAAAGCTTTCTTGACCATGCTGGTACAGCCTGTACCAGGGCCGTTCCGCGATATCGCCAAGCACTCGATTGCCGCCGAAATCGGCAGAATCGCGCTTGAGGAGAAGGCTTCCGAGGTGACTCGGGATCATTGCATCAAAGGATATATTTCTGCAACCCCGAAAAGAGACAACAAGTTTCTGATTACCTTTCTGGAGAAGAACCAGATCGATTACCAGCCTTACCGGCATTTGATGAACAAATAAGTGCGGCACAAAAATGCATCCGGCCTGACGAACCTAGGCACCGGATGTTTTTTGCTTTATAGCAGGATGAACCGTTCGGTGTAATAGAGGTAAAAGACAAAGAAGAACGATGTTTTTATGTAAACATGATTACATAATAGGGAGGATTGCGACATGAAATGCGTTATTTTCGGGGGAACCGGGTTTATCGGACGGGCGTTGAGCAGTTATTGGTTGAAGGAAGGCCATGAAGTATTGGTCGTCTCCAGAACAAAAACCACAGATGCACCGGAAGCCATGGGACGTACCTCTGGACCAACCTTTTGGACATGGGATGAACTAAAGAAGGACCCCTCCCCGCTGGAGGGCTCGCATGTGTTTGTTAATCTCGCGGGAGCCACGCTGAGCCAGCGGTGGACCGCCAAGGCTAAACGAAGCATTCTGGAATCCCGTTTAACGACAACCCGCGAAGTTGCACGGCTCAGCAAGCTGTACACGCCTGGTCCTGAGGTCATCGTGCAAGCATCCGCCGTAGGCATATACGGGACGTCCTACAGTCGCGAATTCACTGAAAACGATCAGCGCGAACAGGGGCGCAGCGACTTCCTCTCTGAAGTGACCGAGCAGTGGGAAGCCGCCGCAGAGGAAGGGTTTGCCGGCCGTCGGCTCGTGAAGCTTCGGACCGGAGTCGTCCTCGGAAACAGCGGAGGCGCCTTCCCGCTGATGCGGCTCCCGTTCTTGCTGGGAGTCGGCGGAAAGATCGGCACCGGAAGGCAATGGGTACCCTGGATTCATCTGCATGACCAGATCCGGTTAATCGACTTTTGCGTCAAGCATCCCTCGATATCCGGTCCGGTAAATGCGGTCAGTCCCTACCCTGTTACCAATCAACAATTCGGCTCCTCCATCGGCCGCGTCTATCACCGCCCGAACTGGTTCCCTTTGCCGGGTCCGCTTCTAAAGCTCCTCCTCGGAGAAATGTCGATGTTGCTGCTGAAAGGACAAAAGGTGCTTCCAGCAGCCGCAATCCAGGCCAGCTTCACGTTTACTTATCCCGGATTGGAGGAAGCTTTGACGGCATTGAAATCAAGCAAACAATTCTGAACACGTACACAGTCAGATTTTCGACTTTGTGAGCAAATACAGGAAATACGGGGCCCCGATGATGGCAACCACGATACCCGTAGGAATCTCTTCAGGCTGCAGAATCCATCTCCCCAGCGTATCGCCGACGATCACCAGGAGACCGCCGGCAAGAGCGGAAGCCGGAAGCAGATGTTCATGCTTCGGTCCCACCAGACGTCTGGCCAAATGCGGAGCGATCAGGCCGACAAAAGCGATTCCGCCGCCGACCGCGACCGACGCACCGGTCAGACCGACTGCGGCGGCCAGCAGGCCCAGCCTGGAACGTTCGATCGAAGTTCCCAGCCCCGTCGCCGTCTGATCACCGAGACTCAGCACATTTAATGCTCTGGCGCGGATAAACACATAAGGCATTAAAATAACTATCCATGGCAGCAAAGCTAATACATATTTCCAAGACGTCCCCCAAATGCTTCCCACCAGCCATACTTGCAGCATTTGATAGTCTTCCGGACGCAGGCGCAGCTGTAATATGATCATGGCTGCATTAATTCCAGCCGCAAGCGCAATACCGACCAGCACCATACGGATCGGCTGGAGCCCATAATGCTTCTTGTAAGAAAGCACATAGATCAAAGCCGCTGCTGCTGTTGAGCCTAACAGGGCCAGAAACGGCATCATAAAGACAGGTGCCGCGGCCGCCGTTGGGTAGAACGAAATAAACAACGTAACGGCAAGACCCGCACCGGCATTGATACCCAGTATTCCTGGGTCGGCCAACGGATTGCGTGAAATTCCTTGAAAAATACAACCGGAAACCGCCATCCCCATTCCGATCAGGACGGAAATCACGATCCGGGGCAGTCTGAAATCATATAAAATAAGTTCCTGCTTGGCCGTTCCCATTCCGAAGAAGGTTCTGAACACATCGCCGGGAGATAATCGGATGACCCCCGTATTCATACTGATCATAAAGACAACGAGGATCAAAACAGCAAACAGAGCGATAACGGTGTAGGCCCGGATCGCCTTTTTGCGCAGATGGGCCGAGTAATCAGGTGCGCTCATTCCAATCCCCCTTTCTGCTTCAACGCCAGGTAGAGGAAGAACGGTACCCCGATCACCGCAATCAGCGCGCCGATCGGCACTTCATGAGGCGGATTGACCATCCGCGCCAATATATCCGCGAACACCATAAGTAAGCTGCCCAATACTGCCGACGACGGGATTACCCAGCGATAATCCACTCCGACGAGAAATCTTGCAATATGGGGGATCATGAGGCCCACAAATCCGATGGCGCCAACCAGCGACACCGCGCTCCCGGCAAGGATCAGGACAAAAATCATACTGACCGCTTTGATCAAGCCGGTTCTTTGACCGAGGCCGGTAGCCACCTCATCGCCCAGGCTAAGCAGGGTAATCGACTTGGACAGCGCAAATGCTCCGACCAGCCCTACAGCCACCCAAGGAGCAACGATTTCGATTTGTGTCCAGGTCGTTCCCGTTACCGCCCCCGCATACCAAAACGCGAGATCCTGACCTACCTTGAAATAAATAGCGATTCCTTCACTCAGAGCGACCAAAAGCATACTTACCGCCGCACCGGCGAGAGTCAGCCGGACGGGGGTCATGCCTCCCTTGGACATAAAGCCTATTCCAAACACCAGACCGGCACCGACCGCCGCGCCCGCAAACGAATAAAACATCATCATCAGAAATGAAGTGCTCGGAAAAAACGCAAAGCAAACAGCAAGTGCGAGGCCTGCCCCGGAATTCAGTCCCAGCAATCCGGAATCGGCCATCGGGTTGCGGGTCATCCCCTGCATGATTGCACCGGCGACGGCTAAAGCCGCTCCGATTAATGCAGCAGCCAGCGCACGCGGAAGCCGCATATCCAGAATAATCTGATGCTCCGTCAAATTGCCGTTAAAATGAAACAATGAGTTCCATACCGTTCCTAACTTGATGTTGGCCGCTCCAACGGAGATGGAGAGCCCGATTGCGAACAGCAGCAAAATGACGCCGCCGAACAAAATTAACGTAGCCGCTATCGGCCGGGTACGATAACGGGATTTGGGAGCTTGAGTCGAAGCTGTCATGAGTCACAACCATCCTTTGACGTTTAACGATGATAGATTATGTAAGCTTGAGTATTATACACGAATTAATCAATCCAATCCTATCCTTTAATTGAGAATGATTCTCGCTTATTATACTCTCTTTCGTCAGGATAATCTACGATTACAGGCAAATTAGAGAGACGGTCTGCCGGACTTTCGCAAGGTATAGGTACACTCGGCAATCATGAAGGAGTCCCCCGGATTCAGCGAATATTCCTTGTAGGGAGCGATGACTTCTCCCCCCAAACGGGTTCCGTTTCTGGAGCCGAGGTCTTTCAGGCTGCATTCATCAGCACGAATCATCAATTCCGCATGCGCCCGCGAGACACCTGGCGTCAGATCCACATATTGAACCATTTCCTCAGAGCGTCCTATGACAAAACTGCCCGGACTAAGCGGTATCGACTCTCCTCGATCTTCCCCGGGACCCATCCGATCGAGACTAAAGCTCGGCTCGGAGGACGAAGACATGTCCGGTTCGGAACCATGAGCACTCCGCCTGCTCAATAATACCGTCTTCGGTTGCGGCACAGGAACAAAGTTGACAGCGGGCTCGACAACCGGAGGAGCATAGCGATCCTCCTGAACCGGAGGAATCCCCGTCAAATTGTTCAAAGGCTCGTTAGGCTCGTTCCATCGCCAGCCCTTCTCCAGAAGCAGATCCTCCCTTTTGTCCGATAACTCTAACTCTTCGGAATCATGTTGCTTGCCGCTGAGCTTGAAGCGCCCGGGAATGCTCCATTTTCCTTTCCATATAAGCATGGCAAACACAGCAATAAGCAAGGTCAATGCAAGGCAAATCATCAATGAAAAACTCCCTGGATGATCAAAATAAAGCAGTTTCCAAATCATTGCAATCACCAGTAACGCACCGAGCATGATGTAAGTTGTTTTGGAAGTTGAGCCTGTCTCTTCATTCTCTCCCGTCTCACCTACTTGTTGTTCGTTATCATCAAGCTCTGTGGGTAATTTAAATTGTTCCTTCCCGCGAGCGAGAAACGAGGGTGGATTGATATTAACACCAGCCGAAGAAGGCGAATGTGGCGGCATATATTCTCGGATAGTAACCGAAGCCGGCAAAGGCTGCTGAACCAAGCGCTTCCCCGCTACCATATTGGATTCGGATTTGGCGGGTTTGTCGTCCAGCAGAAGACGGAGCAACAGTTTCTTCATCTCCGCAACGGAAAACAGTTCATCCGAACAAAAGCGGAGAAGCTGCTGAATCCCGTTCCCTTCAATCACAGTCACAGAAGTCATCATCTTCGTAATCAAGGCAATGAGTTTCTTTGCCAAAGGCTCCTCCGTAGATCGGTCGGTTACCGGTAAATAAGCAAAATGCAACGTTCCCGCAGCCAACGATTCCTCTACGAAAATATGATTCTCATCCATTAAAAAATTATCCTGTGAAAGCATGTACTGCTTGCTGTCATCCAGCACGGTCAACGCCTGGAGCAAAAGACTGTAAAGCTCAGGCATCCCGATTTTCTCTTGCTTCAGACATTGGGACAGCATTCGCTTGCCCGTAATTTCATAGTGTATGCTTACCTCAAAATCTATCTCCCTTACATCGACTCTCAGCAGATTCGGTATGTTCACCGAGGAAAGCATCGCCTGCTGCACACGGCTTATTTGACTGGAGTGCATACCTTCTAACGCGGTTACTACCATATATGTACCGCCGTTCCTTACAAAATCGGTGACCAGTTCCCGCATATCAGGCTACCCCCTCTCCCTTTCTAGGATAAATAAAAGACAGCCAGAATTGCTCCAGGCAAAACCGCAAGCATGAACGGAATCTGCAGTTGATTGTTCGTCCCTGCCCGGACGGGATTCCAGCTTCGCAATATAAAGGCTCCCATCACTTGCCGGAGCACACCGCGCAGCCGGGAAAATACTTCCCGCCGCCAGATTAATACACCTACACCGATTAGGCCCGCAGCAAAAATGGAATACATCAGAATGCTCAGTGTCAGATAGGTACCCATCCAGGCCCCGATGCCGCCGAACAGCTTCACATCGCCTCCGCCTACCGCACCGAACCAATAAAGTACCAGCATCAGACCAAAACCCGCAGCGGCTCCTTTCAGAGCAAACAGTCCCCCAGCCCATCCTTCGGTCAGGAGATGCCACGCCAACCCCGTGACAATTCCGGATACGGTAATCATATTAGGAATTTTCATCGTTTTAATATCCGTAATGAACGCCGCTCCCAATATGATGAAGCACCCTAAGTAGTCCCAATTTATCAAGAAAAAATCACCCTCCGTTTCTATAAATTTTGTCTGGAGATTACGAGCCACAAGCGGTTCTATTTCGAAGACCTTGGACTTTCGACCGCGAATTGTCCGGCTGTCTCCAGACCTTCCTCCGTTTCAATAACAAAACTCCATGTGCCTGGCGTCGTATTTCCTCCGACCAGCCACTCCCATTCCACGAGCCCGTCTCCGTTTGCGGAGGCTTCACCCAGGTACTTGGCCTGGCTTGCCCCGCTTTTGTAGTACACCGTCAATTTGGCCGTCGAACCCGGTGCGATCCGAGCCGTAATCCTGGCCCGATGACCCGCGTAGGCAGGCTCGGGTTTGGACAGAATCACCGCAGGCTGTCCTGCTTCTCCATTCTCTTCTCCGTTCCCGTTTCCATGCTCCAGTTCTCCCGTATCGCCTATCCACAACCGCTCTTCGGCTCTTGCCTGAAGCACGATGGGCCGCCCGGTAAACGGAACTTTAATCGGCAGCTCATAACTGATCTCAAGGCCGAAATAAGGATTTTTACCCGTCTTCATATCCGGTACGGTGACGCGGCTGACATGCAGACGATGTTCATTCAACCACGTGCCTTTTAAGAAGGGCCTGATAAGAGGCTTTACAACCGGGTCCAGCACGCTTTCGGTGACACTGTTTTTTATGTCCTGCAGCGGTTCGACGCCTTTGTCGGCCGCTGAAGAAATCCAATTGGAGAACGGCGCGGGAAGCGATGAAGCATACTGATCTGCCCATTCCGGCAAAGAGAGACCCGGCATGCTCCTTGCGGACGACGATGGCTTCCCTCCAACAGACAATTGCTCTCCCCCCTCCGCTTCCGCCGAATCGACGGACTGCTTAGAAACGGCAAGCGCCACGGGATACATATGGGCAGAAACCTGTTTGACCGCATTTGCAGCCACGGCGTGCATTTGTGTGGATAACAAAGTCATCTGGACCATGTAAATAAACAGGAATATTACGATGACGAAAACCGGCATTACGAGGGAAGCCTCAAGGACGATACTTCCCTGAAGCCGCCGGTTTCCGTCCATACGATCTCCTTTAGTAGGAGAAGTCCGCTTGTTTAATTGCATAATATCTGCTTCCTTCCACCCTGCCAGTTAGGGCTCCGGTCTCTCCCATCGTTTTGGCAACACCGGGCAGAAACCATAAAGGGATGGCTGTCGTCACCGTACTTTTCAAATATGTCGCCCGCTCCTCCGGTGCGATCCCGGTGTTCATACGGATAACCGCAAGCATCCTCGAAAGTCTCCTTTCATTTCGTCCGTGAAGCAGCAAAAATATTCGTAAGTGATCCCGGTATGTAAGCTTAACTTTCAAATAATCGCTTAACGGTATGGAGCCCTTTTTCGTAAGCTCAATCATATCCTTTACTGCATGCTCAACTCCGTACAACAGAGCTGCCGCCAGAACCAACAGCGGATTCCCCTTGGCTCCGTTCTTAATGAACCCCTCCATCGTTCGTATCGCCAACCGCATCGTAAATATCTCCCCGTAAGCGGCCGCAATATTACCAGCCGGGTTATGAAAGCCGTAAAGTATATATTCCACTTCCTGTTTGTCCGCAGCAAAAGCATCCGCCAAAATATCGATCTTATCCCGGCCGCTTTCGCTACCTTCCATAAGCTCGTCCAGCGTACTGATATCCAGATACTCAAAATAGCTAACGATGTACTCGGTCTGAAAACAGCTGTCGGACATTCCTTTCATAAGACCTGAGAGTCCCCCATACAACGAGTCCATTCCGGCCATCGCCTCGCCTCCGGCATCATAAGGGCTTTCTTTGACTGTTGAACCGGCATCTTCACCGTTCATGGACTGCTGATTCAATTCACGGTTAGACTTGTAAAAAGATTCCAACCGGTCAAATTGCTCTTGCTGCTCCTTCAATTCGCCTTTCAAATCCGAAATTCGGCCGACGAGGTTTTTCGCTTCCTTTAGCTTGCCGCTTGCTTCACGCTCGGTACGCTTTCTCTCTTCGTCGGATCCTCGATGGGCTTCGAGCCTTTTTTGGTTTTGAAACAAGATATTCCCGGCGCCCGAATCCACATAATCACGCATATATTTGTCTACTTTCCCACCCATGCCGCTCACCGCTGATTCAAGAGTCCCCGTGGAGGTTGAAGCAGCAAAGACAGAACCCTCCAAGGATAAAAAGGAATTTGCCGAACCGAAGAGATTCTCAAAACCTGTCTCCTGCTCGGCAATATCCGCTTCAAAGTCGGAGAATAACTGCTCCGGCAATAGCAAATCTCGGCTTCGCTGACGGATCTTGGCAATTTCATCACCGCCCGTTGCCGGCTCCCCGCCTCCGGTACTGGCCATGGCGGATACTTCGTTATAACCATCCTGAGCCGGACGCTGTTCGGCCTCTTCAATGACGATTCTCATCTGCTCATTGATATCTTTAGCCTCCATAAGCAGTTCCCTTGCTTGTGGGAGCAATTCCTTATGCTGCTTGTCAGCGTCCCTATTTCTATCCCCAAGCTTGCCGAACAATCGTGAGGCTCCATTTTGATAACGGCTGATCTCCCAGGTATAAATCCGTTCCAACGGCTCCCGGTTCCGGTCCTCCTCCACTTTCCATGCATAATCGGCGTACTGCGCCGCTACATCCGCTGCGGTCGAAATGCCGTCGTCAATGGAAGTCCCGACCCCAGAACCGCCGGAGCGTGGAATAAGCGATGCCATTTCCGCGGCAGCCTGCGCCGCCTTGCTCTGCTTCTCAAGCAGCTCATCCAGCTTCGCTTCACGACGGTCATAGAGCTTTTGCAATTTGCCCAGCAGATCGACCGTATTGGACGCTTCCTTCATAACCTGGGCCATTGGTTTAAACTTGTTGATCACCTCGATCGTAAAATCGATGGGCGCCTTATACTTCATCTGTTCTCTGATCTGCTGTTCAAAAACGGCATAAGTCCCGAGCGGACGTTGAAGCTCTGCGGTGGATGAATCGAGCCGCACCCCTAATACCGGCAGATCATCGCTTCGTTGTACAAGCTCTAACTGATCCTGCAGCACCTTCGACATGATATATCCTTCGTCCGTTTCCCCAAAAGCAAACAAACCGTACTGTTCGACAAGCTGAGGGTCATATGCGGACATGACCGAGCGGGATGCGGCGTGCGCCAGCATCTCGGTTTTTGCCTGCAACGCGGACATCCGCGCAAAATCTATGAATATAGAAACAAAAGCGAAAACCACAGCAAAAATCATAATCAAATAGACCGAAACCGCTCCCCGTTCGGACCGATGCGGGTGAAACATTCCTCTTCCCCCTTCCGGGCGGACAAAGACCCATGCCCGACCGCTTTACTTGCCGAACAATTCCAACGCTTTTCCCGCTTCTTGCTTGTCGACCGGTTCCGCTCCATCGCTGCCCTTAAATTTGGCTCCATAATAACGGGCCAATTCCACTGTCCTTATCCATTCCACAGGATCCACGACATAAGATTCCGCCTGCCCTTCTTGCGCCAGGTCACCGATGACTCGCTCCAAAGGAACAAGAGGCACCAGGCGGTTTAAAGACACCTTCACCTTGCGAAGCAGCACCTTGTTATCGTATTCCATCTTTCCGTTCATTACTTCGGGGATGGCTTTACCGGTCCGATTGAGCTTATACAACGGCAGGGAATCCTCGGATACGCCGGTGGAAGGAAGCCGGAGCGCAACTTGTGGCGTTTGCCGGGAGGAACCGAATATCGATTGCAGCATCCCATCATCACTCAGCCGCCAATACAATGGATCATAATGGTTCGCCTCGAAAGCCCCCGTATAGGGATCCCTACGACTGTTATCCCATACGAACGCACTCCGTTCCGCCGCCACAACTGCCGTTTGGCCTAACAACACCCTTTGATATAAATACAAGCAGAAAAACAACAGGATCATAACGGTGGAAAAAATAATTGGGAGAACAAGCGAAGCTTCAAGCGTGAAGCTCCCCTCCCGGTCACGCAGTACCCGGATCATTGACCATCCATAAAATTTTCCGTTTTGGATTTCGCCTTGCCGAGCAGGCTGGTGACGATTTCTTTAAGCTGTGTCCTGAAAATGACGGCTATAATTACGATCACCGCGATGATCAAGATCATTTCGAGCATTCCAAGCCCATCCTCATTACGCCAAAAGCTTTTCATTTTCCCATAAATCTGTGTAAGCATTCTTTTCACTCCTTTGAAATGTTTGCTGACTTACAAATCCATAATCATAAATGCCGGAGCACCGACTAAAATAACAACCACCAGGAAGAGCAGAACCATGGGAAACACTAGCTTGGAAGAAGCCTGTTCCCCTAGCGTTTTGCTCACCGCCTTTCTCCGTTCCCATAATGAGCGGGACAGATCGCGAAGCGCCAGTACAAAATCATTTCCTCCCCGACGGAAGTTGAGCAGCACGGCGGTGGTAAATGCTGAAACCTCCTGTATGCCGCATCGCTTGCTGAACCCCTCCATTGCCTGCTGGAAAGAGTATCCTCCCTCCCATTCCCTTTGCATTTGCAGAAGCTCACGGTACAATGGATGATTTTCTTTCTCTTTACCGCGTTCCAGACAATGTCTTATCGCCTGCTGTACCGTAGACCCGGCTCCGACCAGCAGGATGATCCGGTTCAATAATTCCGGCAGTTCCAGCAACACTTCGCGTTCGCGCCGGACAACCTTGCGATGCAGATCATTGATAAGCGCCGCAGGAAGCAATACGGCCAATACCGCTCCCATTAAGAAACCGCTAAAATCCCCGTTCATGAAAAGCGCCATAATACTACCCAGCACCATCAGAAGCCAACTATACGACAGCATTTCCGCCAGGAATAACAACGTGTATTCGCCTCCGCGGCGATCTCCGCAAATTTTTTGAACCGAGCGCTGGATTTTGAAGAAGAAAAACGGAAACCTTTGGGACACCTGCAATTTCTCAAGGAGATAAAGCATAGGGGGCGCCAGCCTTTGCAGACGGATCCCTTCCATCTCCATATTGGAACAACCCTTGTATTTGCCGGAAGCGTAATAAAACAGCACTCCCCAGCTACCAAACAAGCAAACCAGAAGTCCTGTCCAAATCCAATTCAACAGGATCCCTCCCTATTAAATTCGAATGTCCATAATTTTCAGGATCAGCCATGAACATCCCGCAAACAGCAAGAGCGCAAACGCTGAAATAACCAGGCCAATCCCGCTATGGAGCGGCTGCATGTAATCGGGCGAAGACATATCCATAAACACCAGAAAAAGCACCGGAGCAGCGAGCATAGCTTTGGCTTCAAAACGCTTCTGGGCGATCATGACCCCGATCTCCTGGCTGATCTCCAGCTTCTCGCTGATGATAGCCGAGGTCCGCCTTACGATCTCCACCAAATCCCCGCCGGACCGTTTGCAGGTTGTGAAGACGTCCGCAAAGTTGCTGATGTCCTCCAGCTCAGCCCGGCGGCTGAAATCCTGAAGCGCTTCTTCAATCGGCTGCCCGTACTCCATTCTTGTGCAAATGATGCCCAGCTCTACAATCAAATCATTATTACCGTCGGGGTACAGAAGTCTCAGATCGGCAATTGCTTCGCGAAATCCATTCTCAACCGAGCGCCCGGCGGCCAGTGAAGAAGAGAGCGAATACAGCGCTTGTTTGAAATGAAGTCCGAGATTCTCTCTCCTTCGGCGCAGCAAATACCGGCTCCAATACTTCGGAATCAGGCAGGTACCGCATGTCAGGACCAACGAAAGCAGCAGCGAATGAAAAAATACATAGCCTACTCCGTACAATGCGAGTCCGCCAAACAGCAAGCAGCCCATTCTTTGCCCTTTGGAAAGAACATACACCCGGTAATCCGGCAATGCGTCCCGGCTTGCTTTGGAAGGCTCCGTTACCTTTCCGGCCTTTCCGGTTGTTCGCTTCCCGGCCATCATAATCCGACACCTGCTTGTTCCCGGGCAAAGCGGCTCATTCCGGCCATGCTCAGCTTCTCCGTGTGCAGTAATTGTCTCCCGGTGCTTTCCAATGCGCCGATAATTCTGCCCGACCTCTCTTCCTTCTCCTGAAACTGGTACAACGGGTTCAATACCACCTCCCCATTCTTCATTCCTACTACTTCCGATATTTCCGTCACTCTGCGCGAACGATCGCGGAGCCTGGACAGATGAATGAAAATGTCGATCGCCGAGGCGATTTGCTGCCTGACCACCCCGAGCGGAAGGTCAGCTCCGCTCAGTACCATCGTCTCCAGGCGACTGATCATATCGGCCGTACTGTTGGCATGGCCTGTTGAAAGACTTCCGTCATGTGTATAGTGATAGTGACTTAACGATATAAAAAAAGACCCCCTTGAGTAAACTGGTACCCATAGTTTGGACACTTTGAAAAAAGGTGTTCAGGCTGTGGGTACCTTTTTGTATACTGGAATAAGCATCGGGGGGGGGGGATTGCATGAGCAAGAAGAGATTTACCGAAGAGGAC
>NZ_BOSL01000013.1 GCF_018403325.1 Paenibacillus vini | reverse complement strand
CAGTTTGTTCTCCTTAATGAAAGCTCGTAATTGCTCTTTTGTCCAAAGTCCCATGTGTTCCCCCAACCTTTCTATTACTTTCCATTTTAGTAGAATTGGGAGTTTACACAAATTATTTTACAGACTCTATTTACTTAAAAGTGTAGTAACGATTTTTTCCACCTCTTCATGTTCATTTGAGTTGATTTAGATGCTTTACTTTCCACTATTAGAAAACCAAGGTCGTAGCCCGCTAATATAACTCCTTTATAATCTTATTATTCGTGCTTTCGCATAACGTTCGTTTATCCACGACATCCCACCGACCTATGGCCCTGCCAAGAGCCTTAGGTCGGTGGGATGTGTTTTGATTACACTTCCCTGCCGATGCTGACCGAGGAGCCGTAAGGCTTTGAAGTGTGGACTCTTAATGTTATGCAAAGTACTATTAATACAAAAGAATTATGTTCTTTCCTCAAACATTTTAGACATTACTTTAAGAGTGTCATAATTATCTTCTGCATTAACTCGTGTTTGATAAGTTTGAAGACTTTTAGTTACAGTTATAAATAATTCATCCGCTTCTATCTTAGTATCTGATGATTTATAAATTATTTTCCTTATCGTATCTCTCCAAAAATTTAGTTCTTTACTAAAGTCTTTAAGTTTTGACTGATATATAATTTTCCACTTGATGTGAGTATCTTTTAGCTTTTCTACTTCTGCCACTAGCCTTTCATAGTCTTGAAAAATTTTAAGTCTTTCCTTTTCTTGCTCCTCCAGTCTTTTCTTAATTCTATCTGTATCTTCTTGGATGTCTCTCTTACTAATCTCCAGCCTTTCAGTATATTCGTTTTGTAATTTTTGTCTTCTTCTATCGGTTAAATAATTTGTTACTGCAAATAAAGCAGCATAAATAATTGCATTAATTATGAGGTTATCTATATTTCGTTTATATGGACTCGACACTTTATTGAAATATTCGACTTCGATATTATTTCCATTTTTATCTATTACCACTTGGTTTGTCTCTATTTTTTGAGAACTCATTATTACCATTGATATATTTTGATGCTCAGCCACTTTAGTTATTCGGAAAATAGCTCCAAAAGTATTTCCATAATTGGTTACAACCTTATTGATTGTTACTGGTTGTGTAACGATAATGTTATTAGCTGGAACATCAATAGGCAATTTAATTTCCAAATTGTTTATATTTTTATTACTAAAGTTCAAGATCGAAACAGAGATTTGAAATTGATTTTTATCAATCTCAATCGGTTCGCTAATACGTATAGTACCTTTTTCAACTATGAAATTTGAAGATAATAAATTAAAAAGAAACATTACTATCGCTAATAATAATGAAGAAATTATTGTTTCTATTACTTTTTTAGACATGATTATGCTCCTTTTGAGTAATAAGTATTTCCCCCAACGTCTCATTTATGAATTTATGGATATTCAAAACTAAGCCGACTATACTAACAAAGATGGCATAGTCTTTTTGAACTATACTTATTCTACTATAAAAATGGAATAATATGCCGAACAATTAGTTTTTATCTCGAAAATAGAAAAACTCCCGCTACTACTAGCGAAAGTTTTAAATCTAGATCTTATCCACATAACAAATAGCATATATGTTCCCCAACTTCAAACTCAAAACTCAGCTCTTCCACCATCAATTTCTTTTCTCAAACCCCTTCCCCTCCCCACAGAAAACCTCCATCATCATCAATGCTCCCATCCTAAATCCCTGAACAAAGGCTTCACTTGTAAGCATGGAATTCGACTCCCCGTTTAGATCCAAGATTTCCTCAAGGGCTTTGAAATCGTCCTCTGAAAGTCTTTGTTTGAGTTCCTCCATCAAATATGAAATTTTTCTATTGAACAGGCGATATTCAGGAATAGTTGGAACCATTTTCTCTTGAGGGTTAAGGTTACCTCTGTAAAGTTCCTCTAAAATACTTTTCATCCCACTCTCCCCTTCCAGACTTATATAAACTACCATTAAGAATCTTGAAATACTGCCGACACTATACTTATAGAATAAATTTTATGCGGAAAGTGCATAAAATACAATATGCAGTTTTCGCATAATTTAAACTTAGCTTGGGTGAATAAGATGTATAAAAGAATACGTGATTTGCGTGAAGATAGAGATTTAACGCAACAGCAACTTGCAGATAGACTAAATATCTCTCAAGCTACCTATTCCCGGTACGAAAGCGGGAACTTAGATGTACCGAGCTCCGTGTTGATCAGGTTATCGGAATTTTACAACGTAAGTATAGACTACATTCTGGGTCAGACGGATATTTCGAAGCGACTTAATGGAATGCGAAAATGAAAGACACTGATCCGGCTAATTCCAGCCGGATCAGTGCTTTTTGTCTTCTCCTTTACACTGATTAATCACTCGCCTCATCTTTACCCCTTCCCCCACAGATTAGCTCCACCCTCTCCCGGGATCAAACGTTCGATATATGGAACATTTTAGGTAGACTTCCCCTCCACAAAATGCTAGATTACTCTATAACTCAACCTTTACGACTCAAATTATTTATATTGGAGGATGCTGCCGCATGGACAAGAATTCCGGTTATAGAACGAACGTGATAGGTGCTGGCGAGGTGGGACGGGCCGTCTCGGTCGACATGGACAATGATTCTATACATAAAACAAACGTCGCTTTTTGGGATACAAAAGGAAATGAAATTTTAGGGGCAACCGCGCTTCCTTTGTACGGGTCATTTGTTTCGGAAGAAAATTGCCAACTGTTTGGCGATGTCACAGGGAAAAAGATACTGGAAGTAGGCTGCGGGAGCGGTCAATCCTTGCAATACTTGGGAGAACGCCAAACAGGTGAACTATGGGGTATAGACATTTCGGAACGACAGCTCGAAAAGACCACCCAACTTTTGACGTCAAGCGGTCTTTCGGCCAAATTGATTTGTTCTCCTATGGAAGAAGAATGCGGTATACCGGAGGATTATTTTGACTTCGTGTATTCGGTGTATGCCATAGGCTGGACCACGGACCTTGTGGGTACCTTTAAGAGGATCGCTTCTTACTTAAAAAAAGACGGCGCATTTATTTTCAGTTGGTCCCATCCTATCCACAAATGCGTGGTTGCTGAGAATGATATGCTTCTTTTCAAAAAGAGCTACTTTGATGAATCGTGGTATTCGGTATCTCTTGGTGATAGTACGCTGACCTTATCGGACCGTAAACTATCAACCTATGTGAATGCACTCTCGAAAGCGGGATTCGTCATTGAGCAAATGGTTGAGCAATCCGACGATGAATTGCTGCAAGCGCGGGGCGAGAACCATGATTTTGCCAAAAAAGCCGCAATGCTTCCCGTAACTTTTGTAATCAAAGCTAGAAAACTGTAGGAGCCCACTTTTTTAATTCGAGTGAACCTATCCTGTTTTACTCTGGTTTGCTTTGTCTTTATATTCTTTTATCAAATGATAGATGTCCATCTTCCATATCTGATCTTCTTTTTGTAGTCCCAATGCCAAGGTATGTGTCGTAGTTTCTATACTAACCGTAACAAGGACCGTGACCTTATTCTCTTCGGACGTACTCTCATCGACTTTTATAGAATCATAATATCTGTAATGTACAGCTGTTTCAGAATCATAGGTCATCGCATACTCAAAATAATCTTCCCGAAACTTATCTTTGTCCGGCAGCTGTCCGCCACTAAAAGTAATATCATACAGCAAATCCGGATCCCCTACGGATAGACAGTATAGATAAACCAACACCATGTCCTCAGGGGTAAAATTGTAAAGGTAACTCCGTTTCCGCTCCTCTTCAAATCGGGTGAACGCCTCTTGTTTCTCTAAGGGAAGTTGTTTCAGATACGAGAATTTTTCAACGGACTCTTTACCCGTAGACATTTTTATAGAGTTATTGTCAGGTGCCTTGACTTGGTCATTTTTTGTTAATTCCATCGTGGTTTCGGACATTACGGTTTTATCTGAGTTATCACTATTGCATGCCGTCACCAAAGATACTATAGCTAACACTAATATTACTAATCCTGTTTGCTTCAATCCATCACTCCGTTGCATAAGGAATTATTGTTGGGTTCTTATACTCTTGTAGTCTGACCCTTATTTTACCATACATCACCAGTAAGGTCCTTAGTGGAAACACATCCTCTTTTTGTTGAAACAAAAACCTCCGCCCTGTCGTCTGTTTGGGTGGAGGTGACTATTTTGAAAAAGTTGGTATTCATACTATTGCTGGCTCTTATGGGCTGTCAATCTACTGAACCGATCTCACCCGCCGCGGTAGATTCAAACTCAGCTTCGCATCACGATCTCTTCTCCATACAGCTTTCGCTTCCGGAACAAGTGAAGGTGAATGAGCCTTTTTCCATGGAGGCGGAGTTAAAAAACACTTCGGACCGAGCTTTCGAAATTATGACCGGAGAGCCGGTATTTTATTATGTCATCCGTGACAGTGACGGGAACTCCGATCCTATTATACGAACAGATATCGGGGTTATTCGACCTCTGGATCAGAACCAAGTCATTCTAGAGTCACACACCTATCGCTTTAAAAGCCCGGGTATCTACGAGATCTCCGCCGTAGCGGAATTTACCTTACAAGGCGAAGACGACAACCCTCAAGTCTACAAAATAGAGACCGATCCAAAGAAGATCGAGGTAGATTAAGTACTACACTGCCGGCAATATCTTCTCTTTAATCAATTCCCACCGGTCCCGGGGCTGCATCATAAATCCTGACGCTATCGCGATGACCAGTTCTTTATCAGGGATACAGCAGATGACATTCCCGCCATCCCCCATGGCCATATAAGCAGAAATGCCCTCCTCCTCCCTCAGCCACCATAAGTATCCGTAATGGTTGGGGTTCATTGCCGTGGACTCAAGCATCCAGGACTCGGGAACGAGCTCCCGGCCGTCCCACATCCCGCGGTTTAAACACAGCAAACCCAACCTTGCCATGTCGCGGGGCGTCAGCGTTAATCCCCATCCCCCGGTAGAGTTTCCGCTCGGGTCTTTAACCCAGCCCTTCACCTTGGCTCCAAACAATTCGTCAAAACCGAAATTTTCCATCGGATAATCCGGAATCGTCCTCATCCCTATAGGACCGAACAAGACTTCATTGGCGAATTCACGGGCGCTTTGGCCCGTGGCACGGGTGAGAATGGCGGATAGCAGATGCGCTCCCGCGGTGGAATATTTAAAAACGCCTGGTTCCCCTTTTTCCCCCAACATTTGAAGCGTATACTCGACCCAGTCGGGCTGCATGCATAGCTTGTCCAACGGTTCCTGCCAATCCTCAAAAGGATAAGGAGCCGTCATCGTGAGCAGGTGACGCAGCGTGATTTCTTTTTTTACCGGGTGATCACGATCAAGCGTATATTCCGGAAAAAAGTCCAACACCTTCTGATTCACATCTCGAATCAAACCGGCTTTGACGGCCATCCCGACAAGGACGGAGAGGACCGTTTTGGTCACCGACGCCACATGCTGCGCATCGTCCGGTCCGCAGCCGTTGAAGTATTTTTCATATGTCAAAAACCCGTTCTTCACGATCACGATACCGTTCATATTTCCATAATTCTCCGTAATCTCGGATTCCAGCCCCGATAGCTGATCCGCATCCATCCCCAGACTTACGGGATCGGCGGCTTGCCAGAAATCAGTCGGCCAAACGTTTTTTGGCATGTGTTCATCCCCTTGATTCAACCTTGTTATTTTTTCTTAACAGGAAAATACACTTCGGTCACCAGCCCCGCATCCTCCGCGGTGTTAAAAGGATCGGTCAAGTA
Source organism: Paenibacillus vini (assembly GCF_018403325.1). Taxonomy (GTDB): domain Bacteria; phylum Bacillota; class Bacilli; order Paenibacillales; family Paenibacillaceae; genus Fontibacillus; species Fontibacillus vini. The sequence continues at coordinate 165,935 of NZ_BOSL01000013.1, read as the reverse complement.
AATTTCATAAGGCGCTTCCGTTAGCTCATAACCTTCCCGCTCCACCCATTCTCTCAATCTGGCATAGACCGAGATCAGTTCCTGGTATGAACCCGTTAAAACCGATTTCGCGCAGAGGCCTCCGGGAAAATCCCTCGTCCCCTTGACCGCCTCCTTGATGGGGATCGCAAACTCCGTATCATTGCCGACCGGATTATAATCCGGGCTGTGATAAATGGTCATCGGCGTCCCTTGTACGGTTAGTTTCCCGGTAGCGATTCTTTCATAGAGCTTGGCAAAATACATTCCATAGCCTGCCGCATATTCCTCGCTGCTCAAATTTCGCCGGAGGAAGAGGAGCTTCTGCGGCCGGGTCTCCACCAGCTCCACTTCGATGCGGTCAAGGAAGGACATGACGGATAGCCCTTGCTCCAGGCTGCCGATGTCAGAGTTCATTTGTCCCAAGACCGAGGCATAGGCCCGGATCTTCTCCTCGATCTCCCCTCTCTTGCTCTGCAAACGGAAGCGCAGCTGTTCCTCCGCTTGATCCGCTTCCCATGCAAGCACCTCTTTGATTTCATCCAGAGAGAAGTAATAAGACTTCAGCCGCTGGATTAGGAGCATCCTTTTGAGCTGGGCAATCGAGTAATATCGGTACCCGTTTTCAGGGTGGATCTGATCCGGGTGAATCAGTCCGATCTCGTCATAGTAGCGCAGCGTTTTAGTCGACACCCTGCATATTTTCGAGAATTCTCCAATCGAGAGCATGCGGTCACCTCCTCTGTTGTTTACCAGTGTGAGCCTTCCCCTAAGGGCAAAGTCAACTCCTAATTTATAAAAAGCAAACAGGCAACCTCAAGAACACGGGCCGTTCTTCAAGGTTGCCTGTTTTTTAGCCTATGTGTCACCCGTTTTGCGGAAACGATATTTCCCATAAATATATGGATGCGACCGAACCGTACGGTGAGTATCGGCGGCGGTATTGTTCAAACTGCTCTTTCGTGAGGGCCGGAAGCCCGTACAGATTCATGATACCGCGCCGAATCGCAATATCGCCCCAACTTACAATATCCGGCCGCTCCAGGCAGTTCATGAGCAGCATTTCGGCCGTCCAAACGCCGATGCCGGGCAGCACCGTCATCTTAGCGGCGACTTCCGCATCCGGCAAACTTCGGAGACCCTCGAGGTCGAATTCGCCCGAAGCGACCTGCGTGGCGATCCGGTGGATGCAAAGCGCCTTTTTCATCGTTATACCGCAGCGTTGGATCTCATCGGCCGAGGCTGCCGCCAAACGTTCCGGACGTATATCGCCGAAAGCTGCCTGCATGCGACTCCAGATGGTCTGCACGGCTTTTACGGAAATGAGCTGGCCGACAATCGCGTGAACGAGCGCGGGAAACAGCTCCGGAATGATCACGCGCTCCACTTGGCCCCGGCGTGACATGAAGTCCCCGAGCACCGGGTCCGCTGCCGACAAAGCTTCAATTTCCTTTGGTCCGTATTCAAAAAACTTGGTTACCACGGCGCACATGCCGATTCCTCCCAGTGATCAGATTCCAGCGGCCTTTGTTCGCAAAGACGACAGAAGCCGTACAACTACTATAGCGTATCGGATAGCAGAAAGTACGGCGGTTGGATTGAAACAGCAAGATAGTGAATATCCTATTTTTTTATTCGCTGCGATTTGTTGAGATGGACGATGAGATGCCGGGTGGCCGGCATCAGGATGATTCCCGCCTTGGTCAGGCCGCCCCAGTAGTCGAGCAGCCATTCCCCTTCTTCGCGGACATCCTTGTTGCTTTTAATTCTAGCGATCCGGGAAGGATCTATCTTCTGCTTCAAATCGCCGGGACGCATCGCCAAGACGATTTCCCGGGTACGAAGGCCCACCGCATTCCGGTAATCTCGAAGAGACGGAATATGAACGGAAGCGCTAAGCTCCTTCACGTCCTCGTCATTCATTCCGTTGCCGGTGTCACGATACCGGATTCCTATTTTGCCGGGCCAATCCTGTTCTTGTTCGTCAAACACCTGCGGCCGGTCTCCCACCAGGGTGTTCAACGTAATATCCTCGATCCGTGTGGAGTGGTAAATATGCCAAGCAATCGAGTTCACGCCCGGCTTGGGAATCCTCCGAAAGTTTTCCTCGCTCATATCATTCAGCACTTCGTCCTCAAAAGACCACGCATCCGGTTCGGCGATTCGGGCCGAATGAACCGCTGCATGCTGCGCCAGTATGATTTGAATGACAGATTCATGATGCTCCGGTTTAGCGATGATCGCTTTCAATTCTTTTTGCCGGGTATTCCAAAGAACTCGTTCGTTCGACAATGTTATCTTCCCCTATTCTCCTGACTTGGCCAGCGCTTCGGCAGCAGCGTTCAAATAGTACGCCAGACCGGTTTGCTGCCCCTCCAGCATATTTCGGTGAAAATCGTCCTCCAGAAAAAAAGAGGTTTGGAGCGCAAATTCGGCAACCGTCGCGGGATGACCATGCTTTTTCAAAAAATGTAGATGTCTATGAATTTTGTTCTGTATGCTCTCGTCGTCATATTTGAGTCCGTTTCTTAGACTGTCGGCCATTTCTCCCATAAACTGAGCGGCTTCCAGAGCCTGATCGTTCAGCGCCGGCACATCCAAAGGTTCCTCGCCGATGACGTCCACATCGTAGGTTTCCTGCAAATAACGATTTTGCTCTTGCAGTGCCTCCACCCACTCTTCTTCGCTGTTAAACCCTTTGAACATTTCGCCCTGATCCATGATTTCTCCTCTTTCCGTATAGACGATCGATTTTTCCAAAGTTGATAAAATATGCTCGAGTCTTTGTTTCTGACGGGCAAGAAGCTCTTTTTGCTGCGATAAAATAGCCAGACGCTCCGGATTGTCGGCAAGAAGTTGTTTAATCTGATCCAAGGGGAAATCCAGCTCCCGGTAGAACATAATTTCCTGAAGCCGCTCCAATTCCTCGTTTCCATACAGACGATATCCCGATTCATTAACTTGAGCCGGTATAAGCAGGCCTACCTTGTGATAGTGATGCAGTGTCTTGACAGTAACGTTAGCGATGGAAGCCACTTCTTTAACAGTAAACAGCATTTTGTGTCACTCCTTTCACTTCAAGCCTAATCCCTCCCCTAAGGTAAGAGTCAAACAAAAAAACTAATCTGCTTTCTCGCTTGACCCTCCTCTTAGGTCAGGACTTACGCTAAAGTCCGTAAAATGGCTTTCCGGTCCAAACTAAGTCAAACATGCTATGCATGTCACGTATGCCACGTATGCCACGTATGCCACGTTCTCCACATATTCCACGTACTCCTCGCCCCTCGTTGGATATTTTCCAATGATATCAACCAAATCGCCGCAGATTGTCTCTTTCATTGGAGAAAATCCAATGATATAGCCGATAATAGCCCATTTTGCACGAACTATGAAATTTTGATTGGATATTATCCAATCAACCCCCGAAATCCCCCCGCCAAAGCGCGACTCGTTGGAATTTATCCAACGAGTCAAATTGATTTTACTGGATAGTTCACCTAACAACGTGCCACAGGGCCAGCCTAATAATAAATGAAGCAGTTAAAACTGGGTCCGCTCTTCCATCTGGCCTAACGGGCCTCACTCGCCATTCTAACGCTCAACGCACCACGTCGTGCACTATCTCAACAGCTAAAACTAATTTGCACTTAATCCATCGCACCTCACCCTCCATCCTCAACTATTAACGTGCCACGGTCGCTCTATAACGCAACAGTAGAAGCTAGTTTCCTTTATCACAACGTTCTCTATGTTCTCTATGTTCTCTATGTACCCCACGTTCCTAACGCCCCAGCCCTACTCACTCCTCAACACTCAACGCTCCCCAGTTCCTCCCCCACGCAAAAAGGCCGCCCCGCGCAGCAGCAACTGCTACCGGGACAGCCCCCTCGCCTAATAGATAACTACTGGGCGACCGTTTGATCCGTCTTGCCTTGCAGCTTCACGAGCTGCATGATAACCGTCGCCGCATCCGCTTTCGTGACAGTGCCTTGCGGATTGAACTTGCCGTTTTGGCCTTGCAGCAGCCCCAGTTTAACGGTAAGCGCCACTTCGCCTTTGCTGCCGATCAAGGACTTGTCGCTGAATTGATTCAAGCTCTCATCCTCGGCCAGGAACCCTGCCAGCTTGTTGTATTTGACAATCGTTGTCAGCATAACGGCGAGCTCTTCTCTCGTCAATTTGGAATCGACCTTCAACACGGCATCTCGCTCGATCCATTTATATTGGGCAGCATAGGCTACCGCATTATAATATGGACTATCCACCGGTACCCCGGATACCGGCTTTCGTTCTCCCATTCCGTAATAACCGCCATAGTCCTTATAATAAGGAGTTACGGCTTGAGCCATCATACCAAGCCATTCGCCTACCGTAATTTCTTGATTCGGCTTCGCGTTGCCGCTCTCATCAGGCACAATTACCCTATGCTGAATCAAGGTCATGAGATCCTGCTCGGCCGGATGCCCTTTCACATCGGCAGGTATGGTCACGGAAGGATTCCCGTCCCCATACCGGATGTTATCATAGGTCGTCACCCATTGCCCCGAAACGGCATCAATAACTTGAAACGGGCGATCCGGATTTTTGGACTCCGCCCCATACGCGAGCCAAGTTTTCTGCTCGATATAATTGTTATCCACAAAATGACCGCCGGTGTTCATGTACTGCAGCTTCATGACGTACAGATCCCGGTATGCCTTCAGAGCTTCTTCTTTTGCCATTTTTGCGGTCGATGGTCCGGTAATTTGATCGAGTCCCGGCGTTCGGCCGAAACTGTAATATTTCAGGTTACCGTATAAATCAAAGGATAGCGAAATTCCGCCGTTACTTACCGGGATTCCTTGCACAAATCTAGTGAAATGATATCCATAGCTCTTCTTATTCTGATTGTTAGAATTGGCCTCCTTCTGCTCCGCCAGCTTATAATCCCGGCTTGCATTTGGAGCCAAAGCATTTACGAGTTCGATCGCTTTCTGACGGACTGTCGCTTGGCTCAGCTTCACAGCTCCGGCTGGAGGACTTGATGCGTCTTCCTCCCCCATTCCCGCGTATTCTTCCATGCGAAACTCAAGAATTTGTCCTGTCAAAGCATCAACCTCTGCGATTGTTTGTGACGAGAATCCTCCCGCGTACAATCTTCCCGGCTGTTCTCCCCAGGTCAATCTCCACAATTTGCGCTCAGGATCGGCGTAATCGGAATCAAGCGATGAATACAATAAAGTTCGACCCTTGGGAATCGTAAAGACTTGTTCCACCAGTTTTTTCGCCTCGTCAGCTGTCAGTTCTGTCTTGGCCGTACGAGGAGCAAACTGTTTCTTGCCCGCCGGGACTTCCGCATATACGGTCTTCCCCCTGATAACTTAGCCTTTTCCCGGTTAAGGCATCAATCGGATAAGTCGCATTCTCCGACGGATTCCAAGCCAGGATATATTTACTGACCTTATTATCCTTGTATATCGGAATATAACTGAGCTCGACATCCAATTCTTTAGCAAAAGTTTGCTCTGCAACGGTCTGGGAAATGGCAGCCGTCTTCTCCGGGTAGTTCAATTGGTCATAGGATTTGGAAAAGGAGATCAGATCGCCGTTGCCGTTGAGCGATACATTGACGTATTCGGGTGAAGGAATTCCATTCTTCAGCAGGCTAAAATAGAAACTGTATTGAACCGGTCCGAACAAGGAAGTCTCGTTCAGTCCCCAGGACGAGTACCCCTCCTGTTTCAGATCGCTCAGCGTAATGGAGGGAGCCGCTTTAACGATAAATGCTTTGGCTGCTTCCAACGCTTGATCCCGGGTCAGCTTTGGAGGATAATAATTTTCATTTGCTTCTTGGGCGACACTTAAATAGATACTGATCAACTCTCCGGTCAATGCATCAAGCTGGGAACTAAAACCATATCCCATGCTTCCCGACGGATAGGTCCATTCGATATTCCAAACCATTTGATTCGGTGGGGGAGGATATACATTCGTTACCCCCAGCGTGATATTCTGCGCGACGGCATCCTTCAACTCCGGCAACAGTGCCTTCACCTTCCCGACAGCCTGCTCTTTTGTAATTTTGGCTTGAGACGGATCCGGTGCGGTTGTTCCCGGCATCGGAATTTCACCGGCAGCAATCTTCAACCGGGTCTCGACCGGCAAATAATCATAAGTTCCAGAGCTTGTCTCAGCTCGGGCCAGCCCCGCAGGCAGCAACACTGAAACCGCTACCAAGCTGGTACAAGCCAATCTCGTCATCCGGTTGAACTGGCTTGCCCTCGTTCTTTTCCTATTCAACTCTATCCCATCCTCTCTCCTGGATACTTCTCTCCATTCTAAGATGTTTTAAACAAAATATCCAGAATTACCCTGTACCCCGCAAAAAAGAGACCGTCCGCCAAACCATCAGCGTACGGTCTCAACTTCATTTCTATTCACTTCGTAACTCATCCATTTACACGTTGACCCGAGGTTCGTTCAAGCAATTGCTCGACCGCAAGAACCGCCTCATCTACCGAATCGGCACGGATGGTCGTAAACTCGGCCCCCTCATACTGCTCTTCCGAATGTTCGTACCGCGGATCGTAATAATAGAGCAGCAGAAGCTCCACGGCTCGTTCATAATTGCCGTTCTTCAAACTGTCTCCGATTTCTACGGCGATGGGCCGGTGAATGCGGGACTCGATTTTTGAAAAAGCCTTGGCGCAAGCCTCCGGATGATCCCAGGGCTGGTAATCTTCCAGGATCGTCTGCACGCGTGCTTCAATCGGAAGCTCTACCCGGATATGGGTACCCTGATCCTTCTTGGCCATGACCAGCTCCGGAATAACAACCTTCCCGATCCGCTTGCTCTCCGCCTCCATGAGTATATAAGGAGCCTTCTGATACAGCAGCAGTTCATCCAGCAGCAAGGCGTCGAACGTTTTCTGGTTATGGGAGCGAAGTCCGATTTCGCCGAAAACCGATCCCCGATGCCCGGCCATGTCCTCCAGGTCAAGGACCGGATAGCCCTTTTGTTTCAGCTTCCGTAACAGTGCCGTCTTGCCATTTCCGGTATTTCCATGAATGACATAAGCCGGGGGTTCGAACGACATCGTCTCCAGCATAGCTACGACCCATTGGCGGTAAGCCCGGAAGCCGCCGGACAACCGGTAGGCATGGATGTTCATCAGGGACAACAGCGTTGCCGTCGTTTTGCTGCGCATACCGCCCCGCCAGCAGAACACGGCTTTCTTCTCTGGAATCGCCGCAAACTCTTTAATAAATGCCGGCAGCTTGGCCGAAACGATCTCGAGCCCGCGTTCCTGCGCCGCATCTACACTGACCTGCTTATACAGCGTCCCGATCTCCGCTCTTTCCTCATCGTTAAACAGCGGAATGTTGATACTGCCGGGAATGCTGGACTCCGCGTACTCCGAAGGAGAACGGACGTCGATCAGGACCAGTTCCCCCTTTTTGCGCACAGCCAGATCTTCAATGGTTATGTCTTGAAACATGATGTTTGACTCCTTCTATAAGACTTCCTACTCCACAACGATGCGTCCAGGATGTTGTTCGGTAACTTCCCCGATCAGGCTTGCCTCGACACCGGCTTGCACAAGCGCCTGCAGCAGCTCATCAGCTTGTCCGGCCTCCACCGAAATGAGCAGGCCGCCCGAGGTCACCGCATCGCACAGAATCCAGCGGCCGATTTGGTCCAGCTCCGCAGGGAAATCGATATCCACCTCGACATGAGCAAAATTGTTTTTCGTTCCGCCTGGTACATTTCCTTGCTCGGCAAGCTCCCGCACGCGCGGCAGAACAGGAACATCGCTATGTTTAATACGGATTCCGCATCCGCTTCCTTTCGCCATTTCCAACGTATGGCCCATCAGGCCAAAGCCGGTCACGTCCGTGCAGGCGTGAACATCGTAAGGCTCCATCGTCTCGGCAGCCGTCTTGTTCAAGGTCGCCATCACGCGGGTAACCCGCTGCGTCTCTTCCGGAGTCAGCGCATCCTTTTTAATCGAAGTCGTCATAATGCCTACCCCGATCGGCTTCGTCAGGATCAGCTTGTCCCCGGCCTTCGCTCCCGCATTCGTTCTGATTCTGTCGGGATGAACAAGGCCGGTCACGGCAAGGCCGAACTTGGGCTCCTTATCGTCGATCGAGTGACCGCCTACCAGCGTAGCTCCCGCTTCCCGGACTTTATCCGCAGCCCCGCGCAAAATATCCGCCAAAATGCTTTTATCCAAAGTGGAAATCGGAAAAGCTACAATATTAAGCACGGTCAACGGCTTGCCGCCCATGGCGTAAATATCGCTGATCGCATTGGCTGCCGCAATTTGGCCGAAGGAATACGGATCATCCACGATCGGCGTAAAAAAATCCACCGTCTGCACCAGAGCCATGTCCCCGGACAAACGGTACACGCCCGCATCGTCACTCGTATCCAAGCCCACGAGCAAGTCGGGGTTCGGCTCCGATTGAGGCAAACTCCGAATCACCTGCATCAAGTCGGCAGGGCCGATTTTACATCCGCAGCCACCCTTACTGGATAATGAAGTCAACTTTACTGAATCCGCTGCTGCCATCTATGAATCACTTTCCTTCCGTATATAAAAATATATTTAAAGGTCTTTCCATTGCCTGCTCCACTCTAAATCGTACTCCAATCGGCCCGGGAAAGGCAAATCAATAATGCAGCCTTGTCTCATTATGTTATACTGTAATTCGTGTCTTTGAAAATAACAAACTGTGGGGGAACATACATGGCAACATCAACGAAAACACACTCTCTCAATCCACGTACTCCTCGTACGCTCAAGACTATATTCTTCGTCGTCCTCTTTGTCATCATTGCCATTGCCGGCTTAAGTTATGTTAAGTGGTGGCCGTATTATGAAAAAGCATTCAAAGCCGCGGCGAACCACTCGATCGGCTCGTCGATTCTCGGCTCGGACGTCTCCGCAGCTCCTTCCTGGAGCTCGGCTATCGAATACGCGGCCGCCTATTTCAAATCGGTATGGAAAGCCGCCGTTCTGGGCATCCTGCTCGGCTCCCTTGTACAAGTACTGCTGCCGTCCAAATGGCTCTATAAAGTGCTTGGCAAAGCCAACTTTAAGAGCACGCTTCTCGGCGGCGTCGCTTCCTTGCCCGGCATGATGTGCTCCTGCTGTGCTGCGCCCGTCGCCTGCGGTCTTCGCCGTAAAAACGTCTCGGTCGGCGCAAGCCTCGCCTTCTGGATCGGCAATCCGGTGCTGAATCCGGCCACGCTCATATTTATGGCGTTTGTGCTCTCGTGGAAGTTTACCCTACTCCGGCTTGCCTTCGGGTTGATCTTGACCTTCGGAGTCAGCTACTTTGCGAACCGGTTTGCGAATACGAATGAAACGGCAGCAATCCCTGAGCCGCCCGTTCAGGAGATGGAAGAAGAGCAACGCTCTTTCTGGGTGCGCTGGCTCAAAAGCCTAGGCCTGATGATTCTTAATGTCGTCCCGGCTTACGCCATTTCCGTTCTGCTGCTGGGTGCCTTTCAGCACACGATGTTCCCTGTTGCACTGGGAACCGGTATCGCCGCCATTATCGTATTTGCCATCGTAGGTACGCTGTTCGTTATCCCGACGGCGGCGGAAATTCCGATTATCCAGTCCTTCGTAGCCCTGGGCCTGGGGACCGGCCCGGCGGCGGCCCTGCTGCTTACGCTGCCAACCGTCAGCCTTCCGTCCATGCTCATGGTCGCGCGGTCTTTCCCTAGAAAAGCGCTGATATTCGTCTTTGTCTCCGTGGTTGCGATCGGCATTGTAGGGGGCATCGCAGGCTCGTTCTTCCTGTAAAAAGATAAATAACCCGGCCCGCAACCATCGTTGCGAAGCCGGGTTTTGTTTATTTCCTTGCGGTCGATTCCCGGATCATCAATTCCGCCGGGAATGTTTTATGGGCGTGAGTTATTTTTTTATTAATCAGGTCAAATAAAATTTTGATCGTCTCCTCGGCAATTTCCTCAACCGGCTGACGAATCGTTGTAATGGATGGATGGTAATAGTAGGTGATATCAAGTCCGTCAAATCCGGCGACCGCATAGTCATCCGGAACCGATTTGCCGCTCTCGAAGATAGCCTTGCAGGCTCCTACGGCCAAGCTGTCGGATACGGCAAACAATGCCGTGAATTCCTCGCCGGAACCGAGCAGTTCCTTGGTCACCTCGTATCCGTTTTCCATCGAATAGCTCTCTATGCTTTCTTTCATGCTGTATACCAGCTTTTCGTTCAATTCCAGACCGTGATCCTCAAGCGCCTGCTTATAACCTTCATATCTTAATTTACCGATACTGACATCATCCATAGATGCCGTTATGATAGCGATTTTGCGATGGCCCTGATTGCATAAATAATCTACCATCTTGTAGCTTTCTTTAAAGTCGTCGACGGAAACGGAAGAATACTCATGCGGATCGTAGTCCGGCGTCATACCGATCGTACTGAGAACGAACGGTACCGTAAGCTGATCCAGCTTTTCTTTGGAATGCGAGAAATATCCGCCGAGAAAAACAATCCCCTTCAAACGCTTCTCTTTTTCGAGCTCGATCGCGACTTCGATTTCATCCTGGTTCTCATCCACCCTTTGCAGAATGAACGAATATTTCTTTCTTTGAATCTCTTTTTCAAACACCTGAATCATCCGGTTAAAAAACGGATTGGTTATCCCCTTGATCAGCACGGCTATCGTCTTGGAAGCGGAACGCTTCAAATTCCGGGCGCTGTTGTTAGGAACGTAATGATTTTCCTTGATGACCTGCATAATCATTGCTTTGGTCTCTTCGCTGATGTCAGGATGATTATTGATCGCCCGGGAAACCGTAGTAACCCCAACCCCGCACATTTTAGCAATATCGATAATTGTAATTGAAGCCATGTCCGATCTTCCCTTACATTATAATCTTTCCTTCATATACTCATAGAAAATATAGCAATTAACCCCCCGGAAAACAAGGGCGGATACAAAAAAGCAGGGCTTCCCGGCAAGTTATTCCCCCGGTAAAGAACCCTGCTTCGCCCGCTGCGCCTATTGCCTCAGGCATTGTTTCTGACCTTAACCTTTAACAGCGCCGGCAACGACGCCCTCAATAATATATTTTTGACAGAACAGATAGAAGATTACGATAGGCAAAATAGCCAATACCAGCATCGCCATCATCGCGCCCATATCAATTGAGCCGTAACCGCCCTTCAAGTATTGAATCGCGATCGGAATCGTTCTGTGCTCGGTCCCGATGACCAGCATAGGCAGCAAGTAGTCGTTCCAGATCCACATGACGTTGAGGATAGCCACGGTAATCGCAATCGGCTTCAATATCGGCAGAACCACTTTAAAGAAGGATTGGACCGGGTTACAGCCGTCGATCAGGTCGGCTTCTTCAATTTCGAGCGGTATCGACTTCACAAACCCGCTGAACAGGAACACCGACAACCCGGCTCCAAATCCCAGATAGATGAAAATGATCCCGACCAAATTGTCCACGTGCAAAATGTTAGCCACTTTCGACATCGTAAACATGACCATCTGAAAAGGAACGATCATCGAGAATACAAAAATGAAGTAGAGCATTTTAGTAAATTTCGTTTTGACCCGGGTAATGTACCAGGCGGTCATAGCTGTAAGCAGCACGATGACGGCCACGGAGCATACCGTAATAAACAATGAGTTTCCGAAAGCATTGAAAAATCCGATCTTGGCAACGCCGCCCGTATAGTTTTTAAGACCAATGAAGGTTTGGGCATCGGGAAGCTTGAACGGAGTGTCGCTGATGAAGAACTTTCCCTTGAAGGAGTTCATCAGCACGATCAGGATCGGTGCCAAAAACAGTACGGCTAGAATGAATAGCACTGTAACTACAACAGAATCTCTGCCCCTTGTTTTTTGCATCAGCTCTCAACCTCCTTGCTTCTTGTTGCGACAAGTTGAATCAATGCGATCAGGGCGACCAGTACAAAGAATACAACCGCTTTGGCTTGACCGACGCCTTCCCAGCCTACGCTGCCGTAGAACGTGTTGTAAATATCCAGCGCCAGCATCGAGGTTTGCTTCGACGGTGCCCCGGCTGTTAGCGCCAGGTTCTGGTCAAACAGCTTAAACGAGTTCGATAAGCTCAGGAACAAACAGATCGTAATGGAAGGCATCACGAGCGGGATAGTCACGTTACGCAATATACCGAAACGGGTACTTCCGTCGATCATGGCCGCTTCAATAACATCCTTGGACACATTTTGAATGCCGGCAATATAAATGATCATCATATACCCGATTAATTGCCAATTCATAAGTACAACGAGTCCCCAAAAGCCGTAGTTGGCGCTGGAGGTTAAAGTTACATCGAATTTAATCAGTATACCGTTAATGATAAGCTGCCAAATGTAACCCAGCACGATTCCGCCGATCAGATTTGGCATGAAGAAAATCGTTCTGAACAGATTGGTCCCTTTCTTTCCCCGGGTCAACAGCATGGCCAGAAGAAACGCGAACACATTGATCGTTAACACGGAGACAACCGTAAACTTGACCGTGAACCACAATGCATTCAGAAATTCTTTATTCGAGAAGGCTTTAAGATAATTGCTGAGGCCTACCCATTTCGCATCCGTGACTGTCGTAAATTCCGTAAAAGACAAGTACACGCCGAGAACAAACGGAATGATGAACATGACCGTAAAGGCCAGAACTGTCGGTAATGCAAAAAGGGCGAAATATCTTTTTATCGATTTCTGCATGGTGTTCTTCTCCTTACCCAGGATTAAAAAAATGGCGAGTCAGAAATGGTCCTCTATGAGTAATCGGTCATAAAATATGCCACGGTGCACCGGTTTGGCCCACCGCGGCATGAAAGTACATGCTAATTACTTGGCTTTTTCAGCTTTCCAGCTGTCTTTAAAGATCGTTACAACTTCATCCCAAGTTTTGTTGCCTTGAGCGTATTGCAGCAACGCGTCGCCGAATACGTTCTTGAACTCTTCGCTAGGGAATGCAGCGAACGTCCAAGGTACAGATACGATACCGTCTTTAGCCATCCAGTTGCTCACTTCTTTAGCCAGCGGATCAGCAGGTTTTTCGTTATCGTTGAACGTGTTGAATGGAGCGATGAATCCGAGATCGTTCGTTACGTATGCTTTACCTTTGTCACTGGAGAACAGCCATTCCAGGAAAGCGATCGAAGCTTGTTGTTTCTCAGGCGATACTTTGCTGTTGATGGAGAAGTAGTTCTCCGTACCGATAGCGAGACCTTGATTTTCTTCGCCGGCAACACCGGTGTAAATAGGCAGGAACTTGATGTCTTCGGCTTTAACTACGTTGCCGTCCACTTCGTTGATTTGGGACCATCCCCAGTTTCCGTTTTGAACCATTGCGGATTGACCCAGTGCGAACTCGGCCATCGAGTCGGTTACAGATTTGCTGCCCAAGAGGGAGCCTTTCGTAACCGAGTTGTTGATGTAGAGATCAAAAATGTTTTTGAAGTTCGGATTGTATTTGAATTCGACTTCGTTGGAGGCAAGACCGGCCAAAATCGTGTTGTCATATTCGGTGTTATCTTTGAATTCATAGTACAGCGGCATATTGGCCAAGTGAGTTTGCCATCTCCATTGTTCGCCGGCAGCCAGCGAAGTGGAGGAGAACACGCCCTTGATTCCCAATTGGTCTTTCTTCGCGGTCATATCTTCAACAACCGCTTTCAAAGTATCGAAGTTTTTGACATCGGCCATCGAGGATACCGAAACGGCTTTATCCGACAACTCGAAGTATTTCTTCATAATCGCGTCATTGTAGATAATGCCATAGCCTTCTACGACATAAGGAATCCCGTAAACGCCGCCTTCATTAGTTACGGCAAGGCTTTGGTCGGACAAGTAGCTGTAGAGCTTGGTGTCTTTCAAGTCGAGGGAGTAATCCTTCCAGTTCTGATAACCGACAGGACCGTTGATTTGGAAAATCGTCGGAGCGTCAGATTTGGCGATTTCAGCCTTAAGCGTAGTCTCATAAGTTCCGGCAGCCGCGGTTACGACTTTCACTTTCACGCCTGTTTCAGCTTCATAATCCTTGGCGATCTTCTCGTAAACCGGAGCAATTTCCGGCTTAAAGTTCAGGAAGTAGATCTCTCCGGCTTTGGCTGGAGCGGTTCCTGAATTGGCCCCCGAGTTCGTTGTGTCGGATCCTTCGTTTTTGTTACCGCAGCCGACCGCAAGTCCGGCGACCAAAGTTAAAGCCAGCATCAAACTCCATAGCTTTCTGACTTTCATGTGTACTTTCCCCCTCGAATTTATTCGAATTATATAGCGGAATGAATGCGCTTCCGATAATTCCGGTTTCGTTTTCGGTAACGGTTCCGAAAACGTGTCCGGCATCCTTTTCGGTAACGTTTTCAATCTCAACGTCATATTAGCATACACCTCAGGAATTCGGCAATATAAAGTTTAAAATTTCATTTATGTCGGAGTAAATCCGACGGTTTCGCTAGGTACGGTTTTCGGTAGATGTTGATAACTATGCTCCCCATTGGATATCTCCAATGAAAAAGCATCTAGCAGCTTAACATCTGTGCTTTGATTGGATATTTCCAATTAACACAGCTGAAAATGGTCTTCTTTCACGAAACCACTATATCCTCATTGGATATTTCCAATGAAACAGTTAAAGCATCTTATTCTCGCACCATCTCATTGGATATTTCCAATGGAGTAAAGGAAAAGCCAACCACACACCACAGGTACTTACGGATCACTAAGGATGGCCCTTGGGATGACAAACGGGTTCCTATGGATCACGAACGTATCTCCCCACGCCACACATGGATCAAGCACAATTTGCCACCCAACCCGCCAACCTGAAAGAACCACAAAAAAACCGGGCTCATTCGCCCGGTTTTTAACACTATTCCACAATGCTCGATAGTTACACGCCCAGCCAGCGTTTGAACATATGCTTGGTGGTCGCCTTGTTCATTTCGGCGATGGAGGTGGTCAGCGGAATGCCCTTCGGGCATGCGCGGACGCAGTTTTGCGAGTTGCCGCAGCCCTCGATGCCGCCTTCTTCCATCAGCGCCTCCAGACGTTCCTCCGCGTTCATTTCACCAGTAGGATGTGCATTGAACAAGCGCACCTGGGAAATGGCCGCAGGGCCGATGAAGTCGGTCTTCTCGTTGACGTTAGGACAAGCCTCCAGGCAGACGCCGCAGGTCATGCACTTGGACAGCTCGTAAGCCCACTGGCGCTTCTTCTCCGCCATCCGCGGGCCTGGTCCAAGATCGTACGTGCCGTCGATCGGAATCCAGGCTTTGACGCGCTTGAGCGCGTTAAACATCCGGCTGCGATCGATGACCAGGTCGCGCACGACCGGGAACGTCCGCATCGGCTCGACGCGGATCGGCTGCTCCAGGTTGTCGATCAGGGCAGCACAAGCCTGGCGAGGCTTGCCGTTGATCGTCATCGAGCAAGCGCCGCACACTTCCTCCAGACAGTTGGACTCCCAGCATACCGCAGAGGTGTTCTCGCCTTTCAAATTGACCGGATTCCGCTGAATTTCCATCAAGGCGCTGATGACATTCATGCCCGGACGGTAATCGAGCTCAAACTCTTCCGTATAAGACGCCGACTTGGGATCATCCTGGCGAGTAATCACAAATTTCACTTTCTTCGCCGTTAATTTTGTATCCGCTGTTGCCATAGTCTCTCCCCCCCTATTTATCCTTCGAATAATCGCGTACCCGCGGCGGGATCAAAGAGACGTCCACTTCTTCATAAGAGATCTGCGGACCGTCAGGCGTCCACGTCGCCTTGGTTGTCTTCAGGAATTCCTCATCATTACGAGTCGGGAACTCCGGTTTATAATGGGCCCCGCGGCTCTCGTTACGGAGCAGCGCGCCGAGCGTCATCGCTTCGGACAGCTCCAGCATGTTCCACAGCTGGCGGGTAAAAGCGGCGCCGGCATTGTTCCAGCGGGACGTATCGTTAATATTGATATTTTTGTAACGCAACTTCAATTCCTTGATCTTGCCGATCGTCGCTTCCAGCTTGCTGTTTGTACGAACTACGGTCATATTTGCCGTCATCCATTCGCCCAGCTCCTTATGCAGCACATACGGATTCTCCGTGCCGTTCATGGCCAGCAATCCTTCGTACTTATCTTCTTGCGCTTTACGATAGCTCTCATAAATCTGCGGGCTAAGATCCTCCGCCGATTTTTTCAGGCCGCGGATGTATTCCACCGCTTTCGGCCCGGCCACCATACCGCCATAGATCGCGGAAACCAACGAGTTGGCCCCAAGCCGGTTTGCACCGTGATACTGGTATTCGCATTCCCCTGCCGCAAACAAGCCGGGAATGTTCGTCATCTGATTGTAATCGACCCACATGCCGCCCATGGAATAATGGACCGCCGGGAAGATCTTCATCGGAATTTTGCGAGGGTCATCGCCCATGAACTTCTCATAAATCTCAATAATGCCGCCGAGCTTCACATCGAGTTCTTTCGGGTCCTTATGGGACAGATCGAGGTATACCATGTTCTCCCCGTTAATCCCCAGCTTCATATCGACGCAGACGCTGAAGATTTCCCGGGTCGCAATATCCCGCGGAACCAGGTTACCGTACGCCGGATATTTTTCCTCCAGGAAGTACCATGGCTTGCCGTCCTTATACGTCCAGATCCGTCCGCCTTCCCCGCGCGCGGATTCAGACATCAGCCGCAGCTTGTCGTCTCCGGGAATCGCCGTCGGGTGAATTTGGATAAATTCGCCGTTCGCGTAGTTCACGCCCTGCTGATACACCGCGCTTGCCGCTGTTCCTGTATTAATAACCGAGTTCGTCGTTTTGCCAAAAATAATGCCAGGGCCGCCCGAAGCCAAAATGACCGCATCGGAAGCGAAAGTAACGATTTCCATTGAGCGCAGGTTTTGTGCGCAAATCCCGCGGCATACGCCTTCATCATCCAAAACGGCAGACAGGAACTCCCAGTTCTCATACTTGGTGACCAGACCTTCCGCTTCATAGCGGCGTACCTGTTCATCCAAGGCATAGAGCAACTGTTGTCCCGTTGTCGCACCGGCAAATGCCGTCCGGTGGCGCTTCGTGCCGCCGAACCGGCGGAAATCGAGCAAGCCTTCCGGTGTCCGGTTGAACATGACGCCCATCCGGTCCATCAGGTGGATAATTCCCGGCGCCGCCTCGCACATCGCCTTAACCGGCGGTTGGTTCGCCAAGAAGTCCCCGCCGTATACCGTGTCATCAAAGTGCTCCCAAGGGGAGTCGCCTTCGCCTTTCGTATTTACGGCCCCGTTAATGCCGCCCTGCGCGCAGACGGAGTGGGATCTCTTCACCGGAACGAGCGAGAACAGATGCACCTGCACCCCGGCTTCCGCCGATTTAATCGTAGCCATCAGGCCGGCCAGACCGCCGCCGACAATAATTACGCTTTGTTTAGCCATCTCTATCTTCAACTCCTAAAAGAGGTTGTTCAAAAATCAACTTTGAACTCTCATCAATTGTTTTATATAGCCATTATCCTACGAATACACGAAGCGTCTCCAGCAATGCCGTTCCATCGGCCTGGAACTCCACGCCCCGGAAGGCGAACAGCGACCAGGTGAAGAGTACCGACACAATAACAAACAGGGTCATGCAAATATAAGAAGAAACCCGTTGGGCCCGCGGACCGACCGTGATGCCCCAGCTGACCATGAACGACCAAAGTCCGTTGGCAAAGTGAAATGCCGCAGAGAGCACTCCGATCAAATATAGAATGAAGAAGAACGGATTCATCACGATATCGTGCATCACCCCGCCGAGTTCTTCATGAGTTACATTACCGATAGCGACCTGAAAGCGGGTCTCATAGAGATGCCAGATTACGAACGCAAAGACAAGCACCCCTGTGATCCGCTGAAGCAAGTAGCGCAAATTGCGTTCATTCCGGAACCGCGTATTGTTCGGCTTCGCCTGGAAGGCGATAAACATACCGTAAACGGCATGATACAGCAGCGGCAAGAAGATCCCAAAAATCTCAAGTACAAGGACCAGAGGCAAGCTATTAAGAAACGCGACGCTGTCCTTAAACCCTTGGCTTCCTCCTTCAACCGCGGAAAAATTCGTAATCATGTGTTCCAGAATAAAAAAACCGAGCGGGATGACACCCAGAAGCGAGTGCAGTTTTCTGGAATAAAACCCTTTCATAAGTCCATGTGCCCCTTTCCGTTTCCATCGTTCCTCTAATAATCTCATTATTCAACAAATCTCGACCGCGGGACGTATATGATAAATTACACAAAAGCGCGGTCTTATTCCCTTGTTACAAAAGTAACATGTGAACATCTTGTGTCATATTTCATGTTACTCCTTTTTATCTTATAATGGAATTGCAATATACTTATTAATACTTATAACAAATTAACATAAGGAAGGTTGGCCACGGCTATGATTGAAGATTTGCTGGTGTTTACCACGGTCGTTGAGCAATCCAGTTTAAACAAAGCTTCCAAGCTGCTTAATTTGTCACAGCCCGCACTGTCCAGAAAAATTGCAAAGCTGGAGGAGGAATGGGGTGTCTCTTTATTCTCGCGAAAAGGAAAGCGGCTGGAGCTCACCCGCGTCGGACATGAAGCTTATATCTATGCCTTGGAGCAGCGGCAGCGCCATCAGAACTTTCTGCAATCCGTCTCCAGGTTCAAGGCGAGTGAACGCAGTGTAGTTACGCTTGGCGCCAGCCTCACTACAATTCAAACGACGCTCCCGCCGCTGGTTACGGCATTAATGAACAAGTTCCCCGAAATAGAGCTTAAGCTGGTTACCGGGAAGACGCATGAGATCGTCTCCTATGTCCGCGACCGCAAAGTCGATATCGGTGTTGTCGCCTCCTCAATCAGCGAAACGGGACTCCGGTGCATTCCCTTGTTCCAGGACCATTTGGAGTTAGTGGTCCCACGGGGGCATGAGCTGGCGGGCAATCGCCGCGCGGCAATGGAGGATCTGAACGGCCGGCCGATGATCATATTCTCGAAGGGCACCTGGTACCGGAAGCTGATCGACGATCTGTTCGGACGTTACGGGATCATTCCGGACATCCGGATGGAGATCGATTCTTTTGAAGCCATCGTCCGCTTGCTGACCACATGCAAGGCTGCGGCCCTTCTGCCGAAATCGTACTTACGCAAGCAATTGCTGAAAGACAACGACCTCGTCGCTGTTCCGATGAAGGAGCTTGAACAGACGCGCAGAGAAACATGCCTTGTCTACGGCGACAAATCGGAACTGAGCAAAGAAACGATGGAATGGTTTACGGGCATTAAGGAGAGTCTTGCAGAAGTGCTTTCTCAATAAATAGAATTCCAATATTTTATATAGCAGCCGGATGCTCCGGCTGCTTTTTTTCATGAAAGGATCATTCGCCTGTTGACAATATACCCCTATGGTTGTATGGTTAGTTACATAAGTAATTAACCAACACGGTGGTGAAGAAATGGGTGTGTTAAGCGACGATGGTCGGCCGATTTTTCAGCAAATTGCCGAAAAGATCGAAGATGACATTATTGAAGGTAGATTGCCTGAAGAAGCCCAAGTGCCTTCTACCAACCAATTTGCGGCCTTTTATCAGATCAACCCGGCTACGGCGGCCAAAGGCGTTAATTTGCTGGTAGATCAGGAGATTTTGTACAAGAAAAGGGGGATTGGCATGTTCGTTGCATCGGGAGCGCAGGCGGTTTTGGTTGAGAAGCGAAAGCAGCAATTTTTTGACCAGTATATCGTAGTCATGCTGCGTGAGGCGGCTAAATTGGGAATATCGCCGCGGCAGATTGCGGAAATGATTCAAAAGGCAGAGTCTGCCGATTCATGAGGACGAGAGGAGAAATTGTTGTGAATCCTATTCTGGAATGCCGTCAAATTGCTAAAAATTTCGGCAGTACCGAAGCTATCCGAAACGTGACCACGACTTTTGAAGAAGGAGCCGTTCACGGGCTTCTGGGAGCCAATGGCGCCGGCAAGACAACCTTGCTTCACATTCTCTCCGGCCTGATCTATCCAAGCCAAGGGCAAGTCCTCTACGACGGCCAACAGGTCCATGACAACCCCGCCGTCACCCCGAACATCTGCCTGGTCAAGTCGGATGAACGTTCTTGGGCCGATTATAAAGTCAAAGATCTGATGCATTATTGTTCACTGCTGCTTCCGTACTGGGACGAAAAGCTCGCAACCGAACTGCTTAGAAAATTCCGCTTGCCCGCCAAAAAGAAATATAAGCAGCTTTCCAGAGGCATGCAGTCGATGGTAGGGATCGTGAAAGGACTGGCCAGCGGCGCCCCATTGACTTTGTTCGACGAGCCGACCCTGGGGCTGGACGCCGACATGAGAGAAACTTTTTACGAATTAATGATTAACGATTGCGGTCAACGGGAGCGGACGATGATCCTGTCGACCCACCAGATCGATGAATCCTCCAATCTGTTCCAGTACATCACGCTGCTGGAGCAAGGGGTCATCACCTCCCATATGGATAAGGATGCCTTTGTGGCACAGGCGCATTACCTCCAAGGCGATTCTTCGCAGCTGCTGGCATTGGTATCAGACCCGCATGTGCTCCACGAAGAATCACTGGCCGGAACAACCGTCCTCGTCTGGTACGGGGAACTGGATAACCGGGTCGAACTGGAACGCCGGGGTATCAAAATCAGCTCAGTACCGCTGCAAAAACTGTTCGTTTATTTGACCCGCAAAGGGAATCTGAATTCGGAGGAAACAAATAATGGTTACTTCTCGTAAGATGCTGCGATTCTATTGGATGGATAACTTCAAACCGGTGACGTATTTTTGGTCTATCCTTCTGTTGGTTGATATCGCACAAGTGGTAATCATGCTTTATTTTCCGGAAATTATGAACTCCACTAACAGTTTTCTGTTCTCAGCCAACTTCGGAGCCATCGCCATCTATCTTTTGGTCTACGGCATTTTAATTGCAACGAACAGTTTCCCTTTGATGATGAGCTTTGGAATTCCCCGGCAGAGGTTTTATCTCTCTGTGATCGGAACGACGGCCATACTCTGTGCCGCCATGGCCTTGATGCAAAATATCGTCGTCTATGTAGGTTATGGGGTGACGTCGCTGTTAGGACATTCTATTGAAGAAAGCATCCCTGCGTTCTTGTCCTTATGGTACTCCCAATTTGCATTCTACCTGTTCGACATGTTTCTGTTCATCCTGCTTGGTACCGTTTTTTACCGGTTTGGCACGCTTCCCGGCTTGATTACAATCGCTTTTTACGTACTGATTTTAAACCTCAGCCCCGGAAACATGGACTTCGCGGAAAACTTTGAATTGTCGGCGCCAGGAATGTCCAACGTGATGGTTTCTCATCTATTTCTGGGATTAACCGTCATTCTGATCGGAATCGGCTGGATGCTTTACCGCCGGGCCCCGGTCCGTACTTATTAATCCAAGGAACCGGAAACCGACCCGTAAAATTAAAAGAAGCTGCCAGCAAAAGCCCTAAGGCTTTGCCGCAGCTTCTTTGATTTCGAGGCCAAGCTTTCGCGCCGCCCAGGCTGTCGTGCTCGCCTGAACGATAATCGTAAGCACGATCGCCATGAACGTAATCGCCGCAATGATCTCGGCATGCGGGACGCCCATTCCGACAATCATTCCCGACAACGCAGCCGGTATAACTCCGGTTTCGCGGACCCAGCACATAAACAGCAGCTCCCGCCAGGTCCACTTCACTTTCCGGTCCGGAAGGGCGCACAGCAGGATGGTCAACGGACGGGCTACAAACATAAGCAGCAGCACCGCCCCCAGACTCTGCCACAGGTAATGGCCCAGCGTGCCGAAATTAACCTGACTGCCCAGCAGAACGAAGATCAGCATGCGCATCATCACCGTGATATTTTCCGCAAAAGAGCCGACCTCGATATGTCTTTCCTTCATTGAAAGATTAAAGGTTTCCGCATTACCCCAAATGATCCCGGCCACAAACGTCGCCATAAACCCGCTGACATGCATCAGGTCGGCAATCAAGTAACTCGACAGGGCGCAGACAAGCATTACGATAGTCGTATATTCCCGCAGTACGCCATGCCGCGCATGTCCCGTGAAATAGGCCAGCAGCCCGGAAATGATCAGCCCGATCACAATTCCGCCGAGCGCGGTTTTTACAAAGTCCAAGGTCATCGCGCCAAAATGGAGTTCGCCGCCGCCCGCGACCGCCGCCAACAAAGCAAACGTAAGAATCGAACCCGTTGCATCATTAAATGCCGATTCGCTCTCCACCGTCTCGCGGACACGCTCCTTGATCTTCACCTGTTTGAAGATGGGGATGATCGATGCCGGGTCCGTAGATGCAATGACCGCAGCTGCGAGGAAGGCAAAAATCCAATCCACCCCGAACAGAAAATGCACGCCTGCCCCCACAACCAATACCGAGATGATTACCCCCGGGACGCTAAGCAAGGATAGGGTGATCCAAACCTTACGGAGACCGCTGAGCTTAAGATTCCTGCCGCCATCAAACAGAATGAGCGCCGAACCCAATGTTAAAATGAGCTGATTGATCAGCGAGCCGCTGGATTCATGAATGAGCTTCAAGCCGGGCCCGAGCAGCATGCCGACGGCGATGAATACGGCAACATCGGGCAGCTTGAGCCAAGCGGCTAATTTGCCGGAAACCATGCCGACACTGAGAACAAACAATACTAGGATCAGAAAATGCCGAATTGCTTCCGTTGCAGCAGATTCCATGCAGGTCACACTCCAAGAGCAGAATCACTAAAATGATTAATCATTTATAATAGCTTCGAATTCATCGATGTTTTTCTTTGCCCCGATGATGACCATGATGTCCCCAAGGATTAGATGATCCATTGCCGTCGGTGCAATAATGACGCCGTTCTCCCGGTGGATGGCTACGATGCTGCAGCCGAAACGTGCTCTCGGGTTCAGGTCGCCGACATTTTTTCCGTCCAGGCATTGCGGTACTCTCATTTCGACAAGTCTGTATTCTTTGGAAAGTTCAATGTAATCCAGCAGGTTTGGAGTTACAAGCTGATGGGCGACCCGAACCCCCATATCCCTCTCGGGAAAGATAACCCGGTCGACGCCGAGCTTCTCCAGCGCCCGGCCGTGAAGGACGGAAATCGCCTTGGCTACCACCGTTTTAATCCCAAGGTCTTTGAGAAGGATGGCCGACAGGATGCTCATTTGAATATCATTGCCGATCGCTACGATCCCGCAGTCGAAATTTCGAACGCCCAACGACTTCAGAACTTCTTCATCCGTCGCATCCGCGACGACGGCATGCGTAAGCCGGTCGCTCCATTCCTCGACCACTTCCTCGTTCCTGTCCACGCCCAGAACCTCGTAGCCGAGGTCCATCAGCTCTAGCGCCAGGCTGGAACCGAAACGCCCCAAGCCGATCACTACAAACTGCTGTGTTTTCATCTCACTTTTCCCCTTATCCTATAATCATTTTGCCTTCGGGATGTCTATATAATTCTTTACCCTTCTTCGGCCCGAGCGCATAAGCTAACGTCAGCAGCCCTAACCGTCCGGCAAACATGGTGAAGCTGATAATAATTTTCCCCGCAATCGTCAATTTTCCCGTCAGCCCCATGGAAAGGCCGACCGTACCGAAAGCGGAAGTCGTTTCGAACAAAATGCTCAGGAAGCTGGCATCTTCCGTAGTTGAAAGCACCATCGCCACGGCGATGACCAGGAACAAAGCGAGCATCGTGATCGTGACGGCTTTGAATATCCGCTCCTGGGCCAGCCGGTAACGGAACAACACGAGATCCGAACGGCCGCGGATCATGGAAATGACCGCCCCGACCAGAATCGTGAACGTCGTCGTCTTGATCCCGCCCCCGGTGGAGCTTGGCGATGCCCCGATGAACATCAGGATGATCATAAAGAATTGCGTCGCCTGCCTAAGCCCGCCGATATCCACCGTATTGGCACCCGCCGTTCTCGGCGTAACCGACTGGAAGAACGAGCTCCAGATTTTCCCGCCCCAATCCAGCGGTTGCAAGGTATTGGAGTTGGTGAATTCAAACACGAAAATAACGAGCGCTCCGACCAGAATCAATGTGGCGGTCATGGAGAGAACCACCTTGGAATGAAGCGACAATTTGCGGCGTTGCCGAAACTCGATCAGGTCGGACAAAACGATAAAGCCGAGCCCTCCGGAAACGATCAGGAACATCGTTACGAGATTGACGACCGGATCGTTTACATACTGGGTAAGGCTGCGGTACTCGCCGAACAGGTCAAAACCAGCATTGTTGAACATGGAAACGCCGTGAAAGATACCGAAGAACAGCGCCCGGCCAATCGGCATGTCGAACGACCAGCGGATTGTGAACAGAAGTGCGGCGCAGCTCTCGATAATCAGGGAATACATCAGCACCTTACGGATCAGCCGGACGATCCCTTCCATCGTATTTTGGTTCATCGCCTCCTGGAGCAGAAGCCGGTCTTTCAGCGAAATCTTTCGTTTAAACACCAGAGCGAACAAGGTCGCCATGGTCATGAACCCCAGACCGCCTACCTGGATCAGCAGCATAATGACCACCTGGCCAAATGTTGAGAAATAGGTTCCTGTATCCACTACGACAAGCCCTGTTACACAGGTTGCTGAAGTAGCGGTAAAGAAAGCGTCAATAAAAGGAAGCGACTCTCCCGTACTACTGGAAATCGGCAGCATCAAAAGCAGCGAACCGGCCAAAATAATGAACGCAAAGCCCAACACAAGGACTTGGGGTGGGGAAAATCTGATCCATTTGGAAAGCAACGGGCTCACCTCATTACTCAATTTGGCAAAAAAGAAACAATGAAAAAAAGCACTGGAAATCCAATGCTTTTTGATTGGTCCCTGCTGCAAAGGCCTACGAGGTTAGCTGACGGATTCGGGCTTGCGCGGTCTGCCCTATTCGCTTTTTCACCAGGCGCAATGCAAGTGAAGCAGCGAAATTCACCCCTAAATATCGGTTCCCCCGTTTTCGGTAGAAATTCGGCCAACATATTAAGTTACATTCATTTTCATTTCATTTTCGTCAAATTGGATTATAATCCTTATTCACTTCCATCACAAAGGTTTAATTGGATGAAATAGATCGAAAATGACTTAAAAGAGTTGAAACAGACCGTAAGGTGAATGCTTATCTAAGCCATGCTGGGATTTGCCGTGGTTATTGCGCTTTTACGCGAAACAAGCTTCGTCTCTGGCGAAGAAATCTCCCCTGTGTTATCTTTACTGTGACATGGAAGTACCGAAATCATACAGATTCAACAAAAAATCGTTAAAAGGAGTTTTCGTATGTATTCCGATTTAAAACCGAAGACGCGCGGGATAAAGACCAGGACCTTATGGATACTCGCCGTCATTGGACTCATCGTCTTTATTTTACTCCAGATTGTCCCGACTACCGCTTCCGAAACGCTGCAGGTCGAACAATCGACTCAGCTAATCACGAAGGAGCAGGCAAAGGAAGCCGCCGTCAAATTCGCGGAATCGACGCTCGGATTAACCGGTCCCTTCAACGATGCCCTGGTTACTTACGAGACGCGCGCTGATGTATACGGGTATTTGACCCGGGAAGGTTTAATGGAAGATTACCTTAAAAAGTATGAAAAGCAGTTCCCCTACGACATCTTTCAAGTCCGCATCAATAAGCCAGGCGGGCTGCTCAAAGCCGTAACGGTAGATATCCATATGACCACGGGCAAGGCGGTCGGCTTTAAAGAATACCCCGAAACCGGGTTTCCGGACATCGAGGGATTGGGCGGCGGTTCATCCGAAGCTGATGCCGCTACCTCGGGAGTGCAGGACCTATCGTGGGAAGAAAAGCTGGCGTTAGCCCAACCTTACTTGAAGTCGCTTGGTTACAGCGAAGATATGCAATCTTCCGTGGGCGAAACACCGGATGGTCTGTCTTTAACGCTGGTGGGATATGAAGCGGGGAAATCGAATGCCCAAATCGATATTCATTATTTCGAAGGCCAGGTCTCCGAAATCGATAGTTACTTCTCCGTGCCGCAAAGCCATACCGATTATGTAAAAAGCCAAACCACGCTCGCCAACTGGCTGACCTATGTAGGATATGCCCTATTGACTTTTGTGCTGGGAATTCTCGCGATCGTGTACAGCGCCATGACAAGAGTACATACTTCATTCAAGCGGGGAATCGTGCTCGCCTCCCTGTACTTCATCATTTCCATGGGTTCCGCTCTTAATATGATGCCTTATTTTGAAAAAGAAGGCTTAAGCGGTGCAATGCTGATCTTCGGGCTTGTATTTCAGGGCGTCGTCACGCTGATTCTGGCCGCCTCCGTCTATTTCTCCCTCGTCGGAGGCGATGGACTCTGGCGCAAGCAGGGGATTAATCTCTGGGCCCGGGCCAAGGAACAGGGTTATGGACGGCATGTAGTAAAATCGATGGCGGACGGATACGCCTGGGCACTTATTCTGCTTGGAGTTCAGTCCGTGATCTTCTTCATTCTGGAAAGAACGATCCACACCTGGTCGACCACGGATGCCTCCCAATCACCGTATAACATGCTCTATCCTGCGCTGCTCCCGCTGCTTGCCTGGGTGGCAGGGATCGGGGAAGAGGCCGTATACCGGCTGTTCGGGATTCCGATGCTGAAGAAAATGTTCCGCAGCACGCTCGTCGCAAGTATCATCACGACGCTGATCTGGGCGTTCGGCCATACGTTGTATCCGATCTACCCGGTCATCTCCCGTCCGATCGAGCTGCTCATTATCGGCCTGTTGTTCAGCTATATTTTCCTGCGCTACGGTTTTATTGCGGTCCTGTTCTCGCACGTCATCTTCGACAGCATCTTAATGTCGCTGAGCATTATGTTCACAGGTGGAACGCTGAATATCACGGCAGGCATATTCTATATCGTATTACCGGCGATTGTTGCCTTCGTCATCTACTTGTTCAATCCGCCGGGCAAGGAACGCCCTTCAGCACCGTTGCCAAAAAAAGAGGAGCCGTTGTTCACGACTCCTCATCATCACGAAGGGCATCTATAATTTGTTTGGCTAGCTTGTCGCCAATGGAAAGGGGCCGGAAGTCTTCGACTGAGGCCTCTTTCATTTTTTTGAGCGAACCGAAGTGCTTCAGCAGCGCCTTACGACGCTTCTCCCCGATGCCCGGAATCGCATCCAGGCGCGAAGCCACCATCGATTTCGCCCGCTGCTCGCGATGGAACGAAATCGCAAACCGGTGAACCTCGTCCTGAATTCGCTGGAGCAAATAAAACTCCTGGCTATCGCGAGGCAAATGAACCGGCTCGGGCGGATCGCCCACCATCAGCTGCGCAGTCCGGTGCTTGGCATCCTTGACCAGGCCGCCCACCGGAATGAATAGACCGAGCTCGTTCTCCAATACGTCGATTGCAGCCGAAATCTGCCCTTTGCCGCCGTCGACGATGATCAGATCAGGCTGAGGCAAGTTCTCCTTCAACACGCGCTCGTATCTGCGGCGGATGACCTCGCGCATCGTTTCATAATCGTCCGGACCCTGAACGGTCCGGACTTTGTATTTCCGGTAATCCTTCTTGGCCGGTTTGCCGTCGATGAACACAACCATCGCGGAGACCGGATTCGTCCCCTGGATGTTGGAGTTATCAAACGCTTCGATCCGGGATACCCGATCCAGTCCGATCGAACGGCCCAGGTTCTCCGCGGCTCCCCGAGTCCGTTCCTCATCCCGCTCGATCAGGCGGAATTTCTCGTCAAGCGCCACGCGCGCATTCTCCTCAGCCATCGTCACCATCTGACGCTTAAGGCCGCGCTGCGGCACCAGCGTCTTCACGCCGAGCCACTCATGCAGCGCCGAAGCCCCGCTTGCCGCGTCGAGCGCCTCGCTGACGCCTTCGGTTGCGACAGATGAGGCTTTGGCAACCTCCGGCTCGCCTGGGGCTTCCTCGCCCTGTCCAGGCTCCTCAGCCATGCCGGGGAGCAAAATCTCTTTCGGCAATGCCGGGTTATCGCTGTAATATTGAGTCACGTACGACAGAAAGTCACTGTAGGCATCCCCGTAAAAAGGAAAGACCGAGGCATGCCGTTCAATCATTTTACCCTGACGCATATACAGGATCTGAACGCACATCCAGCCTTTGTCCACCGCGTAACCGAATACGTCCCGGTCCTTGGCGTCCGCCGTCGTAATCTTCTGTTTTTCCATGAGCGCATCGATGTTGATGATCTGGTCCCTTAGTTCCTTGGCGCGCTCAAAATACAGGTCTTCCGCGGCCTCCTGCATCTTCCGTTGCAATTCCTTCTTAATCTCTTCATGTCCGCCGCTGAGGAAAGAGGTGATTTCCTGCGTCATCTGCTCATAGGCCGATTGCGGCACTTCCTTTACGCACGGAGCCAGGCATTGGCCCATATGATAATACAGGCATACCTCCTTGGGCATCACATTGCATTTGCGCAGCGGATACATGCGATCGAGCAGTTTTTTGGTCTGCTGTGCGGCATAGGCGTTAGGATACGGACCGAAATATTTGGCTTTATCCTTCAGCAGGCGGCGGGTCACCTCAAGGCGCGGATGGGGCTCATTCGTGATTTTAATGTAAGGAAAGGTTTTGTCGTCCTTCAGCAGCACGTTGAAACGCGGATAATGCGTTTTGATTAAATTACACTCCAGAATGAGTGCTTCCATGTTGCTGCCTGTCACGATATATTCAAAATCCCGGATCTCCGATACCAGGCGTTGAGTTTTTCCGTCATGGCTTCCGGTAAAATAGGAGCGGACCCGGTTCTTCAGTATTTTCGCTTTGCCGACATAAATAATCTTGCCGTCTTTATTCTTCATCAGGTAACAGCCCGGCAAATCCGGCAGCAGCGCCAATTTGTGGCGGATCGCCTCCATTGCCTTTTCCTGTTCCTGAATGTCATTCGTTATGGAATCCATGCTACAAGCCTCCTCCCCCACATGGAATAGCTTCCGCTTTTACGCAGAAAACGCCCCCGGACATGCCGGAGGCGTAAACCAGGCCGTATTGAAGCAATTGGACCTTATTGATGTTTTGCAAGAATGTTCTTCAAGTTTTCTTTGGAGTTCAAGCCTACAACTTTATCCACCGGTTGACCGTCTTTGAAGAAGATCAGGGTAGGAATGCTCATTACGCCGAAACGGGAAGCCGATTCCGGGTTTTCGTCCACGTTTACTTTAGCGATTTTCACGGAATCGCCTACTTCGTTTGCCAGATCTTCCAGAATAGGAGCGATCATTTTGCAAGGTCCGCACCAAGGTGCCCAGAAATCAACGAGAACCGTGCCTTGACCTTCAACTTCATTATTAAAAGTTTGATCGGATACATTAACAATTGCCATGAATAATCTCCTCCTTATATTTGTGCCCAGTCTGCAAAATCCTTGCCGGGACAGGTTTTAAGATATTTTTATGAATCATGACATCGCCGAAGCGACGTGTTGTCAATTATACCACATTTTTTTAGTAAAAGAAAAATCGTAATGAATACGCCTTCTTTACAAATTTCAGGGCGATTGGTTATACTAATAATAACCCAAAAACGAATTGTCTATGATGTTTATTATTGACAACGAGTTTATTTTGCGAGGAGGCCCTGTCTTCATGGATGCAAACACACATGTGACCGACCCCCGGGAGCATATTAACGAAGAACCCCGTAACGATTTATTTGATCTGATGAACGGATTCTTCGGCATGCTCACGTTTATGGCAGTTATTTTCTTCGGAATGGTAATCGTAAAATTTATCGCCGGCTAAGAACGTCGGTAAGTTGTATTTACGACAAAAAGTCGGGTAAGGGATCATCCCCTACCCGACTTTTTTGTTTATGTTTACACTATACCCGACCGCGCTTGTTGCTGCCGCCAACGGGGACCACATCCACGAACGGAGCGATCCGGTCCATCAGCCGCTGTCCCTTATGCATTTCCTCGCCGTCTTTGCTTGTGAAGCTAAGATGCTTCTCCAGTACGTTCAAGGAATAATTCGAGGTATAAAATGTAGGTTTGCGGTTCATCCGGTAGTTTAAGATCGATCCCAAAACATGGTCACGGGCCCACGGATTCAAATTCTCCGCTCCGATATCATCAAAGATGAGCAGGTCCGCCTGCTTCATAATTTCGGTCATTTCCTTCAGCTTCTGGCTGTCCTGCATCATCGATTTCAGGTCTTCCACGAATTCCGGCATGTATACGATAACCCCGGAGTATCCTTCCTTGGCCAGTTCATGCAACAGATAGCTCATCAAAAATGTCTTACCTGTTCCGAAATGGCCTTCAAGATAGAGTCCACGGGTTTGGAGACCCGACTCCTTGGTCTCATTGATATATCGGAATACCTGGCTCACGGCCGGAGCCCGGACACTATCCTTCGACATGATCTCCACTTCATCATAACCCTGCTCCAGAGCCCGTTCATCTACATAAAAGCTATGGATCCGCTTCTTGATGGACAGTTCCCGCTCAAAACGCAGCTGCTTGGGGCACGGCACCTGACGGTCGATGAGCTGCGTTCCCGCACCAGAATCCTCCACCGTCAGCTTCGTGAAATGTCCGGGGAAATCATTCGGGCATTGGTCCAAACCCGGGCAGTTCGCGCAATGCCGGCTGTCATTAACGTATTGATACAGCTTCGCCATACCCCGAAGCAGATGTTCTTCGCCAAGCTCCGGGTGGCGGATGCATAGATCGCGTACCAGCGGTTCATTCAACAACCTGGCCTTCAATTCTTCCGAACGCCGCCGAAGCTGCGGGCTTTTCATTTGCGACATCAATTCCCCAAGGGACTCCATTCTTTATTCACCTTCTTACTTAAGTCTTATCCTTTTTTCTTGCTGGCCTTCATCCGCTCGGCCATTTTAAGCAATTCGGCGAATTCCTCTTCCGAGACGCCCTGCTCTCCGCCCGAGCTCTGTACAATCGGAATTTCCGGTTTTGGCTTGGCGGTCCGGCCGCCATAGGTTCTTCCCCGCCCGTTTCCTGCCGCGGGTGACGTCTGCGCTGCCGTCTTCTCCTTCACCTTGGCTTGATCGCGAATATACTGAACCGCTTTTTCATACGTATTAATCTGCTTCATCAGCATATTCGACGCTATCGCGTCCACGAAATTACGGTTGATGCGCTGTTCACCGCCCGATGTCAGCAAGGCCATCAAGTAATGGATCAGCACGTTGATGACTTCGCCGGGCAGCTTATAATTCAAATCTATTTTCTCAAAAATATCGAGCAGATTATCAGGCACCGCTCCCGGGAAAAACGTCTTTAACAACCGGGTGTACGGCTCGTTCCGCAGCATCATATTGTATTGATGCACATCGCATTTATTGGTAAATTGAGGCGGCACCTCGACGTAATATTCCATCTGAACGGCAACTTCCTCCTGATGGCTTCCGGCTTCTTGGGCGTTCTCTTCCCCTCGAATCGAAACCACCTTGGCGTAAGCGACTTCCCGCTCTTCCCGGCGCCGTTTCCCCTGTCTGAAATGAAGATTAGCTTTGTGCTGCAGCTCATCGAGGAGCAGCGTTCCGCCGGAATCGAACACGCCGTCTTCGTCCAATAACCGGCATAAATCCTGCACGGAAAGATCGTATTTGCGGACGACATAATTGGCGATTCCCATCCCCTCCGGGTCAAACCGCAGCTTCTCCACGAAGGCCCGGTTCACGGATTCCCGCGGGAAACGGACAATAATATCGGTATAATTCAGCGCTTCCTCTTCTTCAACCAGTTTCATTCCCGGCTGTCTGGCAATGGAAGTCTCGGCAATCGCCTGCTCCAATTCATAATCGATAGAATGCGTATTAAGCTCGAAGATTTCGTAAAATGGCACCGATATATTCTCTTTATTATAAGTCAAGCCATACATATCCCCAGGCTCCATGCAAAAAAAGCGTTCCCGCAGCGACAACACCGCAAACTTGCCGATTTTATCGCGAAGCAGCAGCGTTAAGTGCTGAGTGCGGAAAAACTCGGCCGGAGACAGCGGCGGTTGAAGTTCATATTCATACAAATAATCGTCGCCATCCGGTATGTATAACCGGCTTGTCTGCAGCAATCCGACGGCTTCCAGTTTGGACGCCTGTTCTATCAGGATCGCCCGCCCTTTCTCGCTAGGTTCAAGCCCCATCGTCAAAAACAGACCCCGCTGCTGCTCAATAGCCGAATAACCCACCTGATCCAGCGCCACTTGATCCGCAAGCAGCCGATACAGTGACACAGCAAGAGCTCCGACCATAGGCTGGTAGATCAACCCTAGCATTTTGTCATCCACGGGACTGAGAGAGAAGTCACGGTATACGCAATAACGGTGATTTTCAGTATAATGCAGCATATTGTTCATGCGCACGGCTTCATCGCTCCTTCCCTAACACGTTCATTTAGACTTTCTATATTCTATCATAAATCCCTTCGCCCCGAATCGTTAAAACCTTACAAAAAACGCTAAATATTTCCCCTCCCGAGGCTCTATCTATATTTCTCGGCTTATTTGCCCAATTCCCATATTTCGTATCGACCAAAAAAGAAAAACGGAGACCCCCTATCAAGTAGGACGATCTCCATTCTTCAATTTTGTGTTACGCATCCTAATATATTTAACCGTTATGCTCTAAATACCCCCGATAATCCCCTCTAAAAAAACTGCGGACAACTTCGATCGGAATTCCCGACTCCTTGGCCATAATAAGCAAGCTTACCCATTCCGGATCCACTTCCATGCCATACTCTTCATCCATGAAGACCTGGGCGGACTTTTCCAACTACATTCTCCCCCTAAGTAATCTTGATATATCCCAGGCAGCCCGGCCATCCTAGTATTTCTACCTTAGATCCGAAACTTTGCGCCCTTGCCTTTCAGCAAGTTTGCCCCTTACTGGCATCACCCGAATTAAGTAACCAAGTTAGCAAAGACAATGAAGATTTGAATTCATTATATAAGAATCTTCCTAAAAACACTGTCGTTGTAGGTAAAAAGAAAAATGGATTTTTAATATACTTGTTAGCTTATTTTGTTAGAAGATCAGTAATTTTCACGAAAGGGGTCTAATAACCGAAGCGGAGTCTTTGGCCGTTCTCAATAAAGAATAAAATTACTAATAATTAACGATTTCCTAAGAAAACTCGTGATTTAATTAGCAAACCGTTCGTTATAAGGAACTTTTGCTTGAATATCCAAGTTTCCATTTGGGCGCAAATTGAATATATTCGAGTTGCTTGATGGTTCGTTATAACGAACCACCTACAGAACATCGTGACTACGAAAGGTAAATGGAAAGGAGGCCTTTGTCTGCGAAGACCAAGATCCGGATCCATTCGGAAAACCAGGAGAATACAGCG
This sequence comes from Paenibacillus vini, assembly GCF_018403325.1. Taxonomy (GTDB): domain Bacteria; phylum Bacillota; class Bacilli; order Paenibacillales; family Paenibacillaceae; genus Fontibacillus; species Fontibacillus vini. The sequence goes on along the minus strand of NZ_BOSL01000013.1, from coordinate 132,592 downwards.
GAAACGATATATGTTAAAAACGGTTCAATCCAGCATGGCACTATCCACTTTATTATTTTACGCTTCGCAGCAGGTCGGTACCACGTACGGTGAATTCAACAGCTTCAAGGAGGACTTGACGGGAATTCAGGCCTGCGAAATATTTCCGGAGAAAATCGAAAGCTTACTGACGGATTTAAATAACTCTTTGCAGCAAGCTTCAGATTATAAAAGAAGTCTACAGTCAGTTTCAGTAACCTATGCAACTTATGAAGAGACATGGAGCGCATGGGCACCGAGGAACCACACCGTCACCAGTTCGACTTACGGCGAAGATGAACCCGCAGACTCTGCAGGATCAGACCTGGAAACGGCCGCAGGCGACATATCGGGACAGATTGATAAATTATCTGATCAACTTAAGAACCTTCAGCTTATTTATGACAGTAACCAGATCGCATGGGATCATTTATCCGGAGAAATGGCGGCCAGCTCGGCGATCGCCCTCGATTTGCTCCAGCATATTCAACTGTCCCAGCCCAATTGTGTTGAAATCAAGCAGGCTTCGCTTCTAAGCAGCATCGGCAACCGGTTAAATCAATCACAATTTCTATCCGATTCCCTTCGAGACTCACTCAATAGCATTCTTGTATTCTTACAAAAAATATATGATACAGGACTCGAGCTCGACCGACTTCCCTATCAATCCAGCAATCGAATCGAAGGGATTTATATATTCGAGGGATATGCCGCCAGTGGAGATCCCGTGAGTCAGGAACTGCTGTCTTATTACAACGGGCTGCAACAGTCTTTGTCATCCTCAATAACCAATCTGTCATCTGACATCCTCAAATTGGAGGGTTTACGGGAAACCCTGCTCGAAGCCGCAGAGGCACAACGACTGGCTGAAGAAGAAAGGATGAAGCAGTTTGAGTTAGAACAAGCAAAACGATTGGAGCAAGAACAACAGGAGCTACAAGAGCTACAAGAGCTACAAGAGCTACAAGAGCTACAAGAGCTACAAGAGCTACAAGAGCTACAAGAGCAACAAGAGCAAGAGCTGTCACAGGCACCGGAAGAGCAACAACCTGAACAACCTGCTGGCATTGAATCCGGCAATGCCGGAACGCCACCGGACGAGGAAAGTCCTTCAGAAACTAAAGACGGAAGCGGGCCTTTTGCCGCCCCCGAAGATACGGATTCGAATCAAACAGATACAGGAGTCGATGCAAATGATTTATAAAAGAATACTTGGCCAAGGTCTAACGTTTATCATGGTGCTTCTATTTATCATAGTTGCAGGGTCAGTCATTCTGTCCAAAATTTCAGGCGGAACGCCGACCTTTTACGGTTACCAGCTAAAAAGTGTTCTTTCCGGTTCAATGGAACCGGTAATCCATACAGGATCTATCGTAGCGATAAAACCCGGAGGAGATACCTCAGGATTCAAAAAGGGAGATATCATCACATTTCATGCTGACGAGAATCGGTTGATTACCCACCGCATCGTAGAGGTTGTTAGAAATGAGCAGACCAACCAGGTAATCTACCGGACCAAAGGCGACAGCAACGACGCCCCGGATATAGAACCCGTCCTATCGGCAAATGTCGTGGGCCGCTACACCGGCTTCACAATCCCTTACGTCGGCTATATTTTAAGCTTTGCCGGGACGAAACTCGGAAACGTCACCCTCTTGATCGTACCCGGGCTGATGTTATTCATCTATGCCGTCATCTCCCTCTGGAAGACCATCTCGTCGTTGGAGGAGAAAAAACAAGGGTCCTCCATAGAAGAAACTAATCCGAAAACGACTTAACTCAACTGCGGTTGTTCTCCTTATGATTTTCATAGGGATGCAATATAAAAATTATTGAGAAATCGGGAGGAATTTGTTCATGGGAATCAAGAAAACTTTGGGCTTTGGCGTAGTAACCGCAGCACTCGGCTTAACCTTGATCGGAGGAGGGACGTTCGCTTACTTTAGCGACTCCGTAGAAACCACCGGAACTTTTGCGGCGGGCACTCTGGATCTGAATGCCGATCCGACAGCCATTATCGACGTAGGCAATTTAAAGCCTGGAGACTTTGCAATTCGCACTTTTAAGCTGAAAAATAACGGCTCCCTGGACATCGGAAAAGTAAATCTGGCTACTTCTTATACAGTAACTAATCGTGCGGGCGCTCCTGCAAATACCGACGATTTCGGCAAACACATTAAAGTTAAATTTTTGACGAATATCGATAAAGATGAGACCGTCATATATGAAACTACGTTATCCGCTCTGCAAAGCCTCTCCCCGGATGCGGTAGAAAACACCTGGCTGGGCTGGTTTGAAGAACGCGGCGGACTCCGGGCCGGAGACTCAGACAACCTGATCGTTAAATTTGAATTCGTGGACAATAATGAGGATCAGAACCAATTCCAAGGCGATTCCCTGAATCTCAAATGGACTTTCACAGCTAAGCAAGGTAAAGGCGTAGCTAAATAATTTCCACGCTTCGGTCTACTTAACAAGAACACCGTATCCCCCGTTTGCCGGTGGTTGCGGTGTTCTTTTCTATCCCGGAATGGGGCTTGTCTCCTTTGTTCAATACTGCATTTTTTGGTATAATGACTAAAATATTATTTATAGAAGGGCGACGGCTACATGGCAGACCATATTGGGGAACGCATCCGAAAAATCAGGCAAGATCGTGGCTTTTCCTTGTCAGAGCTAGCCGATACGGCGGAAGTCGCCAAATCATATTTGAGCAATGTTGAACGGGGAATCCAATCCAATCCTTCGATCTCATTCCTACAAAAAGTGTCCGATGCCTTAAATGTTCCTATAAACTTGCTACTATATGGAGATCGTCCTTCAGACTCGAACCTCGACCCGGAATGGGCGTCGCTGGTTCAAGAAGCCATGTCCTCCGGCATAAGCAAGAAGGAATTTCGGGATTTCTTGGAATATCAAAAGTGGAAACTGGGGCAAAAGGATTGATCGGCTCCAGCATGCGAAAGCCCCAGGCAACAAGGCCTGGGGCTTTCTTCATTTCTTTAACTTTTCCATCAACATCAAAACATCTTATAGCCGCCGATCCGCAGCTTGCGAATCGTCCATCCGCTTAATATCGCACCTGCGAGCCCCGCAAGCGCCGTCAGGTAGTCAACAACCCGGAAAGAGGCCAAGTAGGCGCCAAAGCCTTGGTCATGGTCCCACAAGCTGTATACGACGATCGGCAAGATGACGATAATAAAAATGTAAGCCGGAAACCAGGTTGTCTTCATAAGCATATTAAGAATAAATCCGATGCCGAACATCATGACAAAAAACAGAACCATCAGCACCAAAACGATGAGCCATCCCAACCCAAACTCCACCCTTCATTAGTCACACTATAATTAATATCACAAGATCAAGAACTAGTAGATAGTTTACTAAAAAAAATGTTGCGAATCAATGAACTTTCACCGAAAGCAGGGGAATTCCGTTTGCTCCCTGGCTCAACGTTGGGATACAATAAGAGAAGCGCATCCTGCGGGCTGCGGAGAACGGACAATAACTATGATAATTTGGGAGTGATCATAAATGAATGAAGCGGCATTAACCCTAGAAGGATGGTACGCCCTGCATGATTTCCGGTCCATTAACTGGACGGCATGGAAAGCGGCGGACGACGAGGAACGCGCGGGCTGTCTGGAAGAACTGCATACCTTTTTGCAGGAATGGACTCAGGCCGAGCAAAATAAAACCGGAAGCACGGCGGTTTACTCCATCGTAGGACAAAAAGCCGATTTCGTGTTCATGCATTTGCGCGAAACGCTTGAGGAATTGAACGCTCTGGAGAATGCCTTTAACAAAACGACTTTTGCCCAGTATACTACCAAAGCTTATTCTTACGTCAGCATTGTCGAATTGAGCAATTACATGGCTTCGGGCGACGGAGATCCAAAAGCCAACCCTGAAGTGATGGCGCGGTTACAGCCGATCCTGCCGAAATCGAAATACATTTGCTTCTATCCGATGAACAAAAAACGCGATCTTGACGACAACTGGTACATGCTTTCGATGGAAGAGCGCCGCGGAATGATGCGCAGCCACGGCATGATCGGTCGCGGATATGCCGGCAAAGTAAAACAGATCATTACCGGCTCCGTCGGCCTCGACGACTGGGAATGGGGCGTTACTCTGTTCTCAGACGACGCTTTGCAGTTCAAGAAGCTGGTTTATGAAATGCGCTTTGACGAAGTCAGCGCCCGTTTCGGAGAATTCGGTTCCTTCTACGTCGGCAACCTGCTGAATGAGCAGTTGTTTGAGGACATGCTAAAACTATAATACGCTTACCATTAGCCGCCCGGCATGCCCGGGCGGTATTTTTAACATTAAAGAAAGTTTAAGACTTTGAGGAAGGCAGCCATTTTTATCGTTGCCTGACTAAGGTGTCTGGGCAGACTGAGTTACTGAGAAGACTGAGTTGTTACGCTGAAGATACTGACCGTACTCACTAATGGCGGCATAGTCTCGTGCTGCGCTTTCTGGCGTAAGGTAACAGCCGATTCCGATTCTAACGGACGTGAGAGACGTTAAACCTCCCGAAAATGGGGATTTACGATTTTAACGGACACCAGAGACCTTATTCGTGTGAAACTTCAAAGAAAATAGAAATTTTGGGGCTAATAAGGTCTCCTATGTCCGTTAGATTGCTTAGGCCGCAATAAACAGCTAGTTAAGGTCTCCTATGTCCGTTAAAAAATATACGCATCCCATCACGCCTCATTACATCACCCGACCCGCATTGCTAATTTCTCATCATCACATTTCATCCTACCGGCACGGGCGCAGATTTGGCAGAAACGGCTTTCCAGTCGGCAGAAATCCCATCGAAATAAGGCGTTAATGCTGAGCGCTCCCTAATTTTCAATCTAAAAAAAGACCGCCCCCGACGGGACGATCTCACATTACTTAATACATTATTCGTCTTCTTCTTGCTGTTCCCGCAGCGATTCCAGGAACTCCGCCGTCGCACGGTCGCGGTCCCTGCTCTTCTCCTTGAGGCGCTCGATGGCCGGGAGGATCAGAATATCGACTTCCTTTTGAACCGTATAGGCCAAGTCGTATTGCTGCTGGGATTCAAGATAGGAACCGACCTCCATCAGGCCGTTGTACCGGTCGAGCTCCTCCCGGGTCAGCAGTCCCCGGACTTGAACGCTGCAGTGGCGCATCTTACAGGAATCTGCCTTTCTTCAAGACGAGCGGAATCCCGCCGATGGTAAACAGGTAACGAATATCGACCATCTTTTTGAGCTGAGCGGCCACCCAGCCTTTATACTTCTTGCCGAAGGCTGTCGCCACGGCTTCCCCTTTACCCAAAGAAGCAACCGTCCCCTTGTTGCTGAAGACGAATTTCTTAAGCTCTTTGCCGCGGATCGAAGCCACCACGTTTTGCGCACAGGTTACCCCTTGCTGCATGGCGATTTGTGCGGTCGGAGGATACGGACGGCCTTCCGGGTTAAACATCAGCGAGTTGTCCCCGATGATAAACACATGATCATGGCCAGGAGCGCGCAGGAAGTCATCAATCTTGACGCGCCCTCTTGCCGTTTCGAAGCCGGCCGCTTCAATGAGCCGGTTCCCGCGGATACCGCCTGTCCAGACGACTGTCGCGGACTTGATCTCTTCACCGGTAGCCAGCAGAACGCCATCCGGCGTGCACTCTTTGATCGCTACGCCGATTTTGAACTGAACGCCTTTTTTGACCAGGACGTCCATGGCATACTCGACCAATTCCGGATCAAAGCCCGGAAGCGCGGACGGTGCAGCTTCTACATTATATACATTCACCATGTTCGGATCGACATCATATTCTTTGCATAGATAAGGAATACGGTCGGCCAGCTCGGCGACGAATTCAATGCCGCTGAAGCCTGCGCCACCCACAACGAAATTAAGACGGTCCGTACGGCTTTCGTCCGCCTTAAACAACGCAAACTGATATTCGATATGCTGACGGATCAAACGTACCGAGTTGATGCTGCGGATCGTCATGGCATATTCCGACAAGCCGGGAATACCGAACGATTCAGGTTCTCCGCCGAGAGCGATAATCAGGTAGTCGTAGGATAGGGTTCCGTCCTGGAGAACGACTTTTTTGTCCGAGAGACGGATCTCTTGGACATTCGATTTAACGAGGTCGATTTTGAATTCATCGATCAATTTAGAGATCGGAACGCGTGTATGTTCTATGGAATCGGTTCCGGCCGCCGGCATATGCAGGTGCGTGGTGAAGTAATGATAATCATGCCGGTTCACCAGGGTAACGTCTGCTTCATTGTAATTTAATTCTTTTTGCAGCCGTTGCGCAGTCAAAATACCGCCATATCCCGCTCCAAGAATGACGATTTTAGGTATGGTACTCATCAGGCTTGTTCTCCTTCCGGGGGTTGAAGCTCTATATTTTATATAAAACCAAAAACTCTAATGTGAAATTATACACATAAAAAAATAGTCTCTGGTGATAACCCATTTTGCTATTGTGCGACATTTGTCACATTTATTTTAAACCGTTACGGAATAATTATCAAAAATAATACACACCATTTTGTAAATGTACTCTTTTCGTCACAAATCTGTGTACATACATTTGAATAATATCGGCTTTTGTTTAAAAGATCAAGTCTTATTTTACGCTGTTTCCCGGCGTTTTGCAGGCCTTTCTGACGTCAAATTCGACAATTTTTGGTCTGCTTTGCAAGGCCCTGATGGGATAGATATAATAAAGTAGAAATGACAATATAAAGTTTTTGAAATTAACCGGAGGTGTTTGCCTGTGTCATCCCAACCTGCAAGCGGCGAATTTACCGACCTGCTCATTATCGGAGGCGGGCCGGCAGGCATGTTTGCCGCTTTTTACGGCGGAATGCGAAAAGCGTCCGTTAAATTAATCGAAAGCATGCCTCAGCTGGGAGGGCAGGTTGCCGCCCTTTACCCAGAGAAATATATTTACGATATCGCCGGTTTCCCTAAGATTACCGGACAGGAACTGGTCAACAACTTGCACGAGCAGCTTAAGCTGTTTAACCCGGACATCCGTCTGGAAGAAAAGGTGCTGCAGATCGAGAAGAAAGACGAGCGCCATTTTATCGTAACGACCGACAAAGAAGTCCATCATGCCCGCGCCCTGATCATTACGGCCGGGGTCGGCGCATTCGAACCGCGCCGTCTGGAACTTGATAACGCGGCCCATTTCGAGAAGAGCAATCTTCATTATTTCGTAAGCGATCTTAGTAAATTCCAAGGCCGCCGCGTTTTGATCAGCGGAGGCGGGGATTCCGCGGTAGACTGGGCACTCATGCTTGAACCGATTGCCGATCAGGTCACGCTCATTCACCGCCGCGATAAATTCCGCGCCCATGAACATAGCGTGGAGAACTTAATGGCTTCCAGCGTGCAAGTAATTACACCGACAGAAATTAGCGCTTTGCATGGGGAAGACAAGATTGAGCGCGTCACCCTTTCGCATTGCAAAACACAGGAAACTCAGGAGATCGAAGTCGATGACGTCATCGTCAACTTCGGATTCGTTTCCTCCCTCGGACCGATTGCGGAATGGGGACTGGACATCAGCTCCAATGCAATTCTGGTCGATTCGCGCATGGAGAGCTCCATTCCGGGAATTTTTGCAGCCGGCGATATTACCACTTATCCCGGCAAGCTCGATCTGATCGCCGTCGGATTCGGCGAAGCACCGACCGCTGTCAACAACGCGAAGGTGTATATTGACCCGGACGCCAAATTGTCGCCTGGTCACAGCAGCAACATGAAGATATAGCTACATGAGATGAAACAAAAAGGGGTATCTTAACTTTACGCAGGAAATACTTGCTGTAAAGGAGAGATACCCTTTGTCTTATATATGCCCGCTATGCAACGGAATGGCTAACTTGTCAGCGACCTGTCCCGATTGCGGTCACGGTCTGGAAAACGCCGGTAAGAAGGAGGACTATGCCGGACCTTACAGCCCTTATGGCTCGGCAGACCAGTATACCTCCGCCTATTCCGCTCAAGCTCCTTCAGGTTGCGAACATGTTGTAATGTGTTCGCATTGCCATGAAGCCTATATTTATCATGTCAACGCTTGGAAAGCGCCTTAACGTTAGCTTGTCCATCACAAATCGACAGTTACTCTCTTAATGCAATAAGGGTGAAACAGTCATTAGCTCGCGTCTATGGATCTCTGCCAACAGCAGTGCGATGAACTCCCGGTCCAATTGAAGCGAAGTAGCCATATGATAGGATTCAAGCAGCATCTCATCTGTCAACATCGCCATTGATAACACATCCCTTCTATATTTTTCCTCATCATATCAAGAAATTCCCAGTAGAACAAGCGTTCCTGTTATCCACAAAAGGCTGTGGAAATCCTGTGAATAACATGTTAGTAAGAAAGCTCATTCATTGTAGAATAAGATAGGATAATGTGGATAAAAGTTATTCACAGGATATTTCCGCCCTTTTTCCGACCAATTTTTTTTTGTAAAAAGCTTAATTTTTATAACTTATTAACCCTAGGAGCTTAGGAATAAACCATTTTCAGGAAATTTTTCACTGTGGCCGCGTATTTACTTCGAATATCCACACCTTCCCGCTTCGATCAATCCCGTAATCAAACCCCAGTTGATCGATGCCCGGAAAGGCGGATTCAAGGATCCCGATACATGTGTTCGTGAGGTTTCGCATCTCTTGTCGTTTTTGTCGTACTGCCCCTTTTCTGCGAAGCGAGAGAGCTAAACCCTGTTTGGCCGTTAATAGGCTCCCTCCTTTGCATAAGTTTGTAACAAACAATCCAGGACGGGCCAGTCTCCCTACCATCGCGCGGTAAACCCAGGCTCCATTCTGCTTAACGACTTTTACCCGGTAGTCAATCGGACGGCCTCCAATTCTGGCCAGATGAATGCCTTGCTGAATCATATATTTCCGGCCTACTTTCACCCGGTTTAACGCTTGGAACATTGCATCGAAGCTGCGGAACGCTTTCTGGGCGGACATGTTAGTGAAGGCGTATACCCCTCGGGAGTAGGTCACTTTTATAACGCCGTAGCCCCCGCCGCCTCTAAGCGGCTTGATGACCACCATGCCAAATTGATGCAGCATGCTCCTTAACGATTCCGCACTGTACATTCGGGTTTGCGGTATGTGGGCGGCCACGTCCGCGTTGCGTAGTAGCGCTTCCGTTTTCAGCCATTTGTTGGCCAGTTGTCTTCCCGCCATGACACCATCCCCTTTCCGTTATAAGTTATTCATACTCAAACCGGGTCTGGTGTTCCTGTATGTTTGTCCAAGGCGTATGCCTGTTTTGCGATCATTATCGCTTCTTTGCAAAATGAATAATTTAACGTATAGTAGGGGCTAACGAGATTTTTTGCAGAGGGGGATTCCTTGCATTATGGAAGATAAGACGATGGAGAAACTGTTCGAAATTCTATACTGGTTCGCCATGATCGCCATGTCTCTTATGCTGGCAGCGATCACAGTGATGTTGTTCATTACGGGACTCAAGTTCGCCAAGGGATCCCGCAAAGGGCTGGGCGCCGGATGCATCGCGTTCTCGCTGGTGGCCGCGGTTATGGTATTTTTTATGGTAGAAAGGCAGTTCTTCTAAAACCCGTTAAACAGTGGGATTCATAGCCTTCGGCAAACCGAAGGAATATGAATTCTTTTTATTTAAGAGGATTTTAAAGGCTTTTTTTGAAAAACTCTGAAACTAAATGATTTTTTTGCGTAATACTATATTAGTAACTTTTTTATTGACAGGAGGACTTTGCTTTCATGGGAAGCACGAACACTTGGGGCGATCGCTTCAAAAAGTTTTTTCTGAACAACCGATTTGTAGTCTTTCTTCTGATTCTGGCATTGATTGGACTGAATATTCTAATATTCGATAAAGTCTCTTTCGTGTTCAAGCCGATAACCGTACTGCTCAAAACCGTGCTCTTTCCGATTTTATTGACAGGCGCGATCTATTATCTGCTGAACCCGCTGGTGGATTGGCTCGAACGCAAAGGCATTCCTCGCGTCTATACGATCGTCGCTCTTTACCTGTTAATCGTCGGAATCATCACCATTGTGATCATTTCCGTAGTTCCGATCGTTCAAAGACAGATCACCGAATTGATTGATAATTTCCCTAAATACAGTTATGAGGTGCAACTGCAATTCGAAAGTGTCATCGGCAGCAACTTCTTTCATCAGGTTCAGGAATCGACCGGATTTAATCCGACCAAACTGGGGGAAACGATTTCCGAACAGGCTACCACGATTCTCGATAATGCCTGGTCCGGCATCGGCGGATTTCTGGGCGCGCTGAAAGACATTATCCTCGCCGTTGTAACCGTTCCGTTCATCCTGTTTTATTTGCTTAAGGACGGTAAGAAGCTCCCCGGCTTCATCTTGAGATATGTCCCTGTCCGTTTCCGGAACCAGACCAACCGGGTTATGTCGGAAATGAACGGGCAAATCAGCTCTTACATTCGGGGACAGATCATCGTCAGCTTCTGCATCGGGATCCTGCTGTATATCGGATTTTTGATTATCGGCATGGATTACTCCCTGGTGCTGGCGATCATCGCTTCATTTACCAGCATCGTTCCTTATCTGGGGCCTGCCATTGCCATCACACCGGCGCTCATTATCGCGATCGTTACGTCACCGTTCATGCTGCTCAAGCTGATCATCGTCTGGACCGTGGTGCAGTTGATCGAGGGTAAATTCATTTCCCCGCAGATTATGGGAAAAACGCTGAGAATCCACCCGATCACAATTATTTTCGTTATTTTGACTGCCGGCAATTTGTTCGGCGTGCTTGGAATCATTTTGGCGGTACCTGGTTATGCAGTGCTGAAGGTGGTCATTACCCACCTGTTCAAATGGTTCGAGATGCGTTCCCATCTGTACGACCCGCTGGAGAACGACCAGGAGCCCGGGCCTGATGTGGAGGTTACCGTTAAAGTAACCAACCCGGAACAAAGCCAGTAAGTGAAACAGAAAGGCGTTACTGAAAGGTCTACGGACCCTTCGGTAACGCCTTTTTCGCGAGTATTATTCCGTCGGCGTAAATTCCAAGTCTCTTTTTACTTCGGGATAAATATCAACGTTTTCGGCCAGGAGCGCTGACTTTTTACCTTTTAGATAAGTATCAAAGAAATCCAGTACATAATCATTCACGATACCGGCACCCCTGTTTGCTTCGAGTGTCCCTGTCATCCCGGTCAGCGATACCAGTGGAGAGTAGAGGGGGAGATCGGTGAAATTATAATGCTCACTGCCTTCGATGTAGATAAAATGACCATTATTTTGCTGGGCACTCCCGATTATGGACTTTTCATTATTGATGATTTCTCTCATTCGTTCCGGTTCGGCTCCCTCTCCATCCAATCCACTACCTTGAATGAAGTTTTTGAATGCACCCGATTCCATGAACAAAAAAGGTTTGGTCAAAATATGCTTCTCATCGAACACATCATAATTCGTCCCGTCCATATTGATTCCTGCTTTAATTTTGTCGCGGGTAGCTGCAAGATGATAAGCGGTTGCCCCGCCGAAAGAGTGGCCCATGACTCCGATCTTGCTGACATCCAGCATTCCCTTGAATCTCCCGGGATTCTCCCCTTGGTTAAAGCGTTCCAAACACTCAATTACGAAATCGACGTCAGCAGCCCAAGTCTCACCGAGTTCTTTCCCGGATTTCAAGAAGTCGTCTCCGTCCATCTTCGCTTGAAACCCGGTGACTTCCCCATCCGGGAACACCGTAGCCGTGGTGCTGTAGGTGTGATCAATGGCCGCCACGACATATCCCTGGCTTGCCAGGTTTTCCGCTTGCGAAGTATGAAGCATTCTCGTGGTCCCCAGGCCATGGCTGAGCAGAATGATCGGGTAAGGAGCCGTGCCTGATGAAGCTATCTCAGCTTTTTCATAACTGTTGCCTCGAAGGTACTTCCAGTAATCCAGCGCAAAATCAGGGAGTCCCATTGCTTCCGAATAGGTACTCAAAAAATGCTTCTCCATTCCTTCGGCTCCCGATTGCGGGAGAAGCATGGCTCGTTTTCCTGTTGCCGCTCGTTCCGCCGGATACCAGATTGTTACCATCAGGGTTCGATGATCATCAGGATCTTCCGTGTAGGTCTCCATCCGCTGTGGATCAACAAACATGAAGCTCTCCGTCCCTACTGCATAGATCCCGTCCGGTTCAGGAAGCCGGAATACAGGAAGTAGCACAGCCAATGCGGCTGAGACAAGGATACCGATGCCGGATACCGCGAGCAGCAGAAACTTCCCCGCCTTTCTCCGCCAGTTCCCCTGATGTGGTGTCCCCGACCTTTGCAAGGCAACAGCTGCCGCCAGCAGAAGTAAAGAAAAATAGGCCGGAACCAGTTGCCATCGGTAGCCTTCAACGAGCCATTGAACCACTAGAGCTATAAAACAAATTCCAACGATGACCCATCCGACTTTTTTGCTCAACCGGCGTATAAATAATACCGCCAGCCAGAGTAGAATTATCCCCGCAAATAAGATAACTTCTAAAGGCCTCACCATATCCCTCCACCATATAAATACTTTGATATCTCTATCGTACTTCCCGCAGGTTAAAAAAGAAGGCGTCTCCGTTTAAATGCGGATTAATTTTACGGAAAAACAATGGAAATACAAAAGCCTTCCCTTATGGGAAGGCTCTAAGTTGAAATTAATGCGGGATCATCAGTCGCAAACTTCCGGACGGCCCTCTTCGTTACGCATACGGAACGATTGACCGCAGCCGCAGGAAGCGATGGCGTTCGGGTTGTTGATCGTAAATCTAGCGTACGGCTTGCGCTTGGCTAAAACCGCGTCAGATCAACGTTTATCGCGGATAAGCGGGATTGTTAATACCCGTATGTACTTGTTAATCACGATCCTCTATGGCGTATAATCGCGTTGATCGAATTATACCCTAATGGCGACCGTTCGCGCAAGGCTTGCGGAACCAATTCGCGTTTATTTACCAGTTATTTCTGGACGTTTAAAATCCTGCGAGAAAACTGCGGAGGTCATGTACGCGCCCTTTCCGGAACCCCCCGCCCCCTTGTCGTACTTTATCGCATTAACGCGCGGACATATTCACAAAACGCGCATTTTGTGTATTACTCTTGCGCCTGGGAAGCCGCACCATTACGCCATTCTCTCATTTACCTCTTCGGACACTTGCGCAAATATGCGATTATACACCGTTTATGCAGCGTATATACACGGTATTTGCGCGATTTCCGAAAAGTTTCCGAGGGGTCGCGTTCCGGGGCGCTTCGGCGGGTAAATCCGCATAATATCCGAAGTAATCCGAAACGTTATTCCCTTCGATTAACGCATACCTACGCGGATTATTCGTATTCATTACCGAGTTCGGATTACGCGAAATCCACACTATTTCACAACGCATAAATCGCCGAGAAGCCGCGTCAATAGTCGCGTATAGTCGGTATTGCCGTTTTGTGTATTCGCTCATTTTCGGCCGTATTTGTGAAGCGGTGTGCACGTCCGTCTCCGGAGAATACTCGCATAATCTTCGCCGGACGTTCGTTATCTCCCTATTGCTTGCTTTTCGTCTGTATTGTCGCAACTTCACACGCACAAAAAAAAAGCGGAGCCGCAGCGCAACCTTCACGCCGAGACTCCGCCTTAATTACGCCGGGTCTACGTATTCGATTTCCGGCAAGTCATCCGTCTTTGACAAGTAGACTGACATTCGGTGCGCGCCGTCCTCGAACGTATGTCGATCCGCGGTAACGTAGTATCCACCGGCCGTCTTCGTCATCGACTCGAACGCATATACGGAAACTCCGCTAATAACCTCCGTATTCCCTAGCGCCTCCACTTCGATTTCCTCGCCTACTTTCGCCAAGTCTTTCAAACGTTGCTGAGCGAGCTGGTCGAGTTGCGACTTCTTCATATCCGAATCAGCGGTTTCATAATGCTGCATCAGCCCATACTTCGCGATCATTGGCACATCTTTCGCCGCCGCAGTCCTTCGCTTTTTCTCCTCGCCAGCTTCAACCTTTACGGCCGTACGCGTATCTTCAATCGACAGCGACCGGTTGGCCCCGGTTATGTTTACGCCTCGTTCCAAGTACCAGCGGACTATCTCCTCTTTTCGTTCGCGAAGGTACAAAAGACCGCCCTTCGACATAACGGAGAATTTGCGGCCGTTTTGCTTTCTCGTTTCGGTCAGCGCGGTTACTATCATGTCCCATAGTGTCTTACCTTGCAGAATCATTTTCGGGATCACATAACCAGTATTGGCAACCGATCCGACAGGCACCTCGAAAGCCTTGCATATCTCTTTGACAATCGCGCCGGCTGTCATTTTCGTAAACTTGCGCGTATCAACGTTTTTCGTAAGATAGACGTTTTCATCATGCGCAGTAACGACGGCCTCACCTCGGTCCGTTATATCGTATTTGAAGATAATTCCGCGAAACAGACCGGTATTGTTCGCGTAGAAACGGACCTCTTTTCCGACCTCAAACGGTATGGCCTGTTCCTTGCCATTTAGCGTATTGGACAATGTCAGCGTTAAAGTCCGGTAGGGTTCCGCGACATCTCCGGACCACTCTGCGGATTTAACGAGCGGCTCGACCCAATACTTTCCGTCGTATAAAACTTGAATCTCGTTAATGGTATCGCCTCCTATCCGGCAAGTAATCCGGCCAATTCGCGAGCGATCCGGTCAATATCCGAATCATTACGGACGGTCAGATTCGCGATGTGAATCAACGGGCCATCTCCGCGACTCCCCTTTCCGGTTCCGCTTTGATTCTCGCGGTACTCCTGCGCTTCTGTACGCGTGAGTACGGTCTCGTCACGGTGGAGACGCGCGGTATAACCGTTATAAGGGACACGGTCGAGTCCGCCGGCGTGGCCGTTAGGCTTTTTTGCGCCTCCAATATACAAGTACTTACGGGCCTCTTCATTTACGCTTGATTGTGAGCCTTGGACACCCGAGAGGTCTAACTGAGTGGGGTGTTTGATCCAGTCGCGGATTGAATTAAAACCACCGGAAAACCCTTCCCAAGCATTTTTGCCCCAGGTTTTAGGTTCTGGAGCAACAAACGCCCACCCCTCTTCTACTCCCGGAACTTTATAATCAGGCTTGGACGCTTCCTCGACGCCTTTTTGCCACGCGTTGTACTCTCGGTTAAACTCTTCGCGTCCCTGGATTGTTGGGGAGACTCCCTCAACAAGAGCCTTAAACCAGGCGGGCGCAGTTACAGATAGTGCAACAGTAAGGCCGATAGGCGTCGGGCTTGCGATTAATGCCGCGACACCGAGCGTAGTGGCAAGTACTGGATTATCCAGAATCCCCTTCGTCATTGACGGAATCATGCCGGAGATCATTTTACTTGCAAGTTCACCGCCGAACTTCATGCCGTCACTTAATACCGGAGCAAGATCACTAAGCACAAACTTGACTTTGCTTTCAAACGTCTCCAACTTCTTAAACTCAGGGTTATCCAGGAAGTGCGTGTTGATGTAGTCTGTTGCTTTACGAACCATATTTGACGCACCTTGGAATACTTCGGCGAAAGCCTTAGTCCCGGCCTCTTTGAATTTCTGGAAACTCGGACTTTCAAGCCACTTGTTAAAGTCGCGTAATAGCGGTTTTATCTTTTCCAGTCCTTGCGTACCCATTTCGCGGAGTGCTCGTGTCATCTTCGCCGTAGCTCGCCGCCATTCGCCCATTCCGGTTGCCGCTTGCGCTTCGATTAGCTCGTTTGTTGCGCCGATCTTATCAAAGTACTTGTCGAGTTCTTTGAGCTGCTTTTCGAGCGGGAGGTCCTTAAGGTCATTCATTACTTTACGCGGCAATTCAAACCGCTCTACCAACGAAACCGCATCGCCACTAAAGAACTCTTTCAACGCAAAGGCCGCGCCGGTTAATCCTTGATCCGGATCGATCGCGCCAAGTCTTTCCGCCAAGTTGATCATTTTCGCAAGTTGCGCGTTATCTTTTGTCGTCGGTATAAACGATTTCCCCGCAGTCAAAAAATCGTCCATCGAAAACTGCGAAACGGCTGCGCGTCCCTCGACGAAATCGAGATACTTTTGCGCGTTTTTCGTAAAGTTACCGCCGAACATCGCCTTAACCGTTACCTCGCGCATCTCGTACTGAGCCGCGGCACCAATCGTCTTATCGAAGAGACCAGCCGCAGCTTTTGCGCCCAGGTACGCCGTCGCCACCGCACCAATACCGCGCACGAGTCCGCCAGTTCCGCGAGCAGCCCGGTTCATTGCGTTGCTGGCGTTTTTACCGAATGTGTTCGCCGACCGGCTGGCCCGCTGCATCATGCGCTCGAGCGCGGACATTTGCTTCGTCGCGCTCTTTCCGGACGATACGAATTTACCTTGCGCATTACGGAGGCGGCCGTTTGCATCGGTATAGCTGTCCGTCGCTTTGACTGCCCTTTCGGTCATCTTTGTAACTTTACGCATCTTATCGGAGAAATTATCTTGAAGCTTTAATTTCGCGACTAAATCAAACGCCATTGACCGCCACCGCCTCGCGTATCAAGCGCGTCGAAAACGCTCCCCACGCATTATTTAGCGCCTTAGACGACCGACTTAACGCCGTTATTGCGCTCTTCGATTCCGCCGGACTACCCTCTTGCGCCACCTTGTCCACCGTCCTAAGTCCGCCAGCAACCTCCGCCATTGCCTGGCCGAAATTGCGCACCTCAATAACGGGTGATTGACGGAATAGCATCGATACTTCGCGCCAGGTTGCGGATTCCTTAGGAAAGTTCTCCGCGAATTGATAGGCACCGGGCCGGCGGTACGTTACGATTTGTTCGATTAGGCGAACGACCGGGACGACGCGCTCGGCTGCTGCGATTTCTTCGTCTGTGATCTTGATAAAATGACCCCCTTATATAAAATAAAAGAGGCCCGAAGGCCCCTTAGTTAAATGTGATCAACGCGATTGTTCCGTCGCCTGTGAATTTCGTTGTAACCTGCGCCTTATATGCGTCAGTTAGCGTTACGCCTTCCGGAAGTTCTACGGTGAGATTGACGCCAGAATAACCGCCGATAATCAAATCAAAAACACTTGTTTTAAGCGCATGCTCGACTACTTCCATTGGTATCTCCGAAGACCCGCCGTATCTCTTTTCCATTCCGTTTGCAAGTGAAAATCCAATGCCCCACATATACCGCCCAACACTTGCCGAATATGTTCTTGTGACTTTGATTGTTCCATTCATATACAAATCCCCCTCTTATCTTCCGCGGATTTTACCGCGCGATTTCAAACTTTGGTATACGTCCCTGCCGATTTGCGTAAGGTCCGGTTTTTCCCTGTACGCCCTCATAGTGGGATGTGCGGGACCGGGCGTTCCTATCAGCGAATATTTTCTAGGGTCAGTTCCGAATGTCTTGGTCTGCTGCATACGCTTAACGCGGACTAAGACCGGCAACTCTTCGCCCAACTCGGAAATAGCCATCAAAATATCCTGTTCGTTGTCCGCGTCGATATGTTCGATGCAATATTCGATTTCCTCACGGCTAAGGCCGAGTTTCTCAAGCGTCTGCCATTTGACCGTTTTTGTTAAGTCCACAATCTTAGCGGTCAACGCGTCGACGTCTTCCTGCGTGTATGTCTTTGGGTCTTCTGATTGCTCTACGCCCCCCGGGTCTTCCTCCTCCGCAAATAGCTGCAGATTAAGCGGCAGCCTAAACCGTTTTCTCATTCATTTTCACCTCCTCGATATGCCACATTTGCGCCTGGATGACTCCGCCCTTTCTTACGTCAACATTACGGACATAAGCGTTAGGGTTTTCGTCTTGGTATTCCTCAAGCGCGGCCATATCGCTAAACGTCATTAATTGTTCGTCAACTTTGTACTTTCGGCATGATATTTCTGCCGGAATGTCCATGCTGCCGATCGTCCTCATTCGCTCTCACCCGCCCTTAACGCTTCCATTGCGGCTTCATATTCGCGATCCGATCGATATTGCGCAGACACTTCCGCCGCGAGATAACCCGGCTGGTAGGTGCGGTGCGTCTTCGTAAGATGATCGTAGGCCACGCCAGCATTACCGTCCTTCTGAATCTGCGTTAGAATTTTGTACTCAAGCGCGGAATCACCGACTTTAAGCTGCGCGGTCATATCGTCAAATAGCGCGGCTTTACTACCGGCCAGCGCTTTGATTTCGTCGAACCGGCGCAGCAATTCCGTTTTGGTCGGGCCGTCCATCGCCGGCAGTTGCGCGCGGATAAGAGCGGCCACGTCCGCCGGATCATTCGTCCGCAACTGGATCAGCACGCCGTCGGCAAACGCCTGCGCCTCCGGTGTTGGGGCCTCGGTTTTGAACGCCTTCTGCGCGGATACGATAGACAGCGCCTTTAGTTCGGTTTGGTAGCCGGCCTTTAACATCGCAACCGTTTCGTCGAGTTGGGCGCGGGCTTCGGCGATCTTATATTGACGTTCATGAGCGCTCATAACGGCATTCTTCTCGATCCGGTCGGCGTGTTCCCTATAAACTTCGACTGCACGGTCAATCTGGAGCTGGTAGTTGTTGAGCGTCGGAAAATCCGCCTTAACCGCGTATCCCTCGGCGATTAACTCCGCCGCCCTTTCGGGCTCAACCGCATACACATAGCCGGCTTTCCGCGACTGGTCGGCGTGGTGGTCGCGTAGCATATAAACGTTATTCATTTCCATGTGCAGTTACCTCCTGGTCTTCTTCGTATGGTGTTGCGTTGAACGTTTGCCAGTCTACGTATGGCGACCTGTTACTCTGGATAACCAGAACAGCGTCCGCGCCGATTGTTTCGCGAACATACGTTACGGCAACCGCCAGCGAGTAATTGACGGCCTCGTCCGGCTTCACGTTTGAATAGTAGCGCTGAAATTGTTTCGACTCTCCGTCGATGAATACGGTTGTATCCGTAGAATACTCGCAGAACCCGATTTCATAAACGCGATGCAAGATTAAACAATCCGCAGGTTTGTTCATTTACTTCATACCTCCGTCTAATGTTATTTTGATTGCGGCAGGCTTGCCGTCTTTCTCGCCTAATTCATATCTCACACGTTCGCCCGGTGCAAACTGTGTTAATCCCGGCTCGGCGGCGTCCGTTATATGAAAGAAAATGTCTTTGCCTGCGGCTTGCTTGATGAATCCGAATCCGCGATCATCGCGATAAAAAATGATGGTTCCGGTCAAACGTCCAGGACTTGCCTCGGTTGACTCCAATTTAGGGCTAGGCTCCGGCTGCGCGACCGGCGATCGGTAGTCCGTAGGTACAACGCGACTATAAACCTCCGTCATTCCTTCTGCCGGCAGGCCCTTCCAGGTTTTTGATTCGATAAACATTCTTATTCCTCCGCTTCTTTGTCTTCGTCGTCTTCCGCATCCTCCGGCAACGGGTCGGCCCATTGCAACCGCACTTTCTCGACCTTACCTAACCGTGGATGGTACGTCATTTCACCAGTAAAGCCGCCGGCCCTGGGCGTGTATTCAACCCGGCCGCGAATGTTGCAATCGTAAATAACGCGATCCAACGACATACTGCGCTTCAATACGCGGAGCATATAATGGGCGTGCTCGTCCGCAATCTGCTTGAGTGGATACGCTTCATATGTCGCGATATTCCTATCTAGTACCGCGCCAGCCTCGTTTACGAGCGTTGTATGTACGCGCGTCTTATCGCGGTCTGTGAATACGTACTGATAAACGGTTACGGTCATTTGCGTCATCCCCTATTTCATACTTGCGTATCGAGATATCGACATCGGATTGAGTCGGCACCGCGCCAAACCTTGCACCGCACGTCTGTCTTATTCATCGCCGCCAGCAACGCGCAAGTGCATCCGTCAGAGCTGCGAAAATATGGACAGTAACGTTTTGCGTCGTCTTGTTTTTCATTCATCCGTCAACCTCCCCTCCGTAAAATCAGCGCATATTCGGTACCCTTTTCTGCAATTTCCCGCGATTTAAGCACGACAAATAACCCGGCATGGACTTATATCCTCCGGGATAGAAGAGCGCTAAAACTGCGCAATATTTACGATAAAGGTACGCCGAACAAGTGACGCGCCGACCGCTTTCTAGCGGAAGGAATCCGGTACTGCCGCGCATAGATAACGCCGTTCTTTTGATACGTCGCCGACTCGGTAAAGTCCGGATACGAGCGCCTAATCTTGCGCATGACTTCCGCGTCCTCCGTGTAGCCGGCGAGGTATGCTGAGTTGAGCCGCCAAATTGCGTTATTCACCGGGGTAGCCTCCGTTTCGAACGAAGGTTGTGCTCGTGACTTCGTATGACTCCGGCCAGGTACCGGCAACGACGGCAGCCCGCAACGTGAATAAGACAATGCCGCGGATTTCCGGTTTAGTGACGCCCCATTTCGTCATAGGCGAGAACTTGCGGCAGGCAAGCGTTGCCAGGCGCTCGACCAGCGAGTAAAATTTCGCGTCTTCCATTTTGGCGAGGTGGTGCGGCTCGTTCGACTCACGCTCGACAAAGGTGAGGATCTCCCATAATATGCCGCGATCCGCTGCGCTACGTGCAATGTACGGCGCGACTTTGAGCGGGCGTTTATTGTCCGCGTACTTAATGATTGTTACGTGTCCCTCTTGGCTTATGGTAACAGCCATGAAATTCATCCTATCAGCGGCCTAGCAGTTTTGCCGTGAATTTTTCCTGCGTGATGCCCGAGGATTTGCCGCCTCGTACGGCGCCCAATTTAAACCGTAAGCTGTTCGGATAACTTTGCGCGACGAATCATCTCAACCGCGTCATCATCGCCGTACAGTTGACTGACTCGAATGCGCACTCTATCAGATACTGGACGTCTCTCTTTCTCTATCTCGCATAGCCATGTTGGACTAATCCCCAAAGTCTTAGCAAACTCCGGC
Organism: Paenibacillus vini; assembly: GCF_018403325.1. Taxonomy (GTDB): domain Bacteria; phylum Bacillota; class Bacilli; order Paenibacillales; family Paenibacillaceae; genus Fontibacillus; species Fontibacillus vini. The sequence goes on along the minus strand of NZ_BOSL01000013.1, from coordinate 111,686 downwards.
TGCGTCATCCCTTTACTAATCCGAATAGCTCTAATTGCGAATCCATTCATTATGTTTAACTCTCCTTTCTTATAGAATATTCGCTTTGACCCCAAATAAAAATTAAAGTTACCGACGGTTTACCCGTCTATATAGTATTGGAATTTGGTTTGATTACGCGGTCTTACTTTGCTTATTGAATTTCGTCTGTGCGCGGTTACGTTCTACTTGGCAGAAGTATTTCTCCTTATATTGTGGATGTACCATAATCTCACACATCTTAACGCGACCCGGTTGCTTACTATGTGAATAGAAGGCGTTCCCGCAAAACACGCACGTACGAACGCGGCGGTAATTCAATGTATTAATCGCAAGCCTAACGTTCTCCGGCGTGCGCCGCTTGACCGTATTCTCACGGTTCCAGGCGCTACCGTCCGCATAGGTTCGAATAAACGCCTCCGGATGCCGTTTGATACGCGTCAGTCGCCCGATAAGTTCGTCGCCGGTCATCGCAACGGATTCGTCAAACAGCGCGGCCTCGACGGGCCTGTCCGTGATAAACGTATCCTCGTATATCCCGATTTCGATCGGATCGCCTTCATCCGGCCGCTCTGTCAATAACCGCGATTCGAGCGCTCGGCGCTTGAGTGCTTCGCGATGATTTCGTTCCGGACCACTGACTGGAAATTCTTCCTTTCTTTCGGGAACTTCGCGCACGTTCATTATGTAATCCGCGAGGATATCGCCGATCGTTTGGTGAGCCGCGCCTTTACGGATTAACGCCGGATGCGTCATTTTCCACGTCCAGAACGCCAGCCGCGGGCATCCCTTTGCGAACAAATCCTCCGTAAACTGGCGTACCAGCTCGGCGCGCCAGGCCGTGGGCGTATCACTGTTCTTAACGATGAACTCCCATACTGCTTTACGTGCTTCCTTTCGAGTCATAGACGGCACCTCCGTATAAGTTGTGAGCGATTCCCGCAGACGGATCGCGGGCTCCTTTATTATTGTTTATCTCTCTTTAACGCGAAGAAAATCTATTAATATCCTCCACTCTTATCCGCGTCAAATATCTTTATAATCAATTGTCCCGCAAGGTTCAGTGAACGTTAGTGAACTTAACCGAAGCGGTATATTTATTCTTGTTATTCGTTGTTGTTACTTCGTTCTTATTACTTTCCTATAAACGGATTGCGACGGTTCCCGTAAACGGATTTAGGCTGCTCCGTCTGCGGGAATCGCTTCCTCAAACGGGTAAAATAACGGCAGATATATCTTCTTTACATTCCCGCGCCAAGGGATCATTTTTGTTATGAGTAACCCCTCGGTTTCGAGAATCTGGCAAAGCGGCTTAATCCGGTCCCCGTGAATCCCGGTATCATTGCGAATTTGCGCCACGGTCGGAAACGCCCACATATAATAGTCGTTCGCCTCCGTTCCGTTCACATATGCATGGAGATATAGAAGCAAGAATACCGCATCCCGCGCCGTCCCCTTATCGTACTTTGAGCCAAGCTCCCGCAATTGAACGCGGAATAGGTCGTGAAGAGACGGAGAATATCCGCCCCTCCCCCGCGCTAATACGGTTTCCTTCTGCTGGATCGCAATTTGCGCCAGCCGTTTCATTTCGTTCATGATTGCACCTCCCTTAGTAAGCGAAATAGTATGCTTCGCCCATTTTCTCGCACATATCGATGGCAAGTGCGCAGTCTAGGTCGTAGTCCCCCGTATTGATTCGCGCAATTTCTTCTCCATCAGGTCGCGATAAAATGAGCGAGTCGTCTCCGGTTTCATTCCACACAATTTTAATTTGCGGCTCGGGCGGGGTGTATTGGATCGGCAGGGAATCTATCGTGAATCCCTGCTCTCTTGCGCTGTTCAGCATAATAAACATCGCGTACGCCTTTTCAATAACTTGGGCCGACCGAATAGGTTTTCCATTCTCAAATCTGCGCAGCGTACTCACGCTTACTCCTATGCCCTTTGCCACAACGCCCGCGGATATCCCGTAAAACTCGCGCGCCTTCTTGCACGTCCCACCGATTGCCGCCCATATACCGCCTTTACTTTCTACGAACTGATCACGTGTCATCATTGCCATTTTCATCGTCTCCCTTTGGTAAATTTATAGTGAGCGGAATTTCTGCCTTCACTGACTATGTTGCCGCTGGTCGCCATTTCGCACAGCTTCGGTCAACTTTTTTGCGGCTCTTAATATATCCGACGGGCTGCCCACTATATTTCGCACATGTTTCGTCCAATTTATCCACCTTGGTTCCCTACTTATAGAAACGACGGTCGCGAGACTTTCGTACACTCTGCCGCTATCCATAAAGACGACGCCCGCCCATTCCCCGCACAACGTTCGGAAAATTTCGCACCTACGATAATATAGAAAGTCAGCGCGCGATCTCTCACACTTTCTCGTAAAATATTTTCGTCGGATATGGTATTATTTCCGTGGGATTTTCTCCCCGCACACTTTTCGCAAAAATAAATAATAAAATTCTGAAACCATTTCAAAACACGAACGTACATTCTCGTATAAAACAAAAACGGAAAAGGCGTGCCCGAGCGGAATCATCCGCCACCCTCTCCGTTCCTTATCAAATAATCGCGGCTTTCACGTTCCGGAGTTGCCGCTCCGAGCCGCAGGAATTTACGTACCCGGTCGATAATTGGCGTTACCGACCGGAAGGTTGTCCGATAGTTTGGCGCCTATCAGACGTTTGAAGCGTCCCGCAAGGCGATGTATCAGCGTTTGGAGCCACGGATACTACGGGTTAGACCTGGGAAGGCTTGGCCGCCGTGTTACCGCACAGCGACCGGTATTACAGCGCGCGTCCTCTCCCCTTTCGGTGTTGCAGCACCTTAAACTAGGTTCATCGAGGGCGCAATCAGACGTAAATAGCATGATCGCCGGGCGTCCGCACTAACTGGCGCATGTAATCGAGCGCAGACATACTCCGCAACTTGCCGACGATCTCCGCGATCACAGCGATCGGTTCGCGCTCCTCATCGTGAATGAAATCTACGCTGTTGGAGAGCGGATTAACAGCGTATAGGGAGTCGAGTAGTCTATTCGCAAGCGTAAAGTAAACCGCCTCCCCTTCCGCATACATTACGTAGGCCGGACCGCTGTCAGATGGCCCATCGACCAGATAGCCGTTTATAATCTCGTAATCGTGCGTACTATCGTAGGGGCCGCGGACGAGCGCGACCTCCGTCATAACTGCAAAAGTGATATTACCCATTAATAACGCCCCTTTCGGCGAGGATTTGGCGGGCGATCGCGGATTTATAGGCGTATAGCCGCTTATAACGGAGAGCCGGCGGTCTTGTAGCGGACTGGCCGCGAAGAAAGTCATATCGGGCCCGTCCGTATTGGTTCGCCTTACGCGTGAAAAACGCGATTCGATCCGGGACGGGCTTCACGATGCGACCTCCTTCACGAAGATAGCCAGCGCCCATATTAACGCGCGGAGAAACGTCTTGAACTTACGTTTATTGATTCGCGGATTAACGGATTTATGCCGGTAATAGTTCGGAGTGTATGCGGTCATTAGCGATCACCTCCTCGTTTACTATAAATCCGATAGCTGCGGCCTCCGAGAGCGTTAGTGAGATCGACCCTAGAACGCTTTTCGCGGAAATCCCGGTAATCTGGCGGAAATGGTCAGCCCCGGCGGATAGCTCCTGCCGCAATTCCAATAAATTGACGACATAGCGACCGGAAAACGGATCGTAGACATAACGCGCTTGGAACGTTGTCGGCTCCGGTTCCATTACGGCAGGCATTTCGCGGAAACAATTCGGCTTAGTTGGGACCGTCAGGCCTAGCGCTTCGACTTGTTCGGCCGTCGCGTCTACGGAGTCCCCCGCCCATTTACGGTTAAGCCGCGGAAAGATCGCGTAAAATATCGAGGGATGAACGGTGATCTGCTGCGCGTTTCTGCCGCCGCCGAGCGTTGCGTTGATGAGCTTCGTGCGGCAGTTCTTGTAATATCCGAGGGAATAGAGCGGAACGAGAATGATTTTTTTCATAAATGAAACCTCCGTTATACTTATTTCGTATTACTCTTTGAGTAACACTATACTACTCGCTGAGTAGTACGTCAATAGTACATACGAAAAAAGTTTTACGGCGCCTGTTTTACGCGATATAATTGAGTTATCTATTGAAAGGGGCGTTAGCATGAAAGGAATTAAATTTAAACTGTCAGACACTCTTGACGAACTACGGACGACACGCAATCGCATCGCAGTTGAATCCAAAACGCGCCCGGCGACCATTCTTGACCTAGCTGCGGGGGAGACAAAAACAGTCAAGCTTGAAACACTGGTGAATATACTCGACGCGTTAAACGAAATTGCTCGCGAGGAAGGAATTAAGCGCGTAATTGTAATAGACGACATTATCGAATACATACCGGCCGCCGACCGTTGAGGTTGCGGCTTTTTTATCGTGCGTTTACCGCTATATTTACGGCGGATTAGCGATCTTGGGCGCGGAGGAGTATAAACGGGAGGGGGAACGTAGTTGAGGCGTTATTTTGACGCAAATAAAAACGCCAGCCTAACGGAGAGGCTCCGCATATGCTGGCGTTTAATTTTACGTAAATTCCGCAGGTTCGCTTCAACTTGCGGTCGAAAGCGGCGCGAATACAAGAATGAGGCGGGAGACTGGCCTAGTATTGGCCCGTCCTCTGTTTCAATCCTTCAATAAACTCTAACTCTACCAGCTTTTGAAGATCGATATTTTGACTGTCTGAAAGGTCGATCAAGGCTATTCCAACAAGTTCAAAATCATAACCATCAATATTGACCTTCCAAGTGTCGAGAGCTTGTTTTGTTTTCTCTACACTAGCGGCAATTCCTTGAGACTTTAATCTATCCACAAGGCTATGAATTGTTTCCTCAACTACCGTCAGCTTTGCCTTAGCAACACTTCTTTCGCCGTTAGCAACTCTAAGTATCGATTCCACTTTATCTTCAAAACTCATATAGCACCATCCTTCACTTTAAAATAGAATATATGAAAACTATACCATTACCTACGGGACACAGGACATTCCCACCCGCGCATCAAATATTCGCGAATGAAATCTTTTAAATCTTCCGGGTCGTTTGATTCCAGGTATACCGGTTCAAGATGAACCCAACATTCTTCATTCTCGTAATTTATAACCACATTAACTACCTCGTACTCCGAAGGACCTCGGAAAGCAATATCCTTAATCTTAAATCCAACACTGGGAATCGGCTGAGCCGCGAATGATTTAATAAGCTGACGCCCCGTTTGACCGTCTCCCGTAGTAACTGACTGCGAAAGATGAATGTCCATCGTATCCCCTCCAAATTACCTAAATCATACCATCCCATAAACGAAAAAAGAACCCCTCGACATAGCCTCTACGTTTGATTACGCAAAGACCCGCCGAGGGGTTCCGTTATAGGCGTGAATTAATACCGTTTCTTTATAAACCGAGTAGTAGGCGAAAACTCGTCGTGACTCCTGCGCAAATCGCTTGTATCCATCTGGACATAGCGCCGCATCGTCCGCATATCGGCCCAACCGCCCATTTTCTGGATGGTGAAGGGGTCGCAGCCGTTAAGGACCATAGCGCGAGCCCATGTATGCCGGTAAACGTGCGCTGTCATCTTCTTTCCGGATATACCCGCTTTCGCCCCGTAATATTTAAGTCGCTTATTGAAGTTATTCGCGTTTACGGGCTCACCGAACGATGACATAAAGATGCGATCCGTCGAAAAGAACTGTTTATTCTCTTCGATAAGCTGCAGCAATAGTTTCGCAACGTGTGCCGAAATCGGTACCATGCGCGGCTTCCGGTTCTTGTTCATTTCGCCAGACAGAACGATAAAGCGCGTTTGAAAGTCGATATCACCGGCGCGAAGCCCGAGTAATTCCGAGACCCTGCAACCACTGTCAAGAAGTGTCACGATCCCCACGTAATCCCGAAAGCCTACGAAGTCCCGGCGGTTCGGCTGCGCTAGTATCGCCTTTACTTCATCGTCCGTCAGGCAATTAGTAAGGTCGACATCCTGGCGCAATAGCTTCACTTTCGCGAAAGGATTGTCCTCGATGAGTTCGTCACGCTCCAACTGATTGAATATTGCTTTCAACGTCCGAAGCCGAATATTTACGGACGTATCCGACAAGCCGACATCCTCAGTCTTTATGTTCCTATGTCCGTCGTATCGGATATGATCGTATTTCATATACGTGATATGATCCCGAATAATCTGCGGACTAATCTCGTCGACATATTCAATATCCGGATGCGCCTTTTTCACCCAATCCGTAAAATACCCGTAGTTTTTCGCATAATCAATTAGTGTTCGTTCGCGCAGCCCCTCCGCCTTTTTAGCAGCGACCGCGAAATCTAACGCCTGCTCAAACGTAATCCGCGGAAACTCTTGAATCGTGCGCGCTCCGTTAGGTACGCGTCTTTCCCGTTTCTTTAACGGCATAATAAAACGACCTCCATCGCGTGTATTTACGCAATAGAGGCCGTGATCCACAACCCACAAACGGCGTTTTAAGGGTTGTTAATGTACATGATTCGGGATTGATAACGCTCAATTTTCCGCTGTTATCCGCAATCCCAAACGTCCGTTCGCGTGGTGGCTTCCGTATCGGCTTTCGTTCAGATCACCGGAACAGAAAACCGTGAAAGCCGCGCTGTGTCTGCGTTAATCAGTCGCAAACTTCCGGACGGCCCTCTTCGTTACGCATACGGAACGATTGACCGCAGCCACAAGAAGCGATGGCGTTCGGGTTGTTGATCGTAAAGCCGCCGGACATGCCCGACTCCTGGAAGTCAATTTCAAGCCCGTTCAGATAACGGACGCTCTCCTTGTCGACCACGACCTTAATACCTTTAATATCCTGGTAAATGTCGCCTTCGCCTTCCTGATCATCAAGTCCCATGCTATATGAAAAGCCGCTGCAACCGCCGGGATTCACTCCGAGACGGAGAAACATATCAGGCGTTTCCTCTCCGGCAATCATTTCCTTAATCCGTTGTACAGCACTTTCAGAGATTTCAATCATCGTTACCCCTCCTTTATATACAAAGTATACTCCACATCCTCGTTCCCCTCAAGCGAGTGTGATTTTTATAGCAGCGTCTTTCTTTTACGCCTGTTCCATGTGTTGTCCCTTTTCAAAACGGGGTTTATAATAGGAAAGTGGTTTAATATGCCTGTAATGATGGATCCGGATGGATCCTCCAAAGGAAACGGAGGTATCGTCATGTTCACGACCGCAACAACGAACATCGATAGAAGAATGGCTGAAATTGTTGAGAAAGTAAAGCAAGGGGAACGCTTGACCCTCGAGGACGGGGTATACTTATATGAGAGCGACGATTTGTTGACCATTGGACAGTTAGCCAATGAGGTCAATTTAAGAAAGAATGGGAAAAAAGTTTACTTTATCGAAAACATGAGTCTCTACTTCACCAATATTTGCGAATCGCATTGCGCGTTCTGCAATTTCCGCAAAGACCAGGGCGAAGAAGGCTCTTATACCTTATCCGGCGAAGAAATGATCGCCTACGTGGAGCAGCATATTACTCCGGGCGTACGCGAATTCCATATCGTGGGCGGACATAACCAGCACGTTCCGTTCCAATACTATGTAGACTCTCTGAAGGCGCTCAACGATCGTTTCCCCGACATTACGCTCAAAGCGTATACGGCGGCGGAAATCGAATTTTTCACACGGATCAGCGGGCTTAGCACGAAGGAAGTCCTAACGGAACTGCAAAAAGCCGGGCTGAAATCCTTGACCGGAGGCGGCGCGGAGATCTTGTCCGACCAGTACCGGGAAAAAATGAAAGTGGAAAAAGCGAACGTGGACCAGTATCTGGATGTCCATCGCACAGCCCATAAGCTGGGGATGAAGACGCATACGACCATGCTCTACGGCTCGATCGAGTCTCATGAGGACCGGATCCGCCACATGATCCAGATTCGCGAGCTTCAGGACGAAACCGGCGGGTTCATGGTATTCATTCCGTTGTCGATGCAGCCGCGCAACAAAAATGCGGGGATCATGCGCCGGAACTCAGCATACGAGGATCTCAAGACGATCGCGATCAGCCGGTTGATGCTGGACAATATTCAGCATATCAAAGCTTACTTTATCAACATCGGGGTCCAGTTGACCCAGGTAGCTCTGACCTTCGGCGCTTCCGATGTGCATGGCACGATTTTGAAAGAGCAGATCAGCCACGCCGCGGGCGCACTGACGCCGGACGGATTAACCCGGAAAGAGCTAGTGTGGCTGGTTAAAGGGGCCGGACGGATTCCGGTCGAGCGCGACACCTTCTATAACGAAGTCCAGGTATATGAATAAAGCATAGCGGGCTCCCAAAGCAGCCCCTGCAGAAAGGAATACGAGGAGATGAAACAATTCGTTATTCTGGGTGGAGGCTATGGCGGAACCACCATCATTCATGAACTTTTTAAAGGACATATTCCTACGGATATTCAAATTACACTGATCGACCGGATGCCGTTTCAAAGCCTGAAGACCGAATACTACGCTTTAGCCGCGGGCACGGCGTCCGATCACGAGCTAAGGGTCCCTTTTCCTCATTATCATGGACTAAATATCAAGTATGGCGAGGCCGTCTCCGTCGATCTGGAGAATCGGAGAATTCATTTCGCGGAAGAGGGGGAACCCCCTCTGGAATACGATCAACTTGTCATTGCTTTGGGCTGTACCGATAATTATCACAATATTCCAGGGGCGAAGGAATTCTCCTGCAGCATCCAATCGTTCTCGGCGGTACGCGAAACTTATATGAAGCTGAACAATGCCAAGCCTAACAGCAAAATCAACATTGTCGGCGGAGGACTCAGCGGCGTCGAGATTGCCGCCGAGCTCCGGGAGAGCCGTCCCGATTTGGACATAGCGCTCATCGACCGCGGATCTCGCCTGCTATCGGCTTTCCCGCCGAAAGTGTCCACCTATGTTACGAAATGGTTCCACGAACACGATGTGGAGACGCTGTCCCATATCTCGATTCACTCCCTAGAGCCGGGAGTTATCCATCATGAGAACGGGAATCTGCTTTCGGATGTCACCGTATGGACGGCGGGAATCCGGCCGGTGGACCTTGTACAAAACCTGAACGTTGCCAAAGACCGTCAAGGGCGCGTGCTTCTCGATGAGTATTATCAAATCCCGGATTACCCGGAAGTTTTCGTCTGCGGAGATTGTGCCAGCCTGCCTTTTGCACCGAGCGCTCAGGCTGCCGAAGGCCAGGGGCACCAAATTGCGCATATTGTGTCCGCACAGTGGCGCGGCGAAACACCGAAGCTCCAACCTATCAAACTCAAGGGAACCCTAGGCTCCCTCGGCAAAAAAGCCGGATTCGGCTTAATGGGCAAAGCCCAGGTTACCGGCAGGGTACCCCGCTTGCTAAAGAGCGGTGTGCTGTGGATGTCGAAGCACCATCTTGGATAAGCCGGAGTGAAATCATAACAGGGCTATTCTAACGCCTCAATCTCCTTGATGAGTTTCAGAATAGTCTCATACAATTGTTCGGCGGTTTCGGCCGCCACCGTTTCTCCATTGACCAACGCGTAGGGAGACATGTAGCACATGCCGCAGCCCGTAAGGCAGCCGTACTCGATAACTTCACAGCCGTGCTGTTCTTTTAGTCGGTTCAATATCGTATCGGTTCCAAACCCGGCATTGTTTGCACAAAATTCAATAATTGGTTTCAGGCCGTATCTCTCCCGTCAGTGAAGCATTTAAATTTAAAGGTTTTTGTAATATAATATATAGGAAAGGAAAGGAGTTGAAAACAATGAGTGAAAACGTACAAGATAAATTGTATGACGAGGTGCTGGAAGTTTTGGACAAACTTCGTCCCTTCCTGCAACGTGACGGCGGCGACGTCGAATTGGTCGACGTGGAAGACGGAATCGTCAAATTGAGATTGATGGGTGCCTGCGGCAGCTGCCCAAGCTCCACCATCACCCTCAAAGCCGGTATCGAACGCGCACTGTTTGAAGAAGTAGAAGGCGTTCAAGAGGTCGTACAAGTATTTTAAGATATACATCAGCACAAATAACACGGTCCTCCGGCATCGCCGGAAGGCCGTGTTTTTATTTAGTAGATCTACCGATAGTTAAGAGGGCTTGACCCATGGACGAATCGGATCGAGTCCCCCGGAAATGTCCATGATGTTACCGGTAATAAAGTCGGAATCCGTATGACAGAGGAACGAAATCACGCGGGCGATGTCTTCCCCGCTCCCCGGACGGCCCAAAGGCGTTTCTCCGTCGGATAGCTCGCGCGCTTCAGCGATGGAAATCTCTTTGTTCCGGCCGCGTATATCTCCCGGGCATACCATATTCACAGTTATTCCGTAAGAGGCCTCTTCCACCGCCAAGGTTTTCGTAAAAGAGACAAGCCCGGTTTTGGCTGCGGCATACACCGCGCGATGCGGCCAAGCCCGGGATTCCGACGCATGGCCGAACCCGAAATGAATGATCCGTCCCCAGCCTTTGTCCCGCATCCCCGGAAGGACCAGATGATCCAGCAGCATCGTGCCGACCAGGTTGCCGTCAATCATCGCCAGAATATCTCCCTGACTGTAGTCGGTGAACAACCTGCGCTCCCGGATGAACGGCCCTGCATTGTTCACAAGGATATCGATCGTCCCTAGGCTATCCTGGACTTGACTTGCGAGCGTCTCAATTTCTTCCCGCCGAGAAATATCTGCCCGGACGGCGATGCACCGGACACCGAGCTTTTCAATTTCGGATTGAAGAGCGCGCGCTTCCGATTCACTATGTACATAATTCAGTGCGATATGACAGCCTTGTTCCGCCAGCGTCAACGCGGTTTTTTTGCCCAAGCCTTTGGCGCTTCCCGTAATCAGGGCGACTTTTCCCACCAACGTCCTTCTCCTCCTCACCAGTACCTTCTTTTCAAGTATAAAAGATTTAAGACATTCTCACAAACGGGTTTCCGGTGAAGGGCAACGACGTCCTCCGGGACAGTTCAGGTATATAAACAAATATCCCGCTGCATCTAAGCAGCGGGATGGTCAGGCGTTTAAGGCTAATTAGTCATTTATTAAAATGCCGGTACCAAAGCACCTTTGTAGGTATCCTGGATAAATGTCTTAACCTCTTCGGAAGTCAACGCTTTAGCCAGCTTTTGGATCGCTTCGGAATCTTTGTTGTCCGGACGGGATACCAAAATGTTGGTGTATGGCGAATCAGCATCCTCGATGAACAGCGCATCTTCAACCGGGTTGAGGTCGGCTTCAAGCGCATAGTTCGTATTGATCAGCGCCAGGTCCACTTCTTCCAATTGACGAGGAAGCATTGCAGCATCAGCTTCGATGAATTTCAGGTTTTTCGGATTTTCGGTAACATCCGCTTTAGTAGCCATGATTCCTGCATCTTCTTTAAGCTTGATCAGACCTTGTTTTTCAAGCAGCAGCAGAGCGCGTCCGCCGTTCGTTGCATCGTTCGGGATCGCTACTTTCGCGCCGTCAGCAATTTCGTCAGCCGATTTCAGCTTCTTGGAGTATGCACCCATCGGTTCTACGTGCACGCCGACAACGGATACCAGATCAAATTTGTTTTGAGCGTTTTGCTCGTCAAGGTATGGCTGATGTTGGAAATAGTTTGCATCCAGTTGTTTTTCGAATACTTGAACGTTCGGCTGTACATAGTCCGTAAATTCTCTGACTTCCAGCTCTACGCCCTCTTCCTTCAGCTTCGGAGCAATAAACTTGAGAATATCCGCATGCGGTACGGTTGCGCCAACGACCAGTTTAACCGGTTCGGTTGCAGCCGGAGTATTCGCGGCGTCGTTCCCTGCAGCCGGCGTATTGCCTGCCGCGGAGTTGTCGTTCTTTGCATTGTTGCCGCAAGCGGCGAGTACCAGAACCAAAGCCAGCGTCAATAACGAAAAAGTCCATTTCTTCATAACAGTATGACCTCCTAATAGTTTTTGAATAAGGATTTAATCTATATAAGGTTTCCTTATTTCCTCGTAAAATGAATCACCAGCCGGTCACCAAGCATTTGCAGCACTTGCACCAGGATGACCATGAAAATAACGGAGACAATCATAACTTCCTTCTCGTAGCGGTAATACCCGTAACGAATCGCCAAGTCGCCGAGTCCGCCGCCTCCTACCATACCCGACATCGCGGTGTAAGATACCAGGGTAACTGCGGTAATGGTCATGCCTGCGATTAGGCCGGGCAACGATTCCGGCAGCAGCACCTTGCGGATGACCTGAAAGGTCGTAGCTCCCATCGCGTGCGAAGCTTCAATGACCCCGCGATCCACCTCGCGCAGCGCCGTCTCGACGAGACGGGCAAAGAACGGAGCGGCTCCGATCACGAGCGGCGGAATGGTTCCTTCCACTCCGGAAGATACCCCCATAATCGCCCGGGTAACAGGGATTAGAGCAACGATCAGAATGATGAACGGTACGGAACGGATAATGTTGACGATGAGGGACAGAATCCGATAGACCCACCCAAGAACCGCCGAACTGGAGCGGGAAAAGGTATATAAGAGCACACCCAGCGGCAATCCGATCAGAAACGTGAACAGGGTGGCATAGCCCATCATTTGCAGCGTATCCGTAGAAGCTGTGCCCATTTCGGCCCAGTCGATTTTAGAAAAGTCCAACCCCCACATTACCCGATCACCTCCACATCAAGATCCCGTTCTCTTAACAAAGCAAGCGTCCGCCCCACTTTCTCGTCGTCTCCTTCAAAGGAAACCGTCAGTTTGCCGTACGGCACGTCCTTGATCGTTGAGATCGTCCCCTGCAGAATCGCGAAGTTTACGCCGGTTTCCCGGACCACCTGGGACAACACCGATTCATACGTCTTGGCGCCGAGAAATGTGATCTTCACCAGTCTCGCCCATTCCGGATGAGGCACCGATGCCGCCAGCTTCAAGCCTTCTTCCCCGGCCGAGCCGGCTGCGTCACGGTTGATGAACTCCCGTGTTACGAAATGACGTGGTTTCAGAAATACCTCGGTAACCGGCCCTTCTTCCACGATGCCGCCTTCATGAATGACCGCGACGCGGTCGCAAATGCTCTGGATGACATGCATCTCATGCGTGATCAGCAGAATCGTCAAATTGAATTTCCGATTGATATCAAGCAGCAGCTTCAGAATGGAGTCCGTAGTCTGCGGATCCAGGGCCGACGTAGCTTCGTCGCACAGCAGCACATCCGGATCGCTGGCCAAGGCCCGCGCGATGCCTACCCGCTGCTTCTGTCCGCCGGACAGCTGGGCGGGATACTTGCCTCGATGCTCTTCCAGCCCGACCAGAGCCAGCAGCTCATTCACCTTGGCTTGAATCTGAGCCTTGGGGGTGCCGGTCAGCGTCAGCGGAAACGCAACATTATCATACACCGTAGCCGAAGACAGCAAGTTGAAATGCTGGAATATCATTCCGATCTTCCGGCGGTGCTGTTGCAGCTCCCGCTTGCCCAGCTTGGTGAGATCCGTGCCGCCGACCCAAACCTCGCCCTGGGAAGGTCTCTCCAGCAAATTGATGCAGCGGATGAGCGTACTTTTACCCGCGCCGGAGTGGCCGATCACCCCGAAGATTTCCCCCTTATTGACCTTTAAATTAAGCCCGGATAACGCGGTGGTCATCTTCTTTTTGCTGCCGTATATTTTAGTGAGCTGTTTGAGTTCAATCAAACTTATAGCCTCCTGTTTGCGCAATTTTTCCAAGTAAATCCAATAAAACAGAAAAGAGCCCCACAGATTCAAAGGGCTCTCTTTACGTAAAGACAATGCCTTCTCATCTGTCAAAACCTGCGATGCATGCACAACGCGATTTTGAAGGAATTAGCACCATGACATTCGGGTATCGGCAAGACGGAACCGTAGCTCCCTACCTGATTCGAATCGGTTGCTGGGCTTCATCGGGCCTTTCCCTCCGCCTCTCTCGATAAGAAAAATATGAAATTATTTCTGAAACTAGTTTAGAGTATAGGAGTTTTGCCCTGTTTTGTCAAAGGAAAAAATACGTAGCCCGATCGGAAATATATTCTATCTCCCCGAAACCTTTTTCCAGCGCTGATTTGCATAGGAAAAGGACGCTTCCAGCGTTTCGCAAACCATAAGATAACCTTGTTCCAGATCGTGCAGATGACGGTCCAGATCCTCAAGCTCTATTTTCCCGTGCAATGTCTGATGCCGCTGCCAAAGATCGTCCTTCATTTCCGAATTCATGTAGTGGATCTCCGTATTCCGGCGCTGTCTCAGGAGGGCGAGCGGTTCTTTGTATTTTTCTTTAATGGCAACCAGCCGATCTCCCAGCTCCATATGTACCTTCATGTACCGGAATTGCCGAAGCACCGTGAAGTAAGAGAAATGCGCTTTTACTTTGGAGGTTTTGAGATCAAACAGCTCGTTCAACACCGTACCCAGCTTGTCCAGCGTGGCAAACACGCGAATGAATCCGTCCTTGTAAAAAAATACATATCGCGCATAATCGCCCCGCTCGGCCGGATCCATATCCTGCTCCGAATCGTGGACAACCTTTTTCCGGAAAAAGGAGGCCGCATGCAGACACTGCTCCAATTCATCCAGCGAAGCGATCAGACCAAGCGTCCAAATTTCGAGCTTCCGAAAATCATGGGTCGGGTCTTTATGAAGCTCCGTTTCTTTTTGCAGCAACTTCGTCAATTGTACCATGGCGTCGATAGCGTCCTTCAGCAGACCTTCATTTTCTCTTGGCGGTTCGCCAAGCAAGCTTCGCAGCATATTGTTTCCTCGCTTCCGTCAATGAATCCGGGTATCCGTTCTCCCTGCCTATTGTATAACACTTCCCGAATGTCTCTAAGCTCATTCCTGCACAATGTTATTGAGCACGTCCGTCCTTGTTTCTGCTTAACTGCCAAGTTCTGACGCTCATATAACAAAGTACCCCGAACAAGGCCGCCAAAACAATGATATGGGCAAGAGAGGTAAACAAATACACTTCATAATTGTTCAGCGTGAACACAATACTCGCGCCAGTGAATACCTGCACCAGGATCAGCACGGTAGCCGCTACGCCGAGTGAACGAATTTCCCGGTTCCCCGGATGTTTACGATAGGCAAAATGACCGACCGTGGCTACCAGGATTAACAGCAGCGCAGCCGCAACCCGGTGAATGAAAGCGATGCCGACACCGCCCGAAAGTTCCGGGATGAGTTCCCGGTTACAGAGCGGCCAGCCTGTACAGCCGCCGGCGGAATCGGTATGGCTCACATAGGCGCCGATATATACCACGATGTATGTGTAGGCTGTAGCGAACCAGGTCAAATTACGGAATCCGCGGGAAACATACAGTTTGGTCGGCGCGGGCTGCTTCCCGTTCTCCCTGGCTTCATCTTCGCGAATGCCAAGGACGAGCATCACCGAGCTGGCGAAAGCTATCAGTGAAAAGCCGAAGTGCAGCGCCATAACTGCAGAAGACGTAGGAAATATGACCGCCATCGCGCCCATAACGGCTTGAACCATGACAAATACAAGCGCAAGAAAAGAATAAATCTGCAGATCCCGGCGTTGCTTCCGGTACATCCAAAACGCCACAAAGGCCGCCAATGACAACAAGCCCGCGGCTCCGCTGACTGCCCGGTGCGAGTATTCGATCAAGGAGGCGATCGTGTGGGCCGGTACGAATTTCCCGTGGCACAGAGGCCAATCATTGCCGCAGCCGAGGCCCGATTCGGTCTTGGTAACCACGCTTCCGCCCAGTGTTGCCAAGAACATGACTAAGCAAGAAATATAGCTAAGCCATTTCAATTGCTTCGTATTCAAAATGCTCACCCGCTATATCAGTGTAAGGAGATACAAACATCCATAAATCATAATCATTATACCTGATCGAATAGAGCTAATCATAGAGAAACTGTGACAAAATGTTCACAAATACAAACATCGCCGCCTGTACGAGCCAGGGGCGATGTGATTTTTGTCGTTTGAATAATGTGAAATACGTGCTCAAAAAGTCAGGTTTTCAGCTGGGCCGATTATCCGTCTTTTCGTTCCGGCGTATCGTGTAATGTATGGTAAACATCAAGCGCCTTGTTCAGGAAATCCTCGATCTCCTCGCGCGATTTGCGAAGCTTGTTGACGAAACGGATCAGTTCACGGCCGTCCGCATAAGCGACAAAGCTGGGGATTCCCAAAATGTTCTGTTCCTGGCTAACGTCCCCTACCTTGTCCACGTCCACCTCGATCAATGCTATTCTGTCACCGTATTTCTCTTCAATTTCAGGCATAAACGGATCGATAAATTTGCAGTCTACGCACCAGTCCGCTTTAAAGACCGCTACTACGAGATTGCTGGATTGAATACTTACGTTAAATTCAGCTGCGCTTTGCACCTGTTTCATTAGCTTCATTCCTTTCTGCCTGTAGTTTATGAACTCCTTTACTTAGTCAACCAAAACCCGGAGTGGAAGTCAAATTTTTGGCCATACTTATAATGGATGTTCAAAGTAAAATACGTGATGCATAAAGTCTCTACAAAGAAAGCGGGGATACCATGAAGCAAAGCCCACGTAATCCGGACGGTCCGGCTTCGGCCCCCGGCCTCAAGGATTTTTTGCGGCGGCTGCCTTCCGTGATCGGGGAGGCGGTAAAGGGCAAAGCCGCCGGAATTGCCGAATCCAGCCGGCTGCGCGAAGAGCGGCTTTCCCTCGAATGGAATGAAGCCTCCGCCCGAACGGTGGCGACGGAGCTTGAAGATTTGCTGCGCCGGGGTCCCGCGGCCAGAGCGGCCCGGGAAGATGCCTGGAGTGAGGCGGACCGGGAGCTGGCGGAGGAAATCGCCTTGGCAACCGGCCGGGCGGGGGCAAGCAATATTACCCGCACGGAGGCTTATCTGGCATGTTATCAGGCCTACCCGGAGCTCCATTGGGCGTTCCTAGCCCATATGGTATCCAGAAATGCCGGTTGGAATATGACCGATCTGCGCGGAAGGTTGGCCGATCTCCTGGACGAGAGCGAGAAAAAGGCGTACTACCGCTTTTTGGAGCGCAGCAATGCGCTGATCTTCCAGGACGCCTATCCGCAGCTTCTTCTATATATTAAGAGCCGGGAGCTCGGGTCCAGCCGGTTTCATCTGCTCCCCTATTTCCACGTATCCGAGTTTATGCGCCCATTCTGGGAGCGCTTCTGGATCGACCGGGGGAGCGCGTTGCTGACGGTAGGGCTAATTATCAATGAGCAGAATTATATCGAGAAGCGGGTGATCCGCCATCCTTATTACCAGAAGCATATTACCGACAAGCTGCCCTTCCACCTGAACAGTCTGGCCGGACTGAATCAGGTGGTGTTCCCGCTGCTTGAGGCGGAGCCCGCAGATGCGGGCGGGGAGAAAGCGGCAGGCGGAAGCGGGCAGGGAGCGGGGAATGTCGAGACCGCGGGCGAAGCGGAGAGTGAGAAAGCCGCGGGTGAATCGGGAAGAGAGGATCACGAGGACGGGAGTGATCCCGATGGGATGGAGGGGGGCCGTGCCAGATACGAAGTGCGCCGCCTGGCGGGGCGCGTCGTATCCGACTTCGGCAGCCTCCCGGACCGCATCGCGCTAGGCAAGAGCCTGTACGCGATGCTCATGGGCCTCCGCGCCGTGCGCAGCGGCGCGGAGCGCTTCGCCGCCAGCGTGCCGCACAGCGGCTCGCGCGGCGACTATTGGCCGGAATTGTTCACGGCCAATAGCAAAGAAGCACTGACCTCTGCGATGCAGGGGTCAGTGCTTCTGGAGGGCGAGACGCTGCCGCCGGGCATGCGTCTCTTCAGCCCCAAGCTGCTGGACGCTTGGGGCGACACCCCCTATGAGCCAATCTCCCGGGAGGATTGGCTCAAGGACCACAGCGCGCTGGATGGCATCAGCGCGCCGCAGCCGCCGTATTTGTGCGACATCAGTCGCGAGCATCGCGGCGGCATCCTCAAAGCCGCGCTCGCCCACGATGTCGCGGGCGATTAGGACGGCGGGCAGCCTTAGTACGCGGCCTGCCCTATTTCGCTACGCCCGATTGTCCCGAGCGCTGCAACCGCATCAGCGGGGTCAGCACTTTACGCAATGGCGCCGGGTAACCGGACAGCTCGTCTTTGCGCACGACACGCAGCAGAATCAGCAGGATCGGATATAACCCGACCACGGCAATACCGACGATGGCACAAGTGATGAAGAATGCCACCCGTCCCGGCATCAGCGGCAGAAGAACATTATTAGCCGCTTGGTTCAAGCCGTAGCCTGTCCCTGCCAAAACGGCACAGGTCGCCAGAAACCCAACCCAACGGGTCCCCATCATCGAGAAAGGTACGATTTGCTTCATCACTCTAATGTTAAGGACCGTAATGACGAAGAAACACAGTCCCGTCGATATAATAATGCCGTAGATCCCCCACATTTGGGAAAACACATAGCTAGTAGCAAGCTTGACGGCGATCCCGATGCCCACATACACCATCGAGCGGTTAGCCTTGTTGATCCCGAGCAGAATGGAATTGCTCGTCATCATCGTAATCTGGAAGATGGTCATCACCGTCAATAATCCAACGATGCCGCTCCCTTCCCGGGTACTGAACAATAAGCCATTGACGGAATAGGCCGCAGTTCCGAGCGCCAGGATGATCGGCGCACCGGTCAGCACGGAAATACGCATCGCCAGCGTCACCTGCCGCTGTAAATGCTGGGAATCTCCGCGCGCAAACGCCGCGGAAATGATCGGAACGAGCGACTGGCTGAGCGCAATGGCGAGAATCGGCGGAATCCCGGCAATCATTTGCGCCCGGGTTCCCAGAATCCCTAAAATATTCGTCGCCTCGTGCGAACCCAGCTGTCCGCTGAGAAGCGGCTTCAAGATTGAATTATCGATAAAATTGACGGCAGGTACCGCCAGGGCGGTAAGCACGATCGGAATCGATAACTTGAAAATATCGGCATAAATCCGGCTCAAGGACAGCCGTTTCTCCGGTACATGGCTCCCGTTCACCGCAGCACTGTTGCGGTCGTTCCTTTTCACCCGCATGCTGTAATACAGCATTACGAAGAGCGCGGCTACTCCGCCGATGACCGCCCCGAAAGTGGCCCCGGCCGCTATATTTTGCTCCGAGTACCCCCAATGAAAGAACAGGAACGCCAGAACAATCCCTGTGACGACCCGAACGATCTGCTCAATAACCTGGGAAACGCCCCCCGCGATCATGATGTTTCTTCCCTGCAAATAACCGCGGATCATCGCGATCAACGGAAAAATAAGCAAGGCAGGCGCTAACGCCCGGATGGCCACGACGGATTCGGGCACTTCCGATTTTTGCGCATAGTACGGAGCGAGCAGATACAGCATCACGAACATGATAACCCCGGCAGCTGCGGCGAAGATCAAGGCCGCCTGATACACGCGTCTCGCCTCTTCCGGCCGATTCAGGGCGTGCCGTTCCGACACCATTTTGCTCAATGTACTGGGAATCCCCGCAGTTGCCAGTGTCAACAGCATAAAATAAGCGGCATTCGCCTGCGAATATGCCGCATTCCCGACACTCCCGAGAATATGCTCCAGCGGCACGCGCTGAAACAGCCCGAGTACCCGGGCGATCAACGCGGCACCTGCGAGTATTAATGTTCCTTTGACAAACGATTCCTTGGCATTCTGGTTAGACAAAGAAAATTCCTTCTTTCTAGACGATGATCCAAATGATGAAAACAATAATCATGGCGAGTTGGAGTATCACTTTTACGACGATGCTGCTAAAAAGTCCGACAACGGAGCCAACCCCGACTTTAAAAGCTTTGGCGAGCGACTCCCCCTTGATTAACTCGCCGATCATAGCGCCGAGCAACGGACCGATAATAAGGCCGAAGGCGGGGATCACGAACGGGCCGACGATGATGCCGATCGTGCTGAGCCAAACGGACAGCTTGCTGCCGCCGAACTTTTTGACCCCCCAGGCGCCCACGGCGTAATCCGCCACTAGAAGGACCACGACGATCAGGGTCTGAATAATCCAGAAAAACCAGCCGAACGGTTCAAACGAGAAGAACCAGCCATACACGAAAAAGGCAAAGTATATCGCAAGAACCCCCGGTAAAACGGGATATACCGCTCCCGCCATCCCGATCACAAATAAAGCGATGACCAATATCCAGCCGAGCACAGCTATCACCTAGACCTCACTCTCCCGCCAAAATATAATCGCGGATGATCCGCGCAATGCCGTCATCATTGTTGGAGTCGGTTACCACGTCCGCATTCTCTTTAACCGCAATCTGAGCATTTCCCATCGCCACGCCGAGTCCGGCCGCTTGAATCGCAGCGAGGTCGTTAAGGCTGTCGCCGATAGCTACGGTCTCCGACATCTCGATGCCCAGCAATTTGCAAACGGTACGAATGCCGCTGGCCTTATTGATGCCTGCCGGATTAATCTCGAGGTTATAAGGCGACGAGTTCGTGATTTCTAGTCCGCCCATGTCCTGAAGCTGCAGCATGATCTTGTGGCGAATCTCGTCATCCTCGGTGTGATAACCGAATTTGAGCCATTGATTGCGATCCAGCAATTCCGGCTCCCAGCTGTTCTCGTTGTAGCTTCCTTCCACCGCATAGGCCCAGAACCATACATGATGCTCCTGTGCGATATCATACATCCGGGCAATGATCGTCTTGTCAAACAATTCCCGGTGATAAAGCTCATGAGGCGATCTCCAAACCTCACTGCCGTTGACAGTGATCATGGGCGTTTCAAGGCCGAGTTGGTCTCCAAAAGGAACCGCCTCATTATAGCCTCTGCCGGTAGATAAACAAACGTGTACCCCTGCGGCGGCCGCCTTGTGGATCCACTTCTCCGTTTCGGGTGAAATTTGATGATTATCGGTCAGCAGTGTTCCGTCCATATCGAGCGCCAGTAATTTATACTTCAACAGAAAATCCTCCATTCAGCCCAGTTCGCATATTTGCTTCCTACCTTGTGAATTCATGGGTCTTCGTTAGCATAACGCCATTTTATCATAAACGCCCGAACCCAACAAAGACAGTTACCGCATTCCCCTGTCCCAATATGTGCCTATGGAACTCAGCCATCCTTATTTAGTCAAAATAGAGCCGTTTGAGATTCTTACGAACCCTGGTAACCATATTTCGAGCTAAACGGAACTTTTCTCACCTAAAATTACTCAATAACGCCGTTGGAGTTCCTTAGATCAGGTCGATGGCCATTTTTACGCTAATATGCTCTTTACGATTCGTTAGAAGTTCGCCCATGCCGGAACCGTCCATTTGTGGATCTCCTCTCCGTGCCATTAACAACCGTCCACCAATGATTAACCGCCCCTCCGGTCCTTTCCGACTCAAAAAAGCAGGCTCTCGTCCTTCCGACGAAAGCCTGCCTGAATTCCACTATTTAATTGGATCCGCCATTTCGCATCATTCGCAACAGCCCATCATCTACTTCATCCGTTTAAGCCGATGCCGCCTTTAAGCTCCGGCGTTTTTGGTAACGCGCCACCAGACCGTGCAGCGGTGAAAATACGAAGGCCAAAACGAAAAGGAGTCCGGCGACGGTGATCATGGAGCCTGCAATTGAAGCGTCCAGCCATTTTGCTGCGTAATATCCGCCTGCTGAGCTGACTGCACCGATCAGCACGCTGTAAAGCAGCATAACACTGAGCCGGTCGGTCAGCAGGTAGGCGGTAGATGCCGGAACGATCAGCATCCCGACAACCAGAATAGCGCCCACGCTTTCAAACGAAGCTACCGTCGAGAGCGATACCAGTCCCATAAGCAAGTAGTGGAACAACGCCACAGGAATGCCGACGGCCGCTGCCAGCGCGGGATCGAATGCGCACAGCTTAAACTGTTTATAGAACAACCCGATTACTACAAGGACAAGCAACAATGTCCCGCCCAACAGCCATACGGCAGCCGGTCCCATATCATAACCGTTTATGATCAGCGTATCCCACTGCACATATGCGATTTCTCCGAAGAGGACGCAATCCAGATCCAGATCGATATG
Source organism: Paenibacillus vini (assembly GCF_018403325.1). Lineage (GTDB taxonomy): Bacteria > Bacillota > Bacilli > Paenibacillales > Paenibacillaceae > Fontibacillus > Fontibacillus vini. The sequence goes on along the minus strand of NZ_BOSL01000013.1, from coordinate 89,657 downwards.
AGCCGCGTTCCGGCTAATCAAAATGACTCCGATCGCAAACAGGGCGGTGAATACAATCCCTATAGAAGCGTCGGATTGCAATCCTCCGTTTTGAAGACTCTGGATCAGAAATACCGTAATCAAGCCCAAGACGGCCGCTCCAGCCAGCATTAGAATCGAATCCCTCGAGTTGCTGATTAAAAAGGCGATCGCGATGCCCGGTAAAACGGAGTGGCTGATCGCATCTCCGACCATCGCCATTTTCCGGAGAACGAGAAAGCAGCCCAACACCCCGCAAGTGGCCGCCACCAATGTGCCGGTCAAAATAATCCAAAAGTCAGCCATTAATCACCACTCCTTTCCGCCGCGTGTGCCCTATTGGAGATAACGGCCCGTTCACCATCCATAACCACCGTTTCAAAGCCGCGCCTCACTTCATTCCGCTGGCGTATGCGGCGAAGCAGTTTGGACGCCAGCCCTCTGCCCGGCGCGAAAACGACGGAGACCAGAAATAAAGAGGTTGCCGCCAGCACGGTCACCGGTCCCGTCGGCAAATTCGACAACGTGCCGCTGATCAAGGTACCTGTAACACCGGACAGAGCGCCGAACACGCCAGCCAGGACGATCATCACGCCCAAGGCATAGGTCCAGTAACGTGCGGCTACCGCAGGCGTGATCAGCAGGGCGGCGACAAGTACGACACCGACCGCCTGAATACCAACAACGACGGCTATGACCGTCATCAGGAGCAGCAATTGTTCGAACAGGCCGACCTTGATCCCCATCCCCCTTGCAAAACCGGGATCAAAGCTGACCAGTTTAAATTCCTTGAATAACAGGGTACAGACGGCGATCAAAATCAGAGATACGATACCGACCAGGTATACGTCGGACAACATCATGGAGGCCGCCTGCCCGAACATATACTTATCCAGTCCGCTTTGATTGCCGTTGCCGCTGTGCTGAATTTTGGTCATCATCACGACCCCGATGCCAAAAAATACGGACAGCACAATCCCGAGCGCCGCGTCCTGTTTAATCCGGGAATAGCGGGTGATGGCATGAATTCCGAACGTCGCCAGCATCCCCGAGACGATCGCTCCGAGCATGAAGAGACCGATTGACTTCACCCCGGTGAGCATAAACGCGATACAAATCCCAGGCAGCGCGGCATGAGCCAGCGCGTCGCCGAGAAGGCTTTGTTTGCGCAGGAAGGTAAATGAACCGATGACTCCGCTCCCCAGGCCGAGCAGCAACGAGCCCATCAGAATCCATTGCATATTAGGATCAGTAATCCAATTTATAAATGTTAATAGCATGAGGTCTACACCTTCCCCACTGGGACGGCCGCGAAATCTTGCAGCATGGCGATTCGGCCGCCATAAGTTTTCTGGAGGTGATCCGGCGTAAATATTTCCTTCGTCGGTCCCGCCGCTATCAGTTCTCCGTTCAATAGCAGGACATGATCGAAATACTCCTGGACTGTGGACAGATCGTGGTGGACGACCAGAACGGTTTTTCCTTGCTCTTTAAGCTCATGCAGCAGCTGGATGATCGCCTTTTCTGTAGTAGCGTCTACCCCGGCGAACGGTTCATCCATGAAGTACAGATTGGCGTTTTGAGCCAAAGCTCTAGCCAGAAATACCCGCTGCTGCTGGCCGCCCGACAATTGGCTAATTTGCCGTCCCGCATAGTCGGCCATACCGACTTTGCTCAAGCATTCTAAAGCGATTTCCCGTTCCTTGCTTCCGGGCCGGCGGAACCAGCCCAGATGCCCATAGCGTCCCATCATCACCACATCCAGCGCATTCGTCGGAAAATCCCAATCCACCGATTCCCGCTGCGGCACATACCCTACGCTTTTGCGCATCTCCCGGTAGGGACGGCCGAAAATGCTCACTTCGCCTTCCACTTTAGGGATCAGGCCGAGCACGGCCTTTAACAACGTGGATTTCCCGGCTCCATTCGGTCCGAGCACACCGATCAGCTTTCCGGACGGAATTTGGAACGATACTGAATTCAACACCGGCTTTTTCTGATAAGCCACCGTTAAATGATTCACTTCTAAAGGATAGCTGGCCATTTGTTTTCTCCTTTTTCCGGGCTAAGCTTCACCCAGTCCTTTTATTTCAACGCTGCAGCAATGGTGTTCACGTTATGACGGAGCATTTTGATATAAGTGTCCGCATCCGAACCCGGCTCTCCCATAGAGTCGGAGAACAATTCGCCGCCGATTTTGACGTCATGCCCCATTTCCTTCGCTCCGGCAATGACCGCCTCCATCGATTTCGTAGGAATGCTCGATTCTACAAATACCGCCTTGATTTGGTTCTCTACGAGAAAGTCACGTAACTTGCTCACATCCTTCGAACCGTACTCGGAAGCTGTACTGATTCCCTGAAGCCCCATCACCCGGATACCATATGCGTCTCCAAAATATCCGAATGCATCATGGGCCGTTACCAGCACGCGTCCGGCTTCCGGAATTTCGGCGATTCGTTCCCTGACCTCGGCATCAAGCGCATTAAGTTCCGCTATATATGCTTCTGCATTCTGCTTATATACCGCAGCATGATCCGGATCATATTCAACCAGCGTATCCCGGATCGTCTCGGCAGCCGATACCCAGTGCTTCACATTGAACCAAATGTGAGGATCGTATTGCGAACCGCCGGCATCCTTGCCTGAACGCAGCACGGAGGGATCGATATTCTTCGAAACGGCAACCGTCGGTTTACGCTGTTCCAGCTTCTCGAAGATTTCCTGCATCTTTCCCTCCAAATGAAGTCCGCCGTACAAAATCATATCCGCATCGTCCAGTTTCTGAATATCGCCTTGGGAAGCTTTATAAAGATGGGGGTCCACGCCAGGTCCCATCAGGCCTTGCACTTTCACCTCTTCGCCGCCGATTTCCTGAACTACATCCGTAATCATGCCGATCGTCGTCACGATGTGAATAGGGCCCTCGCCTTCCGCACGTTGCTGATGACCAGGCTCTCCCTCCACTTTGGAGCAAGCCGCAATCACGATAAAGGCCAGTATGCTCAGCGTCATTTTTGCCCGCTGCAGCGGGCTTTTCTTTACCTTCAACTCATCCACTTTGATCTCTCCTCCCGCATGTCACTTTCACCGGTTATTTGTTGTACAAGTAAACACTTGTTTCCCATAAGCTTAATTTTTAGTCATATATAAAAATGTTTCTCTAAGGCAAATTCTAAGGTATAAACATACAAAAAAGCAAGAGAAATTCTTCTTTTTTTTAGTGAAGTGAAATCCTCAATGGATATACCCCTGCCCAATTGTGATAGGTTAGAGGTCATTTTTAATATACTAAACTATAAAGTAATTGGAATCCGTGGAACAAAAAAACAAGAGCACTTTAGCGTGAATGCCTCAGTGATCTTGTTTAATATGAATAAAGAGATATAAAAAGTTATATTAGTAAAAGGGCAATTATTCCTTTTTAGAAAATTATCTTTCTTTTATAGAAGCTGTAACAGATGCATCAGAAGCAGCAAAAATGCTTACATCTGCCTGCAGAATATAGGTTGCGTTCTTATCAAGCCATACATCTGTAGATTGGGTTTTATTGTTGTAACTAACATCAAAGTAAGCAATTTCCTCACCGGTGTCTACACCGGTTTTTTTAATCAATACGCCATCCCCTCCATAACCATCTCCTTTACCGCCGGAATACGTAACTGTGAATTTCATGTATTTCCCTGAGCCCGTTATTGTTATTGACTTAGCTGCATTATCTTTACGAGTAGAGGTTACGCTACCTGTGGTAGCTGCAAAAACACTTGTGGCAAAGGAAAACAGGAATACGAGCGACAACATAGCAATAGACAGTTTCTTCATTTTTCTAATCCTCCCATATTTTAATATATTCACACTATCATTATACCTCTTAATTCCATTTTTTCAATATATTATTTTATTTAATATTAAACAAATAAAAAACACCGTTCGTACCGGACACTTAAACCTCAGTACAAACAAGTGTTTTAAATTAATCATTCGTTCGCCAAATTCTTTTGGGTTTTCTTCGGTACTCCATCCAACCCATACTCTTGATCATAAGCATCGAAGATTTTGCGTGCCACTGGCGCGGCACTCCAACCGCCAAAGCCGCCTTCTGGAATAATAACCGCCACAGCAAGCTTCGGGTTCTCGCGAGGTGCAAAAGCGATAAATACGCCGTTATCTCTATTTTTCCCTTTAGCATACTGCTCTGAGGTTCCTGTTTTCCGGGCAAAATCATACGGGAAGCCTTTAAATGCCGAGCTAACATCCGTCTTCATCCCGCTGATAACTTCTTTCCAATAGGCTTCCTTAAAATTAACCTCATTAAGCACCGTAGGTTTAAATTCTTCGATGATGTTGCCGTTCTCGTCCGTGATTTTGCTGACGAGATGCGGTTGCATCCGTTTGCCATGAGTTGCCAGCGTAGCTGTGTACTGAGCTAACTGCATCGCTGTATATCCTCCGTTCTGACCGAAGGAAGAGTATACCAACCGGGATAACGCTGTTTCGGACTCCTCATTGTAGCCTAATGTGCCAAGGAATTCCCTCGGCAAATCTACACCTGTAGATACTCCGAGGCCAAACTGCTTCATGTACTTATCCCATACCCCTATGCCATCTGCCTTATACTTGTTATATAGTCTTTCGCCCACCATTTTGACCATGAACGTGTTGGACGAGTGAAGAATCGCCCCGGACGGATCCAATTGTCCATAAGCACGGCTACCCGAGTTACGTACACTTGATGAATCGTTTCTGCCGAAGTAAGCGATACCCCTGTCATTATAATGTGTGGTTGTCGTAAACAGATTTTCATTAAGTCCGATCAAGACAGATAAAGGTTTAATAGTTGAACCAAGCAATACGTTCGAACCAAAACCATGTCCCGATTGGCCCGAGCTATAGGGGGTAATCGTCCCATTCTGATAATTCGAATTAATTTTATCCCAATCTTCCGGATCAATCCCGCCACTTTGCCACACGTTTGTATCATAATCAGGCATACTGGCCATGGCCACTACATTGCCAGTATCGACTTCCATCGCTACAGCATAACCGGTTTTGGCATTAGGATGGGTTTCACCGGATACTGGATTTTTATGAACCCAATCAATTTGATCCAAAATTGCTTGCTCTGCGATTAATTGAATATTTTTGTTAATCGTTGTGTGCAAGTCATATCCCTTTACCGGCGGAGTCACTTCCGGGATACCTGTTGCCATGTTGCGGGGATCGATCGGCACGCTTTTGTATCCGTTTTTCCCACGAAGTTGTTCCTGATAATAAAGTTCCAGCCCATCATAACCGACGAGTTCTGTTTCTGTATATTGCAGTGCCGGGTCCGTTTCTTTTTGCTCCCGAATATCACTATAGTACTTGAGGTCGGAAGCCTTGGTAGTTGACGCATTGGAGAACTTTTTCATATACCCGACCGTTTGCACCGCCACCGTATCCTTATCATAGTGACGAATGCTTTCCTCAACAACCTCGATGCCCGGGAACTGATCCTTGCGCTCGAGGAAATAAGCTATTTCCTCTTTCGTCAAACCAATCTTGAGTCTACGAGCACTAAAGCCACCGCTTTGTCGGTAGTCCAAATCCATCGCCTTGACGATATCTTCCTTGGACATTTTCTCTGCATTCGGGTCACCATATTTATCAAAAACCTCTTTCAACTTATCGGCCAAGACCAACGCTTCCGGACGATTTTCTTTCCCTCGGTCAGTCGTGCTGCTGTAATCCTTCTGTAAGGTGATATACAGCGACTGTACCGGCGTAGAGTAAGCCAGCTTCTCTCCCCCGTCCGCGAAAATGGTTCCCCGGATCGGCGATAAAGGCACGTCTTTTACTCTCATGGCCGTCTCTTGCTTGGACAGGCTAGGTCCTTCTACAAACTGGAGAATGGCAAGACGAACGATAATAACCGTAAAAATAGCAAATGCGCTGAAAAAGAACATATTCAGGCGGATATTAAAATGACGTTGCATCGCGGCTTCCTGTTCGCGCGGGTCGTCGGAATATACACTTTTCATTTCCGTTTCTCCTTATTCCATTGATTCATCCCTTATAGAGGTTGTTCAAAAAGTCATCTTTCCACGACGAAGCAGATCATGAAGCGGATTCGACGTCGAATCTTGAATTCAGCCGGGCCTTCCGTTGCTCACGTACTAAAGCGTACGCTCCGCTACTCAGTCCCTATCTTCATCCAACCTTCTTGGTCCTGCAAACCTGACTTTTTGAACTCGCACTTATATATTAACATAACGAAAAAGGGCATGGCGAAGTTACAGCGGTTCCCAGTTTTTTCGCTCATAAAAACTCCAGCTATTTCACGGCCTTTCCCAGGAAATAACTGGAGCTTTATCGTTAAGACGCTATACGATCTTATCGGGGATATGCGTCTCGTTAAAAGCGGGCGGGTTGAACCAATTACCGCTCCCGGCCCAGGTCGAATCGAGAGGAATCCATTGCTCCTTCTCGGATAAGTACACCTCGTTCCAGGCATGCGGGCCGTATCCTCCCCGGCCGTCGTAGCCGAGTCCGGTAACCACTTTGACCTGCAGACCTTGAGAACGGGCCATTACGGCATATAGACGTGAATAATCGATACATACGCCGCGCTTGGAATCATACGTCATTTGCGGCGTTTGCTCACGCCAATTCCCGTTTTTCTCGTAGTCCTCGACCTTATCATAATCGTAGGTCACCCTTGAGCCGACCCAGTCATAGAGTAGGCGTGCTTTTTCCTCGTCGCTTTGGGCCCCTTCGGTGATTTTGGCCGCGGCCTGTCCGATATCCCGTGGAATGTCGGCGTCGATTACTTCGTATCTTCGCTGCAGTATCCCGTTCAGCTCTTCTTCGACACCGCGGGTAAACACCGGAAGCTTTTCTTTGATCAAATTGCCGGACAGCGGTTCAATTACGCTGCGGGCTCCCTGCTGATAAACGGGGGAAGCTTCCACATAGCGGCTGAACCCGCTGTCCGGAAACAGCGTCACCGAAATGAATAATACGGCGATGACGAACAGGCATCTTGCCGCACCGATCACCGCGCCGATTCCCGCTCCGGCCAACCGGCTGAGCAGCGTTGCGGGACGCTCTCCTCCAAAGACCAAGCGCCCCAGCCAGGAGCTGCCACCGAAGGCAAAGGCGGATACGAGGCCAAGCACGGTGCGAATCAGCCAATAGCTTAGCATGAACACCACGGCAACTCGCATCAGCGGGAAATCACGGATCGCCGTAAGCAGCGTGTAATAGATCTGCTCCCATTTGTTCAAATCACGCTCCGGCAGCGTGACCCCGGATAACCAGCTCTGTACCAGCGGTGCCAGCCATAACGTTAGCGGTATAGACGCCAGTATTCCCAACACCGACAGCACGCCTCCGCTCAGCAAAGACACCAATCTTCCGGCGCTGCGCGAGGCGCCTCGCAGTAAACCTTGCAGTATTGAGAACAGCAGGATGAACAACAACAAGGCGGTAACCCAGTTGAAGTCTCCCAAGCTATGCAACCAACTCTCCGTCATCGTCAACCTCCGTTCTGGATGTCCTGTTTCTTCTTCATCAAGAGGATCTTATTGAGAGTTCCGTTTCGCTTCTTGGATAAAAGCTTCCAGCGTATCGCTTACTTTCCATTCGCCCAAGGAAACGCCGTGAAACATCACTTTAACTTTGTCTGCGCCTTCCGAACCGCTGACCTCCAAGTTCGGGGTCGTAATGGTGAACGTACCGTCCGGATTCCGGTTCAGCTTCGCTTCGCTAGCTTCCTTTTTCATCATATTCAATGCTTCGGTTTTGCTGATATCCACCGCCTGCTCTTTAACCGCTCCCACCGCGTCGCCGATATCCTTCAGGGAAATTCCGCTGTATACGATGATAAATGCGGCGATGACCAAAACAAGCGCCCATTTCACAACCGTCTTCACCAAATTTAAAATCAGGAACAGTACGACCAGAGCTATAACAATAACCAGCCAGTTCTGTTTCAGAAATTCAGTCCAGACTTGCAAATTCAAATCCAACATGACCCACGCTCCCAAAGTTCTTTAATATCAGTTCAGGCACGCATGCCTGCATGCTTTATACATTATACATGATGGCCCAGTCCAATGTCAGCTTAACCCCGTTTTTCCGCAAAAACCAAGAAATAGGACGAATCCCTCAATCCGGTAATAAGTTCGTCCTTGGAAACGTACAAGTAGATCATAAGAACTTTCCAGGGAGGCACAAGGAATGAAAATGGCATTTTGGCTTTATTTCTTTATGTTTCTCGCTTTTTTCGATCTGCACGCCCAGTATCCCATCCTGACGCCGTTTGCTTTATCGCTTGGTGCGGCTCCGACTTTCATCGGCTGGATGATGGGCATTTATGCCCTGACGCACTTGCCGGGCAATCTTCTGGCCGGTCAGGGCGTTGACCGGCACGGAAGCCGGGGCTACATGATTTTCAGCCTGATCGGAGCCGGCTGTATTCTGCTGCTGCAGGCGCATGTTACTATGCCTTGGCAACTCCTGGCGCTCCGGTCGATCAGCGGTTTCGTGCTGGCCTTCTTATCCCCGGCATGTCTCGCGATGCTCGCTTCCCTGTCCAAAAACTCGGTCCAGCAAGGAAAACTGATGGCCGGACACGGAGTCGTGCATACGCTCGCCTCGGTCGTCTCCCCGGCCGCCGGCGCATTTTTGGTTGCCCGGACCGGTTACTCGCTCACCTTTCAATCCTTAGGCTGGCTCTTGATTGTCACGGGCATCATCGCCATATTCACAATTCATGAGCCGAAGAAGGAGAGGTTGACCCCCTCTTTAAACGCAAAGCATATTCCCGTCAAAATCAACATCATCCCTTTGCGCTACTATGTGCTTCCGCTAGCCGTATCCTGCTCCCAGGGGATTCTCTTCTTCGAGCTGCCGCTGCAAGCCGGAGGTACGTCGGGTATTTTGCATACCGGCCTGTATTTCTCGATCATCAGCCTCGGGGCGCTCGTCACTTTGTCCATGCTCTTCCTGAATCGCTATAGCCCGTATAACCGGGTACTGCTGGGTATTTTCGGCATTGCTCTGTCCTTTTTCGCTTTGGCGGCGCTGGATTTCATTCCACTCCCCGTGTCGCTCTTTGCCCTTGGAATGGCCAAAGGGATTACCTTCCCCGCGATGGCCTCCATGTTCATCGACCTTAGCGGCGGCAAGCGGCTGGGAACCGTATTTTCAGTGCAATCCATAGCCATGTCCATCGGCTCGTTCATCGGACCGATCACGGCGGGCATGCTTCACGAGACCCATTCGCCATATTTTTTCGCATTTCTTCTGCTGATGGTCGTCCTGATGTTTACCCCGCCCACGAAACGGCGGGATACACCGGCCCCTCCAGCTATCATTGGAACCTGACAGAACGTCTCAAAAGTTCTTACTTACCTTAACCGGAATAGTTGACTTGCCTTGTAAACAGTTTGTTTTTTGGCTTCCGAAATTTGGCTGTGGCAGAGTGGGTAAGGCAGGCAGGGCGGCCCACTGAGAAATAACTGGATTTTCTACAGTTATTTCCCCACAAAAATTTCTTTTAGATAAATTAGATGTAAAACCTCCCTCTATTTTCGCCGATCATGCCGGATTCGGGCCTTAAAGAACAAATTAACTGTAGTTTTTCCAGTTAATTTCGATTATCCGGCAGATTGGGGGAAATTAACTGTAGGTTCTCCAGTTAATTTGTTGGGAGTATGCACCGTCCTCTGTCCATAGGTCCGAGCCCACCTCATCTAGAGCATTAGGGGTCCACTGCTGCCCGAATAATTTTTCACCCATAGGCTGGCACACAGAGCACGGGCCATTGTGCCACATAGTATATCGTGTAGTAACCGATCGAAATGAAAGTGGGGTGAACCTATGGGCTACGTTAATCCTTGCGGACCAGGACCGGGGGTAGGAGGCATATGGACATCGACAGGAGCCATCCTCGTTCTGTACATTTTGCTTGTCATCATTCTCCGCTCTCCTTTCTTCTACTAATAAGAAAACAGAGCACGGAGCTGTCTGACGTAGTCGCTGGCTACGGAGGGCAGCTTTGTTATTTTTGCATGATAAACCACACGGGGTATAAACTAAGTAGGTGCCTCCTTCTATGGACGCATGCATTAGACAGATAAGGCAGGTGATCACGTTGTCCATCAGCATCATCGTAGAAGGCAAAAACGACCGCAGCAAACTAAGGCGGCTTCTGAACGGGGAAGTGCGAATTCATTGTACCTTCGGGACGCTCAACTCGCAAAAACTGGAGTCTCTGCGCAAGAACGTTAAGGGGGACGAGCTATATCTGTTCCTTGATAATGATCCTTCAGGCAAAAGAATCCGCGGTGTGCTGAGAGACACTTTTCCGGATGCCGAGCAGATCTATACCCGCCGGGGTTATGCAGGCGTAGAAGGCACCCCGGACGAATACGTTATCGCGCAATTGGAAAAGGCCGGCCTGGAGGAATTTATTGTTTATCCCCCGGCCAGCCCTTTTTGATTGATGATCACACTAAATTAATTTATTCCTTAGCCAAATCGGCTACCGCCTTCGCAATTTCGTCGGCCGTTACTTCCGGCCGGTAAATTTCCCGCAGGTTTCCGTCCCGATCGACCAGACCGATCAAATCCATATGGACGAAATTGCCGTCCCGGTCCTGGTTAATGAGAATTTTAAACGAGTTCATCGCCAAATCCATAATTTTTTGCTGGTCCCCCCGCAAGAAATACCAGCCCGAATAATCGGCTTTAAACTTATCTCCGAAGGCCTTGATTTTCTCTCGCGTATCTCTCTCCGGATCAAAGGAGATCGAAACAATGGAGGCGTCTTTGGCAAACAACCCCTTTTCTTTCAGCACATCCTGCACTTGGCTTAACCGGAACGTAGTCACCGGGCATACGTCCGGGCAACTGGAGAAGAAGAAATAGAAAAGTCGAACCTTACCGTTCGTATCCTCCAAGGTTACGTTTTTTCCGTCCACATTTTCCAAGTTGAAGCTTTCCACCGGGCGGATGACCGGCAGCTTTGGCTTGGCAAAAGAATCCCATAATAGATACCCCGCCAAGACTACGCAGATCGCCAGCAAAATCCATGTCCATTTGTACTTTTTCAAAAGGGTCATGACGTCTCCTCCATTACAACCATACCGTATCCAAAATCATCACGATCAAAGCGATCGTCAAATAGTTGACCGAGAACAGAAATACCTTTTTGGCCCAACCTTCATCGTCAGTTGAACGAAATCCTTTGAGCGCCATGAAAAGCCAAGCTACGGACAGGATTTCTCCGATAATAAGAAACCAGATCCCCGTATAATCATAAAGATACATTAATACCGGAATCGGAATCAGTAACACGATATACGGAATCATTTGTATTTTCGTTCTAGGAATGCCTTTAACTACAGGCAGCAGCGGGAAGCCCGCAGCACGGTATTCCTCGACGCGCCGGATGCCGAGCGCCCAGAAATGGGGAGGCTGCCACAGAAATAACAGGGCGAAAATGAGCCAAGCTCCCATATCGATATTTCCCGAAGCGGCGACGTATCCGATCAATGGAGGCATCGCTCCGGAAATCGCACCGACCGACGTGCTCCAGGTGGAAGTACGCTTCAGCCAAAGCGTGTAAACAACGACGTAAACAAACATGCCGACAACCCCGAAGGCCCCGGCAAGCAGCCCTGAAAAGGCGAATAGTACGGCCAAGCCGATAATGCCCAAAGCAACGGCATACCAGAGAACGGTCTTCGGCGATAGCTTGCCCACCGGTAACGCACGGTTCTTGGTGCGGGCCATTTTAGTGTCCAGATCCCGGTCAAAGTAGTTATTGAAGACACAGGAGGACGCCATAACCAACACAGTCCCGATCAGCGTTAAAATAAGTTTTCCATATTGAAGGTCCCAATGGGAAGCCAGCCAAAACCCGGCGAATGCCGCGATCAAGTTGGAGCGGAGAATTCCCGGCTTCGTCAACGCAACAAAATCTTTCCAAGTTGCCGATTCCCCCGGGGGCGAAGGTCTTACAGAGGACAGCGTCGCCGATTCCGCAGGAGAATGGTAACTGAATTGTTTATCCACTTTTGATTGTGCCTCCTAATTTATGAGATAGAGGTTCCGTATATATAAACCACAGAAAATTCAATGATTTTCAGCCCTTGCTATAAACTTTATCATATCAAAATGCGAAAGTGTTTGACAATCATTTGATCATTGGTGTTTATTATGACAATTCAGTGACATCTATATATTGATTTAGCTATATAAGTTGAAAAATGGATAGCAAGTAAAAAATCCGGACAAATTGTCTGCCCGGATTCTCTTGATGTCACACTTCACGTCTCGCAAATTGATTTCTTATTCCGGCAAGAAGCCCATTACGTTCTGCACATCGCGCAGCGTCTTCTCCGCCATTTCCGAGGCTCTCTCCGCTCCTTGGCGGAGAATATCGCGGATCTCCCCGGACTCCCGGATTTCCCGGTAACGCTGCTGGATCGGTTCCAGCGTTCCGACCACAACTTCGGCCAGGTCCTTCTTGAACGGACCGTACATCTGCCCTTCGTACCGCTGTTCCACTTCGGCAACCGACAACCCGGAGCATTGACTGTAAATGGTGATCAGATTGCTGACCTCCGGCTTATTGGCGGGATCGAACTTCACTTCACGCCCGGAATCGGTCGTAGCGCGGCTGATCTTCTTACGGATGTCGGCAGGAGAATCAAGCAGGTAAATCGCGCTCCCCGCATTCGGGTTGCTCTTGCTCATTTTGTTCGACGCATCGTCCAGCGACATGATCCGAGCCCCCACCTTTGGAATGTAAGGTTCGGGAATAGTGAAGTATTCGCCGAAGCGGTGATTAAAGCGTCCAGCCAAATCCCGGGTCAATTCCAAATGCTGCTTCTGATCTTCTCCAACGGGAACCAAATCCGCATTATAGATCAAAATATCGGCAGCCATCAGAGCCGGATACACGAACAGGCCTGCTCCGACAGATTCCTTACCGGCTGCTTTATCCTTGAACTGGGTCATCCGCTCAAGCTCGCCCATCGAGGTCAGGGTAGTCAGAATCCATCCGAGTTGGGAATGCTGGCGCACATGAGACTGCATGTACACATTCGCCTTATTCGGATCGATTCCCGCCGCTACGAACAGAGCTGCCACCGCTTCCGATTGCTCGCGCAAGTCGGCAGGATCTTGTGATACTGTAATTGCGTGAAGATCAACGACCATGAAGTTGCAAGTATAATCATCCTGCAAGGTCACGAAATTTTTCAAGGCTCCAATATAGTTGCCTAACGTAATTTTACCGCTAGGCTGGATGCCGGAAAGTACTCTTTTCATCTAAATCAGCCTCCAAGAAATATAGTGTAAGGTCAGGGTTTACAGAAAAAACAAAAAGGCCCCACATCCTCAAGGGACGTGAGACCGTGGTGCCACCCTTATTCACCGGGAAAATAACTTCATGACATAAATCGTCATCAGGCTCCCGGCCTTATCTTCCGTAACGTGGAATCAGACGGCCGGCATACTGCGTAAGGAAGAATCCTTTCCGGTTCTGCACGGCGCTCAAGGGTCCATTCGGCAAGGTTCTTCCTCCGGTTCGCATCAACCACCGGCTTTCTGCAGAAATGAAACTTTTGCTTACTTGTCCCTGTCATCGCATTACATTTATTCACCCATTAATATAAGCTCATCATATAGTTCTTCAAGCCGCCATGTCAAATCCATTTTTCGTCCCGGAAAAAAAGTGTTATTATAGTCTCAAGCTTAGGGTTACGATTATTATGTGGGAAAAGGAGCAACGATATGAAAAAAGTGACCAAAGGGCAATGGAATGGTTACGATACGTATATCTTACATAGCCGCGAACTTGAAGTCACACTGCTACCCCGCCTTGGCAATAATGTCATTAGCATATGGGATCATGCCCGGCAACGCGACGTTCTGCGCCGTCCGGAGGAAGACGATCTTGAGTTCTATCTGCAAAAGCCGTATCATTTCGGGGTTCCGCTGTTAATTCCCCCAGGCCGAATTCGCAGAGGGCATTTTACGTATGCCGGTCAGGAGTACCAATTCGACCAGAATACAGCAAATGACAATCACATCCATGGACTTCACCGCACTCAGGCATGGTGTGTCAGCGATATCGATGAGGACGAAGACGGTTGCGCGATTACCACGGAATTTATGACGAGTGATGATCCCAACTGGATGCGCCAATATCCGGTTCCTTTAAAACTGGAGATGACCCTTCGTTTACAGGGGTCTTCCTTGAAACAAACTTTTAAAATAAGTCATTTGGGCGACCAGCCCGCACCTTTTGGTTTAGGCCTTCACACCTGGTTCCTGCTTGACGGAGAGCCTGATCAATGGACTCTGAAGCTGCCGGTAGACAGCATCTATTCATCCGATGAAGAATTAATCACTACCGGGGAAACTGCTCCATTGGGAGAACTCGCGGCATTGAACGACGGATTGAATATGAAAGGCAGAAACTTTGATACGATGTTTAAAATAGGTCAGAATCCCGTTCTTGCCGAATTGATTCGCAGCGACGGATATGGGCTGCATTATTCCGCGGACCCGGCCTATTTCAAACACTGGGTTCTCTATACAAAAGGAGAAGCGGATCAATTCCTTTGCATCGAGCCTTACACCTGGCTGCCGGACGCTCCGAATTCCGGACTTCCGGATTCAGAAACCGGCCTGATCGATCTTCAGCCGGGGCAGACGCTGGAATTGAACGTAAACCTGGATATGATCTATCCTTCTGAAGAAGCTTAAAAGCATCTTATAATAAGGAGCCATCTCCCTAACGGGAAGTGGCTCCTTATTTGTTGCTGGGAGAAATGCAATAATTACCACTGCTATAGTTTGACGATAAGCCGAATATTTTGCGCTCCAGAAACCATACTAACATCACAAAGGCCAAAGGAGGTGACAAATATGGCAGGTCAAAACCAAGGCCGCGGTAGCCGCTCTAACAACCTTGTAGTTCCTCAAGCAACTGCTGCATTGCAACAGTTGAAATATGAGGCAGCTCAAGAATTGGGCGTGCAAATCCCGCAAGACGGTTACTATGGGAACTACACTTCCCGTGAAACCGGCTCCCTCGGGGGTTATATCACAAAACGTCTGGTACAATTGGCAGAGCAGCAATTGTCGGGTCGTTCGAACCTGTAATCGGTTTTCAGTTTCCCCCTATACCATATAGGGAGACAGGCGGTCTGCGCTAGCAGGTCGCCTGTCTTTTACATTATAAGTTCATAAATCAGGAAGATACGTCAGCATCTTGGTATGTATGAATATGATTCTTTCGCGGATAACGCTGAATCATCAGATTAGCCATGTTGTAATTGGATTCTAGGATGGCGTCAACGACAATCATGTCCTGCCTGATTGCAAAGTCATAGCTGATTTCCCCATGGGTCCAATATTTCTTGTATCTTAATGCTTCAATGGCCATCGTACGAAAAGAATGAAGCTGAGTTGCCGATAATCCGGCTTCCTCGTCCACCATGCGGCCGTTCCGGCCTGCGATCGGATGATGTCTAATCCCGAATTTTCCGATCCCGTTGTTTCGGATTTGGATGAATACGGTCCCCGATGTCATTCCGCCAAGCTCTGATTCCAACTCTTTAAAGACCATATCCACCTGTCTAGCGAGTGATAGCTGATCGGTATTCAGCATATTCACCCTCCCTTCCCGTGTAGTACCCTAGCACCTTAGGGCTTACGTCTCATTATAGGACATACTTATATATGCATCAACAATATACAACAAAAATGGTTATTTATTACTATGCAAAATATGACTTTACCCCCTTTCTCTTCTATAATTCAACATATTTTCCGTTCTTTCGACATGCGAAAATTATCCTTCCAAGTCACTTCCCTCCCCACCGCAAAAATCGGGAGATTATTTTCAACACATCCATCTGTGTAGTGAGCAGCTTCTCTCCCCAATACCCATTCATCTTTTTTACGAGCTTATCTTTTTGTGAATTATTCATCTTTTCATACCACTTGCGGAGAATCATCGAATTTTGGTAACTTTCACGTATTTCTTTTGTTGTTTCGATATAGGATCCAAGACCGCATAAGTCTTCCGCCGCATAAATTCCCGACAACATCGCAGGGAACTGGCCAAATCCAAACAAAGGCATAATCGTCCCAAGGCAATTACCCGTAAACAATGAATTTCCTATTCTGGGCTCATTGCACTGCCCGATCATGTAGTTGTTCACTTCAAAATGATCGGTTATCTTAAAATTTTGTCCTAAATCCGAGCATACACGTTCATAAAACAGCTTCCATTTCTCGTCGCCGCTGTCGGGCGTGGAATGCAACTCATCCGGGAAGGCAATCACGAGGTTAGCCTCTGTCTCCGAATAAGGAATCAAATATCCGTAGCCTTTCGGGGCGTAGCGGTCATCCAGCCAGCACATCACGCAGTAACGCGAAAAATCTCCTTCTACCGTTGCACCTTTAAGTGTGACTGTAAGATCAACCTCGAAATTTCTCATTTCGGATGCGTATTCCGCATCGCCTGTCGCCACGATGACATGAGTATAATCCCTTACCAGCTCTTCATAGGTATGCTCTGAATGATAATGAATGTTCGACTTGACCTGGCGGCCAAGCTGATTTTCGAAAGAGTTCTCATGTCGGCCGCGGATATTGCTGAAACCCAGGTGTCCGCTCAATTTCGCCTGTTCGTGCTCGGAGTGAATGATGAACTCGCCGATATGCCCTGTCGGGTGAAGATAGATTTGATATTGATCCGCCAAATAGGAGATCTCGTCACGAACCGGTCGCGAAAAAATCGTAAGCAGCACCTCTCCGTTGACGAATCGGTCCCCGATGCTTCCCCGCTTCTCGAAAATATCCGGATATATTCCCAACTGCTCCAGGCGAATAGCGCAGGCCAACCCTGATAACCCGGCCCCCATAATCGCTACCTTCATATTGGTCTCCTCCTAAATCTGTAACTAACTACCCCACTTCTTATTTTGTCCTCGACCTGCTTTGTCTAAGCATCAAGCAAGTTATAATAACTCGAAGCCGCGGTACGAATTAGCTCCTATTCAAGACAGATAACAAAAAGCGGCTAGCCTCCGTCGGCAAACCGCTTTTTTGGGAATTTTCTATCAATAATACTCCGTCACCGAAGGGCGACTGGAAATAATGCCCTCGCTGTCCAGCTTCTTCTTCAGATAGGATTTGTCCGAGGATATAAGCAGGCTCGTGACGGCATCCACTACAAATAAAAATGTAATGTGATTCGACATCATCGCACTGTTGCTGACCGACATTTTGTCCGGTACGATGATATTCGTTTCCGCGGCCTCGGTAACCGGCGAAGAATCATAACAGGTGATGGCCACCGTCTTCGCCTGATTCATCTGCGCCGTGGAAACCGCGTCGATGATTTCGGGCGTCGCGCCGGAACGGGTAAACGCGATGACGATGTCCTCCGCCGTAGCTTGGGACGCCGCGATTTTCATCGCCCTGCTGTCGTTGCTGGCCTCGGCGCTGATTCCGATCATCGTCAGACGGTTCTTCAAAGCCATAGCGGGCAAGAAGGAATCAAAAATGCCGAATATATGAATGCGTCTGGCCTTCTTCAGCATTTCCGCCACGTTCAGCAGCGCCTCCTCGGAAACCATAGCCGACGTATTGACGACCAGCTCGTTGTAATCGAGAGCCAGTCCATCGATCGGCGTGATTTCGCGGCGTTCTTTTTTCCGCGTCTGCATTTCCCGGTAGAATGTATCCTGGGCAATGGCGATCTTGAAATCGTTAAAGCCCTTGAAGCCGATCTTCTTGCAAAACCGGTTGATGCTCGTTTCCGATACGCCGATTTCATTGGCAAGCGCCGTAATCGTATGTTGGCTGATAAATTCGGAATTGTGAATCACAAATTGAGCGATCTGGTTTTCACCGTAAGTAAACTTTTGCTTAAGCGAAATGATCTTTGCAATCACCGCGGGTACTTGCGAAGCCATGATATGTCCTCCTGCATTTGCGAAAAAACGTCCTGTAAAAACGTTCTCACGCAATAAACGATTTACTTATTATAGCATATGGAGTCCATTCTCGCCCAAAATCATTTTCCACTTTTTCACATTTTCCGTAAACTGCTCCATTTTCATATGGCCTGTCTGCATCAAATAAATATTATCCAATAGGCTGGGTAAATAAGGCAAGCCGAGAAGACCTTTGCAGAAGGCGTGTGCTGCAATTTCGCTGCTCTGCAGAATCGTCGCCGTTCTGCGGAAGGGGCCGATTTTCAGGCACTCCACCGGCTCCAGCAGTTCATTCGTAAATTGCCCGCTGCGGTACTCCAGCAAGTGATAGTACTCATGTGCCAGATGGATGTCCACAATCCTGTCGAAGGTAACCGGACCAAGCGCTCCCTCCGCGGCCTCAGCCGCCATTTGAAGCTGGTGCATGGATTCCCGGTAAACGGTAATCTTCGGCACCTCCCCGCTCCAGTCCAACTGGGCCCGGAGCGCGACCTTGAAGGCTCCCGTACCCGCCGCGGCCGCCAAGTTAAACTTCACGCCCGCTTGATCGAGCAGCTCCCGGATATCCCGGCCTTTCAACCGGTCCGCGGCTTCCCTGCCCATGTCCAAGGAACGGGACAGATAATATCCGTACTTGTCGGGCGCGATTTTATGAAAAACCGGATCCCGCTCCAGCTCGGCCAAAGCCAGCACCTCATCGCTAAGCCCCAAACCGCGGATCTTGAAGACTTGTTCCTTATTTCGTACCCCCGTCATGGCTCCATCAGCTCCCTTCCGCTTCCGGTTATTGATACGCTACCGCAAGCCAAAATTCCTCTTCACCCAGCATTTCCGTCTCCATATCCAAAATGGACAACATTTGCTCCTTCGTCTGCATTCCGGTCAGATCGAGCATTTTTTCCCGGAAAAATAAGAATACCTTCGGAATTGTCGCATTTGCATCCGAATAAATCGTGTGGTCATCCAGGAAAGCCACAAAGGCATCATGCCGCTGCTTCTTGGCAAACTGACCGTAATGAACCCCGGCCTGCTTGAACCGGACCACGCCCTCCCTGTCTACCACGCTGACGGAAGTGCGCTTCTTCTTCAGCAAGCCGAAGAAGGATTTGCGAATTTCCTCGCTGGCGAACAAATGCCAGCGGCCGGTTTGGGCAGCCAGGACCATCGAATCGGGCGGCACGTCCACAGAGCTCGCCGCAATACTTCGCATTTCCTCTTCCGTCAAAGCCGCCTGTCCCAAATCCTTGGACCGGAGCTCGGTTGAACCGGTAGCGATCGCTCGCAAAATGTTCTTCTGATTATCGATCTCGATCATGATTTCAACGGTTTCTTCGCTCGCACCGGACTGAACGATCTTATCCATCACATCGCTGCGAATCCGCTTGATATCCGCTTCGATCGGGTTGATGACCGTCCGTTCGATCTGCTCCTTGACCATAGCCAGAGCTACCCCAATCGTCGAGATAAAGGGCGCATTCTTGGCGATCTGCCATTTCATTTGCTCTTTCTCGGCCATGGCAGGTATCAGGACGGCTCCGCTGCCGCCTCCGCCGACCAGAGTGACGAAAGAACGGTCGAGCTCGTACTCGGCAATCATTTCATTAACCGTCTTCATTGTCTTCTCGATGGCGATATCCATCACCTGGCGGGCTGCCGACTCTCCGGACATTCCCAGATGCGCGCCCAAAGCGTCCCACGCCAGTTCCGCACTTTGCTTCCCGGCGTACGCATAGTCCCCTTCCGGCACGTAGCCGAGCAGGTTAGCCGCTCCCGCCAGCGTAAAGGAAAACTCCCCGCCGCTCCCCCGGACAATGGCGTATTCGGCGGCGTCACCTTCGCGCGGACTGATGAACAGAACTTGCGCATCCTTCAATTCGCCCGGATCGGCGAAGCATTCATAGGCCTTCCCGGCAATATGGGCACTCCGCGGGCCGACGTCGACGATCTTGCCGCCTGACACGCGGATCATACTGCCGCCCGCTATGCCCAAGGTCCGGACATCCAGGGACTGCAGGTAGGTGCGGTGTCCCCCGACCTGCGCGTTTTGGATCATGACCTTGCCGTTTTTGATGACCGAAATATCCACGCTCGTTCCGCCGACTTCAAAAAAGATGCCGTCGGATATTTTCTCGTACATCAGCGCCCCCGCGACGCCGGCGGCCAGCCCCGAGAGCATCGTCAGGATCGGACGCTTGCGCACCTCGTCGATGCTCATAACCCCGCCGTCGCAGCGCATGATCATCAGCTGTGAGGTGATGTTCGCGTTCTTGACCGATTTCTCGGTCATATTGGCCGTCTCCATCATCTTGGGAATCAGACTGGCGTTGATTACTGCCGTCCTGGTCCGAGTCCGCAGGCCGTATAACTGGGAGATTTCATGTCCGCCGGTCGCGAACACGCCACGCCGGTTTGCCGCTTCGACGACGCGCAGTTCACTCGTCGGATCATCCACGCTGTAGGCTTCCGAAGCTACGATGACTTCGGCCCCTTGAGAAAGCAGATCCTCCAAGCCCTGCTCCACGGCTTCATCCTTCAAGTTTTTGGAGTCCTGGTACGTATGGTAGGTCTGCAGGTTTTTACCTGGCGCGAGTTCGATCTGTCCCGGATTGGACTCGCTGCGCGCGCTCAATCCGTCCATTCCCGCCCCCATGCCGAGGATGCCGACTCTGGCGACATCCCCTTCCAGCAGAGCGTTGGTCGCCTGCGTTGTCCCGTGGGCGATGAAAGCTACATCCTCCGGAGCAATGCCTTTACTCTCCAAGATGCTTTGCAAAATCTGCACAATTCCCTTCGCCACACCGTCCTCATCGTGATGGGTGGTCGGAATTTTCATTTTTTCGATGATCTCAAACGTTTCATTATCCAGCACGACCGCATCCGTAAACGTACCGCCGACATCAATGCCAACCCTTACTTTTCGACCCATTTCATATCTCCCTCCTATCTCTCTATATCCATGGCGTCTTTATTCTAAAAAACTACGAACGAGCCCCACACCATGGAGATCAACACGGCTGCAACCATCCAGGGCAGAGTCCGCTTCAAAATTTCGTTAATGTCACTCTTCGTAAAATCGGCCACCCAAACATTGTGGGAGTTGGTCGGATCGGAAACGGACTGCACATTGCTGACTACCCGAAGCGCCAGCATAGCAGCGATCGGCGTCATGCCCGCCCCTACGAACAGAGCGGCGATCCCGCTACCCAGGCCCCACACGTTAAGCGGACCGCGGTAAATTGCCAGCGGCGACAAAATCGTAAAGAACAGGATGTACATCCACGGGCTGTTCGGCAGCACCGATTCGATGACCGGCGAAATGATCGCCGTAACCTGAGGCGCCATAACCGCATTGACCAGCATACCGATCCCGATCATCAGCCCCAAGGCTCCGGCCACATCCTGAATTCCCTCCACCAGGGAGCTGGAAAGCACATGTACCGGACGTTTCGGCCAGGACAGCAGCAACGTGGCAACCGCACCGATGATGACGGCAGGCACGATGTCCATTTTAAAGGCAAAAACCATAATTACAGGAACCAATGGGCTGATCAGAGCGATGGTTGGCACTTTTCGACCTCCTTCAGGAGTCGGAGAAGTAGCCGGCATGGCCCATGCTTTGCGTCCGCGTCCATCGCGGCGGGCATAAAACACGATCATGATCATGCTGATTACGATAAGCGGTAAAGCGGCGATCAAAGTATAGTCAGCAACGGTGGAAACCGGCAGACCCATGACATCCACGTAAACCGCCCAGTTGGAAACGTTGAACAGTACCCCGACGCCTACGGAAGTCAGCAGAACGACGGAGGCAAGAAATTGACTAATTCCGGCGGTCAGCATAATCGGGATAATGATCGTCCCTACGAGAATAACCATTCCGAGACCGCTTGCCGCGGAAAAAATAACCGATGCCGTAACGAAGAACAATAGGGCGATCAGCACCGGTTTGTCGCCGGCCAGCTCGGCAGCTTTACGGATAATAGCCTTGGTAATCCCGACTTTATTCAAGATCTGGCCGAACCAGGCGCCGAAAATTAGCCCGGCTATCGCCGTAGACAGCCGCATGGAGCCTTGGGCAAGAATCGTCCCGCTAAGCGTGGCCGTATCGGGAGTACTGGAAGACCAAGGCACGCCCGCGATCAATGCAAACAGAATCGCCATACATGGCAGCGCCAGAATCGTCGGCAGCTTCCGGGTCATCATCAGCGCCGAAAAGACAAGAAATACGACTAAAATGCCAATTGCCTGTACCCACATCATTGAACTCATGGTTCAATCCCCTTTATCATTCAAATTAAGAAACAACCGGTTTCTATCGTTAGTTCTCTTGTCCAAATTAAAGCTCCAGGTACGCGCCTTGCTTTTTCAGTTCGCTTTGTACCCGGGTTACGTCAACCTGCTGGACATCCAGGTTATGCAACGCTGCCTGCGCTGCGGCAACCCCTCCGGCATGCCCGATGGCGCCGGTCGTTGGCGTTGTTCTGACGGCGGCCTGGGCTTCGAAAGTGGCGGACAGGCAACGGCCGATAACGATAACATTTTTGATAGTCGGCGTAATCAGGCAACGGTAAGGAATGCTGTACATGCCGCCCCATTCCAGCTTTTCATGCTTCGTTCCTTCACCGTCGGGACTGTGGATATCGATCGGATAGCCGGAATGGGCAATCGTATCCTCAAACTTCGTCTGCGACAGAATATCTTGCGCCGTCAACGTATAGAGGCCGATGATTTGTCGTGATCCGCGCACGCCGATCGCTGGGCCGGTAGATTCCACGACAGCGTTTTCAAAACCGGGAACGTATTTTTTCATAAAACGCTCCAATTCCCTGCATTGCTTGCGACCTTCCGTCTCGGCCCGGCTTAGGCTCCATGCATCCGTACCGTCATGCCCGAGAATCCGCGTCGTGTTCATGATCACCTCGCCCGGTGTATTCGTTTCGAAGAAGAGAATATCCTCCCGCGGAATGGAAATCTCGCCGTTCTCCTTCGCTTTCTTGAACAGACTGACAAAGCCGGCGGTCGACAGCCGCGGAGCTTTCTCAATGATCGAGGTGTCGCCATTGTAAAGCGGAAAATCCTCCGGATGGGCATGGATATAAGCCTTCACTTTAGGAATATCGACGTTAATCATCTTCATCTTCAAGGTCATCGGCTGGGTCGCTCCATCGCTTTCGCGTCCTTTCGTGAAAGGAGCCCCCGCACGAACGGACAGGTCGCCGTCCCCCGTACCGTCGATGAAGACTTTGGCGGACAGCTTGCTCAACCCGGACTTGTTGCAAACCGTAATTTCGGTAATCCGCTGGTCCTCCGTATGCACCTCAGCCAGCATCGTGTGGTACAGAATCTGTCCCCCATTCTCCAGGATCATGGATTCCAGTTCTACCTTCATAGCCTCGGCATCGAACGGAGTCACCGAGTACGTGAACCCGACCGTATCAAAAATATGCCCCGGCGATTTGCCGATCCCTTTCAGCCTTTCGATCAATTCATCCGTAAATCCCTGAATAGCCTGCTTCTCCCCGGCATGAAAAGTCATCATCGGGCCGACTCCATTGGCGGTCAAAGTACCGCCCAGATAGCCCTGCTGCTCCACGATCAGCGTCTTTGCGCCCGACTTGGCGGCCGCCACTGCGGCCATCGTACCGGAAATGCCGCCGCCCATTACTATGACGTCAAACGACTCCATCTTGGCAATTCCTCCTCAGTATGTGGTTTGCTGTTTCTTGAGTTCTAAAGTAGCAGAATAATTCCAGCTTGTAAATGATTATGTTTATTTTTTTCTAAATATCCGTTAAATTAGAAAATTATTTTCTTTACATGTTTGTTTAATGATTTTATACTTTGAAATATCTAGTTGTATGCGCTTTATATATTTTTAAAGACTATATTTATTAAAGGAGTCAAAAAGAATATGGAGAAAATACTGGAACAGTTGAAAGGACAACTGATCGTATCCTGTCAAGCTTATCCGGGAGAAGCGCTGTACGGAAGCCATATCATGACAGCCATGGCGAATGCCGCCAAGAACGGAGGAGCTGCGGCCATCCGGGCCAATTCGCCGCAGGATGTGGCTGCTATTAAAGAAGGCTGCGGATTGCCGGTCATCGGCATCTGGAAACGGGACTATCCCGGCTCGGACGTTTACATTACTCCGTGCCTGTCCGATGCGGAGTTGCTGTTTGCTGCGGGCGCCGATATCGTCGCCGTGGATGCTACAGAGCGGGTGCGGCCTAATGGAGAGACACTGGAAACGTTGGTGTCCGGCGTCCGGAAGCAGCCCGGCCGATTACTGATGGCCGATGTTTCGACCTTGGAGGAAGGAATCGCCGCCGCCGCGCTGGGATTTGATTTGATCTCCACGACCTTGTCCGGCTATACCCCTTACAGCCCGCAGAGCGAAGCCCCTGACTTCCAGCTGTTGAAGGATCTGGCTGCCGCCGTGCAGGTACCGGTCATCGCCGAGGGGCGGATTCAGAATCCGGAACAGGCCGCCGAAGCGCTGCAGGCGGGTGCCTTCGCTGTCGTCGTCGGAACGGTGATTACCCGTCCACATTCGGTGACGGAACAATTCGTCCGTACCATCAGGGGGGCCGAGTCAGCCGGTAATGCCCGATGAACCGGATAAGAGGCGCCATCGGCATCGATCTCGGAGGCACCGGCATCAAATCGGCGCTAGTCGGCGCGGACGGCAGCGTCAGACACTTCCGCACTACGCCGACTGAGGCCTCGCGGGGCCGAGATGCCCTCCTTGCCAAACTGTACGACATTATCGAGGAGCACCGGCGGACCGCTGAACAGGAAGGAATGCAACTGCTCGGCATAGGCATAGGAACCGCCGGTTCGGTCGACCGCTCCGGCACGGTTTCCTATGCGACGGAGCATTTACCCGGCTGGACAGGAACCCCACTAAGGCAACTGCTGGAGCAGGAGTCCGGGCTCCAGGTCACCGTAATGAACGATGTCCATGCCATCGCGTTGGGTGAACAATGGAAAGGAGCGGCTCAGGCCATTCCCGATTTTGCATGCGTTGCTATAGGTACGGGAATTGGAGGATGCATCGTCAAGGGCGGCACGATCGAAGGCGGAGACGACGGTTATGCCGGCGCCTTCGGTCACCATATCGTCGCCATGGGCGGCCTTCCATGCACTTGCGGCAATCGTGGCTGTTGGGAGAACTACGCTTCCGTGACCGGGCTTAAGAATCTGATGCGCGAACATGAAGCCCCGGATTCCTGGGTTCAGGATCCGAGGGAGCTGTTCGCGGTAGCCCGCGGCGGGGATGCGCGGTCACTGGATCTTGTCGGCCAGTATTCGGAAGTTATCGCAATCGGTCTCGCCAATCTGGCGCACATTCTTAATTGCCGCCGCTTTCTCCTCGCTGGAGCCATTACCGCTCAGGGAGACTTCCTGTTGGACAGAATCGGCGAGCATGTGCGCCGTATCGTCATGCCCGTCTACTGGGGCGACGGAATTCTCCTTCATGCCGCCGTGTTAGGTGAGCATGCCGGGGTCGTCGGTGCAGCATCTTTCGTAGCGGGTATGAGAAATTAAATAGCTTCCCATGACATAAAAGCCGGCAAGGTGTATCCCTGCCGGCCTTCTGTCATATTATTTTGATTGTTCTTCTTCGTAAACTACTACGGAACCGGATTCCGCTTCCCATTTCACCTCTGCCCCCAGAGCTTCACTTACGAAACGGGCCGGGACCAACGTGGTGCCCTTTACGGTCGTTGAGGGAACTCCCAGTTGCTTATTCTCCCCGTTGACAAGCGCCGTTTTGCTGCCGAGTATCAACTTAATGGTGATGTCTTCCTTTGTAATCGTGATTGTTTTCGTTTTCTCGTTCCAGTTTACTTCCGCCTGGAGCGCTTCTGCAATGGTTCTGAACGGCACCAGCGTATTCCCGTCTTGCACTACCGGAGGCACCGCCAAGGCCGACTCTTCTCCGTTTACAAACAGCTTCACGCCATGTTTGCCGAGCTTTTTATAATACTTGCCAAGCTGCTTGTATCCATCGAGGTTTTTCACATTCGCTTTGATGGCTTCCTTCTGGACGTAGACCGCATCCGTTACGCTTCCTTGCTTGTCCAACAGATCTGCGGCTTCGGATAATGCAGCTTCGGCCTCGATGATCGCCTCCAGCTCGGTTCTCATTTCATCGGTCAAATGCGCGTCGTATTTACTCAGCAAAATCTCGGCAACCACCGCGCCGGCAGGCTTATCCTTAACATTTTCAATCGTGTGCAATAACCCCTTATATCCTTGAGGCCCCCGCTTGTTATCTGTATATGTCGCATCGGTAACGGTAACTTTTTCTTTTTCTTTCGCTTTCTGCTGCTTTTGATTTTCGGAATTATTGATTTTTTCCGTTTTGTCATTTACCGGTTTACCGCTAGGTTTGTTTTGCTTCGAAACTTCCTCTTTTTTGTCCGGTTTGGCTCCCTTGTTGTCGTTTTTGGCAAAGACCGGACTGCCGACCAAACTTATAGCCAGGATGCAAGTCAGAGCGATGACCCACGTTTTCTTTTTCATTAATCCGCCTCCTTAATCTGTCTTAAATTCAATATCGGCATCACGTTTATTATGTTTAGTTGAAAAATATGGTATCGGTGCAAAAAGCCCCGCCATCAGGATAATCCCTGACAGCGGGGCTGCGCTCAATTGATTTTACTTTGTCAGTTCCAGGAACAGCTTCACATCTTCCACGACTACAGACACGGCTTCACGCCAAAAATCAGGCTTTTTCAGGTCTACATTCAGATGTTTAGCCGCCAATTCTTCAACGGTCATCCGGCCGGTATCCATCAACAGCGCGTCATATTTGTCGGCAAAACCGGCTCCTTCGCGAGCGGCAAGCGCATAGATTCCGGTACTGAACAGGTATCCGAATGTATACGGGAAGTTGTAGAACGGAACACCCGTAATATAGAAATGCAGCTTGGAAGCCCAGAAATGCGGGTGATATTCCCCTAATGCTCCGCGGAACGCTTCCCGCTGCGCTTCTTCCATTAATGTGCACAATTCCGACGCTTCCAGCAATCCCTGCTTGCGCTTCTCATAGAACCGCGTTTCAAACAGGAAGCGGGCATGGATATTCATGAAGAAGGCGATGCCGCTTTGAATTTTGTCCGCCAAAAGGCTGATTTTTTCCTTTTCACTGGCCGCATTCCGGACCAGGGCGTCCGCCACGATCATTTCCGCAAAGGTGGAAGCCGTTTCGGCTACATTCATGGCATAGTCCTGATTGAATTGCGGAAGCTCATCCATCAAATATTGATGATAAGCGTGACCAAGCTCGTGCGCCAGCGTCGCCATGTTCGAAACCGTGCCCCCGAAGGTCATGAATATCCGGGTTTCCTTGCTCACCGGCAGAGAAGTACAGAACCCGCCCGGACGTTTACCGGGACGATCCTCCGCTTCGATCCAGCCTTCGTTAAAGGCCTGCACCGCAAAATCCGCCAGCTTCGGACTGAAGTTCCGGAATTGCTTGACGATTTCGGCTGCGGCCTCGTCATAGGTGATTTTCCCCGTAACCTCGCCCAGCGGGGCATCCACATCGCTCCAATTCAGCTTTTCCAGGCCTAACAGCTTTGCCTTCCGTTCCAAATAAGAGACGAAGATCGGTTTGCTTTCCTCAATCACCTGCCACATCGTATCCAGCGTTTCACGGGACATCCGGTTAATATCAAGCGGCTCCTTCAAGACATCTTCCCAACCGCGCTTATCGTATACTTTCAACCGGAACCCGGCTAACCGGTTCAAGGTGTCCGCAGCATAATCGGCAACCCCGCCCCAAGCCTCTTCCCATTTGCGGAATGTCGTATCCCGGACGCTCCGGTCAGGATCGTCAAGCTTGTTCGCCGCTTGGCCAACAGAAAGAGTCACGGTTTCTCCATTGTCATCGGTATAGGGAACGCCTACCTTGGCGACGATCGTATCGTAATGCTGACCCCAGCCATGATAGCCATCCACGGCAAGGTCCGAGACCAAGCTCTCCAGATCAGGCGATAACTTTTCTTTTGCCGCATGCCGCTTTTCACTTAACACAAACGAGATCGGCGAAATTTCGGGACGTGCCATCCATGCTTCCCACACGGAATCTTCCGTCATCTGAAGTATATTTTGAAACAGCGTCATCACAGTTTCGTACTTCGCTCGAAGCGCGGTCACTTTGGATTCAAGCTGCACTGCTTTTTTGTCGTGCTGGTCCTGTGCCGTCAAACACTCCACAAAACCCGAAGCTTCCAAAATGCGACGGGAAGCGCTCTGCATGCCTTCGATCATGTCATCGAAGCGGCCGGTATCCTCCGCATGTTTAGGAGCCTCGGCCCCTTTCAGACCTTCATTCAACGAGGAAAGATCTTCCTCCAACTGGTCAAGGAAGGACCGGAAAGCCTCTGAGGAAGAACCTCCCGTAAAAATCTTTTCAAGATCCCATGTCGGCGTAACCGGATTACTTAATTGTTCCATCGCTATATTCATCCTTTCTTGTCCCCCGTATTGATCCCGGGCGGAATAAAAGTGTATAACTATAAGTACATATTTGCCCATTTGAGCTGTTCGACAACGGGGCGTATACTAAGTAACACATTTAGGAGGTAATTTTATTATGAAGCCATTGCAAATCTCGCCGGAAACCGCAATCAAGCTGGCTGCCGAACTGAAGGTGCCAATCGAGCATCTTATGCATATGCCGCAACATATATTACTGCAAAAAATCGCGGAGCTAGCCACGAAGGAAGCCGCTGGCCAGCAGGCCGACAAACCGGATCAGTCATCATGATTCCTTTTGAGAAGACGCTGCCCTACGACATCATCATGAAAGATGTCTATGTACTCGAATGCCCGTTCTGCGGAACAAACAATGTCCTGCTTCCCCTTAAGCCGCGCGATATTATTCAGGTCCATGAGGGAAAAAAGAAGCTGCTTGTCTTCCCATGCTGCGGAAACAAAGTCATGCTCTTGGACAGCGATAATGATTATTTGCTGACAGACACCGTTCTACGTTAAGAAATGTAAAACAGCGGGGTTACATTAACCCCGCATTTCCTCCGGCAATTCCTGCCCACCGTTCAGCATTTCCTCGCGAAGCAAAGCCCACTGTTCCCGGCAGGCCCGAATCATGGCCGCGTCCATAATCCGCTTGTCATTGATGACGCGGGAGAACCATTTCACCGCATCGTTGTTATTCCCCGTCCGGCGATGAAGCTCACCGATCAGGTACATCAGTCGGGCATCGCTGCCTTGCATATCCTCATTTTCATAAACCCGGATATAGGAGTCCAGGGAATATTTCAGAAACCGCTGCTCCTGCTCCTTGTTGTCCTGATACCTGTAAAGCCAGGCAATATGATGCAGCAGGCTCGCGACGATCCGATCCTTTTCCCCGATCGTTTGAGCACATAACAATCCCAATTTGTACGTTTCGAGGGCCGTATTCCAATCGCGATATCCGCCGAAATCACGTTGTACGAACCGTTTTCCGATGACTTCCTGGAACCGGCTCCGCTGCATATCGTTAATTTTTGGATTGAAATTTTCCGTCGACGCGAATCCGCAGGAAGGACAAATCCGCACTACATAATAATCCGGATTCTCCGCCCGGTAATATCCGCAAAAATCCGTATCCGTCCGTATAGCCCGTTTAAAGCTCTGACGCACACGTGAGGTTGAGAAAACGGCTTCGCAATGGCTGCATGTCACCTTGATCTGGTAAAGAGGTTCTAATTCCACAGGATTAACTTCCTTTCGTATCCGTCTAAAATAAGTGCGCGTTATTCCTCTGTTGTATTGACGAAATGAAAAGCTGGGCCCGACAAACGTTTAAGTACGAATTCCCGCAGCGGTTCCTCGACCCCTATCTCCTCCAGAGCATTGCGCATGCATCCAAGCCAGGCTTCCGCCCGTTCCGGCGTGACCGGGAAAGGGAGATGACGAGCCCGCATCATCGGATGACCGTATGCATCGGAGTATAGGGACGGCCCCCCAAAAAATTGCGAGAGAAACATATACTGCTTCTCCATCACCGGATAAATATCATCGGGAAAAAGCGGACCGAGCAGAGGATTCTCCTGCACTTTCGGATAGAACGCCTCCACCAGCCGCCGGATGGTATCAGCTCCGCCCAAATTATCGTAAATGCTTAAACTTGGATTCAATATATCTCCATCTTTCATACGAATTATTAAAAAAAGTTTATACTGTCCTTATTATACCAAACTTATGGCAAAAAAAAATAAAAGCTCCGAAACGGAGCTTCTACGTATAAGTGACCTCTTGAGCAGAGGAATGTCTAGTAACTGCGCCAATCCTCTTCACCGGAACGGACTAGAGAGGCGCGAATGACGTATACAAAGGCGCAAACGAGAACACCGGCGACAAAGCTCATCTTCAACACTCCATCCATGTTCGACTTTATAGGCACATTTTAACATAAAGAAACGAAAAATACAGCCTCTTTTTGTAATCGCTTTCTTTGTTTTTTGGTGCTGTTTGTCCCTTCGAATACATACACTTCACTAAGATCCTAGTGGAGGCGTTACTAATGAATTTAAAGCGATGGAGCACTCTATCCTTGATCGCCGCAACGCTGTTTATGGCGGTGCTTATGCTAGCGTTCCCTCGCGCTTCGTGGGAAGCCGGAATAAGAGGGCTCGCCATTTGGTGGGACGTGCTGTTTCCGTCCCTTTTTCCATTCTTCGTCATTTCCGAGGTCATGCTTGGCTTCGGAATCGTGCATTTTCTCGGCAAGCTGCTGGATCCGCTGATGAAGCCGCTGTTCCGTATTCCTGGAAGCGGCGGATTTGTGGCCGCCATGGGTTTTGCCTCCGGCTATCCCGTCAGTGCCAAGTTGGCTACCAAGCTAAGAGAACAGCGGCTCGTTAGCCGTGAAGAGGGAGAGCGCCTCGTCGCTTTCACAACATCTTCGGACCCTATTTTTCTGATCGGCGCCGTGTCGGTCGGCTTTTTTGGTAATCCTAAACTGGCTGGCATCCTAGCCATTTCCCATTATGGTAGCGCGTTGCTGCTAGGGGTGCTGATGCGCTTTTACGGGACCCAGGGCGGAGCTGGCAACCAAGAGCAGCCCTCTTCAAAGACCCCCCGCCCCTCATTCAGTCTCCGGACCGCGCTGAAGGCGATGCATGAAGCAAGGCTGCAGGACGGGCGCAGTCTTGGCGAATTGCTCAGACAAGCCGTCGGTTCTTCCCTGCAGCTCATGACCGTTGTCGGCGGATTGGTCGTATTTTTCTCCGTCGTCCTGGAGGTATTAACGGCCTCCCATGTCATGAACGTATTGTATTCCGGCGTCCGGCTGCTGCTCCCGGCTGTCGCCCTGCCCTCCGATCTCGCAGAGCCGCTGGTCGGCGGGCTGTTTGAAGTAACGCTTGGCGCCAAGGCAGCGGCGGCTCCTGCGGGAGTTCCGCTTATGTTCAAGGCCGCGGCCGCCGCCTTTATTCTGTCCTGGGGCGGACTGTCGGTCCATGCCCAGGTGGCCAGCATCTTGAACGGAGCGGATCTTCGCTATTTGCCATTCCTAATCGCCCGCCTGATTCATGCCGTTTTGTCCGCAGTTCTTCTGCTTCTGATATGGAACCCCCTGATGGGCCATCTCCCCGCCTTTTTCCCGCTAACTTCAGAAACAGGGACGATATTCTTCGGATGGGGAGGCGTTCCGAAAATGATTTCACTGATGGTGGTCCTCATCGCCTCACTCGTTATTGTCTCGCTGCTTGCCGGAATCATTCACCGGATCGTGCCGGGAATAGGGAAGCGGGCAGGAAAATGAAACGTTGTGTTCTGTTTCGGAATTGATTATGATCGTTACAAAAGGAAAAATAAAGGAGCCTGTCATCTTGAGATATTACGTTCTGGACCGCGGAGATCAGTTGTCCGTTGACTTAAGCGAATCCTTCCATAAAATGGCGTCCGAGCAAGGACTGCAACTGGATGCCGAATCTCCGGATATCGTCGTATCGATCGGCGGTGATGGCACGATGCTTCATGCCTTTCATACTTTCATCGACCGGATTCCTTCAATCGCCTTTGTAGGCGTTCATACCGGACATCTCGGCTTCTATGCCGACTGGAAAGCGGATGAAATTCCCGAATTGATCCGGATGATGAGCAGCCATAAAGATGAAGGGATGCTAAAGCCCCGGATTGTCCGTTATCCGCTCGTAGATTTGGAAATTCGCAAAAAATCGGGAACTTCATCTTATATATGCTTAAATGAGTTTACTCTCAAAAGCGTTGACGGGACCGTCGTAGCCCAGGTGGATATTAACGATCATTTGTTCGAGATGTTCCGCGGTGACGGCATTTGCGTTTCCACCCCATCCGGCAGTACGGCCTATAACAAAAGTCTGGGGGGAGCCATGATCCACCCTTCCATCGAGGCTTTGCAAATCTCGGAAATCGCTTCGATCAATAACCGGGTTTTCCGGACCATGGGATCCGCTCTGGTGCTGCCGAAGCATCATCATTGCGATATTTATTCCAGAAAAGAGCAGAACCTGCTGCTTACTGTAGACCACATTAATTTGCCTATGGATGATCTGATTTCCGTCCGCTGCCAGGTGGCCGCACAAAAAATCAGCTTCGTGCGTTATCGGCCTTTCCCTTTCTGGAACCGGGTCCGGAACGCTTTCCTGGGCTAACACTTTTTTAGCAAAGGATAATCATTTATGAAATTGAACAAGTTTTACCGCAAAGCCCTCATTCCGCTGCTGGCGATTCCGTTGCTGGGCCTTCCCCAAGCGGCGGGCGCAGCGGCGGACAGTGCAAAAGCCGCCGAAGAGGCGGGGCAAACCTCCGAGATGGAGATTATTCAAGAAGTGCTTAATTATTTGGACGCTTATAATATCGAGGGAGCAGACAGGGAGTTATTTCTCGAGAACGCGATCCGGGGAATGGTTTACACCTTGGATGATCCTTACAGCGATTATTACACCGCTGAAGAATTGGCGGAATTCGAAGACAGCGTGAATCAGGAATTCGTCGGCATTGGAGTAACACTCCGGTTTACCGGGAACAAGCTGTATATAACCGATGTGCTGCCCGGTTCCCCAGCCGGTTCCGCGGGGCTGAAGAAGGGAGATATCATTGCCAAGGTTGACGGGGAACCGGTCAAAACCGGCGAGGATATTCTTCGGATACAGGGTGAAGAGAATACGAAAGTGCTTTTGGGAATAACCCGCGGCAACCAGAACCTCTCGCTCTCCGTCAAGCGGTCTCATTTCTCCCTTCCTTCCGTTACGGGAAGCTACATTCCGTCGGGCAGAATCGGCTATATCACCTTATCCTCCTTCTCCGAGAATGCGGACAAGGAATTTGCAGCCGAGCTGGACAAGCTCCGCAAGGCGGGGATGAGATCGATGGTGCTGGATCTCCGGGACAATCTTGGCGGATACGTGGATTCGGCGGCCAACATCGCCAAGTATTTTATGAAGAGCGGTACATTAATGTACACGTCCGGACAAAACGGTGAACTCGAAGCGGTGACCATTTCCGGCGGACAAGATATCGGAATGCCGGTTGTCATTTTAACTAACGAATTGACCGCCAGCGCCTCCGAGATATTAACAGGTGCCCTGCATGATAATGGGATTGCAACAGTTGTAGGGACTCAAACCTATGGAAAAGCACGAATTCAAAACGTCTTTACGCTCTCCAACGGCAGCTCCCTGAAGCTTACGGTTCAGCGGTACTTTACGCCGAAGCGGGAGGACTTCAATCATGTCGGCCTTAAGCCGGACATCGAAGTGATGAATAACGCTACAGCCCAGTTGATCACAGCCTTGAACAAGGCGGGAGCAAGAACCATTGAACTAAGCGGTAATGCTTCTTCACTAACTATTAACGGCGTGGCTTTTAGCGGTTATGTCGATACCTTGCAAAGCGGCGACAAACTCTATGTCCCTTCCCGTATTCTTGCAGCGCTGCTCAAAGGCGACGTAGCGTGGAGTGCTTCCACCCAGAAGCTGACCGTCACGAATGCCGCCGGAAGCAAGGCCGGGTTTACGATCGCGGCGAAAACCGCCAAAATGATCGATGGGGAAACCTATGTGGAAATTCATGAGTTCCAGAAGAAGTTCCCTGACATCAAATGGAGCTTCAAACAAGGCACGCTTCACTTATCCAAATAAGCTTATCGTATCGCCATCTCACATCGTCATCGCAATTATAAGCATCATTCTTGGAACCTGGGCCATTTGGCTTCGGGTTCTTTTTATTTCCTTTTGTTCTAACTTAGAACCTTCAAAACCTTCATTCATTGCGGTGATCTAACAATCTAACATGCTAACGGACATGAGGGCCGCTAACTGCCCCAAATTTTACTTTTCTAGACGCTAACGGACATGAGAGACGCTATTAGCCACTGTTTCATTCAAAAAGTCACTTTTTCTACACTTTAACGCCCCTGGTGTCCGTTAGATTTTCAAACCGCCTGTTTGACCGCAAATAACGGCCACCATGGCCGTTAAATCTCCAGAGAGTTATTCTGCTCCGCTGGAAATAAAAAAACGGCCCCGATCAAGATTCGGGAACCGTTTTTTCTTCGCCTGACGGCTGTTTTGCTGCCGGGACGTTTTCTTTGGTATTTTCTTTGACTTTCTGGAGCACAAAATATTTGCATCCGAAATTGCAGTATTCGTTGATATAGTCCGTAATGCCCGAGTAAGCCGTGTCGCGATTTGCTTTTGGGTGATTATCGCGTAAAAAGCCCTTTAAGCGCAGCTTTTCGTAACCCCAATCCCCGATAATATAATCGTATCTATCCAGGACCTCACTGTATCTTTGCTTAAATGCTTCCAGATCCCAGGCATCCTTGTAATTCTGAATCAGTTCATAGTTTTTGCCGCCGATTTGAATCAATCGCCATACCTCCTTACCCGCTAAACGGAAGCGGATGCACCTTCTTTATGGCTCTTCGCCGATTTGACCTGCTCATGGGCATGGTAGGAGCTGCGGACTAGCGGTCCGGACTCCACGTGGCTGAAGCCGCGCTTCAAGCCCTCTTGTTTTAGCTCCGCAAACTGCTCCGGAGTATAGTATTTCTCCACCCGCAGATGCTGCGGGGAAGGCTGCAAGTATTGGCCGATCGTCAAAATATCGCAATCCACAGCACGCAGATCATCCATCGCTTGCAAAATTTCGTCCCATTCTTCGCCTACCCCAAGCATAATGCTCGATTTCGTAGGAATGGACGGCTTCATCGCCTTGGCGCGCTGCAGCAATTCGAGGGACCGACGGTATTTCGCCTTGGCCCGGACCCGGTCCGACATCCGCTCTACCGTTTCAATATTGTGGTTCAAAATATCGGGTTTGGCTTCCATTACGATTCGCAGCGACTCTTCATTTCCGAGAAAATCAGGGATTAACACTTCCACGGAGCACAGAGGCAAACGCCCTCTAATGGCATGAATCGTTTCCGCAAAAATCCGGGCTCCTCCATCGTTCAGATCGTCCCTGGCGACACTTGTCACTACGCAGTGCTGCAAATTCATATTTTCAGCCGCCTCGGCTACCCGCTTCGGCTCCTCCAGATCGAGCTCGGTCGGCATTCCGGTATTCACCGCACAGAAGCGGCAAGCACGGGTGCAGGTTTCGCCCAGAATCATAAAAGTGGCCGTACGGTTAGCCCAGCATTCATATATATTGGGACACCGCGCTTCTTCACAGACGGTATGCAGCGTCTTGGAGCGCATCATATTTTTAATGTCCTGATAATTATCTCCGGTTGTCAGCTTAATTCGAATCCAGTCTGGTTTAGGTTCACTCACGGGTTTTGGCAAATCTGGAGACCTTCCTTCTTGTGGAATAAGCTATAGCGCCATTTATTATATCATGAATTCACTGGAAATACCTACTTTAAAAGGTTGTTCAAAAAGTCATCTTTGGATGCTTCGCCAATTTCATAATTCCCCTGCCTCCTCAAAATTATGAAATCTGCACTAAAACTGGAATAAAAACACAACCTTTGCATCAACCTAAGTGACAGCCAACCCAACCAAAGGAGGAGATCTTCC
Source organism: Paenibacillus vini (assembly GCF_018403325.1). Taxonomy (GTDB): domain Bacteria; phylum Bacillota; class Bacilli; order Paenibacillales; family Paenibacillaceae; genus Fontibacillus; species Fontibacillus vini. Next base: position 53,599 of record NZ_BOSL01000013.1, on the reverse strand, counting down.
TTGAGATCTTTTGTTATTTCCGGCGGTAAAATCATTCGCATCCTTATCTGCGTTATGGTGCTTACCTCGCTGTCGACGGTCCCCGGCTTTGGCGCGGCTGCCGCCAAGGCTCCCGGAACACCGGCAACGTCCGCCGGCAAGAGCATTCACGAACTAAGGCAGACCCTGTATCAAGAGACCGGAATGCTGACACAGATTCCTTGGTACTGGCTTGCAGCGATAGATCAATATGAACGCACGATCACCCCGCGAAAAAAGATGGAGTCCACAAAAAAACGGCTTGTGGACCTTAATTTCAAAGGCGCTGTCTGGGCCGGACCGCTTAACCCCAATCCCGAGGATACGGTTCCCGCGACGATCGGATTATTCGGCGGTCTCGGTAAGGACGCCACCGCCGACGGAGCGGCGGATCCCAGTAACGACCGGGATGCGTTGTTCACGCTAGCAACCTATCTTAGCAGCTTCGGGTATGAGGACGAGGATTTTCGCATAGCGTTATGGCGTTATTACCAGAATGACTCCTCGGTAACGAGAATTCGCCAGTTTGCAAAAATCTATAAAACCTACGGCCGGGTTGATCTGTTGGCCAGCGCATTCCCCCTTCCAGTGAAAAGTGTGTACACCTTCCGGGACACATGGGGCGATCGACGGGGCTGGGGCGGCCTTCGAACCCATGAAGGCACCGACTTATTCGCCTCCTATGGCGTACCTGTCCGCAGCGTCTGTTACGGAGTCGTCGAGACGAAAGGCTGGAACCCCTATGGCGGCTGGCGGATCGGTATTCGGGATTTAAATAACCGATATCATTACTACGCCCATTTGCAAGGCTACGAGAAAAAGATCGAGGTCGGCGACATCGTCGAACCCGGTCAAACGATCGGCTGGGTTGGCAGCAGCGGATACGGGCCTCCCGGGACCCAAGGACGATTCGCGCCGCATCTTCATTACGGAATTTACCGGGACACCGGGACGACGGAATGGGCATTCAATCCCTACCCGCTTCTACGACAGTGGGAAAGAGCGGACCGCCTAAAAAAGTGACCCCTGCCCTGTCTTCTTCATATAGATCCGCCCTTTACAATAAAAAAGACGCCCTGGTGGGCGTCTTTTTTATTTATGACTGTCGGACTGTTCCGGGCTTTCGGCACTCCCTGCATTTCCGTCGCCTTTACTCCCGCTACCCGTGTTTCCTGCCTCTCCATCCGTGCCGGAGGAGTCCTTCTCCGCTTCATCGGATTGCACCTTGGTCCCCGAATCTTCCGGAACTGCGGGCAGCGCGATATTCGGCGCACCGGCCTGATCTCCCACTGGATTCCCCTTGCCATCGTAATAATACATAGGGACATCGCCGACAACGAGCAGATAAGATACCGGAATCTCCGTCTCCACGGCCTGCGGTTCCATATCAAAAGGCACCACGACGGCAAGTTCCGTGCGTACGCGCAGATAAACCTCAACTAAAATATTGTTGATGCCTGCATCCTGCCGCCGGGTGTTTAAATCGACCTTAACGTCGCCTTTCGGCTCGATCTTGATTGGAATCCCGGGTCCGAAGGAGGCAAGAATCGGACTGCCGAGCGCCTGCCCAAGCGGGATGTGCTCCGATAACCGGGAAACCTCGTCGAGCGTGGTCCGGACCGTCTGAATCGTATCGGAAGTAATTCGCATGTGAGCGGAATAGTTCAGCATGAAGCCCGAAACCTTCCCCGCATCATCGGTCTTCCAATCGATCAAGTTCCCCACCTCTTGCTCGTTCGCGACCTGCGAGGTGATCGCCTCATTAATCGATTCCGTGGCGATTTGCTTCACCCGGATTTTCGCCAGATGCATGATCGGCTCCTTCATATGGCGCTCGACATATTGAAAAAACTGAAAAATGGCAATAAACGTAATGGCCAGGACGACAAGCCAAATCTTTCGCCTGCTAAGCGGCCCCCTTCGCCGCCCTCTGTGCCATCTTCTTCTCCGGCTGCGAAATCCCCTTCTAAACCGCAGCATTCCTTCATCCCCCCTGCTTTGTCCACGGCGGAACATCTATACAGGTTATGCTGGACAGGGTGAAAAAAGAAGGCCGGGCTGCCACTTGCCATTGATCGTTGATCCTTCAGTACCGATAATATATGATGCAATTAGGAGGGGAGAGCAAATGAAACAATTAATGCGCAAAGCCGCAAAGGCATTCGGGCTTTCCGTAATCAGCTTAATTTTAGGAGGATTTGCCCTCCTATGCGTCTTTGGCATTTTGTTCTTCTTCGGAGTATGGTATTACGACAATTTTATGTGACTCTCTTCAGTTCCCCGAGTATTCTTAAAAGAAAAAGGATCAAGCAAAGGGGTATCGCTCCCCTTCCGCTTGATCCTTTTCACTTTGATTAATTGATTGCGAAGCGAACTAACGCTCCACCGCCTTCAACTTGAATTTCGTGCTGGCGTAGTCGCCCTTCAGCTCGGGGATCACGAGCCCAAAGTTCATCAAGCGGTCACCCGGCCATACGCCGTCCAGACCCTCCACGGAATAGTCTAACTCCGGATTCAAGCCTTTGAAGCGTAATCTTTTCTCCGGCGGATGCGGTTCGGCCAATACTCTGAAAAAGAAAGCGATCGCTTCCTTCCGGTCTGGCGAAACGAACATCCATGCCGACTCCGTGCTTTCGAACGGACTGAGCAGCCGGTATAGGTCGCCCTGCTGTACCAGCGAGCGAATCCCCTTATATTCCTTCACCTGCTCCTTGACGATCTCCTTTTCTTCTTCCGTGAACTTGGTCAGATCCAGCTCGTAGCCGAAATTCCCGGACATCGCGACGTCGCCTCTCATTTTGAGCGGGGTCATCCGATCCACCTGGTGGTTCGGTATTGCGGATACATGGGCGCCGATCGAGCTGACCGGATAGACCAGGCTGGTTCCGTACTGGATCTTCAGCCGCTCCACCGCATCGGTGTCATCGCTGGTCCAGGTTTGCGGCATGTAATACAACATGCCGGGATCGAATCGGCCGCCGCCGCTGCTGCAGTTCTCGAACAGAATATCAGGAAAGCGGGAGGTCAGCCGTTCCAACAGCTCGTAGAGACCCAAGATTTGACGATGAGCGATCTCCGACTGGTGTTCCGGTGCAGCCGCAGCCGAACCGATCTCCGTCAAACTACGGTTCATATCCCATTTGATGTACGCAATCGGAACCGTGCTGAAGATGCCGCTCAGCGTCTCATAAATATATTCGCGCACTTCGGGCCTCGAGTAGTCCAGCACCAGCTGCCATCTTGCTTCCGTTCTGCGTCTGCCTTCCACATGCAGGCACCAGTCCGGATGTTTGCGGTACAGCTCGCTTTCCGGGGAGATCATCTCCGGCTCGAACCATAGACCGAACTTCATTCCCAATGCATTGATCTTTTCCGCGACTTCCGTCAGTCCTCCCGGCAATTTTCTCAAATCCGGCGTCCAATCTCCAAGAGACGTTCTGTCGTTGTCCCGTTTTCCGAACCAGCCGTCATCCAGTACAAACAGCTCAATGCCCATTTCCGCGCCCGCTTTTGCTATGTCTATCAGCTTTTCCGTATTAAAATCGAAATAGGTGCCTTCCCAATTGTTCACTAGAATCGGCCGCTCCCGATCCCGGTGTACGCCGCGGCTCAGCCGCGTACGGTACAAGCGGTGATACATTCTCGACATCTCTCCCAAGCCGTCCGCCGAGTAAACCATAACGGCTTCCGGTGTCTGAAACGTTTGTCCCGGCGCAAGAACCCAGGTGAAATCGAACGGATTAAGACCGATGGAGAACCGGGTCGATTTGAAGGAATCCACTTCTGCAACTGCCGCGAAATTTCCGCTGTATACAAAGCTAAGGCTGTAAACCTCCCCATGATCCTCATCCGCTCCCGGCTCGGCCAGAGCAATAAACGGATTCAACTGGTGCCCGCTCATCCCGCCTCTGCGGCCTTCGATGACAGTTCCGCCGGGACCCAGCGGTCGCCGCTGAATATGCGCTTCACGGGACCAGGAGCCGGCCAGGTAAATCATGTCCAAGTCCGAGCGCGGCAAATCCACGCTCGCGCTGAGCGCCTTCAGAAGCTGAAGACTCTGCCCGCCTTTATTTTCAAATCGGACCGATCTGGCGATCGCGTCAGAATGCCGGAACACGCTGTAACTGAGCGTCACCGCAAGACCGGTGTACTCATCCTTCAACTCCAGCTCTAGAGTTTCGGCCTCGTCATCACTCTCGGTATAGAGACCCGGCAAGCCCTCCAGTTGCGGTTTACCGGCAATAATACGGTATCCCTGATATACTAGCTCCGTAATTCTTGATCCGTCTTCCAGCCGTACTTGATAGGCCGGATTGCGGAAATCGCCCGAACCGTATTGCGGATACTCTTGCGGAAGACGATCCAGAAGAAGCGGGCCATCCATATTGATCAGACTTTGCGGATGCTCTTCCATACGCAGCTTTTTGCCCCAATAAGCGTGTGCCGGATAGCCGTTTACGATTTGTAGAATATAGCTCATCCGCTCCGATTGCAGATGAAAAATTCCTTCTTGTTCATAGTAACGAATAGCCATATAAGGTTGATCCCCTTTTCCTTAAAATAGTTTGAGGAAATGTGCTCTCTCCATCTTAAAGCCGGGCCTTCCCCGCAGTAAATGGAACATGACTATGGAAATATGGCATAATGATAGATGATTGTACATTTTCCGATAATATTGTACGTTAAATATGTCATTGTACTTGATTGAATATAGAGGACTGAATCATTATGATGGAATACCTGGCAGGCAACCCCTCATTTTTGGATCTGCATATTACGCAATATGGATTAGAGCAGTGTTGGCCGCAGCATGATTACGGGCCTGCCGTAAGAGATCATTACCTCATTCATTTCATACTTGATGGCCAAGGTATTTTCGAAACGGGGAACCGTACCTATCACCTCAAAAAGGGCCAGGCCTTTCTCATTGTTCCGGAAGCCGTCACTTATTACCGGGCCGATGCCGCCGATCCTTGGACCTATGCCTGGGCAGGCTTTCAAGGCATCCAGGCGGAAAGCTATTTGCGGCAGGCCGGACTGTCTATGGAATCTCCGATTCTGGATCGTATCGACCCCGATACCGTGGAGCGTTGTATCCGGCATATGCATGATTCCAGAGCCCTCCCGAGCGGACGCGATTTGAAGCTGACCTCGCTCCTGTACTCGCTGTTCTCCCATATGGCCGAAACCAATCCGCCCCATGCCCCGGAGTCCAGGAAGGACGATCGTCAGGACAAGTATGTTAATAAAGTGGTTGATTTCATCGGCACCAATTACGGAAACAAAATCAGTATTTCCCAAATTGCCAATTTTGTCGGGCTGGACCGAAGCTATTTGTGCGCTGTTTTCAAATCCCGGACCGGTTCCAGCATCCAGGAATATTTAATTGCTTTCCGGATGAACAAGGCTTGCGGATTAATGGGCAACAGCCTGCTTTCGATCGGCGACATCGCCAGATCGGTCGGTTACGAAGACCCGTTATTGTTCTCCAAAATGTTCAAAAAAGAAAAGGGCCTTTCCCCCAGGCAGTATCGTACCGCATACTTTCCGGGTTAAGGCCCCTTTTCGGGAGTACCATTTATATGTTAATTGTTTATTTCCACCATTCGTCAAAAGGCGTAGCCGGAAGTTCCCGTTTGTGCATCGTCACCGCATACCGCTTTTCGATATTGGCCTTCGCCTGCGGTTCAACCTCTTTGCCCGTAAGGTACTGGTCCAGCACCTCATACGACAATCCGAGCTCCGTTTCGTCCGCTTGCAACGGTTTGTTGTCGAGCAAATCCGCTGTCGGCGTCTTTAAGTACAAGCGTTCCGAGGCGTTCAGCTCCTTCAGGAGCTCCCGTCCTTGTCCTTTGGTCAGCCCCGCCAGCGGCATAACGTCGGCGCCGCCGTCACCGAATTTCGTGAAGAAGCCGGTGATGGCCTCCGCCGCATGATCCGTACCGATCACCAGGCATCCCTTCTCTCCGGCGACCGCATATTGAGCGATCATCCGCATCCGGGCTTTGACGTTTCCTTTGTTAAAATCCGACATCCCGCTGCCGGCCATGTCCGCGAATTGTTCGGCAAAGGCGTCCACCGAGGACTGAATGTTAAACTCGAACGATTCATCGGGCTGAATGAATTCCAAAGCTTCCTTAGCGTCCACTTCATCCCGTTGGATCCCATAGGGGAGACGGACGGCGTAGAACGTAGCCTCAAGCCCCTCTGCCCGCAGCTCTTCGACCGCAAGCTGGGCTAGCCGCCCCGCCAGCGTCGAATCCTGCCCTCCGCTGATTCCCAGCACATACCCTTTTGCTCCCGCTTTTTTGCAATATGCCTTCAGAAAATCGATACGCTCGCGGATCTCCTCTTTGACATCAATCACCGGTTTTACCTGCAACGCCCCGATAATTTGTTCTTGTGTATTCATCTTGTTCCTTCTCCTCTCTATTTATATAATTGATGATTCTTAATATAAGAATAGCAATTGTCGGGCACCAGATACCGGGGTTCCCCGCCAAGCCGAAACTCTTCCCTGATATAGGTAGAGCTAATTTCCATGGCTAACCCTTTGTCAATAAGATGAAAGGTATGACCGTCATCGGCATTTCGGAGAATCGGCGATTTGCTGATCGCCGACAGCATGTTGATTCCGTCTCTTGCCATGACAATAAACTTGTTCTCGCGAATCAATTCTTCGGACTTCTTCCACCTGCCCGCTCCGATATCCAGCAGCAGGTCCGCGCCCATAATAAAGTAGATTTCGTCGTCCGGAAACTTGTTCTTGAAATGCTGCAAGGTCAAATAGGTGGCGATTTCCCAGCCTGCTTGCTTCATTTCATAATCGTCCGGGACAAATTTATCATTCCCTGCAATGGCCAGCAAAATCATATTCCAACGGTGCTCATCGCTGACATTCATCGATTTGTCCGGCCGTTTATTGGAGCATGGCAGAAAAATGACCTTATCCAGTTTGCAGCGATGGGCAACCGTGCTGGCTGTCCAAAGATGCACATTCGTAATCGGATCGAAGGAGGATCCGTAGATTCCGATTTTCCCCATAGCCCGGTCTCCCTTCTCAGGCTTGCATGTTTTCGCTCACTTTTTGGCGGATCTCTTCAATCCGTTTCATTTTATTGTCCCAGCATTCCTGGCTGAGGTCGACTGGATATTCGGCCGGATTCAACAGCCGCTTGTATTCGTCCCACAATACGTTCAGGTTCTCTGCCGCAAACTGCTTGATTTCCTGCAGCAAAGGGAGCTTATAAACCAGCTTTCCATCCGCAAAAATGGTCTGATGCAGCTCCCTCGCCTCGAAATTCGTTACGAATTTGGCGATATGCGTGTGAACGGGATGGAACATCTTGAGGCGTTCCTCCTGCTGTGGTTCTTCATGCTCCAAAGCGATATAATCGCCCTCCGACTTCCGATTGCCTTTGTTGATGATGCGAAATACTCTTTTCCGGCCAGGCGTCGATATTTTTTCAGGATTCGAGCTGATTTTGATCGTATCGACCATCTCTCCATGCTCATCCTCGATGGAAATCAATTTGTAGACCGCTCCGAGAGCGGGCTGGTCATAGGCCGTGATCAGCTTGGTGCCGACGCCCCACACATCGATTCTCGCCCCTTGGGCTTTCAGGTTCATAATCGTGAGCTCGTCGAGATCGTTGGTCGCGTAAATTTTCGTTTCGGGGAAGCCCGCTTCATCAAGCATTCTCCGCGCTTCCTTCGACAGATATGCCAAATCGCCGCTATCCAGACGAATGCCTTTGAAGTTGATCTTATCCCCAAATTCCTTGGCCACCTCGATCGCCGTAGGCACACCCGATTTAAGCGTATCGTACGTATCGACCAAAAATACGCAATCTTTATGACACTCCGCATATTTGCGGAAAGCTGTATACTCGTCACGGTAAGCCTGGACCATCGCATGGGCATGCGTTCCTACGGTAGGAATTCCGAACAGCTTGCCGGCCCTTACGTTCGAGGTAGCTTCAAATCCCGCAAGGTAGGCGGCTCTCGCTCCCCAAATGGCGGCGTCCATTTCTTGCGCCCGACGGGTTCCGAATTCCATGCTGATTTCGTCTCCGATCACTTGCTTGATCCGCGAAGCCTTCGTTGCGATCAGCGTCTGAAAGTTGACGATATTGAGCAGTGCGGTTTCGATCAATTGCGCCTCCGCCAACGGAGCCTCAATCCGCATAATCGGTTCATTGGCGAATACGAGCTCCCCTTCTTGCATCGACAACACGTTTCCCGTAAAACTAATACCTTCAAGATAAGCAAGGTAGTCCTCGCCGTATCCCTCTTCTCTTAAATAAGCCAAATCGCTCTCCGTGAAGCGGAATTCCGAGAGGTAACGGATCACCCGCTCCAATCCGGCAAAGACGGCATAACCGTTCTGGAACGGTATTTTACGAAAATAAACTTCAAATACCGCTTTACGCTGGTGAATATTGTCCTTCCAATAGGCCTGTGCCATATTGATTTGATATTTATCCGTATGCAGGGCGAGACTGTCGTCAACGTAGCTCATTTATAACTCCTCCTTCAGATGATGGGGTCGGATATCCGCGCCCAGCGATCCTTTAAAATGGCGCAAGGCCCAGGCATGGCCTTCCTGATCAAAGCTTGCAACCGCAGCTTCATGGATCACCAGGTCAAAGCCCCTATTGTACGCATCCACCGCCGTATGGAGCACGCAGATGTCGGTGCAAACTCCAACCAGATGGAGCTCCGTGATTCCCCTTGCGCGGAGTTGGAGCTCCAGATCGGTGCCCGCAAACGCGCTGTATCTTGTTTTATCCATCCAATAGACATTCGCTGCGGTCTTGTTAGCCTGATACAAAGCATCAAGTTCCCCGTAAAGCGTACGGCCCTTCGTTCCATCGAGATTATGGGGCGGAAACAGTCTGGTTTCAGGATGCAGCGTGTCTCCCTGCTTATGAAGATCGATGGCGAAAACTACATAATCATTATTCTGTATAAACTCGCGGGTAATATCCGTGATCGGCCCTTCAATGGCTTGCCCGGGAGCCCCGCAGGTCAATGCGCCGTCCTCGGCGACAAAATCATACGTATAGTCGATATTAATCAAAGCCCGATGGATCACATTCATTTCCTTCGTCATTTTCGTTTCCTCCCCTAAATGATTATCAAGAATTTACTTTCTGGAATGGTAAAGCGATGTATTCACATCAGCATCAATAAAACGGTAGAGCTGGGTCGGCTTTTTGGAAGTCCGCGTCGTCTTCTTCCCGGTGATCTCCCGGATGAAGGGCAGCGACTTTATTTTTCTGGCAAAAGCGGCATCGAGAGAGATGGCTGAATCGTTCGTCACGGTCAAAAGCACGGCTTGAAGCTCGGAATAAGTGAACTCTGACGGCAAGAAGTCCTTCGCCGCTGTCGTTTCAAGCAGCTTATGCCGGATTACTGAAATCGCATCCCGGATAATCTCCGCATGGTCAAAGGCCAGATCAAGCTTCAGAACCTCTTTTACGGAAAACAACTCTACCTCGCTTGCGTCATCGTTCGCCTGACGCTTGGCAAGCTGATGTTCAGGTACGATGGCAAAATGGGCATTTGAAATGATCCATCCGCGCGGGTCACGTCCTGGGGCATCATATACCCCGAAATGCTCAAGATGAATATTCTCTACCCCCGTCTCCTCCATTAACTCCCGTTGAGCCGATTGAAAAGCGGTCTCGGCCGGGTCGACGAATCCGCCGGGCAGAGCCCATTTTCCCGCTTCAATATTCAGCTTGCCTTCGCTGTTCGTCATACTCCGCTTGATTAGCATGAGTTTGAGATCCATGACAGGCGGTTTAAACATTTCCCGCTTCTCGGGCAAAATCGAGAATACCGCGATATCCGAAGTATAACCGTCCGGGGTTCTATACTTTTTCACATCGTATTGCTGCATTGCTTGCTCATTCGACATTAGCAAAGATTCCTTTCTGCCATTTTTAACTTTTAACATTTAACGTTTTGTTAATTGTATTATATGCAGCTATTTCCATCTTGTCAATCCTGGCTAAAAATTTTTCGATAAATAAAAAAGACTGAAGAGAAACCGGAGCCTCTCCGGTGACCCTGCAATCTTTTGTGGTTTGAGTTATTTGGGAGCGTGCAGTCTATTGCGCCGTATAGCCTCCATCGACAAGTAATGAAGTGCCGGTTACAAAATCATTTTCACATAAAAAAACAATGGCATGCGCGATTTCTTCCGGCCGGCCGAGTCTTCCTATAGGATGCCTTGCAACAAGACCATCGTAAAAATCGCCAAGGGCTTCTCTATTAACCATTCCGGACTCGACATACCCCGGGCATATGGCATTAACTCGTATATTTTTACCGGCATATTCGTGAATAATCGATTCCGGTTATATCGTCCCCAACCCCGTTCTCACACATACCGCCGTAACTTTATCGACGAAATAGAGTCATACTTATCGCATCAGCCGCGTCCTAATTCCGTTTCTTGCTTTTCTTTTTCCATCGAATCCAGGTAATCACGGAGCCGAGCAGCGCTCCAACCAGCAGCGTAAGCTGAAACTTCCAAGGCGCGGCAAGAAGATTGCGGGATTCCCAGGAAAAAAAGTGTCTGATCATGTCTTGAGCCCCGCGATCCATTTTCTAACCGGTAAAGCGAGCAGCACAATGCCCGGCAATACAAGAAACATAGGAACCCACACGTGGTAGGGGATGATTTGCTTCGCCACCTGCAAATGCTCCGTAAAGCTGATCACCATGGTCATAGATACGAACAAGGCCATAAGGGACGCAGTCACGACCATGGGCTTCTCGCTCTTCCCCCCAATTAGGTAACGCAAACAGACGGCTGCCGAGAAAAGATGCACCGACATTTTAATAAAAGCGTTCACCACTAAATAAATAATTCCGATCGCATCCAGGTTATCGAAATAATTGATATTGGACAGCTTGAGCAAAGCAAATGCCGGATACATCATTTGTTGAAACGCCATCTCTCCCAAACCCGAAACGGCTAACAGGTCCATCAACGCAATGCTGAAGCCGGCCAATAGGGTTCCTCCCGCCGTCCAAAGCGCCAACCCTTTTTTTTGCCCTACATAACTCCAAATTATTGCAAACTCGATACTCTCCCCGAACGTTTGCATAAGGCCGAGCGGCCAAACGGCTTTCCAAATTCGTCCCCACCCCTCTCCAACCACGGGAAGCAGATTGGCAAAGTGAAACGTGCCTGAAGAGGCCAGCAAAGTGACTTCCAACATTATCGATATATAGATCAGCGGGAGGAAAAAGCCGGCCAGTCTAGCGATCACTTCTATCCCGCCCAGCAAAGCATAAATAACTACGCCCAAGAAAGTAAATCCGATAATCCAATCGGGGGTGCGGTTCAAGATGGTCACCGGGAAAAGAAAACGGACATCGCTAATAATGCGCGCTGCATTATAAATAAACAGCAACGGAAAGAGCCAGGCCAGCGGAGTTCCCAACCATTTTCCGAATATCCAGGGAAACCACTCCACCAGTGTCAAACCTCCGGTCGCCTTGAAAATAAACAGGTAGATCAGCACCAGTCCTGCGCCGAATAATGTGGAAATCCCCGAAGCTATCCAGGCATCCCGCCCCGCATCGGAAGAGAAGCCAAATATAAGTGTGGTTCCCAATTGAAACAACGCCAACAGCGCAAACATCTCATATTTCGAAATCTGCGTCATTTTTGCTCCACCTCGCTGTCGCTGATCTTTATTGTTTTATTAGTAAGACCGTTGCGCAATACCCTGACATCCACATCGATCTTGGTTTCCATCTCTGAAAACAAGGTGTCCCATTGCTCCCGATAAGACTTTTTCCAAGTCAGGGGATATCTGCGGTAAATGGACTGCCCAAATCCAAAAATGTCGCTTTGCAATTCCCTTTGCACCTTTTGGATGGATCCTGTGATTCTGTTTTCAATTTGTTTTTTAAATAAATCAATCACAGATTTCGTGTTTTCGGAAATTTCCAGATCCATGTCGGAAGTATTTTCATAAATATTTGCACTCACATCGGCATGAAGCCTTACCTCCATTTTCCCGGATTCCCCTATCTTCATTTTTCGGGAAACATTCACCTTCTCCAGTTCCGCACTGATTCTTCCTTTACGCCTGCCCTCTTCAATTTCTATCGTCACTACGCCCTCTTTAACTGTATCGAGAACCCAGTGCAAGCCCCGCGCCTCATTATCATCGAGCTTGCCAATCATTTTGTCTTCTTTGAAGACGGCGCTCCCCGATATGACCAAATTTTTATATGGGCTTTCCCCGTTTTCGGATGCGGTAATTTCCAGAATCGGCGCAAACGGCTCCACCCCCTCGGATTGCAAGGCGTTCAGGAAATCGACCAGCCGGACCGTAGGGAGTACACGCCGCTTGAGTTCCTCAAAAATCACCTCTGAAGACAACCTTTCGAATTTTGGCAGATAATTCAATACATCGGAAGCCGTTGTGGCCGAAACGGCAAAGTAGCTCTTCATCTGCGATTCCCGGTAACGTTCAAAGAAATCCAGAACCTGGCTTACTCCGCTCTCGGCCATACTATGGCCAACGATAATGACTCTTGAGTGGGAGAAAAAAATTTGACGAGGAAGCTTTTGCTGGATGCTCCGGTACGTCTCCATGACGGTAGCCCCCTCCTCGGAGACGACCCAGCCGGAGGTATCGGCCAACTTAGTTGTCCCCGCTCCCCCTTGCGAGGAACCGGTTCCTATCAGCAGAGGAACTGCCAACTGCAAGGAGAGCCTGATGTTCCCGTTATTTCCTTGATCTATCCCGATCGCCGAAACGATAGCGATATCGTTGACTTCCCGATTACTCCAGCAAGCCGTCAAGCTCATCGACATGGTCGCTATCAACAGAAGAATAGCCGCTTTTCGCATAATGTGTTCCTTTCAGAAAATATCTCGGGCACCGGCAGTTCTTACGATTTGGGAGGCCGTGGTCTCATATTCCCCTTCATCCGCCGAAGGTTTGCCTTTCCGGTCTGCAAGGGGCGCTCCTTCATGCTCCACCATGGAAAACGTACGAATACATCTTTTAATCCGGCGGCCTGCAGAGGAATGATGGGCGACAAATAAGGGACACCGAAGGAACGAAGCTTAACCAGATGAATCAGGAGAACGAGCAGGCCCAGGAATATGCCGTACAGGCCCAACGATCCCGCCAGAAGCATCATAGGAAAACGCATAACGCGAAAAGCTAATCCCTGGCTGTAGATAGGGAAAATAAACGAGGCGATCCCGGTAAATGAAACGACGATGACCAGCGTCGCCGAAACAATGCCTGCCTGAACGGCGGCCTGGCCGATCACCAGGGCGCCTACGATACTCACCGCTTGCCCCACTGGCCGAGGCAGCCGTATGCCGGCCTCCCGTAATCCTTCGAAAGAGGCCTCCATCAATATCGCCTCGATAAGGGCCGGAAAAGGCACCGCCTCCCGCGAGGCGGCGATGCTAAGCAACAGGCTGGCCGGAATCATCTCCTGATGGAAGGTCGTTAAGGCAATGTAAATGGATGGAAACACCAACGCGCCGATCGCGAGGCCCAATCTCAGAAAACGGGTCATCGTCGAAAAAATATAATTTTGATAATAATCTTCGCTAGCCTGCAGCGTTTCAACAAATAATCCAGGTACCACCAAAACAAAAGGAGTATTATCTACAAGGATGACCACTTTGCCTTCCACGATGCCGCTGACCGCACGATCCGGCCTTTCCGTATTGATGACTTGCGGAAACACGCTGAAAGGGTTGTCGCAGATCAGTTCTTCGATATAACCGCTCTCCAATACGGTATCTATTACAATTCTTTGAATCCGTTGTTTGACTTCATCCACTAACCCCGGCATGACTACGGAATCCAGATAGACCAGCTCCATATCCGTTTTGGACAAGGTGCCTACCTGAATTGACTCCACCTTTAGATCCGGGGTAGCTAACCGCCTGCGAATCAGAGTCGTATTCGTTTGCAGACTTTCCGTAAACCCGTCCCGTGCACCGCGAATGACCGGTTCGGAAGCCGGTTCCTCAACAGATCGCTGCTCCCATTTGCTTAAGCTGACGAGAAGGATCTTCCGGCAGCCGTCCAGGATCGCTATCGTATCCCCTTTGCATAAGCCGGTAAGTCCCTGTTCCAATTCCATTTCTGTCCTTAACTGCCCGGCATCCGACGAGCTTCCGGACAAATCCTTGGCGTTCCCCCCGTTCCCGGCCGTCTTCAGAGTCCCCGATAAATCCTGCTCCGATTCCATCCGGCTTAACGGATCAATAACTTCCATCTGCAGTCTCGTATCATCCGTCATGCCCGCAATAAAAATGAGATAGCCCTGTTTACCGGACTGCAGCGTAAATTTATGGTATTCCACATCCGAGCACCGTTCCATCTTCCCTTGGAACAAGGCCAGATCTTCCTCCAGTTTTCCGGTAAGCCCAGTACCGTCTTCGCGAGCCTTGCTGTTCAATCCCCAGGAACCCCTTTCCAGCCGACACTAATTATCTGAAGTATGATTATTTTTCCATCAAACTATTCGGAATTCAAAAAAGCACGGAGCGTTTGCTCCATGCTTTAGAGGGATCCTGCAGGGGGTTACTCCCCGTCTATGGCTGCTTTAGCGGCATGTTCTCCGCTTAGGCGACCGCTAGTTAAGGCATATTGAACTGCGCTGCCGGTCATATAAACCTGGTTATACAGGTAACGGTTCGCTGCTTCACCGCCCGCGTATAGATTATTGATCACCGAGCCGTCCTCTTTAAGAACCCGATAATTCTCATCCACCTTCACGCCTCCGAAAGTCCCCATGGTTCTTGGATAGAACTTGAACGCGTAAAACGGCCCTTTTTTTACGGATACCAGCATTTTTGCGTCTTTCTTGAATAAATCTTGGCCGGAAGCCACGCCTTCATTGAACGTATCCATTGTCTTTATAAGAGCCGCTTCCGGAACTTGCATCGCGGCAGCCAGTTCTTTAACGGTATTCCCGACCGCGATTTCATCATTCGGTAGCTGTCCTTCAATCGATTTGATCACATCAGCATTGGCTTCGCTTGAGTCAATGACCACCCAAACTTGCCCGTTGTCGGCAGCCTTGTTCGTCACGACGGCGTAATGACTGTTTTCATTCATATAGCGCTCGCCTTGTTCATTCACATACATCTTCGTCGGATCCCATTCAAGGACGCGCAATTCTGGAACGCGAGCCGCTATGCCCAGGCCGATAATCCACGGATCTTCATAGAGCGCTGCCCCTAACTTTTCCGCCATCACAATCCCGTCGCCCGTACTGCCCGCCGCCGACGCAGATACGTCCATCACTTCCACGAATTCCGGCAGGAAACGCTTCATAAGCTCTTCGCTTCTGGCGAATCCGCCGGTGGCGATGATGACCTTCTTGGCATGAACGGTCAGCGTTCCTTCGGCATTCTCAGCTTTGACGCCTACCACATTGCCTTTGTCATCGGTCAATAATTCCGTTGCCTTGGTTTCTGTTAAAATATCGATTCCTTTATCGTTCAGCGTTTTCTCCATATTCGCAATTATAGTCGCACCGCTCTTTTCAGGGAAATGCAGGCGAGCCACAGGGTCGACGCCAAAGCCGGCCACGTTCACGTACTTATGATTCATGTAATCGACCAGCCAATGGGTCGTATCCACGGCATCGTCCATAAATTTGCTCACGCGGTCGTAATCCGGATATTTACCGTCCGGATTACTTGTACTCTGGCGTTCCTTCCAAAGCTTCAGCCATGATTCCGGCGAATCCTCAATGCCTTGCTCCTTCTGGAATCGCGTGCCCGTCGCCCCAATCGCTCCGCCGGATAACGCCGTAGATCCGCCCAAAGTACCCATTTTTTCGAGCACGATGACTTTCGCTCCGTTCTCAAAAGCCGACCCGGCGGCTGCCAAGCCTGTCCCTCCACCGCCGATGACGACAACATCCGTGGTCAACTCATTTTCCTGATGCGGTTTATCCTCGGTTACGGCTGCAACCTTAAGGGTATCTACATCTCCGCCGGCCTGTTTGACGCAGTCTTCAACCGCAGCCAAAATAGCCTTCGATGAATTGGATGCGCCGGACACCATGTCCACAGCCAAGGTTTGCCCGTCCACAATCTGCTGCGGGATGCGTTCCAGGGCTTTATCGCTAAGCCCTTCCGTTTCGCTGTTGTCCTTCACAGTCACGGAAATGATGGAGTTCTCGTCAAACACGACCTCCACCGTAACATCCCCATTGTTACCGGCAGCCTTTGCCGTATAAGTGCCCGGTTTATACTTGCCCGAAGCCGATGCCGCCTCCGCCCCCGAGTTCTTGGCCGTCTCGGATTTGGAGCAGCCGAATACGCTCAGTACCATTAGAAGCCCCAGCAGCAATAAGCCTACCTTTTTCGCATTCATTTTCATGTCCTGTTCCCCCTTGATTTATAAAACTCATGAATATAATCATGATTCTATATGCTGGGGTTATGACGACGTCAATATGACTTTGTGAAATTATGCACGTGAATAAGCGCGTAAAAATCGAAAATTTGGGGTTAACCCGACATTTCAAGATATTCTATTATGCTTCAGTTTGACTCCCTGTTGGACACCCGAACAAAACACATCAAAATTGGCCTTTTTCTTGCCTACGTACAAAGTCAGATATTGTTCTTTTCCTTGAATGTCGATATACGGATTGTCTTCAGTGATCGGACCCAACTCCGAGACATCCAGCTCCGTAAAATTCAATTGTTGCAATTTACACAGCATTTTGTCCCAATTGAAAAGCTCCCTGAGCTTAAGCGGAACATGGAGATAATCCTTGCAATACGGCCCCAAGTGAGGATAGGCTCCCACAAGCAGCCCCTCTTGTTTCAGGAACGGAGAGACGATATCCATCAGATCCCTGTCCGCGGTTTTGGCATAGGTTTTGCTCATCCAATGGTCGACGATGATATCGATCGACGCAGGAGCAAAGGGCAATCGGTCCAACTCGCAGCAGAAGAAGATAATGTTGCTATGCTCCTGCTGAAGCTCAATGTTATTTTTCATATTACTAATACGCTCTTTGTCATGACAAATAAGAATGTAAGTACAGCTTTTCGGCAAAAATTCAATGTATTGCATTAAAAACCGGCCGACGCAATTGTCCAGCTCCATAATATATCCAGATTGGCTTCCGTGATTTTGAATGTAATCGATTAAGGTAGACGTTCCGTTATACAAAAAGTTAATGTACTTGGGTGAAGCAGCCTCCAGGAAATCTTGTTTCGGCGGAATCTTCTTCTTTTTGCCGACTGCCGCTTTATCTACATAAATTCCATCCTCGATGTATGAAATATATCCGCATTCACACTGAAATTCGGCTTCCATCAGCATGTTTCTTTCAATCGTGCCCCCGTTAATGTCCAAGGCTGATCTGCATTCAGGGCATTGCAAAAGCGGTGTAGAGGATATGGGAAATCCTATTTTTCTATGTATGCTTGCTTTATCCATCTTCAGCTCGTGGATCCGTTTCTTTAAATGTCCGTCGATCTCTTGGAATTTTAATTGCTCGAGCCGGACTTGTTCCTTTTTTCTTTCCAACAGGGATAAGTAAAAACTTCTAAAGTCATTCGACTTTTCTCCCTCGAGCCGGTAAAAGCACAGAATCTCCTGAATTTCTGTCAGCGAAAAATCCAGCTGCTTCAGCTTCACGATCTCTTCGAGATCTCCGCTATCCTCTTCCGTAAACCTATACTGGGAGCCCTGCTTTTCCGCAACAAGGAGCCCCAGATCGATATAATGGCGAATCGTATCTTGCGTAATATTGTTTTTTTTGGCAAATTCACCGATTTTCATGTTTGCTGCTCCTTTAGGACCGTTGATGTATTGTGAATAAAATCACAAGTTATAGTAAAGAAAAACCTCTGTTTGTACCAGAGGATCGCGATAGAGTACTTCTATAGGGTTTATATTCGTTTATATTCTCCCTCTCTCCCGATAAATCCTGCTGAAATGCTATGAGTATATGAAAATTAGATAGGGGAGCTCCCTCTCTTATGACGCGAGGAAATTCAAATTCTAACGGACACAGAAGCCCTTATCTGCTCAGAATCGGGGATCCCGGGAAGCTAACGGACACAGGAGACGCTAACCGCCGTAAATTGTCCTTCATCAAGGCTTTTTGGACATTTTAAGGGCTGTGGCGTCCGTTAGGTTTTTTTATAGATGATTTTCGCCTCAATAAGGTCTGCGGTGTCCGTTAAGTATGGGTTCCCCTTGGCTCAACCAGCCTTCGACGGACGATTAGTCGGCTTTCGGCTTCACTTAACTCCATTCAGCTCAATTCTGTTCAGGCCAATCCGATCGTCCCGACCGACTCATAAAGGTCCGTTCTAAGCCTGATTGAAGCAACAAGCCCCGGTTCTCTTGAACCGGGGCTTGCATCATCAGCTACAACTTTCCAATATATCACGAACTTTAGATGCTTCTATGAATCACGCTTTTGGTTGCGGCAGCCTCAAAAATCGTCTCGATCAGCACCAGTACACGATGTACTTCCTCGTTCTTTACTACTGGTTCCGATGTTCCTTCGATGGCGGAAATATAGTTGGCATAGAAGCTTTGAGCTGCAGGGGCCGGTTTCTCAATCGGGAGGGTAAGTGTGGACTCTTCGGACGGCGGCGCCATCGTCTTGGTCAACCCCTGACCCGCTTGGATCGGTTTCGGCTCAACGTGGGCAACATCCGGATTCCGGGTGATAATCTCCCCGCTCAAATCCCAATCTCTGATTACTGCGGTACCTTCCGTCCCTTTGATATACCAGCGCGGCAGCTTCACGTAGTTGGTCGTCCCCACTTCAATGAGTGCCGTCAAGCCATCCTTGAACGTGATGTAGCTGGTAAAGCCGTCATCTACTTCGGTACCCAAAATATAACTTAACGTAGCAGCTACGCTTTCAATTTGGCTGTCCGTAATCAGAAGAAGTTGGTCCAGTAAATGTACGCCCCAATCCAGCAGCATACCTCCGCCGTAAGCCTTTAGCTGGCGCCAGTCCCCGGGAATGCCGTTGGCTCCCTGAACCCGGGATTCCAAATGGAACAATTCTCCCAAGGTCTTCTTGTCGATGATCTCTTTGGCAATTCGAAAATCATCATCCCATCGGCGATTTTGATGCACCGAAAACAAGCGGTTCTCCTGTTTCGCTACTTCGACAATATCCATAAAATCGGAGCTGGTTATCGTAACCGGTTTTTCGCAAATGACATGTTTACCAGCCTGCAGCGCTTTAATCGCAATCTCTTTATGAACGTCGTTAGGCGTGGCGATCAGAACCACATCCACGGACTCATCGGCCAGAACGGCCTCCAGGCTTGGATAAGTCTTATGGCCACTGGCTTCGGCCAGGTCCATCCGATACTCCACGATATCGTATACGCCGATAACGGCAACCTGCGGCTCGGATTCCATCAATTTGACGTGATAGCTGCCCATGCCCCCGTAGCCGATAATAGCAACATTGTATATCCGATGATCCATTGTCAATCTCCTTCTCTCTACTTAATTGTGCCTAAACATGCTCTGCACGATTAACCATCTGACAAATCTTACTCCCAATACACATACAGTATAGGATTCAGTAGAATAAACGAAAATGGCGGAATCATACTCTTTTTGTACAAAAACTACTTTTTCATTGAAGCCTTATTGTTTCGAGTCCGACAACAAACGCTCGTAAACCGAAATCCCATTTGCTAGCTTGCCATGCAAAGTCGCAATTAATCTATTAAATTAGTCTCATTAAAAAAAAGACTGGAGCAAGGTTCCAGCAAAGTGCTGCTGAACCTCTCCAGTCTTTATTATTGTTTAGGATCGTTGGCCGCCATTATCGGCCGGTCGAGAACTCCCGCTGCCGCAGCGCTTCGTACAGCAGCACCGAGGCGGCCATCGCCACGTTCAGCGATTCGGCGCGGCCGCGCATCGGGATGATGAGGCCGTCGTCCATGAGGTCGCGGACTTCCGGACTCAGGCCGCTTCCTTCGCTGCCGAACATCAGCCATACCGGCCCGGTGAAATCGTACGCGTAGCAGTTCACCGCTGCCTGCAGGCTGGTGCCGGCCAGCCGGATGCCGCGAGCCTTGGCCTGCGGCAGCAGCTCGCCCAGCTTGCCGTGTACCACCGGCAAGTGAAAGAGCGAGCCCATGGTGGCGCGCAGCACCTTGGGCCCGTAGATGTCGGCGCATCCGGCGCCGACAATAACCCCGTCCGCACCGACCGCGTCGGCGGTGCGGATAATGGTGCCGACGTTGCCGGGATCCTGCACGCCGTCGAGCACCACAACCAGGCCGCCTGCCGTATCCAGCAGCGGCTGCAAGGCCCCGCCGGCTTTGCGGACGACGGCGAACACCGGCTGCGGCGTCTTCGTATCGCTGCATTTCCCGATCACGGCTTCAGACACCGCGATCCACTCCACGTCCAGGCCTGCCGATGCAGCCTCGGCCAACTCGCCGGGAATTCCCGCCTCCGCCTCGTAGCAGACGCATTCGATATCCGCTCGCGCCTCCAGCGCCTCCTGGACGAGATGGATGCCTTCGATGAGGAACTTGCCCTGCTTATCGCGCTGCTTCTTCTCAAGCAGTCCCGCCCATTCTTTTACCCGCGGATTTTGCGGAGACAATATTTGCATGTCCGGTTCATTCCTTTGCCAAAATCATTTCCTCGATCAAGCCTCCGAATAGGCCAGCTCCATCTTGGTCAGGTCATTCTTCTCGCCGACAATGACGAGGATATCGCCTTCTGAGAGGCGGTCGCTGGAGGATGGAGAAATATTCATCTTCGATCCGCGTTTGATCGCCATCACGTTGCAGCCGAATTTGGCGCGTACGTTCAGTTCCTTCAGGTTTTGGCCGAGCATGGCCTTGGTGGCCCGCAGCTCGACAATGCTGTATTCATCCGACAATTCGATGTAATCCAGAATATTCGGAGAGGTCAGATGATGCGCTACGCGCAGCCCCATGTCCCGCTCCGGATAAATCACTTTATCCGCGCCGATCTTTTGCAGCACTTTCCCGTGCAGCTCATTCTGAGCCTTGACTACAATCAGCGGGCCGCCCATATCTTTCAAAATAAGCGTCGTGAGAATGCTCGCCTGGATATCTTCCCCGATCGCCACGACCACGACATCGAAGTTGCGGATTCCGAGCGCCCGAAGCGCTTCTTCATCGGTGGAATCCGCCGATACCGCATGAGTCACTATATTCGACACCGCCTGGGTATGCTGTTCGTCCGCATCGATCGCGAGTACGTCAAACCCCATTCCGCTGAGCGCTTTAGCTACACTTAAACCGAACCGTCCCATGCCGATTACGGCAAATTGTTTTTTCTCCGTATGAGCCATTTCTTCACCATCCTAGAGACTTATGGATTGATATAGTATATCACAATGTCATGCAAACTTGAATTTTTGGCCCCTTGACCGGGAACGTTAAGTTTTGGGCGATCACTATTTCAAGGAGGGTTACCAATGCCAATCACCATGAGTTTGCGTGAAGCCGTCCTGCATAAAATCCACGGCAAAAGCGAAAGCGGAATGCGCGACATGATCGAAGGCTCAATCGATGCACAGGAAGCCGCTTTGCCCGGTCTCGGTGTAGTGTTTGAGGTGATCTGGAAGAACATTGATCACACCAAACAGGATGAGTTGGTTTCCGTGCTGCAAGACCAGCTGGAACACAGTAATCTTAAGCCGTTGAAATAAGACCCTGCCCGAAAAAAACAAGCCTTCAGCATTCCGCTGAAAGGCTTGTTTTCATGAGATCAAAATCTCTGGTTTCCTGGATGGCTTATGGAGCCGTCTCCAAAAACTGTGCGTCCGGATTTTTCTCCATCGCCGTACGCATCGCATATTCATTTTCGAACAAGGCGACATAGTTGCCTTTTTTATCTTTTACCAAAGTGGAATTAATGCGGAACTTCGAAGGATCGACTTTGTCCGCGACAATCCAGCGGGCAAATTGGAACGGCATCCGCTGAAGCATCACATCGACTCCGTATTCGCCCTTCATCCGGTATTCGAACACTTCAAACTGCAATTGTCCGACAACGCCCAGCAGCGTATCTTCAAAGCCTACCGTGGTGAAGACCTGAATCGTCCCTTCCTCGGTCAACTGGTCGATCCCTTTTTGATACTGCTTATGCTTGAGGGCATTCTTGACCGTAACCTTTGCGAAGATTTCCGGCGAAAAGGTTGGCAGTTCATCAAAGGTAACTTCCCCGCCTTGACTAAGCGAATCTCCGATCCGGAAAATTCCCGGGTCGAACAAGCCGATAATATCGCCCGGATAAGCCTCGGTAACAATGTCCCGGTCCTGAGCCAAGAATTGCTGCGGCTGGGACAGCTTGATTTCCTTGCCCACCCGAACATGCTTAACTGACATTCCGCGCTCAAACTTGCCGGACACGATCCGAAGGAATGCGATCCGGTCCCGGTGCGCCGGGTTCATATTGGCCTGGATCTTGAACACGTAGCCGGAGAATTTCTCGTTCGTCGGTTCAACGACCCCCGTAGTGCTCCGGCGCGGCTCCGGTTTCGGTGCCAGTTGAAGGAAGTTCTCGAGGAATGTCTGTACGCCGAAATTGTTCACCGCACTGCCGAAGAAAACCGGCGTCAATTCCCCGCGTTTCACTTTTTCAAGATCAAACGGATCGCCCGCTACATCCAGCAGCTCCAAGTCCTGGCACAACTGGTCGTGCAGGTAGTCGCCCGCCATTTCGCGAATGACCGGATCCTCGTAACCATCCACTTTCTTCACTTGAATGTTCGAATGGTCGTCGCCCTGGAACAGTTCCACCTGATTCTTCATCCGGTCATAAACGCCGCACAATTCCCGGCCCATGCCGATCGGCCAGTTCATCGGAACGGAACGGATACCGAGCACTTGCTCGATTTCCTCCATCAATTCGAACGGGCTGCGTCCTTCGCGGTCCAATTTGTTGATAAACGTAAAAATCGGAATTCCCCGCTTGGCGCATACCTGAAACAGCTTAATCGTCTGCGCTTCGACGCCTTTGGCGACGTCAATCAGCATCACGGCGCTGTCCGCAGCCGTCAAAGTCCGGTAGGTGTCCTCACTGAAATCCTGGTGGCCCGGCGTATCCAAAATATTGATACGATGGCCGTTATAGTCAAACTGCATGACGGAAGATGTCACGGAGATTCCCCGCTGCTTCTCAATTTCCATCCAGTCGCTTGTTGCGTGCTTGCTGGCTTTCCGGGCTTTAACCGATCCCGCTAAACGGATGGCGCCCCCGAACAAAAGCAGCTTTTCTGTTAATGTCGTTTTCCCTGCATCCGGGTGGGAGATGATCGCAAACGTTCTCCGCTTATCCACTTCCTGCTGCAGCAGTTGTCCCAATGCGTTGCTCATTCTCACTTTCCTCTCGCTTCTACAAAGTCATACCTGTTATTGTAACATATTTTGGCTTGACTTACGCAGATACGGAAGCTGGAAATTGAATTCTATAAGCCTAATTTTGAAATGAACGCTGAACAATCACCTATCATTCTTATTTAGGCGCTTTTACTGATTTACGGTATATAGCTTCTCCGGCTTCACTTGGCCGACCAGCGAAACACGGTACAGCTCCCGCTTGATGATTCGATGGCCATCTTTCGTATAAATAACCGTATAGTACATGTAATTTCCTGCAATCTGAATCTCCTGAACGGAACCGCTTTTCGGAATAGTCACAAAAGGAACTGGCTTAGGTTCGTCATCCAAGGCCATTTTGTAAATATGACTGGTCCCTCTGAAATACATATAAGCAATATTATTTTTGTAATTGATAACCTCTATGTCAATCTCATTTACCTGAGTAAGGACGTCAGCGCTTTTTATCTTCAGGGTATCCTGTAGAAGCGAACCGGCTTTTAACGGAATGGTCGTAATCTCTCCTGAGAAACCGCTCATCCTCAAGTTATCTCCGATAACGGTCATATTTCTGCCTCTCAAGTAAAACTCGGCAATCTTTTGCCCGGCCGTCGTATAGATGTAAACATCATTCCAGTCCGCTGCGATCAGCCAATCCCCTCGAATTTGAAGCCTGCCTACCTCAACATCACCGAGCTTCTTCAATCCCGAACCATCCAGCTTCATTTTGTACAAACGTTGTTGATCCTGCCAGTTTCCAAAATAAATCCAGCCCTTATCGATGACAAACACACGCGCCAAATCATTTTTCTTCCCAACGATTGATTTCTTCGTACCGTCCATTTTAATTTTGTAAAGGGAAAATGCGTCGTGAGAGCCGGAACCCGGATTATCTCCCAAGAAATACAGCCACTCCCCGTATGGAACCAGATTATAAATACTTTCTCCACTTGCAATCTGTTTGGTTTGCTTTGTTTTTAGATCATATCTGTAAAGCACATCCTGCTTAATCGATTGTTTGACATAAAAATGATATTTGTCCGTACTTGCAACATGTCCGAAATCAGCCAGATTCCCGTTTAACTGGTCTTGCTGTAGAGACACATCACTGGATACAGGTGCTGGAATGGGGAGTATAACATCCGGATCCGGTTCCCCATTCCATATAAGGTAAGAGGTATTGACCAGTCCGTCCCATTTATAAGTAATCCCAAAGGCCTCGCAGATCCCCTGCAGCGGTATGAATAACGTCTCCTCTTTGACGACGGAAGCGGTCTTGAACTGGCCGGCTTTTCCGTTTACCCGATACAATGTCTCTCCCGATTTAAACTCAAGCTTCTTTCTGTCATAAATTATAATTATCTCATTTCCGCTCTGTTCAACTCTCATATGTAAGGAATCCGATAAAAAAGATAACGGGACGAAAACGACATCATTTTCATCAAAAAACGGCTCTTTTGAGAACTCCGTAACCTTTTCCCCATTGATTTCGATCCGTAGCGGCAACCCCGGTGTTGAAGTACCTGCAGAAGCGAGCGCAGGGAATAACATGGCTATGCTCAAAAAGAATGCTATGACCCTTACACCAATTTTTTTCATAATTTCACTCCTCGCTTTTTATATACCATATCCTACCATCCGTTTGAAAATTTCGGAATACAATATATGGAAAAAATCTAACTACTTAAATTGTTAAACAACGCAAAAAAAACCGCCCTCAGGTTCTCCCGAAGGCGGTTTGTAGTCTCACATCAATTTATTTGGTTCAGGTTACGGCGTTACCCAAACGACATTATCTTCTTCCTGGCCATTGACCGGCCACCAGTGGAATCCATCCTTGGCGAGCAGTTCATGGGCTTCTTGCGGACCCCAGGAACCGGCAGGATAAGAACTGATATCTCCCGGATTTTGCGCCCATGCCGATGCGATCCGGTCGATGAACGCCCAAGCGGTAGCCACCTCGTCCCAGCGGGTAAAGTAGGTGGAATCCCCGTGCGCCGCATCAAGGATCAGACGCTCATAGGCTTCCGGCGAGTTGATCCCGACCTGGCAGCTTTGGCAGAATTCCATCGCCAAAGGTTCGATCTTGGAATCGGAGCCTGGCTTCTTCGCGTTGATCTTGATATAGATCCCTTCCATAGGGTTTACACGAATAACAAGCAGGTTCGGCTCCAGGTTATGCTTCTGACCCAGATATACGTTCGTCGGCATTTGCTTGAACTCTACGACAACTTCAGTTGTCTTAACCGGAAGACGTTTGCCTGTACGGATATAGAACGGTACGCCGGCCCAGCGGAAATTGTCAACGAATACTTTCGCCGCAAAGTAGGTTTCCGTGTTGGAGTTCGGGTCCACCTTATCCTCCTGGCGGTATCCAGGAAGCTTCTTGCCTTTGCTTTCGCCTTCCGTATATTGACCGCGAATGACGCTCTCTTTCACTTCCACAGGGGAAGCGTACGGACGCAATGAACGGAGAACCTTCACCTTCTCGTCCCGGATATCTTCCGGGTACAAACGGCTAGGCGGCTCCATCGCAATCATGGTCAGCATCTGCAGCATATGGTTCTGGCCCATGTCGCGCAGAGCTCCCGAATGATCGTAATATCCGCCGCGTTCTTCTACGCCCACAGTTTCGCTAAGCGTGATTTGAATATTTGCGATATGCTTGTTGTTCCAAAGCGGCTCAAAGAACGCATTGGCAAAACGGATTACTTCAATATTTTGAACCATCTCTTTGCCGAGATAGTGGTCGATCCGGTAAATTTCTTCTTCTTTGAATACCTGATTCAGTTCTTCGTTCAGCTTCTGTGCGGAGAGCAGATCGTAGCCGAACGGCTTCTCGATGACCAGCCGGTGCCAGCCGCCGCTGCTAAGCATGCCGCCCTTCTGCAGGTTGAAGGATACGCTACCGAACAGCTCCGGCGCAAGCGCCAGGTAGAACAGCCGGTTACCCGGAATGCTGAAACGGGATTCCACGGATTCGGTCAGTTCGCGAAGCTCGTGATATCCGTCAATGTTGTTGATGTCCAGAGATTTGTAGGAAAAATGCTCAGCAAACTGCGTCCACTTCGATTCATCCTCCACTTTATAACGGCAAAATTCCTGAATAGAGCGATGAACGTCATCCCGGAATTCCTCCTGCGAACGCGGACGGCGCGCCACGCCGATTACGGCGAAGTCCTCAGCCAGCTTTCCTTCGCGATAGAGTGAATATATAGCGGGAAAGAGCTTGCGGCGTGCCAAATCTCCGGTTGCCCCAAAAATAAAAAATACCGCTCCTGGTGTCTGCAGTGATTCTAGATTTTGAATATCAGCCATGGCTCCTCATTTCTTTCTATGTAATATAGTGAATATTTATTCAATTACCCACCAATGATATGAATTTACACGGCATCACTGGATGTGATGTAATTTTAGCATATTCACATAAAGGATGCCATCATATTCATATCAAAAAATGACGGTATTTCAGAAAATTCATCTAATATTTATCTAATATTTACATTGCCTTCACTTATAGTGCGAGTTCAAACAGTCAGGTTTTCAAGACAACCTCTAATATTCAATTGTCAGCAAGGGTGAGCCTAACGACAATTCCTCCATCCCCGTTTCCGAATTGCGGTGAACGGCCATCTGCAGCGACACGGTCTTACCGCCGCTAATCACGGATATCGGCAGCTCGGGAATGTAGTAAGTCCGGCTGACGGTGTCTGCGTCATTATAATTTTCCACAAGGCCCATTTTTAATGCATGAGCAGCATAATCCTCCAGCTCTTGCATTCTGTCTTCAATCGATGTGCTCACGATTTCACCCGTATCGGGAGATTCCCCGGTCTCCGGCTTCATCGTCCCCTGCAAAGCCGCGTTCCAGTGAATGGACACTCCCTCATCCGCAAGCGATTCTCCGGAAACCGTCTGCTCGGATTTCATTTCCTTCAATGTCTCCATGCCTTCCCCCTCCAGTCTAAGAATGACATAATAGGTCCCTTCCTTGACCGGCGTAACCGTTAGTTTGGAGCGGATTTCCATCGAACGGCCATACGCGGAATAAACCTCATGATCTTGTACTGTCTCCGGTTCAACTTCGGACAGACCCAGTCGGGTGGCGAGCACTCCTATCGCTTCTTCCGGCGCCAACAGCGTGTTCCAATCCCCCTGCCATTTCACCGTGCCCTTCATTTCTTCATGAATAGAACCGGTGCCCAGAGCAAGCAGTTTGTCCCACTGAGCGGCCGCAGCATCGACGGGACCACCTTCTTTCACTGCGGTTGCCTGGTCTTTAGCCAAGCTGCCCAACAGCAAAATCAGCAACAGCACGCAACCCGCCAATATGATCGATCCGTTCCTCCACTTTTTCACCGGAATAGGCATCTTCATTTCCTCCGCTACTCTATTAATCTATGAGAACAGGATGTCCTGATAGAGAGCAACTTATACCTGCATATCTTTTCTTGATTTGGATACCATATACTGAAATTTTCGAAGAAAGGAGCCTGTAGATGATAAAATCGCCAAAGCCCTCCATATCGCAAGCCATTATGATGGTTATGCTCACCGTGGGGATCACCAACCATGTATTTGTTATCCCGGCTTTGATGCAGGCCGCCAAGCGGGATGCCTGGTTTTCCGTCATTCTCTCCATTCTTCCATTCGGCATATTTACTTGTCTGCTCATCTTTATTACAAACCGGACCCGGAGTAAATCGTTGCACAGCTGGATCAGCAGCCGGTTTGGAGCTTTCCCCTCCTATTTGTTCCGCGCGGTCCTTACCATTTATTTTTTTACGATAGCCTGGTTTACCTTATTCGACACGATCACATGGACCAAGAACACATTTTTGCCTTATACCCCGACCTGGGCCACTCTGATTGTACTTCTCGGACTTTGTTTAGCAGGGGCAACCCTTGGTATAAAAACCATTGCCGTAGCATCGGGACTGCTTCTCCCCCTCGTTGTCGTCTTAGGCTTTTATGTCGGAATAGCCAATGTGGAGTTCAAAGACTACAGCCTTTTATTTCCTATTCTTGAATTTGGCTGGGGGCCTCCGGTAAAAGGCATGGTGTATGCCTGCTCCGGTTTGTTCGAATTTTTCCTCATTTTGTTCATCCAGCCACACCTCGAAAAGCCATTAAAAAAGAAACACTTCGTCCTGTTAGCCGTAATCATTACCGGCCTTACAATCGGGCCGCTTACCGGAGCAATCTCCGAGTTCAATCCATATGAAGCCTCGCTGCAGCGGTATCCCGCATATGAAGAATGGAGAATTGCCGGATTTGGGAAGTATATATCACAAACCGATTTTTTCTCCATATATCAGTGGCTTTCCGGGAGTGCTATCCGGATATCCTTCGCTCTGTTTGCTGCCGCTGATTTATGGGAGTTCAAGAAGTCCAAGTCCCGCTTCATTCTGCTGCTAGTTATGGCTATTACCTTAATTCCGCTGGGAAATTACGTTTTCAACGATGTACAGTTTCAATTTATGATATTCCATTATATTTTCCCGGGAAATTTAATGCTGATGAGCGGTCTTACCCTGCTGCTCGCCATCGCTGCTCTTCTGCCCGGCCGCAAAAAAGGAGGCTCCACTCATGAAACATGATCCGGGATCCGGGTCACCCGGCAAACCTCTAATCATAACTCAAGAATTGTTTAAGGAATATTTCGAGAACTCGGCAGACGTAATGCTTCACTGTTTTAACGCCGCAGGTTCCGATTTGGACACCCAGCCTGTGATCCTTGCATTTTCGGCTGGAATGATCGACTTCAAGCAACTGAATCAGCTCGTGCTTCCCGGCCTTGCCGCCATTTTCAGGGATTATCCCGCGGCTGTGCCAACTGAGATCGAGCATAATAACCACCTGCCATTGACTCCCGTACAGATCGACAGCTTACATGATATCGCTTATCGGATATACAGCGGAAATCTGATTGTCTTCATAGAGAAGCTGCAATCCTGCTTTAGTCTGGATATCTCTAATCCTCCAGCCCGTTCTCCGGAAGAGCCCTTGACCGAATCCTCGATCAAAGGCCCCCGCGACGGTTTCACCGAGGAATTAACGACCAACATTGCATTGATGCGTAAGCGGCTTCGCACCCATTCGCTAAGTATCGAGCAGTTGGTGAAAGGGCGGCGCGGCGAAACCCGGATTGCTCTTTTTTATATCAACGATATCATCAACCCCGACATTCTGGAGGAAATCCGCAGCAGATTGAACGGGATCGATACGGACGCCATTATCGGCACCTCATTCATTGAAGCAATTGTTTCGGGAAAAAAAGGCCACACCTTATTCCCTCTAACCGATTATACAGGTAGACCGGATTTTGCTGCGGACGCCTTGTTATCCGGTAAATTCGCAGTTATGGTCGACGGATCGCCAATGGCGATTATCGCTCCCGTAACTCTGATGAACCAGCTTATTTCCCCGGAGGACGCCAATACGGCCTATTTTATTGTATCCCTGCAAAAAATACTGCGGATTGCAGGTCTGTTGATTTCCTTCTTTCTGCCGGGCTTCTATATTGCGCTAACGACCTTTAATCTGGAGCAGATTCCGCTGCCTCTGCTGGCGACCATCACCAATTCGAGACAAGGATTACCGTTTCCAATTCCGCTCGAAACTTTTATTATGCTGTTCCTGTTTGAAATCTTTAACGAAGCGGGGCGTCGGCTGCCTAAAGCTTTGGGCCAGACAGTTACCGTCGTAGGGGGCTTAATTATCGGAGATGCGGCGATCCGCGCCGGAATTACTTCACCGACCATCATTGTCACCGTGGCTATAACGATCGTAGCGGCGTCCGCTCTGATCAATCAGACGCTCAGCGGGAGCGCTTCCCAAATACGGTTGGTAATCCTGGTCCTCTCCTCTTTGCTGGGCATGTTCGGTTTCATGATCGGAACTTTCGCCGTCGTACTGTATATTTCATCGCTGGAGACATACGGCGTTCCCTACCTGGCGCCTATTTCTCCCTTCCATAAAAAAGACTTCCTCGTGGCCGTTATAAAAGAGCCGGCGGATAAGAAAATACAAAGGCCACATTATCTGCGAACCCAAGATGACAAAGGAAGGGGGAACCAGTCTTGAAAGTCATGTCCGTCCTCTTAATGCTCACGCTTCTGCTCACCGGCTGCTGGGATGTCAAAGAGGTTCAAAGCGTCAACTTCATCACCGCGCTCGGCGTAGATTACGTCAAGGATCACTATGTGATTTATGCCCAAATGCTGGACTTTTGGGAAATTTCCCGACAGGATACCCCTTCCAATACCGGAAAAGCGAAAATATGGATTGGCAAAGCTGAAGGAGCAACGATGACGGATGCGCTTAACAACCTATATCCCGCCTCTCAGCAGCGTACGCTCTGGACTCATGTCAAAACGATCGTCTTCTCCAGGTCATTGCTGGAGAGCCATTTATCCGAAACTGTAGCGAGCCTGCTTCGTTCCCGTGACTTCCGCTACACCCCCTGGGTGTTTGGAACGGACCAGGAGATGGGCCAACTGCTTTCAAGCGTATCGCTGCTCAATCATTCCGTGATCAACTCCGAGCTTATGGATCCCATGGAAGTGTTCAAGCAATATTCCTCGATCGAGCCGATCCAATTAATCAAACTCATTAATGGGATTAACGAGCCCGCCGGGCGAGCGCTGCTTCCGTCGATTACTATAACTGACGAGGTTTGGAAAGATTACAACGACCCGATCAATCTTGTGAAGCTGAACGGAGCATTCTGCATTTCAAAAGGAAAAAGCACGGGTTTTATGGACATGGAGCACTTGAACGGAGTGAGATACACTTCCTTCAGAAAAATGTACAAATATCCCTTAACGGTGGACATGCCGGACGGAAGCCACGTCGTACTTAATATTGTGGACTCCAAGTCGAAGTCTCATTTCAAAATTAAAGCCGGCGTTCCTGTTGCCGGGATGAAGATAAAAGCCCGTATTCATGTTGTAGAAGTCAATAAGGAGAGCAGCGCAACCGCTCAAAAAATCAAGGAGTTAGCCCAAATCGCGGTTGCTAAAGAGGTAAGAACTACATTTGCCGAAGCCCGGCAGAAGGATATCGATATTTACGGACTCGAGAAAAAATTGTACAGAAAGCATAATGCCAATTGGAAACGACTGAGCTCCGGCACGTCTAATTCCCTCATCTCAAAAATTGATTTGGGGGATGTTGAAGTTAATTTAAAGGTCGTACACGCCACTTCCTACAAATTGTCCGATCATTAAAAAAGAAGCAACCCGGCATACGCCGCCGGGCTGCTTCTTTCATATTTCATTCCGCAAGGCCGTTCTTGTAGGCATAGATCGCAGCCTGGGTGCGATCTTCGACACCCAGCTTGGCCAGAATGTTCGTAACGTGGAACTTCACTGTCTTGATACCAATGATCAGATCATCGGCGATATCCTGATTCGATTTGCCTTGCGCCAATAAGCGAAGAACGTCCATTTCCCGTTCGGTGAGGTCTTCATGGGCCGGGGTTTCCGGTTTGGGTTGACGGAACCGGTTCATCATTTTGGAAGCAACCTGGGATTCCAATACGGACTGGCCTCTGGCCGCGGCACGGATCGCTTCCGCGATTTCGGAAGCCCGGGAGGTCTTCAGCAGATAGCTGAACGCTCCGGCTTCGATAACCGGATACATCTTCTCGTCGTCGAGATAACTGGTCAATACGATCACCTTGCATTCCGGATACAGCGCGAGCAACTGCCGCGTCGTCTCGATGCCGTCCATCCCTTCCATCACCAAATCCATCAAAACGACATCAGGTCTATACTCCTGAGCCAGCCGAATTCCCTCTTCTCCGCTGCTGGCCTCGCCGACGACTTCAATGCCTTCCTCGGTGCCCAGTACGGCTGCAAGTCCGATCCGCACCATCTCATGGTCGTCAACCAGCAGCACTTTAATCAACTTCTCCATTTCCATCTCCATGATGATCGTCCCCCCCGATTTCCTCATTCAATAACGGTATTGTAATTTCAATGCGCGTTCCCTTGCCCGGAGCAGTAATGAATTGAATCGAACCGCCGATCTCCCGAACCCGCTCCTGCATCGTCGACAAGCCATAGGAGGCCTGCTTCTTGTCATCAAGTTGAAAGCCTATTCCGTTGTCTCGCAGCGTAACTTTAACCGCCGTATCTCCCTTCCGGTGGATCCGGATCTCCATTTTGTCGGCCTTGGCATGGCGCAGCGTATTGGACATCGCCTCCTGGATGATGCGGAACAGATGATTCTCGATTCCTTTCCCGAGATTGAGCTCCTCATCCATTTCAAGCGACAAGTCCATCGGCACCTTGGTCTTGAGTTCTTTCACAAGCTCGCGCAAGCCTTGCGACAACTCCTTCCCCTCCAAATATACGGGCCGTAAATGCAGCAGCAGCGCTCTCATTTCGGATTGGGCCACAGAGGCCATCTCTTCGATCAATTCGACCTGGCGCTGGGCCTTGTCGAAGTCTTTATCCAGCGTTCGTCCTACGGCCGTAGCCGTCATGGAAATCGCGAACAACTGCTGGGATACCGCATCATGAAGCTCTCGGGCAAGCCTTTGCCTTTCCTCCACGATCGCCGAAACTCTGGCCTGCTCTGCAAGCTGCGCGTTATGTGTGGAGAGCCGCTGCAGCGAGCTCACCTGCTCTTCCCAACGCTTGCCGATCCGCTCCAGTTGCTCCCCAAGCCCCCCGATCTCATCGACGCCAAGCTTCGGCACCGTTCCGGTCTGATTGCCCTTTTCCCATTGAAGCAAAGCATTCCGCAATAGATCAATCTTCCGCTTCTGACGGTATCCCTGAAAGAAACCAAAAGCCGCTCCAACGCTGAGCAGCAGGGTCAGCAGCGTCAATCCGGCCTGAATCCCCGTTCTCCAACTGGTTGACGGCTTGAAATATCCATATGTATATAGAACATACACAATAACGGCCAGTAAAACAAAGCACAGGAGAATCCCCTCCCGCATACTTCGGGAAACCATGTTCCCAGGTCTTTTATTCTTCATGCGGAGCGATCCTCCCGACTTAAATTAATCGTATATCTACATCTCCCACTAAATAGGAAATGATAATTTTCACTTTTTGGTCGCGCTCTTCATAATTCGGCGATTTCCAGTATAACCGGTTCAACATTCCCGTTTCCCGGTCATGACCAAACTCAATCTGTCCGAACAATACGAACGCTTCGATCTCGACACCATAATCCTCGGACACGGCCAGATCAATATCGCCGACAATCCCCTGAAACATGAGGATGTTGTTTGTGCCCTCCATAATGGAAAGTGACATATCGATGTCAATTTCCCCCAAGATGTGCCACATGCTTGTATTTCTCAAAGTCCAAGGATCACGATCCCAGTGAATGCTCGACGTGATGCTCTGTTTTTGCATATAATTGCCCTGGGGTTGTGTTTTGCGAATTTTTGCATAATATAAGCCTAACGAGACCATGAGAATCGCAACGACCAACATGAAATGATCCAGCAGGATCAACCCTCCGCCTACGGCCATTAAAATGTATCCCGTTTTGACCTCTTCCCCTTGGCGAACCTTGTAGATTCCGTATCCTAAAACAAATAGGGCGACGATGGTTAAAAAACTCAGCCAGTTGCCGAAAATCATCAAAAGGCCAAGTCCGATCAATCCGATGGCGAGGAACCTTTTCCGCTTATCCATGCCGCACCTCCTGCCGGTCATAAGTTGGAAAAGCCATAACGGTATGGAATCCATACCGCATGGCTTTACCATGGTCTAGCATAACACATTGTCCTACTTACTGTGTAGCTGTTACTCCGCGCTTTCTTCGCGTTTCTCAGCCGGGCTCAGTTTAGCTTTCAAAGCTTCGAGCTGAGCATCTACTTTCAACTGCTTTTCGGCATCGGCCGGGCTGATATAAGTCGAAGGTGTTGTACCCCGGTAGACTGCGCCGGACACTTCCGCCTCAGCTTCCAACTGCATGATTTTCTCTTCCATCCGGTGGAATCCGAGCGAAGCGTTGCCGCTTTCGATCGAGTGCAGCGTGCTGATTTGGGACATTTGCTTTCTAGCCTTAGCCATTTGCGCACGGCTTACCAGCTCGTTACGTTTGTTGCGCAGTTTGTAGAACTCATCCTTCATTTCATGGAGCTGCTGTTTCAACTCATTGGCTTGCGCCTCGGATTGAGTATGCAAATCGCTGAATTCTGCTTGCTTTTGATCGAAGTGAATTTTTTCTTCAAGCAGCTTGCGTGCTACTTCTTCCTGCCCGTTTCTCAGAGCGATTTCGGCTTGCGCCTCTCTTTGGCTGGAAATACGGATAGCTTCATCAAGACGCTGCTTCATTCTGCGTTCATTAGCCATTTGTTTAGCTACGGTTACCTCGGCGTCACGGATTTCTGCCTCCATATCGCGCAGGTATTGGTTAAGCATTACGATTGGATCCTCTACCTTATCCAACATGTCATTGACAGATGCCTTCGTGATATCTTTAATTCTTTTGAATACTCCCATTGTTTACACTTCTCCCTTCTCATAGTTGGAAAGCTTTTTACGAAGCTCTTCCAGTTCTTTTTTCATGGCTTTCTTTTCGATATCTTGCATCATGGAATCCAGATTGGAGGCCTCCGCCCCGTTAAATCCGGAATTCCCGGCATTTACGTTGCCGTTGTATGGATTGTTGTTTCCGTAAGGTTGGTTGGCGCCATGGGCGTTGCCTCTAAATGGAGGCTGCGGGGGACGCTGCGGGCCCCATCCGTATCCCGGACCACCCGGTCCGCCCGGCATTCCGCCGCCGTAACCGCCTGCACCTCCATTGCCATTCCAACCGTTGTTATGAAAGTATGGATCGAATGGTTCATAGGGCTCTTTTGAAATGACAAGCGATGCAATCAGGTATATGAAGATCGTCGTCCCACCCGTGAACGGCACGCTGATGATCGTCAAGATCCGCAGCGCCGTAGAGCTGATTCCGAAGTATTCGCCCAGTCCGCCTAGCAGACCGGTAAACCATCTATCCCTTCTGGAACGGTATAAACTACCCATCTTCATTACTCCTCTCCTTTGTTATTCAGCTTCTGCTTCAAACGGGAGAGCTCCTGTTCCAGAGTCGATTGGATCGCGGATCCGGCCTGGTTTACGAAGTCCTGACCTGCTTTGCGCAAATCGCGTAAGCTCCGGGCCTCCCATTCCATATCGGATACCCGGTCCTCCAGACGATTGAACATTTTCGGAACGTCTTGTGTCCCGTATCCGTTCATCCGCTGGTTCATCCGCTGCTGCAAACGAAGAGTTTCCATTCTGGCGTAATAGTACTGCCGTTTGCTGTAGACCACCTGATATTCGGTCTTCAGCTCATGAAGCTGATGTTCAAGTTCCTGAAGCGACTCCAAACTCTGCGTGTAAAGATCGGTATACTGCTCGATTTTTTCGTCGTATAACATCTTCTCCTGCAGCGCAAGCTTGGCTAGATGTTCTTCACCTGCCTTCAGGGCAAGCAGCGCCTGTTCCTCACGCTTGTTCCGCATAGTCGTCGCCTGATCCACCTGCTGTTTCAGTTGTTTGGTGTGACCGGCGTATTGATGATGAAGCTTCTCGGCTTCCGCAATTTCCTGGCGGGTCTCGATCAGGAATTGGTCGATCAAGCGTACCGGATCCTGTGATTGTTCCAGGCGTTCATTCAAGTTTGCTACTGTAATATCCCGTACTCGGCGAAATACACTCATGCTCTTTTGTCCCTCCTAACCTTTCGGCTATTCTTCTATCAAATGTATTCGTATATATGATTAGTAACCCCGCTTGCCTTTGAGGGAGGAAATCCCGTATACGATCAATCCGATTCCGAGCACCGGAACGATCAGCCAAGCCAGCTTGGAGATCAAGGATATAATCCCCAGGAACAGAACGATCCACCCGAAAAACGCATTTCCGCGCTTTATTCCATAGTAGCCAAGAGCGATCATCGCTACCGCGAGTACCAAGCCGAACAGGCTACCCAGGAACGGAGTCAATTTGCCCAGCAGAATCAGAACGCCAAGGGCAATAAGTATTATCGCAAAACCATTGGGCCGATTTGTTCTCATTGTTTATCACCGCCTCTCATTTGTTCAACCTTATGACTCTATTTTAGGCCTGAATGGGTTTCTTCAAAACGGACCGGGGACGGTTTTTGAACCTAGACCAAAGTCGAGGTAAGGTTCCGCCTCAGGATAGACAGGCGATTCTGACGCCCCCCGGTTTTCAGTCTTTACTTTTCAAATAGCCCATAATATAATGATAAATGCACTAAAAACAATAGAAAACGACAGTTATCGGAGGAGCCTGCCATGTTGTGGGCTCTTTTTGCCTATTTTCAGGCTTATAAGGCATAATTCCGCCCCTTCATGGCAATCTATACAGTAGTCCGAATTGCTGTTTACCCAACCGAGGAGGAGTAATATGGAACATCAAGCTATTTGGGCAATTGCCATCTTTTTGCTAACTTATGCACTTATTATTTCAGAGAAGATTCATCGGACACTACTGGCCATGGTCGGAGCCGTACTGATGATCGTGCTGGGTATCATTGACCAGGAATCGGCCATCCACCACATTGATTTCAATACGCTCGGATTGCTGATCGGGATGATGATTATCGTCAATACGACGGCGGAAACGGGTCTCTTCAACTATATAGGGATTTGGACGGCCAAGAAGGCCAAAGGTAATCCGCTTACGATCTTGTGGCTTCTCGCCCTCATTACGGCGGTAGGCTCAGCCTTTCTCGATAATGTCACGACCATTATTTTAATGGTGCCTGTGGCATTCAGCATTACTCGCCAGTTGAAAGTAAAACCTTTTCCTTACGTTTTCGCATTGGTTATCGCCTCCAATATCGGAGGTACAGCTACGTTGATCGGGGATCCGCCAAACATTATGATCGGCAGTGCCGTAAAAGAACTGACCTTCATGGCGTTCCTGCAAAATCTGGCTCCGGTTGCCATTCTGATTTTAGCGGTGACATTGCCGCTCTTCATTCTGATTTTCCGGAAAGGCTTGAAAACCTCAAACGCACTTCGCGAGGGCATGATGAAAATGAGCCTGAATGGGCTGATTTCGGACCGGAAGCTTTTGGTGAAATGCCTGACGATTCTTGGGCTCACCCTGGTTGGATTTTTCCTGCATCAAACTTTCCACTTGGAATCCGCAACCGTAGCCTTGGCCGGAGCCTTTCTCCTTCTGTTGCTTACAGGCGAACATGTGATGGAAAGAGCTTTCCGCACCGTCGAATGGCCGACGATCTTTTTCTTCGTGGGACTGTTCGTGCTTGTAGGCGGACTGATCGAAACCGGAACCATCAAGCAGCTGGCGGAGCGGGCTATCGATTTAACCGGGGGAGACCCGCTGTTTACTTCGATGCTCATTTTGTGGCTGAGCGCCATAGCCTCCGCTTTTCTGGATAACATACCGTTTGTGGCCACGATGATTCCGATGATTCAGGACATGGGAAGCATGGGGATCAACAATCTCGAGCCGCTTTGGTGGAGCTTGGCACTAGGCGCCTGCCTCGGCGGCAACGGCTCGCTGATTGGAGCGAGCGCCAACCTGATCGCTGCCGGCATGTCCGCCAAGGAGGGAGAACCGATTAGCTTTATGAAATTCTTAAAATACGGTTTTCCGCTAATGCTGCTATCCGTTGCGATAGCAAGTGTTTATATTTTGATTCGCTACTTTTAAAGCCTGTTCAGCACCGAGAGGTTGGATGAAGGAGGGACTGAGGAGCGGAGCGTAGGCAAAGCCTACGTGAGCACCGGAAGGCCCTTCTGAATTCAAGATTCGATGCCGGATATGCAGCCTGAGACACTTCGTGATCAAAAGATGACTTTTTAACTACCTCTTTCAATATGTGTTCAAAAAGTCGACTTTTCAGCACCGAGAAGGTTGGATGAAGGAGGGACTGAGGAGCGGAGCGTAGGCAAAACCTACGTGAGCACCGGAAGGCCGCCTGAATTCAAGATTCGATGTCGAATATGCTGCTTGAAGTGCTTCGTGATCAAAAGATGACTTTTTGAGCTACCTCTATAAAGTCTTAAATTCTTTGAGATAAAAGGCATTGTATGCTATCCTTTGAAGTAAGTAACTATAATTCAAAGGGAGGGATAAACATGAGGAAGCGGATCCCAAAGGTAGCCACAGTACTGGTTATTGCGTTTCTGACCTGCTTCATGTTTTTGTCCCTTCCCGTTCTTTCTTTGACTCCCGGGGTATCCGAGAATATGGGAAAGGATGCATTTGATACAGAGCAGAGCAATCGTTCCTACAAGGTAACTCTTCGTCTTAATTCTTCGCATCAGGGCAAGCTATTTATTGACAGAGCTCCATCTTCATTTCTGGCAGCCTCTGTATTGGCACTACTAACGCTTGTCATTCCGCGGGTTTTTCTTCGCCCGTTCTTTTACCTGTTTAAGAAACGTATTGTACTCATGCCGATCAAATTTACGAGTATGTTCGTGGCTTGATATTGGCTGCCTACGCAGTCTTATTAGGCCTGGGCCGGTGAATTTCCGGCATTATTATCCAAACCCTATCGGGAATGGTTACTATGAACTCTGGAGGCTTGAAGCTAATGAATCTCAAAGAAACGGATTTGCCGGGCATAGGTAAAAAATTTGTTGTCCAAACGCGCAGCGGTGAAAAATTGGCAATCATCATTCATGATGACGGCCGACGGGAAATGTATCATTATGATGAAGAAAATCCTGATGACCGTACTCGTAAGATTGTGTTGGATGATGACGAAGCAAGATACGTGTCGGCGATTGTCGGAGGCGTAACCTACCAACCAACCGCCCTTGAAAATATTGAAGTTGCGCTAGGCGGTCTTATTATCGAATCGTATCGTCTTGAATCGAATTTTAAAGCTATCGGCAAAACTATAGGTGAACTGAGAATTCGCCAGCGGTCCGGTGCGACCATCATCGCTGTGATCGAGAATAACCAGAAGAAGCACGTCAATCCGGGTGCGGATTTGATGCTTACGGCTAACGCTACGGTTGTCGTAATCGGAGAACGCCTGCATCAACAACAAATCAGACATATTCTGCTCAATGGCAGTGTTTGATTGAATTTATATCATACTTGGTCTGGCGGTCGCCCTCATTGCGGTCGCCAGGCTAATCTCTATTAAAACTTCGTTTTTCTTATCCGAATCGGCCCGTCCGCATTTATCGGAGTCAACTTAGCGCTTGGAGTCCTCTTATAAACCATATCCGCGTTTCTCATGTTTAACCGCACTGTGCCATTCCCGTCGCCGAAGCGATCGGCGCTCTTCTCCTGATTCTGTTGATTTGCCGAAACGAAGTACGTCAAAGAGATCGAAGAATTCGGCTTCCACAAATTTCGTTACCCTTGGAAAGGGGGAGTGAGCTTGAAAAACAAACTCACGGCCGAATCTCCAATGCACGACCGCCGATATCCATGGCGGATATATCCCTTTTTACTCAGACTGGCCGGCATCATCGCCGGAGCCTTGCTTGCCGCTGCTGGATTGGAACTGTTTCTTATGCCGCATGGCATCGTGGTAGGCGGGGTGACCGGCTTATCCGCGCTGTTTGCCCTAACGACGGAAATGAGGCTTGGCCTGTTCTTGTTCCTGCTGAACCTGCCGTTACTTGTGTTGGCACGCAAAAATATCGATGCTTCCTTTGCAATATTTACGGTGTGCGGACTGCTTGTATTCTCAATAGGTACGATACTGCTGCATCCATATCCGGCGCTCATGGGCGATCCGCTCCTTGCCGCTTTGATCGGCGGTCTTTCGCTGGGGCTCGGTCTAGGCCTAGCTTTGCGTTTTGGAGGCGCCCTCGATACGGCTGAGAAGGCCGCCGAAAGGTTTCGTTCCCTTAAACGAAAGAGTCTGTCGCCGGAGGGAATGTTGATGATGCTGAACTGCTTCATCCTGCTAGCCGCCGGGTTTCACTTTGGCTTTGAACAAGCCGTATATTCGGTAACCGCCTATATTCTCGCTTATGAATCGGTGAAAATACCGCTGTTTGGCTTAAAACTAAACGTCCTGGTCCAGATTGAAAGCCGGGAATGCGCCGAGATCCAAACTGCGCTGGCGCGCTATCTAAACCGCCGCGCTGCTTATGTCGGAGAAGCTCCAAGCAACGGCGTCCCCCAGATGCTGGAATACAAATGCCATCGATGGGAAATGCCTCGTCTTAAAGCGATCGTGAAAAATTGCGATCCGGACAGCGAAATTTCCATCCATTCTTGAGATTTGTACCATCATTTTCATGCCTCCTTTTTTGCTTTATGATTAAACGCAAAAAGTCCCCGACACCTGCCGGATCAATTCCGGCGGGATCGGGGACGTTTGTTGTTTTGCATTATTGAAGAGAAATCCAGATCTGTCACGTTTCAGCCTTCGGACTATTTACCCAATTCGCAGAGCTTCTCCATCTTCCAGTTTGATTACCACCGTGCCAGGCTCCACGGTTACTCCCAGCCCTTGCAGCGCTTCCTCAAGCTCCGGTCCCTCACCGCTCCCCGGCTGACCGTATACGGCCGCCGCGAGTATATGGGTTCCCGGCTCCAGCGCGGCCACTAACGTCGGGAGAACTGTGCGCGGATGCAGCAGGTTGGTATTCGCATTCGGATATACAATCAGA
Organism: Paenibacillus vini; assembly: GCF_018403325.1. GTDB lineage: Bacteria > Bacillota > Bacilli > Paenibacillales > Paenibacillaceae > Fontibacillus > Fontibacillus vini. The sequence goes on along the minus strand of NZ_BOSL01000013.1, from coordinate 12,575 downwards.
CCTTCGTCATAACCTAGAAGGCAGTGAATTCCCGAATGGCCCGTAGCGTTGACCGCTCGTACATCCTGCCCGTTCACCTTCACGCCCTGCTCTTCCTGCAAGCCCAGCGCAAACCCGCCTTCGGCGGCATCCAGGCTGCGACCGGTCGTGATCCGGTGAATCCGAACATGCCACGGCAAGCCCGCGACGATCCAGGTCTCAACCTCTACATTGGACCAAGGCAGCCACCTTGCGTACAAGACATGGCCGCGAATCCAGGTTTCCTCATTCTTGCGGCGGACGCGGTACAAATTGTCACGTTCACTGAGCCCGAGCATCGAGTCCATGGCTGCTTGGCCGAGCCCCCATTCCGCTCTCGGCACGCTGAAGCCGAACGCCGAAGAGTAAGCAAACTTCTCATATTTGGCCGAGGTGTGGGTATGCTCATTCGACGACAAATGACCGGCATTAAAGGCGGTGACATGTCCGGTGCTTTTCTGGCGGCACAGCACCAGGTGAGGTTCTTCTTGGACGGACAAAGCAGGTAATGAGGGCAATTCCTGCTCCGGCTCGCACCAAAAACGCTCCGAATCCTCCAGGGCAAGCACCAGAAACGTCTTCAATGCCCAGTATGGAGAGCCCGGCGAATTATAGTTCTCCCCCATCACCAGATTGGGATAAGCATAGCCGACCGTCAGAACGCCGCCGGCGTCAAAGATCGGCTGCTTGAACCACCAGCGCAAATTACGCAGGATAAGTCCCTTCACCACGCCCGGAGTGAAGGTATCGGTCCAGGCCTCCGCGTAGGCAAATGCGCTCCAGAAGGCGGACTGGGCGAAACGGTACGTCATGCTGCGCCCGTAGGCGAGAGCGGCCCCGTCGGACGAAAACCATTGAATGAAATCTCCGGCAAATTGTTTTGCTCGTTCCTTAAATCGCAGGCAGCGTTCCGGATCTTCCTTCTCCATAAGCTTGGAGTAGACCAAGCCATAGTAATGGATCGCAAATGGCACATAGTAGTCGCTATGTCCTCCCTCCCCATCGCTATACCATCCGCAGCCAAGATAAAACTGCTCAATGCGCTGCAGGTTTTTCTCCATTTGAACCTTGTCGTACCGTTGGCCCGTCTTGTAAAAGCCCATATTGACCATGACATGAAAGAAAAGCCAGTTACAATCATGGCAAGGGTGGGAATTGATCGTGTTCAGCCAGTTATACAAATTGCGGCGCTGCCGCTCCTCAAGCGGCTCCCAGATCCGCTCCGGAATCATACTAAGCGCCATGCCGAGAACAGCCATCTCCACCAGACGTTGATCGTAATCTCCTACGTCTCCCCAATAATCTTTATGTTCCGGATCGGTTCCGCTGATGATTCCCCGCAAGCAGTCCTCCCACAATTCGTCCGTGCCGCCTCCCGCCAAATGCGGGACGATCCCCCAAAGAATGCGGGAGAACCCCTCCATACCGGCAATCTCTTCTCCGTATCCGGCACTGCTCCCTTTGATCGGGAGCCGGCTTCCTCCTGCAGCATACAGTGGTTTAAGCGGTCTTACGAGCTGTCGAAGCGCATCTTGGAGATCCTGCTTACTGTCCAGCGGATTATGTTCGATCGATTTCAAAATGCCTTCCATGGAGCCACGTCCTCTCCTTCATCTAGTCGCCTAGCATTCCCTTGCTTATTCCCAGTAAAACGGTCCGCAGCCTTTCAGGCGGGCAAGTCCTTCGACAAAATAGTAGTCGCCGTAAATGAGGGGTACATCCACATTAGATCCCTGCGGATAATGGCTGGTCCCATGAAGCAGAAGACCTTCCTCCGCCGGATTCTCCCAATCGCCGTAATTTTCGTACAGCGATTTGAGGATGCGCTCCCCTGCGGCAAAATAGACTCCTGCATCCTCTTGGCCGTCAAGCATCTGCGCCAGCAAAATGAGGCCGCTTGCCGCGCAGGAAGCGGCCGACGTGTCGCGCAGCTGCCGAAGCTCCTCCGGCGCGCGGAAATCCCAAGCGGGCACGTGATCTTCCGGCAAACGACTGAGGAAGAAATGGGCCGCTCTCATCGCGGCGGTCAGGTAGTCGTGCTTGCCAGTATGTTGATAGGCAAGGGTCAGTCCGTAAATGGCCCAGGCTGCGCCGCGGGACCAGGCCGATTCCGGAGCATACCCTTGTCCTCCCAGCCCTTCCACCTTGTCGCCCGTCACCGGATCGAAATTAATGATATGGTAGACGGAGCCATCCTTGCGGATAAAATGCTGTACGACCGTATCCAGATGCGCCTCTGCAATATGGGCAAAGCGCGGATCTCCGCTAACCCTGGAGGCCCAGAACAAGAGCGGCATATTCATGCAGCAATCGATGATGGCCACGCCTTCGTTCCGCTCTCCTTCCGACCATGGATTCCAGGCCCGAATATAGCGGCCCTTCAGATTAAAGCGGGCGGCAAGGTAATTGGCCGCCTTGAGCGCTCTGACCCGGGATTCCTCATTGCCGGTCAATGTGTAGTTCGCTACGCTGGTCAGCGTCCACATGAAGCCGAGATCATGATCCAGCCGGACATAAGCGTCCAGAACGCGGTCCAGCTTAGCCTCGCATTCCTCGGCAATGAGCTTGAGCTCCTCCTTGCCGCTCCCGTTATACAGCAGCCATAGCAGGCCCGGCCAGAATCCGGCGGTCCACCATTCGGGTTCGGCCAGATCATAGACTCCGCCCTTACTTGCGTGCGGAAAGTTCGAGCCGATTCTCGCCGTATTCCGCAGCGTCTTGTTCAGGGATTGATTCCAAGCCTCGTTCACCCATGCCAACTTCTTTGCCATTTGCATCAGTTCCTCCGCTTCGCAAAATATGATGAACTTTATTCAACTTATATTGATATTTGTAAATTTGAATTTGAACAATATCTCCAATTCCGTATTCGCCTCAGGCTTCTTCAGATGGAAGTCCAACGCATAGTAAACGGTGTCTTCCCCGAAATGATTGCGGAAGGTGATCTCGTTCACCTCAGTCCGCAGGCGTTCGAAATCATAATGCAGCTCCAGACCCATGGAGCCGAAGGCAAGGAGTAATACCCCCGCTGTCTCCGATTCCACAGGCTTGATCAGCGAAATGAAGCGTTCCGTCAAGCGCTGCGGGGCACTGGCAAACCGATAAACATCCTGCATTTCCAATTGAGGTAACGCCGTCTTGCGCCAAACCCAAGATCTCGTGAACGACTCCAGCCCTTCGCAGATATAAGCTGCTGATAGCTCCACCGCCAGCCTGATTTCAGCATCGCTGATCAACTGCTCCAGAATCGTTGCAGCTTTACCGCGGCCTTCGGACTGGAGCACACCATCGATGATCGGAACGGAATGTCCCTGCGAACCGTTGCAGTCATAAACATACCTGGCTTCCCGAAAATAATCCTTCGTATATTCTCCGCATCCGAGATCGGACAGAAAAAAGTCGCCCCCGCCGGCCAAAATAAACTGGCCCAGATCGTTATGGTTGTGCGGCTCGTCATTGTGCCCGCCTTTGGCGGCGAAGCCAAAAGTTCCTGCTTCCGTGTCCGCACGGGAGATCAGCCAGCCGGCATCTTCAAGCCAGAAATCGCCGGGGCCCCAATCGGCGCAATCTTCCGCAAGGCCGCGCCAAAGCAGATTGCGGAGTGCCGGGGCCCAGCGGCTGCAATGATCCTCACGGAAATCGGCGCGCAGCGATACCGGCGGAGATTGGACCTCCTCATACTTGGCTGCAAGATACCTCGACAATCCAAGCTGGACACTCGCATGCGGCAACGCATCCGAAAAATTGACGACCGCGTTGCCGCCAAGGAAGCACTTTTGTTGGAAACCCGCGATTCGGCGGACTTTCTCCTCGCTGAACCAGTCCAGCTTGCCCCCGCTGCGCTTCGACAGCAAATCGGAGTAATATACGAAATAACCAAAGCCGTAATTCCAGTAGCTTAAGCCTTCCAGACAGGCGCCGTCATCGCCGAAGCCCCGTAAATAAAAGCCCATACTGCGCTGCGTCTTCTCCAGAATCCGGGCCAGCCGTTCATTGTCACGCTCTTCATGAAGCAATAAAAGCGCTGCTGAGCCGATCGAACCGGCGCAAACCGCCGACCAATTATGCTCCGCCTCTTCCCAGCTATAAGGGCCGTTCTCCAGAAAAGGCTGGAACAGCCGCTCATCCACCATCTCTCCGATCACCGCGCGGAGCATCGGCGGCAGCCGTTCGCCGAGCAGCAGGCGAAGCTCCGCCAGCGTAAAGCCGGTCTCCGCCGCAAATAAATCGATGGCCTTCCGGGGCGACTCATCGTTGCTGAGATGAGCCGGTAAGCACCAGGTCACTTCGCCGCAAATCGACCAGACCGCATCTAGCAAGGCTGCCTCGTAACGTTCACACTCCGGCTCCAGCAGCGAGAGAATCGCAAATGTCCCCAGCCGCCTTCTTTTTTCGAAATATACCGACTCGTATTCAAGTCTTGAGCCCTGCTTGTAAAACAGCGAAAACAACGAATAGGTCAATTCCTCGGCCGGAGCGGCAAGCAGTCGCCTCCCCTCCGACGTGATCTCGGCAACATCCGCCGCGTAATCCCCGCTGCTTCGTACCATGTTCCAGAACGTCGCTCCGTCCCCTCCCGGATAATACAATTCCGGACCGGCAGGCGTCATGTTCCTTACAAGCTCCGCAAGCTTGGTGATGTCCATCGCGCTGCTCCCTTTTCTTGTACTTTGACTCTTTAATTTATCTCCCCTCTATCATAACGAAACCACCCAAATGTTCATAGTGAACATTTAGATATGATACTGAACTTTTCGCACCCAAAATACAGTTTATATCAGTTTAAATAGTTCGATATCCCGCATTCCAGAAAAATCCCGAGCCGTGGATCCGACCAGCAAGGGAATGATGGAAATGACGCTAGTCGCGACGACGGAATCCTAAAACCTAACAGCCCCCGCCTTGAACTTCAAGACGAGGGCTGTGTATATTTCTGATTATAGGGGCATTAGTACAGCCTGCTTTGTTCGCAAGCTTTCTTTCACGTCGATCACGCGTTGATTGTTGGAGCCCCTCCACTTTAACTTCAGATTACGCTGTTCCAGGATGAACTTTCCGTCGATAAGCACGTCGCAACAAGATAGCAGCTTCCGTTTGTTATCGTCCGCGATAATCTCTTCGAACGTATAACCGGACCAGACCCAGATATCCTTGCCGCTGCATTCGTTGCGAACCCTGGAAGCAAGCCGCAGCAGTCCATCAACATTCTGAAACGGTTCTCCACCTAATATGGACAAGCCGGTAATCTGAACATCCGGCATATTCAAATCGCCAATGATCTGTTCTTCCAGTTCTTCCGTATATGGCTTCCCGTAATTGAAGTTCCATGTAGCCGCGTTAAAGCAGCCCTTGCAATGATGCGTACAGCCTGATGTAAATATCGAATGCCGGAGTCCTCTTCCATTGATGACGTCAAATCTTTTATAATCCGCGATATTCATTAGGCTCACATATGCTTCACGCGGGAGAGCACTTCTTTTTGCTTGCCCGCATTAAACGGCCGTTGGCTCGGCTCCGACAAATACCCGCAGCAGCGCCGGATGACGGAAGAGGTTTTCGGATTGGCATTGCCGCAGTTCGGACATTCAAAGCCAGTATTTGTCGCTTCAAACTCACCTTCAAACCCGCACTCCAGGCATCGATCGGTCGGCGTATTCGTTCCAAAATAGGGCACCCGTTCATAAGCGTAATCCCATACCGCTTCCAGCGCCTCCGGATTGTTGACCATCGAATCGAATTCGCAGTACGTAATAAATCCGCCGCTTGCGTATTGAGGGTAATCCTTCTCGAATTGTATCTTTTCAAATGGAGTCACTTTCTTGTTCACGTCGAGATGGAAGGAGTTCGTATAATAACCTTTATCCGTCACTCCTTCAACACGGCCGAACTTCTCCTCATCCAGTCTGCAGAAGCGGTAGCACAGGGATTCCGCCGGTGTGGAATACAAACTGAAGCCGTAACCGGTCTCCTCTTTCCATTGCTCGGCTTTTTGGCTTAAGTACTGCACGATCTGCAGCCCTTTATTTCGTAATTCCTGATCGTCAAAAAGACAGGTTCCGTACAAAGCCATCATCGTTTCATGGATGCCGATATAGCCTAGCGAAATGCTGGCTCTTCCGTTCTTAAGCAGATGATCGATGGTATCCTCCGGTTGAAGGCGGCTGCCCGCGGCGCCCTCCATATACAAGATCGGGGCCACCTTCGCTTTGACGCCTTTTAAGCGCTCAATACGATACATCAGTCCTTCCTTGCACACTTCAAGAAGCTCATCCAGAAGGCGGTAAAAAGCGGCTTCCGAGCCGTTCGCTTTGACAGCGATCCGCGGCAAATTGGCGGTGACTACCCCCATGTTAAACCGGCCGTCATGGAGTTCCTCTCCGTTCTCCTCATATCTGCCCAAAAAAGAGCGGCAGCCCATCGGAAATTTGAAGGAGCCGGTAATTTCTTTGACCTTCGGTACGGAAATGATGTCGGGATACATTCGTAATGTACTGCATTTTAAAGCCAGTTGCTTGATGTCGTAGTTTGGATCCCCCGGCTTTAAGTTGACGCCCTCTTCCAGGCCAAAGATCAGCTTAGGGAAAATGGCGGTTTTCCCGTCTCTCCCAAGCCCGCGGATCCGGTTTTGCAAAATAGCGATCTGGATTTGCCGCTCCGCCCAAGACAATCCACGTCCGAAGCCGAATGTGCTGAAGGGGGTTTGTCCGTTGGCGCTCACCAGCGTATTGATTTCATATTCAAGAGATTGAAACGCATCATAGGTTTCTTTCTCGGTCAAACTTTTAGCATACTCAAAACAACGCGGGTACTTCTTATGTAATTTTTTATTTTCCCAGGAAATATCTATATCTTCGATTTCGTCTTTTTCCAGCATATACAGCCATTCCAGGCCTTTGCGATAGTGCTTTTTAAAAGATTCAAACACATAGGGGGCCAAAATTCTGTCTATTTCATTAATCGTATTGCCGCCATAGATGTGACTCGCCACTTGTGCGATAATCTGTGCCGTAATCGCTGTAGCGGTTGTAATAGACTTTGGTGTTTCGATCTGAGCATTGCCGAGCTTGAAGCCGTTCTCCAGCATTCCCTTCAGGTCAATCAGCATGCAGTTATAAATCGGGAAATAAGGGCTGTAATCCTGATCATGAAAATGAAGGTCCCCGCTGTTGTGGGCTCCGACAACCCGTTTGGGGATCATGTAGGTTTGGGCGAAATCCTTCGCCATGATGCCTGCCAGCAAATCTCGCTGCGTCGGAATGGTCGCCCCATCCTTATTGGAGTTCTCTTTCAGTACCTCTTCATTCGTGAGCTCCAGGAGTCCAAGTACCTTCTTATCCAGACTGCTGCGTTCACGCCGCTTCAATGTTCTAATTTCGCGATAGCCAATGTAGGCCTCGGCAGCGTCTTTCCTTCTGCTATTCATCAGCGCGGATTGAACTTCATCCTGAATATGTTCGATATCCACTTTCTCCAGCTTGGAGATTTTCCGCGTCACCTTGTCGGCTATCTTTTGTGCCAATTCGGAGTCGCCCTTTTTCTTCGTACTATTCATGGCCGCGCAAATCGCATCGATGATTTTCTGTTGATTGAATGCTACCTCTGAGCCGTCTCGCTTAATAACTATCATTTAATTCATCCTTCGTTATTGATTTTAAATTAGGTATTCGACTAAGGGCGAGTTTGGGTGTGTTACCCCGCTTGTCCAGAAAGTATACCCCATTAAAAATCAACTTACAGTGATTATAGACACTGCCGAAGGCAAAATACTACTATATATAGTATTGAAAACTTCATTGTGTATGACTATGGTATTGGGTCCTTCCTTATTTATCTGCGGCAATCAACAAAAAGATGGGTCTTCGGCTTGCATCCTTCCATTCCGGATCCTGCTCGATCTGGTAATCTTCCGGCTTAAGTTCGGACATCTCCCGAATTCGAAATCCCGATGTAATGAGCGCATTCACCTGCGTCGCAATGCTTCGGTGATACTTGACGACATCATGATCAAGAAATCTTGCATTTCGCGGCCCTTCTTCATGATAACGATCGACCGGCCAATGCAATTTCTCTCCCATCTCGCTGTAAACCCAGTCTTGTTCCGGAAGCGCGGTATACACCGGGTGCTCTACCGAATACACAAAGGTACCGCCGGATGCGAGACAGTGATAAACCTTGCGGCAAATGCTCTCAAAATCTCCAACATAATGGAGTGCGAGGGAACTGATCACCAGGTCAAACTCCCCCTCGGCATAATCGATATCTTCAATGGCGCTCCGCTGATATTTGATCTTCTCATCGCGGGTCATGCTTCTGGCACGCTCCAGCATTTTCTCAGAGAGATCCACGCCTACAACGTAACTGGCATCATGCTCCCGTACATATCTGCTGTGCCATCCATAACCGCAACCGAGATCAAGCACCTTTTTGTCCTTGAGTTCCGGAAGCATTGCCCGAAAAACGGACCACTCCCCGGCAGCATCCAACCCTCCTGTTGAACGGGGCATTTGGCTGTATTTCGTGAAGAAGCCTGGATCGTCATAGCTATTTTGTTTCATGGCAATCAACCTCCTTGTAGTTTACCTCAATGATGCGTAAATACTTTCAGTATACTTAGTGATAACCTCATCATAGTCGGGATAGTTATATTCAAGTCTTTCTGATACAGCTTTCGAGTATGTTCTAAATAAGTCATAACAAATTAATAACGACTGCCACATTTCCGGATACCCATTCTCCGAATAGGTGGATAGGAGCTTTTCCCAATGTTCATTGGAAAGATAACGATTAATAAACTTATAGTTCTTCCCCACACTAAAATTGTACCCTTGCTCCGACCCGATGTTCCAGGCCATCATCCTCAGCAAATTAGGTCTAGCAATCTCATTGAGATGATCAATCGCAAACAGGATCTCTTTTCTCGCTAATCCTTTTACTACATAGGTCGAACCCATCCAGAACTCATTACAACAATCGTCAAATTCTCTTGCAATAGGCTTTTTAATCCAATATTTATGATCGTTGGCGAAAACTTCATTCTTGAGCAGCAGGTCCTTGTCGAGCAACACTTCAACTAAACCATCGCTATTGGCAAAATAATCTTCCAACTCGTTAATGGGAATTAATGTCAGGTCTACTTTGTTTCCATCCTCAAAAATCATTATATAGGAAAACCAATTCCCCAATTCTGGCGGAAACAGATCCATATCTTCAGGCTTTTGCATCATGAGCATCTTACCGAAAACTCGAAGCCACTCATCATTTCCTTTGAAAGAATCAATATCTGTAACGAAATAAGAGAGGTCATAGTCTTGAAATCGATCAGGGAGAATGTTTTTGTTTGTGCGTGATCCTTCCAAAGTTACCAATCGAATTCGATCATCCTTAACAGCAAAATCCATAAGGAGTTTCATCATTTCTTGTTCACTTCTCAAGACAGTAACCCTCCATTTCGGAACCCTCGCAAATGAATACTATTTATGCAGTAGAAAGATCTCATTGCTCTTGCCGTTTTAAGAACAACACTAATGCATCGTCATACTCAACCGCATGCTTTCCAATCCATATGAGATGTCCCCAGGAGTCAAGAATACATTGTTCTGCTTGGGGAATATATGCCTTTGCATATTCTGCATGGCTTAAAGGTACTGAACGATCATTTTTACTGTGCATGATTAACGTCGGCGCTTGAATATGGGCCATTTCTTTGGAATAATCATGCTGCGTGTGCTCCAAGTCAATGAGAAAACCTGAATGAGAGCGTTGCCGGTTATTCATTTTGCGAAACTCTTCAATCGCCTTATTGTCTATTCGTTGTTTTACTTCTGAATAAGGCAAATTTGAGAAAGAAGATGCCATCAATCTGAACATTAATTTCGGGAACAGGTTGCTGAATACCGCCAGCATCCTCCAAGTTCCTTTTTCCCTATTCGGGTTAAAAATACGCATTGCAACTCGATATGCTTGATCCGCCGGTGCAAGCCATGGTTTTGTAACCGCACACTGCAACGTAAAACTAGTGACCCTGGCAGGAAATAAGGAGCAAAATAAAATACCGCTAGGTCCGCCAGCTGAGATCGCCATGACATGAACATGATCAATGGATAAATGATCCAAGAGCTCTTTATACAAGCTGCATGCTTGGATCAACTCCATCACTGGCGTAGTACGGCCATATCCTGCACGAGAGGGAGTAATAATAGAGAATCCCGACTCTAACAACCGTTCATAGCCGAATACCTCCTGGCACCCCGAGTGCCCTCCATGAAGAAGCAATATGGGGATTCCTTTGCCAATTACCGTGTATTCCAGTGTTGTGTCTCCAACTTGAAGTGTATGAATTTCCCGATTCATAGTCTTCACCTTCACCCTCGTTCTACTTCACTCAAATGTAAGTCTAACAGCAACACATAAAATTTCCATCTTTTTATTGCTCCTCTCTGGTAAAGGAAGGGCTGTTTTTTGCTGTTGCAGGCACGGAGAGCTCTCTCTTCAAAATAAAAAAAGTTCATCAGATAATATCTGATGAACTTTAGATTTAAATGTAATGCCGGTGAAGGGACTCGAACCCCCACGGTTTCCCTCACGATTTTGAGTCGCGCGCGTCTGCCAATTCCGCCACACCGGCATATTCATATTTATTTTCTTTAAGCGAGTTATAATGGCGTCCCCTAAGAGATTCGAACTCCTGACCTTTTGATTCGTAGTCAAACGCTCTATCCAGCTGAGCTAAGGGGACATAAATCAAAAGTGCGGAAGACCAGACTTGAACTGGTACGATAGTCACCTACCGCAGGATTTTAAGTCCTGTGCGTCTGCCGATTCCGCCACTCCCGCTAAAAAGAAAATGGAGGCGCCACCCAGATTCGAACTGGGGGTAGAGCTTTTGCAGAGCTGTGCCTTACCACTTGGCTATGGCGCCTTATAATAGAATGGAGCGGACGACGGGAATCGAACCCGCGACCCTCGCCTTGGCAAGGCGATGCTCTACCGCTGAGCCACGTCCGCTTAAAATGGCTGGGGATATAGGATTCGAACCTATGGATGACGGAGTCAAAGTCCGTTGCCTTACCGCTTGGCTAATCCCCAACGATTATTTTTTAGTTAAAAATGGGGCGATCGATGGGACTTGAACCCACGAATGCCGGAGCCACAATCCGGTGCGTTAACCCCTTCGCCACGACCGCCATAAAAAGTATTAAGTTATTAAAAATTGGCAGGGGCAGCAGGAATTGAACCCACACCAAAGGTTTTGGAGACCTTTGTTCTACCTTTAAACTATGCCCCTATAAAAAGTGGTGGAGGCTGATGGATTCGAACCACCGAACTCGTAGAGAGCAGATTTACAGTCTGCCGTGTTTAGCCACTTCACTAAGCCTCCAAGTATGGTGCCGTCGAGAGGACTTGAACCCCCAACCTACTGATTACAAGTCAGTTGCTCTACCAATTGAGCTACAACGGCATGTTACCTATTCAATAAATCAATGGTGGCTCGGGACGGAATCGAACCGCCGACACGAGGATTTTCAGTCCTCTGCTCTACCGACTGAGCTACCGAGCCGTATTAAAAGTTTCGGAACCTTCTACCTACCCCGGTGCTATACTCAGCAATGGTTACAGTGACAGTTTCCTTCGTGTAAATAAATGGCGGAGCCGACGGGATTCGAACCCGCGGTCTCCTGCGTGACAGGCAGGCATGTTAGGCCTCTACACCACGGCTCCACACTAGTAAATCTTCATCCCTCAAAGGGATAATTGCGGGGGCAGGATTTGAACCTGCGGCCTTCGGGTTATGAGCCCGACGAGCTACCGGGCTGCTCCACCCCGCGTCAGTTAAAATGATTATTTACTTGTCAAAGTAAATTATGGTGGAGGCTGAGGGGATCGAACCCCCGACCCTCTGCTTGTAAGGCAGATGCTCTCCCAGCTGAGCTAAGCCTCCAGGGAAAGACAAATTTAATTGTACCAGAAACCTTAGTGTTAAATCAAGTGAAAAGTTAAATGGTGACCCGTAGGGGATTCGAACCCCTGTTACCTCCGTGAAAGGGAGGTGTCTTAACCCCTTGACCAACGGGCCTTACTTATTAAAGAAAAATTATGGCGGAGAGAGAGGGATTCGAACCCTCGAGACGCTTGTGACGCCTACACGATTTCCAATCGTGCTCCTTCGGCCAACTCGGACACCTCTCCATATGGCTCCCCGAACAGGACTCGAACCTGTGACAACTCGATTAACAGTCGAGTGCTCTACCAACTGAGCTATCAGGGAATATTCATATTCAGATGATTGATCACCTGAAAACTGGATACGAAACTTAAATTTGCATTAGAAATTTGGATAAGCCCTCGACCGATTAGTACCTGTCAGCTCCATACATTGCTGCACTTCCACCTCAGGCCTATCAACCTCGTGGTCTTCAAGGGGTCTTACTAATTGGGAAATCTCATCTTGAGGGGGGCTTCACGCTTAGATGCTTTCAGCGCTTATCCCGTCCGCACGTAGCTACCCAGCTATGCTCCTGGCGGAACAACTGGTGCACCAGCGGTGCGTCCATCCCGGT
>NZ_BOSL01000012.1 GCF_018403325.1 Paenibacillus vini | reverse complement strand
ACGTGTTACTCACCCGTCCGCCGCTAACCATCAGGAGTGCAAGCACTCCATCAAGTCCGCTCGACTTGCATGTATTAGGCACGCCGCCAGCGTTCGTCCTGAGCCAGGATCAAACTCTCCAATAAAGTGTTTGACTTGCTCATTTTGAAACTGACGAGAAAAATTAATTTCTCTATTTAATACTCACTCGTTGTTCAGTTTTCAAAGATCAACTTCATTCATTTCGTCGTTGTCATTGTTTCAGCAGCGACCTTTATAATATACCATGTTTGCCTCGTTTAAGTCAAGAACTTTTTTTTCAAGTTTTTCGATCGTGTGATCGGCGACTTGTTTTATCAGCACCTTGTCTTTCAGGGGCGAGATCTAATTTATCACAGAATGAACTTAGCAGTCAACCACTTTTGCACAAAATTAAAATGGGAAAATATTGCACTCGGTTACACTCAAGCCCAGTACCGGATTTCGCGAGTCTCGCCCCATCTATCCCCCGTAAGAGACGTTGTTTGTTTAACCAGAGATCTGTAGACCAATTTCCTAATGACCATTGGCAGTTCTTCCTTAACATGAGCCATTTCAGGTAAAGCTATTAATTCCTGAATACTCCAGGCCTCTTTCCGGCTCCTCAAAGCTCTCAACAGCACGGAACAGCAATCCTCCATCCGGGACATGACAAAGAATTCGCAGGCGAGCAACACCAATTCAATTCGCTGTTCTAAAGTTTCCTTACTATCCGCAAGCTCGTCGAATAATTTATAAGCCACCGTATTTAACGAACGGAGCTGATCCCAAACACTGCTCTCCGGAACGATTCCTTGATCGATCAACTCAATGCGCGCATAATGCTTGAGCGTTTGCAGCACGGAGTAGTATGCGTCCATAAAGTCCTTTTCTTGGGCGTACTGCTTAGCCTCTACGTAAGTACGGAGGAACCCGGCAAACTCCTTCAGCTTCCGCCGCTCTCTCATACTGTCCCCGAAACCGGTCAGTTCGTTACGCAGTCTGGCCACCTCTCCACCCACATCCCAAATAACTTCTCCATGCAGGAAGCACTTTACGATTTCTCGGTTTTCACCGGCAACTACCCACTGTTTCAAATTTTCTTTTCCAATGTAACGCATTTGGTATTGAATGCTTCCGCTTATACAATGCTCTATCCTAAGGTCAGTAATGGCGGCTTCGTCGCAAATCACCAGCACAAGAAGCTCGAAGTCATGCAAAAGCGAACCGTTAAAAGAGTTTCCGGCATGACGATAACCGACCGCTCCAATCGCCTGATGACTGCTCTTCTCTTTATTCGTAAATGAAAAAAAGGTTGGCTCCACGTTACCCTCCTGCCTTGGCGTATTTCTGCCAATTCGTTATAATATAGTTCTACGCTTCCATGAAGTTTCCTTCTTCCATTTTTCATAGAATAAATTTTAGAATTGAGGTATATCCGACATGTTCTTCAAATCCAGTAAAATCAATGAGTTTCGATTATGGGGCTTGCTGCTGACGATGGCAGGAATGGGTCTGATGGTACTCGGCACAGCGGGAATTGTCTTCTGGGGCCAATCCGGAAAAGTGGTAGCCGGAGTAGGACTGGTAATTGGACTCGTTGCGATGATGGCCAGTCTAGCGATCTATTTCTGGGCCGGCATGCTGTCGACCTCCGCCGTCCAGCTGGAGTGCCCCGAATGCCGCAAGCTGACGAAGATGCTGGGCAAAACGGACCGTTGCATGTTCTGCAAGACGATTTTGACGCTGGATCCAACGCATGCCACAATTACGGCCGAAGAAGTGGAAGAGCAGAATGCTGCAGCAAAAAGTTAAACCGAACCAAATCGTCCGGCGTTTCACGCCAAATAAAAAACGGAAGCACAAGTTCTCCTTGTGCTTCCGTTTTTTTGTTCATTTATTTAGAAATCTCCTTCAGTACTTCCCATGCCTGCTCGGAGGCAAATCCGCGCGTCCATGTGGCGACACCTGCTAAACCGAGACTCTGGGCCAGATCGACCCTGCGGGTCAGCGACTCAGCATCCTCCAGCCAAATCCGGTTCAGAGCGCCGTCCTCCTTATATTCCACGTAATTCTGGCCGGTTTCTTCCGAAAGCTTCGGACTGAGTTTCTTTTCTTTAATAATGTCCTGTGCTTTTTTCATGCCGATGGCCTTGGATTTAACTTCGACTTGTCCATCCTTCTCCGTTTCGGTCCACACCCGCGTGTATAACGGGATCCCAAGAATCAACTGGTCAGGGGATACATCATCCTCTTCCAAAATCCGGGTGACGGAAGACCGCACCCATGGCAGTGAAGCAACGGAACCTGAAACAGGGCTCGCAGCCCAGTGTTCGTCATAGGCCATCAAAATAATATAGTCGACGCTTTCACTAAGCGCCCTGCGGTCCAGGAAGGCCGACCACATTTCGCTGTTTGATTTCGGCGTTACGTCGATGGATACCACCAACCCGTATTCCATGGCAAGCGGTCTTAATTCCCTCATAAACTGGGTCAGATTCGGCCCGTCTTTTGTATGGACATTCTCATAATCGATATTGATGCCATCCAGATCATAGAGCTGAGCATAGTGAAGCATCTGCAAAATAGTAGTCATCCGATTTTCGAAGCTCGACAACGCCTCAGTGGTCAATTCGGGCTCGAAGCTGTTGCTGAACAATCCCCATACCTGCATCCCCTGCCCGTGCGCCCACTTAACGTAAGCAGGATCGGCCTTGCTTTTGACATTGCCTTTACCGTCTATCAAAGAAAACCAGGTCGGGCTGACCACGTTGACACCGGGGAGCTTTCCAATGGAGGAAGGCTTAGGCGCAACCTGATAAACTGCCTCCCAAGTCATATTAATCGCTTTGGAATGCCATTTCTCCTTCGCAGGCGATAGTACGGGCTCAAGCTCCGGAACAACTCTGTTCTCTCCCGCAACCGTATCCTTTTGTTTTACAAAACCCGTATATCCGTTATAAAGCTGGACATGATACCAATCGTCCATCGTATCCAAAATACGCAGCTTCGTTCCCGGCTTCATATCCTCCAGGATCGGAGAATGAATGCTGCCGTCTTCACGCAGTGGAACGGTAAAGTCTTTTTTTCGCGAAGATTCCCTTACGCTGGCATGCTCCAGACTTTCTCCCGGCTTCATAAGAATTACAGAGCCCGAACCCGCGTCTTCATGGATTTCCATACCATAAAGCTCTTCGAGCAGATGAGCCGGCAGATACAGGACTCCATCCTTTTCCTCAGGCGCAAACCGCAAACTCACCGGCTTATTGTTGATTTTCCCTGTCTTCTCATCCGTTTTTAGCAATACCAGTTTCTTCGGGGTCGTCAAAATCACCGTCTGACTGTCCTGCTCATAGCGAATGTTGGGGTCAACAACTGACTGTACTATCGGAAGCGGCAATTTTAGTCCGTCTCCCTGACCGATCGCCGTTCCGTCCAAAATCTCTCCCTTTATAAAAACAGGTTTATCATAAGTGCCCTTCCACTCGGGATCAATATGCTCGCGGTTCGGTAAATATTGCGAAGAAAACCAGTACGCTCCGGCAACAATAACAATCAGCGCGAGCCACCATTTCCCGCGGCCCTTGCGCCTGTGTCTAGCATGTACCTCTCTTCTACTCATCGACAGCCATACCTCTCTCCTTAAAAATAAAAACGTGAAGAATTCCCGAAGGAATCCCGCACGTTTCCCACAACCCGCAGGTCATTTAAAATTATTGATTACGGCAGGTTTCACAAACTCCGTGCAGCTCCAAACGGTGTCCATGGACCACAAAACCGGTCATTTCCTCCGCTTTACGCTCTACATCGGATAAGGAAGGATATGAGAAATCCTTAATCTTGCCGCACATCTCGCAAACGATATGATAATGATCCGATACATCGGCATCAAAACGGCTGGAATTATCGCCGTAAGTCAGCTCCCGGACCATATTCGCTTCAATCAGCATTTTGAGATTGTTATATACCGTAGCCACGCTCATATTTGGGAAACGGGGCTCCAAGGCCCGGTAAATTTCATCCGCGGTCGGGTGTCCCATCGACTCCAAGAGATACGTTAGAATGGCATGGCGCTGCGGCGTAATGCGTACACCGTTGTTTTTCAACTGATCAAGCGCATGCTGTACGCGAGTAGCCATTATGTCCACCGCCTTAAAAATACAGATTAGAATCCTTACAATTTTCATTGTACTTTTATCATATTTCTTTTGTCAACGAACGAACAACCTGTACAAGGCCGGATTATTTACAATTTGTATGAATTCAGCTTTTGGTCACAATTAGATTGCTGTTGCCGTCAACCTTGATCTGATATTCCCCGCTGCCCAAAACACCCTTAATCTCTTTATTTTCCACGATAAAGGGCAGATCGGTAACAATATCGCCATAACCACTGGAACCTTCAAGCTTATAATCGCCCATGTCGGGAAGCTCCAATTGCATCTCGCCCACCGCGCTGTATACGCTCCAATCCCCGCCGATTTGATCCGCGGAAATTTGAATTTTCCCGTTAAGCGATTCGGCTTGCAATGCGGCCGGCGCGCCGTCGACTTTAATATTACCGTTCTTGGTGCTCGTTTTGATGTCTCCTTGCGCATTAACCAGGGAAATATCGCCGACCATCGTGGAAAGGGAAGCATTGCCGCTGATTCCTTTGGCCTTCAGGTTGCCGCCTTGGGTATCCACATTGACGTCGCCAAAGATCCGGTATAATTCCGCATCCCCGTTTAAAGTCTTGGCGGATACGTCACCGACTACATCCCACATCCGCAGATTCCCGTTACCCGTCTGCAGCTTGATCTGTTTCAGCGCTTGCACGCCAGTCAGGGTAATTCCGCCGCTGGAAGTACTGATATCGATATCCAAGAACCGGTTTTCCGGCAACACAACGGTTAAATTGACACGAGGGTGTCGTTTGCCCGAGGCTCCATAGGTCCGATCTTTTACCGTAACGGCCAGCGCTTTGCCTACCGACGTATCGATGGAGGTCTCCTCCGCAACCGGCTCGGCCTCTTCCATCGGAATCTGGTCGACCCATACGGTAGCCCGTATAATCACGCCTTCGACCTCTGCACGTCTGACCTCGATATTACCGTTTACGCCGTCGATTTTAATCTGTTCGGTATCCAGATCGATCGGAACCTCCAGAGCGGGCTTCTCCACATGAAAACCTTCCTCGCTGCTGAAATCCGATCCGGCCGCCGCCAGATCCAGACTGACCCGATTCCACAAGTGTAAATATTGCTCCTGCTGGGTTACGGCAAAGACCGACAATCCGATGCATACCGACAGCAGCAACCCCCTTAGATCCACACGCATCCGCCGCTCAGGCCGCAATGTATGTCGTCGGTTCCAGATCAGCACAATAATATGCTCTACTCCGCCCGCCACCAGAATAATCGGCCACCACTTCGGCAACAGCCAAATCAGATCATGTCCCGAAACCCGGTCAATTAGCAGCAAGATCCCGATTGCGATAATCAATGCGGAAGCTGTAAAGCGTCCGGTCCGGATAATATGTCGACGGCTCTCCCGCCAGATCAGTATCGCTCCCGTCAGTATGAGAGCTCCCGATACGGTGTATCCAGCGGACCAATGTATAAATCCTTCGAGCCAAGGCGGCTTCTGGCGAAACAGGAAAATAACAGCCCCACCGCATATCAGCAGGATGCCGGCTAATACGCCTTTTCGTGCCCCGGTGCCCGTTTGGGTCCCGTTGGCGTCAAATGAGGGTTCCGCTTCTTCCCCGGACGCCGACCGTTTAATCTTCGCATTGATCACATCGGTAGATTGCAAAACATCATAAATGCTATAAAAATAGATTATTGGAATGAGCAGGCCTAATAAGATCAAAAAAGGAACATTAATCCCGGATCGAACCGAAGAAAAATAAATTAGCGCAGAGGCATCCAGCAGGACGAAATAAATCAAAGCCGCGCCCTTCAAAAACATTTTCAGATAGAGATGGCCCAAGCCGGGGAAAACGGCTGCCAGCAGGCAAGCTATGAACTTACGCTTTCTCCTTCTTGGCCGGAAGCCTTTGGTCCGAGCTGCGAGCTGCAGGGCCCGTCTGCCCTGCAAATTCAGGGGTGTTTTCAGTTCCGCCATCTCCCTTCTCAGACTAGTAGAGTTTTTCACCATACTAATAGATTTTTCAATAGTATAATAATACCCCATTATTGATTACTTCGTAATGGAATGAACTGGACTCCGGCTCCATCGTCAACGAATAAACAAAAAACACACCTCATCTTAACCCGAAAGGTTAATCGAGGTGTGCCTGTTCTCTATGGCCGATGATAACGAAAAACCGTGAGGCCGGCGCCCGTGGATGAGGTGACACTCTCTCCGGGCAAGAAACCGAATTTCCGGTATAGGGAGACCGCCGGTACGTTAAGCGTTCCGGCGGTAACAACGAATGACCTGATATCGGGATGGTGATCGATCACATATTTCAGAAGCGAAGCCCCTATTCCCTGCCGCAAGTGATCCGGATGGATCATCAGCCGGCTAATCTCAAGGCAGGCCGGGGAGGCTGCCGGGGTTGTGACAATCGCCCCAAGCAGTTCCCCGTCCGCAGAAACCTCGCCGTAAAAATCCTCACCCACGCTGCTGCGCAGCGAATCGAATGTCTCAGGCAAAGGCGGGTATTCCTTCAAACCGATCGCAGCCGCCTCCAAACGGTAGGCTACATGCTGCAAACTCCACAACTGTTCCACCATATCATGGTCTTGTAGTGACAATCTTTCGATCATCCCTGTTTCCCCCTTGGGAAAACTTCTCCCATTTGTTTGAGATTAGTCCTTCAACACTTCAACCAACAGCTTGTTCGCAAGTCCCGGATTGGCTTTCCCTTTGCTCTGCTTCATAACCTGGCCGACCAGGAAGCCGATCGCCTTGTCTTTGCCTGCTTTATAATCCTGAACGGAGGCCGGGTTGTTCGCTACAACTTCCTTAACGATCGCCAAAATAGCACCCTCATCGCTAATTTGGACCAATCCCTGCTCCTCGACGATCTGCTGCGGAAGCTTCCCGCTTTGCAGCATTTCCTTGAAGACGGTCTTGGCAATCTTGGAACTGATTGTACCTTTTTCAATCAAGTTGATCATTTCGCCGAGGCCTTGTCCGGACAGTTTCACTTCCGCAAGCTCCAACCCGCTGCTGTTCAGATAACCGAGGAGGTCGCCCATAATCCAGTTGGATACGGCCTTCGCATCCTTGGTATAACCGAGGCTGCTTTCGAACAAATCAGCCAGCGGCTTGGAAGACGTAATTACGCCAGCATCATAGTCAGGAAGCCCATATTCCGAGGCGTACCGGGCTTTGCGCGCATCCGGCAATTCCGGAATAGACGCTCTGATCCGGTCCTTCCAATCTTGGTCGATATGGATCTTCACCAGATCGGGATCCGGGAAATAACGATAATCATGCGCTTCTTCTTTGCCGCGCATGGAGAACGTTTTGCCTTGGGCTTCGTCCCAACGGCGCGTTTCCTGAACGACCTGCCCGCCGTCGTCCAAAATCTCCGCCTGCCGGTATTGCTCATACTCCAATCCGCGCACTACGCCGCGGAAGGAGTTCATGTTCTTCAACTCGGCCCGGATACCGAATTCCTTCTGGCCCTGAGGACGAAGACTGATGTTAGCGTCACAGCGCATCGAGCCTTCTTCCATTTTCACGTCGGAAACATCGCAATACTGCATAATGGCCCGCAGCTTCTCAAGATAGGCCCGCGCCTCTTCCGGCGAAGAAAGATCCGGCTCGGACACGATTTCAACGAGCGGTGTTCCGACCCGATTGAAATCGACAAGGGAAGCATATCCGCCGTCGACGTGTGTCAACTTGCCAGCGTCTTCCTCCAAATGCAAACGGGTAATTCCGATTCGTTTCGTCACGCCGTCGACTTCAATGTCGATATAGCCGTTCTCTCCGATGGGCTGATCAAACTGCGAGATTTGATAAGCCTTCGGCGAATCGGGATAAAAGTAGTTTTTGCGGTCGAATTTGCTGACATCGCCGATTTCGCAATTCAGCGCCATGGCCGCCTTCATGGCGTAATCTACAGCCTGACGGTTAAGCACAGGCAGTACACCCGGATGTCCAAGACAAACCGGACAGGTATGACTGTTGGGAGGAGCGCCGAATTCCGTGGAACAGCCGCAGAAGATTTTCGTCTTCGTATGCAGCTCCACATGCACTTCCAACCCGATCACTGTTTCATATTTGGATGTTGACATGTTGACCCTCCTATATATGACTCATTACAACGCCGGGCGTTGTTTGTGATGGTCCGTTTGAGCTTCAAACGCATGAGCTACACGAAGCACGCTGCTCTCGTCGAACGCCTTGCCGATGATTTGCAGGCCGACCGGAAGTCCGTCCGCGAATCCGCAAGGAACGCTGATAGCCGGAACCCCTGCCAGGCTGACCGGAATCGTCAGAATATCGTTGAGATACATCGTCAGCGGATCATCAACCTGCGATCCCAATTGGAAAGCGGTCGTCGGCGCTGTAGGTCCGATAATGACGTCATATTTTTCGAATGTCTGGTCAAAATCGCGCTTAATCAGCGTACGAACCTTCTGAGCTTTTAAATAATACGCGTCATAATAACCGGAGCTAAGCGCGTACGTTCCCAGCATGATCCGGCGCTTCACTTCCGGGCCAAAGCCTTGGCTCCGTGATTCAAGATACAGGTCCAGCAGGTTGCCCGCATGGTCCGAGCGCACGCCGTAACGAACGCCGTCAAAACGCGACAAGTTAGAGGAAGCTTCCGAAGAAGCAAGCAGATAATAAGCCGCGACCGCATATTCCGTATGCGGCAAGGACACTTCTTCCCAGACAGCCCCCATGCCCTCAAGCACCTTCAGCGCTTCCATTACGGAAGCCTTCACTTGCGGATCGACGCCTTCCAGGTATTCCTTCGGCACCGCGATCCGCAGGCCTTTGATGTCCCCTGTTAAAGCTGCCAAATAATCCGGCACATCGACATTCGCAGACGTAGAGTCCTTATGATCATGGCCAGCGATGGCCTGCAGCACATAGGCGGAATCTTCGACGTTTTTCGTAATCGGTCCGATCTGATCCAACGAGGAAGCAAAGGCTACCAGACCGTAACGGGATACTAGACCGTAAGTCGGCTTCAAGCCTACGACGCCGCAATAGGAGGCCGGCTGACGGATGGAACCGCCCGTGTCGGAGCCCAGCGTAAAGTAGGCTTCTCCCGCGGCAACTGCTGCGGCCGAACCTCCGCTGGATCCGCCGGGAACGCGGTTTAAATCCCAAGGATTGCGCACCGGATGGAAACTGGAATTTTCATTGGAGCCGCCCATGGCGAATTCATCCATGTTCAGTTTGCCGATCGTCACGGCCTCCGCCTGCTTAAGCTTCGCTACCGCCGTCGCATCGTAAATGGGATCATAATTGCTTAAGAACTGGCTTGCGCACGTCGTCCGCAGCCCCTCGGTCACCATATTGTCCTTGATGCCCACCGGAAGGCCGAACAGCAAGCCGCGCGCCTCCCCTCCGGCCAGTTTATTGTCGAGTCTCGCCGCTTCCGCGCGAGCCCCTTCCTCATTCAGCGTCAAATAGGCGCCGACACGCTCATCCCGTTCTGAGATTTTGGCGAACGCCTCGCCGACTAAATCGGTGACAGACAACTCTTTCTTGCTGAGCCGATTATGTATTTCCTGCAATCGCAAATCAAACAGCGTCACAACCGCGTCCTCCTTTCAAATTGTGCAAAGTAATGATATTCCTCATTTATTCCAGTACAGCCGGCACTTTGAATTGTCCGTCCTCTTCATCCGGCGCATTCCGGAATACTTTCTCCTGCGGGAGACTCTCATGCACTACATCCTCGCGCATCACATTGCTGATATGCAGCACATGCGTCGTCGGCTCCACACCTTCCGTATCCAGCTCATTCAATTTTTCGGCATATTGTAAAATAGCGTTCAACTGCTCCGTGAACATTTCCCGCTCTTCGTCAGTCAAGTTCAACCGGGCCAGCTTGGCCACATGCTCGACGTCCTTCACCTGAATGCTCATTTTGCCCTTTCCTCCTTCGTTTCCCCTGAGGGACTTAACTTGTCCATTCTAACATGTCGATTCGGATGAATAAAATTATATTGTAGAATGGGATGGAGTTCAATCCATTAACGCGAAACAAGACGAAAGCCGCCGGATTCTACCTAGCCTCGCCCGTCTTGAAACAGCAAAAGGCCGCCGAATGAAATCGGCAGCCTTTTGCTTTGGGGTTAAGCTTAAGTTGTAGTATGTTCCGCATCATACTCGTCGGAGAGCTTCTTCAGCGAGTTGATTTTACCATGGGGGTGCTGCTCCTGCTTGCGGGCCTTCCAAGCTGCTTCTTTTCTGCGCTTTTGCTGGCTCATTTAAGGTAGCCTCCTCTGGAATTAACGTCATGTACTACAGTTATTAGATTGTTGATTATCGTAACGATTCATTCGCAGCAGCAAAAAAAAGAACCGGCATCGCCGGCTCTTTATATCCACGCTCGCAAGTTCACCTGCTTGATGAACTCCGCCTGAGACATTACTTCCTTTGTTGGTTCCTTCTGTTCGTCCGCATCATTCTCTTCGCCATTCAACACATGCAGAAACAGCTTTTCGTTGTGCGTTGCCAGAGCGTAATCGATGAGTGCCTCCTGAGTGGTCCGCTCCGCTTCATACTCCAGGAGCAGTTCCTCGGATTCCACATCGCTCGAAGGGACGTAATAATTACGTCCTGTCTTCGGAGCACGGATCACGTAATCAAACGCATTATCCGGATTACGGTCGTAAGCAATAACGTACCCATATTCCCCAACAGGAAGATTCTGCTCAAAGGCATCTCCGACGATTACGACTCTTTCTCCCAATTGCAGCATCGTCTACCTCCCTGATTAATTCAATAAGTTATTTTACTATCCTACTAAAAAAATCAGAGATGGGCAACATCAGGTTGATAGAGTTATTCCACCTTTATCCGCTTTACATCTTCCCCCATGGATGACAGTAAAGTTTCCATCGTGGCCCCTGCCCTAAATTTCACGGTAAGCGTAAGGACGATCTCCTCTTCCTGGCGGTCCGCCTCAAAGACAAGCACGGAAACACGATGCTCTTCCAAACGTTTCAGAATGCGTTCGATGGCACCTTGCTCCCTTTCCAGTACGATGACGATCTGTTCGGTTTTAGGGGAGGTCAGCCAGCTGATTCGGCCATGCAAAACGATCTGCCCCAGAAAAATCAGCAGCGTAACCCCGATGCCTATAAAATACAACCCGGCTCCGATGGCCATCCCGATTCCCGCCGTTGCCCAGATGCCCGCGGCCGTGGTCAAGCCTTTGATCGTATGCTTTTGCATAAATATCATGCCCGCGCCCAGAAAACTGACTCCACTAACCACCCCGGCCGCGATTCTTGACGGATCCAGAGACAGGTTGTCCCAGCCGATCTGATCCTGAAAGCCGTATTTGGAAATGATGATCATCAACGCGGCGCCAACCGCAACGACATAGTGGGTTCTTACGCCCGCTTCCTTCATCCTGTTCTTTCGTTCCAAACCGATAATCACGCCGCATACGCCCGCAATGAGGATTCTCAATAACAGTTCATATTCCATTTCCAAGCCCCCGATCAATCAAGAATAGCGATATTACTATCTTAACAAAACCGGGGAAAGGAATGAAATCAAGCGTTCAATCCGAAACGCCCTGCCGACGTAGACTCCAGGAAGATGCAGAGATAAACAAAACAGATAACAGCAGCGTAACCGCAACCGGTACGACAGAGTTCTCCGTGGCCTGCGGCTCGGCCAGATGTCCGGCGGCTACCGTCAATAAATGCGCAGGACTCCAAGCCAGCCAAGTTGGAACGAGACCATGTGCCACCGACAGAAGCCCTATCACCAGCAGAGACACTACCGCAGCCGCACTGCCTCGAAGCAGCGTGCTGCATAGAAGCGTGAGCGATACAGCGAATGAAAACCAGATCACGTACAGCCCGCCCGCCGCCAAAGCCTCCCGCCAAGGCACGGTCCCCTGTAACAGCGAAGTATAATACCAGGCCGATCCGTAGCTGAGAACAAATGAAATCACGACCAGACTGAAATACCCCGCCCATTTGGCGATGATAAACTGGGCTGATTTGACCGGACGAACCAAAACCAATGCCGCCGTTCCTCCGTAAAGTTCACCCGCCACCAAGTTCATCCCGGCTATGACGATCAACAATAACCCGATCAGGCTGTATTGACTGAGTACTTGAATCATCACTTCAGACGGCCCCGGAACCGGGAAACTGTCCACCAGTTCGGCGGGAATCTGTCCTGACATCTGAAGCAGCTCGGGCAGATAATAAGAGCTCAACGGTTGCGTAACTCCCAGCAGCACAAAGACGACCGGGATCCACAGGAGTTTGTAATTGCGCAGCATCTCCAACATTTCCTTGCGGTATATCAGTAAGGTTACCTTCATGAGCTGACCACCTTCATAAACATTTCTTCCAGGGAAGTCGCTCCGGCTTCGAAGCGAAGCAGCGGCATGACCTGATTTCCGGCTTCCTGGAGAATGACTTCCCGTGCGGTTCCCATATCCGAAACGGTAAGTAAAGCTGTGTCTCCCCGCAGCTCCAGCTCTTTGACAAAGCTCCTCTGCCGAAATGATTGCAGCCAGGCGAGCGCTCGTCCTTCCGGATCTCTCTCCACTTGAATTGTCAGCAATGGCTGCCGGTACTTGGATGACAGCTCGCTAATATTACCCTGCTCAACGATTTCCCCGTTTCTGAGCATAATAATCCGGTCGCAAACCTCCTCGGCGTCGTGAAGCACATGTGTCGATAACAGGATCGTCGTCTCTTGACGCAGCTGCTGCAGCAAATCCATCACTTCACGCCGGCCCAACGGATCAAGGGCGGATACCGGTTCATCCAACAGCAACAGCCGGGGACGGTGCACCAAGGCCTGAGCCAAACCAAGCCTCTGCTTCATTCCCCCGGAATAGCCTGAAATACGCCGCCTTGCCGCGTCTTTAAGCCCGACCTTTTCCAGAATCATGTCCGCTTCAGCCGAGGCCTGCTTTCCGTTCATTCCACTCAGCCCCGCTGCATAAACCACATACTCTTTACCCGTCATCCAGCCGTAAAAAGAAGGATGCTGCGGCAAATAACCGATTTGATTGCGCGAAGCGATCTCCGAAGTTCCCTTTCCGTCGATCGCTACACTCCCCGAAGTAGGGGACAGCAGCCCCGCTAGCATACGAAGCGTCGTCGTTTTGCCCGCTCCGTTCGGGCCGAGCAATGCGGTACAGCCGCCTTCCTCCAGTTCAAAAGAGATCCCCTTCACTGCCGTGCGGGTACCGAATTTCTTGATTAATTGAGTAACACTTAGTCTGCTCATCCCCGCTCCCTCCGGCCGACAGCAAAGTAGACAATACTTCCGATGATATTTCCAAAGAGAATGATGATAACCCAGACCCATTTAGGACCTCTCACCGACTCGGGTTCCGCTTTGGCCAAGGAGATTAAGCCGATCAACGCAAGAATCAACTGTAAAATAACGACGGGTAAAATGAGACCCCATTGAATTTGAATATCCATTCTTTTTCCTCATTTCTTATGCAAAGTGCGATTCAGATCCTCAAACCGGCGGCTTGCCGCCTTTTTTCGTTCTGCGGTACTCCGGTAACACCACGACGAGCAAATATACCAGCAGAGGGGTTGGAAAATTGATCAAGCCCCAGATCCCCCAAAACCATGCCGACATGCCTTTCCCACGCTTACGCGCGTTCTGGAATATCCACATCCCTTGCGCAAGCAGCAGCATAGCCACCAAAATCCATATCCACAGAGGCAGTTGTTCAGAATTCATGCCGTTTTCCCTTCCTCGAAAAAACGGTCACGGCGACAACGCCGACGGCCACGGCTAACCCAAGCCCTTGAACAATCGCGTAGACATAGGGGTAGCTGTACACAAACAAACATCCACCTATCACGGTCAGCGCAATCAGCAAGAACAGAAGGTTTTCCCTTTTTTCTGTCCGCTTCTTTTCCCTCCATACCGCTTGAATTCTTTGTTCCCATGCTGAGGGCGGGAGATCCAAGCTAGGCGGAACCAACTTGTCCATCCGGTTCCATTCTCCGGACAACTCCTGAATAAGCCGTGTTTCGAACTCGTCATCGATTTCCTTATCTCTCATGCCGTACAGCCTCCTTCCTTAATTCGGTCAATCCGCAGGATACTCGGGATTTAGCCGTGCCGGCAGGTATGCCTAATAGCGTCCCGATTTCATCATAGGTATATCCGTAATAATGCTTGAGCAAGATAGCGATCCGTTGATCGGCTGGCAATCGTGACATGAGATCCAGCAGATCGGTCCAATCCTCTTGCTGACTCTCATAATTCCAGCGCAGTCTCCTGGCGTTTTCCTCCTGTTTCATCCAGCTGTTCTCCCGTTTTTTTCGACGGGTCTTGTCGATAAACAGGCGGGTAGCGATCGTAATCAGCCAAGAGGAAAATAAAGATGATCCATCGTAGCGCCCTATGTTCTCCATGCACCGTATCATCGTATCCTGAGCCAGGTCCTCCGCCATTTTGGGGTCCATCGATACTTTGACCAAATATTTAAACACAAAAGAATAATGCTCATGAATCAGCGATGCGAGGGCTGCGGAATCTCCTCTTTGAGCTTGTTGAATCAGCGCCCTTTCCCTTTCCTGTGACATTTCACACCCCTTTTGCTTCCGTTAAACATATGTAATACGACTGAGACTAGGGAATCGTTCAGAGCAAAATAAAAATAATAAAAAAAGACCGCCCTGATCGGCGATCTCCTTCATTCTATTGACCCATACATAAAAAAGAACGCAAACCGGGATGATTCCGCAGCTTGCGTGCTTCGCAAAGGTTACAAATATTTAATGACTTGATTTTAGCAAAGTGAAGCGTTGTTGTCCAGCATTTTTGCACTTTTTGTGCAAAAATTTGTTGTAAAAGCACTTTATACGTCAGGATAGCGTCAGGACACGTAAGGATTGTTCGCTTTTTCGTAGCCGATGGTAGTTTTAGGCCCGTGGCCCGGATACACTTTCGTATCATCTGGAAACCGGAAAAGCGTTCCTCTGATCGAATTATACAGGTCCACCTCACGGCCACCGGGAAGATCGGTACGCCCAACGCCCATTTTGAACAGGCAATCGCCCGAGAACAGATCACTGCCGCACAGAAAACTCACGCCGCCCGGCGAATGGCCCGGCGTATGATAGACCGTGAATTCATGACCAATCAGGGAGAGCTTCTGTCCCTGAGCCAAATCGAATTCGGCGGGATCCGTGACGACCGGTCCTGTTACGTCAGGCCACATTAGTGAGCCGTTCAATTTCGGCGTCGTCAGCCACTCGCTTTCCAACGGATGAAGATATACGGGACAGCCCTTCAGCTTGCGGATTTCATCCACGCTTCCGATATGATCGAAGTGGGCATGGGTCAGCAAAATCGCTTCGATCTCCAGTCCCTCAATCTTACGAAGCAGCGGTCCCGGATTCGACCCCGGATCTATAATCACAGCACGGTTCTCATCTTCCCCCCGCAGCAGGTAAGCATTGGTCTGAAGCGGTCCCAGGGAGAAACTCTCTATCTTTAGCATGGCGTCCTACATTCCGGAGATCAGTGTGCGAAGTTCGGTAACCACCGATTTCTTTACCCCGGCTCCTTCCTCATATTTTTCAGCCATCCGTTTCCGGACGACTCCGATTTTTTCTTCGTAATCCGAGGCTTCACGGTCCGGATTGTCTTGTTTGAATTCAACCATCAAGGCCTGTACATGCGCAGGACGCGGACCCCATTGCCCCAGCACATGCCCGCCCGTATCCGCGAAAATGATGATCGGAACGGAACGGCCACCCATCGTCAAAAAGTGATCCATCAGATCCTGATGATCTTCCAGAATCAGCACTTCCGTCTTTAAGCCCGATACTTCAAGCGCCCGAAAAACGACCGGCACGCTGCGCACGACATCGCCGCACCAATCGGCAGCCAGAATCAAAACGCGAATATCATCGCGGAAATTCAAGCTTTCAAAAAATTCGCGATCCTCATCGCTTACCCAAGCAAAGTTCTCATATCCTTGCGAGAAAGCCTCCTTGTTCCGCTCCATCCCCTCCATAAATTGACGGGGAGTTATTCCTTTACCGAATTTGTAAGCTACGTTTACGCTCATTTAGGCATCTCCTTTCTTTCTGGAAGAACCAAACCATTTCACAAGCACGTACACAATCAACAAGGCCAGGGCGACAAGAAGAATCGGCATAATATACGGACCTGCTTTTTCATCGATATGCTCCCAGTTCTCGCCGAGCAGCATGCCCAAGTATACGAAAAGTATGGACCAGGGAATGACCGCTAACGTGGTCAACATCAGGAATTTACCCACCGGCATTTTGGCCATCCCTGCGGGTATGGAGATCGCATGTCTGGCAACCGGGATGAACCGGGCCGTAAAAATTACGCCGGGGCCGTATTTCAGGAACCATGCCTCGGAAACATCGATATGTTTTTTTTGAATCAAAATATATTTGCCGAAACGCTCCAATATAGGCCGTCCGCCATATCTTCCGATCCAGTAAATAAACAGCTGGGCAATCACCCCGCCGACGACG
Organism: Paenibacillus vini; assembly: GCF_018403325.1. Taxonomy (GTDB): domain Bacteria; phylum Bacillota; class Bacilli; order Paenibacillales; family Paenibacillaceae; genus Fontibacillus; species Fontibacillus vini. Next base: position 155,466 of record NZ_BOSL01000012.1, on the reverse strand, counting down.
CCGAAGAACACGGCGCCCACAAAATTGATATGTCCCCCATGAACGAGATATCCTCCGTAAGCAAGCACGATCTCACTTGGAATGACCTCGATCATAAGGCCGAGCATAATGCCGAAATACCCCAATTGCTGAATCCACTCGAATAATGTTGCAACTACACTAGAAATCCACTCCACCGCGAAGTCCTCTCTCCCTAAACGTATTAAGCATATTAAGCACGTTCAAAAACCTCTATTCTCCAGTCTATTCTATCATAGCCGGGGACATGCATTCTACTTTGGATAGAGTGACTGGTGTCCCGCCTTGCGCCCTGAGCATATGTTGGGAGAAAGGAGGCAGTCACATGAATAACAAGCCCGGAAAGCACGCTTCTCCGCTCCCTACGCCGCGTAAAATCCGCCGCGGATGCAGCAAAGAGCTGTATCGGACAGTTAAGCGGCTCGGTGTGTACATCCCCGAGGAACGGATCCGAGAAGGAGAAGAGCTCTATTACAAAAAAGTGATCGGCAATCTTATGTGGATTGCTGAACACACCAGCAACCGAAAGGTGCTCGCCGACTGGTGGGATGAAGCGGTCAGCGCCGAGCTGGCCGAGCTATGGCAGGTTGACCGCGAAACGCTCTCCCGCGCTTTCCGAAGCGCATTCGGCGGATAAAAGATAGCGGAAGTACTGAGGGTATAATCAGGGAACAGTCGGCTGGGCCGCCCGGCAATGATCGGTTAGTCCATACCAAGCGGGTTGCCGATGAAGCGATGGCCGAATTCAAGCTTCGATGCCGGGCAGGTCTATACCGCTTCTAAATCAAACCTCTTAAAAGCGATCCGAAAGGCTCTCCGCTGGCTCTGGAAAATATGAACTTGGAACGCCCCCACGCGCCTCCAGCAATATCGCCAGGGAAACCGCCTCACGGGTTAGGCGGAAATCACGGTCATCGCGGCCCTCCCGAGCTCGTTCGGCCAGCAGGACATAGCTGCGGTAAGCCTTTATGCCTTCGGCTGCGGCCAGGCGGGACTGTTCCGTCCTGCCGTCCGCGTCCAGCCTGTCAACCAGCAGGCTGATTCCCCGCAGCGCGGCCGTCTGCACAGCACGGCTGTACCGGTCCAGTTCCGCGGCCCGGCGGAGATGAGTCAGAGCCGCGGGGTCGCCCTGCTTCGCGAGGGACAAACCGAGCGCAAGCTCCAAGCCGGGATGGCCTCGTTCATAGGCCATTCCGCGGCGAAGCACTTCGGCCGCCTCGGCCGGAGGCAAGACGGCAGCCAGGGCCAGGCGGGCTTGCGCCCGCGCAGGAGCCAAGGCGACAGCCCGCTCCAGCAGCCGGACCGCCTCGGCCGGACGGGCGGCTTCGGAGGCTGACGCAGCCAGGCGCTGCATGCGCAGGCTTTCCGCTTGACGCAGTCCGCTGATGCCGCCGGCCAGCAGAACCAGCGCTAGGAAGGCCATCATCACCGCACGGAGGCGGGCCTGGGCGGCATGCGAACGAACAAGAGAAGGGACGAGGACAAGCCCCGGGCGATTGGATCGGAATAGCTTGGGATCACACGAAGGCCGCTCCGACGAACTGTTCGCCCTCCATGCCTCCAGCCACAAGATCAGCAGCCAAAAGAACCCGTAGCTCATATCAAAATCAATGGCGCTGTGCAGCAAAAGCACACAAAGGGCCGGCAGGAGGCGCCGGTTAGATCGGTATAAGGCAGCGGCGATGACGCCTAGCCAGCAGAGCATAACCGCAAGGCCGACGATGCCCAGATCCAGCGCGAAATCGAGGTAGCCGCTGTGCACTTCGCTGCCCACGTAAGGGCGGCTCTGGATGCTGCGGAACATCGTCCGCCAGACATCCCCTCCTAGCCCGAACCAGGGGGCTTCGCGCAGCATCCGCAGGGCGTCGGCGTACAGCTCGCCGCGCGCGAACAGCGTGGCGGCGCGGGTGAGCCGCCACGGCAGGCCGCCGGCAGCCGCCAGCACGGCGCCGGCCGCAAGCGCCGCGGCGCCCAGCAGCGCTGCCGCCGCGTGGCGCCGGTGCCGCCGGTGCCGTGGCACGGCGCGGCGGTGGCCCGCGCGCTGCCCGCGGGCGCGCTCCGGCGTCGCGGCGCGTGCCGCCAGCCCGGACAGCGCGATCGCGGCCGCCAGTACGGCGGCCAGCGACAGCAGTCCGGGCAGCGCCGGCGGCGCCAGCTGCGCGGCGGCGAGCTGGGCGGCGAGCAGCGCGCCCGCTCCCGCGGCCACGCCGGACTGCAGCGCATAGCGCAGCCGTTCACGGCCGCGCAGCAGCAGGCAGCCCGCCGCCCAACCGGCGGCTGCGGCGGCCAGCGCGCCGCGCGATTCCGACAGCAGCAGGCAAAGGGCGAAGACCGGCGCCAGAACGCCGGTCCAGTAACCCCGCCAGCCTGCTGCCCGTGTAAAGGCCGCGCCGGGCAAGCGGGCCAAGGCGGTCAGCCGCTCCAGCATCGCGGCAGCCATGACAGCACCGAACGTGTTCGGGTACTGTAATAGACCGCCCAGCCTGGCCCCTGCCGCCGCCAGTTCGCGATCTTCTGTGCGCAGGATCGCGCCAGGCAGCGATAGCCCCCCGTAGACGGCGGCCAGCGAGGTAACGGCAAGCCCGCCGGTAAGGAGCAGCCAGCCTCTCTCCATAAAACGCCCGCTCCCTGTTAGTGTGCCGAAGCTTTTCAGCGCGATCCCAAAGCAACCATAAAACAGCCAGCATAGAACCGACATCATTGTCGCCTGATAAGACACCGGATGATTCAACAATCGGACAGAGTAAAGCAAAGCGATCACAAAAGGACCGGATACCAGCCCTAATTCCCAGATTGAATTCCTTTCCCTCGTTGGAAATGGTAATGGAGATGGCAAAGGCGACGATAAGGGCAGCGACTCCTTGTATCCAAGCGTTCCGGAGATCCTATATCCTGTTGCTGCCCCTGCCGCTATTGCTCCTGCTATAAGCCAAAGTGAAACCAGTAGAAGTATGTGGATGGAATCAACAAAGAACATTCCGCCGGTAGCGCAAACAACGATAGACGTAATCAAAATAGCCGCAGGCAGCGATATCGTTCCGAGCTTTGAAAAGATTACTCCCCGCATTTACTCCACTCCGTTCACAGCGCTTTTTTTAATTCTCATCCAGCCCGTTATTCGTTCTCCCCTGACGTGCAAATCCGCTAACGTTAAAACTTATTAATTCTATAACCAAAAAAGGCCAACACTCAAAGTGTTGACCTGATTCATTGGACGCAAACCGCAAACCGATCCCGGAAAAGACTTCTCATCTTCTCCCATCGTCTTGACCGGGATGAGACATATTCTTTTTTACAGCTGGCCCGTCCGGCCTGCTTCAGACGCTGCAGGAGTCGCAGTCGCTATCTCAGCTACTGGAAGTAAATCCTTGCAGGCTCTCTCCAGATAGGGTTCGGCTTTCAGAAAATCCCGGAATTCCGTATATTCGCGCCATAACCGGTCCGTATCGGTAGTTTTGGCTTTTACCGCACGGATTAAAATATTTTTTGGGGTATGTTCCATGTCTATAAATTCAAGCAATTGTGTTTTGTAGCCCATAATATCGAGCAGCTTCGCCCGAATGGCATCCGTCGCCAACGCGGAAAAGCGCTCCTTAAGAATTCCGTGCGACAAAAGCGGATCCAGCACCGGGCTATTAATCTGTCCGAACAATTCGTGCTGGCAGCACGGTACGGACAAGATGACGGAAGCCCCCCAACGGACGGCCTTCTCCAACGCTGCATCGGTCGCCGTATCGCACGCGTGCAGCGTCACGACCATATCGACCTGGTTCAGTTCGTCATAATCCGCGATGTCCCCGACAAGGAACCGTAAATTTTGATAATTCAGGTCTTTCGCCAGCATTCCGCAGTGTTCGATAACATCCGCTTTCAGGTCGAGTCCGACCACTTTCAACTCTTTTCGCAGTTCTACTGACAAATAATGATACAGCGCGAACGTCAAATAGGACTTGCCGCAGCCGAAATCCACGATGGTAAGAGGCCGTCCCTCCGGCAAATGAGGGAGCACATCCTGAACCATCTCGAGAAATCGATTAATCTGCCTGAACTTGTCGTATTTTTTTGCCAGCACTTTGCCCTCGGAATTCATAATGCCCAGCTCGATCAAAAAAGGAACAGGCTTGCCCTCTTGCAGAATGTACTGCTTAGCCCGGTTATGCGTGAGGACGCCCGGCTTTTTGGTCGGCGATTTCGTTAAAATCGACACTTTATATTTCTTGCTGATCAGAACTTGATAATCCGCTTCGGCGGTGCATATCAACCCCTGTCGGAATGTCTCCTCGAACAGCTTCATCACCCCGTCTTCCAGCGAATCAGCCGGGATGTTCTCATGAACAACCTTGTTGCTGGAATGGTTGGCAAACTGGTAGTGCAGCGCCCCCTTCAGCAAGACCGGCTTAATGACGGTTTTAGTGTATCCGTCCTCTCCCGCTTTCCGGCGCTGACTTAATGTAGCGGAGATCAGTCCGCCTTGTTCCGATATTTGGTGAATGAGATTACGTAATCCTTCCATAATTCTGTCCGCTCGCTTTCATGTCGAATATAAAAAGGCAGCGGCTTCTTTCCTGTTAGAAGCCTGCACGCCAAGTCCTTAGTGCATCTTAATTCTCTTCGTGAGCCGCCGCCATCCAGGACTGCAGCCCCTCCCGAACTTCTTGCTCGGGCAATCCGCCCTGTTCCAGTCTTTCCCGGTCAATTAACAGCAAACGCTCATAAAAAGCGATACCTTCTTCTTTAGTCGCGACTCCATCCTGAAACAAGCGGTAGAGAGCATTTTCCGCCTGATCATATCTTCCTTCGCTTTCTTCATAAGAGAGCAGCAACCGTTCCGTGTCCGGAGGAAGCCGGTAGCCTTGAAGCCGGGTCAGCAATTCGCGGACTTCCCCGTCCAAATTCCATAGGGTACGGTCTGTCCCATGTTGTCCCGCTGCTAAATATAAATGCAATGCCTTCATCAGGCGGAAAATGGATTCATCCGATTGTCCCGTTTGACTATAAATCTCTCCCTCTTCCTTCACCAGGCGGGCCAGGCTTTGCAATTTATCCGCCTCCACGGTCCCTCCGGTTCGCATCAGCTCCACTATATCCTTTGCTCCAAGGGATCCTATAAGACGCGAATTCAGCCGGAATTGCTTTTTATATAGCTCATCAAGCTCCCACAAAGCTTCGATCCATTTCTTCTGCTGCTTCAGATCAAATACTTTGCCGATGATCTCGGTCATTTCTTCGATCATGCGGACTAAGTAATCTTTTCTCAGCATCCGGCCCCACCCTTCCTTAAGAGGTAGTTCAAAAAGTCATCTTTTGATCACGAAGCATTTCAAGTCGTTAAATCGACGTCGAATCTTGCGTTCATCCTCGAAGTCCGAGCGGATGCTTACGATGCATGCTTCCTTTTGAAGCATTTCACTCATGTAGGTTTTGCCTACACTCCGTTCCTCCTTCTTCGGGTTCTCCCAACCTTCTCGGTGCTGAAAAGCCGACTTTTTGAACTTTCAATTTATGAGGTTGTTCAAGAGGTTGTACTTTAATGGATCATCAAAATCAAATTGTAAGCCATTTTTATCTCAATTTCCAGCAAAGGCGGTTCGCGGCAAGCCAACTCCACTTTGAATTCCTGCTATTAACATTAAGAAAAACGTCTAACGGCGTCCTTTTACCTATTTGGGATCAACCATAAGGGCTTACGGACATAAGAGGCCTTAACTAGCTGTTTTTTGCAGCCTAAGCATTCTAAAGGACACAGGAGACCTTATTCACGCGAATATGTCCATTTTCTTCGAATTTCCGCACGAATAAGGGCTCTGGTGTCCTTTAGGATAGTAAATCCCCGTTTTTGGGAGGTTTAACGGCTCTCATGTCCGCTAGGATAGGAAGCAACTTTACTTTATGCCAGAAATCGAAACGCGAGACTATGCCGCCATCGGCCAATACAGCCAATACAGCCAGTGCAGCCACTGTAGCCACTGTAGCCACTGTAGCCACTGTAGCCACTGTAGCCAGCGTAGTCTACTCAGTCGGCTAAGTCTGCTCAATCAGCTCAGACAGCTCAGTAAATGCAAAAAACCGGAGTTCTATGAACTCCGGCAGCTCTTTACTTGATGTGAAACTTAGGATGGTGCGGATTCGGAAATCCCGTGCAAAAAGTCGCTGAGCACGGATGACAGTTGTTCAGGAGCTTCATACATGCTCATGTGACCGGCACCCTTGATAACGGCCTTGGTTACGGAATCCCCTTCGGTCGTGAATGCCCGCTGCAGCGGAATGACCGAATCATTCTCTCCAGCGACCAACAGCACCGGCAGGACGGTTGCCGACAGGACATCCCTGCGGTCAATCCGTTCACGCATGGCCATCGCCGCTCCCGACGCTCCTTGCGGCGGCGTTTTGTAACCGATCTCCTTGACCCGGTTCACTTCGGAAGACAAGGTATCACGCAAATCCGGCGCGAACAAGCCGGGAACCAGCCCATCAACGAATGCGGTAATTCCTTCACTCGCGATGGTCGCAATCGCTTGAAGCCGTTTCTCCTTCGCTTCTTCACTATCCGGGTATGCGGTGGAATGGATCAGACCGAATCCATTTAGACGTTCACTGTATCGTTGAAGCAAAGATAATGCGACATAACCACCCATCGAATGACCAAGCAGGGTGTAGCGCTCGATACCGAGCGTTTCCAATAACCGGGCCACATCGTCAGCCATCTGCTCGATGGTGTAAGATCCCATAGGGGCATCCGATGAACCGTGCCCCCGGAGATCCGGTGCAATGATTCTGCAAGAGGAAGCCAGAAGAGGCATAACCCGCTCCCAGTATGCGGAACTTCCGCAGAAACCATGGAGCAGCACGACCGTTTCTCCTTGTCCCTGTTCTTCATAAGCCATTGTGAATCCGTCAATCGTAACTTTCTCCATAAGCTTCCCTCTTTCCTTCAATGATAAGATGGACTGATCCATTTCAATAGTACCTCTTATCTGTTCTGATTCTATTTATTTAAGCCAAATTACTGCCCTCTGAAACCTTGAACGATAGAATCCGCCAAAACGCCCGCCATCTCCATGACTTGATGAAGCGAAGTCATTTGCAGGGTCCAATACGGCTTGGGACCGTTTACGTTTACGACCGCTGCCACGCTATAATGGCCTACCGCCGGTAAGACGGTGCCGACCGATTGGGCGGGAATGAGCGGAAGTCCGGATACCAGGTAATTTCCGACGGAGGAAGCGGACCCCAGACAGGCATCGATCGCCACGATGATATGTTCCTCCGGAATGACCGACATGCGCATTTCCAGATTAGCCGCGTCGCAAGGAAATTTCAGAGTTCCGATTACGCTCGTAAATCCCTTCTCTTCGAGACGGGTGCCGACGAGCGGGCCGAGGGCGTCCCCGGTGGAGCGATCCGTGCCTATGCATAGAAAGGTAATTTCCTGGCCCGGATGCCTGGTCCTGATTCCGCGAAAAAAACCGGCAAGCTCGTTGCCGGCCACTTTTTTCCTTTTAAAACCTTCAACCGATAAAACGCTGCTTTCATCCACCGACAACCGTCCCCCTCTCTGTTCCAAGGTACCCTGATTGTACCGCAAACCGCCCCGTCACCGCAAAACATAGTGTGCGTTCTCCGCCCCTAACATGGTACAATGTCCGGGACACGTAATGAGAAAGGATGAGCACAATGGACTTAACGCAAAAGAACCAGGAAAACGTGGAATATATGATTGAAGCCATTAAAACGAAGCTGAAAATGGCGACCGGAGCCGCCATGAACGCTTCTGCCTTTCATGTAGACCAATATGACGATATTCTGGATATATACGAGCTTGTCACAAGCAAAGAACGTCTCAGCATCTCTGAAGTCGAAGCCCTGGCCCAAGAGCTTGGAAAGCTGCGCAATAAATAAGGAACGGAAGTCCGTCAAGGTAAATCGATAATCATGACCTCAGACGGCTCTTCTCCTGTTTTACGGAAGCTCAGGGCCTCTTCGCGCTGAATTCGGGCCGCATCACCTGGCCCCAGGGTAAACCGCTGTTTTCCGCAACTAAACTCGACATGTCCTGAGATCACGAACAGATGCTGCCTGCGATTCCGGGTCGGAACGGAGATTTCCCTGTCGTCCTGTAGGAATGGGATATATACTTCTACGTCCTGATGGATCTTTAAGCGGCCATTGCCACCCCTCCCGGTCACGACCGGCTCCATGCTTCCCATCCGCGACTCACGGGGAATCAGCAGGTCCTCTCTGGTCGGAGGCAAGCTTCTGCGTTCGGGAAGGAACCACAATTGAAGGTAACGGACCGGCTCCAACTCCGAGGAGTTATACTCTTCATGACTAATTCCGGTCCCCGCACTCAGCACCTGAAAGCTGCCCTCTTTTAAAATCCGGGCTTGGCCTGAATCATCGCCATGACCCAATTCACCCGATATTACATAGGTTAAAATCTCCAGATCATGGTGCGGATGGGCATTCATTTTCTTACCGGGCGCCAATGTATGATCATTCAATACCAGCAGACAGCCGAAATGGGCATTGCCGGGATCGTCATAATCGGCAAAGGAAAAGCTGAACTCGCTTTGGACAGGACCTTGTTTCACTGTATGGCGCTCTTCCGATGTAACCACCTTAATCATCCTAATCCTCCTCGCTCTCTATAAAAACCTTCATGGATTTGCTATTTTTTACCCTCTTCCCAAATTCATTAATCAATTCAATACGACCCACTATTTGTTTCACGCCTAGCAGTATCGTTTAATTACGAAGTAAGAAAAGCAAGCTTCAAGGCAGCTTTTAATTGGTTTAACAATACAATTCTATATAAAAAGGAGCGATCGATCATGAATAAAGCAGAAACGGAATATCCAGTACAAAGCGGTGGAACGTTTACGAAAGGTTTAGTCATCGGGGCATTGCTCGGGGCAGCAGCAGCACTGTTATATGCACCTAAGCCGGGCCGGGAGTTGCGCAGCGATCTGTCGGATAAAATTGGCGTCGCTACGGACAAATCGAAAGAACTCGCCTCCGTTGCTTGCGAGAAGGGTTCTGAACTGGCTAAGAACGTTGTTTCCAAAACAACGGATTTGGCAAAAACCGTAAGCACCAGTGCCGGTAATATCATGTCCAGCGTCAAAGAAGCCTCTGCCGACGTGTCCGAAGACATCAAGGAAGAAGCTAAGGGCGTAGCCAAAGAAACCGAGGATACTTCCAAAGACTTGATGAAAGACGTGACAAATACCAAGGATGAAACGAAACGCGAATTCGGGTCCTCCCTGAATTCCTAATCTCCTGGGGCTGTCCCCTGAATCGCCAGCTCGGGCAGCTGGCGATTTCTATTTTCATCCCACAAAATCACGGCAGGGAGGTGGCCAAATGGCTCGCATGAATCCATATGATACCAAGGAGCATCCGTTTGAACTCAGGCATGAAGTGAAGCGTTTGAACGGCAGGCTGGACAACATTGCAGATATGCTGGAGAAAGCGGACTTCAAGGATATCCTGGAAAATTATACGAACCCGAAAAAACGGATATTCACCAATTTTATGGCCGGTCTTTCGCGCGGTTTGGGGCTCAGTGTGGGAACCTTCGTGATTCTCGGTTTGCTCGGCTGGGTGCTAAGCCTGTTCGTCGACCTTCCGATGGTAGGCGACTACATTAAGAATCTCCAGGACTACATTAAATCCAAACCGTAACGGGAGAATAAGGATAACCACTTACTAAGGAGTGATTCCTATGGCATCTAAAAAAGCGGAGGAAGAGCAGCAGGAGTATGTAGAGAAGCAAATTCGCGAAGCCCGGGAAGGCGAATATCCCGAGCATAAGAGTATTTCCGTCGCGGAGAACGGCTCCATGGTCAACGATATGGAGGATCTGAAGCAGCTCGGCGAGGATATGGAGGAAATGTCCACAAATAGCGAGGACCATGAGCAAGGGATCGTTGCGGATCCCGAGCAATAAACTCACAGTGGCACTTTTCAGTCAAAACAAGATAAAAAACCTGAGCGGCTCTTTTTCCTGCCGCCCAGGTTTTTTTGCTGTCTATAGATTCGAATCTTCCTCTTCCACCTCAAGCAAATCGCCGGTCCACCCCTTTGCCTTGATCCAGACATAAAATCCGACCGTCGTAAACAGGGTCAGTCCGGAAATCAACAAGAAGCCGAAAATACCTTGCTTGACCCATGGGAGAAAGTTAAAGTTCATCCCCCAAATCGCTCCGATTACGGTTGCCGGAGTGAAGATCGCGGTCATGATCGTTAAAGTCTTCATGATATCATTGCCGCGAAAAGCGGAAACGGCGTCATCAATGGAAATCAGCGTGTCTATTTCCTTCTCATAATGCTTAACAAGCCCTCTCATGCGTTCCGCCCGGTATGAAAACCGCTTGAACGGCACACTGTCGTCCATTTTATCCAGATAAGCCTCACGGGCCGCCGTGATCAACTCCATAAACGGAATGAACAGGTTAGACCAGTAAAGCAGCTCGAAGCGGGCGCTCAATATCCGGTCCATGAGATGCTTGTGGTTGCGTTTCTTCATGGTTTCTTCCACGCGGCGCAGCTTCTGTTCGAAGCGGTCCATCCCGCTATGAAAGTAATGCAGGATCGTCCGGGTTAGTACGAACAGGCCGTCGATCGGCCGTGAACAGGAATACAGCATGGCTCGATGATCCTGCTGTTCCATCACCCGGCAGGTATTTGCATCCAGATTAATCGTGATCAACGCGTTCTCACCAACAAAGAAATGCATCATTTCGCAATCACTGGTTCCATCCTTGATTTCTTCCACTACCGAATAAAGCAGGGAGCCGAATATGATCGGCTCCCTGCCGTCCGGAAATCTTACGGACAAATAATTGGATTCTACCTTCGGAAGCATGTCCAGCCATTCCGCGGCAAAAGGATAGTCATTGTTTAACTGCCGGACTTCGGGGTCGTCCCAATTCTTTACCTCAAGATCAATCCAGGACCATCCCTGGTCGATTTCGTTTACCCGAATTTTTCTCCTGTCATCCATGAAAACGGGCTCCTTCGTCGTAATAAAAACGTTAAAAAGCCGAGTTTGAATTGGACATAATCTGCTTCAGCTTCTCCGTCGCCCTCTTTTGAATCCGGGATACGCTCATTTGGGATACGCCCAGCTTCTGGGCGATAGCCCGCTGGGATTGACCCTCTTGAAAAGCAAGCAACAGTACCTGTTGCTCCTGTTCTTTGAGCTGACTGAGCGCCTGCTGCAAATCCATCCGCTTCTCAACAGTGTCGTAATCATCCGCTTCCGAACTGATCAGCTCGCCCAGGGTTGCTGCGCTTTCTTCCTGGGATAGCGGCGAATCCAAGGAAACGTAATGGTAACATTCCCTGCCGGCAAGAACTTCAACCGTTTCTTCCACGGAAAGATCCAAGAAATCGGCGATTTCCTTGACGTCCGGGGAACGTTCCAGCTTGACGGTCAATTCGTCGATCGCCTGCTGGACCAGAGCACCCTTTTCCTTGATTCTTCTCGGAACTTGTATATACCAGGACTTGTCCCGCAAAAAGTTCTTCATATGTCCGATCATGCTCTTCATCGCATAGGGCTCAAACGGAATCCCCATTTCGATATCGTATTGCTGAAGCAGCCGGATTAGAGCCATTTGTCCTACCTGATACAAATCTTCATAAAGATCGGGACGGTTGCGGGCGATCTTTCCCGCCGCCATTTTTACCATGGGTTCATACTTTTGAATCAGGACCGTTGCAATATCATTGTCCTTAGTTTGTTGATATTCCCAGATCAAGCTGGTGGATTCATTCAAAGACTCGGGGGGAGTCAATTTATCCGTCATACTTTCTCCTCGCTCTTCATTAAGCGGCGAGTCATAACCACCTTGGTTCCTTTTCCAGCGTCATTCACGACGCTGACTTCATCCATAAGCGCCTGCATAAGATAGAATCCGAGTCCGCCAATTTGGGCTTCATTCAATTCTTTATTATGCAGCGCTTGCCGTTCTCCGGCCATGCCCCACGAATCAAAGCTCTCCCCTTCATCTCTGACCGTAATGGACAATGCATCGCCTACAATTTCAAAGGTGACTTCCATCATCCCATCGCTATCTTTGTATGCGTACAAGACGGAATTATTACATGCCTCGGAAATGGCGACTTTCATATCTTCAATTTCTTCGTAGGAGAAACCCATTTTAGAAGCTACACCATACAGATTCAATCTGACTATATCGACATACTCCGCAGTCGCCGGCAAACTGATTACAACTTTTTGCACTTCGTCTATCATTGTTACTCTTTCCTTTCCTATTGGGAATTCTCCTGTGTGACAAAAAACTTAGCAATTCCGGTCATATCGAACAGTTTCTGAATTTGTTCCGGCACTTCTCTTACCAGGAAACCAGCCTGCATTCCGTGTCGTGTCTTCAATATCGACAACAGAATTCCAATGCCGGTACTGTCAATGTACTTCAAATCCTTTAAATTAAGCACCAGGTCCTGCTTGTCGTTAAGGGCCAATGGCTCCATCACCTGGCGAAAATCAGGAGCAACGGACAAGTCCAACTCACCGCGCAAAAAAACTGTGCATGTGCCGTTCTCCACTTGCGACGTAGCTGTAAACTTCTCATTTTTATTTGTATTCATAGACACTCTCTCCTGAAATATGTTTTCTTTATAAATAACCCGTCATACCGGGTCCTGAATCAACGAATCGACGATTCTGCAATAAAACTATTGCTATATTTGGATAAAATTGTCTTTATTGTGCTTAATTTTAATGGTTTGCTTACGTAATCATCCATTCCCGCTTGCAGACATTTGCTCTTAATGCCGTCCATCACGTCAGCTGTCATCGCTATGATTTTCGGTTTTCTGCCCGGTTTCTGGAGCTCACGGATCCGCTTGGTCGCTTCCAGCCCATCCATCACCGGCATTTGCAAATCCATGAATATAAAATCGTAGCCATGCGAAAGAGCCAGATCTACCGCCTGAACTCCGTCTTCCGCGATCTCAGTTTCATACCCCAGTTTCCTTAGCATACTTACCATTAAGCGCTGATTTACAGGGTGATCGTCGACAACCAGCACGCGCTCTCTGTGCTCGGGATCTCCAACAAACGAAATTTCCTGCGCCGTGCAGGCCATTTCCTCTGTGTCATCCTCATACATACTTACGCAAATCGTAAAGACAAAGGTCGCTCCTTCTTCTTCCAAAGGCTCTACTCTGATCGTGCCGCCCATCATATGGACAAGGGTCTGACAAATTGCCAGACCAAGCCCGGTTCCGCCGTATTTTCTCGTCATAGACGAATCCAACTGTGAAAAAGGCTTAAATAAGCGGTCGACTTTCTCAGGCGAAATCCCGATGCCCGTATCCTTCACCGTAAATTCAAGCATGAACTTGCCATCATCCATTTCTCTGCTGGATACCACAAGATAAATACCGCCCTGTTCAGTAAATTTCATCGCATTTGCGATCAAATTAATGAGCACCTGGCGCAGCCGCCCCATATCCCCGTAAAGCAGCGCAGGAATTCGTTCATCGACAAACGAAACGAACTCAAGGCCCTTACGGCTCGCATCCAACGAAAACAGACTGCTGACTTCCTGAATCGTAGCCCTTAGCTCAAACGGGCTTTCTTCCAGCTCCATTTTTCCGGACTCCATCTTCGTAAAATCCAGGATGTCGTTGATGATCGTAACAAGCGTATCGGCGCTGCCCCGGATAATCTCGGCATATTCCTTCTGCTCGTCTTGAAGCTCCGTCTCCATCAACAGATCGATCATCCCGATAACGCCGTTCATCGGGGTACGAATCTCATGGCTCATCATAGCCAAAAATTCCGTTTTCGCCTTCGCAGCAATTTCAGCGGCTTCTTTGGCCCTTACAAGTTCCTCGTTAGCCCGTTCGAGCTCCAGCGTCTTTTGCTGCAGCAGCATACTTTGGGTTTTAAGCCGTTGATTGGTCAAATACATGTCTACGAAGCCTTCGATTTTCGATCTTAGAATTTGCGGAATAAACGGTTTTACCATGTAGTCGATTGCACCGGCGGAGTACCCCGCGAACAAATGCTCCGCCTCCTTGCTGTTGGCAGAGATGAAAATAATCGGAATATCCTTGGTCTTATCCCGGGCTTTGATCAGTTTCGCGGTTTCGATTCCGTCAAGTCCGGGCATTTGGACATCAAGCACGATTACGGCAAAATCATCCTTCAATAAAAATCTCAAAGCTTCTTCGCCCGACGTCGCCTTAATTAAATGATATTGTTCACTTTCCAGTACCGCTTCCAGGGCCATCAGGTTCTCTGGGCGGTCATCTACCAGCAAGATATGAATCGGTTCTTGGGCCCCCATGGAATCCTCCCGCATCCTTCATTTGATCTTTCGGTAAATCTTCTCCACCTTGTCTAAAGGTTCGTAGCAATCGTCATAATCCGTAAAATGAATGGACTCTTTCGCTCCCAGCACAAGTACCCCAAAATGGCTTAGACTATCGTGAAACAGCGAATGAACCCGGTTCCTCAATGTTTCATCAAAATAAATCATGACATTTCGACAAAATATAACATTAAATTCATTGAACGATTGATCGGTCGCCAAATTATGCTCGGCAAAAATAATGTTTTTGCGTAAAAAAGGCTGAAAAATTACGGAATTGTACTTTGCCGTATAATACTCGGAGAACGAGCGCGTCCCGCCCGCCTCTTGATAGTTCTTCGTATAAAGTTTCATTTTTTGAATTCCGAAAATCCCCTCTTTGGCCACCTGCAGTGATTTCCCGTTCATGTCGGTTGCATATATCCTCGATTTATCATATAGCCCTTCCTCATGCAACAGAATGGCCATCGAGTAAACCTCTTCCCCTGTAGAACAGCCGGCATGCCATATACGGATATAAGGATATGTCCTTAACAGAGGAATTACCTTCTCCCGGAATGTCCGAAATAAAGGCGGATCCCGGAACATCTCCGTAACCGGAATGGACAGGCTGTATACAAGACGTTGGAAACAGGCCCGATCATGCAGCACCTTTTCCTGCAAGCCTGATATGGTCGAGAGATGCTCTGCATGCACCTGGTGCCATATCCGCCTCCGCAGCGAAGGCAGGGCATAATTGCGGAAATCATAGCCGTACAACCGGTGAACCCCTTCAAGAAGCAGCTCGATTTCAAGCAACTCCCGTTCACTTTCTACAGGCTGGCTATACGATTCCATATCCGAAAACTCCGTAAATTCACTGGGTGCCATAGATTCAACTCCGATTATAATACTGAAATCACACTACTCATTTATTCTCTTGATCTGCTTCATCATGGAAAGATGATGACTTTTTGAACAACCTCTTACAGTTCTTTACCCTTTCTGCCGGATTACGAATACAACCATACCCGCATTAATGACAACAATTGATCAGTCTGGATCGGTTTCTTCACATAGTCGGAAGCTCCCGCATCTATACATTTCGACCGATCGTCCTTCATGGCCTTAGCGGTCAGGGCAATAATCGGCAATTTGGCGTATTCCGGCATTTGTCGAATCTGCCGCATGGCCTCATATCCGTCCATTTCCGGCATCATCATATCCATCAGAACCATATCGATGTCATCCTGTTCCTTCAGGAAGTCAATGGCCTCTCTGCCGTTCTCCGCATAAATTACATTCATCCGATAGCCTTCAAGTACGCTGGATAAGGCGAATACATTACGCACATCGTCATCCACTAGCAAAATTTTCTTGCCTTCAAACAGCTCTTCCTTGTTATGAAGCTTCTGCAGGATCTGCCGCTTGTCCTCAGGCAAGTCCGCTTCTACGCGATGAAGGAACAATGTCGTTTCATCAAGCAATCTTTCCGGAGATTTCACGTCTTTAATAATGATCGATTCGGTATATTTACGCAGGCGCAATTCCTCCTGCTTATCAAGGTCCTTACCCGTATAAATAATGATCGGCAGATCGTTCAGATCCTCGTCATCCCGGATCTGGTCGAGCAGATCGAAGCCGGTGATATCGCTCAGCATCAGATCCAGCACCATGCAATCATAATGTTTCTCCCGCAGTTCCTGTAGCGCTTCTCCGCCGGTAGAAACCGCCGTAATTCTTACATCGTCGTGGCCGATCAGCTCGATAATGGAATTCCGCTGAACATCATCGTCTTCCACAATCAGAAGATGCTTGAGGCTCTTCTCGGTAAACGACTCGATATGGGAGAAGGCACGCTCTAAATGCTCACGTGTAGAAGGCTTGCGCAAGTAGGCGATGGCTCCCATCATAAGTCCCTGCTTTGCCTCATCGACTACAGAAATTACATGCACCGGTATATGCCTTGTAGCGGCAGTGCTTTTAAGTTCGTTCAGGATTGACCAGCCGTCCATGACCGGTAGCTGAATATCGAGAATAATTGCATCCGGCTTATACTCCATCGCCATCTGCAATCCCTTATCCCCCTGGATCGCGATCAGGGTTTTGAAGCCATGACTGCGCGACATGTCGAGCAAAATCTTCGCAAACTGGACGTCATCCTCAATGATGAGCATGACCTTGTCTCCTGCCTCGATCAATTCACGGTCGTCATCCATCGGATTTAACGTGGTTACCGGCTCCTCAACCTGACGGACATAGGATCCCTTGCTGCTGAAGTAAGGAGCAACCGTCGCATGGGTCACCGCGGCTTCCTGGTCGGCAATAAACAATCGGGATGGAGCATCCTCCGGCAGATAGAGCGTAAAGACACTGCCCTCGCCTTCCGCGGATTTCACGGTTATTATGCCGCCGAGCAATCCAGCCAATCCTTGGCTGATCGAAAGCCCGAGTCCGGTACCGCCGTATTTGCGGCTGGTCGTGCCGTCGACCTGTTGGAAAGCTTCGAAGATAAGGTCCATTTTGTCGGCTGGAATCCCGATCCCCGAATCCTTGACGGACATTTCCAAATATCCCTTGGCAGGATCCAGAGCTGGCGGCAGCTGGTCTACAGCGGCCGTTCTGATGTTTACCGCGATCTCTCCGCGACTCGTAAACTTGAATGCATTCGAGAGCAAATTCCGAAGGATCTGCTTCACCCGATGCCCGTCCGTTTGAATTTCCTTCGGCACGTTCTCATCCATTTCGATCCGCAAGTCGATTTTGTTACGCTGCGCTACAGGACCGAAGTTTTGGTCCACGAACCTTTTAATTTCATCAAGTCGGACCGTTTCCTGGTTAATTTCCATTTTGCCCGCATCGACCTTGGACAGGTCCAGAATTTCATCGATCATTTTCAATAGATCGGCGCCGGACATATGAATCGTATGTGCATATTCGATCTGTTTCTCGGTCAGATTACTTTCCTTATTTTCATACAACAGCTGTGAAAGAATAAGCAAACTGTTGAGCGGAGTCCGCAGTTCATGAGACATATTGGCTAAAAATTCAGATTTATATTTACTTGTTACAGCCAGTTGAGCCGCATGACGTTCCAGTTCGACCTTTGTTTTTTCGATTTCGTTATTCTTCTCTTCAACCTCTTGGACTTGTTCTTCCAAAGCACGCGTCTTGGCGATCAATTCCGTATTGAAATGCTCCAGTTCCTCCTGCTGACGCTGCAGCAGTTCTTCGGAGCGCTTCAGCGCCACGGTCTGTTTCTCCATACTTTCATTCGACCGGCGCAGCTCTTCTTGCTGCGTTTGAAGCTCTTCCGATTGAACCTGGAGCTCCTCGGTCAACGCCTGGGATTCGCGCAGCAATTCCTCTACGCGCAGACGACGATTGATATTATTCAGTATAATGCCAAGGTTTAACGCCAGCCCGGACATCAAAGTCTCTTCAAGCGGCGTAAACGGATCAAACCCGGCATACTCAACTACGCCAAGCACTTCATCTTCAAACATGATCGGGTAAATAAGAATGTGATTCGGCTTGGATTCCCCAAGAGCCGATCTTACCGATACATAGTCGCTTGGAGCTTTCTCCAACGAAATCGGCTTCTTATCGAGGGCAGCCTGTCCGACCAGCCCTTCGCCGACTCTAAAGGTGTCAGGAGACTTAAGATCGTGATTACTTGCGTAGGCGCCTGCCAAATAGAGCTTATCCGGGCTCTGATCTTCATTACGGAGGTAGAGAGCTCCATATTGCGCTCCGAGCAGTGGCGTGAATTCGCTGATAAACATCTGTGAAATCTGCTCCAGTGAGTTAATTCCATGCAGCAATTCCGTAATGCGCGCAAGGTTGGAATCGACCCAGGATTGATCCATCTGCAGCTGCATATACTTTTGCTCGGCCTCCTGCTTCTCCTGTAAATCTATGGAGATTTTCTGGAAGACCTGCGCCATCTCGCCTATTTCATCCTTCGAATGGATAGGTACTTCTTTAATCGCATTGAGTTCGTTCTTTCCAAAATAACTCATCATCCGGTTGATTGTATTAAATCCTCTGGATATGCTCGGAAGGATCCAAAGCACGACACCTAAACCAAGCAGCAGGCCTAACGTCATAATCACGATAGCCATCTGAATAGAACGCTCGTAAGCCTCTCCGGCACTGGCTACAGCCGCATCGATCTGGGCGTTGTAGTAATCCCGCATATCATTTAAGGAATTTAGCAAGGTATCCTGTACATTTTGCCCGGTCTCCAACCGATATTGGTTTGCGGTCTGGTAGTCATTCCGGTTCATCAGTTCAAGTACTCGCTCTTTATAACTCTCAAAATCCGCGATAACTTTATCGGTAGTGCTTATGACTCGTTGTTCTTCAGGGGTTGTTGCCTTACTTTTGATCAATTCATAATAGTTTAAGGCGGATTTGTTCATCTCCGTCAATTTAGACAGCTGCGAAGCTGTGTATTCATCATCTTGCTTTTGCAGCATATTCGTCAAAGTTCGAGCTATATCGTTATATTCGCCGCGCATTCCGGTTGCATTCTTTATAATGAAATATTTATTGGAAGATATGTTGTCCAGTTCGCCATTCATATATTTCAGCCGATCATAGCTTGTAAATGTCAATATCAACAAAATAACGATCAGCGAACTGAACCCTATCACCAGTTTGCTTCTAATCTTCATTCCTTGCCTTCTCCTCCTTTTAACGAGATCCACACCAGGCATTTATCATCTTCGCGTTCCTGTGGGAGATCCCCATCAAACAACACTCGCTCTGTCTCTTCCTTATTAAAAACATGACTTCCCCGCAGCTTTTGCTCCAGGTAATCCAATTGCTCGTCCTGAGTTCCTTCCACCGCTTCGGTAAGTCCGTCGGTATAAAGGACGAGATGTCCGTCGCCTTCATAATAAATCGTCTGGGTCGTAGCTTCGATTTTGTCGAACAGCCCGACCGGCGGGCATACGGCGTTCAACTTAACGACAGGGTTATCCTGCTGGTAAAATAGCGCTGGAGGATGTCCTGCATTGACGTAATCGATTTTCTTATATCTTGTGTCTACCACCAGGTAAATGGCCGTAAAATAGTATTGGACAAGCTGACTGTCGATGTACAGCAGATTGAATCTCCGGTTCAGTTCCTGAATAACCTTTTCCGGTTCTACATAGGTACTGACGGTGTCTTTCAGGACGGAGGCAATAAACATGCAGAATAAAGACGAGGAGATGCCATGGCCCATCATATCAAGCAATATAACCCCGTATCTGCCTTCGCCGAGCGGATACCAGGAATACAAATCGCCCGCGAGTTCAAATGAGGGCTTATAGAGTGCGTCGATTTCAAAAAGAGGATCCTGAATCGGTGAGCTTAAGACGGCATTCTGAATCATAGCAGCCAGCTTTAATTCTTCCTGGATTCTCTGATCCCGTTCCTTATGCCAGTCCTTCTCTTGCTTCAGCCGCAAAGCAAGCCTTATTCTGGCCATCAGTTCCACTTTATTGATCGGCTTTGTCACATAGTCGACAGCACCGGCATCGAGCGCTTCAGCCAGTTTTTTCGAATCCCCTACCGCTGTTACCATAATGATAGGAATATCCTTCAAATTTTCATATTGCTGCAACAGACGGCAGGCTTCAATTCCGTCCATCTCCGGCATCATCATATCCAGCAAAATCAGGTCAATATCGGAGACCCCGGTTTCCGTGAACTGCCCCGGAGTTTCAACACCTAAACGCTCAAACATTTCATGAGCGGATGAAACAGCTGCTGTATCCCGATAATCCTCCTTTTTCAATATTTCCCGAATAATTATGATATTTGTTGGATTGTCGTCAACGATTAAAATTCTCATACAACTCTCCTTAATCATTTTAAATAATAACGGAATCTTTCCTTCCATTTAGGATAACATGTTTCGGGCTTCTATCGACACAAAATGACGATTTTCTTCCTGTTTAGTCAAGATTTGCATCCCCTTCCAAAAACATAGATAAGGAATGGGGCTTTTTCTCCCATTCCTTATCTATGTTTTTGATGTATCGGACCCTAAAAGCCCAGCTTAAAATAAATCAGTCGGTTCTTTTTGCGATGACCAGCACTTTTCCAAGATCCAATTCTTTTTCATAGAACGCCGCCTCGGTTTCCGTAAAACCAAGCGAAACGATTTTTGCCCGCAGCTCATCCCCCCGGGAGCGGAATAAATTGGCGATTGCCGAAAACATACCCTCTTCTTTAATCCCAATTTCATTAGCGTTGGCCGCTTCCGCAATTCTGTCGCTTCGATCCTGATCGTGTGCCAGTACGAAAATATCCTCGGCTGAATATACGGTGGAGTGAAGCTCTTGGACGGTCTCAACAGCCTGTACACCGTTTTGGACTACTTTGGCATATGATTTGTTGTCGATCGTGCTCATGATACCACGCTCCTTAGTTATAAATTCACGCAAGTTAAAGTTAAAAGCTAGAGTATATTACCCTATAAGCAGTTTTTTGAATCAGTTATTATCGTTATTCCCTGATATACATTTATGAAGCCGCATCATCAAACAGGTCGACACCTGTCACCTCTCCCGACAAAGGATCTCTGTAAACCTTGAGCGCTGTATTTCCCCGGATATAAACATCCCCGTCTTCCGCCACAAAATCCGGTTCCCCGAAATAGTGACGGAGCCAAACCTCTTGCAACGGAATCGATACCCCGTTTAAAGATATTTTTTCCGGAGACGGACCGGTATGCACGTAATAAACAAGGCCTTCATATAGACCAATCGTCAGGCCGTCATAACGGAATTCCGTATAGCCGGTATAAGGATCCTTATCTGCTGAATCCGGCTCTCCCTTTTTAGACAGGACACTCTTGTAGTCGTCATACAGGGTAATCCCATCCATGGAGTCGAAGGAATCCATAGAGGTGATCTTTCCCCAAGTATCGTCCGCCGCTTGGGCCGGAAACGAGGGTTGCCAAAGAGCAAGGCGGGCTGTAGACGGCACCGGTAAATCGGCAGTCGCCTGCATTCCGCCGGCAAAGGGGGAAAGAAGTCCCAACAGCAGCAACAGTGCATTCAACATATTTCTCACCCTTCCTGAAGTTTGCATGCCTCCGGCAATTCCCTTGCGTTTCCGTGCGGACCCTGCCGCAGCGCTGAATCATTCAGATTCTATGTACCGTTCTTAATTAAGAGCGGTACTTTTGCCAAATCCCGGCGGCGACGTCTACCCATTTCATCCATCCCGGAGGTTGAGTTGCGGGTTTGGGCGTTTCATATGGTAAAGCATAGGCCCGCATTTCTTCGGGCGTCTGCGCTACCGCAGGCTGGGTCTTTGCAGCTTCGGAGACCTTGGGATGCTTAGGCTTAGGCGGGCTTTTAATTCTGTCAATAAAAGCCGTGGAAACCTGCTTGGCGGCCAGAGTGACCTCATTCAGCACATCCCCGACATTTTTAACCGATTCGAGCACCGGATCGATTTGCTCCATTTTATGCTGCAAATCTCCCGTAATGTCGTTAGCTTGCCTAACCACATTTTTAACTTCATAACTTAGCTCATCGATAGTCTTCTGGACTTCCTGCAGGGTTTGGGTCGTTTTATCCAACGACTTCTCCGCTGCTTTAAGGGTTTTAATTAGAAATACAACTAGTACGGCAAATGCTACGGCTATAAGTGCAACGCTTATTTCCCAGATCATTCCGTTCCCTCTCTTTCTGTAAAGGATTCATCGTTCAATACTCCTTAGTTACCCTAAGCCATAAGGCCCGAAACAAGCGCCAGGAGCGCTCTCCCGAAGGAAATTATTGTTCTGTTTCAAGCCAAAATACCCGGGTTAATTAAGGCTACGAGCGAAGCGTTTCACTCAGGCTTCTGCCCTCCGCATAGGCAGATAGCCGGTCATGGAGAACGCTCGGTAAGTGCACCCTCAGTTACACTATACAATAATTTAATATGAAGGGAAGATGATTACCATGTTGAAATGGTCTATGATTTTTCTGGTTGTAGCTTTGATCGCCGGCATCTTCGGGTTCTTCAATATTGTGGCCGCAGCCGCCTCGATCGCCAAAGTTCTGTTCTTCATATTCCTGGTCCTATTCGTAATCTCGTTGTTTACAGGAAGAAGTCGCTCATTGTAACCTGCTGATTCTCTTTCGAATCAAAAAAACAGCAAGCCTCCATTTACTTGGGGCTTGCTGTTTTTTTGATTCTTTTGAATTTTAGTTTGTGATGCTACAACAAATCCAAATATCTGGCGACTTCGATCCAATCCAGCTTAAAGCTGATTCGGAGCGCCTTCTCCTGGAAGTTCACCTCTTTAACCTTCACAACCTCGGGGAGATACTGGCCTAAATCAATGGAAATAGGCTCAAGTCCGAAGTTTGCCGGAGGGAATGAGAATCGACGGATCGACAAAGTCTCCGGAACAAGCAGCAGCCTCCCTGAGGAATATTCCATTAGATACCCGGCCTCCACGCCCGCTTCAATCGCTCCCCAAGCAACATTTAAATCGGCGGTCAGCCGATTTCCGTTCAAACGAAACTCGGCCCCTGTAACATTTACCGGAAGCTCTTGTTCCGTAACATATTGATTCAGCTCTTTCTTCGCCAACTGATTAAGCTCAGATTCCGAAAGATTCAGCTCCGGTTGACGGGTCTCCGCCATAACAAGCAGCTTCTCCTTCCAGTCTATCGAGGAGTATCGTAAATCAAGGCTTTTTGCAGGACGGATATACAACACCAGGGCTACCAGCAAAACCACGATCAACAAAAGTACAAAGCCGACGAACAGCCTGCGTTTTCCCATCGGAAGCTCCCTCCTTTAACAGATATTTTTGAAGTTACTAAAAAAAAATAAACTGGAAAATGATTCTTAGGTAGCTTGACTGTTTATTACATGTATACGAACACATTACAATCCGATTGAAGGAGGAAACACATTATGAAAAAGCTAGCAGCCCTTTCCGCATCCGTTATTCTTACCGCCGCTTTTGCTACGGCAGTATCCGCAGATCCTGTCGTTGAGCCCGTTGCCCCTGTAGTCGAGGAGCCTATCGTTGAGGCCGCAGATGTCATCATCGCACCGAATCCGATAACGCTTAAGGAAATCACTTATTTCTATAATAACCCGAACGGCGTGGCGTTGAGCGCATTAGCGCCGCAGGATGTACATCCTACCGGCCAAACGGTCGATGACTGGGTAGAAATTTACACTTGGCTCGGCAAAGCTTGGATTTACATCCCAGGCTACGTTCCAACCTACTTCTAAATGTATAACAACATCGCTCCGCAGGCAAAGGGCTCTCCCTCTTCCTGCGGAGCGATTTTTATTAGAAAGAACATTTAGACTTATTTAAGCACGCTTCCCCCATAGAGGAAACGGTATTTCCACGAACCATCCAACTTATCGATTCGTACTCCGCCTGAGCTTGAAGAGTAGGTATGAAGCATTTGACCATTGCCAAGATAAATAGATACATGCGTAATTCGTTGGTTGTTCGGGTCAATGTTTTGATAAGAAGAGGCCTTTGAACCTCTATACTCCATGAAGAACACCAAATCGCCCGCCTTCAAACTCCCGGTATCATATACGGCCGTCCCGTTATCGCGAATCCATGTCCCTTGCTTGCGGGAATCGGCGGGAAGCACGATCCCGAGCGCATCGCGGTATGCCTGACGAACGAAATCGGAGCAATCGAAAGTCGTTGTCGTGTTTCGATCAGACCCATATTCATACGGGGTGCCAAGATATTTTTTACCCGCCTTGATTACGAGATCCACCTTAGCCTGAAGAGATGAGGGCAGTTCCGGTTTCGGTGCCGGGGCAGGCGCTGGAGACGGTCCGGCCACCTTACCGCTGATTTCCAAGTATTTATCCGAAGTGCTGACATAACCCGTCTTGCCTTTCTCGGTAACTACTTTGTAAAAATAATCGTTGCTCCGCTCCAGAACCGTAACGTTAGTTCCTTTGCTGAGCATGCCAAGTATTTTCCCCGAGGTAGAGGGTTGATCCCTCAGATTAACGCCGTAAACGACAACCCCTGCGGTTCCTTGCCCTCCTCCGTTAGGAGTCGTGGCTGCTTGGCCAACGCTTATGTATTTCTCCGAAGCGCTGACATATCCTGTTGCTCCATCCTGACTTTTAACCTTATAAAAATAATCGCTGCTTCGCTCCAAAATCGTTACATCCGTACCTTTTTTCAGAAATCCGACCACGTTGCCGGAAAGCGAAGGCTTATCGCGTAAATTTACACCGTTTTCAATATGTCCTTTGAGTACGCTTTGAACCGACTGGGCTGCAGCCGATACCTGTCTTGGTATAGATGTATAAGAGCTAAGTAATACAGCACTCATCGCTAATACGGCAATGCTTCGTTTCATTTTGTGCCTCCTTGAAGATAATCTTGGTGTCTATAGGCTAATCTTGTGTCGTTCCCCCTTTCTTTGGGCTTCCTCCCATTATAGCCCATGTCGAACTTTGTCTAAATCCGTCGATTCTCACAGTTATCAAGCTACCTTCCTACAATCTGCCTAGTACCTGAGCAACAAAAGAGGCCCTATTCCCTATTGGGAATGGGCCTCAAAACTCGTTTGCGCATACCGAAAAACCGCCAGAGCGAGTCTGCCGGTTTCCATCCAACTTATGGTTAGTCTTTTGAACTAGCTTACTACAATGACTACGAATTAACGGGTTCAGCCGATTTCGGCTCCACATGAACGTGTACGTGCATTACATTTCGGGTCTTTCTCATTCGTTCTTCTACCCGATCACTGATATGATGGCTATCAATGACGGATAATTGCGGATCAACCTCAATGACGACATCGACGAGTACATGGTTTCCATGCACGCGGGCCTTTAAATCTTTGATCCCTTCCACACCTTGAATTCTCGCAATCGTCCCCCGCAGGTCGCTGAGCTCTTTCTCATCGAATCCGTCGGTCAAGCTGTGAGTAGAATCCCGGAAAATTTCCCAAGCCGTCTTGCAGATCAGCAACCCTACCAAAACAGCGGCGACTCCGTCCAGCCAAGGGAGTCCGAACTGGGCCCCGACGATTCCGACCGCAGCACCCACGCTGACCATAGCATCCGACAAATTGTCTTTGGCGGCAGCCATCAATGCTTGGTTATTAATCTGCTTGGCCAATTTCCGGTTATACGCATAAACACCGCCCATGGCTATGGCAGAAATAAGCGCCACTCCGGCGGATAATATATCAGGCTCGGTATGCTGTCCTTCAATCAATGAGCGCACTGCGCTAATAATGACCTGAATACCGACCATAGCCATAATAAATGAAGCCACCAACGCAGCGATGGTCTCGGCCCGTAAATGGCCGTATGCGTGATCCGAATCCGGCGGTTTCTGTGAAATACGCAGTCCGATCAACACCGCTACCGAAGCTACAATGTCCGTAAGATTATTAAAACCGTCCGCCAATAACGCGCTTGAGGCGAAAAAGTAACCGCTGATCAATTTAAAGGCGGTCAGCACTAAATAGGCGGTAATGCTGACCCAGGCTCCCCGTTCTCCTTTGCGTATATCATCATAGATATCCAAGCATTTGCACCTCCAGCTCTCTCCCCAACATGAAGTTTTCAAAGTCGTTCCATCATAGTAGCAAACAGAATCCGTGTAAGTCCAGAGAAACAGTGTTGCACTAGGCAAAAGCAACCCCTGATCATTATTCCCGTTGTACGGATATTTAAAAACGTTTAAAATAGGAACAAGCCCCCTTCAATATGAGGAGATGATCATGATGACGGAAAATAACGAACCCCGTAAAATCGACCTGGCCGAAGCTATGCGCCAGAAGCTGCAGCAAAAAAAGCAGCAACAACAAAATTCGGGCAAACCGGGAATGCAGGGTAACCAGCAGACCAAGGCGCTAAAAAGTCAAAACAACAAAAAACCGAATAACCAGCGCCGGCGGACCGGAGGCTCGTAGGCCCGACCCCGAACAAAAACAAGCCGCGGCTGTCTATCGACAGCTGCGGCTTGTTCGTTGTTGCTATGAAAAAAGCTATGCTTATACTTCTTCCGGATACATGGTCTTGCGCAGGTTTTGAATTTCTTCGCTCTCCAGGTATTCGTCGTAGGTCATAACGCGGTCAATGATGCCGTTCGGCGTAATCTCGATAATCCGGTTGGCGATCGTCTGGATAAACTGATGGTCATGAGACGTAAATAGAATCGTTCCGTCAAAATCGATCAGACCGTTGTTAAGCGCCGTAATGGATTCGAGATCCAGATGGTTCGTAGGCTCGTCGAAGATAAGTACGTTCGCGCCATTCAGCATCATTTTGGCCAGCATACAACGGACCTTCTCTCCCCCGGACAGCACGCTTGCTTTCTTGAGCGCCTCTTCCCCGGCAAACAGCATCCGTCCCAGGAAGCCGCGCAGGAAGGTTTCGTCCTGGTCTTTGGAATATTGGCGCAGCCAATCCACCAGATTGATGTCTACCCCGTCAAAATAGCTTGAGTTATCTTTAGGGAAATAAGCCTGGGAAGTCGTTACGCCCCAGCTGTACTCGCCCGCTTCGGCTTCAAGCTCGCCCATGATAACTTGGAACAACGTCGTCTTCGGCAAGGAATGAGGCCCTACAAATGCGATTTTATCGCCTTTGTTTACCACGAAGCTAAGATTATCCAGCACTTTCTCGCCGTCCAAGCTCTTGGTCACGCCATCGATCGTAAGCAGCTGCTTGCCCGCTTCGCGCTCCGCCTTAAAGTGCAAGAACGGATATTTTCGGTTGGAAGGACGAATGTCTTCCAGCGTAATTTTATCCAACTGCTTTTTCCGGGATGTCGCCTGTTTGGATTTGGAAGCATTCGCCGAGAAGCGCTGAATGAAGGCTTGCAGCTCCTTGATCTTCTCTTCCTTCTTCTTATTGGCGTCCCGCTGTAACGTCAGGGCCAATTGGCTGGATTCATACCAGAAGTCGTAGTTACCGACATACATCTGAATTTTGCCGAAGTCGATATCGGCAATATGCGTGCACACCTTGTTCAGGAAGTGACGGTCATGGGATACCACAATAACGGTACCTTCATAGTCCATAAGGAAGTTCTCCAGCCACTGGATCGACTCGAGGTCCAAATGGTTCGTAGGCTCGTCAAGCAGCAAATTGTTCGGACGTCCGAACAGCGCTTGGGCAAGGAGTACACGAACCTTCTCGTTACCGCTGAGCTCCGCCATTTTCTTGTCGTGCAAATCGCGCGGAATACCAAGACCGATCAGCAATGCCGCAGCGTCCGGCTCAGCATCCCAGCCGTTCAATTCGGCAAATTCGCCTTCCAGTTCACCGGCACGCATACCGTCCTCTTCCGAGAAATCGGACTTCGCATACAGGGCGTCCTTCTCTTTCATAATAGAATAGAGACGCGAATGGCCCATAATGACTGTTTCCAGAACCGCGAATTCGTCGTATTCGTAATGGTTCTGTTTCAAGACAGCAAGACGTTCGCCAGGAGTCATGCTCACTTCGCCTTGGTTGGCTTCAATCTCGCCGGACAAAATTTTAAGGAAGGTCGACTTCCCCGCTCCGTTGGCACCGATAAGTCCGTAGCAGTTTCCCGGGGTAAACTTTATATTTACATCTTCGAAAAGTGCCCGTTTTCCGTAGCGGAGCGTTACACCATTTGTACTGATCATTTAAATAATCCCATCCTTTATGAGTTATCACGCTTCTGGCTCAATATTATAGCACATATCGCCCGGTAAGTTGAGTCATCCTCATAACTAGCACTTGAAAAAGCCACCTAAACCGAATTCTCCCCGTTCTCCAGAAATAACTTCGTATATGAACCAAACCTTTCCGGCACTCCCCTGTTGCGTGGATGGATTAACGTGGGGAGGTGGTTGTTTTGGTTGACCACCGTCATATGACGCAGAGCACCGCGCTGGGAGCTTCGCGCGGTGCGGAAAGAAATAGTGTGTGAGGCGCGCGAGTTACGTTTGGGATAGTAGCTACAAATTAACTGGATTTTCTACAGCTAATTTTCTCCGTACAGACCATCAGGAACATTTAACTGTAAAACCTACAGCTATTTTCGCCGATACCGCTTAATTTGACTAAAAACTAGAGAATTAACTGTAGGTTTTGCAGCTAATGGGAGAAGAACGAGGTTTTTATATAAATTAACTGTATGATTTACAGTTAATTCGGGGGCTGGCTGGCGCTTGGCGCGATGAAAAGCAGCCAACACCATGGAGAATGGCGAAAGTTACTAGGTTGGCGACACGTCGATTAGAAGTGGATATGGTGGATCCGGCGAATGGGAAGTAATATAGCGGTCTTATATAACGATCTTACTTGGGCGGGCTAATGTCTCCGGCTAACAAGGAGCGAAGAAGTACATTGGCAAGTTGGATGGATAGATATGGAGAGGTCGTGTTTGAGGTAGGATGAGGTACATGACGTAGCGTGTGACGTAGCGTGTGACGTAGCGTGTGACGTAGCGTGTGACGTAACGTGTGACGTAGTGTGTGACGTAGTGTGTGACGTTGTGTGTATGTAGTGTGAGGCGTGCGAGTTACATTTGGGATAGCCCCAAAAATTAACTGGATTTTCTACAGCTAATTTGCTCCATACAGACCATCAGAATCATTTAACTGCAAAACCTACAGCTATTTTGCCGATGCCGCTTAATTTGACTAAAAACTAGAGAATTAACTGTAGGTTTTGCAGCTAATCGAAGAAAAACGAAGGATTTTCTTAAATTAAATGTATGATTTACAGTTAATTCATGGAGGCCGGCTGGCGCTTGGCGCAATGAAAAGCAGCCAGCACAAACAGAGTCATCCGGCCGAAAACGGCAGGATGACTCTGTTTCCAAATAGCGGCCGCTGCGCTCGGCCTAGCGAGCGCGGCATGCCTACGCCGCGCCCAGCCCCGCTAAGCGCGTCACGCCTCGGGGAAGCGCAGCGTCTCCCCGTGCAGCAGCACGCGGATCGCCGACTCGGCGATGCCGCGCTTCTGCCGGTCCGCCTCCAGGCGGTCCAGCGCTTCGCGCGCCGTGTCGTCGGCCAGCCGGAACGTGCCGTAATGCATCGGCACCATCAGCTTGGCCTTGACGTCGACGAACGCCTGCAGCGCTTCTTCCGGCGTCGTATGCTGGCTCGTCATGAACCATTCCGGTTCATACGCCCCGATGGGAAGCAGCGCCACGTCGATGGCGAAGCGCTCCCCAATATCCGCAAAGCCGCGGAAATAGCCGCTGTCTCCGGCAAAATAAATCACCTGATGCTTCTCCCCCTCACGAGGAGTTGCCGGCTCCAACACAAATCCGCCCCAGTGCGAGGTGTTCGTATCGAACGGAGTACGCCGCGTCCAGTGCTGGGTCGGAACAAACGAGATGCGGGCGTTCCCGATCTCCAATGACTCCCACCACTTCATTTCCCGGGTACGCTGGAACCCTTTGCGATTCATTTTTCGTCCCAAGCCGGACGGAACCACAATTTGAGTTCCATTCCCGTAAAGACGACGGATCGAAGACACATGCATGTGGTCATAGTGCGAATGAGAAATCAGAATGACATCGATATCCGGAATGTCCCCAATAGGGACGCCCGGAGAACCTAAGCGGCGCTGAAATCCCATTCGCGAAGCCCAGACCGGGTCCGTCACGATATTCAGCCCTTCATATTGGATCAAAAAAGTGGAATGCCCGATCCAGGTCAGCGAGACTTCTTCCCTGTTATTAAGCAAATAATCGATCTGAGGCGGCGAATTCGGAATAATGTATGAGTAATCTTTTCTTTTTCTGCGGCGTTCTTCTCTCCACTGCTTAAATTGCTTCAATGTTTTGTCCGTGTTGACATTATCCATGTTATTGTAACGCGTTCTCGGCATACCGAGGATTCCCTCCTTCCATTCCTCTCCATCTTATGACCTCTCCAGCCGAGAGGCCCCGATTTCCAGTCATGTTAATCGCCGGATACCATCCTATTGAAATGTTTGTTTATCATTGTAAAGCATCGCGCGGACCATGCCAAATTTCCTGTCTAGTCCACAGGATCCTTATACACGCCGGCATAAATAAAGAGAAATACGAGCGCCATTACGATGACCAGTCCCGGCGCAATCATCATGGTGAAATGTTCCACTCCGACCTCATCCTTTCTTCGGCGATTCGCCGCGTACATACTTGGCGTCAAACAAAAACAGCCGCATAATCAACACGAGCGAAGGGATCAGCACCACCAGACCGGCCACAAATGCCGTAATGAGCGCCACCGCCATCGTTTCATTCGTAAAGCTTTCATAGATGCTGACCTGCTTATACAGAATATAGGGCAGATGCGACCGGCCATAGCCAAACCAGGCAAAACCAAACTGCAAGATGACAAGAATGAACGACCACCCGAGATATTTCTTTTTCCATATAAAATAAACCGCCAGAAGAAAACAAATCAGCGAAGCGATAAACATCCAGGGAATGTTCAGCATATTTCTGAAATGCTCCGGATTTTGACGGTTAATCTGAAAAAAAGCAAAGAGGCAGGCCAGAATCGTCGGACCGCTCCATAGCAGCGCATAGCCGCGAAGCACCTCAAAGGCATCTTTATCCCCAGCCTTACCTGCGTAAAAAGCTAAGAACATAGCCGAAATATACAGCACAGACACCAGAGCCAGGATGATGACGGACCAGGTGTAGGGATTGCTGAAAAAGCTGGACCAATGCAATATGACCTTTCCGTCCTGCTCCTGAATAATACCGCCTTCGGAAATCGCCAATACGGTAGACAACGCTGCCGGAATCAATAACCCGGTCGCTCCGTAAACCGCCATGTACGCCTTATTGTTCTCTTTGCTGCTCCCATAAGTGTTGTAAGCATAGTATGCTCCCCGCAACGCAAGCAAAACAGTCGCAAGACTCCCGGGGACTAGCAGCGCAGTACCGTAAAAATAAGCGGAATCGGGAAAAAACCCGACCAACCCTACCACGAAAAAGATGAGAAACACATTCGTCACTTCCCACACCGGGGACAAGTAGCGTTGGATTATGTTATGCACCTTATTCTCATGACCCGTGAGCACGCTGTAATAGCTAAAAAAACCGGCTCCAAAATCAACGGACGCCACGATCAGGTAACCGAACAAAAAGGTCCACAGCACGGTTATACCGACAATTTCATAGCTCATTTCCGCTCACCTCCACTGATCCCCAGCTCCCGCATCTCATCGTCCACGCTCTTCCCACGGAACAGCTTGACGAGCACCGTAATGCAGGAAGCACAGAGGACGAGATACAGAATAATGAACAGGATCAGCATCGAGCCGACGCTTTGCGACGTCGTCGCCGCTTCCGATACCTTCATATAGCCGCGCACGATCCAGGGCTGCCGCCCGAATTCCGCAAACATCCAGCCAAGCTCGATCGCGGTCATCGAGAGCGGTCCCAGCGCGACAATGCCGAGCAGCAGCCACTTCGGATAACCGCCTTTCCCCTTACCCCTGTTTTTCCCTTTCGGAAGCCAGCGACGGAGCAGGTATAGAAAAGGAATCAAAACGAGCAGCACCCCGATCGTTACTTTTAAATCGAACATATAGTGGATCAGGAGCGGAGGCCGTTCATCCACGGGAAACTCGTTAAGTCCGATAACGTTCGTGTTCGGAGTGCCGCCAGCCAAAATACTTAGCGCATAGGGCAGCTCAAGCGCATATTTAACCTCTCCGTTCTCCCCCAGCACACCGCCGTAAATGAGCGGCGCCTTCGTCATCGTCTCGAAATGCCATTCCGCGGCGGCCAGCTTTTCCGGCTGGTAGTGGGCAAGAAATTTGCCCGAGAAGTCGCCGATAATCGCGGTAGAGACCGCAAAAACGAACGCTGCCGTTGCGGTCAGCTTCAGCGCCTTTTTGAAGTAAACGCCTCTTCGCCCCCGTAGCAGGCTAAAAGCCGCTATCCCCGCCAGTAAACCGGCGCTGAGCGTATACGAGGAGGCAAGCACGTGGGACACCTTCGTTGGCGTTGCCGGATTAAACATGGCCACGAGCGGCTGAAAGTCGGCGAACACGCCGTTTTTCAAAGTGAAGCCCTGCGGCGTATTCATGAACGCATTCAAAGTAGTGATGAAGAACGCAGACGCTGAGGAGCCGATCGCCACCGGAATCAGTAGCAGTAAATGCAGGATCGGCTTCTTGAACCGGTCCCACGTGTACAAATAGATGCCCAGGAAAATCGCTTCGATGAAAAAAGCAAAGGTCTCCATGAATAAGGGCAAGGCGATCGCCTGTCCCGCGACGCGCATAAATGTCGGCCAAAGGAGGCTGAGCTGCAGGCCGATCGCCGTGCCCGTCACGACGCCTACGGCGACCGAGATGACGAAGCCCCGGGCCCAGCGGCGGGCCAGCAGGGTGTAGTGCGGATCTTTTTTCCGGACACCCCTCCACTCGGCAAGCGCGATCATCATCGGGATACCTACGCCGATGGAAGCAAACACAATATGTACGAACAACGTCAACCCGGTAAGCACCCGGCTTAATGTAACGGGATCCCAGGATAGCATGCTTCCCATCAACTCCTCACTCAAAAGATGACTGTTTTTGAACAACCTCTAATAATACTGCATAAAGCGAAGCACGCTCTTAATGAACGCATACAGCATAATGACGGCGACAACCAGGCATACAATGATCAGTGTTCGTTCCTGTTTTTTAAACATACGAGGGCCCCCCTTTTTGACGTTTGTCGCCTGGAGAAAATGCCTTGTTTTATTGTGTCGATCCCGTTCCTTTTTATTCCTTGGGGCTTAAGGTAAAATAAGATACGGAAGGAGATGTGAACAACTTATGAAAATTGTATTTATCGAGCCGACACCGAGTCCCAATTCCATGAAGCTTCATCTGGACGAAACCTTGGAACCCGGGATCCGCAAAACATACACACAGGACAACGCCCGCTCCGCCCCTACGTGGATCCGGCAAATGCTGAATATTCCGGGAGTAAAAAGCATTTTCCATACAGCGGATTTTATCGCGCTGGACCGGAAGGGCAGCGCCGATTGGGCAGCCATCCTGTCCGAAGTACAGGAGCAATTCGGACAGGAGCAGGTGGAATCCGCCTGGGATCCGGAGGCGGCCGAAGCGGCCGGCTACGGCGAAGCCCAGGTGTTCGTGCAGTTTTTCCGCGGCATCCCGATGCAGATCCGCGTGAAATCGGGGACCCGCGAGGAGCGCATTTCGCTCTCCCAGCGGTTCGTATCCGCCGTAACCGAGGTGGCGAGCGCCACGCTCATCAAGGAGCGCAAGCTGAGCGATTACGGCGTCCGCTACGGCGAGCTGGAGGAGATCGCCCGCGAGGTCGAGCAGGAGCTGGAAGCGGCGTTCCCGCCGGATCGGCTGGAGGCGATCCAGGCGCAGGCGATCGCGCACGGCCGCAGCGAAGCCGAGTTCGTCGAGCAGCGCCGGGCGCTTAGCCTGGACGAAGTCCGCGAGCGGATGAAGGACGCGGACTGGCACGTCCGCTATGCGGGCCTGGAGGCGCTGCAGCAACCCGGACCCGAGGCGCTCCCGCTGCTTGCGGACGCGGTTCGCGATCCGCAGATGCAGGTCCGCCGCCTCGCGGTCGTCTATCTCGGCGACGTCCGGACGCCGGAAGCGATGACGCTGCTGTTCGAGGCGATGCGCGACAGCTCGGCCGCCGTGCGCCGCACCGCCGGCGACACGCTGTCCGACATCGGCGATCCGTCCGCTACGGAACCGATGATTGCCGCCTTGTCGGACAAAAGCAAGCTAGTCCGCTGGCGGGCAGCCCGCTTCTTGTACGAAGTCGGCACCGACCAGGCGCTTGAAGCGCTGCGGGCCGCCGTGGACGATCCGGAGTTTGAGGTCGGTCTCCAGGCCCGTATGGCCGTAGAACGGATCGAATCCGGTGAGCAAGCCGCAGGGACGGTATGGCAGCAAATGGCGAAGCGCGAACGAAACAATTGATCGGCTTAAGCAAAGAAGGCTAATAAAGGCGGGACAATGTCAATAATTAGACATTGTCCCGCCCCTTTTCTTGCTATATACTATAGAACTGTATCTTAGGAAAACTGAATAATAGCCTCATCATTTCCAGATGAGGTAGAGGTCGCGATTGTGAAGAGTACACCGGAGGAGGCGCTGGAAGCCGCCGATGAATCCCGTGGAAAGGCACCGTCGCCGAAGCTTGTCACCCCGCTTCAACGGCGGCAGGCTGGGGCTGTTCCCGAAAGGGACAGAACTGTCATGCTTATCCTTCACCGGGAGAAGCGTGTTGAGCTATCTTATGCAAGAATGGTGGGGTGCACGGTATAAATATAAGGCCGCGGACTCTTTCCGCGGCCTTTTTGCATGGTGTGACAGTCATTCGATTACGACAGCAGCTTAACTTCACGCCAAATGAGGATAATATATGGCAGGGAATGTTTGTCTAAATTTTAAGGAGTTGTATACACATGAGTAAAAAGAATAGCACCGCAGCACAAAATTTAAAGCCCGGCCTAAAAGCCCGGCATATGACGATGATTGCGCTCGGTGGGTCCATTGGGACGGGGCTTTTCCTGGCCAGCGGCGGCGCCATCGCCTCCGCCGGACCCGGCGGCGCATTGCTCGCCTATGCCGCCGTCGGCATCATGGTCTACTTTTTGATGACCAGTTTAGGAGAGCTCGCCACATATATGCCGGATTCGGGCTCCTTTGAAACCTATGCCTCGCGTTTCGTCGATCCGTCCCTTGGCTTTGCCATGGGGTGGAACTTCTGGTACAACTGGGCGATTACGATTGCGGCCGAGCTCTCCGCAGCCACGTTAATTATTAAATACTGGTTCCCGGACAGCTCCTCTCTCTTGTGGAGCATCCTGTTCCTGGCCCTCATTCTGGGCCTCAATGTTCTGTCCGTCAAAGGATATGGTGAATCGGAGTATTGGTTCGCCATGATCAAAATCGCTGTCGTTATCATTTTCCTGGTCGTCGGGGTCCTCATGATCTTTGGCATCATGGGCGGCGAAGCCATCGGCTTCAAAAACTTTACAGTGGGAGACGCGCCTTTCCACGGAGGATTCTTTACCTTCCTCGGCGTATTCATGGCGGCCGGCTTCTCATTCCAAGGCACGGAAATGGTCGGCGTTGCCGCCGGCGAAAGCCACAATCCGCGGGAGCATGTTCCACGGGCCATCCGGCAGGTATTCTGGCGGATCCTGATCTTTTATATTTTGGCGATTCTGGTGATCGGCCTGATTATTCCTTATACAAGTCCTAATTTGCTTAAAAGCGGCCTGGAGAACATCGGCGTCAGCCCGTTCACGCTAGTGTTTGAAAAAGCAGGTATGGCTTTTGCCGCTTCCGTCATGAATGCCGTCATCTTGTCCTCCGTGCTGTCGGCCGGCAACTCAGGGATGTACGCTTCCTCGCGGGTCCTTTACTCGCTGGCAAAACGGGGAAAAGCGCCGAAGTTCCTAGCTAGACTAAGCCGCCGCGGGCTGCCCGTCAACGCCCTGCTATTAACGACGCTGATCGGGATGTTTGCCTTCTTCGCGTCGCTGTTCGGAGACGGGGTCGTGTACAACTGGCTGCTGAACGCCTCGGGAATGTGCGGCTTCATCACCTGGCTCGGCATCGCGGTCAGCCATTACCGTTTCCGCCGGGCATACACCGCCCAGGGCCGGGATCTGAAAGATCTTCCTTATAAAGCAAAATGGTTCCCGTTCGGTCCGATTTTTGCCTTTGTTCTCTGCTTTATCGTTATTTTGGGACAAAATTTAGCCGCCTTTTCAGGCGGCCAGATCGATTGGTATGGTGTTATAGTTTCTTATATCAGTATTCCTTTATTCCTGGTAGTATGGCTGGGGTACAAATGGACAAAACACACTAAAGTCATCCCGCTTAAAGAATGTGACCTGGATTCCCCTGCTCAATCTAATGATTAAGACGACTGGAATTTAACGTCCGGAAGCGGATCGGAGCTAATCGGAGCCTCTCACCGGGTTTCCCAATGGATCTCGACCCGCAAATCCTCGGTCCCTTCCAACGGCTTTGAAAGGTATTGGATATTATCTAAAGATGCTGACAGATCATAAAGACTTTCCAAATCCTGCAACAGCTCCTGTTCGGTTCCGGAATACCGGACCGTTACCGTAAGGCCTCCGGATTGGAGTTCTTGCCTGACCTTAGTCTGGAGCCCTGCTGAACTGCTGACAGCAGCAGAAGGGTCGTACAAATGATAACCCAATTGCTTTTGCAGCTTTTTGTAGCCGGTAGACTGGGCTCCTCCTTTGTTGACCAGCGTGCTCAAGGTTTCGCGATAAAGCGAGGATGCCGCCGGATATTTGGAGATCCACTGATGATCCTGACGCATTTGTTCATCCGTCCGTAAATAATACGCATAGCTGATCTGTTCTCGCGGAGCCGAGATGGGATCGTCCCAAGTGGTATCGAGATGATACCACTTCTTTTCTAATTCCACGAGGTTCCAGGCATGCAATTGTCCGCCTGCCGTGCCTTCTACGATCAAATTATTGATGCCGGCTCCTTCCAGCAGCTTGTAGGTCAGCAAAGTGTACCCCTGACAAACCGCTTCTCCGGTCCGCAGCCCCTCATAAGCTGTATATTTCTTCAATCCCTCGTCGTATTTCAGGTTTTGCACCACGAAGTCATGGATCGCTTTTACTTTTTCATGATCATTCATCCCGGGGGAAATGATGTCTTTCAATATTCCCGAGACGCGGTTGGTCACATAGGCGGACTGCTCGGCGTTTTCCCGGTAAGTCACGCTAAGATTGATCTTGGCGGAACCGCTCGTTCCCCGCCAGGAGTAGGTGTACCGGTCCACGATATATTTCGTGTACGGATCGCTGTCGAGCGCTCCGTTTATCGCTTTTTTCAGCAGATTCTCCAGGTTTTTCGTATTGCCCTTATATTTTATAGTCATGGAGGTTTTGCGCGCTCCCAGCCCTTCGGCCATTTCCTGCTGCACTTCTTTGACTGTCGTCACATAGGCATTGTCCGAAGCGGCAAATACCGTGATCGTATTCCAGTCGGCAGGCACCGTCCCCATCAGCAAGGCCCCCAGCAATCCTGCCGTTATCCAGCGTTTAGGCATGCTCTGTCCCATGTTCCCACAGCTCCCTTACTATGAAATTCCGGTTTCAAGAAATCTGGTTGAAAGTGAACTGGCGTTGTTAAGCCCATTGTAGCACAGCCTGTCCTGCAAAGGCTTTCTAGTTTTGTCGAGCAGACACGAACCCCGCCGGGAAAGGGTATTTATCATTTCTTCACCCAAAAAAAGACGTGAAATAGACTTATTTTAGGAAAATCCTTTCGCCAAATTAAATCCCGCTTTGATATAATAAAAAACATATTGTTGTGATATAAATCATTGCTAAATTAAACCTGACAAGAACGGAGAGCGACCAAAAAGCTATGACAATCGTCAATCTTTCGGATATTTCCATTGAATTGTTCGTTGCCGTCATGTTCTTTCTGCTCATCATTGCTCCCTTGGTAAGCTTAGGGGTACTGCGTTTGTTCCAAGGCAGAAAGAAAGCGGGGCTTAGCCTCATCGGCGGCGGAGTTATCGGGTATTTCGTCTTTCAGCTTATTGCGGGTATGTTTAGCTAACCGTAATATTACATCGTTGCCAATACATCATCTGATTATATTCCGCAGTGAGGAACATTAAACCTAACATTGAGCCACTGTTCTTCACAAAGGGGACTTCCTGAATGGGTCAAATTTGACTTGAGGGAAGTCCCTATTTCATTGGTTTTAATGAAAAAGGCGGTGCAAGGGAATCCATCCATCCCTGGCACCGCCTTTTCGTTATTATGTTAAGCGAATCAATCGCCCAGCGGACTGCTTTGGGAACAAGCCCTTTGAATTATCTCCGTTTAGAGAGTAAAAAGATATTAAGCCTGTGAGGCAAGTGCCTTTTCAAACTGGGTTTTGTTCATGCCGAGAATACGGTGTTCACCAATCAAAGTTACTGGGACAGCGCGCATTCCCATATCCCATACTTGCTGGGCGTATTCCTCGTTTTGCTCAATGTTACGCTCTTCAAAAGCTACGCCCTTCTCGCCCAGAAAGCTTTTGACTTGACGGCAGTGAGGGCAGTTCGTACTTGTATATACGATAACGTTCTCCATGATGTCGAAATACTCCCTTCAAAAGACTGAGATGTTAAATCCGTACAATTAATTAACGGCAGCAGCCGTAGCTTGATGTTCCAGGTTCTCAATATATTTCTCGCAATCGATCGCCGCCATACATCCGCTGCCCGCAGCCGTGATAGCTTGACGGTAACGTGTATCTTGAACGTCTCCGCAAGCGAATACGCCGGGTACGTTAGTTTCCGAAGTTCCCGGTTTCACCACGATATACCCGTTCTCATCGGTATCGATTTGTCCGCCGAGGAAGCCGGTGTTCGGATGGTGGCCGATCGCTACGAATACGCCGGAGGCGGTAATAACTTCTTCTTCGCCCGTTTCATTGTTGAGCACTTTCAATCCTGTCACGCCGTTCTCGTTGGTCACAACCTCAAGCGGTGTACGGTTCAATGCCCATTCCACTTTTTCGTTGCCGCGTACACGATCCTGCATGATCTTGGAGGCACGTAGTTCGTTCCGGCGGTGTACCAGCGTTACCTTGGATGCGAAGCGCGTCAGGAAGCCCGCTTCTTCCAAAGCGGAGTCTCCGCCGCCTACGACGATAATTTCTTTACCGCGGAAGAAGAATCCGTCACATGTCGCGCAAGTGCTTACGCCGCGTCCGACATTATCGGTTTCTCCCGGAATTCCCAGATACTTGGCGGTAGCTCCTGTGGACAGTACTAGCGTATCCGTTACCAGTTCTCCGAGTCCTTCCACTTGAAGCTTGAACGGACGGGAACTCATATCCACGCTGTTTACCCAGCCGGTGCGGAATTCCGCACCGAAACGTTCAGCCTGCTGACGCATGTTGTCCATCAGCTCCGGCCCCATGATTCCTTCCGGAAAGCCCGGGAAGTTCTCCACTTCCGTAGTCGTAGTAAGCTGTCCGCCCGGTTGCGGACCTTCAATGACAAGCGGCTTCAGGTTGGCACGAGCCAGGTAAATTGCGGCGGTCAATCCCGCAGGACCCGTTCCGATAATAATGGATTTATACATATATAGCATCCTCCTTCAAGGCATGTTACGAAAAATAGATTATGAGATTAATTATGTGGAATCCCCGGCGTACTGTCAACAAGGGTACCGGGAGGGTTCGGTGAAGGTTAAATGAAGGAATGATGAATTACTTGAATTTATAATGGTAACGCACATTTATAGTGCAATCCGGTTTCGCAACAGGCGCAGGCCGTTTAAAATGACGAGAATCGTGCTGCCCTCATGACCCACGACTCCAAGCGGGAGCGGAATGCCCTGAATGAAATTGCCGGCAATCAGAAGCAGAATAACCGCTCCGGCAAACGTCAGATTTTGCATTACGATTCTTCTCGCCCTTACGGCCAGTTGGATCGTTTCGGCTACCCGCTCGAGGTTATCGTTCATCAGCACCACATCCGCTACCTCCAGCGCCGCACCGCTCCCCTTGTCACCCATCGCGATGCCGACGGTAGCGGCGGCCAGCGCCGGTGCGTCATTGACGCCGTCGCCCACCATAACCGCATGGCCGTATCGGCTCCGCAGTTCGCTGACATGCCGGACTTTATCCTCCGGCAGAAGATCGCCGTACACCAGATCGATGCCCGCTTCTCCGGCAACCGCCCTAGCCGTTTCGCCGCGATCCCCCGTTAGCATCGCCGTTGCGATCCCGAGCTTCTGAAGCTGCCGAATCGCTTGCTTCGCTTCCGGTCTGACCTGATCACGCAGCGCAAGAATGCCTGCATATTCGTCTTCCCGCCGTATAACAGAGACGGTATTCCCCTCATTCGCGAGTCTTTGAATACTCTCCTTTAGATCATCCGGCAACCCCGGTTCCGAAGCATCGGCCTTGCCGATCCGCCAAACCGTCCCGTCAATCCGGGCTTCAATTCCCCAGCCCGGCAAAGCCTTCATTTCTTCCGCCGTATCCAGCTCAAGCCCTTCTTCCTCCGCATGCGAGACGATGGCTCGGGCCAACGGGTGCTCCGACAACCTCTCCGCAGAGGCGCAGGCTGCGAGCACCTGATTGCGGTCGAATCCTTCCGCCGCCACCACTTCCGTCACCACCGGAGAGCCGGAAGTCAGTGTTCCGGTCTTGTCGAACGCCACGACTTTGACGCCTGCCAACAAATCCATATAGGCGGCTCCTTTAAACAGTACGCCCTTTCTCGCACTCCTCGACATCGCCGACAGCATGGCCGGCATGACTGAGGAGACCAAGGCGCATGGGGAAGCCACAACCAGAAACACCATCGCTTTATAAAACGTCAACGACCAGGACCAGCCCA
Source organism: Paenibacillus vini (assembly GCF_018403325.1). GTDB lineage: Bacteria > Bacillota > Bacilli > Paenibacillales > Paenibacillaceae > Fontibacillus > Fontibacillus vini. Next base: position 114,768 of record NZ_BOSL01000012.1, on the reverse strand, counting down.
GCAGAAGCGGACCCGACAACAGCAGGATCGCGGTCATCGCCACAACCCCTTTGGCATAACTGCCTTCAAGCCGCTTGATAAACCGCTGAGTCCGGGGCGCTTCATTTTCCGCTTGCTCCACCAATGCAATAATTTTGGCAAACAGCGTTCCTTCAGCCGGGCGGGTGACTTCCACATACAGAGCGCCTTCTCCGTTTAATGTTCCGGCGAATACTTCGTCGCCCGCCCCCTTATCTACCGGAATGGACTCCCCGGTTATAGCCGACTGGTTGACCGATGAACCGCCGCTCGAGACCACTCCGTCCGCCGGAATGATCTCCCCCGGCTTCACGAGTACGAGATCGCCGATGATTAATTCCTCAACGGCTACGGTTCTCATGCCGCTTCCGTCCACTTTTAGCGCGGTTTCCGGTTTCAGGGCCACCAGCGCGGAAATGTCCTTCCGGCTGCGATCGCTAGCAAAGGATTCCAGCGCGCCGCTGAGCGAAAAAATGAATATCAGCATCGCTCCTTCATTCCAGTAGCCGATGGAGGCGGCGCCTAGAGCCGCCGCAATCATCAACAGATTGACGTCCAAGTCTTTGTCCCGATACAGTGTCTGCAGCCCCTCCCGGGCTTTTACAAATCCGCCTAAACCATAAGCGGCGATATATAAGGCAATCGATAGTGTTCCGGACCATGCCGCGGCTCCCCAGCCCGCAAGCATGAGAACACCGCTCCCCAGAGCGAGCAGCATTTCACGATGCCGAAGCAGCCGAAGAATAACAGTTCTCCGCGGTGGCCGCGGTTGGGGTTGATTGGCCTTTTTTCGAGTCATCGATACCGGATTATGGACAGCTTTTGCTTGCATTATTGATTCCTCCTTTTGCGAATGCACAATGAACCGGCAAATTTGATCCATTGAGAATGAAAATTATTGTTAGCCCCCTTAAAATGACACATGCTGCTTCGGGAATGATCCCGAAGCAGCATGGAATTGAGAATGATAATCATTTTTGTACTAGAACAATAAAATTGCTCAAGGGAAACTTTATGTTTATTTTATACCTATTTTATGCAAATGTAAACAATCTGCCTGCCCATTCTATGATGTTCTGCTTCAGCCGGTCCTTTTCCCGAGGAAAGAAAAAGCCTCTACTCGGCATACTCCGAATAGAGGCTCACTCTTTAACTATTAATTAAATATGATTATGCCTGGCTTGCAGCGATCGCTTGCTCCAGATCGTAAATGATATCATCGATGGACTCGGTACCGACCGATAGACGGATCAACTCCGGATTAACGCCAGCTGCGATTTGATCCTCTTCCGACAGCTGCTGATGCGTCGTACTTGCCGGATGGATGATCAGCGACTTGGAATCGCCGACATTCGCCAAGTGCGAGAACAGCTTCACGTTCTCGATCAGCTTGCGGCCCGCTTCGACGCCGCCCTTAATTCCAAAGGTTAGAATCGCTCCTTGACCTTTCGGCAAATATTTTTGAGCCAGTTCATAGGACTCGTGACTTGGTAGCCCCGCATAACTTACCCATTCCACACTATCATGCCCTTCAAGGTACTGCGCAACCTTCAGCGCGTTTTGGCTGTGGCGTTCTACGCGCAAATGCAGCGTTTCTAGTCCTTGAAGCAGCATCCATGCATTGAACGGGGATAACGATGCGCCAATGTCGCGTTGGAGCTGGACGCGAGCTTTGATAATGTAAGCCAGCGGTCCGACGGCATCGGTGTAAACTACGCCGTTATAGCTTGGATCCGGCTGAGTTAAGCCGGGGAATTTATCATTCGACTTCCAGTCGAACTTCCCGCTGTCGACGATAATGCCGCCGATCGATGTTCCATGCCCGCCGATGAATTTGGTTGCCGAGTGTACGACGATGTCCGCACCAAAGTCGATCGGACGAAGCAAATACGGGCTCGGGAACGTATTATCAATGATCAGCGGAACTCCGCTTTCATGCGCAATGGCAGCGACCGCTTCGATATCGAGCACATCACCCTTCGGGTTTCCGATGGACTCGGCAAAGAATGCCTTCGTTTTATCGGTGACCGCAGCCCGGAAGTTTTCCGGATTTGACGCATCCACAAATCTTACTTTAATGCCGAGCTTAGCCAGCGTAATCGCAAACAGATTATATGTACCGCCGTACAAAGTGGAGGAGGATACGATTTCATCTCCGGCTCCGGCAATATTCAAAATGGAGAAGGTAATCGCCGCCTGCCCCGAAGCCGTCGACAATGCCCCGACGCCCCCTTCGAGCGCTGCGACACGTTTTTCGAACACATCGTTGGTCGGATTCATGATACGGGAATAAATATTACCGAATTCCTTCAATCCGAACAAATTGGCAGCGTGCTCAGTATCGCGGAATCCGTACGACGTCGTTTGATACAGGGGTACCGCACGGGAATAAGTAGTTGGATCAATTTCCTGTCCTGCGTGAATCGCTAGTGTTTCCGGTGCAAATTGACGTTCTTCAGACATGGGTAATTCCTCCTTTAAAATGGGTTCAATAAAATAGGTACATGTTTGTTTTTCACTATTCTCTCACATAAATGGTCTTTTGAAAATAGTAAATCCGATAAAACTAGTATGAATAATTATTTTTATTAAAATAAAGCAGCACCAGAGATTATCGACTTTTTCTCCGGTGCTGCAGATATCTCTTTTGAAGTTGAATTAAAGTCTTTCACCGACCGCGTTGACGAATGAAGTAAGCATCCTCCATCGACGGCTCTGCTTCGGTTAATCCCCGGAAAGGCCGATCCTTTCCGACCAGCCGAACGTACATGCCTTCCGGCACTTCGCGAAATAGGATCAGATTCCGGTCATTGACGTCATCGAAATTTTCCTGGGAAATGACGCCCTCCCATACCTTCAGCGGCAGTTCGCGCGTCCACCTCTCTCTCTCACCCTCGAATCGAACCTGGCCCTGGCCAAGCCAGATGATATGATCGGCCGCCCCCTCCCATTCGTTCAGTTCGTGAACGGCCGCCAATACGGTTTTCCCCGTCGCGTAGCGCGACAGATAGGAAATCGCCAACTTGCGTTCCGCGGAATCCATCGCATTCAGCGGCTCATCCAGAAACAGAAAATAAGGAGCGGCGAGCAAGGACTGTACGAGCGCAATTCGTCGTCGGACACCGAGCGAGAGCGACTTGATCTTTACATTCCGGCTATGCTCCAGCCGGAAATCCCGCAGCAAGCTTTCCACCCGTTCCAAACGAAATACACCTTTCAGTTCAGCCAAGTAAACAAGCAGCTTATATACCGTCATTTCCTCGTACAGCTCAATCTCCGCCGGAACATACCCGATTTGGCTCCGCAGGAGCGGTAAATCCTCGGCCGCGGATCGCTGGTGGTAAAGAATGCTGCCCCGGCGCGGCATTTGGAGCGTGGCGAGCAGTTCCAGCAGCGTCGTTTTGCCCGCCCCGTTAGGACCAACCATGAGCGTCAGCCCTCGATGAATGCGGAGGCGCCCAATTTGCAGCGTGAATTCGCCAAGGGGCTGACAAACATTTTCCAGCACGATCATACTCTTTCTCCTCCGCCTAATCCATCATTCATTTTGAGATGGCGGCTGCGGTAATAAGAGCGAAGAATCAGCAAAGTTCCGGCAATCAGCATAAGCCCATCCGCCATCGTTCGGGATGACGCCGTCCATCCATGCAAACGGGATTGGTCTTCAATCACGAACCACAGAATATAAACCACCGAAGCCGCAACGCAAGCCAGGGTCATTCCTTTTCGGAACAATACGTACATGGCCGCTCCCGCCGTGAACATTGAAATGCCCAGCCATTGGAGCAGAAAAGGAATAAACGGCATGCTAACCTCTCCCGCCGCCGTTACCCTGAGGCCGACGATCAAGGAGCTAAGCAAGGCCCAACTGACCACTAGGCCAATCACCATCAGCATCCGGCTGTAAATCACCAGCGCCGGAGGATACGGCGTAATGCTTTCCACCGCCCGCATGCCCCGGTCCCAGGAACGATAGCTGAATAACATGGACGCAATGAGCATCAACGGCGTTATGACCGGAAACAATCCGCTGGGAATGGCATCTCCCAACAGAAAAGTTCTGAACGGTCTTTGCGGGTCAACCAGAAGAATCAGCATCAAAAATACCGCAGAGCCCGACAGAATGAGCGATTTCCGGTTTACCCGGAACTGGCTCCATAGCAGTTTACGCAAGGACGGCGCCTCGACCTGCGGGTTGAAGTCAAGCGCAGGCACGACAGCAGCGGCTTTAAGCGCGTCAAATTCAGGCTGCAGCGCCGCGATCAGCGCCGCGGTTTCCGACGGGGATGGGGGCGGCAGCACCGCCTGACGCAGCGGTTCGCGCAAATCCTGTTCCAATTTCTCTAATTCTTTATCAATGGAGGGGTTCATGGGATGACACCTCGCTTTCCTGTTTATCCTTCAATTTTGTCCTGAATCTGGGCGGTGACAAATCCGACGATTTCATCAAGACCCGCTTCAGTTTTCGCAGCGCCCCATATAAGTGGGATTTCACCGAACTTAGCGGCAGATCCATCAGCTCGGCAATTTCTTGCAGCTTCAGCTCATGAAAAAATCGCATCCTCACCACGTCCTGCTGCACTTCGGGCAGCCAGGCGAGGGACTCCGCAATCTGTTCCACCGCCTCCTGCCGCTCTAGAAGTTCTTCCGCACCGGGAGAGGGGTCGGCGTCCTCCGGCATTTCATCCGCGGCCGCATGCTCGGAGCGGTAAGCAGAGCTCCTCCAATAATCCCGGCACAGGTTGAGCGCCACTTTATACAGCCAGGGGCGGAGCTGGTCAAGCCCGCCGTGCCTTTCCAAATGCCGGATGAGCCGGATGAAGGTCTCTTGCACGAGATCCTCCGCCTTTGAGCGGTCACCGAGCTGCTGCGTGATATAGCTAAGAAGCGGCCCGTGATAGCGGGTAACCAGAAGTTCAAAAGCCTCTTGCTCTCCCTGGGCCATTCGCTCCGCCAATTGTTGATCGGAAATCAATTCCATTCCCCCTCTCCCGTTTCTTTATTTCAATGTTATTCTTCTTCCTCAATAATCCAGCGTTCCCTCTTCCCGATGAGCCACACGGCTGCAGCAAGCAGCGCGGCGGCGGCCAGCATCAGCGCGACCCGGTTTAAGGGAAACGATGCCTTCTCCGGCAGAAAGGCGGTGTAGAGCGTCCACCCGGACAACCAGCTTCCGCCGCTGATCGTATCAACCATCCAAACCGCAAACCCTAACGCCAATCCCCCATAGGTTTTACGGAATATAACCATTCCTATCAGCGTTATAGAGGCGAGCAGCATGAAAGCGGGCATCGTCTGGAGAATTAACGGGAAGATCCCTGTCACTCTTTTTGCGCCTTCTCCCCCACCCCAAGGATACATGAATGTGGAAATCCGCCCGAACTTCAGCAGATAAACCGCCATCCATCCTACGTTTAGCAAAGATGCGTATAACAGCGCCAGCACCCATTTACGTACGGCGATCAACCTCAGGGAAACCGGGTACGTGGCGATCATCTCCATGCTCCCTCCCCCGATTTCCCGCTGGAACAAGAGCAGCATAAGCATGATGACTAGCGGGTACATCCCCATTTCCGAAAAATAGTAGACGGTACGCGGTTTGTCGCCGAGCAGGATACTAATCAGATAGAGGATAAATACAAACAGCACCAGAGCCGCGACCGGCTGTTTTTGCAGTCTCAGATCAAAGGAATATCCGCGCCGCAACTGCTCAATTGCCGTTTTCATCGCCCATCACCCTCTTCCATTCCTTTTCCCATGCCGTAAACGGAATTTTGTTATCGGCAATCGCAGGCTCCACATTCGGATCGGGAACTTCAATTCCTTTGGCGTAAAAATAATTCAACACTTCTTTGACTTGTTTGTATTTGCCTTCATCCAACGCTTGCGCAACCTGTTTTACCATTTGCAATCCAACGCGATCGGGATCAGTCCCCTCATCTCTTGCATATAGTTCCTGGATCAAGTATCCATTTCCAGACCCTTGCCAAATTTCTTCGTCACTATAACCTTCTTCTTCCCGGGTATACAGGTACCACATCAGCCCCCGGATTTGCAGGCGGACATCCTCGCTCATGTTTTCGATCAAATAATCGCCTTTACGGCTTCCCAGGAGCATCTGATTCATTAACATTTTGGAAGCATAATCCTTGTCAAAAAGATAGGTCATCACATAAGTCTGATTTTCCACACTATGTTTCATATAATTCTCATTTGGAAGGAACAACAGCTGGTCGAGACGGGATTCAAAAGGATGGATCCATCCGGAAAAATAAGCGTACATTTTCTTCCACTGTGCCAGAATATCCTCTCCAAGCTTGGCGTTACAAGGCGTCGTTACCGCTTTACCCGGAAAATCCCCCGATTCCAGTTCCAAAAAGTCCCCGCCGAACAACGAGAGACCTTCGCTCACTTGACCTTCGAAAGCTTGCTTGCCTTGCTCGCGCCCGGTTTCCGGCAGACTGGTATATAAAGGGCGATCGAATCCGGCCAGTTTTAATTTGAACTGGGTCGAATAAGGAGCATGAGGGATAAACACCGACCCAAGCTGTATGCCGGAACCGTCCATTTCCTTCACGTAAACCGGTTGGTGTCCCGCTAGCGGGTACCAGGCGATATAACCGGGAAGAAACAGGTCGTCGCCTTTAACGAAGGCATAAAACGAACCCTGACCCTGAAATCCCGGCGCGTAATCCATCATGGTCCCCGCATAGGTAATTTCAACCTCCAGCAAACCTTCAGGTTTTAAGGCAGGAAGTTTGATATCCAGCTGATCCCCTTTGCGCGAAAAGGAAGCTTCATTGTCACCGACCCTGATTTTCTGCACATTAAAATTGCGGTTCAGCGTTAAGTTCAGTTCCCGGTTCCCCGCAGCCTTCAAATCATCGCCAGGGATCGTAAGCTTTGACGTGATCCGCAGACTGTCATTGGGTTCCCTCTTCACGTTAAGATCATATTCTGTAATCCGGAACAGATCGGAGGAATTCCATTCCGGCGATTCATCCAGGCTCTTGAGAGTCGGATCGGCAAGCTTGGCGTAATAGCCCTCATAACGCTCCTGCCAGATTTGGCCGTAAGGCACGAATGCCAGGGCGGCGAGCAGAACCGCAAACGCGCTAACACTCCAGACCGCCAGTTTGTGCTTCGTCGGACGGATCCGGTTCAACACCGTAACGCCGGCAACCAGAAGCAATAAGACAAAGGACAATACGAACAGGCGCGAATATAGCAGTTCATCCCCGATTAGGCGGAAGCCCCAAGTATCGTAAGGTTGATTCGTAACCAGGAACAAGCGGCTTAAATGAAAGGTCTGCAACGGATAAAGCCTCGCTTTGTCGATCAAAAAAATGTCCATGAAAAACGTTCCGAACATCCACGCGCAAAAACCGATCAGATAGACGACCCGGTTAGGAATCGCAATCGCCAGCAGCATGGCTAAGGCCAGCGTTACCATATATGAAATCTCATAGGTCACGGCAAAATACAACGCATATTCAACCGTAATTTCAGGAGCAATCCCCCGTTGAGCCGAAAACCAGGCAAACACAGCCGCGGCGATCAGCGTAAAGATCGAAAAATAGATTAACCCGGCCAGATACTTGGCTGAAACTTTCGTGGCGTATGGAACCGGCAGCGCCGAACTCCACTCGTAGGAGGAACGGCGTATATCCCTTCGCACCGACAATATGCCTACAAGCATAACAAGCCCCAGCGTCATCGTATGGACAAAAGCATGAAACGTATAGGCCTCATTAAACAAATTTGATTCGGGCGCTACACTGCCGATCGTCCACACATTCATCACCGCAAATGCCAGCGGCAGAGCCAGCAGCCACAAGTTACGAAAAATCATGTTCCATTCAAAACGGAACTGGCGAAGCCATTTATTCATAACCGCGAGCACCTTCCCTCTGGCTCGTCCGCAGCAGCGCCAAGTATCCGTCCTCCAAAGTTGGACGGACCAGAACGCCGTCCGAACCGGATGGAGGCGCCTCGCCGATCACCCGGCACAACAGCCCCTGCTCGCTCCGGCGTGTGGATACTACGGACATCGGGTCCAACCTGGCAAACTGCTCCTCGCTGACGATGCCTTCCCACACCTTGCCGCGCCCGTAATCCTGCAGCTCGGCCAAATCGCCGGACATTCTGACCCGGCCCCGGTCCAGCACGGCGATTTGCCGGCAGTTGCTTTCGATGTCCGCCACGATATGGGTGGACAGAAGCACGATCCGGCCCAGGCTGAACCGGGTCAGCAAGTTGCGAAAGCGAACGCGCTCTTCCGGATCGAGGCCGGCCGTCGGTTCATCGACGATCAGCACCTGCGGAGATCCCAGCAGGGCCTGAGCGATACCAAGGCGCCGTTTCATCCCGCCGGAGTAAGTCCTGACCCGTTTGCCCGCTTTATCCTGTAAATTGACCTCTTCCAGCAGCCGGTCGATTTCCGCCTTGCGCCGTTTCCGGTCATTCATGCCTTTCATCTCGCCCACGTAATCCAGATACTCGGCACCGGTCAACTGAGGATATACCTGGAACTGCTGCGGCAGATAGCCGATCATGCCCCGGATATCCTCGGCTTTGCGAAGCGGGATCCCGTTGATCGTCGCTTCGCCCGCCGTTGGCGGCACTAAGGTAGCCAATATACGCATTAACGACGACTTTCCGGCCCCGTTGGGCCCAAGTAAGCCGACCATGCCTTCATTCAGCGTCAGGGTGACATCATGGAGCGCCCATCCCCCACGCCGGTACTTTTTGGACAAATGGTTGATTTCTATCATAAAACATCCTCATTCCCAGACTGTATTCGATAACCCGCGCGGTTACTATCTGTACATGTAACGGGAGGCATGGAAAAAAAGTTGATACCTGTTTCTAGAAAAATAATTTATGCTCGGAGATGCCCGGGAGATGCCCGGGAGATGCCCGTCGCCTTCCCTCATCCCAGCCATTCCAGCCGTGCCAGATAATCCAGACAATCCAGGCAATCCAGGTATTCCAGGTAATCCAGGTAATCCAGCAATTAAGACATTCCAGACAACCCTGGCAATCCAGGTAATCCAGGCAATCCAGGTAATCCAGGCAATCCAGGTATTCCAGACAATAAGACTATTTAGGTAATTCAGACATTCCAAACTATTTTGCTAAACCAGGTGATCTAGGCGATCCAGGCAGATTAACTGGATTTTCTACAGCTAATTTGCCCGTCTGCCCCCATTTTTCACAAATAGCTGTAAAACCTGCAGCTATTTTCGCTCTTTCTTCTCTTTGAAAGCCGATAATGACGGATTAACTGTACGTTTTACAGTTAATGTCTGAAAAATCTTAAATCACAGAAAATTAACTGTAGGTTTTCCAGTTAATGAGCCGTTGAATCGCGCTGGAAATCCATCAAAAAAAGCGCTATTCCCTTTTCGTTGGAATAGCGCTTTTGATACAAGCTTATTAGCCGCTGCTTTATTAATAATCACTCCGGCTGCTAAGCCTTTGAGCGATCGCCACGCCTGCGCTCGTACCGAGCCGGGTTGCTCCGGCTTTGATCATCTCTTCAGCATCGGCAAGATTCCGGACTCCTCCGGATGCTTTGACTCCGATGCCTGGCCCGACCGTCTTCGCCATCAATGCTACCGCTTCGACCGTGGCTCCGCCCGTTGAAAAACCGGTTGACGTTTTAACAAAATCAACGCCAGCCGCAACCGCCAGACGACAAGCCCGGACGATCTCATCCGGGGTCAACAGGCAGGTCTCAAGAATGACCTTGACCAAGGCTTTGCCTGCGGCGCTTTCGACAACACCAACCATATCGCGGACAACCGCTTCGTCGTCCCCATCCTTCAGCGCGCCGATATTAATGACCATGTCAACTTCGGTAGCCCCGTCGCGAATGGCTTGAACGGTTTCAAAAGCTTTTGCCTCCGGTGCGGACGCTCCTAGCGGAAACCCGATAACCGTGCACACCTTCACATTCGGCGTATCCTTAAGCGCTTCGGCCGCGGTCTTTACCCAGTAAGGGTTCACACATACGGAAGCAAAGCCATACTCTTTTGCCTCGGCGGCCAGTTTAAGAATGCCTTCTTTTCCCGCATCCGCCTTCAATAACGTATGATCGATCCGGCTTATTACCGATTTCGTACTCATCCTTAATTCCTCCAATTTAGTATAAGCTTGTGATTTGCACGCCTTCAGGCAGCTTGAACGGGTGTTCCTTGTTGATCCGGTCATAAAACATAACTCCGTTTAAATGGTCGAGTTCATGCTGCATAACAATAGCGTCGAAACCTTTGAAGCGCAGCTTCACTTCTTTGCCCTTCTCATCGATAGCCTTGACCTGCACCTTCTCGTAGCGGGGTACAAACCCCTGCACTACACGGTCCACCGACAGACAGCCTTCACTTTCCGGCAAATACACCATCGCCGTCGAATGGCTGACGATTTTGGGATTAAACAGAGCTACTTCACGATCATTGCCCTGATCGTCCGACAAGAGTGCGGCAAACATCCGTTTGTTCAAACCGATCTGGTTCGCGGATAACCCCACTCCGGCCCGCAGCTTATATTTTTTTGATAATTCCGGGTCTTGGCTATTCTTCAAAAAGGCCATCATCGACGCCATTTCCTCACGGTCCTCCTCCGTCGGAGGCACGCTGACCGGCTCGGTCACCACCCGCAGGATAGGATCGCCTTCCCGCACAATATCATCCATCGTAATAATGTAGTCGCTTTTGAATTTACTCATGAGTGAATCCTTCATCCACCTTCACATGCCAAATTTGCGCTTAACTTAAGACCAGCCCCAGCGTAGCACGCAGCCGGAGCATTGTCAAAATCAGCGTCTTACTTTCATTCCCCAGACGTCATCCTTCGAATATTGGGTTGCGGCCCGCAGCTGTTCCAACCGGCCATCCTGCGGATAATGCTTCACCAGATAGGTCAAGAAAGTCTCCCGAAGTCCAATTTCCTGGTCAAGTAAATTATACTCGTTAGGATGCCGTTCCAGTTCCTTCAGTCCGGATTCCCAGAGCACCAAATCCCCGGCAACGGATTTATTTTCCCGTGTCTTGGCCGCCAGTTCCTTAAGTTCCCGGTAGGCCGTTCTCACTTTGCCGGAATATCTATGTTTGTGACTCAGCCAACCCAATCCGACAATGGCGAGAAAGAGCAGAATCCATAATTCTATATGATCCAATTAGTCACCTCATTCATGCCTAAAGTATCATAGCCGCAAAAATAATGTCAAACCATAAAATCGCAATGGGTTAGGGACGGGTGAGAGCCAAGTTACAGTCCCTTAATAGCGGTCCACAACGTCCAGCAGCCCGACACAAGAATCAAGATCAAAGTCAGCTTTTTGAAAACAGCCTCGTTCAGCTTGCCTCCTGCCCAGATTCCAAGCAGCACCCCTGCAATCATTGCCGGAATCAGCCATACCAGAGTCTCTGAAACCGCCTCATCAAGCAGACCGCCATATATATAGGATATGATGGTCACGGCATTCAATAGGAGCGCATAGAAGGTCAGATTTCCCCGAAAAGCCCCCTTATCCGTTCCTTGATTGGACAGAAACAACGCCACCGGAGGTCCGCTCATGGATATGCTCCCGTTCAGCAAACCGCTGGCCAGACCGACCGTTACGAAGCCCAGCCTTTCTCTCGTGACCTGAAATGTCTTCCCCGACATCATGACCGCCGAGGACAGCACGATAAGGCCGCCCGCGGCAATTTTTAACGCCGTTTCGTTTACATACAGCAGCAAGTAAGACCCTAGCGGCGCCGCAACAATGCCTGACAGTGTAAGCAACCCGATTTTACGGATTACGACATGTTTATAACAATTAATAAAAATTGCTATATTCGTAAAAAAACTGAGGATGACGATCAGAGGAACCACCTGTCTCAGCGGGAGAAACAGAGTTAGCAACGGCAGCGAAACAAGTGCAAACCCGAAGCTGGTTACCCCTTGTATGAAACCGGCCAGCAAAATAACGAGCATGCCAAAACCCAGCCAGGATGGGATCTCCATAATCATATGCATTTATCCCCCCGATATACAGATAAGCCGGCATTCAAAATGCCGGCTTAGGCTTTATTTATATATTATAATGCAATCCACAATTGATAAACAGCTTGTGCCGCTTCAGCCCGGGTGAGAGGTTCAGTCGGAGCAAAGCCTCCGTCTCCCCTGCCTTGTACCAATCCAAGGGCCTGCGCGTTTTTTATGGCTGAATTCGCCCAAACGGAAATTTTGTCTTCATCCGCAAATGAACCTGACTGAAGCGTACCTTCGGATGTCCCTTTCAGTGCATAGGCATTCATCAGCAAGACCGCCATTTCCTGACGGGTAACCGGAGCGTTTGGATCAAACAGCATACCGGCGGTTGCGGCTCTACCTTTTATGATTCCCGCATTATAGGCAGCCGACACAGCACCGGAGTACCACACGTCCGAAGCCACGTCTGTGAAGCCTGCCGCTGCACCCGGCTTGAGTCTCAGAGCGCGGGTAAGCATAGCGACAAACTCCGCCCGGCTTACGGAGCGGCCCGGTTCAAATGCTCCGTTTGCCGTTCCCTTAACGACTTGCTTGGCTGCAAGTCCTGCCACTGCTTCAAATGCCCAGTTCGTGTCGGAGACATCTACAAACTGCTTGGTGACTTGCAGCACCGCATAGGGACTGAAATGACTCAATTCCGCAGTCACTTCCCCGTCAATCCAACGACCGCCTGCAAATTCCAGGTTACCGCCTTCGGAAATATAATAGATACCGGTAGTATTTTTATGAACTCCCGTATTTGGTTTGATAGAGATCGTTACGGGCTTTACGAACCGGTCCATGACGATCTCGGTGCCATCCGGACCTAATAGTGACAGTTTAAAATCATACATCGGTCCCGCATATTCGATCGAGGTAAATTCAGTCCGTGCAGTTCCCTTGCCCAGCGCTAATTCCAGGGCTTGCTTGTCGCCTTGGGCGAATTGCAGGGAGACCGAATAATCAGCAGACTTCGCTGTCTCCCCGATAAGCTGCTGCAATACTTCGTTTGGCAGATTCAGCTTCAGGTTCCCATTCGAGACTTCTAGAGCACTGTTTCCAAGCGATTTAATAACTTCGCCGGTTAAGATCAGTGTAGACACCTGTTCACTTACGTCAATCGATACGATTCCGTCTCCATTTCGCTTCATTTGGTCAGGTTTAATGGTTAGCGTTGCAGGCTTACTTTCAGGACCTTTCACTCCGGGATTGCCTGTATTCGAGCTCAACCCGCCCGAAGTACCTCCGCCTTGCGGGTTAGAGGGCTCCGCTGGCGTGGTAGGGTTGGTAGGCATCGTCGGCGCCTCTGCGGTTTGGATCAATTCGACGTCATCAAAATATCCCCAGATTTCTTCGGGTGCTTCAACCTCGAATCCAATCGTCAAACGCCCGTCTTCAACCTGAATATTCTCTACGGCATACTGTTTCCAAACATTCCAGCCCGTGTTGAGCATATCGGTCCCTTGCATTTTGCCTGAAGAATCCGTGGCAAAGAGCTTGAGTATCGTTTCGCCTCCGCCTCCGGACGCCCATGCTTTAAGAGTATAGGTTCCGTTCGATAACCCGCTGACATTTTGGGTCAACTGATAACCGTAAGGCTCCCCGTACCAGTAGTTAAACGCATGGCTTCCCGAATGGGCATTACCTGCATTTTTCTCGACTTTACCGGCGGCGCTGGTTCCCGAAATTGTCCAGTGAGTCAGATCTCCGCTCTCGAAGCCGGGATTTTGAAGCATGTTCGCTTTTTCCAATACGGTAATTTCAATCCTGGCCTGCTGTTCTATACCGGCTACCTGGCCATAAACCGTAAACTTCCCAGGCTTAGTAAGCAGTTCTTCCGAAATGCCGTCCCAAAGAACAGCGGTCGGTCGAATGGAACCTTCGTTGTAGAGAACATTCACTTTGGCCGGAAGCACCGGAGTTGTTCCTTTGGAAACGGTAACTCCATCTGCTGCATATACCAGTAGCGGAAGCACCTCGGTGATGCTGCCTGGAACAAACCGGAATGCATCCAGGGATGCCAGGGCATTGCCGCCAAAATCAAACATCGCCTGATTTTCCCAAGCATTGCCTTCTCCTGCTTTCCAGCCGACACCCGGCAGCCAGGCCGGTTCCCAATAAAACACACCCAGACCGTTATGCCCGTCGACGCTGGCAACCGTGTTTAATACGGTTTCGGTCACCAGTTTTTGATTGGCCACCGAAGCGGGGAATCCGGCGATGTCCGTTTCTGCTTCGCCTGCAATATTTCCGTGATCGTCCCCGTCATCATAGGTATACGGATATGCTGTCTCTGCAACGACTACTTGTTTTCCGTACCGGGCTACGAGATCATTCATATTGCTCTTCAGATCTTGAAACGTTCCGTGCCAATATGGATAGTAGGATAGTCCGATCACATCGTAATCGACGCCGCGTGCTTTGATTTGATCAAAGAAGCTGCGGAATTTGCCGTTGCTTCCCCCTTCAGCCAAGTGAAGCATAATTTTCGTTTCCTGCCCTTCCGGCGTCGTATCCCGAACCGCTTGGCTTCCTTGATTCAGCAGTTCAGCCAAATTATCGAAGTTAGCGGTCGATCCTTCAGGATGAATCATGCCGCTATTGATCTCGTTGCCGATTTGTATCATATCAGGGTACGCATTGAGATCCCCCAGTTCGGTCAATACATCGGAGGTATAGTCATAAACCGCCTGTTTAAGCGCCGGAAAATCCAGTCCTTCCCATGCCGCGGGCTTGACCTGTTTGCCGGGGTCGGCCCAGAAATCGGAATAATGGAAATCCAGCAACAATTTCAACCCTGCGGCTTTGACCCGAGTCGCCATCTCTACGGTATGCTCCCGGTCATTGAAGCCGCCCGCTTCAACCGGGTCGTTCCAAAGCCGCAGCCGAACGTAGTTCACGCCATGGTCTTTAAGGATGGTCAGCAAATCTTTGCTCGAGCCATCGTCATAAAACTGGACACCGAGTTCTTCTAGTGCCTGTAGGGTGGAAATGTCTACGCCTTTAATGAAATTATTAGGATCATAAGCTTCTTCCCCCGATTTCACCAGTTGGATATCATCGAAATATCCCCAGTAATCGGCCGGTGCTGCCACCTCAAAACCAATGGTAACACGACCGTCGGTTACCTGAATGTCCTCTACTTTATACTCCTTCCATACATTCCAGCCGTTGTTGACGATCTTTGTGCTCATGGTGACTCCAGAGCTAGAGCCCGCATCTTCTCCCCCAACTTCGTCACCATCATTGACGCCTCCCGTTTCGGCGAACAGCTTCGCTTCCAGTTCCTCGTCTTTGCCCGAAGCCCATGCCCGCAATTCATAGGTCCCGTTCTCAAGGCCGCTTAACGTTTGGGACAACCTGAATTCATAGCCATGATCCCCATACCAATAATTGAATGAATGACTGCCCGAATGGGCGTCTTCCGAGTTGTTTTTCACCATTGCGGCATAGGTGGCCCCTGTTACCGTCCAACCCGTCAGGTCTCCGAGTTCAAACCCCGGGTTTTCCAGTGTCAGTCCTGTTGATAAGGCGGAACCGGCGGCGGCTGTCACAGAGGGAGAGTATGTAATCATTAAATTTGGAAGCGCTAACACAAATGTTAAAACCATCAGTAATCTTTTATTCATCCTTGGTGGAATCTTCATGTCCATCTACCTCCCTAATCAAGAATATAGATTCCGGAGGAGGCATAGGGATTCCCTCCCTTTCCTGCCTCCGGATCAGCTTTACGTTGACTTGCAAACTTGAATCTAATCCCGATCATGTTTCCGCTTCAGCACCAGCGAACCGTATAACGGGAGATCCAGCGTCCCGGACAAAGATTCGCCGGTTTCAAGATCCACGTATTCCCTGCTGTCCAACTGGACCTTCGCCGTTTTGCCGGTGAAATTAAGCAGGAATACGTAATCATGATCGCCATCACACCGAAGCTGGGCGGTAACGCCTTCAGGCAGTTGGCTATCCAGTGTGCGGAGCACCCCGCTTTCTTCGACCAGCTTGCCGTAGAGCGCATCGTAAAAAGCATCTTCACTAACGCGCGCGGCCAAATAATACGCCCGGCCCGATCCCGCCGACTCCGGCCGATTCACGGTCAGCACCGGCTTGCCGGCATAGAAATCGTCCCCGTAGGTTGCCAGAACTTCCGCGCTTTCAGCATGTATCACCTCGCACAACTCGCGGATTTCATAGCTTCCCTCCAGACCAAGCCGGTTTCCGGAAGACATGACGAGCGAGTTGCTGTCATGGTCATGCAGCCCGTCGATTTCCTCCGCCCAGATGCCTAAAACATGCCGAAGCGGCCCGGGGAATCCATTTAGATGGCATAGATCATTTTCATTGACGATACCGGACCAGTAGGTGACCAGCAGAGTACCGCCCTCATTCACGAATTGCTCCAGTCTCGCACCCGTTTCTTCCCGAAGCAAATAGGCCATAGGCAGCACGATCAATTTATAGGCGGTGAAATCGTCATTAGATCCGATAATATCCGTTGGCACACCCTGTTTCCATAATGCCCGGTAATGCTGCACGACGGTCTGCTCGTAATGCAATCCCCCATTACGCGGACCTTGTGCATCATTGATTGCCCAGCGATTGTCCCAATCAAACAGAATGGCCGCTTCCGCCGGAACATTCGTACCGACAACCTCTGTCATCCGCGACAGGGTTTGGCCCAATTCCGCGACCTCGTGGAATACGCGGGTATGCTCATTTCCGACATGGTCGACGACGGCCCCGTGGAATTTTTCGCTGGAGCCCCTGCTTTTGCGCCATTGGAAATACTGAACCGTGTCCGATCCATGAGCGACCGCCTGCAACGAAGAAAGACGGTGCATGCCTGGCCGCTTCAATTTGCTGACCGGCTGCCAGTTTGTCTGGCTCGGTGTGCTTTCCATCAGCATGAACGGCTTCTTCTTCAAGGTGCGGAACAAATCGTGGTTAAAAGCAAACCAGGAGGCGATCCCGATCTCCGATTCCGCTTCATGCCAGGTCGGATAAGCGTCCCAGGAAATGACATCCACGGCTTTGGCAAACTCCCGGTAATCCAGCCCGTAGAATAAATCCATCATGTTTGCCGTGCAAGGCAAGTCCGGATTTATTGCCTTTAGCGGAGTGATTTCATGCCGGAAGAAATCGATCGTCTGGTCGGACACGAACCGCCGCCAGTCCAAGTTGTGACCATGAACCATCATTTCTCCGTGCGGGGCGGGTGACTCGACCTGTGACCAGGAGGTATAGGTGTGGCTCCAGAACGTCGTCCACCAGGCCCGATTCAGCGCCTCCAGACTGCCGTATTTCCGTTTCAGCCAAGCCCGGAAAGCCTCCTGGCAGTAATCGCAATGGCATTCTCCGCCATACTCGTTGGAGACATGCCAACCGATGACGGCCGGATGAGCGGAATACCGCTCCGCCAGCTTGATGTTCATAATCGCAATCTTCTCCCTGTACACTGGCGAGGTGAAGCAGTGATTGTGCCGCATGCCGTGCAGATTGCGTTGGCGATTAGCTTCTACCCGAAGCACTTCCGGATATTTCTCGGACATCCAGGCCGGACGCGCGCCGCTCGGCGTCGCCAGCCAGGCGTAGATTCCGTTAGCTGCCAGCCGGTCCAGTACGCGATCCAGCCAATCGAATGTGAATGTCCCTTCTTCCGGCTCCAGCGCCGCCCAGGAGAAAATCCCGACGGACATCACATTGCAATTCGCGAGCTTCATCAGCCGGATGTCTTCCTCGAGCACGGCCGGGTCATGCAGCCACTGCTCCGGATTGTAGTCCGCTCCGTGCATCATCACAGGCAATTTTTCGCTAATCGGTGGCAATTTGTTCATCATGTTGTTCTCCTCCCTTAAGAAAAATCGCCGGAGCCATGACTCCGGCGATGATTGATTTATTGCTGCGCGGCCAGGAATGCATCAATCTGGCTTTGCAGTTCCTCCTGAATCTTTCCGATACCGGCGGAGTTCAACTGCTTGATCAGTTCTGCTTGACCTTTATCCAGGTCATCGATCAAACCGTACTCCAGCGGAATGGCATAGCGGAGCATCACATTACCGACGTTGGACACCTCGTTCTTCACCTTCGAATCGTCAAACACGAAGGTTTCCAGCGCGAAGTGATGTACTTTGGGCTCCCAGTCTTTAAGAATCTCATCCGCTTCTACAGGATACGATGCATCCTTGCGGTTCAGCGGGGAGTTCCAGCCCCAATTGGAGAAACCGGTGTAATTGGCTGCGCTAGGTCCGGCCGAGAATCGGTCGTCTCCAACCGGTTCATAGTGCTTGCCTGCGATGCCGTACATCGTCAAATCATGAATTTCTTTATCGTTCTGCAGCAAGTCGATCAGCATAAGGGAACGTTCCGCGTTTTTGGATGTAGCATGGATCGCCATCCCGTTTTGCGTCGAAATGGAGGCGATTTTTTTCTTGTCCGGTGTCAGATCGACGATCGCGCCTTCATATTCCGGTTTATCCCGGCGCAGTTCCGCCAGGTTGGCTCCGACCGTACCGAGCGTCTGAGCGTAAGAACCGACTTTCCCGGCCTTCATGTCCTGCCAAACGTCGTTTTTGTTGCTGACGATGTTTTTGGACCAGCCTTTGTTATCTGCGAGATCTTTATAATAGGTGAGAAGTTCTCTGAATTCAGGAGTGTCGTACACATTAAACAATTGGCCTTTTTCGTCAGTCAGCTTATAAGCCAGCGGGAAACTGTAATCGATAAGATTCCATTCGTTTTGCTGCTCGAGCAGGGCCTGGTCCAGCTCATGCCATTTCCAACCATCGGCAGGCTTGGCACCGAAAGCGCTCATCCCTTTCTCGTTCGCACCTACGGCTTTTACGTAAGCGGCATAGGTTTCAGGGCTGTTGATCGGCTCCAAATTGTATTTTTTACGCAAATCCTCACGGATGATCACGACTTTATCCGTTACTTCCATGTTATTGTTCGGCACCATATACAGCTTGCCGTCAACCTTTGCTTGGTCCCACGATACGGCAGGCATGGCTTCCCACGTTTTCGGCATGTACGTTTTCAGCATGTCTTCCGTCAATTCCAGAAATCCGCCTTTGCGTGCCTGATCATTGTAAAAAGCCCAGTTTGCCGTATAAACGATGTCAAAATCCTCATTCGCCGCAAATTTCAGCGGATATTTCTGCGTCCAATCCGCCCAATCCAAAAATTCAGTTTCCACGGTAGCATTGATTTTTTCTTTAAGCAGTTTGTTCAGCTCGCCGAACACTTCGTCATAATCGGCCGGCTTGCCGCCCACCAGGAGCATCTTCAGCTTCACCTCTTGTGAGATGTCCGGTCCGGCTTGATCCCCTCCGCTATTCGCTGAATTCACGGCTGCATTGGAACCGGTATTCGCATTTTTGGCACCCGAGGCATCTTTACCACCGCCGTTGCCTCCGCAAGCGCTCAACAAGGCGGACACTGCGAACACCATCGCCAGCAGGAACATGAATCTTCTCTTTTGTTGTTTCATGACTAAACCTTCCCCCTAATTTGTTATATTTGAATGGTTCGAATCTATCGATAACCAGGTTTCCCTGTGGTCATCCTTTCACGGCTCCAATGGTAAGACCCTGCACGAAATATCGCTGGATAAACGGATACGCCAGCAAAATCGGCCCTGTAGCCACGATGGTCATCGCCATTTTCAGGCTCTCGGTCGGCAGGTTGATATTCACTACGGCTCCCGAGGCCATCATCGCTTTGCGCATACCGTCCATATTGCCGAGCAGCCGGTATAAATAATACTGCAGCGGCATCAAATCGGAATTTGAAATAAAGAGCAGCGCATTGTACCAATCGTTCCAATATGCCAATGCGATAAACAAGCCGATCGTCGCCAGCGCAGGTTTGGACAGAGGCAGGATAAACCGGACGTAAATCTGGAAGTCCCCCGCTCCGTCGATCTTCGCCGATTCGATGATCGCTTCGGGAATGCTGCTCATAAACGATTTCATTACGATAATATAGAACACGTTCATCAGCATCGGCAGAATAAGGACGATCAGCGTATCCTTCAGCTGCAGGTAGTTCACGATGAGCAGATACCAAGGCACCAGCCCGCCGCTGAACAGCGTGGTAAAGAAGAAGAAAAACGAAAACTTGTTGCGCCATTTAAAGTCTTTTCTCGCCAAAACATAGGAGGTCATGGAGGTCAAAAACAACCCTAGCAGCGTCCCCAGTGCGGTGACCGTGATTGTTATGCCATAGGCTTTAAGCATCTCCGTCGGGTATTTGAACAAAATTTGATAGGCCTCGGTGGAAAAAGAGGTAGGAATCAGTTGAAAGCCGTTCTCTATGATCTTGCTTTCCTCCGTCAGCGAGGAGGAGATCACCAATAAAAACGGAAAGATGCAAAACAAAGCCAAAATCGTTAGAGCCGTATACCCGATGGCCGCCAAAATCAGCCGGTCTTTAGGTTTCGGCTTCCTGGATTTCATGCGAACTTCGGGACCCAAGTTGCCGGTGGTTGTTGCCGTTGCGTTCATATTCGTTCCCTCCGTTTATCAGAACAAAGCATGATCTTTGTCGTATTTGCGTACAGCGTAGTTGGCGAGCATAATCGTTGCAAACCCGAGAACGGATTGATAGAACCCCGCGGCAGCGGACATCCCGATTTCGTTAGACGTAATCAAGGACCGGAACACGAAGGTGTCAATAACGTCGGTCGAAGAGAACAGCAGGCCATTGTTGCCGACCATGTTGTAGAACATCCCGAAGTCTCCACGGAAAATGTTGCCGATCGCCAGCAGAACGAGAATAATGATCGTCGGCATTAAGTTCGGGATCGTAATTTTCCGGATGCGTTGAAAAATGTTAGCCCCGTCGATTTCGGCTGCTTCATACATTTCCGTATCGATGCTGGTGATGGCCGCCAGATACATGATTGTGCCGTAACCCAGCGCCTTCCAGGCGGAAACAAGGACCAGTATCACCGGCCAATAGGCGGCCGTATTGTAAATGTCGATGGATTCCATGCCGATTTTATTCAGCAGGACATTAATCGTTCCTACGTCGTAGTTGAACAAATTGTACGCAATCGCTCCCACGACGACCCAGGAAATAAAATACGGCAGAAACATTACCGTTTGGGTGATTTTACGAAACCATTTACCCGCGACCTCAAACAGCAAAATCGCTGCGAAAATTTGCAGCAGGTTGTTTACAACGATAAAGGCAATGTTGTAAAGCGCCGTATTTCTAGTTACGCGCCAAGCGTCCCCCGATTCGAAAAAGAATCTGAAGTTGTCCATCCCGTTCCAGGGACTTCCGAAAATTCCCCCGCTGTAATTGAATTGCTTGAAAGCCAGCACGATCCCCGCCATCGGAATATAGGCAAACAGCAGGAAAAACAATACGCCCGGAACTAACATCAGCAGCAACGTTCTATATTTCTTTACATCGCTCCAAAAGCCGTGCCCTCTCATCTAGCATCTTTTCTCCCCTCTTGTTGTCTCTTCCCTAATTATAAAAGAGGAGATTCATTACTGTGGATTCAGCGAACCAACTAAAAGTAATACATTTTCCACGATCCCCAAACAAATTGCGAGCAAGCAAAAACCGGAACCTGCCACTTAAAGGCAAATCCCGGCCCGTAAGACTCATATCTTGTTCTTTTTCCGGTATTCTCCTGGTGTCATGCCTAGCGTCTGCTTAAACTGTCTGTTGAAGTAAATAATATTTTTGTAGCCCATTCGCTCGGCGATCTCATAAATTTTGAGGGTCGGCTCGGACAAGAGCTCGCAAACCCGTGCCGTTCTCCGCTCATTCAGGTAATCGCTGAAATGCGTCCCCGTCTCCTCTTTAAACAGGTATCCCAAATAATTCGGGGTAAAATCAAACTGCGCTGCGACCTCCTTCAAGGTGATTTTCTGCTCCAGGTTCTGTTCGATGTACACCATGATTTCTTCGATCAGCTTACGCTTCTGCCTTTGTTTCTTAACATACAGCAGTTCGGACAACTCGAAAAATCGGCGTCGCAGCCAAGACTTAATGTCATGGACGGTTTCGAACTGAAACAGGATCTTCGGCTGGTTCGTATCCCACTTTAGCAATTCATGCAGGCTCTCCCCCATTTGGCGCAGATCGGCATGAAGTTTGTTTGTGATGCGGAGAATCAGGTCGTATACTTCATTCTTCCGGGAAAGAAGCTCCCGGCGGCCAAAAATCTCTTCCAGACAGTCATCTACGGCGACCAGGTCGTATTCCATGATAGCCCCCAGCATCCGTCCCAAGACCTCGTCTACGCTGGGCGCGGGCAGATGTCCGCCAGGGGCCCATTCAGCGACATCCAAACGGATGAGTTGGTTTTTACCGAGCAGCCATTTGAAGCTCAGGGCAGCTTGTGCCTGATGATAGGATTCGCGAAGCTGATCTTCATCCCGCGCCGATTTGCCGATGCCGACCGTCACAGTAAACGGGAACGACTTCCCTACCGCTTCGATCAGCCCTTCCAGCAGAGCCGGAAATTCCTGTTCAGGAACGGATGACAATATAAGGCACCTCGTCTGCTGGCTTCTGAAAAAGGTGCCCAACATGTTCTCCTCTACGTAGCGGCGGATAAACAAAGTAAGCTGCTGAACCTGTCCTTGTCTCTCCTGCTCGGTCAACTCGCTTGTTTTCCATTCCAGATCATCGATCTCGACTATGGCTGCAGCCGTTCCGAAGCGAAGCAGCGGATGGACGATTCCCATGGCATGCGGTTCCAGCTTGCCAGGAGTAAGATCGTTCAACCAGCGGATCAACAGTTCCTCGCCAACAAGACTCCAGACGGCGGATACCGAGTTGTTCCTTTCCCGTTCCCGCTCCACCGCTTCGCAAAGCGATAACAGCATGTTGCGGAGTTCCTCGTCTTCAACCGGCTTGAGCAGATAGCCCGATGCGTTCAGCTCGATCGCCTTTTTAGCGTACCCGAAATCTTCATGACCGCTGATGAAGACTATTTTCACCTGAGGATGGATTTCCCTGGCCCGCCGTGCGAATTCCGTACCCGACATGATCGGCATCCGGATATCCGACAAAATGATATCTACCCTCTCTTGCTCCAATATTTTGAGCGCGTTGAAGCCGCTATTGGCCGTTCCCACCAGATGCAGAGGGAATGGAAGCGCACTCCCGGCCACGCGCCGCCGCAGCCATTCCAAATCGACAGCTTCATCATCTACAAGAAGAATATTAATATTCATAAGCAGCGCCCTCCGGTTGCAATGACTGGTTCCTTTTTGAATAACCTTATAAATGATATCTATAAACAATCCATTCGAGCATAGCTTACCGAGTCCGGCCTGAACATGGCGGTCTTCAATGAAAACCCATACTTTTTCACCGATTCCCCTATACTTGCCCGCCGGATTCATCAATTAAGATTGGATCCTCCGCAGGGAGAAGTATTCTCACCGTGGTTCCTGCCCCGTATATGCTGAAAATGGAAATCCCGTATTCTTCCCCATACCGGAGCTTGATCCGTTCATCCACATTTTTAACCCCATAACCTCCCGAAAGGCTGGGTGCCGAGAGCAGTTTCTTGACAATCTTGGGCTTCATGCCGATTCCGTTATCGATTACTTTCAGTTCAATGCCGTCTGCGATCCGCCTCCCCGTAATCCGGATCGCGATGGACTCGCCGAACCAGGCATGCTTGAATATATTTTCCACAAACGGCTGGAGAATCAGCTTCATGACCGGAACCTGCTTGATATCGTCCGCGATATCCACGTACACCTTAAATCCGTCCGCATACTTTACCCGCTGAATATCCAGGTAAGTCTCCACCTGCATCACTTCATGCTCGAGCAGCGTGAACACTTTGCCCTGATTCAGCGTCAGCCTGTAGAATCGTGAAAGACCCTGGACCATGTCCGTCACCTTTCTTGTTTCGCCCAGATTCGCAAGACTGCTAATGGTTGACAGCGTATTGTACAGAAAATGCGGATTGATCTGCGCCTGCAGCGCTTCAAGCTCCGCCTGCTTCCGCTGGAGCCCTTGAACATAAACGCTGTTGATCAGCTCTTGGATATTCCCCGCCATCACGTTAAACGCTTCGGCGATATGCACGAATTCATCATTTCCCGAAAAGGCGATCCGTTTTTGAAAGTTGCCCTCCTGGAAAGAACGGACCAGCCGGACGATACGGGCCATCTTTCTGCCTGAAATTCGTGCCACCACCGAGCCGATGAGGGACATGCCCGCAAAACTAAGGGCACATACTGCAAAAATGGACTTCTGCAGCTTTGCGGTATCTTTCGTAAGGTAAGCATGAGGAACCAGCGTCTCAATAACAAAATCCGCTCCCGGAATCGGCTCGTGCAGGATCAAATAGTTGGCTTCACCGGCTCCAAGGCCCGCTTCTCCCCTTTGATATATCACCGTTCCTCCCGAGGCGTTATCGTTCAGGCGCAGCGTGATCCCTTCCTCAACCGGAAACGTGGCAAAATTTCCAAACAGGTCATCGAGGGACACCGTAATGCGAATGTAACCGATTATCGTCTTATAATCACTGTAAGATACCAGCTTGCGAATATGCGAAATATTTCCAAGCCGTTGGTCGGTATCTATTTGTAACCAGATGTTGTCCAGCTCGGAATCCTTATATTTCCTGTACCATTCTCTGTTTTCAATCTCTTCTAGGGGTAAAATATAATAATCGCTACCTTTGATCGGTGCTTCGAGGTCGTCTCCCGATACGAGGTTAAGATCCTCGTTCATCGTATAGAGCATGAGCCGGATATTATTCCCGAACAGCTTGAGCGGAGCCGTGATTTGGGGGACGATTTCATCCAGCATAACCAGATAGATTTGATAAGGCTCCCCTTTGGCTTGAAGAGCCCGCTGAAATGAAAGGCTGCTGAACAGGGTATCCGACATTCGCTGGATTTCGTCCATTTGGTAGCGGATATTGTTCCGGGCTTGTTCCATCCCTGTCCGCACGTTCGTCTCGGCCATTTCCGTCCGGGACTGAATCAGCATCGTATAAGAGATATATCCGATGATCATGTCCGTAATCAAGACCAGAAGCAAATACGGGACAAGCATTTTATAGGTGAAGGGCATGTATTTTCTCATGATTTTCTAGTTCCTCATTCTATAGGTTAGCGCTTACAATCAAGCCGCAAAAAAACCGGGAACTCCGAAGCTGCGGCCCCGGTCACTCCCGGCTGTTCTTCTATTTGAATTTATGCCAATCCATCTTGCTCGTATTCAGCAGATGCTCAAAATCGTTATCCAGTCTCTTTTGCTCCGCCTTGCGCGCCTCATCGGCTCTGACGCGTGCCTCTTCCTTCCGCTGCTCCTCTTCCTTCTTGAGTTCTGCAGCCTGTTCCTTAAGTTTGGCAAGCGTATCCTTGCCGAGCAGATCCTTCAATGTAGCCGGTTTATCCTCCGCTTTAGCAGCGTGGGCAGGGTTGGATTTTCTTTTGGCCATATCTCGTTCACCTCGATTTCAAGCCTAAATTATCACGAGGAAAAAATGTTGTCAACTCGCAACCAGAACGATTCGAGATAGGCGGGAGAACGTTATTTTAATAAAAATACGTAAATTTTGTTTTATCTCTATGTAAATACGTGTAATTCAAAGGTATAAATGTTTACTACTGCCAGCTTGGAGGAGAGCTCATGAATAAAGATCGGGAACAGGTTGAACGTGGCCAGGCACCGGAGAACCGCACGCGAAACAAACGGATAGAGTACGCGAAGCAGCAAAAAACACAGCAAATCAACAATTGGCTCCCGCTCAAAATCGAGATGGCCCATTATTGGATCGAGCATGAAAAGACTCAAATGAAGCGTAATATGACTCGCGGAGCCGTTCATTTCTGCCATTTCGGCGAAAATATCGGATGCGAGCAAAATGAGGAGCGTCCCGTAGTCATCGTCTCGAACAATACGGTGAACTCTACCTCCGGTAATGTGCTCGTCGTTCCGCTTACCAAAAACTTAAAGATCCGCACAGTTCCAAAAACGGGACAGGCGGTTCTGACTAAGGACGGCAAACCGATTCCCCGGTTTCAAAGCCATTATTTTCTTTTTAAAAGCAAATATGATTTTCTCGCTTTCGATTCCGCAGCTAAAACGGAAGAGACCACTTCCGTCAGCAAAGTCCGGCTGAAAGAGCATTTGGGGAACCTGGATGAAGAGGATATCAACCGTCTGGAAAACCGGCTCAAATGGTCCTTCGGCATTTAAGGTTGACAATACTTTAACGACGAGGTAGTATAGTAGCAAAGATATGATTCGTTAAATACTACGTCATCCACCCCGTCGTGGATAAACTCACACGTGCCCGCGTGTTATTGAGTCTAAGAGGAGCCTTGTGCTCCTTTTTCCATTCATTGAACCCTATTTACTATAACTATAACGATATGTCGCCCACCCCGGTCGTGGGCAAATTCACCCCGCTGGGAATCCCGGCGGGGTTTACTGTTGTGCCTTGATTCCTCTTTGTTACCAATTACCCGCTGCACGGATTCTTAACCAGTTTTCCCCCGCAATCCTTTCAAAATAAGGCTCAAATTAAAATCCAGGCTGTCTTTCACATCCAGAGGCAAACCGAAGCCTCCTTGTCCCTCCAGGGAGGCGAAGCCGTGGAATAGGCTGCGAAGCCCTCTCACCGTATGCAGCGCTTCTTCCTCCGAAAGATCATAATCTCCGAGAAGGCTCACGATAAGATCTACAATCCTGCCGCTGGCCTCCCCGATTTCCCGGTCACCGGGGTCCGGGGCAAGCTGGACAATCTCGTATAATCCGGGATGCTCCCTGACAAAACCAAGATAAGCGTCCGCAAAGGAACGGATGGCTTCCTCTCCCCGCTTGCCTTCACCGGAAGCCACAATCGAGTCGTGCAGCTGTTGAAGCGCATAGGCCGCCACCATTTTCCGCAAATCGTCCATGCCGCTGACATGGTTGTATAGTGAAGGAGGACGTATCCCCAAATACTGCGCTACAGAGGAAACAGTCACGGCTTCCGCGCCCTTGCCGTCCGCGATTTCAACAGCAGCCCGAAGTACGGCTCCGGTATCAATTCCCACTCTTGGCGACATAGCTCTCTCCCCCCTCTCCCTTAGTTCGGGAGGGAGTAACCCCCAGCTTTCGTTCGGCTTGTTCAATTGCCTTTGCCAATGCGCCGGCCGGATCTCCGATCATCTTGCCGTGGCCTGCCGCAAGCAGCGACGGCTTTAAGGCTGCCAGCTTTATGGCACTCTCGAGAGCTGTCTCGGCATTCCAGGTGGCCATGGCCGGAAACGGAAACAACGGCCGTATGATCCCGCTGACAGCGATTCCTCCCCGGGTTTGGAAGGCATCGCCCACCACCAAGGCGCCGTCGCGGGTGTCCAGCAGCGATATCGAGCCCGGCGTATGCCCCGGCGAAGCCACCACCTGCAGGGAGCCGACCCGATCCCCGTCCGCCAAGAGTACATCGGCGCGGGTTGCTACCTTCTTCGGAACTCCGCCGCGGATCGGGGTTTGCGGTTCGGATGGATCCAGCGTCACGTCCCCTTCGAGCAGACGCGCGTCCCGAGCCGAAATATATACCGGAATATCCGGATATTTCGCCTTTATTGCATCCAGTGCCCCTACATGATCATCATGGGCATGGGTAAGCACAATCCGCGTCAGCGGCTTGCCGGCCGTCTTGGCGGCGGCCTGTATGATCCCATCCGCACTGTACGGCAGTGCGGCATCTATAAGCGTAACGCCATCCTCCTCTTCCACCAGATAACAATTGACCGGAAAAATCCGTGGCAAGAACGAAACTTGAATAAGCCGATTTTTTCGAATGATTCTCATACGGATTAATCATCCTCTCTAATAAACTAAATGTATTAGTTAAATAATAAACTAATGATATTAGTTTTTCAAGTCCTTTTTTTAGTCGTACAAGCGGACTTTTGCGAATAGGATGGTACAAGTAGTTATGCCACGGATTACATTCCATTATCATTCCTTGGGGGTATGTCGTTTGAACAGTATGCTGGGCTTTGTATTCCTCGGTTTGTCCCTTTCCGCGCCGATCGGTCCGGTAAACGCGGCCCAACTGGACAAGGGTATCCGGGGCGGATTTCTGCCCGCCTGGCTAGTAGGTCTTGGCGCCATCGCGGCCGATATCATCTATATGCTCCTGGTGTATTTCGGAGTCATTCACTTTTTGAATACCCCGTTCATGAAATCCTTTCTGTGGCTGTTCGGCTTTTTCATTCTCACGTATACCGGAATCGACAGCCTTAAACAGGCAGGCAAACTCAGCTTAAGCGAAATGAGAGGCCGCGAGCCGCTAATGAAGTCGTTTATGTCCGGTTTCATGATGTCTTTGTCCAATCCGCTATCCATTTTGTTCTGGCTCGGGATTTACGGTTCTGTCTTGGCCCAAACCGCAGCCACGTCAAATGCCAGGGACCTGGTCATTAACAGCTGTGCTATCATCGCCGGGGTCCTGCTTTGGGATGTGACGATGGCCGGATTCGCGAGCATATTCCGAAAAATTCTAACCGACCGCGTCATTCGAACCATCTCCGTTTTGTCAGGGCTTTCCTTAATCGGATTCGGATTGTACTTCGGTTACGAAGCCGTTCTCCTGCTTTTGGAACGCCTCTAGTCAAGCCGCGGCCTGCGAATTAGTACTGCTTTGCGGCGGCGTTTGGTACCCAACTTCCGCTTCTTCCATACTGCGAACTGCAGGATTAGAGTGACCCCGCCGATCACGCCGATAAACGCCAGGCTGCCCCAAAACCCGGGGCGGCTTGTTCCGTGGGTCAGCGTCCCCGACACAGCAAGTAGTATAAGCACCATACCTGCATAGCGTTTGACTTGTCCGAACACGCTCAATTCCAGCAGCTTGCCTGAAGTAAGCAAAATAAACAGCCAGTTATACAACAAAAGCAGGCCCGCCGCTGTCGTAATGTATTCATAAATCCGGCCCGGCATAGCCAGGGAGAGGATGATGGAAGCGGCTAAGCCGGCGGCCGTCAACCCGATTGCGTACATAGGACGCTTCTTCAACGCCTTCTTGGCGAACAATGGAGGGGCGTCTTTATCCTCCGCCAATGTTACCAGCATCGTGGTGACCGCATACAGGGAGGCCACCATCGTAGAGAAGCCGGCGATAATCAGCACGGCATTGAACAAATGCGGAATAAACGGCATATGAACGCCGTCCAACGCCGTGATAAACGGGCTTTTCTTAGGCACAATGGATTTCCACGATATCAAAGTCACAACGAGTCCAATCGACAAGACGTAAACGACTGTCAGGAGCAGCAGCATAATTTTCCCGGCTTTCGGAGCTTCCTCCGGTTTCTTTAGCCGAAACGCCATCATCCCCATCACCTCAATTCCGCCAAATGCATAAAAAGCGAAGATCAAGCCAGCCCATAGCCCCATTGCGCCGGTAGGGAATATCTGCCCCATCGTCCGTGGAAAAGCGCGAGCTTCCCCGCCGGGGATCCATCCAAAAAGTGCGGCGCCCGCAATTCCGAGAAACATTAAAATCGCTGCGATCTTGATGACCGAGAGCACATTTTCAACAGAATCGAATCCTTTGTTCCCAATAAAAATAACGAGCAATCCGAGCAAGGCATATCCGGTCGCAAAAACCCACATCGGCACCCCGGGAAACCAGAATCGCGAAAAAAGCGACAATGCCGTAAGCTGGCTGCCCATAATAAGAAGTTCAGAGGACCAGTAAACCCAGCCGCTGCTGAATCCGGCCCATCTCCCGAACGCCTGCTTGGCGTAAGAACGGAATGATCCTTTCTCCGGGCGTTTGGCCGTCATGCGTGCCAATGCTTCAAAGACGGTATAGGTCCCAAGTGCAGCAAGAACAAAGGCTATAAGAATCGAGGGTCCGGCCATAGTTATTCCGATTCCCGAACCCAAGAAATACCCTGTTCCGATCGTCGATGCCACACCCAGCAAGGAAAGCTGCCACCATTTCAAATTCCCGCCGCTCTGTTCCTTCTCTTGCCTCCCGCCCAAGATTAACTCCTCCTCGCTCTAATTGCTACAACTCATAATGAGATCCATTTAAATTAGGATGCTTGAACTTATTGAAAGTATTCAGCAAACCAATAACTCTTTATGTTAGGTATAACCACCAGGCGATCAGCTTCCGATAAACGTGTTATATGCATCGTAACCGCTTGGTTAAAATACATACTGCATAACAGAATTACGGAGGTTTCATGATTAAACTGCGCACTTTTCTAATGATAGCTTTTTCATTGTTCATCATCCTTCTCGTCACCATATTAAGTATCATTATGGGCCGACATTCCTCGCGCCAAATCGAAGGCGAAATCGGACATTCCTTATCGGGTATCGCTTTTCAAATGTCCGACAAACTGGATCATTTCATGTGGGCCCGCTCCGGGGAAATCGAACTGGTCACCACCCTGGATACATTGAAACAGCCCGAAAGACCGGAAGAAATCCGGCATTTGCTTGAACAGCTGAGAACAAGTTTCCCTTCCTTTTCATGGATCGGTTATCTGGATGACAAAGGCAACGTGGTAGCTTCAACAGATAAAATTCTGGAGGGAAAGAACATTGCGGAGCGCCCGGTTTTCAAAGAAGGCATTAAGGGAGAGTTCATCGGCGACGTCCACGAGGCGGTCTTGCTCTCCAAGCTGCTCCCGAATCCCAGCGGAGAGCCTCTGCAATTCGTCGATATCAGCACGCCCGTAAAAGGTGCGGACGGCCAACCGATTGGCGTACTGGCCGCCCACCTGAGCTGGGAATGGTCCAAAGAAGTACAGCGGACGATTCTGGCTCCCCAGTTGGAACACTTTCGCGGTCTCGAACTATTCATCGTCAGCAAATCAGACAATACCGTTCTCCTCGGACCGGAGGAGATGGTAGGACAGCCGCTGCCTCTGGTCAGCGTGAAGCAAGCGCAAGAGGGTCGTAACGGCTGGGACCTGATTACATGGCCTGACGGGAAGCGCTATCTCACCGGCTATTCATACGGGAATGGTTATCTCGATTATGAGGGATTGGGCTGGACCGTACTTGTCCGCCAACCGGAAGCTGTCGCGCTGGCCCCCTTGAAGGATCTCAAAAATTATTTCATTATTGCCGGAGCCATTGCCACGATTTTCTTCGCTTTCCTCGGCTCCTTGCTGGCGGAGCGGATTTCAAGGCCGATACGGGGACTGACGGAGGCGGCGGATCAATTGAGGGCGGGAGATGACGTAAATATTCCGGAGTACCGGACCTTCCATGATATTTATAGCCTGTCGACGTCCTTGCGCAGTCTGGTAGATTCTTTAAGCAAGACCGAATCAGCGCTTGGAAATATGAAGACTCTTGCACACAGCGACCAGCTTACCGGTCTTCCAAACCGGGTCGCTCTTGAAAAATACCTCGAAGACACATTACCGGGCATGGATCCCGCCAAGGGCAAGCTTGCCTTTATGTATATCGATCTGGACGGATTTAAAGCCGTCAATGATTCACTGGGACATCAGTCCGGCGATTTGCTGCTGCAAAAGGTTGCTCAGCGGCTGGATTCCATCCGGCAACCCGGAGGACTTGCGGTGCGTCTGGGAGGAGACGAATTCCTGTTCATCTCACCGGCTTCCCCGTCCATTGAAGAAGCCCGAACCGAAACGGAACGCCTGGCCAACGAACTGATTGCCCTGTTAAACCAGCCTTTCGTTATCGAGCTGCAGATGGTGACGATCGGCTGCAGTATCGGCGCCGCCTTTTATCCGGATCACGGCGCCCATCCTAATCAGATTATCCAGGCGGCAGACGACTGCCTCTACCTTTCGAAGCAAGCCGGGAAAAACCGCGTGACGTTTGCCGAAACGCCGCCGGAATGAAACAAAAAAAGAGAGGCAGTCACCGACATTCTGAAGCGGTGACTGCCTCTCCTTAATTATGAATCAGTTTCTTTATACATTCACATGTTCTTTCATTGGCGTCTCATCGTGGTCTATCGCACCGCGACCCGGCCAAAATGCCCATTTACCAAGAAGCATCGTAATTGACGGCACCAGGAACGGACGAACGACGAACGTATCCAGCAGCACCCCGATGGCCGTAATGATGCCGAACTGCACGAGAACCTGAATCGGAAGCGTCGCAAGAACGGCGAAGGTTCCCGCGAGAATAAGGCCGGCCGAAGTGATGACGCCGCCGGTTTCCGTTACTCCTTCCCGGATGGCATCCTTTAACGGCATCGTTTTGCGCTTCTTCCAGATGCTTGAGACAAGGAAGATATTGTAGTCCTCTCCCAACGCAACCAGAAACACAAAAGCATACAGTGGAATCAATCCCTGAATAGCGTCGGCCCCCATAATATCATGAACGAAGATCCAACCCAGACCTAGCGCCGAGAAATAGGACAGCACGACCGTCAAAATCAGGTAAATGGTAGCCACGACAGACCGAAGGTATACGAGAAGCAGGATGGCTATCAGCCCGATGACGATCGGAATGATGACCTTGGCATCCCGGTTATTGGTCATTTCAGTATCGTACTGGGTTGCGGGCTGCCCGCTGATCCAGGTTTTCGCTTCCGGGGCGCTGATGCCTGCGTCCGCGAGAGCCTTCTCGGCCGCTTCCCGCAGGTCCGGAATATGATTGACCGCTTCCATCGAATAAGGATTAATGTTGAACTCGACATCCACGGCGGATATATTCGGGTTGTTCTTCCCTGCGGCAGGTTCTGAAACCTTGCTCACATAAGGGAGTTCCTCAAATGTTTTCTGCAGCGGAATATCCTGCCCTTCCGTATCCACCATAATCTTCACAGGTGCCAATTCTCCGGGCGTGAATTTCTCGCCGATCACGGCAAACCCTTCACGAGAAGGTGAATCTTCGGGGAAAGATGACAGCAAATCCACGGTATACTGAATTCGGAACGAATTGACGGCAGCAGCCCCCAGAAAAACTAAAGTCACGATCACGACCAGCCAAGGCCGCTTTGTAACAATAACTCCGATTCGTCCGCCGACCTTGTTTTTCTTTTTCGTTTTGACAGCCGTAGTTTTGCCTTTTGCCCGTTTGTGCTCCGTTTCCATCTCCGGGGTCCGGGGAACGAAGGGATAAAAGGAGGTTCGGCCCAGAATCGCAAGTATCGCCGGCACTAGCGTCAGACTGGCGATCGCCATAATGAGAATTGACAAACTGAATGGAACCGCAAACCGGTGAACCGCCCCATATTTGGCCAGAAGCAATACAAGCAGCGCGATAACCACGGTAAATCCGCTCATCGCAATAGCCCCGGACGAATCCTTAAGCGCCCCGAACAACGCTTTGGACTTATCCTTTTCGATGGTGAGCAATTGACGGAACCGCGAAATCAGGAACAGACAGTAATCCGTACCCGCCCCGAACAAAAGCACCGTCATGATTGAAATAGCCTGTGAGTCCACCGTGATCCAGCCCAGCTCCGCCATTTTGCCCAGAATCGGACTGGCCGCCCCATAGGCGAATCCTACGGCGATCAAAGGAATGATCGCCAGCAGCGGCGAACGGTAAATCAAGAGCAGCAGAATCAGCACCAGCAAAACCGTTGCGATCATCAGCGAAACGTCCGCATTGGAGAACAGTCCGACGGCATCGATTGAAATGCCCGCAGGGCCTGACACGCGGGCGGACAGTTCTCCCTTGTTCAGGTCAGCCGCAAATGGGTCCGCGCCAAACAGCGTTTCAGCTTGCTTCCTGATTTCTTCGGTTCCTTGCTTCATCGTATCGGAATCCGCCGTTTTCTCGAAGAAGAAAGGCAGTACAAAAGCCGCTCCATCCTCCGAAGCCTGCTGCTGCAACACCGGCAGCGGCAGTTTATCGAACGGAGGCAGCGCCCCCTGACCGGGTACCGGATGCTCCGCGAAATAGGCGGTTAATTTTTGAATTCCGCCGTAATCCTCTTCGGTTAATCCTCCCTCCCGGTTCCAAACGATCAGCGCCGGAATTCCGCTTTCTGCCGGAAACTCCGTCTCGGCAACCAGCCCGGCTTTTACCGAAGGCTTACCTGAATCCAGGTTGGCCGCATTGTTTTTTTCCATCTGATTAACACCGGGCCACACCGCACTCAACACACCAACGATGATGACCCAAACCGCAAGCGTAATCCACTTCGTTCTTTTTCCCGCGACCCATCGGCCCATTTGCTTTAACAGCATCCCAGGTTCCCCTCCATCTTCATTCTAAGAAAATATATGTTAGTGATATTCGTCATAATAATTATATATACCGGAAGGTTAATTATCAATCAGGTAACCCGTCCCTTTGTTGCCATGAATTCGCTTATGGTGCGTGTTCAAAAAGTCAGGTTTTCAGGACCAAGAAGGTTGGATGAAGCTAGGGACTGAGTAGCGGAGCGTACAGAAGGTACGTGAGCAACGGAAGGCCCGGCTGAATTCAAGATTCGACGTCGAATCCTCATCATGATCTGCTTCGTCATGGAAAGATGACTTTTTTAACAACCTCTTATGGTATAATGATTCGACAGAACTAGGTGTTGAGGTGATATAATGAGCACCCCGAACAAGCGGCCTTTGGGACGCCCGGTTCAGCAGCAGGACGGGTTGCCGATGTCAGTGCATATTTTGCAGACCGCCTCCAGATTGTTTATGGAAAAGGGCTTCGAGTCCGTCTCCATGAACCTGGTCGCTGAACAATGCGGTGTTACCAAAGCCACAATTTACTATTATTATCCGGGCAAAACGGACCTGTTCGTCGCTTCTATTGCGAAGACATTATCCGTAGTGAATGATCGGATTCGCGGAATCCTCAGCCAATCGGGTTCTTTTCGTAGCCGGCTGATCAAGATCACGGAGAACTATTTAAGGATTCCCCAGGTTCATATGAACGATATGTTCGATAAAGTGAAGCAGCATTTAACCGAAGAGCAGCAGCAAACGCTGATTCGATATGAGAACGGATTGTACGAAGCGCTTAAGGAAGGCTTTGACGCAGCGGTACAGAACGGGGAAATTGCTTGCGAGGATACGATGATGGCTGCTCATATTTATGTCTCGATGCTGCGGGTCGGCGAGCGGCAATATGACCGGAACCAGGTGTTGTTTCCTTCGGAGCGGGAAGCGGCGGAGTCGATCGTCGCTTTTTTGTGGAGAGGCATTCATGTGTAGCAGGTTGTAGAACTGCGGACGGAAAGGAAGAAACGGACATGGCATTCGGAATCGACAGAAACGAGTTAAACGCATGGAAGGAAGCCGTGTCCCGGGGGGAAATCGCGTATTTGACCCACTACTGGCTGGACCCCCGATTCCCTGGAACCAAGACGGTAACCAAGGTCGGTTGCTCCGACCTGGACCGCCTGACCGCTTGGTGCGAAAATCACGGGCTGAGCCCCAAATATATTCATCTCCGCCCTCCTTTTCCTCATTTTGATCTTCTGGGACCCAAGCAACGGGAAATTTTAGTGCAGGAGCAGCAATGGGACCAGTTGAAGCGGTTCAGGATGCTCTAGGCGGTATCGGCAGCTTCATCCGCTGAATCCATAGTTACAACTCAAAAACCTCCTTAAACAGCTATTTGCGTGCTGATCTAAGGAGTTTTTTTTCTGAGTGTCTTATTCTAAGATAATCCCATCCGCTCGACGAGACGCGTGCTTTCCTCATTCAACCCGGTAATAACTACTTCTTTATTCACCTGCCGGTATTTGAAGATGACTTTCGAAATCGCGTTTGCCGCGGAATGATCCCATACATGAGACTTGGAAAAGTCGATTACGATCTTCTCGGGATCGTTGGCCGGATCGAACTCGCTCAAGAAATTCGTGACAGTTCCGAAGAACATCTGTCCTGATACCCGATAAGTTCTAACCTCATCGGCTTCTTCATGCATAATGCGGATTCTGGCTATTTTCCAAGCGAACACCAGCGCGCTCAACAGTACGCCGATTCCCACACCGATGGACAGGTTACTCGTAGCCACTACGGTAACTACCGTTACGATCATAACCAGGGCATCGGACTTCGGAATTTTATGCAGCGACCGGAGGGAATCCCATTCAAACGTTCCGATACATACCATAAACATAACTCCGACCAAAGCGGCCATAGGAATTTGTTTGACGACTCCGCCCAGCACAATGATAAGGAAGAGCAAACCGACACCGGAAACCAGTGTCGACAGCCGGGTGCGGCCGCCGGATTTCATATTGACCATCGATTGGCCGATCATGGCGCAGCCCGCCATTCCGCCGAAAAACCCGGTCACGATATTGGCCAAGCCTTGCCCTTTCATCTCCCGATTCTTATCGCTGGTCGTGTTGGTGATATCGTCGATAAGCGTCGCCGTCATCAAGGATTCCAGTAAACCTACTACCGCCAAGGATAAAGAAACTGGAAAAATCGTCTTCAGCATATCCCAGGACAAAACGACGTCAGGCAAGTGAAAGACCGGCAAAGAGCTCGTAATCGCCCCCATATCGCCGACCGTTTTGACATCCAGATGCAGCGAAATGCTCAGAATCGAAACGATGATGATAGCAACGAGTGCCGAGGGCACTGCCTTGGTGAAGCGGGGAATTATATAAATGATCGCCAGCGTAAGCGCAACAAGACCGTACATCAGCCATCCCTGGCCAGAAAAATGACTTAATTGCGCCATGAAAATCAGAATGGCCAAAGCATTGACGAAGCCGGTCATGACCGAGTGCGGCAGAAAGCTGATCCATTTTCCGAGTTTAAGCTGGCCCATCACGATTTGTAATATACCGGCCAAGATCGTCGCCACGAATAAATACTCGATCCCATGATCCCTGACCAGGCCGCCCATCAGCAAAGCCATGGCTCCCGTAGCCGCCGAGATCATACCCGGACGTCCTCCCGCAAAAGAAATTACGACAGCGATGCAAAACGAGGCATAAAGGCCGACCATCGGGCTCACCCCGGCCAGGATGGAAAAGGCTATCGCTTCGGGAATCAGCGCAAAGGCCACCGTCAGGCTGGACAACACGTCGGTTCGCGTATTCGAGAACCAGCCTGCGGAGTTATTTAGTTTTAACAATGAAGTATTCCTCCTTCTAATCAATCCATGGATATCTATCAGTAAAACAGGTCCGGTGCAACGCTCACGGTCTTGATTATATGAAAAAAGGCCTGATGACCTCAATGAGGTCACCGGCCCGTAAAAGCGTTATCATCGTAACGATACTTTTATTTACTGAATTATGCTTGTATATTCTCTCAAATTAAAAGTATTTACTGATCACTTCAGCCACTCTCGAGTTCTTAATCGGCTTGCTGAGATAATCATCCATCCCGGCCTTCAGACAGTTCTCCCTGTCGCCCTTTAATGCGTTGGCCGTCACCGCCACAATGACCGGACATTTCTCCGGCGGAACCGTGCTCTTAATGACCTCGGTCGCCTCAAGCCCGTTCATCTCCGGCATATGCACATCCATGAAGATCATATCGAACGATTCATAGGCAATCGTCTGGATGACCTCCTTCCCGTTTCTCACAATGCGGGTGGAGTGCCCCAGCTTTTCAAGCATCTTCTGGAGGACGATTTGATTAATTTCATTATCTTCCGCGATCAGAATATGGAGCTTGCGGCCAGGCGGCTGCTCCTCTCCGCCCTCCACCTGGCAGTCAATCTTGTTCGTGTTTCCTTTAAGACTGATATCAAATATAAAGGTCGCCCCGGGGCCATCCTGAGGCTCTACCCATATTTCCCCGTCCATCAGCCCGACCAGCTTTTTGGTGATGGCAAGTCCAAGTCCGGTCCCTTCATAACGGCGGGTCATGAAATGATCCAGTTGGGAAAAAGGTTCGAACAACAGCGGGATCTTCTCCCTTGGAATACCAATGCCGGTATCCGAGACCTTAAAACGCAGACGGATCAAATTATTATCGCTGGGAAGACGGTTTACGCTGACCGTTACTCCGCCCGAATAGGTGAATTTCACGGAGTTCCCAACCAGGTTAAGCAGAATTTGCTTTAAGCGCTCTCGGTCGCCGAACAGCATGCCGGGAATGTCCGGGCTGACGAAATAGTTTAAGGTAAGTCCTTTTTTGTTTGCCCGGGCCATCAAAATATCCAGCGTCTCCGAAATGGCCTTCCGGAGATCAATCAACTCCTCATGCAGCTCTGCCTTACCGGATTCTATTTTTGCAAAATCAAGTATATCGTTAATGATAGCCAGCAGCGTATCGCCGCTCTTGCGGATAATGTCCAGGTACTCCCGCTGAGTATCCGATACTTCAGTCGTTTCAAGCATCAAATCGGTCATACCGATCACGCCGTTCATCGGAGTGCGGATTTCATGGCTCATCATGGCGAGAAATTCGCTTTTGGCCTTATTCGTGCTTTCGGCGGCTTCCTTCGCAATAAGCAGCTTTTTCTGTTCGCTTATATCTTTGGCGATGATATAAAAGCCCGCGTTCTTCTGGTTGATGATGATCGGGGCAATCGTAGTCAAAACTTCGGTCTCTGTGCCGTCCTTCGTCTTGATTTTGTCGATTCCTTTTTCGATCGTAGCATCCGTAATCGATGCGGACAAAATATTTTGCAAATGTCGCTCCTCAATAAACATGGAGAATCGTTTACCGGTCATTTGCGGGATTTTATAGCCTGTTAATTTTTCAGCCATTACATTGGTATTGATAATATGACCGTTTAAATCCAGTGAAAATACGGCGTCGTGGTTGTACTTCTTAAGGGAATTGTATCTTTCGACCGTTTCCTGAAGCTTGCGTTCCACTAGTTTCCGTTCGCTGATATCCTGTACGGTTCCGCTTATTTTTAAGGGTTGTCCATCCTCGTCATAAGTTACGATCCCGCGAATATGCAGGTATTGAAAATCCCCAGGCTGAAATTCATGCTGGAACTCAAAATCAAAGTTCCCCACATCCATGGCTTTGGCGACTGTCTCAACCAGCCGTTCCCTTTCGGAGGGATGCAGCAGTTGCAATGCATCGGTCGGAGACATTCGCTCCTCTTTCTTTTCGATACCGAACATAGGATATAGCTGATCGAACAAAGCGACCCGATCTTCCGCCACATTCCATTCCCAGCTTCCGATCCGGGCAATTCGCATCGTTTCTTCCAACATCAGTTCATCGTACTTCCGCTTGGAGATTTCACGGCCAATCGCCAGAATCTTAGAATTCGGTTGTCCTGCATCCGCCAAACGCAGAGAAAATTCAAACCAAAGATAATGGCCTTCTTTGCTCTTGAGTCTAAGCTCGACGATACTCCTATGATGGCGCAGCAAATCCTTGCTGAGGGGAACATGGATATCCTCGGGATGACACCACTCCGAAAACTTCACACCAATTAGTTCCTCGGGGACATAACCAAGCCAGTGTGTTACCGAATCGGAACAATACAAGCCCGTTCCTTCTAAATCGCAGCAATATACCAGATCATCCATATGACCAAGAATAAACTGGTTCCAATCCATATTCATAACAAGCCTCCGTCCCATGATACATGATAGTAGTAAAGTTAATTCGGAAGGAACCTGCAATTCTTCAAATAAGTTGTTAAAAAATTCACGATTTGCTCACAAATGAATCGTTTCCTTTTGTAATAACAAACATTAATTTAAAAGTCAATTTGAAATATGGTTTGCCGGAAAAGCGGAAAAAACCTGAAATAATTATACTTAACATTTCCCTTTTCATAGCCGCCCTAATCAAGTAATCTTTAGTATGGGAATTTTTCGCCTGCTGGACCCGTTTCTATTAGAGAGAAAACCATATTGAGGTGATGTTGATGTCCATTCAAGCACATGCTTCGCCCGCGAACACGAGTTTGTTCCGGAACCGTTTCTACCAGACCATTCTGATTTCAAACATCTTTTTGCAGATCGGGATCTGGGTCCGCAACTTCGCGATTTTGATGTTCGTAACCGACAAGACGAACAATGACCCCTTGGCCATTTCACTGATTTCCGTAGTTGAATTCGCTCCGATCTTCGTATTCTCCTTCATCGGAGGCGCTTTCGCCGACCGCTGGAAGCCGAAGCGAACGATGATCTGGTGCGACTTCCTATCCGCAGTATCCGTATTCGCCGTTTTATTGACGTTGTTATACGAGTCTTGGGAGGCCGTTTATTTCGCCACCTTTATTTCGGCAATCCTGTCACAGTTCTCGCAGCCTTCCGTCATGAAGCTGTTCAAGCAGCATGTTCATCCGGATAAGCTGCAGCAGGGCATGGCCTTGTTCCAATCCCTGGTCGCCATTTTCATGGTGCTCGGCCCGACGCTCGGCATTTTTGCCTATCACCAGTTCGGAATCCATATCTCAATCGGCGTGATGGGCGTTGCCTTCCTTCTCTCCGCCATCGTCTTGTTCCGGCTTCCCGCCGACGAAGAGCAAGAAACGAAAACGGAGCGGACGTCGAAACTGAGACAGGAGCTGGCTGACGGCTTCCGTTATGTCTGGCGCAGCCCTGTACTGCGGGTACTCGGCGCGACATTCGCCATTGCCGGTTTTTCCGTAGGTACCATTCAGACGCTTGGATTGTTCGTCGTAACGGAACGGCTTGGACAGCCAAAAGAATTCCTGCAGTTTCTTCTTATGGTCAACGGCGTCGCCATGCTGATCGGCGGAGGCCTGATTATGACGCTGTCCAAAAAGGTGAAGCCGCAGGTGCTGCTTGCGTTCGGTATGGCCGTCAGCGCCGTGTGCATCGCTGGCATGGGCTTCTCCACCAGCATACCATTAACCTTGGTATTGCAGTTCTTAAACGGACTTACCTTCCCTTGTATCCAAATCGGAATCAATACCCTGATCCTGCAATCGACGGAGCAATCCTATGTCGGCCGCGTAAACGGGGTGCTCAGTCCGATGTTCATGGGCATGATGGTCGTCATGATGTCGCTGTCCGGCGTACTCAAAAAGCTGTTCCCTCTCGTGAGCATCTATACGTTCTCCGGAATCGTCATGCTGATCGGCGCGGTCATCCTTGTCCCTATCTTTAAACATAAAGCCGCCCCTATCCCGGTTCCAGGTACAGAGGAGCCTGAGGGCGCGTAGGCATTTGTAGATGCTGATGCAGTGCTGATGCGGTGCTGGTGCTAGTGCT
The DNA here is from genome assembly GCF_018403325.1 of Paenibacillus vini. Taxonomy (GTDB): domain Bacteria; phylum Bacillota; class Bacilli; order Paenibacillales; family Paenibacillaceae; genus Fontibacillus; species Fontibacillus vini. Next base: position 73,718 of record NZ_BOSL01000012.1, on the reverse strand, counting down.
AGTGCTAGTTCTGGTACTGGTACTGGTGCTGGTGCTGGTGCTGGTGCTGGTGCTGGTACTGGTGCTGGTAGTTCTAGTGCAGATGCAGGGGCAGTTTGCCCCTAAGATCCATTTCAGTAATGCAGCTTGTGTAGTGGGCTGGGGCTTGCTATCGGACCGGCGTCTTGTTGAACTTTAACGGACACAGGAGACCTTATTAGCCACATTTTAGTGATCTCGGCAATTTAACGGACATGAGGGACCTTATTCTTCGGAAATAAGCCTTTCACAGCGTCTTTTGGTCAACTTAACGGCTGTGGTGTCCGTTAGATTTGGAGATCGGCCATTTTCGGTCTTTTAAGGCCCCTGGTGTCCGTTAGCGTCCGCCTCATTCTTCATCCGAACCAGACCCGGACTTCCTTTCTGCCCATCCGGGTCCGGAGCACTTATCATAAACAAAAGAGTCCTGAAGCTTGCCGTACGTTGGCGTTGCTTCAGGACTCTTTACTGTTAATTCAGGATATTGAATTAGCGTTTGTTAAAAATATCAGTTAGTACAGGCACGATTTGCGATTTACGGGAAACAACGCCTTTCAATACCGCTTGGTTGTTCTCCAGCTTCACGCCATAGGCTTCTTCTACTGCATCAGCCGATTTACCCAATGCCAAACCGACCGAATCGTTGTTCAAAATGTCAGTAACCACGAACAGGAACAGATCCAGACCTTTGCTGTCCACGATGCCGTTCAAAGCAGCTTCAAGCTCGCTTTGACGTGCCAATACGTCGTTTACATCAACCGCATTGACTTGAGCGATTTCCACTTTTGCGCTGCCCATGGCAAACTCTTTCGCATCCAGGGAAATCAGTTGCTCAATGCTCTTGTCGCTGAGATCGGCTCCGGCTTTAAGCATGTCCAGCCCGTATTCTTCAGGGTTCACACCGGCGATGTCCGCCAGTTCACGAGCAGCGGCAACATCCTGCTCCGTGCAGGTTGGAGATTTAAACAGAAGGGAATCCGAAATGATGGCGGACAGCATCAACCCGGCAATGTTTGCGGGAACGGCGATGCCGTTTTCTTTGTACATTTTATTAAGGATCGTTGCCGTGCAACCTACCGGCTCGGCACGGTAATAGAGCGGGCCGCTGGTTTCGAAATTGGCAATCCGGTGATGGTCGATGACTTCCGCTACACGGACCTGTTCAATATCGGAAACGCTTTGTTGGCGTTCATTATGGTCGACCAAAATAACGTCCTTCACTTCTCCGGCTGCCGACTCAATAACGCGCGGCGCCTGGAAACCGAAGCGGTCGAGCGCAAATTTCGTTTCCCCGTTGACCTCGCCTAAAGCGACTGGCTCAACATTCCATCCCAGCTTGGATTTCAGGTCGGCATAAGCAATTGCGGAGCAGATCGTATCCGTGTCCGGGTTTTTGTGTCCGAAAATCAATACTTTATCCATTTGTTTACTCTCCCTTTCGTCATTTAACTTAGAAAAGTATATCCCAGAACCAGATTCACAATCAAGGGTCAAGCGTGATAGGATCAAAGAAAACCCCCGGCCAAGCTGAGGATTTCAGGTCTCCCTCAGGGGACGTTCAGCCGATATTCAGCGTAATCCCGGATAATATAATTATAATCGGCAATCGTACTGGAGGCTTTCTACATGAAAAATCTACAAGGCGTCAAAGTGATGTTAGTTGACGATGAACCTCATATCATTCAATTTTTGGAGCTTGGACTTATGAACGAAGGGTTTGAGATTCAGACTGCAAGCGACGGCATGACCGCCGTCAATCTCGCTCTCGAGTTTCAGCCCCATGTCGTCGTCCTGGACGTGATGATGCCGGGAATGGACGGCTGGGAAGTCTGCCGGCTGCTGAAAAAAAATCTTAGCAACGTAGCGATCATTATGCTGACGGCGAAAGACGAGGTGGAGGACCGGGTGAAGGGGCTCACAACGGGGGCGGACGATTACGTGGTCAAGCCGTTCAGCTTCGAGGAACTGCTCGCCCGGATCGGCGCGCGGCTGCGCAACCAGTTCCCCGCCCTGTTCAGCGAGGTGACCCTCGGTCCGTTCCGGCTGGATGACCGCCGTAAAGAAATCCAATACCAGCAGCGGATCCTGGAACTATCCCCAACCGAATATGAACTGCTGAAATATTTAGTTATCAACCATGGCATTGTGCTAAGCAAGAGCAAGATCCTGGATCAGGTGTGGGGCTATGATTTCGGCGGCGAAGAGAATATCGTTGAGGTTTATATCCGCTCCCTGCGAGAAAAGCTGAACGACAAAGAGCATCGGTTGATCCGGACGCTCCGGGGCGCGGGCTATCGCGTCGATCTGCCATGAAGCTGAAGAATTGGGGCGGTGCTCTGCGCAGACTGGCGTTTCCCCGCTCGCTTCGTTCCCAGCTGCTCTCCCGTTCCCTGTTTATTCTTGCGCTTCTTCTGCTGTTGATCGGCACGGTCCAATTTGTCGTGATGAAAAACTTCCTTTACAGCAATCAGGCTGAAACCCTGTTATCCCAAATCCGCAGTCTTCCTAAAGAGTTGCTGATGAACGGCAACGTATTCCCCGCTCGCAGAGTGCGGGACGAAGCCGCAGCCCCGGCGATGCCCCAACCGACGCAGCCTGCGGACGGCTCCTCATCGTCGGAGTCGCCTGGGATTCCCGATCAGTCTTGGCTTCCCGATACCTCCGGCATCGGCGAGCGCGGACCATTTCTTTTTTTGCCGGATACATCCTTGGCATTGATCAGCAAAGATGGCGAGTTTATAAGCCGATCCAACGAATCCGGCCTCCCGGCTCCGCAACTGAGCGAAGAAGAATACGCCAGCATCCTGAAGCAATGGGAGAATAAAAAGGCCGTTGCCTACAAAATCGCCCAAGATCACAATGGAAACGAGCAGCTGCTGGTTTTCCGGCCCGCGGAAGGGCCTTGGGACTGGGACCGGCTGATTCAAATGGGTATCGCCACCGCCCCGTTAAAAGCGATCGCCCTGCGGCAGCTTTCGATCTTCATTATCCTGTCGCTGCTCGCTCTCGGCGCCGGACTCATGTTGTACCTGCCCGTGCTCCGCAAAACGCTAAATCCGCTTGATCGGATGGTCAGCACGGTTGAAGCTCTGGATGCCGGCAATTTGGACCGGCGCTTCCCTTCCTCGCTGGGTCAAACCGAAATCGACCGGCTGGCGAAATCGTTTAACGGCATGCTGGAGCGGCTGCAAACCTCCTTTGCAACCGAGCGGGAAGCCAAGGAGCAGATGCGCCGCTTCATCGCCGATGCCTCGCATGAACTGCGGACGCCGCTAACGTCCATTCACGGCTTTCTGGAAGTGCTGCTTCGCGGGGCCGTCGACAAGCCGGAGCAGCTGAATGCCGCGCTGAACAGCATGCTTGGCGAGGCCAAGCGGATGAAGAAGCTGGTCGAAGACCTGCTGATGCTGGCCAAGCTGGATCGTCAGCCGGTCGTCAACCGTACCGAAACCCGCCTCGATACACTGGTGGAGGAAATGGAGCCCCATCTGCGAATGCTCGCCGGTGACCGTACAGTCAGCTTTAGCCTCACCCCGGACATCAAGAGCATGGTCGATTGCGATAAAATCAAGCAAGTTATTCTGAATTTGTTTCACAATGCCGTCCAGCATACGGATCCGACAAAGGGGGCAATCACGGTCACCTTAACCATGCCGGCGAAGAATCTGGCACGCTTAAGCGTACAGGATAATGGCCCGGGAATACCGGCAGAGCACCTTCCGCATGTGTTCGAGCGTTTTTACCGCAGCGAGATCTCTCGTACACGCAAACAGGGAGGCGCAGGCCTCGGTCTCTCCATCTCCCAATCGATTGTGCAGGCCCATGGGGGACGGATCGACGTGCAAAGCACGGCCGGAACGGGCGCAACCTTTTGGGTCGAGCTACCTGTTCTGTAATAAGGCAAGCCCTTACTCCAGCCGCAGAAATGAATTTAGATGTTTTTGATTCCTCATTGTTTCAAGAATTTCAGCAATAATGCAGCATTCTGATGCTCAGAAAAGGCTTAAAGGATAAAATCCTGCGAAAGTGCAGGTTTTTATCCCTTTTTTAGCAAACGGGGTGCACAACGTGGAATATTAATGTACTTTTGCAGGAAGTCATCTTCAGATTGGCCATATTTAAAAGGAAAGCTGCACTTTCGCAGCTTTCCTTCTTTTTAACATCCCCATGGTGATATCGGGGTTTATTAACTATTTACTTTAGTCGTTTACTCCGCTCTCATCGCCCACCGCGCTCGCACTTTCTTCGGTGCCTTCCAGCGCGTACTGCTTATACTTTCCGTAATCGCTCTGCTTGCAGTCCATCGAAAGTTTGGTCCCTTCAGGCTCATAGCTCGTTTCAAAGATATGGGCATGCTCGTTGAAATATGAGACGACCGCTCCTTGATCATAAGGAATCAACATTTCGCAGCGGATGTAGTCCTTAAACACCCGTTCCCGGATTAATCCGATCAGTTCCTGAATGCCTATTCTTGGTTTGGCCGCAAGGAACACTTTATCTCCCTGGACCTCGGGGATCGCTCGCTCAGCCAGGTCGGACTTGTTATAGGCGTAAATGACCGGAATGTCCGTAATTCCAATCTCTTTCAGCGTTTGGTTCGTAATGTCGATCAGCCGCTCGTATTCCGGATTGGAGTAATCCACCACATGGATCAGCAGGTCCGCTTCAGCCACTTCTTCCAGCGTGGAACGGAATGCCTTGATCAAATGATGCGGCAGCTTGCTGACGAACCCGACCGTATCCGTCAACAGGAACGTTTTGTTGTCTTCGAGCGGGATGCTGCGAACCGAGGTTTCCAGCGTCGCGAACAGCATATCCTTTTCAAATACCTGCTTCTCCTGTTCCGGGTTAAACCGCTCCATCATCGCGTTCATGATCGTCGATTTGCCGGCATTCGTATAGCCGACGAGCGAGACGACGGGCACATCGTTCTTCTTGCGCTGTTTGCGCTGGGTTTGCCGGTGCGCCACGAGCGTCTCCAGCTCTTTGCTTAACGCGGTGATCTTCTCCTCGATCCGCCGGCGGTCGAGTTCCAGCTTCGTCTCCCCTACGCCGCGATTTTTGGTGCCTACCCCGCCGCTCTGACGGCCGAGCGATTCGCGAAGCCCGACAAGCCGCGGCAGCATGTACTTGAGCTGGGCCACTTCCACCTGAAGCTGGGCTTCCCTCGTCTTAGCCCGCTGATCGAAAATATCGAGAATCAGTATGGTCCGGTCGATAATTTTACAATCCAAATCGGCTTCCAAATTTCGAATTTGGGAAGGAGACAGCTCATCATTGAAAATAACGAGATTGCCATCGTTCGCTTCGAGAAGCGCACGTACTTCCTCTATTTTTCCCGTTCCGATGTAATGGGATGAGTTGATCTTCACCAGGTTCTGAGTGAGCGTCGCTACGACTTCAATGTCGCAGGCTTCGGCCAGATTGGCCAGCTCCTCCATCGAGTATTCGAAATCCTTCTGATGATTCAAATTGACTCCGACCAGGACAGCTTTCTGCTGCAGTTGTTCCATATATAAATTCCTCCCTTAGGAAAAAAATAAGATCGTCCCCGCAAAGAGACCCCAGTGCTCACTGTACCTAGCTTCTCCCAAATCAAAAGCGGGGACACCGGAAGAAACAAAAAAACACAGGACGGATTCCCTGTGTCGGTTCAAACGAAAAACGTCGCAGTCCCCCGCTTGGCTACGGCAAACAAACGTCTCCCGTAAAGCGGCGCCCGCAAAGTCGGCATATTCTATTCAAAAGTTGAGTCCCTTCGTCATAGCATACCTATCCCGTTTGCCCTGCACAGGTGCAGAGCCTTTGAGCACTATTCAATTAGCCGCGCAAAGTGGAAAAACGGAATTTAATATTAATCACGAGGAACCCTCCGTTCGCTTAAGATAGTTCTACTGTAACATAAAGCGTTGCTCATGACAATTTGAGTCCATGAAATTTATGGCAGAGAAAGAGCCCCGCTAGAGGCTAGCCTAGAACTCCTCCGTACTCCGGCAGATGAAATAATCGAAGTCCGCCGCTTTCTTTTCCCCGCTCAAATCCTGCACGCATAGCCCGACAAATGCACCCGTAAAGCCCCAATCCGTAAAGAAACCATCCGTATGCCGGGTCGCGTATTCATCCGATAAATGCCCGAATTGAAGTGGGCCGCCGACCTTCATCCAGCTCTCACGGTCCTGGGAAGCCAAGAACTGCACCTCGTCTCCTTCAATCCGAACCTTCAGGAAGCACTGGTCCCAATCCTCAACGGAAAGCTCTTCGGACAGGGCCTCATCATAAGCTCCGTTATCGCCTATCAGTACATTGAGCGTTTTACCGAGCTGCTCATCCCGGCTGATCCGCAGATAATAGTAGTTCTTGCTGTTGTAATAGCAAATTAGTCCGGCCATTTGCTGGAAATGCTCCGGCTCGAATTCGACCGCCGTCTCCGCTTCGAACGAAAAATGCTGAATCCGCTTAGCAATAAGGCTTTGGCTAAAGTGAGAGTTCAGCGATTGTCTGCCGTAGAGACGAAGGTATCCCGGGCGTTCCGTCAGGCTCAGCCAGGAAGCGTCGGCAGGCTCCCGCAAAGTGGAGTACGCCGCACTTAAAGAAGGCTCATCAAAATGATCGCAATCTACTGGTATGGAAACCGGAGCGGCATGCAGATCAGGAGCCTGTACCTCTAATTGCGGGCGCTGTCCGTTTACAGGTCGAATCCATCCGTCTTCGGTCCATTCGCATTTCTGGATCGCCGTCTCTCTTCCTAGCGGGGATTGCTGCAGCCCAGGGAGCGGCCTAGAGCACAAGTGAACCAAATACCATTCCCCGTTTTGTGTCTCTACGAGACTGCCATGACCGGCCTTTTGCAGGGGCAAGCTCAGGTCGCCGTGGGACGTCAGGATCGGATTCCCCGGATCTACTTCATACGGCCCGTTCAAGGAGCGCGACCGCGCTACGGTCACGGCATGCTCGTAACCTGTTCCTCCCTCGGCAGTCATCAGGTAATACCATCCGTTTCTTTTATAAATATGCGGCCCTTCCGTACACCCTAGCTCCGTCCCCTTGAAAATCACCTCTTTGGGGCCGATCAGCTTTCCTTCCGTTTCCGAATATTCCTGCAGCACAATGCCGTGAAATGGATTACGATTCTTCCGGTGGTCCCAGATCAGATTGACAAGCCATTTGCGACCGTCGTCATCATGGAACAGAGACGGATCGAAGCCGCTGCTGTTCAGATAAACGGGATCCGACCACGGACCGCGAATATCGGTCGCCGTCGTTAAATAGTTCGGCGTATCCTTGAATGCGCCGGCCAGGCTTTTAACATCGGTATAGATTAGATAAAATACACCTTCATGATAACTGAGACAAGGAGCCCAGATCCCGCCGGAATTCGGATTGCCTCTCATATCAAGCAGGCGGCGCTCGTCAAGCGGATGTCCGATCAGCTCCCAATGGACCAGATCCCTAGAGTGATGAATCTGTACCCCGGGGAACCACTCGAATGTTGATGTGGCAATATAATAATCGTCTTCAACGCGTAAGATCGACGGATCGGGATTAAACCCTTTCAGAATCGGATTTTGAATGGTTGTCATGGCGATTGCCCTCCTGTTTGCGCATATTGTTCTATAAGTTTCACCGTGCCGGTCGTTATTCCCTTTTTAAAGCTATAAATACAACAAAAAGATATGAAGCGTGAAGAGTGCAAAGACAGCTCTAATCGTAGCATATTTGGTCCCGTAAGCCGCAGATCGCATGGATGTCCCTTTCTAATTGACCCGGCCCGGTCTTTATTGTATTTTGGACATATCTAATCAGGACAGGACGATTCTTACTATGAATATTTTCGACATTGCTAGAATAGCCGGCGTCTCCCGGAAAACAGTTCAACGTGTGCTGAACAACTCCGCCAGCGTCAGCCCAAAAACCCGCGAGAAAGTGCTCGGGGTCATGGAAGAATACCATTATGAACCGAACTCGGCCGCCCGCAAGCTTTCCTCCAAAAGAACGCATACGATCGGCTTGTTTATTATTCAGGATAAAAACAACTATACCTTATACTCGGATGACATGTACTACGGAGCCGCGATCGGGGCCGTTATCAGCCATTGCTTTGAGCGTGGTTATAATACACTAGTGACGATTCTGGATGTCTCGGATACTTCGGCTCTATTCAGCCAATACAAGCAGAAGAACATTGATGGCGGGATTGTCATCAGCTGGTCGAATGTTCAGAAGCTTATGGAGCAGATCAAAGAAGCAGGCTTTGAAATCTGCGTGTTCGACCCCAACAATGCTCCGGACGGGGGCTTGTCCGTTCCTGCACCCAAGATTGACAATCGAAAGGCCACTTATAAAGCCGTTGAATATTTGGCTGATCTGGGTCATAAGGATATTGGAATGATTACGGGACTGCTGAATAATCCGGCCGGACTGGAACGCTATGAGGGGTTTATGGATGCGATGCAGACTCGGAAGCTGCCCGTTTCCCAAGACCGTATTTTCCATGGCGACTTTACTGAACAAAGTGGGAAGGCCGCCGTTGAACAGTGGATTTCTGGAGGTACATTGCCCACCGCAGTATTCTGCTCAAATGACCTTACGGCGATCGGAGCCATGAAGGCTTTGGCCGCCCATAAACTGAGCGTCCCTGACGACATTTCTGTCATTGGCTTTGATGATTTGTTAATCTCGCAGTATCTTCATCCAGCTCTAACAACACTGCGTGTTCCGCGTGTGGATATGGCCGTATCGTTAGTGAATCAATTAATATCCGTACTGGAGGAAGACGGCAATGCGGCTGAAGAAACCCTCTTTGAAGCGGAGCTTATTGTAAGAGATTCGTGCAGCGCTACGAAAATAGCCGGCAAATTTTCGTAGCCGCTATGCATTGACACTCAAGTAGCAGGATACTATATTATATTTATCTTTGTCCCATGTGAGACAAAATTAATGTAAGCGAATTCATTGGAAAGGAGAAAGCTGGTTCAAGGCATTGAATTAGTATGCGCAGTATAGGACATGAGCTACTAAAATCTAAGAGGGAGATGCAGAATATGAGGAATCGTTTGGTCCGCAAAAGTACATCCCTGGCATTGTCTCTGCTCATTGTGACGAGTGCGGTATCCGGAGTAAGCTCCGCCCAGTTCGCAAGCGGTCAGACTTCGGCAGTTGGGGTGCAGCAGCAATTTAACGATTTGTCCAAGAATCACTGGGCAGCCAATTCTATTGCCCGTTGGATGAATCATGACATCATTCAGGGGTACGGAGATGGGACCGTTCGTCCGAATGCTCCAATCACAAGAGCAGAATTTACAGTCATTATGAACAAGGTGTTTGGCTTGACTCAGAAGTTGAACCAGTTCATCTCAGATGTCCCAGCTGGGACATGGTATGAAGCCGACATTTCCAAAGCGGTTCAAGCCGGATATATCAAGCTGAATGCTGCGGGAAAATCAAACCCTCATGCTCCCCTCAGCCGGGCCGAAGCCGCTTTTGCACTGGATAAACTGTTCAGCTTCAGCCAAATGGGCACAGATTCATTGGATACCGCGCATTTCAGCGATTTGACGGGCATGAATGCCGAAATGCTGGAGGCCGTTAATGCGCTCGCGGCTGCCGGATACTTGGAAGGATATTCCGATTCGAGCTTCAAACCGCAAGGAACGATGACTAGAGCGGAACTCATGACATTAATAGATCGTGTTATAACAGGTTATTTCGACAAGAAAGCGACGTTGTCCGAGGGCACGGTGAAAGGCAATGCACTGATAAATAAGGCCGATATTACGTTGAAAGATACCGTGATCGAAGGCAACCTGTATTTAACTGCCGGAATTGGGGATGGCACGGCTGTACTTCAAAACGTTGTAGTCAAAGGAACAAGCTTTGTACCCGACAGCAATGCGGGAATTCAATTTAACGGCAGTTTCAAGCAAATCGTTGCCGTTTCGACAGGCAATCATCAGCCTACCATCACGATTTCGGGGACTGTGGAGGAACTGAAGCTGGACGGAAACGCCAGAATCATTTTGGCGGATGGCGCGGTAATAAAGAAATTGACTGTTGGTGAACATGCCGGCAAAGCAGTTATTGAAGGGAAAGGCAAAGTGGAGACGATTACGAACAAGTCGGACGGTTTGACGATGAACGGAAGCAAGGTTCCGAAAAGTACGGACAGTCCATCCGGCAGCGGAACCGTGAATAACGGCGGTAGTACGCCGGGCAGCAGTAACGGCGGCGGTACGCCTGGAGGTAACAACGGCAATCCGAATCCGACTAAAGATTGGACGCTGACCTTTGCCAATGAGTTCAACGATCCTTCCGATTTGGAGAATTGGACCGCTGAGATCGGCACCGGCAACGGCGGCTGGGGCAATAACGAGCAGCAATACTATAAAGCGGAGAATGCAACCGTAGAGAACGGCAACTTGGTCATTACCGCAAAAAAAGAGGAAGTCGAGGACAGCCAATATACTTCCGCCCGGCTTGTGACCAGAGATAAGTTCTCCCAGACTTACGGCAAGTTCGAAGCCCGGATCAAGCTTCCGGGAGGCACCGGGTTCTGGCCGGCATTCTGGATGATGCCGCAGGACAGCACTTACGGAACCTGGGCTTCGTCCGGCGAAATCGACATCATGGAGAGTCGGGGACGTTTACCTGAAATAGGGATCGGCACTCTCCATTATGGCGGGGAAGCACCTAACAACGTGTATACCGGCCAGGAATACCCGCTTCCCAACAACGGGACGGCAACGGACTTCCACACCTATGCCATAGAATGGGAACCCGGGGAAATCCGGTGGTATATTGACGGCATTCTTCTTCAAACCCAGAACGACTGGTACAGCATAAGTAAAAACCAAGCGGCGAATAATGCCTATCCGGCTCCGTTTGACCAGGACTTCTACATGATCCTGAACCTGGCTCTTGGCGGAAACTTTGATGGCGGCAGACCGATCGACGAAAGCTTGCTCCCGGGCAAAATGTATGTGGATTACGTTCGAGCTTATAAGTTGACCGGACGGCCGTATCGGGAACCTGTTCCTCCTGTAATCGCAAAAGAGCCTATTCCCGCAGATGCGCAAGCTCCTTTAGCGGACGGAAACCTGCTTTATAACAATAATTTTGATCAAGATGATACAACTAAACCGAATTTGAAATACCTGAATGGCACCGGATCTTCCACAGAAGTTCCGAATACGGACTATTGGTCGCTGTTTGAAGGCGACGGTGGCGCTGGAAGCGTAAATATTGAGAAGATCGGCGAACAAAATTACGCCAAAATCGGCATTAAAAATGCAGGTGTCCAAAACTATTCGGTTCAGCTGCTTAACACGGCATCGCTTGTAAAGGGACATTTCTACAAAGTCTCTTTTGACGCCAAGTCAGATGCAAACCGCAACATGATGGCCAGAATGACAGGCGGAGAAAGCCGCGGATTTGCCGCTTATTCCCCTGCAAATATTTTCGATTTGACCGATCAGATGCAGCGCTTCGAATATCAATTCCAGATGAAGGCGGATACGGATATTGCTGCACGAACGGAATTTAACGTAGGCTTAAACACAAGTCCGGTATGGATCGGCAATGTTCGTGTGGAAGAGATCGATACCATTGCTATCGACGATGATATGCGGAAAGAACCGCTCGACGGCGACGGAAATCGGGTATATAACGGAAGCTTTGATCAAGGGCGTCAGGACCGGATGACGTTCTGGCATGTCGTAACAGCGGACAATACCAACGCAAAGGCATCGGTCAATCCGGCCACCCGTTATCTCGGTGTGAATATACTGAATGCGGGCAACGGCAATGCCAATGACGTAAGTGTACTGCAAAGAGGTATTTTACTTGAGGCGAACCAGACCTATGAATGGACTTTTGACGCTAGCGCCTCTACGCCAAGGGATATTCAAGTTGAGCTGGTGAGTAATGATGGATCTGAAACCTACTTTAGTAAAAAAGTATCCCTGGGCAGTGATGATGTGCATGCAGCAAGCTCGAAACATACTATCGACCTTACGATGACAGGAATAACCGATCCTAATGCAACGTTGGCCTTCCGTTTAGGCGGCGCTGACGGAACGGTCAATCTCGATAACGTCAAGCTCATTCAGACATCAATCGTTTATGATCCGGATACGGTATTCTTCCCCCTAACGAACGGCAGCTTTGATAGCGGGCTTGCGCCTTGGGAAGCGGCTGTTGATACCGGAGGAAGCATGACAGCTTCTCACGAGAACCAGGCTGCAAAGCTGTCGGTAAGCGCCCTTGGGCAAAAGCCGTGGAGCAACATGTTTATGCAAAACAACATGAATTTGACGAAGGGTGCCATCTACGAGCTGTCCTTTGACGCACATTCTACTATAGAGCGCAAAATGGAGATTGATATTGAAGACAGCTCCTATACTCGCTACTTTGATGAAATCGTTGATCTTGGAACATCCCCTCAAAACTACAAGTTTACATTCAAGATGGGTAAAGATGTCTTGGGTAACCTTAAATTTTTCCTGGGGAATCTGGCCGGTCAAACAGTAAGCGGTCCGCATGACGTATTTATCGATAATGTGGTCTTCCAAATTAAAGATGCGCCAAAAATGGAGCGTTCTCCAAGTCTTATAGCGGACACTACGGATAATGTCATAGGTCAGCCTATTGAGATTACGTTCCAGGATGACGAGACTTGGCGTAAAAACATTTCTTCCGTAAGTATCAATGGAACTAAGGTTGCCGAAGATCAATATTCTTTTGCAGAAGGCAGAGTCACATTGAATGCGGCATTATTCTCTAATGCAAGCAGCTATAAAATCAGGATTGAAGCGAAAGATTACACTTTTGCCAGTGTGACGCAAAGAGTCATGAATGCCGACGGTAATTTGTTGTTGAACGGCGATTTCTCGAATAAAACGTCGGACTGGGAAGTATGGAGTGATGGGGGCTCATCCCTTGCGGAAAATGCGGGGGCAGCGATCATTACCATCCCTTCACTTGGCAGTGGCCAGGGCTGGTCTACTCAGTTTTACCAAGCAGACATTCCTCTGGAGGCAGGTAAAACCTATGAACTGTCCTTCAAGGCGAGCGCAAGTGTGGAAAGACCAATCGTATTAGAATATTCGAACACGACGTCCATCACGCCTAATCAAGTCAAATTTGCACTCTCAACCACTAGTGCAACATATACTGCCAAATTCACTGCGACAAAACCGGAAACCCTGAAGCTGAACTTCCTAATTGGAAATGTAACAATGGGTTCGCTGACAACGCCGGACGTACCTCATACGATTACGTTTGACGATCTGTCCATTAAGGAAACGACCGCAACCACGCCGGAAACTCCGGTTTCTCATGAATTCGTAAACGGAGATTTCGAGGATGGCTTGAATGGGTGGCTGATTCATAATCAGAAAAGTGTACACGAACCCTATGCGGGAGAAGCTAATATTTCCGTTGAAGGTGGCGAAGCGAAAGCGGTCATTAACCAGGTAGGATGGTTTTGGTGGCACATTCAACTTCACCAAGATAACATTGCATTGAAAAAAGGCACCTACAAACTATCCCTGGATTTAAGCTCGGAGCAGGCGCGCAATATTGTTGTCGAGATCAAAGGATCTATCACCGGTCCAGTACCACTTGCCGTAAATGAAATCACTAAGACCTATGAAGCCATCATCGAAATTCCAAGTGACGGGATATATCAACTTATCATTGGTCTCGGCAGAAATGGGGAAACAGAAGATCCGATTTTGAATACCCCTTACACAGTCTGGATTGATAACATTTCGTTGGAGCCATACACAAACCCCAACAACTAAAGCGAAAACTATTAGTAAAAAACACTCCCCTGACCAGCACGGTCAAGGGAGTGTTTTGTATTAGAGGACCCACTTGAAACAGGTGCGCCCATCAAAATCAGGCATTCTAAACTTGCTGTCAAACAACCGTATCCCGCCTATCCCCGCACGTACAAGCGGCTGCTCTCCTCCCAAATCTCGCCCGGTTCTAAACTAAAGAGTCCGATTTCGTCTGCAGGCAGATCCACATGCGGAGCGTTTACCAGGTTGATCTGCGGCTCGGGGCAGAAAAAGCCTTCCTTTGCCCCATTGTTCCAAATCATCCACTGTTTGTAGGATGTCCCCACATCATAAACCAGCGTAATTTGCCGGCTCAGATCGGTCAGCTCCATCCGGTTTCGGCCGTTTTGGGCCGTGGAGGTATAATGATTGTCCATGCTTTCGAAGAAAGGATAAACGCCTGCGCCTTGCATCAGCAATTCCTGATCGGTCAATGGCTGAAACTCGCCGGTAGGCAGCATCCGTTCATTCAGCTCCCACCGCTCTCCGATCGTCAGCTTCAGACGATAGTCCGCAGCCGCGCTTCCATCGGCAAACGGCGCATTCACCGAGGTGTGGAACGCCAACAAGCAAGGCATCTTCTCGCTGCCTTCATTAACCACCATAACCTGCTGGGAAAGACCGTACGCACTCAGGCCATACCGAAGCCGAACCTTATATTTATAAGGAAAATAGCGATACGATTCATGCCGTTCGTCTACGGTAACCGAAACGGATACGAAGCTCTCCCTTTCGGTATGTCCGAACTCCTCCACCTGCCAGGGAATGTTGTACAGAAAACCGTGTAGATGGTTGCCGGTCGCACTTTCATTGACGGGAAACTCATGAACCTTACCATCCCACGGAAAACGTCCGTCTTCATATCGGTTCGGCGGAAATAACACGGGAATTCCGTGAATCATCGGCCGGTTTTTGAAGGACTCCATTTCCTCCGGACCGGGCTCATGCAAAAACTTCATTCCGCGTTCCGCATCCCGAAACGCGATCAAATTACCGCCGATGGCTGGGAGCAGCGCCGCTTCATAACGGTCCGCTTTCAGCCAAATCGCTCTCTCTCCCTGATACTCGCCCTCATATGCTTGAAATTCTGATGTGCTCATCGATTTTGTCTCTCCCTATGTCCTTTAGTCACGGTCCAGAAATGCCTGCCCGGATACGTACACGAACCGTTCTCCCCGGGCCATGACGTGGATTTTCTGCTCCGGAAAATGCTCATACATATAATCCACGAAGTTCCCCGGCTTCTCCGCATTGCGCGCAAACACGTCATAATGCAACGGAATCGCGGTTTCAGCGCCGATTCTGACGGCCAGTTCGGCGGCTTCCCGGTAATTCATATTACCGACGATGCCGCGCTCCCGGCGGAAAAAGTCCCGACCGTTGATGGGCAGCATGGCTACATCGGGCTTAATCTTCTCAAGCTGTTCCACGAGCCCCGGATAAATTACCGTATCCCCCGCGTGATACAACGTTACGCCATTCAGCTTGAGAACGTATCCCACGCTGCGATGGAACCCGTCTCCGTCCTGCTCCAATTGTTCGTGAGCGGCGGGGAGCACCGTGATTTCCAGCTTGGATAACAGCTCGGTCTGCCGGCTGTTATCCGCCACCAGGATTTGCGATTCCTTTACGCCCATGCGAAGCAAAGGCTCCTTGCAGCAAGCCGGTGCCATGATCGGCGCTCCACCGTTTTGCTCGTGAAAAATCGGCAGCGTCCCCGCATCCATATGATCCTCGTGCTCATGTGTAATCAGACAGAGGTCCGCCCCTACGATATCCTCCGGAACGATTGGCGCCGGATAGGAGCGTGCCGGCCCGTCTTTGTCCAGATAATCCGATACATAGGGATCAATATAAACCGTTATTCCGTCCCCTTTAACAATCACGCTCTCTTGTCCAAGGAACCAAATAGCCAAAGTTCCGTAAGGGACATTGGTCCGGTTTACTTCGCTGATCAGTGAGGCTCCTTTTCTTTCCGGTCTGTTCATAGTTGTCCTCCTTGCGTTTCCGTAAAATTAGCTTACCGTTACTATTAACCTGTCTTTACTGTAACGGCTCGACCTTCACCCGGTCAATTCGGACCGCGACATCCGAGCTTTGCAGGCCGATGCGCCCCTGAAGATACGGATCGGCACTGCGATCGGTATAAGTGAGAACCGGTTGGCTGGATTCTCCCGCATAAACTTCGATCGTTGCGCCTCGCGCAAATACTTTTAAATGAAGCTTGCTGTCCGCTCCGGGGAGGTTCGTTCCCCAAGGCACGCTGATTAATGAGGCGGTGGCATAGTTGATTTTATCGAGATGCAAGCCTTCTGCATCGGCATATACGTAATACCCGCGGACGAAATCGGACCGGTTCTGATTCTGATCAAGTCCGTTGGCAGGCTCCGAGGCGCGAATGAGCAGTCCGGCGCGGCCCGTATTCTCCATCATCTGCAGATCCGCCTCAACCGAATAATCGGACCAACCGGGTTCGCCGGTCAACGATTTGGCAGGCGACACCGATGATGCCCGCAATTCCTCGTCCTTCACGGACCACATGCCTTCAAACCGGGTCCATCCAAAGTCGTTTCCGTCATCAAAGTTGTCCTCCCATGTCTCTACAGCCTGGTAACGCTCCGCCCGGAACCAGTCCAAGTCCAAAGTTCCCGCCGTGATTTCCAGCCTCCAACGTTGTTGTCCCGCAGGCAACTCTACGCCCTGCGCGGAAACCGTCTGCCATTCTCCCGCTTTCTCCTGGGTCGCCTCAAACGTTGCAATCTCCTCATCATCTTCACTGATTAATTTTAATGTTGCGCTCTCTGTCATAGGTCGAATTCGAAAATGAATTGAGTATCTCCCGGCTTCATCCACATTCACCAGGTAATTCGCCCATTCCCTCTCCTGCAACCCGGACAAAACATAGCCGCCGGCTTCATTGCTCTCCATACTCAAGGTTTCGGGGCGATAAGGAGACGCGCTGCCACCTTCCACTTTTTTAACGGCCTTATAGGCTTTGCCCTCTTCACCTTCCTCAAAGTGAACTGCCTGCACCTGACCCGGAAGCGGCTGATAAGACCACCAGTCGCTGCTGCCGTTCACGTCATTGCTATAAGCAATATAGCCAAAACGCGCATCTAAACCTGAAGCCGCATAACCGATGGAGCCTCCATCCGTCGCCGACGAACCGGCGTATTTCTGCATTTCGTCAACATAAACGCGCAGATTGGCGTGTCCGCCGCTCCCGGCATCCCCGGCGGTGGCATGCTCGATCCGGATCTTATGCCACTGGCTATAGTCAAAGTCCGCAGGCAGATCGGCTTCGCCAAGAACCTGCTCTTTCCCGCCGGACAGTTCGGTCACTTCCATTCGGCCCGCCGCCGGATTCAGCCAGACGGTGCCGTAATTTTGTTCATCGCGATACGAGAACACGGCCCCGACCCGGGCTTCCGCCTTCGCTTCGCTCTCCGCGCGAACGTGGAACTCCGCCGTATACCCCGGCTCGGTCTTGGACTTCGTCCGCAGCATGGCTATGCCGGATGCATCCGCAGTCCGGACGCCAGCGCCTTTGCCAGGATCGACCGTCCAGTCGCCTTTGCGGGATGCCATCCAGGACTTGCCGAGCTTATCCCGTTCGAACCGGTCGGCAAACGCGGGCAGAGCCGGAGCCGGCTGCGGCGTGTCCGTCGGCCCGGCCACCGCGAAGCCGTTCCCGTTCCAGAAGAGCCGGTCCATGTTCATATGCCGCAGCGGCCCGACAATACCTGGACCCTCCAGGTTATGATAGATCATGTACATGGAATCGAGATCCGGTCCCGTTACGAGCGAGTTATGGCCGAGTCCGACCGTCTTCCCTTCCGTCCTGATCAACACAGGGTTACCTTGAAACGGCTCGAACGGTCCCAGGGGCGATTCGCTGACCGCCGCGTCAATCCGGTACCCGTTGCTGAAAACATGATTCCCGGTATAGGTCATGAAATACAAGCCGTTTCTTTTGAATACCGTCGGCCCTTCGGTCCAGCCATCCATATAGGCTCCGGTGGGCGAGCCGGGAGCCGTTACGGACAGCGGGGAATCCATCGGGGCGGCATCGATGCCGCCGGTTCCGGCATAATAGAAGTACCAGCTGCCGTCGTCGTCCACAAAGGTCGATGCATCGATCGTTCTTCCGAAATTGCCCGTTACCACCCGGAAAGGTCCGACAGGCGAATCGCTTTCTAGCACATAATGGCCGTTTCCGGCCGGAGAAGTATACATATAAAATTTGCCGTTCCAATATCGGACCTCAGGGGCATACGCCGCCGCCGTAAGGAGATCTTCCGTACACAATCCGCGATAGGTCCAATCCGCCAAATCCGGCGAGCTCCATACTTTAATCCCTGCGTCGGTATCCCGCGTGCTTACGTACAAGTAATAATATCCATTGAACGAGAAAATAAAAGGATCACCCAGCCCGTACTCTTCCCATTCATCCGCTAATGACACGGGATTGCTCCATGTCCGGACCGGCTCCCGTTCCACAGGCGAGCAGGCCGCTGTTACTAACAGCAGCATGATCATCAACCATTTTCCCAAACGCACAACCACTCTCCCCTTTCAAAATAACCCCGCGAAAGCTCTCCGTCTCTCAAGAAAAAACGGCAGAACCGACGGATAACGTCATCTGCCGTTTTTAAATTATTTTCGGGTTCCCTCTACGATTGCGCGGATCGTCTCCAGCGGAAGCTTCGGCTTCCGATCGTAGGTCAGCAGGCCGTTAATCTCCTGTTCCACATCGGTGAATTGCGTATAACAGAACCCTTGAATGATCGGCGATTGCAGCATCGGCTCTACGACATTTCGGAGCCGCTCCGTAAAGTCCTCTTCATTCACCGCGCCGGAATATCCCCAACCTTCCCACTCATTCTTCTTGAAGGAAATCCCTCCAAACTCGGTTGCGAGAATCGGCTGGCCCGAATAAGGGAAGCCCGGAACCATAATCCAGCGGTTCCCCGGTTGAGCGCTCAGCGCCGCCTCCTTAGTCGCATAGCGGTCCGTCAGCACTTCGCGCCGCCATTCATAATCATGGACGGTCACCAAATCCGTGTTGACCAGCTCCCAGCCGTCATTGGAGATGACCGGGCGCGTCAGATCCAGCGACTTGGTCATATGGTAGAGCGATAAGGCGTGCTGTTGCTGCTGCTTGTCGACCAGAATGTTGGGCACGCCCCAGCTCTCATTAAGCGGTACCCATGCGACGATGCAAGGATGGTTATAATCCCGCTCCACCGCCTGAATCCATTCCTTCGTGATGCGTGCCACATAAGGCCCGGAGAACTGGTAGGCGTTCGCCATTTCGCCCCAAACCAGCAAGCCCAGCCGGTCCGCCCAGTACAAATAACGCGGATCTTCGATTTTTTGATGCTTGCGTGCACCGTTAAAACCCATCTCCTTGGTCAATTCCACGTCCCGGCGCAGGTCGTCATCACTCGGGGCGGTCAGGATCCCCTCCGGGAAGTAGCCTTGGTCGAGTACCATTTTCATGAAATAAGTCCGGTTATTCAGCAGTAGCTTTCCGTCTTCAATAGATATTTTTCGCATTCCGAAATAACTGCTTACCGTATCGGCAACTACGCCGTCCACGCTCAAGGTCAATTCCAGATCGTATAAGTTCGGTTTCTCGGGGGTCCACCAGCGTCCCAGCCCATGATCGTTGAAATCTTCGAGATGAATGCGCCGGCTGGCCGACTCATGTCTAAACGAGAACGTATCTTCCGCTACAAATTCACCGTTAAAAGTGACAGCCACTTTAATGCCGACTAGTGCGCCCGGGCGATAGCCGGACAGAAAAACGTCCAATGCGATATCATTGACGTCGATATCCGGGGTCAGGCGAATTCGTCCGATATAGGTATCCGAAACCGGCTCAAGCCATACGCTCTGCCAGATGCCGGTAGTGCGCGTATAGAAGATTCCTGCGGATTTTTCTTCCCAAAATTGTTTGCCCCGCGGCAGTGTCACATCCCGGCTGTGGTCAACTGCCTTCACAACGACGGTATTATCGCCTTCGGCAAGAACATCCGTAATATCGGCATGGAACGGGGTGTGGCCGCCTTCATGAAGAGCTACCAGTTTGCCGTTCACCCATACCTTCGCCTCATAATCGACGGCGCCGAAATGAAGCAGCAGTCTGCCTTTTCTATAAGCTTCAGGTACGGAAAATACTTTGCGATACCATACCGTATCATGAAATGCCGTATCGCCGATTCCGCTTAACCGGCTTTGGTAACAGAACGGCACGATGATTTTGCTGGTGAAATCATGTTGTTCTTCGTACCAAGCTTCCCGCTCGCCGATCCCCTGATCGTCGTAATCAAAATCCCATTCCCCGTTTAAGCTCATCCATTCCTCACGGACAAATTGCGGACGGGGATATTCATTGCGTAGCAGTTGGTCAGTCATAGCTTCTACTCCTTCTTTATCCCGTTGTTATATTTTTGTGTCATGGTTTGAAGTAGCGCGGCGCGCAGGTTTGGTAATAATCCATATGCCGTACCCGATGACGGCCAGCAGTCCCAGTTCCATCCACAATGCATCCAGCAATCCCGCCAGCAACAATGGCTGATTATTTTTCAATGCGAAGATGAGCACATTGCTCATCACCAGAAACCAAAGTACATTTCGACCCATGGCCTCCAGCGGGACAAACGGCAAGGGATATTTCTCCATCAACCGGGACAGAAGATAATAACCGTACAGCACCAGAGCAGGACCGAGGATCCACCAAACCGATGGCGGAAAACGTTCAGGCAACGAGGTCTCAGGGTTCGAGAGCCACCTCCAGACAAACGCGCCGGATGCAAGCGCCGAGCCTGCCAGAATCCTCCAGTCAAAGCCGATGCGGTACCGGGCAAACAGCATGCCTAGCAAATAATACGGGAAATATTGCACCACCGGAAAAGAGGCGAAGTCCCTGGTTCCAAAGAGCGGAGCCCATATCGGCTCATGAATCGATCCATAAGGAATCCATGTGGTGAGAAGCAGAAGTCCCGCCGCCGTGAATCCGGTCCATTTTCGCCCGACCAGCCATTTTAAGGGTACAAACAACAGCAGCCCCAGCACGATTAAATAAGTAAATGAAGCCAGAAATTCGGACCAGCCCGGCATATCGTTCAGCAGCAAAATCGGTCTGATCGTCTTCCATTCCAGCGGCCGTTGATCGATAAACAATCGAAAGGCTGTCCCGGAAATATAAAAAGCCAACAAGGTTTTGAACGCCGTTGCGAGCATGCGGTGCCAGACCTCCGAGAACGCCTTGTTATAATATGCCAGCTGGCACACATAACCGAAGCTGAATACAAATCCCGAGAAGGTGATTAAGTTAATGAACTCAATCCATTTCTGCCCCTGCGGGAAAATCATCGGATCACTGAAAAATTGCAGGGTATGGCAATACACCATTCCGAGCACCAGCAGACCCTTAAAAATATCGATCGCTCTTTCACGCTGACGCACAGCCACAACCGTTGCTCCTCCACTCATCCTTTAATTCCCGACAGGCTGACTCCTTTAATAATCTGACGCTCGAAAATCAGGAACAGAAGCATGATCGGCAAGGAAGCTACGGTATTGATCACCATCGGCTTCACGTAATCTTCCGTGTACTGATTCATCAAGGTAGGAATCCCCATCGGCAGCGTGAACAGGTTATCGTCGGTAACCGACAGGAACGGCCAGAGGAAATTGTTCCAGGAGCCGATAAACGTCAGAATTGCGATCGATACGAGCGCGGGACGGGTAAGCGGCAGCATGATATTGAGAAAAATCCGCCAGATGCCTCCTCCGTCGATCTGAACGCTTTCCAGCAGGTCGTTCGGGATTCCGTCAAAGAAGCTTTTTAACACGATAATCGCAAAGGGTGAAGCCAGCGCGGGAAATATCAGACCCATGTATGAATTCAGAATCCCCATATCTTTGGCGACCTGGTACAGCGGAATGAGAATCGCTTCCCCAGGAATAAGCAGCCCGGCCAAGATGAAGAAAAACATAAAAGTTCTGTAGCGGAACGGAACCTTTGACATCGCAAACCCCGCCATCGCAGCGATAATCAGCGTCAGCAGAGTCACACATATCGCAATAAAAAAGCTGTTCCATGACCAGTTGATCAATTTCGTACCGGTGATGATTTCATGATAGACCGCGAAGGAATAAGGGGGCGTGAACCAGTCCACGACGGACGTGATTTTCATGCCTTCTTTTTTCACGGAAACTACGAGCATCCAAACTAGCGGAAAAGCAAACAGCACGGCCATGAACATGGAAAAGATCCGATAAAACCATTTCATCTCTAGTTCGCCTCCTTCCGGTTATTGATCCAGTATTGCAGCCCGGACAGCACTAGGAGAATGACGAACAGCATATAGGACATGGCGGACGCATACCCGAGATCGTTTTTGCGGAAGCCCGTTTGCCAGATCAGCTGGATCACGGGACGAGTCTGATCGAGAGGTCCCCCGCCGGTCATGACATAGATCTGCATGAACACTTTAAATGAAGCTATAATTTGCAGCATGGTTATCGTTTTCGTAATCGGGCTGAGCAGTGGAAGAGTGATCCTCCAGAACAGCTGGGCATCAGTCGCCCCGTCCAAACGCGCCGCTTCATAAACTTCGTCCGGCACATCCTGCATCGCCGATAAGTACAAAATAAAGTTAAAGCCGACCGTCCACCATAACGTTAATAGCGAGATGGCGATCCAGGCCAGATTCGTTTCCGACAGCCAAAAGATCTCCGAGCCTTCAGGAAGCAGCTTTACTAAATGAAGCAAAGAATTAACAAGACCGGTATAAGGCTGGAACACAAACAATCCCAGAAAAGAAGCAACCGCCACGGAGAGAATGCTCGGAATAAAGAACACACTACGATAAAACCTTTGCAGCCTGGAGTTGCGGTTGGCGATGAGCGCCAAAACAATAGCCAAAATAATCATTAGCGGCGTCGTGATAATGACAAAAATCGTAGAATGCCAGATGGACGCCCAAAAATCATGGTCTTGAAACATCCGCTCATAATTGCCGAGTCCGACGTATTTCATCTTCTTGATCAGCGTCCATTTATAGAAGCTCATCTCCACGCCCTTGATCATCGGCCAGATGGTAAACAGAAAATACACGACCAAGAAGGGGAGCAGGAACAGGAGTGCCTGCACGTCTGCCCTCAATTTGTTTATTTTCATAAGCGTCTAACCTCCCCATATGACCGGCAGACTTCACGGCAAATGCCGCAAAGTCCGCCGAATTCATTACCTTGATCTTCTATTCGCTTAATACCTTCTGCACTTCATCCGACATTTTGGCGATACCGTCCGCCGGGCTTAATTTGTTCGCCCAGACTTCGTTCAAATATTTGAACATAGCCAAGTCTCGGATCTGCCAGTTCTTAGTAGACGGCTTGTTGAATTTAACCGTTGAAGCTACGGATACATAATCGCTGCGGTATGGAAGGTCTTTGAATTCCTGTTTCTCAAAAACGGACGGCTTGGATGGAATATGCCCCGCCTTCGCCCATACCTGGCCATTGTCCGCAAGCCAGTTGGCGAACGTAATCGCCGCTTTCCGCTTAGCCGGATCTTCTTTCTTCGTTACTGGAAGGATTACGGTATGCGAATCGCCCCAAGTCGCTTCCTGATCGAATACTTTCGGAATCGGCATCGCACCGAATTCAAGATCCTTCGTGGATTCCCAGGTTCCGGTTGCCCAAACCCCGGTCATCATGATCGCTGCCGTACCGCTTTGGAAGTTTTTATAGAAGTCCGGATCGTTCAATTTAATCACTTTATGTTTATGGAATAAGTCTTGGACATACTGGGCCGCTTTGACCGCTTTGTCGGTATCGATTTGCGCCGAATTCAGATCATCGGATACTACGTCGTTACCGCCAAGCTGGGAGTAAAGCGCCCACCACAAACGGAACGGGTCATCATTGGCGTTCGACATAGCGAACGGGGTTACTTTCTGAGGCAATTTCTCTTTAAGCGTAGTCAGGAAAGTCACGAACCCGTCGGCTGACTGCTCCATAATCGGCTTGCCTTCGTCATCGAGCAGCCCCGCTTCTTTCAGCAGCTTCTTGTTGTAGTACATAATGAACGGATGCGTATCGATCGGTACCGCATAGTGCGCTCCGTCTACAATAGAAGCCTCCAGAATGTTCTGGTTAAAGGTGGCCCAATCCACGCCGGCCTCTTCGGCCACATCGTCCAGCTCCGATACAACCCCTTGGTCGATCAGGTCAGGCAAGCGGGAAATATGTGAGATTCCGACATCGGGGCCGTTACCGTTACCCACTGCGGTAATCAGCTTTGTGTAGTACTCTCCCCACTCCAGCTTCGTATTTTTGACTTGAATATTCGGATGTTCCTTGTTAAAAGCGTCGATCATCGCCTGCATATTATCGCCGTCGCCGCCCGAGAAGAGCGTCCAGAACGATAATGTAACCTTCTCTCCGCCACCGTCGTCTGAAGCGCTTCCATTTCCTTGATTTCCAGTTCCCTCATTCGTGGTGTCTGTTCCTCCGTTATTGCCTGATTTGCCGCTGTTGCTGCCGCCGCATGCGCTTAAGATCAAAGACAACGAAAGAAATAAGGCGAGCACAATCCCAAAACTTTTTTTCATGTAGACCTCCCCTTTACCTTTTGATGAGGCACAAAACATCATTATTGTTTTATTACATATTTTTTGTACCTTTGAAGCTAATATAATGCCCGTTTTTCCAAATGTCAACGGTTTCAAACTATTTTATTGTAATATTTTATCATTTAGGTCTTTTGTTACAGTTTTATTGTAATAAACAACTTGTCCCTTAGCCCCAATATAAAATATTGGGACAACTTTCCCTCTCGCCAGATCTCCTTCCCAAAATAAAAAACCATCATTTCTTGAAGAAATGATGGTTCCTATTATTCCGTCTCTTCCTGAGTATAAGAAACCCGCATGACTATATCCTGATCGTAATCCCCGAATTGCTTGCCGAAGAGATTAACGCCGCCCTTGTGTACCGCATCCGGATCGACCCCAATCCGCAGCCGCAGGCTGGGGCGCTGATTAAGCTGCAGATCTTGTAACGTCACATCGGACACCTTTTGCATATCCAGCGTCGTCCGTTCATGGTCGATACGCCATGTTTTCAACAAACCGTATTGCGTCGTCCAATCCAGCCACCATGCCGGATTGAGCGCGCCCCGCCGGTCACCGAAATCCCCCGGACTGGTCCACATTCCGATTTCAACGCCGTTGATCCACACCGAAATGTCCGATGGCCAGTCATTGTCGTAATTCGGCGCTTCCGAACACATTTCCATGGATAGCTCGATCGATTGAATACTTGCATTCTGGGGAATTTCCAAGGGAAGCAAGTATTCCACATAACCTTTGCGGAACCAGATAATTTGCGCACCCACATGCTTCGGATGATAAAAACTGGCCGGTTCATCTTCCCTCACCAGCATACCCTCGTGAGTCGCCATGCCGCAGGTCGGATGGACTTCGCAATCGCTATAATGTCCGATCGGCATCTCGACCTCATAAAACTTCATCCCGTCCTTGGTGGAACGGACGCTTGAATTTAGTGAAATAAGAATATCGTCATAATTCCGGCTGCACACCTTCATTGCTCCGCGAACCGCCGGCAGCAGTTCCGTATTGATCAGTTTAGCCGCTTCGAGCACCTTCACGTTGTTAGCGACAGTGGAAACCGGAAGCTGCAGGGCCTCGGCAAGTTCAATCACGTTCATACTCCGCGTATTCAGCAGGCGAAGAATATCGACCCTGGAACGCGTGGATAAGGCATGAGCCACTTGAACCAACTTCTCGGCTTCATGGATACCGACTTCCAACATAAGAATCCTCCTACGGATTTTTACAAGAATTTTACATAAGCAATCTCTAATGTACTTTACTACACTAAGCTGTATTAAAGCAATAATATTAATTATATTAAACGATGCGCTGCCCGTATGCTTTTTTTACTATGTAAAATGTGTGACAAGCAAGCAAAATAAAAAACCGGCAGTGGACCATGCCGGTTTTTTTGAGTATTTATGCCTATTTAAACAATCGGAACGTGCTCTCCAGCTTCATTCCCCCGACGGCAGCGGAATGTTCACATCCGTGGCAAGCGGAACGCCAAAATCCGGCGTTCCGTCCTCTTTCCAGCCGAACTTTTGAATCCGCGTGCTTCGCGGGCCGCCCGCCGAGCGATCCTGTTCAGCTTCGGAGTAGGAATAAGCGTGGTAAACCAGCCAATCCTCCGAACCGTCCGCCGAAACGGTAAAGCTGTTATGACCGGGCGCGTACACGCCCGCTTCCGGATTCCTGGCAAAAACCGGCCCTTCATGTTTGGTCCATGCCTCCGCATCCAACAGATCCTCAGATTCAGAAATCGTCGTCATTCCCAGACAATATTCGTCAGACCAAGTTGCGCTTGCCGAAAAAACAAGATATATCTTCCCGTTTCGCCGCAAAAATACCGGTCCCTCGTTAATGGCCATCCCGCCTTGCTTCTCCCATGGCTCCGTCGGTGCCGATATAAGCACGTTCGGCCCGGTTAAGGTCCATGGATTAATCATGCGCGCTGCATAAATGGCCGACCCATAGTCGGGGAAATGACCGTAGCCTGAGTAAAAGAAATACAACTCTCCCCGGTTCTGCAATACCGTTCCGTCCAGGCCGGGAAATTCCGTATTGACGGCTGCTTTAAATATCCACTCGTCGTTCATGGGATCGTCCCCATTAAGCTGAAGGACGCATACGCGCCTGGTTTCGTCTCCCCCGCCGTCGTTCGCCGTATAGTAGATATACCAATGATCCTCGATATAGTGAAGCTCCGGGGCCCATAAGTTATAGGAGTACGGGCCTGCTGCGTCCGGTATCCATACGGTTTTTGGAGAGACACTGCCCAGTCCGGTCATGGTTTTGCTATGCCAAAGCGCGATTCGACTCCCCAGCGTAACCGTCATGTAATAACTGCCGTCCTTCTGCTTTGTGATCCATGGATCGGCACCGTTCTGCAAGATCGGGTTGCTGAATGAATTACGGATCATGGAATCCCCTCCTTTTGTCCTGTGCAAGGAACTAAGCCTGGCCTTTGTAGCGGATTTGCAGATCCAGCGGATATCGTCCGGCATTACGGCCGTACAAGGCAACGCCGCCGCCCTCCTCCACCTGCAGTTCCAAGCGGAAAGCACGGCTGTGGTTCAGCCTGGTCGTCAATTGTACCGGGACGCTCAGCTTGCATAGATAACCGTACGAGCCTGCTTCATCCAATTTGTTCGGAACCGGCTGATAATGCCATGACAGTACGCCCCGGCTGTCCGCCGGATCGTCCGGCAGAACTAGAGAGCCGATGCTTTCGCCATCAATTAGCACGTTTAGGCGGGAAGGATGCTTTTCCTCATCGGTCATGTAATAAGTGTTAGGGTTATATTCCACCTTTGCATCAGCTCCATGCATCGCCCCGATCCCCATGTCGGTATTTGCCGAGCCTTCGATATTCCGGGCCAATATCCGCTTTGCTCCGGCTTCGAACACAATTTCAATCTCGTGTATAGCGGCCTTCTCCGTGATGCTCGGCAGTGTTATGTCATAACTAAATCGTCCCGTTCCCGCACCGCTGACTTTTGCATGTTGAATCGAGCTCCACTGATGCTCAAACGTCTGCTCTGCAAAAGAGCTCACCGGGATTTGAATAACACCGTCGCCCGCTAAGAGTTCTCCGGCAGTTTCGCCGCTTCTCACATCGAACGTAGTGAAATTCCGCGTAACCACCTCTCCCGCTTCATTCACAAGGGAAACCGCCAGCACGGCTACTGCGTCCCGATCAGGCATCGTCAAGTTCAGCGGGGAAAGCGGGGACACGCCGTAACCATCCCAATCGACTTGGATCTCACCGCTATCCGCTACCGTGCGGGTACCCAGGTCGTCATGCCAAAGCTCCCATTGCACCTTCAGCTTTTGCCTATGGTAACGTTCACTAAAGCTCGATCTCAGCAATGGAACCGCGACCTGTTCCTGAGCGGAAACCGTCCGGCACGGAGGTGCGTCGATGACGATGAAATCCGGCGAATGCAGGTCGGCAATTCTCATACCGGGTACAAAAGCATCATAGCCAAAGTCTTTGCCCGTTCCATCGAGACGATAATATCCGTTGAATTCATTCGTTACGTCACGGAACTCTGTAAACACAAAGCCGCACAGCTTGTCATGCTTCCGGAACTCGTTCAGCATATACCGGTAATGCCAAGCCAGATCACTGTCGCCGGCACCGCCTTCGATCCCCCAAACATTGCCGCATTCGCTGTTCATCAGCGGTGCGTCGGACTGGACATTGCCGCCGATGCAATTGAAGGCCGAGCCCGGATAAGTTTTGTTGACGACCTCGTCCAGATGGCCGCGGACCTGTTCATAACCGTTGATATAGAAGTGCCATGTATTGATATCGGTCTCAACATGATCATAATTGCATGGCGAGTTATCCTCGATAATTCGGGTCGGATCGAGCTGCTTCGCCCAGCGGTATTTGTCCCGCACCCATTCCTGGGTCTCCGGCAAATAACTGCTCTGCTGCCCGGCATTCCCCGTAACTCCGGCTTCCTTAGGGTCTGTCTTAAGGCCCCATGTCTCATTGAACATCACCCAGGAGAAAATCGACGGATGATTGTAATCCCGCTCGATCACCTCAAGCGCCTCACGTTCATAAGCGCTGCGTGCCGTTTCGTCCGGGTTCCCCCAGAAACAAGGCATATCCTCCATCACGAGAATGCCCAGCTTATCCGCCCAATACAGCTTACGCGGCTCTTCCGGCTTGATGTGAATCCGTACAAAATTGAGCCCCAGCCGCTTCATCAGGTAAATTTCGTCATGCATTTCCTCATCCGACGGGTAAGTAAAATAACCGGTCTTATGGTAAGACTGGTCCAGCGTTCCGTTCAAATAAACCGGCTTCCCGTTAAGCGTAATCCAGCGGTAACCGCGGTCGCCGAAGGCAGCTGTCGCGATTTCCCGGATGCCGAAATAAGTGCTGACTTGATCCAGGCCAAAGGATCCGCCGAGCTTAAGCGCCCCCTCATACAAATACGGGG
Source organism: Paenibacillus vini (assembly GCF_018403325.1). Taxonomy (GTDB): domain Bacteria; phylum Bacillota; class Bacilli; order Paenibacillales; family Paenibacillaceae; genus Fontibacillus; species Fontibacillus vini. The sequence continues at coordinate 44,771 of NZ_BOSL01000012.1, read as the reverse complement.
TTTCCGGGCTCCACAATTTCGGGTCATTCACACTAAACGAGGTATTCACTTCATTTTCACCGGCCAAAAGATTCACAGTCACCGTATGCTGAACGGCATGATCCGCAAAATCCATAGCAAGCTCGGCCGTTCCGGCTTGATCCGCAACGATTCTCGCCGCTACCTCAATCCGGCCGTCCATGAAGGTTCTGAACTTGGCGTCTTTGATATAAGTTTGCGTACGGACTTCCAGCCAGACCGGCTGCCAAATGCCGCGAATTTCACCATAGCCTTGTTTGCCGCGCGCTTGATAGTTATGATCCTGATCCTCGGTTCGTACGATGATTGTATTATCACCGTCCATCCGCCAGACGCCGGTAACTTCAAACTCAAATGAGCCATAGCCGCCTTGATGAGATCCGACATGGGATCCGTTAATCCAGACATCGCACAAATAATCCACCGCTCCGAAACGCAAAAACAGGCGTGAACCGCCGGCAGTCGGAAGACTCCAGGTCACCGTGCGCCGATACCAACCGATTCCTTTAATGTCCTTGCCGATCCCGGACAAGGGACTGGCCCATGAAAAAGGCACCCGGATATCCGCATCAAAAGGTACTTCACTATCCTTATTCCAGTTGCTGCGAACTCCCTCATCGTTAGGATCAAAGCGAAAAGACCAGGAACCGTTTAAATTCAGCCATTGCTGTCGCTGCCAATGCGGATGAGGAAATTCCGGACGAGGAATGACCAGGTTCTCCGCGTTCATAATGGAGGTGCTCATGAGTATACACGACCTTTCGCAAGAGGTTATGCGCCCATTTTAGCACCAGTATATGATTTTTACAATGTTTATTATAGTTTTACAATATTACCTCTTCATTGTACAATTAAGTCAATAATCTTGTATATGAAAAGGAACTTTAACGATGAATGAACCGATCCAGGATATGATCCGCTACCCGGCTTCACGAATTCTTGACGTAGCCAAGGCGCTGTCGGGGGACCTTCGGGTCCGCATTTTGGAGGCGCTTGGGGAAAAGCCTATGAGCGTCAGCCAATTGGCCGAAGCTCTCGGCGTTGCCCAACCGACCGTCTCCATCAACGTGCAGACGCTGGAGCAAGCCGAGCTCGTCACCTCCGTGCAAGGAGCCAACCGGGAAAAAATATGCTCCGTCACCTGCCGCTCCATCCAATTGGAGCTTCCGTCCAAACCGGGGGACGGCCTTCATCCCGTAGAGAGCATTCATATGCCGATCGGGATGTATTCGCATTGTTCGGTGAAGCCCTCCTGCGGCATGGCCGGCAAGGACGGGACCTTGATCGGCTCGCAGGATGATCCCCGGGTCTTCTATATGCCCGAACGGGTCGACGCCGCGCTTCTCTGGTTTGCCGAAGCCGGTTATATCGAATACTTTTTCGCCAACCCGCTGCCTCCAGGCGTCGAGCTTGATGAATTGCGCATTCGTGCCGAGCTGTGTTCCGAAGCCCCCTCCTTCCGTGCCGACTGGGCCACGGATATTACGGTCACGGTAAACGGACTGGAGGCCGGAACTTGGACCTGCCCTTCCGATTTCGGGGACCGAAAAGGAAAGCTGACTCCCGAACGCTGGAAAAGCGGAACGGAGTACGGCATGCTGACGGAATGGAGAATCGGCCATCAAGGGAGCTTGGTAAACGGCGTTCCTTCCGCCGATACCTCGATCGGAATGCTTCATTTGGCGTATAATCAGCCCATTTCTATCCGGTTTGAAGTGAAAGAGGATGCTGCCAACAAACGGGGGCTTAATCTGTTCGGGAGCCAGTTCGGGGATCATCCGCAGGATATCGTATTGGAGTTCATACGACGCGGCGGGGATAGCTGAGTTTAGAAGAAACAAAGCCTTCCTTCGCTTTTAAATCAAAACTTAATGAAACAAATGTCTCCGCCGAGGCGTAAATATAAGGAAAGGACGCAAGTTCGAAATTGTGGTGTCCTGAACGTACATAAAGTGCGAGTTCAAAAAGTAAGGTTTTCAGGACCGAGAAGGTTGGATGAAGATAGGGACTGAGTAGCGGAGCGTACATGGGGTACGTGAGCAACGGAAGGCCCGGCTGAATTCAAGATTCGACGTCGAACCCTCATCATGATCTGCTTCGTCATGGAAAGATGACTTTTTGAACAACTTATTAAAGGAGGCCTCGGAAATGAACTTCGGACCTGACCCTTTTCCGTTTGGCGGCGGGAGCGCTAGTTCTGGTTTTAATTTTATGTTTACGCTGGTTCTCATCTTGATCGTGATCGTGTTTGTTATCGTCATTATCGGATTTATTAGCAGCGGCGCAAAATATGTGAAGAACGCCAGCTCACCAAAAGATTCACGTTACGCCCGCATCGTATCTAAACGAATGGACGTAAGACATCACTCGCACAATATGAATGATTCCATGCATAACTCTTCGAGCACCTATTATTACATCACGCTGGAATTCGATAACGGGCAGCGGCAGGAATATCTGGACGTAAAAAATCTGTACGGCCTTGTCGCCGAGGGAGACGTCGGATACGCCGCAGTCCAGGGAGACTGGATCGTGGCCTTCGAACGGAATGCGGGCCAAGTGCAAAATGGGAGCCGGTTCTAGAGGCTCGTAGTCGTGTTTGAGGTCGCCCCCCAAGATGTTGGAACAAAGCTTAATTTAGAATCACTTCAAATGAAAGCCCCTGACGGTTAATGGACCGGTCAGGGGCTATTGTTATTTAACATTTAATTCAGTTCACTGGAAGCCCCTGCTTTTTCGCATAGTTACCCCAATGCGGCTGTCTGCCGTCGACATCGCTAAATCCGTACTCGTCGGACAAATCCCAGCTTGTCAGTGCACGGCCGGACTTTTCATGGACATTAGGATCACCGGCAAGGGCAGCTACGCCCTGGCCGACAAAGTAAGGCGTTTCCGATTCAATGTAATGCGGTTCCTGGGCAACCGCATCCCGCCAGTTATCTTCTCCCACTCCAAAATGATCCAGCATTTGTTCGGACCGCAGGAATCCCGGTGTAACCGCGAGGGCGGTAATATGATGCGGGCGCAGCTCCTCCGCCATAGCCGCCGCCAAGTGGATCGGCGAAATTTTGGCGAGACTGTAGTACAAATTCCCCCGGTAATTATAAGTGGATCCGTCAGTAACTTCTATGATCAGTCCCTCTCCCCGTTTGATCATTAAGGGAGCCCCGTAGTAGCTCGTGATCAAATGGGTCTTGATCGCCCGCTCCTGCATGAGCAGCGCATCGCCTAAAGGCTGCTCCCAAAACGGAGTACCCCAATGCGTCAACTGCTCTCCGCCCCAAATATCATTGACGAGGAGGTCGAGGCGTCCTTCTTGTTCCTTGGCGATCCGCTCGAACAAAGCCTTAACTTCCTCTTCCTGCGTATGGTCACAGCGGATCGGAATACCGATTCCGCCGCGAGCAGTAACCATCTCCGCCGTATCGTCGATCGTTTCGGACCGATTGATGTCCGAGGCGCCGCCACGGACGCTGCGTCCCGTGCAATAAACGGTGGCCCCGGCCGCCCCCAGCATGACGGCGATTCCGCGGCCCGCTCCCCGCGTAGCTCCGGCTACCACGGCAATTTTCCCGGCCAATGGCTTCAAAGTCTTGTTTTCCATAGATGGATCATCCTCCCGATAACTTCTGTTTCTAATGACATTTTCAGTTTACCCGTCAAATATGACATCCATTGTCTTATATAAATGATACAATTCAAACTAGGAAAAGAAGATGAAGGAAGGGATGTACATGAGAGCGGATCGGCTGCTGTCCATTTTGCTGCTGCTGCAGAACGGCGGCAAATTAAACTCGCGCCAGCTTGCTGAAAAACTGGAGGTCTCGGAGAGGACGATCGTGAGGGATATGGACGCTTTGAGCTCCGCCGGAATTCCGGTGTATGCGGAACGCGGTCCTCTTGGCGGATGGATGCTGGCGGAGAATTACCGGACAAGTCTGACGGGGATGAATCAGGAAGAAATTCTCTCACTGCTTTTGACCAGTTACAGTCATCTGCTGGGAGAGATAGGAATTCCGAAGCGGAGTTTCGAAGCCGCGTACCAGAAGCTGCTCGCTTCCTCTCCTGCCCCTGTCCGGCAGGATGCCGAAATGCTCTCGGAACGCATTCATATCGACGGAGCCGGCTGGCATACATCGGGCGAAAGCTTTCCGCTGTTAAAGATAGTGCAGGAAGCGGTCTGGGGACAACGCAAGCTGGACATATCCTACCGCAAATCGGACAGCGATGCCGCCAACGCCGGTGCCATCTCCAGACGGACCGTTCACCCGTTAGGCCTGGTGGCCAAACGAAACGTCTGGTATCTGGTGGCGGAGGAGAACGGAGAGATGAAGACTTTCCGCATCTCCCGGATCACGGAGGCCGCTGTGCTGGAAGAGTCCTTTCAGCGCCCGAACGACTTCTCACTGAGCGGGTACTGGGAGCAATCGACCGCGGATTTCAAATCCGCTCTGCCGCGGTACCCGGCACAGATCCGCATCACGGAGCGGAGGCTCGCCCGGTTGAAGCGGGAGCGCTACGCCAAGGTGCTTAGCGCCGAGCCAGAGAATGGCCAGCCTGGCTGGATGCGCGTAAGCATCGAGTTTCACACGCTGGATTCAGCGTGTGAAATTTTGCTCGCCTGCGGCCGGGAAGCCGAAGCACTGCACCCGCAGGAGCTGCGGGAGTTGATCGGCGCCGAAGCGGCGGCAATCTCGGCGCTTTACCGGTGACAGCCGGCAAGCGCCAGCAACGCCTGCTTTATTCCGCCGGCTCGGCTGCTGCAACGGCAACCGACGTAAAATAAGCCTGCAGCTTCCGGTTCAGCCACAACGAAGCTGCGATAAACAGCGCGACGCCGAGAAATTTGGCCGGCTGGTCCACAAAATCGGACAAATGGGTCCCGATGTAGGACACGCAGAAGACCATGACCGCCTTGCCTAAAGCCACCGCCGCCGCAAAGGTTCTCACCGGCATCCGCGTCAGCCCCGCGGCCATGTTGATGACTACGAAAGGTCCGACCGGGAGCATGCTGAGCAGGAATACAAAGCTGAACCCGTTCTTCCGGGCCCAGACCATCGCCTTCTGCACTTTAGGCTTCTCGGCCCATCTCCGGATGAGTGCGGAACCGGCTGCTTTGCGAATAAGCAGAAACGTGAGCAGGCTTCCGGCTACGAGACCGATCCAGGAATATAAGAATCCCTGCCACATACCGTAAATGGCTGCATTAGCCCCGACAATAATGATCGTAGGCAGCGGCGGGACGAAAGATTTCATAAACGTGAGCAAAATTCCGGGCAGCGGCCCAAGCGATCTGAACCTGTCCAGAAACAGCTGAATATTTTGTTCCGTAAAATAATCCATGATACTGAGCTCTGCATCAAGCATTTGTTCACCTCTTCTAATAGGGGTCACTATATTATACTATGAGCGAACCGGAAACCTTAAAGTAATATTCGACAATCCTATTATGAATGAGGATGACCCCCGACCCCGTGATTTCGATTACTTATTCCACCCCTTTTCCTTAAATCGCGCAATAGCCTCGATCCGGTTCCCCACCTTCAGCTTTTCTAAGATCGTTGATATATAGTTGCGTACGGTTCCCTGGGAGAGGTAAAGCTCCTCCGCAACCTCCTTTGTCTTCTTGCCCTCGGCAACAAGCTCCAACACCTGGATTTCGCGGTTCGTGAGCGGATTCTCGCTATCATCCTCATAGACAAAATCCACAAGCTCCGGAGCATAAATACGGCGGCCTTCCATAATAATGCGAATCGAAGCTATTAATTCCTCAATGGGACTGTCCTTCAGTAAATAACCGCGGACCCCCGCTTTACGCGCACGCTCAAAATAACCGGGACGCGCAAACGTGGTTAAGATAATGATTTTGCAGTCGTTATCCAGAAGCGCCTCCGCGGCGTCCAAACCGGTCTGGATCGGCATCTCGATATCCATAATGCAAATATCCGGCTGTAATTCAATCACCAGCTTAACGGCTTCCTCGCCGTTTCTGGCAATGCCGACTACTTCAAAATCTTCCTCCATGTTTAACAAGGATTGCATGGCACCGAGCAGCATCCCCTGATCTTCCGCTATCACAATACGAATCATATGGTCTTCCCCCCTTATTGGTTTGTAATCGTAACCGGGACAGAAATAATCATGGTCGTACCTTTGTCCGTCTTCATATGAAAGGAACCGTTAATAAAATCAATTCGTTCCTGGATTCCTTTCAAGCCGTTGCCGCCTTCAAATCGTTTGACATTCGGAAAACCGATTCCGTTATCATGAATCGTCAGCTTAAACATTTCATCACTTTGATAAAAACTGATGCGACAGATCGTTGCCTGACTATGCTTCACGATATTGGTTACCGCTTCTTTCAAGCACATACTTACGATATTTTCAGCAAAAACCGGCATATGAATCTCACTGGTATCCCCGTTTAAACGGAATTTAATCTGCGCGGCCTTTAATATCTGTTCGACACGAACCAATTCATCCGCCAGATGGATCGCGCGTATATCCGCCACCAGCTCACGAACTTCTTTGAGAGCAATGCTTGCCGTTTGACGAATATCCCTGATTTCCTGGATGGCCTGTTGCGGATTATTCTCTACTAAGCGTGTCGCCAAATCACTTTTCAATCCGATCATGGATAGCTTCTGACCCAGCGTATCATGCAAATCGCGTGCAATACGCTGGCGCTCCTCATGCACCGTCAGCTCGGAAATACGCTCGTTTGCCGTTACAAGCTCCCCCTCCAGATTCTCGCGTTTCGACTTGGAATATAGAGCAAAGGGCACTAATACTACACCTAGAGCAGTAACGATAATGAAAGGCGTTTGGGATATAAACAAATCCTGGAAGAAAAAATACCCCACTTCGATGGTGACCGTTGTAAACAGAATATTCAAACCATACATGATATAAAAGCCAACAGCCTTCTTGAAATTAAAACCGATCAAAATCGCCGTAAAGAGGACAAAATACGCATAACCAAACGAAAGCGTCATTAGAATATTCAGCACCATTTGGAGGCTGATCCACATGTACTTCAGGCCCGTCCGTGCACTGAACGAAAAATAGTAGCTTAAAAAATATAGGATAATCAATAATACCGCTACGCTAATGAGCCACAATGAAAACGAATGGATAATATGAATAATAAAGTAGAAGGGCATAATGCAGACGATGATCCACAGATAGATACTTAACATCGGACTTTTAGGAATGATACTGTACCACTTTTGCATAACAGCCTCGCTTCTTATGTTCGCTTTTTCAATCATTATAACTCAAAAAGGGCACCTCTTACCTATGTAGAGGCACCCTTCCAATAAGCTAGCTGTATTTTTTAGTCAATACCACTTTATTGCGCGTCACTTCTAACTTTGCAGCCTCTTTAAACGTTACGAATTTATGCCGTTCAGGGTCATAGAGCTTATAACGAATCGACTCTAAACTCGTCTTTAGCGTGATCGTGGTTGCCTGTTGTAATGGCGGAATCGACTCATGAGCATCCTCCAGCTTATAGTTCGGTACGCGAGGCGCCAAATGGTGAACATGGTGGAAGCCGATGTTACCCGTTACCCATTGCAGTAATTTTGGCAGCTTATAGTAAGAACTGCCTTCAACGGCAGCTTTGACATAATCCCACTTCGAATTATGTTCAAAATAAGAATCCTCGTACGTGTGCTGAATATAGAATAACCAAATCCCCATCGACCCTGCGATCAATAAGGTTAGACCATGCACAAGTAAGAATGCAGTCCAGCCAAATGCCAGAATGAGTGCTGCACAGACAGCCAACAACATGATATTAGAAAAATAAGTATTCAACCGCTCCTTTTTACGTACCCCACTACGGTTAAATCGATTTAATACAAGCACCATGTATAGAGGGCCTAATCCAAACATCACTATCGGATTGCGGTATACACGATACCCTAGGCGACCAAGCTTCGATTTGGCCAAATACTCATCCACAGTCAGCATATCGATATCGCCGATCCCGCGCTTATCCAAGTTCGAGCTTGTTGCGTGATGAAGCGTATGCTCGCGTTTCCACTTTTCGTAGGGGAAGGAAGTCAGGATCCCTGTAATATTTCCGACAATATCATTGGCTCTTTTGCTCTTGAAGAACGACCCGTGTGTACAATCATGGAAAATAATAAATGTACGCACAACGAAGCCTGATGCAATAACGCTACATAATACGGTGTACCATGGTGAATAAGGCAATACCGCATAGCCGGCTCCCCAAATGAGTAACAACGGCAGTATGGTATTGATGATTTGGTTAATACTGATTCGCGTATCAGATTTGGCAAACGGTGCAACATCATTATGCAACTGCTTCGTCTTGTTTGCATCTGTGTTAATCAATATGATTTCCCACTTTCTCTGAGCTTCTATATTGATCATATAAAAGATCAGAAATCAGGGGTACTCTCAAATATCATTATTTTCATATGACACTTGTCATATAGGCAGCATTACGGAGAGCTCATTTTACGTTTTTACGTATCCACTGTTCCAGAATCTCTTGCCTCTCAAGCACGTCTGTTAGCATGCCATAGAGAGTTTCCAGCGTCACCGCGTTCTCCTGTACTCCCTTTGCGGCTCGAAGCCCTTGCTCTTTTCTGTCCAGGCTTCGTGCCCGGATCTCCTCCGATTTAACCCTTAGCGGGTCAGCCGGAATATGAAAATGAGGCGTTTTGTTCACAGGCTTTTTAGTTGCCATCCGTAACCACCACCTTCAGCTCGCTATTCCGGTCCAGGCCGGCAGTCTTCAACACAAATTGTCCCGGCTCGCTGCTGCTGATCGTGATATCCGCCGTACCCTTCGTCAATTTCAGGCTTTGCCGCATTCCGTTCAGTTCGACTTCCAGCTCCTCATTGTATGCTTTCTGCACTTTCCCCTGCCAATCAGTCACGGTAACCTGAACCGTCAGCACATCTTCGCCATCCGGCTTGATGGCCGGTTTGTCTGCCTCTATCACGGCAAACAACCCTTGAAAATCGCCATCGACATACCTTGTATGCATCAGCCTGCGGTCCTGATATTGCTCCTCGCTGATCGGGATCAGGTGATCGTGCTTAACCTCTCCGGCCAGCTCGCTGAGCGTGAAAACGCGGCCATCTTCATCAATTTGCGCATAGTAATTAGGCAAACTCGATCACCTCCCAGGAAATCTCTGCATAGGCTTCATAGAAACCCTCCATAAAATTAAACCTTACCACGTTATTTCCCACGAGTCTGGCGCAAACCGATCCGTCCATCAGGGGCGAGCCTTGGGACCAGTGGGACAACCCGGATGTGGTAATATTGACAAATGTTTTCTGCGGATTTACCGCAGTGATCGCCACGTCTCGAATCAATGTTCCGTTTCCGTTCGGATAGAAATACGAGATACTGGTTGCTCCGCGCTGTACGCTTTTAATCCCCACACCTTTCCACCCCGATCCGTCATGATATTGCAGCAGCCCTTTTTCCAAGCGAAAGTCGGGGCTGCTCTCCTGCGAAGCTCTACTGTAAACGCCGAAGCCGGCGATAATGGCATTTCCCGTCTGATCGTTTGGGGCCGTAACCGTCAATCGGACATAGGACCCGTTCATTGCCTGATCGAACGGGTGATATCTCGGGAATTCTTCGGAACCACTGCGCGTATAGGAATAGGCTCTGCGCCAATTCACATTGTCGCTGCTCACATCCACGTAGAAGCCCTTGGGATCGGAGTTCCAGCCTTTTTCAAAGCTGACTCCTTCCATATCGGCATATTCCGCTCCCAGCGCCACGGTCATGGACTGGGGAAACGGATTGTAGGCCGAGTAAAGAGCCCAGAAATTATCGTTCAGACCGCTCTGAAAATACGGAACGGTCGGCAATCCGCTAAGCTGTCCGGCCGTCACCGTAACCTGTTTGTACTTGGCAATATTTCCGCTGATCCGGCCCGATTTCAAATGCCGGCGGCATAGCGTATAGCGCGCCACTTTGTCTCCGGTAACGGCAACCGCCGCGATCTTGTCGGTCGTCACCGCCCCTCCGGCGATCCCCTCGCTCCGGATCTGCGGCGCATCGCCTGCCTTTCCCGTGTGGTGATGGCCATTCGTGCCGTGAAACAACGCGTCGGTTGCCTCAATATTTTCATTCTGTGCGATTCTTCTGACCGTATCAGAGGGCTCAAATGTTTTGAGCCCGGTTGGCAGTTTAGGCATCGTGCTCCCCCTTTCTAATTACATGCAGTTACAATTTCTTAGCTTCGGGCTTCCAGACTTCCAACTGGTCCCAAGTCATGTTTAGAGCCTCAAGCTCATCCCAATTCAATTTCGCACTATCCAACTCTTCCCATCTCAAGTAGGTATATTCGAACCTGATGCTTAAATGGGCCGGAACGATTTCGCGAAGCGCCGTCCTTACATCATTCAGATTCGGCGGAACGCCGCGCTTCCCGATGAACGTGATCACTACTTCATATTTCGCGAAGTTTTCCTGGAGCTGGATTTCCCCGTTTTCAAACGAATCCACCACATTTTTAATGACGGCAAGGGTCACCGTACCGGCTCCCCGCAGCTTCGATTTAATGACGGAACGTCTCTGCTCCTTAGGCTTGCTCTCGTCGACGGGAATACCGCAAACGGTCTCCCAATAGGACAACCCCCAAACTGCGGTATCGACAAAAAACTGCTGCAGTACATCCTGAATCCGATCCTGCAGCTGTATAAATTCTTTCGCTTCCCTGGCGGTCAAATTCCTTACTATGCGGGAGTCGCCATAATAATGGGGCAAATAATCAAGCATATCGGTCTTTATATTACGAGACAACGAAACTCACCGTCCCTGCTACGGCCACTTGATCCTCATTGATTTGCAGATTCTCCGAGGCTCCGTTAATCTTCAATTCTTTAAAGTCGGTGACTGCTTCAATATCAAGCAAAAGCCCGAACACCCTGTTATATGGAACCACGGTGCTATGAAAAGCTAAATCCGCCAGATATTTCTCCAATTCCTTGGCAAACTGCACCTTCACGTCCCCCAGTACCGCACCGGGTGCCAGTGTCAATCGGGCAGATACGTCAATCTTCACTTCCTCCGCGGGAGATACGGTGACCAGGGCACCAACCGGCCGGCGCTCATCCACCGCTTCTTGGACATGCTTGATGATCGCCTGTCCTGGAGCTCTTTTATCTGCCGACAGGATGGACAGCTTCACGGTGCCCCCGCCATTCCATACGGGAAATACCTTCACGTCGCCAACGCCCCGCACTTCCAACGCCCATTGTCTATAATGCCAAGCGTTGCCGCTGGTCGCCGGTCTACGCACGCGGTCGAAATATCTTACCAGAAGCGATTCGTCCGATTCGATTTCCGCCCCGTTGGCAAAAGGGTCCGGGTTCGTTACGGTAACGATGCCCGATTGATTGCCCAGGACCAGCGTAATCCGGCTTGCCGCTACATTCCCCCGGCTGCCGCCCAAAACCGCATTAGCCTTCACAACGGCTTTGCCCTGTTTGATGATTCCTTCCTCGGAAGTCACAAACACGACAGCTTCCTCTTCATCCGTAGATACGGCGGTCCCAAGCGGGATGACCGTATTCTCGTCGCCACGGAAGAGAAGTTCCCCCTCCGCCTTGACGCTCGGAAGACGGGTAAGGCCGAATTCGCCCGCACGCAAATCAAGAAATTCACCCGGCTGCTGCGGGCCGGCAAAACCGAATTTCAATACATTATCAAGCTCAATGTAAGCATGTGCGAGCTCAATAGCGGCGGGGGAGAGCAAGTCGAAGGTGACCGATCCCTGACGTTTATCCAGTTCCACCGGGGTAGCGTCCAGCATCCGTTGCAATATCGCTGCTTTCGTCTGATTTTCATACACGGTTAAATACTCACCTCCTGCTCAATGATTCCTTCGCTGGTCTGGACCGTAAACGTGACGAACAATTTATCGTTATCCCTGGCGATTTGAAAATTCCAGACCTCCTGAATACGGTCGTCCTCCAGGAGAGCTTCGGTAATGACCCGAGTGATTTCACTTTTTAACAATTGCTGTGAAATGTCCTGACCCAGCAGGCTTTCAAGCTCGCAGCCGTATTGGCCGTTGTAGATCAAATAACGATAACGCGCCGTTTGGATCGCTTTGCGAATGGACTGGCATACCGCCTCTTTACCGTCCACCATACGCTCGGCCACTTCGCCCGATTCCAAATCGAGGCTGTATGTCCGTGAAGGAGTAGGAACCGGCTTCACTTCCACATAACGCTCTTCCTTGCTTTGCAGCGGAGATAATCCCATTAATACATCACCGCCCGATCCAAAATAATGTAGGTCTGCCCCTGCTGAATCCCGGCCACGATGACCCGGTCGCCTTCCTTGAGCTCGTCGATAAATTCGAGTTCAATTTCTTTAGCGACAAATTTTGCGGAGTCCATTCCAAAGGAAAGGAACTTAATGCTTCCCGTTCCTTGCGATAAAGTTAAAGTAGAGGACTGGGAGATGGAGGATGAGGAGATCTCCGCTTTATTCTCGGTGCTGAGGTTCGCTTTCCGCGTATACTTCGTCAGCGACTGGGCGACGATCAGATCATCCTTTTCGAGCTCCACATTCATATGATCCACCTTGATCTTCAAGTCGGGAGGTTTGGCCGTGACGGTCGCAAGCTCGAAGGTAATCTCGCTGTTGTATCCAATCTTGCGGATCAACTGCACCAGCTGGCTTGCTCCCGAGCCTTCAATGCGTTCCATTACTTGGCCCCCTTCTTTTCTTCCGTGTATTCCATCTTCGGAATGTCATCGGTCGCCGACAGGGTCAGCGACATCGTATGGCTTCCGTTCTGGAATCGGTGTTCATCGGCCGATACATAGTATCCGCCAAGAATCCCCGTTATCGATTCCTTGACGTAAACGCAGGAACCCGCAACCACATCGGGTATGCCTAGACAATCGATACGGGCCTGATCCTCGATTGTGGACAAATCCTTCAGCAATTGCTTCGCCCTTTGCTCCATTTGTGATTTGGTCATCTCTTTTTCCGGCTTCTCCAAATGCTGCATGACTCCGAACCGTTTTATCAGTTCACCATCCTTGGCATTTGCGGAAATTTCCTTTTTCTTCGCATCGTCGCCGATGACCTTGATCTGTGTACGGGTATCTTCAATCGATTGGGAGTAGCTGGCATCCAGCAGGTTGACCCCGTTTTCCAAAACCCACTTGCCTTCCTGCTCTTTCCGGGCCAACAGCTGCAATTTCCCTTCCTTTGAGGTGATCCAAAAATGCTGTCCGTTTTGCTTCTGGGTTTCGGTGAGCGCGGTCACCATCATCTCAAAGAGCGTTTTCTCGCGGAAAACCAGCTTCGGAATCACATAACCCGTATCGTGTATTTCTCCCGTCGGCACGGAAAACTCATTGCATAGCCGCTTGATGATAGCCGATGCGGATTGACCGCGAAAAATTTTCGTATCCTTGCTTTTGGTCAGATAAATATTTTCGTCATAAGCCGTTAAAGTCATTTGCCCCTTGGCGTTGATCTGATCCGCAAACAAGACACCGCGAAACAGCTCCCGCTTCTCATCTAGGATGAGCCTCAGCTCCGCGCCCTTCTCGAACGTCATGAACAGTTCCCGGAGGTCTCCCGTATTGGACAGTTCCACAACCAGCTTGCGGGAAGCCTGCTTGATATCGCCGGACCACTGGATCGACTTGACGATATGATCCAAATAGACGTTTTGGTTCGCATCCTTGTAAATGACATTCCAATTCATTTAGGGATCACCAGCTTCTGCCCGGGGGATATCCGGTTCGGATTTTTCCCGATGACGGCTCCGTTGGCCGCATAAATTTCCTGCCACCGGTCTCCGTTTCCTAGCGTCCGCTGGGCGATTTTCCATAACGTATCTCCGTGAACAACGATATAAGAAGCGGGAGGCTTTCTGGTATCGGGACGGTGCTCGCCCGTGATGACCATCGCTTTACCGGTCCCCGAGGTTTCCACCTGGCGGAACTGCACCTCTTTGAATTCCTTCAATTCCAGATCATAGTACACGTCGCCCGGATTTCCCGCGCGTTCGCTATATTGGAAGGAACGGATCGTGACCAGCCCTTTGATTTTGGTACCGGTGATGTCCAGGCGGACAGGGGTTCGCCTTCTCATCCATTCCTCGATCTTCTCCACGGTGTCCCAAGGAACCGGAAGGTCTTCATATTCGCAGTAACCGGGATGATAATCGCGCGGAAAAAAAGACGAAAAGGAGTATTCCTTTAATGCGGCCTCCCCGATCACCGTGTATTCTCCCAACTGAGTAACCTGCACGTCGTCGTAACCATGCGATGTTTTGACGGAGACCCGGTCCGGATTGACCGGCAGCCAAAGCCATTCCTTCTCGTCAATCGTTTTAAGCCAGAATTCCAGCGATGCCATTATGCCATCAATCCTCCTGCCGTCTTGATTTCGCGCGCCAACGCTCTGGCAATGGCATCGATATCGGATTCCTGACGGACGTTAAACGTATTGCCCGTAATCGATATCGTTCCCCCTGTGCCGCCTTGGGAGAATTCCCGGTTTTCGCTCGCCGTCATGATCCGTTCGCCCTTATGTAACCGGGCCATCATGCCATCATAAGGGACATAGTCCATCCCGTGATATTTGCTGGTCGGCGGACCGCCGCCCGCGGTTGCCTGGCCCGCGGCGTTTGTATTCAGTTGGACGGTAGCCTGAGTGCTGACGCCAAGGCCTAATAACGACTTGAGTGAATTGATCTTTTCCATTACATACTCCCAGGCCGAAACCAGAGCTCCCTTAATACCGTCCGAGACCCAGTTGAACGCGCCTACGATTCCGCCGGTTATCGTGTCGATGATGCTTTGAATGTCGTCCATATGGTACTTAACGAGATAAGCCAGTAAACCGAAGGCCGCCCCGACCAAAGCGACGATGGCGATCAGCGGCAAGAATGGAATAACCAATGCCCAGGCACCCATGGCCGAAGCCCATAGCGCGGTAACGGAAGCCCACAGCGCAGGTGCAAATGCGGTGATCAGCACGGCACTCATGCCTAACAGCGCGGCCCCCATAATATCCGCATATTCCATCACGAACTCGAGCGCGGCGACCATGCCTTCCCCGAACGGAAGCAGCGCTTCTCCTAAAGGCGCGAGAGCTATCGTGATCCGGTTCTTTAAGGTATCGAAACGGTCCCCAAAGCTTTGTAAGGCTTCGGCATGACCCATGATTCCTTCCTTGGACTGGTTCATGGCTCCGAGCATTCCATTGAATTCCACTTGCCCGCCTTTTAGTGCGGTCGCCAGTTCTCCGCCTACCAATGGACCGAAGTTATCCAGGGCGAGTTTGGCCATTTCCGCAGAAGTCGAAGCCTTCCTCATGTCTTCCGCAATCTTGGCGAATCCGCCATCCGGCAATTTCTTCTTGAGGGCGTCCTCAATCGGGTTCATGCCCTCCTTCTGCCATTTGGCCATCAGCACCATGGATTGCTCGAAGCTGAGGCCCATTTGCTGCATCGGCATGCCGAACTGGGCCATCCGTTTCATCAGATCGCCCATATTCACTCCTCCGGCGCGGCTCGCGGCAAAAAACTTCTCCAGCATCTGTCCGCCGTCCTTCGCGGCAACTCCCCATACGCTCATCGCCTTTGCTGCTGACTCCGCGGCTACTGCACTGTCCGATCCCGTAAGCCTGGAAGCCGTTAAGAGCAACCTGGACAAGTTCTCCAGGCCGGTTCCCGTCAGCGTGGTATCCCGCTGCAGTATCCCCATTGCTTTTCCGACTTCGCTCAAGCTTTGAGGCACTTGCCCCCCCACGACTCTAAAAGATTGAAGCAAGCTCTCCATCTCCTTCTGAGAGGCCCCCGAGGTGGAGCGCAAAACGACATAAGCGGCATCGAATACTTTGGCCGCTTCCAAGGATTGATCCTTGGCCGAACTTAACCAGCTTCCGGCCGTGCTGAACGCGCTGGCGATTTTGTCCCGCGGACTTGCCGCGGCGTTTGCGGCACCAGCCGTTTTTTCCTTGGCGCTTCCCGCCTTGGCCGGCAAGTTCGGCTTCAACCACCACGATTGCAACGGATTGTTGCCAAAGTTCCCAAGCGGATGCCGAAGCCTTTTGTAAAAGGCCGCAATCTTGCCCTTCGGCTCCTCAAACTTCTCGCTGATCCGTCTGCGGATGCTGTTCGGATCGGCTTTCTTCCTGGCCGCTTCCGCTTGAATCGCTGCAGCCTTTGAGGCCCTCGCTGCCTCGGCAGCTTTCTCCCTGGCCTCCTTGGCCGCGAGCATTTTCCTCAGACTCTGTTTGGCTTTCTTCCCCTTGTTCTGGGTTAGATAAGCAATCGTAGCCTTCTCGGCCGCCTCTTCGGCGGCTTTCGCTTGTTCCGCCGCCAACTGAGCCGCCCTTTGCGACTCCTTCCGGACTGCCGCAGCCTGATCGTTGAAATATTTCTTAATCGTTTTCTTGCTTGTGAACTTGAATGCCAGTTCAATACCTATGGTCTGAACCGTTCCTCTTGTCAACTTTGAGAGATCCGCTTTCGCCTGTTTGATGCGGTTGGACAACTTCTCCAACTCCGAGAGGCTGGAACTCGTACTCAAAGCCATTCACCCCCTGGGCCTGACTTTACGGCCTCGTTCTGCGGGCAGCCCTTTCCTGCTCCTTGCGCATCTTTTCTTCTTCTTCCAGCTGAAGCATCATCGAAGCATACATGAATCGCTTCACATTCTCGTCTTTGTTGTACATCTCGTCCGGAGAAATATGATGCCTCTGAAAAATAAGATGTAGCAGAAAGGCCTCACCGCCCGCTTTGATCAGTTTTTTATTTCGTCTTCATCGCTGTCGAAGCCGCTGATTTCCAAGATTTCCGTCGACAGCTTCGCGATTTCGCCCGCGAGCAGCAAGCCCAGGATCGCTTCCGTCGGTGTTCCATATTTCTCGATCAATTCCTTGGCCGACCAATCCGGAATCAGGCAGGCTTTTTGAATGACGAGCGCTCCGAACTGCTCTTCGTCCATGACCTTCTCCCGTTTTTGTCCTTTTCCCACATAGTGCGTGCATTGCTCCTGAATTTTGTTGATCGTCTTTCCGTCCAGGGCCTGGATTTGGAAATCAACCCCCAGCCGTTTCATTGGAATATCCTTCGTCGGTTTGCTGTCCGCGCTTAAAAGTGCCTGAAGTACGCTGCTTTGTCTGTTCTCCGTAATTGCCATTCGTGATCCATCTCCTTTTTTGGTCATTTGCGTTTCCGCTTGATAGGAAAAGGCCAGGAACCCGGACGAGTATGTCAGGTGACAAGCCGGGTTCCCGCCAATTCCGGACTTAGTTGATTTATTCAGCCACGAGCTTATCCATTAGCTCATAACCGGTGAAATTAAACGGAAGCTCTTCCTCTACAATGGAGCCGACTTCGAAGTGCATCAGCGGCACTTTGTCGAAAGTAACGCCCTTCAGACGCACCCGGTAGGCACCGTAGGATTCCGGATCCTCCAGCTTCAAAATCAATTCCGTGGTAAACGTCCCCTTGCTGTCGTCGGCAATTTGGCCGATGAGCTCGACGAATTCGGAAGTTACCTTGTAGCCGGTGATCGTACCGGATCCGCTGAGCCCGGTCACTTTATGCGCCGTCCAGCGCGTGCCGGAACGTTTAATCTCCTCCTTGGTGATTTCCACGTTAGCTTCCGCCGACTTGATATTGGTCAGCCATTTTCCATCGTAATACACGTATCCGTAAGTCCCATTAATTACACGGGTTGAATCCAGCACATGAACCCCTCCTAATTAAATAAAAATGAGAAACTGTAAACTAAACTTTGATCGTCAGGAATATCCGTTCCATACTGTCGATTTCCGTAAAGCTGATCTGCAGGAATACCGTATCTCCTTCGGACTTCCGGTCGGGATCGAGCGTGACGACGATATCGGTCAGCACATTGTTCAGCTCGAGGCGTTCCAGATAGGCCTTCACGGCGGAAATGAGTGCGGCCTGCCCGTCGGCGTTATTATCCAGCTTGCCTATGTAAGACTCGGCAGCCGCTTTGGGAATGTCGGTCGAGATCGCTTGACGCGCCCGGATGGCGCGGATCTTTCTTTTGCTTGTTACGAGACCCTGCTCCACTTTTACTTTCTCCCCGTCGTGCACAAGCACCAACGAGCCTTTTTGCAGCGCTGTATTGATTTCGCTATTCTTTAATCGCTTAATCACATCGTTTGCACGTACAGGCGTGTACGTAATCGATTTGTTGATTCCGGTTCCGGCAATCAAACCGGCAATATACGGAGCATACCTGCCCGAGCTGTATACGTTACCGCCAATATTGACACCGGAAATGAGATTAACTACATAATCATCCGCCAAATCAACGGTACGTTCATTGCCAGCTGCAGGATCGGCGTCATCTTCGGCGGAGCCGCCAAATACCGCCATGAAATGTTTGCCTTCGTCTTCCCGGTTGTCTTTGCACCATAACTGAGTCGCTTTCTGCTCTTCTTCGGAAATCTCATCCGGAAATACGAACACATTGAATTGCCGGGAACTGAATGCATCCCGAATCGCGGTATACGCCGCGGCGTTCCATTTACCGTCTTCTCCTTTAGGAACCGTATACACGAGCACCTCTTTAGCACCGCCTTGCAAGACGAGGCGAATCGGCTCTATCGCTGCTGCGCCGAACAATTCAATCGCTTCGGATTCTTTTTCAATCGTGTAGAATTTGCCCGCTTCGGCTCCCGCATATTGAAACAGCGGTAAACCTACCGTTCCGCGTGCGCCGCCTTTGATTTGCGCGGCAGCCGCCTCCACAAAATTAATATACAGACCCGGACGCACCGGTAAACTAATTGAATCCCATGTTCCACCCATGATTTCATGCCACCTTTCAAATAGTTGTCATGCGCGTTTCTACCTTGCCTATTTTTTCATAATTCTCGAAAGTAACGGACTCCCTGGCACGAACTAAAACCGTACCAATGCATCTCTGAAGACCGCCGTCCAGTTTTTCCGGGGCGTCGATGCTGACCGACTCCGCCCGTATAGGTCCCGAGGATACCCCTTTGCCATCCACGCCTTCGTTCATAATGCAGCGGCTTAGCAATTCCATGGTAAGGATCGCCGTTTCCGCATCCTCGGCATAGCAGACCATCGCATACTGCCGTTCGACCAGCGTATGGCTTCGTGTTTCGCTCCGTCGGGTCTCCTGTTTCACACTGACCGCAAATTCTCCCGCCGCTGGATGAGCCGGCTCTTGGAATCGGTGAACGGCAGCTTCGGGGTATTTAGCGGCGATCAGCTCTACAAACTTGCCTACTTCTTCGGCCAAAAACATATCATCCCGCTCCTTTCGGCCGTTGTTTCTAATACAACAACTTTCGTGCTACGCTTTGAAATTAATCCCCCGCCTTCCGCCTCATTGTTCAGCCGTTCAACTTGCTGGCCGCATTTCGGATTATAGGCCGGGCGTGAAACGACGAATAGGATGAACTTTCTTCACCTGGGGGTGAAGAAGGTTCATCCTACCTTTTTGTAATTTTCGCTGATATACTGGGTTTAATTGTAAACCTTTGTAAGATGCGGAGGGATTTATTTTCATGGAGCGAATTCGGGTCATGCTGGTGGAGGACGATTCCTTTTGGCGGGATCATATCAGTGGGGATTTAGCAGACGAGCCTGACATCCAAGTGGCCGGGGTTGCCGCAACCAAAGAGGAAGCCATTGAGCTGGCTTCGAAGCAGGATCTGGACGTAATTCTGATGGACATTAATCTAACCGGCAACAATTTGGACGGACTGGATGCCGCCGAGCAAATTTTGCATCAGGAACGAAACCGTTCCGTAAAGATTATCATGCTGACTTCCATCACCGAAGCCGAAGTCATTATGAAGTCCTTCCGGCTTGGCGCCATGAATTACATAAACAAATCAAGCTACCGGGATATTCTGAATGCAATCCGCGAGGCCAATAGCGGCCGGGCTTCCATTCATCCGGATGCCGCCAGAGCGATGAGAAGCGAAGTTCAACTGATGGAGCTGTCGCCTACTGAACGGGAAGTGTTTGAACTGCGCCGGAGCGGGATGAGCAAACGGGAAATTTCCGAACGCCTGCACAAATCGACCAATACGATCAAAACTCAGCTGCGCAGCATCAAAAACAAGCTCACCCATTTTAAGATGGATTAAGATAGATTAAGAAGGACTTAGAGGGTCCAATCTTCGGTGTTCCCGCGGTAATTTAAGGCTAGGCGCAGGAGACTCCGGTTTAAATTTGTATTTTGGAAAATGAAGCATAATCGTGGTTCCTTTGCCGGGTTCAGACTCTGCCACAGAAAGCCTGCCTCCGTGTTTGGACATCACGCTGCTGCAATAGGGAAGTCCGAGCCCGTAATTGAGCGCGTTTTTCTTGGTGGTAAAGAACGGTTCGAAGATTTTTGCCAGATGTTCCGGGGGGATGCCGACTCCATTATCTCTGACCTCGATCCTGAATTCCTTCCGGGTAGCCGAGGTATACAGCTCCACCGCTCCGCCGCCGGGCGGCATAGCATCGATAGCATTGCGGATCAGGTTCGAAAGAGTCTCCCTGATATGTACCGCATCACAGGTCAATAACCCCTCGACTCCATAGGCAACGGACAGGGTAACCGTACCATTCTCCGTAAGCGTTCCGCTGGAAGCTATAACGTCATCCAGCAGCTTTCGGACCTCATGCTCGTTCTCATCCAGCACCACATCCTCCGCTTTTTCCTTGATCCGGTTTACCATATGAAGCAGATGAGCTGTCAGCCCATGAACTTGACCGATCGTTTGAACAGCCTTTTCCGATTGCCCCGTCGAGAGCAAATTCCTGCTTTTCTCCGCCAGATAGTCTATTTTTTGAATTTCGTTCTTGATGGAATGATTCAGAATGGACACGCCCATCGTAAGGGTGCGGATGGAATAATCAATTCTTTCCCGCTCGATCCGCAGCTTGATGCCGAGAAATCCGTAACGGATCGTGAAGAATAAAACGACAGCGACCGTGCTGAGAATCACGATAAAATTTGCCTGCCACATCCCGTTGCTCCTCAGGTCGAATGACCACCACCCCAGTTTCAGATGATCGAAACCTACGTAATCTGACATAAACGCCCAGATCATCACCAGGGGAAACAACAGCGTTCTTCGTTGACTTCGCCTTCTTAATTCGTTTTTTTCACGGAAATAAGCCAGCAAATAAAAGAAACATCCAATTCCAACAAACAAACCGTCCCACCATCGGAACTGGCCGATATTAAAGACGTTCCAGGGACCAGCACGCAAGTGGGCTCCCAACAACAGAACCATTCCCATAAAAAGCAGCCCCGTCAAACCCCATTTCCAGCGGGAAGACATCTTGTCGTTAAGCCATAACCCGCCCATACTAAACACGTAAGGCAAAACAAAGAAGTAGATGTTCATTCCAACCACCGTTGATAAGTACAGAAGTCGGCTAAGAAACTGAGGCATCCATGCGGCATCCGCAAATACCGGCATAATGGACAAATGCATGCTGAACGCGTAACTGGCCGACCCCCCCAGCAGAATCGTTAACCCGATCCAAAGATTGGACCGGGTTCGGTGTAGTAAGATAAACAACCCCAAGGACCACAACGACAGGAACATTAGAATATAAATAATCCGCACTTTACTTACTCCTTTAAATCGCAGATTTAGCTTTAATTTCTAATTATTCCCTGTAACTTTCATGAATTCCTGCTTGGAATTAACAAAAATCTTATGGATTCAAGCGTTTGTTCCAGATAAGCTTTCTCCATACGAATTTCCTTTTATTGCACAGTATCCAGCGGCTTCAAGTGGGCTTCAATTTGTGCGCGCTTCGGCTCCAGGAAAGGCGGGAGCGCCAGTGACTCGCCGAGATGAGCGAGATCTTCATCCGTGGCAAAGCCAGGTCCGTCGGTCGCAACCTCGAACAGGATTCCGTTTGGCTCACGGAAATAAAGCGACCGGAAATAGAAGCGGTCCACGAATCCCGAATTCGGGAAACGGGCCCCGCGAATTTGGGTGATCCAGGCCCGCAGCTCCTCCTCGTCCTCCACACGGAATGCGACATGGTGCACCCCGCCCCGTCCCAATCGTTCAGGCGCAAGGTCGGTTCTTTCCTCCAGATGCACTTCAGCACCGGTACCTCCTTCGCCCGTCTCAAACACGATAATGTCGGGCTGGCCTTCCACGAATGAAGGATACTGCCCTTTCCGGCGGAAGCCCATCAGCTCCGTCAGTACCGAGATCGTCAGGTCAGGCTGGGCGACCGTCAATTGGACCGGCCCTAAGCCCAGGATGGCGAACTCCGCCGGAACCGGGCTCCGGTCCCAAGGCTTGCCGCCGGGTACACCGGTATTATTTTCATCCGATACGAGAACCAGACGCTGCCCTTCAAAATCCTTGAACGCCAGCGTCGCACGACCCGCCCGCTGCTTCACTTCCTCATGCTCGACTCCGAATTCATCCAGACGCCGGATCCAGTAATCCAGAGCCTGATCATTTGGCACGCGCAGCGAAAGCGCCGAGATGCTGTTATTCCCGTCGACATTCCGCCCTGCATTCGGAATTTCGAAGAAGGTCAATTCAGTTCCCGGATTGCCGACTTCATCCCCGTAAAACAAATGATAGACGGAGATATCATCCTGGTTGACCGTCTTTTTAATGAGTCGGAGGCCCAGCACTTTCGTGTAGAATTGAAAATTTTCCGATGCCGTCTTGGTTATGGCCGATACATGGTGAATGCCTTTGAATTCCATCTTCATAGTGAAATCACTCCTTTAATTTATTGGTTTCTTTGAATTTTCCGAAGCAGCCCCAGTAGCTGAAGCTTCTCCTCTTGGTTTAATCCGGCGAACTGCGAAGCCTGATACTGTTCCTGCAAAGGAACCGCTTCATGATAGAGTTCCCATCCAAGCTCGGTTAGCGACAGCCATTTTTTCTTCCATTCCTGCTCACGTGCGATCCATCCCAGCTCTTCCATCTTCGTCAACAGCTGAGTTATATTTCCTTTCGATACCAATAATTTGTCGGCAAGCTCCTGCTGGGTTAGCCGTTGATGGCTGCCAATCTGGACCAGCGCATCGAATTGGGCCACCGAAAGCTTCCATTGCTTAAGATGCTGGTTTGAGGCGCGAAGACTGCGGTTATAAATCCGCGAAAGGCGGAACCATACGAGCAAGCCCAATTTCTCTTCCCGCCTGGACATGGCTTTGTATCTTCGTTCTTCTTTTTCCATTTGCTCTCACCTCATTTGCTGTGATTGTTGTCAGTTTAGCACTAAACTGATAGAAAAGCAAACAGGCTGTCGAGAATTTCTTCCCAACAGCCCTTATGATCAATTCGATATCCAAGGCGTAAAATCCCCTGAGTTCCCGCGTTAGTTCTGGGTTAGCGTGCCCGCTTCGGTTCCGGAAGTGCCGGTTGCGACGACTTCCATTTGGGGCCAGAGCTGACGGCGGAACAAAACTCCCAGCAGTCCAAGCCCCACCATCACGACGCCGATGGACAAGAAGGCTGCGCCGACGGAAACCGCCCGGATCAACAAGCCTCCGGCCAGCGGTGCTGTCAGCATCACCAAGCTGTTCATCGTATTCTGAATACCGAACACGCGCCCGACGACATCCGGTGAGGTTTCTTTTTGCAAAATATAATTCTGGGTCAAAATATACGCTCCGTTGCCGACTCCGAGCAACAAACCGAAGCCCAACATCGTCGCGAGATGGGTTCCCGGAGGGCATAAGCCCAGCAGCGCCACACCGAGGCCGATCAATCCGCAGCCTCCCCCAAGTCCCCAGCCATAGTTGATCTTGCCCAGCCTGTTCAAAATAATAAGCGCGCCTACGGCCCCCGCTCCAATTGCGGCAACGACCTGGCCAGTCAATGCTTCATTGCGGGGCGAGATCGACTTGAACAGAGTCGGAAACTGATAATCGACCATCAAGATCGCCGCTAAACCGATAAAGCCGAAGATTATCGTATTCAACACCACTTTACGGTGCCAAAGAAATGTCCAGCCTTCTTTCCATTCGCTCCAGAAGCTTGGTTTGCGGATCCTTTCCTTGTCCGGGTTTCTATCCTGACCGGCCGTACTATGAGGCAGCCTCCATAATCCAAGCAGCAACAAGGCGGACAACAGTCTCGCTCCCATGTTAATCAGAATACAGGCCTGCGGGGACAGGACCGCGAGCGTTACCGCGCCAAGCAGAGGCCCGGCTACCTTTGATCCTTGGCCAACAAGGCCGTTATAAGATGTAGCCTGCAGCAGCAGATCTGCCGGAACGACCCGGCGGGTCAGCGCTTGTTGAGCCGGCACATGAAACACGCCGGCCATGGCCCGAAGCGCCAGCAGCGGCAGCAACCATGCAAAGTTCGGAGCGAACAGTACGCCTACTGTCAAGAGCACGGTCAACAGATCGCAGAACATCATCAGTTTGGCCTGCTGCACCCGGTCCGCCAGCGTGCCTGCAAAGGAGCTGAACAAGACGGACGGCAGCGCCATACAGACCGGAATGAGCGCAATCATAAACGGGTCGATTCCCCAGCGGTACACGACCAAGACCTGAATCGCGAGCGCGTCGAACCAGTCGCCGAACGAGGCAAGCGCGTAAGCGGAAAACATGCTCCGGTAGCTGCGGATCGACCACAGTCCGGAGCGCATTGCTGATGCCATTTCATTTCCTCCATCCTTCACACATCGGTTTCGTTTTCTTTCTTAGCAGATTAACCGATGAATGTCAGAGGATTATCAGATGAGAATATGAATCCCGAACGGACTTACTCCTTTTTGCCTGTTTCAACTGAAAGAGTATCCATAATACACTGTTCCATTGCGGGACGAAGCTCTAAAAGGTGGTATTCTTTCTCCGTCGCTTCAAACAAGGAGGCAAACTTATGCACTAATGGACTCTCCGGGTAACGGCGCCTCAAAAACAGATTGATCTGGTTAATCGCGGCCAGATAGAGCGGCATGTGCAATGACATGCTCAGCACTTCCAGCCCCTCATCCAGACACTGCTCCGCTTCCCGTTCCCGCCCTTCCGAGAGAAGCCTCAGTCCTTTAAATACGCCGAATCTGCCAATCTCCCTGATATAAGGCTCTTTCTCGAGCAGCCGTTCCAGCCTGGCCGCCGTCTGATCGGCTT
This sequence comes from Paenibacillus vini, assembly GCF_018403325.1. Classification (GTDB taxonomy): domain Bacteria; phylum Bacillota; class Bacilli; order Paenibacillales; family Paenibacillaceae; genus Fontibacillus; species Fontibacillus vini. The sequence goes on along the minus strand of NZ_BOSL01000012.1, from coordinate 19,625 downwards.
CATTCCAGTTCCCGGCAACCAGATGAACGTACATTTCCATCAAAGCAACCGGCATAACGAAGCCCGTCAATCCGTCTTGCTCCACCACGCGGCGGGTTTGCTCAAAGCGTTCGACCGCCATCTCGGGCAGTCCGGCGTCGGCGTACACCTCGAGAATATTCAGGATTTCCATTTCCCTATGCTGTGTCGGGGGCATCAATCCTTGTTTCAATGCCCTCTCGCAGTAGCCGAGTACCCTGGTGGAATCGGGCGTTATCCCTGCTAGAATAAGGAGCAGTCCGTATAACCGTTCCCCCGGCTGAAGCTCGTTCGTCTCCACAAACCATTTGATGTCAGCTTGCAAAAACCGGATATATCTCCGGTAAAAAGCATCGATCTCAAATCCCAGAACCTCGTGCTGGGCAGCCAATGCCATGATCGATTTTCCCTGTCCAAGCAAATGATATTTCTCAAACAGACCGGTTACGGCGGACTGAATCTCCTCATCACGCATGGACGGATTATCCATGCCTTTAGGTTCGGCTATACTCAGGCTATATCCGTACCCCCGGATCGTATTGATCCGGACATGCCCCCAGCGATGGAGCTTTTTGCGGAGGCGGTAAATATGGTCGTCGATCGTCCGCTCTACCGGGTATTCCAGCACCCACACCCGGTCCAGCAATTGCTCGCGCGAAAACGCTTTGCCCCGGTGCTCATATAAAAACTGCAGCAAGGCGAATTCCTTGGCCAGCAGTTCCACGGACTCCGTCCCTTCGGTCACTGTATATCCCGCCGGATCAAAGATGAGTTTTGCCATGAGGATTCTTCCTTTCCAGATAAAAAACATGTTCCGTTGATGTCCATTTTAATACATAACACAGCTAATAATTATATGAATTTTGAGGTTCTGTTTGGTTACAAAAGAAAAAGACGCCCGCAGACGTCTCTATTTTCAATAAATCTTATTCATAGGCAGCTTGAACTTAATATCAGTTTCCGGATGACAAACCGCGAGCCTTGCCGGCTCTAAGGGAAAGTGCAAAACAAAGGAGCAGGACAATGGCAGCCGCCACGTATGGGAAGTTGATGTCAATATCAAACAGGAAGCCCGCGACGATCGGTCCGGCGATATTGCCAAGGCTGGTATAGGCCGAGTTCAGTCCGGCGACATATCCTTGCTGTTCGCCGGCCATTTTGGACAACTGTGTACCCACGGCCGGACGCAAAATATCGATCGACAAAAATAAAATGAAGGTCACTGCGACGATGAGCCAGTAACTGGACACAAACAGCGTAAGGACCACGAACAATCCGGACAAAAACAGGCAGACCGAGATCACGCGTTTCTCTCCGAAGCGGTTCAGAATCCAGCCGAATATCGTAACCTGTACCACAGCGCCTGAAATCGAGCCGAACGTAATGATAAAGGCGATATCTTTTGGCGTGAAGCCGAATTTATGATCCACAAACAGTCCGAACACCGTCTCGTAATTGGCTAATCCGAATGCCAGCACAAACACGATGATTAAATTGAAAAAGTAGCGTTCCCGGCCGGAATTCAACAATTGCGTAAGGAGGCTCTGCTTCTCTGCAGGATTCGAACGGGATTCCGCCCGCTGTTCCGCCGAAACGGATTCAGGCAGGATGAATAACGTGATTATTGCCGCTATCGCTCCAGCCACCGCTGCAGCATAGAACGGAACGCGAATGCCGAATTCCGCAATATAACCCCCGATCCCCGGGCCGATAATGAAGCCGGTCGTGATCGCGGCATTGATATATCCCATGCCCCTGGCTCTCTCCTCATTCGAGGTCACGTCCGCGGCATAAGCCATGACGGCCGGCATGATCAGTGCCGCACCAACCCCACCTAACATTCTCGCTGCAAACAGCAGCACCGGTGAACTGACGGCTCCGAACAACCACTCGGAAAGGGCGAAAACGACCATCCCGGCAACAATGATTTTTTTCCGGCCCAATGTGTCGGATAACCTGCCGGCAAAGGGGGAAAACAATAACTGGGTAAGGGAGAACGCCGCAACGAGCAGCCCCACCATACTTCCGCTGATATGGAGCTCGGTCATATAAGTAGGCATAATCGGAACTACGAGACCGATCCCTGTGAAAACGAGAAAGATATTTAACATGAGCAGGAGCATAGCTCCTCTGTTTCTTATTAAAAGCGACATTTCATTTTTCCTCCTGTATTGTGCATAAGGATCAGCCTGACGATAAATGGGAGGTTGATCAAAATATATAACCTTTATACTGAACGTTCGTTTTGTATTATGAAGCAATAGTACATGCAATGGTATTTTCATTTAAGCCGGCTAGCCATAACCCGCCTGCAATTTCAGCGATCCGCTATTCCATACAATAATACCTTCATAGCCTGCTTATACAGCTCAAGTATCTCTTCAGGAGATTTCTTCCTGGACATCTGGCTAAGACCTATCAATAGGCTCTCCAGAATAACGGCGTGTTCTTTAGCGCTTCCCTTTCTAAATTCGCCGTTATCGATGCCTTGCTGAATCAAACGTTGATTCCACTGGAGATGTCTGTCGACCAATTCGCCGACACGCTCTTCCACCTCGGTGGTCTTATCGCTGTTGAAAAACTCATCCGCGGCTTTGGTAAGCGGGTGATTCAGGTCATCATGCACGAGCAGTTCGGCAAACCCGTACAATTTTTCCGTCGTCGTTTTGTATAGCGGCTCTTTCTCCTGCCATTTTTCTTCCCACTCCCGGTCCCATTCGTCGATCAAGTAGAGAAAAAGGCCTTCTTTGCTTTTGAAATGATAATAAAGATTCCCCTTGCTGCTTCCCGTTGCTGCTACAATGTCTTCGATGGAAGTGGCCTTATATCCCTTTTGGGCAAACAGGATCCTTGCTGCTTCAACAACCCGCTTTTTAGTTTGTTCGCTTTGCAGCTGTTTTTTATTCACTCCGCTTCCACCCCATTCAAATAAAATTGGCAGCTCTTATTTATACTGAACATTCGTTCTGTATCTTATCAAAAACTAAAGCCGCATGCAAGTGCGGCTTTAGTTTAACAATAAGGAGAGTGTCGGTTTCAACGCTTAACACTCTCCGGAATTCCCTGCTTAACGCACGGGCTCCAAAGGAGCCACACGTCCATAAGAGACTTTGGCGATCTCGCATTTCGCGGCCCAACGTACCCCGTTAGTGATTACCTGAAGCACCTCAGGCTGATGGTACACCGGAAATGTTTCATGGCCCGGTCTGAAGTAGAAAATGTTGCCCAGTCCTCTTTTGTAGCAGCAACCGCTGCGGAAGACTTCGCCTCCCTCGAACCAGGAGATGAACACCAGTTCATCCGGAGCCGGAATTTCAAACCGTTCCCCGTACATCTCTTCCTTCGGAATTTCGATATATTCTCCAAGGCCCTTTGCGATCGGATGACCGGGCTCGATGACCCAGATTCTTTCCTTCTCGCCGTCATCGCGCCATTTCAACGCTCCGGTATTCGTGCCCATAAGGGCGCGGAAAATTTTCGATGCGTGCCCCGAGTGAAGGACGATGAGTCCCATGCCGTCCAGTACTCTTTGCCGTACCTTCTCAACGACCTCATCGCTGACATCCTCATGAGCCAAATGCCCCCACCAGAGCAATACGTCCGTCCGAGCCAGTACTTCATCGGTCAACCCGTGTTCCGGCTCATCCAGTACGGCCGTATGAACATCCAACCCTTCCTGGGTGCTCAGATGATTCGCAATCGCCATATGGATGCCTTCCGGATAAATGGCCTTGACCTGTTCATTATGTCTTTCGTGCCGGAATTCATTCCACACGGTAACGTTAATATTAGACATGATAAGAAACCTCCTGTTTGTTTGACAAATCCTGTGCCGCTCCTCACCACGTCGAGTTCGGAACCATTATACGAGAGCTGTTTTACTAAATCGGTTGCATACAACCCCAGTATAGATTGTGGTAGAATGGACGGGAATGGCGAAAAGATACTCTTTTTGTACAAAAACGACTTTTTCGAGATTCGCCCGGAGGGATAATGATGCTTGCTATTAACGTGGAACTGATGCCGAAAATCAAGCTGATGGGATTCGTTTCCTATAAACAGCCATGGATTCATTTCAAAAGAACGACGCATGAATGCATTCTCTACTTCATCAAAAGCGGCGAACTCCATCTCCGGGAAAACGGTATCGACTATATCCTCAAAAAAGGGGATTTCCTCGTTCTGGAGCCGAATGTGGAACATGAAGGAACGAAGAGGCATGTTTGCGATTACTATTACATTCACTTCGAACACCCCGATTTGAAATCGGTAGAGGTGAAGGACATGCTTACCCTAGCTAGGCACCTCATACTCGAGGAAGGGACACAGCAGGCCAGGCAGGATCATCCGATCTGCTATTTTCCCAAACATTATACTTTGTCAAAAAAAGACCGTCCTCTCTCCTTTACCGCCATGAATGAGATGCTTCAACTCTACAGACGGAAATACTTCAATCGCGGATTAACCGCCCTGAAGTTTACCGAATGGCTGATCGAGGTGTCACGGGAGCATTTTATCGATGTCCTCCAAGGCTATGAAGGGAGAAGTTCCAAATCTTCTATTAAAGTTCATGCCTTGCTTGACTATATTCACGAACACTATGCCGGCAAAATCACCAGCACAGACATTGAGCAGGAATTCGACTGCAATTACGACTATATCAACCGCATTTTCACCAAGCTAACCGGCCAAAGCATCATGCGTTATGTCAACCGCGTACGGATCGACCATGCGAAAGAACTGATCGAGGCCACCCATCTCAGCTTTAGCCAAATTGGTTATTTGACCGGACTGGAAGACCCTTATTATTTCAGCAAGCTATTCAAGAAATACGAAGGCCTCTCTCCCAGCCAATATTACAAAAACGTGCGGGAGCAGGGAAGTGACAAGGATTAAACGGTAAGGTGTTATTCAACGCCGGAGTACAATTGGCGGTATCGACCTTCTGACATGATCAGTTCTTCATGAGTACCACGATCCGTCACTGTTCCGTTGTCCATCACAAGGATTTGATCCGCATTGCGGATCGTAAATAAGCGATGAGCAATGGCGATAACGGTTCGTTTCGACTTCAGACGTTCCATGGCCTCCTGTACTAACCGTTCAGACTCGTTATCCAGAGAGGCGGTCGCTTCATCCATCAGTAAAATCGGAGCATCGCGCAGCAGCGCCCGGGCAATGGAAATGCGTTGTCTCTGTCCGACAGATAACCGGGAGCCCCCTTCTCCGACTTCCGTATCGAATCCATCCGGCATCTGCCTGATAAAATCTATCGCGTTTGCATCCGTTGCCGCCCGAATCAATTCTTCCTCTGTCGCATCCGCTTTACCGTCTGCGATATTGTCACGGATCGTTCCGGAGTACAAAAAATTCTCCTGCGGTATTAATGAAAAGAAACTCCGTAACCGGTTCAAGTTTATTGCCTGAATCTCCTCTCCATTGATCATTATTTTGCCCTCCTGCGGTTGCGACAATCCAAGCAACAGGTTGAACAGCGTCGATTTTCCGCTCCCGCTCGGACCTACAATGGCCGTTGTCTTTCCTGCCTCTACATCTATCGATATCTCCTTCAAAATGGGCTGATCCGGGTCATACCCGAAAGATATTTCCCGAAGCTCGAGACTTTGAAAATCCGATTGTGTGCCGGTCTGTTCAGGAATAGCAGGATACTCCTCCTTTTCATCGAGCACTTTAAAAATCCGGTCAGCCGCGCCAATGGCTTGCTGAAGCTCTCCCCAGAGCGCGGCTATCCCCGTGAATGGCCAGGTGAGATGATTCATCAACTGAATGAACGCAATCAGCCCGCCAATCGCCATCATACCTTGGGACACAAAATATCCTCCGACAATAAAAGTGATAATAAAGGCCAATATTCCGATTGCTGTGGCTGCCCCATTAACCGTAGCTTGAATTCGCCCGCCGCGAATTTCAGTTTCGCTTACTTCGTTACTCTTCATTTGAAGGCGTTGAAACAGCTTTTTTTCCAAGCCAAATGATTTGAAGACCATACTGGAACCGAGAGTTTCCTGGATCTGCGAGGTCATGCCGGCAATCCGGTGCTGCAGCTCATTGGAATTTTTACGAAGCATATTGCCGAAGAGCCCGCCAATGATCAGTGTCACTGGCCCGATAAAGATACAAATAAGCGCCAACTTCCAGTTAATCGTCAAAAGATAAATAAAAGAGAGGAGTGCCATCAGGGGATTGCGGATGAGTGAGATTAAGGTATCGCTGCAAGCCTGGCCAATTGCCTGATTATCACTGGTTAGGCGGGTAAGCAATTCCCCGGAATGATGACTTTGATAAAATTCTCCAGGGAGACAAAGCAGCTTCTTCAGCGTTCCAAGCCGAATATCATTCCTGATGGAGGAGGAGACTCGTGTCTTGTAATAGGTATCTGCATAACCGTTAATTACTGTCAGCACAAGAATTAAAACTCCCGTCCCGATTAGAGACGGCCAAGCTGAGGAATCTGCTTCCACAGCAGCATTGGTAATCCGGTTTAAATACCAAGCGATGCTTAAATCAAGCGTTACGCCGGCGATCATCGTGATTAACAGAATCAGGTAGACGGATTTATACGGCCTCGTGTACCCCAACAAACGCCGAAATGTGCTTTTTGATTCCAATTGCATTCTTCCTTTCATAAAAGTTTAGGTAAGGTATATGGATCGGAATGGCTTGAATAACATCCAGCAAACATCTATAAAACATCCCTAAACCATCCAAGCGCCATCCGATTGGAATCCATACTACCATAATCCCCCAGGACACGCAACTCCTCTTGATGGGGAATGGTGTTGACAGAGTGAAAAGAATTCATGCATATTAAAGAGAATTGTTGTTTCGATGGAGCTAATGAAAGTCTTAATGATAGGAGGATATATGTAATGGCAGATTTGGAGAAAATTACGATCAATGTAGGGCCGGTCGATTTGGGACAAATCGATTTGCTCGTTGACCAGGGCTTTTATTCGAATCGGACGGATTTTATCCGTATCGCGATCCGAAACCAGATTGATTCTCACAGCCATGAGATCAATCAGTACAAGCAGGAAAAATACTTTGTGTTCGGTGTAGCGGAATTTAACCGCAGCGAATTGGAGGACCTGAAAAGCCTGGGGAAACGGCTGAATGTAAAGCTGGTGGGCGCACTTGTTATTTCTAGCGATGTCACTCTGGAATTGGCCAAAGAGACGTTTGAGAAGGTAAAAGTGTTCGGGATGATCCGCGGACCGGAACCGGTGAAGAAATGGTTAAGGGAGCTGCAGCAAGAATCTTGAGCGCATCCTATAAAAGCAAAAAAGGCGGCAGTTCATTGGAATTATCCAATGGGCTGCCGCCTTTTTCGGTTTAAATATTGTTTTCATTGGAAAAATCCAATGAAATCTCGACGGTTTAGATACAAAAGGGGAGTTTCACACTTTCTGATTGGATTTTTCCAATGGATCTGCCCCAATTCCTCTGTTTATCCTCAACCTTGTTGGAAAAATCCAATGAAACTCCCTCTCAACTCAAACATCTAAGTTAGTTATGCACATATCCGTCGGCTCAATCGCAATTAATCCAGCTTCGGGAACGGATTTTGCCGCCAAATCCAAGGTGATCTTTGGGATATCTTCGAATTACTCCTGGTTATCCACAAAGTTATCCAGATATTATTCAAAGTTATCCAGTTATTCAACATTGTACACAGCGCGGTGTGTGAATAATGTGAATAAACTGTTTATTTGTTGATAGCAAAAATCCGGAACTGCATCGGCTCCAGCGCATAAGACGCGGTTTCCGCACCAACGGCAACCTTCTCGCCGCTCCACAGATCGACCGCATTTTGCCCGTGCCATTTCGAAGGCAAACTAAACGCAGACGGCTCTTCCCCGTTATTCAGAGCGACCACGATTTCCTCGTCGCCTTGGCTTCTCGAGAAGACGAACAGGCCGGAGGCGTCATCCGCTTTAAGCACCTGAAGATGACAGTTTGCGGTGATGGCCGAATGGCTCTTGCGGATGGCAATCAGCTGTTTGACGAAGCTCAGCAAATCCTGATCCTGCTTCGCCGGATCCCATTCCATGCACGCACGGTAGTAAGCGAAATCATCGCCGTCTCCCTTGAGGCCGAGTTCATCGCCGTAATAAATGCACGGGCTGCCCGGATACGTAAAGAGCAGCAGGAACGCCAGCTTCAGCTTGGCGGTATCATCCCCGCACTGGGTCAAAACGCGCGCCGTATCATGGCTGCCCAGCAAATTGAACAACACTTCGTTGACATTTTCGGGATACAGCTGAAGATGACTCGTCAGCAAATTTCCGAAGCGGGAAGCGCCGATTTTGCCCTTGGCGATAAAGTCGATGACCGCCTCAGTGAACGGATAGTTCATGACCGAATCAAATTGGTCCCCTTGCAGCCATGGCATCGCGTCGTTCCAGATTTCCGCCACCATATAGACATCGTCCTTCACGGCTCTTACGGTGTTTCTGAATTCGCGCCAGAATTTATGGTCCACTTCGTTCGCTACATCCAACCGCCAGCCGTCGATATCGAACTCCTCGATCCAATACTTCGCAACGCCCAGAAGATACTCTTTCACTTCGGGATTGCTCGTTTTCAACTTGGGCATGTTATCCGTAAAGGCAAAAGACTCATATGTCGGATGATCCCCTTCTTCCTCCCCGAAGCTGAGCATATGGAACCAATCCGCATACCGGGATTTCGCGCCATGCTTCAGCACATCCTGGAACGGGGCGAAGCCGTAACCCGAATGATTAAACACGGCGTCCAGCATAACGCGGATGCCCCGAGCATGACATTCTTGGACTAACTTCCGGAACGTTTCCTTATCGCCGAACTGCGGATCTATTTTCATATAATCGATCGTATCGTATTTATGGTTGGTCGGCGCCTCGAAGATCGGAGTCATATAAATGCCGGAAATCCCGAGCTCCGCCAAATAGTCCAGATGCTGAATGATCCCCTCAAAGTCACCGCCAAAGAAGCTGTCCGGTTTCGGGGTGTCTCCCCATACTCCATTAGTATTTGTTTTACGGCCGGGGTTTCCGTTCGCAAAACGTTCCGGGAAAATTTGATACCATACCGTATCCTTTACCCACGCCGGTGCATCAAACACATCGATTTCATTCAAATACGGGAACCGGAAAAAGCGGTTGTCCTCCAAATCCTCCGTGAATCCCATTTCGCCCAGAACCCAAGTCTCGTTGCCGTCAGTCACTTCGAACTGATAAACAAACCGGTTATTTTCCGGCGAGATCGCGATAAACCAATAGTCGAATAATTCATCGGATGTCACCTTCGACATCGGAACCTTGTCCGACAGCATATGCCCTTCCGCCCAGCGGTAAGGATCCCCGTGGATCAGCTCCACGCTCGTCAAATCATCCTTTTTCGCTCTCAGCCGAATATGCAGTGTGTTAGCGTCGTAGGCATAGGCATAACTGTTTTTTGGACGGTGAAAAATCGCTTCTTTAATCATTTGTTTCTTCCTCCTTCGTCAATTAAAAAAATAAAAAAGAGCACATCCCCAGATGCTCTACGGGGTTGTGCTCTTCATTCGCTCCGGATGAAAAGTCAGGCATTGCCCTTATGTTGATGTGCTCCATTTAATTGGTAGTATAGATCGGCTTGGTCCGGGTGTCAATCGCTATTCGATGAGATCACATCCAGCAGTCCCATCTCCACGCAGGTTTGGAGGGACAAGGTCTTTATCCCTTGGTGAAACGCGATGTCGATCAAATCACCATGCCGACCGCGAACTTCTCCCTGCCCGAAAACCTTATGCCGGACGCTGTCCCCTGCCGCAAAGGCAGCCGCTAATTTTTCACCTTCGCTGCTATCCTCCGCCGGCTTTACGATAGTTCGGATGTGAGAGAGGAAACGGGATTCGGCGACTTTTTCCCCGTCCCGCTCCTGATACGTCAATAGCTCCAGCCGCCGCTTCGCCCGCGTCATTCCGACATAGAACAGACGGACGGCCTCCTCCATCAACGCCTCATCCCCCGCTGAATTCTTCTTGATATCTTCGGAAGAAGGTATAATGCCGTCAACCAGATCGATCATGTATACTTTCTCGAATTCCAGGCCTTTTGCGCTGTGAAACGTGGACAGCGTGACGGCATGGTCTCCCTTGTTTCTTTTCGAGGTTTTTAGCGCCGATTCCAGCACCTTCAGCCGGTTCGCAAATTCCTCCATCGTCGCCAGAGTATCCGCTATTTCCTCCAGCGTATTCAGGATCCCGATCAAAAACTCCTTGCGAAATCCGAGCCACTCGCACATTTTGTCCAGCGCCTTCTCGTAGCCGAGCAGCCCCCGGATAACCCGGATCGCTTGCAGCGGCGGCATGCCGCTCATCTCCCGGAACGTGTCCCGGTTGGCCACAATCGGCCCCCGCTGGTAATCCTGCAGCTTCACATAGTTCAGCAAATTGTCGAAAACGGACTCGTTGTTCTGGATCTCCTTAAGAGCCGCCATCTGCTGTTTGCTGATGTATCCGGCCATCTTTAAATGAATCTTTTCCAGAATGTCCGTCCGTTTATCGGTATACGTCATCCTCATAAAATTCAAAATGTCCTCTACCACCCAGTGGGAAAAGAACCGGTTATCCGTATCCTTCATATAAAACGGGATCCCGGCTCTGTCGAGCGCATTCATTAAAGCGATAGAAGAGGAGTTATTGCGGTACAGCACGGCGACCTCTGAGAGCTGGTCCGACTTCGCGATTTCCTGTACCACATGCTTGGTTTGCGATTTATAATCCGCAAAGGTCCGGATTCCGATCGGCTCTCCCTCTTCTCTCCGCTCCGTAAACATGTTCTTGTTATACCGGTTTTTATTGCGCCGGATAAACTGATTCGCCGGGTCTACGATACTAGTAGTGGAGCGGTAGTTTTGCTCCATAAACAGAATCGCCGCATCCGGGAAAGCCTCCCGGAAGTTCAGCAAATAGGAGGGCTCCGCTCCTCTCCAGCTGTAAATGGACTGGTCATCATCCGCCACCACGCAAAGATTGCCATGTCTCCGGACCAGCTTTGCGATGATTTCATGCTGAACCAGCGACGTATCCTGACTTTCATCCGTCAACATATAATCGTACTTTCCCTGGTATTTCCCCAGCAGCGCTGTATCCCGCTCGAGAATCTCGTTCCCCAAGGTCAGCATATCGTCAAAATCGACCAGCAGCTTCGGATGGCCTGAGCGTTTGAAGTCTTCATACTCGCGTAGGATCGACTCCGCCTCCGGGACCCCGGCCTTCACGGTTCCCCATTTTTCCGGCGGAAGCATTTTATTTTTGACATAACTGATATAGGTCGTCAGCTCTTCCATTTGATCGTCCGTCATATTTTCCCCGGTTAGGGATTTGAAGATTTGGCGCAAAATAACCTTTTTATGCAGCGGTGCATGTTCGGGTCCTTCTTCCTCCGCCCGTTCCAGCTCTCCGCCCCCTTCGATCATTTGATAGTTGATCCCCGTTTTGCGGAAATGCTCCCGGACCACCTCGTAGGCGAGGCTGTGAATTGTAGAAAACTGTACAGGCGGTAGCCCGGGAAAAAATCGCCGGTACCGCTCCTTCATATCATTGGCGGAAGCACGGCTAAACGTCACTGCCTTGATTCGGGCAGGCTGCACGCCTTTCTCCTCGATCAGATAGCCGATCCGCATAATGATCGTGGTCGTTTTCCCCGACCCGGGAGACGCAAGAAGCAGGACAGCCCCCTCGGTATGGAGAACTGCCTGCTTCTGAATATCGTTTAATGCGACGCCGAGCTCGCTTTGCTTACGTTCAAAAAATGCTGTCTTATAATTTACGCTCATTCTCGATGTACCCTTTCACAAAATGCGGCATGAATCACTTTATCATACCACGTTTTTTCAGTCAGGGGCGCACGGATGATCATCATCCTGCTTCCAAAAGCCGGCACTAATCGCCTAGGATGGCCGCGGCCACCACAGCATGACGGACACCCCGATCAGACAAATCGCCGCTCCGATCCAGTCGAACATATCCGGCGTCTTCTTATCCACAGCCCATCCCCAGAATACCGCGAGGATAATGAATACACCGCCATAAGCCGCATAAACCTTGCCGAACGAAGGGAATTTCTGCAGCGTGGGAATAATGCCGTAAAGCACTAGAATTAGAGCGCCAACGATGCCGAGGCCAAACGATCTCCCTTCCCGCAACCATAACCAAACCAGATAACCGCCGCCGATTTCGGCGATGCCCGCCAAGATAAATAAGATGATGGACTGCAACATATAGTTCACTTCACCTTTTTCTGAAAATATATCGTCTACAGGCATTATACTTTCAATCCGCAAGCCATCAAAGAAAAAAGCCGTTCCGAACCGAATAATTCCGATTCTTAACGGCTAATAGAAATGTAGTTATATATTCTCAGCATTCTTCAAGGCATGTTCCCAGCTTGGAAAATAAAACAAAGCGCTTCGCATTAATTGAGGATCGGACTGCTTCACTTGCTTCTTGCTGATAGACACGCCGTTTCTTTGCAGTTCCCTGATCCGGTTAATCACCTGGTCTGCGTCGAGTGTAATATCCATCTGATCACCCCCTCATTCCCCATACTTGCCATTTAGGGGGTGATCTATGCAGCAGGTTTCAAGGAATGGCCTGCCTTATTTGATCCCCAGACGCATTCGGTAACTGAACAATATCTCCTTGGTCTCGCCGTTAAAGTATTCCTCCACGTGGTTGCGGAAGTCTTCAATCTCCGGATGGAGTTCCGACGAACCCTGTTTCAATACCGTCTGGAGTCCGCCTTGACTCAGGGCAAGGCCCGTATAGCGTTCAGCGTCGCAGGTTTCCTTGTTATGAAACACAATTTCGCGGGTATAGCGGAATACCCCGCTGTCCTTCAACACCTTCAGGTGCTCATTCTTATTTCGCTTGACCGCCTGGTCTTCTCCGTCCGTTAATTGCTGAGCCAGCAAGTCCGCCTTTTCCAGCAGCTGAAGATATTCCTTTTCCAGCTTCCAATGGATAGTCGGCGGCCAATCACAGTCGTATGCGGCAAACGCGCCGCCTTCGTTCAACACCCGGCCCGCCTCCTTCATGGTGCCGACCGGCTCCATCCAGTGAAACGACTGCGAGCAGGTAATAATGTCGACCGATTCGTCCCCGATGTCACCCAAGGAGTTCGAATAGCCGGGAACAAAAGAAATGTGAGCCGCACCCGGGAGTGCTTGGCGCTTTTTCTCAGCTTTGCTTCTCATGTCGCCATTAGGCTCAACTCCAATGATTCGATCCCCATAGTCCTTCCATATGAGGGTGGATAAGCCCGTTCCGCAGCCCAAGTCCAGCACCAGTCCAGGTCTCTTTTCCAAATAGGAGGTCAAAATGTCCACAACGAGTTTCGGAGCTTCCGGACGAAATTGATCATATAGATCCGCAAATCCGGTAAAGCGCTCCACATTGCCTTTCAAATTTCCTTCAGGTATCGTCATTGCTTCCACACCTCTCCCATTTTTAAGCTTTTCCTGCCGTGATACCGTACACCTTCAGATTCTGATAAATCGCTTTGAGCAGCGGAGTGTCGATTTGGTGATCCGCCGCGATTTGCAGCAAGTAACCGTGCAGGTGATCTCCTTCAATGGAGAAACCCTTCTCCATATCCCGCTGCATGGAGGATTTCATCTCATAAGACATCTTCCCCATCGTTGCCATATGCTTGTTTACGATCTCGGGATCGAGCGGAGCTCCGTGCGCAAGCATTACGGATTCAATCTCCCGAAGGACGCTGCGGAGGAAGTCGCCGCCGCTTTCCCGAATCGGGCCCATAGGAGCCCGCATCAGCGTCGTCACGCCCGCCATCGTCGCGATGAATAAATATTTATGCCAAATATCCGTTTCAATATGGCCGCTGCGGACAAAAGAAGTCTTCGTCCCCCTTAGCGCTTCTTCGATCCGGCGAATCCTTTCCGTATCCTTCTGTCCGAATTCTCCGAACACAACGTAATGATTCGGACTGGAATGGAGGACATGTCCTTCGCTACTTAATGTAGTTTCTATGAAGCAAAGGCCGCCGATTACTTGATCGGCTCCGAACTGCTCTTGCAGGATGGAATAATGCGCCACGCCGTTCAGCAGCGGCAGAACCACCGTATGCTCTCCGACGAAAGGCTTCAAATCCGTGATTGCGCTTTGCAAGTGATAGGCTTTGGTTGAAAACAGCACCAGATCATAGGCGCTTGCCGGGTCCGAAGCCGTAATCGTCTTCGGCTGCAGCGTGATGTCCCCGGCGACGCTGCGGATGACCAGGCCATCCTTCTCCAGCTGTTGTTTGCGCTGCTGGCGGACCAGAAATGTAACGTCCGCTCCCTTTTCCGCCAAGCGCCCGCCGAAGTATCCGCCTACCCCTCCTGCTCCAAGCACTAAAATACGCATATCTCGTCCTCCCTCTTTCCGGTTTAATTTCTCGAGCGAATTTCTTCGCCAATCTGGTTGGCGATTTCCGGGATGGTTCTTGAACCGCAGTCTCCTTCGCCCCGTTTTCTGACGGAAACGCTGTCCGAGTTCTTCTCATTCTCACCCAGGACCAGCATGTACGGAACCTTCTCCAACTGGGCCTCTCGGATTTTATAGCCAAGCTTTTCATTTCGGGCATCAATTTCTACGCGGATCCCCGCTTCCTCCAGCGACTTTTTCACCCGGTAGGCATAGTCGACATAGTTCTCGGAAACCGGCAGCAGCTTGGCTTGAACCGGTGCCAGCCACAGCGGAAACGCCCCCGCGTAATGCTCGGTCAGCATCCCGATGAATCGGTCGAGCGATCCGTACACCGCACGGTGAATCACGACCGGCAGATGTTTTTGATTGTCCTCGCCGATGTAGGAGAGGCCGAATTTCTCCGGCATTTGGAAATCGAGCTGAATCGTTCCGCACTGCCAACTGCGTTTGAGGGCGTCCGTAATGTGAAAGTCGATCTTGGGACCATAAAACGCCCCGTCGCCTTCATTGACGCGATATTCGATGCCGCGCCGGTCCAGCACATTTTTCAGCGATTGTTCCGCCTGTTCCCACAGCTCCTCCGAACCCATGGAATCCTCCGGCCGTGTCGATAATTCAATCTTATATTCAAATCCGAAGATTTGGTAGATATGGTCGATCAGCGCAATGACATTGCCGATTTCCTCCTCAATTTGTTCCGGCAGCACGAAAAGATGGGCATCATCCTGGCAGAAAGTGCGAACCCGCATCATCCCGTTAAGAGCTCCGGAAAACTCATGGCGGTGCACCTGCCCGTATTCCGAAATCCGGATCGGCAAATCGCGGTACGAACGCAAGCTGTTTTTGAAAATAAGCATATGTCCAGGACAGTTCATCGGTTTAAGCGCATAGGTAGTGTCATCCACGTTCGTGAAATACATATTGTCCTTGTAATGGTCCCAGTGCCCGGATTCTTCCCAAACCCGATTGTTCATCATCAGCGGAGTGCGAACCTCGTCATAACCTCTTTGCCGCTGAAGCTCGCGCTCGAAATTTTCCAGCTCCGTACGGATCGTCATTCCTTTGGGCAGATAAAAAGGCATGCCGGGCGCTTCTTCCGAGAACATGAACAACTCCAATTCCTTGCCCAACTTGCGGTGGTCGCGCTTTTTGGCTTCTTCGAGAAAATGCAGATGCTCCTCGAGCTGAGCCTTCTTTGGAAACGCCGTTCCATAGATCCGCTGCAGCATCTTGTTGTTCGAATCTCCGCGCCAATAGGCCCCTGCCACGCTGAGCAGCTTGAACGCTTTGATCCGCCCGGTGGACGGAAGATGCGGCCCCCGGCATAAATCCAGAAATTCGCCTTGCTCATAGACTGTAATTTCCGCGTCCTCCGGCAAACCCTGAATCAGCTCTAATTTGAGCGGTTCTTCAAGCTTTTCAAATATTTCCGTCGCCTCTTCCCGGCTGACTGCCCGGCGAACGATCGGCAGATCTTCCTTGATGATCCCTTCCATTGCTTGTTCAATCCTGGCCAGATCGTCAATGGATAACGGCTTTTCAATATCGATGTCATAATAAAAACCGTCCGCGATTACCGGCCCGATACCGAGTTTAACCGCCTTGTCCCCGTAAATTGACTTGATTGCCTGGGCCATGACATGCGCCGTAGTATGTCTGTATATCTCAAGCCCCTCTTTGCTGTCCAGCGTAATCACCTCAATGGTGCTATTCTGGCCGATCGGGCAGTTAAGGTCTGCTAGCTTCCCGTCGATCTTGCCGGCGACAGCATTCTTTCCGAGTCCGGTACTGATGGACCCCGCGACTTGGGCAAGGGTGGTTCCTTTCTGATACCTCCTAACAGTTCCATCTGGCAAAGTAACTTCGATCTCCATGATTTAGCCTCCATTTCTTTAGTGATTGGACGCTGGTGCGGTAACGGAAGCTTATAGATTAGTTTCCGAAAAAAGAATGCAAAAAAACGCATCTCATCCGCCAAGGGACGAGTGCGTTCAACTCGTGGTTCCACCCTAATTCGACCCCCGTCCTTCATCGCCTGGCATTTGCTCAAGGATGGGAATGGAAGTCCTTATTAGAATCCAGTATCGGGGATTAGTCGGTGGCACATACTGCCGCCATCCAATGGATCGGCGGGTTCAACGCCACGGCTGCAAAGGGGTAATTCCACGTCCGTAACAGGAGAAGCTTTCAGCTTGGGCTTCTCTCTCTGGGCAGTCCGTGATGGGAATCATGTCTTTGGTCATCACCTTGTATTTGTTATTGGCTACAACAATATTACAAAGTCATTCAAAATGTCAAGGGCCTTATTTTACGTAGGCTCCAATAAATTCGGATACCTCATGATCATAAGCCTCCGGATTCACGAATCGGGCAAGACCATGCCCGGCGCCCGGTACAACCACGAGCTTCTTCTCCGACGGGCCGTTCTCGTACAATTCATGCACCATTTCGGTCGGCACGAACAGATCCGCATCGCCATGAATGAATAGAGTCGGGGTAACTGATTTTTTCACTTGCTCCAGGGCGGATGCCTCCCCAAAGAAATATCCAGCCCGCAATTTCGTCAACAGACTGGTAGTCTGAACTAACGGGAAGGACGGAAGATGATACATTCGTTTCAATTGGTAAGCTAACTGATCTTTGGCCGACGTATACCCGCAATCGTCTACGATCGCCTTCACATTGGCCGGCAGCTTCTCCCCGCTGGTCATCAGAACGGTTGCCCCGCCCATGGACACGCCGTGCAGCACGATTTGCGCCTGATCACCCGAATGCTCGATGACCCGCTCAATCCACCGGACATAATCCTTTCGCTCCGGCCAGCCGAATCCGATATAATCCCCTTCGCTTTCACCATGTCCGCGGGCGTCCGGCAGAAGCACATTATAGCCCAGCTTTTCCCTGTACATTTGCGCCAAATTGCCCATATCCGCAGCTTTGCCGCTGTATCCGTGCGCAATAATAACGGTTTTATCACTTGGGATTTCTGCATCCAGGTAGAAGGCGTGCAGCATAAGTCCATCATCCGACTTCAGGCTCCAGTCCTCAAAAGCCTGCTGCTCCCACCAGTGTTCATTTTTCGAATAAGGGGTCTCATCGGCGCTGACACTGACCTCCAGGTCCGGGTTGCCGTTTAAAAACTCCTTGTCGGCGCGGGCGACCGCAACATTGTAGAAATAGAAGCTTGCAGCGGTGAGTACAAGAAATACAAGAATAATTACGGAAGCAACCACCATAAACACCTTTCTCTTCATCAAAATTTCCTACGGCTTGCCTTTGAATTACATTACATAACATTATACCGTTTTCAGACCACATCACATGATGATAATTTTTATAAACTGAAAAAAAAACGCCCCTTCCCGTATGGAAGGAGCGGCAGTGCGCAATCACTTGACTGAACTATTTGAGGTATACCTGACTCGCCAACACGGATGAGAGCTCTTCGGTCGGGATGACAAATTCCACGACGCCCATATAACCTGGGGCCACTTCGTATTCGTTGAATGAAATGACGAGCTGGTTCGATGAATTAATATAGAAGTTCTGATCCTTCGCAATTTTCACAAAAGCGTCCGGCATATCCTCCGACGGCTCCGCCCAGTAAATTTTGTTCGGATCCTCCGCCATTTGCTGTTTCATCTGGGCTTTAATATTTTCGCTGATCACATCGATGTAGCTGTCGTCTTTAAACAAGCTCGGCAAGGTAAGCAGCACATGATTCTTTTTATCCACCGTATCATATTGAATGCTTGTAGCCGAGGAACCCGCCGTCTCCTCTACATAACGTCCGATGGACAGAAGTCCCTCGGTCTCCGTCTTGATGACGACGCCGCTGTCCACGCTGAAATGTCCGTCTTCGCCGACCGCCTGTTGAGCGTTCATTTCGGCCATGAATTTATCGTACAGTTCCTGACCCTCCGCCAAATACTTTTCATTCAGGCTGCTTTCCAGCGACGGATCGCCCAAATCGCCGACTGAAGGTACTTTGATATCCGCCTCGTAATTGCCTTTGTCGGCTTTGTATTCCCTGACGGTCAGAACGTCTACCAAACTTCCGAGCACGGGGACTTCGGATAACGTCCGGGCAAATGCCGGACTCGTGTTCAGACCGGCCACGAAAACCGCAACCGCAGCTACCCCAATGACCCAGGAACGGCGCAACCGGGAGCGGGAACGCGTGCGGAGACCTGCCTGTGCTCCCACGTCCGAATGCGATCCACTCTGTACTCCGGCGCCCGTCATATCCCGACCTCCAGTATGCGGCTCAAGGTGCCCGTTACCGGAATCGGCTTGGCGTCCCGTCTGCAATGCGGATTTCACGATTTGGTCCAGCTCCGGGGGAATCGGAATGGATGCGTATTTTCTCTTTAATTCGTCCATGTTTCTAACCTTTTTATCGTCCATATTCTGGCGCCTCCTCGTTGTGTACCTCTACCTCTTCCATTTCAATTCGCAGCAGCTTTAAAGCTTTGTATAGCCGGGTTTTAACGGTATTCACATTCAGCCCCAGCACCCCGGCGACTTCCTCAATCTTTAAATCCTCAAAATATCGGAGTACGACGACGCTTCGATAATCGGGCGGAAGCTCGTCCAGCGCCTTTTCCAGATCCATATCCCGGTAATGATCCTCTTGCCCGGAATCCCGATACTCCAGCTCGGCGTCACTTGCGACGGCAACCCTCTTTCTCCGCCGCAAGAAATCGAGCGCTGTATGAACCACGATCTTGTAGAACCAGCTCTTAACCGCTGTCTCGTCATGCAGCGTGTCCGACTTGATCGCTTTGTGAATGGAGTCCTGCACGATATCGAGCGCATCCTCCGGATTCAAAACATAGCCGTATGCCAGCCGGTAAAAATTATCTTTGTTATGCATAACAACATCCGTAATAAGTTCGTACTGCCTAGGCTTGTTCATCTTGCCACCACCTGATTTCCTCTCGTTAGCTAACGTTGCAATCAGTAAATAGACGCACGAGGTGCGGTAAAAAGTTTGCGGACGCCCACTAGAGTAAAGGGCAGATGATTTCTGCCCCTCCTCATCAAACCGTACATGAGGTTTTCCCTCATACGGCTTTCCGATGTTCGTCATTCATGCGCATGCGATTTATAAAAGCGTCCTTAGTCCATA
>NZ_BOSL01000011.1 GCF_018403325.1 Paenibacillus vini | reverse complement strand
TGAATCACGATACTCTTTAACCCACAAACGAATGGTTTCAGGATGCAAATCATACATGCGGGCCAACACCCCCACCTTAATTCCAGACAATGCTTCTTTAACGATTTGAATTTTGATTTCTTCTTTCAGCTTTTTCCCCATACTGGATCCTCTCCCTTACTTCTAGTATAAATTTTTTGGGTAGGAGGACTCCAGTTTTATTAGGGGGCCTAAGAGATTATCCAACGGAAACAACCAACTAGTCAAAAAAAGAAGCTACCAATTGGAAATATCCAATCAGCAGCTTCTTATCGTTTCGCAATTAGCTCCACATATACTAATACCATGCCAGAACGGCCATTCTACCCCGCTTCGTGATCAAAAGCCGGTTTTTGATCTACCCTTCCAATCGAGATTCAAAAACCGGGTTTTCAGCACCGAGAAGGTGGGGTAAAGCCAGGGACTGAGGAGCGGAGCGTAGGAGAAGCCTACGTGAGCACCGGAAGGCCCTGGCTGCATCCCCAGATTCGACGCCGAATCAACTACATAGCAACCGCTTCGTGATCAAAAGCCGGTTTTTGAATTTCCGCTAAGCGTGGTTGGTGGTTTTGCGGTAGGCGGAGGGGGAAGTCCCCACATACTTCCGGAACTTGCTATGGAAATAATCCACGTTCGTATAACCGACCTTCTCGGCCACTTGGTAGACTTTCAATCCTTCCTCAAGAAGGGACTTCGCCTTCTCGATCCGCACTTTATCGAGGTAGGTGTTAAAGTATTCGCCTGTAGCGTTCTTGAACAATTTGCCGAGATACGCGCTATTATAGTTAAAAATGCCGGACAAAGTTTCCAGCTTCAAGTTGTCGCTGAAATTACGGTGAATCAGATCCAGCATGATTTTTACTTCCCGGTGTTTTCCTCCCTCACCCAGTCCGCTCATCATCTGTTCCAGGAAAAACTCCGTTTTCTCATACACGCCCTCAAGCGTCCAGGCCTTATAAATATCGGACAAATAGTCCGAAAATTCCTTACTGCGGCTCTGCAGCTCCGGCGATTGCTTGATCCCTTTTGCGTGAATCGAGGTCAGAATCTCAACGAAACGACGTTTAATTTCCCCTTCGCCATAGCCCTCAGACACAAGGCATTCCCCTGTACGGCGGACCAGCGCTTTCACCGTCTCGCGATTGCCCACCTCCACAGCATAATAAAGCTGTTCGTTCAGCGGTTCCGTCCCTGGCTCAACGGATACTTCTCCAAGGGAAGTTTCCTGAACCGAATCCCGGCTCAGAAGCTTGCCGTTGCCATGAATAAAGTGGTTTTTGTTAAGCTCACTGGCCACTCCATAAGAATCAACCACTTCCATTAAGCTGCATACCTTTGGCCCTAAGGCCGCGGTGAATTCTACACCCGTATCGGAAGCTGCATCCCGGATACTGCCGTAAACTCCATCCATTTCCACGCCCAAAACCGGATCTTTTAGTAGAATACCGATCTGCGCATGGTAGCTGAAAACGTAGCCTCGGTCCGTATGCTCAAACAGCTCGGTCATTTTTCTTCTCATTTGAACGGAGGGTTCCATGTCCGAATCGTTCTCCGTATGCAGATTAATCAGCAAGACCTGGTAGCATCTCCATAGCATACCCAATTCCTCAGCTTTGCCTTCCAGCACCGCTTTCTCTTCCTCATTACCCGACAGGAGCGATTGAATAAACGCCTCCCTGCCCCAATCCTTAGTGGTGCTTTGCCAAAGCTCGGCAAGCCGTTCCTGAGTAATCTGCTGCTGAATTTTCTGTATATAATCTATCAATTCATCTTCGTCGACCGGCTTCAGCAAATAACCGTCTGCCCGTTGCGAGATAGCCTTCTTAGCGTAATCAAAATCCGCGTATCCACTTAAAATTAAAATATGAAGCATAGGATCAAGCGAACGCAGCCGCTGAATCAACTGCAATCCGTCCATTCCCGGCATACGAATATCGGCGATTACCAAATCGGGTTCATGAGTGTTATATTTCTCGAGCGCTTCGTTGCCGTTGGCCGCCGTGTCTACGACAACATAACCGTAAGCGTTCCAGTCGATAAATGTGCGAAGTCCTTCTCTCAGCTTAGGTTCATCGTCTACAATAAGCACTTTAATCATCATTTATTTCCCCCTGCCGGAAAAGATTTCATTACAATTCCCATCCAGCGATTTTCAATGGTGTGTGTAACACTTTATTAAACACAAATAATATCCTTCCCCTACGGAAAGAATTAAAGCGTTTACAAATAATTATAAATAAATTTTAAATTCTCACAAACATAATTATGTTCATTTATTGCACTATTTTGATGATATGAGGATAACAAAAAAATCTTCCAAATCGCAGATCACGATTTGGAAGATTCTTGATATCACCTGAAACTCAAAGCAAGCCAGCTTACACCGCCTCTTTTGGCATGTCGCTCTCCTGAAATTGAATCCGGTACAATTTTGCATACAAGCCTTGCTGCTCTAGGAGAGATTTATGGGTTCCCTCCTCCACGATCCAGCCCTTTTCCATAACCAGAATCCGATCTGCATCCAGAACCGTAGACAGTCTGTGGGCAATGACCAGGGTAGTGCGTTTTTGCATCAATACGTCAAGCGAACGCTGCACAAGACTTTCGGTTTCGTTATCAAGCGCCGAAGTAGCTTCATCCAGAAGCAACAGCGGTGCCTCGCGCAAAAAAGCTCTTGCAATGGCGATGCGCTGCTTCTGACCACCGGAAAGCGATGCCCCATGTTCACCAATATGGGTGGCATATCCATCTGGAAGCTTCATAATGAAATCATCGGCCCCGGCCAATCCGGCGGCCATCCGGATTTCTTCCTCGGACTTACCTTCCGTACCAAAGGCGATATTATCGCCGATCGTTCCCGCAAAAAGGTAAGGAATTTGGGGTACATAGGTCGCAAGTCCGCGGCCCTGATCCAGACTCTCCCGCAGGCAAACGCCATGGAGGGAGACGCTCCCTTGATCAGGCTGGTAGAGTCCGCAGCAGAGACGAACCAGCGTCGATTTTCCTGAACCGCTTGGTCCAACGACAGCGACCGTTTCCCCGGCATTGACCTGCAAATTCAAACCCTCAAACAGGGCTTGCTGCGGGTCATCGGCAGAAATTTTATGCGCAAAATGAACATCCTTGAGCATGAGCGCCGGTTGATTGTGATCCCCCGTCGACGCATTCCGGAAGTACGGAGCTTGCCGTTCTCCCCGTTCAATCCGCTTTTGCCGCTCCTCCCTCTGTACCGCTCGTTCCCCGCCGGATTCGTTTTCCGTTTCCTTATCCAGAATTTCAAATACGCGGTCCGAAGCACCCAAAGCCTCCTGAACCGCGCCCCAGGTTTGGGACATGTGGACGAAGGGCCACTGTACCCTGCCGATTAAGATGACGAACGCCAGCACGCCGCCCGCCGACATCCCGCCTCCAAGCGCGGAATAAGCGATCATCCCCGCACACACAACCATGACCACATTGTTGATAAAAGCGGAGGTTTGCCACAAAAGGCCGACAAGCACTGTTCTTTTCCGCTGCAAAATTCCTAGCTCGGCCCGCTCCTTCACATAACGGTTAAGTATGGCGTCTTCCATGCCGAACGCCCGAACCACCGTCATGCCTTGCACCACTTCCTGAAGCAGCGCTCTCAAGCCGGCCTCCCGGGCAAATATATCAACGGACAGGTTTCGCAGCTTCCGGTCAAAAAATCGGCTGCAAAAAAACACGACCGGCCCCGAGCCCAGCGCAAGCAAAGCGATCCATACATCCGAACGGGCGAGATAAATGAACGATACCAGGGTAAGCAGCAAATTATAAAACAACTCATACACGACGCTGCTCACCATGCTCATTGCCGAATTTACGTCTTTATTGTTCCGGGAGGAAAGATCGCCGGAATGCATCGATTGAACTTCCTGAAACGATAGGCGATTGCTCCGGTCGAATAGTCTGGACCGCAAATCCCAGGCCATGCGGAAGTGAACCGTAAAGCGGAAATAGTGCTGAAAAATAAGACAGACTATTATAATGGCGCAGGCGATCCCGCATATGACCGTAACCCGGGTCAATGCGTCCGTATCGGAGCTTGTGATCGTATCGATGAACAGCTTTTGTACGGTGGCGAAGCCGATATCGACGACCAGCTTGGCGGCAAGCAACACAATGGCGGCCATAAACCCGGCCCGGTACAAGCCGGCATAGCCGACCAAACGACGGAAGGCGGACCAGACCGTGGATGACGGGTTAGCGGGCGATTTCACTTTATCATCGGTGATCATAGGTAACCTCCTTCTATCGCCAGTTCGTGGGGATTCTCGGAATGATGCACGCTTTTTTCTACCATCGCCCGGTATTTTCCGTCTTCGGCCATCAGCGACTCATGGTTCCCCGCTTCCACGATGGAGCCGTTCTCCAAATAATAAATCACGTTGGCATCCCGGATCGTGGAGAGACGATGCGCGACAACAACGGTGGTTCGGCCCTGCATCAGCTTGCCGAGCGCCTGCTGGATCATCTCTTCATGCTGGCTGTCGAGCGCGGCAGTCGGCTCGTCGAGGATCAGCATCTCCGGCTCCCTGACAAAGGCGCGGGCAATCGCAAGTCGCTGCCGTTCCCCGCCGGACAAGGTCAAGCCCCGTTCCCCGATCCGGGTCTCGTAACCCTGCGGCAATCCCTCGATGAAGGAATGAATCCCTGCTGAACGAGCCGCTTCCTTCACTGCGGATACATCGGCATCCGCCCGCCCCCAGGCGATATTCTCCCGAATGGTCCCCGAGAACAGATAGGGCTCCTGCGAGACGTAAGCAATGCGGCTGCGCCACTCTCCCGGAGGAATGTCCGCCATCGAGCCCATATCGCAGTCGATGTTTCCGGCCAGCGGTTCGTATACCGCCATAAGCAGGTTCAGAATCGTGCTTTTCCCGCTTCCGCTCGGTCCGGCAAATGCAGTTACCTTCCCTTGCTCAATCGTGAACGATACTCCTGATAGAACGAGGTCACTACTTCCGTAACCGAAGGAGACCTTTTCGAAGGAAACCGTCCCCATTTCCCCGTACTTCTTGCCGTCGTCCCGTACGGTTGCCTTTTCTTCCTCCATATCCGTAATTTCGAACACTCTGCTTCCCTGAGCCAATGCCGACTGAAGCTCGGTCCATAGATTGGCAAGCCGGGACACCGGCTGGGTGATCTGATCAAAGGTGATCAGAAAAGCCGCCACCGCTCCGACGTCCAGCCGCCCTTGGATAACCAGATAACCTCCAAAAGAAAGCACATACAGCAACCCGCCCAGGACCACGGCGAAAGGCATATTATATCCGATCGCTTCAAGCCGGGTTACCCGGGTATGAAGGGCTGTAAGACCCTCGAGACGCTGCCGGAACTGCGAACCAAGCCGGGGAGCAAGCGAAAAAGCGCGCACGACTTCCGCCCCCTGAAGGGCATCCTGGACAAAGGATTGCTGGGCGGCAACGGCCTTTTCTCTTTCGATATGCAGATTACGGAGCCGGCGGCTGAACGGAACCATCACCAGCGGCAGTAAAATGCAGATCAACAGCGTTCCCAAGGTCAGGATATATTGGAGTGACAGCAAATAAGACAATAAAAACACAACCTGAAGCACATTGCCGAACAATTGGATCGTCTTCTCGTTAATTCCGGTTTGCGCCGCCGGTGCTGCATCCTGAATCCGTCCGATTAAATCGGCGGAGTGAAATCGTTCCAGCTCTCTGGTTTTCGAGCGCATAAGCTTAGACAAAATCGTCGCTTGCAAACTGGCGGTCGAGCGGATTTCCAACGTCCCGGATAAATACGTGCTTATAAAATTGCCCAACGCGTCAGTAACGACTACAATAAGTGCGAAAACCAGCCCTGAGATCAGACCGGACATTTCCTTATCGACGGCTGCATTGATAATCCTGCGCAGACTTTCGGCGAGAAACACACCGGAGACCGACAGAATTCCGGCTAGAATACATAACGTGATGTACCTGCCTAAATACGGTCTTCCAAGCGAGATCAATCGCTTCAGCGCATCGGATACGGAGATTGCATGCTCCCTTTTGATTTCATCGTGCCTATTTTCTTTTTCCAACTCGTTCTCCCCTTCTTCTCCAGCCTTATCTTCCTATAGAAGTTCCCCCTTGTTGTCCATTCGTTCATTCGTTCATTCGCTCATTCGCTCATTCGTTCACTCATCCAGCATGACTTTCGCCGTCAACGCTAGAAGCTCTCTGAGCCTATCCTTGTTGAGATGGTAATATAACCGATGATCGCTGCGTCTGAATTCCACCAGGTCCAAGAAGAAAAAGAAGTTCGCATGATAGATCACCGCGGCCGGGGTAATGCCCAGCTCCGCCGCAAGCTCGCTGCCATACCTCGGCCGTTCCCGGAGCAGCATGATGAAATCGATCCGCCGCTTATCCGATAGCGCCTTGAAAAACAGCTCCGCCTTCTCCCGATCCGCAGCAGGCCCAAACACCCGGTCGTTGAAAACGCCGAATATGACCCAAAAATGGGATGCCTCAAAGGGCCAAATATGGTGATTGCCAACCTGTGAAACGAAGCTGATATGGATGGTTGACGGTACTTGAAAAATCTCCGGCTCGCTTTTATGAATTTCCCGGATAAACCGCTCGGGATCCCCTTTAAAAAACGCCTCATACCGGTCCAGCGCCCGTTCGCTTTCCTCGCGGATCACCTCGGACCAGCCGGCAAAGATATCCCGATAAAATTGAGAGATCAGCATCATATAGCGTCGCTTTGTTTCTTCCGGATGCCTTAAACACTCCAATAACGGCTCCTGGGCTTCCTTCACTTCATCGAGCGGCTGTGTGGCCTTAACGCGCTCGATCAGACCGATCCTATCCTTTCGGATTTCCTCCCATTCGCGTCCTTGGAGAAGCTCCTCCATTTTGTCATAGTAGACGCCATAGACCATGTTCACTGAAATTTCCGACGCCTCGGCCACCTCCAGCCGCTCAATCCAGGATACCGCGCTTAATGGCTGGCGCGAAGAAGCGATCGATTCATAGAAGGCATAATCCAATGCCTTATGAAAAAAGTCATACCCGAAGAAAAACTGCAATTCCCGAAGCATATGCGGAGACATTTTGTTCACGGCATCCGTAAATATTTCTTTGTTCAGCGGATCGAGCTCAATGCGGTACTCTTCGGCCGTCTTGACCATCTGGGGCTCGCAGGCAATCATGCCCATCATGACGATCAATTCAAACGCCTCATTGTAGGCGAAGCTGATATTTTTCTTTAAAGGGACTTTCAATTCAACACCTCCATTTTATTAAAAATTAAATAATGACAAGTTCTGATCAAGATTTAATAATTACTAAATGTTAAAATAATCCTCTTTCTACACTTTGTCAATATCAGGTTCGCACAAAAAAAGGACCGTCCGGCAAATAGCCAAACGATCCTTCTGGTATTTATGTCCTAAAGCAATACCCCATCCTTTACGGGCAAGCCGAAGTCCGGAGTTCCATCCTCTTTCCAGCCAAACACCTGGGCCCGGGTATGACGGTTCGGGTCAAATAGAGGGTCTCCCTTAATCTCCTTGTAATTCCGCGCGTGATAAACGATGACATCCTGACCGTCCTCGGAGACGGTGAAGCTGTTATGCCCGGGCCCGTACTGTCCGTTCTCTTCGCTCGTTTGAAAAACGGGCTGCGGCGCTTTCTTCCACACGGACGGATCGAGCAGGTCCGCAGCTTCATCCGCTTCCAACAGCCCCATGCAGTAGTTGTAATCCGTTGCACTTGCCGAATAGCTGATGAAGATGCGTCCGTTCCGCTTGAGCACGGCTGCCCCCTCATTAACCCGGAAACCGATGATTTCCCAATCATACTCCGGTGTCGAAATCATCACCTGCTCTCCGGTCAGGGTCCATGGATTGCTCATTTTTGAAATGTACAGGTTTGAGTTCCCTTCGATTTCGGGATCCTTTTGCGCCCAAACATAATAGAGGTCTCCGCGGTGCTCGAACGTCGTTGCGTCCAGGGCGAACGATTCCCAACGTGTCCGTACCTGGCCTTTCTCCACCCATTCGCCTTCTAGCGGATTTACGGCATCATTCTCAAGGACATACATCCGGTGGTCGAACAAACCGTCCTGCGTTTCGGTCGTTCTGGCCGCCGCAAAATAGATATACCATTTCCCTTGAATATAATGGATCTCCGGCGCCCAGATGTTCGCGCTGAGCGGGCCGGTTTCATATTTACGCCATACCGTTACGGGAAGCGCATCCTTTAACCCTTGAATCGTAGTCGAACGCCTCACTTCGATCCGGTCATATTCCGGCACCGAGGCGGTATAGTAATAATAGCCGTCACTATGTTTGTAAACCCAAGGATCTGCACGCTGCTCCACAATCGGGTTCATATATTCTCTATTTGTGTTCATGTCGGTTTCTCCTTTTAACTAGTAATCCATGCTAGAGCTGGACTTTAATACGAGCCAACGATTCCTTATTTCAACGTCAGAACAACCACTGAAGCGGGAGGCAGCTCCATATGAACCTGGCCGTCCTCCAGCTTTGCGCCTGTAAATTTCGCCGGTTTCACCACTTCAGGCTGATGGAAGGTATTGTGGGCATTCAGCGATGAATGCGTAAGCAAGGTTCCGCTTATCTCTTTGCCTTCCGCGCCTTCAAGGTGACAGCTTACCGAAGCGCTGACCGCATGATGAAGATTGCAGACCGATAAATGAATGCGTCCTTCCTTATCGATTGAAGCCGAAACGCTGAGTTGTGGAATCAACTGCGACCCGTGTTTGTACATCGGGCTTTCAAACTCCACGTCCAGAAGCTCCGCATCCTGATGGACCTTGTACATATCAAACACATGATAGGTAGGCGTTAGCAGCATTTTATCGCCTTCCGTCAGCACCATCGCCTGCAGCACATTGACCACCTGCGCGATGTTCGCCATTTTCACCCGTTTGCTGTATTTGTGAAAAATATTGAGGTTTACGCCGGCAATAAGGGCATCGCGCAGCGTATTTTGCTGATACAGGAAGCCCGGATTGGTGCCCGGTTCCACATCGTACCAGCCGCCCCATTCATCCACGATCAGGCCGACCTTGCCTTCGGGATCGTATTTATCCATAATTTTGGAATGCTTGACGATCAGTTCCTCCATGAACAAGGTATTCTTCATCGTAGAGAACCACTCGTCCACGCCGAATTCGGTAGCGGAGCCCTTGCTGGCGAACCAATTCCCCGAAGGAATAGTGTAATAATGCAGGCTAAGCCCGTTCATTAACCAATGCGCTTCCCGCATCAACACTTCCGTCCAATGATAATCATCCGTATTCGGTCCGCAGGCAATTTTATATACTTGATTGTCTCCATAATTCCGGACATAGGAGGAATATCGACGGTAAAGATCGGCGTAGTATTCGGGACGCATATTGCCTCCGCAGCCCCAGTTCTCGTTGCCGACGCCGAAGAAAGGCAGCTTCCAAGGCTGCTCCTTCCCGTTCTCCTTGCGAAGACCGGCCATCGGCGACTCGCCGTCAAAGGTCATATATTCCACCCACTGCTGCATTTCCCGCACCGTACCGCTGCCGACGTTGCCGCTGATATACGGCTCCGTATCCAGCAATTCGCACAGGCGCAAAAATTCATGCGTGCCGAAATGATTATTTTCCTCCACTCCGCCCCAATGATTGTTGATCATTCGAGCCCGCTGCGATTTCGGGCCAATGCCGTCCATCCAGTGGTATTCATCCGCAAAACAGCCGCCCGGCCAGCGTAATACCGGGATGTTTAAGTTTTTCAGCGCTTCCAGCACATCGGTCCGGTACCCTTCCGTATTCGGAATCGGCGAATCGGGACCTACCCAGATTCCCTCGTAGATACATCTGCCGAGATGTTCGGCAAATTGTCCGTACAAGTAACGGCTGATGGTTCCTTTTCTCTCTCTGGCGTTAATGGCCATTCTCACCATGGTTTACAACTCTCCCTCTCCACCCGTATGTTTATTTACTTTGCCGAGAAGTTTGTTTTCCCCAAACGGCCATACCTCGTTCATTCAAGCCGGTAAACACCAAGGTACCTACGCCTTTTTCCCAATCCCATGCAGGCAGCACCTGAACCGTTTCTGTGCGACCTTCACCTTCGGCCAAATCGTCCCAGCTTAAAGTCAGCGTCATTTTCCCGTCAAAACTCCAGGATCCCTCTCCCCGGCTGCCTTCAAGCTTTCCTTTGTCCTTCAAAAGCAGCTTGCCGGACTGCTCCTGCCCGTCGATAAACGGATCGATTTCGAGCCGTTCCCATTCTCCGGCCAGCATGCCTTGCGGTATATCCTGCTCCTTCTCTCCCGCATAACGCTCCGGCGAGACGACCGGCCAGCCCTCTTCCGTCCACAGGATTTTGCGGACATGCAGATAGGACCAGTTCTTGTCGGTTTCTCCCCTGGCATGATGAACGATAAAGTAGTCGCCCCCGTCATTTAAAACGGAGTTATGACCCGGCGCGATCCAGCCTACATCCTCGCCGAACTTGTACCCGCCCAATATTTTGTTGCCCACCTCAAATTGCGGTTCGAACGACGTATCCGTCATATCTCTGCCGTTAAAGTCGACATACGGTCCCGTAATGGAATCCGCACGTGCTACGCGCACGTTATAATCCTCGAATAACGAATCGTAGGACACGAATAAATAGTACTTTTTGAATTTCTCGTTATAAACGATATACGGCCCTTCAACCGCTCCGTCCTCGGTAACCATGTCGCGGGCAGCGATCAGCTTTCCGAAGCCTTCTTCCTTCGGTTTGCCCGTATCCGGATCCAGCTCGATAATATGAATGCCCCCGAAAAACGAGCCATACACCATCCACATCCGGCCTTCCGCATCGGTAATGACGTTCGGGTCGATCGCATTCAGCGCGTCATCGCTTTTCGTTTGAATGACAGCTCCTTGATCACTCCAAGGCCCTTCGATCGAGTCCGAAGTCGCCATGCCGATCATAGACTGCCTGCTGCCAAATGTGGAGGCGGAATAATAGAGGCGATAGACTTCTCCATGCTTAACGACATCCGGCGCCCACAAATTGGTAGCTCCCGTCCATTCCAACGCGGTTTCGGGAATGCCGGACAATGCATAGTCAACCCATTTCCAGTGAATCAAGTCGTCCGATTTCCGGACCATGACGCCGGGCTTCGGCCCCCCGCCCACCTTAACGTCCGTTGAGAAAACATAATACCCCTGATCCGTTTTAATAATGCCGGGGTCGTGCGCGTTGTTTACCGTCCATTTTGGTTCATTATGAAGCACCGTCGTGTCATACATTGCAGTCGCGGAGGGGTTATCCGGAAACACGAGTTCCGGCGTCCGATCCCCCGAGCATCCTACCGTACCCATCATCATCAACATCAACATACCCGGCAGCACCACCCGTTTTTTTAATAGGTTCATCACAACGCTCTCTTTCGTTTCAGTCACTTTCTTTATCCCTTCACCCCGGAAATCGCCACGGATTCGATAATTTGCTTCTGGAAGACAAGGAAAATGATCAACACCGGCAGCAGCGCAATGACGGATGCGGCCATAATCAGCGGGTAATCCGTCTGAATCGCATACTGTGCGTTAAAGTTAGCAATGACGAGCTGCAGAGTTTGCTTTTCCGGTGAAGTCAAGTAAATGATCGGTGCCAGATAATCGTTCCAGATGCCCATGAACCACAAAATAAGCTGAGCGGCAACAGCCGGCTTAATAAGCGGGAACGTAATCGTGGAGAACAATCTGAAGTAGGAGCTGCCATCGATTTTGGCCGCCTCAAGCACTTCATCCGGAACGCTGATCAAATACTGCCGTAGGAAAAAGATCATCACGATGTTGCCGAACAGCCCAGGTACAATCAGGGGAAGCAGCGTATCCACCCAGCCGATCTTCGAGAACATCATGAATTGCGGAATCATGACGGCCGGATAAGGAATCATCAAGGCTGACAAGAGCAAGAAGAAAATCATGTGTTTGCCCGGAAACTTCAGCTTCGAAAACGAGAATGCGGCCAAACTGGAGGTAAATGTGCCTACCACCGTAACGGAAAGCGCGATGATGACGCTGTTTTTAATCCCGCTCAGCAGGGGTCCGGCCGTCCAGATTTCCGCATATTTGCCCCATTGGGGATTCTCCGGAATCCACACGGGCGGCAAAGCGAACACATCGATTTTCTGTTTGATCGAGGTCGAAAGCATCCAAATCAATGGAGCAATCATCGCGACCGCTCCGATCGCAAGCAGGATGAAAATAATCGTATTAGTCAGCTTGGTTCTTGACGAATGAGACATATTCACTTTCTCCTTTCCCTTTCAATCACGCCTCGTAGGATGATTTTTCGTTCATTTTGAATTGAATCAGAGTCACGATAAATATGAATATGCCCAATACGACGGCCATCGCGGAAGCGTATCCCATTTGGAAGTTATCGAAGGCTTTCTGCCAGATATAGAACACGACGGAAGCGGACGAGTATTCCGGACCTCCCGTATTCGTCATAATGTTGATTTCCGTAAAAATCTGCGATCCGCCGATAATATTCGTCACGACGATAAAGAAAGTAACCGGCTTAACCATCGGCCAGGTGATATGGAGGAACGCCTTAAATCCGCTGGCTCCATCAAGTTCGGCGGCTTCGTAGTAGGAACGAGGAACGCTTTGCAGGGCTGCCAGATACAAGAGCATCGTATAACCGAGCCCTTTCCATACCGTCATCAGAATCAGCGCCGGCTTCACCGAGTATTTGTTCATCAGCCAGTTCGGTCCGTCGATGCCGAAGATATCCAGAAACTGGTTCACAAGGCCGTAATCTCCGTTATATGCCCAACTCCACATAATAGAAATGGCGGCTAGCGACGAAATGACCGGAACATAGTAAATGACACGGAATGTCGTCGTCCCCGGAATGCCCCGGTTCAACCCCAGCGCAATAAGCAGGGCAAGAATCAGGCCGATCGGAATCCCGAGCATCATGAAGATCGTATTGAAAGCCGCTTTATGAAACAATTCGTCCGTAAGCAGTTCCTTGAAATTGCTGAGCCCGATAAAATCCATTTGCCCAAGTCCGTCCCAGTCCGTTAGCGAGCCGTAAAAAGAGTAAGCTACAGGAAACAGGGTAAAGAGCAAAAAGCCCAGGACAGGGGGCAAAATAAATAACCATCCGTATATTTTTTCTTTCCGATACAGATTTGATATGGTTTGCATGATAGTCACCTCTAATTCGGATACCAGAATGAAAATGATGTTAGTTCCTTTGTTGGTGCAACATCGGAAACTAACATCATTTCTCCTGGATTAATGCACTGCTGAAGTCCCGTCCTTATTTCTTGGCTTTCGCTTTTTCTTCCGCTTCGATCGCTTTATCAAGCAATTTTTGCATCTTCGGCTGTTCCTGCTTCACATAGTCCGCGGCGGTAATTTTACCGTCGAGCACCGGTTGGATATCCGTGAAGAACAAGTCATACCATTCCGAGGTCCAAGTATAGTGGCCTGGGAGAACCCGGCCGTATTCGCCTACAACGTCGAGGAATTCTTTTTTGTTGGCAGGCTTAGTCGAAGTATCGGCTGCCCATTCTTCGGCCATGTCGATCAGGTTAGGGATTTGCACCTTAGCTTTCACGAGCATTTCCATACCCTCTTTGGAGGCTGTCAGATAGTTCACGAGCGCGACGGCTTCCTCAGGATGTTTCGTTTTAGCGGATACGCCGATACCGAGGGAACCGGTCCATGTTGCAGATTTACCCGTAGAACCTGCAGGGTAAGGCATCAAATCATATTCGAAAGGCAATGTTTCATACGTGCTCATATCCCAAGGACCTACCGGGAAGAAGGCCAGCTCGCCTTTCATCCAGCGTTGGTAAGTGTCCAGTGTTTGCGCGTCTTCCGCGGAAGGCGTGATTTTGTGCACGTTTTGCATATCCGCAAAATATTGCAGCGCTTCCGCAAATTTTGGATCATCGATCGTTACTTTCTTTTTCGTCTCATCGATCCAGTCGGCTCCATTGCTCCAAACCATGGATTGAAGCGCCCAGTTGACGTTAAAGCCAGTGGCGTATTGGTCGATCTTGCCGTCGCCGTTCGTATCTTTCGTCAATTGCTTCGATACTTCAATAAATTCATCCCAAGTGTACGGTTTATCCGGATCCGGGAACGGAATTCCCGATTTCTCGAACATCGTTTTGTTATAGCCGAGCGCGAACGGACCTACGTCTTTGGGCATCCCGTAAAGATTGCCCTGTCCGGCCATATCGCCGTCATAGCGATACAGATCGAGACCGTATTTCCACATGTTGTCGAGGTTAATTTCAGGGTTATTTTCAACATAAGGCGTAAGATCCATCAGAATGTTGTTGTGGACGTAAGCCTTCGTGTCGCCGGATTCAAAATAAAATACGTCGGGCACTTTATTGCCTGTAATAGCCGCTTTCAGTTTCGTAGCATACTGGTCCGCCGCCGTAACGACGATCTTAACCTTTACGCCAGGGTGATCCTCTTCGAATTTCTTGACTACGGCACTGTATGCTTTTTGTTCGTCCGTACCGCCGCGGTACATAAACGTCAGTTCCTTCGTTCCTCCGGATTTGTCCGAGTTTCCGGACTTCCCGCCGTTGCCGCTCGCTTCCCCTCCGCCGTTATTTCCGCCGCAGCCCGCAAGCACGGCAGACAACACGAGTACTAGAGACAAAAGAGTAAACCATCCTTTTTTCTTTAACACCTTAACCCCTCCTATGAGTTCGGATGAAACTATATAGAGAGAACTAAAGTCCATTCAACCGAATGTTCTTATCTGTGGTAGCAGTCGCAGTGCCTGCACTTTAGTCCGGCCTATATCAACCTTGCGAATGAAACCGTGTTCATAAAGTTCAATCGGGCGGGAACGGGCGATCCTTCGCCCCTCCCCTGCCAATACTTACTTAAGCTTTGCGCAGAGTAATGACGTTCCAGGATGCCTTGGACAACCTCGCGTTTACGAACCCGTCCTTGCATTCCGCGTTTCCGCCATGATGCGGTTTAACCCTTTCCTCGGCTGCGGTATTGACCGCTTTCAAATCTTCATGCTCCAGCACGATATGTTCCACCATGCGGTAGTTTTCAAAGCCGCGGATATCGCATTCCAGATCCATCGCTTCCTGGAGATGCCGGTTGACGGCGAAGATCGTGATTTCCTCCTCCGCTTCCCTGTATACGACCGCACTGTCGAGATAAGGTACATCGGTATAATCCTGCGCATCATATTTCGGCGAATGGACGATCGGCTGCAGCGAGGTGCCGCGGCCATATCGGGAAGCATGCAAGTAAGGATAGAAAATTGTCTGCTTCCAGGCTCTTCCCCCGTTTTCCGTCATGATCGGCGCAATCACATTGACCAGTTGGGCCATACAGGCCATCTTCACCCGGTCGGCATGGCGGAGCATCGTAATCAGCATGCTGCCTACCAACAGAGCGTCTTCAAAGTTATAGATGTCCTCCAATTGCGGCGGCCCGATGCTCCAAGGTTCGATCTTCGTATCCGCGTCGTTGGAATGGTACCAGACATTCCATTCATCAAAGCTGAGATACATCGTCTTCTTACTGCGTTTCTTTGCTTTGACATAATCGCAGGTCGCGGTGACCGTCCGGATAAAATGCTCCATGTCCATCGATCTGGCCAGAAAATTCGCTGAATCATTGTCCCGGTTGCCGTAATACTGGTGTAACGAGACGTAGTCGGCAACTTCATAGGTATGGTCCAGCGTAACCGCTTCCCATTCCGGGAACGTCGGCATCCCGGTGCTTGAACTGCCGCAGGATACGAGTTCGATATCCGGATCTACCAGACGCATGGCCTTGCCGGTTTCATAGGCTAATCTTCCATATTCTTGCGGTGTCTTCTGTCCGATCTGCCAGGGACCGTCCATTTCATTCCCCAGGCACCAGGTCTTGATGCGGTGCGGCTGCTCGTAACCGTGGCTGC
Organism: Paenibacillus vini; assembly: GCF_018403325.1. Taxonomy (GTDB): domain Bacteria; phylum Bacillota; class Bacilli; order Paenibacillales; family Paenibacillaceae; genus Fontibacillus; species Fontibacillus vini. The sequence goes on along the minus strand of NZ_BOSL01000011.1, from coordinate 177,638 downwards.
GGCGCAAATCGCTCCAATAGCTGCCTCCCGGATGGTTGCAATACTCCAGCAGGTTTCTTGCGGCATCCACTCCCCGGGTTCCCAGGTTGACGGCCATCATGACTTCCGAACCGATTTCCCGTGCCCACTGCGCGAATTCGTTGGTGCCAACTTCGTTCGGCTCCACGGTCCGCCAAGCCAAGTCCAGCCGTTTGGGCCGTTCCTTCACCGGGCCTACGCCGTCTTCCCAGTTATATCCGGATACGAAGTTCCCGCCCGGGTAGCGTATAATAGGTACATTCAATTCCTGTATCAATTGTTTTACGTCGGTGCGGAATCCCTTGCTGTCCGCTGCCGGATGAGAAGCTTCATAGATCCCTCCGTAAACGGCCCTCCCCAGATGCTCAATAAAAGAACCGTAAATTCTTGGATCGACCTCGGAGATCTTGAACGATTTGTCCACAATCATTTTTGCTTTAAGCGCTGCTGATGCTGATGACAAGTCCATCACCTTCCGTTTTAATAAATCCTAAACTGTTTTGAAATAACTTGAATGAATCCGCTTACAGATATAAAATAACATATAAGAACTACCTTGTAAATATATAAACCTAAATCTTTTTATGTTTTTCTAAATAGAATTTAATAACACCTCAAAAACCCCCATAATTCAGTGGTTTTATTCAAAATTAGGTCAAAAACCGGATTATTAGTTTCACATTTATGTAAAACATATTATCAAAATTGTGCAATATTTATCTATATTTTTAAATAAATTTACATTTATAGATTTAATGCTTTATTAATCGACTAAGTTAGTTTATAATTATCTAAAATAAAAGGATTTTTCAAATATTTCCTATTGGAAGAGGGTTATGTTATATGATCTACATCAAGGATTTGATGAGCGGGATCGATATATTTAAAGCTTTAAGTTCTGAAATCAGAATACAAATCCTCGAATTGCTTGCCAAGAATCAAGCCTTGAACCTGAACGACCTCGCCACGAAGCTGAATCTCAGCAACGGCGCGATTACCATGCATATCAAGAAACTGGAGGAAAGCGGTCTGATCGAGATCAATACCTCCGTCGGGAAACACGGCATCCAGAAAATTTGTTATCTGAACAAAGATAAATTGATGGTAGATCTTAGAAGTAAAGATGTGGAGAACCTGTACGAGGTGGAAATCCAGGTTGGCCATTACAGCAACTATCAAGCGGTGCCTACCTGCGGTCTTGCGACCAAAGACAGCATCATCGGCGATTTTGACGATCCCCGGTATTTTGCCGATCCGCAGCGGATCGATTCGGAAATCATTTGGCTCGCCGAAGGGTTTCTCGAATATCGGATCCCCAATTACCTGAAGCCGAATCAAACCTTCAGAGAAGTACAGTTCTCTATGGAACTTGGCTCGGAAGCACCCGGGTTTTGCGATAATTATCCGTCCGACATTTACTTCTATGTCAATGGAATCGAGATCGGCTTCTGGACCAGCCCCGGAGATTTCGGGGATGCGCGGGGAACGTTCAACCCGGACTGGTGGCCGCCGCATCTCAATCAATACGGGATGCTTAAACTGATTCGAATCAATAATGAAGGAAGCTTCATTGACGGCTGCAGAATATCCGACGTCACTCTCGACCAGATTCAACTGGATTACAAGAGCGAGCTTACGTTCCGCATCGCGGTGACCGACAAATCGTTCAACAAACGCGGACTGACGATCTTCGGCAAAAATTTCGGCAATTACAGCCAGGACCTGCTGGCCCGCGTGCTGTACAATGTGCATGAAGATTAAATCCGCCTATCTATGAAAATAACCCCCGACAGGTTTCCTGCCGGGGGTTATTTTTAGGAAGATTTCCAAACTGCTCCGGTGTTTATTTGGTCAGCTCCGTCGGATTCATACCGGTTACTTTTTTGAACAGTGTGCTAAAGTAAGGAATATTCTTATAACCGACCCTTTCCGCCACTTCATAGACAAGCATGTTCCCTTCCAGCAGCAATTCCCTGGCCTTTTCAATCCTCACCCGGGTCAAGTAGTTATTAAAGGTTTCTCCGGTCATATTCTTAAAAATAATAGCCAGATGGTTCCGGGATACAAAAACTTTATCCGAAAGCTCGGCAAGGGTCAGCTCTTCCGCATAATGCTCATGAATATAACTCGTCATAAAGTCGACGACCTGCCGATGCTTGCTCTTCCCTTTCCATTGTTTGCTGCTGCAGATTTTGGTGATTTTGTCTTTCAGCCATTGGGTCAGTTGATCCGGCACGTACAAGGCACCGATTTCTTTGGCGATCTGGTCGTTCGTAAACAGCTCATCCATCAAAAATCCGGTTTCGTAAAGCGAGTAGGTGATGATACCCCACAGCTCGCTCGCAAGCATTTGAACAACCGCCGGGGATACGCCTTTTTGTTCCACCATTAAGCACATATATTCATCCAAAAGCTGATGGGCTTCAGCTTCTTGTGACGATTTAATCGCATTGGCCAGCTTAAACGACAGTTTGACCGGAAAAAGAGACACGTTGTCCTGTTCGCTTCCCTGATTCTCCCGGTAGCGATAAACCTCATAAACCGAAGCCAATCTCTCCGCACTTTGATCCAGGGCCCGGAAGGCTTCCTCCGTGGATTCGGAAATTTTCGTCCAGACCTGCTTCAGGCTTCCAATTCCTATCCGCAGCTCCAGCTTCAAATAGCTGCCGATACTCTCGGCCAGCATGGTTCCAAGCTCCTCCAATTTCTTCACGAACGGCTCACCGCCCTCCTCCTCCTCAGGATGAAGGATCAATAAGGAACGGGTGCTGTGAAGCTCGGTAAACTCCACGTCCGGAAAAAGCTTGCGCGCAATTTCGCAGGCAATGTTGCTGACCGCAAAACGAAACAGATTCCAGTCGGAAACAGACATACGGCAAGCCTGTTTATTGCGAATCAATTCTATGCCGATCGCGATATGCTTTCGGTTCAGCCAATAGCGGTAAGGCGGAGGAAGATGATCGTCCCCCCAATAGGCTTGATCCAAAGTTCCGATCGCCACGGACCGGACCCATTCCTTCTCAATGAGAGGCTCATACAACGACATTTTGGTTTCAAGCTCACCCTGTCTCTTTCTTTTCCCTTCTTCTTCTCCCAGCTCCTGAATCACTCGGGTAAGTATATTCTTCAAAGTCGGCATACTGATCGGTTTGGAGACGTAATCGCTAGCATGGAATCTTAGAGCCTGCCTAGCATACTCGAAATCCGAATAGCCGCTTAAAATAATTATTTTCCCCTCAAATCCTTCTTTCCGGAGCTGTTCGATCATCTCCAAGCCATTCATGCGCGGCATATAAATATCGGTGATTATGATATCCGGATGAGAAGCACGAATCATCGTGAGACCATCCTCGCCATTCAAAGCTTCTCCGACCCACTCTGCCTCCAGCTTATCCCATGGAATTGCACGTTTCATCCCATGCAGGACCTGACGTTCATCATCTATGATAGCAATTTTCCACATAGTTCCGTCTTCAACCTCCTTAAACTGCGCAGAATTTGGCAACTGAACGGGCCGCCATCCAACCCGGCAAGTTAAACGCTTAAGGATTCCATCCGACTAAAAGTCCGCCTTTGAAGGGGGCTCCGTCAGGAGAGGAAGCATAATTTCCACCCGTGTTCCGCCTTCTTCCCGTTCCTTCAGCGTTACTCCGAACGGTTCTCCGAAATAGCCGGCGATTCTCTCTCTTACATTACGAATGCCGTATCCGCCGGTATGACGCCTTGGCTGCTTGTCTTCCGCCTGCCTCAAGCCGGAGCCGTTATCGTCAATAACGACCCGCAGTGCATTCCCCGACTGTTCCATCAGAATCGAAATGATGCCGCTGTCCAGCTTATTAAACCCATGTACGATGGAATTTTCGACGAACGGCTGCAAAATAAGCTTAGGAACGAACAATTCCTCCAGCTCAGGCTCCGTTTCTATTACGTAATTGAGGCCGTCCCCCCAACGCAACTGCTGTATTTCCAAATAGCATTGAATATGTAGAAGTTCATCCGATATCTTAATAAAGCTGTTTCCGTTTGACAAGCCGATCCGAAACATGCGTCCCATCAACTCCAATATGCGGCTCAGCTCCTCCTGTCCGGCCTCAATCGCCATCCAGTTCAGCTGATCCAGCATATTATAAAGGAAATGCGGGTTGATATTGGCCTGGAGCGCTTCGATCTCGGCCTTTTTTTGTTGTTCATGGCGGCGCTCCAACGAAATGTAAAGTTCATCGATCCGCTCGTTTTGCTTGCGGTATCCGGCAAATAGATATCCGAATTCGTTCTGATAGTCACTCGGGAGATCTACTTTTTCACCGCCTAAGGAATACTGGCGCATCGCGGTTACAAGTTGTTTGATCGGCTTGGTAAATTGCCTGCTGATCAAGAGGGTCAGGAACAATACCAGAAGCACGGCAGCCAGACCGATGAGGCCGATCCATTCAGCCAGCTTCAAACTGCTTGACGTGATCTCGTTCCATGAAGTGAATTCAATCAGCGTCCATATGGAGTTGTCCATCCTGGAATAGACAAGAAGGGTATTCCCGGATGGTCCTGTCCCCTTGATATGGACATAGCCGGATTTGTCGCTTTTGAGATCAACCCACTGAGACCAGTTGTTCTGCTCCAAAGGATCGCCTATTTTCATGATTTGTTGACCTTCACTGTCCGCCAAAATACGGTTGGACCCAGCCGTATTGCCGGTCAGCAATCTCCGGATTTCGTTCGCCTTGATGTGAATGACGAGCGTACCTAAATAGTCATCGTTATAAACAATTTTTCGGGCGAAGCTCAAAACGGGGATTTCCCCCTGCTGGCTGGAAAGGTTATACTCTTTCGACCAGCAGAAATCATTTTTATCCAGACACTGGGCATATACCTGCCGCGTCAAATCGTTAATATCCCTGAATTGAATATAACTTTGCCTCTCGCTCGGGATCGGATTGTTCATATAGAGATCGATCCCTTGAATTAGAGGGATCGCATACGTGAGATTCCCGAGAGCGCTTTCAACTCCGACTCGACTACGGTGCCGTTCGAACTCATCCTGCCGGTTCAGAAGATAATGGGTCATCTCGTTGTCTCGGGAACTGGACAGGGAAATCTGTTCGATCATGACCAATCGGGTAGTAATCTCATTATTCAGCTCATCCAGCAGTTGCTGCTGATAATGGGAGGTCGTCTGTACGAGCGCTTTCGACGAATTGCTGTAACTTGTCCACGCGGTGACAGCGATCACTATTATAAGGACTGTTGCATAGCTATTAAAAAACAGGCGATCAATCCTGAATTTTTTAAAAGGATTGGTCAAGCGTGTTCCCTTCCTTCCCCTTGGCGATTCAGGCGAAATAAACGGTAAAACGGCGAAGAAATCGTCGCTTTACCGTCACCGATAAATGTTTTTTAAATTTAAATCTTATCCTTTTATTCCTGTAGTTGCAATGCCTTCCACAAAATACTTTTGTAAAAACATGAAAATAAACGTAGCCGGAAGGACAGAAACCAGCGACATGGCGAGTAATTGTCCCCATTCCTGGGCGGATTGAGAGTCGTTTATCATTCTGAGAGCCAAGCCGACCGTATATTTTTCCACCGAGTTGATATAAAGGAGATGCCCCAAGAAATCATCCCAGTTCCAGAGGAAACAGAAAATCATTACGGTAATAATCGCCGGCAGCGTCAGTGGAATAATGACTCGCCAGTAAATCCCGAACCAGGAGCATCCGTCGATTTTGGCGGATTCGTCCAGTTCTTTCGGAAGCCCGCGTATGAATTGAATCAGCAGAAAGACGAAGAAGGTGCCTCCCGCCCCACCCGCAAGCATATGGGGAATAATGAACGGCAAATACGTATTAACCCATCCCAGTTGGTGAAACAAAGTGTATTGCGGAATAATCAGCACCTGTCCGGGCATCATCAAGGTCAGCATCAGAATCGAGAACCAGAAGCCCTTGAGCGGAAAATCCAGTCTTGCAAAACCAAAGGCTACCAATGTACAAGATATCAGTGTCGTAGCGATGACCGCTATTTCCAGTCCGAAAGTATTGAGATAAAAGTCCGTAAAGGTGTGACCCGGAATAGAGTTCCAGCCTTTGACGTAGTTGCTCCATTGCGGAACGGACGGGAAGATGCCCGGCGAGCCTAGCTCCGTGCTATGTTTGAGCGAGGCTCCGACCCACCAGAGAACCGGATACACCATAATCAAGCTGAAAAGGATCATGAAAAGATGCCGGAGTGCCGGTTTCCATTTACGTAGTGTCATTTCCGTTTCCCCTTTCCCGTTTCGGTTTCATAGAATACCCAGTATTTTGACGTGTAAAAGATTAGAATCGTAGCCAGTACGATCATCACTAGCATAATCCAGGCCAGCGCGGATGCGTATCCCAACTCATATCTACTGAAAGCCCTTTCATATAAATACAAGGCATACACATAAGTCGCGTTCATCGGTCCGCCGTTGGTGATGACGAAAGCCGAAGTAAACATTTGAAAAGCTCCAATTACGCCCATTATCAGGTTGAAGTAAAGAATCGGCGAAAGCATCGGCATGGTGATCTTGAAAAATTGAGTAACCTTGTTGGCACCGTCAACCGCGGAGGCCTCGTACAAATCATTCGGGATCTGCTTCAGCCCCGCCAGGAAAATGACCATGGTCGAACCGAATTGCCAAACCGTTAGCAGGATTAGCGTGCCAAGGGCCGTGTCGGGGCTAGTGATCCAGCCCTTTCCTTCAAAGCCGAAAACCCCGATTATCTTGTTGAAGATCCCGTCTACTCCGAAAATGTTCCTCCAGAGCAGGGAAACTCCGATACTGCCACCGATCAGGGAAGGAAAGTAAATCGCCGTACGGTAAACACCGATTCCTTTTATCGCCTTATTAAGAACCATTGCTACTAACAGGGCGGCGATCAGCTTCAAAGGCACAGAGGCAAGCACATACGTGAAGGTAACCTTCACGGAATCCACGAACTTCGGATCCGAGGTAAAGATACGCTCGTAATTCCGAGTTCCGATCCACTCCATCGGTTTCATTAGCGTGTAATCGGTAAAAGAGTAATATAACGAAAGGAACAAAGGATAAGCAGTCAGCGTAAGAAACCCGATCAGCCAGGGCGAAATAAACAAATAGCCCGCTAAGGGAGCGTTCCATCGGCTTAGAAACGAAGGCTTCGTCTTCTTCGGCTTCTTCGTTTCCGGGGCAGCTGGGATTGTAGCGGCTGTGGTACGATTCATGACAGTCACCTCGTGTGTCAATATGGTATAGATCAAGTATACCGCCGGCACAATTCCTGCTAAATGAGGGCAATGCTCGATTTCTTTCAAAATATAACGAAAAAAAAGGGCGATCAACTCGCCCCTTTTTTTGCATGCTCCTTAATAAATCGTTCTTCCCTGTTCGTCGGGAATTCCGCTTCTTCGGTAAAAATACGTGTTGATTCGGTCACGCCACTCCTTGGCATGCTCAGCCTGTTCCTCAAGACGGTCCGCCACTTGCCGGTATGCTTGTTCGTCCAACTGCTCCCGCATCCGCTCCCAAACCGCCAGCAATTGGCCTGCCCGTTCCGCTCCTTCAAAGTGAGTATCATAAATATGCTGAATTACGGTTTTGCCGGAATGAAGCTTATGGGTATACGGAACATGATGGAAGAAAAGCAGCAGTTCATCCGGACAAGTCGCCAGAGATTCATACCTTTGCTTGTTGGCATCGGCATATTGCGAAGTATATCCGGTTCCGGTGGCCGTCGTCCGGTCTACCCCTACACCATGGTTGTCCGCATAGTGATAGGTCCCCCATGGCGAGTATTCATATCCCTCCACGTTTGGTCCGTAATGATGGTCCGGATTGACCATAAAACCGACCCCCAGCGGAGTAGTATAAGATTCATAAATCTCCCACGAATTCATGAGGATATCATAAATGGTTTGGAATAGCGGTTCCCGGCTGCCAAAAGTTAGCCTAATCCATTCCTTCGCAATTTCCTCTGCGGACAGCTCCGGATTCCAGGCCAATCGGCCGTAACCGAACAGGTTGGCCTGTGCCAACAAGTGACCGGTCCAATTGGCGTCGCTTCCGATATTGGAAACAGCGGCAAAGCCGTTGCAGGGATTTCCGTGCACCGTACCATCCACAATGCGTTTAACGGGGGTACCTTCCTCTTGAAGGTATGTGTCGAAGTCCAGAACCTCTTTCCATTGGGGAACCAGATAACAGACATGTCTTTGCTGTCCGGTATATTCCTGGGCAATCTGGAACTCGATCATTTGATTGGTATGCGGCATGGCCCCGATCAGCGGAGAGACGGGTTCCCGAACCTGAAAATCAATCGGTCCGTTCTTGATCTGCAGAATAACATTATCCAAGAAACGCCCATCCAACGGCCGGAAATGATCATAGGCAGCTCTTGCCCGGTCGGTGGAGCGATCGCGCCAGTCCTGTTTGCAGTTATACACGAAGCACCGCCAGATCACGACACCGCCATACGGCTTCACGGCCTCGGCCAGCATATTGGCGCCGTCGGCATGATCCCGTCCGTAGGTAAACGGTCCCGGGCGATGCTCCGAGTCGGCCTTCACCAAAAATCCGCCGAAATCCGGAATAGCTTCATAAACTTTCGCTGCGGCTTCACGCCACCATTCACGGACGGACGGATTCTGCGGGTCCGCGGTTGCGAGGCCTCCCAATTCCATGGGACTGGCGTAATTAATGCTTAGGTAGAGCTTAATGGCATATTGACGAAAGATCGCTGCCAGTTTAGTCACATCCGGCAGGAAATCGGTCAGGAGGCGGCTCTCCACCCGATGAACATTGACATTGTTGATCGCAATAGCGTTGATTCCGCAAGAAGCCAGCAACCGGGCATAATCCTGAATTCGTTGATACTCCTTGGCAACCCGGTTATCGTGATAGAAGATCGACGACCCGGCATACCCCCGTTCCACACTGCCATCCATATTATCCCATTGATTGATCATGCGCAGCGAATTGACCGGATTTTCGACCCGATTCAAAGACTTCACGTCGCCGCCCGCCGCCATAATCCGCAGCAAATGGAACACGCCATACAACAAGCCTGCGGAGTCCGCTGCACCGATCGCTATTTGCTCCGTCCTGCCGTCGAATTGAATCGCATAGCCCTCGGTTCTGACGGAACCGGCAACATCGGCATGGATAGCCTCGTCAATCGCTTGACTTGCTCCAAAGATGCCCAATAGGATGCCTGAAGACTCTCCCAAAGTTTCAGCAACGTCAACCAAATGGCCTGTAATGGCCTCCAGACCTTGTGACAGCTCGTTCACGGCCGTCCGCATCACTTCATCTTGAATCACGGCAGCGATATGACAATAGGGCGCATACTGTTTCAATTTAGTCCCCTGATCCGTTCGGCGGTACTGCAGCCAAGCCTCATAACCATCACCCGGACGGTACTCAAAATAACGGCTCATTCATAGTCCTCCTCATGATGAAAAATATAAGGCCCGGGGCAAAACTGTCCCGGGCCGCAATCATTAATTTATTTTTCGTAGGATTGCGAAGCTTCCTTCAACTGTTCAAAGGCTTGTTCCGGTGACACTTTGCCAAACATCAGCTGATCGCGGACAAGTACCCAGTCTTTATCGATAAAATTCGTCCATCCGCCCGCACCGGCCGACCATTTTTGCCCGTCCGGCTCCGTCGCGCGCAGAAGTCCCAGACCAACCTTATCCAAATCGCTCATGTTCGCTTCCAGAGCGGTGGCAATTTCCTTGTTAGCCGGCAGCCCGCGGAACGTTTGCAGAATATCTCCCGCTTCTTGACTATTCACGAACCAATCCACGAATTTCTTCGCTTCCACGGCATGTTTGGAGTTGTTCGTCACACCCAGGAACATGGATGGCTTCAGCCATCCGCCCGCTTCCTCGGCACGCGGCATGGTTACGAGTGCATACGCCCCCGGCTTGATGCTATCCCAAGTCCCCAGGTTGTTGGAGAAGCTGTAACGCATCAACACTTTGCCTGCGGCCATCAAATCCATTTGCGGATCGTGTTCTTTGTCGGAGGCATTCACATCTGCAGGCGGAACCAATCCTTCCTTACGAAGCTCTTCGAATTGGGCTGCCCATTCCACGAAAGTCGCTTGATCCACGTTAAAATGGCCTTCATCCGTGATCACCTGTCCTTTGCCCTTGGCGTATTGATAAGCCGAGTACATGAAGTAATTACCGCCATAGTCCAGAGAGAAATATTGGCCTTTCGGCAGTTTGGATTTGGATTCTTTGGCCAGAGCGAAAAACTCATCCCAAGTCCAGCCATTTTGCGGATTTTCGATGCCGAGCTTATCCATAGCGGCCTTGTCATATACCATCCCAAATGCTACCGAACCCAGAGGCATGGCATACTGTTTACCGTCAAGCTGGCCGGCGGACACCAACTTTTCGTCGAATTTGCTTACATCCACTTCGGGAGCCAGATCCAGCAATTGACCACGGGACATCCAGTCCGGAATCCAGCCCGGATCCAGCTGAACGATATCCGGTGCGTTTTTAGCGGCAGCCTGAGTGGAAAGTTTGTCCAAATATCCGTCCATCCCCGAATACTCCGGTTCGAAAGTAATGTTCGGATTGTTCTTGGTGTACAAATCCAACGCAGCCAAGGTAGCCTCGTGCCGCGGTTGGGACCCCCACCACATAATGCGCAATTTTACAGGTTCATCACTTGGCGCCTGCTGTTCTGTAGACGTATTGTTAGCGGGTTTTCCAGCGGAATCGGCACTGTTCTTTGTCTCTCCGTTTCCTCCGCAGGCAGCCAGGATTCCAATCAAAGCTGTCGCCGCCAAAAGGGAAAGAGAACGCTTCCATTTAATCATTTTAACCCTCCTACTTGAACTCTAATTGTCTTGCTCATTCGTTATCGTACCATCTTGGAAATGGAGTTTATATGAGGATGATGCACGATTTATTTTAAAATCTCACGAAAATGCAAGCGTGCAATCGAGCAAAGCCTAAACTAAATAAGCTGACTCCGGTTGAGTACCGAAGTCAGCTTGTTGCCTAGGGCTTTTTATTGATGTCCACTAAAAGAAGGCTTGACCGGCACCTGCCGGGCTTCTTTGTTATGCGTTTTCTAGGCTTCGTTCAGTGCCCGCAGCAGCGTGTGCCGGTTCATGCGTACAATATGAGCTTCGTTCAGGCTGCGCGTGAACAGCTCGCCGTCGATGCCGAGCTCCTCCAGGCTGGACGGGCCGCCTGCCTGCCGGAGCAGTTCGCGGATCTCAGCCTCGGACGGCACGTCCGCGAGCCAGGCGCGAACCTGCTCCCCGTGCTGCCGCAGCGCTTCCGGCTCGCCGGCCGGATACATGCCGCTGTCGGCGGCGGCATGATACAGGCGCGAGATCTCGGCGCAGGCCACGCCGACCTTCGCGCCGTGCAGCAGCGCCCGGTGACCCCGGCGCAAAAATTCCATCTCCCAGTAATGGGAGAGATGGTGTTCGGCGCCGGAGGCGGGATGCGACTGCCCGAACAGAAGCATGGCGATGCCCGACTCGATCAGCGCGGTCATCAGCACGGTGATCCCTTCCTCCGTGCGCTGCCCGATCTCCCGGGCATGCTTCACGCAGGAATTCAGCGCCCGCTCGGTGATCAGCGCCGCCTGTTCATTGTACGGCTCTCCCGCCGTCAGACGGGAGAACTTCCAGTCGAACAGGGAGGTATATTTGCCGAGCATATCTCCGAATCCGGCGGCAACGAGAGATTGCGGCGCCTTCATCAGGATATTCAGATCGGCGAAGATGGCGGTCGGCGGCACGGCTGGAACCGTCTTCTTGATTCCGCGGATGATGAGCGGAGCCCCGGCCGACGTAAACCCGTCCACCGAAGGCGCTGTCGGCACCGAGATGAACGGAATGCCGCTTCTATGCCCGGCAAACCGGACGATATCGTGGATCGTTCCGGAACCCGCTGCGATCAGCGCATCCGTCAATCCCGGTTCGATCGCCAGCAGCAGTTGTACGATTGCCGCCTCGTCCGCGACCACGTCGCCGGTCCCGGCCGGCTCAAGCAAACAGAGCGTTACTTCCAAGCCGGCCTCCCGGAGCATGAGCTCCAGATCCCGGCCGGCTGCTTCATACGTATTCCCGTCCGCGGCAAGTACCAGCCGTTTGCTTCCGTGCTTCACAAGAAACGGCGCCACCTGGTTCAGCGCTCCGGCCTCCAGGACAAGACTTTCAAAAAAGGGCAACTCACTAATCTTCGACATCGCTTGTTCCTCCCACTCCTATGTTTTGAGTTCCTCGGCGATGTAAAGCTTCTTCTCTATAGTTTGTCTTATTTCCTTTATTCCGCCGATTTTTTAATATTCTTCAGCCGTTTCATGACATCATTCTCGCCGCGGCCGAAATAATCGTGCAGCTTGCTATATTCCTCATATAAGCGGTTATACACTTCCACATTGGCCGGAATCGGCTTGAACGTTTCTTCTTTGACCCGCGCCATTTGAGCCGCAGCGTCGATGATCGTGTCATAGCCTCCGGCTTCCTGTCCGGCTGCAACGGCTGCAAACATGGCTGCACCGAGCGCCGGCGTCTGCTTCGAATCGGCGACAAAAATTTCGCGGTTCGTCACGTCCGCATAAATTTGCATGAGCAGCCGGTTCTTCTGCGGCAGGCCGCCGCAAGCGTACAGCGCATCCACCGCTACGCCGTTCGAATGGAACGCGTCGACGATTTTACGTGTGCCGAAGGCGGTCGCTTCCAGCAGGGCGCGGTAAACTTCCTGCGGCTTGGTCAACAGCGTCATGCCGAGGATCAGCCCTGTCAAATCCGTGTCCACCAGGACGGACCGGTTCCCGTTCCACCAATCCAAGGCAAGCAGTCCGGTTTGGCCCGGTTTGTACTTCGCCGCTTCTCTCTCCAGCCATTGATGCACGCCGATGCCTTCCGCCGATGCCGCTTCCTTGACGTAAGCCGGCAGCGATTCTTCCACATACCACTCAAAAATATCGCCAACGGCGGATTGCCCGGCTTCATATCCGTAAAGCCCCGGAATAATGCCGTCTTCCACGACACCGCACATGCCTTCCACCTGTTTCTCCTCCGTGCCGAGCAGCATGTGGCAAATCGAGGTTCCCATCGCCATGACCAATTTGCCCGGCGTTACGACGCCCACGGCAGGAACAGCCGCGTGCGCGTCCACGTTGCCCACCGCCACGGCGATGCCTGGCGTCAGCCCCATCATCTCGGCCATTTCCGGCGTAAGGCCGCCGGCATTCGTCCCGAGCGCAATGACCTCTCCGCGCAGCTTGGTTTCCGTCAAGTTTTCCAGACGCGGATCGAGCGCTTTGAAATAATCCTTGCTCGGATACCCGTCTTGTTTGTGCCAAATTGCCTTGTAACCGGCGGTGCAGCTGTTGCGCACGATCTTACCCGTCATTTGCGAGATGACCCAATCCGTCGCTTCCAGGAACATATCCGCACGCTCGTAAATTTCCGGCGCTTCGTCGAGGATTTGCCATACCTTGGCGATCATCCATTCGGAAGAAATCTTTCCGCCGTAGCGAGGCAAGAACGCCTCTCCCCGTTCCTCGGCGATCCGGTTGATCTTGTCGGCTTCCGGCTGGGCCGCATGATGCTTCCAAAGCTTTACCCAGCTATGCGGCAAATCCTTATATTGGCTGTCAAAGCATAGCGGCTCGCCCTGCTCATCCACCGGGAGCATTGTGCAGGCCGTAAAGTCGATGCCGATCCCGATCACTTCGGCCGGATCAATCCCCGATTCCCGGATTACCGCAGGCACCGATTTTCTCAATACCTCCAAATAATCGTCCGGATGCTGAAGCGCCCAATCATATTCCAGCTTGAGGCCCGAACCCGGGAGCTCCTCGTCGATGACGTGATGCGGATATGGAGTAACGTGGTCGGCAACCTCGTGCCCGTTCGACAAGTCCACCAGTACGGCGCGGCCCGATTGGGTTCCGTAATCGACCCCGATCGTATATTTTTTGCTCATAACTAACCCTCCAGATTATGAAATAAATGATGAAGAGATCGAATCGTATTATTTTTACTTTTGTCCGTAATAAGCGTTTGCCCCATGTTTGCGCAAAAAGTGTTTATCCAGCAAAGTCTGGTCCATCGGCGGCGTATGGGGATTGATTTGCAGCATGCGGGCGGCGATTTTCGCTACCTCTTCAAGAACTACGGCATTGTGCACCGCATTATGTGCATCTTTGCCCCACACAAACGGCGCATGAGCATGCACCAGCACGCCGGGCACCATGTTCGGATCCACGCCCAGGTCAGCGAACCGCTCCACAATCACATTTCCCGTTTCCAGTTCGTAAGCGCCTTCGATTTCTTCCTTGGTCATCGGACGCGTCACGGGGATTTCCCCGTAAAAATAATCCGCATGCGTCGTCCCGTAAGCCGGCAGTGAACGTCCAGCCTGAGCCCAACTCGTACCCCAAGGAGAATGCGTGTGTACTACGCCCCCAATATCCGGGAACGAACGGTACAACACCATATGAGTCGGAGTGTCGGAAGAAGGGCGAAGATTTCCTTCGACGACGTTGCCTTCGAGATCCATAACGACCATATGCTCGGCCTTCAGCTCTTCATAAGGCACCCCGCTAGGCTTAATGACGAACAACCCGCTTTCCCGGTCGATCCCGCTCACATTTCCCCACGTAAAAGTGACCAGCCCGTGTTTGGGTAATTCCAGGTTGGCTTCCAGCACCTGCTGCTTTAATGCTTCCAGCATGTTGCGGCACTTCCTTTCTATTTTCTTTTAATCCACTAGTTCAATTCAATTGTACGTACAAGTTACCCTGCTGAGGAGCAGGGACTCCCTCTACCATTACCAAGCGAGCCCTGCCGTTTCTCTCAGCTACGTCTGACTACAGAATCCCGTTCAATCAACTCAGGCTCGTAAACCGTATCTTCAAAAAGAGCCCCCTGTTCGATCATGCCGATGAGCTGCCTTGCCGCTGCAATCCCCATCTCGGTCTTGGGATGGGTGAGCGTCGTAAGCTTCGTCCCCGAGGCCGCCGCCAGGCTGGAATCGTCAAAGCCGATCAGCGACAAGTCCTCCGGAACGCGCAGCCCGCACTCGGCGGCCGCTTCCATCAGCAGCAAAGCCAATTCGTCGTTGTAGCAGACAAACGCCGTCGGGCGCTCCCCTTCAGGCGAATTCATCGCCTTCAGCAGCTTAACAGCTTCCCGATACGGGAGTTCTTGTTTCTGTTCAGTCGTGTAAGTAACGACCCGGTTTGAAGCAACCGATATTCCTTGCTCCTTATGAGCGGCCAAAAAACCTTTCAACCGTCCCACACCTTGCAAATCGTCCGTTTTGAAAAATCCGGCGATATAGCGGTGCCCGGCATCCAGCAAATATCGCGCCGCCTTATACCCTCCGCTCTCGTCATCTACCTTCAGGCAGGGGCACTCCAATTCCCGGTATTTCTCGTTAATCATCAGGTAAGGAATGCCCTTTTCTTGAAGATCGAGAAAATAACGCAGGTTCGGATTGCCTTCGGCACTCCGCGTCGGCTCGATGATCAGCCCGCTAAGCGGCTGACTGGTCATCAGCTGCAGGGCTTCCATCTCCTTCTCCTTCGTGTTGTCCGTACTGCTGAGAAGGAGCCGGTATCCTCTGCTGCGCAGCTCCGCCTCCGCTCCGCGAACGATGTGCGGAAAAATATAATCGGAAATATACGTCGTAATGATTCCGATCGTCTTGACCTGCTCGCCTTCACGCCGCTGCGGGTTCCGGGCGAAGGTTCCCTTGCCCTGAATCCGCTCCAGCCAGCCGTCCTTCTCCAATTCACCGAAGGTCTGCCGGACGGTTTGCCGGCTAAGGCCGAACTGCTCCGAGATTTCATTCTCGGAAGGAAATTGCGCCCCGGGCTGCAGCTTGCCCGATTGCAGCCACGAGAGCAATTCCTGCTTCAATTGCATGTATTTTGGAATTTTCCGATTGTTCATCTATTATCCATCCTTCATTTACTCCAGCCGCCGTACATTTTTATTAATGTATGTTCAAAAAGTCGACTTTTCAGCACCGAGAAGGTTGGATGAAGGAGGGACTGAGGAGCGGAGCGTAGGCAAAACCTACGTGAGCACCGGAAGGCCCGCCTGAATTCAAGATTCGATGCCGATATGCCACCTGAGGAACTTCGTGATCAAAAGATGACTTTTTGAACTACCTTTATTATGTGTTAAGGCGCACCTTGCACTCTAACCGCTATTGTATCACAGGCCGGGCAAATCCGGAGGGAGTGAATGCTACCGCAAACGATAAGCCGCGTCGCTCCAGCGGAGCTCGTTCTTGAACTGGCGCACCGAAGTGTCCTTATCGATGATCACAGCCTCGATTCCCGCCATTTCAGCCCAGTCGGTCAGTTGCTCCGATGTAATGGTGTAAGACAGGACCGTATGGTGCGCACCGCCGGCCAAAATCCAGGCTTCCGCGGATTCGCGCAGGGAAGGCTGCGGCTTCCATAGAACGCGGGCTACCGGAAGTTTAGGCATCGGCTTCTCGACTTTGACGCCGTCAACCGCATTGACAAGCAGGCGGAAACGATGGCCAAGATCGACCAGCGAAGCGTTGACCGCCGGGCCGTCTTGTCCGTCGAATACGATGCGGGCTGGGTCCTCTTTGCCGCCGATACCGAGCGGATGCACTTCGATCGAAGGCTTCGTAGCCGCGATCGTCGGACATACCTCCAGCATGTGCGCGCCGAGGATCATATGGTTGCCCGGTTCGAAATGGTATGTGTAATCTTCCATGAACGAGGTGCTCTTGTTGTCGGCGAGCACTTTCAGCACACGGGTCAAAGCGGCCGTTTTCCAGTCTCCTTCGCCGCCGAAGCCGTACCCGGCTTCCATCAGACGCTGTACCGCAAGTCCCGGTAGCTGCTTCATTCCGTGCAGGTCTTCAAAAGTCGTCGTAAAAGCACCGAAGTTGCCCGCCTCAAGGAAACGCTTCAAGGCGATTTCCGTCCGTGCCTGATAGGCGATCGAATCGCGAACGGCTCCTTCGCTGAGACCTTCTTTAGTAATTGTGTATTGCTCCGCATATTCGTTCAGCAGCGCCTTCACCTCGGCGTCGCTTACTTCATTCATGATTTGAACCAGGTCGCCGATCCCGTAACCGTTGACGGACCAGCCGAATTGAATTTGCGCGGATACCTTGTCACCGTCGGTAACAGCCACTTCGCGCATATTGTCGCCGAAGCGCGCTACCTTCAGGCTGCGGCTTTCGGCATAAGATGCCGCCGTACGCATCCAGCCGGCAATGTCGCTGCGCACTTCGCCGTCTTCCCAATGGCCGACAACAACTTTACGGGCGATCCCAAGACGCGCGCCGATATGTCCATACTCCCGATCTCCGTGGGCGGACTGGTTCAAGTTCATGAAGTCCATGTCGATCGATTCCCATGGAATGTCCCGGTTAAATTGCGTGTGTAGATGCAAAAGCGGCTTTTGCAGCTGGGACAGGCCCGCGATCCACATTTTTGCCGGAGAAAAGGTGTGCATCCACGTAATCACACCCGCGCAAGATGCGTCGCCGTTCGCTTGCAGCAACAGGTTGTATATTTCGTCCGGCGTCGTTACGATCGGCTTAAATACGACCGGATAGGAGAACACCGGGTCTTTATCAAATTGCTCCGCGATAATGCGGGAATGCTCAGCCACCTGCTCCAAAGTTTCAGGTCCGTACAAGTGCTGGCTTCCGGTTACAAACCAAAATGAATGCGGTTTCAAGTTCATGATTCTAACGCCTCCCAAAAGTTTAAGTTGCCAAGTAACTTGTACATACAACACTTATATAAATCGACATTCCTTATTCTCGTACGTACAAGTGATTCTAGATTCATTCTATTCCGGTTCCGGCCAAATATCAAGCGTAAAAATAAAGGCAAAAGACCGAACTCCCTTAGGTCGGGGAATTCGGTCTTGTTTATTTGGACTTGTTCCGACAAATTTGGGATTGTGCGCAGTAATAAGGTCCGTTTGGGCCTTATCCTCGCAAATCTGCGCTTTTTCCCGTTAATAAGGGCCTTTTGGGCCTTATTTATCTCAAACCTGCGTAAAATGGGCATTCTAGTACCCCCAGCGCGGAAATAGGGTCCTAAAAGTCCTTTATTTCCAGTTAGCGGTTGAAAATCACGCAAATAGCGCCCTAAAAGACCCTTATTTCTATATTCAGTCGAAGTGAGAGCGCGCAACTAAACCGATCTATTGCGGGACTGTCCCGCCCATCGCGCCCCGTTCCGTACAAGGTCGGCGTACCCGGAATGCATGAAGGAGTCCAGATGATGCCCCGGCATCAAGTAGGCGATCCGGCCCAGACCAAAATGGCGAACCCAAGCCGCAGGCCAATCCCGGTCTTCGTGCCGGTAGGTCAGCAGCACTTCATGGTCGCTAAAGTCGTCGATGTCGAAGCGGTAAGGCTCCTCTTCCAGGGTAAACGGCGAAACGTCCCTCATCATCGCATGGGTGGTATTTTCGACGCGAAAATCCAGCTCCTGATAAGCGGGGTGTCCGGTAAACCGGGCTCCGAGGAGCTGTGCGGCTTCAGGCCGGGCTTGAAGAGATATGCCGTTATGCAATGCCAACAGCCCGCCTCCTCCGGCGACGTACGAAATCAATCCCGCCGTTTGACTGGAGGTTATGGGATGATCCCAACGATCCGCATAGGAAATGCAGAGCTGATAGGCAGAAATGTTTTCGTATTGAAGAGAATCGTAATCATCCGTAGCCGTCACCTGCCACTCCGCCTCCAAAATTTCGCGCAGCCGCTCCTCCACTGCCCCCAGAGGATGGTATGGCGCCTCGATGTAATCACCGATCAGCAATGCTTTTGGTTTTAGAATTGTATGCATATTTCATTGTCCTCCTTCAGCGGAATAGTAACTTACCAAGGCAATGGATTGCCGTAAACATCTATATATTCCGGACCGTTGCCAGAGACGTTGCCGAATGTGCTGCTGTTAGCGCTATCATGTGCGTTGCTAAAAGCTTTACCGGATGCACCATCAAGTGCGTTGTCCACGCTCGATCCCAACCCTCTTCCGTTGCTTTGTCCGATCCGGTCCATTATCAAGCTGATAATTTTGCCGGCCGACTCCGCCGGGGTCAAGTCTGCGGACGCATCCACTTCACCGCGCATGAAGGTCTGAACCCAGCCGGGATGAATGAGCAGTACGCGGCCGCCCGCTTCCTTCAATCCGTTGTATACCAGGCTGGAGCCCATATTAAGCGCGGCCTTCGACATGCAATAGCCGAACCAGCTGCTGCGTTCATTCTGTCCGATGCTGCCTGCCTCCGAAGAAATATTGGCGATCATTTTCGAGGCGCTGTTCAACACCAGCGGCACAAAAGCCTGCGTCATCCGCAATGCGCCAAGCGCATTCACATTGAATACTTTCAGCATCTCGTCGTAATTCAACTCGTCCATAACCGTTGCTTCGATATCACCCAATATCCCCGCATTGTTAATCAGGATATCAAGGCGGTCAGTATGCGCAAGGACGGTCTTCGCCGCTTCATGCACGCTTTCATCGCTGCCGATATCGAGCGGAATCAGAGTCAAGCTGCCTTGATAACGAAGCTGCAGCTCTTCCAACGCAGTTTCCTCCGTTTGATATCTGCCGGCAAATACCCGGCTGCCTTGTTTCAGCAGCGTCTCGACCAACGCCAGCCCGACACCGTGATCCGCTCCCGTAACCAGAGCCGTCAATCCCATGCTGCTCACACTCCTTTGCTCATCCACTCCAACGAGGACCAAGTTTCATACAACTCCCATTGTCCCTGTTCCCGAGACTTTATGCAACCGCTTTATTTTTAAAGATTTAAATTAAACACAGCTATAGAAAAACCCCACCCCGAAGGGTGAGGCAACAGGCTTGAACAGGTATCAACAGGCAGGAATGAACAAAATGAAGCAAAGATGAGACTACACTTCCGATCGGACAGCCGTAATCGTCAACTCCTTACCGATGGTATCTCTGGAGTTGCCTCCGACCAGCACGGAGACACGGCACGGTTCCACCGCAAATCTCATCTCCCGATTCCATATGGCAAGTTCCTCCCGGCCCAAGGTAAAACTGACGACCCGCTCTTCGCCGGGGAACAGTTCCAGCTTTTGAAAAGCTTTCAGCTCCGCCAAACGCCGGGTGATCCCCGATTCGCTCGCACGGAGATACAATTGAACGGTTTCGGCTCCGGCGCGGCTCCCGGTGTTCTTGAGCCGCACCGTTACCGTTATTTTGCGGCCCGCTTCCAGCTCGGCTGCGGTAATTTCATGCCGGGACAAGCCAACCTCCATGTATTCGAACTGCGTGTAGCTCAGCCCGTAACCGAAAGGATAGAGCGCCGCGGAAGGCATGTCGACATAAACCCGCGGGCGTCCGGGATCTTTTTGATTGTAGTAAACGGGAAGCTGTCCCGAAGACCTGGGGAGCGATACCGGCAGCTTGCCGCTCGGATTTGCCTTGCCGATCAACAGCTCGCCGATCGCACGGCCGCCTTCCGGTCCCGGATACCAGGCGCACAGCACCGCGCCGCAATGCTCGTCGACACCGGTCAGGGCATGCGGCCGGCCCTGTATGATAACCGCCACCACCGGCGTCCCGGTGGCCGCCACTTCCTCGACCAGCCGCCGCTGCAGGCCGCCGAGCGAAAGGTCCGCGAGGTCCACTCCCTCGCCGCAATCCATTTCCGACGGGTTGCCGTTCGACACGATGGCTTCGCCATTGCTGTCAAACTCCCCGTCGAACCGGCGGGCGCTGCTGCCGCCCAGCACCAGCACGCACACGTCCGCGTTCTTCGCGGCCTCCACCGCTTCCGCCAGGCCGTCCGCCGACAGGTCGCGAACGCCGCATCCGCGTGCGTACACGATCTCTGCGCCCGCAGGCGCTGTCGACCGGATGCCCTGCAGCACCGTAGTCCCGCTGCCCTCGCGCTGGACGCTCGTATAATCGCCGAGTTGATTATACAGCCGGTCGGCATTGGGACCGATCACTGCGATGCGCTTCCGGTCTCCCCCCAGCGGCAGCAAGCCGCCCTCATTCTTGAGCAGCACGACCGATTCGCGGGCCAACTGCAGATTCACTTCACGGAACTCCGGTCTGCCGACCATAGCGATCGGAGTCATTTCATTGACATACGGGCGGTCGAACAGCCCAAGCCTGAATTTCAGGCGCAGTATCCGCCGCACCGCCCGGTCGACTTCCTCTTCGGGCACGAGCCCTTGCTGGACCGCTGCTTCCAGCGTCGTAAATGCCGTGTCCCACAGGCTCAGATCGACGCCCGATTCCAGTGCGAGGGCCGCCGCGGATTCATGGCTGCCCGTCAGTGCCAGCAGCCGGTCTATCGCGCAGCCGTCGGCCATGACGATGCCGTCAAAGCCCCATTCGTCGCGCAATATGCCCGTAAGCAGCGGCTTGTTCGCATGGCATGGCACACCGTCGATCTCGTTATACGCCGCCATGAATCCGGCGGCCCCAGCCTCCTTCCCGGCCTTGGCCGCGGGAAGGTGGATCTCGCGCAGCTCCCGCTCGCCGATTGGTGCGGGACCGGCATTACGCCCGCCCTGAGCGGTGCCCTGGGCGCAAAGATGCTTAAGAACCACCGCGACTTTCCCCATGCCCGAGAGGTCCTGGGGGTTGTCGCCCTGCATCCCCCGCACGGCGGCTTCCGTAAAACGCGCCGCCAGATACGGATCCTCGCTGAAGCATTCCTCGGACCGGCCCCAGCGCGGATCGTGGAGAATGTCCAGCGCGGACACCAGTCCCACATGCGCTCCGCGGCTGCGGATCTCGGAAGCCACATAGCCATAAGCCTCTTCCATCAACGCCGGATTCCAGGTTGCCCCGGCGCCCAGATTCACCGGAAGCATCGTGCCATCCAGCGCCTGATGTCCATGGGGACATTCCTCCGATAACAAGACGGGGATTCCGAGCCGGGTATGCTCGATGATATACTTTTGCACCATATTGGCCGCCTTTGCACTATCAGCGGCCGTAATCCCGTTGCTATAATTAACGCCGGACCAGGGGTCGCTGCGGAACAAGCCATAGAGTGCACCCATTCCGCCTCCCCGGGCGACTTCCTCTTTGAATTCATCGGTCAGGACAAAACCGTCCTCCCGTTTGACATAAGCGTTCCATCCATACATTCGCTGATTAAGCTGTCCTACTTTTTCCGCAAGCGTCATTCTTTCCAACAGGTCGCTGATTCGCTCTTCCATGGGCACATGTGCCTTTTTATATTTTTCCATCCCGCATTTCCCCCGCTTCATACTAATGATACGGGCTTATTAATTTCTCTGGCTGCCCGTGTCCCTCGTTGCGCTTAGCCCGCGGTATTCCTTTGGCGTCATTCCGGTATACGATTTGAACACGGAAACGAAATACTTGTACTCCTTGTACCCCACTTTATCCGCTACTTCAAAAACTTTGTCATGCGTGGTGGCCAGCAGGGCTTTCGCCTGCTCCATCCGCATTTCGTTCATATATTCCGTAAAACCTTTGCCCGTGCTCTGCTTGAAAATATAACTGAAATAACTCGGCGTGATTTTCAGCCAACCTGCCACCTCAGAAGCTTTCAGATCCGTACGGTAATGCTCGTCCATATATTTTTTGGCCTTCTCAATGATCCAGTACGATTTATCGATACCATGGCGGTCAATTTGCCGCAGCAACTCCTGCATCTCTTCCCTGACCAATGCCTCCAGCGAAGCATACGAATTGTAAAGGTTCAAATCCGGGTTGGCTTTGTGACCGTAGTCCAGCTCGGTCATGCCGCTTTTTCGCAGTCGCTGCCGGAGCAGGGCCGACAATTCCTCAACCGCAAGCAAAATATCCCCCGGCAAAAAGACTTCTTTCCGGAAAAAACCGAACATTCTCTCCACCCGGGAGGTAACTTCTTCATGATCTTGCTTGAACATGGCCGCCAGCAAGCTCTTCGCCATTTCGGCAGCATCGAAGGCCGGCAGATTCCGCCCCTGCTCGACAGACTCCCGGTATTCCGGCAACAGCAGGACCTTGTCCTCCACTACATGATATGGAAGCAGCCCGTTTGCCTCGGCGCAGTGTTTTGCCGTCTCTTCGAGATCGTCATAAGGCTCGGAAGCCGCGCAATACAGACCGCCCTCCCCAAGTTCAGGCAGCGCTTGTTCCAGCAGCCCGTCCCATGTTGTTCGATCCAACCGGGTGTCGGACATGATTAGGGTGACGAGGAGGTTTTCATGATCAAACACAGAAACCGCGCGCAGGAACGGGTGACTGAGTTCCGTATGCAGCGTTTGAATCCACTTATCCTGGATTTCCCGGTAGCGCTCCGGCGGCCGCTCTCCAAACCGCTCGACAAAACGATCCAACTGGGTAATCAGCACGCGAAATTGAACACCACGCAGGGATGGAGGAGCTTCTTTGCCATAAGCAATGCCATGACGGGCCATATTCGACAACCACAGCTTCGCTTCCTGAACGCCCCCGTCCTTCGTTTCGGCTTGGAGGTCTTTGACGATCTTTTCTACAACCCGGGTCAATTCCTCGATTTCGACCGGCTTGAGTAAATAATCGCTAACTCCCAAACGGATGGCTTGACGCGCATATTCGAAATCTTCATAACCGCTGATCATGACGACGCGAACTTCAGGAAATTGTTCCTTCAGACGCTCCGCCAACTTTAACCCGTCCATGCCTTCCATCCGGATATCGGAAAGCACCACGTCAACCTCATGTTCTTCGACCAATCGCAGGGCTTCCGCGCCGTCATAAGCTTCGCCAACGACTTGAATGCCGAGTTCATCCCAATCAATCGTATGCCGAAGCCCTGCACAGATGATGGGCTCGTCATCCACGATCAGCATCTTGATCCAATTATGTTTACGCTCCAATTTACTGTTCATGCTGTTCACCACCATGATCCTGACTTTCTCCCAAAGGAATTCTCAGACGTATCCAGGTTCCTTGCGGAGAGGTACTTACGATTTCAAGGCCATAGCCCTGTCCGAAAAAGATCGAGAGCCGCTCATGGATGTTGGACATGGCTCCACCCACGTTGTCGTCCTTATTCCGGCCTTGAAGCAAGGCTTGAATTTCCTTTTTCCGGAGCGGAGACATCCCTTTCCCGTTGTCGATCACATCGATCCAAATTTCATCGAAGGCGGCATAAGCGTTGACTAAAATTTCATTGACCGGTTTCGAACGGTCAAACCCGTGCTTGATAAAATTCTCCACCAACGGCTGAATCGTAGCTTTGAGGATCAATGTATTTTCCAGACCGGATTCCATATTCAACCTATAGCTAAGCTTGTCCCCTAATCGGCGCTGTTGCAGATACAAATAGGATTGCACAAAATCCATTTCCCGGCGCAGCGTCGTCTCGTAACTGCCGTTATTCACACTGGAACGGAAAAATTTCGAAAGCATCTCGATCAGCTGACTCGATTTGTCCGCCTTTTCCAAACGGGCCGTCCAGCGGATCATGTCCAGCGTATTATAGAGAAAATGCGGATCCATCTGGTTCTGCATCAGCTTCAACTCGGATTCGCGTTCCCTTAGCTCTAATTTGTATTTGTGTTCGATAAGCTGCTCAATCGTAGCGACCATTTCATTGAACTTATGGTTCAGCTCCGCGATCTCATCCCTGGATTCGATAGGTACGCGTGCGCTAAAGTCTCCGTGGGTAACGCGGTGCGCCTCTTTTTTCAGCCGTAAAATCGGAGTAATGATCGTATAATGAAACCCGATCAGCGCCGTCAGGCCGAGCAGCAATATTGCGGTCAGAATAAACAGCATCAACCATTTGATACCCCGAAACTCATCGGCGACCGTCGCCTCGGGAATCATGGCTACAACATTCCAGCCTGTATTATTGATCGGCTTGTACAGCGTCAAGTACCGGCTATCTTTTACCGAATAATTAAAAAAACCTTCTCTTCCGGTTGCCAGCTTGCCGAGCAGCATTTCGTCCGGTTTGAAATTCTCGCTCAGCTTGTCTTTGGAGCCCAATACGATCTGCCCTTGCGTTCCGATGATAAATACGCTGCCCGCTCCGTCCTCAAATATGCCTTTTTCCAGCAGGTGGAGGATGCTGGCTTCATCCATCCTGATCGTCAACCTTCCTAGCGGTCTGGTAATTTCGTTGTACGAATTCAGAATCCGGAACATCGAAATCAGCTGCACTTCGCCGTACCAATCGCTATTCAAGTTGTAGCCCTCCGTCCAAATAATCGAGCCTTTACCGGCTTCAGCCTGCCGCTCCCATTTGGATTCGTCCCCGCTGAACGGTTCACCCATCTCGATGGAACTGCCGTTATAACCGGATATTTCGATGGATCGGATATAGCTGCGCGACATCAGTTGGAAGGTGAGAAACTCCTCGATATTTTTTTGAAGGTTGGCTCTCTGGTCGGTGTTCAAGGGCGGAGACGTTCTAAGGAAATTCCTCATATCCGGACTTAGAATCAGATAGTTGGCGATATCCTCCACCATCTTCGTCTGTTCTCCGAGCTGACTGGTCACGTTATCCAGATTGCGCTTGGTAGAATTAATAAATTGATCTCTTAACACCTGATTGAATTTGTATTGAACGACGACACCGACACCAAAGGTCGGCAAAATGACAAAGAGCAGGAAGATGACGAGCGCTTTACGCTTCAGTCCGAAGTTTCCGAGGTATTTTCTGTAGCGTATCTTCATGTCGTATCTTCCCCTCTCACTTTCGCCCGGTCTAGCCCTTAACCGCTCCCGCCGTCATACCATTAACGAGTTGTTTCTGCAGCAGCAGGTAGAATATCAGGATCGGGATCAGCGCAATCGTCAGCGCGGCCATCTGCAAGGTGAGGCTGGCCGTTTCAATACCGACGAAATTCGCCAGGCCAAGCGGCAGCGTTTTGAGTTCCGTCGAGGTGATCAGCACTAATGCAAATAAGTACTCGTTCCAGTTATAGATAAAGTTCAATATAATAACCGTGGCCAAGGCCGGCCTAGTAATCGGCAAAATAATCGACCAAAAGATGCGGTATACCCCCGCGCCGTCCATGACGCCGGATTCCTCCAAATCTTTGGGGAACCCCCGCATGAATCCTTCCAGGATAAATACGGTCAACGATAAGTGAAATGCCGTGTAAGGCAAAATCAGCGACCAGTACGTATCCAGCAAATGCAGTTTTTGCATGATCAAAAATATTGGAATCAGGGTAGCATGGATCGGAACCAGCATCCCCAACAAGAATAGTCCGTAGGTCATTCCCTGAAGCTTGAATTTGAACCGCGACAGGAAATAGGCGGCAAGCGCCCCCAGCAGCACGGTAACAAGCAAGGAGACAAACGTAACGATCAAACTGTTTAAAAAGTACACGTTCATATTAGCGACTTCCCAAGCCTTTGCATAGTTCGAAAACTGCAAAACTTTCGGGAACGAAAACGGATCTGCCGCATATTCCTGTTCCTTCTTGAAGGAGTTGACTACCATCCAAAAGAGAGGAACTATATTAATAATAGCGAACAGGCTTAAAAAAGTGTATGCGAAAAACTGAAACAGCCCGGATTTTCTCCTCATGGCGCAATCCTCCCTTCCTTATGCATCTTTCTCCCGGCCAAGCCGGTTGATGAGTGAAATGACGATCAGACTGAACAGCAATACCAGAATGGACACCGCACTGCCGTAGCCGTAGCGCATGTTGATAAAGGCGCTATTGTACATATAGATCGTCATGACTTCCGTCTGATGCGCAGGTCCGCCGCCCGTCAAAATCTGAATCAGGTCAAAGACGCGGAAGGAGTTGCTTATACTGTAAACTACGCCTACCATAATCGTTCCCCGGACCATAGGGATCGTAATCCGCAGGGTCCGTTTCAATCCGGTGGCCCCGTCCAATTCGGCGGCCTCGTTGACTTCTTCCGGAATATTTTGCAGCGCGGCCAGGAAAATAACCATGTACAAGCCGCAATTTTGCCAAATATACGCAATACTGATCGACAGCATCGACCATTTCGAATCACCGAGCCAGTTCTGCTGCCAGCCGTCCAGCCCGATCATCCCCAGCAGGCTATTCAGAAAGCCGTATTCCGTATTGTACACCATCCCCCAGATCAGGGAGACCATGACCGAAGAAATAACGACCGGCATAAATCCGATGGTCCGGAAAATTCCCGAGCCCTTCAACCCGCGGTTGAGCAGCAGAGCCAGCAGCAGGCCCAGCGGAATTTGACCGACCAGGCCGGTCACCATGATGATGACATTATTTTTTACCGACAGCCAGAAGGTGTCGTCGCTCAAAATTTTCACATAGTTATCAAGTCCGGCAAAAGACATGGAGCCGATTCCGTTCCAATTCATCAGAGAGTAGTACAAGGACAACCCGATCGGAACGATGGCAATACCCAGATAGATGATCAGCGCCGGAAACAAACCGAGGAAAATGGCAAATTTGGTCCCTCTTAGCGTTTGCATCGGGGATTCCTCCTTTTCTTCGCACCCTTGGCCTCCAAGCCCGATGAAACAAGAAAACCCGGAATGTTCGGGTTTTCTTGCCCCTCGGATTCAAACGTCAGGGTGATGGATATGTCCGTTGTTTAGTTCATGTTGTCAAAAGCTTCCTGGACTTCCTTGGCCAGTTCTTCAGGCGTACCGTGTTTTACGGTCAAAGCCTGAAGCCCGTTTTGCAGCACATCGACGACCTGAGTCGGAATCACGCTGTCGAATACCGGCGCCGTACCGTTACCCGTCAATTCCAGCATCTCTTTCAGGTACTTGCTCGCATCTTCCGGCACATCAACCTTTGCCGGCACGACAACGCCGTTACGGATCAGTTCTTTATACAAGTCCTCGCTCACGAAAAATTTCAAGAATTCTTCGGCAGCAGCCCGTTTTTTCTCGTTAAGCCCGCTCTTGATGGCAATGCCGTATTGAACGACGCCCGCACTCTTGGCCGGTTCGCCTTTTCCGCCCTCTACGCTCGGGAACAGCGCAATACCGAACTTGTCCCCTTCATCGTTGTTGATCCGCACCCGGGCATCAACAGTGGAGGAAGAAATATGCATGGCCGCTTTACCCTGGATAAAATAATCCTGCCCTTGTACGGAGTCCATGTTATTGGCATCGGTATTGAACGCACCCAGTTTGGTCAGTTCGTCGATGACCGAGAGCGCCTTGACGAATTCCGGATCGGTGAATTTTGCTTTCTTCTCCAGAACAGCCGGCAAGAAATCGCTGCCAGTAAACCGGTCTCCGATGATCGAAATATAGGAAGATTGCAGCGGCCATTGCTCCTTGTTGCCGAGGGAAATCGGCGTAATGCCTGCTTCTTTCAGCTTTTTGACCGCGTCGATGAATTTGTCATAGGTGTCAGGGAAGGTATCGTATCCAATTTGCGCAAACATTTCTTTGTTGTAGTAAATAATATCGACAAAGGTTTGCTTGGTCGGCACCGCATATTGTTTGCCGTCAACATTAAATCCGGCCAACGCGCTCTCCGGCAAAATGGAAGTCCAACTTTCCATCAGGTCGTTAATCGGCTCAAGCAAGTTACCATCAACTAGCGGATCCAGGTCCGCGCCTGGCCATACTACGTTGATGTCCGGCAGGTTATTGCCCGCGGCGAGCGTGCGGAGCTTCGTTTTGTACTGAGCGGAAGGTACGCCGTCCTGTTTGATAACAATGTTCGGATGCTGTTTCTCGAATTCAGCGATCCGCGCCTTATACACTTCGTTATCGACGTTCGGGGATGTCCACGGATGCATCATGTTCAATGTGATGGTTTCCGTTTCCGAGCCGCCTTTAGAGGAAGCATTGTCTCCTTTTCCGCAAGCTGCCGTAAAAATCGCCAGCAACGCGACCAGTCCCAAAATTACCGCCTTTTTGCCTTTGTTTGTTTTGTTCATAACCAACCCTCTTTTCTTAATAATGAAATTCGGTTTAGAACCTAACAAGCCATGATCTATTTATTGTCTTGACTCGTTATGTTTCTATTATAAATGGTCTGTTATTCGCTCTATATCCCATGAATCTTTGATTATATCCGAAAAATCAAGATGAATGTGGAAGTTTCGGCGACTTTAGAATGGCCGTTTCGTGGTTCTACGTTATATAATGTAACACATTGTGTAATAATCATGAAAACAGATGTAATATAGTAAGCGTTTTCAAGTTACTTTCAGGAAGAACCGCTTGCCGCGGTCTTTCCCTGCTTCCGTTTCTCTTAGTTTTCCGGCTCGTTGAGAATATAATCCACAAGTTCCTCTAGCGGCACCGTCGCCAAGGCGATCGCCGTATCGGTAACTCCATAGTAGATATACAGCAAGCCGTCTTTTACCACGTTCCCCGTCGGGAAAATTACGTTAGGAATCTGGAACCCGAACTTTTCGTAGTACGTCTCCGGCTCCATGATGAAATTCTTCGTCCGCGCAATGATTTTTTCCGGATTGTCCAGATCGAGCAGCATCGCTCCCACGCGGTATACGATTTCGTCGTCCACGCCGTGATACAGCACCAGCCATCCGCGGTCCGTCTTCACCGGCGGCGTCGATCCGCCGATTTTGCGACATTCCCAAGCCGGGTTTTCGCCTTTGGCGAGCAGCTTCGGCTCTTCCCAATGAATGAGGTCGTCGGAATAGGTAATCCACATGCCCGCTTTTTCCGTACCGTATGCTTCGCCTACATATTCCTCCGGCCGACGCAGAAGCACATATTTGCCGTTTATCTTTTCAGGGAACAAAATATTGTCCCGGTCGTTAATATCAAGCGGTGTCGTATCCGTCAGGAACTCCCAGTCCACCAGATTTTTGGAGGTGAGGATCGAGGAACGGGTCAGCCAATGGCCTTCCTGCTCGCCCCAACCGTCCGGATATTCCGGAATCGAACGTTCGGGCACGCCTCTGCCAGTCGGATAGTAACTCATGGCGCAAGGACGCAGCGCGTAGTTCAAATAAAACGTATCATCGATCTTGACGATGCGCGGATCCTGGACGCTGCCGTAGGGGAATCCGAGCATGTCCGGCGTAACGATCGGCTCGTCCTTCACATGCGTGAAATGCACGCCGTCTTCGCTTTCCAGCAAGCCGAGAAAGTTTTTGCACGGGGTCAACGACCCGGCCGTCCGCTCGATCATGTAGAACTTTCCGTTATCAATAATGACCGCAGGGTTGAAAACGGTTACCATTCTCCATTCGTAACCCCCCGGTACCACAATCGGATTGTCCGGATGTCTCTCAATCTTCATCTGTATGCCTCCTCATGTAAACCATAAAAGTTCTATGAGCCAAACCGCTGCAGCACCCGCCGAAAAGGTCGATTATCGGCACCGCGTGAGCTTGGCAATGTCTTATAGGGTTATTATAGAACGCTTTCTTATTGCAAAATATCCTGTGAACTTTAGAAAACATCTGAATAATAGGGCTGGTTTTCGGGCGCTCCGAACCGGTGATAGAAGAGCCACAAAAAGTAAGGGGATCGAGGATAACTTTGGCAGATGGAGCCCGATGCAGGCTTAATTCGAGACGTTGCAGGCTGGGGAGGCAAAGCGGTGTATGAGTCAGACCGAACGTTTCGTACAAACGATGACATGATGGTGATTGACACGGGGCTATTAATTTACTTGGCGTGGCAGGCACGTCAGTGGTTTCGAGATAATCCGAGGTAGTAACCCTTATTACAAACAAACCAACTTCCGATGAATAAAAGTAACTCCGCCTTTAAAACTAACCTTCTAAATTCAAAATTACCTTATTAATCATGAGTAACCTTAAGCGCCTCTGTCACTAGCCCAAATGCCGAAAATACTTGGCACGACTGATCTAATGACATCCAACCTGTTTCAGTAATCTTCCGCTCACTTTAACCAAAATCAACTAGAATACGATGAATCACACGTTTGGGGCAGTTGTAGGAGTTGGGATAGTTTGGGTAGTCGGGGCAGTCACGTCAGGCATGTCGGTCACGTCAGTCACATTGATCGCATTAGTCATTAGTCAGATTGATCGCATTGGTCACATTGGCCTCATTGTCGCATTAGTCGCATAAGTCAGATTGATCACATTGGTCACATCGGTAACTTTGACGGATTAGTCACATTGATCAACATTGGTCACTTAGGTAACATGAGTCACATCAGTCACGCCGGGTCTCGCAGATTCTAACGGACACAGAAGACCTTATTCGGCTAAAAAACAGAGGTTGGATCGGCTAACGGACACATGAGACGTTAAATACCCTTTTTCGCAAGAAATCAGGGACATCCTAGCCATTTAACGGCTCTGGTGTCCGTTAAAATTCCAAAACAGTGATTTTCCGCAGTTTAACGGCTCTCATGTCCGTTAGAAAAAGAAACAGCCGGGATAAGTGGCAAAATGGCGTTCCACCTCGGCTTCCGACGATGAAAATATCGTAACTCGGCATATTTTTAGATGGTTGCACCTAAACGCGTCATTTTATAACGATGCAATACTAGGCTACGAGACCACCACAGCAGGAATTTTCTAACGGACACAGAAGACCTTATTCGGCTAAAAAACAGAGGTTTGATCGGCTAACGGACACAGAAGACGTTAAACACCCTTTTTCGTAGGAAAACAGGGACATCGCGACCATTTAAAGGCTCTGGTGTCCGTTAAATTTCTAAAACGGTGATTTTTCGGAGTTTAGAGGCTCTCACGTCCGTTAGGAAAGAAACAGCCGAGAGGAGTGGTAAAATATGCCGTCTCGGTGATGTACGTTAGAAACCAAAACAGCCGGAACGAGAGGCAAAAATGCCATCCCATCCCGACTGTCCAACGGTACTTCTAAGTCCAACGCAAACTATGCGTCATAATTAACGATGTAGCTCTGCAGCTCGGTGTTATAGTAGCCGACACTGTATTCGATAATGTTGCCTTGTTCATCACGGGAATAACGGCTGCGCTTGAGCAGCGGCGCCCCTTCGGACAAGCCCAGGATCTCCGCGATTTCGCGGCTAGCGGCTGCCACGCCGAACTCGTCCCGGAGGTTGTCGAGGGACAATCCTTGTTCTTCGAGCAGTTCGTAGAGCGATTGATCATTCAGGTCGGACAACGTCAGACCTTCTTCCAGATCGCTGCTCAAGAAATGCTCGTAATAAATATATGGGGCATCGTCCAGATAATAGAGACGCTCCAGCTTCAGGCAGGTCTCGCCGAACAGCCGATGCTGTTCCGTTCCCGGCACAGTCTGTACACCTTCCGCCCGCAGCCACTTCTTTTTGATCCGGTGGCCGGACTCGACCAGAATCTCCGTGAAATGTTTCCATTTCGACAGCTTGGAAGCCGCTTTATTCCGGATCACCTTTGTGCCTTTGCCGCTGCCTTTTTCCAGATAGCCTTCCTGGACGAGCTCCTGAATCGCGCCGCGAACGGTAATTTTGCTGACCGCGAATTCCCTCTCCAAAAGAGGCTCCGACGGAATGTTGCTTCCCAAAGGATACACGCCGTGCAAAATCCGGTCCTTCAAAATTTGTTTGATCTGCAAATATAACGGCCGGTCTTTTCGGGACAAGCTCACTTTAAAATCCACTACCTTTCCACATCGCCTATCGTACTCTCCATGGCCCGGAAAACATCTCCCTCCGAAGCCATCGGCGTATCTCCAGCCACGGTATGGGCCAGCATGCCCGCCACCGCCGCAAAATTCACGGTCCGCTCCGGCTCGAATTGCTCCAGTTCGCCATGAATAATGCCGCTGGCAAAGGCATCTCCTGCCCCTATTCTATCATAGACGGAAAATGTCAGTCTCTCCGAAAACGTAAAGCGCCCTTCCTTGAACAAAAAACCGCGCAAAGAGTGAGAGTTATCACCGTGGATATCCCGGTGCGTCCCGGCAATCGCCGTGATGTCGTATTGTTTCGCCACCGCCGGAATCAACTCGGCTAATCTCTCTTCCCGACCCTCGGCAGTGCTGACCATTCCCAGCGTGAACATAGCATCCTTTTCGTTCATGAACACAATGTCCGCAAGCCGGAGCATTTCCTCATAATGCGGTCTGGCCGCGCTATGGCCTTTTTCTCCCCAAAGGGAAGGACGGAAATTGCAGTCAAAAATAACTTTGCCTCCCCGACCCTTGACTTCTTTGGCCAGGTTTATCATGTGGCCCCGGACTCCGTCGTTCATAGCCAGCGTGATACCGCAGAAATGTACCGCATCAATCGACTCGGCAATACCTTCAAAATTGTAAGTACCCTCCGGCGACGTATTGAAGCTGCTTTCCAACCGGTTCGTATACGTTACCCGGCTTGGACGAGCCCCAAAGCCGTTCTCCAAAAAATACAATCCCAAGTAGTTTCCACCGCGAAGAACGAACTCCGCCTCAATGCCTAGCTTCCGCAAATATGCTGCAGCCGCGTCGCCTAGCGGGCCCAAAGGCAAACGGGTTACCAATATTCCCGTATGCCCGAAGCGGGCCAAGGCCGAGGCGACATTCACTCCGGTACCGGAGAACGAATATTTCAAGGTGCTGGCCTGTGACAGCATATCATGCCCCGGCACCTGGAGACGCATCATTACCTCGCCAAATGCAGCTACCCGCTTAGGCATACTCTTCCGCCAGCTTTTTCATGATGCCGAGCAAGTCCCGCACATCCTGAATATTGGTATTTCCAGATTCCTTATCGATGATGGAAGAATACACGTGAGGGATAACTTGCTGCACTCCCGCTTCCAGGGCGATGCGCAAAATCGGCTCGAAATTGTCCATGTCGATGCCGCCCGTCGGCTCCAGCGCGAAGCCAGCTTCGGCGCATGCCGCCGCAACGGTGCGGTACTCATCTTCCCGACTAAGGCCTTGCATCGGAAAATACTTCAGCGCGTTTCCGCCCATGTCGCGCACCAGTGCAATCGCCGACGCCACAGGAACAATCGCAGCCTCGCTTTGCGCCGCGCTGACCGGCCCTGTGGAGATGTTCACATATCCGACGCGTCCCGTCGGGGACACCAAACTGTTGATCCAGCTGACCTTGTCGCCGAGATTGGCGCGGGTCGCTCCTACGGCCGGAAACACCTGGTTGATATGGCTGCCCGGATAATGCTTCGCGATCTCGGCCACAACCGCAGCCTGACGATTATCGCCGGCGCCGAGCCCGATCGATACCGCTTCGTCGATTTCCTTGCCATAGGCTTTCATGGCGGTCACGGCTTCCTCTACCGTAGGATAAGCCTTGGACAGAACGCCCACCAGAACATGCCCCTCCGCCGCTTCAAAAACTTCCTTGGCATTGGCGATATCCTTCGCCAACACGTTCAAGGCGACGCGACCTTTGTAAAAACGCTTTTCAATCTGTGACATGCTTATTTTCCCCCCGTCAATAATTTGCGCAATTGTTCCTCGATCACCTGAATGTCGTCCCCGAGCAGAGGCCGCGGATCGATGTCAAAATAGCCTTGACGAACCCCATAGTCCCGCGTATAAATCGCTATTTCACCATTTTGGAGTCCCGCCGCAACTTCTTTGGCGGTCGTTCCCGCCTGCTGCGGATCGATATGAATGCGGCCCCGGTAGATCGCGCGGCCCGCTTCATCCTGAACGATCGTCACCTTCACGCCGGGTATGTCGTTTAGCGGGGACAGCGCTTCGAGAGAGGCTTTTTCCTGCTCGCTCTTGTCTACTTTGACCAGATACTCGTCGAGTGCCTGAAGCAGGCCAAAGCTTGTTTCTTTGCCTACCTTCATACTTCTGCCGATGCCGTGCAATTGAACCTTGAGCCAATCGATATAAGTACGTTTCCCCGCTACGATTCCGGAGGTAGGTCCTTCAATCGCTTTGGAGCCGCTGTAGATCGCAAGATCGGAACAGGTCACGTATTTGTGCAGATCCTCTTCGGCCGCCGCGTCCACGATGAGCGGAACGCCGTTCTTTTGTGCCACGTCCCAGGCTTCCTCGACTGAAATCATGTTCTTTTGAACCGCATGATGAGA
Source organism: Paenibacillus vini (assembly GCF_018403325.1). Taxonomy (GTDB): domain Bacteria; phylum Bacillota; class Bacilli; order Paenibacillales; family Paenibacillaceae; genus Fontibacillus; species Fontibacillus vini. The sequence continues at coordinate 142,729 of NZ_BOSL01000011.1, read as the reverse complement.
TTTTACATATAAAATCGCCGCTGTTCTCTCCGAGATGGCGTCTTCGATATGCTCGGCCCGGCCTTCATTGGCGTAGCCGACTTCCAGCAGCCGCCCGCCGCCCAAATAGACCATCGTCTCCACCGGAGCGCCGTACTGAACATTGTGGCCTTTCAAAATGATGATCTCATTACGGGGAATAATTTCTTGATGCAGCCGCTCGCTAAGCCGCCGGTTCCCCCGTGTCACAACAGCCGCAACGGACAATGCAATCCCGCTGGAAGCGGAGTTGACGATGACGGCCGCTTCGGAACCAAGCGCCCCAGCGATATGATCGCCCGCTTTGTCGACCAGATCGGCGATTTCAACGTAGCTCTGTCCGCCCTGCCTCATCGCTTCCATTACCGTATCGGTCGGTGCGGACACGCCCAAAATACTCATGCGCCCGCTGGCATTAATCACTCGCTTAAGCCCGTATTTCGCATTCAATGAATTCCCCATTTGCCACAACTCCTTTTGCTTGGATAATTTGATTCGCCGTTCTCTGTTCTCCTTCCGAATCGGTCAACATGACCGGACCGTCGGCCAGTGTGAACAGCGTAAGATTCGCGGTGTCGTCCGCCCGGATGCGCCCCAGTTCCGGCTTGCCCAGCCAGGCAGCGGCATTGACGGTTACCATGCCGATGATTTCTTCGAGGGAATACCCGAGAAGCAGGAATTTGGACAGCACATTGTCCATGCTGTATACTGGCCCATTCAACCGATTGCCGCGGTAAATGTCGGTACTGATCGTATCCGGTGCAATCCCGTGACATTTGGCCGCCTCGGCCACCCGGAACGAAAAGCTTGCCGTACCATGCCCAACATCCAAATGAACCCCCCGCGCCACCGCATCGGTAAGCACTTGGAGCGGACGGCCTTCTGCATCAAATAAATTGTTCGCTTTTCCGTTGAGATAATGAGTTATGATATCCTTTCGCGCCAAAAGCGGAATTACCTCCCGAATGTCCGGCGGTCCCGATCCGATATGAACCATGAGGGGAAGCCCCGTTTCTTCGGACAGTTCCCTCGCCACGCGAAGCGGCTCGATTCCACTCTCACCGACCACACTCCGGCTGATGCGCGCTTTTAAGCCGACGATGGAATCGCCGAATTTGGCGATGGCATGTTTGGCCCGTTCCCGGTCGATCCACGCCATTTGCGACAATTCGTCGATGCGGAGCAGGCCGATGCGGGAAATGTTCAGAAACGCCAGTACGTTCGTCTTGGCTTGTTCCCCGCTCCGAATCAGATCCGCGATCCGATCCGATCCGCAGCTTCCGGCATCGACGATCGTCGTGACGCCCTGCCGGACGCCGATCTCATCAATCTCGTCCCCGTAAGGATGAAACTCGGGAAACGCATGAACGTGCATATCGATCCAGCCGCTGGATACATACGTGCCGGTGCCGTCATACTCCCGCGTTGCTCGGCCTTTTCCAGGCTCGGTGATCTCCGCGATCAGCCCGTTCTCGATCACGATATCGATCTCTTCCCCGCTCACGCGTTTGACGCGGCGCAGGACCCATGAATCTGTCATGATCTCCACCCTTTTCGATATAACATTATAATGTTTACAATAACACCATCGTCACCTTAAGTAAATATAACGTTATAATGTTTGTGATTTAGTTAAACTTGCTCTTTTGAATCTATTCAGCAGCAATAGTAGTAGACTCCGTCTCTATGTCAAGCTCAAACCCGATTTCAAACATACGCTTCCATGGAAAATGGAGCCGTTGGAGCCTGATCCGCCCTTCGGGAATATCCTCGAGGTACTGCTCAGCTGCCCGATTCATTTTTTCGGCCAAAATACCATGCACTTCGTCCAAACAATGTCCGATCACATAATAGCTTGCATCCAGCCGGGGCAGATCGTGTTCCAGCATATCCTGGCGGACAATAGACTGATAAATGAAATCCTCAACCAGGCGCTCATAGTAAAATTTCCGGCTCTCTCGAACGATTTCGGGATAAGCTGCCGATTCCGGGCGTTCCAAATAATACGAAATGATCACGAAATGGGCGATCACCGTACCGAGCGTATTACCGGATGTGTTCCATCCCGCATAGGCGGTCAACTGGTCTAGCAAACCTTTTTTCTTCAGCAAATTTATTAGAACCGGATCTCCACCGTTGCACGTCGCCACGTCACCCAGAGCAACATGCTTGCCCTTTCGCAAGTAAGCTTCCATCCTTTCGACGATCTCCCGATAATGGATTTCGGAAAAATAAGAACGATGCCGCTCCCTAAAAGGAATCTGCTCCGCCATGCCCGCTTGATCGACTGCCGGGGAATGGACAATCAGCACGAATGGAGTATCGCCGGAATGATCCGCCAGCACGGCCCCGGAAGCGGTTAGATGGGATTTCACACTCTCGTTCAGACTGCGGTCCTCATATTTCGGCTTGATCAACGGCCCCTTTGTCGAGGAATACCGCACATAAATCTCCGGCTTGTACTGTTTCAATTCGCAAAAAATATGCGCAAACATCGTGCAGCCGATCTCATCGGCACCGGGATATATCATCACGCGGTCCATGATGCCCAATTCCTCAACCCGGCAGATCATCATCTGCTGCTCTTTTGGGGAAAAGCCATACTCCGAATTATCGTCGAGCGGAATGATCAGGTGATCGATGATCCCTTCCTCCGCCAGCTTCAACGTGTAATGATTCACCTGCTGATTGACGCCCCGGCGCCCGACGAAATCATTCAGATAAGGCTCCGGGATCAATGTTTTTAACTGTTCAAGCTCCATACGTTCGTTATCATTCAGTTGGTCGCGTTCCGCCTTATCGGTCAAATAGCTGTATTTAAAAATCTGGCCGCCATGAAATTTATAGTAATCCGGCTCTTCCTCATCCTTATTGTTGTTCGGCACCCGCATAATCAGATTAAAAGCGTGAATCCGGATCCCCGGATGGCGCTCCTTGATTTCGGTCAGCACTGACAAGCGGTCCAAGCATTCCTCAAACGTCAAATGATGCAAGCGGGACGGTACGATTCCGCCATAGATCAGCAAATCAATGGATACAAGCAAATAGTCCGCTCCCTCGGCTTCGTGCAAAAGCCATTCCCGAACCGCCGCCGTATCGGCCGGTTGTTTTTTGCGGCCAAGCAGATGGATGTCCGGTACCGCGAGTTCCAAATCGGTCATTTCGGCAAGCCGCCGCGGAAACAGGTAATTGCACGGCCTTTCATCGAGCGGCAAGTAGACTACTTTTGGCATATGATTATTCTCCCCTCCGGTTCAACTAATTAAATTATTATTTAAGCGCTTTCAGGAATTTATATGCTTAATATAATCTTAGCTCTCTCCGAATTAAAGGACTATCCCATAAAATTACGATAATATCCAAAAAAAAGAGATCAGGGCCTCTAACGAGCTCCCCGATCCCACGCTTCCAGCACTTGAATGCCTGCCAATGCCGGCGAATCCGGCCAATGAATGTATCGCTCACGCTCCAGCGCTCGCAGCCCATCAAGAATATCCTCTTTTCTTCTACCGGTCATGCGTTCCAGTTCACCCATCATCGGCACTCGCCCCCGCTGCGTCGAGAAATTGAACAAAATACGCAGCAGTTTGCGTTCCAAATCAGGAAGCATGGCTGTCACGGCCCTTCACTTTCACAGGTGCATAAGCCAAAATATTGGACTTCCGGAAAGCCCTCGGCTCTCCGGTCTTTAAACAGGTCGCCCGCACCAGGTCCCCCTTTACCGCATGAACTTCAATCCGCCGCTGAGACACGTTGCCCGCCCGATCAATATAAATAATCTCGAGCAATTTTCCGATGTATTTTTCCACCAGCACCATCTCCAAATAAGAACGTTTGCTTGTATTATATGCGAACATTCGTTCTTTATTCAACAAGAAAAAAAATCCTTGTTTTCCGGAGTTAATCTGGACCTTAAATGCGTATGCTGCGTGTCCGAACTCAATTGGATCGATTTTCCTTATCCAGGAAGTCGTTTAAAAGAGGCCATAATAACTTAAGTTATACATATGCGGATTTTCTACAGGAAGGGGTCGAATCGATATGTGGAAAGAAAAAGAACGTTATCGGAGTTGGGGAAAAGCCGTGCTCTGGATCAGCGCATTCGCTATCCTGCTGGCCTGTGGGTATGTGGTATATACTTTGTTTTCGGTGTATTGGGGATAGGTCCGAGAATCAATGTGCTAAATGGATAAAAGAGGCCGGCAATTGTAAATGCGCTAGCCTCTTTTTCAATTAATAAGCTGTATAAAACGAGGAAAATATACGCGAATATACTGTTCTATCAAGAGTTCCTCCTTGGTTCGAATCATGGAGTTGTCAGGAGTTTTGATGCATGGATAACCATTGTTTTTGTAGACGATTCAAGGCAATTGCCGCCTCTTCCCGAGTCAAGGGATCACCTGGACGCGTTCCGTCGAACAACCCTTTGGTTTGAGCCTCTGCCCAATCTTTGGCCGCCCATTCGCTAACCTGGTGAATATCCCGTTCCGTCACACTATTCCCCTCCTTAACTTGTTCATTGGATGAGTTGAAAAAGCTTGCTTTCAGATCGCTCAAGCTCCCTCTATATTCGTTCAAATCGACATTTCCGGCGATCCCGGATACTTTGCCGCTGTCGCTGTACTGCCAGAAATCCCATCGCTTCCAAGCTGGAACGTCGTAAGGAACATTGGAACTGTAACGTGCAATCCAAAGAGAATATTGGCCCAGTGAAGGCTCAAATTGCTGTGCGAAGGCATTTCCCGTATAGATGATCGGGACGATGCCGGTCAATTTCTGAACCTCTTTCAAAAAGGCGACCGCCACCGCATTGATCTGGGCTTTGCTAAGCCCCTTCGGGTTGTTTTCGTAGTCCATGACGGGCGGCAGGTCGAAGGTAATGCCTGATGCCTGGATTGTTTTCGCAAAATGCTGCGCTTGTTGAATGGCGGTTTCCGGCGTCGTCGCATCCACGAAGTGATACGGACCGATTAACAGGCCGGCGGCTTTGGCGCCGGAGGCGTTTGTTTTAAACTGCGGATCCACCCAAGCTGTTCCTTGCGTCGCTTTAACAAAAGCAAAAGATATCCCGTCCGCCTTGACTTTGGGCCAGTTGATGCCCCCTTGCCAGTGAGAGACGTCAATCCCCCGTGCGTTACCGCTGTTTCTTGCCTGCATCGTTATTTTCCTCCTCGCTATCTCCGCTTTTCGATTGAAAAATCTTCACCGCGTTTCGCAGCACCCCCGGCATCGGTATGCCCATCCGCCCGACGTTTTCAATAATGGACAGAAGCTCCGTCGCCAGATAAAAAAAGATGACGGCATCCCGGATATAATGCCCTTCCCCCAGAATGCCGTCAATCAGATGCGCGATCGACACGAGTATGAATATCGTAACCTTGCGAATAATTCCTTCGTGTCCGATCCGGCTGCGCAGCTCGCCGTTCATCCACGCCGCCACCCACCCGGTAACCCAGTCGGCGGCCACGAAAACCAGCAGCACTTGTAGGAGGATAGAAAAACCACCTACGGCGTAGCCCAGTACCGCCCCGAAAATAGAGGCCGTGTTGGTGATGATGTGATTGATATGGTCGTTCATGTTGGTTGCCTCCTTGTTGGTAATTGGAAATAGAAATGCCCCCGGGGTCGGGGGCATAAAAAGCGGTTAATACTTATCAATGTTTTTTATCTATTGTGTAATTTTAGGTTTTAAAGCCAAGAAAAACATCCACGACCATGAAAGTTTCCGGGCAACTATGTTACGACTGAAACATTAATTTTCCTTTTCCGTGTCGTTCACCTTCTAGTATTCGTTGTCGAATACCTCTTTGGTTATTTTCGTAGTGCTTCTCGGGATTGCTTCATCTCCAGAATAAGCAACATACCCAACTTCCTGTTGGTTATCATGCGAATAAAAGGTAGAGAAACTATATTCGACACGTAGTCCTCCATAGTGATATTCAAAACGTTCGCCAAATTATTAAAAATTCTCATTTTGAGAAAAATCGCTTAAGACACCTCTCCTTTGATTTAGATATTGAATTTGTATAATCCGCCAAAATTAAAGGGATATAGGTAATTAACTCCATCATCCCCCTTAATCACGTGAAGATTATCATATAGATTCTTAAGTGTTTCGTTTGATATAGTCAATATAATTTCCATCATATCTAGCTCGGTCGTGCTTTGATCATAAGACGAAATTATAATTCCGTTAATGTCTATAACCATGTAACTATATTTCGTAGTTGATGAGCTCCATGTGTTTATAAGTAAGAATAGCCCACCCGGCAATGGTATGAAACTAGCATATCTACCATAATCCGCCCACGAAGACGGGAAATTAATTTGTTTAGAGGAAATAAGCGATCCGTTAGCAATGTTTCTTCTTTGTAAATATGATCGCAAGCTTGTTGGGTCTATATATATATTGAATATTTCGTTGTTATAATATTGCGCCGCCTGATTGGGCACACTGTCATTGATTACTTCAACGTTCCACAAATATTCTTTAATCCACTGTGAACCGTTATAAGTATGTTTCGCCCTGGCTACATATCCGTACCACGAATTCCTTGCCGATTCGTATTGGTCCCAATATTCAAGTGTTTCAACGTATGTGGAACTAACGGTAATGAACCCAAATACGACACTTTGCGTATGGCCGATTACATTGATATTACTTACAGCGGTCGTAACACTTCCTCCGCTACCCACTTTATAAATTGCTTTAGCGCTTGCTAGATAAATATATCCTTTGTTTACATCCTTCCCTGTAATGTCGTAGTTATTTGTAGCTTTCGACGGAAGTGACGACACTTTACTGCCTATGCTAAACAATTTGTTCTTAATCTTCAGGGCAATGCCGGTGACTCCTAAAATATTTACCCCGCTAATTATGTTATCCGGCTTTAAATCTGGCTCTGCTTGTTGTAACTGCCCGATGCTTACCTTAATTTCTCCGTCCCCAGCCCCACCCTTTTGGTACCCAGCTTCTGGATAAACAGCCAATGCTCCGTCACCCCATTGGGCTACACCTGACGCATTACGAACCCCGGTTAAAATAGGGACAGTGCCTTTTACCCCGGCTATCGTCGTATCATTAAGCACCTTAGCAGCCGGTACGCTTACTTGGGCCACCTTTGCCCCTTTGTAAGCCCCATCCGGGATAGTCACTGCTGCCGTGCCGCTTGGATTTATAGTTGCCGCGCCTCGGTCTGGCATTGTGCCGGTAAAGGGACCATTGGCGTTTGATGCAGTCTTTCCTATCAATAGATCAGCCGCCGTGGCGTTACCAGACGCCTTAATAATGGTGGCCATCTTCGGGATGAGTTGCGCCCATGTCTCGCTAGTGGATGCCGATACCCCTAAGGCAACAAGCGCGGCAACCACTTCCGCTTTACGCTCATTGCCAGCTTGAAAAGCCTGGCTGACGGCCTTTTCAGTTGCTGCAACATTCTCACGCGAGCCGCTTGTCTCGTTGGAAAGTTGCACGATGCCAGCTTTATTTAGAGAGGCATTCGGAATCTCAATATCCTGTAACTCCTCCCGAACCTCTCCCACCGCCGCATCAATCTTATCCCAGTTCTCGTTCAGCATCGTCCGAATATTGAACGTATCGTTTCCGTCCGTGACAGGGTCTTTTTTCAATAAGTTAAGGTTAGGTGTATTGCTAGCCAATGTGACCACCTCCTGCAAATTTGGATAATGGAATCTGCTCCATCTCATGGAGCGATAAAACGCCGTGGAGGTCCTTGATCAGCAAGTAGCTGAACTCGTACTCCACAGCCAGATGCGCCGGTTTGATCTCTTCGATGACCGCCTTCAGGTCGTCCAGATTCGGCGGAACGCCGATCGTATCGACGAACTTGATCGTGAAGCTCCATTCGGCGGGTTGAAAAGTTACGTCGACGGTACCTCCGTCATACGCTTCGGCGACGTTCTTGACGAGTCGACCCGAGAACTGACCGGCCCCGCGGAGCTTGGATTCGACCAGGGCGCGGCGCTGTTCAAGCGGCTTGGTCTGATCCGTCGCAATGCCAAGTTCGGATTCCCACCGATCCAATCCCCAGCTCGCCGTCCGAACGAAAAACTGATCCAGCGTCTCGTTCAGTGTGTCGTAAAACGCATCTAGCTCAGCACCCTTGGCAGCCATGTCAGATTGCATAATCCGCGAATTTTCATAGAATCCGGGCAGATATGAGAACATTTCACGTCCGATAGGACTTTCCATGTCATATAAACCTGTTTTTGCCGCAACTGGATTCGTCATCACACCCGTACTACTCATGGACATCCACCGTCCCTAACACGGCGACCTGCCCGGGCAAAATTTCGATATTGGCATCGCTTCTGCCGTTTACGGTCAAATCGGCATAATCCACGATAGCCGGAAGATCCAACAGCACCGCCGCGATCCGTGTATAACGCACAAGCGGATCGGAAAAAGCCAACGTCTTCAAATAAGCGCGAATGCCGGATTCGATGCTTTTTCGAACCTCGTCTACCGACGCCCCGGCAGCCAATGTCAAACGAACAGAGAGATGAATAGGCACCTCTTCGGCCGCCATCACTCTCACGATCGGTCCTGCTGGAGCCATTCCTTCCCCTTGCCCGTCCATCGTCGGATCGATGTACTCTTGGACAGCGGCCACGATCCCTGCGTTTGCAGCCCGTTTTTCGGCGTCGAGTAGATAGATCCCCACGGTTCCCGGCCCGTTCCAAAGCGGCCGCACCTGAACGCCGCCCACACCTGGAACTTCTCCAGCCCACTTCAAATACTGGGCTTTGTTGCCGCTGGTCCCCTGATTGCGAACCTGGGCATAAAAACGTTCCAACAATAGTTCATCCGATTCCGTATCGGCCCCGCCGCGGGTTTCCTCCGGATTCGTTACAGCTGTAATCCCGCCAACCGGCGAGGACATGACTGTAATCACTCCTGCCGGGACAATTCCCATGCGACCGGCCACAGAAGCCCGGATCGATGCAACGCCAAGGCCATTGGCTCCCAAAGTGACGGACTCCGTCGTCTCGAATTCAATCGAGGCTTCCGCCGTAATTTCGTCGGCTGGCGTGGCCACTACGGTTCCGATTGGCACGATCGTTCCCGGCACGCCGGTGAACCGGACAGCTCCGGTAGCCGCAACGGCTGCCCTCCTTGTAATCCCGTGCTCGGCCGCCCGCAGGTCGAGATATTCCCCATAGGCCGTGCCCGCGAATCCCCGCTGCAGCACCTGCTGAGCCCAACCCGCTGCCTCCGCCAGCACAAAAGCCACCGGGGCCTGGGCATCCCAAATAAAAGAACCCTCGGATTTATCAATATCCGAAGGTACTCGATCCAGCATCCGCTGCATAATCACTTCTTCACTTTGTTCCTGCAAAAAAAGCGGCAGCTCCGTCATCAGCTCACGCTCCCTTCCAAAGTCAATTCTTCGTCGTGTATATTCATAACCCGGCAAGTAAACGAACACCGTTCCCCCTGCCATTCAAAAACAAAATCCTCCACGCTTGCCGTTCGAGGGTCAACCATAAGCGTTTCACGGGCGATCCGCTGAATCTCGCTCTCCTGAACGGCCCGGCTGTAGCCTCTGCCAATAAGCTCCTCGAATTCTTGCCCGTAATCCCGCGAATAAATGAGATGTCTGTAACGCGGCGTGCGAATCGCCTTTTGGCACCATAGGATCCAGGCTTCCGTGCCTTCGGCCACAGCTATTTTTCGTGTGGGCGTCATAACGAATTCCCCTGCATCAAAATCAAAACGCCAGCTTCTCCCAAAGCGCACGCCCTCATCCTGCACTTCGGACAACGGCTCCGCTCCCCAGGACTGTTCCGTATTTTCCGGAAAAAGATTAGCCACCTCTGCTCACCACCTTGCAGATCACGATTGCGTCATGCCCTCCGTTCAGCGGGATTACAAGAACCCGGTCGCCGGGCTTATACTCCAATTTTAGAGACGATTCCTTGGTTTCGGAGGCTTCAAAAGAGTAATTCCCTTTTCCCTGAACGCCGCCTCCTCCGCTATCCTTAAGTCCCGTAACGGTGCCAGCCAATTTTAACTCAGGTAGCTTCAAGGTTCCGGGAAATTCGGCCACATAATAATCCCCGATTTCATGCTTGAACCGGTCCAGCTTCAAACCGGAGGCCGTAATCGTGCCAAGCTCGACGGCTACACCGGAGAGAACTTCCTTGGTCTTGTTTACGGCATTGTCCCGTAAGGTAACCGCGAGCGCTGTGAATGGATCAACCGTCAAGAAAATACCTCCTTTTCACGTCCTCGAAAGAAGACAATTCCAGAGTCATATGCCCGGGATCGCCAAGTTGGTGAGTTACCGAGGTAACGATCAATCCCAGCCCGTTAAAATTCACTTTATCGCCGGCTCGAACCGTGTTAAGGTCCGTACAGGATACGGAGTAGGAGACTCCTTTTCCCGTAAGCATCGATTCCGCTAGTTTTTTTGCGGTTTCCGTGGTATTGACGTCGTCATCCTGAACGATCCGCTGAAGTACGCCGAACTTGGCCGTCTCTCCCGAAGCAATCGCGAGAACCTTGGACGGGGCATCCTCTCCGCTCTCCGTCCCCAGTACCTTGACTCGGGTCACCGTCTCTTCCAGCGTACGGCTCTGCGTCGCCTCTTCGATGCCTTCCAACCGCCAGACGGTTTTGTTACCGCCGATTTTGAACAGTTCCAGCCCGGAAGATGTCATCCGCGGAATATACATGTCACCACCGGATTTCACCGTCTCCTTTAGATCGTTCATAATCATGCTGTAAATCGTTTGAGCGCGATACACCGATTTCTTTAGCTTGGTTTTCGTATCCGGGAGTGTAGCCAGTTTGATCTCCCAATCGGTCGCATACTTTTTCAACCGTTGAGAAGCCGTCCCCCCCGCCGCAAAAAGACACTCATCCTCCGATTTCGCCAAATAGATCGTACGGTCGTAAACCGTAATCGTCATCTTCTTGATGAGGCTAGCCGTGCTGCTGCACTCCCAAACCACGCCGGGATGAAGCAGAGGTACCTGATTGGTTGCACCAAAAGGCACGCCGCTGATCCGGATTTCCTGACCGGGTTCGATCCCCGGAAAATCTCCCGGAATGTTCAAGGTGATGGAGGCCTGATAGGCGATTTGATCCAGCGATTCGGTCAGCGTGATACTTTCGATCAACTCGCGGAGATAATACTTGTTTTGCAGCACCACCTCGTAACTCATGACGGCATCACCAGCTTTTGCCCGGGTTTGATCTTGCCCGGATCTTTGCCGATGATTTTGACATTCGCATTGTAAATGGCCTGCCACTTTGCACTGCTCCCGAGCTCGAGCTTAGCGATTTTAGACAGCGTATCGCCGGATTTGACCGTGTACGTTTTGGCTTTCGGCTTGGTATCCGGCCGTGATCCTTGCGTTTTCGGAGCAGCTGACGTGTTCGTATGAACCTTCATGTCCCGCCAAGTGCGTGCCGTCAGTTCAAAATACACATCCCCCGGCTCTCCGCCTTTAAACGTCGTGTTATGCGCAGAGATCATCACCAGCACGTTGACCGCGGTTTCGGTAATAATCAGCCGAACCGGCGTTTTGCTGTTCATCATGCGGGTGAGCTGATTCATCGCTTCCTGCGGGTCGGGAAGTTTGCTGTACTTGCAGTACCCTTCGTCATACGACGCCGGAAAAAAAGAAGAGAAGGCGATTTCCTTCACCTTCTCTCCCCAGGGAACTCATATTCTCCGAGCGATAAAATATTAACCGTCTCCAGCGACTTCCCTCTGGAGATCGTAATTTCTTCGGGATTGACCGGAAAGCGAAAGTCTTTTCCCGCCCCGTCCCTCAAGTGAATATCCACGCGCTTCCCTCCTTTATCCTATATTTTGCATGGCTAAGCGGATTTCGTTAGTGATCTTCCGGGCAGTCACTTTACTAATCTCTTCGTAATCGAGCTCATCCTTATTGACGGTCAGGTTTACGGCACCTTGGGATACAGATACGTTAATCTGAGGAGGCACCCCTGTCCCCTCGCCATTACAATTACAGCAGGATTCACTTCCGCGCCCCGTTTTAAATTCCCTTTGCTCAGATTTATTAGAATATGCCGATCTATCCTGTAAACCTCTAAATCTCTTATTGCTTTCAGGGGCGTTAAGCGTATCCGCTGGTGATTTTTTAGCTTTTTTCTTTTTGGAGAATTTATCGAAAAAGAAGCCCCCTAGCTTGTCTCCTATAAAATCCCCTGCAATGGAACCGAGAGTTGCCCCGATCGCTGTTCCCGCACCTGGGATTACGGAGCCGATCACTCCACCGACAGCCCCACCAGCAATGGATAATGCGGTCGAAGCGGTAGCTTTCGCTTTATCCCGTTTCGAGCCAGCTGTAGCGATAGAACCTACATCAAAAACCGTACCTACTGGGCCAGGAATGATTTTTCCAGCTTTTCCAAGCATTCTGGCCCCTTTTCCGAACCATCCTCCGCTTTTCTTCAAAAGCTTTGAACCGTCTTCCTTCGCCCAAGAAACACCCTTGCTTAGCCATTCCCCGCCTTTGTTAAGCAGTTTCGATCCGCTGTCTTTTACCCCGGATGCTCCATTTCCAAGAATCTTCTTTCCGCTATTCAATAAAGCCGGCCCATTTTCTTTTAAGAAATTCGAACCGGAATTAAACAATGAACCGAGTCCTGAATTCCCTCGGAAGCCGAGAGCCGCGTTGGATCTAGCTGACCCTAAGCCTTTACCTAGTCCTTTTCCAGGTCCCTTTCCGGAAGATTTAGGTTTTCCGCCTTGCTCCGCTTTACTCCGATTAGATGATTTGGTAGGATCATCATTCGAGGTACCTTTACCGGCACCGGAGTTGCTCCGTCTCTTCTTACCTTTCTTCTTTTTTTTGCGTTTCTTCTTCCCATCGTCATCGGAACCAGAGCCGTAGTCATCCCCTAAAAGCCCGCCGCTTCCTCCGCCGCAGTTACACTTGCAGATGCAAACGCAGGCGCCATCTTTCTGACTGCCTTCTTTTTTGAGTAATTTATCAAATACGCCCGCTTCCTTAATGAACTCTATTGAAAGATCCTTAATAAGATCTCTTGTAAAATCCGTTGCAAAGTCTCCCATCCAGTTTCCTTTTTCTTCGCTCTTCTGACCTTTATCTTTATTAGTTGAACTGGCATCTTTTCCAGTCCCACCCTCTGCTGCCCCACCTAACTTTTCGGTGAGTTTCAGAGGATCGATCACGGACAATAACGATTGAAAATAGGATTCTCCTGCTTTTTTACCTGCTTCTGCGAAGGCAGTTGCATCCTCCAATAGCTCAATTAATGGCTTTTTAACGATCCCTTCCCAATCCACTCCTTCTACCGAGACGCGCCATGGAGTAGCGGTTACTCCTAAGAGTGAAGCTCTGATTCTCGCAGCGGCCGCAGATACATTGTCCACAAGATGCACCACTGGCCGGACTTTAGTCCGTTGAATCTGAATCAATGTACGCTTCACCTTTTCGGCGGCGGAAGTAAAGCGATCGTCTAACGTGATTTTCGGAGCAATCTTGGTTTTGCCTAAAACAGCGGCCCGTCGCTGAGTTTGTTGAAGGAGCTTATCCAAGCTGCGAAGCTTCTTATCCGTCTTGTCGACCTCAGCGCTGTCGACTTCGATTTCCAATCCCAAAATTTCTTTTTTAGCCATATGCCACCTCCTTTCACCGTACAGCGCCACCACTTTAAAAGCCTTAAGGCGAAGGAGGCGGAGACATCATCTCCAGCTCCCTCTCCGAAAAAGCTCGCAGCAGCAGGCGCTCTCCTTTGGGGAGAGACCAGAACACCCCGGGGCGAAGATGATGCCGCGTCCACAGATGGTATAGCAGCGTCGTCATGCCACCGGAGTCGATCAGTTTTTTACGTCGTCGATGTCCACCCCAAAGCCGGAGATTTCAAGCACCTTGTCACCCACGGCATCCAGTTCCCCGGCTAACAGCAATCGGCGGACTGCTTCTTCGCCGCCGGACAGCTTCAAACGGCTAATGAGCCGATCATCGCCCCAGCCGCTGAGTTTGACGCTTTGCTCCCCGCCTTGCTCCAGCTTTTTAACAACCTCCAACGCTGCGGTCGCTTCCTTGATCAATGCCGCGTTAAACAGCTCGCTGTCGATCTTTTCCGAAACCTGGCCTTTCGTAGTCTTGCGGACCGTGCAACGTTCACGAATCGAATCGACTTTGCTGGAGGTCAGCCCCCGCAAGGTAATCCGCAAGCTTAGGCGGCCAATAAAAACGGCCTCTTCCGGCAAATTTGCTGCCGTCTCGAAGAGACCGTCCAAAATATCCTGTTCATTCAGTTGTTCAGTACTCATATGATAAATCCTCCTTAAAGTGTTGCCACAATCGGGTCTTTCAGGATATACGATTCAAAAGTAAACGCCGTTTCTTCCGTCACTTCTTCACCTGCAGTCCAATTCGCAAGCTGAATTTTGTCAACCATGCAGTTGACTAACTCGATTCGTTCAAAACCGTAAGCTTCCGGATCATCGAGCTTATGAATAATCGAAAATTTCTGGAATCCCCGCGCAATCATATCGGACGAGATTTTGTAGCCGCTCATGGTGCCGGTTCCTTTTTTGCGTCCCAATTTAAAGACGGTGTAATCCGTGCCGACAAGATTCAATTCGCGTTTCTCCGCCTCAACGTTAGCTTCCAGATGGTTCAGGTTCGACTGCCAAACTCCATCGATAAAAATCTGGCCGAACGTCCCCATAATGATGCGTCCCGGATCAAGATATTGTGCCATTTGCTATTCCTCCTCAAAATTTTTGCACGTAAAACGTGCCGAAAATTTGTTCCATCACATCGGTGTCGTCCGCCGTCCACGAAAGGAATACCTGATCGTCTTCCGGTTGGAATTGCGGCGCGCTGCCGTAAAAACGCGGATCCAGCGTTACATCGAATCCGGTGGATTCGATGACGTTTTCAAGCGCAAGGGATTGCAAATACTGCTTCCCGGCACTGATCAAGGCAAGTCGTCCCTCTTCGGTGTTGTTCACCTTGCCGATATAATTGTCCTCGGCGGTACGCTGCAAATCGGCGTTGATTTGGTCCAGCACCCGGATTTTGCGGATTTTCTTCCAGCCTTTGTTCTGGCCTTCCCGCAGCGTAACCAAACTGTTCACGCCCCGCAGAACTTTTACCTTCCGTCCATCATGCACCAGCAAAAAGACGCCGTTTTGTACGCCGGATTCCTGCTCGGACCGGGTCCAACGGCGGGTCACATCTTCAAAAGGCGAAGCCGCATAGGTGGAAGATTCCTTCAGTGACTGACCTGCAATCAGCCCGGCAACCCAAGCCGCCACTTGAGCCGAGGAATAGGACTTGCCGTTCATTTTGGCACCCGTACCAACGTTTACAATACCTTCATAATCGATGGCCGTGCTTCGTGTGACAGCCTTATTTACGGCATCAGCACCCGTATCTTCGGCTGCGGTACCGCCCAACGTAGCGATAATACCTTTGCCCTCATTGCGGACACGCTTCAACCAGGCTACAATGCTTGTCCGGAGCGCAGCATCGGTCACGCCGTCCAGCGTAAGCACGTGGAAATCCTGCGTTTCAAACGCCTCGGTCGCTTTCACGTAATCCGCATTCGTGATGCCGGAAATACCGCTCTCCCCGCCGGCAAAAGGCTCACCGGATACATCCGCGAGTACGCCGTCGGCGATTTTTTCTGCTGTAATCCACTTGTTTGCCGAATCGTTGTTAATAGCCTCGACAGCCGTGGCGGCTTCTCCGTCACCGATCGCAATCGTACGAAGCAATGTTCCGCCCTCGTAGAGCTTCAGTTCTTTGGCGTTCGCTACGGACAGGCTCGGTTGAATCGTTACTTTGAAGCCATTGCCGCGTTTGCCAGGGTAAACGGCCTTAAGTTGAACAATGCTCTCCGCTGCCACCGTAGATTTCAGCGTCAATTCCGCCGCGGCCGCCGAGCTGTCGGCGATCCGGTAAGCAAGCAGTTTTTTCGGTCCGCCAAGCAATGCAAAATACAAGGTCGTTAAAGCGGATGCACCATCAGACTCATCATCCGAAAACAATTCCTTGATCGCGGCTTCATTCGCCACCTCGACAAATTGATTGACCGGTCCCCAATGGGATTTTACCGGGGCAACCACGACGCCGCGCGCACCCGGCTGAATCGCCGATCCCGCCGCGCTTACGAAATTCATGTACAGGCCGGGAAGCACCGGCTGATTCGTCAAACTCCAATTTCCTCCTGCCATCTTAAAGCACCTTCCTTTTCAAAAATTGTTGGACTAGCTGTTTTGCCTCTTGAACATCAAAGGACTCTTGCGTGGTCCCGTGAACGGCTCCTGTCAGTACTTCGGGCTTTACGCCCAAGATAGACTGGCTATTTTCCGCCAATTCATTAAGAGAATAAACCGGAGTCGTTACCGGAGCCGTCTTGGATTTAATAGATCCTTTCTTGGTAGCCTTCAAAGTTTCTCACCTCAAATATGGGATTCATAATGGACAAACTGCATAAGTGGCGCCGCCGCTTCTTCGGCCAAAGAACTAACTCTCCGGCTTAAAGTTACGGTAAGCGGCCCTTCGCCGGTTGCGGCGTAACCATCCGCGCTGGTTCTGGTATTCACCTGTGGGGTGATCACCCTTGCAAATTTCCGGTCATCCGCCCCGATCGGGATTTTTACCGCCGCCGCCAAGCTCTCAACCAACTGCATTAAAGCCGCATGCTTCTGGTTTGAATCTTTAGCTTGAATAAAAGCCGTTGCTTTCTTTTGCAACTCATAGGCCGACGACCCTCTAGGAGTTGCATTCATTTCGGTAATCCGCCATAGGATCGAATTGGTCTTCGGCTCTGGTGGCCAGTTGCCGCTGTACACGGACCAATCCGCCCCTAATGCTTGCTGTGTCCAAGCCGTGAGCGCCGTTAGCCACGGATCGCTGGTGATTGGAACGACCTCAGCCAAAGGCTTTGGGTATAGTACCGAAAGTTGCAAATTCCGTTGGACCGTATCGCGTTGATCATCGATGATGTCTATACCGATTTGACCTTGAAATAGTGCAACACAACTGCTTATCACTTCATCTTCCAATAACTGCTTGTCCAACGCATTAGCAATGGACGTGGTCAATGAATCCAATTCACTGGTAGGAGCATCGATCATGGAAACGTAGAGGCCGATCTGAAAAAGATACCTCAGTCCCTTCCAGGGATTACCCCCACTGTCTCCCTCAAGGGACAGAACTGCATAGGGTTTGATGGTATTAACTCCATCCGGAGCAGCCAGATAGTAAACCTCTTTCAACTCCGGAATTGATTCAAGCAGTTTGGTTCGAATGACAGTTATCGTCTTGTCTAGAATGATGTTTCACCTCCTTTCACCGGGATGTGGCGAGGTTGTGAGAAATCCTTTGACTATTCCAGTCAACAAAAAAAGCCGCCAGATAATCTGCGACTTTGTCTTATTGAGCAGCTATATCAAATCGTGTATTTCTCACTTGTTTTCCACAATATAAATTTAACACATCACTAGCCTGACAGATGGACAGGCATCGGGCCGAAAAAGGACAAATGAGCGGCCATCTATAGGCTAGATGAAAACCCAAAATTCAAACAAACAATTAGTAAGAAATACCGGTGATGAGTTCAAATTCTGTTGGAGTAATTACTCCGAACGAAACATATTGCCGGAGCTGAGGCTCCTTCGCCCATTTTTTCTCATAGTAGTACTTCAAACGCTCAAAATCATTATCAAACATTCGTCGTCCCTCCTTGATTTTCTACGCTTAATAAACGCAGTTCCAAACCAACAATCTGCGCTCCGAGCGCTTCGTTCTGATGTTTAAGCTCTAGTGCTTCAAGTTCGCGCGCCACCAACTCAGCACCGATGCGGTCAAGTTCGGTTGGTTCTTGGGGAATCGGTTTGGTTAGTTCCTCAATTTCTTCCGGCGAGAGACCCTCAACCCATAGTGTCGGTTGTATCGGATTGCTAGCTTTCGGTGGCTCCCCTCTTTTGTCTTCGGGCTTCGCAGACCAATCAGAATATAGCTCTCGGTAGGCCTCCTGAGCTTCTTTTATAGCATCCTGGTAATCATTCCATGCCTTAATATCAAAACGTGGAATGAACAAACCAGGAATAACCGGAATCCCTACGGTATATCCTGAAATCTCCGATTTAGTTGATCCTGTGTTTTCTTGATCAAGCTCATTGTTAAGAAACCCATACTCTTGCTCAGAATAAAAAGGGACAACACCAGAAAAGGCATCGTCCACGAGTGTGTCCTCGATATAAAAGCCGTCTACATTTACTTTAGGTACTGCTTTCAAAGTGATCACTCCTTAATTTAATGGGATACGGATGCCACTAAGAGATAACCATGCACCAGCAGCAACGGGGTTCATAACCAAAAACGCCCCATCTCCACCGATTCTGATTTCGGTCACTCCATTACTAATTGTGGTACTTACAATGGCGGGAGTTTTGGGGCAATATTCCTTGGGTAGTCTGAAAGCTACTCCGGCATTTGGGGAGCTTAACAGACCTCTAAATTCAAGGTAATCATCATATTTTCTATAACCAACAAGTCCATAGCTACCATCAGGAAATTGAGAAGAACCATTCAAAAATGTCGGCGTAATCCACCCCGGAGCATTACGTTCCACCTTTTTCTGCTCGACCACACTTACCCGCTGTAACGCCTCGGCTACTCCTGACGTTAGGTCGCTGAGCAGTGCCTTTTCATTCACGGCCAAGGTGCCAGTGATCGGCCGGATCGGGAATTTGTCGAGTTTGGTGTAGGTGACGCTGTAAGCTGCATATTGGTCAAAGTTAGAGTTGGGGATATACGCGTATTGATTCCCAAATACACCAGCCGAAGACTCAATACACCAGCCGTAATCACGATTTGAATTGCGATAAATAAATTTTAGATATTCAACCTTATTGAGTAATGGACCATAGGCAGACCCTATACTATTAATTATCCAGTTCGTATTTGTGTGTTGTTTTGGATTTGCACGTTCACGTAACACAATCCCCGTACCAACTTCAACCACGTTGCCCCCTTCGTGCAACGTCAGCGCACCTTCGGAAACGACAGGTTCTACGGTTTCCTTTGCGAGACGATAGAGGAGGTTGTATGGCGAGTATCCGGGAGCAACACTCGCTGGTAGTGCGTTATAGCCTACCGTATAGTCACCATTTACGGCCGTCCAACCTTTGTTAGCTCCATCAGATCTGCTATATACGGACGTTTTAGATGCCTGTGTACCGTATTCATACATCTTCCAGCCCATAAAATACGCCTTGATCTCGTCCTCTGTCGGCGTGTAAGAATCTCCCCATCCGCTGTCTGCGTTGGATACTGCGATATGAACGTCGCCGTTAGAACCACTAACAAATTGATCTGCGGCCGTTGTGCTTGCTCCGTAGTTCAGTCTTGTTAGTAGCTTACCTTCGTACTTCGTTATAAATCCCGTATTTCCTATGCCGCCTTTACCGGGATAATCTAACCTAACTACTTTATATCCAGCAGGAGCGACTCCCAAAGCAGGGGCGTATGAAGAATCTAAATTCCTCTTTCCCCACTTTGCCAGCTTGAAATATTGACCCTCTTTCTCGAACAATACATCAGGTTCGCTGCCGTCATTTGGATTAGCGTGTAATTCCGTTTGCAGCGCGAGCATCGTATTCCGCAACGGCTTGAATGGTTTCGGCTCGGAACCTATGACGAGCATCGGATTCTTAATCCTGTATTCCGCCGCCTGTCCAATGGACGGACTTCTGAACCAAACGGAAATTTCACTATGCGGACCACTGTTGAATTTAATAGATTGTGCTGTGGTGTAATCGGAAACAATGACACCAGAAGTATGCCCGTTTTCACTGGCAACTGACATTAACATATTATGATCCGCACTAAGACAATAATCTGTATGCGGAGCAACTTGGAGCATGTAAGTAGTATACCTATAACTGTCTGCGGCCGTTTGCGGTATAACCACTTCATAAGGCGAAATAACCTTTTGTACTGTTGTTCCGAATGGTGTCCACGCATGCAACGGAGGCAACAAGTTTTCACCGTAGCCGATGGCATATGGATTTTCTACGCCGACGATTCCGGAAGGGACGAACGGGTATTTTGCCGCGACTTGTTCCGCCGTTAATCCGTTAAGCGAGTTGTACTCGTTCACTGAAATCTCATACAACCTCAGCGCGTCAACGTTGCCGGATATCCCCTGTGCCCCAACAAGAACGGCCCCAAAATAAACAGTTCCCGACGTGGTAAAGGCGTTTTGGGGAACTGTAAAAAACAGTTTTTTAAACTTGCCTTCTGTCGACGATATAATAACTTCGGATGCTCGTTCAGACCCCGGCCTTTGTGACTCGATCATCCGGAGCCTAGCCTGTAATCCGCTAGAAGCCCTTATCTCCCCGACAGCTACGTAACATTTTCTGGGATCATAGCGAATAATCTGATTTAGATCGACGTAGGCATCCCCCGTCAGTATAGTACCCTTAATACTTGCGGATCCCTCAACCTTATTCGCCGAGTCGAGTGTAAACCGTCCGTTATTAGGCCATCCTTGCAACGTATCGCAACTCCCCGAGTTTCCCAACAAATTAATCAACGTCCGCCCCTTAATCTCCCCCAGCCGGAACCGGGAGTCCCGTTTGGCGTTGACCACCTGCAGCCCGGGCTGCAGGGTGATATCTTCATATTCTGCGATATTTAGGCGGTCCTCCAACTTGGAGATTCCCGTACCTTGTCTATTGATTTCGCTTCCCAGCGCGTTCATATCCTCCGGCAGCACGGTGTCGTGCAGGTTCCAATCGATTTTTGCCATTTAGGAAGCAACCTCCTTTACTTGAATGGTGTGGAGCAGCAGGGTGTCCGAGGCGATCGGCACGAAGACTTCGTTCGTGCTGATCGGGTGACCCGAGGCATCGACCAGTTGGATCTTGGTCACGGTCTCGATTTGGGACGCGGAAATTAAGTACTGCATCCCGATGGTCGAATCGGTCACCTGCTTGAGTGTGAAATCGGTGATTTCTACGGTATCGTTCAGAATAACTTTAGCGATTCTGCCTTTGGTATAGTCTGCGATTTCATGAAAAAAAGTTTGGCTTATCATCTAACCGTCACCTCCGGACCCAGCTCGGTAAAGGCTTTGTCGCCCAGTTTCCAAGTTCCGTCCAATTTATAAACCCAAGTAATCGGCCGCGCGGAAATCTTCTCTTGAAAGGCAATATCATCGTTAAGCGAAGTCTTTTGCCGGTAGATCAGGTTCGCCGGCTTAATGACGCTTACGGTTCGTTCCACTTCCTTGAAGACATTCGCGTTATCGATTTTTGCCGTGACTGTCAGTACATAATTGGCATGATCGACGCCGACCAAAGTCATCCCGCTACCCACCAAAAAATCGAGCCGTTGCTGCAAATAACGCATCGTGAACGGCGGCTTGGTGGAATAACGATTAATGAGGCGCTTCCGCCGGAAATCGAGGCTTTCCTTTTGCGGATCGGCCTGAATGCCGAGCATTTTTTCGCGGCGCTTGATGGCTTGTTCTGAGGCGGACATCACAAACTGATCATCCAACAAATGGTCCATGGCCTCCTGCACCTGCATCAATTCCTGCGATTCTGTCTTCGTCAGCTCAACGAAATCCACAATGTCATGATAAAACTCCGGCAAATACTCCATCAGTCTATTCACTGAGTACAACCTCCCCGAGAACAGGGATTTGCTCGCTGCCCAAGACAAGATTCCCGGAGGATCCGTTCAACGTTGTTTGGGATACATCGACTACGCCGGGAACGGTCAACATCCGTGCCTCCAACTGTGCGACGCGTATGACAAGCGCCGACTCGTTCGCCCAATTTTGGCGGAGCTGGAGCAGGTACGAAGCCATGGAAGCTTCGAGGTCACCGCGTACCTGACCAAGGGTTGTCCCGGCAGCCAGCGTGATTACGGCAGAAACCGCCACGCTTAGCCCTTGGGCGCCGGTGATTGTGACCCGGTGCCCGATCGGAGCTAGGCCGATGCCTTGGCCTCCGTTCGCTTCCGGGTCGATCGCGGTCTGCACTTCAGCGATCAGCGCTGCGGAAGGCGATGCATAGTCGGTCGTAATGATAGTTGCCTTCACGGTACCTCCACCGTTCCACGCCGGATATATTTTGACGCCGCCCACCCCGTCGATCGCATTCAGCTTTTGCTTGTAATCGGCAATATTGCCGCCAAAGGGCTGTTCATTCACGTATTCAAAATAACGCTGGCGCAATGCTTCGTCGGTTTCGGCATCCTCCCCCGGAACCAGCAATTCGGAGAGCTCCGCACGAGCCAACCCTTCCACATAGTCGACCGGCAGCAGCGTGCCGAAATCGCGATTTCCCAGCGTACCGGCCGTCTCGCATTCTAGCATCCATTCCCCGGGCGATATTTTACCGATCACCGAATAATTCACGTCATTCAATGAGAAACGGGTGCCCACCGGCACATCCAAGCTTACACTTCCCGATGCAAAAAAAAGGCCTTTGCGCTTCGCTTTCGTAGCCGGCCCCCGCTGGATTCCGAACTCTCGCGTGCGGCGATCCAGATATTCGCCCGTAGCCGTATCGGCAAAAGAGAGACTTTGATTACTCTCCAGTTCGATGTACATTTGTGCCAATTCCGCGGCCGCAGGAGCCAGAGCATCATAAATAATGCTGCCCGGACGTCTATCTATCGAATTCGGAACCCTCCCCAGCATGCGGGACAAGATGTCTTCATATGTTCCATGTTCAGCCATGGCTGTTCACCTCCGATCTAAAGTCGCCGAAAATCGTATGCACCGTGAAGCCGGCGACGGCTTCATCCCCATGGATGATCATTTCAAAGTCCGAAACTTCGGATATCCGGTCATCCTGTAGCAGAGCCTCGGTAATTCGCCGCTTAAGCTCGGCCCGAACATAACCCGGAGGCCGTCCAATTAAGCCCCGGCTCTCGAATCCGTAATTATTTTCATAAATCAAATGAGCAAATCTTTCAGTCTGAAAGATTTTCATGCACGCTTGCTTGACTGCGTCCAAGCCATCGGTAAATCCGACGATCTTGCTCCGCTGAAAATCAAATTGATAGGTCCGGCTGGTTTCCCGGACAATCTGCGTCTCGCCGGTCAGACTGCCGCCGATCGGAATCATGGTTTCACCACCTTGTCCCATACGACGTATTTCTGACCGCCCTGGACACGAAGCAACAGCACGATATCCCCTATTTGCAAACCGGATCGGACTACGATTTTGTCCATCAAAGCGTCTTTCGTCACTTCACTGCCCGGTAGAAGATGTGTGTGCTTCAAGTCCAGTTCAATCCTCTGCAACGATTCCGTTAAAATCAAAAAATCCTCATCGAGTGTGAACCGCTGATCCACGTTCACTTCGAGAGGATGGATATTAGTTACTGTCCCAAACAGGACGGCCACCGGATTGCCGGCCCCAACCGCTTCACTGCCGAGCTTACGTATTTTATCGCCAAGCGCCATCATATCACCTTCAATTCCATGCTAATCGTGTATTCTTCGCCGCTAAAACTGTGCGAGCATTCGTCCACCAGAAAATACTGATCGATGCCGAGTGCCGAGATATGAACCCTGAGATAGGAACCGGCGCGGACCGCAGGATTCCCTAGCGCATCCAGCTTAAGCTTTTTGGTTTCCCGGTTCTTTAACTTGCTGAGCGTGTCGAGCAATTGCGCGATCTGCGCCTCATTTTTGTTGGCATCTACTTTTTGCAGCAACTGGAGCCGTCCCCATTTTGCAATATTGGCGCTGTCCTGGGCTATATAGATGTCCTTGCTCCCGGTTTCCTGATTTTCCTTAACCAGCTTGATGCGGTTATACGTGTCGTTATCGATGCTTTTTTCGTACGAATATCCATACATCAGGCTTTCGTCGCCGATGATAAGCTCAAGCTTCATCTCCCTGGCATCGCGCAGAGTTAAAGCGCCAAAATCGTCATAGAAGTTATAAATAATACCCGTGTTGACTACCGTATGGTCCAATGCCTTGCAGATCGTATCAATCAATTTCTGATCCTCGATTAGGGACCCAATCTTGTACTTCGTATCGACTATATGGCCCCATTTTAGCCCGAAATCGTCGGCAATCCGTTTAATGACCGCGGCAGCGGTTATATTTTTCAGCACATATGTTTCGCTGGAGGACAAATATCGGATCTGATCGTAGCATTTCACGCTGATCTTCTCTTCCTGACTGCTGCTAATCGTAAAAACATAGCCATAAAAAATCGGCGCCCCGTCCCATTTGGCCCGGATCACATCCCCGTTCCCGATCTTCAGGTTATCATCGACAATCAGTGAAAAATCAAAACTGCCCGGCTTGCCGATCCGGGACGTTTTCCAGGATGCATCACTTACCAGCTCGGAGATATCCCATACGGTTCCGTCTTTGTTGTCTAGTAAAACTTCCAGCATCTGAATCCCCCTTATCCCGGCAATTTAATGACTTTGCCAACGGGCAGCTTTTTGAGTTCGCTGTCTTTGATCCCGTTAAGACTTTGAATTTGCTTGTATTTAGAGCCGTCTCCCAAAAATCGCTTGGCGACCTTCCATAACGAATCTCCGGCGACTAAAGTGTAGGTCTTCGGAGGTATTCGAGTATCCGGACGGGGAGGAGCATTGCTGGCCGCATTGGCTGGGGTGTTGTTTCCCGTACCTTCGGCTTGCTGTTTTTTTGGTTCGGAAACCTGCACTTTTTTGGCGGAATAGAATTTGTATTCTTTGAATGAGATTTGGTACTGGATATCCCCCACTGCGCCGCCGCTTTCGGACCAGGTGAATTTTTCAATGCTCACGTGCTGGCTGATTTCCATGGCTGACAAATTGACGACAAGCTTGACAGGCAGCTTGCGGCGGCGCCACTCCCGAATCGTGATGAGGTAGTGGGAAGGCGGGAGCCAAGTGTTGTCTCGTGGCACGCTTGCTCCGGGAAACCAGCTCGCAGGGAGTAGCCCCTCGAAGGAAATCTCCGTCAGCTTCTTGTTTTTTATGAAATTGATTTCTCCCAGGCCGGAAATCTCATAGGTTTTGCTGTTCCCGGCTTCGGAAAACTCGATTTTTTCCGGGAGGACCGGAAGCAGAATTTCTTCCGCGTCTTGATTCACGGACAACGTCAACGAATACTCGCTCATGCATACACCCCCGCAGCCGACGAAGCGATCTCTTCATCCAGCGACTGTTCGATTTTTGCCACGATCATATCGATGTCCGCCCCATTGGTAACCGGCCCTGTCGTTACTTGTACGGTAGGTGTCAAGGACACGAAATTCTGAATCGACTTCATCTCGGTAAGCTCCCGCATCATTTTCAAATCCTCGCTGCTGATAGCCACTTCTTCATCCACGCCCCCGATACGATCCACCTTCCCTACATTTGGGATATTGGACCCTGAACCGGCGCCGAAGGAGTTGCCCGCAAACGGACTTGCACCCACGTTGAGCTCGTCAGACGGATTTTTGAATTTGTCTACGAATTTGCCTGCACCATTTATCATCTTGTCTGAAAATTCCAAACCACCCGAGTAACCTTTTTTTGAGAATTCGTTGATATTTTTATATTCCATCCGCTCCAGGTGGACGACATTCTTATCGCTAACCGGCTCCTCAAGCTTGTCCATCATACCCTTTAATGAATCGCTGACGGCATGAATATTGGTTTCGTCAAATAACTTAGCAGTAGGTATTTTTGTTCCGAACATGCCGTTTATCTTTTCAACCAACCAGTTTACGCCTTTTAACGCTCCATTAATTGCTGATAAAATTGTCTTCATAAATCCCCCGGCAAAATCCTCAGCTGACCTTAGCATATTGTACATATAATTTCCGAAAGTCATTGCCAGATCATAAATCAACTTTTTTATGGCATATACCGGATCAATAAACAAATTAATCAAGAATTCCGCATAGGAAACAAACAAGTTATACAATAAAGCAACTATATTGCATAAAGCGCAAAAAACACCGCGAATACAAACCCGACTATTTCTTGGGCAGAAACACCGAAGTACATCAAGGCAGCGACTAATATTCCAATCACTGCTGCGACAAGCAGTATTGGCCAATTTAAGGCAAGCCAACTTACTGCTGACGTAATCAATGGAGGAATCATTTGCCACAAGCCTAGTATTAAATTAGGAATATGTTTCATAGCCATTCCAATTAATAATGCCGAAATCCCGGACAGCAGCCCTGCCGCAAGAGGTAAATTATTTTGCAGCACGGCAGCAAACTGCTCCGCTCCCGCGATTAACGGATCAAATAAGGAGAACACCATATTCAGTCCGGTTTCCAACCCCGACATGAAAGAAGCGACCGCCGGGCTGTTCAAAATCTCGCTTACCTTGCTAATGATCGGATCCAGGTTGCGAATGGCCGTGTTCTTCAAGCTCGTAAAATGGTCGGCGAACGTCTTAGGCACCTGAGAAAACTTGCCGTTAATCTCTTCTGTTGCGGAAAACATCGCATTCTTGATCACATCCGATGACAGAGCACCACTTCCTGACAAAGCCTGAAGCTCCTGTTTGGATTTCCCGGTGTATTTCGATACGGCATCGGCCAGCATCGGAGCATATTCCATCATGGAACTAAAATCGCTGCCCTCAAATTTCCCGGCGGCCATGACCTGGGTCAGCTTACCTGTTCCGCCTTTTTGATCGGATTCGCTTGTCCCTTCGATTTTATACGACTTGTTCAGCAGTTCCTGGAACGCAATCATTTCATCATTCGATTTGAAGGCATTTGGAGCCGCTTTTCCCATTTCGGCGACACTGGAAGCCATGCTCATATAATCGCCTCTGCTTCGCTGGGCCGCAGCAAACACCTTATCATGCAATTGCTTTGAGGTTTGCAGCTTATCGTTCACGGAATCCAGACGGTAAAAGGTATTTACATAGGCGTCGCTAAAATCCATTGCCGGTTTCAACTGCTCGACGGCCGATTTGGCCTTTTTGAAAACATCGACGACGTTGATCCCCATTTTCTTGATTTTATCGCCGAAACTGTTCTGCGCCTCTACCGCACCTTCCGTGCTTTTTTGAATCTCTGTCTGCGCCGATGCAACCCGCATCTGCATAGGCACGATGGCCAGGAAAAGCTGTGTTGTGCGCATAATGTTTACATTGATTGATGACGACGCCTGACTCACTTCCCGGGAATAACTTTGGGCCCGCGAAGACAACTCGTCATACATTTGTAACGCATTGGATGCTCCGTCGTACAATTGAAGCGCACCAGACATTGTTGCCACTGGTAATCAGCCTCCTTTCTGTAAAAATAAAAAGCACCTTCTGAGCAGAAGGCGCTTTTTTTCTATAGAATCGTTTCTTTATTTTTCGGATCTTGCATTTGCTGATAAAACATTAACATGTATTATTTCCAATTATACACATTGGCAAAAGGGCTGTCCTACTTTTTCGCCGCTTTCTTCTCCGCCTGGATTCGTACCTGAATCATGGCGATCAACGCCGCTTTCTTCCTTGGATCCAGTTCTACGAAATCCCAGGGCATGAGATGGAATTTATGGAGGGCGTAGTAGGCAACGTTCGCCTCACCGTCGCCCTCTTGGATCAGTTTTTTACTTCGTTCGCCAGTTCGTTGACATCCTTGTCAAACCCGTTGATTTCCTGCACCTTTTGCATCAAAGTCGCGTACTCGCCCGGCAGCAGCATTTTCCGCAGCAATTGGTCGGCCCCGAGCACCCCGTATGACTTTTGCAGCTCAGCGTCCTTCAGATCGGGGAACACAACGCTGGCGACGACCAGCTTGGCCAAATATTCGTCCGAATTCGTGTCGAGCGTGACGATTCCCTTTTCCTTGATTTTACGCTGGGAGGATTTACGGATAATTTCGTTTTCCTCCTCGGTCATGCTCCGCAGCTTCCAAGGGACCGGTTTACCCTGTTCATCCTTGAAACGGGCGGAAATGATCGCCTCATCCGTAATTTCCGACACGACGTTTTGCGCAAAAAACAGACTCAAATTGCTCATAATGTCTCTTCTCTCCTTTTATACGCCCTGAATCGGGCTGAATGGCTCCAGAATGTCATAATCTTCAAACGTAAATGGCATTTCCTCGTCCAGCATATCGTCGCTGGTAGCATCGAACTTCGCCGCAATGACACTGTCGAGATTGCAGTTTTTAAGAATAACGGTTTGCTTCCCGGCCGTACTGCCCGGCTGCTCGTTCACGATTTGCAGATCGAACCAGAAATCGGTGCCGGTTTGAATGTATTTACGCATCAATTGGCGGAACGCCGAGGAAACGTAATAAATCGTCAAAGTGCCGCTGCCTTTCCAGCCGGCAGAACGCTGTGGCGTGTTCGTTTTCCCCAGTACGGGAACGTCAACTTTGTTTTTCTCGATCGTAGCTTCAACCGTTTTGGCATAAAACAATTCTTCGTTGCGCCCGTCGATAATGACGTACGCTTTCCCCTGCTTGCCGCTGATGGCGTCTTGTTTATTAAAATATCCCATGGATACCCCTCCTTATTTTACCGTTACGTTCATGTAGATTTTTTCCGGACTGTCTACCGGCTGTACCGCAAGCGAAATCATGACCGCATCCACATCATCCCCCGGGAGCACTTGAAGGTCGGTTTGGGAATCGAAGTTTTGGATTGCGCCGAGTCCTTGAAGACGTTCCAGATAAGCGATAACCTCGCCCTTCAACAGGTTGCGGCCGTCCGCGTTGTTATCGATTTTACCGATATAACTTTTGCTGAAAATCTTGCGGATATCGTTGGCCGTCGCATCCAGCACGCGAACCACTCTGTTTTTGCTAAACTTCTTATCCTTTTGCGGCGTAAAAGACTTCAGCGTATTAATGTCCTGTTCGATTACCGCCTGACCGTTCGATGCGCTAATTACCATTTCCCCGTTGCTCAAGGCACGGACGATTTCGGAATGCGTATATTTCGGGAAGACGTCAACGGCATTCGGAATGGCTGCATAGGTCAAGGATTCGTTCACATCTGCAGCGGCCTCCATCGCCGCAATCTCCCACAGCAAATGGACCGGTTCGACGGTCAGGCCATCCGAGGTAATTACGCTGTTCTTCAAACTGATTACGCCCTCGTAATCGGCTCCCGGATAATCGTGAAGGACGGTTTGAATTTTGTTCCCTTCATCTTCGCGAAGCCGCTTGGTAAAGGCTACCGCAAGCTCCTTGATGGCCGAATCCGTGACGGGCACGCCCAGCACGTTGAACTCCTCCGCTTCAAAAGCGGCGAACGCATCGGCATATTCTCCCGCCGTACCGGCTCCGTCCGTTCCGCCTACCAGCGGCAGACCTGCCGTCTCGGTAATCGTGCCCGTACCATTGAAGTCAATAAAGTTATTGGCCGACAGCTCCTCCGCCTGGGTTACGGTCTGAAGATCTACCTCTTCGCCGTCCAGCAAAGTTTGTACGTCATAGGCACCGGGTTGGTCCATGTTCGGCTGTACTACAATCTGCAAATCGTTGCCCCGGGTACCGGCATATTTTGCCGTTGCGGTCAGATTTCCGGTCGTTCCGGCCGCTTTTTTACCTCCGGCGGCTCCGATCCGGTAAATCAGCAGCTTGCTCGCGTGAGCCATTGCCGCCGTGATATGACGGATACGGGCATCGGTAGGCAGAAAGCCCAATTGGGGCAAAGCCTGTTCCAGATAAGTTCCCGATTCCAGCACCGTGATGCCGTTCTTCCCCCATGGCAGCGGGGCCGGAAAAGCCGTGATTCCCCGCTCTCCCAGATTTCCGAGAGGCTTCGCCTCCGATTTGAAATTAATATAAACGCCAGGTCTTACCTTGTTTTGTACAGTAAAAGTACCGCCTGCCATAATTACTTCACTCTCCTTGTCATGAATTGTTGAATTTGTTGTTCCGCTTCCTCAGTGGTATACGTCTGCCCGTCCTCCAGCAGAATCGACAATACATCCTTTTCCCTTTCGGAATAACGTTCGGACATTAAAAACCGGTCCTTCGAGAACCTCGGCTCATTTCGATTCTCCCGCGGCTTGAACATTTTCTTGATTGCCATGCTTGATATGGCCCTCCTCTTTCAAAGATTGCATTTTGGGCTCTTCGGTGGTCGATTGCCAGACCAGGAAATGAAAGTCAAAGAAGAAGTGAAGGTTCTTATCGACAATTTCATATTTCATCTTGCTTCCAAAATATCTGGTCTGTTCAATCACTGCTTCCCCGAACAGTGCAAACAACGACTCTGCCGTTTCATGCAGGGATGCCTCCCGTTGGGAAGCGCCCGGAACATACTCAATCAGGAAAAACAGCATTCGGTTATAGCGCCTTCCGAGCTCCTGTTCCTGCGATGCCGTCAGTAGCTTGACCAAATAGTAGGGACTTCCCGGTGTCTGTCCATCCTGAGACGGATCTTCTCCATATACCCCAATCCCCGGAAACCGTGCAGTCAGCAAAGCCATAACTCCTTCGCGGATGCTGTTTAAAGTGACTTCGTTCATGGCACCATCACCTTCCCGGGACCATGCCCCTCTAACACGCATCTAGGCAGGCTGCAAAACTGCCTGCTTCCTTCGAAGCGTCCCCAGATGCAGCCGATGCAGCATTTGGGCTGCGACCAGTCCACATCATCATCCGGAATTCTGGCCGGCGGATTTTTGTTGTTTTTACGCGTGCTCAAGTTCAGCTTCCCTCCCCAAAAAGAAAAACCGCTGAGGAATTCAGCGGTTTTCGGATATGTTGTTGTGGTCTCATTCGATTTCCACAATACAAATTTATCATGGTTAAAGTGAAGAGAATGGACAAGCATCGGGCAGATGCCGGACAAAAACAGGAACACTTGTTCGTTATTTTTGATTGATCGGAATCCTTTCTGCATTTCGATTTCTTCTTTTCTTATAGTAATATAAGGAAAGGTATTAGTTCCCAAATGAGGGGAATGCCGTCCATTCACTCTACAATCAAAGGAAGATGCTATCATGAAATCATTCAGCAAACTGGAAAAAGTCGTGGTTTTTAGTCTACTGGGATTTGCAGTATTGTTTATGATAGGATTCTTTCTATTCTGGTTCGTCATTTCCAGAGCCGTTTCGATGTAAGGCCTGAACTTAGTTGTGATTTATTGCCCGGGACATAAAAAAACCGGCTTTCAGCCGGTTCATTAAGCTTTTTAGGTTTCATTTTACTTTGCACAGTCCCTCAAACCTTTCGCGATTCCCAAAGTTCCGCGGGCCTTCCTCCAATTTATCTTCTAACTTATCCTCCAACCGTTCGGGCACTTCGTATACTTCCAGCTTCATGGCTACCGCCAAAATCCGGATCGCATCGGCTTTGATGCGGCGGTAAGTACGATCGCTGATTCCCATTTCCCCGCAGCTGATAAAATCGTACTCCCCTTCATCATCCAGGTAACTTCGTTCGATGACTTCACGCTGAATTTTTGTAAGGCCGCTCATAGCCTTGTCCAACAGTTCGGATTTGCGGAGAAGCTCCGCTTCCCGGTCTACATTCCGGATCGCCGTTTGTTCCGCAGGTTTGCTGACCAGGTTCGTTGCGCCATGATACCTCGGCTCGTAATTGACGGTCATACCGGCTTCTTGGCGGATAAAACCGACCTGCCGGTATTGACGCACCTCCTCCAGCCGTTTTTCCACCGCTGCCCGCGAGGCTGCATAATCAATCGGCATTGTCTCAAATACGGTCAAAAAGATGTTACTGCGTTTTCTTCCCACGGCGATCCCTCCCAGGATGATAATTTTCTGTTTATAAGGTTACCATTTTGGTAATTCAGTTGTTTCAACCTTTCATACACTTTCTTCTTTAACCAAACAAAATTCTTACTTAAAAGTTTGATTTCATTACATTCACTTGATATAATATCCGTAATTACCAATTCGGTAAGTGTATTCTCATTTTATATTACCAATTTGGTAATGTCAATTCTTTTCCAGTTGCAGTTATCCTGGTTTATCTATTTACCAGAATGGTAACTCAATGTTATACTATCCGAAACGGAAAAAGAGGAGTTTCTATGCAAAGTCTTGGGGATCGAATCAAAATCCTTCGGGAAAATAAGTCTCTGACGCAAAAGGATCTCGCGGCCATGGCCGGGTTGACCGTCGCTCAGTTGTCCCGATACGAGACGAATGATCGCAAACCCGACCCGGAATCGCTGCGAAGCATCGTCGATGCTTTGGACACGAATGCCGATTATTTGCTCGGACGCAACGAAGACCCGTCTCCTTCCTATGATAAAGGGATGAGCATGTCTTTTTACGGTGGGCCCGAAGCTTATACGGCGGACGAAATTGCGATGATGGAAGCGGCCTTGAAAGCCTACCGCGAGCAAAAGAAAAAATTGCTAGATGGCGAAAAAGAAAAAAATTAAAGGAATTACAACTTGAACGTCGAATATAACTCTAAGGCAAAACAATGAATGAGATGACGAAACAGGCCCTTCCCAGAGGGCCCTTCTTTTCCGATACATACCGAACATACATTCTCTTTTGGGGTGATTTTATGTTATTCTCCTACTACAGGGAAACCGAGTTGGAGCAGTGGATCAGCGGCAAATATTTACAACATGGGATTGCGAGCACGGCCGAGCATGATATCGAGCATATCGCCCAGGCATTTGGCGTGGAACTCGTTTACGAGGAATGCCCCTCTTTTTCCGATAACGAGGAGCAGGTGATTTTTCTCAATAAATATGCGGATGATGTGACGGCGAGAGTGATCTTTTTCCATGAATTATGCCATGTACTGAGACATGCAGGGGACCAGAGGAGGATGCCCGTCCTATTCAAAAATGCGCAGGAAACCGAAGCGGAACAGTTCGTGCTGTACGCGGCGATTCCTTTTTACATGTTTGCGAAGCTGCCTGTTCCCGATCAGCATTGCGAGGCGATTCCATTTCTCGCCGAAACGTTCCGCGTTCCGTACGAACTGGCCGAACACCGGCTGGATCAGATTCAGCGGCGGGTATTGCACGGCAGCCTGATGGCCGCCGCCAAGGAAGCGGACCGCCAGCACCAGCAAGTGAGCGGCTGGTCCGGGGAAACCAGACGGGTATTGGCCCAACTGGAGAAGCAGTTAAGCGGCAGCGGAAAGCGAGGAAGATAGAGTGCGTTTGGCTTTATACTGCGACTTCGTACTCGACGGGATACGCCCCTTGCAGCTAGTGATCGAAACTCAGCCCGGTGAGCTGGATTGGACGGAGATTTTGTATCTGCCGCTCTCGGGTCCGTTTGAGCGGTTCGAGCCGGAGCAGTTCGATGACAAGATCGGCGCATCCGTGCTGCTGGAGGATCTTGTCCTGAAACGCGGGGGGAATGAGGAACTCGGGGTCGTGCTGCCCAACCTCGCCCTCCGGCACCCCGGAGCCGACATCACCTTGCTCGTGATCCAGATCAGCGATGCGGAGGAAGTGCTGGAGTACAAATGGGGATACCGATTGATGGAGGACGGGTGGATTGAATAAGATTTCGGGTCACAAAGAAACCTGCTAACGCTCTACATGCAGCCGGCCGCTCATAATGCTCTGGGCCGCTTCCCGGGTCGGCAAGCCTTCCCAGTCGCCGGGAGCCTGGATAACCATGGAGCCGATCAGGTTGCCGAGCCGCACCGCGTCTTTGAGATCATCTCCCTGTTGCAGCCCCGCCAGAAAGCCGGCGCAGAATCCGTCGCCCGCTCCGACCGAATCGACGACCTGCTCCACCGGAAAATACGGGACGCTCGACAACTCTCCATTCTGCAATATGTAAGTCTCACGGTCGCCGCCTTTGATGATTTTTACACCCGGTAGTTTATTCAACTCGGGAACCAGCTCTTCAAGATGTTCTTTGCTATAAAGCAGCCGAAGTTCGTCCAGGCCCGGCAAGAAGTAATCCGCCTGCCCGGCGAGCGCAAGCAAAGTGTCTCTGGCCTCATCCGGGCTCCACAGCTTCAGCCGCAGATTGGGGTCGAAGCTTATTTTAGTTCCATGCTTCTTGGCCAGTTCCACCGCCCGGAAGATCGTTTCCCGGCTCGTGTCGCTGAGAGCCGCGGTGATGCCGGTCACGTGCAAAATTTTGGCGGAGGCGATGTAAGCTTCATCGAGATCCTCCGGCGACATCATGCCCGCGGCGGAGTGACGGCGGTAATAGTATACCGAATTGTTGCCGAAGGCCTTCTCCCGCAGCATCAATCCGGTTGGAGAGTCCTCGGCAAGAGCTGCTCGAGACACGTCGACTCCTTCACCGCGGATCGCCTTGTAAATACGGCGGCCCAGCGGGTCGTTTCCTAGACGGCCAAACCAGCCGGACCGGCAGCCCAGCCTCGCCAGACCGATGGCGACATTGCTTTCCGCTCCGCCGAAGGACAAATTCAGTTCGGAGCCGTACTCCAACCCCCGTCGATCGTCCGAGATCAATAGTCCCATCGACTCTCCGAACGTAATCACATCAGGCGTCACAGCCGCCTCCACTGTCATGGCATGTTTCATGTCCATTCGCTCCTTTAACTACTTTTCTAAAGATACTCGTCTTGTAACCACCATTTCCGTTCTCCCTCACTGTCGGAAAACACCCTTTCTTTGCTCCATAAGTCCCCCCCGGCGCCGGAGCATTCCGCCCACTTAACCCGTTGGGAACGCAACGCATCGGCCTTTGAGGTGTCATATTCGCCATAGCCGACCGTCGTCTCATTGGCCGGGTCGTTCCAGTTATCCCAGCCCTCCGGGTGAATGTGGCTGTCCGCCCTGCAGTTTACGAATACGGTTTTGGCATGAGACCGCCAAGGACGCCCCAGATAAACCGAGCCTTCCGGCACATCCTGGGCCGCAGTCAAGTAACATTCCCGAAAAATCAATCCATAGTGCTGTTCCTTTAACGTGGAGGCCGCCGTAATATAGCCCTCTTTC
This sequence comes from Paenibacillus vini, assembly GCF_018403325.1. GTDB lineage: Bacteria > Bacillota > Bacilli > Paenibacillales > Paenibacillaceae > Fontibacillus > Fontibacillus vini. The sequence goes on along the minus strand of NZ_BOSL01000011.1, from coordinate 107,854 downwards.
GCATGTCGCAAACTCCGGATTTCGCAATGCTCAAAATACGCCGTAGCCCCGCCAAATATAAAATCCACCGTGCCCTCGATCAGGCAACGGCGGTATATTTGTCGGCAATTGGCATGCCGCTCCCTTAACGGGATGCCGCCAAACTCCGGCCGATCTTTCGGAGACGGAGGCAGCGGCCCGGTGAATAACGTATCCTGATGGCCTTTCAGGATGCAGTTGCTGAACACGGTATAATCACAATGGGCATATACGGCCAGCGCCTGCCCGATGTCATCCCCTTGTCCTGCCGTATTGGCGATGACCAGATTTTCAAGAAGCAGGCGGCTGCCTCCCAAAAATAAGGTCGGCGTAGCGAACGTGCCGATCTCTTCCCCCCGCTCATCCCGCTCCCGGGCATAACGGTTCATAACGATCTCGACATGTCCAATGCCAATCAGAGCCAAATTCGAGCGATAGATCTTTACCGACTCTTCATAGACGCCCGGCAAAATATGAATCTGTGCGGAAACTTCAGACGGTTTACGTTCCAGAAAATCAACCGCCTCCTGAATGTATGCGAAATCACAAAATGGTTCCTTTCCCACAAGCAACTTCATATCTCCATGAAACCTCCAGTTTCCACTTAACTAAAACAAATCTATGGTGCAATGATACGCCAGCCAAGCTCAATTGGTCGCATCCTATCTTATCTTTCCAGTAAATGCTTCGTCAGAAATGGAACCCAGGCCGCCCGCATCGCTGCGGTCTCCATATGGCCGCCTCCACCGAGAACGGGCTGCCAATGCTCCGGCTTCCCGGCATCCCTATAGGCATCATGGAGCCCGGTAGCGAGCAGTTCCACGCCTTCGACCGGACAAAGCCGGTCGTTCCGCCCGACCAGGCTCATCCTGGGCCGCGGCACGATCAGCCTTTGAATATCCAAAGTCGAAAAATGCTTCAATAAGCCGGGTACATAGGAGTAGAAGCCATGGTGGTCCAGCCCTCTTTTGGCAATCAGGGTTTCCGCCTCCACCTGCCCGCAGATGTCAATCGTCACCTTGATCCGTTCATCGAGCGCGGCCGACCACCACGCCATCAGGCCGCCCATGGACATACCGATCGTGGCAACCCGGGAGCTGTCGATATCCCGCCTGCTGCACATATAATCGAGCAAACGGCGATTGTCGTACAGCATCATGCCCCACATGACCCGGCCGTTCCACAACATCTCCTTGACCAACTCGCTTTCGGTCTTACCGCCGCGCTCGTTGAAGGCCCACATATCGATGCAGCAGACCGCGCAGCCCAAGTCGGTGAGCACCTTAGCAAACGAAGGCTCCTGCAGATAGGGGCTGCTCACAATCATCTCCTTGCGGCCATTCCTGTAATTTCCGCCATGGGAATGATTAAAGATCACAAGCGGAAACGGCCCGCTGCCTTCCCGGGGTTTGGCCACGTAACCCGGCACTGGCTCCATTCCGTTCAATTCCAGCTGCAGCGTTTCAAGCAAATACCCTTCCCGCTCCTCGACCTTCAGGACTTGAGCCGATATCGGCTCTTCCGGCGGCAAATCCCCCAGCAATTCGAACAATTTCTTACGTGCCTCTTGCGGACTCCAATTCATGCGGCGGCTCCCTCCTTTCATCTCCTCTAACTTAACTTTGTCTATCTCTGCCTTGATACCGGAAATAATCAAAGTCGGCATAGATTCCGCCGAACCTGTTCATGTCATGGGCTGCGATGCCGATGAAGTTGCCGGTAAATCCGCCTGAGAGAAAACCTATATGCCGGGCGTCTCCCCAAGCATGCCATTCGTCTTGATCGTCCGCCCGGTAATAGAATTGTCCCTTTGCACCGGAGACCTCAACGGCCAGTTGGACCGCTCCGTCGCCGTTCCATTCCATCACGACAGGTTCGAGCTCAAATTCATCCCTATCGCAGCGCATTAGCCTCAGGACCTTGCCTTTTCCCTCTTCATGGCTGACGTAGGCATACCAATAGTTATCTTCGTTCAAATAGAGCATCAGCCCGGCCATTTGCAAATAGGACACCGGATCGAATTCCACCTTTGTCTCCGCCCGAAACGACTTGTCCGTTTGACGGATCGCCACGATATGGTGATTAAACAAGCTTTGCAGCGATTCTCCCGCTTGAATCCTCAGGTAACCCGCTCTGGCCGACAGCGAACACCAGCTTTCATCCGCCAGAATTCGAAGCGTGTTCCAGTTCTTTTTCAAGCCGGGACCCGTAAAATCATCTTCAAAATCCGTCACCGTCACTATCGGTGTGAAATCGATTCCTTTAGGCAGCGGCACCCGGATCTGAGGCGCGTTCCCCCCCGCAGTTAAGCGGAGCCAACCTTGCTCGTCCCAATACACCTGTTGCAGTGCGGTTTCCCTTCCCAAGATGGCATACTCGCCTTCTAACGGACGCGTGCACAAATGCGCCATATACCATTCGCCCTGTGGCGTCTCTATTAAACTGCCATGCCCGGCGCATTGAAGCTCCAATTCAGGATGATTTCGCGAAGTCAGCATCGGATTGTGCGGATCCACTTCATATGGGCCGAGCAGTTCCTTGGAGCGAGCCACCGTAACGGCGTGCCCGGAGCCGGTTCCTCCTTCGGCCGTAATGAGATAATAGTAGCCGTTTCGCTTGTAGATATGAGGCGCTTCCGTTTTTTTCAGCGGTGTACAGTCGAACAGTTTTTTGGGTTCACCAACCAACTTGCCTTGCAAGGAATCATACTCCTGAATCACGATTCCGCTCGATTTGTTGCCTTCGGTGATCCGGTAATCCCACAGGCAATTGAGCAGCCACTTGCGGCCGCAGTCGTCGTGATACAAGGACGGATCGAATCCGCTGCTGTTCAAATATACCGGCTCCGACCAAGGGCCATGGATCGATGGAGCCGTTATCAAGTAATTATGACAATCCTTAAAAGGGCGCTTCGTGCTTTTTACATCGGTGTACATCAGATAAAATAAACCGTCATGATAACTAAGCTGCGGAGCCCAAATACTGCAGTTTTTCGGGTTACCCCTCAAATCCACTTGATGAGTCAGCGGATCGCTGCAGTGTTCCCAATCGGCGAGATTGCTCGACTCGTAAATCCGGACGCCGGGGAGCCATTCGAATGAAGAAACCGCGATATAATAAACCTCTTCCACTCGTACAATACAAGGATCCGGGTTAAAGCCCGGCAGAATCGGATTTTGAATAAAGCCTGCCTTGCCTTCGCCATTCACCATCATCAGCCTCCTCTAAGCCTCTTCCTCGCTCGGATTACTCGGCGGAACAGTAACCTGCTCAAGCAGCATTTCTTCCTGCTTCGTATTTCTGGACTCGCAATGTTCCACGACGACCCGCTCTCCATTCTCCACATGAATTGCCGGCCCCTCATGATTCTCGATCGTGACGTGGTGGAAACGGATATCCCTTACGTTACCGAGGAAGAAGCCACGATTGTTCATTTCGCGGATGCCCGTCATCATGGCCGGAACTCCCGGAATTGCATTCTCCGCCATGGAAATATCGATATGGTCGAACGTAATTTCGGAAATGTATTGCTCGGCAAGGCCGTATAGGAAACCCGCGGCCGCATGCACCCGGCGTGCAGTAATGTTCGCAAAGTGGATGCGCCGGAAGCGGGGTGTCTCCTCCGTCACAGGATAAGGATTTTTGTCCCAAACGTATTTGTCTTTGCCGCGCGGACCGCAGAAATAATAAAGATTCAGGATAAAAGGGCACAGAACATCATCCATGACGATATTGCTGATGCGGATATCTTCGACGATTCCCCCGCGTCCGCGGCGGGATTTCAGGCGAATGCCGCGGTCGGTATGCTGAAATACGCAGCCCGTGATCGTAACGTTGCGGATATCCCCGCTCATCTCGCTGCCCAGCACCACGCCGCCATGACCGTGAACCATCGTACAATTCACGATCGTAATATTTTCGCAGGAGATCCGCTCCGCTGTATCCTCGGTACCCGCCTTGATCGCGATGCAGTCGTCACCCACATCGATATGGCAGTTGCTGATCCGCACGTTCCGGCATGATTCCGGATCGATGCCGTCCGTATTCGGCGAATCGGCAGGGTTCCAAATGGACAAATTGTCGATCGTGACGTCCTGGCAGCGAATCGGGTTCACGGTCCAGCTTGGCGAATTGACCAGGTTCAGATCTCTCAACGTCACCCTGCGGCACCCGTCAAAGCTGATCAGCTTCGGCCGGGGATATTCCAGCTCCTCTGGCGCGTTCCGCTTCTTATCCCACCATGGCTGGCCGTTTCCGTCGAGCTTGCCGCTTCCCGTAATCGCGATATTCTCCAGGTCCTGGCCGAAAATACACGACGCGTGCACCTCTTGCAGCACGCCCTCCCAGCGGGAGGAAACGACCGGATAGTGCTCGGGATTCGTGCTGAAGGACAGCACGGCACCGGGACTCAGATTCAGCTCGATATAGCTTTTCATAAAGATCGCGCCCGTCACATACGTACCCGCCGGAACGAACACGGTTCCTCCGCCCGCGGCTCCGGCGGCATCGATTGCGGATTGAATAGCCGCTGTTGACAAGGTTTGCCCGTCGCCAACCGCTCCGTAATCGGTAATGTCATATACTCGCATGCTTCTTCCTCCTGTTCCAACGACTTTAATAATCCAAGCGGCATTTCGGCATTTATTGAGCCAGCAACCCTTCAACCTCGGCGCACGCCTGCAGGAACGCCCCGACTCCCTTTAAGTCATTCGTAATGATCGGCTCGCTAATGTAATACGCATAGGTGCCGTCCCGGCGGTCCTCTCCGCCTAAGCCTGCCACCATGCAGTTTTTGTTCAGATTGACCCAGCCCTCTTTCGTTTCCAATACGAATTCAACGATCAAGCCCTGAAATGCCGAATCCAATGTCTCCCGCCAGCCGTCCCCTTCCAGAATCCCTAGCCGGATTCCCTTGGCAATGGCAAACACGATCATACTGGAAGCCGAAGCCTCCAAATAGTTGCCTTTGCGTCCGCCCATATCTACAACCTGATACCATACGCCGCTGGCCTCGTCCTGATATTTTCTCAAAGCCGTCAGCACATCCCTGAATATCCGGACAAGCTCAGTGTAATCACCGTGCTCCTTGGGCAGCAGCTCCAGCACATCCGCCAAAGCCATCACATACCACCCCAGGGAGCGGCCCCAGAAATTTGGAGACAATCCGGTGGCGGGGTCACACCAGGGTTGTATCTTTTTTTCATCCCAGGCATGATATAACAGCCCGGTTTCAGGGTCCTTCGTATGTTTTTCGCACAGGATAAATTGCTTCGTTACATCGTCCAGTCCTTTTCCCTCTTCAAAAGTCAGCAGGTATTCCAGATAGAACGGCGATCCCATATAAAGTCCGTCCAGCCAAATTTGATAAGGATAGATTTGCTTGTGCCAAAAGGCTCCTTCCGACGTGCGCGGATGACTTGCCAGCTGCGATCTCAGCAGATCGGCCGCCTGCCGGTATTTCTCCAGACCGGTTTCCTCATACAGCATGAACAACAGTTTTCCGTTATTGATATGATCGATGTTGTATTCATCCTTACGGTATCCTCTTACGCTACCGTCTTCTCCGATAAAGTCATCCATGTTGTCCCGGATATACTGAAAATACTTCCGGTCACCCGTCTGCTTCCAGAGCAGCGTAAAGCCTCTTAACACCACACCGTAATCATATGACCATTTGCCGGCATATCCTTTGCCCTCATGCATTTTCGGCATCCGCTCCATCAGGGATTCCGCTGTTTTAGTAGCCCAACTCATCTGATCTGCACATCCTCCCGGTCAAAAAATGACGGTCCTTGCCACAGATACATGGAAAGGACCCCTTAAAAATTGTCCAAGCTTAAACAATCTGACTATATAGATGAATTAATAAACGAACTTAAGAATTGGCTTCTTTATACGCGGCTTCGTACTCGCTAATGATTTTGCTGCCGCCGGACTTTTTCCATTTCTCGACCTCCGCCTTGAAGCCGTTCAGATCGATGGATCCGAGAATGTACTTGTAAGTGGCGTCCGTAATGATCTTCTGAAGCTCCGAGCCCATCGTTGTGTAAGTTTCCGATTCCAGCGAATAAACCGGATTCAGGACCGCAAACTCCTCGTTTTCCAGGATCAGCTTGGTAGCTTCGACCTTTAACGGATCCGCATCATGGATTTTGTAACCCGGCTCCTTAGGGCGGGAAGAGGCGAACGGCTGTACTTCCTGTTTCCACAGATCGTTATCCAAAATGGTGACGGCCATATCCCCGTCGATGGAGTAATGAACGCCCTCGATACCGTAAGTCATCAGTGCATAAATATCGTCGTCCATCAAATCATTCACGAACTTCAGAACTTGTTTCAGCTCCGCTTCGTCTTTAACTTCCGATTTAGGAAAAGCCAGCAGCCCGCCGATTCCGTTGTTTCCGGCCCAGATGGCCCGGTCGCTTTCATTGCCGGTGGATGTAATATTGTTGACGAGCACCAATTCCATGTCGTCCTGAATACCCTTGGCCAAATTCAGCAGGTTCTTGCCGTCAAACAGGGCACCGACATAGATGCCCGCTTTACCTTGGGCAAACCCTTCCTGCTGATCCGTCTTCGCTGTAACGGCAAAATCCTTGTTAATATAGCCGTTATCGTAAGTGGCCTTCATAAAATCCATCGCCTTGACGTAACCTTCGGTCTCAAACTCGGGCGTCATTTTACCGTCTTCGCTATGTTGCCAATAGTTAGGAGTCCCGAAATAGGAGCCCAGCGTTTTAAATGCCCCGTAAATCAAATCATTCCGGTCGATGAATCCGACGGTGTCCTTTACTCCGTTTCCGTCCGGATCCTGCTCGGTAAAGGCTTTGGCTACGTCCATCAGCTCATCCGTTGTTTTAGGTACCGGAAGCCCCAGCTTATCTAGCCAGTCTTTGCGGATAATGACGCCGTTGCGCGCCACGTCTTTTTGGAAAGGCACCCCGTAGAGCTTGCCGGCAATCGAAGCGGACCGCCGCTTGTCCTCGGAAATCGTGGCCAAGTTCGGGAACTCGTCCAGGTAAGGCTCGACCTCCCAGAACATGCCCGATTTCAGGGCGTTCCGGACGGAAGAATTGTCCAGAATCGTCAAGGTGACAATGTCGGCCAAAGAGTTAGAGGCGAGCGCGGTATTGATCCGCTCCTCCTTGGATGCATCGGGTACCCAGGAAAACTTGATTTTCGTGTTCGTCTTCTCTTCAATGAGAGATTGGACCTTTCCCGTCGGCGTTGAAGCGGTATGCAAAATATTCATCCAAGTGATATTGACCGGTTTGTCTACCGCCGCGTTTCCGCCGTTGGCTCCCGTTTTGGCATTACTGGCGTCAGCAGCGCCGTTGTTTTTCGCTCCGCCGCAAGCCGACAACAAGAAGACACTCGCGAGCAATAGAACTCCCACTTGCTTCATTTTGAATTTCATATTCCCTACCCCTTTTTCTCAAATTTTATTGGTTAAGCGTTTAATACACGCCGTCTTCCCCAAATTTCTTCGCCAACTTGTTGGAAGCCATGACCAGGATCAACCCGACCACGCCCTTGAACAATCCGACGGTCGTACTGAAACTCAATTGACCGTTCTTCAAACCGGCGGTGTAAATGTAAGTATCGAATATTTCCGCGACTTCACGGTTCAAGGAATTCAGCAACAGGTACATATGCTCGAAACCGAGATCCAACGTACTGCCGATCTTCAGGATCAGCAGCGTAATAATGACGGGGCGAATCGCCGGCAAGGTGATATGCCACGTTTTTCTCCATCGTCCTGCGCCGTCCATTTCCGCCGCTTCGTAAAGCTGCGTATCCACGACCGTGATGGCGGCCAAATAAATGATCGTCGACCACCCCAGCTCCTTCCAAATGATTTGTCCGATATACATCGTCCGCAGCCACTCCGGAGAGGTCAGGAAGCTGATCTTGTTGAAGCCGAGTACGGCAAGGAGTTCATTAATGACACCGCCGTCCACATTCAGAAACACATACGTGATCGATACGATAATGACCCAGGACATGAAATGCGGGATATAAATGATGGTTTGCACTGCGCTTTTGAACCATTTGTTCCGCACCTCATTCAGCATCAGCGCCAAAATAATCGGTAACGGGAAGAAAAACACAATGTTCATCGCAAACAGGATCAACGTATTCCTCAATAGCATGAAGAACGTAGGCTCCGTAAACAATCGTTCAAAATGCTTCAACCCAACCCAGGGGCTTCCCGTAATCCCCAGGTAAGGCTGATAATCCTGAAAGGCGATTACCAATCCTCCCATCGGCAAGTACTTAAATACAATGAAATAGAGAAGCCCGGGAAAAATCATGAGGTATAGAAGCTTGTTGCGTTTTAAGCTGGTGAGGATCGGGGAAGCCTTTCGTTGAAGTTCCGGCTCCACTCTCACGTCCATCGATGCGACACTTGATGCTTTCACTAGTGCGACCTCCTTGGATGTTCCGTTTTACGTCCATTAGCGTACTTGATGGGAGGCATTCCGTATATAATCATTAGATGACAGCGATTACAACACCCGATTGCAGCAGTCTTTTTCGCTTGTTCGCCTAACCTGGTGATTACGAACTAAGCTGTTGAGCATTCACGTTTGTTCAACACTTTTCGCCGGCCGGAAAAGACCTAAAATGGGGATTATATACGGAATCCTCCTCGCATGGTTAGCTTGTATTGTTAATCGACGAAGAGGAGGATACACAAGTGGCTCAAACATTAAGTAAAAAACAGTCCATCGGCAATCGCATCTTTACGGTTGTCAACAGCACCCTGCTGATTCTCATTGCTTTAGCTTGTCTCTTGCCATTTTTGAATGTCATCGCCAGCTCTTTTGCTTCGACCCAGGAAATGGTGGAAAAGCGTTTCATCTTATTCCCGACCACCTTTTCTCTGGACGCCTACAAATACATTCTTTCGACGCCTACGATCTTTAAAGGATTGGGCGTGTCCGTCGGGGTTACCCTGATAGGAACTGTCCTGAGCATGGCGTTGACTGCCTTAATGGCGTACGGCCTCTCCCGAAGTTATCTTTATGGCAGAAACTCCATCAACTTTATCGTCGTATTTTCGATGCTGTTCAGTGGCGGAATGATCCCTACTTTCCTGGTAGTGAAAAGCGTCCACCTCATCGATTCCTACTGGTCCATGATTATCCCGACCGCGATCAACGCATTTAATCTGATCATTATGCGAAATTTCTTCCAATCCTTGCCCGACGCTCTGGAAGAATCGGCTAAAATAGACGGATGTACCGATTTCGGAGTATTTTTCAAAATCATGCTGCCCCTGTCCCTTCCGTCGATCGCAACCATTTCTCTCTTTTACGGGGTCGCGTACTGGAACACCTACATGAGTGCCATTTTGTATATCAATGACTCCCTCAAATGGCCAATTCAGGTGCTGCTGCGGCAGATCGTCATCGTCTCCAGCGGGATGCAGGGAGATAACAGTTCCGTGGATATCATTCCGCCGGCACAAACCATTAAGATGGCCGTAATCGTTATCGCTACCTTGCCGATGCTAGCCGCTTATCCTTTCGTTCAGCGCCATTTCGTCAAGGGAGCCATGCTCGGCTCGGTGAAAGGATAATGACAAGTTTTGAATAGAAATAATCCGCTGTGTAGACATTCCAAAAGAAGCCTTTCTCCAAGCGGAAAGGCTCCTTTTCTGTATCTAATTCGCTTTCCTGGCTTTGCGGTATTCTCCCGGCGTAATGTGCTCTCTTTTACGGAAAGAACGGATAAAGTTTTGCGGTTTATGATACTGGAGCCGCTCGGCAATTTCTTTAATCGTCATGCTCGTCTCGACCAGCCATTTCTGAGCCATGTCCAGCCTGTAGTTCATTAGGTAGTCGCTGAAGGTGATCCCATATTCCTTTTTGAAAATATTGCTTAAATAGTTCGGATTGTAATGCAGCCGGTCCGCGATCTGCTCCAATGTCAACTCCTGGTCGTATTCAGACCTGACGATTACGGCAATTTCTTCGGACAGGCAACGGAACTGCTTGTTCGTTTTGTCCTTCATGCTTCTGACCATCGGGAAGATCACTTCATCCACCAGCATCCGTTCGATTTCTTCGGGATTGCGGGTGTCCAGCAGCACATGATAAAGGGCGTGATTGTCCTGCGTAAGCAGCACCTCGATGCCGAGAAGCTGTTCAAGCTGGATCAGATTGTTCACGAACCGGACCAGGGCGACCTCGAAATTCATCGAGTATTTATTTTTCTTCATCATTTCGGCGAGCAGCAAATACAATGTGCGGCTGACCTGTTCTTCATCGCCGAGACGAATGGCATCGAAGAGTTGGGACTCCAGCTCGACTGGATAGTGAAGCAGCACGGGCCCGGACACGACTCCGGAAATGTCTTCATAAAAGATGATCGATTCCTTGCCCAGATTGAGACGGTGGTGCAACGCCTGTTTGCTCATCTCGCAGGCTTCTTTGCTCTCCAGCAAGCTTTCAACCGTTTTGCTGATTCCGACGCTGATGGACACTTTCAAATATTCCCTCGCGTTCTTCATTAAGGCAGTAGCTTGTTCAAACAGTTGTTTACGGATTTCCTGCTCCGTCTTGCCCGTGAACATCAGGATGGTAGCTTGGGACTTATCGTTCAAAATAATCGGAAGCATACGCTGCTCCGGCGGGATCTGTTCTTCCACCAATCTGTTGATCGCGAGCAGTAAAACGTCCTTATCAGAAGCTTCCCGCTCGCCGAGATTGTCCAATTGAATCAGCATCGTGACATAAAGAGTGTGTTCCGGCAGCCGATATCCCAGTCGAGGCAGCTTTGATGCCAATTCGTCCGCGGTAACACGGTTACGGAACAGATTCATGATCAGCTGCGTCTCGAGCTGCGGCTTCTCCGCTTCCATCAGGTTCTCCAGACTTTCTTTCTCCGTCAATATCGTATCGATGGAATGGATGATCGATTCGATCTCGTTTTTGGAGCCGGTCTCGCCATCCAGGGACAGACTGCGTTTGATTTGCCGGATCGGCCTCGTAAAGTAAAGGGCGAACAGGTAAGCCACAATGACGATCAACAATGTCAGTACCGTCCCCATTGTGATAATCCCGAATCTGGCCAGCTTAAGGGCGCCGGAAATTTCTTTTTGATCCAGCAAGGTCAAGTAAACCCAATTGTTATATTCCGACTTGGCATAGATTATTTTTAAAGGGGAAGACTCGCCGCTTCCCTTCTGCAGAGACAGAACGCCGGTTTGCCCGGGTTCTTCGGTAATACTGGCCGCCGCCTTTTTCAATTGTCCATCGTTGAGAACGGATTTCTCCGGCCTGCTCTCATACATTAACTCGCCCTGCCGATTCAGTATGTACACGACGCTGTCGTCTCCGGTCCCAATCGTTTGATCCAGCGATTCCAGCGAAATGTCGGACAAGGCGATCGCTTGTTTATTTTTGGAGAAGACGGGCAGCGTGTTGACGAAACGGATCCCCGTCTCCGTTTTGGTCCAGAACAAGCTTTGGTCTTTATTTTCCACATAGCTGTGGATCAGTTCTTCCCTCTGTTCCTCGTTCAGCTTCGACAACCTGCCGTTCGAAATTTTCCAGCTCTGCTCCAGGCTGATCAATGCATAATTCGTCCGCTCCATGCCCAGCGTGGCGATGTAATTAAGCTGGGTGTTGACGTTCCGATAAGCGATGAAGTCCTGCTCCGTGATCGGGTTCTTTACGACCTCGCTAAACGAGGTAGTTGTACTGTATGTGTCAAACGCATATTCGATGGTTCGGATTTGCTGTTCTAAATTATTTTTGGTTTGCGATATAAAGTTTTGCTTGCTGCCCGCAATCCGTTCGTTCACGGAGCTTACCGTACTAAAATAGATATAACTGGCAAAGCTGGCCACAAGGCCAATCCCTAGGACAAGAATCGGAATGAAAATTTTATAGAACATGCTTCCTTTGTGCATCCGCGCTGCTCCTTTGTCAGTTGTGATCAATTCCAATTATAGCGCTTACAAGGGATCGGCGGCAATGATAATTTTCACGTGTGCATTATATAATTCCCTTGACTTTCAAGGAAATTTGGACTTAAAATGAAATCGTTAAACCAATATCATTTTCCGGAAGAAGAGATTCCATGGTCACGATCAAAGACATTGCAAAAGTCGCTGGTGTTTCGCATACGACGGTTTCCCGTGCGCTAAACGGAAACCCCCTCATCAAGAAGGATACCAGGGAAAGAATCGAAAAAATCGCCGCCGAGCTGAATTATATTCCCAATTTTAGCGCCAAAAGCCTGGTCATGAAAAAATCGTATACTATCGGACTGTTTTTTTCCAGTATTGATCAGGGAACCTCGGCAAGTTTTCTTGTCGACGTCATCAAGGGAATCAATCATATGCTCGACGAAAACTACAGCTTGACGGTGCATGGGATCGACAGTATCAAGCATTTGGACAGCATCTCGCCGCGGCGTTTTGACGGCATTCTCGTCATGAGCCAGAGCGACGCGGACAACGAATTTATTTATCATGTCAAAAGAACCCGCATCCCGCTCGTCGTTCTTAACCGCCATTTGGAGGATCAAGGGATCATGAACGTCGTTGCCGACGACAGAGGCGGGGTCCGGGAAGCGATCGACTACGCCATAGCCCAAGGCCACAGCAAACTGGCGATGATCGAAGGCAAAGCAGGCTTCAAGTCGTCCGCCGAGCGGAAGCAAGGCTTTCTGGACAGTTTGCTGGCTCACAGTCTTCTCCCGAACCCGGAATATTTTGCCGCCGGGGATTACAGCATCGAAAGCGGCTACCGGACGATGAGCTCTTTACTCACCCTTCCCGCCCCTCCGTCGCTGGTATTCTGTGCGAACGACGATATGGCGATCGGTGCGATGAATGCCTGCTATGCAGCCGGAGTTCCCGTCCCGGACGGAATATCCCTGATCGGATTCGACGATATCGTATTCGCCCAATATACTAACCCGGCGCTGACCACCGTCCGTAGACCGATTACGGATATCAGCGAGCTCGGCACCAAGAAGCTGATTGAGCTGATGCTGGACCCGGAAACCAGGCCCGAGCAATCCCTGGTCCAAACGAAGTTCATGATTCGCCGGACTGTCGCAAGCTGTTAAACGGCATGTCCGGGAGGCACTTAATTTCGTTAAAAAAAGAGTTCATCTCTTTTTTTATACAAAAATGTTCACGTGTGCATTAAGCGATTATATGATGAAAAGGAGCGAAACATGACCATGACACAACCGCTTTCCAGAAACTCGTTTCCCGCTTTGCCCTCCTATCCCGAGCGGATGATTCAATTCGGGGAAGGAAACTTTATGCGTGCCTTTGTGGATTGGCAAGTGCAGCAGATGAACAACAAAGGGCTGTTCCAGGGCAGCGCGGTTCTGATTCAGCCGCTTGAGCAAGGACTTGGCGGGATGCTGGCCGAGCAGGACTACCTCTATACCGTTCTGTTGAACGGCATCCTGGACGGGCGGACCGTCAGCGACCGGGAAATTATGACCAGCGTCAGCCGGCTTATTAATCCATACAGTAATTATCAAGATTTTCTTGCCTTGGCGGAGGATGACGCACTCGAATTCATCACCTCGAATACCACGGAAGCCGGAATCGCCTACCATCCCGGAGACCGACTGGAAGATGCGCCGCAAAAGAGCTTTCCCGGCAAATTGACGGCCCTGCTTTACAAGCGCTTTCAATTAGGCAAAAAAGGATTCGTCATCATTCCTTGCGAACTGATTGACCGCAACGGCGAGAAGCTGCGCGAAATCGTGCAGCGCTATGCGTCGGAATGGAATCTGGGAGAGGAGTTTGCCGCGTGGCTGGAGACGGAAAACACGTTCTGCTGCAGTCTGGTCGACCGGATCGTGCCGGGTTATCCGCGCGACAAGGCAGGCGAACTGGAGCAGGAACTGGGCTACCGCGACAACCTGATGGTCACCGCCGAACCTTTCCTGTTCTGGGTGATCGAGGGTCCGGCATGGCTGAAAGAAAAGCTGCCGCTGGCGGAGGCCGGTTTGAACGTCGTCGTCACGGAAGATATGACGGCTTACCGGGAACGCAAAGTTCATTTGCTCAACGGGCCGCATACCGCGATGGTGTCGCTTGGACTTCTCGCCGGTCTGGAAACCGTCGAAGACGTGATGAATGACGGTGTCTTCTCCGCATTTGTACGTCAATTGATTGAGGATGAACTCATTCCTATGCTGGATTTGCCTCTTGAGGAATTACAATCCTATGCGGCAGCTGTACAGGAACGGTTCCGGAATCCGTTTATCCGGCACGAATTAACTTCCATTTATCTCAACAGCGTTTCCAAGTTCAAAACCCGCCTGCTGCCTGTACTGCTCCGTTACCGGAAGGAACGTGGAGAACTGCCGAAGCTGATCACCCTCGCTTTTGCCGGGCTGCTGCTCGGATACCGGGGAGATCGCCTTCAACGCCAGGACGGTCCGGAAGTGTTGGCTGTTTTTGATGCAACCTGGAAGGATCCGCAGTCTTTTGTTGAGGTCATTCTTCAGGACAACTCGCTTTGGGGAGAAAATTTATTATCCGTTCCCGGATTGAAGGAAGCGTTGGAGGACGGATTGCGGCTGCTAGATTCCCTAGACTGCCGGACCGCGCTGGAACAAACGATCGGAGGGGAAATTCAATGCAGCGACTCATGAAAATGAATGCCAGGGATACGGTAGCCGTCGCCCTGCGCCCGGTCCAAGCCGGGGAAGAAATTATATTCGATGATCAGACGTACACCGCCCGCCAGGATATTCCGCAGGGCCATAAAATGGCCTTGACCGATTTTGGTGAGGGCGATATCGTCACCAAGTACGGTTATCCGATCGGGCATGCAACAACCTCTATTTCCAAGGGCGAGCATGTGCACACCCATAATCTGAAGACCAATTTGGTCGGGGAAGAAACTTACGAATACCAGCCTGAGCTGCATCCCGTAACCTATCCCAAACGCTCTCTCTCCTTTGATGGGTATCGCCGTAGTAACGGAAAGGTAGGCATCCGAAACGATCTCTTCATCGTCCCAACGGTCGGCTGCGTGAACGGGGTCGCCGAGCTGATGATCGCCGAGTTTAAGGCCATCCATCCCGATCTCGGGAGCTTCGATAACGTCACGGTGCTTAAGCATCCTTACGGTTGCTCGCAGCTTGGCGACGACCACCGGATGACGCGCAGCATCCTGCTGGATGCCGTGAATCACCCCAATGCTGGCGGGGTGCTCGTATTCGGTCTCGGCTGCGAGAACAATATCGTCGCCGAATTCCGCGAAATACTGGGCGACTATGACGAGAGCCGCATCAAGTTCCTCGTGGCCCAGGAAGTCGGGAACGAAGTCGAGGCAGGCCTTGCGCTGCTGGAGGAAATCTATGAGGCCGCGAAGGATGACCGCCGCGAGCCCGTGCCGATCAGCGAGCTCAATGTTGGTCTCAAATGCGGCGGCTCCGACGGATTCTCCGGCATTACCGCCAATCCGCTGCTGGGCGCCTTCTCCGATTTTCTCATCTCCCAGGGCGGGACTACCATTTTGACGGAAGTGCCTGAAATGTTCGGCGCCGAAAAAATGCTCATGGCCCGCGCGGAAAGCCGGGAGGTTTATGAGGACATCGTCTCCCTGATCAACAATTTCAAACAGTACTTCCTGTCGTACGGCGAGCCGGTCTACGAGAATCCTTCCCCGGGCAACAAGGCGGGCGGCATCAGCACGCTGGAGGACAAATCGCTCGGCTGCACCCAAAAGGCGGGAACCGCTCCCGTGGTCGATGTATTGCAATACGGGGAAAAGCTGCGCAAAAAAGGCCTTAGCCTGCTGCAAGCACCGGGCAATGACCTCGTCGCTTCCTCGGCCTTGGCGGCCGCCGATTGCCAGCTCGTCCTGTTTACGACCGGGCGCGGAACGCCTTTCGGCAGCTTCGTTCCGACCGTCAAGGTCGCGACGAACAACGAGTTATACAACAACAAAAAGCATTGGATGGACTTCAACGCAGGACCGCTGCTGGAAACTCCCATGTCCGAGGTGCTTGAGCAATTTATCGATTACATCATCGCCGTCGCCAGCGGACAAAAAACGCGGAACGAACAAAACGAAGTGCGCGAGCTCGCGATCTTTAAAACCGGCGTGACGTTGTGATCACGGGCGGGGCCAGGGGCTGAACCGGATTCGGACTGAGTCCTACGCTGGCTGTACCTGGACAGGACAGTCGCTGGGCCCGAGCGGTCATTGGACCCTGACGGGAGCTAGGCCAGACAGAGATGGGCCAGATGCCGGATGGGGAGCGCGTCCGGGGAGGCCTGGACCCGAACGGTCCGGTGATGCCGTCGCGAAGCCTGGCCTTGCCCTGATCTCATCCAGAGTCTCGCCTTGGGCCGGGCCCATAGTAGTAAAGCAATTTAGCTGTAAAATATGCAGCTAATAATGCAATATTTTTTATTCTCTAAACTTTAGATGCAAAACCTGCAGTTAATTCGGCCCTATCTCCCATTTTTCATGCATTCGGAGTAAATTACCTGCATGTTTTACAGCTATTCAATCATCAATCATTCGTTTCAATAAGAGCTAAATTACCTGTATGTTTTACAGCTAATGTTCGAAACGTCATTACTTTATAAACTTTAAAAGGAGCCTACCCCATGTTTCTGAATGATGACTTCTTGCTTTCCACCGCGACTGCCCGAACCCTGTTTCATAAACATGCGAGCCACATGCCGATCATCGACTATCACTGCCATCTCGATCCAAAGGAAATTTACGAGAACCAGCCTTTCAAAAATATCACTGAAGCCTGGCTGTACGGAGATCACTATAAATGGCGCCTGATGCGCGCGAACGGCGTGCCGGAATCCCATATCACCGGGGATGCTTCGGACTTCGATAAATTCCTTGCTTGGGCCCGGACGGTTCCCAAGACGATCGGGAATCCGCTATTCAGTTGGACGCATCTGGAGCTGCGTCGTTTCTTCGGCGTCAACGAACTGCTGAATGAACAGTCGGCCCCGCGAATTTGGGAGTCCGTGAACGAGAAGCTTGCGGGTGAGCCATTCAAGCGGCGCAACATCATCAAAAACGCAAACGTAAAGCTAGTTTGTACAACGGACGACCCCGCGGATTCCCTGGAATATCACCGGTTGCTGAAAGAAGAAGAACAGGACTTCTCCGTCCTGCCGACCTTCCGTCCCGACAAGGCACTAAACATCGACGCGCCCGGTTTCCCGGATTGGCTGAAACGCCTGGAAGCGGCGTCCGGTCGGACGATTGCTTCATATAAAGATCTGGTAGAGGCACTTCGCTCCAGAGTCGATTACTTCCATGATCACGGCTGCCGCCTGTCCGACCACGCGCTCGATATTTTGCGTTACAAGGCCGGCGATGTCTCGGAGCTGGAGACTATTTTCCGGAAAAGAACAACCGGAGAAGTGCTGACACAAGAGGAAATCACAGTTTACCGTACCGAGCTTTTGACCGCCCTCATCGGCATGTACCGTGAAAAAGACTGGACAATGCAATTGCATCTCCATGCCTACAGAAACAACAATACTCCGATGTTCAATAAACTGGGACCGGATACCGGGTATGACGCCTTGAATGACCTGCCGATTACCGCCCCTCTTTCACAGCTGCTGGACCGGGCCGAATGCGGAGCGGGTCTGCCGAAGACGATTCTGTACTCCTTGAATCCCAAGGATTATCCATCCCTGCTTACCCTGATGGGCTGTTACCAGAAGGAAACTCCGGGCAAGCTGCAGCTCGGCTCGGGCTGGTGGTATAACGATACCCGCAGCGGTATGCGCCAGCAATTAACGTTGTTTGCCGAGCATAGTCTGCTCGCGGGCTTTGTGGGGATGCTCACCGATTCGCGCA
Source organism: Paenibacillus vini (assembly GCF_018403325.1). Taxonomy (GTDB): domain Bacteria; phylum Bacillota; class Bacilli; order Paenibacillales; family Paenibacillaceae; genus Fontibacillus; species Fontibacillus vini. The sequence goes on along the minus strand of NZ_BOSL01000011.1, from coordinate 89,993 downwards.
GCTTTCTCTCATACACGCGCCATGAGTATTTCCGCCGGGTCTTATGCGAACTGATCGGGGAATGGGTTCAGCGCGGGGAAGCGCCTGACGACGAGGGCCTGCTCGGAGGAATGGTTGAGGATATCGCATACAGCAATGCCGCAAGCTACTTCGGGTTCGATATGAAATGAACTAAAAATACAGGGCAGGCAAGGATAAAATGATTCCGAAGAAGAAGCTGAAGCGTTCTGCAAGAAATCGGGAGGGATTACGAGATGTCATGTACTTTGTTTATAGCGGGAGACTCTACTGCGGCGATCAAAGGGGCCGCCGAAAAACCGATGACGGGCTGGGGTGAGCATCTTCAGGCGTATTTCGGTCCTTCTCTCCGCATCGACAACAGGGCCGTGAACGGGCGGAGTACTAAATCTTTTCTGGCCGAGCGCAGGCTTGAAGCGATCGAAAAAGAGTTCCAGGCGGGAGACTACCTCTTCATCCAGTTCGGCCACAACGACGGCAAACAGGAAGACCCTCTGCGTTATGCCGACCCGGAAAGAGAATTCCGCGCTAACCTGGAGCGGTTTATCGAATCCGCCCGCCGGAAGGGCGGGACGCCCGTCCTGTTGACCTCGGTCAGCCGGCGACGCTTCCTGGCGGATGGGAGCCCCGACCCTGATGCGGTCGGCGCTTATCCCGAGGCTATGCGCCAGGTTGCGGCTGGCACCGCAACCCCGTTGCTGGACATATTTGCGGCTTCACAACAGCTTTACCGCGCACTCGGGATCGAGGGCACACGCCATCTTTTTATGCATTTGCCGGAGCAGGCCCATCCGAATTATCCTGAAGGGATCAGCGATGACACTCATTTCTCGGATGTCGGCGCCCGTCATATCGCCAGGTTGGTAGCCCAAGCGGTCCATCAGTGCGCTGCCCTTCCGGAATTAAGACAACATCTTATAAGAACGACAGAAGGTTATCTCCCTGGAAAGGTGGCGATGCCGGAATGAATTTAATGAAGGACTCAGCAATAGACAACTCAGAAATCGCGGCGTTTCCCCCGCTCAATCTTGGCGTGCGTGCCCATGATTTCGGGCGGGTACCGCTGGACCTGCTCATCAAGAAAATCCAGGAGCATTCTTTTTCGAACATCCAGTTTGCCGTCAAAAAGTCGTTTCCCGACAGCGTGAGAAGCCTGTCCGAACTAAGTCCCGGTGCCGCCTCCTACTTTGGAGGCGCGTTCGGGCGAGCAGGCATTCACCTGGCGGTGCTCGGTTGCTACGTCAATATCGTCGCTACCGATCCTTCAAAACGGGCGGAGGCGCTGAACGGCTTCGCCACTCATTTGCGTTTGGCGAGAGACTTTGGCGCCAGTCTGGTAGGTTCGGAGACCGGCAGCGTCGGGGATGGCTATACGCCCGATAATTTTACGGAAGAAGCGTTTCGGCAGGTTGTTACCTCCGTTAAGATCATGGTTGCCGAAGCCGAGCGTTTTGGCGTCACTGTCGGCATCGAGGCCGGGCAGAACCATCCGCTCCATTCGGCCCCGCTGGCCCGCAGGCTGCTCGACGAGGTGCCGTCCAACAACCTTCAGATCATCCTCGATTGCGCAAACTTGATGTCCCCGGAGAATTATACGGATCAGGACCGCATTATTAAGGAGGCTCTTGAGCTTCTGGGCAACCGAATCGCTGTCGTTCACCTTAAGGATTTCACAATAAAACAGGGACGAATACACACCGTCCCTGTGGGTCAGGGGCTACTGAATTTTCGCCCCATACTAAGCTATATGAAATATCAACGCCCCCATATCCACGGGATTCTCGAAAGTACGCCCGAACCGGATATGAAGGACAGCATTGCCTTCCTGCAGCAAATATACGTTGAAGTGTAATCTGGCTTGCAGCTTGTGAGCAGGCTTATACAATAGTCCCGTCAGCAAGGCAGATAGCCTACTTGGCGGACTCCGTCCCGGCTAACTGCTCTAACGCCCGCTGGGCAAGGCGCATGAAGAACTCCGCGCTGACCGGCAATGCACCTTCATCCAGCGTAAAGGCGGGATGATGCCATTCCTGCGTGCCGGCAGTACCCATGAAGACGAACAGTCCGGGCACCGTTTGCTGATAAACGGCGAAGTCTTCGCCGGCCGATGACAATTGGGGCACGACCGGGTTGTGTCCCAACTCGGTGGCAACGCTCCAGGCCAAATCCGCCAGGGCATCGTCGTTGGCGATCGGCGGCGGCCCTTCGACCCAGCGAACCTTGGCGGTCGCGCCGAAGGCGGCGGCCACGGTCTCCGCGATGGCTGCGAATCGCTCCATCACGCGCTCCCGCGTCCCCAGATTAAAGGTACGGAGCGTGCCCTCCATCACCGCTTGCTGCGGGATGACGTTCCACACCGTACCGCCCTGAATCCGGGTGACGCTCACGACCGCGCTTTGCAGCGGACTAACGTTGCGGCTGACGATCGATTGCAGCGCCGTCACGATATGCGCGGCGGCGAGAATCGGGTCTACGCCTGCATCGGGCACGGCCGCGTGGGTGCCCACGCCGTCCACTTCAACCACAAACCCGTCCGCGGCCGCCATAAGCGGGCCGCCCTTGATCCCGATCGTGCCCACCGGCAGATCGGGTTTGTTGTGCATGCCGAACACGGCCTGCACTCCCTCCAGCGCACCGCTCGCGACGACCTGCTTCGCTCCCGTCGCAATCTCCTCCGCGGGCTGGAACAACAGCCGGACCGTGCCCTGCAGCTCCGCTTCCCGCTCCTTCAGCAGCAAGGCCGCTCCGATCAGCGCCGCCGTATGGAAATCATGCCCGCAGGCATGCATTTTCCCGGCAACCGTCGAAGCGAAGGGCACGCCACTCTGCTCCTCGATCGGCAGCGCATCGATGTCCGCGCGCAGCGCGATCACCGGTCCGCCCCGCATCCCCCCGATTTCAGCGATCAGTCCGGTCTGCAGCGGAAAATCCGTTGCGATCCGGATCCCCGCTTCCTCCAGCCGTTCCCGGATATACGTGGTCGTGTTATTTTCTTCATTCGCTAACTCAGGGTGGCGATGAAGGTGACGCCGCATTTCAATCATTTGATCACCTATTTGCTCAAGCTGCTCTGTCCATGCTCCAGCTCCATTATGCATCTTCAAACCCATCCCCTCGGTCTCTTTTGTATGAAATTTATGATAAACCTATGGAGGGAGTTGAGCAAGCCAACGCGACGCAGGATCAAACCGGATCGTGCTAATCTAATTTATTCCCACGGAATCACGGTATCGAAGAATTCAACGGACTCAGATTTCAGCAAATTCTTGTTCACTGTAATCCGCAGAGTAGCCATCCATTTTTTCACCTCCTACTTCTAACACGATCGACAAATGAAAAATATCTCGCAAAATGAACAGCACCCGAAACAATTTCGGGTGCTGTTCTGACCGGCAGAATTAGAACAAATTAAATAGCAGCTTCAGTGATGTGGTCCGCCGCTCCGGCTAAATGATGGATCGTCCGCAAATAGCTGACCGTCCGGTTTAAGGAGTGCATAATAACGGAATGGGTCTCGGCTGTGTTATTCGGCAAATAGCGGACCCCGCTGAGCAGATCGCCCGAGGTTACGCCGGTGGCGACGAACAGCACGCTGCCCCGGCCCACCATCTCGTCCATGCCTAGCAGCTGCTGCGGATCGCTCAGGCCCATCCGCCGGCAGCGCTCCGCTTCCTCGGGATTCCCCGGCAACAGCCGTCCCTGCATCTCACCGCCGAGGCAGCGGAGAGCCGCTGCGGCCAGCACGCCTTCCGGAGCGCCGCCGGAGCCCACATAGAGATCGACTTCGCTCTCGACGGCAGCCTCGATGGCTCCCATTACATCTCCGTGGCTCAGCAGCTTGATCCGGACGCCCGCTTGTCTAAGCGCCGATATCATGTCCCGGTGGCGTTCACGATCCAGGATCGAGACCGTCATTTCGGATAACGGCTTGCTTAAAATGTCTGACGCTTGGGCGAGCGTAATTTCGATCGGATCGTCCAGGGATAACCGCCCCGCCAGTGCGGGACCGACAGCCAACTTCGCCATATAGATATCCGGCGCATGCAGCAGATGACCTTGCGGGGCAGCCGCGATAACGGAAATGGCATTGTTCAGCCCATTTGCCACCGTCTCCGTCCCTTCCAGGGGATCCACGGCGATATCCACCTTCGGCCCCCGGCGATTCCCTACCTTCTCACCGATATAAAGCATCGGCGCTTCATCCATTTCCCCTTCCCCGATCACGACGGTGCCATCCATATCCACGGAAGAAATCAAGCTCCGAATCGCCACCGTTGCGGCTTCGTCCGCACTGTGTTTGTCGCCTCTTCCCGTCCAGCAGGCCGCATCTAGCGCAGCCGCCTCCGTAATGCGTGCCAATTCCAAAGCAATATGACGTTCCATATGGATCCCTCCCGTTAATTATCTATAGCTGCTTCATAATCAAGCCTGCGGTTTCTTCAATCGCCTTATCCGTCACATCGATCACCGGACAGCCTAGCGAAGCAAACAGAGTCTGCGCATATTTCAGTTCATCTTGTACCCGTTCCAGTGAGGCATACGGGGCATCGTCGGGCAGTCCCATCGACTTTAGACGCTCCGACCTGATTTTGACCAGATGCGTAGGGTCGATCGTCAGGCCGATGATTTTGCCGGCGCTTATTTCCTTCAGTTGCGTGGGCGGCGTCAACTCAGGCACCACCGGATAGTTCATTACTTTCAAGCCTTTATGGGCCAAAAATATCGACAGCGGCGTTTTAGACGCTCTTGAGACCCCGAGCAGCACCAGATCGGCTTTCAGGATAGCCCCCACGTCTTTGCCTTCGTCATTGTTGACCGCAAACTCCACCGCCTCCACGCGGCGGAAATAATCCTCGTCCAGCCGGTGCAGCAGGCCGGGAGTCCGTTTCGGCGTATCATTGAATGTATCGATAAAAGCCTGCATCATCGGTCCCATAATATCCACGGCCCGGACGTTAAGACGAACGGCTTCTTCCCGTATGACCTCCCGCAGTTCAGGCTGGACTAAAGTATAGGCAACAAAGCCGCCGCGTCCCGCTACTTCCTCCATGATTGCGCTAAGCTCATCTTCAGAGCGGACGTTCATCATGCGTTTGATTTCCGTATTCGGCAGTTCGAACTGGCGAAGCGTGGCCCGGACGACCGCATCGGCGGTTTCGCCGACCGAGTCCGAGCAGATTGCTATGAAGTGAGCTTGCTCCTGGTTCATTCCATTCCTCCCGTTATTCCTCTGCTAACGTTTCGAGCAACATTTTGATAATGTTCGTTTTGGAAATGCGTCCGACCACGTTCCATTCCCCTTCTCCCCCGGAAGGAGCGGGAACTACGACAGGCAGGCTGTCGATCTGATGGGTGATAATAATCCGCGCGGCCTCCAGAACGGTGTCCTCCGGCGAAACGGTAATGACATTGGCCCGGCGGGTCATAATGAAGCTCACCGGCATCGTAGAAGCCGACGCGTTTCCGAGCGTGACCTTTAACAAATCCTTGCGGGACACGATCCCCGCCAGCCTTCCCTCTTCATCCGTGACGATCAGATGCCCGACATTTTCCAGAAAAAGAGTTACGACCGCATCATGGATCGTCGTCGTTTCCCGAACGACCACAGGAACGCTATGAACGTCACCGACCTTCATGTCCAGCAGCCGGATTTTATTTTCATTTTCAGATATAGCCCGCTTCCCGAGAAAATACCCTACCTTCGGCTTGGCATCGATATAGTCGAGCATCACGAGGACCGACAAATCCGAACGAATGGTCGGACGGGTTAAATTCAGCATCTCGGCGATCTGTTCCCCGGTGATGGGCGCATGTTTTTTCACGATATCCACGATTTCCAATTGACGGGATGTCAGTTTAATAGTGATCCCTCCGTATTTCGTATATGCCCGCTCTGTCGAGCGGAACGAGGTGCCTCCTTCCGCTGGAAATGTTTTCTGAATATATAGTACGTCATATATAGTTATTTTTCAATATATAATACGCACTATATTTTAATTGTGATGGTTTACTTGGATCGTACCGGGGACATAGTGACATCAATTAACACAAAAAAAGCCTGCTGGTCGCAGACTCTTTTGTACAAAGTTATTCATCTTTCGACTCGATCGCTTCCTTTATAATCGTCCTCTCTTCTTCCGTAACTTGCTCCATTTGCTCTTTTAGGAGCGATAGCTGACCGGCGATAGATTGGTCGGATTCAATGATTCCGGCAATATTTTTATCCCACAGGTCCTTGAGTTCCGCGTCGAGAGGTGTTGGATATATTCCCTTATTGAATTGCGCATAGCTTTTAGCCATACTCTTCGGATCTTGTCCGCCAAGGTAGCTCTCTTTACCCGAATCGTCGGACGTTTTCGTCAGCAATACTACAGTCTGAACGTATTTCCATGCTTCCGATTTATGCTCGCTGTCTTTGGTAATAGAGATCATTGCCCCATCCCGATAGCCGTATAAACGAAACGGCAGCTTCGAAACGCGCCATAACCCCGCCTGATCCGGAGCCCAGTTCTTTAGTGAATCCGTTGTCCATGGCCCACCGTGCAGCATCGCCAGCTGTCCGTCACGAAGCGCCTGCTCACCTGAAGGATCCCATATGGAACTTCGAAGCGCAAGTCCGTTCCGGCGAATCTCACGCGCTACATAAATCGCATCCTGAAAAGTCTGACTATCCCAGGCGAACTCAAGATTACGATCGAGAATGCTGGAAGACATCGCAGCAACCTCTATAGGGTCCGTATAATGCTGAAAAAGAAAAATTCCTTTTTCCTTCAGCTTGATGGCCATATCTACCCAGTTCTGCGGTTCGCTTAAATATTCGGCCAATTTGTCCGGATTTGCAGGGAAGCCATTCTCTTCAAGTAAATCAGCACGATAGTACGTAAAGGCCGTCGATAACTCAATGGGCAAAGCGATCAGCTTATCCATCTTCACGTCCGAAAACTGGGGAAGCATATCAGCCGGGATTTGTTGCTCGAATCTGCCAACTTGATTCCCTTGTTCCCGAAGGTCGCTCAAAATATCAAGACCGTTCAGCTTCCCTGCCATGGAACTATCGAGAAAAACCACATCGGGCGACTCGCTGGTTCCATAAGCCTTGATTAATGCATCCGCAATATCTTCATATTTTAATCGTACGGTTTTCACCTTTATTTGAGGATAAAGCTTCAAAAATTGCCGGTCCGTTTCGGTAGTATCATAATAAGTCCAAACAAGCAGTTCATCCTTTTTCCCATGAGTGTCCTTGGATTGTTGCGAATCCTCAGTATCGAGGGAAACGGGTGTCAGCTCCGTCAAATAACTGCTGCATGCCGTCATTACGAACAGCATCGTCAAGATGGTCAGCCTCCAGAATCTAATCACGCCTCACTATCTCCTTGTCCATTACTTTCCCAGACCAATGCAGTTCCGGACTGTTTGGCCAGGTACATGGCCTGATCCGCAAGCCTTAACAATTGATCCGGATTATCATTGTCTTTGGGATAGGATGCAATCCCGATACTCGTTTGCGGCTGAAGTTTGAGATCTTGAATTAGCAGCGGTGTCTTGAACAGCTCCAGGATCTGTTCAGCTGTCTGTAGTACAAGCATCGGATCCGCTGTCGGAAGAACGACGACGAATTCGTCTCCCCCGAGACGACATACTTGATCGGCCCCTGCCGCAGTAGTTAATAAACCGGCAACATGCTGCAGCAGCTTATCCCCTACTTCATGTCCGTATGTATCGTTGATCTCTTTGAATTTATTCAAATCCATAAACATTACCGTAACTGCTGGTGAACGTTCCTCAATTAACCGCTTCAACTTCTTATGGAAATAGAGACGATTCGGAATTTTTGTCAGAGCGTCCGTAAATGCTAGTTTCTGAAATTCCTGCTCAGACTTCCTGATCTGCTGCGCCTGCTCCGTTAGAACCTTGTTCATTCGTATAGCTTCGGCGAACATCTCCTTGAGCCTGACCGCCATCTTCTGAAAGTTCCTATACAGCTTATCGAACTCCACAATATGACTTTCGGCGCTATAACTCTCAAAGGTCGCCGCTATTTTATCAGGCAGGCCGGTCGTTTCGTGAGTGAGTTTAATCAATATCTGGACGATCAGCTTACTGAACCAATATACAACGAGCAGCACGACCAGAATAAACGCAATGATGAGTCCAAACTCTATCGCATAAATGCTATATACCTCATACAAAAAATGAGAGGCGGGAACCCTTACATTGATGTTGTAATCCAGGTCCTCATTCAAAGGAATGCTATACCAATAAAATCCGCCGCTCCACATAGACAGCTCGGTAAAATATCTGTCGTCAGGCAGCGTCAAATATAAATTGGAATTGTACCGGAATAAGTTGATTTTCTCAGGAAGATTACTAACTGAAGTATGTGCGGCAATGTCCTTGGAGCTGGCTGCCAAGACGTCACCGCCAGGATTACTTATAACGACTTCAACAGCTCCGGACGTAACATTGTTGACAATCGCCCTCAGCTTGCCTAACTGGATAATATCCCGAAGTTCCAATGCGCGATAATCCGCCTTGCTCCAACTGCTAACCTGCTCCTGGACACTGCTCGCCGTAGATTGTGTCAACTGCAATGCACGTAAATTAACGACATGATTCTGTGAGATTCCCGTCATAATCATAAAGCAGACAAAGGGAAGAATCAGGCCGCTAATCGAAAGATGGACGAAAATTTGTTGAAGGGGAATTTTCTTGTTCCTCTTCTTAATTTTCAATCGGCGAATAAAAGGAAGATAGGTTGTCAGCACCTCTGCCATCAAAGCGTTCGAGGATCCATTCACGCTTGATTTGGCAAGGAGTAGAAGCAGTTGCGTATGCGATTGAAACAGATGAACGTACAAGGATAAGAAGAGAAACAGTGCGCTTGTTATGAACCAGAAGAGCAGGTCATACACAAATACAGAACCTTTGCGAAGCCTGAAGGCGAGCGCAATGAACAGGATCTCGGCAAAGACAATTACGGAGTCAAAGACGGACAGCTCCAGCAGAAAATAATTACTGCAGGCAGTAAGAAATGCTATTAGAATTGCCGCCGGGCTTCCGATAAGTATAAATGCCATGATAATAAAGAGGGTAGAAAAGTGAAATTTCATTCCATATAGCATAGGCAAAGATAGAAAATCGCCCAGCAAGCTAAAAATCAGCAGTAATATAGTGAGTGTCAGTCTGGCTTGCAGACGATGGTTTGAGCCCCGCATAGTGTCGTTGCCTCCGCAAATGATACATTAACAAAAATTGAAACCTATCTCTAATAATACTTCCTTTATCGACAGTTACGAACATTTTTTTATACCTACTCTTGTCCGCCTTGATACTGGGTTTCATCCTGACGCACCTCGCGCCCCGCTGCCTTGGCTTGCTCAAGCAATTCGGTTGCATCATCCAGAGGTTTATAACCGATGAGTTCCTCCAGATAATCAATATTGTATTAATTGTCGCTGTTCGCGGAGGTGCCGTATAAATTCAAATAGTTAATCTCTGCGTCCGCCTCAATGCAGAATAAAATCAATCCAACAACAAAAGGCCCCGCCGCTTCATGTCTAGAAGGGAGAGACCTTGTAGTTAATTTAACCTCGGTGGAGGTTGCCCTTAATTAGGCTCGTGTTTGATTTGTACTTCTTACCCTTCCACGATATCAGCCCGAAGATCGGATGCAATTTCGACCATGAGGGGCACGATTTCCTGATGGGAGATAGCTACATACAGATCACCCATATAGTGTCTGAATGGAATAAGGTCTTCTCCGTGTTTCCACATAAAGAAATCCCCTTTTATAGACATGGTGCTCTCCTCACCTTTTACAGTCAGCACCGTCTGATAAGTGAAATCCGCCTTGGAAGAAAAATATTGCTGGCATTCCTCCAATGAAATCTCTTGCCCGCTTGAGTCTGGTTGCATGGATCTCGTAATTCGAAAGCGTTGATTCATAAGTATCCTCCAAAAAAATGACCTTGTATTCCCCATTACCTTAATCGTTAAGCTTGTCTCTGTCAATGAAGGCTGTTTAGTTTAAGACGTCATTCATAAACCTCTCCAGCCCGGACACATCGGTAATATTCCGGTTGCACTTGGCGCTGTCGATGCACATATAATTTCCGACCCGCCCAAAATGATCCAGGGCCGATCCGGATTTGACTTTCGTCTGTGCGGTAACAAAGGCGATCTCCTCATGCTTGTTGCAGAGGCAGCAGACCCCTTTCTTGTTCGTCGGACTGAAGCGTCCTTCTACGCCCGCCATCTTCCCGTCTAAGTTGTAGACGATAAAGAGTTTATTGCTTGAAATATCGGTCCATCCGATATAGGTCAGAAACCGGAAATCGAGCTCGGCCAGCGGCGGAAGCTTCAACTTTTTAACTTTTCGGAAAAGCTTCTTCAACTGCTGTTCGGTTACCTTTTCGAGGGGCGTAACGTACTCCTCCAGCTCGCTTAGATAAGCTTGGAATTCCTCCGAACGGTTCAATGCCGGAATCCGATCGAAGAATCGCTTCTGCTCCTCCGTCGCAGACGGGAACATCTCCATGACTCGGGTCCAAGTGGTGTGGCGAGTAGCAGCTATTACTTTCTGGTCGGCTGTGGTCTTAATATTGTTATCGAGACGCCCCACCAGGCGTTTGATTAGATTATATTCATGGTTTCTCATAAATGGCGTTAGCATTTGTTCTCCTCCTCATTCCAGCAAAAAAATCACCTAACCCTTATTTTAAAGTGTGAATGAAGTCATTCCTATGTAAACAACAACTTAGAATCGATTAAGACAGAAAAACACTGATGAAGAATAACTTCATCAGTGTCCGTCGTTACTATTTTGCTGAATAGACAATTTTCTTAATCGTTTCCATGGACAGAAAATAGTCCTGAGCAAGCTGCTCAATCTTGATATTATTCTTGAAATCGTGTCTTATGGCGGCATTCCGGCGATCTAGCCATTGTCTGCTACCGCTCCTGCTTCCCCAAGGCTTATATTCCATCTCCGGTTTTGGAATGTAGATGGTTTCCCCCTGGATATATTGTTGAATTTCTGTGATCAGCTTTTCAGGCAATACTTTTTTGGCGTTCGTATATTTCAACTTGCTTCACTCCTTATTAAGAATAAATAAGGCGCAAAGCCAACTATTAGAAAAGCTTATTTAGCGTTAGAAAAAGTTTGACCCCATGCAAAGTAACGCTTCTCCAATAATGGCTCTGCATGAGTGAAAGAAGTCACAGACAATCCTAACGGATTCTCCATCAGTAACGCACCCCCTTTACTTTTCCAGTATACCATAGGGGTCAATGCATTTTCTCGTCTCCCTGTTGCAGCATTTCTGCCAAGTAAGGGTTCAAAAATATCCCCGAAGGATCAAGTTCTTGGCGAAGTCGGTGAAATGCATCCCACTTCGGATAGATCGAACGGAGCCGGTCCGCAGTCATCGTGTGCATCTTGCCCCAGTGAGGTCTTCCGCCATGCTGCCTGCAGATCTCCTCCACTTTGGCAAAATAGTCAGCGTACTCCATCCCCCGATACATATGTACGGCGATATAGGCGGAATCGCGTCCATTCGCGGGGCTAAGCCACAAATTATCTCCCTGAACATAGCGGCATTCGATGGGAAAATGAACGGCGAACTGGTGACGATCTACCATTTCGCGTATTTCCTCAAGTACGATTCGCATGCGGTCAGCCGGTACGCTGTACTCTAATTCGTTAAACCGAACGAGCCGCGGCGTCGCGAAAATACGGTGACTATACCCCACTTCCTGTACATCCGGCACGCTGGCCGCCGATAATCGGCTTACCGGTTTACAAAGGCGCGGGATGAGCCTGCAGCACTCCGACAACACCCAGAACAGCACGTTTTCCATCAGCAGGACTTTCCAATAACTCCACCGGCTCGGCGGCCCGGGAACCTCATTCGTCTTATTTGTCAGCTTGATTTGAGCAACATCCGTATAAGGGAACCAATAAAATTCGAAATGACGGTTCTCCTTTTTGAATAGATCAAGCTGTTCAAGGCATTGAGAGAATGATATTTTGCGGCTTGTATAACGGAGCGCATACGAAGGTACAACACGCAGCTTCACTTTCACGATAATCCCGAACATCCCTAATGAAACCTGCACCGCCCGAAAAAGCTCTTCGTCCTGCTCGGCCGAACATTCGAGAATATCCCCTTTCGCCGTAACCACCGTCATGCCTACCGCTTGTGTTGCGAGGCTCCCAAGCCGCTCGCCCGTACCATGCGTTCCTGTACTGATCGCTCCTGCAATGGATTGTGCATTAATATCGCCCAGATTCTCTTGCGCCACCCCAAAAGCATGAAGTTCTTCCCCGAGTCGGTCCAGTTTCGTGCCGCCCCATACTTCAGCGATACCCTTCTCTGAATCAACAGCAATCACGCCCTGCAATTGATCCAAAGAGACCAATACATCATCGGTCTGAACGAGCCTTGTAAAAGAATGTCCGGTTCCCACGACACGCAGTTTTCGTCCTTCGGCCGCACAGGCCTTAACAACCTCGACCACCTCATCGATGCTGGCCGGATATACAATGCTTCTCGGCAGTCCGCGTACTAATCCTGACCAATTACGCCATTCTTTCGTATTACGTTCCTTCAAATTTATAGATAACATAGCCCGTCCCCACGATATGTCGTTGTCTCGCCAACGATACCGTTATTTGAAATGTAATAGAGGTGCTTGAATCGTTCGCATAACTCCCCTGCTTTGCTATGACGCATAAAGATCGGATCGCCGAGTTCCAGCTTTTCCGGCCCGTTGTAGCGAATCGGCGTCTGGACTTCGCCTGCTCCTTCCATCGCAAGGAGTGCCGCACCTTGCGGCAGGTAGGGTCGCGGCAGTTTATCGTTGCCTGCAGCACCTGATGCCGTGTACCCTCCGCCTAAACAGGTGTAGAGATCACTGCGCGGCTGGCGCACGATTTCGATCGCGTACCCTGCGGCGGGAAGCAAAGTGAAGTCCCGGTAGTGGTCAAATAGACCGGGTGAATAGAAGCCCGAACCGGCCGTAACCTCGGTGACAATGGACTCCTCGCTGCTTGTGTGTAGACTGCCCGTGCCGCCTGCATTCACGAACCGTAGCGGAGGAAGGCCCATTCGCTCAATCGCTGCGATCAGCTCCGCCCGCCGGTCTGCGGCCTCACGGATCGAGCGGCGCTTAAGGAACCGCACGATGGCGTTCTTCAGCGCCTGCCCCGGCACCCGGTCGCCTAAGCCCGCAACCTGCGCTTCGTAACCCATGAGCCCCTCGAGCACGACGTGCCTCGATTGTGCGATGCGCTGGATAAGGTCCAGCGCCGCAGTTGTGGAGCGTATAGGCGAGCGCCATACGCCGAAATGCAGCCCCGGGACATCGATCGACAAATCGATGTCGACACAGAGCGGCAGCACCACGCCGTACTTGGCTGCTGCCAGTTCCGCCTGCTCGACATGACTCTCGCAGTCGACCATCAGCGTGATGCTGCAACCACCCTCACGCTGATGCATGGCGACGGACGCCAGCAGACTCTCGTCCACCGCCGGATAACCCAACAGCAAGTCCGTGAACCCTTGCTGCGCCAAATAAACTGCTTCCGGCACGGTGAAGCACATGATGCCCTGAAACCGGGCATTGGCCTTCAGAATCCGCCGGAGCACATCAACCGAACGGATCGATTTGCTCGCAATGCGGATTTTCTTCCCGTTTGCCCGCTGAAGAATGCTCTGAATATTCTGCTGCAGCATATCCAGATCAACGAAGGCAAAAGGCATCGGAAGCCCGCTGCAAACTTCTTTATAGTACCGATAATCGCGCAGTTACTTCGACCTCCCTTCTTTCTATAGTAGATACGCAATTTTCTTGTACTATTAATATTCTGATTTACAGAGGGATAGTCCATGATTTCCGGGGCCTTCAGAGGATGGAGACTTCTTGATCGAAAAAAAGAAACTCCCCTTTGCGGTTCCAAATGGAATCACAAAGGGGAGCTCTTGATGGCTATTCATTTGAATTCAAAGATACTGGCGTTCACCGGTCCTCGGTTTATAAATTCTCCCAACGCGAGCTGATAAACAAAATGTAAATGCGTCTCCAGACAATTTTCAGAATCATGTATACCGGAATGACTACCAGCATCCCGATAATGCCAAACCAATTTCCGCTTCCCAAAACAAGGAGGATCGTCGTTACCGGATGAATATCCAGCTTCTTCCCGAAAACATACGGTGAGATCACATTATCCTGAATTTGCTGTGCCACTAAGATTATTACCAGTGCCCAAATACCGGTAGATGGAGACTCAATTAAACCGATAATAACAATCGGGACTGATGAAATGATAGCGCCAAACATGGGGATAAAGTTGAGTATAACCGCAATCAAAGTCAATAAAAGTGCGTAAGGAAGTCCTATGATAATAAATCCGATAAACATAAGAACTCCTAATGCTAAATTGACAATGACCCTCCCGATAATATAATCATTTAATGCTTTGTCCATATCTCTGGTTACGCGAAGCACGGTTCTCCGGTATCGAAGAGGAAAAAGTTTGGCTATACCTCGCTTGAAGCGATGCCCCTCCTTTAGCATGTAATAAAGCAAAATCGGAAAAGTAAATAAAACGATAGCAAATTGGGACAGAAAAGAAATAAAACTGGATAAATAATTGCTTAGAAAAGCGATTCCTTTGCTTAAATAATCAGTCAGATTAGCAAGCAAGTTCGAATCAGAAGGAAGGATCTTCGAAAGAAATGAATCCTCCCCCAGATTTTTAATTTGGAGATCAAGCTTAACCAAAAAGTTCGGAATGTTTTGCACTAAATTAAACAACTGATCGCCAAGGAGCGGCCAGACCCCTGCAATAAATCCAATAGTCAATATCACCAAGACAACATAAAGTATAAGGATCGCTAAAGACCGTTTAATTTTATATCTTTCCATGTAAGCAACTACTGGCCGAAGCAGATAATAAAAGAATCCCGCAAGCAGCAAAGGGATTAATATCGCCCCTATGACTGCTTGCATCGGTAAGAAAAAGGGTTTTACAAGAGAAAATAAATAAACGATGGCTAGCATAATCAGAACAAACTTCCCACCGCGCGTCCATTTATCCAGCAAGTTCATCTTCATTCACACCTAACTATATTAATTGTACATGCCAAATATTATAGTATAAACCTTACTGCTTATAAAGTTTGGCTGACTTCGAAAAAAAACTCATCTCCATGGGTGAGACAAGCTTGGGTTCCGGCTCCCCCATCCCTTTCTCCAACAACTCGTTCCCCGGACTTTCATCCGAACAATCCCGGCGATATTTCCCTTCTTCCAGCTTCATGTCGATAAAATCGACGACCTGCTGCAGTGAGGCGATTTGGCTGACAATACTCTCGCGGTGGCTCTTTAAGAGTTCCACCAGTTCGGGATATTCCGCAGGATCGGTATCGACGGAGACCGTCAAAAAAGGCCGCATTTCCTCTAGCGGCATCCCCGTTTTTTTGAGACATGCGATCAGCCGGATCGTATCGATGCTCTCCTGTCGATAGATGCGATGCCCGTTGTCCTTCCGCTCTGCACGGGGCAAGAGCGCGATCTTTTCGTAATAACGGATCGTATCCTCAGTAATTCCGGTTTGCTCGGCGGTTTGTTTTATCGTAAAGGTTTGCTTTTCCTTCATTTTGTACCCTCCGTAAATTGCATTTTGTGCATTATACATCTTGGAGCTGGCTCCAAGTCAAGTCTCTTATTTTTAGGACAAAACTTTGTCTTTTGCGCCTTGACTTGGAGTCGACTTCAAGTTATAGACTTTGCTCTATCAAATAAATATTCCGAAACAGGAGGAAATGCATAATGAATATAAACCCGCGAGAACATACCGCATTAATTACAGGCGCAAGCGCCGGAATCGGATTGGAATTAACCCGGAAATTGCTGTCGGAGGACTGGCAAGTGATTGCATTGAACCGTTCCGGTTTTCCCGAGGACGATATGAGCATCCAAAATGCAATCAAGAAGGGATCGCTGCGAATTTATACAACAGAGGACCTTGCCGACTATGCCAGCCTGAAACGTACTTTGGGAGAAATCAAAGGCAAAGAGCGTCGGATCGATATTCTGTTCAATAACGCCGGAGGATCCTTTCCCGAGCTAAGCTATTCGAAACAAGGACGCGAGAAGCATTATGAGCTGTTGACGGTCGTTCCGTATATTATTTTGATGGAGTTGAAGGAGCTCCTAAACAGCGGCAGTTTAAAAACGGTAATCAACACCTCATCCTCCGCACAAAAATTTACGAAAGAGTTTACGATCGATATCCTGGAACGTCCCAAAACCTTCCGCAAGCTGATTGGCCCTTACGCTACCTCAAAGCTGGCTCTTTCGCTCTGGACTCACGCCATCGCGCCGGAACTTGCCAAGGATGACATCCTGATCCGCAGCGTTGACCCCGGCGGCAACAATACGTTAAGAAAAGGGAAAACATCCGGATTACCCTTCCCGGTTGGCATATTAATGAAGCTATTTTTCCCACCTCCTACTCGCGGCGCTGACAGACTGTATGAGGGAGCACTCGGGGAACACCGGAATAAGACCGGCGTGTATTTGGTGAAAGGTCAAGTTGTGGAATTAAAATTTATAGACCAGGCGCGGAATGTATTGGACAGGATTCAAGCGATTTATGAACAGGAATTTCTTCGTTCCGAATAAAAATAACGCCCTGGCGAAAGAGCCTTATCTTCTCCGCCAACGCGTCACTCAGATGATTAGTGTATATTTTTCTTTCTGAAACTGCCGCCCTTAACCTCGGCTACATCATATACGACCACAAACGCATTCGGGTCGAGTTCATGAATAATTTGTTTAATCTTGCTGTCTTCCAGACGGTTAATGACACAGGTGATTTCTTTGTATTGTTCATTGGAATAGCCGCCGTAAGCATCCGTATAGGTTGAACTGCGCCCTAACCGGTCGCGGATCGTTTCCACCATTTTTTCGGGTTGAGTGGTAATGATCTTGAAGGTCTTCGACCCGCTCAAGCCTTCTTCAACAATATGTATAACTTTGGATGCGATAAAATAAGCGAGTGCCGAAAGTATAGCTCCCTGCAATCCAAATACAGTCGAAACAACTACGAAGACAAAAGCATTCAAGAATAAAATTAAGTCACTTGTCCCAAAAGGAAGCTTCCGTGACAGCAATACAGCTAACATATCGATCCCGTCTAAGGCTCCGCCATTTCTCAAGGCCAAACCCATTCCGAAACCGATGATAATTCCGCCAACAACGGTAACTAAGAGTGTGTCCCCCTCAATAATGGTCGGTACATGGTGCATAAGAACTGTGCCGACCGCTAACGAGGCAATCCCGAGAATGGAATAGAAAGCGAAGCTTTTACCAATTTGCTTATAACCCAGCCAGACAAAAGGGATATTAATTACGGCAATCAGCAGCCCTAATGGTAATCCAAACAGCTCAGAACCGACGATACTTAAGCCGGTCACACCACCATCCGATACATTATTGGGTATCAACACGGATTCCAGGCCATATGCCGCTACAAAAGCTCCTATAATAATCAATAATCCTCTTGAGATGATTCTTAGAATCCTTGAGTTTCGCTTGCTCGTTTTATTCATCTAACTCCCCTTTTCAGAATTAATGTACCATACACAATGATCGCTTAATAAAAGCTGATAAAAAACAGTCTATAATATTTTTCACAAAAAAGGCAAATGGGGAGCCCGTTTATAAACTCGAATAATTCCATATCGTAACAATCAGCTCAATAAAAAAAGCAACCGACATCCGGTTGCTGGGTACTTACATTATCATGTCCTATGTTAATAATTTAATTAAATTGCCAGCAGCTTAAACTTAGATTTCCATATTGGTAGCTGCGGTGAAGAAGCTCCGCTTTACGGTTGGCATCGCCCGTTCCCATGGCTAAGAGAAGCGGTATGAAGTGCTCATTTGTCGGTACGGCAGCATGGGCGTTAGGAGCTAATTCACGGTATTGAAACAGCGATTCCATATCCCATGATTCGATTTTACTCTGAAGCCAGGTATCAAACTGCTCCGCCCACTCGTCAACTCCTTGGGAACGCCAGTTTAATCGTCCTAAGTTATGAACGGTTCCCCCGCTGCCAATGATCAGAACATCCTGCTCGCGAAGCTCCGCAAGCGCCTTGCCGATTTGATATTGCTGTTCATTAGGCAGATGACGATTGACGGACAATGCAATAACAGGAATATCTGCATCCGGGTACAGTAGTTTGAGAACTGACCAAGCCCCGTGATCCAAACCTCGTTTTTCATTTCGAACATTCCCAATACCATGCTTTGTAAACAACAATTGAATTTGCTCCACTAGTTTGAGGTCGCTTTTAGCCGGATAAGTCATCCGGTAAAGCTCATCTTGGAACCCGCCAAAATCATAAATGGTTTCATAGGTTTCAGCGGCGCTAACCGTCTGTACCGGTTCCTCCCAATGTGCGGAGAATAGGACAATCGCTTTCGGTCTTGGCGTATCTTTCTTAAAATGCTTCAGAAGATTTGTATATTTATTATCCTCAAGGACGATGGATGGTGCACCGTGCGCAAAAAAATAGGATGGCAGCATGTTTACACTCACTCCTTAATATAATTCCGGATCATCTTGACCATCCTCATCTTGCAGGGACTGGATTACGCTTGTTAGAAATAAGACGGTCGATGGAGAGCGGCGACTCTGCAATGATTAGATGCAGTAAAACCAAAATAAATCCGAGATCCAATTCATATCCGGCCATGTTGCCATTGCCGAGAAGTCCGGCCGACAGCTTCGCTGTTACAATTGCTCCGATGAGCGTGACAACAAGCAAAACCGAAACATAGCGAGTAAACAACCCCACAATCAACATGATCCCGCCGACAAGTTCAATCACCGCTACGACATATGCCAAAAATCCCGGTATACCCATGGAGCTAAACCAAGCCTCTACGTTACTAAGTCCCATTTGAAACTTGTCTACACCGTGGAATACGAATATAATGCCCAGCACCACTCGCATAATTAACGAAACTATATTTGATTTTGTCATTCGTTATTCTCCTCCTTGAATATTAGTAATAGGAATATAATTTCTATATCAGTAATTTAACGCGAGTCACATTGACTTGTCAATAAAAAAATTGATAATATAAAATTAACTTTTGTATTACAAATATTCTTGAGGTGAGATCTGATGGATATCGGCTCTACAATACGGGCGATTCGGAAGCGAAAAAATATTACCATCGCTCAAATATGCGAAACAACCGGCCTGTCCCAAGGCTTTATGAGTCAGGTGGAGACGAATAAAACCTCCCCGTCCATCTCGACCTTAGAAAGTATAGCCCAAGCTTTGAAAGTGCCGCTGGCGTATTTACTTTTAAAGAAGGAAGAGCGGATGCGGATTGTTCGGAAAAATGAGCGGACTATCACAACAAGCGGCCCAGAGAACTTAAAGGTTGAGCATTTAAGCTCGACAAAAAATGGGAGAATGATGCTTGTGGAAATCCCCATTGGTGCTTCGACAGGTGTCGCTCCCCACGCGCATGAAGGGGAGGAAATTCATGTTGTCATTAAAGGAAGAATATACGCAGAACAAGGGGAAGACGGAGCTGAATTTGAAGAAGGCGATTCCTTCAGCTGGAACGCATGTACTCCCCATTTAGTACGAAATATTGGTGAGGACACGGCAATCGTATTGATTTCCATCTACACTGAACATGAAATCGGACAGGACCTCATCTAAGAGGAAAGCCCTCAATCGAGCCATGCTGGCTGAATGAGGGCTTTTTACAATTAAGGACTGTCTCCGCGGTGTCATGGTCTTTTCCGTATAATGATGATGGGTAGTTCCGATTGCTGGGAAAGAATCTTTCATTCTGTTAATACACATGGCTCCCTGGATAAAATAAAGACCGAGCATGGCTCGGTCCGACACTAGATTGTATTGTACTTTCAACAAATATTTATTTCTTCTTATAAAACTCATGGTACAGCTTCATGAGCGCTCTTTTCTCGATCCGCGACACATAGCTCCGGCTGATGCCGAGCTCTTTGGCGATTTCGCGCTGGGTCCGTTCTTCTCCCCCATGTTCCAGCCCGAACCGCCCCTTGATGACTTCCTGTTCCCGCTCATCCAAAATATCAAGGTTCCGATAGATCTTGCTCTTCTCCATTTTGAGCTGAACCCGGTCCACGACATCGTCCGCTTCCGTACCCAGGATATCGATCAGCGTAATCTCGTTACCTTCTTTGTCCGTTCCGATCGGGTCGTGAAGCGATACGTCTTTCCGAGTCTTCTTTAGCGATCTTAAGTGCATAAGTATTTCGTTCTCGATACAACGGGCCGCAAACGTGGCCAGCTTCGTGCCTTTGTTCGGCCGGAAGCTCTCAATCGCTTTGATCAGACCGATCGTCCCGATCGAGATCAGGTCTTCGAGGTCCTCGCCGGTGTTGTCGAATTTCTTGACGATATGAGCCACCAGCCGCAGGTTATGTTCGATAAGCAAATTGCGGGACACCGCGTCACCCTCGGCCATCCGCTGCAAATGCTTCGTTTCCTCCTCTTCCGTCAACGGTTGGGGAAACGCGTTGTTTTTCACATAAGATACGAGCAAAGTCAGCTGTTTGATGAATAAAGCAATGGCAGTAAACAATCCGGGCATAGAAGACACCTCCTGCTGAATCACTAGAGCAACCTAAGCATTCCTTCCGGGTCACTTCAATTGTATGTAGGTAGGCGCCCATCTGTGCCTGTACGGGAAACAAAAAGGACAGCAAACGCTGCTGTCCCGATTCACCTTGCCAATAACAGATTGATTATCTCTAGACCGAATATTTTAGCAAGGACAAGCATGAAAAGCCGTAATCAAGCCTCTACCTTATTCGCGGGAAAATGTGTTGCTTCCACCGTATACTTCCGCGAGTATCGTTAGGTTGAAATGAAAAAGCCATAAGCTAACGGACACTAGAGCCCTTATTTCGATGAATTTGGCCACTTTATATTTCTAACGGACTCCACGGACCTTATTTAGCAAAAATAGGCTTGATACTAGTTGTTTTGATACAAATAGCGGCTCTCCTGACCGTTAGATTAGAAAAAAGCATATTTTCGTGCAAATAAGGTACCTCATGTCCGTTAGAGTCTATATGATCGGATATTTTGATTCATAGTGGGTTTTACTTTTTCTTGTCGTTATTAACTGCCACACGCGAAAAAGCACCCCCGGAAATCTTCCGGGGGTGCTTGCCATCTTTTGCAATTCATTAACCCAAAATCTCGTCGATTTTGCTCAACTCTTCGGCGGTGAACGAAGGGCTGCTTAGCGCGCCGACCGCATCTTCGATTTGGCTCACCTTGCTGGCGCCAATCAGCGCCGAGGTCACTTTGCCGCCGCGCAATACCCAGGCCAAAGCCATTTGCGACAGTTTTTGTCCTCTCTCGGCGGCCAGATCGTTTAACTGCCGTACCTTCGCGATCCGTTCCTCGTTCAAATCCTCGGGACGCAGGAAAACGCTAGGGCCGGCGGCCCGGGAATCCTTTGCGATCCCGTTCAGGTAGCGGTCGGTCAGGATGCCTTTTTCCAGCGGAGAGAACACGATTGAACCGATACCCTCTTCCGCCAGGACGTCCTGCAAACCCTCCTCGATCCAGCGGTTCATCATAGAATAGTTCGGCTGATGAATGACCGCCGGCGTCCCGAGCCGCTTCAGGATTTGGGAAGCCTCCCGCGTCTGCTCCGGGTTGTAGTTGGAAAGTCCAACATACAGGGCTTTTCCTTGACGCACGATCAGATCAAGCGCGGCCATCGTTTCTTCCAGCGGTGTGTCCGGATCCGGACGGTGATGGTAAAAAATATCGACATATTCCAGACCCATCCGCTTCAGGCTTTGATCCAAGCTGGATACTAAATATTTTTTTGAGCCCCATTCGCCGTAGGGTCCCGGCCACATGTAATATCCCGCTTTGGTCGAGACGATCATCTCGTCGCGGTATGGACGGAAGTCCTCGCGCAGCAACCGGCCGAACGTCTCCTCTGCCGATCCCGGCGGCGGTCCGTAGTTGTTCGCCAGATCAAAATGGGCAATCCCCAAGTTGAAAGCACTTCGTACCATGGCGCGCCCGTTTTCGTGCACGTCGATGCCTCCGAAGTTATGCCACAAGCCCAGCGAGATAGCAGGCAGCTTTAATCCGCTCCGCCCTGAACGGTTATATGTCATAGTTTCATATCTATTATCCATTGCTTGATACATGAATGCTTGCCCTCCTAAAGTAGATATGGCTCCAATATAGTACACATGAAGCAGCATACCTATATCAGAAAGGATGTTAAATATGGCATGATGTCTTATTTCATGATTGATCCCGATATTCGGAGGGCGAAACGCCGACCGTTTTTTTGAACATTTTGGAGAACAACAGCGCATCCTGATATCCGACCGAACGTGCGACCTCACCGATTGAGTATTGGCCTGCTCTCAACAGCCCGCAGGCTTTATCCATCCGGTAATGGAGCAAGTATTGCTGCGGCGGCAAACCGGTTGCCTGTTTAAACAGGGATGACAAGTACCTGCGATCCAACCCCACGATTGCGGCCAACTGGCCGACGGTAACTTCCTCACTGTAATGCCCATGCAGGAAATCGAGGCAGCGGTGAATATAAGAATCCCTGGCTTGATCCCGCGCCGAAACGGGCGGCCCAGAAGCCGGAGCAAGCTCCACCAGCATACTCAAGAATTCGTGCAGCAGCGCCTGAAGACGCAAATCCCGGGTCGCGGAATTATCCTCCGCTTCGTTCAGCAATTCGTACAGCTGCGGCATAAACCTCGTGTCCATAGAAAAGACGGGATTTTCCGGGCTCAGCCGGGTCCGGCTTAAAATATCGGCCGCTTGGTCGCCGTAAAAACCGATCCAGGAATACGTCCAGGGATCGGCTTCGTCAGCCTGATAAAAAATGACCCGTTCCGGATAAGCGAGAAACGCTTGTCCGGCAGTCAATTCATGCGTGATTCCTTCGGCGCTTACGACACCTTTTCCCGCATGAATAAAATGAATTTTATAAATATCGCGAACCCCGGGACCGAAGGAATGGAGCGGGGCGCAGCGTTCTTTTCCCCAATAGCTTAAATAAAGTTCAGGGCTTTCGCGAAACGGGCGATCCGGATTATGATGAAATATCGCCGGCATGAAGTAACACCTTCCCATAGCAGTATTCGCTGCTATTGTATCACATGAATCCGGATCCATATCTTTATTTCATTATGCCGACGACCTTAACTCTTAACCTTGTCGCATTCTCCGGATGATAAGCGAGCGGGGTTTCCTCCACTTCGACCAATTCGATCGTACCAGGGTCCGCTCCAGCCAAGACGGCTTGTTGTACCGCCTTTTCCTCGGCATCCTTCAACGAAGCCTCGCGCGGTTCCCGCGAATAAATATAGATCTGCTCGTATTGCCCGCTGATTTGGGCGATCGAGGCGCCGATCGCATTAGCCACACTGCCGTTTTCCGGTTTGATCATGCTCGCTACCCCGCGAATGGAATCCGGGATAATAATGCTGCCCCCGCCGACCAGAACAAGCTGAATGTCTTCGGACGATGTCTTCATTTTATCGATGGCTTGCTCGACGATGGCCGAAATTTCGGCTTGCGCAGCTTTGGCGAAGTCTTCATCGATGTGGGACACCAAGCTTTTGTCCCCTACATCAGCAAGTCCCAGCCGGACGGCGATGTCCGTGGCCGTTAGTGTACTTCCTCCAAACACGAGCGCTTCTTCGCTAATCTTGTACCCTACGCTGTCAGGTCCAACCATAATTTTACCGTTGTCAGCCACGCGAACAATGCTGCCCCCGCCTAGTCCGACGGAGATAATGTCCGGCATTCTGAAATTGGTTCGGATATCCCCGACTTCGACCGCAACAGACGACTCTCTCGGGAATCCGTCCTGCAGCACCCCGATATCCGATGTCGTTCCACCAACGTCAAGCACCATCGTGTCTTTGATCTGCGCCAAATAAGAGGCGCCGCGGATGCTGTTCGTCGGACCGCAAGCAATCGTGAGGATCGGAAATTGTTTTGCGTAGTCGATGGACATTAAAGTACCGTCGTTCTGACATAAATACACGGCCGCATCCGTAATTCCTTCTTCCTCCAACGCATGAATAAACCCTTGTGTCGTTGTCTCAATCACCTTGCATAACGCCGCATTCAAGATCGTCGCATTCTCACGTTCAATAAGTCCGACCGAACCGATCAGAGAAGAGCAGGAAACCGGGAACTCCTCTCCATATACCTCATGAACAAGATCTCGGACACTCAGCTCTTGGTCATTCTTAATGGAAGAGAATACGCCGATAACCGCGATGGACTCAACCTTTCCCCGCCATTCTCCCAATAGCGCCCGAATTTCATCCTCATCGACTTCGCCGAGAACTTGTCCGTCGTATTCATAGCCGCCCCGAACCAATGCGTAATTCCCCGACAGCTTCTCGACCATGTCCTGCGGCCAAGCCGTGTACGGAACGACGGAAGCCGTTGCGGGATAGCCCAAACGAATGACGCCGACTTTCGCCAGCTTTTTGCGTTCCACAATCGCGTTGGTGCATTGCGTAGTGCCGAGCATGGCATGCGTAATTAAGGTTTTATCGATTTTCGATTCCTGTAGCAAATTCCACAATGAGGTTTCAATCCCTGTCTTGATGTCCAGACTGGTTGGAGATTTCACGGCGTGAATCAATTGATGCCGCTCATCCAAAATTATGGCGTCCGTATTCGTACCGCCCACATCGATCCCGATTCTATACATGATCAGCCACCGCCTTTTTTACCAATTGTTCAATCGGAACATAATCGTAATCGTATCCAAAGTATCTCGGCCCCGCGGTTTGAATTCCTTTGTCCGTTCTCCATTTTTCATGGGCAGGGAGCCCGATCACCCGCACGCGTTTGCCGTATTTCAAGCTCTCGGTCGTCACGGGCAGCAATGTTTCATAATCGACCAGGCAGAGTAAGTCCGGGGTCATCCCAACTACCTGACCGTCCCGTTCCGCAACGAGATTTTCATTTTGAAAATGAACCTGCATATGGCCGCCTTTATGGGCTTCGATGCCCTCCAGATTCATTTTTCCGAGGTTGAAGCCTCCCTTGGTTTCCCGGATCACATCGACGATTTTCCCCTGGAACAGCTCATAGCCGGATACCAAGCTTAACAGTTCTTGCAGTTTTTCCTTCGCATCCCGATGTTTCGAGGAAATAATCTCCCCGATTTGTTCGGACAAGGTAACGATATGATGAACCCCGCTTTTCTTCATTTGAGCCCCTGTCGTCGGGTACAAGCTAACCAAAGCGCTGGCCCCCATTTCGACCGTGGCTACACGAGCTAAGCGTTCCGTCCATTTGTTATCGATCGTTTCGAAAATGCCGATGTTTCCCTTTTCATCCGTAATCGCCATCGGGGTTGCCGAAATGCCGTCCAGGTTGAACGTCACCATCTGAAGCTCGGGAAAAGCTCTGCCCATCCCGTCGCAATCGACCAGCGGCAAACCAAGCTGCGCCGCAACGACGATCGGAATCATGGAATTGACGCCGCCCGCTTCCATCGGGTAGGTGCCTGCAATTTTATCTTTGCCCAAGTACTGGGCCAGCTTTTGAAATACCTTCACAAACTCGCTTCCGTTCGGAAATTTCTCCGTTGATACGGAAGGCGCACCCATCATGGCCGCCGGAATAAAAAAGTCCTCGTCGCCGATTTCGTCGACCGAAACCAATTTGACCGGCCCGTTCTTCTCAATGGCGGAGATGGCCATCAGTTTGCCGATATAAGGGTCTCCGCCGCCGCCCGTTCCCAGGAACGCGGCTCCGATCGCAATATTTTCAATAGCAGCTTTATCTAGATATTTCATTGATTTTCCTCCAATAGGACAGTTTTTGAAGCCGTTAAACGATAGCCCGCGATATACAGGACAAATGAAATGACAAT
Source organism: Paenibacillus vini (assembly GCF_018403325.1). Lineage (GTDB taxonomy): Bacteria > Bacillota > Bacilli > Paenibacillales > Paenibacillaceae > Fontibacillus > Fontibacillus vini. The sequence continues at coordinate 63,980 of NZ_BOSL01000011.1, read as the reverse complement.
GCCGAGCAAGGGTTGATTGGATACTTGAGGCAAGCCCGGGAATAAAGACAAAATGACGGGAGTACAAGCGATGACCGAACCGACGAGCCAGGAATAGACGCCCAAGCGATTCACACCCTCCGTCTCCTTCCAACTGCGCTTATCTCCCTTATTCATCACCCAGTACGATGCGATCATGACACCCGCAACCGGTGGGACCATCGCCGACAAGATAGACATCACAGGTGTGAAGTAATCCAATATGCCGATGACCGCCAGCACGGTTCCGATTAGCCCGGCAACCCCTACGGCCCATTTTTCCTTTTCCTTGGATACGTTAAAGACATTGATTAAGGCGAAGCCGCCCGAAATGGCATTGACCATATTGGTCTTCCATGCCGCCAGTATCAAAACGACACCGCCGATAAACGGAGTAGCGATATTCAAAAAGACAGCCGTAACATCATTCGTTTGGTAGGCCAGTGTCAAAACGGCCCCTACACTGATCATAAGGACGCCTGCCGGTATAATTCCGAAGATCGCCGCTTTCCACACATCGGAACGCTTCCCGGAAAATTGCGAATAATCACCGGCAATGACCGCGCCGAGCGCAAAAGAACCCATCGTTACCGCAAGACCGTCCATAAATCCCATCTTCTGCTCGGGCCTGTAGCTTGAAATAAGCTGCACAGTTTCTCCGTTTATCGCCTGAATCAGACCGTATACGCAAAGGACGACCAGCAGCGGAACGGCAACATAGCTTAGAACACGTAACACTTTTATTCCGTACATGGCAGATACAACCATGACCAGGCCGCTGATTAAGGAAGCTACAGGAACAGGCATCGCGATATCAAGCTCCGCTAACAAATTCGCCAGCGCCGCCCCGCACACATTGGCCTGAATCCCAAACCAGCCAAGACAGGCAATGGTCAGAATGATGGAAAGAATGGTACGTGATCCTTTTTTACCGAATACCTGACTCGCCACTTGAACGGTGGTCTTTCCTAGATCCGTGCTTTGGATTCCCTGTAAAATCATGATAGCAACGATAATGCCATACCCGATCAACGCAACTGTTAATGTCTTGGATAAGCTCATTCCAGTGATCAGCGTGTTCCCTACCAAAAGCCCCGGTATACTGATCATCGCTCCGGCCCAAACGATCCCCAGTGTAAACCAAGACTGAGTTTTCTCTTTATTGCCCATAACTCCTGTCCCCCCAATCTTGATCGATAACTAAAAACGATTGTTCTTATTGTAAAAGAACCGGGGAGGGCCGTCTTTTTCGGAAATAAAAATAAAAATCCGAATTTTTGTCGTTTGGACAAAGACTCGGATTTAGCAGGTTTAGCTGTTTATTAACCGGTAGATCATGCAAGCCAGATACACATCGTAAAATTCGGAGTTCTTCGTGATATCGTATCCCAGCAGCTCGCTGATTTTTTTGACGCGGTATTTTACTGTATTTTTGTGAACGAATAAGAGTTGGCTGCATGCATCAAAGCTTCCCTTCGCATCCAGCAGGAACGTCATCAAGGTTCTGACGGATTCCGGATCCTCCAGCACAGGAGCAATTACGGACATCCACTCCTCCACAACTTCCTCGCCCTGTACGCTCAAATCCACGGCCCGCTTCATGGAGCGAATTTCCGCCGCCGTAAACCATTTTCGCTCATGGTAAATGAGATGGATCTGCTTCCTGACCTGATTCACAAGCTGATACATCCGCCGCACGTCCGTCGTGTTTCTCATCCTTGGCGCGTATACCATTTCGGATATCGAAGACAAGTAGCTCGTCGTCTCCATATACTCTTCGGCAATTTCGATTTCATTGGATTTGTACGAACCGTTGCCCAGCAGAACAACAATGCAGTAGTCGATCGTCTGGATGACGGCCGTTTGATAATATTTGGAGAGATGTTCCGCCAAGTCCTCCCGGATGTCTTTTTCCTCCGATAAATCCTCGAAGTAGACGAGCCACATCATCTGAACCGCCGCAACATCGATATGAAGCAGATGGGCAAGCCTCCGCATCTTCTCGCTCTCATCGTTTAGGATCGCTTTGACCAGAGCGTATTCGCTGACCTCGTTATGCTTGTCTCCCCAAAGATTGACGGCCACTTGCACGACCTCGCCGATTTTATCTATGGTTTTTACCGGCAGCTTCGCATTTTCTTTAATGACAAACAGGTACAGAGGCTCTCCATTCTTCTGGCGGATGATTTGATGACCGATAAAACAAGCGGAATCGTTGTTCTCTCCCCGTGCCCGGCCGTCGATATAATGAGGCGCGTATCCCCGAATGAGGCTCACCACGTCCAAGGTCGAGTTGCGCGGCCACATGACTTGATTGGCAATGTCCAGCTGCGTATTCGTCAGTACGAGATTGGCCTTCAGCCGGTCGGACAACAATTTCAGCATAATTTCCACACTGCGCGAATGCTCCGGCAGGAACGATACTTTCTCCAGCGTTTCATTCACAAAATTATCATTGATCGTCTGATTGTCGAGCACAATCGCTTCCATCACTTCATAAATCACTTCATTATAACGAAGCGAGATATCGTTCTCTGGCATGCAGATGATGATAAAATTGTGCGATTCGGCTAATTGCAGCACTTCCTCCGGGATTTTCGGAACAATGATTCCTACATAATACAGGATCAGTCCCACTTCGCCGAGATCGATCAAGTACTGGATCGTCTCGCACTGTTTCTCCACGCTGTCCTTAATCGTGTATAAGGAACTGATTACAATCTCTTCCGCATACCATTCCTCCTGAACGGTTTGAACGATTTTGGAAGAAAAATCGGCGTTCGACACCTCCAATACGGATAAGGAGGAGACGATGCGATGCAGGCTACTCTTTCCGGCCAGCACCTTGGCCCCTCGAAATGAAGGCAATTGCAGCATATCTTTAACGGTTACCCCATGTTGTTCACCACTTTTTCTTGTTCAGTGATTATTGAAGCTATTCCTAAATTTTAAAGTGAATGGGGATGAAAAGCCAATCGAATAAAAAAAGGCTGCCTTATCCGTGGATTTCCCGATTTCGCGCTATGATATAATGATGGCAGCCTAAAAAGGAGGAGTACGTTTGACGACGATTCATTATGTTGAAAGCAATACGTCACACGCCGGTAATTTTGTGGTCGACGTGCCGGTGGGCTATCACTGGCTGCTTGTTCTCACCAAAACCCCGGCTCAATTCTGGGTCGACGGGGAGCTCAAGACGTATCCCGCACATTGCGCCGTCATCTACCGTCCGAACCAAAAAGTTTATTACCGTTCCAGCGCCGACCAGTTCGTCAATGATTGGATTCGCTTCGAGACCAACGAGCCTTACATAACAGAATCGCCGCTGCCGACAGGTGTACCTTTCGCCTTGATCGATCCGGAATATTGCGGCAAGCTGTTTGAATTGCTGGTCATCGAACACAACAATCAGCGGGACTATAAACATTCTTCCCTCGACTGCTTGCTCCGTACGCTGTTCAACAAACTGCTTGAATCCTATTTCCACGGCGGCGAGCTTACGCCGCAATACCACAATCTATTGAGGCTGCGGACCGCGATTCAGAACCATCCCGGCGATGACTGGTCGGTCTCGAAAATGGCGGAGTACCTTCAGATCAGTACGGGCTATTTACAGAACATTTACAAGAAAACCTTCGGCGTTTCCTGCATGGATGACGTCATCAACCACCGTATCCGTATAGCCAAAGAATACTTGATTCATAACACGCAATCGATCGCCGAAATTTCTTCCCGTTGCGGATATCAAAATGTCGAACACTTCAGCAGGCAGTTCAAACAAATCACGGGCCACACGCCAAGAAATTTTCAGAAGCTTAACAGTGCTCTTTCTTAAAATATTGCTTTACAAGAAACTTCATCATTTCGCTAGGTTCCTCTTCGAGATATTCGGCCCGGTCCGCAAACAGCATTCCATAAGGAGTCTCGGGCATGAGGGGGTTCCAATGAGGAAGCTCCTCTCCGGTAGAATCTATTCCATTCGGGTTTCCTGAAGCAATGAAGTTCGCCCAGTAGTTGCACATTTGTCGAGCCAAATCGTAGTGTTTGCCGACAAACGGCCTCCAGCATTTGGCGAGCGTCTCAAAGAAAAACCAGAGATCCACGGAATGGAAAGTACCGGGGTTATCCCAGCCTGGGATGTCCGCATCGAAATTATAATAATACAACGGAGTGTTGGCGCCGCTATCGGCATTAGCCTGTGCGGCTAAACGGATGGCATACTCGATGCCGCTCACCGAGGCTCTCTTCTTGGCCTCCTCAATGTCGACTGACTGACCGCCGCACAATTTCAGGAATTCTTCGGCTTCGTTGCCGAACATATCTGCGGCCATCTTCTCGAGCTCACCCTGCGTTTCGACATTCGGGACGCTGAAAAACTCGGAGGAGGTATGGCCGAACATGACCGGCACCATCCAGCGTTTATTTTGCAGGAAGCAATCAAACGGGTTGCCAACGTTAAATCCCCCGTCTTCCACGGTTCCCCAGAAGCCCTGGTATTCCATCGCTTTGTCCCTCAGATAGGTTCCATCCAGCCGCCGCGCTTCCTCAAGCGAGGAGACGCCGAGATATTCAAAAAATGTGACGCCCGCCCGTTCCGCTTCGCTCAACTCTGTCCAAAAATTAGGCATGCCTTTATTAGGATAAAGGGACGTAAATACTCCGCTTTGAACAATGGCTCGCTGAAAGAGACCTTCGTTCTGAGGAGATGCAAGCTGGCTCAAGACACTCCAGCCCCCCGCCGACTGTCCGCCGATCGTTATATTATCCGGGTCTCCGCCAAATGCCTCAATATTGCGCTTGACCCATCTGGTAGCCGCCTGCTGATCGAGATGGCCGAAGTTAGCCGGTGCGTCCGGCGCTTCCGCCGTGATTTCGGGATGGGCTAAAAAACCGAATACGTTCAAACGGTAATTGATCGTTACCACCACGATTCCTCTTCGTGCGATACGTTCGCCGTCAAACTCCATCTCCGCCGTATGTCCGACCTGGAGCCCGCCGCCGAAATACCAGACATACACCGGCAGCTTCTCATCGACGCTATTGGCCGGCGTCCACACGTTAAGATACAAGCAGTCCTCATCCATCGCGATATCCGGTTCTACGGCCCACTCCCGGGTATAAATGTTGTTATCGTCAATCTCTTGTCTTACCTGCAAGGAAATCGGTGCGAATTCATATGCTTTAAGCACGCCTTCCCAATTTTCCGCCGGCTGGGGGGCACGCCATCGGTTCTTTCCTACCGGCGGAGCGGCAAACGGAATCCCCTTAAAGCTTGTAATCCGGGGATCCGCTGCCGGCAGTCCCTGAACCATCCCATTTTCGACTTTTGCGACTCGAAGCATAACCAACGCCTCCTATTCTTTTTCCGGCCGTTCCCGGCGATTCAGAAAATTATAAGATGAGCCCCCGCTGAAAACAATGATGCATCCTCACTTGTAATTGATTTATTCTAATATTCATTAAATTTATAAATGCCAAATGGCTATTTATTAATAACGTTTATTCTATTTTCACTTGGGATATCAAACTTGATCTTTCCTATTCTATTCTAAAAATAATTTGTTGACATTTATTCCTTTGGACGTTACGATTCACGCGAAAGCACAAATAAAACAAGCAATACGATATCATTGCAGCTTAATAGTATGATTGGGAGTTGATACCAAATGAAGCTACAAGGAGTTAACCCTTATCTGCCGTCATGGGAATACATCCCTGACGGGGAACCGCATGTTTTTGAGGACAGAGTCTACGTATACGGATCGCATGATCGTTTTAACGGACATGTATTTTGTCTGAACGATTATGTTTGTTGGTCGGCTCCAGCGGACAATCTGGGGGACTGGCGGTACGAAGGCGTGATATATAAGAAAAGTGATGATCCGCTCAATCCGGACGGCCATATGTGTCTATATGCCCCCGATGTCACCCGCGGCCCTGACGGACGTTATTACCTCTACTACGTTCTGGACAAGGTGTCCGTCGTCTCGGTCGCCGTCTGTGACACCCCGGCCGGCAAGTATGAGTTCTACGGTTACGTGCGGTATGCCGACGGTACGCGTTTAGGTGAACGGGAGGGAGACGAACCGCAATTCGACCCGGGCGTCTTGACGGAAGGAGATCTCACTTATCTGTATACCGGGTTCTGTGCGATTGGCGACCGGTCGCGTCATGGCTCGATGGCTACAGTACTCGGACCGGATATGCTCACCATCACCGAAGATCCGGTATTCGTTGCTCCCAGCGAACCGTACGGCAAAGGAACCGGCTTCGAAGGACATGAATTCTTCGAGGCGCCTTCCATCCGAAAGCACGGAGATACGTACTATTTCGTTTATTCTTCGATCGTCATGCACGAATTGTGCTATGCGACCAGTCTTCATCCAACGAGCGGTTTTGAGTACCGCGGCGTTATCGTCAGCAACAATGATCTGCATATCGATACCTATAAACCCGCTGACAAACCCATGTTCTATGGGGGTAACAATCACGGCGGCATGGTGGAGACGGGCGGACAATGGTACATCTTCTATCACCGGCATACCAACGGTACGAGCTTCAGCCGGCAGGGCTGTATCGAACCGATCGCTATCCTTGAAGACGGCACCATACCGCAAGTGGAGATTACAACGAGCGGCCCGAATGGCGGCCCGCTGGAAGGGCGCGGCGAGTACCCGGCTTACCTGGCCTGCCATCTGTTTACGGCGGCTGCGGATGAGCGGTATACGGGCTCGCATGGGGCCTGGATGGACGGCCGATTCCCGAAGATCACGCAGGACGGGAAGGACGGGGACGAGGAAGTCGGTTATATCGCCAATATGCAGGATTCCGCAACGGCGGGGTTCAAGTATTTTCATTGCGAAAATGTGCGGAGCATGAAGATCGAAGTCCGAGGCTATGCCCGAGGAAGCTTCGAGGTCAAGACGGCATGGGACGGTCCGCCGCTTGGCTCGATTCCGGTGGATTTCACGAATGTATGGACGACGTATGAAGCCGATATCGCCATTCCGGACGGAGTTCACGCCCTCTATTTCACTTATAAGGGAATCGGCAACGCGAGTCTGGCTTCGTTCACACTGGAATAACGAGCGAGCGTTTCACATTTGGCTTCGTCTTCTGCTTACCCCAGATCCTCTTACTTGGTTGTAAATAATATTAAAAAGACGGCAGCCGGACTAAGATCCGACTGCCGTTTGCATTTATCGTAAATTGAATTATTCAGCATGATGCCATCCGCCTCATGAATGAGTCGTTATCTTGTATGCTGTCCCAGCGGAAATCTTGAAGGTGATTTCATTTCCTTCCGTTCCGGCATCGACCCTCGTTCCCGCATCGGTCTCAACGACAAGCCTTCGCGAATCGTCTTTCCGAATCCGGCATATTCCTCTGTGTTCAGAACGTATTACCGCCTGGCTCAGCTTGCCTTCAACCCATTTCATATCGACTTCGAACCCGCCGCGTGCACGCAGCCCTTTGACTGATCCGTCCCCCCATGCCTTCGGTAGCGATGGCAGTAGATCAATGACGCCTTCGTGGCTCTGGAGCAGCATCTCCGCGATGCCTGCGGTACCTCCGAAATTACCGTCAATTTGGAACGGCGGATGGTTATCGAGCAGGTTGGGAAGCGTCGAGTGGCGTAAGAGCGCCATGAAGTTCCCATATGCTTCATCGCTGTCGCGCAGCCGCGCCCATAGATTGATGATCCAAGCACGGCTCCACCCTGTGTGACCGCCGCCGCTAGCAAGCCGGCGCTCGAGCGTTATCCGGGCCGCCGTCGCCAATTCGGGCGTTCCGTAAGGTGTAATACGGGAACCGGGATGCAGGGCAAATAGATGCGAAATATGTCTGTGTCCCGGTTCTTCTTCCTCGTAATCCTCCAACCATTCCTGTAGCTGTCCATAACGTCCGATCTTCGGTTCCGGCAGCCTCGACCTTGCTTCGGCAAGCAGATCCCGGAAATCATCGTCGATGCCGAGCAGCATCGAAGCTTCGATACATGCCCCGAATAATTCATCGATAATCTGACTATCCATCGAAGGCGCAATGCACAACGTGCCCGTCTCCCCGTTCGGCAAGCGGTAAACGTTCTCGGGCGAGACGGAAGGCATGGTGACAAGTTTCCCATCCGCCGTCTCCGTCATGTAGTCGATAAAGAAATCCGCGGATTCCTTCATCGTCTCATACGCTTTCTCGAGGAATGACCGATCAAGATTGTAGGCGTAATGCTCCCACAGGTGAAGACAAAGCCAAGCCGCACCCATCGGCCAAACCGTAGCAGGCATGTAAATGTCCTGCGGTGCCGTATCGCCCCACAAGTCGGTATTGTGATGTGCTACAAACCCGCGGCAACCGTACATCCGGCGTGCCGTCTCACGACCGTTTGGCCTCATCCGCTCAAGCAGATCAAAGAGCGGTTCATGGCATTCGGACAAGTTGCAGCTCTCTGCCGGCCAGTAGTTCATCTGCGCGTTGATATTGATCGTATATTTCGAATCCCACGGAGGCGTGAAATGCTCGTTCCAGATGCCTTGCAAATTGGCGGGGAGCGAGCCGGGCCGACTGCTTGCGATCAGCAGGTATCGGCCATAATGGAAATATAACGCTGTTAAACCATTGTCTTCAGAACCTCCCCGCACCGCGGCGAGCCGTTCGTCCGTAGGCAAAGCGGCTGCAGCGGATCCTTCTCCATTCCCAAGCCGGAGCTCGACCCGTCCGAAGAGACTGCTGTTGTCAGCAATATGTCTTTCCCGCAACTCGGCATATCCGCGGGTACGAGCCGACCGAATCGTCTCCCGGCACACCGCTTCCGTATTATCATGCCTATAGGTGGTCGCAGCCGCGATAAAAATAACGGCTTCATCCGCATCCTCTACTACAAGAAACTCGCCGATTGACCGGATGTGTCCCCCTTTTGTTTGAACGCCGATCATCGAACAGACATTAATTCCATCCGCCCCACCGAGGCCCGCCTTCATAACGAGCAGGCCGTCCGGCTCGGTCCGCAAGCTGTCAAGAAAACGCTGATGCCCGCGCGTGAAGCGCAGCCTGAACGAAACGGCGTTGCTGTGGTCGGCAGATAATCGGACGGCGATGACACCGTCCGGATAACTGGCGAAATGTTCGCGCTCATGCCGTTCGCCGCGCCATTGGTAGCTGACGGTAGCCGTTCCGTTCTTTAGATCAAGCTCTCGCCGATAGTCCGACACTTCCGTTTCCTCATGTCCGATCTCAATCCATAGATCACCGAGCGGCTCGTAATGGCGTTGGCATTCCGGCGTTCCGGATAACGCCATCGCAGCGAGCCTTTCCGCTTGAGACAATCGTCCGTCCGCAAGCAGCCGCCGAACCTCTGCCAGATGCTCCAGCGCGTCTGGGTTGTTACGGTCCATCGGGCCTCCGGACCAAATGGAATCTTCGTTAAGTTGAAGGCGCTCTTCCACAGTTCTGCCAAAGATCATGCCGCCGAGTCGGCCGCTGCCGATCGGCAGGGCTTCGTCCCAGTTCTCCGCAGGCCGTTGATACCATAATTGCAATGAATCAGTCATCTAATTCATGCCTTCCTTCCTTAATCAATGTTCTGAATCCATACCGTAGCGGAAATAATCGAAGTCCACAAACCCTCCCGCTTCCTTCGTCGCATAGTTGTATAAGCCGATCCGGCAGCCCATAAAATGATCCAGCGTATATTTAAGCTGCAGCGGGCGGCCGATGGTTTCCCACCGGTGGCCGTCCGAAGAATAGTGAAACTCGGCCGTATCCGCACTATCCTCGAAGTCAAACTTGATTTTAAGATAGATTATGTCTCCTTCGTAACGAATACGCTCGACCGTGGTTTCAGCGCCGTCTCCGGAAGCAGCAGTCATTGCAACGTACCGGCTGCCGTCTTCCTCCATTTGCACGCCGACGGTGCCAAAATCATGCTGTAAGGCAACCAGCCCGGCACGATCACCCGGCTTCATTCCGGTAATGTCAACCGTCGTCATCGCCGTGCAGCGCGGTCCTTCCGTACGCTGCGTCAATGTGTTCCGGGCATATTCAACGCTTTGCGCCGGACGCCCCGTAATTAACCGAAGGTGCCCTTGACGCGACGTCACCGACCATAACAGGTTGTCGGGATTATGGTTCCATTGCCAGTTTAACGCCAGTTTATTCTCGTCATAGTCGAAGTCGTCGCTGATGACAAGCGGCTTCGGCAGCCTCTCCGGCAGGTCCGCCTCGAAGGACGACGGCACTTTGCCGTCGATTCCAAATACCGGCCAGTCATTCTCCCAATGTACAGGGACGACACAGGGGATCCGGCCTACAGCATCGTGATCCTGAAACAGAACAGCGTACCATTCTCCCGCCGGCGTATCGACGATACCTCCCTGCGCAACCCCTTTGTTGTGGTAGCCCATATCGTCATCCAGCACGACGCGATGCTCGTACGGTCCCAACAGTTCCCTTGAACGGTAGACAACCTGTCTGCGGCGGCAATTGCCGGTATTCGGCCATTCGATAAAGAACAGATAATAAAATCCGTTCAGCTTATAGGCATGACAGCCCTCGGCTCGTAAACCGATCCCTTCACGCTCCGTCTCGAACAGTAACCGGTTAATACCGCCCGGCTTCAACGCCGTTGCATCCGGCGTCAACTCCGCGATGCGGATATCGCCGTTACCGTAAAATACATAGACGCGGTCGTCATCATCAAACAGCAAGCCCGGATCATGATGGAGTCCACCTAGTACTGATCGCTCCCATCGTCCGTGCTCGATGTCGTTCGTCCTGTATACATAGAACCGGTCCATATCATTGCACGAGAAACATACATAGTACATCCCCTTATGGTAGCGCAGGCTGGCAGCCCATGAACCGTTACCGTATATGCCTGTTCCGTCGAGCAAATGATGTGCGTCATGATCTTCGAGCGTATCGAATACATAGTTCACCAGCTCCCAATGCATTAAATTGTCCGACTTCATGATCGGGCAGCCTGGCATGGAATGCATGCTCGTGCTCACCATATAGAACGTCGTTCCTACGCGGATGACGCTGACGTCCGGTACATCGGCCCAAATGACCGGATTCGTAATCGTTGTTTTGACCATTGCTCCACTTGCCTCCTTCGTTGTCTTAAACATGCTCTATTTGAAAAGATATTCCTTGATTACCTGCCATTTTTGAAAGCGTACACAAAACTTATCATAGCGTTTTCGCCTTGCCCTAACAAGCCTCTTTCCAACTTATATCAAAAAGCGCAGCCCTCCTCTTCAGGAAGCCTGCGCTATTTGATATTTTGGGCCGATCAAGACTTCATCCAAAGTCCGGCTGATCTACAAAAGAAACGACGGGCTCCTTTACGCCATGGAGTTCGAACACGATAATATCGTTCCCGCCTTCGCGAAGAAGCGGAGCCGGCACGTACAGCGTCTTAGTCGGTCCCTTATCCCAGTAACGGCCTAGGTTAAAGCCGTTGATGAAGGCCTGCCCTTTGCCCCATCCATCCAATCGCAAGAACGTATCCGCCGGCTCGTCAACATGCAGACTGCCCCGATAAAAGACGGGCTCAAGGCGTTCGTCGCAATCACCATCAGGAACAAACGTCAAACCAGTAAGATCGGTCAACGGCAAGGACCGAATAGTCCAATCATGCAAGAACTGATAGCCGAGCCTCACCCCGCATGTGATTCCTTTCGGATCACGGAGCTGAGGGCCGTAGTTTATGCGCCCCATATTTTCCACCAGAATATCGATCTGCAATCCCTCCGCCGGGACTTCCAAAGGTATCCCCTTCGGATTCCAACGTTCAACCGTACCGATATAGGCTCCATTGGCGAAAATAAGCGCACGATCGCGTACTTCTTGCAGGATAAGCTCCCTTCCGCTGCTTGGTCCCGTAATCTTCGTTGAATATAAAATAAATCCATACGCCTGCCCAAGCTTCTCCATCGGTTCGGGGCACGATCTGCGCACAGGATGAGACAATGCGTCCAACTGGGTAAACAATGGCGCACATTCTGTCATCCGTACCTTCCCATAAGCCCGCGACTCAATCCCTGGAGGCAATTCCAGCGGCGGCAGATCTACGTATTTCTCGATAATTTTCCGGGCTGCGTAAAATTTATCCGTCGGCCTGCCGGATTCGTCCAGTAGCGTATCATAATCATAGCTGGTTACTAGAGGCTCATACTCATCGAACAGATTGGCCCCATTCATAAATCCAAAGTTCGTTCCGCCATGGAACATATAGAAATTGACAGAAGCGTCCAAAGCCAGCATCTCATCCAGCGTTTCCTCCACTTCAGCTGCGGGACGGGTCTGATGCGGCTTCATCCAGCGGTCAAACCAACCGTTCCAGAATTCCATGCATACCAGCGGCCCCGTCGGCTGATATTCACGCAGTTTGGCGAAGGATTCTTTGGCACGTGATCCGAAATTGACCGTGGCGAACACCCCGTCGATCATCCCGCCCTGAAGCATGCGATCTTCGGCTCCGTCCGAGGTAAACAGCAGTACATCCATGCCGCGGGCGATCATTCCTTCTTTCAAATAATTCAAGTAAGCTTTGTCGGTTCCATAGCTCCCGTATTCGTTCTCAACCTGAAGCGCGAGCACGGGGCCGCCCTGGGTGCTTAACAGAGGCCGCAAACGCGGAAGCAGTTCGTCAAAGTAAGCGTCAACCTTGGACAAATAAGGTTTATAATCGCAGCGGAGCTGCATGTTGTCATCCGCTAGCAGCCATGCGGGCAAGCCGCCGAATTCCCACTCGGCACAAATGAAGGGACTCGGCCGCAGGATCACATGCAAGCCCAGTTCCCCGGCTAGTCGAACGAAGGCTTCAATGTCAGCCAGACCTTCAAAATAAAAGCGGCCTTCCTCCGGTTCATGCAAATTCCAAGGAATATAGGTTTCTACCGTATTCAGTCCGCAAGCCTTCAGCTTCAACATACGATCCCGCCAATATTCCGGAACGATCCGGAAATAATGCAGAGCCCCGGAGAGAAGACGGAACGGCTGACCGTCCAACAGAAACTGGTCGCCCGATATGGATAAATTACTCATAGTTTCTTCTTCCTTTCTCCCTAAACCCCTGCGATCACGGAAGGGGTTGCGATCGTATGCCATAAATTCGCGCTGATCGCTCTTGGACCGTCTTCATCAACGAGACCGTCGAAGGTCAGGAGTTCCTCTTCCAATTCCGGAATCCGGTCCAGATCCCCTTCTACATAACGATGGATTCGACGAATGGCAGTTTGGATTCTCTGAAGCAAGCCTCCCATCCGCAGATCAAAGACATCAAGCCCGAATATCTTGTTTTCCTTCTCCCATTGGATCCGGTATTCGTCCATAAACCTTTCGGTCAAATCGGAAAGCAGCGGCAAAGTCACATCGGCAAAACGGGCCAGTGTCTCCGAATCTCCTCGGCGGTATGCATCCCTGATGCGTATTCCCGCTTCGCTCTTGACCTCAAGCAATCGGCATAAGCTTGCCTGGACGGAGAATAGGGGCTTCCAAGCCGGATTGCGCAATAACGCCGCTTCAAGTCTTTCCGCACTCAACCGGTAATGCTCCGTATATGCATCCGGTACAACATGGCGGTCGAACAACCCGTACATAATATCCTGATACAACAAATACTTTGCCGGATTGATGGAATTTCCTCCGGGTGCGGGGTTGCCTGGAACCAGATTAGCCGCGTCAAGGGTCATGAAGTCATCGTAATTGCCCTCTGTGCAAGTGGTGAATCTCTCCCGCATATAATCTTCCTCCGAACGTCCCGTGTAGCATAACTCTGCCCATAGTTGAAGGGATGGAAGTACCGAGAAGACGGAAGCCTCGGCGCCATTATCTCCCCAGGCTGTCACCAGCACGTCTTTAACGCCATATTTGATGCAGCTCTCATGTGCCAGCAGGCTGACCTTGCGGCTGAATTCGTTGTTCGGAGCAAAGCCCATCCACTTCCAGGCTCCGCCAGCAAACCCGATGTTGTCGCTGAGCTGCTTATGTTTACGAAGCATTCCGTCATAAATCTCCTGCTTTTCCGAGTAGTAATCCCAATAGACCAACGTAACATCTTCCGGAATCATCTCTATAATGTCGGGGCGAATCGGACTCTCCGTATCATAATACTCTCCCGAGCTTGCCAGACGGAAAAACATGTCGCTCCACATCATCGTATGGAAACCATATTTCCTGGCGATCTCCATCACTTTGCCGAAGTGTTTAAGCATCAACGTTGAACGATCATGGTAACCGTGCTTGTCGAGATATTTTCCCAGTCCCATCATATGTGCTTCATCCATACCGATATTGATTCGGCGGCTGCGGAAATTTACGGCCATGAAAGCAAACATACGATCGATCAAATCATAAGTCCCGGGCTCGTCGATCAGGAGAATATCCTGACAATCCACCAACGGTGCATGAGCCTGCCATTTCAAGGTTTGACCCAGATGGGCCAGCGTCTGAATGCAAGGAACCAGCTCTATGCCAAAAAGTGCAGCGTACTTGTCCATCTCCTGAATTTGTCCGCCGGTATATCTCCCTCTCATATAACCGAAGTAAGGATATTCCTTCAGCTCATACGTGTCTTCCGTATACAGTTGAACCGACGAATAACCCATGAGCGATAAACGGCGGATCAATTCCTTATATCCTTGATCGTTTAGAACAGCGTTGCGCGAGCAGTCCGCCATAAAGCCTAGCTGTTCATAGGCCTGCTGTTCCTTGATTTCAAACGTTTCTTCTCCTCGGCGTACGTGCTCGAGAAACCGGCTGATCCCCCGAATCAACTGATGTTCCTTCTCGTACTCAATAGCAGCCTGACCCGAGCCAAATGACACACGGATGCCTTTCCCTTGGTTCTTGCAATCCACTGGAATGCCTGCCTGATTCATTCGGATGCTCAGAATTCCCGCCACTTCGGAGACTGCCGACAACTGCTGTACACTTAATCCCTTCAAGTGAATTCCGGTTATCATCATCGCTTCCCTCCAAATTGTAGAAGGATGCGGCCATTCCCTGCCGCACCCTCTGTATGTTCGGGTTCCATACCCGATTACTCAATACCTTCTTCTTTGGCCTTCTCATTTACTTCCTCGATCATTTTATCGAGACCTTTTGCCTTATAATCCTTCAGAATACTATTCCACGAGTCCTCAACCGATTCCTTGGAGAGCATGATTTTGAGCAAATCATCGTGATCAAGCACCGAGAATTTATCCTTTGTAGGCGTGGAGATGTAAGTTAATAGAATATTGTAATCCGGAACCTTTGTATTTTTCAAAATCCAGTCGATATAATCGACGGCTTCTTTCCGTATAGCTTCGTTAGCGATCGTCGGGTCGTCCATGTTGTATCTGTCCGAGGTTTCGTAAGCTACCAATTCCTTCAGGAATAAACGGGCCGGATACTTCTCGATCAAAGAACGCGTTTCGATCATTACTTTTTTGCCGTCCTCGATCTTGTAATCCTCGCCTTCGATGCCGTAGGTCAACAAATCTTTACCTTCCGGGGATAATACATAATCATAGAGTGCCATAATCCGGGCCATCTTTTTATCGTCGACCTTGTTGCTGAAGTAGCTTTCCGACCAGTAGGTTTTGAAAATAGCGTGTGAACGTTCTCCATCCGGACCGACGAGCGGCTTAAGTACCTTAACGCTCTGAGTGATATCTTGATCCGGGTAAGCGGACTTCCAACGTTTTTCATAAATTTCTTTATTGTAATTGATAAACCCGCCGCCGCTCAGGAGAGCTGCCGATTTACCCGCTACGAAGTTGTCATAGGAATCCGAAGGCTTCACTAGTGCGATATCGGGATCGATCAATCCTTTGTTATACATGTCTTTCATATTTTGAAGCGCCGGAAGCGTCTTCTTGGAGAAAATAGCCGGGATATACTTGTCATCCTCTTTGATCCATTTGAAATCGCTGCCGCTGCCATCGCTCGTGGCAACCGGGTTACCGTACAGCCAGAAGAAACCGCCCAGCATTTTGGTAGTAGTCGATGTCAAACCTGCAATATTCTTGCCTTCCGGATCCGCCTTGACGATGGCATCCAGCATGGCTTCAAACTCTTCCCATGTCTCAGGTTCTTTGGTGATGCCGGCTTTTTGGGCGAGGTCCCAACGATAGAGCACAACACGGTCCAACGCACTCCAGTCCACGCTTGGGAACATCCGGCGAGGAACGGTATAATGCTTGCCGTCAACGCTTAAGCCGCTAATGTCCGGAGCTTCGAAATATTTTGCAAGATTTGGATAGGGAGAGAGATCCGGAAGCGCCTTGACGACGCCCTGCTCAACCCATTTGCGCTGATATTGCGTGCCGACGGCGTCGATCGCGAAGATGTCAGGCAATTGGTCGGAGGCAGCCCACATTTGAATCTTCTGAGCATAGTCATCCCAAGTCGTATTGACCGGTTTTAAGGTAATATTGAATTTCTCCAGTATTTGTTGAACGATCTTATCTTTTTCAATGTTAGCAATTTCGACATCCGCGTCCCAGTAACCTACTGAAATGGTCATAGGGTCTTTGTAGGGATTATCTGTGGAAGAAGAGTTCGCAGAGCTTGAGCCTTCCCCATTCGCTGCCGTTTGCCCTTTGTCATTATTGCCTCCGCCGCAAGCTGCCAGCAGCGAAGCCATTAAGGTAATACACATTGCCAGCGTTAATATTTTCTTTCTACGCATGCTTGAAACCTCCCTTTAATTGTTTAGGATAATACTCTGTATTTGAATGTTCTTATCCTTTAATGGAGCCCACCATAATCCCTTTATTAAAGTGCTTCTGAAGAAACGGATAGACGGCAATGATAGGGATGCTAGACACCACAACAGCTGCCATTTGCAGTGCAGGCGTGTAAACCTTCGCAGTCTGCTGCTGTTCGGCCATGGTTTGTGCCATGAGACCGAGTAAGGAATTAGAAGTAATGAGCGTTTCCCGCAAATAAATTTGAAGCGGCGTTTTTGAAGCATCGCTGATAAAGATCAAAGCATACCACCATTCATTCCATCTTTCTACGGCATAGAACAGG
Source organism: Paenibacillus vini (assembly GCF_018403325.1). GTDB lineage: Bacteria > Bacillota > Bacilli > Paenibacillales > Paenibacillaceae > Fontibacillus > Fontibacillus vini. The sequence goes on along the minus strand of NZ_BOSL01000011.1, from coordinate 46,943 downwards.
GCAAATGTTGCCATAAACGGAGCAGAGATCGGAATAATAATTTTGAGCAGGATATACAGGTCGTTCGCTCCATCAAGCTTGGCCGACTCTTCCAGACTTTCGGGAATCGTGTTGAAATAATTTTTCATTATAATCAGGTAAAAGGTGTTCAGGCCCGCAGGTATAATCATAACGAAGATATTATTTACAAAGCCCAAATCCTTCACGATCAGATAAAACGGAATCAATCCCCCGTTAAAAAACATCGTGAACAAGATCAAACTAAGCATCGCGTTTCTGCCAGGCATTCCCCGTTTGGACAGGGCATAGGCTCCAGCCACAGAGATCGTCATGCTGAACAAGACTCCGAGCACGGTTACGATGACCGAATTTAAGATAGAAGTCCAAAACTTCATATCCTGAAGCAGCAATTTGTAAGCCGATAGATCGAACGATCGCGGGAAGATATAGAAGTCGCTTTTGCTGATCGCTTCAAACTTGGCAACCGAGATAATTAGAACGTTATAGAAGGGAAAAAAGGTAATGAGCGCTAGCAGCCCCAAAATCACGAAGGCACCAATATCAAAAGCACTCCACTTCTTTGTCTTTTTTTCCATTGTGTCAGTCAATTGTGTCTCCCCCTTACTTGCAAATTAGTACAGGCCTTCTTCCCCCATCTTCTTAGCGAAGGTATTGGCCGCCCATAAGAGCGCCAGGCTGATTACGGATTTAACCATACCTACAGCGGTCATATAACCGAAATCGCCGCCTACGGTGAATGAAGTTCTATAGATATACGTATCGATCGTGTCGGCCACTGAATATACCGGTGAGCTGTACAGGTTAAAGATCTGATCGAAGCTGGAGCCTTGAGTCAGCAGTTGTCCAACTTGTAGAATCAGCAAGACGGCTACTGTGCTCTTAAGACCAGGCCATGCAATGTTCAACAGCCTGCGGAAGCGGTTCGCGCCATCCACCTCGGCCGCTTCGAACAACTCCGGGTTAATTCCAGAAAGCGCTGCCAAGTAAATGATCGAGTCCCAACCGATCTCCCGCCAAACATGGGTGATGTACAGCACCGGCCTAAACGCGCCTTCATCCACGAGCGGGGAGCTCGGGTTTCCGCCGAACAACATAATGATCTGGTTATAGATCCCGTCCTTGCTTAAAATATTGATAACAATCCCCGCGAGTACAACCCAGGAAATGAAATGCGGGAAGGTCAGAATCGTCTGAAAGAATCTTCTGATCTTGGTCTTCGAAAATTCATATAACACAATGGCCAGAATGATAGGCATCGGAAAATGAATTAACAACTTCATTAAACTGATAATGACGGTATTCCAAAATGCTCTGCGAAACTCGGGGTCGGTCAGCAAGGTCTGAAAGTTCTCCAAGCCGACCCAGGGACTTCCCAAAATCCCCTTGCCGTAATGAAATGTTTTGAATGCCAGCGTAACACCGTACATAGGAGCATAGCTGAAGAGGGCATACCAGATTAATATCGGCAGCACCATGAGGTAGAAATACTTATACTGTAAAATCGTTTTGCCCAAGCTGCGCTTGGGAGTGCGGACGGTTACAGGTTCAGCCAATCTTCCCCCCACCTTTCTGTCTGAGATTGCAATGCGAGTAAGCGCTTTATATGATAAATTATAGGGGGAGAGGAATTTGTCGAGTATAGAGAATCCAACTCCATGCATGTGGATTTTTTATACTTCTTAAATAGGCCTTCCCGTGACCCTTAATATCCGACATAGTGAGCGTAAAATAATCCATACCCCCAAGGGCCTTCAATAGCTAGGATGAATCTAAGAACACCAGAGAGACAGGGGGATTGCCTATGCACTCCGTGATTATTGCAGATGATGAGAAGTGGATCGTAGAAGGAATTAAAGCAGGGGTGAATTGGAATAAATACGGCTTTGAAGTTATCGACGACGCCGAAAACGGGCAAGAAGCTCTAGGCTTAATCCAATCGCTTCACCCTACTCTTGTATTGACGGATATCAAAATGCCCGTCATGAATGGACTGGAACTTATACAACGCGGCAAAGCCGTAGCGCCGGATACTATTTTTATCGTATTGAGCGGACATGCCGAGTTCGCTTATGCCCAAAAAGCGATGAATTACGGCACTTACGGATACTGCCTGAAACCCTTTGAAATCGAAGAAATTGAAGGAATTCTCAACCGGATAGCCCAACAGCTCAAATCCAAAACAGTTAAGGAACCCCCCGTTTCTAATCACACCTATGAACTGTATGAAGCCGTATGCTCAGGGGATCACGAGCAAATCACTCAATGGTTGGATGAGAAGCGAATGCCCTTGTCCCGCTCTACGCCACACATCCCGATTGTTATCCAAGGGCTCGGTTCCCCCATCGAGGTCGGACCAACCTCTTCCCTGGTCTTTCCGATGAGTCGCCGGCGATATGGCTATCTATTGGAAGAGAGTCAATATGACACCTTCCTCCAGATCCTTGAGCAAGCGAACGCTGCACGAGAATGCGGCATCGGGATCGGCCCGCCAATATCGGACATCCACCAGTTGGACGCATCTTTGGAATCAGCCTCCCTGGCTGCCTTCAGCATGTTTGCAACAGGCAAGCCCGGATGTTATTTGGGGAATCAACCCGTGGAGAATCCGATCGACGAGAAGCTCAAGGAGATTTCTCAACTGCTTCAAAACAAAGACCGGCTAGGCTTCATAGCGGCTATGGAATCGATAAAGAAGTTATTCAGAGAGGGAATCTTCACCATTAAAGAAGCTTACCTGCTCTATACCTCGATCCTTTACTTATTTCCACGGGAAGGTGCCAGGGTGAGCGGCCGCTTTTTTGAAGGATATGAGCAGCTCTACTACCGGTACGGCACAGCCGAAGCGATGATCGATGATCTGGTTCTGATGACGCTTGATACGTTCAGGGAGAGGTACGAGGCGGATACTTCGCAAATCTCAAACAAGAAAGTCAAAGAAATCTTGCTGTATATTCGCGACCATTTTAATCAAGAGATATCTATTCAGCATTTGGCTAATCATTTTTACTTAAGTCCCAATTACCTGTGCCAGTTATTTAAGAAAGAAGTCGGTGAGACTATTGTTGAGCATATTAGCCGCCTAAGGATTGAATGCGCTTGCAAGCTGCTGGTGGAGACCGATCTCTCCATCTATCAAATCGGGGAAAAATGCGGATTTCATGATTACTTCTATTTTACGCGGATCTTCAAGCGGCATCTTAAAATGACGCCGACGCAATATAGGGACAAAAACCAATGAAAACAATTAAGAGACTATCTATCCGTACCCAGGTTCTGTTATTCGGATTGTTTATTATAGCTCTCATTCCCGTTATTATCTCGCGGGTCTATCAACTATCCAGCGAAACGATTATTAACCAGAATACGCAATACAATACGGAGCTGGTCTCGCTACTCAAAGAGCGGATTTCCGCCAACTATGCCAACATTTCATCCATGATGATGAACGTGGGATACGATTCGACCGTCCAGAAGTTTCTCCTGGAGAAGGATAAGCTCCGGGTCTATGACTTATCTCAAAAGGTAGAAGGGTTGCTGAGCATCGCCCGAAATATGAATACGGATATTCTGGATATTGTTGTGACGGGAAGTTCGAACACTCGAGTTTCTATCGCGGGGAGAACAAAATATGTGGAAGATCTCATGGATACAGCCGGAGATGACGGGATCGTTCAATATCGGGGTTATAGCCCTCCTGATAAAATCCTCGACAAGAGCAAGCTGCTCTTCGGGATGAATATCTTTGCTTCCGGGGATACGTCGAAATATGGGGAAAAGATCGGATATCTTGCCGTTATTATGGATATGAGAGCGATTCAGACTGAATTCTCGGAGTACCCCCGCCTGGCCGGAACCAGCTTTTTTATGATAGATGATAAAGGCGTAATTTACTCCAATAGCAACGAACCGGAAGCTATGTTGGAACCGATTCTTAACCGAGCCGCTTACGAGGACGGCAAGTCAACCGTCGAAACGATCAACGGGAAGAAATACGCCATTCAATCCTTTCAGTTGCCTGAAATATCGGGAAGAATCGTAACCGCAGTTCCGGTTCACAGTTTAATGAAGGAACTGGAGAAGTTGAAGAAGTTCAGCATTTGGCTGTTGGCCTTAACCCTGTTGGTCGTCTCCATCCCTTACTCCGTGCTTGTGATGAATCTCTTGCGGCCGCTGTCCCGGCTGATGCGTTATATGAATCAGTTGAAGGCTGGAAGCCTGCAGGTGCTCAACAATAAGGTTGATCTTAGAGGCTATGCCGAGATGGAAATCATCTCCCGGCAGTTCAACGATATGACCACACGGATTCATGATTTGACGGGCCAATTAGTGGATGCTTCAACCCAGCTCTACCAGTCCGATTTGGAAAAGCAGCGGGCCGAATACTCTTATTTGCAGAGCCAGATCAACCCGCATTTCTTAAGCAACACTTTGGATACCATTAAAGGCGTTGCCATTGTAAAAGGAAACCGGGAGATCTTTGAAATGACCACCGCATTAAGCACCATGCTAAGATACAGCATCAAAGGCAAAGAGGAAGTAACTCTTGGTGAGGAACTCAAAATCGCGGAAGCTTGCGTGAAGATTTACCAGGGAAGGTTTCCGGACAAGTTCACGTACACGCTGTTCTGTCCGCAGGAATGGCTTCATATTTCCGTACCAAAAATGATTCTTCAACCCATTATCGAAAATGCGCTGGCTCATGGACTTGAAGCTCAGGGCAGCGGAGTTTTGCTGATCTCGGTGGAGACCAGCGAAGAGGGACTGTTGGAGATCGCCGTCGAAGATAATGGAGTGGGAATTCCAGCCGACAGGCTTGAACAGCTAACCAAGCTGCTGGCTCAGAAAAATATAGAATCAGGCGATCATATCGGTCTTCTCAACGTGAATAACCGCCTGCATCTTAAATACGGAGATCCTTGCGGTGTCCGGCTCTACAGCCGGGAGGGAAGCGGAACGAAGACCGTGTTGATGCTTCCCGGAACTTTGATAGAACCGCAAGAATACGGTGCTTAGCAGAAAGTAGGGGGTGTCCCATCTGTCATCTATCGATGACAGATGGGACACCCCCCTTTTTAAGCCCAAATAAAATGTATCATTTTAACCGCTATGCTTTATGACCGGAGGCGTCCGCGTACTCCTTGGCATGATAAGGTCCGCCCTCTTTCAGTACCGTCCGCATCGGATCAATATCGCAGTCCATGGAGCTCATCATCTCGTCATGCCATTCATTTAACAAATACACGGCCTCTTTGCAAATATCTCTGCGTTCTTCAGCGAGATTATGTTGTTCATAAGGGTCGTGCTTCAAATTGAACAACATTTCTTTCGGAAATCCATGATGTCCATCATGATAGGTACGCATATATAACCAATCCCCGAATCGGACGCTGCGCTGACACACATGGGCGCATTGTGAAATGACAAGATAATCTCGCCCGGCGGACGGGATTTCCTCCGTAATAGCTTCGGCATAACTTTCTCCGTCCCAGGATGGAGCGGCTTCCAATTTCAGAAGACTCGCTAAGGTCGGCGGGAGATCCAGATGATAATGGAGGCCGTCATCCACGGCTCCCTTCCTGCCGCCCGGCCAGGAAACAATCATCGGAATACGGCAGGTCCCTTCATCCGCCGTGCCGTGTTCGGAATAAATCCCGAGCTCGCCCAGGTTCTCTCCGTGATCCGCACTGATAATGATAGCCGTATCTTCCATCACCCCAAGCTGCCTCAGCTTGGAGAATATTTGCCCGAGATGCTCGTCCAGATATTTAACCCCGGTATCATAGTTGTCGATAATAACCCGCAAATCGTCGTGCTGATCTATGCTCCGATGGTGACGGGCATGACGGTGATAGTGCGATTTGGCGAGCGCGTTCATGTCTTCAATGCTGTGCTGCCCCTTCTTGTTCCGGTGAAGCTCGAATACCTCTTCGGTGAGCCAGGCGGGCAAGGGGTCCTGTGCGAACGGATTGCCATAATCCTCGGGCGTACGATAAGGCGTATGCGGATCCCAAAAATTCAGATGCAGAAACCAATTCTCCGAGCTTCCGTTATCCTCAAGCCATTTAAGCGCTACGGGAAGCACCTGTTCCGCCGTCTCATGCCCTCTTCCGCCCACGTTGAACACCTCGTGAAAACCGGCGTTGAACGTCCAGGCGGAGTGCCGTTCGGAGAACGTGCTGATCGACGCGGTTTTCATGTCCGCTTGCCTTAATACAGCGGGAAGGCTCTCCATGCCCAGGCGGTCATTGAATTCCCGGCTTGCCCCTTCCCTGCGCATATCGGCAGCGGTACCGCCATGTCCTACGATTCCGTTATGAATGCCGAAACGCCCCGACATTAATGCGGAGCGGGATGGCAGACATGGAGCATCCGAGCAGTAATAATTGGTAAAGGTGACCCCTTCCTTAGCAATGGCATCGATGTTCGGGGACGTATTCCGGTGGTAGCCGTAGCACCCCAGATGATCCGGGCGAAGCGAGTCCAAATCCAAATACAAGATTCTCATGATTGATTCCCTGCCTTTCTATTTATACTAAGATGAACTGATAAAATAGATAATGGGAAAGATTACGAATCGACATCGTGCTGATCAAATGCGATCCGCTCATGATAATAAGCGTAAATGAATCCGGCACATCCGGCTATGGAGAAGCGATGCTTGTTTTTGTAAATTTGATACTTTTTCGATACTCGGACGGTCCTTTGCCATACACGGTCTGAAATGCTTTACTGAAGTGCGAAGCGTCATAAAATCCGCATCTGCCGGAGATATGCTCCATCGTATAATCCGTACTCTCGAGCAGCTGCTTGGCATGCTGCAGCCGAAGCTTACGAAGCATTTGCATCGGCGTCAGCTTGTATATTTTCTGGAACGCCCTACTAAAGTAGACGGGATTCATATGATAAAGCTTGGCAAGCTCTTCTCTGGTAATCTCCTGATCCAGCCGGTCCTCCATGAATTGCAGCGCTTCGTTAAATCGGTCCGTAACGGCGGGATCTCTAGAGGCGCGACGGCCTCCATGCTTGGTGCTTTCGACAATTTCATAAAGGAGATAAAAAACGAGCGAACCGACCTGAACGTTTCTTAAATCGTCTTCCTCTTGCAGCCACAAGCTCCGCAGTTCGTCGAACTTTCGCTCATACACGTCGCGGTCCCGTACTCGAATCACCTTGCCTAAAGGAAACAATTTGAAGAAGTCATCCCCGGCACCCACAGTAGCGTTGATATTAAACAAATAATGCACGCCGTCTCTTTTGGAAATGACATTAAAAGGCTCATTGGGACGATGAATCATGACATCCCCGGCGGAAGCCACATATTCCCCTTCGGAGGATGTCGTCAACACCTCTCCCTTTTGTATATAAGAGACGGTATAACAAGACTGAACATAATCAAAAATGATTCGCGTCTTGTATTGAATTTTGATAACGTCCAGGACGTTTACTCCAAACTGACTTTGAATGTTAGAGGACATGGAACTCCCTCCTAATCAAGCTGCTGACAGCAGTTCTTGAACTTTTTCCCGCTTCCGCAAAGACAAGGTTCATTTCGGCGCGGGAGCGGCTGACCGCTATTCCTGTAGGCTTGTAATTGTTCCGTTTTGAGCCGGTTAGCAAGTAAAGTCATTCTGTCGTACGCATGGGCGTAGAACATCCTATAGCTTTGGCAGAAATAATCCACCTCGGACCGGTCATTGACATCGAGCCAATTCCGATTACGGGGGCATCCTCCATGGCAAAAGCTGAGATATTCGCAATTGCGGCATGCTTCATTCATCATCGGCTTCATTTGCAAAAAGTGTTCATAAGCAGGGCTGGCAAGCAATGATTCCAGGTCGATTTGACCGATATTTCCTAACCTGTGCTCTTCGTCAATAAAGAAATCACAAGGGTAGGCATCCCCGTTCGTCTCAAGCACCATCATCTTCGGACAGTGCGAGCTGTGAACGCACAGCTCCGCCGGACGATGCAGCATGGCAAGTACCATATTCTCAAACATACGAATGGATATTTCCGGATTCCCCTCGTTGTACCACAAGTCAAAGGTGCGGCACAGAAACTCCCCATACTGTTCCGGGGTGATCCGGAAGACTCCGGGCATCCCGCTCTTTTGAGAAACAAAATCCATACAAGGGATGAACTGAATATATGTAAACCCCTGCTCTTTGTAAAAGGCCATCACTTCGTCCGGCTTCGTCACGTTATCTTCATGAATCACCGTCAAAATGTTATATTCCACACCCGCCTGCTGCAAATGACGTACCCCACGCATAACCAGGTCAAAGCTGCCTTTCCCTGATCCCGTTACACGGTGGGCATTATGGATATGCTCGGGTCCGTCGAGGCTTATTCCGATCAGAAAGTTGTAACGTTTGAAAAATCGCGCCCAAGTCTCATTTATAAGCGTCCCATTTGTTTGCAGCGCATTGCTTATCAGCGTATGAGGCGGCGCATACTTGGCCTGAAGGGAGACCACTTGTTCAAAATACGGATAACCGGCCAACAAGGGCTCTCCTCCCTGCCAGGAGAATGTAGCCTGTCCGGAGGACCGTTCCATGTACTGAGAGATAAACCGATCCAGAAGTACCGGCTCCATCACTCGAACCGGTTGATGAGGAACCCCGCCGGCCGTACTGTAGTAACAATAATCACAGGCCAGATTGCAATCCTCGGAGACGGTCTTCCACATGACATGAAGATGTTGCGGCCTGGATGTTTGAATGCATGCGCTCATTGAGTTCTATCCCCCATTGTTATGCCTGTTTAATATGAGACAAAACAGAAACTGGTTCGCGTCCGACAACCAGACAACCGCCCTGCACATATCCTTCTTCGCGGCCCTGAAGCTCATGAATCAGGATAGAACGCCAATATTGAATTTTTTCCTGCAGCGACGGATCGTGAATCAGGTTGTGCAGTTCGCCGGGATCCTGAGTCAAATTGAAGAACTGTTCCTCCCCGGTTTGAGAGTACCATATATATTTCTCGCGCCCATCCGTAATCCACTGCGTGGACATGATGCCTTGGGTATGTTCCCCGTGCAGGTACTCACGCCAAGACTTTTCCCGGGGTTCCTTATCGCCGCGCGCTAAATCCCAGATGCTCTCCCCATCGACGGAACCGGGGATCTCGGCCGAAGCCGCATTCAATAAAGAAGGCATAATATCGCGCAATTCAATGATCTCGGACACGGCGGATCCTGAAGCCAAATCCAGGTGTCCTCCCGCATCATTTACGATAAATGGAATGTGGGCGCTCCCTTCATAAGGCAACGACTTTCTAAACAAATGATGGTCGCCCAGCAGCTCCCCGTGATCCGAAGTAAACATGATGATCGTATTATTCCGTTCGCCGTATTCACTCAACGCTTGCAGAAAACGTCCGATTTGATGATCGATATGGGTAATTAACGCGTAATAAGCAGCCATAGCTGTTCTTAAGCGACGCTTGGGAACGATGCCCTTGGAAGTCACGGGATTAAACCCGTTCCCCTCCGGGTCTTCCTTCATGGCCCATTCCCCAATCACCGGATCGGGAATATCGAGATCCTTGTACATATCCAGATAGGCTTGCGGCGGATCAAGAGGAGAATGAGGGCGCACGAACGACATCCACAGGAAAAACGGTTTGCCCGGATCTCTGCGCCGCAAGAAATCGATCGATTGACTTACAGTCCAATTGGTAGGATGCAGGTGTTCCGGCAGAGCCCATGGCCTTGCAACTGTGGAAGCATTACAATCCAGTCCAAGGTCCAAGAGGTCTGCTCCCGGAACTTGTCCGCGCAGCCACGGCAAGTAATCATCCACTTCATCGAAATGTTCTTGAACGGGAGTATTCTGTTTATCGCGATTATAGTGCAGATAACCGTCATGCAAAACAACATTATGGAATCCGAGCAGACTCCGTGCCGGATAGACATGCATTTTACCGACACATTGCGTATGATAACCCGATTTAGCCAGTTCACCCGGCAATGTGTTCGGGTAATTCCACGGCACCCTCTCCTGGTAGCCGACTCGTCCGTGAGAGGTTTGCTTCATCCCTGTGAATATAGCCGCCCGGGCAGGCACACAGGTCGGAGTCGCCGAATAAGCATGATCAAATCTCACACCGGTTCGGGCCAATTCATCCAGGTTAGGAGTCTCCACGACGGGATGCCCTAGTATACTTAAACAATCAAAGCGCATCTGGTCTACCGTAATCAGTAAAATGTTTGGACGTTTAGAACTCGTTCCTGATTCCATTTCAAAAGCCTCCTCTTGATGAAATACTAGACGATACAAGTTATAGCTTCAGTGAGTTTCCTCAACGGATTTACTTTATAACATCCGCCGCGCACCGAAACCCGATATTCCCTGAAGAGCTGTCCGGCGTATTCTTGCTTCGGGCCGCGATACGATAGCGGTTACAATAAGATTTATGGCATAAATAGGATCCGCCGCGCATCGACCTTGCCACACCGCTTGCCGGGCCTCGCGGATTTACGGAATCGGAAGACCGGTGATAGTCAGGCGCGAACCAATCCTCGCACCATTCCCATACATTTCCCGACATATTGTAAAGGCCATAACCGTTAGGCCGGTAGGATTTTACAGGAGCCGTGCCTGCATAACCGTCGCTGGCATGATTCTTGTCGGGGAATTTCCCTTGCCAAATATTGCATTGGTGTTCTCCGCCTTGCTTTAATTCGTCCCCCCAAGGATATCGTTTCTGGACAAGTCCTCCCCGGGCAGCATACTCCCACTCCGCTTCTGTCGGAAGACGCTTGCCGGCCCAGCGGCAATAAGCTTCGGCATCATTCCAGGACATATGAACAACCGGATGATCCAGCCGCTCCTTCACATGAGAATCGGGGCCTTCCGGGTGACGCCAGTCCGCTCCTTCTACGACCCACCACCAAGGGGTTTGAGTTGCCACTTGGGTAACCTTCTTGCCTGTTTCTTCGGAAACGAAAGAATGGAAGACGTAAGACCAGCCGAAACGCTCCGCTTCCGAAACGTAGTTGGTATCTTCTACAAAGAGCGCGAACTGCTCATTTGTAACCGCTGTCGCTTCTATATAGAAGGAAGAGACTGTCACTTCCCGAACCGGTCCCTCTCCATCCGACGGGAAGCCTTCCTTATCATCCGTCCCCATCAGAAATGGACCTCCCTCGATAAGAATCATACCCGATAAGTCTTTCTTCCCGGTCGATGCTTGGATCGATTTCTCCGATTTCTTCACTTGGGACGATCCATCGAGGGAACCATTGACCTTGACTTGATGACGACTGGCTGAGCAGCAAGCTTTAAAGTTATCTGCCATATTCAAATCTCCAATCTGTGATGATCCCTGCTCTAAGTTAAAAAAGGCGCGCCATGAATTCCAGAAGTTCATTTTCAACTTCATTATAACACTTTTCCTCAAAATGAAATTAAGTTTTTATGGAATGATTCAATTACATATAAATCGGCTTTAAATAATCCCTTTTCCAGGAATATTCCCTCTCATCCTTTCGTTTCTGATTCAACGAGAATAAGTGCCTTTAAGCGCAATTGTAATTTTATACACTGTACGAACCCTCCCAAATCCATTACAATACATCAGTATTCATTCCGGTATCGGCGGAATGAGAAGCAAATGATCTTCTGGAGGCTTTGACTGAACTATGCAAAACGCATCATCTACACACGTAAAAATCATGACGGCCGATCCTAGCGGAATCGGCCTGTTTGGACTGGCAATCGTAACGTTGGTCGCCTCTTCCCAAAAGCTAGGGATCACGGACGGTTTGAGCTACGCCATTCCTTGGGCGATTTTCCTCGGAGCGTTCGCCCAGCTGTTCGCCAGCATTCAAGATGCCAAACATAACAACACATTCGGTATGACCGCATTTGGCGCGTACGCTTTCTTCTGGTTCGCTATGGGTACAAGCTGGCTAATCAAGCTTGGCGTATTGGGCCCTGAGCTGGCGGCAGGCGTGGACGGCAAGCAGCTCGGCTTTGCGTTTGCCGGATATCTCATATTTACGTTATTTATGACCATCGGTGCTATGGAGACGCATAAAGTCCTGTTCTTCATTTTCGTCTTAATCGACCTTTTGTTCCTTGGCCTTTCCTTTGATGCATTCGGGATCGCCCCTGAACTGTTTCATGGTCTGGCGGCTTATGCGGAAATGGGCATCGGCCTGCTCTCGCTCTACGGCGCCGGCGCAGCTGTGCTGAACGTTCACTTTGGCCGGGTATTTTTGCCTGTAGGCCGACCCTTCGGCATTTTCAAAGCACGGGCTTAAGTCTCAATACAATAAACAAAGCCGCCTAAGCGCTCCGATACGCGCAATTAGGCGGCTTTGTTATTATTTCATTTAAATAAATCGGAGCTTATTCCTTAGCATCTTAGCTCCTGAAACTTAATGTGCCGGGATGCCTTCTTTGGCATTCTCAGGCGCAGCTTCAGCTGGCGCCGCTTGGTTCGTAGTGCGAAGCGGGAGCTCCTTCAGGAAGAAGACCAATATGAAAGCTACGACCAAGACAAGCGTACCTGTCAAGAATACATGGGACAGCGTATCGCCGAGCGCATCGCGGATTCCCGCGATCATTTGCGTGAACAAAGGCTTGATATCGGCTGGAAGACTAGCCTGCGTTTGTTCGATCAACGGCTTATTCATCAGCGTTTGCGGGTTCGCAAATGCCGTCAGTTGCTTCGCCATTTCCGGATCTATTTTGCTCATGTCCGGAGCGCTGGACGAGGTCATTGCGCTCTTCAGGTTACTGGTCAGGCTGTTGGACATAACCGTACCCATGACGGCAATACCGATCGTACCCCCGAGGTTACGGAACAATTGCGTGGAAGCTGTTACAACCCCGAGCTCTTTATGCGGAACCGCATTTTGTGTTGCCAGCGAAAATACCGGCATACCCAATCCAAGGCCGATCCCGAAGATGATCATAGCCACGACGGCCATCCAGACGCTGTTCATAAATACCATTACCGCCATACCCAGAATCATGATTGGCACACCGATCAGGGCAAAACGTTTGTACTTGCCTTGTTTTGCAATGAGTTGACCTGTTATTGCACTTGTAACGACCATGAAAATACTCATTGGCATCGTTACATAACCGGCATAAGTCGGCGAAATACCCATTACGCCTTGAACGAAGAACGAAATGTAGATCATCGCGCCCATCAAGCCGAAGTTCATAATAAAACCGATTAAGTTAGAAACGGTAACTACGCCGTTCTTAAACAGATGCATAGGCAAAATCGGATTTTTTGCTTTCAATTCTACGAATACAAAAATAATTGCGGATATTACAGTTGCAGCGAGAAGTCCGAGAATTTGGACGGAACCCCAATCGTACTGCGTACCTGCCCACGAAAACGCCAGCAGCAGCGGAACGATCGTCGTGGTCATGAACAGGGAACCGAGATAATCGATACTTTCGCCGGGCTTGCGTTCCATTTTCGGGAACAACGTCAGAATCATGATGAAAGCGACGATACCGAGCGGCAAGAAGATCCAGAACAACCAGTGCCAATCCATATTGTCGACCAGATATCCGCCAAGCGTTGGACCCAGAACACTGGAGAAACCGAAGATTGCGGTCATAAGACCCATCCATTTGCCGCGTTCACGCGGAGCAAACAGGTCGCCTACGGCAGTAAAAGCCGTCGATTGAATAATACCGGCGCCAATCCCTTGGATCCCGCGGTAAGTAATGAATTGGAATACATCAGAAGAAGTACCTGTAAGGAACGCCCCTATCATAAACAACAGGATCCCTAGCAATATAAAAGGCTTACGTCCAAACATATCGGACAATTTACCGACAAGTACGGTTGCGATCGTCGAAGTCAGCAAATAAATATTGATTGTCCAGGTATAATAATCCATGCCATCAAGGATAGCAATGATCCGCGGCATCGCGGTACTGACAATCGTCTGGTTGATTGCCGCAAAGAACATGGCTGCCATAACGGCGATCATGATCGACACTTTGCGTTTTAATGACAAATGCTCCATTTTTCTATCTCCACCTCTGTGTTTTTATTTTTCTAAGTTGTCAAGCATAGCCGTAAAAATGCGCTTCAAATGCTTAATATCTTCATCCCCAAGCGTATTAAAAATGGTTTGGGTCGCCTCCTCATGATTTTCGGTAATCTCTTGGAGGAGATTCGTTCCTTTTTCGGTAATCGTAATAAAAACGACCCTGCGGTCCTTGACTGCCCGTTCTCTCTCGACATACCCTTCAGCCAGCAGGCGATCGGTAATACCTGTGATAGCAGCTGAGGTTAATCCTAACGTATCCGCCAATTGTGAAACCTTCTGAGGTCCGGTCCGGTTCAGAAAATGCAGCATTTTAAATTGAGGAAAGCTTAGATTGTATTCCGCGCCAAGCTTGTTCCACTTCTGCGAAAATCCTTTGAGCAAGGCTCCGAACATCGTGGTTACTTCAAGCAGCATTTCTCTTTGTACCAACTTGTTTCCCTCCATAACTCCTTTTTTTCGATTGCACCTCGCTTGCTGAATTTATGTTAAAATTTTAGTTAAACTACTGAAATAATTATAACTAAATTATTAAAGCATTTACTAATATACAAGGATCGGAAGCACTAGTCAAGAGCCAAGCTGTAAGGTATTTATTGCATTTTCAAATGAAAAGGCTTTCCCGAATGAGATAAATTCGGGAAAGCCTTTTCATTAAATTAGAGTCCGTGTTATATAATCATAGAATAGAAGATTACCTGGAAGATTAACTTCATATCAAAGGAGTGAGCTCATGACACCTGAATCGCCAAACCGTTTCGTCTCACGACTTCGGCATTTTACCATCCTCAGCGTTTCCATACTGACGCTTGTGACGGCCGGGGGTATCGCCCAAAACACTAACGCGGCCGCTTCCGAAGCATTGGTTCATCCCTATGGAATCGAAGAGTCCGTAACCAAACAAAACAAGCTGCCTAAGGGCTTTGTCTATCTGGATGAGATCATTCCGGACGCCCAGTATGATATCCGGTATTTTAGCGATAATAACTTTATCGGGGGGCCGGTCAAAGGTTATGAAGCGCCGCTTGCCATCCTGTCGTCCAAAGCGGCCAAAGCATTAAAGAAAGCGAACGATGAACTGGACAAGCAGGGTTACCGCTTCAAAATCATCGACGCCTACCGTCCGCAAAAAGCCGTAAACCACTTCATCTCCTGGTCCAAGGATCGCGACGACACCTTGATGAAGGATGCCTTCTACCCCGATGTGGACAAGAAGAACCTGTTCAAGCTCGGCTATCTATCCAGCAAATCGGGACATTCCCGGGGCAGTACGGTCGATTTGACGCTCGTTTACAAAAGAACCGGTGAAGAAGTCGATATGGGGAGCCGGGTTGATTTTCTCGGTGAAATTTCCAGTCATGGCACCAAGCTGATTACCAAAGAACAGCGCAAGAACCGGTACATTCTCAAAACCGCCATGGTGAATCAGGGCTTCAAGCCTTACACTAAGGAATGGTGGCATTATACGCTGAAAAATGAGCCGTACCCTTCCACTTACTTCAACTTTAATGTAGAATAATTACCTTTAGCTTCTTTGCGGCGAAAACAGCGCATCATAAGCGGGACAAGGCTGTTCGTCAAGGAACTCCCTTAAAGGGTCGGGCATTTCCTGATATAAGTGTTTGAGCGAGTTCCCTTTGTAAATGTTCCCGATAATGACGGGATGACACAATTCCGAAATCAGGATGTCTCCGTTGCCGTGCAGGTGGAGCTGTTTTTTGCCTTCAATGCAATGGGGAAAATAAACGCCCGGTTGCTCCGCAAATCCAAGCTCGTCCATGAAACGGTCCATGCAAGTAAAATAAAGCGTCATATCCTCTTTCTTCCGGGCAATCAGATCATTTACCGCTTTCTTTAAGGCTTCCCTCGCGGCGATCGATCTCCAGCCGGTATGATCCATAACGATGCTGTTCTGGATCTCGTGCGTACGTACTCCGAGTTGATATACACGGTCGCTGATCTCGTCCATATGGCCCTCGGTTTCTTTGAATAGCAGCGTTTCAAGCACGGTATCCAGCCCGGCTGCCGTGCAAAGCTTAATATTGTTGACTATTTTATGATAGACGCTTGGTTTAATACGATAATAATCGCTAAATTGCTCCGCCGTTACGAAATTAAAAGAAATATGAATGTTCGTTAGTCCCGAATCGGCCAATCTCCGAATTCGCCCCTCATTCAAAAGACTTGCGTTGGTGTTCAATTGCGTATGAATTCCCCGCGACGAGCAATAATCGACTACTTCCACGCAGTCTTCGTATTTCAGGGTTACCTCTCCGCCGGATAAGCGCACTCTTTTTAAACCCGGCAATTCCTCAAGCAGATTAATGATTTGTTTCGCATCGATGCTGTTTCCGTCGTTACGGTTATAAGCACAGCAATACTCGCACCGAAAATTGCAGTTCGAGGTTACGCCAACTTCCAGTCCTTCCAACTCATACGTATCCGGCTTCTCCAATTCCAAAGCCTTATATGTCATTATTCCACTCCCTCCGGCTATTTACCGCCCCAAAGAGGGGGCGTGTCAACAATTGCGATTATAATGGCGGCCGTAAAATAAAAATATGAGATAATCCTCTTTTTGCGCAAAACTTGATTTAGATCAAGGTTCGGAACGTCTTTCACGGGTACTATAAAACCAAGGAGGGATTACAGTGGATAAACAATCGCTTGGCACACTTCAAGATTTTCAACAGGATAAATTCACGAAACGGATCGCTTTTAAAAAAGGGGAGAGCGTCGTTTTCGTTTTAAACTTCATGCCGGGACAAGAGCTCCCGACCCATAAACATCCCGGAACGGATGTATACATTCTTGCACTCGAAGGGAACGGGACGGTAACGGTGGATGAAGTCCCGTCCGAACTTCTTAAAGGGGACATCATCCATCTCCATGGCGACGAAGCGTTCTCGTATGCTAATCATGGCGAGGCTCCCGCTTCCTTATATGTCATACTTACCAAAATTCCGGAGCCACGCTATGCCGAAAATATTTAAGTGCTAATATGAACGAACAACGGCGGTATAGGGAGCTTCCCCATACCGCCGTTATTTATGGCTTCATTGCCGTTTCCTTACCCGCTGTTACGCACGCCGGTCCTAATAACGATCCGATTCGTGGCCCATATCCTCCGACTTCTTCAACGCCTCATCCGCGGCCGCCGTGCTGACATGAGAATTTCCTTCCCGCTTGATTCGTTCCAAACCGTCTTTTACCCGCTTGCCGTAGTCCGGGTCCGCCTGCGTGAAATGGCTGATCCAGGTTTCCTGGATCTCGGGCTTGCAAATTTTCAGGTTGTTCACCAGATTGGAAATCAACTCATCCCGTTCTACATCATCGAAAGACCGATAGGTTTGCCCCGCTTGTCCAAAGTCGTTAGTACGGTCAATTTTCTCTCTCACCAGTCTTGTATCATAATGCGGTTCGTGATCTCCGCTTACGGTTGGCCCTTATTCGTCATAACATTCCATGAGAAAAACCCGCCTCCCCATGCGGGGAAGCGGGTTTACTATGAATTGCCGCAAGTTCATGCAAATGAACCTATGCACGTATGCTACTTAAAATTTCAACCGGTAAATCGCCTTGTTCTCCAACCCTCGAATGAAAGGAGTCCAGTCCTCCGTATCCGGCGTCGTATTCAAGGCATCCTCTACCATTTGCAGCTTGGCGTCCATCGCATCGATAAAATGAAGCGCCACCGCTTCCGCCATCTGCGGCTGAACCGGGCTGCCCCATTCGCCAAGATTGTGATGCGACAGCACCAGATGCTGCAGTCCCAACACCTTCGGCGACTCCGTTCCGATGCCCAGCCGTACGGCGGCTTCGGTGATCCAGTTGGACGCCATCGAAATGTGTCCGACCAGCTTGCCTTGGACGCTATACTCGGACACGATGCCGAGCTGTGCCACCATCTCCTCCGGTTTGGCGATATCGTGCAAAATAATGCCCGCCTTCAATAAGTCTTCGTTCAGGAACGGCCGTTGCTTGCATATGAACTCGCCGAGCTCCAGCATCCTTACCATATGGTAGGCAAGTCCGCCGAAGTACGCGTGATGATGGCTCTTCGCCGCAGGAGCGTGTTCGAGCTTCTCCTCCACTTTTCCGACGCAAAATGTAACAATATCCTTGATTTCCTGATCTGAAATATCGGCAATAACTTGCTTTATCGTATGAATGAGTTCCGTAGATGAAATCGGAGCGGAGCGGATAAAATCCGTCAGTTTAACCCCGTCCTCCGGCTTCGCCGGGCGGATTTGCATGATCTTAACCTGCAATCGGTCACGATAGGTTTGAACAAGCCCCTTCACCTTCACAAGTCCCATCGGGAAAAAGGCTTCTTTATCGACCGAGGAGGCATCCCACAGCTTCGCCGGCAGTTCTCCGGTTCCGTCGGCCAACACGATATCGAGATAATCCTTCGGCGGCGTGGCATTGGTCTGTTTGACCTCTACCTCCTTAAGCAGATAAAAACCAACAAATTCATCTTGATTCACCAGTTGTCTAATCAAAGTCACGCTAGATTCCCCCACTAAAATGATAGTTTCATTATACTACGGGGAAAGAAGGATGGCATGTCATTTAGCGAGAACAAGGCTTACGGATAAACCACCACATAATTGCCAACCTCATAATATTCCGCGTCCTCCGCCAGCTCGGGGGCATATTGATAGAACACTTCGGAAATGGCGTCCAGCACTTCGTCTTCATCGAGATCCGTAGCCAGACGAAGCGATATCCATTCATCTCCTGCCTGAAGTCCTTCTACAAGCTTCGCCTTAAACTCCTGAAGCGACTTAACCTCCAGCCCATGGACGACATAATAATCATTCGCGTTACTTTTTCCCTTGAAATTTGAGAGCTCGCTGTCCAGCATATAATCCTTATCGAAATGAAAATTCAGCTTGGCGGCCTCCGCGTCATTTGCATTGTAGAGATAATAAGGCACTCCGGCATTCGTCGCTCCATTCGTGGCGTCGACGTTCAGCCACTCTTCCCCGATCTTAACCTTGTTCCAGGCATGGGGAACGTCGTCCAGCGTCCCGGTGACGATGATATTGTCGATATCTGCAAGGTCTCCAAGCATTTTGTATGCATAGGCATAGCTCATACAGACCCCTTGCTTCTCCACCATGACTCCATAGGCAGTATATGCATCGATAAATTCATCATCCACATATTCAAAGTCGTGCAATTCGGAATTTTCATATGCATCGTCATCATACACCGCGTTTTCGTCCAGATAATTGTATAGGGCCAGCCGCTTCTCTTCCTCGGTCATTCCTGCTTTAAGAGTCGAAGCAATAATTTGCCGGGCTGCCTTCAGCGTTTTGAATTGCTTGTTTTTCATTGTTTTCTGAGAGTCATGATAAGTAATATGAAGAGTTTCACTAATAGGGCTGTACCTGTAGTTTTTAACCCCCATGATCATCGGGTTTTGAAAATACACTTTATTCACCGTATCGTAAAGTAATTCCGTATCCTCGGTCTCAGGGAAAGCTCTAAGCGGAACTTTACGCTGCCCGTCAATCATGAACCTGGCAAGGTATTCTTCCAGCGCAGAATCCGCGTTTAGTTCCATTTCGTTAAGAATGTCCGAATCCGGAACCCGTTGCCGGTCCCATTTGTCGTTTGTTTTGTCCGCTTCTTTCCTTTTATCATCGGCATGTCGTTCCTCCCAGCTCTTGATATCAGGGACACGGGAATTCCCGATTACCGGTGAACTCCGGAAGGCTTCCAATTCCTCCGGTGGCAGATTGGCCTGCCTGTCTTTCAGTTCTCCGATTTTCTTTTCGGTAATGTCCGTGATGTACAAGATGCCTCTAAGAGCTGTTCCCGAAATCCTGTAATAAACCCGAGTCCCGTAATCTTTCTCCCTCGGAGCTCTCAGTCTTGATGTATCGTACAAGATATCCCGCTTGGTCAAAGCACCGTCAATATACTCGACCTGAATGGCCGCAGGCAGATCTTCCGCATGTTCCAAGCTGAGCAAACGCTCAAGATCATCATCCTGTATCTTCTTGGGCAGTTGTGCGGACAGAGCATGCGTGTTTACGGGGTTGCTGAAGCTGGATTCCTTATCCCCAATAATTGCAGTCACATAATAATCGCCATTCACGATCCCGTTTTGGGAATAAATCTCTTCATTGTCCGATGCAAAAAATCCGCCGTTCCCGTTTTGTCCAAAATCATCAAACTCAGTTTTCGATTCCATACCTATAAGGATGGGGTAGTTGCCCTCATATCCTTGTTCAGGTCCGGCATTCGGCAGATTTTCCTTTCCATCCTTCTCGTTTCCAAAAACATTATATATGTGGTAACTCTCGGCTCCGGGAACCGGTTTCCACATTAATTTTAACCGGCCATCTTTGCCGATTTTATAAGAAAGCTCAGGTACCGGCACCCCGGTATCCACCTCAAAAGGAATAATTAGCGGCTTATCCAGCTTCAAAGGCGAAGATGATTCCAGGTCATAATTGATCCGGATATAATAGGCTGAAGCGTTTCCCCATTGCTTTTCTCCTGCCTCGTAAGTGTATGAGGAACTCAGGACTCCGAATAACGGTGGAGAAACGGTAATGGTAGTCGGACCATAGGTATAATCTTCAAGCTTAACCGGAGAATCTATTTTGCTTTGCGGCTGGGCGGCCGGATCGGTATGGACAGATATGATGTCTCCAAGCGGGATATTTTTACTGAACTTGGATTCGAACCGGATACGAAAGACTTCATCCGCCGATACCTTGCTAAGTGCCCCGGGACCTTGGATCTCTGTTATTGAAGCGTTGTATCGAGACTTTAAATCCGCTACCGTTAAATTTCCCGTAATCGGGGAAACGGCCTGCTCCGCCCGCTCTTCGCGCTGCTGCTCCTGTTCGCTCTGCTGCTCCTGTTCGCTCTGCTGCTCCTGTTCGCTCTGCTGCTCCTGTCCTCCTGTACCATCTTCCGGCGCAAGTTCATATTCCGTTTCAAAAAAAGGCTTGAGCACCCCGACAGCATCGGTGACGATATCCTCGGCCATCCGGTCGGCCCACTGACAACCGGTCAGAGAAAAACAGACGGCCAAGATAAGCATCACTTTTCTTAAATTGATCATTTTGCTCCGCTTCCTCCGATCATTAGCGCTGTCAGAGTTATTATACATAGGAAGGGAAATACTGTATATAATTAGAACATCTATACTGCACGGTTCATGCTAAAACCCCCGGGTCTAATCACCCGGGGGTTTTGCTTTACAACAGATTTATCTGCCTGCAGCTTCCAATGCCACTTTGACGGCATCGACCACTTTGCCCGACAACGCTTTAACCGCATCGGTATCTCCGAATGCGGCCGGACGGTATGCGTATTTATGCATAACCCCGGTCGTCGGCGTTTCAAATTCCTGCTTCACGAACAACTCATCCGCCGACAATTTGTCGGCAGCTTTGATTTTGCCGTTCGCATCCAGATAGAATACTTCCATTTTAAACGGTACGTTCTTCTCTACCGTAACCATGACATACACCGATTTGTCGGCATTTGTACCGGCAAAGATTCCGTTGGCGTAAGCCGTTTTATAGGATTCGGCAATCTCAGCCTTTTTGTACGCCCGATCCACCGCTGCACTGAATGCCTTGCTGCTGCTGGTTGCGCCGGATACGGCATCCACTTCGGCTGCGTTTTCCCGGGTAACGGCGAGGAGATAGTTGCTCTCGAGGATCGGAATCGCTCTTACTACATCCGCGTACGCCGATGCGCCCCGATCCTGGAGATCGACGCCCACACGGAACAAGTCGATACCGACAATGTTTCCGTTCCGGAGCGTAACGTCCGCACGGTTAGTTCCCTTATCATACGCATCGCCATATGCGGTGAACTTGCCATCTTTATAATTGCCCTGAACCTTGGAAGCATTTTGCAACGCATCCGCAAATGCCGCTTTGGCTGCGGCGGACACTACCTCTTGGCCTGGGATCAAAGCAAGATTATTTCCCTTCTTGATCAGGCCTTCGCTTAAAGTGGCGATCGTCGTCTTTTGCTCTTCCGTCAAGTTCTCTTCTTTGATCAGCTTGCCATCTTTATCGAACAGGTGAATCGTTACTTTGGTTACTTTGTCGCCTTGGAAATCGGCCAGCACCAATGCTTGGGACCGGTTATCCACGCCGGCAAACGTGCCTTCAAAATACTTGTGGCCGTCAGGGGTTTTAAGTGCCTTTTCAAAGGCTCTTTCCACGGCTTCGTTCCAGCTGTGGCTGCTTTCCGTCGCACCGGAAATGGCGTCGGTATCGCTGTAATTCTCAATGTAAGAACCGTTGGCAAGCAGCTTAGCAACCATAGGCGCATTCGCCTTAACCACTTCGGCATAAGCGGTTTCTCCGCGGTCGATCAGATTGGAGCCCAATCTGTACAGCTTCACGTCAACCAGCTTGCCGTTGCGGATGTACACGTCCGCTCTCTCCACCCCTTTGTCCCGGGCGGCTCCGTAAGCGGAATAAAATCCGTCTACATATTTTGAAACGTTGTTAATCTTCGCGTTTTGGTCTGCGTCCCAGAAAGCTTGGATCGCTGCTTTAAAGTCTGCTTCCAGACCTTTGGCGGCTACGGCGTTAGTTCCCCGGTAAAGCAGTTCGCTTGCGATAAGGTACACTGTTTTTGCCTGTTCGGGAGTCATCGCGGCTTCTTCCACCGCTTCCCCTTTCTCATTTAAAGGAAATACTTTCACGCCAAGCAGTTTTGTTTTATCGTATTTGGCAAATACCATATATTTACCTGCAGGGTCAACACCCATATGCTCTCCTGCAAAATAAACCTCGCCCGCAGGCTTCTCTGCCTGTGCTCTTGCAAACGCGCGATCGACCGCCAGCTTCCAACCGTTGCTGGAACGCGTTGCGCCGGAAACGACGTCAACCTCAGCCGCTTGTTCCCGTGTCTTGCCTCGGAAGCTGGTCTCCATCGGCTCATAAGCCTGCCAAAGCCCGCTGTAATTGATCCGAACATCCCGGTCGATCAGCTTCGGACTTGTTCTCAGAAGCTCTACATCGGCGACCTTTCCGTCCTTGATCGTAACCTTCGCACCTTCCGTTCCTTTCGAATAGGCATCCCCATAGGTTACATAAACGCCGTCTTGATATGGATTTTTAACTGTTTCTACAGCCGCGGGGGTTTTAGCCTCTGTCTTGGCTGCATCCTTTACCGCCGGAGTAGTCGTTTTGCTGGCAGCCGGCTTGGTTGTGGTCGTCTTCGTTGTGGTCGGCTTAGTTGTAGTTTTGGTTTCCTTCTTCGTTGTCGGTTTGGTTTCCGGTTTTGTCGTCTTGGCAGGGGTTGATTCCTTGGCCGGCGTCGTCTCGGCTTCCGAGGCGGCGGATACAACGTCGATGTTCGAGATCTTGATCGGAGACAAGTCAACGGTCATGACCAGCGAAGACAACACCATCGTTGCGCAAACTGTTAAAGCAACTATCTTCTTCAAACGCAATCCTCTCCTTTTAAATAATTCAAATTATGTACCGTTCTGTGTTGCCAATTAATCCGAACTGGCTCGCCCCTTCCTTTTCAAGCCTTCCTCCGTCTGTCGAGCACCTTACTTAAAATCGAGTGAATTATTTCACATTCATAAGCATCGTAATATGCTCCTCCAAGCGGTTTCGATTTATGATACTGAATATCCCTCGTCCATAGCTGTACCTAAAATCACAAGGTGCGCAACATAAATCACTTTTCTTGTTAAAACATGTAATTTAAAAGCTTTCACACAGGCAAAAGGCAGCCCCTTATCTCTAAGGAAGCTGCCTTGCCCGCCCGATCATTCTCAGATCTTTTAATCCGTTTACTCCAGATTTCCAATCGCTATCCAAGTAATAAAGCCATAATTGATATGACTTTCCTTAATCTTCGTTACTTCGAGCACCGCCATTTCCGGTGTCTGTTCCTTCAAAGTAACGTAATACGCCGGTTGATTGGTCATGGCGACAAGCACATATTGCGAGTTTGAAAATGGCTGTTCGAACATCACCGTAACTTCCACGGACATTTCATTCTTGATCACCATGAACGCGCACATTCCGAACTGCTGCATCGCCGGCTGATCGGCCAAAGTTTGTACGGGTGTAATAGCCAGATGTTCCGGTTTAACGGATTGATGACCCAGCGCTACAGCATTCACGGCTCCCGGCTGCAAGTGCTCGGCACCGATGGAGCCCGGCTGCAGGCTATCCCCGCTAATCCCTTCTTCCGGCAGCAATCCGTCACGCTGTAAGTCGGATGACAAGTGCCACGCTGTCACCGCGCCCGGTTCAATATGGAGCGATTGTACGGCGGCCTCGGCAAGATGTTCTCCCTCGACGACTCCCTCGCTTAAATGCTGCGACCCAATCACGCCGCTGCCCAAATGCGAGGCAAGCACCGCTCCGCTCGCCATGTGCTGGCCGGATATGGCATTCATTTGTATATGATCCGGTCCTACGGACCGATGGCTCAACACCTCGGAATTCACGGCTCCCGGCTGCAGATGCCCCGTGCCGATCGATTCCGGCTGTAGGTCGGATCCGCTGATCCCACCCTCCGGCAGCAATCCGCCTTGCCGCAGATCCGCCGATAAATGCTCCGAAGTCACCGAATCCAATCCGATTTGACCGGATCCCACGGCGCCTTCCGCGAGATGCCTTGCCTCGATCACGCTGTTTGCCAAATGCTGAGGCTGAACCGCTCCGTTGCTTATATGATGCTCCAGCACCGCACCTTTCGTTAAATGCTGACCATATACGGCGTTCAATTGCAGATGATCCGGTCCTACGGACTGATTGCCCAAAACTTTGGCATCCACGGAAGATGCCTGCAAATGTTTCCGGCCGATGGAGCCTGGCTGCAGATTCGCTCCGCCGATCCCTTCTTCCGGTAGCAGTCCTTCCCGCTGCAAGTCGGCAGATAGATGCTCGGTCGTTACGACACCCGGAGCAATATGAAGAGACTGCACCGCGGCTTCCGCGAGATGCGACCCTTGCACGGTCTCTGCGGACAGATGTTCCGGCTGAATTGCTCCTTTATCGATATGCTGCCCGAGCACCGCGCCTAGCGCTAAATGCTGGCTTGATACCGCATTTCCCTGCAAATGTTCGGCCCCCACCGAGCCTTCGCTCAGTACCTCGGCATCTACGGCACCCGCTTGTAAATGCTGACGGCCGATGGCTTGCGCTTGCAGATCCGCTCCGCTGATCCCTTCTTCCGGCAGCAACCCTGTACGCTGCAATTCAAAAGACAGATGCTCGGTCGCTACTGTACTCGGCGCGATATGAAGAGACTGCACCGCGGCTTCCGCAAGATGCGAGCCTTCCACAGACCCTGCGGACAAATGTTCCGGCTGAATTGCTCCTTTATCGATATGCTGCCCGAGCACCGCTCCTAGCGCTAAATGCTGGCTGGATACCACATTTCCCTGTAAATGTTCGGCTCCCACCGAGCCTTCGCTCAGTACCTCGGCATCTACGGCACCCGCTTGTAAATGCTGACGGCCGATGGCTTCCGCTTGCAAATCCGCTCCGCAGATCCCATCTTCCGGCAGCAATCCTTCGCGCTGCAACTTGAAAGATAAATGCTGGGTCGTTACAGAACTCGGCGCGATATGAAGAGACTGCACTGCGGCTTCCGTGAGATGTGATGCTTCCACGGCCTCTGCGGACAGATGTTCCGGCCGAATTGCTCCCTTGCCGATGTGTTGTTCGAGCACCGCTCCTGCCGCCAAATGCCGGCTGGATACCGCATTTGCCTGCAAATGTCCGGCGCTTACGGAGTCGTCGCTCAGTACCACAGCATCCACGGCTCCCGCTTGTAAATGCTGGCGGCCGATGGCTTGCGCTTGCATATCTGCTCCGCTGATCCCCTCTTCCGGCAACAATCCTTCGCGCTGCAATTTGAAAGACAGATGCTGGGTCGTTACAGCGCTCGGCGCGATATGAAGAGACTGCACCGCGGCTTCCGCAAGATGCGACCCTTCCACGGCCTCTGCGGACAGATGTTGCGGCTGGATGGCTCCTTTGCCAATATGATGTGCGAGTACGGTGCCTGGCGTTAAATGCCGGCTGGATACCGCATTCGCCTGCAAATGTTCGGCGCTAACTGATTGATTACTCAGTTTTTCGGCATCTACGGCTCCCGCTTGTAAATGCTGACGGCCAATAGCTTCCGTTTGCAAATCAGCTCCGCTGATCCCCTCTTTCGGCAGCAGTCCTTCTTGCTGTAATTCGAAAGATAGGTGCTGGGTCGTTACGACACCCGGAGCGATATGAAGAGACTGCACTGCGGCTTCCGTGAGATGCGAGCCTTCCACGGACCCTGCGGACAGATGTTGCGGCTGAATTTCCCCCTTACCGATATGCTGTCTGAGCACTGCACCTGGCGCCAAATGCCGGCTGGATACCGCATTTGCCTGCAAATGTTCGGCGCCCACGGATTGATCGCCAAGTACCTCGGCATCTACGGCTTTCGCTTGTAAATGCTGGCGGCCGATAGCTTCCGCTTGCAGATCCGCTCCGCCGATTCCCTCTTCCGGCAGCAGTCCGTTCCGGCGTAAGTCGGCGGACAGATGCCGGGACGTTACCGCGTTCTGTCCGATATGGCCGGATTGTACCGCATCTTCTGCGATATGGCTTCCTTGAACGCTGCCGCTGGCCAGATGCCGGGACTGAACATTGCCTGCCGCCAAATGCTGGCTTTGAACCGCTTCATCCGTAAGATGATAACATTGCACCGACTGCAGTTTAAGATGCAATGCGCCTACCGATTCGCTTTGCAGCACTTCGCCGTCCACTACACCCTTTTGAAAATGCTGGCGGCGAATTGAGCCGGGTTGGAGATCCGCTCCCCCGATTCCTGCTTCCGGCAGCAACCCGTCCTTCTGGAGCTCCGGTGACAAATGTTCAAGCGTTACAGCATTCAGCCCAATATGGCGGCTTTCAATGACCTGATCGCCGATAAGGCTTCCACTCACACTGCCCGCTGCTATATGGCGGGCATCCAACGTCGCTTCTGCCAGATGCTGACCCCGAATCGCGGAATCGGCTACATGTTGGCTCTGTACGGCTTGCGGCTGAATATGAGCGGAGCCAATTGATTTTTCCTTCAGAACATCGGCATCTACGATTCCCTTCTGTAAATGGGCACGCTGGATCGAAGCCGGTTGAAGATCTGCGCCGCCAATTCCATCTAACGGCAATAATCCTTCCTTTTTCAAGGCGTCAGACAGGTGCTCTCTATTTATCGTTTCCGCCAATATATGACGGGAATCCACCGCCCCGGTCGAAAGATGCACCCCTTCCACGCTGTTCCCACCCAAATGACGGGATTGAACCGAGCCTGCCGCCAATTTATCAGAGGACACCGCCTCATTCTGAAGCGAGCGTTCCGAGACAGCTTCGGTAGCAAGGTGCGGCTCCTGGATCGCGCCGAACCTCACTTGTTCCGCTCCGACCGAGTCTGGAGCAAGATGCCGGTTCTCCACAGCGTTGTCGGCTACACTTTCGGACTGGACCGCGCCGACCGAAAAATGCCGGGATTCCAGGGAACCCTCCGCAATTTTGGGCCCGCTGATGCTCCCTTCGGCCAGCTTGGGCGCGGTTACCGCCAGATCATTTAATTTGTCGGTAGTGACGCTCTCCGGCGACAGCTTCAGAGAAGTAACGGCATGGTCTTGCAAATGCCACGAAAAGATAGAGCCGTTACTGAGATGCTCCTCCCGGATCAAACCTGTCTGAAGGAGGCTGCTGTCTATGCTGTTCTCAGCCAAATGCACACGGGAGACGGATCCCGGCAGGATATGCCTGGAGGAAATTTGCTCCGAACCTACGACAGTTCCGGTCACCGAGCCGGGAGCAAGCTTACTTTCCGTGATCGAGCCGTCGGCGATTTTGGTATTCGTTACACTGCTGTTTTGCAGCTGCCTTTCGCTGACCGCTCCTGGCGCTATGTGGCTCTCCAGAATTGACGACCCTGCAATTTTCTCCCTGGATACGGATCCCCTTGCCAAATGCCGATCTTGAATCGCTTCTGCGGCAATTTGTTCTCCCCCCACCGAGCCTGGGACCAAATGATAGGAGGTTACGGATTCTAGTGCCAGCTGGGGCCCTTGAACGGCAGATTTGGCAAGATGGCGGGTCTGCACCCCTTCATCGGCGATTTTGTTCGGCAAAATACTCTGATCGGCGATTTTGGACGAAGTAATAGCTTGATCCACTACCTTAGAGGTGCCCACGGATTGATCGGACAGCTTTGTGGACAGGATGCTTTTATTCGCCAGATGCTTTCCATGAATTTCACCGCTGCCAATCTGTTCCTCACCGATGCTCCCGGGCTTCATATGGAATGATTCCACCGAGCCGGGGGCGAGGTGACGGGCCTGAATGATCTGGTCCTCCAGATGATGGGAATTTATAATTCCATCGCGGAGTTGTTCGCCACTAACACTTAACATAGCCAGGTGTTCATTGCTGATCATCCCCGGAGCCAGGTGGCGGACGGTGATGGCATTCTCAGCCAGATGCCTGCTCTCCACTGCTCCTTCCTGCAGTTTGGCCGCTGTAATCGCTCCGTCCCGGACTTTAGTTGACGTAACGGAGAACTCCCCTAATTTCGACGTGTCCACCGCTCCGTTTTCCAGGTGAATCGACCGGATCGCCGAGCTCCGGATTTTGTCTGAAGTTACGGCTTGATCCTGGAGCAGATCCGTAGTAACGATCCACTCGCTTAAATGACGACTCTGGATCGCTCCGTCCGCGAGCTTGCTTCCGTCAATAATTCCGTCCGCCAGCTTATGGCTGGTGATGCTGCCATCCTCCAGTTTGTTCCCGCCGATCGAGCGGTCCCGGACATTCCTACCCTCCACGGCTCCGTCGACCAGATGGTCGCCCCGAACGGACAAGGGAGCTATTTTGGAGGCTACGATAGCTCCGTCTGCGATTTTGCTGCCGAGCACCGCATGGTCGGCGATCCAGGCCGATCCGATGGCCCCCAACTTTATTTTGCCGGAATCGATCGTATAAGGTGCGATCTTATCCCCGGTAACGGCAGCGTCCGTCAGATCGGCCGTATAAATTATGCCGCCGTTGGATTCAGGAGACTGTTTCTCTTCAAGAATGGATTCCAGTTCCTGCAAATGCTTCTGCTGCGACGGATTAAGCTCCCCGGGGGTTTTACTCAATTGTTCATCAAAAGCATCGATTTCAACATCGTTTGTAAGATCGTTTGTAAGATCGCTTGTAACATCGTTTGTAACATCAATTTCAATTTCAACTTCGTCTTCAGCTTCATTCACAATTTCCTTCAAAGTTTTGTCCGTGAATTCCCCTACAAGGAACTCATCCTCGATTACTTCCAAAACGGGAAGGGAGTGATGGAGCTTTAACTCCTTTTCCAGGTCAGATGTAAACCCGGACTTTCCTTTTTCCAGCAAGGTCAACTCGTTTATTTCCGGATTATCCACGTAATAGAGCGTCTTTTTGGGTCTGCTCGGTTTCGTGGTTCTGTTTCGCTTTTTCAGAGCCGTCCTCTCCTTTGCCACAAGATAATCATCTTTGGCATCATATGCGGCGGAATGGGCCCTTGTCACAGCTTCTCTAAGGCACCGCAAAAAAGCAACGGGGTTTCTTCGCGATACTGTCCTTATTCCACAAATTCGCTGGGAGAAATTCTGATTATTTCAAAAAAAAGACCGGCCCTCCGCTGCTCTCGCAGCCTACGGACCGATCCCTGCATTTCTGTATTATTGCTCTCTTACCCACACCGTCATTTCGCCTTCACCGCGATTGGCCCAGGCATAATAAGGAATAAACTTGACGGTTGCCTGCTTCATCCCAAGCGCCGGCTCCGGACTATACAAACCGCCGCTCCATTCTTCATCCCGCAGCCGCAGGCCCTCGGCGCTTATTGCTACGACGCCGCCAAGAAGCTCCTCTTCCTTCGCCGCCTTCAGCTCCGCATCCCGCGGCAGCACGACCTCGTGCAAGTCCGGCCCGTTATCCGCCTGTTCCAGGCAATAGACGAGCGGTCCTCTTTGCAGCGCAACCTTCCCTGCATTGGCGCGGACCGAAGGATGGCTGTGCATGCGGAGTACCGGCATTTCCAGACGAAGCTCCAGCACATCACCGGACTGCCACTCCCGCTCGATTCGTGCATAACCGTTCACTACCGTGTTATCGCCTAGCGGATACGCCGAGCCGTTCAGCAGAAGCGATGCCTGTTTGCACCAGCCCGGAATCCGTACGGCCAAAGTAAACTTTTCACCGGCCTGTTCCGGGAACACTTCCAGCTTAATCTCGCCATCCCACGGATAATTCGAAGCCTGTTTCAACGTAACCTTGCTCTCTCCAAGCTCAAGCGCCGCTTCTCCGCCAATATAGAGATGCGTATAAATGGTGTCCCCTTGTACCGTATAGATATACTCTCCCAAAGAAGCCAGTAGCCGTGCCACGTTAGGCGGACAGCATGCGCAGCCGAACCATTCCTGGCGCACCGGCTTGACATGGTCGTATTTGTGGTTTGCTCCGCCGCAAGCCTTCGGATCGACCTCCAGTGGATTAACGTAGAAGAAATGCTTGCCGTCTCTGGACATGCCGCCGACTACCGTGTTGTACAGAGCTCTTTCCATCACGTCGGCAAATTGCGACTCGGGAGCGAGCTTCAACATCCGTTGGGCAAAGAAGATCAAACCGATCGAAGCGCAAGTCTCCGCATACACCGTGTCGTTCGGCAGATCGTAATCGAAGGAGAAGGCTTCTCCCTGCGGCATGGAGCCTACGCCGCCCGTAATGTACATTTGCCGGGAAACGATGTTGTCCCACAGCTTGCGGCAGGCCGCCAGCAAGGATTCATCTCCCGTTTCGGCCGCCACGTCCGCCATCCCCGTCAGCATATAAAGCAGGCGGACCGCATGGCCGATCGCCGTCTCCTGCTCCCTCACCGGCAGATGCGACTGATTGTATTCCAGATCGATCGCCTCATTGCCTGACGGCCAATGGGTTTTCCCGCCGCGTTCATCCAACTGAATTTGATAAAAACTCGGCTTTTGCCCCCGTTGATCCAGAAAATAACGACTGAGCCGCAAATATCGTTCATTTCCGGTCACCTGATACAGCTTGACCAACGCCAGCTCAATTTCCTGGTGTCCGTCATACCCTGCCAGTTTCCCAGGCTCGGTTCCGAACACGGAATCAATGTGATCGGCGAACCGGCTTACAACGTCCAGCAGCTTTCTTTTTCCTGTAGCCCGGTAATAAGCCACCGCCGCCTCGATCATATGTCCCGCACAATACAACTCATGACATTCCGCCAAATTGGTCCATCTTTGACCGGGTTCTTTGAGCGTGAAATACGTGTTTAGGTAGCCGTCCTCATGCTGGGCCTGTTCGATAATGTCGATCAACCCGTCCGCGATTTCCTCCAATGCCGGATCCGGCTGCGATTCTAGCAAGTAAGCTACCGCTTCAAGCCATTTGGCGATATCGCTGTCCTGGAACACCATACCGTAAAAATCGCCTTGCTCCAGACCCGCCGCTATTTTAAAGTTGCGTACGGCTCCGCTTGGTTCCGCACCGCTCACCCGGTCGTTCAGCGCATCCCATTGATAAGGGACAACCACCTCGCGCACCAGTTTAATGTAATAATCCCAGAATTCATCTTGAATCTTCACTTGGTTTAAAGGCACTCTTGCAGAGTGAATACTTTGTTCAGCTCCCGTTCCGCACATAACTCAGAGGCCCTCCTTCTTTTGAAATATCATACTGACAAGATTCATTCTATCGTATATATTTAATAAATAATACAAATGAGAGCAACCTATTATTTATAATTTTTCACACAAAGTGATGGTGAAGACAAACGTGATCAAAGCTGCTGAAATCGTCCATATCCCGGCTCCCCCGGCTCCTTATTTCCTGGAGTGCGGATATGCCGTTTATAATGCCGGTGATCAGCATCCCAACCGCAGTAATATCGGCGTTTTTGATTTGCTGTTTATCGAGAGCGGCACTATGTATATCGGCGAGGAAGACCGTCAATGGGAGCTGGGACCGGGGAAATCGTTACTGCTTCTGCCGGACCGGTACCATTACGCCGTAAAGCCTTGCGAAGACCGGTGTACCTTTTACTGGCTTCATTTTCACACAATTTGCTCCTGGCAGGAAACCCCGTCCGAAATCCCGGCCGCGTTCCAGCCCGAAGAGCACTCCCGGACTTTCAAAACGTCGCCTTACACCATCCAGCTTCCTAAAATGTGGACTCTTCCTTACCCTGCCCAGACCTATCAGTTGATGGACCGGCTGCGTCAATACTCGGCAGAACGCCAATCCAGCGCGTATTGGTCCCAGCAGCAATCCTTCGAGGAACTGCTGCGCATGATGGACCTGCGTCAATTGGAGCAGACCACCTCACCGGTAGTTACCTTAGCCGAGCAAACGGAGGCTTATATTAGAAACAACTATCGGTCCGAGTTGACGAGCCAAAGCTTTTCGGAGGCACTGCATTTTCACTATAACTATATTACGCGGTGCATGAAGCAGATCTACGGCATGACGCCGAATGACTATTTGCTGCATTACCGGCTGGAACAGGCAAAGCTGCTGCTGCTCAAAACGGAATGGCCGGTGGCGGAAATTGCCAAGGAGGTCGGCTTCAGGAACGCCCCTTATTTCTCTAACAGGTTCACCTTAAAAAACGGCTGTTCCCCTCAGCAATTCCGAAAACAATATTCCAGGTAGGAGCAATTCATTTTACACAAAAAAGCTGTTCCCCCCGCTCGTTACTCCGGGATCGGAACAGCTTTTAACTTTACGACAATATGACCGCCTAGCGGTATACGCTCATAGGCTGGTGGAACGGAACCTCACGATACATTTGCCCCAGCGTTTGCATTGTCTGTTCCGGAGCCGTCGCGACCGCATACCATCCTTTACGGGCTATGTAGCTCCATACTTCAAACGCCTGGTGAGAGCACATACGGAACGCATCCTCCAAAAATACCCGCAATTGAACCGTCGAGCACTCGAACGTGGACCACGCATATTCTCGGCCAGCCCGTTTCAGCGTAAGCAAATAGGAAGTCGCGATGCCGCGGTCGTCCAGTTGGGTCAGCTTAACTTGCGGCTGAATCGGCGTGTAAGCCGTCGGAGACGGAGCTGGCGAAGGAGCCGTAGCCGGATTCATGCTCAGCTGAGGCACGTTTAACTGGTCCCGGGAGCCTTGCATTTTTGACGCAAACTCTACCTTCATGTTGTAATCTTGGATATGCACGGCATAGTGGCGGGAGATCATATCCCGCAGTTCAGGATCCTGTGCCTGATTCAAAAACAAGGCCATACTTTGAATAGAGTTGGTGCAACTGAGCAGCAGTTCGTTCAATTCATGAGCTTCGTGGGCGCCTAATAGCAAAGTGCATTCTTCCTTTCGGTATATTAGGTTAATTTTCATTCCCACTTATTTTCTCTCTCTCCGCAGTTATTATCCCGGGTAACCTTCATAAGCAAAAAAAGGAACCCCGTATCCGCGGAATTCCCATTTTCACTCTCATTCCATTCTTATCCTGTTTTACCGAGCTTGGTAATCGTCTTCTGCTTGAGAGATGCTTCGCCCTCTATAGCTTTCTCTACATATTCAAATTCCACGGCATCGTCGGAGTTCAACCCGTCCGCTGTCCCCTGAACACTTTCACTCAATTGAAAAGATTCCGGCACCCCGTTCATCATAATTTCGGCGGAGTGGCTGTCCTCGAGTCCTACCCAGGTTCCTTTTCCTTGCTTCGTATCGGAAGTTTGCTCCGAATCAGGCTGCTCCGCGCTTGAGTTACCTGCGTTGCCCGCATTCGTACCATTCTCATCAGTTGGCGATGATGGATCTACATTGTTTCCGGAATTCCCGGCGTTTCCTGCGTTTCCGGAGTTTTCCACGTTCCCGGAGTTTCCGGTGTTACCGGCGTTACCGTTGTTTTCGGCATTACCGGCGTTCCCCCCGCAAGCTGTAAGTGCAAGTGTTAGAACTGCTACCGCTGCAAAGGTCAGTATTTTTTTGTGTCTAGTCATAAGTAACACCTCCATAGTAACGAACGAATGATTGCTCTGAAAAGTTACAGGTTCCGTTAATGTAGCCTGCATAATCCGCTATAAAGATCAGGGCATTCAGTGTTAATATGGATTAACCGATGAAGCTGAGCCTAAAACAAAAACCGCCTAACCAGGCGGTTTTCTTCTAATTCTATACTTCGTTCGAGGTTTCCTCTGCAGTATCTTCCTGCACTCCCTTACGCGCTGCGGACATAAACAAAATGATCAGCACAAATGCGATCAGCGCCATAAACGGAATGGTGATAAATCCCCACCAGTTCAAGTAGTCGAAATTACACGGGATGCCTACCTTGCAAGGAAGCAGCTTGGACATCGCCGGAATCTTTTGCTCGGCATAATGGTATATGGAGATGCAACCGCCGATCACACTGAGAGGAATGGCATAGATGGCTGCCGAACGGTCATTACGGTAAGCTGCGATCCCAAGCACAACTACTTGAGGGTACATGAAAATCCGCTGAAACCAGCACAATCTGCAGGGTTCATAATGCAACACTTCGCTTAAATAAAGGCTGCCCAAGGTAGCTACTAACGAGACCAGCCAGGCTAGATAAACACCGTAATTTCTGAAAAAAGAGCGCATCCGCCGATCCTCTCCCCACATTATTTATTATTTGACGCGTTATCTATGGCTTGCTTGAACTCATCATAGTTTCCAAGATTGCCGGTAAACTCTACGCCGTTAATAAAGAATGTAGGGGTGCTGTCAATTTTGAGCTTGTCAGCTTTGTTGTAATGCTCGGTAACTTCGTTTATATACGTTTTATCCTCGATATCTTTCTGAAGCAAATCATAGTCGACAGGAAGATTGATCTCCTTCGCGAGCCCGACCAAATATTCAGCCGTAGCCCACTGGACCTTCTCCTCGCCTTGGTTGCCATAAATAGCGTCAAAATAAGTCCAAAAAGCGTCCTTGTTCTGATGATACACCGACTGCACGGCAAGCGCCGCCGTCGTTGAATCGGGTCCGATAAACGGAAGATTCATGAAATAGAACGCCACTTTCCCCTGCTCTATATAGTCATTAACCAGCTGCGGTTTGATGGTGTCGTTGGCTATTTTACAAGCCGGACATTTGAAATCCCCAAATTCCACGATCTTGACCGGAGCATCGCTTTGCCCAAGCACTGGCAAATTGTCGTAATCAAACGAGGCGGCTTTTACGACCGGCTTCGGATCCAAAGATAGGACGACAACAATGAGAATGAGCAGAACGCCCACGGTGGAGAACCAAATCAACCGTCTTTTCCGCTGCTGTTGCAACAATTTTTCCGCATTCGATTTTCGCTGAGCCAAGGCGTTTCCTTGTTTTTTCGGTGGCATGCAACCCCTTCTTTCCTCTTATAAAATAGTAACTTTGCTAGATCCTGCAACCATTCTAGTTACAAAATCAATTTTCGTCAAGTTAAGAGGAAAAGAGAGGAAATCCAAAAAAAATGGCGGTGTCAGGATCCAGTCCTTATGCCGCCATTTTCTTCATATTCCTAATATGCTATTAACGGTCCAAGAGGAACTACGCGTCGTTTCCGTCCGCTGTACCGATATCCCCTTCTGTCTCCTCGCCAGCCGTTTCCGCCGATTCGGCACCTGTTCCGGTATCCACTTCTTCCTCGACCACGCGTGGCAGCACGATGGAAGCCAGCAGTTCTTCCTCAGCACCGATGAGAGTAATCCCGCTTGGCAAACTTACATCTGCCGCAGTCAACTTATCGCCGGTTCCAAGCGAGCTAATATCGACTTCGATATTTGCCGGCAGATCATCCGGCAATCCCTCGACTTCCAGCTCTGTAGCTTGAACCTGCAAAACTCCACCCGCCTTTGTGCCTTCGGCAGTACCGGTTAAGTGCAACGGTACTTTTACGCGGATCGGTTTGTTCTTGGACACCTTCTGGAAATCGACATGCGCAACAACGCCTCTGCGCTGCTGGATCTCCTTGATCAGTGCCGGGTAAGTTTCCCCGCCCTCTACCTTAAGATCAAAAAACTCCGACCGGCCGGTCCGCGACACTTTTGCCAAATCCTTAGCGTCAACGTGAATCGGCAGACTCTCCGTTTGCGCTCCATATATAACTGCCGGAATCCGTCCGCCTTCTCTCAATTGCCGCAGCGACGCCCGGGTAAATTCTTCTCTTCGCGAAGCACTCAAACTTTGGTTCGTTGCCATATGCATCTACCTCCTGGAATTTGTGCCATATGACTATCTTACCCAATTCGAGGCCTTCTTTAACGACGCCGACATAAAAAGATGTCGGCGCTTCATCGCTTTTTTGATGAGAAAAAGAATGAATGGGGGTCGACAGACACCTGCTTGAGCTGTGATGGGACTTATCAATTAATGAACATTTACATGCATGAGGTTAGTTAGATGGCCGGTCGATAATTGCTCTAGGTGAATGGTGGACAAGGTGATCGATTGGCTTGAGAGAGGGCTTCGGCGACGTGATGAGATATTAGTGGTGAGTTAATGAGGGAAGTGGGTGTGAAGTGTGATGAGTGAAGAGCAGAGTGGGTGTTGTTATGTTGGGTGATGCGTAATGAGAATGATGAGGTGATGGGTGATGAGTAGTGTGGAAGTTGGTGTTAGGTGATGAGCAATAGGGGCGAAATGAGGCGATGTTGAGTGATGCGTAACGGGGACACTGAGGTGCGCAGTATCTCTAACGGACATAGGAGGCCTTAACTAGCTGTTTTTAGCCTCCTGAGTAATCTAACGGACACAGGAGACCTTATTCGCCTGAATTTGTTCATTTTCTTCGATGTGTCGCACGAATAAGAGCTCTGGTGTCCGTTAGAAAAGTAAATCCTCGTTTTCAGGAGGTTTAACGGCTCTCATGTCCGTTAGATTACGCAACTGCGACTATTTTGCATCAGAAAGCCCCGAAACGTGGCTGGGTCGGTTGCTCAGGCAGCTCAGGCTGGTCAGGCTGGTCAGGCAGCTCAGGCAGCTCAGGCTGGTCGGTTACTCAGGCAGGTAGCTTAGGCAGCGCCAGTATTGTAGCAATGGGTACACTAAGGTGCGAGTATCCCTAACGGACATAGAAGACCTTAACTAGCTGTTTTTAGCCTCCTAAGCAATCTAACGGACACAGGAGACCTTAATCGTCTGAATATGTCCATCTTCTTTGATGTTCGGCACGAATAAGAGCTCTGGTGTCCGTTAGAAAAGTAAATCCTCGTTTTCGGGAGGTTTAACGTCTCTCATGTCCGTTAGATTACGCAACTGCGACTATTTTGCACCAGAAAGCCCCGAAAGCGTGGCGAGGTCGGCAGCGGGACAGCTCAGTCGCAGAGCCAAAGTAGTCAAGCAGACAGCTCAGTCTGCTTAGACAGCTCAGGCAGCTCAGGCTGGTCGGTTACTCAGGCAGCTCAATCTGCCCAAATCGCCTAGGCAGCTCAGTCTGCTTAGACAGCTCAGTCTGCTTAGACAGCTCAGTCAGCTTAAACCACCAACAACTAAAAAACCGGTGCCCAATGGCACCGGAATAGGAAAAACCCAGAATAAAACCCAAAATGTTGGAAAAGAGCCAAACCAGCTTATTGCCCGATCCCCCGAACCAGCTTCACGACTTGTTCAGCCGTTTGCTGCTCCAGTGCCTGTTCCGCCAAAGCCTTCATCTCCGCTTTGGAGAGCTTGGAAATTTGCGAACGGGCCGGAAGGATGGATGTCGCGCTCATGCTGAATTCATCCAGACCCAAGCCTAGCAGGAGCGGAATCGCCGTAGCGTCCCCTGCCATCTCCCCGCACATTCCGGCCCAACGGCCTTCTTTATGGGCTGCATCGATTACCATCTTCACCAAGCGAAGAATCGCAGGGTTATACGGCTGATACAAATAGGAGACTCGTTCGTTCATCCGGTCGGCGGCCATCGTATATTGAATGAGATCGTTGGTTCCGATGCTGAAGAAATCGACTTCCTTGGCGAACTGGTCCGCAAGGACGGCGGTCGAAGGGATTTCGACCATAATGCCGAGCTGAATGGAGTCGGATACCGCGATCCCCTCGGCGGCCAGCTTCTCCTGCTCTTCTAGCAGAAGCGCCTTGGCTTCCCGGAACTCATCAAGGGTAGCGATCATAGGGAACATGATTCGCAGATTCCCATAGGTACTCGCCCGAAGCAGCGCACGAAGTTGGGTCCGGAAAATATCCTTCCGGTCCAGGCAAAGCCGTACCGCGCGGAATCCGAGGAACGGATTCATCTCCTTCGGCAAATCGAGATACGGAAGCTCCTTGTCTCCGCCGATATCAAGCGTTCTGACGACGACGGGCTTGCCCTCCATCTTTTCCAGAACCGTCTTATAAGCGTTAAACTGGACTTCTTCCGAAGGCAGTTCCGTCCGCCCCATATAAAGGAATTCAGTACGGTACAAGCCTACGCCTTCGCCGCCGTTCTCCAGAACGCCGGTCACATCGTTCGGCGTACCTATATTAGCCGCCAGTTCGACATGAACACCGTCTTTCGAGACGGTCGGAACTTCCCGAAGCTTCTTCCACTCTTCGATCTGACGAAGGTGATTGTCCCGTTTGCTCTTGTACTCATCGATCACCTCTGCCGAAGGATTGATTATAACGGATCCGTCAAGTCCGTCGACAATGATCATGTCACCGGAATTTACTTGGGATAATACGTCTTTCGTTCCCACTACAGCAGGAATCTCCAAAGAACGGGCCATAATGGCTGAATGGGATGTTCTTCCCCCGATATTTGTCGTAAAGCCCTTAACGTATTTACGGTTTAACTGAGCCGTATCCGAAGGGGTCAAATCTTCGGCAATGACGATGACTTCCTCACTGATATCAGCGGGATTCACATAGTTGAGACCAAGCAGGTGCGTCAGCACCCGTTTGGTCACGTCACGCATGTCGGCCGCGCGTTCCCGAAGGTACGCGCTCTTCATATTCTCGAACATGCTGATGAATTGCTTGGATGTTTCATCCAGTGCATATTCAGCTGTTGCATTTTCACTCGAGATTTTATCGCGAACCGGCGTCAAAAGCTCCGGATCGTTCAAAATCAACAGATGAGATTCGAAGATCTCCGCTTTTTTCTCCCCCAGCTCCTGAAGCGTGCGCTCTTTGATCGCTTCAAGCTCCTGCTGGGAGGTTGCCAGAGCTTCATCCAAACGGGCCAACTCGGCAGCCGGGTCGGCAGCATTTTTATTCTTCACCGTATAATCGGGATGCTCCAGTTTAAAAGCGGGGGCAATCGCTACCCCGGCCGATGCGGCAATGCCGTCGATCTTAAGCATTCACTTCGCCTAACCCTTCGTTAATCATCACATCCGTGAGCGCTTGAAGAGCCTCGGCCGCACTATCGCCTTCCACGATCAGCTTGATCGAGTCCCCTTTTTCCAAACCGAGGGAAAGAACGCCCAAAATCGATTTAAGCGTCACTTTTTTACCGTTTGCCTCTGCAAAAGCTTCTGAATCTTTAAATTTATTAGCGGTATTGACCAAAGCTGTTGCCGGGCGTGCATGGATACCGTCTTCATCTGTAATTCTGAAATTTTTTTCCATTTTAAATGCATCTCGCTTTCTTATTAAGAATTCTCCCTTTTATTTTAAGGGATTGTAATAACCAAATCCAATATCTGCCTTCACCCATGATGCTTTAGCGGATCGATATAATATCCTCTTCGCCTTTTTTCAATGTGCCGGATTTCTTCAACGTCACCGCTGAGCCTTCCGGAAGATTGGAGAAAATGATTGGCGAAATGATGGAAGGTGCATGCTCTTTCACATATTCCAGGTCCACTTCCATGATCGGCTGCCCCGCAGAGACCAGGTCTCCTTCATTAACCAGGACATTAAAGCCTTGACCCTTCAGTTTCACCGTATTGACTCCAATATGCACGAGCACTTCTTTGCCGCCATCGGACATGATGCCAACAGCGTGCTTACTCGGGAATACATTAAATACTTTACCGTAAACCGGAGAGCAAATCGTACCGTCATGCGGCAGAACCGCAAAACCGTCGCCGGTCATTTTTTCGGAAAATACGGGATCCGGTACTTGGGTGATATCCATAAGCTCGCCATTCACCGGCATCACGATATCCTCCTGGATGATCGCATCCCCGTCTTTGGCAGCCTCCTGCTCCACGACGGCTGGCTTTTGCTCTGCAGCATCAACCGTGGCATCTGCCCGTGTCTCAATTCTAGGCGTCTTTCCGCTCATAATATCAGCGATCTGTGATTTGATCGTATCCGAGCGTGTACCGAATATAGCCTGAATATTGTTACCCACTTCCAGAACTCCGGAGGCGCCCAGTTTCTTGAGGCGGTCTTTATCGACGTTTCCTTTGTCCTTCACTTCGACTCGCAAACGGGTAATGCAGGCATCCAGATGCGCGATGTTCGCATCTCCCCCAAGCGCGGTCAATATATTATGCGGAAGCTCGTCTTGAGTAACGCTTTTGCCTTGTTTCGAGTTATCCTCGTCGCCGGCCTCTGCATCTTCACGCCCCGGCGTTTTCAAATTGAACTTTCGGATAACGAACCGGAAGCCAAAATAGTAAATTACGGCGAGAATCAAGCCGACGATAATCACATACCACCAAGGGGTGCGTCCCGGTATAACCCCAAAGATCAGATAATCGATCAATCCGCCGGAAAATGTCATCCCGATTTTGACTCCAAGAATGTGCATGGTCATAAAAGACAAACCCGCAAAGACGCAGTGTACCGCAAAAAGTATCGGAGCTACGAACAAGAACGAGAACTCTAGCGGCTCCGTGATCCCCGTCAAAAACGAAGTCAGTGCCGCGGAACCCATAATGCCCGCCACATACTTTTTATGCTCGGGTTTGGCCTCATGATAAATGGCGAGTGCCGCAGCCGGCAGGCCGAACATCATGAACGGGAATTTCCCGGTCATAAACGTACCTGCGGTAAACGGAACGCCGTCGCGCAATTGGGCC
Organism: Paenibacillus vini; assembly: GCF_018403325.1. GTDB lineage: Bacteria > Bacillota > Bacilli > Paenibacillales > Paenibacillaceae > Fontibacillus > Fontibacillus vini. Next base: position 5,900 of record NZ_BOSL01000011.1, on the reverse strand, counting down.
ATAAAAATTTGCTGATCGCCGCGTACCAGCTGTCCCGCACTGTTCACATATTCTCCGAACTCGAACCAGAACGGTGAATAGAAAATATGATGGAGACCGAACGGAATCAGCGCTCTCTCGACGACTCCGAAAATGAATGCGGACAAGGTCCGATTCTGCTCAAGCATAAAGTGGGAAGCGGAATTAAGTCCGGTCTGAATCGGCGGCCAGATCACCACCATGATCAAGCCGAGAATAACCGAGGTTGCCGCGGTCATAATTGGAACGAACCGTTTACCGGCAAAGAAGCCCAAATAGGAAGGCAACTCGATTTTGAAGAACCGGTTGTACATACTTGCCGCTAATATCCCGACGATAATCCCGCCGAAAACACCGGTAGCCAGCGTCGGAATCCCCAGTACATTGGCATACGCAGGGTCGGTACCTATCATGGACGGTACGACGCCGATCACCGAGCCCATCGTCACGTTCATGACGAGATAGCCGATAATCGCAGCGAGTCCTGCCACGCCCTCGCCTCCGGCCAAGCCGACAGCTACGCCGACTGCGAATAACAGAGCCAGGTTCGTAAAGACGATTTGCCCTGCATTCATCATTACAGTGGCAATGGCGTGTACAGTATGATTATCCAGAACGGGTACGAGATCAAGGAACTCGGGGCTGACCAGCATATTCCCGATCCCAAGAAGCAGACCGGCAGCAGGCAGCAGTGCTACAGGTAGCATTAGCGCTTTACCGACTCTTTGCAAGACGCCGAATAACCTCTTGAACATAAACATCCTCCTACGTGCAATCTTTGATGTACTAAACAACAAAAAAAGCATAAGCCAATAAAGTTTCCAACTGTACGCCTTATTTACGGTTATAATACCCCGCAAACCAGCGATACAATCAAAAAGCTTTTATCAACTCATGCCTGATCGAATCAGTCACACATTGTGATATATATTGTTGTTTATCGCAAAGATTATAACAAACCTGCCAAGCAAGCGCAAGTTATGTCATTGGATATGAGGAGGAGCTACCCGGTGCAAATGCATCGTCAAATAACTGACCTCGGCCGGGTAAACGGGCTTGTTCAAGCGCTTTTCCATGATCATCGTTAGCTTCCCAGCAAGGGAATACAGCAAGGGATATTCCTGCTTTAACAGGGTATCCAGTTTCTCCACTTCGCCGACCTGCTCACCTCGACGGATGCGTTCAATCGCAAACCGCAAATGCGTAAGAAGGCGGGAATAGTCCAGCGAGTTTCGCAAAATCGTAAACTTGAGCTCTTCCTCAATGGCGGCGACAAGGTCCGCAATCAGTTGGGCATGCCCACGTACTTCGCTGATATGCCGATTCGTCATCGCACTGTTGATATGAAGGGCTACGAATCCGATTTCATCTTCCCCCAGGTCAACCCCCAATTTTCTATGAATCAGCTTGATTGCATACTCCGCCAATTCATATTCGACAGGATAGATCTCCTTGGTTTCATACAAAAACGGATTGTGGAAAGCGATATCCTGTTCAGCTCTCTTGATGGCAAAAGCGAGGTGATCCGTGAGCGCGATATGTATATGTTCATTCAGTTCAGTTTGTGTCTTGCGTGAAATATACATAATGATCTCGCCGATGATCTCGATCAATTGCTCATCTACCTGCGGAACGAGCTGTTTGTACTGCTCCTGTTCGTGCTGGTTGGTCAGAATGAACATCTTTTCTACCGATTCGAGAGGAATGGAATCGCCTGTTTTCCGGTTAAAACCAATGCCTTTACCGATCACGACAACTTCGCCGTGCTCGGGATGATGGGCAATGATGACGTTGTTATTCAACACTTTGGCCACTTGAAGGCTGTTCACAATTGCACCTCATTTTAACTGCATTATTCTGTTCTCCGGAACGCTTATGCCTATTATAATCCACGTCCCTTCTCCTTGCCAGACATTACTTCAAATAATACAAAAGCATCCCCAGGATTATAGAAAAGCATCCCTCCGGATCGAAGGGATGCTTCATTTGTATATTATTTATTCTCTTACAAAGTGCCGAGCTTTACGGGGTTTCTTGCGAAGCGGCGCTTTCAAGCAGCACGGAAGCTTTGGCTGCCGGAGCGGGCTCCGCTGCAGGGGGCGAAATTTTACCTTTCGTTAAACCCTTGATAAGCTGATCCAGTTCGATGCCCGAAACGTTCTTGAGCATTTCCGGAGCGGTCGCCATCAGCTCTGTCACATAATTGCTGACCCGGGCGGCCCCTTCTCCTTTTCCGGTATCGACTACCGTCAACTTGTCGATCGATGAGATCGGAGTCGCGATTTTGCCGGCCAGTTCAGGCAGCATTTTCACGACGATATCGAGGATAGCCGCCTCGCCGAATTTCTGGAAGGCTTCGGCCAACTTTTCCTTCGCTTCCGCCTCCGCAAGACCCCGAAGCCGGATGATTTCCGCATCCGCCGTACCTTTGGCCCGCTCGGCATCCGCAATCGCGAGACCCTCGAGCCGTTTTTGTTCGGCGGAAGCTTTGGCCTGAGTTTCGATAGAGTATTGCACGGCGTCGGCTTCCCGCATTTTCCGCGCTTTATCCGCTTCAGCCGCCTGCTCCACCGCATACCGGTCGGCATCGGCTTTCTTCTTCACTTCCGCATCGTATTGCTTCTGCCGAACCATAATTTCTTTATCCTGCAAATCGATTTCGCGCTCTTTGCGGACCAGTTCGACCTTCATCTGTTCCTCGACCATCGTTTGCTTAGCCCGCGCCTCCTGAATATGGTAAGCCTGATCGGCTTCCGCTTTGGCGGTGTCCTGTTCCTTCTTAAAGGAGGCTACCTTCAGTTCCTTCTCCTTGGAGGCTTCCGCGATATTCGTATCCCGCAAAAGTTCCGCCTTCTGTCCAGATTCCTCGGCCAGCGCTTTCTGAATCCGCGAATCCCTCAGAGCTTCCGCTTCGGCAATTTCAGCGTCCCGCTTGACCGCCGCAATTCGCGGTTTCCCGAGCGCTTCCAGATAGCCATGCTTGTCGCGCACATCCTTAATCGTGAAGGAGACGATTTGCAGCCCCATCTTCTTAAGATCCCGTGCCGCAACGCCCTGAACCTCTTGGGCAAACTTGTCACGGTTCCGGTACACTTCCTCTACCGTCATCGAACCGAGAATGGAACGCAGGTGGCCTTCCAACACTTCCTGTGCTTCGCCTTTCAGAGATTCTATCGGCTTGCCCATGAATTGTTCGGCCGCAGTCGCCACGTCTTCCACCGAGCTACCTACTTTTATGATCGCAACGCCATCCGCAGAAACCGGAACACCCTGCTCGGTATATACCTCTGGCGTCATGACGTCCAGTTTGTGGGACAGCAAGGACATGAATTCGGCCTTCTGGAATATCGGCCAAATAAAGGCGCCGCCCCCACGGACGATCTTAATCTTCCGGCCTGACTCATCATCGGAAATGTTACGGCTTCCCAGGAAGGACCCCGTTACGATCATTGCTTCGTCCGGACTTACGGTTTTATAGCGCGTCCAAAACGCCAGACCCAGCACAATAATGACGGCAATGACAACAATAGGGATAAGCAAGAAATCAGGTACTGCTTCAAACAATTACACCAGCTCCTTTTTTTGTTCGGTTTCGTACAGCTCGGATACATGAACGACGCCATCCTTGGAATCCACGATCACAACCAGCGCTCCGGCGGGAATATTCCGCCGATCCCAACTGGCGGCCGTGTGTAACGTATTGCCAGCAACGAATTTGACCATAACCTCCCCAAAACCTTTTGAGGGAATCGGTACGGTCACTTCACCGAGCTTACCGGGAAGTTCGGTACTGGAATACCCGATTGAATTCTCGCTGTTCTCCATCGGCTTCACATAAGCAAAATAGATCAGCACTGAAAAACTAAGCGCGATCAAAACCGCCAGAGTAACAACACCGAAATTACCGAGTCTGGTATAGCGGGTTAGCAAAATACCCGCACCTCCAAATGTGGTAATCGCGGATGCCGTCACGACCGGCTTCAGGAAGTCCACCGAGAATGCGTCAAACACCCCGTCCAACCAGCTTCCGACAACATCTCCTAATATGGCGCTGATTAACGCAAAGAGTGCGCCGCCTGCAAAACAGCTCCAAAACAAAATCTCCAAACCGTCCCCCCCTTTCTGCTCAAACCTTAACTCTTTATAATTGTTACGTTACTACTTCTGCATTGTTTCAATAATTTCCCTGCTTTGGACAGAAAAAAACCTCTCTTTTCACCAAAAGAGAGGTTTTATGACGAATAAAGCTTATACAAAAAGGTTCGATGGAACAACCTCTTATAACGAGCTTTGGTAAATTTCCATTACGTCCTGCTTATTAAGCAGTGCGAAATTGCCGAAGGATCCGAAACGAACCGCCTTGTCGGCCATGATCTCCAAGTTGCTGGCGTCGATCTCATAATCAGCCAAACGGCTCGGCGCACCAATGGAATTCCAGAACGCGCGAAGGGCTCCAATCCCCTCCTCGGCAATAGCCTGATCGCTCTTGCCTTCCGGATTCACGTTAAACACGTTGATAGCCAAGCGTTTGAACCGGGCTATGTCATGATGCATGACATGCTTCATCCAGTTCGGGAACAGGATGGCGAGCCCGCCGCCATGCGGAATATCGTATACCGCCGACACCGCATGCTCGATATTGTGGGTTGCCCAGTCTCCCGACAGTCCCATATTCAGAACGCCGTTCAAGGCCATCGTTCCGCAATAGAGAATCGTTTCGCGATATTCCGTGTTTTCCAAGTCTTCAATCAGTTTAGGTGCCGTTTCAATCACCGTACGAAGTACGGCTTCACAGAACCCGTCCTGGACAAGAGTGTTGGTGTCCTTATGAAAATAATGCTCAAACACATGCGACATGATATCGACCATACCGTACACTGTTTGATCTTTCGGCAAGGAAACCGTATTTTCCGGCTCAAGGATCGAAAACGCAGGGTAAGCGAATTTACTGCCCCAGCCCAGCTTTTCCTTTGTCACTTCGTTAGAAATAACCGAGTTACCGTTCATTTCCGAACCGGTTGCCGCCATGGTCAGCACCGTACCCAATGGAAGCGCGTCTTTCGGCGCAGCTTTCCGTTCAGCGAAATCCCACATATCGCCGTCATACTTGGCCCCGACAGCAATAGCCTTCGAACAGTCAAGCACGCTTCCGCCCCCGACGGCAAGTACCAGCTCGATGCCCTTTGTTTTGCACAGCTCCACGCCACGATGCACGGTAGACAATCGCGGATTCGGTTCCACACCGGACAGCTCGGTTACTTCCGCTCCGATTTCTTTCAGGATTGCTGTCACTTTGTCGTACAGCCCGCTGCGCTTAATGCTGCCGCCTCCATAGACCAACAATACCTTGCTTCCATAGCGGGGAACCTCTTGTTTTAATGCCTGCAATTGATCTTTGCCAAAAATCAGCTTAGTCGGATTATGAAATTGAAAACGATCCATGTTTCGTTCCCTCCTGATCATGAAATAAGATGAACATACCATCTTTGATTATACTGCCATTCAAGACGTGAAAACAAACGCCACGCCGGAACTATTAAGGCTTAAGTGGGAAATCTAATGTGTTTAGTGAGATTTAGGCGTTTAAGCCAATTAGGCGTTTATTGCGAATTAGATGAGTTAGATGATTAAGGTAGGTTTGGTGGGTTTGGCATTAATGAGATTTAGATGAAATTAGCGGTTTAGGCGGTTTAGGCGGTTTAGGCGATATAGCTTATTGTGTCACTGCACCCTCATTGGATTTTTTCCAACGAAACGGCCGGGCCCCCGAATATTGGACACTTTAGGATCAAACCCTGGTTACACGCAGTTATACGGCAATTTTAAATGCAGTTACTTCGTTTTTCTCTAACTTTTCTATAAATTGAGCAGGGGAGTAGCCG
>NZ_BOSL01000010.1:1940-222346 GCF_018403325.1 Paenibacillus vini | reverse complement strand
CGCCGGCAACATAACCTTAAGATTAACAAAAAGAAGGTGTACAGGCTCTGCAAAGAACTTGGTATCCTAGGCAAGCCTGTAAAACCCAAACACTCCTATCCGCGCAGACTAGCGAACAACATGGAAGTAACAGGTCCAAACCAATTGTGGCAAATGGACATTAAGTATGGTTTCATCGCTGGCCTGGAGCGGTATTTTTACACTGCAAGCATTATAGATGTATACGATCGTAGCGTAGTTGGACAGTACCGTGGCAAGGAATCCAAGACAGAAGACTTGCTTACTACTCTGCACAAGGCTCTTTTAAAAAGAAGTGTGTACACGCAAGGAACGCCACTCGTAGTGCGTACCGACAATGGTCCGCAATTCAAGAGCCACAAGTTCAGAGCGTTTTTTGAAAACAACGAAATGCTGATCCATGAAAGAACACCGAATCGAACGCCAAACAAAAATGCGTATATTGAATCGTTTCACAGCATCTTGGAACGAGAGTGTTTCAGATGCCATATCTTTATGAGTTTTGAAGAAGCATTCGATGTTCTTGACCAATTCATGGACTTCTATAATAACCGCCGAATTCACATGAGTTTATACGGCTACTCCCCTGCTCAATTTATAGAAAAGTTAGAGAAAAACGAAGTAACTGCATTTAAAATTGCCGTATAACTGCGTGTAACCAGGGTTTGATCCTAAAGTGTCCAATATTCGGGGGCCCGGCCGGAAGAGACGGTTTTTGAGCGAAAGGAGTCCATTTGGCGGGAAATGATTGGATATTATCCAATGAGGAGGCTCATTTTTAACCCATGGTATTAAATGGTTGGATTTATTCCAATGAGGGGATCTCGTTGCCCCTCGGGCCAGCATCTAGGCTATCCATAACCCGCCCCCTCAAACCTACCTGCCCCGACTACGTCGTGACCATAGCACCGCCGTTTACGTGCACCACTTCGCCGGTGGCGAAGGAAGAGTCGCTGCTTGCGAGATAGACGTAGGCGGGAGCAAGCTCGAACGGCTGGCCTGCGCGTTTGATCGGGGCGTCCGTGCCGAAAACGGCCACTTCCTCCGCAGAGAAGCTGGACGGGATCAGCGGAGTCCAGATGGAGCCCGGAGCGACGGCATTGACGCGGATGCCGCAGTCGATCAGCGAGAGCGCAAGCGAACGCGTGAAGGAGACGATCGCTCCTTTGGTCGACGAGTAGTCGATCAGCGTTTTGTGGCCTTGGTATGCGGTGATGGAGGCGGTGTTAATGATCGAGCTGCCGCATTTCAGATGAGGAAGCGCCGCCTGGACCATATAGAAAAAAGGAAAGATGTTCGTTTGGAAAGTTTGATATAACTGGGCTTCTGAAATATCGGCGATGCTTTTTTGCGGATACTGGACGCCATGGTTGTTTACGAGGACATCAAGCTGCCCGAAGCAGCGGATGGTTTCCTGAACGACAAACTCGCAGTTGCATTTGTGGCGGAGATCTATTTTGATCGGCAGGCAGCGCTGCCCCAGTTCCTCGATCCGCCGTTTGGTGTCCATCGCGTCCGTGGTTTCCCACAAATACGGAATGACGAGGTCAGCGCCCTCCTTGGCAAAAGCAATCGCCGCCGCCCGGCCGATGCCGCTGTCACCTCCGGTAATAATCGCCACCTTGCCTTTTAGTTTGCCGCTGCCGCGGTACTCCGGATTTTCGGAAATCGGTCTGGGGTTCATGAGGCTCTCAAGACCGGGCTGTACCGGCTGATGCTGCGGCGGAAAGGCGATGGGCTGCTCGCGGCATACCGTTTCCTTACCGACATAAGGGTATACGGGAATCATATGATTTTTCAAGCTCCTCCCTGGACAATGTCCACTGGCTATCGTTATGAATCATTCTATGCGTTCGCCCAGAGAAAGGTGACCGCAAGCGGTCGCGAAGCAGTCTGCTTCCCGTTATGCCTCGATTGACTTTTTGTAAAAATATTGATAGCATCATTTTAAAGTATACTGATTTAATCGGAATTCAATTTGAGATAAGGGAGTGTTACCCGCATGGCAAAAGTTACGATCATCAACGGAACGCCGACGCCGGGATCCCGGCTGACCGCGATAGTTTCCCTGGCGGAGGATTTGCTCGCCAAGGAAGGTTTTGAAGTGCAGCATGTGAATGTAGGCGAGCTACCTCCCGAGGATCTGATACATACGAAATTTGAGAGTGAAGACATCGTCAAAGCCAATGCACTGGTTGCCGAAGCAGACGCTGTAATTGTAGCCAGCCCGGTATACAAGGCTTCCTACACGGGCGTGCTCAAAACCTTTTTGGATCTGATCCCGCAAAAAGGATTGGCCGGAAAAATCATCCTGCCGTTATTTATCGGAGGAAGTCTTGCGCATCTACTGTCGATTGACTATTCATTGAAGCCGGTGTTGGCAGCGCTTGGCGCGCGCCATATTCTAGGCGGGGTATATACGGTCGATTCTCAGGTAGCCCGGACAGAGCAAGGCGGATTCGATATCGCGGAAGAGTTGAAAGGGAGACTGGAAGAGAACATCAAGGAACTGGCCGAGGAAACTCGCCGGCGGATCGCTTCCGCGGATTTGGCCAAATAAATAAGCTGACCATGACGCTAGGCTAGGCGGGCTGTTCGGGATTATGCGTCCTGAATAGCCTGCCTTTTTATTACGCCGTTTCCTGAAACGGCAACAAGACCTGGCTGTGGCACGGATTATTGTACAGACGGTTGGAATGAAGCGATGCGGGTAGTACAATGAAGAAAGCTGAAAGTTAAATTAAAGGGGGATTCACGAGAGATATGCAAAAATTAGTGTTCTTTGTAGGAGTGGCCGGGACCGGCAAAACCACGGTGGCCCGTAAATTGGCGGAACGCATGCAAGCTGCCTTTCTGGACCGGGATACGGTCGGCGGACGCTTTGTGGAGAAGATTCTGGAAATGAACGGCCTGGATGTCAACGACCGCGACTCCGATTTTTATAAGAAGCATCTGCGGGATCTGGAATACGACACCACGAAGGATATTTGCATCGAGAACCTGGCGGCCGGCCAAAACGTGTTTATGATTTCGCCCTTTACAGCGGAATTAAAAAACAAGGCATGGATCGAAGAAGTGCTGGCAGCGGCCGGAAAATCCAAACAGGATGTCGACGTCAAGGTAGTGGTGGTCGCCCTGAAGGATATGGAGACGCAAAAAGAGCGCATCATCGACAGACAAACCGAGCGTGACACCTGGAAATTGGAGCATTGGGATGACTTCAAGCACCGCGTCCAGTTCGTACCGGAAATCAACTGGGATATCCCCGAATCTTCTGTGTACGTGTTCGACAATAGCGGTGAGCTGACGGAAGAAAAGGCGGAGAACGTGTATCGGTTCGTTGCCGGGGAATAGGAAGGAACCGGGCAATCAGCCAGCAATCCTTAGCCAGAGGATAATCTCGGTGAAATGACGGCGAATTGAGCCTGAATTGAAATTCAACCGCTGGAGCATGGCTCCGGCGGTTTTTTTGCATAAGTGGTAAGCAGAACCCGTCGATACCCCCGGGGCCCGCGCCGGGTCATTAAACAAGCAATAGCGCCTCCAAATCAATGACTTCAATGTCGCGTTGCCCGGTCTGACGAATCCAGCCGGCAGCTTCAAAGTCAGCCAGCTTGCGGCTGATCGTTTCCGGCGTGGTACCGAGGTGGGAGGCGAGATCCTTACGGCGCATCGGCAGCTTGATGCGGGCGTTCTTCCACGCTTCCACCTGGCCGGCGAGATACATGGCAATCCGGGTTTCTACGGTTTCCATGGCGATTCGTGCCGCCTGTTCTTCGCTGGTTGCCAGACGCGAGGAGAACTCGGCCAGCATCTTTAGTGCAATCTGCGGGTATTTCAGCAAAAAGGCCTGTAAGCTTTCCCGACTTATCATGCATATTTCCAATGGCTCCAGGGCTTCGGCGTAGGCGTCATGCACCGATTCGTTAAACAGCGCCAATTCTCCGCTGAATTCCCCGGGTCCAAGTATTCGAACGAGCTGTTCCTTTCCTCCGCTTGATTCGCGAAAGATCCTCATACTTCCTTTATGCACGATATAAATGCCTTCGGAAGGCTCCCCGGGGCGGTAGATCATTTGGCCGCGGGGATGGGATACCGATCGGGCGGTCGAGGCGATTTCCTTCAATTCGGCAGCCTCCAAATGATTGAAGATAGGAACGATCGAAACGCAATAGCTGTTCTTGTCATGCTCTTTATGATTGCAGCTGCTTTTTTCCTCTGACATGGTCTTCATCAACGCCTTTCTTAAAAGAGATGAACTGTTGATATGGATGTGGGGCAAGTACGTAAAATGTTCCTACGATCGCTGTTGGTTTCAGATTTCATAATACTATTGAATCTTAATCGGGAGAAATCCGGAACCAAAGGCGACCGCTCCGCTTCTTCGGAATCATTTTACTCCCTTGCCTGTATCCTCTTCATCAGTCCAATCTTATTTAATGATTTACTATTAAATCGTCCAAGCCGGACGGCATTCAGGATGACGAGTAGGACGCTTAATTCATGAATGAACATACCGGAAGCAAGGAATACTTGCCCGGTCAGCACACCGAATAATAGGAGAGCAACGGTTCCGACCGCGAAAAAAGTGTTTTGTTTCATGTTCCGTACCGTGGTCTTGGCAAGCGAGTAGGCGTGGGCAAATTGATCCAGGCGATCTGCCATCAGCACGACATCCGCCGTTTCCATGGCGATGTCGGTCCCGCCTTCGCCCATGGCCAAACCGATGTCGGCCGTCGCGATCGCAGGAGCATCATTGATTCCGTCTCCGGCCATGGCAACCCGGTATCCTTGTTCCTTTAGCTTGCTGATAAAGTCGGCTTTTCCATCCGGCAGCATCCCGGCATGCACTTCATCCATCCCCAGCTTGCGGCCGACCAGCTCAGCCGTATGGCGATTATCGCCAGTAAGCATAATGAACCTGTTCACGCCGGCTTCACGCAGCTTTCGTATCGCTTGCCCGGCTTCCGGCCGGATTTCATCGGCAATCGCGAGCAGACCTTCCAGTTTTCCGTCAACCGCCACGAACACTACGGTGTTTCCGAGTTTTTCGAGGCGGGATGCATCCTCCTCCGCTGAGGTGCTCACGGCAATCCCTTCCGATTCCATCAGGTTGCGGTTTCCGACAGCAACCGATATTCCGCCGGTAACTACCCGGATTCCGCTGCCTTTAATTACTTCTGCCTGATCCGGTTTGCCGGAAAGCGGCAGATTTCTTCGCGCCGCCTCTTTGACGATGGTAAGCCCCAGATGATGCTCCGAGACCGTCTCCGCCTCAGCGGCCAGGCGTAACAATTCATTGCTATCCATGTTGAATGAAGAGATTTCCCTCAAGGTAGGCCGGCCGCGCGTAAGCGTCCCCGTCTTGTCAAAGACGACGGTATCCACACGGGAAAGGTTCTCCATAACTTCCCCGCCCTTGATTAATACTCCATGCCTTGCCCCGTTTCCTATTCCCGACACGATGGATACCGGTGCTCCGATAACCAGGGCGCCCGGACAGGCAATGACCAGAAAGGTGATCGCCATGTCCAGCTTTCCGGTCACCAGAAATACGAGAATGGATAACAACACGGCGGAAGGGGTGTAAATTCGGGCAAAGCGGTCCAGGAATTTCTGGGTTTTCGATTTCGACTCCTGGGCTTCCTCGACCAATTCGATCATCCGGGCAAAGACCGTGTCTTCCCCGACTTTTTTCGCCAGAACCTCAACGTATCCATTATCTATCATTGTACCGCTAAAAACAGAATCGCCTATCGTCTTATTGACTGGGACGGCTTCACCGGTTAGAGGAGATTCATTCACGGCAGCACGGCCCTTCATTACGGTTCCGTCTACTGCAACACGCTCCCCGGAGCGGATCACGACGTGATCCCCTTCGGCCAATTCCCCAACGGGCACCCGGGTCTCTACCTCGTTGCGAAGAACGATGGCTTCGAGCGGGGACATGTCGATCAAGGCTTTCAGGGAGGAGCGAGTCTTTTCTAGTGTCCGGGATTCCAGAAAGGCTCCAAACAGGAATAAAAAGGTGACTGCCGCCGACTCCACATATTCGCCGAGGTACAGCGCTCCGATTACGGCCATCGTGACGAGCAGTTCAATACTGAACGCTTTTCCGAGAATCGCCCTGTATGCCTTGAATGCAATAGGAGCTCCGGCGACAGCCGTCGCAATCAGAAGCGAGATTTGCTGCCCTTTAGGCCAGCCGGCCCCATGCAGTAATGCGGCACTTAAGAGCAATAACCCGGAAATCAGGGTAAGGAATGATGTCTGTCTGGCATTCATGTCGCCACCTCACTTCAGGATGATTTTTCCGAAATCACAGGATAGCCAAGCCGGGTAATGATTTGTCTCAGTGCTTCAGGCTGAACGACTGCTTCATCAAATTGAATTCGCACTTTGCCGGAATGGAACAAGACCTTGGCATCCTCCACACCGGATGTATGATTCAACGCGGTCTCAATCTTCTTAATACATGAAGGACAGGACAACGGTTCAAGGCCAAATACGAGCTTCTTCATTTTTAGTTCCTCCTCGTTTAAGGGATGGTTTATGTTTCTGGTTAAAGTATAGAGCTCGATTCTTCCTATTACCTTGACGCGGCTCAAGTTTAAATTCGAAAGTCATCTCCTTTATGTAAAGGCATACAAATCGCAGTCTATCTGTTCTATAATAAAATAATGTGGTTTACCAAACGTTTACAGGGCAGTCATGGCTTTGCCATTGATGAACAAGCGGCTCGGATCGCGGATTTGGGGCGAAGGGGACCGTTCTTGCGCAACAGGAGGGATACTCATGGCTTTTATTTTTTCATTTCTAAAAAAATACCGGGTCGCCGCCATATCGGCGTTCTGTATGATGCTGATCGAGCTCGCGGTGGAACTGACTCAGCCGCTACTCATTTCCAAAATCATCGACGACGGCATCAGCAAGCATCAGCTCCCGGTAGTCTGGCTGTGGGGAGGCGTACTCCTGGTCAGCGCGGCGGTCGCGTTTGCGGCCGGAATTTCCAGTTCGTTTTTTGCTTCCCATGCAAGTCAGGGGTTTGGCTACGACCTGCGGGACAAGCTGTATGAAAAAGTGGAGAAATTCTCGTATCCCGTGTTCAGCAGGTTTGCGTCCTCGTCGCTGATTACGCGATTGACGGGGGATGTGACCCAGCTTCAGGATATGGTGTTTATGAGTCTGCGGTTTGCGACGCGTGTGCCGCTGGTCCTGCTCGGCAGTATGATTATGGCGATGATCGTGAACGTGAAGCTGGGACTGATGCTGACGGTGTTGGTTCCGCTTTTGTTGGCTTTTGTGTTCTGGATGATCAAGCGGACTTCGGTCTGGTTCAGAAAGGTTCAACAACGGCTGGACAGCGTGAACGGAGTCGTTCAAGAGAATCTGGTCGGCATGAGGCTGATCCGGGTGTTTGTGCGCCGGGACCATGAGAATGCCCGTTTTGAGCGGCAGAGCAAGGAATTGATGGACGGGACGGTGTCGGCGCTTCGATTAGCGGAAACAACCATGCCGTTTGCGTTGTTCATTATGAATGCGGGCATTTTAGCTATCCTGTGGTTCGGACGGATCGACATCGCCTCCGGCGGTGCAACGGTTGGTGCGGTAGTGGCGGTAGCCAACTATTCTTTGCGGATCATCCACGCCTTATCGGCGTTGTCCTGGATCATGACTTCCTACTCTCGGGCTGCGGCTTCGGGTCAGCGGGTTAGTGAAGTGCTGTCCACAGAGGATCGCAATACGGATACGCATCTAGGCGGACCTTCTAAGGGCAATGAGGAAACGATATCGGGCAAGGTCGAATTTAGCAATGTCGGCTTCCGATATCCGGGCAGCGATCTGGCCGTTCTGGAGAACATTAACTTTAGGGTTCAGCCGGGGCAACGGGTGGCGATTTTGGGGTCGACCGGGTCCGGGAAATCTTCGCTCGTTCAGCTGATTCTCCGTTTACAGGAGCCGACGGAGGGAGCCGTGAATATTGACGGCAGGAATATCCGTGAGATGGACAGCACCCTGCTGTTGGAATCGATCGGCTATGTGCCGCAGGAAGTAATTCTGTTCTCCGGTACGGTACGGGAAAATATCGCCTGGGGACGGGAGGATGCAACGCTGGCGGAAATTCAGGAAGCGGCGCGGCAAGCGCAGATTCACGATACGATCGAGTCGCTGCCGCACGGCTACGAGACGATGCTGGGTCAGCGCGGCGTCAATCTGTCGGGAGGCCAGAAGCAGCGGCTCTCGATCGCCCGGGCTCTTGTCCGGAGGCCGTCGATCCTGATCTTGGATGACAGCACGAGCGCGCTGGATACGCGGACCGAGGCCGCGCTGCTTAAAGAGCTGGACACTCTGTCCTGCACGACGTTCTTGATTACTCAGAAGGTCCGGGGGGCCGCTTCCGCGGACCTGATTCTGCTGCTCGACGACGGACGCCTTATCGGCAGCGGCAAGCATGAGAGACTCCTGGCGGAGTCCCCGTTATACCGGCGGATTGTGGAGTCGCAGCAAGAGGAGGGGGATAAACATGTTCAAGGCATTCGTTGAGCCGTTCCGGCATGAGTTTCCCGAGTCGTTGATCAAGCAGGGAGGAAGCGCGGGACGGAAGCCAAAGGCGAAAGCCAAGAACTGGTCCGGCACGCTGGGCCGGCTCTGGCATTATCTAGCGCGGCGAAAAGGCAAGCTTATGCTGGTGCTGCTGATGGTTGTGTTCAGCTCGGGACTATCGCTGCTGGGTCCTTATCTGCTGGGCGTAGCCGTCGACAATTATCTCGAAGGAAGTGGCGGACGGCCTTGGGCGCTATTTTTGACCGGGCTCGGGCTTGTTTATGCGGGCTCCTCGCTGATCGGCTGGCTGCAAAATATATGGATGATCGAAGTCGCTCAAGAGACGGTGTACCGCATGCGAAGCGAACTGTTTGCCAAGCTTCATCGCCTGCCGATTCCTTATTACGGCAAAAGGCAGCAGGGCGAAATCATGAGCAGGGTTACCAATGACATCGAGAATGTCAGCTCGACGCTGAACAGCTCGGCGATCCAGATCTTTTCCAGTGTCCTGACGCTGGTGGGAACGGTAACCGTGATGCTGCTGCTTAGCCCGCTGTTAACTCTGCTGACTTTTCTTATCGTGCCTTTGATGGCGATTGGCATGCGCTGGATTACCCGGCGGACGGGGCCGTTGTACAAACAGCGGCAGCGCGATCTTGGCAACTTGAACGGCTATATCGAAGAGACGCTGTCCGGGCAGCGGATTATCAAGGCATTTTCTCAGGAGGAGCGAGTGATCCGGGAATTCCGGGAGCGAAACAAGGCGATCCGCCAGTCCGGTTTCTGGGCGCAAACGATCTCGGGCTTCATCCCGAAGCTGATGAATGCGCTCAACAACCTCAGCTTTGCTCTCGTCGCCGGGGTTGGCGGCATTCTGGCCATCCGGGGAACGGTGACGGTCGGGGTTATTATCGTATTCGTCGAGTACGCCAGACAATTTACGCGGCCGCTCAATGATCTCGCGAACCAGTGGAACACGCTGCTCTCGGCAATGGCCGGGGCGGAACGCGTGTTTGAAGTGCTGGACGAGGAAGAGGAATCCCGGGATGAGCGGGAGGCGGCGACTTTGAAAGAGGTTAAGGGAGCCGTATCCTTCAAGGGAGTTACCTTTTCATATGGAAAAGAAGATGAAGGGGAAGCGGACACGCTGGAGGGGATCAGCTTCACGGCCGAGCCCGGGGACATGATTGCCCTTGTCGGGCCGACCGGGGCGGGGAAAACAACGCTCATCCAGCTTCTGTCTAGGTTCTATGATCCGGACAAAGGGACGATTACGCTGGATGGCCGCGATATTACCGGGATTACCCGGGATAGTCTGCGCAGCCATATGGCGTTTGTACTGCAGGATTCATTCCTGTTCCAAGGGACGATCCGGGAAAATATCCGCTTCGGCAGACTGTCCGCGAGTGATGCCGAAGTGGAGGAGGCGGCCAAGTTGGCGAATGCTCACTCCTTTATCGTCCGCTTGGAGGGCGGTTACGATAAAATGCTTGGCGTGGGCGGAGAAGGAATCAGCCAGGGCCAGAAGCAACTGTTGGCGATTGCGCGGGCGATTTTGGCCGATCCTTCTATTCTTGTTCTGGATGAAGCGACGAGCAGCATCGATACCGTAACGGAGATTAAAATCCAGGACGGGCTGCAGCGCCTGATGCAAGGCCGGACCAGCTTCGTCATTGCCCATCGGCTGGGCACGGTCCGCCAGGCCGATAAGATTCTGGTGCTCAAGGAAGGCCGTCTGATCGAGCAAGGGACCCATGAATCGCTGCTGCGGCAAGGAGGCTTTTATAACCAGCTGCATAATGGTCAAATCGAAGACCGTGAAGCCGAAGCGGAACCTGGGAACGGAGGGTAAGCGCAATGGACTTGTTCGAAAAACAGGCGTATTTGCGAAGCATGGTTTTGCAGCGGGAAGAGGTTCCCTCTTTTGCAAGGTATCCGTTTGAGCTGCCTGCCGTCGCTTCGATGGATCGGCTCGATTTCCATCCGAAGGTAACGTATATTGTCGGTGAAAACGGGATGGGCAAGTCGACGCTGCTGGAAGCGGTCGCCGTGGCCCTCGGGTTTAATCCGGAGGGAGGTACGCTGAACTTCACCTTTTCCACGGCGGCTACGCATTCGGAGCTTTACCGTTATCTCCGGCCGATCCGGGGGCTCCAGAAGCCCAGGGACGGATTCTTCTTTCGGGCGGAAAGCTACTATAATCTGGCGACTGAAATTGACGAATTGGATCGGCAGCCCAGCTTCGGGCCACCGATCATCAACTCCTACGGCGGGAAATCCTTGCATATGATGTCGCACGGGGAATCTTTTTTTGCCACTTTCATGAACCGTTTCGGCGGAAAAGGGTTGTATATTCTGGACGAACCGGAGGCGGCGCTATCTCCGTTCCGGCAAATGGCGATGCTGGCGCGCATTCATGAACTGGTGGGTCAACATTCCCAATTCATCATATCGACGCACTCCCCCATTTTGATGGCTTACCCGGACAGCGTGATTTACCAACTGTCGCCCGAGGGGGTCCGCACGGTAAATTTGGAGGAGACCGATCATTTCGTAATCATGAAGGAATTTATGAACCATCGCGACAAAATGTTGCGAGAGTTGTTGGAATAGGGAGAGCAAGAAGAGCGGGAGGGCGAGAAAAATGAACCGGAAATCATCACGGAATATAGGAATACCGATGCTGGTAGTTGCGGCAGTTCTGCTGCTCTCGCTGCTTATGATGCTAAGCGGATGCGGCAAACGCGAACCGGAGCCGGAGCTGACGACCCAAGAACTGCATGAATTATATCCTGGCGATATCGACAACGTTGACTATATCGAAATCCGTGACGGTTCAACCGGAGAGCTGGTGAGAATCAAAGATCAGGCAGTGATCAGAGATTGGGTAAGCGAAGTACGTCACTTTGAATTTATCCCTGATCCTAATCAGGAGGACCGAGTGGGTTACTTGTATGCGGTCACTTTATACGAGCATGAGGAAGCGAAGCTGTCATTTACTCCAAGCAGCACGAACGGTCATTATTACATACACAATGAGGAGTTAAAGCTGAAAATCAAAGAACTTTTCGAAAGCATGGGGGGATGAGATCATGATGATTTTAAAGTTACAGGTGATTCAATACGGTAACTGCCCGGTGCAGCTGCAATTTTGCTGATAACCGAATGTACCGGGCTGAAGATTGGCGTTATCAGGCGGCTGCACCTGCTCTATCTTTTTGCGAACAAAAAAGGGAGAGGGGTACAGATCTATGAATGAAAAGAACTTAAAAGCGTATTGGAAATTAGAAGAGGCGAAGGGCTTCCAGGGTTGGGACTTTTCCCATTTAAGCGGCCGTATGGCGGAGGAGTCCTTGTCTTGGGACTATAAAGAAGTTGTATCTAAATACATGAGTGAACAAACCGTCATGCTCGATATGGGCACAGGTGGCGGTGAGTTTCTGTTATCCCTGTCGCCTCCGGCTGGCAGGACCTATGCGACTGAGGCCTATCTTCCCAACTATGAGCTGTGTCGTGCCCATCTGCCCTCATATGGCATAGAGGTTAGACTGGTGGAGGATGATGCGGATTTGCCGTTGGAGAGCGGTATGTTTGACCTCGTAATTAATCGGCATGAGGCGTTCAACGTAGAGGAAGTCTATCGGATTTTGAAGCCGGGTGGAATATTTATAACCCAGCAAGTAGGCGGAATGAACAATCGCGAGTTGTCCCGGTTGTTGCTGGGCGGGGATGTGATGATCACCGATGCGGAATTCGATTTGGATCATAGTGTTCGAGAGTTGAAACAAGCCGGTTTTACGGTGTTGGAACAACGGGAGGCCTTTCCTGAGGTTCGGTTTTTGGATATCGGTGCATTGGTGTACTTTGCCAAAATCATCGAATGGGAGTTCCCCGGATTTTCGGTGGACCGTTGTTACGGACAGCTCTGCAAGCTGCAGAAAAGTTTGAATCAAGATGGATATGTAGCAAGCCGGGAGCATCGCTTTTTTATTTTAGCGCGTAAATGATTGATGAGATGAAATTATATCTACTTTATATCTAGGAGGAAAATGCATGCCATACTTCACGATCTTTGCATCGCGAAACGATACCAGGGATATCGATGCACTTATTCATGAGACTTTTAGCGGCGGGTTCAAGGTGGGAGGATCATCGCCTGAATGGGTCATTCAACCGAAAGGCTGGTTTAACAAAAACAAAATCACGATCCGGGTAGCCTCCGAGGATAGCGATCCGGATTATTTTGAGAACAATATCCCGGGGATGATGGGATTCTATCAACGCATTCCGTTCGAGGACGAAGACCTGCAATACCGGGTTTTGACGCAGATTTCCGTCATCAATACGATGCTGGCGATCGAGACCGAGAAGGAATACGGCCAGGACTATCTGAAATTATTTGCTGATCTGGCCGGAAAATTGAATGGCATCGGTTTTCTTCCGGACGGCATGCTGTTGGACGGGGAGGGTAAGGTGATCGTAACGGGTGACGGCAAATCCGGTCCTTCCGATTTCAGACCCTTTGCCTGCACGAGAAAGATCCGGGGAGAAGACAAATCCTCTGCGGAGGGCGGGGAAAGAAAACAGAGAAGTATCGAGTACCTGAAGGAGCACGGAGTTCCGTATCTGGAAACTTTACCGGAGCTTCCTCCTCTGGAGGAGCTTGCCGTGAAGTCGCGGGAGCAAATCGCCCGAAGAGCCGTTGCCCTGCTGATCGTCATACAATATGCCTGCGATGTGAATCAGGATGAGGACTTGAGTGAATCGAAGGCGTTCGTGAAGAATATGCTGGACAAATTCGGAGTTACTGAAGAGCTGACTGAATTTGAACGGGATCTGCTGGAGCAATCGGAGCCGGATCGGCAGGATGCCATCAATCTGGTCTGGCAATATGAAGCCTACTGGGGCTTGTTATGGGGGCTTGGCCTGTTGGAAGAGCTGGATTTCCCGGATGAAACTTGTGATTGCGATTATGCGATTAATGTGGTGTCCAGCTGCGATTCTTTCGACGAGTTTTTGAATAAAACGTCTATCCGGCGCCCGGAGGAAATGTTGGATGAAGCGGATAAAATCTACCGTCTCCACTGGGCCTGCGTCAACGCGCGGATTAAGGGCGAAGAAGCCCCGGCCGGCTTGATCGAAAGCGTCGTGCTTGAGCGCCGCCGGGCCTTATTCTGGATGATCGGCCACCGGGATGAAGCCTGGAATGACATCAGCATGAATACGTAGAAGAAGAACACTGTAAATATGATGTGACGCTTGGAAAACCTCCAGTTAATTCAGGGATTAGAGGACTTATGTGCCTAAAATCGTTTGAATAGCTGGAGGTTTTTTAGCTTATTTCGGAAAGATGCAGGAAAGTGGCAAGCTCAGCGATCATCACCGCCCAACGTTTACAACGTTTGTCCGCTATCCACGGTGATGATTTGGCCGGTCATCGCCTCTTGCTCCAGGGCAGCGCATACCATGCGGGCGATATCCTCGGGCTCAGCGATGCGCTGAAGGAGCAGATTAGGGGCAAGCTGATGCATTTGTTCCTCTTTGCCCTCCCACCATCGGGTGGCCACCGCACCGGGCACGATGCAGTTGACCGTGATATCCGGGGCCAATGCCCGGGCCAGCGATTTGGTCAAGCCGTGAACTGCTGCTTTGGAAACGGCATAGGGAAGCGAGGAGCCTGATCCCGTTTGGCCTGCTATGCTCCCAAGGTTGACGATGGCTCCGGCCTTGCTTTTCTTCATCCAGGGGGATACCGCCCGCGCACAGAAAAACATCCCCTTTACATTCACCGCGTACAGTTCGTCCCATACGGCTTCATTGGCCGCCTCCAAATCGTCCACCGGGATATGCTTCGTAATTCCGGCGTTATTCACCAGCAAATCGATCGATCCGAATTGCGCGGCCAATTGATCGGTCATATGCCGGACTTCCGCCTCGTTGGCCACATTAGCCTGAATGGCGACGGCGCGGCCTCCCAGGCTAGTAATTTCCTGAACCGTGGCTTCCGCCTCGTCCTTTGAGCGGGAATAATTGATCCCTACGATAGCACCGCGTTCTGCTAACGCCAAACTAATCGCCCGGCCGATGCCCGTTCCACCACCGGTGACGAGCGCTACTTTATTGTTCAGGTTCATGGTTAAACCTCCCGTTGATTGGTGTGATATAACGTATTTTATCTCCGCTTCAGTTATTTGTATAATTGAATTAAATGATTAAAATGTTCAAAAATATTGAATTAGAAATTCGGTGAGCAAAGCATGGATATCAAAAACCTGAAGACATTTCACTTGATCGTAAAATACGGAAGCTTTATACGAGCCGCCGAAGAAATGAATTATGCGCAATCTACGGTAACGATGCAGATGCAGAGACTTGAATCCGAACTGGGCGTGGAACTGCTCGAACGAGGCAAAACCATCGCGCTAACGGAGGCGGGGCGACTGTTTTACGAGCAGAGCCTGCAAATCATGAACAGGCTGGAGCAATTGCAAAGTAATCTGGCGGATATTCAGTCGGGAGAAGCGGGGCATGTCCGCCTCGGCGTGACAGAGCCGACGGCCAGCTACCGTTTGCCCAGATTGTTAGGCCGATTCCAAGCCATCTATCCGAAAATAAAGCTGTCCGTTGATATTGGCAGCAGTCTGAATATGAGCGAGCAGATTGGAATTCGCCCTTTGTTCGGCCCCGGATCTGACAACCGGTCTATATTTCGAGCCGCTGTTTCACGAAAAGTTCGTTGTCCTTCTGCCCGAGAACCATGTTCTGACCAACCGGTCAACCTTGGCTCCGGCCGATTTTCAGGGGCATCGCTTGCTTATCACATCGGCCACTTGCCCGTACCGCAGAAAGCTGGAGATGGTGCTTAAGGAAGCGGGAGCTACTCCGCTGGATACGATGGAAATCGGCGGTATGACGGCGCTTCAACATTATGTTGAAGCCGGTCTCGGCATCGCGCTCGTCCCGGAAATCGGGCTAAATCCGATACCTGCCGGAACCGTAGCGCGACAAATGGAGATGCCGATCGATATGAGCCTCGGCCTATTGAGCAGGGTGCCGGAAGCACCTTTGACCCTGGCGGCCGCCAAAGTCTATTCATTTTTGCATCAGGAGTTAGGCAGATCTGGGCACCGCTGATAGGGAGAGAGCATAGTACACAATTTTGATCCGTGTGACCAAGCACCGCGCGCCGGGATCGCGATGCCGTTGGTTTCGGACAACATGGCGCATTAACGGACAGGTAGAATTGTTTATTCCCCGGTACACTGGGTTTGAAAGGAGATGAGGCGAATGGAAACGCTGAGGTTGCTGCGTGACGCCATCGATTATATCGAGACGCATTTGCAAACGGAAATCGTGATCGACGATGTGGCTAAGGCGGCGTTGTCTTCGAAGTTTCATTTTCAGCGCATGTTTCATGCCCTGACGGGCTTTACCGTAACCGAGTACATCCGGAACCGGCGGCTGACGCTGGCTGCGGAGGAGTTGGCCGGAGGTTACTGTAAGGTGATCGATACCGCGTTGAAGTATGGTTATGACAGCCCGGAGGCGTTTACCAAGGCATTTATCCGGCTGCATGGCGTATCGCCTTCCACGGCCCGAAAGAAAGACGTGAAGCTGAAGTCGTTTCCGCCGCTCTCTTTTCAAATTCAAATTAGAGGGGTAACGGAAATGAACTATCGTATTGTGGAGGAAAAGGGTTATACCGTCATCGGCAAGGAGGTTATCGTCCAAAGCGATCCTAATGACGAGGTGCCGAGGTTTGTAGAGCAAATCTGGAAGGACGGAACGCATGACGCGATCAATGAGGCTGCCGGCAGGGAAGCGGGTTCGCTGCTTTTTGGCTACCATTATGATTTCGCCGAGGACGGAAGCAAACGTTATTTGATGGGCTGCGAGTTTCCCGGTGATCGCGAAGCTCCTTCCGATCTGACTGTATTGGAGCTTCCGCCGCAGCAAACGTATGTTGTATTTGAGGGTTACGAGGCGATTACCGAAGATATCGAAATCGGAACAGGAATTCAGGAAGTATGGCGTCGCATTTATGCCGAATGGTTCCCTTCAGCTAATTTTGAGCAGGTAGAAGGACCGTGCATCGAAAAATATTATTGGCTGGACAAACGGCAAGTGGATTCCAAGAGCGAGGTCTGGATCCCGGTCAGAAGAAAAGGATAACCCTATAAAAAATCGCTATCCTCTATGGAGCTTGAAAGCTGGCGTAACGGACACCAGCGCCGTTATCAAGGCGAAAATACGCCATTTCCAAATCTAACGGACACCATGGACCTTATCCAGCCGGAAACGATATGAATGTCTGGTTTCTATACCGGATAAGAGCCGCTGTGACCGTTAGAATCCGAAATGGCCGAAAATGAGGCGAATAACGGCTCCTATGTCCGTTAGCCATCATGGATAGATGAAAAAGAGACCTTGCCCATCGGCAAGGCCTCTTTATTTTACAGATCGTCGAGTCCTAATGTCGCCTTATTTGCCGTAGTTGCAGGATTAGGCTTCGAGGAAGGAGCCGATATTTTTCACCCCCTTATCCGCCGATCGTCCCCTTATCGAAGCCCAGGAGTTATCCTACAATGAGTTTAATCACACGGAAGGAGATGCCGGAAGATGAAAAAGGGGATTGCATTTAAGGGGTTAGCGTTTATGGTTATGGCAGCGATGCTGGCTTTACTGCTGGCGGGCTGCGGCGGGAATGAGACCTCCGGGAACGGGGATAAAACGGAAAAGGTCAGCATTACGATCTGGCATAACTGGACAGGGCAGGATGCGAAGGCTGTGGCGATGCGCAAAATCATCGAGGATTTCCGGACGGAGAATCCGGCTATAGAAGTAATTGACGAAGGTCTGCCGACGGACGGACTGCGTACACGGCTCCGGACTGTGGCAGCGGCAGACGAAATGCCGGATTTATTCGTGATGTGGCCGGACGCGATGACGAAGGAGTTCGTCAAGGGCAATTTGCTCCAGCCGATTGATGAGGAGCTGAATGCGAATTCTGAATGGAAGAACAACTTCATTCCGAATGCACTGGACGGCTACACGGTAGACGGCAAAATTTACTCCGTGCCGATGAATCTAGCTCCAAGCTCATTTATTTACTACAATGACGCCCTTTTTAAGGAGCATAATGTCAAGGTGCCTGAGACTTGGGCCGAGATGGAGACGGCAGTTCAGACGTTCAAGGACAAGGGAATCATCCCGATCGTGCTGGGTAACAAGACGAACTGGGTGGCACAGTCCACGATTTTTAGTACGCTGGCGGACCGCATAACGGGTACGGACTGGTTCCTG
This sequence comes from Paenibacillus vini, assembly GCF_018403325.1. Lineage (GTDB taxonomy): Bacteria > Bacillota > Bacilli > Paenibacillales > Paenibacillaceae > Fontibacillus > Fontibacillus vini. The sequence continues at coordinate 204,481 of NZ_BOSL01000010.1, read as the reverse complement.
AAGGCGGTAGAACAGGATGGAGCGAAGTTTACCGATCCCGAATTCATCGAAGCGCTCACGAAACTCCAAGAGCTCGGTGAAAAAGGAGCGTTCCAGGATGGCTTCAACAGCATTGATGAAACCCAAATGATGCAGTTGTACTTCCAGGGCAAAGCGGCGATGGTCATCAACGGAGGCTGGGCGCTGGCCAATCTCGTGAACAACGCGCCGCCGGAAGTGCTGGATCAAACCCACATTACCATCCTTCCGGCGATTGAAGGCGGCAAGGGCGATCCGGAAACGACGGCAGGGGTTGTGGGCACGGGCCTCGGCGTGAGCAAAAAGCTGACCGGCAGCAAGAAGGAAGCCGCTATGAAGCTATTTTATGAAATGGCCGGTCCGGAGGGACAGCAGGCGACTTTGAACAGCAGCACACTTGTCAGCTACAAGCTTGATCTGGACAAAGAGAAGGCGCATCCGCTGTTCGTGGAACTTTACGAGTTAATGCAGCACGTTAAAATCACCCCGGTTTACGATTCCAAGCTGGGTTCGGCAACCGTAGAAGTGGTCAACAACGGACTTCAGGAGCTGTTGACCGGAGGCAAAGCAGAGGATATCGCCAGCAAAATTCAGAACGCGCAGGCGACGGCCGTCGGAAATTGAATCTGAGAAGCCCCTTCCCTCTAGGGGGAGGGGCTTTATTTTACCTAGAAAGGGTGAGACCTCATGAATGCACTGCGCAGCAGGCGCTTCATCCTGACGGGCCTGGCGCCAGCCGTCCTTCTATATACGTTGTTTGTTTTCGTCCCCGTGATTTGGTCGGCGTATTACGGTTTTTTTAATTGGTCAGGCATCGGAGAGGCCAAGTATATCGGTTTGGACAATTATGCGGAAATTTTGCGTGATCCCGTGTTTTGGCGGGCGCTCAAAAATAACGTCATCTTCGTCCTCGCCTCCGTGTTCGGTCAAGTTCCGCTGGCCCTTGCACTGGCGGTGTTGCTCCACAAAAGCAATTGGCTCCAGCGCTTTTTGCGTTCGGCCGTATTTCTGCCGATGGTGCTGTCCACGGTCGTGATCGGGATGATCTGGCAGTATTTTTATCATCCGCAAATCGGGATTCTTAATTTTCTGCTCGATTCACTCGGCCTCTCCAGCTGGAAGCTCGATTGGCTCTCCGACCGGGATATTGCGATTTACTCGCTGCTTCCGCCGCTCATCTGGAGCTATGTGGGGTTGTATCTCATTATCTTCATGTCGGCCCTGCAGAACATTCCCGGCGAGATCCACGACGCGGCGAAAATCGACGGGGTATCCGGGGCGCGAAAGCTTGCCACCATTACCTTACCGATCATTAAAAATACAGTTCAGGTCGCGGTCATTCTCTGTATCTCCGGCAGTCTGAAGTCATTTGATCTGGTGTACATCATGACAAAGGGCGGGCCGGCCCATGCGACGGAACTGCTCGCGACTTATATGTACAACTCCACGTTTACCACGTACCGCTACGGCTTCGGCAGCGCTATTTCGACGACGATTATGCTAATCAGTCTGCTCCTGATCGGAACAAGCCAGTGGCTTGCAAACCGTAACAAGAGCAAGCAGACCTAAAGGGAGGGAGAACCGCAAATGAAAACGCAGATGGCAACGATCCAAAGGCCGATCCGCAGCGGCCCCTCGGTGGGTTTGCGTAAAATAGTGAAATCCATTTTTTGGACGGCTCTCGGGATCTATGGTATTTTAACGTTATATCCGTTCTTTTGGCTGCTCATTAGCGCATTTAAAACGAATACGGACTTCTATAACCGGCCGTTCGGACTTCCCGACGTATGGAACGGGGGGAATTTCCTCCGTGCCTGGGACAGCTCCAGGATGGGGACGGCGTTCGGTAATTCGCTGATTGTCTCGATCGGCTCGCTGGCGCTGACGTTGTTCCTCGCGGCACTTTGTTCATTTATTTTGGCCAGATTTCAATTTCGCTGGAAAGGCTGGGTCTCCGTATTCTTTGTTATCGGCATGCTCATTCCGATCCACAGCACACTGGTTCCGTTATTTATACTAATGAAGCAAATGTCGCTGTTGAACACGTATTGGGCACTGGTACTGCCCTACACGGCCTTTGCGCTTCCCACGGCGATCTTCGTGCTTACCGCCTACCTCACGGGAATACCGCGCGAGCTGGAGGAGGCCTCTTTTATTGACGGAACAGGCTTATGGGGGTTGTTTTTCCGCATCATGCTTCCCATCTCCCTGCCGGCGCTGTCGACGGTGACGATTCTGAGCTTTTTGCATGCCTGGAACGACTTTTCATTTGCACTTGTATTTATTAATAAAACGGAATTAAAAACACTGCCCCTTGCCATTGCCAATTTCGCCGACGGATATCAGACGGACTTCGGGTTGACGCTGGCGGCGATGACGATGTCCGTCGTTCCGACGATCGTGCTGTATCTTCTGTTCCAGGAGCAGATGATGAAAGGTATGACAGCGGGCGCGGTCAAAGGGTAAACCGCAATAGCGGCGGGGCGGGGTTCTCGGATAAGGAGGGGTCAAATTGCGGAGCTGGCTGGCTACTTCGTTGCAACGGAGGCTGTCGGTCGTCATTGCCGGATCAGTGATCGTACCGCTGCTCGCGTTGGGACTGTTTGCATTTCTGACCTCCTCCAAGGTGACGGAAGAGAAAACTAAGCTGACCGGCAGCGACATGCTGGAGCAAATCGAAGCGAACCTCCGGTTTATGCTCGGCGATGCCGAGACGTTATCCGTGTTCCTGATCGGAGAGCGGGATATTCAGTCCTATTTGACGGGAAAAGAGGACAACGAGACCACCCGGGCCGCCATCGTCGGACGAATGACGAATTTGGCCGCATCGAAGTCTTATATCGCCAACATCGCCATTTATCCGGACCGGTTCGGCCCCGCGCTGTCCACTGCGGCCTGGGCGGACGATGGTCTTCCCGCTCCTGCGGAAATAGCGGCCGGAGGCGGGAAGACCTGGTCAGGTGTCTACCAGGTTCAGAACTATAACGGTGTGCAGAACGTTATTACGCTCGTCCGCCCGATCCGCAGCGTATACAATTTTCAGCACTTGGGCTGGCTGGCGATCAGCCTGGACGAGGAGGAGTTGTCCCGGAACTGGAGGCATCCCGATTTCGGGCAGAACACAGGGACGGTGGAATTGATCAGCTCGCAAGGGCTGCTGTTGTCCTCCGCGGACAAAACCCGGCTAGGCTATCCGTTGGAGCAATTCTCTCCGGGTCTGCTTCCGCTTATTCCGGAGGGAAGCTTCGGAAGCGCTGTCTATGGAGAAGAGGACAGTAAAGTTACCGTTCTCTACCGCCGTGAACCGATCACGAACTGGCTGCTTATCGGTACGGTTCCCTACGAGCAGTACCGGTCGGAGAACCGGTACATTTTGGGCCTGACCGCCGCAGCAGTCGGCGTAGCGGCGCTGATGAGCGCGGTGCTCGTCTGGTTCACGGTCCGCCGGATCACCCGGCCGCTCGGCGTGTTGACCCGCCACTTGTCCCGGATTGATCCGGACCGCCCGCTGCCGCGGTTTCCCGCCGTACGGGACGATGAGATCGGCAGGCTGGGCCAAAGCTATAACCTGCTGGGCGCGCATATCGAAAGGCTCAAGCAAGAGGTCATCCAGGGCGAGGCGCGCAAAAAGGAAGCGGACCTGCGCGCCTTGCAGGCGCAGATGAACCCTCATTTTTTGTACAATACGCTATCTTCGATCCATTGGATCGCCCTCATGTCCGGCGAAAAGCGGATTGCGGATATGGTCGAGGGATTGAGCGATTTTTTGCGGATCAGCCTCAACGGAGGCAAGGAATTTTGTCCGGTGAGACAGGAGCTGGATCATATCCGCAATTATGTCCGCGTGCAGTCGATTCGCTTTCCTGAGGAGTTTACCGTCGATTATATCGTGGACTCGAGCTTGCCTGACAAGATCATGCTAAAGCTGTTGCTGCAGCCGCTCGTAGAAAATGCCTTGATCCATGGCATTCAGAAAAAGGGCAGCTCTGGAACGATCACGATACTCCTTCAGTCGCAGCAGGAGCGCATGGCAGTTACTGTGCTGGATGATGGGGCCGGAATGACGCCGCAAAGACTGCAGGAGATCCGGCTTCTGATGGAGGAGCAGGAACAGCCCGGACTACCTGGGCAGACGGAGGAAGAGAATAGGAGCGAGGCATCCTCAGGGAGCGGGTATGGGCTCCGAAATGTCAATGAACGATTGCTGCTCCACTACGGACCCGCTTCCCGATTGGAAGTGGACAGCCGGGAAGGAGCCGGAACACGAATTGCCTTTTCAATTCCGCTCAGGGAGGATTCGGCATCATGAAACTGATGATCGTGGACGATGAACCGATTATACGTACGGGTCTGGCCAGTGTGATCTCTTGGAAGGAGCTCGGGATTACGCTGCTGACTCCGGCCGCTTCCGCCGAGGAGGCGATGGCCCGAATTTTGGAGGAAAAGCCCCAAATCCTACTGACGGACATCCGGATGAAGGGGAAGACGGGGCTGCAGCTGGCAGAGGAAGCTTGCGGGATATTGCCCGGGCTTGAGGTCATCATTCTGTCGGGGTATGGAGATTTTGCTTACGCCCAACAAGCGCTCCGCCAAGGGGTCGGCGATTATTTGCTGAAGACGAGCAAGCCCGAAGAAATCATGAAAGCGGTTATTCAGGCGAAGCGCAGATTGCTTGAGCGCTGGGAAAAAGAAACCAGGACCGAGCGGCTTTCGAAGGAAGGAGAACGGAGGCAATTTCTTCAATGGGTTATCGAGGGAGACGTCGCCCTGGACGGTTCCGAGGTTCCCGCATTTTTGCGATCCGAAGAGGAGTTCGACAGAGCCGGGGAGGAAGTATGGCAGGTTGTCATAGTAGAGGCTGAGGGATGGGGGGACTCGGGTTCCTCGCCATCCTTGCTCTTGTTTGCCGTGCAAAATATGCTGGAGGATCTGCTACTGGAAGCGTCGATCCTTATGCAGCGGGAGTGCCTGATTTGCGTATTACCGACAGAGCGAGACCATCAGCGGCGGCTGGGGCGGCTCGGCAATGCGGTCGATTGGGTCGAACGCCAGTTGAAATGCAGGCTGCGGTTGGCCGTTGGAGAACTCGCCGATACTCCCCGGAAGCTGCATTACAGTTATTCCACCGCCGTGGCGGCGTTCCGTTATCATGCCTTGATTCCCGCAAAAATTCTGGACTATGATGGGATTGGAAGTAGAAGGGGCGGCAGAACGGTACTAACTCAAGATGAAGAAACGCGGCTTGGTTCTTTGCTTCTGGATCGGGATGCCGTTGGTCTGCGGGCATGGACAGGAAGCTTGATCGACGGGCTGATCAGCGACCCGGAATGCACGGTGGAATCATATATGGCTTGTATTCATTCGGCCGTGCTCGCCGCCCACCGCTGGTTGGCCCGGACGCTGAGCGTCATCGGCCGGGAAGAGGAATACCGGATGGAGCCTTGGAATACGGACGAGAATGAGGCGGCCGGAATGAGAGAAGAACTGTTCCGGCATTTGCACGAAATGATGACGATTTATCATAGCCGGCTGGGCGAAGGTCAGCGATCCCATGTCGAACGGGCAAAAGCATTTATCGAATCCTGCCCGGCGCCGGAGCTGAGTCTGCAGCAGGTTGCCGGCCATGTGCATCTTCATCCCGGCCATTTGAGCGAGCTGTTTAAGAAAGAGACCGGCAATACCTTTGGCGACTTCGTGACCGGGATGAGAATACGAAAGGCGATGCAGCTTCTGACCGTGACCCCGGCGAAGGTCAGCGAAGTAGCCCTGATGGTAGGGTATGAAGATGTGAAGTATTTTAGCCGGCTGTTTAAGAAGCATACGGGCAAAACACCCAGCGAATATCGGGAGGGAGTCTTGCCTGGCAGTGGTGAAGATATTAGCGGCGGCGAGGGTAGCGGCGGCGTAATATCGGGGAACGGCCTGGAAACAAGTACGATGTGAAGAAGAGGCAAAGGGGAGATTAATGATGGAGCTTACAGGGCCATGGAAAATACAGCATTTTGAACCGGGAGAGAGACCTCCGCAGGAGCTTGCCGCCTACGGCTTGGACGACCGGTTCTGGATTACGGCATCGGTCCCGGGGGATGTGCATTCCACATTGGTCGCCAGAAGGATTATCGACGACCCGTATACGGGTCACAATGACGCCAAATCCCGTTGGATTGAGCGCAAGGAATGGTGGTACCGTACGGGATTTACTATAGAAGCTTCTCCGGACTTAGAGGGGGGCGAACGGTTTGAGCTAACTTTTGAAGGACTTGATACGTTTGCAACTATCTATGTCAATGGACATGAGGTTGGAGCAGCCGAGAATATGCTTATGGCTCATTCCTTTGATGTTACGAGAATCGTTCGGCCGGGGTGGAATTCGCTGGCCGTGAAATTCGATCCGCTGTATCTCCACAACCGTGACAAAGAGCTATTCGAATGGTCCTCTTATACAAAAGAAAGACCGTGGCTGCGTAAAGCCGCGATGAACTTCGGCTGGGACTGGGGCCCCCGGATGGTTACGGTCGGCATTTGGGGCAAGGTCCGGCTGGAACGGCGGCGCTCCGCAAAACTGGAAGGCGTCTATGCCTATACGATAACGGCCGATTCAGCCCAGGCGAAGGTGTCGGTTCAAACGGAGGTCACGGCTTATCGCACCGATCTTCCTATGGAAGTAGAGATTCGGTTGTTGAAAGCCGGGGGGCAGTTGGTGACGGGCTCGGCAGCAGCGAGTGCTGCAGAACCGAATGCTGTAAGTTCGGATGCTGTGGAACCGAGTGCTGTAGAACAGAGAGCTGTAGAACCGAGTGCTGTAGAACAGAGAGCTGTAGAACCAAGTGCTGTATGTTCAACGGCTGTAAGGCCAATCGCCCCTTTTGGTTCCCGGAAAAAAGTTTACGGACCGGGAAGCCGAGGACGGCAAATCACGGTTGCTGCGGAATTGGGTGTGGAAGCCCCTCGTCTCTGGTGGACGCATGACCTTGGCGAGCCGTATTTGTACACTTTAGAAGTGGTACTGCGGTCAGAGGATGGCCTGGTGTTGGACCGGTATGAACAACCATTTGGCATCAGAACTCTTGATTTGGCGCTGGAGGATCCAGAGGGAGAGCGCTTGTTTGCCTTTGTCCTGAACGGTGTTCGGATATACGCCAAAGGGGCAAACTGGATTCCGGCCGATCACCTCATCGGGGCCATTCCGGATTCGAGATACCGGGAGTTGATCGAACTTTCCGTGGAAGGCCGGATGAATATGCTGCGCGTGTGGGCGGGTGGCATTTATGAGAAAGAAGTATTTTACGACGAATGCGATCGTCAAGGGGTGCTGGTATGGCAGGACTTTGCGTTCGCCAACGCGCTATTTCCAGACTTTAACCGCGATTTCATGGACAACGTCCGCCGGGAAGTTGAGGATAATGTCCGACGTTTGCGGAACCGGGCTTCGCTGGCACTTTGGTGCGGGAACAATGAGATTGACTGGCTGTACGATATGAAGTCGGCCGGCGGGGATATTACGGGTGCCTTTTTTGGGGAAAGCATTTACCACGAGCTGATTCCCGAGGTGCTGGAGGATCTGGATCCTGCAAGGCCATACTGGCCGTCCTCGCCTTACGGGGCCGAAGACGGTTACGATGCGAACGATCCCCATACCGGAGACCGGCATAATTGGCAGGTGTGGCACGGGTCCGTCTATCCGAGGATGGAGGGAGAGCCGCCGCAGCTTGATTACAGCATGAAGGGCGTGTCGTTCAAAAATTTCAAGCAAGACTTCGCGTTATTCAGCAGCGAGTTCGGGATGCATGCGTCAGCTAACCGCTATACGCTGGAGAAGTATATTCCGGAAGGGGAGTTCTATTGGGGCAGCCCTGAGATGGCTTATCGCAACAAGGATACGAATCATCAAAAAGGGATTCTGCTGATGGAGAGTTACACAGGCATTCCCCAGAGCATAGAGGAATACATGAATTTCTCGATGCTGACACAGGCTGAAGGGCTGAAGTACGGGATCGAACATTTCCGGAGAAACCGTCACCGCAATAGCGGGGCGCTCGTCTGGCAATTGAATGACAGCTGGCCGGGGACAAGCTGGTCGATGATCGATTACGAACTGCTGCCAAAGGCTTCTTACTATTATGCCAAGACGTTCTTCCACCCATTACTGGTGTCGTTGGAGCATGAGCCTGGAGAAGACCTGAATATTTGGGTCGTCAACGACAGCTTGGACACGTTGAAGGGAGAAGTCCGAGTCAAGGTGTCTAGGCTGGAGACAAAGGAGTTTGTGGACGTGGATGTGGACGCAAACGGGACAGACACCTGGATCGCCGCCGTCTTTCCAGTGGAGGTCGCCCCGCTGTCTGCGCTTCGCATCGGCTCGCTTAGCGAAGCGGAAGCGCTGAAGGATGCAGCGCCGGAGGAAGTACTAGTCGAGCTGATCGCCGATGGCTTTGCTGCCCCCGCGAACCGATACTACCTGCGTGCCCCGAAGGATATCTCTCTGCCGTCCGCCGTCCTCGAAGTACGGACGGATGAGGAAGGGGGCAGTGTGACTGTCAAAGCGGTGGGCTCGGGAGCCGCCCGATTCGTCAAGCTGGAGCTCCCGCTCGGCCGCGTCCGCTACAGCGATAACTACTTCGACTTGCTTCCGGGCGAGAGCCGAACGGTTTACGTGACTCATCCGGATGGCGCTCCGCTGCCTTGGTCCGCCCTTCGCGTGAGAGCTATAAACGTAGAGAGCGTGGGAGAAGGTAAGGGACGTGAGAAGTGAGTAGTAAGAAGTAAGAAGTGATTTAACGATAAACCCTTACGAAGGAGCGTAACGGACACCAGAGTCGTTATCAGTCGAAAAATACGCCATTCTTATATTTAACGGACACCATAGACCTTAAACGGCCCAAATCGTAATCAAAGTCTGTCTTTTATGCCGTATAAGAGCCGCTGTGACCGTTAAAATCCGAAATGGCCGAAAATGAGTCGAATAACGGCTCCTATGTCCGTTAGCCATCATGGATGGATGAAAAAGAGACCTTGCCGATGGGCAAGGCCTCTTTTTTATAGATCTTTTTTACAAATCTTTTTTTACAGATCGTCGAATCCGTTGTCGTCGCCGACTTTACCGTAGTTGCGGGACTTGGCTTCGAAGAAGTCGGTCTTCGTCGCATTGAGCGCTTCGTCGGAGAACGGCTTGATCCAAGGCATGCAGTTCACGTCAACGCCTTGATAGGCTTTTTCCATACCCATCAGGGTGAGGCGTTTGTTGGCGATGTATTTGATGTAGTCGGACAGTTCGTTCAGGTCGATGCCACGGACTTCTTTAAGCGTATAGTAAGCCCAATTCGTTTCCAGCTCCACGGCCCGGTCGATCGTCCGGTACAAGTAGTCGATGTTCTCTTTAGTGTTCAGCTCCGGATAGTCGATCAGCAATTGCTTGAACACTTCGGCGAAGAAGTAGCAGTGCTGGTTCTCGTCACGCTGAATGTAAGAGATCATTTGGCTCGTACCCATCATTTTTTGGTCGCGGGCGAGGTTGTAGAAGAAGGCGAAGGTACTGTAGAAGAAAATGCCTTCCAGGATAAGATCCGCCACCAGCGCCTCGAAAAAGGTTTGCGGAGAAGCTTCGTTACGGAAGTTTTGATAGATGTCGGAAATGAATTTGTTGCGTTCCAGCAGAACCGGGTCATGCTTCCAGTATTCGAAAATCTCCTTTTGCTCCTGGTCGGAAACGATGGAGGAGAGAACATAGGAATAGGACTGGTTATGCACGACTTCCTGCTGCCCGATAATGGCCGAAATGGCCTCCAGCGAGGAGTCGGTAAAATACCGCTTCACGTCGCCGACGAACATCGTCTGCATCGAATCGAGCACGGCGAGCAGCGAGATGTTGATCTTAAAGGTGCGCTGTTCTTCGGAATCAAGCTGGGCGAATTGCTGGGCATCTTTATTCATCGGAATTTCATCGGCAATCCAGTGATTGAGAAGCAGCACTTTGTACAGCTTATACATGTGTGGCATGCGGATGTCGTTCCAGTTCAGAATCCCCGAGCACTCGCCACCGATGATCCGGGTCGATTTGTTCGGTGCCTCCGTATTAAAAATCGTTTGCAGTTGCATGGATTTCATCTCCTTGATTATAAGGGGCCATGTCGGCCCCTTTTCATTTCTGAGTTACGGATGGAATGGAAATGCTATTCTCATTGGAATATTTCCAATCATTATCGTTAAAATGAGCTAATTCCCAAGCATGGATGGATATAATCCAATCAAAAATCACTTTTTAAGCTAAAGTAGCGTTTTTGAGGCCGCTTCATTGGATTTTATCCAATCGAGAGGCTTGGCATGGAGTCATCAAGGTAATCTCCCTGTATTTTTTCCAACCATGCCCGACTCGTGCGGAATTAGAGAAAGCTATAACTGTAACAGCTTACGATGCGCAGGACTCGCACTCTTCAATGGTCAAGGCCCGGCTGCGCACATAGTAGGTCGATTTCAGACCGGCCTTCCAGGCGTGCAGATGGAGTTCCAGGAACTCGCTCGCCTTGATATCCGGGCGCACGTAGAAGTTGAAGCTTTGCGCTTGGTCTACGTGGCGTTGGCGAGCGGACGCCATGTTGATGGACGCGTGCTGGTCGACCAGGAACGCCGTCTTGTAGTACCAGATCGTTTTCTCGGACAGATCCGGTGCCGGGTTAGCGATCTTGTACGTCGTTTTCTCTTCATAAGAGAGCAGCTCATAGAGCGGATCGATACTTGCGGTAGAACCGGCGATGATCGAAGTCGAGCCGTTCGGTGCGATCGCGAACATCCAGGCGTTGCGGACGCCGTTCTTGCTGACTTGCTCGGCAAGCTCTTTCCATTGCTCCGTCGTTACGAATTTGCCCTCGCGGGAGCCGTCCGTGTATCCACGGTAGGTGAAGTAATGTCCGTTTTCCCAGTCGGAACCGGCGAATTTCGGATAGCGGCCTTTTTCGATGGCCAGCTCCATGCTGGATTTAACCAGCAGGTAGTTGATTTTCTCGTAAAGCGCATCGTTATAAGCTACAGCTTCGTCGGATTCCCAGCGGATGCCTTCGAGCGCGAGCAGGTGATGCAGTCCGAACGTGCCGAGGCCGATGGCCCGGTACTGGCTGTTCGTATATTGAGCTTGCAACACTTCGATATTGTTAATGTCGATGACGTTGTCCAGCATCCGAGTCTGGATCGGCACAAGACGGTCGAGTACGCCGGCCGGTACGGCCCGGGCCAGATGGATCGAGTTCAGGTTGCAGACCACGAAATCGCCAGGGATTTTCGAAACGACGATCCGGGTTTGCCCGTCCTTCGTCACGAGTTCTTCTTGTTCGACTACGGTCGGCGACTGGTTCTGCATAATTTCCGTGCACAGGTTGGACGAGTAGATCATGCCGTGCGCCCGGTTCGGGTTGGCGCGGTTGACCGTATCGCGGTAGAACATGTAAGGCGTTCCCGTTTCCAGCTGCGATTTCATGATGCGTTTCATGATATCGATCGCCGGCATTGTGATGCGGGACAAGGTCGGGTGATTGACCGCTTCCTCGTATTTCTCGCGGAATTGTCCTTTGCCAAATTCGTTATCGTAAAAATCCTCCAGGCCGAGCGGGCGGCCGTTCTCATCTTTCCAGCCCATCGTCTTCTTCACTTCGTGCGGGCAGAACAGGTTCCATTCGCCGCGCGCTTCAACAGCCTCCATGAACAGGTCCGGCAGGCAGACGCCGTGGAACACGTCATGCGCGCGCATCCGCTCGTCGCCGTTGTTCAGCTTGAGGTCGAGGAAGGCGAGAATATCTTTATGAAAAACGTCCAGATAAACGGCGATCGCGCCTTTGCGCGTGCCGAGCTGGTCGACGCTGACGGCGGTGTTGTTCAGCTGGCGAATCCAAGGGATAACGCCGGAGCTGGTATTTTTGTGACCACGGATGTCGGAGCCGCGGGCACGCACTTTGCCGAGGTAGACGCCGATCCCGCCGCCCATTTTGCTGAGCCGGGCCACGTCGGTGTTGGAATCGAAGATGCCTTCCAGCGAATCGTCAACCGTATCGATGAAGCAGCTGGAGAGCTGACCGGCGACTTTTTTACCCGCATTGGACATCGTTGGCGTTGCAGCCGTCATATAAATATTGCTCATCGCCCAGTAAGCTTCTTTAACGAGTTCCAGACGGGTTTCGGCAGGCTCGCGGTGCATGAGGTACATGGCGATGACCATATAACGCTCTTGCGGCAGCTCCATCGTCCGGCCTTCGAAATCGGTAGCCAGGTAACGCTCGGTCAAGGTCAGCAGTCCGATGTAGTCAAACAGCAGGTCGCGGGAAGCGTCGATGGTGTGGCCCAATTCCTCGATTTGCTCCTTGGTGTAGCACTCCAGCAATTCTTCGCGGTAGATGCCGATTTTGCACAAATCGGTGATCAGATGGTAGAACGACCCGTAAGGCTCTTCCGGGTAAGCTTTGTAGCGGCGGTTGACGGCCGCCTTCTTATAAAGGGAGGTAAGCAGCGAGCGGGCCGCCGCGTATTTCCAGTCGGGCTCTTCTTTGGTAACAAGCTCCAAGGCGGACATGGTGAACGCGTTGCTGATTTCCTCACCGGTAACTTCGTCGCGTCTGAGTTTGGCATTGACGCCGCGCAGCAGCCGCTCCTTGTCCAGGGTATGTAATCCGTCCAGAATGCGATCGGCATAAACACCGAGACGTTCGTTATCGAACGCGAGTTGACGGTTGTTGGGTTTAGAGACGAGTAGTGGCATGAATAAAATTCCTCGCTTTCCTGGCATGAGATAATGGACCGGATGCAATCCGGTTAAATCTATTAATCTTTTAATTCTCAAATTGAGAATAATTGAGGATAAAAGGGCGTCCGGAAAGACGCGAATGATGTTTATATATGCAAATGATTATATTCCCGGGGCCCCCGCAGCCTAAATAAATCAAGCTGCTGAGTACCTGTGACGCTTTTTGTAGGATGTTGTCTATAAAAAGCATCACAGATTATCAATTATACTAGAAAGTAAGACAGCTAGAAAGAGAAAGTTGGCTCCCAGAGGGCAGGCTGACCTTGCGCCAAGCTGGCCTCAATATCGATAAGACGCTGGTTGGAGCTGCCCCTGTAGAGCAGGGAGGGATCCCGCAATTCTTCGACGAAACGCCCGTCTACCAGCACTTGGCAGCGTTCCAGTAATCGAAATTCCGGCGTATCCCGGTGCTCCGTCAATTCTTCGTACGTATACCCGCTGTAAATCCAGATCGGTATGGACCGCCCGGCTTCAAGGCGCAAGCGATCGACTAAGCCGCCGACCTCGGCGGCGGAGAAGAACGGATCCCCGCCTAGAATGGTGACCCCGCTGAGCAGGGGGTTGTTTATGATATCGGTGATGATCTCCAACTCGCGTTCAGGCGTCAATAGCTCGCCGTAATTGAAATTCCAGGTGGCTGCGCTGAAGCAGCCTTTACAGTAATGACGGCAGCCGCTGATGAAGATGGCCGCGCGAAGTCCTTCGCCTTCATTGATGGATTCCGGGTAGTAGCCGCATATGTTCATGCGTCGTGTTTCACCCGGTCGCGGACTTCGGCCTGTTTCGCGGCATTGAAGCGCGTCTGATAGTCGCCGGTCAGATACCCGGTCACTCGGCGCAACCGGCGGATGTAAACATCCTTTTCGTGACTGCTGCAGGAAGGGCAGGTGGCCCCGATGATGCCCTCAAACCCGCACGCGGAGCAGCGGTCGATCGGATGGTTGATGCTGAAGTAGCTGACCTGCTGCGACAAGGCATATTGAACGATTTGCAGGAATGCCGCCGGATTACTCCGGGCGTTTCCGTTCAATTCGATATAAGAGATGGCTCCTGCATTGCACAGTCCGTGGAACGCGGCCTCCAGCTGAATCTTTTTCGCGGCGCTAATTTTGTAGTACACGGGAATATGGAAAGAGTTCGTGTAATACTCCCGGTCGACGACACCCGGCACGGTGCCGTAGAAGGCCTGGTCACGCTTGGTGAATTTACCGGACAGCCCTTCCGCCGGCGTGGCGAACAACGTGATGTTCAGGTTGTGCAGATCGCCTTGTCTGTCGCAGTAGTCGCGCATGTAGGCGATCAGGTCATAAGCTTTTTGGTATACCTGTTCATCTTCGCCATGATGCTTGCCGTACATCGCCTTCATGCATTCCGCCAGCCCGATGAATCCGATGGACAGGGAGCCGTGTTTGATCAATTCGCCGACGTTATCCTCGGGGTCCAGCTTGTCGCCGCCTTCCCAAACGCCCTCGCGCATCATGAAATCGGAAGCCTTCGCTTTTTGCGCGGCCTGGATTTGGTAACGGTGAAGCAGGCCTTCCAGCGCGATGTCGAGGTAATGGTCGAGCTCATGGTAGAAACCGCGCTCATCCGCAACGTTTCTCCGTCCCAATGCAATCCCATGTTCAAGTCCGAGCTTGACGAGGTTCAACGTATTAAAGGAAAGGTTCCCTTTGCCGGACAGGTGATTGCGTCCGAAGCGGTCGCTCAGCACCCGCGTGCGGCAGCCCATCGTAGCGAATTCGGTATCCGGATCGGCCGGATCGTAGTGCATGAGATTCAACGGGGCGTCCAGGTTGGCGAAGTTCGGATACAGCCGCTTGGCTGAGCATTCCGCCGACTTCAGAAAGAGATGATAGTTCGGCTCTCCCGGATTTTGGTTGACGCCTTGTTTGCATTTGAAAATCTGAATCGGGAAAATCGGTGTTTCTCCGCTGCCGAGTCCACGCATCGTTGCCGTCAACAGAGAGCTGATGACGAGCTGGCCTTCCGGAGACGTGCAGGTGCCGTAGTTGATGCTGGTGAATGGGATTTGTCCCCCCGCGCGGCTGGACATCGTATTCAGATTATGAATCAGACTCTCCGCGCCTTGCAGCGTTTCGCTTTCGGTTTCTTTTAACGCATATTTAAAAGATTTCGGATATTGCTCTTGAAGGTCGCTCCGGCTCATATTGATTTCGCCGCCAAAGTCGGCCTCGCCGTCACCTTCCTCAAAATACTCCAGTCCTTTGCGGAAGTATTTGGCGAAGGATTTCGCTACGTAAGGAGCCAGGTCGTGGTCAATCATGTTGGCCGATACGCCGCCGTATTGGGAGTTTTGCTGGGATTGAAAAATAATCGCTACGAGCGCCATCGCGGTCATGATCGAGTTCGGCGGCCGGACGCTGCCATTGCCGGTGTTGAAGCCTTCGCGCAGCAGCTTGGCAAACGGAATGAAAATGCAGTTGGTCGTGCCGATCGCGTATTGATCGAGGTCATGCACATAGACTACATTGTCCTTGATCGCTTGAACGATCCGCGGCGGCATAACAAAATGATTTGCATACCATTTCGAGTACTCGCTGCCGAATTTGCTCATTTTGCCGGAGAAGCTTTCACCGTTTAAGTTGGCGTTTTCGCGCAGGATCTCCAAATTTGAACTCTCGACGATTTCTTCGCCAAGACGGATAACTTCCTCCATCATTTGCTCCCGGTTTACTTCCGTATCGATTACATTCAACAACGACATCTTAGTTCTCCTCCCTGATAACTGGGTAATACTCGCATATAAAAAGCATTCCCAACCCGGCAAGGTTGAAAATGCCCGAATGTCTCCAGAATGATAGCTATAGGAAGGCGTAACAAAAGAAGTTAAAACAAAGCTATGCATGAGCTGCATCGGACACCTCCCTGTTCCTCGCAGGTTAGCGCGGTGTCTTCCAAACGGGCAGGTCTCCTGACTTTCGGTGATGCGCCGACGCCTTCCCGGGGGAGAGATAAATTCCCTCAGTGGCATCATGTCGGGCGAATTGCCTTGGGAGGATCACGACGGATTCCCAGGCGTTCCGATTACAGTGGCGGGACCGCAGCGGATTTTCACCGCCTTCCCTTTTAAGACCCGGCGTCTTGGGCGCCGGACCACCCGTTCACACTATATTTTGTTGTAGTGATATTAATTTACCCCAATATGTTGTGTTTGTAAATGGGCCTAGCTCGAATTTGACGATTGAAAATAATGAAAATTCCTCTGAAAGCAACCGCGGTGCGGGCCAGCGGGGATGAAAAAAATATTAAAAAAATTTTGACTCCAAATTACGAAAAGCAGGTTTATATTTTGATCATCTAGGGAGCTCATGGGCGTATTTTTTTCGTAGTTGATTCAACTCATTCAATTTGCGGAGATGATCGTCCTGATTTCTCATTCCTACCGCGACAATTAAATTTTCTACTATAAACGTAGGGGCGATCATAGAGTGGAATTCCCACGTTTCACCCCGGCTGGCAAACAGCGTGATATCGCATTGATCGGAAAAGTTGGCAACGAGCCGATCCGTGATGAGCAAAGTCCGGTAGCCAGTCTCTTTGGCATGATCGACGATCACCTTCGCTTCCGGCAGCAATCGGACGAACCCAAACAGAACTACGAGATCTTCTTCGCCCAGATGTAGAAGATCTTCAAACATCTCGCTTCCGCCGCGGTCCAGCCGATGGATGGACAGGCCGAATCGGCCAAGCCTGTAATGAAGCAATTCCGTGAGTCCGGCAGAAGGGCCCGGACCATAGATGTAGATGCGCTTTGCCGAAGTCAGAGCCGTGACGGCGGCTTCGAAGGAATCCGCGGAATAATGGGTCAGCGTTTCTTCGAGATGCCTCATGGTGGTGGCGAGAAATTGCTGGGGGAGCGGGCTGGCGTCCGCTTTGTCCATAATATTTTTCATTTTTGCCGCGGGCGTCACGTCGAGCTGACTCCGCAGCTTGGTTTTGAAATCTTTAATATTTTTGAAACCGACCGTACGCCAAAACCGCGAGACCGAAGCAATGCTCAGCCCCAGCGCGTCGGCGATTTCCTGTTCGGTGGAGAACAGGACGGTTTGCGAGTTTTTTTGGATATAGTCCGCAATTTTAAACTGACCCGGCGACAGGGCCTCGGTGTTCCAGTCCAGTTTCACGAGAGACGGCCTCACTTTCATTGTCTGGTGCGTTGCTAGAAATAGATTAACATACCGGATTTAGGAAGGGCAAAAGCGACTCATGCCCAATCCGAATAGCAGCGAACGGACGGCTTATGACGTGTATTTTTTCATAAATATAATTTATGTAAGTTTATTTACATTATTTTAACGTACCCGGGCATCGAATTTAATAATTGGACTCTATATTAGGATTAGCCTGAAGAAAGGGCGTTTGAACAACCCAAATATAAAAGGAGGGAAAGCAAGTGATTCAATCCCAAAAAAGATATGTACTTACGCAATCGCAAAAAATGATGGTGTTTATGTTGTCTATGTCCTTGTATGGCTTGTCCAACATGATTACGGAGCTGATTCCATCCCTGCGTCTCGGCCCGGTGGAATTCTCGGTGGAGTACTTCGCGTTTATTCCGCTGACATTATGTATCCTGTTCCATCCGTTTTATGCCGCCGTCGGCGCAGCGCTGGGCGAAGTGATATTCGGCGAGATTATGCTTGGTCAATTCGGGGGTCTCGGCGAACTGGAGAAATTCATCGGATTTTCGCTCGCCATGTTCATTGCCGGAAGTCTCGTCAACGATCCGCGTAACCGCAGACAGGTCGGGATTGCCGCGATTACCGGAGTTGTCATCCACCAGTTTATCAGCAGTGCGGTGGATATTGCCAAGGTATGGGTGGGGGTAGAGGAATTCGAAGCCGTGCCGGGCTTGGCGCAAAGCGTAGTGGTTGTAGAAGGGGTTTCTTTTCTAAATGACGTCCTGTTCTCCGGTATTTTGTTCGCTTTGTTGCCGACCTTGTATCTGGTCCCACGTTTATATGGCAAAATTGAGCCGTTGCTCGGCATGAAACCGCGCGATAACCGGATGAAATATTCACTGGGTGAAATCATCGCTCCTCGGTTGATCGTTATCTCGATAGTTCTGGCTTTTGCAGCGTTCGGCGCAGAATTTCTGGCGGAGTCGGATATGGCGCTGATCGACTGGGATGCGGATTTCCTGGAGAGCATCGGCGGGTGGTTCATCTGGGTTAGTATCGGTGCGGCTGCCATCGTGGCATTGATTACGATTCTGCTGATGATCCGCAAAGGCAAAAGAACACCACAGCAAATAGATAGGAGCGGTCAGGCTTAATGCGTGATGAAAACAATATCGTTGTCATGGAAGGGGTCACATTTACATATCCGGGTGCCGAGCAATCGGTGTTGAACGGAGTTTCCCTGGAGATCAAGCGCGGCGATTTCGTCGCCGTGATCGGAGGGAACGGCAGCGGCAAATCCACGCTGTGCAAAACGCTGAATGGGCTGATACCGCACTATTATGTCGGCGATTACGAGGGCAACGTTCAAGTGAACGGACTCGATACGCTGAAGCATAATGTTGCGCAGCTGTCACGCCATGTCGGTTACGTGTATCAGGACTTCGAAAATCAACTGATTCGCCCGACGGTATTGGACGATGCGGGGTTCGCCCCGCTGAACTATGGCTTCGAGGATTACATGGAGCGCGGGCGCCGGGCTCTACGGCTGGTTGATCTTCAGTGCGATCCGAAGGAGTTCATCTGGCAGCTCAGCGGCGGACAGAAGCATCAGCTCGCCTTGGCCGGTGCCATCTCGCTGGATCCCGACATCCTGATTATCGATGAGCCGGTGGCTCAGCTAGACCCAAGCCATGCCGGGAAGATTTACGATCTGCTGAGGAATTTGAACGAATTTCACGGAAAAACGATTATCGTGATCGAGCATCATACCGAATTTATCGCCGAATATTGCAAGACGGTCGTGCTTATGGATGCAGGGCGGGTTCTCTGGTCCAAGCCGGTTAAGGAAGCGCTGCGCGAGCTGCGCCAACTGGAGGCGAGTCATATTTTTCCGCCTCAGGTCACGCAGGCCGCCGCAAAAGTGGGTGAGTCCGGTAATGTGCAAGGGACTGGAAGAACCGGAGAAGGGATTGGGGAGTATCCGGTTACCTTGGAGGAAGCTGTACAGTATTTTGGCCGTTTTCAGGGGGAGCATCGCGAGGAGCGTGAGGGGGAAGGGGAGGCTGTTGATCCCCTTGGTTCTCTGGAGATCGTCAATTCGACGATGGGGCTAGGCGACTCGATAAGCTCGGAAAACTCGATAAACGGTTCTGAACCGGTCATCGAGGTCAAGCATGCCCGTTTCTCCTACCGGACGGTTACGAGGGAACGGAAGATTGTGCTGGACGATGTCAGCGTAACCTTCAACCCGGGCGACCTGGTTGCCCTCGTAGGAAATAACGGAGCCGGTAAGTCTTCTTTCCTGAAGCTGATCACCGGGGTAACGAAGCCGGAAGCCGGTCATGTCCGGGTGAAAGGCGTAGATACGCTGCGAACACCACCGGAGCAACTGGCGGATATGGTGACTTACATTTACCAGAATCCCGAGGAGATGTTCATTGAGGACTCGATCCGAAAGGATGTGGAGTTCTTCCTGAAGGCCCGCAGCGTGCAAGGATACGAGCGGAAAGTGGATGATATTCTGGAGAGCTTCGGGCTGACGGAGCTTCAGCACCGCGACGGACGCCTGCTGAGCGGCGGACAGCAGCGGCGCGCCTCGCTGGCGATCGGAGTAGCGATGAATCCGTCGGTCATCTTGCTGGATGAGCCGACGGCCAATCTCGATATTGCAACCCGCAAGGATATTACGCGGCTGCTTCAGCAACTGAACCGCCACGTGGAAACGGTGATCGTAGCGACTCACGATATGCAGCTCGTTGCGGAGTGGGCCAACCGCGTCATCGTTATGCATCAGGGCCGGATGATCCGAAACGGTACCCGGGAGTCGGTGTTCGCCGATGCCGATTTGCTGGAGCTGGCCGGTTTGACCGCACCGCAAATTTTGGAGCTGAGCCGGTCTCTTGGAATGCCGCAGCTTTGCTACACGGTGGATGAATTCGCGCAGCGCTGGAAGGCTGCCGGAAGAAGGGAGGCGTTGGCTCATGGAGTATGTACGTAAGCTTATGGACCGGGTATCGGTCGAGGGCGTCAAAATTGAATTGCTTAATACGGCCTACGGCAACGGCGATACTTTTCTCGCCAAGCTGGACCCGCGGACCCCGTTCCTTTGGTATTTGTATTTCGGGATTGCCCCGTGGTTCATCCATGACGTGATTTTATTGTTCGGCTTGTTCTTCCTTATGGCCCTGACGACGATGATGTCGCGGGTTAGTCCGCTTATTATTGGAATACTGTGCCTCGGACTGCTGAGCCAGGCCGGGTATCTGCTGATCGTATCGTGGCTCTTTGGGGGAGGCGGGGAAACCATTCTGCCGCTGCTGAAGCTGACGCTGAAATTGTCCGTCATCTCGCTGGCCAGCATTACCGTGTTCTGTTCCATGGATCCGGAGAAGCTGAGCGACGGTCTGCTTAGTATCGGAGTGCCGAAGCAGGTTTCATTTGGCATAGCCTACGGCTATCGGATGCTCCCTAGTCTGCTGGAGGAATACCATCATATTTTCCTGTCGTTCCGGCTGCGCGGAAAGGCCCCGGAGCGGCACGGTATTTTATATCTGCGGAGTATCGTTTATTTTCTGAAAATCGCCGTACTCTCTTTTTACCCTTTAATACTGAGCATCGCGAAAAGAACGCGCACCACGGTGGAAGCGTTGGAAACTAAAGGTTTCTCCTATGCCTACCAATCGCCCGAGGTCAAACGGATCAAGTTATCGCACATGAAATTTACGCGCCGCGATGCGTTGTTCCTGGCCGTCTCGGTGATCTATGTGGCCGCTCTGTATGTTCTTGCCGCACAATTTAACCTCTAAATAAAGGAGAACATTTATGAAAATCGATCTGCACACCCATGTGAAGCTTTCCAAGAAGAGTGAATTCAGCCCCGCTTATTTCAGGGAGATGATGGCCGAGGCTAAAGGGAACGGGCTGGACGCCATTGCAATGACGGAGCATTTCAACACTTTGCGCTATGAGGATATTTACGAGATGCTGGATCGCAATTATCCCTATGAACACGGTTATTATTTAGCTGAGGGAATCAAGGTGTTCCCGGGCATCGAGGTCGACATTAAAGAGACGGGACACATCCTGATCATCGGTCAGCGGGACAACGTGCTTGAGCTTAGAAGCCGTCTGGAGCCGCATACGGAAAAAGGCCGGTTCGTCGATTTTCGCACCTTGCTCGACTGGAGTGAAGAGGGAGGGTTCTTGAGAATCGGAGCCCATCCGTTCCGGGAAGGGACACCGCTTCATCATTTGCCCGATGAATTGTTGAAGCGTCTGGATGCCTTTGACCTGAACGGTAAAGACGTTTACGCCCAAGGGCTCGAAGCTTACCACGCTAAAATCGGGGAGTTTGCGAAACGGCTAGGCCGCCCCGTGGTCGCCGGAAGCGACACGCACCAGTTCATGCAGTACGGTAGCGTCCTGAATGAGTTTGACCGGAATTTCGATACCGTGGAGGAACTCAAAGTATTGATTCAGGAGGGAGCTTACCGGATTGAAGTGTCGCCTGCTTTAGATATCAAGGTCAAGTCCGCCAACATCATCAAAGGACTGCTCAAAAAGAGTCTTTCGCTTCCGGTAGACGATGATCTGGAGGAGCTCGGAGACCAGTCGGCTTAAAGGCTGGGAAACAAAGTTCTCGCTAACGCGGTGTACATCCATGGCGCCCCCTGATTTTTATCTTATAACTCGTGGTTCCCCGGTTTGATATTCCGGAGCGAATCTTGTTACAATAAGGGAAGGCAAGATAATAATGCGTATAATCAGGGAGGCGCTTAATTATGGCGATTGCGGAAGTAACGGTTATTCCCATCGGTACAGGGTCCACTAGTCTTAGCTCCTATGTTGCCGAGCTGCAACGAGTACTCGAACAACAAAAGGGAATCAAGTACACGCTCACCTCGATGAGTACCATTATTGAAGGGCCGCTGGATGATATTTTCGCCGCAATCCGGGCGATTCATGAGGCGCCGTTTCACTCCGATGCCAAACGGGTATCTACATCGATCAAAATCGATGATCGCAGGGACAAAGAGGGTTCGTCCGAGCAGAAGCTCCGGTCAGTGCAGGATAAGCTGGGCTTGTAACGGTTGATTCGGATAGTAACAGGGCCGAGTTAGAATTCCCATTTTTCCAGAGATTGGACCTTGCAATATTCCCGAAACGGAGTATAATAATTTTTGTTTCACTTTAAAAGTGAATCTGCTGATGTAGCTCAGCTGGTAGAGCAACGCATTCGTAATGCGTAGGTCGGGGGTTCGAATCCCTTCATCAGCATCTTTAAGATTCAAGCACGGCGCGGTCTCCGAGATTTTCCGGGGCCGCGCTTTTTTGTTCAATTCGTGATGTTTCTACCATTTTTCTACCCTTTAGTTAAGTAAAGTGGGTTTTTCAGCAATAATTCGGCTGGAAGTGTCAAAGTGTTCTTTTAAAAACCGAACAGTACTCTCAAAAAGGGCTATTGATCGGGTATTAAAATCATTCTTGGTATCATCAAAATCATGACCGACTTCAGCTAGTGTGTATGCTTTGCGAACGGATACGGTTTCATTGGCAAGATGGACGTCCATCCTGCGAAGCGCAAGGATTTCGCTTTGCCGCATTCCGATTGATAAAGCGAGTTCGAATGCCATAAAGTACTGTTTGCGTTTAGCATAATCAAGGAATATTCTTAATTGATCCTCATTCCGTACTTCAAACTTCACCTTTTTAGTTTGGGGAAGAGTGCGATGGCATGGGAACAAGAAGAACTCTTTCCAACAGCTTCGAAGCAGGAGGTCCAGCGCACCTGCTAGGGAAATATAAAGAGATGATGATGCTGATGCAGGATTTCGATGAACATGAAGAGGAACTGAAGCAGACGGCAGTCGTAGGGGGAACGGCGCGCCAGATCGATCAGGAAGACCTTTATGCGGACAAGACTGCGAACGCGGCAATCCTGATCGAAAAGCAACGTTGGGTGTATTAACAATATAAGTTTTATACGCAGCAGTTGCGGCGGGCCTGGGGGCTTATCTTAGATGTTGAAGAGAGGCGGGCGATTGATTATAGATATATACAGGGCTATTCTCGCAAGGAGACGTTGTTGTTTTTTCGGCACAGCATGAGCGACAGTACGATTCGGTGGAAAATCGAAGAGGGAACGGTGGGCATAGCGAACATATTGAAGTTAATGGGATTTTTTGAGGACGATGAGATATAGAAACTTTAACAAATAAAAAAGCAAAAAGAATAGGGAACTATTCTTTTTGCTTTTTATCAATTTAAAAATAAATTAGTGCTTAGTCAACATCCTTATAAACAGTTCCTTTGTAGTAGACTCTAAGTCCACCACCTGGAAGCGCTACTGGTGCAGGATCATTAGTTCTACTAAGGGTTCCACCCCATCTTCCTTGAGATCCGTTATCCTCGGTATAAATAATTGATGAAGGAATAGTCTCGTTTGGAGCAAAGTCTCTTGAAACCGTGACATTCTTTTGCTGATTATATACTCCAATTTCCTCAGAGACAAGAGTCAATTCACTTTGCAAGATTACAGGGGTTACAGAATCCTTCAAGCTAACGGAAAGACGAACATTTGCATCTAAAGGTAATCTTTCACCTTTATTTGTAATTACGGCATCTTCAGCAAAAGCGGAACCAGTGATCGACAAAAGCATGACAGACGACACAAGTAAAACCTTCTTAAATACATGATGTTTCATTTAATGCACCTCTTCACTTTTTTTAATAATACTATTAAATAATACAATATATACCAATAAGGGAGAAGGTAAAAATTTCTAGTTGAATAATAGTTTCATCTTTTTCATATAAATGACGGATAAAATTGACCATAAGTTGAATTAAATTTGAACACCACTTGAATTAATTGCCGTGTAGAATGTAAGCATGGAAAAAGGCGGGAATGACATGCACGGCCGCATGAATGCGGCATTGAAACCGGGGCGTAACTCTTCTCGCCTATCTATTTAATTTTTCTTAATCTAGGAGTAGAAAGTTTCTCAATTATCAGGATCTATACGAATTGAGAGTGTATGTATCATTTCTAAAAATTCATATGTATTTGAAATATTATTTTTTTGTACACATATAGGGAATATCCTTAACTACCTATATGAGGTTATTTTATCCAAAGGGAAAGGGAGAGAGGGTAGTCACTTAATCAATCTTGATGACCTTCGTGACACCCTCCCGTGTTTAGGTTCTTTAAGGTTTAGTTTCTTTTGAAAAAGTTATATAAAAAATAATTGATGCTAATATGCAAATTGTTATAGATAAAAGGATAAAAACATCTTGCATCACTGGTGTCAAATCCACTAATTTGAGAGATAAATTTCCTAATATCGCTCCAGCTGGTAAAGAAACTAGAAGTAACAGAATAGTGATAATGCCTATTGTGTGTTTACGTCTTCTCATTAGATTTTCTTGTCAATACTATAAGATAGGAAACGGGTTGGCTTTTTATAGGTACCTTCTTTTGTGTCAGTAGCTATTACCTCTTGGTTTATAGTGCTGATAGCTTGTTTGATTTGTTTCCAAGTGCCCCGTTCCTCATAAAATTTCATTCTGAATTCTCTTGTGTTAAAGCTAGAGGACTCAGATGGCCCTGTGTATTTTGTTCCTTTAGTGTATTGTGCTGTTATAGTTATATTGGCACCGATAGCACCTTTATCAAAAGGTGATCCAGAAAGAGACCCTGTAAGAGAACCAGTATATGTCCGGGATAATGTTACCTCCTCACCTCTAGCCACCGAAAACTTGAACTCATCTTTGTTAAGTGCATCGGCCACAGTAACCTTTGTGCTATTTATATACTTATAGACGTATGTTGTAGGAAGGCCCAAGGGGGAGACACTATTTTGACTAGTTCTATCTTCAACGCTTGGGACCTCACTATATTCATAAATAGTAATTATTCCGGCATCAGGGTTACTATCTTTCAAATCTTGAATGATATCCTGTGGTATTGATAAACCTTTTGGATATATTACTATATTAGATTTATCAGTTTTCTGCCTTTCGAATGCACTTGCCGGTTGTGAAATTGGTGTGATCACCATTAACAAAGAAAGTGAAATTAATAAAATAGCCTTTTTAAACATTTTCATCCCTCTTTCATATAATTTTAGAAAATAAATGCTCTACCTTGCTACCTCCTTTCACACTCTGATTCACTTTCAAATCTGTAAAATATAGTAAAGTACTTATATTATACCAATTTAACAATATTATGCAATTAATGATATAAATAATGGAATTAAAGGAAATTAATTAGGAGGAAGGGACTATCAATTTTATATATTTAGGAGCGTGATTACCCGGGAGAATTAGAATCATCAAAAGCCTTTTTAAAGTGACACAAGGCAGAATAGAACCGCCGAGGAACCGAGGTGAACGGCGACATGGCCGGTAAGCGTAATCAATTGCAACGTCCGCGATCGGAACCGAAGCAGCCAGCAAAGTGCAAAAGATGCATGTGGGGTTCGTGGACAGGAGCGAAACAGTTCTACAGTAACCAGCCGATGCATCAAGCAGGGAAGTCCTTCCTAATGTCGAAATTTGATTTAGGAAGGAGGCGCTTAAAATGGATTGGCGCGAAAAATTAAAAACTACGGTTGATGAATACATTGAAGAAAGAGACAGGATCACAAAGGCGTTACAGGAGGTTTTATTAGAGTTAAAGGCAGAACCATACGGTATACATTCAAATAGCGAACTAATTGGCTTAAGTCCTCTTGAATGAAAAGTTACAATTAGTTTTATTAATGTGGGCAGAGTTATAATTACAATTCACCCAGACGACATCAAGGTGCTCACGCTCATTGATGATTCTAGTTTTCCTATCAGTGTTGAGGTATTTCCAGAAGATATTCATCAAATACTTAGGGAAGTTATTCTGAGAAAAATAGCAGATCAATTGTCAATCTAATGAATTTTAACCATCCTCGGATGCTTTTTACTCTTAGTAAATCTTTTATGTTGAAAAGTTGATGGCAAAGGAGGAAGTGCAAAATGTCAATGGTATCTTTGAAATCATTAAACATCCATGGGAAGGACATTTCGTTTGAAAATGCGTCCCTATCCTGGTATGTTTCGAACGGCTTCAAGTCATTTGATTTAGATGTAGCAGTTTCAGAATCATCTTTTAATGACATTCATGGTTCTAATGTTCAATTTGAAGCATGGGGGATTGATGATTCTTTGTACACTGGAGAAATTCTTTTGACCCATGAGAACTTTGGCCAAACGATTGGGAGAGCTTCGTTTGTAGGTTCTGGACCTTTGAGAAAAGACAATAACATCATTTGATGAAAGGCATATTGCTCTTTTCTATCCTAAACTTTGATTTAGAAAGGTACTGAGTGTCTATGAATAAAGATAAACTTCGTTTTGCAATCTTAAAGGAAATCAATGAAGGAAACACACCTCTAACCGAAGAAGACTTTGGAGTCAGTGAAGATGAGTTTGATAACGCAGTGAATTATCTCTCGCGAGAAGATTACATCGCTGGAGTATTCTGGGCTGATAACAGACCTCTCCTCCTTAAAATAGGGCCAGTAATAACTGATAAAGGTGAGCAATACCTAAAAGATAATAGTATGTGGGGGAAAGCATACAAGGGGTTAATTGAAATTCGCGACTGGCTAAAATAGCACCTTCGGGTGCTTTTCTTTTGCCTAGGACAGGCACATATGTTCTGGGGGCGAATATAAGCAAGAGTTAAGAGAATCGCAGGACGGGACCACAGCGTTGCTGTACGGCCCTGTTTGTTGCGCCTGCGTACGGGAAACCAACTCAACTTAAAGGAGGCAGTTAGGTACAGCAACTAATGCTTAATTTACCCGACTACGGTCCATGGTTATTGACACACAAGGGCGACCGATCTTGCCGCCTTCTTGTTGATCGACACTATTCGCGTCAGACTGTAGGGAGTCCTCAATTCTGCCGCCCAGGACGTAATCTTGTGCTGCGAACAGCAACCGGCAACGCCGTTTGGGTTACCTGGTCAGGCATCCGAGACGACGGCCTCCTTGCATGGGAGTGTACTATCTTCCGCAATGAATCTACTTATCTCAGTAGCGACATGATCCGCATCGCAGTGGCCGCTACTATTGATGAATGGGGCCAGCCGCCACCTGACGGCATAATCACATATGTTGATCAATTGAAAGTCCGGAGTTCGAATCCAGGCTATTGTTTTTTGTCGGCGGGGTTTCATAAGCTAGGATTCAGTAAGCGTCGCAAGCTACTACTTCTGCAATTTCTCGCTTGAGTTTTGTTCTTTTTTGAATTATACAAAGACAAGGAGGGGAAGAATGATCGACTTTTACGTGGCCACGCCTGAAGACACAGATGAAGTTTTAAAAGAGTTTTGGGATTCATTTAAAACTTCAAGATATTTTATTAATAGTAATACTACTTTACTAAGTCAACATATAGAAACAATTATGAAAACACCATATATTATTGAACCAGATAAGGTTCTCTTCAGAGCTAGAATTTTGGATGAGGGTGTTGATCAGTATTCAGATTCAGATTTAACAGCACCTCCAGAAAAATACGTAGGCATAGGCAGACTAAATCCTCGAAGAATTCGTTATTTGTATGCTGCAGAAGGTGATAAAACCGCTGCTGCTGAAATGAGACCTTGGATTAATGCGACAATTGTTATAGCTACTGTA
Source organism: Paenibacillus vini (assembly GCF_018403325.1). GTDB lineage: Bacteria > Bacillota > Bacilli > Paenibacillales > Paenibacillaceae > Fontibacillus > Fontibacillus vini. The sequence continues at coordinate 176,849 of NZ_BOSL01000010.1, read as the reverse complement.
ACGCCTAAGAAGCAAATGAATGTTATTGACTTTGTTCCCACGGAAGAGGAAAAAAATCGACCTAATAGTTTCAAACGACAAATTAGCGAGAAGTTATCCGCCCCTGTCCGTCCGAATATCGCAGATATTGAGTATCTTCCCACTCAAGCAATAGCAGAATACATAAAATTGAAAGGGTTTGATGGGATTAGATATCAAAGCGCAGTTGATCCAGATGGAGTTAATTATTGTTTTTTCAACCCAGATTGTTTCGACGTTACAGTTACACATAAGTTGGAATTAAAAAAGATAGATTATAAGTTTTAAGCACCTGCTAGGTGCTTTTTCTTTTGGGGGTGCATCATGAACATCAAAATCATACCTATCGATCAAATAAACGCAGCAGCTTATAACCCGCGAGTTTACCTTCAGTCTGGTGATAAGGAATATGAGAAGCTTAAGCACTCTATTCTTTCGTTCGGGTATGTAGAGCCGATTGTCTGGAATGAGCGGACCGGCAACATGGTCGGCGGGCAAGCAGCGGTATAAAATCATGGTTAATGAACAGGGGCATACGGAGCTGGCCGTCAGCGTCGTTGACCTGGACGACCAGCAGGAACGGCTGCTTAACCTCACTTTGAACAAAGTTTCCGGTCGTTGGGATGAGGAGGCGCTGGCCGTGCTGCTCGAACAACAGCAGGAGACCGGGGCAGATATCGGCCTATCTGAATTTGACCAGGAGGAGATCGGTGAACTGATCGCGTCATTACCGAGTATCACAGAAATGGATCCGCCGGTAATCGAAGATGATTTTGACATTGAGAAGGCATTGGGCGATATTAAAGAACCTGAGACGCAGCGCGGAGATGTTTGGCAGCTCGGCCCGCATCTGCTGATGTGTGGGGATGCAACGGATCCGGAGGATGTAGCCATGTTGATGGGCGATGCGAAGGCGACTCTGGTTGTCACGGATCCTCCTTACAATGTGGCCGTGGAATGTGATTCTGCACGATTAGCAGAAGCCGGCACCAACTCATAATGAACGATGATATGCCCGCGGAGGAATTTGCGGGCTTTCTTCATGCCGTGTTTAAACGCTACGCCGGAATTATGGATCCAACGGCGGCGATCTATGTATTTCACCCTTCTTCCAAGCAGAGGGAGTTTGAAGATGCAATGGAGGCTGCCGGCATTGTGGTCCGGTCACAATGCGTCTGGGTGAAGAACGCCGCTTCCTTCGGCTGGTCACAGTACCGATGGCAGCATGAGCCGGTCTTTTATGCACAATAGAATAAAATGGTTTCTGAATGTAAAATTAAAGGTAACATTTTGAAAAATGGAGTGGTCGCTGTGAAATATATTTTTCTTACTGTCCTTCATAGAATGAAACTAAATAGGCGGTTAAATAAGGGGATACAAATTTATCCTGGGGTAAGAATCTCAAATGGAAAGGAAGCTATTGCGGAGTGAGAAGCAGCGGCGGGTGTTGTACGAATTGAAGGTGATCAAGGAAGTTATGACGGTACATGATGAGAAGACCGGGATAACCAAGACGATCCCAGTTACAAGAAACGACCTAGTGGAGTCTTAGATCGAGGAGACGTCCTTACCGGGCAATTGAAGATATCATATCCTTAGAGGAAGCCTTGACACGTGTTCAGGACAAAAAGCTGAAAGCAATCGACCACAGTTTTCCCAAAATTAATGTTTGTAATTAAATTAGGATATTCGGTTGCCGGAGCTTGAGCGTGCCGGTTTTTCAACGTAGAAGCTCTACCAGAGATTTGAACGTTAAATCCACCTTTAGTATAGTCGTCGTTCTGGTAAAAAAAGTATAATATTCGATTCTACCAGTAACTATCCTTCACGGTCTCCGGAATTTCCGGGGGCCGCGTTTTTTGTATATACTTACAAGTGTGGTGCAAAGGGGGGTTAGTCCATGAGCGATCAAAAAACAGATAAACGCATTTCCCGAAGCACGGCCGCTCTAAGGCAAGCCTTGTTGGATCTGATGGCGAACAAAGCCTTTCATGCTATATCCGTCAAGGAAATCGTCGAGAAGGCGGGCTATAACCGGGGGACGTTCTACGCCCACTATGAAAGCAAAGAAATGCTGCTGGACGACGTTTTTTCAAAATTGATCGATGAATTGAAGCAGTCTTTCCGGGCTCCGTACGAGGAAGTGGAAATATTCAGGATCGACGAATTGCCTGCGAATTCGGTGAAAATCTTCGATCACTTCTATCGAAACTCTTCCGTATATACGATTTTATTCAAAAGTGAGGTTTTACCTCTATTCAAGGAAAAGATATCCGCCTCGCTCATGCAGATTGCCGCGGAGGATTTGGACTATACTCATGATTCGATTAATCGGGAGTTCCTTTTGATTTATTCGATGAATGCCCTGTTAGGCCTTGTCTTTCACTGGATCGAGAGCGGGTTCCAATATTCGCCGGATTATATGCAGGATCAGCTGGTTCGAATGATTAACTGGAAGCCGACTTCAACCAAAATCAATAGAAGATAACGAACAATCGGTCGCGCTTTGTACGTTAATGAACATTTGAAGAATGTTTAATGATTGTAGTGAAATCAGGCTTTATCTATACTGAAGATGCATAGCGCAATAACATTATTCACAATCTAACCTATGAATTGTGAATATTTCGGGAGGTATTTGAAAGTGAAACTTCAAAACCAAGTAGCGGTAGTAACCGGTGCAGCTTCAGGTATGGGTAAACAAATTGCTTTGCTTTTTGCTAAAGAAGGAGCGAAAGTGGCCGTTTCGGATTTGAATCTGGAAGGAGCCCAGGCTACGGTCGAAGAAATCAAATCCCAGGGCGGTACGGCATTTGCCATTAAGACAAATGTGGCGGTTGAAGAAGACATTCAAAACTTGATCGACACGACCGTTCAAAATTACGGTACGGTAGATATCCTCATCAACAATGCAGGAATTATGGACGGCATGGAGCCGGCCGGCGAAATTAATGATGATAAATGGGAAAGAGTATTTGCCATCAATACGACCAGCGTAATGCGTTCGACTCGTAAAGTGCTGCCGATCTTCCTTGAGAAGAAAAAGGGAGTTATCGTCAACGTGGCTTCGGCTGGCGGACTTAATGGTGCTCGTGCAGGCGCAGCTTATACGGCGTCGAAGCATGCTGTTGTCGGCTTCACCAAAAACACGGGTTATATGTATGCAACCGAAGGCATTCGTTGCAACGCGATCGCTCCGGGCGGCGTGGAAACGAACATCGGGGCCTCCATGCAAGGTATGAGCCAATTCGGCTTTGGTAAACAGCAGCTCGGCATGGCGATTAACCCGCGTGTGGGCAAACCTGAAGAGATTGCCAAGGTAGCTCTGTTCCTGGCGTCGGACGAGTCCAGCTTTGTGAACGGTACGGTAATTACGGCTGATGCCGGCTGGACCGCATATTAATAAAAAATGAGTAAGCGCGTCTTCCCGAAGAGGAAGACGCGCTTTTTTTTGAAATCCTGCAAACTACTTCAGATACGGGCCGCTTTCGCCGATCTTACCCGGAGCCGGGTTGCCCGGCAGATCCAGCACGTAGACGCGAAGGTTGCCGATGCCGGACAAGGAAACGGACAAGTTGCCGTTCGTCACGGTTTTCACATCGCCTGTAATGGCGTCTTTGTAGGTGCCGTTCGGAATACCGGTGTAAGTCGCGGATTCGCTGATCGCTACAAGCGCAAAGCTGTCAACGCCTTCCGCGGCATTCGTGTACCGGCGTTTAAATGCCATTTTTCCTGTAATGCCTTCGGTTGAATATTGGCCTTTTTGCAAGGCAGGAATCTGCCGGCGAATTTGGTTCAACCGCTGCAGATGTTTGACCAGCGGTTTTTGCAGCGTTTCGGCGACTTTGCCGGAAGCGGAAGCCACCTTGCCGAAATCGCTGGCCACCACGGTTCCTTCAATTTCTTCACCGAAGTAGGCACGGCGTGTTTCTTCCAGCGGGCAGGTTGGCCCGCAGTCGATTTGTTCACCGGCCTGGAATTCGATTTCATCGCCGTACATGATGGTCGGGATGCCCCGGAACGTCCACATCAAGCTCATGTTTTCCGCCCAGGCGCCGGTTCCTCCATTGTAGGCCGTGCTCGATTTGTTCGGACCGAAGTCGTGACTGCTGACATAGACCACGTTATAGGTGGCGTCATTGGTCGCATCGTCCGAATCTCTGCCGTTATGGAAGGCATTGACCGCTTCGCTGAAATTCATGTGCATCCGCATGTCGATGATGTTCATGCCGGAGAACTTGCTGTGGTCGGGCTCATGATAATTGTTTCCTCGAAGGAAAGCATTGTCCGAGGTAGGCTGATTGGCCGTACCGAGTTGATTCTCGTAATTGTATTGCTCTAAAGCCGCGACTTCATCGTTGGCGCTATATTCTTTGCGCTCTTTCCAGGTGAAGAATTGGGCGGAATGGTTGACTGATCCGCGATTCCACTTGTCGTTGACGAACGCACCGACCTCGCCGAACATGAAGAAGTTTTCTCCCTTATCACCGAATTTCGCTGCGGAGTGCTCCTGAGCGGCAGGAAGGAAGTGGCGGTTCCACGTCACTCGAGGTATATGGACGGCGGTATCGATCCGGAAACCATCCACGCCCATATCGATGAAGTTGTTATAGGCTCCAATCAAATAATCCTGCACAGGCTTGCTTTCCGTGTTGAAATCGGCCAGATCCTCATGGAGCCAGCAACTGCGGGAATCTTCGCCTTCCCAGTTGCCGATCCAGCATGGATGATAGTATTCGGTAGGGAACATGCCGGAAGTTGCATTAGGCCATTGACAGTTATAAATGCGATAACCTTCCTTGCTGTAGAACTGTGTCGGCGTTCCCCAATTCCGGCAGGTGTTCCCGGCAGGCTCCTCCGTAGACCATATGTCGCCGTTATAAGCCTTGGCGGAAACGTCATTCGGATAAAGGCCGTCATATTCCAGCCCCGGAATTTTTTCGTCATAATACCAACTCCACTGCGAATCGCGAACCCCGAATACGGTTGGCGTGAACAAATCTTTCGCTCCCCATCGGCTGGAGTGATTGTACACGACATCCTGAATGATCTTGATTCCCTTGTTATGGGCTTCGTTGATCAGATCCTGATAACTTGCCCCGCTCGACTCCAGGCGAGGATCTACCCGGTAGAAATCGTAACCGTGATAACCGTGGAAATCATAATCCGAGCGGTTCAGCACGACGGGCGTAATCCAGATCGCCGAGAATCCGAGAGCCTTGATATAATCGAGCTTTTCCATCAATCCTTTAAAATCGCCCCGGAACATCGGATCATTGTTGGCCGCATTTCCCGAAGGTACATTATACTGCCCGCCGCGGTTATTCGAGGAGTCCCCGTCATAAAAGCGGGCGGTCATGACAAAGTAAATGGAATCTTCGCGGGCATCGCCTCCAAGCGGCGTCCCGCCGACTGGAGGAAGCGGAGCATCGCCTGTTTTGGCGGAGACCGGCTGGCTGGCCGCCGATTTGTTGGATGGAACAGCCTTGTCAAAGGCTTTTACCGTATAGGTGTAAGTCGTTTGTGCCTCAAGTTTTGTTTCCGTGAAATCGGTTCGGGTAGTCGTATATACCTTTTGACCGTCGCTTCCGCCTGTGCGCGTGATTTCATACCCCGCTACGCCTCTTCCGTTCTCATTGTCGATCGAAGCGCTCCAGGTCAAGGTAATGCTGAGGTCTTTTGCAACCGCTGTCACATTTCCCGGTACCGAAGGGGGGAGATTATCTTCAGGTAAAGGGGCGCAAGGGCTGATTGCATTGGCGGTGACCACACCGTCCTTAACGGTTGTGATTCCCGTGCCGATCACATAATTTTGGCCGTTGTTATTGTCCCAAACGGAACCGTTGTTAAACGTGGCCTTCATGCTGGTCGCTTCCCCGAGGTTGATCGTGATTTTGGTCCAATCGCCGCAGGCTTCCTCCGCCATTTTTATTCCGGGAGGAGTCGTCCATGCGGCTCCGGCAGGGGAGTAGTGAATGTTGACCTGAGACCACGCCCGCGTCTTGGTGTAATAGTAGACGATAGCCTGGTTACCTGCGCCCGCTTCTGAAGTCGTCACGGGAAGAGGGGCGGACTGGGAGGATTTATTCCCCGCTTTGTCCTTGGCCAGTACTGTGAACGAATAAGCGGTAGATGCCGACAGGCCGTTAAATGTATAAGATGTCGCCGTTACATTGGCGTCGACCAAGGTACCGTCCCGGTAAACTTCGTACCCTTGAAGGCCGTTTCCGCCTTCATTATCCAAGCTTTGGGACCACGATAATGTCACGGTCGTGGAAGTCTTGCCCGTCACGGCCAAATTGGCCGGCACGGCGGGAGGCGTGGTGTCCGTTGAACCGCCGGAAGGAGCACCCGGGGTGATTACTCCAGCGGAGTAAGTCCAGGTTCCGGGATTAAAAAAGTAATTGTTGCCGTTGTTGCTGTCCCATTGCCCGCTTCCGTTGTTGAAACAGGCCTCAAGCCGGGCCGCGGCTCCAATATCGATAGTCGATTTGGCATATCCCGGCATTTCGGCATTCTCCATTTTGATGCCCGGGACAGTCGTCCAACTACCGCCTGCAGGCCGGTAATGGATGTAAGGTGTGGCATAACCGATTTTGTAATAAATGGATACTTTGTTGGTGCTTCCCGCAGGATTGGTAGTCACCGATAGAGCGTTGCTGGCGGATGACACGTTTCCTGCTTTGTCTTTTGCCTTGACCGTGTAGACGTATTCCGTCTCTGGGAGGAGCGCGGTATCCGTGAAGGTGGTAGCGGTCGTTTCCGAGCCGACTTGCGCCCCGTTCCGGTAGACCAGATACCCGGACAATCCGCTTCCGCCGGCATTATCCGAAGCAGGGGCCCAGGATAGCGTCACGGTGGTGTCCGTTTTGGCCGTGCTCGTCAAGCCGGATGGTACATCCGGGGGAACCGTATCTACAGGATTAGGGTTGCTATCGCTCCAATTGGTCCCGCTATACCATCCTTCTTTATCCCTGAACATACCGGACTGGTTAGCCGCCGGCATCTGGTTGCCGTTGCTGTCTTTGAAAATCACTCTTGCACTGGAGACCCCTTCAATAGTGTAAACATACCAGTCGCCTTGTTCCGCGTTCATGGTCGGGGATGATTGCCAGGCGGGTTCGGTAACGCTCGGACTGGTCTGGTAGTAATAAAGTTGGGGAGTTCCCCAGTTTCCCGGTTTTTTGAAGTGAATCTTTAAGCTAGGCGAAGCCGCGGCAGCATTATCCAACGCGGTAGCCGAGGGGCTGGCCGAATCAGCAAAAGAAGGGGTGAAGGTTGATAAAACTAGAATGAATGCCATGAATATTCCAAACCATGCTTTTCTCAAATCCATTACGTGTTATCACTCCTTTTATTGGGGTTAATGACATATAATGCGCTTTCAATAATAGATTCGTATAAATCCCTGTCCTCCTTTCTGATGGAGTGGTTCTGCCGGGGAAGATCATTGCTCTCGCCAAGGTGTGACTGCTTTGCAGAATATTGGAGCGATTATGGGCTAATGTAAAAGGGATCCGTAGTTGGAGGGCAGCCAATAACCGTAGCGATTCATAATTGCAGTCCAAACTATTGGGCAAACGTTTGCGCAAAAGAGAAAGCGAAGCATCGTGTTGGAACGGTTTTAGAGAGGCTTATGTAGGTTGGTTAATGCGTATGTTATACTGCAAATTTTAATTAGTCAACCTAAAGTTGGGCAATAATCCCAAAGAACTACAGGAAAAAAGTCTTGCCCCATTTAAAGGAGAGCTGACATAATAGGGGGAATGATGACGGAAATTGACATTGAATATGGAGCGTGTTTTTTTGCGGACTTTATTGATCTCGGTATTTGTTGCATTAACTTTAATAGTCACTTCATGTTCCGGGATTTCGGGCAGGGAGGATGGACTCCAGAGTGATAATTTATCCGCCTTGTCGAGCGGAATCACTGCGGCCAATTGGGAAGAGCAGGTCGGTTATGACCGATTGCGGGTGCTTGTGGGGGGTATTCTTAAGGATTGGCGAAATCAAGGGGTTGAAATAGAAGCTTTTTTTGAAAATCCCGATGTTGAAGCCGAGTTTTGGACCGAGCTGGTTTTGATTTATTTTACAGAGGAAGAGGGCCGATATGGTAATCTTTTGGATGCCATGAACTGGATTCGGGACCATCAAGATTTAATCAAGGAGCAGGGGGAAGCTGCTTTAGCCGATATTTCAAATAACATAAGTTCCACGGAAAGTATACATAGTAGTGGTGAAAATCTGGAATTAAGCATCGATGCTCAACTGGTTGAGGCCATAAATAGCGGGGACACAAAAGCCGTTGAACAGATGCTCTCGCAGGGGGCGGACCCGAATGCTGTGGATGAGTATGGAGCTTCCGCCCTGCAGTTGGCTATCTTTCGCGGGGATTTTCCTTCAGACATGCCGGATCCAGATCTCATAAATACAGGAAAGAAAATAGCGCTGGAAATGGTTGAACTGCTGCTTGCGAAAGGAGCGGATCCCAATGCCCAGTCCTCCGAACAATCTGCGTTAATTGCTGCGGGGTTGTATTTACCTCAGGCGTGCATTCCGCTTCTTGAGGCGGGAGCCGAGGTGAATGCTACGGACCGGCTCGGGAATACCGTTCTGTTCTACTTGTTAAAAGACGAAGAATTATTTGCGGCCCTGTTGAAGCATGGAGCTGACCCCGATTTGAAAAATAACGAGGGCGAGACGGTTTATGATGAAATCCGGAATCAGAACGCCACGGGGATTGCTAAAATCTTGAATATGGAGCTTCAAGAACAATTAGTCACTCCGGTCAATCCGTATGTCACCTCCGTCTTCGAAAAAGTACATAAGGGAATTAATCAAAAAGAGGCTGTCGATTTATTTGGAACGGATTATATTGCGGGCGTGGATGAGATGGACGGTTCCGAGGTTTGGGAGTACGTAGTCACTGCAAAAGGGTACAAGCGTCCAACCGGAGATTTTGGCAGCATTGATTTTGAAGGCCTGGAAGCCGGAAAAATGAAAATGCACCTGTTTATTCATTGGAACGAGGACCAATCCGCTTGGTATAGTTCTGTTTATGTTCTTGGACCGGAGAAGGAAGTGTATGTATATTACATCAATCCGGGAGATCAAAAGACGGTAGGACAACCCCTGTAAACTGAAACAATCATGGGCCCTGAGGGGAAAGAGCAGCAAGAGTAAAGAGCCTGCAGAATTCGCAGGCTCTTAATTTATTTTAATAACATTTCCCGGCTTCGGCCGTTATACAACCGAAAGGAGGTGCAGAATGGGGCCCGGGCAGCTTCAACAAGTGCTTCAACATAAATGCGGAGAAATCCGCAGGTATTTAATTCGTTTGGGTGCCTCTGCAGCCGACGCGGAAGATGTTGTACAGGAAACGTTATATAAAGCGCTTCTCTATATAGAGGCCATTGAAGAGAACAAATTCAGTGCCTGGATGTATAAGGTGGCGATCAACCGGTACTTCGATTTATGCCGACGGGAAAAGCGTTACGCCTATCAGGCCGAAATTCCCGACGTTCAGGCGCCGGAAAAGGAAGAGCCGGAGGAACGATTGCTTCAGCGTGAACGGCGCGAGGAAATTGAACAGACGCTGGCGCAGTTAAAGCCGCTGCACAAGCAGCTGATTTTGCTGAAATACGAGATGGAGTTATCGTATCAAGAAATTGCGGAGCTGCTGGGAATGACGACGGAAGCCGTAAAGGCCACGCTGTTTCGCGCCCGGCAGCAATTCAAGAATAAATACGGAGGCGAGAAATAAATATGACGAAACCTTGGGAAGAAGATGACAAACAATTCGGCAAAGTCATTAAAAGAGCCAAGAGGAAGACCTGGATTCGCAACATCCTCATCTCGCTCGTTGCGAGTATCGTTGCCATAACTCTTGTGCAATTCGGCGCGCTTCAGCTGACTTATCGGGCAGGCGACAAAGCGCTGAATGAAGAATGGCTGCATATGACGATGACGAGTCCGAACGAATACGAATCGGGATATAAGAATCAAACGGGATTTTTATCAGGCACGCTTGAATTTTCAAGCTATAAAATCGTCGAGGGCGTACCGGTTCCCTGGGGAAGCCGAATGGCGGAATACAAAGTACCCGGATTCCTGAAATTCACGGGATTAAGCGGAAACATTGGGAACGTGACCGTAGTAGACCCCGATTTGAAAGCGAAAAATTATATGTACTATCGACCTTACAATGCCTCCAATGGACAACGGGAATTGATGTTTTATGTGCCGGGCGTGGATTATAACGGGAAAATAGTCAATGACCTCGACTTGGTGGGGAAAATGGGTGTGAACAAGGCGGCAGAGATGGCGATTTCGTTTGATAAGGACTACTCACTTGATGAGGTTCGGGCCATGCTCCCGGGAGAAGTAACGCCGGTCTGGTATTGGGTCGACACTTTCGATAATCGGGAAACCTTCAATTTCAAGCCGTATAAAGATGAACGGGGCGAGACCAGCTACCCTACTCCGATGACTAAGACTTTTGGCGTCTATGGATTTGGCGTACGGCCGGATTGGGAGCAGGTTGAGGTCAAAGATTTTTTGCAGGATCTGCAATTTGGATTGAAGCAAAAGGGCCGTTACACCAAGGAATATGAACGCATCAATAACTATCTCAAAAAAGACAAACAGCAACCGGATGAAAGCGACGTGCGCCTTCTTGGCGTCGTCGTGACCGGAACGGCAGAGGAACTGCAATCCCTTCGTGGACAGAGTTACGTAAGAGCGGTTGCCCTAGGGGCGGTTACCGAAACCTATTAAGTTAAAAAAGGGACTATCCTTCAGCAGAACGAGCTGCATGCGGGGTAGTCCCTCTCTTTTTGTCTTTCTGTCAAGGCTAGCGGTGCTCGATTAAATCGATGGCGCCGAGCACGATATGGGCCAGGCCGAAACCGAGAGCTCCGGTTGCAGCAAGTTTGTACTTGCTTCCAAGCAGTGATGCGGCAGAAGCGGATACTACAGCTCCAAGAACAGTAGGAATCAAGCCTTCACGCATGCAAAACACCCCTTTGGACTGGATTGGAAAGACAACTTTATTCTGGGATAGGAGCGCCTGAATTATTCATCGCCAACGGAGAGTGAAGATTCAATCCTTTGCCCCCAAGGGTAAAAAGAGGTCAAAACAGTTAGCTAAGGGGTGAGACCTGGATGACACGGAGAAAGACGTCCCAGCAGATACAGCAGTTGGTGTTTGTGGGGCCTTCGACGATATTTTTTGTATTGATCGTAGCGGTCCCGTTTTTTCTGGGCTTATATTATGCATTTACGGACTGGAACGGGATTTCCAGACAAGTGGATGGAGTGGGGCTTCGGAACTTTGCCCATATTTTCACCAAGGATCCCGCCTTTCTGAATTCGTTCTGGTTCACGGCGAAATTTACGGTGTTAGGCGTGTTGCTCACGAATGTAGTGGGCTTCTTGCTCGCCTATTTTTTAACAAAGAGACTATATACGCGTAACGTGATGAGGACGGTCTTCTTTATGCCCCATGTAATCGGGGGATTGTTGCTCGGCTTTATCTGGCAGTTTATTTTCGTACGGGGCTTTGCGTCGATCGGCGGGGCTACCGGCTGGTCCTTTTTTAATCTCCCGTGGCTCGGGACGGAAGCGACTTCCTTCTGGGCGATCGTCATTGTGTTCGTCTGGCAGAACGCGGGTTATCTCATGGTTATATATATTTCCGCCATCAACAATGTACCGAAGAGCCTGATCGAAGCAGCCAAGGTTGACGGGGCCGGGCGCGGACAGGTGCTGAGAAGTGTCATCATTCCGCTCGTTATGCCTGCGGTCACGGTGTGCCTGTTCCTGGCACTCTCATGGTCGTTCAAGCTGTTTGATCTGAACCTCTCTCTGACCAAAGGCGGACCGTTTAAATCGACGGAATCGGTAGCCCTGAACATTTACAACGAAGCCTTCAATATCAGCCGATTCGGCATGGGCTCGGCAAAGGCGATCATCTTCTTCGTTATAGTCGCGCTGATTTCGATTCTTCAGGTCCGGGCGACCAAGAGCAGGGAGGTTGAAATGTAATGGATACAGCCAAACGCTATCGCGGAGGAATGATTTTGATCGAAGCGCTGCTCATTCTCGGCGGACTGGTATTTCTGGTGCCTTTTTATTTTCTGATCGTGAATTCATTAAAAAGCTTTGGCGAAATTCTGACCGATTCGGCCGGATGGCCGAACGTTTTTCAGTGGGGGAACTATGCGGAAGCATGGAAAAAGACCTCGTTTCCCAAAGCCTTCGGCAATTCGCTGCTCGTCACGGTGGCGAGTAACTTGCTGCTCGTTTTGATGTGCTCGATGGCTGCGTACCGGATGGCCCGCAAGCCGACCCGGTATAACCGGTTCTTATATGCGGCGTTTGTAGCAGCGATGGTCATCCCGTTTCAGGCGATCATGATTCCGCTGGTCAAAGTGTCCAGCCTGCTAGGCATCATGAACTCGATTTGGGGACTGGTGATCTGCTATCTGGGCTTTGGCGCACCGCTTACGGTGTTCATGCTCCATGGGTTCGTCAAATCGGTTCCGCTGGATATTGAAGAAGCCGGCCGGGTTGACGGATGCACCGCTTACGGTACATTTTTCCGCATTATTTTGCCGCTCATGCAGCCGATTGCGGTAACGGTCATCATTTTGAACACCTTATGGATTTGGAATGATTATCTGATGCCGTCCCTGATTTTGCAGAAACCGGAGTTGTTTACAATCCCGATCGAGACGTTCGCTTTCTTCGGGCAGTATACCAAGCAGTGGAATTTAGCGCTTCCGGCTTTAGTTCTGGGCATTACGCCGGTAGTTATCTTTTTCCTGGCCATGCAAAAATATATTATCGAGGGCATCGCCCAAGGCTCGGTAAAAGGATAACGTTATCGCATCTTAGTGCGCATTATGCTTGATAGATAAAGCAAAAGGGCAAAGAAGGGCAAAGGAGGGTGAACCGAAATGAAACTGGGCAGACAACTCTTGCTCCTGCTCGTCATGGCGCTGCTGGTTGCCGGATGCGGCAAAAGCGGGCCGGAGATGGACGGGAAGCGTAAAGTACTGCATATTTTTCAGTTTAAGGTGGAAATTGCGGAAGCCATGGAACGCCTGAAGGCGGAATATGAAAAAGAACATCCGGACATCAAGCTGGATATCCAGACCGTCGGCGGCGGGAGCGATTACGGAGCATCCTTGCGGTCCAAATTCGCTTCGGGCGAAGAACCGGATATTTTTAATATCGGCGGATTTACGGAGATGGAAATGTGGCAGGAATACCTGGAAGATTTGTCGGACGAGCCTTGGGTGAAGGACGCCAAGGAAATTGCCAAGGAGCCGATGACAAAGGACGGCAAGCTTTACGGACAGCCGGTGAACCTGGAAGGTTACGGCTTTATATATAATAAGGACTTGTTTGAAAAAGCAGGAATCAAGGAGAAGCCTGTGACACTCAGCGAACTGCGGGAAGCGGCCGAGAAGCTGAAGGCGGCGGGAATCATACCGTTCTCCAACGGATACCAGGAGTGGTTCGTGCTCGGAAACCATAACGTCAATGCGGCATTCGCCAATCAAAAGGATCCGGCGGAGTTCATTCAGGGATTAACGGACGGCAAGTATAAGTTTGCGGATGATCCGGTTTTCAAGCAGTGGACCGAGCTGCTCGATTTGACGCTGGAATACGGCAACCCGAATCCGCTGACCACGGATTACAATACGCAGGTAACGATGTTTGCGGAAGGAAAAACGGCCATGCTGCAGCAAGGGAACTGGACCCAGGTGCAGCTCGACGGGATCAACCCGGACCTGAACATGGGTATTCTGCCGATGCCGGTCGATGATTCGGCGGAAGACAACGACAAGCTGTTTGTAGGCGTGCCGAACAACTGGGTCATTTATAAGGATTCCCCGGTCAAAGAAGAGGCTAAGGAATTCCTTAATTGGCTGGTGACTTCCGAGACGGGCAAAAGATACATCACCAAGGAATTCAAATTCATTCCGGCGTTCGACAGCATTCAAGGAAATGAGGAAGATCTGGGAGTGCTGGGGATGGAAGTGCTGAACTATACGGACGCCGACAAAGCGCTGACCTGGAACTGGTTCCGGTTCCCGAACGGGATGGCGCCTGAAATCGCCAGCAGCATTCAGGCTTATATCGGCGGAAAAATCGATAAGCAGGAAATGCTGGAGCAATTTCAGATGAACTGGGATAACCTGAGCGTGGAGTGAAAAAAGGCCACAAAATGGACGCAAGCGTCATACGGATGAGACACATCCGCGTGACGCTTGCTTTTGGTTTCTTTGTATATTCCCATGGGATTTATATTGCAACCCGCGCCTTCATGTACACGTTGAAGGTGCAACGTTATGGTTCCTGCCTAGACTACAACCGCAACTGTTTAACGGTTTCCAAAACAACAAAAGCCCTACCTCTCATTTGTCCTTGCGGCTCCGATGACCGCGCCAGCGTGAATTAGAAATACACGAAAATTCTTACTCTTTGGGTCAATCAAATAAGGAATTTTATACCGATCTGGTATTAGGAGAGTTATAATCTTTTGAGGAACTGCTATATGGGGTTTAACAATCTAATTATTCATATTACTGCAAATTTCATGAAAAGTCAACTGTGATTTTCAAAACAGCATAAGAAAACTCCGCTTCAAAGAAGCGGAGAGGGGATGATGAATAAGGCGAGCCGGCAAAATTAATTCGCAAATACATAGTCGTCGTTCGTTTTGGTCAGAAGCTCTTTGAAGCCCGAAGTGGCGTATAATTTCTTGTCTTTCGAAATAAATAAAGCTTCGGTATCGGGAGTATTCTCGATGAAGGCGAGACCTTCCTCTATGCCAAGGACAAACAGTGTCGTGGAGAGCGCATCGGCGTCCGTGGACCGGTTGGTTACGATCGTTACGCTGCTGATGCCATTATCCACGGGGTAACCCGTTTTCGGATTGATGATATGCTGGTACAACTGGCCGTCCTCGATAAAGAAACGCTCGTAGATCCCCGAGGTGACTACGGTTTTGTCTTCGACTTTAATGTTACCGATCGGGTTGCCCCGTTCCTGGTCGGGATCCTGAATTCCGATAGTCCAAAGGTTCCCGTTCGGCTTTTTCCCCATAGCGTAAACATTCCCGCCCAAATCGATAATGGCGCTGTTAAAGCCTTGTTCTGCCAGATAATCGTAAATCCGGTCTGCGGCGTAGCCTTTGCCTATAGAGCCTAAATCGATCGCCATTCCTTTTTCCTGCAAAAAGATTTCATGCTTGTCGGCGTTCATATCGATTTTGGTGTAATCACAAAGCGCCTGGGCAATGGCGATATCTTCAACTGCTGGAACATGGGCGCCTTCATGACCGATATTCCACAAAGTCACCAGGTTCCCGATCGCCGGATCGAATCGCCCGTCCGTCCGTTTGGCGTAGTCCAGCGCCGTGGAGACAAGATCATAGGTCTCCTCGGACACTTTTACTGGTGCCACACCGGAATTGGCGTTGACCTGGTAAATCTCGCTTCCCTCCGCCGTGCGGCTGATTCTGCCATCTATTTCTTGCATCAAGGCGTCAAGCTCCTCGAAATTTTTCGAAGTAGCCCGGTTGTCATATATTTTGACGTTTACCACGGTATCAAAAATAAAAAAGGTTTGGCCCAACGGTTCAACAGCCTGGTTTTTCGATGCTTTCGAGCCGACAGCGGTTCCGGTCTCTGACGAAGTACCGTTTCCGGAACATCCGCCCAGCAATGCCGCGACCATGGATAAAGCCACCAACAGGATTGCCGATTTGTTTTTTTTCATATTCGTAGCCTCTTTTCTCCTGTCATTTCGCCCTTGATTTTAGCAGAAAGTAATCGGTGCTAAAAGTACTTTTATTCACAAAGTAATAATTATCCTATAAAATTCCTTCTTAAGTGAGGATTTTGTGAAAAGCTTCTTGGAAAGCGACAAATATCACACGGCCGTGAGGAATGTTACAGGTATAATGGGTTCATCTAAGATTTATATAATTAAAAAATAAGGGAGTTTGCCATGAAACGCGGAGATATCCTACTGATCGGCTTAATTGTTGTCATTGCCGCAGCGTTTTTGGTCCCGAGGTGGCTCGGTGGGGACTCAAGTGAAAAAGATCACAATGAAAAACGCGTAGCAAAAATTACGGTTGACGGAAAGTTGTTCCGTACGGTGGAGTTGACCGGGGAAGAGCAAACCGTGGAAATCAAAACCGAGTTCGGATACAACCTGTTAAAAGTCCATGATTATGGAATAGAAATGATCGATGCCGATTGTCCGGACAAAGTTTGCCTTACGTTTGGGTTCGTGGAGCGAAACGGAGGGACGATCGTGTGTTTGCCGCATAAGTTGATTGTGGAAATTAGCGGTTCGTCCGGTGAAGGAGATGATGTCGATGTCATCGTTAAATGAACAATCGAATCTGGCATTAAAAAGAACGGTGATCGTTGCTATTTTCGCCGCGGTTGCGGTGGTGCTTAGTTTGGTGGAATCACTTATACCGATCAATATGAGCGTACCCGGCGCCAAACTGGGTCTGGCCAACATCATGGTGCTAACTTGCCTTTATTTTCTAAGGGCCAGGGATGCATTAATGATGGTCTTGCTCAAGACGCTGCTTACGGCATTTATATTCGGTACATTTTCGAGCTTTTTGTTCAGCATCATGGGGGCGCTGTTCAGCTTTGCGGCTATGTGGTTTCTGCTGTTGGTCGGCCGGAAGCGGCTTAGCGCCATCGGGATCAGTATTGTCGGCGGGATCGCCCACAATATCGGCCAGCTTACGGCCGCATCCCTGTATTTTAACACTACAAAAATATTCTACTATCTGCCGATGCTGCTCATTATGGGAGTACTCACCGGGATTGCCGTAGGCATTGCGGTACGGTATTTGATTCCTTCGTTATCCAAGCTTTCGCTGTTCGACGGATTTCTGACGGAAGCGGCTTAATTACAGAATGGATGTCGGAAAGGGGAAAAGACGATGGAAGGGACCGGGCTTGCTTTCGAATTGCAGCAGGTATCTTTTGCATATGGGCCGGAGCAACCGGTTCTCGGTGATGTAACTCTCGACATTCTTCAAGGAAGTTGGGTGTCGCTGGTAGGGCCTAACGGATGCGGAAAATCGACGCTCGCCAAGCTGCTTGGCGGTCTTCTGGCCGTAAACAGCGGCAGCATTATAGTAGAAGGAACTCCTCTGTTGAGGGAAACCGTCCAGCAAATTCGCCCTCGGATCGGCATGGTATTCCAGAATCCCGACAACCAATTTATCGGAGCTACCGTAGAGGAGGACATTGCGTTCGGCTTGGAGGGACGCTGTTTGCCAAGGGCGGAGATGGTAGAGCGGGTGAAGCGTTATGCGGATAAGCTGGAGATCGGCCACCTGCTGGCCAAACACCCCGCCGAATTGTCGGGGGGACAGAAGCAGCGGGTTGCTGTGGCGGCTATTTTGGCAATGGAGCCAGGGATCGTTATTTTTGATGAAGCGTCCTCCATGCTGGATGAGAAGGCACGGGGAGAGCTGTTGAACATATTGCGTGAAATGAAGCATAGCGGAAAATACACGATGATTTCCATTACCCATGACGCGGAGGAAATCATGGCTTCGGACCGTGCGATTGTGCTGCGGGATGGAAGGATCGCGGCCGACCTTAAGCCAAGGGATTTGTTCGGCGATGAAGAGCTACTGGATTCCTGCCGGTTAATCGCTCCTTACGAAGTCCGGCTGGTCCGGGAACTCTGCCGGCAAGGTATCCGCTTGCCGGCCGGATACTGCGGCGAGGAGGTGGCGGAAGCGCTATGGCAATTGTATTCGAACAAGTAAGCTTCGCCTATGATGAACGCAGCCTTTGGCGCCACAGCGCGCTTGAAGAGGTTAGCCTGGAACTGGGAACAGGCGTGTTTGCCGCCGTTGCCGGCTCAACCGGCTCCGGCAAATCGACCCTGCTGCAGCATTTTAACGGCATATTGAAACCGACCGGGGGTAAAGTCCGGGTGCTGGATTTCACCTTGCAGGCCGGGGAAAAGCAGCCTCCGCTGCGCGAATTGCGGCGGCGCGTAGGACTGGTGTTCCAATTTCCGGAACAGCAATTGTTTGAAGATACGGTGGAGAAGGACCTTTGCTTCGGACCGCTGAACTTCGGGATGGGGGCGGAGGAAGCAAGGGAACGGGCCAGCAAGGCGCTCGCCTTGGTCGGTCTTGACGATTCGTTTCTTCCCCGCAACCCGTTTCATCTAAGCGGCGGGCAAATGCGCAAAGTGGCCATTGCCTCCGTATTGGCGATGGACCCGGATGTTATTGCGCTGGATGAGCCGACCGCAACGCTGGATCCGCAGAGCCGGGCCGAACTGGCCGAGCTGCTGTCCCGGCTCCAGCGGGAGCAAGGCAAGACGGTGATCGTCGTTACCCACCGGATGGAAGAGATGCTACCTTACGTAGATACATGGATCGTGATGAAGGGGGGAGCCAAGGTGTTCCAGGGTTCCCCGGCCGAGTTGGTCCGTGAGTCGGGCTGGTTGGAAAGGGAATGCGGGCTGGCGGTTCCCGCCTGCATTACGACATGGAACAACATTGCAGCGCGCTTCGGGCTGGAGGATGAAGAGCCATGCCTGACCTCGGAGAAGCTGGCTTGGCGTGTCGCCCGGCTACTGGAAAGGCCTGGGCAAAGCATCATGAGGGAAGGGGGCGGTTAGTAATGCGCAACAAATTACTGTTCGGGCGAAGCATCGATACCGGATCCTGGGTCCATGGCGTAGACCCACGGGCGAAGTTGACTGGAATGATACTTTATCTGGCCGCCATCGTCATCGTCGGCTCCTGGCCGGCGCTCGGTATCGCAGCGGCTTTCTCGCTGGCGTATATGATCTCAACCCGGATTCCCCTGAAATATTACGCCAAAGCCGCCAAGCCTTTATGGGTACTGATGGTTTTTATTTTTGCGGTCCAATGCCTGACGGTGAAACAGGGGGATGAGCTGTTTCGCCTGGGCTCGTGGGCTTTGTATACGGGGGGCTTAAGCAGCGG
Source organism: Paenibacillus vini (assembly GCF_018403325.1). Lineage (GTDB taxonomy): Bacteria > Bacillota > Bacilli > Paenibacillales > Paenibacillaceae > Fontibacillus > Fontibacillus vini. The sequence continues at coordinate 157,804 of NZ_BOSL01000010.1, read as the reverse complement.
GCTGATCGCCGCCTCGCGGATGGCGCTGCTGGTCTCCTTTACGGCGATCCTTACGTTTACGACAACGCCGGGCTTGCTGAACCAGGGACTGGCGGGCGTGCTTACTCCGCTTAGAGTTATCGGGATCTCGGCCCAACGGTTGACGCTTATGATGAGCATTGCACTGCGGTTCATTCCGACGATTTTGGATGAAACGCACAAAATTTTGAAGGCTCAAGCTGCACGCGGCGCGGATCTGAAAGAGATGCCCTGGAAGGAAAAAGGGAAGATGCTGGTCTCGCTGCTGGTTCCGGTCACGGTCAGCGCCTTTCGCAGGGCTGAAGAGCTCGTGTTGTCGATGGAGTCCCGGGGGTACGTGATCGGGGCGCCCCGATCGGAATACCATTTGCTGAGCTGGCGTTTGCGGGACACCTTGTTTGTGGTGTCTTACGTGGCGCTTGTTGCGGCTGTGCTGTCAATTAGATGGATATAGACCTGCTAATACAGCGGGAAAACGGAGGAGGAGAACACCGTGGCGCGTTATTTTAACGGTAGAGAAGTCGAACTGCTTGCACCGGTCGGAACATTCGAGATATTCAATGAGGTTATCAAGGCGAATTGCGATGCCGTTTATTTCGGCGGACCCAGTCTGAATATGCGTATGATGCGCAAGGGATACAATTTTACGCTGGAGGAAATTACGGAAGCGGTCAAAATCGCTCATAGCTTGGGCAAAAAGGCTTACGTGACCGTAAATAATCTGTTAAATGAAGGCGAAATCGAAGAGGCGAAAGACTATTTGCGGTTTCTTGAGCAGGCGGCTCCGGATGCGATTATCGTCCAGGATTTTGCCGTACTTGCTTTGATCAAGCAGTTGAACCTGTCGATCCCGGTGCATTCCTCGGTCATGATGAATGTACATAACGTGGAAATGGTTAGAGCGCTTCAAGAGATGGGCGTCACTCGGGTCGTCACGTCCCGCGAAATGGATTTGCATACGACACGCTATTTACAGGCCGTCACCGGTATGGAGCTGGAATATTTTATCCACGGCGATATGTGCTCTGTCCATGGGGCTAATTGCTATTTCAGTTCCCTGGTATTCGGAATGAGCAGCAATCGGGGCAAATGCCTCAAGCCGTGCCGCTGGGATTACCGCATCAAAAAAGACGGTAACGTCTATCCGTCCGAATACCCGCTTGCCGTAAAAGACATGTTCATGTACGAGCATATTCCGGAACTCATTCACGGCGGAATCACTTCGTTTAAAATCGAAGGACGCATGCGGGACAAAGAATTCGTCATCATGCTGGTAAATGCCTACGGAGATGCGATAGATCGCTATATCAACGATCCGGCCGGGTTCGAGCGGAGTAAGGATACGGAGCTGCTGTATCAGAATCGCAAACGCGATTTCTCCACGGCCTATGCCTTTGGGCGCCCAGGGCTGTCCAATATCAATAAACGGTATGAGGGGACCGGTAAGTTCTACAGTACGGGAAAAGTATTCAGTACGCCGACGGAGGAACGGGAGTTGGGCGTGAAACGGCTCGATGAAATCCGTGACAAATGGAGCGGCGGAAGTATGGATGAAGGTGGACGGCATAGCGACAAGTTGAGTGCAACGTTACTTACGGATTCGGGGCGAACTGAGAAGCAGTCCCTTGCCGAAGTATCGGTGCATGTAAATAATGTAACGCAGGCCAAAGCAGCATTGGAAGCCGGGGCCGACCACATTTATTTGTCGGGCGATGTTTTTGAACCGGATCGTCCGTTTACTAAGGCGGAGATTATGGAATTGGCAGCAGTTAAGGGGCAGGCAAAGCTGTATGTGTGTCTGCCGCGGATGATGACGGAGCTGCATTTTGATATTTACGATGCGCTGCTGTCTGGGGAACGCCTCCCGATTGACGGGGTCATGGTAACCAACCTGGGAGCGGTTCGCAAATTTGCCTCCAAAGGATATCCTCTTGTGGGCGATTTCAACTTGAATGTTTATAACCGGCTGTCTGCCGGATTCTATAGCGAGCTGGGTGTAGAGCGATTAACGGCATCGATGGAACTGCCGCTGCTGGATTTCACAGCGCTGCTCGCAAATTCCCCTGTACCGCTAGAAGCTATAGTCCACGGCTCTCCTGCTCTGATGTACATGGAGCATGACCTGTACGAGAATGCCGATGTATTCCAGCCGATCGGCGAGGAAGACAACCAATTCGTGGACAACAGCGTACTTGTGCTGATGACGGATAAAGGTGAAAACCCCGTTTACCGGGACGCCTATGGCCGCAACCATCTGACCTTAGCGAAGGAGCTCTGCCTTCTTCCGCTGGTGAAGGAATTGAAGGAAGCCGGATTGTCCGTCTTCCGGATCGAAGGAGCGACCTACCGGCCGGAGCAATTGGGGACAATCGTCGCCACGTATAAGGCCGCTTTGGCGGAGCCGGACACAGCCGTCGAGCTGTTCGCGGCATTAAAGCCGGTATACGCCGGCTACACGCTGGGCGCGCTGCAATTTGACGGCGGACCGGCAGGAGGCGTGGCTGGAGTTGGGGCCGGAGCTGGAGCTGATAAGGTCGATACTGAGGCAGCGGCTGGACTCGTAACAAGCGGGCTGGTGTGAAGTAAAACCTGGGGCTCGATTGAAGGTGAATTAACTGGAAAATCTACAGTTAATTTACGAGAAAACAGTCCCTGCACCAATTTAACTGGAAAACCTACATCTAATTTCGGGATTCTACCCCTTAATGGTCCTGAAATGGATAAATAGCTGTAGGTTTTCCATCTATATTTTTAATTAGGCTGAAAAACCGAAAAATAGATGTATTCTATCCAGTTATTTTTTGAGAAGAGAAGACAGAGATGGGAAAGTTGCGAAGGGAGCGGTGAACATGCAAAATTATTTGGGGCCTGAGGGTGTATTGGCTAAACGGAAACAGTACTTTTACCCATGTACCAGTCATTTCTACCGGAATCCGCCACAGCTGGTCAAGGGAGAAATGCAGTACTTATACGGTCATGACGGTACGTGTTATACTGACTTTTTTGCCGGCGTTTCCGTGGTGGCCGGCGGGCATTGTAATCCGGAGATCGTGAAACGGACTGCAGAGCAGCTTGGAACGCTGCAGCATACCTGCACGATCTATCTGACCCAGCCGAACGTCGAACTGGCGGAACGGCTGGCGGGGGTACTGCCCGGCGAGCTGAGCCGGACGTTCTTTGTAAACAGCGGCTCGGAGGCCAATGAAGGCGCGCTGCTGCTCGCCCGGCTGCATACCGGGCGGAAGGGCTTTCTCGCGCTGGAGCAGGGCCTGCACGGCCGGACGCATTTGACGATGAGCGTCACAGGCCTCCGGATGTGGCGCTCCGACCCGCAGCTCGCGGAGCTTGGCGCGGATGCGGACGTGACGTTCATCCCGCGGCCGTACGAACGCGGGATGAACGCCGATGAAGCGGCACGCCGCTCCATCGATGCCCTGAAGGCGGTGCTCGCGGAGAAAGGCGGCGATATCGCCGCCATGATCGTGGAGCCGATCCAGGGCAATGGAGGCATCATCGTGCCGCCGGACTGGTATTTCCCTGAAGTGAAGGCGTTGCTGGAGCAGTACGGCGTACTGCTCATCGCCGATGAGATTCAGACCGGTTTCGGCCGCACAGGCCGCATGTTCGCCATGGATCGCTGGGGTGTCACGCCCGACATCGTGACCATGGCGAAGGCGCTCGGGAGCGGCGTCCCCGTGGCCGCGTTCGCTTCGACGGACGCCATTGCCGCCAGCTTTACGCGGCCTTCGGCCTCCACGTTCGGCGGCAATCCGGTCTCGTCCGTCACCGCGCTGGCGGTGCTCGATTACATCGAAGCGCACCACCTGCCTGAACGCGCCGAACGCCTGGGCGGCCTGCTGCTCGCCGGTCTGAAGGATGTCGCCGCCCGCTATCCGCATGTCGTCTCCGAGGTGCGCGGCGCCGGCCTGATGATCGGCGCTGAGCTTTGCGCCGATGACGCTGAGCGCGGCGCTCTGATGGCCGACGATGTGCTGGAGGAGATGAAAGACCGCGGGTTCATCATCGGCAAGAACGGCGTAGGCCGCAATGTGTTGGCTTTCCAGCCTCCGTTGGTCATTACGGAGGACGATATTGCCGAAATGCTGGTTGCACTTGAGCGCTCATTGGATGCGGTGCATGAGGCAAGAGGAGGGAAAGATAATGGAGTACGCCCGTAAGGTCGGATCCAAAATCAAGCTGTACAGCGAGCTGGTCATGTTCTCGCATACGTTGTTTTCTCTGCCTTTTGCAATCATCTCGATGATCTGGGCTGCGGAAGGCTTCCCGACCTGGCGCGTCATGCTGTGGGGGCTGATTGCCCTTATCGGGGCCCGCAATGGAGCCAATGCGTTTAATCGTATCGTGGACCGTACCTTTGACGCGCAGAATCCGCGCACGGCTCATCGCCACCTGCCGCGCATGCTGCTAGGCGAAAAGGAAGTCTTGCTGTTTGTGGTCGTCAACTACGCCATCTTTATTTTTGCGGCGGCCATGCTGAATACGTTGTGCTTTATTTTGTCGCCGGTTGCCATTTTCCTGATATCTTCTTACTCTTATACGAAGCGATTCACGTACCTGAGCCACCTGTATTTAGGCTTTACTATCGCATCGGCTCCGATCGGCGCCTGGTTTGCCGTGACCGGCCAGTTTGCTTTTACTCCGTTCATTCTCGGCACCGTCGTGATGCTGTGGATTGCCGGTTTCGATATCATTTACGGCTCCCAGGATATTGAGTTCGACCGTAATCATGGACTTTGGTCCATACCGAGCATTTTTGGCTTAAAAAACGGCCTTCGTATCGCCGCAGGTCTGCACTTAATCATGGTTATGCTGCTGATCGCGTTAATCCCGATCCGACATCTGGGCTGGTTGTATATCGCCGGGATTGCGATCGCTATCTTTCTGCTGATGACCGAGCACAAAATCATCAAGCCTTCGAATCGCAAAGTGATGCACGTAGCTTCCTACAACTTAAATCAGGTGATCAGCATGGTGATCCTGTTGTTTACCCTTTGCGACTATTTTCTGATTTAAGCTAGATCATTTAAAAAAACACGGCAGTCCGACGGGAGTAGTTGCTCCCTGGGGAACTGCCGTGTTTTTTTGTTCTTCAGGTCTCCGCTTAGGGCCTCGAATCTCTGATCTCGAATTTCGGAACTCGGATCTACGATCTCGGACTTCGAACCTCGAATCTCGAATTTTGGATTTCTAACGGACATGAGAGCCTTTATCTCCGCCAATTTCCTGCTTTTTGAAATCTAACGGTCACCAGGGACCTTAAATATGCGAAAGGGAGCAAATTTGCTCTCAAATCAGGTCGATAAGGTCCGCTATGTCCGTTAGAATTTCAAAACCTCGGTTTTAGCCCAAATAGCGTCTTTGGTGTCCGTTAGAATTGCAAAAGGGGGCACATGCAGGGAGGGATGATGCTACAAGCGATCCAATACGCAGAAAAATGCTCGAAGGCGGAGTATGACGCTCCAATGAACAGTAATGTGTTCGAAAGCGGAGTATGATGCTCCAGTGAATGGTAATGTGCTCGAAGGCGGAGTATGATCCTCCAATGAACAGTAATGTGCCCGAAAGCGGAGTATGATCCTCCAATGAACAGTAATGTGCTCGAAAGCGGAGTATAATGCTCCAATGAACAGTAATGTGCTCGAAGGCGGAGTATGATGCTCCAGTGAATGGTAATGTGCTCGAAGACGGAGTATGATGCTCCAATGAATAGCAATGTGCTCGAATGCGGAGTATGATTCCCCATTGAACAGTAATGTGCTCGAAGGCGGAGTATGATGCTCCAATGAACAGTAATGTGCTCGAATGCGGAGTATGATGCTCCCATGAACAGTAATGTGCTCGAAGGCGAAGTATGGTGCTCAATGAACAGTAATTTGCTCAAAGGCGGGGCAAGGCGCTCTATGAATAGTAATGTGTTCGAAGGGCGGAGTATGATACTCCAATGAACAGTAATGTGCTCGAAAGCGAGTATGATGCTCCAATGAACAGTAATGTGCTCGAAAGCGAGGTATGGTGCTCAATGAACAGTAATGACCTCGAAGACGAAGTATGATGCCCCAATGAACAGTAATGTGCTCGAAAGAGGAGTATGGTGCTCTATGAATAGTAATGTGCTCGTAGGCAAAGTAGGGTGCTCCAATGAACAGTAATGTGCTCGAAGGTAGGAGTATGATGCCCCATAAACAGCAATATGCTCGCAGGACGAGCAAGTTGCTCTAAGACAGCAGCAATACGCCCTAAAACGAGCGGTACACCCGAGCCGAGCAAGGTGTTCTCAGGCGCAGCAAATGCTCCAAGCGCAGCAACACGATCCAAGCCTAGCAACCCGCCCCAAGGCATACAAAACGCCCTGACCACGTCGGCAGACGGGTCAGGGCGTTTATCATCGTTGTTGTTCTATCCTGAGGAAGCCTCCCTAGCTTTCGCGGCCCCCGAAGTATTGGAGCAGCACCAGCAAATCGCGGTGGGCGGGGTAATGGCTGAGACGGTTGATGATGTCACGGGCTTCGTCCAGGTACTGGGCGCTCAGGCATTCGCTCTTCTGAAGCGCGTCGGAGTGCTGGATCGCAGCGATGACGAGGTCGGTGACCTCCGCAGGTGTATCCGCAGAGATGGCGCGGATGGATGGTGCCAATTCCTCGTCCTGCAGTGCATAGAGAACGGGAAGGGTGACCTGGCCTTTACGCAGATCGCTGCCGGCGGGCTTCCCGAGTTTCTCCGCGGACTGCGTGAAGTCCAGGATGTCGTCGCGGATCTGGAAGGCCATGCCGAGCTTTTCACCAAAGCTGTAGAGCAGGTCGGCCGTTTCCTCATTAGCTCCGGCGGCTTGGGCACCGATCCGCAAGCAAGTAGCCATGAGCTGGGCGGTTTTATTTCTCGACTTCTCCAGATATTCTTCAACGGTTACGTTGTAATCGTATAGATGGACCAACTGTTGATATTCTCCCAGACAGAGCTGCGTGGTAGCCAGAGAAGAGAGGTCGTAAACGTACCGCTCCCGGTCCGCCGAGTAGACCGAGATGAGCTCGATGACTCTGGCGGACATATAATTGCCGACATGCAGCGCTTCGTTAATGCCGATCTTAACATGCAGGGCTTTTTGTCCTCGGCGAACCGGAGAGTCGTCGATAATATCATCATGAATCAGAGAAGCCGCATGGATGAATTCGGCGGCCGCCGCGAGTCTCCATATTTTGCGTTCATCAGGAGAAGGGCCGAAGCGGCTGCCGACAATGACCATGAGCGGGCGGACTCTCTTGCCCCCGGAACGGACCAGATCGATAATACTCTTGGCAAGCGTGGAGGAACGGGGGACATCCTTGTCATGCTTGACTATATTTTCAATTTCCCTGTCGACCGACCGGAGCGGAATGTCTAGCGCCTCATCCAGTTTAAGCTTCATGCTGAACCCTCCTTCTTCATGTTGACGGATAAACGCGGAATATTCTATATTGCCTGGCTTTGTCGGGCTCGGTTGCTCTCTAACCGCAAATATAATTCCATCCCTTTAAATAAACGTTCGTCTTCAAATTTGCCGCCAGCCCGCTTGATTTGAATCTGCTTGATGACGGGAGCCAGATGGACCAGAAGGTCGATCTCCTGCCACCCCAGGCAGAGTTGGACATAAAAGCTGTATAAGTAGTCGCCGTCCAGCACCAAGCGTGTCAGAGCTTCTCCGTTGGAGGCAGCGTCACAGGCACTATGGCGAGAGAGGGCGAGCTTGATTGCGATGTAAATGGACAAGAGACGCTGGCGGCGTACCGCAGTCATCTCGTACTTTTCCAATAATTTTGCAAACGGCAGTACGTCTTCATTAGAAATATTCAATTGAATCCCGGTATCGGGCGAAATTTCGCCCTGTAACAAATGACATGCGTCTTGGATGAGCTCATGGGTCATAAGGGCACACTCCTCGGGCTGAAATGCCGCGATAGTTAAAATCTTAGGTAATAGTGTAAAAATTAGAGTAATGTGCGACGACGCACATTACTCTTTTTGAGATCAGTTAAAATACTTAAAAGTGCAAGTTCGAAAGTCGACTTTCTATAGTCGGAAGGCTATTCCGTATATAAGTACCATCTTCGAACGAGTGGAATTCTCTTCCAATGTTTCTTGAGCCAAGGCAGAACGTAGTAGTCAAGGCCGAATGTGCTGCCCGAGCCGCCGATCAATGCGACGCCTGCGGTCATGTACCAGAGCATTTCAGACGAAGCCATGCTGGACGACCAGATCATGACGCCGAGAGCCACAGTTGCTGCGGAAGCTACGGCTGTGAACAGTCCAACAATAATCATGACGCCGAGGGCGATTTCCATGAATACCATGAAGAACTGGAACACCGTGGCCAAAGCGGTAAATCCGCCGTCCGAGGAATAGAAGAAGACATCCATGAACCAGCTTACGATGCTCTTAACGAATCCTGGTACCGGCAGTGCGGTAACCGCTGTAGAAGCACTTTCGACAGCCGAAGCCGCGGTTTGGGCATCTACGGTTTGCGTAACGTTCGAAGCGGCTTCACTGGCTGCGGAGACCGCGTCACCCGCATTCGGGTTAGCAGGAATCAGGAAGATGTTCGACGGATCCTTGAAAATCTTCGGCAGTTTATCCAGACCTTCTTCCAACCACTTGTATCCGACGAAGACGCGGAGCGGGAGGAGCCAGAAGTTTGGAGAACGTTTTGCGAAATGTCCGCCGACGAAGCTTCTGCGGTTGTTTACATGGAAGAATTCATGCATCATGTAAGTCCAAACTTTGGCGAAGCCGGCTACTGTAAACAGATAATACATATTAATTAAGTGCTTGGAGAACATCGCCATGAAACCGGTGAGCATGAACATTTTGTTCGGCAGACCCACGTTGGCGACGCCGTAGCGGCTGCCGATACATACCATCGTACCGTGGAAGCCCGGTTTATAGGATTTCTTAGGTTTGTTATGAACATCGGCATGGATGTTATGGGCGATCAACGGTCCGGCTTGCTCGGCGTTTTCTACCATTTGCGGTACAGGGCGGGTTTCGCCTTCCGGAATGAAGAAAATGTTGTCGCCGACGATGTAAACATTTTCGTGATCGACGCTTTGCAGCTTGTCGTTCGTAACGATCCGTTTACGGCCTTCTTGTTTCACATCCAGCTTGCCTACCAGTTCGGAGCCTTCGACGCCTGCGGTCCATACTACGGTATCCGCTTCGAGTTCTTTGTCTCCGAGTACGACGCCGGTAGGAGTTACGCCGGTAATTTTGGCGCTGGTGATGATTTCGACATTCATTTTGTTAAGGCGTTTTGTAGCCTTTTCAATCAGCTTGTCAGGCAGGATCGGCAAAATTTTCGGTGCCATATCCGCTACAACAAGACGAACCTCACTAGGATCAATGTAGAATTCCTTGCAGAGCTCATCGCGGAACTCCGCCATTTCGCCGACCAGCTCGACACCGGTAAAGCCGGCGCCAACGACGACGAAGGACAACATTTTCCGGCGTTTGGCCGGGTTGGTCTCTTTCGCTGCCAGACCGAACTTGTTGCGGATCTGTTCTTTCAAGCGAACGGCGTCTTCATAAGACCAAAGGGTCAGGGAATGCTCCTCGGCACCCGGTATGCCAAAGAAGGTTGGCTTACAACCGGTACCGATGACCAGGTAATCGTACTTGTAAGTGTTTTTCTCGGAACGGAGTTGTTTGGAAGCAAAATCGATATGATCGATGGAATCCAATACAACGTCTACCTTTTGACCGGCGAAAATCTTCTTCAACTCGATCTTGACTGAATCTTCCGGTGCCCGGTTGGCTGCGACTTCATGCAGTTCTGTCAAAAGAGTGTGGTAGGGATTGCGGTCAATCAGCGTAATTTCTACGTCTTTGTCTTTTTTGAACAGTTTGGCCAGGTGCTTGGATGTAACGACACCGCCATAACCGCCGCCGAGAACGACTATTTTTTTCAAGAGGTTCACCTTCTCGTTATATGGTGGAAAACATGTAGTTCAGGCGTTATTTATTTCGCTTGTTCCAGCGCTTTTGTCACCAGATCGAAGTAGGATTTCAAGCTGATCGATACGCCGGAAATGGCGTCGGTTTTGCCTTCTTCATTGAATGTAAGGGAAGCTGGATCTTGTTGCTCAACCAGATAAGCTTCAGCTTTGGCTGCTTCTTCATGCCATTCGGCTTGCGCTCCGCCATTAGCCTTCATGCCGTATTTGCCGTCAACCGAGTTTTGTTTCTTGTCTTCGCCGGCTTCGTTCACGCCGCTGAAGTTGACTTTAACGATTTTGCCTGCAGCGATGACTACGTCAGCTGTTTCTTTCCAGCCGGAATGCTCGTCGAATTTGTCGCCTTCAGCATGGTAGGTGCCGTCTTTGTAAGTTCCGGCTTCAACCGGACCGGCGGTCAGGGCTTTGTCAGCCAAGTCGAAGAATTCATTTACATGTACAGATACGCCGCTGATTGCATCGGTTTTGCCTTCTTCATTCAGCGTAATGGCTTTAGGATCTTGTTTCTCGATCAGGTATTGCTCCGTTTTTTCGGCTTGCTCATGCCATTCGGAAGAAGCACCGCCGGCTTTCATGCCGTATTTGCCTTCTTTGGAATAAGTCACTTTGTCTACGCCTACGTTAGCATTGATTCCATTCCATTTAGCTTCCGTGATTTTGCCTCCGGATACTGTCAGGGTAACGTAATATTGCCAGCCGGTTTTTGCGTCAGCTTCGCCTTGTGCAAAATAAACGCCGTCTTGATACTTGCCTTGTTCTGCCGTTGTATCCGTGCTGTTTGCGTTGCCTGCGGCGCTGTTCTCAACAGGGGTGTTGTTGGCAGGTGCTGCATTATTTCCGTCTTTGTCGGAACCGCAGCCTGCAAGCAGACCAAGCAGTAAGGCACTGCACAGTAGAATGGATGCTTTTTTCATAATAAATGACCTCCAGTTATAAAATATATATATTAAAATGTGAAGACATTTTAATAACTTGCGAAGCGGGGGAGACGGCGCCGTTACAGGATTTTCAAGGCCTGAAAGGAGTCCGAAAACCTTTGCTCGATGGAATTTTAGCATATATACATATGGGTTAATGTGAAAAATATCACGTGGTATGTGATATAAAATAACCCTGAAAAACCCGGCAGGCAAGGCACTGCATGAGCTTTCAGGGTTGTAAGCGGTTGCTTAACTCTAAAATTAAATTTTTAAAAATTTTAATTTTTTTCAAAGACGCTTTTCCGAGTCTTCCTGCCCCGGAATTAATTCGACTTCGGGCACTACCGGAGCATAAGGGGAGCCGCGATAACTGAATATTTTTTTGATCTTGTCCCGTTGCGTTTTAGGCCCGAGGATGTACAACGTATCTCCCTCTTCAATAATCGTGTTGCCGCGAGGCGTGACGATTTGTTCGCCCCGGATGACCGCGGTGACCAGAACCTCTTCAGGAAGGTCCAGCTCCTGCAATTCCTTACCTATGATTTTCATTCCGGCATGGATATGAAGATGATTGATTTCCGATTTGGTCTTGCCGAGCGCTACCAGTTCAAGAAGTGAATGGGGCTGTGAATCGCTTTCTCCGGCCAATCCCAGCTTGCCGGCAAAAGGGGAGATGGTGCTTCCCTGAATGATAGCCGAAGTTAAAATGACGAAGAAAACGACGTTAAAGAACAAGGGGCCGTTAGGAAGCCCGCTCATCAAGGGATAGGTCGCCAGCACGATCGGCACGGCGCCGCGAAGCCCCGCCCAGGAAATCAAAGCTTTCTCTTTTAATGAATATTTAGCGAATAACAAACTTACGTAGACACCGATTGGGCGGGCCACGAGCATCAAGACCATGGATAAGACGAGACCGGGGAGCATGATTCCCGGCAATTCGGCAGGGAACACCAGCAGTCCGAGCAGCGTAAACATGGTGATTTGCATGATCCAGCCAAACCCTTTATTAAATTGAAGAATCGACTGCTTGTAAGTCAGGTCGGAATTGCCGAGAACCAGAGCCATGACATAAACCGCCAACAGCCCGCTGCCGTGAACGACTGCCGTAATGCCGTATGTCAGAATGGCAAAACCGACGGCTATGACCGGATAAAGTCCGGAGGAATCGAAATCGATGCTGTTGATGACTTTGACGGCGACCCATCCGAAGCCAAGCCCGAGCAGCAGCCCGAGACCCATTTCCATGAAAAAGGAAAAAATCAGCGGTAGCAGATCATGATTGGGATGCTGAATCCATTCAATCAAGGATACAGTCAGAAACACCGCCATCGGGTCATTGCTGCCCGACTCGGCTTCCAGCGTGGATGTAAGCCGCTCTTTGATATTTTTTCCGCCGAGGACGGAGAAAACCGCTGCGGCGTCGGTAGAGCCGACAATGGCGCCGAACAGCAGGCCTTCCTCGAACGGAACGTTCAATATATAGTAGGCGCTTATTCCGATGATCAAGGTTGTAAGAATGACGCCGATGGTTGACAGTGACAAGGCGCTCGGGATAATCGGCTTGATTGTGATGTATTTGGTCTGCATGCCTCCCTCAAAGAGAATGACGATCAGGGCGAAAGTACCGACCAATTGGGCGATAAAGGCATTGTCAAAGTATATGAATCGGCTCAGAACCATTCCTGCCGCTATAAAAAATACAAGGGAGGGCAGACCAAAGCGGCTGGAAAATTTGGTGGCGAATACGCCGATCAGGAGTAAGCCGGCCAGCAGAATGACGATGGAGTCGGTATAATCGGTTAAGTCCATAGCTTCCTCCTTTTAGATTTAGGGTCATCACAAAATCGTGTTTTTATTAAATATTTAGACAAATTTATACGGTTTGCCTACAAATTGATCACTGTAAACTTTCACCTATCCTGCCGATAATGATGTAAGAAGCGGTTTAACGGAAGGAAGGACTATTCCCTTGACGGTGTACAAGACATTTATTTCACGCTTGAAGCTGAATTATGCAGCGGGCACGCTGCTAGCGTTGATCGCGGTCGGAAGCCTGATGCTCTTCACTCCGCTGAATATACCCAGGGAACAATATTTTTTGTTGGCCGGCGTGCTCGTCATATCGCTCTCTATCATGATTATGCTGGAGTGGGTTGTTTTTTCTTTGCAGGTCCGTCCGATCATAAATTGCTTTACAGCCGAGGTCGACAGCTTTTCCACCCTGCAAAACGTATACATAAGAACGCATAGATTACCCGCCTTGGCCGTTAAGCGGATCCTAGGCCCGCATTTATTTGGATTGATGCTGCCTGCGGCGGTTATGACGATATGGCTCATCTATACCGGAAAATTAGCCATTCCGTATTTTTATGTCCTGCTTGCCTCAATGAGTGTGGTGCTTATCGCCGGAATGCATGCATTGATCGAGTTTTATTTAACTTCGTATGTCATACGACCTGTTCTTCTCGAACTGGGAGCATGGTCGCTGCGGCTGTTTGGCAAAGAATTAACGCTTGGAGGAAGAGTGCTGATCTCGATTAAGCGCAAGCTGAGATGGAGCTTTTTTCTCATCGGAGCCTTTCCGCTCTTGCTTTACAGCTTGGCGGTTCAGTTCCGGATAGGAGCCTGGAATCTAGGCGACACTTCGTATTGGCAGTGGGCCGTTTATATCCTGTTTGTCGGTCTCGGTTTTGCCTTTGTCGGCTCGAGGCTGCTCACCCGGGAGATCGTGCTGCCGATCCAGCATCTGTACGAAAAGATGGCCGAAGTGAAGATCGGTCATTTGCGGAGCGGGGCCAACGATTTATTCTCGGATGAATTCTCACGGCTCATTTCCGGGTTTAACCATATGCTGCGCGGCATAAAAATACAGGCCGAGCGCAACAATCAGCTGCTGGAGAGCTACTTCGCAACCTTGGCGGCAGCCCTTGACGCTCGCGACCCTTATACGGCGGGACATTCGTTGAGGGTTGCGGAATATGCGGTCGGCATTGGCCTGCTTGCCAAGCTTCCGGAAGAGGAAATTCATGACTTGAGGAAATCAGCGCTGCTGCACGATATCGGCAAAATTGGAATGCGTGATGCGGTTCTGTTAAAAGAGGGCCGCTTGACCGACGAGGAGTGGGAGCAGATCAAACAGCACCCCGCGCTTGGAGAGGCCATTTTGAAGCAGATCGAGCCGGCGGATGCCATGGCTCCGTTCTTGCCTGGTGTAAGATCGCACCATGAACGTTATGACGGAGGCGGATACCCGGACGGATTAAAGGGAGAGGACATCCCTTTGTTTGGCCGGATCATTGCGGTGGCTGACGCTTTTGACGCCATGACTTCCAACCGGCCTTACCGGAAAGGGCTGGATGAGCAGCAGGCGATTGCGATTTTAGAGAAAGGCGGCGGAACTCAATGGGATCCGCATTTTGCAAAGCTGTTTGTGGAAGCCTACCGGAAAAATAAAGAATCAAAAAAGGCCCCGTGATGCCCGCGGGGTCTTTTTACGTAATGAGGATAATTTTGGAATAGTATAGAAAGCCCGTCTCCGGTTCAAATGAAGCGGGGAAGGGTATTTACAAATACACGGAAACGGGAATGTTTCCGAAACTCAATCAGCCTTGACTATAACGGATTAGGAGTTGATGCGAGATGGATCACAACGTATTTAAAGGTAAATGGAATCAGATAAAAGGGGAAGCAAAGCAGCAGTGGGGCAAGTTGACGGATGACGATCTGGATGTCATTGACGGTGAAAAGGATAAATTGGTGGGTAAGCTCCAGGAACGTTACGGGCACACGAAGGATGCCGCTGAGCGTGAATACAATGACTGGGCCCGAAACCGCGAGTAGCCTTCGCATCTAGTCTGGCCTATAAAGTACAGGTTCAAGAAGTCGGGTATCAAAAGACGACTTCTTGAATTACCTCTATAATGGAGGCGAAAACGGATGTATATTTCCCGCGTAGTTACCGGAAGAATTATCGAGATGCGGGGAGACAGTGTGGTGACGGTTCAGGGAGACACGGTCAACACCTACAATCTCCGCTATTATACGCTCAGGGATGTCGAAGTTGAGCCTGAGTTCGAGGCAAGTCCCGAGCTCTGTCCCGAACCCGGCGGACTCCGAAGCCGATTTCGACGCTGGGCACGAGAGGGCGCAGGGACCGCATTTCTTCCCTGGCCGTTATTTTGGAAAAAAGACGCGAATCGCATCTGATTTGCGTTTTTTTTTGTGCAAAAATCAACTATTTTCCGAAAAAATGCCAATTGACTCATTTTGCTTTTTTCTGCATGTGTTAATATGGAAATAGGCTGCGAAGAACTACATGACCTACGGGAGTGAGCATATGGGCTTTGGCAAGATGTTTCTGCTTAATTTGGGGCTGCTGATCACGGTTGCTTATCTGGTAAATGTAATATACAAATATGCTTTCACCAAAATTTCTTTTAAAATCAATTATTTTTTATCGTTGGCTTTATTCATTTTCGCAGGCTGGGTTTGCATGAAATTCGGTTTTCAATTAAACAAAGATGTAATTTTTGACCTACGCGTCGTACCTTTGATTATTGCATCGGGCGTCTATATGCAACCGCTGGCGCTTATGGTTATCGGTGTAGGGATCGGGCTGGCAAGATTGACCTTCGGCGTGAATGATGCCGCTATTGCGGGCCTTATCAACCTTTCGATACTAGGGGTTGTTTGTGCCGGTCTAAGTATTTGGATGAGACGAAGCAACTATCGGCTTATAGTAAAGGGAGCTATTACGATAGGGATCGTTAATATTCTTAACACGATTAACATAGCCGTATTCGGCGTTCTACCGATGAAAAAGTACATGCTGGAGATCGTGCCGGTTACCTTTCCGTTGACGTTGGTGCTTAGCGTGGTATTTGCGCTGATTCTCTGGGACTTCCAGATTGAACGGAGGCAAACGCTGGAACTCAAGTACGCTAATGAATTACTGCGTAAGCAGACGGAAGAACTACGCACGGCGAAAATCGTACTGGAAGAACGGGCGAATCAGCTTGCGCTGGCTTCGCAGTATAAGTCGGAGTTTTTGGCCAACATGTCTCATGAACTGAGAACGCCATTGAATGGAATCATCAATCTGGCCCAGATTATCTCCGAAAGCGAAGGCGGGGACGAGGCTGCGAATGGAGATGACACGCCTAATTACGGGACGATCATTTATAAGTCGGGACAAGATCTGCTTAAGCTGATCAATGATATTTTGGATCTGTCCAAGGTGGAAGCGGGCCGACTGGAGGTTGTGCAGGAGGATGTCGTCATCGCTGAGATGGCGCAGATGCTGGACATGCACTTCGAACATGCGGCGGATCGGAAGAACGTGGCGTTTGAAATCCGCATTGAGGAAGGCCTCCCCTGCACCATTCTTTCGGATGCTCAGCGGATCGGGCAAATTTTGCGTAATTTGCTGTCCAATGCTTTTAAATTCACCGAGAAGGGACAAGTCAAACTGGAAATCCGCAAGACGGGTGCAAGCGACATGATGCAGGGAGAGTGGATTGTCTTTGCCGTAACCGACACCGGGATCGGGATACCCGAAGATAAGCATACGACCATTTTTGAAGCTTTCCGTCAAGCGGATGGTTCCATCAGCCGTAAATACGGGGGAACGGGTCTCGGATTGCCGATCAGCAGAGACTTGGCCCGATTGCTCGGAGGGTTCATCCGTTTGCAGAGCAAGGTTGGCTTAGGCAGTACATTTTCCCTTTATTTACCTCTGACTTCGGAAATGAAGGAGCAAGGAACCAGGGAGATCGATCCGATAAAAACGGATACGGTTGCTTTAGGCAGCCATTCCTAGCTACAATAATAAGAAATTCTAGCAAAAGAGGGATAGCAAATGAATAAGCAAGTCATTTCAACAACATCAGCACCAGGAGCGATCGGACCCTATTCACAGGCTGTTCAAATCGGCGATTTTGTGTTTACATCGGGGCAACTGGGCTTGATTCCCGAGACCGGCGAACTTGCCGAAGGCATTGAAGGACAGACGCTTCAGGCGCTGCGCAATGTAGGTGCTATATTGGAAGCGGCGGGATCCGGATTGGATAAGGTCGTTAAAACCACGGTATTCTTGCAAGATATGAATGACTTTGCCAAAGTGAATGAAATTTACGGAAGCTTTTTTTCCGAGCCCTTCCCTGCCCGCAGTGCGGTCCAAGTAGCACGCTTGCCTAAAGACGGTTTGGTGGAGATCGAAGTGATCGCTTCTAAATAAGATAGACTGGGGCCATAGCCCCAATAACAAGAGGGGTACAGACCTGTAATGGTTTGTACCCCTTTGTCTTCGTAGAATTGTAAATCTGATCCTCTGTTTGATCTGATGAAACCAAAGAAGCTTCAGTCACGATCCCTGGCCCGGATGAAAAGCAGGCCTATGGCAAACGCCAAGAGGATGGCGGCCGCCAAGCCGGCGGTGAAAAATAGGATGCGTTCTTCATAGTGTTTAGCGGCTATAGCCGCAAATCCCCAGGCGACGGGAAGAGGGAGAACACCGTCCCTTGTCATGCTGCCGATGAGAATAATGGCGATGGCCCCGATGATAAGCAAGGCGATCGCTGATGTGGAAGGAGCAAGACCGGGAAACAGCCCGGCGTGTTGAATGATGACCTGCAGGTTGACCAAAGTGGCTGTTACGATCCAGCCCGTATATAGGCTGAACGGGAGCCTTAGGAACCAGGTTTCCCCTAAGGTAGGGCGTTCGATTGTCCGCGTGAGCCGGTATAACCCCGCAAGCGAAATGAGCAGCAGCACCATGGCGATAAAGGAAAGAACAAGGTATTCATAATGCCAGAGCAGAAGCCATCCCATATTTAACAGACAGGACGGAATAAACCATAACGAGTAGGAAGTAATCCAGGGATCCCGGGAGCCTTTACGGCGAAAGAGATACACTAGGGAGCAGCCGACCAGCACATAGATGAGGCTCCAGATCATAAAGGCATAACCGGCAGGTGTCAGCAGGGTGAAATAACGTTTTGACAGCTCACCGGTACCAGCCCCGCCCAGCGGGATGGCCTCCGCGAGAATATTCATGGCGATGACGGCCAGAAAGAACAGGCAGTTCCACCACAGAAGGGTCTTTGTTTTGAACATATTATAGAAACCTCCTTCGGGCAGTTATAAGAGGGTTGTTCCCGTTTACTATATGAATATACCCAAAACGCAGGAAATGATTTCCGGATCGATGAAAAAGAAAACAGGGATTCGGCTGCGGTTTTATATAGACACGGTTTCGTATAAGATAGAACTAGTGCGTTTTTTTAGTCCATTGGACACGAATCAGGAAATGACAGGAGATCATCATGAATCAACGCCTTTATGGAATTTGGCTCGGAGATGTATTGTTTTGTTTCTCCGGTGAAATATCAGAAACCAAAGTCGATGCGTGGACGGCGGCGGTCAGACCGCTGGAGCCGACAACCGGAGTACGCCCTTTTCAGCATGCCGCGCTAAGACTTGCGGAAATTCGGTACCCGGTCTCCTCGGGGCGCAGAATGACGGCAACCGGCGACCGCAAAGGGTTGATTGGCAGAACGCTGGAAGGGCTGGCTTTGCCGGTTCAGGAAACTTGGCAGTTGTTGTTGAACTGGGATGAGAGCTATTTTGCAGCTAACGGAATAGAGCCGGGTCCAGAACTGGAGTACTGGAGTGTGGCGGCCCGGTTTGCGCTGGATTTGCTGCTGCGGGGCAAAATCGTTCCGGGTTCGAAGCCGGGAGTGGGTGTGCTGGGGCGCAGACGGGGAACGCAGGCCGCCATAAGTGCGGTTTGGGGACCGTACCTGATAGATGATGACGAGGTGACTTTTCGTCAGTTGGCGGGTTCCATGCCCCCCGTGGCTTTGGCCGCAGTACAGCCGCTTGCGTTATTGGAAAACGGCTCACTCGGTGATCGGCAGCTAGCGCTGCTGCATTCCTTTTTGACAGCGATGATAGATTATGAGGTCCGAAAAGCGGTCATGGACCTGGGACGGAAGCTGAATCCGGCGCGGGCCGATTATCGCAGGGGATATTCTCCGCTTACCGAGCTGTGGTGGAACGGACTGCTCAGTGCTGCAATTCAGCCGGATATTCAAGGAAACAGTGCTGAAATTGAGCATCTGACAGAGGAGATTGCGGAAGCCGGGGGAGCGCGGCCGAGCGCGGCAGATGAAGATGGGGGAGATGGAGACGCCGGCTCGCTGAGATTATGCTTGAGAGTCGAACCGATTCTGGATAACGGCGGATTTGAACGGGAGCAGGATTTCCGTTGGAAGCTGTCGTTATGGGGAGAAGGAACAGAGGATCCCTCAGTGCTGCTTCCTGCGGGTTTAATCTGGAGTTATCCGGCTCCGGATATGAACATCCGCGGACGGAAGTATCGGAATGTGCACCAGAATTTTCTTCTTCGTTTGAAAAAGGCGGCGGATTTGTCAAACGAGCTGGCCGCTGCGATGGAAACGGCCCGGCCCGAAGTGTTGGAGCTGTATCCCGAGGAGATGTATTCCTTCCTGAGCCGCTCCGTTGCCCTGCTTCGCAAGCATGGCGTGAACGTGCAAATGCCTTCCCGGTGGACCCGGGAAGGCAGACGCAGCGCCGGCGTGAAAATCAAGGCGTCAGGCTGGGAGAAGGAGCGGGGGGATAAAGAGCCGGAAACGGGGCTTGGAATCGGACAGTTGATTGCTTTTGAAGCCGGAGCGGTGCTGAATGGGGAGGAGCTGAGCCGGGAGGAACTGGCGGAGCTGGCCGCCTCCAAATCCCCGCTCGTCTTTTTCCGCGGAGAGTGGATCGAGATTGACGTTAAGGAAATTCGCCAGGTGCTGAAATTCATGAAACGTCAAGAGAGCGGGACCATGACGTTTCGGGAGTTAATGTATCTGGCTTCCGGAGCCGATCAGGATAACCGGTTCGATGGTTTGCAAGTGGAGACGGTGGAAGCGGAAGGACTGCTGGCCGTTTTGATGTCCGGAGAAACGGTACGGTCATTTTCGTCACGCCAGGTGCCCGAAGCGCTGAACGGAACGCTCCGCCCTTATCAGGAGAGAGGCTTTCAATGGCTCTCGTCGATGCGTCAGCTTGGTTTTGGTGCGCTGCTTGCGGATGATATGGGGCTCGGTAAAACGGTCCAGGTCATCACGGAGCTGCTCGACGGAATGGAAACTTCACCGGGTACCTGCTTGATTGTTTGCCCCACCTCGCTCCTTGGGAATTGGCAGCGGGAGCTGGAGCGATTTGCCCCGGAAATGAAGGTGTATGTTCATCACGGGAGCGATCGGCTGCATGGAGAACCCCTAATGAGAGAATGCCATGAGAGCGATGTGGTTCTGACAACCTACCAATTGGCCGGACGGGACGGTATGGAGCTCCGCAATCTGGAATGGAAAACCATCGTCCTCGATGAGGCGCAGTATATTAAAAATTATGGCACGAAGCAGGCTCAGAGCGTAATGAAACTGAGTGCGCCGCAGCGGATCGCCATGACGGGTACGCCGGTAGAGAACCGGTTGAGCGAGCTGTGGTCGATCTTTCAGTTTTTGAATCCCGGCTATCTGGGAACGAGCGCCTCGTTCCGTGCCAAATACACATCCTCCGGAGAAGGACAGCCAGCCGAGCTGGGCCGGCTGCGGAGGCTGGTAGCTCCGTTTCTGCTTCGGCGGTTAAAGAGCGATCCGGATATCCGCAAGGATTTGCCGGAGAAAATCGAGCTTAAGTCATACTGTTCCCTGACTGCGCAGCAGGCCGGAATGTACGAGGCGGTAACGGCGGAGCTGATGTCCAAAATCGGAGAAAGCGGGGGAATCGCCCGCAAGGGACTTGTATTGTCCTCGCTGACCCGGCTTAAGCAGATTTGTAATCACCCGCGGTTGGCAGCCGGAAGACCTTTATCGGGTGCTGCCGCGGGGATGGAACGGTCAGGCAAAATGGAGCGGTTGACGGAGCTGCTGGATATCATTATGGATAATGGCGAAGCGGCGCTCATATTT
Source organism: Paenibacillus vini (assembly GCF_018403325.1). Taxonomy (GTDB): domain Bacteria; phylum Bacillota; class Bacilli; order Paenibacillales; family Paenibacillaceae; genus Fontibacillus; species Fontibacillus vini. The sequence continues at coordinate 136,885 of NZ_BOSL01000010.1, read as the reverse complement.
ACGCAGTATGTGCAGATGGGCGAGCTGCTTCGGGAAGAGTTGGCCCGGCGTTACGGTAAAACTCCGTTTTTTCTGCACGGCGGGGTCGTAAAGCAGGAGCGCGACGAAATGGTCAGATCTTTTCAGGAAGGCTCGGGAGTCCCGATCTTCGTACTTTCGCTTAAGGCTGGCGGAGTCGGGCTGAATCTGACACGCGCGAATCATGTGATCCACTATGACCGGTGGTGGAATCCGGCGGTCGAGAATCAGGCGACGGATCGGGTGTTCCGGATCGGACAGCAGAAAAATGTGGAGGTCCACAAGCTGATATGCCAGGGAACGTTAGAGGAGCGGATTGATGAGTTGATCGAGCGCAAAAGATCGCTTTCGGAACAGGTCGTCGGCTCAGGCGAGCAATGGCTGACGGAAATGTCCGACGACGAGCTCCGTAATCTGATCGCGCTTCAATCGGGGAGCATCATTGAGGAGGAAGTGAGATGAGCCGGACACTTGCTGTTCCAAAGAACGTTCATATGGAGCCCGTGCCGGGAGGACTGCAGATCGTACTTCCTGTTGAGATGACGGAAGACAGAAAGCGTCCGCGACGAGCGAGCGGCACTGCTACTCAAGGGAATGATGAGGTGCCGGTCTGCACGGTCGTACTTCCGGCATATTCGCCCGGCGGCTTGGAGAGCCGGGAGCTGCTGCGGCAGTTGGAGAGCAGCCCGCTTGTTCTGGCCGGGCTTCTCGAGGAAGGGGCGGGGGTGCTGGACGCCCTGCTGCCCGTGCAGCCGCCTTGGCGCCAGCCTGGCGTTGCGACTCAAGCCGGCGGCGCAGCAACGGCAGCTGGCGTTGGCAAGGCCGGGTCGCCAGAAGCGAGACCCGGCTCGGAAGCGGCGGCCGTTGCCGGCCCGGCGGCGTGCACCTGCGGCGCCCCCGGCTGCGGCCATGCCGAGCGCGCCATGGTCTATGGCGACGCCGCCTGGGCGGCCGACGCCGGCCTGCGGCTGGCGCTGCTCGGCTGGACGCCGGAGACGCTGGCGGCGGCCGTCCTGGACCGGTGGGCAGCGCTTCAGCCGCTGCCCGATCCCGAAGAGGCCCTCCGCCAGGCGGCGGGAGGGCCGGAGGCAGCATCGCGCGGGGGCGCGGGCGATGGGCCGAACATCGCGGAATGGCTCGCGGAGATGGCGGGGCAGGGGCGGTTGCACCAGCCCGGGCCGCAGTTCCACGATGTGAAGGCGGCCCTGCGGGAGCTTGGTTCCCCTGCGGCGGCAGGGGAACCGGCTGTCCCGCAGGCTGGCCGCGCACGCACCGTGGAACCCGCCAGCACCAGCCGCGAGCCGGGGCCCGATTCGGCCCCGTGGGCAGCGCTGCTGCCCGGCGTTTCCGGAGCGGCCAGGGGTTTGTCCCTGGTCGCCGGCCGGGTCATGGAGCGCGCGGCGGAACTCGCCGCTGCGCAGCAAAACAAGCCGCGCTGAAATGGCGCGGCTTTCTTGTGCCTGCGGAGAATCGTGCCGCAGGCTCTTGCTATTGAGGGAGCGGCGCTCCGGCGGCTCCCATAATCTCCTTGCGGAGCCCGTGCATTTTTTTGTCCAGGGCGTCCGCCGCTTTGGCGGCTTCAGTGAGCTCCCGGATGACATGGGGCGGCACTTGCTTTTCATATTTATAAAATAAGATATGCTCCATGCTGGCCCAAAAATCCATAGCTAGCGTACGCATCTGGATCTCCACCTTCATCCAGCGCTGCCCTTCGAATAATGTAAGCGGAACAGCGACGATCACATGCAGGCTTTGGTAACCGTTAGGTTTTGGATTCATGATGTAATCTTTAATCTCAAGAATCCGGATATCTTCACGCTGGCGGAGATGCTCCAGTAAACTGTAAATATCCTGGGCAAAAGAGAACACGATCCGCATACCCGCGATATCATGGATTTTATTCACCATACTGTCGACATTCAACTCGAAGCCTTTGCGCTCCAACTTCTCCAGGATGCTTCTTGGCTCCTTGATTCGGGTTTTAATGTGCTCTATCGGGCTGTACCCGTTATGGATTTTCCACTCGCTCTGAATCAGCTTAATTTTGTTCTTTAATTCATCCAGTGCAAGCTGATACAGGATCGGAAGCTTCTTCCATTCTTCCAGCTTGCGCAGCTCGTCATCGCCGATCTCCCACCGGTACAGTTCCCGTAAATCCAACTTGTTCAGCAGGCCATCCTTGTTATCTTCGTTTGACATACTCGTCTGATCTACTCCCATTTCTTTTGTCGTACCTATTTCTTATTGTAACGTGATCGGCTTGTAGATTTCAAAATAAGATTCAATCTTTAATGGGGGTGTATATAATTAGGGGGATTTTTTGGGTCTAATCTAACGCCATCTCATCTATGATGAGAAATAGAGGGGAAACCTCCGGCAACGGCACCATAACACAGCAAAAAAAGCCGCCTAGGGGTAGTTATCCAACTCCCCAAGACAGCTTTCCCGATTTGATACCGCTCCGCTCCAACCGCAATGCACGTTATTTGTTCAAGGGCGAGCCTTCGCCGTATCCGGGATGATTGTAGTCCGTATTTGACAGGTTGTTCAGTACGCCCATGTCCATGATGGCCTTGCGGGTCCGCTCGCTTCCGGTCCGGTAAAGGAGTACGTAAAGTTCGGTCAGCTGTCGGTTGAACTGTTCCGGAGCCTCGTCATGGTCCGCGGATTTGAACGGCACTGGTGCGCGTTTTAAGGTGTATTCGTCTTCGTCATGCAGCCCGGCGATTTTATCCCTTAGCAAGGTTAGCTCTTCTTCGTCAAGAAGCACTTCGAACTCGGTAGAATCGTTCGGCACTTCCTGAATGAGCCGGTGCGTAACGGATACATAGTATGGGGTTCTTGGAATGGTCACTTGCCGATTCCTCCTCTCTTGGATGGGATGCGATTCTACTCTTTTTTACACGGAGCCTATTCTTGTGAATCAAAGGACTGATTTTCACAGAAGCTGTAAATCTGGTATGATAACTTCTAGAATTCATATTTATACTAACTGTTTAAACTATTGAAAAGGGTAAATAGCTTCCTTGCGGATGACTTAGGAGGAAGCAGATGAATGGGAGGACTTCAGTCATGAATTTTTTACAGCGAATTAGAGACGGTGCTGGGAAAGTGACCGACCGCGCGCAAAATGCCGTGGAAATCGGGCGTCTGAACACACAAATTTCGAATATCGAACGAGAGATGGGGCTTTATTTTCAAAGGATGGGCGAGGCTTTCTATGAAGGGTATACCCGTAAGGATATGTCCAACGCGGAAAAGGAAATGGTAGAGCTCGCCAAAACCTGCGATCTGCTGTCGGAGGAGCGGGATGAAATCCGGGCCAAAATCGCCGAACTGAAAAATGAACGTTTGTGCGGGGCTTGCGGCAAAGCGATTACAGAGGATGCGCTGTTCTGCCAATACTGCGGCCATAAGCTGGAGAAACCGAAGCCCTCAACGGCGAGTCGGGTGAATGAGCCTGAACGTGAGCCTTCGAAAGAGCCTTCGAAAGAGCCTTCAGAAGAGTATTCAAGGGAGTATCCAAGAGATCCGGAACCGGTCAAGGAAGCCAAGACGCCTATCGATCCGCTTTCTTTGTACGAGGGGCCTGTGACGGATGAGACCCTCATTTATAAAGAACCTAAGGAGCAGCAGCCTCCTGTGGACCGGGAGCATGAAGAACGGCGTTTGCGTGAACTGGAACGGGAACGGGAGCGCCAGGAGGAACTGGACCGTCGTATCCGTACCTGGAAAGAGGACGTAGAAAAGCCGCGTGAGCAAGTTTCATCCTCGATGGAAACCGGGATCCCGACGGCAGATTGTCAAATCTGCTCCGCCGCCCTGGTCAAGGGGACGAAATGGTGCCCGCATTGCGGCGCTGAGCAAATCTGAAGCTTCGTATTCGAAAGATTCACCAAGTTGTAATAAGTGGCGCCATGCAATCTGCGGTATGATCCGTAGTAGGAGTTAGGCGCAGTTTTTCCGCCGGCACGGGGAGCAGAGATTATTCTCTTGCACCGTGCCGCTTGCGTTTTACCCGTTTAGAGGTTGTTCAAAAGATCATCTTTCCACGACGAAGTAGATCAGGATGCGGACTCGACGTCGAATCTTGAATTACTTTTTGAACACGCACTTCTATTGCGCAGTCTTCGGGATGAGGCAACGCCGGCGGGGGAACGCTTAAGTTTAGAATCAGAATGAAGGGAGAGCTTGAACCATGGAATGCATTGTTCACTTTGAGGTACATCATCCGAATGAAATCAAAGAATTGCGAGGTTTGATCTTTTTAAAGGAAGGCCAGGTGCCGTCCGAAAGGGACTTTCTGACAATGTTCGAGGAAATGGGGTATAAGCTCCGTCTGGAAGACAGGGATAATCTGGTGTTCAAACCGGTAGAGGCCGGAGCGAATTACAGTAAAATACGGATTCGGCGTCTTGATACGGGAGTGAAGAGCTACAAGGAGGATACGGAACTGCGTTCTTTGCTAGGCAATTTCCTCCAAGGAGAGTCCAGACCGATTTAAGAGGTTGTTCAAAAAGTCATCTTTCCACGACGAAGCAGATACGCACTATAAGAGACCGAGTGGAATAAAAAATTTCCTCTTTATTTCCCGGCCCGGTTTGCGTTATACTTCTAACATTGCATGAAAATCGACATTTGTTTTCATATATTTTCTCGTATATGTGCAGGAATAGGCCTGCATGTCTCTACCCGATCACCGGAATGATCGGACTACGGGCAAAATTCATGGTTGTGGCGGTTGCCGGTCGACGGGCTTGTCTAGTCGGCTCGGGTTGAACAGCGTGGCGCAGCCTGTTTTTTTGCCTTTTGTCAGTCCATTTTCCGGTATGGGAAATGGGCTTTTCATGCTGTAAACCTAATTATTTTCAATAGCATCAAGCAATAACACGAGGAGGAAACGCCAAATGAAATTGTTGAGAGACAAAGTGATGACGGAGGGCATCGTGCTCGGGAATCAGGTGCTCAAAGTGGATTCTTTCCTGAATCATCAAATGGATCCGGTACTGATGAGGGAAGTAGGGAGTGAGTTCGCCCGGAGATTTGCCGGAGAAGGCATAACTAAAGTGTTGACGATTGAATCGTCAGGGATTGCCCCGGCAATCATGACGTCTTTGGAGCTTGGGGTACCGATGATCTTCGCCCGAAAGCATAAATCGCTTACTTTGAAAGACGATATTCTGGTCGAAAAGGTGTACTCGTTTACTAAACGGGAAACTAATGAAATTACGGTGTCGAAGAAGTTTTTGCTTCCCGGGGACCGGGTGCTGATCATCGACGATTTCCTGGCTAACGGGGAAGCGGCGTTCGGTTTGGCACGGATTGCGGAGCAGGTAGGGGCGAGCGTGGCAGGCATAGGCATTGTGATCGAAAAATCGTTCCAGCCGGGCGCGCGATTGTTGGGAGAAGCGGGCTACCGCGTCGATTCGCTAGTTCGTATTGCTTCTCTGGAGAACGGAACGGTTACTTTTGTTGACGAAGTGCATGAAAGCTTATAACGATAACAAGGCTATATAACATAGGAGTCTAAAAACAGACAGATATCATGAGTCATCATGGGGAGGAGCCATATTCAGATGGAACGCGAGCGTATTTTTCAAAGAAACCGGCACCCGTTCAAAACGTTTTCGCTGGGAATTCAGCATGTATTGGCTATGTATGCGGGAGCAGTCATCGTACCGCTGATTGTCGGCGGGGCACTCGAATTTTCTCATCAGCAACTGACTTACTTGATTTCGATTGACCTGCTTGCCTGCGGGGTAGCGACCTTATTGCAGGTTTGGGGTAACCGTTTCTTCGGCATCGGGCTGCCGGTTATGCTAGGCTGCGCGTTCCAGGCCGTCTCACCGATGATTGCTATCGGAGGAGAAGAGGGGATGGGCGTAACGGCAATCTACGGGGCGATCATCGCCTCCGGGTTGTTCGTGTTCCTGTTCTCGGGATTGTTCGGCAAGCTGATCGCTTTCTTCCCGCCGGTCGTTACCGGTTCGGTGGTTACGATTATCGGGGTCACCTTGATTCCCGTGGCGCTGACCGACCTTGGCGGCGGGGACGTTACCCAGAAGGATTTCGGCAGTCCGACCAATTTGGCGCTCGGTTTTGGGGTACTTATCTTCGTTATATTGATGAACCGGTTCGCCAAGGGATTCCTGCAATCCATTTCCGTTCTGATCGGATTGATAGCGGGGACGCTGGTAGCGGCTCTGATGGGCGAAGTCAATCTGACGCCACTGAAGGAAGCGAGTTGGTTCCATATGGTCCAGCCGTTTTATTTTGGAGTTCCGACGTTTCATGCCTCGGCCATCTTAACGATGATCCTTGTCGCCATCGTCAGCGTGGCGGAGTCCACCGGGGTATTTATGGCGCTTGGCAAAATCGTGGATAAGGATATCACCTCGAAAGACCTTTCGCGCGGTTACCGCGCCGAAGGCCTTGCCATCATGCTCGGCGGCGTATTTAATTCATTTCCATATACGACTTATTCGCAAAATGTAGGACTCGTCCAAATGAGCAAGGTCAAAACCCGGGACGTTATCGTTGTTGCCGGCGGCTTGCTGATTCTGATCGGCTTTGTCCCGAAAATTGCAGCCCTGACCCAACTCGTGCCTACTTCCGTGCTTGGCGGAGCAATGATCGCGTTGTTCGGTCTGGTGCTGTCCTCGGGAATCCGGATGCTGGGCGATCAAGTGGATCTCAACCGGCACGAGAATCTGCTTATCATTGCTTGCTCGGTAGGTATGGGGCTCGGCGTTACGGTCGTGCCGCAAATTTTTGATGCTTTGCCGGCCTGGCTTCGCATTTTGGTCGATAACGGCATCGTGGCGGGAAGCTTTACCGCGATTGTAATGAACCTGCTGTTTAACGGATTGAAGGGCGGCCAACGGAAACCGGCTCCCGTGACGGAGGAATAGCCGCCCTTAACATCGATAGGCCGTGCAGTAACGCCTGGATTACATGCGGTTTAACTGTTTTTCGGCCAATTCTCCGATCCAGGGGAGCTTCAACCATTTTCCTTGCAACGCGGCCAGCATAAGAATCAGCCAGAGCACCAGACCCAGCAGGGAAAGGAGCAGGCCTACCACGATGCCGATGATCGGCAAAAAGCCGGCCAAGGCATGGAAGACCATCAATCCGGCAAACAGAATGACGGACTGCAAGGCATGGAAGAGCACGAAGCGGCTTCTGCGTTCTATGGCCAGAAAGGCGATGCCGCCCACGAAGGCAAACAAATAACATAGAAATCCGGCGAAATTCTCGGACAGGCCTGTCGAAGACTTGAAATGGGACACGGTAAACACCTGCTTTCCAATAACGGATAACCTTCCATAGTCTCAATGTATGACGAGCCTAGGGCGGGCAGAACCGATTTCGACAGGCGCTTTACGGGTCTCTGACCCGAACCATTTCTCCAGAATATCGTTTACAATGACCTCTGCGGCTTCCGGCCTGCGGAGGTTTTCCATTTCTGCCCGGACGAGGGATAGACGGTCTTCGTCAAGGAGCAGAGTATCGATCCCCTGGCAAAGCGACGGAGCGTCCTCCGCAATGAAGGCGATACCCTTATTACGCAGATATCGGGCATTGTTAAGCTCCTGGCCGGGAACGGGCCGATACAGGAAGATCGGCAGCCGGCAGGCCAGCGCTTCCGACAGCGTGATTCCCCCGGGCTTCGTAATAATGCAGTCGCTGGCCTGCATCAAGAGAGAAACTTCTTGCACAAATCCGAATAAGTGAAAGTCCGGATATTCCCCGAACCGGGATTCGAGATCCTTGTACAATTCCCTGTTTCGTCCGCAGACCGCCAAAATTTGATAATCGCCTTTTTCCAAAAGTGTTCTGCAGATATCCCGGTTTCCTTGCATGACACCGTAGGCTCCGGCCATGAGCAGCACGGTTTTTTTGTCGGGATTCAGCTTGATACGGAATTCGGCCGTCTCCTCTGGCTGATGGCAAAAATCAGGCCGCAGCGGGATTCCGCTGGCAAGTATGCGATCCCCGGATACTCCGCGGTTGATCATTTCTCTTTTCATATCCTCGGTTGCTACATAATACCGGTCTATCTCCGGATGAAGCCATCTGGCATGAACGTCGAAATCGGTGATGATATTAACGAGCGGCAGGCTCCTGCCCGTTTTCTTGATCATGCCCGGTAATGTCATTTGCGGAAAAGTATGGATGACGAGGTCGGGTTCATGCAGATGTAGGGCCTCTTTCAGCTTTCCTGTTCCAAAGAAGTTCAGCGCCCGCAGAAAGGAAGCCTTGGGCGGAAGATCCTTCGTTATTTCATAAGCGGCTCCGTAGACGGCCGGAAGTACCTTGAAGCTGCTTAAATAGATGAACTTCGTTAGCTCGTTCAGCATCGGATGCGCTTCTGCCAACAAATCGAGCAGCACGACATCCTTGATCCCTTTGCTGTGAAAGCATGTCTCTACCGCTTTGGAGGCGCGCAGATGCCCGTCTCCGTAGCTTGCGTACAGGATCATGATTTTGGGAGGTTTATCGATCAATGGAGATTCCTCCTGTTCACGTTTTTTGGAGCGCGGGTAAAATGAATTTTTCCAGCAAGCCCTTCGGGTTTTTAAACCGGTTGACCCGGCTCTCCGAGGTGAACACGACGACGGCTTCCAGTTCGGGAATTACATAAATTTGCTGACCTCCATGACCATGGGCGTAACTGTAGTGCGTTCCGCCGCTTTCTGCGCTCCACCAATGAAACCCGTATCGCCCATAATTGTTAAATGGGGTACAGTGGGGTGCCATGGATTCATCCAGCCAATGAGCGGACAGCAAGCTCCGGCCTTCCCATGTTCCTTTTCCCAGGCAGAGAAGGCCGATTTTCAGCATATCGCGCGCCGTCATGTGAAGCCCGATGTGTCCGCTGGAATGTCCCTCCGGACTGCTGTCCCAGGCAACATGGGATATTTCCAGGGGGCTGAATAAGTACCGGCTCGCATATTCAAGCGCGCTAAACCCTGTCCATTTCGTAAGCAGTATCGAGAGTAAATGGGAGCCGGCGCTGCAGTATTGAAAGGTTCCGCGCCGCTCCGGTACTACCGGAAGCCGTAAAATAAAGTCGGCCCATCTGCGGCTCTGATGGAAGCGCCGGATAAACCGTTCCCCCAGTCGGGGGCCGGTTTGCCAGTATAGACCCGTTGTCATCGTCAGCAGTTCCCGCAGCGTCAGTTCCGCCCATGAGGGGTCGGGACGCTGCGGTGCATGCTCCTTGACACTGTCCCAGACCGGACGGTCGAGGGCCGGCAAACGACCCTGCGCTTCGGCGATTCCGAGCAGTAAGGATATCACGCTCTTGGTCGCGGACCTGAGGTCATGCAGCGTCAAGGAATGATATCCGTTGTAGTAGTTTTCAAATCTTAAGGTTCCTTCTTGCGCGACGAGAAAGCTGCGTATACCGGGATAGCTTTTACAAATGGCTTTATCGGCAGGCAAAAAGGAGTTATCTGCGATTGCGGAGTTCATTGGCACATGCCCTCCAATCGAGTGTACAGCAGTTAGATTAACCCCGGATTAAATGGGACGGGGGCGCAAAATTATTTCGATCTAACCTTATCTTAACCAGCCCGGACAAATCCAAATAACAAAAATTTTAAGCGTTAAAGAAATAGGTATTTGGAAGAAAGCTGTAACAACAAGCTGAATATGTTACAATATGGGAGGTAGAGGTCTTTTCCACAAATGGTATTCGTTAAGACCGGAATACAATTTGCAAGACGCTGTCCTTAACGTGCATGATTCATCGGCAATTCGTTCGGGTATGTATAGTGTCATGCGCCAGCTAAACAGGTTCGACCGCGAGCTACTTCATGAATTACTGCTTGTTACGCATTCTCGAGATCGGAGCATTGAACTAGAATCGTTCTGGGAGGGAATTTGGTATGGCAACGAAAGGTCACAATGAGGTGAAGGAAAGTTTGCGGGAGATGACCCGGATATTCAAACCGAAAGACCCGAAAAAGTTCGTGAAGGAATACGTCCGTAAATACCGGATTACCGGAGGTTATGAGGAAGAATTGACTCATCTGGTGGAAATGGAGATGGGCAAGCTGGACTCATCCGTCTCTTGATACATTGTGGAAAACATTGAAATCAAATGGGGTAGCTACCGTCCCGGCTGAAGCCGGGGCGTTTTTTCATTGGATTCCGAATTCTACATATATTAGAGTATTATGATTTTATTTTTCTAGGTCTGCAGCTAAGTGCCGCGAAGGGAGTTTATGCATTTGAAAATCAATTTAAAGTCCAAAGAAGAAATTGCACGCATTCGCGAAGCGGGTTCGATATTGGCCGAATGCCACAGAGAGATTGCCAAGCTGATCGCTCCGGGCATCACGACGGAGGAAATCGATTCCTTCGTCGAGTCCTTTCTTGCCGGAAAAGGAGCGACTCCCGAACAGAAAGGATATCGGGGATTTCCTTACGCCACCTGCGCTTCAATTAACGAAGTCGTTTGTCATGGTTTTCCCGGAGACCAGAAGTTGCAAAAGGGAGATATCGTTACGATCGATATGGTCGTCAACAAGAAGGGATGGCTCGCCGATTCGGCATGGTCTTACCGGGTCGGGGAGGTTGGCCCTCAGGCAGAGCACCTTTTAAAGACGACTGAGAAGGCGCTCTTTGCCGGAATCGGGCAGGCGCTGCCGGGTAATCGCGTCGGCGATATCGGGTATGCGGTCCAGCGAGTTGCGCAGGAAGCGGGCATCGGCATTGTTAAACCGCTCATCGGACACGGAATCGGTCAGCGGATGCACGAGCCGCCGGATGTGCCCAACTTCGGGCGGCCGCATACCGGAGCGAAGCTTCAGCCGGGGATGGTCATTACCATAGAGCCGATTTTTACGCTTGGCGAAACCGGAGCGGTGTTTTGGGACAATGACGGCTGGACGATTCGTTCGGCAGACGGCAGTCTGGGAGCGCATTATGAACATACTTTGGCAATTCTGGAAGACGGCCCGGTGATCCTTACGTCCTGAAAAGAGAGCGATGCTCTCTTTTTTTTTGAATTTGTTAATAAAGTTTGAGGAAATGTCAAAAATGAATGAAGAGTACATCTCGCTGAAATCCGGAAGGAGCAGATTCGGTTCAGGAGTCAAGCGGGCGGGTAATCCATAGGTGAAAACGTTCGCAAACCCTTTTGTGATGCGCCTCTCCGGCTTTTTGAACAATTTGTGAACTCCCCTTGAATCATTGACAAAGGAGGGGTTCAATCATATATTTAATAGGTGATTGTTTTAATTGACAGGAATACAGTTTCCGTGATAGGGCAGGTAGTATTTAACTGGATATGCCAAATGCCTGTACATAACCGGAAGAAAACGGAAAAGTGGGGTAGATCAATGATGAAACCGTGGAAGGCTGTAAAGCGGCTCGTACCTCTGTTTGTCGGGCTAGCGCTATTGTTGTCCGCATGCGGCCGTGAGGACTTGTCGGTGCTCAGACCACAGGGTACGGTAGCTGAGGGACAATTGGGTTTGATTAAACTTTCGATCACGATCATGGTGGCGGTCATGATCATTGTGTTCGGGATTGCAGCTTATGTTTGGATTAAATTCCGCCGGAAACCGGGACAAACCGATGTTCCAAAGCAAGTGGAGGGCAATTTTAAGCTGGAAATCATCTGGACGGCTATTCCGCTCGTACTGGTACTGATTTTGGCCGTTGCAACCGTTCAAAAAGTGTTTGCGTATGGAGAAAATTATTCTAACGACAAGAATGCGGTCAAGGTGAAGGTTACTTCCCATTTGTTCTGGTGGGAATTTTCCTATCCGGAATATGGCGTGACCACCGCTCAGGACTTGATTATTCCGACTGGTAAGAAAATCGCGCTTGAACTGAAAACAGCCGACGTGCTGCATTCGTTCTGGGTGCCGTCTCTGGCGGGTAAAACCGATACCAATACGGACGGAACCATCAATAACGCCTGGCTTGAAGCTAAAAATGAAGGCGTCTATCTCGGGAAGTGCGCGGAGCTTTGCGGCCCTTCGCACGCATTCATGGAATTTAAAGTGAAGGCGGTCAGTGAGGATTCCTTTAAAGCTTGGGTGGAATCCATGAAGGCGCCTGCGGTGCTGCCGGAAGATCCGGCCGTTGCCGAAGTGTTCAAGAATCAATGTTTGACTTGCCACGCTGTAGGTGACCAAGGCGGTCCTGTCGGACCAAACCTTACGGGTATAGGCGGCAGGGAATCCGTAGCCAGCATTTTGCTCAACGAGGAAGGTTCCGGGAAACCGGTCGGAGGCAAGCCGGTGAAGGATAATATGGTTGAATGGCTGACCGATCCGCAAAAGGTGAAGCCAGGCAACAAAATGCCTCAGCCGAAAGAGGATCTTGGTCTTACGGATGAGGAAATCGACGCCATTGCCCAATATCTGGCCGATTACAAATTATCATATTAATCTTTGGTGCCTCTGGCGGCATTGATGGTATAGGAACTTAAAGGGGGTACAAACCTTGGCTCACGCTCACAGTGTCAAGCGGCACAAGGGTTTGATGGATTGGCTTACAACGGTCGATCACAAGAAAATCGCTATCCTGTATTTGGTAGCGGGCGGATTGTTCTTCGGCATCGGCGGGATTGAGGCGCTGATGATCCGGGTACAGCTTGCCAAACCTATGAATGATTTCGTAACAGCCCAGCAATTTAACGAATTGATTACGATGCACGGAACGACCATGATTTTCCTAGGGGTTATGCCTATTATCTTCGCCCTCATGAACGCGGTAGTACCGCTTCAAATCGGGGCGCGGGACGTAGCGTTCCCTTTCTTGAACTCTCTCGGGTTCTGGACATTTCTGTTCGGCGGACTGCTGCTTAACCTTAGCTGGGTTATGGGCGGTGCTCCGGATGCCGGATGGACTTCTTATACGCCGCTGTCATCCTCGACGTATAGTACGACTCACGGGGTGGACTTCTACACGATCGGTCTGCAAATCGCCGGTCTCGGTACGCTGATCGGGGGGATTAACTTCCTGGCGACGATTATTACGATGCGTGCACCGGGTATGTCCTTTATGCGTATGCCGATGTTCACATGGACCGCTTTTGTCACTTCGGCCATGATTTTGTTCGCATTCCCGGCAGTCACAGTTGGTCTCGTCTTGCTGACCTTCGACCGGATCCTTGGCGCAAACTTCTTCGATGTTGCCCAGGGCGGGAACCCGGTATTGTGGCAGCATATTTTCTGGATTTTCGGTCACCCTGAGGTTTACATACTGATTCTGCCAGCGTTCGGGATTATCTCCGAGGTAGTCAGTACCTTCTCGCGCAAGCGCCTGTTCGGATACAGCTCGATGGTATTCGCTACGATCCTGATCGCCTTCCTGGGCTTCATGGTTTGGGCGCATCACATGTTCACGACAGGTATGGGACCGGTGGCGAACGCCCTGTTCTCCATCGCGACGATGCTGATCGCGGTTCCGACAGGGATCAAGATCTTCAACTGGCTGTTTACAATGTGGGGCGGACAAATTACTTTCAATACGGCTAATTTGTTTGCTGCCGGATTTATCCCGACTTTCGTAATGGGCGGGGTAACCGGGGTGATGCTCGCCTCGGCGCCGGCGGATTATCAATACCATGATACGTATTTCGTAGTAGCGCATTTCCACTATGTTATCGTTGGTGGTCTGGTACTCGGCTTGTTCGCCGGGTTGCATTATTGGTGGCCGAAAATGTTCGGGCGCGTATTGAATGAAGGACTCGGCAAATTGGAATTCTGGACGTTCATCATCGGTTTCCATTTGACGTTCTTCATCCAGCATTTCCTTGGTCTTATCGGGATGCAACGCCGCGTATTTACGTATTTGCCGAATCAGGGCTTTGACCTGATGAACTTGATCAGTACAATCGGGGCGTTCCTGATGGGCGTTGGCGTTATTGTCTTCCTGATCAATATTGCAATTTCGTTCAAGCAACCGAAAGGCGTGGACGGCGACGTGTGGAAAGACGGACGTACGCTGGAATGGGCGATTCCTTCGCCTCCGCCTGAATATAACTTCAAGCAGACTCCGCTTGTTCGCGGAATCGATGCTTTCTGGAAAGAAAAGATGGCCGGCAATAAAGAAATGACGCCTGCTGAACCGGTCGGTCCGATTCATATGCCGTCCCCGACGATTTTACCGTTCGTCATGTCGGTTGGATTGTTCATCGCCGGTCTCGGCTTCATGTTCACGAATGACGACTTTGGCAACAGCTTGCTGAACTTCCTGTTCGGCAACTACATTATTACAGGCATCGGCCTGGCAATTACTTTCGGTTCCATGCTGCTTCGCTCGCTCTTCGACGATCACGGCTGGCATGTTGAACCCGAAGAATTGAACGACAAGGGGGTAAAAGCATGACGACACCTCATGCACAACAGGCTTCCAGCGCGCTTCCCCATGAACCGGAGAAAGCGACGCTGGAAGGACGCAACAAAGTGCTTGGCTTCTGGCTCTTTCTTGGGGGCGAGGCGGTATTGTTCGGAACCCTGTTCGCTACCTTCCTGACGCTTCGGAATCAAGTGGCCGATGGGCCTTCCGCAAGCGAATTGTTCAGTCTGCCGATTACCGCGGCCGCTACGTTCATCCTGCTAGTCAGCAGCTTGACGAGCGTCTTTGCAATTCAGGCGATGCATCGGGGCAACCGGACATCGTTGGTTCGTTGGCTCGGACTTACCGTATTGCTAGGTCTTGCGTTCCTGGCTCTGGAAATATACGAGTTCGCGGAGTATATAATTCACGATGATTATGGAATGACCACGAGTGCGTTCAGCTCGGCGTTCTATACACTCGTCGGGTTTCACGGGGCGCACGTATTGTTCGGGATTCTCTGGATTTCGATTTTGATCGGACAGTTGTTCAAGAAAGGATTGACCGTGGTTACGGCACCGAAAGTATACGTATCCGCTATGTACTGGCACTTTATCGACGTCGTGTGGGTATTCATCTTCACGGTGGTTTACCTGCTCGGAAAGGTGGTAGGGTAAAAGATGACAAACCACGATTTGAACGACGGAAGCGCGGTTAAGCACCGCCATCGTCATGAGGGACCGCAAAAGCATATCATTGCTTTCGTCTTCTCTATCATCCTGACCTTGATCGCCTTCGCTACAGTGGCCGCCGGCGGCGTCAACATCGCGTTTACGGTGCTGCTCCTGCTGGTGATGGCAGTACTTCAGGTACTGGTCCAGCTCGGGTATTGGATGCATTTGAAAGATAAAGGCCATATGATGCCAATCTTATTCATGGCCGGAGGATTTTTTGTCGCAGGACTTGCGATTATTGCCGCGCTATATTGGATGTGGTGGTAGAATACAAAGAGGTGGGCTTGATACCAAGCCGCCTCTTTCTTCCTATTAGAGGTTATTCAAAAAGTCAACTTTCCACGACGAAGCAGATTATGAAGCGGATTCGACGTCGAATCTTGAATTCAGCCGGGCCTTCCGTTGCTCACGTACCTTTGTACGCTCCGCTACTCAGTCCCTAGCTTTATTCAACCTAAAGCGTTTTGTAAAAACGCACTTCGGAAGGATTTGCTTTGGTCCTGCAAACCAGACTTTTTGAATTCGTATTATTAGGGCCAGTTCACAAATTGGACAGAAAAACAAAGCGACGGAGGGAGGGTTAAGCGTGCTGGGGTTAGAATACTTTAAATTTGCGGATGTTTGGAGCCCTGTATTTCTGGCGGTCATGCTGCTCATCACGGCGGGTTATTTGGTGCTGACGGGACCGCTTAACGAGAAATTCGGACAAGGAAAGCCTGTATCCGCCGGTAAAAAGGTTTTATTCGTGCTGGGAATGGGCGTGCTGTATATGGCTCAGGGCGGGCCTGTGGAACTATTGGGGCATATGATGTTCAGCTTCCACATGATCAGCATGGCGCTGTCTTATCTGGTCGCCCCGCCGCTCCTGATGCTCGGTCTTCCCGAGTGGATCTGGCGCGGGATTTCGTCCTTTCTTGGCAAGGGCCCGCTGCGCCGCTTGAAGTTTTTGACTCACCCGGTCGTTGCCGCCGTCGTGTTTAACGGGCTGTTTTCCTTTTATCACCTGCCTGTGGTACATGATTATGTGATGCTTCATTTTGGGATTCACCGCCTGTATTACATCGTACTGTTCATAGCCGCGGTGCTCATGTGGTGGACGCTCGTCAAACCGTTGCCGGCTCACGGTGATGCGCAGGGTTTGAAGAAGATGGGCTTCATCTTCCTCAATATGGTCTTGCTGACGCCTGCGTGCGGACTGATTATTTTTGCGCCGGAAACCTTGTATGCTACCTACAGCGATCCTGTCATTTGGTCCAAGGCTATGGGATACTGCATTCCCGGAGATACGTCGATGTTGCTTGACCGTTTTGGAGGACCTGAGTTCTTCGGCTATCTGGAGCCGCGGATCGACCAGCAGGTCGGGGGCATTCTGATGAAATTCATTCAGGAGATCATCTTTGCATCGATGCTGGCTTATGTATTCTTCCAATGGTACAGGCAGGAGAACCGGGAGGAAGAGGACGAACAGCTGCCCGACGATTTAAAACTGAATCAAATTTGATATTGATGGAAGCATTGTGGACAGGAGGATTCAAATGGATTTGTTTACCTTATTCCCGACGATCAGCACCTCGTTTATCGTAATCAGCGCCGTGCTTGTTGCGATTGGCTGGGGCTTGATTATCAAGGGAAAACGGGAGGCGCACAAGAAAACGATGATCGCCGCGGCCGTTGCGGCGCTGCTCTTTTTTATCATCTACATGTCGCGGACCGTGTTTATCGGCAATACGTCATGGGGCGGACCTGAACATTTGAAGGTCTATTACCAAGTATTCCTCGTTTTTCATATCATATTGGCCACGGTGGCTGCGGTATTCGGGATTACGACCCTCGTTCTCGGATTCAAGGCAAAGTATGCGAAACACCGCAAATGGGGCAGAACCACTTCGGTAATTTGGTTCTTCACCGCAATTACCGGTGTGATGGTATACGTGCTGCTGTACATGCTGTATCCCGGCGGACATACGAAGCCGGTATGGGAAGTTATTTTTGGATTATAGAGCTGGACTTAGCCAAGAAGCCGCTGGAGCGATTTTGCTCCGGCGGTTTTTTTGTGCTGCTTTTATTGTGTAGCGTCGTTCATGCACTGTCGCTCATGTACCGTCTTTCATGCACTGTCTCTCCTATGCCGGCCCATCACTCTAACGAACCGTAGTGTGCTTATTAGCAGAAAAATGGCCCATTACCTAATCTAACGAACTCCAGCGGCGTTATTGAGCTAGTTTAGGCGTCAGAAGTGGCTCTTTGCTCGGAATAAGGTTACTGGAGTTCCTTAGAATCACAATCAGCGGAATTATGACCAAATAAGGTTTGCTGGGTTCGTTAAATGCGTGAGGTCAGAACAAACCGCAGGTAGGTAGAGGACGTGTGGGGTGGAAGTTGCCATTTTATTTTGTGGAAAAAATAGGGTTGACGGAGGGATAAGCACAGTATATACTGTGTATAAAGATATAAACAGTAAGCACACCTAGTGAACACTAAAGGAACACTTATAAGCCGGGCGCGATTCACAGTGTCGCCGGATTACATTTTTAGCTGAAGAAGGGTGATTGAACTTGAAGGAATGGAAAGACGCCTGGATAATTTTTGCAAAGGATTTGCGGCTAGACCGGATGTATCTAGTATGGAACTTAGTCTTTATGATTTACACCGGAATCATGATGAGCACATTGTTCCACTCCCGGGAAGAGGCCCGGGCGGTGATGAATCCGATGGCGGATTTCCTCTTGCTGATACTGGTGCCGATGGTCGGATTTTATTTTTCCAGAAGATCATTCAACTACATTAAAGAGGATTCGTACACCAAAATGCTTCTCCATTACAGAACACTGCCGATTCCGGACACAACGATTATGAAGAGCCGTTTGATCCAGCTCGCCACGGCAATTCCGTTAAACAGCCTGATCTTGTTCACGACGGTCTACTTCATGTTCGTTGCGATGGGCATCAAGATGGGCTTGGCCCAGTACCTCGCCTTTGTATTGACTTGGATCGGTTATGTGCTGGCAATGAACGGTCTTTATATCTATTTTGAATTTATGAAAAAAGGCAGAACCTACTTGTGGATGATGGTGCTCCAATTGGTTGTTATCGCTGTAGGCGCCTTTGCGGTCAGCTGGTTTGACGGCAATTTGCTGCAATGGACGCTGGATTATTCCGAGCGGCATGCGCTTTTGTCCCCGGTCATGTGGGGAACTCTAGTAGTAGGAGCCGTGATTTTGAGCATATTCTGTTCGATAACACGGAGGTCGCTGAATAAGCGGGATTTGGCACGATGAAGAATGTGGGTGTGTCGCCAAAAGCGGAGGTGAGTTAGGAAGGTGTGGATTCCCATTCAAATCAATGAAAACAGCGCTGAGCCATTGTATCATCAAATCGAAACACAGCTCAGGTCATTAATAGTAAGCGGACAAATCGAAGAAGGAACTCTGCTTCCCTCCATTCGTGAATTTGCCGGCAGCTTGAATTGCAGCGTCATTACGGTCCGAAGGGTGTATCAAGATCTGGAGAATGAAGGATTGCTGCGGACGCGGCAGGGGACCGGGACGTTTGTGGCGAGCGTCGGAGCGGGGGAACGCGATGAATATCGCCGGACAGTCGTTCAAGAGGCGGTGGAAGTGGCCGTGGACACGGGGATTTCGGTCCAGTATGGAGAGGAAGAACTGAAGCAGTTGTTTTTACAAATTTTAAATAAAAAGTACAAAGGCACTGACGGAAAGGGGGCATCCCAATGAATGGAATAATGGAACAGAAGATGGCCATCGAGTTTAACGGCGCCTTAAAAAGAGGAACGAGAAAACCGATCGGGCCGATTAACCTGCAGATTCCACAAGGTTATGTAGTCGCTCTAGTCGGCCCCAACGGTTCGGGCAAAAGCACTATGCTGAACCTAATGCTGCAAACCATTCATCCGGATGCCGGTGAGATTTCCTGGTTTGGGGAAAAGGCTAAAGAAGCCCTGCCCCTGTCGATAAGACAGCAAATCGGGTACGTTCCCGAGAATCCGACGCGGGAAGAGCACTTTATGACCGCTGAAAGTGCGGCTAAATTCAGAGCCCACTGGTATCCGACCTGGGATTGGGAGCGGTTTGAAGCACTGATGACCCGGTTTGAAGTACCGCGCGGCGAACGGCTGAACCGGATGTCGAAGGGGGAGCGGCGCAAGTTCGAAATCGCTGCCGTACTCGCGGCCAAGCCGAAGCTGCTGCTGCTGGATGAACCATCGTCCGGACTCGATCCGTTCGCCTGGAAGGATATGATCGATGAGCTTCGGGCGTGCTTGGACGGGGAGGATGTGACGATCGTCCTGTCCACCCATATCGTGGAGGAAGTCAAACGACTCGCCGATTATATCGTACTGGTCCATCATGGACAGATTGTAGGCATGGCTGAGAAGGACGCTCTTTTTGGCAGTTGGAAAGAGGTCTGGATTCGCGGAGCGCAATCAGATGAGCTGAAGAGCATTCCCGGCGTTTTGACCTGCAGGGAGGACGGTCCTTCCATTACGAAGCTTGTAGTAAGCGATAGCTTGGAGTTTGAAGAATGGTGCGAGCGCGAACGGGCGAACGTCCATATCATTAAAAGTCGCAGCCTGGAGCTGGAGGAAATATTGCAGCTTTGGATTCAAGGGCATCAACCTGGACAATCAAATTAGAAATGAGGGGTAAGCGATGACAAAGCCTTTAGTTTTGGAACAGGTAGTTAAGCAATTCGGAGAAAAGACCGCGGTCAGCGAAATTTCGCTTCAGGTGGAACAGGGAGAAATTTACGGGCTGCTCGGCGCCAACGGTGCAGGCAAAACGACGACGATGCGTATGGTGCTCGGCCTGATTTATCCCGACAGCGGCCGGATTCTATATAACGGGAAGCCTTATGGAAACGAGCTTCAGCATCAAATGGGATACTTACCCGAGGAACGCGGGCTTTATCCGAAGGTAAAAGTGAGTGACCAAATTATTTATTTAGCCCGGCTGCGCGGCATGTCAGCGTCCGAGGCCGACAAGAACCTGAAATATTGGCTTGATCGTTTTGAAGTGCCTGAGTATTACGACAAGAAGATCGAAGAATTGTCTAAAGGGAATCAGCAAAAGATGGGCTTTATCGCCGCCGTAGTCCATAAGCCGAAGCTCGTTATCATGGACGAAGCGTTCAGCGGGCTCGATCCGGTCAACGTAGAGCTGTTGAAGGCGACGGTCAAGGAATTGCGCGACGAGGGCACGAGCATTTTATTCTCCACTCACCGCATGGAGCATGTGGAGGAGCTGTGCCGTAACATCACTATCCTCGACCGTTCCAAGACCGTGCTCCAGGGCAATCTGACGGAGATCAAGAAACGGTACCCGCGGGAGGAAATCATCTTAAATACCTCTACGCAAGTCGTTGGATTGGAACAAATTGCAGGAGTCAGCGGCGTAGAACGCAAGGAACGGGGATATCTGATCAAGATTTCCGATGTGGCAGCGGCGAAGGCTATTTTACGAACGGCGATGGAACAAAGCGAAGTGGAACACTTCGAAATCAAAGAACCGACCTTGAATCAAATATTCATTAAAGAAGTGGGTGAATCGAATGAATAAAATGAGCACAGTGATCGGATTTACCTTTTTAAACAAAGTCAAAGCGAAATCATTTACAATTACTACCCTGATATTGGCGTTGCTGGTCACGATCGGCCTGAACGTACCGTATTTCATCGATAAATTTACCGGGGATGACGGCCCGGCAGCCATCGGGCTCATTCACAGCAACCAACCCGAACTGGCCGGTTCACTGAAAGCTTACCAAGACAAACAAGGGGAAGGGACTACCGGGTTCACACTGGTGGAATACGACCAGGCAGATGAACAGGTCCTTCAGAAAGATATTGAAAGTGGAAAAATAGACGGGTACCTGCAGTTTGGCGAAGGCACGGAAGGCGCGTTCCCAACCGTCACGTATATTTCCAAGAAGGACAGCATACCGCAGGGACTGCAAACCTCGCTGCAAGCCGCCCTGCAAAGCGTGAAGGCCGAGTATATCACCAAAGGAACGCTCAATGACGAACAGATTGCCGCGCTGACATCTCCCGTTCAAATCGAGGCGATGAAGCAGGCGGTGGCAGGAGGAGAAGGTGCTGCTGCGAGCGGGGAAGCCAAGCATGAAAAAGCGGCAACGATTAACTTTGTGATCGTCTACGTGCTGGTCATCCTGTTCTTCATGACTATTATGATGACGGGGAACATGATTGCTGCGGAAGTAACGGCGGAGAAGAGCTCGCGCATTATGGAAATCCTCATTACGAGCGTATCGCCGCTGGCTCAAATGTTCGGCAAAATTATCGGCATGTTCTTTATAGGATTGCTCCAAATCGCTATCTTTGCGGTGGTGATCGCGATTAACGTCTCGCTGCCTCATAATAGTTCCGTCCTTGCTGATTTTAATATGGATTTATCGCAAATCAATGTTGAAGTGCTGGTGTTTGGTCTTATCTTCTACATCCTCGGTTACTTCCTGTACGCGACGCTGTTTGCCGCTATCGGCTCGCTCGTTAGCCGGACGGAAGAGCTGGGTCAGGCGATCATGCCGATCACGATGCTGTCGCTGGCTGCCTTTTATATCGGTATTTTCAGTCTGGCAGCACCGAATTCCACGCTGCTGAAGGTAAGCAGTTATATCCCGTTCTTCTCACCGGTGTCCATGATTGTACGGATCGGTGTGGGCGATACTCCGGTTTGGGAAATTTTGATTTCGATGGCGATCCTGATCGTAGCCATTTTTCTCTTCGGCTGGCTGTCCGCTAAAATTTACCGCACGGGAGTCCTGTTGTACGGGAAGCGTCCAACGCTTAAAGAGCTTCGCAAAGCAATGCGTGCTTATAAAATTTAAGGAGGAATATTCAATGACAAAGTCCAAAAATTCAGGTTATCTCATCAATCTGGCCGGTATGATACTGATTGTGGCAACAATTCTTCTGCGCCGCAGCGATGTCCATGTGAGCGACTTCCTCATGGGTTTAATGAATGGAGCGGGGATCGGGTTAATCCTCCTTGGGTTATTCCAGTACGGCCGCAAGCGGTCGAAAGCTCAGTAATCGTCGGTGTAGCTATAACAGGTGAATAGTTACTTAGAAACATAAAAGGAACCGGCCTGATGGTCGGTTCCTTTTATGTTATAGGTTAAGTGGCAGACATGAAGAAGTCCGACCAAGAAGTAAGGGATTGGGTACGTTATACATGGACGGAATCCTGCTTGTGCTTGTTGAAAACGGCGGCCTATAGTAGTATCTGTTAGTAGTATCTAACACGAGGTGAAAATATATGAACGATAACAACAAAGTCGGCGTTTTATTCGTCTGTCTGGGGAATATTTGCCGCTCCCCTATGGCAGAGGCGATGTTTCGGCATTTGGTGGCTGAAGAGGGATTGGAGCAGCATTTTCTGATCGATTCCGCAGGGACCGGAGACTGGCATGTTGGTAAGCCGCCCCATCACGGAACAAGAACGATTCTGGATCAATACGGCATATCTTATGAAGGACTGCAAGCGCGCCAGGTGGCAGTAGAGGACTTTACGCAGTTCGACTATATCATAGCGATGGATAATCAGAATGAGAGCGATTTGAAGATGCTGGCGCGCCAAGCGGATGCGAAGATTATCAAGCTGCTGGACCTGGTTCCGGATTCCGTCCTTAAGGAGGTTCCCGATCCTTATTACACCGGCAATTTTGAAGAAACTTACGATCTGGTCGGCAAGGGGTGCAAGGCCCTGCTGGAACGGATCCGGCGAGAGTCTGCTGTCCTGTAAGTTGAAATTGAATATCGAAGCGAGACCCATTCCGAACGGTAGAATTCGGAGTGGGTCTTTTTGTTGGCAAAGCCGGTGGTACCTTTGGGGTGAATTTGAGCCTGCTGGAATGGCACTCGCGCACAAGAAGCCAACGTAGTATATTGATTGTTGAATTTGATGAACTGATTTGTTTTGATTAGAAAAGATGGAGTAGAGGAGAGCGGACGACAAAGTGCCGCTCTCTCTTTGTTTAGGAAGCTTCGGTAGAACTTTACGACAAAGGGATGAATGCGTTATGACGGACAATGAACCGGTCAGATTCAAGGGAGAAACGCTGCAACCGCTCACCATAGGAGTGGTCGATGGTCTGAGGGACAAGGAAGAAGGCGTGTTAAGTTGGCTTGGCGTTCCTTATGCCGAACCGCCGGTCGGAGAGGCGAGATGGAAATCTCCTGCGCCGGTCAAGCCCTGGACAGGAATCAGGTCCGCTCGCCGGTTTGCTATGCCTTGCGCGCAGATGCGCGACGGAGAAATGATCGGAAGCGAAGATTGTTTATATTTAAATGTTTGGCGTCCGGATCATACAAGAACCGGTCTTCCGGTATGGGTATATGTCCATGGCGGCGGAAATCAGAATGGTTCGGGTGAGGACTTTTGTGGAGATCGCCTTGCTGTCGGGGTCGATGGAATCGTGGTCTCGATCAACTACCGGCTGGGCCCGTTCGGTTGGTTTTCCTGGAGCGGGCTATCTACTGGTGACGCCGAGAATGATTCGGGGAACTATGGCTTGCTGGATATATTTCAGGCATTACGCTGGGTCCGCGAGCATATTTCCAGTTTCGGCGGTGATCCGGACAATGTTACCTTGGCGGGACAATCGGCCGGAGCAAGGAATATTCTGGCCTCGTTCATATCGCCTTGCGCGGAAGGACTGTATCACAAGTCGACCGTGTTTAGCGGTGGAATGACTTTAGCGAGTAAAGCGCAGGGGGAGGCCTATGCGGAAAAGCTCCTTTCCAAGTTAGTCATGAAGGATAGGTATGAAGCGAATACGATAGAAGCTCGTCGTTATTTGCACAACCTGTCGCAAGAGGACAAGGCCGCTTACGCCCGAGGGAAGAGCGCGGAGGAACTGCTCTTGCATTGCGAACCGGCCGAGATTCGAATGGAGGCGTTCCCTCACCTGTTTATGGACGGGTTCGTCATCCCGGAGGAAGGCTTTAACCGGCTTGGCCAGGGAAAATACATAAAGGTGCCCCTGATGCTCGGTTGCACGATGGATGAATTCGCAGGATTTATTTTTAATAATGACATATTTGCAGAATATGCTCAGAATCCTCTTAAACAAGCCGATTCGAAGGAAGCCGCGCTTTACGGAAAAGCGAACTCGTTCGGCAGCCGGCTATATGCGGGATTCAATGCCGATGAGGTGGCTGAGGCATTGGCCGGGAATCGGGATCAGCCCTTCATTTATGTTTACCGCTTTGCCTGGAGGCCCAGCGCGGCTTTTTCGGGTGGTGTGCTTGCGGCTCTGGGGAGTACGCACGGGGCGGACATGGATTTCTGGTCCGGTCATACGAATCATTGGCTGGCTGAAATTCCTGGGGAATCTTATTATAGCGAAGCCGATAAACCCGGAAGGGCCAAGCTGACCCATGCGATGAGTGCTTATTTGAAACGATTTTTGCGCGAAGGGTCCCCGAATGGCGAACTGGGATTGCCGGAATGGGAACCTTGGAATTCCAAAGAAGGCGGGGCGACGGCAATGATACTGGATGCCGATCGTAATGAGGTTAAGTTGCATATGAGCCGTGAAAAGTATGACTCGGGCAAAATTTTGGATGAAATGGCAACCGTGCTTTCGGATGAAGAACACGAGCTCATCGCCGAACGTTTGTTTAAGGGACGCTTCTTCTGGGAAGGTAAATTTAAATAGGGATTGTTTGCCCTAATTTACAATTTTCAAAAAGATCATATCCTCCAAAAAGATGACCAACGGAAGGTCCGTGGCAAATCGTCTAATTCATATAGCAGAAAGAGCCTCCGCAAGCCGGAGGCTCTTTTGCTGTCTTTGCGCGATCCTGAGGGTTTGACAAGTACAGAAGGATTTATTATTATTTATACCCATAGGGGTATTCTACATGAGATGGAGGGACTCCGATGTCAGATCAAGAAATTCAATACTCGGATGATTTAAAACGCCGCCTGAAAAGGATTGAAGGCCAGGTGCGTGGTGTGTTGCGGCTTATGGAGGAAGGCAAGTCTTGCAAGGACGTTGTCAGCCAGCTTTCCGCTGTTCGCAATGCGTCCGATAAGGCGATCGCACAGATCGTGGCGGACAATTTGCAGCATTGTCTGCTGAAGGAACAGGCTGAAGGCCATACTACCGAGAAGCTGGTTAAGGAAGCTGTAGAGTTGCTTGTAAAGAGCAGATAGTAACATACAAGGAGATGATTTGATTATGAGTTTTCAACCCGATAAAGAAATATCCGCCCATGATTTGGCCGAACGGCTGGGGCGCGGAGAAGAATTGAATATTGTTGACGTACGTGAGCCTGTTGAGTGGGAAGAAGGCCATATCCCGGGAGCCAAGCACATTCCGTTAGGGCAATTACCCCAGAGACTCGAGGAGCTCGATCCTAAGCAAGAGTGGTTTATCGTATGCCGCAGCGGGGGACGGAGCGGGCTTGCATGTGAACTGCTCTCCGAAAGTGGATACAACGTGGTAAATATGACCGGAGGTTTGCTGGCCTGGAGAGGCGAGCTGGTCTAAAACATGATGATACTGATGTTTGCCGTCCTGCTGCTGGGCGCCGGCGCCGCAGGCTTATGGGTGTTGCACCGCTTCTGGCCTGTAAAAGGGCTGGCTTACGTGGAGGCGAGCAAGCTCCGTGAGACGCCTGAAATCCCCGCCGAGGCTAAGATGGTCGATGTCCGCGATGCGTTTTTCTATGAACAGTGTCATGTCAGCGGCGCGATCAACATTTCGATCGGGAGGCTTCCGTTCCTCTGGAACAAAGAGTTGTCCCCCGATGAACCGGTAGTCATTCTCTCGGACAGCTTGCATCAAGGCAGGAAAGCGGCAAGACTCCTAAAAAGCCGGGGCTTTCAGGAGATCTATGCGGTGCGCGGGAAATTCTGCGCTTAGGTCGCTAGAAGCCGTATGCGTTTGTGAATATAGGCCCAGTGAAGTGAAACTTTTATCCTCTGCCTGACGTTTACATGAGTAGCATGTAAATCAAGCAAGCAGTTAGGAGATTAAGTATGCAAGCTATGCAGCCTGAGTCCGCATCGCTGCCCAGCCGTTCTTCGGTTAGGAAGGGGAAGGGGACTAACAAACGTAAACGCAAGAAAAGCAGGCGAAAGGGAGGATTTCTCCGGTTTGTCGGCAGAATGATCACCGTAATGATGCTATTAGGAGTAATTGCGTTCATTTGGCTATTCCTTACGCCTTCGGGTAACAATATGCGCTTCCTTATGGCGGATACTTTGATTACAACGCAGCATCGTCATTGGGCGAAATATATAATAGGACAAGCGGAACTGGATAAGCGGGTTGCCGCATACCAGCAACAGTTTGACGAGATGGGCACGGAAAAAGACACCCATACGATCAATCTGCCTGATCCGGTAGAAGAGACGGAAGAACAAGCGGAGAAACCGCTGATCGAAATAGAGGAGGTCTCCGGCACCGGGTATCGCGGTTACGTACTGACGGTGAACGATCCGACGAAAATCCGACTGGGTGTTCCGGCCAAACGCGGTAAAGGAGAGAAGGTATCCAGCATGGTTGCCCGAACCGGTGCAGTAGCCGGAGTAAACGGAGGCGGGTTTGCCGATCCGAACTGGAAGGGCAACGGCTTTAAACCGATCGGGGTCGTCATCTCGCAAGGGAAGCTGTATTATAACGGCATTAGCAACAATGCATCGACCCAAATTGTCGGTCTCGACAAACAAGGGAGGATGATCGCCGGTAAATACACGCTCGACGAGCTGGATAAGCTGGGCATCCAGGAAGCGGTGACCTTCCAGCCGCGGATCATCGTCAACGGCAAGGGCCAAATCCGCAGCCAGAAGGACGGCTGGGGTATCGCGCCGCGAACGGCGATGGGCCAAAGAGAAGATGGTGCAATTCTGTTTGTCATTATTGATGGACGCCAGCCGGGATACAGTATCGGAGCCAGTTTGTACGACGTTCAGCAGATCATGCTGGATCATGGCGCGGTCATAGCGGCAAACCTGGACGGCGGGTCTTCTACGGTATTGGCTACCAAAGACGGAGAGATCGTCAACAAGCCGTCCTCCGAATACGGTGAACGGTATTTACCAACAGCGTTCCTGGTGTTCGATGATCCCGATGCGGTAGACATCCCGAACATTTGGGAAGGCTTACGTCCGCAGGATATAGATGCAGGCAAAAAATAAAACCGGCCCCTACACACCGGTATCATACACGCGTTGCTCCCAAGCATTCAGATGCTTTGGCGGGCAGCGCGTTTTTCTTCTGGGGCGTTGAGGACGGATCGCTGCGATCCCTTTTAATCGCGTGACCCGGCTCGAGCCGCCGTTTTGGGACTGGACTAATACTCTAATGTGCTCCGATGCTCTAGTGCTCTAATGTGGCTCTAATGCTCTAATGTGGCTCTAATGCTCTAGGTGGCTCTAATGCTCTAGGTGGCTCTAATGCTCCAGTGTGTGCTCTAATGCTAGGGTGTTCTCTAGTGCTCCAATATGTACTCTAAGCTCTAGTATGTAAACTAACTAATTCTCAAGTACGTTGCTCTAAGGTCCAGTGTGTTCTCTAGTGCTCCAATATGTACTCTAAGCTCAAGTATGTAAACTAACTAATGCACTAGTACGTGCTCTAATTCCGGTGTTTTCTCTAATGCTCCAATAAGTGCTCCAATAAGTGCTCCAATGCTCTAGGTCTAAACAAACTAATATTTCTAGTTACTTATCCCGTTTGAGCCAGGGTTAGCAAACTCGCAAAAATTAACTGTATTTCCTACATCTATTTTTGGTGATTAGCTCTCCGCGATAAAAATAACTGTAAAACATACAGTTATTTGCATCCAATCTACCCTAAAGTGTTGAAAAACATAGAATTAGCTGCAGGTTTTACAGTTAAATCGCAAAAAGTGGTCCTTTCTCGCCAATTAACTGTAGGTTATACAGCTAATTGCATCAACGGGGCAAGGGAGGCAGCCCGCCCGGTCAGCTGGGCCTGTGGCCTATGTGCCCCGTGCCCTTTGCGGCCTCCGTGCCTGCGTGGACGTTGAGTCTCCCCGGCCCTCGCGGTCTACGTGCCCGGCCCTCGCGTCCTCCGCGCCCGGCCTGGGTGGCCAATCGCTCCTTCGCCCCCTCGTCCCTCACGGCCTCCGCACCACGGCCGCCCCGCGGCCAAGCGCGCCACGCCCCGCGTCCCTCACGGCCTCCGCGCCCCGCCCCGCAGCCAACAGCGCTACGCCCCCACACTCGCCCTACTTGATGAACACGCCTCCAAACGGAATTGCTTCGCGCAAGAAGCGCTTAACGATCCCGTCGTTATTGTCCAGATCGCGCTCGAGTTCCCGGCTTCCGCCGCCGGATTGGATCAGCACCGAACCGTGGCCGGTGATTTTCCACTGGTATTTCATATGCTGGCTCGCCAGATGGTTGCCGTATACGGACAACTCCAGCTTGGCGTTTTCGGGATAAGCGATCACGCAGCCGGCTTCGACGTACAATGGCTGATCGGGATAGAGGGGAAGTTCGAGCACCTGCCCTTGCGTCAGAATGCCGATCTGTCCGTCGCCGGAAAACTTCATTTTGACGGCATCGCGGGTAATCATCATATTTTTCATGCTGAGCAACCGGGTTTCCATACGAACGCCGTCCGTATAAAAAAAGAGATGCCGGAAGTCATACAGCAAATCGCTCTCGGCTGTCAGCTTGATCGGTTTTAGCGTGATAGAAGGCGGCATCGCCGCCACAAATTGGCAGGTTCCGGTGAAGTCGGCCCGGATCAGCTTTTTTTTGCGGTACATGCCCTTCACATTCATAAGTTTGTCGCTCCGGCATCCGGATGGGCCTCTGAAGGCGATGACCTGAGCCGGATGGAGCACATGGAGTTTCTCCCCTTCATGGACTTTGAAGGTAACGGCTTGTCCTCCATAGCCCGAGGGTTCGTTATCGTACAAAATCTCCATCTTGCGAATCCCTCCGTTTCTATTGGGGAAAGGCCTTTTGTTGGAGCCTGATCACCACTTTAATCGGCAGTTATCGCCGGAGCACCACGCGGATGATCCGGAGCAGAATGAAATATCCGGCAAGCAGAAGCACTCCCGTGAGGATCAGGATCCGGGTCTTCCGGGCGCTGGCCTCACGGGCTTGCTGGGCTTCCGTCAAAGCCGCTACCGAAGCGCTGAGCTCCCGGTTCTGTTCCAACAACGCCTCGTTTTGCTGCCGATATGCTTCCATGGTCGATTCCGCTTCTGCCAGCTTGTCCTGCGTCATTTGATAACTGGCTTTAAGCTCGTTTACTTCATCGGGAAGCTCCGAAAGTTCCTTAACTCCCTTATACAGATCGCTGAAGTATCCGGCATGGGCACGGGGTTGATTCGGAAGAAGCGGGCCGCCGGTCAGTAGAACGGAGCAAACCAGCAAAGCGCAAACCGCAGTTTTTACAAATGGGATTGAGCACAGTCTCATCCTTCTCCACCTCCTCAGGGATGCTTATGCAGGATCCTTTCACGCACTTGTCCCACATCCACCTCAATAGTTCATCTTGTCTACAGAATCTATATCTATATTTCAATATTACGAACCGATTTGCGAAAAAGTTTCCGTATCCTTTATTTACACCTAAACAGCAGGCATATAAGCAGAAAAAGATCGTCTTCAGCACAGGGATTACCCGGGAAGACGATCTTTATAAAAGGTGAATTACAAATTACATTGAATAACCATGTTTACGTAAATACATGATGGCGACCGTCCGTGGGCCGCAATGACAGGAAATGGCACAGCCGCCTTCGATCACGGCTACTTCGCGCACGTCCGTCTTTTCCATCAGCGTTGTTTTGATATAATCGGCTGCTTTTTCGGCGAGAGTTTGCGCCACAATAATTAATTCCCGGTCCACCTTGTGAATATTGTCCGTAAAATTTTGGAGCATGCGCTCCACCGCTTTTTCGGTCTTGCCTCTATATTTATCGGCGGAAATGACGAACCCTTCCTTAATGCGCAGGACGGGACGGATTTTCAGAAGGCTGCCGATCATATGCTGCACATTGGAAACGCGTCCGCCTTTATGAAGGTAGTCCAGGCTGTCGACAAGCACCTCGATTTCGACACGATCGCGAAGCTCCTCCAGCATAACGGCGATTTCGCTTGCCGGGAGCCCGGCTTTGACCGCTTGAGCCGCCTTCATAACGAGCAATGCGACGCCTCCGGACACATTTAGTGAATCAACGACGACCACGCGTCCCTCGGGCAGCTCATCTGCGGCGATCAGGGCGTTCTGGTAGGTTGAGGAGAGCTTGGATGACATGCTGATAAACAGAATCGTATCGCCTCGCTCAATCCAGGGCGAGAAGGCCGCAATAAAGTCTGCGGGGGACGGTGCCGAAGTGCGGGGCAGTTCCCCGGACTCGTCGACCCTCCGGTAAATATCGGTTGTGGTGATTTCAAGTTTGTCCTTGTAAGCAGTTTCACCGAACACGACATAGAGCGGAACGACTCCGATATCGTATTGATTCATCCAGGATTCCGGGACATCGGAGATACTGTCCGCGAAGATTTTCACTTGTGTCAACGCATTTCCTCCATTAATAGATTTAGTAGTTTAATAGGATAGCTTTCCTTGATTATAGATGACAGCCGTCTTATACGCAAAATTATCGATCAAGGTAAAATTTGTCGCGTATCCGGACAGTTAAACTTACCCTTTATTCCAGGCAAAACGCTGCCTGTACTTCCGCGGAGCCATCCCCTCGAACCGGGTGAAACTGGCGGTGAAATAAGCGGCATGATTGAAACCGACCTCCTCGGCAACCCGCTCCACGGGCAGATCCGTCTGAATCAGCAGCAATTTGGACTGATCGATCCGCAGTCGCAGCAAATAGGTTGACGGCGAACAGCCGAAGACCTTTTGCATGCAGCGGGCGATGTACACCGGGTGAAAGTTAATGGCCTCTCCCAATTGCTTGGCGGAGAAGGGCTCGCGGTAATGCTCACGCAGGTAAGAGGCGGCGCGCTCGGCACAGGCGGACTGGGGGGAAGGGCCGTCGGCTCCCAGGGAAGCTGAGAGCAGCATGATGACGTCCTGGAACAAGGCTTGTTGTCTTAACCTGACGCTCGCCAGATGAATATTCCGGTTCATCTCATTTAATTCGCTAATCGTTTCGGCCATCTTTTGCGGCTGGGCCAACTTAGTGAACTGGGGGAGAGCAATGTTGTAAGGAGTTATCTCAAAAGGCGGGAGCGATAAATACCCCGGTTCCCCCTCGGGATAACGTCCATGGCAGGCAAGGTAATCCTCTTCCTCAATGACTTTCCAATCTCCGAGGATTTGAAAATGCACCCAATAATGCAGCGTCTCTTCCTTACAGCCCATATAAGAGTAATGGGAGCTGTCGGGGCGCAGAATCAGCGCGTGACCCTCAGTGATTTCATATTCATGGCCCCCTTCCTCAACGTAGAGACAACCCTGCACCACGACCAGCAGATCGAAAGCGCCGATATTTTTACGGCTGGGATGCTTGCCACCTACGGGAAGGGGGGAGAATCCGCTAATAATATAATGCGGTAGCGGGGGGGCTGTGAACTCGATAACAGACGGCATGGGGCACCTCCGGATATTTCGATATTTTCAGGTTGGAATAATTAAAGATTGAGTTGTTTAGCTGATACATTGACTTAACTATAGCATCTATAATGTGATTCATGCTACAAAGTTTAAATGCGGGCAGGTAGAACCGTCCCCGTTCTATCAGGAGGTTGTAATAATGATGAAAAATAAAGGCAGCGAGAAAAACAAATTTTCCCTGTGGCTGCTCGCATGGCCCATCTTTATCGAACAGTTTTTGCAGTTTTTACTCGGATCGGTCGATACGCTGATGGTGAGCCGGATTTCGGATAATGCGGTAGCCGTGGTTGGGTTCTCGAATCAGCTGTTTAATGCCTTGATGACACTTTTTGCGACCGTCGCAAGCGGAGCAGGGATTGTCATTGCTCAAAAAATCGGTTCGCGCAAAGAGGAAGAAGCGCGTTCTGTCGCGATTATTGCTTTTAACGTTACGGTTGCTATTGGCGTCTTCCTCAGTATCCTGCTGATCGCGGCTCCCGAGCCGATCGCGAGAATGCTTCAGCTTCCGGATGAATTGATTCCGTTAGCGAAGGTGTATATCTCCATTGTCGGAGGCGGGATGATCCTCACCGCAGCTATGGCGGTACTCGGGACAGCGATCCGAAATACGGGAAACACCAAAGGGCCGATGATGACGGCGATCGGCATGAACGTCATTCACATTATCATGAACTATGGTTTCATTTTCGGTGCTTTCGGGTTCCCGCAATGGGGGCTGACCGGAGTGGCGATCTCCACCGTGATTAGCAGACTTCTAGCCACAATCGTCTTGTTTGTCATTTTCCTGAACTCCTTTCAACGAAAAATCGGACATCGCGATTTCAAAATATTTGACCGCAAGCTGTTTAAGGAAATTCTGGCCATCGGCTGGCCGCTCGGCGTCAACTCGGCGAGCTGGGTATTCTCTCAACTGGCGATATTCTCATTCCTTGCGATGCTCGGTTCAACGGAATTGGCGGCGAGGACGTATATGAACACACTGGAGTCGTTTTGCTTCCTGCTCGGATTCTCGCTGGCTCTGGCCGCGCAGATCCAGATTGCCCATCTTTATGGGGCGGGGAAGACCAAAGAAGCGTATCATGCCGTATTTAAAGTGCTGAAGGTCGGTTTACCGCTCGTCATCGTCAATGCGTTTATACTGGTCCTATTCGGTCGGAACGTGCTCGGATTGTTTACGAAGGATGTCGATATACTGAACCTTTGCACTTCGCTGTTATTGTTGAACCTGCTGCTTCAGCCGGGAAAAATGGTCAATATGGCGATCGGCAACTCGCTTAATGCGGTCGGGGATACCAGGTATACGATGAAAATCTCCCTGATCTTCATGTGGCTTATCGCTACGGGATGCTCTTATTTATTCGGCGTATCGTTAGGCATCGGCATCATTGCCATTTACTCCTGCATGATCATTGACGAGTACGTGCGAGGCGTGCTGTCCTTCTTCCGCTGGAGAGGCCGCAAACATTTGCGGATGAAGGAAGCGGACCTTCAGAAAGAGAGGGAAGAACAGCAGTGCCGGTGCAATGAAGGTATGGCGAGTCCGGCGCTGTAAAATATATAAAAAGCCGTGAAAAGGGGGCAGCCCCTTTTCACGGCTTTAAATTTATAACTATAGGTCGAAGTCTCTTTTACTTGGTTTCCTTCACCCGGTCGGGAAGCTGCTTCACGTAGCTGTCGGACATGCGCAGAAGTTCCAGCGCCCGGTTATATTCATTCTCCGTCGTCAATGCCTGACTCACGCCGCCCTCGGCGAACGGATACTGGGTTCCGTCCTCGTACCAGACGCCCGGCATAAACAAGGCTTTATCGTTCAGGAACGAGCCGGAAGGCAAGTAGTAACGTTGTGGAATCAGGTTATAGCTTTGATTGAAAATATCTTCTCCGAAATGGATGTGGTCCTTCAGTGATATTCCCATCAGATTGGCGACTGTCGGCAGGATATCGACCTGTCCGCCCACATTTTCGTGGACAGTTGGTTCGGCAACGCCAGGAGCGGAAATGATCAACGGAATATTGATCATATCGATGTATCCATAATCGCGTCCATAGATTTCATGCATCAGTTCCAGGCCGTGTTTGTCCAGCGAGTACATCGGCAGTCCGAGGTGATCGCCGTAAATGACCACGACGCTGTTATCCCATATTCCTCTTTGCTTCAGATCGTCGATAAATTGGCCAAGCGCATAGTCTGCGTAATTCTGGGAACGAATATAATCGCCGACCATGTTGTCTTGGAAACGTTCAGGCAGTGTAATCCGGTCCTTGTCATGAGGCATCGTAAACGGATGATGCGCAGTCATAGAGATAACCTGGGAATAGAACGGCTTGCCGGCTTGCTGCATTTTGTCTAGCTCTTCAGCGGTTTTCTTGTACAACACTTCATCGGAAGGTCCGAAGAATACCGTATCTTCTTGTCCGAAGAACTTTTGATCGTAATACCGGTTGAAGCCGAGCGCATTGTATAATTCGCCGCGGTTCCAGAATTCAACCACATTCGTGTGGAACGTTGCGGTATCATAACCCTCCGATTTCATCATCTTCGGAAGGCTCGGCAGCTCTTTATCCGGATAGTTCTGCGTGGCGGCTTCGTTGTAAGGAATGTAGAATGAAGAATTCACTACGAATTCGGCATCCGATGTATTCCCTTGGCCGACCATTTGATAAAAGTGCTTGAAATACTGATTATCCTTCACCAGCGAGTTCATGACCGGCGTAACTTCCTGTCCATCGATCTTTAAGTTGATCAGGAAGTTTTGGAAGGACTCCAACTGGATGATTATGAGGTTTTTCCCTTTTGCCGCGCCAAAATACTTCGGTTCAGCCGGCTGACTTACCCCTTTCAGCTGGTCGATCTTGGCTTGTGTAATTTGTTTCTTGTCCACCAGTTCTTCTTGCTTGCTGGAGAAGATCGCGTAAGTTTCGTAATTCAGAATGCCCATTTGCTCGGCCTGCTTGATTTCGTTCATGCTGGCCCGGTTTGGCCAAACGTTGAAGATGCAGAGTGCGATCGAAATGCCGAAGACAGCCGCGAGGGCGCCGGTACGCAGTCTTTTCATATTAAAATAAGCTTTCAGTTTCTCGGCTCTTTTTTTGCGAAGCAGCCAGAAGCCGATAATGACGATATCCACAAAAATTAACAGATAGTAAGGTGCCAGCAGGGAAAACACGCTGTTACTGACCGCTGTAACCTGGTTGACTTGCTGAAGCGCATGATAAGTAACGATGACACCGTAATATTTATGATACATGATAGCGGCGAAGAAGACGGCGGTGACGATGAGGTTGACCGTCAGATAAATGCCCATTTTACGTTTGGAAGAGAACCATTCAATGAGGCAGAACAGAATCCAGATGAACGGAAGCTCCTTCAACAGCGGGCCCCATGGCGGGATACCGTCAAAAATGGAGACCCAGGCCAAATACGTTTTAAGAATCATGATCAGGGTAAAAAAGACAAACGGCTTTGTATTGCCCAGCCTGATACGGTTTAGAGCGGACACAGTACGATCCATCCTTTCGCTTTATCTCTATTTGTTTAATATTTAACTCAGCGATTACACTTCAAACACCCTTAATATCATACATGAAATGAATCAAAGATGAAAATAAATCAATTCACACATTTAGCAAGAAATTCCATGATAAACACAGGTAACCATTCCTTTGTTGGCGTTATTGACTTCTACCCGCTGTTTTTGGTAAATTGAAGACATCCGCAAGTAGGATTTTAACCTCTGATTAGGAGAGATTTTGATGTCGGTGAACGTTCTTAACTAATTAACTTCATATGGACTGTAAGACAGGTCGCTCGGGAATGGTGTCTTCCGCTTTTTTTTCGGGAGAGAAAGGTCCCTTTATTTTTTGCGCCCATTTCAGTCTATTGATTTAGTTAAGAACACACGCAGAACATCATTCAGCGCTTTGACCGCTGTTTGTTTCTTCGGAGAACGAAGCCGAAGCCGTGCTGTTTATCAGCGCGGCTTTTTTTGAGTTTACGAGGGGCAAACATTTTTACTGCTTGCGGGAGAAGAAGGGCAAAGGATGGCATTCGTGCTGTCTTTTGCCCTTTTTTTGTTATCGAATTACATCAAATCGGGAGGTATTCAACCTTAATGGAGAATTTCACTTTAAACATGTTGGAATATGAAAGCATCAAACAGGAACTGATAAACTTTGCCGTATCGTACGAAGGTCGGGCGAGGATTGAGAAGTTAGCGCCAATGGAGGAGCTCAGAACGATTGAGAGGGCGATGGGAGAAACCGCAGAGGCCCGCGAGCTGCTCGGAAAAGGCTCCAGCGTTCCTCTTCCGTCCCTGGACGGAATCGAACTGGTCATGTCGCTGATGGGTACGGGATATTTGTTTAAGGAACAGGATTTAATGGCGGTGTCGACCTTTTTGCAAAGCTGCGGCCAATTGAAGAAATACATCGAATCGAAGGGAGAAGCGGCTTGGCAAATCGGCATATATGCATCCTCGCTGCGAGACCTTCCTACGGTAAGGCAGGAGATTCTGCGTTGTATCCGCCATGGCGTGATTATGAATGACGCGAGCCGGGAATTGGAGAAGGTGCGCCGGAAGATCGAGATGATCAAGGAAAAGATCGGTAAAAGGCTTCAATCCGTCATGTCACGGTATGCCTCCATTTTGCAGGAGAACATCGTCAGCGTGAGAGGAGGAAGATATGTTATTCCGGTGAAAAAGGAGTTCTACAGACAAGTCAAAGGCCGGATGCTGGATCAGTCGACCAGCGGGCAGACGGTGTTTATGGAGCCGGACGACATTTCTGCCCTGCAAGGGGAGCTGGAGGCCCTGCAAGGAGAAGAAGCCAGGGAGGAGGCCAAAATTCTCGGCTATCTGACCGATCTGGTGGAAAAAGAGGCCGATGAGATCGCACGGAACATCGAGATTACAGGGACCTATGATTTTATTTTCGCCAAGGCGAAATATGCGGCTTCCATCAATGGGGTTCCGGTTGAATTGAACGACCGGGGAGAGACTGTGCTCCGGGAAGCTAGACACCCGAAGCTGCTGGCAAGCATGGTGCCGCTGGATCTGGAGATCGGCGCACGTTATAAGACCTTGATTATTACGGGACCCAATACGGGCGGGAAGACCGTTGTGCTGAAAACGTTCGGCCTGCTTGCGCTCATGGTGCAGTCGGGATTGCTGGTCCCGGTTGGGCGGGGGAGCAAATTCTCGGTATACCGCGGCATCAGGGCTGTTATCGGGGACGGGCAAAATCTGGAGCAGTCGCTCAGTACGTTCTCAGCTCAAATCCAGAGCCTGGTGTCGATGCTAAGAGAGGCGGGGCCGCATACCTTGCTGCTGATCGACGAACTGGCAGCGGGAACCGATCCGGGGGAAGGAATCGCCTTGTCGATCGCCATTTTGGAGGAATTCAGCCGTAAGAACGCTACCGTTCTGGTGACGACGCATTTCAATGAGCTTAAGACGTTCGCTTCCAGAGCGGAGGGCTTCGAGAACGCCAGAATGGAATTTGACGCCGAGACGCTGCGGCCGCTGTACCGCCTGACGATCGGGCGGTCCGGTCAAAGCTATGCGATCGAAATCGCCAGGAAACTGGGGATCAAGGCCGATATTATTGCCAGATCCCAGCATATTGTAAGCCGCCAGATCGGCGAGGGCGGTAAGGTTTCGCTCTGGGATGAAATTGTTCCGGAATCTGAAAGGAAAAGTGAGGTTGCTCAGAATGCTCACTGGA
Source organism: Paenibacillus vini (assembly GCF_018403325.1). Lineage (GTDB taxonomy): Bacteria > Bacillota > Bacilli > Paenibacillales > Paenibacillaceae > Fontibacillus > Fontibacillus vini. The sequence goes on along the minus strand of NZ_BOSL01000010.1, from coordinate 99,494 downwards.
GGAAAGAAGAGGAGAGGGCTGCTCTTACCTCCAAAGAAAGAGAAAAGGAACAAGAGGACACTCCGGCTGAAGTAAGTGAAGGGAAGACGCCACCGGTGAAATTTGAGGTTGGTGACGCCGTATTCGTCACGGCCTTCGGCAAAATCGGCATCGTCTGCGAACCCGAGGATTCCAGAGGAATCGTCGGGGTGATGATTCAAAAGCAAAGAGTGAAGATAAACCGCAAAAGACTTAAGCCTTATCTGAAGAAGGAAGAGCTCTATCCGGAGGATTATGATTTGGACATCGTGCTGGACTCCAAGGAAAACCGGAAGAAACGCAAGCTGATGGGCAAGCGGCATGTGGAGGGATTGGAAATCATCCGGAGACCGGGCGAGCAATAAGCGGGAGAGGAATAATAAACGAGATGAACGGAATCGACAAGAGGAACAAGCTGGAAGAGCACCCCTTCCTATACCGGACGGCTAAAAACGGAGCTGTATTTTTGGAGTACTTCGGTAAAGTGGTTAAAACGTTAAAAGGGAAAGAGGCGGAACGCTTTCTGGAAAAAGTAAACGCGGCGAAAGATGAGAAGGAATTACAGTTGCTTTTGGCGAAAGCGACAGGCAATTTTAAACGAGGGAACGAACGGCCCTTGAAGATGTAGCTGGTATGAATAATGGCCTTCTTGGAGAAGAACTGCTCCAAGCAAGGCCATTGTTATTGCAGTCTGAGACACGATTATATTGCGATCTAGAACAGGGCGAGCGGAGTTTCGAGCTGCTCTGTCAGAAGCCCGGCGAAGCGTTCCAGGAACGACTGGTCCAATTCGTCGAATCGCCCTTTTAGCGGGCTGTCGATATCCAGTACGCCAAGAAGCTGGCCTTCCTTTACAAGCGGAATGACGATTTCGCTGTTCGACGCAGCATCGCAGGCGATATGCCCTGGAAAGGCATGGACGTCTTCGATACGCAGCGTTTCACGGCGTTCGGCGCTGGTTCCGCACACGCCTTTGCCCATGGGTATACGAATGCAGGCCGGAAGGCCTTGAAACGGACCCAGTACCAGCTCGCGCCCGTCGAATAAATAAAAGCCTACCCAGTTAATATCCTGTAAAAAGTAATGGAGAAGTGCAGAGGCGTTGGCCAGGTTGGCGGCGGCGCTCCGCTCTCCTTCGATCAGCGCTTGTAGCTGGGACAGAACTTCGTTCTGTTGCTCCTCGCGGGAGCCTGCAAGTTCAGCGGCATGAAACATAGCTGGAATTCCTCCTTTATCTGTACAACTCATTATACTGAATAATTGCTGTTTCCGCCTACTTTCCGCAGGGTAATTTAAAATTGAACGATCTAACGCCGGAAAGGGGAAAACATCATGCGCGCCGACGTGCAAAATTTGTTTATTCGAATTCATATGCTCCATCAGGCTACGCTTGAGGATCTTACTGTTAGCGATACGCTTCCGCTATTGGAGGCGCAAGGGTATAAAGTGGGAGAGCGCGAAGTGAAGCAGGAACTGGAACGTTTAGCGGAAGACAATTTTCTCACCTCTCATGATGATGTATACTCGATGACCGGCGCTGGGAAGGAAGAATTGAAGGAGATCCGAACCGTGCTGAAAAAGCTGTGCGATACAGTGAATCAGCCGGAGAAGGAAGACAAGGCCGGCGTAAATTCGGTCTAGGCGAAGGCGTGGCAAGGAGGCTGTCTCAAAAGGTTTTTACACCTGAGAGTCAGCCTCCTTTTTTTAGTTAAAAATTTTACACGCAACGACAAAGTGTGCTAAATTTTTTAAAATTTGCAAAATATGTTTTTTGCATCATGCATTAAAATGGGCTTTAAGTACGAATTCAAAAGACAGGTTTGGAGGTTTGAACAACCTCTCTATGAAGATAAAGAAGGTGAATTGCATGGTCTATCCCTCCTTCAAGAGCTTCAATCGAACGCCGGGGCGCCCGAAGGTCAGCGGCGAACTGATGGATATGATTGAGCATCTGCGGTCCGAATTAATGAACGCTGCCGAACGGGAAGATTTCAACAGCGTTACGGTAGTGGAATTGAGCCAGAGACTGGATCAGTATATTGTGATGGCTCAGAATCAAATGCTTGGGAGATGAGCCTATCTTATGTGGCTGTGGCTGTAGCTGTAGCTACGGTTGCTGCTGTCTGTGACGGATTGCAGAGCTGAGGAGAACCTGCGGGTGCCTCTTCTTTTTCCAATGCATTCAGTATTAGAGTATGAACCTCCTCGGCATAACGCTGCGGATTCACGCCATAGGCATTGGCATGGACCGCCCCTTCCACCAGCAGAAGCTGCTTGGGCTCGGGCTTTCGCTCGAACAATTCCTCACTCATATAGGTAGGCACATAATTATCCTTTGTTCCATGTACGAACAGGACAGGCATCTTGCTGTTCTCTACAGCCTTGAGCGGGCTGACCTGCTCCATGCGGAACCCGGCCATACGCTCCATCCGTTTGTTGACGAGTCCTAGTAGAGGGAATGCAGGGATCTTGTTGAGAACCCGTACCTGGTGGTACATCAACCGGCTGAGATCGGAATAAGGACAGTCGGCGATCACGAATTTGACGTGCGGGTCCGCGATGGCGAGATACTCCAGCACGGTTCCCCCGCCCAACGATTGCCCGTGCAGCCCAATAACACACTCCTCCCCGTAATGCTCCAAAATCCAGCTAACCCAGGTTTCGACATCGAACTTTTCCATAAAGCCGTAGGTGGTATAGATGCCTTGGCTGTTTCCGTGTCTCCGCTGATCTATCAACAGTATGTTAAAGCCCTCTCGCTCAAACATTTCGATATACTGCGCGGAAACATGCAGGGATACTGTGTAACCATGGACGATGACCATCCATTGCTTTTCCCCGGGATGAGGCTCCAGAGTATAGCCGCTCAGCGTCAATCCATCCTTAGAGGTAACCTTCACTTCCTGTTTCTTCAGATTGTTGAATTGTTCACGGGAGTAGACCCCTGTCGTTTCCAAGTAATTGAATATTCTATCATGAGTTTGCAGTTTCATTTGGGTGATTTGGCGAAAAGCGAACCTCGTTATTCCGCTAACGGCAAGCAGCAAGAATACGGGGACCATGATCATAGAGTAAATCATAAGAGGCGTCCTCCTTTTCCCATCCCATCGTTGTCATGTTAATTCTTCTGTAAATAGTATCACCGAAAAACAGGCGGGAAAATCGCGTAATCCGATTTTTAATGATCCCGGTTACCCTGGATTTTAAGGGGGATTCCGGCTTTGACGGCTTGCCGGCTTATGTGATTATATAAATGAATGGGAAGCGGTAGATGAAACAAACAACGTTCTGTCAGGGGGATTCCGATGTATAAATGCGGCGGAGAGATTCCGGTGCTTGAAAGCGAGAGGCTGATTTTGCGGCGGATGGAAAAGAAGGATGCCCGTGAGATGTTCCGTTACTGGAGCGATCCCGAGGTAGTACGGTATATGAATATGCCTCCGTTTGCCTCCATCGAGGATACTTACGAAATGATCAATTTGCTGAACGGTCTTTCCGAGAGCGAGGATACCCTGCGCTGGGGAATTGAATTGAAAGAGACCGGCAGGCTGATCGGGAGCTGCGGCTTCAATGTTTGGGAGCTGGCCGGCGCCTACCGCGGGGAGATCGGTTATGATTTAGGACGTGAATATTGGGGCCGGGGCTATATGTCCGAAACTTTTCGGATGGTGCTGCCCTTCGGATATGGAACGATGGGGCTGAACCGGATCGAGGCGCTGGTAGATCCGAGGAATGATTCGTCAAGGTCGCTGCTTCAGGCTTTTGGCTTCCGGGAAGAAGGATTGCTGCGCGAGTATCAGAAAACGGAAGAGGGCTTTGTCGATCTGTTGATATACTCTCTTTTGAAGAGAGAATACGGACGCTGAGGGAAGGGGAGGAATGCCGGAGTGAGGAAAAAAGGCCAATATCCGCTACATAAGCTTGATCCGCTTAGCAAGCTGATCTCTTTGTTTTGCATCGCGATGTTGGCTATGCATTGGGACAAGCCGCTGCCTTTGTGCGGTTTGCTGCTCTTGCTTACGGTCTCCGCTCTGTCCGGTGCGGGAATGTCCTGGGGAAGGCTGGCCAGCCGGATGGGCTATATTGCCGTTTTCGGGTTGCCGTTGTTCGTTCTGACAACACTCGCCTCACCTGGGGGAGGAGAATATTTGGTGCTTGGCGGAATTCGTATCTCGTTTGAAGCGATTCTATATGCGGCGGCGATTACGCTCCGGATGTTCTGCCTGTTTATTTCGTCGCTGATTTATATTGAGACGACCGATCCTCAGGACTTCGTTATTATGATGACGACCCGGCTTAAGCTGCCGTACCGGTTTGTGTTCGGAATATCGATGGCGCTTACGTTTCTTCCGCTTTTGGAACAGGAAAGAAGGAGTGCCGCCGAGGCCCGTAAGATTCGCTATGGCCGGAAACCTCGGGGAATCGGGGAGAGATTTGGGGTTTGGCGCGAAAATCTGGTAGCCGTGTTCGCGGGGGCAATCCGGCGTGTGGAGCAGACCGCAGGCTCGATGGAAACCAAAGGGTTTGGAGCCTATAGAAGCCGAACTTTTTTGCGTGAGGTCAAGGTTTCAGCCGGGGGGTACGCGCTTATGATTATCAGCATCGCTGCCGCAACGGGATTGTGGTTTCTTATATAAATGAATCGGGCGCGAACCCGCAAAGAAAGCCTTGACGAATCTTCATTGTCAACCTATATTTAAAAAACGCGGTTTACAATGAAGCGGAGAGGATGACGAATATGAAGGAATATGCAAATGCTAGTAAGGGGAAGATCACCTTTAAGGCGTTTACAACCCTGGATATAGTGTTGATGGCGATGTTGGCTGCCGCCAATGCGGTAATGACGGTGTATCTTTCGCCCTTGAATATGGCACTAAACGGACTCGGAGGACCGATCGCCACTTCGACAGTAACCGGCCTATATATGATCTATGGTTTGCTTGCCTGCTACATCATCCGCAAGCCGGGGACGGCGGTCATTACATACGGAATTGGAGCGGTGGTACAGGCGTTTATGGGCTCGGCCTACGGGATTGCATCCTGTTTTGTGGCCGCGGCGTGTTATATGGTTGTCGCCGAAGCGATATTTGCTTTTTTCCGTTACAGAAAATGGAGTTTTCCAGTCATGCTTCTGGCAGGCGGGGCCTTGGTGCCGATTTGGTTTTTCTTCGCGGCCCGGATGTTCGGTTATATGAAATGGGGAACGGATATCCTCTTGATTGCGCTGGCGGTTCGTATTCTCAGCGGGATGGTGCTCTGCGGTCTGCTGTCCAAGCTGATCGGAGACGCGCTGGCACGCAGCGGACTTTTGCGGCGGTATGCCGTCAAGCGGGGCGTCGAGGGTTAGATGAAAAATTCAATTGTTTCTTCTTCCGTATTTGCTCAATCGGGAGACGGCAACTTGGCGATAGCTTTGCAAGATGTATTTTATACCTTTGAAGGTGAAGCCGGCCCGGCTATAGATGGAATTTCTCTCGCCATTCGCGCAGGGGAATGGGTAACGATCGCCGGACCGAGCGGCTGCGGGAAATCGACCTTGGGCGGTCTCCTAAGCGGATATCTTCCCCGGGCGGGAGGCGGTTCCCGGGAAGGGCGGGTTACGGTAGGCGGACTTGACCCGGCTTCGGCGGAGATCGCGGATTTGGCCGGCGTGATCGGCATCGTCTTTCAGGACCCGGACGCTCAACTCGTCCAAGGCCGATTGGAGGACGAGGTCGCGTTCGGCCCGGAAAATCTTTGCCTGCCGGTCGAAAGTATCGAGCGGCGGGTGACCGCGTCGCTGCAGGACGCGGATCTGCTGGAACGCCGCCGGGACAACGTGAACGAGCTGTCCGGCGGGGGACGTCAGCGTGCAGCCGTCGCGTCCGTGCTGGCGCTGGAGCCGCCGATCCTCGTGCTGGACGAGGCGGCGGCAAGCCTGGACGCGGCGTCAAGGCAGCGTCTGCTGGCGCTGCTGCGCCGGCTTCACCAGAGCGGCCGGACGCTGGTGACGCTGACGGGGCGGCTGGACGAGCTCGCCCTGGCCGCGACGCGGCTGGTCGTGCTGGCCGCCGGCCGCGTCGCGGCGGACGGCGCGACCGCGGAGTTACTGCGCGATCAGCGCCCGCTGCTAAGCGGCCTGGGGTTGCTGCCGCAGGCGCCGGGCGAAGCGCCGCGCGGAGAGGCGGCCCCGGCCGCAGGCAGCCGGGAGCTGCAAGACGCCGCCAGCCCGCAGGCTCCGGCTTCGCCCGCAGCGGCGGCGGCAGCCCGGCCCGGCGCAGCTCCGCTGCTGGAGCTGCGCGGGCTCTCCTTTGCCTACGGGGCAAAGGGCCGGAGGCGGTCCGGCAGCAGGCCGGATCTGACGGAACCGGCCGTGCTGAAGGATGTGCACATGCGGATTCACGAAGGCGAATGGCATATTCTGCGCGGGGACAACGGATCGGGCAAAACAACGCTGTCCCGGCTGATGCTCGGCTTGCTTCCGGCACCTTCGGGAGCCATCTTCTGGAGAGGCCGCGATGCTTCGCGCAGCTCCTTGTACGAATTAGCGGAGGACATCGGCTATGTCTTCCAGCATCCGGATCAGCAATTTGTCGCTTCGACGGTGCTGGACGAGCTGCTTTACGGACCGCGTTGCTCTTTGAAGCTTCGCGCCAAGGATGCAACCCCTGAGCCATTGCTTCTGAAGGCGAAGGAAATGCTCCGGATGATCGGTCTGGAAGGCCGGGAGCAAGCTTCGCCCTATGTGCTTGGAGGCGGAGAGAAGCGCCTTCTGAGCGCCGCGGCCGGGTTCATGACCGGGAAGAGGCTCATCCTGCTGGATGAACCGACGGCAGGCACGGACTACGCAGGCGCCCGCTTGCTGTCGGCCTTGTGCCGGAAGGCGGTTTCCGAGGGGACGGCCATATTGATGATTACGCATGAACCCGAGTTTTTTGCTGGGGAGCAGACCAAAATATGGACGCTCGATAACGGCAAACTTCGGGAAAATTAACTTCATCCGGACAGCAGTCTCCGGCTTTCGCCTGGAGGTATGCTGTCTTTATTTTTAGAAGGGCTTCCTATATAATTAATTGTCTTATAAAAGTCTGCACGCATAGAGGTTTGAGAAAGGAAGTCATTATTTTGGGTACCGCACTAAAAAGGAATTATATTTTAATCGGTTTGCTGCTCTCCACGTTCCTGGCTGCGATTGAAGGTACGGTAATCGGTCCGGCCGGGCCGAGAATCGTCGGGGATCTGGGAGGAGTGGAACTGCTAAGCTGGGTGTTTACCGCCTACTTGCTTACGATGGCTGTAACGACGCCGATTTTTGGCAAAATCAGCGATCTGTACGGAAGAAAACCGGTGTTTGTCATCGGTTCGGTATTGTTTCTGGCCGGTTCGCTATTATCCGGGCTTTCGCAAAGCATGGAGCAGTTAATCCTGTTCCGGGCGATCCAGGGGATCGGCGCCGGTGCTTTGACTCCGGTCACGTTTACGATTATCGGCGATATTTACTCCATTAACGAACGAGCGAAGGTTCAAGGCTGGATCAGCTCGGTTTGGGGGATCTCTTCTTTGATCGGCCCCTTGCTCGGCGGCTATTTTGTCGATTCGCTCAACTGGCGTTGGGTTTTCGGGTTTAATGTGCCATTCGGGCTCTTGTCGCTCATTTTCATCATAAAATATTTAAAAGAAGATATAGTGAAACGAAAAGTGAAGGTCGACATCAGCGGAGCGGTCACCTTTACGGTCGGCGTAACGGCGTTGCTGTTCGGTCTCGCGACCGGTGGCCAGCAATTGGCCTGGAATTCGCCGCTGTTAATCGGCATATTCGTTCTTGCGGCAGTGATGCTGGCGCTGTTCTTTATCGTGGAGAAAAAAGCGGAGGAACCGCTCGTTCCATTGAAATTGTTCCGCATCCGCGATATTGCCTATTCCAATGTCGCCAGTTTGCTGGCGAGCGCTCTTTTGATCGGACTTACCTCGTATCTTCCTTTATGGGTACAGGGCGTTCTCGGGAAAAACGCCACCATTTCCGGCCTGGTGCTCGCTCCGATGTCGATCAGCTGGATGCTGGGGTCGATCATCGGGTCGCGTTGGATTATCAGCCGCGGGTCGCGGCTAACGTCGCTCATCGGCATGCTGATTATCGCCGTGGGTGCAGGCGGTATGGCGTTTATTCATGAAGGAACGCCGATTTACGTGATGCTGATTTTTAATGCGCTGTACGGTTTAGGATTCGGGTTTTCATTCTCGGTGTTCACGATCATCGCCCAATCGTCCGTCAACTACAATCTGCGCGGTGCTTCCAATGCGCTTAACTCGTTCGTTAAGTCGATCGGCCAGACGATTGCAGTTACGGTATTCGGTACCTTGATCAATCTCGGGATCGTGTCCCGAACCGCTAAAGGCACGCCTTCAGGCACCCAGGTCTCCCAGGATGACATCAACAACCTGTTGTCCCCGGAAAAGGTTCACCTCCTGCCGAAGGAATTGTGGGCGGAATTGAAGCATGTGCTTGGCGGAAGTCTCCATACTTTGTTTATCATTATGGCAATTATAGCGGTCCTCGGCGTAGTTTCCGCACTCGGTCTTCGCAGCAAAGCGCCTGAACCGGAAGAGGTATAAAACAGCAGCTTCCTCCACACCATAACGGGAAAGGGGAGGTGTTAGGATGAATGAGGAATTGAGTCTGGATCAAGGCTCGCTCGTCCATGCGTGGCAGCAGCAACTGCCGGAATATCTGAACCCGGGAGATTCGGCGCAGGTGGAGGCCGATCTCGGAAATCCGCAAGGACTCCGTATTCATATCAATGCGGCGGGCCGCCAGTTTTACTCGTTCGATTTCGAATGTTCTTATAAGGATACGCGCGAGGTTTCCGTGGCGTTGGTTGATGTGGAAAGGGACGGGCAGACCGTCAATGAGCGGAGCGAGAAAATTCAGGAGATGACCTCGGATTATGTCCGTCATCTTCATGAATGTGCCCAGGCCCTTCAACGGATTACAAAGCCTAATTGAGAAAGCGAGGACTGCCCGGATGACGAAAGCCAGAGGATTTGCCGGCGATAAAAACCTGGGGAATGTCGTTCACGACTTGGAGCAATCTCCCGTAAACAGCCACCAGGCACAGCAGCTGCAGCAGGATGTCAATGACCGCCGTACACATGACGTCCGCAATCATAACAAAGAGAGAGACATGGACCCTTCGCATTAGGAACAAAAAACGGCTTGATCAGGATACTTCCCGATCAAGCCGTTTTGCTGTTTATTGCTGTTTTCCCGATAACATCTTCCGATGCACCGGAAACGGACTATGACTCTACTTCCGGGCGAGCGGGGCCAATTTCTCGGCTTCTCGTCCCATTTTCTTGAGCAGCTCAATCATGACCTGCTTTTCGTCTTCGTTCAATCCGCTAAGCGCGTGATCGATCCGGTCTGAAAATTCGGGATATAGCTGGTCCATCAAATCCTTGCCTTTCGGTGTGAGCTCGGCAAAAATAACGCGCCGGTCACGCGGGCAAGGGGTGCGGTGCAGGTATCCGGCCGATTCCAGCTTGTCGATAACATAAGTGACATTGCCGCTTTGCAGCAGCAGCTTGGCACCGATTTGCTGAATCGGCTGCGCTCCCTTGTAATAAAGCACTTCCATTACGGCAAAAGCCGTTGGATTGAAACCTTGAATTTTGCTTCCTGTCACGGCATGCTCGTTGACGCTTTTGAACGACTTGGCAAATACCCGGTACAGATGAAGCGACAAATCGGTTCCGCGTTCCTCGGTTTTCAACATGTTCATCCCGCCTCTTTCTATATTTTCACAGTGTTTAAAGTAGTTAGGATCATTGTTATCTTAGAACACGGAAAGTTTTAAAAAAATATAATTTATCACAATTTTCAGATTTAATTTTTAAAGCTACTTTTTGCTCAGCCCGCTGATTTTGGAGCGGGAACTGACTGCTTGATCGCGGCTCACGCAATCACCCGGCGAAACCTTGGGGACGAACGAAACGTAGTAAGAGAAGGAAAACAGTCGGCAGAAAGAAGCGGGGGAAGCATATGACAGAGCCATTGCTGCGGGTAGAAATCGAGGAAGCCGGCTACGAGGCCGGCAAACCTAAAATTGAACATGTCACCCTTCATGTACAGTCAGGGAAATTAACGGGCTTGATCGGTCCTAACGGTGCGGGCAAAAGCACGACATTAAAAGCGATTCTCGGCCTGCTCCCGGAGGTAAAAGCAAATGTGAGCTTTACCGGAAGCTCGGACAAGTATGCTTATGTCCCCGAGCATCCGGTTTTTTACGATACATTGACATTATGGGAGCATTTAAGCCTGGCCGCTGCGGTATATGGAATGGACGAGCGGGAATTCGAACGCGAGAGCCTTCTCCTCCTGGAGAAATTCAGAATGACCGAAGTTCGGAATCATCTTCCGGGGGGCTTCTCCAAAGGGATGCGCCAAAAGATGATGCTAATGATCGGCTTTCTTCTGAAACCGGATGTATACATCGTGGACGAGCCTTTTATAGGTTTGGATCCACGAGCCACGAAAGATTTTCTCGGGCTATTGGAAGAGGAGCGGTTAAGGGGAGCCGGAGTCCTGATGTGCACCCATGTTCTCGACACGGCGGAGCGCATTTGCGATGATTTTATTTTGATGGCTGACGGCAAGGTGGCTGCCAGCGGAACGCTGGATGAGATCCGCCGGACCGCAGGGCTTCCGGGAGCGCCTCTGTTTGACTGCTTCGACGTGCTGACTTGATGGGCGGGAAGGAGGGAAGACGATGTTTCGAATTACGGCCGAAATGAATGTCCGGCGATTATTATTAAGGAGATGGGCCGATCACTGGGGAAAGCAATTGGCGATTCTGCGGTACACTTTTGACGGCATCGTCTTGCTGTATCTTGGCATTCCCGGGCTGCTTCTGCTGGGGAGGGGTTATTTCGGCCTTTGGAGGGAGGAACTTCCCCTATGGCTTCAGAGCTTGCCGTTGACCGCCTTATCCGGGCTGCTGCTCATCCTGATCTATGCCTTTGGTGGTCTGGTCTTGTATATCGAAGCCGCTGATGTGCTATTTCTGAAGCAGCGTCCGCGTTGGCTGAAAGGCATGATGATCGGAGGCACGCTGTCCTCGATGCTCGGCAGCTTTACCGCGATCGGCGCCTGCTTCGTGCTGATCGCTCCGTTGTTGAGCCGGGTTTATGATATGGGACTGCCTGATATTTTGGTGCTGTTGGCCGTGACCTGCGGCTTTAAAACCGTACATCTGCTCTTGTCGAACCTGATAAATGTACGCTGGTCCGGCTGGAGGCAGATGGTGTTGAAGTCGATCGCATTCAGCGTGCTGGGGGGAAGCTTCACCCTTTGGATGCTGCGGGGGATGGGTAGCCCGGCGGCATCCGCGGCAACCCTGATCCTCTGCATTTCTCTGGCCTTGTTGCTCGCTTGGATTCGCTTCTTTCGCCTCCGCGGAAGATTTGACGCCGAGATTCGCGAGGATGAGCGGCAAAAGACGTCGCTGACCGGCATGCTGCTGTCCGGGGCCGTGGATCGTCCTCCCGCGGTGCGGACCCGGCCTTGGCTATTCCGGCGCGGCGGACGTTTACTCCGTTCCAGCAAGCCGGAGGACCGGATCGCGGAAACGGCGTTCAAATCCTTTTTCAGAGGTCCGGAACTTAAGCTGTATGGACAATTCACGTTGTTCAGCTGCATAGCGGTTTATTTTCCGGCATACCCGGTAAATCTCATCGTATATGCCGCATTGCTGGTGCTCCTGGTTTATTGGCTGAACGGACATCGCCGTTCATTTTTTATCCGGGATCTCATGGACATTTTGCCGGTTGCCGAGCATACCGAATACCGCTGTGCAACCCAACTGATGGCATTGCTGCTGTATCCGGCGGTCGTTGTCATCACCTGCGTGCTTGGTGCCGCTTTGCTCCAGGCTTGGTGGGGAGCCCTGGTCGGGATTCCGGCCGGACTGCTCATTGCCCGGGTCGCCGGAACGATGTCGAGGCTCTTCCCGTCCGGATACCGGCGCACGGGGAGCTTATAAGAGGTTGTTCAAAAAGTCATCTTTCCACGACGAAGCAGACCATGAAGTTGGTTCGACGTCGAATCTTGAATTCAGCCGGGCCTTCCGTTGCTCACGTACCTCCTGTACGCTCCGCTACTCAGCCCCTGGCTTCATCCAACCTTCTTGGTCCTGAAAACCTGACTTTTTGAACTCGTACTAGAACTCCCCGTGCGCCGATTTCGCGGCGTGATGACCGGCGGTATACCCGGTGGCGAAGGCTGCCGTGATATTGTATCCGCCGGTGTATCCGTGGACATCGAGTACCTCGCCGCAGAAGAATAGACCGGACATCAGCTTCGAGCCCATCGTCTTCGGATTGATTTCCTTCAGGTTTACGCCGCCGCCGGTGACGAACGCCTCTTCGAACGGACGGGTTCCGGTTACCTGAATCCGGAGGTTCTGCATCTCGGATACGAAGGCAAGCCAAGCTTCCTTTGGAAGATGTTCATAGGTGGTTTCACCAGGGAGCCCGGCTCTTTCGAACAGAAGCGGAAGCAACCGCTCCGGGATTGTTCCTTTAAGAACATTCTTCAATGCCTTTTTAGGTTCGGCTGCGGTCATTTTGCGCAGAAAGGATTCCAGGTCCCCGGAGGAACGGTCGGGAAACAAATTTATGGACATGGTGACTTCGGATACCTGATGTTTCTTCTTGACTCCGCGAATAAATCCGCTGCAACGCAGGGCGATCGGCCCCGAGAGTCCGAAATGAGTGAAGATCATGTCTCCCCGGTGGGAAATAACGGTTTTACCCTTCGGATCCAGAACGGACAGCTTCACATCGCGGAGGGACAAGCCTTGCAGCTCCCGGCTGACAATAAACTGTTCCTTCGAGTTGATCGGTACTTCGGTAGGAAACAGCTCTGTAATCGTGTGCCCCGCAGCTTCTGCCCATGGATAACCATCCCCAGTCGATCCGGTATGGGGCACGGATTTCCCTCCGGTCGCCACCACAATCGACTTTGCGCCAATCTTTTCGCCATTTGTCAGCTTAACGCCCTCCGTACCTTCGGCACCGAATAACAGTTCCCGGACCGGATGATGGGTCAACAGCGTTACCCCCAGTGATCTGGCTTTGCCGATCAGGGCGTCAACGACCGTCTTGGCCTTGTCCGATACCGGAAACATTCTTCCGTTGTCCTCTTCCTTCAAAGGAATCCCCAGGTTTTCAAAGAATGCGATAATATCCCGATTGCCGAACAAAGCGAAGGCGTTGTGCAGGAAACGCCCGCCTCCAGGTATAAAGGTGATTAACTCATCAATCTCCTTGGCGTTGGTAACGTTGCACCGTCCGCCTCCTGAAATGCCGAGTTTGCGCCCCAGCTTGTCCCCTTTATCAAGCAAAGCAACCTTTGCCCCCTGTTCCGCGGCAGCGATTGCCGCCATCAAACCCGACGGTCCGCCGCCGATAACAATAACCTCGTAATTCTTCATATGGACTACCCCTTTTTATTTGTACTTTTTTCACAAATGCAAATTGTTTCTTTTATCCAAAACAAGAAATATTGTAAAACTTTGTCGCCTATGATTTAATCGGAAATAGAATGAATTCTTCCGCCAAAGGAGGGAGAACGTGGGGGAGATAAAAGAAGTCTTGCTGCAGATGCTGGTTGCCGGTTTACCTGCATTTTTGTTCCCGTTGTCTTATGGGAAATCCGCCGCCGATTCGATGCCGAAGGAAGGGGCCGGACGCAAAAAATCCTATTCCGTAGGACTCTTGTATACCTGTACGTTAAGCATGCTGCTTTGCTCTGTTTTTTCCACCCGCTTATGGGATTACATTCCGATCAATTATGGTATTTTGCCGTTGTTTGCCTTGATGCTCTATGGCCGGTTGCGCGATGGTATCGCGCTGGGGCTGTTTCATCTGCTGCTTTATCCCTTATTTGCATTAAACTTCACTTTTTCCGGCTTAATCCTGGAAACAGGGATGCTTCTGTATCCCTTGGTGCTCCTGACATCTAATTATTTCAAAATGACGGGGCGGCACGGCAAGGTCGTAACCCTATCCGTATTTTTTGTCGCCGGTGAGCTGATGATTACGTCTTCCCCGTTTCTGACCGGGATGGAGACGCTGCAAACCGACTTGTTTTCCCTGGCTGCAGCGTTGATTAATATTCTTGTAACGCTCCTGATCGGGTCGCTGTTCGTCTATATGATTGAGCATACTCTGGAGAAGGAAAAGCTTCGCCTCCAGGTTATGCAGTTGTCACGCAATTACTTCCGCGAGGCGGAGAAGCTGCAGCAGAGTATGGATGCCGCTCCGCTCAGCATTATTCTGCTCGACAGGCAGGGAGATATTATGGCGATTAACGAGACATTTCTCCGCTTGTACCGCAAAAGTGATCCTGCTGCGACAAGAGAAAACCTGATTAAGCACAAGCTGAACACGGTTCTTACCGACAGTCAATTCCAAGTTCTGAATTCCCGGGCTACCGAGACGCTGGAAAGAAATGCGAAAACTCGGGAGCTGCTTCAGAACGGGGATCAAATCTATTTTACCAGTACGTCACCGATCACAAAAGGCCACACCGACGAAACGATCGGCGCGGTGGTCGTTATTCAGGACATTACCGAGCTGGAAACGTTCCGCAAGGAACTGAATCATGTCGAACGCCTCAGTCTCGTAGGGCAGATGGCTGCGGGGATTACGCATGAAATTCGAAATCCGATGGCCGTGGTTCGGGGATTTCTCCAATTGATGCGGGAGAAGAGTCCTTCTTCTCTGGAACATTATTATCGGATCGTGATGGAGGAGTTAGACCGTGCCAACAGTATCATTAACGACTTCTTGTCCCTGGCGCAGAACCGGGCCGTCAAGATGGAGCTTTGCAGCCTGCATGAAATCATCAAGGAACTAACGCCTCTCCTGTGGGCGGATGCCAATCTACGGGGCCAAAGCATCGAGGTTATGTTGGATGAGAAGGTTCCGGAGCTGCTGTTGAACCAGAAGGAAATCAAACAGCTGATTTTGAATCTGGGGCGCAACGGAATGGAAGCGATGGACGATAAGGGACAGCTGGTGCTGGAGACAAAGTGCTGCGCAGACGGTGTGGAGCTATATGTCAAGGATACGGGAGCAGGCATTTCCCCGGCTCAGCAGGAAAGACTCTTCGAACCTTTTTTTACGACAAAATCGCAGGGAACGGGGCTGGGTCTGTCGCTTTGTCTAAGTATTATGGAGCGGCATAGCGGCAAAATCAGCATCGAATCGGAAGAAGGGAAGGGCACAACGTTTACCGTATTTTTTCCATTCGCTCAAACTTCGCAGCTTCACCGCAATACAGCAATCTCGGCGATGGAAGATTAGTCTGCAAAACCTTGCAGTGTAAGGGGATGCCGAGTATGAGAATATACATATAACGGTGGATGTAAAGTTGCTTTCCTTCCTTATGAATGTATAATTATATATAGTTTGATGCCGAAGCGGAGGGTCCGCTTTCGAGACACCAGTTTTCATGAGGAGTGATACAGCTATGTCAATGTCATTTGATCAATATATGAGAGATATGGTTCAACCGATGCGGGATGAACTGACCTCTCTGGGAATTCAGGAGCTTCGCACTCCTGAGGAAGTAAAGGAATCTTTGCCTGACGCAAAAGGTACGACGCTGGTCGTTGTAAACTCGGTTTGCGGCTGTGCGGCCGGACAATGCCGCCCTGGCGTGGCCAAAGCGCTGCAGCATGATTTGACTCCTGACCACTTGTTTACGGTCTTTGCAGGGCAGGATAAAGAAGCAACTGCGACGGCTCGGGAATACTTTGCTCCCTATCCGCCGTCTTCGCCTTCGATTGCACTGATGAAGGATGGAGAACTTGTACATTTTATCGAGCGTCATCAAATTGAGGATCGTTCGGCTGAAGAAATTGCCGCTGATCTGACAAGCGCATTTGACCGCTTTTGCCGTTAAGGCTCTAACTTAATGATTGGACCCAAGCGTCCCGCAGATCGGAATTTACAGCGACTTGCGGGGCGTTTTACGTTTTACATATTGCATAAGTGCAGATAACGGAGGGATAAAAAATGAGTTTGCAACAGGAAATCATTGAACGTTTAGGTGTGAAGCCCGCGATTGACGTGGAGGAGGAGACCCGCAGCCGGGTGGACTTTTTGAAGGAGCATGTATTGAGCTCCAGTACTACAGGATTGCTGATCGCAATCAGCGGCGGAGTTGACAGCGCGGTGGCGACCGCCCTGTGCAAGCGTGCGACAGATGAATTGACCGAGGAGACGGGCCGGGAATATATCACGCTCGGCGTATTTCAGCCTTATGGAGAGCAGGAGGATATCGGGCATAGCTACGAGGTAGCCAAGGCCTTCGGTTTGACGCATACGGTAGAGACGAATATCGAGGATGCGGTTGACGAAATCGCGTTGGAAACGGAACACGGATTAAAAAATATCGGACAATTCCGGCATCTGAGCCATAAGGGCAAAGGCAATGTCAAAGCACGGACCCGCATGGTTGTCCAATATGCCCTATCCTTTGAACTCAATTTATTGGTGGTCGGTACCGATCATGCTTCGGAAGCCATTACGGGGTTCTATACCAAATGGGGAGACGGGGCCGTCGATATTACGCCGCTCAGTTCGCTGAACAAACGGCAGGTGCGCCAGCTTGCGCTCCATCTCGGCGTGCCGGCCGATATCATTGACAAAGCACCGTCAGCCGGCCTGTGGGCGGGTCAAACCGACGAGAAGGAACTTGGAATCAGCTATGAGGATAACAGCGATTATTTGGAGGGGAAAGAGGTAGAGCCGGCAGTCCGGGAGCGCTTGGAGTCTTTGTACCGGAAGACGGAGCATAAACGAAGTCCGATTCCGGGGATCTGATTTTACTGAATTGGTGACTTTTTTCAAAGCTTCCGAATCTTTATTCCATAGTTTTCCGTATACATATTAGCAGCTTGTTTCTAATACATACCTAATGATGAAAAAACGGAGCTAGGGAGGATTGCGCTTGAAAAACTTGTTCACCATTTTCGTATCGCCAACGGAAACGTTCCAAAGGGTCAGGGAAAAAAGCAAGACGGCATGGATTTTTCCTTTAATCTTGCTAATGGTAGTATCCACGGTGGCGATTTATCTGCAACTGCCGGCCATGGAGCAGGCGACCATGGATGCTTTGAAAAAGCAAGGGCTGGTCGATCCAAGTAATATTGACAGCATTGTGGCCTCTACTAATGTCGTCTCCATAGTCACGACGCCGCTGAGTATTGTGGCCATGATTTTTGTCGGAGCCCTGCTGTATGTGCTTCTGAACCTGATTGTCCGGGGTGAGGCCAAGTACATGCAACTGGTAACTATGATGTCCTACGCGGCTTTGCCAGGGATGCTTGGCAGCTTGCTCGCCGGAATTATGGTTTATGCCACCGAAGCGAAGGCGGTCACGGATGTTTCGATCAGCCTGGCCGCCCTCGTATCGGATAAGACAAGTATGCTGTATTACGTTTTGACGTTGAGTAATCCGTTCGCTATCTGGGGCTTGGTCCTCTATGTGATCGGCGCTTCGGTGATGATGAAACGGCCGCGAAAGACGGTTGGCATGTGGATTGTCGGCACCTGGCTCGTGTTTTCACTGGGCTCGTTGTTGTTCGTTTGACCAGAGAATAGGATAGGGTGATGGAAGTGTTAAAGCGAAAGTGGATTTGGGGACTGATTCTTGGATTAATCGTAATCGGCCTGGTTCTCGTCAACCTGATGAACATAAAACGGGCAACACCAGTGAAGACCGCCGAAGTTGCAGAAGGATTGATCGTAGAGGAGATATACACCAATGGCAAGCTGGAGCCGGAGAAGACGACGGAGGTATATTCTCCGGCCAGCGGGGTCATAGGAGAGTTAAGCGTCAAACTGGGCGATTCCGTGACCAAAGGCCAAGTTCTGTTGACGCTCAAGATGGACGAAATCAAGGAACAATTGGAGAAAGAGCGCCTGAATCTGCAACTGGCGGAATCCGAGCGGCTTCAAGCTAAAAAACAGCATTTCGAGAACTTTAAAAAGCTGATGAGCGAGGACCCCGGGCTGGAAGTGGAGGAACTGGATTTAACGGCCTATGATCTGCGCATTCAAAGCAGCAGGCTAACGATCGAATCTCTGGAGAGAAGACTGGAGCACAGCGCCGTGCATGCGACCGTCGACGGAGTCGTTACCGGACTAGCCGTGAATGAGGGCCAGCTCATTGCCGAAGGAAGCGGAATTGTCTCCATCTCCGATTTGTCGGCCTACAAGGTTCGCGCTTATCTGAATGAACTGGATGCCGGTAAAGCTGCCGTCGGGATGAAGGCTGTCGTTACCGGCGAATCCATCGCAGAGACCTATGACGGTGAGGTGACTTATTTGGCACCGACGGCGGAGGTCGTGGATCCCGCTTCGAAGGATGCCTCAGTAGAAATGACGGTAGGTCTGAAATCCGCGTCGCCTGAGCTTCGTTCCGGCTACAATGTGACGATCGCCATGGAAATTCCGGACAAGCCGCGGCTTCTCGTTCCGATCGGTGCTGTACAGTACGAGGGGGATCAGGCCTTTGTGTTCGTTGTCGAGGAAGACAAAGCCGTCCAAGTGCCCGTCACAACCGGCAAGGAGGGCGAGGAACAGATCGAAATCGTAAACGGAGCCGCCAAAGGAGAGCGGATCGTGGTGGAAGGCGCGGATTCGCTTCGGGACGGCGACAAGGTGGCCATCCAATGATTACTCTGGCGGACATCACTAAAGTTTACAAAAATGGACCGCTCGAAGTGGAAGCACTAAGCCAGATCAATCTGCAGGTCGAACGTGGCGAGTTCGTAGCCATTATGGGGACTTCGGGCTCCGGCAAATCGACGCTGATGAATATTATCGGATGCCTGGACGTACCGACCTCCGGCAGTTATGTGCTCGACGGTGAGGAAGTCCATATGCTGAATGAGGACGACCTGGCCCGGGTTCGCAACCGCAAGATCGGTTTTGTATTTCAGAGCTTCAATCTGCTGGGAAGGCAAACGGTATTGCAAAATGTGACGCTGCCGATGATGTACGCAGGGATTTCTCGGGAAAAGCGGAACGAGCGGGCGCTGGAACTGTTGGAAAAGGTGGGGCTTAAGGATCGGGTGAAGCATCGGCCGACCGAGTTGTCCGGCGGACAGAAGCAGCGGGTAGCGATCGCCCGCGCTTTGACGATGGATGCTCCCATCCTGCTCGCGGATGAACCGACCGGGAATCTGGATACGAAATCCTCCCATGACATCATGGCTCTGTTCAAAGAGATTCACCAGGAAGGGACGACGATTGTTCTGGTCACGCATGAGCCGGATATCGCGGAACATGCGGACCGCGTGCTACTGTTCGGAGACGGCAAACTGCTTAAGGATACGCGCAAGGGAAGTGCCCGCCTATGAGCATTTGGGAAAGCGTATGGGTCGCCCTGGATAATTTGCGGATGAATAAGCTGCGCTCTTTTTTGACGATGATCGGCATTGTGTTTGGGGTCGCTGCGGTTGTTACGGTGGTGTCTATCGGGCAGGCGGGTCAATCCTCCATTATTTCGATGGTTTCCAATTATGAAGACGGCTATTTTGTAATTTATCCGAATTATAATGATGAAAGTAATGTGGAGAAGGCCGATTTCCGGCTGCGGGATATAGCTGAAGTACGCAAGGTTCCGGGCATTCGTTATGTCTCTGCCTCCCTTGGCTATGGTGTGACGACGAAGCTGAAGCAGGATAAGCTGCGCTTCACCTTAACGGGAACTACCTCGGAGATGCCCAAAATGCAAAAGCTGGATATCACGGCGGGCAGATTTTTTAGCGCACAGGAGGAAAGAGGCAGACAGAAAGTCATTGTGGCCGACGCAAAATATGCGGAGAAGGCGTTTGGCTCGGCAAGAGGAGCCATCGGCAGAAGAGTCGTTCTGGGGAACGATACGTTCCGCATTATCGGCGTATACAAGACGGAGGAGAATATCTTGAGCGGGATGGAAGGAGAAAGGTATTCCGGGTATGTGCCTATCACGGCGGTTTCATTTGGAGAAGCCGGGGATAACGGGCGGCTCGGGATGCTGGAGATCGTAGCTTCCTCCCCGGATCAAATGGAAGGGACGATGAAGACCCTTAAGAGTTGGCTGGCCGACAGGAAAAACGTGGAGCCGGATTCCTACTTGACCGAAAGCGGAAAAGACGCGGAAAAGATGGTATCCAGCACATTTTCTATCTTACAGACGATCATCGGATCGATTGCGGGGATTTCCCTTCTTGTCGGAGGAATCGGGGTCATGAACATCATGCTCGTTTCGGTCACGGAGCGGACGCGTGAGATCGGGATCCGCAAGGCGATCGGAGCCACGCCGGGTACGATTATGCTTCAGTTTATGATTGAAGCGGTCATCCTTTCATTTATCGGGGGAACGGTGGGAGCCTTGCTGGGATTGTTTGCCGCGTATCTGTTCGCCCTAATTTCGGGCTGGCCCTTCGTGGTGTCCCTCTGGGCGATCCTGCTGGCATTCGGATTTTCGGCGGCGGTGGGCATTTTCTTCGGCCTGTATCCAGCTAACAAAGCTTCCAAGCTGCATCCGATCGAATCGCTGCGCTATGAATGATATTCCGGAAGCATGAATAACGAGCGAAAGACCAAAAAAATGACGGTGCTATGGAGATGATGATCCATGCACCGTCATTTTATATTTTTGTGTTATCCGCTAATGCCGGCTTCTTGTTCGTTATTGCTTGGTTGAGGGCTGAACAGGAATGTAGATATCCATCTGCTGGCCTTTGTCAGGCCAGCACCGCTGATCATACCATTCAAAGTCGGGAGCGTAAGCCTGTTCGTATCCGGAAGTGGGGAACCACTCGCTAAAAATCTTGTTCCAGGTTGACTGGATGGAGTCGGTGAAATCCGCTCGATCGGCCGGCGGGGTCGTAAAGATGGCGTAGGTCGCCTCCGGGATGGTGAGCTCCACCATTCCTTCCGGTACCTCGGTCTTGTCGTCGGTCTCAAAACCGATGATGTAGCGGAAAGTGCCGTCTTCGTCCATGGTAGTACAAACGCCGAGCTCTACCTCGGGACGTTTTTTGCCGGGCACATTGGCGCCCAATTGATCCCGTATGTAAGCTTGCCAGAAGGCCGGGATTTCCGTGTTGTTCTGTCCGTCCGTCGTGGTCGTTTGAATCGCGTATCCGATGATTCTCATTGCCGGACAAGTCTCAATCCGATATTCCATATGAAATTCTCCCCGTTCCAAATAGATTTGTTCATCGAATAGATCATGCGCCTCGAATCTGGCGACGAGAAAAGGGGGACGCCCCAGTCTGCGGCAGGCCGACGGTAAAATGCCGTACATTTTGCGGAAAGCTCTAGTAAAAGCCTCGTGGGAACCGAAGCCGCATTCCAGCGCAATGTCGATCACTTTCTTGTTGCTGAAGGCAAGCAGCTCCGCCGCTTTGGAGAGACGGCGTTTCCTGATGTACGAGGTAACCGTATCCCCGACCAGATGAAGAAAGGTACGATGGAAATGATACTCCGAATAATGCATTGCCTGAGACACCCCCTTCAGGGTCAAATCCTCATCAAGCCGCGATTCGATATACTCGATGCTTTGCTGAATGATTTCAACATGGTTCATGAACTTCCTCCAGACCGGTCTATGTGTTAAGTATAGGGGGTGAGGGAGCCGCTAGCTTGATCATTCTTGCTCTCCGGAATGGCGATGGGAAGAAGGCGCGTTTCCGGAAATCTTGGAAATGAAGGAGAGTGTGGCTTCAAGCGCCGCATGGAAAGGCTCCGTAAAACCTTGAAAAGGATGAACGGTTCCAAAGGTATGGTTGCCGCCCGGGATCTCTATCCAGGTGATGTCGGGCCGCAGGGAGACTAGTTCCGCGGAGCCCTTGCGCAAATGGGCGCCGTCTTCGGAGCCTTGGATCAGAATGACGGGGAAATCGGAGCCGCGGGCCATCCGCCCTAAAAGATCGAACCGTTCCCGCTGCCGGTCAAGATCGTCGAGGATTATTTTGTCGAGAGGCATTTGCTGTCCGGTCCGTCCGTTGACCACATAGCTGCGGCCGGTCCGGGTCATCTCTTCCTTCTGTTTGTCGCTGAGCAAGTCAAGGTTCGTGATCCCGTTCCACGAGATGACGCCCTGAACCTGGCCGGGATGGTCGAGCGCATGGATGAGGCAGACACCGGCACCCTTGCTATGGCCGAGCAGGAATAGGGGGAGTCCGGCATAACTTGGGTCAGACTGTAGGTAGGTAATAAGCTCGTCCAGATCGGTTAACTCCCGGTCATAGGTATTCACGGCGAATTTCTCAAGTTCGGTGAACTCCTCGGATTGGCTGCCGATGCCGTTATGGGAAAAATTGAAGGTGATGACTTCATGATGGCGGCTTAAATATTCCGCGGCATGCGGGAACATTCCCCAATCTTTAAATCCTTTATATCCATGGGCGATGACAATCAGGGCCGCCGGGCCCGCAGGCTCCTGGGCGGGAAAGCGGGAGCATCTTAACAGATGACCACCGTTTAAGGGGATTTGAAAATCGATAGGCATAAGCTTATATCTCCTTTCATATTTGGAGTTGCCGTTATGCTGCAGAATAGCTTCATTATAACATAGGGAGGGCGCCGGACTCGCGTCGTGGTGGCTTCCCTGTTACAATGGGAATGTAAGTTGGAAGCAATAGAACAGTCCTTTTAATTATGAATCTCTAAGTGTGAGTTCAAAAAGTCAGGTTTTCAGGACCAAGAAGGTTGGATGAAGTTAGGGACTGAGTAGCGGAGCGTACATGGGTACGAGAGCAACGGAAGGCCCGGCTGAATTCAAGATTTGACGTCGAATCCACTTCGTGATCTGCTTCGTCGTGGAAAAATGACTTTTTGAACAACCTCTATAAGGAAGCGTATTGAGGAAGAGGGGCAGCCTTTTGATATATGGTATCGGTCATGATGTGGTGGAAATCGGACGCATGCAACGCATGCTGGAGGGAAAAGCGGGGGACAAGCTGAAGCAGCGGGTATTGACGCCGGAAGAGCTGAAGCTTCCGGGATGCAGTGCGCGTCCTGCTGAGTTCCTGTCCGGGCGGTTTGCCGCCAAGGAAGCTTTAAGCAAGGCGTTTGGCTGCGGCATTGGCAGCAAGCTGGGCTTTGTCGATATGGAGATTTTACCTGATGGCCACGGCAAGCCGTATGTGTCGCTATCCGACGGAGCGTGGAATCGGTTAGGATTGTCCCCGGAGCAATACACTGTTCATCTGAGCATTACGCATGAACGCCAACTGGCTTCAGCCTTCGCGGTAGTGGAACGCTTGGATTGAAGCTAATTCATAGATAGATGAATTAAAAGAATGGGATGCAGGCAAGGGAGTAAAATGATTCCGAAGAAGTGGAGCGTTCGCCTTTGGTTCCGGATTTCTGCCTTCTCAGATTCTATAAATTCAAGAAATCTGGAACCAACAGCGATCGAAGGAACATTATACGTACTGGCCCCACATCCATTCAATGGATAGACTGAAATTTAAGGAGAAGAACATGCAGGACAATATAGACAGCAAAACATATTTCAGTACCGAGCTGCTGGAATGGTACGACCGTTCCAAAAGGGATTTGCCTTGGCGCAGACAGCGTGATCCGTATTTGATTTGGGTCTCGGAAATTATGCTTCAACAGACCCGGGTGGACACGGTCATTCCATATTTCCAGCGTTTTATCGGGCGCTTTCCTACACTGAAGGATTTGGCCGAAGCGCCCGAAGAGGATGTGCTCAAATGCTGGGAAGGGCTCGGCTATTATTCACGGGCCCGTAATTTGCAGGCGGCCGCTCGTCAGGTCATGGAGCGGCACGGCGGGGTTGTCCCCGCGAACAAGGCGGATGTGGCCGCGCTTAAGGGCGTCGGTCCTTATACGACCGGCGCGATCTTAAGCATCGCCTTCAATCAGCCCGAGCCGGCGGTGGACGGCAATGTCATGCGGGTGCTCTCCCGTTATTTCCTGATTCGGGACGATATTATGAAGACCGGCACCCGTACGCTGATGGAGGAGCTGGCCGCCGGACTAATTCCCCGGGGACGGGCCTCGGACTTTAACCAGGCGCTGATGGAGCTGGGTGCACTGGTATGCACGCCCAAATCGCCGCAATGCCTGGTATGCCCGGTTATGGCCCACTGTGCGGCCCGGATTGAGGGCGTGGAGGAGACGCTGCCGGTGAAGAGCAAGGCGAAGCCTCCGCGGCCGGAGTACCGGCTCGCCGCCCTCGTTGAGGGTGACGGGGAGCACGCCGGGCGCGTGCTCGTCCGCCGCCGGCCGGATACGGGGCTGCTCGCACGGATGTGGGAGCTGCCCCACATCCCCGCAGCCGCGATCGCCGGCGAAGGTGCCGGCCTGCCGGACGGGCCGGCCATGGATCGGCTCGCCGCCGAACTGGCCGCCGCGGGAGTGCCCGCCCAACCGGTGGAAGCGTTCATGGACGCGGAGCATACGTTCAGCCATATCCACTGGAATCTCCGCGTTTTCCGCTTCCATGAAGCGGCCGGGCATGCCGCTGCCGCAGGCTTACCGGGCCTCGGCCTTGCCGCTGCCGAAGCGGGGGCCGCATACGAAACAAGCGGCTCCGAGCTCGAAGAAGACTCGGCGGAATACCGCTGGATCAAACCGGAGGACATGGCGGCGCTTGCGTTTCCGAATGTATTTCTACGGATTTTGAAGCAATATTCCCCTCTATGGGGCTAAAGGTTAAAGTTAAAGTAGCTTGCAGCTTAACAAGGCAAAACAAAGGCCGGACGAGGGAAGTAATCCTTCGTCCGGCCTTTTTCGTTCTTTAGCGATTCAAACTTCCTCAGATCATGCGATTCTCCTGATCCTTCATATTATTCTGCTGGTCGGGTTCATGGTGCTTGTCCGGCGAAACCTGGCCATTGTCGACAGGGGTATCTCCGCTGACGCTGCGGGCAAAGTTCGTAAACTGCTGCTTCTGCTTGTCCGCCTCATGCTTGGCCTTAAGCATCTCCTGCGGATCGTTCGTCAAACCATGCTGCTTGTCCGTTGACATGGGAATCCCTCCTGGGGTGGTGTTATTTTGTTGCTGACTCGTAACGCTTGTTTACTTCGTCCCAATTAATGATGTTCCAAAAGGCCGAAATATAATCGGGACGTTTGTTTTGATATTTCAAGTAGTAGGCATGCTCCCAGACGTCCAACCCCAAAATGGGAGTCAGGCCCTCAGATAGCGGGTTGTCCTGATTCGGGGTACTGGTGATCGCAAGTTTTCCGTCCTTACCGACGACCAGCCAGGCCCATCCGCTGCCGAAGCGGGTAGTTGCCGCTTTTGTAAAATCCTCTTTAAATTTGTCGAATCCGCCCAATTCGCGATCGATGGCTTCGGCAACGGCTCCTGTGGGGGCTCCGCCGCCGCCCGGCCCGATGACCTGCCAGAACAAGGTATGGTTGGCATGGCCACCGCCATTGTTGCGAACCGCGGTGCGTATATTTTCAGGTACGCTGTTCAGGTCTGAAATCAACTCTTCCACGCTTTTGCTTTGCAGCTCCGGCGCCTGCTCAAGAGCGGCATTCAGATTGGTAACGTACGTATTATGGTGCCGGTCATGATGAATATTCATTGTCTGCTCGTCAATATGAGGTTCCAGCGCGTTTGCAGGATAGGGAAGGTCGGGCAATTCATGAGCCATGTTCGTTGTACCTCCAAGTTTTAATTTTAGTAATGGATTGTTTGTGGATCATTAAACTATTACCCTTTTCGGGGATGAGCTAACGAAATGTAAACCGGGGTTTAACAATCCTATTATTGGAAAATAGTCAGAAATTATGCATTTTCATTTCCAATATTAGAAAAATATTATAAAAAAATAAATGTAAACGCTTCATATAAAGCGCTTTCAGAAGAAAAATGGTGTATTCGGGAGATAATTATGGTTTAATGGACAAGAAAGCAGTTTTTTCTCGATTTTTGTCTGGATTCAATTATTCGGTTGATGTAAAAACGTCAGCCGTCCATTTTACATGAATCTATCATGTGTAGAGAAAAGGGAGATCATAGCATGCGTATTCGTTCCTTCCAATTGAGTGATGTTAATCAAGTGATGGAGCTTTTGCAGGTAGCCTTAATGGAGGATTGCTACGAAGACACGAAACGGGCTTTTGCCAGACAGCTGTCTTGGGACTCGGAATTGATTATGATAGCTGAGTCGGAGGATGGCGAAATTGTAGGTACGTTGATCGGAACGATCGACCAAAATACGGGGTTCATCTATCGTACCGTCGTTCATCCGGATTACCGCCGTCAAGGAGTAGGCAAAAATCTCGTAACTGCTATGGAACAGCGATTCGGGCAGTACAATATTCGCCAAATTATGATTGCCGGAGACCCGCACAACAAAGCGATTGCCCCGTTGTATGAAGCTATGGGCTACGGCGCAAGCAAATTTCTGGAGGCATTCCAGAAGCTTGGTATCGCTGCGGTAAGCTCGTTGTCTGGATCCAGATAAAGAAGGAATTATTCGATCTTGCTAATTTTTGCAGGACTTAAGCATATCTTCCGCCCGTTGCAAATGGGTGCAGGATATGCTTTTCTATTATTAGATCATTTTTAAAATGTTATTGATGAGGTGCTTCATGGAACCGATGACTTCTCCTCCGACCGAGGAGGATATGATAGAGAAGGAACAGGCGGGTAAAGCTTCCGCTGAGGAAACGGTACAGGCCAATAGAGGCTGGGCGACAGAGCTCTGGGATTTGCTCAAGACGGTGGCGATCGCATTCGTAATTATGCTGCTGCTGAATGTATTTGTGTTCAACCTGTCCATGGTAAAAGGGCAATCGATGGAACCGACGCTGGAGGAGCAGGAAAGACTGTTTGTAGACAAAATCGTTTACTGGTTTACGCCGCCTCACGCCGGCGATGTCGTGGTGCTCCGGGATCCGAGCACAGGCCCCGACAAAAAGCCGTTTCTAGTCAAGCGGGTGATTGCCGTGCCCGGACAAACGGTGGAAATCCGCGGCAGCGAGCTGCTGGTTGACGGACAGCCGCAGAGCGAGCCTTATACCGATACGGCGATTGAAGACAGCAACCTGGCACCGGTGACATTGGGAAAAGACGAATATTTCGTCATGGGGGATAATCGTCACGCCGGACAGAGCAAAGATAGTCGTTACTTCGGCAGCGTAAATAAGAAGGATATCGTGGGCCGGGCGGAATTCGTCTTTTGGCCGATTACCAAGATAAGAGGTTTGTAATACCAAAGAAAGAGAAAATGGTGGAGGTTATTTCGTGAAGGAAATTATGATTTATACGGACGGTGCCTGTTCGGGAAACCCGGGACCGGGAGGATGGGGCGCCGTGCTTCTGTATAACGGTCATCGAAAGGAACTGTCCGGCGGCGAGCCGATGACAACGAATAACCGGATGGAGATTCAGGCTGTCATTTCAGCGCTGAGTTCGCTTAAGGAGTCATGCAAGGTTAAGGTTTACAGCGACTCCGCCTATGTGGTCAATTGCTTTCAGCAAGGCTGGATTCACGGTTGGATGAAGAACGGCTGGAAGAACAGCAAGAAACAGCCCGTTGAGAATAAGGAGCTTTGGCAGGAATTGTGGCGGCTGATGGGAATTCATGAAGTGGAATATGTCAAAGTCAAAGGCCACAGCGACAATGAGCTTAACAATCATTGCGACCTGCTGGCGCGGGAAGCAATTAAACGTTTGTCCTCGAAATAACGGGAGAAAAAATCATCTTAGAATGACGCAAAAAGGAGGTTGTGACGATGGCGAAGGCCGAACAAAACTTGATGGCCAAAGACAGGGCGGCGGGCCGGTCCGTATGGGAAGAGCTAAAGCGGGAAATCAAGGAAGCCGCGCCGTCGCTCGGCATCGATGACATCGGGTTTGCTGCCGCAGACCCGTTTTTATCGTTGAAGTCCATTTTGCAGGACCGGCGGGATAAAGGATACGAATCCGGCTTTGAAGAACCGGATCTGGACAAGAGAATCTATCCCGAACTGTCACTGGAACAGCCGGCATCGCTTATATCTATTGCAGTCGCTTATCCGTCCAAAATGGAAAATCCGCCGAAGTCGGAGCCGGGGAGCCGCCGGGGAATTCTCGCCAGATCAGCATGGGGACTGGACTACCACCAGGTTCTCCGGGAGGCCATGGCGAAGCTCGAAGCGTTTATCGCCGAGCGCGTACCGGAGGCGCGTATTGAGAGCATGGTCGATACCGGGGCCTTATCGGACCGGGCGGTGGCCGAGCGTGCGGGGATCGGCTTTTCCGGAAAGAACTGTGCGATCATCTCGCCCAAATGGGGTTCTTGGATTTACCTTGGAGAATTGATCACGAGCATTCCCTTTCCTCCGGATACACCGGTGACAGAGGATTGCGGAGATTGTACGAAATGCCTGGATGCCTGCCCGACGGGGGCATTGGTCGGACCGGGACAATTGAATGCGCAGCGGTGCATTTCTTTTCTTACTCAGACCAAAGGATTTGTGGAAGAAGAATTCATGGTGAAAATCGGCAACCGGCTTTACGGCTGCGATACATGCCAGGTTGTTTGCCCTAAGAACAAAGGGAAGTCCTGGTATCATCGCCCCGAGCTGCAGCCCGATCCGGAAACGGTGAAGCCGCTCCTGCTGCCCATCCTTGACCTCAGCAACCGGGAATTTAAAGAACGATTCGGAAACAGCGCTGCTGCCTGGAGAGGTAAGAAGCCGATTCAACGAAATGCGGTAATCGCGCTCGGGAACTTCAAAGATCTGTCCTCCGTGCCGAAATTAATAGATATCATGGATAACGATCCCCGGCCGGTTTTGCGGGGAACCGCAGCTTGGGCTTTAAGCCGTATCGGAGGAGAAGAAGCGCTGGCGGCGGTGATAAAAGCTGCCGGAAGCGAGGCCGATCCGGAAGTGCTTGAACGGCTGGAGGCAGCCCGCGCCAAACTGGAAGAGATCGTTACCTAGGGGGATAAGACATGAGATTCATAAGCGTTGAGGATATCGAACCGGGTCAACTTTTAGGCAAGACGGTATATTCCGCGAACGGGACTGTGCTCCTTTCGGCGGGCATTCAGCTGACGGTCTATATGATCAATACGCTGAAACGGATCGGTGTTACGATGCTTTACATCAAGGATCCCGACTATGAAGATATCGAGATTGAAGATGTATTAAGCGAATCGACGAAACAGGCGGTATTCCGTGAAATGAGCGAGACGCTGGAAGCGGTCCGGTCGGGCAAGGAATGGAATCCACGTAAAATCAGCGCGTCCGTCGATCACCTGCTGGAGGATGTCCTCAATCATAAAGAGGTGATGGTCCAACTGACGGAGATTCGCACGGCCGACAATGCGGCATATCTGCATGCCGTCAATGTATGTCTCGTGTCCGCGATGATCGGGCTTAATCTGGGACTTAATTTTGGCCAATTGAAAGATCTGGCTATCGGAGCGCTTCTTCATGACATCGGGAAAAGCAAACCGCTGCCCGAGGATGCCGATCCGGAGGACTTGAAGCTGCACCACGCCTGGCGGGGGTTTGAAATTCTCAAGCATAAGCGGGAGTTTAACCTGCTCATCGCGCATACCGCCCTTCAGCATCATGAACGACTGAATGGGACAGGCTTGCCAAGGGGATTGAATAAGGAAGAGATACATCTGTTTCCCAAAATTGTGGCAGCGGCCAATATGTACGATAATCTCATCGGCGGCGGGGGGAGCGGAGGACAGCGTCCGATGCTGCCTCACGAGGCGTGCGAGCAACTGATGGCTTGCTCCGAACAAACGCTTGACCGCGACGTGCTGGTGGAGTTTACCCGTATCGTGTCGGTGTATCCGAATGGTACGGCGGTTCGGCTTTCGACCAAGGAGACGGGGGTTGTCGTCAGCCAGCATCGCGGTTTACCCGGACGTCCGTCCGTTAGAGTCATACGGGGCTCGGGAGAGGATATGGAAGTTAAAGAAGTGGATTTGGCGACGGAAACGACGGTGTTTATCGAAGCGGTTCTGGCTTGAATCGCATCTTCTTGAATGCTATGATATGTTGAGTGCGCTAGCTGTATAGCTTGGCGCCAGAAGATTGAGATTGATACAGGGGTGGCTTAAGCAATGGATATCGTAATTCCTATTATTACGTTAATCGTCGGTTTGGTCGGCGGCTTTGCAATCGGGGTCTTTTATTTGCGCAGACAACTGACGAAGATGCAGTCTGATCCGCAAATGCTGCAAAAGATGGCGAAGCAAATGGGGTATAATTTAAACGGCAAGCAAATGCAGAAAGCCCAGCAAATGATGAAGAACCAGGGTCAAATGCCTCCAGCAGGAGGAAAACGCAAGAAAAAGTAATGCCGCTGTATCATGGTGGCTGAATGAATCGAAAGGAGGAGGCGCTGAAATGGCTGGAGTAAAAGATTATGTCAACTCTCGAGTGGGAGACAACCGGGAACAGATTGAGCATCACGTGCGCGAGATTCTTAAGTTGGTCGGGGAAGATGTGGAGCGGGAAGGACTGCTCGAAACGCCGGCGAGGGTAACCCGGATGTACGAGGAAATCTTCGGCGGATATGAAGTCGATCCCCGGGACGTGCTTGGAGTTACGTTTGAAGAGAACCATGAGGAGCTCGTTATCGTAAAGGATATCGTATATTACAGCCAATGCGAGCACCATATGGCGCCTTTCTTCGGGAAAGTGCATATTGGATACATTCCGAGCGGGAAGATCGCCGGGCTCAGCAAGCTGGCTCGTCTGGTGGAAGCGGTAACCCGCCGTCTGCAGGTGCAGGAGCGTATTACGTCGCAAATCGCCGACATTATGGACGAGGTCCTCAAGCCTCAAGGCGTAATGGTTGTCGTTGAAGGAGAACACTTGTGCATGTGCGCCCGAGGTATCAAGAAGCCGGGAAGCAAGACGGTTACTTCGGCGGTTCGGGGAACCTTCCGTACGGAAGCTGCTTCGCGGGCGGAATTTCTGTCCTTGATTAAAGAGTAAGAAGTGCAATTGAATTTGAATAGATCGCACAAGAATGGCAGCCGTTAATACGGCTGCCATTTTAGTTGCTTCGCTTTTCCATACCGCTCCGCGACGGCCGGCCAATAGACGACGTTCCACCAGTCGCTGATATAATCCTTGCGATTGTTCTGATGCTTCAGATAATAAGCGTGTTCCCATACGTCCAGCGGGAGGAGAGGGACGACGTCCCATTGCGACAGGTTCTGATGTTTCTCCGCCGTGAGAATTTCCAGTCGATGGCTGCGCGGGCTCCAGACAAGGATGGCCCAGCCGCCGCCCTCGACCTTTTCCGCAGCGCTGGAGAATTGCTTATGAAAGGCGTCGTAGCTGCCGAAGTCGCGTTTGATCTGCTCCATCAGCTCGCCTTCAGGCTTTCCGCCGCCTTGGGGGTTCATGATATCCCAGAAGATCGTATGCAGGTAATGGCCCGCGCCATTGAAGGCAAGCTCCCGCTCCCAATGTTTGACTAGATCGAAATTACCGGATTTACGGGCGTCCTGAAGTTTTTTCTCCGCTTTATTTAAATCGTCCACATAGGTTTTATGATGCTTGTCGTGATGGATGCGCATCGTTGTTTCATCGATGTAGGGCTCAAGCGCATTGTAAGGATAGGGCAACGGAGGGAGCGTGTGGCCGCCAATTGGGACGGGACGGCTGTTGATCAGGGCTTGCTCCGATTCCGTCTCACTCTTCGGATCCTTGTCGTTCCGGTCAAATTGCTGAACCTGGGCGAGAGAGATAGTGGCCGTGGGTTGGTGACTGGCCGAAGGAATATCATCTTGCTGTGCGGAACCGTAAATGACGGCAGCCTGCTCCTGTTCCGGCCGGTAAGGGCCAAGGAACGGGTGAGCGTCGGCCATGCTGCTCGCGATTTGTCCCGGACGATTGAGCGTTTCCAGCACGCCGAGGAAATATTCCGACTCACGGATGATATGAAGCAGGACGGTTTTCGCAAGGGGGACGGACTTAGCGGCAGCGCTCTGGTCGAGAATGATATACAGCTGGCGGATAAATTCCTGGGATTGCCGGAACGATGCTCCCAGTATTCTTTCGGTCTCCTTGATCAGCCAGGGGTCGCAGGCTGCTTCTTTGGAGGAAACGCCGAATTGGAGCAACTGATCTGCCGCCTGCTGGGTAGAGGCAAATACCTGCTTCCATTCGTCCAGCAGTTTAACGAAGTTCGGCTCCAAACCGGGAACAATCGCTTTGATGACATCGGTATGTTCGGTCTCCTGTTCTTTCCAGAAACGAATCTCTTCCAAAATGCGGACAGGCAAATAAGGCCCGTAAACAAACAGCATCGGGTTAAACCTCCTCGGAATGTATCGTTGTGTACATTGTATTCCGGGGACGGCCTGGCCTATGCCATTCGAAACGGGCCTTTGTGCTTGGGTTAGTCAGCGTCTTTTTCAGCCGGTTGGTCTTGAGTCCGATCCTCATGCTGGGACTGTCCTACCCGGCTAAGAAAGGTGGAAACGATACGCAAGTATTCCTTGGGATGCTCGCGGAAAATAAGCTCATGATGGGATCCCTCCACGATCCAGACGCCGGAAGCGGGATTCGTCTGGTTTTCCGCCAGTTTTTCGGCAATCGGGTAAGGAGCCTTCTCATCCTCCGTCCCGTGAATAAAGTAAATCGGGAAGGGGTAGTCCTTGGATTTGACCTCGGGATACGGAATCTGCCGCAAGCTCGTACCGTTCAGCACGGGCAACAGCATTCCGATAATCTCAAGTGAAGGATGGCGCGGGAGATCGATATGCTGGCGAATGTTATGATACATCGTATCCGGCTCAAGCAGAAAAGTGCTGTCAAGGATCATTCCGTCGATATCCTTGCTAGTCAAGGCGGCTTGCAGTGCGGTGCCTGCCCCCATGGAAAAGCCCCAGACGATGATCTCCTGACTTCCCCGCTGTTTGGCGAACTGGATGGCACCGAGCAGCTGCTGGGCTTCTTTCTTGCCTCCTGTGGCGACCTCTTTGCTGTTTTGCGCGGCGAATCCGTAATCGAACATCACTACATTAAAGTTCAGCCGGTGAGCGTAGTGAGCGAGGTCGTACATCGGAATCCAGGTTTCCTCGCGATTGGCTCCGTAGCCGTGGCTGAAAACGATCGTTTGGTTCGAGTCGGCGGCCGGAATATACCAGCCATGCATGACTCTGCTGCCGTCGGCGGCAGGGAAGACGATATCCTCGTACTCCAGGTTCTTGGATAGCTTCGGATTGGAATAGATCGGGGCTACCGTAGGATTGGACAATACCCAGGCGATATATCCATGCAGAGAAACGAAGCAGAAGAGCAGGAAAAACAGAACCGATAACATCAAGGCCACAATAATATGCTTGAAGCTGATGCGCCTGATTTCAAGAGCGGGTATTTCTTTCTCCTTAAGACCTCCGGACAGGGGAAGATCGTTCCGGTTGCTTTGGCTCATGATTCCCCCTCCTTATAAATATCTGATAATAATATATGTTCCTTAAAGCCGGGCTTCCCTTACGAACAGAAAAGTTCAAATTTAATATTTCATATATAACCGGATGACAAGAATATAATCGGAATATGTCGAAACGAGACGAATCCTATAAAATTATCGTATGATGAGGCGTCCTTTATGTCAATGCAAGGGTATAATTGGCTGTGATTCATTGACGGAACCCTGTCCCTGTCTTTATAATTTATGTAACCGCGTTTCATGCAGTGAAACTTAAGGAGGGGTGGTTTCCTGATGGAAGATCGGAAACTTACTGTACGCGCCGTAGAGAGGGCGCTTGATATATTAATGTGTTTTACGAAGGACAGCGATCTGGGCCTGACCGAGATTGCGGGTGAAATTGGGCTTCATAAGAGTACGGTGCACCGTTTGCTGACTACGTTGGAGGAGAAGGGGTTCGTCATCCGCAACTCGGCGACGGAGAAATACCGTCTCGGTTTGAAAATATGGGAGCTTTCGGCCCATTTGTCCCAAAATGATGATCCGGCCATCCTGCTGCTGCCGCAAATGGAACAGCTTCGCGACCGGCTCGGAGAAACGGTAAGCCTGTATTTGCGCGATGGAACGGACCGGCTGCGCATTCAGGCGGTACAGAGCAACCAGGCGATCCGTCGGGTCGCGCAGGTCGGTGCAAGGCTGCCCCTGTACGTCGGAGCATCCAGCAAAGTGCTGGTTGCCTATGCGGAGGAGGCGATCGTCCGCGCCGTGCTGGAGAGCGCCGACTGGCCGGCGGCGGTGGACCGGCCCGCATATGTCGCCCAGCTACAGGAGATCCGCAAGCTCGGCTACGCTACGAGCTATGAGGAACGGGAGCCCGGCGCGGCGGCGGTAGCGGCCCCGATCTTTGACCGGACCGGGAAAGTCGCCGCGGCCCTTTCCGTCTCCGGACCGGTCAGCCGACTGTCGCCCCAGACGCTGGAGGACTTCGCCCCGGTCTTGATCGAAACGGCCCGGGAAATGGGCATGATGATTCATACTTAAAGAGGTTGTTCAAAAAGTCATCTTTCCATGACGAAGCAGATCATGAAGTGGATCCGACGTCGAATCTTGAATTCAGCCGGGCCTTCCGTTGCTCACGTACCCTATGAGCAAATGCTTACGGAGTCGTTTTCTACGAAAACGTTTAGCTCCGCTACTCAGTCCCTAGCTTCATCCGACCTAAAGCGTTTTGTAAAAACGCACTTCGAAAGCATACGCTTGGTCCTGAAAACCTGACTTTTTGAACACGAACTTAAACTAATAAGCAGGCTGTTGATCCGAGGTTGGGATCAGCGGTCTT
This sequence comes from Paenibacillus vini, assembly GCF_018403325.1. GTDB lineage: Bacteria > Bacillota > Bacilli > Paenibacillales > Paenibacillaceae > Fontibacillus > Fontibacillus vini. The sequence continues at coordinate 64,698 of NZ_BOSL01000010.1, read as the reverse complement.
CTTTTTATGTATTATATACATTGACATGTATATACGTTTAAGTGTATATTGTGGACATGAATACTTTAGCCTTGCAAACAACCTTGTTCACCATTGCAGAGCCTAACCGGTTTAACATAGTGGAGCTATTGAAGCTTGGACCACGTTCGGTTAGCGACATCGTAGAAGAACTAAAACTTGGCCAACCTCAGGTATCCCGGCATTTGCGCATTTTAAGCGAAGCGGGACTGGTAGGTGTCCGTCGTAAGGCGCAGCAACGCATTTACAGTCTTGAGGCACAACCGTTTCAAGAATTGGACGCCTGGCTCAATTCATTCAGCCGTTTATGGGAAGATCGACTTGACAGCTTTGAAGATTACTTGATTCAAATCCAAGGAGAGGAGTAAGCGAGTAATTACATTTTCATTTCGATTTCGTTTAACGACCAGATCGATCGGGTAAGGAGGGCTCCTCATCAGGAAAAAAACAAAGGTCACCAAAGATTTGGATAGGCGGGAGCTTATCATTGAACGCACTGTTGCCGTGAAACGTGAGCTTGCCTGGCTAGGATGGACCAAGCCGGAGCATATTGTGCACTGGTGGGGGCCCGGAAATTTTACGGCAACCGTCTATGAAATGGATGTGAGACCCGGCGGCATTTGGCGGTACAGCCTGGCACCGGTCGACGGCAAAGGCGATGAAGCGTATTGCAAAGCTACATATTGCGAGGTAAGCGAGCCATACCGGCTCTATTATATCGATTCGTTTACGGATCGGGATTGGAATGTCGCCGAAGGGAGCGAAATGCCGACGATCATTGCTTTCGAAGAGATTGCCGGAGGAACGAAGCTTACCATAACTACCCGGTTCCAAGAGGTAAAACAACTGGAGTCCGCCGAGGCCATGGGCATGATAGAGGGATATAAGGAGACGCTCACCCGGCTCGAAAATCACTTTATATAGAGGTTGTTCAAAAAGTCATCTTTTGATCACGAAGTGATTCAGGTTGCATACCCGGCATCGAATCTTGAACCTTCTCGGTGCTAAAAAGTCGCCTTTTTGAACACGCATTAATATTAAACATTTCTAGGGAGGAAGATGAAGCATGGAATTGATTCAGTCGAAGAATAGCGTAATTTCGAAAGATGGCACGAAGATTGCCTTTGTTAAGCAGGGCGAAGGTCCCGCACTTATTCTGGTGGCCGCTGCGACCGCAGATCATACAGATGCCGAACAATTGGCAGCCCGGCTTGCCGGACAATTTACCGTGTACAATTTTGACCGCCGGGGACGCGGCGGCAGCAATGAAGCTTCACCCTATGCGATAGACCGGGAAGTGGAAGATATCCATGCGTTGATCAAAGAAGCCGGCGGTAGCGCGTTTCTCTTCGGAAGCTCTTCCGGAGCGGTCTTGGCCCTGGAAGCGGCAAGCAAATTAGGGAGCGGCGTGAATAAACTCTTTTTATACGAGCCTCCGTTCATTGTAGATGAGAGCCGTCCTCCGGTCTCGCCGGAATATGTGAATACTTTAAACCGCCTGGTGGCCGAGGATGATCGAAGCGGTGCCGTGGAATATTTTATGACCGAAGCGGTAGGCGTGCCTGGCGAATATATCGAGTTTATGAAGGCGGACCCGTCTTGGGACAAAATGAGCTCCATGGCTCATACACTGGCTTATGACGGGCAAATTATGGGCAGTACTCAATCCGGACGCCCTTTGCCGGCCGACCGTTGGAAGGTCAGCATTCCGGTAAGCGTTACCTCCGGCGAAAATTCGCCCCCTTTCCTCCACGAAGCGGCAAAAGCGCTGGCGGATCTGCTGGAACAGGGAGAGCACCGGACACTTGATGGCCAGGACCATTCTGCGGTGATGATGGCGCCGGAAGCTTTGGCGGCTGAAATAGGAAGATACTTCCTCGGCTAAGACTTCGATCGACTTCAATCACAAATGTACTCTCATATAGACAACAAACAAGCCCTCATTCTGAGGGCTTGTTTGTTTAAGTCAGCACCAGCACCATCATCAGTGCCAGCGCGTCATATCCTTTAAGATTATTTAGTCTTTTTCACCCAGGCAGCGATATCGTCAACGATCGATTTAGATACGTTGGAAGGCTGGTAGTATTCCGAACCGATTGAGATTCCGTCATACTCGGCCAACAGATGGTTGACCTTTGGATAGGACTTGTATTCTACGTCGGTGCGGTCCTTCAGCGCTTGCTTCCAACCGTCAAGCTGGCTTAATGGAACCTGCCAGTCATTCTCTCCCTGGAGAATAAGGAGTGGGCCGGTCTGCTTCTTGGCCACTTCGGAAGGGACATAATTCTTTTGCTCATACCACCAGTAGGCCGGAGGCATCGGGAAATTCGCAGGCATGTTGTCGACTGTGTATTTCGGGTCGTTTACCATATCGGCGACCGCCGTATATTGAGCGGCTTGCTGCTCGAAAAGCGTAGCGTCGAGGCCGCTTTGTTTTACGCGGGACACCAGTTCCTTCTGCTGCAGCGCCAGGATGTCGGCAAATTTGCCGCTCGGGCCGGAGAGCAGAATTGCACCGGCAATATCGTCGTTCTTGTCGGCATCGATCATCATCGGTACCGCGAACGCGCCTTGGCTATGACCGGCCACAAAAATCTTGGAAGCATCGATTTTGGCGTTGTTCTTCAACAGCTTCACGGCCGCCAACGCGTCATCCACCGTTTCCCGCTTCAGCGTAAACTTCGGATCGGCCGATACCTTCATGGAATGCTCATACGTTACTTTGTCGTAGCGCAGCACGGCGATACCCTGCGAAGCAAGTCCCGCGGCGAGATCGCGAAACACCTTGGCACTGCCGATGGATGAGTCGCGGTCATGCGGCCCGGAGCCGTGAACGAGGACGACGGCAGGGAAGGAGCCGTCCCCTTTTGGCAAAGTGAGCGTGCCCGGAAGAGCCATGGACCCTTCGCCTACGGTGATTTCCTGCTCGGTGTATGCGTCGGAATTGTCGTAAGCCGGTTTTTGATACAGGGATGGTGTGACGGTATTGGCAAAGAAATCATCGATTTGTCCCTGAGCGTTCATTCTTAAGGTCACAAGGAACGGAGTGTTAGCCGCTTGGAATGTATAGGTCACATTGCGGTGAACCGAATTGGTTGCTTCGGTTTTTACGGCTTGACCGGACACTTTTCCAAAAATACTTTCATAGTTGGACCAGAGCTTGCCGAGCACATCCGCCGACAGAAGAACAGCTGCTTCCGGGCCTACATAAGCCGCGGCTTCGGTTCCGTTCCCGGCCTTCAACAAGTCCATGAAGTCATCGGCCGGGTCGGCCGGAGTTTCGGCAGTCGGAAATATTTTATTCATAAAAGCGGGTTCGATCAGTGTCTGCCCGGATACGATTCTAACGGAGTTGTTTAAAGTAACGGTTTGGCCGTCCAGCAAAGCTTCTTTCTTATTGGGTTGAAGAACCAGGACATGGGCGCCCTTTTTGACCGTGATTGTTTGTTTATTCTGATCCCAATGTACCGTTGCTCCAAGTCCGGTTGCCGTCTCCCGTAAGGGGGCAAGAGCGGTTCCGCTTTGGGAAACGGGTGCCGGGGAAGCGGCGAGAGCCGACGCTGCAGGAAGCGTAAGGCTTAGAGCCAGGGTAACGGTGGCGGCTGCTTTTAACGTGTTTTTCCTGTTTTTAGACATTAGAAATCCCTCCAGAATCTAGAATATATGAATTTGGTTTAGCCCGAGAAAACAAGGGATGCCACAATGGCAATCGCAACGCCCGCGAGGACGATCCAACCGGCCGGATGGGCGAAATTCATCGTCCAGCCGATGCCTGCTCTTTTTTCCACGAATATCGAAGGGTCCTGAGGATTGAAATAAATGCTGCCGAGCTTCCAATGGCTGTCGTCATCCACAGGCTGTACCTTGGAGCCTGCCGGTCTGCGGCTGATCCGGCTGCCGCCCTGACCCGTATTGAAGGAGAGCGTGACGGCGAACAGCACGACGAATGCGGGAATGGCGATGCTGACGGACAGAATCACACCCGTATCCATCGGATGCAGCATATTCAGTTGGATAAAAGAGAGCAACAATACCATCGCAAGACCGGACACAATGGTGAACATCGACCATCTGCGGCGGAACAAGGTGTTCTGCCGAATGGACCGCTCCGGATCCCCGGCATAGATTTGCTGTTTGCTTCTCAAAATGCTCCAGTTAATGAACAGGAAGATCAGGGTCATCACGATCTGCATCAAGTTAGGAGAAAGCACGGTCCAATAAGACTTGGCTGCGCTGTTGATGACCTCGCCTTGGAAGTCGAACTTCATCGCGATGGTGGACGGAATTTTATCGTAATTCACCAGCACGATCAGGGTGCTGGCCGCAATGACCGCGGCATGGATAAGGAACCAGTAGTTGGACAGGATCAATTTGTTTCGGCGGAAGCCCGTATCCACAGCGAGAACGGATTTAGCCGCGGGCGCCGATGGAAGGGATGACCGAAGTTTTTTCATTTTAAAGTGAAATATCAGATTTAATGCGATGGAGGCAGCGACCATGATCGAGATGTAAATTCCGAGGGCCGTATTTTGCTCCAAGCCGTCCTTCGATTGAACCGAGCTGTAAATGCAGAGAATGAATAGAATGGCATTTATGGTCAGGCTGATCGATGCGTAGGTCTTGCGCAGCCGGCGCAGCGGTTCGCTGCGGTAGTTATCCTCGCTGACGGAGACCCCGAAGCTGACGGTTTCTCTGGTGAGATAAGGCATGAACGCCATGGATATCATCACCGGCAGAAACATCAGGATAAGCAGCAGGGCGGATAGCATTTGCATGGTTATTTCTCCTCTCTGTATTCCGTAATCTCTTTGTAGAGGCTTTCCACAACGTCAAGCATCTGTTCTTTGCCCATACCCCTGCAGATCGCTTCAGCAATGATGGGCCGCAGTTCGCTGCGCTGTTTATCGGCAAATGACTCGGTAACCGGAGGCATCCCATCCGGGTGAACGACAACCCCTCGCTGGCGGTGAACCTGAATATAGCCCTCCTGCTTGAGCAGCGTATATGCCTTGTTGACCGTGTGCAGGTTTACTCCGATATCGGAGGCCAGGCTGCGCACCGAGGGCAACGGTTCGCCGAGCTGAAGCCGCCCGCTTGCGATGCCTTCGATGATCTGGTTGACCAGCTGCGTATAGATGGGGACCTCTGATTGCAAATCAAGCTCAATAATCAAGAGAACCCTCCTTTTTTTTGTTCTAACTGTTATACATTGAATATAACAGATGGAACTGTATATGTAAAGTCCTTGATCTTCATTCGGTGAATTATTAATATGGGGGTATGATAGAACATAATGCCGCTTCCATGATTAGTAAAATAAGAGATGCTGTAAATAAGAAGATCATAGCCGAACTGGAACAGAATGGCGTTGTGGACATTGTCCCCTCGCACGGCGATATTCTTTCTTTGCTTTTTCATTCCTACGGAATGCCGATCAGCGCATTGGCCGAGAAAATTAACCGCACTCAGCCAACGGTAACGGTTTTGGTCAGAAAACTGGAACAGTTGGGGTACGTGGAAAGGAGAAGAGACGAGCAAGACAAGCGGGTGATTTTAATCAGTCTGACCGAGAAGGGAGAGCAACTGGGGCCAACGTTCCGGGCGGTTTCAAATCAACTGAATGAGGCCATCTACGGCGGCTTAACCCTGGATGAACAAGCACAATTGGAAGATATGTTAAAACGAATTCTCAAAAGGCTATGACCTTTTTTGGCTTTATATATAGACATCTATATATTTTTCGGAATAAAATAAAGCATAGACGTCTATGTATAATTTACGAGGAGAGTGCTTATTATGGAATGCGTTCTGGATTCGCTTACGATCGACTATGAAGTTCATGGTTCCGGATATCCGGTACTGCTCATCCACGGATTCGGATGCGATCGGCGGTTGATGATCGGCTGTATGGAGCCTGTGTTTAAAAACCGGCCAGGCTGGCAACGGATTTACCTTGATTTGCCCGGTATGGGGAGGACGAAGGGGGCAGAATGGATTCAAAGTACGGACGAAATACTAACCCTTGTAGAACAGTTCGTGGATAAAGTCTTTGCCGGTCAACGGTTTGTGCTGGCAGGAGAGTCTTATGGAGGGTATTTGTCCAGAGCGTTGCTGTCCAAAAGGCCGGATCAAATCGACGGAATGCTCTTAATATGTCCTACGGCAGGGATTGCGCTGCATGATGCGCCACCGTCTAACACGGTTTATAAGGACAAAACTGTACTTGCCCGGCTGGAGAACGAACCTGGGATCTCTGAATTCCTCGAAATTCAGGTAGTACAGGATGAGTATAACTGGGAGCGGTTCAAAGCTGAAATTTTTAGCGGGCTTCGGGCGGGTGATCAAGAATTTCTGAATCGAATTTCTCTACGGTATGATTTGACCGGGAATGAGGATATGCCTCGGGAACCGTATATGAAACCGGTACTTATTCTGACAGGAAGACAGGATCATGTCGTCGGGTACAAAAACCAGTGGGAATATGCCCAGCAATATCCGCATGCCAGCTTTGTAATGCTGGATCGGGCCGGACATAACCTGCAAATCGAGCAGCATGATCTATTCCAGGCCTTGGCTAGCGAATGGCTCGACCGAGTAATGGAATGTCGAGGCCGGGACGAGCATGTGATGAGGGCTGAATGAGGTTCAGATACAATCCAATAGATAAGGCTGCCCTGTTTCATGGAAACAGGGCAGCCTTGGTTTATATATGCAGTTGCAGTTATCAGTTGTTTTCCGCGATCATTTGCCGCAGAACGGTTTGCAGAATGCCGCCGTTGTGGTAGTAGTCCACGTCGACCATGCTGTCGAGACGGGCGGTTACCGGGAATTCGAATTGCGTTCCGTCCGTACGGGTAGCGATAACGGTCAATTGTTGGCCCGGCTTCACATCGTTGCTCAAGCCAACGATATCAAACGTTTCGGTGCCATCAATGCCGAGCGTCTGCCAGCCGTGGCCTTCCTGGAATTGCAGAGGCAGTACGCCCATGCCGACCAGGTTGCTGCGGTGAATCCGTTCGAAGCTTTCCGCGATGACGGCTTTGACTCCCAGCAAGTAGGTGCCTTTGGCCGCCCAGTCACGGGAACTGCCTGTGCCGTATTCTTTACCGGCAATGACAACCAGATTTTGGCCGTCCGCCTGGTAGTTCATCGATGCATCATAGATCGACATCAGCGTATCCGTAGGCAGGTGTTTCGTTACGCCGCCTTCCGTGCCAGGGGCAACCTGGTTGCGGATACGGATATTTGCGAACGTGCCGCGCATCATGACTTCATGGTTACCCCGGCGCGAACCATAGGAGTTGAAGTCTTTGCGGGCGACACCGCGGTCGCTCAGGTAAATGCCTGCAGGGCTGGTCGGCGAAATGTTGCCGGCCGGCGAAATGTGGTCGGTCGTGACCGAATCGCCAAGCAGGGCAAGCACGCGGGCGCTGCGGATATCGGCGATGTCCGAGAGACCGTCGCTGATCTTTTCAAAGAACGGCGGATTCTGGATGTAAGTGGATTTCTCGTCCCACTCGTACAGCTCGCCTTCCGGAACCGGAATGGAGTTCCAACGCTCGTTCTGGGTAAATACGTTCTCGTACTTGGCACGGAACATTTCCGGGCTGACGGACAGGCCGATCGCTTCTTTGATTTCCGCGGAAGTAGGCCAGATGTCTTTCAGGTATACCGGCTGATCGTTCTGGTCATAGCCCAGCGGGTCATTTTGCAGATCGATGTTGACGGTACCTGCCAGCGCATACGCTACAACAAGCGGCGGGGAAGCCAGGTAGTTCGCCTTAACCTGAGCGTGCACGCGGCCTTCGAAGTTCCGGTTACCGGACAGTACGGCGGCAACGGTCATATCGTTCTCGGCGATCGCCGCGCTGACTTCGTCAGGGAGAGGTCCCGAGTTCCCGATGCAAGTGGCGCAGCCATAGCCCGCAACGTGGAATCCGAGCGCTTCAAGCGGCTCGATGAGTCCGGCTTTAACCAGGTATTCGGTAACGACCAGGGAGCCCGGGGTTAAGCTGCTCTTCACATAGCCCGGTTTCTTGAGGCCGCGTTCAACGGCCTTCTTGGCCAGCAGGCCCGCTCCCAGCATAACGCTCGGATTCGAGGTGTTCGTACAGCTCGTAATTGCGGCGATCACGACCGCGCCTGTGGTCAGTACGCTAGTATCGCCGTTCGTATGCTTCACCGGCACCTTTTGCTCGATTTTCTCGTCGCTCAGTCCGTAACCACCTTTATCGACCGGAGTACGGATGATGCCGTTGAAGCTATCCTTCATATCGGTCAGTTCGATCCGGTCCTGAGGACGTTTCGGCCCTGCAAGGCTCGGTACGACGGAAGCGAGATCCAGCTCGATGAGATCGGTAAATTCAGGATCTTCCGTTTGGCTTGTGCGGAACATGCCCTGTGCTTTGTAATAAGCCTCGACGAGCGCGATTTGCTCCTCGGAACGACCCGTGCTGCGCATATAGGCCAGCGTCTCTTGGTCGACAGGGAAGTAGCCGACGGTTGCACCGTATTCAGGAGCCATATTGGCTACTGTAGCACGATCCGCAAGGCTGATGTTGGCAAGGCCCGGTCCGTAGAATTCGACGAACTTGCCGACCACGCCTTTTTTACGCAGCATTTGTGTTACTGTAAGCGCCAGGTCGGTCGCCGTAGCGCCTTCACTCAGGCTGCCGGTCAGCTTGAAGCCGATGACTTCAGGCGCAACGAAATACAGCGGCTGTCCCAGCATGCCGGCTTCGGCTTCAATCCCGCCGACGCCCCAGCCTACGACACCCAGACCGTTGATCATCGTCGTATGGGAATCCGTACCTACGAGGGAATCCGGGAATACGACCGTTTCGCCGTCAATCTGCTTAGTGGCGGCTACGGAAGCGAGGTATTCCAGGTTGACCTGGTGCACGATCCCGGTAGCCGGAGGTACGGCGCGGAAGTTGTTGAACGCGGTTTGCGCCCACCGCAGGAAGCGGTAGCGTTCTTCGTTGCGTTCGAATTCCACGTTCATGTTATATTCGAGAGCGTCCGGAGTTCCGAAAGCATCTACCATAACGGAGTGGTCGATAACGAGATCGACGGGAACCAGCGGATTGATCTGTTTCGGATCTCCGCCCGCTTTCTTAACGGTGTCGCGCATCGCGGCCAGATCGACTACGACCGGAACACCCGTAAAGTCCTGAAGCACGATCCGTGCAGGAATAAACGGAATTTCCTTGTTCTCGTCCCGGCCCTCGCTCCAGCCGGCGATTTGTTTCACATGTTCTTCGGTAATGGCTCTTCCGTCAAACTGGCGGACGGCGGCTTCGAGCAAAACTTTAATGGAAAACGGCAATTTGCTTACTTTCCCCAGCCCTTGCTGTTCCAAAGCCAGCAGGTCATAGTAGCGATAGCTCTTGCCACCGACTTCGAGCGTACGGCTGCTGGAGAATAAATCGTTCTTTGACATGAATGAACCTCCTTGTTTCACTAGATGAAACACAATTTCAAAAACTCACTATATTAAGTATACCGTTCTCCCTTCGGCGAGTAAAGAACTTTTTGTACTCATTTGACCGGGAATTGATGCGTATTGCCGCGGGTGAATAGGCTTACAAGGCTTGTCCGGGAAGAACGTATAGTACATACTCGGTCAGGCGGGTTCATATAAATCTCATAATGGGTACGGATGTGGAATAAGGAGGTCTAACGATGGCGGAAGAATGGAAAAAGGCGTTATCTCTTTATGTGAACGAATACAACCAGGATGAGGTGGATTATCGGGCTCGGACGGAAAACACCATGATCACCGACCTTGAATATTTGATGCATCGCAGCTTGCATAAGCGGAAGCTGGAAGAATGGTACAAGGAACGCGGGGCTGTCCCGCTTCGCAGTGAAACCCGGGCTCGTCTTTTGCGGGAAATTGAGAACCGTGAGGGCGAGATGGAAGTGGAAATGCTCCTCGCGCAAAAAATGGACTACGAAAAGGGGGGCGCCCGCCACCGGGAGGAGCGTATTAACAAGCAGCGTCTGACGCTTCAGCGGGACGGCGAAGGATGGAGCATCACCCGCGTCATTCAGCCAGTCCCTGAACGAAGTCCCCGGGCGGCGTTGCCGGCAGGCTTTGGAACGGACGGCTCCGGCGGAAGGGCGCGTGCGGCCAGACCGTTTTTGAACCGGGAAGTACTTGGCGGGGGCGGACTCCGAAGCGTGCCTTACCTGAGGGAAGACGCCGTTTTATATGCGGACCGTTGGTGGGACGGATTCAATCCGGAATTCGCCGCCTTTGAGGTGGATTGCACCAACTATATCTCCCAGAGCCTCTTTGCAGGCGGAGCCCCAATAAACTATACTGGAAAAAGAGAATCGGGCTGGTGGTACAAGGGATATGTCGGCGACAAAGAGGCCTGGAGTTACAGCTGGTCGGTTGCCAATGCCCTGGAGCGCTTTTTGGGGGGCAGTGAATCCGGATTGCGCGCCGAGCTCGTCGACCGGCCGGAGCAACTGCAGCTTGGGGATGTCATCATCTATGATTGGGACGGAAACGGAGCCTATCAGCACAGCACGATCGTAACCGCGTTCGACGCGGGCGGTATGCCTCTGGTAAACGCCCACACCGTGCCAAGCAAGCACAGGTACTGGGATTACCGGGATTCGTATGCATGGACCGAGAATACCGTGTACCGGTTTTTCCATATTTCGGACCGGTTCTGACCATACTAAGGGGAACTTTGGTTTTTTGGCCCCGTTACAATTATTGAAAAGAGGTTGCGCATGGGACAGGAAAAATTGACTGTGGGGCTGATTTACGGCGGAAAATCGGGAGAGCATGAAGTTTCGCTGCAGACGGCCTTTGCGGTTTCAAAAGCGTTTGACTACGCGAAATATGAATTACTTCCTTTTTATATTACGAAGCAGGGGGAATGGAGAGTCGGTGATAAGTTGACTTCCCCGTTTACGTCGCAGGAGCAATTGCAGCTGGATGCGGGAACCGGCGGTACGACGGATGCCATTAACTTGCTATTCAAAGGCCTTGCGACCGGGGAAGCGGCGATCGATGTTGCTTTTCCGCTGCTGCATGGCACGAACGGGGAAGACGGAACGATCCAGGGCCTGTTCGAGATGGCCAACCTGCCTTACGTAGGAGCCGGCGTATTGGCTTCAGCCGCGGGCATGGACAAAGTGATCATGAAGAAGCTGTTCGCGGAGGCGGGGCTGGAGCAGTGCAAATACTGCTATTTCACAGCTTCGGAATGGGAGCGGAACAGCCATATTCTGATTCAGGGAATGGAAGAGAAGCTGGGCTATCCTTGCTTCATTAAACCTGCAAACCTGGGTTCCAGCGTCGGCATCTCCAAAGCGAGAACGAGAGAAGAGCTGATTCAGTCGATCGCGCACGCGTTACGCTACGACGTGAAGGTGATCGTCGAGGAATTCGTCGATGCTCGGGAGGTAGAGGTCGGCGTATTGGGCAATGATGAGCCGCTTGCGTCCGTTCCTGGAGAGATCGTATCCTCCGGCGAATATTACGATTACCAAGCCAAATATCTGGACGGCAAATCGCAAATGCTGATTCCGGCTCCGCTGGATACGGAGCTGGCGGATCGCGTCCGCGATCTGGCCGTGAAGGCGTTCAAGGCGATAGCTGGCAGCGGGCTGTGCCGTGCCGACTTCTTCGTTAAGAAATCCGACGAAAGTATCTGGATTAACGAAGTGAACACGATGCCCGGATTTACCCCGTTCAGCATGTATCCGCTGCTTTGGCGTGAAACGGGCGTATCTTATGAAGCATTGCTCGACCGGCTGATCGGGCTCGCCTTGGAACGCTACGAAACACGGCAGAAGCTGGATTTCGAGAACGGGGTCCAATAACGCAAGCCCGATCCGATTCGTCCGATACGTCAAACTCCAGATCTCCAAAACTGCAAGAAGGAAAGGAAGTAGAGACGATGGGTTTTCAAACGGAATTCAATTCGGTATGCAAATTTAAAAATGAGCAAGAACTGTTCGACCTGATGGAATACGGACGCGGGAAAATGCGGAAGCAAGGCCTTCGCATTTTCCCGACGGGCCAGAAGGTAATTGCTTATACGCCCGACAACAAGGCTGTGGCGATCGTGAAGATCACGGCCTGCGTGGCCGAGATCAACTTTAACGGCGAAGAGGTTACGGCGGTGGAGCTGGATCTGATCCGCCCGCTGACGGACGAAGAATCCGCCGTTCAGACGGCGCTCGCCCATGAGATGTTCTTCGGGGAAGCCGGATCCAAGTGATCGTCCGGTTCGGCTATGTCGCGATGTCCACGGTGGTGGCAAATGCTTCGCCATCCCGGACCATGACGTTCAAGACGTTCAGCGGCCTGTCGGACCGCGAGGCGGCAGTACGCCGGCTCGAATCGATCGCCGCAGAGAACCTGCACAATTCACTGCGGTTGCTACGGCATAATGCAGCGAGCGGCATTCATGTATACCGCTTTTCCTCAAAGCTCATTCCATTGGCCACTCATGAAGCCCTTGCGGACTGGGATCCTTTCGAAGCGCTTCGGGAGCCGTTTGCCGAAGTCGGCGATTATGTGAAGACACACGGACTTCGCGTTTCGTTTCATCCGGATCATTTCACCGTACTCAGTACACCTAGACCGGAAGTGCTGCTGAGCTCGGTGAGGGATTTGCAGTATCACGTGAACATGCTGGAAGCGATGGGGCTGGACGGCCGGGCCAAGAACAATATCCATGTGGGCGGGGCTTATGGGGACAAGCCTTCCGCCGGAGCGCGCTTTAAAGACAATGTTTCGGCTTTGCCCGACGACTTCAAACAGAGGCTGACCGTGGAGAACGATGACAAAACGTTCAATGCCCTGGAGACGCTGGAGATTTGTGAAGCGCTCGGCCTTCCGATGGTGCTGGATATTCACCATCACTGGGTGAACAACACGGGCGAGGACGCCGCTGATTTATGGCCGCGCATTCTGCAAACTTGGACAAGCCCGTTTGCTCAGGCGGGTTCCCCGGCGGGGGATCCTCTGCCGCCAAAGATTCACGCTTCCAGTCCCAAGAGCGTAAGCGATCCCCGCGGTCATGCCGATCATGTGATCGCGGCCCCATTGCTTGACTTCCTTCGGAAGATCGCCGCCAAAGGGACGGAGCGGGTTGACGTGATGCTTGAAGCCAAGCTGAAGGATGGAGCTCTGTTTGCTTTAATGGAAGACCTCGCCCGATATGCAGAAGAGGGTGTAGAAATTCTGGATGGGGCCAGCGTTCGCATTCAGCCATGATCTACTGGGCCTTTGGTTCTTGAAATTAATGGGGAAATAAGGTAAGTTGAACAAAACGATACCGGATTATTTTAAGGAGGCCTTTAAACATGGGAGATTTGTTGGCTGGAAAGAATATTATTGTCATGGGCGTGGCCAATGACCGCAGCATTGCCTGGGCGATTGCCCAAAGTTTGGCGGCACAAGGTGCCCGTCTAGCGTTTACATACGAAAGCGAGCGTGTGGAGGGGCGAGTGCGCAAGCTGGCGGAGACCCTTCCGAATTCGCTCATTCTCCCTTGCAATGTGACAGTCGACGAAGAAATCGACAAGCTGGCGGACACGCTGCGCGCCGAATTCGGCGTATTACATGGTCTGGTGCACAGCATCGCTTTTGCCAAGGCTGAGGATTTGGCCGGCGAGTTCCTGGACACTTCCCGCGAAGGCTTTGCACTGGCCAACGATATCAGCGTATATTCGCTCGTGGCCGTATCGCAACGCCTGTCTCAGCTGATGACTGAAGGCGGAAGCATTATGACCATGACTTATATGGGCGCGGAGCGCGTGATGCGCAATTACAATGTCATGGGCGTAGCAAAGGCGGCACTGGAGTCTTCCGTCCGCTATCTGGCTAACGACCTTGGTCCGAGAAACATCCGGGTCAATGCGATTTCCGCGGGTCCGATCCGGACGCTGGCGGCTAAAGGCATCAGCGATTTCAATTCCATCCTGAAGCAGGTTGAGGAAAAAGCACCTCTGCGCAAAACGACGGAGACGGCGGAAGTGGGCGACACCGCGATGTTCCTGCTTAGCCATTTGTCACGCGGCATTACCGGCGAAGTCATTTATGTCGACGGCGGTTATAATATCGTCGGCGCATAACCAGTCTGCAAGAATCTGAAAAGTTCGTTTCCGGTGCCGCCGAATCAAGGCAAGCCGGGTACGGACTTTTTATATATGAAATAACGTAGTCCGGACAGGCTGCCCGTTTCCTTGGAGAACGGCGGAAAAGGCGCAACTTTGCGCACCGGGTGGCGTATAGTTTGAAAAAGGGAAATTTTGCAAGATTGATAGAGCGATGAACAATGAATACGTAAAAATCAGAAAATATTAAGAAAGTAGTGTGAAACCATTGGAATCCAAACCTAGTATTCCTTATGTTGTAGGCAGTAAAAGTCCGATGGCCGTAGCGATCAATTGCGCGGCCAAGGCGGGGGAATGGATTAAGAGCCGATTAGGCATGGTTAAAGACTTGAACACGAAGTTTTCCCCTCAGGACCTGGTCACCGATGTGGACAAGGGCGCGGAAGCGATGATCCGCAAACTGATTCATACCCATTTTCCCGACCATGAAATATTGGGAGAAGAAGGAGTGGCTCCGGGAGCCGAGGCATCGGCGGCGGCTGTTACTGAAGCCAAGAGCGCCGAATACTTATGGATTATCGATCCGATAGACGGGACGACCAACTTTGTACAAGGTTTCCCTTTCTTCTGCGTATCCATTGCCCTTGCCTATAAAGGGGATGTGATCATCGGGGTTATCTACGATCCGACCCGGGATGAAATGTTCGTGGCGGAAAAGGGTAAAGGAGCATATATGCACGGCAATCCGACCCGGGTATCCCAAGAGTCGGCATTGGCGGATAGCGTCATCGCCGTCGGCTTTAATCCCGACCGCAAGGTCGCGGCGCCGATCAATCTAAAGGGGATCACGGCATTGTCGGAACAAACCCGCAGCCTCCGTGCCGGGGGATCGGCCGCACTGCATCTCGCGTATGTGGCCGCCGGCCGGCTCAGCGGTTACTATGAGGTGAATCTCAGCGCCTGGGATTCGGCGGCGGGGGCTCTGATGGTTGCGGAATCCGGCGGAATAGTGACGGATACCACAGGCCATCCTTATGACATCGGAGTCCGGAATCTGATCGCAAGCAACGGCAAAATCCAGGATCAGCTGCTGGCTGCCATTAAGGCGGCTGGAGCCACGGGTTGCTAGATTCGATTAGGTTCAGGTAAGGGCTTCTCATCATCCATTTTAACCGGAGGGAGTGTCCATTAGATGAGCGACAATAAGGAACTCGAAAGAGAACTCAGTGAATTGTTGACGGAGCAAGAGTACGGCAGCGAGGAAGAACGCCGGGAAGAGGAGCGGAGACGGTTATCTCCCCGATATGAAATCCGGGTGCAGACCACGCTTGACCCGATAGTGGAAGAGACGCGCAAATATCGCAGTATGGCCAAGGAAATCGACGGCCGCTATGATGATTATTTGAAGAAAACGGAGCATAGCGATAAGGGACGGGGACAGAAACCGGACCCGGATCAGGAATAAGATTGACCACGGGGGTGCCCCGAGTAAATCGGGGTGCTTTATTATTTTTATAGAAGGAGTGTGTGTATGAATAATTATAAGTTAAAAAATAGGAGCCGGGTTCTGGTATCGGGGATGCTGGCAGCCGCCCTGGTGCTGGGGAGTGGAGCGTCGGCGCTGGCGGCACCTGCTCAGAATGATGCAAGTACGCCGGGGAATCCGGCAACGCAGAGCGCTCCGACGATTCCGGCGAGCCAATTGATCGTGGCGCTGGGCGACTCCATTACGGCCGGATATGAGCCGGGCATGGCCGAGAATGCCGTACCTTACGGATATGTCGACCGGTTGAAGGAGCAGGCTTTGTTCCATGGCCGGGCCGAGGTCGTCAATTACGGGATTTTAGGATTGAAAACAAGCGGATTATTCAACTACGTCACGGCCATCAAAGAAGGTAAGGCAATCGCTGCAGGGTATATCCAGGAAGGGCTTCGCGATCCGCGCCTTCCGGAATTCGCTTCCGGCGTGCCTAACGCCAAGACCAAACTTGAACAGGCGGATGTAATCACAATTACGATCGGCGGGAACGACGTCTCCGCGCTTTTGACGGAAGCGAAAGGCCTGACGAATGATGAGCTTAAGGCCAAGGCTGCAGAATTGCTGAATACATACAAGTCGAATGTACAGCAAGTGGTCTCGATTCTGACGGAAATCAATCCGAACGCGCAAATTGTTCTGGCCGACCAGTATCAACCGGTTCCTAAAGTGGCCGGAGCGGCGCTTTACGAAGAGCTGACCAAGGTATCGGGAAGCTTCACCTCTACCGTGGATGAGATGGTAAGCCAGTTTAACGCAGATGGCAAAAAGGTTAAGGCGGCGCATGTGGCCGAGACTTTTATCGGTAAAGAATTGTCGCTGACGCATATCTTTAATGAAGATGTACATCCCAATCAGTCGGGCTATGAAGCCATCGCCAAGGTCATGTCCCAGAATATTTGGGGAAGTTATCAGGAAACAGCGGCGAAATCCGGACAAACTCCTATTTCAATTGTCGTTAAAGGAAAAGAGTTATCCACTCCTTATGCCCCGGTGGTTAAGAACGGACAGACCTTTGTCGCCCTGAAGGATATTACGGATGCTATCGGCGGCCAGTCGCGTTGGGACTCTAAAGCCGGTACGGCAACGATTACGTATGCGGGACGGACCGTGGTCATCCCGGTTGGCGCGAAGCAAATCACTGCGGACGGAATCAAGGTAGATACGGCAGCACCTGCATTTCTGCACAAAGTCGGAAAGGAACAAAAGACGTATGTTCCACTAGCCCTACTTGCAACCGGTTTGGGATTGGATGTTCAATTCAGTCCGAAGTTAAAAACGGCATTCATTAATTTATAATTTCTAACTCGGTAAAAAGGCCGTTCTGCATCCCGCAGAACGGCCTTTTTTATTGAAGTCAAGGAATCGTTTATTCATTATGGCTTTACCGCCACAACGCGAAGGCGGACGTAATCGGCGAACCAGCAGCCCTCCTTGAACAGTTCGCTTCGTGCCAAACCGGCTGTTTTTTGAAGAATGGCCAGTTTTTCAGCCTCATCAAAGGAAGCCAAGAAGGAGTCCTCGGCGAATCCCTTCAGCCAGTGGGACAAACCGTCTTCGCCTTCTCCCAGCTTGGTGGGCCGGTCGAAATGCGCAGCATAAATGACCCGGAACCCTAGCTCCTCAAGCAAAGCGCTGTATTCGGCCAAGCTCGGAAAGTACCAAGGATTTAACGGTCCGGCAGCCACGCCGTAGTCTTTCTCCAATACGGCGGACAGACTACGAATTATTACATCTACGTTACCCTTGCCGCCAAATTCGGCGACGAAGCGTCCTCCGGGTTTCAGCGCGTTCCAAACGGAGGCGGCTGCGCCTTGCGCATCCTTTATCCAATGAAGCGCGGCGTTGGAGAACACGGCGTCCGCCGGGAAATCCAGTTCAAAGCTTTCGGCGTTATCGACACGAAAGTCGAGCGACGGGTATTTTTGACGAGCTTGTTCAATCATCGGTGCCGAAAGGTCCATGCCGAACACTTCCGCCCCGGTTTTCGAGATTTCGTAAGTCAGGTCCCCCGTGCCGCAGCCCAAATCGAGAATTCGTTCTCCGGTCCGGGCCTGAAGCAGTTCCACAACGTCCTTGCCGTATTCCGATACAAAGCCCAGCTTGTCATCATACAATCCGGGCTGCCAAACTTGCTTGCTTTCCGCCATCACGGTAGCCTCCCTTGCCTGTATCGTATTTTTAATTCATTTTCACTTTTCTTGATTCCATTATTACGCAGAAACAATAATTGGTGAAATATATAGTTCGAATCACGGTGATAGGATTACGCTATAAACAAATATAAAACATATTATTTTTATAGGAATAATTGAAAATAAATTGACACGCCGTCTTTCAAGCTGGTAATATTCATTCAAATAGAAGTTCATTGCGACAAAAGAATAGCCGTCCGTGAAATCGACTGGTTAACCAGAGATTCAATAAGCAGGCCTCGCCTCCTTATTGAATCTCTTTTTTTGTGCGCGCTGGATAACAATTCATATTAGGAGCTGAGAACATGTCCAATGAGTTTCAAGGGGAAATTAAGCCGTATTACGAAGACAGCAAGCCATGGTGGCCCGAGCCGAAACGCCCGCCGGAGGGAGCGCCGAATGTAGTCTATATCGTATTGGACGATACGGGCTACTCGCATCTGGGCTGCTACGGTTCGGATATTTCGACGCCGAATATCGATAAGCTGGCGAACGGGGGACTGCGCTATACCAACTTCCATACGACTGCCATCTGCTCCCCGACCCGTACTTGCTTACTGACGGGAAGAAACCATCATTCCGCAGGCATGGGATTCCTTGCCGATATCGACAACGGGTTTCCGAATTCGCGGGGACGGGTCAGTAAAGAAACGGCGCTGCTCAGCGAAATTTTACAAGAAGAAGGATACAGCACGCTGGCTGTAGGCAAATGGCATCTCCTTCCGTCCGAAGAAAGATCATTGGCGGGGCCGTTTGAGCATTGGCCGTTATCTCGCGGCTTTGAACGGTATTACGGGTTTTTGGGAGGGGAGACGAACCAGTGGAACCCTGATCTGGTTTCGGGAAATGAATACATTGACCAACCGAAACAACCGGAGGAAGGCTATCACTTAACGGAGGATTTGACCGACAAGGCGATTCAATATGTCCGTGAACAGAAGAGCGCGGCGCCGGATAAACCATTTTTTCTGTATCTCGCATACGGGGCGACACATGCCCCCCATCATGCGCCCAAGGAATTCATAGATAAATACGCCGGCAAGTACGATCAAGGTTGGGACGTTGCCCGCGAGCAATGGTTCGGCCGGCAAAAGAAGCTCGGCATCATTCCGCAAAACGCGCAGCTTCCTCCGCGCAATCCCGGAGTCAAGCCATGGCATTCTTTAACGCCGACGGAACGGCAGTTATTTGCAAGAATGCAGGAGGTGTTCGCCGGTTTTCTCGATCATACGGATTATCATATCGGCCGGTTCCTGGATGCGCTCCGGGAAATCGGGCAATTCGACAATACGATTATTGTCCTGGTTTCCGATAATGGGGCCAGCCCGGAAGGACAGCAAATAGGTACATGGAATGAGTATAAAAATTTCAACGGGGAAGCCGAGCAGGCGGAGCAGGAAATTGTCCATATCGATAAGCTGGGAACCCCCGAGGCATACAATCATTATCCGATCGGGTGGGCGCAGGTCGGAAACACGCCTTTGAAATGGTATAAGACTTTCGTTCATGCGGGAGGGGTCAAAGACCCGTTCATCATCTCGTATCCGGATAAGATCAAGGATGCCGGCGGGATTCGCAGTCAGTATCATCATGCGATCGATGTGGTCCCTACCATTCTGGAATTGGCGGAGATCCAGGCGCCTGCCGAATTGAAGGGCATCCAGCAGAAGTCCATAGAAGGCGTAAGTCTGGCGTACAGCTTCGAGCAACCGTCGGAGCCGAGCCGGAGAACGACGCAATATTATGAGATGCTGGGCAATCGCGCCATTTATCATGAAGGCTGGAAAGCCGTCACCTACCATATCCCGGGGACCTCCTTCGACGATGACAAGTGGGAGCTCTACCATGTGGATAAAGATTTTTCGGAAAATAACGATCTTGCCCAGTCCGAGCCGGAAAAGCTGAAGGAGTTAATTCAATTATGGTGGAAGGAAGCTGAACTGTACGGAGTGCTGCCTATCGACGGCCGCGGCATACTGGGGAAATTCAGCGGCGGAGGGCAGCGCCCGAAAGCTGTAACCCACAAATACTACCCGGGCACGGAAGGGTACCATCATTACGTTCTCTTCAATCCAAGACTGACGCATTCCATTGAGGCGGATCTTGTCCGGACTTCGGCGGACCAAGAGGGAGCCATTCTCGCGAGCGGCGGGAGATTCGGCGGTTTTGCCTTTTATGTGCAGAACAATCGTCTGGTCTACCATTACAATTTTATCGGAGAACAGCATTATGTGATCGTGTCTGCCGAGGAATTGCCGGTAGGGCCGGTTACGGTAAGATTTGATTATTCCGCCGAGACTCAAACCGGAAAGCTGTATGTGGACCAACTGTTCGCCGGGGAAGGCGATATTCTGAAAGTCGCTTATATTACGGGTCCGGGCGTGTTCTCGGTCGGTAAAAGCGCGCAAACCCCGGTAAGCGACAACTATGAATCTCCGTTTATATTTTCGGGAGAGCTTAAGGAGGTTCGCGTAACGATTCCTCAATACATTCGCGATCAGGAGTCTTTGGTCGCCAAAGAATTGGCCGTAGATTAATAAATTCATAGATTAGTGGATTAATGGACCATACTTATGAGAAGAGAGGGTTTTGCCCATGAATTATCCTAAATATAGATTATCGATATTGCTATTGTTCATCGTCTTGCTCATCATTTTGCCGGCTTGCAATTCATCGACCGTCGCCGGCACGGAAGGAAAGGCCAATGCCAAAGATGCCAAAGATGCCAAAGCCAAATTCACGGTCAGCGTCGCAAATATGGGGCTGTCCAACCTGCATGTAATCAAGGAAAAAGGGTGGCTTGAAGAAGAGTTGGCAAAAATAGGCGCCGATGTGGAGTGGTCGAACCACCCTGCAGGGCCCCCGATCAACGAAGGGCTGGCATCGAAACGGATTGACCTGGCCGTTTTGGGCGAAGGAGCTATTTTATCGGGTATCAACAACAAGCTGGACGTTAAATTGGTTTCGCTGCTGTCTAACGGATTGTACGGAGTAAACTACTTGATCGTACCGGCGAATAGCGACATTAAAGAGATAGCCGACCTGAAGGGCAAGAAAATAGGAGTTCAATTGGGGACTTCCCATCATGTGTTTCTCCTGAAAGCTCTTAAAACAGCCGATCTTCAACTGGATGATGTAAAAGCCGTTAATCTGGTCATCACGGACGCGCAGCCGGCATTCCAGACCGGGCAGCTGGATGCTTGGGTGACCGCGGATCCGTTCGCGCAAATCGAATTGAACAAGAACGGTGCGAAGCTGATCGCCTCGGGAGAATCTCTGGATGTCGTATCCCCGACCTTTTACATCGCCCGCGGGGCATTCGCAAAGGAACATCCGGAGGCCGTGGAAATCTTCCTGAAGGTCATTGACCGCGCGCTCCAGCTGGAGAAGGAGAACCACGAAGAGTTCATTACGCTGGCGGCAAAAAACTCCGGCCGTGACCGGGCGTTAATCGAAACCTTCGCCTCCAACGCCAAGTATGAGAATAACCCGCCTTCGGAGGAAATACTGAAGCAGCTGCAGGATTCGGCAGACATCTTAACGGATCTCGGATATTTAACCGAGAAGCTGGACATCAAGCCTTATGTAGATAATACTTACATTGAAGGAATCAGGAAGTAGTAGAAAGCACGCGCTCGCATGTACAACGGCAGCGCGTGCTTTTTTTTGCGTATCTTTTGCGGATTATGATAGAGAAGTGGCTCTTCATTGGAAATTATCCAATCAATAGGGGAGTTCAATCCATACGTCGTTAGTTTCATTGGATAAAATCCAACAGAACGGCGGAGTTAAGAGTAAATCCGTGTCCATTCTGTTCGTCTCATTGGATTTCATCCAATGAGACACTATTAATCGCACATGCTAAGCGCCCCTCATTGGATTTAATCCAATGGGGGGCGCCTTTTGGTGCAGCGTAATCGGTTTTAAACTAAGCATTGGTTTAAGCCTTAAAGCTATCCTGCCATCTCAGCAGCTTCTCTTCCAGCACACGAACGAAGGAGTCGGACAGTTTGCCGGCAAGCGCAAAGATGATGATTCCGACGAAGACGGTGTCGGTCTGCATAAATGACCTGGCATCCTGGATCATGTAGCCTATGCCTTTATCCGCGCCCAGCAGCTCAGCGGCTACAAGGCACATCCACGCAACACTGAGGGATAACCTTACTCCCAGCAATATATTGGGGAGGGCGGAGGGAATCATCAGCTTCGTAATCTGCTGAAGGCGGGTATATTCCATAATTCTCGCGACTTCAAACAGCTTGTTGTCGATGTTTCGGATTCCCAGAAAAGCCTGCAAATATAAGGGGAAGAAAGAGCCTAGCGAAATAAGCAGAATCTTGGACAACTCGCCGAAGCCGAACCATAAAATGAATAGCGGCGTGATCGCCAACAACGGGATGGTACGGATCATTTGAAATGAGGGATTGATGTATTGCTCGGATTTCCGGTTCATTCCGACGATGATGCCAAACGCCAGGCCCAGGCCGCCTCCGAGCAAGAAGCCCAGCAGCGCGCGGAACAGGCTGATCTCCATATGCTCCCACAGTTTTCCCGTGGAGATCAGGTTGACGGCCCGGGTTAGAATAAGCGAAGGAGAAGAGAACAGAAGGGACGGCAAAGCTCCCAGTCTCGTCAACACCTCCCACACCAGCAATGCCACAACCGGTAAAAACAAGGCTCTAAACAGGGCGAGCCCCCGGTCCCATGACCTTTTCTTTCGTTTTAAGGTATTTTCTTTGTTTTCCGCTAGAGTTATCGTTGTCATTAGGATGCTACTCCTTTCTCATGTCTGTTTCCGGGAATAAAGTGAGTTAAATGCTGAAATCATCGGGCTCGCTAGGTTTATGGTCCAGATGTTCCAGAATGACGGTTCTGAACTCCTGGAAGGCCTTGCTTGATCTTGTACGCGGGTACGGAAGGTCTATCGGAACAACGGCTTTGATCCGCCCCGGTTTGGCATCCATCACCACAACCTTGGAGGACAGATAAACGGATTCATCAATGTCGTGAGTAACGAGCACCATCGTCGTTTTGTTCTTCTCCCAAATATCGTGCAAAGCTTCCTGCAAATGAGCCCGGGTAAAAGCGTCCAAGGCGCCAAAAGGTTCATCCAGCAGCAGAACCTTCGGATTGCGCAGCAGCGCACGGGCGATGGCCACCCGCTGGGACATCCCCCCGGATAATTGGCGGGGATAGGCTTTCTCAAACCCTCCCAGATTCACAAGCGCGATGAGATGATTCACTTTGGAACGAACCTCGGGATCCCTTAATGACAGATTGCCTGCAATATTCTTCTCCACCGTCAACCAAGGGAACAATCGATGCTCCTGAAAAATAAATCCCCGGTCGATCGAAGGGCCGTGGACTTCATGGTCGCCCACCGCGATTTGGCCGTGAAAGTCGGAATCCAGTCCGGCGATGAGCTTGAGCAGCGTGCTTTTTCCGCATCCGCTTGGCCCGATGACACTTACGAATTCACCTTCCTGAACGGTCAGGTCCAAGTGATCCAGTACATGAACGCCTCCACGATCATTCTTAAATGTTTTGCTGACTTGGTTAATCTCCAAAGCGGTTGCCATATCCAATTCCCATCCTTTCTCTTGTAAAATGCAAAAAAGAGATTCAGCCAAATGACCGCAGTCATTTCGCCGAATCTCTAGTATGCCTAGTCGATTCAATGCGTACATTGCATGGAATTGGTATTAATTTATCATTTATCAATTCTATAATCAATACATAATACCAACTAAGTTTATTGGTTTAATAAAAATAATGCTTGACACTTGTTTTTTCGCCCTGCTAAGATACGTTCAAGACATGAGCGCATAATCAATACAATGGAATTCATTAGTTTCCTAAAGAAACCGAATCGACTGCACAAGCAGAGATTTGATGAGAAGCAGCAAGGTTTGCTTCCCGTCAAATCTCTTTTCTTTTTGTCAAACTAATGCGTTGTAAGTGATTATCGATAAATCTAAGTATATTGGAGGGCATGAGAAATGACGACTCAGCAGCAACTCAAGGTGGTGCCTGTCGCAGGCCGCATCGGGGCGGAAATCCAGGGCGTCCTGTTAGGTAAAGACTTGGCACCGGAAGTGTTCAATGAGATCAAGCAGGCCTTGCTGAAGTACAAGGTTGTTTTTTTCAAGGGCCAAACCCATTTGGATGATGCGGAGCAAGAAGCGTTCGCCGGGTTGCTCGGCGAATTGTATGCCCATCCAACCGTACCGGTCAGGGACAACACGAGCTCGATCCTGGAACTTGACTCTCACTCGGGCGCCCGGGCAAATCAATGGCATACGGACGTAACCTTCGTTCCGGAGATTCCCAAATACTCCGTACTCAGAGGAGTGAAAATTCCTAGTGTGGGCGGGGACACGGTATGGGCCAATACGAATACAGCTTATGAGGATCTGCCGGAAGGCTTGAGAATATTAGCGGATGAAGCCTGGGGGATTCATTCCAATGAATTTGACTATGCGAAGCTAACGGTTTACAAAGGGGCCAGCAACGAGGAGCTTGCCAAGAAGTTTGGCAATGCGTTTGCGGCCACCGTATATAAAACGAAGCACCCAGTAGTTCATGTGCATGCGGAAACGGGAAAAAGACACTTGCTGCTCGGCAATTTTGCGCAAAAGTTAGTCGGTTACTCGAGCAGTGAGTCCGAATCTTTGATCAGCACCCTTCAATCTTATGTTACTCGTTTGGAAAACACAGTACGCTGGCAATGGTCGGAAGGCGATGTCGTGATCTGGGATAACCTGGCCACACAGCATTATGCCGTGGATGATTATACCGAGCAGCGGATCGTAAGACGCGTAACCGTCGGCAAGAATGTGCCGAAGAATCTGCATGGCGAATCGAGCGAGCTATTTTATAAAAATTAATAGAATGATAACGAGGAGGAGACAAGATGCCGACACAACAACAGAAATTGCAAGTGGTTCCAAGAGCGGGGCGGATTGGTGCGGAGATCACGGGAGTGAAGCTTGGAGGGGACTTGGATCCGGAAGTGTTCGAAGAGCTCAGGCAGGCACTAATAGAGTATAAGGTTATTTTCTTCAAGGGCCAGAATCATTTGGATGATGCCGAGCAGGAAGCATTCGCGAAATTGCTGGGCGAGCCTTATGCCCATCCTACGGTTCCTGTCAAAGACAAGACCAATTATATTTTTGAATTGGATTCCCAGCATGGGGCCAAGGCGAATCATTGGCATACGGATGTAACCTTCGTCACGGAGGTGCCCAAATATTCGGTCTTAAGAGGCGTAACGATTCCGTCCGTTGGTGGAGATACGGTATGGGCTAACACGAATACGGCCTATGAGGACCTGCCTCAGGAGCTGAAGGAATTGGCGGATGGACTGTGGGCCATTCATACGAATGAGTATGATTACGGATCCCTGACCAAAGAAGGTGAGGAGGCGTTACAGAAGGCAAGGGCCGTATTCTCATCCACGGTGTTTAAGACAAAGCATCCGGTGGTGCACATTCATGCTGAAACAGGGAAGAAGCATTTGCTGTTAGGCGGATTCGTTAAGAAATTGGCCGGCTTCAGCAGCGGCGATTCGCAAAGATTGCTGAGCATTTTCGATTCCTATGTAGAGCGCCTGGAAAATACCGTTCGCTGGCAATGGAGCGAAGGCGATGTGGTGATCTGGGATAACCTGGCCACGCAGCATTACGCGATCGCCGATTACGAGGAACACCGGGTCGTGCGCCGCGTTACGGTTGGCAAGGAGGTGCCTGTAAACGGGGAGAACGAGCCCAGCACTTCAATTCAATAATGTAATCTATTGTAAGGCTAGACTGCTGCCGAATACTTGGGTGATTCGGCAGTTTTGCTATTTATAAAAATCCATTACGCCAGGAGTGCGATTATGATGTCCAAGTCATCTTCTCATTTGAAATCATGCTGCGCAGTATCAAGAAATCTGGTGGCTCCTAAGACGGAAACCCGTGTCGGCGCAGAACATAGCACGGTCTTCGATCCGGCCCGAATGGCGGTGATTCCAGCCGGGGAATATTTACTCGGCTCCTCGTTTGCCGAGAGCTCGGAAGAGGACGGGGAGACGGTACGCCGCCAGGTGAAGCTCGACTCTTTTTACATAGACCGGTTTGCGGTTACCAATGAGCAGTTTGCATCTTTCATCGCGGAAACGGGATATATCACCGATGCCGAGCAATACGGATGGTCGTTTGTTTTCCATTTATTCGCAGATTCCGTTCCAAGAGAGGAGATCATCGGCGTGCCGGAGAGCACACCGTGGTGGTTTGGTGTCCAGGGAGCCCAGTGGAGACATCCCGAAGGTGGGAACTCCACGATTACAGACCGGCTTAACCATCCGGTCGTACACGTGTCATGGAATGATGCGAATGCCTATGCCAAGTGGGCGGGCAAGCGTCTGCCTACGGAAGCCGAATGGGAATATGCCGCCTCAGGCGGAATACCGGACATTAGGTATCCTTGGGGAAATGAATTGCATCAAGGCGAGAAGCATCACTGCAATATTTGGCAGGGCGAGTTCCCGGAGATCAACTCCGCCGAAGACGGGTTCCGGGGCACCGCCCCGGTTGACAACTATGAGCCGAATGAATTCGGGCTTTATAATATGGCGGGAAATGTATGGGAGTGGAGCGCGGATACGTTCGTCGCAAACCGGAATGTGCAGGACCAGGACCCCTCCTTAACGGACCATTCCGTGAAATTGATCAAGGGAGGGTCCTACTTGTGCCACAGTTCTTATTGCAGCCGGTACCGGATTTCCGCACGGACCTTTAATACGGCGGACAGCTCTACGGGACATATGGGATTCCGCTGCGCGGCGGATCCTTCGTAACCCAAACTCCGTAAGAATGCACATAAGCTTATGAGAGTTGGACATTGGGCGGCCTTGCGCTTTTGGCTAATCTGGAGAAGTACAGAGCAAAAGCGTAAAGGAGAGGAAAGGATCATGCCGAAAATCGCAGACAAATACTTGCTGGTCGATCCCTGGAAAGTCGTTGAGGAAGGATTTGACCCGGTGCGCAACCGGGTTTCCGAGTCGATTTTTTCGCTGGGAAATGAATATATGGGGGTCAGGGGCTATCCGGAAGAAGGGTACGGCGGAGATAGCCTGCTGGGAAGTTATTTCAATGGGCTGTTTGAAGAGAGCAAGGTTGCAGCCCACTATAAAGGGATTATCAAATCGCTGCGCTTCATGGTGAATGCG
This sequence comes from Paenibacillus vini, assembly GCF_018403325.1. Taxonomy (GTDB): domain Bacteria; phylum Bacillota; class Bacilli; order Paenibacillales; family Paenibacillaceae; genus Fontibacillus; species Fontibacillus vini. The sequence continues at coordinate 37,646 of NZ_BOSL01000010.1, read as the reverse complement.
GTGGATTGGCTGTATACCCGGATTACGATGGATGGAGAGACATTGGATTTGGCCGGAAGCCGGTTCTCCGATTTCCGCAGAGAGCTGGATTTCAAAAGCGGAATCTATACCCGGGAGCTGGTTTGGCATTTGCGCAACGGAAAAGACATAAAGCTCCGGTTCGAGCGGTTTGTCAGTATGACTGTCTCCAACCTGGGCTGTCAGCGGATCGTATTCGAACCGCTGAATTTCTCCGGCACGGTACAGGTTCGTACAGGTCTGGATTTTTCCGTCCAGCATGAGGATCAGGGCCGGGGCTACTGGGGGACGTTGAAACGGCAGGAAACCGGCGGAATGTCCGGTATTTTGGCCCAAACCGTGAATACGAAGAACCGGCTGTTCTCCGCCTTCCGGCTGGAAGCTTCCGACTTGCTGGACAGCTCGCCCGTAGAAAGCGATTGTTTTATCGGCCGGAACGTCACGCTCAAGCTGGAGCAAGGGAAAAGCACGACGCTCGATAAGCTGGCTGTGAATTATGCGGAAAAAGACCTCTCTCTGGATCACGAATCCGTTTGGCAAAAAGGGATTGAACTGGCCGGGCAATATGCCGGCATAGGTTATGACAAGGCTGCCGAGCAGCAGCTGGCGTATTGGACAAGAGTCTGGAAATCCTCGGACATTGTGATCGAAGGAGATCCTGAGAATCAGCAAGGGATCCGGTTTTGCATTTTTCAGATGTATCAGACTTACCACGGCGATAACCCGGGCTTCAATATCGGGGCCAAAGGGCTGACCGGCGAAGCTTACCGGGGCCTGGCGTTTTGGGATACGGAGTCATATTGCCTGCCGTTTTATATTTTTAACAATCCGAAGGCGGCCAAAAGTCTGCTGGAGTTCCGTTATAAATCACTCCCTTACGCACTGCAGCGGGCTAAGGATTTGGACTGCGAAGGGGCGTTCTATCCGATCGCCACGATCGACGGGACGGAGAGCTGCGATCTGTGGCAGCACTCGAACCTGCAATTGCATGTAGGGACTGCCGTCGCCTACGGCATCCGCCACTACGTCAACATAACGGGCGATACCGGGTTTTTATACGACAAAGGCCTGGAAATGCTGATTCAGATCAGCCGCTTCTACGCGACCCGTGGGCAGTTCGGGCAGAAGACCGGGGAATACGGGTATTTCGGCGTCATGGGACCGGATGAATTCCAACTCATGGTTAACAACAACTGCTACATCAACCTGATGGCGAAAAAAATGTTCGAATATACGCTCGATGTGATCCGGCAAATGCGAGACGAGGAGACGGCTGCTTTTGAGGCGCTTGCGGAGCGGCTCGGATTGACGGAGCAGGAGATGGCCGACTGGAAGCACAAGGCCGAAATGATGAAAATTCCGCAGGACCGGGAAAGCGGCGTTTATGAAGAGCATGACGGCTTTTTCGATATGCCCCATCTGGATATCCGCGCTATTCCGGTGACGGAATTTCCGCTGTATTCTCATTGGTCCTATGATCGATTGTACCGGTACGACATGATCAAACAGCCGGATGTATTGATGTTTCTGTTCCTATACAGCGGGCAGTTCACGCTCGAGGAGAAGCGCGCCAACTACGATTATTACGAGCCGAGATGCATCCATGAATCGTCGCTGTCGCCGTCGATCCATTCGATCATCGCCGCCGAGATCGGCCGTCCGGAGGAAGCCTACAAGTTCTTTGAGTTTGCTACACGGCTCGATCTGGACAATTACAACCGCAATACCCGGGAGGGGCTGCATACGACGTCGATTGCCGCAGCCTGGATGAACATTGTATACGGCTTTGGCGGCATGCGTTCGGATGGGGAGAAGCTGGTGTTTAACCCTAGCATCCCTGAGCGTTGGGGGCATTACAGCTTCCCGATTACGTTCCAAGGTACGAAACTGGCTGTGGAAGTGAACAAGGAATATGCGACCTTCCGGGCCGAGTCGGGCGAACCCGTGGATATTTCCCTCTACGGCCAAACCTATCGGGTAGGCTCCGAGGGCATCAAGGTTTCTTTGGACCAGGTGAAGGTAGGATGACCATGGCTATGGATTGGATCCTACGCGAACAGGGCTTTGATAAAGAACGCATTGCCGCGAACGGCAATAAATTCATGATCGGCAACGGGTACATGGGATACCGCGGGACGATGGAGGAATTCACCCGGGAGGAGCTGACGGCCACGACGCTGGCCGGATTGTATGACCGGGTGGATGGGAAATGGCGCGAGCCGGTGAACGCGCCGAACGGGCTGTTTACCCGGCTCGAGTGGGAAGGGACGCCTCTCGGCGTCCTGACTGGCGGAGCCGGGGCCGGGGCTGGGGTGGAGCTGCTGGAGCACGAGCAGCAGCTCGATATCCGGCGGGCGGTGCATCGCCGCCGGACGGTGTTTCGTGTTCCCAGCGGAGCGGCGGAGGAACGCCGGGTCACGCTGACGGCGGAGCGGTTCTGCAGCGCGGAGCGGTTGAATTTGCTCGCCGCCAAATTAACGGTGCAATCCAGCGCGGACGGTGAGCTGGTGATCCGGACCGGGATCGACGGCGAGGTGTGGGACATTAACGGCCCGCATCTCGAAGGGTTAGCCGGTCGTGAAGCTGAAGGCAGCTTGCTGCTTGCCGGAATGACGCGGGAGCTGAAAGTGCCTGTGGCTGTCGCGGAAACGGCAAGCTTCAATGTTGGTGAGCAGGTAGTATCGACGACCTCCGGTTCACCGATCCGGGAAATCCGGATCCCGTGCCGCGCGGGCGAAACGTATACGATCTATAAATACGCAGCGGTGTTTACCGGCCTGGACGGCACGGGAGATGCCGGCGAAGCTGCGCTTCGGCTGAGCCGCGAAGCAGCCGGGCTCGGGTACGAATCGCTGCTGAAGGAGCACGCGGCGAAATGGGAAGAGAAATGGAGCCGCGCCGATGTGGTGATTGAAGGCGACGAAGAGGCTCAGTTGGCTCTGCGTTACAGCCTGTATCAGCTGCTGATCATCGCGCCGGAGCATTCGGAGAAGCTGTCGATCCCGGCCCGCGGACTGTCGGGTCAGGTGTACAAAGGAGCCGTGTTCTGGGATACGGAAATGTTCATGCTTCCGTTCTTTCTGTACACGCAGCCGGAAACGGCCCGTAATCTGATGATGTACCGGATTCATACGCTGGACGGGGCGAGAAGAAAAGCGGCGGAATACGGTTATGAAGGCGCGTTTTATGCTTGGGAGAGCCAGGAGACCGGCGATGACGCTTGCACGCTGTTCAACGTGAACGATGTGTTTACCGGGCGGCCGATGCGCACCTATTTCCGCGACAAGCAGGTGCACATCAGCGCGGACGTGGCTTACGGGATCTGGCAGTATTACAGCTTTACCGGCGACGACAGCATCCTGTTGAACGGCGGAGCGGAAACGGTATGGGAGTGCGCAAAATTCTTTTACTCCTATGCCTATTTCAATCCCGGCAAGCAGCGCTACGAAATTCTCGATGTTACCGGACCGGACGAATACCATGAGCGGGTGAACAACAACGCGTTTACGAATGCCTTGGTCAAAAGAGCCCTATACATTGCCCTGGAAGCCATGGATTTTCTTCGCGCGAACGACCCGGAGCAATATGAAACGCTTGTTAAGAGAAGCGCGATTCAGCCGGAACAGGTCCGCGATCTGCATGATCGCCTGTATGTGCCGCAGCCGGACGCCAAGACTAAGCTGATCGAGCAGTTCGATAGATACTATACCCTTGAAGACGTACCGTTGCCGGAGCTGAAATCGAGAGTGTTGAACAAGAACGAATATTGGGGCGGGGGCAACGGCCTGGCTACGACCACGCAAATCCTGAAGCAGGCCGACGTGGTGCTTATGCTGCATCTGTTCCAGAACCATTACGACCGGGAAACGAAGAAGGCGAACTGGGAGTATTACGAACCTCGCACCGAGCACGGATCAAGCCTTAGCTCCTGTATCTATGCTCTGGTGGCCGCGGATATCGGTTCATCGGAATGGGCATATCCCTACTTCCTGCGAACGGCGACCATTGATCTTACCGGGGATTCCAAGCAATACGTCGGGGATTTGTATATCGGCGGCACGCATCCCGCGGCCAATGGCGGGGCATGGATGGCGGCCGTGCTTGGCTTCGCCGGGATCTCTTTCGATGGAAGCACGGTGAGCATTAAACCATCGATGCCGCACAAATGGCAGGCGGTGGAGCTCCCGCTGATCCTGAGAGGTCAATCCTTCAAGGTTCGGGTCATGCCGACCGGCGTTGTCGTTGAAGCCGGAGCGGATAATAACGAGGCGGTAGCTTTCAAGCTCGGGACTCATGAAGTTCAGGTCGCACCTGGCGAGAAGGCTCAAGTCGATCTGTAAAAAATAGAATCAAGCAAGGAGAGAACATCATGCTGGAAACGATGAAAGGCGCGATCTTCGATTTGGACGGAGTGATCGTGGATACGGCGAAATACCACTACCTGGCTTGGCGCTCGCTGGCGAAGCGGCTCGGGTTTGAATTTACCGAGGAAGACAACGAACGGCTTAAAGGGGTCAGCCGGATGGAATCGCTGCAAATCTTGCTGGAAGTCGGCGGTGTTGAAGCGAACGAAGCGGAGCGGCTCGAGATGGCTGACGCCAAGAACAAGGAGTATGTGGACTATATTTCCCGGCTGGAGCCTTCGGAGATTTTGCCGGGAGCGAGGGAGTATTTACTGCAACTTAGAAGCAGGGGAGTTAAGGTTGCCCTCGGCTCGGCGAGCAAAAATGCGGAGTTTATTCTAAACCGGCTCGGGATTGCGGAGCTGTTCGATGCGGTCATCGACGGAACGAAAGTGTCCAAGGCAAAGCCGGACCCCGAGGTGTTCCTGGCGGCCAGCGCCGCGCTGGGATTGGAGCCGTCGGCATGCGTCGTGTTCGAGGACGCGGCGGCCGGAGTGCAGGCGGGGAAAGCGGCCGGCAGCAAGGTGGTCGGCATCGGAAGTGCGGATATTTTGGCGGAAGCCGATCGCGTGATTAACGGCCTGTACGAACTGGCTGAAATTCATTAGAACCCGAATAGGAATACAATAGAATTTGGAATTATGGCCCTGGTATAGCCCAGGGTCTTTTTTCATGTCACCGCGATTTATTTTTTACTGGCAAGTCGCCCAAAATCCATTACACTAGGGAGGAAACGGCACACGGAGCGAAGTTGGATCGGAGAAACGCTCATGATGTACGTAGAAACGCACATGCTTGCGTGATTTTAATCTTGCTACACTTAAAGGGTCAGGGGGCAAAACCGTTGAAACCTAAACTCACCAATCCGCTCAATAAAATGAACGTGAAGCAGCAGTTATTACTGCTATTTCTCGTGATCATCATCCCGCTGTTCGTGTTGAATTCCTATGGCAATTACCGGGCCGGGCAAATATTGAAACGGCATGTCACGAATGCCTATATCGAGCTCAGCAAACAAAATTTCCGGCTTATCAACCGTGACATCGAAGCGGTAAACAAGGTCACGTCCACCGTGTTCCAGAATTCGCAGGTACAGCAATTGAATTCAGTTTCCAGCGAAGAAACGGTGCTGGAAAGGGTGAAAAAGTACGAAAAGCTGGAGGGCCTGTTAAACAATTATTCGCAGGAAACGGATGAGCGCGAGCCGCTGTATTATTCACTTTATGTCTATGACCCGGAGAATACCTATTTCTTCGCGCCGTTTTATCCGGGACCTCGAAAATCGGGGGTGTACTTCTTCGGGGACGAGGAAAAACCGGAATGGTTCGATGAAGCGGTGGAGAAGAAAGGGGAGGGCTACCTCAGACTGCTCGAACATTTGTCATTGCCTACCAAAGGACAGGGAAGCCAGAAGACACTCGCTTACGTCCGGGCGATCAACAATATCTACAAGAACGGGACGATCGGGGTGCTGGTCGTGACGAATCTGGATGGACGGATCGGCGAATCCCTGCAAACCGTGTCCTTGCCGGAAGGGGAGCTGTATTTTACGGATTACGACAACCGGATCTTGACCGCCAGAACAAAGGAGCACAGCGCAGTGCTGGAATTGCCGCCCGAAGCGGACATGGGCGATTCCGCCATCGGCGTGAAGGATATTATCACCGACAAGTTTATTTATGTCATTAATTATAATCGCATTATGAAGCAAAAGCTGGTTTACAAGGTGCCGGTGCAAGCTTTGCTGCAGCAGCAGAATGAGATCAAGCAGGTCATCCAGCTGATTTCGATCGTTTTCTTTGCCGGCAGCCTGATCTTCATGCTCTATTTTTGGCGCTCGCTCATGATGCCGATTCAGAAGCTGGTTTATTTCGTCAGGCGGTATGAACCCGGAAACGTAGTGCCGGAAACACCGCGTCTAAACAACAAAAATGATGAGATTGGCGTACTGATGTCCACGACGTATGACATGGCTCGCCGTCTGAACGATCTGATTCATTACAAATACACCATGGATCTGAAGCAGAAGGAGTCGCAGCTGCAAATCCTTTATCAGCAAATCAATCCCCATCTGCTGTACAACACGTTGGAGAGTATTTACTGGAAAAGCTCCATGGAGGGGAACAACGCCTCGGCGGAGATGATCAAGGAGTTGTCCAAGCTGATGAAAATCAGCCTTAGCCGGGGAAGGGAACTGATTACGCTGGAGGAAGAACTGGAGCATGCATCGGCTTATATCAAGCTTCAGCAGCACCGGTACGACTATCAATTCAAAGTATCGATCAGCATTCCCGAGGACTTGCTTCCGGTTGTCATTCCCAAGATTTCGCTTCAGCCCTTGATTGAGAACGGGATTATCCACGGGGTGAAGCATATGGGCGAGGACGGGGAAATCGCGATCAGAGCCTACGGAGACGAGGAAAATATTTATCTGCATATCGAAGACAACGGATATAAGCAAGTCGATTATGACAAAATCAATCAACTGCTGGAGGAGGAAAGCCCGAATCCGGCTTTCGGATATGGCATTCGCAATATCCATCAGCGTATTCTCCTGCATTTTGGACCGGGATACGGTCTGACCTATGCGGAGCGCCAAGGAGGCGGGACGATGGTGACACTACATCTCCCGAGAACGATTCTGTCGCAAGAATAATCAGCCAGGGGGAATCTAACATGTACAACATTTTGGTCGTTGACGACGAACCGTTGATTTGCAAAGGGCTAGCGGGACTATTAACCTCGTCCGGACTAAGCATTAGAGCGATTTACACCGCCTATAGCGGACATGAGGCGCTGGACTATGTCCGTATGGAAGAGATCGATTTGCTCGTCACGGATATTCAGATGGGCGAGATGAACGGCATCGAGCTGATGCACCAAGCGAAAATGATCAAGCCCTGGGTGCAAACGATCATTATTTCCGCGCACGAGACTTTTCAATACGCGCAAATGGCGCTCCGGCTCGGAGCCAGAGACTATTTGATCAAACCGCTGGGCAGCGAGCAATTTCTCGATTCGGTCCGCAACGCGCTGCTTAAGATGGATAAGCCGGTGCCGCAAATCGATGATTTTTTGTTGCAGGATACCGAGCTTTTCCACATGGAAGAGCTTCACCCGGAACAAAATGAACGGTTAAAGGCATTGCTGGCAACTGCTTCTGCTGGGGGAGACGAAGTCGCGGAGCGGGAACTGGAGTCGGAATTGGGAGTTCGCGGTCCTTATTTTTCGGTCATCAAATTGAGCCTGGATCATCGTAAAACGAGCGGGACAGAACAAGAGTCCAAGTATAACGATAGAGATGCCAAGCTGTTTCGTTACGCGGCTTTGAATGTCGCCAAAGAACTGCTCTACAAGGAGTGGAACGCGCTTGCCTGTTATTTCTCCGATTGGGACATCAGGATCCTGCTGCAATGGGATGAAGCGGAGTACGCCGAGCTGGACATGAATAAAATCAACCAGCTTGAAATGATCGGACGGAGCTTGCATTACCATGTGAAGAAGTATCTTGGAATCGATGCCACGGTCGGGATCAGCCAGATTTTGAAAGGCGTGAAGTTTTTAAGCGTACTGAACAGCCAGAGTGATAAAGCGGTCCTTTGGGGCGGGGAACAGGGAGACTATCACGTCTTTTATTACGGCGATTTCAACTGGACCAACCATGCTCAGGATCCATCCGCTGAAGAATTGACCTCGCAGAACAACCGGATCGTTCAGAGCGCCAAACAATATATCGAAGCGAATTACAACCAGAAAGGCCTGACCATTCATGACGTGGCCAAGAAAAACCATGTGAGCCCCAACTATCTCAGCTACCTTTTCAAAAAAAACACCGGCTACAATCTATGGGAGTATGTGATCAAGTTGAGAATGGAAGAGAGCAAATCCCTGATTCTCAATACGGATCTGCGCCGTTATGAGATCGCCGAGCAAGTCGGTTATGAATCGCCGGAACATTTCAGCAAAATATTCAAAAAATTTTTTGGCGTCAGCCCCAGCGAATTGAAGAAGTAGTAACAGCTATACTTCACATAGTATTACACATGTTCTAACTCCTCTCTATTTTCTAAAATGAAAGCTGGACACTAAAGAGGAATGAGGGAGACTCATGGAACAATCGGTGATTTCACCAGGCAACAGGGTAAAGGGGCCAGAGAAAGAGACCCAAAAGCTCAAACGGACGTCAAATTGGAAGAAGTATATGTGGGGCTATCTTTTTCTCGTTCCGGCTATCGTCATTTTTATTATTTTTTTATGGGTTCCGATCATCAAAGGAATGGTCTACAGCTTTTACAACATCGATTTCGTAAAAGGCAATACGTTTGTCGGATTCGATAACTACGTCAAGATTTTTAATAATCCGGACCTGTGGCTCTCTGTAAAGAACACGTTATATTTTATGTTCCTTACGCTCGTCATGGGGTTCTGGGTGCCGATCGCGGCGGCCATCGCCATTTCGGAGCTGAAGTTCTTTCAAGGCTTCGCCCGGATCGCGGCCTATTTGCCCTTCGTCGTTCCGGGGGTCGTTCTGTATGGCATGTGGAGATGGATGTATGATCCGGTAGGACCGATCAATGCCCTGTTGGGGTGGTTCGGAGCTGATCCGGTGTCTTTTATTTCCGACGGACGCTTCTCGATGATATCCATTGTTTTCATGGAAACGTGGCAGCAATTCGGATCTGCGATGCTGATCTATCTGGCCGGCGTGCTCAGTATCCCGAGAGATTGGTATGAAGCGGCTGAAATCGACGGGGCGGGGGTTTGGAGCCGGATCAAATATATTACGCTTCCTTCTATGCGCAGCTTGATCATGCTGATGCTCATTTTGCAAATTATCGGTACATCTCAAGCCTATCAATCCCAGTTGGCCTTGCTGGATGGCGGTCCGAACAAAGCTACGCTGACCTATGCGTTATTTACGGTGAAGAACGCATTTACCCAGCTCGATTACGGAGCCGGTACAGCGCTTGGTGTGCTTATGTTTGTGGTCTTGGGCATTCTCGGCATCATTCAATTCAAGCTCAACAGGGAGGAATATTAAGATGGAGAGAGGTATACTGTCGCCTTCGGACTTGCAGAAGCCCGTCAACAAGATACTCTATGCCTTCATGGTTTTATGTATTGCCGTCATGGCCTTTACGATGCTGTACCCGATTGCAATGACCATGTTTAACGGTCTGAAGAGCAATCCTGAAATCAACACCTTCCCGCCGAAGTTCTTTCCGACCAAATGGCATTGGGAGAATTTCTCCAAGGGCTGGGACTACATTCCTTTGCTGGTATATCTGAAAAATACCATGTTCATTTTTCTCGGTAATCTCGTGATGACCATTATGGTACTCGGACTGGCTTCGTTCAGTATTTCGCGAATTCGCGTTCCTTACAGCCGGGCCGTATATTTCTTCATTTTGCTGACGTTGTTTATTCCGGCGACCAGCTATATGATTCCGAACTTCGTAAACCTGAAGGAGTTGGGACTGCTTAATTCGTATTGGGCCTTCTGGCTGCCGGCCGGAGCGAATGCGTACTTTTTCTTATTGATGAAAAATTTCTTTGACGGGATTCACCCGGAGATTTTTGAAGCGGCCCGGATCGACGGAGCGTCGGAGCTTACCAGCTATTTAAGAATTGCCATCCCGCTGTCGATTCCGATTTTCGCGACGTTATCCATCTTTATTTTCTCCACGGCTTGGAACGATTGGTTCTGGCCTTCGCTCGTCATGCAAACGGAAGATAAGTACACGCTGGCAACCGCCATTTATAAATACGTGATCAACGCCCGAAATTTGGACAGCAGCATCAAGTTTTCAATTCTGTTTATGGTCATGGTGCCGCCGATCTTCGTATTCCTGGCCTTCCAGAAGTTTATTGTGCGCAGTGTCAGCCTGACGGCAGTCAAGGGATAGCGTTTACATTTAGCGTAGTGCTGCGCATGATCGTCATATGAATGCACATCGTCGGTTACTGTTTTCTCTTCTAAGATAGAAATGTAACTAAATGAGGATTAAAGCCTCGATAACATTTATGAAAAGGGGAGTTTGAATGCGCAAGTTCTCAGCATTATTGATGTGCCTCATGCTGTTCGGTTCGCTGCTTGCAGCGTGCGGCGGAGGCGGAGGCAACAAGAACACGGAAAGTCAGACCAATAACGGAGGGGCAGCTCCGAGTAACTCGAACGGAGGCAACGCGGCTCAGACGGAAGAACCGGCTGACGATATTACGCAAAGAAAAGTAACGCTTAAAATCCACTATCCGTTGCCGGACGAGACTACGCTTCGCGCTCAAGAAGACGATAAGATCGCACGGTTCCAAGCTAAGTATCCAAACGTGACGATCGTAAAGGATGACTGGCAATACAGCGTCAATGAGATCGGTGTGAAAATGGCGTCCAATGAAGCGCCGACTTTCTATAACACCTGGGCGACCGAAGCGCAATTGCTCGTGGAGCGCGGTTGGGTAGCGGATATTACGGAACTGTGGAACGGCTGGGAGTACAAGGATGACATTAATCCGGTTCTCCAAAATCAGTTCATCGTAGACGGCAAAGTATACGGTATTACCCAAAATGGTTATGTTACGTCCACCGTTGTGAACAAGAAGCTCCTGGAAGCGAAGAACCTCGAAATCCCGGCCCTCGACTGGACTTGGGACGATATGTATAACGTAGCTAAAGGGGCGGCAGATCCGAAAAAGGGTATTTCCGGAATTGCTCCAATGGGTAAAGGAAATGAAGCGGGCTGGAACTGGACGAATTTCCTGTTTGAAGCTGGCGGGGATATCGAAACCAATACGGACGGCAAAGTAACGGCCGTGTTCAATTCCGAAGCGGGCGTCAAGGCGCTTGATTTCTATAAGAAGCTGAGATGGGAAGCCAATGCGATTCCGCAAGACTGGGCGCTGGGCTGGGGCGACGCTATTAGCTCGTTCCAACAAGGCCGGACGGCTATGGTGATCGCCGGAGCGTTCGACGTAGTTCAAGCCGCATTGAATGAAGGCGGCATGAAGCCTGAAGATGTTATCGTTTATCCGATGCCGGCTGCGGAAAAAGGCGGCAAGCATTACGGGATTTTGGGCGGTAACTACCTTGTAATCAATCCGAACGCAACAAAAGATGAACAGGAAATGGCTTTCCGTTATATCACGTTCGACTACTTTACCGATGATGCGCTGAAATCCGTCGAAGACACAATTCAAGCGCGTAAGGCGGAAGGCAAATATTATATCCCGACTCCGCTCGAATACTTTAGCGAAGATTCGGAGTATGCAACGAAGATCCAGTCGATTTATGATAAGTACGACAATGTATTCAAATACGATCCAAACCTCTTCGGCTTGCTCGAGGGCAAACCTGAAGCTCAATTCGGAACACAGGACTTCTATGCGACGATGTCCAATGTAGTACAGGAGTCCTTCTCCAAGAAAGGTACGGATTCCAAGAAACAGCTGGATGTAGCGGCGCAGTATGTACAAGAGAACTTCTTTGATAAAATCCAAGCTCAATAAGTAATTCCATAATAAAAGGCTGCCTGCGTAGTTTTGCTACGTCGGGCAGCCTTTTTAAGTGCGCTTATTTTGAACTGATCTCTTTAAAGGACGCCTCCGCCGCTTCCAGCGTGAAGTCGATGTCCGCTTCCGTGTGCGCCGTCGTCAGGAACCAGGCTTCATACTTGGATGGGGCCAGATTGACGCCCCGGTTCAGCATGGCACGGAAGAACGCGGCAAAGGCTTCGCCGTCGGTATCCTGCGCCTCGTCGTAATTCGTGACCGGATGGTCGCAGAAATGGGTGGAGAAGGAGCCGCGGATCCGGTTGATCGTGAGCGGCACGCCATGGCGGCGGGCGGAATCGGCGAGGCCGTCCGTCAGCTTGATAGTCAGGCGCTCCATTTCCTCGTAGACGCCCGCTCCCTGAAGCACCTCCAGGCAGGCAATGCCGGCGGAGATGGATGCGGGATTGCCCGCCATAGTCCCGGCTTGATAGGCCGGACCGAGCGGAGCGACCTGCTCCATGACTTCCTTGCTGCCGCCATAAGCCCCGATCGGCAGCCCGCCGCCGATAATTTTGCCGAGCGCGGTCAGATCCGGCCTAATCAGATCATGATTGGCAAGACCAGCATAGGTCTGTGTTGATCCGTAATGGAAACGGAAGGCGGTAATGACCTCGTCGTAAATGACGAGAGCGCCGTAATACCGTGTCAGGCGGCAAACTTCCTCAAGGAAGCCCGGCTCAGGCATGACCATACCGAAGTTGCCGACGATGGGCTCGACCATGACGGCGGCTACATCGTCGCCCCATTGCTCAAGAGCATCTCCCAGCGCATCCGCATCGTTGAACGGTACCGTAATTACCTCTTGGGCAATGCTTGTCGGAATGCCTGCGCTATCCGGAATGCCGAGCGTGGACGGCCCGGAACCTGCGGCTACCAGCACCAAGTCGGAGTGGCCGTGATAGCATCCGGCAAATTTAATGATTTTGTTGCGCTTCGTATAGGCGCGGGCCACCCGGATCGTCGTCATGACCGCTTCCGTACCGGAGTTGACGAAGCGGACCTTGTCCATCGACGGGATCGCTTCTTTCAGCATGGAAGCCAGCTTGATCTCCAGCTCGGTCGGCGTGCCGTACAGCGTACCGTTGGCGGCCGCTTCCTGGATCGCTTTGGTGACATGAGGATGGGCATGCCCCGTAATGATCGGCCCGTAGGCGGCGAGATAATCGACGTAACGGTTCCCGTCAACGTCCCAGAAGTGTGCGCCTTGTGCCTTTTTCATAAAGACGGGCGCCCCGCCCCCGACCGCCTTGAATGAGCGGGAGGGGCTGTTGACGCCGCCGACAATGTGTTTCAATGCTTCTTCGTACAGAAGCTCTGATTGCTTTCGGTTCATAAAGTAAAACTTCCTTTCAGTGCGAATTCAAAAAGTCAGGTTTTCAGGACCAAGAAGGTTGGATGAAGCTAGGGACTGAGTAGCGGAACGTACATGAGGTACGTGAGCAACGGAAGGCCCGGCTGAATTCAAGATTCGACGTCGAATCCGCTTCATGATCTGCTTCGTCGTGGAAGGATGACTTTTTTAATAACCTCTTTCAGAATAGGTTCAGCTTCCAAGCCGGAACTTAAGGTCCGGTGGAAGTAGTCTGCCCACTCTCGCTGTTTCCCGAATCCGAAGGAGTGGCGTTTCCGTTTCCGTCGGTGGAGGTGTCCGCTTCGCTGTCAGTAGTTCCGGTTCCATTGAATACTTCCTGTACGAAGTCTTTGAGCTGATCCTCGCTTCGTACGCCTAACACATCCGAGCCTCCGACCTTTTTCTCCACGAGCAGATCCATAGGCGGAATCTGTTCGCTGGAGCCCATTTCGCTGGAGTAGCCTACCGTGGCCAACTTCCACATATCTTCAACGGACAGGTTGGTGTCGATGTAAGGATTGACTTTATCCAGAATCGACGGAAGCTTCATGATGGAGGTGGTCGACTTCATTTTATCGGCGACGGCCTTCAGGAAATTCCGCTGCCGCTCTGTCCGCGTAAAGTCGGACAAGGCGTCATGCCGGAAACGCACATACTGCAGGGCTGTACTCCCGTCCAGGTGCTGCTGGCCCTTCTTCAGATCGATATCGTATTCATGATTATCCGCTTTGCTGGTATAGTGCATATCTTTTTCGACGTAAAAATCAACACCCCCAACAGCATCCACCAGTTCGATGAATCCCTGGAAGTCGGTATATACATAATATTGGATTGGAATGCCCAGCAGATCGGATACCGCCTTCATCGCCGTATTCGGGCCATGCGTTATCGCGCTGTTAATTCGGTCCGATCCATGATCCGGAATTTTCGTGTAAGTATCGCGCATAATGGAGAATAAATTCACCTTTTTGGCGACCGGATCAAGCGAGGCTACAAGCATCGTATCGGAACGGGGAATCTCGCCCTTTTTCAAGCCGCGGGCATCGACGCCCATCAACAGGATGTTGACGCGCTCGGTTCCTTCCCATTTCGGAGGTTCCGGTACCTTGGTTTCGGTAGGTTTAACATTATAGAAAGGTGAATCCTCGCCGGTTTTCTGGAAGTCGTCAACCTGATTGTAAATGGCGATGAAATAGTAAGCCACGAGAGCGGCTACGACGACCAGTACTCCGACTGCGGACCAGATGATCGCTCTTTTAGTGCGTTTTGTCATTTTGTTCGTCCTTTCAGAGAAAAACGAATGAATTCGCTTCGAAAATGGATGTCTTCATATCATTACATTATAATTTCTTTTATAATTACAATCAATTTATCATATATTGACAAAAGTTGTTGATGGGTTAAGGAGAGAAGGAGAGAAATTATATGACTGAGGTACAGATTCAAATGGGACAACCCGTTCCTGACTTTCGTCTACCGGCCAGCGGCGGGGGTGAGATGGCACTTAGCGATTTCCGGGGCCGTAAGGTCGTGATTTATTTTTATCCGAAAAATATGACCCCGGCCTGCACGCAGGAAGCCTGCGATTTTCGTGACCGGAGCGGCCAGTTGGAGAAGGAGGGGGCAGTCGTGCTCGGCATCAGCGGCGATCCGGTCAAATCCCACGACAGGTTCAAGGAGAAGCAGAACTTGCCGTTTCCGCTGTTGTCGGATGAGGACCATGAGGTCTGCCGCATGTTCGGCGTCTGGCAGCTCAAAAAATTGTACGGCCGGGAATACGAAGGGATCGTGCGTTCGACCTTTTTAATCGATGAGAACGGCACACTCGTTAAGGAGTGGCGCGGAGTTCGGGTGAAAGGACATGCGGACCAGGTCTTGGAGGCCGTCCGATCGATGGATTAAAGAAGAGGGTTGCTTATCGCCAGTCTGAGAGACTTGCGATGGGCGATCCTTATTTTTTTGTGGAAATCGCCGTGGCTATATCTCTCAATTTTTGATTAAAGAATAGGAAGTCTATTTTCTTCTCTACCTTCATACAATCTACCAGAAAGCCAAAGAAATGATTGATATAAACGGCGGAGGTAGAAATAAATGAGAAAAATGTGGATGTTCGGTTTGAAAAGGTTTTGCATGGCAGCTATCGCAATTTTAATAATTATAGCCGCGGCCTTCCTATACGGAGAGCGCGAAGCCGCTTTGCCTGCGGCATCGGCGCAGCCCTTGCTTGCGCCCGCGTCAGCTTCGGGTACGGAGGATGCGGTTCGGGCTGATCCAAATGAGGGCGGAGGAGCATCCGTTGTTCCGCTCCAAGAGCTTGCTGTGCAGTCTAAGCAGGAAGCGGTAGTTACTGTACCGCTCTTGTCTGCAGTTTCCGCTTCCGCAACCGCCCGGGCGACATCTACTCAGGCTGAAAAGATCGTATACCTTACTTTTGACGACGGACCAAGCAAATTGACGGGCCAAGTGCTCTCTATATTGAAAGAAGAGGAAGTCACCGCCACGTTCTTCGTTTTGGGCGAGCACGCGAAGCAATCCCCTGAGCTGATTCAACGTATGAAGGAAGCGGGGCATGCCATCGGAAATCATACGTATAATCATGAATATGACGATTTATATAGCAGCTTTCCACGTTTCTGGGATCAGATCAAGCGGACCGAGGAAGTTGTACGTGAAATCACCGGGGTACGTCCGGCTATGGTCCGGGCTCCGGGCGGCACGTACGGACATTTTGACGAGACCTATTTCAAGCTGCTGGAGCAGGGCGGTTATAAGGTGTTCGATTGGGATGTGGATAGCGGAGATTCCAAACGGAGGGGTGTTCCCGCCGCAGAAATCGTCAAGAATGCGACTTCCGAAAAGTTGAAGGACGAAATGATCGTGCTGTTGCATGACGGAACCGGACATGAGGAGTCTGTTAAGGCATTACCTGAAATCATTAAATTTTACAAAAAACACGGATATACCTTTCGCTCGCTTTCTCCGGATCAAAAGCCGGTTCAATTCAGCCTGGCTGCCGCCTCCAAGATCAAAACGAAGCCTGCCCCGTCCAAGGCCTGGATTGAGAGTCATATCGAGCCTAACGCCGCCTTGTTTGGTCCGGGAGAGCCGCTGTATGTGGAGGCCGGAGGGGTAGCGACGAAGCTGGCTGCCGGAGAATATGAGCTTACAGACGGCCAGTACATGGTTCCGCTTCGTTCGACGATGGAACGGCTGGGCGCCAAGGTTAGCTGGGATGGACAAAGTCAATCCGCGGTCATCGTATGGGGCGATGCCACGGTTATCATAGAACCGCTGAAGGAAACTCTTGTATCTAAAGGGGTAGAGGTATCGTCTCCGCTCACTCCGGTGCAGTTCTCCCGGAAGAACAATTCGCTATGGATCTCTCTGAGGCCGCTTCTGGAAGCGACCGGGCATCCTATCGTTTCGTTTGAGGCCGGAAGGGAGGAACGGAGAGTCAAAGCAATGTAAGGAGCAGGTTGTTCTTGGTTTTCTCTCTCCCATGTCTATGACGACTAGTTTTTGGGGAAACTGGTTGATAGATTTGTTGTTTTCTTATGGGAGGGATTAAAGATGATTCACGAACAGGCTCGCGAGATTCTGGAGAGACTGGTGGGACGTGTGGAACGCGTTATTGTCGGAAAGCGGACGGAAATTGAACTTGCCGTCGTATCGATGCTGTCCGGCGGCCACATTTTGCTCGAAGATGTGCCAGGTGTCGGCAAAACGCTGCTGGTTCGGACGCTCGCCGCTTGTATGGGCGGTTCGTTCGGGCGGATTCAATTTACTTCAGACCTTTTACCTACGGATGTAACGGGGGTTACAGTATATCAGCCGCAGACCGGGCAATTTGAATTTCGTCCGGGTCCGGTGCATGCCAATTTCGTATTGGCGGACGAGATCAACCGCGCGGCTCCTCGGACCCAGTCAGCTTTGCTGGAAGCGATGGAGGAACGCAGAGTGACCGTTGACGGAATTACGAGAGCGCTGCCTCAGCCTTTCCTGCTGCTGGCCACGCAGAATCCCCTTGAATACGAGGGGACATACAGGCTCCCCGAGGCTCAGCTTGACCGCTTTTTGATGCGGCTGACCCTGGGGTATCCGATGCCGGAACAGGAAATCGAGATGCTGAGCCGTGGGCAGGAAGCTGCCGTGGAGATCAAACCGGTTCTTGTACCCGAGGAAATGAGGTATATGCAGCTACAGGTAAGAAGCGTTCTGGTGGACGACCGGATCAAAAAATACTTGGTTTCCGTCGCGGATGCCTCCCGGCGCCACCGCCAGCTGTCGCTTGGAATCAGTCCGCGCGGTACGCTGGCCTGGATGGGAGCGGCCCAAGCGATGGCTTATTATAAAGGCAGAACTTATGTAATCCCGGATGATGTGAAAGCCGTTGCCGAGTCCGTGCTTGCCCATCGGATTGTCTTGAAGTCGGAGGCAGTCCTGTCGGGCGTTCACGCGGAACAGGCCGTGGCAGACCTGCTTAACCGGGCGGAGGTGCCTTTGTTCAGCCATGTCCCCGCGGCGGGGGGATCCCGATGAAGAACGGATTTTGGACGTGGTTGATTTCAATAATATCCGTCGGCTCGCTGGGAGCCCTCTATGGATGGAAGGGCGGCCAATCGCTTCTTTTTCTGCTGCTGCTGTTAGTCATCGTAATTATTCAAGGAGCGGCGGTTCAATGGTTTGGACCTAAGCAAGCCAAAGTAGAACGGACCTGGCATCCCCTGAATCCCCGAGCGGGAGAGGAAGTTGAAGTTACGTTGACCATTACGCTCTCCGGCGGTTTTATGCCTTTGTGGATGCAGGCGGAGGATGAATGGTCGGCTTCGCGGGAGACGGAGCCAGGCAATGATCAAGAGCCGCAAGGCGGGAAGCTTGCCTTCGGCGGTTGGAAACGGAAGTTTACAGGCACTTATTTAATGAGAGAAACGAGCCGAGGGGTATATGCGGGGCAGTCCGTGCGGATCACTTGGGGAGATTCCTTCGGATGGTTCAAGCGTTCCTTGCGCGCAGAAGCGAATGATGTTCTCGTCATTCACCCTGCGCCGCTGCCCGTTGAACTTGTAGGGACCAGCGCTGCCGACCCTGATGGGGACGAGCAAGGGTCAGTGCGAAATGCCGAGTCGGAGGCCGATTTCGCTGCGGGCCGGCTTCGGGCTTATGAGCCGGGGGACCCGCTCCGCCGGATTCATTGGAAGAGTTCAGCCAAGAAAGGCCTCTTGCTTACGCGCATTCCCGAGCCGGCTGAATCCAAATCCCGCTGTTTGCTGCTGGATAATGCGATGAGCTCTTATTCGGGGAGCCTTGGCGGAAATCGGGCAGGAAAAGGTAGCGGGAATGGGAGCGGGGCGGTGCTGAGAGGAAACCCTACCGGTGGGTTTGAAATTGCCGTTTCAGCGGCCGCGTCTTGGTTAAGCCGGGAGCTCGGGCGTACCGGCGAAGTCTGCTTCCGCCATGGGGGCATGAGCGAGCTTGCCATCAAGGCGGCTCCGACTTTCTCGGGCAGCCGCGGTCTCAAAGAGGGCCTCGACCTTCTGGCAGGTACCACGCTGGACCCCGGCTTATCGGGCTCCGAGCTTCTGCGGAGGACGCATGCTTCTTTGCATAGGCAAAGCCTGACTTTTATTACGGGCCATTTGACTCCGGAACTGGGCGAAGCGGCGTTACAGCTGGCAGAGCGAGGGGCTGCCTTGGAAATCTGGTACGCATGCGGAACGAAGGGGAATGCCGAATCAGTCCGCCTGGCCCAAGCTTTGCTGGAAAAAGGCTTGGTCCTTATAGACCTGACGCGTTATATCGGCGGAGTATCAGTGGCGCCGAAAGGAGGGGCCAAGCATGGCATCGCTTAGAGCGCAAACCGGCGTTGGCGGTCCTGCCGCCGGGATATATGACGGTTCTTCGGTACGCCCCCTCGCGTCAAGCCGTAGACGGTCCTTAAGAGAAACCGGACAGCGTTTATTCCTGTCTGTGCTTTTGTTTGGCATGTTTGGGGAATGGTTGTATCCGTTGCACTCTTTTTTGGGCGGTGAGCCGTACCGGCTCATCGCATTGTTCCTGGGCGTCACCGGCATTCTGCTAGCTGCCGGCTGCTTACGGCTGCCGACTTATTTGTATGCGCCGATCCCTGTAGTTCTTGTGGCAGGCGCTCTGCTGTATTTGTACGGGCAAGAGACCGGGATGTCCTGGTTTGTGGACTATGCCGGACTGATCGTCGCCGATGTTACGGAGATTGTTCAGTCCGGCAGATTGTACGGAATCAGCGAGGAATCCAGAGCGCTCCTGCTGCTGATCGGCTGGACGCTGCTTGTCGTCTCCGTACAGATGCTGGCGCTCGGCAAGCATAGTATAATGCTCTTTTTTCTGGCAACGTTACTGTATTTGATTGCTATCGAATTTGCGGGAAACGTGCCCGTGTACTCGGGACTTATCCGTTCCGCAGGGTGGGGGCTTATTCTACAGGCCTTATTGTTCCGCAATCAATTGCATATTGGCGGCAAGCCTGGCGGAATTCCCTTCGGCAGCGTCGTGGCGGCGTTTTGCGTGCTGGGCGCTTTGTTATTGAGCTCGCTCCTTCCGATTCAGCCGGTACGGAACATTCCATGGAATCAAATTGTACAGGCTCTTGAAGGGTGGAGCGGCTCTGAATTATCGGACCGGCCGCAAACCAGCTATGCTGTGTCCGGGTACAGCAAGGACGATTCCCGGCTTGGGGCCCCGCTGCGTCTCCGCCATGAGACGTATTTCACTGCGGTATCGCCGCAAAATACGTATTGGCGCGGGGAGAGCAAGAGCGTTTATACCGGTCGGGGCTGGGCTTCATCTCCTGCAGCCTCACACCTGGTGGCCTGGTCGAATACAACGGAGGATGCGAATGCAGCTGATGGAGTAACTATCGAAGGTGAAGGTATCGCGGGTATTGCCGGAACTGCCGCCGAAGAAGCCACCGAAGAAACCGCCGAATCTTGGGAGACATCTCCCGATAGCGGTTCCGCCATTATTAAACAATCGGTTATGTTTAAGCAGCCGGTCACCGGTAAGGTCCCGTTCTTTAGCGGCGGCAGTACCGTGAGTATCGATCAGGTTTTCGCCGAGAATCTAAAGGCAGAGTCTGCGGCTGTCAGTTCCCGGTATGATGATGGAACGGGAGCTAACTATTTTGAACCGGCTTATCCGGAGCAGGAGCTCTATGGATATGAGCTGACGGCTCAAGTGCCGGCAGTCTCTGCGAGTCGGCTTCGCCTGGCCCAAGGCGATGACCCCATGGAGATTACCGCCAGGGAGCTTCAGCTTCCGGATCAATTACCGGAACGGGTAGAGCGGCTGGGGACTGCTCTGACGGAAGGCCATGCCAGCAGGTATGATGCGGTAGTGGCTGTAATGAATTATTTGGAGAAGCATTATATTTATAGCCTGGATACGGAGGCACCGCCGGATGGGAATGATTTCGTCGATTATTTTCTGTTCGGGCAAAAACAAGGCTACTGCGATCACTACTCCACCGCGATGACCGTGCTTCTCCGAAGCGGGGGCATTCCAGCCCGGTGGGTCAAAGGCTTTGCTCCCGGAACCCCTGTCTCTGAAGACGACAACCGCATTAATGTCAGTTATGCCGATGCTCATGCCTGGGTGGAAGTTTATTTCCCGGGGGAAGGGTGGATTCCATTTGACCCAACGCCGGGTTACGAGTCGGTATTTGCCGCAGGTCAGGAAGAACCGGCTGGAGTAAAAGATAGCCTGGAGAAAGATGGATGGTGGCAGAAGCTGCTTTTGACGACGGGTGTATTGTCGGATGGTTTGACTAAGTTTATTACCACAGGCTGGAACATGCTTCAAGAGTCTTTGTTACTTTGGTCAAGCGTAGCGCTGGGGATAGGCTTTGTGCTGTATACGGCTATAATTTACCGAAGGACCTGGCTTCGTGAAGGTTCTTATCTCATGTGGCTCTTTATGTTGAAACGGCGCCGGAGGTTTCCGGAAAGAAGCGAATTGCTGCGGGCGGCTGACCGCGTTTGGAAGGAAATCCACCTTGCTTACGGACCGAAGACCTCGGGGATGACCGCAAGAGAATACCTAAGTTCGATTCATGCCAAAGTTGGCGAACAGAGTGTGAATTTGGAAAGCTTTGTGATGATTTGGGAGAACCTATATTACGGGGCAGCCGGAATGGATCGGACCAAGAGCAGAGACTTTCTGAAGCTTTGCCGGAATTTGGCTTACCGGGGACGCTGAATTACCGCCGGGTCTTCCTTGACGAGCTCTTTTGTCGTTTCGTATAATTAGGTTCATGAATTAAGGGAGGCTCGGAAATGAATAAGCCAAATGAAATGATTGTCGTTCTTGATTTCGGAGGACAATACAATCAACTGATTGCCAGACGGATTCGCGATTTGGGCGTGTATAGCGAATTGCTGCCGTTTAATACGCCGGTAGAACGGATTCGTGAACTTTCGCCGAAAGGGATCGTATTCTCTGGCGGACCATCCAGTGTATACGCTGAAGATGCGCCGCATATCGATAAAGCCATTTACGATATTGGCATTCCGATCTTCGGTATTTGCTACGGCATGCAATTGATGGCCCAGCAGCTTGGAGGTAAAGTGGAACGCGCCGCAAAACGCGAGTATGGGAAAGCGGACGTTGATTTCGCTGAACATTCCGCGCTTACGAAGGGCTTGGACGCAAAACAGACCGTTTGGATGAGCCATGGCGACCATGTGGTCGAACTGCCTGAAGGCTTCGTTGTGGACGCTTCTACCGAGCACGCACCGATCGCCGGATTTGCCAATACAGCGAGCAAAATGTACGGAGTTCAATTCCACCCGGAAGTGCGTCACTCCATTCATGGCAATGAAATGATCAAGAACTTCATTTACGAGATCTGCGGTTGCGAAGGCAACTGGAGCATGGAGACGTTCATTGAAGATCAGGTTCGCGAAATCCGCGAGCAAGTGGGGGACCAAAAGGTTCTCTGCGCACTTAGCGGCGGCGTGGACTCCTCTGTTGTAGCAATGCTGATCCATAAAGCGATCGGCGATCAGCTTACTTGCATGTTTATCGATCACGGGCTCCTTCGTAAAGGTGAGGCCGAGAGCGTAATGGAGACGTTTGTCGGCAAGTTTGATATGAAGGTCGTCAAGATCGATGCCCGCGAACGGTTCCTGTCCAAACTGGCAGGCGTCGATGATCCGGAGCAAAAACGGAAAATTATCGGCAATGAATTTATTTATGTCTTCGATGAAGAGTCGGCGAAGTTCGACGACTTCAAGTTCTTGGCTCAAGGCACACTCTATACGGATATCGTAGAGAGCGGTACAGCTACGGCTCAAACGATCAAGTCCCACCACAATGTAGGCGGTTTGCCTGAGGATATGAAGTTCTCGCTGATCGAGCCGCTTAATACGTTGTTCAAGGATGAGGTTCGCAAAGTCGGTGAGGAACTTGGTCTCCCTAGCGAGATCGTCTGGAGACAGCCGTTCCCTGGACCGGGTCTGGCGATCCGTGTGCTTGGCGAGGTTACTGAGGACAAATTGCAGATCGTTCGTGATTCCGACTACATTCTCCGCGAAGAAATTGCCAAAGCGGGTCTGGACCGCGAGATCTGGCAATACTTCACGGCGCTGCCGAACATGAAGAGCGTAGGCGTTATGGGCGATGCCCGTACTTACTCCTACACCGTCGGCATCCGCGCGGTGACTTCCATCGACGGCATGACCGCCGACTGGGCGCGTATCCCTTGGGACGTGCTGGAGAAGATCTCCGTACGTATCGTCAACGAAGTGGATAACGTAAATCGCGTCGTGTACGATGTGACTTCCAAACCGCCGGCTACGATCGAGTGGGAATAGGACGGGGAAATTTAATGCCGTCGATCGCTGGGAAGCCTTGATATACAAGAATTCACAGCGTTGGTGGAATTGAAATTCCGCGTACACTTGCAACAATAGAGTTCAAAAATTACTCTCTTTTATCTGCGTTGTCTAGCAGATAGAAGGGAGTTTTTTTTATGACCAGAATCAAAGAACTGATTGAGGATTTAAGCTGAACCAAGAAATTTTGGGGAGGGAGCTTCGAGAGTCTGTTAAATAAATTTTCAACCTAAAAAAGTCAACTTTAAACACAATAAAACCTATTTACATTGAATTGTTATAACAATAAGATATCTCTAAATCTTGCTGCTATTAACAATTTTCGAAAATTAGTAGCAGTTGGACAACTAAATGGAAAAGGGAGGCGTAAAGGTATGAAAAGATCTAAAAAGTGGCTGACTATGCTGCTGATTTTCACTCTTGCAGCGACATCCGGTCTGGTTGCCGGTAATCAGGAAGTACAAGCGGCCGATAAGCTAACCCCGGCAGCCGGAAAACTTCCAGGCCAAAGCAATCCGTTGATTACGCACAAATATGGTGCGGATCCATATGCAATGGAATACAACGGCAGACTCTATCTCTATTTAACGGATGATCAGGCTCAGTGGGAGCTGACTCCGGATACGAATAACAGTTACGCCAACGCCCGCAGCATCACGATTATTTCATCATCCGATATGGTGAACTGGACCGATCACGGCAGGGTACCTGTTGGGAAGCAGGTTGGAGGAACGGCATGGGCGAACAATGCTTGGGCGCCGGCCATTGCCTGGAAAAATATCGACGGCAAGGACAAGTTCTTCTTGTATTTCGCGGACAATGCATCCGGGATCGGTGTGCTGGTAGGGGATTCCCCGATCGGTCCTTTCCATGATCCTCTCGGCAAGCCTCTCATCGACAGAAGTGTTCCGAATGTCACGACAACCGGCGTGCCTTGGCTTTTTGACCCGGCCGTCCTGGTGGATGATGATGGTAAGGCTTATCTGTATTTTGGCGGCGGAATCACCGGATTGGACGCCAATAATCCGAAATCGTCCCGTGTCGTGCAGTTGGACGATGATATGATCAGTATTGTAGGAACGCCGCAGGAAATTGATGCGCCGAGAATTTTTGAAGATTCCGGTATCCATAAGATTAACGGTAAATATTACTACTCCTATTGTTCGAACTTCAGCGGCAATGATGGACCGGGCTATCCGCCGACAGGGACGATCGCTTACATGGTTAGCGACAGCCCGATGGGACCTTTCGAATATATCGGACCTATTCTTCCTGGGCCGCATGTGTTCGGAAACGGGGATGCGGGCAACAACCACCATGCGATATTTCAGTTTAAAGACAAATGGTATATTACCTACCATACTCGCCAAGTAAACATCGCACAAAGATTAATCAACGGACAAAACGGGCATCGGGATTACCGTTCTCCGAGCATTACAGAGCTTGAAATTGATCCAGACACCGGACGAATCACCCCGCTTCAAATGGAGAATAAAGGTGTTGGCCAATTAGAAGCTTTAAATCCTTACAGCAGGGTTGAGGCCGAAACGATAGCTTGGAATGGTGGAATATCTACTGAGCCGACCACACAGCCGGGAGCCATGGTCGAGAGCATCAATCTACAGGTTACCGATATAAACGATGGGGATTGGATCGCGGCAGCGGATGTAGACTTTGGGGAAAAAGGCGCCGGCACATTTACCGTCAATGTTGCAAGCGGTTCCAAGGGAGGGACCATTGAATTGCGGCTGGATCAAGCCGACGGTGAACTGATCGGAACGCTACCAGTACCTTCTACGGGCGGATGGGATCAATGGAAAACACTGACTACATCCATTTCCGGAGCTGAAGGTGTCCATAATCTGTATATGGTATTTAGAGGTGAGGGAACAGGTCGTCTATTTAACCTCGATTACTGGCAGTTCCAAGAAAAGAGTGATCGAAATGACCTTGTAGCGATTAACGCATCGATCGATAAACAAAAAATTGACATCGCTTCCGGCAGCAATACAGCGAACATCACAGTCAAAGCGATATACGCTGACGGAACCAGTGAAGATGTAACAGCCAAGGCTTCGGCGGTCCCGGAACAGGAAGGGATTGTGAATATAAGCGGCGGTGTTGTTACTGGAGTAAACTACGGATCTACAAATATTAATATTAGCTATGAAGGAAAAACATATGGAATCTACGTTGAAGTCAAAAACTTGAAGGCAGAGCTTACGGTGAAGAAGCTCATTGTGGACAACAATAAGCCTGTGCTCGATCTTGGCAGCACTGAATCCTTCAAGGTTATCGCTGAATATGAAGATGGACATACCGAGGACGTAACGGCTCTAGCGGATTATAGCAATTCGAATCCGGATGTAGCGGAGGTGTCGAATGGTAAAATTACAGCGAAAGGCAGCGGCACCACTTCGGTTATTGTCAGTTTTAAGGGAGCAATGGGACATAACGTAACCGCTCAAATTTATGTAAGCGTTTCGAATGTATCTGCACCTATAAAATTTATCATCAAAAACAGCCATCCTCAATTTGAGGGACCGGCCAAAGTAGTCTACGGTGATGTTATCGGATTTTTCGATAAGGGAACGGATGGGAATCAGGATGGCGCGGTTACGTTTACCGTGAATGTTCCAACTGCGGGAAAATACAAGATGTCTGTCTATAATGTAGTCCATTGGGGGGAGGTGCCTCATCAATATACGATTAACGGAGATACAAGCAATACGATTCAGTACAAGTATCCATCCGCTCCAACTGGATGGAAGCTGTCCCCGTTCACCCCGGATATCACATTAAATGCAGGTGAGAACACAATAAGAATTGCGTATGATCCTGCGGCTACCGGAGCGGCAGAACTGCAATATATTGAATTACAAGCGTACAACGGAGACGACTCTTTCGTTCCTATTGAGGGAGTCTCATTGAATAAAGGCGAAATTGCGCTGGAAACAGGCGATTCGGATACGTTGACAGCGACTGTCAATCCGGACACAGCGTCAGATAAAAATGTAACATTTATCGTTGAAGGAAGTGCCGTGACCGTTACCGAGTCGGTGTACGATGTCATTGAAGGTACAACCAGCGTGCGGATCAAGGCTGAAGAGCCGGGTTACGCCATCGTTAAGGCGTATGCCGGAGGATTCGCAGCAGAGACTGTTGTAACGGTTGAAGGAGGAGAGGTGCCGCAGCCGGAAATCATTAAAGTAACAGGCGTAACCTTGGATAAAGAGACGCTCACCCTGGAGGTTAACAAATCAACACAATTAAAGGCTGCCGTCACTCCGGCAAATGCAACAAATAAGAAGGTGACATGGTCCAGCAGTGATGAAGGAATAGCAACGGTGGACCAAGAAGGTAATGTTAAAGGAATTAAGGCTGGAACGGCAACGATAAGAGTGACAACAGAGGATGGCGGCTTCAGCGCAGAAAGCGCAGTAACCGTTCAGAATCCATCCGGTGGCAGCAATCCGGGGAACGGCGGCGGCTCCGGCGGCAGCAATCCGGGTAGCGGTGGCAGCTCCGGCGGAGGAAGCACTGGCGGCTCCGGCAATTCAGGGGCGGTTAAGCCTGCAGTACCTAATGAAGAACAAAAACCAACGGAAGAACCAAAAGCCCTTGAGACTTCACCACAACCCCCGGCTCTTCCTAAGTTCACTGATCTAACTAATCATTGGGCCAGCAAAGAAATTGAGAAATTGGCAAGTAAGAATATTATCAGCGGATATCCTGACGGAAGCTTCAAGCCAAATCAAGAGATTAATAGAGCAGAATTTGTTACCTTGGTTTGCAGACTGCTGCAGCTGGAGTCCACGGCAGGAGGAAGCGCATTTAAGGATGTTAAATCCGATGCGTGGTATGCGGGCTGTGTCGGTGCAGTTAAAGAGGCGGGAATCGTTGGGGGATATCAAGACGGAACCTTCAAGCCGAATCAAAAAATTACTAGAGAAGAAGTCTTTGTGATCATCTATAAAATGGCAAAAGATAAATTGAATGCTTCAGGTAATCAACAAGCCTTCATAGATGATGCAGCCGTATCTTCTTGGGCAAAAGAAGCGGTGAACGCGCTAGTGAAAGCAGGCGTGGTAAGCGGCTATGAGGATGGGTCCATTAAACCTAAGAATAGCATCACTCGCGCTGAAGTCGCCAAGCTTCTTGCTTACTTTGCGCAATAGCCAGCAATACAAAAGGGGCTGTCCCATAAGTCAACATACAGACTTATGGGACAGCCTTTTATGCGCCTTCCACCAAAACGAGCCGTTTTCTATCTGAATTGTCGAATCCTGTCAGCGAAAAACAAATACACTAAACATGAATTTAAACAATATATTTCAAAAATGCGCTAAATGCGAACAATACCAGCAAATACATAAAATAATATTCGCTTTTTTAGTTGACAATCTGCCTGTTCGAGCCTAGAATAAGTCATGTAATAGGTCTTGAGTCCAAGACTTTCGGAAAGATTCGACAAATTACAACTTTATGCTTTTCGTATAATTCCGGGAATCGGCCCGGAAGTCTCTACGAGGTCACCGTAAATGATCTGGCTACGAAAAGAAGAAGCGAAACCCTTCGATATTGAGGGTGACGGATTTAGAGTTCCAGAATCAGTGAACCTGTCCGTGAGTTTTTACTTCGCGCTTCTTCTGGCTGTACGGTACCCGGGGATGATCTAACCTCGGGATTTTTGTCGTTTCCGACTCATAAGTAATGTTGTTCAAAAAGTCATCTTTTGATCGCGAAGTAGCTCTGGAAGTAAATTCGGCATCGAATCTTGAATTCAGTCGATCGCTCCGTTGCTCACGTAGGTTTTGCCTACGCTCCGCTACTCACTCGCGACTTCATCCAACCTTCTCGGCGCTGAAAAGTCGACTTTTTGAACGCGAACTAATAAGGAGGAGTATTAGAATCATGGATCGTTTTTTTAAGTTAAAACAGAATGGTACAACGGTTCGTACGGAGATTATGGCCGGTCTCACCACGTTTATGGCCATGGCTTACATCCTTACAGTCAACCCAAACACACTGACGGCTTTCGGTCAGATCGACATGGGCTGGTATTCTGTTTTCTTGGCGACGGCTCTGGCCGCTGGTATTTTCACGATCGCCATGGGTCTCTTTATTAACTTCCCAGTAGCACTTGCACCAGGTATGGGTCTGAACGCTTATTTTGCCTCTGTAGTGCTTTCGTCCGCTTCTACGGACCATCCTTTCACTTGGGAAATGGGCTTGACCGCCGTATTCATTTCCGGTTTGATCTTTATCCTGTTGACGATAACCAAGGTCCGCCAAATGCTTCTGGACGCGATTCCGGATTCACTGAAGCATGCGATTACGGTCGGGATCGGGCTATTCGTTACCATCGTCGGTTTGAAAAACAGCGGCCTGATGACGGTCGGCGTAGAAGCCGGCAATGACATCCCGGCACATACATTTACCGACGTTCTTTCTTTTGAAACTGTAATTCACTTGGGCAGCCTGGAAAACACCGACGTGCAACTCGCCATTATCGGCTTGCTCCTGATCGGCGTTCTGATGGTGCTTCAAGTTCGCGGCGCTATTCTGTTCGGGATTCTCGGAACTACGATTATTGCCATGCTGATGGGTGCCGTTGATTTCAACTCGGTATCGACTAGCCAAGCTAAATGGATTCCTGATTTCTCCGAGCTTAACTTTATGAAGTTCGACTGGAATGGTATTGTCCATACGGGCATTATTTCGGCCATCGTTACCTTTACTTTCGTTGAATTGTTCGACACCTTCGGTACGCTGGTAGGTACGGCGACTCGCGCCGGGCTCATGAAGGATCCTGTAGAAGGCAAAAAACGCGTTGGTAAAGCGATGCTGGTTGACGCTGTTGCCGTAACAGGCGGTGCTATGCTCGGTACCTCGACTACTACCGCTTATGTAGAAAGTACGGCAGGGGTTGCCGAAGGCGGACGTACCGGCTTGACGGCAGTAACTACAGGGGTCTGCTTCCTGCTTGCTCTGTTCCTGGCTCCAATCGCAGCGCTTATTCCTGGCTCCGCTACCGCGGCTGCTCTGATTATTGTAGGCGTACTGATGCTTCAATCGATTCGTGAGATCGACTTCAATGATATGGTTGTGGCGATCCCGGCTTTCTTGACGATTACGATGATGCCTTTCACTTACAATATCGCTAACGGGATTTCCTTCGGGATCGTGTTCTATGTCGTGCTCGCACTGATTGCGAACCTTCGTACAAAAGGAAAATATAAAGTACATTGGATGATGTGGGTGCTGGCCATCCTTATCGTTCTCCGCTACGTCTTCCTTGGAAGCCAAGGCTAATAAACCAACATTAATATAATGTAGGAAGCCCGCCAAACCGGATCAACCGGATGGCGGGTTTTTTTTGTATTGCGGCGGCCTGCGGATATAACCTTGAGCGCGATTCCGGCATAACCTTTGTCCCGGTGCATATATTTTTAAAATATATAAATGCATTGAAATCCGGGGTGAGCAAGGGTCGTGTTAAAGATTACGAAGGCGGTTATGGCCGCGATAATGATGTGGATGCTGACTTTTCTTCCGGCTGGAGTTTTACATGCAGAGGAAGGGAATTTGCTGCAAAACGCAGGGTTTGAGAACTTGGATTCGGTTTCGGATTCCCCGGATCACTGGAGCCGGGATGCATGGGTGCAGACCGAGGGTGCAAGTCAATTGGGGATCGTACGGGATACGGCCCATTCGGGAAATACGGCCGCCGTAGTGGATAATATCCAGCCCAATCACGCGAAATGGGTACAACGAATTTCGGTGAAGCCGGAGACGGATTATGTCATATCGGGCTGGGTTCAAATCGTGCAAATGGGCAGTGGAGAGATCGGAGCGACTATTTTTCCACTGGGCGTGGGCGGAGCTTTCCCGGATCTGAAGGATTCGGAGGGGCAGTGGAAAAAGCTGCAATTTTACGGTAAAACCGGACCGGAGCAGCAAGAGCTCACGGTTGCCGCTGGCATTGGCGGATACGGCCGACTGAATACGGGAAAAGCGTACTTCGATGATTTGGACGTTCGGGAAGCCGGAACACTGCCGGAAGGAGTGAATCCGGTCTTGCTGGAGTCGCCGACCACCGATCCGCCGCAAGGGGATGCTGGTGAAGCGGCGGCAGAGCCGCAAGATCAAACGGGAAATGCGGCGGTCCACGTATCGATACTGCCTATCATGCTGTTTTCCGTAATGTTCAGTCTGTTATTCGTCTTTTTGTATCAAAAAGTACTGCGTCGCCAACAAGCTCGGCTCGGGGAAGCGGTGAGCCAGGAACATGCTTGGTTCGCATTTATGATAGGCGCGTCGCTGCTGCTTCGGATCGGAATCGGTTTGACCGTGGATGGATTTGAAACCGATATGAACACCTTCATGGCATGGGCCAACCATGCGGCGGAAAGCGGGATCGGCAATTTTTATAATGAAGGGATGTTTGCGGATTATCCGCCGGGTTATATTTACGTCCTGTATGTGCTAGGTTCTATCCGCAGCGTGTTAGGAATGGATTTTGGATCGGCAGGGGCGGAATTGCTCTTTAAAATGCCGTCCATTCTGGCGGATCTGGTTACAGGTTATTTGATCTACCGGGCTGCCGGCAAAACACTGGGAAGCAAAATCGCCCTCGCTCTGTCTATTCTATATCTGTGGAACCCGGCCGTCCTCGTCAATTCCTCGGCTTGGGGTCAAGTCGATTCATTTTTCGTCCTGTTTCTTCTCATCTCCATCTTGGCATTGACGGAGCGCCGCTTTGAATGGTCTGCGGTATGGCTGGCTATCGCGATGCTGATCAAACCGCAAGCAGTCATCTTTGCGCCGGTATGGTTGATTGCTTGTTTGTATTATCGGGATGCCAAGCGGATCTCAAGGAGTATTTTGTGCGGAATTTGTGTGTTCGGTTTATTGGCGTTGCCTTTTTTCTGGAATCAAGGCGGGCTCTCCGGATTGATCGCTCTTTATCGCACAACTCTTTCTTCGTATCCTTATGCGTCCGTGAATGCCTTCAATATTTATGCGTTGTTTGGACAAAACTGGTCACCGCTTGATAACAGCTGGTTATTTCTAACGTTCCGCGTGTGGGGACTCCTGGCGATTCTCTCAGCGGTTGCTTATGTGTGTTATATCTCCTTTAGAAAACAAGGGCCAAAACGTGATCTTTCCAGCTCCTATTTTATCGCCATGGCATTGATTGTGATCCTGTTCGTGTTGGGGACGAAAATGCATGAGCGCTATATGTTTCCGGCCTTAATATTAAGCCTGTTCAGCTTTATTCAGATCAAGGATCGCCGATTGCTTGCGCTTTTTACGGGATTTAGCTTGACCCAATATGTGAACGCGGCCTATGTACTGAAATATTTAAATGCCGGGTCCAGCCCCGGAAATGATGGAATCGTGCTGATTTGCTCCATTGCGAATGTGGCGCTGCTTGGATATATGTTGTACCTCGGTTTTGATATTTACGTTAAAAAGAGAATCAAACCGCTTATGCCTCGAACGGATGAGGATCGACAGCTTGAGGATCAGAGCCTGTTGGCGGAGCTGGCGTTGCCCCCGGACCATGCGGGTACCGGTAGTAAAGGCCTTACTTTTCTCCGTCGCATCAAGGAATGGAATTGGATTGGCTTAATCACACTAGTGTACTTGGCAGTCTCCTTATTTCAGTTAGGGTCGCTTAGGGCGCCGCAGAGCGGATGGACGCCACAAGCGGGCGAAAGTTTTTACGTGGACCTAGGTGATGTAAAGCGGGTAGAGCGACTGAATCTTTTTGGCGGCATCGGGTCTGGAGACTTCAAACTGGAATTCGGATTGGATGGGATAACATGGGAGCGACCTCTGAAGGTCACCGGGGATATCAGTGATGTGTTCGCGTGGAAGAGCCTTCCGCTTGGTTTTGAGACCAGATATGCGAAGTTTACAGTGGAAAAGGCAGGCTTCTCCCTAAATGAAATGGCATTTTTTGAGACGGGAGGCCAGGTTCCTATTCCTATCCGCCAGATCCATGAGCCTTCGGGCGCGACTTTAGAGGACGGGGAAATCGGCCGACTGTTTGATGAACCGTCAACCGCGAAGATAAAGCCGGATTTTTATGACGGCACGTACTTTGATGAAATTTACCATGCACGTACCGCTTATGAATACTTACATGGACTTCCTCCCTACGAAAACACACATCCTCCGCTGGGTAAGCTGCTCATCGCTGTCGGCATTCAAGTATTCGGATTAAATCCGTTCGGCTGGCGCATCATCGGCACCTTGTTCGGAGCAGCTATGCTGCCGTTGATTTATGCCTTTGCGCTTCGTATCTTCGGCCAACGGAAATTTGCGGTGATGTCCGCCGTGTTATTTGCGGCTGAGTTCATGCATTTCACCCAAACCAGAATCGCCACGATCGATGTATTCGGCGTATTCTTTATCCTTTTGATGTTTTACTTTATGAGTCGTTATACCAGTATGAACTTCAACAAAATCGGAATCGGCAAGACGCTGGTTCCGCTATTCTGGGCGGGGCTGTTCTTCGGAATCGGGGTCGCCGCTAAATGGATCGTACTGTATGGCGGGGCAGGCCTGGCGGTGATGCTGGGAATATCGTTGTATATGCGTTACCGGGAATATGCGGCCGCCAAGCGAGCCTTAGCCGCGAATCCGGACTCAGATGATTTTGGCCAACACCTCCGGATTTATCGGAGAATCGCAACCTCATTTTCAAAAAACATTCTGATCACGCTTGGAGCTTGTCTCGTATTTTTTGTTATGATTCCGGCATTCATTTATGCTTTGTCCTTTATTCCGCCGCTCTCGGCTTCATCGGAAGGGTTCACATGGCGCAGCCTGATTCAGGCTCAACAGCATATGTTCAGTTATCATAGCGGTCTAGTGGGCAGTCATCCTTTTGCCTCCTCCTGGTGGGAATGGCCCTTTATGAAACGGCCGGTCTGGTATTTCAGCGGGGAAGGGGATTACCCTGGAATTGTGTCTAGCATTGTAGCGATGGGAAATCCGTTGATCTGGTGGGTCGGCGTGTTCATGCTGATTGCCGCTCTATGGTTTTCGCTTAAGCGAAAGGACCGGGGCGTCTATGTCGTTTGGATCGCCTTTCTGGCGCAGTATGTTCCCTGGATGCTCGTTTCTCGGGAAACCTTTTTATACCATTATTTTGCCATGGTACCGTTTCTGATCCTGGCCATCGTATACGTCGTGAAGTTAATTGAAGAAAAGCGGCCCCATCTCAGCTATATCAGAAAAGCGTTCATGACCGCGGCGATCCTGTTGTTCGCCATGTTCTATCCGGTGTTGTCCGGCATCCAGGTCAGTTCGAATTATATTGAGCATGTTCTGCGTTGGTTTCCTTCATGGTTGTTTTAGGCTTTAAAGCCCGAAGCTGCCTGCTGCGTTCAATTGATAGATGAGAAGGAGGAATAGTAATGCCGATTGGCTGCAGCGTGATCGTTCCGATGTTTAATGAAGAGGAGGTCATTGAGCATACTTATAACCGCTTAAAGCGGGTTATGGACTGCTCGGAGGAGGACTATGAGCTTATTTTTGTGAATGACGGAAGCGTGGACCGGACTGCGGAAATTGTGGAAGCCATTTGCCGGCGCGATCCCAAAGTTCGGTTAATCCAATTCTCCAGAAACTTCGGCCATCAGATTGCTATCAGCGCAGGGATGGACTATGCTGCCGGACAATCGATCGTGATCATAGATGCGGACCTTCAGGACCCGCCGGAAGTTATTTTGGAGATGCTCGATAAATGGAGGGAAGGCTACGAGGTCGTTTATGGAAAGAGAATGAAGCGCAAAGGCGAGACCGTATTTAAAAAAGTGACCGCCAAGATGTTTTACCGTTTGCTCGGCAAAATGACGCAGGTTGATATTCCTTTGGATACCGGCGACTTCAGGTTGATTGATCGTAAAGTGTGCGACGTGCTAAAAGGATTGAAAGAAAAGAACCGCTTTGTCCGCGGTCTCGTCGGATGGGCCGGATTTCGCCAGACCCGGGTGGAATACGTTCGGGAAGAACGATTTGCCGGCGTTACTAAATATCCTTTGCGGAAAATGCTGCGTTTTGCTGCCGACGGAATTACATCCTTTTCCCATAAGCCGTTGAAAATAGCTTCCTACGTTGGTTTCGTGCTCTCTTTTTCCAGTTTCGTGTACCTGTTCGTGGTTCTGCTGCAAAAATGGCTGGAGCTTGGCATGGTCCCAGGCTGGGCTTCCATTGTAGCGATTAATCTGTTCTTTAACGGTATTGTATTGATGCTCCTTGGCGTGATGGGAGAGTACATTGGGCGGATTTACGATGAGACGAAGGATCGTCCCTTGTATATCGTTCGCGAGAAAGTAGGTTTTGAATACGATGACAATCACGTTTCGGGGAGGCAGTCACCTTATTTGGAAGAAAGACTGAGGGAACAGGTTGAGGAATATGCCGGTTAAGCGCCTCCGTTCATCTTTTTTACAATTTTTTAAGTTTAATCTGGTCGGGTTAGCCAATACAGCCGTGGATGTTGCCCTGTTTGCAGTATTCGCCGCTTTGGGGATCGGGAATGCTTTGGCCCAAGCGCTCTCCTATTCGGCGGGAATGATAAACAGTTATTTACTGAATACAAGGTATACTTTTCGTGATCAACAAGCGAAAGGAACAAGCCACTTGTTCGACTCAAGGCGATTAGTCCGGTTTGTTGTGCTAAATTTAATCGTTCTTGTTGTTTCCGTAGTATTGCTGAAAATTTTGGTTTCAACAATAGGGATACCTGTATTGATCGCCAAGCTGGGGGTCACCTGCATAACGCTCGTCCTGAATTTTTTGGGAAGCCGATTGTGGGTTTACAAGCAGGTTCGATATTTATCCGGGGGAGAGCAGCCATAGCTGATAGAAACAATAATACCTATAAGCAGCCTATACAATTTTGGAATGTTCCAATAAGTATACGGATAGGCATAAGGCAAGCTGTAGTCCAATAATATAAGAGAGGGAAATAGGTTCTTGAAACTGTATATCAATTGTATTGGGAGTGGGCTGAATGAGAATGAAAGCAAGGACCGCCCTTGCGGCAACATTGGCTGCCGGCTTGGTATTAGGAACGGCCAATGCAGTAAATGCTACGTCTGATGAACAAGAAGAAAGTCAGGGGGGGACTGAGTATAACACTTTAGGGGGATATCACCCGTATCCTACTAAGACACCAAAGCCGACCCCAACGCCGGATTGTCCTCCGACCCCATCGCCTACACCAAAACCAACAAAAACACCGCAGCCGACACCGACACCAACACCAACACCAGAACCGACAAAGACGCCGAAGCCAACACCAACACCAACGCCAGAACCGACAAAGACTCCAAAACCGACAAAGACGCCGAAGCCAACACCGACACCAACACCAACACCAACACCAACACCAACACCAACACCAACACCAACACCAACACCAACACCAACACCAACACCAACACCAACACCAACACCAACACCAACACCAACACCAACACCAACACCAACACCAACC
>NZ_BOSL01000010.1:0-1846 GCF_018403325.1 Paenibacillus vini | reverse complement strand
CCCACACCGACACCGACACCGACACCGACACCGACACCGACACCGACACCAACACCAACACCAACACCAACACCAACACCAACACCAACACCAACACCAACACCAACACCGACACCGACACCGACACCGACACCGACACCGACACCGACACCAACACCAACACCAACACCAACACCAACACCAACACCAACACCAACACCGACACCGACACCGACACCGACACCGACACCGACACCGACACCGACGTCCACACCGAATCCAACTTCGACACCAAGCCCTACATCGACACCAAGTCCAACGTCCACACCAAGTCCCACATCAACGCCAAGTCCAACATCAACACCAAGTCCAACATCAACACCAAGCTCTACACCAACATCAACACCGTCCCCAACGCCGGTAACTAGCCCATCTCCGACACCAAGCCCAACTCCAGTCGTAGGGGAGATTGATTCCTCAGAACCTCCTAGTCCGGATGCTTCGCCAAATAACACAACAACCTCAGAAGAACAAGAAGGGGAGGTCAAAGTACAACAACTTCCGAAAACAGGAGAAAACAGCTCGATGCCATTCTACATTCTAGGATCTGCCATAACCGCTTTAGGTCTCATATTCAGGAAAATTGCAAGAAAAAATTAATCACATAATAGCTAAGTAAGAGAAGTAAAGAGTGTAAAGCTCTTTACTTCTCTATTTAATCTGGAGGGAATACGAAAATGCGGAAAATGGCTTACTTCCTAATTGGAATAGGGATTTTGATCATCTTGTTTCCAAAGACAACCGAGTGGATTCAGGATTCGAAACAGCAGAGGCTATTGGAGGATGCAGCGAATAGTCTAAATACTCCCCGAACGAAAGAGCTTATTAACCAAGATCTTCGAAATGAGTATCTGGTTATGTCACGAGCATTAGATACTGAGTTAGTAGATGCGGACACAGAAGTTAGAGATGCGCTTGATCAAAATTCAGATCGTACTGTGAGCCAGCCCGCAGAAAAAAAGGACAAGAATCAAGCCATCGCTGTAATTAAAATTTCAAAAATTGATTTGGAATTACCTGTTCTTGAAGGCGCGACAAAGACTAACATGAAATATGCGGCAGCGCATATGAAGGAAACAACGGATTTAGGTGAAGAGGGGAATGCAGCGATTGCAGCTCATAGGTCTCATACTAAAGGGAGATTGTTTAACCGATTAAATGAAGTGGAGGTTGGAGACGAGATATTAATAGAAGTAAAAAAAGGCAGTTACGTGTATACGGTCGATAAAATCTCTGTTGTAAAACCTACAGATGTATCTGTACTTGATGTGGAGGACCCTGAAGAGAGGGTGTTGACGTTAATCACCTGCGACCCTCTTATAAATCCGACTCATCGTTTAATAGTACGCGCGAAAATGTAAAGTTCCAATGCAGCAAAGTTCCAGGTTTTTCAATTTGTAATTATGGCTGATGTTTGGTATATTAATAAATGTCGCTTCAAGCGAACGGTTTTTATCGAAAAAAGCGAGTTCTTAGAACAATGAAATAAATGCTTGCTTTTTAAATAAAGACTTGATATAATATAAAAGTTGCCGCTGATGAGGCGATAACGAAATGGATAAAGTTGATCTTTGAAAACTGAACAACGAGTGAGTATTAAATTGAGAAATTAATTTTTCTCGTCAGTTTCAAAATGAGCAAGTCAAACACCTTGATGGAACACCTCTTACCTTCGGGTTTGAGACTCCTTCCATCTTTATTGGAGAGTTTGATCCTGGCTCAGGACGAACGCTGGCGGCGTGCCTAATACATGCAAGTCGAGCGGACTTGATGGAGTGCTTGCACTCCTGATGGTTAGCGGCGGACG
>NZ_BOSL01000009.1 GCF_018403325.1 Paenibacillus vini | reverse complement strand
AAGCTGCTTAAATTCATCTGAATAAGTTATGGCCTTCGCACTTACATTCACCACGTACTTGTTTTGTGATAGGACCTCACGGTCCTCTTCGGTAAATCTCTTCTTGCTCATGCAATCCCCCCCCCCCCGATGCTTATTCCAGTATACAAAAAGGTACCCACAGCCTGAACACCTTTTTTCAAAGTGTCCAAACTATGGGTACCAGTTTACTATGTCCAGGGACTTTCTTTTGTTAAATATGATGCGGTCGAGAGGACTCGAACCTCCACGGGCATACGCCCACTACCCCCTCAAGATAGCGTGTCTGCCATTCCACCACGACCGCTCGGCAGTTTCAGAAACGAACATTTTTTATTATATAATTGTGTTTACTAAATGTAAAGTGGAATTAATTCCCTCCCTCTTTCTTGTGTTTCCGATACCTTGCAAACTCGAGATACTCTTGAATAAAGAGCGCTTCTTTTGGTGTTAAATCGCCGGCCAGCTTCTCCCAGTTCATCGTGAGGTTGGCTGCGTATACAGCGCTGCTTTCTTGAATCTGTATAGCGGTTCTTTCGCGACCGGTCAAAAGCCAATCCAAACTGACATCAAAATAAGCTGATATCTCGATCAATTTGTTCGTGCTCGGCGTCGACTTTCCCCGTTTCCAATCTCCCAGATTTCCCGTACTGATTCCAAGTTCGAGACAAAACTCCTTTTTCATGAGACCTTTAGTCTTAATCAAAAGTTCAATCCTGTCATAGATAGACAAACTTCTTCGACCTTCCTTCAAAATACGCCGGATTACGCATTTAAGTATTCATTATTGTTAAATTACGTTTTTACGCATATAATGAACTGAACACTTTTTTGTGCTCCTGTCATCGGCCAATTATAACATGAAATTTCCAACAAATAATAGGCCGAGCAGCCTATGTATGTTTCTATTCATCTAATTTTGGACTATAGGAGCGTAAACCGTGACCGAACCCCTTTCTTTACTGAAGGAAGCCGCACATTTTCTTCCCAAAGGCGTGGCCTTCGTCGATCCCAATGGAACGATTCAATTCGTCAACCGGACTTGGGTAAAGCTTGCGTTATTGCACGGGTTATCCCCGCTGTGGGATCGTCCGGGATTAAATCTCGAGCGACATTTCGAGAACTTCATTGGTGACAACGCACCACTCGTCCGCGAATTGTGGCCCAGTTTAAAGTGTATTCTGGAAGGTAACAGCCTCTACTACTCCACCGAGATTTACTCTAACCACCTAGAATCAAGATGGTATCTCTTGGAAGCGGTTCCGCTTAATTTGGAAGGGATGATACGGCTTCGCGGCATGCTGCTTGTATATTCCGACATTACGGGCTATAAGGATCTTGAATCACAATTAAAAGAGGCCACTTGTCAAATTCGTACCTTGCGCGGTTTACTGCCAATCTGTGCGGTATGTAAGCAAATCAAGGACGAGCAAGAAAACTGGAATTCCATCGAAGAATACTTAATGAAGCATACCCATGCCGAATTTACCCACGATATTTGTCCCGAATGCATCAGGCTGTTGTATCCGCAATATTCCTCAATCCTGGACCAGCCGAACGATCTATAGCAGTCCAATCATTCCTGCCATGACCCCTGCCATCCTCTCTACACTAACGACACCACTTCGTTCACATTACACTTAGCCCGACTGCATACCGTTCCATACTTCACATACAATAAGGGTTGACCTGAAATGCATTTCATGTTTTATACTCGTTCCAGCACAGGCAGACAACTTGAGACAAGGAGGAATAATCATGAAATTAATTGCTATAGATTTGGACGGAACGCTGTTGACCTCGGAAAGCAAACCGAGCGGGGAGGGGCTGGCTGCGATCCGTGACATGCTGGAACAACGCCATCATCGAGTCGCAATTTGCACAGGAAGAGCCGGCTATGATGTGCGCCATCTGGTGGGAGACGATATAAAGCTGCCCATCATTTCATTTAACGGAGCGGCTATTCATGACGAGAACGGCCAATTATTAAAAGAAACGCCGATTAAGCGTCAAACCGCTATGGAGGCTATCGCCTATTTGGAAGAGCAGGATGTTTATTTTGAAATCTTTTGCCCGGATGCCATCTACTCTCCTTCACGGGGTGAAGATAAGCTGCGTGCGGAGATGGATGTAATCAAGAGCGCCAATCCCGATATAGACTACGATCAATTATGGGAGAGCGCGCTTGTCCAGTTTGTCCAATTCGGCATCAAGCCTACCGAACAGCCTCTGGACATCATCAGCTCAGGAAATTCAGCGTACAAGCTCCTTATCTTTACCTATAATGAAACCAAATTGAATGCGATCCGCAGCCACTTTGATAACCAACCTTCCGTACACACCACATCCTCTGCCGACCATACGTTGGAAGTCATTTCGACCGAAACGGACAAAGGACGAGCTCTGCAGTTTCTGGCGGAACACTATGAGGTGCCCCTGGAAGACACAGTGGTCATCGGGGACAGCTATAACGATATATCCATGTTCCGTATCGCGGGTACCCGCATCGCTATGGGTAATGCCGTGGATGAGATCAAAAAGCTCAGTACTGCCGTAACCCGAAAGAATGACGAACATGGTGTATCTTATGCGTTGAAGCATCTGATCTAATACGTCAAGTATCAAAAAATAACCGCCGGAAGACATCTCAGTCTCTCGGCGGTTATTGTTCGTTCTTATTCATATTGGGTTGCGAATCGCAGCAGCGGACTCATCAAAGAAGGTAGCACGGACACATGCCCTTCTTCCTCGATTTCTTTAAACATTACGGAGAGACCGGTTTCGGTCAACCGCAGCCTCCTCACCAGCTCTCTCGCATCCCGGATCATAGATTCCTTTTCTTCCGTGCCCACGATAACGAGCAGTTCTGCTGATCTACCCGATGCGGTAAACTGCGGCTTGACTTCCTCCCACTTGCTGTAAAGCATATGATTCTTCCACCAGACGGACGGACTTGCCGCTGCATAACGCTGGAACGTTCCCGGACGCGCGAACAACCCGTATAAGGTCAAAAATCCGCCAAGCGAATGCCCGAACAAGGTCTGTCTGGAAGTATTGATCCTGACATACCGCTCAACTTCGGGCTTAAGCTGCTGCTCGATAAAATCAAGGAATGCATCCGCTCCTCCCGTTTGCGGCCAGGCAAGACCTCCCGGACGAAGGGGAAGTTCACTGGCGTCCGCATATACCGTATAATCACGGAACCTCTCTCCGGTAACGATCGGATCAGTGGAATCATATCCGATTCCAACGATAACAGCCGCAGGAAGTCCATGAGGCCCACGCGCCTGCATCCGCATGGACTCCGCCAGGGTAGCAAAGGAAGCATTGGCATCTAGCGAATAAATAACCGGGTACCCTTCCTCCGGCGGGGGACTATCGGGCACGGCGATGAAGATTCTATATTCATGGCCCGTTGCCTTGGCGTTCATTCGCCAGACCACCGTCCCCGGGACGGGATACCGGCTTGTATCATCCCTGTCGAAAACCGGCGATTTAGGGACAGGACCAAATAGCCGCTTCAGCGCTTCGGGAAATCTTTTTATCATAAATAAATCGTCATGCGTTCCCTCAGGCTCAAACTCAAAGGTCAAGCGGTCTTCCGGGAATCCCCGCTCCTGCAGAAGCTTGTGCAATTCCTCATTATACCTGACCATATTTCGTTGTGAGTTCGTCTTGTATTTCCCTTCTAAACCTCCAATGGACATATAAATCCGGAGATCACGCTGGAGATCATATTGCAGCTCTGAGGAATTGCTGATAAATTCCATGACCCCTTCGTACCAAAGAGAAGCCGACAAAAGACCGAGCCGACCGAATACCTCGGGTCTCCAATATCCTGCAAACCAGGAGATCAAGCCGCCGAGCGATCCGCCGATCATCGCCGTATGCTCCGGCTCCTTCAAAGTCCGGTAGTTGGCATCGATGTAAGGTTTGAGAACATCCGCAACCTCATCTACGTAATCTCTGCCTTTTCCGCCGAATCCATCAGCATTCCCGCCCACCGAACCGGCAGGCCACGGCGTATATTCAGCATTCCGGTCCTCCGTTTCCAACCCGACCAGAATCACTTCGCCTAACTGTTCCGAAGCAAACAGATGTTCAAGATACCGGATGCATCCCGTAAACAGAAAGCCTCCATCCTGGACGTAAGCCACCGGATAACGGCGGTCGGAATCTTCATAGGATGGCGGCAAACACAACAGCACTTCTCTAGTCCCAATCGTCATCTGTCTAAAAAGCTTCATTTACACATCATGCCCCCTCTGTCGAGCCTCTGCTTTTTATTTTCTGCTCCGAAGCAGCAGGTAGACGAAATAAGGCACTCCCAGAATGGACACCACAATACCTGCTGCCAATTCGGCAGGAGCAAATAAGGTTTTGCCGATAAAATCGCTAATGACGACGATTGCCGCCCCTGCGACACCGCTGACCGGGAGAATATGCTTATGCCGTAATCCAACCAGCTGCCGCGCCAAATGAGGAGCGATTAATCCGACGAAGCTGATCGAACCCGAAACGGCGACGCTTGCGCTAACCAGGCCGATGCTGCACAGCAATAACAGGTTCTTCTCCCGCTCCACCGCTACGCCAAGCCCTTTTACGCTATCTTCGGTCATCTGGAACAGATCGAGCACATGGGAACGGAGCCAAATGACCACAGGAATACTCAGCATCCAAGGCAGCGTGGCGACGACAAATTTCCAATTGGCGCCATGAAGACTGCCGGCCAGCCAAACTGCGGCCGTTTCATAGTCCTGCGGATTCATCTTAAGCGAGACGTACATTGTCACGGCGCCAAATCCGGAGCTCATCGCGATTCCGACCAGAATCAAGCGCTGGGGATCCAGCTTACCGCCCTGTCTTGCAAATAAAAAGATGACCGCCGTGGCGGCAATCCCTCCTGCCAGGCCAAACAGCGGCATCGCCATCACGCCCATCCAGCCGGTCAGGCTCATGGTGCCCTGGATCAGCAGCATAAACAAGACGACCGCCATGCCGGCCCCCGCGTTAATCCCCAGAATCCCGGGATCGGCCAGTCCATTGCGCGTAATCCCTTGAATAACCGTCCCGGCGATACCCAGCGCGAAGCCGATAAGCAGCCCCAATACGATCCGGGGAAGCCGGAAATCGAAGATGACCAGATCATAATCCGCCTGACGATGGATGCGCAGAATCGTTTTTAATATGTTCATTACGGAAATGTCGAACGTCCCGTTAGTCAAGCTGAAGTAGACCGCAACGAGCACGATCAGGAGTCCGCATGCCAGCACCGTGACGAACCTGCCGTTCGAAGATTTAGGCACGCTGTTCCCCTCCCCTCGTCCTGATGAGATAAAGGAAGAACGGCACGCCGAACAAGGCGGTCACGACACCCACCGGAGTTTCGAACGGGTAGTTCAGGAACCGGGCGATAATATCGCTGGCCGTCAGGAACAAGCCTCCCAGTACCCCGGATACGGGGATGACCCACCTGTAATCGGAACCGGACACAAATCTCGCGATATGGGGGATGATCAACCCGACAAACGCAACCTTGCCGGCAAGCGCCACGGACACCCCGGTCAAAATGACGACCGCCAGCATGGCGAGTCCTTTCACCAGCCATATCCGCATACCCAGCCCCGCTG
This sequence comes from Paenibacillus vini, assembly GCF_018403325.1. Taxonomy (GTDB): domain Bacteria; phylum Bacillota; class Bacilli; order Paenibacillales; family Paenibacillaceae; genus Fontibacillus; species Fontibacillus vini. The sequence continues at coordinate 232,328 of NZ_BOSL01000009.1, read as the reverse complement.
CCGTCTCTTCACCCAGGGATAACGCCGAGACTGATTTCGTCAAGGTCAGGCTTAGCAGCAATCCTGCGATCGCAAACGGAATGCTAAGCTTGATCAATTCCGGGTCCAACTGATGCAGCCGGGCATTATACCAAAAGCTGACTTTTTGCGATAGCTGAAAATACGCAGCAACCGCGCTCGCGGTCCCGCTCAGAAAACTTCCGATCACCGTACCCAAAATCGCCAGCCGCACGGGGCTCATTCCCTGGGGAATCGCCCATGCCAGACCGAATACGATTGCCGCACCTGCCGCAGACCCGAGCAGCGAGCCTAAAATGTAGAGATCCGGATGAGCATTCGGCATAAGGACCATGAACAAGGTCACGGCAAACACCGAACCGTCCGATACGCCCATAATCGAAGGAGAGGCAAGATAGTTGCTTGTAATCCCCTGCATAAGCGCCCCTGAAATCGCGAGAAAGGCACCGATGAGCATAGCGCCTACGGCTCTCGGCAGTCTGGAGGTCATCACGATTTGGTGATCAAGACTGTTTTGGTCAAATGAAAATACCGCATTCCAGACGGTATCGAAGGTCATATTTTTCGCGCCGTAACGGATGGATACCATGATCAATAAAAGAGCGACTGCCGGAGCCATCGCTAGGATGAACGCCGGCAGTATTTTTTTGTGTCTCATTTTCAACACGCCTTATTCTAAGCTATTTTGTCAACTGACTAACCGCTGCTTTCAGAAATTCGATCTTACTGTAAGCCGTGCCTCCTTGAGCCAAAGGATCAACCACATTGACGAACAGTTTTCCGTTTTTGACGGCGGATATGTTTTTGATGATCGGGTCATTCTGGAACTCTTCGAGCGCATTAGGCGTGTCTTTGTTTTCGTCCGGTGAGAATTGCAAGAACAGGTAGTCCGGATTCATTTCCGCAAACTTCTCTTTGGATACCAGTTCCTGGGCTTTTGCTGCCTTAACTTCCGCCGGCACAGTAAAGCCGAGTTCCTCGTACAGGACAGGATTAAAGAACACTTTTTCCGGATAAATGTACAATTCACCTGCACGGATACGTAGCGCGATTACTTTTCCACCTTTTACGGTATCGCTAAGCTGTGACTTGGCTGTCTCCAAATCCGCCTTGTATTTCTCGATCGTCTGTTTGGCCTGCTCCTGCTTTCCACTCAATTCTCCAAGCAATTGCAGGTTGCTTTCCCAATCCGTAGAGACATGGGAGTAAGGAATGGTTGGGGCAATTTTACTCAGCTGTTCCATCACTTCCGGCTTGAACTTGGTGCTCCCCAGGATTACGTCTGGCTTCAGAGCTAAAATCGTCTCGAAATTCGGCTCGGTCTTTTCGCCGACGGATTCGGCATCCGTTGTAATCGATTGGAACAGCTCCGGAAACTCGCCGGAGAACGTGATGGCTCCAACCGGTTTTACGTCAAGTACGATCGAGTCTTCCATCGCTTCGACGGCCCCGGTAATGACAATTCGTTCTGTCTTCGCCGGCAGCGTATATTCCTTGTCCAGGTATTTCACGGTTCTGGTTTCTTGCTGTGCTTGCTGTGCCTCGGAATTCTCCGACGCTTCCACATTTGTCTCAGCATTTGCAGCTGCGTTGCCGGAAGCAGTTCCGGATGTCTCTTTCTTCTCTCCGCAAGCCGTTAATGCTAGCATAAATACTAATAACAACCCCACGATCCACTTCGTCTGTTTCATTTATACCTGCTACTCCCTTCCTATCTCCAATATATTGATAATGATAATTATTATCATTTATATCGTAAAGAGAATCGGCATTTTTCGCCATGGAATATTACCGGAACTTTCATGGATTATTTACGGAAATGATATCTTCGATCTCCTCCAACATTTGCAATATAGCGACAGGAGAATATTCCCGCCAAGGATAAGACGAGAGTACATGCACCCTTCCGGCCCGAACCGCAGGGAGGCCTATCCATTCGGGAGAGGACTGCAGCGTCTTCCAGTATTCCAGAGTTTCCGTGTCTTGACGGATCAGCAGCCATAAATGGTCCGCATCATAATCGACCAGATGGGAAATTGTAAAGGGATTCGTATGAGCGTTGTTGTCCATTAAAGATGAAGGCATAAAACCTAAAATCCCGAACAACACCTCGTTGATCCCCGGTCCTTGATTCAGGCATAACTCGTTTCTATGAAAACGGAGCGGCAACATGCGAGAGTTCAAGCTCATATCCTGCTCATTCCGGAGCTTCCGGCAAACGTCCGCCCGTTTCCTGTTGTATCCTTCGAGCCATCGATCGGCTTCCTCCATTCTCCCAAGCAGCTCTGCTAATTCACGAAGCTGGGCTTCCCAGCCAATGACATCTTCCTTCATTTCATATATAGGTGCTATCTCTTTTAGACGTTCTTTCTCCCGTGGCTCGACACCAGTGGCGCACAGGATCAAATCGGGTTGCGAAGCGACGAGTTTTTGCAAGTTTTCTTCCTTGTTGTGGTTCTGCCGATAGGCACTGAGGTGAACAGGAACGATCGGCGCGAGAGACTGATGATAATAACGGGACCATTTAGGATGAAGCGGCGCGGCATAAGGGGTGACCTCAAGCGGGATCAGATAACCGAGAATCGATGAGGAGCCGTACACGGCAAGTTTATTTTTGTGCGTCTTCATATAGGCTGACGGCGATAGACCGAACTCTTTTTTAAACTTCCGGCTAAAATAAAATTCGTCCCTGTATCCCACCTGATGGGCGACCTCCCGAAGCAAACGGTCCGTGCCCAGCATAAGCTGCTTCGCCTTATTCATGCGGATTTGAGTCAAGAATTCCATGACGCCGGAACCGTATGTCTTCTTGAACACCTCGGCAAAATACTTTGGGCTCAGCTCGGCGATTCCGGCAAGCTGTTCCGTAGTTAAATCTTCGCCGTAATGCTCTTCCATATATATTCTGATTTTCTCCAGAATCCGAGTTTTATCCTGATTGTTGAAGCTTTGCCCGCTCGTCTCCAGAATTTCATACAGCATTTCCTGAAAATCGACCTGGGCTCTCCACTGCTTTAGAAGTTTTTGGTGACGGGAGTTTTGATAAATCGAAAAGGCCCAATGATGTACCCGGTCTTCTGCCGAAGCCAAGCCTATCATCCCCTCTGGAAATATTCCTGCCGGCACCCCTTCGCATAATGCATGGTCGGATGAGTCTCCCGTCTGGAACACGCTGAATTGAAACACCGCGATGCTGACATTTGCCCCGGAAACGGCACGGATTCCGAAAGTGCTGTTCGGAGGACAAAAGCAGGCGGTTCCTTTGGCCATTCGGGTAACCTGCTCGTTCCTTTCCATACTGGCCTCTCCTTCAAGCAGGATGATCAGTACCATATTCCAAGTCAGGCATGGATCTAAAGGCAGTTCTTGTCCACCATAGATTCCCATCTCCCATAACCGGATGGTCCAAGCATTTCCGCCGGAGGATTGCCGAGCTCCAGGGCCGTCAGTATTATAATTGGTCAGCAAATTAATTCCACCTTATTGATAATGGTTATCATTATCATATAGATACCATAACGAGGTTCCCCTGTCCAGAAAATATGTCCGGGAAATATCCGCCATTCTTATGCCGGTTCTATGTATGCTGAATGTAACAAAAAAGCCCCTGCATATGCAGGAGCTTTCAAGTTTTGTATGCGGTCGAGAGGACTCGAACCTCCACGGGTATACACCCACTACCCCCTCAAGATAGCGTGTCTGCCATTCCACCACGACCGCAAATTGGTGACCCGTAGGGGATTCGAACCCCTGTTACCTCCGTGAAAGGGAGGTGTCTTAACCCCTTGACCAACGGGCCTTATTTAATTTCGCTCTGAAGCAGCGACAAGATTGAGTATACCAAATACCAATATACCTTGCAACACTTTTTTTGTATTTTTTTTCGAATGTAATAATAAGCATTCCGCCTCTCCATATTGAGTGACGGAATGCTTATTAAATTTAAACAGGTTATTTAATATACCGGGCAATAATAGCCGCTACTTCCCCCCGGCTAATATTCGCTTTCGGCTTCATCGTGCCGTCAGGATAGCCGGAAATTACTCCGGCTGCGGTTAAAGCTTGTACAGCCTGTGATGCCCAGGCCGATATATGTCCCTTATCCTTGAAATCGGGACCGGTCTTGTCATTTTGCATCATCAAGTCCGATTTGATCGCTTTGTACAAAATCACCATCGCTTCTTCTCTCGTAATCTGTTGGCCGGGCTTGAAGGTTCCATCCGGGAATCCGCTGATGAGTCCGGCCTGCTGCAGCCCGTTTACGTACTCGGCATACCAAGCGCCTGCCTGAACATCCTTAAAGCCGGTGTTGGCCGAAGATCTCTCTAGTCCCAGCATCCGGAAAATGATGGCCGCAAACTCCGCCCTGCTTACCAGGCGGTCCGGTTTGAACGTGCCGTCCTCGTAACCGGTCATGAGACCTTGCTCCGCCAGACGTTGAATCGAAGCAGAAGCCCAGTGTCCGGCCACATCCGCGAACACAGGCGAAGGAGTTACCGGGCCCCCATTTCCGCCGTTAGTGTTGCTGCCGGAACCGGCGCTTCCGTTGTTTACACCGCTACCTCCATTATTGCTACCATTACTGTTGTTGCTGTTATTGCTATTGTTTCCGTTTTTGCTGTTATTGCCATTGTTTCCATTGTTTCCATTGTTTCCATTGTTTCCGTTGTTCCCGTTGTTGCCGCCTCCGTCTCCGCCCCCGCCCGGAGCTCCGCCGCCATCTCCATTACCGGATACCTGAATCAACACCGGCTCCGTGTAAATATCGTAAACCTTCTCGGCATCCAGCGAGGCTGTGTACCGCAGCAAAGCATACGTCCGGCCCGGCTTGTTCGCCGTAATCCGGCTGCGATCATCTTCATCCTGCTTGACGACTCCGCTGTCATCCAGAAGCACGATCTCCGGGCTGACCGTTTTTTGGTTGCGGCTGTAACTCTCTACGATAGCCGATAACTGAATACTCTCTCCCTGTTTAAGCGTTACCTCGGTTTGCTGAGGCGTCAGCAAAATGTCCCAGTCCTTCGCCCAAAACGCGTAATCCGTCGTGATGCCGAACACACCCAACATAAATATCGATTTAAAATCGGCATTGTTGTTGTAAGTCCATGGCGAAACGATCAGACCGCGATGATGAGCCGCCTCCATGAACTTCGGCCCGAGGCCGCCATAGCTGGTGTTCAACGTGCTGTCATACTGCTGCATCACTTTAAACGTCTCCCGAAGCGCGCCGTTCACCCGGTTCTCATTCGCGTATCCGCCGGTCAACAGTCCAAGCGGCATATCAGGCAGCTGCTCGGCAAGCCGGGTCAATTGGTTCGTATCGAACGACATGACATTGATCAGATCCTCGGCATCTTTTTCTTTCACCAATTTCACAAAAGCATCCACTGCCGCCGGCGTACCGGTTTTGATTTCGGCGTAAACCATGGCGCCTCGTTCCCTGGCCAGATCGATCTGTTCCTCCAGCGTCGCTATTCTTGCATCGGGATAATTGGTACCCGGTACCTGCTTCACTTTTAGCTTCCGCAGCTCTTCCAAAGTCATGTTTTCTACCAAACCCGTTCCATAGGTCGTCGTATCTACTACGCTATCGTGAATAATGACCAGGTGTCCGTCTTTGGACAGGTAAATATCATTTTCAATGTAATCCGCGCCGACATCCAGGGCAAGCTCATTGCTGATGATCGTGTTCTCGGGAGCAACCGAAGGCATTCCCCGGTGTCCGATAATATAGGGCTTGCGAATGAGCGTAGTCTCATGGGAATACACCTGAAGCGCCCGTCTGATCTCCGCCGGTGACTTCGCTACAATCCCATTGACTCCTGCCGTTATCAGGCGGTGCAGGTTTACATATTCCTCCTGAGTTCCTGTCCCCTTCCCTTCTTTGGCCCAAACCATCATGGTCCGCTGCTGAAGATATGCGACATTGTCCTTAGTTGCCGCGGCCTGAGACAGAATCACAATCTTTGCTTTGCTAAGGGTGGCCTGTTTCCGCAAATCCATCAGCTCTTTCTCGTTAGCCGCCTTCACCCCGCTAAAATCGACGATCCCGCGGATCATCAAGTACGCTTCCCTGGCCTTTTTCACTAGATCGGGGTTATCGGATACGATAAAAGCATCCTCCAAATCGATGTCTTTTAAGTAATCCGTCAAGGCGGTTACGGTTTGTTCGTCCTTGACGTAAAAAGCCGGAATCATTACCGTTCCAATCTTCTCAATGGCTTCCTGCAGGCTCATTATGACTTTGCTGCTGCCTGGAGTCGTCACGTTGAGGTCTTTGTTCACATGAATAAAGAGAGTCGCAGGCATTTGATCGCCGTTTAACCCGTTTAGCTGCTCCACACTTTCCAGTTCTGTGATGATGGATGGAGCGAGCGCAATCCTGGTGTCGGTCTCGGCTACGGAAACGAAACGTTCTTCGGGCAGCGGAGGCAACTCTTCCAACTGCAGCGTGACCCGGAGATTATCAACCTTCATGACGCTGCCGTTCGCCTGCAATCCGATACCGCCTTTCAGATAAGCCCCGGCATTCGCCGTATTGATCAGCACTTTATCATTGATCGATTGCATGACTCTGTCGCCATAGGCCGTAACGGAGTAATGATACATTTTGTCCGGACTAATCTTTTCGGAAAAAGCGGCTTTATTCATGACGTTCCATTCATTGCTCGGCGTTCTTTCCGCGAATTCCACTCCGTTGACCGCCGTTGCATTTTGCCGGACAGCCATTTGATAATAAGGGTACCCGCCGCCTTGCGAGCTCTGAACCCGGTACATGATGGAGTGCCACCTTGCCGGATCATTGGCTGCGAGATGCGTCACATCCGCCTCGATTTTGTAATCTCCAAACAGCGATAAGTAATCCGGAAGCAGCACTCTGGAAGGATTGTCCGGGGAGGCGCTTGCCCGGATCTCGAAAGCTCCGGCTTTTACGGCCGCATTGGCTTTCGTGGTCCCTTCGACTCTCGACCATCCGGACGGCAGCTCGCCTTCCGTTTCCTGATCAAAGTTATTTTCATAGAGTACGTACTCGGCATCTCCTTCGTCTTTCACTACAATCATCAGCTTCACTGCGGCCTCATCCTTCTTGCCGACAATGGAATAGATTCCTTTCTGACGAGGAACCAGCTTTCCGTCACGGATCTCCACATTACTCTCGTTTGAAGTCCATTCTAGCTCAGCGCCGGTTATGGACTTCTCAGTAAAATCGTTAAACTTGGCCTCAAACTGTAATTCGGACAGGTCAAGCTCCTTGCCCGTTTCGGCCAGCGTATATCCGGTTTCATGGGCAAGGGAGGTTACGGATGCTCCTTTCGAGCTTGGCGTAACCGTTACTGAACCGGACCAATCCGCATTAGCGTAAACTGCCGTTAGCGTCACCGTTCCTTCTTTTACCGGATACAGCATGCCATCGCTTACCTTTACAATGCTTTCGTCCGAGGAATAGAACCGGAGCTTCCCGGCCTCCAGCGGTTCTGTCAAACCATCGGAATAGTAGACACTGCCTGTTACCGTTAAAGGCCCTGTCAATGCTTCAATGGAAGCAGGCACTTGTAGACGCAGCTCATCCGCCGTAATGCGGGTAACCTTCAGGTTGTCAAAGGAAACCGTGCTTTGGTCGGCCTGGAACCCCACTTTCCCTCGGGCCAACAGGTCCGTAGCAAAGCTCTTTTCGACCAGAAGCTTGTAATCCTCATCCTCTTTGGCTTTGATATATTCCTTCACGTTATTGTCAAACACCCGAACCTTGAAGCTATAGTCCTTTCCAACTTCCAAAGCTTCCGAAGGTCCGCTGGCGATGACCGACCAGCTGTTATCCGGCTTCCGGTAAGCAACCTCATACGTGCCGTTCTGCCGGACAGCCATTTGATTATAAGGAGCTTTGCCATCCGACGCGCCCCGGAACATAAGGGCAGCCCATCGGGCGGAATTTAGCACACTGTCAAAGCGGACATCGGCTTCGACTGTGTAATTGTCCCATTGAACTGGAGCGCTGATGCGCCCCTGCTGACTGGACGCCGTCCCGGAAAACGTCATTCTGCCGTTGCCGTACGTATCCTGAACGACCGAAAACGGTGTGCTGCCTCCGTTCACGTCCGAAATCCAACCATATGGAATCTCTCCGTTTCCATAGGCATCGAAGTTCTCCTCAAGGAGCACCGGATTCACGATCCCTGAAACCGGCTGATCATCGGTTAGCGTCAGCACCCCGTAGCCTTGCGTATTGTTCCAGAAGGAGCTGGATTGATACGCGCTCCAGGCATTCACCCGCTGCTGGGTTGTATCTGCCCCATACCGGTCGGTTGCGGTCGCTTCGAAGCCCAACTGCTTCTGGATCACCGGATTCATCTCCAGCATGCTCCAGGGTACAGCGGCTTCCAATGACCAGCCGTGATCGGTCGTCCGAATGGCTCTCAGGACGTTCTTCTCATCCTTGGCTCCATGGTTCCCTAGCGCTGCCCCGAAATGAAACTGAGGCGTGGCCGAACCCGGCTTGTAAACAAAGCCCGCCTGCATGTCGCTGTTCTGGAACGGAGCCGACTGATGAAGACTCGGGTCAAAGAACAGACTCACGCTATCCTGCTCGAACCAGGAGCCTGCCGCGTCCGACATCAAGGCATCATCCTGCATCTCCATTCCAATATATAAATACTGATTATCCCAAAGCAGACCCAGCTTGGCCGCAGTATTCAGTCCTTCTCCTAATGGAACTTCGAGCGTCTCCGTCAGGGACCAAAACGATTCATCGAACTTGCCGTCAATCACCGGCGCAGTCAGCGTCTTGGAAACATTCAACTCTTTTCGGCTTGCTTCCGCCGCTGCGGCTGTTGAGGGAGGCTGGACCAGGGACATGAAGGTATTCCCGAGAAGTGCAGTAAGCAAACAGATACTCAAATACTTTGTAGGTGTTCTCATCGGCTTTCTTCCTTTCTTTTTCGCGGGCAGTAACGAGAAAAACCCTTCATCCAACAGAAAGGAATGCGCAAATAAGCGATCTTTCATTGCATAAAGGGTTTTCTCCACGTCTCCTACCCCGGTTTATTCGGTTTGGTTTACTTGATACCGGCGTGCATGAAGCTCTCGACAAACTGTTTCTGAAAAAAGAAGAATGCGATCAGCAACGGCGCAATGACCATCATTGTAGCTGCAGTAACCGTCCCCCATTGCGCCCCGGTCTCGAAAGACTGGGCGAAGATGGCGATCCCCACAGTCAGCGGCCGGTTATGAACCGAATCCGTCACGATGAGCGGCCACATGAAATTGCTCCAATGGGTGCTGATCGAGATTAGCGCAAAAGCGACATAAGTCGGCCTCGCGGAGGGCAGGTAAACATGCCATAAGCTTTGCCACCACCTGCATCCGTCCACTCTGGACGCTTCATCCAGCTCGTAAGGAATCTGCTTGAAGGTTTGCCGAAGCAGAAAGATGCCGAAGGAAGAAGCCCAGAACGGAATCATAATCGCCCATTTCGTATCGATAAGATGAAGCTCCTTCATAATCGTATAGTTAGGAAAGATCAAAATATCCGGCGGAATCATAATTTGCACGAGAAACAAGATGAATAACAAGCCTTGGCCGAGAAATTGCAGTCTGGCAAATGCATATGCAGCCAGTGTGGCCGTCAGCAGCTGTACTATCAATACGCCTGCGACGATCAACAACGTGTTCCAGTAGTACACTGGAAACGGTATTGTCCGCCAAGCCTCCGTGTAATTGGCAAACGTCGGCTGCGTCACGGCAAACGGATTGGACCGGGTCAGCATTTCGCCGGCCGGCGTAATCGAGGTTACTGCAGCCCAGACCAAGGGAACTGCGAAAATGAGCGCAAGTATGGATATGGCGATTTGGTTTAAAAGGCGATGCATCGCTTTGACTCCTCTCTAATAATGGATCCGCTTGTCCAAATATCCGTAATAAAAGATCGAAATGACCAGCAGAATGACGAGCAGAATCACAGTCAATACAGACGCCTTGCCCATATCCCAGAAGCTGAATGCCGTCTCATAAATATGATATAACAGCAGATTGCTCGCATTGTTCGGGCCGCCCTTGGTCATGATGTACAAATGGTCGACCAGCTTGAAGGAATTCGTCGTCGCAATAATAAGGACAAACAAGGTGGTCGGCATGACCAGCGGCAGCGTAATCGTTCTGAATTTCCGGATCGGTCCGGCTCCGTCCAATTCAGCGGCCTGATAGACCTCTTTTGGCAAGGACTGAAGACCGGCCAGGAAAAAGATCATGAAATATCCGGCTTCCTTCCAGATCAGCATCCCCATCATGGAAATGAGCACCCATGACGGATTCCCCAACCAGCTCGGACCATCCACACCGAACAAGCCCAGAAATTTATCGAGCAGTCCGTAATCCGGCGTATAAATAAACAGCCAGATGTTCGCAATAGCAATCATGGGAATCAGTGTCGGATAAAAGAACGCCGCCCGGATCAAGCTTCTTCCCCGCAGTTTACCGTTGACCCAAACCGCCATGTATAACGCAAGCAGAATGCTTACCGGCACGGTCACAAGCGCAAGCAGCACGTTATTGCGAAGTACTTTTAAAAACACCTCATCCCGAAGAACTTGCCCGTAGAGCTCCAAACCGACAAAGTGTCTTACGTTCATGACGGATTCATAAAAGCTCCAATCCAACACTTTTATCATGGGGTAGAATGTAAAAATCACTAGAAAAATAAGCGAAGGAAATAGCAAGGCATAGGCCAGAATGTTGTCTTTCCAACTGTACCTGCGGAATGCTTGCAGCAAGTGCCGTGTCACAAAGTCTCACTTCTCTCTTTACGTTTTACGTTCATCGGTTCCCCGGTTTCTTATTTGCGATATTTCTTCAAAATCTCGTCCGCCTGCTGCTGCGATTTCTCAAGCGCCTCTTCCGGTGTCATTTCTCCAAGCAGCGCGGATTGGATGTTATCGTTGAACAATTTCGTTACCTGACCGTTTTGATAGGTCGACAACTCGCTTGAAGCGTATTCCATCTGATCACGAGCCACCGCAGCTTGCGGGAAGCCGGCTACATAGTCCTTCAGAAGCTCCGTTTCATAAGCGGCTTTGGTCGTTCCTACATATCCGGTGTCGATGGACCACTGTGCTACGCGTTCCGGCTGCGTAAGGAATTCGATAAACTTCACGGCTGCTGCTTTGCGCTCTTCAGGAATGTCTTTGAACACATACAGGTTTCCGCCGCCCGTCGGCGAACCGTAATTTTTGTTCGCAGGCAGGTAGGCAACCCCGAAGTCGAATTTCGCATCGGATTTTACCTTGGACAAATTCCCCGTCGTATGGAACATCATTGCTGTTTTGCCGCTGATAAAGTCGGAAGGGACAGTGGCCCACTCCAAGATACCTTCCGGCATAACTTTGTCTTTGCGGCCCAAATCAGCATAGAATTGCAAGGCTTCTTTTACTTCCGGTTTGTTGAAATAAACTTCTTTGCCGTCATTGGATACGATGTTGGTGCCGGTCTGCAGGGACAGCGCTTGAAGCATCCAATATTGATAGCCCGTGCTCGGAATTTCCAGACCCCACTGACTTACCGTGCCCGCGCCATCTTTGACGGTCAGCTTTTGAGCATATTCCTTTAATTCGTTCCAATTGGCCGGCGCTTTCTCCGGATCCAGGTTCGCCGCCTTAAACATATCTTTGTTGTAGTACATGACAATCGTGCTGCGCTGGAAAGGTACGCTCCAGATCTGGTCGCCGGATTTGGTGTTGCTCATAAAAGCTTCATAGAATCCGTTAAAATAGTCCTGTGAAAAACGAGGAGTCAATTCTTCGAGTGCGTTCATTTCCAGCAGGCTGTACAGCTCTGTCGAGAGCAGCACGGCCAAATCCGGCGAATTGCCGCCTTGGACCGCCGTCACGACTTTCGTCATCGTATCCTGGTAGCTGCCCGCATAGATGGGCTTCACGGTAATCGACGGATTTTCCTCGTGGAAATCGGCAGCCAGCTTATCGATAAAGCCTGTAATCGGCCCACCGACCGCTACTGGAAAATAGAAGCTCAGCTCGACCGGTTTTTCCTCCCCGCCTCCGGTTGATTTGTTGTTCCCTTTCTCTTGTTCCGCTGCCGAGGCAACGCTGTTACTGCTGGCACCTTTGGTGTTTCCGGCATTGCCGCAGGCCGAAAGCAAAAGCATCACGGCAATGATGAGAAGACTAAACTTCTTCACGTTATTCCCTCCTATTTATATAAAGCTTATATTTGCTCCTTCATCGAAGGACGAAGGTTATTGCCTGGGTGAAACATCAAATGGTTTCCAACCGGGTTTTTTCCAAAATGTCATTAATGGAAGAACAAATGTAATCCGGGAGAATTCCCGTTGTCCGAACGGATTCCCGGGAGTCTACTCCGGAGAGGACAAGCGCTGTCCGCATGCCGATACTTTTACCGAGCATGATATCCGTCTCCAGCTTGTCTCCAACCATCAGGCATTGCTCGGGGGGCGATTTCAGCTTCTGTAAAGCGTAAGCAGCGTAGTGCCCTGAAGGCTTTCCGACGGTGTCGTGGGCTAACCGGTTACCTGCCGTTTCGATCGCTTTGACGAGCGCCCAGGTATCGGGGATTACCCCGTCCTCCATCGGACAATACGGATCCGGATTTGCGGCGATAAGAAATGCCCCGTTCCTTACGGCGTTTACGGCGGCCGTCAGTTTATCGAAATCCAAGGTGCGGTCCAGCCCTACCAGAACATGAGTTGCGTGGCTCGCTTCGCCGGTGACGGCAATCCCGCTGCGGGTCATCTCCTCGCGCATGGCTTCATCTCCGAGAAGGAGTACTTTTGCGCCTGAAGCATAATTCCGGAAGTACATCCCGGCAACGGACAGAGCGGTGATCACTTCCTCCGCGGTGCAGGCAATGCCGAAGCGCCCGAGCTTGTCCCTCACTTCTTCTCTTGTGTAAACCGTTGTGTTCGTGGCGAACAGGACCGTTTTCATCCGCTCCCGCAAGCCTTCGATCGTGGAGGCCGCGCCCTCCAAAACCCGATTCCCTACATAAATGGTGCCGTCGAGGTCAAACAGATAACTGGAAAAATCACTCAAAGGGATCTGCTGCATTTGTTTCCCAAGCTGCTCCTTTCAAACAAAATAACCCTTGCCCGAAAAATGAGATACGGAAGCAGACCATCTGGCGGCCTTACCGTATCATCATTACCGAACAAGGGTTTTCTCCTGGTCTCAACCCGATTATCGCAGTAACTATGGTACAAGATTAGTATATAACCGAAATATCAAGGGGGTATCAAGCCATTGTTATTTTAATGTAAAACGCTACTATTGCTTTTTACTAATGCAGCCCTACCTTTAATGATGCCTCCGCATGCTGCCATATCAACGGGTCTCCGCTGGAGATATAGTCCGCGCCGCTTTCCAAAGCCTCGACCATTTCATGTTCATGACGGATGAGCCCGCCAACGATCAGGGGTTGTTTAATCAAGGCTTTTAATTCGCGAGTCACCCGGGGCATTAAGCCGGGCATAAGCTCTACTTCATCCGGATTCGTACTGTTGATCATCCTTACAGCTGTTGTCATGGCCGCAGTATCGATCGCGAAGATGCGCTGAATGCTCTTGATTCCAGCCTGCCTCGCTGCCGTAATGGCGCTGGATTTGGTCGTAACGATGCCATCTGCTTTGAATTTATCGCACAAATATGCGATGGAATGAGCATCTCTCCCAAGTCCCGAGATCATCTCGATATGGGCATAGACCTGTTTGTCCGCCTCATGAAGCTGGCGGATATACTCCTCAATATTCCCGATATGCCCGATCATCAGATTGACGCGCTTCACATCGCTTTGCAACACTTGTACAAATTGCTCTTCCTTCGTTACCGAAGCGATGATTGGATAATGTCTCATTTTCCCACCTGCCCTATGATTCTTGTCTTGTCCTGTCTTTAGTCTAGCAATAAACTGTTTGAGCAGTATTAACGAAACCTGCCAGTTTTTCTTTCAATTTTAGGATAAGGTCGCCGAACCGGGATTCTCTCACTTCCCTTGCCCGGCCTTCTTAACTTATTTGTACGCTAAGTATTTCAAATAGGGGACTTTCAGGCTTCTATTTAAGCCAAATCACGGTTTCAAGCAGAAATAGCGCCTTTTTGGGTCTTATTTCTTTAGATTGCAGGAGAAAGGGGGACAATGCCCTGTTTTAAGGCAAAATAGCGTCCTTTTAGTCCTCTATTGCTCTCAAAATAGCGAGTTTCTCCGATATAAGACCCATTTTGTCCCTAATGTTAATAATCCAGCAGCAGTTAATGCTCCCATTCCGGCGCCCCCTCTTATGAGGGTTCTCATCCCTATGCAAAAAAACAGCCCACCGATTTACATCAGCAGGCTGTTTTGTCGTTGTATTTCAGAACGGAGAGAGAGGGATACTCTCCCGTTGGTCGAGACTGCGAAGCCATTTCTCACGATGTCTATACTCCGGCGCCCCCTCCTGTGAGGGTTCTCATCCCTATGCAAAAAAAACAGCCCACCGATTTACATCAGCAGGCTGTTTTGTCGTTGTATTTCAGAACGGAGAGAGAGGGATACTCTCCCGTTGGTCGAGACTGCGAAGCCATTCCTCACGATGTCTATGCTCCGGCGCCCCCTCCTATGAGGGTTCTCATCCCTATGCAAAAAAACAGCCCGCCGATTTCATCAGCAGGCTGTTTTGTCGTTGTATTTCAGAACGGAGAGAGAGGGATTCGAACCCTCGCACCGCTTACGCAGTCTAACCCCTTAGCAGAGGGTCCCCTTATAGCCACTTGGGTATCTCTCCAAGAAAATGGCTCCCCGAACAGGACTCGAACCTGTGACAACTCGATTAACAGTCGAGTGCTCTACCAACTGAGCTATCAGGGAACATTGAGAAAATTAAGATCAGAACATGATTAAATTTAACACGTTTCTGCAACAAAGTCAACAAATGCAGCCCTAAAATGCTCTCTGAGTAACCGTCACAAACTCTAAAAAAAATTTCATTTAGGGCTTGAAAATTTCGATCTCAACGTTAAAATATATTTAACGTTAAAATTATTTTAACGAATTCCAATCAAAGGAGCTGCTGTGATGCGTGCGGAAGCATTAACTAAACGAAAAAGTATTACGAATGGATTATCGGGACTTACCAAACATAAGTCGTTTATGTATTTACTGATTTCAAGAACCATTTCCCGGTTTGGGGATTCCATCGATTCCATTGCCTATAGCTGGATGGTTTATACGTTGACCGGGTCCAAATTGATGATGGGGTCGCTGTTTGCTCTGAACTTTGTACCCAGCATTATGTTCAGCTTTTTTACGGGCGCTCTCGTGGACCGCTGGTCCAAACGCCATGTCGTTTTGTTTACATCCCTGGGCCGGGGCCTGCTGGTTATTCTGACCGCTGTCTTATATGGATTGTCTCTACTACAGCCTTGGCATCTTTACGTGCTTACCTTCCTCATCTCGACTCTGGAATGCTTCACCGCACCGGCTGAAATAGCGCTGGTCCCGCGTCTTCTTCCTAAAGAAAAGCTGCTTAGCGGTAATTCCATCAGCACAACGGTTTCACGGGTTTCGGAGCTCGCCGGCCTGGCTGTAGCCGGGGGGATCATTGCTATTGCCGGTATATCCGGCGCCATTTTAATTGACGGATTGACCTTTTTTGCAGCGGCAGCCTTCATCTTTATGATTAAAGTTCCAGCCGAAACTGCCGAAACTCCTGTTTCCAAGGTCATCGAGAAGACGAGTCTGCTGCAGGAGATCCGGATCGGTTTTAAATTCATTTTTGCTAATAAGTTAATTCTCACCATCGTGCTTATAGCCGCCTATGTAAATTTCTGTCTATCCCCCTATAACGTACTCAATCCTGTTTATGTCGATGAAATATTGAAATCGGGCCCCGTCGGGTTGAGCTTGCTTGGAATTACGCTCCTAAGCGGCATGGTTGTCAGTGGAATATGGCTCAGCCGCAAAGGCGATTCTTACAAAAAAAGTCGGCTTATTATCGCCGGGTATATGCTGCTTGGCGCAAGCTATGCCCTTTTTTACCTGCCAGCTTACTTACCGATTCCCCCGCTTTACCTGGCCCCACTGTTCAGCTTCGGGATGGGCATAGCAGTCCCTTTGGCTAGTACGCCCTCAACAACGTATTTTATGGAGACGGTCCCGAAAGAACTGTTGGGGAGAGTTGGCGCATTGTATAGTATGATATCTAGTTGTGCAATACCGCTTGGAAGCTTGCTGGCGGGAGTGATGGGGGAACAGATTCAAATCCATGCGCTCTATCTGTGCTTCGGACTGCTCCTGATCATACCGGGCTTCCTTCTGATGAGACACCGAAGCTTTATGAAGCTATAAACAACCGTTTCTCTTTGTATGTCGTCCCGATCATGCGTTATACTTAAACTCAACAACTCCAAATCATCAGCTTTGGATCAAATTCGGGGGCAGGAACATGAAAAAGGAACTCAAATCATTGGAAGAAATCCGCATTTATTCCGATCCGTACCGCATTCAAATTATGAATGAATTCCAAAAGTTCGGCCGTCCGGCAACTGTTAAAGAGATTGCCGACTCACTGGGCGAAGTCCCGGCCAAGGTCCATTACCACGTAAAAAAACTGGAGAGCATCGGACTTGTGTCCATCGTGGATACCAAACTGGTGAACGGGATCACCGCCAAATATTATGCGCCGTTCAAAGGTCAGATTGCCATTAAGAAAAGCGAGTTTGACGAAGCAGTGCAACAAGTTTTTCAATCCGAAACTCAAAAACTGCTGTTCAATCTATTCGAAGAAAGCAAGAAGCGCTTTTTACGGGCCAACCAAGGTCCTTCTCCCGAGGGGACGCTGATGACTCACGATGTTTTTTTGACCAAAGAGGAAGCCGCAGAACTAACAGCTTTGATCACTGAATTCTGTGAAAAGCATCAGCACAACGACACGTCCGCGCCTCGCGAGAACTATGAAGTCTTTTTCACCATAGCCAAAAACCAGGGCCCGGAGCATTCCGGGGAAAATAAAAAAGAACCATCATCTCCATAAGAGGAAATCCGGTTCTTGTACTTGCTGCTATTCATTTGCTCATGCTTGCTCTTCGTCTTTCTCATTCTCATATCCGCGAAGGCGAATGGACTACGGCTCAGCTCCGGATTGCGTTTCCCTTCCCGGACCAGCTTTTGGCGCATTTTTTGGGCATGCGATTTGGCCATAATGATCTCACTCCTTACAATTTACATTCCACTTCATTATAACATATTCAGTTTTAAGACACCCCGGCATCTGCCGCAACGGTAACGGTCCGGGTCCACCCGGCGTTTGCGAAGATATTCCATTCCACAGTCCGAGCAAGCCAGCCTATACCGGTAAGGGAGGCTTTTGCGCTTCGCCTGGCCCGGCAGGGATTGGCAGAAGCGGCTTCCGTCGACTTTTTTCAACAGGGCCTTAAATTCGGGATC
Source organism: Paenibacillus vini (assembly GCF_018403325.1). Taxonomy (GTDB): domain Bacteria; phylum Bacillota; class Bacilli; order Paenibacillales; family Paenibacillaceae; genus Fontibacillus; species Fontibacillus vini. The sequence continues at coordinate 214,868 of NZ_BOSL01000009.1, read as the reverse complement.
GCGATGCTGGTACCCTCTTCCGGCTAGATGCAGATGGTAATGGCATAGCTCGTGCTTAATTATTTTTTCAACCTCATCCGTTCCGTAAGCTTCCAATTGGGCCGGGTTGATTTCGATATGGTGGGTTTTCATAAAATACCTTCCGCCGGTCGTTCTAAGTCGTCCGTTAAACCTCGCCTGATGGCGGAACGGCACCCCGAAACTTCGCAGCGAAATCTCCTCGACCCATTGCTGAAGCTGCTTGTCGTTCATGTCTTCATCGTTCTCCTTTCTTAGGATGTACTTGAATTTTAACTTCTCCTTACGCTACACTGTCAAGTAGGTAAAGAACGAAAAGGAGAATATCTTGACATGGCCGTTATGAGATACGTCATTTTACAGCAGGATCAGAAACTATTGTTCGTGGAAATGCCCGGCGATTACGCCTATCAGCTGAGCGCGCTGAATCTGCGCCTTAACAAAGAGATCGATAAGCTTACGGCGGAGCAAGTGCCGGTTTTACCGCGGGCGATCGCGGAATGCGACCGTCTCGATCTGCTCCAGGAATCGCTGCAAATCACGAGCGGATTGGAGTATATTAACGAGCTTGAGGCGGCATTCACCGCCATCCGGGAAGAGAATTACCCTCTCGTCTCCCTGCTCACGGAAATTCGTGCCCTGCAAGCTCAATTGGAGCAGTGGTACGAAGAGGAAGGCATCGTCTAATTCATTCTTTCATTTTGCGGAACCCTCTTGGACCTGCACGGTTTCCGGCATTCACCCATATGCTACCTACAAAGAATGCCGGAGGAGGAGACCCTGTTGCCCAAATGGCTCAGCAACCAAATTATGCGCGCCTTCCATAAGCGCGACCGCCGCCAGATTGTTTTGCTCAATGATTGCTGGTTCTTTTATTACAATCGCCAGGGCGCGAATAACGAATCCAGCAACCTGCAATAAGAACAAGCACCTTTCGGGCACGTAGCCTAGTGCAAATAAGCCCGCCGAAATCGGCGGGCTTATCTGTAGTTAATGTCCTTATGTTCGTTACTGCTTCCGCATCGTTAATCCGACGCGTCCTTTTTTCAGATCTACATTCAGCACCCAAACGGTAACATTATCTCCAACCGATACGACGTCCATCGGATGTTTGACATAGCCCTCGCTTAGCTGGGAAATATGGACGAGGCCATCGTTCTTGATCCCGATATCCACGAAGGCGCCAAAATCGATCACGTTCCGGACGGTGCCCTGCAGCTCCATCCCCGGCACCAGATCCTCGATCTTCAACACATCGGTGCGGAAAATCGGAAGCGGCAGCTCTTCGCGGGGATCGCGCCCCGGCCGTTGGAGACTGTCCAGAATATCGCGCAGGGTCGGCACGCCGACCTCCAGCCGTTCCGCCAGTGCCTCGGCGTTTAACGCTGCAAGCTTGTCCGCCAGCTCTTTAGAGCCAAGCTGATCCAAGCCTACGCCCAGCTCGGCGAACAACCGGTTTACCACCTCATACGACTCGGGATGAATCGGTGTACGATCCAGCGGATGCTCGCCTTCGGCGATCCGCATAAAACCGATACATTGCTCATAGGTCTTCGCGCCGAGGCGCGGAACCTTCTGCAGCTGTTTCCGGTTGCGGAAGCGTCCATTCTCTTCGCGGAATTTGACGATGTTCTTCGCCGTGGTGGCATTCACGCCGGACACGTACGATAACAGTGAAGGCGAAGCCGTATTGACGTCGACACCGACGTGGTTTACCGCCGATTCCACTACGGTGGTCAGGCTCTCGTCGAGGTGCTTCTGCGAGACGTCGTGCTGGTATTGGCCAACCCCGATCGCCTTCGGCTCGATCTTAACCAGCTCCGCCAGCGGATCCTGCAGCCGGCGGGCAATGGATACCGCGCTTCGCTCGGCGACATCCAGATCGGGGAACTCCTCCGCAGCCAGCTTGGATGCGGAGTACACGCTTGCTCCAGCCTCGTTGACGATCAGGTAGGCCAGTTCCTGAGACTTGCGTTCCGCGATTACTTCCGCCACAAACTGTTCCGTTTCGCGCGATGCCGTACCGTTGCCGATAACGATCAGGGTTATATCGTAGCGATCGATCAGCTCATTAAACTTGGCGGCCGCTTCCCGTTTCTTGTTGTTCGGCGGCGTCGGATATGTTACCGCAACTTCCAATAGTTTGCCCGTATCGTCCACAACGGCGAGCTTGCAGCCGGTCCGGAATGCAGGATCGACGCCCAGCACCCGCTTGCCCCGCACCGGCGGCTGCAGCAGCAGGCTGCGCAGATTTCCGGCAAAGATGGAAATCGCCTGCTGTTCGGCTCTTTCCGTGAGCTCGCCGCGCACTTCCCGCTCGATGGAAGGCGCGATCAACCGTTTGTAGGCGTCCTCCACAACGGCATGCAGCACGCTATCCGCAACGGAACTGCCCTTGATCCATCGGCCGGCAATAAAACGGTGGATCGGCTCTGGCTCCACTTCAAGCGAGACTTTAAGTATCTCTTCCCGCTCCCCGCGGTTCATGGCGAGGATCCGGTGGGACGGCATTTTCTTGGCCGCTTCCCGGTAGTTATAATACATCTCATATACAGACTCGGCCTCAGGTGACTTCGCTTCGGACGTCATCATGCCATGATCCATCGTATACTTGCGGACCCAAGCCCGGGTCGCCGCTTCGTCGGCCATGCCTTCAGCCACGATATCCATAGCGCCCTGCAACGCTTCCTCCGCTGTCTCCACGCCCTTGTCCGGTTGAATGTACTTGGCGGCTTCCGTCAACGGAGCGCCCTGTTTAGGCTGGGAGAGCAGCCAATCGGCCAATGGGGCGAGTCCTTTTTCCTTCGCCACGCTGGCCCGGGTCTTGCGCTTCTGACGGTAAGGGCGATACAAGTCCTCCACTTCCTGAAGCTTGACCGCCTTTCGGATCGCCGCCTCCAGTTCGCCCGTCAATTTGTCCTGCTCCGCGATGATCCGGATTACCTCGGATTTACGCTCCTCCAAATTACGAAGATAATTCGTGCGCTCTTCGATATCGCGAAGCTGGTTCTCGTCCAGTTCTCCGGTCATTTCTTTCCGGTAACGGGCGATAAACGGAATCGTATTGCCTTCATCCAGCAGCGAAATCGTAGTCCGCACCTGTTTCAGGGACAGGCTCAGTTCCTTTGCTACCTGCTGTACAATCCGTTCCCGGTCTCCGCTCTCATTCTTCTCATACGTTGCGTTAGCTTCCGATTGCGACAAAGAAATCCCTCTTTCATTCAAAAATTCCATGATTCCTTTATTATCACAAACTTCCCGCGTCTTTTCCACCGCAGGACGAATGGTAGTTTTCAGGCATCGCGGATTAAAGAAGAAAAACACCGGGCCCGAATTATCTTCCAGGCTGCGGTGCTTTCTGTTTGTGCATTAAAATGTGGAGTAATTCTCCACCCCTGCCGATGCAAACATAATAATTGCCAAAACAAGAATAAATAGAATTATTCCGTAAATCGCCGTCCCGACGATTCCGCAAACTAATCCGGCTATCGATAAGCCTTTGCCCTGCTCCCCGGTGCGCTTCAACTCTTTGAAGGACAGGCTGGCAAACACGATTGCGACAATTCCCAAAAGGAAACCTATGTACGGGACTACGATGGACAAAACGCCCAGTACGAGCGATGTGATCGATTTGCCGTTCGTCTTGGCCGGTGTCGGCGGTCCTGGCGGCGCAGGCTGATAACCCTGCGGATAATTATTGAATGTCGTATATTGATACTGATCTGACGGATTCTGATCCATTAAAAAAGTACCTCCTCCATAAACTATGATTATTGTACTTCATCTCCGGGTCGGGCGCCAACCATTTTTGGCTTTTGGGCTTGCTTTCGTACCGGAAAACGTTCAGCTAACTTTAAGTTACGTTTCAGACAACTTTAAGTTTCGTTTCAGACCCCTTTAATATTGGCCCCTTAGTATATGACCTGATACATACCTTTATCTTTAAAATACCCGTGGGAAGTTGGAGTGAGCGAATGAAAAAAAAGAAATGGTTATGGATCGGAGTCGGAATTGTCGGCGCCATTTTGATTGCCTTGGCGGCTACGATGTTGATCCTGCCGGATAAAAAAACCGGAGAAGCCGCGCCTGTCCAACGGACAACCCAGGTTGTCAAAGGCAATATCCTCGTCAGTGTGTCGGGATCAGGATCGGTAATATCGACGGATAGCCAAAGCGTACGTACCAAGGATGAAGGCAAAGTCAATGAGGTAATGGTCAAAGCCGGAGATATTGTGAAAAAGGGGCAAACCCTGCTTACCTTCGAGGCCGACGACTTATCGGACAGTCTGGAGACAAAGGAAACTTCTCTGGAATCGCAGAAAATGGATTTGATTGACCTTCAGGCCCAGTACAAGCGTCAGGTTTATGATGGCGCCTCCGAGGAAGATTTGAATAACACCCGGAAATCCATCACCAAGCAAGAACTGAATATTAAAAGCACGGAGAATGAAATCGCCTCAATAAAAGAAGATATGATTCCACCCGACTCATTAACATCACCTATGGACGGGACGATTACTTCGGTAAATATCACTGCCGGCGAAAAGGCCAACAATGGAAGCGAATTGTTCGTCATCCAGGATTATCAGAATTTGAGCGTACAAATTCAAGTGGATGAATTGGATATCCCGCAGGTGAAAACCGGGATGAAGTCTTCCGTTCAACTGGATGCGCTGCCGGATCAAACGATCGACGGCGAAGTATCCGAAATTGCGAATGAAGGCACCGCTTCGGGCGGAGTATCCCTATTCGATGTCACGATTAAATTGAAGCAATCGGACGGGATCCGCGTCGGCATGTCGGCTGAAGCATCCATTGTTCTCTCCGACAAGACAGATATTTTGACCCTCCCCGTTGAAGCCGTGCAAAAAAGAGGCGAGTCTTACTTCGTGATTCTTCCGACTACCGACGCCTCCGCGGCCGGCAGCCGGAATGGCGGAAGAATCGTTCCGGAAGGCGATCTGCAGCAGCCAATCGGAACCTCCGGCGAACCACCGGCGAGACCTTCCCAAATATCGGAAGATAACAGGCAGCCCTCAAGCGATTCAGGACAAGACAGGCAAAGAACTAAAACTACCGGCAGAACGAACATGCAAGAGGTTGAAATCGGCGTTCATAACGAAACTTCCATTGAAATCGTCAGCGGTTTAAAAGAAGGCGACGAAGTCGTCATTCCTACAGTGATGGGTTCCTCCTCCTCTAATTCAACCCGGCAGCAGGAGCAAATGGACCAAGCCGGGGGCTTTGGGGGCTTTGGGGGCTTTGGAGGCTTCGGCGGAGGCGGTGTCAATCCGAACGGCGCCATGCCTGGCGGAGGCATGTCCGGTGGAGGCTTCTCGGGCGGTGGCACACCTGGCGGCGGAGCTAGTCGGACAGGAGGTGGCAGATAGTGTCTGATTTACAGCAGCCTCTGATCAACGTCTCCGGGTTGGGACACGGATACAACATGGCCGGAGAACTCATGCCGGTCCTCAAGGACGTTAGCTTTCAGATCCACCAGGGAGAATTTGTGGCGATTATCGGCCCATCCGGCTCCGGCAAATCCACTTTGATGAACATGCTAGGCTGCCTGGACGTAGCCAATGAAGGAATCTACCTTCTTGATGGCCAGGATGTGAAGAAATTGTCGGATAATAAACTGGCCGTAATTCGCAATGAAAAGATCGGGTTCATATTTCAGCAGTTCAATCTCTTGCCCAAGCTAACGGCATTCGAAAATGTAGAGCTTCCCCTCATTTACCGGAATGTCCCGTACAAGGAGCGAAAAAAGGCGATCGAAGAGTCCTTGAGACTGGTCGGTCTGGCGTACCGGATGCATCATAAACCTTCCGAGCTGTCCGGCGGACAACAGCAGCGGGTGGCCATAGCAAGAGCGATTGCGGGAAATCCTCCCCTGCTTCTGGCCGACGAGCCCACCGGCGCACTGGACAGCAAGACTGGCGTAGAGGTTATGGAGAAGATGAAGGAGCTTAACCGTCTCGGTCATACCATTATTATCATCACCCATGATCTCTCCATCGCGGAGCAGGCCAAACGGGTCATCAGCATTCAGGACGGCATGATCGTCGAGGATCGGAGGCTTGCGGTATGAATCTGCTGCAAAGCGTAAAAATGGCCTGGAAAAGCATCATCGGGGCGAAGATTCGTTCCCTGCTCACGATGCTCGGAATTATTATCGGGGTATCCTCGGTTATCACGCTCGTATCGGTAGGCCAGGGGACTACTTCGCAGATTACGGAGCAGCTCGAAGGCTTGGGCACGGACTTATTGACCGTAAACATTACGGGGCGTGGAAATACGACTTCTTTGTCTTATGAAGAAGCAATGCAGCTTGCCGACATTGAGGGGATCAAGGCGGTCTCTCCTGTCGTAAGCGGGTCAGCTACAGCCAAAAAAGATACCGTCAATGATTCCGTATCCATCGAGGGCATTGCTCCGTCATATGAAGAGGTGCAGGACTTTCACGTCCAGTCGGGCCGCTATATCCTGGATCTGGACAATGAATTCAGAATGAAGGTGGCGTTAATCGGGACCGAAACGGCCAGCACATTTCTGGGCACGGCCGATCCCGTTGGGGAAAGTATCCAGTTGAACGGCACCAGCTTCAAAATTGTCGGCCTGCTGGAGTCAAAGGGGTCCAGTCTGACCGGTTCAAACGATAACAAAATCCTGATTCCGATCAGCACGGCCGAACGCTTTCTGCGAAGCCGGGGAGTTCGTTCCATCACCGTACAGGTGGAAGACACGAAACAAATCGAACAAGTCAAGTCATCGCTGGAAGCCGCTCTTGATAAAAAATTCATGAACGCGGACAATGCTTATACTGTGTTTAATTCGCAGGAAATGCTGGACACCTTGAATTCCACCACGCAAATGTTGTCGCTCGCACTCGGGGGCATTGCCGGCATTTCACTGCTTGTAGGCGGCATAGGCATCATGAATATCATGCTGGTCTCCGTCAGCGAAAGAACACGGGAGATCGGAATACGTAAAGCGATCGGAGCAAAGAAGAGGAACATCCTGCTACAATTCATGGTCGAGTCTACCGCTTTAAGCGGGTTTGGCGGTTTAATCGGAGTTGGACTCGGATACGGCGCCAGCGCAATGATCGGCCATTACTCTTCCCTCTCCACCTCGGTTTCCGTCCCGATCGTCCTGATCGCCTTCGGCTTTTCCTTATTCATCGGCATCGTGTTCGGAATGATTCCTGCCAATAAGGCAGCCAAACTCCGGCCGATCTACGCTTTACGCACAGATTGACTCTTAGTACCCGGGTTTGCTCTGAATATCGGCAGTGATTCGCTTCCAGCATTTTGAGGCAAATCACTGTTTTTCTTATCCTTTAAAAAAGAAAAGCGCCCCGAACAACCTGTTCGGAGCGCCCGGCCAACAAGGATCGAAGATCCCGTCTGGCTGTATGCTTAAAAGTCAATTAAACCAAGACTGATCAACAAAGCGTCATTCACTTTTTTCATCGTCTCTTCGTCTAAATGCGTAATCTTATCGGTTAGTCTCTGTTTGTCGATCGTGCGGATTTGTTCCAGCAAAATAACGGAATCACGGTCAAAACCATGCGTAGCCGCCTCAATCTCCACATGAGTCGGCAGCTTCGCTTTCTGGATTTGTGCCGTGATAGCGGCAACGATCGCCGTCGGGCTGAATCGGTTGCCGATATCGTTCTGGATAATAAGCACCGGTCTTACCCCGCCCTGCTCAGAACCGACTACAGGGGAGAGGTCTGCAAAAAAAACGTCGCCGCGCTTTACGATCAATGGTTACACCCCGCTTACTAGGCGGTCCAGAGTGATGTCTGCATCTTCCTCCGCATGGAATGCTTCAGAGGCCATGGATAAATTAATTTTAGCCATTTCCATATAGCCGCGCTGCATCGACTCACGGATGAATCTCTTCTTCCGCTCATTTAAATACAGCTTCATGGCTTGCCTGATCAGCTCGCTGCGATTGGAGTTCTCCATCGCGACGATTCCATCCACTTCCTGCAAAAGATGATCCGGTAAACTAATCATGATTCTTTTGGTGTTATGCATGTTGGCCATCCCTAACTTCCACCCCCAAAACCTTGTCGACCCTGTTCCCCTGACCTTGTGATTCAGTATAGCATTATTCAAGGAAATATATACAAAAGAAATATATGCCGAGAGTATATCAAGTATGCTGCATATCATTATAAACAAAAATGACTATGCCGTACATACCAGAAGATTTCCATGTGTTATTCATTCGCTGCCCGGTCATAAATTCCTTCATACAGGAAAAAAGTTTTGTAGGTTTTTGTCGTCCCTTGCTTTTATGACAACAGGGGATTCACCAGAATATCGGGTTTCCCGGTACTAACGTATAAACGGGGGATCCGATGCGCAAGCATGCAAATCACTTCGTAGTGGATAGTTCCAAGCATGGAGGCCAGTTCGTCTGCGGTAATTTCGCCGCCGGACTGCTGGCCGATGAGTACAACCTCCTCGCCGGCTTGGATTTCTTCGGCTTCCTCAGCCAAAGGTTGAAGCGACACCATACATTGGTCCATGCAAATGGTTCCGACTACAGGAACGCGGCGTCCGCGTATCAATACTTGCGCCTTGCCGCCAAGCAACCGTGAATAACCGTCGGCATAGCCGATCGGAATCGTTCCGATTCTTTCGTCCCGGTCGGTTACGTATTTCGCCCCGTAACTAATGGCGGAGTGCGGTGGCATTGTTTTAACCCTTACCAGCTCCGTTGTCAGCGATAATATCGGTCTTAACTTGATACGATCCCTACGTACTTCATCCGAAGGATAAAGACCGTATAAAGCGATGCCAATTCTCACCATACGGCAAGAAAGCTCCGGTATATCAATAGCTACGGCGCTGTTACCCGTATGTATAATCGGGATATGAATTTCATGTTCCCGCAGCGCGTCCACCACTTCCTGAAAACGCCGGTACTGCTCCAATGTATAGCTTTTGTCTTCTTCGTCCGCCGTGGCATAGTGGGTATACATCCCCTCCACTTCCACATGCGGAATTTGCAGCGCATTGCGAATGAACAAAAACGCCTCTTCTCCGGGAAGTAGGCCAAGACGACCCATTCCTGAGTCAATTTTGATATGGACCTTAAGTTTATGCGGAAATTCCGAAGGATCCAGATCTCTGATCGTCTCCAGCACTTCCCAGCTGAACACGGTCAGCGTGATGTCGTGCTCCCATGCAGTTCTTACGCCATGCGGCGGCGTGTATCCAAGAATCAATACGGGGATCTTAACTCCGGCACGGCGCAGTTCCAGCGCTTCATCCAAAAAAGCTACGCTGAGATAATCCGCTCCATACCGTTCAAGCTCCTTTGCCACAGTCGCTGCGCCGTGCCCATAGGCATTAGCCTTTACACATGCGAGCAGTTTCATGTCAGACGGCAGTCCCTGCCGCAGCTCCGTATAATTGGAATACAACGCGTCCAAATCAATGACTGCCTGGGTTGGTCGATACTTCACTTGCACTTCTAGGTCACCTTCTCTAATGATTGAAAGTCCATGCTCAAATAATACATTTCTCAAACAATACACTAATGGTAATGTCCCGGGGAGCGGCTGTCAAATCCGGGAGCTGAGAAATAAAGAAAGAGGCGAATAGACGGGTTCCGAAGTGCAAATGACTCCGGAATAACCGTAATCCGCCTATTGTCCTAAATTATTTACCCGTTTGGTCCTGCATAGAAGCGGCGACTTTCACCATTTCATTAAGCGGAAGATTATCGCTTGTGATCCGGAACTCCAAACCATCCGTAGTCCAGGTCAGAGTCTGGAGCTCATCTCCTGTTAATAAGCCCCAAGTAAAGCCAAGGTCGATCAATTCGCCGGGAACCAGCGAGGCCGTCCGGTCCGGAGACCTGGATTCCGTAAGCGTAAATTGATATGTACCTCCATAGCGCTGCAGCACTAGGCTCCGGTCGCTGTCATCAACGATTTTATCATCCTGATAAACAACCCCATCAGGCAGATAGGTCGGAATAATTACGCCGAACGGATCGGACAACGCAGGAAGTGCGGCATCTCCTTTATCTACGGCCGAGGCAGTGTCCTCAGCTGCAGGATCATTCTGGCTCGCCTCCGGCGCCTTCTCGACCAGCATGCCGTTCTCATCGACTTCCAGCAGCGTGCCTTTGGCATCCTTGGCCGCGGCATCCAAATTATGCTGCATATCGAAGGAGTTATTCTCAAACTTGGCATCGAAATCGAATTTGTCGAATTTGACCTCTACGACCACTTTTGCTTGTGCGTCAGAGACTTGTACCTGTTTTGGCGCATAATTGTCCTTAGCCAGCCAAATTTTCTGGCGTACGAGCGCATGCGTGTTGTAATTGGCCGCTACTTCAAATACATAGCTGTCTTTGTCGCTCACGAATTGACGGGAGCCGTCGCTCAGAATGCTCCGTACCAGGGTTTGGTAAAGATACACTTGGCCCTGGTTCTCAGGCCAGTCGCTCTGGAAGCGGAAGCTCTTGTTCAAGCTCGGCGTTAAAACATATACACCCTGTTCATTGCGGAGAACGATCTGAGTCACGTCCTTCTCGGCATTGGTAAGCGCAATCCGGTAAAAGGAAGGATTTTGATACCACACCTCTACCTTGTACTCCTGGGGCTTCTCGCCGGTAAACAGCGTCATGGTGCCGGTGCCCTGATAACTTTCCATTTTGGTAACCACTTTGTCCAAATCCTTGACGACGCCAGCGGCATCCTTTTTCCCGCATGCGGCAAGTACGATGCTTAACACAATCAAAATAGTCAGCATCTTTGCGATCCGACGCATGAGATCATCCCCTCTGCAGTTTGATTTCCTAAACTGATACATGTTTATGAGGGAACTTGGCCGATTATGCAGACGAGTTCCGGCTTGGACGAAAGAGGCTGGCAACCGTGTACATTTCATGTTGACCGTGCATCTCAGCGGTTGTAATATTGTATCTATATTTGTGAACAACTGTGATGAAGGGTAAGTAGACAGACATGCAGGGATTCTCAGAGAGCCGGTGGCCGCTGTGAACCGGTATCCCGCGTTTGATCGAATGGCCTTTGGAGTTGCTTGGCCGAACTGTCCGCGGAGGGCATAGTAGGAAAAGCCGGGGTTCCCGCCGTTATCAAGGGACAGGTATCGAGAATATCGAAATTGAATTTTAAGATTCAGATGCATTCTCCGTACCGGTCGAGAAGGCCATTCCCCCCATTATGCGGAGGCGGATGGTTAATTAAGGTGGTACCACGATAACCTCGTCCTTATACGGACGAGGTTTTTTTATTTTTTAAGGAGGTGATGGCCGTGGATGATGGCTGGTGGTGGCACGTTTTGCTATGTTGTGCAGTTCTAGATTACACAGACCTGTTCTCATCGGGGAACCAGGTCCCCAATTTAAGGAGGAAATCAAATGAACCCCAAAAACAAAGAACGGATGCTTACGGGCGACCGCGTAACCGGAAAACTTCATCTCGGCCATTACGTCGGCAGTCTCCAAAATCGCGTAATGCTGCAAGACAAGTATGACTCCTATATTCTGCTCGCCGATGTTCAGGCGCTGACAACCCATTTTGACAAACCGGACTCCATCCGGGAGCATTTGCGCGAGGTGACCCTCGACTATTTGGCGGTTGGAATCGATCCTAACCGGGCTACGATCTTCGTTCAATCCATGGTTCCGGAAATCGCCGAGCTCACCGTTTTCTTCTCCATGTTCGTCACGGTAAATGCATTGCGCCACAATCCTACGATCAAATCCGAATCGAAGGGCAGCAGCCTTGACGAGCTGTACTACGGATTCCTGGGCTATCCCGTAAGCCAGGCGGCAGATATTACTTTCTGCAAAGCTTCTATTGTACCAGTAGGCGACGATCAGCTTCCTCATCTGGAGCTTGCCCGGAAGGTCGTACGCCGGTTCAATGAGCTGTACCGGCCCGTATTTCCTGAGCCGCAAGCGCTGATCAGCGAAACGCCGCGGCTGGTCGGTACCGACGGCAACGCGAAGATGAGTAAAAGCCTCGGCAACGCCATAGAGCTGGACATTTCTCCGGAACAATTGGCCCACAAAATCCGCCGGGCGGTTACCGACCCGGCCCGCGTCCGAAAACATGACCCCGGTCATCCGGAGGTATGTCCGATTTATGCATACCACAAAGTATTCGAGCCTTCCGGCGCCGCGGAAATTCACGAAGCCTGTGAACGCGGCTCGATCGGTTGCAGCGAATGCAAACACCGGCTCGAATCCTCGCTCAACACGCTGCTGGAGCCGATGCGCGAACGCCGTTCCCAATATGCGGTCAACCCCCGGACCATCGACGAGATCCTCATAGAGGGGACGAGACGGGCCCGGGAGGTTGCCCGCGAGACGGTGTCCGAGGTGCGTGAAGCGATGGGACTGGACTATTTTCGGACCATGTGAAGACCATCTGAAGAAGATTAACTGGATTTTATACAGCTAATTTTTCATATTACGGCTCATGGTAGATAATAACTGTATAACCTACAGTTATTTCTTCCATTTCAGGCCGACACTTGAATAAATCTATTATTTAACTGCAGGTTTTCCAGTTAATACGCAATAAAGAGCTTCAAGTCCCTAATTAACTGTAGGTAATACAGTTATTCGTAATCAAAAAAAAACGGTTGGGCATGATCTTCATTGCCCCAACCGTTTTTCTGCTTACCATCTTCTTTTTCTTCTTCTCCGTCTCGGTCTCGTTTCCAGCAGCACAATCGCCAGCAAATCGAACAATACCAGAGGTAAAATAAACGGAGCAAAGGTCGCATGTGCCTTGCTGTCCTTGCTATGAACCGCGTCGGTCTTGAGATACACCTTGCCGTTTCCTACTTTCACGATTTTACCGTAGAAGATTGCACCGGTTTTGGTCTTGATCCGAACCTTCTTCCCCAGATACTTCCGGGCCAGATTCCCCCGTGCTTTCATCGTCAAAATCCCCCACCTCCTCTAGGTCATGACACAGTATACGTGTCAAACCCAGCGAAAGATTGGGCAGATGCCTCGACTCATCGGGACGTCACACTATTTTTGTTCCGGAAAGTTGCTTATGGAATCCAATCCTCTAAAAGTGCCTAACCCAGCGGTGTAACAGGTGTTCCTTTTGCATCCCTATACTACGGTAAAATGGTTGGTCGGATCCCACGTAAACCTCGCGGACGCCAAGGCGTCTTAAACGATTCAAGCCTTCGTAGATGACAGCTTTCCCTAGACCTTTGCGTCTGTAATCTTTGTGGGTCCCCACCGGTTCCAAAATCGCTATATGATTAATTTCATCGTGCCAGAGACCACAGAACGAAACGACTTCGCCTGAAGGATTCATAACGAACAAATCCAGTTCGGCCCTGTAATCAGGAGCATTCCGGATATTTCCATAATGAATCATCGTATCTACCGCTTCATCCGTTCCCTCATAGTCAAAGGCTCGAATGTGCCCCAACGCTTTTTTTTGATCGTTCACTTCATTGCCGTCTTTTATGACAAACCCTGGAGCCAAGATTACATCATAGTGACGGTCGAGCTCCATCGACAACATGATATCTGCCTGCGGCTCCCGTACATACCCTCTGCTTGCCGCAATATGCTCCATCCCCTTCATCCCCGCCGTGATTGCCAGTGCATTTCGCGTAATACGCCGCCCCGGTTCACTAAATAAAAGATGATTTGCCGCATATTCAAACATCTCATGCATCAGCGCGGCGCCGGGTTCCCAGGTATCCAGCAAAAAATAAGCATCCCCGTCATCGCAAGCGACCGCTGCGATCTCCCCGTTCTCACGCTCCCATATTCCGATTCTGCTCAGCCATTGTTCCAAGGTTCCATTCTTCTTCTCCTGACAGTAAGGAACGAATTCCCACCTGTCTATCCCCCAACTATTCGGTTGTCCCAGCAAGCTGTGCGTTCTGATTATAAAATTCCGCACCTTCATCATATCGTCGGGTTCATATTCCCTTAATCTTGGTTTCATATCTCTGTCACCCTTTACTGCATTTTGTACTTATCTCATAAATGAGGATCGAGGCCGCGATCCCGACATTCAAGGAATCGCATATTCCATGCATTGGGATCGAAACTTTACGGATTCCCGCTCGGGTCCTGTTCCATGCTTCGGAAAGTCCATACCGCTCACTGCCAGCAACGAGGGCTTTATTACAGCGACGATAGATCACTGTTGTATAGCTGTCCTCCGCTGATGAATCCGCCAAATAGATTTCGTAACCCCGGGACACCAACCATTCAACACAGTGCTCTGCGGCTGCAAAACAAACCAACGGGACCACAAATGCCGCCCCCATGCTAGCTTTGATCAGTTTCGGGTGGGTCAGTCTTACTTTGGAGTTGCAGATCAATACGGCATCTACCCCTGCGCCGTCGCAGCTTCGCAGAATGGTTCCGATATTCCCTGGCGATTCCAGTCCGTCCAGTACCATAACCATCGCATTATCGGGCAAAATTAGCTCCTGTGCCGTAATTATTGGCATTTCGGAAATCGAGAGGAAGCCATCAGGTTTATCCCGGTCACCCAACTTTTCCAGCACCTTTTTAGAAATCAGGTATACTTCACCGGCTGCGTGGATCATTTTCTCGGCCAACTGTACCGCCTCTAGGCTATAGGCGCAATCCGGACAGAAAAAGAACGAGTGGATTGTCAGCCCCGCCGACAGCAGTTTTTGCTGCGACCACATCCCTTCGGCAGCAAAACGCAACCCGGGCTGTCCATTAGTCCCATGATTCAATAAACGCCTTAGCTCCGCTATTTTCTCATGATGTATACCGACCGCTTTGATTTTATGGAGATACTTATCGAGTAATAATGTTATTTCCGGAGAAATCATATCCATCTTTCCTTTTGTGTATCAGGTATATAAATAACCATAAATGATCAAATACGCGGCTGATAGATCAAGTTCTGTTTCTATTTGTTTATGACACAAAAGACGGAGAGACAAAGAAGCCCGCCGCCAGGAAACGGCGAACGGGCTAAGATTTATCTTTTTTTCGAATAGACGATGCGCTTAATGCTGTCATACGAGAGACAGAAAGTTTCGGCGAGATCATCTATGGAGTGACCTTCCCGGAATTTATTGCAGATTTCCTGATTTCGATGACTCAGAAAATCCCGGCTTCCGGAGTTTTCGCCCCACTTTTTGCGTACTCCTTCACACTTTGGAATGTATAGGGTAGCTCCCTGAACATATTTCTGAAGTTCTCTCAATAGATCTTCCGGCAATATGACTTCCGCTTTCATATATTTCATTTTAGCCCGCTCCTTAATTCAATTGAATTTAAGGTAGCAAAGCCTGCGGTAATCCACTTCGGATATTGTCGTTCCGTTAGAAGGCGATATTCCTTAACGCTCCATGCAAGTTATCGCCCCAGTCGATTCTGCAGACTTTGCATGGAGCTCAGCGAGTACGAAATCGATAACCCAAACCATTTTCAGGATCCTCCTTTCCATCTGAATCTCTACAATAGTATCTCCCATATTCCAAAAAAAGGATATAACATCGTTCACAATTTTTCCGGTTACTCTACACGAGCCTGTTCCTCAGGCAAATGCCGCCGCGCCAACAGCAAGAATGGCAGACCGAACGCCGTCGTCAACGCGATGATCCCGAAAATGAGCAGGGGCCGGTTCACTCCGAGCGCATCAAGTAGAAAGCCTCCCAGCAAAGGGGCCATGACATTCCCCAAGTTGTTGAATCCGAACATGCCGAAATAGGTCCCGCGCAGTTCGTTCGGAGCGATCCGGTCCACGAGCACATCCGTCATGGTGAACATCAGCACCTCACCGATCGTGAAGAGAACAACACCAAGCACCATCGTCCATATATACGGAAAAAGTCCGAATATAAGCAGACTGCAGGCTACGCACAGATTACCCGCAATTAGCGGAACGATGGGAGAAAAGCGGCTGGAGAACCGGACCAGCGGGAATTGAACCGCCAACACCACAATCGCATTCAGCGACAGCATGTAACCGAACCATTTTGCCCCGTCCGTAAAGCTTGGACTTAACTCCAGATATTGGGCCAGCGTCGAACCGAAATGTCCGTACCCCAGCACGCAGAAGATCATTCCGATCAGAACGTATACAAACGTCCGGTCCCTTCCGGTGACCCGCAGCGCTCCCTTAAGCGAAAGCCTGTCCGCGCTTTGCCCTGTCGCTCCGCCCATCCCTTTATGCAAAAGAAACTGGAAGACTAAGACTATCCCGTAGCAAAAATAAACAAGACCCGCAATATAAAACGCAAATCCCGAATTGGAATTGCCCATTTGCAATCCAAGAATCGGACCGACCACGACCCCCAGATTAATGGCCGCATAGCGGAGGTTGAATACGAGAAGTTTGCTCTCCTGCGGAGTGATATCCGCCAGCAGCGCGCGGGACGTCGGTTCGAACATCGCCCGGCAAAGTCCGTTCAGCGCGTTAATAACGAAGAACATCCAAATTTGATTCGCCAGGGCGAAGCCGACAAACACGACCGCCCAACCGAAAATCGAAATAAAGAGCACCTTCTTGCGTCCGATAACATCGGATATGTACCCGCCATAAAAGCTTGCAAACACGCCGATCAGCGAGCTTACGGCAACCACGGTACCAGCCTGCGTCGGCGAAGAGCCCAGCCGGTTGATCAGGTAGATCGAGAGAAAGGGAATACTCATGGAAGTGGCCATCCGGCCGAAGATCGTCCCGATGATAATGGTCCATGATAACGGATGAATCTGTCTCAAGTATGAGTTCATAAAATTTGCCTTTCCTGATCCGGATATAAAAACTATTGGATTATTAAAACCGAGATGCCGAAATCTGTCAAGAAAATTGCAGGAACAGAAAAAAAGTCCAAAACCCGTCGCTGTTTTACTAACAGACGATGAGTTTGGACTAGGGGGGGACAATTTAAATGGCCACTAGACTTGTCTTGGCGCAGACATCCGATTCGGTCCCGAATTGTGCCGGTCCCGGCTCGATTTCATTTTCTCAAGTAAAATATCATGGAAGCTGAGAGACGTATTTTGACTTTCATTTCTTTTTTCCCTATTAGCCGCAGATGACTTGGGATACTGGGAGTGATAAGGCACGGGGCTATGTACGCTGAGATTCATGTCATAGACTCCTTTACAAAAGGGTATCCGGCACGATGTACCTTTGATCTCTTACCCTCATTGCCCTTCCCGCAAACACCTTCGCACCAAAACAGGGATTAAGTTCCATATTGCATTGATTTAACAGGGGCCTTGCTTCCCTTTTGTCCCGTGATTAGGACATTCGGCCCGCTCGGCGGGAATGACGATCTGCACCGTTGTGCCGATGCCCGGCCTGCTTCCGATCGTAACTCCGTACTTCGCTCCGAAATGGAGCTGGATGCGGCTGTTGACGTTCCGGATGCCGAACCCGGTGTTCAATCCCTCCACCGGATCAAAAATTTGCCGGATTAAATCCTCGGACATACCGATACCGTCATCGATAATTTTAAATACAATGTTGTCGTCTTCCATTTTGCCGGAGACGCGGATATGAATCGGGCTTCCGAACCAGCCGTGCTCCAGGGCATTCTCAATAAATGGCTGTAGAATCAGCTTCACGGTCACGTATTTAATAATCTCCGGATCAATATCGTAGAACACCGACACCGAGTCGCCGAATTTGGTCGTCTGGATATTCATGTAGGCCTGAACCTGCTCCAATTCGCTGCGGATCGGAATTACCGTCCGTCCTTCATTCAAGGAAAGCCGGTAAAACTTCGCCAAGTCCAGCACCATCCGCTGCAGCTTATCCACCTCCCCAAACTGTGCCAGGCGGCTGATCGAGGATAGCGTATTATATAGAAAATGGGGGTTGATCTGGGCTTGAAGCGATTCCAGCTCGGCTTCCTTTTTCTCGATTTGGGTCACGTACACCTGCTCGATCAAATTATCGATATTGCGGCCCATTTCATTTAAAGCCGAAGCAATCTGCGAGAACTCATCTTTCCCCCGGTAGCCCATCCGTTTCCTCAGGTCCCCTTCCCGGAATGCGTTCAGTACGAAGACAATTTTATTCATCCGAACCGAGAAGTATCTCGAAATGAATACCCCCGCAAAGGTAAAGACTACCAAACACAAAAAACAAATCAAGATGATGAACATACGTACTTTAGCCGAATCCTGCTCCATAACCGTCAGGGGGACATAGGCCTCGAGCTGCCACGTCTGCTCTCCGACCGATTCCCGAATGGTCAAAAACTCCGCATTCTGACTCAGCTTGCCGCTGGTTTCTTTAGGAACGGTTCCGGACTGGTATAGAACCCTGCCTAGTTCATCCTTGATCAGCAGTGCGCTGCCGACTCCAATTTTCTGATAATCCACCGCCTGAAACAGTTCCTCCGTCCTGGCGCTGATCCGCATAAACCCGATCTCTTTCAATTCGAGCGGTTTCTCATAATCCACTAACCGCCGCAAAAAGGAGATGCGTTTGAATTCCCTATCCTTTTCCACCCGCTGCCACAGCTTCGTCTTTCCGAATTGTTCCGGAGGAAAATCCATATGCCACGCCTTGTCCTGAATCCGGGACAAATGGTATATATTATAGCTTCCTTCGAAATCCTCCGGCCGTTCGTTATCGATAGAGCCGTAATAAATCTCGGGAAACGTGTCGTTCTCCAAAAACAAAAACATCGCGATGTTCAGTCCGGTGGAATTCAGGGCGATGGAAAACTTAGGCATAATAATTTTAGTGGTCCGCTCGAAGCTATCCCACCCTTTTCCATAAACTCTAAGCTGCGTGATCAACGAGTAGTCGCCATACAGCATCGTGGATATCCGGTCCACTTCCCCCATTTTGTACTCGATATTATCTTTCATTTGCACCAGCGTCCCCTGGATATTGTTCTTCGTTTGTTGACGGATAGAATCCTGGTACATCGAATGGGAAAAGTAACCGATCGCGATGACCGGCAGAATAATAAACACCATATACGTAATCATCAGTTTATAACCGAACGGGATATATTTATGCTTTTGCTTCTCCCCTAAAGTAGGCATATTCATTTCCTCCGTCACTGGTCTCCCTTACGGAATTCCATCGGGGTTATCCCGTATGTTTCCTTGAACTGCCGGCTAAAGTAAGGAATATAACGATAACCGACCTGGTCGGCAACTTCATAGATTTTCAGCGTAGGATTTTTGAGCAATTCACGGGCCTGCTCCATTCGCATGCCGATCAACATTTCGCTGAAGTTCTTGCCCATTTCTTCTTTAAATAAATGTCCCAGATAATTCGGAGAAAATGAGAACTGCTCCGCGATGTCCTTCAGTGTGATGTTCTCGTTCATACGTTCCTTCATCGTCTTCAAAATTTCCCGAATGAGCCGGCTGTTCTTGGTAGCTCTCTTCTTTCGAATCTTCTCCGATATTTCAAATACTTTACGAACCAGCCAGGAGCGGATATCACCCATCATTTCAAATTTAAGTATAACGTCCAGGCTGTGTAGCTCCATTCCCAGCATCTCGAACAAATCCTCGTCCAGCTCCTGCAAGTAATGATCAAGCTTGAACACGATATACATCGCCAGGTTATACACCGTGAATTTCGACCTCAACGTGGAGACCGATTTAAACAAATTATCAATTTCGTCATGAACCCGGACCAGGTCATAATTCGACATCGCTTTAAACAAGGCGTCCAACCGGATATCCAGCGTCTTGGCGTCGTTTAACTCAGGCGCTCTTCGAACATCCTCATAATTGATGACTTGACCGCGGCCGAAAAACATTTTGCCGTCCAGCGCTTCCAGCGCCTGCTTATAGGATTGCGTTAGCTCGGAGATATGCTGTACTTCTTCTCCCAATCCAACCGTTATGGACATGGAGATCGTTGAATCGATCGATCCGCGAATCTCTTCCAAGCTTCGGCGCAAGCCCTTGCCGTGGAGAACGATAGCCATCCGGTTTCGGGTCAATTTGCAAGTGTAGAGCTCGTTGCTGTAAATAATCTCGTAAAGTTGCTTGAGATGATTTTCAAGCTTATCCTGGACATCATCTTCCACTTCTTTAGATTTCAGCCAATGCAAATCGTCTATTTCAAGCACCGCGGCGCGAAGCGGTCCCTCCAAATGATCAAGGCCGTAGGAAGCAGCAAGCTTCATCAAGCTATCGGAATGGTCCCAGATCAGTTCTCCTTCCAGCAATCTCACGAGCAGATCATTTTGCGCCATCGGCTTCATATGCCGATAGTTCTCCTCATTTTCCCGCTGTTGTTCCTCCAGCTTCAACTCCTCGGTAATCCCGAGAAGGGAAGATATCAATTCCTCATCATCCATCGGCTTAAGCACATAACTGCATGCCTTTAACGATAGCGCCTCCTTCACGTAGTGAAAGTCTTGATAACCACTTACAAAAATGATTCTGACATTCGGTTTCTTTTCGATGGCGATCTTGGCCAATTCCAGTCCTGACATATTCGGCATATTGACATCCGTAACGAGAATGTCGATCGGATGGCGGTCCATGACTTCACATGCCATAAATCCGTTGTTTACGGCATCGACCACTTCCAATCCCAGCTCTGTCCACGGAATAAAACGCTTCATTCCTTCCAAATCAAGCAATTCGTCATCGGCCAACAACACTTTATACATGATGAGAATCCTCCTAGGATAGGCTCTTTAATCCAGTATACCGTTCCAATATGTTCCTTGAACAGGCACATATTCATCCGGCAGTGATAGAAAAAAGGGCCCGAACGAACCAGGCCCTTTCATAAAAAATTAATTACCGTTAATCATTGCTTTGTTCTCGCCCCACTTCTTAGCGAAGTGGTCCAATGTTGCTTGGAATCCGGCAGCCATCGTATCATCATAAGCCTTGTCTAACAGAGCCAACACTTCTGCGTCGCTCTTCGTGAACAGCGTTTGAGCTCTCACTTGATCCCAAATGTCCTTAGCGCGTTGGAACGCAATGCCTGCTTCGCTGTCCGGGCTTGGCGGCATATTAACGAACTCCGTAGCGTCCCCTTGCGTTTTCCAGGTAATTTGATACTGCCAGTAAGTCGCCCAGTTACGCTCGTTTTCAGCCAATGTTGACTCGTATTTACCTTTTGTATCATCGGCAAATACGGTGTTGCCGACCCACATCAACGGATCCATGAACTTCTGATACTCAGCCAGTTTGTCTTTCTCCGTACCGTATTTCTCCGTAAATTTCGGTGTGTAGCCATCCGCTTCAAGTCCTTGCCAGTACTCGCCTTCCACGCCCCAGAATTGCAGCGTCGTTCCTTCCGGACCGGTCCACCAATCCAGGAATGCAAAGACGGCTTCCGGATCTTTAGCGCTTGTAGTAATTACTGCCGCATTCCAACCCAATTTGTTGTAGGTACCCGGATAGATTTTGTTCTTATCCAGCCCTTCTTTGTGAATCGGCCATATCATGAAGTAGCCAAGATCAGGATTGGACGGATCTTTTTTTCTAAGCTCGGTATCCGCAGCCATCGCGTAAACCGTCGGGTTCGCTGTCGCATATACCGCTACCCGGCCATTCATCAACTTCTCATCGACCTGGTCACGAGTTTGTGTAAATGCATCCTGCGTCATCAAGCCTTCCCGGAACAATTTTGCAGCATATACAACGGACTCACGGTAAGGTTCATCCTTATAGATTGATTTCATCTTGTCGTCACCGTCAGGTACGGCAAAGAATCTGCCGAAGCCCATGTTATCTTCCTTAAACGCGGAGTAAATTTGGTCCAGACCATGTCCTTCAGTGGCAAGGTCCGTTTCAAACGGAATTACGTTCGGATACTTTTCCTTAACCTGTTTCAAATAGGCGTATAAGTCATCCGTAGTTTCAAGCTTAGGCGAACCAAGCGCCGTATAGTACTCCTTGTTTACAACCCAGCCGGCGTTCCCGTTCGGCCGGTTCGTATACCAGTTCGGGAACTGATACAGCTTACCGTCAGGTGAACGAAGCATGTTCAGAGCTTTCGGGTCGAGCCATTTTTTCAAATTCGGGTATTTATCGATATAATCATCAAGCGGAACAAGCAATCCTGCTTCACGCAGCCGTTCTACGTCAGTTCCCCGTTCGCCCCATACGATGTCAGGCAATTCGCCGGATGCAATCATCGTATTCAGCTTCTGAGCTGCGTTGCCGCCGTTTGGTACTTCCGTCACCGTAATTTTCTTGTTCTCTTGAACCCATTTCGTGGTTGGATCATCGCCCCACTTAGGCATCGTATACCAGTCATAATTTCCGAACAATGTAATGTTGAGCGGCTCTTTCCCAAGTTCGTAGAGTTTCGGCCCCTCTGAGTTCGCCTCTGTCGTTGGCGTCTCCGCAGTGTTGCCGTTCTGTTCAGCCGGTTTAGCGCTATTGCTGTTTTTGCCGGAGCAACCGGCAACCAGTGCAATAATCGTCAGGACCGATAAAACGGTAACCAGCCAATTTCTCCTCTTCATCATAGCGTTGCTTTCCCCTTTCTGAAATACAAATGATATGATCTATGGTTAAAGCTTGTGCTCTAAACCCGCTTGAAATATCGTTTATCCACTTTACCTACTCCTTCAGTGAACCGACCAGTACGCCTTTGACAAAGTACTTTTGTACAAAAGGATAGACGCAAATAATTGGAAGCGTAGCAACGATCATCGTCGCCATCGAAAGCGATTTACTTGTTATCGTTTTGGCCCGCTGCATGTGGGCCAGCGATGAAGCATCCAGCCCCCCTCCCCCTTGTTCGGAGACGATATTGGATAACAGAATCTGCCGCAAAATCGTCTGGATCGGGTATTTATTCTGATCGGAGATATAAATCCCGGCGAGGAACCATTCATTCCAGTGATACACGGCGGTAAACAGCGCCAGGGTGGCGATAACCGGTCCCGACAAAGGGAGAACGATTCTGAATAGGGTCCCCCAGTTGCCGCAGCCGTCGATTTTTGCCGACTCCTCCAATCCATTCGGAAGCCCTTGGAAGAAGGTTCGGAAAATGATCATGTTCCACACGCCGATCAGCGAAGGAATAATGAAGACCCAGAACGAGTTCATCAAACCCAGGTTGCGAATCAGCATGAAGGTAGGAATCAACCCGCCGCCAAAATACATTGTGATAATGCACATAACCATATAGTATTTACGGCCCATCAGTTCCTTTTTGGACATGCCGTAAGAAAAGATCGCTGTGCACAGAATCGCGGATGCCGTACCAATGATGGTACGTAGAACCGAGATGAAGAATCCGCTCATCAAACGGTCATCCTTAAACACGACTTTATAGTTTTCCAAGGTGAATACTCTCGGCCATAGCGTAACTCCGCCTTTGGAAGTATCAAGCCCCTGGTTAAAAGATACCGCTAAAGCGTTCAAGAATGGATACAGCGTAGATACCGCGAGCAAAATAAGAAATGAATAGATAAAAAGCATCATAATGCGATCACCCAAGGTGTCCTTCATATCAAGCAACCTCCTCTGATTATATCCGGATTACCACAAACTGTTGCCCGACCGCCGTGCTATGAAATTGGCCAAGCTTAGCAGACCCACGCTGACTACGGCTTTGAAGACCCCAACGGCAGTTGCATAGGAGTATCGGTAATTGTCGATCCCGACACGCACCACATACGTATCCAATACATCGGATACATCCCGGATGGCCGGGTTGGCTGCGAGAATCAAAATGTCCTCAAAACCCGCGCTTAACAGGTTGCCGATAGCCAAGATCATGAAGATGCTGACAACAGGCATAATGGATGGAAGCGTAATCAGATAGATTTGCTTGAATCGGCTCGCACCATCGATCGATGCAGCCTCATATGTATTTGGATCCACACCGGCGATTGCCGCAAGGTAGACGATAGAGCCAAATCCGATTTCCTTCCAGACGTTCGTCGTTACGAGAATCCCCCAGAAATATTGAGGTAGTGACAAAAAGTTAATCGGCTTGTCTATGAAGCTCAGCTTCTCCAGAAGCATGTTGATGCTGCCGTTATCCACCGCAAGCAATGCGCTGACCAGACCGCCCAGGATAACCCAGGACATAAAGTGAGGCAAATAAGTAATCGTCTGAACAACCCGTTTGAAGGCCATTTTTCTAACTTCATTTAGCATGAGAGCCAGAACAATCGGGGCCGGGAATCCGATGAGAAATTTCAGAAAACTGATAACAATCGTATTTCTCATCACGGTTTTAAATTCCGGTGCATGGAAGAAATAAGTGAAGTGCTTGAGCCCTACCCACGGACTGCTGGAAAAACTTCTTCCGATTTTGTAATCCTGAAAAGCCATCAGGATGCCGTACATCGGTATGTAACTAAAAATAAAAATGAGGATGAGCGCCGGAATAACCATCAGTTGCAAATCGATTTGTTTAAAAAATCGCTGCACCCCGTTTGGCTTTTTCCCCGGCGTCTCCACCGGTTTTGATACGGATAGCTGTGTCATCTGTCTTTCCTCCCCAAACTGCTTTCTCCGTCTATTTACATTCTAATAGAACAGGAAACCGCTTACTATCAGAGCAATCAACGAAATATGATACTAATCAACAATGGGGAATTATAATCTATTGCATTACAATTCATCCTGTTTTTATTGTAATATAATGCAATACACTTAAAATTGACCTTAGGTCAGGAGGCTATGATCGTTGAATTCCAACAAGAATACTTTGCAAAAAAAATTACTGCCGAGACACATCAGCTTTATGGCGATGGGCGGGGTAATCGGTACCGGCATATTTAAAGGAAGCGCCGAAACGGTCAGCGTGGCCGGACCCGGTGTCGTCTTGTCCTATATCCTCGCCGGCTTGCTGCTCCTGGTCGTAATGGGGGCCATTGCCGAAATGGCTACCGTGTACCCGGGTCTCAATATGAAAGACTTTATTCGCAAAGCGTTTGGCGAACGGCTGTCTTTTGTCGTCGGCTGGCTGTACTGCTTCATGTGGCTCGCCGTCTGCGTAATTGAAGTGATCGCCGCGGGAAGCTTCCTGCAGTTCTGGCTCCCGGATGTTCCGCTATGGGTACTCAGCTTGGCCAGCGCCGGATTTATCCTGGCGATCAATATGATGAGCGTCGGAGGCTATGGGGAATTCGAGTTTTGGCTGGCAGGAATCAAGATCGCTATGATCATCGTGTTCATTGTGCTGGGTGCCTGTATCCTGTTCGGAATTCTTCCGGGGGCAAGCGCCTCATGGAGTCATAATTTTACCGCTTACGGCGGATTTTTTCCGAACGGCTGGACCGCCATCTTCCCCGCTTTGTTGATCGTCATGTTCTCTTACGGGGGCTCCGAGCTGATCGGCCTGACTCTATCGGAAGCGCAGGACGCCGAAAAAGTACTTCCTAAAGTAGTAAAAAGCTTTATATTGCGCGTAGTCCTGTTCTACACTTTACCGATCCTGATTATTTGCGGCCTGATACCGTGGAATTCGTTGAACGAGCATACCAGCCCATTCGTGCAGGTGCTTACTTCCGCAGGTCTGCAAGGCTCCGCACATCTGATGAATTTCATCTTGATCACTGCCGTGCTGTCCGCGGCAAATTCCGGAATTTACGGTGCAACCCGGATGCTGCATTCGATGGCTACAGACGGAGAAGCCCCATCCGGATTGGCACGTCTGTCCTCCAAGGGCATACCGGTGAACAGCCTTAAGCTGTGTGCCGTCGTGCTTATTCTGGGATCCATGATTGCTTATGTCGCTCAGGACAACGTATTCCGACTGCTGATGGCTGTGCCCGGTTTTGTGGTGCTGCTGGTCTGGATCAGCATTCTGCTGTCGGAATGGAAACTTCGTAAAACTTACCCTACCAAGCCGGGATTTACGGTTTGGGGATATCCTTACATCACGATTCTGACCGTCATTTGCTTATCCGTCATCGCGGTTCTCTTCCTCTTTGACGAGCAAAACCGGATTAGCATCGGCGTCTGTCTCGCAGTTATGCTCGTCCTGTTCATCTGGTCCTTCATCCGCTTCAAACCGAATCGGGGCCGGTAATCAAAAGTCGGTATTTATGAACCTGAAATTGAAGACCCGGTATTCTCCATTACCTCTCCCTCCTTTGTGCATGTTACAATGAAGGTTGTTACGACGCACAATCTTCAGACATTATATATAGAGAATAGCTGGGGGAAGCCATGGAACTTGAAATCCGGACAGAGTATGTCATCAAGCAACCGAAAATACCGCTTCGTTCAAAGCTGCGCGAGCGCATCCGAGAGACGTATCGCTACGATACCGCGTTCTGGCGGATCAGTATAGCCGGTCCCTGGGGGGCCGGCATCTTCGCGTTTATCCTTGCCGCGCTGGGAATGCCGACAGGGCTGGGTACCGCCTTTGACACCATGACCTTCGCCTTTGCCGGAACAGCGGCACTGTTTCTGATAGCCCATCTCATCGCAATCATTCTGGCTTTAACCGGCCTACCCGCTCCCCGCCTGTTTATAGGCACTGTCATTTTTGATCTGGTAGCCATTTTCCTCATTTTCTATCAGGAAGATGAAGCGTTCGCGATCTCGGCCATCGTATCTTCGGCTGTAACGCTTACCGGGGTGCTTATCGGTCTGTTGGTGGGGTTATTTGCTTCCCGTAAAATTACGCTGCGGATTAAAGCCAGTGTGGCCGCCGTATTGGTGCTGGCTTGCTTGTCCTCTGCCGTATGGCCTGATCCAACCGAATCCGCGGTCTCCGTGGATGTTTCTGACCTTCCTGAAATCAACGCCTTGAATCCCGGCGAACCGGGCAATTACCAAGTCGAATCCTTCTATTACGGAAGCGGCAAGGATATTTGGCAGCCGGAATACGGCGTAGGCGCCGATCTGATTTCAAGCTCGGCGGATGCCTCCGCTTACATTAAAAAATGGTCTGATTTCAGAACGTTCTATTGGGGATTCAATGAAAAAGCACTGCCTTTGAACGGGCGGGTATGGATGCCTAAAGGTTCCGGTCCTTTTCCGCTCGTCCTGATCGTTCATGGGAATCATTTAATGGAAGACTATTCGGATGATGGCTATTCTTATCTGGGGAATTTGCTAGCAAGCCGGGGATTCGTTGCCGTGTCTGTGGACGAGAATTTTCTCAATTATTCCGTGTGGACCGGTATCCCGGACAATGACATGAAGGTTCGGGCGTGGATTCTGCTCAAACATCTGCAGGAAATCGGCAAGTTCGCCGAGGATCCTGAGACGCCGTTCTACGGGCGGGTCGACTTTGAGCAAATCGCTCTGATCGGGCACTCCCGGGGCGGTCAGGCCGTATCGATGGCTTCCGAATATAAACGGTGGTTCGCCGCCGACGAAACGTTGGAAGGCATTGATCAGTATCAGATCCGGGCGATCGCAGCCATTGCCCCGACCGACAAAAAAGTCGACGGCAATTATGCCAAGCTGAAGGATGTCAATTATTTGACGCTGCAAGGCGCGCGGGACGGCGACGTCAATGATTTCGACGGAGAGCGACAGTACGCTCGGACCTCTTTTTCGAAGGGAGAGGCTTCTTTCAAAGCTTCCCTCTATATTGCGGACGCCAACCATAGCCAGTTTAATACCGGTTGGGGCGGCCGGGATATCAGTTACCCAAAAGGTATTCTGCTGAGCCGAAAAGGCTTGCTGCCCGCCGCAGAACAACGAACGATAGCAAAGGTTTATATTTCCGCATTTCTGGAGGCCACGCTCCACCGGCAGGATCAGTACCTTCCATTGTTCCGCGACTACAGGACCGGCTTGGATTGGCTGCCCGAGACCACCTATTTTAACCGGTTCGAAAGCGGACAAATGACCTCTTGGGCCAAGTTCGACGAGGATATGAACCGGATGACCGTTCCGGGCGGAGGCGTAGCCGAAGGCCAAGATATCCTTTGGAAGGAAGAAGAGGCCAAAAACCGCCGCCAGTCCGGCAAAGGCACGCGCGGTGCAGTGCTGGAGAGAGATGATCAATCCGAGACGGTGTCCACCTACAGTTTGAGCTGGGATAAAGCAGCACCGTCGCCTAGCAAGGCATCGGCACAATTTCTATCCTTTTCCCTGTCGGATCGGAGCTATGAAATAAGCCAGGTAAAAAAATTAGATATTGAAGTGGAGCTGGAGAGTTTGGATGGGGTCATCGTACGACTACCTCTTTCGAAGTTCATGCCGATTTTGCCGTTACCCGAAACCAACTACACCCTCCACCCTTGGCTGGACCTGCATTTGTCCGACGGCAAATACAAAAATCCAACCGAGGCCGTTTTTCAGACCTACATGTTGCCGCTATCGGCCTTCAGCGACGAAGACCCGAACTTTAACGCGGCCTCCGGCATCTCGCGACTCACCTTCCGTCTAACCAACGGACCCGGACGGGTGATGCTGGACGATATCGGGGTGTATTGAACTGCTAGGCTCAGAGTTCTTCTTTAAAGAGCCAATCCTCCGCTTCAGAGGTGGGTAGTCGGAGGATGCTTGGTTGCAGGTGTTGTGCGATGAGCGTTGATCTGGGGCGTTGGGCGGTTGGCCTTTGACGGAGATGCATGGGTCGATTGTGGTCCGTGGTGATGGATGGTGAAGAGCGGATCGTAGGCGCTGGTCGTTGGGTGCTGAGCGGTGTATGTTGGATTTGAACGCTGTATGTTGGGTGTTTGAGCGGTGATTTGTGGCACGACAGACGTTAGATGTAGCTCTAACGGACACAGGAGACCTTATTCCTGCAAAATCCCCGGTTTTATAATTCTAACGGACACATGGGACCTTATTTGCCTCAATTCCCCGTCTAAGCTAGCTTTTTTACCTCATTAAGGTCCCTGGTGTCCGTTAGATTCCAAAACACTTCATTTATCGCCGAATAACGGCCCTCATGTCCGTTAAATTTTGTGAGCGTCGGATTCCGAAAATAAAAAAGGCGAAGTTCCCCAACGGAACTCCGCCTTTTTCTGTTGTTACTCCTTTGGCACCAGATCGTAGATCTCGCCGCTCTCCATCACATCGATTAATCGATCCATCCATTCGTAATATTTGACGGCCTCGCCCATCTTGCGGCGGTCTTCCTCAAGTATAGAACGGAACGGTTCCTGCGGGCTGTTCTCTCCCGCCAACGACTTATTGATTTCCTGAATCGCACGGCGAAGCACTAGAATGTTAGTTTCCACCGCTTTTCTCCATTTAATTGCAAAATAGTCGGTAAACGTCTGGTACCAATCATATTCCACTTCGTACAAATCTTTGCGGGAGCCCTTCTCCCACACTTTATTAACCATCTTCAAGTCAAGCAGGGTACGCACTCCCGTACTCATGCTTGTCTTGCTCATTTTCATTTCCAATCCCATTTCATCCAGGGTCATCGGCTTGTCGGCAAAAAAAAGCAGCCCGTACAAATGGCCCGTCGACAATGATATTCCATATAAGTCCATGTTTCTGCCAATCGCTTCTATAACACGCTTACGCACTTTTAATAACTCGGCATGTTGTTCCGTTGTGAGCTGGTCCAAGCTCATGCGTGCGACCTCCTATCATTGCGCAATCCAGCACCCATTTCCGCAGGCGGACGGATACTTATTCTATCTTAAGAAAAGGATGCCCAAAAGTAAAGAAGTGAACCGGGTAGCATTTTGGAGCATTCGGAAGGTATACGAAGATTCTTAACGTACAGTTTTTTCTGTACGTTCTATACGTACGGTTTTAAGAATTGATTAAAAGCTTGGTTATTTGCTACACTATGAGCATGGATTGGCACGGTACGGTGGAAATTAACTGTGTCTATATAGAGAAATGAAATTTGCAGAATTCAAAAGGGGTGAATGTATGGGAAATGAAATCTTAAAAGTCAATCGACTAAGTAAACTATTCGGACCCGGTGCCGAGCAAGGCATTCAACTCCTGGAGCAGGGGTATACGAAAGAACGGCTCGCTAAGGAAAAAAACATCATGGTCGGCGTAAACCGGGTAAGCCTCAGTATTAATGAAGGTGAAATCTTCGTGATCATGGGACTGTCCGGCAGCGGTAAATCCACCTTGGTACGCATGCTTAACCGTCTGATCGAACCTACTTCAGGCGAAGTGCTGATCCATGGACAGGACTTGAGAAAGATGAATAAGTCTCAGCTTCGAGAAGTTCGCCGCAAAACCATAAGCATGGTGTTTCAAAAATTTGCTCTCTTTCCTCACCGGACCGTCCTCGAGAATGTCGAATACGGTTTGGAAGTGCAGAAGGTAAATAAAGCGGAGCGCCGGGAAAAAGCCCAGAAATCGCTGGAACTGGTCGGTCTGAAGAGCTGGGAGCATGTTCTGCCGGATCAACTGAGCGGTGGCATGCAGCAGCGTGTAGGCTTGGCGCGGGCACTGGCCAACGATCCTGAAATTTTGCTGATGGATGAAGCATTTAGCGCATTGGATCCGCTTATTCGTCGCGACATGCAGGATGAACTGCTCGAATTGCAAGAGAAGATGAAGAAAACGATCGTCTTTATTACCCATGACCTGGATGAAGCGCTGCGCATCGGCGACCGGATCGCCCTGATGAAGGACGGGGAGCTCGTGCAAATCGGTACGCCGGAGGAAATGTTGACCCAGCCTGCGGACCGTTACGTCGAACGCTTTATCGAAGATGTCGACTTGTCCAAAGTCCTGACGGCATCGCGGGTAATGCGCCGGCCAGAAACAGTAACATTGGACCGCGGACCACGGGTCGCTCTACAGCTCATGCGGGAAAGAGGTATTTCCAATCTGTTCGTAATCGACCGGGCCAAGCGGCTGCTTGGGGTCATTACGGCCGAGGACGCCTCTCAAGCGCTTAAAACAGGGGCTTCCCTACGCGATATTCTGATCGAAGACGGCCCGAAGGTGCCACCTGAAACTTTGCTGAATGAGCTATTTGAAGTGACCAGTTCCGCGAAGGTACCGCTGGCGGTCGTTGACGAACAGGAGCGGTTGCTCGGCGTCATTGTTAGAGGAGCCGTTCTCGGCGCTCTTGCTGGAGAAGTGGATAACAAGGAGGTGAGCGAACATGGACTTCATTCCTAAGCTTCCGCTCGCAGACTGGATAGAAGCGATCGTCGACTGGATGGCAACCAATCTCGAAGGATTGTTTGATGGAATCTCCGACGTAATCGAAGCCGTCGTAGGCTTCTTCTCAGGACTGTTCCTGCTTCCGCATCCGCTGCTTTTCATCGTTATTATCGGAATTCTCGCCTATCTGGTCGGAAAATGGAGATTGACCCTGTTTACGGTGATCGGCTTCCTGCTCATCGATAATCTCGGCTACTGGCAAGAAACGATGAACACGCTTGGATTGGTCATTACTTCAGGGCTCATATCCATCGTATTCGGCATTCCGATCGGAATCTGGAGTGCCTACAGCAAAACGGCGCACCGGATCATATCGCCTCTGCTTGATTTCATGCAGACGATGCCGGCATTCGTGTATCTGTTGCCTGCGGTAACGTTCTTCAGTCTCGGCGTTGTGCCCGGCGTTATTGCGTCCGTCATATTCGCGAT
The DNA here is from genome assembly GCF_018403325.1 of Paenibacillus vini. Classification (GTDB taxonomy): domain Bacteria; phylum Bacillota; class Bacilli; order Paenibacillales; family Paenibacillaceae; genus Fontibacillus; species Fontibacillus vini. The sequence goes on along the minus strand of NZ_BOSL01000009.1, from coordinate 183,401 downwards.
TCCGCCAACCATTCGCTTGACATACCTCGGTATCAAGCAGGTATCCGGCGAATTGGCCGAAGCGGCCGACGCCTTTGGCTCGACTTCGTGGCAGAAGCTGATCAAGGTTGAGCTTCCGCTCGCCATGCCGACCATGATGGCCGGAATCAACCAAACGATCATGCTATCTTTGTCCATGGTCGTCATCGCTTCGATGATCGGGGCCCAGGGGATCGGCGCCACCGTCTACCGCGCCGTCACTCAGCTTAAAATCGGACAAGGTTTTGAAGCCGGCCTTGCTGTGGTCGTGCTGGCTATCGTACTTGACCGGTTTACGCAAAATCTTTTCAAATCGAACAAAGGGAGAGGTTAAAGAATGAAGATATCGAAGAAACTACTAGTACTTGCAGGTTTAGCCGGGGTTCTGGCCCTGTCCGCTTGCGGCTCTAATTCAGGTAAAGGCGCCAATACCGGGAACAAAGGGGAAACCGGTACAGCTGAATCGTTCGGGAATCAGGTTAAACATGAAATCATCGGGATCGACCCTGGGGCCGGCATTATGAAAGCTACCGCCGCTGCGATAGACCAGTACGGTCTCACCGACTGGAAGCTGATCGAAGGTTCGGGAGCGGCTATGACCGCCATGCTCGACAAAGCGGTAAAGGCTGAAAAGCCGATCATCATTACCGGCTGGACCCCACACTGGATGTTCTCGAAATACGATCTGAAGTATCTTGAAGATCCGAAAAAAGTATTCGGGGAAGCCGAAGAAATCCATACCGTCGCACGGAAAGGCTTAAAAGAAGATCATCCTGTAGCTTATGAGTTTCTTGACCGCTTCGAATGGAGTTCCGATGAGATGGGTGAAATTATGACCGCCATCCAGGAAGGGAAAGATCCGGCGGATGCAGCCAAAGAATGGGCTGACAGTCATGGCGACCGTGTGGACACTTGGACGAAGGATTTGAAGCCTGTCAGCGGCGATAAACTCAAGCTTAGTTATGTAGCGTGGGATTCGGAAATCGCCAGCACCAACCTACTGGAATACGTGCTGGAAAGTAAGCTTGGGTATGACGTTACCGCGCTTCAGGTTGAAGCGGGCCCAATGTGGACCGGCGTTGCCAGCGGGGATGTCGATGCCTCTCCTGCCGCATGGCTGCCATTGACACATGCCGATTATTGGACAGAGTACGGCGATAAGCTGGAGGACCTCGGTCCAAACATGACCGGCGTAAAAACCGGGCTGGTCGTTCCTGCCTATGTCGATGTTAATTCGATCGAAGATTTGAAATAATTCACGATTAAAACGAAGAAACCATCCCTCTGGCTGGGATGGTTTCTTTACTGCATCTATATTAATGAAGAGGGAGTATATATAATGTACCAACAGTTCCTTAATACAACCTTACGGAAACCTGAAAAACAGATTAATTTATTTATGGTTTCAAAGGAGACGAAAAAGGTCTGACATCTTCCCGCGAAGCTATTATTTCTCCCAGTTTTCCGGCCTCCTCTTCCTCGGATTCGATAAAAATCACGAAATCCCCTTTTACCAGGACCCGTTCAATTTCTTTCGCATCCTTCTCCGGAATGCCCACTCCCACTAGACCGACGACGAAGTCGTCGCTGCCCTTCCCGATCTCCGCACCCGCCAACAATTTTGCTGCTGGTCCGATCACGGCCACATTTGCCGGCTCATCCTCGAGGATGGCGGCGACCTCGATAAGCGGATGGAACAACGCATGGTTCCCGTCGCCTCGCTTCGGCTTCGAAAGCCCGGTATCCTGGCTAATTAGTCCCAACTCCTGCTCGGTTCTGGCTACGACCGAAATACTTCCTTTTTTAACCCCCGCCTGCTTTAAATCCTCAATGACCAAGGCTGCGTCTTGTCTAGACTTCGTGATTGCAATTAGTAATTTCGCCATGACAGCATCATCTCCTCCCGGCCGAAATCCGTTGTAAAGCCAATAAGTATTATTAAACCGACTAATAACCGATCTGAATCATTTATATAAAGTTTGGCATATAGCCCTTCGCCGTGACTCCCTAGCCCTATTCCTCATAATTTATAGAAAAGGAGGAGGAATGCCCAAGTGGATGCCTATTACAATTGTTTGCGCCTAAAAAATCGGAAGGTTCGCATCATGACGTTTGATAGACAGCAATATACGGGTACTATTGTCGATGTTGATCGTAACAACGTATATTTGCGTCCGGAACGCGGTGGAATTGTCCAAACGTCCGCATTTTACCCTGGCCCATACGGCGGTGCAGGCTGGTACGGTAATGACATTTTGACCCTGAGCCTGTTTACCCTGCTCGCAATCGCGTTGATCTGAATAGTAAATCTCTATAAATGAAATGGCCGCTCCCAAGCAAATATCTGCTTTTGGAGCGGCCAAATTTTATTATAACTATAACTAACCGTTACGCTTAAATTAAATCGGATTTTTGAAGCAAACGCTGCACAATCATCGATACTTCGGCACGAGTAATAAATGATTTTGGTGCAAGTTCGTTTACACTTCTTCCGGATACGATGCCCGCTTGAACACTAGCTGTTACGCCATTCATTGCCCAATGGGATACGTCTTCGCTGTCCGCAAATGGACGAAGCGTCGAATCCGAGTCCAAGGTCGAACCTTTTGTTTCCAAGCCCGTGATCTTCATCGCTTTGGAGATGATCTCCATCGCCTGCTCCCGGGTTATTTTGTCGTTCGGACGGAATGAGCTGTCATCGAAGCCGTTGATCAGCTGGTACGCGGATGCCGTATTGATTGCACCGTTGAACCAATCCGACGTGAATACATCAGAGAATGTCGCCGACTCTGGAGCATTTTCCTGCTTAAGCCCCAGGCTGCGTACTATGATGGATGCAAACTCGGCACGGGTAATATCACGATCCGGATCGAACATCCCGTTTCCTGTTCCGTTGATGACCATTCTTGATCCCATGTCGTTTACCGCATCTTTTGCCCAGTGATTCTCCACGTCCGCAAATTCTACAGGATGCCATACAACAGAGTACATACTATTCGTTAGACTGTTAATCTGCGCATAATAGGTCCCCTCTTGATTTATAACTTTTGTTGGCACATGGCGTATAGACCCATCCGGATCCACTACTACGCCAGTTGTGACTTTGTTCGGATCCACACTATTCGGAATCGCAATGGAGCGTTCAACGAAGAAATCGAATTTCGTCACTTCCAACGTGCGGCCACCGTAGACTGCCTTAACACTAAAATTCCACGGAGAAACTATCATCTGCAGTCCTTGGGCAGAAGCAGCCTTTTCTGCTGTTTGGATACTTTCTTTAGACGGGATTCCAATTTCAACTTGGAGCATAATATCTTGAATTTCCAAGTTGCTCCCGAACTGCTTGGCCAGGGACTGGATGTCGATGCGTTGCACAGGCAACGTGTATACTGCCCCGTTTGTACGAACTTCCACTGTCGCCTGCTTATCCTCCATGTTCTTCAACATGCGGCCGTTAAGTTCGGCGATCACGATGTCGCTCTCCCCGTCAAACGGAATAGTAATGACTGCCCCGTTACCCGCCGTTTCAAGACGTTTTTGGAATTCCGCTTCGTCAACTTGAATGGTAGTAACTTGTTGCCCGTTCACTACGTCCAACGATTGCGTCCCGATATTCTCAACTTTGCCGTTTACGAGAATATTTACGTTCTTGTTCTCCGTCGTTACTGCCGGATTCGAAGGTGTCGTTTGGGCCGGCGGACTGTAAGAACCAGGATCATTATTCCCTGAAGAAACAAACGGCGTCACGGTATTGGATGACGCGGACGACTCGCTGCCGCCCTGTTCGTTTATTGCTTTTACGGTAAAGAAATAACTTGTCCCGTTGGATAGACCGGTAATGACGATCGGACTTCCTACTCCTGTCGCTACAATATTACCTGGCGATGATGTCACCTCATATCTTGTAATAGAACTGCCGCCATTGTCGGCAGGAGAAGTAAAGGTGATCGTTGCCTGACCGTTTCCAGCCACCGCAGTAACATCTCTTGGAGCAGATGGAACGGTTGCCGGTTTTGCGCTCATTTCATTAGATTCTGCGCTTAAGCCGCCTTCGTTAATTGCTTTGACCACGAAGTAGTAAACCTTACCATTGGCTAATCCGTCCACTTCGTAACTGTATACCGACTCAGTAACCGTAGCGGTCTCTGAACCATAAATGCCGGATTCAGTACTTTGGTAAATCTGGTATCCCGTAGAACCAAGAACCGGACTCCATGACAATTGTACCTTGGCATTCCCCCCGATTGCTTGCTGCAATACGGGTGCTCCCGGTGCAGGAATCTGCGGAGTAGCGTTCACCTCATTGGATTCGGCACTCAAACCGCCGGCATTTCCGGCTTTAACTACAAAATAATAAGTGGTACCGTTACTCAGATCCGATACTTGATAGGTTGCCTCCGTTACGGTTGCAATCGAGGTTTTGCCGGTCAGTCCCGGCGTCGTAGACATGTATACGTCATAATAGGTTGCACCAGATGCGGAGTCCCAGTTTAATGTGACCTGGCCATCCCCTGTCGTTACCCTTAGATTTGAGGGTACCGATGGCAATTGGATCGTCCACTTCGCATACAGAGTAATTCCGTCCAACGGAACAGTATCCGTGGCGAAATTCCAGGATTGCGTCAAGGCCTCGTCCTTATACCAGCCAGCAAAGGTGAAGCCTTCTAACGTCGGTTCTGCCGGAGCGACGATCAATGAATCGAAATCCGCTGTAATAGGCGTTACCAAGCTGCCTCCGTTGCTATCAAAGCTCACCGTATATTGGTTCGCTTCGTACTGCGCCCTCACCGTCAAGGCTCCAGTCACGTTAGAGAAGCCCTTGTCCCAGCCTGTAAACGTGTAGCCGGGTCTCGAAGGCGACGCAGGTGCCGTAGCATCCGCTCCGTGGTTCACCGGTTCCGTCTTCAACACGGTTCCGTCCCAGTCTTCAAATGTGACCTGGTAAACATTGATGTTCCACTTCGCATACAGAGTAATCCCATCCAGTGGAACCGTGTCGGTGGTGAAGTTCCAGGATTGCGTCAATGCCTCGTCCTTGTACCAGCCATCGAAGGTGTAGCCTTCCAGCGTTGGTTCAGTCGGCGCAACGATCAATGAATCGAAATCTGCCGTAACCGATGCTACCGGGCTGCCTCCATTGCTATCGAAGCTCACCGTATATTGGTTCGCTTCGTATTGTGCCTTCACCGTCAAGGCTCCTGTCACGTTGGTGAAACCCTTGTCCCAGCCCGTAAACGTGTAGCCAGGTCTCGAAGGTGGCGCAGGTGCCGTAGCAGTTGCTCCGTGGTTCACCGGTTCCGTCTTTAACACGTCTCCGTCCCAGTCTTCAAATGTGACCTGGTAAACATTGATGTTCCACTTCGCGTACAGTGTAATTCCGTTCAGCGGAACCGTGTCCGTGGCGAAGTCCCATACTTGCGTCAATGCCTCGTCCTTGTACCAGCCAGCAAAGGTGAAGCCTTCCAGCGTAGGTTCAGTCGGCGCGACGATCAATGAATCGAATTCCGCCGTAATCGATGCTACCGGGCTGCCTCCATTGCTATCAAAGCTCACCGAATATTGGTTCGCTTCGTATTGCGCCTTCACCGTCAAGGCTCCAATTACGTTAGAGAAGCCCTTGTCCCAGCCTGTAAACGTGTAGCCGGGTCTCGAAGGCGACGCAGGTGCCGTAGCATTTGCTCCGTGGTTCACCGGTTCCGTCTTCAAGACGTCTCCGTCCCAGTCTTCAAACGTGACCTGGTAAACATTGATGTTCCACTTCGCGTATAGTGTAATTCCGTTCAGCGGAACCGTGTCCGTGGCGAAGTTCCATACTTGCGTCAATGCCTCGTCCTTGTACCAGCCAGCAAAGGTGAAGCCTTCTAACGTCGGTTGCGCCGGAGCGACGATCTTCGAACCGAAATCCGCCGTTATTGCCGTTACCAAGCTGCCTGCATTGCTATCGAAGCTCACCGTATATTGGTTTACTTTGTATTGCGCTTTTACCGTCAAAGCTGAAGTTACGTTCGTAAACCCGACATCCCAGCCCGTAAATGTGTAGCCGGTTCTCGAAGGGGCCGCTGGTGCGGTGGCATCCTCTCCGCGGTTCACCGTCTCCGTCTTCAACACGGTCCCGTCCCAATCTTCAAAAGTCACCTCGTAGCTCGCTGCTTGGCTGTGCCTTAAAAGCCAAACGTCATAAGTAGCTCGATTCGGTTCCTTATCGTTAATCAGAAGAGAAAGCTTCCCGTCCACATCCAAAAAGGGAATACTTGTGCCGTATTCATCATTCAACACAGGCAAGCTGGGCGATGCATCGCCTTGAAGCACTCCCGAATCGTCATAAATTTCTAAATAAGAATGATATGTATCAGGTTCAGTATTGTAGTCCAAATATGAAGTTCCGAGTAAATACCCGCCTTCAGGAAGTAAGACCGGTTCTGATATGCCTCCCCATGAATTTAGATTCCGAATTAAGGTCTCCGCTTTGTATACGGTGCCGTCGGAATTGAAAATTTGGTATACCGCGCTCCTGGAGCTGGTATCGCCCCCCGTCTTCTTTCGATAAACGGCCAAGAACCTTCCGTTCGGCATAGCTTTCAGCCATTGAGCTTCATCCCCGTTTTCACCCCGGTTTGAAATGACGAAAGAGTTCTGCCCATTGACCTGAATCGGCGTCGGTGAATCATTATTAAAAATCATACCAACATAGTTGGGGTTATAATATGCAATCATAATCATAAACTTGCCGTTCTTTTGGGCTGCAATATCATGGGTGTATTGCGACCCCGAAATCCCCGCCAGAGAAGTTACCGACAATTGTGCAGCATCTACAGGGGTACCATTCGGCTGGAATCTTCTCAGAGCGTAATTGCTGCCGTCTGTCGCCCAGACAAACGCCAAATTTCCATTGGACAATTCAGCGACTTTCGTGAACCGATTCAAGCTGCCCGGACTCGAATTTATCTTTGTAGCTCCAACAACTTCGGTTCCATTCTGATTGATGATTTTAAAATAAGTATCCGTAAGCCCTGTACCCGAACTGCCGCTATACCAATACACAAGAATATTGCCGTTCGATAGCCCCTCGTAAACAATCGTATCGCTCTGATTATTCGTTCTCGGGCTAATCGTCGGAGCGGGCAGCGAACTGAATGAACCGTCAGGATGTATTAGGGTTTGATAATCTATCCCAGTCGTATAGTCCTGCCAATACAACAGAAGATCGTCCCCCAATGGCACCGGCTTTAGAGGCGCATACCCATCTTGGACGTCATTAGTCTCCACATCTACTCGGGCAGTTCCAAAATCGATTGTTGCCGCGGATGCTTGCGGTGATAGCCAAGAAAATAACACAAAAAACAAAAGGACTGGAATAAATAGTTGTCTCCGTTGTAACATACCTCACCTCCTAAATTTTTAAATGCACAAATTTTAAATGCCTATTAAAAAAACTATATTATAACCTGTCCCATATGAATAGTATTAAAATGACGAAATTCACCTTTTTTTTCAAATTATTCGACAGAGTCGAAAGAAACTAATAAAAAAAGGACTCAAGCAAGGTCACTTTGCCCTTACTTGAGTCCTTTTTAAGATACTATATATCTAGCAAATAGATCATACTGCGAATTTCTTGATAGTTGCCTGAAGCTCTAAGGCCATGCTGCTCAGAGATTCTGCAGCGGCAGACACTTCTTCCATTGAAGCATTTTGTTCTTCGGCCGAAGCCGCAACGTTTTGCGTATTTGCCGCGGATTGCCGGGAAATCCGTGCCATATGCTCTATCGATTCCGTCATCGTTACCGCTCTTTGCGTAACTTGTTCGAACATCTCCGATATGTTCCGGGATCCTTCGGTCAACCGTTCTACCGAATTCGCTATCTCTTGGAATGTATCTCCCGTTCTATGTACCAATTGGATGCCGTTATCCAAGGTGGCCGCTCCTTCGTTCATCGCCCGAACCGCATGTTCCGATTTCGTTTGCACTTCCTGAATCAGCGACTTGATTTGTTCTGCGGCATCGTTGGAATGGGCCGCCAAGCCCCGTACCTCTTTTGCCACAACCCCGAAGCCTCCGCCGTGTTCTCCCGCCCGGGCAGCCTCGATTCCCGCGTTCAACGCCAACAGGTTCGTCTGTCTTGCGATATCGGTCATCAGATTGACGATTTGGCCAATTTCCTGCAGCTTCCGGTTCAGATCATGGACCACTTCCACTGTCACGCCTACCGATGCTTGAGCTGCATTCATCTGATCAACGGTGTTCAACACAACTTGGTTGCCGGATATCGCTTTGTTATTGGTCGACTCCATATAGCTAGCCATCGCATGGATGGTAGAAGCAGCCTGATTCATCTGATCTTGAATCTGAACGACAGCTTGGGCGGATTCATCCGACAATGTCATTTGTTTCTCCGCACCGGCTGCAACTTCTTGAACTTCATTTGAAATTAGTTCCGTTGCCTTGGTGCTCTCCTCCGCACTGGCGGAAAGCTGTTCTGAGGTAGCGGCAACCTGGGTGCTGTTCCAGCCGATTTGGCTGATCAGATCGTGCAGGTTTCTCTTCATTAGATTAAAAGATTCCGCCAAACTGCCAATCTCATCTCTATTTTTAACGGAAATATCCGCTATATTCAAATTCCCATCCGCGATCGATTTCGCGGCTGACGCCATTGCCGATATCGGCTTGGAGATCATGCGCGCGACAAGCGCGCTAATCGCGAGGGCTAATAGAAGCGCCGACAAGTTTAATACGATAATAGTGAATTTAATGGAATCCACCAGTTCCGAATTCGCCTTGCTGCCTTCTTTCATGCGTTGATCCTGATCGGACACCAATGCATCTACGTCATCTCTAATACTCCGGGCCAAGGGCATGGCTTCTTCTATAGCTATTCTTGACGCCTCTTCGGGACGAGTTCTGAGCATCTCTACAACCTGCTCGACCTTATTTACGAATTCCATGTTCAGGCTGGTGATTTTCTGTATCTCATCCTTAGTGTTTTGAAGCTGCACCAAGCCTTCCATTTGTTGAACGGAGAACTCCAACCCGGAGATGACTTCTTTCAATGAATCGTAAGCCCCTTCTTCCCTCAACAAAATAGCTCTAAGGCTGCTGATTTCTCGTGAAGCGTAATTCTGCACATCTTTGGCATGGGAAAGAATTTCCGCCCTCCGATCAACCAAATCGGAATAAGATTCATCCATCTTCTTGACCTCGAAATAAAAAATACCGCCTGTTAATCCTAACAACAATACGACGCTTAAAAAGCCCAACAAAATCTTTTTCCTTACCGAGACCTTCATAATGTGTGACTCTCCTATGATGTAATATATTTTTGAGACTATAGTAGGTATATCGGCTAATTCAACGAGATTTATTAGGTCTAAATTCCTATATGTTTATAAGTCCTAAGAACTGGTTTCCGCGTTAATAAGTTCCTGCTGGCTCTCAAATATCTGCAAAAACCTACTACGGATTATTTTGAACTCATATTTCTCAAGTCTCTGCACCGCAAAATCATATAAATCCCCGTTAAAGAAAAAAAGAAAACAATGCTCATTAAAAAGTCGGGGAAGCTTATGATTGAATTAGGTTTAATTTGTGCCAATACCGCGATACTTCCTCCGATTACCAGAACGTCCAGCAATGCTGAAGGTAAAACTTTGCTCATATTCAGGTTTCTTTTAAAAACCGCTATATTCAATATAAATGGAACTACTTCCATGGATAACACGCCAGCTGCTGCTCCAACGTAAGCATAACCAGGGATCGCCAATGTAAAAAACTGAATGATCGTGGAAGAGCATATTCCAATTGCAAGCCCCAGGAAAGGAACCTTCTTAACATCCTGAGCCCAAAGTATGCTGGTCGTCATTTCTCGCAACCCCACAATAATAGGAATGGCCGCTAAATACTTGATTAACTCACCGGCTTTTTCGGTATGAAATATGTAAAATGAAAGTTCTCTTGCATAAACAAATAAAAATGAAGCGGAAATTAACCCCCATAACCAGCTTAATTTTATGGCGATGCGTAGAAGCTCATGAAATTTCACTATTTCCTTTTGCTGCCACTGTGAGGCGATCCTCATGGTTAAAGTGTGACTGAGTGCCCCTGTGATTAGCGTAGGTGTATACACCATAGTAACCGCCATCCCGGTTATAATGCCGTAGATTGAAATAGCTTCCGAAGAACTGTACCCCGAGGCTATTAAGCGATTAGGAATTAGAACTGAATCTATAAATTCAGATGCGGGAACCAATAACCGGGTAATCGAAATCATGATTGACGCCCGAAATAACCACCTGATAGGAAGTGCTGATTTGGTGTGCTGCGAACCGGAAGAATATAAACCGTAATAAGAAATATAGAATGTAAGCAATATAAAAGAAATAATAACGCTCAAAAATGTAGCATATAGCCCTTTTCCAACAACAGCCCCTAATCCCGAAGGCAGACAATAGTATATAATCAACAGCATCAAAAACACTCGGGAAGCTTGCTCAACAACCTCCGAAACAGCAATCATGCTAAACCTTTCGAGTCCCTGCAGATATCCCCGCAATAGTCCCAGTAAAGGAGCAGCAAAGATGGCCGGTGCAATACTTTTCAGCGCGCCGTTCAAATCCGGATTGCCAAGCAACACCGCGATCTGTGGAGATTTCCAGAATACAGTTAGACTAAGAATACCGCCAGAAATGATTATGCCGAATGATAGTATTTTTAGGAGTTGCCACCCTTGCCCCGGCTTCTTTGCAGTAATAATCGCCAAAGCAGTTGGCAGCCCTCCAAAAAGCATAATAACGAAACCGTATAACGAATAACCCATTTGGTACAAGCCAATTCCTTCTGCACCAACAAGTCTGGCAAGAATGATTCGGCCCACTAAGCCAAGCAACTTTACCAATGCCATTGCACTGGCTCTAATTGCAGATTGTAATAATAAATGAGGTTTGTTCATATTCGCCCCCAAGGACTCAATGTGCATACCTCATTTTTATTACATTTCAAATTCAGTTATGCTGACAAGCACTGTATTAATCTTTAATATGGACCAGAACATATTTTGTATTTCTGTCCCAACCGAGATCAAACGGGACTCTATACCGATCTGTGGTATGCGAATTAACGAGCGGGTATCCATATTCATCATATCCAACAAGCACCGAAAAATGGTCTATATCGTTCCCGTGAATGATATAACCGATCAGATCGCCAGGCTGCAACCGCGCAATCGCACCATTAGGATCTTCCTTTGTCGGCTTTACAATTTGCTCATACCCGCCTTTAAAAACTTGTTTTCCGTACCCGCTGTTGACTAGGAAATGTTTGAAGGAATCCGTTCTAACCCAATATTGGGTTCCACCCGATTGTTTGTTGTACCGCCATTGGCTCGTCATGGGAAGGCCGCCTCCCCTTTTGTCCCCAACCACTTGAGAAGCAAAATTGGTACAGTCCCCTCCCCGGCCTGTATAATCCTTATAATCCGGGTTGTATCTGCGATTATTTCCGGCTCCCCATGCCGTTCCCGCGTATTTGTCAGCATACGCTATTGCTTGTTGTCTTTTATACCTTTTACCGTTACTTATACTCTTAGGGTTAGGAACGGACGGCGCTGCTCCGTCTTGAGTTTCCGCAATCGTGTCGGGATTCTCATCCAGCGGATCTAAATACCATTCACGCGAAATCATCCACTCGCCATTTAACTTTTTCAGTGTCATAAAATGACGAGTTCCTATTCCAAAGGACTGGATCGGGACGATTTTATTCAGGTAATCGTAACTTAATTTTAATGACTGCACTACGGAAACTGTAGCTGTTTCATCCATAGCCTTTAATCGAACAATCTTAACTTCACTTCGGGCATCAACTAATTTGATCGATCTTTTGTCAGCCCATGTATTGATGTATTTAATCCGTCTTTTTTCATTATGAAGAGCATTTATACTTGCTTTATCCGACAAGTAATTTTCCTCCAAAACTTTTACGTTCTGGTGGATCATTGCCTTTGCTCTTTTTTCATATACCCGCTTTATAAAAACCTCAATATCCTCTTCTGCTTTACTGTCGTTTGCATGAACTTCCCCACACCAAAAACAACCGGAAATCGAAATTGAAAAACATAAAAGCAACTTTATGATTCTGATCATTTGTCACCACACCATCCATTTTAGTGAAAACGACTGGTCGTTCTTCATGTCCTTCCCAGAAGGTATGGTATCCAATATCTCCTCCGGTAAAGCTGGTAATTTTTAAAGAAAAATAACAGGCCAGGGACCCATTATATTTTTGAGCAATGGGCATTTGCCGCGAGCGTTATAGGTAAAAGTCCATAGACTGTAGTCGAGTAAAAATATCGAGGAGGTTATTCATGGATACCAATTATCAACAAATCGCATTGAGCTGCATGAATAAATATGTGGGTATAACAACTTCTGACGGACAGTCTTATGACGGATTCATTGCACATGTTGGCGATGACTACATTACTCTTGCCATTCCTTCATCAGAAATGGCGGGGATGCCGGCCAATGCATCTACGTACAGACAATTCGGATTCCATCCAGGTTTTTTCCCACGCCGCCGCTTTTTTTCCAGACGCATACCATTTCCTTTTATCACCAGCTTGTTTTTGCTTCCGTTTTTCATCTAGCGCGTGTGGGGAACATGATTTTATGCAAAAAAGGCTCCCTTTCGGGAGCCTTTCATCTTGCGGTATTACGGGGTTGTAGAACCCTTTATTACATCATACCACCCATGCCGCCCATGTCAGGCATTGCTGGTTTTTCAGGTTCCGGTTTGTCGGCAATTACAGCTTCAGTAGTCAGGAACAAGCCTGCAACGGAAGCAGCATATTGCAATGCGGAACGGGTTACTTTCGCCGGATCGACGATACCTGCGTCAAACATGTTGACCCATTCGCCGGTAGCGGCGTTGTAGCCGATGCCTACTTGTTCTTTCTTCAGACGGTCAACGATGACGGAGCCTTCTTCGCCAGCGTTGGCAGCGATCGTACGAACCGGCTCTTCCAGAGCACGCAGTACGATTTCTGCGCCTGTTTTCTCGTCGCCTACCAGGCTCAAGCCAGCTACAGCGCTGTATACGTTCACGAGGGCTACGCCGCCGCCGGAAACGATACCTTCTTCAACCGCTGCACGCGTAGCGTTCAGGGCATCTTCAATGCGCAGTTTGCGCTCTTTCAGTTCGGTTTCGGTAGCTGCGCCGACTTTGATAACCGCTACGCCGCCGGCCAATTTAGCCAGACGCTCTTGCAGTTTCTCTTTGTCGAACTCGGAAGTAGTTTCTTCCAGTTGGGCGCGAATTTGGTTGACGCGAGCGCTGATGTCGCTCTTGTCGCCGCTGCCGTCAACGATTGTGGTGTTTTCTTTAGTAACGATAACTTGACGAGCGTTACCCAGTTGCTCCACGGAAGTGCTCTTCAGATCAAGACCCAATTTCTCGGTGATGACTTGGCCGCCAGTAAGAGCAGCGATATCTTGCAGCATGGCTTCGCGACGGTCGCCAAAGCCAGGAGCTTTAACAGCTACCGCGCTGAACGTACCGCGCAGTTTATTCACGATCAGCATCGCTTGCGCTTCGCCTTCGAGATCTTCAGCAATGATCAAAAGCGGTCTGGATTGTTGAACGATCTTCTCGAGGATCGGCAGAATTTCTTGCGTGCTGCTGATCTTCTTGTCTGTGATCAGGATATAAGGGTTGTCGAGAACGGCTTCCATTTTGTCGGTATCCGTAATCATGTAAGGAGATACATAACCGCGGTCGAATTGCATCCCTTCAACAACTTCCAACTCCGTAGCAAAGCCGCGGGATTCTTCAACGGTAATTACGCCGTCTTTGCCCACTTTTTCCATCGCTTCAGCGATCAATTCGCCAACCTCTTCGTCAGCTGCGGAAATTGCGGCAACTTGAGCGATCGATTGTTTGCCTTCGATCGTTTTGGAGATCTTCTTCAATTCTTCTACTGCCGTGCGAACCGCTTTATCGATCCCTTTACGGAGTCCGATCGGGCTAGCGCCTGCAGTTACGTTCTTCAGGCCTTCGCGGATCAGCGCTTGAGCCAGAACCGTTGCCGTAGTCGTTCCGTCACCGGCAACATCGTTAGTTTTGGTAGCTACTTCTTTAACCAGTTGAGCGCCCATGTTTTCGAAAGCGTCTTCCAGTTCGATTTCTTTAGCGATCGTCACGCCGTCATTTGTGATGAGCGGGCTGCCGAATTTCTTTTCCAATACCACGTTACGGCCTTTAGGACCGAGCGTTACTTTAACTGCGTTAGCCAAAGTGTCGACCCCGCGAAGCATCGAGCGGCGGGCTTCTTCACTGAATTTGATTTCTTTTGCCATTGTTGAATTACCTCCCTGGTTAATAATGAATGGTAAAGAATAGGTTTGATGCTATGCTTACTGCTTATAAGATTCGGTCATTATAAAAGACTACCCGACTTAGCCGACGATCGCGTGAATGTCGCTTTCTTTCATAATCAAATACTCTTTGCCTTCATATTTAACTTCCGTACCGGCATATTTGGAGAACAACACGCGGTCGCCTTCCTTCACTTCCAGAGGTACACGTACTCCGTCTTTCAGCGCGCCGCTGCCGACAGCGACTACTTTACCTTCCTGCGGCTTTTCTTTAGCCGTGTCCGGGAGCACGATGCCAAAAGCTGTTGTTTCCTCTTGTTCGATCGGTTCTACCAATACGCGTTCACCTAAAGGTTTGATCATGAAAAAATAGCCTCCTTTAAATATGTTTGTGTTAATGGATTGAAGTAAACTATGTATTAGCACTCGACATCCTCAAGTGCTAATAACCACTTTTATGATACTCAACTTAAGGTCAGATTTCAAGTCCCTGATCCAATTTTTGTTCCTTTTCCGAAAAAAATACGGACGAACACACCCTCACCATTTTATCCTCCGCCACGTAAAAATATTCCATCCTATTCGCCCGAACCGAGCGGACAAATCTTGAACCGGCAAGAGGGACACGCCGCAAAGTGCGGACATGTCCCTCTTAATCCAACCTATTTATATTTCAGTTCCCGTTCTGCATCCGCAGCCAATTGCTTGCGATATACACGTTTGGACAACAACACGCTAAGCTCATAAAGTAAAATAAGCGGAATCAGTACCAAAAACGCCGAAAAGAAGTCGGCCGGGGTAATCATAACCGAGATCACCACAAGAATGAAGTAAGCGACCCGGCGCATCTTCTTGAGCCGTACCGGGTTTAGAAGCCGAATTTGGGTCAGGAACAAAATGACGAGCGGAAGCTCAAATAACAGGGAAATCGGCAGGACAATATTCATCAGAAACTTGAAATAGTCCGCCATTCCGTACGTCTCAATCAGTCCAAGCTGCTTGTTGAGCGAACCCGTGAAGGACATAGCAAGCGGAAATACGACGAAATAACCGAAGGCCAGTCCCGCCAAAAAACAAATAAACACAAACGGAATATATCTGAGCGTTGCCTTCTGTTCCGCCGGCTTCAGTCCAGGGCTCACAAAAGCCCAAAGCTGATACAGCGTAAACGGCAGAGTAATTCCCAGCGCTACTACCATAGAAATTTTCATATATACGCCGACCCCGTCCCAGAAGGAAAAGGCGTTTAGATCAATTCGGACGCCGGAGAGGGCGTTCACAGTTACATAATGATAAATAGGGTCCACCACAAAGAAGGCGGCGACCAGAACGATTACAAAGACGGACAGGACATAAACCAATCTGCGTCTCAGTTCCGATAAATGATCGACCACGCTTTGAGTATCTTTTTGTTCAGCCATAGGCCTGCCTCCCCGCCATCCAGGTACGAATATCACACACAAAATCCCTCCCGGCAAGGAAGGGACAGCAGTTCAATTATTTCACATAGTTAAGCTAATAAAGACAACTACTATTCCGGAAGCCTACGATGATCGGCTTTATCAGGCTGCGGAGTCGGAGTCGAAGCCGCGGCTGCCTCCGGTTTCTTTGCTTCGGATTGATCATGATCATCCACGATATCCTGGGTAGCGTTCTTAAACTCCCGGAACGTACGTCCGACCGCCCGTCCCAGTTCAGGCAATTTATTCGGTCCAAACAGAAGCAATGCTGCAATAACGATTAACAGAAATCCGGCTGTCATCCCCGACTCTCCTTTCACATACCTAACAATACCATAACCTATATCACAAAATTAGTCCATCCGCCTGACAATCTTGCATCCATTTCCGGTCCGGAGTCCGTACGGATTAAAGCCGGAATTGACCCGTGACCATCAGCAGCGCTTCGGGAAGCTGATCCATGATGGCTGCCAGGTTCTCGTGCACGCCTTTCGGCGTTCCCGGCAAATTAACGATCAGAGTACGTCCGCGGATTCCGACAATGCCGCGGAACAGCATCGCACCCCGGTTCTTTTGCATCGACGTATAGCGCATCGCTTCGGCCATTCCCGGCACTTCCCGTTCAATGACTCGCCGCGTCGCCTCCGGGGTTACATCGCGAATCGCGAGTTCCGTACCGCCTGTGGTCAACACCAGATCGGCTTGGAAATAATCCGTCATCTCGATCAGGGCGGCAATAATTTCATCGGGCTCATCGGGAACAATCCGATATTCCACAATTTCGCCCCCAAGTTCTTCCTCCACAAGCTCCCGGATTACCTGGGCACTCGTGTCTTCACGTTCGCCTCTGGCTCCTTTGTCGCTTGCCGTTAGGATCGCAGTCTTCCAAACCATGAGTCACCCTCCTTATCCACCTCTTATATATGAATCAGGGATTAATCATTCGCCTGTGTCCGGTCGTACCTAACTCTCCCGAATGTAATCCCCGCTCTTTCCGCCGCTCTTCGAACGAAGCTGCGTTGGTCCGATCACCATATCCTTTTGCAGCGCCTTGCACATATCATAGACGGTAAGCGCGGCGGCGGATACCGCGGTGAGCGCCTCCATCTCCACTCCGGTCTTTCCTTCCGTTTTTACGGTAGCCTCAATATGAAGCTCGTCGACTCCATTGTCTGTGAATGCAAGATTCACCCCGGTCAGCGCCAATGGGTGGCACATCGGAATCCAGTCCGAAGTTCGTTTGGCGCCCTGTATTCCGGCAATTTGAGCCACGGCGAGCACGTCGCCCTTTCCAACCTTGCCTTCCTTGATGGCCAGCAGGGTTGAAGGCAGCATGGTGATCGTCGTTTCCGCAACTGCGATACGCACCGTGGACTCCTTGCCGGAGACATCTACCATACGGGCTCTTCCCTGTTCGTTAAAATGAGTCATCTTGCCTTGGACTTCTGCCGAATCCATTATGTTCTTCACTACTTTCCTTCTATATATATGGTACCGGTTGCCGTAAACAGCATATCCAGTCTAAAATCATGTTCTTCCATGGGAATGAGGCCCGAAACAATTTGCTCCCGGAAGGCAAGCGCAGCTTTTAGCGCAAAACCCGTTCGCTTGGCTTCCCTTTCGCTCCAAGTCGCCCACTCGGCCATAAAGCGGTCGTAATAACCTCCGCCAAAGCCGATCCTGCCTCCCCACCGATCATAAGCCAAGCCTGGGACTATGGCCAGATCAATCTCACCGTAGCGGCTGGCAGGCCATATAGGGACTTCCTCTCCCGGCTCAAGAATACCCCAGGTTCCGGGTGCAAGATCCTCTTCTCCACCGATACGATGCAGCGTCATGATACCGTCTCCGGTCACTCTCGGAACCAGGACTGTATCGCCCCGTTCCAGGCAACTCCTCAGAAGCGGGCGAGTATCCGGTTCATCGCGGAACGACAAAAATGTAAACACCGTCAGCCCGGAGTCTCGCTTATTCCGAAGCGGTCCGATCACTTCATGTTCCGCATGCATACAGGCAGCAAGCGATTGCGCACTCCGGGACTCCCCGGAGATCTCGGAACGAACTCGGGACATCTCCGCTCTAAGCTCTCTTTTGCTTTCCCCGATGCTCATGCGATAACTCCTTTTCCGCCTTAGGGACGGGACATGCTATACCTTTCCTTAGTGTATCATTGTTGAGGCAAAATGAAAACTGAACCGGACACTTCAAACCCTTGCCCTACAGGAATGAGCGGTGCATTTGAACGTTATTTCATGTACACTGTTCATAGAGAGGGAGTTATATAGGAGGATCGAAATTGATATGCTGCTTCAAGCTACTGATATTACTAAATTATACGGCGTAACCACTATACTCGGAGGAATCGGACTTCAGGTTCTTGAACGGGACCGGATCGGTCTCGTCGGCGTGAACGGCGCCGGGAAGTCGACCCTGCTGCAAATATTGGCGGGTGAGCTGACTCCGGACGGCGGACAAATATTCAAAGCTAAAGAAACGCGGGTCGGTTATCTGGCGCAAAATAGCGGCTTGCAATCGGACCGTACCATTTGGGAGGAAATGCTCGATGTTTTCTCCGATCTGACGGAAACGGAACAGGAGCTCCGGCGGATGGAAATTCAGATCGCCGATCCGGGCTTGGCCCATGACGATAAAGCTTACCAGGATTTACTGACACGCTATGCAATAAAATCAGATTGGTTCAAGGATCAAGGCGGCTATGAAATCGAAACCCGCATCCGCAGCGTACTTCATGGTATGGGGTTCGGCTCTTTTTCGCCGGACACCGTGATTTCCACGCTGAGCGGCGGGCAGAAAACCCGGCTGGCCCTGGCACGGATCCTGCTTCAGGCTCCGGATCTGCTCATGCTCGACGAACCGACCAACCACCTGGACATTCAGACGCTGACCTGGCTGGAGGATTATCTGCGCAACTATTCCGGCGCCTTGCTTGTCGTCTCTCATGACCGCTACTTCCTGGACCGGCTCGTTACGGCAATTGTCGAAATCGAGCGGCATCAATCCCGCAGATACACCGGTAACTATAGCCGTTATATCGAACTGAAGGCTGCGGAGTACGAGAGCCAAATGAAGCTATACGAGAAACAGCAGGATGAAATCGCCCGAATGGAGACTTTTATTCAGAAAAATATCGTCCGGGCCTCAACCACGAAACGTGCGCAGAGCCGCCGGAAAGCCCTAGAGAAGATGGACGTCATGGACCGTCCGTTAGGAGATCTGAAGAAGGCCAGCTTTTCCTTCGAAGCAGAAATCACAAGCGGTAAAGATGTACTTCAAGTCGATGGGTTGAGTTATGCCTTTGAGCCCGGGTCATCTCCTTTATTCAAGAACGTGTCTTTCAGCCTGCGGCGCGGAGAAACGGTTGCCCTGATCGGACCGAACGGAATCGGAAAATCCACGCTGTTGAAAATATTGACCGGAGATCTGAAGCCGACCGCCGGCTCGATCACCTGGGGAACCAAGGTCAAGGTTGGTTATTATGACCAGGAACAAAGTCATTTAAACCCGCAAAACACCGTGCTTGAGGAAGTCTGGAACGCCTTTCCCCATATGGAAGAGGCCCGAATCCGCAGCGTGCTGGGCAACTTTTTGTTCAGCGGTGAGGATGTGCTCAAGAAAATCTCTGCCTTAAGCGGCGGGGAAAAAGCCCGAATCGCCCTTTCCAAGCTGATGCTGCAAAAAGCTAACGTCCTGATCCTAGACGAACCGACCAACCATCTGGATCTGTTCAGCAAGGAAGTGCTGGAATCGGCGCTGATTGATTATGACGGAACCTTGCTCTTCATATCTCATGACCGTTATTTCCTGAACAAGATGGCGGAACGCATTGAGGAGCTTCATCCCGGCGGTGCCGAACATTTCCTGGGTAATTATGACGATTACTTGGCGAAAAAACAGGAACTGCAGGAGCTGGCCGCGGAACAGGCAAACAGTGAAGCCTCGAAACCGGGTCCCCAGGATCGAAGTTCCGTTGAGGAGGCTTCAACCGGAAAGACGGGGGCCGCCAATTATGAAGCGGATAAACAAGCTAAGCGTCAGGAACGGGCTCGTCTCCGGAGACTGGAACAGCTGGAAGAGACCATCGCCCGGCTGGAGGGCGAAATCGCCAATCTAGAAGCGGAATTAATGCTCCCGGAAATATATCAGGACTATACTGCCCTTCAGGAGCGCCAATCGGTAATTGACAGTAACAAATTAGAATTGTCCTCGGCTTATGAGGAATGGGAATCCCTTGCCGCAGAATAATTCTCAAAAAAAATTCAAATTCTTTATAATCTCTTTATACACATCGTTATCCACAGTGTTGAAGATGCATTTCCAAAAAAAGCGACCCTTGAGGTCGTTTTTTTCGGGCTTTTTTTGAAATTGTAGAATTTATCCACTAGGTTATGCACATTATCCACATTTTTCAGAAAATAATGACTCGATTTTCGGAATCCGTCTTCATCCGTTGTCAGGCAAGCTTTCAAGCATTTTTCATACAATAGCCTTTCAAATTGCGGTTAATATTGTCCACATCTTGACAGGCCCCCTATTTTACCCCATTCCCAAATGATTGTTCGCTTCGCAGGAAATTTCCCAGGCCCTTAGTTCATAGTTCTCAGTTCCTGATTTCACGAACGGGTCACGCTCCGCCAAAGCTTTGGCTTCTTCCAAATCGGCGGCCTGAATAATGAGCATCCCTCCGGGAACATCGACAAAGGGTCCGCACATTACCAGTTTTCCCATCGATTGTAATTCCCTTAAATAGGCGACATGACTGCGGATTAACTCCTCATTGAAGCTCCTTCCCGGATTCATCGAAAGTAAAATCACATACTTCACAAAAGATTGATTTTCCGTTGAATTCTCCATCGATTTCACGTCCCTCGTTTCTCGTACTAATTTCCCACAAGGCGGATCAAACCCATTAGCTGATGAATTTCCCCAAGGATTCCATTCAAATTACCTATTGTCATTTCAACAAAAAAATACAATTATCTCTATAGGAATTCAATCAAATCCTGTAAAAAAAAGGAGAGTATGAAATGAAGCTGATAAAAATTGTCTCCCTGACGGCGTTAGGGGCTAGTTTATCTTTTGTAGGAGGATGCCAGTTGTTTGGCGTCGCTGAAAGTTCATCATCCTCTTCCGCGCCCTCTTTTCAAGAATCCTCTTTGCCGGGCGGTGGTTTAGCGTTCCCGCAAAATGAACGGATTCATCTGTCGACGGATCAAAAGTGGGTCGCTTCCGAAGGTCATCTGTCCGATCTCATCCGGCTGCAATGGACCGCGGAACGGGCCAAGCCGGCTATCTCATGGGCCGATGAAAAAGGAAACGACAAAACGGCTATCGTCTCACATGACAAAGCAAACAATCCGGAACAACATGACCACAAGCATATATCATTCGAAACTACGATGTCTCCCGACGGGGAGAACAAAGACCAGTTGTTTACGCGCTTTGAAATTCCTTACGACACCGATGTAGCGGAGATACGCACCCACTCTTCCAACTTCAACGTCATGGACGGCATTCTCAGAGTAGCCGCTGAAGGCAATCGGGATATCCAATTTGCCAAAACGGGCAAGGACAATGCGACCACTCCGCTTTGGAGCCTGCGTACAAACAGCGGGGAAAAAGGCGGGAATAGCGGCGCTGATTTCAACATTATCCGTTATGACGATAAAGGTGAAGCCATTGAGAGTGCAGTGACCGTAAGTCGCAGCGACGGCAACGTCGGCATTGGAACCAATGCCCCCGAGAGCAAACTTGACGTCGCCGGCGACAGCATACGCATCCGGGAATCGAAGACTCCCGAATCGGCCAATTCTCCGGGCAACCAGGGGGATATCGCCTGGGACGAAAACTATATGTACATCTGCGTAGCGAAAGACACCTGGAAGCGGACCGAGCTTAAGTCATGGTAATGCCATCCCCGCTGCCGTCCTCAAGCTCATAGAAATTCCTTGCGGACGGGAGCAGCGTTACGATTTGAATCGCCAGACCAAGCATCATGTAAACAAGGTGAATCACTGCTGTCTCTTTGATAATATAGAGCTGCACCATAATCCAAATAATCAAAGCAAATGCCGTATATAGGGAGAACGTCCAGGACCAGTGCATGGGCCTGAATAAATTGAGCCTCTCTCCCAGCGACCACGCTTGCCGGCGAAGCAGTGACACCATAATTCCCAGCGGGCCGATCCCCAGTACGAGCAGCAGAATCATTCCGGGGAACAAAAAGTCGGAAAAGAGCGGGATCTTCATCATTTCCGTCGGCATTCCGAGCAACTGCCCGCTGGGATCTATAATTAAAGCCCCCCCTCCAAACACTGCCCCTATTCCTAAAAAGCCCTGCAATGCAATCAGCAGCTTCACGGAGAACGGCATTTTCCTTGCTTCAACCATCTGCAACATCCCCTCGTTTCAAGTTGTGAAATTCATCACTAATTAATATAAAAAAAGATGAAACCCGCTGGTGGCCTCATCTTCGTTGTTATTCCTACTTTACCATAGGATAATCCCGCATGATACTGATTTATTGCTTAGCTTGAACGTGATCGGCAACACGGGTAGAATATACAGAAAACCCGGCTCTTATCAGCCGTACTGAAAGTGGGGCTTTACCTGCTATGACCTGCAAAGCATTTAATAGCATCACCGAACTCGTCGGCAATACTCCGGCGGTCAAGTTGGGACGTATGACCGGAGAACAAGACGCCGATGTTTATGTCAAACTGGAGTATTTCAATCCTAGCGGCAGCGTGAAGGACCGCGCCGCTTCTCATATGATCGCCGAGGCGGAGAAAGCGGGCCTTCTCCAGCCGGGGGCCACAATAATTGAGCCGACCAGCGGCAATACTGGTATCGGGCTTGCGATGAATGCTGCGGCGAAGGGATATAAAGCGATCCTGGTCATGCCCGACAACATGACCCTGGAGCGGATCAACCTCCTTAAAGCCTACGGCGCGGAGGTCGTATTAACTCCTGCAGCTCTGCGTATGCCCGGCTCGATCGAGAAAGCGCTGGAGCTTCAATCGCAAATTCCGGGCAGCTTCATCCCCCAGCAGTTTCAAAACCCGGCGAATCCGGATGTCCACCGGCTGACCACGGGTCCGGAAATTATCTCGCAAATGGATGGCAGACTGGATGCATTTGTCGCCACCTCCGGAACCGGCGGCACGATAACCGGCACCGGTGAATATTTGCGTGAACATTTGCCGGAGATCCAAATCGTCGTTGTCGAACCGAAAGGCTCCCCTGTCCTGTCGGGGGGACAACCCGGTCCACACAAGCTGGTAGGCACCAGTCCCGGTTTTATTCCTCCCATTCTGAATACGGGAGTTTACGACGAAATCGTCCAGGTTGAAGATAAGGACGCTCTCGACACCGCGCGTCGGCTTGCCGCTCTGGAAGGCATCCTCGTCGGCCCGTCATCAGGTGCGTCGGTCTGGACGGCGATGCAGCTGGCCCGGAAACTCGGTAAAGGAAAGCGGATATTATGCATCGCTCCGGACACCGGCGAAAGATACCTGAGCATGGGTCTATTCGATTAACCGATAAACGGGCGCTTCAGGACTTTATTTTCTCGTATGCGTCATCCATTCTGCGGCGTAATCAACCAGTGCCTTTTGCGGCATTAACATGGCGGGTGCGCCTGCGATGCAGCCTCGCAGCACTTTGCCCGTATCCCGTTCAAAGTCGGCACCGATCTTCTCAAAATCTTCGGAGTCGATTTCAATGTCACGGAACTTGACCCATTGCCGCTCACCCTGGAGGATCATTGGCGCACTGCTGCTGATTTCTTTTTTTCCGGGAAAATCAGCACGGTATTCAGCCAAATGAAGCGAGGTATTGCTGGCATGGCCTACGCCAAGCAGCAGGACCCAGCCTTCCGTTTCATAGATCCTGGCCAGCGGAGACTGCTCCCCAAGCCCGTAATCCAAGCCGTGGTGATCGGTAATGAAATCGGCATGAATTCCTCTTGCGGCAAAAGAGACATGCGGATGTCCGCTCCGTTTCACGCCGCTCTGCTTGCGGAACAATTCCGGAATGACGCCCATATGCCACAGTGGCGTTAAGTCCGGATCATAGGGCGGCATCTGCTCCCGGATCGTGTCCCACCACTCGGTCGGGACGGGAGGGTTCTCCCATCCGCTCGGATCGCTCAGATCGTTCGAATGCGTCGGAACAACGAGCGTTCCAGTATCGCCTATGGCTTGTTCCAATGCCAGAATCATTGCGACCGGTCCCCCGGCCACCCATTGTCCGAGCGACTTAAAGGAAGAATGGACGAGCAGCGTCATCCCTTCCCTTACGCCAAGGGCGGTAAGATCGGACCGCAGCGTTTCCACAGTAATAAGTTTTCCTTGCATAAGTTCCATGTACAGCTTCCCCTTTTCTCTATCTACTTCTTCTAACTTAAGCCTGTTCCCCGTATGAAGATGGCAAACCGTCCAGACTTACGGCATTTTTCTGCTGCCGGTATTCATCCAGTCCCGCCTCTCCCTTGTTCTCCGCCCATTGGATCAAGGTGTTCCGGTCTCCCTCGTATTGGAACAGCGGAACACCGAAGCCGCAGGAGGTTTGAACCTCGTAAACGGAAATATGGATCATTTGACGCGCACCCTGGAGCGGGGGGAAATATCCCTCAAGCTTCTCCCATTCCTCATTGCCGGGAAGAATAACCCGTCCTTTCCCGTACAACCGTAATATGAGCGGCTGGCCTTCAAACGCAGCGAACATCAGCGTTATTCTTCCATTCTCCGCCAAATGCGCCGCCGTTTCGTTGCCGCTCCCGGTCAAATCCAGATACACCGCCTCCGATTCCGAAAGAATTCGCAGCGAATCGTATCCCTTCGGCGACAGGTTCACATGCCCCTCCCCGCTGAGAGGTGCGGAACCCACAAAAAATATATGCTGCTTGGAGATGAACTCTATATGCTGAGGCAGCATGGCCGCAAATCTTTTTCCCATCAGGTTCCCTCCCAAATATCTCTTAGTCCCTCCGGCTTCGCATTCCGTTCAACACTTGGATGCTCCCATCGGCCGATTCCGTAAAGCGCTTGTATTCGTGAGAATCCATGCCGTAGATGGCAATTTTCCCATTCTCGTCGTAATGGACACCCCAACCGTACTTCTTGGGCAGCGCGGATGCACGAAGGCAGGCGTGTTTTTTGGAGAACAAATCGTCCCTGATTTCCTGCTCGCGCTCCTGAATTACTTCCGCTGAAATCTGTTTGTGCCGGATATGCGTCTCAAATAATAACGCAGGATAGTCAAATTTATAAGGATGTTCGGTCAGCAGTTCATATTGAATTACATGAACCGGCTTGCTCTCTTTTGCCGATACTGGGACGATGCCTGTTTCAGCAGGACAGTCCGGGGAAACCCGGATAAACGTATTTGTATAACTCATTCGCCAACTCCCTCTCGTATTCCGGATTCAAGCAAAGGCTCATACATCATCAGAGCATGATTCTCCGTCACATACTCATCCCTGACCAATTCACCCTCTAAGTTAAAGACGCGCCGAAATATCAGATTATGCCGGATATGCCCGCCCCAATACTCCCGGGTAATCCTGTGCGCTTGCTCATATACCTCATAGCGGTGCAGCGGTCGGTTGACCGATCTTAGCTCGCCTATCAGATCATGTTCCGATACATGTACAAGAATCTGAATCGGAGCATCCGTCGGGTTATACAGCTGAAGATCCAAATAATTATAAGAGCAGGTTGCTCCGCTTCCGAAGGGCTGGGTTCGGCCCGAATCCGGAAACACGTCGTAGCTATGGCGATGTCTCTCCCTGACTTCCAGAGAAGAATGAAGCGCCATCCAATAAAGCAGATTGGTTAGCTGGCATAGCCCGCCTCCAACTCCCTGCTTGTATTTTCCGTAATGCAGCACCATTCCCGGCACGTATCCTTTCCTGCGCGTGGGCTTGCCAACTAATCTCCAAAAGGAAAAGGTTTCACCGGGCTGGATGATTACTCCGTTAATCCGCTGGACGGCAAGCTTCAAATTAACAATCTTGTTATGCTGAAGCTGCATATCCACATCCTTGAGCTGACGCAGCAAAATCGTTTGGTGACCCGCCAACTTGTGGGGAAGAGACTCCTTCTCCCGGATTCTGGAGATCTTTTGACCATCAACCCACCATGTCCAGTAACGTCTCAAGCGATAATATTTTGTTCCCAGCCATACTCTTGTCTTGGATCTCGGGATTGGCTTCAAAGGGATCCCCCCAAATACAATTTCTTGCCAAATTGACGTCGCAGTTACCAATATTATACTCAGTTTTCGCAATCCTGCACATTTAACCTGAGACAGGTTGTTCATAAGCAATCTTTTGATCACATAGTGCATCCAGTTGCGTATCCGACATTGAAGCTTGAGAGTTTCCTATCATCTTATACAGTAAATTGTGACTTGCGGGAGGGTTTTGGAATGTTTTGCCGAATTAGTAGCTTTGGTGCTGAAAACAAATGTCTTTTGGCCTATTTTTCAAAGATTTTGTCATACTCGGGAGGATCGCATGAAATTCGGATTCAAGCCTGCAAACAGGAAATTTACAATACTTGTCGTACCTGAGGGCGCAAGCCCCGTATTCCGGTTTAGAACGCGTTTGGCTCTGCTATTGTCCCTATTGGTCTCGGCAATAGTCGTAATCGGGCTGGTACTGGTCCTTATCGTGGCGAACCAGAGCCATTCCAGCCGGATAGTAGCTTTGGAGACGGAGCTATCCTCGTCAAAGGATTATTATGAAAGTACAGTCGATGACAAGGAACAAGCCATTGATACATTGCTTACAGAGCTGCTCGATCTATCGGAGAAATCCAAAACCATTGAGTCGAGAATGCTCGAGCTGGAACAGCTGGAGGCGGAGTTGAAAGCTATTACAAATGGCAATCGGCAAACCGGAGGACTTGCTCCTACCGTGGCCGTAGCTGCGGATAGTCCCGGAGAAGCTTATGAACAGAAAGGCGGGGTTGGCGGCGAATCTATTCCTTTGAGCGAAGAAGATGTGCTTGCCTTAATAAACGAGACGAAGGACAGCATCGCGGCTTCCTTAAATGAAATGCCCGATTTGCAATCAAGGCTGGAGCAGACCAAGATCAACGTGGAAAAGTACAAGGAAATGATGAGAATTTTGCCGACCTATTGGCCTACGGATTCCGCACGGGTCACTTCCCAATTCGGGAAACGCAGCGATCCGTTTAGCGGCAGACTTACGGTTCACAGCGGTCTCGATATCGGCGGGCAAACCGGGGATCCGATCTTCGCAGCTGCCGACGGTACGGTCACGGATACCGGATACAGCTCCGCGCGCGGCAATTATGCTACGATCAAACATCCATCAGGCCTGCAAACCATCTATATGCATATGAAAAAAACGATCGCAGCCAAAGGCGATGTTGTTAAACAGGGGGATAAAATCGGGCTGCTCGGCTCAACGGGAAGAAGCACAGGTCCGCATCTCCATATCGAGGTCATTAAGGGCGGAGTTACCGTCGATCCCTTAATCTATCTAACTATTCCCGGAGAGGATGAAAATCAGTAATGTTCAAGAATAAAACCGCCGTAAAGCTCGATCCGAATACCACCGATACCTTGGTTGGGGAGGGCAGTACATTCGAGGGGAAGATCATCTCGGGCGCCAGCATCCGAATTGAAGGACAGGTTATCGGAGATATCGACTGCGAGGGGGACGTAACCGTCGGGGAAAAGGGAATGATCCGTTCCGACACGATTATCGCCAGAAACATCATTATCGCAGGTACCGTAAACGGCAACGTTCAGGCCAAGCAGAAGCTGACCATCACCGCCAAAGGCAAGCTGTACGGCAACCTTTCCGCCGCCTCTCTCTCGATTGAGGAAGGAAGCGTCTTCGAAGGGACAAGCCGAATGGAGGGCGCCCAAGATCCCTCCTCTGCATCGGTTCAGACGATAACGCTTGCGGACAAGCAATCCGCCGCGATAGCAGAGAAATAGGGCTGAAACTGATTAAGCACAATAAAGGCCGCATCCCGGAATATCATGGACAGCATATGTCTCATGACCCTTCCCGGGAAGCGGCCTTGTTGCAGCTTATCCTATTGATCTTCCTTAACCGACCATGACTCCAAAGAGAGGGACGGTTCCGCTTTGAGTTCCAGATTCGAAAACTCGCCGTTCTTCCATTTCAGATAAGCGGCCGCACCAATCATCGCCGCATTATCGGTGCAATAGTTCAGCGGCGGAATCGACAGCGGAATCCCTTCCTTGTCGCAGCGCTGGCTCAAAGCCGCGCGCAGACCGCGGTTGGCGGCCACCCCGCCGCAGAGCAGTAGCTGGACGGCTCCGGTTGATTTAACCGCACGGATCGCCTTTTCAACGACCACATCGATGACGGATTCCTGGAATCCGCGAGCAATCGCGGCTTCGAATCCTTCCTCCCCGCGCATCCGGTGCCGGTTCACCGCATTCAGCACGGCGGACTTCAGCCCGCTGAAGCTGAAATCATAGGAATCCTGCTCCAGCCAGGCGCGCGGAAGCTCCTCCGCCTCATCCGACTCCATCGCAAGTTTATCGACATGCGGTCCTCCGGGATAAGGGAATCCCAGCGCCCGGGCGACTTTGTCATAAGCTTCGCCTACGGCGTCGTCCCGGGTGCGGCCGATCAGTTCGAAACGCCCCTCACGCTCCATATGCACCAGCTCCGTATGTCCGCCGGACACGACCAGAGCCAGGCAAGGATAATGAATCTCGCCCACTAGGCGGTTCGCGTAAATATGTCCGGCGATATGATGGGTGCCGATCAGCGGCTTGTCCAACGCAAAAGCAAGACTCTTGGCGGCCATAATGCCGACGAGCAGCGCTCCGACCAGACCGGGGCCTTCGGTTACCGCTACAGCGGACAACTGACCTGGAGATATCCCGGCCTGTTTCACCGCCTCCTCCAGCATCAACGTAATACTCTCAACGTGTTTGCGGGAAGCCACCTCCGGAACGACGCCCCCAAACGCTTTATGGGTTTCGATCTGGCTGGCGATCAGATTGGACAGCACCTCGGTTCCGTTCTTGACAACGGCGGCCGAAGTCTCGTCACAGCTGGTCTCCACCGCAAGTATATAGCAATCCTGATTCAGCAATTTTGTTCGCTTCCTTCCTCTTCTCCGCTCCCGTTTTCTAATTCCGGCAGCTCACACCACATGATGATAGCATCCTCATTATTATCCGAATAATAGCCCTTGCGTACACCGGCAGGAACAAACCCCAGTTTGGCATACAGCGATTGAGCCACCCGGTTGGTGGCCCGTACCTCGAGGGTCATGCGCTCCATACCCAGTTCCATGGCCCATTCCATAATCCGCCGAAGCAGCAGTTCTCCCAAATGCCGTCCGCGGTAAGCGGTCCGGACAGCGATATTCGTAATATGCGCTTCATCCACAATCGTCCACATCCCGGCATAACCGACCGGTTGGCCGTCGACATCCAGGATCATATAACGGGCGAAATGGTTTAACGTCAACTCATTGCGAAAAGCTTCTTCACTCCACGGCAGCGTAAAAGATTCATGCTCGATGACCATAATATCCGGAATATCTTCCAGCTTCATCGTCCGAAACTGCACGCGCCCGGCATCTGCCTCTCTCCACATGTCCATCGCCGTTCCCCCTATCGCTCGCGCAGCCGCTTGGCTTCGGCCTCGGCCAGCTGGGTGTAGTTCGGCTCCAACGCATGCACATCGTCTCCGCCGCGCAGACCGGCCCGGCGGGTGCCGGTCAATCCGATCCAGGTCCCCTCAAGCTCATAGGGGATCAGATGCAGCGCATCGCCGAGCAAGGGGCGAAGCGCCTCCGCCGCAGGCTCATGCAGCGCCGTTTCGCCCACAAACCATACGCCGGAGGGACGATCCTCCGGCGCGAGCGCCTCCAGCAGGCCGGACAGCTGCTCCGTCCAGACCGACATGAGCCGGATTCCATCCGGCTCGAGACGCTCCGGCATCATGCCGGCCTCCGCGCCGAACAGCGCGGTATACGCTTGCCCGCGCCGCGCGTCTACCAGCGGGACAATCCAGTGCCCGCTGCCGCCGCTTGAGCCTTCCTTCGCTTGAGGCTCGCGTGTGCTGTCAGCCGCCTGGCCTGGAGCATCTTCCCGCAGAGTTCCGCTTGGCCCGGCGCTAAGCGCACGGCCCAGCTCGGCCGCATCCTGCGCCGTTCCCCGGGCCCATCCGCCCAAGGCGATCGCCTCCAGGCTCGAGACGCCATATACCGGCAGGCTCAGCGCCCAAGCCAGCGTTTTCGCCGTTGTAACGGCGATCCGGGCGCCGGTATAAGAGCCCGGACCTACCCCGACGGCGATCCCGTCCAGCTCCGCCTTAGCGACTCCCGCAGCGGCCAAAGCTTCCCCGATCGCTTCAACCAGATAAGCCGAATGGTTCCGCTCGGCGTGAATATTGCGCTCAGCCAGCACTTTGCCGTTCTCCATAACCGCTACCGCCAGGGAAGAGGTTGATGTATCAAACGCCAAAATCCGCCCCTGCGCCCGGTCTCCATTCCGTTCATGTTCTTGGTTCATATTCAAAGGACTCCATTCTCTCTCAAGGTGTTGATCCAGGCCTCATAAGGCTGTCCGCAGCCTTTTAAATAAAAGGTACGCTCCGTCCCCTCGCCCGATTCTATGTAAATGTACAGCACTTCCGGGGGCAAAAGGTCTTCAATAATGCTCGCCCATTCCACCAAGGTAACGCCACGGCCGTAAAAATATTCATCCAGCCCAAGCTCCTCGGCTTCCTCCAGCGACAACCGGTACACATCCATATGATAAAAAGGCAGCCTGCCCTCATATTCCTTAATCAGCGTGAACGTCGGACTGTTGACCGTATCCTTCACTTCCAAATGTTTGGCGAACCGCTGCGAAAAGGCCGTCTTCCCCGCCCCAAGGTCACCATCCAATGCGATCACCGTTCCGGGAGAGGAATTTCCGGCCAAATAAGCGGCTAGCTTGTCCGTATCGTCCAGATCGGCCGCCTTAAATGCATAACCTGAAGATGCTTTATCAAAAATCCATTCCATGGGTACCCTTCCTTCATGTCCAACAAACGTATGTCCCCATTATATCGGTCCGTCCCGGCACCCGCAACACGGAAGCGTTCCTCCGTCTGCTATCCCGCACCTATGAACCCAGGCGGCTCTATAGTTTATTAAAATAGTTTTTTATCCATACTAATGAGAAAAGGCAACCGGCAGCATCCGCTGTCCGGCGAAAGGAGTCCACCGACAGATGCATACGGTTTGGAAAGGGGCAATCAGCTTCGGGCTTGTCCATGTTCCGGTCAAAATGTTCTCCGCTACCGAGGACAAAGATATTTCCATGAAATATATCCATAAGGAATGCGGCAGCCCGATCTCTTATGTCCGGCGCTGTCCGTCCTGCGACGTGGATGTGAATTGGGAGGAAATTTCCCGCGGCTACGAATACGAAAAGGGAAAATACGTCCTGTTTGAAAAAGAGGAGCTGGAGCAGTTGTCCGCCAGATCCGAAAGAACGATCACCATTCTTGATTTTGTGGACCTGAAAGACATCGACCCGATCTATTTTCAAAAAACGTACTATTTATCGCCCGACCAGGCCGGATCAAACGCCTACCAGCTCCTGCTGGAGGCAATGAAGCAATCGGGGAAGATCGGTATCGCGAAAATCGCCATCCGTTCCAAAAGCAGTCTGGCGGCGATTCGCGTCATGGAGGGGTGCCTCGCGGTTGAAACGATATTCTATCCGGATGAAATCCGCCCGATCAGCCAGGTGCCGAATCTCCCCGAGAACATCACGATCAACGACAAGGAACTGACGATGGCTAAGTTGCTCATCGAACAGCTGTCCACCCCGTTTGAGCCGGAAAAATACAATGATGATTATAGGGACAATCTCCTGCAGTTGATCGAGCAAAAGGTTGCCGGGGAAGAAATCAGCCTGGCACCGGCCAAGCCGGAGAACAATGTGATCGATCTGATGGCCGCGCTCCAGGCCAGTATCGAGGCGGTCAAGCCCGTGGCGGCCATTACGACCGATCCCGGCCCAAGCAAAGCCAAACGGACCCGGGGTGCCTCGGCGGCTTCGGGAAGCGGCGGCAAAAAAGGAAAAGCCGCTGCGGGTGCAGCAGCGGGGACCGGTGCGGACACCGAAACCGGGAGAGCCGGTGCTAAATCTGGATCCGGGGCAAATGATGCCGGTACAAGTGCAGCGGAAACCGTCACCGTTCCGAAACCCAAACGCAAGAGCACTAAGACCGCGAAAAAGACGATTTCCTGACCTCGACCCTGACCCGTTAAATGCTTTGCGCCAAAACACAAGCCTCCGGCGGCATATTGCTCCATCCCTGAATGACGGGATGCCGCATCGTGCCCCCGGGGGTCCACTCCAAAAACTGCACCTTTACGGTAAGCTGCGGCTTAACCCACTCCGCCCCCTTGATCCGCTCGGGAGTATTGATAAACGGACGTCCGGATATCCGCAACTGGGGCACCATTTCCGTCAACCGGGTCCATTCTCCGATCTTCCATTTACCCGTGCCCGCATGGCCAATGTATATAAACCTTCCTTCAGCATCATACACGCCCAGCAGCAGCGCATTCACCCTGCCGTCCCGGTAGGTAACTCCCCCTATTGCCGCATGCAGGTCATGAGCCAGCTTGAGCTTGCACCAGCGCCCGTCCTTTCCGCCGATCCGGTATGTACTGTCCAGTTGCTTGCAAACAATCCCTTCCCAGCCCTGCTGTTTCATCACCGCGAACAGACTTTCGGCCTCCGCCACATTAGGGACGAGTTGAAGTCTCTCATACGGGGTGATGATCTCCCGCAAAAGCTGCTGCCTTTCGTTCAGCGGACGATCGGTAACCCACTCTCCATCGCAATATAAAATATCGAATATCATATATATTGCCGGAACCCGCGAAACCGCAAAGCGGATTTCCTGGTCCCGCCGCAAGCTGTCGCGCCGCATCACTTCATGAAACGAAGGCTTCCCGCCGGCGATCGCAATCATTTCTCCATCCAGGATCACCGAGTTCGCGCTGCAATAAGCCGGAACATCGGTAAATTCCGGGTACTGCTTGGTCCGGTCATTCCCCTTCCGGTTAATCAGACGAACCTCTCGTCCATCATAATAGGTAAGCATCCGGACTCCGTCCCATTTTACCTGTGCAATCCACTGGTCGCCCGTTGGAATGTCATGGGCCCGGACCGGTTCAAACGGAATTACCGGCTCCAATTCCATGTGCTGCCCCTCCTTTGCCGGATGTATCTTTTCCAAGTCTACCCCTAGCAATGGATCGTCATTCCGGGCAAGACTTATAGTTTTATCGAATCGGGCAAGGATAATATGGAAGGGAGGAGGTTCTTAATGCCCCGCAGTATCAAAGGAAGTATTGTTATTGAAGGCGAAGAGGTACCCGTGAGCAACCCCGACAAGCTGCTTTGGCCGGAGGCCGGGATCACCAAAATGATGTATTTGCAAAAACTCGCGGAGCTTTCGCCTTTTTTGCTGCGTTATTGCCGGAACCGGCTGTTGACGACGATCCGCTACCCCGGGGGAATTCATAGCAAGTTTTTCTATCAAAAAAACGCCCCGGATCCCCTGCCTCCATTCGTTCAGACCTCCGTCCATGACGGCATCCGGTATGTAGTGCTGGATAGTCTGCCCGCGCTGCTTTGGCTCGGAAATCTGGCGGCGATCGAATTTCACCCGTCGCTCCATTATGTCGGCGAACAACTGCCTTGCGAATGGATGATCGACCTGGATCCTTCCTTGGAGGAGGAGCCCCGGATCATGGAGGCCGCATTCTATGTAGGGGAAATCCTCGGCTCCCTGGGCCTGTCTTCCGTTCCGAAGACGTCGGGGGCGACGGGCGTACAGATCATTGTTCCGATCCAATACGGCGTTACGTTCGATGACCTCCGTCTGATCGGCCATTTCGTAGCCCGCTACGTGACGGAAAAACACCCCGGCCTCTTTACGATAGAGCGGCTTAAAAAGGACCGGGGCGACAAAATTTATTTCGATTATCTTCAGCATTATGCGGGAAAGACGCTTGCCGCGCCTTATACTCCCCGAGCTCGTCAGGCTGCCAGCGTCTCCACTCCGCTAACTTGGGAAGAAGTGCAGCGCAGTCCGGCTCCGTCCGACTATCATCTCCTCAATATCGGCGACCGCTTAAAAGAAAAAGGCGATTTGCTTGAGACGGTTGCTCCGCAATCCGTTGAGATGATCCTGCAGCATTTGCGGCAGCCGGGCGGGAAGAAGTAGCCCGCCGCGGCGCGCAATCCTGCGCGCCACCCTTACAGCAGAGGGGAAAGCAGTCTGGCCAGCATTTCCGCCCCTTTTTGCCGGCGGGAACGCCGGGCAAATTCCCGCGGCACGATCATGCGGCTATCCGTCAAATCCTCTTCAAAATCCCGCGACAGCCGGGAAATGGAATTCCGGTCAAACAGCAATGCCGTCATCTCGAAATTGTAGAAAAAGCTGCGCATATCCATGTTGGCCGTACCGACCGAAGCGAGCAGATCGTCCACGATCAGCACTTTGGCATGTACAAAACCTTTGGTGTATTCATAAAATTGGACGCCCGCCTGCATCAGTTCCTCCACGTAAGAGAGCGAGGCCAGCTTTACCAGTCGGCTGTCGGATTGATAAGGAATAATCACCTTGACCTCAACCCCGCTGACCGCCGCAGTCTTTAGCCCGGCATAAATGCTGGGATCGGGAATAAAGTACGGCGATGTAATCCAGATCCGCCGCTTGGCAACGGAAATGGCGCCAAAGCACATTTCCTGAAGCGCATTCCAATGCTGGTCCGGGCCGCTGGTCAAAATTTGGACCTGC
The DNA here is from genome assembly GCF_018403325.1 of Paenibacillus vini. Lineage (GTDB taxonomy): Bacteria > Bacillota > Bacilli > Paenibacillales > Paenibacillaceae > Fontibacillus > Fontibacillus vini. The sequence goes on along the minus strand of NZ_BOSL01000009.1, from coordinate 148,697 downwards.
TCATTCCCCCGGCAGCTGTGCTCCGGGAACAGCTCCGGATCGCTAACACGTTGTCCCGAGGCAAGCCTCCAGTCTCCGAGGAACGTATTTTGCAGGAAGTAAACGGCATCCCCTTTGATCTGCAGATGCGTATCGCGCCAATAGCCCATTTTTTCATACAGACCAAGATAGTCGTCTCCTACATTCAGTCCGCCCACAAATCCGACGGTTCCGTCGATTACGATAATCTTCCGGTGATTTCTGTAGTTCACGCGCCGGTCCAAGGTCGCGATCAACGGCGGTAAAAAGAAAAACACCTCTACCCCAGCCTCTTCGAGCTTCCGTACGAATGAACGCGGCAGTTTATAGCTTCCGAGACCGTCGCAAATCAGCCGGACTTGTACTCCTTCCCGCGCTTTCCGAATCATCATTTCCTGGAACTGCGTGCCGATACCGTCGTTTCGGAAAATATAAAATTCGATATGTATATGATCCTTGGCTTTTTCCATCTCCGACAGCATGGCATGAAAGGCTTTTTCGCCATTATTAAATACCTGCGTCTCATTACAACCCGTAATCGGGCTTTCGGAAAGATGGGTCAACAGGCTGAACAATCGTTCATGGCCCTCAAATTCCCGGTTGTGCATCTCTCCGATATCATTTACGATCTCCGACTGCTGCCAAAGCCGGGCCTTCATCTCCTGAAACAAACGAGATCCTCGGCGGCGCAGCTTTCTCCGCTTCTTGTAGTCCTGGGCCACGAAATAATAGAGAATAAACCCGACCAGTGGAACCGCGAAGAGGATGAACATCCAGGCAATCGCCTTGCTGGGACTGCGGAATTCCAGCACAAGAATCGTAGCGATCTGAAAAATAAAAGCAAACAAAACTATAACCAGCCAAGCCATTACCCTCACCCTTCCCTTCAATCAGCATTAACCATCCTGCTAAGAAATTATTCATCAGGGGCACAGACAGATATATCAGACAAGACACTTTTTTTGACATGATTTAAGAGTCATAGGAATAGATAAATTATAGAAAGCTTGCATTTGCGATCTCATATTGAGAGGAAAGGAGACGCCATGAAAACCGCCAGCATAGGCTTACCCAACCCCCATCGGATGACCTTGCTCGTCCTCCGGGATGCGAACCAGCCCGTCAAACAGCTCCATGTATCCAAGCCGCTGGTTATAGCCGTTCCGCTGATCGCCCTGTTATCTATCTCCGGCCTTATTATCAGCCTGCAAATTCAGTCCAGTCAAACGATCAGCAAGCTGGAGAAGCAGATTCAGAGCCAGGACCTTCGTTTTGAAGCCGTCGTAACCGACAAAGATGCTGCGATCGAACGTCTGCAGAACGAAGTCATCGCTCTATCCGGGCAGTCCCAGGAGATGATGAACCGGATGGAACGGGTAACCGAGCTTGAAACCGAGCTGCAAAAGTTCATCGACAAATACGGGGGCGGCGAGGAACTCGGAAGGTTGTCCTCCATGTCATTGGACGAGGATGATTCGCTTGGAGTCGGCGGCGAATTTATCGCGGTTCACGAGAACGAAATCGAACAATTGGCCTTGGATACGAAGGATCAATTTACGGAAATGAGCGCTTTGCTTGATGAAATGGAGAAGAACGTGCCGGTCACCCTAAAAAAAGCCAGGCAAACCCAATATACGCTCTCGGGCACCCCTACGGAATGGCCGACATTGTCCAAGCGCTTGACTTCCAACTTCGGCTATCGTACCGATCCGTTCACGGGACGGGCCTCTTTTCATGCCGGGGTCGATATTGCCGGAAAAATCGGAGACCCCGTCTACGCGGCCGGAGCCGGCAAGGTGATCACCGCCGCCAAAGACAGTTCCCACGGCAAATACATCGTCGTTGAACATCCCGGAGGTCTTCAGAGCTGGTATCTTCATCTCAGCAAAATCAGCATTTCCGAAGGGGATACCGTGACCAAGGGACAACGAATAGGCAGTTTGGGCAACACGGGCCGCAGCACCGGGCCGCACCTGCATTTCGAGATCGTCAAGCAGGAAAAGGCCGTAGATCCGTTACCTTATTTGGAGTAGAGTAGACCAATTAATATTACCAAGTTGATGGAGGATGAAATCGCTTATGTTCAAGGATAATAAATCGCCGGTAGGCACGGACACGCTTATCGGCCAGGGCAGCTCTGCCGAAGGACGGCTCGAATGCGAAGCCAATCTCCGGATCGAGGGAAAATTCAACGGAGAAATCGAATGTGTAGGTCAGGTCATTGTCGGGGAAACCGGTGAAGCCAGGTCCAACATCATAGGCGCCGACATCGTGGTAGCCGGAAAAGTTATCGGTGATATTATCAGCCACGGACGTCTGACGATTACCGGAAGCGGTCAGGTTGACGGGAATGTCAACGTCGCCAAGCTGGTTATTGTGGAAGGCGGACTGCTGAACGGCTCCAGCCAAATGGAGAAGACCTCTCCCGCCGTGCTTCCCGTTAAGGAAGGCAAAGTGAAGTCCTCCAAAAAGTCGGCGCGTCCTGAAGCGGGGTAATCACTGTGAACCTGATAAAATAAGTTCCCGCCTGCTCTTTGGAGCGAACGGGAACTTTTTGTTTCGGATGACGATTAGATTAGGATAGACTAGGCTGCAACATCTCTCTTTTTGAAAACAAACCAGGCAATGAGGAGGAACGCCAGCACATACCCGGTAAGCACGGCGGCCGAGAAGCCCAGCGTCATCCCTGCAGGTCCGACCTGCCCGCCCCGGTATTGGCCCAGGTCCATGTTGACGAACAGCATATATTTAGCCCAAGCATATCGTGTTGGATGAAACAGCATCGTAAAGATATTGCCCGCAAACAAGATGAACATTGACAAGCCGATCGCAAGGCCGCTCGTGCGAAATACCGTCGACACCATAAACGCAAAGATCGTAATTACGAGCAGATCGATATAATTGTAGAGCAAATCCTCCATGATATAGCCGAGTGGCCCTCCCGAGCCTTTGGGGAACACGCCGGACTGAATATCCGGAAACAACAGAAACGAAACAGCCATATTTGCCAGGAGATAGACCGCCGACATCGCCAGCGTAAACAGCAATACGGCCAACAGCTTGGATACCAATATTTTGGTCCGTGTCCATGGCCGGACAAGCAGCAATTTAATTGTGCCCCAAGTAAATTCCGCGGCCACGATATCGGCAGCAACGACTACCGAGAAAATCGAGACCAGAAAATAAAGGAACGACAATTGATCCACCGCGTCCCAGGCTCCTATCGGGGAAGAGGAACTCCCCATGTAAAACAGCACTCCGAACAGCATCATCAACAGCACCAGAATGGCGAACATGATCCAGGTCCGCAATCGGCGGTATATTTTCATGTTTTCATTTTGGACCAGCTTCAGAAAATCACCCAATATGCCCGCCTCCCGTCATTTCCAAAAATTGATCCTCCAGCGAACGGGTTACCACACGAATGCCGTATACCGATATACCCGCCATGACCAGCTTGGCGTTAATCGCCGCTGCCGCACTCCGGTCGACGGCGACGATCAGGCTGCTGCCTTCGATCCGCCCCGCTCCGATCAATTCCAGCGCTTGGGCCGGATGATCCACATCGAACGCCGTTTCACGCTGCCCGTCCGCGGGAGCGTCTCCGTGGTTCAACTCCTTTACGTCGATCAGCCGGCCTTGTTGAATGACCGCGACTGTATCGCACATGAGCTCCATCTCGGACAAAAGATGACTGGACACGAATACCGTCGTCCCCTCCTCCTTCGCCAAAATCCTCAGGTAATCACGAAGTTCACGGATACCTTGCGGATCCAGCCCGTTCGTGGGCTCGTCCAGCACAAGCAGCTTGGGCCGGTGCAGGATCGCTTGGGCCACGCCAAGGCGCTGCCGCATCCCGAGAGAATACGTCTTAACCTTGTCGTGAATGCGATGCTGCATTCCCACGCGCTCTACCGCCTCCATAATTCTCTCGCGGGTAATCCCCGGCGACATCCGGGCGTAATGCACCATATTTTGATACCCGGTTAAAAATTTGTACATTTCCGGATTCTCGACGATCGCCCCGACATGGGAAACCGCCCGTTCAAAATCACTCTTTATGCTCGAGCCCTGAATCAGGATATCGCCTTGCGTTATCGACATCAATCCGACCATCATCCGGATCGTCGTCGTTTTTCCGGACCCGTTCGGTCCCAAAAATCCGTACACCTGACCCGGCGGAATATCGAGCGTCAAGTTATCGATCAGCGTCTTGGAGCCGATCTTTTTGCTGACGCCCTGTATCCGGACCACAGGTTCCTGTACCATACCTCCACTCTCCTAACCATACGCCCGCCTGTTTCGGCGTTTTCCCTATTTTACCATAGGTAGGTGGCGGGGACGAAACTGCACTTGGGAAGGGGGGAGAAGTAAATGGAGGAGGCTTGAGTTGAAGAGAATAGATTCGAGTAGGATGGGTTAGATTCGAGCAGAACGGAACAACTTAATAAGTGCTCCTGGAAATATATTGGAAAGAAAGTTGTAGAGTGTTATAATTTAGCAGACGAAGAACGTCCTTTGACCAAGTTGGTGAAAGGGCGTTTTTTTATTACAGGAAGAGGTGTAGAAGATGAATTTTGAAGAGGCTCATCGGGCTATGCTGGAAAGTCATATCGCTCGCCGAACAGGTGAAAGAAGAGGAAGATTGATTCGGGGACATAGCTATGCAGAGAAACTTATGCTGCAAAATGTATGGTGGCCACTTTTCGGGACATTCGAAAATTTACATCCGGAATACGAGATGTATGACTGGAACAGAAAATCACAATTTCTCGACTTCGCCTTCCTTCCCCCGTTCGGTAAATTCGGGTTGGAATGCGACGGCTTTCAAAGCCACGTCAAAGACATGGACCGGGAGAAATTCTGTTACTCTCTTAATCGTGACACTTTTCTAACCGGAATGGGATGGAAGATGATTCATTTTGCTTTTGATGATATACAGAACCGCCCTGAAGTATGCCGGATGCTGCTCCAACTGGTCATCAGCCCCCATATTATACGTGTCGAAGCCTCGCAAACACTACATCCTATGGAGAAGGAAATCCTTCGGATGGCCTGGAGTTTGGGCAGAAAGATTCGTCCGAAGGATGTAACTTCACTAATGCACTTAGACTTTCGTACAGCACGCAAATGGCTTAGATCCCTAGCTGAAAAGGGTCTATTAAATCCTATACGTCACACCCATAATGGACCTGTCAACTACTATGAACTAGAGACTAGTACATACTCCTATTTAGGCTAGCTTTAGTTAATATGAGTTACATTTTGGATAATTAGCGAATGCTGGAGCTATAGTTTGTTACAACCCAAGTTAGTTGCTGCATGCGCTCTGGGGTTCTGCTTTTGGCGGTCTGGTGGGTTTGGCGGTCTGGTGGGTTTGGTGGGTTTGGTGGGGCTGTGGGGCTGGTGGGGCTGGCTGCCCGGCAGTGACGGTATTGCAGAGTTTGGGGTCTTGCGCCTTGGCGGATCTATCCAGTCACCCTAACTGGAAACCCCAACTAATTCTCACACTTATCCGACTCCCCCCTGGTTACTATTGGTATAAATTCATGACTTCTTAATTTAGCGCAACTTACTCGTTGGATAATTTCCAATGAGATTTGCCTTGTAGCCACTCGATTAAAGTTTGGTTGGATTTTTTCCAATAAAAACATCACAATTACGCCAATTAACCCGTAATCCAAGAATCTCATTGGATTTTTTCCAATGAAGGCCCATTAAAATCTCTTACTTGTCAATATGATTGGATATTTTCCAACCAAATGGAGGTCCATTTAAAAAAAAAGCGGGATCACATAAATTTGTGATCTCGCTTGTTTTGCTGAAGTCGCTGAGCGCCCGCCATCACTGGGCGCGGGCCCACCAGGGGCGATGGCTGCGGCGTGGCTTTAGTTGCCCGAGCGTGCCAGCTCGCGCGTGTTGGCTTCGAACGCGGCGAGAAGGGCGGCCTCGCCCTGCAGGCCATCATTCTCCACCTTGCGGATTTGTTCCAGCATCCGCTTGTAGTCCTTTGGAATGACGCGGACGAATTTCGGCAGCAGCTCATTCCAGTGGTCCAGCACGCGGCGTCCGGCAGCGCTCTCCGTGTACAGGACATGGCGGCTGATCAGCGACCGAAGTTCGTCGGCCTCGGCCCGGTCTTCGACCCGCTCCAGCAGCACCATCCCCTGGTTGCAGCGGCCCACGAAGTTCCCCTGCATATCGAGCACATATGCGATGCCGCCGGACATCCCGGCCGCGAAATTGCGGCCTGTGCCGCCAAGGACGACGACGCGTCCGCCGGTCATGTACTCGCAGCCGTGGTCGCCTACCCCTTCGACCACGATGCTCGCGCCGGAGTTCCGGACCGCGAATCGTTCGCCGGCGATGCCGCGAATGTAGGCTTCTCCGCCGGTCGCACCGTAGAACGAAGTGTTTCCGACGATGACGTTCTCCTCGGCAGCAAACGTAGCCTGCGGCGATGGCTTCACGATGACCTTGCCGCCCGACAAGCCTTTTCCGGTGTAGTCATTGGCATCGCCCTCCACCGACAGCGTCATGCCCCTTGGCACGAAGGCGCCGAAGCTTTGCCCGGCCGATCCCTCGAACCGGAACGTGATCGTATCCTCCGGCAAGCCGGCCGCTCCGTAAAGGCGCGTCACTTCGCTGCCGAGGATCGTACCCGTTGCCCGGTTCACGTTGCAGATCGGCAGCACTGCGCCGACGGCTTCGCCGCGCTCCAGCGCCGGAGCCGCCAGGTCGAGAAGATGCGTGAGATCCAGCGTCTCTTCCAGGCCGTGGTTTTGCTGCCGCGTGCAGTACCGGCTGGTTCCTTCCGGTACCTCCGGCATGTGCAGCAACGGAGCCAGATCGACACCTTGTTTCTTCCAATGGTCGATCGCTTTCAACGTATCCAGGCAATCGGTACGGCCGATCATTTCCTCCAGGCTGCGGAAGCCGAGCTCGGACATCCACTCGCGAAGATCTTCGGCGACAAAGGTCATGAAATTGACGACATGCTGAGGATCGCCCATGAAATTTTTGCGCAGCTCCGGATTTTGCGTCGCCACGCCGACCGGACAGGTATCCAGCTGGCAGACCCGCATCATGATGCATCCGACGGCGACGAGCGGTGCGGTGGAGAAGCCGTATTCCTCGGCGCCCAGCAGAGCCGCGACCGCTAGATCCCGGCCGGTGAGCATTTTGCCGTCCGTCTCCAACACGACCCGGTCGCGCAGGTTATTAAGCATCAGCGTTTGATGCGTCTCAGCAAGGCCAAGCTCCCAAGGTAAACCTGCATGGCGGATCGAGCTTTGCGGCGATGCCCCGGTTCCCCCGTCGTAGCCGCTGATAAGAATCACGTCTGCGCGCCCTTTGGCCACGCCGGCTGCGATCGTACCGACGCCCGCTTCGGATACCAGCTTCACGTTGATGCGGGCCCTCGGGTTTGCATTTTTAAGATCGAAGATTAATTCAGCCAAATCCTCAATTGAGTAGATGTCATGATGCGGCGGCGGGGAAATCAGGCCCACGCCCGGCGTAGAACCGCGAACCTCGGCGATCCATGGGTAAACCTTCTTCCCCGGAAGCTGACCGCCTTCACCCGGTTTAGCCCCCTGCGCCATTTTGATCTGGATTTCATCGGCATTAACCAGATAGTGGGAAGTAACCCCGAACCGGCCCGAAGCAACCTGTTTGATAGCGCTGCGACGCAAATCGCCGTTCGCGTCAGGAACATAACGGGATGGATCCTCTCCCCCCTCACCGGTATTGCTCTTGCCGCCGATTCGGTTCATCGCAATGGCAATCGTCTCATGCGCTTCTTTGCTAATAGATCCGAAGGACATAGCCCCGGTTTTGAAACGGCGCATGATCGATGCGGCCGATTCCACTTCTTCCAGCGGCACCTTTGGTCCGATCGGCTTCAGATCAAGCAGCGAACGCAGTGTCAAGTGTTTTTCATTTTCCCCTTGAGCGAGGGATGAGAATTTTTTGTATAGTCCATAATCTCCGGTTCGTACCGACTGCTGCAGCAAGTGAACGGTTTGCGGATTGAACAGATGCTCCTCTCCGTCGCTGCGCCACTGATATTCCCCGATCGAATCCAGCACTTTGTCGTTGCCGTCCTGTTGAGAGAAAGCCCGGAAGTGGTCGCTCAGCGTTTCCTTGGCTACGCCCTCGAGACCGATTCCTCCGATCCGGGACGGCGTCCAGGTGAAGTAGCGGTCCACAAAATCTTCCCGCAGGCCGACAGCTTCAAAAATCTGCGCTCCCCGATACGATTGGATCGTGGAGATGCCCATTTTGGACAAAGTCTTCACAACGCCCTTCATAGCCGCCTTAATGAAGTTACTTACTGCCTTTTGAGGCGAAATCCCTTGCAGCATGCCCTGATCGATCATATCCGCCAGCGTTTCGAAGGCAAGATACGGATTTACGGCGCTCACGCCGTATCCGAGCAGCAGCGCGAAATGATGCACTTCCCGCGGTTCGCCGGACTCCAGCAAAATGCTGACCTTCGTGCGCGTCTTTTCCCGGATCAAGTGATGGTGCAATGAAGAGACAGCGAGCAGCGCAGGGATTGCAGCGTTCTCGGTATCGACACCGCGGTCCGACAAGATCAGAAGGTTATGGCCTTTGGTGATCACGCGGTCGGCCGCTTCGCATAGCGAATCCAGAGCCTGACGGAGCCCTTCAGCACCTTGCCCAGCCGGAAACAGAATCGGAAGGGTCGTCGCCTTGAATCCCGGACGGCGGATATGGCGAAGTTTGGCCAAATCCTCATTCGAGAGAATCGGAGATTCTAGCCGAATTTGACGGCAGCTCTCCGGCTCCGGCAACAGAAGATTCCGTTCCGGTCCGATCATGGTCGCCGTGGAGGTTACGAGTTCCTCACGGATCGCATCCATCGGCGGGTTCGTCACCTGGGCGAACATTTGCTTGAAGTAGTTGTAAAGCCGTTGCGGCCGGTCCGACAGTACGGCGAGCGGAGCATCGTATCCCATGGAGACGAGACCTTCCTCGCCCGTCAGTGCCATCGGCTCAAGCACTTTGCGCAAATCCTCAAAACTGTATCCGAATGCCATCTGTCGATGCACAATATTCTCAAGCTGCTCCTCCGGAAGCTCCGGAGCTTCCGGAAGATCTTCAAGCAAGATCCGGTGCTCTTCCAGCCACTCGCGGTACGGATTTTCCTTGGCGATCGACGCTTTAACCTCCTCGTCCGAAACGATCCGTCCTTCTTTCGTATCGACGAGGAGCATGCGTCCAGGTCGCAACCGATCCTTATACAGAACATCTTCCGCAGGAATGTCCAGTACGCCTACCTCGGAGGAAAGTACGATGAGATCGTCCTTGGTCACGTAATAACGGGCAGGTCTGAGTCCGTTCCGGTCAAGCATCGCTCCGATCTGAATCCCGTCGGTGAAGCCCATCGCCGCCGGCCCGTCCCACGGCTCCATCAATGAGCTATGATATTCATAGAATGCCTTTTTGTCCTCATCCATTTCGGCATGGTTGTTCCATGGCTCCGGCACCATCATCATGGCGACATGCGGGAGAGAACGGCCGCTCAGATACAGAAACTCAAACGTATTGTCGAACATGGCGGTATCGGAACCGTCCGGATTAATGACCGGCTTCACCTTTTCAAGATCGCTGCCGAAGGCTTCCGTTTCGAACAGCGCCTGCCGGGCATGCATCCAGTTCACGTTGCCGCGCAACGTATTGATTTCACCATTATGAATCATGAAGCGGTACGGATGCGCCCGTTCCCAGCTCGGGAACGTATTCGTACTGAAGCGCGAGTGAACCAGGGCGATGGCCGATTCCAGACTCTCCTCTTTCAGATCGACATAGAACTGGCCGACCTGCTCCGTCGTAAGCATTCCTTTATATACGACTTTACGGCAGGACATGCTGGACACGTAAAAAGCATCCCCTCCTTCCGCACCGCCATAACGGATAGCCAGCTCCGCCCGGCGCCGGATGACGTATAGCTTCCGTTCAAAATCCAGGTCATTCACCAGATTATTGCTGCGGCTAATAAATACTTGCCTTACGAAAGGTTTGGCCTCTCTAGCCGATTTCCCTAGCATATCGTCCCGTGTCGGAACGGTCCGAAAACCGAGCACGGTCTGCCCCTCTTCTTCCACGATCCGCGTCAATTCGGCCTCTTGTTCGCTACGAAGTGCATCGTCATGCGGCATAAACAGCATCCCTACTCCGTACTGCCCGGCTTCCGGAAGAATGTACCCGAGTTTCTCTGTTTCCGCGGCCAAAAAGCGGTGCGGGATTTGCAGTAATATACCTGCGCCGTCACCGGAATTCGGTTCACTTCCCTGCCCTCCGCGATGCTCCATATTGCTCAACATCGTAAGCGCCTGGCTGACGATCTCATGCGAAGCCTTGCCTTTAATATGGGCTACAAACCCCATCCCGCAGGCGTCTTTTTCTAAGGCAGGATCGTATAGTCCCTGCTTTTGTGGTATCATTGTGTGCTTCATATTCAGCGCAACCTTTCTATAAATAAAGTGAGTCACCTTATAAACAACGGGTTTTATTTAGTATTTTTATTCTACCGGAAAACGCGTCCGCTGTTTTTGCACTATTTTCTCTTTCTTTTGCACAAATGCTTAAAAAGTTTTTACAAAGAAATAGACTTCAAAAAAAAGAACCTGCAAAACCTCATTAAGAGGTCTTGCAGGTTCTTAGATTAAACTATGAATTTCTTAAGCTTAAGCTTAGGCGTTCAGACTCGCCTCCGCGCTTACATCCTCACTGTGTTTATGCGTGGCGAAGTAGAGAAGCGTAATCGCCAGGAAGACGACGCCGAAGCCGGCCAGTACGCCAAGCTGCTGCCAAGCGTGACTGAAATCGCCCGTAGAAACAACCGCTTTGTAGCCGCTGACGCTGTACGTCATTGGAAGAATCGGGTTGAAGGCTTTCATCCAGTTAGGGATCAATTCCAGCGGGAATGTTCCTGCACTTGTGGTCAATTGGAAGATCAGAATCAGGATCGCCAGGAAGCGGCCCGGATTCTCAAGCCATGTGACCAAAGCCTGAATGATAAACATAAAGCACAAGCTAGTAATGAAGCTGAACAGATAGAACATTGGAACGCTTTGAACTTTAAGTCCCAAGCCATACAGAGTCAGTCCTGATGCGAGCAGCGATTGTACCAAGCTCATGCCGGTAAACGCAAGGGCCCGGCTGACAAACCGGTTCCAACCGGTGGCGCCCTCTACCGAAGTTCCGCGAAGCGGAACGACCAGCGTCGAGATCAACGCTCCGACGAACAGACCGAGGGACAGGAAGTAAGGAGCGAAACCTGTACCATAGTTCGGCACTTCGTTCACTTTTTGCTCGTTTACTTCAACAGGTTGGGCATACATATTTACAAGCTTATCGGACTTCTTAACACCGGAAGTTTGATCGGCAGCTTCATTCAGCTTGCTTGCCAGCTCTCCGGAGCCTTCAGTCAGTTTATCCATTCCGTTCTTGAGCTCGCCTGCTCCTGCATCCAATTGCTTGGAACCGTCAGCCAGAGTTTGCACGCCGCCGGACACTTGGCCCATGCCGCCTTCGATTTGCTTGGCACCCGTGCTCAGCTTGCCTGCACCGGCTGCCAGCTGTTCGCCGCCTGTTGCCGCTTCGGCCAATTTACCGCCGAATTGCTTCAGCCCGCCAGCCAATTGCTCTTGGCCTGCGGTCAACTGGGTAGCACCTTGGGCGAGTTGCTTCTGTCCTTGCGCCAACTGCTGGCTGCCTTGCAGCAATTGCTGTTGAGCGCTGTGTAAATCCTTGCTGCCTTGCAGCAGCTGCTGTTGGCCTTGCTGCAATTGTTCGCTGCCTTGAGCCACAGCTTTGCTGGCTGCGAGCAGTTGCTGAACAGTCGGATTTTCCGCCAGCTCAGGGCTTGCTTTAGTAAGCTGCTCCAAGCCTTGGGCCACCCCTTTCGCTCCTTCAGCCACTTTAGTGCTGCCTTGAAGCGATGACTCGAGGCCCGTTACCAGTTTGGAGCTGCCTTCTTCAGAAGCGGTGAGACCCGCTTGAAGCTTATCGGCTCCTTGAACGGAAGCATCCAATCCATTTTTCAACTGCACGCCGCCCTCATGGGCTTTTACAGCTCCGCTTTCCAGTTGTTTTTCCGCTGCGGACAATTGATTTAGACCACTTGCCAATGTAGATGCCCCGGTCTTCAGATCCGCAGCTCCCTTACTAAGCGAGCTGGCTCCTTCTTGAAGCGGAGCGATGCCGTTACTGAGTTCGATTGTACCGGCCGCCAGCTTGGCAAGGTTCTCTTTCAATGTTTTAGCGCCTGTATCGAGTTGAACAGCTCCATCATTAATGGTGCTTGCACCGTCGCCTGCATCGTTCAAGCCGCCGGAAATTTTCTCAACCTGATCGAACAGGGTTTCCGTATAGGCTTCCGTTACTTTAGCGGAAACTTTAGCCTTGATTTCTTTTACCGCCGTACCGCCGATTTGGGCAGCCAGGAAGTTATAGCCTTCGTTTGGTTCATAAATGATTTGTGCCGGCTGAGGATTTTCATCCATCAGCGTCGTTGCCTGCGAAGAGAAGTTATCCGGAATTACAATCGTCATGTAATACTCATTGGAGTCCATCCCTTTTTCCGCTTCTTCACGGGTAACGAACCGCCACGAAAAGTCATTTCCCTTCTTCAACTCTTCCACCAGTTCCTTACCGACCTGAAGCGATTTCCCTTCATATTCAGCGCCCGTGTCCTGATTAACTACCGCAACGGGAATCTCATCCATTTTGCCGTAAGGATCCCAAAACGCCGCCAGGAACATTCCGCTATACAGCACGGGAATAAACAGTACGACGATAATCGGGATAATTACTTTTGGCTTTTTGAAGGATGCAGCCAAGTCCTTGAAAAACACCGACATTGATTTCATATTCGTTTTCTCTCCTTGTATCCTCTGATGTCTAATTTCTATTTTTTTTGCAGTCCAGGCTCCTTCAAGGCCCGGGTCCTATGCCAGTGAAAGACCACCCGACAAAAATCGGCGAGTAAACTCCTTGATCTGCTCTTTGCTCAAAGGATCGTGAATCTTGTTCCAATCCGACGTCAACGCGATGTAAAGCTTTAAGAGGACAAATGAGACAACCTTCGGATCAAGACCGTTAATCTCCCCTCGCCCCGCCGCGCGATCCACTTGCTTTTCCAAATAGCCCAGAATCGCATGTTCAATCTTCTCCAGCCCCTCCCGGGCCTGCGGTGTCCCAAAATCACGGACCTCCTGAAACAGTTTGATCAACAGCTCATGCTCGGCTCTGTATTCAAGCAGCGAATCCATACTTTGATACAGGTTTTCGAAAAAAGGTCTGTCTTCCCGGACTTCCCGTTCCGCAATCCGCTTCATATCCAGGATGACCGAGCGGAGAATCTCGTCAAAGAGCTCCTCCTTGTTAGTGAAAAATGTGTAGATCGTCCCCTTGGCAACATTAGCGATCTTCGCCACGTGGTCCATCGTCGTTGCCTTATATCCGAACAACGCGAAGGATTTCTCCGCTGCCTCGATGACTTGTTTGCGGCGATCTACCACAGCCATTTCGAGCACCTCCTTTTACGTCAAATGCCTTGCTCTCAAGAAAATGACTAAAATTCAATTTCGGTCATTTGGTCAATCAACACTTTATCACGTCTAATTCCACTTTGCAAGATGTTTTTTCAGGAAATTTCAAAGTGACTTACATCATACTTCATTAGAAGGGCGCCCCGACTAAAGTCCAGCTTCAGACCAGTCCGCAGGCTCTTTTTTCCAAGCCGTAAAAAAAATAAACTGAAGTTACGAGTGAAATAATCTCTTCGCAATTTCAGATTATGAAAAGGGTGATCTTATGCCGTTCAAAAGAGTGCTGATCCTATCGGAAGGGTTTGGCAGCGGCCATACCCAGGCGGCTCATGCGCTTGCGGCCGGATTGCAGAAAGTAGATCCGCATATACAGGCCAAGGTGCTGGAGCTCGGATCGGTGCTGAATCCTACGCTTGCCCCCTGGATTCTATCCGCTTACCGGATCACAGTAACGACTAGCCCTGCGCTGGTAGGCCTTTTTTATCGCAAAAAATACGAAAAGCCGGTCGGACGGCTTACCCGGCTGGCGCTCCATAAATTGTTTTATAATCATGCCGCCGGGGTGATCGGGCAGATGGAGCCGGACTTGATTATTTGTACGCACCCGATTCCCGGCGCCATAATATCGAGGCTGAAGGCTTCAGGGCTGGATGTTCCTCTGTATACGCTGATTACGGATTATGATGCCCATGGATCATGGATCAGTCCGGAAGTTGACCGCTATTTTGTCTCAACTCCCGAAGTCCGGAGCCTGCTCATCCAACGCGGTGTAAAACCGGCAGCCATTCAGGTTTCCGGCATTCCCGTTCATCCCGAATTCTGGATCCGGCAGGACAAAGCTTCCGTAAGGCGCGAGCTGGGACTCAAAAATATCCCGACCGTGCTCATTATGGGCGGCGGTTGGGGCATTCTGAAAGATGAGTTAATCGAAAGATTATCTCAATGGAAAAAGAATGTCCAAATTGTCTGCTGCATGGGCAGCAACGAGAAGCTGGTAGCTAAACTGCGTAATCATCCCGGGCTTCAGCACTCCAATATCAGGGTGCTTGCCTACACCCGTGAAATCAGCAAATGGATGGACGCCTCTGATCTGCTAATTACCAAACCCGGTGGTATGACTTGTACGGAAGGGTTGGCCAAGGGTATACCTATGCTGTTCTATGAATGCATTCCCGGCCAGGAGGATAAGAACCGCGATTATTTTATAAAAATAGGTTGCGGAAATGAACTGACCTCCACAGAAATTTTGGATTTCTGGTTCGCCAAAATAAGCAGTGACCGCACAGCTTACACCGGCAGTTATACCGAGCTCCGTCGAAGTCCGGACACTTCCTTTTACCGACCTGACCTTTGCGCCAGAAATATCGCCGATCTGCTGGAAGACCCCGCGGAATCCTCGCTTGCTCTGGAACTGAGCAGACAGGCGGTAGGCCAAGCGGTAAATTACCATGACTATTTATAAAAAGTATGATTTCCGATTACTTTCGCTTTATCCTTTGTCCGGGCAATTGTGAGATCTTTAGCCAGTTTCAGCGACAAGAAATAATAGGTATCGTCCGATACCTCTCTTCGTCCGTTCAATGCCTCATTCACGGCATGAATCGTGTCCTCATTCGGGCTAACTCTCTTTAATCTTCCGTTCCGAACAGGGCTGAATTGAGATTTTTGATATATAACTTCCTTTATGGTATCGGGATAATTAGCGGACCGCAGCCGGTTTAAGACAACGTTGGCGACTGCCACCTTGCCTTCGTACGGTTCGCCCTCTGCTTCCGCCATAACGATTTTTTGGAGGAGAAGCAGTTCTTCCTCGCCCAAAGCGTAGCTCCATGTAGCGTCTTCCTTGTCTTCATGGTTTAGCAGCTTTGTGCGCGTGAAGAATAATTGGTCGGGGGGATGGTTCTTGTCCGGGGGAGCAGGCTCCGTTATTTTTGGCTCAAGCGCCTGTTTGCGCAGCCAAATCTGCTCTGCCAGCAGTTCATTATGCTCCGAGCGGCTTATGCCGAAATCAGTTTGCTGGATTTTTATTTCAAGAGTCGTTAAATTCGGGAGGATCGGCTTGCCAAGCCTCTCTCCCTGGATCGATATCGCATGATGCTGCTGCAACGGAGATGCGGAGATGATAAGTTTTGTTTCGGGATTCGCAGGCATTGCAGAAAGATTGCGGTTCCCTGTTCTCTCCTTCCCCAAGTTTTGCTGAAGCAGACAAATCGCACCAAGACTAACCAAAATGGCTCCTATTAGGAGCGCGACGTAACGGCTTTGCCGAAAAATATACATAATAGACCTCCTACCCGACATTTCTCTCTAGTAAATGGCTCTTCTTTCCGAAGAACTTTACGCATGATGATATATTCTTTCATCTATGTAACCGAAAAAAAGACGTTTGAATAACAAAAAAATGTTTTTTTCAACAAAATAAGCCTTCCGAAGGACGGAAGACTCAAGATTATTACTATGATAAAAGTGAAATTCTACCCACTTCTTCATACATAGGCGCTTTATTCATCCGAGTTCGGTAAACGACGATGGCGTCTGCGGTCCAGCTTCCGAATTCGGGAGGGGATCCGGTTCCGGCTAATTGCTCCGGCGAGAGGCGGCGATCTTCAGCATATTTTCGCGCCAGAGTGATATGCGGGCTATAAGGACGGTCCTCCGGGATAAAGCCCAGTTTCCGGTTGCCCTCCGCCACGGCGCTCTGCAGTGACTTAAGATGTTCCATGTCCCCTTCCACCCCTGCCCAAAGAACTCGGGGGTTCGAAGCACGTCCAAAAAATCCTACTTTCCTGGCATTTAATTGAAATGCTTTTTGGCCCGCCGTAATGCTTTCCAGGTTTGCTTGAAGGTCATTGATCCGGGTCGGCGATATATCTCCGAGAAATTGGACGGTAATATGATAGTCCGAAGGATGAACCCATTTCGAGAAGGCCAGATCGCTTTTGCGCGGTTCAGTCCAAGCAGATAATGCCTCCTTTATGGATTTAGGAAGGGGTACCGCAATGAAAACCCTCCAGGAATCGATAATTTTTGACACAAACATCGCCTCACTTGTCACAATTTATATGAAAATTCACTATTTTGTCACACTTTGAATGATTAAGCTAATAAATTCTCAAAACATTACTACTATATAATGTGATTTAGACTTCACACCTTGTACAACAGCAACCTATTATGATTGGGGAATGAGTATGGGATTCGCTAGAAAAATAACTGCCGGCATTATCGGGGTGCTCCTGCTTGTGAGCGCACTCATCGGCTTCTTCAGCTACCAGACGGCCTACAGACAAGTGGAAGAGTCTGTCGGAATCGAAACGGTAGGCTGTGCCAACATCACGACTGGCCTTGTGGATCCTGGAATCATTGAACGACTCGCTAAAGGGGATACTTCCGATCTTGGAGCCCTGGAGGAACGTTTAAACTGGACCGTAAACCACAAATCGCTCTTCAAGGAAGTGTTTATTCTTTCTTTGGACGGTAAAATCCTGGCCGCGGATCAAAATTTGAAACAGCGCGGATATAAAGCCGGAGACGATTTTTACTTCAGCGAAGATGATCGCGATATGATTATGCACAGCAAGCATTCCGTTTATACAAAAATCTACACCTATGATGGCGTTGGGCTTCTGACAGGCTACGGTCCGATTTATAAAGACCATGACCCGACCAAAGAAATCGTCGGCCTGATGGCGATTAACTTCGATGCCTCCATCATTCATGAGCGGGTTTGGGATATCATTGCCCTACCTTTTATTATTGGAGGAGCAGTGTTCCTGCTGGCTATCGTTGCCGTCTATCTCTTTATTCACCGGATGATACGTCCGATCGAGCAATTATCGAAACAGGTCAACCTGGTCGCCCAAGGCAACTTGACCGTAGAGCCACTATCTATCTCCAGCAAAGATGAAGTGGGAACCTTATCTCGGGATTTTGGCAACATGACGTTACAATTACGCCAGTTGATTACCGAGGTAAATGAAACATCCATGCAGGTGGCCTCCTCTTCCCAGGAACTGTCGGCCAGTGCCGAGGAAACCGGAAAGGCCAGCGAGCAAACAGTATACATAATTCAAGAGCTGGCTGAAGGCGCGGAGAAACAGCTGCAAAATCTGGAGCAAAGCTCGGCAGCCCTTCAGGAAATGTCCGCTTTTATCAGCCAGATCGTAAATACGGCCGACCATGTATCGGAGGAAGCCCGGATTTCCGCTGAAGCCGCCAAGGATGGTGGAACCTCCATTCAGCTTGGCGTTAAGCAAATGAATACAATTGAAGACAAGATCGTAAGCCTCTCCTCCAACATAGGACAGCTAAGCAGTCATTCGAGGGAAATTCAGAATATTCTCGACATCATAACAGAGATTGCAGCAGAAACAAACCTGCTTGCGATCAATGCCGCCATCGAGGCCGCCCGGGCCGGCGAGCATGGCAGCGGCTTTGCGGTCGTCGCTTCCTCCGTCCGGAAGCTCGCCGAGCGGTCCGCGGACTCGGCCAAACAGATCGCCTCACTCATTAACTTTATTATTAAACAAATGGAAGCGACCGCGGATACCATGGAAGAGGCAACTCTTGAAGTGAAGCTTGGGACCGAGCTTGTCGTAAACGCAGGGAACTCCTTCCTTGAAATTCAACAATCGACCAAGAATTCCGCCGAAGCCGTTGAAAATGTCAGCGAAACGGTTCGTCAATTGTCCGTGAACTCCAAAGTGCTGGTGGAAGCAATGGAGCAGCTTGTAAACGTGGCTAACGGAACTGTCGACGGAACCCAGACCATGTCCGCGGCTTCCGAGGAACAACTTGCAGCCATGCAGGAAGTCGATGCTTCCGCTACCTTCCTCTCCGATCTATCGGAAAGGCTGCACACTTTGATCGACCGCTTTAAAGTCTAATACGCGGCACTGATCGCAAAACGCCCCTCATCCTAAGGATGAGGGGCGTTTCAATTATAATTTAACGCTGCAGCCTCAGCGCCGCATTCTCTACCGAACGCTTTTCCGCTAGATTATTTCCGCTGACGTGCTCTTGCTTCGCCGCCCTTGCGACCAGCCTCTTCACGGCTCATCTTGCCGTTATTGCCATCTGAATCGCTGCGCGCTTCGCCGCCTTTTTGTCCGATCTCCTGATAAAAATCCTTATCGTGCGAGCGTGAAGTAGCCTCCCCGCCCTTTTGGCCAATTTCTTGATAGAAGTCTTTATCATGATTGCGGGAAGTGGCTTCCCCACCCTTTTTACCGATCTCCTGATAAAAATCCTTATCGTGGTTTTTGGCCGTTGCCTCTCCGCCCATACGACCAGCTTCCTCACGGCTCATTTTCCCATCTCGGTTGTTGTTTGCCATTTGAAATCTCTCCTTATCGTTTGTTTGGATGGTACCGTTCATCGGTACGCTATTGTATTACCCCCCCTTCAGAAAACAAAACAACTATTCCTATCGACATACCAGGCAAGCAAGCACATTTCTAACCAAACGTATCCAACCAATTGAGAGCTTCAATTTGCGTAAACTTTTTCCGGCATTTTACTAATGATGCAATTAACCAACCGTAGTATGTTTCTCGCTCGTCGTATAGCTGTGAGTAAAGTAGTCTGGCCAATGCGTCTCGTAGAACAAGTAAATTAGAAATTTGCGGCATATAGGGACAATAGTATGATTCCGTGCAATGTGAAGTCGGATCCATCACCAGTGTTGTTACTCTAACGGACAGCAGGGACGCTATTCTCTCAAATTTGGCTCCTTTCTAAATCTAACGGACATCATAGCCCTTAAATGGGGCTTCGCCATCAGATTTTGGGCGATTTTCGTGAGTTAGCGTCTTCTGTGTCCGTTAGAATTTCAAACTTACCTTTTTGCACGGTTTAACGGCTCCTATGTCCGTTAAAAGTCGGCTCAACACTAGTAGGTTCTCTAACGGACACCAGGGACGTTATTCCCTCAAATTTGGCTCCTTTCTAAATCTAACGGACACCAGAGCCCTTAAATGGGGCTTCGCCATCAGATTTTGAGCGATTTTCGTGAGTTAGCGTCTTCTGTGTCCGTTAGATTTTCAAACTTACCTTTTTGCACGGTTTAACGGCTCCTATGTCCGTTAGACGTTGGACGAGCTACTTTGCGAGTTCTTTGCGAACACTTTGCGAGTTCTTTGCGAGCACTTTGCAAGTTATTTCGAGTTCTTTGCAAGTACTTTTAGGTAGTTCTGGTGAGTTCACAACGAGTACATTTCACGTCAAACTGTAGTCCGCGACGCCTTTACACCCACCTTGGTTTCCGCCTCTTGCCCATCTGCTATCGCAGTTGATATTTGCGATAGCGCTGGCTGCCCTCTCCTGCGACGCGCAAAATTTGCAACTCAACCATACGGTGCAAAATGCGGCGAGTGTGGCGATCCGACAGTCGAAGGTGGAGTGCGAGTTCGGATGGGGAAAAAGGACGCAGCAACCGGCGCGCAAAACGCATCGTTTCCGCTTCCGCCCACCCCATCTCGGCCGATACCGACACATCGGTCGAAAGAAATTTACCGACGAAGGAGAGGATGAGCTGCTGGCATTGTTTCGGTTCCTCTTTGATGGATAGGTAGGCGATAGGCAGAAACACCCATCCATCGAGGGCCAGCATGCTGTGTCGCATGCATAGATCCTTAAACCGTCTGACATCAAGGTCTCTCGCGTGGGGTCCGTACCCTTGGATTTCAATCCCGCCTTTTGCACCGCCCGGCATATAAGCAAGGTCCAGATACCGATAACCATTGTTAAAATCGCGTACTTCCCATTCAGGATACAAGTAATTAAAATTACCCACCGCAGGATACCAAACTGAGCGTAAAAACTCGACCGTCCCATGCCCCAATCCTTTCTCAAGCAGTTCGCGTCGCCTAGGATTCTCCTCCTCCTTCAGATTCAAAGAAATCCATTCTTCATACTTTTGATCGAACATGATTCCACCGCCTCTCGAAAAATAAAAAAAGCCGTTCCATGACATCGCCCGCAATAGGCAAATGCAATGAAACGGCGTGTTCTTCACTCCGTCAATTCCTAACCATAGTGTACACGGATGCGAGTGCGACTGGCAAGGAGGTTTTTGCGCAAATGATCACTGGAATCACATTTTCCAATTAACTCAAATCTCCTATAAATAATCTAAAACGCAAAAAAACAAGCCCCACCAATGGCGGGGCCTGCTCCATTATAGCTAAACCAACAGTGGATAATTATTTGCCCAAATAGGCGTTCAACATCCAGTTATGCTTCTCAAGCGAAGACAAGATCCCCAACAAGAGGTCGCTAGTAGCTTCGTCTTGCGCTTCCTCTGCAGCTTCCATGCCTTGCTTCAATTCGCCTTGCAGCGTCGTAAAGTCCGCAACGATCGCAGCGACCATAGCTTCTGGAGCTTCACCGCCGGCAGCTTCGGATAAGGAAGCGACGGACAGGGAATCGCGAAGGGTTGCTACCGGTTTTCCGCCAATGGCCAGCAAACGTTCTGCAAGCTCGTCAATATTTGCGGCAACTTCATTGTACAGCTCTTCAAATTTTTCATGCAGAGTAAAGAAGTTTGGACCTTTCACAAACCAGTGGAAATTGTGCAGCTTCGTATACAGGACAGTCCAGTTCGCAATTTGCAGGTTCAGTTGCTTTTCCAGAGCCAGTTCGTTTTGGGTCAAGTTTTGATTTGTCATTTCAATTCCCTCCAATTAAAATATAATGTTAAAGTAGAGATAGCAGCACTAGAAAGATACTTTAAATTTAGACTAATTCTAAATATTGTTATAATCATACCACCATACCGTACATAGTGCAACGTTTAAAACATGAACATCCCGTGAAGATCGCCTTCCGGTCTTTTCGTTCCGATTTCTTTTTAGAAGTTTGCGTAAAAAGATAGCTGTTTATTCGCCTGCACTTACCTGCGCAAGGAATTACATCCTCAAATTCATTAAGAAACATAAGAAAAACGTCTATCGACGCACTTTCATGGAAGCCAGACCGCGTTTGGCGGAAGTTTTTCTTGCGATATCAGGCAGCTAATGCTCCGAAGTTTATACTTTCTGATATCTAAAAAATAAGGAACCTGGCAAAATCGCCGGTTCCTTATTATGATTTTATCCACGAATATGCAATTTCAACTGTTCCAGATTGCGTTCCAGTTGGCGGATGCCATCCTCCACAATCCGGCGGTCGACCGAGTTTTCCGTATCGATCTGCGGCTTGCGGGCGGCCAGAGACTTTTTCTCTTCCTCCCAGTAAGCCTGGCGGCGCTGGATTTCTTTATATTTGTCCAGCAGGTCCGTAATAATATCGTAAAAACGTTCGTAATCCATAATCACGTCATCAAGGAAACGGTCGACTTCTTCTTTTTCGTAGCCCCGCATCTTAACGTCGAAATCCTTTTCGTGAATAGCGAGCGCATCCAGCTTGATGCCCAGTTGCCGGAACAGTCCTTTCTGGTCCTCCAGCTTGCGCGAGTATTCATCTTGCATGAGTATCCCTCCATACCCTAAAGCTTACATTTTTTCATTATTAATACCCTATATAATGTATCATAATTAAATCGGATTTTCGACGCAATGACGGCGCAGAGTAAACCTACACTCCCCATGATATAATACAAAAAGCGAAATTATACCAAAGCGGCAGTTGAAAAGAGGTTATCATCTTGGCACAAGAACATAACAAACCTGCAAAATCCACCTGGCTAACCAGCCCGTGGGTGATACTCGCCAATGTTTCTCTCGGCACCTTTATGTCGACCTTGGACGGAAGCATCGCCAATGTGGCGTTGCCCACGATCGCCGGGGAACTCAGCGCTCCCATTCATGTCGTCCAGTGGGTACTTACCGCGTATTTGCTAACGATATGCGCAACTTTACCGATCATGGGCAAAATTTCGGATATGTTCGGTCGCAGCAGAATTTACAATTACGGCTTTCTGATATTCGCCATCGGTTCGGCCCTTTGCGGAATATCCGGCTCACTCGGCCTTTTGATCGGCTCCCGAATACTCCAAGCGCTGGGAGCCGCGTGCCTCATGTCCAACAGCCAGGCGATTATCGCCGAGGTGTTCTCCAGCAAAGGACGCGGGCGAGCTATGGGGATCACCGGAACCATGGTATCGCTCGGCTCGTTGACCGGACCGGGGATCGGCGGCATTCTGGTCGAGCATCTGGGCTGGACGTCGATTTTCTGGATTAACGTCCCTATCGGGATCTTCGGATTTATCGCGGGCTGGTTTATTCTGCCCAAGGACCGCAACCGCAAGGAACAGCAGCCGTTCGATTACACGGGCTCCACGCTCTTCATGGTCGGCATGGTGGCGTTTCTATACGTCATTTCGGGCGGACAAGACTGGGGCTGGCTCTCCCCTACCGTTTGGATCGGCGGAGGGTTATCCCTTGTGGTGCTGATCTTGTTCTACTTATGGGAAAAAAGAACCCGCTACCCGATGCTCGATTTCAGTCTTTACCGGATTCCGGCCTTTGCGATCGGGAATATTACGGCGCTCCTTTCCTTCGTCGCCCTGTTCTTTACCAATGTGTTGATGCCGTTCTATATGCATGACGTTCTCGGGTTCTCTCCGGCCAAAACCGGATACACGATGATGGTCTACCCGCTAGTCATGGCCGTTGTCGCTCCCATCTCCGGTTGGCTGTCCGACAAGATCGGCTCGTATTCCCTGACTACCGCCGGGCTCATTGTCAACGCACTCGCCTTCGGACTGCTGAACACGCTGTCGACGAATGAGAGCGCATGGATGGTAGGGCTACATCTCGGACTATTCGGACTGGGCGGCGGCTTGTTCCAATCCCCGAACAACTCCAGCATTATGGGTTCGGTGTCCCGGGACAAGCTGGGAACCGCCGGAGGATTGAATGCGTTGGTGAGAAATATTGGCATGGTGCTCGGCACTTCCCTGTCCATATCGATTTACTCTTCACGTCTCAGCTATTTAAGGCCTTTGTCATCCGGAGAGCCCGAAGCCGCGCTGCATGCGCTGCATACGGTTTTTTGGACGGCGATGGGCATTTGTCTGCTGGCCCTGCTCGTCTCCGTTCAACGGATGCGGGTTAAGCCCCGGCAAGCGAAACCGGGCCATTCGTGATTTAATTGTTCGACAGAATTCATGTTTCTTTTTATAATAAGACTTAGCAAGTAAAGTAAAAATGGCCTTGGTGGTGACTACAATCTTATATATCTATTCTTTTTTGCTCTCGTTTCTCATTGTCTATTTTCTGATTCCCCCGTTGGGGAGACTGGCGTTCCGGCTTGATTTCGTGGATAAGCCCAGAGAGGATGTCGAACGAAAAATCCATCGCAATCCGATCCCGCTGACAGCCAGCTATGCGATCTTTGCAGGATTTTTTATCTCGTACCTCCTTTTTACACGGGATTTCTCGATGCAGACAGGCGCTCTGTTCCTGGGCGGTATTCTGCTGCTTGTGATCGGAACCGTCGATGACTGGTTCAAAACCAAAGGTAAAGACTTCCCTGCCCTACCGAAGCTGATCGTACAAGTATCGGCTGCCGTGCTGGTGTTCGCCTCTGGAATTTCTTTCAGCGGCTTCGTCAATCCGTTCAGCGGGGACTATGTACTTTTGCCGGTATGGCTGCAGTTTATATTGACGATTCTCTGGATTTTCGGCGTAACGACCGTTATTAATTTTTCGGACGGACTGGATGGATTGGCTGGCGGCTTGTCCGCGATTTCGGCCGTAACCTTGTTTGTGGTCGCTTTGACTAAGGGTCAGACCACATCCGCGATGCTATCCATTACGCTTATCGGTGTGACGCTTGCCTATCTCAGGTATAATAAACCGCCGGCAAAAGTATTTATGGGCGATGCAGGAGCGACGTTCCTCGGATTCATGCTTGCCGTGATCGCACTGGACGGAGCTTTCAAACAGGCGACCGTACTCTCCCTGTTTATTCCCGTGCTGGCGTTGGGGGTTCCGATTTTTGACAACCTGTTCGTTGTCATCAAACGTTTCCTGCAGGGCAAAGCCATTTATCAGGCCGATGCCAGCCAGGTTCACTACCGGCTGCTGCGCGCCGGCTTAAACCATAAGCAGGCCGTAATGTTCCTGTACCTCATCAGCACCTGTCTCGGACTGTCCTCAATCATCCTGCTGCTTATACAAGGGTGATCTCGGGCTCTCTTATAGTAAACTTGCAAATTCTATAATAAAGATACATTAGACACACAAAAAGGGCGCCCACCGGGCGCCCTTCATTTTTGTGCAAACAGGTTCTCCCCGCATTAACAGGGATTATTTATGTTAGGATTTATTGGTCTCTTGTACGGCGGTTTGGATCTCCTTCGGTTTCTCATCGTCAAAGTCCCCGCGAGCGCCTTTCTTAAACTCCTTCAGCATCGTCCCGAAGCTGCGTCCCAATTCAGGCAGTTTGCTCGGACCGAACAATAACAGTGCGGCGATAACCAATAACAGCAGATGTGTGGGCCGCAACAAATTTTCAAGCACTTATATCACCTCTTTAGGCTATCTTTTTTAAAATTATACTACTTTATTCGGAAGAAAGGAAAACTATTTATAAGGATTCGCTAAATTTCTCCACATTCCTGAATTGTCTTCGGACTGGAAGAAACCAAAACCGGCTTCTGGGCATATGCTGTGGCATCAATGTTGCAAAGGAGCGAGCATCATGAACATGATCAGCCTTTGGGCTGTCGTCGCCATCGGTTTGGCCTCCAACCTGGATAATGCAGGGGTCGGCATCGCCTACGGTGTCCGAAAAATCCATATTCCGTGGTATTCCAACCTTGCGATCGCGCTCATTTCATTTATCGCTACGCTATTGTCGGGATTGTTCGGTAACATGATCGCCTTGTGGGTTCATCCTTGGGTCGGTCAATGGATCGGCACGATTGTGATTGTGGCTGTCGGAGTGTGGGTGCTTCTTCAACCCTTTGTGGAAAAGAAACCGGTCGTTGCTACGGAGGACGATCCTCCGATTCTGACCCGCCTGCTCCGCAATCCGGAGGAAGCGGACAAAGACAGCTCCAAGAGTCTCAGCCTCGGAGAATCATTGCTGCTCGGCATCGCACTTGCGATGAACGCGCTGGCGGGCGGATTTAATGCGGGCATTACCCATTTAAATGTATTTTACACCTCTCTGTCGGTCGGTGTGTTCAGCTTTCTGCTTCTGGCCCTGTGCGCAGGTTTCGGTGAAAAATACGCCGCCGAAAAGCTAGGCAACCGGGCTACCGTCATTTCCGGCCTGCTGCTTATCATCATCGGTCTGCATCAAATTTTATAAACGTCAACCGTCTTCCTTAATGCCCCTTCCATTTGTGAAAGGGGCTATGTTGGGTTTATCGAAGAAAATTATTCTAAAAAAAACTTCAACGACCAATTGACAAAATTAAAACTAATTAATACTATTAGACTTATCGGAATTAACTGACTGACGAGTCAATTAGGAAAGTAGGTGCCATGGTTGGAATCAGCGAACACCCCTGATCCGGAGCGAAAGCAACAATTGAAAGACATCGCGCTGGAATGGTTTGCCCGCAAAGGTTACCACAACACCAAAATTTCGGATATCGTAAAAACTGCCGGCGTCTCGCAGGGAACCTTCTACTGGTATTTTGAGAGTAAGGAAAAGATGACGCTTGAATTGATCCGCAGCGGTAAGGACAAATTAGTCGAAACGATTGCGACGGGTTACCGCAAAGAGCCTGGCACGGTCGAAGACATGGAAGTGTCCACGCGCAAACTGCTGACGGAGCTGTTCAGGTTCGCGGAGAGCGAACGGCATTTGATGGTACTACTGCTCATTAAGGGCCAAGGCGCCGATCCTGCCGTCCAGGAAGCCGTCTCGCAAACCTGGCAGGCTTTTGGACAAGCCTTTCGAACCAATATCGAAAGAGCGTCCGAGCTTGGAATGCTTCCCGATTCTCCGGGAGTGGAGCTTCGAACCCTGCTTCTCTCTTCCCTGATTGAAGGTACGATCTCCAAATGGTTGTTCGGGCCGGAGCATGACGTCGATTACGTCCCGGTCTATACGGCGGAGCAAATGGCCCATGCGGCCGCGCGTTTTGAATTTTACGGTTTGATCGGCGAACCTGGCTGATAAGAAACTTCACTCACAAACAACATTATATAAATAAGGAGAGAACCACACTATGAAATCCAGAAAGAGAAAATCCCTATTTTTCATGACCCTGATTGCAGCGCTAACCCTTGTTTTGTCCGCTTGCGGCAACAACGCCGGGAATAACACCTCCCAAACACCTCCGGCCGGCAACGATCAAGCGCAAAACGAAAGCAACGCTTCCGGCGGCAAACTGCTGGAGCAAATTAAAAGCAAAGGCAAAATTACCATCGGTTTGATGGGCACGTACGCACCATATAATTTCGTCAATGAAAACAATGAGGTCGACGGATACGATGCCGACTTGTCCAAGGAAATTGCCAAGCGGATCGGTGTCGAGGCGAACTTTGTGACCGGTGAATTTTCCGGATTGATCGAAGGACTGCAAAAAGGAAAATACGACGCTCTCGTCAGCCAAGTCACAATCACCGAGGATCGCAAGAAATCGATTGATTTCTCAGAGCCTTATGTAAAAAATGATGTAAGCATCATCGTAAAAGACAATAACGACAGCATTCAATCGGTTGAAGATTTTAAAGGGAAAAAGGTCGGCGTGGCGCTCGGAACGAATGACGAAGCTTACCTGCGCGACGAAGTCCTTCCGAAAATCGGCGATTTTGAAATCGTGACTTACAACGACAATTTGAACGCACTGATGGATCTCAACAACGGCCGGATTGACGCAACGATCAATAACGTGTTCGCTCTGAAGCCGCTCATCGAGAGCAATAACCTGAAATTGAAAACCGTGGGCGAGCCTTTGAAATCCGATTTTGCCGGCGTTGCTATGCCGAAGAATAACCCTGATCTGCAAGAAGCCGTCAACAAGGCGCTTCAAGAAATTAAAGATGACGGTACGCTTAAAACGTTGTACAACAAATGGTTTGACGTAGATCCTAACTTTTAAGCTATATAAATAGTTCATCCTGCTCTGGGGAGGTAACCCGATGAAACTCGTGCTCGATAATCTTGAATATTTGCTGACCGGCGCTTATTACACGCTACAAATCACCTTGGTGTCCATGTTCTTCGGACTGATCATAGGACTCGTGGTAGCCGTCGCCCGGTTAAAAGGGAATGCCGTGATCCGGAATATCGCCCGGGTGTACGTGTCGATTATCCGGGGCACGCCGTTAATGGTGCAAATTTTCATTGTCTATTTCGGTCTCCCCGACTGGGGCATACATCTTAGTCCTATGATGTCGGCTTACCTTTCGATGAGCATCAATATCGGCGCCTACCTCTCCGAGACGTTTAGAGCCACTATCATGTCCGTCGATCACGGACAGACTGAAGCGGCTCAATCTCTGGGAATGACCCCTTGGCAGACAATGCGTTTTGTAGTGTTGCCTCAAGCGGCACGAATCGCAATTCCACCGCTTGGGAATTCATTCATCGGGATGCTCAAGGAAACTTCGTTGGTATCTGTCGTTACTGTCGTTGAGTTGTTCCGCGCGGCCCAAATCCTGGTGTCCAGATATTACGTGGCGATGCCTTTCTTTCTGGCCATCGGCTTGATGTACTGGATTATGAGCACGGGCCTGTCGATCATCTTGAACCGCATCGAAAAACGATTGTCCAAAGCCTACGAGATTTAATGAATGAATGTATTGGCGACCCTACCAAGGAGCTGAAACCGTATGAACCTTAAAGAAGAACATTTGCTGGACGTGGCCTCAAGAGCCAAGGAAATGCTGGAACGGGAAGGATTGGACGCTCTCGTCGCCTCCAGCGCCGAAAATGTCTACTATCTGTCCGGCCAGCCCAGCATGTTTATGTATACATTCCGGATGACCGAGGCGGCTTTTGCCATCGTGTTCCGTGATCCGGGCCGAAAATCCATATTGCTCATGAGCGAATTCGAAGCCTCGGGACTGCCGGACCGCATCCCGGGCTTTGACATTCTTACCTACCCGCAATGGATTGACCTGGATGATCCCTTCGGCATGAGAAGGGATCTGTTCCGCGGCGAGCGTCCGGCTGCTCCTGGGCCGGACGCCGCGCTTTCGGCGCTGGCCGAGGCGCTCGGCGCCAGCGGCCTTGCGGCCGGCGCAGCCGTCGCCGCCGAGCTGGGCGGCATGCGCGGCGGGACGCGCGCGCTGCTCGCCGATCGGCTTCCGCAGCTGCGCTGGGCGGAAGCCGCCCCGCTGTTTACGCGGCTTCGCGCGCGTAAAACCGGCTTCGAAATCGCGCAGCTGCGGGAAAGCTGCGCGATTTCGGAAGAAGCGATCGGCGCTGCCGTGCAGGCCGTCGCCGCAGGCGTTACCGCGGCCGAGCTCGCGGCCGCGTTCCGGATCGCGGTGACGCGCCGCCGCTTCGGCTTCAGCGAGCGCTTCACCACGATCTCCGTCGGCCCGCAATTCGCGCCGGCGTCGGTCTACGCGCCGCACCGTGCGGCTCCCGGCGACATCATCAAGTTTGATGTCGGCGCCGACGTGCAGGGATACGGCGCGGACATCGCCCGCACGTTCTCGCTAGGCGAGCCGGGCGATGCCGCGAAGCGCGCCTATGCGGCGCTGCGGCCGGGCCACGACCGCATGCTGGAGCTCGCCGGCCCCGGGGTGCCGATGGACGCAGTGTTCGCCGAGGGCATGGAGGTCATCCGGCGCTCCGGCTTACCGGACTACAACCGGGGCCACCTCGGCCATAGCATCGGCCTGGCTCTCGCCACCGAGGAGGCGCCGTTCTTCAGCGCCGCCGATACCACCGTGCTCGAGCCAGGCATGGTTGTCTGCATCGAAACGCCTTATTATGGCTACGGCGTCGGCGCAGTCATGATCGAGGACATGCTGCTGATCACCGGGAACGGGAACGAGCGGCTGAACAAGCTGACCCGGGACCTGGTTGTTTTATAGCCGGGATCCCCAATCATCTCGCATATAAGAAATTACAAAAAGACGGTGACCAAGGAGATAATCCATCTCCCGGTCACCGTCTTTTTTAACTCAATCATTGCCGAATCTCTCCGGCTCCCTACTTAATGAGGACGATCATCGTTTCAATCCGACCTGTTCCTCGCTCCATTCCCACAGCCTGCGGGCGGAATCCGGGTTCTCGCCCCTCGCGGTAAGCGGCCTGGCTTGTTTCTTATAGAAATATTGTCCCGTGACCCCCTTTACTTCAGGAGAACTTGCCAGATATATCGCCGTTTCCGCCCCCTGCTCAGCCGTCAGGAAAAACGGGCGCAATAAGCCAACCAATGATTTGCCGAACCCCGTATTCCGGTCAACTCCGATATTGGTAGCGACCGCTCCGGGATGCAGACAATTCGCCGTTACCCGGGTTCCTTCCAGTCTGCGAGCCAACTCCTTCGTAAACAGAATATTGGCCAGTTTCGATTGCGCATAGCCCTTCGCGACATTAAAGCCCCGCACCAGCGACGGATCCTCATGAATTTTTCCGATTTTGTAAGCGCCTGAGGACACATTGACGATTCGTCCTTCTTCGGCGCGCTTTAGCGAATCCAGCAGCAGATTGGTGAGAAGAAAATGACCCAGATGATTGACTCCCAACATAGACTCGAAGCCATCCTTCGTCAGTTCCCTTTTCAAGGATACTACACCCGCATTATTCAACAGCACATCAATCGCGCCGTATCGTTCCGTCACTTCCCCGGCAAATTTCCGTATGCTGTCCAGGGAGCCCAAATCGCACAGCATCAACTCCAGCCGGTCTGATCCGCTTTCCCGGATGGCTGCTTCCCACGCCTTTTGGCCCCGTTCCGGACTTCTGCAAGCCATCACAACATGCGCACCTCGCCGTGCCAATTCTATGGTGGAGGCCAGCCCCATCCCCGAATTTGCCCCAGTGATGATTACCGTCTTTCCTTGCATCCCGTTCCCTCCCTTGTACAATTATCTGCCGGTCAGTCGGCTATACTATACATTTCTATGGATTCAGTGTAATCCCTCTTGAGACCCGGGCTTTAGGTTTTATCGGGTTCCATGTTATTCTATAAAGGAATCTATATAATCATGACTTAGTTCAAAGATAGTATGAAAGGAGGCATGTCTTTGAAGTGGCTTACACCCTACGAACAGGAACTTAGTCTCGCTTTTGCCGAAGCGGAATCCATTCTGAGAGATCTTCCCGAACCGTTCCGGAAACCGGCTTTGGATTATCTCGATAAATTCCATGCCCTGAAGGACAATCGTTCCAAAAACTACATATGTTATCTGGTACCTTTCTGGCTACAACCGTTGGCCGGCATAGATACGGAAATCAGCCGCCGCTTTGCGGTCGCCAACATTTTCGGAATGATGTACTACCATCTGATCGATGCCTGCATGGATGAACCGGACAAGCTGATGCCCGGTCAACTCCCGCTGGCCGAATTGATTCATCTGGAATTCGTAAAATTGTACAGCAGCTGTTTTTCGGGAAATCCTCTCTTTTGGTCCTATTATAAAAAATACGTAAACCAATGGGCCGAGGCCGTATCCAGTGAGACGGGTTCGGATTTCTACCATGAGAATCCAGTTAGAATGGGCCATAAGGCAGCCCAGGTAAAGCTGGCGATTGCCGGAATAATGTCTATCGCGGATCGGGAAGCAGAGATTCCCCGCTTGGAGCAGGCTGTAGATACCGTTCTGGTGACGCTACAACTGCTGGACGATTGGCAGGACTGGGAGAAGGACCTCGCCGAGGGAAGCTACAACTCTCTGGTTTCGATCGTCCAGACTGACTTGCAAATCCCGGGGGAGCGCAGGCCCGAACCGGAAGAAATCAGGCAGGCCATTACGATTCATGGTACGCTTAATCATCTGTCGGAACATGCCCGGCGCAATCACGAGGAGTTGGTCGCTATTCGGGACCTTGCACCCGATCTTTACGAATTTCATGATTTTCTGCGGAGTAACCTTGAAGAAGGGGCCCGGGAAATCGAAGCGAAAGTGAGTTTATTGCAAGGTGGCGGTCTTGGATACTGGCTATCCAAGAATATCTAGTATTCCTAGATTTCCTACAAGATTCATGGTATACTAGAAAGGAAAATATAACCATTTTATTGAGAAAGGGTGATTTTATGACATCAGGGGCTCTCCTTCAAACACAAGTTATTGAAAAAGCATGGCAAGATCCAAGTTTCAAGGCTAAATTACTCGCCGATCCAAAAGCAGCAATCCAGGAGGCACTAGGTGTAATTCTCCCGGATCACATTAAAGTAAAGACAGTAGAAGAGAATTCCGACGAATTCTACCTCGTACTGCCTCCTAGTCCAGCTAATGTTATTAAGTCCGAAGTTAAACCAAACGCGGTTTGGGGAGATTAAACTTCTAGTTATTCATAATCAGGAGTAGCGGCGAGAGGCAATGCTCCGGTTTCTTATGCGTTTTTCACTGCGGGAAACCGGACCATAACCTCCGTCCCTACTCCTTTTTCACTTTTAAATTGAATTTTTCCGTTCATCACTTCTATTATCCGGAACGTCACCATAAGCCCCAGTCCTGTTCCTTTGGTCTTGTTGGAAAAGTAAGGCTCTCCCAAACGGGCCAGCACTTCTTCATCCATCCCTTCGCCGGTATCCTTAATATGAATGCATACTTCCCCATTTTCTTCATACGACCAAACATGGATTTCCCCTTCACCATGCAGGGATTCGATGCTGTTCTTGATAATATTAATAAACGCCTGCTTAAACTTTGAGGAATTCCCTTTGATATGCAGATCCTGAGGGATGTGTACGGAAATTTTGCCTCCCTGAAGATTGGCCATCGGTATCAAGATACCTTCAATATGGATGAACTCATTGAGTACGTTGAGCGTAGTTACTTTGCCGACTTCCGGCTTAGCGAATGTTAGGAAGTCCGTAATTATCGCGGAGGCTCGGTCAAGTTCTTCAAGAGCCATGCTTAAATAGACTTTATCCGTGGAGTTTTGCTTGGCTACCAGTAATTGCAGGAAGCCCCGGGTCACTTGAAGCGGATTGCGCACCTCATGCGCTACGGAAGCAGCCAGTTCGCTGATAATCTCCATTTTCTCGGAACGTTGAAGCTCATTGTTGAACATCTCCAATTGTTTGGAATACTCCACCACCTGTTCATGATTACGGGCAAATCTTTTACCGAGAATAATGATTAGGGCTATCAGAAAACACACTACGCCCCATTTCCACAGAAAGAGATCATAGTAAGCCGATTTAAAATAAAACCACAACAATTCTCCTGACCCCAGCAAAGCAAAAATAGCAAATCCGATCGTAAATATGATCGCTTCTTGATTCCCCCGGATCGTGTAAATCGTCGCAATCGAAACCAGTAAAATAAATTGGATGATCATCAACAAGCCCATGAATGTGCCGGAAGCAAGTCTGTACTGATCATAAATCTGATTATTGCTTAACAGATTGATCGCCATGAAAAGAATGCAAAATAGGGAATACCCAACCTGAAACTTCCTAAATTTAGTGATGATTGATTTGTAGCCCTTGCCGAATATACTTTCAAAAAAGCTTGTGAAAGAAGGAAGCAGCATAAAGAGCGACAAGTCGAACAATAGAACATACACGTTTCCGTATTTGCCGAAGAGCGAGTATAAAAACGAAGAGTATGTAATAACTATAGTTCCGCTGGATAATATGACCAAACACAAGGAAAACCAGCTGGACATATTTTCATTCTTCAGGAAGAGGGAACAGATCAACATAACTACTGCGATGAAAATCAAGGCGCTGCCGATAATAAAATCAGTCATATTGTTCTTAATGAACGTATTCTGTAATTCCTTATAGTCCCCTACAAGAACTCTACTTTGCAATCCAATGCGCGTTCCCGACTTGATTCCGATATAAATAGACTCACCTTCATAAGAATGGTCCATCGGCAACAAGATGGTATTAATCGAGTAATTATAAGACCGGTTGGATTCGTAAATGACCTCGTCATGAGATCGGATCACAACTTGACGCCCGTAAATCTTCTCAAACAAAAGCGCCGGGGAACCTGCTTCGAAGGTAGGTATGTCGATTTTGACCCACTGTCCGTCTGCTTCTAATGGACGTTCCGGATCCAAGCCTACCGCCGTAACGTCCTCCCAATTTTCGGTCGATTCCAACCGGTCTATATTTATTTCAGGATCAAATTCATCGGTCCATTTAACCTGCCATGCGGTAATCGCCTGCTCGTCCGCATTTTCCCGATCCGGGCTTTCCATAAGAAATGCACTAATCGCTACAATACTAAGCACAATCAAGATGGCAAACGCTTTTAAAAACCCCTTCATTCCAGCACCCCTGCCAATAATATAAGAGCTAATCTATCTAATTCGATACAATAAACCGATAAACCTTCAATAATATGGAAAATAAAGAATGATTTAAATCAGTACGCGTACCAGAAACATTTTACCGTTATTAACAAGTTTAATCTATGAATAGTTTTGTCAAATATTGAAAAATACTCTACAATTACGATGCGAAATAGAATCTCAATAGAAAATAGCCCTGAACTCTGAGAGATCAGGGCTACGAACTTTATCACGTTTAAGGGAACTAGATCAATCTAGGCAAGCTCTATTTCCATTTTCTTCGCCTTCCCGCTGCGGATATCTTCCGCAATCCCGCCGGCAATAACGGAACCGTCCACACGCAAGGTCGTACCGTCATTTTTATGAACGGTGATGCTGCGGATCGTCGCTGCCTGCGGTCCAAAGGTATCCCGTTTCTCCGGATTATGATAAGTCACTTCCGTGCTACCCAGGAATTTGAACGATACTTGCCCTTGAGCATCAAACAGCCAGCCCGGAAGAGAAGGATTCAAATGAAGTTGAAGTTCTCCTTCCTGAACCCGGAATACGTGCTTGCCTGCCATCATCGTAATCCACATCCCGATGAACTCGGCGGTGGAACCGCTGAGTCTGGCTACAAAGCCCCGGCCGTGCACCTGAGGATCCGGATTTACGCTGGAAGCGATGAAGGACGAGTTTTCCAGCGTGCTGCGGCCATAAACCGCCGGATCCAGGAATGGAATCAGCGAGGTTTGGATCTCCGCAAAGAACTGTTCCTTCAAGCCGGTCTTTAATAGCGCCAGCAAGTATTTATAGCTCATATGAAGAAATACGGATTCCCGCTCCAGCCAACCCGGTGTGAACGCGCGGATCCGGCCGATTTCATGGGATTCCTCGTTCAAGCTGACCGAAGTCTTGTACATCTGCAATTTTTGATCGAAAAGATCGCTGCGGCGAATGTTCTCGTAAGCTTCTTTCGCTTCCTCCGGGTTCTCCAGCGTCTTCATCCAGCGGGCCGGACCCTCCAGGAAATGAGGCAGCGGACGCGCCGCAAATTTCTTGACCTTCGCCTTGGGCAACCCGTAGCCGCTAATAACCGCATTCCCTTGTTCATCAAGAACAGGCTCGTATTCCACCGCTTCGAAAGCAAAGTACGTCGGCGTCAACCCGCCGCCAAGTGAAATGGCTTCAGTTATTCCGGCATCAATCTTGCGAAGCATGTTTTCGTAAATTGAAACCAATGTGGACAACTGAACCGTTTGCTCCGCTCCGCTGATTCCGAAGCGAATCCCTTCCCGATACCTTTCGCGCGCGGAAGCCGATTGATCCCAATATTCAAAAGAATCAAGCTCCCCTGCCAGATGCCGGGACAGCAGTCCGTTAACCTCATGAAGCAAATCGGCAATTTCTTCAGGCACCAGAACCTCTCTTGTCCCGGAGTCAAGCGCTTCTTCCAACACGAACTTCACAATTCGCTTCAATTCGAACGTTTCGCTCATCCCTGAGCCGAACAATCCCGGTAATCCGTTCATCGCATCGTTCCAGCCCGGCTTGTTACCTTCCATTTCAACGCCCATTCCGTATGGATCCAGCGTAGCGAATTTAACGAGGGACAGGGAGAGCAGCTTGACGAACAAATTGGTGCGGTATACTTCACCGTTACCATGTCCGGTTTTCAGCCAATTGGTGGATTTGGCGGTGACCCCAAACCGCTGCATCTTCTCTTCATCGTGCACCAGCGATCCGTATTGACGCACATGCTCGCCGTTCAGAACGTATTTCTCGCTTCTTGGCAGAACTCTCGCCGGACTGTCAAAGTAAGTATAGTCCGTTTCTCCGTAGAGCAGCCCGTCTTTACGATCCGGGAAAATGTCGAGATAACTGTCGATCAAATCCATGTTGTAAGTCCAGTGATCCGACCAATATCCCTCTCCAAAGGCCGCCTCGATCCCCTGCTCTGCAAGGGAGAAAACGCCGGTCAGAAACTGTTCTTCGCCAAGGTTCAACGTTACATTATTGGCGGCGATATAGGAGATCAGCTTGCCTGGCGTAAATTTGCCGAGACACAGTCTTTGAAGCTCTTCCCTGTGATCGGCCACTGCGCCCTTCAGCCAATCCGTAAGCTCGCCTGCCCGGCTTTCGGGAACCCGGAAGCTGGTACCTTCGACGCCGAGCGGATTGTATCCATCGGCTTGCATCAGGCTGAAGAAGGTTTTGATATTGAAGGTTCCGACCCGCGGATTAAAGTAAATGTCGCTGCGGCGGTTCTGGTTCGCATCGCGGAAATTCCCGTTCCCTTGCGAATAATATTCCGGGGCCAGCGAGAAGAAGTTGTAATCCCGCTCCGGATCGCCGTGTTTACGGGAATACAGATGGATTACGAAGCCCTCCTTGCCATTCTCGAAAATAAACGGATATCCGCCGCGCAGGAAATTGTCCAGATAACTCTGTCTGCTATAAGCATCGAACAGCGGCATCGACGTCTTGGTGGCGATGTCGGCGGTCAAGTTTTCCGTCAATTCCCGTGCTTCTATTTGTTTTTGCTCTATATAGGCCGGCGATGAAATACAGTCTGCCTTCTCGTTCAGGCGCTCAACACTATCAAAGTGCCCGATGAGAGTGTAAATCTGCTTGCTTTCCCCCGGCGCCAGTTCGGCCGTAACTCCCGTGAACCCGCAAGGCACCTTGTTTGTGCAGTATTGCGGCCGACCCGCCAGTTCCTCAAGCGGCGTACCGGCGAACCCTTCCGGATACCCGAGCGAAGTATTGCTGCCAAAGACCAGCTCAAAATCGGCAAAAGGTTTGATCCGGCTGCCTTGTTCATCAAACGACAAATAGAAATGCCCGCTGCGGACCTCGCTGATCTCCGCCTCGTCATGGGTGCTGGAGCGATTCCGGTAATAGGGAATTCCGTTCTCCAGGTTATCCACTTCCATCCAACTGCGGAGCAGGTTTCCGATCTCTTTATATCCGGCATTCTCTACCCCGTACGGTAAAATTTCCGGAAGTCCGTCCAGTACCTCCATGCGCAGCGCTTTTCCGGTAATGTTCGTGATCTCCACTTTACGAACCAGTGCCGCATAGTCATCGTTCGGTATATGAAAATAAGTAACTTTCGTGCGCAACCCTTTGGCTTCGTTGATCTCTTCAATCCCGATTTCGTTAGCCAAAATCCGCATCGTCCGCCGTGCCGCCGGGTCTGGGTAAGCATTTTGGAACGGCTCGTAAATCGTATCAGCGCCTTCCAGCTTAACGAAGGTTCTGAAACCCTTCATCGATACGGATTGATACATAATGTTAGCCGGGGAGAACTCCATAATCGGACTGTTCTTGTCGCGAATTCCGAAGCTGCAGACCGCCTGCCCCCGGTTCGCATAAAACGTCCACATCGGGATTCCCTTCAAACCCGCCAAACCGGGCAAAAAGCTGGAGAATGGCTTGGCCTGATCAAATTGCTCAATAATGAATTCCTCTTTTTCAAAACTGTAATTCGGCATATTGTATTATCCTCCACATCTGAAATGTCTTGAGATTGGTTTATTGAATAATATAAGTTGCGATCGAATGGGCCGGCAGCGTATCGGTGACGGTTTCTTCACCCAATTGAATCGCGAATTCCCGCTTCTCGTCGGTTTCGTTCTGGATGACCACTACTACGCTCGCATCTGTATTCTTGAATGCCGTCATTTGCAGCCCGGAAGCTTCCGAGGACAGTCCTACACGGACAGCACCCGGACGAATGTATTTACTAAAATGACCAATGTAGTAGTACGAACTGTTGTAATGGACGGTGTCTGTTACCGTATCAGCTATAATCGGGGCGTCGCAAAGATTGTTGACATGGTTGGGTCCTCCGGTTTCGTCAAGAACGAGGTTCCAGTCGAGATACCCTTCCGTCCAATTGTTCAAGTCGCCGATCATATTGCGGCCGTACCTTTCTCCGGTAAACCATTCGCCCAGCTTGACTCCGCCTTCCTGACATCCCTCTGTAAAGAGAAGATGCTTGTCAGGAAACAGGTCATGAACCTTGCCGACTTCTTCAAACGCCTCGCTCACATACCAGTGGAATCCTGTTCCCCAGACGTATTTGGCCGCTTCAGGATCAGACAGAACCGCGGAAGCCCGTTCAACGATAAGGTCGCGATTATGATCCCAAACGAGGATATTAACGTCTTCAAATCCTTCACGGTGCATTGTAGGCCCGAGGTGATCCCGGACAAAATCACGTTCCTCTTCGCCGCTGAAGATGCAGGAATCCCAGGTTTGCACGGCCGCCGGCTCATTTTGGACGGTAATCCCCCAAATCGGTACGCCCTCTTCCCGGTATGCCTTAATGAATTTGGTATAATACAATGCCCAGGCCTCGCGGAATTCCGGCTTCAATTGGCCGCCATGATTCATTTCCCCGTTCGTCTTCATCCAGGCCGGCGGACTCCAGGGGGAAGCCAGCATCGTAATATCCTTGCCGATTGATTTCACCGCGTCATGAATCAGCGGCAGCACCCATTTTCGATCACGCGAAATATCAAACGTTTTCAGTTCAGCATCGTTTTCTTCCACATAAGTATAATTGCCCAGCGCGAAATCACAGCTGTGAATGTGTACCCGGCCGATCGTATATCCGAGTCCTTCCTCCGGGTCGAAATAGCTGCGGATCACTTCCGCTCTCTTCTCCGGACTAATACGGGACAATGTATAGGCCGCCGCTTCCGTAAAAGCGCCTCCAAAACCGAGGATGGTTTGATAAGTTTGCTCGGTCGTTACCTTAACCTTGTCCTTTCCTTCCGCCGATCCTGCCTGAGCCGTCAATTCCCCTTGCAACTGCAAGCGTTCTCCGGTATCACGGGATGTCAACACTTTAGACCATTTTGCCATTTTGATCCGCTCCTTAAACAAATGTTAGTTTCACAGTGAAACCTTTCGAAACCGGTTTCGATTTGCCTAAAAAAAAACAGGGATCATTATAGCGATCGACAAGACTCCCTGATAACCAGCTCGACCGGAAGCATATCCGATTGAACTTCTTCCCCGCCTTCTATCGTATAGATTAACATGTCGGCCGCCTTATTGCCAAGTGCATATGTATCCTGGCGAATCGTCGTCAAAGCAGGTGTCAAAAATTTGACCATTTCGATATCATCGAACCCGATGATGGAAATGTCCTCCGGAACGCGAAGACCCTGATTTTTAACCGCCATCATCGCCCCTACGGCCAGGTTGTCCCCTGCAGCAAAGACGGCCGAAGGCAGTACGCTGGCTTTGAGCAGCTCTTCCATGGCGATCCGTCCGCTTTCAACCGTATAATCGTAGCTTCCCTGAATAACATGCTCCGGATCTACGGGCAATCCCAGTCCTTCCATCGCTTGCAAATATCCCTGAAGCCGTTTCTCCCCCGCAAAGGTATTCCCGCCGCCGATATGGGCGATCAGCCGGTGTCCGAGCTCGTGCAAATAATTCACTGCCAGGATGCCTCCGGCAATATTGTCCGAGTAGATCGTGCTCTTCGTATCCGATTCCTGGTCCAGCAGAACACACGGGATGTTTGATTCCAGCAGCTCCAGAAAATAAGGATCCGTAAAATCAGGCAAGATGACGACTACCCCATCCACGCCGCGGATTTTGCAATGCTCAAGGTAACTGCTTTTCTTCCCCCCGATGTCCTTAGATATAAACATCAGGTCATATCCCCTGGAGGTGGATACTTTCTTGAATCCCTCAATTACCCCGGCAAAGTAAGGATGCAGAATTCCGGCTCCGGAAGGCTCGTTAAATAGCACTCCGATCGTCCAGGAGCGCTTGGTCGTCAAGGAACGGGCATGAGCATTCGGCAAATATCCCAGTTGCTCGGCCGTCTCTAAAATTTTGCGCCGGGTTTTCGGGCTGACATCGGCGTAGTCATTAAACACCTTGGAAACGGTGGTCGGTGAAAAACCCGTTGTTTTTGCAATATCATAAATCGTGATCACTTGCCTATTCATCTCCTGCCCTTGATCAGACCACCTATAGGGGTTCATGAGAATTTTAGCCGTCCACAAGAATGAAGTCAACCACAGATGTCACCATCACGCTCGCTGTCTCCTCCTTGTTTCACCGTACGCCGAACCGTTTAAAAAGTAGTCAAACGGACCTGCCGTCCTAGTCAGCACAGAGTAAGCATTCCTGAGCAGGATGATAATAAGGAGGGATTTCCATGTACGAGCCTCGTGATAGAAATGAAGTAAGCAATGTGGATGTGGAACGAAGAGATGTCCAGCATAAATCGGAACCCAGCATGGTTGCGGCAACCTTCATTAAGTATGCGGCCTACATTGTTTTATTCTTCGGGTTTCTTTACTTCCTTGTCAAATACGTGTTCCCTAAATTTTAAGACCATATTACCGTTCGGAAAGCAAGAACCGCCCTTCTACGGGCGGTTCTTGCTTTCCGTTTGAAATACGGGAAATAGGGTAAACTCCATGTAAGTACACTAAGATCAAGGAGGCGAACCTTTATGCCGGACTACCCGAAGACTGAAGGGGATCAAGCCTATGAACGCTATCAACTGTTAGGCGATTATCGTGCCGAAAATGATATTCCGGACGACGATTTGCTGCCTCACGATACGCGGATTACCCAAAGCTTGAGCGAACCTGCCGAAGAAGTTAGCGATACTGACGAGCTCCAGATGGAGGATTCTCTGCCTGACGTTCCCGATGCAGATGAAATACAACCCGGGAGCCCGGTAGACCAAGCCGCTCCCGACCCGGATGCCATGCATGGCACCGATTTGCTTAACGGCTTTGACGGGGACGAAACGGAATAAACACGATAATACCTTTTAGAAAAAGGGGACTGACCTTAATGATTCCGGTTAGTCCCCCTTTTTCTTACTATTATATTTTGAATTGTCCGACCAATTGCTGCAGTTGTTCAGCCATACTACTAAGATCGGCGGAGGAAGAAGCCATCTCCTCCAGTGACGCAAGCTGTTCTTCCGCCGCTGCCGATATCGTCTCCGTATTCCCTGCCGTCTCCTCCGATAAATTACGGATCTGACCGATCACGAGTTCTACCTCTGCGGCTTCCGAGGCCACTCCGTCCATGGTGACTGATGCCTGGGATATCGTAGCCGCTGCTCCTACAACGGAATCACGAATCTGGCTAAAGGATTTGCCGGATTTCTCCACGGCATCCAATCCTTCATTCACCCGCTCCTTAACCTCTTCCATCGTAGTAGCGGCCTGTTCCATTTCCAGTTGAATATGACCGACCAACTCCTTGATTTGATCGGCGGAATGCTGCGAACCTTCGGCAAGCTTCCGGACTTCCGAAGCGACGACCGCAAACCCGCGGCCTTGTTCTCCGGCTCTGGCCGCTTCGATAGAGGCATTAAGGGCAAGCAAATTCGTTTGCTGTGAAATGCCGGCAATTACATTGATAATCTCACCGATATGCTCTGCACGCCGGTTCAAAGATATGACTACCTCGGCCAATCCCTCTACCGTGTGATGGATTCCCTGCATCGTACTCTCCGTACCCGCAGCGGCTTGTGCTCCTAAATTGGCTGATTCGGTTGTTTCTGTCATCGTTCTGGTAACTTCCTGCATCTGAACCGAGACATCCTCCACCTTTCGCGCCATTTCCATGACAGTGCTGGTTCCGCCTTCGACACTCCGGAGCTGCTGCTCGCTTCCTGCAGCCACGTCATGAATCGCGACCGTCACGTGCTCGATCGCCTTCGTCGTTTGTTCTGCCCCGGCGGAGAGTTGTTCTGCAGAAGCGGATACACTGTTCGTCATATCCTGAACGCCTTCTACCATTCCTCTAAGGTTATCCACCATAAGCTGGAAGTTGCCGGCCAATTCGCCGATTTCGTCCTGACGGAATGAATCGAGACGTTTCGTCAAATCGCCTTTTCCCAATATGCTTGTCGCTTCATTTAATTTCTGCAACGGAAGGATAACCGAACGGACATTCATAAAGACGATAACCGCAGCGCCAAGTACAGACAGAACTACGACGAGAATCGTCGTATTGCGAATTCCTTCCGTCCCTTCCGCAACTTCGTTTTCGCTCATCGTTCCCCCGATTCTCCAGCCCGTGGCCTCGTTTTTCATAAATGCCATTTTATAATGGTTATTCTGCTGGGAATAGTCGAGCTTTCCGCTGTCGCTCTGGAACATCCGGTTAACGAACTCTTCTTTATACTCCGAACCGATTTGGGCCGTAGGATGAACCAACAGCTTCTTGGTGCTGTCGACGATAAAGATATAGCCATCGTTCCCTACCTTCATATTCGTCATGGAAGCAACCGCGCTCAAATCCAGATCTAGAGAAATCACGCCGCTCCCATCGGCCAACACTTGCGAGATGGACACGACCGGCTTGCCGTCAACCGACAAATATGAAGGCGACACAACCGCCTTTTTGGACTTCAGCGCATGTACATACCAATCTCTGGTACGCGGGTCGAAGTCATCGTCAAGCTTCAGATCGGAAGACAGCAAAATGCTTCCCTTGTTTGTCCCCACATACAAGTTCAGGACATCCTTGTGGATGGCCTGGTATTCCTGCAGTTTATTCTTGATTGCGCTGCTCCCGGCCGCAACTTCCTGATCTACCCCCGTCCCCGGAATCTGTTCGCCGTAATAGTTGAGATCCACCATTTTCTGACTGATCTCATTCGTGATAATCGCGTCCGCCGAGCTGACGCTTTGCAGCGCACTCATCATTAAGTCCTGCTCTACACGATGGCTCGCAGCCGAATAGGTAATCGAGCCGATAATGATGCTCGGGACAAGCAATACAATCGTGTAGGAAACGATCATACGCATCCGGATCGATAAAGATTTTTTTCTCATGACGCCGCCTTCTCTCTGCAGATATATGG
Organism: Paenibacillus vini; assembly: GCF_018403325.1. Classification (GTDB taxonomy): domain Bacteria; phylum Bacillota; class Bacilli; order Paenibacillales; family Paenibacillaceae; genus Fontibacillus; species Fontibacillus vini. The sequence continues at coordinate 105,908 of NZ_BOSL01000009.1, read as the reverse complement.
ATTTACATCGTAATCTATATATCGGCAGCAAAACATTGACGATTTATTGACAATTAATGGGGTTTATATAAAAATTCTAATGAGTTTACCGGATCATCCCCGTGTATTTAACTTTTAGATCGGCTTTAACCTGGAATTCCAGGCCGGGAAAAAGGCGCTCCCAGTCCTGCCGCTCGGTCGAGTTGTTCCAATTTCTTGAATAATATCGAAGCCCCCAGCCAAACGGATCCACTCCGGAAGCTTGTATTTTCTTAAACAATTTCACGCTGTCCCTTTCCCATTTTTCGCTTGCCGCTTTGGAGATAGCCCGCAGCACCGGACCCGTGACCGGCGTCCCCTTCATATTCTCCTCCAGCGAAGCTTTACCGGATAAATGGTATTCCACGATCGCCTTCTTTTCTTTGTCTGCCTTGATACGGTATTTGGCTTTGGAGTTCTCCAGATTGTAGTCAAAGGAGTTTCCCTCGGCATCCACCTTGAAGCTGGAGCGCAGGTGGTTCGAGGTTAAGAGATTCAGCATCCGGGTTTCGTCCGGCGAAAGTATGGTGACCAGCTTTTGCTTGTTGAATAGTGCGACCCTGTCTATGATCAGCATATCCGGGTGCTTCGTCCTCACAACCGGCATGAACGGATCAAGCCCGTGTTCCGTCGTCCTCCTGCTTAAATCAAAAGAATATGCGGACTTAATGTAAGGGGATTCCGTCCCCTCTTTGCCTAACCCCAGAATCAGGGCATTTCCCGGCAATCTCTCGGATTTGGTCTGCATTTTAACGACTTCCCTGGCAGTCGGCTGTCCTACCGCAACAAACATAATCAACTGGATATCCCGGCGACGGGATGACCAGTCAACCAGGGGGATAATATTGTCCCTTGCTAATGATTCCCCATAGATCATCGCCTTGCAGTGGCTGAAATCCAGTTCTTTGTCCGTTTTCGATTTAGCCAGGCGCACTGCTTCGGGAACGCTCTCCGCAATCTCGGTAATGACGACCGGTTCCTGGCTTCGTTTCGTCGGATCGCCTTCAGGAATTGCCATCTTGAGCGTCACCTCAAACTGGTTCTTCTTATCCTTATCCTCCGGACGGTCGATTCCTATCGCCAGCACGAAGGATCTCTTATCGATATCCTTGAACTGACAACCGGAAATGGTCCAGGGCATCGCGATCGCCAGCAGACAACAGATTATTTTTTTCATGTCTTTTTCGCGCTCCTTTTCTTGGCATAAAACAATATAGCCAGCAAAACGAACTCATTTATGAGGCGAATATTCAAAAACCACTGTCCTATTTGACCCAGTCGGACCTGGTTAAGGAAGTTCATAATTACGATCGTCGCTATGGAAAAAGGAATCAACACCCACCAATCGGCCTTTTTTCCGGGGAGTTTTCCGGACTTAGACTGAAATGCGCCTTTAAACAGCTCCAGCCCGACATGCCAATGAACAACCGTGCTTAGCATGGAGATCATCAAATAGATCGTATAAAACAAAAAGAGCACTCGCTCGATAATAAATAATTCCATTCGGATGGAATCAGCCGTTGAAAACCAGCTATATACATGATTTTCCACACCGACAGTCCCCTGATATCCGATAGGTACCACAAAAGTAATTAACAAAATAACCAAACCAAACAACGGAATGGTCCATAAGTATCTCGTTTTCAGTTCTTTGAAATTCCGGTTGAAAATTGCGAGATTAAAAAAGCCGGAAAAGATGAACGTCGCGCCGGCCACAGTCACATATTTGGGCTTGGTCCACATGTAAGTAACGATTTGCAAGACCGCGTCCCAACTAAAATTCGGGTTCAAAAAGGCCTTAACGAGCATGTATATAATGACAGGCGTTGAAAGAAACAGAATCGTCTCCAATCCGTAAAGGATCGACTCGGAGGATAGGCGGCAGCAGATGGCCGAAAGCAGCAGAAACCCTATAATAACGGCATACGGAGAAATATCCGGACTGATATAACGAACAGTGATGTCTACGAACGACAGCATCGTAATGATGCCGGCAGAAAACCAGAAGCAAGCGTACATAATTAATAGAAAAAATGAAAAGAATCTGGGCAAGTTGGCATTAAAGATTTCCGGCAACCCCTGCCCCTTAAAACCGGCGATACCTTTCGTAAATCCGTAGAGCAGCAAAGCTCCGATGGCGGTCGATATAAAGATCGACGGCAAGGTCCCTTGAAATCTTGTGAAAATTAGAACCCTGGGAACAAAGTTGATAATGTTCATCAATGCGTTCACCAGAAATAAATAATATATATATTTGCTGCTTACCATGATTATTGCCCACCCTTTGATTTGATTTCCAGCGCATACATTTTCATATATGGCCGGCCAAAGCTGCGGATTCCCGATAAATACATGATTAATCCCACCACCGATCCGACAACGCCCAACAGACCGAAGGTAATCGCGAACAAGGTCATAATGTATTTGATAACACGTATGGTGTACCCCATCATACTTATCGGAATGATAAAATTGGAAATCGCGACGGCCGACACTAAAATGATCATAATATTGCTGACCAGTCCGGCCTGGGTCGCTGCCTGCCCAAGAATCAAACCGCCGACCGTCGTAGCGGTAGGCCCAATTGCCTTAGGCAGACGCAAGCTCGCCTCCGTCAGAAATTCCATCATCAACAGCATCAGAAAGACTTCCATGAAGGAGGGATAGGGGACCGCGGCCCGGCTTCCAGCGATCAGCAGCGAAATCTGTATCTTTAATATCTCGGGATTGTAAGAGGCAAAAGTGACATAGAGAGACGGCAACGTCAACGTCAAGAGCAAACCGATGTACCGGATGGTTTTCAGAAACCAGCCGACCATAGGGACCTGGATTTTATCATCCATCGCCGTGAAAAAGTCACTGAAAATCGAAGGAGCAAGAATGGCAAACCCGTTGGAGTTAATCAGCACCGCGACCTTGCCCTCCGCAATATTGAACACTACCCGGTCCGGTCTTTCCGTAACGATCATTGTCGGAAAAATCCGTACCCGTTCGGGACTGATATATTTCTCCAACTCCCCTGCGGATTGCAATATATCGATTTTTACATTTTCGATCCGCTTTTTCATTTCCTTGAGCACTTGCCGGTCCACTCGCTCGTCATCGTACAGAATAGCCACCGAAGTTCGGGAAACCTTTCCTACGGTCAACATATCGATCTTTAAAGTTTCCGATTGATATCTTCGCCGGATCAGGTTTATATTCAGCTCGATATTTTCGCTGAACGCATCCCGCGGTCCCTGAACGATGGCCTCGTTCACCGCTTCACCGACTCCGCTCGACTCCACCTTGACCGCATTGAATAAATAACCGCTTTTCCCGATCGATATCAACACGAATCCTTTAAGCACAAACTCAATAATCTGCTGCCGTTCCCCAGCTTGAACGGTACCCGGAAAAGAAGCGATATAATTCTCGAAAGCTTGCAGGCTTTCCATTTCATAGCTTGGAATGACGATATAACGGTTAATCATATCCGAGTTCGTTAAGCTGCTAAGATATTGCAGCCCGATTTCATCGGAAGAGCCGAGAGACCGCTGCTCAAAATCAACCTGTCCCGACATTTTTTCAGATAGCCATGCAGCTCCCTGTTCACCTTGCTTCTTGCCCAATTCCGATCCCTCCAGCTCACATCCGATATTAACTCCTTAGCTGAGCCTATTTTGCCAATAACTCCCGATTCTCATTCATTTTGCGGACGGCCAAGGGGAGGCTGAGCGAGAAAAAAAGAAAAGGACCTCACCTTATCGGTGAAGTCCTTTAAATAGAAGATGCCCGGCAAACGCGGTTCCTGCCCGACGTCTTTGCCTGGTAAAGCGCCTGATCCGCTCTCTCGAACAATAGTTCCTCGACGATATCCGGATAGGTGGCGCTCCCGGCGGAGATCGTAATTTTATGTTCGGTTCCGTCCGGCAGAATGAAGATCTGGTTCTCGACATTTCGCCGAAGCCGCTCAGCTATAATCTCAATGCGTTCGGAATCGCAATCATCCACGATCACGGCAAACTCTTCTCCTCCTTTACGGGCAATATGATCTCCTGGATGAAAAGTATCCCTCAAGACCATAGCCAGTTGGGATAAAACCGCGTCACCGGCCGGGTGGCCGAATGTATCGTTTACCTGTTTAAAATGGTCGATATCAATCAGCAATAGGGTAATGGGCACGCGATACCGGGTCGAGGATGCGATGCGCTGCTCCATAATGACTTCAAAAGCCCTCGCATTAAACAAACCTGTCAGGAAGTCGCGATGAGCCGCTTCGCGCATAATTCTTAATGAATCGTCTGATCTTTTCAAATATAGGAGCATTGCGAGAGTAAACATTCCTCCCACGATAAAGACAAGACAAAACGTTCCGATCGGAACCCATTTGTTCTCAACCAGAATAATGGAGAAGACCACTACGGATAGCCCGGCGGATAACCCCAGTGTCCAGGCCCATCTCTGCAGCGACAGCTTGTAGTCTTTTAAAATCAGGATCGCAATGATAAAGGTTCCCAGCGCATTGACGGCTCCCCAAATCGAAGCCATGCTCACACCGCTTAAGAATACTAGCCTGTATACAAAAATAATGACTGTGGCGACCAAGCCCGCTATCCATCCGCCGAGAGAGACGGAAATTAATATCGGCAGCTGCCGGAAGTCGGCAAAGACGTAGGTGTTAATCGGGAATGTGTAATACATTAAAGCAACCCCGAATAGTCCGAGGACCAGTCCGAGTATTAATTTGGTTTGATTGCTTTTGTGAAGATTGTAGGCTTGGCACTTGCCCCAGACCATGTTTCCAAAAAACAAAAAGGTAGTCAAAACAGTAAAGTTGTTGATTAGACTTTGCAGCATATCCTATTTTACCTCTCAACTGTAATCATCCGACAAGAGATCAATGCCGGACTAGGTAAGCATATCACAAAATTTAGGTAAAGGACTCACATATTCGCTATATTTTCGATTATTTCTCGCTATTGTTCGACAAATTTCTACATCTTTCACGGCGATTATCAATGGATTCCGCTTTCGATTCTGCACATGATATAATGGGCTTAAGTTGTTGGAAGGGAGAGCAAGACGATGAACGACACGGCGGCTGTCGATGAACAGGAGCCTATTGAAGTGTGCCTGTTAGCCGGGAAAATCATGCTCCAAAGCGGAGCGGAAACCTACCGGGTAGAGGATACGATGACCCGGATAGCCAAGGCCCTGGGCCTTGCCGGATCCCACAGTTACGTCACGCCCACAGGCATCATGTTTCAATCCGATGACATGAGATGGGCCAAGCTGATCCGGATCGTGGAACGCACTACCGATTTGCAGAAGGTGGCTGCCGTGAACGACGTTTCACGCAAGCTGTCCAGCCGGGATGTCACGGCTGCGGAAGCCCGGGCCCTTCTCATGGACATCGACACTTCGCGGCATGCCTACCCGGTTGGCCTTCAAATCGCCGCGGCTGCGATATCCAGCGGGTGCTTCACCTTGATGTTCCGGGGCAGCCTGTTTGATTTTCTCCCCGGCGTCGTATGCGGAGGACTCGGTTTTCTGGCGTTCATCCTGCTCCATCGTCTCGTCAAAGTGAAGTTTTTCGCGGAATTCAGCGCTTCCTTTCTGATCGGCATCGTCGCCTCGGTGCTGGTGATGGCCGGAATCGGCAAGGAGCTTGATAAAATCATTATCGGGTCCGTCATGCCCCTTGTTCCCGGACTCCTGATCACCAACGCGGTCCGGGATCTGATGGCCGGCCATCTCGTCTCCGGATTGTCCAGGGGCGCCGAGGCGTTCCTGACCGCTTTTGCCATAGGGGCCGGCATCGCCTTCGTATTTACCATTTTATAATCCGGAAAAGAGGACTTATCCTGCTATGAACCTGGTTCTGCATTTCATTACCAGCTTTATCGCCTCTGCGGCTTTCGGCATCCTGTTTAACGCCCCCAAGCGGACCTTGCTGCAATGCGGATTCTCCGGCATGCTGGGCTGGGCCGCTTACATTTTGCTGGGTTACCGGCTGGATACCATATACGCGACCGTAGCCTCGACGATCATCGTCGGTGTGGTCAGCCAAATCTTCGCCCGTACTTACAAGAAGCCCGTAATCATCTTTAGCGTATCGGGAATCATTCCGCTGGTGCCGGGAGGCATGGCCTACGACGCCATGCGGAATTTCGTAGAAAAGGAATATAACACGGCGATTCAGCTTGCGGCGCAAGCATTTCTGATCTCCGGTTCCATCGCCATCGGGCTTGTCTTGTCCGAGGTGCTCAATCAAATTATCCGCAAAATCCGGATGCCCCGCCCCAAAAAAGTCCGCGCCAAATAAGCCGGCAAGAAAGAAGATGAACATCAAAGATGATAGCTCAAATTTTGCTGGATGTCGTTTTGCCCATTTTCGTGCTGATCGGGCTCGGAGCCTTGATGCAGCGGGCCTTTCGACTCGATTTGTACACCCTCGCCAAAATTAATTTTTACTATATTACGCCGGCTGTCGTGTTTCTCAGCATGTACCATTCCGAAATGTCGCCTGCGCTTCTCGGCAATGTTACGTTATTTTATGCGTTATATGTACTGCTGCTCTATGTCGTGAGCATGATCGTCAGCCGCCGCATGAAATTCAGCCGGGGAATGAAAGCCGCTTTTACGAACAGCCTGATTCTGGATAATTCCGGGAATTATGGCTTGCCGATCAATCAGCTCGCTTTCAAAGGAGATCCGCTGGCATCCTCCCTCCAGGCGCTCATTATGACGTTTCAGAGCCTGGTTACCTTTACTTACGGCGTAATGTCGGTGCAACGGGCCAAGTCCGGCGGAACCTTGAAGGCTGCCCTGATCGGTTTTCTCAAGATGCCAGTGCCCTATGCGCTCGTACTCGGCCTGGTTTTCCATGTCCTGAAGCTCCCTCTTCCGGAGTTTGCCTCCAAACCGCTGGGCTACATTTCCGATTCCATGGTCAGCGTGGCTCTGCTTACATTGGGAGCGCAAATTGTAAAATACCCGCTGCGGCTGGACCGCCTCGACGTGTATGTCAGCGTTCTTTTGCGTTTGCTGATCGGTCCTGCCATCGGTTTATTACTCGTCTTCCTCCTAGGGCTCAAGGGTGTGCCCGCCCAGGCGCTTCTGATCGCTTCCGGGATGCCTACGGGTGTGAACAGCACCATCCTTGCTGAAGAATACGATAATGAACCGGATTTCGCATCGCAAACCGTGCTGATTTCCACATTGCTCAATATCGTAACCATCACGGCATTAATCTCCCTTGCGAAATATGTGGGGTAAAGCTCAAATGCCAAGAGGCCAGCTACGGATATTTCCTCCGTCGCTGGCCTCTTCTTTTTTCATCCTGAGTTTCCACGCCTGCTTTACAAATCAGGCCGCTTTTAGATTACCGGCTTTCCGTTCATCTCATGAGTCATTTGATGCCATTCTTTAATCATTCGTCTTAGAAATAGACCCTCTTGTTTTCCTAATCCATATTGGTTCTCCCTGGCGATCATCTCGCCAATCCGTCGTTTCAACATTTCACTCCGGCGTTCCAACATTTCATCATAAGCCAAGTAAAGTCATCTCCTAAATCCGTTGTAATAACGTTATTTTCACACATCTATTAGTATAGACGTTATGATTCGGGAGGGAAAACCGGATGTCTTTACCTAAGCCTTGATGAGATAGGATGCTCTATCACTACCCTACTGTAATGCGATCCAGCCGTAAACTTCCTCCCATATCCTCCCGGATGGTCCGGTTTCCTCGGGATGGTCCCGGAGGTGCCCGACCAGATCGAACTTTCTGTCGGGAACATAAGCCTGGTACCATGCACCGACCGATTGGATGGAGTTTCCTTGTATAGAGCAAAGGGTAAAGAGATAAGTAATAACAGAAGATGGACCATTGCGCAATATTACAAGGAGGGTACATATTCTATGAATCTCAAAGGAAAAGGCTGCTTGATCCCGCTGATCATCGTCATTGCGGTGGTCGTTATTCTCATTGCTCTGTTTGCCGGAAATTACAACAAATTCGTCGCGGCGGACGAAAACGCGAACCAGGAATGGAGTAAAATCGACGTTCAGCTCCAGCGGAGATATGATCTGATTCCGAATCTGGTCAATACGGTAAAGGGATACGCCTCCCATGAAAAGGAAGTAATCAAAGCAGTATCCGACGCCCGTGCCGCACTCGGCGGAGCAAGAACTCCGGATGAACTGGCTCAGGCCGACCAGCAATTGTCCGGCGCGCTCAGTCGTCTTCTGGTTGTCGTGGAGAATTATCCGACGCTCAAAGCAGACGCGCAGTTCACGCAGCTGATGGACGAGCTTGCCGGCACGGAGAACCGGATCGCTGTAGCCCGGAACGATTATAATGCAGCCGTCGCCACCTACAACAATATGCGAAGACGCTTCCCGGGCAATCTGCTCGCAGGCATCATGGGCTTTGATAAACGGGAGTATTTTGAGACCACGCCGGAATCGCGGACCAATCCGGAGGTGGACTTCGGCACGGATTCAACTTCATCCTTGAACCCGGTAAATCCATTGCTTCAGTTCCCGGGTGAAGAAGCCCGGGCGGGGGCTGGAGCATGAAACCTTCAGGTGGCCGTGTTTGTTCCGGCACCGGGTCCGCTTGCTTAAGAATTGTGTCCCTCCTCCTGCTGGCTTGTGTTCTGCTGGGAGGGCCTGCTCCCCTCTTTGCCGCACCGAATATTCCGGAGCCGCAAGGCGATATTTATGTTCAGGATTTCGAGAACCTGCTCACGGCTGAACAGGCCCGGGAATTAAACAGCTTGGGAAGGGCCCTGGAGGATCGGACCAAGGCTCAAATTGCCGTATTGACTGTGCCAACTCTGGACGGCTACACCGTGGAAGAGTACGCTTTGCAGGCCCTCCGCAAATATGGACTGGGGGACCAGAAATTGAATAACGGAGTGCTGCTTCTGCTGTCGATGGAGGATGGCGAGCCGGGCAACCGACCGCTGCGGATCGAAGTCGGCTATGGCCTCGAAGGGGCTCTGCCTGACGGCAAGGTCGGCAGAATCCTCGATCAGGTCACCATCCCTTATCTGGTGAACAACCATCCTGGTGAAGCGATCGTGGAAACCTATAAAACGCTATACAACGAAGTTGCCAGAGAATATGGTGTGGAGGGAACTTTAACGCCGCAGGAAATTGCGGTTCCCGAAGCGCCTGCCGGGAATGGCGGAGACGGCCGCTTATCTTCCGGCTGGATCATTCTCATCATCGCTTTTCTGGCGGTAGATTTTATTTTCTTCCGCGGAATGATGACGATGTTCCTGATCTCGATACTCGGTCGGGGAGGCGGCAGCGGCGGAGGCGGAGGCTTCGGCGGTGGTGGTGGCGGCTTCCGCGGAGGCGGCGGGGGCTCCTCGGGAGGCGGAGGCGCAAGCCGAAGATTCTGATTCACGGCAAGTCCGGCTACCCCAACGCGGCAACTCCCGGTATAATATCCATAGGATATTAGCCAAAGGAGAGAAACCTACTGAATATGGATCCCATTACCTCACTGTCGCAAAAGGCCGTATTTTTTGATGTGGACGATACGCTCTACGATCACCTGATTCCGTTCCGCGAGGCTCTGCAGCGTGTGCTCGGCACCGGCGAAGACTTCCCTTATGCCCCCGCCTATCACCGCATGCGTTATTATAGCGATAAACTCTCCGCAGAAGCCGGGGGCACTCCAACGCATGGCTCCGAGCTCAGCGAGATGCGTACCCGCAGGTTTTCGCTTTCGCTGGCCGAATTCGGCATTCTGCTGACCGGTTCTCAAGCTGAAGAAGTCCAATCCGAATACCTGAACCGCCAATTTGATATTACTCTGTTCGACGGAGCCCGTCCTTTAATGGACGATTTGATCGGCCGAGGAATTATTGTCGGCTTGATTACGAACGGTCCCCCGGAGCATCAAATGAAAAAAATCCGCGCCCTTGGACTGAGTGAACTCATCCCTCCGGAGCGGATTTTTATTTCGGGGGCCGTCGGAATCACCAAGCCGGACCGCAAGTTGTTTGATCATGTGACCGACGCGCTGAATTTGACCTCCGCTGCTTGTTATTATGTCGGCGATTCCTGGCGGAATGACGTCGTCGGCGCTTTGGAGGCCGATTGGAACGTCCTTTGGTTCAATCACCGCGGCGCGGAGCCCGAATCATCACACAGCCCCCATTTCAAGGTGGACAGCTATGCGGACATCGCTCAAATTCTTCTGGATGCCGCTGGGCAGGCGCAGAAATAAGTTACCCTGCCGATCAATAAAACAGGGACATCCCGTCTCCCAATAGCCGGCCGATCCGGCCGAACAGGACGTTACCCAACAATCCTACGGTAATCGAGGATGCGATGTATACCAGGATTGTGCTTTGCAGCCTGTCGAACATCCCGCCCTCTTCAGGCATCAAGCTTGAAATAACGAATGCCGGGACTGCAAACATCGCCCCGAACAGGCCGACCATGAGCAGCAGTGACTGGAGCATGTTGACTTGCAGGATCGCCATCAGCAGGGCAAGCAGCAGCAATGCCGTAAAGGGTACAAGATAAACGCCAAAACGGGCAGCAACCTCTTGAAAGTTCCCTTTTCCTTTTCCGTACTTAATGGCTAAAAAACAATAGGCTACCGTCAAGATCGACATTATGGCGAAAGCCAGTGCCGGCCGCAGCACGAGGTCCAAAAAAGGATAGTCTATCCAACCAGCCAGGCGGTGGAAGCCGAAATAGATAATTAGCGGTACGACCAGGGAATAAAGGACTATCGTGATGATTCCATTGATAAACTGCTCCCTGCCTACGCCTTTAGCGTAGGCTGCGGGGCTTTTTAATGCGGACGCAAAAAATTTGAAATACAGCCTGGAAGCCTGTTTGGCATTTTCCAAATATGCGTTGGCCTGCTGCCCCTCCCCGGTGGTCTTAAGCAGCGGCGTTCCGCAATCCTCGCAAAACTTCGCGTTTTCATTCGATTGGCTGTGACGGCAATTCGGACAAATCATGAGCCTCCTCCTCTCTACCTCCAATTATGTTGGATAAACCCGGTAATTATCAACCCCGACATTGAAGCTCGTTCTTTTGATTCACCAAGTATCGTACGGGTATAAAACTACTGATATCCCAATACTGCACTGTTCAGAGAGGAGCTATCCCATGAACCAATACAGATTGAAGGACTATACAGCTGTCGTAACCGGAGGCGGTTCCGGCATCGGCAGAGCCGCCGCGATCCGTATGGCGCAGCATGGCGCAAAAGTATATATGTTGGACCGGACGCCGGAAGAAGCCGAAGAAACCAAACGGACCATTGAATCCGCCGGCGGGCAGGCTGCTGTAATCCAGTGCGATATTTCCAAGCCGGAAATGATCGAACAGGGATTCCGCCAAATTGCAGAAGAAGCGGGAAACATTCAGGTCGTCTTCGCGAATGCCGGTATCAACGGGACTATGGCCCCGATCGAGACTATGGAGATCAGCGACTGGGACCAGACGATGGACATTAATCTTCGGGGTACGTTCGCTACCGTAAAATACGCTATCCCCTACATGAAGGAAAATGGAGGCAGCATCATCATTACCAGTTCCATTAACGGGAACCGGGTCTTCTCCAATATCGGCTTCTCTGCCTATGCCTCTTCTAAGGCGGCTCAGGTCGCCTTTATGAAAATGGCCGCCCTTGAGCTGGCCCAGTACGGTATCCGGGTGAATGCGATTTGCCCCGGTGCCATCGAGACGAATATCGGGGACAATACCTTCCCTACGGATGACATCAAGGAAGTGAAAATTCCGGTGGAATTTCCTGAAGGTGACCAACCGCTGGAAAAGGGTCCCGGCAAACCCGAACAGGTGGCCAATCTCGTCCTGTTCCTCGCATCCGATGAGTCGTTTCATTTGACGGGCACCGAAGTATACATTGACGGAGCCGAATCTCTTTTGCACGGTTAACCTGTAAGAAGTAACAAAGCCTGCTCCCTGTATCTGCCGGGAAGCAGGCTTTTTCTATGCCCCCTAAGAGACCTTTTCCCCTTTTCTAAAGCATGATGTTTCATGAGGAAGCTGCATATTTTTCCAACGAAATCACATAATACTTAAAAATCCATGGGCAGGAGGAGGACATCTTGTCGATATTCAGCAAGATCGCTCAAATTTTTGATTCCGGCAAAAACCAACAAGAGCAATCCCCTCAAGGAACAAAGCAGGTTTCCGGCCCGTTGTCCCTGGATACCGTTCTTCAGGAGTTCAAAGAATGCAGCGATCTGACCCGATACAACTTCCCTCAGCTGCAAGCCGAACTGCTTCTCTTCGAGCATCAGATCGATATGCAAATCTATGAACGCGATGTTCTTCGGCCTTTATTAAACATTCGGAAGGAAGAGCTCGATAACCTGTTGAGCCAATCCCAGTTCGAGTCCGTTACTGAAACGGTCAAGGTCGTCGAAAAGATATTGCAGGGCAGCGTAGCCCTGTTTGTCCCCCAGGGCGTGTATCTTGTCGATGCCTATGGCCCCGAGAAACGGAGCATCGAGCAATCGCAAACCGAAAGCGCCATTACGGGGCCGCATGACGCATTTAACGAATCACTGGAAACCAATTTATCGCTGATCCGCCAGAAATTCAAGAGCAATCGTTTAAAAGTTCGTCGTTTCGAGGTAGGAGAACTGACCAAGACTAGGGTTTGCTTGTTGTACATCGACGGGATCGCTTCCAAGGAATATGTCGACGAAATGGCTAGCCGGATTGAATCCATCGAATATAGCAGTCTGTATGACGGTACGATGCTGACACAGTTAATCGACGATTTTCCCAACTCTCTATTCCCTTTGTTTCAAACATCGGAACGGCCCGATATTTCGGTGTCCAAGCTGAATGAAGGAAAGATCGTCGTCTTAGCCGATCAAAGCCCTTCGGCGATCATTGCGCCGTCTTCATTTTTTGAATTTTTCACCACGCCCGACGATTATTACAACCGTTGGGCAGTCGGCACTGCACTGAGGCTGCTGCGTTACTTGGCATTTATCATCACGATTTCTTTAACTTCCCTGTATGTTGCCATTACCACCTATCATTATGAAATGATTCCCGAGAATCTATTGGTCTCCCTTACCGAATCCCGGAGCCGGGTGCCTTTTCCGCCCATCATAGAGGCCTTGCTAATGGAAACGACCATAGAGATGCTTCGGGAAGCCGGGGCCAGACTGCCGACAAAAATCGGACAGACGATCGGCATCGTCGGCGGTATCGTCATCGGAACCGCAGCCGTGGAAGCCGGATTCACCAGCAACATCCTAATCATTTCGGTAGCGATGTCCGCGATTGCTTCCTTCGTGATTCCCAGTTACGTCATGAGCGGATCGATCCGATTGATTCGATTCGGACTTATCATTTTATCCGGCATGCTGGGTAATTTCGGATTCATCGCGGGGATTGCGCTCATGATCATTCACTTGTCCAAGCTGACCAGCCTCGGAACTCCCTATACGATTCCGGCTGCACCGATCAAGCCGATGGATTGGAAAGACATTTTCATCCGGGGACCGTTTTGGTCATTTCACCAGCGCCCGTCGCAATCGGCCTCTCCGAACAAGAATCCAAACAAGATGAAGAAATAGGTGATTTCCTTTGTCACATGAAAAGCTACACCGGTTTCAAATTGCCTTATTGATTTTCAACACGCAAACTGGTGTGGTCCTATTTATTCTTCCGCGTACAGTAGCCACCTATTTCGGCACGAACGGATGGATCGCGTTAATCTTCATGTTCCTGCCGATCACATTGAACATTTTGCTGATCACATCGGTTTACCGGCTTGGCCGCGGCGCGTCCATATTTGCGATTCTAAAGTCCGGAATCCCCCGCTTCTTGCTATTTCCAATATATCTCGTCATGGGCAGCGGGTTGGCAATGGTGGGGTGTCTAGTAATCAAGCAGTACGTCATGATCTATCAATTGCTCATCTTTCCGCAAACCCCCGATATCGTATTGAAACTGGTTGTCGATATCATCGTTTTTTTGCTGGTGACCAAAGGGATCTATAATATATCCAAGGCTAATGTGTTTTTCGTCGCCTTGCTGATCACTATGGTTCCGCTCAGCTTTATCTTTATGAAAGATTTCGATATAACACGAATGTCTTCGTTCTTTTTCAAAGAAGGGAAGGATTTCGGACAGGGGTTCATAAAAGTATACGGCTCCTTTATGGGGTACGAGTTATCCTTATTTCTGTTTCCATATGCCGAAAAGGGAAAGAAGTGGCTCAAATACATCCATCTGGGCAATAGTATGACTGTTCTTGTCTATTTGCTAGTAACGGTGATATGCTACGGTTTTTTCAACTACAAAGAACTGGTCCATCTGTCTTTCCCGTTACTGGACATGTTTGGTTACTTGTATTTCCCCTTTGTCGAACGGGTGCAAAATTTTCTGTACAGCCTCTTTCTGGTGTCGATCCTTATTACCGGCGGGATGTACTACTGGTCCAGTCAGGCCGTATTCACCGAGTTGATCCCCCGGCTTCCGTGGAAATGGGTTCTCTTTTTCGTGATGGCATCCACCTTCATCGTAGCTTTTATCCCCAAATCTCTAATTGAGGTAGAAGATTGGTTTAATGTTTTGATCTATCTCCAGCTTGGGGTCGCTATCGTGATTCCTCTATTGGCTTTATTGGCACTGCTGATACAGAAAGGCAGGAAACGTCATGCTTAAAAGAGCGGGAATACTAATCAGCTTCATTTGTCTCTTACTGCTCACCACTTCATGCAGTCAGGACCAGCATATTCTTGAGCGGGTCGGTTATGTCCGTACCGTAGGCTTTGATCGGGAGAACGAAAATCGGGTCAGAGTTACGCTTAGCATTCCCCTGATTCTTACGGAGGCCAATCAGACGCGTTTTACGGATGAAATTTTGACCGCGACCGCCAAAAGCGGGAAAGAGGCTCGAATCACGCTCTCTCGAAAAACGAGCAGAAAGCTGCTCAGCGGACAAATCCGGACGATCATGTACAATACGAATATAGCGAGACAGGGATTGAGGGATTTTATGGACACCCTGCAGAGGGATCCCACGATTTCCAAACGGACGGAGCTCGTAATAGTCGATGAATCGGTCCATAACATTCTGTCGCGCACTTACAAGGGGCATCCCCGGACAGGCCAGTATATCGACCGCCTTCTGAAAAAGGAATTCGATATGCAGACGATTCCCCGTATTTTGCTGCACGAATTTTTCCGCGATTATTATGACGACGGCAAGGATCCAATTGCGAACATGATCCGAAAAAGCGGAGAAGATCTCGAATACGCCGGAGTCGCTCTCTTTCACGATGACAAATACATGGGCAAGTTAACGCCGGACGAGGTCTTCTATTTTTCAATCATGTACCATGACCATGGAAAGGGCGAATTTACCGTCACTTCGGATAAACCGGAAATGAAGTCTGTCACCCTGGACGGAATTAACAGCCGCAAGAAGGTTAAAATCAGAAAAAACGAGGAAGGAAATTATATCGCCGATATTTACATTAAATTCAATGGATCGGTACTGGAATATGTGGGTGATATGAATTTGACCAGCTCTGCGGACAGATCTAAGCTGGAGAATTTATTGAACGAGCATGTAGTTCAGCAATGTGAGAAGGTCGTGAAAAAATTGCAGAAGCATCGCACCGACAGCATTGGGATCGGGCAGCACGTCCGCAATAAAATGAGTTATAAAGCGTGGAAGGACTCCCCCTGGGACGAAATGTACGCCAAGATGGAAATCCGTGTCCACGCCAAGTCCAAGATAAGAAACTTCGGAAACTACTATCACTGACCCGCATCGGCGAGTCGGTGCTTTGGCAAATTTTATCCCTGCAAAGCTTTCCGCACGCTAAGGATATATTTCGCCTGATCCAGCGGGTTGACTCCCCGGCGCTGACGCTCGGCCGAAACCTCGACCGGACAGAGCTCATATCCCGCGAAAAATGAGGAAAAGGTGCTGCGGCCCTTCGTATAGGAACTCAGCTCAACCGGATAATTCATCGAGGTTGCAACCGGTAGCCGGCCTTCGATCAGCATCCGGTCGCCCTGCAGCACCGGCGGTTCCATCGTTCCGCGCATCAGTGCGAAATCGTTGATTACTCGCCCTGCATTCTCCTCCGGAACAACGATTCGAACCTGAAGCAAAGGTTCGAGCAGGGCGGTTCCGGTATTAGCTAGCCCATCCATAATTCCCATAGGCGTAGCCACGGCAAAATCCAGCGGGTGCGTATGCCACACGTGATGCTGTCCATAGGTCAAGGTGACTTTCAGATCCGTCACCTCCCAGCCGCAGAGGCCCTGCTGCAAGGCTTCCGGTACGCGCCGCTCGACCTCCTTCTGGTACTGTGGAAGCAAATCCTCCGTTCTCACATTGGCTTCATACACAAGCCCGCTGCCTCGGGGACCCGGCTCGATCCGGAAGCGGAGTATAGCCCAGCACGGCTTAGGCATCGTGTAGGCGATAAACCCTTCACCGATTTGCTTGGGGGTTTCTTTATATATGACAGACGGATTCCCGAACGTCACCGTTAATCCATAACGGTTCTCAAGAAGGCTGTGCAAAATCTCCAATTGAATCGGACCCATCACTTTGACATGCAGTTCGCGTTCATCCTGCAGCCATTGCACATCAAGCAGCGGATCTTCATCGGACAGCTCCTGAAGGGCTTGGACGACATGCGGATAGTCCGCCTCAGTCTTCCAGTAAGCACGGACCGTCAAAAGCGGAACGGCCAGCTTCGCTTCCGGCGGGATCGCGTCGGGCACTCCGAGAATATCCCCAATCCTTACATGCGAGAGTCCGCAAACTGCGGCGATATCCCCTGCGGCCAGCCATCCGAGATCCTCCGAGCGGGCTCCTTCGACTTTCCGGATTTGCGTCACTTTCTCCTGAATGTCCCGGGTATAATTATGTACGTTATCCCGGTTGCGCAAACTCCCTTGATACAAACGGACATAAGCCATCCGGCCCATACTCTTGTCGCGTTCGATTTTGAACACGATGCCTGATAAAGGAGCCTCGGCGTCCCCTCCCGCCAAGGGCAGGTAATGAATCATGGGGTCCAGCAACGATTCGATCCCGATGCCTTTCGCGGCCGCCCCATAGATCAGGGGGAACAGCTTGGCCGATTTTGCCAGCTCGACGGCACAGTTCCGCCACTGGGCCAGAGAAATGGCATCGCCGTTCAAATAAGACTCCAGCAGTGTTTCATCCCGTTCGGCCAAGTGTTCAAACAGCCGAATCCGCGCTTTGTTCCCCGCTACATCCATTGGAGCATCCTCAAGCAACTCTATAGCCCCCGTAAACTCCTGCTCTCTGCCTAGCGGCAGTTGAACAGGAACGATATCGGGCGACAGAAATTTATGGATCTCCGACAGTAAGGTTTCCGGGTCTGCCCCGACCCGGTCCATTTTATTTACGAAAACCAAAGTAGGAATCGCAAGCTTTCGCAAAGCGTTCCAGATCATTTCACTCTGTGCCTGAACACCCTCCACAGCAGAAAGAATGAGCACCGCACAATCCATGACCCGGAGCGAACGCTCTACCTCCGAGAGAAAATCGACATGCCCCGGGGTATCGACCAGATTCACCTGGACTCCTTTCCAGCTAAATGAGGTCATGGCGGCCCGGACGGAAATCCCCCGTTGACGTTCAATATCCATGGAATCGGTCAACGCCGTCCCCTCATCCACGCTTCCCAGCGTCCGTGTCCGTCCGCTCTCAAACAATATATGCTCGGTTGTCGTCGTTTTTCCCGCATCGACGTGCGCAAAGATTCCGACGTTCAGCCGTTTGGTTACGTTTATGTCCATGTTGTCTGCTCCTGAGTAAGCCATATTTTCACAAGAACATATTACCTAACATCGGATTTCCCGTCTATCTCATTTCCAAAATATCAACGCCGTACGGCTCCAGCTCAAGCTCAAGCCCTCTGGATTCGCCGTAAAGCAAACTTGGATACGCGCTGGGCAGCGTAACTTTGCGCGCTTCACGACATAAATTCAGTACGAACAAAAACGATCTGTCTCTACCGGTTCGAACCGTAACCTGGACCCCTTCGGGCAGTCCGGGGAACATCGTTATCTTTAATTTGGAAGCCACTTCACTGAACAGACTCATCAACCAGGCCTCCTCCGGGTGGGTCCCCAGATAATAAACCTGCCCTTGCCCGAAGGCATTGACGGTAACCGCCGGTATGCCGGCATAGAAATCCCCGCCATACCTCATCACAATATCCGCCCCATTCGGCGAAAGAATATCGCACCATTGACGGCACGCAAACGTCCGGCCCTCATTATCCACAATCTCATGGACATCGCCACCGATCGGGTCATATTCCTGAACAACGGCTCCAGCGCATTTCGCAAGCAATCCGGGCAGCGGCATCATGACGCATTGATTGTTCATATGCTTCACTCCGGAACGGCTAGTGAGAATCAGTGTTCCCCCTTCCGTAGCGAATCGCTCCAATTTGCCCGCTATCTCTTCGTTCATCAGATACAAGCTGGGCGCCACAATCAGCTTATATCGGTCCAGCGATTCGTTCCAATCGATCACATCGCAGCCGATTCCAAGCTTGGTCAAGGCCCGGTGGTAATCCTTGATATTCTCATAATAGTCCATACCCTCGACCTGGGGCTGAATTCGGAGGGATTCCAGCTGTTCATGGGAAAAGAGGATGGCAGCATCATGCCGCAGCTCGGTTCCCCGGAGCTTCCTTGACAGCGTATTCACTTCAGCGCAAAGCGCGGCAAATTCTTCGAATTTACGTCCGGGAATGTTGCTGTGATCGATAAGTCCGTGCCAGAACTGCTCCGCTCCGGCGACCGCGCTTCTCCAGCGGAAATGCACGACCGTGTCGGCTCCCCGCGCAATAGCCTGCCAGGCAAAGGCCCGAATAAACCCGGGATACGGAGTTCTCCACATCGGAAACCAGCACCCGGGCGGTCCGCTAAGCTGTTCCATGATCCAGAAGTTCCGCCGCTTAATGCCCCGGGTGACGTCCAGCGATAATGCGCCGCTGTAAGGGCCTGTTGCCTGTTTGTCCGGAGAAGTGTTCGGATAATAATCAAAGGCGGCAAAATCAAGCTCCTTGCCGATCTGGTACTGATCCAGGCGCTGAGGATAACTGTGAAAGTTGTGGGTAATAAATTGACCGCGAGCATGTTTCCGGATGATTTCGATTTGGGTATGCTGAAACTTTACGACCTCATCCCATTGGTATCTCGCGTAGTCCAGCAAATAGGACGGATTCTGATGCGGTGATCCTCCATGCGGAGGGCCGATCTGGCACCAATCGCTATATTCCCCGCTCCAAACCACGGTTCCCCATTCCCGGTTGACCGCTTCCAAGGTCCCGTATTTCCGTTCTACCCATTCGCGGAACCCTCTGCTGCACCCGGGACAATGGCAATCGATCATACCGAACTCGTTGTCGATTTGCCACCCTGTGACGGCCGGATGCTTTCCGAAATGCTCCGCCATTCGCTCCACGATTCTTGAACCGTATATGTTCAGCGAATCGCTGCTGTAGCACCGATGGCCCCGTACCCCGGGATGATAGACGCTCCCGTCGGCAAACACGGGTAAAATATCCGGTCTCAAATCCGTTAGCCAGCGCGGCGGCGTGTTCGTCGGCGTCCCGAGCACCACTTCAATATCGTACTTGTGAAACAAATCCAATGCTTGATCCAGCCAGTCAAATTCATAAACGCCTGATGAAGGTTCAAGCCGGCTCCAAGCAAACTCGCCCATGCGGACGACTCGAATCCCCGTTATTTTCATTAATTGAATATCTTGTTCCCAGAGCTCGCTGTCCCAATGTTCGGGATAATAATCCACTCCCATTTTTACTCCACTGGCGAATTTTCGCTTCTTATCCATTACCTCTCCTCCTTATCCGAAACGCCTATTGCAAAAAACGGCAAAACTGCTCCCGTCTGCCCTCTATAACGAGAGCGCGCGGAAGCAGTCTGCCTGACACAAGTAGATTGATTATTCAGTTAATTACTTCTTCAACTTATCCCATGCCGCCTGCATGTTGGTCATCCAGCCGTTTACATCGGTTTTGCCCGCGATGAGCTCCTGAATGGCGCTGGCGAATTCTTGAGTTACCCCATCCGGGAATTTCGAAGATTGCAGACCGTAAACTTTATTCTCGTCTACATATTTCTTCACGTCCGCACCCAGCATGCCGATATCTTCGGCTGATGCAGGAATCGTCGTCAAAGCAGGGATGAACTTCCATTTTTTAACGATATACTCTTTACCCATATCGGAAGTTACGAGCCAGTTCAAGAAGATTTTTGCTTCTTCTTTAGAAGCGGAATCTTTGTTTACTACCAGGTTTGCAGGAATCCCTACAGTCAACTTGTCGTTCTTCTCGGCATTGTCGTCAATCGGCATTGGGAACATCCCGATGTTCATGCCCGGAGTAATATTGTCGATCAAAGTTTGCGCCCAGTTGCCTTCCTGCATCATACCGATTTCGCTGTTGGCGAACAAGGCAAGGTGAGTGTTGGCATCCGTGGTCAACGGGTTCTTTTGACCATATTTCACTGTAAGGTTAAGCAAATTACTCCAGTCTTTAAACTGCTGGTTGCCTACGATCGTTTGGGTTCCCTCGTTCAGACCTTTGATGAATTCATCAACGTTGTCCTGTCTCGCAAACGCGGTACTGATCCCTTGGTTACCAAGCAGCCACCATTCTTGATAAGCGTTACCGAAAGGCGTAATTCCGGCAGCTTGAAGCTTCTTGGCCGCTTCTTCCAGTTCGGTAATTGTTTTGGGAGTTTCTGTAATGCCGGCTTTGGCAAACAGATCTTTGTTGTATACATAACCGATCCCTTCCAGGTTCATCGGCATGCCGTATACTTTACCGTCTTTTGTCATAGGCTCGGCTGCCAAAGGCACGAGGTCTTTAACCCATGCTTGGTCGGACAAGTCTTCAATCTTATCTTGCCACATATCCAGCTCGGCAAAACCACCGTTAGAGAAAATGTCAGGCGCGTCGCCGGAAGCGAATTTCGTCTTCAGCGCTGCTGCGTAGTCCGCACCGCCGCCAACGGTTTGAATGTCCAGCTTGATGTTCGGATATTCTTTTTCGAATTCGACCTTCAATTCATTCAGGCCTTCAACGATTTCTGTTTTAAATTGGAACACTTTAACCGTCTTGACTGCTCCGCTCTTACCGGAGTTGCCGGAATTACCGTTTGCAGCATTATTGGCGTTGTTCTTCCCGCCGCAAGCTGCGAGCAGCATGCTCATCACGAGCAATACGGACAGGATAACCATAGAACGTTTCTTGTTCATAACTTCATTTCCCCCTAGTCATTTTTCTTGAAGTTTTTGATTCCCAACCTCTTTATATTTGGAACGCCAGGCTTGTCCGATATTAACCTTTTACCGAGCCTGCCGCAATTCCCTCAACAATGTAACGCTGCAGCAGCAGGTAGAAGATGACGATCGGCAGAATGCCGATGGCCAGCGCCGGAAGCGCCATGTCCCACTGCTTCGTGTACTGTCCGAAGAAAGAATAGGTCGCCAGCGGAATCGTCCGCAGCGAAGGATTTTGCAATATCAACGACGGTAGCAAATAGTCATTCCAAATTGCCAGCGCGTTGAGCACGATAATGGTCATCATCATCGGCTTGAGCAGCGGCAGCACGATCCGGAAGAATACCGTAATCGGGTTGCAGCCGTCGACGGTCGCAGCCTCTTCAATTTCCAAAGGAACGGATTTGACAAATCCGTGGAAGAGGAACACCGCCAGCGGTAGACTGAGTCCCAGGTTCGTCAGGAGCAATCCCCAAATGCTGTTGTTGACTCCAAGTGTGTTTACCACTTTAAGTACCGGAATCATGATCGTTTGAAAAGGTACGACCATGGACATAACAAACAGCATCAGCAAGATGCGATTGAATTTAGTGTTAGAGCGAACCATTTTGTAAGCGGCCATGGCACTGAACAGCGTTATCAGAATCACACTGACTATGGTGATCAGCGCCGAGTTGCGGAAAGCTTCTGAAAAGCGGGCCAGCTCCCATGCTTTCGAATAGTTGTCCCAGTTGAATTTAGACGGCCAGGAGGCCGCGTTGGACAAAATTTCACCGAACGATTTGACCGAGTTCGCAAACAGGAAATAGAACGGGGCCAGGAACACAAGCGCCACCAAAGCCATGATAATCTCAATGACGAAATTTCTTCCGCGCGATCTAGTCTCCATCAGGCTTCAACCTCCTTGCTCTTCGTGATGCGAACTTGAATCAGGGAAATGATCGCTACGATAACGAAGAACAGCAATGCTTTCGCCGTACCGAGACCATACCGGTTATTCAAGAAAGCTTCATTGTAGATGTTCAGAGCAACCGATTCCGTCGATTTAAACGGACCACCCTTGGTCAGGGACAGGTTGAGGTCGAACATTTTAAAGGACCAGGAAATCGCCAGGAACAAGCTGACGGTTACCGCCGGCATAATAAGAGGAGCGATGATGCTGCGCAGCACTTGGAAATGACTGGCCCCGTCGATTTCAGCGGCTTCCAGCACTTCCTTGGAAACATTGCTGAGCGAAGCGATATAAATAACCATCAAATAACCGGAGTATTGCCATACGAATACCATGACGATCGCCCAGAAACCGGTGGTAGCATCGCCGAGCCAAGGAAGCTGGAAGAAGGACCAGCCCGTCATATCGCCCAAGGTTGAGAAGCCTTTAATAAAGATAAACTGCCAAATAAATCCGAGCAGCAAGCCACCGATGATGTTAGGCATAAAAAACACGGTACGCAGTACGTTCCGTGATTTCAAAGGCTTGGTAAGGAAATAAGCCAGGAAGAATCCGACCAGGTTGGTAAGCACAACACCCAAAACCGTGAAGCGAACCGTAAACCAGAAGGACTTCCAGAAATCCGGGTCACCGGAAAATATTTTTGCGAAATTATCGAAGCCGACCCAAGTAACCTCGCCCGATACGCCATTCCAATCCGTAAAGGAATAATACATCCCCATTAAAAATGGAATAATCATGACCAGAGTGAAGAATAGTACGGCCGGGCCGACGAAAAAGAATTGCTGTCCATAATGCGATAACTTTCTGCTACGCATATTGGCCCCCCTTTCAATGTCTCTCTTTGTCGTTATGTGTCTTATAATGCTATTATGTAATTATTTTGATTCCCCTTACACCGACAGAGGTGATCACTAAGGTGTAAAATATTGATCGGAAGTGGATTAAATGAAATGGAACAGCATTCGCACCAAAATGATTGTTTTTATGTTATTGCCGATTGTCATATGTATCGTAGCTGCTATGATCATCAGCTATTCTCATACAACAGCTTCGCTTAGAACGCGGGCGGTAGAAGAAAATACGAACCTTCTCTATCAAGGCTATCGCAATATCGACAGTATGCTGCAGGAGATCAACCGGGTATCCCTCAGCGTGTATTCGGATGCCGAGTTTTACAGACAGCTCGACGCCGGTTATGACGATATTTCCGCCAATATCAGCATCTATTCGTCGCTCAATTATATGTACAAAGCGATACCTGGCGCTTATCAGGTTTATCTATATGGCATCAAGGACAACAAAGCCACGATGATCACCCAGGAAACTCCGAAGCGTTGGCAGGATCCCGCCCCTTACCCCGCCTCCGCATTGCCCGAAAAAGAGCTGCTGCAAATCCAGACTACGCACCCAAGTCATCATTACGGTCTTCTGTCTCCTTTTCCCCAGGCGACCAAGGAGCAGGTCTTTACCCTGCACCGGCGGATTGAAAAGATCCCGACCAATCAAGCCATCGGGTATTTATCTATCGACGTGAAGCTGTCGGCTCTCTTCGGCATCATCAACCAGCTCTATGACAAGAGTAAAGAGAATCTGTACATTATTGATGCCGAGGGCAATTTAGTGTATACCGAGGACGAGACGCTGCTTGGGAAGCCGCTCCAAGACGATTGGTACGGCAAACCGGCTGCCGGTTTTACAGGGGATCAGGGCTCTTTTGAAATGAACGGGGCCGTATTTATATATCAGCGCATTCAAAGCACGGGGGCGGACTGGACACTGGTCAAGCAAATTCCTGTATCGAACCTGCTCGGCGAAGCGAATCAGGCCGCTAAGATCAACGCCGTTTTATTCGGAGTTGCTTTGCTTGTCATCATCACGGCCATCGTCCTGATTTCGATCCGGATCACTTCTCCGATCAAGCGTCTTTCGACTTATATGAATCAGGTGAAAATCGGAAACCTTCAGGTTGACGTAGCTCCTGCGGGAAATGATGAAGTCGGTGTTTTGACGGAGCGGTTCCGCGATATGATGGACACGTTAAACAACTTGATCCTGAGGGAGTACAAACTGGAGCTTAGCAGCAAGGACAACCAGCTTCGGGCACTGCAGGCGCAAATTAACCCTCATTTTCTGAATAACACGCTGCAGATCATCGGTACTTTGGCATTGGAACTGAAGGTACCGCAAATATATACCCTGATTTCTTCCCTCGGGAAGATGATGCGTTACAGTATGAACAATGATGAACGAACCGTGACCCTAAAGGACGAGCTTGAGCATGCCAAGGCTTATATAGAACTGCAAAAAGAACGGTTTGAGAACCGGTTTGCGTTTCATTATGAAATCGAGGATTCACTTCTGCAGGTGCCGATGCCGAAAATGATCTTACAACCTATTATGGAAAACTACTTCAAGCACGGCATCGACCTTTCGGAATCCGGGGGCTGGATCTCACTGACCGCCACGAAGGATACGGAAGGAAACATGGCGATTATTGTTCAAAATAACGGGGCTTTGATTCCGGATGACAAGCTTCGCCGGCTGCAGAGCGGCCTTGCCCTATCGGGGGCGGAACAGGTCAAGCCCGGAGAGGATGAGCCGGATGGAAAGACGTCCTCCATCGGTCTGATCAATGTCCTGACCCGGCTGCGCTTGGTTTACGGAGAGAATGCCGAGTTGATCGTAGCTAATTTAAAACCGGACGGAGTCCGGATTACCTTGAAATTCAAGGTCCAAGATGAAAGCGGAGAGTGAAGAAATCATGAGAGCACTGATCGTTGACGATGAAGCGAGAGTGAGGAAGGCGGTACGCCTGCTGGTTGATTGGCAAAGTCACGGAATTGAGGAAATCGCGGAAGCCGGCGGCGGCACCGAAGCCATCGCGATGATTAAGGAATTCAAGCCGGCACTCGTTATTATGGATATGATGATGAAATCCGGTCACGGGATGGAGCTTATGGTTTGGGTGAGCGAGCATGCGCCGAGCCTCAAATTCATCGTGATCAGCGGACATGACGATTTTGAATTTGTCCGAAGCACGGTAAGGCACGGGGGCATTGATTATATTTTGAAGCCGATCGATCCCGAGGCGATTAATGCTGCCGTTGGCAAAGCTGTCGGCCAGTGGCGGCAAGAAGAACAGGAACGCCGGGAACATCAGCAGAAGAGCATCCAGTTAAACGAATTCAGGCCGGTGTACAGTGAGAAGCTTCTCTTCTCGCTCATCGACGATCCGGGCTCCTCGGAGTCCGCAATGAGACGGCTCCGGATGGAGGGCGTGATTCCCGAAGAGGCGGACAAGGGCCGGCTGCTGCTGATCCCGATCGATTCCGGGGACACGGCCTTACTGCGACGGTTCGGGTATGATAGCGAATTGCTGCATTTTTCGCTCATTAATATTTGCAATGAGTTTCTACTCCCGGGGCGGCACGGGATTGCGTTCAAGTATTGGGGAGCGCCGATGGAAATCGTAATTTTGACATGGGGTCCGTCGGATCGCGCGCCGGAATTGATAGCAAGGATTAATGACGGGCTGTTCCATACCCTGCAACGTAGAGTTCATGTCGGTATGGGGATGGCGGGAGAACTTCCGCAAAGTCTTCCCCATCAGTATGACGAAGCGGAAACTGCGATCCGCCGGAGGAATCTGCTGCAGCCGGATCAATATGTCCATCTACTTAAGTCTGCTCAGCAGGATACGATCGAAGGCGCTGCGTCATTATCCTTTGAAAGTGTGCAGGAGGAGTGGAAAACTGCGGTTCTGAGCGGAGACGCTGGCCAAATCTCTTCAGCCGCCCAACAGTGGATCGACGAATTATGCCGTTCGGGCTACGTATCATCCGAGCTGCTTGATGCTTGGGAAAGCGACATCCTGTCTTTTCGAGTCAGACTGCTGCGGGAAGCGCTGGGTAAAGAAGCCGATAACCTGGTGTCCGAATCCGAACACGACGAATCGAGCCTGACCCCTCCCCTGACGAGCAGCTATACCTTCTCTCCCTCCGCGTGGCGCGATTGGTCCAGGGCTTTTATGACCCGCCTTGCCGGAGAAATCTCGGCTCGCCATTCCAGGGAGAACCGGATGACCGGCGAAATTATTACCTATATCGAACAGCATTACCGTAACGAGCTGTCTCTCCAGGAGATCGCCAGTCATTTCTATGTCAGCCGCGAATACGTTTCCCGCAAATTCAAGCAAGAATTCGGGATCAACTTCTCGGATTATCTTACTAAATACCGGATCGACAAAGCCAAAAAGCTGATGCTGAACCCGGATCTGAAACTCCAACAAATTTCCGAGATGGTCGGATTCAATGACGTGAAATACTTCAGCAAAGTATTCAAGAAGCAGGAAGGTGAATCGCCGCGGGAGTACCGGAGCAAATGAGTGCGATCAATATAGGTGCTTGGTGCGGTTCGTCGGTTATAGTAACCAATTCTCATTAAGCAGGTCAGTGTGGAGATGCATTGCATGCTGCGGGGCGTGTGGTGGGAGTAACACTAGTTGGAAATTTGTTTTTTAATTGATGATATTGTGTGGACGTGGTAACGGCGGGAGTTTGGCGATGGAGCTGGATGATGGTGCTAGATGAGGGTAGTGGGTGAGGGTGCTGGATTAGAGTTTAAACGGTGGTGCTGTTGCCCATAGTGGTGTGGACGGTGGAGTTGTGGCCCGTGATGGTGTTGGACAGCGGTGCGGGATGGCTAACGAACCTAGTAACTCTTATTGGGCCTAAAAGTAGCCTCTTCAAAATGTAACGAACTCCAGACACGTTATTTACAGCAAAAAGGCGAAAATTCACCTCTTAGCGCCCAAATAACGTTACTGGAGTTCGTTAGGTTCCAACACATGCTGATTTCGTGAAAATAAGCTTCCTCAGGTTCGTTAGCCTGGAAAAGGAGGACTCCAAAGAGATTCCAAAAAGCAGGACCCCGAAAAGGCTCCGGAAGAAGCTCCGGAAGAAGCTCCAGAAGATACTACAGAAGAAACTATAGAAGAAATTACAGAAAAAGCTTCAGAAGAAGCTTCATACCCTGGTACTCCGCACAAGATTACCGGAGGCACCCACAAATATTCAGAGTTTCTTCGCACATCCGGTCTACTCCTTATTCCGTTCATCCGGTGAGCAGGCCTTTTTCGACATGCCCACAAGATGTACCGAATATCCATGGCTTAACCTTGTCCTGCCCTGCTGTTTACCGGAGTTCCTTACGCTCATACCATTGCAAGAAAGCTTCCGCCACCGCTTTGCCCGCCAGACCGTTTGGATGAGGATCATTCCCCGGGCTCATAAATTCCGGCCGGACCTGGTGTTCATGCGGTGCCGGCTGAGACAGTACGGCCGCAATATCGAACACCCGGCTCACTCCGGCAGGAGGCGCAGTTCTCAGCACTTCATTCACCTTCCGCCATATATGCTCTCGGTTCCCGCTGAAATTAAACGGAGGCACCGTAAACAGTATGATGTCGACCTCGCTGTTGTTTGCTTTTAGGGTCGATACGATGTTTGTCAGGTCCTGCAGCAGTTCCTCCGCGCTTCGCTCGCCGATATCGATATCGTTGACACCCAGCGCAATCAAAACCTGATCCCCCTGTTTGGCTTTATGCAGCCAAGGGCCATCCGCTGCGGCGTCATAGGCCCGCGCCCATCCCGAACCGATATTCCAGACGTTATAATCCGCGCCAAGCCCATCGGCAATCCGAGCCACCCAATAATCGTAACCGTCCTTTGCGGTTCTCACGCCCTGGGTAATCGAATCTCCAAAGAAAACCATCCGCAGGTGACTTTGTTTCTTATATCCGATCCAAGCAGGCATCACCAGCAAATTCTCGGAAAGCGCAAATAAATCCCCTTCCGGTTCGTCCGCATGTTTGCCGGGGGTATTATAAGCGGTTACCAGCATCTGCTCGGTATTGTAAGGGACCGATCGGCCGGAGCCGGAAGCGATAGTCCAACTGAAGGCCAAGTCATGGCCTTGCGGCAATTCAATCTCAACGGAATCGCTCCAAAACGTCTCTCCCGGTCGGACCAGCCGGGTCAGGCTGCCGCCAAAAGTAACGGGGACCTGCGATTGACCGGAAACTTCGCCGTTTCTTCCGGTCCCTCCGTCGGCTACGAACGCAGCCTCGATCAGCCAGTTGCCGCCGGGTTGTCCTCCCTTGGCAACGCCCCCCTGGTCCCAGGTGGAATCCACTGCATTACTGAACCAGAACCGAAGCTCCAGTTTCCCCTGCTCCCGAAGCCGGACATATGTCCGGTATGTATGCGTAAACGCCTCTTCGCGATCCATAATAAAGTTGGAAGCCGTCGATACGACTGTTGCAGAGCCATACTCCTTCATCAAGGCCAGATCTTGAACCGGCATGTCCTGCATTTCTTTCTGTTTCATACTGCCACTCCTCATCCTAATCTTTCATCTCCTCGAACTATTGTACAAAAAAACCGGGGCTGCGACTACAGCACCCGGTTTAAAAACGCTTTGGTCCGCTCATGCTGCGGACTTCCAAACAACTGCTCCGGCGTTCCCGATTCGATGAATTCGCCGTCCGCCATGAACATGACCCGGTCGGCCACCTCACGGGCAAAGCTCATTTCATGGGTCACGACGATCATGGTCATCTGCTCATCTGCCAATTGGCGCATGACCTGCAGAACCTCGCCGGTCAACTCCGGATCGAGCGCCGAGGTCGGCTCGTCAAAGAGCATAATTTCCGGGCTCATCATAAGCGCCCGGGCAATCGCTACACGCTGCTTCTGGCCTCCGGACAAATTGGATGGGTAGACATCCCCCTTATCTTGCAATCCCACTTTTTCCAGCAGGCTCGAAGCCTTGCTCCGGATTTCCTCGGCCGAATATTTCTTCATCAGCTTCGGAGCCAATTCCAGATTGGCTCTTACCGTCAAATGGGGGAACAAATTAAAGTGCTGGAACACCATCCCCATCCGGGATGTAATTTCCTTGATCTTTCCCCCGGAAGGATAAACACCGTTATGAACGAGTTCTTCATTTCCGATCCGGATGCTTCCTCCATTCACCTCTTCCAGGTGTGCAAGACTGCGAAGCATCGTGCTTTTCCCGGAGCCCGAAGGACCGATCACCGCTACCACCTCGCTCGGAGCTATGCGAAAGGACACGTCCTTCAACACTTCCAGCTTTCCAAAAGATTTTCGCATATTGGTTACTTCAATAATGGCATTGTTCGTCATCGCAAGTCTTCCTTTAATCAAATTTAAATTTCCGCTCCAGCATCTTAAAGAAGAACGTCAGCACCAACGTCATCGCTAAATAAATAACACCGGCAACGACAAACGGCATAATCGTAAAATCACGGTTGACAGCAGTTTGAGCAAAATGCAATAGTTCGGGAACCGCGACCGCATATAAAAGCGCCGTATCCTTCACCAAGGTAATTGCTTCGTTCGATACCGCCGGAAGCGCGATCCGGAACATTTGCGGAAGAATAATCCGGGTCATCGTATGCCAACGCCCCAGTCCAAGCACTTGTGCCGCTTCGTACTGGCCCTTGTCTATCGCCAGAAGTCCGCCCCGGAATATTTCAGCAAAATAGGCGGCGTAGTTTAAAGTAAACGCCAGACAGGCGGCGGCAAAACGGTCCATAACCAGATATTCCCCGATCACCGGAATGACCGGCAGTCCAAAACAGAAAAATAGCATCTGCAGCAGCAAAGGCGTTCCGCGCATGACATAAATATAAACATTGGCGATCCAGGCCAGCGGTTTTACGCGGCTCTTGACCATTAACGTAAAGACAAAACCGAGCGGAATGGAGGTTAAAATCGCCAAAAAGAACAGCAGAATCGTCGTTCTCGCACCTTCCAGCATCGGCCCCGTAATATCCCATAAATAATCCAGACTCATAAGTAACTCTCCTCATATGAAAACTAAAAACCGGATTTAGAGTTCAATCCGGTTTTTCTTAGTGTCACTGAAATGGAATCTAGTTCAGCACCTTGTCTTCCCCGAACCATTTCTCGGAGATTTGTGCAGCTGTCCCGTCCTGGCTCAGCTCATCCAATGCCTTTTGCAGCTTGTCCAGCAGCTCATCATTGCCCTTCTTCACGCCGATGCCGTACTCCTCGGGAGCAAGCGATTCATCAAGCAATTTGAAGATTCCTTCTTCTTTGGACATATAATAGCGGGCCACTACTTCATCTATCACGACCGCATCCAGACGTTTCGTCTTCAAATCACTCAAAGCGAGCACATTGTCCGGAAACGCGGATACTTCCTTGACCTCGGATTTAATCGGGTTCGAATCCAGAGCATCCGCCGCTGAGGAAAGCGATTGAAGGCCAACGACCTTACCAGCCAGTTCGCTGATTGCGGATATTGGTGAATCCGCCAAAGTCACAACCACCTGGCTGTTTTTCAAATATGGCTTAGTAAACAGAACTTTCCCTTTGCGCTCATCGGTAATTGTGTAGCCATTCCAAATCAAGTCAATTCGTCCGCTGTTCAGCTCGGATTCCTTGGCCGACCAGTCGATCGGCTGGAAAGTCGCTTCCATTCCCATTTTCTCTGCAGCTGCCTTCGCATAGTCGATATCGAATCCGACAAGCTCATTATCGCTGTCCCGGAAGCCCATCGGAGCGAACTTGTCGTCGATTCCGATCACAAGCTTATTATCGTCCTTGCCTGAGCCGGAGCAACCGGCCAGAGCCATTAACATCATACCCAATACCACTATCAGAATTGCACTTTTCTTCATCTGAATTTCTCCCCCATCTGGTTGACAAAAGCTCTATACGCTTTAGTTCGTTAATACGTTATCAGATTCTCATGATACCATACTACCAAAGAAGAGTCGAGAGAAATGAAAGTTTTCCAGAAACTGATCTTAATCTGTCACAAATAGGGCTAGCTCGCGATAGATTCCGATGATTTCCTCCATTTTCATCCGCACCAGGCCGCTGGAAGACGGGGCGACGAAATCGATAACCCCATCCACGATAGATTCGCTCTGGAACCCCCAATCCGCCCGGGGTCGGCCGCTGTATTCGGTATAAACGCCCTTGCCGACAAAACAGGCGATTCGCGGCCGATACTCTCTTAGCTTGTCCCGCAGTATAAGCCGACCCTGTTTATATTCTTCGCGCGTTATATCTTCCGCGCCGCGGGTAGGACGCGCAACGATGTTCGTAAATCCGTAACCCAGTTTGAGTAGATCCTGGTCTTCAGAGGCATCGTACAAACGCGGGGTAAGCCCGGATTGATGCAAAATGCGCCAGAAGTTGTTGCGCGGATTAGCATAATGATGCCCGGCTTCCCCGGACCGGATGCTAGGATTGAATCCGATAAAGACGATGGACAAGCCGAAATCGAGATGATCCGACACTTCGCTCAGCTCATTATTCATAACTTTGCCGCCTCCTGGCTCCGGCCTTTTATTCTATCCGTGAGGGCAAAGAAAACACCGTACATTACAATAAATATAAGCAGCGCAATCCCTTCCTCGGCCAGCAAATAGTAAGGATACGGTCCAAGCATATCCAGGATGGAAGGCGTATCCGGCTTACGCAGCAGAAACATATAATTTGCTCCGATGACATAATTCAGAAGCCCAATGATCAGAGCCAAGCCGTTCAAGAACAGCATCGTTTTCCCGATTGATTTCCAGGTAGGCCTGTATTGTTCGATCCAGGTCATATATAACGGAGCTAGAATGATCAGCGAATGAGCTATGAAAAACTGAAAGAACCGGAAATGCGGATACCCGTAACCCAGATTCGGCGTGAGTATAGCCTGAAGCGCCCCGCCGATGCCGGCAAAAAAGAGGACTTCATACAGCCATCTGCTTCGGCTCCATAGCATAATGATCGACAGCAGCAGCGTTATACTGCACAGCTCAAGCGGAAGGGTATGACGAACATTCCAGGCTCCTTGCGTCCAATACCATACATTTAAAGTGGCCTCGGAAATCAGGAGGAAGCCCAGTAATCCGAATCTCACCCCAAGGCGCAAGGCTCTCCGGGATCGAATTCTTTTTCTGGCCGCATAAAGTCCCAGAATCATCACAATCAGCAGACCGATCCAGATAAGATGGGACGGGGAAAAGAATATAAATTCCGGCGCTTGCCCGGAAGAAAAAACGGATGCTGATTCCTTCATAGAATCCCCCTTTTATCGTTGGAGCACCAAATCATCCTTCGCCGTGCTCACCCGGTTTCTCCCGTTCTCTTTGGAACGGTATAACGCCCTGTCCGCCTCCATAAAGAGCTCCTCCAGCGACTGTCCGGACAACCCGAATTCAGCGACTCCGAAACTGGCTGTAATCCTGATCGGCCCTTCCGCCGAGTTCAGCGGGGTGTTCTCGATTTCCCGGCGTAATTTCTCAGCAGCTGCTGCCGCTTCAGGGAGATCAATCCCCGGGAGGCCAATGACAAATTCCTCTCCTCCGTATCTGCCGAGGAGGCCGCCGGCCATAAGGTACCGTTCACCGAGGGCCGCGATATGACGAAGCGCCTGATCCCCCACTCCGTGCCCAAACCGGTCGTTAATATGTTTGAAAAAGTCGATATCGAAAACGATCAGCGAAAAAGATTCCTTAGCATTTTCGGCCTCCGCAAGTATAACGCGCGCCGTTTCCATAAAGAAGGTCCGGTTGAAAATCCCCGTCAGCCCGTCGTAAGAGGCCAGCATCGTCAATTTCTCCTCCATGCGGGCGCGCTCGGTAACATCCATCACCGTTATCGTCTTCCCCACGAACCGTCCTCTGCGGTTAATGACCGGAGAAGAGTGAATATGATAATAACAGGTTTCCTGCCCGATGCTCCAGCTGAATTCTTTTTCGTCAGTCACATTGTGATCGGAATGAAAATCGAAGACAGGCTCATCAAAGTTTTCGGACAAACGGAGTTCGCTAACGGGCTTGCCGATATTCGCGGAACTGAGTCCGGGAATCATCATCGCCGCTGCCGGATTGAAGTCCGCCAGCAGGCCGGCCGGATCGACGACCAGAACACCGTCGCGCATACTGTCAAAAATATATTCTCTGGCCACGGGCGCAACGATCATCAAGCCGGAGGTTCGGATAGCCCATATATAAAAGAAGGAAGTCACGCACATGATGATCGGTACAAGGTCCATCTCGTAGGGAGTCAGCTTCATCAAATACAGAAAAGAAGCAAATCCCGGCAAAACGAATCCGATTAACAGAGCCGCTATTTGGCGTCTCAGCACGTTTTTTCTCCGGTTCCAATAACGCAGCAGCAGGAAAGTACCCACCAGCAGACAGCCGACAGTATAGCTTCCGTGGACGACATACCACTCCCCCATCACGATATCCATCATGGGTCTGGGGGCATTGGGATTCAAATAAATGTCTCGGTAAAACAGATGATGCCACTCGTTCGTCGTAATCATCACCAGCGTAATGGCCGGAATGATCAGCATCAGAACAAGCTTACGGCCAGTTATAAACTTCTCCAGCCCCACATAGTACATGACCAGTATCAAACTAAGCGGAGCGATAAAGGGCATCCCTACATACTCCACATTCGCCCAGAACATAATTTCCTTCAATGTGTTCCCTGTCAATTCGAAGGCAAACCCGAACGCATAAATGGCCGACAGCCCGGTGATCCAGAAAAACAGGTTGATTCCGGAATACTTGTTCCGGTTCACAAACGCATAAATGGCAAGCAGTACACTCAGTACACCTGACAATGCCGCCAAAACAATAAAGATGCTAATCGGTGAGTTCATTTACAAGGTAGCTCCATCATTTCAAATATTAGTTATATGGTAGCATAAGTGCCGACATCAGCGGAAGAATTCATTTCTCGCCCTGTAATAGATGTTTTATTGATAGCATTCATCAATTTATCACTATAAAGTTTTTGTTTTTTTGATATAATGGAACATATCTCGGAAAACGTTTTCCGAAGAGCGGATAATACACTTTATACCAGGAAAAGAGGGATTCCCAATGACTCAAGCAAAACAACGCTGTTTAACCGTCGACCAGATCGGATACCCGTTAAATGCCAAAAAATCCGTCATCAGCGCAGGCAAATCAGGAACATTCGAAGTTATCCATTCGGTTACCGGCAAGCCGGTTTTTCAGGGAGAAACCGGACCCTTGCAACCTGACGAGGCCGCGGGAACGGCGGTTTGCTCAGGCGACTTCTCGGCGCTTGCAGAACCCGGCAGCTATTATGTCAGTCTGGGCGATGAGATTTCCGCTCCGTTTGTCATTGCGGATAACCCGTATAAGGAGCTCCATCAGGGTCTTTTAAAAGCTTTTTATCTTTTCCGCTGCGGATGCGATTTGAGTGAAGAATATGCCGGACCCTGGAGTCATGCAGCGTGCCATCTGGCGGACGGAACCGTATACGATGATTCCGAAGTGAAGCTGAACAGCACGGGGGGCTGGCATGACGCCGGAGACTACGGCCAATACACCGGCCCTGGCGCCAAAGCGGTTGCTGACCTGCTGCTTGCCTTCGAACTAAACCCACAGGCGTTCCGGTCCCCGCTTCCGATTCCGGAAACGGACGGCATCACGCCGGATGTGCTGCATGAATGCCGTTATGAACTGGAATGGCTGTTCAAAATGCAGGATGACCGTACCGGCGGCGCGTTTCACAAATTGACGACCAAGCAATTTCCGGCTTTGAATGTCATGCCGGAAGACGATCTGGCGGATTTGTATTTCCTCCCTGTTTCAGCAACGGCTACCGGGTGCTTGGCCGGCGTCATGGCGATGGCTTCGCGGGTTTATCGCCCGTTTGACGAAGTCTTTGCGGACCGCTGTCTGGAAGCCGCGAAGCGGGCTTGGCAGTGGTTGCTGGATCATCCTGAAGTTCCGGGCTTTAAAAACCCGCAGGATATCGGTACTGGGGAATACGGGGATGAACAGGATCTGGATGAGCGTTACTGGGCGGCTGCCGAATTGTTCCGGACGACCGGCGACGAAACCTATCATACGCATTTCAAAGCGCTGGCTGCGCAGCAGTTCCCGAAATATGAATTGGGTTGGGCCGATATGGGCGGTTATGGAACCTTCGCTTATCTGCTCCAGGATTCCGCTAAGGGTGATAACGCTTTGCTTAACTGGCTTAAAGACGGACTGCTGGAGGAAGCCGACAAGCTGGCGGCGATCTGCACCGCTGATGGATACGGCATTTCGCTGACCTCGGCGGATTATATCTGGGGCAGCAATATGGTCGTTATGAATAGAGCCATGCTGCTGCTGATCGCCTACCATCTTAGCGGCAACGATAAGTATGAAGCTATGGCGCTGGACCATATTCATTATTTGATGGGCCGCAATCCGCTTGATATCAGCTATGTGACCGGTTATGGCGATCGCCCGGTCATGCATCCGCACCATCGTCCTTCTGTCGGCGACAGCGTGGCCGACCCTGTGCCTGGCCTCGTAGCCGGCGGTCCGAACCGCGGGCTGAACGATGACTGCATGATGGAGCACCTGCAAGGCAAAGCGCCCGCCGAATGCTTTATCGACGACGAGCTTAGCTATGCCGGCAATGAGGTGACGATTTACTGGAACTCCCCCGCCGTCTTCGTGGTCTCCCATTTTGTGAAATAAAATTTTCAGCAGCAAATAGAAATCAAATAGCGCGAGTTGTATGGGTTAAGTCACCACCCATACGCTCGCGCTTTTTCTTATAACTTAATGACTACTCTAATTCTTTGATACGCGGAGTTCCTAATCCGCCAACTCCAAAGCTTGCATCATTCTTAGCAGGATGACCGTGGCCTCGGCGCGGGTTGTAAATCCTGAAGGAGTGAATTCCCCGTCCGCATCCCCTTGCACGATGCTGCGTTGCGTAAGCAATCCGGCACTGGAAACCGCCCAGTCGGGGATGGCTGCACTATCGGAATAACGGGCCAACGCTTGTGACGCATTCAGCTCGTTTGCTGCTTCCGTGCGGCCGGTTTCAAGGAGCCGGATAGCCCGCGAAACCATAACCGCCATCTCGGCCCGGGTGATACGGTCGTCCGGCATGAATACGTTCGTTCCTTTACCGTTCACCAAGCCGGAGGCGACCGCAGCGCCGATTTCTCCGGATAGAGGGCCGCCTGCCGCAACATCACCGAATCCTCTGCCGGAAGCCTTGGGCGAAAGTCCCAAGCTTCTTACGAGCAGGGCCGTGAACTCAGCTCTCGTAATCTCCCGTCCAGGCGCAAAATGACTGTCATTAATCCCTTGGACAATGAGCTTCGAAGCCATAGCTTCAATTTCGCGTTCCGCCCAATGTCCGTTGGCGTCATTAAATTGTTTCCGGAACCCGATGACCATAAAGACTCCATTTTCCGGAGATTTTATTTCCAAACGCGCCTTTCCGTTCTCGCTTCTGCTTACGGCCGGTGCGGGATACAGCTTCCCGTCACGCTCGTCGTATCTCACCGCGATGACATTAGCGCCCGCCCCCTCAAGGAAAACGACGCGGCTGATATAATTCATGTTTAAATCAACAACTTGCTGCTCCTGTCCGTCCGAACCGACGGATACGCGGAAGTCAACGGCCGAAGCATCTATCACGGAACCTCCCAAAGCTGCCGTTTTAAGATTCAACTCTTTCTGTAAGGAGGCCGTTACCGGAACGATCGAAATGGACAGGTTTCCTCCCCGGTTCAAGCTTTGTCCAAGCGTCCCCAGCGGAAGACGATAAGTCCCCAGAGCAGTCTCGATCACGAGCGCGACCTGGCTGCCCTTTTTGATTCCGGCCGCCAAGGTTTGAAGCGGGAGTTGGAGTTCCACTCCGCCCTTCAACTCCGGAAGTGAAATCAATAGCTCGCCCTGCGGATTTGAAGAAGCTGCATCAAGAGCAGACTGTAATATCTCCGTCGACATCACGCTCACCCGCGTGATGCTTTGTCCGGCCGCATTTACCGTCTCCGAACGTTTCAGCGAATCTCCGGCAAGCTCAGCCGCACTCACGGACTCCTGGGAACCGGATGGCTCCTGGCCCGCCGACGGCGACGCCGCTCCCGGGGATGTCACAGAGCCTGTACCGCTGCCACTGCCTGGCGAGGAGCCGCCCGGGTTCCCGCCGACCTCTCCAGGCTTTGCCTGCTCGATGATCCTGCCTTCCACTTTCGGCGTGACCGTACCGCCCAGTGCTGCCACATATTCCATAAATATTTCGTAGTCGGGGTACCCGAGATCCTCATGATAAGCACCTTGCTCGATCGCCTGTGCAAAGGAAGTATATCCGTCACCCCCGTTAGCTACAAAACTGTTGGTAGCCAGCCGGTAGGTTGCTTTCAAATCCAGCGGCACGAATCCCTGTCCCTGTTTGATTTGTACATCGAACACCTTCGCCCCGGCAGGCTGAGCCGGATCCCACTTAAACTTCATGCCTGCGATTTGCGGGAATTTCCCCGGAAGATCGGCCGACTTGGCGCCGCTGATCCCGTTCTCCAGGCCGTCTTTGAGCTGTTGCCCGGTCACATCCAGCACATACAGCGTATTACCGAACGGCATGACCGTCCGCAGCTCGCCCATCGTAATATCCCCTTGATCGATCGAAGCGCGGATTCCTCCGCCGTTCATCAGAGCGATATCCGCATCCTTCAACGCTTTCGCCTTGGCCAACATTCCGTCAGCAATCAGGTTGCCGAGGTTCGTTTCCTTCGACCGAGCCTGAGCGCGTTCCCCGTCCAGAACGGCAGCCGCGACCCCCACAACCTGCTTCTTCAATTCCTCCAGCTCCGCATTGTATGGGGCCAGCATTTCCTTGACTATGGAATCTTCTTCTACTTTACTGTCAACGGTAATCAAACCGCCCCCCGTTTGCCCCGGGCCCGTCAATACGTTGCCTTGACTATCGAATACCAGGTCGACGCGACCGAGGAATTTCCCCCACTCGTTCGCTTGAACAACCAGTGTAGGCGTCTGATGAACTTCATCGATGACTACGTCCGGAGTATCCAGCTTCGTATGCGTGTGGCCGCCGACAATCAGGTCAATGCCTTCTACGTTTTTGGCCAATCCCTTGTCCCGCGCATATCCCAAGTGCGATAGTCCGATGATGATGTTGATTCCTTCCTTTTCCATAGCCCGAACCGTCTCTTCCGCCGCAATTTCGGCGTTGCGGAACACTACGTCTTTTCCGGGACTGGACGTTTCTTTGGTATCCTCGGTCGTCATGCCGAACACACCGACACGATGCCCGTCAACCTCCAGAACGACATACGGATATACCCCCGATTTGACACCCGATCCATCCTTACCGGCGCCGAACGAGACAGGTTCTTTAAGCAGCGGCGCTATATTCTTATCCTTGCTGAAATCAATGTTTGAGCTGACCAGCGGAAAATGTGCATTTTTCACAAATTCGGCCAGCACCCCGGTTCCTTTGTCAAACTCATGATTTCCGAACGTCATGGCGTCATATTGCAAATAGTTCATAAAGGTCAAATCTGCGGACCCTTGCCACTTCGTAAAATAAAGATCCCCCGAGAAAACATCCCCGGCATCCAGCAACAGGCTGTTGCCCCCTTCGCCGCGAATCTGCTTCACCAGCGTCGCACGCCGTGCCACCTCGGCCAAATGAGCATGCGTATCGTTGGTATGCATCACTGTCAGCTTCCATGTATCCGCGTCAGCTTCACTTACCGTAACGACGGCTTCCGCCATTCCATAACCATCTTCGCTCCGCGCTGTGACCACGGTTTGCCCTGCCGCCTTTGGCATTACGTTTCCTTCGTTATCAACTTCAGCCACTTGCGGGTCCGCCGAGCTCCACCGAACCTCCGCACCGGCACCGTCACCGGTTTCCGCCGAAGCATTCAGCTTGCCTGCGGGACCGCCGACCGTCAGCGACAAAGCCGTCTTATCGAGCGAAACCTTCGTAACTTTCAGTTCCAGAACGGCTACCGTTCCGCCAACCTCATTGGCTACAAGCAGAAGCGGACGGCCCGTCGGGCTGTCGGAAGCCGGAATGAATTCCAGTCCTTCAGGACCCGAATCCGTGTTCAGGCCGGCGGCAAAATCGCGCGTGTTGGTATAATTCACGAATACCGGATGTTCCGGATCGGTAATTTCATAAGTCATCACCCCGCCGATCCGCTCCAGTCCGATAAACGCAAAGACTTTGCTTCCGACCTCCCCGACGGCAACGTATTCCGGTTCAGGCCCTTTTTTGGCACTGCGGTCGTCCTTCTCCACCTTGCTGTTGCTGACATTGAAATAGTCCGGCAAGCGCTCCCCGGTAATTCGTTCAAAGTCGTTTCCGCTATCATAAACCTGGGTCAGATCACCCGCATTCCAAACGGAGAACGAACGTCCGCCGTAGAGATAAACCCCGTCATTTCCCATATCCCCGGCGACTTCGGTCTTGCCATAGACAGCCTCTTTTCCCTGTAAAAAGAGTGCCGCCTCCGAATTCGGATTCAAGTCGACCAGCTTCGAAATTTTGCTGCCGTTCTCACGGCCTGGCCATTCGGTAACGTCTCCTTCATTGGCGGTCAACAGATAAGTCTGTCCACTCGCCGTGTAAGAAGCGATCCCGTCAGGCATATACATGCCATAGAAAGGCACATTTTCAAGCTTGATCGCTCCGTCGTTCACCAGATCGAGCGCATTTCGCGGATCATTCAGGTCCTTGTACCCTAGTCCGTGAACACCGACCACTTTACCGGAGGGGATGTCGATAATCGCCACTGCATTGTTCTCCTGAAGCGACACATAAGCCGTCAACTCATCGGCGGAAAGAGCGATATATTCCGGCTCAAGATCATGCACAGCGTCGGCCTTATCTCCGCTTCCGGTAATCTTCCCTTTCGCATCCGATGTGCCGCGAATGTGTACGAGATCTTCAATCACGCTTGGATCATCAAATTTAACACGGGTAACCTT
Source organism: Paenibacillus vini (assembly GCF_018403325.1). Classification (GTDB taxonomy): domain Bacteria; phylum Bacillota; class Bacilli; order Paenibacillales; family Paenibacillaceae; genus Fontibacillus; species Fontibacillus vini. Next base: position 65,757 of record NZ_BOSL01000009.1, on the reverse strand, counting down.
ACCCTCTTGCGTATCGACGATCGTCACGCTGCCTTCGGGGTCTACACCCTCTTCGCGCGGTTCCCCTTCATCCGCCGTCAAAATATACCGGCCGTCTGACGTATATTTCACCATATCGGGCTGAACCCCGGCTTCATAGGACTGCAAGAAATTCCCGTCATAGTCGAGCAGCAGAATTCTCCCGTTCTTGTCATACGCGGCTTCCTGCACCGCCGCAGCAATTGTCCCTGTCGCGGAATTGATGTCCAGACTGGTCAGGTCTCCAAACTGAAAGCCTCCGGTTTCAGCGAGCGCCTTGACGTCAATACTTGTCTCCTTTGTGAGCGTGCCGTCCCCCGTAAGCGGAACGATATCGATGGATGGCGGGGTCGTGGATCCGTTCACCAGATAAAACTTTCCGTTATCCCGGTTGAATCTCACAATTTCGGCTACTCCGCCGTCTTTATTCGTAGTTCCGACAGCATATCCGGCGATCTTGCTGATTTGCAAAGTATCGATAGCCGGCTGAAGGACGCTTCCGGTCTCCTCCGGCTTCACTTCCAGCACCAGCGTGCTGCTGAAGCTGCGGGCGGGAAGGGAAGCGTCCGTAACTTTAACCGTAACCGGATAAGTTCCTTCCGTTCCCGGCTCAGGTGTTCCCTCCAGCTTGCCTTCGGCCGCTCCCAAAATCAGGCCTGTCGGAAGCCCTTCCGCCTCATAACTGTATGGAGCCTGTCCTCCATAAACGTCCAGGGTGACGCTATAGAATTTCGCTGCCTGAGCAGCAGGCAATGCAACGTCGGATAATCCGAAATCCTGGGTTGCCTGTCCTTCATTGCCTGATTCGGCAGCCGCATCCGCATCGGTATCTACAAGAGCAAACGCAGAAGTCTCCATATCACCGGAAATCACTCCGGGTCCCGCTTCTGAAGCTGCCGGCAGTATCGCCTCGGCCCGAACGATACCCGGTACCAGTGATCCCAGAATCATTTCCGCAGCCAGCAGCAGCGAAATCAAGCTAACCGTCTTCGATTTCAAAACCATTCCCCCATATTCGTATGATTTTAACCTTGAGTGTACCGGGGGAATGTTATCGGAACTTCCTTTTTATCAAGGACTTATGTAAAAAAGAGGATTGCTTGAAATTACATTCAAGTCAATCCTCGGTATTTAGGCTTGCTCCGCTGCCATACGGATGTCTTCAAGGATGGAATCCGCCAGCCTTAAGGCGTCCGCCAACGGCAACGCCTCGAATTTATCCGGATTGCTGTGGCCCACATGCTCGCGCCATGCCGCATTCAGCACATCCCTGCGGCGGGATACGGCACGGATAAAATCTCCGTCCATACTCTTGGCCCATTCCGGCGTACGCTCGGGCTCAATACCGAAGACGTCGCTAAGAATCGCGCGGGCCATTACCCAGTGGCCGTCATCTTCCGGATGGACTCCGTCGTTGTACTTGTATGCCGGATTCGCTTCTCTCCGTCCGGCGATAAAGGACATCATCGGCTCCCGGAGATTCACCACGGTATAGCCTTGCTCCGCTCCGTATTCCGTCACCCAGTTCGCATACTTTCCAAGCACACCGTTATAATCCCTGTAAGGCGTTTCAAAAGCATACTCCTGCAATCCGTCCGGCTGCGCCTCTCCGTTGATCGACAGCACGTCATACGGCGGCGGAGTCATCAAAATCACCCTGGCCCCCGTCTGTCCGATCCGCTCGACCGCCTTCTTCATTCCGTTCCGGAATAGCGCGAAACGCTCCTCCGAAAACGAATGATAAATCCCGTCGTTCATCCCGTAGCACAGAAACACCCAATCCGGCTTACTCTCCTCGAGCGCCCGTTCCAGCCGTTCATGCAAGCATGGACGCGGAAACGGGTGACTCGGTTCATGCGTGCCGGCCACCGTTTCACTGCTGACGCCCAGGTTGATCAATTCCAGGCTGTGACGAGGAAAATACTTGAGAAAATAGGCGTCAAGATAACGGATGTAAGCTCCGTTTTCCGTAATGCTGTCGCCTAAAAATACAATTCGTTTTCTTTCCGGGACCTTCAATTGGTCATCGGGTGTATGCATCATATAGTCAACGCCTCCAAAATTATTAAATCAGTTGAATTTCATTTTACTTCACTTCGTTTTCCGCGACTATCAAATATGGAATCTGGCACGGAACTTGCCCGGCGGCTCCCCGGTCCAGCGTTTGAATTGGCGGCTGAAATGAGCGATATCCTTGTATCCTAGCCGCGCGGAGACGGCCTCCACCGAGAGCGCCGATTCCATCAGCAGCAGCTTGGCCTTTTTGAGCTTCAGCGCGGATAAATATTGGCGCGGGGACATGCCGTACACCCGATGAAACATCCGGTTGCAGGAAGAAGCGCTGTATCCCAAGCCTTCGGTCACGGCCGCCACGGTTTCCCGCGAGGGGTCGGAAGGTTCTTCCCCATCGACATCGGCATCGGTATGCCACTCCGATTCCGGCGCTTCCACGCTTTTCTCCAGTCCCGCCGCTATCTCGGCAGCGATCCGCGCCATCCTGCCGTTAGGAGTTTCCACCCGATTCTGTTCAACAAGCGTTTCGCCAAGGCCCGCAAACAATTCAAATACGGCGGACAGCGCTCGCATTCTATTGGAGAGCTTCACCGTGCCTTCGCCGGAGGTAAGCTGTATTAATTTATCCAGGCTGGGCCGAATCGTTTTGACCAGCGGACTGTTTTCCTCGAAGTGAAATCTTCCTCCCTGACAGAGCATTTCGCGAAGCACGCGATCATCCACATTAAAATGCAGGCAATAATAGGTCATCCTCTCGGAACTCGCCGCACGGCTCTCATGCACATCCTCCGGCCGCAGAAGCATAAGATCGCCAGGTTCCTGTACGAAACGCTGTCCGTTTACGATCATTTCCTGTCTGCCCGACAGAAGTAAATTCACTTCAAACAGCGGATGGGTATGACGCGGATAAGACCAATCCTGTGTCACGGTGCGCAAATGAGCCGCAAAAATCCGAAAGGTGGAATCCATGTCCGGCAGCATAAATTCAGCAATGTGATGTTCCTCCGAAATATTCATAATCCCGCCCCTCCTGTATCCGATAAATTAATTAATCTGAACGATTTGGATAAATTGATAAACGCTTTGGACATAGGACTTCATAATTACCCTTGATATAATCAAGTTATCATAACGCTTACATTTAGAACAGGAGGTAATCAAGATGGGTAAAAATAATTTTTTCAACGCCCACCACTCCCCGGTTGGAGCCTTTGCCAGCTTTACGCTGGGTTATCCGGGCAAGAGCGGAGGTTTTGATCTGGAGCTTGGCAGCCCGCCAAACCAGAATATATATATCGGGCTTCAGGAGGAGGGGCAGCAGCGGTATCGGGCCCTGCCTTTTTATGGGGAAGGCCAGGACGAACGTGACCGTTATACCTCGGAACACGACGATGCCGATGATAACGGCAGCAATCAAGACGACGCTTTGATCCTCCCTTTTCCCCGCGAGTCCATTTCACGCCGGTTCGGCGCGGCCACGGACGAATGGCAGGCCGATGATTTGACCTTCCGGTTGTACTCGCCTTTCGGCAGCGTTCCCGATCCGGCTTCCGCGGACGATAAGGAATTGGCTTTCGCGCTGATGCCCGCCATACTGGCGGAAATCACGGTCGACAACACTCGCGGAACGTCTGACCGCAAAGCCTTCTTCGGTTTCCAGGGCAACGACCCTTATTCCTCCGTCAGACGACTGGAAGATACGACCGGGGGAGACATTGTCGGCGTCGGTCAAGGCCGGCATACCGCGATTGCGACCAACGACAGACGGGTGAAGAGCGCCGGATTTTTCACGATGGAAGCCATTCTCGAGCCTAAAACGGAGGAGAACCTGCGGTTCGGACTGGGACCCGTGGGCGCCCTGCTGATGGATACGCCGGCAGGCGAAAAAGCCACCTACCGCTTTGCGCTTTGCTTCTATAGAGCCGGTTACGTGACTACAGGACTGGATGCTTCCTATTACTACACCCGTTATTTCGCCAACATCGAAGAAGTGGCAGCCTATGCGTTAGAGCATTTTGAGGAAAAAGTGGAGTCGGCCCGCAGAAGTGATGAATTAATCGCCGGAGCATCCCATCTGAATGAGGATCAGCGTTTTATGCTGACCCATGCCATCCGCAGCTACTACGGTTCGACGGAGCTCCTGGACCATCAGGGCAAGGCGCTGTGGATCGTCAATGAGGGCGAATACCGGATGATGAACACGTTCGATTTGACGGTGGATCAGCTGTTTTATGAACTGAAAATGAATCCGTGGACGGTTAAAAACGAGCTCGATCTCTTCGTGAACCGTTACAGCTATGAGGACACCGTCTCCCTTCCGGGCGACGACGCCATTTATCCCGGCGGCATCAGCTTCACGCATGATATGGGAGTGGCCAATTCTTTTTCGCGTCCCGGCTATTCGTCCTATGAATTGCATGCGATTAAGGATTGCTTCTCCCATATGACTCATGAGCAGCTGGTCAACTGGGTGCTGTGCGCCTCCGTCTATGTGGAACAAACCGGGGATAAAGAATGGTTGGACCGCAATTTGGGTATTTTCGAGCAATGTCTGGACAGCATGGTCAACCGGGACCATCCGGACCCGGCGCAGCGCAGCGGTATTATGGGGCTGGACAGCTCCCGGACGATGGGCGGCGCGGAAATTACGACCTACGACAGCCTGGACGTCTCGCTCGGCCAAGCCCGTAACAACATTTATTTGGCGGGCAAAAGCTGGGCGGCTTATGTTGCGATGGAGAAGCTATTTCTGGAAACCGGGCGTCTTGATCACGCCAAGCTTGCCGGCGAACAAGCCGAGCGCTGCGCCGGCACGATCTCCGCGCATCTGCTGCCGGGCGGCTACATTCCTGCGGTGATCGGGGAAAATAACGACTCCCGGATTATCCCGGCGATCGAAGGCCTTGTGTTTCCACTATATACAGGATGCAAAGAAGCACTTGACGCAAACGGGCGGTTCGGGACTTATATCGCCGCACTGAAACAGCATCTTCAGACTGTGCTGGTTCCCGGCAGCTGTCTGTTCGAAGACGGCGGTTGGAAGCTGTCCTCGACCAGCAACAATTCCTGGCTCAGCAAAATCTATCTGTGCCAGTTCATCGCCCGCCACATTCTGGGACTCCCTTGGGATGAGCAAGGGGCAGCCGCCGATGCCGCTCATGCCGCATGGCTGACATCCGATTCGAACGCTTATTGGAGCTGGAGCGACCAGATGCTCGCCGGAGTTATCTGCGGCAGCCGGTATTATCCCCGCGGTGTAACCGCCATTCTATGGCTGGATGAACAACCGGGTCATTAACGGACTATCAACTATAGAAATGAATATGAAATAACTATAAAAAAGGGACCGGATCCCCAGTCATCACAATGACTGGACCGGTCCCTGCTTATGGTTTATCGTTTTGCCCACTCTTCCGTACCCTTCTGGTTTTCTTCAGCTTCAAGCCGGGTGCGAGCCACGCGGTTTCTTCCTGCCTGTTTGGCCTTGTATAACGCCTTGTCACTTGATTGATACAGCCTTTCCAGCGGCACCTCCGGCCCTGGCATCACGGTAATGATTCCTATGCTGATGGAGTATTCGAATGGCCGGCCCCCGCAAGAGGCCTGTTCCACCGAAAGCTTCAACGATTCCGCCACCTCATCGGATTTCAGCTCATCCGCTCCCGGCAGCAGAATGGCGAACTCGTCGCCACCGTATCTCCCGAATAAATCGGCTTCCTTTAGTTGGCCTCGCATTTTATCCGAAAAATCCCTTAACACTTCGTCGCCTATATCATGGCCGTATGTATCATTGATCGTTTTGAAATCGTCAAGATCCAGCAGGATGAAGGATACGGGCATTTGTTTTTTCTCATATAGGGATAAATTCCGCTTCGCTTCCAAAATAAACGTTCTACGGTTCAACGCTCCCGTTAAATCATCGTAACTGGCCAGCTTAAGCAATTCCCTGTCGGATCTTTCTTTGGACAGCAGAACAAACCCCGCATTTCCCAGGGTCATAATGAGATACAAGGACAGAAACGACAAGCTTTGATAAAAGTTCGGTTCAAACATCGTCACCGCTTCGACGGAAAACCAGGACATGCCGGTTCGGACAAGCAGTCCGACGGTCATGAGAAGATATATATAACCGATGAGAATGCTTAGGGACGATCGCTCCGGCGAAGTGATCATTCGGTAAACGGGCGGGTAGAGGAACGCCGCTGACGCCACCGAAACGATCGAAATCCGCAGACCTTCCGTATTGTAAAACAGAACCACGAAATTATAGCTCAGAATGGATATCAAAGTAAGGATCAAATAATACCGTCCGGACCTTTTGCCGAATCCGCCCGTTACTTTCAGCAGCGCCATCGTCTCTAAAGCTGTACCGAGCAGAAAAATCGAATTGGCCAGTGAAATAAAAAGCATTTGAGAGCCGAGTACCGGAATAGCGAGAATTCCCCATGTGGCCGCTTGGAACCATTTCGCCGCATAAAAGGTGTTCACCGCCGTATCTCTCGGCTGCCTGTGCCTATATGCGGTTATGAGCACTACCGTAAATAAATGACCAAGAGCAAGCAAAATGAACACGGTTTTCATGTCTAAATTTAAAGGCATAATGTTCAGATCATCCATTTCTTATCCAAGTCGGAAGTTTATGCAAATAAAACGGAAATAATACCCAAACCTTTCGCTATAATACAGGAAAAGTCCTTCTTTTTAATAACCAGTATAAATAAAAAACAAGACTTCCGACAATTTTCCTGTCGAAAGCCTTGCTTAACCTTATATGATTCCCATTATGCCGGTGAAGAATTATTTTGTCTGGAAATGGCGAATAATGCCGCCCAGATGAGAATGAATCCAACCGCTTGGGCCAGGGTGATGATTTGTTGAAAAGCGATCCAGTTAAGAAGCACGCCCACCATCGGAAAGCTGAGTTCGGCCAGCGTAGCTACGGATGCTTTGGTTGTTGTTAATCCTTTATAGTAAACCAAGAGGCTGAGCAATCCCGGTAAAAGCGCCTGCCCGAGCAGATTCAAGGAAAAGGCCGTAATTCCGGATGCGCTCCCCGGCAAATGCCAGGCAGCTCCTTCATTCCATGTCACAACAAGCAAGAGCGGCAGAGCCAATATGAAGCGAAGCGACGTAACCGTTTCGTATTTCATCTGTCCGACCATCAAGCGCCCCATAACCGTCGATCCGCCCCAGAGCGCCGCAGCGCCCATCGATAACAAGCTTCCGACCTGGATAAAATCGTTCCAGTGTCCAAACGGGATGGAGAAGCCGAAGGTCAGCAAGTAGGTGCCGCCCAGCGCCAAAATGAATAACAGCGAGAAATGACGCGGCAGGGATTCCTTAAGCAAAAATCTGGCCATGATGATGGCGAACAGAGGCTGAAGCTTCTGAAGCAGCAGAACCGCATTGACATTTCCGTTCGCCAGCCCCATCGTGAACAGGATTGTGGCGATCGCGGAACCGCCCCATGATATAAAGAGCAGCGCCCCAACTTGCTTCCAGCCGACGCCGAGAAGTTCGCGGCGGTTTTTCCACAAGATCGGAGCTACCACCAGTGCAATCAATATGTGCTCCAGCAGGACCAGCTGGGCCGAAGTAATCGATTTGAGCAAAATAAGACGGAACAACGGGTCAACGCCCCAAAGAGCGGCCCCCAATACGACCAGCCAGAACCCGCTTTTTGCAGAGGTCCCTTGCGCCTTAGCGAGCGGCTTGACTTGTACCCTTACACTTGATGCATTTTCCATATTCCCGACTCCTTCTCGAATATGGGGTCTACGCAGAAAGCCCCCGCCAATTGACATAGGTCAACATAAACGGGGGCTGATCAAATAAGCTTGCGGAATGCATATTCTATGCCGCATGCTCATTAATGATCTTCTCCCATCCGGACTTTACCGTCGGCCTTGGAATTTCACCAAGTCAGTCGCCGTTCCAAAAGGAATAGCGAGTCGCGGGCTAAAGCTATCGTTCAAAATAGCTATCACCGCCGGTCAGGAATTTCACCTTACCCCGAAGATCCATATTCATTGTATTTTTATTTTTTAAATTTCAAAGGTTGCCTTCATATTACTGCACCATATCCTCATTCTCTGTAACAATCATCACATTGAAAATATATATGACTTATTTTATGAAAATAACCCTTATTTGCAACCATTATAGCATTATAATTTATTTTTGTAACCCACTATTTTTTTGAAAGTGAGCTGGTTTATTCAAATGCCGGAATGGCGATTTCACTGTATTGTGATTCCAGGAACTGTTTCACCTCAGGACCGGACAAGCGCTCCGCCAACTTCTTGATCGGCTCGGAATCTTTATTGTCCGCACGGGCAACCATCGTAATCGCAAATTCCGATTCCGTCGTTTCGACCAGCAATGCATCCTTTTTAGGCGTCAGGCCGATCGGACTCGCATAGGCCGGAGTCATCAGCACCATATCGGCGTCATCAAGCATCCGGGCCAGCATCAACAGATCCACTTCCTCGAATTTATATTTTTTCGGATTTTCAGTAATATCGGCAACGGTAGCGTTAATTCCCACGCCTTCTTTTAACTTGATGATACCGGCCTTCTCCAACATGACGAGCGAGCGTCCGGCGTTGGTCGCATCATTCGCAATGACGATCGTAGCTCCTTCAGGAAGTTCCTCCATCTTCTTATAGCGTTTCGAGTATGCACCGTAGACCGCATGATAGACAGGCTGTACCGCTACAAGCTCGCTGTTCGTGCTTTCATTATATTGATTCATATAAGGCACATGTTGAAAAAAGTTCGCGTCCACTTCCTTGTTTGCAAGCGCGTCGTTCGGCTGAACATTGTCGGAAAGCACCACCAGCTCCAAATTGATGCCATCCTCTTTCAGGAGCGGCTTCACCAATTCCAGAATATCCGTCATCGGCGGGATCAGCGTAGCTACCTTCAACGTTACCTCCTTGCCGTCCCCTTTTTGAGCCGTAGAGGTGTCGCCGTTTTGCTCTGCGTTCCCCGCCCCCTTGGTATTTCCGTTACCGCAACCGGCTACGGCTACCATTACCAGAACTAACAGTCCTAACATCCACTTTTTGTTCATTTTCAGCATCTCCAACATCCTTCCAATGGTTTAGTTATCTTTTGTCTTTTACCATTTATCTTTTATCCAGCCATCTCGAAATCAGGCTGCCGGTAAACTGGATCAATTGAACCAGAACGATCATCAGCACGATGACCGCCGCCATCAGTTCTGTCTCAAATCGCTGATACCCGTACCTGATGGCAAAATCGCCGACTCCTCCTCCGCCCACAACGCCCATCACCGTCGAGTATGAAATAAAGCTGATAGTCGATGTTGTGAGTCCCAGCACCAGGCCGGAACGGGCTTCGACGTAGAGAAATTTATAAACGATCTTCAGCTTCGAGGCTCCCATCGATTGAGCGGCTTCCACTACCCCGCGAGGGACCTCAAACAGCGACTGCTCCACCTGCCTCGCATAAATTGCAATCGACACGATTGCCAAGGGCACGGAGGCTGCAATCGTCCCGATCGCTGTTCCCACCAGGAATCTGGTGAAGGGAATCATAAAAACGACAAGCAGCAGAAACGGAAACGACCGAACGATGTTCACGAACCCATTGAGAATCATGGACCAGGTCGCGTTTTCGCGGAGCTGGCCTTTGGCGGTAAGATACAGCATGGTTCCCAGCGGAAGTCCCAGCAATATGGCCGCCATGACCGAGATTCCGACCATAAGAAACGTTTCACCGACCGCCTCGGCAATCTGGATTCGAAAGTCCATGAACTTCTCAAGCATCAAGGAAAAGTCAAACATCAGACACCCCTGCCTTCCCAAGCAACAACTCCCGGTAGGACGGCTTATGGCGTGGGACATTCCTTGCGGTACGCTCCTCCAGCGCGAAGCCGTCCGTTAGCCGCCCTTGCTCCACTACCGACACCTCATGGCAGATCTCTTTCACGACATCCATTTCGTGGGTGACGATAACAACGGTTACCCCCAGCGTTTCATTGATGTGTCTCAGAACATTCAGAATTTCTCCTGTCGTGACGGAATCCAGGGAAGAGGTCGGTTCATCGCAAAGCAGCACGGCGGGACGATGGGCGAGCGCTCTGGCAATCGCTACACGCTGCTTCTGTCCGCCGCTGAGTCGGGCCGGGTACTGCTTCGCCTTATCCTGCAAACCGACAAATTGCAGACATTCCTCTACCCGTTCTTTCCGCTGCCGCTTGCTCATCCCGGCAAGTTCCAGCGGGACGGCAACATTTCCGCTTACTGTCCGGTTATGGAGCAGATGAAACTGCTGGAATACCATGCCCATGGATCGTCTAGCCACCCTTAACTGACTTTCCGGAAGCCGGGTCAGGTCCTGTCCGCCGACAATTACTTTTCCGCTGTCGGGAGGCTCGAGCACATTCATCATGCGCAGCAGCGTCGATTTGCCCGCACCGCTGGGGCCGATAATTCCGTGAATACTTCCTTCACGGATCGTAAGGGAAACCGATTCGACGGCTTTAAAGATCCCCTCGCCGGAACTGTAGCTTTTACTGACTTCATGAAGCGAAATCATGCAATACACCTCACCACATTTTCCAGAGATAATTGTATTATTAATTTTTAAAACTGTTATAACGAATAATTCCTTTTGATTATAGTTCATTATAGTTTCTGTGTCACTAATAGTGAGCTATATTTTCATATATAAAATAAACTTTGAAACATTTATTATCCGTAATGCGTTTAAAGAATACTTAAGAAACCAACACCCAAGGAGGAGAATTTCAACATGACCAACTTGAAAAAAAGCAAGCTCATTGCGGCCTTGATTCTCTCCGCCGCGCTTACCCTCAGTGCATGCGGGGATAAATCGGAAACAAAAAACAACGACACAAATACGCTTCAAGAAAACACCCCATCCGCTCCAAACGACAATTCCGACAAAGCAGGAAATAACGGTGCTGCCGGGGAGGAATCGGAAGCGGCGCAGGATCAATTGGTCGCCGAATTTGACGCCTTGCTCCAACAAGAAGGCAACAAGCTTCCGGAAGCTTTCGAGTTTATTGAAAAGCATGTGAACAGCTTAACCCCTGAGCGGGTTTCCCATCTGTTGTTGTCGGTGGAAGATGCCCAGATTGCGGCGCTGGGAGGCCTCGCGGACCGTTTTTACGAAGGGGATACTCAGGAGAGGATTGGAAAAATATTCGAGATCGGCGATTCTTTGGACGAATTGATCGGCAAGGCAACTGACGAAAAACTGAAGGCCCTGTTTACGGAGACCAAGAACAGCGGCTACCAGCTTGATCCGACCGAAGGCATGTTCAATCCGGATCCCGATTACAGAGTAGCCGCGGCGTACGCCAACAAAGCCACCGGAGATGTAAAGGATTATTTGCAGTTAAAGGCGAAGGAATCCGGAGAGCGTTCGCTTCGGGACGCCGCGCTTGTCATCGGTTGGGATGAACTCCTGACCCGGGCACTTGCCGCCGAAAACTTCACCAAGCAATACCCGGACTCCAAGCGAATTAAAGAAGTGAAGGCCATGCTTATCAATTACACGACGACCGTATTTTACGGTGCGAACAATACCCCGTTATTCGGGTACGACAATAAACAAATGGAACCGGACGCTCAAAAAGCTTACGAATCGGCGCTTAAAGAAGCCGCTTCCGGATCTAGTCCGCTGTTGGATGAGCTGAAGGCCTTCATGGATGAAGCAGCAAAGAACAAATACAAACTCACGGAATCACTGGAGCAATTTCGCAATGAACTCGTTCCGCTCAATTACGAATAATCCAGGCCAATTGACCGAGTGAGGCTTGAACAGACTTTTTTGGCTAACGGACACCACGGCTCTTAAAACGCCGAAATCACGGCGTTTCAAATTCTAACGGACATGACGGCCCTTAAAGGCCGGTTGAACGCATGTTTTCGGGGCAATGGAGAGAGTTAAGGGCCTGTGTGTCCGTTAGCTTCGCAAAACAGCCATTTTCGTTCCATTAGCGGCCCTGGTGTCCGTTAGATTGAGATTAGCGCTGGGAGTGCAAGGTGCAGCCGAAAGGCATGGAAAGTAAGTGTCAATCCCTAATGGCGGTTGGTTCCTCCGCGTGGCCTCGGCTAACGGACACCACGGCCCTTAAAACGCCGAAATCAAGGCATTTCAATTTCTAACGGACATGACGGCCCTTAAATGCTTGTTGAACACCTATTTTCGGGGCAATGGAGAGAGTTAAGGGCCTCTGTGTCCGTTAGATTTGCAAAGCAGCCATTTTCGATCCAATAACGGCCCTGGTGTCCGTTAGATTGGGATTGAGAGATGTTAGTTTGCTCCGCAAACTTAGCAGATACTTAACAAAAAGACCGCCGGAGCAGGTTGCTCCGGCGGTCTTTCTTCATTTTTGGCGACGGCGGATGGATTTTCCGCCCTGTCACGGATTCATATACTGTCCCCGCACCAGCAGGCGCGACAATACGACTGCCGCTTCCGCACGGCTCGTGATGCTTTGCGGTGCGAACCGTTCCTCCGATTGCCCCTGCATAATTCCTGCATCAAGCAAGGTCTGCACGTCTTCGCGCGCCCAATCGTGAATTCGGGCAGCGTCCTGGAAGCTGCCAGGACGGGCGGCTGGTGGCAAATCGCCATTCGCATCAAGCAGCTTCAAGGCCCGCGCCGCCATGACTGCCATCTCTTCACGGCTAATTGCGGCGTTTGGATGGAAGGTTCCGTCGGCATATCCCTGAATCAGGCCGGCTTCGGCGGCCGCAGAAGCTGCCTCCTGGAACCAGTCGCCCGGCTTCACATCCCCGAAGCGGCCACTGTCAGGATCGCTGCGCAGATCCAGCGCCCGTACCAGCATCGCCGCAAACTCGGCTCGCGTCACGGATTGCCCAGGTCCAAAGCGGCCGTCCGGGAAGCCGTTTACGATCATCCGGGAAGCAAGCTTCCCAATATCCCCGCCTGCCCAGTGGCCGGTCAGGTCGGAGAACGTCCTTTCGTTCACCGCCACGGTAAATATTCCGTTCGCGTCGGTCTTGAACGTAACCGTAGTAGATCCGTCCGGGTTGGCCTGGAACAAGGCCGGCACATAACGGAGCGTACCGGTGGAAGGATCGTAGCGAAGACCGACCGCGGTCTGCGGATTCCAGGTTCCTTCCAGCGTAAGCAGACGTTGGACAGATCCGGGAGCATATCGGGAGATCGGCGTTTCTTTTACGCCCTCAGTTACAGAAACCTTAAATTCAGCGGCATTTCCCTGCAGCTTAAAGCCTTGTTTGATTGCTGCTTGAGTAATGCCTGATTGCACTTGCTCAATATCCGTAAGCTTCGTCAAGCTGAACTTCACGACCGCCTGATCGGCATTGCCAACCCCAGCCTGGTTCAAAATGCCTTCCACATAACTTAACGGAAAGCGAACCTCCGCCTTCGCTGCGGTATCGACTACCGACAGAATAGCGTCCGGACGGGAAGAAACTGCTGCAAGAAGAGCGCCCGCATTGAAGCTTACATTTCCTTGATCGTCCGTCTTAATTTCAATCCGGCTTTGGCCGGATGCAAGAGCTGCTTTCAATTGGTCGTCAAAGGAAGTGGTCCCGGTTGTTAATGGCGTCGTAGCTGAACTGCCACCCCCGCCCCCACTACCGTTGCCTCCGCCGTTGTTCCCCGGGTTTCCCGGTTGCTCGGGACCGCCCGGATCAATGTCCGGCTTCTTAGCGGAAGCAAAGCCCTGGTTGATCTCCTTGAACGAAAATCCCCCCGCCGGATTAGACACCATCTTCATCCGGTCGCCGCGTACGATGACATTGTCGACCGTGGCGGAGCCTTTCAGGTTCGGCGTTACCTCAACGCCATGGGTGCCCGCACCGTCGATGACCAGATTTTGCAGCAACACATCGTTCATCGCAAAATCCCCATGCGCGATCAGACCGGAATACGTGCTGTCCTTCGCCACATTGTCACGAACGACGATTTTTCCATTCATATTGCTTTCCCCGGCAAATAACCACAACGCCCCCAGGCTAACGCCATATCCGGTATCGTAGCTGCCGGTGCGGATTAGCGTATTGCGCTCCACTACCGTGGTTCCTTCGAACGGTTCCGCGTTAAATCGGGTCGAAACCGCGATGCCCGCCCCATTCGTTACCGTATCTTTTACTAGATTATCTTGTACTTTGTTGTCCTTACCGCCGAATATGACGATATTATCGGCCAACCACGGCAAGGCAACCGTATTAAAGCGCGCCGTATTGTTTACGCTAGGCGTCCGCTCCGCCCCGTTCACTTCGCTAAGCTTCGGGTCGGTGAACGACCACATGGCAATGCCATCGTCCCCCGGGTAACGGATGTCGCTCTGCTCCATCATGCTGTTTCCGGTACCTACCGCGAAGTTGATGCCATCCGCCATCAGATTGCGGATACGAAGTCCCATCATGTACAATTCGTTCGTGCGAGCGGCCTCTCCGATCGGCTGTGTCAGCCAGAGACCGGCTTTCGTATGCTCAATCCATACATGCTGGATGACCGAACCCGGACCGAACGCCCCATGGAACGCATTCGTGATAGCCTCGTCATCGCGGACGTTAATACCGCCGTCGATCAGCAAATCGTAGACCTCAACCTTGCCTCCATGCCCCATAAATTTAGCCCCGTTCAAAGTCGTATGCCACATTCCCGCACCACGGATCACCGCCGATTCCAGATCCAGCAGTTCATCGCCGAAATCAAACGTGCCTTCCGGGAACCAGACGCCTTTCCCCTGGCTCGCCGCAGCCGCCAGGGCGTCTTTAAATGCCGCAGTATCCTCCATGCCGTCATTCGGAACCGCCCCAAAATCGGTTGCGGACAAGAATCCTTCCGCAGGCATTCCATACGCATCCTCTACCTGTTCCATTTCCACGAGATCAATGACGTAGGATTCCGCCCGGTCACCTGCATCTTTTTGCAGCTTGATGACCGCACCAGCAGGGACGTCCCCGATCAGCGCATGAATTTCATCAAAGAAGCGGTGTCCGCTGCCTTGACGCGGATCGTTCGACCAAGGATAGCTGCCGTATTCCCAGGCATATTTGGAAGTCAGACGCAGAGTTTGTTTGAATACGCCGTCCACGTACAAGGACAAGGTTTCATCCGCGCCTTGCCCGTCGGCGCTGTCCGGAATCGAATAACGGAGCACCAGGGAATTGGCCGGTTTGGCGAGTGAAAACTCGACGAAATCGCCGCTCCGATTCAAGCTCACAGCCTGACGTCCGGAAGCCTCGGAAGCGATGCTGCGGAATTTACGCGAAGGCTTGATGATCGTGCCGTTACTCTCACCATCCTCCGCTTCATAACTGGTATATGACACAGTAGCTCCGCGATATTTTTTGTTCACGCTATTTTTCACCGTTAGGGAGTCGATGGCTGTAATGTCTTGACCTCCCTGCGTACCTTCCAGCGAAACCGAGTTCATGCCGCTGCGCAAATTCAGCTTCACCCCGGCCGTTCTCCACCCGCCTTCCTGCGCGAGAGACAACTCTTGCTGCGGATAGCCGTTGACGACAAGTTGAAGCCGCCCCTCTGCACCAGAGACATTTCGGTAGCGGATAATGCCGTCGTATTCCCCGGCTTGATCACTATGGACGGCAAAGCGAAGAACATTGTCGCCGTTAAAGGCATCCGAGGCAAGATACTTCACGTCCGAAGCCACGGCTTCAAACCGCCATAATTCTTCCGCTTGGGATGCGCCTTCTCCATAATCCGCTCCTTGCGCGGTGTCCAGCAATTTCCCCGAGGCTTTTGAATTCGATAATGTGAAGTAACCTAATTTCTCCTCGACAACCCATTGCGAATCCAAGGATTTGCCGGACGCGGCAATTGCTGGCGCGTTCTTATCATTCAGCGCCAGATAATGCCCCGTGGCGATGTTCTTGATCAAATGGCGGCCATTGAAATCCTGCATCAGCCATTCGCCGGACGTCTTTGCGCTTGCCGCGTCGGCGTAGACCAATTTACCGCCTGAGTCGGCCAGGACTTTACCGCTTTGATCCTTGGGCGAAATCATGATTTTGTTTGTATCGTCCTGTGTTGGAGTAGCCGTATTCAGATTACGCGGCTCCGCCATCTCGGGCGTCTCGAATTCTTCCGGCGCCGGGACGAGACTCCATTGCACCGAGCCCCATGAGGACGGGAGAAGCCCGCGTTCCGCATATCCGGTATTATTTTGCACATGGATATATTCGTCGTCGTAATTGCCATACTGGCTGCGCATCGTCACATTAACGCCGTCTTCGGCCCGCGTCACCGACCAGGATGACGCGCCGTCAACTGCTGGAGAATCGGAGCTGCTCTCCAAAAAAGTATAGTCTTCGGTCAAGGTTAGATAATGACCCGTCGCCCGGTTCTTAATCAGCATTGTACCGTTATCCTGTGCAAGGATCGTCCAATGGGAATACCCGTTGTCCGCCTCCAAATTCCCGTACAGCACCACGCCTCCCGGGTTTTCATACAAATAGGAGTCGCCCGTTACACTCTTGATCCTTACCGGCGTATCCGGAATAGGCTGCTCCGGAATCGTCACGGGTTCGGCGATAAAAGCAGCTTCGGCCCGTTCACCCGCTCCGGGTGCCCTGCTCACTTTGAAAACCGGACTTCCTTCTTCATTTTCGGCTGCATACAGGTAATGTCCGGTCCAGCCGCTTTTGATGGTCACTTCATCCGTTCCCGGCTTGGGTTCGACCACCCATTTAATGCTTCCCCAGACCTCGTATACCTCGGTTCGGGTTTCTACCGGAAGCGTCGGCTCGTCCTCGGCTTCCACCTGCGCATCGGCCAGATTTTGTATGGACAGGGATCGCCCGCTGCCTTTATTTTTCATGATGACCGCACCGCTGCCCCCTGACTGCTGCAAGAACCAGACCGAATAGTCGTCCGGCGCCCCATATGTCGCATCGGCAACGGACTGGGCACTTTCCGAATCTTTTAAGTAGAGCCCACCGCTATTCTTCAATTGGAAACGGAAATACGGATTGGTCTGCTCCGTTACGGGGATAAATCTCCACTGCGGGCTGCCCCAATTCGGATTAATGACGCTGTACTCCGCATACTTGGTCAGATTTTGCAGCGAAATGAATTTGCTGAAAGGTTCCCCGGGCACTTTATCGGTCACGCTGCTGATTACAAAAGTACCGCCGCCGAGGTTTTTGGCGCTCCAAATATAGGATTCAGGTACGTTTCCGGGATCTGCGAGCGCAGTTACCTGGATATGACCGTCAGGCATATCGGCAATATTCATGTAATGTCCGGTCTCCCGGTTCTGGAACAGCTTGCGTCCCTGATGCTTGACTACAAGCCACTGGTCACGCTGGTCGTCCTCCCGGGAATTTCCGTATTTCAGCGTTCCGTCCTGGTTTTCATAGAGATAAAAAGGCTGCCAGGAATTTTGAATGCGAATGTAAGCGTCTGACCCATCCACCGGCAGGGACGGATCAATCATTTCCCATTGCGCTCCAAGGCTTCCGGCATCTCCGCTGACAATCACGCTATCGCCAGCTCCGAGTGTAATATACTGTCCGGGCAGTCCTTTGTTTTCGATCGTTCGATAATCATCGTAATCTTCCGATGCCGTAAGCGACCATGTATACGTCGCATCCGTCACGCTGACGGGACCGGTCAGCAGGTGATTACCGTCGGTGATTAAATAATGATTACTGGCGGCATTCCGGATTCGCTTGCTTGTATCATAATCCTCCACGATCCATAAATACCGGTCGTCGGAAGACCCGCTTCCGCCGCTAATGGCGCCATGCTTCACCGTTCCATTATCCTCATAAAGAAAATCGGTGGCCGCTTTGGCATCACTATAAGCCCCGATCCGGACCGCCGGTAACTCCGACACCGGCTTGACCTTCCATAAGGCGTTTACGCCGTCGGCTCCGCCCGCCCAATCGTTAGAGCGGACGTCATCATCGTCCGGGAATTGCGGATTCATATAGTTTCCGGGCATTTCTGCGTTCTCGAACACGACGAACCCCGGCTGGCCGGTCGCATCCCTCATATTCCACAAACTTAAGCCCGGTTTATCCGGTAAGGGATCACCGGTTAAGATCCCGGCCCAAGTCGTTTCATTCTGCAAAATTACATGTCCGGTCGCCTTATTGCGGATGGTGATCTTCCCGCTGTCGTTCTGTTCGAAGAGCCACTGGGCGGATGGATCATCGGCCGCCTTAACGCCGTGTTTGACTTGTCCGTCCTGCTCAAAAATGACACTCCCGGGACGCATCAAACTTTCGATACGAACCGCTGCATCATCGACGGAGATAAAAGCCCACTGCGGGCTTTCAAACGTAATGTTAATGTCCGAACTGGCTTCGGCAAAGCCAAGCTGGTCTTCTTCGTGAATGACCAGATTTCCTTCCGGCACGCTTGCGCTGCGGACAACCATGAACCCGTCCCGGTTGGATTTGTCTATGATCCATTGTTCCGCAGCGGTATCCGACGATGCAGTTGTGGTTAGCGGCTGATTGCGCTGCGTCGTGCGAGCCAGAGATATGTAGTTGCCAGTCTTGCTGTTCTGGATTCGCGAAATGCCGCCTTCCGTCACCACGATCCAGTGAGCCGACTCGTCGCTGGGATTGGTGAGCCCATACCGAACGATACCGTTCGAATCCTCGTACAAATAATTGCTTTTCCATTTGTTCTTGATCATCACTTTTCCTGCGGGAATGTCTCCGGCTCCCGTACCGCCTGCAGCCGCTTGTGCCGGATATGCGGGGAATGCGGACCATATCAACAATACGGCAAGCAATCCCGCAATCATCGGCCTGATTTTTTTCATTTGCATTGACCTCCTTTATCTTATAGGTATTTTCTTCTCCATCTTAAGTTAAAAGCGCTTTCACTCCGGTGTGCGTTTGTATGGAAAAAAGGTGCATTATTATGGATTCCGCATCGTTACACATAAAAAGGGCTGCCCCGCGGAACGTCATTTCCGTAAGAGCAACCCTTTTAATATTCAAATCAGGCCATGGTCATATCACGCCTCTTCAGCCGCCGATCCATCTCCGCTCGGTATCGTTGTCGATTCCTCTCTGCCGTTCTTCCAGCGTGATTCTGCAGCTTGCCGACAAGGCCTCCACCGCCAAAATAGCGGAGATCAGCTCCATATTCATCCGGTCATGATAGAGAACGCGGTTGACCGTTTCCAGCGTGATTCCCGCCGGATCCCTCTCCATTAGAGCCAGCGGTTGTCCGATACTCACCCTGCCTTCCCGGAGCACCCTCAGGTAAAAACCGGTAAAGCCGGTTTCCTGAAACCACAGAGGCAGCTGCGGAGATGCAAACCGCTTGGCCAGTTTGTGGCACGGCGGGCGCGGTTGCGAAACCTGAATCACGGCCTCGCCCCAAGTCAGGATATCGCCGACGCATACATCGTGTTCGGTTATTCCTTCGACCGTCATATTTTCGCCGAAGTCCCCGTAATTCAACTCCTGATTCAGCACCTTGGAAAAATAGCGGTAATGCTCCGCCGAGTGCATGCTGAGCACTTTATTCGGACCGCCGTGACGAAGGCGGTTAGCCTGGGCGTCTCCCTCCAGAATAAGTTTGGTCAGTTGGAGATCGTGCTGCACCGGATATTTCTGAATCGCCGTAATGACCTCTTTGCCTTCATACACCAGCCTAGCCGGCTGTCCGATATTGACCGACAATAATGTCAGCACCATCCATCTCCTCCGTTCCTACGGTCTATGACTGACTCGTGTTTAACCTTGTGAAGCTTCTGCCAGCACGGGCTTTTTGTCCGCAGGAAGCGGAACGGCATCTTCCCTCTTCCGATGATTCTGAATCAGCCGGAATTGCGCCGGACCGGCCAACAGCAGCAGCAAGGCAACCGCCGAGAACATCACGCCGCCGCCGTAATATTCAAACAGCAGACCGAATAGCAGCGGGCTTAGCAGTTTGGGAATCGACATGTACATCCCGAAGATCGCGTTATATTTTCCGCGCATGTTGGCCGGAGCGATTACGGAGACGTATTTTTGCAAATGGGTCATGCCGATGATTTCCGCTACCGTAAATATAAGTTCAATCAATATCAGAATATAAAAATGACGGGCAAAGCCATAACCGACACCAACGACGGCAAACAGGACATAGCTCAGCAATATCATCATCTGCGGAGTACGCCGCTCTGTTTTTTTGGCAACCCACACCATCACCGCCACGACGACTACCGAATTAATCGTCATCAAAATGGCAAACAGGGACGATGCATTGGCGAAATGTTCTTTCAAATGCAGCGGAAATGTCGTCTCCACTTGGGAATACAGCACGCCCACCGGCAGCGTGAACAAGGTAAACCAGTACAGCAAGCGGTGGTCGTGGAACGTAACTTTGGGTATTGCCGCTTTCTGCGGCAGACTGCCTTCAGCTGAACGAGCGGGCACCGTCTCCGGCACCTTCCACCACACCAGCATGGCAAACAACAGGAATGAAGCCGCCGAAACCGAAAATACGGTACTCTGATCCCAGGAGTAAATAAGCAACCCCAGCAATGGACCGACCGCTCCCCCTACATTTATCGCGGTATGTATGAGGGCGAACACTTCCCCCCGTTTCTCGGGAGGGACCACGTCAGCGACCTGTGCATTGGCGGCCGGCAGGAACATAGGCATGCCCATTCCGTTAATCACGGACAACACGGCGAACTCCCAGACCTGGTCGGTAAAAACGAAGCCGAGCATGCAGGCCCCCTGAATCAGCAGGGCAAACAACATCACCGGCTTCCGCCCGTATCGATCGGCGATTCCCCCGCCCCAAAAGCTCAACAGTATGCCGGCAAGAGGCTGTAAACCCACGATCAACAGCGGGAGCAGAATCGAACCATTCAGCTTATCCGATAAATAAAAAACGAAAAACGGTCTTAGCATAAAGGTAGTCGTGGCGCATAAAGCGGTTCCGAACACCCGTATCCAGATCACGGCATTGTATTGGGATAGAGAAGCAAAGAATCGTTTCATCTTAACCCATTCCCATATGATTGTTGCCTTCGCAGGATAATTCCCACGTTCTCAGCTCGTAGGATTCCACCCCGGCCTGCACGTAAGGGTCTTTTTCGGCAACCGCCTTTGCTTCTTCGTAACTGGCTGCCTTAATGATGACCATCCCGCCTCGGTAATCGGTGAACGGGCCGCACAGCACGAGCTTGCCTTGACGGTCCAGCTCCTTCAAATGCCCGACATGAGCCCGGATCAAATCTTCCGACATTTCCTTGCCGGGAATCACGGACAACAAAATGACGTAACGAATATCCTCTTCTCTGGTTAAATACATGAAGATCGCTTCCTTTTTTTAATTTTCTGGAGCTTGCCTTCAAGATCACGTGGCCAAAAGACCGCTATCGATCCGCTCCTTTGCCTGGGCCGCCTCCGGAGGAAGCCAGCAATGCGGATCCTCCGCCATATGGGTCTGATAATAACCGTAAGCCACGCCCCGGCAACCGCCGCAGCGCTCGCGGATCCGGCAACTTCCGCATTTGCCCCCGAGGTTGCTGCGATCGCGTAAATCCGAGATGACGGAGGACTCGTCCCATATTTCACGGAAAGGCTTATCTTTCACGTTCCCGATGCCTACCGGCAGCATCACGCAAGGCGTAACCGTGCCGTCCGGGGCAATATACCCCTGGCCCGTCCCCGCCTGGCAGCCGCGGAATGCTTCCTGGCGCGCCAACGAAGAATCGACCAAAGCCATTTGCGCCAAATGGCTGGTAAACTTCATCCTGCCCGCATACTCCCGGCGTTTTTTCGCCCAAAGGCGGGCAATCTCCTTCCATTTCTCGGCCGAGAGATCCATGGCCTGGCTGCCCCGGCCGACCGGGACGAATTGGGACAGATTGAACAAATGAATGCCCTGCTCGTAGGCGAATTGAATAACATGCTCCAAATCCTGCACATTGTCCCGGTGCGGAGTAAAACAAACATGCGTCTGCAGCCCCGCCTCCCGGCAGGCATGCATTGCTGCGGTTGCCCTTTCGAACAATCCCGGCAAACCGCGCACTTGATCATGGACCGGTCCCAGTCCGTCAAGACTGATCTGGACGCGGTGCAAACCGAGCCGCTTCAGTTCATGCGCCCGTTCCTTTTGAATCCACCAGCCGTTGGTACCGAGTCCGACCTGCATGTTTCTTTTCACCGCATGGGAAATCAGTTCGTCAATGTCGGGCCTGAGCAGAGCCTCGCCACCCGACAGAGCCAAATCCACGACGCCCAATTCGGCCAGTTGGTCAATCAGACCGAGAGCCTCTTTCGTGTCCAACTCCCCGGGCAAGCGGCAGCCCGCGCTGGAGGAACAGTGAACGCAGTGGGCATTGCAGAGATTTGTGACCGCCCAGACCATATGCAGCGGATAGCGGAGTATGAGACTCATGAAACCCCTCCTCTTCTTTATGATAGTTTCGCGTGTTCCGGCGGTCCGGCAATCACCCGGAATGGCGGTTCTGCCAGCAGGCGGCCGGCCAGTTTTGTGAGCTGCCTATCCGTCAAGGCGTCGATCCTTTCCAGTACTTCCTGCAGGGGAACCATCTCCCGCCCTGGAAGCCAGGCCTGCGCCATCGAGATCATTCTGCTATCCGTAGTGGAAGCATCTACCGCGAGTTGGGTCTTGATTTTATTTTTAGCCCGCCGGAGTTCGCCAGGATTCCCTTTTCCTTCATGCAAGCGCCTCAGTTCATCCATCACGATACCCTGGACCTTCTCCTCTTGTTCTGCAGGAAACGTACCGTAAATTTTCAACATGCCTCCTCCGGAAAAAGAGGTATATACCGCGTTTGCCTGCTCCGCGATCCGCGCCCGCACCAGCACCGTTTCAAATCTTGAGCCCAGCGTATTGTCGTCGCCGAGCAGCGTGCACAAAAGATGGGCGGCATAATGATCCGCACCTTGCAGCGGCGGAAGCCGCCATCCCCAAATTCCCGCGCCCTTGCGGAAAAGAGGGGCCATTAGTTTGGAGGTACGCTTTTCCGGCCCGGCAATCGATCCTCCCATGCTTCGCTTTTGCCGGACCGCTTCGGACAGAAGACCGTCTGCGCCCGGCCGCCAATCCTCCAGCGAAGTCAGCGCCTCATCAATCTGTTTCTCTTCGTAGGCGCCCGTAATAATGACGAGCGTATTGTCGGGGACGTAATGACTTCGATGGAAAGCGCGTAACTCCTGAAGTTCCAGATCTCTAATTTGTTCCTTCGAGCCGATGAGGATGCCGCCTATCCTGTCGTCGAAGCTTAACCGGTGAAGCTCATGGAGCATTACGCTGCGCGGCTCATCCAGTTGCCTCGCCAATTCCTCCTGAACCACACTTCGCTCCACTTCATAGTCGGCTGCATTCAGCTTGGGATGACGCACCATATCCGCCAGCACCGGAAACAGGCTGCCGAAATACTCGGGCAGCATCCGGGCGTATATGCATGTCCCTTCCCAAGCCGTAAAAGCGTTCATGTCCGAGCCGGTTTCCCGCATCGCCCGCCGGATGTCTTCCTCCGAAAATGCTTCGGAGCCCCGGAACAGCATATGCTCCAGCATATGAGCGGCCCCCGCTTGATTTGGACTCTCGTCGCGGGCCCCGCTCAAAACGTAAAAACAGACCGACACCGTTGCCATGGAAGGCATCCGGTGCAGCAATACCCGAAGATTATTCGGCAGCGTAACCGATCGTTGCTCCATGATGGAATCTCCTCCTCAATGAATCGCTCCCGCCTTAAGATCGCTTGCCGCCAACGGGCCAATGCTGGCAATACCTAGGGAATTCGTCAGCGCATGCCTTGAGATCGCCTCCGAGACCGCCCCTGTCGTCACTCCTTCAATCGATCGGCGCATAGCCTCCAGCGTACTCGGATATTTGGGATACCAACCCGAGGTAAGCAAAGTATTCATCCGGGCAACCGTACTTTCTGAACGCATCACCATCTGCTTGATCAATTGGTTTTTGGCGGATTGCACTTCCCGTTCCGTCACTCCATCGCGTTCAAGACGCCACAGCTCCAGAATGATTTGTTCCAGCGCCTCCAGCGCCGACTCCTTCCGGGAACCCAGTTGAATGGTCATCAGGCCGGCGTCGCGGAAAGAAGTAAGGCTGCTGCGAATCTGATAAACGAGCCCCCGGCGCTGCCGGATTTCCTCATACAGCCGGGATCCGTCCCCACCGCCGATAATCTGAACCAGGACAGCGAGCGGAAAAAAATCGGCATCGTCATACGGAACACCGGGAATCCCCAGCGTCAGGTACGCTTGATTCGCATCTCGTTCCTTGGCGATGATTCCCGGCGTCCATAAGGGAGCTTGCTCGGACGGGAAGCAGGCCGAAGACGTACTACCTTTCCAATTATTTTGGCAATCATCCAGCAGTTTTTCTAAATGATCTTCTGAGTAGTTCCCGACAATAGCGAGTACGCAATTAGCCGGCTGATACAACCGCTCGTAAACGTTTCGGACAGTCCCGGGGTCCAAAATGCCGTAACCGTCGCTTCGGCCATACGCCGACCTGGAAATCGGCTGCGTACCGCCCATGGCTTGTCTGAGCAAATCGGCCGTACATGCCTGAGGCTCATTTTCGCGGGCCGCGGCCTGATGAGCCGCCAGAGATCGAAACGCGGCAAAGGAACGCTCCTGCAAGCCCGGTGCTGATACCGCTTGAAGCAACGTCCGCAGCGTCTGCGCAAAATACGGAGCGAGAGCCGTGACCCAATATCGGGTCCACTCTATGTTCGGAGCGGACTTTTTATGGATTCCCAGATCGGCCAGTTCGGTGGAAAGGCCGTCCCAAATCCAATATTCAAGAATCCTTGAACTGCCCAGTTCCCACGGTTCTTCCAGTCTCGCGCCGGCGCCTGTCAGCAAACCGACCGAAACGGTTTCTACATCTGCTTGCGGCATCGCGATTACAGATAATCCGTTAGTCAACCGCCGCAAAAATAAGCCGCTATTTTCCATGGCCATCGCTCCTTGAAATAGATGGAGACAAAAGGACCTCCCTGTGAAGAAAGGTCCCTTCCTTCCGCCGGTCAGATTACCCGCCAGGCAATCAGCGACAGCTCGCCCAAATCCACAATATCCATGTAGTCCACAGCCGAAAGCAGGTCGCATTCTTTCATTTCGGATAATGAAGCCCTAGCCGTTTCCAGCAGCAATTCTTTATTTTGTTCCATGATCTCACCTCCTTTCCCAGCCGAGAGAGGATTAGTTCGAAATCGTAACCAGTTTCCGTTGCTCCAGTCGCTCCAAAAGCTTCCAGACCGCCATCTTTCCTTCTTCACAGCCTAAAGCGGGTATTTCTTCGGAAGCGATCGACGCCAGCTTATCAACCTCGCAGGAATATTCGCATAATTTCAAAATGGCATGGGCCACGGGCTGCAGCAAATGAATTTCATCCGTCGCGGGATTGTATACGATGAATTTCCGGTTTTCCTCTTTCCGGGTAACAACCCCCGGAGTGCGGCTGACTACACTGTTCGAGTTGATAATACTCATCACGGTTTCCTCCTATAATGCCGCGGCGGTTTCCGGTACGATCCAGCAATACGGATCGCCGAGCGCCGGGTCTCCATAATAGGCCAGCGAGGCCGAGCGGCAGCCGCCGCAAACAAATTTGTGCTCGCAAGTTCCGCAATTCCCCTCGGTTTTGGACTTGCGGTCGCGAATACCGGCAAGCAGCGGGGAATGATTCCATATCTCGTCAAACGTAGATTCCCTCAAGTTTCCCGCCGCCATCGGCAGTGTTACGCATGGGGTCACATTGCCTTCCACCGTAATTCTCGCCGTTACCCGGCCGGCTCCGCAGCCGATGTACATGGCGCCTTCTTTTGGAGGCAGCATCAAAGCGACCCGGCAGTCGTGCCAGTAGATTTTCATTCTGCCGGCATATTCCTCCTGCATCTCGATCCATTCCTCGATCACGCCTTTTAATTCCTCCGGCGATAGAGCCAAATCGCGGTCTCCCCGGCCCGTCGGTATAAATTCCGACAGATTCGCGCCGTTGGCTCCCAGCTCCGCCGCCAGCTTCACTACGTTTCTGCCGTCCCGGAAATTCAGCTTCGTCGGCGTATAACCTACGGTCACGCTGATTCCGTTGCGTACCAGGCATGCCACGGCCTCTACCGCTTTGTTGAACAATCCCGGTACTCCGCGGACCTGTTCATGCACCTCCGCCGTTGCACCGTCGATGCTGACGCAAACGCTCTGGATTCCCGCTTGCTTCAGTTTTCCGCACATCGTGTCGTTGATGACGGCACCGTTCGTTCCGACAGACACCATCATGCCGCGACCGCTTGCGCGTGAAGCGATCTGCATCCAGTCGGGGCGTAGCAGCGCCTCCCCTCCGGACAATCCCAAAATCAAAACACCGGCGTCCGCAAGCTGATCGACTACGGACAACGCCTCCTCCGTCGAAAACTCCATGGGATGAGCCAGTCCGGCTCCGGAATAGCAATGCACGCACTTGGCATTGCACCGTAGCGTAATTTCCCATACCAGGTAGAAAGGGGCTTTGAATTCGTCTTGAATCGTTGCAAGCACACTCACACACTTATCCTCCTTCCGTCAGATGACTGCCATATTTCTCCAACCCTGATCCAGCTGATTTCAAAGTAACACACCTTCTTTTTCCGCTCATCGTCCATTTGAAGTAGATAGGAGTGAAAAATCGCAAATCAAAATGTTACGGGGAGAACGAAAGAATAGGCGAAAACGGAATATGCCGGAAGAACGGATGAATATGCGAAAACGAAATGGGGGAGTTCCATGGGGGTTATATTGTGGGAAGAAGATATGGTGGGCGTGAGAGGTAATTAAAAACGGTAAGAGGACGTTTGGCGGAGGTATGCGGTAAGGTGCGAGAAGAAAGTTTGATGGAGATATGTGATAAGGTGCTAGGCAAAGGTTTGACGGAGGTATGCGGGAATGTGCGAGGCAAAGGTTTGATGGAGGTATGCGGGAATGTGCGAGGGGATAAGGTGCGAGGCGAAGGTTTGATGGAGCTAGGTGGTAACATGATCAGTTGAGTGAAGGATGGTGTTACGGGGGCGATATCCAAAAACTAGTTACTTGGTGTAGCGTCGGACTATCCCATGTATTTCTAACGGACACCACGGACGTTAAAATGCCCAAAATTGCTCTCTTTGAATTCTAACGGACACCAAAGACCTTAAATACGCTAAATCGGCCAATTTCTGACTCAATTTGAGCGATTAAGGTCACCTGTGTCCGTTAGCGGTTCAAAAGTCCGGATTTGTTACGTTTAACGGCTCCTGTGTCCGTTAGAATTAAGGCTGTGGCAAAAAGGTCATGCGACCACAACACACAGACGGTTAAAGCACATCTCTTGGTTAAGGCGCATCTCGTGGTTAAAGCATATCTCATGTTTAAAGCGCATTTCATGGGTAAAGCATATCCCATGTTTAAAAGCACATCGCTATGTTCGAAGTACGTCTCACGTTTAAAGCACATCTCTACGTATAAAGCATATCTAGCGGTTAAAAACACAGCGAGATATTTAAAACACCTCGCAGCTAGAGTACACCCTAAAAATCATACCAAGCGCCGCGGCAGTGTGATAAAGCAATATTCAGCTTAGGTTCCTTTTCCAGCAGCCTTAACTCTACCCTTCTCTTTCCAAAGGCAGCTTGGCATATTCCCCCATGGCCATGGAAACGGCCTCCATCCTTTTGTGAACACCAAGTTTGCTAAGCACATTGCGAATATGAGTGCGTACCGTGTTATAGGTGATGTTCATGCCGGTAGCAATTTCTTCCGTCGAATACCCTTGACACATATACCTTAAAACCCGCATCTCGCTAGGGGTGAGCCCGAAAGACGGCCACATCTCCTGCACTCGCTCCAACACCACATGAACCACCCGGTCCGTCGACTCCGATCCTCGGCTGATAAATACTGTTTTGGATACAGGGATCGCCCGGTTGCGAGCATTCAAATAGACATGGCGCTTTCCCAGATAACTTCCCATCGTTTTAGCCGCTTGATGGATCGGACAATCCTGATCGCAAACGCAGCGGCCCTGGGCATCGCAAAACAAGGAAAGTTCTCTGCACGGCATGCCAAGTGTTTTGGCGGCTCCAATCCCGGTCAACTGCTCCATCCCCCCATTCCAGGCTAGGATGATTCCCTTCGAATCGATCTCAAAAGCGGAATTCGACAATTTCTTGATCCAGACAACTGAGTCCCTGAGCTGTTCCTCTTGGCTGGCAGAGTTTATCATATTCTCACTCCTCACGTTGATCCCGCTCTTTAATGGTTTCCGACAGTATTGGCTTGGCCAAATCCTATATTTGCTTCATGATAGCAATTTTTTACTATATAAGGAAGAGGTGGAAATAAGGTGATTTTGTCGAATGCTGGCACCTGCAAAATTTCCAACAAAAAAAGAACCTTTGAACTCCCGCCGATACGGAAGTCAAAGATTCTTTACAATTTTATGTCATTTTAGTTGGATCAGATCGCAGGCATTACGTTTCCGCCATTGACCGGAATGTAAGCCCCGGTAATAAATCCGGCCAGATCGGATGCCAAAAAAGCGACCGCATTCGCGATATCCTGATCCTCACCTCTGCGCTTCAGAGGTACCTGTTCCACATAAGCGGCGTCATTCAGGTCGTGTGCACCGCGATCTTTTTCGCTGATCGTCCATCCCGGAGCAACCTGGTTTACGGTAATTTGATGCGCGCCTACCTCCTTGGCCAAGACGCGATACACGCCGTCCATCCCCCGTTTGCCTGCCGTATAGGCGGATTGGCTCGGGAAGTTTTGCATAGCGCACTCGGTATTGATCCCGATCATTCGTCCCCAACCTTTGTCGATCATCCCCGGAATAAAAGCTTTGGCCAAAAATACGTTCTGCATGACGCAGGATTCAAACTGGCTCACATAATCTTCCGGCGACTGTTCCAAAACGGAAGTCCATCCGTATTGCACAACGGCATTCGCAACCACGATATCGGGATCGCCAAGCTGCTCGCGAATCTGTGCCTTCATGTTCTCGATCTGCTCTTTTTTCGTAATGTCGCCTTGGACGATCATGGCTTGTCCACCGGCTTCTTCAATCTCTTGAAGCAATTCGCGTGCTTTTCCTGCGTTGCTCATATAATGGATGGCTACTTTCGCTCCGCACTGAGCCAATGTCCGGGTCATGATTCTGCCAAGCTGTCCTGTGGCTCCGGTAATCAGCGCGATTTTTCCCGTTAAGTCGATATTCAACACTGCCATGGTCTCCTCTCAAGCCTGTATTGTTACAGGGTTATGATGCTCCATTATTTCAATTCTGCAAAAACCCTTGGATTCCTGCCGCATTAGTTGGGCATCTTCTCTTCGCGTAATGAACACTGCAACTTTTATTAACTATTTTGCAATATATATATTGCATTTTGGTGATTATATTATTATAATTCAACCATAACCTTCAAAAAAGGAATTATACCCATGAAAGGGGTTTTGATCACGATGAAGTTATTCGCCAAAAACAAGCTGGTCGATGAGCGCATTCTCCATCTTAGAAACAAAATTTTCAAAGAGTCCTACTTGGTGGTAATGGTCATATGCAATCTTTCCTTATTCTTGAAAGTGCTGGTATTCCAGAGCGGTTGGGAGTCCTTTATAACCGAACTCGTGATTGTGTCGGCGGGCAATCTGTATTACACGATCCGTACCGTCATGCTCGGGATCTATTCTGACGAGGTCGAGGCTCACGATAACCGGAGTAAAATGTCCTACAGTCTCAAAAATATTTTGACCGGCCTCGGCATCGGCCTTGCGATCTCCTTGTTCTTCGGCATCCGCAGTGCGATTCTGTACGCAGACGGCACCTTCTTGAACCAAGCCTGGTATTTCTTCATTGTCTTTATGGCTTCGCTCATGATCTATCTGCCGTTCTTTATCGGCTTTCTTGCCGTCTCTCACTCCTTAGCTAACAAAGCAAGCAAAAAAGCCTCCGATGATGATCTGCTGGATTCTTGAAGAAAGGGATCGGATATAGCCTTATGAAAAATCTCAAGTTAAAGATGGCCCGGGTAGAAAAAGATCTGTCCCAGGATGAATTGGCCCAGCTGGTGGGCGTGTCCCGGCAAACGATCGGTCTTATCGAACTCGGCAAGTACAACCCGTCTCTCAGTTTATGCGTCGCTATCTGCAAGGCACTGTCCAGGACGTTAAATGATCTGTTCTGGGAAGAAGATTAAAGCGGGATTAACCCTCCCAACGCATAAAAAAAGGCCTGAGGCCTACGAATTCCTGCAATTAAACCAGGAGTTCCAGTAGGCTCTCGGGCCGGATCAATTTATATTTAGCTGGAATAGACTCGTGATTGTTACACCCCCACAGAGCCAGGGCAAAATCAACTCCCGCATCTCTGGCGCATTCGCAATCATAGATCGTATCACCGATATAAATGGAGCTTTTAGGATCCGAACCTGAAATCTCCAAATATTTTAGCAAAGGCTCAGGATTGGGTTTATGTTGTTCAGTATCCTCGGCGCAGACCTTGTAGGGTAAATACTCCATCAGCCCGAACGGTATAAAGTCATCTCTCAATTCCTCGCCCGTTTTGGAAGTTACGATTCCCTGTTTAAAATCCCTTTGACTCAGCGTCCTCAGCACTTGAGAAATCCCGTCAAATACGCTCATGGTGGAATAGAAATCCTTCATGTAACGGTTCCAGCGGTCATTAGCCTCTTCAATGTTGATGATACCGAGTCTGGGTAACGCTACAGCTCCCGGGATGCCCAGGACAAACCTCAGATCCTGCGTATCCATCTCGATCCCGTAATCGAGGGACAGCATTTTTTGCAGCGATCCCAGAACAGCGTGTTCCGTATCGATCAAAGTACCGTCAACGTCATAAATAATAGATGTGTACATCTTTTCTCATCCTCCCGCTATTGGTATGCCTTCCTTCAAACCTATTCCAGCATAAAAGATGAAATGGATTTCAGGTCAATCCCTAAATAGAGGAGCGAAGGATCATTTTATAAGGCGTCTCCACTTTGGCTTTGGATTTGATCATGGCCAGATCAAAAGCTTGTTCCCCGACCTTAACCAGTTGATGATCTAAGGTAGAAATGTCGAGTCCGACGCCGACCGGCTGATTTTCTTGCCCGATAATGGCCAGATCTTCCGGGATACTCAAGCCAACCGATCTGGCATACTTGTAGATTCCGCCGGCAACCTCATCCCCGTTCGCATATATTGCCGTCGGTCTCGGATTTATTCCGAGCAGCCGCTGGCCCGCCGCCATTCCGTCTTCAAAGCTGAAGCAATCGGACTGCCGGTAAACCGGATCAAACTGTCCGAACACCTTCTCATAGGCCGCAATCGTTTGACGGGTGCTGACGCTTTCGGTGCCCCGTGCGGTGGTAAAGGCGATGTTCCGGTGCCCCATCTTTTTTAACAATTGAAAAACTTCAAGATACGCGGCGTACCGGTCCATATAAGAGCAGCCGATTTCCGGATGTTCCGTATATTCGCAGGAAATCACCGATCCGTACTCGGTAAAAGGAAGGATATTCTCCCAAGGGTTGGCCCGCGACGTGATGATGATGGCGTCCAGCAATTTATTTTTCAGCATAAATAAGTGTTCGATTTCTTTATCCGGATTATATTTGGTGGGCAGCACCATGATTGCGTAATCGTTCTCCACGGACCGGTTGAGCACCCCGTGCAAAAGTTGATCGAATGCCTGATTATTCGTATAGGGGATAATGACCCCGATTTTCTTCGTCTCTCCGCGGATTAAATCGACGGCATTCCGGTTGGGTGTGTAGTTCATTTCTTCAATGACTTTCAGGACCGCGGTCCGCTTTTCTTCCGATACATATTTGTGATGGTTCAGCACACGGGAGACGGTAGATACGGATACGCCGGCCAGCCTGGCGATTTCATGGATATTTGCCATAGGGTTACTCTCTCCAGACGATATTTATAATGGTTCCTGAAAATAGTATAGCGCCCCGTGCCCTCCATATCTAATATTTGCGGTTGTTTACCTCCAATTCGGCGGTCACTTCGGTAAAGACGCTTTCCGGGGTGACGATTTTTTTCGGGAGCGTGCGTCCCTCCATCAATTCATTCACCGCCTGCATCAGGTTCGGTCCCAGGAGCGGGTTACATTCCACCACTGCATTAATTTTGCCTGCGATCATGCTCTCCAGCGCCCTGCGTGTACCGTCCACGGAAGTAATTACAATGTCCTTCCCCGGCTTCAGTCCGTATGCTTCAATCGCTTCAATCGCGCCCAGCGCCATATCATCGTTGTGGGCATACAACACCCCGATGCCGTCTCCGAACTCTTGCAGAAACGATTTCATAACTTCCCTTCCCTGCTCATGGGTAAAATCGGCGTATTCGCTCTGCAGCACCTTAAACTTGGCGTGCCCCTGAAGCGTATCCGCAAACCCTCGTCCCCGGTCGATGGAGGGGGTGGAGCCCGCTGTCCCTTTCAACTCCACAATGCCGACAGGCCCTTCCGTCCCGGCCATTTTGTCCACCAGGAATTTCCCTGCTTTTTCCCCTTCTTCATAAAAATCCGAACCGATGAGGGTCACATATTTCGACGCGTCTTCCACATCAACCGCCCGGTCCACAATAATGACCGGAATCCCCGCCTGCTGCGCCTCATCCAGAATCGGATCCCAGCCCGATTGAACGACAGGGGCGATCGCAATCACATCTACCTTACGGGAAATAAAGCCGCGGACCGCTTCAAATTGCTTCTTTTGCGACTGCTCCGCGTTTTCAAAAATGAGCTCGATTCCCGCCTCCTCCGCCGCCTCCTTGACCGATTGACTGTTGGCGTTGCGCCAGTCGCTCTCCGTGCCAAGCTGAGAAAAACCGAGCACAATTTGCCGTTTGCCCGTAGTGAGCTGCCCCTCCGCCGGCACCGTTCCGACCGTAGGAGTAAGGGGTGAATCGACACCGCCGGTACCGGCCCCTGTCTGTGAAGCCGGAGTCCCCGGCGATTCGCAGCCCGCCAAAATGGCAAATCCAGCCAATATGAGCAGCGTAAAAAGAGGAAGCAGGATATGTACTTGGAAACGTCTAGTATGTTGCGTTATGGAAGGCTTATGGGAATGCGCTTGGGATTGCGTTGTGAATAGTATTGAATAATGCTCTATATATTGCTTCGGGTTCTGTTCGCTCAAGCCGCTCGCCTCCCTGATCAAGTATCTATAAGCCATTCTTACCACAAGCCAGCCTTGGAGAAAAGAGCGAAAAAACCTGAGACTGGAGCATCAGGTTTTTTCTATCGGTAAACCGGGGTATCCGTAGAGCTCGGTCGGGGTTGACCAGGACCGGATTGGTCGTTGCCACCAATATTCACCCTTAGTCGATTTCCCCAGGCTGTTGCAGTTCCCTATTTGTAAGTCTCATTGGAATTTTTCCAATAAGAATAATGGAAAAGGGCAGCTAAGTGGATTTTCATTGGATAATTTCCAATGAGAATCACCGAAGAGAGGTGTTTTGGGGGAATCTTGGCTCCGGTCATTGGAAAAAGTCCAATCAACGAAGGGATTCCTTAGTTTCGAGCTAATTTCATTGGATAATATCCAATCATCGATTGAATACCTTGGAATCCATACCTAGCACCCTCGACCAGACATTGCCGAAATCAGCCTATTCCTAATCCACCCATTGCCTATATCCGCCCATACCTACCTTATTCCGAATCCATACTTACCCCAATTTCCTCAAATCTAGCCTATACTTTGCGCCAGTATCTCCCCATATTTAGCCAACTTAGCGCAAACTTCCATCCTCACCCCGAGCTTCGCCCCGTCAGGCGGCGCTCGCCCAGCAGCCTTTGCAGCAGGATGAACAGCAGCAGCAGCACGCCGATCACGATCCGCGTCCACCAGGAGCTGAGCGTCCCTTCAAAGCTGATGATCGTCTGAATGACGCCTTGGATCAGGACGCCGAAGAAGGTGCCCACCACGTATCCGACGCCGCCGGTGAGGAGTGTTCCTCCGATCACGACCGCCGCGATAACGTCGAGCTCCATGCCGTTGGCATGCAGTCCGTAGCCGGACAGCATGTAGAAGGTAAACACGATGCCCGCCAGCGCAGAGCAGAAGCCGCTAAAGCCGAACACCATCATTTTCGTGCGGGCCACGGGCAATCCCATTAACATCGAGGACGGCTCGCTGCCGCCGACGGCGTAGGTGTTGCGACCGAATTTCGTATAGTGGGCCAGATAGATGCCCATAGCTACCACGGCCAGCGCGATCAGGACGCTGATCGAAATGAAGCTTCCGCCCGGCAGTTTGATTTTCGTCTGAGCAACCGACGTGTAAAAAGCATTATCGATCGTTATCGTGTTAATGCTGATGACATAGCAGAGCCCCCGTGCGAGAAACATCCCCGCCAAAGTTACGATGAACGGCTGGATGTTAAAGTAATGGATAATCGCCCCCATGGCGGTTCCGAACAATACGCCGATGATCAAGACGAGCAGGATAACGATCATTGGCGGCCAGCCTTGCTGCAGCAGGCTCGCGGATACCATCGTCGTCAAAGCGATCATAGAGCCTACGGACAAGTCGATTCCACCTGAAACGATCACGAAGGTCATGCCGACAGCCGCGATCAGTAGGAAGGCGTTGTCGATCAACAGGTTAAGCAGCACCTGCATCGAAAAGAAACCCGTATAGCGGAAGGAACCGACGATAAAGATCAACAGAAACAGGCCGATCGTTACCCAGAGCGGAATGTACTGTCGTTTAAGCATGGCGTTTCACCTCCGGATTCGCGGTTTGCAAAGGACCGGCCTTCGGCCTACCGCGCAGCAACCCGCGGAACTTCTCGGACTGAACCAGGCAGACGGCCAGCACGACCAACGCTTTAACCACCAGCGTAATTTCCGGCGGAACGCCCACCATGTAGATCGTAGTCGTCAACGTCTGAATGATTAACGCACCGACCAGCGTACCCGCGAGATAGAAGCGCCCGCCGGTCAGGGAGGTCCCTCCGATGACAACGGCCAGAATCGCGTCGAGCTCATACCAGAGCCCGGCATTGTTGCCATCAGCGCTGGAAACGTTGGAGCTGAGAAGCAGCCCGGCGATGCCTGCGCACAAGCCGCA
Organism: Paenibacillus vini; assembly: GCF_018403325.1. Classification (GTDB taxonomy): domain Bacteria; phylum Bacillota; class Bacilli; order Paenibacillales; family Paenibacillaceae; genus Fontibacillus; species Fontibacillus vini. The sequence goes on along the minus strand of NZ_BOSL01000009.1, from coordinate 30,635 downwards.
GAACATGTACACGGCCAGCATTACCGTCCGGGAGCGGACACCCGCGAGCCGGCTGGCCGTCGGCTTACAGCCGACCGCTTCAATAAACAGCCCGAGCGCGGTCTTCCGGGTGAGCAGCGAGGCGATCACGAACATCGCCGCGACGATAAAGATCGAAAACGGCAGCGTCAGCAGCGAGCCGGCCCCGATGTACTGATATTTCGGGCTGAGTACAGTAATGATCTGCCCGTTCGTAATCAATTGAGCGATGCCCCGTCCGGCCACCATCAGGATTAAAGTGGCGATAATCGGTTGTATGCCGATGCGGGCCACGAGAAATCCGTTCCAAAGGCCGAGCGCAGCCGATAAAACAAGCGCAATGCCTACCGCTCCAAGCACGGCGACCAGGCCGTTTTGATCGTTTGCGCGGCTGATGCTGAGACAGGCCATCGCTCCCGTGATCGCCACGACCGAACCGACAGACAGGTCGATCCCGCCGGTAGCGATCACCAGTGTCATGCCGATCGCTACCAGAATGAGCGGTGAGCCAAAGTTCAATATATCAATCAGGCTACCGTACAGGTGGCCATCCCGCATTTTAATGGAGAAAAAATCCGGCGAATAGATCAAATTAAATAACAATAACACCACAAGCACCATCAATGGCCAAAACAAACGATGCTTCATCATCCCTTATCCCCTCCTGCAATCGCCTGCATCACCAGCTGCTGGTTCATTTCCGTTCCCGTCATTTCCTTCACCTTCCTGCGATCTCTCAACACGGCGATCCGATGACTCACCCGCAGCACTTCTTCGAGCTCGGAAGAAATAAAGATGACCGACATTCCCTTCTGCGCAAGTGAGAGCACCAGCTTCTGGATTTCCGCCTTCGCCCCGATGTCGATCCCCCGGGTCGGCTCATCCAGGATGAGCAGCTTCGGCTCCGTCAGCAGCCAGCGGGCGAGTAGTACCTTTTGCTGATTCCCACCGCTGAGATGACGGATCAGTTGCTCCGAGTCCCGCGGATTAATGTTCAGCAAGGAAATATACTCCTCCGCAATCTCCTCCTGCCGTTTGCGCGGGATTCTCCGGAACCAGCCTTTGGAGGCCTGCAGCGCCAACACGATATTCTCCCGAACCGTCAAGTCGTCGATAATACCTTCCGTCTTCCGGTTCTCGGAACAAAAGGCGATGCCCTGATCGATCGCCTGCCTTGGCGTATGAATACTCCCGGCACCGCTTCCCGCTAAACGGAGACTGCCCTTGTCCGGCCGGTCCGCCCCGAAGAACAGCCGGGCCATTTCGGTTCGCCCCGAGCCCAGCAGTCCGGCCAGGCCGAGAATTTCCCCCTGATGGATCCGCAAGTCGAACGGCTCAATCGCACCCTGCCGGCCAAGCCCTTCCGCTTCCAGCATTACGACGTCATCCTTCTTATCGTTGCTGTCCGACTCATTCGATAGCGTCTCAAGCTTCTCCAGCATCACCAGCTCTTTACCGATCATCTTCGAGACCAGCTCGATTCTCGGCAAGTCCGCAGCGAGGTATTCCCCGACGAATTCTCCGCCCCGCAAAATCGTAATCCGATCCGAAACCTCATACACCTGATCCAGAAAATGTGTGACGAACAGAATGGCCAGCCCATCCTGCTTCAGCTTTCTCATGATGTCAAACAACTGCCGGACCTCGCTTTGATCCAAGCTGGAAGTCGGTTCATCCAGAATCAGTACCTTGGCGGATATGCTGAGCGCCCTGGCGATCGCAATCAACTGCTGCACCGCCACCGAATAGGATTCCAGAGGCTGGGTCACGTCGATCTGAAGATGAAGCCTTTCCTGCAGCAGCCGTTCGGCATTCCGGTTCATTTCTTTCCAGCGAATCCGGCCCAAGCGGCAGGGTTCGTTGCCGATATAAATATTCTCCGCGACGGACAGATTCGGGCACAGATTCACCTCCTGGTATACGGTGCTGATCCCCGCCCGCTGCGCTTCTTGGGGACTGTGCACCGCAATGGCATGTCCTTCCATCTCCACGCTTCCCTGATCGGCGGTATAGACGCCGGTAAGCACTTTGATCAGCGTCGACTTGCCCGCTCCATTTTCGCCCATCAAGGCATGCACCTCTCCGGGAAACAGACGAAAATCCACTCCGCTCAAGGCTTTCACTCCGGGAAACTGCTTTTGAATCCCGGTCATTTGCAATATCGGTTGCAGTTCCTTCATTCTGCTCTTCTCCCCTCCAAGAGAACAGGCAGCCCCGGCGAAGCCCAAACGCCCGCGCGAAGCTGCCCTCCTCCTGTTACTTGCCATATCTTAATGCAGAACCATTTCGAACAAACAATTTCTTAATATTGGCGATTCGGCAGTTCCCGTTTCGCATCCTCGGAAGTAAATACGCCTTCTTCCGTAACGATCCGCTTCTCCACTTCCTTGCCGTCAACCACATCCTGCACCGCTTGCATCAATTGCGGACCGAGCAGCGGATTACATTCCACGATAAAATTGATTTTGCCTTCGCTGGCTGCAACGAATCCGTCTTTTACTCCATCGACAGTAATAATCTTGATGTCTACGCCCGGCTTAAGTCCGGCCGCTTCAATGGCCTGAATCGCTCCAAGACCCATGTCGTCGTTATGTGCATACAGCACGTCGATCTTCTTATTAGCCTTCAGGAACGCCTGCATAACTTCTTTACCTTTGGCCCGAGTGAAATCGCCGGTTTGCGATGCGATCACCTTCAGATTCGGATTCGACGCAATCACCTCGGCAAAGCCCTTTTGCCGGTCGATGGCTGGCGCGGACCCTGTCGTCCCTTGCAGTTCAACGATATTAATTTCTTCCGTGGAATCCTTATATTGATCCACTAGCCATTGGCCGGCACGGCGTCCTTCTTCAACGAAGTCGGAACCGATGAACGTTTCATACAGCGAGGTGTCGGCCGAATCTACGGCACGGTCGGTCAAAATGACCGGGATGCCCGCATCCTTCGCTTCTTTCAACACGGTGTCCCAACCGGACTCCACGACCGGAGAAAAGGCGATGACATCCACTTTTTGCTGAATGAATGTACGAAGGGCTTTGATCTGGTTCTCTTGCTTTTGCTGCGCGTCGGAGAATTTCAGGTCAAATCCGGCTTCTTTGGCCGAATCCTGGACCGATTTCGTGTTGGCCGTTCTCCAGCCGCTTTCGGCTCCTACCTGCGAGAATCCGAGCGTGATTTTCTTATTGGATGACGTATCCTTTTGCTCCCCATTGCTCTCCGCATTGGTTTGCTTTACCTGATTTCCCCCGTTTGCAGGCTCCTTGTCATTTCCTCCAGCCCCGTTCCCCCCGCCGCAAGCTGCCGAGAACAGCAGCATCAATGAAGCGGCCAGGATCAGGCCCGATCTTCTAAATGAATTCATCTTGTTTCCTCCCCTTTTTTGGTTCACCATAGCCTGGCGTGACTCGATTATAAAACGCTTCCAATTTAGGAGGATACGGAGTTTCATCGCTTGTCGATGGCCTTTTTTGGGCGGATTTTCTTACAGAACATGATCTTGGTTTGTTTTTTTGCGCCAATAGTTCAATTTTTTATTAATGATTGCGTTTTCATAGGCGATCCTTCATAATTTGGAACAAAAGAGAAGGTTTTGCATTGCCGATGCCGACATCCTCCTTCGAAAGGCAGACGTCCGATGAAACTGATCAACTGGATCTCCTCCAGCCTGCGCGCCAAGCTGTTGATGATGTTCCTGTGCTTAACCGTCATCCCGTTAATTGGAATCGGGTTGGTTTCTTATCAGAAATCGTACAATACCGTTTATGAAAATAGTAAAGCCAGCGCCGTGCTCACCGCAGACCAGCTGGCTCAAAACCTGGAAACCCTGTTCATCGACAGCGGCAAATTGCTGGAACTCGGGAGTCACCCGAGAGTGCTCCATTTTCTATATTCGCAAAATGATACCTATGAAGATGCCAAAGAGATTTTGAGAACGATAGATTCGTACCGCCAAACCTACAAATATGAGAGCGTTCTCAACATTACGATGATCAATTTGTACGGACGGGGCATCAGCGAACGGCGCGGCGTCTTCCAACTCGACAAAAATCCGCTGCGCAATCCTCACTTCACCTATTTGATCAACCACCCTGATTCCGTGCTCAACATTCCTCCGCTTGACTCTCAGCCGCTGGACCGGGTGGACGGTTTGCAGGAAAAGCCGGGGATCTCCATTATGGCTGCCGTAAAACAAAGGATTACGCATGAGGTAATCGGCTTTATCATTATTGACTTGGACGATTCCGAGGTGGGCCGGTTTTGCGACGAGGTGATCATTGGCGAAACGGGATTTTTTTATGTAATCGATGCCAGCGGCCGTCCGATATTCACCCCTTCCCGGCTGGACCGGGACAACATTCTTCCGGATAGCGACATGCTCGCCTCCTTGGCCTCCGGCACTTTGAGCAGTTACGTCGATAAATCGAAGGGCGTCCCGAAGTTCATTTTCGCTTCTTCCTCACAAGCCACCGGATGGAAAATCATCGGTCAGGTTCCTTTGCAAGAAATCGTCAAAGAGGCCGATTCGATCCGTCAGCTCATTATCGTCAGTGTGGCGCTCAGCATTCTTTTTGCCGTATCGCTGCATTTCTTCATATCCTCCCGGCTCACTCGTCCGCTGAAGCTCCTGAAGAATAAAATGAAGCTTGCGGCGTCCGGTTTTCTCGAATCGAAGGTCACGCCGTCGGGCAAGGATGAAATCGCCGATCTGGGACGAAGCTTCAACATTATGCTTGGAAAAATAAAAAGCCTGCTCGAACAAAACATACGGGAGCAGGAGGAAATCAAAAAGGCGGAGCTACGGGCGCTGCAAGCCCAAATCAACCCTCATTTTCTTTACAATACGCTGGATTCGATTCTCTGGATGGCGGAAGCGGGAAAAAACGACCGGGTCATCACCCTCGTGGAATCGCTCTCCCGGCTGTTCCGGATCAGCCTCAGCAAAGGACGGGACTGGATCACGCTGGAAAAAGAAATCGAGCATGTGCATAGCTATCTGGTCATCCAGCAAATGAGGTACCGCGACATTCTCGATTATGAAATCGAAACGGACCCGGAGCTACGGTCTTGTTCTGTCCTCAAAATGACGCTACAGCCAATCGTAGAAAATGCGCTTTACCACGGTATCAAAAACAAACGCGGCAAAGGACTGATCAAGGTCAGCGCCAGGAAGACGGAAACGAACGAGCTCCTGCTCACAGTCCGGGACAATGGCTGCGGAATGACACCCGAGAAATTGGAGCAGCTGCAGCGCAATTTGCTTAACCGCCGGATGCCTGCGGAAACCGGAGAAGAGGTGTCGGGCGGATTCGGGCTCCATAATGTGCATCAGCGGATCAAGCTTTTTTACGGAGATCAATACGGGGTGCGGATCGACAGCGTTCCGCAAGAGGGTACGATCGTAACCATTTCAATTCCGATGAAAGCGGGGGATTAACGGATGAAGAAAGTACTGCTCGTCGACGATGAAATTCTCATCAGAGAAACGATTCGGGACTGCATTCATTGGGAACGGGAAGGGTTTCAGTATTTGGGAGACGCCTCTGACGGCGAAGTGGCCCTTCCGATGATCGAGCAGATGCAGCCCGATATTCTGATCACGGATATCAAGATGCCGTTCATGAACGGGCTTGAGTTGAGCAAAATCGTACGCAGCAGGATGCCCGACGTGAAAATCATTATTTTAAGCGGGCACGGGGAGTTTGAATATGCAAGGAAGGCGCTCAGCATGGGTGTCGTGGAATATTGTCTCAAACCGATCAGCTCCTCGGATCTGATGAGGCTGCTTCGCCGGGTTAGCGACAAAATCGACAAGGAACGAAGCGAAAAAGAACAGTTGGCGGGCCTGATGCAGCGGGAGCACGAGAAAACCGAACTTTCCCGGCAAAAGCTGCTTAACGATTTGTGCGGGGGGCTGCTGTCAACGACGGAGGCGATCCAAACCGCGGAGGCCTTATCCCTCCGGCTGGTGGCACGCTGGTATGCCGTCGTCCTTATGGATCTGCGTCTTTCCCCGGAGAATAGTCATGATCTGGATGTCCCTTTATCGGCGCTGAAACAGTATGTCGAAGACGGACGCGAGCAAATTTTGGAATACCGCTCCAGTCTCACGAAGACGGTCTGGATCGTAAAAGGCGACAACAAGGAAACGTTGGAGCTTTTCCTGCGGCCATTCCGGGAGATGCAGAACAAGCTTGAGACAGAGTCTCATTACTGTGAGATATCCCTTGGAATCGGATCGGCGCAAGAGCGCCTTCAGGGGATTCATCTTTCTTTTCTGGAGGCGGAGGAAGGTCTTCACTGGCAGCGCCTCTCACGGCAAAATCGGAAGAATTTGCTGGAAGCGACCCGGAGTTCGATCCATCACAGCATTTTCCTAGACCGTCAGGCGTTTATCCGGTTTCTCAAAATCGGAACTCCCCGTCAGTTGGAATCATTCATTCCCGAGTTTGCTTCCGCGCTTGCTCCGATCGACTGGAACGCTTCGCTCACCGGCTATTATCTATTAAACGATCTTACGCTCGAGGTATTTAAAACCGCCGAGGAATGGTACCGGGGATCTGAAGCTGACGGACAACGGCTTGTTGATTTTCAGCAATCGATCGAATCGATCCGCAACTGGGGTGAGGCTTGTCATTATTTAATCCGGCTGGTAGAGCAATTCTGGCATTGGCGTTCTCATTCTTCCGACCGCTATGCTCATCTGCTGCTCCGGGTTAAGGAATACATTACGTCCAATTACGATAAGGACCATATTTCACTGCAGGATGCCGCTGAATCCATCAACATGAGTCCCAGCCATCTCAGCAAAATATTCAGTCAGGAAACGGGACAGACGTTTATCGAGTTCCTGACGCAGACACGCATCAATAAAGCGATGGAGCTGCTTCAATCTACTCAAGCCAAAACCTATGAAATTGCCTTTCAGGTCGGTTATAGCGATCCGCATTATTTTTCCAACCTGTTCAAGCGGGTCACCGGGATGACGACGACGGAATTCCGCAAGCAAGGCGCATCGTCTACGGCCGCGGTGTCTTTCGGTCTGGCGGAAGGAGAGCAAGATGAACGCGCTTCGTTTTTTGCGTAATTTCAAGTTATTTGGCTTGGCTTTGGGACTGATCGTCGCATTGACGATAGCGTTGGCTGGATGCCAAGGGCAGTCTGCTTCCGAAGGGAAGCAGATAACGATGCATACGTCGGGTTCTTCTGGTGGAGGCTCTGGGACAGGAGGAGGCATAACTTCGGAAACGGAGTTAAGGTTATCTTCTAAAGGCCTCCCAGGATCAGTCGCCACTCCGGCCGCCAACTCGGCTCGCTTATCCGAGTCTCCTTCGGAAGCGTCCATGGACCAGACGCCGCTATATACCTTCGGCATCATTTACCCGATGGCGCATCCTTTTTATGAAGAGATCACCCGCTTGACGGAAGAAGCCGCTTCCCCGGAGAGGGTCCGGCTGGTCGTCAAAGCGCCGGAAGTCGTAAACCTGGAGCAGCAAATCCATATGATGGAGACGATGATCCAGCAAAAAGTGGACGCTATCGCCATCTCGCCTATCGATTCATCAGCGCTGGGCCCTGTGATCGATAAGGCGGTTCAAGCCGGTATCCCCGTCATCTGCTTCGAATCGGACGTACCGAACAGCAAGCGGTCATCCTACATCGGTACGGATAACGTCGATGCCGGGGTTCAAATGGGCAAAATCATCAAGCAAATGACAAAAAACAAGGGCATGATTCTGGTGGAATCCGGCGTGCAGCGGATGGAGCTTCATCAGAGGCGCCTTCAAGGACTTCTGGATTATCTGCGTGACGAAACCCGCATTCAAGTGCTTGAAGTCCGGCATAACGAAGGCGACAGCGACAAAGCGCTAACCGACCTTGAAGCCATGATTGATGCTCATCCGCATTTTGATGCCTTGGTATCCGTAGACCTCATCTCCAGCTCCAATTCGGTCCTGGTCTGGAAAGCCAAAGGCCTGAACCGCTACGCCGCCGCCTTCAACATGACGCCCGAAATGAAAGAGAGCCTGCGCAACGGCCAGATCACCTCGGTTCTCTCTCAGAACGAGGAAAGCTGGGGCCGACTCCTGATCGACCATCTCCTGCAAGCGGCCCGGGGCGAAACCGTCCCCCCTTTCACCGATACCGGCAAGGTGGTCATCAATAGCTCCGCTCCCTAAGGGGAGGAGCGGTGAGGTGCGAGAGGACGAAGTAATTAGGGGGCTGGACGAATAGGGCCGGGCTCTGAGTAGGGTTGGGTTGTTCGGCGAGGCTGGGTGTGTTGGATGGATGGGACTGCGGGTAGTGGGAGTAGCTTAAGCTCAGAGGTGATAGTTACTTGTTTGGCGGTGCAGCTCGTGTGAGCTCGGGTGCATAGAAGCATCAGAGCACTAGTTACTTGTTCGGCGGTGTCGCTCGGGTGAGGTGGATGGATGCGGGTTGCTGGGGAGTGGAAGTAACTTTAACTAAGAGTAAATCTATTAGCGCCCGGATGGTAAAATTAACTGGAAAAACTACAGTTAATTTATCGAATAAGGCATTGTTGCACGATTTAACTGGAAAAACTGCAGCTATTTCGGGACCAATTTGACGAATCGGGAGAAATCGGTCTGATTAGATGTATGTTTTACAGCTAATTCTTAAAAAATCGATTTAAAGCACAATTTAACTGTAGGTTTTACAGTTAATTATCCTGTGAAGCGCAAAATTTCGCGCTCAGCGAAGTCAAAGTCAAAGGCCGCTTCGTCAGCCGACAACTTGTCGGACGAAGCGGCCTTTGAAGTGATGCGAGCCGGACTGGCAGCTGCGCAAGGGTTCCCTCGGCGTGCTGCGCTGCAAGGTCGCAGCACGCGTGCCAGGCTAGCGGAACAGCGCCAGCAGCTGTTCCGCGCTTAGCTCGGCGGTCGACGCGAGCAGCAAGTCGGCCTCGCCGAGCCGGTCGGCGCTTCCGATGCCGACCGACTTCATCCCGGCGGCGTTGATCGCCGCGATGCCTGCGGCCGCATCTTCAACGCCGACGCAGTTCTCCGGCGGTACGCCGAGGAGCTCCGCCGCCCGGAGAAATATCTCCGGGTCCGGCTTGCCCTTGCGGACGCCCGCAGGGTCCGCCACCGCCTGGAACAAGGAGCCGGCGTCCAGCCGCTCCAGGATCAGCGGGGCGTTGTGGCTGGCCGAGGCCAGCCCAACGGCGATCCCCCGCTCGCGCAACGCGGTCAGCAGCTCACCAATGCCCGGCAGCAGATCGCCGGGCGTCAGCTGACCGATCAGCTCGCGGTAGCGATCGTTTTTCCGCGCAGCGACGTCTTCCTTTTCCGCGGCGGTCCAGGAACGGCTGCTTTTCTCCAGCAGGATGTCCAGCGATTCGCTCCGGCTAACGCCCTTTAACCGCTCATTGACGTTCCGGTCAAATGGAATGCCAAGTTCGTCCGCAAGCTCCTTCCAGGCAAGGTAATGATACTCCGCCGTGTCCGTAACCACGCCGTCCAAGTCAAAAATTACTGCCTCCAGCCGCGCGGCCAGGGACATTACAATTTTCTTCCCGGGCGGCAAATGGACCAGCTCTCCCTTATGGCGAATTGTAAAAGCATCACCTTCAAGCAGCGTGTACGCCACTTCATCGTGCCCTATGCAAACCTCCAGCAATCTGCCGCGGTTCGCCACTTTGAACCGGCAGTTCTTCCACTGCGGCGGCAGTACAGGCGAAAACGAAAGGATGCCGTCCCCGTACAGCCTCAGACCGCCGAATCCGTTGACGACCGACATCCAGGAGCCCGCCATCGCGGCGGTATGGAGACCATCTTTTACATTCCGATTGACGTCGTCCAAATCCATCCGCACCGTGCGGTTAAAATATTTGTAAGCCTCCTCCAGATCACCGATCTCAGCGGACACGATACTATGAATGCAGGGCGATAAGGAGGAATCATGAGTGGTCAGCGGCTCGTAATACCGGTAATTCCGGATTTTATCGGCCAAAGTGAACCGGTCTCCGAGCAAAAACATCGCCATCACAAAGTCGGCTTGCTTCAGTACCTGATGGCGGTAAATCACGAGCGGATGGTAATGCAGCAACAGCGGGTATTTATCCGCTGGCGTGCCCGCAAAATCCCACTTTTTCTTCGATAAAAACGTATCGTCCTGCGCATAAATCCCGAGTTCCTCATCAAAAGGAACAAACATAAGATTCGCCGCTCTCTTCCATTCCGTCATCTCGGTGTCCGTAAGTCCGATTTCCCGCTGCAGACGAGCGTAATGCTCCGGATAGCTCTTCCGCAGCAGGTCCGCCGTTTCGCAGGCATAATTCAACTGTTCCCGGACCAACAGGTTCGTGTAGGCGTTGTTATTGACGATGGCCGTGTACTCGTCCGGTCCGGTTACGGCATCGATGCAAAACGCCCCGCCCCGAGCCGGGTTAAAGTGACCGAGATCGACCCAGAACCTGGACGTCTCAAACAGAATCTCTGCACCTTTCTCCGCTAGAAAATCCAAATCCCCCGTCGCCAGCACATACTGCCGAATTCCGTAAGCGATATCCGCATTAACGTGCGCTTGCGCCGTTCCCGCCGGAAAATAAGCCGAATTCTCCTCACCGGCGATCGTACGCCAAGGATATAGCGCCCCTTTTTGCGACATCTCCGCCGCGCGTTCCCGCGCTTTGTCCAGTGTCACATAGCGAAACTCCAGCAATGCCCGGGCAATCTCCGGCTGGGTGAACGTAAAGAAAGGCAGCATGTACATTTCCGTATCCCAAAAATAATGCCCCTCGTACCCTTCGCCGGTCAGCCCTTTGGCCCCGATATTGGTAACCCCGTCCCGCCCCACCGACTGCAGCAAGCCGTAGGCATTGAACCGCATTCCCTGCTGAAGCGCGGGGTCGCCTTCAATCTCCACATCTCCCCGGCTCCAGAACCGGTCCAAAAAGACACGCTGTTCAGCAGCTAGCGCCTCAAAACCCGCTTGCTCTGCGTCCGTCAGCACCTTGATGTTACGGGGGACGAGTTCCTCCTCCGGGTAGTCCTTGGAGGTGTGGTAAGCAATATACTTGGTGAGCCGCGCCGTCCCCCCGGTTTCGAGCGGAAACACATACTGTATTCCTTTGCGTGGACCATCCGCGACCACTCTATTTTCCACTTCTCCCGGAGCATCCATGGAGTGTCTTATTCCCGTCACCAGCGAAAATCCGGTGTTCCTCGTCCGATGCTTCATCCAGCATCCGGCCGCTTCCCTGCCGCTCTGTTCCAGCAGCAGGCTCGGCTCCAGGCGCCGCGCCCCTACCCTCGGATCGCCCGGAGAACCTCCTTCCGCTCCCGCGACCTCTCCGTTAATCAGCGAGATCAACCTCAGCTCTCCATCAAAATTGAGCGCCGTAACTTCATAACAGATCGCAGCCAGATGCTTGCGCTGCAAGGCGACGAGACGCCGGATCCTGATCATGACCCGATGGCCGGCCGGCGATTCCCATTCCACCTGCCGATGCAGCTGCCCCCCCTTCATATCCAGCACCCTGCTGTGTATGTGGGCGGTCCCGCTCTGCAAGCTGAAGGGGTATCCTTCAATCTCAAGCCGCACGATTTTGGCATCAGGCACATTCAGCATCGCATGGTTGCGCGCCGGATATCCGTAAGCACCTTCAGGGTAATGGATCGGCTCGGAATCATAAAATCCATTCAAATAGGTGCCGGTAACCGAGCCGCCCTCCGTTCCATGGTACCCTTCTTCAAAATTGCCGCGCATTCCGATATAACCGTTTCCGAGGGCAAAAACACTCTCATTTCTCTGGTGGTTTTTCTCCGAATATTCCTCTTCCCGGATATGCCACGCTTCGTAAGGATACAAAGCTTCCGAGTGCGTTCCCTGCTCCATGTTGTTCTTGGTTTTCATCGCTATGAGGCTCCTCCCGAAACGAAACTGGTTTCTCGTACAAACAACGAATTCAACCCTTTACCGAACCGCCCATAAGCCCTCTGACAAAATATTTTTGCAGGAGGAAAAAGATGGCGAGCGGCATCAGCATCGAAATGAACGCGGCCGAGGTCAGCAAGTGCCAGTCGTTCCCGCGCGAGCCGACGAGATCGGCGATTTTCATCGACATGACCTGTACATCAGGCTGGTTCCCGATAAAAATGAGCGAAACGAGATAATCGTTCCACACCCACAAGAATTGAAAAATACCGATAGAAGCCAAAGCCGGTACGGACAGCGGCAAGATCAGCCTGGAGAAGATCGTGAAGTGACTCGCCCCGTCGATAAAAGCAGATTCGAACAAATCCTTCGGCAGTTGGCTGATAAAGTTATACATAAAATAAATGACGAGCGGCAGGCCGAAGGCCGTGTGCGCCAGCCAGATTCCTAAGTAACTCCCGTTGAGCCCGAGCGCCGTGTAATCTTTGAGGACCGGAATCAACGCCACTTGAAGCGGAATAACTAGCATCGCGATAATGACGACGAACAGCGTCTTACGGCCCGGGAATCGCAGCCATGCAAATGCATAAGCGGCAAAAGAAGCGATCAGCACCGGAATCACCGTAGCAGGAACCGCGATCGTCAGTGTGTTCCAGAATGCCTGGGACAAGCCGCTGCCTTTTTGCACCGTCTCGCTGCCGTCGGCATTTTTCAGCTTATACTCCTTGCCGGAGAGTACGTTTTTGTAGTTGTCCAGCGTAAGCGCCGGCTTGAACTCCCAGCCCTTCTCCATCACGCTTAGCGTGCGGGCTCTGCGGTTCTCCCACATCAGACGGTCGCCGTCCACAGTCACCCCGGATTTCAGTTGGTCGTCGGTGAACGTTTTACCGCCCACTTCGATCGGCTGCCGCAAATCCGTCTCTTTGGGTAGCTGGACACTCTCGCCGGATTTCTTCCAATCCTGGTGAGGGAACACGTTCCACCAGCCGGTCTGGAGAATGTCCGCCGCAGGCCGAAATGAGGAAATGAATAAGCCGAGCGTAGGGATCAGCCATAGCAGGCAAATGAATCCGAGAATGATATTAACTAGCGTTTTGCTGCCTTTTCTCTTTTTTCGCCCGACCATTAGAATCCCCCCTGTTTGCGGAACTGGCGCAGATTAATGATGATCACCGGCAAGACGGCAATGAGCAGCACGATCGCCAGGGTGGAACCGTATCCGAAATTGCGGTACATGAAAAATTGCCGGTAAAACTGCGTGGCAACGACTTCCGTATCGTATTGACCTCCTGTCATGACCATGACGACGTCAAATATTTTCAGTGTAAAGACGATAATCGTGGTGGTTACCGTAAGAATCGTCGTGGAGATGTAAGGAATCATGATGCCGAAAAAGATTTTCACTTCCCCAGCCCCGTCCACACGCGCCGCCTCCAGAATATCCTCGGGAACCCCTTTAATGGCCGCGGAGAAGATCACCATGGCAAAACCGGTTTGCATCCAGATCAGAATGAGAATGAGAAAAAAGTTGTTCCACGGCTGAATCATACTCGTCCAGGCCTGCGGTTCGCCCCCGAAAAAAGTAACGATCGCATTGAGCATGCCGATTTGCTCGTCACCCGGCTGATAGTAGTAGACAAACTTCCAGATGACCCCGGCGGCCACGAAGGAAATGGCCATCGGCATGAAAATGATCGATTTGGCCAGTTTTTCGAAGCTGCTGCGGTCGGCCAGAATCGCAATCAGCAAACCGAGACTAACGCAGGCCAAGGTGCCGACAAACACCCACAGCAAATTATTGCGCAGCGCAATGCCCATCAAGCGATCGCTGAAGATGGCTGCGTAATTCGCGAGGCCGACGAATTTTTCCGAGGATGCATTGAAAAAGCTCAGGTACAGCGTCCGCAGTGCGGGCAAGACCAGCAGCCAGCCCAGCAAGATCGCCCCCGGCCCGATGAAAATATACGGCAGAATTCTTCGGCGCACCCGTTCGGGGTATTGTTCGGCCGCGAGATTCAGCGTAAAGTACAGCAGATATACGCCCAGCACGCCCCATATGACCGCCAGCACGGCCGTCACCAGCGGATTCAACGTCGAATCGCGAAAAAACATAAAGATCGCGCCATGAACCACGAGATTGCCCAAAAGGATAACAACCGACAATAGCACGGCTTTCAGGCTAACTCCCTGCTTCGCTTGTGCACTCATAATGGCTCCTCCTCAAAGTTTTGCGGAGCAAAACTCACATCGTAAGCGTTCACTTCGTTTTGCGGAGCAAAACTGACATCTGATTTTCATAAGCAATCGCCAATAATCTGTTGGCTTTGATGAAAAAAAGAGGGGCCCGCTCAAATTTAAGTCAGCCCCTCTCCTGTTTTTCCGGTTCCGGTACCTTTCGGCACACTCACTGCCCTTCGGTAGTTCCGGAACCTTTCGCCAATCCCATTCACCAGTCCCATTCCCCTCTCAGCCCCAATCTAACGGACACCAGGGACTCTATTGAGCCGAAAATGGCTGCTTTGTAAATCTAACGGACACACGCGCCCTTAACTCACTCCATTGACCCGAAAACAGGCGTTAAACCAGCATTTAAGGGCCGTCATGTCCGTTAGAATTTGAAATGCTGTGTTTTCGGCGTTTTAAGGGCTGTGGTGTCCGTTAGCCGAAACTACGGCCGAGATTAACGCGGAGGAACCAATCGCGGACGAGACCAATGTGGCTGAGATCGAACTATCTGAGACGAACCTCTAGATGAGACGAGCCGCCGTCCGGGATCCCCCGCGTGCCCACCCGTCGACCGTGACCTACCGCCAAACGCGACGGTCAAACCACAGGCCCAGCGCACAAAAATCAATTCTTCCAGCCTGCCTGGATCTGCTCAAGCGCTTTATCCAAAGTCGCCGTTCCGCTCACATAGTCTGTCATGCCTTTCCAGAACGTCCCTGCGCCGACTTGGCCTGGCATGAGGTCCGATCCGTCAAAGCGCAGCGTGGAAGCTTCTTGAACGAGCTTCGCCATGCGGCGGTCGGATTCCGAGCTGTACCAGTCCAGCGATGCGTCGTTCATTGGCGCGATTACGCCGCCGGATTGAACCCAGGTTTTGATGGATTCGCCGGTCGTAAAGAATTCCATTACCGCACGAACTTCAGGACGATCGTTGAACATCGCATAAATGTCGCCTGCTACGAGCACCGGTTTGCCGTACTGCTCATCGATCGGCGGCAGGTAGAACCAGTCATAGTCCACGTCCACTTTGGCCGTTTCCGGGAAGAAGCTGGTGATAAAGTTACCTTGACGATGGAACCAGGATTTCGGCGGATTATCGAACATTGGTGACGGAGCGTCGCCGAAGGCGGTTGTCACGATCGATTTGGTGCCGCCGTATACATAGTCCTTGTTCAACCAGATTTCGGACATGACTTCTACCGCATGCTTCACTTCAGGAGAGGTGAAAGGAAGTTCCCCTTTTACCCATTTATCATAGTTCTCAGGCGACGTGGTGCGGAGCATGATGTCTTCCACCCAGTCGGTAGCAGGCCAGCCGGTGGCCGCGCCGCTCTCAATTCCGATGTTCCAAGCCGCGTCCCCGTCCTTGGCGATTTGCTCGGTCAGAGCCATCATTTCATCCCAGGTTTGTGGAACTTCGTAACCGGCTTCCTCAAACTGCTTTTTCGGATACCATACCAAGCTCTTCACGTTGCTGCGGTTCCAGATGCCGGCCATGATTTTGCCGTCTTTGCCGTCCATCGTCCCCATGTCCAGCCAGCTTTGATTGTAGTTGGCTTTCAACTTTTCCTGATCCAGAATGTTGGTCAGATCAATAACTTTGCCGGTCTTGGCAATCGAAGCGAGCAATCCCGGCTGCGGGAAATCCGCAATATCAGGAGCATTGCCGCCATCCACCCGAATGTTAATCGTTGCTTCAAACTCCTTGGAGCCTTCATATTGAATATCGATGCCTGTTTTCTCTTCAAATTCCTTAATGCTATTCTCAAACTTCACCTGGTCTGCGTCCACAAACGGACCGAACATCGTGACCTTGGTGCCTTTATATTCGCCCTTCATTGCCAAATCCAGCGGGGACCCGCCGCCGTCACCGCCGTTATTCGCTCCGTCCTGATTATTGCCCGAAGCCTCGTTGTTGCTCGGAGCAGGAGCAGGCGGTTCGTTCTTCGAGGCATTATTTCCGCCTCCGCAGGCGCTGAGAACCATCGTGAATGAAAGACAAAGTACGAGCAGCAGTGACCATTTGCGTGCAGAAGTCTTTTTCATCTTTTCAACATCCCCTTTGATTTTTTAGAAGCAGTTCCAACTTTCCAGCCATCCTCTGAGGGTCTTGATGTCCCGGCAATGCTAAGGCGAATCACCTCCTTAAAAGCTTGCAAAGCTATTCAAAATAACAAATCAATCTCTATTTTTCATGAAAAATTGTGCATTTCTGTTACTTCCTCTTCTTCTCATCCTGTCGCCACATACTATGTATGCGTTTGCATTTTGATCTATTCCTAAAAGCTTCTCTGCATTTCCGCCAGGATATAGATTAGATCCAGCTTCATTGTGAAAAGCTTTTCAAACTCTACGGAAAAGAGGCGAGGTGCTTCATCTTTCCCTGGTAGATTCCCTTACGATCAGTCTATGCTTCATCTTCTCCCGGGTGACCTTCACGCTTCCCGTCGTTACCAGTTCATGCAGCTGTTCCGCGGAACGGTAGCCCAATTCGTAAATGGGCTGGGCGATCGTCGTGAGCTTCGGAATGAACATGCCGGCCATACGGACATTATCGAATCCGACGACGGATACTTGACCGGGTACCAGCACATTACGGTCCTTCAAGTACGAAATTGCACCCATAGCAAATTCGTCGGCGACGCAGAATACGGCGGTGGTATCGGGATACTCTGAAAAAAGTTCGTGGGACGCTTCATAAGCATGTTCAAACCGGTGACTCGCGTATTTGACCTTCTCAAGGTTGTGCTCCAAACCGAATTCCTTAAGCGCTCTGGCAAACCCTTCAATACGGGGCGGTCCCGCAATTGAATTCACATCGTTGAAGCCGAGCATTCCAATTTGCTTGTGACCCAACTCGATCAAAAACTTGACCGCATCGTAAGCTGCGGCTTCGTCGTCCACTTCGACGCTGGGAATGTCGTACTCGTCGGAATGCGACGAGACCATCACAAAGGGAATCCGGCAGCCCACCAGCTTGTCGTAGTATTCGGGAAACAGCATATCGCTGGCGAATACGATACCGTCGACCTGCTTTTCATGAAAAGCATCGATATACGACAACAGGCGCTCCGGATCCCGATCCGTATTACAGATCATGAGACTGTACCCGAGCTTGATGCAGGCATCCTGCATCCCCCGAATCATGCCGGCGTAATACATGTTTTCAATATCCGGAATAAGCAAGCCGAGCGTAAAAGACTTTCGATAAATAAGACCTCGTGCAAAAGAGTTCGGCTGATACTTCAGCTCCTCGATCGCATCGAGCACTTTCAGACGCTTGCTCTCCACTACGGTTTCCGGTGCGTTCATTACGCGGGATACCGTGCTGATGGAGACTCCCGCCATCTTGGCAACATCCCGAATGGTTGGTTTCATTATGTCTACTTCCTTTTTTGAAAAGCTTTTCAAGTGCAGTATAACAAACCTTATTTTAAATAACAAGCATTTTTTGAAGCGCTTACATAACCGTGAGCATCTAAAATTTTCTCCGCAATTTATAGTGCAAAAAAAGCCCCCATCGCCATTACCGGAGGTTCTCCAATTACGGATAACCGCCGGTACGGCGATGCGGGCTCATACATTTATTTCAAGCTTCAGATCTTTTTATTCGGCCGCCAAATCCCTAGCTGAGGTAGTGACTACAATTCTTGATGACAACCAAGATCCCAGGAGGGCTACTATTACGCTCACGAGAGCAACAACGGCAATTCCTCCACCATTCAAAAGAAGCGGAAGGCGGACAAGGCCGTAGGAGACCAGAATTTGCTCAAGCAGCCGAGGAAGCAGATATACGCCGCATACTGAGCCGATAAATGCTCCGATCAGTGAAAGGACCCCAATCCCCAGACTGACGGCGGCTCTGATTTTAAAGGAAGTCATGCCGAGCGATTTGTAAATTCCGTACGTTTTGCTCTCTTTTCTGATTTGAATCCGGCAGAAACTATAAATGATCAGAAAGGTGACCAGACAAAACAGCAGTCCCATAAAGCCCATTGGAGCGATCAAAACAACCTCCGCCTCTTTGTAAACCGAATCCAGCAGCGTCTGTTGAGTCACGGCCGACAACGAGTCGCCATACTTCCGGTTCAGGTCCTGCACGATTTCGTCGGCTTGTGACTTGTCGTACAGATTTAGATAACCCATCTCCATTTCACGGTAATCCGGCTGGTAACTTCTCACCGTGTCCGCGGTTACTCTGGCGGAAAACGACATATTGGAAATCGCTTGGTAAATCCCGCTCACCGTAAGCGTGAGCTTGTGTCCTTCGAGGTAAATCTCGACCATGTCTCCCGGCACTTTCCCCAGTGTTCGCGCCAAGTTGAAACCTAGGGCGATTTCATTCCCGTTGCGCGGGTTATCTCCCTGAATCGAGGCGAAACCGAACTCCTCATACCCGCCTTCAAGTACGCCGACATAAACGTTCAGCGACCGGGATGGGTCATCCTTCACCTCCGATTCATCCAGCGGAAATACCCCGGTCATATCGTCGTTCCAGCCGATCGATTTCACTCTGGAGTCCAACTTCATATCCGCTTCGAAACGCTCCCCGGAGAATGCGGCTTGATTAAACACCGTAACAACGGCAGGCGCATCGTCATAACCCCACAAAGCTGAGGTCCGTCCGATGTTAATAATGCTATACAGAAGGACAAACCCTAATACAAGCACGGCTGAACTAACGGTTGTCAGCAGCAGCATCACCGCGGCTGCCTTTCGGTTGCCGCTTAAATTCCGCAGCGCAATTACGCCGGTCACCGGTATTCTCCCGAAACTGAGCCGGGAGTTCTTGTTCCGGGGATTCAGGCGTCTTGCCATCCGGCTGTATTCTGCTTCGGACATCCCGTACCGGATTGCCTGGACCGGTTGTACCTTACGGGCCTTCCGGGCGTATAACCATACGCTGATCAAGACAAGCAGGAAAATAAAGCAACCGACAGCCCATCCCAAGGACAATCCTTGTATTTGTAATAAGTTATCCCCCGTTTTCAAATACTGCAGCGATCTGCTCACAATGCCGACAGCCAGCAGCCTGCTGATCAAAACTCCGGGTATAACGGCCGCCAAAGCAATCAGGCCATATTGCAGCACGTAAGCCGCTACGGTTTGTTTCGAAGTCAGACCCAGTGAACGAACAATGCCGATCGTCCGATAATGGGTCATAATCGCCTCCGAAACGGTAAATGCGACCGTAAACAAAGCTACGAGCATCATAACCGATCCGAGAAATATCATGATAAATCCGATGACTTTATTAATAATCAGATAAAATGAGGATAGTTCCTCGAATTCGCTTTTGGTCTCCAGATAGGGCGTGCCGAGGTAAGATTCGAATCGTTCCCAGATCACCGGACTTTGACTGTAATTCTCATATCTCAGCCCCATCATATATTTGTCGCTCCCCGGCAGAGAAGCCAGTTCCCGGTCGTAATCCTCGCTGTTCATCCAAATCCGGGCATTTATCGTGAACGGCGAACCAAAGGCCAGGTCAACCACGATACCCGACACCGACAATTCGAAGCTGCGGCTGCCTGACTGAAAGGTCAAGATATCTCCCTCTGTAATGCCGTGAGTGTAGGCCAAGGAGGTGGGTATCCATATCGTTCCTTTGGCGGGAGTCATCGTTTCGGTACCTTGGGCAAAAATCAATTTATCCACATTAGCGGGTTGCTCCGGCGTATTCATCATAAACATATAGATATTGGAAATCTCTTGTCCGTTATAGGTTAATCCGTCAAGATTTCGAAACGGTATCAGTGCGGTCGCCTGAACATCGGACTGCTCATCCCACCACTTATGAACCAGCCTTGGATCGTGAAGCTCATCCCCCATCGTTAAAATTTGATGAGCGCCGGCAGTCTTGTTATGCATATCCTTATATAGGTTCCCCGTATTGGCAAAAACAAGGGACGCCGTCGTCAGCAGCAGCGTGGACAGCATAATGAGCAGAGCAATAAGTCCGTTTTGAATCTTCTTCCTCCGCAAATAGGAACGGCAAATGATCCAGATCGGTTTCATTTCCTCACCCCTTTCCCGAAACAAGGGAAAAGATGACGGACTCTCTGGTTTCCATATCCCGTTCATCGAATTTACCGAATTCCAGCAATCCGCCGACTTGCCCGTCCCGGATGAATATAAGCCGGTCAGCGCGGCAAGCCGCTTGAATGTCGTGCGTGACCATGACGACCGATTGTCCCTTCCGGTTCAATTCCGTCAAAATGTTCAGCACAGCGACGCCATGCTCATAATTCAGGCTCCCTGTCGGTTCGTCCGCAAAAACCACTTCCGGAGCATTGATCAACGCCCTTGCAATCGCCGCGCGCTGCTGCTGCCCCCCTGAGGTCTGGAAAGGCAGACGGCCCCTCAAATCCCCGATGCCCATCGCGCCCATAAGAGTCTCTGCCTTGCCATTTACTTCTTTTGGGGGATTACCCGAGATATGTCCCGGCAGAGTGATGTTCTCGAACAAGGTTAAATCCGGGACCAAATTGATGCTTTGATAAATATAACCGATCCTTTTGGCGCGAAAATCCGCCATTTTCTTCTCGTTAAATGTATCGATCCGCTCTCCGCGGAAATGAACCTCACCGGCGGTCACGGTATCAAGTCCGCTGAGCATGTACAACAGCGTGGATTTCCCCGATCCGGAATTGCCCATGATCACCGTAAAGTCGCCTTCGTAAATCTCCAGGCTTAAATTGCGGATAGCATGGTATTGTTCGCTTCCGGTGGAATAGGTTTTGCACAAATTCACCGCTTCAATAATCGCTTGCTTCTTCAATAGACACCCTCCCAATCTTGCTACGAACAGCTGCTATTTCGTGGTTATACAACCATTGTAGAGGGCATTTCTTACCATCCTCTTATCGATTTATGAATAAAGTATTACTGCCTCTTCCTAATCCACCGGGAGGGTAAAATGAAACTCCGTCCCCTGTCCTTTGTTGCTGCGAAAAGAAAGCATCCCCCCATGCGCTTCTACAATCGTTTTGCAGATTGACAAACCTAGCCCCGCGCCTTCCGTACGGCTGTAATGGCCTCCCTCTTGCCCGCTCTTACCTTGATAATAACGTTCGAAAATAAAGGGCATATCCTGCGGCCGAATACCATCTCCCGTGTCCGCTACGGAAACTCGCAGTTGCCCGGGTTCAAGCTCGATACTTATGCTTATCTGGCCGCCTGCGGGGGTAGCTTTTAGCGCATTAACAATGAGATTGGAGATTACCTGCTCCATCCGGCGGGCGTCCGCCGAAATCAGAACGTCGGGGATCGTTGCAGGACCAACGTACGTGATGCCACGCGTTTCAACAAGATGCCGGGCAGGCTGCAAAATCTCTTCAAACATTTGCCCGCTGTATTGCTCTGTCAGTTGGATCGAGATCTGACCTAGCTCCCTTAAGGCATGGAGGAGCAGATCGTCAATCAATTTGGCCATTTTATCGCTCTGGGTATGCATGACATCAGCATATTCGCGTACGGTTTCCATATCCGGACTGACCCCGTCCCTGATGGCCTCGATATAGGCTTTCACGGTAGCCAGTGGTGTTTTCAGGTCATGCGAGATATTCGATATCAATTCTTTTCTGGACTGTTCCCCCTCGTCCCTTCGGCGGTGCAGGTCCATAATCTCCAGTCGCATTTGATCAAATACCGCATACATTTCGCCGACTTCATCAGCCTGGTCATACTCCACCTTTTGGCCATAGTCCCCTGTGAGAATAGCTTCGCTGTAATCCTTCAGCCTGGTCACAGGTGATATCATTCCGCGATTTATTTGTCTATGTAATACAAACAGCAGGCCTGACAGCACGATAAAAGCCAGCAGCATTATTACGCCGGGCAATATCGCGTGCGAGACCTTTTTCGTAAGTAAGGCTTCATGCGCTTGCAACTCAAATATGGCATTGCCGACTTGAGTTTGTCTGTCGGGATCCACGACCGGGAAAGCGATCTTGTAGGTGCCCTGCCCACTCCGGGCAGCGGATAAATCAAAATGAACCGAAGTTTTCGGATTAATGCGGGTAGGAGATCCGCTCTGAGAGGAGTTAAAAATCACGCTGCCGTCCAGCCCGGCAAACAGAAGGCTCACACCGCGCTGGGTCGATAAGTCGCTCAAAGATTCCCGAACCGACTCGTCCCGGGACAGCTGCTCATGATTCTTTTCCAGATAAACCATCAAATCGCTGACGGTCAAACGGGCCTGATTAATAGCCGCGGTCTCGCCGGGATTTTCCGAACGCAGCAGCCCCATAAGCAAATAACCGCCGCATGCGGTAATGATGACCATACATACCATCGCGGCGATAATCCATCGTTTTGTCCAAGTTTTCAAATCCATATCTAAGCTTCACTCGCTCCCGTAACCTGTTCGTCGCTAAACTTGTAGCCCACGCCCCAAACGGTCTTGATATAAACGGGATGAGCCGGATCGGCCTCGATTTTTTCTCGGATTCTGCGGACGTATACCGTGATCGTGTTCTCATCGCCGTATGCCCCATATCCCCATAGCTCATCCAATAATCTGCTCTTGGAGAACACCTGATTTTTATGGCTTGCAAGAAAAAACAACAGTTCGAACTCTTTGGCCGAGAACGAAACTTCCCGATCCGCAACCGCGACCCGGTACCCTTTTTTGTCGATCACAAGATCTCCAAAGGTCAATACATCTTCTTGCCGGGCAGCGGCATGAATCAAACGCTCGTTTCTCCGCAAATGCGCGCTGATTCTGGCTACCAGTTCACTGAGGGAGAATGGCTTAGTCATGTAATCATCTGCCCCGAACCCGAGTCCCAGCACCTTGTCCGTATCGCTGCCTCTGGCACTAAGGATCAGAATCGGCGTGTCCAGCTTTTCGCGGATTTGCCGGCACAGCTCGATTCCGTCCGCGTCGGGTAACATAATGTCCAGGATGATAAAATCCGGCTGCACCGCATCGATCAAATGTACCGCTGTTTTTCCGTCGCCGGCCACATGGACTTCGTACCCATGGACTCTAATATAATCCTGCATAATCCTAGCCATGTCGGCTTCATCTTCGACCACCAGTACTCTTCGTTTAGCTTCCATAACTTCCTCCACCGCATCCCGCCAAAATATAAAATTATTGTACCACAGCGGTAAATGCCCCAACATCATACCTGAAAAATCCGCCGTTCGCCGTACCGATATACAGCTCGTCGCCATGCCGGTTCACGGTCCCGTTCCGGTGGTCCAGTTCGCGCAGTTCGGCATATCCCGTTCTTGCGTCCCGGAGTCTTCCGATCACGGAGCCGTCATGCTTGCCAAGAATCAGCAAGTCCGAACCATGCGGAAACAGCAGGATATGATCCAGCACTGCAAAGCTTCCGGCCGTATATCGTGACAAATCCACATCTTTCGCCGAGGTATTGGACATGCGCCAAAGGAAAGTTCCCGTATTCGTATTGATAGCGGCCGGTATTCCGTCTACGGCAAGGTAAAGTGTCCCATCTTGGATCGTACCTTTGGAGCCTTTTCCCGGAATCGTAAGCTTCGTCTTCTTCGTCGCTAAGTCGTACAGCCTTGTCTCGAACTGCGTCGCGCTCCAATATTCTCTGTTGTCCAATGGATGCTGAACAAGCAAATACTGCTCATTCAGCACTTCGAACCGCTCTCCGGGCGATGATTTGTATTCGCCATGGACTGCGCCCGTTTTTAACTCCAGCAACTGCCAAGCATCGCCCGTTAGAATCCAGCGCTTATCGGAATCGGGACCCGCGAACGGGTCGATTTGGGGCCCGCCTGCAAAATAAGGCTCGAAGCTAGGGTCGCCCGTTCGATCGCCTTCGGCCTTGACCTGCCATGCCGTTTTTCCCGTCGTGAGGTCAAGAGCTTCAAGCTTGTTTTTGTCCCGAATTAACACATAGGGGTCATCGGAACCTTGATTCAGAATCTGAGCCTCCCTAGCTACGTCCCTCCGCCAACGCTCTTTGCCGGTTTCGCTGTCGAGCACGCTTAATACCGAGGGAACGGAGGTGTCTTCCTCCCCTGTGTCCTTCCAGGTCACCAAGATGACCGAGTTTTTGGCCGCCCACATGCCCATTTGGTTTTCGTCGCCTGATTTTTGTTCCCACATCGTTTTACCGTCGGACATCCGGATGCGCCGGATTTGGTTGACATACTTCTGTTCAGCGGGATTATAGGAAGTATAGACGTACGCATAGTCGCCGGAGGATTCCGGTACTGCGTTCAGGACGCCGAATCCCGCATCCACTTGCCAACGCGTCTCTCCGTCCGAACGGCCGACGGCATACAAGGAAGAAGCATAATGCATGCCGCTAAATCCTCCGTCATCTCCTTTGATGAGCAGCGTATCTGTTCCCGCGCCGAGTAAATAAGTAAAACCAAGGGTTCCCTGATTTCTCCACTCAGGTTTTATATCAAATGTCTGCGGAAGCGGCGTTACGACATAATCTTGAGAGAACAAATAATCGTCTCCCGCATAGAGTCGGTTCCATGGCTCTCCTTCAGCGGGAATGATCCAATGCGTACGGACCAGCTTGCCCGAAGGAGAAAATGTAACTATATAATGAGCATCTTTACGCTCATATCTCCAGGCCTCTCCGAGAATCATCGGGTCTCCGCCCACCGTTTGCAAATCTTCGGAAGTTTCCGTAAACGTCGGAGCGCCAAGCAGCTTTTCTACCGTTTTCTTGTCATCGCCGAGCTTTAGAGAATGTTCAGTGATGCCGCGGATTGTATCTAGCGGAGCTTGGGGATCCGCCCCAAACAAGGGAGTCTGTACCGGCGTCACACCGGTTACATCTTTATCCCGGACCCATAGCAGGGTCGGGCGGTACACTTCATATCCCTCATGCCAAACCGACGGAGCCACGACGACCCCGTACCAGTCATTCCACTTGGCCATCGCCACCATTTGGCTTGACTCTGAAGCAGCCTTGTCCGCTTGGTTCCACTGAACCGAACTGGACGGAGCTAGCGACAGCTTGGCAGTAGGACGCAGCGTTACATATTGCGGTGCAAGGCTCACGGCCTTTGCGGAAGCTTCCGAAACATACCAGAGCGGAATCCAGAGCGTCCCTTTATCGTACGTCTGAAAGGACAGCATCTCACCGGATAAGGATTTGACCGTTATTTTTTCTCCGGACTGGCCGAGATACATGACCTGCATGTCTCGCGGATTGCTTTTAACGTTAAGAGGTCCTGAAAATAATGGCGCTTGATGTCCGATGACGATGGAGTCGCCCTGCTTCGGCAGTGTGCGAAACAACCCGGATTGGGCCAAGGCCCCGATCCCACTGGCAGCTCCCGGTGAGCCAGGGATCAGTGGCGTGTCCTTCAGGATGCTTTCTGGCGCGGCATTTCCCGGTGCGGCAAGTCCCCTCGTGCCAAGTTCGGGGATGGTTAGTCCCGGTGCTTTCCCGGTAGCTTCCTTTATAACCTCAGCTGACGCAGTTGGCGTCAACAATAGAATGGCCAGCGAGGCAAGTCCACAACTTCCTATACTTAATCGGCGGATCCACGCGTACCGTGTCGCTTGATTATTTATAATGATGGTTTCGGACGTCTTCTCCATGCGTTCACTCGGTCTCATCCTTGCAGCCCCCTCTTTTTTCCATAGATGCTATATTTAATAGACGCTAAAATTTGCATAAAGTTTTACAATTAGCTCCGGCCGTTTCAGTTGGGCTTCTGTAGATATTCTCTAGGTGAGAGGGATCTGCTTGATCAAGCGTTCATCATGGTCGTCACGAACATGACGATCAATTTAATCACCTTGAGCATCCGTTTGGTTCGATCAGTTCGATCAGTTCGATCACCACTGTTACCTCGTTCACCTTTCAGCGGATCACCCGATACCTCGTTCACCCGGATCACCTCAATCGTCTCAATCATCCGATCTTCTCTATCAGCTAGATCAACAGATCACCTCCATCACCCGCCAGCTAACGGACACCACGGACCTTAAACCGCGTGAATCTTCGACTTTTTACAGCTAACGGACACAGGAGACGCTATTTTGCCATTTTAGGCCTCAAACCAGCTCATTATGCTCAAATAACGGCCGTGGTGACCGTTAGAATTTGAAAAGGGCTTATTTTCGAGGAATAAGGTCTCTCATGTCCGTTAGAGGATACACAGAGTCGGCCGAATGACTAAACAAAAATAACCGCCAAGGCGATAAAATATCGGCCCTAACGGTTATTCCATTTCCCGGATCTCAGTTCCTGATTCATTTCCGGATACATTTCCGGAACATCAATCATGCTCTAATGAAATTTGCATTTCCGTACTACGTAATTCTTAAGTCGCTCCTCGCCCCTTATTTTGTTGCCGCTACGGAGAAGACGACGGTTTTGGCTGCGTTGTCCACCAGTACATTGACCGTATAATCCCCGAGGGTCGCTTGCTTGGAAGCCAGCGGCCTGTCCGCCTCCACTTCCGTACAGATGGCGTCGAACCAGCGGTGGAACGCGATGGCGTCGTAAGTAAACAGCTGATTCGCAAACAGCTCGATCGGCTCCTTGTTGCGAGCCAGCGTTCCTTCGCGCAGCCGGACCGTGATGCCGTAAGTATTGTAAGTCGGATCCAGCCAGATCGCGACTTCTTCTTTTGCCGCGTTCGCGCTTGCTCCGGCTCCCAATGCTCCGGCGCTTGCCGCCTGCTGGACCGCTTTTTTCTCCTTCTCGTCCTTATACAGGCGCAGCGTCGTATCGAGCAAATCATAGTTCGTTCCGCGAAGCTGTCCGGCCTGCTTCAGCGTATCGTAGGCATCCCACATTTTCTGATCCGGGAATGCGACGATCTTTTGCCCGCCGCCAATGGTCGGCACGAGCCGCTGCAGCTTCTCTTTCTCAGGCTGAACCGGAAGCCTCTTCGTCTTGTCCGTCAAACGGTTCAGGATGACAAGCGCCTCGGCCCGTGTAACGTACCGGCCCACCCCGAAGTTTCCGTCCGGGTAACCCTCCATGATACCTTTGATGAGCGATTCCGCGATAAATTTCTGTTCGCGCTCATTGGCGCTGGTCAGATCTCCATACGACTGTGCCACGGAACGGCTAAAATCCGCGTCCTCCAAATATTCCGTTTCCTGCAATGTGTAGAACAGAATTTCCGCTACGTTTTCGCGGGTCATGTCCGATTGAAAATCGCTATAGCGGCTTTTGTTCAGGAAGTTCAAGTCACTTGCGACGTCTATGTATGGCTTGGCCCAATAACCGGTTAATGAAGGCTTGAAGTCAAAATAACGGTAGTCCTGCTTTAAAATCGTCCGGTTTTCCTCCGTCAGCGAATCCAGAAAGCTGTTCCGCCAGCTTCTTTCCTGATTGGGGTGCTGCTCGCTGTAGGACAGGATCAGCATTTTAACGAATTGATCCACTTTAACCGGTTCGCCCGGCCGGAAACTGCCGTCGGGATATCCGTCCAAAATACCTTGGCGCACCATCTCCTCGATCGCCGGCTTCGCCCAGTGTCCCTTGATGTCGGTGAATACTGCCCCCGCCGCTCTCACGTCCGCTGCCAAAGCTTGTCCGAACAAGCCGGTTAGCAAGCAAAGCGACAGCATGATCCGAAATGTTAAGACAACCGGTCCAAGCTGATTATCTTTTTTTTCTTTCATTAATTAGGCCTCCTGCATTATATAATGGCAAGCTGCGTACGCAGCAATATAGTTACCATTATCCAGAAAACCACAATTTTCGCGGGTTGTGAATAGGTCGGGCGGCGGCCGCATTTGGCCCCAGTAAAAACCAGCTTTTAAGGTCGCACCCCCTGTCCAAAGAACTTAGAATTCGAGCGTTCTAACCTCAAAGTCGGGCAGGAGGAAGCATACCCTATTACCTATATAGATATAGCACGTTATTATATTGTCTGTGCCACAGAATTTTCAGGGCGGCGGCCGATGAGCCACATGCCGATAATTACGGCTAACCCGCCCGCCGTCTGCCCGTAGCCTACATGCTCATTCAGCAAGAAGAAGGACAATACCATCGAGGTCAAAGGCATCATTCCCGAAAAAGCAGCCGCAGTATAAGCGGATGAGCGCTTTATTCCCGCATACCAGCAAATAAAGGCGAGTGCTGTGACAATCCACCCGTACCAAGCCAAGGCAAGCCAGCCGGTTAAGCCCAGGGACGACAGAGAAGAGATCGGGCGCTCTATCCATGCCGGCACAACTGAAAAGACAAATGCGGCGATCGTGACGAGCGTCGTTTGTACAACGGGATCCAGACCGGAGTCAGTGTTACCGGAACGGTTCCCTAGCCGCGACAACATATTAAACGTCGATTCGCTGGCCGCTGCCGCCAAGACTAGCAAATTCCCAGCGAGATGACTTGCCGAAAGCAAGCCTCCGCCAAAGTTCGCCACCCCTTGAATCAGGAATATCCCCGCCACGGTAAAAGTCGTCCCGGCCGCGATTCCGGCTGTCAATCTTTCACGCAGCACCAGCCAGGCTAACAGGGCAGTAATTGCCGGAGCCGCACCGGTTAATAGGCCCGCCTCTCCCGCGCTGGTCAGATTCAGCCCGCCAAGCAGCAGCGCTCTGAACAAAAAGATTCCGAAAAAGGCCTGTAAAATTACCATCTTCCAATCGGCTAACTTCATCTGCCGGATTGCAGGAATCAGCCGGGCACCGTATAAGGGAACCAGAATGAGCAGCCCGAGCAGCAAGCTAAGCGCGGTAATCGTAAAAGAGCCGAGCCGGTCCGACACCAGGCGTGCCGCAATTACGGAAGTCCCGGCTAATGAAAAAGCCAGAAACAAAAAAATGTTTCCCTGTTGCTGTTGATTCATGATTTGGATGCTCCCTCCTTTAATTCCTGAAAATGATCATGATATAATCTTATTCGATAACTGGATCCATCCAAGTGCCGGTTTAGCGGCATTAATACCAGTCCAGTTAGGAGGAAGTATGTGGGGAATTCATTTACAGCGAGGTGATGGAAGTCCCTCGTTGGCTCGCCAAATTTTTCAACAGATTAGCAGCTCTATCCTGGATGGGACCCTTCCTCCGGATGAGGCGTTGCCTTCGACGCGCGAGCTTGCCAAAGCGTTGGCCGTGTCCCGCCATACGGTCAGCGAAGCCTACGATATGCTGATTACGGAAGGTTATGTCGTAAGCAGGCAAGGAGCACCGACCCGCGTGGCAGGGAATCTCCGCCTAGGCCTGTCCAGCGCGGTCGGGCACCAGCCTGTCCTGAATGAACTGCAAGCACCTGCGACCCGGATCACGGCCGATTTCAAAACCGGGCGCCCCGACCTGCGGCCTTTTCCCAAATATGTTTGGAGCCGGCTGCATTCGGAGGCGTTTAGCCAATTACCTTCAGAGCTGCTCGGGTACAGCGGGCCGGACGGTTACCCGCCGCTTCGGGAGGAAATCGCGGATTGGCTTTTCCGGAGCCGGGGGCTGCGCGTGGATCCGCAGAGTATTTTCATTACCGCAGGAGCAACCCAGTCGTTAAGCTTGCTGGCGGATTTGCTGCACCGCGATGACCGGGAATTTGTTCTGGAGGATCCATGTCATACCGCGGTGCCCACCTTGCTTCGGAACCGGGGTTATTCCTATAGGTCCGCCCCGGTGGATGACCAAGGCTTGATTCTGGAAGGAACAGATATGGACTGGGATGCCGGGGACATTTCCGCCGTGTACGTGACCCCATCCCATCAGTTTCCGCTCGGCGGCATACTCCCGGCGAATCGCCGCACGGCTCTGATCCGGCAGGCACGGGCGAAGTCTTTTTACATTATCGAAGATGATTATGACAGCGAATTCCGCTACCAAGGAGCACCGGTAACTCCGCTGTATGCGCTCGATCCGGAGCGGGTGATCTATGTAGGGACGTTCAGCAAAACCGTGTTCCCCGCGCTGCGTCTGGGCTTTTCTATTTTACCGGAGGCATTGCAGGAGGTTTGGAAGCATTTACGTGTGTATGCCGATGTCCAATGCCCTGTCGCTGAACAGGCTGCTTTGGCGGAATTTTTACGGACGCGCAAGATGGATCGCCATATTAGCCGCATGCGCAAACTGTACGGACAACGGCGTGAAGTTTTGCTTGAAGAGGTGAATAAGATTTTTGGGCGGGACGTTGTGAAAGTTTGGGGGGACGTTTCCGGATTGCACCTGGCTTTGCAGTTTGCGGAGGGGCATTTTGACGAGAGGTTTATTCAAGGGGCGAGAGATCGGGGAATCCGCATCTCCGTTGTCGATAAGTATTCCCTCACCCCCGGAAAACACGCAGACAAACTGCTGCTGGGTTACGGACACCTCGAACCGGATGAAATACGGACAGGCATTGCCATGCTGTACGATTACTGGCGGCAAACCATCGGATAGCGGCTATCTGAGCGAGACATAACAACGGCATGAAAAAAACAGCCTCCCCCATAATAAACTGGTACCCATAGTTTGGACACTTTGAAAAAAGGTGTTCAGGCTGTGGGTACCTTTTTGTATACTGGAATAAGCATCGGGGGGGGGGGATTGCATGAGCAAGAAGAGATTTACCGAAGAGGAC
>NZ_BOSL01000008.1 GCF_018403325.1 Paenibacillus vini | reverse complement strand
ATATGGACTAAGGACGCTTTTATAAATCGCATGCGCATGAATGACGAACATCGGAAAGCCGTATGAGGGAAAACCTCATGTACGGTTTGATGAGGAGGGGCAGAAATCATCTGCCCTTTACTCTAGTGAGGAATAGTGAACAGGAATAAATAAGTGGAAGCTGTAGGCATAAAACCTAATAAAAATGAACAAGACTGTTCTTAGGATCTGATCCGGGAACAGTCTTGTTATGCAATAGTATACACCTATTTGTTTTAATTTTAAATACTTTAATATTAAAATATATAGGATTATAATAGATCCGAAGGAGATGTGCACAATGACAAAACTCACAAACAAAGTAGCCTTAATTACCGGGGGGGCTTCCGGAATCGGAAAAGGAATGGCGATGGCGTTCGTCAAAGAGGGCGCAACTGTTGCAATCGCGGATTTGAATGAAGAAGTGGGCCAGCAGACATTGAAGGAGCTTCAGCAATATGCTCCCGATTCCATGTTTATTCCGGCTAACTTGGCGGAACGCGATAAACTGGCCGGTATCGTGCAACAGGTTGTAGACCGCTTGGGCAAGCTCGATATTCTGGTCAACAATGCGCACGCCTCTAAAATGGTCTCAATTGCCGAGATGACACAGGAGCACCTGGATCTTTCCTTTAATACCGGGTTCTACCCGACACTATATTTGATGCAGGCAGCATTGCCTTATTTGAAAGAAACTAAAGGCAACATTATCAACTTTGCCTCCGGCGCGGGCATTAACGGGGATGTCAACCAGGGCAGCTATGCGGCGGCCAAAGAGGCGATCCGGGGCATTACCAGGGTGGCGGCCAATGAATTTGGCGAATTCGGAATTAACGTCAATATCATTTCCCCGATTGCTAATTCGCCTGGTATTCAACAGTGGGGTGCAGAGCATCCAGAAGAATATCAAGCGATGCTGAATCGTATTCCGCTCAGACGCTTGGGCGAACTGGAAGGGGATATCGGACGGGTTGCGGTATTCCTTGCCAGCGAGGATTCGGCTTATATTACCGGTCAAACCATCATGGTAGATGGCGGAGCGACCAAACTCAGATAATCGGTAATGAGATGGGGGACGATCTTGGAGCAAGCCGATCTTTTTAAGTTGATTCACATTGGAGAGCTGTTTACGAACGAAGCAATCATTCGGTGGATGAAATCATTTCCTCATAATATAGGGATTTCCCCAATCATTGTGCTAGGTGAGTTGAAGGCTAACGGCCCGCAAAAGCATACGATTTTGGCGAAAAAGTTAGGCTATACTCCGGGGGCGATGACGAACATCGCCAACCGGCTCATAAGGCTGGGACTCGCTGAACGACAGTATAACGAGAGCGACCGGAGAAATGTCTTACTGGCCATAACCGAACCGGGCCGGAAAATGTTTGAGGAAGCACACCGAAGAGGGCAGGAGCTGCGCTCCGAGCTGTTTCAAGTGCTTACTGATGAAGAGGTACGGCAGTATTTGGCGATTCATGAGAAGTTGCTGGATAACCTGCAGCGCTTACAGTCGCAAGAAGAAAATCAGGAATAGAAATCGTAGCAGAAAGGATGACTATCAGGTATGGGACGAGTACAGGGCAAGGTAGCATTAATTACGGGAGGGGCTTCAGGCATCGGCTTATCGGCGGCAACGCTGTTGGCCAAAGAAGGAGCCAAAGTTGTCATCGCGGACTTTAATACGGCGGGAGCCGAGGAAGCGGCCGCCGAGATTCAAAAAGCAGGAGGCGAAGCGACCGGCATTTTTTTGGATGCTTCCAAAGAAGAATCGATCCGGGACGCCGTTGAATTTACGGTTAACCGATACGGATTGCTAAATGTGCTTTACAACAATGTTGGGGTTACGAACTTACAAAAAGATCTTGATGTCGTTAATATCGACCTGGATGAATGGGACCGTTTGATGAACGTGAATACCAAAAGTGTTCTGCTCGGAAGCCGGTTCGCGATTCCTCATATGATTAAGGCGGGCGGCGGTTCTATTATCAATACCGCATCCATGGCGGCATTTGCCGGAGACGCTTTGCGCTCCGCCTACGGCGCTTCCAAAGCGGCCGTTGTCAACTTAACCCGCTACATTGCCGCGCAATACGGCAAAGACCGGATCCGCTGCAACGGAGTGGCGCCAGGGCTCGTGTTGACGCCTGCAGCCAAAAATAATATGCCTCCAGCCGTACTTGATATATTCGAAAAGTTCAACGCTCTTCCTTATCATGGAGAACCGGACGATATCGGATATACCGTCTTGTTCCTGGCGTCGGATGAATCCAAATTTATTACCGGGCAGACGTTCCAGGTGGAAGGCGGCCATTATATGGCGAATCCGAGCATCGCCGATTTCAATGCTTATATGGCTCAAGCCCAGTCTAAGTAAACGGGAATAGAAGCCGCAGAAATGCGGCTTTTTTTTATTGGTTAATATTTCAAAATTTTAATTCCAAAATATTGTCTTATATGATAGGATATTTACGAACCTTTGTTCTCAATAATTCCTTGCGGACAAAGATTAATTACATCATGAACAGTCATACTGGCTATATCAATCCCATTCCAAGATAAGGTGGTATTCCGATGGCAGTTCGAATGAACCAGATCTTTGTCAATTTGCCAGTAAAAAATTTGGAAACGACGAAAAAGTTTTTTAACGAGATCGGATTTCAATTTAATGCTCAATTCACGAGCGAAGATGCGGCTTGTCTCGTGATCAGCGAGCATATTTATGCTATGCTGCTGACTGAACAGCATTTCAAGAGTTTTATAAATAAGGAAATTAGTGATACATCCAGACATGCCGAAGTGATTCTCGCCTTATCCGCAGAGAGCAGGGAGCAGGTTGACGAGATCGTAAACCGGGCTTTGGCGGCCGGGGGAACGAAGTATAATGATCCGGTGGATCACGGCTTTATGTACAGCTGGAGCTTCCAGGAACCTGATGGACATCTGTGGGAAGTGTTTTACATGGATCCCGCGACGATTGAGTAATCGCAAAACCGGGAGTATATTAAGTTTAGGCGAATTCATCCTAATTCTCCAAACCACCGCCCGGAGCGGTGGTTTGTTTGTATTTTTAATGAAATTGGAGGTTTCCCATGAGCCATTATCTGTTTGATCAGCTTCACTTTGTAAGAAAGAACACTATGAAGCTAGTTGTCGGTCTCAGCGAAGAGCAATCGGAAGTAGTTATTGAAGGAATGAACAATCATATCAAGTGGAATCTAGGTCACCTCTACTTCGTTCTGGAACGGAATGCCTTTCATTTTATCGGCGAAGAAATGTCGTTACCGGATCATTTTGAAGAATTATATCGACCAGGGTCCAAACCCGGTAACGAGCCATATCCGGTTCCTTCGTTAGATGAAATCACGGAACTTCTCGGCGGGCAAACCCAGCGGATCGAAAAACGGCTCGGTAAGCGGCTCCAAGAAAAGGCGCTTCAGTCCTACACTACTTCCTCAGGTCTTCTCTTGACCACCGTGGAAGAATTCTTAAACTTCTGTCTCTATCATGAGGGCATGCATTTTGAGAAGATCAAATGGATCAATAAAATGATAAGAGGGCAATAGAATAAATTCACTATAAGTTTGGTTGATACGTTCGGGAATCTGGATTATGCTAATAATGTTGTACTTAAATCATATTTTTACTAGTTCTGCTTATATAGCATAATGTCAATAGAAATGGAGCTAATCCCGTATGTATCGCAATATGGAAGAATGTGTACTCGATCTGGAAAAACACGGCCACCTGGTCCGGATTCAAGAAGAGGTGGATCCTTATCTTGAAATGGCTGCGATTCATCTTAGAGTGTATGAGGCAGGCGGTCCGGCCTTACTGTTCGAACGCGTAAAAGGCTCCAGATTCCGCGCGGTGTCCAACCTATTCGGCACGATGGAGCGCAGCCAATTTATATTCCGGAAGACTTGGAATAACACGCAAAATATTATCGCCCTACGCAATAATCCGTTATCGGCACTTAAAAATCCGTTTAAAAGCGTAGGCACCGGATTAGCGGCTTTAAAAGCGCTGCCTATGAAAGGGTTCAGCCGCCGTCCGGTGACAGCCCAGGAAATACATATATCCGATCTGCCGCAGATCCAGCATTGGCCTATGGATGGAGGAGCCTTCATCACGCTTCCTCAGGTGTATACCGAGGATCCGGACAAGCCGGGAATCATGAATTCCAATCTGGGCATGTACCGTATTCAGCTCAGCGGAAATTCGTACGACCAGGACCGAGAAATCGGAGTCCATTACCAGATTCACCGCGGCATCGGGATTCATCAGGATAAGGCGAACAAGAGAGGGGAGCCGTTAAAGGTGAGCTGTTTCGTCGGCGGCCCGCCGGCGCATACGCTGTCCGCCGTAATGCCGCTGCCGGAAGGTCTTAGTGAATTGACGGTCGCAGGGATGCTGAGCGGGCGGAGATTCCGCTACAGTTACATGGACGGTTATTGTATCAGCCATGAAGCGGATTTTGTCATTACGGGCGAAATCCACCCGGGTGAGACCAAACCGGAAGGACCTTTCGGCGATCACCTGGGCTACTATAGCCTGGTTCACCAATTCCCGGTCATGAAGGTACACAAAGTGTACGCCAGACCGAACGCGATTTGGCCATTTACCGTTGTCGGACGGCCTCCACAAGAGGATACCGCCTTCGGTGAGCTCATTCATGAGCTGACTGGCGATGCCGTTCGCCAGGAAATTCCGGGCGTAAAAGAGGTTCACGCGGTCGATGCGGCCGGCGTGCATCCGCTCTTGTTCGCCATCGGAAGTGAACGCTATACCCCGTTCCAGAAGGTTAAGCGGCCCGCAGAATTGTTGACAATCGCCAACCGGATTCTTGGCACAGGCCAACTTAGTCTGGCGAAATATTTGTTCATCACGGCCGAAGAGAACATCCCGCTGGATACGCATCGGGAAATTGATTTCTTGACTTACATCCTGGAACGGATCGATCTGCACCGGGACATTCATTTTCAAACCCATACTACGATCGACACGCTTGACTATTCCGGTACCGGCTTGAACAGTGGCAGTAAAGTCGTGTTTGCAGCCTATGGCGACAAGAGAAGGGATTTGTGTCGTGAAACTCCCGTGGAACTGCAAGACATTCGCGAATTCGTAAATCCGAAGCTTGTTATGCCTGGAGTCGTTGCGGTTCAAGGACCGAAATTTGAATCCTACATGCAATCCAAACAGGAAATGGAAGACTTCGGTAAGGCGATTCAAGAAAAAGGCGGACTGGACTCCTGCCCGATGATCATTGTTTGCGATGACAGTTCATTTGTGAGCGAGACGCTGCGGAACTTCCTTTGGGTTACTTTTACGCGAAGCAACCCGTCGCACGACATCTATGGTGTAAACAGCTATTATCAGGACAAGCACTGGGGCTGCGATAGCATGATTATCGATGCCCGGTCCAAACCGCACCAAGCGCCGCCGTTGATTCCGGATCCAAGCGTAGAGAAAAGCATTGACCGGCTGTTTGCTAAAGGCGGCAGCCTGAGCGGTATCAAGTTGTAGAGACGAAACGCCCTTCATTGGGCGTTTTTTATGTAATTTTATTATCGTAAATACTATAGATCGCAGTATATGGGATTTCGTTTGTAGCCAATAAACCACTATGGTAAAATTTACTGAATACGAAGGTTAGACAAATAAGAGGCTTGGGAGTGATGAGCTTGCAGCTGAAATACGAATTTGATAAGGAAGAGATATTGATCCTAGAAACTGAGGGCGACTCGGATGTGGAATTTGAAATCAAATTTATCGGGGATCAACCATTAGCTTTGAGATTAAAGGAAGTACAGAAAAAATTCGCGGAGAACGACGTATATACGGATGCATTATTCTACATGTACGAAGATCAGCGCCATAAAATCATAGTCCGTAAGGAGTATTATATTGATTTCATTATGGCCCTGATGAAGTATCAACTTTTGACCCGGATTGAATGGATATAGTAACAAATCGAAGAGGGGGAATCGAGCTCCCCCTCTTCTGCATTGTAATTCATCCCTTGACCGCACCTTCGGTCAAGCCTTTTTGAATAAACTTGGATATAAATAAGTAAATAATCAGCACTGGGATGACGGTTAGGGAGACGGCTGCGGCCATCAGGCCGAAATCCGTGCCGTATTGTGAACTGATTTCATTCAGCAAGGCGACGATCGGACGGACATTTTCTTTGTTGACGAAGATAAAAGCCGAGAATAAGTCGTTATACGACCACAGAAAGACAAATATACTGGCCGATGCAAATACAGGTCTCGAAATGGGCATGAATACCTTGGTAAACATTTGCATACGGTTAGCTCCGTCTATGAAAGACGCTTCTTCCAGTTCTTTTGGGATCGTCGACATGTAACCAGCCATAACGAGAATGGCGAACGTTAAGTTTCCTGCCGTATGGGGGAAGATGAGCCCCCAGTACGTATTCACCATGGTGGTCTTAATCAGAAGTTCGTACACCGGAACCACTGTTGCGAAAGTAGGGATCAGCAGGGTGGCGTATAAAAGGGAATAGATAGCGCGTTTCCCCGCAAAGGTGAACCTGGATAGTACATAAGCTGCCAAACCGCCGAAAATTAACACAAGCAGTACCGTGCTTCCCGACATGATCAAACTGTTGATATAGCTTTTGCCGATATTGATACGGTCAAAAGCATTCGTATAATTGACAAGGTCTACGTTCCAGGCGATGCCGAACGAGTTGTTCATGACATCTCTGGACACCTTGAAGGAGTTGTTGACGATCCAGAATAACGGGTAAATCGTAGTCATGGCCCAGGCCGACAATACAAAGTAGATCAAGGCCTTGCCGATTCTAAATCGCCTGAATTCACCCCGCTGGACATTGCGTTCCGCAGAAATCGTTGGCTGCATAACTGTACACCCCTATAAGGTTAGTAAGTAATCTCTTCTCTTTTCAACAAACGATTGGCAAGTAAAGCCAGAAGTACACCGAATACGACCATATAAATGGCAATCGTCGATCCATATCCAAAGTTCTGGTCAACCATCGCTTTTTTGTACATATAAGTGCCAAGCACTTCCGTGCCGTTCTGTCCGCTCGTAATAACCCACACGAATTCAAACACTTTAAGCGTACCCGTAATGGCCAGCGTGATAACAACCTTGATGTCGCTCATGATCAGCGGAATCGTGAGCATGGTCGTCCGCTTAAAGGCGTTAATGCCTTCCAGCTTGGCGGCTTCGTAATAGTCGGAAGGGATTTTTGACATCGCTGTAAGGAACAAAATGAAGTAAAAGCCGACATAATGCCATACCGTAGGGATGGATACCGCCGCGAGTGCATTTGATTCGCTCAGCCACAGTACCTTTTCGATGCCGAAATTAGCCAGTATGCCGTTCAAAAGACCAAAATTATAGTTGTAAAACAGAACGAACAGGAGAGAGATGGCCGTTCCGGAAATGACTACAGGGAAAAAGAATACACTGCGGTAAAAGTTCTGCAATCGGCCGATGCTTTCCACCAGGACGGCGAGAACCAGGGCAATTCCGACCTGAAAAATGATAACAAAAAGCATGATTTCCAACGTATGTAGCGTCGCCGCGCCTAATAACTTATCCGAGAATAAGCGGCTGTAGTTATCCCAGCCTATAAACTTCTTGTCAAAGAAGCCCTTGGTACGATAGAAGCTCAAGTACAAGCTCTTGAAGAACGGATAATATAAAAAGACAGCCATTAACACCGCGGACGGCAGGAGAAACATGAAGATATACTTACGATCACCCTTCATAATCATCACCTTTGTTGTGAATTTGTGACTTTGGCGGATAAACGGCTACGCCGCCCGAAGAAATCTTTCGGTGCGGCGCTGATCCGTTTATGAGCTCTGCCTTCAAAAATGAGATTACTTCTTGTTGGCATCCTCGACTTTTTTGGCGCTCTCGATCGCTTGAGTCGGCGTTTTCTTGCCGGTGACCACTTGTTGAACGCTAGCGCGAAGATCGGAGAAGGTTTCCGGAGCAACCTTACTGTCAACCGGAGCGCTGATTACGTTTGCTTTGGCAGCCATTGCGAATCCGTCAAGAGCAACTTGTGCAAGCCCTGTGACTTCAACGTCCGCGGCAGGAGTACCGCCGTTGGCGCTGGCGATCTTTTGGATGCTGGCAGGGGATGTCAGATGCTTCAACAGTTCAACTACCGCATCTTTTTTAGCAGCGTTGTCATATGCAGCTTTAGAGAGATAGAAGCCGGATCCGAAGCCGCCAATGATGTCGTTACCGCTTCCCACACCGCCAGGGACGGTCGGGAACGGAATTACCGTCGAATTGTTACGAGTTTCCTCGGTCCAGCTTCCAACTGCCCAGGAGCCTTCGAGGGTCATTGCGGCCAGACCTTCACTGTAGTAGTTTCCGGACATACCCAGGTCAATCGTAGCTGCATCTTTCGGGAAAGCTCCGAGGTCATACAGTTCCTTCATAGCGGCATAAGCTTTTTCCCAGTTCGGATCGATGCCGTCAAGCAGGCCTTTGTTCTGACCTTCCGGGCCGGCAGCCGATAGAATCGTATGCTCAATCAGGTAATGCGATTGGTCGAAAGGTACGGAGAGCGGAATGATCCCTTTCGCTGAGAGCGTTTTCACAGCAGTCGTCAGCTTATCCCAATCTGTTGGAAGCTCCAGGCCGTTATCTTCGAAAATTTTCTTGTTTACGAATAATCCTTCATAGTATCCAGTAAGCGGAGCAGCGTAGATGTTGCCGTCTTTTTGTGTAGCCAATTTCAGAGCATCCGGAATAAATCCGTTCTTCCATTCCGCATTGGCATCCAGAATTTCGTTCAATGGAACTACTTTACCGGCATTCACGAAGCATTCCGCATCCGTTCCGATAAAGTAAAACAGCAGATCGGGCTCGTTACCGCTTGTCATATCGGTATTGACTTTGGTACGGAATCCGTCGTCGTTGGCCGACAGTGTGTCATTCTCAACGGTGACGTGAGGGTATTTGGCGGTAAACTCGTCGATTACACCTTGGAACGCCTCACGAGCAGCATCCGTGCCGCCGAACGTCGAGAACACGCGAAGCTTGACCGGATCAGGTGCTTTAGTTTCCTCAGGCTGCGGTTCAGTCGTGGCCGCGGAATTGTTTGTAGGTTCGGCCGGCGCTGGATTGTTAGCGCTTTTATTTCCGCACGCGGCAAGAAACATGGAGAATACTAACATGATACTGAGCAGTACTAATGAAGACCTTTTCAATTCAAATCCCCCCAGCGAAATATTAATAATTTGTGTAATTCTGGTTGGTTACTAAAAGATTAATCTACGTTTCCAAATCC
Source organism: Paenibacillus vini (assembly GCF_018403325.1). Lineage (GTDB taxonomy): Bacteria > Bacillota > Bacilli > Paenibacillales > Paenibacillaceae > Fontibacillus > Fontibacillus vini. The sequence goes on along the minus strand of NZ_BOSL01000008.1, from coordinate 233,500 downwards.
AGACAGGGGGATAATTCTATAATTCAGGGATAAAATTTTACAATTTGGATGTACTGGTACAATTTTCAACATTTATCGACAAAATGGAACAAGATCTCCTCGGTCACAGATTGCAATCTGGATAAGCTGCCTACATAATATACATTGTTGTATGTTAATGTAGGCATTTATTGTTTGCGCCTAGCATCAGGAAGGAGTTTCAAATGACATCTATGGAACTTGCATGTATTCAAAAGGACCAGCCCTTATCCCGATATTCAACCTATGAGATAGGCGGTAATGCAAGGTTTTTGGCATTGCCCCGTAAGGATACCGATGTGCTGGAAGTGTTGGAAGCCGCATGGAGACATGGTCTGAATCCGTTGTTTTTCGGAATGGGGTCCAATTTGCTGTTTCCCGACCACCCCAACCCGGATACCTTATTTATATCCACACGTTCCCATATAGAAATCACTCTGAATCAAGAGCGGCTCCATGTAGCTGCGGGGACGCCTATGTCTTTATTGGCCATGATGGGCGCAGTCGTCGGGACATCCGACTTTGATTTCTGTTTCTTGCTCCCCGGAACCTTAGGCGGCGGGATATATATGAATGCGAAATATTTCAGCAGCCATATCAGCGATTATATAGATAGGGTTTACTATGTGGATCTTGACGATCCCCGGCAAGGGATCAGAACAATAAGCGTAGAGCAGTGCGAATTTGCCTATAAGCGATCGATTTTTCAAAGAAAAAACTGGTTCATCGTGAGCGCCGATTTGAAATTGAAGCAGTTTCCGGTCCGCCCGGAAGCTCTCCAACCGTTTCTGGCCGAATTGGATAGTGGAATTCTCGAGAATTCCAGTTTGCAAGTATTCTCTAACTTTTATATGAGATGTTTAAATCGGCTTAAGCAGGAGGACGATCCGACTGCGACTCCTTTGCGAGGCATCATTGCTGACCGGACCGGGAAAATGCATTTTGAATATCCTTCATGCGGGTCGGTCTTCAAAAACAATTATTCCATTGGCGAACCCATCGGAAAGTTGGCGGATCGATTGAATCTTCGAGGCACGCAGCATGGCAACGCCATGATTTCACCTGTTCACGGCAATGTTATCCAAAACCGGGGAGGAGCCAAGGCGGAGGATGTCATTTACCTAATTCGGATAGTGCAGGAATCGATAGACAAGCATTTCGGCTTTGTTCCGGAAGCGGAAGTAGTCATTGTGTCATAAAATTTATCGGGATAATAAGCGAGCCTGGATCAACTGTGCTGATCCGGGCTTTTCTGTTATAGGAGAACAGGAGAATTCCTTGGAATATGAATGAATCAAATATACGGTACGGGGGTTTCGTAAATTGGTGTTGACTAATTATAGGGTAGGGGGGTATACTATGAACAAGAAATGAATGGAAGCCAGAATAAAGTCCAACATTAGAAATAAAACAATAACCCTTAGGATTAGGAGGAAGTGACGTGAACGATAGCACTGCAAATACAGCGAATCCCAGTAAGCAGGCCAATTTTCAAATTACAGGTATGACCTGCGCCGCTTGTGCCAACCGGATTGAGAAAGGTCTGAACAAACTGGAGGGAGTATCGGCGGCCAATGTCAACTTTGCTTTAGAGAAAGCAAGCGTATCTTTTGACCCGGCCATCGTTGATATAAACCGGATGGAGGAAACGATCAAAAAGCTGGGTTACGGGACAGCGAAAGAAGCCGTCGACTTTAAACTGGAGGGCATGACCTGCGCCGCTTGTGCGAACCGGATCGAAAAAGGGTTGCAGAAGCTTCCGGGGGTAACCGGAGCCTCCGTCAACTTCGCCCTGGAAACCGCGCATGTGGAGTATTCACCTGGTGAAATCTCCGTTACGGATATGCAGAACAAAGTCAAACAGCTCGGTTATAAGGCAATAACGAAACAGGAAAACGAAGAGAAGGGCGACCGGCGCGGAAAGGAAGTGCGGCGTCAGAAGCTGAAATTGCTCATTTCTGCGATCCTCTCTTTCCCGTTGTTGTGGACGATGGTCGGCCATTTCTCGTTCACTTCCTGGATTTACACGCCAGAAATCTTCATGAATCCATGGTTCCAGTTGATTCTGGCCACGCCTGTTCAGTTCATCATCGGAAGAACGTTCTATATAGGCGCTTATAAAGCGCTCCGTAACGGCAGCGCCAATATGGATGTGCTGGTATCTCTCGGCACCTCGGCCGCCTACTTCTACAGCTTATACCTCACGATCGTCTGGGCCGCTGAAGGGGGCGGTATGCATCACGGACCTTCGTTGTATTACGAAACGAGCGCAGTGCTGATTACCCTGGTCATCATGGGGAAATTGTTCGAATCGCTGGCGAAAGGGCGCACTTCCGAAGCGATCAAATCGCTGATGGGCCTTCAAGCCAAGACCGCTTTGGTCGTACGTGACGGCCAGGAGCTTACGTTACCGGTGGAAGAAGTTGTTGCCGGTGATATCGTCCTTGTTCGTCCCGGCGAAAAAATTCCGGTGGACGGTCAGGTTCTGGAAGGTTTGTCGTCCGTAGATGAATCGATGCTGACCGGCGAAAGCCTTCCCGTAGAGAAGAAACCTGGCGACACCGTCATTGGTGCGACCATTAACAAGAACGGGATGCTGCGAGTTCAAGCAACGAGAGTGGGCAAAGAAACGGCCCTGGCTCAAATTATCAAAGTTGTAGAGGAAGCCCAAGGCTCGAAGGCTCCGATCCAACGTGTGGCAGACGTAATTTCAGGAATTTTCGTGCCGATTGTTGTAGGCATCGCCGTAGTTGCTTTCTTAGTGTGGTACTTCCTGGTAACGCCAGGGAACTTTGCAGAAGCATTGGAAAAAGCAATAGCCGTGCTCGTCATCGCCTGTCCTTGTGCGCTTGGCTTGGCTACGCCAACCTCTATTATGGCGGGATCCGGTCGGGCTGCCGAACTCGGAATCCTGTTCAAAGGCGGCGAGCATCTGGAGCAAACCCACAAAATCGATACAATCATTCTCGACAAAACCGGTACGGTAACGAACGGGAAACCGGAGCTTACGGATGTATTGCCGGAAGGCGACGAGCAGGAATTCCTTGCTCTGGTCGGTGCGGCCGAGAAAAATTCGGAGCATCCGCTTGCCGAAGCGATCGTAGCGGGAATCCGGGGGAAAAATATTGAATTGGCGGAAACGGTCACTTTTGAAGCAATTCCGGGTTACGGCATTCAGGCGACTGCAAACGGAAAGACCATTCTTGTAGGGACTCGCAAACTGATGGAGAAACACGGAGTAGACGCCAAGCAGGCTTATGACACCATGTCCCGGTTGGAGGAAGACGGTAAGACCGCTATGCTGGTCGCGTTCGATAACCGTTATGCAGGTATGGTAGCTGTCGCGGATACGATCAAGGAAACATCCAAAGCCGCGGTAAGCCGTTTGAAAGAGATGGGTATTCAGGTCATCATGATTACGGGAGATAATGAGCGGACAGCCAAATCCATCGCCGCGCAAGTAGGTATCGATCATGTCCGCGCGGAAGTGCTGCCCGAAGGCAAAGCGGAAGAAGTTAAGAAGCTCCAGGAGCAAGGAAAGATCGTTGCCATGGTGGGAGACGGCATTAATGATGCGCCGGCACTGGCGACGGCAGATATTGGGATGGCCATCGGAACCGGTACAGACGTGGCTATGGAAGCTGCGGATGTGACTCTGATGCGCGGTGATCTGTCCAGCATTCCTGACGCGATCTATATGAGCCGTAAAACCATGACAAACATTAAGCAAAACTTGTTCTGGGCACTTGGTTATAACACGCTGGGTATCCCTGTTGCAGCCATCGGTCTGCTTGCCCCTTGGGTTGCAGGCGCGGCAATGGCGCTCAGCTCAGTATCCGTTGTACTGAATGCACTCCGCCTGCAACGTGTCAAAATTCGATAATTAATGTGATGAATTAATATGATTAACTATTTGTTTTAAGATCAATCTAGGAGGCGCATATGGGAGATCACACAAGGATTGCAGTGGCTCCGGCAGTTCAATTAGGCGGCAGCCTGTTTACCCCGGAGCAACTGATGAAGATCGGTAGAGTTGCAGAACCTGATGCCATGATCGAAATGACTAATTTCAGACAGATCTATATCGAAATCGCCGAAAATGACATGAGGACCATCGAAGAGGAGCTTCAGCAATCTGGTCTTGAAGTTTACCCTGCCGGTTTTGTAAGCAAGAGCCTGATTGCATGTCAATTTTGCAGAGGGGCGGAGGAGGCCGGGCTGGATACGGCCCGGGCTTTAAACGAAGTCATCGCGGGAATCGAGACTCCGGCGCCGCTCAAGATCGGTTACGCCGGCTGTGCACTCGGAACTAGCGAACCATTGCTCAAAGATATCGGCGTAGTGAAGATGAGAGATACCTTCGACATTTATGTCGGCGGTGATCCTAAGGGAATCAAACCGAAGTTCGCCAGCAAGCTTATGACCGGCCTATCCGCAAATCAGCTCATTCCGGTCGTTAGTGCCCTCATCTATTTTTATAAAGAGCATGCGAAGCCGAAAGAGAAATTCAGTAAATTTGTCGACCGCATCTCGCTGGAAGAATTGCGGCAAGCTGCAGCGTAATTCAGAAATGATCCAAGAAAGGGGATATTCGTAATGACCAAACCGGTGAAGATTTATACGATTCCGACTTGCAGTGATTGTAATAACGCCAAACGTTTTTTTAAAGAACAGCAGGTGCCTTTTGAGGAATTCAATTGTGAGGAAAACGAGGAGTATCCGAAAATCGTTTGGGAACTGACGGGTAAACAGATCGTACCAACCATCGTGATCGGCGATCAGGTATTCGTCGGGTTTGCGGATCATTTCTCCGAAATTCATGAATTGGTAAGCCAGCAATAATATGAATATCAGTATTCTTATAACCCGGATCGGTTTCGATCCGGGTTATAGTATGTTCAATCAATTCTAATAGTTTACATAATAATTATTTTGTAACTAATTTAAGCTCCTTACAAAGTTCAATCAGTTGATGAAGGCCCAAATATTGTTGTCTGTTGCGCTCATTTATTGAGAAGATGGCCTGCTCGGTAATTTTTTTGGCCTTGTCTATGGACTGGTTTTCTACTGCCTGAACGATTTCCTTCATGCTTTTCAGGAAGTAAACCGTACCTCTCAGTGTTCGAATGAGCAAAATTTTACGCGCGTCTACCGGCGAGAAGAGACGATACCCGTTTTCAGGATCACGTTCGGGTGCGATTAATCCTTCCTTTTCCCAGTGGCGAATCGCAGACGGGGCTGAACCGGTAAATGCAGCAATTTCTCCGATAGTCATGCGCTGCTTCAATCTCCTGTTCGGCAAAGGAGGGAGTTCCAGTGTATCCAGCATGGCCAGCGTCTGGTCGGCGGCGGCTTTTTCATGATGGAGAATAGCCTGCTCCTTGTTGACCAGCCAGAAGGCCGCATCGATATCCCTCTTCTGGATGAAACGAAGCACCTCACAAGTCACTTTCACTCCAAACCCCGGAAACATCGCGCGGAGACATCGGAAATAGGCCAGATGGATTCTGGTATAAAGTCGATAACCGTTTGCAGCACGTTCGGGGGCCGGGACAACGCCCCAGGATTCGTAATGGCGGAGTGCGCTCGTACTGATTTGAAGTTCCCGGGCAATCTCGACGGGCTTGTAGTAATCCACGTTTCGCACTTCCCTTCCTGGCATCCTCTTGTTTGTCTGATCATGCTCACTATATCAAAAGCATCAATCCGGGACAAACATTCACAAAGAACCTTCAAGAAGCATGATAAGGTTGCTCTAAATCCAGTTCAGCTTTTCCGATACTCTCAGGCTCAAATCTTCGCACTTGCATGAATGTTGTATATTCGTGGTATAACCTGGCCCAAAAGGAGAGATTCAAGATGAAGAACACATTTCATGAAACACCGACAGTAAAAGAATATCAGGAATTACGTCAGGAAGCCGGTCTTACTTCCCCGGTTGAAGAATTTGCAGCTACGGCCTTGTCGAATTCACTATTTTGCGTGACACTTCGAGGAGAAGACTCTGAAATTATCGGGATGGGAAGAGTGATAGGAGACGGTGCCTGCTACTTTCAAATTGTGGACGTGCTCATTAAACCGGCATTCAAGGATACAGATGCAGGTGATTTGCTGATGCTTGAAATTTTGGATTACCTTTTTCAAAACGCTCCCCTGGAGGCGCATATCTTAACAGTTTCGGATGTTCCAGGCCTTAAGTTGTATCAAAAACATGGATTTAAGCTGATTTATCCTGACTTCTACGGTATGTCTCTGACTCGATGACTCCTTAAAAAGAGTATCTTTAACTCTGGTTCAGCCATATTTTCAAACCCGGGAACCACGCCTCCGTCAAAAACGGAGCACCGTGGTTCTTTTCATATCTTCCCCGAATGTGTCATGATGTTGTTGGAGGGAGTGCTGTTATGTTTAACGACTTCGAAATTCTGGAGGAGGACGTACCGGTCCATCTTCAGGTTAAGCAATATATAAAAAGATTAATCCTTAAAGGCGCACTGCATGGAGATCAGAAGCTTGCGTCCACGCGCGAGATGGGTCAGCTGCTTGGCGTTAGCCGCAACACGGTCATTGCCGCTTATGAGGGGTTGGAAGAGGAAGGCTTCGTATATACCCTTCAGGGGAAAGGCAGCTACGTGGCGCCCTTGTCTGCGGCAACCGGCGATGCCGTTCCTCCCTGGAAGACCGAATGGTCTTCCCGCTTGAACGACTACGCGCGGCAGGCCGTGGATCTGGACCGGATGAAGAGCGGAATTCGCGCCGGCAGGAATACGATCTCTTTTACGAGCATCGCTCCGGACGATCACCTGTTTGACCTTGACCATGTGAAGCGGGCCTTTCTGGACAGGATGGCTATCGAGGGTAATGTGCTGCTGAATTACGGATATGCGAAAGGCTATAAGCCGCTGATTGAGTTTCTGATGAGATATATGGAACAAAAGGGCGTAGATCTGCAAGGCAAAGATATGCTCATCACCAGCGGGTTTACCGAAGGTTTCGATATGATTCTCGCTGCGCTCGGGAAGAACAACGGCGGAGCTGTCCTTTGTGAAAATCCTACGCATCATACGGCCATCAAGAACCTCAAGCTAAACGGCTTCGAGATTAAGGGGATTCCGATGGAGCATGACGGCATTAACCTAAGGGAGCTGGAGCGGGCTTTGTCCGAACGGGCTTACGATTGCGCCTATTTCGTTCCGTCTTATCATAACCCGACAGGGATTGTAACCTCCCCCGGCAAAAGAATCGCTCTCATGAAACTGATGGCCGAGCATCAAATCCCGGTGATTGAAGACGGTTTTAATGAAGAGCTGCGCTATTCGGGCTCCCATGCTCTCCCCCTGATCGCTACGGCCGGACGGGGCAATGGCGTCATCTATATCGGCAGCTTCTCAAAAGTGCTGTTTCCCGGTCTACGGGTCGGGTGGGTACTGGCCGACAGGGAGCTTATCGATTATTTGGAAAGCATAAAGCGGGCCCGGAACATCCATACTTCGACGCTGGACCAGTCGGTGTTGTTTCAATATCTGCATAATGGTCATTTGGAGAAATACTTAAAAAAAGCACGGGCCGAGTATAAAAGGAAATATGAATGGACGCGGCTATGCTGCGAAAAATACATTCCGTTTGCCCGTGTAACGGGGGACGGAGGGCTTCATTTGTTCCTTGAATTCGAGGAGAACTTCGATACGCACCAACTGCTGGAGGCTTGCTCTGAGAATGGTGTGATTTTTACTCCGGGAGACCTGTTCTTTACGGACGGTGGCGGAGTCAATACGATGCGGGTCGGCTTCTCGCGGGTGAGTGATGAAGATATTGATAAAGGGCTTCGAATCATAGGCGGATTGGCCGCCAAACAACTTGAGGGGTAGAGGGGTGCAAAATATGAAGGTCGGCGTTGTGATGGGAGGCATGTCCTCGGAACGTGAAATATCGTTGATGACCGGAAAAGAAATGCTGGCGTGGCTGGATCGCAGCAAGTATGAGGTGGTTCCGATCGAGATCGTGAAGGAGGAGGATCTTAGCGAGCAAGTCCAAGGTATCGATTTTGCGCTGCTTGCGCTCCACGGCGCATACGGAGAGGACGGAACCGTCCAGGCGGCATTGGAATCGTTGGGCATTCCTTATTCGGGAAGCGGCGTAGAGTCCAGTGCTCTCTGTATGGATAAAAATAGATCCAAGCAATTACTTCGCGCTGCCGGAATCCCGACGCCGGATTGGCTTTGTTGGAGCGGAATGGAGGAATATGACGCCGAAGCCGTAGCACAGCTGGGATACCCGGTGTTTGTCAAACCGAATTCGGGCGGATCAAGCGTCGGAACGCTGCCGGTTACCGATGAAGCTTCTTTGAAAGCAGCCGTTCAGGAAGCGCTGCGCTGGGACTCTTCCGTGCTCATCGAACAATTGGTGGAGGGAGAAGAGATCACCTGCTCCATTGTCGGCGAGGAATTGTTGCCAGTCATCGGCATCCGCTCTAAAGCCTCGGCGTGGTTTGACTATCATGCCAAGTATCAGGACGGGGGAGCGGAGGAACAGGTGGTCATTTTGCCGACAGAAATTCAAACAAGTGTGCAGGATGCTGCGATAAGCAGTTACCGGATTTTGAAATGCAGCGTGTATTCCCGCGTAGATATGATTTTGCGCAACGGGATTCCGTATGTTCTGGAAGTGAACACGCTGCCGGGAATGACGCCGAACAGTCTGCTGCCGAAAAGTGCGCAAGCGGCGGGCCTCAAATTTAACGAATTACTGGATCGGATCATCGAGCTGTCACTGCAAGAACGGGAGCAAAATGGGATTCACAACTTGAGTCTGCAAAAGGAGAGTGTGACCGCTTATGGGAAGTGAGAGGATTGCGCCGTTAGTTCGCGATATTCCGCCATCCGGCATCCGCGCTTTTTTTGAGACTGGTGCCGGCCGGAAGGATACCATCCAGTTGGGTGTAGGGGAGCCGGATTTTGTAACGCCGGAGCATGTGCGTGAGGCTTGCATTCGCGCCTTGAACGAAGGGAGAACAAGCTACACGCCCAATGCGGGTTTGCCTGAACTGCGGGAAGAAATCTCATACTATTTGAATGGGAGCTTCCGGTTAAAGTATGAGCCAGAACATGAAATCCTAGTCACTGTCGGGAGCAGCGAAGCGGTCGATTTGGCACTCCGAACGTTCCTGACGCCAGGGGACGAGGTGCTGATTCCGGCGCCCGGTTATATCGCTTATTCGCCGATCGCCCGCCTGCATGGGGCGGAGGTCGTAGAAATTCCTTCCTCCGCGGAGCGAAACTTCAAGCTGGAGGCGGATGAGCTGGCTGCACGGATTACGCCGCGATCCAAGATATTGGTGGTGAACTATCCGTGCAATCCGACAGGCGCAGTCATGACGGAAGAAGACTGGCTGCCGATTGCTGAGCTTGTCACCCAGCATGACCTCCTGGTCATCTCGGATGAAGTCTACGCCGAGCTAACATATGGCCAGCGGCATTTCAGCATCGCCGCGCTCCCGGGCATGAAAGATCGTTGTATTGTGATCGGAGGATTCTCCAAGGCGTTTGCCATGACGGGCTGGCGCATCGGATATGCGTGCGGCGACCGGGAGTTGATTGCCGGGATGCTGAAAATCCATCAGTATACGATCATGTGCGCACCGGTACTCGGCCAAATCGCGGCGCTGGAATCGCTGCGCAGCGGACTTGACGCCAAGGACCGGATGAAAGCGGAATATGACGGGCGCAGAGTCATGTTTGTTCAAGGGCTGAATGAACTTGGGATGAGATGTCACATCCCGGAGGGCGCTTTTTACGCCTTTCCTTCCATCGGGGATACCGGCCTTAGCTCCGAGCAGTTCGCCAGGGGACTATTGCAGGAAGAGGGAGTTGCCACCGTACCGGGTCATGTTTTTGGAGTCGGCGGCGAAGGGCATATCCGCTGCTCTTACGCAGCGTCCCGGGAGAAACTGTGTGAGGCGTTGGAACGAATCGAGCGATTTAAGAAAGCTATCCAAAAGACATCGTTTACGCTTTGCCATTAAACTTGGCGATAAACAAAAACAGTCGTTTCCTCTCGGGAATCGACTGTTTTTTGGTAATTTGTAAAATACAAGTAATGACAATTGGACTTTAACCTGAAACAGGATTGCAGTTCATCTCCAATTTTGCCAAAGCCTCATTAAACAAACGGACGGACCGCAATACCGTCTCTTTCTCGAATACCGTCAAGTGAGAAAACACTTCGTCCAGGTAATCGTTCATTTGTCGCTCAATCGAATCGGCGACAATCTGTCCTTCGGTTGTTAAAGAAAGGGTGTATACCCGGCGGTCTGTTGAATCCGGCGTCTTCTGAAGCAGGTTCAGCTTCATCAAGGACTGGACCTGGCGGCTAAAAGTCGTAATGTCCGTGCCCAGCGTTTCCGCGATTTCCTGCATCGACGGCTTATGCTGGCGGCTGACCTCGAACAGAATATGGCTTTGTACCGGGGAGATGTCGAGAGATCCGACACTGCAGCAATTTTTATTAAGCAGTGCGAACTGACGTGTCATAATCTGAAACAATTCGCGAGTATTTTCCATATTCATTCACCTCATAAATTAGTTATATCTCTTTATGTTGCAGGTTGCAAATATCATTTCTTTTCTTTTGAGGACATATGTCCTTCCCAACTCTAAGGCGATAGCGATATCTTTTAATTAAGACAACATTAGAGATATTAAGGGAGAGAAACCAACGATGAGAGGGTTATTATTTGCGTTCCTGGGAGGGGCTTTGATTACTTTGCAGGGGGTGGCCAATTCCCGAATCAGTCAGAGCATCGGGACCTGGCAGGCGGCCACGCTTACCCAATGGACCGGGTTTGTAACGGCACTGCTGATCCTGCTATTTATCCGCGACCGCAAGTTGCGGGAATTTAAGCAGGTCAAGCCTTTATACTTGACGGGAGGCGCTTTGGCGGCGATTATTATTTTCGGCAACGTAACGGCGATTCAACAGATGGGGGCTACCTTTACAATATCCGCACTGCTGATTGCCCAACTGAGCCTCACTTTTCTTATAGACAGTAAAGGATGGTTTGGTGTAGCCAAGCAAAAAATGCAGGCACCTCAGTTTATCGGCATACTATTGATGGTGGCAGGCGTCATAATTTTAAGATTTTGAGGTGAGAAGAACCATGAAAGAGATTTTGGACGTGGAAGTCCTGAACTCGCATTTACAGGAATTTGATTTGGAGCCGATCTTTACGGAATCATTGAAACCTCATATGGCACTATACAGTTATGATGCAGGTGAACTCGTATGCTCACAAGGAGATCCATCGGGAACGCTTTACGTACTTGTTAAAGGGAAACTCAAAATTTATACGACCTCGGCGGAAGGAAGAACTCTGGTTCTCTGCTTCAAAACACCGCTTGAGCTCGTAGGAGACATAGAATACGTAAAAAACACGGACATCGTTAATACCGTTGAGGCAGTTACGCCGGTTCAACTGATCGGCATTCCATATCGCCAGTTAAAGAAGTATGTAAACGACCATGCGCCATTTCTTCAGTTTCTGCTGGACATTATAACTCAGAAGTTTTATATCAAATCCAATTCGTTCAGCTTCAATTTGATGTACCCCGTAGAAGTGCGGCTGGCAAGCTATCTTTTGTCGGTCTCTTCGGGCGAATCGGATGAACTGCTTCATGAACAGTTAAGTACGGCGGGCCTGAAGGATGCGGCGAATCTGATCGGTGTCAGCTACAGGCATTTGAACCGGATCGTGTATCAGTTTTGTTCGGAAGGTCTGGTCGAGCGGAGCAAGGGCGGGATTATCGTCAAGAATCGTGAAGGGCTGCGGGCACTAACCAGTCATAATATCTACGAGTAAAAGGAAGGAGATTAAAGCCATGTTAATAGGTATCTTTTGGGCGCTGCTCGCCGGTGCGCTGGTGGGTCTGCAAAATATTTTCAATAGTAAAGTCAATGAACGCGCGAACTCCTGGGCGACGACCGCGTTAGTGTTGGGGTTGGGATTTTTAGCTTCCCTGGTGATCGGATTGATTGTAGAAGGTAAGAAGCTGTTTGCCGTTCAACATATGGAGCTATGGTTCTGGTTTAGCGGGATCATCGGCGTAGGGGTTGTCGTCTGCATGGTAAACGGAATCAAGCTGCTTGGACCGACCTATGCCATTTCGATCGCGATGACCTCACAGCTTGTTTTCGCCCTGTTATGGGACTCTCTTGGCTGGTTCGGATTGGAACAAGTGCCGTTCACCTTCAAACAGTTCATTGGTGTTATAGTGATTGTATCGGGTATATTTGTCTTCAAATTCGGAGGGTTGCTGCAGGGTCGAAAGCCGGCAGTACAAGGGGAATAATTCGTACTATATAATTGTTATAAAACTAAAGATTGCGGAGGAATTGTGTTGGAAATCAAAATCGATGATTTATCCGGAGATCAGGTAGCCAGGTTAATAGGGGAGCATCTGCAAAGTATGGAATTGCATTCCCCGCCGGAAAGCATTCACGCCCTTAATCTTGATAAGTTAAAAAAACCGGATATTACGTTCTGGAGTGTCTGGGAGCAGGAGGAATTGCTCGGATGCGGAGCCTTGAAAGAGCTTAACGCTCACCACGGGGAGATCAAGTCGATGCGCACTTCTTCGCAGCATTTAAAAAAGGGCGTTGCAAGAAAGCTGATGGAATATATAATTCAGGAAGCCAAACGCCGAGGCTATCGCAGGCTTAGTCTGGAGACGGGCCCCATGGAAGCATTCGCTCCGGCCAGAAAATTGTATGAAAGTGTTGGATTTCAATATTGCGGTCCCTTTGCAGAGTATGTGGAGGACCCGTACAGTTTATTTATGACGAAGGAACTGTGAATCGGTTCCAAATTAATGATTAAAGGATCAAGGAGTAGGTGTTATTTATGTCTATTTGTCTAAAGCCTTATAACGACGATGAGACCGAAGCGTTGATTGCGTTTCTTGCGGGTGAAACCTGGCCGTATCATGGAATAGCGACGTTGACGGAAAGTAACGTGCGCGAGCAAGTTGCACAAGGAAGATATAACTCGACCGACGAGAAGAAAACATTCTGGATTTTGAACGATGAGGATACAAAACTCGGATTGCTGCGGGTATTTGATCTTCAAGATCCGACCCCTATGTTCGATATTCGCATCTCTTCGAAGTATCGCGGCCAAGGCATTGGCTTACAAGCGGTTAAGCTGCTTGTCGAATACGTGTTTACGAAGCATGACGATAAAATTCGGCTTGAAGGCCATACAAGGGTCGACAATTACGCAATGCGCAAAACTTTTCACAATGCAGGTTTTGTGAAAGAAGCGGTACACCGATTGTCTTGGCCGTCGGAAGACGGGAAGCTCCATGATTCTATCGGATATGCAATTCTTCGAGAAGATTGGGCGGAAAACAAAACCACGCCAATTAACTGGGACGATTTCCCGTTTTGAGTGTGACGAAACATTGTCAATTTTAACAAAATTAACGCGATGACCTCCTAATCATGAACATTCTTCGAACAGCCTAGGCATAGGAACGAATGTTTGTTAATGTTATGGTAATTTGTAGGAGTGGAGGTGTACGCAATGAGTGTAAAAGAGCAAGTGCTTGAAGCGATGAAGGCGGCAGGTAAGCCGGTTAGTGCAGGCGAAGTGGAGCAGCTGTCCGGCTTGGACCGCAAGGAGGTCGACAAGGCCTTTAAAGAACTGAAGAAGGAAGAAGCGATTACTTCCCCGATTCGCTGCAAATGGGAGCCGTCTGTTAAGTAAGTGCTATCCTGACCTACATAATAATATCTGGAGACCTTGGACCGTTTGTATCGGGTCCGGGTCTTTTTGCCGTTCATTGTAATATTGACCTGGATGTTTCAATATAATATTATATCTACATACTATTCGGTATCTATATAACACAACACAACTATCGATTTTTCATAAGATCCAGGGGTGAGCTATTGAGCGTTCGAACTCAAGTATTGAAATCGGCGGAGGAATTGGTGAAAAGCAAACCGTTCGATCAGATTACGTTTGCGGAAATCGCTAAAATGGCGGGAGTACATTGGACTGCCGTGCGCAGACATTTTGGAGATAAGCAGGGCCTGCGAAGCTGGCTGGCGGAGAGACAGAGTGACAATAACGGACCGCTCGCAGATACCCGAACCCGAATTTTAGAAGCCGCTGCCAAAGTGTTTGCGGAGCAGGGATATGCCACCGCTTCTTTGGAGAAAGCTGCGGCCGAGGCTGGAATGACCAAGGGAGCCGTCTATTGGCATTTTTCAAGCAAACAGGATTTGTTCCTTGCGATTATGGAACGGAATTTAATTCAGCAAAACCGGCAATTGCCGGTGCAGATCGAAGATCTTCTGGAAGCGGATGATCCCGAATCGGCTTTGTACGCTTGGCTCAAATCACAGTTTGATTGCCTGGAAGCCGGAGACGGCGGTCCGCAGCTATTTCTTGAATTCATCACATCGAGCAGGGAACCGGAAGTACGCCACAAACTGCAAGCGATGTTCGGCCAAAGTCTAGAAGCTTTAGGCGGCTTTCTGGCACAAATGCAGCAGAAGGGCTATATCGCTCAAGGATTGGACCCTCAGTCTCTCGGCATTATGGTGGATGCGTTGATGAAGGGCATTGTCATCGAATGGTTAATCGATCCGGTGAGCTGTCAGCTGGAGCCATTATTGCAGACTGCAGCGAAAGTATTATGGCGGGGGCTAGCACCCGGCAAATAGAGAAATCATCCCGTAAAGTCGGCAGCCTCGACATATTTGCGGGTTAATTTTTGGATACAACATACCAGTAGGTATGCGAATGTTATATTTGATAGTACACAGTAAACAAGGGAGTGATAAGATGAAAGTTGAACGGCGTATTAAGAAATTCGACAAGCAAGCCAACATGTATGATAAAAAAAGAGAGAAGCTCGAGCTCGCAAGTTACCGCAAAAGCTTGCTGGGTTTTGCCAGAGGTCACGTATTGGAGCTGGGTATCGGGGCGGGAAGCAATTTGCCTTTTTACCGTTCAGACGTGAAGCTGACGGCGGTGGATTTCAGCCCGGCCATGCTTGAAAAAGCTAAATTGGCAAATGAAGCGCAATACGGGCTGGAAGCGGAATATATTCAAGGAGATATCGACGCGATAAGCCTTGAGGAAGACGGGTTCGATACTGTCGTATCCACACTCTCTTTGTGTGCTTACAGCGATCCCGGTAAAGTGCTGACTCATATAAGCCGGTGGTGCAAGCCGGAAGGGCAAGTACTATTACTGGAGCATGGCATTAGCTCGAACAAATTCCTTGCTGCTGCCCTTAAGGTTACCGATCCTTTAGCTTATCGGATCGCCGGTTGCCATTATAACCGCGATATTATGAAGTTAATTGCGGAGTCACCGCTCGAAGTGATTAAAGCGGAGCATTACATGTCCGGGATGCTTCATTTAGTCTGGTGCAAACCGGGATCAGCCGTTTTGTTGTGAAGCCGTTTCCTGAAGTGATATACTTTTGCTGTCAAGACGAATACATAAAGATAAAGGAGCGATAACCCAAATGTATAGATCGATCAATGACTTTTTGGAAGACTGGAGCCAAGAGGAGGCTCTCACGCTCAAGGTGCTTGAGGCGCTTACAGATGATTCCCTGAAACAATCCGTCTCGGCCGCACAGCCAAGATCGCTTGGAGATTTGGGATGGCACCTGGTTGGCAGTCTGGATATCATGCTTGGTGCTGCAGGGCTGGTCATCGCCGGTCCGGAATATAAGCTGCCTACTCCTGAATGTGCTTCTGACATCGTTCAAGGTTATCGCCAAATGAGCGATGCTGTTACTAATGCGCTAAAACAGCAATGGAATGACGAGAAGCTGTCACAGGGGATTCTGTTATTCGGTTTTATTGATACGACCTACGGCGGTGTACTGAAAACCGTGGTACGTCATCAAATACATCACCGGGGGCAAATGACGATTCTTATGCGTCAAGCCGGCGTGGTACCCCCGGGCGTTTACGGCCCTAATGAAGAAGAGAGCGCGGCGATACGGGCTGCTAAAGGCTAATCATAGACTAATGCAATGAATTCAGGCCATTGGAGAGGTTGATAAGGATGAGAGAGCGGATTCAAGAAATGGAGCGGGAGGAGCAGGAGCTTCAATTTCGTCAATTTACGAATGAGACGGCGCTTGAAGTCGGACTGGCAATCATTGAGGAGGCCAAGAGCCGGGGGAAGAGCATTACGACGGAAATATACCGCTCGGGCCAGCGTTTATTCGCTCATGCCATGGAAGGCACGTCGAAGGACAATGAGGATTGGATTCGGCGGAAGAACAATGTGGTAAACCGTTTCGGAGAGAGCTCCTGGCACGTCGCGCTGCGGTTGCGGGAAGAAGGGAAGTCCTTGGATCAGGATTACGGCTTGCCGATTGAGGATTATGTGGGCGCCGGCGGCGGGTTTCCGCTTATCATTGAAGGGGAAGGACTGGCTGGTACCATCACGGTATCGGGTTTATCCGACCAAGAGGACCATGACCTGCTTGTGGCGGCGTTAAGAAGTATTAGGGTTTCTGCAACTTAACCGGGACGACTTTTTGAACAACCTCAAAAAGATTCAAAAATTAGGTTTACCTCTGACCGATAATTTGATAATATTATCGCAATATCAAATGCGATGAAGAGAGAAGTAAATAAATCGAATTCTTTCTCAGAGAGCTCCTGTTGTGCTGAAAGGGAGTAAAGAATGGTTTATCGAAAAAAGACTCAGAGCAGCACACCGGAACCGAATAGATCGGGGATGCTGTGCCAGGAGCTCCTGTTACAGAGCTAGAGTATAAGCATTGAGATTCAATGCCGTACTTGAAGAGGTCAATATGGCGACATATTGGCGAATCTAGGGTGGTACCACGGGTATACAATATCTCGTCCCTAAGACTAATAAGGTCTTGGGGGTGGGTTTTTTTTATTACTGTAAAGATAAGGAAACTTAGCAAGCGTGCATCATATAGTACACTAAATCTTATTTGAAGGGATTTGAATAGGTTATGTCGCAAAAGCTGAAAGTCGGAATTGTGGGCGGAACGGGTATGGTGGGCCAGCGGTTTATGCAGCTTCTGGATCAGCACCCTTGGTTTCAAGTAACGTCGATCGCCGCGAGCGCCAATTCTGCGGGCAAAACTTACGAGGAAGCCGTGCAAGGCAGATGGAAGCTGGCCGGGCCGATTCCTGAAGAAGTGAAGAATATCGTAGTCCAAGATGCTGCTCAAGTAGATAAAGTTGCCGGAGAGGTCGATTTTATTTTCTGCGCCGTTGATATGAAGAAAAATGAAATTCAGGCCCTTGAAGAGGCTTATGCCAAAACAGGTACACCGGTTATCTCCAATAACTCGGCACACCGCTGGACACCTGATGTCCCCATGGTTATTCCCGAGGTGAATCCAGGCCATATTGAAGTCATCGCTGCACAACGGAAACGACTGAATACTTCGACCGGATTTATCGCCGTCAAGCCGAATTGCTCCATCCAGAGCTACGTACCGGCGTTGAACGCGCTGCTCGCTTACAAGCCGACTACTGTGGTTGCCTCCACGTATCAGGCGATCTCCGGCGCCGGCAAGAACTTCACCGACTGGCCGGATATGCTGGATAACGTGATTCCCTATATCGGCGGAGAGGAAGAGAAGAGCGAACAGGAACCGCTTCGTATCTGGGGAAGTGTTGCAAACGGAGAGATTGTTAAAGCAAGCTCGCCTTTAATTACAACTCAGTGTATCCGTGTTCCTGTAACGGACGGACATTTGGCTACAGTATTTGTATCTTTTGAGAAGAAGCCTTCGAAAGAAGAAATTCTTCAGCTGTGGCAGCAATTCAAAGGACGTCCGCAAGAGCTTGAACTGCCTAGCGCGCCAAAGCAGTTCATCACCTACTTCGAAGAAGAGAACAGACCTCAAACGAAACTGGACCGTGACATTGAGCGCGGCATGGGTGTCTCTGTGGGAAGATTGCGTGAGGACTCTCTTTACGATTATAAATTTGTCGGTTTGTCCCACAATACTTTGCGCGGAGCTGCCGGTGGTGCCGTATTGATCGCCGAGTTGCTTAAAGCGGAAGGATACATCCAGCCAAAAGCTTAAAACTTGAAATGCCGAACAAGGAATATTTAGCGAAATAGCTATCGTTGGCTAATTCATCCATCAGAATATGTAAAAGGGGCTTTCTCCAGGACATCCAGGTGCCGGAGAAAGCTCTTTTAGTATCGTTGTTCCCGCTCATAGAAACCCAACGGATTTAACTGCGTAATAAGATAAGACATGAATTTAAATCGCCGAATAAATCCTAAAGAGAAGTTGAGGTAATTCATCGAATGAATGAGTTATATACAGAGCGTGCCGATGCGGGATACCAGCGTGCTGAGCGGAAAGCTGAAGAATATTTTACATCGCTCTACAAGCAAGTAACGGAGAAAACATACGTATCCGCCCTGACGGAAGATTTCCACTTATGGAAACGAAACCATATCCACCGTCCTGCCTGGCTGTCACTTTTCTCGCGGAAGAACAACAAGCCGGATTCTAAAGATTACCACAGATATATCAGTTGGTTAAATTATACAGGGAAGCTGGACGATTACTTAGAGCGGAGCGTTTCCTATATTTATATGAGGGATCTGGGTAAAGCCCTGGATTCCGCGCATACGCAGACCCGGATTCAACGTGTAATTGACGACGTAAAGAAGTTATTGCTCCGTTCCAATGATGCAAGCCGCGGATTTCAACCGGATTTTATAAGTTTATCCGGGATGTACCGATGGGCTCAAAAGGAAGGTGT
Source organism: Paenibacillus vini (assembly GCF_018403325.1). Lineage (GTDB taxonomy): Bacteria > Bacillota > Bacilli > Paenibacillales > Paenibacillaceae > Fontibacillus > Fontibacillus vini. Next base: position 214,681 of record NZ_BOSL01000008.1, on the reverse strand, counting down.
AGAGAGCGCGGCGATCTGGGTGATCCATAAACTGAACCAAGTGGCCATACATATTCCGAAGGAAATGAACGCTGAGCATGCCCAGCGCAAATTAATCAAAATCATGATCGGGGTCATTATGCACGCGATCGAAGAGATGGATGAGGACACTACTGCTATCGAACGTGCACGAAGACTAGATGCCGCGATCCGGCTTGGTTATTCCTACGGCCTGACGTATCCTTTCATAGACGATCTATTGGATTCCGGAGCCTTGGATGCCGAGGAGAAAAAGCAATATACTTCACTGATCCGCCGCGCGCTGCTTACCGGGACTGTGCCCGAGCCTGGCGAATGGTCCGGAAGTAATTCGGAGACGATGCAGTATATCCACTCGGAGCTTAGTGAAGCTTTTGAGTGTATTAAGGCTTATCAGGAGCCGGAAATGCAGCAGACATTTTTCGAGCTGTCGTACATGTTTTTTCATTCCCAGGAACTGGACCGAGATAAGGAGCTTTCCCATGCGGATTATACCAATGAAGAGCTGTACATCCCCGTCATTTTGAAATCTGCTGCTTCCCGCCTGATCGTCCGCTCGGTCATAAGCGCGCCCGAAGACGAAGGGTTTGATCAACGATCGTTCTATTACGGAATCTATAATCAGCTGGCGGATGATTTTGCGGATATGTTTGAAGATATGAGAGAGGGTGCGGTTACCCCTTATACCTATTATTTAAAGTACCGTGATAGCCGTCCTGATCTGATTAATCCGTTTGAATTATACTGGGCGGTCATCTCTAATTTGATTCATAATGTCTATCATAATGACGCCAAGACCAGAGAAGTGATATTGGACCGGGCCATTAACGGATTAAAACGCTGCAAGGCTCGTCTCGGTTTGGCAAAATATACTGAAGTTATGGATATATTCGCTTCCGGAAACCCGGCATTCTATCGTCTAGTGGAGCAAATGGTTACAAAAGCGGAGGATGTTGACTTCTTAGACAAACTGCTTCGGGACCAGATGGTTAATGTTCTAATCAACGACCGGAAGGAAAAAGAATACTTTGCAGAGACGGTCAACAATGTCCGCGAGCAAATCAACAATCTGATGCGGATTACAAAGACCAGCGGGATGGCCCCGATTCAAGAGTCTCTAATCGATGCAGCAAATTATAGTCTCGAAGGGGACGGTAAGCGATTAAGGCCGATATTGGCTTGGGTCATGGGTGTAAACGAATATGGACTCTCTGCATCGGCAATCGAGCCGCTGCTAAGATCCTTGGAATATATGCATACCGCGTCTCTGATTTTTGATGATCTGCCTACCCAGGACAATGCCTCCTCACGTAGAGGACGTCCAACACTGCATCAGGTGCATAATAGCGCCACGGCTGAATTAACAGGTCTGTTTCTGATCCAGAAAGCGATCCAGGAACAAGCGTCGCTGCAGAAGTTCGATCCCGAAACCGTACTGGAGCTGATCCGATATTCTTCTCAAAAAGCAGGGGAGATGTGCATGGGGCAGGAGATGGATTTGCATTCAAGAGGAAAAGCTTTGACCCTGGAGCAATTGAATCGGATGTGTTTTTACAAAACAGGTATTGCCTTTGAGGCTTCTCTCGTAATGCCGGCTATTCTTGCTCAGGTGAAAGAGACGGAAATTGAGATTCTGAAAAAGTATGCTTACCATGCAGGCATTGCCTTTCAGATCAGAGATGATTTGCTTGATTTTGAAGGAGATACGAATTTGCTCGGAAAGCCTGTCGGCAAGGATGCCCAAAACAATAATTCGACATTTGTGAGCATCCTTGGCGTGGAAGGAGCCAAGCAAGAAATGTGGGAGCATTACTGCCTAGCCATGGAATCGTTACAAAAGATGCCCCGTAGCCCCGTTTTCCTAAGGCATTTATTGACTTATATCGTAAGTCGGAACAGTTGAGACAGCCGGAAATCTCTTTCACGATTTTGTCATCTTCCAGCTCGTTATATTATGGTATGATCATTGGGAATAATTTACTCTATGAACAACATTTTTATAGAAAGGGTGTTTAATATGCAGAGAAAACCAATAATTATAGGCATTGGATTGGTAGCCGTGGCCCTTGGAGTCTTCTTATTTACGGGGGGCAACGAAAAAACAGTGAAGAATGAAACTGCGAAAGACATCAAGCAAATGGTCCAGGATTACAGCCTGCGCAAAATCACCGCTCAATCGGCTTCCATCACTTCGCAGCAACTGATCGTGACTGCCGAGAATTCAGCCAAAACTACGTATGACCTGCCTGAAGATGAGTTTTTTGTATCGATAGCTCCGTTCGTCGAAAATACCCATCCTTGTGAAATTCACAGTTTGACGGGATGCCAAGGCGAAATGGTTGAGCAAGAGTTTGATATCAACGTTGTCGATGAGAAAGGAAAGACCGTTCTGAATCAAAAGATGAAGTCTCAGTCCAACGGTTTTGTAGACCTTTGGCTTCCTCGGGATCAAACCTATCAAGTAACGATCGAATATGACGGGAAGACGGCGAAGTCCGAGGTCTCCACGTTTAAAGACGATAACACTTGCATTACGACCATGCAATTAAGTTGATTTTTTTCTTCGGAATTTCCCTCGTACCAGCGCCAGTAGCAAGTAATATAAGGGGATACTGTTGATGATTACCCAAAATGCGATAAAGCCGAGCTCGGAAAGATCCTTTTGATATTGCGTCGTATTTTGGGAATATTGAAAAGCGGCAACGGTCGCGGTCCCGGTTAGTATGGATATTAGCGGCCGGGTCTCCTTTAACTTGAAAAGATGACCGAGGCAAGAAACCCCGACATAAACGAGGAACGCATCGTGAATGATCATGGATATAGCCCAAATCCCGATAAATAGGGGGTCGGCATTGCCTAGCAGCCCGGTAAAGGAAGTTCCTCGGATTAATTGCAATATCGGGTATTTGACCTGACTCCCGTAATGAACACCAAAATTGAGCAGGACGAGCAGCCAGGTCAATAGTACGGCAACCGTGACCATCGTATTGGCCAGCAAAAGGTTCCGAAGCGTATTTTTGTCAAAATTAAGGTGGGGAAGGAGAAAAAGGAATATAAACCATTCTCCGATCCAGGAAATGACACTAAGCACATCCGTAAACAAGTTGGTAAAATTACGGTGGTTCAGCAAGGCGGGCAGCATCTGATAGTCCGCATCGCCGATGAATAGCAACAGCAAGAAGAGAACCCCTATGAGGATGAGGATAAAGGTACCATCCGCAATATAGATAAGGGTTGAGAACCCCCACCGGGCCGTAATCATAATCACCAAGCCGACCAACAGCAGAATGAACCATGGGGGCGTATCTTTCATATAGATGGAACCGTAAAACAAGGTGAACTGTTCCATATCCAAGGATACATAATAGATGCTCCAAAATGAGAGCAGGAGCAAAACTGCCCTATGTCCCCACTTACCTGCGATTTGTTCCCCGTAAACGACCCAGCTTTGCCCCGAATTTGAAGCTAATTTGCCTACGAAGTAGGTGCAGGAAATAAGCACGACATTGACGGCCCCTCCAATGAGCATGGCAATCCATCCCTGATAGCCGGATGTACTGATTAACGGCGGAATCATAAAAGCGAGCGGGATGGTGAGCATATAAATGCTGGAAAACCGGAATGTTTGAAATGATGTCGTTCGCATTTATGCACCATCCTTATTTATTGTCGTTGACTAGCACGGCGGAGTTAAATCCATCCTAACAAGTACAAGATAAAGCGATTCGGATTCGGCCACCAGGAAATGAAATTAGCCCCGATGTTCCAGACGAGCGTAAGAGAGAAGAGCCACCAGAAGGCTTTCTTTCCTTGAGCAGGCTTATTATGAAGCTGTTTCCATTCGAACAGGGCGATAGCCGCAAAGCAGATTGCCAGCATCGGACACCTCGCTTTCTCAAGCGATAAACTCTTTTTCGAAAAGTTATGGCTTGTTCGTAATCACGGATATTTCGACTTTGCTTTCCGTTTGAATGTGCTCACGGTCCTTATAATATTCCGGCCAATTCTCCCGGACCTTCCTCCAATAATCGGGGTAGTTCCATTCGAGAAGCAAACCAAGCCTCAGCACATCGGTGCCTAGTATTTTGGACTTATGAAGCGCGGAATTCAGTTCTTTATCAACTTTGACATTCAGCAGTTCGGTAACAATTCGTGATAGTTCGGTATCGCTGCGCTGCTTCGCATCTTTCTTGTAAACTAAACTACCTACACCTTTTAGATGGATCGTGAATACCGGGCCTTCCCGGGTCATCCTTACTTTTCGCTCGGCTTTCAAATTATAGAACAGCACGCTGGCCCGGCTGCTGCCCCCGTCCCATTCGACGGTGTAGGCCTGTTTTCTTAATCGATCCGCTGCCCATGCTATAGTCCGTGCTTCATTGGTAGGCAGGGTTCCCGTCATTTTATCATCCTGGTATAGAGCTGTTCCCTGAATTCCTGCCCAATTTTCCTTCTTTTCATTTTCGCTGGGCAACGCTTTGGCTTGGATCGACATATAATTCGTAGCAAAACCGACCTTGGAATAGTGCGCGATCAGAGACTCTTTCACTGTGGTTGTATACAAGGTGCGCTGCAAACTCATTCTCCGTAAAACTTCCGAAGGCATTTGTTCATACAGGGGTACCAGTTCGGCAATCTTTCTGGCTTTGCCAGGAGCCGTGATGAGAAAAGAGCTGATATGGAAAGTGGGCTCCCGGTCCGCCCAATCCAGTAAATCTCCGATGCCGGCCTCGGCATACTCCCGGCCGATTACCACAACACTGGTATGTCCGAAATTGATTTGGCGGCTAAGATCCTTCTGGATTAGTCGTATCGTGTCCGGCACCGATTCTCCGGTTTTGGAAATCATGGCATAAAATCTCCCGTTTGAAGATCCGCTCCCGGCTTGCTGGCCGGACATCATCCGGTTGGGCAATGGACTGCTGATCGTCACCTCTACGGTTCCGGGTTGATCTCCTTTATCGATATATAGGGCAAATACAAAGACTTGTTCATCGACTTCCAGTTTGGACCAGCATCCCGAGAGCAAGAAGAGGGGGAGAAGAATCAACGGCCACTTTAAGCGTGTCATTTCGATTTTTGTCTCCTTAAGTTCCGGTTCGCATACGAGGTCGGTCTGGACTTCATTTCAGGGGAAGGAACGCGGACAAAAACATCCTTCCAGTCGCTAAGAACTAGCGGGGCAAGAGGTTGCATGTATGGCGTACCGAACGAATTCAGATTCACGAGATGCCCGAAAACAATGAAGGTCAGGATAAACACACCAAAGAGACCCGTCGTTCCCCCGATGATCAGAAGCGGAAATCTGAGCAATCGAAGCGCCAATCCCATTTCGAAGTGGGGAATGATATAGGAGGCAATACCGGTTATAGATACGACAATGACCATTGGCGAAGATACGATCCCGGCTTGTACGGCCGCTTGTCCGATAACGATTGCCCCAATGATGGAAATGGTTTGGCCCACCGGTTTGGGAATCCGGGTCCCCGCCTCACGCAGGCCTTCAAAGGTCAGCTCCATAATAAAGGCTTCCGTCAAAGCGGAGAAGGGAATGTTCTCCCGCGCCGCGGCGATGGTCAGAAGAAGATCGGTAGGGATCATTTCAGGCTGGAACGTGGTGATCGCGACATAGAGTGAAGGAAGCAGCATGGAAATAACGCCGAAGAACATTCGGACCATACGTACCCAGCTTGCGGCCATATAGCTTTGGTAATAATCTTCCGAGGATTGCATCAGCGAAAATAGCGTAACCGGTACGAGGAGTGCGGAAGGCGTTCCATCCTGCAAAATGCCGACCCTTCCCTCCAGCAGGGAAGCAGCAACGGAGTCAGGACGCTCCGTATACTGGAACTGGGGAAACGGCGTGTGATTGCCTTTTTTCATTTGCTCAGCCGTGTAACTGATGCCCAGAACACCGTCGATGGATATGGCCTGGATTTCCTTATCGAGCTCCTCTACAATGTTGGGGTCGCACAACCCTTCGATATACACGATATAGATTATCGTTTTCGAATATTTCCCGGCTTCGTATCGGATCGTTTTAAGATCCGGATGCTTGATTTTATGTCTTAGCAGAGAAAGATTTGTGGCTATGTCCTCGATAAAGGCCTCTTGTGGGCCAATGACCACCAATTCGTTTTTGGATTCCGATACCGCTCGTTTTTCATACTTTGCCAAGTCGAACAGATAGATTTTTCGGGCATCGTTGAAACAAAAAAGCGCTTTGCCCTGGACCAATTGATCGATCGCTTCCTCTAGGGTGGCCGCGGGAACATAGGGAAGAGGAAATAAGGTGCCCTGATCGAGCCGGGCGGCCAGTGATTCCCAATTATCCGCCTTTCCGGCTTGTTCGATAAAAACCTTGGAGACTTGGTCTTGTAATATAGGTATATTTATGATGGACTCGATATAAATCAGGGCGCAGGAGTGGCCATGGATCAGAAAATGCTGATACACGACATCCTCATTTGCCGACAACTGCTCCTTGATTTGTTCGAGAATTGAATTTTGATTATTCATGATGTTTCATTGCTCCTGACACAAATCGGGATTCTGTTCTTTATAGGGTGCCGGGAAATATTAGAAGTTATTCAGGTTACGAGACGTTGAAATTACAAATGGGTTCATGTTATGATACAACTACTTTAATGACTGGAGTTGAAGAGGATAATGTAGATTTCTTGCTAAGAAATAAAACAAAAAAGCGATCTTTTTCGCAAGTTTTATTTTGTTATGCAAGAAAGTTACTTTACCTTTTTAACTCAACGGTATATCCTGATCTGACTCCGGTACTGGGGGCGGATTTGCTGTATATTTTTGAGCTACAAGAAAGTAACTTTCTTGTAGCTCTTATTTTTTTGTACAGGAGGTTATATTTCATGTCATTAATAAATGTTTCGAAACTGACGTTTGCCTATGAGGGCAGTTATGACAATATTTTTGAGAAGGTTAGCTTTCAAATCGATACCGACTGGAAACTAGGGTTTATGGGAAGAAACGGACGCGGGAAAACTACATTTCTAAACTTATTGCTTGGTAAACATGAATACAGCGGAACGATTTCGGCCGATGTCCAGTTCGAATATTTTCCTTACGTTGTTGAGAACAAGGAGAATCATACCATTGATGTCATCGAAGAGATTTATCCGGACTATGTTCACTGGGAACTCATGCGGGAATTATCTCTCCTTCAGGTGACCGAGGATGTGTTGTACCGGCCGTTCGAATCATTATCCAACGGAGAGCAGACGAAGGTGTTGCTGGCAACCCTTTTTCTCAAGGAAAATCGGTTCTTGTTAATTGATGAACCTACTAACCATCTGGACATGAACGCAAGAAAGCTTGTAAGCGAATATCTCAACAGCAAGAGCGGCTTTATTCTGGTGTCTCATGACAGAGCGTTCCTCGATCACTGCGTAGATCACATTTTGTCCATCAACAAGACAAACATCGAGATCCAAAAAGGGAACTTTTCCGATTGGTGGGAAAATAAACAGAGACAAGATCAATATGAGTTAGCCGAGAACGATAAGCTTAAAAAAGATATCAAACGTTTGTCGAAAGCGGCAAAGCGAACGAGCGACTGGTCTGATGAAGTGGAGAAAAGTAAGAACGGGACCAGAAATTCCGGTTCCAAGCTGGATAAAGGGTACGTAGGCCATAAAGCGGCTAAAATGATGAAGCGCTCGAAATCGATGGAACAGCGACAGCATTCCGCAATTGAGGAAAAGTCAAAGCTTCTTAAAAACGTGGAGAGCTCCGATAACCTGAAGATTTCGCAGCTTGTTTATCATAAGAATCAGCTTGCCGAGCTTGAGCATATTTCGATTTCTTACGGAGATAAGACGGTTTGCGAAGATATAAGCTTTACGATTGAGCAGGGGGAGCGAATCGCGCTGGAAGGGAAAAACGGCTCCGGTAAATCCAGCATCATCAAACTGATCTGCGGTGAGGACATCCCATATTCGGGCACGTTCAGAAAGGGAAGCCAGCTTAAGATTTCCTATGTGTCGCAGGATACCTCTCATTTACAAGGCAATCTAACGGACTTCGCCAGAGATCAAGATATTGATGAGAGCTTGTTCAAAGCGATTCTAAGAAAGCTTGATTTCTCCAGAATTCAATTTGAAAAGGACATGTCCGCATTTAGCGGCGGCCAGAAGAAGAAGGTATTAATCGCAAAAAGTCTCTGCGAGAAAGCCCATCTGCATATTTGGGATGAGCCGCTTAACTTTATCGACATTTTTTCACGCATGCAAATTGAAGAATTGCTGCTTGAATATTCACCGACACTGCTGTTTGTGGAGCATGATCTTGAATTCTGCAACAATGTGGCAACGAAGGTCGTAAAGCTTTAATTGGTACAAAATGAATCCCTTTCATCCCTTTAACAAGACAATTATTATTGTCCTGACGTGGATGAAGGGGACTTTCTTTATTGGAGAGAATTTGATTTTTATAAGAAAATCAGTTATCTTGGTTATAAAGTATCTTGATGGTCAAGATATTATATTGAAAAGAGGAGCGCTGTCCTTTGTCCATTGAGAGGCAAGATCATGTTACAGAATTGCAGGAAGCCTTCACACTTCGTATGCGCGGGTTAGGAAACCGAACCATTCTCTATCAGCAAAATGTGGCCAGCTCTTTAGGGCTATACAATAATGATTTCTTATCTATCGATATCCTGCATGAAAAAGGTCCTATCACTGCGGGGGAGCTCGCGAAACTAACCGGACTTACAACAGGGAGCGTTACCGCATTAATCGATCGACTCGAAAAAAACGGGTTTGTTCGCAGAGAGCAAGACCCTAACGACCGAAGAAAAGTAATTATCGTCCCATTGTACGAAAATAATGAAGAGGTTCGAAAAACGTATCTTGCGCTTCACGCCGCCATGGTCAAATTGGCCTCCTCTTACAAAGTAGAAGAGCTTGAGCTCATAACGCAGTTTCTAAGCAAAGCCAGTACCTTATTGGAGGAGCAGATCCGGGATCTCCAATCGAATCCACGCGGCGAAACTTCTTCTTAATGGTTTTCATCGACATTAAATGAGATAGGATATGGAGGTTATTTTATGGCAGTGCTGGTTCTTTACGCTACAAAAACAGGTGCGGCAGAACGATGCGCAAAAGTATTAACGGATGAACTTCCACAAAGTACGATGTGCAATATCGAAATGGACAAGCCAGATCTTGGGCAATTTGATGGAATTATTCTCGGTGCCGGAGTTAGAGATGGCAAGATATACAAACCGATCCGTGATTTTATCAAAAAAAATCAGGACGAACTGCTGAAGAAGAAAATGGGGTACTTCATTTGCAATGAGAAACCGAAGGAAACCGAAGCGATTATTGAGCGAAACATTCCCGTCGGCTTAAAGGATTCGGCAGTCTGCATCGATTCGTTTGGTGGGTATAAAGCCTATGCAGCACCTAAGGAAGGCACCGACCTGTACAAGGGAATTTTCGTGGATCGAATCAAAGCTTTTTCCGATAAATTCGTTACCAGTACTCCTGATGAATGATATGAATATGTAATAACCTACAGCCCCATCAGAGATTTCACAATCTTTGACGGGGCTTTCTTTGTTAAACTTGACATTTTGCCAAACTATCGTATACATTTGTATACAAAGATAGTTCGTATACGAATGTATAAGACAAACTCTGAGGAGGCGTTGTTAAGTTGCGCGAGGGAAGACATAAACATAGAGAGAATCACGGACATCGAGAGCATCCGGAAACCCGCGGTGGACAAGATCAAGATGCGACTGGCAAGCAACGGCCCCATAGCGCGCAAACTTTTCGCCGGGGCCGGGCCATAGCTTTTCTTGAAAAACTGAACATCAAGCGTTCGACTTTGCAGCGGCAGCTCGAGCAGCCGGAATTTGAATCCATAAAGCAGGTCATCAGCGGAGAGCTGAAAGCGACCGATGCGATTATTCAGGAATTCATCCACACTTTCGAGCTTCGCGAAGCTATTTCAGATAACGATCCCAACAATAAAGGAGCCGATGAATCCCATGACAATAACTGAAGCCATCAAAAACCGCAGAACCATCAAAGCCTTTAAACCGGATTCCATTTCGGAGGATGATTTGCTCTCCTGGTTGGAAGCGGCAAGCTACGCGCCAAACCACCGCTTGAACGAACCGTGGGGAATTCTTGTCATTGGTCCAGAGACGAGATCCAAACTGAACCATAAAAAGGACTTTGGCGGAGCGCCTGTTGTCCTTGCCATCGTATCCAAGCCTGCAGGGACTCCATTCGAACGGGATGAAAATATTATGGCCGTTTCATGTTTCGTGCAGAACTTTATGTTAGCCGCGCATGAAGCCGGGGCGGGCGTCTATTGGTCTTCGATGGGGAACTTACCGCAAAATCGCGAGATTCTCGGCGTGGAGCAAGATTATGATGTCGTAGGCGTTCTTGGTGTCGGTTATCCGGCGGAAGTACCGGCGGCCAAACCGAGAACTCCGATCTCTTCCAAGATCACACATTTAGCATAACGGCCGTACATGTGAGAAGGCCCGTCCGAACAACGAATCGTTCGGGCGGGCCTGATTTATGATTGTGGATCAGATGACCTGAAGTACAAAATGAAGAACGAAGAGAAGCGATATAAAATAGAAGAGTGGCTTCACTTCGCGCCATTTGCCGACAGCCACATGAAATAGCGAGTAGCTAATGAAACCGATCGCGATTCCGTCCACGATGCTATGCATGAGCGGAATGAAGGCGATGATGAAGAAGGCAGGCAATCCCTTTTCCATACTTTCAAAGGAAATGTTGCGCACCGAAGGCATCATCAAACCACCGATGAAAATAAGGATCGGCGCGACAGCCTGATCCGGAACGAGCGTGATCACGGGCATCGCAATCAACGAAATCAAGAACAGAATCCCCGTGAACGCTGATGTCCAGCCTGTTCTACCTCCGGATGAAATCCCTGCAGCGGCTTCAACAGTGGAGACGGTAGGACTTGTTCCAAAGATACCGCTAAGAAAAACGGAGAACGAAGTAGCTTGCATGGCTTGCTTAAAGCGTTCAGGTTTTTCGCTCATGTTCAGTTGAGCGTTAATGAGTCCTACATTCTCGAACACGATAACGAGAGTGAGTGAGAAGACGGCGACAATCAACGTGGTGACAGGCAAGCCTTTAAATGTCAGATGCCCGAAAACTTCACCGTAGGATGACCAGGTAAAGCCGCCAAGGCTGCTTCCTGCCGATGGCTTAATGCCGAACAAAAAGGCAAGCACTGTTCCGCCGATAATGGACAGCAGCAAATTGCCGGGCACCTTCCGCATGTACAAAATGCAGGTCAAGGCTAAAGTAGCAAGTGTAACGATGACACCGGGGTTCCCGAACGATTGCACGGCGATCACTGAAGCGCTATCCGGTAGAATGACGCCGCCTTTATGCAAGCCGATCAGGACCAGCATAAGTCCGATACCTACAGAAATTGCTTCTTGCAACGATGTGGGGATGGCTTCACGCAACTTCCCGACGAGAGAGGTCAAGCTAATAGCTAAAAAACAAATGCCCGACATCATAGACACCGCCAAAGCTTGCTGCCAAGTTAATCCCATACCTTGAACAAGCGTGTACGTGAACATGGCATTAATTCCCATGCCGGGAGCGATAATCAGGGGAGCTTTACCCCATAAAGCCATTACAAAACACCCAACCGCCGATGCGAGAATTGTTGCGATAATTCCCGCTTCCTGCGGGATGCCGGCATCCGCCAATATCGATGAATTGACGATTATAATATAGACGATCGCAAAAAAAGAAACGGTTCCTGCCAAAGCTTCCCGTCGCCAAAAGCTTGGGGCAAAGCGGGGAGTTGAATTAGGTGATAAAGGCTCCTTTGTGTGCGATGGTGTCTGTTTCTTTTGGTGGACCAACCATAAACCTTCCTTTCATTGTAACCCCTCACCCAACCCTTTCAAGAAATATGAAAGAAAGACGGCTAAAAGCCGCATGAGATATATCATACCATATTAAATTTAGTCTTGACACTTCGGGGATATGTCGTATACATTTGTATACATAAGCGATTGTATACAAATGTATACATCCGAATAAAGGAGCGAAATGATGTACATAGAAGGTGAAATGAATGTGGAAGCTTAAGCGATTTATGAAGCCTTATTGGCTGTGGTGCTTATTGGCGCCTCTTCTGATGGTGGTCGAGGTGATTATGGATTTGATGCAGCCGGCGTTGATGGCGAGTATTGTCAATCAAGGACTCTTAACGAACAATTTGGAGCATATCAAATCCACGGGACTGATGATGCTGGGTGTGGCCCTTGTCGGCCTGATCGGCGGGGTAGGCTGTACCGTGTTTTCGAGCATCGCCTCCCAAAGTTTCGGCAACGATTTGCGAATCACGCTGTTTGAGCACATCCAGACCTTCTCGAATCGAAATCTGGACCGTCTGAAGACGGGTTCACTGATTACCCGATTGACGAACGATGTGGGGCAACTTCAGACGTTTGTGCAAATGATCCTGCGCACGTTAGTCCGTTCACCGCTCCTGCTTGTCGGCAGCCTGGTGATGGCGATACGGATCAGTCCGTCGTTGACGCTTATCCTGTCCGTATCCGTCCCGTTGTTATTCATCATTTTGTATGCAATCATTCGGCTTTCCTTTCCTTTATTCTCAAAAATGCAGGAGAAGTTAGATAGCGTCAACACGGTGTTACAGGAAAATCTGTCGGGCATCCGGGTGATCAAAGCCTTCGTTCGGGCAAAAGAAGAACAAAAGCGGTTTAATGCGGCTAATACGGCCTACACCGGCAACGCGATCAAAGCGATCCGCCTCATGGCGCTGAATATGCCGCTTATGATGCTGGTCCTGAACGCCAGCATTGTAGCGGTATTGTGGTTCGGCGGGCTTAAGAATTGGAATGGAGAGCTTCCTGTCGGTGATTTGATTGCTTTCATTAATTACGTCACACAGCTATTGATGTCGATGATGATGCTGAGCAATTCGCTTACCTTTGTGTCCAGGGCGAAGGTGTCGGCGGACCGGGTGAACGAAGTGCTCGCCGCCGTCAGCGAAATTTCCGATGCGCCGTCGGCGAAGACCGAAGTGATCCGTTCCGGCCGGATTCAATTCAATCATGTATCTTTCGCATATAACTCAACGGACGAAAATCTAGTTTTGGAGGATATCCACTTTACGGCCGAACCCGGCAAAACGGTGGCCATTCTTGGCGCTACCGGGGCAGGGAAGTCAACGCTCGTAAGCCTCATCCCCAGGCTCTATGAGGTTTCATCCGGTTCCATTATGATTGATGGAACCGATATCCGCGATATTAGCCTGGACCATCTCCGCAGCGAGATCGGGTTTGTGATGCAGCAGAGTATTCTGTTCAGCGGCACCATCCGCGACAATATCCGGTATGGCCGACCGGACGCTACCGAAGAGGAAGTGGTGCAAGCGGCTATAACCGCCGAAGCACACGGTTTCATCACCGGCCTTCCTCAAGGGTACGATACCTTGCTTGGTCAGCGAGGCATCAATTTGTCCGGCGGGCAAAAGCAGCGGCTGTCCCTTGCGCGGGCTCTGTTGATCCGTCCTAGAATCCTCATCATGGACGACAGCACAAGTGCCCTGGATGCCGCAACCGAGGCCCGAATCAGGCAACTGCTGAGAGAGCAGATGCAAAACAGCACGAATATACTGATCGCTCAGCGGGTTTCTTCGGTCATCGACGCCGATGACATCCTGATCCTGGAGAATGGCCGCATCGTATCCCGAGGCACTCACGAAGAGCTGATGCAAAGCAGCGAAATTTACCGGGATATCCGGCAGTCGCAGCTGAAAGGAGAGGAGACGTCCCATGTCTAGCGTAAATAACCGCGCGCAGATCCCGATTCCCGGGCGTCCCGGCGGATTGGGCGGAGGTCCGCATGGCGGTCCTGGGGGAGGTCCCGGGCGAGGTGCCATACCGATTGTAAGGGCCAAAAACCGCGGAGCTACGATCAAGCGAATTTGGGCTTATTTAAATCGTCAGCGGGCCGGACTGATTGTGGTATATGTGTTCACTGCGCTAAATGCGATCGTTGCCCTCATCGGGCCCTATCTGCTCGGAACGGCCATTGATACTGCTGTCATTCCCGGCGATTGGGACAAACTGGTCCGGTTTTGTCTGCTCTTAATCGGCATTTATTTGTTAGGGAGCGTTGTTGCTTGGGTGCAGGCGTATGTCATGACTTCCGTATCGCAGAATACGGTGTTTGAGCTGAGGCGCGATCTCTTTGCCAAGTATCAGGAGTTGCCGGTGCAGTTTTTTGATACGCATTCGAGCGGGGAACTCATGAGCCGGGCCACCAACGATATCGATAACGTATCGAATACGTTGAACCAAAGCGTGACCCAGCTGCTAAACAGCCTCATCACGCTGAGCGGCTCACTCGTGATTATGCTCTCGTTAAGCCTTCCGCTTACGGTTGTGGCCTTGATTACGATTCCGCTTGTTCTGCTGGCAAGCCGAAAAATTACGGGCTTGAGCCGGGTTTATTTCAAAAACCAGCAACGGCATCTTGGAGAGCTTAACGGATTTATCGAAGAGACGATTAGCGGTCAGAAAGTGGTGAAACAGTACCGCAGGGAAGAGATCGAAGTTCGGCGGTTCCGCAGCATCAGCGGGGAGCTGAATAAGGTCGGCATCAAGGCGCAAATCGTATCCGGCCTTGTAGGCCCGGTTATGAACCTGATCAACAATTTGAACTTTGCCCTCATAGCCGGAGTGGGCGGGTGGATGGCGTTTCACGATATAGTTACTGTGGGCGTCATCGTCAGCTTCCTTAACTATTCCAGGCAGTTCGGCCGGCCAATCAATGAGCTGGCTAACCAATACAACCTGATCCAGTCTGCCATTGCCGGTGCGGAGCGAGTGTTTGAAGTCATGGATATGCCGTCCGAATACGGGGATGACAAAGAGAGCAAACTGCCCCGACTGAGTGGGGAAGTCAAATTCGACAACGTATCTTTCGGCTATAAGCCGGATGCGCCGATTCTGCGCAGGGTGACATTCGAAGCGAAGCCGGGCGAGAAAATCGCGCTTGTCGGACCGACAGGAGCCGGGAAAACGACGATCGTCAATCTGTTGACCCGGTTTTACGAAATCCATGGCGGGAATGTGTTTATCGATGGCCGGGAGATCCGGGATCTGGACAAAAACGCGCTGCGCAGACAGCTCGGGATGGTGCTTCAGGATGCGCATGTATTCTCGGGAACGATCCGCGACAATATCCGCTTCGGTCGGCTTGATGCGACCGACCGGGAGGTGGAAGAGGCTGCCCGGCTTGCCAATGCGGAGAGATTCATCGCAAGGCTGCCGCATGGCTATGATACGATACTCGAATCGGAGGGCAGCAACCTGAGCCATGGACAGCGCCAGCTTCTGACGATTGCTAGGGCGATTCTCTCCGATCCGGCCATCCTGATCCTGGACGAAGCAACGAGCAGCGTAGATACGCGGACGGAAATGCAGATCCAGCATGCAATGAAGACCTTGATGAAGGGTCGCACCAGTTTCGTAATTGCACACAGGCTTAGCACGATCCGTGATGCGGACCGTATTCTGGTCATCCAAAACGGAGAGATTGCTGAGCAGGGCAACCATGAACAGCTTCTAGCGTTGTCGGGAGTTTATCACGAACTATACAACAGCCAGTTCAAGCAGGCGATTCAGGCGGACGCCATATAATGATCGCACTCGCTTAAGTTTAATTATAGGAAGGATGGAAACGGCGCGCAGCCGATTTCCGTCCTTTTTTGCGTTTAATCCTTCATTTAAGTTTGGTTAAAGGTTTCGGACTTATTATACAAACATGGATGGAAGAAAGGAGGTGAAAGACATGAAACGTACTTCAATTCTAATCTCAATCGCAGTTGGTCTTGGTTCCATCCTTCTCCTTGCGGCATTGTTAAAAGTGAACATAGTTCCTATGAATGAAGGCATGCAGCATCGTCAAGCATGGCATGAACCTATGAGGTATGGACACCATGGTGTTCCCTTACACATGAATTCCAACAATGCTGCAACTCCAGCTTCAGGTGCGAAACCGGTTTGGCACTTTGTGCTTCAAATCGCTGTTTTGCTCGGCGGGGTCGCACTTTTCCTCAAGGGGAAAGGAGGGCTTAAATGGACAGGCGCTGTATTCGCCGTTCTGAGTACGATGAGTTTACTTACGCCCCTTTGGGGCTTGGTTGTGTTGATCATCGCTTTCTTACTGTTCAGAAGGATCGAAAACAACCGTAAATATATATCCCCTCAAGCTATAAACGTATACCCGTCTTTCGTGGAAACCACGGAAAGCCGGGGCCGGTTTTTGGATGAGTGGGAACGCAAACAACATAAGGAGGAATGAATTTCATGGGTATTTTTACAAGAATAAAAGATATCGCCGCAGCCGATACACACCGCTTGCTTGATTTGGTGGAAGATCCGGTCAGTATGGCTAAACACTATATTAGACAGCTTGAGGAGCAAATCGACCAGGCCCGATTAGCGCTGGAGAAACAGCTCGCCGCTGAACAACAATACGATCTGCTGGTTGCCAGAACCGGACAAATGATCGATAAACGTACCCGCCAGGCCGAGCTTGCCGTAGAACGGGAGGAAGAAGATATCGCCAGGCTGGCCATCCAGGAGAAATTAAGCCACTCAAAACTGATGCAAACCTATTTGGAGCAGCGCGAAGTTATTCGGAAACAGGTCCAGGCCTTACAAGAGGAGATCGCCCGCCTATTGGATTTGCATAAAGAGCTGAGTGATAAGCTGAACTTCCTGCTGGCACGCAGTCAAGCGGCAGCCGCCTTAAGGGCAACGGTCGCAACGGCTTCGCCCGGCAACATTAGTAAGATTTCGCGCGGATTTGACCGCATGGAACAAAAAATCATGACCCTCGAATCCGGCGTACTTGCCTATCGGAGTATGGATCAAAGCAATGCACGGCTGACAGGTTGGTCGGAACAGGATGAAGTGGAAAGTGAGCTGGCAAGACTTAAAGCCGTGAAACAGACTCAATAATAAACTTGAAAAATCAGGAGGAATTATCATGAAAAACAAAGCGATAACAGCAAGTGCGCTGGCATTGGCTATTACACTAGGCGGAGGAGCGGTGCTTGCCGGACAAGCGTTTGCCGCTTCGGATTCAAACACTACGAGCTCAACATCGTCCGCAACACAAAGAGCGGATAAGGGAACATTAAAAGGGAAAGGCGGGCATCATGGAATAGGAGTAAAACTTGACAATACGGCGATTGCCGCCCTTTTCGGTATGACTGAAACTGAATTGGAGACGGCAGAGCGTTCGGGGAAATCTCTGGCAGCGGTGGCCGAAGAAAAGGGGATCTCGCTTCAATCGGTGATTGATCTTGTAGCCAAACAGCTTACGGCGCGCCTTGATCAGAAGCTGGCGGACGGAAGCTTAACCCAGACTCAATATGATACCGAAAAGGCTAACGTTACGGAGAAAGCAAACAAGCTTGTGAACCGTGAGTTGACGGGTAAAGCAAGCCTTGGCGGACACGGCGGGGCAAGAATCGATGAGGAAGCCGTCGCAGAACTGCTTGGTATATCAATCAGCGACTATGAGACCGCCAAGCATGCCGGTAAGTCGATGGCGGCATTGGCGGAGGAGAAGGGCGTTGCTTTGCAATCGGTCGTGGAGCTCGTAACGAGCCAGCTAACTACGGCGCTGGATAAGCAATTGGCAGATGGCAAGATAACGCAGTCTCAATTTGATACTGCCAAGACCAAACTCGCGGCAAAAGCACTCGAAATCGTGAAGGGAACGCGTTCGGATAAAGCCGGTCATCACGGTCACGGTTCCCGGTCAGGCACAGTGAATGAAACTGAGAAGACAACGGAAGGCTGAACCTCAAACCTCCATCCTCCTGCTTATTACAAGGCAGGGGGATTGTTTTTGATTATGGACTTTATATTATGGCAGCTAATTCGATCTACACAAATAGCATCAGTTGCATTTTGACAGATTGATGTAATTGGGGTTATTATAGACATATTAAGTCTTTGATTGATCCGTTAAATAATTCGAGAGTGATTAGGTTTGTCTAATTAAAGATATTTTATATCTATAATGTCCATAAAAAGAAATGGAGGTTTCAAGTTATGAACTATCATTGTGCCATTATCGGCGGCGGTCCGGCAGGATTAAACGCAGCGCTCGTGCTAGGCAGAGCAAGAAAGGACGTTGTTTTGTTTGATGACAGCCAACCGAGGAACGGGGTAACTCATGCGTCGCACGGGTTTATTACACGGGATGGGGTTACGCCCGCCGAGTTTCGGCGGATCGCCTACGAGGAGGTGCTCAAATACCCTTCGGTCCGGCATTGGAATACCCTGGTGACCGATATTCAAAGAAACGATCATGGTTTCGCTCTTCGTACTTCATCGGGTGAATTGGTTCAGGCGGACAAAGTGATTTTAGCGGCTGGCTTAAAAGAAGTATTTCCCGAAATTGAGGGGGTTGCCGAATTTTACGGGAAAAGCCTTTTTAATTGCCCCTTCTGCGATGGATGGGAGTTGCGGGGTCAACCGCTCGTAGTCGTCTCGGAGACACCGGGAATATTTCACAAGGTAAAATTGCTGCTTAACTGGAGTTCAGATTTGGTCGTGTGCACGAACGGTCATGATATCTTGACGGACGAACAGCGAGCACAGCTTGCTTCAAAAGGAATTGCCGTCGTCGATACTCCGATCACCGCATTTTCCGGGGAAAATGGTTTGCTGGAAAGGGTGCATTTTGTTGATGGATCCCAGCTTGAACGAAGCGGAGGTTTTATCGACCCTGCATTACTTCCTAAAGCCGATTTTCATGAAGCGCTGGGGTATGAAACTGCTCCGGATGGAGGGATTGCAACGGATGCAATGGGCAGAACTACCGTATCCGGCATATACGCGGCCGGGGATTCAGCATATGTGATGCCTTCGCAATTGATTTATGCCGCAGCCTCAGGCAGCAAAGCGGCAGTTGCTGTTATAGCGGACATGACGGAAGAGGAGTGGAAATAGCAAATGAGTTATGAAAAGCGCCTCAGGATGCCTGATCTCACCGGTAAGCCGGGGCTGGAAGTATTAGCTATGCTGAGCCCCCAACCGGGAGAACGAATTCTGGATGTGGGCTGCGGGACAGGGGACTTGACCTCCGCCATCGCGGCTGCGGGCGCAATCCCTACCGGAATTGACCTGTCCGAGGAAATGGTAGGCCGAGCCAGACTGAAGTACCCGGGGCTGGATGTTTTGGTCGAAAACGCATGCCAATACAGGACGGATGTCCAGTTTGATGCCGTCTTCTCGAATGCAGCCTTACACTGGATTCAGGATGCGCCGGCCGTGGTGCGTACGATCTGGTTAGCACTGCGGGAGGGCGGCCGATTTGTGGCCGAATTCGCCGGCAGCGGTAACGTCGCTGTGCTCACTTCCGCGATAAAGCAGGCGCTGGAGGAGCATGGTTACACCTGGGAGGGACGGAATCCGTGGTATCATCCTACCATTGGAGAATATGCGAGCCTGCTGGAGCAGGCCGGTTTTCGCGTCGCCTCTGCCCAGCACTTTGACAAACTCACGCCGCTCAAGGGGAGTTTAGGAATCCGGAACTGGCTGGACAGTTTCGCCACCTATTTTTTCCCGGACGTTACCCCATCTGATAAAGAATCTATCTATAGCTTCATAGAATCTGCCGCAAAGCCGCGTCTTGAACTGGATGGACAGTGGATGATAGATACAAGCCGGTTGCGTGTATCAGCAATCAAAGTTTGATCCTTCGGTCAAAACTTTGTAAGATGAGGGAGAAGGAACTCCCCACGGCGGCAATGGAAGTTCTAGTCTACTAAGGAACTCAGGAAATGTGGGGAACTTTCGGTAGGTTCCCTTATTTTAAACCGCGCTCAGCGCGGTTTTTTTGAAGCGTTTACTACATATTAGGAGTGATATTTTTGCTAACCAAGATCAGCCTTGAAGGCGAATGGAAGCTGCAATTAGATGAGAGAAAACAGGGACTGAATCTGCCGTTTCAAGATGTCATCAATCTGCCTGGTACGACGTCGCATGCCCGCAAGGGACCGAAAAACGAAAATGTATTGATCGGCGCCTTGACGGATGAATACTTGTTTGAAGGACAGGCGTGGTATTCGAAGGAAATCACGATTCCTGAAGAACTTGCCGGAAAGAACTGTTCTTTGTATTTGGAACGCACCCGGATGACGACGGTTTGGCTGGACGGCCGGGAGATCGGCAGCCGCAACAGTCTGAACACCGCACATATTTACGAGTTGGAGAAGCTTGAAGCAGGCAGCCACACCATTACCGTCCGGGTTGATAATACCGATTATCCGACCAAAGGCGGGCACTTAACTTCCCCGGATACGCAAACAAACTGGAACGGCATCACCGGTCGCCTGGAGCTTCAATTCTTCGGTGACTCGTCTTTGAGCGACATTCGCCTTACTCCGGATTTGGCTGCCTGCTCTGTGCGGGTCACCGGTTTGTTGAAAGGGGCAACGGAGGGAACGGTTGATGTTGTTGCCGAAAGCTTTAACAGCAAGAATTCACACTCGGCTCCGCAGCAAGAGTTTGCCGTATCGGAAGGGGAGTTCTCCTTCGTCTATGAGTTGGGTTCCGATGCGCTGCTTTGGAGCGAATTCGAACCTAACCTTTATAATGTAAGTCTTGTCTTGAAAGATGGAGAAGCGGGAGTAGCCGACCGTCATGAGTTGATCTTCGGTCTTAAGGAATTTAAGGCGGCTGGCGACAAGTTTACCATTAACGGAGAGAAGACATTTCTTCGCGGCAAGCATGACGGCCTGATCTTCCCATTGACCGGATACGCGCCTACGGACGTAGAAGAATGGCTGAGGATCCTTGGAATCGCTAAATCTTACGGCATGAATCATTATCGTTTTCACACTTGCTGTCCGCCGGAAGCGGCCTTTACCGCCGCGGATATGCTCGGGATTTACATGGAACCGGAGTTGCCGTTCTGGGGAACGATCACCGAAGAAGCCGATGAGGGACATAACCAGGCGGAACAGGATTATCTGATCAGTGAAGGGTATGAGATTCTGCGGGCTTTTGGCAATCACCCATCCT
The DNA here is from genome assembly GCF_018403325.1 of Paenibacillus vini. Classification (GTDB taxonomy): domain Bacteria; phylum Bacillota; class Bacilli; order Paenibacillales; family Paenibacillaceae; genus Fontibacillus; species Fontibacillus vini. Next base: position 193,533 of record NZ_BOSL01000008.1, on the reverse strand, counting down.
TTGTGATGATGTCACTGGGCAACGAACTCTGGGGGAGCAGAACGAAGATCGATTCCATTCTAAAAGAATACAAAGCATTCGACGACAGACATTTGTACACGCAAGGCTCCAACAACCACCAATTCATGCCGGAGATATTGGAGCATGACGATTTCTTCTGCGGCGTGCGCTTTTCACGGGACCGGTTGTTCAGAGGCTCCTATGCGATGTGCGATGCTCCGCAGGGTCATGTGCAAACCGATTATCCAAGCACGATGAAGGATTATGACGATCAGATCGTTCCACCGAGCTTTGGAAAAGAGGCGGACTCGGACGAAAAGGCCGGAGGGTCGATTCAGATCCAGTACGGCACCGAAGCCAAGACGGTGGAAGCCGGAGACGTCTCCGGAGAATGGATCCCGCAAATGCCGGTGGTCTCTCATGAGATCGGGCAATATGCGACGTTTCCGAATTTTGAGGAGATCGACAAATATCAAGGCTCGCTCAAAGCCGAGAATTTCAAATTCTTCCGCGAACGTCTGGAGAGCAAGGGGCTGGGCCATCTTGCCGGTAAATACTTTGAAAGCTCGGGACAGTTGGCGGTTGCCTGCTACAAGGAAGAACTGGAGGCCGCGTTCCGTTCCCGGAGACTTGCGGGGTTCCAACTGCTGGATCTACAGGATTTTAGCGGTCAAGGAACCGCATTAGTAGGCGTGCTGGATGCTTTTATGGATTCCAAAGGAATGATCACGCCGGAGGAATGGCGCACATTCTGCAGCGACGCCGTCCTGCTGGCCAGGTTCCCAAAATACAACTATGTCGCAGGGGAACGCTTCATTGCCGCCGTCGAGCTGAGCTGGTTCCGGAGCGGGACACCCGGCAATCTGTCGTTACATTGGGAGCTCTCCGCGGAAGACGCAAGACTTGCGGAAGGATCCGCTGAAGCGAACATTCAGGCGGGATCAAATTACATCGACATCTGCCAGTTGACGGTTGACCTGCCCGTGGTCCACCGGATGACTCCTGCGAAATTATCCTTATGGATCGAAGGAAGTGACATCCGCAAATCATACGATCTTTGGATTTATCCGCAGCTCATCGGAAGCAGAATTGACGAAGACGAAATCAACTTATTCGAGGAGCTTTCCGATGAAGCACTGGCGCTTCTGGAGCAAGGTAAGAACGTGTTGCTGATGCCGAAACCGGAATCTCTCGAGAATGCCATTGAGGGGACTTACTGTACGGATTTCTGGTGCTATCCGATGTTCCGGTCCATCTCCGAAAGCATGAACCGTCCGGTGCCTGTAGGTACCATGGGTCTGTTGATTGAGAACAATCACCCTGTGTTCCGTGATTTCCCGTGCGAAGAACATTCCACTTACCCTTGGTGGAGCATCGTCCAAAACTCGAAGTCAATCATCATGGACGGAACCGACCGTGAATGGAGCCCGATCGTACAGACGATCGACAACTTTGAGCGCAATCACAAACTTGGCTTCCTGTTTGAATGCCGGGTTGGACAAGGTAAGCTCCTCGTTTGCGCCCTGGATGCAAGTAAGGCGGGCGAAACGCCGGAGGGAAGACAGTTCTTGTCGAGTTTGGCCGGTTATATGAGCTCGAACGAATTCAATCCGCAGTATAATGTCAGTGCTGCCGAGCTTCGCGAATTGATCCGCTAAGATGGAATCTTCTGCTTAAGCTCTCAGACTAAGATAATAGAAACAGCCCGGTAGAACGAATCTATCGGGCTGTTTTCTATGCATTTCTATCATTTCCCAAGACAAAGCTCCATGCTTCGACGACAGATACGGGCGCTTTCCGGCTCTTGTCTCCGCCGCCTTCTTCCGTCCAGAGCGGAGGATAATAAGCAAATACTTCGCCTTCCCGGAGCCGGCTTGTATTCTCTCGCCATTCTTGCCAACGAAAAGTTTGATAGAACTGCTCCAGATCGCCTTCCACGAGCCAGCCGAGGAACCCGGAATATGGAAGCTCCGTAGATTCCCACTCCAACGTATCCGGCGCGAAATAGTGGATTAATCCGCTGCCGCCAAATTTGCCCGTATCCAGCGCAAAAAAACCGCCGGCCGCATCATAAGCGACCACAAGCATTCCCTCAAGCGGATCGACTACCATGTTGTCCGACAACCCATTCCACGTATTCAAACTGCCGAAGATTCCCGGACTCCCCGATCCGAGCAAATGAATCCAGCCCCCGTCCCACAATATGCCACCCGCCTCGAAAGCAACTGCTCCTAAATAGGACTTTGTGCTTACTTGTAGCTGATATAGCGTGTCCTCCGCGGATGACCGCTCGGCGGGGAGAATGACATATGGATTAGTCCCTTTGCCCAAAAGCTCAACAATTTCTTCCCATGCGTGATGTTCCTTATCGATCAGTTCCGCCGACGTTAATGCATGCAAAGTCAACATTCCTTTCCTAATTTCTGCATATTTCGTACCTTTCGCTTCCTTGCTTTTCCAGTGTATCATGAATAGAATCGCGGTTTAAATATATGATGGAAGGAAGAAACTGATGGATCTCAAAGCCAAGAAAATACTGATGAACGCTTTTTGGACCTCCGGACGTTGGAGAAACGGCGGAGCTTATTATACGGAAGAAGAGTTCCAGTATGCAAAAAGTAAAGGAGTCATGTTTGATCCGTTCACCTGGAGTCATGATGAATGCATTAGCAGGATCAAAGAGCTGCATGAGGGGCAGATCACGAAAGAGAAGGCGGTACGATCCTTTCTACATAGTCTTTCCACGCGCAAGGTCTATTTGCGGAGCGCTTTGTCCAGCTTTGCGCTTACGCGAGATTTACCTATACATACATATGCACAGCGGCCGGCGGAGCAGCCAGGATATAGTGCTTGCGGTGATTGCAATGACAGTAGGCTAATGGCGGATGAACAGTATATCGACGAAGATTTAAACGTACTTAATTTCGAACGGATCAAATGGGGAGGCGTCCGCTTAAATTGGTTAGCTTATTGCTTGATGGACCTTGAGTTTCTCGCCAAGTCAGATGAGTTTGAGGTCACAGGCGAAGACGTGGCGATCTTAAAGCAAATGTTTGATGCGGTAGATGCTTGCGGCGATAAGGAAGCGGCAAGGCAGTTAGAGAAGCGCTGGAAGCTTGTTCTTCCTTCCAATCAATATGAGAGAGACGTCGTGATGGAAATTTGGGGATACATAGGCTTGCTGGAGTCCAAAGACGATTACCGTAAAGAACGCGGGCGGGGCACCGATTTTAATTCGATGGCCACCTGGAGAGGTGAGGACGGTTATTCCCGTGAAATAGCGGAGGATTATTTTGGCGAGTATTTGTGAGGCCCCATGCTTGAGAATGCATTTCTTTGATTCATAAGAAAGTTTGCGGCTGTGTGTTTTGTAGGAGGAGGAGAGGGAATGAAAAACATAAAATCCGCAATTATTGCTAACTTGGTCTTTTTTATTCCGGCCATCATTTTAAGCACGTTTGTTTGGAAAGATTACAGTGGTTACATGACAAATATTGATGACCATCTACCATCCATGTCGGGCATTTTTATGATTGACGAGGGAAAAAGGGTGGTCGGGGTATCCGACGAAAATGACGGAGGCTATACTACGGCTTATTTGTTTGATGCGACAAACGGGATATTGCTCAAAGAGGTGAAACTGCGCACCAATATTCATGGTGAGCTAGGGGCTGTTTCTTATCAGCAGAACGGGGTGATCCTTCCGACTTATGACGACAGCTTAGGACTCCAACTCAATTATTTTACGCGGTCAGGGGAAATGGAGGAGCTCGCTCAAGGCAAGCTTCGCATTCCTGCATTTTTGAGCTCGGGTACATATGAATGGCGTGGAAGACTGATCATTTCGGGTGAGACGGCGGAGTCCGTCCCGTACATAGCCCAAGTGAAAGCCGGGCAGCTTGAAACGAAACTATTGGATTCTCCTTCACTGCTTCCGGCCCGACCTGTCCACGTTATGGAGGTCCATGGAAGCTTTGAGAACGACAAAGCGGTTCCTATGTTTGAAATAGATTTAAAAGACGATAGAACTGCGCTCGTAAGCGGGATTTTCGACAAGGCAAATCTGCCGTCCGTGGTCATGAAGAAAGAGGGGGAAGGTTCCTTCGCCGCTCAGGATCGGGCCGCCGCAGAGTTCGCCAAGCAGTTTGGAATCAATAATTCGAAGCTGATTCGGGAGGATTCCAATTACCCGGGAACGGCCAAGTTTTATGATGCCAATGAGAATCAATGGGGAGCGGAAGTCCCTACCCCACAACCTGTGTATCAAGCGCGTGTATTCTTGCTGAACGATCAAGAAGTAATGATTGCAGGTTCGACGACGGGAGATGAAATGAACGGTACCTTGCTGGGATATCTCTACAATGAGAAGACCGGAAAATTCAGCGACGTTACTAGTCTTCTGGAACAGCTTACATACGAGGATTTAACAAATGAAGATACCTCATTTTTTAAGGAACCGGAAAGTAACATCCTCTACTTAGCGGAACGAGAATCACCTGCTTCGGGCGCATTCGATTTGGAGGCCCGGGAATTGAGGTTTCTGAAGGGAGAACATGTTGAAGGTTGGCTGGTCGGAATAGGCGAGGATGTAAAATCGCTGCAAAGCTTCTGGAGTTACGTCAAAGAGGGAGGACCGCTTATCCTCAATTGGGTGATTTGGCTTATGATACCCATTCTGTCCATCCTTGCGCTTGTCTTGCTTCCAATGATATCGATGAGGTCGAATGCCCGAAAGATCTCTCAGGGGCAGCAGCTTCCGGGTACGATCTCCCGGATGGAAGAAACGGGCACGTACATCAACGAATTGCCGCTGGTCCGGTTTACTGTCCGTTTTGAGGATGAAGGGCTGATGAAAGAAGTCAAGATCAAGAAGGTTATTTCATTCTTGAATGACATTAAAGTCGGCGATTCCGTACTTATCAGCTACAATCGTAAGAAGCATAAAGCCGTGTTTGTAACCGGGGACAACGTCCAAGAGCAACCGAGCCCGGACCTCATTAAAGACGCAGAGTTGAGTCGCATCGAGGCGTTGGGCGCAGTAAACCGCGGCCATGCGCTGCAACTGCATTTTAAAGCTGAAGGACGCGACTATGCCGTTCCGGTCGTGCAGCCTCCCGGGTTTGAATACCGCGTTGGCGAAAGAGCGAATCTGGTGCAGATTCAAGGGATAACGAGAATTCATAGCTACGGTAAGATAAACGCCGGTTTCGCGGAGTCGGAGCAAATTACGCTGGAAGGCGAAGTGATTGCTACCGAAGAATATCCGGTGACGATCGTAAATCGGCAGCTTATGATCCTGGAGGTTATGGTTTCCGAGGGAAATGTAAGCTTCCGAAAGGTCAACAGCCTGTTTGTACCAAAAGGGCTGCCTGTGAAAGCAGGGGTGGTCATCCCGGTTACCATGAGAAAGGACGACTTCAAGAAAGAGTTTGCCTTACAAAAAGGGAAGCAAGGAGCGGCCATGGTCGTGTCCGTCCAATTTTCCGGAACCCTTGGCGAACGGCCGCTGGCGGAGATCACCGTTGAGCGGGCTGGGATCGCCTACCGTATCAACCAGACGATCGAGCCGGTTTACGGAGTCGAGCCGGGCGATGAGTTGTGGATTGCCTATGACGAAGTAACCAGAGATGCAATCATTATTAATTATGAATCGAAGTGATCCAAAGGGGAGCTGGACGTGAATTGGGCGGAAGTCAGCAAGACGACCCTGCGCTCGATGGAACGACGGAAAGCCAGCGTTGGAAGGAACTTGCCGCAGCACTAAAAGAAAGACTGGAACAAATTCATCCAATTTAAATTCTATATTGATTGCAGGAGGTGTCGATCATGAACCCGACTTCGGAAGTTTTCTTAAAGGACATATGGGATAGAATCATGGAGATTTACTTCAAGGAGAGTCAAAGAATACGCGATCTGAAAAACCACAGCAAGCTGCAGGCAGGAATCATGAACTATGTTCGGGTAGCCTGGAGAAAAGGAAAAACCAACTGGGAGCAAGGAAGGCTGCATATTGATGTTTACGAACCTTTCTCTTGGAGCGACGACTCTTATAAGTTTGAAGCAGGAGAGTATATCGAGGAATTGACCGATGAACAACTGACGGAAGAGGTATTTCCAGCTTTGTGCGAGCGGGTGGATCAACTGTTCAGGTCGGAGGAGCTCGGTCCCCGTTTTTTTGATTACAGGTTTGAAGTCGTGTTTGAATTTGAGCGCGATCAATCCATAATCACTTTGCACCGCAATTTGTTTAATGAAGCGAAGCTGCAGCAACTTCGGCAGTCGCTGGAGAATTTTATTCAGACCAAGATTCTTTCCGAACTTCCGGTTTTGCCGAAGGAGCATGACATGTTCTTCTTCGCTCAGCATTTGATTAATCCGGATATGATGAAACAAGAAAAAGCAGTTATTGAGCCTTTGATCGGCCGGCTTTCGGACAAACTGAACATAAGTCAAAAACGTAAGAACGAGTGGATCCGGCAATATACGTCAGCTTTTAACACCTGGGCCAAGGAACAATTTTTGCCGCAACATTTTGATTCTTCAGGTGATTATGGATTCGATTGGATTTTAAAGGAGGAGAAGGACCGCCGATCCGTTGACGAAGGGGAACTGGATTTCTTCCTCTATGTCGCGTTGAAGGTCGGATTTACCGAACCGGAAACCCGGAAAAAGTATCTGGATTTAGCAGTCAAGCTGGGTTCGCAGCGGGCAGCGAATTATCTGAAGGTCGGCAGCGGTAAGTTTGAGAGTGTCTTGCGGAGTGAGCGGGTGGAATGCAGTAACAACGACGTAACGCAGCTAATCGAAGTCCGTATTCTATCCGAAGAAGTGGCGACTTACGGTGAAGCCTTGAATTATATCATCAACCTTTTGCGCAAAGGGTTTCCTAAGAGTTACAGCCTGAAGCTGAAGAGCAGTCAAAAGCATTTTCTTCCGTTGAAAAAGCTGGCGAAGTCGAAGCTGCACCAGTTTTTCGCTAATGCGCTCACCTATCCGGCACTTTTTCCCAAAATAGCGGAATATGCAGATGTTGTGATGGAAGAGTATGCGTGGTACGGGGACGTGGAACCTGGAGAGAAATCAGTAATGCCGGGTACTTACGCGGTAATGGGCCTCGGTTTATACAGTGAATCTTATTTCTCATTAGTGTGCCGCTATATGGAACTGGTGGATACGGAGCATCAAATGGTGCAGGATGACTATGCTGAAGCTTTTATTGAAGCCCACGGTCTAACAGAGGAGAATCTTCCAGTGTTGGTTACTATTTTACTCGGTGGCAATGAGGAAGGGAAATATGTAAAAAATGCAACGATCGACGATCCCGAGCTTGCAGGCGCGCTTGTCGATGTACTGAAAGAGAAGAAGGATTATGAGCGGGAGCTGGTACTGTATCGGTTGTTTAAGAGTGCGGATAAGCTTGCCGGAACTGCAAGAAAGGCGAAGCCGCCTTTAAAGGAACAATTGGAGCAACTCTTGGCGCTTTGGAAGCAATAGTCGTAGATAGAAAGAAGCCCGCGTTTGGCGCGGGCTTTTAGCTTGATGGTCACATTAATGTAAGCCAGACAGCAATGCCGTTTGTTATCGTGAAGATGAATCCGATCGAAATTCCCCAGATATGCTTCTTCTCCAAACCAAGTTCCCCGATTAAACGCGGCAGCAGCCATTTCAGTGCAATGAACGAGAAAATTCCTTGTATAACGCCCAAGAAGATCAGCTTCGTTACAGAAAGCAACTCTATTATGGTATAATTTGGGGGTTATAAATACATCCTGGATTACTATTAAAATACCTTTATATATGGAGTGGTCGTTTTGAAGAAGCTGATAACAGCAGCAGCTGTGTTGAGTGTGATGATATTTGCATCATCCGTTTATGCCGCCGAACCCGTAAAAATACTTATGAAGAATCAAACCGATGGCGCAACGACTGCGATTTCCTCCGATGTAAGTCCCGAAACTGTGAACAGCCGAACCATGGTACCTCTGCGTGTGATCAGTGAAAATTTGGGAGCTACGGTTAAGTGGTCGGATTCAAAAATCATACTCACAAATAGTAATGTCGAGGTAATATTACACCAGAATAGCAATAAAGCCGTGAAAAATGGAAAAGCAGTACTTTTAGATGCCAAGCCATATCTGAAGAATAATCGGGTTATGGTTCCGCTTCGTTTTATTGCAGAAACGTTTGGGTGTAAAGTCAGTTATAGCAACTTTGCAGTAACTGTGGAAACCAAACCGTTGATCATCGATGGTGTAAAGGTGAAAGCATTGCAACAGGAATACCACATGATTTTGGGTGGCGTAGTCAATCAAATCCATGGGAATACCTATAATGAAGTAATCTATAATATTTTTGTAGAAAACAAAGGTAAGAAAGTCGAAGCACCTCCTAATTATTCCTGGCGTAGTCACCTCCCACCTGGTTACTACTATAAAGCTGGACAATATGACTTTTTAGACCAAGAAGGGAATAGCATATTACGGTTTGATGTTTATTCCTTAATTCGTTCGACGGATAGTGATCGTGACCCCGAGGTTTTAATTCATCAAGCGAATGAGAACCAATGGTATATGTTTAACTACAAAGCGCTTTTAAATATTCTAAAGTTAATTGATACAGCTGCAAAGAACGGGTTTCTAACGGAGATCAGCAATAACGTTCCATAATAGCAGCGGCATCTTCAAGACTTATTTATCCAGTCTTGGTGTGCCGCTGCTTCTTTTAATCCTCTATGTTTACCGACTGCTAACGCTGCAAACTTAGTCCATTAGAAGCGATGACATCTTTGTACCAGAAGAAAGACTTCTTGCGATAACGCTCCAGAGTACCGGTATGGTCATCGTTGCGGTCTACATAAATGAGACCATAACGTTTGCTCATTTGTGCAGAGGAGGCGCTCACCAAGTCTATACAACCCCAAGAAGTATACCCCATCACTTCAACTCCGTCTTTGATCGCCTCACCGACCTGAACCAGGTGATCGTTCAAGTACTTGATCCGGTAATCATCGTGAACAGTGGGCTTGCCATCTTCACCCGTAATTAACTCATCTTTTGCTCCAAGGCCATTCTCAATTACGAAGAGCGGCTTCTGGTACCGATCGTAAAACATATTGAGTACATAGCGCAGACCTTGGGGATCAATTTGCCAACCCCAGTCACTTGTCTCCAGATACGGGTTAGGCACCCCGTTGAACAAATCGGTTGGTTTGCGATTGCTTTTATCCGACGATTCACAAATGCTCACATAATAGCTGAAGGAAATGAAATCTACCGTGTGTTTTAGAATTTCGGCATCTCCCGGTTCCATATGAATCTCAATATTATGTTCCCGGAAAAAGCGCTGCATGTAGCCAGGGTAATAGCCTCTGGCATGGACGTCGGCGAAGAAGTAGTTCTTATGTTCAGCCTCCATGACAGCGATGACATCATCCGGTTTGGGTGTGAGAGGGTACGTTGGTATACTAAGAACCATGCAACCGATTTTTGCGTGCGGATTAATCTCATGCCCGATTTTTACGGCCAGCGCGCTTGCAACGAATTCATGATGAATCGCTGTATATAGATCTTGTTTGCTTAACTCCTGCTTCGGAGTATAAATACCGCCGCTCATGAACGGCTCTTCCAGAATGGAATTGATCTCATTAAAGGTCAGCCAATACTTCACTTTATCTTTGTAACGCGTGAATAACGTTCTTGCATAACGTTCATAGAAGCCGATCATTTGCCGATTGACCCAGCCGTCATATTGCTTGGACAAATGCAGCGGGGTTTCGTAATGCGATATCGTCACGAGCGGTTCAATCCCATATTTAAGGCATTCGTCAAACAAATCATCGTAGAATTGCAAGCCCTTCTCATTGGGCTCGAGCTCATCTCCATTCGGAAAGATCCGGGACCAGGCTATCGAGGTACGGAATACCTTAAAGCCCATTTCAGCAAATAACTTGATATCTTCCTTATAACGATGGTAAAAGTCGATACCGATCAGCTTCAGATTATCGTCAGTAGGAACTTCTGTAATGGGGCCTCTGATACCTTGCGGAGCAACGTCCTGAGTGGACCAGCCTTTGCCATCCTCCTGATAAGCGCCTTCGCATTGATTCGCAGCCACGGCTCCGCCCCATAAGAAGTCCTTGGGGAATATTACGGTCATGTTCAATCCCGCCTTTGAATGTTATTGGATGCATACTAGGTACCCTTGCGGTGTCATTTAGCATTATTCCCAGAATGGCTTATCCTACGTTTAGATAAAATAACAAATCAGGTCAGCGAAGGGGGAGACCTAGGCTGACCTGATTGGCTGGAAATATATTGTTATCTATTTATAAACTTAAAATCTGATTCCAAATCTAATATCTATACCTTGGGTCGTGCAAAACGTCCAACAATTTCTGTGGATTGTACCACGTTCATAAATGCTCGGGGGTCGGTTTGAAGAACCGCTTTCCGCACCGCTACCAATTCATACCGAGTGGTGACCGTCATTAATGTATAGTTTTCTTGCTCACTGTACCCGCCCTCCGAATGGATGCATGTTATTCCATGATGAAGTTTGCGGAGCTGGCAAAGCATCTTCTCTTTTTCTTTCGTAATAATAAAGCAAGTGACTTTGATATGTCCGATATGAATCATGTCGACCACTTTACCTTTGACGTACGTGGACAGCATGGAGTACAGTGCCAGGTCCCAGCTCCGGAAAAAGCCGAGTGCTAAAATCACAGCGCCGTTTAAAATGAACAGAACATTTCCCATCGCAACATCCCGTCTGCGAGTTACGATGGAGCCGAGTATGTCGAACCCGCCGGTAGAGCCGCCTACTCGGAGCGAGAATCCGATGCCTCCCGCTGAGATGAGGCCGCCGAATACCGCAGCCAAAATAGGGTCTTTGGTTAGTTGGATGACGGGAATAAGAGCCATAAACCAAGTCGTGCAGATGACCGAGATACAACTATATACGATATATCTTCGTCCAACCGCCTTCCAACCCCAGATAATGAGTGGGACATTAAGCAAAAAATACACGATTGAAATATTCCACCCGGTAATATAACCAATGATGGATGCGACCCCCGTAAGTCCACCGGATAAAAGCTGATGGGGAATCAAGAATAAATTAAGACCAGCCGCGACAAGCAAGGCGGAAAGGATAATAATTCCAACCTCCTGCACGGGTTTTAGTGAAGATTTGATCGGTTTACCGATGATTGCAGCGTATGGATTTCGATTCATCTCCGAACCTTCTTTTCTCACATAATGGGTTATAAAAATATATTATCGGTTTAAATTATCTTTTTTATCAATAATTTCGACTATGACAAATGATATAGCTTTTGTTTTTTAGAATGTTGTAAATGCAACAAAAATAATATAACATGTATAACGAGTATCGATTAGCATAAGAAATTAAGGAGTTATCTATGAAAGAAATTCTACGTGAAATCGGAACGATTGCCAGAGCATTGGATTCCATCAGCAATATCGAGTTTAAGGAATATGAGCTTACAAAAGGACAGTATTTGTACCTGGTACGGATCTGCGAACACCCTGGAATCATCCAGGAGAAATTATCCGAAATATTGAAAGTGGATCGGACAACCGCCGCTCGTGCCATAAAGAAACTTGAACTTAACGGATTTATTGAAAGGAAAGATGATCCATATAACAGAAAAATCAAAAAACTCTTTCCTACAGAAAAAGGGGAGAGTGTCTATCCTTATATAAGAAGTGAACATATTCATTCCGATTATGTCGCGCTAGCCGGATTTTCCGATGAAGAAGCAGAAACTCTGTTTCAGTTAATTCAAAGAGTTAGAAAGAATATTGAAGTAGACTGGGAGTTTGTAAAAAAGGGAAATAAGCGAAAGTATTGAGTTATAATCTTTTCTAAAGGAGCTATCTATTCAAATGTCTGTGAAAATACAAAAGTGTGGGATCGAAGATGTAGAACTACTCCAAGAAATAAGTATTGAAACCTTTAACGATACCTTCAAGGATCAGAATTCGCCTGAAAATATGAAGAACTATATGGATCGGGCATTTAACTCCAATCAGTTGAATATGGAATTGAACAATATCCATTCGGAATTCTTTTTGATCTTCTTAGATGAAGAACCTGCCGGGTATTTGAAAATTAACAGTCAGACTGCCCAATCGGAAAAAATGGGGGATGATGCACTCGAAATTGAGAGGATTTATATAAGAAATAAGTTTCAGAAACAGGGGCTTGGAAAATATTTAATTAACACTGCGATAGATATAGCTTTAGGAGAAAAGAAAAATAGAGTCTGGCTGGGGGTTTGGGAAAAGAACGAGAACGCGATTCAATTTTACAAGAAAATAGGATTTGTCCAAGTTGGTGCCCATTCTTTCTTTATGGGGGATGAAGAACAAAGAGATTATATCATGTGTAAAACACTGATGGCAGGAAAATAAGCCGCGAAAGGGATGCGTAATGTCCGATAATCAGCTTAGTCAAAATAATAAACTGAAGGCTGTGTTTGAAGTATTAAGAGTTTCCACGAAACTTGGTTTAACCTCGTTCGGTGGGCCCGTTGCACATTTAGGTTATTTTCATAATGAATATATAAGGCGCAGAAAGTGGATGGATGAGCGCAGCTATGCAGACTTGGTTGCTCTTTGTCAGTTCCTGCCCGGGCCGGCCAGCAGCCAAGTCGGTATTGGGATCGGGGTGATGCGCGCAGGATTAATGGGAGGGGTTGCAGCCTGGATTGGCTTTACTCTTCCTTCGGTAATTGCTCTTGTTCTTTTTGCTTATCTGTTACAGGGATTTGATATCGGGAACGCCGGATGGATTCACGGTTTAAAGCTAGTCGCTGTCGCAATTGTTGCTCATGCGGTACTGGGTATGGGGCAGAAACTGACTCCGGACCGGAACCGTGCGACGATTGCCATTATAGCGGCAACGGTCACACTACTTTGGCAAACGGCGATTAGTCAGGCGTTGATCATCGTATTAGCGGGTATTATCGGTTTATTTTTATATAAAAACACGAAGATACCTGAGTTGCCGGATATCCGTGTACCGATAAAGCGTTCGTTAGCCGTGATTTGTCTAGTCCTATTCTTTGGATTATTGATCATCTTGCCTTTCCTACGAGGAATTACTTCGCTCCAATGGCTTCCCATGTTTGACAGTTTCTATAGATCGGGTTCGCTTGTGTTTGGCGGAGGACATGTTGTATTGCCTTTACTGGAAAGGGAAGTAGTACCCATGGGTTGGCTTTCCAAAGAAGACTTTCTGGCGGGTTATGGGGCTACCCAAGCGGTTCCGGGTCCTTTGTTTACATTCGCTGCCTACCTGGGAGCTATAATGAATGGATGGACTGGTGCGATCATTGCAACTTTAGGGATTTTCCTACCAGCCTTTTTATTGGTTATTGGAGCTCTGCCTTTTTGGGATTCACTCCGAAGGAAGCCAATAATTCAAGGTGCGCTGGTAGGTGTTAACGCAGCGGTTGTAGGTATTTTGCTGGCTGCTCTATATGATCCGATCTGGACCAGTTCCATACTTGCACCCGCTGATTTTGCCCTCGCGTCCATCTTGTTTATAATGCTAGTTTTCTGGAAAACCCCACCATGGGTTGTTGTTATTACAGGCGCATTAGGCGGAGTGATCATCAACTACATATAACTTGAACCTGTTCAATGGAATGCGGCAGGCAGTTGAAAGGAGACGGCTGCCTTTCCGGTTTCTTGAAGTCCGGAGTCGCTGAGGAACTGTTCCCGCAGTTCCTTTTTGTTTTTTCCCAAGGCATACCTCACCGTGATATCGACAACATTTCCTTGTTCTTCAAGAGCAGAGTACTCGTCCAGTGAAAATATTACCGCGTATGCTTCATATGAAGTCGGATCGCCGCTGTCGCAAGGAGAATCGGATTCGGTGCGGCATGCGTTTACTTGAAACGTTTTATGGCGCGGTCTGAGTTCGCGAATTTCCCCGTTGAGAGATCCACCTATGTACTGGACACTAATTTCCCGGTTTTCCTGTGTATTTTCGACTGCTGTAACAATATACAGCTTGTTTGCAATATCTTTATTTTCCTGGTCGACCGCACCTTTAAGCAAAATAGCGTATTGATAATAGATACGGATGCCTTGTTCGATTTCCGAGCTTTTATTTAACGGTTCTATGATCGCCGATTTCACCGACTTGATGTGTTCGGCCGTATATAAGGACTGCAATACGGAATCAGGGTCCGTATCTTCAGGCACCGTTTGTTTATGGGACACATTGCAGCCGGCAAGCAGGGCAAACAGCGCTATGAAGATCATAATCACTATACTTCTCTTAGCTTTCATCATGGTTGACTAACCCCCTCATTAAAATAACTTAATAGAAAGATTATTAAATTTCAAGTTTCCAGCGGCTTAAGCTAGTATGATAAACTAACTCAAGAAGATTTTTCGTGCAAAGAGGAGGAGGGGGCCTATGGCAAAAAAACAGCAGAAAAAGAAGAATAAGCGAAACGGCTCCGGTTCATTCTGGCTCGGGTTCTTAAAATTTCTTGGTTTCTTTGTTTTATTCGGCCTACTGTTACTATATTGGGATTCAGCCAGACTTACAAAGATCATAACTAACGCGCGCCCGGTGCTAGAGTTGACTCCCGATATCGACGAAATTGTCCGGCTTGATGGCAGTGTTGAAGGCATAGCTGCCGTGACTGATGAGGGCAAACTTCGGAATACTTATGCGTTGCTGCAAAAGGAAACATTTCTTTGGGGATGCAGCAAAAGCAATTGCGATTACAAAAGATCCGAAGACCGCCGTCCGGAGGTTTTAGGCAGCTTCGTGATCAATGGCGTAGTCGTGCAAGCGGAGTGGTTCCGCTTCTACACGAATTGGCTCCCGCTGGATTTTAGCACCGTTGATCCGAGTCAACTGTCTAATATATATGAAGGAGGGACATCCCGGCCGCTGTTGGTGGAGAGTCCGAAGAAAAGGGCATATGGCTACTATGCAGTGTCCCCAGGGGAACAAATCACGGTCATCGGACGCGCCAGAGAAGGAAGATTGGAGCCGTTCACCTTACCCGGCAAGGAAGAGCACAACGTGATTTTGATCGGAACAAATATGGAGCGAATGTTATCTGAGGAGAGGGAATCTCAGCTCGGATATGGGATTGTCTCCGGAATTGTTCTACTGTTTCTGCTTCCGACCATAGTAGGCTGGGTAAGGAAACTATTGCGCAGATTCAAACCTGAAAGATAGGATTGGAGTCTTCTGGATAAATCTTCTTGTCAATTTTTCAATAGAATCTTGGTATGGTAGAGGATAGCTATTGATGAGAGGTGATGAGTTGTTATGATGAAGAAGCAATGTTTGTTCTGCGATCAGATTGTCCCTATAGCCACGGAAGCCGAATTCGATAAATATATGGGTTGCTCCTGTTCTCCCGGCGGGTTTTATAGCTTGGAGAGAGGCAGTTATGAGACGGTTCGTTCTTTCCCGCACCAGAAGAAACGGAATATGCTGCATTTGGTATCGGCATATATCCGGGAGCAGACCGATCGCGATGAAAAGGTCGTAATATCCGCCGACGATTTGGATTCCATCGCAAATTCATCGGATATCCCTGTAACCATGGAGGATAAGGGAAATCGGCTGTTGCAATATTTGTACAGACATTCCGAAGCGCCGGGTGAAACGGTAATCATTCATCCGCTCTCGAGCAATTATAACTTGACGTATTCTCCTAATTTACAAGAGTTGGTATATCTTATAGATACACTGAGCACCGCTGACCTGCTGATCAGGGAAGGGACGGCCTTTAAGCTTACGGAAAAAGGTTGGAGCATCGCTGCCGCCAGCGCAGGAGGGAAGAAATTTAAACCTTGTACCGTTCTCGTCGGAGATGGGAACATGCTGCTTGCGGAATGGACGGAGATCCTGCTTCCTAAAATTGAGCAGTACGGTTATTTGCCGCAGTTGGTTGCCCATGCGAAGACAAATCACTCAGAGAAGTACTCCTTGGAGCTCATTGCGGACAGTAAACTGATTATCGCGGATTTAACCGGTCAGTCCCCTGAGGTGTATATGGCGGCGGGATATGCACTAGGTTTGAACATTCCTGTAATCTGGACCGTTCATAGCGGGGATGCCGATCTGCTTCCCGGACAAATCAAAGAGGTCCGTCCGTTTGTTTGGAATACAGCAGAAGAATTGGCCGTCATCATCCAACAGAGATTGAATTTGTAAGCATGAACATGTGAAGTTTCTCCTAATGCATAACAAGACGGCAGCCAATGAAGGGGCTGCCGTCTTGTTCAGGTTAGTGAAGCTTTTGATATCTCGCTACTTCCCTAGTGGGGTAAAGCTATCCTTCAGCGTTATGTTAGAGAATTTAGCATAATTCAGTTGTTCAATCTTATTGGCGACATCATTGCTGTCAACGGCAAATCCGATATAAACCGAATCTTGCATGACGATTGTCCGTTCGCCGATAGGTGTCCAATCCTTTCCGTCGGTTGATCCGTAAGCGCAGAAGGTATCCCCGTTTCGTCCTAGTTTGAGCCAATATCCTTGCGGGACGCCGTTTGTTTTAAAAGGAACATCCGGAAGTAATTGAATGCCAGCCTTAGCGGCTGCAGAAGCACTGTCTAAAGTTTCCGTCAATTCGTCAAATGGACCGCCTTGCTCGTTTCTGCCCGCCAGATAAGCGGACCAGCTGGTTGCTTTGGACAGCTTGACCCAGGAGAGACCGAGGGCTGCCGCGGCACTGTCATCCTTTAATTCATCGCGAATAATCAGCCCGGTGAAGGCATGGTTATCAACGGCTCCGATCTCCTCCAACTTCGCTGTAAGCTCAAAATCACCGTCCATTTTTTTATACACAAAGTGGAAATCGTCTTTGGCTGCATTATTTGCTTCGGATTGTTTCATGCTGCCTTCACTCATACCAAGTTTCCCGTTACCCTTTACGGTGATTACCCCATCCGTCATGCTTCCGGAACCCTTAATATCCGGGTTTCCGATATCCGAGGATATCCAGCCCTCATTAGCGAGGGTAGCGGAGGAGGTATTGACATGAATGTTAGCTGCGGTAGTCTGAGTCTCATTTCCCGCGGTATCCGTGACTCTTGCCGAGAGATAGTGGGAAGCATCTTTTAATCCTTTGATCGTATAGGAGTACGTACTGCCTTTCTTCACAGCATCTCCGAGATATTGGGATCCATTATAGACAGCGACTTTATTGATTTTGTGCCCGAATTTGGAAGAGGCTTTGATTTTAACTTCAATCTCTTTGCCTGTAACGAATTGTGCATTGTTAGCCGGTGACATGATCACAGCTTCGGGATTTTCCGCTTTGTGATCCATATCAACAAGCCCGTTTATATAAAGTTCAAGCCAGGTATAACCGCTCTGAGTAACCGTCTTGTAAGCATCCTTGATATCCCAGATATTGTTCTTCTTTTCCCATTTGTCGTCGATTCCGTTTCGATTGGTATCAAATTGGTCATCACGCTGTTCCTCGGCGACGCCAAAGTCCGTAATGTAGCCACCAACCTCATGTTCCGTATTGATGTATCTTCCCAAACCTTGCTCAACCTCCGCCACAATTCTCGCATCGATCGCATCGCGTCGCGGATAGGTTGCGCCTGCTTGTTGCAGTATGCTTCTCAGTAAGGGCTCATTCGCATGTTTGATGCCGGATTTAATGTAATTATCAAACGCCTGATTGGTGATGCCATGATTTACTCCCGTGCTGTCCGCCGAAAGATAGGGCTTTGCCGCAATGGTTGTCATTTGATCCCCGCTATTGACACCGGAAAATTTCACGTAATCCGAGGATTCATCCAGCAATCCCGTAAGCTTGCCGTTAATCCGGTTCCCGTCGATGTAGAATCCCCCAAGCTTCGTGGATTCCCCTGCATCAATTACTTGGTTAATTACGTTATCCCTTGTTCCCGGACCGGCAAGTTCGATATTGTTCATATAATTCGTGTAGGTAAAGCCACCGCCGTAAGTACCGTTAAAGCCCCAGTTATAAATGACGTTGTTGGAGAACTGGACTACTGCCACATGGTCTGCGTCCGCCGCACCGGCATATCCGCCACCGAGTCGAGGGTTTCGCGATGTATGGTTGGCGTACAGATTGTGATGGAACGTGGTCTTATCTCCGCCGGCAATGCCGCCGTAGCCGTGTCTCCCTTTGGAATGGCCGGAAAGGGTCAGGCTCTCCGAAATGATGGACCACTGAATTGTACCGTTTTCTCCTCTATACAAGGACAGGGTCTCATCCGTATTCCAGCTGAAGGAACAATGGTCAATGATAAAGTTGTCGTTGTCTCTTCCCCAAAGCGCATCCATAGAATCGCTGCCGTTATAAACATTGGTTGCGCCCGGACGGAAGGAGAGGTACCTGAGGATAATATTTTCGGAATTGCTAATGTTGGTATCCCAGCCCGCAATCGTAATACCGTTGCCCGGTGCGGTTTGCCCGGCGATTGTCAGATTTTTAATGTCTTTGAATCGCAGGGTGCTTTGGAGCTCGATCGTACCGGATACATGAAAAACAATCGTACGTCCTTCTTTAGGGGTAGAAACGACCCCATACCGCAGTGATCCTTCAATAGGTTGATCCTTTTCTCCATAATCCTTCAAGGTTGTTACGATATAAACGTCGCCGCCCCGGCCGCCGCTGGCATAAGCGCCGCCGCCTTCCGCGCCGGGAAAAGCAAGGATTGGGGCACCTTCCGATATACTATGGTCTCCAGTTGATTGTCCTGAGGCATCCAAAGGAGATCCCCCTAAAACTGAAAGCGCTACCGTAAAACTCAACAAAAGAGCTTCTGCCTTGCCGGATCTTTTATTTCTTAGCCTCATCGCTTGACGTATAACATGGATAGGGATGCAGACTTATTGTCCGATAGTGATCCTGTTATACTTCCTCCTTTCAGGGTAAAGTGGTTGGTATGCCTGCAGCTATTACTTTAAAACTTTAAGGCCGTATTTTCCTGCCAAAAAGGATGCTTTTTTGTGCCAACTATTGCTTAGGGACCTTGTGTGCAAGAGATCAGATCGGTATTATCTTCTTAGAATTCTATTAACTTGCTGCATGGCAGGCCGATAGGGGAGAAAGAGATGAAGATGAAATATCAGCATCGCGACAAGGCGTTTCACTCCTTTATTTCCACCAATAACACCTATCCGCTTCATCTGCATAAAAATGTTGAGATAACCATGGTTATGTCCGGCAAAATCAATATTTTCATTAATGGAGAAGACTATGAATTGTCCGAAGGGGAAGTGGCCATCATTTTTCCCAATCAGCCTCACAGCTACAAAACCACAGAAAGCAATCAAATTTTGCTGATGTTCTTCGAGGCCACATTTCCGGGAGATTTTACGGGGGATTTGCTTCATTATGTTCCGGACAAGTCCGTAGTTCCCAGGAACAAGGTAATTACGGATCTCATGGCAACCTTGTATAAACTCTATATAGAAAAAAGCGACGATCGATTACTTAGAGCCTATGTTTCCGCCATCTTAGGGCACGCTCTACCGTTAATGTACATGAAGAGAGTGGACTACAAGAACGACATGGATATGATTCTGAAAATCCTTGCTTACATCGACATGCACTTTTTAGAACCCATTAACTTGGATGCGCTTTCAAAGGAACTGGGCATTAGTAAATTTATGATCTCCCGGATTTTCTCCGAGCAATTCCAAGTTTCTTTTCGCGATTACATCAATAGCCAGCGGGCAGCTTATGCGCACATGCTGCTGTTATCTACAATCCATCCGGTCACCGACATCGCCTTTGATTCCGGGTTCAACAGCTTGCGATCATTTTATCGGGTCTTTAAAAAACAATATGGGGTGGCCCCCAACGAATTCCGTTGTAAATCACAGGCTTTATCTTCACAATGACGAAGAGGCTGATTTGACACAAAGGAGCTTAATAGTTATCATGGGCAAATAAAGTCTTTGATTGAGGTGGACACTCCGCTATGAAATTTTCTAAAGCGACGAACTATGCTCTTCATACCATGCTCTTTCTTGCTGTCGTCCCCCCGAATAAACTCATCGGCGTACAGCAGCTGGCGGAACGACAAGAGGTTTCACCGACGTATTTATCCAAAATTCTGACCAAGCTGGTCAAGGCCGGAATGATCGAGTCGACTTCAGGCGCCAATGGGGGATACCGCTTAAAGCGAAATTGGGAAGAGATCTCGTTCCTGGACATCATTCATGCCATTGAGGGCAACGCTTCCTTATTTGAATGTGACTTAAACCACGGTCAAGATTGTATGATTCAGAAAATCATGGTAACGGCGGAAGAGAAGATGGAGGATTATTTACGAAATCAAAAAATATCCGAGCTTGCCAAGAAAATGACGGCCGTTCTGTAAAGGACTGACTATGGACAAGAAGATAGTCTCATTGAAAGTCGCTATTTTAGCGGCTTTTTTTTATCGGAACAAGTTCTTGTCCCGAGCCAAGGACAAGAACTTGTTCCTATTGCCGGAATGTACAAGAACATAGTCCGAATACCGATTAGATGAATATCAAACTACAATTCCCATTAAGCTAACGGGCAGGTTAGTTCAAACAACATCTCAAAATTCTGAGGTATTGCCTTTGAGTTAGTAGAACATCTTTGTGTATGAGGTCTGGTCAACAAACCATTCTTTTCGGATAGTCCCTCTTAACAAACTAATATATAATTAACTTTAAGAATACAATTTCAACGAACGAGGGAAGCATATGAAACTATTGATTGTAACCGTTTCATGCATAGCCAATAGGACAAGGTGCATGAAACGATAAATTTTGTCCTACTCATGGCTTTTTCCAAAATTCAAATCAAGGAGAAAAGCTAAATGAACTATAACTATAGAGCTGCTTTTTCGCAGACGGATATTACCCCGGATTTTCCTGTAGAAATGATTGGCCGTTCGCGTGAGAAGAACAAAGTAAACGGTATTCATTATCCATTGAAAGCACAAATAGTACTGTTTGAACATCAAAATGACCGCTATTGCTTGATTGCCATAGATAGCTTAGGCTTTACAACAGCTTTATCAAATGAATTGCGGGAAAGGGTTGCGGAAGCATTGGGCACTACTGCCACTAATGTTATGCTCAATTTTTCCCATACCCACTCGGCACCTGATCCTTTGTCGCCGCTTAATGGACAAAAGTATTATTCGCTCTTATGTGATAGAGTGATTTCCTGTATAACAAATGCGCTAGTAAATTTACAGCCATGCCTCGTCTCCTGGGCAGTTGGCGAAACAGATATAGGTGAAAACCGGCGGGATGGGTGCAGCGTTGTTGATAAGCGCCTTGGAGCATTGCAAATTGTTAATTCTACTACTCAAAAATCGATTGTAATGCTATTACGGGTTTGTGCTCATGCCAATATCTTAATGAGCCATAGTAACAAACTGTCAAGCGACTATTTCGGTGCGACGCGGGAAAAAATTGCAGAACATTACGGTTGTCCAATTATGATGATACAAGGTGCTGCAGGAAACATTAAGCCTGTTGGTGTAGATAAAATTGATGGCGGCACTACATCCGATGTTGATCGCATAGCAGATGAGCTTCTGCAATCTGCGACAAAACTTCGATTTACCCCAAAAAAAATAACACGTTTGCATATGGTGGAAACAGAGATTCAAATGTACTCTGATGTTCCAGAAGTTGATGAAGCAAGACAAATTGCGGAAAAATCAGGCTTGGATGCGACAGGTTGGCTTAGTGAATGTGAACAGTTAAGAAACGCCGGGATAACCACTCAAACGCAGAACCGTAGCATCCATTTTCTATTGTTGAATGAGGGCAGCCTGTGTGGTGTGTCAGATGAAATTTTCTGTGAGCTTTCGCTTGCGGTTACGGAACAAACAGACGATCCACTTTTATTTTTCAATGGGTATACCAATGGCTGCACGGGCTATCTTCCGAATAGAGAAGAATGGATAAAAGGCGGCTATGAAACTCATGACAGCTATATAATCTACTATATGTTTCACGGTCATGTCATGCCTTTTCGAGCAGATACAGCAAAAAGACTTGTAAGAGCAGTAGTTGATGAATGGAAGAGAAGTAATTAGTAGCTACAGGAACATAAGACTATGACAGCAGAAAAAAGAGCACTCGAGATAACTTCGAGTGCTCTTTTTTCGTATGTGACTTGATAAATCCCTTAAATGTGCCGTGAGCATTTTTTTGTTATACCAGGTATTGCTTTTTGAAGTTCGCTGAATCTCATAATTCCATTTTGAAAAAGATGTGCTAAAATGACAGGTTTCCACTTATCAACTAGAATTTCGGGGCGCGGGTTTTCTGTTTAGGCTTTAGCCAGCCTGCCAAGCAATGTTTCCTTCAGGGAACATATGTGCTAAAATAAGTACGCCAAACACGTATTTTGCGCACTTTCAATTCTAAGCGATTTGTTTAAAGGCGAATGGCCACTTGCCTATTAAGATTAGTGCTAGAATCTAGCATATTATACATAAAATAGCGAGGGATTGCGTTGACGAATAAATATGACATCGAAGAAATCTACTCCGAGCCGATTCAGGCTTTTACGATTTGGATGAAGCAGTCCGGTTATACCGAGGCCACTAGAAAAGAATATAAGAGGGAAGTATTCGATTATCTATCTTCTTTAGATGAACTTCCGGTGCAGCAGGCTGGTAAGTTACATGTTGTCAGTTTTCTTGTATCCAAACAGGAATCGGCCGGAGATCGAACGAGGAACAGAACGCTGTCCGCCATCCGGTCGTTTTACACGTCGCTGATCGATTTTGAGCTTGCAACAAGAAACCCCGCTTTAGAGGTGAAGAAATCCAAGACCGAGAAAAACAAGATACCCGTCTACTTGGAAGAGCAGGAACTAAAGAAAGTGCTCACTTATGTGGAGGGGCGGTTTCGGGATCGGAACTTGGCTATTTTCCTGTTGATGGGGTATTGCGGTCTACGGGTGGGGGAAGTGCATCGATTGAATCTTTCTCATTTTAAGAAGGAAAAGGGAACGCTTGAAGTGTTGGGGAAAGGGCGCAAGTGGAATGAGATTCCGTTGCCGGAAATGGTTGTAGATGTACTTGTAAAAGTGGCGGAGGAACGTATTCAGCCTTATAGCTCCAAAGAAGAAGCATTTTTCGTGTCCCAAAAAGGAAGAAGGCTATCGATCCGTCAGATTCAGAAGATCGCCGCTCAAGTCTTCGATGCGTTTAAGCAGGATCATCCGCAAATGACCGATATGAGACTTTCTTGTCATAAGCTGAGGCACTCCTTTGCTACGATGCTGCTGAATAATAATGTGGATATCCGCGTCGTCAAAGAGCTACTGGGCCATGCATCGATCGAAACGACTATGATTTATACGCATATCAATGACGAGCAGAAGCGGAGCGCGATGACTACGATAGAGATACCCGTGATATAAATGGAACGGCTGCCCTTGAAAGGCAGCCGTTTCCGATTCAGTCATTGGAAGACCCGAAATCCGTTATATTCATGTCGACT
Organism: Paenibacillus vini; assembly: GCF_018403325.1. Classification (GTDB taxonomy): domain Bacteria; phylum Bacillota; class Bacilli; order Paenibacillales; family Paenibacillaceae; genus Fontibacillus; species Fontibacillus vini. The sequence continues at coordinate 170,031 of NZ_BOSL01000008.1, read as the reverse complement.
TCATAGGTAATCGGAATGCTGCTGAAGGTTTCGTCCCAGTCCTCCTTTACCCGGTTCCAAACCTTAGGGTATTTGATGCGTAGTTGCTCGTTAAATCCACCGACGTCGACGCGGTATACATGCTGCATTTTGTACAGCACCTGTTGGATCTGTTTGTTGACTTGTTTTTCGAACAGTTTCTCCAACTCGCGCATGTATTCTTCTGAGGAAGGGATTTCCGGAAAACTCCAATCTTCCATTAAACTCCCCTCGGACGAAACTTTAATATGAAAGGAAATATCGTCGCCCTGGACTTTGGGGATGATCTTACTGTTGGAGCGCTTAGGCTCGTAAGTAATCGTATACCCTTCGTGGGCATAAGTCTTGACCGCTCCGCCTATAACGTCGAACGAGAACCATGATAGTCCTTCCAGATCGAATTCATTTAGCTCGCCGATCCATTTCTTGGTGCTCCCTTTAAAAATGCCGGCTCCGGAAAACTTATGTTCATTTTCCGAGGTTATGACATTTTGCAGCAAAAAGCTTGATCCGGATTGCATTCGACTATCCAGTTTGATCAGGGACACCGGGGGAATGATTTTATTGGACCGGTACCGATTTTTGACGAGCCCGGCAAGATAGATGGCGGGGATTTCTCCCGGTTCGCTTGTGCTAAGTGACTCAAAGGCGTTCCGATGGCTGACTAACACCAGGCAACTTGGCCGGATATCATTATCCCGGAGAACAAAATCGAAAATTTGCTCCAGGCTATATCGCTTGGCCAATTCCGATGAGACAACAATCACTTTGAGATGATGTCCGATGAGCGGTCGGTCTCTGCGCAGCGCGAATTGGCGGAATATTTGGATGAGGGAGTCTCCCGTCAGTTTTTCATTGATATATGTCGTAGCTTGCTCGGACGAAGTCCCCCCTTGTTTCTGGCCTTTGCCCGTGACCGGAGGGACGATTTGGACCGTTGCCGTCAACATGTTATGTTTGGGATAGGAAGCACCTTGTTTCTCGATGCCCTGTTCGAATTTGGATTCCTGAGCCACGTCAAGGGCTAGGCCTACATAGACGCTGAGATCTTCAATTTCATTGCTGCTCCAGCAGCCGGTATTCAGTACCAGCGAAACAGCAACGGCAATCCGCAAGACGAAGAGGAGGTATCGCTTCATTCCGGTTTCGCTCCTTTTTTGCGGAGGATGCTAACGAATAGCAATATCAGCGGTACACCTCCGAACAAATAGACGGAGACATTGCCGAACATATCGCCGAGATTAAACACCTGGTTAATATCTTTGGGAACCATGGCGATCAGATAGATGACGGGGAGCATGGCGAATACGAAAGGTCGGAAATTTCTATTGAACATTTGCGACCAGCCGAGTGAGGCTGCATAGTGCGTAACCGTAAATGTCGAAAAGATTTGCATAATCCAGATCACGAGCAAAAGGGATTCGAAACGCTCAAAAATGAGACCCTGCACCTCAAAGCTTCTCATAAGATCCAAGGTAGGCCAGGTTCTTTTCTCCAGCCCGTTGATAGAGAGGCCGCCTATGACCATAATGACGGTAATTAAATAAATGACGACCGGCACCGTAACACCGGCTATCATGGCTTTATTCGCTTTTCCCTGATTCTTCATGTATGCCAAAGCGACAAGCATGATTTCATAACCCGTAAAGGACAACAACGAAGGCTTGATTCCTTTAAGCACAGGCGTAATGCCCGAGCCCAGGACCGGCCTCAAATGATCGATATCGAATATACGGCTGCTGAGCAGGATAGCTATCAAGAAAAATACGAGCGTGATCGGTAAAATGATTTCGTAGAGACGGGAGAGACAGCTAACGCCACCCAGTATTAAATACAAACCGATCCACATGAATGTCATCACGATTGCCCAGGAAGGCGTGCCTTCCAATAGGTAAAACCCGGTTTCCGCCATGATCCGGATTTCAAAGGCGGAAATCGCCAGAAAATAAGATATGACCAGAATACTGATCAACATCGCGATGGCTCTTCCCGTAATTTCGGGCAGGAACTGGAACAAAGTTTGTCCTTGGAATCGGCTGCAGAGCTTCACGATGATCCAACCGGATGCCAATATGATCGTTCCGGAAATAAGAATGGATATCCAGACATCAGGAGTTTTAGCGGCTTCCACCATCGTTCTAGGAAGGGTAAGGATACCAGCACCAAGCATATAGTTAATGACCATGACAGCGGTTTGCGAGGTGGTGATTTGGTCTTTTTGGCTATTGCTCGTACCACTCATGCTTCCGACATCCTTCCCGATTACATCAATGACTCTAATTTCTTCGATCTTTATCCTTTGCATTAAACATGACAGGGCGCATTTTCATGATTTTTAACGGAACGCGAACAAACAGATCCTTCCAATCGCTAAAACCGTAAGGTACGATCGGAGTTACGTAAGGGACGCCGAAGCTCTTTAACCGCACAAGATGACTGCAAATCAGCAGAAAGAACATAACCACGCCAAACAGTCCCAATGTGGCCGCGCAGAACATTCCGGTAAACCGGAGGATACGCAGCGTGAGTCCGGCACTGTATACGGGAATGGTAAAGGAAGATATGGCGGTTACCGCTACGACGATCACGAGAAAAGGACTGACGATACCGGCGTTGACCGCAGCGTCGCCGATGATCAGACCTCCGACGATACCCATAGCCGGCCCGATCGGTTTAGGGAGCCGGATCCCGGCCTCCCGAAGAATTTCGATGGAGATCTCCATGATCAGGGCTTCGATAAACGAAGGGAATGGAACTCCCTGCCGGTTCTCTATTATGGAAAGAGCCAATTTCGTGGGGATAAGTCCCGGGTGAAACGAAATGAAGGAAATATACAACGCCGGAGCTAGCAATGCCAGGAGAGCAGCCAAAAAACGTAATAGCCGCATAAACGATCCGGGAAGCCAACGTTCATAATAATCTTCAGGTGATTGCAGCAGCATGCTGAAGGTGACCGGCAAAACAAGGGCAAATGGCGTGCCGTCGAGTAATATGGCTACTCGTCCTTCCAGCAATCCCGCAATGACCCGGTCCGGTCTTTCCGTATTTTGCATTTGCTGAAACGGGCTTAACACGTTATCTTCGATTAACTGTTCGATATAGCCCGACTCGATCGGGTCGTCAATATCGATTCTTTGAATACGCGAAGTTACTTCATCCACTAGGTTCGGGTCTGCGATATCCCGCATATATGCCAGGATCAAGATCTTCTTGACGCGGCTCCCTATTTGAAACTTGGTCAGTGTGAGACTTCCGTTTTCGCCATGCCTACGGAGTAAACCCGTGTTGTCGCTGATTCGCTCCGTGAAGCCTGTGCGCGGTCCTCGTAAAAGAGCTTCGGACATAGGCTCTTCGAGGCTTCGGCTTTTACCCTTGGCAGTGCCGATAAGGAGCACTTCTTGCAAGCCTTCTACGAGAACTCCGGTTTGGCCGAACAGAATCCCTTCCACGAGAGCTTGAAAATCGGAAGACTTTTTGATGTCGCTGGCAGGGATAAGCCGTTCCGTTAAATATGCGCTCAAAGAGTCATGGAAGCTGGAGCGATCCTCTTCCGGTACGCCTCGGTGTATTAATGGAGTGATCAGATGGCTGTCAATCAAATCGCTGTCCGTCAAACCTTCCAAAAATACAATGGCGACGCGGGTTTCTGTTCCGCTAATGACTATTTCACGGATCAGTACATCCGCTTGGTCGCCAATCGCATTTCGTACCGTTACGATATCGGAATCGTACGTTCCGGTTATCGGAACATTCGCCAAGCCAATCTCTGTTTCGGGCGGGGAAGGGGAATCAGGCTTTAAGGCGAAGGTGTTGACTACCGATTTTCGGATCACCTTTGACATCAAAATCATTAGAACCGGAACGGCAAGGAGCAAAAATGCCTGAGCGATCAGTTTCCAACTCGGTATGAAAGTCATGAGGATGGACCACATTCTACTTAACCCCCCGGCATCGATGAAATAATGGGTTATGGTTGAGGATCAAATGTATTTTTACCAGATCAATATTTATAATTCCTAAGATTTCAAATATACAGAGAAAATGGCACTATTCTATTCGCAAAACGTTTCTTTAGGAATACAAAAATCTAGCCCGCTCTAAAGAGCGGGCTATTGTCAGGCGGGTTCTAACTTTCTGAGGATCGCTTCCGGAATTGCCAATAATAACGCTATAGTGCCATAAACGCCTATGGTGTAACTGGTGACGTATTGAAATCCAAAGCCCTGATGAAACAGAGCGGTGACGAGATGAATTGACAGATTCGTATAACAATAGGCATAACTGCGAACCATCCAGTTCCGGTGAGCTTGTATCCGCTTTTTTTTGATTTGAACTAGCGCTGTAGCGGTGATGATCAGCCATATCATATTGATCGCGTTGAATCCGATGCTTGCTATTTTTCCTCCTGTGGCGTAAGGCGCCATGTATCCGGATGTCAATACGACGACAAGAACGGATATCAGATAGACATAACCGTTAATGCGATGAACTAAAATACTGCGATCACGCACTCGCTTCAAAAAGTTAATCAGTCCCGTTGCCATCGCGATACAGGCTAATGCCACATGAATACGCATCACATTTAACCAGACCGCGGGTTTAAGTTCGCGCCTGAGTCCGGTTTTATGACTTAGAAATTCTTTAGCCTCGGGATCAAAGATAAAGTTATCCGCCAAGGCGTACACGATAAATATAAAACTGATACCCGCTAATGCTCCGTATAACCATTTCCGTTTTTTCATAGGTAAGTAATCACTCCTTGGGGCTTTGACCTAATCAGGATGACGCCCCTGAAATGCGTTTGCCCGTTAATTTGGATGCAGGCAGCAAGCCCGCTTTTGCGACTCCGGTCATAAGTTCACCGTCCGCGGATACTTCGAATTTAAGATTTAAGCGTAACGGTTTTGTAACTCGCAGATTCCAGGCCAGCTTATCGTTAAGAAGTACGGGATTTATGAAAGGAATTTTATCGTTTCCTTGGGTTGCCGTACCCTGAATGATCCCGTCATTCGTTGAAATCGAAAGTCTGACTTCTAACTTTCCGACCGGCGTTACGATCGTCGTATCCCAATCGCCATCAAAGGCGGAGGCAAAAGTAGCTTTGCTGTTCAGGGAATCATCGTGAATAGAGGGGATGTTCGCACTCTCATCCGCGGGTGTCATTTGAGTGTTTGGTGCCATTCCCATCGCCCGCCAGACCGTTCCTCTCCGCTCAAATTCAAACAATTGCTCAACCGCGAGGGCGATGCGCGGCCCGAGCTCACGTTCCAGAAGATATAACGCGACATCGAGCCCTGAAGTAACTCCGCCGCCGGTAACCAGATTGCCGTCGTCCACTACACGCGCTGAGACGGGAATGGCACCTGTTGCTCCAAGCAAATCCATGCCCAGATGATTCGTGACCGCCGATCTGCCTTCCAATAACCCTCCCATGGCTAACACCAGGGAGCCGCCGCATACCGTGGCGACTATAACATCGTTCCTTCCCAGGGCTCGCTCCATCAGTCCGGTAAGATCCGAATTCGCTGCTGCTCCCAGAATCGACGGGACCGAAGCAGGGCCGTGGCCATCTATAGGTCCGGAAGCTCCGGGGACGACAATAATCCCTGCAAGTTCCGGGTTCAACTTGCCGTGCGCTTCAATTTTTAATCCGTTAATGCCGCTAGTCACGAATCTAGGCCCTTCGGCGGTGACCAATTCCACGTTTAACGTGTTTTCCGTAAACAAAGTCGCTGCACAAAACACCTCATAAGGCGCAATGGCATCCAATAGGTCGAATCCATCAAAGAGTACGACTTGAACCGATATCATGATTTATCCTCCTAAACTCATTTTTTGCAGGTAGATGTTTAACCCGGTATGTAGACATTCCGACTCAACTGCATCAATCTTAACAACGGAACATCTCAAATGAAGCTAGGAAAAGGTCACAAAACTATAAACAACTCATCACAAAACATACGGTCATGCTTGCTGATGCGAAAAAAATGGTATATTAGGATGCAAGGTGGGATGTTCATGAGTTCATTACATACGATCCTGGTGGTAGACGATGACCAAAGTATCGTCGAGCTGCTGAGAGACTTTTTGGAGAACGATTATTTTCAAGTAATTACCGCTTGTGACGCTGAGCAGGCCTGGGACGCATTTCAGAGCGAGCCGATTCATTGCATTGTTCTGGACATTATGATGCCTGGACAAAACGGGTTTGAGTTGTGCCGCCGAATTCGTGCGGAGAGCGATGTCCCTATACTTTTCTTGAGTGCCCGCAGTGATGATGTAGACAAGATTCGAGGATTGACGCTCGGCGGTGATGATTATATTGTTAAAACCGCTTCACCTGGGGAGATCGTTGCTAGAGTAAAGGCTGTTTTGCGGCGCGCCGATACCCGGCAGCCAAAGGCAGAGCAAATATTGGATTATGGCCGTATCAAACTAAACCTCACCGCGAGAGAGGTTTTTGTAGAAGGTAACAACGTCGTACTTACACCGAAAGAATATGAACTGCTGCGCTTATTTGCTGAACACCCCAGACAAGTTTTTACATATGACCAGCTGCTTGCGAAGTTCTGGGACGGAGTCGGCGACAGACATACGATTCGGGTTCATTTAAGCCGGCTTCGTGAAAAGATTGAAGGGGATCCGAACCAACCGCAATATCTGGTCAATGTATGGGGTATCGGGTATCGTTTTGAGGGAGGATGAGATGAGAACATTACGCATTCGTACTTTTACCTTGCTTTGTTTCTTTTTCATCCTATCAGCGCCCTGGATATTCTTCGTAATCTCTAATTTTATGGAAACAAATACGCTCGGCTTTTCAAGAAGTCAGGCGCATAATGAGCTAATACAAGAACAGTTGACCGAGACAACTCAACTGATCGAAGCGGGTGCTGGCAAATGGAACGATCCTCAATGGATTGACCAATTGCAAATCAAATTGCGCGAAACGGAGATGGAAGCTGTGATCCTGGATGCTTCGGATCAGGTGATTTTTCGGTCCGCTTTGAAGGGCATGGACGCTTCTGCGCCGATTGAACGATTATCGATTCTGGAGGACGGTCGTAAGCTTGGCGAGGTTGTCATTTATCTGCCGAAGACAAGAACGGTTCAAATGATTGCTGCGATAACCGGGCTGCTGTTAGCTTTCTTTATAGTTGGATTTGAGATGCGCAGATTTCTTCTTAAGCCCCTCGAAAAGATGGGTTATGCCGCAAGACAAATTGCAACTGGAGATTTGGATGTGCAGCTGCCATCGACCAAAATCACAGAAATTGCTGAGGTGCGAGACGGATTTGAGTTGATGGTTAAGGGACTCCGTCAATCCATTCAAAAACAAGTGGAGCTGGAAGAGGAACGACGCTTCGTGATTTCGGCTGTAGCGCATGATTTACGGACACCGTTGTTCGCATTGAGGGGTTACCTGGATGGCTTGGAGCAAGGCGTGGCTCAGTCCCCGGAGAAAATGAATAAGTATTTGGCGGTTTGCAAAGAAAAATCGGCGCAATTGGACCGGTTGGTTGAGGACTTGTTCACCTTTACAAAGATGGATTATTTGGAATCAAAACTGATCACAGAGACTTTGGATTTAAATCTAATATTTCGAAAATCGATAGATAGCTTGAGCCTGCAAGCCCAACAAAAGCAAATTACGATTTCATTGGGCTCCCAGGGCGTATGTTCCCTTAACGGTGATCCGCACTTGTTGGAACGTGCCATGAACAACCTCTTAGATAATGCTGTAAGACATACCCCCATCTATGGGAAAATTGAAGTGAATTGTTATTTGGAGGAAGACAAAGTACTGTTTAAGATCAGGGATACGGGGCCTGGCTTCACTGAAGAGGAAATGCAGCATGTGTTTGAACCGCTATATCGCGGAGAACAATCCAGAAATCGTTCGACCGGAGGGAGCGGGCTTGGTTTAACGATTTCACAGCGAATTGTAAGAATGCACGGAGGGGATCTTGCCGCAAGTAACCATCCGGAGGGAGGAGCGCTGCTAACGGGCTCGATCCCTGCAGCTGTCCCGGAATAACGGTCGATAGGGGGAAAGGAATGAACAAAACGGAACGGCAGCTCGCAATCACGCTTGAGCTCCAGCACAGTAAGATGCTTCGCGCAGAGGATTTGGCGGCCCGATTCGAGACGAGCGTGCGCACGATATACCGCGATATTCAAGCGCTTAGCGAAGCGGGGGTTCCGATTGTCGGGGCTCCGGGTCAGGGTTATTCCTTGATGGAAGGGTATTTCCTGCCGCCGGTAGGTTTTACGGCTGAAGAGGCTGTGGCTTTGTTAATGGGGGCGGATTTTATTGAGCAGCGGCTGGATGCTGATTATGATAGGGTCGCCAAGACGGCCAAAGTAAAAATTGAAGCGATTCTTCCGGAGCCTATTCGTAAAGAGTCCGTACGTATTCGGGATACGATGCGGCTCCTTCATGCCGGCGAACAGGTAACCGCGCGGAAAGAAAAGGACTATCTTGAAAAAACGCGACGGGCCATTCTGGATCGCCGTAAATTAAGCTTTACCTATCTGAAAAAAATACCTGAGCCCGACGGTAATCGGGAGAGCAGGCGGAATGTCTCGCCATATGGACTTGCGCTCGTTCAGGGAAATTGGACTTTGATCGCGCGCTGTGAGCTTCGGCAAGATATCCGCCATTTCCGTTTGTCACGGATGGCGGATCTTGCGGTGTTAGAGGAGAGCTATTCCATGCCGCCCGGATTTAATCTGCGTGACTATCGCCCGCAAAACGAACGTAACCTTGAAGTGCTGCTTAAGGCGAGTCCCGAAATTGCCGATAAAATCGCCGAAACCGGAAGATTTTATATGGAAATGACAAAGGAATTGGACGATGGACTCATGGTCACCTTTCGCGTTTGGCAGTCGGAAGAGCTGCTCCCTTATATTCTTGGATGGGGAGCGGACGTGGAGGTAATAGAACCGGAGTCTCTGCGGAACCGGGTTCGGGAAGAAGCTGAAAAGATATTTAAACGCTACTGACACACTGTTGTCAGTAGCGTTATTTTATATTGGGATTATACCCAAGACGAAAGAGGAGTTGTTGTTCTAGTGAGAAACACAGCGGAAGCATTACATGAGTTTGAAGCTACAGTGGACCGGTATTTGATTAAACTGGATAGCCTTGAAATGGAACAATTACTTAGGAAAACGGATGAGGATGAATGGTCCATCGGGCAAATGTATATGCATTTGATTCAATCGGCACAATTCATGCAGCTAAATAATGTTGATCAATGCTTGGCCGGAAATGAGGCAACGGTGGTCGTTTCGGGCATCAAGACGGAACAAGGCAGGGAGGTATTCGAACTTGGAAGTTTTCCGCCCGTTCGGATCCGTGTCCCGGCTTCGCCGCAATACACCCCGCAGCAACCGGAGAGCAAGGAGCAGCTTGCGGAAGGTCTCCGAAGTGTAGTGGAAAGGATGAAACGTACAGAGTCTGCCTTGAGTCAGGCGTCTGAAGCATATAAGATCCCGCATCCCAGATTAGGTGCGTTAAACGCTAAAGAGTGGTTTTTGCTGGTCGAAATGCATTATCGGCATCATTTGCTGCAATTGGATCGTTTATCTCAGCTTTTATAAAATCTGAGTTTGTGACATTTGAAAGTAGAATTAATCGAAATGGTAACAGAAATATAATTATGTAAACCAAATAAATCTTCTGAGATCAAGAGAGGAAGGGAGCCGGGCTTCCCTTCTTTTTTGTTTAAATTTTACAGTCCCTTTTTCAAATGTCCCATTAGAGAGTATAGTAAAGTATATTAGCGCTACAACGAGCAACAATGCCATGTCCATTGAGATAAAAGATATCATATCAAAAAAAATATTGAGCGAAGCCAAGGGGTACTTGGACGTAGGTTTCACTCATTCATTAAATCCTTACAGCGGCTGCGCATTTTCTTGCAAGTATTGTTATGTGAGGGAAATGCCGATTCAAAAATTCAAGGATATTCCTTGGGGAGAATGGGTCGACATTAAAATCAATGCCGCAGAAAATTACCGCAATGAAATCATCAAGCTTCGTAAAAAAAGCAAACCGGTTCATATTTTTATGTCTTCGGCTACGGACCCTTACCAACCTATTGAGCGCAAAGCGGAGGTCACTCGGCGGGTATTGGAGGAAATGATACAACATCCGCCCGATTTTCTCCAGATCCAGACTCGCAGTCCGCTTGTTACAAGGGATCTTGAATTAATTTCAGTTCTAAAGGAAAAATGTGAAGTTCTGGTATCCATGACGATTGAAACCGACCGTGAAGATATAAAGCGGATCTTTGCACCTTATGCTCCTGGCATTCAACTGCGGTTAAAAGCGCTAAAACAAATCCATGATGCCGGAGTAACCACCCAGGCCGCCATCTCTCCCGTGCTGCCCTTTACGCCTGATTTCCCAAAGGCGCTGGAGGGAATCGTCGATCGAATCTGGATCGATACGCTTAATATCGGAGACGGTTCTATGGGTAAAAGATCGGAGCGATTGGGGATGCCAAGTCTGTTTGAAAACCATCAACTAACGAAGTGGAATGATAAGGATATCCATGTGCGGGTGGAAAAGTATTTTAGGAAGTTTTTCCCCGAAGAGATGATCCGTGTTTCAAAACACGAAGCGTTTCCGAAAAATCACAATTTGAAAAAGAAAGATGTTGACCTCAAATGACTAAGGGGATTTGAATCATGATTGAGACTTTCGTATCCTCCAAAAGCACGTGTACGCATATGTGCCGAACAATAGTGTTTTTTGTTGCCGGTATACTAACCTATCGGAATAACTTTGAAGCTGCTGCCGGCGAGTTCGCCAAGCGATATCCCCATATCAAAATCGTAATGATCTTTCCCTATGGGATGGCGGACGGAACTAATCGTTCCTCATTATCCCGTCTATTGGCATGGCAGCTTGCTCCAGTCGGGTATGATCTAATCCATGAGGAATCTCGGCGGGTGAAAGCTGCAGTGGAAATCATTCGTGAGCATGGAGCGGCCGCAGATCAACTCATCCTGGTCGGGCATAGCGCCGGCAGCGTGATTGCTTACCGGGCAGGGCTGAACTTGGAGGAAAAGCACGGTTTTCGGGAGGTTCAAGTATTTGCGGTAGGCAGCCCTAAATTCTTTTTGAAGGATATCTCATTCAATAAGCAATTCACTTATATTACCGGTCAGAAACAGGACAAAATCACCCGGATCGGCAGATGGCGCAAGCCGGGGTCCCGGAAGTTCCGCGGAAAGCCCGGACGGGAAATTCAACTGAATTTCAATCCGGATCATCCGGGATGGAAGTTTCACGCGTCTTATTTTCTAAATTCGGCGTGGAGTGACGCTAACCAGGTTTTTCATTCCAACGTAGAGGATCTCGTCTCCAAAATCCATGAGCTATGCCCGGATAAGTAGGTTGTATCCCATTATTTTAAGGAGAATGATCATGAATAACCACACCGCCTTATTGGTCATTGACGTACAGGAAGGAATGTTTGATCCGGATTATCCCGTGTTTCAGGGGGAAGTCCTACTGGACAAGATTGATTGGTTGATTTCAAAAGCGCGTGCCTCTCAGGTACCTGTTATTTACATTCAGCATAACGAGGAGCCGGGCGAGCAGCTGGTACCTCATAGTGCGGACTGGCAGATCCAGTCCAGAATTGCACCCGAAGAGGGTGATACTATCGTTCAAAAGCGTAAACCCGATGGATTTCATGAGACCGACCTGCAAGAAAAACTGGAGTCTCTCGGAATCCGTAAGCTGGTGGTTACAGGCATTCAAACCGATATGTGCGTACATGCAACCAGTATGAGGGCAAGTCAGTTGGGTTATGAAGTCATTGTCGTCGAAGACGCACACACCACCAATAACCAAGTTGACCGGACAGCTTCAGAAATCATTCAGGAATATAACGATAAATTCCGTTCAGTTGCTGAGGTTAGGCCCGCGGAGACGCTTCTGTTCTAAGGAACAGATCGCATCAAAGCGCGTGATGGGCTCCAGTAGAATCGTCTGCTGTTTTCTAGAAATTGCTAAGAAAGGAGGGATATAGAGATGAAGTCTCAACCTTTTGAACGAATAAAATTCCCGCCAGGATTTTGGGACGGATTGCGAACCTTAGGGATCTCCGCTCAAGACGTAGCTCGCAAAGCGGGACTGCCCCTGACCATTATTACTGAAACGGAAGTTTCCACCGCCCAATATTTTGATATCTGGCAGGCCTATTCCGATCTCATTGGCGACACGGCCAGAGGAATCATTGAGCTTGCAACCGCCTTTGAAACGTCCAAGTATCCGCCCAACGTTTTAGCGACTTACCACGCTCGTGATTACCGCGATGCCCTTTATCGAATGGCAAGGTACAAGCGATTGTGTCCTCCCGAAAGCTTGCGAATTACCGATGAAGCAGAGAATTGCACCATTGAGCTGGAGTGGCTAAATCCCGATCAATCCGGTCCGCCTTTACTGGTTGGTATCACGCTGGCATTTTTGCTGGAGCTAGGGCGAAGGGGAACGGGGGAACACTTGACAGCAAAGTGCGTTGAATTTACAAATTCCATGGGCGATGTCCAGGCTCTGGAGGAATTCTTTGGTTGTGAGATCGTCATAGGCGCCGATCATAACCGGCTGATATTGCATCGGAAAGATTTGAATCTTCCTTTTAAGTCGTATAACGAAGAGCTGCTAGAAATATTGACCCCCGCCCTGGATCAATCGCTTAGTGAACAACAGCGAACGCTCACCATAACGGAGAAGGTTAAATGGATCCTGAAACGCAGTCTTACGGGGGGACGGCCTGACATTCAGGTTGTCGCAAAAGAGCTCGGAATGAGCGATCGGACGCTGCAAAGACGGCTGACAGACGAGAACACAAGCTTCAAGCAGCTGTTATCGGAGGCTAGACATGAACAGGCACGGGAGTATCTGTCAGACCCCTCACTCGAAATTAAAGAAGTAGCATTCCTGGTTGGCTATGAAGATCAGAACTCATTCTACCGTGCTTTTCGGCTATGGGAAGGGGATACCCCATCGCAATGGCGTACGGAGCACTTGGGGATAAACTGATTTATTGGATGTGGCGTGTTAAACAAGAAGATTGGCGTATGGCGCTAGTTACCTAATGATTAAGACAAGGTAAGATAATCCCTATCCGAAGCATAAGACTGCTTTGAAATTTACTGATATAGGAGAAATGCAGGATGGATATGGGATTAAAGAATAAAACAGCGTTAATTACAGGATCATCCAAAGGTATAGGTAAAGCCATTGCCTTGGAGCTCGCCAAAGAAGGGGTCAATGTCCTGATCAATGGGCGAAATGAGGAGGAAGTGCAGCGAACCGTTAATGAAATAAAACTGGCATTTCCGGAAACCAATCCTCAAAATGCTGCTGCTGATATCGTGGATATCGGGCAAAGAGAGGCTTTATTCGCTAAATTCCCGAGTGTTGATATTTTGATTAACAATGCGGGCATATACGAAATCATGTCATATGAAGATGTCGACGATGAAGTATGGAATAAATATTTCCAGACCAATGTTCTTGCGGCGAATGGGTTGTCAAAATATTATTTGCCTCACATGCTGAACAACAATTTTGGCCGCATTATCTTTATTGCGAGTGAAGAAGCCGTAATGCCTTCGGGACAAATGCCTCAATATTGCATGACTAAATCCATGTTATTGTCTCTGTCGAAGAGCTTGTCCAAATTAACAATCGGAACGGAAGTTACCGTCAACACGATTATGCCGGGACCGACGCTCTCCGAAAATGTACAGCAAATCATTGAAGGTATCTTTGCTGATGGCAATATGACTTTTGCAGAAAAAGAGAAACAGTTTATGGCTTCAAACCTGCCTCAATCCGAAATTCAGCGATTTATCCGTCCAAGTGAAATAGGCAGGCTAGCTGCATTTATTTGCAGCCCTTATGCATCTGCATTTAAAGGTTCACCGATTCGCATGGATGGGGGCATGGTACCGACTATTTATTGACCACTACAAGCTGCGTGTCTATTAATTCAGTAAGGATACTTCCTTTGACGGTATGGGTTATAATAAACTGGATGAAAGTATTTAAAAGTTAAGGGAAGTGCTATTTCATGAATTTGGACATGGTCATGCAGGAGCTTGAGTCGCTTGGTAAGGAACGTACGAAGAAAATATATTTATCCAATGGCGCGCATGAACCGTTATTTGGCGTGGCTACGGGTCACATGAAACCCATCTTCAAGAAAACCAAAATAAATCAGCCATTAGCTGAGGAGCTTTACGCTACCGGCAACTACGACGCCATGTACTTTGCCGGGATCATTGCCGACCCCAAAGCTATGACGGAAGACGATTATGATCGTTGGATGGATGCGGCGTATTTTTATATGTTATCCGATTATGTCGTTGCGGTAACCTTGTCCGAAAGCGATATTGCCCAAGAAGTAGCCGATAAATGGATCGCGAGCGGGGAAGAGCTGAGGATGTCCGGGGGTTGGAGTTGTTATTGCTGGCTTTTGGGCAACCGGCCTGACAGCGAATTTGCCGAAGATAAAATTTCCGCGATGCTCGACATGGTGAAAAGCCGGATTCACGATGCTCCTGAGCGAACCAAATATGCGATGAATAACTTTATTTACACCGTGGCGGTTTCCTATATGCCGCTGCACGATCAGGCCGTCGAGACGGCAAAAGCAGTCGGCCCTGTCGAAGTCAACAAGGATAAATCGAAAAGTAAATTCCTAAATGCTTCCGACAACATTCAAAAAGCAGTAGACAAACAGCAACTGGGTTTCAAACGGAGACATGTAAGATGTTAAAATCAGCAGCCGGTCATAACGACCGGCTGTTGTTTATTTTTGTTTCCATCAAAGATATGATAGGTTTAGTTGAGAAACGACGAAGGGGAATGGACATGCTTATCGTTATCGGAATCTTCGCCATCTTAATTTACGGCGGGTTAGTTTATTATATCGGTTGGCGCGGGTACCGCTGGCTTCGACCGACTAGTTCGTCCTGGAAATTCAAGACTCTCTACATCCTCGTGGTCGGACTGGCCGCTTGTTCGTTCATCATCGGACGAATTCCTGGACTAAAGATCTTGGGGATTGTCGGGGCTTATTGGATGGCCATATTTTATTTGCTGCTATTGCTGGTACCGCTTGCTCATATAACGGTCATTCTGTTACGTCTCACCCGGTTGCCCCGGCAGAGAACTCAGTTCTGGGCGGGAATGGCGACACTGGTATTGGTGATTTCTTTAATGGGCTACGGTACTTTCAATGCCTACAGCCCGATCATAACTACATATAGAATTAAGATGGAAAAAGGTTCATCATCGCTCTCTTCACTTAACATTGCGATGGCGGCGGATACGCATTTTGGGTTGTTATCGGGCAAAGATCATGCGGAGCGGTTGGTCAAGGAAATGAATGCGCTCAAGCCGGATCTCATTTTGCTGCCGGGTGACATGTTCGACGACGATATTCAACCTTTTATCGATCAGAAGATCGATGTGATATTGGCTAAACTTGATGCTCCGCCATACGGTGTTTACGCTACGCTGGGCAATCATGATAAACATAAGGGCACGATGCAGGAATTGATTGATACTTTAGAACACAGCGGAATTAATGTTCTATATGACGAAACGATAACGATCAATGACCAGCTTACGATTGTTGGGCGCAAAGACATGAGCGATCCCGACCGGCTCACGGTAGACAAGCTGATGACCGATACTGACCCGGAGAAGCCGATAATTCTATTGGATCATCAGCCTACGAAATTAGGGCTCTCCGAACAAGCGGGAGTGGACCTTGTCGTTTCAGGCCATACTCACCGCGGTCAGGTATTTCTCGGTAACTTGATTACAAATGCGCTTTTCGAGAATGATTGGGGTTATCTCAAAAAAGGAAACATGCAATCCATAGTTACATCCGGTTTCGGTTTCTGGGGACCCCCGATTCGGATCGGTACGAGGTCTGAAATAGTCAATATAATGGTGGAGTTCGAATAATTTCGGAACAGGAAAATGCTACCTTTTTGTCGAAGGATAGGAGAAACCATGGTATTCATTGGAGGTCAATATGAAAAGATTGCGTCCCTTAGCTTTGTTCTTGATTCTTCTGCTATCCTTTGAAATTCTCGCATCGTCATGGAACCCGGTTTATGGAAGCTCAAACAACACAGATACCCTTGATAAAGCGAAAGTGTATTTCGAATGGATGGGCCATACCTATTGGCGAAACAAAACAGGATCTCCTGTGTTTCGAACGACAAGTGTTGATTACAAAACGGGATTGTTTACTGTCGAAAATGTCGAGCTTGATTTTATTGATACGTCTAAAGAATATAGTTTCCGTTCCGTTCAGGGCATGAATTCGAAGAGTCCTCATATTTCGTACACTATTTTAAAGAGCGGAATAACGGAGAAGATCATCAGTTATGATAGCCGAAAAGAATCGATAGCCTTTTTAGCTGAGCGAAGCGTACCGGGAGAAGTCATTGATGGGGTATATCCAGATGCCGGAATGTATATCGTTAAAAGGAGCTCCGATAATGAATTCTTAATTTATTCTTTATTGACAAACAAGCTGATACATAAGACCAAACAATGGCCCATAGAAAACAGAAATTCGTTTATGATTAGTGGGCTTAACGGAAATTACTTCGACCCCGCGCCTGCATTGGGAGCGATCTATTTTGACCCACCTATTTATTTTGATACCAAGACCTCTAGTTATAAAACCAATCCTGGTGAATATCCCTATGAGATCAAGGCGGACGGTACCGTTGTAAAACTTCACTCTTACAGAAAAAATCGTTCGGAAGATTATGTATACAAGAAAAAATTGAGCGGTTCCACTATCTTCAAAGAATCAAAAGCCGGAGATATCGTAAAGCATGAACTTATCATTAACGGAAAGATTCTTACGTTACATGAAGCAAATTTTAAACGTTCGAGCTATTCTAATGCTGTTGCGCAGATTAGTCCGAAGGGGGAAACGCTAGTTCTTTATCTCAGTTTCTTCGAGAACAAGAGAAGAGTGATGGACAAAGTAGAATACCGAATTTATGATACGAAGACGGGAGTTCTTATCAGAAGTATCCTTGTTAATTCAGTCGGGTTGCCATCGTCGATAGATTATAAAATCAATTGGATTGCAAACACTGACCATATCATTCAATCCGGTATGTTAAATCCTGCAACGTATAGAACCATTGATCCCGAAGTCAAGACACCTTGGAACTACGGAAATGTAGTTGATGCTTATTTTACGCCTTACTATACATTTTCTTTAAGCGGGTATTTGTCCACGAATGATCCGATTCCTGTCAGCTTCAAGGGAGACTATATGCAATATTCCGGTCAAGGAACGTTTAGAATTTCGAATCTGACAACTTACACCCCTGTTGGCGAGTTAATGACTTTGCTGGGCGGAACAATGCTTGAAGAGAACGGAAAGATTACCGTCGCTAATCAAGAAAAATCCTATGTCTTGGACTCAAAAAAACAAATACATTGGAAAGGGCAAACCTTCTATCCATTGAGAGAGGTTTTAACTGCATTGGGATTGAAGCTTGTAGACAAAAAAAGTGAATTGGCATCGGACAATTGGAGAGAGTTTGAGATCATTGAATAACGATTAAAGTGAGTATTAAGAATCCCACGAATCAAAGATTGATCCGATTATACCCAATATAAGGAGTGATAGTAATGGAGCAGTTCTTGTTCAATCAATTAGCCTTTGTAAGAGGCCAAACCTTAAAATTGATGGAGGGAGTTACGGAGGAACTCGCAGACCGGATCCCCGAAGGATTCCGAAATAATATAAGGTGGAATTTAGGGCACATTTATGTCGTATGTGAACGGTTTGCATTTAAACAATTGAATCTTCCGCAACAACTGCCGAATGGATTCAGCGAACAATTCGAAAACGGGTCTTCACCGTTAAATTGGCCCGCATCCTTTCAAGTGCCTACATTGCCGGAGCTTGAGACTCTGCTGAAAGAACAGCAAGAGCGGATACGAACTGCTCTGGGTCATCGTTTGCAAGACAAGATTGTCCCGCCATATACTACATCTGCGGGAATGGTTCTGGAAACGCCCGAACAATTCCTCAGTTTCAATTTATACCATGAAGGCATGCATCTCAGCGTTATTAAACTTTATAAAGTCATATTATCCCGGAATTAGTTAGCTAAGAGACAGCCTTTACAAATTTAGCTCCATACAGTTCCAATGAAAATCCCCTTTTCGAAGGGGATTTTTGCTTGACATTTGCTCATTTTCCTTTAAAATCACACTTATTATAAGTGTTTTAATAACTCGTGAAGAAAGGACATGCCGCCGTGAATCCGACAACCCATAATACGCTGCAAGTGAAAAAGATCAATGTTGAGTTAGTGAAGAACACATTGAAGGCCGTTGGTACGGGGACGAAGGCTTCCATTGCGAATATGACGCGATTAAGTGTCGCTACTTGCGGCACGATCCTTAATGAACTGGTGCAAAGCGGGGAGGTTCTGGAGAGAGAACTGGAAGAATCGAGCGGCGGACGTCCGGCCAGACAGTACATGTTCAACGCCGATTATGCGTATGTTCTTTGTTTATTGGTAAAAACGGAAGGAGGCCTTCATTCAATAGTTTATGCGCTCGTCAATTTACTTGGCGAGAAAATGGAAGAGGGGACAAGAAGCTTGGATTTCATTGATGTTGAAACCATTGATCAGTTGATCGAGGAATTCACGGTTAAATATCACAACATAAAAGCGATCGGGATTGGTATCCCGGGAGTTGCCCATCAAGGAATCATCGGAATTTGCGATGTGGCTCCTCTGGCAGGTGAACCTTTGGGTCCGCGGCTTGAAGAAAAATACAACATAGACGTCATTATAGAAAATGACATGAATCTGACGGTTTATGGGTTCTATAATCTGCAAAATTTTGAGGAAGATAAGACGTTTGCTATTGTCACTTTTCCCAAGAATCATTATCCCGGCGCAGGTTTTATTGTAAACGGACGTATGGTCACCGGGAATACCAACTTTGCAGGCGAAATTTCCTATTTCCCCTTTGGAATTACGCGGGAAGAGCAATTGGAACGACTGCATAATAAAGATGACTTTATTGCATTGGCAGCCAAACTGTTAAGTTCGATTATCACGATCATCAACCCGGTTTCTGTTGCCATCACCGGGGATTTAACGCATCCTTCCATGTCGGAGGAATTGATAAAGGGTTGTCTTCAATATATTCCAGAAGAGCATATGCCGAGTCTCTTAATAAAGAACAATACGCAAGACGAGTATTTAACCGGAATTATAGCCATTACTTTGGAAAGTTTAACTTTTCGTTTGCAATTGGTGGAGAGAAGATAGTGTAGATTTTTGTAACCCGCTGATTGATTTAGGAGGATTACAGTTTGAAGCAAACATCCAAAAAATTTAATAAGATCTATGCTATGCAACTGGCTACCATCTTTCTGGGATTTATCATTTTTGGGATCTCGGAGAATATTAAAGGACCTGCCATTCCAAGGATTCAATTTGATTTCCATTTAAATGAAGAGCAATTGGGCAGTCTGTTATCTTTGAACGCATTGGGTTATCTGATAGCCTGCTCGTTTACCGCTGTATTGGTTAGAAAATGGGGGATCAAAGCCGCAAGTATTCTGTCTTTTGCCTCCATGCTGATTTCAGGCGTATTTATCTTCATATCGCATACGTACCCGCTGTTTTCCGCTTCCTATTTTTTGATGTATATCGGAAACGGGATGCTCGAAATTGCATTGGCTATTCTGGGAGCACGGATCTTTGTCAAGAATACGGGAACCATGATGAATTTATCTCATGCCTTCTACGGATTAAGTTCCACGGTCGCGCCTTTGATTGCAACAGGAGTCATGTCGGTTCAAGTATTCGGTCATGCGCTGGATTGGCGCGGAATGTATCTGGTCATGCTTTCATTATCTTTGCTTCCGATCCTGACTGCCCTGCGCAGTACTTTTCCTGGAGATGATCTTGCGAATGAGAGCCGGACTCCCCTAAAGGAATTGATGAGAGATCCTGCATTGTGGTGGATGGTGCTCATTCTCTCGTTTGGCGTTGTATCCGAATTGGCTGTAGGGGGCTGGCTGGTCAATTTCCTGGAAAAAGCATACCACTGGGACACCGTAAAAGCCTCGGGTATGCTGTCCGCCTTTTTCCTTCTATTCGCTCTTGCCAGACTCTTCTTGGGGCCTGTAACCGATAAAATCGGATTTACGTTTTCCCTAATTATATTCTCCGGCCTGTCTGCGCTTTGTACATTTGCCGCTATTGTCGGGGGAGAATCGTGGTCTTTCCTGTTTGCGGCGGCAGGGATTGGGATTGCCATGATTTATCCGACCGTTATGGCCTTTATTGCAAAACGTTACCCGCGCGGAAGCGACACCGCGATTACTTTTACGGTCACGTTAATGGGACTGGGCAGTGTGATCGGCAACTACGTTATCGGATTTGTCATCGAAATTGTGAAAAAAATGTATGGGGTGGGTAATGCCAACGGATTGCTGCGAGGGCTGCAGGCGGGGTACGGATTTATTGCCTTATGTGCTCTTTTATGTTCCGTCTGCGGTTGTATTTTATATCGTTATTTGAAAAAGCGCGGGGAATTAATTTAATCTATCTTTGATTAAGGAGTTCAAAACTATGATGATTAAGAAAATGGATTGGGAGGCGGGGGAATGGCTCAATAAGCCCTTGTCTGCCCGGATAGAAGATCAATTCTTGAAGGTGGTGCCCGAAAAGGGAAGAGACTTCTGGAAAAAGACTTTTTATGGTTTTGAGTATGAGGATGGGGCCGCTTTGTTGGCGGATTGGAGTAAAGACAAGGCAGTGGAAGTCTCGTTCCAACTCTCTTCCTTCACGGAGTTGTATGATCAGGCAGGCATCCTCTTGTATCATGGCCCGGGCCAATGGATTAAAGCGGGCATTGAAATCAATGACGGAATTCCGCAGCTTTCCGCCGTCGTAACCGACGGTTATTCCGATTGGTCGCTTGCCGCCGTGCCGGAATGGGCCGGGGAAGAGGTTACGCTTCGCGCTTCGATTATGAAGGACGCGGTGATCATCCGCGCACGTACGCGGCTTCATGCCTGGCGCACCATTCGCGTAGCCCGGTTCCCTTATCCAGCAGGGAATCAGGCGGGACCGTTTGCCTGCTCTCCAACCCGGGATGGACTCGAGGTTACCTTTACCCGTTGGGATTTTACAGAACCGGATCAAGACCTCCGTACCGATCCGACAGAAGAATAAATGAACAAGACGAACAAAAGCCGCGATATCCGCGGCTTTTTGCTTTACCTGCTTATTATAAATGATGTTAATTCACCACATTAAATATTGAATCAGGAATACACGATGCTAAATTGTGTGAACGCCGCATGGCAATCTCGTTCTTTTCCCGTGGCATACAAACCGATAAGGACCCCTGTAAATCCGCCCGCAACTTCCGAGGAGAGATATCTCGATTGTGCAGCTCCGAGCAAGGTCTCCGTACCATCATCCGTTCGGACATAGAAATGATAATGAGTAGGGTTTGATTTAATTACCAATGTGGCATGATTGCACTGTCCGAGGTCGATCGCTCTTTCCACGGATTTGATATCTCCTACATTAAGCCGCTCGATGACCTCGTATCCTTGTGGGCCGTTGTGCAAGGCCAAATCATAATGGTGGTTTTCGTCCATATAGACCGTAATTCCGGCTTCGCCGCCCTTTAGGCTGATGTCGCATGAAATGACTGCGTTGAAGTCTTTTTGACGAATCCCTATAAATGTGGGGGACAAAGGAACATCCAGCGTCAATTTGGTTCCTTTCAGCGTCACTTTATCGGGTTCGAGCAGATAGTTTTCCGGAGCCGGATGACGCAGATAGCACCAGTCCAGATTCCAATCCGTGTTCTCGAATGTAAAAGACTTCTTCTCCTGTTGGATGATACCGTCAGGGAACCGATCCGTTTCGAAGCTCATCAATGTAGTGCCGTTATGGCCTGCCGTAAACCAGCCATCTTCCCCGAAGGTAACCGGGGTAAGGAAAACCTCGCGACCCAAGTGATGATACGTAAGATACTGGCCGGTTTGCCGGAAGCCGAGATGAAGGAGCCACCAATTCCCTTCGTAGTCCTGAATCAGATCACTGTGACCAACCCCTTGCAGCTCATAACCGCCTAAATTACGATTGGTCAGTACGGGATTGTTCGGATAAGGTTCGAACGGGCCGGAAAGAGATTCTCCCCGGGCATAAGTCACCATATGGCCGTATTCGGTGCCGCCTTCGGCTGCCAGCAGGTAATATCGGCCGTTGATTTTATACATATGAGGGCTTTCCAAATAACGCCCGCCGGTTCCTTGCCATATGGAACGGCTAGGTGTCAATTTGCTTCCGGTTTCAATTTCGATTTCGCACTGAACGATTCCGTTGACTCCGAAATCGTCTGTTCCGTTGCTCATGAAATACGTTCTGCCGTCCTCAAAATATAAATCCGGATCGATTCCTCCCTGATCGACAGGGATCGGATCCGACCATTCGCCGTAAATATTATCAGTCCAGACATAGAAGTTCTGACGGGTCGTATCATTGGTTGTCGTCATGTAGAAACGACCGTTATTGTAACGGATGGTAGGAGCAAACACGCCACCGGAACTGCCCACCGTCTCAAGCTGAATCTGGCTTTTTCGAGTCAAGCAATGCCCGATTTGAGTCCAGTTCAACAGGTCTTTACTTTCAAAAATCGGTACGCCGGGGAAATACTGAAAAGTACTGCAAACCAGATAATAGGTATCGTTTACTTTGCAAACACTTGGGTCAGGGTAAAAGCCTTTAATGACAGGGTTATTGTACTTCATTTGTACACCTCTTCTTTAAAATTACATATATATGAATTCAGTTTGCATGTGAGATAAGAAAATTAAACACCAACGGGTTGATTATTTCAATAATCCAGTGTTGATGCTCTATATTAAATCAGTTAAATTAATATATATGTGATTTCAATATGTGCATGCGCGTTAAGGAGTTTGATGGTCAATATGATAAAAGCGAACGGAGACCCCCAATTCATGGCCTTATATGAGGCGCTGGCAAGCGAAGTCCGATGGAAAATTATGAACCTCATTGCCGATAGGGAAATGAATGTGAAAGAGATTGCGGGAAAGTTGGAGCTAAGCCCATCCATTGTTACCATGCACATCCGAAAACTCGAAGACGCCGGTCTCATTGGCAGCCGCAGGGTTCGCCAAAACGGAGGCACGCACAAATTGTGTTTTCTAAAGCAAAAAACGATTGAAATCGAGCTGCCCACTGCCGGCCGAAACGCAAAGATCAGGGAACAGAGCATTTCAGTCGGTCATTATACCGCCTTTGAAGTTCATCCTACCTGCGGGCTAGGCACGCTTGAGAAGGAAATCGGCGTTTGGGACGATCCGCGCTATTTTCTGGATCCTGAGCGGGTTCACGCTTCGATCCTGTGGTTCGGAAGAGGCTATGTTGAGTACAAAACGCCCAATTATTTGCTTCCTGACGAAGTCGCTGACGCTATTGAAATCTCGATGGAAATTGCTTCGGAAGCGCCCGGCTTGAGAGATCACTGGCCTTCGGATATTCGGTTCGAGTTTAACGGCATATCCCTAGGAACATGGACAAGCCCGGCAGACTTCGGAAGGGCGGCGCGCGGCAAATATACGCCGAAGTGGTGGCACAGAAATGTAAATCAATACGGGTTATTGAAGACGATCCGCATTGATGCTTCAGGAACCTTTATAGATGGGGAACGGATGTCGGATGTGACTGTAGCGGATATCAAGTTATCGGAACCGTTCTGGACGCTTCGTTTCGCAGTGGATGAGCAGGCCGTCAATATAGGCGGTTTGAGTATTTATGGGGCCGGTTTCGGAAATCATGACCAGGATATTCTGATTCGAGTGCACCTAAAAGGATAAAATTTATGGTATATTATGGATTGGTGTAGTTAAGTAAAGTAGTTAATAACCAATCGGAAGGATGTTAGCATGAGCCAATCCAATCAGGAGTATATCGTAATCTCGGGTGCCCGGGAGAACAATCTCAAGAATGTATCCTTGCGAGTTCCTAAACGGAAAATCACGATTTTTACGGGAGTATCAGGATCCGGCAAGTCTTCGATCGTATTCGATACGATCGCCGCGGAATCAACGCGACTCCTGAATGAGAATTTCAGCATGTTCGTGCGTACATTCCTGCCTCGGGTTCCGCAGCCGGATACGGATGCGATCGAAAACCTGAGCATGGCTGTGATCGTGGATCAGAAGCGCCTGGGCGGCGGCTCTCATTCCACAATGGGCACCATTACCGATATTTCTCCTATTCTCCGGCTTCTCTTTTCCCGAGTGGGTAAACCTTATGTCGGACAAGCGCACATGTTCTCATTTAACGATCCTCAAGGCATGTGTCCCGAATGTAACGGAATCGGCCGCAAATTAGGCGTTGATATGAGCAAGGCCGTTGACATGTCCAAGTCGCTGAATGATGGGGCTCTAATGCTGCCGGACTATTCCGTAAGCGGATGGGAGTGGAACATGATCGTGCAGTCGGGAGACTTCGATCTCGACAAGAAGCTCAGCGATTATACGGATGAAGAATTGGATCACCTGTTATACTCCAAAGCCAGAAAAGTTAAGATGGATTTTGCCGGTAAGGCCACGAATATTACGGTAGAAGGCGTTATTGAGAAATTCACCAATAAATATATCAAGCAAGATTTAAAAGCGAAGTCGGAGCGAACGCAAAAAACGGTTGCACCGTACATTTCCGAAGGACCTTGTTCGGGCTGCCGCGGCGCGAGACTCAGTCAGGCCGCGCTGAGCAGCAGAATCCATGGGCGGAACATTGCGGAGATGGCGTCCATGGAGATCGGCGAGCTGCTTCGCGTCATTCGGGAGATTGACGACGCTGTCGCTGCGCCAATCGTTAAGTCCCTGGGGGAACGGCTGCAACATTTGGTCGATATCGGGCTCGACTACCTGACGCTGGACCGGGAGACGGACACCTTGTCCGGCGGCGAGTCACAGCGCGTCAAGATGGTGAAGCACCTGAGCGGCAGTCTGGTGGATGTCACTTACATCTTTGATGAACCCAGTGTCGGATTGCATCCCCGCGATGTGCACCGGTTAAATGAATTGCTGCAAAAGCTGCGTGACAAGGGTAATACCGTAATTGTCGTCGAGCATGATCCGGATGTAATCAAAGTGGCGGACCATATCGTCGATGTCGGGCCTCTCGCCGGCAGCCGCGGCGGTACTATTGTGTTTGAAGGAAGCTACGAAGACTTACTGGATTCGGGTACGCTGACAGGCAACTATATGAAGCGGCCGATCCAGTTGAAAGAAGACTGCAGGCAGCCGTCCGGCAAGCTGTCCATCAAGGATGCCACATTACACAATTTACAGAATGTGAGTGTAGATATTCCAACCGGCGTATTGACCGTCGTGACGGGTGTCGCCGGCTCAGGCAAGAGCACGCTGATTAACGAAGTATTTCTCGGCAGCCATCCGGATGCGATCGTCATCGATCAGTCGGCAGTGGGCGTATCAACACGTTCGAATCCTGCGACCTACACAGGGATTATGGATGACGTACGTAAGGCGTTTGCTGCCGCAAACAAGGTGAATCAAGGCTTGTTCAGCTTCAACTCCAAGGGGGCTTGCGAGAATTGCCAAGGGCTTGGCGTCGTATATACGGACCTTGCGTTCCTCGACAGCGTGAAGCTGCCATGTGAAGTATGCGGAGGCAGACGATTCAAGGAAGAGGTGCTCGAGTACAAGTTGAACGGCAAGTCCATTGCGGAAGTACTGGAGATGACGGTGGAGCAGGCGTTGGAATTTTTCCAGCTCAAAGAGGTTGTGCGTAAACTCCAAGCCATGAGTGATGTGGGGTTGAACTATATTACGCTTGGACAGCCGCTCAGCACGTTATCGGGAGGGGAATGCCAACGCATCAAGCTGGCCAGCGAGCTGCATAAGAAGGGCAGCATTTATGTGATGGACGAGCCGACCACCGGCCTGCATATGTCGGATATCGGCCACCTTCTGGAGATCATGAACCGTCTCGTGGATGCAGGCAATACGGTCATCGTAATTGAGCATAACCTGGATGTGATCTGCCAAGCGGATTGGATTATCGATATGGGGCCGGACGGGGGAAGCAAAGGGGGGCAGGTGGTATTCGAAGGCACCCCTTCGCAGATCATCCATGCGGAACAGTCGATTACGGGGAAATACTTGGCATAATCATCTCGCAAATCAATCGAAGAAAAGCCTGTGAAAGGCCAAGTGACTTTTTTCTTTCCTGAACTCTCCCGGGGAACACCCTACAATACCATGGAAAACTTTAATAAAATAACTGCCCCCGGAAAAACCGACATTACATGCAATGTCCTCTATGCTATGGTCGGTTTCGCGCAGCAGACGGATCGCATGACCGATGCGGACTTTTGTCAGGTATTGAAGAGGGGTTATTCCTACCGTAGAGGTAAACCGGCGGATGAAATGGAACTTGGACAATCCCGAAGCCTCCGCGATGGCTTCTATTCCGGATACGGATGCGTAGTGCTTTTCCATCCAATCCAAGGCCTTACGAATCGCTTCCGGCTGAGTCCCGGTTCCGTCTAATTCGTCGGCAAAGCGCCTTAACTCCATCATAAAACGATATACGGAGGAGGAAGCCCGGAAAGCATCGGGGAGTTGTCCGTCCCTGGCATCCAGGTAGATCAGTTCCAGTGTCCGGATGACAGAATGCTCCCGCGGGATGGCGACAATAGTGCCGCATCGGCTCTTGATGGCATTCCAGTGGTCCGATAAGCCGTTAGGACGGAACAGCAGAAAGATGAATTCCCATGGCTCATCCTTCTCCGCAAAGTAATAACAATGGTCACCCGGGATTTCTACCAGAAACGCGGTTTCCGCTGAAAGAAGATGCTCCTTGCTGCCGATTCGAAGGCGCCCGTTCCCGGATATTGTATATTGGAAAAGAAACAGCGGTCCATCGGACCGCTGTTGGCCTTCCCATCGGTAAGAGGGGGAGGATATCAAATCCCTGCCTACGGCAAATAATTCGTATAAACCCATGGAAGAAGCTTCAGAGAACCGGAATCCGATGGTGGAATAGTCTGGAGTATTGGATTTGGGTTTGCTCATAATTGGATCTCCTCCTTAAGTGGTTTAGTACATCTT
Organism: Paenibacillus vini; assembly: GCF_018403325.1. Lineage (GTDB taxonomy): Bacteria > Bacillota > Bacilli > Paenibacillales > Paenibacillaceae > Fontibacillus > Fontibacillus vini. Next base: position 142,774 of record NZ_BOSL01000008.1, on the reverse strand, counting down.
CTTTAAACAGAATATTTCAAATTAGGGTTCAAGTCTATACAAGGCAGCGCCGTGAGGAGGCAGCTTCGCGGAAAGTTGCCCGTCTGTTAAAGTTATAACCTCGCCAGTCCAGAGTTCTTTTCCCCTAGGGCTAGGAGTCAATCCAAGCTGCTCCATGGAAACGGATACGATGGCCTCCTCGTCACCCGCATTAAATAGAGCTGCATAAACGGCTCCGTTATCATCTTGTGCCTTCCATACGATCTTATCCGTCTCCCGTGATACTTGATGAGCACCGGAACCGTTTCTATGCAGATGCAGCACGTCACGGTTGGTCAGTAGAGAAAGCGTCCATTCATCGTTGTCCCGCATTTCTCCGCCAAACATGAGGGGGGAACGGAAGATCGACCATAAGGTCATCATCGTCAGTTGCTCGTCCTTTGTGAAACGTGTCCAACGATCGCTGCCTCCTCCGTCAACGGAACGGATACCCAAATGTCCGAGGGGTAGCATATCGCAGTCCGGCCATTGACCGGGTGCCACATGTTCGGCCCATTTGTAGCAGCGCTCAAACATACCATGCAATAAAGGCCAAAGATCCCAGAAATCGTCCGTCATACGCCACATATTGGCGTTGGCCTTCAATTCCTCCGCATGTTCAAGCGGTGCGGGTCCAGGTGACAGACTGAGGACCATGTCTCTTCCGCAGCGGTCTATCGCTTTTCGGATCATTTCGATTTCAGGAACATGAATCTGATATAGGCGAGATGCCGCTATATCATCTACCTTCACAAAATCAACACCCCAGGAAGCATACAATTCGAACAAGGAGTTGTAGTAAGCTTGAGCACCTTCCTTGGACGCATCTACCCCGTACATGTCGGTGTTCCATGGACAGATGGAATTCGGATGCGCAATGTCCCGGGCCGTGACCGAAGTACCAAGTATCGGCGTAGCTGCATGAACGGCCTGGCGGGGAATGCCTCGCATGATGTGGATACCGAATTTCAGGCCCAGACTGTGGACGTAATCCGCAAGAGGCTTGAATCCCTTGCCGTCCGCAGCAGAGGGGAACCGATTAACGGCGGGCATTAACCGGGAATAGGAATCCATTTCTAAAGGAACGAAGGGGCGATATTGAGAGGATATTGCTCCCGGTTCATACCATTGGATATCTACTACTATGTAATCCCATCCATAATCCTTGAGGTGTTTGGCCATATATTCAGCATTCCCTCTAATTTCTTCTTCACGCACGGCAGCACCGTAGCAATCCCAGCTATTCCAACCCATTGGAGGGTGTGTTGCAAACAGATGATGATTCATGTCATACATCCCATCCTTCGTCTTAAAGTAGGTTCTGGCTCTATCTTAAAAGACCGCGATGATGGCGGCAATCATAAAGTATTGCGTAGGTTGTAAAATATTGCTCTTATTGAGGAAGTCTGTTGTAGGCAAGTCTTTTCACTGGGCCAGGCTTATAGTATGCTAACCATAAAAGGGAGGAGAGGTAATTTATGGGGAAACAACTGATACTCGGAGACTTCATGCATGAACTGGCCAATACGCGCCGCATCCTGGAGGTTCTGCCCGAAGATCATATGTCGTGGAAGCCGCATCCGAAATCGATGGCTTTGAGCGGACTGGCCACCCATCTGGTCAATCTGTTGAACTGGCAAGTGGCAATTTTTGATAGCTCGGAATTAGATCTTTCGACCCTGCCGCAGAAACGGGAAGCATTGACGAGACGGGAAGATCTGTTGGCGGAATTCGACGCAAATGTCGTGAAGCTTCAACAGCTGCTTGGTGAAAGCGACGAGATCACACTCAGCGAGAAATGGACGCTGCGGAATGGCGATTACGTCATCCTGAGTCAACCGCGGGCGAATGCGCTTCGCTCCTTCGGAATAAGCCACATGGTCCACCACCGGGCACAGCTCGGGGTTTATCTGAGGCTTCTCGATATTCCGATACCCGGTTTCTATGGGCCCTCGGCCGATGAAATGGTTAGCTTCTCATAGTTACATGACAACAAGCCGTCTCTGGTGAAGAGGCGGCCTTTGTTATTTCAATTTAACTCATTACCTCGAAATCATCATGCAATCTGCGTAGGCGATAAGCGTTCATGGCGTATTCACGGAGCTCCTCAAGAATCGTGTAGTTTGCCCAGGCGCCAGCGAAAGCGCCGATTCCGGGCATCATCTGCAGCATTTTCCGGAAGTCCAAAGCGTCACGATACTCGATCTGAAAAGTCTCCCAATCCATTTCCCGATAGTATTCAGTGTCGGAGAGCCATTGTTCCTTCTCGATATGCCAATGCTTGAGGGAACTGAGCAGCTTGGCTCGATTCTCCGGCCCTGAGTATGTCATTTGAAATACCTTTAAAATGAAAACCCGCTCGGAAAAATGATTGGTGTCATAACCATAAACATGCGCCAGCTCAAACATAAATTTCATCTTGATCGCAATGAGAGCCGGGAAATCTACCATGCTAAATATAATACCGCCAGCACCGGTACCTGCGCCTTCGGCGACCGCGATTTTTTGATACAGCGCAAACAACTCTTTCGCATCTTGATCGGAAGTCTCCAAATTCAGTGTACGGTGTACTGGACGGCTTGGCGTATATTCCGCACCGAATAGCGCCGTGCGCACAATCGATCGTATGGTGGTCGTAATGATGTTGTTCACCTTGGCAGGAATTAAGTGATTGATTTGGTTGCTGATTGTTTTCGAAGTTTTTTCCAGCCATCCTGGAGATTTGAACATTTTTTGTTCCCAGTCGGCAACTTCTTTCCGTACTTTATGTTCGTAATTCATCAATAATCGCTCCTCCAGCAGTCTTAGCTATATTGTATCGAAGGTCTCCAGGATCCGGACCGGACTGCGGCAGGTATCAGAGCTCGACTAAAGTCCAGTATCATCTGCAATTGGGTTCCTAATTCCTGAAATCGATAATAACTTATTCATAAGGAGGGAGGATATCAGTGAATTTTAACTTGTATATCTACAGAGAGCAGAGGAAGTTCCATGAATTCAACATACTTTGAGGCGGCGGCCATCAGGTCGTTCTCGCGGTCATCATGTGCAGAAAATAACTCCAGCACGATGTCCAGCCCTTTGGCTTTGATCTTGCGCTTCCATATGCCGGCAACTTGTCCATCGATGACGATGGTTGGCATGAATACGCCGTTCCCACCGGGAATGATGTACTTTGCGTACTCTGCACGTAATACATCGGAACGGTCCTTATAGCCGAGCACGTATTCATCAAAACCCGGAAGCAGATAGACACCAGGGGTGATCTCTTTGTTGCCGGCTGACAGTGACGAATGATACCAAAGCTCCCGGTCGTCGATCTTCGCGGGTTCGAACTGATTCCCAGCCAATTCTAATCCCTTGCGGGCATCTCTTAGTGTTAATCCAGTCCACCAGGCGAAGTCATGAACGCTCGCGGGACCATGCGAGATATAATATCGTTTGGTGAGCTGCGACAAAACTTCCTCCCGCGAAATGTCATCTCCCGGCGGCACCCATTCATCAAGAAGGACGAATGTCTGCTGCTTGCCTTCCCGCGGCCCCATACAAATCAAACCGATTTGCGCCGAATGCCAAAGCAGATGATAACCCCGTTGACCCGTCGTACGAATACCCGCTTCCTCAAACAGTTCCATCAGGACCGGACGCGAGATTCTTTTATTCCCTTTCAAAGCATGGATCAGGATTTCCTTGCTTTGCTCGATAATTTCCGGTGTCAATTCCAACTCTTTGAGCCTGCGCTTGTCGCTTGCCAGTATGCGCGGAGTCAATAACTGGAGCATCCCTCTTATGGATTCCGGAGGTACTGCGTGAATCGTTCCGCGCATCGGCCAGGTCAGCACAATATTGCGGTCTTCAATACTTCGCTCAATATCCGCGGCCACTCCATGCTGCATTCGACAGCCGATCGCCCAAAGCATTTGATGATAATCCTGAGCCTGTATAGCGCCGAGATAGCGTACTACATCATCCGGCTTCTCGCACTTGTCGCCAGCAATTCGCTGATTCTGTAATCGTCGATAACCGATTTCTGATTTTATCACGTTGTTCCTCCTATAATTTCCGCCTCATACCGTCATCGTGTTTTTCTTTCTGGAAGTATTTTGAAAACATTGTACCACAGTCGGGCATTTACTGAGAATGTAGGGGGATTCGGCAGCTCGGCGCATCTCCCAGTTCATATACCGATGGAACTCGGCATAGAACAGACATCGCTTCATTGCAATACGGCCTAATAATGATGATTGTTCTTAAGTTTTTCATAAGGGTAATAAACTGGTAACACTAGTATTAATTTGTGTATCGAATTGCCGACAGAAAGGTGTGACCAAATATGAATAGAAAATATGTATCATTTATAACAATCCCGATTTTAGTTATGGTTCTATCGTTTACCGCTTGCTCAGAAGCAACCGAGCCTTCCGCCGGTTCTGAAACTGTAACACCGGCTAATGAAACGGTCACGACTCCGGAGCCGGAGAACAACAAAGCTCCCGAGCCGACGCGGCCACAGACCGAAAGTTTTGATTTGATGACGGGTGAGGGGGATCAGCCGCTTACGGCTGCCTTGCAACAAGGGGACGGTTTTTCTTTATACGTATTCGAAAAGTTTGATTTTGACGCTTCCGAAGGACGTCTGTTTCTTACCAGCAATCCGGAATACAATGTCGAGATCGAACCGCTTCCGGCGGATTATGATCTGACGCAGCTTAAAACAGCAGGAAATGAAGAATTGGAAGCGTTCGGGGAAGTATCCGATTATAGCGGCGAGCTTGTTGAACATCCATTGGGTTACGCCGAGGTCTATCTTCAAGTGTCGAGTGGGGAAGGGATTAGGGATTACATGGTGTGGAAGTCTGAATCGGGAGACGCTTACCTGTTTCGTCTCCGCAATCCAAAGGGTGAGGAAGCATCGGATTTTGCCGGTCCGGTTCTTGTTTCGTTATCTACGGTACAAAAGTAGACAGAAATAAAAAAAGAACCTGGATATTATTATCAGGTTCTTTTATATTGCCTATGAACAGACATGATGCTATAATCAGATCACGACTGTCTTTATTATGTAGACATAATTATCTCATCTTATACTTTAACTTTATCATGTCGCTAAACTCTTGTCAAATGTTTTTTTCAAAATGACTGGTTAGGAGAGATGTGGAATGAGTTCATTGGTTCTCGGTTTTGAGGAAATAGGAAAGGAGCAGCTATGGCTTGTTGGCGGAAAAGGGCTGAATTTAGGGGAATTATCAAAAATGGAAGGAATACATGTTCCCGAAGGGTTTTGTGTGACAACTACAGGGTTTCAAAAAGCCATCGAACACAACGAATCATATCATGCTTTGCTGGATCAACTAACCATGCTAAAAGCGGAAGACCGGGAACAAATCGGCGAAATCAGCGGAAAGATTCGTCAGACTATAACGGAGTCCGAAATTCCTTCCGAGGTTGTCGAAGCGGTTACTGATTATCTCACCCGGACTGATGAAGAACAGGCTTATGCGGTGCGTTCCAGTGCGACTGCCGAAGATTTGCCGCATGCTTCCTTTGCAGGTCAACAAGACACCTATTTAAATATCATCGGCGTCGATGACGTCTTACGGCATATTAGCAAATGCTGGGCATCCCTATTTACGGATCGCGCGGTCATCTATCGTATCCATAACGGATTCGACCACAGACATGTTTATTTATCCGTTATCGTTCAAAGAATGGTTTTCCCACAGGCTTCGGGGATTATATTTACCGCGGATCCGATGAGCGGAAACCGGAAGCTGCTATCCATCGATGCCGGATTTGGGCTTGGGGAAGCGCTGGTGTCCGGTTTGGTATCCGCTGATGGTTATAAAGTACGGGAAGGTGAAATCGTCGAGAAGCGAATCGCAACCAAAACATTGGCGATCTTTGGACGGAAGGAAGGGGGAACAGAAACCAGGCAGATCGATCCTGATCTGCAAAAGAAGCAAGCTGTTACGGATGAGCAAATTTTAAGACTGGCAAGCATCGGAAGGCAAGTCGAAGACTATTTCGGCCAGCCGCAAGATATTGAATGGTGTTTGGCCGATGGCACTTTTTATATGGTTCAGAGCCGCCCGATCACAACCCTATATCCCATCCCTCAAAGTAATGATCAAGACAATCACGTCTATATATCCGTCGCTCATCAACAGATGATGACGGATCCCATGAAACCACTAGGATTATCCTTTTACCAGTTAATTACTAACGCGCCTATGCGTACAGCCGGTGGCAGGTTATTTGTTGACATTACATCTATGCTGGCTTCACCTGTCGGACGAGAAACTTTAGTAAATACCCTCGGACAATCCGATCCGCTTATCCGTGGAGCCCTCATGACTATATTAGAGCGGGATTTCATAAAATTGGTGCCTGATGATCAAACCGCACCGGTTCCGCGGAGGAATAATACAGAGTTGATGGCGCAAATCGAGAGTAATCCGGCGATCGTATCTGATTTGATTAAGCGTAGTCAAGCCTCGATTGAAGAGTTAAAACATAACATTCAAGTCAAATCGGGATCGGATTTGTTTGATTTTATTCTGGAAGATATCGTGGAGCAATTGAAGAAGATTTTATTTGATCCGCAAAGTTCCGCTGTGATTATGTCTGGGATGGAGGCTTCGTCATGGATCAATGAAAACATGTTCCAATGGCTCGGTGAAAAGAATGCGGCAGATCCAATTTCTCAATCCGTACCGAACAATATTACTTCGGAAATGGGCTTGGCGTTGTTAGATGTCGCGGATGTGATTCGCCCGTATCCGGAAATCATTGATTATTTGCAGCATGCAAAAGAAGATGATTTTTTGGATGGGCTGTTGAAGTTTAAGGGCGGACAGGAGACTCGTGATGCGTTCCATGATTTTCTAGGCAAATATGGAATGCGGTGCACCGGAGAAATCGATATTACGAGAACCCGATGGAGCGAAAGGCCAATCACGCTTGTCCCGTTGATCCTTGGCAACATCAAAAACTTTGAACCTAATGCCAGCAGCCGAAAATTTGAACAAGGGCGGCAGGAAGCATTGGCAAAAGAACAAGAGTTATTGGATCGATTGAAGTTGTTGCCGGATGGCGAACAAAAGGCAGAAGAGACTAAAGTAATGATCGATCGAATCCGGAATTTCATCGGTTACAGGGAGTATCCCAAATACGGCTATGTCAGCCGCTATTTCGTTTATAAGGGTGCTTTACTTCAAGAAGCCGAGCGACTACTGCAGGCTGGCGTTATTCAGGAAAAGGAAGATATCTACTACCTGACTTTTGAGGAGCTTCATGAGGTCGTACGCACCAATAAACTGGATTACAAGATAATCGGCAAACGAAAAGACGAGTACAAACTATATGAAAAACTGACTCCCCCACGCGTTATCACGTCCGATGGCGAAATTATATCCGGCAAGTACAAAAGAGATCATTACCCGCCGAAGCCATTGCAGGTCTGGCTGTTTCTTCCGGAGTCATTGAGGGTCGAGCGTGCGTCATCATAAACATGGAAGAGGCCGATCTGGAAGACGGAGATATCTTGGTCACCCCCTTTACAGATCCTAGCTGGACTCCACTGTTTGTATCCATAAAAGGTCTGGTCACCGAGGTGGGCGGCCTGATGACCCATGGAGCCGTTATCGCACGTGAATATGGCATTCCCGCCGTTGTCGGAGTGGAGAACGCGACCACACTGATCAAAGACGGACAAAGGATTCGCGTGCATGGAACGGAGGGGTACATTGAAATTTTACAATGAATTACGATCGACGTATCCTTCTTCAAACTTGGATTAAGTAAGGGGAAATAATATTATCCGTCCCTGTATTTGGTCCAAGACTTCTTCCGGCATCTCCTTGACCTGAATATCCTCCCCCAGGAAGAGCAGCCAATTTGATATTTCGGCCAATTCTTCGGCATTATCGACATGGACAAAAGTCTTCAGGTTTGCAGTGGTTTGATATGGATTCGTGTAGGAAATAGATAGATGTAAGGGATGATACTTTTTGAACTGGGCAATTGCCTTAGGACCAAGTTCAAGGACAAGGTTGATGATTTCTTCCTGGCTGCTTAGCTGTTCCAGAATCTTTTTCTTACTGACTCTCTTTTTCGCAGGGTATCGTTCTATTTGGGTGAGATTATCGACGGAAATAATCCGCCTCTTCTCTTCCTCCAGATCATAACCTTCAATTTGCCAGAAGCTTTTTTCACGGTAAAGGTGCAAAAGATAGATAGGGTAAGTCTTCATTTCCTTTCCTTCTTTAACGGTGATGAGTAAATAGCTGTCCGAAAGCAGGATTTGGATGAGCCTTTCTAAGATCGGATGGGGCAGGTCCGAAAGATCAAGCAGGTCGGGGTTATGGGGGTTGGTCCCTTCAAATAGCAATATCTGATTTAATAAAACAAGGTCATCCTGCTGGTTTTCCGAAATGAGGCCCAGTAATTTCTCCGCCAGAGACTGGCGACTCTTTAGATAAGGAAGTTGCTGGTTTCTTGTGGCCATAAAGGCGATGAATAGAGCTTTAATCTCATTATCGGTGAAACGGACCGTAGGGAGAACAGAGTTATTCATGACAAAATAACCTCCATCTCTTCCGACTTCAGCGACAAGCGGCATCCCCATGGCTTCAATTTCCCGGATATCCCGAATCGCTGTCGAGCGGGAAATGTTAAATTCACGCATAATTTCCGAAATGGTAAAATGGGCGCGGTTGTTGATATATCGCATAATGATATTAATCCGTTCAACTTTTTTCATGGGGCACCTCTAAACAGTATCATTTTTTGACATGATTTAAAGTTATTATAAACCTATCAAGTGGAAACACAAATCATTTGAAAAAATAATAAGAGGATGGGATTGAATATGGCGAACTATAACCTTGAGAAAAAAGAAAGCTTTATCGTTTTGGGAATCGGTACGGAGCTTCAAAGCCATTACACCGACTATGCCGGAATTAACAAGGAAAAGGCGGAGTTTTGGGAGACCGTGAAACAAGACGGAAGGCTCGACACTTTAAAGAGTGTAGCATCTAACGACTATATCTTTGCCGTGAACGAAGCCGTGAATAACAAGATGATGTATTATGCCGGCGTAATGACAGATGCAACGTTACCGGAGGCAACCCGGGTAATTCAGTTTCCAAAAGGGGATTATCTGGTTGTAAAAGGGGAGGGGAATTCGGCTGAAGAGTTAAGCAACACACTTACCGGGATTGCCTTTGGTCAAGTCTTGCCTGAAGTGACGGATTTCGCCTATGTCGGCGGGCCGAATGCGACGGTGGAGATTGGGCAGGAAAACGGCCGCGTAATCGGTGAGGTATGGATTCCAGTCGTTGGGAAATAAAAGAAACCAAAGGAGCAATGAACATGCCACATATCGTTGATTTTAAAAATGTGTCCACGGCAGGTTTGGAATCTTCGCCTGTAGCGGAGGCACTTGCTGGTATGCGAGCGAATGAAGCCCGTTACTTTATGAACAAATACAGTCATGAATTTACGGTTGTACCGGCTGAGGAAAGCCAGGAGACTCTGGATTATGTGAACCGGATATTGAATGAAGAGCGTGGTATTGAATTTGCGGCCAAACCTTTGGAAACGTCGCAATTTCAAGTGGAAAACATTCAATTTTCCTACGTTTTTTATGAAGATGGGCTTGGGCTCAATGTCATGTATACGGTGGATGACCCTAAGAAGCGGGCCGTCGGTTTTAAACTTTCCGAGGGGATGGAGGTACCGCAGGAATTAGAAGGGAAGTTTAAGTTTGCCAGACAGAAGTCCAAATTGGCCGGAACCATCCGGGGCTCGTTCTTTGTAATTAAAAAAGAGTATTAGAATAGTCCCCGCAAAGCAGCATAGAAACACATAATATTATCAAAGCCTCGATCCAAACAGATCGAGGCTTTGGCGTATATCATTACGGTAGAAGTTGTTTCCTAAAATTTATCGGGAAACTGTTTCACAATGCCTTCTGTCAAAATATCTGCAAAATGGATCATATGAATCTCATTTTTGTCGGTAGCTGCAATGTCCGCCTTCCAATCTCCCTTGAGGCAGCTGAGGACGATATCAGTAATTAGCTGAAGGTGCGTGTACAGCATGTCTTGCAGCTCTTTAAACTGCCAGTTCGGATTCGCTGCGCTTAGAAATTTGGCGATTTCATCCGCGTTTTTATGCCAATCGACCTCTAACTTTTTAACTTCCTCTTGATTGCCCGCCTTGGCAGCCGCAACAATTTTGCCTGCAATCAGAATATGTTCTCTCAGGAGATCGGCCAGCTTATTGCCGAAGGCTTCCCCATAATAAGGCTTGAACACATTGCCGATGTCCTGCTGGTTCCGCAGAAGCCGGTCCAACACATCCTTCTGATCCGCACGATCAGAGATGGCGCTGACAATATAGCTTCTTGTCCAAATCGTATGGTCAATCCAAACCTTCTGCATGTCGCTTCTGAGCTTCACCATTTTGGGACTCAGGCAAACCGTATCCTTTTTATCAGCCTTGTTTGCTTGTGCAAATACTGCCAATGGCGTCACACTAAAAACAAGCGCCACGGCTAACATCAACGTCACTAATTGTTTATTTTTCAAACTGTTCTTCTCCTTTGTACGGTTGGAATAAATTAGGCAGTCTTATTATGGTTGATGATCCTGAAATTATTCAAACCGTATTTAGAGAGAGACATCATAGAAAGGCTCTTCCGGCAATACAGTGGAAGAGCCTTTCTTATAGTTACCTAATTCACTTCATTACCTGTAGTTCCATTATACATATGTCTGTGTGGTGTTCTTCCATTTATAGTGGTGTACCCTTGGAAGTAATGATAATGACCACCTGACTGTAAGGGAATAGCCGGACCTGTCGTTCCGATGATGGTGTGAGTATGACCATCGTTAAAGGACGTTTCGGTTCGGTAATTGTGCACGTGCTGGACACCTGATGGAGCGGGTTCAGTCATGCCGGCATAATGATGATTGTGTCCTACATCAAAGGATGTGTTTCCAGAAAAATGATGCGTATGCGTAGTGGGGCGGCCATCCCAGGAGGTTATATAAAGTTTATGAGAGTGGGACGAATCCGGACCTTCGGAGTGAACGATAAAACCTGTAACTGGTATTTCCATTCCAAACTTCCCTTCTTCATTAAATTTGTGTTCTTAAATTTTATGCTGAGTAATATTAGGTGGTTCTGAACATAAAGAGGCCTCGCATTATTCTGAATGCGAGGCCTCTTTATTGAGTTGTTCTATTTGGGTTTTTATTGCTCTGTGATCTGAATTTCTTTAATTTGAACAGTTTCAGTCGGCGAGCTTAGTTCACCCATAGGGCCGCCTGGTTCGACGGGGGTGGCAGCGATATTTTTAACGACATCCATACCATCGGTGACTTTACCGAAGATGGTATAATTCGGTGTGTTGTTTAGTCCGACGCTATTTTCACCCGTACAGATAAAGAATTGACTGCCGTTTGTATCCGGCCCTGCGTTAGCCATCGCAACAATGCCAGGTTCATATTCATAATCCGTTTGTTCATCTTCAAAGCTGTATCCCGGGCCGCCGCTTCCATTTCCCTCAGGGTCACCGGTTTGGATCATGAAGGACTCGATAATCCGGTGGAAGATGACGTCATTATAGAAGCCTTGCCGGGAAAGAAAAACGAAGTTATTCACGGTTTTAGGAGCATCTTTAGCAAACAGCTCAATGGTGAAGTCTCCCTTATTTGTCGTGAATTTCGCTGTGTAGGATTTGTTTGTATCGATCTCCATGGCAGGAGGGCTGTCCCAGCTCATGGTTTCTTTCACGGACTCTGGCGCAGATTCCGATTCTTGCGGGGTCTCTTTGGTTTTGCCGCATCCGCCAAGGATCAATACAGCGGAAATCAGCAGAATAAGCGATCGTATAACCTGTGTCTTTTTCATTAGTGCTCGTCCATCTCCTTATCTTACAAATCATTTTTTTATAATACCGATTTTCTAATAGAAATGCCAGCTTGTTCTTATGCGTCCTTTTTAACCCCACCCTTGATGACGACTTCGCTTCTTCGCAGGCATGTCCCTCACCACGCATATGCGGCATGTCTGAGCATTGCCACGGCCTTCTTTGCCACTGGGCAGATTATCGGACCTGTCATTGGAGGCGTGGTGGTCGAACTGTACGGCTTGCAATTCGGGGTAGCATCCAGTGCAATCTTTATGGCGATTGCCGCAGCATTGGCCGGTTTGTATGGACAACAGCAACGAAAGTCTGATTCTCACTAATATAACTTTAATATATGTTTTCCCATGAATACGATCTAAATGGGGAAGGAGTTACATATAGAGCCCCGTCTTTTTTCACAAATGTAATGTAGGCTTCACCCTTTTCCAAGGACGAACTCCATTTGTATTCCTCGCGAAGGGTGCCTTTCCCAGATAGTACACCAGGACCGCCAAAGATGTTGACTACTTCATCATAGGTCATGCCCTCTTTAATAGTAGTCGTGCTTTCGGCAGAAACTTCAGGGTAGCTTAATTTCGGCAGATCCTTACCCTTATATATCATCATAGTTAGATAATTAGGTTGAATGGGGCCTGAGATTACAATTTCATTGAAGCCATCGCGATAAGCTTCGGGGGCTCCGAACAAGTCAACGCTAGGCTTTCTGGCAAACAGATAATCAAGATCGGCGGAGTTGAAATGATCCGCATCAAAGGCCAGAAATTTCTCATAAGTGACGGTAGGTTTACCAAAATCTTTCACCTTACGCAATTCCTCATCATAAACATCTTTCTCAAAATCAGATGGAATGAAATTCACGCCTAAACTGGATACATAGATATCTTTGTTTTTGGAATCCCAGCGTACATCAATACCTAGCAGTTCACCTACAAATCTTAAGGGGACAACCGTTCTTCCGTTAATAATCTGGCTAGGTACATCGGATTGAAGTTGCACTATGTCTTCTTTCGTGTAGTTGTGCAAATAAGAGCTGGTAGTTTTAGTTGCCGTTTTTTGACCAATTGGCAAGGAAACCGAGTAGTTGGTGTGTTCATTGGAGTAAACAATAGTAACTTCTTTCTTTTTCGAATCCCATTTGACTTCATTACCTAAATACTCAGATATAAATCGTACCGGCACCAGCGTGCGCCCATGTTGAATACCAGGTCTCTGATCCAATGCTATTTCTTTAGTGTTTACGAATAATTTAAGGGGGTCATTGGCGCGGGCCGTATTATTAGCTGTAGAGAAAAGAGCTGCAGCCATGAAAGTGATTATTATGAAATTAATTTTTTTGTACATATCTCTACTCCTTAAACAAATATTTATTATTAATGAGTTTAATTATTAATTATATCAATCCAAGATTAATTAAACCAATATAAAGGGACTGACCAACAAACTCCTGATATTTATGATCCTGATGGAGGGGTTATCATATTGGAACAAGCCATTCCCATAATATCTGATAAGAGTCAATAATTGAATGGGAGGGATAGGGTTGTCAGATCCTTTTGTGATTCGCTCTTTAGATGAAATCCGATTTTGGTCACGTATTATGAAGGAACATTCATTCTTTCTTCGCTTGGGTTTTAGATGTGAAGACACTCAATTAATAAATGAGGCCAATCAATTTCAGGCAATCTTTGAAGACATTGAACGAAGAGCTCATGCTTATTCAGAGAATACGGATCCTCAAACCATCAGACAATTCAACTCGGAAGTTCACAATGCGGCAGCACAGATCTGGGCGTTTAAGAGAAAGGTACTTGGGCTGATCTTGCGTTGCCAGCTTCCCGGAGGCAACAACTTCCCTTTACTCGTAGATCATATTAGCCGGGAAGCAAGGTACTTCACGAACCGCCTGGATGAACTTAATAATGGAAGGCTTGAACCATTGGCTGATGCCATCATCGATGAAAATGTATTTTTCCTGAAAATCATGGCCGATCACGCCAAATTTATTGGTCATTTACTTGATCCGTCTGAACGAAAACTGGTAGAGCAGGCAAGAGAATTTAGCCAGGAATTCGACACTCTAATGTATCAGGCTATCGATTTAAGCTCAATGCGTCCTCAGTCGCAAACGCATCCGCTTCTCAGTCAATTTGTTGATGAAAATCGGGTTTCCGTGAAATCATTGCGTGATTTTAAGAAAACAGCGCGTGATTTGATTGAAGAGTGCCGAATAAAGAGTATTATTCATCCTTTGTTAGCCGACCATGTTTTTCGTGAAGCCGAAAGATTCCTGTTTATTCTTGATATGTTTGAGCGGTCATTGTCCGGTATGAAGGTGAACAAGCGAGAGATTTTATTTTAAAAATGACTAGCGAAAAGGTAGGTATGCAAGTCAAGTTGAAGTCACCCGTTCCGGGTGGCTTTTATTCATTTTACGATTAGAACCAAACCAGATAACGATTAGTTAGGACAGGGCGTGAGCTGAGCGGTGCTACCTCCGCAGATATTCATTGACACACAGGAACATAGGATTTAATCTCTTCATTAAATTAATTATATTTTTGGAACTGTGGTTTTCATCCATCGTGGAGGGGTGTCGTGATTAGATGACTTCAAGAATAGATTCAAACAAGCTGCCGGACTCTTTGTATAGCTATGTGAATTCTCCGGAGAAGCAACGTAAATTATACCGAAGAACCTTGTTCACCGTCATCCTTTCGCAAATTTTCGGAGGCGCCGGACATGCGGCCGGTATCACCGTAGGTGCTCTATTGGCTCAGGATATGCTCGGAACCGATAACTTCACAGGTATTCCAACTGCCTTGTTTACTTTAGGTTCGGCAGGGGCAGCATTGCTGGTTGGGCGGCTTTCTCAACGTTTTGGACGCAGCTTTGGATTGGGGCTGGGATTTCTGGCCGGAGCTTTAGGCGCAATTGGAGTCGTAATAGCAGCAATAACTGGCAGTATTACGCTGCTGTTAATATCACTACTCATTTATGGAGCCGGCTCGGCAACGAATTTACAGGCTCGTTATGCAGGTACGGACTTGGCCAATGCCAAACAGCGGGCAACAGCGGCCAGTATGGCTATGATGTTCACGACATTCGGTGCAGTGGCAGGTCCCAATTTAGTGAATGTCACAGGAAAATTTGCGCTATCGATCGGAGTGCCAAGTTTGGCAGGTCCTTTTTTATTGGCTGCAGCGGCATATGCGCTCTCGGGAATGGTCCTACTTGTTTTTCTACGCCCCGATCCTTTGTTGATAGCAAATGCAATTGCGGAACAGAGAGCAAGAGATCGATTTGATTCCTCAGCCAATGAAGCGGTGGATATGGAGTCGGGAAAACGGGGAGTCTTGATTGGGGCAACAGTCATGATATTAACGCAAATTGTGATGGTAGCCATCATGACAATGACACCTGTACATATGAAGCACCACGGACATGGATTAAGCGAAGTTGGGCTTGTTATTGGTTTTCATATCGGAGCGATGTATCTTCCATCTCTGATTACCGGTGTCCTTGTAGATAAAATAGGGCGCACCGCGATGGCGATCGCTTCAGGAGTTACGTTGCTCCTGGCAGGAATTGTGGCTGCGCTGGCTTCGGCAGATTCGATGGTCCAATTGATTTTAGCTCTGTCTCTATTGGGATTGGGTTGGAATTTTGGTTTAATCAGCGGTACCGCTTTAATCGTGGATTCAACTACTCCAACCAACCGAGCAAAAGTACAAGGATCTGTCGACGTTCTCATCGCTCTCGCCGGAGCATCGGGAGGAGCACTATCGGGTTTGGTAGTTGCTCATTCGAGCTATGCCACGCTTTCCTTTGCCGGGAGCGTTATCTCCTTGTTGCTTATACCGGTAATGTTTTGGCCTAATAAACAGAAGAGTGCAAAGCAAGCTCAATTATAATATAGAAGAGCGACTCGAATTATTAAGTGGTTTACAAGGAGGTAAGGCATGGACTACTTTTCGTCCAAAGTTGCGGCTTCGCAACTGAAACGGTGGCCCAAATATACTATAGCGGCGGGCCGTCGTCATACTGTTGGACTTAAATCGGACGGAACGGTGATTGCTTCGGGGGATAATAAATATGGCCAATGCGATGTCACCGACTGGTGCGATATGATAGCTATAACCGCAGGGAATGTCCATATGGCTGCAAACACAGGCAATGCTCATACTATCGGTCTTAAATCCGACGGAACAGTGAAGGCTGTAGGGTGGAACAAGCATGGACAATGTAACGTAGACAGCTGGCGGGATATGATATCGGTGGCGGCAGGTTGGTGTCATACTGTCGGTCTTCAAGCGGATGGGACGGTGGTTGCCGTGGGCCGCAATAATGCAGATGAATGCAATGTCAGCAGTTGGCGCGATATGGTAGCGGTGACGGCAGGCGACTGGCATACCGCCGGTCTTCAATCGGACGGGACGGTGATAGCTTCCGGTAATAATCGATATGGTCAATGCCATGTTGACGGCTGGCGAACCATAGTGGAGGTGTCGGCAGGGTACCTTCATACGGTTGGGCTTAAATCGGACGGCACGGTGGTAGCGGCAGGATTGAATAAGCATGGTCAAGGCGAAGTCAGCCATTGGCGCAGTATTGTTGGTATAGCGGCGGGGAGTTATCATACCATTGGCCTTAAATCGGACGGAACGATAGAAGCAGTAGGTTTGAATGAATATGGCCAGTGCAATGTAAGTGATTGGCACGATATCGTGGCGATAGCTGCAGGCTGCGCTCATACTCTCGGTCTTAAATCCGACGGTACGTTGGTAGCTGTGGGTGACAATGCATATGGCCAATGCGATGTAAGCGGCTGGCATTGCATCCAGCTGCCAGGCAATTAGAGGTACAGAAACATACGAGGGAAATCTGCAATCTGAGCAGGTTTCCCTCTTTTTAGTTCTACAATCGGTTTAATTTCATTTTTTTTACAAAACCTATTGTGCGCTCCACTAATACGTGTTACTATGTAGTGGTAGTAAGTAATACTGAATATCGGTTATACAGAATAGCAAGGTGGTGGTTGTGTTGGAAAACTTAACAGAAATGCTCAAAGGCGTGCTTGAGGGCTGCGTACTAGAAATTATTAGCCGCAACGAAACCTACGGTTACGAAATCACACGGCAGTTGAACGCTCTCGGCTTTCCGGACGTTGTAGAGGGAACGGTGTACACGATCTTGGTCCGATTGGAAAAAAACAAGCTTGTAGAAATAACCAAAAAACCCTCCGATATGGGGCCTCCGCGAAAATTTTTCGCGCTTAACGATGCCGGCCGTGAGGAACTGCAAAGGTTCTGGGAAAAGTGGGAGTTTGTATCATCAAAACTTAACGAGTTAAAGGAGAAATGAGCATGAATCTTTGGGAGAAAATCACCGGAAGCGATATGACCCGAGAAATGAAAGCTTTTGAATCCCGAGTCAAAAAATTGCCGGCTGATTATCAAGCGGCATGGGATAAAATCAAAGCCAACCTTTGGATGCATTCGGATTTCACAGGTCGCAATCTCATGCCAATCCTTGCAGGAGTGGTTGGCCTTCTCGAAGAATCGGCGGCGGAGGGTCAGAGTATCCATGAGGTGCTGGGTGACGATATCAATGGCTTCTGTGCAGCATTGGCCGGCGAAGAAGGGGCAAAGTCTTATCGCGACAAGTGGCGCGAGCAGCTCAACAATACGATCGCTAAAAAACTAGGTAAATAGGAGGGATAAAATGAAACTGCAAGATATCATGCAAGGCAAAAAAGAATGGCGGGCGCACATGGCCCGTGTTAAAGCTCTCCCGCAAGATTATCAGATCGTTTATAAAGAGATTCAGAAATATCTCTTTAAGGTCGGCCCTGTTGAATTAAATGAAAGTACGGGTTTACTGACGGGAATCGTTGATCTTTTTGAAGAGGGCGCGGCCATGAAGAAAGGCGTTCTCGAGGTGACGGGAAGAGATGTAGCGGCTTTCTGCGACGAATTAATCAAAGACTCCAAAACTTATACGGACCTTTATCAAGAATCTGTCAAACAGGCAGTTAGCAAGGCTATAAAAAAGGATATAGATAAGCAAAAGCCGTAGAACCTACCGACTGAATAGCTGATTACGAATGTGGATTGCCCTTTCGCTATTCAGTTTTATTTTTAACCCGGTAGTAAGTTATACAGGTTACCAGTCACACTAAATAGTTAATTATAGGGGGAGAAAAGAATGGGCAATGCAGCGATTTCCGTAAAAGGGCTAAAAAAATCTTATAAAGACAAGGAAGTCCTAAAGAGCGTGGAGTTAGAGGTGGAAAAAGGCAGCATTTTCGCCTTGCTTGGCTCCAACGGTGCAGGTAAGACGACGATTGTGAGAATCCTCAGCACGCTGCTCAAACAAGACGGAGGCACCGCTATCGTAAACGGCTTTGACGTTGCGTCAAAGCCGGAAGGCGTACGGCAGTCGATCAGCCTGACCGGACAATTTGCCGCGGTGGACGAGATTTTGACTGGGCGGGAGAATCTGATCATGATCGCCAAATTACGACACCTCGCCAATCCGCGTCAAGTGGCTGATGATTTGCTAAAACGCTTCGGTTTAACCGACGCTGCCGACCGCAGGGCGTCCACCTATTCGGGCGGGATGCGTCGAAGACTCGACATTGCCATGAGCCTGATCGGAAAACCGCAGCTTATTTTTCTTGATGAGCCAACAACCGGGCTTGACCCTGAGGTACGAATTGAGGCTTGGAAGGTTGTTAAGGAGCTTGCTGATGGGGGAACGACGGTATTCCTGACCACGCAGTATTTGGATGAAGCCGAACAACTTGCAGATCGAATCGCCATTTTGCATGAAGGTATAATTATTGCTAATGGTACGCTGGACGATCTGAAAAAGCTGTTTCCACCCGCTAAGGTGGAGTATGTGGAAAAACAGCCAAGTTTAGAAGACATATTCCTTGCCATCATCGGCAAGAAGGAGGACAAATAAATGGAAACCGTAAAGAAACATTTTTTCAGCGATATGGGGGTTATGCTTGGACGTTCCATGCGCCATATTATGCGCAGTATGGATACCATCATCACCGTCTGCTTCACTCCGATTGCCATGATGCTGTTGTTCGTCTATGTGTTTGGCGGTGCAATCCAAACCGGAACGGATAACTATGTGAATTATCTATTGCCTGGGATCCTGCTAATTGCGATAGCAAGCGGAATTTCTTATACGGCATACCGACTATTCTTGGATAAACAACGGGGCATCATTGAGCGGTTCCATTCCATGCCGATTGCCCGTTCCGCTGTGCTGTGGGGGCATGTGTTGACCTCGGTAGTATCGAACGTCATTTCTGTTGTCATCATCATTCTTGTAGCGCTCATTATGGGCTTTCGCTCATCTGCAGATGTTCTGTCTTGGCTTGCCGTTGTCGGTATCCTCGTCTTGTTTACGCTGGCTTTGACTTGGGTCGCGGCCATTGTCGGATTGACCGCCAAATCGGTGGAAGGTGCAACCGCCTTTTCTTATCCGCTAATCTTCCTCCCATTTATCAGCTCGGCGTTTGTGCCGACAGACTCGATGCCAACGGTTGTTCGTGCTTTTGCCGAGAATCAGCCGGTGACCTCCATTGTGGAAGCCATCCGCGCGCTTCTGTCGAAGCAGCCTGTCGGAAGTGAGATTTGGATTGCGCTCGCCTGGTGCTTTGGGATCCTGATTGTGTCATATCTGTTTGCGATGCGCGCTTTTAAACGGAAAGTGTAATGTTTGCAGGCATAACGTCCTCCATCCGGACGCAAAACGCAGAGCCTATAACCGTGAGTGAAACCACTGTTGGAGGCTCTTTTTTTTACCGATTTCTCCGGTAGTTTTGTGACTGGCGATATCTGGAGAAGAGCTGAAATAGCAACAAATCGCACATTCATAGCGTCTAATCCTTCATACAACAACAAGTGAGGTACAACTGATGAATGTAAAAATGGTGACGATTTTAGGTGCCGTGCTCGGTTCCATGCTTATTTCGGCAGGAAGTGCGGCAGCGAGCGAACGTTTTTCCGATCTGCAGCATTCCAAATGGGCCGAGGACAGCATCAACTATATGGCCAAAAGAGGTACCGTTGCCGGATACGGCAATGGCAAGTTTATGCCCGAGAAGCAGGTAACCAGAGCTCAGGCCGTGACTTTCATGGTCCGGGAGCTGTATCCTCAGGAGCTGCAATCCGGTGCGGGAGCTTCCAATTATTCCGATGTTCCGGCAACCCATCCTTTTTATCGTGAAATTGCTATTGCGGCGAAACACGGGCTGGCCAGCGGATTTCCGGACGGCACTTTTCATCCGGATACAGCGATGAGCCGCGCGGAGACGGCGGCATTCCTAACACGCGCTTATTCGCTTGTGACAGGCAATCAATCTGTCAATTTGAAAGATACGAAAGATCATTGGGCGGCAGAGCCTATTCTCATCATGAGCTCCAACGGTTTGATCGGCGGTTATACGGATGGCAGCTATCGTCCGAATCAATCTGTAACACGGGCGGAGTTTTCCGTATTTATGACCCGGGTGATTCGATTCGAGCGCGAATCAGCCGTTCAGGCGCACGATTGGGATAAGCTGATATCCTATATGACGGTCAGCGAGCAGGTCGGTCAAATGCTGATGCCTGATATTAGGCAATGGAATGGTCAAGTGACAACGACCGTCAATGAAGGTATAAAAAGCAGCATCCACGATCAGGATTTGGGCGGACTTATTCTGTTTGACAAAAATATTGTAGACGCACGACAGGTAACAACACTAACGCATAATCTGCAACTGGAAGCAGGGGACATTCCGCTCTTTCTCGGCATCGACCAGGAGGGAGGCGTTGTTAAGCGAATCCCAGGCGGGACGAATCTACCGGGTCAAATGGCGCTCGGCGCATCCGGTGACACGGCACTGGCTGAAGCTGCAGGAAAGCTAACAGGAGAAGAACTGAAGGCGCTCGGGCTGCAGGTCAATTTTGCCCCGGTTCTCGATATTAACAGCAACCCGGACAATCCGATCATCGGGATGCGCTCGTTCAGTTCCGATGCGGATCTGGTATCACGGCTGGGAACCGCCACCATTAAAGGGCTGCGTCAATCCGGAGTCATCGCGGCAGTGAAGCATTTTCCGGGGCATGGTGATACGACAGTAGACTCTCATCTGGGAATGCCGGTGTTGAACCACAACCGTGAACGCCTCGATGCGGTCGAACTGAAACCGTTTCGCGCTGCGATTGAGAACGGCGTGGAGATGATCATGACTGCTCATATTGCTTTCCCTGCAATAGACGACGAGCATGTTACTTCACTGAAGGACGGAAGCAGCGTACCGATCCCTGCCACGTTATCAAAAAAGGTGCTGACCGGGCTGCTCCGGGAAGAGCTGGGCTATAAAGGCATCATCATTTCCGATGCTTTCACTATGAATGCGATCGCAGAGCATTTTGGGGAGAATAAAGCGGTGGAACGTGCGGTCTCCGCAGGCGTGGATATCATCCTTATGCCGCAAGATCCGGCAGCTGCACATCAAACACTGGTAAACGCGGTGAAGAACGGAACAATTCCGACTGAAACCATTCATAATTCGGTGAAAAAAATCTTGGAACTTAAATCGGAATATGGCTTGTTTGACCGCAGCGAAAGCCTGACTCATAAGTTGAACACACTTAACAGCGTCATCGGTAACAAGGAGCATCGCGCGGTGGAACAACAAATTGCAGAAGAAGCGGTTACCGTATTGGCCAGCCGTGATGGTGCGCTTCCGGATCAGATTCATCAAGGGGACCGTGTCGTTATTGTCGCAGCCGAGCAGGAGCAGGCCAAGCAGCTTGAGAAACAGCTGATCCAAGCCCAAGGCAACCTGTCGCTTAAGACGAATATTTCCGTATTCGGTCCAGGCAAAACGACGGAGGCGCTCAAAGCTGTGAATCAGGCGGATTATGTGATTCTGGCTAATTACCAATTCCGTAACGTGGCCAGTCAATTCGGATGGAGCGAAGTTCAAACGTTGATCAATGAGATAAACAAGAGTAATAAACGATACACTCTTTTATCGCTTGGCAACCCGTATGAGATGATCTTTTTGCAGAACGTGCAGTCGGGACTCGCGGTTTACGGAAAGCAGGAACCTAATACGGCCGCCGGGATCAAAGTACTGCTTGGACAATTAAAAGCCGGGGGCGTATTGCCTGTGACAACGGCTCAAAGCTTGGTCAGCGTTAAATAAATATTCCGGGTAGAAGATGATAGTCATATGTATCTATTAATAAGCAGGCCTCTCGATTCCTTTCCAGGATCAGGGGCCTATTTTTAATTCAGAAGTAAACTTGAACACCAAAAAGTCTACTTTCTTCATAAGAAATTACATCGTGATTATGAAAAGACGCAGTTATAATGAGTGCAGAAATTCAGGAGAACAGGTTAGCAGAAGGGATATTACGGGCGAAGAGGGGGGAATTTATATCATTTGAAAATTTATTACGCGCAAAAATTAAAGCGCTATCATTTGTAACTATAGTAAAAATAGGAATTATGTCGTAATTGGTCAAAGCCTGAATGGGAGGAATTAAATACGATGTATAAAAAGTGTTTGGTACTCGTTTTGGTTTGTTCTTTCTTCATAAGCTTTCTACCAGGTAAATCTATCTATGCTGCGGGTGAAACCGCCAAGAACCCGATTATTTGGGCGGATGTTCCGGATGTTAGTGTAATCAGGGTTGAAGATACCTATTACATGACCAGTACAACGATGCATATGAATCCGGGTGTTCCCGTTATGAAATCCAAGGATCTCGTAAACTGGGAAATCGTCAATTATGTATATGACATCCTGGCAGCAAATGACAAACAGACGCTTACCAATGGGCAAAACATATATGGGCAAGGCTCATGGGCCAGTAATATCAGATATCATAACGGCATGTTTTATGTCGTATTTGCTTCCAATGATATCGGCAAGACGTATATCTTCCAAACCACCAACATTGAAAAAGGCCCTTGGGAAAAGTATGAGCTGGCCGGCGGGGTCTATCATGATATGTCCCTGTTGTTTGACGACGACGGACGTGTATATCTCGTTTACGGCAATGGAACCATTCGGGTTATCGAGCTTACTTCGGATGCCACGGCGGTCAAACCGGGAGGAATGAACAAAGTCATTATTCAAAATGCAAGCGCTCCCGGAGGTTCGGGCGGTTTAGGTGCCGAAGGGTCGCACATTTATAAAGTGAACGGCAAGTATTATATCTTTAATATTTCATGGCCGACCGGGGGAATTCGGACTCAACTGGTCCACAAGGCGGATCAGATCGACGGTCCCTATGAAGGCAAAATTGCGTTAAAATCCGGGAGTAACACAAGTGGAGCCGGCGTGGCCCAAGGCGGCATAGTTCAAGCGGTTGACGGGCAATGGTACGGAATGCTGTTCCAGGATTATGGCTCGGTAGGACGTATTCCTTACATTGTTCCCATGACTTGGAGCGAGGATGACTGGCCTGTTTTCAGTGATGTTAATGATACGGGGATTCCTGCAGAGCTTTCGAAATCCTGGGTGTCCTCCGACAACTTTGATCAGAGTACAGAGAGAGTTGGTGCCTATCATACCGAGGTAGCCGGTGGAGAAAATGACTATAACGGCTCCAACCTTGATTACGTTTGGCAATGGAACCATAATCCCGACAACAGATATTGGTCACTGACTGACCGTCCCGGCTATTTAAGATTAACGACGGGGAGAACAAGCACCGGCATCCTGGATGCCAGAAATACGCTTACTCAAAGAACGTTCGGTCCGGAAAGTTCAGGGACCGTCGCTATTGATGTCAGCCATATGAAAGACGGCGACGTGGCCGGAATTTCCGCATTCCAGAAAAACTACGGTTATGTCGGCGTTAAAATGTCAGGTTCTGAAAAATCGATTGTGATGGTAAATGGAAGCTCCGGGTCGGCTGTAGAAGCGGCTATTATTCCGATCAATCAGGACATCGTCTATTTACGGACTGAGCTCGATTATAAGAACCGGACGGACAAAGCGTCCTTCTATTACAGTCTGGATGGAGACCGCTGGGCGGCGATCGGGAACACACTGCAAATGTCATATACCTTGCCGCATTTTATGGGCTACCGATTCGCTTTATTCAATTATGCAACAAAAACCGCAGGCGGTTATGTTGACTTTGACTATTTTTTAATCGGCGACAAGTTGGAAGGTCCTAATGATGATGCGAATTTAAAAGAACTTCGTCTGGACGGCGTTCCTTTGAAGGGCTTCAGTCCAAATATATATTCCTATGATATAGATGTTCCGGAAGGATCCTCTCCGCCTCAAGTTTCCGCGGCGGCAAACGATCCCAAGGCTACGGTGAACATCACCCAAGCTACGACAATCCCCGGAGAAGCGAGGGTGAAAGTCTTAAGGGACGGAGTTGAAGCAGCTGTCTATACTCTTCGTTTCAGTTCGCCGGTCTTCGTAGCGATTGAGGCCGAAAAAGCGGCGGACAACTCGGAGGAAGCTTACGTGCACGGTACGATCGACGGCCATACCTGGTCGCTTGTCGACGGACAATCCACAGAAGCGATGTGGTTTGGACCCGATACCGGCTTCAATATGTCCGGAACGGATGCTGCGACCCTCGCCTCAGGCTCCAGGCTTGGATATAAGATCAACATTCCGGAAGCAGGAGCTTACCAGCTTTGGATCCTCGCCAAGAGTGTGGATTTCAATTCCGATTCTCTCCATGTCGGAGTGGATCAGCAGTATAAATTCACTTCCAACGGGATTGAGGGAATCAGCGGCGGACAATTCAAATGGGTGAATCTCAGTAACGGCGGTTCTGTCGTGCCTGGGGGAGCGCCATTGAATTTAACGGCCGGCGAGCATGAATTAAATTTCTGGGGCAGGGAGGACGGATTGGCGATTGACCGGATTTATTTGACAACAAGCACCTCCACGGCGGATCCTGTCTGGCCGTCCACGGAAGAGCCAGAACCGACGGAACCTGCAGTTGTCCTGTCGGCAACGGACAGTGTGAAGCCCGGAAGCAGCTTTACCGTCGGGGTGAACCTGAACAACCTGGAAGAAAGCATATATGCTCAAGTCATCACGTTGACTTATGATGCCGGCGTATTTGACTATATGAGTGCAACATCCGCAACGTACAATGTGGAGCTGATGACAGAGGAGAAAGACACCTTGGGTGAAGTCCGATTGATCTCCGCCAATATCGGAGGCATCACGGGAGCGAGCACGCCGGTTCTGGATCTGACCTTCAAGGTGAAATCCGGGGTTCAGAACACGAGCGGAGCGATTGCCGTGACCCGGGCGGAGCTTGGAACGTCGGAAGGAGCCGTGATCCAGGCGGCCACGGACCGGAAGGTCATTTCCGTAGGAAGCATTGATGTGGGCGTAGACAAGACGGCACTGAACACTGCGATTACGAATGCACAGAACTTGTATGACGCCTCAGTCGTCGGCACACTGCCTGGTCAATATCCGCAAGCGGCTAAAGATGCCTTCGGCATTGCGATTAACGCGGCCAAAGCGGTTAAAGACAACTCGAGTGCGACCCAGTCGCAGGTTGACGGCGCCGTCACCGATCTGCTCCGTGCGGTCGATACCTTCAAGTCCGCAGTCATTAAGGAAGTATCCGCGGACCTGAACAAAGACGGAATCATCAATGTGGGTGACCTTGCGATCGTCGCTTACCATTACGGCAAGAATTCCAACAGCCCGGATTGGACGAAAGCGAAGATTGCCGATCTGAACGGGGATCAGAAGATCGACATTACGGACCTCGCGTTCGTAGCTACCAAAATCCTGAATTAGTTAATTCATTATAAAATTTTCTCTCAGTACGCCCTGTTCCGCAAAGAGTGGCGAAGGGACGGGGCGTGCTGAAATAAGGAGAGCCCTATGAGAAAAAGAAAACTAACCATCTTGATTTGTTTTATTGCAGTTATAACAACGGCTTTCATGCCCGTTAAGGGATATACAAAAGCGGAGACTGGGTTTTCACTAACGAAAAGCTCAGATCAAGCTCTTCCTGACAAAACTCTGACGGTAACATTGAATGGAGATAACCTGAATGGACTCTATGCTTATGAAGCTTCCATCAAGTTCGACCCTAAAATCGTTGAGTTGGATAAAGCCGAGTCGAAGTTAGATGGTTACTTCATCACTCCGAAGGCCGAAGACGGAACCGTGACGATCGCGTTCACGAAAATCGGAAAAAAGGCAGGCGAGCAAGGGAATACAGCCTTAGCTTCTATTCAATTTAAAGGGAAAACCAAGGGAGATGCCGGCATTAAACTGGTATCCGTAAAGGCATTGGACCCGGCATTGAAAGAAACCGTTTACCAAAACAAGACGACTTTCGACGATCTTGCTGGCTATGAATGGGCAAGGATGGAGATCGAGGCTCTAGCCACATCGGGAATCATCAAGGGATCTTCATCAACCACTTTTAGCCCGGGAGCGAAGATTACCAGAGCGGACTTCGTTAGCTTGCTGGTCAGGGCGTTGGAGTTGGATGCCGAAGTCGCAGGTAACTTTAAAGATGTCAAACAGAACGACTATTATTACAAGGAAGTTGGGATCGCCAAAAAACTCGGAATTGCTCTGGGGACAGGCGACGACAAATTTGAGCCGAAGAAAAGTATTTCCCGGCAAGATATGATGGTGACGGCCGAACGCGCTATGAAAATTGCGGGAAGAATGCTCGATGAGAATGACTCGGATTTGAGCAGTTTCAGTGACTCCGGAGATGTATCCGCTTACGCGGTAAATGCCTTAGCGCAATTGGTCAAGAAAGGGATCATTGAGGGCTATAACGGAATGATTATGCCTAAAGATACAGCGATCCGGGCGGAGGCCGCCGTCATTATTTACCGGTTATTGAACATCTAAACGTCAAACCTTTCATGAGGTTGTTCAGACTACTGAACTGCCGGGAAATGAGGTGTCAACGTTCAAGCTAAGCAGCATGAAGCTCCTACATAAAAGTTAAGCGTCTTTTAACCTATTTATGAAAGGGTGGAATTAATAAAATGCGAGTATGGAGTAAACTGCTGTCCATGATTATGGTTCTAACGCTTGCCATCGCGTCAAGCCCGATAAATCCAAAGGTTCAGGCGGCGGAAGGAACTCCGCTTACCCCGGCTTTTGCCAAGACTCCTGGCAACGCTAATCCGCTATTTTCGCACAAGTTTGGGGCTGATCCCTATGCCATGGTTTATGACGGCAGAGTTTATATTTACATGACCAATGATATTTTTGAATACAATGCGAACGGAACGATTAAGGATAACGGATATAGTCGTATTAACAAGATTACGGTGGTTTCATCTGATGATATGGTGAACTGGACAGACCACGGAGAAATTCCTGTAGCGGGCCAGCAAGGGGCGGCCAAATGGGCAAACAATTCATGGGCTCCTGCCGCCGCTCATAAAACGATAAACGGGAAAGAGAAGTTTTTCCTGTACTTTGCGGATAGCGCAAACGGGATCGGTGTTCTTACCGCGGACAGTCCGATTGGACCGTTTACGGATCCGATCGGTAAAGCTCTGATCAGCAGAAGCACTCCAGGCGTAGAAAACGTTACATGGTTGTTCGACCCTGCCGTGCTTATGGATGATGATGGAAGCGGATACATTTATTTTGGCGGGGGAATTCCGGCCGGGAAGGATGAAGACCCGGGAACCGCGCGGGTTGCAAAGCTAGGCGATGACATGATCAGCCTGGATTTGGCAGCCAGCGGCGGGAAGGCTAAACCGATTAATCCGCCATGGCTGTTTGAAGATTCGGGAATTAACAAGTACAACGGAAAATACTACTACTCCTACAGCACAAACTTTTCCGGTCAACATCCGCCGGATATTCCAACCGGAACGATCGCATACATGGTGAGTGATCATCCGCTCGGTCCATTCACCTACGTGAAAACTATATTGCCGAATCCTGCTGTTTTCTTCGGAGTCGGAGGCAACAATCACCATGCCATGTTTGAATTTAACGGCCAATGGTACATGACTTATCATGCCCAGACCGTGGCTAAGGCCATGGCGGAGAGCGGTCTGGTACCGGAATTGGGCGGCCAGCCGCATGGGTATCGTAATGCACATATTAATAAGGTCAGTTTTGATGCAAACGGAGTGATCGAAACAATCACGGGCGATTACGCCGGGGTTCCTCAACTGAAAAATTTGGATCCTTATAAAAGAGTTGAGGCAGAAACGATCGGTTGGAACGGGGGAATATCCACCGAAACTACGACCCAGCCGGGAGGAATGGTGAACAGCATTAATCTGGCTGTAAGCAGCATCAACAATGGGGACTGGGCGGCCGTTTCCAAGGTTGATTTTGGCACGGAGGGTGCAGGAACATTTACGGCAAATGTGGCTAGCGATTCCAGCGGCGGGACGATCGAACTGCATATCGATCGTGCGGATGGTCCGCTGATAGGAGTTCTGTCGATTTCCAGTACGGGCGGCGAAACCGCCTGGAAAACGAAGACAGCCAGTATTTCCGGCGCAACGGGAGTTCACGATTTATACATGGTTTACAAAGGCGCATCTACAGGTAACCTCTTCAAGGTAGATTATTGGCAGTTCGGAAAGAAGAATGCGGTTCGCGATCTTGTAGCCATCAATGCATCCGTCGATAAAAACAAAATCGATCTGGTTTCCGGAACCAACACGGCAAAACTGGAGGTTGTAGCCGTTTATAGCGATGGAACAAGTGAAGATGTTACTGCCCAGGCAAACGCAACACCTGCCCAAAGCGGTATTGTCGACATTAAGAACGGAGTAATCACCGGAGTGGGGTATGGGTCAACAACGGTTGATATCAGCTTCGGCGGAAAGACGGATTCGATAAATATACTCGTTAAAGACCTGAACAGTGAACTGTCGGTCAAACAGATATCTGTCGACAATCCTTCATTTGCTCTGGATTCCGGCCAAAAGGCTACTTTTAAAATCATCGCCGAGTATCAAGACGGACACAAGGAAGACGTAACCCAAAAAGCAACTTACAACAACCCCAGTCCGAATATCGCAGAAGTTTCGAACGGAAAAATCACCGCAAAAGCCAGCGGAACGACCCAGGTCGTCGTCAGTTATCGGGGAGAATTGGGTGAAGCTGCAACAACTCAAATTAGCGTATCTGTCGATACTCCCGCTTTCGTAGCCATTGAGGCCGAAAAAGCGGCGGACAATACGGAGAAAGCTTACGTGCACGGCACGATCGAAGGCCACACTTGGTCGCTTGTCGACGGGCAGTCCTCGAAGGCGATGTTCTTCGGACCCGATACCGGCTTCAATATGTCCGGAACGGATGCAGCGACCCTCGCAACAGGCTCCAGGCTTGGATATAAGATCAATATCCCGAAAGCTGGGGCTTATCAGCTTTGGATCCTCGCCAAGAGTGTGGATTTCAATTCCGATTCTCTCCATGTCGGAGTGGATCAGCAGTATAAATTCACTTCCAACGGGATTGAGGGAATCAGCGGCGGACAATTCAAATGGGTGAATCTCAGTAACGGCGGCTCCGTCGTGCCTGGGGGAAGTCCATTAAATTTCAACACCGGCGAGCATGAATTAAATTTCTGGGGCAGGGAAGACGGACTGACGATCGACCGGATTTATTTGACGACGAGCACCTCCACGGCGGATCCTGTCTGGCCGTCCACGGAAGAGCCGGAACCGACGGAACCTGCGGCTACACTGTCGGCAACGGACAGCGTGAAGCCGGGAAGCAGCTTTACCGTCGGGGTGAACCTGAACAACCTGGAAGAAAGCATATATGCTCAGGACATTACTCTGAGCTATGATGCCGGCGTATTCGACTATATGAGCGCAACATCCGCAACGTATAATGTGGAGCTGATTACAGAGGACAAAGACACCTTAGGTGAAGTCAGACTGATCTCCGCCAATATCGGAGGCATCTCGGGAGATAGCACGCCGGTTCTGGATCTGACCTTCAAGGTGAAATCCGGGGTTCAGAACACGAGCGGTGCGATTGCAGTAACCCGGGCGGAATTGGGCACATCCGAGGGAGCCGTGATCCAGGCGGCCACGGACCGGAAGGTCATTTCCGTAGGAAGCATCGATGTGGGCGTTGACAAGACGGCACTGAACGCCGCGATTACGAATGCACAGAACTTGTATGACGCCGCAGTCGTAGGCACCCTGCCTGGTCAATATCCGCAAGCGGCTAAAGATGCCTTCGGCATTGCAATTAACGCGGCCAAAGCGGTTAAAGACAACTCGGGCGCGACGCAGTCTCAAGTCGACAGCGCCGTCACCGACCTGCTCCGTGCGGTCGATACCTTCAAGTCCGCAGTCATTAAGGAAGTATCCGCGGATCTGAACAAAGACGGAATCATCAATGTGGGCGACCTTGCGATTGTCGCTTACCATTACGGCAAGGATTCCACCAGCCCGGATTGGGCGAAAGCGAAGATCGCCGATCTGAACGGCGACCAGAAGATCGACATTACGGATCTGGCGTATGTAGCCACTAAAATAACTGACTAAACACAGGTAAAGAAATGGACGGGGATTATTGTTATCCCTGTCCATATTCCTTACATCCAATGATCAAATGTAATGTGGAGGGGATTTGTTAATGAAAAAGGCTTTTAGCCTCGTCATTTCTTTTCTAATTAGCATGATGGTGTTCACGACAATTTCTTTTGCAGATAACCCCGTAGTCCAAACGATTTATACCGCTGATCCTGCTCCATTAGTGGTTGGTGATACAGTCTATCTATATACCGGACACGATGAAGATGGCTCGACCTATTTTACGATGAATGAGTGGAGAGTTTATTCTTCAAAAGACATGGTCAACTGGACGGATCATGGATCGCCCTTGTCTTACAAAACGTTTAGTTGGGCAAAAGGCGACGCATGGGCGGGCCACGCTATCGAAAGAAATGGTAAGTTCTATTTCTACTCAACTGTTACAAGTAGTTCGCTTGGGCGGCCGGCGATCGGGGTGGCCGTATCTGACAGTCCTACCGGCCCGTTTGTAGATGCTCTTGGCCATCCGTTAGTCTCCAGCGCTTGGGGCGATATTGACCCGGCTGCCTATATTGATGACGACGGTCAGGCCTATCTTTATTGGGGAAATCCCGAATTAAAATATGTAAAGTTAAATCCCGACATGATTTCCTATGACCAAAACGTTGGTATTGTAACGGTACCTTTGACTAAAGAAGGGTTTGGGGAACGTTCAGGGAATGCCTCCAGGCCGACATTATACGAAGAGGGGCCGTGGCTCTATAAACGCGGAGATCTATATTACATGGTATATGCTGCCGGAGGTATACCTGAATTTATTTCGTACTCTACCAGCAATAGCCCTACCGGGCCCTGGACCTATAGAGGCGTCATTATGACTACACAAGGAAAAAGCTTTACAAACCATCCGGGAGTCATAGATTTCAAAGGACATTCTTATCTTTTTTATCATAATGGCGCATTACCGGGAGGAGGAGGCTTCACTCGTTCCGTAGCGGTTGAGGAATTTAATTTTAATTCTGATGGCACATTCCCGGCGATTAATATGACAACTCAGGGTCCATCCGGGCTTATGAATTTAAATCCGTATGTCAGAAATGAAGCTGAAACTATGTCATGGGCATCGGGCATCAAAACGGAGCCATCCCATCAAGATGGAATGAACGTTTACCAAATTGACAACGGAGACTATATAAAGGTAAAAAATGTGGACTTTGGGTCTACCGGGGCCGGTTTGTTTTCTGCAAATGTATCCAGCGCTTCTAACGGCGGCACCTTGGAACTTCATCTTGATAGTGCTGAAGGGACATTGATCGGAACGCTTCCTATTTCCAACACAGGCGGAGATCAGGTCTGGCAGACAAAAACAACAAGTATATCCGGCGCTTCCGGGGTCCATGACGTTTATTTAGTGTTCAAAGGTGCAGCGACAGGCAATCTCTTCAAGATAGATTATTGGCAGTTCGGCCATAAGAGCGCTGCTCACGAACTCGCTGCGATCAACGCATCCATCGATAAATATAAAATCGACACGGTGTCCGGCGCCAACCAGGCGAGCATGAAAGTTACAGCAGTATATACCGATGGCACAAGTGCCGACGTTACTGCTCAGGCTGTTGCAACGGCTGCCCAAAGCGGCATCGTAAGTATTAATAAAGGAATTGTAACGGGAGTAGGCTATGGTTCAACCCGCATCCATGTAAGCTATGGCGGAAAGACAGATACCCTAAATATGCTGGTAAAAGACTTGAACAGCGAACTGACGGTGAAGAAGATTACCGTTGATAATCCTTCAGTTGCTTTGGATTCCGGTCAAACCGCTGCTTTTAAAATTACCGCTGAGTATCTTGACGGGCACAAGGAAGACGTAACCCAAAAAGCAACTTACAACAACCCTAGTCCGAATATCGCAGAAGTTTCGAACGGAAAAATCACCGCAAAAGCCAGCGGAACGACCCAGGTCGTCGTCAGTTATCGGGGAGAATTGGGTGAAGCTGCAACAACTCAAATTAGCGTATCTGTCGATACTCCCGCTTTCGTAGCCATTGAGGCCGAAAAAGCGGCGGACAACTCGGAGGAAGCTTACGTGCACGGCACCATTGATGGCCACACTTGGTCGCTTGTCGACGGGCAGTCCTCGAAGGCGATGTTCTTCGGACCCGATACCGGCTTCAATATGTCCGGAACGGATGCAGCGACCCTCGCAACAGGCTCCAGGCTTGGATATAAGATCAATATCCCGAAAGCTGGGGCTTATCAGCTTTGGATCCTCGCCAAGAGTGTGGATTTCAATTCCGATTCTCTCCATGTCGGAGTGG
The DNA here is from genome assembly GCF_018403325.1 of Paenibacillus vini. Taxonomy (GTDB): domain Bacteria; phylum Bacillota; class Bacilli; order Paenibacillales; family Paenibacillaceae; genus Fontibacillus; species Fontibacillus vini. The sequence goes on along the minus strand of NZ_BOSL01000008.1, from coordinate 109,981 downwards.
ATCAGCAGTATAAATTTACATCTAACGGCATTGAGGGAATCAGCGGCGGACAATTCAAATGGGTGAATCTCAGTAACGGCGGCTCCGTCGTGCCTGGAGGAAGTCCATTAAATTTCAACGCCGGCGAGCATGAATTAAATTTCTGGGGCAGAGAAGACGGACTGACGATCGACCGGATTTATTTGACGACGAGCACCTCCACGGCGGATCCTGTCTGGCCGTCCACGGAAGAGCCGGAACCGACGGAACCTGCAGCTATCCTGTCGGCAACGGACAGCGTGAAGCCGGGAAGCAGCTTTACCGTCGGAGTGAACCTGAACAACCTGGAAGAAAGCATATATGCCCAGGACATCACGTTGACTTATGATGCCGGCGTATTCGACTATATGAGCGCAACATCCGCAACGTATAATGTGGAGCTGATCACGGAGGACAAAGACACCCAAGGTGAAATCCGATTGATCTCCGCCAATATCGGTGGCATCTCTGGAGATAGCACGCCGGTTCTGGATTTGACCTTCAAGGTGAAATCCGGGGTTCAGAACACGAGCGGTGCAATTGCCGTAACCCGGGCGGAGCTTGGAACGTCGGAAGGAGCCGTGATTCAAGCGGCCACGGACCGGAAGGTCATTTCCGTAGGAAGCATCGATGTGGGCGTTGACAAGACGGCACTGAACGCCGCGATTACGAATGCACAGAACTTGTATGACGCCGCAGTCGTAGGCACACTGCCTGGTCAATATCCGCAAGCGGCTAAAGATGCCTTCGGCATTGCAATTAACGCGGCCAAGGCGGTTAAAGACAACTCGAGTGCGACGCAGTCTCAAGTCGACAGCGCTGTCACCGACCTGCTCCGTGCGGTCGATACCTTCAAGTCCGCAGTAATCAAGGAAGTATCCGCGGATCTGAACAAAGACGGAATCATCAATGTGGGCGACCTTGCGATCGTTGCTTACCATTACGGCAAGGATTCCACCAGCCCGGATTGGGAGAAAGCGAAGATCGCCGATCTGAACGGCGACCAGAAGATCGACATTACGGATTTGGCGTATGTTGCCACTAAAATAACCGACTAAAACTACCATAAGTGAGGAGGGATGGGGTGTTTTGCATGCCATCCCTCGTTCTCACACCAGCTTTGATTACGCTCAATTCCTCATATAAAACGCAAGGAGAGATGTATATCAATGAAACGGCTAAAAGGTAAAAAAGAGTCGAGGAAAAAAACGGTAATTCATATCGTATCGGTAACATTGGCGGCGAATCTGATGTCCGGTTTTTTAGGCTCCACAATTCCGGCATATGCTGCAGGGTTGGATGATTCAAAACAGCTGGAATTAAAGTTTGAAAATAATATTTCAGATTCCTCCAGTAACAGAATTCAAGGAATATTAAATGGGACGGCAAATTATGTGGATGGCAAGGTCGGTAAGGCATTACAACTAAACGGAACCAATAATTATATTGATTTAGGCACTTCAGCAGCATTACAACCACAGAACCTGACGGTTTCTTTCTGGGTGAAACCCGACTCTACGTTAAAAGGCGAACACATGATCATGTGGAACAAGCCGAGCGGAAACTGGATGGGAGAGGGATGGTATTTAAGCATCTTGAGTGATACAGTTCCGTTAAAGCTTTCAACGGGAACTGGCGTACAGGAATCGTATGTTACAGGGGATCGAAGTACCTTCTTTCCCGTTGGAGAGTGGACGCATATTGCGGTCACCTATGACAATGCAACAAAAAATGTTGGGATTTATCGTAACGGTCTAGCTCAAAAGGTTTTATATAATAAACAGGGCGGCAGCATTGCAGCAAATAATACGGATCACAAATATTTAGGATTCAACTCTCCGCTATATGGCGGAGGCTACTCCAAACTGAACGTGGACGAATTCAAAATATATAGTGTAGCAGCGACAGATGAAGCTATCCGAGGCGTTTATAAAGCGGAAGGCGGCATAATAGACGAAAAGAGGATTGCACAACAAGACTTGGATGCGATTTCTCTGCCGGAAACAACAAGGGGCAATCTTACTTTCCCGACTAAAGGCATAAACGGAAGTACCATTTCGTGGAACTCATCGAATACGGACGTGATATCAAACACAGGAGTGCTTACAGATCCAGGGGTAGATACTCCGGTCACTATACAAGCCACTGTAACGTATGGTTCAGTCACCTTAACAAAAACATTTTCTGTTGTCGTAAAAACAAGTATATATTTAGGTGATTCGGCCAAGATCAAAAATTTCGACATGGATCAGGAAGAGGTTACCGACCCGTTTTATGTGAATGCCTTCAATAAAGATGTTGAGTATTTATTAAAGCTTGATCCGGACCGTCTTTTGTCGGGATTTAGAACCGTAGCGGGTTTACCTAAGAAAGCGGAGCTTTACAACGGTTGGGAAGGCAACTGGAGCTATCTTAGAGGGCACACCTTGGGACATTATTTGACAGCGCTATCACAGGCCTACAAACAAACGAAAGAGAATCCGGCACAGCATGCACAAATCAAGAGCAGAATTGATTACGTGATCAGTGAGCTGAAAGCATGTCAAAATGCAAGCAGTAACGGGTATGTTTTTGCAACACCGGAAACCCATTTTGATGTGATTGAAGGAAAGATCGAGGGACAAAGTTGGGTACCATGGTACACCATGCATAAAATAATTATGGGGCTTGTGGATGTTTATAAATACGAAGGAAATGGAGACGCCTTGGATATTGCGAGTAAATTGGGAGATTGGTCGTATAACAGAACTCAAACATGGAACGATTCAACGCATACAAGAGTATTGAATATTGAATATGGCGGTATAAACGACGCATTGTATGAATTATATAAATACTCCATTAATCAGAATCATTTAACTGCAGCCCATATGTTTGACGAAGATTCCCTGTTTAAGTCCATTGTCAATGGGCAAGACGTATTGGCGAATAAGCACGCGAATACACAAATCCCTAAGTTTATTGGCGCCCTGAATCGCTATCGTACTTTAGGTGAGGCAGAATCGTTCTACCTTGAAGCAGCGGAGAATTTCTGGGATATGGTGGTCAACGACCATACCTATGTAACCGGCGGAAATAGCGAAAATGAGCATTTTAGAGAACCCGGGCAGTTGGATAATTACAGGAATAACATTAACGATGAAACTTGTAACGCTTATAACATGTTAAAGCTGACTAGAGAGTTGTTCAGACTTACCGGAGATATTAAATATGCAAATTATTACGAGAAAACATTGCAAAATGAGATTATGTCCTCCATTAATCCGGAAACCGGCATGAGTACGTATTTTAAACCGATGGGTACAGGTTATTTTAAAGTATTCTCTACCGAGTTCGATAGTTTCTGGTGCGATACGGGAAGCGGGATGGAGAATTTTACGAAACTGGATGACAGTATCTATTTTCACACCGAACAAGAACTTTATGTCAACATGTACTTGAGTTCGAAATTGAACTGGACCGAAAAGGGTCTTCAATTGACTCAGGCAACGGATATTCCCCAAAGCGACAAAGCAACGTTTACAATTAATGCCGCACCTTCCGAAGCCGTTACGATTAAATTCAAATCGCCGGAGTGGGTTGCAAAAGGCCAAAAAGTAGCTATGAAGATCAACGGAGAAACAATGAGTGCGGAAGCATCCGAAGGATATATGGATATCCACCGAGTATGGAAGACAGGGGATGTTGTTGAATTGACGTTTCCTTTAGAAGTCCAAGTCTCAACTCTTCAAGATAATCCTGAAGCGGCAGCATTTACTTATGGTCCTCTTGTTTTAAGCGCGGGACTTGGAACAGAGCAAATGGTCGCCATTCCGCATCTTGCTTCACAGAAAGCAAATTTACCTGCGGGCGTTACCTTCAAGGATTACATCCTTATTAAGGATGGCAATGTTAATGATTGGGTCCGTGATATTAACAATAATTTGGTTAAGACGGAAGGTAAACTGGAATTCACACTGCGGAATACAGATGAAGATAACCACTTGAAATTTACGCCCTACTATACTTTGTACAAGGAAAGATACGGGATTTACTTCTATTTATCCGCATTGGATTCACCGACTTTCCAGAAAAACATTTTGAATAAAAAGACGGCCGCGAAAAAGGCGATTGCCAAGATCGATGAGGTACAAATTACGAATGATCAGCACGAATTGGCACATAATCTGCAAGGAAATACGGGAGGAGGTTCCTTCGGGGGCGAACAATACCGGCAAGCTTGGAGCGGGACATCCGGAGCCGCCTGGCTTAGTTATGATATGGCCGTCGATCCTTCCGTAACGAATTATATAGCTACCAGATTCCATAGCGGTGATAAAGGAAGAACCTTTAATGTTTATGTGGACGGTAGTCTTATTAAGGAAGAAACCATAGAAGGTAAAACCCCTGATCAATTCTATGATGTTAGATATCAAATCCCGGCAAATTTGTTGGCGGGAAAATCTAAAGTAACCGTAAAGTTTGCCAATAGAGGCTCGAGCTACGTCGGCAGATTATTCGGTACAGTTTCCATTTTGAAGGATTATAACAATAGCACGAACCTCCAAAGTGTCACAGCCGATGGAACACCGGCGACATTAAAGGATAACCATTATTCCGTTTCTGTTCCCAAAAATGCTGCCGAGTCATTCGTCAAATTCACTCCTGAGAACGCAAATGCTTTGGTATATGTTAATGATGTATTAATTGACGATACCGCGGAGAGAAAAGTATCTTTACCAACCGATAAGACTACTTTGAACGTTAGAGTGGTAGCTGAAGATGGAGTCACAGAAAAAGCTTATACCGTTAGCATCAATAAGGAAGCACAAGAGGGAGTCGCGGCTGCACTTTCAGCAGACAGCAGTGTGAAGGCCGGTAGCAGCTTTAAAGTAGCAGTTCATCTGAACAGCGTAACCCAAAGTGTTTATGCTCAGGACTTCACTCTGACCTATGACGCCAAAGTTTTTGACTATGTAATTGCGGCAGGTGCGAACAACAACATCCAAGTTGTAAAAGAGGATAAGGCGAATGCCGGGGAACTTCGACTGATCTCCGCCAATATCGGAGGCATTTCAGGAGCGAGCACGCCAGTTCTGGATCTGACTTTTAAGGTGAAATCCGGTGTTCAGAACACAAGCGGTGCGATTGCAGTAACCCGGGCGGAATTGGGAACATCCGAGGGAGCCGTGGTCCAGGCGGGTACAGACCGGAAGGTCATTTCCGTAGGAAGCGCAGATACGGGCGTTGACAAGACCGCGCTGAACGGAGCGATTACGAATGCAGAGAACTTGTATAACGCCGCAGTCGTAGGCACGCTGCCTGGTCAATATCCGCAAGCGGCCAAAGATGCCTTCGGCATTGTTATTAACACGGCCAAAGCGGTTAAAGACAACTCGGGCGCGACGCAGTCTCAGGTTGACGGCGCCGTCACTGATCTGCTGCGTGCAATTGACATCTTCAAGTCCGCAGTCATTAAGGAAGTATCCGCGGACCTTAACAAAGACGGAGTCATCAATGTGGGCGACCTTGCGATCGTTGCTTACCATTACGGCAAGGATTCCGCCAGCCCGGATTGGGCGAAAGCGAAGATCGCCGATCTGAACGGCGACAACAAGATCGACATTACGGATCTTGCGTTCGTCGCTACCAAAATATTGGATTGATTTACAGTTGATCGTTAGGTTATATTGACTGTATAACCATTGTAAAATTTTGTTAAGTGAATTATAGGAATTGCACCTATCTTAACTTAGGGGATGATTTATCGATGATTCATCAGCGTGAATGTCCCGTGGAGACGCTCATCCATGTTTTAGGCGGCAAATGGAAGCCCATGATTTTATGGAATTTAATAGAATCAACGAAGCGATTCAACGATCTTGAGAAGCTTATTCCTAATGTTTCACAAAAAATGCTTTCCCAACATCTCCGGGACTTGGAACGGGAAGGCATTGTTGATAGAACAGTCTACCCTTCGATTCCTCCAAAAGTCGAATATTCGCTCAGTGAGTATGGAAGAACTTTAATTCCAGTAGCTGAAGTGATGTGCGCTTGGGGAGAAAATCACAATAAGCGGAAATATGAAGAGCCGGCCTCTTAAAGCTGGTATGTAAACTCTTCACGAATTTAAAACAATACCAAACAAGCTGCCAGGAGATGTCGGGCAGCTTTGTTTGGTTTCCTTTTTTTCCTGATCATCCCTTATGCCCCGTAAAACTTACTTTTAAGTAAGTATCCCACTTATTAGTGGGTTCTTAACATCATTATAAAGCGGTGCTAAGCTAGCAATAACCAAATATTAGGGGCTACTAAAGAGGAGGAAAAACAATGAAAATTATTGTTTTCGGAGCTACGGGGAATACAGGGAGAAGAGTGCTGGTACAAGGAATAAATAGAGGACATGAAATGACCGCTTTCGTGCGAAATGCCGAGAAGCTTTATGATCAACTGGGAGAACTCGCCTCAAGTCGGGTGAGAGTGATTGAAGATGATATTTTGGATCCGGTCAGCGTCAGTGAGGCACTTGCGCATCAAGACGCCGCTATTAATGCAGCCGGTCATGCGGGCCAAGGAGAAGAGTTTGTCCGTATCGTCGATAATATTGTAAGCCAATGCGAATCCCAGCGCAGTTTCTCCGGCCGGGTATGGATGATGGGGGGCGCCGGTCTCTTGAATATTCCGCATACGGAGCTGATCGGCAACAATTTACCCGGCTTCCCTCCCGAGTACAAAAATCATAACCGGAACTTCGAAAGGCTGCAAAGATCTGAACTCGATTGGTCCGTGATGTGTCCGGGAACCATGATCGATTCAATAGAGCATCCTTCCTGGTCCAGTTAATCTACATGTAACAACGGAAATCCTTCCCGTTCCGGTTCCTGAGGTAATCAAGGAATATTCCGAGGCAGAAATAGCCGGCTACCTGTTCAGCCGATTTCAGGAGTTAAATGTTGTTTATGATGATGTCGCAAAGTGTATGTTGGACCACATTGATCTCGGAGGACCATTTAAAAGAAAAAGGGTCGGTCTAGCCTATCAAAATAATATTCCGGTGCGCTAAGGAGAATGGGGATCATGGGTTTGTTTAGTGTACTGCTCGTTTTGCATATATCGGCTTCGATCGCTATCATTGGACCCGCATTTCTGATGCCTTTTATTCGAAGATCCGCTAGAACTGTCGGCCAGATGCAATTTACATTAGGTATAACGACCAAACTTGCGATCCTGCCTAAAATTGGCGGAGTTGTCCTTGGTATAACCGGGGTTGGGCTTATGATCATCACCAAGATGGGGTTATCCCAAATGTGGTTAAATGTATCAATTCTTTTATCGCTGCTTATGGTCGTCATCATCGACGGCTGGATCGCGCCGCGTATGAAAAAGATCGTTAAGATTATATCTGAAACTCAAGATAAGGGCCGTGAAATACCCACCGAGTTCGGACTGGTGCTAAAAAAGATTATACCTGTCGAGACAGCAGCACAGCTGCTGATGATTGCCATATTATTGCTTATGGTCATCAAGCCATTTTAATGATGCCGAAGTTATTCAAGATCATTCCGCCTATAGAGCCCGTGCCCAGCACGGGCTATTGGTTTTGGTTTTGTCATGTTCATAAGATGGGCAAGCTGATGAGAACGGCTTGGAATAAAATTGACGTGCCACTGAATTGAAGTTAAAGCCGCTAATGTATTTTAAGGAGGTAATGTTGCTATGGCAGATGTAAGTTCTATGATTGCTATCACTGGAATCGGCACCGCGTTGCCGCCTTATCGGATGGACCAGGCTGATACGGCACGACGGATCGTTGACGCGCTGAGTAATAACCCGGATTCAGGCCGTTGGGCCAGAAGAATATTCAAGCAGTGCGGTGTTGAAAGCCGATATACATGCGAGCCTGATCTTTTGCTGGAAGCATCGGTATGCCGTTATTTGCCCCAAGAAGATTCTTCGATGGTACCGTCGACAGCAGAACGGATGGCAGTTTATAAACGGGAATCTGTCCCTCTCGCTACAACTGCCGCGAGAGCGGCCTTAGCGGATGCAAAGATGGATCCAGTGCAGATCACACATCTGATCACGGTTAGCTGCACCGGGCAATTTCTTCCGGGTATCGATGCGGCCTTGATTCGAGAGCTAGGGCTTGTGCCTTCGGTCATGCGAATTCCACTTACTTTCATCGGATGCGCAGCCGGGATGAAGGCGATATGTTTGTCGAAGCAGCTGGTGTCCGGAGATCCGAAGGCGAACGTACTGATTGTGTGCGTGGAACTATGCACCTTACATATTCAGCCTTCCGGGGATCGGGAAGCTTTGTTCGGAGCATCTTTCTTCGGCGATGGAGCTTCGGCTTGCGTAATCGGCGCGTCCTCTTCGCAGCATCAGCATGTTTACCAACTGGGTGATGAGCGTTCGGTGCTGCTTCCTGAAAGCGCCGATGAAATGATTTGGGAGATCGGGAATGATGGGTTCGACCTATATCTGTCCCCGAATATTCCGAGATTGATTGGCAATCATGTTCCAGCCGAAGTAGCTCATCTCGGTGGGGACGAGCCACCCGAATTATGGGCGATTCATCCGGGAGGCAAAGGCATTATTGAAGCGTTGCAATCGAATTATGGTCTAAGGGATGAACAGGTTGCGCCAAGTCTCGGTGTCCTGCGAGAGATTGGAAATGTGTCATCCGCAACGATTTTATTTGTATTGAAGAAGATGAGGGAACAGCTGCAGGAACAAGGTACCGAGCGTGCATCCGGTCTTGCGTTAGCCTTCGGACCAGGTTTGACGGCGGAGATGATCCAAATTACTTACGTTGCTTCCAGCGTGGCATCCAAGCACAGTTCGGAGAATACGGAATATGTTTCCTAAGCTGCATCAGCGGGCATTGGCGGCTGAACTCATGGACGATTTCACAAGCGGCGGGGAGGAGCTTCGTGAGGCATTACGCGAACTTCGCCGTTTAAATAGGCTGTTCGCGGCCAGCGCGCCAACACTATATGGAGTAAAACAGCTGTGGCGGGATGCGGGCGAACCGAAGCAGCTGTCCATTACAGACGTCGGTGCCGGCTCCGGTGATGTGAATCGGCGCGTTCTGCAATGGGCATCGAAGCAAGGCGTTACGGTGATGATTACACTGGTCGATATGACGGAAGAAGCCTGCGCAGAAGCGCGTCAAGTGTATATGGATGAGCCTCGCGTTCAGGTCGTTCGCGGCAATTTGTTTACACTCCCTGAGGCGAGAACGGATATCGTGACTGGCACACAGCTTTTGCATCATTTTTCGGAGGAAGAACTGCCTCGTGCTGTTGCAAGCATGTTGCGGGCGGCCCGGCTTGGTGTTGTCGTAAATGATATCCATCGGCACTGGATCGCCTGGACGGCGGTATGGCTTGCGACCCGGGTTATCTCATCGAACAAGTATATTTTAAACGACGGACCTTTGTCCGTGGCGAAAGGCTTCCGCTCTCAGGATTGGAAGCGTCTTAAGCAAACGATGGGAATCAACCAGATGTTGTATTCCTGGCGGCCGTTGTTTCGTTATGCCGTCGTAATCGGTAAGCCTGATTCATTCTTAAGCGGACGGGATTGATCGAAATGAAGCATTCTGTAGATGTCGTCGTTCTCGGGGGAGGTATCTCGGGAAGCTGTATCGCTAAGGCGCTCGCGGATAAACAGTGGGAGACGGCCTTGATTGACCGGCGAAATTTTCCGCGTCATAAGGTGTGCGGGGAATTCCTCTCGCCCGAAGCGCAGAGTACGCTGAACGCTTTAGGATTAACCGAGCCGCTCAAATCTCTATATCCAACGAGGATTGAACGGGCACAGCTTATCTTCGAGCAGGGCCGTGAATTTGAGTTTCCGATCCCTGGCGCTGCCTGGGGTCTTAGCCGATACAGAATGGATGAGACGTTGCATTCAGCCGCGTTGCAGGCTGGAGCACAGCTGCACCTATCAACCACGGTTACTGGAATTGAACAGCATGGAGAAGGTTATATCGTCCGAACGAAACGGGGATCGGATACGAACCTGTTCCATGCCAGAGCTGTCATTACAGCTTGGGGAACGAATTCTCGGGTTGCGAATCCAGGACATCGTCCCGATGCAGCCGCTTCGATCCAGCAAGCTTACCTTGGCGTTAAAACTCATTATACCGGTATAAGGATGGGGCCGGTGATTGAAATGTACTTCTTCCAAGGTGGTTATTTAGGGTTATGTCCGGTTGAGGATGGCCGTGTGAATGCTGCGGCGCTGTTGAACCGAAGTGAATTTGTGAAGACGGGCAAATCGGTGATGTCAATTCTGGAAATAGCGATTCAGCGCAACCGGAGACTCGCCGAGCGGCTTGCGCCAGCAGTTCCTGTCCCCGATTCGCAAGCTGCCATTGCTCCCGTCTATCTCCAGCATAAACCATCGCCATGGAACGGGCTTCCCCGAATAGGCGACGCTGCCGCGACGATCGCTCCGCTGTGCGGTGACGGCATGTCGATGGCGCTGCGCTCGGCTGCATTATGCGCTCCGCTCGCCGACAGTTATTTGCGGGGAAGCATTTCACTTCTGGAATGGGAACAACGATATACGGAAGTGATCCAGCAGGAGTTCGCCAGTCCATTAAGATGGGGCAGCCTGCTGCAATGGCTTGTGAGCAAGCCTGTCGTTCATCAGCTTGTGCCAAGCGCGGCCCGATTGGCGCCACTGCTGGAGAATGGTTTATTCCGAGCGACAAGATTGAAGCCGATGGAACCGCTGGAATGAAGAAAAATATAACATCAAGTTTTCGGAGTTGTCAGGCTGTCGAGATTTTCTCGACAGCTTTCCTTTTTATATCACGGGCTCACGAAAAAGGTATTAAACGATTTAAACCATTGTCGGCCTTTCATCATGGTCTGCATGTCAGCTATGATTTATATAATCAGATCATATTCATGCTAACGGCACATGCAGATTTCACATTGATAAATGGATCGGGGGAATTCATCATTAACGAAATAAAAGCCGAAACTCTAACACAGGTATTAAGCAAAATGCTTAATACAGAAATAGCTCACGCTGATTTCCAGACCAAACAGTTACATGGCGGAACAGTGGGTGATGTACAACTTGTATCAGGCAATGCAAAAACCGCTGACGGCGGGACATTGCCCTATAAAATTGTAGTAAAAACGCAAAAGAAGTGGGAACGTTACGGCGATCCCCAATCTTGGCGCAGGGAATATGATTTTTATATATCCAATTTCGGTGCTCTGTTCTCTGAATCGTTCCGTTGGCCTCAATGTTATCATGCTGAAATGAGCGAAGAAGAAAACGAAACCCAGATTTGGATGGAATATATCGAGGGCATATCGGGCTTAGACTTGACTGGCGATATGTATGAACATGCAGCCGAGGGATTAGGACGGTTCCAAGGTCAGTTATATGCCGAACAGCCTGCTTTTTTGCAGAACATGACCAACCTGAGCAAAGTGGATTATATGAAGAACTTCTATTTTCATTATCGGTCATGGAATAGAGTGTATGATTATATACGCTCCGACGATTGTGAAATTCCGAAACACATATGTAATATGCTCATCGAGATTGATGCAAGCGCAGACGAAATAATCAATCGTATAGAAAAGTTACCCATCGTGCTGTGCCACAGAGATTTTTGGGTAACGAACTTAATCTATTCGGACGGTAAAATTACACTCATCGATTGGGATACTACTGGTTTGGGCTATCTAGGCGAAGATATGGCAAGTCTTATCGCGGACGAAGCGGATATTGAACACATGGTTGAATACTACCATAGATGTATCCCGGCGTATTACAAAGGCTTTTCGGAATATGCGGATATTTCACACATAGCGGATAACTGCATTTATGAGATGATTTTACTTATGTTCGGATACAGGCTTGTAGAGTGGTTTATGGACGCAGCATCGGGAAACAAACTTCAAGAAACGAATGACGAAAGAACACTGCATCTTCTTACCTTGCAGAAAATCTTTGAGATGCGGAATGAACAATGATTGATACTTAATAAGAACATGTAGCAGCGGCAGCCTGGTGGCTGTCGTTGTTTTTGTATGATTTTATTGACTGTAATATTACACCGGTGTAATATATCGATATAGGATAATTATGGAAGGATACTTTTATGGACATTACTAATGTTGAATTTATGCTTTTACAGATTATCTGTGAGCGGAAGGAGGCTTCCGGTTATGAAATCAATCAGTTAATCAAAGAACGGGGTTACAGGGAATGGGTAGATATGGGTACTACTTCTATTTATGTCGGTCTAAAAAAATTAAGCAACAAGCAACTTGTTAATTCCTATTTAGATACAACCAAACAAGGAAAAGGGCCCATGCCAAAGAAATTTGAAGTAACCAATCATGGTGTGGCATTACTTAAACAAATTACCTTGGAGTACTTATCTACTTCACGTGAAAGAGATAATAAATTCGATTTAGCTCTTGCAGCCATTCCGTTCTTGACCACTAATGAAGTTGTGACAGCACTTCAAAAGAGAAATAATTTCCTTACTCATGTGGCTAGCAACATTAATGAAAAGTTTGAATCCCAAGGCGGAGTAAGACTGCCTTTGCACGTTCAAGCATTATTCAGACATCCTCTTTTACTAATAAAACATGAAATTGAGTTTATGGAAGTCTTAATCAAGGATTTATTAGAAAAAAATGATGATAGGAGAATGGATGAATGATCATAAACAATTTTTCTCCTTTTTCCGGTGAACACTGTGAAACCACAGCTACTGGAACCTTGCTAAAAAGATTAGGAATTGAACTGTCTGAGGTGATGTTATTTGGAATTGGCGGTGGGTTGGGCTTTATCTATTGGGACATGAAAAATATGGACTTTCCGTTTATCGGGGGAAGGATTAAGCCTGATCTGCTGACCCGTAATATTGTCAACCACTTAAATCTTCAGATGGAAGTAAAAGAGACTTCATCCCCTAAAAAGGCATGGGAGAATGTTAAGGAGAACGTAGACCAAGGAAATATAGTTGGATTAAAGCTTGACTGTTACCACTTGGATTATTTCACGAACAAGGTGCATTTTGCCGGCCATTATGTCGCTATGTATGGATATGACGATCATTATGCGTATTTAGTCGACACCAGACAACAGGGCGGAATGGAGGGTTTGGTAAAAACAAGTCTTGAGAATTTAGCATTAGCAAGAAATGAAAAAGGCCAAATGTCGTCAAAAAATCTATCTTATACTATCCGGAAAATAGAGGTCGTACCTGATTTAAGAAATGTGATTATAAAAGCGATCCAAGAGAACGCTATTGATTATATTAACCCGCCTATCAAAAATTTGGGCTATAAAGGTATTAAGAAAACAAGTGTTGAGATAAATAAGTGGTTTGTGAGAAGTAAAAATATCGAAGATGATTTAGTACTAACAGCTACTTTAATGGAACGCGGAGGAACCGGGGGTTCTCTCTTCAGAAATATGTACAGAGACTTCTTAAAGGAGTGTTTGACTATATTTGATTATGCTCCTCTACAAAATGCATATGATCTCTTTTCCGAGATTGCACCGATGTGGGGGGAGGTATCTGAACTGATCAGAAAAGCTGGGGAAAGACAAGAAATAAGATGCCTAAATCAGGCATCAGATCTTCTTATGGAATTATCAAGCAAGGAATATGAGGCGATGAAACAACTATCAAGAATCAGTTAAAGTAGCTATTCCACTGCGTGTATTTTGCAAAAAAATAATAACTGGGATATTACTGAAATAGCAGCCGGTAACGGTTGCTTTTTCTTTTTTGCGAGCATGATTAAGCTTGTAACTTCGCATGTTAGTCATGTCACATAACATTCACAATAAATTTAATATCTATGAAAAATATCACTCGAATGAGCTATATCATACCGTATTGGTTTGATTTATTCTTTTTGTGGAGAGAATTATTAAAAATACTCTACTGGAAAGGAGGATAACTATCCATTTCACTAACCTAAAATATACATTTATAAGAAAGAGCCCATTCATTTGCATTGCTTTTGCAGCTATATTAATTAATCTATCTTGGGATTTAACAGAAGTAGATGCTGATGAAGGATCTATTCCTTCACTTCAAGAAATTGTCGACAGGGCGAAGCCTGGGGAAAGCATTGTGTTATCGGATGCGGAGTTTTCCGGACCAATCTTGATTAATAAGAAATTAACTATTCAGGCCTTGGAGGGTGTTTCGCTAATCAACGAATCTCTTGAACCTGCAATAACCATACAAGCTGAAGGGGTAACCGTTCAGGGAATCCGAGTCTTACAAAAGCAATCAGGCGAAGAATCCACAGCCGTTTCTGTTCAAGCAAATGGAGTCGTTTTAAGAAATTTAAAGATCACAACACGCGGATATGGAATTCTTTTACGCGATTCCGTCGATGGCGTATTGGAAGATAACTTGATCTCTTGGGATAGTAGTCAAGGACCTTCCACCTTAGGAGAGAAGGGAAATGGAATTGACCTTTTCAACTCAAGTGATACCCGAATCGAAAACAATAGGATCGTGAATATGCGGGACGGAATTTATCTGGATAACAGCAAGGATTTGAACATCTTTAAAAACAAAATATTGGGATCACGTTATGGCATTCATTGCATGTATAATGATGGAACAAAAATTATCGGAAATATCGGCGAATACAATGTCACCGGAGCAATGATTATGGGTGTACGCGATGTAGTAGTTTCGGACAACTCCTTCGTCAAGCAAAGGAACAATGTAAATTCGCAAGGCATTCTGCTTTATGACGTTCAAAGATCTATCGTTGAAAAGAATGATATTGAAGGGAACCGTGTCGGAATCTATCTTGAACGTTCCAGTCAAAACGAACTGAGAAACAACTCCATTTACAGAAATTTTGTAGGCATCCAATTTGTAAACGCAGAGAAAAACTTCATTCATGACAATGATTTTGTTGCCAATGTTATTGAGGCGGAAGCAATGGATAGCGAATCAAATCAAATTGAGCAAAACTTTTGGGATACTGCCCAGGTTCTCGATATGAACAATGATGGGAATAGCGATATCCAATATTCAATCAACCCGTTCTACCGCAATTTAATTTCTGAAACTCCGGCCTTTCAACTTTTTTTTCAATCGCCTGGAATCAGTTTCTTAAGCGGAATGTATGAGCAAGATAATCAGCATAGCTGGACCACGGACAGTTCGCCGAGACTGAAACTGAATCAACCCGTACTGACATCGAACTCTATCGTTGAGGACAAACCGCTTCCAGATAAAGTTTTCTTGATGATAGTTTCTTCAATGCTGTTGTTGATATCCATATTAACCATACTCTATTCAAGGGGGCAAAAAACATGAAAAAGGGAATCTTTGCTTTGAGTTTAGTTTTAGTCTTAATTGCCATCACCGGCTGTGGAAAGAAAACGTATCAACCTCAAGCTATCAATGAGGATGTCGATGTATGCGTAATCTGTAACATGCAGGTCAAGGATGATGCTTTTGCAACCCAAATCGTAACGAAGGAAGGCAAGAGCCTCAAGTTTGACGATATCGGATGCATGAATGAATGGAAATCGAAAAATGGCACCAGTGAAATCGGAATGGCGTATGTCCGTGACTACAATGATAAAGAATGGATCGAATACGGCAAAGCAGCTTATGTCTATGACGCCTCCATTCGTACGCCTATGGCATATGGGCTTATAAGTTTTAAAGACCAAAAATCCGCGGAACAATTTATTCAGGAGCAGGGTGTGGGCCAAATGCTGAGCTCGGAGGAACTCGCTAACCATACATGGGAACAAAGTAATGACATGATGGACATGCATAGCGACGGAGAAGGCCATGATCATTCCCACACCCATGATGGTAATATGAGCGAAGACAAATCAGGACATTGATCGCCATGTCGGATATGCTGCA
The DNA here is from genome assembly GCF_018403325.1 of Paenibacillus vini. Classification (GTDB taxonomy): domain Bacteria; phylum Bacillota; class Bacilli; order Paenibacillales; family Paenibacillaceae; genus Fontibacillus; species Fontibacillus vini. Next base: position 94,071 of record NZ_BOSL01000008.1, on the reverse strand, counting down.
GGTTGCAAAAAAAGAAATCAAGATTGGATTTCGAAACCCTTGGGCGTACTCATTCTTAATATTGTTCTCCGTGTTCAGCCTGAGTTTATTATTAGTCAATTCTCAAAATGAGATCAGCGGCTACTCCGGTGTTACCGGTTCGATGTTAAGTTTAACATTATATTTACTTCCCTTAATGTCACTATTTCTGGGATCCTTCTCATTAACTGCCGAAAAAGAAGAGGGAAGCTGGCAGTTGCTATCTACCTATCCACTTGGAACGATTTCCTTTATGTTGGGAAAGTACATCGGTTTGTCCGTCGTATTGTTGACTATCATTTCCTTTGGTTATGGATTAATGGGATTAATTACCGCATTGATTGGTAAAATGTTCGATATTAATACATATCTGCTCTTTTTATCATTTTCATGCGGACTGATTCTACTATTCTTAACGATCGCGCTATGGATCGGCTCTTTGGCAAAAAATCGTTGGCAAGCATTGACGATATCCGTCATGATCTGGTTCTTTACGGTCATTGCTTGGCCGACGATATTAATCGCTGTCCTGGGGCTGCTTCCATACTTATGGATCAAACCGCTTCTCATTATATTCACGTTCTTGAATCCGGCGGAATTCGTAAGACTGTTTGTTGTGATCAAGCTTGGGGGCGGCGCTGTTCTTGGACCTGAATATTACAAATGGGTAAGCTGGATTCACAGTTCTAACGGCAGTTTTTCATTTTTCGTTCTCTTCTTAATCTGGTTGCTTTTTAGCTTAACATGTGTTTGCTGGATCTGGGAAAGGAGGAGGCCCCGTGCCTGAACCCTTTGTTATCGCATCAAATATTAATAAAACAATTAAAAGTCAAAAGATTGTTCAGGATATTTCCTTTGAGCTTGAAAAAGGTAGTATTGTTGGATTATGCGGCGGTAATGGGGCGGGAAAAAGCACCGTTCTGCGCATGGTTGCTGGGATTCTTCAGCCCACCTCCGGAAATATCGTCGTTAGCGGGTTACAATGGAAGAACGACAGAAAGAAGTTCGCTGAACAAATTGGATATATGCCCGATGATTTTCAGTTTCCGCAAGGAATGACGGCCCAAGAGATTTTGTCCTTCTGGGCCTCATTACGTGAAATGCCTGAACAAAGAGTGCATGAAGTATTAAGCCTTGTTGGTTTGGCTGATAAAAAGAACAAACTCGTCAGCACATTTTCCAAAGGGATGCGGCAGCGTGTCCTCTTTGCCCAAGCGATTTTGTCCAAGCCCGCATTGCTGATCATGGACGAGCCGACCAATGGCCTTGACCCTTATTGGATGAAGGAATTTGTGAACCTTGTGAAAGTCGTTAAAACGGAAGGGCAGACGGTTCTCTTTTCCACCCACCAACTGGATATTGCCGAAGAACTGGCGGACTATGTCATCTTTTTGAATGAAGGACAAAACTGCGGTGAGGGTTCAGTAGAGGAGTATAGTCAGTTGTTTGGTGAATTTCCTTTACATAAAGCATTTCATTATAGTATGGAGCTCATCACAAAGAAAGAGAAAGTAAAAGATGAAAATGAAGATTAATTTTCGATTTGGATTGACCTTTTTCATCGGCCTATTTGCATTATTAGCAGTTATTTGGGTTGTTGTACCCACAAGTCAAAAGAATGAGGACAAAGCATCAACCGAACGTCTGAGTATCGGAGCGACCGCACCTGATTTTCAAGCTACAAATACACTTGGAGAAAAGGTCACACTCTCAGATTTTCGCGGAAAGTCCGTTGTGATCAATTTTTGGGCGTCCTGGTGTGGACCCTGCGTGAACGAAATGCCGCTCATTAATCGTGTATTCCAAGATAGCGATTCCGATGTCGTAACCTTGTTTGTAAATGTTGGGGAATCCAAAGGAACCGTGAATGAGTTTTTGACCCAGCATCAATTCGATTTCCCTGTCATTATTGACGTTACCGGTAAAATATCAGGAATGTACGCAGTTACAGGCTTGCCGGTTACTTATATCCTTGAAAAGGAAGGTAACATCGCGCACTCGATTATTGGTGAAATAAGCAGCGAAAATCAACTGTATAATTATCTTGAAACCGCAAAAGAGGATTAAATTTAATTTAATCCTCTTTTCCTTGAGATTACGATATGCTTTGATATAAATATAAATATAGATTAGATGTTTGAGGAGTGTTCGGGCGTGACTTATAAACAAATCAAGTGGATGATTTTATTCGTACCGACTTTGATAGTAGGATTATGGGAATATGTCCGACACCAATTTCTAATGCCGTACATTTCCATGGATTTGGGGAACTGGCTTACGCCAATTTTAGTATACCTTGTTAGTGTGACTCTTCTCAACCAATTGTTCTCTCAACTGGAAAAGATTCAACAAGAACTTCAGGCTGAGCGGGCACAAAAGGCAGCGCTCCAGGCGCGTGAACAGCTGGCCAAAGAGCTTCACGACGGAATAGCCCAGTCGCTTTTTTTACTATCCGTTAAGGTTGATCAACTTGAATTTACAACAGATCGAAATAAGCATGAAGACGCAGTCTATGCAGTTCGAAAGACTGTTCATGAAGTGAACAGATATGTAAGACAAGCCATAGCGAACCTTAAATATTCGACCAATACCAATAGTGAAGTTGTTCTGAAGGAAACTTTAGAAGATAAAGTCAAGCAAATTGCTGATGAAGTACTTATTCCAATCGAATTAGATTGGAACATTAAAGAGAATGTTATGACTCCGAAGGAAAAAATTGAAATATTAGCCTGTATTCGTGAAGCTGTTGTAAATATCCAGAAGCACGCTCGTGCATCGAAGGGCTGGATTGTTGCACAAGGAGATGAAGCGGGGTGGGTAGTAACCATTAAAGATAATGGAGATGGATTTCGAGAAGAAATTATAGATTCAAAAGAAAGTTACGGTTTGAACATTATGAAGGATCGTGCAGAAGATATGAAATGGCAGCTTCGAATTTTTAATCATCATGCGTTGACAACACTTGAGATACAAAAAGGAGGAGGGGAGGATTGAAGACACGAGTATTAGTCGTTGATGACCATGCCCATGCAAGGGAAGCAATATGTGAAATCATTGCTACGGACGACAGGTATGAAATTGTAGGCGTTGTCGCAAGCGGCCAAGAAGCTATAGATTTCACGGAACAATGGATGCCTGATTTGATATTAATGGATATTCAAATGCCTGACATGGATGGGTTGGAAACAACGCAGCGCATCAAGCTGCGTTTTCCTTACGTGAAAATTGTCATGATCACCGTTTCGGATGACATGTTTCATCTTTTGGAAGCTTTAAAACGAGGAGCGCAAGGTTATCTGCTCAAAAATCTGGCACCCTCAACCTGGATCAAGTACTTAAACTCCATCGTGAATGAAGAAACTCCTTTAAGCCGGGAGCTTGCTTTTGAAATTTTAAAGGATGTATCACTTGCTAATAATAAAGAAGTTGATGAATCTTTGACGTTTAGAGAACAAGAAATATTAAGTAATGTTGCGGATGGCCTGACCAATAAAGAAATTGCAGAAAAACTGGTGATTTCGGAGCATACCGTCAAAAATCACTTGAAGAACATACTTCAAAAGCTGCAACTTCAAAATAGAGTCCAGTTAACACGCTATGCGTTTGAACAGGGGCTCCTCTCCCGTAGAGATAAAAAGGAATAGTTAGACTTCTTATCAGGAAGCCGCAGGAAAATGCGGCTTCCTATTTCCTAATCCGGATAGCTTTCGCTATTTATAACGTCCATATTGCTTCCCGTAAGACAGAATTTTTTTATAAATGCTCTTATCTTTTAATGCTTTAAGCGGGTATATTTGCGGCCGAGTGTTCACTTCCAGAATCCAGGCTTTACCTTTGGAGTCAATTGCCACATCCAGACCGAGTTCTTTGAATCCTTTATAATTTCGATCAAAATTTTTGCCAACGGCAACGCCAAGTCTTTTGAGATCCGACTCGAGCTGTGGAGTGAAGGCGGAACTGAATTTGGCACCATTCATTGTATTGTGGAATGTTCCGATAGTGCCGCCTTGATTATAATTGGTGGCTACCTTTTTCGGATTGCCGACTTTGGTGAAGAGGGCGGTGCTGGTCCAAGTTCCTTGTTTGGTTTTCTGAACCATAACCCGGACATCGAATGGCTTTCCGTTACTTTTGGCTAAGCGAATTCCTTTTTGCAAAAGATAAGGTCTGGTCCCCGCAAAGCGGTTCAGATCACGATACAACTGCGTTGTAGTTGAGTACGATCTTTTAGTTGTGTTCAACTGGGTTTGGTAGCCACCGGCGGTTTTACTGATACGAATAATGTTATTTCCGCCCGATCCATTTGTGGGTTTAAAGAAGACGGTGGTGTGGTCGGCAAGCATGCTGGAAAGATTTTTTTTGTTAAAGGGTAAGGTGATGGGGATATACTTTTTAATATAGCTATCTTTAAGCAACCATTGGGTTTTCGTCCACTTACTCTTGATCGTGCTGCTTTTGTATTTCATTATGAAGAGTATCACCTCTTGTTTTTGATTAGCATATGCCGAAAAATCGAACGAGTCACCCTGATGGCATTGAACCAGTATATAAGCCTACGACCATTTTTATATAAAAAGTAGAAATTATTATTAGGAACTTTTCCAGAAAAGTTCTTGATTTTCTGAAAAGAATGATTTATCATTGACCCATCAACCATTGACGGGTCAATGAGTCGAAGGAGGTTAATATCATCTCTACATGTCATACGGATGATCTGCTTTACTTGCTTATGCATTTAAACAAGCATATTGCGACCCGGTTTGAAAGATGTGCTGGAGTTAGTCCCAACCGGCTCGAACTCCTTTGCAAGCTGACGGTTGGCCAAATTAGCCAGTCGGATCTGCAGAAAGCCGTGTCTATAGATCCAGCTGCAGTGACCCGCCATGTTCAGCAATTGGAAGCGGAAGGGATTCTTCTGCGGACTAGGTCGGAGAGCGACAACCGGATTACGTTAGTTCAGCTGACCGAGGAAGGCAGGAGTAAGGTAGTGAAGTTTAAAGAGGAGAAAGAGCGGTTTCTGGAGGAATTGCAGGCAGACCTCACGGAATCGGAACGACTTGGATTAATTCAAGGTCTGCAGAAGCTGAACAGCCAGATTCAACAAATGAAATAAACCGTAAAACCAATTAACTATAGAGATTAGGAGAGAATAACATGACTGCAACTACCCTAAGCAATGATTTTAAAGAAATTATTTCTACCCGGCACTCTGTGCGCGTATACGATCCATCGGTCAAAATTAGCCGCGAGGAAATGACCGAAATGTTGGAAGAAGCGACTTTGGCCCCGTCGTCCGTTAATCTTCAACCATGGAGATTCCTTGTCATTGATAGCCCGGAAGGTAAATCAACGCTTGAAGAGCTTGCGCCAGGCAACAAAAACCAAGTTACAACCTCATCTGCAGTCATTGCTGTGTTCGGCGATATGAACGCATTTGACAATGCTGACTATATTATGAGTACTGATGTGGAAAAGGGCTTTATGCCACAAGAGATTAAAGAACAAATCATGGCTAACTATACTGATCTTTTCGGCCGTATCCCGGCCCAGGCTTTTCGCGAAATGATTCTTATTGACGGCGGCCTGGTATCCATGCAGCTTATGCTTTCCGCTCGTGCCCACGGATATGATACAAACCCGATTGGCGGATATGACAAATCCCGTATTGCTGAAGCCTTTGGTATGGAAAAGGACCGCTATGTACCGGTTATGCTCATTTCCGTAGGTAAAGCGGCTAAAGAGCCGCGCAAGACCAGTCGTCTTCCTATTGACCGAATTGCGCAGTGGAAGTGAGGCTCTAACTACGATGATTATTATTCATGCAGAAATGAAAGTTAATCGCGAAGTAGAAGCGGAATTTCTGGAGTCCGTACAAGAACTTATTGAAGCATCCCGCGCGGAAGCAGGGAATGTATCGTATAAGCTTCTGAAGGATACGGATCAGGATGATACCTATCTCATGATCGAACAGTGGAAAGACCAAGAAGCAGTAGCGGCTCACAATGCAAGCAGCCATTTTCAGGCGTTCGTTGCTCCAGCAGCACAATTCCTGACAGCTCCGTTACAGGCTCAAGCTTTTGCAGGTCAGCCCATCAGTAAATAATACAAGGTCAAAAGGGATAGCTGAATAAAATAAGGGAGGCAGCCGGCAACGGTTGCCTTTTTTTTATGCCAGTGTTGCGCGAGATCAATGACAATGATATGCTGGAATTTTGAAAATTCGAAAGACTATGTATTAGAAACTAATTGAACCTTAGGAGCAAGAAAGCAGAGGTAGTTAAACACGTGGAATCTTACCCATTTACTTATGATCCCGGAACACCATTTATTCAGCAAGCTGCGGACTGGATTGCGGACGTATTTTACGAGCTGTTGCCGGAAGCGGGTTTTGAAGTTCGGGATGAGCAGATCTATATGGCGTTTCAATTGGAAAAAGCATTCGCCGACAAAAAGACGATTTTCGCCGAAGCGGGGGTAGGCACAGGGAAAACGCTGGCGTATCTTCTGTATGCGGTATGTTACGCACGATACACGCGAAAGCCCGCGATCATTGCCTGTGCGGACGAGTCTTTGATTGAGCAGTTGGTCAAACCGGAGGGCGATATCGCGAAGCTGGCCAGACACCTGGATTTGAACATCGATGCGCGGCTGGGTAAATCTCCGGATCAATATCTGTGCCTTAAGAAACTGGATCAGGCGAGAATTCATGCCAAGGCGGATGTGAATTGGGAAGAAATTGCGGCTAGCCTGCCCGGTTTTGTCTATTCCTCTGCACCAATGCAGGCATTTCATGCTTACGGAGACCGAAGAAATTATCCGCAGTTAAACGACGAACAGTGGAATACGGTCAATTGGGATTCCTTCCAGGACTGCTTCACCTGCGACCGCCGTCACCGCTGCGGACAGACATTGTCCCGAGATCATTACCGGCGCTCTACCGATGTCATCATCTGCTCGCATGATTATTATCTGGAGCATGTGTGGACCTATGATGGCCGCAAACGGGAGGGACAGCTGCCGCTCTTGCCGGAGCATTCCTCCGTTGTATTCGATGAGGGTCATCTGTTGGAATCGGCGGCCATGAAGGCGTTCGGCTATAAAATGAAGCATGCGACCTTTGAAGAATTAATTACGCGCCTCCTGCAAAATGAAATCCGCGAATCCCTGGCCGTGCTAATTGATGATTCAATCGTGCAGAGCGAAGTTATGTTTCATGCGTTCGGACGATACAATCATTCCGTTGCGGGATCGGACCGCAGAGAAATCATCTTGAACGAAACGCTGCTTAGTGAAGTGCGACGGTTCCGTGACTTGCTTTCGGCGATAGAAGAGGAGCTTGTCTTTGAAGGTGAGCTGTATACGCTGGACCATTATCAGCTTCGTATCGTCGAGGAACATATGGAAATGATGCAAAAAGCGCTCCTTCTGTTTGAGCAATCGGAATCAACGGTGATCTGTTGGGTGGAGGACAGCCCGGAAGGGCTTATGCTCTCTGTCATGCCGGGTACGGTTAAAGAGTTGTTGAAAACGCAGGTTTTTCATCTTAAAATGCCGGTCATTTTTTCTTCGGCGACCATGTCGGTGGACAGCTCTTTCCGTTATATGGCGGACAGTCTTGGCGTTGAAAGCTTCCTGTCCTTTTCAGTGGATTCACCTTATGCCTATCAGGAGCAAATGGAGGTACTGGCACCGACATGGCCTCTTTCCGAAGGCTTCGATGGGAAGATGAAGGAGGCGGTACGGCTTCTTCAGCAAACGGGTGGCAGAGCACTCATTCTTTTCCGGACCCGAGAAGAGCTTCGTTTGTTCAAGGAACACGTGAAGGCCGAACCGAAGCTGGGCGGGATGTCGATCTATTATGAAGGCGACGGAGAAATCAGCCATCTGATCTCGGCATTCCAGCAGGAGGAAGAAAGCGTCTTGTGCGCGGTCAGCCTATGGGAGGGGCTCGATGTTCCGGGGCCGTCGCTTATGAACGTGATTATCTGGTCGCTGCCATTCCCGCCGCATGACCCAGTATTTAACGCCCGGCGAAAAGCTGTTGCCGACCCCTTTAATGAGGTGGACATGCCATACATGCTGTTGCGGCTTCGCCAAGGCATCGGCCGTCTGATCCGTTCGCGGGACGACTCCGGTATCGTCGTACTACTGGGCGAAGAATTGCGGACCAATCCTGAGGTAAGGGACAAAGTGAAATCCGTTCTTCCCAAGGGCGTTGAGCTGAAGTCATGATCCATGCAACACGGAAGGGCGGCAATTGAGAGTACAACGATAGATGTGATCAGCAGAATACAAAATCATTGGTTCCATAAAGGTTCGTGGCATTAAACGTCATGAGCCTTTTTCTTTTAGTGCAATCCGTCTGCGGTCAAAAACGAGTATTCAATCTGGAACTGCATCGTTTCCGTTTACCCATTGCGGCTCACGCGAAAGCCCTGATCGGGACCAAAGCCGTTTGCTTCAAACTTGCCCCGAAATGATATCTCGCTGCTTCCGATGTCGCCGATCCAACCACCGCCTTTAACACTTCGGAAGGAACCGGTGTCATTATCCAAATTCTCTCCGTACCAGCTCCAACACCACTCCCTGACATTGCCTGACATATCGTAAAGTCCTAATTCATTGGGTTTCTTGAGCCCGACGGATTTTGTCTGGTTATGGTTGTTTTCTATGACGGGCCAATTCCAATCTCCCTTCAGGTATTTATCACCGGTATTTCTCCAGAACCATGTCACATCATCCGCCTTATTGCTTCCGCTGTAAGTGTAACTTTTGCTTCTTTGGCCTCCGGCTGCGGCATATTCCCATTCCGCTTCCGTCGGCAAGCGGTATCCATCAGCTTCCGCATTGATCGTTACGGTCCATTTTATATTATCGTTCTCACTCATATTATTCGGGTCTTTAGTACTCTTATCTATATTGTAATAAGGTTTTAAACCTTCTTTTATGCTCCTCGCATTACAGTACTCCACAACGTCATACCAACTTACCATTTCTACCGGCAAATCATCGCCGATGAATTGGGATGGATTGCTTCCCATGACCTCAACCCATTCTTTTTGGGTCACCTCGTATTTTCCGATATAAAAATTCGATAAACTGATGCTTTTTCCATAGAAGTTAGACTTAGTGTTTTTGAAGGTTCCGCCCTCGACGAATACTAGGGAATTGTTCTTATCCTGTTTTTCCTGGGAACAAGCGGTGGCAACAAGCGTTATAGCGATCAGCAGTAAAAAGAGTAGCTTTCTCATCGACAGATCTCCTTTAAAATGATGGGAACAGCAATATTCCGGTAGTAAGAAGGGGAGGGGCTTTTGAAATGAATGGAGGCCGTTGGCCGTGAGACCGAACGGCCCCAGCAAAATCAAAGATTAACCCGTTACCACACCGTTACGTTTGAACTCCCGCTGCTCTGATATCCCTCAGTCGCCAATACTTGGTAAGACCAACTGCTTCCCAAATTCATTCCTTTACTCTTCCAGGCGTTCACATGGTTGCTGAAAGTGATGGCGACGTTACTTCCGGTCGCTCTTTTCGATTGTCTTACACTCCAGAACTGTTGGAAGGTTTGCGTGCCGTCAATAGAAGGAGCGTTGTACCGCATCGTGGTATATATGTCATAGGTGCCTCCATCGCTAGTCACGGTGCCTTTATACGTTCCGGTAGGTCTATAGGTGCCCCAGCTATCGACAACGTAGTATTCGATGAGCGAGTTTCTCGTCCACCCATAGAGTGTTAAATACGCATTGCCTGACGGTGCCCAGACACCGGCATTGTAGTTAATGGTTCTGGTTGGAGATCCGGTAGCCCAACCTTTGCCGACAACAAAATTCCCGGTATTTTGCCATGAAACACTGTAATTGCCGCCGGACCCGTTGACCGCATTTACCGTCCCGCCGCCGTCGGTCCAATTTTGCCAATAGGTGTTCGCACTTGCGGTTATTGCAAACATACTGAAACTCATTGCAACCGTTAATACTAGCGTCAAGACTTTCCTATTAAACTTGATCATGTCATTACCTCCTGAATTTTTTTGTCCCTACTTTTTACCTACCTTTTACCTACCTGATCCTTCTTGGCATGTGTTTTCATGAGGCCCAAACTAATTCTGTGAAACTATGATTCTATCTTTCCTTTTACCTCCTTTCATAGAAAATTATAGAATGAAAACGCATACATTTTAACTTCTCAAATTAAAGGTTTTACCTTCTAAATTTTACATAAATACACATTTATGAACTTGAAATTCGCTTTCAAGTCTGGAAGCGATATGGGAAGAGGAGAGGCTTGTTACAGCCTTGAAATAGTCGTTTGAGGAACCGACCTGGGCTTATGTGCATATACTTCCAACAAATAAATGTTGGGAGGTATTAAACTTGTATCCATTTCCTTCTGGTTGGGGAAGATACTATTATATGAGGTCCGAATTCGTTCCAATCTGGAACACCGGATTTCCGCAAGCATTACAAATGATCAAGGAAGCGGTACAGGGGGAGCGTAACGATGAATTGTTTTATGATGAATTGATCAATTTGGCTCCTACCAAAGAACAAGTGGCTATTATCGAAAGCATTCGTAACGATGAGCGAGGCCATAATAAAATGTTCAGGGAGATGTACCGGGCTCTCACAGGACAAGAAATTACAGGCATTAGCAATGAGCAATATGTGAAAGTCCAATCTTATAAGGAAGGGCTACAGCGTGCTTTGATGGGCGAGCTGGGCGCAGTGGAACGGTATCGAAACATTTGGTTTGGTTTACCTGTCGGCATTTATAAAGACACGGTATACGGAATCATATTGGATGAGCTTAAGCACGCTGCCAAATACAATTATTTGATTACATTAAATCTCAAGTAGCTGATGAAGTTTCCTTCAATAACAAGCTCATTTTTTAAATTGTAACAAAAGACCTGCAATCAAATGCAGGTCTTTTTCAACGCCACCTGTTTTTAAATTTCTCTTTAGTGAAATTAAAGTTGGTATTTTTTGCTATGGGGTCTTAGATTGACAATAGTTTTTTATCTTTGTATTATACCCATAGGGGTATACGTATTATATAATTTAAATTCTTTACGAAAGACATCATCATTTAAAAGGAGGTTCTTTATATTGCCGGAAATTACAGCCGATATGACACTTGATTGTAAAGGACTTGCCTGTCCCATGCCGATTGTAAAAACCAAAAAAGCAATCGATCAGCTTGATGCCGGTCAAGTCATAGAAGTACAAGCTACCGATCAAGGTTCAATTGCAGATATTCAAGGTTGGGCCAAAAATACAGGCCATCATTATCTCGGTACTGTTGAAGAATGTGAGGTGCTAAAGCATTACATTCGCAAAGCCAACCCCAATGAAGTGAATGAAGAAAAGAAATACCCCTTAATCATTTCAAGTGATGAGCTGCAAAAAAAGTTGAGCGAAAACGAAAAGGTTACCGTAATTGATGTACGGGAAACGGCTGAATTTGCATTCAACCGAATTGCAGGTGCCGTATCTATTCCTTTAGGTGAGCTAGAGCACCGGATAAGCAAGCTTAACCCGGACGATGAAATTGTTGTTGTCTGCCGCACAGGAAACCGCAGCGATATGGCATGCCAATTGCTTGCCGGAAAAGGCTTTAAGCATGTGAAGAATTTGGAATCAGGCATGTCGGGTTGGAATGGGTCCACGATAAATTACGATTCACAAAATTAAATTTAAATAATATGGAGGTCATTTATATGAATACAAAGGTAGCAATTATTGCAAGTAACGGTGGTTTGTTTGATGCTTATAAAGTTTTTAATATCGCGACAGCTTCGGCGGCAACGGATGCTGAAGTAGCCATTTTCTTCACATTTGAAGGTTTGAATTTGATCCATAAGGAGGCGCACCATCAATTACCATTGCCGGCAGGTGCCGAACATTTGGCGGAAGGCTTTCAGAAAGCGAATATACCGACCATTCCCCAGCTAGTAGAAATGGCTCAGGAGATGGGAGTAAAGATCATTGCTTGTCAAATGACGATGGATGTCATGAATCTGAAGAAAGAGGATTTTATTGAAGGAATCGAGGTCGGCGGAGCCGTCACTTTCCTGGATTTTGCAAAGGATGCAAACGTCAGCCTGACATTTTAACTAAAGGAGGAACCATCTTGAATACAGATGCCAATCGTATGAATATGATGACGGCCAAGGAACTGACGCGGATCATTTTGGCGAAAGAAGAGATTTTTATTCTGGATGTTCGCAACGAAAATGACTATAACGACTGGAAAATCGAAGGTGAGAGTGTCGAGATAATCAACATTCCATATTTTGATCTCCTGGACGGCGTGGACGAAGCTCTTGATAAACTACCTGATGGGAAAAAGCTGCTCGTTGTCTGTGCAAAAGAAGGCTCTTCCAAATTTGTTGCTGAACAAATTGTTGATGCCGGCCGAACCGATGTGCATTATCTGGAAGGCGGAATGAAGGCATGGAGCGAATATTTGGAACCTGTCAAGATTGGCGACTTAAAAGACGGGGGCTCCTTGTATCAGTTCGTCCGAATCGGTAAAGGTTGCCTGTCATACATGGTCCTATCCAAAGGGGAAGCCGCGGTTATTGATACGCTTCGGATGACGGATGTTTTCGAGCAGTTTGCCAAGGAGCAGGGGGTACAAATAAAACATACCCTGGATACTCATTTGCATGCCGACCACATCTCCGGCGGAAGGAAACTGGCGGAACAATCCGGCGCAACTTATTGGCTTCCGCCAAAAGATGCGACTGAAGTGACATTCGATTATGAAAAGCTCGAAGAAGGCCAAGGCATCACGATAGGGTCTACGACACTCCGAATCCAACCGATTTACTCGCCTGGGCATACGATCGGAAGCACCTCTTTTATTATAGATGATCAATATCTGCTAACCGGGGATATCCTTTTCATTGAGTCGATCGGACGTCCTGATTTGGCCGGTAAGGCGGAGGATTGGGTGGGAGATTTGCGAAATACGCTCTATAACCGGTATAAAGAGCTTTCACAGGATTTGATTGTCTTGCCGGCCCACTTCGGTAAAGTGACTGAGTTAGGTGAAGGAGGCCGGGTCATGGCCAAGCTATCCGATTTGTTCCTTCATAATCCCGGATTGAATATTCAGCAAGAGAAGGACTTTCGGAGCGCTGTCACCGAGAACTTGCCGCCCCAGCCGAATGCTTATCAAGAAATACGCCAAACGAATATGGGAAAAATAACGCCTAGCGAAGAGGAGCAGCGGGAGATGGAGATCGGTCCTAATCGCTGCGCCGTGCACGACAAATGACAGGAGGAACCGAATTACTATGAAAACAGACATTTTAGTAGATACAAAAGGAATGGCCTGCCCGATGCCTATTGTGAAAGCAAAAAAAGCGCTGGACGGACTCCTTCCAGGTCAAGTGATGGAAGTTCATTCGACAGATAAAGGCTCCGTTAATGATTTTCAAGCATGGGTGAAGCAAACGAAGCATGAACTCTTAAAACATGAGGAAGAAAATAATGTATTTAAGTTCTTTGTAAAAAAAGTTTAGAAATCCAATAAAGCGAGCTGAGCTGAACTGAAAGGAGGAGGAGGATGGAAACCTTGCTAATGATCACGATGATCGCGCTTGGTTTGGTCGGTTCATTCTTTTCCGGATTGCTTGGAATTGGAGGAGCCATCATTAATTTTCCTCTGCTGCTTTATGTACCACCTATGCTGGGCGCCGCTCAATTTAGCGCACACGAAGTTTCGTCAATCAGCATGATTCAGGTTTTTTTCGCATCGCTTGCAGGAGTACTGGCATTCCGAAAAAAGAGCAAAACAGAGACGTCTTTGTCTTTAGTTAATAAAAGACTCGTACTTTATATGGGAGCCGGTATCCTGACAGGCAGCCTGATTGGTGGGTTTGTGTCGGGTATGCTGGATGGGGACCTTATTAACTTGATATATGGGGTTTTGGCCGTAATTGCAGTAATCCTGATGCTCATACCAAGTAAAGGAACAGATGAAATTAGGGAAAACCTTCAGTTCAACACTTTTATTGCGGTCATATCAGCATTTCTCGTAGGAATTGTATCCGGGATCGTCGGCGCAGGGGGAGCTTTTATTCTTATACCGATTATGCTGACAGTCCTCCATATTCCAACACGTACAACAATTGCTTCATCGCTTGCTATAGTATTTATTTCTGCTGCCGGCGGTGTGATAGGCAAAATTTCCGGGGGAGCCATCCCCATTTGGCCCACGATTTTTACCGTCATCGGGAGTTTGATCGGGGCTCCATTAGGATCTAAAATCAGCACGAAAATGAATGTGGTTTTCCTGAGATACGGTCTGGTTGTCCTTATTGCCCTGACAGCTATCAAGGTCTGGTCATCTATCCTGTTTATCTGACTAAGTGTAAAATTCATCTGTTTACTCTATACTATCCCTAGACAGGTATTGCGAAAATGGGGAGATGGTATCAATGGAATATAATTATCCGGATGAAATCAAAACACGTTTACGGAGAATAGAGGGACAAGTTCGAGGGGTACTTAGATTGATGGATGAAGGTAAGCCCTGCAAGGAGGTAGTTGCCCAGCTCTCTGCCATCAGGAACGCCTCCGACAGAGCGCTTGCTCAAATCGTGGCGGATAATCTCCAGCAATGTATTTTGGCTGATCAAGCAAACGGAAATCCTGATCCAGCTAAACTAGTCAAAGAAGCCGTGGAACTGCTTGTTAAGAGCAGATAATTTATAGCATTAAATATATAAGATGAGCAGGAGGATGGATATAGTATGACTATCAAGGAAACAACACCAGAAGAAGTGGCGGGTCGCCTCAACAAGGGTGAGGCATTGAACCTTCTCGATGTCCGTGAACAGGACGAATGGAATGAAGGTCATGTTGCCGGAGCCAAACATATCCCCTTAGGACAACTGGATATGAGACTGGACGAGCTGGATCCTGATCATGAATTTATCGTAATTTGCCGAAGCGGAAATCGCAGCGGAATGGCATGCGAGCTATTAAGTAATAAAGGACTTAAAGTCGTCAATATGACTGGAGGACTCCTTGCCTGGACTGACAAATTGGTTCGGGATTAGAGGTGAAGGAAGAATGAATTATCTACTTTATTCAGTACTATTGATATTTGTAATTTGGATGCTCTATAAACAGTTTGCTCCAGTGAAAGGTTTGCGAACCCTGACTGCGGATCAGTTTCAAAGTGAAACAAAGGGGAGTAAGGTGATCGACGTCCGGGAGGCTCATGAATATAAGCGCGGTCATATTAAAGGCGCGGTCAATATCCCACTGAGTCAGCTACAGCAGCGTATGAGCGAAATTCCCAAAGATCGGGCGGTTTTGGTCTACTGTCAGAGCGGCATGCGAAGCAAACAGGCCGCAAAGGTTCTTGGGCGACATGGTTATTCCAATGTAGCAGATTTACGAGGCGGAATTATGTCATGGAAGGGTTCGATTCAAAGATAAGCACTTATAAGCATTATGCTATCCAAATTAAAACCAATGAGTTCAAGCTCATTGGTTTTTTATTGTATAAAGCTGAGGTTGGCTCAAATTAAAATAATCTTAGAGGCAAACCATTTTTTAAGTTGTATGTGTTACTCTGTCTAATAGAGAACCCGATTTAGAGAGAGGGATGTTACTTGAAAAGAAGCGTGTTATATATTGAAGATAATGAGAAGATAGGCAGCCTGCTAAAAGAAGAATTGGAACAGCGAGGGTTTTCAGTACAATGGCTGCTTACCGGTGAAGGTGCCGAAAGAGAAGTAAATCGTCATGAAGTCGTTATTTTGGATATCATGTTACCTGGATTAGACGGTTTTACGGTGGGAAAACGTTTAAAAAAGGCGGCTCCAGATGTTCCTATCTTGCTGTTATCTGCTCGAACATCGATCGATGATAAGGTAGACGGATTACAATTTGCTGATGACTATGTAACGAAACCCTTCCATACGGATGAATTGGTTGCAAGATTAGAAGTATTAATCCGTAGAAAAGGTGGTACACATTCCGAACGAATTTCATTAGGAAATCAGATTGAAGTAGATCCGGAAGGTCAAATGATATTTGACAAAGAGACAGGAGAAGAAATTATATTGACGGGGAAACAGCATCAAATACTAATGTATTTCCTGCGCCACCCGAATCAAGTTTTAACAAAAGAACAAATCTATGAAGCCATTTGGGAAGAAGCATACATAACCGGTGATAAGACATTAATGGTGCACATCCACCGGCTGCGTCAAAAGCTGGAACGTCATCCCGATTCCCCGGAGATCATTGAAACGTTGAAGGGAATAGGCTATCGGGTGAAAATATGAAGCAAAACAGATCCTTATTTCACCGTTTCCTAAAAGTACATTTTCTATTTATCTTTCTTCCTCCTATTCTGCTTATTTTCATCAGTGCATTTTTTGGGGTTTCTGATATCCATGAAAATAATGTAAATACGTTACATTTGTTTTACGTTACTGTTCTATTGTTTGTTTTTATTATTGTTGCATTTGTGGTCTTATCTTGGCTGTTTTTCTTGAAACTTCAAAAGCGTCTCGCCAGTTTGCAGGAAGTCATGTCATCTTCAGCAATAACTAACTCCTTTCCTAAACCCATATCTGTTCAAGCGGATCGCATGGATGAGATAGACCAGTTAGGGAGCTCTTTTAATTGGATGATTCAGCAGTTGGAGGGAAGCCGCAAGCAAGCATATGAAGAGGAATTACTGAGACATCGACTCATTGCAAATTTATCTCACGACCTGCGAACGCCGCTTACTATTATGAGAGGACATGTCACCAGATTAAACAAAGAACCCATAAGTGTAGAAGGTCAACACTCATTAACAGAGATCAACCATACGATCACAAGGGTCGGAGACCTAATGGATGATCTACTTTCCTATACCTTGCTTACCTCAGGGAAACATCCTTTTGAGCCCGTTTCAACGGATATTGGACGTTTAGTAAGGGCAGCCGTTGCTGCGTGGTATCCCGTATTTGAAGAACATGGAATTCAGCTTGATGTGGATTTACCGGCTGACGAAACTTTTTATTGGGAAGCAGATCCGAAATGGATGACAAGGGTTCTGGATAATTTGTTTCAGAATATTGTTCGCCATGCAGCAGAGGGGAAATACGCACACATTGCGGTGGATGTAAAAAGAGAACTAGTTATTATTGCGGACCGAGGTCCTGGTCTGAACAAATCTTCCCATGGGGGTGGAGCGGGGATTGGTTTATCAACTTGCGATTATATGTTAAATAAAATGAATCTGAATGCTGACTTTACATCCAATGAAGATGGCACAAACGTAGCTATCGGCAGAGCTTAACCTAAAGGTAAACCAGAAGTAAACGACAGGATAGCTGTAATGTTACTTTGCATCTCTATAATTGGAACCATAACAGAAAGGAAGTGTTATGGTTGCTTGAAATTAATAACTTGGTCAAACATCGCGGAACTCATGAAATCTTATCGGGCATCAGCTTTAAGGCTAGACCTGGTAGAGTGACTGGTTTTTTAGGTCCGAATGGGGCAGGTAAAAGCTCTACGCTTCGCATCCTGCTTGGATTGGATCGCGCCACCTCAGGGAGTGCACTCATTAATGGCAAGCCATTCGCAGAATTACATAATCCTCTAGCTACCGTAGGCGCCTCACTTGATGGATCAGGAGCACATCGTAAGCGGACAGGACGAGCTCATTTACGATGGATTGCTCGTGCCGCAGGTTTGCCTAACTCACGTGTCGAGGAAGTTTTGGAAATCGTAGGTCTTACTGATGCAGCGGGTCAAAAAGTAGGGAAGTATTCCCTGGGTATGGGGAAGAGACTTGGAATGGCGGCTGCGCTTCTGGGTGATCCCCAAATACTGGTTTTAGATGAACCCGTAAATGGACTCGACCCGGAAGGAATTCGATTTATTCGGACATTTTTACGTGAACGTGCCGAATCCGGGAATACGGTGTTACTATCCAGTCATCTAATGGGAGAGCTTGCGGAGACGGTTGATGACGTGGTGATTATTAAGCATGGAAAAATCGTTGCCGACGGAACCCTGGAACAAGTAATAGGTAACCATTCTTCGCTGGAGGAAGCCTTTTTTGCCCTGACATCTGAGAAAGCGGGTGACACGGTATGAGGGCGTTCAACGCGGAACTATCTAAATTGTTCTCTCTGCCGGGCATTTGGCTTGCCTATCTTATTGGAGCAATTGCCCCGGCGGCTATATCTGCCTTGGAAAGTATGGCACAAAAAGAAGAGATCCTTGCTGGAGTCAGCACACGGCTATCGGAAGTTGGATATATCGGATTAGCTCTTGGTGTGCAAGGTGTCATTATTCTCGGAGTGCTTGCCGTCAGCAGTGAGTATTTGACAGAGAGCAGTGAATCAGGTGGAGGACAACAGATTACAACAAGCTTAACGGTTGTTTCATCAAGGTTTCATTTATTGCTGGCCAAAGCTTGCGCTGTGACCGTGACCAGCATACTGCTTAGTGTTGTTGCTATTATGACCACTATTTCAGCCACTCATTTCGTTCTTGGTGAGTACACCCCTGCATTTGAAGTGTCCAAACTGATCGGTGCAGTTTGTTACTGGACATTTACCGCACTTTTGGCATTTGGGATTACTGTTCTGACTAGGAACGGCATTATTCCACTTGCTGTGCTGATCATAAATACCTCCGTTGTATCATTCAGTTTCCTGCTTTCTAAGGTTACGAAGTTGGCGTTATACTTACCGGATCGGGTTGGTATTGAAATGTTTATGTTTACTAGCGACAGGTTTCTCACCCCCTTCACAGGCGGTTTAGTCATGTTTGCCTGGGTATTTGTCCTTTTCATTGTTGCAGCTATTGTATTTCATAGGAGGGACGTTGCGGCATGAGGGTTCCTTCAAGTAAAAAGATAACTCTAATTCTTGGTGCTGAACTAGGCAAATTAATTACACTACCTTTGACGTGGCTCACGCTTATAGGCACTTTCATTCTCAATTTATTTTTAGCCGCAGCATTTACTTCGGTTGGTCTGCAAGAGACAGCAGGGACGCAAAGTATATTGAATATAGGTCTTGCTTCTATGGGATATCTTCAAGCAGGATTTATTATTCTGGGAATCTTAGCTGCTTGTTCGGAGTATACCGGCGGACAGATTCGAACAACTTTAACTACCGTACCTTGGCGTGGGCTGCAATTATCCTTGAAGCATTTAGCCTTGGCAATCGTAACCATTCCCGCTGCGTTTATAATCGCTGCATCCGGTGTGTTTTATACTTTTATAAGAATGAGAGACACAGCAACAGGGCTTGAAATAGACACCATGTTAGCAGCAATAGCAGGTGCGACAGGCTATCTAACCTTAACCACACTTCTCAGTGCAGCTATGGGAGCTTTAATCAGACGAACTACACCTGCTTTAGTGATATTGCTTGGTTATTATTTTGTGGTCAGTCCTTTGACGAGAGACCTTCTGCCTGGGTTGAAAAGGTATCTTCCGGATACGGCAGGATCTTATATGTATATGCCGCTTTCATCTGAAGAAGTAAATGTCCTTACAGCGTTGCAAGGTACAGGTATTTT
The DNA here is from genome assembly GCF_018403325.1 of Paenibacillus vini. Lineage (GTDB taxonomy): Bacteria > Bacillota > Bacilli > Paenibacillales > Paenibacillaceae > Fontibacillus > Fontibacillus vini. The sequence continues at coordinate 74,488 of NZ_BOSL01000008.1, read as the reverse complement.
AATGTTATGGACCCTGCTCTTTATTATAGTAGCTAGTATATTTTACCGGAGGCGAGATGCCTGAAGAGCCGCGAACAACGCGGTTCTTTTTGTTTTATTTGCTGATTTGAGAAATGATGCCTGCTTAGGATATGATTAGAAATGACTCGATCAGCGAAAGAGGAGAGGTACATATGAATAAACCTTCTTATGCAAGATTCTTGTTTACGTATTTATGAAATGGTTCAAATGCTGCCTCATGGATCCATCGAAATATTGGACGAGGCGTATTACTCGATTGCCTGCGATTACTGGATTTCCTATTATCTCCAATGGCATCGTTATGGGCTCAAAGGAGATCCGTTCGCACCATATTTTGAGTTGTATCGATTAGGATACTCAGCCGTCTTTGCGGAAAACAAACTTTATATTGGGTCGTAAAAGGAGAGTGTAAGAATTGCTAACTGAAAATCATCAGAATAAACTTGAGCGGGTCGTTCACGAATACCAGTTCGAACATGCCATGGATTATTTTAAAGAGTCTATACGCCAAGGTATTCGCTTATCCAAGAAAGAGATTGAAACCTACAACGAAACATGCCTTTCCCGTATAGGAGGCGATCCGGATTTGCCTGCTATCGTAGAATGGCCGGTGAATTCTGACGGTACTCCGATGACGTTCTTGGCTCAGCTTCGTTTAAATGAATTGGTACCTCATGATGTATCAACACTATTGCCAGCAAAAGGCATGCTGTACTTTTTCGTAGGGGTGGATGAACCCGCCTATGGAATCGAGCACAAGGTAATATTTTTGCCGGAAGAGAAGCTTCAGGAAGCTAAACGTTACCATTCACCAGAAGAGACAGCTCTTGAGGGTGAGTTTACCGGTTATCGGGTAAGTGCCAGATCCACGATGGAACCTCCTAATTATGGTTATGTAGATTATGACATCATAGAAGACGATGAGCATGACTATGAACTATATGAGGAGCTATGCTTCGAATTGAACGATGAGAATTCAAACGATCTGGCCCTGATGTTCGGTTATCCCTCAACCCAGCACGGAGATTGCGAATACGAAGCGGCACTTCATCTGTTGACCGGCCAAAAGTATAACTATTCCATGGAATCGGCGTTGAAGACGATCACGGATCATTTCAAGGGAGATTCCGATCGAGCGAAGCAGGAAGTGCAGGATACGTTGTTATTGCTAGCGCTAGATTCCGATCAGGACGTGGGATTCTGCTGGTGGGACGCTGGAGAATTGCAGTTTTTTATTCGAAAAGAGGATCTCCTCGCAGGCAACTTTGCAAACACGTATTGCTCCCTATATTCGAGTTAAGGGGTCACCAGGAATTCATCAATGAGAAAGGAGTAATAAATGTCAATCTTACTAAAAGCATCATTTGTATATTGTGGTATTGAGGATGAGACTATACTAATTGGATTTGCAGATGATGAATTTGAAACCAAAGAATATGTTTTATTTCAAAAATCTTTATATATAGAGGACAACCCCCTCCTAAATAAAATTCATATTACGCTTAATAGTGAAAATAGATCCCAGTACGGGGGGATATTAAGGATCATAATTCGTCGAAAATTAATTTCCATCTTTTTATCGGAAGAGACCGCAAGATCACATGGCGTAAATGATTCAATAGACATTGAATATGGTATCGATGAAAAAGGATATAACTCCTTAATAAGTCATTTTAATAGGTTGAATGCAGATCAAGAGATTGAAATTGAGGTAAAATTATGATCTACAAATTTAACGAAGTGCTGAATGACCTTATCAATTATTTCATTGTCGGAGATATTTTGCGGCTGGAAAGCTGGAAACAAGCCCATAGTCTTTCAGATGATTTAGCAATGGAGTTTACAACTAACGAGAGCGGCGACCAGGTTGTGCTTGATGGTATTATCCTTCCCATGGTAGGGATTGAGAACTATCCATATACCATTATATTTAATCTTTCCGGGGATACCCCGGAATTGTTGAAAAAAGACAGTCGTTTACAATTCAGACGAGACGGCTATTCGCTTCAAGTTGAAAACAACATCCTCATACTATTTACTTGGCGAATATTAGAACAATTCACGAACGAAAGAGTCAACGCTTTACTTAATCATTACCGACAATACAATAAGCCAATGATTGAAATTGAAAACGGCTGGTACAGCATAGAGATATTAGGCGGAGAAACTTTGCAGGATTCATATTATGAACCCACCTTTGAGTTTGTTTTGCGAAAAACAGAGAGTAAGGGGTCAGCGGAATTTGATATCCATTCAGATTTCAGGATTGAAAGTTCCACCTACTGAAGCAGAATTTTCTCATCTGATTGGAGTGACTGTTTTGAAATATTTAAAAGATATCCAGGAGCCTGGAATGGGAACCTGGTATTTTGAAATTGATGACAACGGTGTAGCATACAGACAGATGGTTTATCAGGATGACGATAGCTGTATCACATCGAATCGAAGACATGATCACTATCATTTCATGCTGGCAGAACATCCACTAGATGCGCAGGAATCCTATTACAAGGAAATAAGCCAGGCGGAATTCGAGGAACTTTGGAACGAGCAGCTTCAAATCGGTATGGAAGACTGGCATCGAACCCAGAGTCTGTTTCCGGTTGGAACTCGGGTGGAAGGATGTATAGAAGCCTTTTTTCCACAAGGTACCTTGATTAACTTACTGGAACCTCAGGCCGTAGGTATAACGGACACATCCGCTCTGAAATCTGTAACCCCTGCTGAGTTGATGTATCCACGCTCTCGTGTGATCGCCGAAGTTTCCGGATACGATGAAGTAAATCAGTGGGTACTTCTTGCCCGTGTTGAAGTTATTGGAAGTTGATGGAGGGATTGGAATGGACAATAAGTTGATGGACCGCATCAAGGGCGGAATGTATGGTGTCGCTGTAGGAGACGCGCTTGGCGGAACAACTGAATTTATGAACGAATGGGAGATTAAGGCCCAGTATGGCTATTTGACGGAAATCATCGGCGGCGGGGTATGGAACCTGGAACCGGGAGAAGTAACCGATGATACGATGATGACGCTTTGCGTAGCCGACGGGATCCTCGAAAATCCGGAGGACCTTCGGGAAGCGATCGGGCATTATTTTATGGAATGGTACCAATCCCGGCCTAAAGATATCGGAAACATCATTCGCCATGTTTTTGAAAAATATCAAGGAGACTGGTTTGAAGCCGCTTTTATTGCTCACATGGACATGGGACAAAGCGGCGGGAATGGCTCGCTCATGCGATGCCTGCCGGTGGCGCTGGCTTATGAGGAGCTGGCTGACGTTGAACGAGTGACGACCATGCAGTCCAGAATGACGCATTATGATCCCAGATGTGCCGGAGTCTGCGTCATGTACAACCGAATCGCTCACCGTCTACTGCAAGGGGAGGATTTAAGAACGTCAATAAAGGCAGAGGTTGCAAGAAGTGAATACGAAGAACATTTAGAAGCGCTGCCGGATTGTCCGCCAAGCGGTTTCATCGTACATACTTTTCGGTGGGTGCTGCATATCCTGCTTCATACTTCCAGTTTCGAAGAAGTCGTGCAGAAGGCGGCAAATCTAGGGGGAGACTCTGATACCATTGGTGCTATTGCCGGAGGGTTGGCAGGTATTTATTACGGCTACGAAGGTGTTCCAGCTCGATATGCTAATGCAATTCTCATTAAAGACAGACTTGACGAAACGATTTCGCAATTATATGAAATGAGGACATCATTTGGAGGAGTATCATGAATATATCCACAAATCAAAAAAAGTTAGAAGATTTGAGCGAAATTGAATACGAAGTTCATATTGGTAGCTCTAATGAAGTCAATTATCTCAAAATTATGATACTTAAGTTTATTGGGGAGTATGGATTTGGTTCGGCAGGTAATTCAGACGCAAAATATATGAGAGCCATGGGTGAAGCAGTTTTAGAAGCTTGGAATCCTGGCGGACTAATACTGGATTTAAGTGATTTGTCTTACGAGTGGGGAGATCAACTGGAAGATGTATTTTATATTGGCAGCTACAAATACAGAGATAAACCCTTTCCCGTTGCATTAATAGTCGGTGATAAATCTGAGGAAGCGATTAGAACCCTAATTGTAGGGATTAACAGTACTAAAGCTTTAAATGAAATTGGTTAGGTATTTAGGGACCTTTCGAGTGCTTGGGAATACGTTGAATCAAAATTGAAAGAGTATGATTTACAGAAGCTGTTATAAAAAGTGGTGGGGGATTTATGATCCAAGATCCAATCTCAGAGCTAATCCATTTACTTCAATTACAACTAGATGAACCAGAAACCTCCTCTACAAGGGTTCAAATCAAATCATTAACTGGAATGAGTGGTTTTTTGGATGCAGTCGGTCTTGTTTGCGATCACTGTAAAGATGTTTTGTTTAGATCGTATTATGATGAAAGCGAAATCCTCAGATGTAGTTGTTCAGGAGGGTATAGATCGGGCTGCAAGAATTGTAATGATAAACCTTCGAAACTTATTAAAGAAATCTCCCCGTATGAATACTTTCTGAATCATAACTATATCCGAGGATTGACGGTTTAAACCTAATGGTTCAATAAGATAAAGAGAAGTTTAAGTCGTCAAGATAAAGGAAGTGGCATCAGCACAATGACAAATCGAAACCTGTTGATTAAATTCAATAGATTCTCCATTAATGAAGTTTTGGCGGAATGGGAAAAAGCCGATAAATCAAAAGAGGTAATAGTATTGGAATCCGCAACTTCGGATTGGTCTATAGAAGTTGACGGGATCCAAAGTATCTCACACCAAATATTTGAAACTTTTTTATCTAAACTGGACGATTTTGATAATGAAGTGCAGCTTTTTTGTAAGGAAACTTATGAAAAAAGTAATTACGGAATAGAAAAATATATGGTGACGCTCGAGTGGATTTCAATTCTTGAAAACTCTATCACAATGGGGTATTGGGGAGAACATGTAAACGTGGAATTAAGAGCCGTTATAGAATACGAAAATGGTATGTGGAAGCAGAAAGAGATCTATTATCAGTAGCGCACTATGAAGTTCTGTTCGGATTTTGGCCAAGAGGTTTACGAGTCCCGCCATGCCTGACTACAAATAAATACTCTTTGCTTCCTCGTTGAAATAATCAGTTATCTTTTTATACTTGGTTATGCCGATACGACGTTGCCGTAGAATCTTCTGAATAAAGATGGCATCGGTAAAAATGGTATTGATGATTTTTTCGCAAAAGGACGGAGTATGGTTGAAGTAATCCACCAGCTCATTAAGTTCATCAAAGTTAAAGAAAAGGATATACGTGACATAATTCTGCAACAGCATTCTAAAGCAATGATCTTGATAAGGGCTAGGTCGCTTAACAGATAAATAATCCTCCATTATTTTATAAACCTCTGATTTATTATCCAGATTCTTATATATCAGTTGATCAACGTTGTTGATGAGCTGTAATACATCCTCCAAACCTTCTTCCGGCGGCATGACCAGCTTGGATTTTCCCTCGATAATTCGTAGCAGCTCCATCGTTAAACTTTTGCACAAAACGATTTCCCGAGGGGAAATGCCGATCTGATCCTTATACTTGTCGAAATGGTCTCGGTAGTAATCATGAAATTCAGAAAAATAGTGTTTCACCCTGATCCCTGTGCTCGTATGAATTAAGCCCTGCTCACGAAATGAAAAGGAGTTGAGGGTTTCCTCATTAACCGGATGCGTATAGAGATAGAAAAAGAAGAAAAAGTCTCTAAGCTCAGCTTGTTGTTCTTCATTTAATGCGGTGACACCAGTCAATTGGGATAACTGAAAAAAAGAATAACTCTTCATAAAGTCATTCATAGCATTGTATGGGTTGATCTTCATAATTGACGTTGTCGCATTCATCGTAAACAACAGGTAGTAGAAGATTAGCTCATCGTATACATTTAACTGAGTAAAGCTCTTCGTTAGTACGGGTTTCCAGTCAGGATTTGCCGTGTAATTGGGGTCCCTCGGTTGTAATTCAGAGATCCACCCGCTAAACGATTCTTTCTCATTGCCGATCAAGAACAGCTCTGAACTCTCATCTTCACATAAGCCATACTCGAAGCAGTCCGTGTGAACGGGTGCTAATTTTCTATTGAATTTTATATTAATATATTCATCATACAGCGACTGAAGCTTCATATCTGATCCCTCGATTCATTGATAAATAGAAGCAAATAACACGCTATTGAAATTATACATCAACTCTGCCGCGGACCTGCTACTATATTCATTCTGGTGTAAGTAACGTTCATTATTGATATGCAGAGATAGCTTACATATAATTTGAATAAAGTTTATAGAAACGGGAGCGAATTCATTATGACAGATAACTTATACAAAATAATCGATACATCTACTTGGAAACGAAAACTTCATTGTGAGATATTTAGGAATGCACTCCAACCACAATATAATGTGTGTCTGGAACTGGACATTACTGATTTCATAAAAAAGGTAAAGGAGAATAAATGGTCTTTTTCTTTGGCCTTTATACATACTGTAACGAAGTGCGCCAGTGATATTGAAGAATTTCGATATCGTTTTCTAAATGATGAGGTTGTTATATATGATACTATTCACACTTCTTTTACTTACTTAAATACGGAAACAGAACTGTTTAAGGTCGTAAATGTTCCAATGATTGATGACATAGAAGATTATATTGAACTTGCAAAAGAAACCATAGCAAATCAAAAGGAGTATATTACAGGACCAGTTGCAAATGATGTATACCAATTTTCATCCTTACCATGGATCCAGTTTACACATTTTTCTCATACATTTGCAGGGAAAAGTGATAAATCCAATCCTATGTTTGATTGGGGGAAATTCTATGAGAAAGACGGGAAAATATCACTTCCATTTTCTATTCAAGTGCACCACTCTTTTATAGATGGCTTTCATGTAGGGAAATTTGTTGAGCATATACAGAAACAGCTATATAATTGCTAAATTTTATGTATGTAGTAACTCGTGAATAAACAGAAGATTGCAATTTAAGAAACGGTGGAGAGACGTATGGGGAACTTCATCGTTAGTTATGAAGTATATTCATGCCGGCAATGGACAAAGCTTTAGGTTAAGTTTCCTATATGGGAGGTCAGCGCTTCATGAAATTCGAACTTGGACGTTGCTTACTGAATGAACGATTAATGGAATCCGGAAAGTCAGCGGAATGTCTGGCAAAAGACTTACTAATAAAACCGGAACGAGTTTACGACTTTATTGAAAACAAAAGAGTGATGCCGCTCAAAATGGCCATATCGATTGCCGACTCCATTGGTTGTGAAATTCGTGACCTTTATGAGCTAATTCCGAACGATAATGCATAAGAACGATGACTCAATTGGGGAAATTGTATAAAATAATAAGGTTATATTATAATCAATTATATAAGCATATAATTACATAATTGGAGGTGACCAGATGGATACATTGGACACTATGGCAGAGACATTTAAACTTCTTAGCGATAAAACAAGACTTACCATTCTTTCGTTACTAAAAGAGAGAGAATTATGCGTCTGTAATATTGTAGATATGCTGCAAATGTCTCAACCAAGTATAAGTCAGCACCTTCGTAAAATGAAAGCTGGGGGACTGGTGAGTGAAAGTCGAAGAGGTAAGTGGACTTACTATGCCTTAACAATCGATGATAAGCCATTTGTAAATGAAATTCTTAGTCACATACCGTCCCAATCTTCTAAAATTGAATGGCTTGATAATCAGGAATCAGTTTGCGATTAATGTTGCTTTTTACGCGTTAAATTGGTCCAAAATTTAATTACTCGTCTAAGATCCCCGTCGTTTTTCGAACGGGGCTTATATGTCGTTAAGGATGCAATGATGAATCGTTGATGAAAGTTACATAAACATATAATTATTTACTTATATAATAATGTATGTATAATTTAATTATAATGCAACAATGATACTGAATGATGGGGAGCGTAGCGAAATGAGTCAAGGATCAACAAAAAGGTTATCCTTTCTGGATCGTTATTTGACTTTTTGGATTTTTGGAGCCATGGGTGTTGGCCTGATACTGGGTACTTTAATTCCTAATTTCTCCGAAGTTTTATCTAAAATGCAGGTCGGAACAACCTCAATCCCAATAGCCATCGGACTAATCGTAATGATGTATCCACCCCTAGCTAAAGTAAAGTACGAAAAACTAGGGCGAGTTTTCAAGGATTGGAAAGTTCTTTTGCTGTCCCTAGTCCAAAACTGGATTATTGGACCGATTTTAATGTTTTTGTTAGCCATTCTTTTTTTGAGTGATATGCCTGAATATATGATCGGATTGATCATGATCGGCCTTGCGAGATGTATTGCAATGGTACTGGTATGGAGTGACTTAGCAAAAGGGGATCCTGAATATACTGCAGGTCTTGTCGCTTTTAATTCCATCTTTCAAATTTTGTTTTACTCTGTATTTACTTATGTTTTTATTACTGTCCTACCTGGGTGGTTTGGTGTTCAAGGCGCTGAAGTGGATATATCCATGGGGCAAATAGCCGAAAGTGTTTTGGTTTATCTGGGTATTCCATTTCTTGCCGGATTGTTGTCGCGAATTATAGGTATCAAAGTCAAGGGAAAAGAGTGGTATGAGAAGGTGTTCATTCCAAAAATCAGCCCATTAGCCTTAATTGCATTGTTATTTACTATCGTCTTAATGTTTTCACTTAAAGCCGATCTGATTATTACCTTGCCACTTGATGTCGTTAGAATAGCAATTCCCATGGTCATATATTTTGTCGTGATGTTTTTGTTGTCATTCTTGATATCAAAAAAATCAGGCACATCTTATCCGGTAGCTTCGTCTCTGTCATTTACCGCAGCTAGTAATAACTTTGAACTAGCAATTGCAGTTACGATTGGCGTGTTTGGATTGGAATCAGGTGTAGCATTTGCCGCGGTTATTGGGCCCTTAGTTGAAGTTCCAGTCTTAATCGCACTGGTTAATGTTTCGCTACATATCAAAAGAAAATATTTTGATTCATCATTATCAGAGAATAAAGGAGACTAGATGACAATGGAAAAAAAGACGATTTATTTCTTATGCACAGGAAACTCATGCCGCAGCCAAATGGCCGAAGGATGGGCAAAAAAACACTTAGGAGACAACTGGAATGTCTATAGCGCTGGCATTGAAGCCCATGGGCTGAATCCGAATGCCGTCAAAGCTATGAATGAAGTAGGGATAGATATTTCCCAACAAACATCCGATATAATCGACCACCCAATACTAAACAGTGCAGATTTAGTAGTTACCTTGTGTGGGGATGCGGCAGATAAATGTCCAATTACTCCTCCAACCGTGCGTCGTGAACATTGGGGATTTGATGATCCGGCAAAAGCACAAGGAACGGATACTGAAAAATGGGCTGTATTTCAAAATGTCCGGGATCAAATTGGAGAACGCATCAAGAAGTTCGCTGAAACTGGAGAATAAATATATGCTAAGCCGAGAGTTTGCTTCTCGGCTTTTAAATGCTACAATTTTACCATCAAATAAAATTGATTTGTATGAGAAGGTGAAATCATTGAACCATTCAACTATTGATGATGCAATGCTCAGTAAATACGAGCAAAAATTCAATGCTCTCTCCGATAAGAATCGGTTAAAAATAATCCATGAATTAAACAAAAAAGGGAAGGTTTGCGTTTGTGAATTGACTGACCTTCTTGATTTGCCTCAATCTAAGCTTTCTTACCATTTGAAAATACTATTAGATGCAGAGTTGATTTTAATGGATCGAATCGGTAAGTGGAATTACTATAAATTAAACAATAATGAAATCCAGAATTTAATTTCTGGAAAGCTCTGCTGTGTATTTTTACAACAATAATATTCTGTTTTTTAACATATACATCAAAAAAAATTGATGCGATGAAATGCTAAAAGCTGTTTAAAATGTATGAAAGAAGGGTCCGGAGATGGCTTCATTAAATCAGGAATTTGTGAACTTGATCATCGAACAACATTTGAATCGTGAAATTCTTAAAGGTCAATTTGGGTTAGAAAAGGAGAACGTAAGAGTTGACCAAGACGGCAACCTTGCCTTAACCCCTCACCCTGCGGTGTTTGGCGACAAAAACGAAAATCCTTACATCAAAACCGACTTTTCTGAAAGCCAAGTTGAACTGATTACTCCGCCATTCAATACTATAGAAGAAGCGTTCTCTTTCCTTGAAGCGCTACAAGATATTGTGACTCAGGAATTGACGGATGAATATTTATGGCCCAGCAGCAATCCGCCGGCATTGCCTTGCGAAGAAGAAATTCCTATCGCTCATATGAACGATCCGTTCGAAGACCAATACCGAATCGAGTTAGCTAAAAAATATGGCCGAAAAAGACAATTGCTCAGCGGGATTCATTTCAATTTTTCGTTTGATGATGGATTTCTACGAAAGTTATATGAAGTATCCAAAAGCCATGATGAATTCAAGACGTTCAAAGATCAATTATATCTAAAAGTAGCGAGAAATACGTTGAAATACCGCTGGCTGCTCATTTTTCTAACAGGCGCTAGCCCGGTATTCAGTAAGTCTTACATTGAACAATGCGTATCCTTAAGCGATCATTTAGATACCGAGAGCCGTTTTTTTCCTAATATGAATTCACTTCGAAACAGTGTGTGCGGATATCGGAACGAAAAACCGTACTATGTTTCATTTAACTCCATTCATGAATATATTCAGGATCTGCAATATTTGGTTCAATCCAAGGATCTGCTGAGTGCGAAAGAGTATTATAGTCCCGTTCGAATCAAGTCGGCAAAAGGGGATAATCAACTGCAAAGCCTTCTTGAAAACGGAATTGATTATCTTGAACTTCGCATGTTCGATCTAAATCCACTTTATAAAAATGGGATAAGTCTTCAATCCATGAAATTCATTCACTTATTCCTGATATATATGTTGCTTAAAGAAGATGAGCCGTTTAACAAGGAAGAACAACTCCAGGCGAATCTCAATGTGGATACCCTTATGATCCAGGGGATTTACGGTAAATGGGGCGGGAGCGATTCTTCAGCAACAATGCAGGAAAAGGCGCTGGAACTCCTTAATAACATGCAAGAAATGATGAAGACGATATTTCCGGAAAGTCAGCAACAAATCGATTTGATCGAGGATCAAAGAAAAGTTATATTCAATCCTGATCTTAGTTTTGCGTCTATCTTGAAATCTGAAATCAATGGGTCAAATTTCTTACAATATCATCTAACTAAAGCTAAGGAATATGCAAAACAAAGCATAGAAACAGGATATAAGTTTGCCGGATTTGAAGACTTGGAACTGTCAACACAGTTATTATTAAAAGCAGCGGTCAAACGTGGAATCCGTTTTGAGATCATGGATCGCGATGAAAACTTCATCCTTCTGCAAAAAGGAGACCATAAGGAGTACGTTAAGCAAGCAACCAAGACATCGTTAGACTCGTTCAGTACAGTACTGATTATGGAGAATAAAATCGTTACTAAACAAGTTTTGAGGGGGCAAGGGATTCAAGTGCCTGAAGGTACTTCATACCGAAATATTGACGATGCAATTCATGATTATGAATTGTACCGGGAGAAACAAATTGTAATAAAACCAAAGTCGACGAACTTCGGACTTGGCATCACGATTTTCACTAACCAGTTCACTAAGGAAGATTTCGAGCAAGCATTTAAAATAGCGTTTGAACATGATCGAACCGTACTGCTTGAAGAATTCGTGCTGGGGAAGGAGTATCGATTCCTGGTCATGGGTAATGAAGTCGTCGGTATTCTACATCGGGTACCTGCTAACATCGTTGGTGACGGAATCCATACAATTGAGCAGTTAATCCATGATAAGAACAAAGATCCGTTAAGAGGGAAGGGCTATAAAACTCCACTTGAAAAGATTCAGTTAGGCGAAGCCGAGAAGATGTTTCTAAAAAATCAATCCAAGAGTATTGTCGAGGTTCCTGACAAAGGAGAGACCGTGTATTTAAGAGAAAACTCCAATATTAGTACCGGTGGGGACAGCATTGATTTTACGGACGAAATCGATGCAAGTTATAAGCGGATCGCAGTTCTCGCCGCCAAGGCTTCCGGTGCTACATTTTGTGGCGTAGACATGATGATAAAAGATATTAACGTTGAAGCAACGGATCAGAATTACAGCATCATCGAGATTAATTTTAATCCGGCCATTCACATTCATTGTTACCCACATCAAGGTGTTAATCGAAAAGCGGATGATAAAATACTCGATTTGCTTTTCGGAAATAGATCGTAAGTTATGCCACCGACATTAAATCGGTGGCTATTTTATTTATATTGTTAAATTTTAAGATAATAGATTTAGGTGGATTTAATACAAGACGAGATTGAGGGATAATCATGAGCGAAGAAAACACGACAGGATGGGATGCAATTGAAGAAGCGGTAACAAAACTATACGGGGAACAGAAACCGAAGCATTATATTAACTCACTTCCTTATTTTCTTGGAGGTCAAGATCCCTTAGCTGGTCTAAGTGCTTATAAAGCGGAAAAGCCTCTACCGCACTGGCATATTGTAACCTTTGGTTTCTCCGAGCTCTATGAGAAGGAATCGAAAGATCTTAACTTTAGCGGTTATGGATTTGAACTTACTTTTCGCGTTGTCCGCGGTAAGGACGAGGAGGAGCCTCCGGCATGGGCGATAAACCTGCTTCAAAATATGGCGCGATATGTATTTAACAGCGGTAATATATTTTCTGCAGGTGATTTTTTTGATGCAAATGGACCTATATGTTTGGGAGCCTTGAAGCCGCAGAAGAAGAACTTCCGGGTTATATTACGGATTTATCCCGTAATTCTGTTCTCCAAGTTCCAGCTGTTTAGGAAAGTGTTCAAGTAGGAATAGATCGTGATGGATCGGGCACCGGATTTTTATTTGTGGATCAATTGGCATGGGAATCGGGGAAGAGTGGTATCTTCAGTAAGAAGCCGTCTGTACTCACATTAGGAGCGAAGCAAGCCGGTACGATTGGAAAGCTGCTGCACGGCCGTTTGCTTAAAGGTAAAGATTTGATTCTTATGAGCAGAGAGTTATGCATAACCTTAGTGACCGCTTCATCGACCGGTTTTGAAATAGACGAGAACAAGATCACTGTGAAACTTGATGAAACGGTTGTCAACGAGCTGATACACAAACTTCAGTCGAAAGAAGGAGAACTTACTTTGTCTTCTAATAAAAGTATAATTCTACGAGTCCTCAAAACATACATCAAGGATCAAGATGGAAATGTGGTATCTACAATCGGATAAAAAAACGATCGATATGATTAACAATTCTAAAAATAACAAGGAAAAAAAGCCCACTTTGAAAGTGAGCCTTTTTCCTTGTTAGTCTTGGACTTGATTCGCAATACTATATTGTCACTGACGAATCTGTTAGTTCGAAATACCATTCTAGAAAAGAGTTAAAGCTTTTCCATTGCGAATTCAATTTTCCGGCAAAAAAATCTTCTAACTGCTGACCCAATCCTAAGCCTAACACTTCGTCTGTGTACTTATTATAGAAAAAGCCGAACTCCCCTTCAAAATTATCCAAAGGAATATATTCTTCAGGTAATTTTAAAACCGCGTGAGTTCGCTCCATGCCTAACCTATAATCTGAAGAGTTGACCATAAACCAACAAATCTGATAGATTTCACGTCGTCTATGAATGAAAGTCGGCCCGTCCTCTGCATGCAAATAGAATGCAGCAAAATCTGATTCCAAATCGATGCCTAACTTTATTAAAGCATTTTTATACTCTTCTAATATGTCTTCAAACCACCAGTTTTTGCTTTTACAGTAATTGACTACTTTTTCTGATAGCATCTCGACGGCTCCTCCGATATAAAAATAATATGACACCTAGGGGAAGGATTTTATTACAGAGAATAATAGACAACTTGTCTTCATTTATCTTAATTGGAAAAGAGGTTTAAAATCAATGAACAATAGCTTTGTTATTTGGGGGACAGTGTTATTAATCCTGAGTTTGTTTCTCCATCCACTATTGGCGATTGTGGGGCTGGATGAAAGTTTGTTCGGATTGCATTTGCAAGGTGAAACTTTGTTTTCACTGAGTCCATTCTTAGTGCGGATTATTCTGGCAGTAATTGGGATTATCATGCTGATCATCGGCGGTATGCAAGTTGCAAAGCAGAAGAATAAATAGTTGAAAAATATTAGCCGTCGAATGGGATATGGACAGTTAAGTGAATTCGCATCGGACGTCGAAGCTTATCGAATTATTACTACGGATGATCGTAAAATATTTCATCCCGAACGTACTGATGAAGTCTACCTGAGCAAATTAACCTTTGATCAGGTATTTAACCATCCAACTGTTATTGGAGACAGATAAGAAACGTGCAATAAAAAGCAGTGCACACGATATCGAGCATATGAGCTATACCAGCGGGGACGGATCTTTTTGTCACCATGGATAAAAAGTTAATGGACCGTTGAATGTTAATTTATCAAATACTCGGTATTAGCACTGACGTTATGGACTGGGACCAATATAAGAATTACTTAGATTCCTTGGTTCGTAATAAAAGTCCTGAACATTATTAATAGATGTTATTCCAATAAAAAATCTGTAGGATTTGTCCGGTAAAAATATGAATCTCTTTACTTAGACAATGATCGAGGCGTATAATCCGTTAAGACATCGAAGTGAGAAGAGGGAATGTGATTATGAATAACGGATTGATCAATGCTATTATCGCGTATATCATGTGGGGGATTCTCCCGCTTTATTGGAAGTTGTTTAACGATGTGCCAGCAGGCGAGATTCTGTCGCATCGGGTTGTCTGGTCGTTCGTCTTTATGGGGATTCTCGTCGCAATCCAGCGACGCTGGGGTGACATGAAGCGGATTGCGTCTAGCCGCTCGCTCCTGCTGTCGCTCACCGCCAGCGGACTGCTGATCGCTGCCAATTGGCTCATCTTCATTTGGGCTGTCAACAACGACCATGTCGTCGAGACAAGTCTCGGCTATTATTTGAACCCGTTACTGAACGTGCTGCTTGCGGTTGTCTTCCTTCGTGAGAAGCCAAACCGTGGCCAATGGCTCGCGATTGCCATCGCCGGCGCCGCGGTGCTCATCATCGCCATCGACTACGGAAGATTCCCGTGGATCTCGATCTCACTAGCCGCAACGTTTGGCTTGTACGGCCTCGCGAAGAAGAAAATCGGACAAGACGCTTCTGTAGGCTTGCTGTCGGAGACGGCTGTAGTCCTGCCAATTGCACTCGGCTACTGGATCTACTTGGCCGCCGCGGGAAGGACGACGGCATGGACGCTACCTGCGTCCACATTCATTGAACTGCTTCTATCAGGCGTAGTAACAGCGCTGCCGCTGCTTTTCTTCGCGCGAGCGGCAGCCCGGATGTCTCTGTCCACGCTCGGCTTCGTACAATACATCGGGCCGACGATCATGCTGTTACTGAGCGTTTTCGTGTTCAAGGAATCGGTCTCGCCGGTTCTTCTCATCGGCTTTGCACTTATCTGGACAGCGCTTGTCGTATACGCCGCGGCATCGGTTCGCGCCACGAAACTCGCGAAGGCGAGCTGAGGGTAAGCAAGAGGTAAGCAAGTTCGTCAGTATCGACATATCAGCCATTTCCGCCCACTGGGGAGGAGGTGGCTGTTTTCTTTTTGAGGTCAAACTAACTAAATGGCTAACTTGAAAATACGTTCTGATGGAATATGGGTTGCATTATTGGAAAAGATAACATACAATATCAACATGTTAGTGATTGATCAATCACTAACTGATTGTAGAGACTACCTCACCTTGAATAAGGTCAAACGATTCCCTTTGATCCTTGTTGTGGACCATTCATTTTTTTCACTGACTCAGGTTTACTGATGTTATCCGTTAAGAACGCATCAATGGAGAAAAGTGTTTTAACCATAAATTAAGGTTGAGGCTCACTACAGATTATCATTATCAATAATTGTGATTGATCAATCAATAACCAATTTACTAAGCTTGCAAATTGAAAGGAGACATCCCTATGAACCATTTGATTGTGTATGCCCATCCGAGAAAAGAAAGCTTTAACCATGCCATTCTAGAGACCACAGTCCGTAGCCTTCAGGAAAAAGGGCATGAAGTGGTCGTGCGCGATTTGTACGCGATGGAGTTTCAAGCCGTCATCAGTAGCAGTGAAATTTTGGGTGGAATCGGCGAGGACATTGAACAGGAGCAAGAATATTTGAAGTGGGCGGACGTCATCACTTTCATCTATCCAATATGGTGGACCGGATTACCTGCTATCGTCAAAGGCTATATTGAGCGTGTCTTTACTTACGGATTTGCCTACCGTTACGTGAATGGGGAGCAGAAGGGATTGCTGAAGGGCAAAAAAGTCGCCATTATTAACACGCAAGGGAAATCGCATGACCAGTATGCAGCCATTGGCATGGATAAGGCGCTACTATTAACTTCCGATAAAGGCATCTTTGAATATTGCGGCTTAGAAGTTTTGCACCATATATTTTTCGAGTCTGTACCGAGCTCGGACGAGATGACACGAACGGCTTGGTTGAAGCAGCTCGAGGAGTTAATAGGTAAAGCGTAAGTAATAGTATTATTGACTGACGCTAGTTTCACCAATTGTGCACGTTGAATTGATTCTTCGTCCTTAGTATAATAGTCTTTTATTGACCAATTCACCTTCGACAGGGAGGAACATAAAATGGGAAAATCCGAAACTACAGCGGTCAATCGAAAAGCGGATATTGTTTCCGCAGCGATCGAAGTATTCTCGGAATTAGGCTATTACCGGGCGACGACAGCACAGGTGGCGAAAAGGGCGAACATCTCCCAGCCTTATGTGTTCCGATTCTTCGCGACAAAGGAGCAGCTACTGTTGACAGCGATTGAGGTGTCCTGGACTCGGGTCATTGAATCGTTCCGTAAAATAGTGGAGACGGCGCCTTCCGAAACGCTTGAGCAGCTATTAATCCAAGAGTACGAGGGCATTCAGATGAAACACCAAAATGAGATGTTTTTGCAGTTACAAGCGCAGTGCATTCGGGAGGAAGCCATTCAAGAGGCGATGCGTGAAGGGTTTAAACAAGTACGAGAGATGGTCCTTAAGGCTTTTTACAACGCCGGCATAGCAAACCCCGAAGAGCGCACCATGCTGTTCCTTGCCCGTGGAATGCTGTGCAATGTCGCAGTGGCTATCGAAATGCCGGAATTGATGAAACGTTGAGGCAGAAATTAGTTTTAGATGATTAATAATTCCTAGTTAGTGATTGATCGATTAATTCTAGGTATACGGATTATGGTAAAGAACTGGTTCAATTATATTCGGCAGCAATATACCCTAGGAGCTGTTGTTATTTGAGTTATTGATAGAATATTGCGCATATCTATATATTTAACTTAATTATTAATTACCAAATGCGATGAAGAGGACAAGTAGATCCGGAAACGCCGTTCAGAGAACTGCCGGTTGGTGCGAGGCAGCGGATATCCGAATCAAAAAATCACCTCAGAGCTGGCCCCCGAATTATAGTAGATGGGCCCGGGATTCTACCGTTACAAAGAAGCATCGTTGTTGGACGATGGCTAAGAGGGCGTTTATTATAAACGTCAATCAGGGTGGTAACGCGGAGCAGCTCCGTCCCTTAATGGGATGGGGCTTTTTTGCGTCTTCATAAATGTAATATTTAATTGGGGGGTTATCGAATGAGAAAATTGATCTTTGGGTAGGAATTAGTGCAGTTCAACAGGCTTGGTTAAATTTCAGAAGTAAACTCTAGAGAATGAAAGGGTGATATTGCAATGCAATTCAAGTTGTATTCGAATGTGCATGAATTTTACAATGATACCTACGATGTGCTGATGCGTCATGAAGCACAAAATTTGATTCCTCTTGGCAATATCATAATTGGGCATGAAGGAAAAGACAAAACAGACTGGCGTGACCCTGTAAATTGGCTTATGGCAACTATTTCGGATGCAAACGGCATACAACTTACCGCCATAATGACACCGCCACACAACATTACGCTTTATGCAACAGACAACATAATTAACCCGGAAGCTATAAACTGTCTGATAGATCGGATGAAGGACCGTGAAATTCCAGGTGTGATAACGGAAAAAACCTTGGCAGAGTATTTTGCCAAAGATTATACCTTGCGTAAGGGAATAACCTTTAAAACAACCATGAGCCAACGTATATATGAACTTACGGCAGTAAACCCGGACATTCCAAAGGTTGGTATCGTTCGATTGCTGGATGAAAAGGATATTCACTTTTTCCCATACTGGGCTGAAGCATTTTATGCAGCGGGGAGTTATGGCAAAACAGAAATGTCCATCCCGCAACATGCAGACCCATACCTCTACCGAATAGCATCGAAAAAACTCTATATTTTAGAGGACAACGGGATACCCGTTTCTATGGCAGGATATACAAGGGAAATGCAGACGGCTATTGGCGTTGCGTTTGTATATACTCCTCCATATGAGCGCAGGAAGGGTTACGCTACTTCAATTGTGGCGCAAATAAGCCAACTTGCATTGGATAGAGGATTTACTAAGTGCGTCTTATATACGGACTTAGCAAATCCCACATCAAATAGCATCTATCAAAAGATAGGCTATATGCCGATTTGCGATTCGCTCCAGCTAAAATTTGAATAGTAGAATGATGCGGACAGAATGCACATTGACTCATTTCGGTACAATTTGACATGCTGTCATAACCGTACGTAGCCATGCATATATATCCCCGTGAATGTAGGTATGGGAGGCGGATCAATGGACGGTAACAAAGCTAACAATCAGGCAAACGGTCGAAGCTGGCAGGGAGGCAATGCTCAATCACAATGGAATGCAAAGCAGTCGCCGGAACACCATTCGCAGACGGTAGGGGAACGGGGACCGATTCTGGAACAGGACAGCATGCTGCATGAAACGCTTGAAACCTTTGTCCACGAAAAGATTTTAGAGCGTCCGGTCCACGTGAAGGGGTTTGGTGCCTTGGGTTATTTTGAAACCCTTCACTCGATGGCCAATTATACGAACCTGTGCTTTTTGCAGCAGCCGGGACAAAGGGTACCTGTTACAGTTCGTTTCTCATTTGCGGTCAGTAACAAAGGGACACCAGATACATCCCGTAATGTGCGTGGTTTCTCGACGAAATTTTATACCGAGCATGGCGTCTTTGATCTGCTCTGTAATCATATCCCTGTGTTCCTCGTACGAGACCCGATCCGGTTCCCTGAGTCAATTCATGCTTTTCTACCATCACCGGTCAACAATCTCATCGATCCGAATCGATTTTGGGGTTTCATTGCTACAGCACCAGAGGCAACCCATTTCGTTGTACGTCTATATTCGGACGAAGGGACGCTCAAAAGTTTCCGCCATATGCCAGGACACAGTGTTAACACCTATGTTTGGAAAAATGCACAGAACGCCCGTTTCTACGTCAAATATCACTGGATTCCGTTGGCTGGGGAGCAATATATCGATGCGCAAGAAGCGGCTCGCTTGGCCTGCGAGAACCCGGATTATTCGGGTAAAGATCTGTATGACACGATTGCTAAAGGCACACCCGTCCAATACGGGCTATATGTGCAGTTGATGAACCCACAGGATGAGGCAACGCTGTCGTTCGATCCGCTGGATGACACGAAAGTGTGGGATGTGCGTCAATACCCGCTGCTGCCAGTTGGTCGACTCGTATTGGATAAGAACCCCACTAATTATCAGGAGCAGGTCGAGAAGCTGGCATTCTCCCCGTCAAATCTTCTGGATGGTGCCGAGCTGTCCGATGATAAAATGCTGCAAGGCCGCAGTAATATTTATTGGGATTCACAGCGGCATCGCCTTGGATCGGATTTCCGCAAAATTCCGATTAACCATCAAGCAAACTGGTCACCGACTGATCAGGTAACGAGCGGGGCAGGGCGCTATGTTGCCGGCCGGCTCGTTCGATCCGAAATACCGAAGGCCGATAATTTCACGCAAGCGGGACAATTCTACCAATCACTCACACAGGTTCAGCAGGATCATCTTGTTCAGAACCTCGCCGGTGATTTATCGGCGGCTTCTCCAGAGATACAGAGGGTTGTGTTAGGCTATTTATACCAGGCTGATGCAACATTAGCCGAAAGGGTAGCACTTCAGATCGCCGCATCGAACAAGGGATGATTCACGAAATCACATGAAGTAGAAGGAGAAGGAGGTCAACCAATCAAAATAGATGATAACTGTTACGCCTCCGCAATTCATTGTGGGACAAGAACATTATCCCCATCATAGTCGCTAATTTAGCGGCTTTTTTGTTTTTTTCTGGCAGGAATTTTACGAGCGATGATGAAATAGAGAAGCGTATAGGAGTGATTTCAGATGTTGAAAATATTGCAGCAACAATACGATTTGATCAGATCCGCTAGACAAAACTTGTTTGCGTTCTTGGAAGAACTGCCCCCCCACATATTAAATCAGGAGGCTCCCGTTTTCGGGCGTGGAACGATTATTCGAACCTATGCTCATGTTGTTGACAGTTATACGTTCTGGTTAGGATCTTTTGCGTTTCACAAGATAAACGAACATAGGGATACTCCTGTACATGAGGTTGAACGCGCCGATGTTAAATTCATCCGTGAACGATTTACGGAAGTGGATGAAATCGTGGAACGGTTCTTAAACGAATATAGCGATCGTTGGTCTGAACCGGTCGAGCAAGACGAGAGCTGGCAAGGTTACCCGAAGGCACCGACTCCATTGCTACTTTTAACTCATGTGGAGACTCACGAATTTCATCACAAAGGTCAAATCGTCTCGATGGCGAGAAGTCTGGGTTTCCCGCCTCCTGCCGATGATCGATTAGGCGGGATCTTTACCTGAATTTCCAAAAATCATGAGGAAGTGAAGCGATGATTACTCTAGGGTCCATGAGTATTAACGTCATAACATTGTTTGTAGAGAATTTACACGCCGCGAAGTCTTTTTACCATGAGATCTTCGGTCTTTCCGCCGCTTATGAGGATGAGAACTCTGCTGTGTTTGACTTCGCAAACATGAGTATTAACTTGCTTGAAGTTACTGCTGCGCGGGGTCTTATAGCTCCTGAAGAGGTCGCAAATCAAAAGGATGGGTCGCGGTTTCAATTCACCATTCGGATAGACGACGTGGATGCTGTCTGCGCCGAGCTTAATTCGCGCGGTATTACTCTACTCAACGGTCCAATGAACCGGCCATGGGGAGTGCGGACTGCAAGCTTCGTCGATCCGGGCGGGCATATTTGGGAGATTGCGCAACAATTAACATAAGATAAGATGAGCAGCCGGTCAGATTGATCATATGCCCTTCATATGATAACGGGCCGGATAGGAGGAAGGTAAGAACCTTGTCGGGGGACAAGAACATAGTTTCATTGAAAGTCGCTATTTTAGCGGCTTTTTTATTTTAACGTCAATCGGTTCTTGTCCCGAGTGAAGGACAAGAACCGATTGACGTAGTGGACAAGAACATGAACCGATTACCTTGTATCAGCAGAAAATGCTAAACAGAAAAGGTAACGAATCTATTTTCTGCCGGGGTATGATGAATATTTGCTCGGTTACAAAGACAGGAGTGCGGAATTAGAGAAAAAGTTTGCTCCATTCATCGTACTACCTAGAAATAATGGCGTTTTTAAGCCTATGCTCATCGGTCAACGGTCAGATCGAAGGGAAGTCGAGTAGGCCATTCTAAGAGAGGAACGAATTGAAAAATAAGAGGTTCAAGGCTTAAACCGTCTTGGTAGGGTGGAGGAGTAGGCTTTTTTTGTGGAAATATGAACCATTTTATCTGGTGAATCGTAATACATCATAGTTTCTAAAATAGGGAGGTTTTTGCATGAAAAAAAGGTTGGTCTGGATTCTTAGTGCTGCTGTTGCACTAACACCGGTTGTCCCGACAGCGGCACTGGCATCTAATGAGACTGTTGCAACCTCAACTTCTGGTCAGACACAGGCGGCAAGTGCCTCTGAGAAAGCGGCATTGCTGACCGAGCAGTATGGTACGACCAGCGTACAGTATGCCCTGATCGACAACGGCAAGATTACAGTGTCAGGACAGACGGGATTAAACGACCAAGAAGGGAAAATCCCTTTGACCTCGGAAACCATGTATGGGATAGGATCAACGAGTAAAATGTTTACGACGGTTGCGGTCATGAAATTGGTGGATGAAGGGAAAATCAATCTGGATACCCCGGTTGCAAAGTACTTAACTGATTTCACAATGGCAGATGAACGCTATAAGCAAATTACGCCGCGTATGCTGCTGAATCATTCTTCCGGACTTCAAGGGTCAAGCCTGGGTAATGCATTTCTGTTCAATGACAATGACACCTACGCTCATGATAATCTGCTGGAGCAATTGTCTACACAAAGTTTGAAAGCCGATCCGGGGGCATACTCGGTTTACTGTAACGATGGATTTACTTTGGCCGAGATTCTTGTAGAGAGAGTCAGTGGGATGAAATTTACCGCATTCCTTCAAAAACATATCATTGGACCGCTGGATATGGAACATACGAAGACTACTCAAGACGAATTGGAAGCAAGCGATTTTCCTGGACTTTATTATCCAACCTATCAAAAGCAGCTTCCAAATGAAACCGTTAATGTGATTGGAACAGGCGGGATCTACTCCACAGCAGAGGATTTGGTACAATTTGCGCAAATCTTTATGAGACAAGGAGAAGATATTCTCTCGGACAGCGCGGTACTGGCGATGGAGCAAGAGGAATTCAAGAAGGGAATCTGGCCAGAAGAAGCGGATAATATAATTGACTACGGACTCGGTTGGGATAGTGTTAGATTATTTCCTTTCAGTGATTATAAAATAAAGGGCCTCAGCAAGGGCGGAGACACAATTCTTTATCATGCTTCACTCGTGGTGCTCCCTGAGCAGAACATGGCTGCTGCTGTTTTGTCATCAGGCGGAAGCAGTTCGACAAACGAACTTCTGGCACACGAGCTGCTTCTTCAGGCCTTGAAAGAGAAGGGCGCAATCAAAGACATTAAACCGGAGAAATCATTCGGTACTCCTGTTAAGGCTGACATGCCGGACGATATTTCAAAATACTCAGGCTATTATGGCTCAACCGGCCAACAGATTAAAATTGCTATACAGGATGGAGAGCTAACATTATCGGTGCCGCTTGTCCCAGGGTATCCAGAGCAAAAATTTGTATATACTTCGGAGGGGTCCTTTGTTAACCAAGAGGGAACTTCAAAGGTTAGTATCGTAAGCGATCATGGACGCACCTACGTGTGGAGTAGAGAATATGCAACCGTTCCGGGGTTAGGGCAACTGGCAATATCACAGTACGTAGTCGAGAAGCTGGAGAGTCAGCCTCTCTCTAAAGAGACGGAAGATATATGGGCAAAAAGAGAAGGCAAAGCCTATTACGCTGTGAACGAGAAGTATAGCTCATTAGTTTACATGATAAATCCAACCCTCAAGATTTCCCGTAACAAAGAATTGCCGGATTATTTGGGGGATAAGAAAATTACAGGACCGAATACTGCAGTGAGTCAACATCAAGTCCCTGGAACGGGAAGCCGGGATAGTGCTGAGTATCGTTTTTATACTCAAGAAGGTATCGAATACTTTGAATCGGCTGGAAGTTTGTATATAAGTGAAGATAATGTAGTGCCTCTCTATAAAGGAAAACAATCTAAGGTTACTGTGCAAACAGATGGATACTCGAAATGGTATAGTATACCTCAAGAAATAGCTGGTAAGAAGATGATCGTATCGATGCCAGAACAAGGATCCTATGCGGTGTATGACAAAAATGGAACATGCGTGAATTACACCGTAATCAGCGGAAATAATGAAGTTGTTCTCCCAGAAAACGGAACAATCGTATTTGCAGGCAATGTGGGATCAACATTTAACATTTCGTTGAAATAATAGATAGGATTCGTTACAAAGTTTTTTTAACAAGCACACCGTTAATTTGAGCTTACTCAAAGCTAACCGGTGTGCTTGTTATTTTCACGCGCTTAATACGATTATTAAGTTGAGTAAGCTATTTATTAATTAAAATAGTATTTTGTCGATGTCGGGGGACCATATGATGAATCATTTAGTTAAAAATTAAAATAAACAGTTCCCTTCACACCCATTTTTTCTTATGATGGAAACAGAGAAAATCTGCTAAAACTGGTTCGCTTCTACGTATGATGTTTAGAAGGTTACAAGTTCACTTTTGCATGGATAGGACTATATATTTAGGAGGTTTCAGCATGGTGGAAGCACAAGAACATCGGCATCTAGTCTTGATTGGTAACGGGATGGCCGGGATCAACACGGTGGAACAGATATTAAAACTGGCACCCGGCGCTTACAGGATCACCGTTTTTGGGAGCGAGCCTTATCCCAACTACAATCGTATTCAATTATCGTATGTGCTAGAGAAGAGTAAAGCGGTAGAAGACATCATTTTAAACGACAGGGAATGGTACCTTGAGAACGGAATAGAGCTGTATACGGGAACGACTGTAACGCATATTGATACGGAGCAAAAAACCGTGAAGGCAGACAACGGTATGGAAGTTCCGTATGACACACTGATCATTGCAACCGGCTCCAACCCGTTTATCCTTCCGGTTCCGGGAGCAGATAAAGAAGGAATTGTAGGTTTCAGGGACATAGCGGACTGCGAGAATATGCTGCGTGCGGCTGATCAGTACAAGAAGGCTGCCGTAATTGGCGGAGGCTTACTTGGACTAGAGGCAGCTAAGGGGCTGCTTAAACTGGGAATGGATGTGACAGTGGTCCATCTGTTTGAGGAGATCATGGAGCGTCAGCTGGACCATACCGCCTCGCTGATGCTTCAGGCAGAGCTGGAAAGCCAAGGCTTGAAATTCGCTACAGGCAAGCAGACCGAGGAGTTTCTGGGGGACAAGCGAGTCAGCGGCATTCGTTTCTCCGACGGAACGACATTGGATGCGGAATTCGTAGTCATGGCGGTAGGAATTCGCCCGAATATTGCGTTAGCTAAGGAAAGCGGTATAGCTGTAAATAAGGGTATTCTCGTGAATGATTATATGCGTACTTCGGTACCGGATGTATATGCGGTCGGAGAATGTAACGAGCATCGGGGCATTACATATGGGCTCGTAGCTCCGCTGTTTGAACAGGGGGCTGTACTTGCGAAGCATCTGTGCGGAGTGGATACGAAGCCGTATGAAGGATCTGTGGTATCTACTCAGCTCAAAATATCTGGTGTAGACGTGTTCTCCGCTGGTGAGTTTATGGATGCAGAAGGGCTGTCCATTGTGCGGATGCATGATGACTGGCGACGTATTTACAAAAAAGTGTTACTGCGCGGTGGACGGATCGTTGGCGGTGTTCTGATTGGTGACGGAAAGGAATCCTCCAGACTGCAGCAGTGGATTCGAACGGGCACGGTTATGACGGAAGCCATCCATGATGCGATTGTGGGACAAGCCTCGGTCGAAACCGGGAATACGGCCGCAGAACTGGCGGATGAGGAAATCGTATGCGGTTGTAATGGTGTGACGAAAAAACACATTGTGGATGCCATTAACGAAAAAGGATTAACCACAGTGGAAGAGATCAAGGTAGCGACAAGCGCATCGCGTTCTTGTGGAGGCTGCCGGCCTGTTGTAGAGCAGATTCTGCAATATGTGCTCGGGGACAAATATGATTCAGCAGCAGCGAAACAGGAAGCAATCTGTTCCTGTACCACATTGAGCAAAGATGAAGTCGTGACGGCGATTAAAGAAAAGGGGCTGATCACCTCTAAAGAAGTAAGGTATGCGCTGGAATGGGATAACCCGGAGGGCTGCTCCAAATGTCGTCCGGCGCTGAATTACTATTTGGGTATGATCTGGCCGACTGAGCATGTGGACGAGAAGGATTCACGTTTTGTAAATGAACGTATGCATGCGAACATCCAGAAGGACGGAACATTTGGCGTTGTGCCGCGGATGTACGGCGGGGTAACCACTCCGGAGGATCTCAGACTGATTGCTGATATAGCGGTAAAATACAATGTCAAGTTGGTTAAGGTAACCGGTGGTCAACGGCTTGACTTGCTTGGGGTCAAAAAGGAGGACTTGCCGAAGATCTGGAAGGACCTTGGCATGCCTTCCGGTTATGCGTATGCGAAGGCGCTGCGCACGGTCAAGACCTGCGTGGGATCACAATTCTGCCGTTTTGGCACGAAAGATTCGATGGGAATGGGAATATTACTTGAGAAGAAGTTCGAGCGGTTAGATATGCCAGCCAAGTTCAAGCTTGCCGTAAACGGCTGTCCGCGGAACTGCGCGGAGTCATCAACCAAGGATATTGGGATCGTCGGCAATGAGGGGGCTTGGGAAATTTATGTTGGCGGTAATGGCGGGATTAAAGCCCGACTTGCTGAACTGCTGTGCAAGGTGCGAACAGATGAAGAACTTCTGGAGATTGTCTCCGCGTTCATGCAGTACTACCGTGAGACAGGTAAATATCTGGAGCGGACCTCGGATTGGATCGAACGGGTGGGACTAGAGTCCGTCACAGAAGCTGTAGTCCATGATCGGGATAACCGCCGGGCTTTGGCTGAGCGAATGGAGGTCGCCCTGGCTCAGGTGAAGGAACCTTGGAGTGAAATCCTGAACAATTCAAATTTGCGAGAACGGATGTTTGATGAAATCACTGTCTCCACGAACCAGGACTGAAATAGGAAGGGGCTGCAAGATGGAACCAATATTGAACAGCAATGAATATACGTATTACCTAGTTGGCCATGTGGATGATTTCCCGGAGAGACTGGGAAGAGTTGTTCGCTTGGGTAAGGAAGTGATTGCGGTATTCAAAACAACGGACGGACAAATCTATGCGCTTGAGAATAAAAGCCCTGGGCCGCGCGGAGGCACAATTGCGGAAGGAATGATATCCGGAGAGGTCCTGTTCGACCCGATCTGTGACTGGAAAATTTCGTTGACGGATGGTCAAGTGCTAGATCCCGATACGGGACAGGTTCGGGCCTATCCGGTTCAAGTTCTCGGGAACGAGGTACGGATTGGATTACTTACGAAAGAGGGAGGGCTGTTCCATGAGTAAAGAACTTCAGAACAAAAAAATTGTCATTGCCGGGTCGCAAAAAACAGAAGAAATGGCTGAAATTATTGAACGAAGAGGTGGAATTCCCCTTATCCGTTCACTTCAGGGGCTAACGGATTGTGATCCGATTGAAGTGGAAGAGGATGTAAAGCGTTTTACCCGGCAGGGGGCAGACTGGTTTATTTTCACGACAGGTATTGGATTTGAAGCCATGATTCAGGCTGCGGAGAGGCTTAACGCCGTAACTGAATTCGAAGAGAGATTGAAAGAAACTAAGATAGCCTGCCGCGGTTATAAAACAAACGCCTTTTTAAAGAAATCCGGTATTCATCCGGTTGTCTGTGATGATGATGGAACGGTTGCCAGTATGATCGAAAAGCTTGAGGTGTTTGATTTTACCGATCAAAAGGTGTGGATTCAGCTTCATGGCGAGTTGTCGTCGCAGTTATATCAGTTTATCCAAAGCAAAGGCAGCATGGATGTTCAAGCTGTACTGCCTTATCGTTATCATGCTCCTGAGCAGGAGACGCTTGCATCGCTTATGAATGAACTGATTCAGCGAGAAGTGGATGCCGTTTGTTTTACGACAAGAGTTCAAGTCGGATATTTATTTGATTATGCGAGAGAACATGGACGTGAGGAAGAGGTGAAATCCGTCTTTGAACAGGATGTGCTGGCTGCCGCTGTCGGCAAAGTAACGGCTGAGGCGCTTCGAGATAGAGGGATCAGCCGGATTATCGTGCCGGAGATAGAACGAATGGGTGCTTTAATTGTGGAGATCTCGCATTATTATGAAGCTCAGCAAAGTGGAGTAAAGGCAGATTAAAAGCGGAGAACATAATATCTGGAGTTAAGGTTGTAATATAAGGGCTGTCCCACTCGGGGTGTTAGCGAGTGGTGACAGTCTTTGCTTTTTTTCTATAAGCTTGCTGAAGCAAAAGCCCCCTCCGTTATTTGATGACAGGGCCCAGTTCAATTAACGTTCAACAAATTTGTTTCAAAAAGCGCGGTCACTGCTTCGAGGGATTACTAGACGCTGAAGGCCCTTTTTTTGTTCTTTCCGCCAGCCTCATAATCGATTCAATGTCTAAGTCGGTTAACTGATCTAGGAAATGTTTGCGTATGGCCATAGAGACAATGGGCCGGGCATCATCTAATGCTGACTTTCCTATTGGGGTGATAATGACTTGAACACCTCGATCTGCGTCTAATGGCTTCCTCATTACAAGGCTTCGTTTTTCCATACGCGTCAGATGATGTGACAATCGGCTCTTATCCCAGTCCATAGATTCGGCCAGCTCTTGTTGGCGAAGGCAGCCGTTCCCCAAAAGGTCTAACCGATCCAATACCCCATAATCACCCTCGGATAGTCCGGTGCGCTCGGACATCTCTTTAATTACTCGGCCGAAGATGCTATGAAAGGATCCTTTCCACTTATACCATAATTGAATTTCTTCATCGTTCAGTTTGCTCTTATCCATGGGAATATAATAACACGGTTGACGTGACAACTTCAACATGATATCATCACTAAAGGTTGACACGTCAACCTGTGTTTAAATTGAGAAGACCAAGAAAGGAATATCTATTATGAAAATGCACGTAAGTACGTCTACTCCAGTCCTCTCAGTAAAGCCGATAGTGCTGTCAGCCCCGGGCCGCGGGGAGGATTTGCAAGTGCGGGTATCAGTGCCAGCGACGGGTAGTCAATTGCCTATTATTATTTTCTCGCATGGATTTGGTTGGTCGATGGACAGCTACGGTCCGTTAGTCGATTACTGGGCTGCTCATGGCTTCGTGGTCATTCAACCCACCCATCTCGACTCGAGGACACTGAACCTTCCTCCTGACGATCCCCGTACACCACTGATCTGGCGTTTTCGCGTCCAAGACCTGAAGCACATCCTTGACCAACTTGATCTTATTGAAGCATCCATTCCAGGCCTCAGCGGACGTCTCGACCGCAGCCGCATCGCCGCAGCCGGACACTCCTGGGGAGGCCAAACGGTGAGTATGCTGCTTGGCGCGCGAGTTCTCGATACCAATGGCGAACCAGGAGAGGACATGTCCGATTCGCGGATCAAGGCGGGCATATTGCTTTCCACGACTGGCCTTGGTGGAGCTGACTTGAGTCCGTTCGCGGCAGAGCACTTCCCATTTATGAACCCGAGCTTTTCCGATATGAGGACGCCGACTCTCGTGGTCGCAGGAGATCATGACCAATCTCACCTGTCCACTCGGGGGCCGGACTGGTTCACAGATCCCTACTTCCTGAGCCCGGGCAGAAAGAGCCTGCTCATCCTCTTCGGGGCAGAGCATATACTTGGCGGAATCTCCGGATACAACGTCGCTGAGACGACGGACGAGAACCCCGAACGAGTTGCTTTGCTCCAGCAGCTCACGTGGTCTTACCTTCGCGATGCGCTCAATCTCGACGATTCAAGCTGGTTAGCAGCCCGGAAGGATCTGGAGGAGAGGGCCAATACATTAGGTCGCATCGAATCTAAGTAAGAACCTAAAAGGCGTGATCAAAGCGAATCAAAAAGAAAGGGCCATTCCTCAAAAGAATGGCCCTAAAGGTGTGTCGGTGGATAAGAACATAGTCCCAAAAGAACCCGCACCTAGTGCGTTCACATTGTTATGTGAAAATTGATAAGATGAGAGGTTAATCACGGTTGCTAGGTATTAAAAAGGCGAAATATTGGACTTAAAACAGCTGCTGAGGACAAGAACATTACCTTGGTTAATGTCAGCCAGGATTATGTGTCGAACGGAATGACATATGTACCAGAGAATTTTTTGGAAGACATACTGAACGAAATGGAAAAAGCGAGTTTGGAACAGTTGCACCAAGCCAAGTCTAAATTAAAGTCTGCGGGGATTAACCCGGAAACTGTTCATCTTAAGGGAGATCCTGGATATGAAATATTGAATTATGCAAGGGAAACCGAGCAGCAACTTATTATTATCGGAAGCCGTGGGCTAAGGGGCGTAAAAGGAATGAGGTGTTGGAGGACAAGAACATATACTCTTAAGGAGTCGCGGAAATCGCGGCTTTTTTGTTTTAACGATATAAGTTCTTGTCCCGAGCTGAGGACAAGAACTTATATCGTTAGCCGAAATGGACAAGAACTTGCATTCATAGCCGATTAGATAATTGGATCCCAATATAAAAGTCAAGGGACCCCTGTACGGAATAACATGATTGCTTTAGGTAAGTGAGACAGCGCAAACTCGAAACAACGCAACAGGAGTGGGAGTGATTCTCCATTTTAGTGTCTCGAGCATTCTGATCTTCTCCAGATAATTCCGACCTGTACGAACGGTCCTGCAGGAGGCGGCCAGCACATCTATATACAGCTTTGCATTCCTTTGAGAATGATACGTTAGGATGGAGATTGCGGACATACGAATTGAAGGTGACAGAGTTAGTCGCGGCTACGGATCAATCACAATGAATGCCATTTTGAAGCTTGTAGACCAGATGAATATCCGGTTTATCACCGGTTGGATTTCGAGTGTCGACTGGGATCATATCAACCGCTCGGAGCGATTTTACAGTAAGTTTGGCTTTGAGTGCGATCTTAACCATGAAACTAAGTATGGCACGATCACTTGGATCAATCAATCACTCGGGGCTACCCGAGAAGAACTAAAGGACCTAATGAACCCTATAAGGGCAAGATCAGAATAAGTCTCGACGTATGAATTTAACAACAGTATTCGTTTTGTTCAATAGTAATTGCTTATCAATATTGGAATAATCAATCGAAAACAGTATATCTTTAAATGTAATTAAGCAGACTTATGTCGTTTTTGTGAGACACAAGTCTGCTTAATTAATGACCACGTCGAAACAAATATGCACAAAACGTTAAGGGATGAAGGGAGAAGACCTGTATGATTACGTCCTAGATTCATCCTTCGGCTCAACGGTCACATTCGTAAATCCGCTTTGCATGCTAGTGATTTTTAATCAACTTTCAAAATTTGCACTTCTCCTTCAGTGAATGTTTTATCGGCATAACCGTCACCCCATTCACAAAGCGCTCTTAGAATTGGTTCAAGCGATTGCCCAAGCTCTGTGGTCGAATATTCGACCTTCGGAGGGACCTGATTAAACATTTTTCTGCTTACAAGTCCATCAGCTTCTAATTCTCTAAGCGTTTGGATAAGCATTTTTTGAGTTATATTGTGTACAAGTCGCTTTAACTCACTCGTTCGTTTTGGACCATGTATCAAATAATATAAAACTAGCCCTTTCCATTTCCCCCCAATTACCTCCAATGTAACTTCAAGGTTACAATAATAAACTTTCATGTAGAAAACTCCTCCAGTGTCAATTATTACTTTTTAGTTACTATATAACAAAAAAGTGGGTACTTCTATAATTATTACTTTTGATACATAATATCATTTGTGGGATGTTATTAACAGTTTTTTTGAAAAAACGGCAGTCAAGAGATAATATACTCAGAACAAAAATTAACCTTACAAGGAGAGTCATAACATGGGAAAGTTTAATGGAAAAGTAGCGGTTGTAACAGGGGGTACTAGCGGCATCGGTCTTGCAACAGCGCAGAAGTTTGCAAAAGAAGGTGCACATGTTTTTATTACAGGACGCAGACAAAGTGAACTTGATTCAGCGGTGAAGCTGATTGGAGATAATGTAACTGGTATTCAAGGTGACGTTTCCAATCTGGCGGATTTAGACAGACTGTTCGAAGCAGTGAAGCAAGAGAAAGGACATTTGGACATTCTCTTTGCAAATGCTGGTCTTGGGTCATTCCTTCCATTGGGTGAGATTACAGAAGAACATTATTACAAAACATTCGACGTTAACGTAAAAGGAACGATATTCACGGTTCAAAAGGCGTTGCCCTTGTTTCCGAACAATGTAGGTTCGATTATCATAACCGGGTCCACGGCTGGTTCCGTGGGTGATCCAGCATTCAGTGTCTATGGCGCATCAAAGGCAGCAATAAGACAGTTAATTCGCAACTGGATTCTTGATCTAAAAGGAACTGAAATTCGTGTAAACGTCGTTAGTCCTGGATCCGTTCATACACCGGCTTATAATTACTTATTTGGAGCCGAGGTCGAAAATGTCCTTGAACATGCCAAGACCGTAATTCCACTAGGCAGAGTGGGAACATCTGAAGAAATTGCAAATGCTGTAATGTTTCTTGCCTCGAATGAAAGCAACTATATAAATGGAATTGAATTGTTCGTGGATGGCGGAACTGCACAAGTTTAGTTCGGAGATATTCCACGAAAGTTCCTTAGAAGAACACCATGGTCAAGTAAAGTTTAGCTGGTATTTCGGACCTTCTGACAACCCACAAACAATCTCTGGTCACGACTTCATAGTCATTGAGAATGGGTTAATTTTAGGTGTCTTTATTGAAAAGTCAGAATAATAACCAGTTTAACCGATGGATACAATATACAAAATGTATTGAATTTTCGAAGAAACAAAAACAGTGCTAATAAACTAAAGAAGAGGTGTATCAACTATGACAAACAATAATAATCAAATTATCCTTAACATACGCTTCAAAGTAAAACCCGGTAAGAAAGATGATTTTCGCAAGCAATTATCCTCACTGGTTGACATTATGTCAAATGAAACTAACTTTGTGAACGCCATTATTCATGATGACATGGATCAATCGGAAGACATCGTCATTTACGAGATATGGAAAGGCACACAAGAAAGCTGGCTGCAAGAAGAGTTTCCTAAGCCCTACCGCAAGGAGTATGAAGGAGTTCTCTCCGAATTGCTGAATGATAGAATGGTTAGCTGGTTAATCCCAGTTGCTGAATGGGGAAGCAACTTAACTGGAGTATCTAAAAAACAATCCTTAAAGTAGGTGACTACATGTTTCAAATATTTCCAAGTTTGTGGTACTCGGATCATAATAATCAGCAAACGAGAAGCTCATGTACTGATCAACCAACCGTGATTTGCATAGTAATGAGATGAAGCCAATCGCGAGACAAAACTTGAAGTTTTGTCTCGCGTTTTAGTTTTAGTTATAGGCAAAAATTGAATAGTATTAATGCTTGGAAGAAGTGTCAGCCACAAGGTTATTTCTTTCGCTACTACATATGTACAAAATACGGGTTTTGTGAATAAGTATAATAAAAACAAGACAGGAACAAGGTTTCAGCAGATTTTCGGTCTTGTTCCCAGTCCATTATTTATCCATATTGTTTACGGCTTTCTGCATCTCTTCATCTGTTAAATGCGTGTAGATCATTGTCGTTTGGATTGATGAATGCCCTAACTGATTTTTAAGTCGCGGGACATCGTTGTTTTCCTGATGGTAACGTGTAGCGAAAGAATGTCTCAATGAGTGAACCGTTAGTGCCGGTTTACCGTATGCTTTAGCGTATTTTTCGATCAGCTTTTGAATCGATCTCGGTGTTAATCGCCGGTTTTTGCCTTTGCGTCCGATCGGTGCTGCCATAAATAAGTAAGTTTCTGATTTTTCCGGTTTATATCGGTCACTGCGGATCTGAACGTAATTCTCCAGGTCCGTTTTTGCTTGTTCGCTAAAATAGACATATTGTTCCTTATTACCTTTACGGATGACCCGTACTAAACCTTTGTTCATATCCAAATCCTCGATATTGATGCCGGAGACCTCCGATAAACGCAATCCGGAGCCCAAGATCAAAGATACGATTGCTGTATCGCGTTCGCGATTAAACTCATGGAATTGATACAAACGCTTGTTATCCCGATTTTGAACACCGAAATCATGCGCGATAAATTGCCTGAACAGTTCAAAATCATCGGCCCGAAGGATTTTACCTTCAATTCGATTGGCGATCGTTTCCTGGCTTTCTTTTATTGCGTTAAATTCGATTTTGGCCATCACATTTCGTTCGAGATATGGTTTCAGATCTGAGGTTTCAGCTTTATTTTGCAAATAATCGAATAACGACTTTAAAGCGGACAGTTTCCGGTTGATTGTCAATTTCGTGTTGCCTAATTGATACTCAAGGAACGTCAAGAAACTTTCGATTTCCCGTACGGTCAGTTTCTCCAGAATCGATAATTCGATTTCTTTACGCGTGGGAGCTGCAAACTTCTCGGACACCAGCCAATCAAAAAATATAATGTAGTCGTGGCAATAATTCAACAACGTAGTATGTGATAATCTGCGTTTGCGCGTGTCTATGTATTCGGTGACGTACCACGGCAGTTCCATTAGTTTCTCATCGATTCGGCTCATATAATGCGATCTCGTGATTTTATCCATTTCAGCATTCACCTCATGTTTCTAGATTAATCCATTGTTATTATTTCGTCAAATTATTATTTTACGTAATTATAAGAATCAACTCCAAAACTGACCAGCCGCTTCCCCCTGTTTACAGACATCAATATATCTTTCATTAAGTTATATCGATTAGTTACATGGATTCTGTTGATTCCATTCTTATCTCATTGTAAAAAAAGAAGCCGCTAATCAGCGGCCTCTTAAATGTGAATCACGAATTCATGTATACGGCTTTGCCCGTCTTCGACGATTCGTAAATGGCCTCCAGAATTTCGGAGACGACGCAGGCTTGCTCAGGTGTGACTACTGGTTCCAGATCATTATCCACGGCTTCAATCCAGCTTTTCATTTCTAAATCCGCATCGTTCTCGGCTTTCCCTTCATAAAAGGCAACACCGCCGGCTCCAAGCTCTGCCTCTTTGGTGTATAGAAGTCCAAACTCCTCACCGTTGATGCGCAGCCCGTTCTTCATGTCGGCTCCGGCTTTTGAGCCGCTCAAAGTGCATTTTGCCTCATGCACATCCAGCGTGTTCAGAGCCCAGCTCGATTCAAGCATGACGGTAGCCCCATTTTCCATGATGATCATACCGAAAGCGGAATCCTCAACCGTAAACTTCGCCGGGTCCCAAGGCCCCCAGGCATTAGCTGCATTCTCCGTTTGTGAAAGCTCGTGATATTTCGTCCCCAGAACTACTTTCGGCTTGTAGTTGTTCATCATCCACAGCGTCAAATCGAGGGCATGCGTACCGATGTCGATGAGCGGACCTCCTCCTTGCTTCTCCTCATCCAGGAACACGCCCCAGGTCGGTACGGCTCTTCTGCGTATGGCATGGGCCTTTGCAAAATAAATATGGCCGAGATCCCCGGATTCGCAAATCTTTTTCAAATGCAGGCTGTCCGGACGGAACCGGTTGTTATAGCCGATGGTCAGCTTTTTGCCCGTACGTTTGGCGGCTTCAACCATTCTGCGCGCATCGGCGGCCGTCTTGGCCATCGGCTTCTCGCACATGACATGCTTATCGGCCTCCAGGGCGGCAATTGTAATTTCCGCATGCATATCATTCGGGGTCAACACATGGACGATATCGAGCGATTCGTCCTTCAGCAGTTCACGATAATCGGAGTAGACCTGTGCACCTTCACAGCCGTACTCGGCTGCAGCTATCTCCGCGCGCTCCGGGACGATGTCACAGAAGGCGACAAGCTCCACGTTACCGAGTTTCTTTAAGCTTGGTAAGTGCTTCCCATTAGCGATTCCGCCGCAGCCGATAATTCCGATTCGATACATCTTGCTCATAGATGATTCCTCCTAAATTATGATTCATCGCTCCAGCGATTTGGTCTTTCTATACTCTGTCGGGGTCATGCCGATTCGTCGGCGAAACACAGCGTGCAGATAAGTGGCGTTCGCGAAGCCTTCCGACTGGGCGATTTGCTCGATGGACAGATCACTCTCTTCCAGCCGGCTGCAGACCGCATTCAACCGGATCTCCTCCAACAATTTGCTGAAGGGCTTGTTCGCATCCATCTGCTGGAACGTTCGCTGCAGCTGTCTGGCGCTGATATTCAGCTTTTCCGCCACATTTTCCAAGGTCAAGTTTGCCGAAGAATTGGCTTCCATGTACTGAACCGCATATTGGTAACGGTATGTCATCATGTTCCGGATGGGCGCTTCGGCGGTGATAACGCCGGCATCGTAAGCCCTTACCGCCTTCATCAGAATACTGAGCACCAGTTGCTTTATCGAAGTGTAATATCCTGAGTACTTGCCATCGCACACCTGATAAGCTTCCAAGAAGCACGCCATCGCACCATGCTGGTCTTTCTTCGGCCGAAGCGGCAGACTGCACAGCTTCCCGATGCATTCCTCCGCTTCCGCCGCTTCCCACGGATCGCATTCCGTCCGCTCCCAAGGGATGATGTCGACATGCAGGCACAACTCGTCCATGGCTTCTTCCGAAGATGCAGCCTGATAGTGCATAACGCCAGGGCCGGTCAGATAGAACATCCCCTCCGACAGTGCATACGTCTGATCTTCAAGAATGACAAGCCCCTTCCCCCTCGGGATGAAATGGAACTCAAATTCGGAATGATTGTGAAAATCGATGATTCGTCCCGGCTCAAACGAAGTTAAATGAAACCGCAGCACTTTAATCTTGTAGTGGCCCCAGACGATCTGGATATCTAGCCGCTCCAACAAATCCTGCTTCTCAAACATCACTTCATACGGAAACGGCGGCTTCACCCTAGGACCGGTCATGGATGTTGAGCGCTTCCTTCCAAGGAAATCACGCGTCCTTCGCGGGCCGAAATATTAGCGGCTTCCATCAGACGGGTCAATTCCACCGCGATTTGCAAATTCGTACGGGCTGTCGTGCCGTTCTGGATATGGCCCACCCATTGATCGAAAGCGCTTTCCCGATGGCTTCGCAGCGGCCATTCCACCCAGCCTATTCCTCCACTCTCATCCTTGTTGGACTTCAGTAGAAGCTTCTCCTCCGGAGTTCCGAACAGCAGCGTGCCTTCCGTGCCGTGAATCTCGATCGTAAAAGGTGAATGACTGTTCACGAAGCCGGCTTCTACGACGCCAATTGCTCCTGAACCGGTAAACAACGT
Source organism: Paenibacillus vini (assembly GCF_018403325.1). Taxonomy (GTDB): domain Bacteria; phylum Bacillota; class Bacilli; order Paenibacillales; family Paenibacillaceae; genus Fontibacillus; species Fontibacillus vini. The sequence goes on along the minus strand of NZ_BOSL01000008.1, from coordinate 37,419 downwards.
CACGATAGCGTTATCCTCCACTTCCTTGCCGGTCACATAGCCAAAGTTGGCACTGACACCGGTAACCTTCTCGCCGAGGAACAAGCTTGTTAAATACATCGGATGGCAGCCAAGATCGATCATCGCTCCGCCGCCGCACTGCTCTTTATTGTAAAAATGCTCAGGCAGCCATCCCGCCAGCGCCCCGTTATGGGCCAAACGCACTCTTGCGTATGTCACTTGGCCGAGCAGCCCTTTTTCCAAAATATCCTCAATCGCAAGCGTAGATCCCGCATTCAGCCTTGGGAGCGACACAGTAAGAGTAACCCCGTTCTCCTCCACGGCAGTCATGATTTCTTGAACCTCATCCGCCGTCGGCGCGATTACCTTTTCCGTGAAAATATGCTTACCCGCTTGCGCAGCTTTTAATATCACTTCTTTATGCCGGTTTGTTGGCGCATCCACGATCACAGCGTCCAGATTGGCCTGAGACAGCATGTCGTCGAGCGATTCGTAAAAAGGAACGCCCAGCTTCCCCGCCGCCGCTTCTCCCCGCACACGATCTTCATCCCACACAGCCGCCATTTCGGTATCCGGGTGCTCCAGCGCCTGTTCGGTATATTCCCAAGCATGAACATGCCAGAAGCTGATTTTGCCGATTCTTGTACTCATTTCATTGCCTCCTTCATCTGTATAAAATTCTGACATCTGTTGATTAAAGTAACACATTCATTGCGATTAATATAGTGAATTTATGCGACAACTATCTATATAAAATTACGACATTCAAAGAACACATGAGTCATAACTTTTACCACCACAATTCATCGGGCATCACTCATTTTAAAGTCAATTTTACCCACAAAAAAGCCTCCTTTCCGGCTAACGGATAGGAGGCACATACAAACAAAAAGATGTACTACTATACTAAAAGCATTCGCACTAATGATTCTTAAACTAAACCTTTCTTGCCGTACTCGGTTAAAAACTCAACAGTTTGCGGATCGTAGTGAGAGAAGAATGAACTTTCTCCGGTGTCGAGTGCTGCTATCTTGTTCAAATCCTCCTCTGTGAGTTCAAAATCAAAAACGTTGAAGTTTTCCTCCATACGATTTTTGTTGACCGTTTTTGGAATTACTACAACACCTCTTTGGATTAAGAAGCGTAGGGCTACTTGAGCCGTCGATTTGTTATATGTGGCGCCCACTTCTTGCAAGGTAGGGTTGATAAACAAATCATTCTTACCTTCAGCAAATGGGCCCCAGGATTCGATTTGCGTATTGTATTTCTTCATAATTTCATGTGCTTTTACCTGCTGATTGAAGACATGGGTTTCCACCTGGTTGACAGCCGGAACAACTTCACTAAACTGAACAAGGTCGATATACCGGTCCGGGTAGAAGTTACTGACACCGATCGCTTTAATTTTACCCGCTTTATAGAATTCTTCCATCGCACGGTACGTTCCATAATAGTCATTGAATGGTTGATGAATCAGGAGTAAATCTAAGTAGTCGAGTTGAAGTTTGTTTAGTGATTCCTCAATTGAAGCTTTTGCTTTTTCATATCCTGCATTGGATATCCAAACTTTAGTGGTGATAAAGAACTCTTCTCGGGATACTCCACTTTTCTTAATCGCTCGACCTACTGCTTCTTCATTTCCGTAAGCCTGCGCGGTATCAATGGAACGGTACCCTACGCTGATGGCGTCAAGTACACATCTTTCGCATTCCGCCTGATCAGGAATCTGGTAAACGCCATATCCTAAAATGGGCATTTTAATTCCGTTGTTCAAAGTTACATATTCCATCAGCTTATCCTCCTTATTTATCATGTTGATCTTCTACTGTGCCCCCACTACAGGATGTGGGACATAAGGCTCTTCCAGAAATGCGATTTCGTCAGGGCTTAATTTCACCGTTAGAGCTCCAATAGCATCTTCAAGCTGTTCGACTTTAGTAGCCCCGATAATCGGAGCTGCAACCGCTTCCTTCTGTAACAGCCATGCGAGTGCGATATGAATACGCGGAACATTACGTTCTTTTGCTATGGATGCCACTCGTTCAACGATTACTCTATCCACATCTGCAGTCGCCTCATATTTGGATTTCTGTATTTGGTCGGTTTCTGATCTAAGCGTGGCTTCAGACCAATCACGGATCAGCCTTCCTGAGGCAAGAGGACTATAAGGAGTCACTGCAATTTTCTGATCTTTGCAAAGCGGCATCATTTCTCTTTCCTCTTCACGGTAGATGAGATTAAGATGATTTTGCATGGAAACAAATCGTGTCCAGCCATTTTTCTCAGCTACATGCAATGCCTTTTGAAATTGCCAAGCATACATGGCGGATGCACCGATATATCTGGCTTTTCCGGCCTTCACAACATCGTGCAAGGCTTCCATTGTTTCTTCAATAGGTGTGCTATAATCCCATCTGTGGATGATGTAAAGGTCCACATAATCGGTCCCCAGTCTTTTTAAGCTCTTATCGATTTCGCTCATAATGGATTTTCTGGATAGACCGGCACCATTAGGGCCATCATGCATGCGCCCCCAGACTTTCGTAGCCAGAACAATTTCATCCCTGTTCGCATATTCCTTTAAAGCTCTTCCGGTAATCTCTTCACTGGTTCCGCCTGCGTAGACATTCGCTGTATCAAAAAAGTTGATGCCGAGCTCAAGAGCCCTTTTAATAATCGTGCGGCTTCGAGCCTCATCAAGTACCCATTGATGACCTCCCGGCAACACCTCTCCAAAGCTCATGCAGCCAAGGCAAATTCTGGAGACGTCCATCCCCGTGTTTCCAAATTTGATATACTCCATTCATCAAACCTCCATTTCCACGAAAATATGAAGCTTAGGATTAACGAACATTATAAATTCTTTATGACTTTTGCCGGAACGCCGGCAACAACACTATTATCAGGAACATTTTTATTTACGACAGCCCCTGCCGCAACGACGGAATTGTCTCCGATCGTTACTCCAGGGAGAATTGTAGCGTTCGACCCAATCCAGACATTTTTGCCAATGGTAACTGGAGACGGGAAAGTTGTACTCCTAGTTTCTAAATCTAAACCGTGATTTAACGTAGCAATCGTGACATTCATACCGATCAACGAACCGTCTCCTATGACAATTCCGCCGCGATCCTGGAAGGAACACCCGGTATTCAGAAACACGTTTTTTCCAATTGTGATATTTTTGCCGAAATCGGTATAGAACGGCGGGAAACACATAAAAGACGGATCGACTTGACGACCTGTCAACTCACCAAAAATCGTTACTATTTCTTCTTGTGAATGGAAAGATGTGTTCAGAGCCATCGTGATCTTTTGAGCTTCAAAACTACACTGAACCAATAGTCGATGCAATTCTTTTTCTTCGCCCGAAATAGGATTTCCTTCTCTACAGTAATTAATAAAATCTATCATCTCCAAGAAAGATCATCCTTTCAAAATCACATCGTGCTGATATCAATCACGAATCTATATTTAACATTGGAGGCTAAAACGCGTTTATATGCTTCGTCGATCCGGTCGGCGGATATCACTTCAATCATAGGGACAATATCGTATTCTGCACAAAAATCAAGCATTTCTTGGGTCTCGCGAATGCCGCCGATCATGGAACCAGCAAATGAACGACGATGTCCGATCAGATTGATCGCGTACAGTGACAATGCTTCTGCAGGAGCCCCTACGTTTACCAGCGTACCGTCAAGCGCTAGCAGCCCTAAGTAAGCATCCATATTAATCTTTGCACTTACCGTATTTATTATTAGATCAAAGCTTCCGGCCAATTTCTCGAAAGTTTCCTGTTCGCTAGTGGCATAGTAGTGGTCTGCTCCTAGTTTTAGACCGTCTTCCTTTTTGTTCAGGGTCTGAGACAGAACGGTGACCTCGGCCCCCATCGCATATGCAATTTGGACTGCCATATGGCCAAGTCCGCCCATGCCGACAACAGCCACTTTTTTGCCCGGACCGGCTCCCCAGTGATGAAGCGGAGAATAAGTCGTAATCCCTGCGCAAAGTAACGGAGCCGCCGCGTCGAGACCTATAGAATCCGGAATTCTGACTACAAAATCCTCTGTTACGACAATATGGGTAGAGTATCCGCCTTGTGTAGGTTCGCCATATTTATCAACACCCGCGTAAGTTGGTATATTTCCTTTGAGGCAGTACTGTTCTTCCCCTTTTAGGCAATTCGCACACTCGCCGCAGGAGTCCACCATACATCCAACCCCTACTCGATCACCGATCTTGTATTTTGTAACATGAGGTCCGACTGCCGTAACAATTCCCGCAATCTCATGTCCAGGAACGAGAGGGTAATTCACTGGCCCCCATTCGCCATGGGCGGTGTGGATATCAGAATGGCAAATACCGGCATATTTAATTTCGATCAGAACATCCTGCGAATCCAGATCCCGCCGTTTAATCTCAGCAGCTCGGAACGACTGATCCGGACCGTCAACAGCACGTGCTTTAGCAATTATCATAATAGAAACCTCCTAGAATAAATGTTGTATCAAAAATGTACTAGAACCCTCTTGCAGAACTATGTTAATCCTTATAGTTAACTCTAAGTCAAGTGCTTGATTTAAATTTAGATTTGACGCTGTACATCATACAGTGATAAATTTTCATAGTATAGAGTTTGCTCTAAGTCTAAAACCAGGAGATACCACGATGAAAACATATTCGATCAGCGAAGTTGCAAAAGAATTGGATCTAACGACATTTACCTTACGTTACTATGATAAAGAAGGACTAATCCCCTTTGTAGAACGGACCTCCAGTGGAATACGGTTGTTTAAACAATCCGATATCGAAGCTTTGAAAATTATTGAATGTCTAAAATCCACAGGGATGCCGATCAAGGAAATAAAAAACTTTATTGATTGGTGTTCGGAGGGAGACGCCAGCTTACAACAAAGATATGAAATGTTCCTGGAAAGGAAAGCAGTCGTAGAAGCACAGATAGCTGATCTAAGAAAAACAATGGAAATAATCGATCATAAATGCTTTTACTACAAGACGGCCCTGGAAGCCGGCACGGAGAATATCCATAAAGACATTAACATTGGAAACACCCTTACTCACGAATAGAAAACCACCTGTAGTTCATATTGTTCGATATGAATTACAGGTGGTTTTGTTTTTTGTTTTATTTGTACTCGTTCTGCAACATCTATTTTAAATAATGCTCCAGAAGAGCTGTAACTGGTATTCCATTAATCCGCATTCCATCAAGTTGACAGTTTTGGATATCAACATCACTCAAATTGCAGTTTTCAAACTTCGCTGTACTTAGATCACTGTTGCGGAAAATGACCGGCTCTACATTTACCCAACCTTCGGTACCCGGCTCCCCGTCAAGATGGCTTTTTACAGCATCAGGCCGGCGGATATGTTCGAAGATCGTACCGCCCAACTGAGTTTCGTTGATGTGTACGTTTGAGAAGTAAATATGCTCCCAATTCGAGCCCACAAAATTCACATGCTTTAACCGGGCATTTCTCATATCGATCCCGTGGAGAACGGCATCCTGGAAGCTTACCATTCTGACATTCTCTCCCCGCAGATCCTGCAGTACATGTCCGCCCTTTTCATCGACGACTGTTTTATCTGTCAGGCGTTTATCCGCCAACCGCTTGCGAACCGGGAAATGCATCTCGAACACCGAGTTTCCATTATCCGCTCCAAGGTAGCTTTGATCATAACACTCAAATTCAAAATCATGAACAGCATCATATTCCGTCTGCTGCGGGAACCAATAACCATGGAAATAATCCCATACCTGACCAAGTCCATCGCTAGTTCCGCGATAAGTGATCACCACAAAGTCATGATCAGGAATAGATAGTTCCGTCAAGCCTTCCGGTACAGGAGTTTGAGACTCACCCTCCACTTCAACTGCTGCAACATAACTGAAATCTTGATGCGGTCCAAAAGGAGGTTCATATAGGTACAATCCAACCGTGCTTAGCGGCTGTCTAACATCCGTAATCTCCCCGATCCGCGGCATGAATTCCCCCCACATTTTCGGAATCGCCTGCTCCGGAATCGTCTGTTTACGATCAACGAACATTTTTACTCCGATAATTTTGCGGGTTCTCCCCTGTCGAATCTCCACATTGATGACTCCGGGATAGCGATCCGAAGCAAGAAACTTTGAATCTTCCTTAATCGGCGCGTAAATATCGTAATCAAAGTAGTTGATCTCGTCCGCCGGAATTTCGAAGGGATTTATCGGCTGAAGCCGGTTCATCTCATACCCGAAGGAACCTTCCTGCATGTCCCTCTCGTAAGGCCCTTGCTCAAACCATTTGAACAGATACCCATAAGCTTGTTCCATGCGGGTCCGGTCTCCATCAACCCTCAGACGGGCAAAGCGTTTGGCGGGAATGGTGATCTGCTCAAGCTCATCCGGCAACCCGTCAAAATGCTCTACGGCCATGCCAACCCATAACGTGGTTACTTCCGAGGACCATTGCCATTCCGGAATAAAGACGTATCCATGCTCCCGGTCGGTTACTGCGGGGTGATGCTCCAGCAATGAATCTACCTTCTTCCAGACTTCGCGAACTTGATGGCCGTCCCTCGGAATACGCAGCACGGCCGCTTTCATTTCCGGCCTCTCTATGATTTCAACGTTCATTTCTCCATCTTCGAGCGCTTCCGGGAAATCATCGGCATGCTCACGAGATCCGTCGATCCCGCCGAAAGCCAAATGATACCCGTCCGGATCTTCAATTACGAATTCTTTCCATGGTCCGCCGTCCGCATAGACGACAGGCTCCATGGCGATAATGGCCCCTTTGGATTTGAATTCTTGATACAGGCTGTCCAATCCGGTCCAATTATCAACATATGCGGAGACATCGATGCCAATGGACGAACCGGGCTCTGGAGCGTTTGGAAATACCCGAGAAGGATCCGGTGCTTGATGAAGCTTGAGCGCAAGGCCGGTCAAGCCGTCTCGCTGTGCCCACCAGTCTGTCACTTCAAAGCCGAGTACATCCCGGTAATAGGCTCTTGAGCGTTCCAAATCCGATACGGATAACACGCTCAATGAACTGCTGATTTGCTTAGGCATCTTGTCCGATTCTCCTCTTTAATTCATTTGAGCAACCACAATTCGATTTCCATCGGGATCGATCAGGGAAAATTCACGCAGATCGGGGAAGTAGTTAGGCTCCCCTGCGAGTTGAAACCCATGATTTCGCACAAACTCAAGCGCGCCTTCGAAATCTTCCGTTTCAAAAAAGAATAGCTCCGTGAACGAGTCCTGGTTTAAATGGCGGTGTTGGTCCAGTAAAAGAGCGGCTCCGGAAGTAACCGGCACCGAGTAAATATTCTGTGATGCAGCCGCTTCATCCAACGGCACCCCGAGCAGGTCGGTATACCACTTCGCCGCTTCCGGCATATTTTTTACATCGACAAAAACTCCGCCAATACTCGGAATGATCGGACTATTTGCCGTAATCTCCGGACCGTCTTCTTGAACCGCAGTCCAGCAGGCCATATGACAATTGCCTTCAGGATCCCGGAAATTGAAGTACGCCATCGTTCCATGTCTTTCCGGTTCGAAACAGGTCTCCCCACTGTCCTGGATATAACGGTACGCTTGATCAATATCCCGAGCCGGGAACATCATCCGTGGCTTCATTCCCTCATTCCAGTCCGGGTTTTGGTGGTTGGCTGCATTAGAATCAAGAATTAAGTGCGTGCCTTGAAAATCGAACCAATATACAGGGCCTCCGTTCAAACGCTCTTCCTTGATTGGCAGTCCAATTAAACTGCTGTACCACTCCGCTGATTTACGCAAATCCGTGACATGAACAAATACGCTGGCAACCCGGTTTTCAAGCGGAATCGACGAGGTCGTCGGGAATACGCTTTCATGATTAGACAAAGGAATTTCCTCCATTCGAATAAATGATGTGTTCCAATTCATAAATGAAATGATTTTAATATATTGAATTTGACACTTTCCATGAAATTCCTTCAACGGGTAGGAGTTCTACTATAAAAAAACAACGCGACCCCTTAAACGGCCGCGTTGTATCTATATCTACAATTAGAACACTTTTGTTGTCCAGGACTCACAGTTCCAAGTCTCCGTCACGACATCACGATAGAATTCCGGTTCGTGGGAGATGAGCAGAATGCTTCCCTTGTATGCTTTGAGCGCACGCTTCAGTTCGTCCTTGGCGTCTACATCCAAGTGGTTAGTAGGCTCGTCGAGTACGAGCAGATTGGATTCACGGTTGATGAGCTTGCAAAGACGTACCTTTGCCTTCTCGCCCCCGCTTAATACCGCAACTTTACTCTCGATATGCTTCGTAGTCAAACCGCATTTGGCAAGCGCCGCCCGTACTTCAAATTGCGTAAAGGATGGAAACTCGGTCCAAATTTCTTCGATGCAAGTATTGTAATTCGCTTCTTTCATTTCCTGCTCGAAATACCCAATCTCCAGGTTCTCACCCAGACGAACAGAGCCTTCCAAAGGCTGGATTTGACCCAAAATGCTGCGCAAGAGCGTTGTCTTACCGATTCCGTTTGCGCCGACGAGCGCGATCTTCTGACCGCGTTCCATACGGAGGCTCAGCGGGCGGGACAACGGCGAATCGTAACCGATGACCAAATCCGTCGTTTCAAAGATCATCTTCCCGGATGTTCTGCCGTCCTTGAAATTGAACTGCGGCTTCGGCTTTTCCTTGGCCAGTTCAATGACATCCATCTTATCGAGCTTCTTCTGTCTGGACATCGCCATGTTACGGGTAGCCACACTCGCCTTATTCCGGGCCACGAAGTCCTTCAGATCCGCGATTTCCTGCTGTTGACGTTTATAAGCGGATTCCAATTGCTGCTTCTTCGCTTCGTAAACCTGCTGGAAATAGTCGTAGTCGCCTACATAACGGTTCAGTTCCTGATTTTCCATGTGATAGATCAGGTTAATTACGCTATTAAGGAACGGAATATCATGCGAGATCAGAATGAAGGCATTCTCATATTCCTGCAAATACCGTTTTAACCATTCGATATGCTGCTCGTCCAAATAGTTGGTGGGCTCATCGAGGAGCAGAATATCCGGCTTCTCAAGCAGCAGCTTCGCTAGCAGTACCTTCGTCCGCTGCCCGCCGCTCAAATCGTTGACGTCCTTGTCGAGTCCGATATCCGTCAAACCCAAACCGCGTGCAGTTTCATCCACCTTGGAATCGATCAAATAGAAGTCTTGGTTCGTCAGCGTATCCTGGATCGTTCCAACATCCTCCAGCAGCTGCTCCAGTTCTTCCGGTGTTACATCGCCCATTTTGCCGTACATGTCGTTCATTTCCTGTTCCATATCGAACAAGTATTGGAAGGCGCCGCGCAGGACATCCCGAATCGTCATTCCTTTGCTAAGCACCGCATGCTGATCCAAGTAACCGACACGGGTACGTCTGGCCCATTCGACTTTTCCTTCATCCGGCTGAAGCTTGCCGGTAATGATGTTCATGAAGGTGGATTTCCCTTCACCGTTGGCCCCGATCAGACCGATATGCTCCCCCTTAAGGAGACGGAAAGATACATCGTTAAAAATCGCACGGTCCCCAAAACCGTGGCTAAGTTTTTCTACATTTAATATACTCATGAATTTAACACCTTTTCTGTTTAGATATACTCGTCATATTATATATGTAATCCGCGGCATACAACAAGTCCTCATCGACAGGAAATGTATAAAGGTTCAACAAAAATAGAAGCTCCCGTCCCTATGACCGGAGCTTTTACCTCTATCCCAAAGCCACATCGAGAATCATCATTAAAATAAAACCGAACATCAAGCTCATGGATGCCAGATCTTTATTGCCCTTTTCCTGTGAGCTTGGAATTACTTCTTCAACTACGACGAAGATCATGGCCCCAGCTGCAAAGCTTAACGCGTAAGGCAATAAAGGTTCGACAAAAGCAACGGCAAATGCCCCAATGACCGCGGCGATCGGTTCAACCATGCCTGAGAATTGTCCGTAGAAAAAGCTCTTTCTGCGCGACATTCCTTCGCCTCTCAGCGGCATGGACACGGCAACTCCCTCAGGAAAGTTCTGGATACCAATTCCGAGCGCCAAAGTCACGGCTCCGATGAGCGCCCCTTCGGTCCCGCCGTTAGCAAGGGCGCCAAAGGCAATCCCTACAGCCAAGCCCTCCGGAATATTATGAAGCGTGATGGCAAGCACCAGCAAGGTGCTTCGCTTTCTTTTATTCGGAAGTAAACCTTCCGCTTTGCCGATCGACGTATTCGGATGAAGGTGAGGTAATATTTTATCGATTCCCCAGATAAACACGCCGCCTAACAAAAATCCAAATGCTGCCGGAAACCAGGTACCTATGGCATTGTTCCCCGACATCTCAATGGCGGGAGCCAATAAGGACCAGTAACTGGCGGCAATCATGACCCCGCCGGCGAAACCCAGCATGCTATCCAACAGTCGCTGGTTTAAGGTTTTTGTGGCAAACACGAGAGCGGCACCCAGCGCTGTCATTCCCCATGTAAACAAAGTTGCCAGTAAAGCTTGTAAGATCGGATTAAGATTCTGAAAAAAATCTAGCAATTGAACAACTCCTTTTGCCGAAAAGATGACGTAAGAAAAAATTGTTTCCCCCAGTAAACATCTTAGCTTATTCTGCAGAACCGTCAATTACTTAATTTACTTTTTTATGCGCCCACTTTACCATATTCGCTTTAGTATTGAGCTGTGCCTAGTAATTTTAAACTCCACAAATTGCCACAGTGCCAAATGTTGTGGGTTGCTCTCTCTCCTTTTCCAACATAAAATCAGTCAGGAAAGGAAGTGATTCGCAAATGAAAATTTTCCGTACGTTCATCATACTTATTATTGCAACATTTACAATAGGATTGTTCGGCGGCTCCACGCAAGCGGCAGCTCCGGGTAAATTAAATGTGGGCAGTAACGGCGGCGATGTATGGGATCTGCAATACAGGCTTAAAGCGCTTGGTTTATTCAACCTGGAGCTTACCGGTTATTACGGAACCTCCACCAAAAGCTCCGTACAAAATTTTCAGAAGACTTATGGACTGCAAGTTGACGGGGTAAGCGGTCCCCAAACCTGGCAGGCCTTAAAAAAATACTCACTGAATCAGAGTGAAATGGATATTCTGGCAAAAGTGATCTATAGCGAGGCGCGTGGAGAGTCTTACAAAGGACAGGTAGCTGTCGGTGCCGTCGTCTTGAATCGGCTCCAATCCGATCAATTCCCGGACACGATTAAGGATGTTGTTTTTCAGCCTCGTGCGTTCACGGCCGTGGATGACGGACAATACTATTTGACACCCGACAGAACGGCCTATCTGGCAGCACAGGATGCTGTACGAGGATGGGACCCGACGTATGGATCGCTATATTATTTTAATCCGGAAACCGCAACAAGCGAATGGATTTGGTCTCGTCCACAGAAGATCAAGATAGGTAATCATATATTTGCCGGCTAAAATACAAAGACAGGACCGCTGAACTGGCGATCCTGTCTTTATCTATATCTTTATCTTTGGTTTTATAACGATTCTTTAATGACCCGTTTATAGAACAGGATCGACAATAGTGCAAAGATCGAATACAAAGCCGTATACAGCAGCATTACCAAAATCATGGGCATCCATAATTCCGTACCGAAGAAGAACCATCCCGATTTTACTGCAAAATAACTGTGACTTAGCCCGACGATCAGCGGAATACCGAAATTGAACAATTGCTTGAACTGAATTCCGCGTAGTAAATTCCCTTGTGTAAACCCGAGCTTCCGCAAGATCGTATAATTCGGCCGTTCCTCTTCCCCTTCATCCATTTGTTTGAAATACAGGATACAGCCCGAGGTGATCAGGAAGGTCAAGCCCAGAAAGGCAACGATAAACATGATCAAGCCCATATTGCTCTTCTGATTCATAACGAGCTGCGGCTGCGACAAATAGCCGGGTTTGTCCGCGAATCCCATCTCCGTGTAAAGCTCGTTGGCCTGTGTAAGCTTCGAGGAATCAACGATATCGATCCCAAGATACATCCGGCTATCTCTCTGTAACTCCGGATTGAAATCTTTTGCTAGCCGCTCATAGACCGTCTGGTCCACGATGGCCGCCGACAAGCTGCCCGAATAATACCAGGACACTACACCTTCTTTATCCGTACCGATCAGATTCAGCTTTACCGAGTCGGTCTGTCCCAGGAGCTCGATTTCGCCTTTATCGCGTAGACCCATAAATTGAGTCAGGGCATCATTGGTGCCGGCAAACAGAGCCTCTCCCGGACTGACGTCCACTCCCTCAACGGTAGCATCGCTGACGATGGCCAGGGTTATGATGTTGTTGTCTTGTTTGCCAATATCGGAACTGATAATTTTAGAAGCGTCCATATCCACCATCGTGACTTCCCGCCGGGTTTCCTTGAACCCGATATTGTTTTTCTGAAGCGCCTCGGTAAATTTCGCTGCATCCTCTTCATACAGGACGGAAAAGTGGTTCGGCACACTTTGCTCGGCGGACTTTTCCGCCGAATAGTAAGAAATATAGCTTAAAGACAACAATCCGATCGCTAGCGCCGAAACGGTTGTGATAATCGTTAGCAGCAAGGCGTTTGATTTCATGCGAAACATGATCGATGAGAGTGACAGCACCTCGCCCAGTGATAAATAACCGCCCTTGCTCTTTCGGATCACGTTGAAAATAAAGCTGACAGAGCCTTTGTAGAACAAGTATGTCCCGATAATGACGGAACCCAGAATCAGGATCATCGCCATAAACAGCTCGGTCATTTCCAAGAAATCCCCACTGAACAGCTTCGTTGATACGTAATACCCGTACAGAATAAGTCCGATTCCGAGTATACCCAAAATGATTTCGATCAGGGGCTTTCTCCGGACGTTATTCTCGGTAGTTGATACGACGCGGAATAAGGACAGAATACTCTGTCTCTTAATGAACGTGAAGTTCATAACCATAATAAGCAAGTAAATGGCCGCAAACACAATCACGGTTTGAATCAAAGCCTGAGTTGAAAAATTCAGGGAAGCTTGGGCTTCCACATCGATCACCTTGAACAGAACCATCAACAGCAGTCGCGAACAGGAGAATCCGATGAAGATCCCTATCAGCATCGAGCCGAAGTATAAGATCAGGTTTTCACTGCTTAGAATTCTGAATATTTTCCCTTTTGTTAATCCAATTAATTGAAACAGACCGATTTCTTTACTGCGTCGCTTAATAAATATCGTGTTGGCATATAGAAGAAAAATAGCTACGATCGCTACGAGCAGGACGGATGCGGTACCAATGCCCGCGGCCCCCTTCACGGTATCTTTCATTTCATCCAGTGCCGGATCATATTGCAGAGTCACGAAGGCGAAATACAGAGCCACGCTAAAAATAAGCGCAAATACATACAGATAATAGTTTTTGATATTCTTCTTCAAATTACGGTAAATCAGGTAGTTGATATTCATCCCTGAACACCGCCCAATACGCCTTGAGTCTTGATAATGTCGTTAAAGAACGATTGTCTGGATTCTTCGCCCTTATTTAACTGGGTATAGATTTGACCGTCTTTAATAAAGACGACTCTGCTGCAATAACTCGCAGCACCCGGATCGTGCGTAACCATAACGATGGTCGATGAAATTTTCTGATTCAGATCGCTTAACTTGTTGAGCAGGTCTGAAGCGGATTTGGAGTCCAGTGCCCCTGTCGGCTCATCCGCAAAAATAATGCTCGGATCATGAATAAACGCACGGGCCGCCGAGGTCCGCTGTTTCTGTCCGCCGGATATTTCGTTCGGATATTTATCTTTTAGGTCAAAGATGCCGAGCTCGGCGGCCACCATTTGAAACTTTTGATCGGCTTCTTTTTTGGACACTTTCTTGATCGATAGCGGCAGCAGTACGTTTTCTTTGACCGTCAGCGTATCGAGCAGATTGTATTCTTGGAAAATAAAGCCCAAATGGTGCTTCCGGAATTCGGCCAATTCTCTTTCTTTTAGCCCCGTAAATTCCTTGCCTTCAATTTTGATGCTGCCGTTACTGACCTTGTCGATGGAAGACAACACGTTCAGAAGCGTCGTTTTCCCGGAGCCCGAAGCGCCCATGATGCTGACGAACTCCCCTTTTTCCACCTGAAGATCGATTCCCTTAAGTACTTCCTGTTTATTGAACTTGTTGCCATAACTTTTATGAATTTTGCTAGCTTCCAAAATCGCCACTTTAATCACTCCTAAACTTATCTTTACCTCATGCATTTATCATAATGCCTAAGGCGGACCCTTTTCCTTCGATTCCCCGAACAAAGCACAAAAGCATGTGACATTGTTGTCACATGCCTGTCAGGCTCAGAAATTCATTCTTTTTCGGAAAATACAACGTGAAGACCGTGCCCTCACCCGGCTTGGATACAACATCGATGCGGATCAGCAAGGAATCGGCGGCCTTTTGTGCCAGATACAGCCCCATTCCGGTAGCTGCGCTGTCCTTGTGTAAGGTCGTCGAAGTAAAGCCTTTATCAAAAATACGGGGTAAATCCTTCGGGTCAATCCCTCGCCCGAAATCTTGAATCCGAAGATGCACTTGTCCGTCCTTAACCCTGCTTTCGATTACAATATCCGAAGCATCACTGTATTTAACAGCATTCGTCAGCAGCTGCCGGATAATAAAACCCAACCATTTCACATCCGTGAGCACCTCCGCAGCGGGTAGGGAGACGTCGAAGCCGATGTTTTTTTGCAGACACCATGATTTCAGAGATTTGATCTCGGTATAAATGATCGGTTCGAGAGCCGTCTGCTCAATAAACAAATCATTCTTGATAAAAGATATCCGTTTCTGGTGCAGTTGCTGGTCCAGCAGCAAATGAATCCGCAGCCACTCGTACATCATCTGCGATTTCAGAGTCTCGTTATCCAGCCGTTCGATCATTAACCTCAGCGTGGTCAGCGGGGTTTTAACTTCATGAATCCAGGACAGAAGGTCATCCTTCTCTTGTTCCAATTCGATCATATAGAGCGAGGCTTCCTTCTTATACCGTTCCGTCTGCCGGGTGAGCACCTCCGTAGTTATTGTCTCGAACGGACTCTCCGGATCTGCGACGGAGGCTAGATCATACATGTCGTCCCAGGATTCCAGGCTGGCGTAAAACCGGGTTTCCCGTGGATACCTGATCACCAGGAATGCTATGAAAATTAGGAATGACAAAAAGACAATGTATAGAATCGGCATAAAAGGTATGGTGGCATCGATAGCGGCGACAAACAGAATGAGCAGCTGCAGGCACAGAAACAGCAGGATCCAGCTCAGTCGTTCCCTCAAATACTTCCCAATCACAGAGGAGCCGCCTCCTCCGTTGCCATATACCCCTGGCCAACCTTCGTTTCGATATAGGGATCCAATCCAAGGTTCTCCAGCTTTTTGCGGAGACGGTTGACGTTCACGGTCAGGGTGTTATCGCTGACAAAATGCTCGTTGTCCCATAAACTCTTGATCAGGTCTTCCCGGCTTACGATCTGGTTTTTCCGCTCGATGAGCAGTTTGAGGATGAACATCTCATTTTTGGTCAGTTCCACGGATCCCGCGCTACTCGTAATCGTATTCTTCACATATTCCACAGTCGCCCCGCGCCAGGTTCGCAGCTCGACGCGCTCCGTGTTGTAGTTATAAACCCGGCGGAGAGTCGCCTGAATTTTCGCGATCAGCACTTCAAAGTGAAACGGCTTCTGGATAAAATCATCCGCACCCAGCTGCATGGACATCACCATATCTGTCGGATGATCCCGGGACGACAGGAAAATAATCGGTACATTGGAATGCGAACGGATCATTCGGCACCAGTGAAAGCCGTCAAATTTGGGCAGTTGAATATCGATAATGACCAGATCCGGCCGCAATTCCGTAAATTCCTCGGTAACTTTACTGAAGTCCTGGACTCCATGCACGTCGTAGGACCACTGCGAGAGCCGTTCTTTTACCTCATGAAACAAGGTGATATCGTCTTCAATGAGCATGATTTTAAACAAGGCGGTCACCACACTTTATGAATTCATATGTACAATCTAAGATTATAGCATAATTAGGGGATATGCCATTAAAGCCAAAGGATGAGTTTCAAGAACTCGGGTAACAATATCGGATGAATCGAAACTTAGGAGAGATGATATGGGAATTTTAAGTGGCAATCCAAAAAATGAACCCATGCATTATGGAGAGATCTTTAGTGTATGGGAAGCTTCCATGATGGCCAAGGGAATGGTTTCCTGTTACAAGGCCCCGTTGTTGAAGCGGGGGCGTTTATTTATACTTCATTTCGCAATCCGAAATTTAGCCTCGATTATTCCCCACCTTAACGGTCTCCGTCCTTAATTTTTTTCCGTATCCCTTTCACGCTAGACAATGTAGTTCCTCCTGGCAACGAAATAAAGTGGCTTTTGGAAATACCGATCCGCTGCGATGTATATATGCCCGTGTGCCCGGAAAACAGGTAGCTTACGATACTGGCTATAAATAAGTAAATAGCTGCTTCAGAGCCAAAAAGTTCAATCCCCATCAAAAAGCAGGCAATAGGCGTGTTGGTCGCACCGCTAAATACCGCGATAAAACCCAGTCCCGCCAGAAAGGGAGCATATAAATGAAGGAACCCGGAGAGCGCGTTCCCGAGCGTAGCTCCGATCGCAAATAAAGGCGTAACCTCGCCTCCTTGGAATCCGGCGCCCAGCGTCAGAGACGTAAAGATCAGCTTAAATAAAAATGCGAACGGGGACACGTTTTCCGTAAAGGAGCTTTGGATTAACGGAATTCCCAACCCAAGGTAGTCACGACTCCCGATCATATATACAAGTCCAATGATGATAAATCCCCCGACAGCACTTTTTAGCATGGGATTCTTAAATAGCCGGGTGTACCATTTCTTCAAAAAATGAGTTAATTCACTAAACAAAATACTCGTTAGTCCGAACAGGATAGATGCAAACACAACCTTGAGCACTACGAGCCAATCCAAGGCGGGAACCTCTCCGATGGAATAGTGAAGATGCGAGACGCCCCAGAAGGAGGAGGTAACGAGATTGCCGACAAAGCTCGCTACGAATGCGGGGATGAGCGCCTCGTGGCTGATCAGGCCGATAGCCAGCACTTCCAGACCAAACACCGTGCCGGCCAAAGGCGTCCCGAATATCGATCCGAATCCGCCGCTGATTCCGCAGATCAACAGGATTTTACGGTCGACAGGTCCGACGCGCAGGAGTTTCCCGAACCATTCGGCCAAACTTCCGCCCATTTGCACCGCCGTTCCTTCCCGCCCGGCGGAGCCGCCGAACAAATGGGTGACCAACGTGCCAAACAGGACCAGCGGCGCCATCCGAAGCGGTATCGTCTCCTGTCCGTCGTTAATCTGCTCCAGAATGAGATTGTTCCCCTTGGAACTGTTTTTACCGAACTTCCAATACAGATAACTGACCAATGCTCCGCCTGCAGGCAAGAGAAATAAGAGCCATGAATGTTCTAAACGAAGATTAGTTACGGCATCCAGGCTTTTTAAGAATAACGCGGAAGCCGTACCGGTAAGAATCCCTACCCCGCTCCCTAGAATAATCCACTTGAGCAGCGTACCGGCCAGTGCCAGCAGAGTCCACTTTTCGGACCATTTGGCCCAGGCTTGTCTAAATTCGTTCATCTCTTTCTCTCTTCCTCTCCGATCGTAATGGAACAAAAAAACAGACTCCTACCAGGGAAGTGTTGCAAATTCTCTGGTAGGAGTCATCAGCTTCTCAGCGGTTATGGCGAACTCCATCGCCTATAAAGGATATATGCATTTTAATATAACGGGAAATATCAGTCAACTTCATTTCGTACTATTCCCGGTTAATTAAGTATTGACTCTTTAGCAGGGAAAATATTACGGCATCCACGAATTGATCCTTTTCATAGAAGCATTGTTTTAAATAGCCCTCTTCATGAAAGCCTGTTTTTTCAAGCAGATACCGGGACCGGATATTGTCCGGGTCGATGAAGGCTACAATCCGGTTAAGACCGAGATCTTCGAACCCGAAGCGCAAAATTTCTTGAAGCACCTCGGTCATGACACCTTGGCGCCAATAAGAAGGATTCAGCTCGTAACCGATCTCTGCTTTATAATGCTCCTTGGCCCAATTGTGATATCCGCAAGTCCCGATTACCTTGTTGTCGGGCTTGACCGTGATGGCCCAACGGAATCCCTTGTTTTCCAAGTATCGGCTGTTCCAGGATTGGATCAGGTCCTCCGCCTGACGTAACTCCACAAAACTGTTCAAATCATAGTACTTGGTTACTTCATCATTAGAGAAATAATGAAACAAATCGCCGGCATCCGCGGAGGTCAGCTTACGTAATATGAATCTTTCCGTCTCCAATTGAGGGAACAGTTGCATGGCGTTCGGTCCTTTCGTACTGAAATAGTACTCTATATTATAGGCGAAAGGCCGAAGCAGTGAAAGGGTTTTCTAGTAACTTACGATTCGGACACGACGGTAAAGCGCTGATTGAGATGACGGGGATGCTCGATTTCGTCTACAACAGCTACTGCAAAGTCCTCGTAACTGACATAGCTCTCCCCTTTGGAATTGATCAGCAATTGGTCTGTTCCGGTCTGATAGGATCCCGTACGTTTACCAAGCGCGAAGTTTGCCGAAGGGCTCAGGAACGTCCAGTTTACTCCTTCGGTTCCAAGCAGTATGTCCAGATTCTTGCCTTGATTTGAAGCCGTCGGCAGAAATAGGGCGGGGAAATCCGGCGTATCCATGACCCGAACCGTCTTTGCCTCGTCCACATACAAACTTCCCGCACCGCCAACTACGATCAATCGGGTAGCCTTCGCCCCCTTCAAGGCTTCAATGAGGACATTGCCGGCATCGACATGCAGCTGCTCCTGGCCGAAAGGAGCGGCAAACGCGTTCACTACTACATCAAACTGCTGCAAGTCCTCTGCCTTCAAATCGAAAATATCCTTTTCCACGACGGAAACATGCTTGTTATCCAGTTTGGAGGCATTCCGCACAATGGCGGTCACTTCATGACCCCGTTGTAATGCTTCCTCCACTATTCTGCTTCCTGCTTTACCTGTTGCTCCAATGACTGCGATATTTGCCATGATTTATTCTCCCTTCTCATTCTTAGTTACTGTAATTTTCATCCCGATTCCGAAGGGATCACTCAATGAGATGTCATTCCCGTCGGCTTGACGCTCAAATGCCGTCCCTTCAGCGGTGAGCCGCTGCTCAATCTCAAGCAAGGCGTCCCGGTCAGGTACATTTATCGTAAAATAACGCAGACCGACGGCATCTTCAGGGGTAGGAGGAGCACCGGCGCCGGCCCACAGGTTCAAGCCGATATGATGGTGATAGCCTCCTGCGGATATGAACAGCGCGGCGCTGCCGTATCGGGCGATCACGTCGAAACCGAGCACATCGCAATAAAAATGCTTAGCGGCTTGCAAATCCCCGACATGAAAATGCACATGTCCGATTTTGGTTTCCGGCGGCAATCCGTTCCACTCCGCACCTTCAGAAACGGCCAACAGCCCGTCGATATCTACCGGATCGGTGGTCATCAAAATTTCGCCTTGCTCATTTTTTTGCCAAGTATCCCGTGGACGGTCCGCATACACCTCGATGCCGTTGCCGTCGGGATCGTTCAAGTAGAGAGCTTCGCTGACCAAATGATCGCCTTGACCCAGCGGGATCTTGTGGTAGGCCATATTGCGCAGTGCAGCTCCAAGACTAATACGATCGGGAACCAGAATGGCAAAATGGTATAGGCCCGACACGGAGCGCTCCGGCATCCGGCGGAATTGATTGTTTTCCTCCAGGATAAGTAACGGAGTATGTCCATCAGCGGTAAGCTCGGCGACAGCGCCGTCCTTCTTCAATAGACGGAAGCCGATGACTTCCTCATAGAAGCGGAGCGAAATCTCCATATTCGTAATTTTCAAGCGCACGGCGCCAATTACAGTTTCCGGATGAATAGATGTGGGCACGACCTCATCCTCCTTAGTTTCATAAAATTATAATCAAACAGAATATTTTATTTTGAATCGCGTTTGTGTAACTTAAGTGGTTACAGCACGTCGATGTAACTAGTATAGTTACAGTTAAGAATCCTGTCAACCATGAGCAGCTTCCGCCTATATAAAAAAATGCCCCTAAAAGGGGCATTTTAAATCAATCATTTTGATTATTCACATTTGGTTTCCGTCTCCTGAATCGAATTTACGATATCCTGAAGCGTTACCCGCTCTAAAGTTAATTCCAATGCCGCCTGGGCCGAAGAGAAAATCGGTTCGATCGAGGATTGAATATTACGGCCGACCGGACATTTCGGATTTGGCTTATCATGAATAGAAAATAACGCGTCCTCTTCCACAACTTGAACTGCGCGATATATATCCAGCAGAGTAATTTCCGATACCGGCCGGAGCAGCTTCGTTCCGGCAACACCGGAGCGGACCTTCACCATCCCCGCCTTATTCAGCATGCCCATAATCCGGCGGATGACCACCGGGTTTGTATTTACGCTGTCAGCGATATACTCTGAGGTATTGACGCCATCCTTGTTCAGTTCAAGCAGGGACAAGACATGAATGGCAACGGAAAAACGCGAACTGATCGTCATGGCTATCCCTCCCTTATCTCACTGTAACAATAATAGTTACACAAAGGGGGAAATGTCAACGTCAATTGCCACAGCATCGCTGCCGAACGTCTCTTAACGTTCGAACAAATTACCGAGGCCTCCAAGCAGGCTGCCTTCGTCTTTGCCTCCGACACGCGCTGCGGAAAGAACACGGTCAGCCAAACGGCTGAACGGAAGCGATTGTACCCATACCTTGCCGGGTCCGCGCAGCGTTGCGAAGAACAGGCCTTCTCCTCCGAACAATGCGGATTTCACGCCTTTGACCATTTCGATGTTGTAATCGACCGAAGCGGTCATAGCCACTAGACAGCCGGTATCCAGGCGAAGCACTTCGCCCGGCGCAAGATCGCGTTCGATGACCAGACCGCCGGAATGCACGAATGCAAGACCGTCGCCCTCAATTTTTTGCATAATGAATCCTTCCCCGCCAAAAAATCCGGTTCCAAGCCGGCGCTGGAACTCGATACCGACCGACACGCCTTTGGCTGCGCAAAGGAAGGAGTCCTTCTGGCAAATAATTTTACCGCCGAGCATTTGCAGGTCCAGCGGAACGATTTTCCCGGGATAAGGAGAAGCGAACGTCACGCTTTGCCGCCCATATCCGGCATTCGTGAATACCGTCATAAACAGCCCTTCACCTGTAATCAGGCGTTTGCCGGCCCCCATCAATTTGCCCATTAAGCCGCCGCCTTGATTGCTTCCGTCGCCAAAGATCGTCTCCATCCGGATATCCGGATCCATCATCATGAAGCTCCCGGCTTCCGCTACGACGCTCTCCCCTTGATCAAGCGCGACCTCCACGCACTGCATTTCCTCGCCGATAATCCGATAATCGATTTCATGAGCATTCATTCA
This sequence comes from Paenibacillus vini, assembly GCF_018403325.1. Classification (GTDB taxonomy): domain Bacteria; phylum Bacillota; class Bacilli; order Paenibacillales; family Paenibacillaceae; genus Fontibacillus; species Fontibacillus vini. The sequence continues at coordinate 15,885 of NZ_BOSL01000008.1, read as the reverse complement.
GTTCCGCCTCCAATAATAATTAATCATATTAATTTATGTAAAATAATTGTGCTTATAACCGCTCCAGCATGTAAAGCATATGTTCTAACATTTGAGGCAGATCGGGAATGACCTCTTCCCCGAATCTTCTATGAAATTGTACCGTTATTTCGTTCAGCGGGGGTGCGTTGCTGTCGCCGTAAACGGAAGTGATCTTTTGGATCTGGTGAACATGGCTTCCCCATATCTCGGTGGTGAGCCTTTCGATGGCGGGACACTCGCTGTCCGGATCCTTCAGGTGCTTGTAAAAGACAGGTTGCATCTGGCAGCCGAGCGTCACTGAATCCAGCTCCATAATTTCTCCGGCCAAATCTTCCGTGTCCGCCCATAGCCGGAGTTCCGCCCAAGTCTCCGGTTTCCCCGGCAAACAGAACTGAATGGCGTAATAACGGGACATGGCCGACAACTCGACCCGGTCGCTTCGTCCAATGATCTGAAGCTGCCCATGCAGGTCCGAATCATAGACAGCGCCTTCAAGAACGACTTTTAAATTATCAAATACCGTTGGATCGAACAAGCCGATACTCCCTCCTTACCGTTTTCAGGATGGATTGACTGATTACCTGAGCTCACTTCACTTTATTATACACGGTTCGGCAGCAGGAGAAAAATGGGATTGACCCTCACACTAATGTCAGGGTTTATAATGGCATTACAATACAGAATCAGTAACTGAAGGCAGGTGAAGCCCATTTATGAAAATCGGCGAATTATCCAAGGCAACCGGAGCCAGCATCCGCTCGCTGCGATACTATGAACAGCAAGGTTTGATTGCTTCACGGCGAATGGATAACGGATACCGGGACTATAGCGGATTATCGGTCGATACGGTCAAGACCATACAGTTTTATCTGCAGCTCGGGTTGACGACCGAACAGATTTCAGGCTTCCTGAACTGTGTCATGGCCAGCAAGGAAGCGTTTTGCGAACAAATCATGCCCGTCTACCGCACCAAACTCAAAGAAATTGAAGAACAAATTGCTCTGTTGTCGTCGATAAAGTCAAACCTGGAAGAACGGATTACCTATCTTTTGGAGGAAAATCCGAAATTGAAGGAGGAAATGAATCATGAGCGTTAAAAGAGTGTCCACACCTGCCGAGTTCGGTCAAGAGCTGCTGCCTCAAGGTATTACGTTGGTAGATTTCGATGCCCCTTGGTGCCCGCCTTGCAAAGTGCTCGGCCCGCTTTTGGATCAACTGCATGAAGATTATAAGGGAGCCCTCAACCTGGTCAAAGTAAACTGCGATGAATCGCCGGAACTGGCTTCGACTTATGGGATCATGTCTCTGCCGACCGTCATTATGTTCCATCACGGTGAGCCCGTAGAGAAGCTGGTAGGATTAAGACCTAGAGAAGCATATGACAGAATCATCGAAAAATATCACATTAATGCCTAAATGATTAAAGCAAACAACGGGCTGTCCCTAATGGGCCGCCCGTTGTTCTATATTCGATGGTTAAGCTAAGGCTTTAAAACAACCTTGATACAGTTTTCTTCCTTGTCATTGAATATTTTATAACCATGTTCCCCCTGATCCAGCGGCAAACGGTGCGTTATGATATCGGTCGGATCAAACCGGCCGGACCGGATTTGTTCATACAGCTCGGGAATCAAATGAATCACCGGCGCTTGTCCGGTTCTAATGTTGATATTCCGTTCGAACAGATCGCCGAAAGGAAACAGGTTGTATTTCAAGCCGTATACGCCCGTCACCTGAATGGTCCCCCCTTTGCGGACCACCTTGGTTGCCAGATTGAATGCGCTGAGCGAACCGCCTTGAAGCATGAGCGCGGTCTCGACCTTTTCAGCCACCGATTTCTTGGCGTCGAGGCCCACACAGTCAATGACCACATCTGCCCCGCCCCGCGTGATCTCTTTTAAATGCTCTTCCAGATGATCGACCTTCTCGAAATTGAAAATCTCCACTCCGTTGGTCCGCTTGGCGTGTTCTAGGCGATAATCCAGATGATCGACGGCGATTACACGTTTCGCCCCTTTTTGCCAGGCGAATTTTTGCGTAAGCAGTCCGACGGGGCCGCAGCCGAGAATGATGACGGTATCCCCGGCATTTACACCGCCGTTGATTACGCTCCAATAAGCCGTTGGAACGATGTCGGACAGGAACAGCAGCTTCTCGTCTTCCATTTCGGCATTCTCGGGAATGACGAAAGGAACAAAGTTCCCAAAAGGTACGCGCATCAATTCCGCCTGGCCGCCGGCATAATCCCCATAACGGGACGAATACCCGAAATATCCACCGGTATCCCGGTTCTCATTCGCATTGTCGCATTGACTTTCAAGTTGGTTTTTGCAGAAAAAACATTCCCCGCAAGCAACGTTGAAAGGAATAATGACCCGATCTCCTTTCTTCACTCGTGTCACTTCAGGACCTACGTCCTCTACAATTCCCATCGGCTCATGGCCGATTACGTAATCATCGTACATGCCGAGAATTTCCCCGTTATAAATATGCAGGTCAGAACCGCAAATGGCGGTCGAGGAGACTCGAACAACAATATCGTCTTTCTTTTGAAGCCTGGCATCCTCCACTTCTTTCACGCGAATGCTCTTCTTGCCTTGATAGGTTATCGCTTTCATGAACTCGCTCCCTTCTTGATTCGCGTTCATTGTACGCAGGTTTCATGGGAATTATTTATTATTACCCTAAACCATATTGAAACGACCTAAGTACAAGAAAGAAATAAAAAAGGCCCCCGCGATCATATCGCAAGCAGCCTTTAAGTTATTTCAATGGGTTTAGCCTCATCCCATCTATCACTTACTCGTAGGTCGGCATTCCTTTTACTTGCTTTGCCAGTTCAATGTAGGGCCCGTCAGCCAGATTGTTAAAAGCCAAATGTGTGGCTCTTAAGCTTAGAAGCTGTTCCCCGGGACGTACCCCGAATTGCTCCCATGTCTGCAAAGGCAAACGGATGTAATGATCACTGGCCAGATAGGTCCAGCAGAACACCCGCTCTTTGAAGGTAAGCGTTTCCCCTGCTGGGATCGAGAAGCTTTGCAGCTGAGGCAAGCTTGCGAACACCTTCGCCAAAGGAGAATTGTCGATCAGTTCCTTGCAAACGACGCTGAATCCCTTCGCGGTATTGCGCCCTGACATGAGAATGACGTTCGAATTCGTTTGGATGTGATACTCCTGCAGGGCTTGATCCGGCAGGTAAAAGGATCCATCAGGAAGTATTTTGCTCCATGCGTAAAAATACTTCCCGTTTTTGGCGGTTACTGCCATTTCTTATCATCCCCCGAGAATTTTTACTAACCAATTTATTAGGTTAATCATCACTCAAGGAGTGGAATTGGTGATATGATATTCGTCACCATTCCATCAGAAATGGAAATATTTTGGATTATATGTTTAAATCCTCGGTCTTCTGGGACAAATAAATCTGATATATCTTTACCACTATAATTTTAAGCATCATATATACGGGAATCGCTAAGATCATGCCTAAAATTCCGCCGAAATCACCGGCGATCAAGAGCAGAACAATCGTGGTCAACGGGTGAATGTTGATCGTCTTTCCGTAAATATAAGGAGAGATCAGGTTTCCTTCAATCTGCTGTGCGATAAACACGATAATGATGACCCACAGGACCATGGACGGAGATACCGTAAACGCGACGATTACGCAAGGAATGGCTCCGAGCAGAGATCCGAAATACGGGATAAAGTTGAACAATGCTCCGACAATCGCCAATAGCAAAGGATACGGCAGACCGATCAGCCAAAAACCGAGGAAACTCATTACGGCCAGCACCACGGCGCTGATCATTCTTCCGGCGATGAAGCCCTTCAGCATCGTGTCGATATCATGGATCGTAATTTCCCCTTCACGGCGGAAGTTCTTCGGTACCATGCGTACCAGAGACGGAGTTACCCGATGATCTTCCTTCAACATATAGTACAACATGATCGGAACCGTACCGACGACGATGAAGAAATCATTCAGGAAGTTGAACACATGCGAGATGTAACCGGTAGCACTTTCAATTCCCGCGTTCACGTATTCCGTAATTTTATCCATCAGCTGCGTATCTTTATTGTCAAACATTGAAAAATAACGATTGTTTCGAATTTCGTTCATCTGACTTTGCAAACCGTCGATCAGCTGCGGCACGTTGTTAATGAATTCCGTGATCTGCTTCTGCAGCGGAGGCCACACGACCATCAGAAATATAGTGACAACTCCGGCAAACAGCAAATAAATAAACAAGATAGATAGGATCCGGTTCATTTTTTTACTTTCAAGAAACTGGACGATCGGCCTCAGCAAATAATATAAGAAGCCCGAAATCGTCAAAGGCACAATCAAAATCTGGACGAGCGTGGAGATCGGGTTAAAAATAAAATGAACCTTGTGAACCAAATAGATGATGGTCAGGACCATAATGGCTCCAAGGCATCTTCTGTAGAATGGTTTTTCCATCAATAGCGATCCCCCCTTTATTTAAATATAGGTCTGCCTTACTCTGCGAGCGTGTTCCGGGCAGCGTCCAACAGTTCGTCAAATTCGTCATCGTCCTGCTCGATCCATTCGTCGACAGCCATAAATTCCGCCTCAATCCCGGATTCCCGGGCATAATTCAGGCTGTAGTCCCATTCCTTGCCTTTTTTGCTGAAAAACGTGATTTCATAGGCGGCTTTATGTCCCTCCACTTCAAATATTGTTTTACCCAAAAAAGCTCCCTCATCATCTTTATGCATGTCCGCTTGCAAAATGTTCAACTTCATATCAGCCATAACTCCTTTTCCTGTAATTTCTCTTTAAATGTCGATCTAATTTAAGGTTTCTACTATAATGGTTGTTATTGAGGAAAGATGTAGCCAACCTTTATTGAAATATCGTACCATGTTTTACGTCAATAGCAAGATCATGTATGAGGTGAATAATCATTGTCAAAGCATCGCAGTAAAACCAGCAAGAAGAGGAAATCCAATCCGCTTACTCCGGCAAAAACACTATCATTTGGCTTCGGCATCATCATTATTCTGGGTACATTTCTGTTGTCCCTTGGCCCGGCGTCAGCCGACGGGCGCCCGATGAAATTGATCGACGCCTTCTTCATGGCAACATCGGCTACCTGTGTGACCGGGCTTGCCGTCGTTGATACGGGCACCCATTTTTCCCTCTTCGGTGAAATCGTAATTCTGACATTGACCCAGCTCGGAGGGCTCGGCTTCATGACCTTCGGCACACTGATCGCGCTGGCGTTCAACCGCCGAATTTCACTGCGGGAGAAGCTGGTGCTCCAGGAGGCGATGAACTATAACTCCATGGAAGGGCTAGTTACCCTGATCCGCCGGGTCATTACATACGCCGTTGTGATCGAAGGAACGGGCGCACTCCTGCTGGCCGCCAGATGGATGCTGGACATGCCTTGGCACAAGGCGTTGTATTACGGCATTTTCCACAGTATATCGATCTTTAATAACGCGGGCTTTGATTTATTCGGACCCCTTCACGGTGAATTCAGCGGGCTCTCCGAGTATTCCAACGACCCTTTCGTCAACGTCGTCTTAATGATTCTGATCGTTCTGGGCGGCATCGGGTTTATCGTGATATCAGATCTGCTGCACTATTCCCGTACCCGGAAGCTCTCCCTTCATTCTAAAGTCGTCCTTACCATGTCCGCGTTCCTGATCGTTGGCGGGGCCCTGATGATGTTCGTCCTGGAAATGGGAAATCCAGCTACGCTGAAGCCGTTAGGCTGGGGGAATCAAATCATGACCTCCTTCTTCCATTCGATCAGTTCCAGATCAGGCGGCGTGAGTACACTTAGTATGGCGGATATGCAGCATTCCACCCAGTTTATGTTCATCCTGCTCATGTTCATTGGAGCGGCTCCCGGCTCTACTGGCGGGGGAATCAAAGTAACGGTATTCGCCGTACTTCTCGGTGCGATGTATTCCATGCTCCGCGGCCGGGAAGATATCGTCTTGTTCCGCAGACGTCTTTCCAAGGGAGCGATTATGCGTGCGATCACACAAACCTGGCTCGCCTTGTTTCTCGTCATTTTCGTGGCCATGGTGCTGTCTGCCATTGAGGACAGAGAATTCCTCCCCCTGCTCTTCGAAACCACTTCGGCGTTTGCAACGGCAGGGTTCAGTCTTGACCTGACTCCGCGGCTGACGGACACGAGCAAAGGCGTGCTTTGCCTGGTCATGTTCCTGGGCCGGGTCGGCCCGGTTACATTGGCGTATGCCCTGGCACCGAAATCGGAAAAAGAGCTGTTCAAGTATCCGGAAGGAAAAATAACCATCGGTTAATTGGATAGTCTAAAAAAATCGTAGTATGATATATCAATAACCATTTTTTAGATTACGGAGGTATGACAATGTCTGATTTTCAAGAAAAGCTACAGAAATATGCTGAGTTGGCCGTTAAAGTAGGCGCCAATGTTCAGCCCGGTCAAAACCTGATCGTAGTCGCTACAGTAGATTCGGTGGAACTTGTACGTTTGATCGTTAAGCAAGCCTATGAAGCCGGAGCAAGATTTGTAAAAGTCAACTGGAGCGATGACACCGTCACCCGGTTGCGTTATGAGCATGCGGCGGATGAATCCTTCCTGGATGATCCAAAATGGTACGCCGGAGAGATGCTCGAATATGTAGAAGGCGGCGCGGCTGTTCTTCACGTCATTTCCTCGGACCCCGACTTGCTGACCGGTATTGATCCGCAGCGGATCACCAATCATCAGAAAACATACGGCAAAGCTATGAGCAAATATCGCGAGCTCCAAATGTCGGATAAGTTCAGCTGGTCTATCGTCGCCGTTCCGTCAAAAACTTGGGCGGCCAAAGTGTTCCCGGATCTTCCGGAAGCCGAACAGGTGAATGCTCTGTGGGAAGCGATTTTCCGTACCGTACGCATCGATCAGCCTGATCCGATCGGCGCATGGCGCGATCATATTGCAAATCTGAATGAGAAATCCGAATACCTGAATTCCAAAAAGTATAAGAAGCTTCATTATCTTGCACCAGGAACCGATTTGACGATCGAACTGCCTGAAGGGCATATCTGGGTCGCCGCTGAGAGCATCAATGCCCAAGGCAACACGTTCCTGGCGAACCTCCCGACCGAAGAAGTGTTTACGGCTCCGCTAAAAACCGGTGTCAACGGTACCGTATCCAGCACGAAGCCGCTTAGCTATAACGGAAACATCATCGATAAGTTCAAGCTTACGTTTGAAAACGGCCGTATCATTGACTTCTCTGCAGAAGTGGGAGAATCCACCCTTAAACAGCTCGTTGAGCTGGACGAAGGCTCGCATTATTTGGGCGAGGTTGCCCTCGTACCGCACGGATCGCCGATTTCGCAATCCGGCATCTTGTTCTACAATACTTTGTTCGATGAGAATGCATCCAACCATCTGGCGATCGGCAATGCTTACGCCTTTAACCTGGAAGGCGGCAAGTCCATGACTCGCGAAGAATTGAACAAGCATGGATTGAATGCCAGCTTTGCGCACGAGGACTTTATGGTCGGTTCCGCGGAAATGGACATTTTCGGGGTAACGGGCGACGGCAAGGAAGAGCAAATTTTCAAAAAAGGAAACTGGGCGTTTTAATAAGCTTTGACTAATCGTTTATTAACAAATAAGAGCACCCCGCCGGAAATTGGCGAGGTGCTCTTTTGTTCAGATGAAGCATTTAGTTGTGCTTATGAAGATAAATCCAATAAGCCAACCAGGAGCAAAGCTATAATTAAAATAGAACCGCCATAAATGAGCGTCAGTTTAATCAGATTCTTTTTCGTCCGCTTGTCATAGTCGGGATTGCCAGTTCGATTCTCCTTGGAATTTCCGATAATTAGCGTACCTGCCGCGGCAATAGCCACAAGCGCCACAATAACGATATACAGCCACATTCCTGCTTCTCCCCCTTCATTTCATTTCATCCCTGCCTTTATTCCTTCTCCGGCAATCCCAGCGGATTCGAATTTACCCGCTTGATCAGTACAGCAGCCGTGCTGAAAATCACCAGCGCCCCAATAAACCCCGCGAGAAGCCAAGACGAAGCGCCGGCTCCTCCCAGGTCCATGCTCTTCCCCATCAACAGCGGGAGTACCGCGCCCCCTATGCCGCCGGATGCGATCAGTAGACTCGGTGTCGCTTCCTCCGAACCCGGCAGCATCTTGTTGGCGAACACCAAAGCGATGGAGAACAATCCGGACATAAACAATCCAAGCAGCAGAATCAAAGCAATGAGGCCGGTTAATCCGCCAACGAGCGCAAAGCACGAAATCAGGAAGAAACTGATCAAACTCCCGCTAATGACATATCTGCTGTAGGATATTTTTTCCGCGATAATTCCCGCGAACAGTCTGCCCACCGTCATGGCGATCCAGAACAAAGTGACGCTGAGCGCGGCCGTTGCTTTATCCGTCCCTACCTTCTCAATCAGCATCGATGGAAGGAAATTGACGAAGCTCATCTCTGTCCCCACATAGAGGAAGAAGAACAGGATGAAAACTAGGAGCATCAACCCTCGGCTGCCTTTATACTGGCGAAGCAGGCTTCCTTTTTCTTTGCGTCTCTCTTCCCTGGCATTTAATACGGCGTTCAATTCTTTGAAATTTCCTTTCCCCCACGCCAGCAGCATCACGAAAGCGAGCGTGCTGACCAACAGAAAGGAATACCGCCACATTTCCGCCCGGATGAGCCACCCGGCTACAAGCGGCATCATAAGCGCTCCAACCCCGAAAAAAACCTCAAGCCGACTCATTGCCACTGCCGTTCCTTCCGTAACGGCTACCAGAATAAGCGTTCCGATGACAGCCTCAATCATTCCGAAGCCGAAGCCGGCTACCGCGCCTACCGCGTACATCCATTCCCATGGCGGGAGCAGAGTGTATACCAGTTCGGCAACCAATAACATGCCTGTGGCAATCAGCAGCCCGTTTCGCTTGCCGAATTTTCCAATAAGCAAGGGAGACAGTAGCACTCCGATCAAAAAGCCGGCAAACTGCGCAAAAATCAGGGTCCCTCCTGCGCTGTAATCCTTGCCGTAATGCTCAAGCAGATTGGGCATAATCGATCCTACGACCACATGCGCCAGTCCGATCAATAAATAGGCCCAGCAACCGAACCACATCAACCTCTTCATTAAAACTCCTCTCATGATGCAAAACGCGTCTTTCATTCAAGCATCCTTACTTGAAGTAATTACAGTTTTAAGTATTAACTCCATTGTAAGATAAAGTCGACATTGCGTCACCCCACTTCATTCCGGGGTAAAGCATACATAGGCGATTTAAGGAACTTGGCCTATTTTCAGAAGGAGGGAAAGTTCATGAGCCATCTGACAAACGAACAGCTGACGAAATTAAAGGAATCTCTTCAACATGAGAAGAGCGATCTCGAGAGACATTTTAGTGCGGACGGCAATGCCCAAGGTCAGGAAGAGTCGCTGCGGGTTTCGACGGGAGAATTGTCTGCTTACGACAACCATCCTGCCGATGTCGGTACGGAAACATTTGAGCGAAGCCGCGATATGGCTGTTGATGATAATTTGGAAAGACGGCTTGAGGAAATAAATTCGGCATTGGACCGGATCGAGGATTCCAGCTACGGACAATGCGCCGTATGCGGCAGGGACATTCCTTACGAGCGTCTGGAGGCGGTACCCTATACCGCTTATTGTGTAGAGCATACTCCGGAACGGAACGTATCCGACTATCGGCCTGTAGAAGAGGATGTCATCACTCCGCCCCCTAAAGGAGCCGGGGAAAACAGGCAGCGGGATGCCGGGAATTTCGATGATGCGGAAGCCTGGCATACTTTGGAGAAGTACGGGAATTCCGATTCCCCCGCCATGGCCGCTAAACGTAACCCTACCGATTACGATTCCTTGACGGTTGAAGACGACTGATCATCTTTAAGCTCTATTCCTGCACTAATAATTGAACGTTAAATATCAAGGGTGTCCTCCTCCGGGGGGACGCCCTTATTTCTCGTTATCATGGAAAATCATTCCTTTCGTGCTCGGCTTATAGTAAAATCTAAGATATTGGTTTTTTAGATCGATGCGCCTTAACGGCTAGAGAGGGGAGAACCATGCCGGAACGGTTAGAATGGCTGCTCGGAGCCGACTATCATCACCTGTCTGAGACCATTCAGGAAGATGTCTACTATGCATTTTACGATCTCGTTTATGGGGCGATTTTTTACCTGGTAAAGGATCATCAGGCTGCCGAGGATATAATTCAAGAGGCATTTATTAAAGTTGTCACGAAAAAACCTGAATTTGAAAGTGTCAGCGGAATGAAATCATGGATGAAAACCGTAGCACGCAACACGACGATTAATTATTTTAGAAAAAATAAAAAATTTCGTAACCACTTGGACGTGGAACGTGTTTATATGGATATAGAGCCTATTGGTCCTATGGTCCCATCCGTGGAGCAGACGGTTGAAATCAAGATGATGGAGGAAGCTATCCTCTCTCATCTGAGTAAGTTAAAGCCGGAATACCGCCAATTGATGGAATTGCGTTGGAAGCAAGGCTTAAGTTATAAGGAGATTGCAGAGCAGCTGGATCTTTGCGAGAATATCGTCAGACAGCGTCTATTCCGTACCCGGGAAGGGATCAAGAAAATGCTATACAGAGAGTGGGGTGGCGACTATCAAAAACGAGAAGATGGAACATCAAAAGTATCCCGATGAGTTTGAAGCCCTATTTAATGATGCATTTGATAACGCCATTGAGTCGCTTCCCTCTTATTCCGAATCCGATCGCCGCAAATCCTGGGAACAAGTTCAGAAGAAGCTTAACCGGAAACGGACTCGTTTTAATAGACGCCGTAAAGCTCAGTTGTTCGGCATTGTAGCTGCATCCATGCTTTTGGGGGCCGCACTGTTCAGTCCTCCTTTAGTAACGAAGGCCATCTCCCCTATTTTTCAGGAGCTCAAAAATCTGGGCAGCGGGATGTCGCAAATGGTATTCGGCAATGGACAGCCGCAAGCGGATCCATCAATGGCCAAAACGCCTCCCCCGCCTGAAGATTTCACTGAGGATGAGCTCAGAGAAATGAACAAAGAGGTACACCTTGTCGATGCGGGGACTTATGAAACGGTAAAAATGGACATGGAGGAAGCCCGCGATACACTCGCCTTCTCTCTTCCCCGAATTACGAACATTCCGGAAAGATTCACTTTAGAAACGCTCGAGGTCGTCATTCCGTCCGGAACACCGGAGGACCCGAATACCTTCGGAAAGAGCGCTCACCTGCTCTACCGAACGGAAGATGGCAATATACTCAGATTAACGTTTGATCTGTTGATGAATAATGAAATCCTTTCAACGATGAGTAAAGAAAATACCGAAGAGGTTGAATTGGATAATGGAAATATAGCGTATATCAGCAGCGGAACTATGAGCGAAATCAATATGATGCTCGGAAATGTATATTTTAATGTGATCGGCAATGTGGACAAGGAAGAAATTCTTGCGATCGCTAACGGGTTGAACCAATAAGTAAACATTGTTTGCAAAAAGGCGGGCAGTCCTTCAAAGGACTGCCCGCCTTGCATGTTCTTTTATGTTTATGCGCCGGCTTCCTCGATCGGAATAAACTGCTGTTTCAGCAGCTTGACGCGTGAAATTCTCTTGTTGTCCGTCTCTTCCACAATATATAAATAGCCATCGTATTCCACGGTTTGCCCGACTTGCGGCGGAAGAATTTCAATTCGGGAATACAGCCAACCGCCGATCGTGTCGTAATCGTCGGAATCCAGTTCAAAACCGAACCGGTCGTTGACGGATTCGATCAGCATCAGCCCGTCGATGGAATAGGCATTTTCATCCACTTGCTCGATACCCGGTCGCTCCTCATCGAATTCATCCTGGATTTCGCCAACGATCTCTTCGACGATATCTTCCAGGGTGACCATGCCGGAAGTGCCTCCGTATTCATCGATCAAGATGGCGATTTGGGTTTTCCCACGCTGCATCCGCTTCATCAAATCGCTGATCTGGATCGATTCGGGCACCGCCATGATGGGACGCAATAGATCGAGGTAATCCGAGGTATTCGAACGGATTAAATCTTTAATATGAATGAATCCAATAATATGGTCCTTATCGTTGTTGCAAACGGGATACCTCGTCCGGGTGCCTTCCAAAGCGATCGTCAGGTTTTCGTCCAATGAATTCTGAGTATAAAGGCAGATCATTTCCGTCCGTGGGATCATAATCTCCCTCGCGGTCGTGTCGGCGAATTCGAAAATATTGTCAACGAGCGACATTTCCGTACTATCGATAAGGCCGCTTTCTGTGCTCTCCTTCATCATTACACGGATTTCTTCCTCGGTATGCAGGGAATCCTGCTCGGACACCGGAGCAATGCCGAACAATCTCAGCAGTCCGGACGACAGTCGATTTAGCGTCCATATGAAGGGGAACATCAGCTTATAGAACATCCTCATCGGTCTTGCCGACAAGAGAGTAATTTGCTCCGCTTTGCGTACGGCAATCGTTTTGGGCGCGAGTTCGCCGAGAACGATATGCAATACGGCAATCAGCAAGAAGGAAACAAACAGCGATACAATATGCACCGGTTTATCGCCAAAACCCGCAAACTCGAACAACGGATTCAGGAGCCGGGCTACGACCGGTTCGCCAAGCCATCCCAGGCCAAGGGAACAAAGAGTGATTCCAACCTGACAAGCGGATAAGTAACCGTCAAGGTGATTCAGCAAGCTCTTCACGATAACAGCGTTTTTTCGTCCTTCTTCGACTAAGGCATCGATTCGGCCGCTTCTGATTTTTACGATTGCAAATTCAGCAGATACGAAAAATCCGTTCAGCAGGACCAGTAACAGCATCAGTCCTATAGAAAAAAGACTCGGTAAAGGGTCAGTCAATACGTTTCCTATTCGCCGCAATCAGTGCGGTGAATAGGTGCACCTCCTTCGCGGTTTGAAATGATATTGATGTCTGATTTCGTAATATATCGTCAACTTCCCAATGGATTCATCTCCTTGTCAGATCAATAATTAAGCCTCTAAACAACCTCAACAAATGAAACATCTTTGGTGAGTGTATTACTATTAATTATATAATTATACACTACACAGTCAAACCCCGGCATATGCCAAGGAAACAGGCTGGGTTACGCACTTTTTTTGATTTGACGCGAAATAGGGCCTCCAGTAAGGAGGCCCCTTCATATTACAATTATCTCCGGGTTGTCGGCGGGTTCCCGATCGTGCCCGGGTATTGATACACCAGCGGCTGATCGAACGTAGCAAAATCCAAGTTGACCATCAGCAGAATGGTGCGCACGCCCGTATTAGGGTCGCTGATAATGATGTGGTCACGGCCGGCCGCTTCGAGTACGCCCTTGAAGATTTTAGCGTTCCACTCAGAATTGTTCTCATATGTCATGTAGAAAGTGCCAACTTTGCCCAGGTTCAAACGAAGTATGTTCTCGATAAACGACTGCTCATTCGTCGGGAATTGTACCGGCACCACGGTTCCGGATGGTGTCATCGGACTGCCGCTCGGAACTTGAGGGGGTTGGCCGCCCGTGGTTCCAGTTCCCGATGGATAAGTCCCTGAAGGATAAGTCCCGGATGGAGTTCCTCCTCCGATAGTGTATGTGACCGGCCGATAAGGTTGATTAAACATGGAAATAATTCCTCCTCAAAATGATCTTACTTATGTTCTTTGAATATCCTGAAGGGCGGAGCGTCGCTGTTTCCTCAATATACGGCCGGGCAATCTTCCCCACTCGGGGCAAAGAAGCAATGCGCCTTCCATCGTCCGGTGTTGGTCTGGTCATACCAGGTGTCAGGGCAATCCCCAGCCGGTCTGAAGAACCATAGAGCATTGGATGCAGGCCATATTTTTTCGCCGTTGATTACGCGCTGGGCCAGTCGAATATCGCGGTCCCGGGCCTTTTGATAAAAATAACCCTTCTGCGTAGCTTCAAAGCCGCCCGGCGATTGGAACACCATGTCGTTCATGTTTCGTACGTTCTTGAAATCAAGACAACCACCGAGAATCCGGTTGACTCCGACGTTGCCGACCATCAGCATGCCTTGCTCGCCTTCTCCCTCGGCTTCCGCCCGCATGAGCCGTGCAAGAAGTTTGACATCCTCGGAATTAGTTCTAATAACAGCCAAATTCCGTTTCCCCCCTTTCCTCTCTTCTCAACGCTATATCCTATGTGCTAATGCCTATATTGGTGCAAACACTTATCAATTTGACCAGGCTGTCAAGGAAGAAATCGCATTCCGGCTATGAAGGCGGTTGCAATTTTGAATATTTAGTGACCATTTCTATGGACGCGCTTACATGAATAGCATATACTGATAAAGAATAAGGATTTTCCTTTTAGGAGGTTCTCCCATGAAAATCGCAATCATTGGCGGCGGTTTGGCCGGCTTGACGGCTGCCGCATATCTTTCCGACAGCCCGGACACCGAAGGTACGGTGTTTGAACGCAGTCCGCAGCTGGGCGGACGCGCATTTACTTATGAGAAATCCGGTTTTACGCTCAATTATGGGGCACATGCGGTTTACGGCATCGACAGACATACCTTGCAGCATATGGAGGAAGAGCTTGAGCTTAAATTCCAGAGTAAGCAAGTGGATAAACGGAAGGTCGTATATGCCAAGCATGGTAATTTGACACCCGCTCCTCTAGATTTCGTGAATATTATGAAGACCGATGTGCTGACCACGATGGAAAAAGTAAGATTCGTAGCGGAAATTGCCGCAGTAATCGGAAACATTCACCAACTGAAGCACTACCGGACACTCGGAGAATATTTGGATAAATCCAATGCCTCCTCCGATGTCAAGGAATTATGGGAGCATCTGGTGAGCTCGAACTTCTTTATTACGCCGGATGACGCTCGCAAGGTGTCAGGTGAAGTGATCGCCGATTACTACCACAATCTGTTTCTCTCCAGCAAACCGGTCAACTATATTCTCGGCAGCTGGGCGACGATTACGGAACAGCTGGTTCAAAAGATCAATGACAATGAGAAATGGGATATTGCGGTTAAAGAACCGGTTGAATCGATTGTAATGGAGAATGGGAAGTTTATTTTGAAGACCAAAACCCGGGAAGCCCTGGAGTATGATCAGGTTATATTTGCAATGCCTGTCCAACAGGTATACAAATTGCTGGAATCCTCCCCTTGGGCCGGGGCTCTTGAACCGTTTAAGGACAATTCATGCACGGAGGTCCTCGTCTATGACGTAGGCTTCTCCAAAGTAGTAGCCCGTCCATTCCACTATATCAGCGATATGGACAACAAAGTATTTATCAGCGACGTGTCGGCTACCGACTATACGGTCGTTCCGGTCGGCGGACAGCTTCTGCAAGGCATCGCCTATTTGAACGACGATTTCCAGGATGAGGATCAGAAGAAAGAATATCTGGAGAGTAAAACTCAGCAAATGGAAGCACTATTCGATACTTATTATCCGGATTGGCGGGAACATACGGCTGTAAAACGCGTTTCCAAGAAAGCCATGGTGTCGAGTGTCAAGAACATCCACACCAACAAGCTGCTTCCAAGCAAACTGCCGGGCGTTCCGTTCCTCTTCTGCGGGGACGGCTGCGAAGGCAAAGGCGAGCTCGCTGAACGAGCCTTCTCCAGCGGACGTGCCGCCGCTCAAATGATGCTGTCCGATAAAGCGAAGACTAAGGCACTGACGCATTGATGAAGCAATCATAATATTTCAAATCATAACCACCCGTCCAACGGGTGGTTTGCTCTTGGGGTATAACCCCCTGTTGCCAAACTGCGCCTAAAGACGCTAGCCTGACAATAAAATTGTTCAGGCTCAGTGTTTTTGTCACTTTCACTT
>NZ_BOSL01000007.1 GCF_018403325.1 Paenibacillus vini | reverse complement strand
TGTTGAGCCTGAACATCTCAATTTTATCGGAATGGTCTTGGTGGTCAAACCTTCGATCCCTCCACCCGCATAGCGGGTGGTTTTTTGTTTCGCACGCTTCGCGAGCTCAACTGGCTAAAGCCGTAATCAAACCCGATAGCCTCTCTATCGGGTTATTTTTTGTGCGAATCACTGTATTACGTATCCGGTTCCGCGGACGGTATGGATCAGCTTCCGGGATCTTCCCTTATCGATTTTTTTGCGCAAATGTCGGATATACACATCCACTACGTTCGTTCCCGTAGAAAAATCATATCCCCATACCTCCTGCAGAATCGCCTCTCTCTGGCATACCTGCTCCGCTCTCTTCACTAAATATCTAAGCAAATCGAATTCCTTCGGTGTAAGTTTGATCAGATCACCATCCCGATAAGCTTTGCGCCCTTTCAATTCAATAACAAGATCCTCATACCTCAACTCCGTCAAATAACCGTCGGCAAAACGACGGAAAAGCCTGATCAGACTGCGGATTCTTGCTTCAAATTCTATATTGGGTACCGCTATGTCCACAACTTCGTTTACTCCTGCTTCAAGTAAGGAGACCATCTCATCCGTATCCCATTCCTTCAAAATAACCATGACGGGGAATGGAGGATTCTCCCCAACTCTGTCCATCAGTTCATAAACAACACGGCTGCCGGTCTCCGGACTCAGCAGCAGTACGCCAGGCATTTCCTCATCCAGTTCTGTTGCCGTATCCTCCAGGCCGTGGCAACGGCGAACTTCAAATCCGGCCTGTTCCAGAAATAATTGCCTTTGGGTGGCTGCAAAATCATTTTTTTGCATCAGCAGCACGATGTCTTTCATATGAGTTCCCGCCTCTGCCCTTTAATCTCCGAACTTCCTTTATAGAGGGTTCTATGCACTTATCGTTAAGATGGTCAAAATAAAAACAAACCATTCCGCAAGGTGCGTGAATGGTTTGCCAAATTAATCCGTTCATTAACAATATAGAAATATTCAGCCCAAATACCGATCGTATATCGCTTTGGCTTCCGCCGTATTTTTCGTTCCGTGAATAAGCGCTCTTCCGTCTTCAAACAGGACGATTCGCCGATCCCCGATCGTGTAGGAGACCAGAAAAGGATTGAGCTCCACCTTCCCTTCCCCCAGACGTTCAAATCTCGCGGCAATTTCGGGTAAAGGAAGCTTCCGTTTGAAGGCAGGCCGGATCTGAACCGTGTCCCTACCGCACAGCACCTCCGATTTACGGGTACCTGCTGCGGACAGAAACGGATAAGTCGGATGCGTACCGCAGGATAAACAGTCCTCCCGTTTGGCGGACCCTACTTTGATTGAGGATTGCTCGTTCCGCCACACATCGAAGGTCAGCAATGTGCCTCGAAGCGACTCGGGATGACCTGTCAGCAGCTTCAACGCTTCCGTAACCTGATGCGCAACGACGATCTGCACGGCAGGCGGAATGACACCTACGGTATCACATGTATCGCCTCCAAGCGGAATCGTCCCCAATAAACAATTCAAACATGGCGTTTGGCCCGGTAAAATCGTAAACGTCATCCCGTAGCTACCCACACAGCCACCGTAAACCCATGGAATTCCGTATTTTTGTGCGATGTCATTGATCAGAAGCCGGGTATCGAAATTATCCGTGGCGTCCATAACCACATTTACATCCTTAATCAGCTCTTCGATCTCCTCATAAGTTACATCCACGACATGCGTTTCGATTATAATTTCGCTGTTGACAGCGCGAAGTCGTTGTTCCGCCGCCACGGCTTTCGGCAGCCTGGCCAACGCATCGGCCTCGGTGTACAGCTGCTGCCTCTGTAAATTGCTCCACTCCACATAATCACGGTCCGCGATGACCAGTCGCCCCACACCTGCGCGGGCAAGAGTTTCGGCGATCCCCGTTCCGAGGGCGCCTGCCCCGATAATAAGCACCGAAGACTCCGCAAGCTTCTGCTGCCCTTCAGGACCTATCGGTTGAAACAACTGCTGTCGCGAATAACGGTCCTCATTAGCTTTCATTCTTGCTTCACGTTCCTTTCAGCTACATTCTATTACGAATTTTAGCATATGAAGAAGAACGCCGTAACCACTCTGTCGGTAATGAATGTGAACTTACGTGGACGAATCCTGCACTTATAATCAGTGGACTCCTTGTCCACATTCCACTTCAAAATATCCGGAAGCTGCCGCATCTCTGGCATTCGTGAAAACTTCAACCGGTTGGAAAGGGAACGGACACTTATCATTAAATGCATATTTGATCCCGGTTTCCAGATGTATGCCGCCGTACACGGGCCGACGCTTGACCAGTCTCCCGCCGCCGAGCGCATAATTGTTAAAGTATTGGTTTCCGACAGGAATCCCTTGCAGGAAAACAAGCACACCTACGTCATCGACTGTATTGTTCCATTCCTCTTGGGGAATTACCGGAAGCGTAAACGTATAACTCACGCCGAGCTTACGGGAAATTTCATTATGACGATGAATGATACCCGCTAGATCATCTTCTATACTCCGGACGATTA
The DNA here is from genome assembly GCF_018403325.1 of Paenibacillus vini. Taxonomy (GTDB): domain Bacteria; phylum Bacillota; class Bacilli; order Paenibacillales; family Paenibacillaceae; genus Fontibacillus; species Fontibacillus vini. Next base: position 264,400 of record NZ_BOSL01000007.1, on the reverse strand, counting down.
CCGATCTTCTCACTTGCTCGAAGGCTTCCTCATTCTGAAGAACCGGAATAATCCACTCGGAGCCAACAGTCTCCCGCAACCCGGTTACCGACTCCCCCGTAACGGGATTTACAACAGTAACCCGCTGATCCAAGGTAAAAGATAGACTATTCCCTTCCCGGTCCCGGTATACATATGGCTTCTTGGGAAGCCAGCGATGTTCGGCGATAGGATAGCCGTCTGCCCCTGTCAGTTCTTCCATCGCATAGATGTAATATCCGTCATAATCAATAACCACTACAGCAGGAATATACGTCATAAAAGCTTGCATCGCCAGCGGATCGTCAGCGATACCGAAATTCAGTGCCAAGGTCTCCTTTAAAGCCGCCAACCCCGCTTCTTTGTCGGCCCGCATGAATTTTGCGGATCCGTACCCCGATTCATAATGCTGCGACTCGTTACGATTAAGCAGGGTTCCTGCATCCTGAGCAGCCGTCTTTAAAACCGAGTTGTACTTGATTTCAAGCCGATTAGCTTCTCTAAGCTGTTCCGTATTCCAACTTGAAATCCATAGCAACGGACCTGCGATCAGTACAAAAATGACAGCCCAGTCAGTAATCTTCATTCAACACCATGCCTCCGTAGGACAAATGCTTCGTTTGGCCGCCTTCTGGTGCCGTGCCATAGATAAAACCTGACAGAACCTCCAACGGGGACCGTGACACTTTCGTTAAAGTTACACTCAAATAATCCCCGGCCTCCAACCTATATTTTCTTAAAACCGGCCCACCCGCAGGGAGAGCTGAAGGAAACAACATTTTAAGGATGTCTGATGTGTAATTTGAATCGTAGACCACGCTGAATTCGTCCATAAATGTTGTCGGATCGGCGGGGTCCTTATATTCGGGATGATATTTCTTATGGCGGTGTTCTAGTTCGATGTCATAAGCCGCGCCTGTGGTCTCCAGCTCACGCGAAAAATCCTCGTACATTTCCGCAGAGACATACCCTTTGCTTCTTACGGCATCCGTAAACTGGACAAGCGTGTTATAAGCCGACAATACCCTGATATCTTCCTGACGCTGAGCGGACTGGACGGCGGGAAAAAGAAAGATCAGAACGACCGCCAGGATGGCCGCCGCGATCTTCGATAAAGCATTGCCCATACTTCGGCCCCTTCACTTTAATTTAAAAGATATCTTAACCAAGCGCCCCTGCTTATCGAGCTGGGAGTATGCCTTGTAATCTTCCTCCAAGTCCAGCAAAGCTACGGCCAATCCTAGATCTTGATCATAGAGACCGGAAGGCAATGCTCCATCATCTTTGGCATCCGGAATCACAGTGCCGTTAATCGAGACTTCCGCCCCTTCCAACTTCCAGCCCCGCAGGCCATATAATATATCCAATCCTGTATATGTATCGAAATTCGATGCTTCGTTGCTTAAGCCGGCTCCCGATAGGGTCACACTTCGCTTGTGCGTTTGAATGAAAGAGGATAAATTTTGTAAAAGGCCATCATAACTACGTGTAAAATCAAGGGTAAACAATACAGCTCCAAGAGTTAAGGAAACCGCCGTACCTAACCACAGTAAATCTTTCAGGCTCTTCAGCATGTGTGATTCGGCTTCTCGGCTAAGGAGTGACCGTAGTCTGGGTAAAGATCAGTCCCCTAACTACATTGGAATTATCCTTGATCACTTTTGCCTTGAATTTACCGCTTGGATTGACGTATTCGTTAAGCTTTTCGTTCCAGGTGTTGCCTATATCCGCCAAGCTGGAGCCACTCACTGAACCGTATTCTTCGTTCGTCAGAGTGCCGTTGATTTTGAGAATGTCTCCATACCATTGGCCTGTACTGTTTTTCCCCGTCTTAATCTGAATACCGAACTCTTCCCGGTCCTTGAATTTTCTCAAAGCATTCGTGACCTGGGACCCGCTGACTGTCGTATCGTCATAAACCGTAAATGAGGCCTGTGACAGTTCTGTTTGAATATCGGAAAAATTGTTTTGAGCTGTTTTCGTAGCTTCCTGGGCGGATACAAACAAGATTACAACAATAGTGATCAGAGCGATCGTCAAAAAAATACCGGCCGCTACCTTTAAAGCGGATGATGCGTTGTTCATATTAAAATACCTCCTTGTTAAATATGTTGAATTTGCTCAAAATAAATGCCCATCTGTTGAAAGCTCATCCAAATCAACGGGATGACCAGGTAGGCAAACACAAGACAATACATCGGCGCAAAACCGATGATACGGCCGATCCCCGCTTTCGTATCCAGCGATTTTTCATAATCGAGCCGTCTCCGCTCAAAATGATACGCCATCTCACTCTCCAGCTCATCAAAGGCATCCGAGATCGTTATTTTCTCCGTAGCGAGAAGCAGCTTGTCCGCCAACTGCCTAAACTCGTCCAGCCCGGCCTCCTCCTTCATCTGCCTCAATGCTTCTTCGCCGCCATGCCCGAAATGGAGCAGACATTTCTGCAGTGGAATTTTGAAAATCACGGCATACGAATGCAGCCAGTCCAAAATCTCTTCGACAGAAATTCGTTCCAGTTCCTTCAGAATAGAAATCATCGTATGAAACTGGTACACTTCTTGCCTCATATCCATAAGCCGCATCCTCCTCTGGAACATCAGCGTCCAGACCGGTACACAGTATCCGATCCATCCGGCAATCAGCGACAAGAGAAGCTCCCACCATTTCAGATACTCCGCGTTCCAGCGTTTCAATTTATCTATGACACGCTCCGCCGTTGCCTCAAGCTGTTTATCGTTCGGCTGTAATCCCCTTTCCGCCATTACTTGTGTGATGGAGGCAGCTATTTGATCATACTCTCTATTAGAATCCATCCCTGTCTCCACCATAACCTGCTTGTCCATGTCGACGATTTCCGCCGCAGCCTCAGCATCGTCCTGTGACATAGTTCCAAAAAACACATAGCTTGCCGGAGGCTCATTCAAAATCCACGACCGGCTCTTCAAATGTAAATAAGAAAAAGTACCCGTCGTAATAACCACACATAACAGAAATATGACTAGCCGTCTGATTTGCAACGTTTCTACACTTAAGTGATGATTACTGTCTTTCAGCAGTTTATGAATTCGCTCATAGGCTGCAGATTTGAACCTTGGGGTGAACCATGCCGAGCATTTCCGGACAAGGCTCCATTTTCTCAAGGCTGATTCCCATGGATTCCGGTTTCTACCTGCCTTATAATCCGTCTCCTCTTCACTCTTCAGCTTCTGAAGCAGCAAATAGCAAATAAGAATGATCAGAAAAATCCCGAGCTTGGCCAGAATCCCTGCCTTACTCAAATAAAACTGATCCATGAGCGGAAAATTTCTCCTTGCCCAAATCTCAATCGGCTTGGTAAAAAAAATCGGCACTAAAGCAATTAAATTTAGCCCCTTCAGCAAATAATCGAGCTTACTTCGACGAATCAAGTCAAGCTGAATTTCCCCTGTAAGGCTGGCCAGACCTCTTAAATACAACGAACCCTTATCCTTTTTGCGGTCCCCGAATTCCATAATCATCCTTGATATCCCCGCAAACGCTCGAAGAAAACGGTTTGGCGCGACTTCATAATATTTCTCCAGCGCCTCATCCGGTTTAACATCACTTAAAGCGTCATAAATCCTATGAGCATGCAGAGCGATTTCCTCTCCAACCGATTCGATGGATTCATCTATAGCGTCTTCAACCATACCGTGCCTGTGATAGGCCAGCCTGACGGCGCCGAACAAATCTAGCATTTGTTCCAGCAGCTTCTTTTCCAACCGATTGATATACCCGTCCAGGATCAGACCTTGAATGACAACGGCGGCTATCAACAAGGAAAGAAAGAAGATCAAGTTAAGATTCATTGCCGTCAGTACGCCGATCACGAATGTGAGGGTACCCAGGATCAGATAAACAATCTTGATCGTTTGCCTTCGTAAACTAAACTCGTCATAAACTTGGAGAACGGACAAGCGGAATCGAACCTTCAACACATAAAATCTAAGCGGCGGCAGCTTCATGAATAACGCATAGGACCTCAGAAAAAGAACATTCAATCCGCCGCGGATCAAGCGGGACGATGGGTGTCCGCGATCAGCTAACGATAACCCCTGCTCCTCTTCTCGTTTGGCAATTAATTTTCCCAAACCGAGCAGCAGCAAAAAACAGCATAATGACATTCCGACAAGAATCATGAGAAATGACTTAAGCTCCAATGGCCTCCCTCCAATACATACCCGCAAACCTTTCAAAGGCCGCTGCATCTTCCGGTGTCATCTCTTTGGACATTTCCTTAAGGCTATGCGCAGAGATCGGCTTTACAGGTACATATGCTCCGTTACGATACTCGACAATCACCCTTTCCTGGTAACTCTCGTTCAGACGGCAGCACTCCGTAATTCGTTCTATGTATCTGTTCCCCTGATAGTCCTTGCAGAGATGAATATCAAAATCCAGCACACCCGCTACCTGATATTCGGCAATCTTTTCATCCCTAAACATGCCGGTCTTTAATAAGGAATTTCGCAGGGATTCAATCAGGTCGCGGAAGGTTTTGGCGTGATGGGTAAACAGGGTAAATAAACTTGCCACTTGCGCCATCTGTATCATCCAAGCCGCAACCTCGTCCGTCGCTACCTCCCCGAGGATATTGACCGTGCCATCCGTTTTTTTCTGCAAATCCAATCCCGCTTGCCCGGATATGTATTCCGTTTCACGAAAGGTTAAAATGTTTCTCGTACTATAAATCCTCCGGAGATGAAGCTCGAATGACATCTCCTGAACGCGTAAAGTGTAAGAAGGATAAATATGCTTGATCATGGCCATTAACAGCGTTGTTTTGCCTGAACCCTGGGAACCGGTGATCGAGGTAATCCGGCTTCCTTTCATCAGATATTTCAACAGTTCGATCGGCAGGTTGGAGTTATTCCCTTGAATAAGCCCTTCAAGGACTGCGTTCTTCACGTCGAACTTACGTACAAAAAATGCCCATGATTCCGCAAAAGGCGGTCTCACCACAACGACCCGGGAGCCGTCCTTCAACTCGTTTACTTTAAATCCGTTAGCCTCGGATAACTGACCCGGCAAATTGAATTTGTAAATGTTCTGACACACCCGTTTCAATTCGGCTTCACTTCCGAAAGATAAGAAGGATAAACGTATGCTTTTACCTTTATAAAAAATCCAAACACTGTCCCAGGAGCGAGTTATTTGCCTTCCGTCCTGATCTAGCGGAATTTCCGGCCCTCCCGGTTCGATTTCATCCTCTATCCGTTGCCAAAGGGATTGATTCCCGGGAATCCCGCTGACTCCTCCGCTCACCCCGTCAATGTTCTGTTCCCGAATCGCGTCGATCACGGAAAATCCTTTGTACATTTGATAGACCCGCTGAACGACCAGGTCCAGCTTCTCGGGAAATGAAAGCAGGCGATACTCCCTGTAAAAAACCGAGTCCACATCCTCAGCATTAATTTCAAATATCCCTGTACCATCTTCGTCGGACCGGCACTTCGGCTGGTCCAAGTCATAGTCTTCGATCAGCGTGGATAAGGCCATTTCCCCATGCCGTCTTCTGTATAAGTACAGCACAATTTCAAATCTGTCTTGCGCATTTAATCGTTCCCGGTCGCGGAATGGAATAATAAGGTCTATATTTTCTTCCGAGATACCGTACCCTCTTACTAGCAAATCGCGAATAAAGGATTTAACGTAACGTTTATCCTGCTGGTCGCCATACGTACAGCCGCGTAATGCTTGCCGAAGCTCGGCCCGAACCTTTACTTTTCGGTTCCAGGCTTCCTCGTTCATCCCCCATTCGTTAGAGGGATTGCGGCTAAGCTCATGGATCTGATGCTTGACGTAAGCGATGAGTTCCGTAAAAGAATATCGATCCCTTCCAGGCGCACGATGTAAGAAAGATTCTCCTGAAGACTTGGCCTTCAGCCAGAGACAAGCCAAACAGACGGCAACTAAAGTGATGATTCCTATCAAATTTAATCCGGCTGCATTCAAGGTCATGCCCCCTTTTCTCCGCCCCGAGAATATACGTCTCGTCCAGCAGCGAGCCGATATAGGCCGTCACAAAGGTTGGCAAGCCCCGACATAAATCCTTCTTTCGCGGGTCTCCTGCGCGGTAACAGCCGGTGCAATCGGATAAATCGGAGGATATTCATGTTATTCCAAGCATCCATAAACTCCGTGCTATGCGGAATGACGTACAGCGGCAGCTTGCAGCCAAACCGCCTTCGAATGTTGCCAGCCGACCATTGCGAACGGTGATCATAATGCTGAATCACGATAGCATCCGTGACATTTGCTCCGTTAGTCTCACTGACCATATCACCAAAAAACCGTTCCAGCTCCAAACGATTTTGCCGAAGTACAGCGACACTAAGCAGCCGTCCTTTCGGCAAATTATGCGGGCCTGCTACAGCAACAGCTCCGGAGGAAAATCGACTTCCAGTAAAAATAAAATCATAAGCCTGCTCCGCAGCGGCATAAACACGGCCCAGCTTCTCACCTGACTCATGTGAATTTTCAAGACATTCTTCTCGGCTTCCGGAAACAAGATCCAGTTTCCCTTTGATGACCGGTTGAGTATAATCCGAGAAGTTCGCTGCACTTAAACGTTGATTGGCGGATAAACGCAGCAAGGCGTCAATCCCGTATTCCGTAAGCGGAAGAGCGCCCCTGCCCTGATATTGGTCAGACAGAGAGAAGCCAGCTTCAACATTAGTCCCGGCTTTAACCTCATTCAGCAGCAGAATCCTTCCCGGATGTGTCAAAGACATCCCTATCGCTGCCGCCGCGGCAACCTCGGCCGATCCTTCATGTCCGTAATCCCAAAAGATGATCCTGCTCATGCCCTCCTCCTGTCCGCCGACCGCAGCGCTTTTTTCGTACTCGGCATAGACAGACCTGCGAGATTCACGATCAAGGATAGAATCGCTTTCTTATATGATCTGGAGATTCGCCCCATCCGCAAAGTTTGCGCATGTTCATTCTCCATCTGCACGATTTCATTAGTTTCGCACCAGGGAATGCACACCATCTCTTTACTCCATTCAATAGGCAAGTGCTCCACATAGCCCATAATGTAATCGGGGGTCAAAAAGCTGTCGACCGTTCGTATAAAGACCGGCTGAATCCGCAGCGATTTAAGTTGAGGCCATCGGAGAAACAAATGACTGAACCACTCGGCGCTATTCTCCACCTCATAGCGGTCATATGAAGTGACCCACATAACGGCATCAACCCGCTTCCAAATCTCAATTGAACCAAAATGCATCGTCTCCAGATCATACAGACAGTAGTCGTAAAGTTCAGGTTCTGCGGCGGTGATTCCATCACAAATATCAAACCCGTTATACTCGGTAAGAGGTATACAATTTTTCACGCTACTGGCCAAATAACGGTACTTTCTGCCATCGGTCATGTCCACCAGTAACACCCTTTTGCCTGTTCCGGACAGCACCTTGCAAATGTACAGCAGCAGATCCCTTTTATCGCTCTTACCTGTAAAAATCCAGCTTTTCACCCTTGGTACCTCCTTTTATTCCGCCGGCCCCATGACAAACTGTTCTTGACCGCCTGTTGGCGAGTCGGCCCGGGAAGATGGTGGCGGTGACGCTTGAGTTGCTTGATATCCCGCATATTCTGCGGCCGATTGTGCCGATACCCCTCCAAGATCCGCTTCAAGACCAGTACGGGCGGAGTTGCTCAAGGCATGTTCGGCACGACCGACGATATTCGGGTCCTGCTTGATCAATTTCAGCACGGCCTCGTTGGCCGGGTACGTCGGAATAGCTTTTGCTTGAAGGCTTGGCTCCACATAGAGCAAGGCATAGATCGAGGCTTTATGCAAATAAGCGTCGACGATTGCGCTGGACAGCGACAGGATTTCCGATTCATTCAGGGTCATCGTAACCGTACCTGATGCTAACGAGTTCACCTTTTTTTTGGCCAACAATATGTAATCTTGTCCCGTCGGAAACTGGATACGCACATCAATGACGTCCTGCTCGCTAAGCGCTCCTGGAAGCTGGATAAAACCCATTTCACGGAAACGGAGATCGGAAGGCGTTGGCTCTTCCTCATATAAAAGCGTGCCTGTCAGCAGCGTATTCGGCTTAAGTGACAGCTTGACCGTTTTACCGGCGATTTGTTCTCTGGTCTTGAGCCAATCACTCGGTACGCTGCCTTCCGGCAATTCAACGGATACAAGGTCCTCCATAGAAATCACATGACCTGCCGGGAGTTCCCGGGCAGGCGCCCATCCCTGAACCTTGGACCGGCCCGCCTCCTCCTGAAGAATGCGAATTTCAGCTTCCAATCTACCCTGCATTTCTATTCGGGCTTCTGTCATCTTCGAAGTTTTAACGAACATGAACCCGCCAAATATAAGTCCGGTTGCGATCACGCCAGCTAAGCCGGCATAAATTAGGTGCTTCGTTTTCCGTCTCATCCTGAACATTTATTCACTTCCTTTCCTGCGTCTTCGCCTCCAGCGTAGTCCGCTTTTCCCCTGCAGCACGCTTTGCGGAAAAAATCCCCCGCATATTTCGGCCAGAGCCGACTCCATTTCCTTCCCCGGGGAAAAAGGATCATGCTCGGCAGGCAAGACGTATACTTTTCCCGTACTAAAAGTTTTGCGGATACGACGGACGGCATTCCTGGAACCAAACGGTACGCAGCATACCCAATTTTTTCTGACGGGACCCGAGCTCGCTTCGAAAGCCGCCAGATCCTCATGACGCCATTCCGCCGCCGGACAAACAAGAATGGACAGATCGGCACGGGCAAACTCCTCTAAATGTTCCTTTCGCCTGCCTGATCCGAGATCGCAGATCACATACTCGCCGCTTCCCGCAATCAGATCCAGTAATTCCTGTCGCGATGGAGCCCGGATGTAATCGACGCTCCGAAACCGGAAACGCTGCGGTCCCGCTTCGCGGAATGCATCAGTCCCTTCCACAAGAACGGACATCGTCCGGAAAGCGTTGGATTTGACCTCCATCTCCACAACCGAGATCCTCGGCGTAAACTTGGATAACAGGTGGGCCAGTGCGATGCAGGTATGCGTTGTGCCGATACCGGGTGCCGCCCCCATTACGGCAATTACAATAGAGCGCGGCGTCCGACGGAAATCGCTCCGCTGTGCATCTTCCAGGTTTGCATCCTTTGCAGTTGCATTAAATAGTGTGCTCGCCACAGCTCTCAGCGCTTCCGCCGTCTCTTCCGCCGAAGAGTATCTGTTCTCCGGTTCATGTTGCAGAAGTCGCACAATAATCGGTTCCAGCAAAGCTAAACCTTTACGCCGGAGGATGGCCGCTGTCTCTTCCGACCAATAAGAATATTTGCACCCGGTTCCCAAATAGAGCAGCACGGCGCCAAGCGAATATAAATCCGTTCTGCCGTCCGTCTGTCGCCCTCCATATTGTTCCGGTGCCGCAAATCCGATCGTTCCGAGTTTAACCGTATCCTCAAGAGTTTCCTGTTTATATTTGCGGGCAATCCCGAAATCAACAAACATGATTTCTTCCTGCTCATCGATCAGCAGATTGGACGGCTTCAGATCCCGATGAATGATCGGCGGATGAAGACTATGAAGATAATGTAGACCCTCACAAATTTGCAATCCTAGCCTGGCTAATTTGTCAGGGGTTAAAGCTTCCTTATTGCCCAATACATACTTATCCAGATGAACACCTGCCACATAATCCATCACCAAGTATGAATATCCGCCCTCCATTTGAAAAAAATCTGAAATTCTCGGCAACCGAGGATGATTTAACGAAATAAGCAGTTCAGCTTCATCCTCCAACCGGAGACCAAGCTCCGGTGTAAACGGACTCTCCTTCACTGCCCAACGCTTCCCGGGCAGCTTCAAATCGGAGGCGAGATAAACCCGGCTCATGCCCCCTTCTCCAATAATTTTCTCCATCCTGTAGCGGCCTGCCAAAATTCCGCCGCGTTCATATTTCGGTATAAACGGCAACCGGCTCCCTCCTTTTTCGAAACGCAAAAAGGGAAAGTACCCATTGTCCTCCTCAGCTTATTAGAGCTGTAGACAGACAGGGATACTTTCCCTTAAGTCGAATTGCATAATTTTGGAATCAGTATAGAACAAACTCACAGGGTTTGTAAAGCGATTTTCAAAAAAATATAATTCATGTAATTAATATTTAATCATGTATAATGTGATTTCGTCACGGTTGTGAAACATTTGTTTAGCCCGTTGTACTTGAAGCTGAGCCTCTTGGAACGTTCCGATCACTTCATTGATAAGAGCCATCGGCTTTTTGCTGAGCAGCTTCACAGTAACGACTGCAGTTCCGCCCGGTACGAGTGCGTAGAGCAGCTCGGTCACCATTTTGGCCGTCATCTTCGGGCTCCAGCTCATATCGCAGACGAGCAGATCGAATTGATGATCACGAAATTTCACGGCGTTCGCATTTTTACGAACATGGGTCAACCTTGGTGAAGCCATTACGTCGGGATGCAGTTTTGCAGGATCCACCGCAGTCACTTTGAGACCTCGTTCCAGCAAAAATGAGGTCCATCCGCCTGGCGCAGCTCCAATATCCAGCGCTTCACGGAACGCCGCGAAATCGATACCGAATACAGCCTCAGCTTCCAGAAGCTTAAATTTGGCACGGGAGATCTGACCTTCCTCGCGTTGAAAACGTACGGCTCCACCGTTCCAATCGGACAAATTTTCTTCCGGCCGGGCAATTCCCGCGAAAATGCTGTCCTTAGCGGCGAATACGGAGACGATGTAATCGGCATCCTTAACCACATAATCCGCATCAAGCTCGCCGAGGCCGGCTTGCACTGCGTCCTTCAGTTCGGCGGCACTGCCTGCCCAAAGCGATTGAGGGGCTTTTCTGGTTTGGATAGCCACCTTGGCCCCCGACAGCCGGGATTCGCCCAACAAATATTGCTGCAGTTCACTCAACCAGCCATCGTTTTGTTGTTCTCCCAAATCAAGACTTCCTTCCGTGTTCCATTCCCATCCTACAAGAAATAAATGGCGGAGGAACATCGGCTCCGGATGACTTAACTGCGAAGTCACCTCTGAAGCTGTGGCTTTAAGCGTGGCGACGAATACTTCTCCAGGCACAAGCACCGTACTTTTAACGGCTCCGAACCTTCTTCTAAGTTCTTCCTGGGCGTAAGGGGCAAATCCGTGATTGGCCGTGCATAAGTATTTAGTAGTCGTCCCGTTTTGTTCCGGGACTTCCTGTTCGTTCTCGTTGTTCAAACTAGCAACCTCCCGCTTTACGTTCAATCTCATCCAGCAAATCAAACGGAATGGGTCCGTTATGCAGGATGACATGTTCCGGCTTGTTCTGGTAAAGGATTTCGTACATGCTCTTTTTACCGTACATGCTAGAGGTATGCAGGTAAATCTCACGGGCATACAGGCCTTCCCGAGCCATGGCTGCCGCCACATCGGAGCCGGTCTTCTCCCCTGGTCCCATATCGTAATCGAGCGACAGAATGTCGACTTCCATTAATCTCAGCAGTTCCAGACACTCATCCACGGACCTGGCCAATGTAAAGCCCTCCGGACATCGTCGAAAGTCGTCCATATATACATGAATCACAGTCGTTCTTCCTTTCCGCGGTAATTCCAGCACTAGGCTTCCACCCATCGCCTTACCCGTTCTATATCTTCTCTATAGGTTCCGTCTTCACCAGTTTCGCTCTCCAGAATCAGCGGTAGCCGCCGAATGGCCTTCATTTCAAACAATTTCAAAAAACCTTGTTCTCCGATGTAGCCTTGACCTACCCTGGCATGGCGATCTTTGCGGGAAAGGGCAGGATATTTCGAATCGTTTAGATGAACGACAGCGAGGCCGTCCCAATATCCCAATTCTTCGGCCTTGGAAGCAAACTCCTTATCCCCTTCTCCCGTCCACATCCCGGCCGCAAAAGCATGGCACGTATCCAGGCAAAAACCGATCAGCTCCGGCGAAGTGCATAGCTTGCGGATTTGCACAAGCTCTTCCAAGGTCATCCCCATATCCCCATGATCGCCGGCCTGATTCTCAATCAGCAGTTTAGCATTGCCCTGCCAACCGTTTAGCACTTCATTTATACATTGTATAATATTTTGGTACCCTTGTAAGGGGTTTCTTTCCTTATATGTGCCAAAATGAACAACAATTCCCACCGAACCGCACGCCTCGGCAATCTCCAGATCATTGCGCAACGATGCTACCGTTCGTTCAAATTGTCCGCCCGCGCCCCCTGGAGTTGCCGCCAGATTGCTCGGATATGGAGTATGGGCCACGGATAGCAGGTCATACTTGCGGCTCAGTTCCCGGCAGCGCTCGGCATCCCTTTTATCAAAGCATTTTACCGTCAGACTGCGCGGATTCTTGGGAAAGTATTGAAAAGCTCCGGCACCGAGATGGTAAGCCGCCTCGGCCGCCTTGGCATATCCTCCACGAATGCTTAGATGTCCTCCGACACTTAATTTAACGGTCATGCTGGCATCCCGGACTATAGAACACTTTTCGTCCGTTCATTTCTGTCTTGACGATTTGATCGCCGCAGCGCGGACAAGCTTCTCCTTCCCGGTCATAAACGCGGCAAAGATCATTTGCTCCACCGGTCAGCGTATCTTCACTGGTCAACGGCATTTCCATATAGCCGCCGCCTTCGGTCATTTCTACGAGTACTTCTCTCATCGCCCGATATAGCCCCAAAAGCTCTTCCTCGCTCATGTTTTGCAGCTTAGCAGTGGGTCTTAGCCCTGCGGCGAAAGCAATTTCGTCTGCATAGCAATTGCCGATTCCGGCAATAACGTCCTGATTCACCAGAACCGTCTTGATGCTCCCCCGACGCTTTCTCATTAGCTTCACGAAGATCTCTTCGTTCATCTTGCGGCCAAGCGGTTCAGGGCCCAAGTGCGCTAAAGAATCCTCCGCCTCTTTCGCACTAAGCAAATGCAAATATCCAAGTCTCAGGCCTATGAAATAAAGCACCAGATTGTCGCCGAAGACAATTTCAATTTGCGTACTTCTGGAGGGACGGTCTTCCTTTGATCCCAAATAAAGCAGCCCCCCCAGCATCAGGTGCAGAATCAGGCGCCGGCCATTGTCCAAATGGAACAGCAAATGCTTCGCACGCCGCTCGACAAAGATCACTTGTCTTCCGGTCAGTTCATTTACGAATACTTCCTGGTCCAAATTCAGCGACTTTTCCCGGTTTACGACCACCTCAGTAATAGGCAGATCCAAAATATGCTTTGAAAGCTGGATTCGATAGTTTTCCATTTCCGGCAATTCCGGCATGGTTCATCTTCCCTTTCGTTTTACAATGTAAATTAGCGTGTATTAGTGTGAGTTATTACAAATCAGCTTGCGGACTTCATCCAGGTTGCTGCAGATTAAATCCGGATTAACACCTGAGGAAGCTACAAAACTAGGCAAGTTCTCTGCTGTTGTTACCCCGGTCAGTGTCAAGATCGTGCCGCAGCCGGCATTTACGCCCGCCGAGATATCGGTCAGCATATTGTCTCCGATAACGGCAACCTCTTCATTCCGAAGCCCCAAACGTGCGATGGCGTGCTTCATCAAAATATCCGACGGCTTGCCGATCACGATCGGCTCTACGCCGGATGCAGCACGGATGGCCGCCGAAATCGTACCCGCACCCGGCATGAGACCGTCCTGGGACGGCAGCAGAAGATCCGGGTTAGTTAATACATAGCGGGCACCGCCCAGGATCCAGCGAGCAGCTTTCGTCAAGGTTTCATATGTAAAATTCCGGTCAATCCCCTGAACGACAAAATCGGGATGCTCCTTATCCAGTGTCAATCCAGCATTCTTTAACGCTGAAATCAACCCGGTTTCCCCGATCGGCGCCACCTTGCAGCCCGGCATTTGTCCGGCGATATATTCCGCTGCGGCGACGGCTGAGGTGCATACCTGCTCCTCTTTGGCCGGGATCCCCATCGCTTTAAGATGTTCAGCGACATCTTCGGGAGTTCGTGACGAGTTGTTCGTCACAAACAAAAAGGGAATGCCGTTATCCTGCAGTTCGGTGATTAAACGATCAGCCTCAGGTATCATACGGCTGCCGTGGTATAAAGTTCCATCCAGGTCGATTAAATAGGCCTTCCAGGATAGGTTGGTTGTATTCATGTTTCCACCCTCTTGCTTCTCATTGTACATATATTAATAAAGGGCAAGCAAATTTCCCGCCCTTAATTCGCCATTATTGTGTCAAAATATAGAAATCATGACTATCATTCGTCGAAAGAGATCGAAGCAGGCCAAATTTGGGACCGGCCCATATGGAAAAGATTGATACTGCCTGTCATTTCCTGCGCTTTCCCGGAAAATAATCATTCAGATTCTGCGGATCAGCCTCTTTATTCCCCGCTTCGCAGCACAGGATACACTCCATGTTCCCGCGCCAGCTTCGTATTCGGAAATATCGTCTCCGCTTCATGCAGCAGTCCTTGCAGCTGATCCTCATATTTATAACGAGAGCTGAAATGCGTAAGATAAAGACTTTTTGCACCAGCCTCTTTAGCAGCCTCCGCAGCCTGCCTTGCCGTACTATGATGATACGTGTGAGCGGTATCCGCCAGCTCATGCAAAAAAGTCGCCTCATGCACAAGAGCATCCGCATCCTTCGCCAATGGGATCACGGACGGGCAGGGCCGGGTATCCCCAAGGATTGTCACGACTCGCCCTTTCTTAGGGCCGCCAAGCACTTCGGAAGGAGTTAGGGTCGTTCCATCGGGAGCAACAATACTCTCTCCTCTTTTCAACTTACCGTATAGGGGTCCCGGGGTAATGCCATGGCTTTTAAGCAATTCAATATCCAGCTTGCCCGGAAGATCCTTCTCGATAACCCGGTACCCGTAACTCGAGATCCGATGATCCAGCTTCGCCGATTCCACCCGGAACGTAGCATCTTCAAACAAACAGCCGCCTTCGTGCTCAACAATGTCTATTTTATAGCTGATCCGTGATTCGCTGAGATCCATGGCGGTATTTACAAACTTCTTAAGCCCCGGCGGGCCGTAAAGGGACAATGGGGTATCCCCTCCCTGATAAGCCCGGCTCGAGAGCAGACCGGGGAGGCCAAAGAGGTGGTCGCCATGTAAATGGGTAATAAAAATACTCTCCAGCTTGCTCAATTTGAGCGGGGAGCGGAGAATTTGATGCTGGGTTCCTTCCCCGCAATCAAACAGCCAAAAGGAACGACGTTCATCCAGCAAACGGAGCGCGAGTGACGTTACATTCCTCTCCAGGGAAGGTACCCCGGCGTTGGTTCCCATAAAATACAATTCCATCACGATGCCTCCCATCTGCTTTTCATTTATTATGAAACACATATCATTTGTACCAATATTATTGCCAAAACCCTCCGAAGATTCGGAGGGTTTCCTGGCCAATATCTTTAAGCTTTGTCCACGTTAAAATATTGGGCCTGCGGATGAGCAAACACCATAGCCGATACGGAAGCTTCCGGCTCCATCATGAATCCTTCCGTCAAATGAATCCCGATATCTTCGGGTTGCATCAGCTCAAACAGCGGCTGCTGGTATTCCAGATCCGGACAAGCCGGATAGCCGTAGGATACGCGAATCCCTTGGTATCTTGCGCCATGACGCTGCTTCATCGTCATCTCCTGCGGATCCGGGAAGCCCCAAATATCGCGCATAATGTGGTGAACCCGCTCGGCCAACGCCTCAGCCGTTTCTAGCGCCACGGATTGCAGCGCATGGGAACGCAGATAATCCCCGCTCTCTTTCCATTGATCGGACAATTCCCGTATACCTTGTCCCGCCGTAACTACCAGGAATCCGACGTAGTCCATGACGCCGCTGTCGACCGACTTCAGAAAATCAGCAAGACATAGGAACGGCTCCACACGCTGTCTCGGGAACGTAAAAGTTTTCAATATCTTTGTAGTATCGTTAGGATCGTAGATCAAGATGTCATCGCCCGATGACTGGGCCGGGAAAAACCGGTACATGGCCTGGGCGCGAATAATGCCCTTGTTAATGGCCTCTTGAAGGATCGTGTCGACCGTTTCTTTTAACTGTACGGCCTTATCATCTCCTTGGGCCAGCAATTGATCCACTGATCCCCGCAGTCCAAGATGATGTCCCAATAACATCTGCATATTGATATAAGGAATGATATGGTTAATTGGATAATCGCGAAGCACATGGCGATCCAAATCCGGCGGAATGAACACCGGCGCATCCGTCGAGATGTTCGATCTTACCGCACGGCTTAATTCCGGCAACGGTGCCGCCGGCGCGGCATTCGCATCCGCCGTCTTCTCGGCTTCTATATTTTGACGGATTAACTCCCTGTGTTCAGGGTCCATCAGCTTATTCGCCAAATCCAGGCCATCCATGGCATCCTTCGCATAAAGAACGAGACCGTTATACTCCGGACGGATCCGCGTTCTGGTGAACTTTCTCGTTAAAGCTGCGCCGCCTACCATAATCGGCACTTCAATGCCGGCATTTCGCAAATCTTGAGCCGTCGTTACCATTTGCTGGGCGGATTTCACCAAAAGACCCGATAAGCCAACCGCGTCTGGCAGCTCTTCCCGGCAGGCTTCGATAATGCGATCCGGTGGTACTTTTATACCCAAATTTATGATCCGGTAACCGTTATTGGAAAGAATGATCTCTACCAGGTTTTTTCCGATGTCATGGACATCTCCCTTTACGGTCGCAAGCAGAATTTTGCCTTTGACGGACGTCTCATTCTTTTCCATAAATTGTTCAAGGTAAGCTACTGACGCCTTCATAACTTCGGCACTTTGCAGAACCTCCGCAACGATCAGCTCGTTATTGTTGAAGAGTCGTCCGACTTCCTCCATCCCCGCCATCAACGGTCCGTTAATGACCTCAAGAGCGCTGTACCGCTTCAAGGCTTCTTCCAGATCCGGCAGGAGTCCTTCCTTTGTCCCTTCCACTACATAGGAAGCAAGACGCTCTTCCAGGGTTAAGTTGACGGCCTTGACCTGTTTCTCTACCTTTTTATTGCGGAATGCAGCCACAAATGCGGCAAGTGTTTCATCATTCGTATTGTATATCAGTTCCTCCGCCAATCGGCGTTCCTCTTCAGGAATGGAAGCATAGCGTTCCACTTTTTCCGTATTGACGATCGCATAATCCAGGCCCGCTTTGGTGCACTCATACAAAAAGACGGAGTTCAACACTTCCCGACCCGCTTCAGGCAAGCCAAAGGACACGTTACTTACACCGAGAACCGTATGACAGGCAGGTAAAGCCTCCTTGATAAGACGGATGCCCTCGATCGTCTCCTTCGCAGAGCCGATGTACTGCTCATCCCCCGTACCGACCGGAAAAACAAGCGGATCAAAAATAAGATCCTCGGCATTCAGGCCATACTTGTTGACCAGCAAGTCATGCGAACGCTTGGCGACCTCCAGCTTGTCCTCCCGCGTAATCGCCTGACCGCTTTCATCAATCGTACCGACTACAACGGCCGCGCCGTATTTATGAATAAGCGGGGTTACCTTCTCGAATTTTTCTTCTCCATCTTCAAGGTTAATGGAGTTAATTATCGATTTGCCTTGGCAATAGCTGAGCGCCAAATCCAGTACCTGCGGATCGGTCGTATCGATCATCAAAGGAACTTTAACCTTTTTAACGACCAGTTCAAGGAATAACTTAATATCTTCGGCTTCATCCCGGTCCGGGTCCTGGACGCAAACGTCGATAACCTGGGCGCCGTTCTTCACTTGAGCACGTGCGATTTCCGAAGCCTCTTCATATTTGCCTTCCACGATAAGCCGTTTGAATTTGCGCGAGCCAAGCACGTTGGTTCTTTCGCCTACCATGTATGGACGGTTTGCAGATTCGACGTATACCGGATCGATTCCGGAAATTGCAGGCGGATGAGTCCCGGCGATAGCCCGGGGTTTAAACTGACTCATCTTGTCGGCAAGCGCCTTGATGTGAGCCGGCGTCGTTCCGCAGCAGCCGCCCGCAATGTTCAGCCAGCCTTGCTCCGCGAAGCCCGCCATCTTCTGGGCCAGTGAGTCCGGGGATTCGTGATAGTTCCCGTTCTCGTCCGGCAAGCCAGCGTTAGGATGACAGCTTACGCCTGCCTTCGCCATCTCGGACAGCGTACGCACATGGTCCCGCATAAATTCAGGGCCGGTTGCGCAGTTCAAACCGACGGAGATCGGCTTTAAATGCTCCAGCGAAATATAGAAAGATTCAATATTTTGACCCGCTAGCGTCGTTCCCATAGGCTCGATTGTTCCGGAGATCATAAGAGGAAGCTTTTTACCGGTTGAAGCATAAGCGCGTGTAATCCCGATACTGCCGGCTTTAACATTCAGCGTATCCTGCGACGTCTCCAGCATCAGGACATCCACCCCAGCCTCGATCAGGACGGCGGCCTGCTCCTCGTAGCTGTTAATCAATTCATCAAACGTTACTCCGCCGGTTACGGACAAAGTCTTGGTCGTCGGGCCCAGTGCACCGACTACATATCTCGGCTTATCGGGTGTACTGTACTTCTCGGCAGCCTCAACCGCAAGGCGTGCAGCGGCGAGGTTGATTTCCCGCGTCCGATCCTGCAAATCATATTCGGCAAGCACTACGGAGGTCCCGCCAAACGTATTTGTCTCAATCAGGTCGGCCCCTGCCTCTAAATATCTCTCGTGGATGGACTGTATAATGTCAGGACGCGTGAGTACAAGAATCTCGTTACAGCCGTCCAGCTCATCGCCTCCGAAATCTTCCGCTGTCAGATTCTCTTGTTGGATCATGGTACCCATCGCTCCATCAAGGATCAATATTCGTTCTTTCATTAAGGATTCCAAGCTAGGTTTACTCATGATCAATACCCTCCCGTAAAACGTTAAGTTTTAGTTTATCAGAATGCAGCGTTTAAGGAAAGACACAATATGTATTCTGTACTCCGCGCCAGTCCTTAACTGATGGGTTTTTTACCGCAAAATAATATAAGCCGTCTGCACGCGATTCATTGAACGAAGCGGAGTGCAGCTCATAAAAAAGCTTATTAATCCCATAAATAAAATCAGGATATAAAACACGAACAAACTCGCTTTTATGCTAAATAAAGTTCGTGAATTCACACATCAGCTAAAGGTCAGTTCCTTTATAAACAAAGACTGCCTCCTCCCATCGGAATAAAGGCAGCCTTTATTGAGTTTACTGTAAGGAATAACTTGTTCCTATTTCACCGTTAAGTCGGCGGAAGGCATGGAATGCTGGTCACGAGCGGTAACATGGGAAATGACGTGATATTGGCCCGCTTCATCAAAAGAAGTCTCGAACACATATTTCCCGTTTCCGGATCCGGTTACGATCTCCTTGCTATGATCCTCGTCCTTGTCGCCGTCCTTCCAAAATTCGAACATCACTTCATTGGCATCATCCACATTGTTTCCTTGATGTGTCACAGTTGCCTCAAAAGTTACCTTTGCTCCGATTTGAACCTCGGTCGGATTGACTTTAAGCTCCACTTTGATCGGTTCCAAATTATTGTCGGCAGAGGCATGATGAGCTTCATTCTCTTTTTTACCGCAACCGCCCAGCACTAGAAGCAGCACTGCAAGGCTGACCGGCAGCCAGAACATCCTTTTCAAGTTATTCCCTCCTAATTACTCATTGATTTTTGATCACAATACAACTTAGACTTTTGATAAATTAACTAAATTTAGCAATAATATCGTGCAATTGAGATAAATGCTGAATCTCATAGTCAGGGACGATTTCATCCGTACGGGATTTCCCGTCACGATTGACCCATACTGTCGTCATTCCGACGCTCAATCCGCCGCAAATATCGGTAGTCAGCTTATCCCCTACCATAAGGCTATCCTCAGGCTCAACGCCAAGACGTTCCACAGCGTGGCGGAAAATCGTGGAGTCGGGTTTACCTTTGCCGAATGCTCCGGAAATTACGATCTCATCAAAATAACCGGCGAGCTCAGGCACTCCATCCAGTTTCTCCTGTTGAAGGGCCGGACAACCGTTCGTTAGGAGCAACAGCTTCACATTTCCCTTCAATTCGTTCAAAATGGTAAAGGTTTCTTCATATACATGCGGACGCGAGCGCCGTTCCCGGCCGAACTGCTCCGCCAGTTCTCCAGCCAAGACATCGTCGTCTACTCCCAAAGCCAATAAACCGCGTCTCCAGGATTCTTTACGGTATACCGGAGCGAGCTGTTCAAGCTGGCGAAATTCCGGTTGTTCCCCGGCGGTAAAATTCGCCCATAATCCCTCAAAAGGATTGATTCCGATCATTTTCGTAAACGGGAAGGTCTCATAAGATTCATAAAGCTCACGCGCTTCTTTACGCACCGCCTGCTCCAGCTTAGCCGGATCGGTTCCGGCAGCATCCTTAGCACGGAGGCAAGTCGCTTCAAACGCTTCTCTCACACTTCGCTCATCCCACAATAAAGTATCGTCCAGGTCAAAACATACCGCTTTAATCGCCATTTCTCTTTACACTCTCCCCCGAATATATTCACCTCATAAAAAACCTGCTATCTGTCTCTATTCCCGTTCAAACGTTACATGATGGACTTTTGCATATTGTTCCAAGCGATCACCCATAGCTGCCGTATCAAAACGGTTGCGAACGCGCAAAAATACCCAGTTATTTTCTTTCCCTTTCGGTACGATCATCACTTTGCTGCGATCAATTTTGATTTTGCTGATGTTGCTCGCTTGCAAGATCTTATCCCGATTGAACTTGGAGGTATAGAGCCATTCCTTGTTAATCCGCAAATACGGCTTTCTAAGGAAAATAGCCAGTGCCAAAATGAGATACAGCACGATCGTCAACCAAAACAATCCCGAATTTACTTCCGAAGCGCTTCCAACCAGGCCAACCGCAGCATACAGCAGAGCTAACAGTACCAAGACAGCAGGCAAGATCAGATTCCGTCCTTTGAAAATATCACCTTCACCCTTAGACCCCAATGCATTGCGGGAGTTTTGTCCTCCGCGGTTATTATTCAGGTTGGGACCCTTCCCCTTTTTGTTCATTCGAATCTGA
The DNA here is from genome assembly GCF_018403325.1 of Paenibacillus vini. GTDB lineage: Bacteria > Bacillota > Bacilli > Paenibacillales > Paenibacillaceae > Fontibacillus > Fontibacillus vini. Next base: position 243,362 of record NZ_BOSL01000007.1, on the reverse strand, counting down.
TTTCTTTCTACCTTTCTGTCAAACGAAGCCATGATCTTTCCTCCTAAAATGTATGGTTATGTATGCAAGGCCTGGCGGCCATGCTTTACTTATCCACGATTTCGATTGATTCGAGCTGTTGGCGGAAATTTCTCCGTATGTTCTGCAAGTAAGTTTCGCGCAGTTGGGCTCTTTCCAGCATCTCGTCTTCGGTCAAACCCTCTGCTTTATCTTTACGTGCCAGTTCATTAATACGGTTCACCAATGTATCTATATCCATGGTTTCCCTCCTGTTTCTTTAAATATTTCATAAGGCAACAATTCTTACTTTGACATGATAAAAAGAGCTTGTCAAGGCGAGTTGCCCTTGTACCAAGCTCTTAATAAAACATTCATATATATAAAGGAAAGTTCACGCAATTATATGCTTAATCTGGGAGAATTAGAGTGTCGCCCGCCTGTATGCCGCTGCTGTTTAACCCGTTAATCCGTTTAATGGCTTCAACATAAACTCTGGTGTCTTTGCCGCGAGGTTTATGATCAACGGCAATTTCCCACAAGGTATCTCCGGGTCTCACCACGAACGTAGATGATTCAGTCCGGTCATGTCCATCGGAAGCCGCCGCAAAAGCCGAGACAACCCCTGTCCCTGTCAACATTAATACGATCAGCAACAAAGCAATCTTAACCATACTTCTGCCCAGCCTCGAACTTCTTATTCCATCAACCCAATTGGAACGGGTCGCTTGAGGTTTATCATAGATACTTTGATATGTACTGTATTTCAGCATATTCATCACTCCAAACAAATGTTCTTATATTTGTTTTTAATATAACACGAACACTTGTTTGATTCAATAGTTTTTCGAACAATTGTTCCCTTCTTATTTAGAACTTATGTTTGTACGAACGGAAGTTCTATGTTATAATTTTTCCAAACGTTACTAATGGGGTTGATGATCGTTATGTCCAAGGTGTCCAGCCGTCAACAGGCAATACTAGAATTTATCCGCAACGAGGTCCGAATGAAAGGCTATCCTCCTTCCGTACGTGAAATCGGCGAAGCAGTTGGACTAGCTTCCAGCTCAACGGTACACGGCCATCTAGACCGGCTTGAGAAGAAAGGCTTCATCCGCCGCGACCCGACTAAGCCTCGGGCCATCGAGCTTCTGGGTCAGGATGACTCCGATACGATCGGAATGTTCGCTCATAGCGTGACTCGCGTTCCGGTAGTTGGCAAAGTTACTGCAGGTGTACCGATTACGGCCACCGAGAACATAGAGGATTATTTCCCGCTGCCGGATCATTATTCAGCAGATGGCGAAGTTTTCATGTTATCCGTTATTGGAAACAGCATGATCGAAGCCGGGATTCATAATGGAGACTATGTGATCGTAAGGCAGCAACAGACAGCCAATAACGGCGATATCGTGGTTGCCATGACCGAAGACGATGAAGCAACCGTTAAGACCTTCTACAAAGAGAAGGATCACATCCGCTTACAGCCGGAGAATCCTACGATGGAACCGATTCGTCTGAAGCATGTGAGCATTCTTGGTAAGGTTGTCGGACTATTCCGTGATTTGCACTAATTATTGCTATTAAGCAGAGAGGCTTCCCTATAATGGGAGCCTCTTTTGTTTGCACTAAGTTCTGAAATTTCTAACTCCTTTACACAGGCCACATATCATCATTTTGTAACTGCCGGTTCAATCCTGACCGTTCGCCCCGCCACAGCTTTCTTAGCCAAAGTCTGCGACGGTGGTATTTTTTCAGGGTAAGCACCATGTCCATCAGCTCCTTGCCCTTAGAGTGCCCGAAAAATCAAAAATCATGGATGAAATTTTGGGTCTTTGAGAAGCCTTGTTTTAGCAGACCTAACTGAAAATCGAAAAACCCACCATGCTCCATGCATGATGGGTAATAAGGAAAGATGTTGGACTTGATTATTACAATGGAATTGTAATCACGAATCAATGTCTTAGACTACTCTCAGCGAGGTTTATGAGTAAGAATATTTACAAGTTTATTGAATGGATCTCTAACAAAGAACCTGCGGACACCCCAAGGCTCATCAGCCGGTCCATACTCGATTGAAAAACCCGCCTCTTTCATTCGATTTAATGCCTCTTCGACATCATCTACTTCGATCGAGATATCGGGCACTTCCGTTGAATTCCCTCCTTCAGACATAAAGCTGATTTGCACGTCCATCTTTTCTTGGGAACCATAGGTAGTTATCCATCCAAGATCCATTAAGATATCTAACCCCAGAATTTCCTGATAAAATTGTTTAGCTGCTTCAGTTTGCTCTGTATAAAAGTTAGCGACTATTCGTTTTACTTTCATAGGATCCCTCCTCAAGCTCTAGGAAACTCTTGATTTTATCAACTATTAATTTGTAAAACTCTTCATCATGAGGGACGAACTGTACTTTTTCAACCACTTTATTTATCTCGATTCTATTTCCCTGTTCATCCATAACAAATCCTTGCAAATCTATTTGATCCCGTTGGCCCATCCACAGCTCATAAAAATCAGAAAAGCGCGTCATAAACATCCCTGAAACCTCTTCACTTTGAACCGTAAAATCATCAAGCGGCCTGTTGTAATTATGTAAATATACATGAGCAATTTCTTTATCAATAAAATCATTTTTTACTACAACATAATCAAGTATACCCAATGAAATTAATTCATGGTAAGCAACGTCAATGCCGGTCTCCTCTTTAATCTCTCTTATTCCATCCGCTACAGATTCATTAAATAATAAATGGCCTGCGGCCGTAATATCAAATAAATTAGGGTAATCCCGTTTATGTTCACTTCTGAGTTGCAAATAGATGTAGTCATCGAACTCATCCCTACTTATAAACCAGCAATGGAAAGCTTCATGCCAATAACCATGTTTATGGACTTCTTTTCTAGTTGCGACACCTATCGGCTCTCTTTGATCATTAAAAATATTGATAAGCTCAGAATCCATAACAACAACCTCCTGTTTTTGTTATAACGACCTCTTAAACACTTCAGTAGTTAGGAACGCCCCAGCCTATGGACCGCACAATTCATAGATTGGGGCGACCATTACAGTATTAACTTAATTAGTTTGATCTCGAAGTATGCTCTACAATAGAATCGACGATTAAATCCCAGTCATCATAATGAAGTTCATGCCCGGTACCCTCCAATGAAAGTAACACTGCGCCCGGGATTTCTTTGGCTAGATTTTGTCCGTGTTTAAAAGGAATGATAGGGTCGTCCGTGCCGTGTATAATCAGAGCGGGCACATTAATTTCACTTGTCCTAGCTAGATAGGATTCCCCGCCTGCCAGTAAGGCATGATTATTCATGCTGGCCATATTGCTGCCTCTTGCAAATTCATTTGCAGCCAAAACACCAATTTTCTTCTCATTAAAAAGATGCTTTGAACCCACAAGAATCCTTGATTTATCAATCGTAAATTTGATTACCGATGATTCGTCCTTCCAATCTATATCCCCTATATTCGAGAAAAAGTCCATTACCTTATCCTCCATCGGAGGGAGATGCGAAGCAAAGTTCGACGTGGCAAGGAGGGTAATTGTTATAACCCTTTCCGGGTGCCGAAGAGCTATCATTTGAGTCAGCATCCCGCCCATGGACATGCCCAGGATATGCGCTTGTTTTATTTCATAAGCATCCAATACTCTTACTGCATCATCAGCCATATCTTCGAAAGTATACTTCGGTTGGCCGGGTTCGTAAGTGGTTGAACGTCCAACATCGCGGTTATCGAAACGAATAACAAAACGACCTGCATCTGCTAATCGTTGGCAGAATTCTTCCTCCCACCAAATCATCGAGGATTGGGCACCCATAATGAGCAAAATAGCCGGGTCATTCAGTTTTCCGAAAGTATCCGAGCACAGTTTAATGCCATCTATTTCAATAATTCGTTCGTTCACGTAAATCCCTCCAATTATATATATTAAAAACAAAAAACACAGGCTATTGGCCTGTGCTGTCAGTAATCGAATAGGAAATGGAGAATGTACGAAATAAATAGATTATTCTAATGACAGACTCTATTAGGTCAGTAAAAGAATAGATCCTTATAAATTTCGTTAGATTTTCTTCAAATCCAGTCTATGCAATATGAGAATTGAGTTACCGCTGTTCTCACTCGCATATAACATATCTAGGTTACCGCGCAGGCAAACCATTCTTCGATTACTATGCACACAAATAGCCTTAAAGCATTGTAATATTCATTGTGCAAAGAATTTCGAAGAATTAGTTTAACACACGTAACCCCTCCGTTCGTATCAGATAAAGAGATGGTAACATCAATTATTTTCCATGTCAACCCTTGGTAATTCCTTAGAATTCTCGCGATCTTTACACAGATTTATTAGGATCATCATTTGTTTTACTTTTACTAAGGCTCCCTTAGGATCTCGAGAGCTCTTGAAGTCTTAATAAAATATTGGTGACATGCCCCTTTAAAATCACATTTATAAACAAACCTTCGTTAAATCTGTCTCCCCGAATATAGCTAGTCATTAATTTTCTAAGTGTTTCTAGATCTGCATTCATGATTTCACTGTACAAATCGTTGTTTATATCTTTAAATTCTTTATTGTCACTAATCCATTGAACCCAATCAAAAACTATTAAGAAATTAGTATCGCTTAGCTGTTTTCTAAACTCACTGACTTCTGAGCTCTCTACCCAATAACCTTTTTCCACAGTAAAAAAGATACTATCCGTATTCTGAAAGAATTCAAGATAGTCAATTAATATCTTAATCTCTTCTTTCGTTATACTCCCGTTGGATGGCATGTCTTTTCCCCACTCTTCTATTATTGGTTCTTATTCGAATGCCATTGAAGCGCTCTATTCTCCATTTCCTTAACAAATGGTTTTTTGGCTTGACTATAAAAACTTGTATCATCAAATCGTTCCGCTAATTCTACCTTCAGGTTTGTATAAAGTTCAACCTCATCCGGGTGTGATCTCAAATAGTCTCGAAAGATCAAATGCCTATGTATTTGCGGATTATCAAATTGGTAAAAATGGATATGATGACTTCGGTTCTCCCCGCCTTTTCGAAACAACCTTCTTCCGGGTAACCCCCACTCCCCGGCTACATCATACCCAAGCGAATTCATTTTCTCATTGAAGCTGTCGATTTTATTAATGTCCTTAACTATACACATCATGTCAATGACGGGTTTAGCCTTCATTCCTGGAACTGACGTACTTCCGAAATGCTCAAAAGTAATAATCTCTTCGCCAAAGATCAACTCTAATAAATTGACTTCTTCTTCGTATTTATGAATCCATTTATCATCATACTCAGTAAGACGAATCTTCATTAAACGTCCCCCTTAATGCTTTATCGTCCCATATTTGCACTTCAACATACCTTTCCGGCCCCTTCTTCCCTTCCGGGTTCCATTGTTGGGGTAGTCCGTACCGGTTTATAAGGTCCATAATTTCTGTCTTTGTGTATACCTGTCCCCTATACTCTTTACCGTCTTTATATCTCATTGTCGGAAACAAGTCCCCATACGTAAAACTTAGAATCTCAGGACTAAATTCCTCTAGATCTACGCGAAGTTCGCACCCATCTTTATACCATCCTTGAATCCATTCACATTTACCAAGCGTCATATAGTGAGGATATTCCTTTTTCGGTTTTCCTCCCTTAGCAATAAACAGTTCTCGGGCCGTTTTTTCCAATTCTCTGCGAATTTTTAAATAATCGTCTGAACGATTGCTTGCAAATACATCAGGCTCCTGTTTTAACTTTCGAAGTACCTCTTCTCCAGCTTCTAGAGACAAACTTGATAAATTTTTGAATGGTCCATTCTCTCGTTCATAGTAGTGATACAAATAATACTTCATTGATAATCTCCCTTAGGTGTTCAAAGATTTCGACGGATGTTCAATGCTCATTATTAGGGTTGGTTTTCTTTAAAATTCCACTCTTGATAAAACTGATTTAAATACTCTTCCATAAATTTATGTCTTTTCTCCGCTAACTCTTTCGCATAATTTGTATTCATCAAATCTTTTAATTTCAATAGTTTTTCATAGAAATGGTATATTGCCGTTTTTCCATTCGATCTGTAATCCTTATCCGTGAAATCTTGTTCGGGATTATGGATTAGCTGTCCTTTCCAACCGGAATATACAAAGGTCCTGGCGATCCCTATGGCCCCTAGTGCATCCAATCGGTCAGCATCTTGAACAATTTGACCTTCAATGGTCTCCATTGGTTTATTCTGTCCGCCATTATATGAGATGGATGATATGATGGTTACGACTTTATCTATGCATTCTTTATCATCTATCCTCTGTTGCATCCAGTTCCGTACTTTATCTATACCTGCCTGTTTTGATTCATTTAATTTAACATCAGCTATGTCATGAAGAAGCGCTGCCAATTCACAAATAAAAATATCCGCGCCCGCCTGCTCGTTCTTTGCAATTTCTAAAGCTAAATTTCTAACCCGGTCACAGTGCCACCAATCATGACCTGACGGGTCAGGGCCCAGTTCTTCCTTCACAAAATCTTCTGCCAGCTTGATAAGTTCTTCATTGCTGTACATCTTTTGATCTCCTTTCCGGTTCACGAAAAGTCTCGACTTTAGATAACTATCTATCTTAAGCTAGTTATTTGATTCATATGATGTTGATCATGCCAGATGAAATCCTTTAAATACTGAGTCACATTAAAATCGTTTCCATCCCCATCTTTAAAATTCTGATTGATTATTTCCTCAGGCATAACTCGAATGGAAGAACTAATTTTTTCACGATATGAAACGGTTTCCCCTACCAATTCGCTTATAGTGATAGTCTTTGCGTAAACTACAGCTTTATTATTGAATTCATCATAATCGGTATGTTTAAGTGTAATAGATTTGCCCGAAGCAATCTTATGTATGGCTTCCTCGTAAAAAAACTTATCCCAGAGCATGATATGACAGACAATATCTTTGATCGTCCACTTCCCGGCTTCAATACTAGAATGCCAAAACTCTTCAGATTGATCCTGGAGGGACTGAACAAATTGGATCCATTCCTCAAAAGTAATAAGCAGTTCTTTTACCTCATTTGACATAGAAACTAACCCCTTTACGTTTTTTTAGCCGGCAAAGCGAAAACGCATTCAATTAGGCTTATTCCATTATAATACATCTCACTGACAAAGGGTGATTGCCCTTCACAGTGAATACGGTTTTAAACGATGAAATACATACAAGAACAGCAAGCTTCATATCTTTAAATGAATTTTATCGTTAGTAAATAGCGAAATTTGAGTAGCTTGAACAGTGCATTATGCATCAAAAAGATTGGGAAGGAGTTGTGCAGGATGGCTACGCTTCAAGAAGAGGGTACACTCGCTATCGGTTCCGGCCGCATCTTGCTCTCGCTTGCTGAATCATGGTATGAATCCGGTTTGTCTGATCTCGCGGTTTATGTAACAAATAAGGAATCAACAGCCACCGAAGAAAAAGAGGAGCCGGATTGGAGGGCAATCGTTCAGCCTTTTCAATTTATATTGTACATTTCAGAGCATGGTGATTGGGACGAACTTCGGTGTATTCAACTTGCTTGCATGGCGGAAAGGAAACAAATGCTCCCTGCCATCGTCATAAGAGGAATTGGAATGGCAGGTCCGTTGCTGGACCCTGACGGAGACGGCCAATGGGAATCAGCATGGAGGAGAATCCATTACTCCGCTTTTCCCGAGAAGCAAACGCCGGTGGTCTTCTCCAGTGCGGCTATTGGAATCTTAACAAGTATACTAGTTCATGTAAGGCATAAAGACATTACGTATGAACATGAAATGGACTATAGGAATCATTGCTTCTTACTTGACCCCTTAACGCTAACTGGAGGCTGGCATTCTGTACTCTCACATCCTTTAGTATCCGGGTTTACCTTGGCCCTTCCGGTGACGGATATAGCGCGTAGGCTGCTAATTAATCATGAAAAGATAAGTCCGGAGGTATGGTTTACGGCGTTCAACCAACTGACTTCCAGGGTATCCGGAATCTTTCATGCATGGGAAGAGTCGGACTTAATTCAGCTTCCGCTGGCCCAGTGTCTTGTTCAACCTGTAGACCCCTTGCCCCAAGAATCTGAGCAGCTCTTACCTACCATTATCAGGAGTGGACTGACGCATGTTGAGGCACGGCGAGAATCGGGATTGGCTGGGTTAGAAGCTTATGTGACCCGCCTGATTCCGCGGATATTTGCCAACTTACCTGATGATAAGCAAGACAGAATCAGCATTGGAGCTGGATGCGATATTAATGAAGCCGTAGGCCGTGGGCTTAGGGCTTGTTTAACGAAAGAGTTAAGTAAGCGGATTGTGTCTGATGGACCGATTGTTGTTCATCGTATTGCATGCCCGCAAATGGAAGACATCCGTAGTCAGTATTACTCAAAAGCATTAACCACCTTGGAAAGGGAACCTCTTATTGCAGTAGGTGAGCCGGTGTTCGGTTTTCCGGCCGTCTGGGTCTGCGCAGATTCGTCATGGTATGGCAGCGTGGATCTTAGTTTCACGCATGCACTTCGCCAATCACTGCTGAAGGCACTGAGTACAACCGAGCCCACAGCGGTCCCTCCCCTTCTACAAAAAGGTCATGATGATTACAACTTTCCTATTTCTGAAGTCGGTGATCCTCCAAGCTATAGTTCATTGATAGTCTCAGCCATGGAGACTCTGAAGCATTCGCATAAGTGCCTTGAGGTATTTGAAGTGCATAATGAATCGTTGTGGGGAAAAGGGCCGTTCGTAGCCTACGGTGTAGTTCTTGGAGAGGAGGAAACTTCATGAATTCTGTCGCTATTATTGGGGAGGGAACGCTTGCCGCAGCCGTATCTAAACTTTTATCTGAATACTTGCCTATTCAAAGAAAGGATTTTAGTGAAGAGATTCCCGCAGTAGACTTGGTCTTGGTGCTGAATGATGAGGATAACTCCTCCACGATTTATGAAGCTGAACAAAAGCTGACTTCACGGGGCATTCCATGGTTAAACGCCTATATATCTCTAGGGGAAGGAATCATAGGGCCGTTAAGGGTTCCTGGAACGACCGGATGTTTCCAATGTGCAGAAACGCGATTATCCTTAGCGGGGAGCAATCGGAAAGAGGTCGAGGATTTACTTTTGAAGCTCGTGTCTGAAGATTATGTTTCCTCTAATACTGTTGAGATATCTCCGGCGGTTGCTTGTTATATGGCGCATATTATCTCCTCGGAAACGGATAAGGTCTTGCGAGGCGATAGAGCAAATACGGAAGAACATCTCTATTTGGTCAACTTGGATCATCTGAGCTGCTCGATCCATTATGTCATGCCGCTCGGGACTTGTTCCGTTTGCGGGCAATTGCCGGATAACTCCGCTGAATTAGCGGAAATAGCACTACAGAAGTGCCTAAAGGCGGGCAACAGTTACCGAAGCCGCTCAATAAATGATTTAAAGAGTGTTTTACTTAGAGATTACTGGGACCGTCGTACAGGAATTTTTAACGATAAAAAGTGGGGGCTCGACTCTGTCTTTGCCATGGCCGGTGTAAACCTTCCGTTAGGTTTTTACGATGAGATTACTGGGGGGCGATCACACTCTTATGTAGAAAGCGAGCTTGCGGGGATCTTAGAAGGGCTGGAGCGTTATTGCGGCGTGACTCCTCGTGGCAAGCGAACCATCGTGCAGGGCAGCTATTCACAACTTAAGGATACCGCCCTGGATCCGAATGTGGTAGGGCTTCATGCAGAGGAACAGTACAATCAGCCTGACTTTCCTTTTAGCCCATATGATCCGGAAGCTCCAATGGAATGGGTCTGGGGATATTCGTTTCTACATTCACGTCCTGTTCTGGTCCCTGAACTGCTGGCGTATTATAGCATGGGTGAAGGAGAAGGATTTGTGTATGAGAACTCCAATGGGTGTGCTGTAGGAGGAAGCCTGGAGGAGGCCATTTTGTATGGGATTTTCGAAGTGGTTGAGAGAGATTCCTTTCTGATGACCTGGTTTGGGAAACTCCCTGCTCCCCGGCTTGACTATAATTCTTCTGGAGACCCGGAACTGATCCTGATGATTCAACGTTTACAAGCGGTTACTGGTTATGAAGTGAGCTTATACAACACCACAATGGAAAACGGAATTCCCAGCATATGGGCAATCGCAAAAGGAAACGCAGCACAAAACGTAAACCTCCTCTGTTCTGCTGGAGCTCATCTCGATCCAATTCGGGCAGCCAAGAGCGCCATACATGAGCTGGCGGGCATGATCCCGGCGGCGGAGAGGAGATTGAAGGAACGAAGACCTGAAGCCGAAGCTATGCTTGATGACTCGTTCCTTGTGCAGCATATGGAGGATCACTCCCTGCTCTATAGCTTGCCACAGGCAGAAGAACGGCTTCATTTTTTAATCGATGAACAGAACCCCCTCCGAACTTTTGCAGAAGAGTTTCCTTCGATTCCTTGGCAAGAAGATTTAACAGAGGACTTAAAACAAATACTTCAAGTTTTCCTCCGTCTTCAGATGGATGTCATTGTTGTTGACCAGTCATCGAGCGAGACGCTACGCAATGGACTCCATTGTGTGAAGGTGCTTATACCGGGAATGTTACCCATGACATTTGGTCACCATCTTACCCGGCTTCATGGGCTAAATAGGGTATTGGACATACCGATGAAGTTAGGTTATACAGACCACAGGCTGACTCTGCAGGAGCTCAATCCTTATCCGCATCCATTTCCTTAGGCAAGGGCAAAATTCTTAAGGCATTCGCCGTATTTCTAGACAGGAGTCCAATCCACCTGCCGTGTACATTCATACAATTTAGATATATACGGCGAAGGGGGGAAAATCGCAATGGGAGAACTGGGTGGAGTTGGCAGCTGTAGCTGCGCTGGCTTGTTTACAAGTACAGGTGTAATCCTCGTACTGTTCATTCTGCTGGTTATCGTTTCTCGTACATTCATCTAATTTTACAGCGGTACGATTATCGTTCCTTTGTTGATTTAATGAAAAGACAAGATCAGCAATCCAAGTGATTTCGTCAATAATCATGTTCGGGATTGTTTATCTAGTTTATAAGGCTTAAGCGGTATCGATACCGCTTAAGCTTTTTCATTTCTCAGAAACCCTTTTATCGCTAATTCGGTTCCTTACCTTCAACAAATAAAGATTCATAATGCTCGTTATCTAAATAAATATTGAGTTTCCAAAGACCCGTCGAGGTCAGTTTAATTCCTGATGGCAACGATGTTGTTGCCCCTAAATTGGGAGCTAGCACAAGGGGATCCGATTCAAACAAAGTAACCTGCTCTCCGGTTTTGGCACTTATACCGTCGACTTTAAATGACTTTCCGATAAGGTTGTCTTCCTGATCCCAAAAATGCCAAACAACCTTCTGGGAGACCCCTACTGTAAGGGGAGCATCCGTTATTCCAAGCTTGTTTTCAATCCCTCTTAGGGTAAAACTTCTCTCTACACCTTGATCATCTGTATAAGGCACACCAAAAGTTGAACTTAGTTTCCAATCAGATTCATTATGTTCATTGCAGCCAGTGATAAGTCCGATAGCAAGTAATATAAACAGAAAAAGAATCTTCTTCATAATAGGTTCAACTCCTTAAAAAGCGGTCTCTTTCAAAAGATTTTCCCATTCTTCTATTGATAATTTATTGGTTACATTTTTAAACTTTTCAGGGACACTTATAAAACACATCAATTCTAAGCTGTTTCCATCCGGATCATCGAAATAAACGGAAGCGTTCCCCTGATTTGGACGGATAAAAGGATGTACTGAATTTCTTTTGCCAAACGGTACCGGATCTATCTCGATAGCTTTTAGCCATTTTACGCTATCTTTAAGATCTTCATAACTAACACAAAATGCTAAATGTCTTAGTGAGGGGTGATACGAAGTTTTATGTTCCTCTCCTTGCCATAAACCAATCCAACTCTTCTCCTTTTCAATCCAGAAGAAAGCAGTATCTTCATCTCTCCAGGCAAGTTCTAATCCTAATTTAGAGTAAAATTCGATGGATCTGTGTAAATTGCTAACAGGTAGATGTGCTTCGTACAATCCAAGTATCATGGTTTGCCTTCCCTTCTCCATATGAATTTCAAATTAAAGTTCAAAAAAGCTGCCAGTATAGCGATGCACCTGAGTGAACCCTAATCTTTCCGCAAGCTTTTTGGGTTCATTATCTAGTGAACAATCCCAATACAATGTAATAATCTTCTTGAGCTAACTCATGCATTAAGGGACCTCCTCGATCATAACTGTCATCTTTGCAAAAGCTGTCATGCCGTATTGCTCTGGTTTCTCAAACTCCGTAGAGTCCTATTATTAACTTGAAACTTTTTCTGCTTTTGGTCTGAAGCTTTATTCCTTCTTTAAGATCAATAATCAAGACTCTTCTTCCTATCCATAATCTTAAATATACTGATTTCAATTTAAACGGTTTCACGATTCCTTTAATTTCGGTCTCTGTTCCATCTTCATGCTCCAGTTCCGTTCTGACGATCCACCTGTTGCCAAATCCAATCTCGATATACTTTTTCAACGATCTTCTCCTGAAATCATTCATTATTTTTGTATTCAATCAGCCAACAATCTCTATATTGTCCTTCGTGGTATTCATGTTTCTTAAGATATTTCTTCTTAATAAAACCGCATTTCTCATAAACCTTTAATGCCCTAGTGTTCCAGGCTTGAGGATCCATGACTACAATCTGTGCCTTTTTGACATTTATAAGATATTTGACGGTTTCTTTAATTAGTTGTGTTCCGATTCCCTGGTTCCAAAAAGAAGGCTCCCCAATAAACTGATCCATCCCATAAATCTTTCCGCTGAAATCAGTGTACCCGTACTTCTTAATCTCTTCCTCATCTATCACATAAAACTGAAGGTACCCTATGTCAATGGATCGATATTGGATGATACATTGGGTAATTCCATCCCTATCTTCGTAAAAATGCTTTTGAACTAACTCCTCATCATGAGCGCGATCGCGGCCTTCATAATATTGGAGTACTGTGGGATTAGAGAGCCACTTTACAAGTAAATCAGCATCTTCGAATTCAAGACTTCTTAGACATAATTCCTGATTTTGAAAAATGATCATGATTACCTCTCCTATTTGTTAATCCCGATTACTTGCTTCAGCTTCTAATAGTCTATACTGAACATCGAATTGCTCACCCTTGTTCAACTAATCGATTAATTTGATAAGACCGGAGCTTCCTACAATTGTGTACCAGCGTGAAATTTCGTAACATGCCAAATTATAATTAGTCCAAGCCTCGGCGTTTCCATAATGAAATGCTTGATGTGAGTCAAGCAGGCTATAATCAACAGGTATCTCGCCATTATTCGAATACTGCATCCATACCTTTTCGTAGTTGGAATATCTGCCGTCAACCATGGTTGCTAGACCTTCATCAAACCACACGGGGACTTTATTCTTATTATGTAATCTTTCTCTTAACTCTGCATGAGTAAATTCATGTGATATTACGCTTACATTTAACCCCTTTGGTCCAACAACGATATAATTCTTCCATGGATAGTAATAAGTTTGCCCCGTCGGATTTTCCGCATATTTCTTCAATGCTTGTTGACTAAGAGTGACTATTAAATAGGGAGAAGAAACTCTTTCACCAAAAACATCTGCCACTTTATCTTGTGAGGACATTACATATTCCAACAATCCGTTCTTTCATCGCTCTTCAAAACAGGTTCCACATAAACATCTTTATCGATTTGCTCCATATTTGAATAATCAACGAACATAGCGTTAACTGGCTTTGCATAAACCGTTAGAGAGACAACAACAATTGAAAAAATGAACAGTCCTAAAATCAATCCGATAATTTTGCTTTTACTCTTTAAAAGCTTCACGCATTTTTCCCCTTTATGAGATTTTATTGTAATGCATACTTATTTTCTCCAGTCATCAAAATGCTTCTCAAGAAATATGATTTCCTTCTCATAGTGAGCTAAATGGCCATCCTCCACCAGCTTAATAAATGCAGAATCTCCAGCCTCAGCGCGATCTGATAGAGTCGTACACATGAACTTAATACGAGTAATAACCCAATCTTTAAGATCAGCAGGAACTTCCATCCCGTACGAACTGAAAAATAATCCTATACGTCTCTTTCGCTCTGATGCATGACTTTCCCTATCATAGCTGACAATTGCTCTATTATGATGATCCGGTGAAAACTCAGCAAGCGGAACAGATGTATACAATGTATAGGCAATATCCCACAAACGCGGACCTGGGCCAGCCATGTCAAAATCAATAATTCCTGCAGGCATCTTATTATTAAATACAATATTATACAATGCAGCATCGTTATGGCAAATGACTTCATGTAGGCTTTCATCAGGATAGTTGTTTATGAAAGAATCTCCCTTCCTTGATCATCTTGCCCCAAATATCTTGGTGAATAGGTGAATTGCATCTTTTCAAGATGTTCAAGCAACTCATGTACGAAAGGATTAGGTTTCGCTTCTCGTCGTACGGTTTCTCCTACCCTTACAACCTTATTTATATTTCCACCATTCATTGCTTCCTCATGTTCTGACAAATGGATCTCCTCCCCGAGCACTGATTACTATAACGTTCTTGTATTCAAGAAACGACCCCAGCCATTAGATAGCTTTTATCTCAGGCTGGGGTGTTCAAAGCTCTTCATATAGTCGGTTACATCCTTTGGCTTTCTAAAAATAACAATATTCTTGCTCTGCTTGTACTTATCCAATATATTAATGATTTGCATTCTTTGTCTTTTCCTGAAATTCCATACGGACTTGATAAACTCATAATCGATTCTTTCCCGGCAATCTTTCCCCATGTATTCTCCGGTTTTACCATGATTCAAAATTCTCCTTTTGATTACCCGATAAAGACATAGGAATCGTGAAAAATCAAAAAGGTAAACCGTATCCGCGAAAGATATCCTATAATCTATAGTCCTTGAATAGTTCCCATCCATAATATAAGTTTCTTGATGTAATAAATTCCTAAGAATTTCATCAAACTCTTGAGTACTACAACTGATCCATCCTGGCTTCCAGTAAAATAAGTCTAAATGAATTACGGGAATGTCAGATTTTTTGCCCAGTGTTGAAGAAAAAGTTGACTTGCCAGATCCGGGACATCCAATGACCAACGCTTTTTTCATTTTATCCTCCAAAATAGCTTACATCATCTTTTCTAATTATTCTTTGAATGTTAATCCTATCTCCTGCAAAGCAGTTCTTAGTTTAGGTAAAGACGCTGGCCCCATACCGTGGAATTTCAAAATCTCCTTTTCGCTATATGTGGAGAGAATTTGCAATGAGTTTATTCCATGATGTTCCAACGCCCGTCTTGCCGGTCCGGAGAGCATTGAAAGGAATCCGTCAGCCGGTTTGCTGTCTTGCTCACAGATCGGGCAAGTGGGACAATCGCTGCTTTTATAATATTTATGACCTTGGCTGCACGTTCTTAAATCTTTATTTGAAGTATCCATTCTAACCATCACCTTCTCCTCAAATCTCACAAATTCATTTTCACTTTTAGTTCTTTAAGAGCGTTAGGTTGATTTGTAATAATAAAATCCTTAATCATATTTGCGCATTCAGTTATCGAGTTATCACTTGTGTTCACTTCGAAATCATATTTGCTATGCTTATGAACCATTTCAAATTGGGCTTTGGCCAACCCTATCGGTCTGTCTCCTCTTTCTCGTTCTCTTCGTTCAAGTTCTTCTAGCGGACAATGGACACCAATATAAAATGTTTGTGTATTATGTAGCAGTTTAATGCATTCCTCTAACCACGATCGATCGATTAACACATGATCAACTATTACATTCTTTCCGATCCTGGAAAAAGCCATAATATAATGATGAAAGAGGGATATCACTGGATTTTCTATCATTTCTTCATGTTCGATAGTTCTAATTTCATCCCTAGTTATCTGTTTACCAAACATGTTCATCAACATATCATTTACGCCGGCAATGGCATTATCGACAGAGAGGTATATAAAATCTTCATTCAGTATTTGCATTAACTCATTAGAAATACTGGTTTTGCCTGCACTCGAAGTGCCATTCAGGAAAATCACTGTCCCCGTATTCATCATAGTAATCTCCCTTTTGGTTTCCCATTTAACCATCACTTAGTATTTCTTTTATTAACTTTATTTGTTCAGCCGGCAATCCCACTGGCCAATGATCTACTTCACAATAACAAATTTCGGATATTTCCGAACTCGGTTTAAAGGTTCCCTCGAGGATCTTCCCTTTAAATAATAGATCGACTCGATTCGGTCTTGTCCCATATATCGCTTTTGCTAGTCCAGTAATTTGTACTTTAAGTCCTGTTTCCTCACTGATTTCTCTCTCCAAACCATCTTCAGGACTTTCTAATTCCATCCAGCCACCAGGGATTCCCCATGGTTGTTCTCTATATTCATGTTTAAGCAGTAGAATTTGTCCTTTTTCATTTGTAATTATCGCCAATACTGCAACTAAAAACTTATGCTGCGCACGATAAACAATCCAATTCTTTAAACCGGTAAACGGCATGTGTTTATACATAGTAACAAGCCAATCTCTTGGGATCAGGTTAATCAATTTTGAAAACATAGTATACCTCTTTCGAATTTTTGGCGCCTAGTACTTATAACGATTCGATTAATCTGATGGTTGCTGCCCCTGCTTATCATTAAAAAACTCCCAGCAGACTATAGTTGCGCTGTCTCTCGCACCCTGATTTTTCAATTGATCCAGGATTGTTCTTAAACCCTTTTGCAGATGATCCGCTTGGACAATAGTGTCGTATAAATTATGAGGATCAGTAAACAATTCATCCGTGGTATCCATTACTCCATCTGTCAGAAGTAAAATATAGTTTGTTCCCTTTCTCAATTGCCTTCTCCCAACCGTATAACAAGGAACGGATAGATCAAAAGTATTCACTTGTCCGATCCACTCAAAAAACTGCCTCTGATTTAGTCCGTACTGTTTGAATTTTACTAAATCAGGATGAAACAAAAATGCCATACAATCCCCGATAGAAAACCACCATAAAAACTCTCCGCGCTGAAAACAAAACAAGCACGATGTCTCCCCGGTTACGTTTTTACACTTTTTTTTAAAATCAGAATCTGTAAATAATTTAAGAAAAAAGGGTTCTAACTCTAGGAAGGCACTATCGGAACTACATACGTTGATTAAATCATTTTTGTTCGTTTTAAGTAGCTCGATAATTAGTTCAGCACTTTGTGAACTGTTGTGAGCATCTAACAAAGCCGAAAAAGTCCACGATTCACCTTCATCTTGTAATACAAATAGCGCATCTTCATTATTATTTGCACCACTGCTAGTACTGCCGCCAAATGCACCTATATGTATGTTACCGATCGTTTCTATATTGGCTTCATCAAGATATGGCTGGTGACTCCCTAACCATTCATACTGCATTGGAAATTCCTCCAATTATAGATCAATGCGACTTCACTTCTCTTCGATCCATAAAGTCCATCTATCTCTTTCATTTATATGTTGCAAGTGACCTATTTTAGTTTCTATGAATTTAACCAGATCCATTAATTCATCATCTGTCAATTCATGCAATATGGACCGTCCGGTTCTGTTTAATAAATCATCTCTTAGTTGGTCAAAATCATTGTAAGTTTTTCTTGTTTCCCAGTATTGTAATTCTATTATCCTATGGAACCCTGTTTGTTCTAATACTGTTTTAACTTTATGACTGGAGTAGCGCCTAATGCTCTCTTTTTCAATTAATTTAGGATGCTTTTCAAAAAAGTAACCTCTGATATGCGTCTCACTTCCTGGAAGGGCACAATCTTCCGGTGTGCGATCTTGAATAATAAATCTTCCATTTGGTTTAAGCACTCTGTTGGCTTCTTGGAAACATGCCGTAAGATCAGCAATGTGATGAATTAATGCTCGTTCTAACAAAATGTCAAATTGCTGCTCCTTTAAATTTGTATCTAGGGCACTCCCTTGTATAAAACTGATATTATTTACATCTTTACAATTTTCTTTCGCACCTTTTAACATTTCCACGGAAAAATCCATTGCTGTAACATGCGCTGCGCCTGACAAAGCAAATGCTTTGGAGTAAATACCTCCGCCACAACCAACGTCAAGTACATGTTTTCCTTTGAAATCAACATATTCTTCAATGGTCCGCAGCCATTGTTCTTCGGCTACACGAGTTGTATACGTTGATTGATTTCTACTGTCATGAAAATCGATCGGCATCTATTAACCACCCTTCATGCAACAAAACACACCTACCCTTGATAGCTATTATCTTAGGCAGGTGCGCTTGTTGTCTGAGCCTCTTCCATGATTATACAACTGATAATCACGGTGTTACAGCCTTGAAGCATGAATTAAATTTTTATTAAACCATTAAAGCTCCTTAGACAGTATCACTTCCTAGGGATCATTCTTTTGTAACAAACAGCCTATATCTTTGTACCCCAGTTTCCTATAAAAATGTTGAGAACCCTCGTATGCTGAGTAACGTGCCTATCTCTATTAATGATAAATTCATAATCAGAATCCAATGCCACATCTATCCTCATTCATTATTCTTCCAATAAAAAAATCAAACTATCACCCTGCTCTATTTGTCTACACCGATTCTTAGAAACTGCAATATGCTATATCAACCTTTGAAAAGGAGTGATATATTTGGCAAACAGTGATGTGCGTCTTGCTTTATGGTCAGGTACCAATTTTACGGGTCGTCGGATTCTCTTTAGACGCGGTGGGGTCGCAGTTCGTGATCTTGGAGCGTTCCGGTTTAACAACGCGCTGTCAAGCTTCAGGCTCAGAAACAATGTGCAAAGTTCCCAAGTA
Organism: Paenibacillus vini; assembly: GCF_018403325.1. Classification (GTDB taxonomy): domain Bacteria; phylum Bacillota; class Bacilli; order Paenibacillales; family Paenibacillaceae; genus Fontibacillus; species Fontibacillus vini. The sequence continues at coordinate 224,464 of NZ_BOSL01000007.1, read as the reverse complement.
ACACTGGTACTGTTTTCGGGTACTAACTTTCAAGGGTCCTTCCGCGTGTTCCGGGGCAGTCAAAATGTAGCTAACTTAGGCAATTTCAACTTCAATAACGTCACATCTTCGTTCATATTAGTTGGCCGCAATCTTACTAACTCGGAGATCGCTGAAATCCAAAGCACAGGTAGACCACCTAGAGACATTCTTGTTATAAGACAATAATTTCAAACGATTGGTACCCCAGCCTTGATAGCTCCTATCATAGGCTGGGGTATTTGTTTATCGCTTATATTCAGGCTGTTCCATAGCAATAGGATTCGGATTGCTGAGTACCCAACTTACCGCCAGTTTGCACAGTCTCGCAGGTTCATCATTACCATTTCCGTTATGTAGCTCTTTAGCTAATGTTGCTGCCTCCTGAAGTAAAGCAGGTTTTAATGGTGTACCCAAACTAAAGTAATGTATCAAACTATTGAGCATTTTACGAAATTGGTTATCCCAATTAATACCGCCATTATCCAAAATTTCATATGACACTTTACCGGTGATCCGGATAACTTCACCCTGGACGGTTTTTGCATGTCCTTTTGAAGGAATAAGTAAATTCCAGAGTTCATTATGTTGTGCCTGCCATCCCGTTGTTGACACTGTTATTGGGGAGGCCCCGTCGTGAGTCTTCCGCTTTTCGACTGGTGGAACATCAAATAGCTCATATAGCCGTAAAAGTGCCTCATCGGTTTGTTTTAAATATTCCTTATTAAAGCCTTCTCTGTGAAACTCAAAGTCGTTTCCGATTCGTTTTACAGAGTCTTTCATTTCCTGTGTAATGGTTGTTCCAGCTTTAAGCAAAATATCGGCAACTTCCGCCACATTGACAATATCAGCGTTCCTGCACATTGCCAAAGCTTTTTCTAATGGAGTTTTGCCCATCTTATTTTTTGCGCCAATATTTGCTCCTTTAGTAACCAAGGTGAGAACCGCTTTTGGTTTAAAAGAACCTGCTGCGGCAAATAGGGGGGTCTCGTTTTGATAATCAACGGCTTCTATATCCGCACCCAAATCAAGCAGCAGCTCCGTATTACCACACCAACTCATTGCATGTTTGTGCAAAGGCGTTGCTCCGTAATTATCTCTCGCATTTATATCTGCACCCTGTTCCACGAGCCAGCTAACCAATTCATTCGGTACTTGGTAAAAGCTCAAGGCTGTTGATTTACTATAACCGCCACGGGCATCCAGTTCGCATTTGGTAAATACCTCTTTTAATGCTGATATATCGCCTGCATCAATAAGCTCATCAAAATTTTTCGGTAAGGTTTTTTTCTTTTTGCCCATATGTGCTCTCTCTCCTCTAGTTGAGTGTTGTTTCCCTGCTTTCTTAAACGCAGTAGCGCCTTTCTAAGAAATCGCCCTCAATCGATCCTTTATTAAGGTTAATAATCCGTCTTGTTCATCTTTAGGGATCCACTCTACTAATCTTGCTGCAGCTATAGGTAAAACCCATTTATCAATTTCAGAGAAATCTTTTCCCGTAATATTGAGGTATTTCTTTATGTATTCAGACTTCATCCTATTCCTTAGAAAATTAACGATAGTTTTAATTATACCGGGAGTACCATCTGGCATCGAACCAAGGCTGAAAAGAAGAACAGTCCTAGCTACATCACCAGCGGGATTACCTGACATTCCAGTCATCCAATCAACAATCCAATGATCACCGTCAAATAGCACATTATCCGGATGAAAATCACCATGACAAAGCTTATTATCGTCAGGTAGACTTTCTAAATAATTGATTATTTTCTCTTTCTCTTCTTCTGCAAGGAGTGGAGTAGCTTTTATGTTTCCACTAAGTACTAACTTCTGTTTTCTAAGTGCTCCAGCCGCATCATGAGTATGCAATTCAGAATGTAATGTCGCTAATGTCCTGGAAAGTTTATTGATGGACCAAGGCCTAATAGTCATCATTTTTAGTAAAGTTAAACCAGATATACGTTGAAAAATAATACCCTGCCTACCGTTGATGTCCTTTAATTCGAACGGTTGGGGAGTATGAATACCAAGAGAATAAGCGAAGTTACTGATAAGAAATTCTTGATTTATGGCATCCTCTGGAAAATCCTTCTTATAAAGCTTTATGATTTTATCATCTTTATATTCGAAAATATCAGCCGTCCTACCCTGTCCAATATGGTTCAAGTTGATCCTCCTCGAGCAATCTGTTATTTACTATCATCACTTCTTCTCATATAAATTAATTTTCCACCCGTTACTCCAATTTAAGAGTTTTATATGTTTATATCCGAGATCAAGATAATATTGGTTCAATCTAGCATTCTCAGCCATACAATCAAGTCTAATGCCCTTACCTGAACCCCTAATATAATCTTCAGCCCAAGTAATTAATTGTCTTCCTATTCCCCTCGAGATATGGTTTCTATTTACCGCAAATCTATGTATATATCCTGATTCGTTATTATCAAGTTCTCCCCATAAAACAGGATTCGACCAACAAATATATATTGTTCCTACGACTTCTTCATTCAATCGAGCTAAATAAAACTCATACCCTTTGCTGAAGCATTCATGAACTTGATTAATATTAAAATCATCCGGATTCCATTGATTAATTCCTTTTAATTGTAACCATTCAGCAGATCCTCTCCAAAGATCAAGGATGACCTGACTATCCTCTTCTGTTGCCCGGTGAACTTCGATCTGAATATTTGAATTTTTAATTTCCATCGAATCCCCCTAAAATTAAGCATCGTATCTTCTATCCATCTCTGATTACGACGTCCGGCTGACTTAAGGATGCTTCAGCACGTGTCGTGTGACTTACTCTCAAAAGTATTATATCTTCCTAAGATTCGCACTTCATGATCTAAAGTTTCTAAAATTTTGATTGCTTTGTTAATACTTGTTTCATTACAAAAATTATTCGCTTCTAAAAAAAATCTATAAGCCCCAAGTTTTCTTGCCGTTGGTCGCGATTCAATCCATGACAAATTTATAGATAGTGCTGTAAATATATTCAATATTGAAGATAAAACACCCGGTTGATCTTGTCCTGGCGTTATTACAAACATTGTCTTTTTCAAATTGGATTCGTTATTCATATTATTACTAATAATAATAAATCTTGTTTGATTGTCAGAATTGTCTTGGATATTCCAATCTATTATTTTGAGATTCAAAATATCTGCTAATGACCTTGAACCGATCACTGCCACATCCATTCTTCCGCTATTCTTTAATGTTAAAGCAGCTGATGCCGAACTATCATACTGTAAACTCTTAACATTACGCTTTTTAATGTATTTCCTACATTGAGTTAATATTGGGGAGATTGACCAAACTTCTTTTATTTCAGAGAGATTCGTTTCCATATTGGATAGCAACTGTAAGGAGACGGGTAATGTGAATTCTCCTTCGATATACAAATTATTAAATGATAATAAGGAGTCAATTGTCATATTTATTGTTCCTTCTATTGTATTCTCGAGAGGAACGATTGCTTTATCTACCCCATGTTCTCCAACCGCATCTATTACATCTGGTATTGTATCGTACATATAGAATTTCACATCTTCTTCGAAATACTGTTTGGCCGCTTCTTCAGAAAATGTTCCCTTCGGCCCAAGATAAGCAACTTTCATATAGTTCAATCTCCTTGGCATTTTATTTTTTCATACGATTTCTGATAACTTTGGCGTATGTACGAACCCAAAAAAGCTTAAGGAAAATCGGAACCGGATCCGGCGGTTTACCTCGCACGTTGTTTGCTGCTTCAACGTCCATGCATTTTCTTTTTTACGCATTCTTTTACTTTTTCTTATTCCGGATTTCCGATAACGGTTGCTTATGCACGACATCCGACGAAGTCGGATGTGCCTAACTGCATTTCCAGTGTTCTGAAAAAGCCCACAGAATTTTATGATTTCTATGTCTATTCCTGACTCTTCTTTTGTTTCTCTGATTGCTGCCTGTGTAAGGGATTCCCCAATTTCAACTTGTCCTTCAGGCATTTCCCAACCTCTTCTTGGTCCTTTAATAAGCAGCAATTCATTCTTATCATTAATTACAACGGCAGCTGCAGAAACGATATGTTTTGGAGGATTCATCATTTACTCCTTTAAAAGTTTTTTATTTTTAATTTTTATATGCTATCCTCAGGTTTCATCTTACGCCTTTGTATGCACGAAAAGACCCAGCCGTTAGATAGCTCTTATCGTAGGCTGGGTCATTTGTTGTCTGAGCTGCTTCCATGATTATATAACGTAAATACGCTTAATACTCACCATTGTATTCAACAAAACTTGTTTTTTTAAATCTTTCTATATGATAGGGCATATATTTATTCTTTGAATCAGGAGATAAATTGTCAATGAAACTGATTGCAGCATCAACTATTTCATCGGTACTAAATACATCCTCATCTAAAAAGCCACTTAACAGAGCTGAGTGTTCGCCCTTATTTTTAATAAGCAGATATCCATAACCAGGATCTACAAAAACCAAATTAATAATATCACTCTCTTCTTGCTCCCTGGTTCTATCATAAAATCTAATTAGAATATCTTGATTATGATAAAAAGTATCTACATCACACGCAAAACCTTCGTGGATAAACTTCATTTTTCAAATCTCTTCTTTTTGTTTTTCTCTTATTCTTGCTAATGCTCTTTTGGCTGCTAATTTCCCATTATGCATCCCATTTTTGGAAACCTCTAATAACTTTTCTCTGGCTGGAATGTATCTATGATAACCAATCATCTCACATGCTCTCTCTTGAACATACATATCTTCATCATCTAAATATTTTATTAATGATTCAAGATGTTTTATTGGTGTCAAAGCCATGATTGAAAATATATACTGACAACGAATATCATCATTTTCGAGTTGGTTAGAACTTATCAAATTGTTTAACTCATCAATACAACTGAGGTCTTCATCCATCTCAGTACTACTAATTTCAATTTCTGAAGGATAGTCTTTCTCCAATTCATCCCAATCAAAATTAGGATGCAGTTCTAGTTTAGTTATAAATGAACTTATACTTCTAAAACCTGGCGATAAATCCGTTTCTTCATGATTGATATAACATATCCTGTATTTGCATGCACCCTGAATATATAAGCCTATATAGTTCGAATTATCATCTGTCCATAAAGGAATTATTTCTTGATAAACCTCAATTTCAGACATAAACTCTGCTACTTCAATTATTTCGTCATTTTCCATTAATCTTAAAAAGAAAATTTGATCCTTCTGTTTCTTCTTCTGAGTTTCTAACTCCTCAACTAATGCAACAGGTAAAGTGATGTTGAGTTTTTTAAAAAGATCTATAAACATATCTCCACTCCTTAAAAAAATGCCTTTTCCACATTTCACATTTTCGCCGGCCGATTACCTATTATAGATACAACCTATCGGTTTTATCGGTTACATATATTGGTTATTGATTTAGTTTTACTATACCATGAAGTTAAAATAAGTAAGGGGCTGATTATATGAAGAATGACAAGTTCGATATAAAACAGCAATTTAATAATATATCCTCAAAGTACGACGAACAAAGAAAAAAACTGATCCCTTGCTTTGAAGATCTTTATGCGACTGCTACTGCATTAGCTGTTACAAAGAATGATTCTCCAACCGTCCTGGATTTAGGTGCAGGAACTGGACTCCTATCCAGTTTTATTCTTCAAAAATACCCCAAGTCAAAACTGACACTGATTGATCTATCTGAGGGTATGCTTGAAATTGCTAAAACAAGATTCAGTGTTCACTCGAACATTAAGTATTTCGCAAGTGACTACATGCAATTCGAATACAGTGAAAAATTTGATTTGGTAATATCGTCACTCTCTATACACCACTTGACCGATAATGAAAAACAAGAATTATTTCAGAAGTTGTATTCCATTATGAACCCAGGCAGCATATTCATAAATGTTGATCAAGTGCTCGGAACCACCGAGTACTTAGATAACCTATACAAAGCGGATTGGCTAAATTACATTCATAATTCTGGACTTGACCAAACCGAGATCTCATCTGCCATTGAGAGAACAAAACTTGATAGAATGTCTACACTTGATCAACAGTTACAATGGCTAACTGACGCTGGGTTCTCAGATGCGGATTGTATTTACAAATACAATAATTTTGTGGTAATGTTCGCTAGAAAAATGGATTAAGTAAAAAGGTAGCTATATATCGTTTTCCGAAAATGACCCAGCCTTAGATAATTCCGATCTTAGGCAGGGTCATTTGTTGCCTGAGCTTCTTCATGATTTATACATCTACAAACTATGTTTCTCTTCCTTGAGGTATCCTTCTCATAAAACGTTCTGAATCTCTCTCAAAACCATATTGCTCATATAATCCATGGGCATCTAGGGTCCCCAGTATTCCTGTCATCCATTCATATTCTTCTGACTTAGTAATAATTTCAATCAGTTTCTTTCCGATGCCTTGCCCCTGATACTCTTTTATTACAAATACATCACATAAGTAATAAACTGTTGCCTCGTCTGTGACCACCCGTGCAAATCCTATCTGCTTTTCATTATGGTACACTCCATAGCAATGTGAGTTGTCAATAGATTTTAATATACGCTCTGGTGTTCTTCTGTTAGCCCAGTAACTTTGGGCCAAGTAGTCCAGAACTACTTGCCTATTTATTTTCTCTTTGTCATCCGTTATTTGATATTCTTTGAAAAAGACCTCCACGAGAATCCCCCTAAACAATTGTATTAAAATTCTTACACAGAATCCGTGAATCGTTGTTAATCTTCGAAATCCAGTTTAATTATTGAATACAAATAGGAGTCGTACCATCTATTTCTGGTATAGAAATGATCTCTGATATGTCCTTCCTTCTTCATTCCGATTTTCTCCATAACCCTTGCAGATCTCAAATTTTCTGGTCTGCATGTAGCATAAATACGTTGTATCCCTAATTCTTTAAATCCATAAGATAAAAGCGCTTTGGAAACCTCTGTCGCATACCCACAACCCCAATAATTTTTAGAAATACAATATCCAATCTCTGCATTAGATCCGTCCACGTTAATACAGCAGTTTCCAATTAGTTCGTTATTAGATTTATCTATTACTGCCAATTCATAATTCGTTCTCGGGACAATACGTTGGCTTCCAATATTCTTATTTATAAATTCCCTTGTTTGATCTTCAGAATTGGGTCCCCAATAAGTATATTTAGTGACTTCTTCATCAGAACAATAATGATGAACTTTTATCCAATCCTCTTTATAGAAATCCCTTAAAATAAGTCTCTTGGTTTCAAGGATCAATGGGACACCTAGTTTCCATCATTTTTTTAATCATTGTAATAGAATGTCTCAGTCTTTGAACTTATCCTTAATACTATTTGTTTACATGGGCATCAGGAGCTTTATCCATGACTAGGTTAAGTATGATTTTATGCTCTAAGTAAGCTTTTAGTCCACACAGTACTATCGTATATCCTCCCATTGAGTCAATACATTGGTTTAAGACCTCCTCAGTATTTCCTGCGAATCCGTAGTTTTCAATAGAAACAAAAGTCTCATGATTATTTCTCGAGGTAAAAAGCCATTCGATCTTAGTTCCATCCGACGATTCAACAAGAATCCGTTTGTTTTTCTCGATATCGATCACGTAGATTTCATCCGAGACGCCATATATCTCCCATTCCCAAAGAATACGCTTTCCAATTTCTAACCGATCACTACTTTTAGTGAACCAAAATTTCGTTGTAATCTCTGGGTTTATAAAGGCTTCAAATACTACTTCGACTGGTTTTCTAATAAGCATTTCAGATTTTACAACCGCTTCTTGGTTAAAGGATTCCATGTAATCTTCCTTTCGCGATGTTTGTTTAGGTTTTTCACTTGGTGTTGCTGAGGTGAATACGGTGTTATGCAATGCCCCTATTTACGTTTGTAAATATGTTTACTATATTTCCATCCAAATCTTGAATCCAAAACGATCTCCTTCCCCAAGGATAAGTACTGGGGAGTTTAATAAATTTGATGTTTTGATTCTTAAGTCTTTCATATTCTTCATCAACATTATCAACTTCAAATTCAAGAGTACATCCACCATGACCAATTTCACTTGTACTGCCTGGTGCCAAATTCTCCATCCCTTGTCTGGAACAAATATCAATATGATAGCTCCCCTCGACACCTAAGCGTGCTGTAACTTCATCCCCTACAGCCTCAACTTGTAATATATTCTTATAAAAATCCATTAGGCTGATTACATCATCCGTAATTAAACACACTCCAGTAAATTTCAAAATTTCCAACGTCCTTTCTTTTATGATTTTTCCGGGGTTTCATAAATCGTCATTGTATTCACAAAACGCCCAAGCCTTAGATAGCTCTCTTATCTTAGGCTGGGGCGTTTGTTGTCTGAGCTTCTTCCATGATTATACATCCGGCAACCAAGGGGCGGTAGCCATGACAGCGTGAATATTGTTGTTAGGTGATGTTATTGCCTTCTTCGTCTTACTTTAAAATCTTATATGTTTTATCTTTGTTATTAATTGATCCATGTTCTTTTTTATGAAGCTTCTATTATCGGGATGCAAATCAATGTTAGATTCCTTTGCAATCTGATTTATTATTTCGTCAACTTTTAGATTATCCGTATAAATATGTTTTTTAAATACATCCTGAGATAAGTTAGAGATGCATCTGTCAATTTGTTTTGCAGGCCATGAATTCTTCTTATCTCCACGATTTCTCAATCGCTTCAATAATGTTTCGCGGCTTGCAAGTAATGTATAATGGTAAACTTCAATTCCATTCGTTCTTAACTTAACAATAATCTCATCAAAATATTGAGGATTTACTATAGTCATTGGAACAATAATTATTCCAGGAAATTCATTACTTATAGTTTTAAGAAGTGAGTAGTTAATCTCCCTCCATATAACATGATCCTGAAAGTCTTCTTTCAGGATTTGTTTTGGTGCATTTTTTCTTATAAAATAACCCGCGTTTTCGGGATCATAAACAAACGAATTCGGTATTCTTCTATGCAATTCGAAAGAAATTGTAGTCTTACCCGATCCAAATGCGCCGTTAATCCATAAGATCAATTGCTTCACCTCTCGTTTGATGTACGCGGTGCCTCTATATAGGGCGTATCTCTATCTTCTACACAACCCTATTCCGATACACCTACCTATTACACCAACTAATTTATTGGTTCCTTTTCCTGATTGTACCACACGCCAATTCGACTAGGCACATTATTACTTTCTTATTGCTTCTTCGCTTGCTCATTTTACTTAGCCCATATCGTCTAAATAATTTCCTGAATGTTCTAATAAAGCATTCAACTAAAAGGACACTGACTTCAGTTCAGTGTCCTTTCTCGTCCTCTATAACTCAATTTATAAATTATTTAACCCTTAGTTCTATCAATACGCCAAATAACGTTCCTTTATAATATTCAAATGGTGCAGTTCATGCCCCGCAATTATAAATGCTATCGAACGAGCTGTAACCAGCTTATCATTAGTGACTCCAACTCTCTCCGACGCTTCCTCAGCTAATCCGTTTATTAACGACAGGGTCGCTCTTCTCACCGACACGAATTCATCGAGCAGATTAGCCAGATTGCGCTGATCATAATAGGCGTTCTCTACATAGGCATTCACTTCGAATCCGGCAAGTGGTGTTTTGTCGCCTCTGGCGATTCGGAGAAGCTTGTAGCTCATAATCCGTTCCGTGTCGATGATATGCCCAAATACTTCCTTCAAGCTCCATTTTCCTGGAGCATAACGGAAATCCACCTTGGAATCCGGTATCGTTGGAATGAAATCTTCTACAGCCTTCTGTTGTTCTGCGAGAATATTTTGAATATTCCCTTCAGGCACCAATTTTATATAAGCATCATAAAAATCCGGATACTCTCCCTGTACAGGTCTTTTCATCAACAATTACCTCCTCCTAGTCGATATTCTCTGATCTCTCACTTTCATAGTATATTGCTTTATTTTCATGAAATAAATAGTAGTCTCTAATCTGCCTATGCATCTCCGAATCCTCATCTAATTCCTGCCGGATTGAGGGCCAATGTCTAAATCGTGAATATGGTGTTAGCTGAAGTCATGTTCTTCACTGAACAACTCACTCGCTTATCATTATCTTTAGTTTCTTTCCACCTGTAATTGAAAATCCATTCTTCTTGTAGAACCTTAATGTTCTTTCAAACTCTGGTATAGGTGGCGTGCATACCTCAAGTCGTTTCCATTCTTTCTCCTGGCCATAATCTACTGCAAACTTTAATAATTCTCCACCGACATTCATTGAACGATAATCTTCAAGTACGTATAGTTCTTGTATAATTCCAAATCTACCGTCAGTGTATAGAGAAAAACTTTCGCACATTGAAATAAAACCTACTGTTTGACCACCAGTTATCGCCATAAACACCGAGTAAATTCCTTGTTCCAAGCCTTGATTAAATGCCTCTCTTGTATCAGACAAACTAAACAGACTCGGATCTCCTGTTGTCTTAATAATAATTTCATTAATCAGTCTCTTAAATAAATTTTCAACGATATCATAATCATCAAGAGTGCATTTCTTTATTTGAATCATCCCTGTCCACCACTTTCTAAAGTAAATCTATCGATTTAACATGATTTCAGCTAACGTTCTAGTATTCACGAAACGACCCAGCCTTAGATAGCTCCTATCTTATGCTGGGTCGTTTGTTGTCTGAGCTTCTTCCATGATGATGCATCTGACAACCAAGGGGCGATAGTCCCACAGGGAGAATTCGGTGTTATATGACGTGGGCTCTACAAAGCGCTACTTACAATGTATTACGTATCTATTCATCTTTAATAAGTCTTTGTTGTATTTATACAAGAAGTTCTTTCAATTCATAAATATATGTTTTTCCATCATTCCTTAACCACATTAATTTATTGCATACTGGGCATTCATAGACTCTTTCTGTAATATTCATAATTTTTGCATCTGCACCTATTAGTTTCTCCCATTCTTTGGTTCCTTCTTCTGGGTTTTCGGCACTTAAATTTGTTCTTAGATTCTCCGTTTCTATTAAATCTTCATATTCTCTATCATGAACAATAATAAAACCATCATCAGGAATGGCACTTAAATTATGTATATAATTTCCACAAGCACAAACTAATTTGGGCATGTATTTTATCCCTTTCATGTTTAGATTTTTCAATTATTTCTGTTTCTATTTTTATCGTGTTTAGCCCATGTCATATAACGTTGTTGCATTCACGACGTCTCACCGACTTAAGGCAGCTTGCTGCCGACCGCAATGCGGTTAGTCGGTGCGGATGTGTCCCGGCCATCGCTTCCTTGCTCCTCACTTCTGGGACCAAGGGGCGTTAGCCCCGATGCGTGAATGTGGTGTTAGCCGATGCTTCCTCTTCTTTCGAGTTACCCAACGAATATGTCTTGATCTCCTTATCCCTTATCCGATCTTGACCTTAGAAGCTTCTGGCTTTGAATTTTTACCCATATGTTCTGAACTTAGGAATTTCGGCTAACGTTTTGCGTCATGGCCCTTTAGAGCCGCTGCTTATAGTTGTAGTGCTTGCCGAAGCTTTAATGCAGTGACGTCCCGACAGGCTTGGGGGACTGGATAGGGTCACTCGCTTCTCAGAGTGTCCCCGAGAGTCAACGTGGTGTTAGCCGAAGGAAGTTCTGGAAGCAGCCATTGTATTTAAGGCGTTCTCAAAATAGCTATATACTTCATCTGCAATTCCCAGAAACTCTTCAACAAGTACATTACTATCCAAGTAACAAGCATACAGATAATCAACTAAAGCGGGGTTAATCTCGCAATAGTTTAATATGGCATTCTTCATCTTAAAAATGTCATCTTGCCATACACCTGTATCTTCTAAAACCAAAGAGTATAATGCACGAATTAATCTCTTAGAATAACCTTTAATATATCTAGTTTTCATTGTGTTATCACTAGCATTAGAAAGTAAACTATGTATACGATCTACTTCCTCCTTGGTCTCTGTATTTAAGTCTAAAATGAACTCTGGAGAAATAATTATCGGTGGTACTTTTTCACCAACGTCATGACCATATATGCAAACACAAATTATCTTAACCCAAAAACCCCACTCATTCGGTTTACTTAATACGTCGTCAATCGAGCAAATTATCGTATCAATCTTAGTTACTACTGGATATTCTTCCAAAAGCCTGTCTTTAATATTTGACAATCTTTCGTAATCAATATCTTTGGGATTTACACATACAATAGTAAAGTCTGCATCTGACTTAAAAGGCTTAGCAGTTCCCTTTGGAATCGAGCCACACATATAAATGCTATGAATCTTACCTTTAAATTCGGTAAGTATACTATCTATATACTTATCAACAAAATCCTTATATTCACTTTGTATTACAATTCTATTTATAACTTTTTCTAATATCATATAGACTCCTCCTAAACTAAGAACTTCTTTCGGCTAACGTTTTTGATTCTCTACGTCCGACGTAGTAGGATGATCCCGCTGAATCTACAACCTGGCTTATCAACTTCGTACCTTCATATGCCCTTATCTGATCTCGACCTTAGATGCTTCTGGCTTTGAGGGTTTATCTATATGTTCTTGACCTAGGAAGTTTCGGCTAACGTTGTTGTATTCACGAAACGACCCAGCCCTAGATAGCTCTTATCTTGGGCTGGGTCGTTTGTTGTCTGAGCTTCTTCCATGATTATACATCTGACAATCAAGGGGCGTAAGCCCCGCTGCGTGAATATGGTGTTATATGAAGTCTGTGACCCCATTGAGTTACATTCAGGAATCTATTCTATATATCATTTGTTCGTATAATTAATTATTTCTTCAATATCATTTGTACTTAATATTACTTCTCTCGATTTCATCTTCATCAAAATATAGGTTTGATTTGTTTTAAATTCGTTCTGTTCTTCATCCCATATTCCATTACTAATTCCATCAACCTTTATTTTCTTAATCTCTTCTGTTGAGAGACTCATTGGCCCATTAACAAATAACAACACTTTTTGCTCTTGAAAGATATTTTCGATTGAAGTAACTGTTATGAAAAATACAATGAATATAAAGAATGTAATTAAAAAAAGGGATCTAATCTTCTTGTATATATTCATCTTTCACCCCTCACAGATTTCATATAACGTCCCTTCCCCGAATTCACCAATTCCCCTCACATGCCTTAATCTACGATTTCATAATAATCTACAAATATGTATATTAGACGAACAGCTGCTAAATCCTCCGAATTGAGAAGGCCCGTTATATAGGACCTGGTTGCTTTAAATTTCACAGTACAGGTTTCAATTCCCACAGGATCACTCTGCTTCCCCTTCATGCTTGCTACTTAAGTCCATCAACCTTATTTAGTCCCAACAGATCATTCGTCTGACTGCATTTTTGTGATAATGTGGTCTTTGTGTATAGGAGTAACATATTTTTATAAAAGAAATGGAGTAGAACAACTGATGAGAAACAAGGCACCCATCCTTTTTTTAGCGTTCTGTCTTATGGTAATGAACCTGTTCCCTTCGCTGGCTAGAGCGGACAATGGCCATTCTAAAGCTTTATGGGCCTGGGACTTTTATGAAGCGGCATCCGATTCGGATAAGATCAGCCAATTGCTCAATTTTTTGAATGAACATGAGATTAACTTGTTGTTTATTGGGACGAGAAAAACGCTGCCGGATCAACCGGCAACGTATGATGAACTAATCCAAAGGGCGCATGCAGAAGGAATTAGGGTGTTTGCTGTAGTAGGAAGAGCGAATTGGGCGCTGGAAGGCAAACATCGCGAAGCATTGGAAGAAGTTCGTCAAGTTCTTTCCTTCAATGCATCTCATCCTAATAACACATTTGACGGAATCCAATATGATGTTGAGCCGCACACCCTGCCTGAATTCAAGACCAAGAGAGGCTCGGTAAGCTATCAATATCTGCAGCTATTGAAACGGATCGCGAAGGAAATTGCCGAAAGCAAGGATCCACTGGAGTTTAATGCAGCCATTCCGAGCTGGTATGCAAATGGGGAAAACCCGGTTATTGTGGAGACCGGCGGACAACGAAAGCCGCTGAGTTATTTCGTATTAGACATCGTAGATACCGCAACTGTCATGGCATATCGTGACACGGGCGAAAGACAGATTCGTGCTGCCCAGGCGGAAGCCGATTACGCCGCAAGCATAGGCAAGAGCATCTATATCGGTGCAGAGACCAGCCCACCCAACGGCGGCAGTATCCCTAATGAAATTACGTACTATGATAAAGGTATACATTATATGAACCAGCAATTAAATACGATCATCGATTATTATCTGGAACACAGCGGCTTCAACGGAATTGCAATTCACAATTATCCAATTTTCAAAAAAATGACGGAAAACCAATAGCAAGATAAACAATATCAGTCGTCATGTAATGATATGGCATAAAAAAACCCTTGAAGCCCAAAGGGGGTCAGTCCCACTTTAGTCCAGGTAACTATTTTCACTTTCAAAATTTAATTATATATTTCATCCAGAAATAAAAGATTAGCAAACATCCTGCCGAAGCAACAAAGCCGGCCGATTTTTTGCTAAGAGAAAGTTGTTTAGCTACACCAGCACATAACAATGCCCAGATTAATAAAACACCAAACAAACCAAGAATTTTGTCTCCTTGCAATGTATTCCACAAATCTACTTGCGTAAGTCTCATATATTCATCCTCCCGACATCACTATTCGACATCAAGTGGTATTTCCCTGCAAAATATCCGCCTATTAGCGACCAAGTATAGATTTCGAATAATTCCACACTTCAATTACACAGTAAACAATGACAACATCAACAGGAATAAACCAGAGTTTATGATACCAAGGCATTTGATTAAGCAACTCGTGTTCCAACCCCATAAGCACCAGCTCCTATCGAGACAGTTTTAGTGACTCAATGTAACATTTTCTGTACGACACTGCCGACCATACTAAACACGCGCCAGTTACCACCAATATAGCCGCTGGAAGATAGTAATTACATAGCGCCAGGATTAGCGCTGATGCCGAATGAATGCAGCCAAATACGAAGAATCCTTTGTAAATCCTCCTCAAATCCATCCAATCAACTCCTTATTTTATGTACACCCATTTACTAAGGCAGCGGCAGCCTTCCCGATCCACACCTTGAGCCGCTGGGATCACGGTTGCCCAGGGGGAGGGTATGAGCGGTACGCTTGAATGTCAACTTCGCGTACAACTAGATGTGGAGTATTCGGTTAAATGAAAGTAATATATGTTATGACTTTCGGCTATACATCATTAAAAATGCCTTCCCATAAGGGACGGCTATGGAGGAAGGTTGTGAATTACCTCTTTTAATTTGATATGGGCAAGGGAATATTGCACATTTTTCGGCCTTCTCGGCTCCCTTGGCCTTAGTGACCGCCACCACATCATTTTCAAAAGTTACATAATACCTATGGTTGGCTTGATTAAATTGTAAAATATTTATACAACGGTTAAACTACGGATTTAAGCCCACGAAACTATAGGTTCCGTGGGCTTTTTTAATTTATACTTTTCTCCTTAGCCAGCAGCGATTATCTCTAATCACGTTTATTTATAATGAAACAGATACCATATGATATTATCGATACTCCTAACAATAAAAATAAGCATTTTATAATAAAATACGTTATATAAAAAGCGCCTTCATAAGGAGAATCATACATGGTTTCGGCGACATAATTAGGAATGAACAGAACAAAAAAACCTGTTAAAATTCCTACGATACATGTTAGTAATTTATTTTTCACGACTACCATCCTATAGTTGATTATTTCATTTTATCTATTTCTTAAATTACCAGTTTTATATACATATCCAAAATGGTTGTTTTGACTTTCAATAGAGAAACTCAACGTGGCATAATCACTTGCTGAAACTCCTCCACTAAATGATTGTTTTGTAGTGCCATTATTATAAAAATCACCATTTATGACCCAATAAATACTTTTGACATCTTCGACCTTTGCCTGCAACTTTCCGGTAAATTGTTTGGATATATAATTATATGATCTAATGAGATTAAGATCTTCAACTTTGATGAAGTCCCTATATATTCCTTCACATTTAATATAAAAGTCTATTTGCGGGAACCAACCAGTATCACCAACCTCAAACTGTTGATAGAAGTGTGTATAATAGTAATTTGGCTCAGAAGATCTTTCGCTTAATAAGCTCCTAACATATTTTTCAGATACGTTTCTATTTTTAGCTATTTGTTGAGCCATTTCCTCATATGTTAATTCTTCAGCCCATAACCCATCCCCTAAATATACAGGTCCATCACTTTCAAATATCTTATCAAAGTCGCTTCTTTCTAGTTCAATTATTCCAGAATAAGTGATGTTATTCTCATTATTACCAATTACTTTTGCTGAGGTATCAATACTTTCAGCTGACGCCCCCATTACTGTGCTCATCATAAAAATAAGCGCCAAACTTAGTGAAATAAATAACTTGTGCTTCCTCATAAAAACATCCCCTCCATATTTTAGTATAATTTCTATTAAAAAATAACACTACAACCATATTATTGTAAAGATAAAAGCTGTGAAAGTCTTGTGAATAATTAATAGGAAAAGAGCGGTAGACTTGGATGGTCCCAAAGCGGAGAGAAACGTAAAGTTCTAACTTTACGTTTCTGACTTTTTCTCTTACATATTAGGATTGCAGATGCGTTGTGGTATCCCAAAAGAACTACACCATCTTTACTAACTTTTACTTGCGCTTTCACCGCCGCAAGGCGTTTTCACATACCCAAGTAACAGAACGTATGTTCTTACTAAGGAGGGAATTATGGCTAATTACAAAAAACACTCTACCGGATGGAAATACCGTCTTAAGTACAAAGACCATTTTACAAAAAAGCCTAGAGAGAAGTCTGAACGTGGTTTTCGGACAAAGCCAGAGGCGGAGATGGCTGCTGCGGAATTTTTGCGAAAGCTTAGCAAGGTATGGTCTAAGCGAAGATCAGCGCCTGGCTGACTATCTGGACGTTTGGCTGAATGAGTATAAGCGCGGCACCGTTCAAAAAACACAATTATACTGCACGAAAACAACGTCAACAACCACATTAAGTCATATTTTAAGAATCTAATGCTCAGCGAGTTAAACCCGGAGATGTACCAGAAGTTTCTGAACCACCTATCAGGCGCGTTGAGTAAGCGAACCGTTGAGATCATCCATACCACGATGACGAACGCCATGAAAAAAGCTGTCACACTTCTGAAGATACAGAATAATCCTTGTATTGGTGTAGAAATCAAAGGCGAGGATAGCCGGAACGAAATCAAATTTATTGCGTATAGTGCCATTCCTGCTTTCTTGCAAGCTTCACACAAGTATGGCTATATCTATTGGATGTTTTTTATAGTTATGATCGAAACGGGAATTAGAAAAGGCGAAGCAGCAGCGCTAAAATGGACCGACATTGACTTAAAAAAGCGGACGATCCGAATTGGCGAGACTCTCGACTTCACAGCCAAAGACAATTCCGAGCTATTCGGAAATACGAAGACATACCGGTCTACCCGTACAATTCGAATTAGCCAGTCGCTGATAAATGATTTGAAGTTTCATGCAAATTGGCAGAACCAGAACAAGCTCAACCTTCCCGATCTTTATCGGCACGACCTGAACTTGGTCCTTTGCCGCGAAGACGGAAACTTCATGCCAAAGTCCAGCCTGTTTAATGCCTTTGAACGTATTTGTAAACGAGCAAGTCTGCCAAAGCTTCCTATCCACTCTCTCCGCCATACCTGCGCTGTCCTGTTACTCGAAGCTGGAGCTGACATGAGATATGTTCAGGAGCAGCTAGGTCATGGTAGCATCCAAATCACCTCGGACGTTTACTCTCACATCTCTATAAAAATTGAGGAACGGAACATCGAGAGATTTGAGGAGTATACAAAAAACATTTTAAGTCCTTCTTCTGAAATAGAGGGGCATTATGGGGGCAATCACTAGTCATCACCCCATCCTTTTAAAACGCCCCCAAACAAAGAAACCCCCCACGCCTTACGGCGCAAGGGATTCCTCTATTAATAAAGCGTCATATATTGGTCGCGTTCCCATTGGTGAACTTGCGTGCGGAACATGTCCCACTCGATTTCTTTCAATTCGAAGAAGTGAGTCAAAGCATGGTCACCTAGAGCTTCGCAAATGACTTCATTGCGGATCAGCTCATCGAGGGCTTCCTTCAGGTTGGCAGGCAAACTTGGGATGCCTTCTTCCACGCGTTCCTCATCAGACATCACGTAGATATTGCGGTCAATCGGTTTTGCGAGCGGCAATTCGTTCTTAATGCCGTCGAGGCCTGCTTTAAGCATAACAGCCAAGGCAAGATAAGGATTGGCTGCAGGGTCCGGATTCCGGGCTTCGATACGTGTGCTAAGACCGCGGGAAGCTGGAATACGGATCATCGGACTGCGGTTACTGGAAGACCAAGCGACGTAACAAGGAGCTTCGTAACCTGGAACCAGACGTTTGTAAGAATTTACGGTCGGGTTTGTTACCGCAGTAAAGGCTCTTGCGTGCTTCAGAATCCCTGCCATGTAATGGCGAGCTTCTTTGCTCAAACCAAGCGGATCACTCTCATCCACGAAGGCGTTAGTCTTGTCTCTGAACAAGGATTGGTTACAGTGCATTCCCGATCCGCTGACACCATACAACGGTTTAGGCATGAATGTCGCATGCAAACCATGCTGACGGGCAATCGTTTTAACGACAAGTTTAAAAGTTTGAATTTGGTCGGCTGCTTTGATTGCATTTGCATACTTAAAATCAATTTCATGCTGACCAGGCGCTACTTCATGGTGGGAGGCTTCAATGGAAAATCCCATCTCTTCCAGCGTCAAAACGATTTCGCGGCGGCAGTTTTCTCCAAGATCCGTAGGCGAAAGGTCGAAATAACCACCCTGGTCATTCAACTCCATGGTCGGATTGCCTTTTTCATCGGTTTTGAAAAGGAAGAATTCCGGTTCGGGACCTACATTCATGGATGTGAATCCAAGCTCTTCCGCTTCTTTCAAAGCTCTCTTCAAAATATAACGCGGATCGCCTTCGAACGGTGTGCCGTCAGGCATATAAATATCGCAAATCAAGCGGGCAACGCGGTCTTCCGTAACCCAAGGGAAGATTACCCAGGTATCCAGGTCAGGGAAAAGATACATGTCGGATTCTTCGATACGAACGTATCCTTCGATCGAGGAACCGTCGAACATCATTTTGTTATCAAGCGCTTTTTCCAATTGACTGACGGGAATTTCCACGTTCTTGATCGTCCCGAGCAAGTCTGTAAACTGCAATCGGATAAAGCGAACATTTTCTTCTTTGGCAATGCGTAAAATGTCTTCTTTTGAATAACTCAATATAACCTCTCCCAACGTTTATATTTTGAAAAAGCGGGACAATTCTCCCTGAATCAGAGAAACATGACCCGGCTTTTGCCCGGTAACCAGCTGCTGCTTAAGCATGCGGTAAAGCTGTGAATCCGTCATTTCTTTGCGTTTCTCTTCGGTGTCTTTCGTCATGACCGTGGCTTCCTGCGAATCCTTTGCCATCGGGTCCATGACCTGCTTGATCCCGGCAATATTAACGCCCTTGTCGATCAAACCCTTGATCTCAAGCAAGCGCTCGACATCATTAAAGGAAAATAACCGCTGGTTGCCCGAAGTGCGAGCCGGCACGATCAGTTGATGCTGTTCATAATAACGAATTTGCCTAGCCGTTAAATCCGTAAGCTTCATTACGATACCAATCGGAAACAAGGCCATATTTCTGCGAATATCGTCACTCATCGCTCTCAACCTTCCAGTTAAATAATCATGTTTCTATTCTATGTCAACTAACCTGACATGTCAACAAGAATGTCAGGATAACTTACAAGGAAGAGAAGATAAAGCCGTTAAATTAAAGAAGATTACGATCTTTCATCGTCTGCAAGGCTGTCAGAACGCCAAATTTAACGTGGGAGTAGGTTAAACCGCCCTGCATGTAAGCGATAAATGGCTCCCGGACCGGTGCATCCGCCGACAGCTCCAGACTTCCGCCTTGGATGAAAGTGCCCGCTGCCATAATAACGGGGTGCTCGTACCCAGGCATGTCCCAAGCTTCAGGCACCACATGGCCGTCCACGGCGGCCGCTCGCTGAATGCCTTGCACGAAGGCGATGAGCTGTTCAGGCCCGCTGAACGCAATCGCTTGGATCAAATCCGTCCGCTTGGCATCCCAGCGCGGGCGGCTCTCAAACCCGGCGCGCTCAAACACAGCCGCCGCCAGGACGCTTCCTTTGACCGCTTGTCCCACCGTCGTTGGAGCCAGGAACAGCCCTTGATAAATCCCGCGTGTCGTACCCAGCATCGCGCCGACCTCTCCCCCGATTCCCGGAGCCGTCAAACGATACGACGCCAGTTCGACCAGTTCCGCCCGGCCGCAAATATATCCTCCCGTTTCGGCCAGTCCGCCGCCGGGATTTTTGATAAGTGAACCTGCAAGGAGGTCAACTCCTACTTGAGTAGGTTCTTGTTCTTCGGTGAACTCTCCGTAGCAGTTGTCGACGAACACGATACAATCCGGATTCAACGCCTTCACCCTGGCGACCATGTCACCGATTTGTTCTACCGTAAAGGAATCTCTCCAGTCATAACCGCGAGAACGCTGGATTCCGATCACCTTGGTCTTTTCCGTTATTTTGGAAGCTACGGTATCCCAATCTACCGAGCCGCCTTCCAACAAAGCCGCTTCGTCATAGTGTATGCCGAAATCCTGCAGTGAACCGGTACCGTCTCCCGGCTTGCCGATCACTTTATGTAACGTATCGTAAGGCCGTCCTGTAATATACAGCAATCCGTCACCCGGGCGCAGCACTCCGAATAGCGCCGTTGCAATCGTATGCGTACCCGACGCAAAATGCGGACGCACCAGCGCCGCCTCGGCGCCGAATACTTCGGCGTACACAAGGTCGAGCACTTCGCGTCCGCGATCATTGTATGCATAACCCGTAGAACCCGCAAAATGAAAGTCGCTTACCTGATACTTCTGAAACGCTTCGATCACTTTCCATTGGTTACGATCGACAATCCGGTCAATTGCACGAAACTGATCTCCAACCTGCTGCTCCGCTTGCTCCATCCACTCAACAATTTCTTCTGAAAAAACCGCCATTTTGTCCTTACCTCTCCCCTGCAGCAACTCAATTCTGCGTTTATCTAGTGACTCTTATAGTTCAACTTTTAGAGTGTCTATCCAGCTTATAAATCGCTTCGTCCCTTATGGATTCAACGGGTTCTCGTGACCCGGAATCGAAAAAGGAGCCAGCATGTATCCATACTTCTCAAAATCCCCCTGATTCACGTCCACCGAATAAATAATATTGTCCTCATCGTACTGCTGCCCTACAACGTCGCCGATCCGGTATAGGAAAGGCGTCAAATCGCCGCGATCGGCCGGAATCCGGAACGTTCGCATCCCGCCCGACAACTCCTGTTGAACCGCCTGCCGGATGCGCTCCAAATCGTCTTCATCGAACGCGCTGATCTTCATCGAGCCTTTTACGGAAGGCAGCATCTCGAGCTGTTCGGGATCACATAAGTCGATTTTGTTGTACAACACGAGCTGTGGCTTCCCTCCGGCTCCCAGGTCATCCAGGATCCGTTCCACAACCTCCATCTGCTCCTTGCGCATGGGTGAAGAAGCATCCACCACATGAAGAATCAGGTCAGCTTCATTCGCCTCTTCAAGCGTTGCACGGAAGGAGGCGACCAGATCATGGGGCAGGTTTTGGATAAAACCGACCGTATCGGTCAATACAACCTCTTTGCCGCCAGGGAGCTCCATGATTCGGGTAGTCGGGTCCAGCGTGGCAAACAGCCGGTTCTCCACCAGCACGTCGGCCTCGGTGAGCGCCTTCAGCAGCGTGGATTTCCCGGCGTTCGTATAGCCCACGAGCGCGAGCTGAACCACGCCGGTTTCCTGGCGGCGCGAGCGGTGCAGCTTGCGGTGCCGGGTTACCTCTTCAAGCTGGCGCTTCAATTCGCCGATCCGCCGGCGGATATGGCGGCGGTCGGTTTCCAACTTGCTCTCGCCCGGCCCCCGCGTCCCGATACCGCCTCCGAGCCGGGACAGGTTTTTGCCATGCCCGGCCAAGCGCGGCAGCAAGTAGGTGAGCTGTGCCAGCTCCACCTGAATAATCCCTTCCCGCGTTTTGGCCCGCTGGGCAAAAATATCGAGGATGAGCTGGGTGCGGTCAATGATTTTCGCATCCAGCATCTCTTCGAGATTTCGAACCTGCGCCCCTGACAATTCCTGATCAAAAATAGCCGTATTGGCTCCATGCCGCTCCATGAGTTCCTTTAGCTCAAACACTTTTCCTTTACCGATCAAATAACGCGGATCCCGGTTTTCCCGATTCTGCGTCATCCGGTCCGCTACCTCCACGCCAGCGGTTTCCGCAAGCTGCACCAATTCGTCCAGCGAGTATTCAGGATGAAGCCCGCTTTGCTTGGCTTCCGTAGTAATCAGACTAACCAGCACTGCCTTGTCGGGTAATATCGTCTTGGTTTCGTACGGCGATTTTGACAATGGTTCACGACTCCTTATTTCTTATCCAGCTTCAAATCCTCGGTTCGGATGGTCATCAGTTCCAGCTTTCCCGGCGATCCCCCGCTATATTGATTCAACAGACGGACCGCCTGCTGGCGGACGGAACGCTCAATAATATTGCGTACATGCCTCGCGTTGCTGAACAGATGCTCGCTTTCGCATTTTTCCCGCAGCAAATGCTGCTTTAATTTGAGTATCGCCTGTGGCATCAGAATATAATCGCGTTCCTTCACCATTCCTTCAGCAATCTGAATGAGCTGGTCGATGCTATAGTCCGGAAAATCCATCTGAATCGGAAACCGTGAAGGCAATCCCGGATTGGTAGCAAGAAAATATTCCATCTCATCGGAATAGCCCGCTAAAATTAGAATGAACTGATTCTTCTGATCTTCCATCGCCTTTACCAGCGTATCGATCGCTTCCTTGCCGAAGTCCTTTTCTCCGCCCCGCGCCAGACTGTATGCCTCATCTATGAAAAGAATGCCGCCGAGCGCCTTCTTAACCAGGTCACGTGTCTTCTGCGCGGTATGACCGATGTACTCTCCGACCAAGTCGGCCCGTTCCACTTCAATCAAATGTCCTTTGCTTAATACGCCCATTCTCTGAAACATCTTGGCGACAATTCGGGCAACGGTCGTCTTGCCGGTTCCCGGATTTCCTTTGAACACCATATGATAGACTTGGGTTCCGGACAACAGTCCAGCCTCGGAACGCATCGCCGCTATTTGCAGCAGAGCAAAAATCTCAAACATCAGCTCTTTGATATGATCGAGTCCGACCAGACCGTCCATTTCCTTTTGCAAATCCGCGAACAAGCCTTGCTGAGGGATGCTCTTGGCTCCTGCCGTAGATTCGACATCCGGAACGCTTTGCGAAACGACCGGGGGCTCGGTGTTGCGGAGAATGACATTGATCTGTCTGGAAGGTCTCTCCTCGGAAGATCCGCTTCTAGCCATGACAGGCCCTGACATCTATGAATCACCTCTTTATGGAGTTGTTCAAAAGTGCTGTGAAGTTTCAAAGAAACGACTTTTGAACCTGTATGTTGCCGGGAGGGCTTAAACTTCTTTTAAAATGTATTCTCTCTCCCGCTCCGTTATTAGAAGTTTTCTCATTTCCAGCCAAAAGCGATGGCGATATGGTCGAGTTTCCACTTGGTATAGGCCAGAACTTCGCGAACCGTGGCCTGCATCGGCTTTATGACCCGGGTCTTCGTCACTGACAGTCCCGGGTTGTCGTAGCCTAAAGCTTTGGCGATTTCATATGCCCGATTGCCATGATAAGTATGGGTAATGATAATGACCGATTTCAGTCCCTTTTCTTTCATGATCTCCTGACTGAATTTTAAATTCTCATAGGTACTTGTAGCGTTGTTCTCCAGCAGCATGGCCGAACGCGGCACACCCTTGGATTCCAGATAATTGGCCATGCCCTCTGCTTCGGTAAACCGGTAATCGGCCCGGTCCAATCCACCTGACAAAATAAAGAGGCGGAACTTCCCCTCCTTATAATCCTGTAGAGCAAGCTCCAGTCTTTCCTGGAGCCCGGGGCTGGGCTGGTCTCCCCACATTGAAGCGCCAAGTACGATCCCGACATCTGCCGGCTGTGCATATTCCCTAGACGCAGCCGGATTGCTATCGATGCTGCCAATTTGGGCCAGCACATAAAGCAACCAACTGATCCCCGCAGCCAGAATACAGGCCAATATCCAAATCCACAGGCGACGGGGCTTTCGCTGCCGTGTTCCAACCGCATATGATCCGTTTCTTCTACTCCGTACCATGCTCCCCTCCCTGACGCTGAGCATCCTTAAGCACAAACCCGTTACGGTAATGGTCTAGAGACATCGTAAAATAAGGAAAATGCTGCTCACGGATACTTCGCATAACTTCCCTCGCCGTTTCCGTGGCCATGTCATAATCCCGGACGGTGATATGACCGCGTGAGAGCGCGTCATCCAACTCGTCCTCGTCCAACAGGAATACTTCGCCGTTCTTCAGCACGACAATGTCCAGGTACAAATCATCAAACCAAGGGACACCTTGGTCCGTCACTCCCTGGGTTTTGCACACATCGATATACCACTCGACAATGTCTCCCTTGTCGTCAAACATGGCGGTTACCACATAGTGCTCTCCTTTTGGATAGTACTGCAACCAGGTAAATCCTTTGTCGGCAATACGGAATGTATTCCCTCCATAAGTTTTCCAGAGCGGATCTCGTAAAGCTTGAATACTATACGATGTCACATAACCTCTGAATATGTCGCTATCCACGTACTTGGATTTGAACTGACGCTGCGTCACGCGGCGCCAATTCGCACGGTCTCCGAATTTTCGTTTCATAAGACTGATCCCTTTCAACACAATGTACTTTCAGCTTATCACATTTAAAAGTCAGTCTCAAAAACGAAATTTTAATATTATATAAACTTGTCATCAAATGTCATCGAAATGGAACGTTGATTCTCCAAGCCGGATCCGTCAAAAAAATAAAAAAAGTGCCCCCAAGCAATCAATTGCTTGAGGGCACCCCTTGTATAACCGAAATTGTTTAGCCTCCGGAATTCAAGCCGCCGGTTCCCGTCGGGTCGGCAATCGTGCCGTCGGTCGGTGTTCCGCTTCCGTCATCCACCGGTAACCCGGTCTCTGAATCGCCTCCGGATTCGCCTCCGGAAGGCGGGGTTCCCCCCGTATCTCCTCCGGTGCCCGGATCGGTTCCGGTGCCTCCGCTGTTACCGGAGCCATTACCAGCTCCATTGCCATTGCCTTGGCCATTACCGTTGCCTTGACCGTGGCCGTTTCCTTGGCCGTTGCCATTCCCTTGCCCGTTTCCGTTATTGCCCGGCGGATTTGTGCCCTGGCCGCCTTCCTGACCGGAATTACCGCTGCCGTTACCAGGATCGCCGATCCAGTCGCCATTGCCGTTCTCATCCGGATCAACCTCATCCATCGGAGGATCATCCGCCACAAGCATCACCTGAGCAACGTTCGAAGGTTCGCTCTCAACATCATTCACCGCATCGTATGCCGTAACATAGTACTCATAACCAGTTCCGACTGCAACGCTGATATCCTCAGCCGTTGTTGCAGGCGAATCCATATAGTGGGAGAAGTCCGCTTCAGAGGCTTCCTTCCGGTAAACCTTGTAAATTGCCCCTTCTGTAGTTACACCCGTCCAGTTCAGAGTAACGACTCCCGAGTCCTGATTATAAGAAGCAGAGAGCCCGGTTGGAGTTTCCGCCACTTCTTGTTCCGGAGGTTCCGGAGCCTGTAAATTACCCGGAACCGGGAAGTCCTTCACCGGTACGCCTTGAAGCGCTTCGGTCATGACGGCTGAGAACAAGGCCGCGGCCTGACCGCTGCTGCCGTTCAGCAGATGGTTCTTATCCGGTTTATCGTAGCCCATCCAGATGGATGCGGTCCATTCCGGGGTGTAACCTACGAACCAAACATCCCGGTTCTTGCTGCTGTTCAACCCTTTAATACCATGCTGCGTAGTTCCTGTCTTGCCCGCAACCGGACGATTCAGCTTCGCGCGTTTCCCCGTCCCGTCATTGACGACATTTTGCATCATTTGGGTCATGTAGTACGCGGTTTGCTCGCTGAGCACCCGTTTTGGCTTCGGCGCATTGTACTTGTATTTCTCTACGCCGTCATGATCCTTAATCATTTTAATAGTGTATGGCTGGTTGTATTCACCGCCATTGGCGAAGACGCTAAACGCGCCAGCCATTTCCAAAGTATTCGTGCCGTGGGTCAAGCCCCCCAGCGCGATGGCCAGGTTCCGGTCGTCTTTGTCCATCTTAATGCCCATGTTCTGCGCATATTTCACACCGGTTCCAACGCCAACCTCATTTAGCAACCAAACGGCAGGAATATTCTCCGATTTTGTTAGCGCCGTGGTCATGTCAATGGTTTTAGAGTAGCCGTGCAAGTTACGCGGACAGTAATCCCCGAAGCACTGCTTCTCATTGCTTAACGGTGAATTAATATCAAACTTGTCGGTATCTAGTGCCGGTGCATAGGATACGATCGGCTTGAAAGCCGAACCCGGCTGCCGGCGGCTGTTCAGTCGGCTGAAGCCTTTGCGTTCGTAATCACGCCCGCCAAGCAAAGCTACCAGACTGCCATTTTCATGGTTCTGGATGACGATCGAAGCCTGAACCTGCTGGTCATCCTTGCTCTTCTCGAAAAAGTCGTCGTTGGCGAACGCCTTTTCTACAGCTTTTTGTGCCTGAGCATCCATCGTCGTATAAATTTTGTAGCCGCCACGGTTCAGTTGGTCTTCCGAAAGCCCGAACTTTTCCTCGGCTTCTTTGATTACATAATCCTTAAACGCCTGATAGCTGTCATTCTTGGTCGGTGGCACATAATCGTAATCCACCGCCTTCGCTTCATCCCGTTCCTCAGCGGTAATGTACCCCTCTTGGAACATCAGATCTAACACGACGGAACGCCGCTGCTTCGACAGATCCGGATTCGCAACCGGATTGTACTTGGACGGTCCTTTCGGAATTGCCGCCAAGGTTGCGACTTCCCACAGATCCAACTCGTTCAGATCGCTTTTTCCAAAATAACGCTGGGATGCCGCTTTAATGCCATACGCCTTCTGACCGAAGAAGATCCGGTTCAGGTATAGCGTAATAATCTCATCCTTCGTGTTGTGGCGCTCCAACGCCATTGCGATCGACATTTCGGTCGCTTTACGGAAGAACGTCTTGTCAAAATCGAGGAACATATTCTTGGCCAGCTGCTGGGTGATCGTACTGCCGCCCTCCACCAGGGAACGCGCCATGATGTCCTTCACCGCCGCCCGGCCGATCGACCACAGATCGACCCCGTTATGCTCGTTGAATCTCCGGTCCTCGGTTGCGATAAAAGCTTCCTTGACCAGTTTCGGAATCTGGTCCTCTTCCACCGGTTCGCTCCGGTCCACGGACAATTCGCCCATCAGCTTGCCGGTCCGGTCATAGACCTTGGACGTTTCATAAATGAACAGCTTGTCCCTGTTCTCGTTCAATATTTTTTCGCCGCTTACGGTGATGTACATGTATCCCGCAATCCCGCAAAATATAGCAAATGCAATTGTGAAAAATGAAGTCCACAGCACCCGTTTTGCCGTCAGCCTTTTCTTTTTAGGTCCTTTCGGCGCATTCGGTTTGCGAGTCGGCTTACTGTTCCTTTCCAGTCTGGATGGTCTTTTGGTAGGCATAGATTCTTCTGACTCCCTTCATACCAGTTTCATCATGTTTGTGTGTGGATTCTACTGGTCCAATACCCAATTTAGCCCGGAAAGAAAAGAACAACCTCTTATCAGGTTGCTCCGCTCCTTTTCCTATACCATTAAACGTACTGATTTTAAAAAAGTTTCAATATTCGGATTAACCTTCGTTCTGGGACTCCTGCATCAGCGAAACATTGCGCTGCGGCTGGAATGTGGAGATGGCGTGCTTGTACACCATTTGCTGGCGTCCGTCGCTGTCGATTACGATAATGTAGTTGTCAAAAGCCTTAATCGTTCCTCTGATCTGAAAACCGTTCGTCAAAAATACGGTGACAGGGATGCTCTCTTTGCGCATTTGATTCAGGAATGTATCTTGGATGTTAATGGACTTGTTCATTTGCCGTACCCCCAATAGGAATCAATTAGTGTTTAGAATTATATTCAAGATCAGTTGGAAACTTTCCTGCTATTATAGCACGTACGGCTTCGAAATTCGCGGAGAAATTTCTGCCGTCGCCCACATCGACCCAGGAGATGTCATTCATGTGGCGGAACCAGGAAAGCTGCCGCTTGGCGAATCTTCGGGTATCTCGCTTCAGCTTCTCCACCGCGAGCTCCAGCGGTAAGCCATCTACCAGATGCTCCGCGATCTCTTTGTACCCGAGTCCCTGCATGGACACGAGATCCCTGGAGAAGCCGCGGTCCAGCAGTCGCTGAACCTCGCCGATCAGACCGGCGGCAATCATCCCGTCGATACGCTGTTCAATACGGTTATAAAGCATTTGACGGTCCATTGTCAAACCGATGAAGCAAAGATCGTACGGCGACTGCTTGTTTTGCCGCTCCAGACTGGAAGATAATGTTTCTCCGGTCAAGTGAAATACCTCCAACGCCCGGATCACTCTGCGGACATCGTTGGGATGCAGCCGATTCGCTGACTTAGGATCAATTTCGGCCAGTTTGGCATGCAGCACCTCCGCTCCCTCTTGATCGGCAATCCGCTGCTGCTCGGCCCGAAATTCTTCATCCGCGCCCGCTTCGGTAAATTGGAATTCATAACACACGGATTCAATATAAAGCCCCGTTCCGCCCACAATAAAAGGCAGTTTGCCTTTCCCGTGAATTTCGGGGATAAGCTCACGGCACCATTCCTGAAAACGGGCCACAGAAAACGGCTCATCCGGCTCCAAAACATCTATCAAATGATGCGGAACCCCGTCCATCTCCTCCGGCGTGATTTTGGCGGTTCCGATATCCATCCCCCGGTATACCTGCATGGAATCTCCGGAAATGATTTCGCAGGAAAACTTCTTGGCGATCTCGATGCTCAGACTGGTTTTGCCGACGGCGGTTGGGCCGAGGAGCACCAGCAGTTTCGGTTTTGCATTATTGGTCAAGCGAAATCACTCCGTACACTATTTTGGTATGGGAACGGGACTGCGTCGTAAATCCGAGCCGTTCGAATTCTCCGCTCCCTTTTTTTTCTTTCAGCACCACCGTCTTTCGCGCTACCCGGCAAGCTTCCGCAATCGCTTCGGGGTCAAGCTGATTGTTGTTCGCATAAGAACGAAGCGGAGAGATGGCGGACGACTCCTGAATCGGATCGCGGAACATCGGGTCGAAGTATACGACATCCGCGCTCTTGTCGGGCAGTCCGCGCAGCAACTCCAGATGCTCCGCACGCTTCACGGTGATCCGGCGCAAAGCCTCGTCAAACTCTTTTACCCCAGATACATAGTAAGCAAAACCTTCCCGCATCAAACTCCATAGTGAAAGCGAATCTTCCAGGGCCAGAACGCGGCCTTCCGGGCCTGCGCCCAAGGCGAAGACCGCCGCATCCGAGCCGAGACCCGCCGTGCAGTCGATGATGGAATCGCCCGGCTGAACCCGGGCGGCTTCAAGCATCGGATCGCTCTCACCTTTTTTAATCAGCCGCTTGGCCCGGACAAACGCCATGCTGGGATGAAACAGCATCGCTTCTCCATCCGGTCGGTAGAGCCTTGCTCCGCCTTCCAGAATGACCAGAATGTCCGTACCTCCATGTTGCGCCGACAGCTTGGGAAGCGATGTGCGGTTTCTTGGGACGTATTTTACCCCCGCCTCTTTGGAGAGGGCCGACGCTCTACGTACGGCTTCCTGAACGGCGTGGTCCCCCGTTGTAATAATCACTTAGCAATTTCCTCCGTTCACATAACCCGTTTAAACAGTTTCTCCAAATCGTAATTGGAAAAAGAAATGACGATCGGCCGGCCGTGCGGACAGGTATATGGCTGCTTGCATGCGCCTAGTCGCTGAAGCAGGGTGTCTGCTTCTTCCTTGGTCAGCTTCTGGTTTGCCTTAATCGAAGCTTTACAGGAGACGAGGATCGACGATTTCTCGCGCAGCTTGGCCAAATCGATCGCCCGCTCGCTAAGCACCCATTCGGCCATCTCCTGGATCACGGCCGCTTCGTCTCCTTGCGGAAACCAATAAGGGCAGGACACGACTCGGAAGGTTCCGCCTCCGAAATGCTCCAGAATGACCCCCGCCCGTTCAAACCAGGACAACCGCTCTTTGAGCTTCTCGCTCTCGCCCGGCGTAAATTCCAGAGTGATCGGCAGCAGCAGTTCCTGGGAAGCATCCGCCGGATTGCCGAATTTCTCGTAATAATATTCATAATTCACCCGCTCATGAGCGGCGTGTTGATCGATCAGATACAACCCGTTCTCATTTTGGGCGATCAGGTAAGTGCCGTGATGCTGTCCGATCAGGGACAGCTCAGGAAAGGCCGGCAGCTCCGGCGCCTTGCCGGGCGCGCCATAGAGCGCCTCCTGCGCAGCCGGAGGCACGGGCTGCGGCGCAGCGGCGTAGCCGCCTTGCTGCGCACGGCCGGGCTGGCCCGGCGCCTGCGATTGGCGCGGCGGCTGAGCCGAAGGCGCATAGGCGCCCGCGGCCGGGCCGGCGCCGTAGGCTGCGCCTGGCGCGGCCTGCTCGCGCAGCGCGAAGCCGCTGCCGTCGGTGCGCGCCGCCGGTGCGCCGCCGTAGGCGCTGGCGCTGCCGTGGGCTGCGCCGGAGGGCGCGCTAGCAGCGCTGCCTGGGGCAGCCGCCGAAGCGGCTCCCGGGCGCCCGCCGCTTCCGCTGGCCGGCGCAGCCGGGCCGGACGCGCTCATGCTAGGCGCCGCGCTCGTAGGCGCAGCCTCAAGCCGGGCAGCCGGGAAGTGAAACTGTTCCTGGATCAAGGATCCGGAACCCGACTTCCCGAGCTGCTGCTTGACGACCTGCGGAATGAGCACCTGCTCGGACAGTACCGACCTTAAACTAGTCTCAACGAAGGCGTTCAACTCGGTTTCCTTGCTGAACCGCACCTCCAGCTTCGCCGGATGCACATTGACGTCGACCAAAGAAGGATGCATGTCCAGCGACAACACGACCAAAGGATATCGATTGATCGGCAAAAGCGTATGATAGGCCCGAAGAATCGCCTGCTGCAGCCCCTGGTTGCGGATAAATCTGCCGTTTACCATCGTGGACATACCTCCGCGATTGGAACGCGTCATCTCAGGCAGCCCGATGTAACCGGAAATTTTGTAGTCCAGGTTTTCGGCCGAGATTGGAATCATCCCTTTGGAGGTATTGATCCCGTAGATCGAAGCGATAACCTGCAGCAGATTGCCGCCCCCCTGGCTTTGCAGCAGCGAATTGCCATTATGCTTAAGGCTGAAGGCGATCTCCGGATGCGCCAGCGCCTGGCGATACATCACATCGGAAATATGTCCGAGCTCGGTCTGGATCGTTTTCATATACTTCAGCCTTGCCGGCGTATTGTAAAATAATTCTTTTACCGTAATGTCCGTCCCCTGAGGTGCGGCTGTTTCCTCATTCTCTTTCAGAGTGCCGCCTTCAATCGCAACTACCCGGCCAAGTCCGGTATCATCGCTGGACGACACCAGCCGGACCTTGGCGACGGCCGAAATACTCGGCAAGGCCTCGCCGCGGAATCCGAGGCTGCGGATCTGAAACAGATCGCGTCCGGATACGATTTTACTCGTAGCATGGCGGTAAAAAGCAGTTTCGCAGTCTTCGGGCTCGATCCCCGAACCGTTGTCGGTTACCCGGATCAATTCCAGTCCGCCTTCCTCCACCAGCACCTCGATTTTCGTCGCCCCGGCATCAACCGCGTTTTCCACAAGCTCCTTAACCACGGAAGCGGGCCGCTCCACCACTTCACCCGCCGCAATCTGGTTGGCAATATGCTCGTCCAGTACTGTTATTTTTGCCACGATGATTCCCTCCCTGCTCACCTGCTCGGTGATTTGAAAGCAATTGTCATAAATTGCAAACGATAATCCGAGATGATTAACGACTCGTACCGAAATCAATTAGTTGAGTTACTAACCCGGTATAATAATGGACTATTTGGGCCTTATTTCTCCAAATTCAGATCC
This sequence comes from Paenibacillus vini, assembly GCF_018403325.1. GTDB lineage: Bacteria > Bacillota > Bacilli > Paenibacillales > Paenibacillaceae > Fontibacillus > Fontibacillus vini. Next base: position 192,129 of record NZ_BOSL01000007.1, on the reverse strand, counting down.
GAGTTCAAAATTAAGATCCTTTTGGGGCCTTATTTGTCTTCATAACGCTTTAAAATCGACTATTGAGCGCCCGATCAGAAAAATAAGCCCCTTAAAATCCTTTATTTTTACTATTTCGTTGAAAATCACGCAAATAGCGCCCATAAACTCCCTTATATCTCGTTCAGCGAATCGGCAACAACACCATACGAATTATAAGCTCTTTGCCTTTTGCTTCAGGTCATTAATTAGCTGCATAGCCTCCAGCGGCGTCATATTCATCAAGTCCGCTTCTTTCACCATATTGACGATTAGCCGGAGTCCCGGATCTTCCTGAGAAGATTTCGCCTTCTTAACCGGAGTCTCGTCCGCAAAGATCGAAAGTTGAACTACTTCCTGTTTCTCCCCTTCAGCCAATTTCTGGTCTTGCTCAAACAACGACTCCGATTCATTCTCTTTAACTGTAAAGCCCGAGGTATCTCCTCCGGCTGTTGCTTTATTCATTTCGCCTGCTTTTGCTCCAAACTTACCGGCAACCTGCTTGTCCGACAGTTCGAGGTCATTGGCACTTGCGGTCGGTGCTGCTTCCGCTTCTCCATGAACCCCGGCGGTTACCGCGGCAGCCGCCTGCTCAAAACCTTGCAGCAATCCGTAGGCTCGTTCGATAATTCCTCCGGGAAGTCCGGCAAGCCGCGCGCAATAAATGCCATAACTCGTATCGGCTGCGCCAGGGACCAGCTTACGGAGAAAATGTACCTTATCCCCGCTTTCCTGGACAGCCATCCGGTAGTTTCTCAACCCGGACAAACTGCTCTCCAAATGGGCCAGTTCATGAAAATGCGTCGAAACGAGCGCCTTGCAGCCGATATGATCATGCACATATTCAATCACCGCCTGAGCGATCGCCATGCCTTCGCTGGTCGATGTGCCCCGGCCCAGCTCGTCGATGATGATCAGGCTCCGGGCGGTTGCCTTTTCCGTCATGACCTGAATATCGGCCATCTCCACCATAAAGGTGCTCTGGCCTCCGATCAGGTCATCCGCTGCCCCAATCCGGGTAAAGATGCGGTCAACCAGCGGGATCTCCGCCTTGGCGGCCGGAACGAAGCTGCCGATCTGCGCCAGAATGGAGATCAGAGCCACCTGCCGCATATAAGTGCTTTTTCCCGCCATATTGGGACCGGTGATGAGCAGGATACCCGCCTCATTCTTTTGCAACTTGGTGCCGTTGGAAATAAAGGCGGTATCCTTCATCACGGATTCAACCACCGGATGGCGGCCCTGTTCGACGACCAGATCATATCCGTCCGTCAGGACCGGCTTCACAAACCCGCCCTCGGAAGCAACGGCCGCCAAAGACCGGAGCACGTCGATTTCCGCGATCCGCTCGGCAAGGCGCTGCAACCGCTCAATATCACTTGCAATACGTTCACGGAGCTCGTTAAACAGCCTGTATTCGAGATCGGCCATTTGCTCCTCCGCTTCCAGGATGAGCGTCTCCTTCTCTTTTAGCTCAGGAGTCACGAAACGCTCGGCATTCGCCAATGTCTGCTTCCGCTCGTAACGGCCTTCCGGCAGTGCGGATAAATTGGATTTCGTAACTTCGATGTAATAGCCGAACACTTTGTTGTAACCGATCTTCAGTGACTTAATGCCTGTCGCCTGGCGCTCCGAAGCCTCCAGCTCCGCGATCCAGCGTTTGCCGTTGCTTCCGGCTTCACGCAGCTCATCGAGCCGGGAATGGAACCCGGACTTGATCACATTGCCATCCCGGACCGAGACCGGAGGCTCGTCCGCAATCGCCGATTCGATCATATCGGCTATATCGGTACAAGCATCCATGCCTTCCGCAATTCCCCGTAACGTACTCGATGAGGAAGCGGCGCACAGCTCCTTAATCGCAGGCACCTGGCGTAATGATGACTTCAAGGCGATCAAATCCCGGCCGTTCGCGCTGCCGTAGGCAATTCTTCCCGTAAGCCGCTCCAAGTCATAAATTTCGAGCAGCGCCTGACGGAGGTCCTCCCGTAAAATAAACCCGCCATGCAGGGCCTCCACCGCTTCCAACCGCTCCTCGATCCGGCTTCGCTGCAGGAGAGGCTTATCGATCCAGCGCCGCAGCAAGCGCGCGCCCATCGACGTTTCGGTGCGATCCAGGAGCCACAATAACGTGCCCTTCTTGGACCGTTCCCTAACGGTCTCAACTAGCTCCAGATTCCGCCGGGTAAACGGATCGAGAATCATGTACTGCTCGGGCTCGTAGGACGAAATTTTAGTGAGCTGTCCAAGCGAACGTTTTTGAGTTTCTCCGAGGTATCCGACGAGTAGAGCGATGCAGTCCCTGCGTTCACTCTCCAGCCTGATCCACTGCGCCTCTCCAAATTGCGCCCGGCTGTCTTCTTCCCTCGTCTTGACCCAAGGGGTATATACGACCGTCTTGCCGAGCGGGGCGGCTTGTTCCGCGATCCAATCCAGCAGAGCCTCATCCCCGATCACTTCCGATGGATCGTACAAACCGACTTCGTCGCGCAGCCATTCTTTACTGGCCGGAGCCGAAGTGACGTACAGTTCACCGGTCGACAAATCGCAGGTCGCCAGCGCCATCAAGCCGTTCCGCTCCGTCACGCACAATATGTAATTATTCGCACGCTCACCAAGGGTTTTGCCTTCCATCACCGTACCGGGCGTTACCACGCGCACGATTTCGCGACGGACGACGCCTTTGGCCGAGGCCGGGTCTTCTACCTGCTCGCAAATGGCGACTTTGTAGCCTTTCTCGATCAACCGGTGAATATAGTTGTCCGCCGAATGATAGGGCACGCCGCACATCGGAATTTTATCCGCAGCGCCGCCTTCCCGGCCGGTCAGCGTGATTTCCAATTCTTTTGACGCCAACAAGGCGTCATCAAAAAACATCTCATAAAAGTCGCCCAGCCGGAAAAAGAGAAACGCATCCTGAGCCTGGGCCTTTACACTCAAATATTGCTGGATCATCGGCGTATAAGTAGCCATGTGCAACCTCCAAATAACCATTCATAGATCTCTATTATAACAGAAAGGCAAGGAGGCTTACGAGTAAATATCCCTTATGACAACGTCGATATGGAATCGGAATGCAACTTCCACGACCGCCGGATGTCGGCGGATTCGTCCCAACTTCGGCCGGACCGCACGGCCGCCAGGAATGGAGCGATATATTCTTCGTATCTGGAAAAGGATGGCGCCCCGGTAATATCCGCGGCCAGCCGCCCCCATTTCTGTTTCAATATCTCTTTGTTACCGGCGTAAAAGGCGTGGAACACCCGATTTTCCTGCAGCGGCCGCGCCTTGAAGGCCGCCATGTCCTCGGTTATTAACCGGGCCAAAGCAACGACTCCCTTGGTCACCATCGGGGAAACCAGAAAACTGGGAAGGGTTCGGTATTCGAACCCGCTCAGGTTCTCGTCGTAGCTCTGGAGCCGAAAGTCACCCAGGAAGCCATACAACGGACGACGCCGGGTGCTTCCGCTATCCTCCATCAGGGCTACCGGCAGCGCGAGATAGTTATCTAGCGTACGCAGCAACTCAGCGGTGAGCGGTACGCCGCTGAAATGAAGATGCCCGCCGAGCGGAAAACCTCGCTGCGGCATGCTCCCGGCTTGCCAAAGCAGCTCGCTGTCGGGAATCGCCGCCTGTGCAGAGCGAAACGCCCGCATCAAATGGCTCAGGCATTCCCGCGGCTCGCTTCCCGGCTCGGGGCGCAGCTCGGCCAACGGAAACAAGCGGCGGCCCCGGTAACGCAGCACATCGCAGCCGGCAATCCCCTGACGGCCCAAATACCGCGAAGCCGGGATGACCTTCCGGGTTCTGCTGTCAAAGAGCAGGAATTCAGGGTCCATGCCGATCAACCGCTCCCGGCCGTAGCCGGCGTCTTGCCCATTTCCTAGTCCTTGTTCATGTCGTTGCGGCCCCAGTCGTTGAACCTGTGGCCCCGGTCGTTGCCCCCCTCCTCGCCCTTTACCTTGCTCAATCCCTTGTCCTTGGAGCGAGGACTTTTCAAACTCCCCGAGCATCCGTGTCATAGCCTCCGCTACCAGCAAGGCTGTGCGGTTCCCTCCATAAATCACGGAAGGATGAATTTCTTCCACCGTAAACCTTCCCTCTTCTCCCGCATGGATGACGACTTCACCCAGGTCAAGGCCGAACGCGTATAACGCTCTAACGGCCGTTCTCGCCAATCTTTTCCATAGCGTGGATTCCCGGTCCAGGTCAGACCCCGCCCCGTTTCCGTGGAGCGGCATTACGGTTCCTCCGGGCTGAATAGGCGTCGCGTTTAAGGCTTGCAAATGGAAGACACTGACGGCAAACCGTCTTTGAAATCCTCCCCCGACAGTCTCTTTACGGCCGGACAATGAGGCGGGGATTCCTGCCGCACCAAGTCGTTTTTGCCTTTTCGGAACTTGTAAAGCCAGAAAATCCGCCAAATTGCCGTTGATGATCCATTCTCTTACTCCTTGCCCAAAGTAGGCTTCCGGTGTCCCAAAGCAAATTTCATCTCCTCGGGAGCCGGATTTAACGCCGTTTGAAGAAACAGGATCACGAAGTATTCCATAAGGTCCGCCCTGGCCCTCGATCGCCCGAAGCAGCCTGTTCCGGAATACGCCTCGCTCCAGATAGACCTTCAACACATGATTCACTGTCATGAACAATAAGCCTCCCCCGGTTGGCCGATCTGACCCATTGCCGCTCCAACAATTTTGTATAACGAAAAATAAACAAAAAGAGGGCAGCCGCCCTCGACGACGACGCCCCTGCCGCATATAGTAGACCATAACTACGTATTCAATATTGCCGGGAAGGTAAAAACAGCCACAGTCCCTTAGAGTTCGTCGTCGAGGAGGTCCGGATCCAGATCTTCGTAATCGCCGAGCTCGGATCCAAAATCAAAATCTTTATCCCCGTCCTCGCCGCCAGGTACGACAAGAACATTCAACTTGGTTTCGGCCACCAGTTCAACAGCGAATTCCCGCTCCACGCGAATCGCCACACGGCCGTCTCCTGATACGCTCGCTTCAACGGTACTTGGTTCCTGCGTTGCATCCGCAGTAACCTCGACCGTTGAGGCACGATGTCTGGAATCCAGATAACTCAGCGGCACATTCTCAACATAGGATACCGTCTCTTTGGCTACTTCTGTCTGCGAGTTTTTGTCGTAGGAATACCAGATGTTGATATCGTAAGTACCAATAACTTCAATTCCGTCTCCGGCTGCAACCGCTTCGTACTGGTGGTTGATAATCCACGCTCCCAGTATGCTCGACGGTCTGTGTGGCGGAGTCACGGTATGTGTTACGGTAGAGAACTTACGACCTTTTCCGCAGATCGCTTTCGTGATGATCTCTCTACTTTGATATTTCGATGACATGATTTAAACCTCCTCCATACATCATTCATTACATATGTATGCAAGAACTGGGCGAATGTTGAATAGCCCATGATAAATAAATATGTACGAGTGGAAAAAACGTAAAGAAATAACGTTTCCTGCTCAAAAAAAGAATAAGCCCGGAGCGTTCTCCGGGCTTATTTCTACGCTATCTAATTCAACTTCACTTCCACATTCTTCTGAGAATCATAATAGTTATAAAATCCGGGATTCCATAAAATATTTTCGAATCCGGAGCCGCCTTTATAACGCTCCACCTTTTTGCCGGTATAATTTGGGCCATTGGATACCATCTCCGGATAAACTTCATTTCCATTGACGCTCAACATGCTTTGGCTGATGCCGCCGAATCCCGGACTATCCGACCAGGATTCCACCACCAAATCCTTGCCGTCCAAATAATAGGTGAAATGAATCAAGAATTTATCAACCGTCACTTCCAGAGACTGCTTTAATTCGGTCGGTTGTTTTAACGGGGTCCAGTTTTGGGTCGTATCCCGTTTTGTCACCCTTGCACCCCCTAGAATCAGTTTCATTGGAACGGTTGACCAATCCTCATACCAGACCGAAGATTCAAACTGATAAGCATGTTGGTAACGCTTCGGATCACTGCCGATCAGATCGAAACCTCCTTGGATTTCTTTGTCTCCGACGGCGAGTGTAACCGAGTTGTACCAGACCACCCCATGCTTATACTGCTCCATGCTATTATCTTCCTCGATGTTCAACGTTATTTTTTGCGGCGAAACGATAAGCTTCTCAAGCCGGATGCCGGCCATTTCCTGCAATTGTTCCCCGGAGTTCAGATTTTTCGTATATACTGCTTTGCTTGCTTTTTTGCCATCGCCTTTAAAAGTAAACGACCACTTGCCGTTCTTGGTTTCGGTCTGATCCAGATAACTCAGACGGAAGCTTTCCGTTTCGTTTTGATTTACTTCCGCAGTTTGGAAAATTTGCTGAATTAGCAAACCCTCTCCATCATAAGGAAGTACGGTCAATTCACCGCGGCTGCCATTACCGCTCCCATAAATCAAATGGGGATCCAGACGCACGGGATCGGGAGAGGTTGCGGATACAATATACCTGACAATTAGCCGGTCATCTTCCTTTGTCAATGATTCGATGTGCATTTTCGGGTAGTCCGGGGACCCCGTTGTAATGTTAGCACCCGTCTGAAGGGCCGTTTTTAGCGGAATTTCTTTATAGTTATACAATATAAGCTGCTGTGCGGTGATCGTCAGTTTTTTTTCGGATTTCTGCAGTATATCATTCGATTCAATCATGCCGAGCAGCTTGCCGCTTTTTTGATCGAAATATAGATTACTGCTGGCTGGCACCGTGTTTCCCGACTCGTCGGCTATACCGATGCTTCCGATTTGATAGGCGTCATACTGGTCCATGCCATCGTTCGGATCAAAAGAGACCAATGCTTTCAATTTCTCCCCGTCCGTAACGACCCCGTTCAAATTCATAGCGATTCCGGCGCTGGTCGCGCTCTGTTGTAATCGTTGTCCATATCCGTTGTTCAAAGCATTGTCTATGCCTACGAAACCCATGATATAGTTCCAATTCATGGCCACACCCGCAAAGGCTGGCACCGCCATAAACATAAAGCATGCTAACACTAGTGCTGGGACCAGCTTTCTTTTGCTGTTGGCGGGTTTCAGCGTCCCTTGAGGAACCGATTTCCGATAGGAAACTTCACGTTCAATGGCGAGCCACATGGCATCGAAATCCGTGTTAGCGGAGGGAGCCTGAAGGCCTTCTCTTACTTTACTTTCAAAAACCCTTTCCATTTCCACTCATCTCCTTTGTTTGACATCCTGTTTTTTAATTCATGCTCATTCCGATCCCTCAGTAGCCGCATCCCTTTGTTCAACCTGGACTTCACGGTTCCTTCCGGCACCTCGATTACACCGGCTATTTCCGGCACCGTCATTTCATGAACGAAACGCAATGTGACCACAATCCTTATTTTTTCGGGCAACCGGCTAATCATTTCATTGAACTCATTCGCTATTTCCTTCCGGTCATAATCTTCCTCTACCGGATTGACGACCTGCGGACGGTTCATCAAATAGGCGAACATCTCCTTGGTCCATCCACTATTTCTTCTCTTTAAAACCTTACTGCACTCGTTCGAAGCTATTTTTAGCAGCCACGGTTTCAGGTCCCTGATTTGCGTTCTGTCTGCAAGTATGGCTTTCACGAACACTTCCTGACAAATATCTTCCGCATCGGATCGGTTTTGCATCATGTAATAACATAATTGGAACACTTGCTCCTTGTAGGTTTCGAACATTTCCCGGTCGTTCACTCCGTTCACCTCCTCTTTGTGGGCTTTCACCTATAAGACCAACAAGAACGGAAAATCGTTCATTTTAAAAAAAGCATCCCGAAGGATGCTTAAATTGTTTCAGTGTTTTGACGCCTCACCTTTACCGGAGGATTTGAGCGATGCCGGTGCCTTATCCTTTTTCGCAATATTCAGGTAATTGGCCAGCTCGCGGCAGAGCTGAAGAATCGCGGAACGCATTTCAAACTCCTCCCGGGTTGAAGGAAGCTCCATCTGTTTAAACTCCTGCTCCAGTTCGTTCAGCATGACTTCTGTCTGCCCTGTGTACTCTTCGCTGCTTACGTCCCGGCTGAGCCGGTCGAACAGGTTGGCCGTAATTTCACCCTGAGGCATTCGTTGGTACACCCGGGATATCAGCTCCAGCATGCTTTCAATTCGGCCGAGCTGCTCTTTTCGCATGTAAAAATAAACGGACCATGTATCGCTCGGGGAGATAAGCTGGTTCTCCAGAGCACGTTTGGCCGAGGTTAGACCGTTATCCACGAGTTTTCCCGCTTCTATCAGTTCTTTGCCGTCCCAGAGATGGTACGGGTCCCGGAGTGTCTCGGCGATATGGCTGAAAATGATCGAAAACAGCCCGTCCACCTTCCTGCGGATCTCCAGCAACTTGTCCTCCGCTTTAGGCATATACGCCAGATTCACCACCATGGCGGCCCCCAGGCCGATCACCAGCAACTCGATTTGTGTCAGCATGACGGCAAAGCTGAGCTCTTCCCCGCCAAACACGCGGAATACGACGACGGAGCTGGTCACAATCCCCTCTTTGAAATGCGCTCTTGTGATCAGGGGGAAGGCGATCAGAATATATACGACGAGCACCCAGAGATGGAAACCAAATAGATAGAAAAGTACAAAAGCAAGAATCAAACCCAGCACCGAAGCGAAAAACCGTGAAGATACCGTGGCAATACTCCGTTTTCGGGTTACGTCCACGCCAAGGATCGCCAGCAATCCCGCGGACAGCGCGCCCTGAATGCCAACCGCATCCGCTATAATAATCGCCAGTAAAGTAGCGATCGCTGTTTTGATGACCCTGAACCCCATAAAACCACCCTGTCCTTTACGTCCTAAGTTAAAAAGTCTTAATGTTAATCGTACTTGATTTCACGTTCCCGTACAATGAGGTGTCTTTGATTTGAGGCCACAGCCGGAGTAATCGACATGTTGGGTCTATGGGGACGTCAATTCGTTCGAAAGTATGGGTTGGTGAGTTGTGTATTGTTTAAAATGCGGAATTTAATTCACTATTTAGTGGTGGATGATAGATCTGTTGATTCGGCGCATTAGCTGAGTGTTCTAATTTACGTGGGAGACTTTATTTCCTTTGACGCTCATTGGAAATTTCCAATGAAAATGTCGGTAAATTGCTCTAACTAGGCGTTTCATTGGATATTTCCAATGAACATGACACAGTGGTGCCGAAAATCAAGAAGTGGCATATATTCGATTGGATATTTCCAATCAACTGCCTGGAAAATACCAAAATAACAGATTCCCATTGGATATATCCAATGGAGCCAGCAGGATAGACTAGGATAGACTTCTTAGCTACTCAACACACTCCACTTCACTTCACTTCACTTCACTTCACTTCACTCACCATCCATCCCACCACATTTCACCTCACTAACCTTACCTAATCCATCTTCCCTCATTTCACCGAAACCCACTCATCCAATCACCACACCTCATCCGACCTCATCCAGTTCACTTCAATCTATCCCCCTCTATCCCCGAACAACACCAAACCGCCGAGACTCGAAGCCCCGGCGGTTTTTATTGAAAAAGGAACGTTTATCGTTCCTTGAGTAACTTGCGTTCCACATACACGACCAATTGATACATCCCGGTAGCGACAATGGCGATAATGACCAGGCTGGATAGGACGAGTGTGAAGTTAAATACCTGAAATCCGTAAACGATCAAGTAGCCGAGGCCGATCTTGGCGACGAGGAATTCCCCGACGATTACGCCGACCCAGGCCATTCCGACATTGACTTTCAGGGTGGACACAATGGCAGGAAAAGAGGCCGGAAGTATCGCTTTGACAAAAATATCACGGCGGTTTCCTCCAAACGTGCGGATTACTTTAATCAGATTGTTATCAACCTCATTAAAGCTGTTGAAGACAACTAGCGTCGTGACGATGACGGTGATCGATAGCGTCGTCACGACGATGGCGGTAAAGCCCGCACCGAACAGAACGATAAAGATCGGGCCGAGCGCGACCTTCGGCATGCTGTTGAAGACTACCATATATGGATCAAGCACTCTCGATAAAAACGGGGACCACCAGATCACTACCGCCAGCAGAGTGCCGATCAAGGTCCCGAGCAGGAAACCGACCGCGGTTTCCCCGACAGTCATGGCCAGATGGGGCCATAACTCCCCGTTAAATGCGTCCTTCACAATCTGCCTTCCGACCTTGGAGGGATAACTGAAGATCAGCGTATCCACCCATTTTAAACGACCTGCCAGCTCCCATAAGCCAATAAACGCTACGAGCAGCAGAAGCTGCGTCATCAAAACAAGGCGACTCATCCGCCGCTTTCGCCTCCGGTGCTGCTGCCACTTAGCGTGCGTCCATGTCTCCCGGCTATTGCCTTTCTCGCGGTTTGCTGATGGATGATCCAACCCTACTCCCCCTTTCCTTCCAGCGTTTCGAGATCCCGCCAGATTTCATGGAATAGGTCGTTAAATCCGGCTTCCTCCCGGGCGTAAAACGGCTGCGCCTTGGCGATGTTGTCCGGGATTACGTAGGTTTTGCGTATTCTTCCCGGCCTTGCAGCCAGCACAATCACCCGGTCGCTGACCGCGATCGCTTCCGACAGATCATGTGTCACCAGTATTCCCGTTTTACCCCGCTGCCGAAGCGTATCCACAACCAGATCCTCCAGTTGAAGCTTGGTCTGATAATCCAAAGCGGAGAAAGGCTCATCCAGCAGCAGCAAATCCGGGTTGGTCGCCAGCGTGCGGACTAAGGCCACCCGCTGCCGCATACCGCCGGACAGCTGATGGGGATACTGATTCGCCGTATTTCCCAGACCCATTCCATCCAGCAGCTCCAACACCGAGGATCGACTCTCTTCGTTCAACCGACCTGTCAGTTCCAAACCAAGCAGGGCATTTTCCAAAATACTCCGCCACGGAAACAAATAATCCTGCTGCAGCATATACCCTACCTCCGGCGAAGGACCCTGGACCGGCTTCCCGTGGACCAGAATCTCCCCCCTCGACGGGGGGAGCAGTCCGGCGATAACGGATAGAAGCGTGGTTTTTCCGCAACCGCTGGGGCCGACCAGGCTGATGAATTCGCCGGAACTTACCGTCAAATTCATCGCTTCCAGCGCTAGTACGGCTTCCCGGTCCGTTACATACGCCAGATCCAGGTCTTTCAGTTCAACGACAGGAACTTGGGTCAAATGGTTCACGCTCCTTTCTTCCGGTTTAACTAAGGGTTGGCTTTCACCGCCGCCTTTGCGAAACTGTTATCGACGACCTTGGCGGGTTCAACCCGTTCTTTCAATTCACCTGCGCTTTCCATGATATCGAGCAGATTGTTCCAGGCCTCTTCCTCCAGAACAGGGGACTCTGCATAGCTGCCCTGCTCCAGGTAGCGCTTGACGGAACTGATCAGGATATCCTCATCCGTATCCTTGAAGTAAGGCGCAATCGTTCGGGCCGTTTCCTCCGGGGTGTGCTCTTGCACCCAGCGCTGGGCTTTATGAATTGCGTTCGTAAATTTCTGCACGTTCTCTTTATTTTTGTTGATATAGCTTCCTTTCGTCATAAACACGGTATAAGGAAGCCGGCCGCTTTCCGTACCGAAGGAGGCAACTACATGCCCTTTTCCTTCCCGTTCGAAGATGGAAGCCTGCGGCTCGAAGAGCTGTACATATTGGCCCGTACCGGATGCAAACGCCGCCGCGATATTGGCAAATTCAATATTCTGAATCAGCTCAAGATCGGCATGCGGATCGATGCCATGTTTCTTCAGCGTGAATTCACCGGCCATTTGCGGCATCCCGCCTTTTCTTTGACCGAGGAAGACGCTGTTTTTCAGACCTTCCCATTCAAAGTCACCGCTTATCTCTTCCCTGGAAACCAGAAACGTACCGTCCCTTTGGGTCAACTGAGCGAAGTTCATGACCGGATCCTCGGCTCCCTGCTGGTATACGTAAATGGACGTTTCGGCTCCTACCAGGGCCACATCAATCGCTCCCGACAGCAAGGCAGTCATCGTTTTATCTCCGCCCGCCGTGGTCTGCAGTTCCACATCCAGCCCCTCATCTTTGAAGAAGCCTTTCTCCAAAGCCACATATTGCGGAGCGTAAAATACGGAACGGGTCACCTCCCCGATCCTTACCTTCGTGGTCTCTTTGCTTCCGCCGCATCCGCTGAGCGCTCCCGCAATCAATAAAATCAGCGCCAAAACCAGCACTGAGTATCGCTTAATGAACATGCCTCCACCTCTTTCTTGCTAAAGAATAGACTCTGGTTCAGTGTATGCGGCTGCCCATCAAATGGTTAAGCGGGCTATTGGACTGCAGCACAAAGAACCTCTCTTCACGAATGAAGAGAGGTTCTCCCGGATTCCGGCGTGACCGGATTATATGCCGTAAATGCCTTTGTATTTCTGCTCCAGATAATCAGCCAGATAATCGGGGTTCAGCTCTTCGCCGGTCACCTTCATGATGATTTCGGCCGGTTTCAGGCTCTTACCGTATTTATAGATTTTGTCGGTCAGCCATTCTTTGATCGGCGCAAAATTACCTTCGGCGATGAAGCCTTCAAACTGCGGCAGTTCTTTCTTGAGCGTTTGGGTGATTTGCGCCGCATACATGTTGCCTAGTGCATAGGATGGGAAATAACCGAAGCTTCCACCGGACCAGTGCACATCCTGGAGCACCCCGAGCCCGTCGTTCGGCGGGGTCAATCCGAGGTAAGCCTTGTATTTCTCATTCCACACTTTAGGCAGCTCACTGACCGGCAGCCCTTCGTTAAAGATCATTTTTTCGATTTCATAGCGGATGATAATGTGCAAATTATACGTCAATTCGTCCGCCTCGATCCGGATCAGCGAGTTCTCCACCCGGTTGACAGCACGGTAGAATTCTTCTGCCGTAACATCTTTGAGCTGTTCCGGGAAGTGCTGCTGAAGATCACCATAATAGCGATCCCAGAATTCCTTGCTGCGTCCCACGAAGTTTTCCCAGAAACGGGACTGGGATTCATGAATACCCATGGAAGTCCCTTCGCTCAGCGGCGTTCCTGCAAGCTCTTTGGCGACATTCTGTTCGTACAAGGCATGCCCGCCTTCATGCAGGGAACTGAAGATCGAGCTGGTCACGTCGTCTTGCAAATAGTGCGTCGTAATGCGGACGTCGCCTTGGTTCAGCGTAATCTCGAACGGATGCACGGTCTCGTCGACGCGTCCCGCTTCGAAATCATAACCGATCTGCTCCAGCAGATACAGCCCGATTTTCTCCTGCTGATCCTTGTCGTACAATTGATTCAAAAACGGAGCCTGCGGCTTGTGCGGCGAGGCGGTTATGGCATCCACAACCGGAACCAGCCGGTCGCGGAGCTGACCGAACACCTCGTCCAGCTTTTTGACGGTCAAGTCAGGTTCATACATGTCGAGCAGCGTATCGTAGCGGGTTTCCTTCGGACCCCAGTAGTCGATAAACTCCTGCGTAAGCGCAACGATTCGGGTCAAATAAGGCTCAAAGCCCGCGAAATCGCCGCTTTCCTTATAATCCGCCCACAGCGTTTCCGCATGGGCCGTCAATTCTACATATTCCTGATACTTCGCCGGCGGAATCTTAACGCTGCGGTCGTATTCCTCCTGTACCAGCTGCACCATGCGGCGGCCGGTTTCATCCAGTTCACCGAGAACTGTCTGATGGTTGAGATAGCTCAAATATTCTCCCATTTCCGCGGAAGTCTGCAGTTTAAAAGCTTCCGTCGAGAGCAAGCCGATCGTTTCGGAACGGGCTTCCGCTCCTTTTTTCGGCGCACCTGTGCGAAGGTCCCAATGCATCAGCGCGACCGCTTCCTGATAGCTCTTGATTTTACGGAGAAGCTCTAGAAATGATTCCCAATTATCTGCCGTTTCCTGCTTCATGACAAGTCCCACCTCTACAGATGAATTTATCCATTCCTCTTGATGATACTTTTTACAAAACGTATAATCAAATTTTAAGACGACCTTTTTCACAAATTTGTTGAAATGCCGTCAATTTCTTTAAAGGAGCTGTCGAGGTTGAAAATAGAACTGGATCCCCGCGCCGAAGAGATGATTCGCACAGCTATGGGTCAGGAGCCCGGCTTGATGCGTTTGGTCTATGATACGGAAGATTGCGGTTGCGGCATGAGCGGCGTTCCCGGACTACAAATTGCCGGAGAACCCGGTGCTTACGACATTCCGATGGAAAATGAGGCCTTTCCTTTTTGGATCGACCGGATGCAAGCCGTTTTTTTTGAAGAGCAACTGATTCTTTCCGGTGAGGAAAGCGGCGGAACGTTCCGCCTGGATGGCGTGTCACAGTTTTATAAGTCGAATATCCGACTAATCGATCAGCGCTAAGCGAAAATAATTTATTAAGGAGGAAGATCAGTATGAGCCGTCTTCAAACAATTTTAGAACACAACCGTAATTTTGTTGCCAACAAGGAATATGAAGAATTTATTACCGACAAATTTCCGCAGAAAAAGATGGTTATCGTTACCTGTATGGATACGAGATTGGTCGAACTTCTTCCTAGAGCCTTAAATTTGCGTAATGGAGATGCTAAAATCATCAAAAATGCCGGTGCCGTTATCTCCCAACCGTTCGGGAGCGTTATGCGGAGTTTGCTGGTTGCCATTTACGAGCTGCAAGCTGAGGAAGTGTTCATTGTAGGACACACCGGCTGCGGTATGGCTTCGCTTAATGCGGATCATATGATCGGCACGATTAAAGACAGCGGAATCTCCGACGACGTGCTTAATACACTTGAGAATTCCGGCATAAAGCTAAGAAAATGGCTTCGCGGGTTTGACAGTGAAAAAGACGGGGTAATTCAAACTGTGGAGATTGTAAAAAATCATCCATTGCTTCCCCCCCATGTACCCGTTCACGGCATGCTCATCGACTCCACTACCGGAGAGCTGGAGCTCGTCGTAGACGGATACAATTTGTAACAGACATCTCTTTCTGTTTGACGCGGACCTTATGCGGTTCGCGTCCTTTTTTAAGGGCATCCTGCAGAAGATGAACCATTCAACGACTTGCCGAAAGGAAGACAAGAAGACGATGACATATGAATTCAATGAACGCACCATGCGCCGGGGGACGCTCTCCTACAAATGGGATCAGGGACAAACCCTGTTCGGAGATGACGAGGTGCTCCCGCTCTGGGTGGCTGATATGGATTTCAAATGCTCCCCTGCCATCATTCAGGCTGTAACCGAACGCGCAGCCCAGGGAATCTATGGCTATACCATCCGCAGCAAAGATTATTTGAACGCCATTACCGGCTGGTTCCAAAGACGCCATGGCTGGAACGTGGACGAGAGCTGGCTGACCGATTCGCCCGGCGTTGTCCCTTCGCTGAGTCTTGCGGTACAATCCCTGACAGAGCCGGGGGATGAGATCATTTTACAATCACCGGTATACAACCCGTTCTATGACGTGATTCAACGAAATGGCCGAAAACTGGCCGAAAGTCCGCTCCTTTTGAAGAACGGACGTTACGAGATGGATTATGAGAAGCTGGAAACGCTGATGAGCGGCGGTGCCAAGCTGCTCCTGCTCTGCAGCCCACAAAATCCGGGAGGCCGGGTGTGGACCAAAGAAGAGCTTGTACGTCTCGGTGACCTTTGCGTCAAATACGACGTCAAAGTCATCGCCGACGAGATTCATTGCGATCTCGTTTTTCCCGGACATCAGCATTTCCCTTTCGCTTCGTTATCCGAGCAATTCGCGGAACGGACGATTACTTGTCTTGCTCCTTCCAAAACCTTTAATATGCCGGGGCTTTCTACTTCGTTCACCGTGATTTCGAATCCCCGGCTCAAACGGCGGTTCGATGAGCGGATCCATGCGTTGTCCATCGGCTCCGTCAACTTCTTCGGTCCTCCGGCAACCATTGCGGCTTACAATGAAAGCGAGCCTTGGCTGGATGCGCTACTGACCTACGTTGCCGCCAATCAGGAGTTTGCGATCTCCTATTTATCCAATCATCTTCCGGCGCTTGTTCCCGTTCGCTCCGAAGGAACCTACCTGCTATGGCTGGATTGCCGCGCATTGGGACTGGACTCGAAACAATTGAAGCAGCTTATGTATAAAGAAGCAAAAATCGCGTTTAACGAGGGGTCTATCTACGGCCGTGAAGGCGAGGGCTTTCTGCGCATCAATCTGGCCTGTCCGCGGGACCTGCTTGTCGAAGCGCTGGACCGGTTTACGGCCGCAGTGAACGCTAGAAACAAATAACCGCACATGCTTATAAAGATCAATCCGTTTAAAGGGTTGATCTTTTTTTTCGCCGCATGTACATCTGTCCCATGACAATCACCCCCTGGACACATAGAATATCCAGAATCATTGACAGAAAGGGACTGGGTCTCGACCATGATGAAAAAAAATCAGCGGATCACCAAAAGAGCGGCTCCGCCGGTCGGGTGGTACCGTATCTCTGAAGAGCAGCTTGCGAGAATGATGTCCGACTTGCTGGAACAGGCCAAATCTAAGGAAATTCCGGTATCTCCGATAATAAGCGCCGAGAAGCGCCCCTTACCTGTGGATTATAAAAAAATAAGAGTGCTTCTGTGTTCCGGAATGCCGGATGAAGATTGGCGGTCCGAACAAATCGCAGCCGATGAACTAAGACGTCTCGTTAAAGAAGTAATAACGATCAAGGCAAGACCGAGCTTTGGAATGTCCTTATCGCTGCTTAATCCCGACCTCATCGTTTATATGGGCAGACCGGACGCGATAAGCCAAGAAGATTTAGGGGTAATGCAAGGCTCATCCGCCGTCAAAGCCGTCTGGCTGGCGGATAATGACGGCACATCGGAAGCGTTAGGCCGGGCGGCGGCCTGTTTCGAACACGTATTTACGCAGCATACCGTCCATATCCCATTCTATCAAAGCGTTGGCTGCAGACGGGTGAGTCATCTCCCCTTTTCCTCTGATCCCGAACTCTATTATCCTAAACCGTTTGATGAGGACTATCGGTCAGACCTGCTCATTATCGGAGACAGCTCCAGGCACTTGTTTTGTTTTAAGAGCATTTCAAAGATCGCAGAAGGCTTGAAAATCAAAGTGATCAGTACGGATGCACCGAGCCTCGAACTTGCGGCACTGGAGACGTTTGAATGGATCCGGGAGCCATCCCCGGTTCAAACCGCAAACTATTATAATGGAGCCGGAGCGATCATTCATCTGGAGCCACAGGTACGCCAAGTGATTGAGGCAGCCGCTTGCGGAGCCTTTCAGATCGCTTCCGTTCATCCTGATTTGTATGAATATATGTGCCCCGGCGAAGATGTAGTGATCTATCATTCTTTGGATGAACTTGAAGCAAAGCTCATCTATTATCTGGACCATCCGGATCAAAGACGTGTTTATTCAAGCCGGGCACTTGGGAAAAGCCGGTACGATTACTCCTACCTTCAAATGGTCTCCAGACTACTCTACGCCGTTTTCCTCCCCTAAGAAAAAATACAACATCAGGAGGTGGCAGCCGTTTGAAGCTTATCGCTTTTCATTTACCCCAATTTCATCAAATTGCCGAAAATGACGTCTGGTGGGGAGAGGGCTTTACCGAGTGGACTAATACAAAAAAAGCTGTTCCATTATACCCGGGACATCTGCAGCCAAGAATTCCACTGGAAAATTACTACTATAATCTTATGGACTCCTCAGCCCGGCAATGGCAGGCTATGGCGGCCAAATCCTACGGTATCTACGGATTCTGTTATTATCATTATTGGTTTCACGGCAAACAGCTGCTGGAGCAGCCTGTGAAGCAAATACTCAGGAGTGGAGAGCCCGACTTCCCTTTTTGCCTGTCCTGGGCCAACGAGACCTGGACCCGGAAATGGGACGGCGGTGACCGGCACATTTTGATAGAGCAAACCTATGGAGAGGAGGAGGAATGGAGCCAGCATTTTTACGAACTGCTGGATGCCTTCCGCGATCCAAGGTATATCAAACTCAATGGGAGACCCCTATTCCTGATATACAGGCCGAGCAACATCCCCCGATGTCAAGATATGCTGTCATTTTGGAACAAGCTTGCATGTGAGAACGGACTTGAAGGAATGTATTTCGTCCAAACGCTTGGCGGTTTCCCCATCTCCAATCTGGACGGATTTGACGCGAGTGTCGAATTCGAGCCGCACTATACGTTTGCCCATGGCGGATCTGACGCGTTCTGGCGCCGAATAAAAACCGGAGACAAGGAACACCTGGTCATCGACTACGATAATACATGGGAGTTGATTATCAACCGATCCCACCGGAGGGATAGAGGGCAGCCCATTTTCCCCGGAGCCTTTGTATCCTGGGACAACACCCCGCGCCTGGGAGACCGGGGTCAAAGCACGATCGGGGCCTCCCCGCAAAAGTTTGAATGGTACCTGTCCCGACAAATCAAACGAGCCAAAACCTTATACAACAGTGAATACCTATTCATCAACGCCTGGAACGAATGGGTGGAAGGCGCCTTTTTGGAGCCGGATCAACACTACGGTTTTCAATACTTAGAGGCCGTAAAAAATGCGTTGAACGAATAATAAGGGCCTGCCTGAGAAGGAGGCCCTTTTCACTTGATCATCTTTAAGTAAAACGTTAAGCTCTCTGAATCCCTAGACTAGGAACTCCCCCGATTACGACGACGAACAGCACATAATCGAGCCCATCCGTTCCTTTGAGCTGCACTCCCGGCTGGTTTGCAGCCCCGGTGGGATAGAAAAGAACGGACTGCGTGCTGCTCCCCCCTCCCGGAACAGTCGGCTGGTTACTGGAAGATATTCTTTGCGCGGCACCCGCTGTCCCGCCGACGAATACATTCCCACCTACACTTGCAGTTCCGCTCACTTGCAAATGACCCAATATCGTTTCACTGCCAGTCACATTTAAATCCTGGACCGTCGCATCCAGGTTGACTTGTAAATTCTGTTGAATCGTCTGATTCCCGGTAACGAGCACATTATCAAAAGTAGGCAACTCTATCATCCCTTTCAACTTGGATGATCTATTGTATGTCCCCGGGACAGGTTTGGTCTGGGATGTCGGCAAATTTGGGTGAAACAAGCCGTTCTATGTTTTGTGAAAATCCATGTAATATTCTCAGTTGCTTTCTATCATTTCCATGTAATAAAATGATCTAAAATCATATAGAAAAGGATGCGCAACGGCAATGTCGGTGAACGTACCACGCACACTCAGCAAAAAATCGATTCTATTTTTTTCTTTGATCATGCTCGCGAAAAGTTATTTTGCCTGGTATTACTTGTTCGAGGATGGGCCGACGTGGACCACGTGGCTGAAGGAAATTCCTTGCGTCCTGCTCGTATTTTGCCTGATTGAATGGTTTGCTACGAAACGGAAAATTGCGATTTATATGCTGGTCAATCTATTGATATCCGTTTTGTTCTTCTCACTAATTGTTTATCATAATCATTTTGGAATTATAGCGACCTCCCAAGTACTGGATCAGGTCAAACAAGTCGGAGCCGTCAAAAAGAGTATCTTCTCCGTCCTTCGTCCGGAATATATGCTCATCTTTCTGGACATCGTCATTATCAGCTTGATCATGTTCAGCCGTAAAAAGGCGCAGGATTGGAAGGCTTCCATGTCCCGTCCGAGCAACCGCAAACTCGTCGCGGCCTTATTCTGTGTGTCCGTCGTGATTTGTACGGTGAATATTTTTCCAAACCGGGCCAGCATGAATGAAACGATCAAGGCCGAACAAATGGGGATTCTTAATTACGAAGCCTATTCCTTGCTAACGGATCAGGAGGAAGAACCTATTGAACGATCCGAAATAACTCAATCGGCTATTGATGATTTAAAAGGAATCCACGCTCCGGATCAGCCTAACATGTTTGGGGCAGCCAAAGGTAAAAACCTGATCATCCTGCAAATGGAGTCTTTTCAGAACTTTCTGATTCATCTGTCGATTGACGGTCAGGAGATCACGCCGAATATGAACCGGCTGGCCGACAGCAGCTTCTATTTCCCCCGCTTCTACCAACAGGTCGGACAAGGAAATACTTCGGACGCCGAATTTATGGTAAATACCTCCTTCTACGTTCCGCAGGATGGCGCGGCTACACAGATGTACGCTCCTAAAGAGCTTCCCAGCTTGCCCAAACTGCTGCAAGCCCAAGGTTATGATACGGCAACCTTCCATACGAATAACGTTGAATTTTGGAACCGCGGCGAACTTTACGATGCATTAGGTTTTGACCGGTATTATGACAAAGCCAACTTTTTTGGCGAAGAGGATACCTTCTTCTATGGACCGTCAGATGAAGTGCTTTATGAAAAAACCGCGTCAGAGCTGGCAAGACTGGACCAGAGTGAACAGCCGTTCTACTCGCATGTGATCTCTATGTCGGCGCATAATCCGTTCTCCATTCCGGAGGACAAATACAAAATGACGCTCCCCGAAAGATACGAAGGAACGCTGGTCGGCGACTACATTCGGGCTCAAAATTATGCGGATTACGCGCTTGGACTCTTTATCGATGAACTTAAAGCGAACGGGGTCTGGGATAACAGTGTGATCGTGTTGTACGGCGATCACCGTGGGCTGCCGATTTTCTCTCTCGAAGAGGACGACAAAGCCTTACTGGAAGAAATTTTCGGACATGAATATTCGGAACGGGAGCTGATAAACATCCCGATGCTGATTTCTTCGACGGGCGTGACAACGTCCAGCGTAAAGGAACAAATCGGCGGGCAGGTGGATATCCTGCCAACCGTCTGCAACCTGTTAGGCGTACCTTTAGACAATCATCTCCATTTCGGTCAGGATTTGTTGAATCATACAGCTTATAACTTGCTTCCTGAGCGCTACTATTTGCCGACGGGATCTTTCGTCAACAACGAAGAGCTCTTCCTGTCGGGCAGCGGCTTTGAGGATGGTCAACATCTCCCCTTGAATGGTGTTGATGTCAATGAAGCCAATCCCGTGAAGTCAACGGAGGATGAGTTTAATCGGGCTTTGGAGCTCCTTCAGTTATCCGACAGTTATGTGACGCAGTTGCCTGATCGGGTTGTTGAGGATACGGAATAATTCAATTTATTATTAACATAAAAAGACGCCGAGGTGCTTCGATGCAGCCTTCGGCGTCTTTTCATTCGTTTGACATCCACGATTATAAATACTTGCCCAGTTCGGAAACATATTTCCTGCGGCTGACAAAATAGAATACCACCTGCAGAACAAGGAACAGCGACGCGACCAAGGCCGCTTTTTCCACTAATTGACCTACCAGATTCTGATTGCTAAACAATACATAGAAATAATAAAGACCCAAGCCCACTCCAAAAATACTCGGCAAGAAAAAAGTCACGGCCAATTCTTTTGAGACGATGCCGATGATTTCCTTCCTTGTTACGCCGATTCTCTTCAGTGAAAGCAAACTGTCTTTATGATCGTCAATATCGGACAGCACTTTATGATATAGCACCACCCCCGAAGCAATCGCGAACAGCGAGCCAAGAAAGATAATAATAAAAAAGATCGTCCCGTTGGATTCCAGCTGGTTCTTCAGTTGTTCATCCTTGTAAATCGGTCTTAGTGCCTCCAAAGGTGTTCTTTCATCATCTGTTAGGTACTGATCCTGTTGGGAAGAGCTGCCCCAGTAAGAGGAGTCAAAACCGTTCCGTTCCCTGAGCGCCTGAACCAGCGCCTGAAATCCGGCTTCCCGTATATCCCCTTTAACCAAATGGGCTTTGATTACCTGAGACTCTGCCGCAGCCGCTTTGATTTGTTCGTATATTATATCGTCTACAACGAGCGCATGACCAAAATAAGAATTGGCTGTCTGCACATTATTTATGTACGGTTCCGAAACTACTTTAACGTTTCCGCTCTTGTAATCCGTGACAGGATAGCCCTCCAACGCCCGCATTAAATCGTCTTTGCTTCCGTTGTCCCGGAGCCCTTCGCCGATGAGTTCCGGATCCATAACCGCCAGAACGGTATCGGGAACGGCATATTCCCTGTTCTCCTGATGAACCCTTGCGAATAGGGCTTGGCTTGGCGGCAAACTATAGCTTGTTCCCATATGCCGGTTGTAATTTCCCTCGCTGATGATCGCCGCATGAGTATCCCAAAGCACCCACGACCCGCCATAATCCCGAAACTCGGGAATCTGTAAAATTTCCAGCGTTTCGGTTAGTTCCACCGTGCTTCCTTGTTTCGTCAGGAGCGACCTGATCTCCCCGTCATCCATTTGGTTGTAGCGGTTGCTTTCCACAAACATCACGTCAAACGGATGATCCCGCTCATTATTTTCGTCGGTCGTGGCATACATCGCATAAGTCATGCCGATAAAAAAAAGCGCACCGGCCATTAGCAAAGATACAATGTACATCGTCGTTTTATAGGACAGGAACCGATGACTCAAATTCGACATCACGATCAGGTTGTTGTTATATGTTTTCTTGAAATGCTTCATGACCGACTTGACCACCGAAATCAGCGTCCCGAAGATCACGTAAGGGGTAACCATGGTCAGGACGATAAGGATGATGATGATTAAAGTAGCCTCGTCGAACAGCTTTCCGAGCATCAATTGCGGCAGAAGAAAAAGGGACGCGGCAAACACGAGGATCGCAAGGCTTCCCATGACTACGCTGCTTTTCCCCATCTCTTTTTTCTTTGCGGCTTGAAGTACTTCTACTATTGAAATTTTACGGAGATACAGCATGTTGAAGACAAAATTCCCCGAAAATACGATCAGAAAAATACCGCTGCTTAACAACAGGCTTGACCCATTCAATTCAAATGAGATCGGATTGGCAATGAGGATCTGATTCAAACCCATGAAAAAAAGCTTTCCGAATACACCGCCGGTAACAAGCCCGCTCGCCAACGAGACTGCGAAGATGCCTACGTTTTCAAGGAACAGCATCTTAATTAGATTTTTCGTCGTCATCCCCAGCGTAATATACATGCCAAATTCCTTGCTCCGGTATTTCAAAAAAGAAAGATTGCTGTACGTAATGAAGACGAAGGAGAATAACACGACGCCAACCAAGGCAAAGCGGACGATGCCGTAAAGGGTCGTATCTCCCACCTGCCTTAAGACGTCCGGATTGTAGAGCAAGCTGCCGAACATGAACAAGATCGCAACAGTAAGGCTGTTTACGAAGTATAGGGACAGGTACTTTTTGGCATTGTATAAAAAATTCTTGCGGACGATGGTTGAGAAAGTCATGCTCTCCCCCCTCCGATCACGCTTTGCGCCTCCAGGATTTGATCGAAAAATTGTTTCCGGTCCCCGGCCGGCCTGATTTCCATTTCGACGTTACCATCTTTAATAAAAATGATCCGTTTGCAGAACGACGCGGCGAATGGGTCGTGAGAGACCATCAGGATCGTGCTGCCCCATTGTTCATTCAAAGAGGCTATCGTACTCATCAACTGATTGGCGGATTTGGAATCCAGATTGCCTGTCGGCTCGTCCGCCAAAACAACCGCAGGTTCATTTACGATTGCACGGGCAGCGGCCACCCTTTGTTTTTGACCGCCGGAAATATGATAGGGATACTTGTCCTTCAGATCAAAGATGCCCAAAAACTGCATCAGCGGGGCCAGCTTGTCTTCAATCTCATTCGGGGACTGTTTGTCCAGAATCAGCGGCAATGCGATGTTCTCCCGCAGCGTCAAACTGTCCAGCAAGTTAAAATCCTGGAAAATGTACCCGATCCGCTCCCTTCTGAACAGCGCCATCTGATCTTTGGTCAGCTTCGTAATGTCTTGCCCGTCGATGATGACTTCACCGGACGTAGCTTTATCGACACCCGACAAAATGTTCAGCAGCGTTGTCTTTCCGCTTCCGCTTGGCCCCATGATTCCGACAAATTCGCCCTTTTCCACGTTCAGGTTCATTCCGTCGATCGCCGTGACGCCATTGGCTCCTTTATGCCCGTTATAGACTTTGACTAAATGATTTATTGTAATGATGTCCACTTTTGCTCCCCCTCATGGCCTGATATGAGAAGTATAAAAGGAAAGCTGGTCTTCATGAATGCAATTCCCTTTCATAACCTTACATTTTTGCAAGGAAAGAAATAGTGAACATACTCCCCGCTCCCTTATGCGACTCCATGCTAACGCCATGGCCAAGTCTCTGCGCGATATACTTCACCATGTATAGGCCAATCCCCGTAGCGGAGCGATCCTCTCTTCCGTTCCTCCCCGTAAAAAAAGGGTCGAATACCCGTGGCAGCTCCTCCAGACATATCCCGATCCCGTTATCTTGTACGGTAAGGAGGACGCGATCCCCTTTCATCTCGCTCCTTACGGTCACCAGGCCTTCCCGACGGCTATACTTGACCGCGTTGGACAACACTTGCTCCAGCATATACCCGCACCATTTTTCATCGGTATATACAAACAACGCTTCATCAATCTCCACTTTGGGATAAACCCCTTGATAGATAAAATCTTTCTTTCGGGCGTTGATGGCCCTCGTGGCGACACGGTGCAAATTTACCCTCTCCGGTAAGTAATCCCGCGAAAAATCATCTAGCCTGAGCATGTTCAAACACTCTTCCAAATTCGCCATCAGTTTGCCGTTCTCTTCCTGAATGTCTTCCATGGCTTGTTGCGAACCTTGTTCCGAAGCCAGATCAATAATCGAGACGGAACCTTTCATATTGTGAATCCACTGTGAGAACAATGTGTTTCTTTCTTTAACGGAGCTCTTCAGTTCATAAATCCTGGTATTGTACTGCTCATGGATCTCGTTGATCTTCCCGAATAGAAGCTTGTCCAAAACCTTCGACTCATCAAGCTCTATCTGCGGACTACTCTTGCAGTCCTGAAGTTTGACGTACACTTTAAAATAACCAGCGCCCGCAATCACGAGATAAATGAACAAAATAAAGCTGCTTACAAGAAGCGGATACATGATGTCGTCCACGTCATAGAAAACGTAGGACAAAAATAGGAGAAGTACCGTATTCAAAACGTAAACGAAGATCATTCCTTTTTTTAGGCTCAGAAAATCAGCAAGCATTCGGATCAAAGACATAGCCCACTCCCCGCTTGGTCGTAATGACGTTATGAAGTCCGTACTGGCTCAGCTTCTTTTTAATCCGGGTAATATTTACGGTCAACGTATTGTCATCGACAAACACATGTTCATCCCATAACGCTTCCAGAAATTCTTCGCGGGTGACAATCCCTCCCGCTTTTTTCATAAACAGGTGCATTAGACGAAATTCATTCTTGCTCAATTCCATGATCTGTTCTTTATATTGCAGCTTCATGCTGTCGTGCAGCAGTTTGAGCTCTCCGGCCGACTGACTCTCTTCCGCCCGATGATGGGCGCGCCGGAGCACGGCATGGATCTTCGCCAAGAGGATTCCGATCCGAAACGGCTTTGTTACATAGTCGTCCGCACCGTACTCCATGCCGCGGATCTGTTCCCCTTCGTCGCTGTGCGCAGAAAGAATGATGATTGGGACGGAAGACTTTTTTCGGATGACCCGCAAATAATAAAAACCGTCAAAGGTCGGAAGATTGATATCCAGAAGAATCAGATCCGGCTTACTCTCTTCAACCTGCTCCATAACCTTCCCGAAATCCGAAACCGACTCCACCTCGAAATCATAGGCTTCCAAGTAGTCCTTGATATATTTCTGTAATTTGTGATCATCTTCTATTAACAATATTTTGTCCATCGTATATGACCAGACTCCAGTCGAATAAGATGATAATATTATAACTTGAAGAATCCGAAAGAGCAGTGATCAAAAAAAGACCCCTTATTCCTGGGGGCCGTTTCATTTAACGTAATCGCATTGGTTAGATCCCATCATTCCCAAAGGGGGAAGTCCGTTGAATCATGCGGCAAATCTCATTTCCATAAGCAGAATGATTCTAGTGATAACCTTGTTATTTTTGTTCAACCATCCCGGATTATTTGCGGTCATTTATTTCATGTCGGGGTTAAGCGACGTACTTGATGGAGCGGTTGCACGAAAAACGAATACGCAAAGTGAGCTGGGTGCAAGACTGGACACCATAGCGGATCTCATGCTGGTTGCCGTCATTATGGGATATTTGATCCTTCGGCACGGAACCGAAATTCTGCCATTCGTCCCCTGGGTCATCCTTATAACGCTCGTACGTTGCGTCAACTTAATTATAGCCGCCTGCAAATATCGATCGTTTGCCATCCTACATACTTGGGGGAATAAGTTGGCCGGATTGCTTCTTTTTCTAGGCCCGCCCTTGTTCCTAATCTCCCGCAACCCGGCCGTATTCTGGCCTGCTTGCATCGTAGCCTTACTATCCGCGCTGGAAGAAACCGCGGTTCATATAACATCCGCCCAGCTTAACGTAAACAGACGTAGTATTTTTATGAGGGATTAGAATCTTACGCTTACAACGTCTTCACCATATAAGCATAGGTATGATGGTGAATAACGATGTCTTTCTTGCGCTGAAATCCGAGTCGTTCGTAAAGCTTGCGCGCTTTAACATTATCTTCCTCGACATTCAGGGAGACGGTGGGATATCCTTGCTCCACGGCATGCTGAATCGCCGCTTGCAGCAGCTCCGTGCCGAAACCGCGGCCGCCGAACTCAGGACTTACGCTTACCGTATCGATATAGTAATCGTCGGGGTCCGCTTCAATATCCAAGGTAGCGGCCACTCCTCCGTTACTGTTCTCCAGGTGTTTCAGAATCGGGGCGTCAAGTGCCGGAGCGTCTTTGCCGTGATAAGCTACCACAATGCCTACCGGCTGCTCCCCGACTGTCTTAATCAGACAGTTCCGGTAGCTTAACCGGTTGATTTCCTCGCAGAAATACTTCTCCATTTGCTCCAAAACCTTGGACTTGTCGGATTCTCCCGTCAATGCGTCTGCGATATCATGGATCGCGTCAACCATAAGCACCGCAGCTTGGCTGCGGTCCTCCTTTTTTGCCGGTCTAATCATGTTGAATTGCACTTCCTTTGCCTTATTCGTTATCTGCTTCTTTAATCAGCGGCACAAAGCCCGCTTTTACCTGCTTGGCGAGTTGTATAGGATCAAGCTCCATCTGGGTGCCGATTCTTCCCGCGCTTACCGCCATTTTGTCCAAGCCTTCCGCGCTCGCGTCCAGGAAAGTGGGATAGAGCTTTTTCATCCCGACCGGCGAACAGCCGCCGCGGACGTAACCAGTCCATTTCAGCAGCTCTTTGACGGGCAGCATCTCCACTTTTTTCTCGCCGGCGGCTTTGGCCGCTTTTTTCAAATCCAGCTCCTCCGCTACCGGGATGACGAACACATAAATCTGGTTTCCCTGATGCGCCACCAGCGTCTTGAATACGGAGCCGGGGGGACGGCCGATTTTCTCGGCCACAGCAGTGCCGTGGATTTCTCCATCCCCGGGATCATATCCCAGAATACTGTAAGGAACGCCGGACTTGTCCAATATTCGCATAGCATTCGTTTTGCTCTCCGCCAATGTAACTCCTCCCTTTTAAACCGACCATCCTGTCTTGGCAAATTCATAAAAAGCTAAAGCCTCGTCCCAAGAGCCGAATCCCGCCTGCGCCAGTTTGTCGCTGCCGCCGCCTTTACCGTTATAGCCGCTGAGATGCTCTTTGAAAAACGCTCCGCAAGAAAACCCTTCATCTCCGCCGTAGGCCATTAAGACTTTATTGTCACCACCGGCTGCGAATAAAACGGGAACTTTGCTTTCAGCGGCTAACCTGGTCGCCAGGTTTTGCAAATCCTTCAGGCTACGATCTTCAAACACTTGCGCTATAAGGCCACCTTTCGACTGGGATAAAAGCTCTTTCAATACAAACTCGTCATTCTTCTCCCTTTGGGCGTTCAGTTCCCATTGAAGCTGCTTGTGCTCCTGCTCCCATTTGTCCAAACGATCCAAAATTCCATCTTTCCCGGTATTGAATTTCTGCGTCAACGCTGATAAAATCCGCTGACTCTCGTTAAATTCCTGCAAGGCCCGGTATCCACACAAGAAATAGATCCGTGTATTCCCCTTTTGGCGTTCCGCCTTCAGCAGCTTGATCATGCCGATCTCTCCTGTAGAAGATACATGTGTTCCGCCGCAGGCGTTATATTCCACATCTTTCATTTCAACGATTCTTATACCGCCGGTTACTTTCGGTTGTTTAACTAACGGCAGCCTTGCCGCTACCTCATCCGTTACAAAATAGCTTGTAATTTCATGATTGAGATAAATATGACGGTTTACTTCCCGTTCGAGAAGAGCAAGCCGCTCCGATGACAGCTCCGGGAGCTCAACATCGATGGTGGCGTAATCCACCCCCAGATGAAAGCTCAACGTTTGCGCCCCCAGCGTCACAAGGCAAGTCGCCGAAAGCAGATGCTGGCCGCTGTGCTGCTGCATATGGTCAAATCTCCGGTCCCAATTCAATCGGCATACGACCGATGTTTCCTCAGGCAGGCTCTCCACCTTATGCCAGATGATCTCGTCTTCCTTCGACACGTCCAATACGGGAATGCCCCCGATGGTCCCTTCATCGCAGGGTTGTCCTCCCCCATGCGGATAAAAAGCCGTCTCTTCCAGAGTTAAGTATATCCCGTCTTCTTTTTCTAAAACCGTATGGATGACGGTTTGCCATTCCGTTAAATAGGCTGAGTCGTAATAGAGTAGATTTGTCATTGAGCCTTTCTCCTTCATTATGATACTTTCATTGTATAACGATTAAGCGAGGTGCGCTGTAGATGTTTTTTAAAGAAACCCTGAACGGGACCGCTTCCTGGGGAAATATATTTACTTCCATTAAAGCTTTTGCCCCATTGACAAATGCCATATTCCACAAAGAAGGGCTAACGGTAAAGGAAGAGATTCAAAACCTGACCCCGGGGACCAACGCGGTGTTCAAAGCGGACCGGCTGGTCATCAAAATTTATGCGCCCAGGGAGAGCGGGTTCCATACGGAACAAGATTATTATACCGAACTTTCCGTAATGAAGTTCGCCATGGAACAAGGGATCTCTGTTCCTCGTATTATTGCCTTCGGTGAGATTGAAGATAAGTATTTGTTTCGCTATATAGTAATGGATTACGTGAATGCCAATGTGCCTTTGGAAACCGTACTGTCTTATCCTGAGGCGGACAAGAAGCAATTTGTGATGCGGTTATCCGAGATCACGTCGCGCTTAAATCAACCTTTTGATCAGCTCCCACCGCAACCCGATTTAAGGAACCATCTCTACCGCACCGAACGTATGAATGGATTACATCCCTCGTTGATTCAAGAGTTGGAGACTCGTGCTTCTGAACGGAATTATTCCGGCAAAGTGCTGGTTCACGGGGATATTACCAGGGATAACGTATTGCTCGATTCCCAAGGAACACTTACCTTGATTGACTTTGCGGATTGTATGATCGCTCCTGAAGATTATGAACTGCCTGCGATAATTTTCGAGCTCTTTTTAGGGGACGCGGAACTGGTTTCAGCATTCCTTGAAATTAAGGGTGCAGATAAAGAGGAATTTCTGGAGGAATTGATCAACGGTTTATCCATCCACTTATTTTGCGGGAATATATTAAAAGACAATTTTAATAGGCTTGGTATTCCGTTCACTTCCGTTAAAAATCTGGACGAGTTGAAGCAGCTTCTTCGAATACAATTATTTAATAGTAAATAAATAATCAAAATCCCCCTGAATCTCTTCAGGGGGATTTGCATTAGCCTTTAATTGCGCCGTCGATCATCCCGGCAATCAATTGCTTCTGGAAGATCAGTACGATGATTAGCAGCGGAAGTACGCTGATCACGGAACCGGCCATAATGAGATGGTATGGCGTGTTATTGCTGTCCTCAAGCGCTTTAAGAGCAACGGATAAGGTCATGTTTTCCTGGGATCTCAAAATAACGGATGGCCACAGGAAGTTATTCCATTGTTTTACGAACAGGATAATACCCAGACCGGCGAAGCCTGATCTTAAATTCGGCAGCACGATCTTACGGAAAATTTTGAATTCGTTGCAACCGTCGATCCGGGCGGCCTCCATCATCTCATCGGGAAGCGACATGCAGTATTGGCGCATGAAGAAGATCCCGAAAGCGTTGGCCAAATCCGGCAGAATCACGCCCCAAATGTTATCGATAAGATGCATGTTCTTGTAGATCGAGAACAAAGGAACCATGGTTGCTTCATGCGGGATCATGAGCGATGCCAGCACGAGTACGAACAAGAACTGTTTACCTTTAAACTTGTATTTGGCAAAGGCAAAACCGGCCAAGCTGCAAAAGATTAACGCGATTAATGTAGAAGTCGTAGATAACAAGAAGCTGTTCCAGGTAATGATTCCGAATTTCCGTTCCACAAACAGCTCCCTGAAATTCTCCCAATGCAGCGTCGACGGAATCCAGATCGGCGGATTCACAAAGATCTCGCTGATGTCTTTTAACGATGAACTGAACAGCCAGAACAACGGGAACAAAGTGAACAGGGAGACAACAGCCATCAGTACAAATGCTAGTGACGAGGACCAGATGTGTTTGCTGCCGGAAGTGCCGGCAGCCTTTAATTTAAGTGTTTTTTCCATAGTATCCTCCCGCCTACTCTTTATCGTCGAAGATACGCATTTGCAACAAAGAGATAACCATCATGAGAATAAAGAAGCAGACGGCGATGGAAGATGCGTAACCGAAATTGAAGTTTTGGAAGCTTTCTCTATACAGCATGAGCACCGGAGTCAAGGTCGAGTTCAACGGCCCGCCCTGGGTCAGAATGAACGGCTCAGTAAAGAGCGAGAACGTTCCGATCGTGGAGAGCACCGTACAGAACAACAGCATCTTTTTGACTAACGGAATCGTAATGAAGAAGAAGCTTTTGATTTTCGTGGCTCCGTCAACGTAAGCGGCTTCATACAAATCTTTCGAAATGTTCTGCAATCCGGTAAGAAGCAGCAGCATGTTGTAACCAAGCCAGCGGTACAGCACCATCATGGCAACGGAGAACCGAGCCCACCAAGGCGATTCCAGCCAAGGAATCGGATTGTCGATCAGGCCGATGCTTCTGAGCACGCTATTGACCAGGCCGTCCTGGGTGTTCAACAACAAGATGAAGACGAATGAAACGGCAACGACGGAGACGAAATTGGGAACAAACAGCGCCATCCTGAAAAAGCCTTTGCCTACCATCCAGTTGGAATTCAACATGGACGCCAGAATCAGTCCCACAAACAACATGATCGGAACATACATCAGAAAGATCAGCGTACTGTTCCACAGGGACAACCAGAAGTCGTTGTCGCTGAACAACTGAATATAATTTTCGAACCCAATAAACAACTTCTCACCGGATCCGTTCCAATCCGTTAAGCTGATATAGATCGAATACAGAATCGGATATAACGAGAAGACGAAGAACAAGATGAAATAGGGTGATATGTAGATGTAAGGAGCAACCAACATCTGCTTGTTTAACTTGGATGCTTTCATATCATTCCCTCCAATCCTATCAAGATGAGTTTAATTTCTCTTTGTTTTGCTGCGGAGCTCATCCGCCATGTCTTTCAGGGCTTTCTCCGAGCTGACTTTGTTCAGGAAGACCTTTGCCCACACATCGGTCATCAGCTTGTTGGCCATTGGGAAGTCGGATGTATACGCAAGCGGATAAGTGTTGGCAAGCGACTCGGCATATACTTTGCGGATCGGCTCTTTGTTGAAATATTCGGACGGATCCTCAAGAGACGCGTTATCGCTCAACAGCATCGCCGGGAACAATCCGGCTTCCGTCATCATTTTAACTTGGGACTCTTCGCTTCCCAGCATGAATTCAATGAACTGCCATGCCTCTTCCGGATGCTTGGAGTTCTTGTTGATCGCAAGGTTCGCTCCGCCCTGGTTCGCACCCGTATACTTATCATCCTTGGACCATTTCGGCATCAAAGTTACGGACCATTTGCCTTTATCCGCCGGAGAATATTGGTTTTCAATGATCGCATCGTGCCAGGAACCGCCTACAACAGTAGCGATTTTTCCGTCACGGATCGCATTTCCCCATGGATCGGTGTTTGCGCGGGCATCGAATACGAGTCCTTCGTTTTGCATTTTGATCAGGAAATCGGCGCTTTCCTTGATTTCCGGCGAATCGACGGCGACATTGCCTTCATCGTCGAAGTACCACAGTCCGCGCTGCCACATCATCGACTCGAACATCCGATTGCTGGAGTTCGTCTTGGAATCCCCGTACATCATCGCTCCCGTTTTGTCCTTGATCAATTTAGCAGCCTCGTAATAGTCGTCCCAAGTTTGAATCTCTTGGGCTACATCCGCAGGATCGGTTGGCAAGCCAGCCTGAGCGAACAAATCGTTGCGGTAGAACATTACGACCGGACCGCTATCCCACGGCATGGCGTACACTTTGTCGTCCTTCGTCGCATCTTCCCATTTATAGGCACTCATTTTGTCCTTGTAGGGAGCCACGCGATCGGTAATATCAAGCAAAGAATCGATCTGAACGATCTGGGACATATTGGTCGATTCCACGGTGATAATGTCCGGAACCGCATCTCCGGTACTCGAAGTAATCAAGTATTTGGAATACAAATCCGTTGATTTCATCGTCTGGAATTCGACTTCGATATTCGGATACTTGGCCTTGAAGGCGTCCATATTCAAATCCAGTCCGTCTTTTGCGGTCTCCCAAATCCAGACCACCAACTTCACCTTTTCGTTGCCTGTAGCGGGATCTTTGGAATCCGCCTTTTTGTTGTCCGAGGAGCAGGCTGCCGTCAGCAAAGAAACCAACAGACAAGTGATGAGTACGTACAATATCCGTTTTCTTTTCACGAATGATAACCCCCTGTGTCAATAAGATCGTTTGTTTACATGGTTTATAATAAATCTCTTGAAAAGGCTTTCACACCGACAGATGTTTGATTAAAGTGTCATCTTTTCCGATAAATAAAAAAATGCCCGGCCAAGCCAGGCGGCAGTGTCTATTTGTTTGATAAATCCGTCATTTTGTTTGCAGCCGGTATTGCCCGGGTGTAATCTCCGCCTGTTTCTTGAACCATTTGGAAAAATACTTCACGTCTTGAATTCCGATTTTTTCAGCAACCTCTTCGGTACGGATCGAAGCCACACTGAGCAACTCCTTCGCCCGTCTCAGCTTGCGTTCCGAAATAAAAGAAATGATGCTGCAGCCGGTCGCTTCTTTAAAAATCGTGCTGAAATAACTGCGGCTGACGCCGATCACCGCAGCGACATCCGCCGCCCGGATATCCTGATCCAGATGCTCGTCGATGAAATCGATGGCTTGTATGATATCTTCCTTGTGGGCCGTGCTGAACAATCGGGTGCTTTGTTCCACCTGACGGATCCGATGCAGCCGACTTAAGGCGTCCAGCCAACCTTCTGCGCTTGTAATGGGTTTGCTTTGACGCCACTCCAATTCACGTTCGTTGATCTTCAATTCTACCAGCTTGGACAAGACCTTGTCCGCAAGGTCCCTGCTGCAGGCAAGAAACGCGGTACCGTCGCCGAATTCAAGCAATTTCAGTTGACCAGGATAAGCGAGCGACAAATCCTCCCATCGTTTCAGTTGCGCTTCCGGCGAACTGTCCCTCCCGGAGGATTGGTAAATATGAATGAGAAATGAAGAAGTCAACATCCATTTCCAATCGTTCCGAAGTTGCTTCAGCAAAAGATCCCTGGCTGAATAACTTTGCTTGTCCAGCCATTCATTTAAGATCTCCTGCGTCCGATCCGGCGACTTTGCGTCCGGTTTCGGGGCGTCCTGATGGTTCAACATAGTTTCCTTATACTTCTGATAAATTAGATCCAGTGATTCATGGATATGATCGTCATCCATGTCGGTCTTGACGATATAATCGTGAATGTTTAATTGAATGCCGAGCCTCGCGTAGTTAAAATCCCGATGGCAGCTCAGGAACAGGATCGAGGTGTCCGGAGATTCTTTTCTGATGTTTTGCGCCAGTTCGATCCCGCTCATTTCCGGCATGACGATATCCGTAATCACAAGGTGGGGACGATGCTCCAGAAATTTTTGCCAGCCGATTCTTCCGTTCGGGGCGTCATCGCATACGGTCATCTGATGCCGTTCCCAATCGATGGTCATTCGAAGTCCTTTTCTCACCAGCTGTTCATCATCCACAATCAATACTTTGATAGGGAATTGGTTTCCGTTGTCTTTGGCCATATCAATGTCACCTTCGTTCCTTGATTTCTGATTGATTCTATGGATAATCCGTAAGCATCTCCGTAGTGGAGCTTAAATCGTTCATCGACATTCCGCAGGCCTAATCCGCCCCGTTTCCCGGGCACTTTCTGCCCTGAACCGATGAATTCCATATGTTCAGACGTAACTCCAACGCCATCGTCTTCCAGGATCATGTACAAAATATTCTTTTCCTCAAAAATCCTCATTTCAATATGGCCCTGCCCGTCCTGAAAACCGTGGAAAAATATATTTTCCAGCAAAGGCTGCAATACCATGCGCGGAATCAGGCAGTCTTCAAGCTCGGGCTGAACCTCAAAATGAAATGTAAAAGTATCCTCATAGCGGTAACGCTGAATCTCGATAAAATGCTTGGCGATGTCGAGCTCCTTCTGTAAAGGAAGAAGGGTTTGCTTGAAATTCAAACTTCCGTCCAGCACCACGATCAGATGTTGCAGCATTTTTTGGATGTCCGGCTGCCTGGCCAGTTTGGCTTTCCATTGAATCGAATTCAACGTATTGAACAGAAGATGCGGGTTGATTTGATAGTGCAAACTTTTCAATTCGGCGTCGCTCTTCAATTTTTCGGTCCTGCTGATCTCATGCACCAGTTCAACAAGCTGTTCCGTCATTTTGTTAAACGATTCGCTCAAAAAACCAAGCTCGTCCGAAGACATGACCGGTGTGCGGATCAACAGATCGCCTTCGCCGAAACGGCGCATGGAATGGGCCAATTTTTTGATAGGCATCGTAAAGCGGATCGAATAGAAGCTGGCCATAATGACACCGAGCAGGATGGCCAACGCGGCAATAAAAGCCGAATATCGCAAAATTACAGACGAGGACTCGTAAAAGGTGTCATATGGAACTCTTGCTTCCACCACCCAGCCTTCCGTATCAAGTACCCTCGACCAAACTTTATCGTCCTCCCGACTCACATAGTCCGATGTCGTATGCAACAGAACTTCACCGGATGCATCTGTAATCTGAAGATGAGACTTGGTGTCCTTTTCGAACGATTTGATTAGACCAAGCACTGTATCCGCTTTCATGTCGATCAATAATCGGCTTCCTTCCGGTAGCCCGAAGGACCTGTTTAACGGAACCACCATGCTGATCATATACTCGTTCGCGGGAGTCGAGTAATAGTCCGGGATATGAATCAATACATGCTTATTGTTATATTTCGAAATATCGGACCAGAATGAGGATGATTCCAGACTTTCCGCGTTAATGAGATTGTTTCCGATCACTCTGCCCGAAGGCGTAATTACCGCCACTTTGAAAATATTCGTGCTCTCCAGGGACATGATGTAATTCTGGAAATCCCTCTCCTCCACGTATTGCTCATAAGTGGTCGGGACTTCATCCCCTACGATGATTGAAGAAGCGATTAAATAGGACAAAATGTTGCCGGTCATGTCATCCATCTGCTTGAGATTGCCGTCAACATGCAGCTTAAGCTGATCCACTGCATAAATTACGTAGCTGCCGAACTGGGAATTAACGACCTTCGACGACTGATGAAAAGAAAAATACCCGAGCGCCCCTACCGGCAGCGTGGCCACGATGAAGAATGCCAGCATGAGCTTGGTTCTGACGGTGCCGGCTTTTCTAATGCGCGAAACCATCCTCTCAATAATATGCTTCATGTTATACCTCTTCTGACTTCGATTATGAGAGTTAGTTACTAGGAACTGAATTCTTCACAGTATATCAAAACAGAAATGAAATTTGAAGAAATGGTGCCCCTAAAATCTCGCAATGAGGGAGCACCATTATATGGTAATATCTAATCTTCTTTAAATAGTGGCATGATGTTCAGCTCGAAGGTGAACTGCTTCTCATCCAGCCGGTAAGCCTCCAGCAATTCCGGTCCGCAAGAATTGGAACCTACGCCGCTCATCTTGTAATCCAGATGGAGTATCGTTTCATCCCGGCGAACAAGCTCGTAATCATGCTGTGCCAAGGTTAAATCCTCCAGCGTATAATGACTCGCATTGAACGAGAATGGCCGATTGCTCGTGAATTTCAAACCCATGCCCTGCTCGTTCGTTGCGATGACCCAATCGGTGTTATCGTGCGAGCCGTTTTCCTGTGGCATGATGTACGGCGTAAACAACTCGTCCACTGTTGTCAGGTATTTGCCCTTGAGCGTGCTTTGGCTTTTATCTATATAACTCTCATGAGGGCCGTTTCCGAAATACTCCACTTCCTCGGTACCCGCCGGCATCGCAACCTGCAAGCCAAACCGGGGTAGAAACAACAGATCTTCGCGCACGGTAACTTCCGTCTTCAGGCTGATTTCCCCGTTGCCGGTTACCCGCCAGTAGGCTACGCCGTGCAATAACGGCGGTTTGATATATCCACCAAGGGAATAAGCTACCCTAATTTGTATGGAGTTCTCTTCTCGCTCGGTCACAACCGCTTCATAAATATGAGGCAGCGCGCGGTCATAACCCTCTTCCATCCACTGCCGTTTCACTTTGCGGTCATTGTCCGTCGGAGCTCTCCAAATATTGAAGCCCAAAGGTTTGCCGATCATTTCAACCCCGTGTCTCGTAATGGAGGTAAAGCTTCCCTTATAGAGATCAAACACATGGCGGAAATCAAATCCATCGATTGTCAGCAAATTATCTTCTTCCGTAATCCGTAGTGGTTGACCATCAATTGCGGATTTGGCTTCAGCGGCTTTCCGGATTTCCACCGGCAGTCTGAATTGTTCGGAAATCACTTCGTGTCCGACCTCGGACCAGAGCGTTTTTTCCCGCAGGCGGAAAGTCACGGTGAGGTAAAAGGCTTGCTCCGAAAATTCCGGTAAATCATAATCTAGCTTCACTAGCTGCGAGGTGTGCGGCGCAACTCCGCTTACCAACGTTTGACCCTGACTGAACAGTTCCCCTTCTTTTTCAATCGTCCAATGTAACGTAAGATGACCGAGGTCCACAAAGTCATACAGATTGGTTATCCGGAGGGACCCGGCAGCCAGATCGTCTGCTTCTACCCTGATTGGAGCGATCACTTTCTTGAGTTCCAGCAATCCCGGATGAGGAACCCGGTCGGGAGAAACAAGTCCGTCGATACAGAAATTGCCGTCATTCGGCTGATCCCCGAAATCTCCCCCATACGCATAATACGGCGTTCCTTGAGCGTTCTTCGTCAGGATGCCATGATCGCTCCATTCCCAGACGCAGCCGCCCATCAACTTGGGATACTTATAAATGACGTCCCAGTAATCCTTTAAATCCCCTGGTCCGTTGCCCATCGCATGACTATACTCGCACATAAACATAGGTTTGGTGCTGTTCTCATCCTTCGCGTAAGCTTCGATGTAGGCCGGCGAGGAGTACATCCGGCTTTCCATGTCCAACACTTCCGTATCCGGGCTTCCCAGGTGCCGGGGATCGGAGCCTTCGTAATGAACCGGCCGGGAAGCGTCCCTGGACTTGGTCCATCTCGCCATCGCCATATGATTCACGTCGTAGCCGGATTCGTTCCCCATCGACCAGATAATGACCGAAGGATGGTTTTTGTCACGCTCCACCATGCGTACGGCGCGTTCGACGAAGACATGCTCCCATTCCGGAAGGCGGGTCAGCATATTGAAATTCCCGATCGCATGAAACACCCCGTGGCATTCGAGGTCCGCTTCATCAATGACGTAAAAACCGAACTGATTGCACAGCTCCAGAAAACGCGGATCATTCGGGTAGTGGGACGCCCGGATCGTATTGATATTGTGCAGCTTCATCAGCTTCAGGTCCTTGATCATATGATTGATCGGAACCGTCTGTCCAAGTACAGGGTGGGAATCATGCCGGTTGACCCCTTTTAGCTTGACGGCCGTTCCATTAATCATGAAGACCCCGTCAACGATTTCAACCTTCCTGAATCCGACCTCAAAGTGCATTACCTCATCCGCGGCCGTAATGTAAAGATGGTATAGATACGGGGTCTCGGCACTCCACAGATTAGGTTGATCTACTGGAAGGGTTACGCATCCTTCTCCTACAACGGTTACGGTTTCCGTATGCAGCAGCACACCGTCCGCATCGGTAAGCTCGATTCTGGCATCAGCCTGACCGGCAGCCGTGAGCTCGCAAGTCACCGTTCCGGATCCGAAATCTTGGTCCAGCTCCACGCGGTTGAACACATCGACGATATGCTCGGGGCTGCGGGCCAGCAAGTACACATCCCGGAAAATGCCCGAGAATCTCCACAAATCTTGATCCTCTATATAGGAGCCGTCGCACCATTTCAACACCATAACCGCAATTTTATTGCTACCCGTATGAACGTAAGGGGAAATATCGAATTCGGCCGGCACGCGGCTGCCTTGGCTGTAGCCGACCCAGATGCCATTTACCCATAAATAAAAGCAAGAGTTTACGCCTTCAAAAACGATGTATTTGCTTTTGTCCTCCCATGCGCCGGAGATATTGAACTCACGAACATACAAGCCGGTGGGATTGTCATTCGGCACATACGGCGGATCGCAAGGAAACGGGTAATTGACGTTCGTATAATGGAGCTGATCGTATCCATTGACCTGCCAACAGGAAGGAA
Organism: Paenibacillus vini; assembly: GCF_018403325.1. Lineage (GTDB taxonomy): Bacteria > Bacillota > Bacilli > Paenibacillales > Paenibacillaceae > Fontibacillus > Fontibacillus vini. The sequence continues at coordinate 153,388 of NZ_BOSL01000007.1, read as the reverse complement.
CGATCAAGTCGTCCCAATCACTGACATCGGCATCGATCCGGTAAAAGGCATCGTCTACTTGCCGGACGGACTCCTTGTATTTGAACTTCCAGTTCCCGTTCAATGTCCGATAATAAGGGGAATCCCCCCGCTTTTGCTTGCGGGAAGATTCTGCATCTGCATAAGGAATATAGTAAGCCCTGGGAGCTTCACGGTTTTTCTCTAGTACGCTCAGATCTTCCCAGTATTTTGGAATCTGGATCATTTTGGTTCTCCCCTCCGAGAAAGTACTTTGAATGGTTTTATTGTATAAGAAATGTAAGGGCTCTCAAACCGACTCTTGTCCGATTACGGGGTCATTTTGTTTGATTCCGTGCAGGGTGCCTCTTACCATTCCGCTACCGATCCGTCCTGGTGTCTCCAAACCGGGTTTCTCCACCGGTGAGGCGCTTCTTGCGCCATTTTGATCACATACTCTTCATTGACGGTAATACCCAGCCCGGGTCCTTGAGGAATTTTCACAAACCCGTCGTCATAGGAGAACACGCCGGGATCCACGATATAATCCAGCAAATCGTTGCCCGCATTGTAATGAATCCCAAGACTCTGTTCCTGAATGACCGCATTGTGCGCCGTCGCGTCCACCTGTAAGCAGGCAGCCAGCGCAATCGGTCCCAACGGGCAATGCGGTGCGACGGCAACGTCGTAAGCTTCCGCCATGGCAAAGATTTTCTTGCACTCCGTAATCCCGCCCGCATGCGACAAATCCGGCTGAATGATATCGACATATCCGTCTTGCAACAGCGTTTTAAAATCCCAGCGGGAGAACATTCTCTCCCCGGTAGCGATCGGGGTGCTGGTGTGATTGGCGATTTCGCGAAGCGCTTCGTTGTTCTCCGGAAGCACCGGTTCTTCGATGAACATGAGCCGGTAAGGCTCCAGCGCTTTTGCCAATACTTTGGCCATAGGCTTATGGACGCGTCCGTGAAAATCGACGCCGATTCCGAAATCCGGCCCTGTCGCCGTCCGAATGGCAGCAACCCTCTCCACGACCTGATCCACTTTGGAATAGCTGTCGATATACTGCAATTCTTCGGTGGCATTCATTTTGATCGCCGTAAAACCTGCGTTCTGTTTGTCCAAGGCTGCTAGACCCACATCGGTCGGACGATCCCCGCCGATCCACGAGTATACGCGCATGGAATCCCGGCAAGCGCCGCCTAACAATTGATGGATGGGCGCATTAAACGCCTTTCCTTTGATATCCCATAAAGCCTGGTCGATCCCGGCGATCGCGCTCATCAGGATAGGTCCCCCGCGGTAAAATCCGCTCCGGTACATGACTTGCCAATGATCTTCGATACGCAACGGATCTTTGCCGATCAGGTAATCCATTAATTCGTCAACCGCAGCCTGCACCGTATGTGCTTTCCCTTCGATTACAGGCTCTCCCCAGCCCACAATGCCCTCATCGGTTTCGATCTTCAAAAACAGCCAACGCGGCGGTACGATATAAGTGCTAAACTTTGTAATTTTCACGGTTGATCTCTCCTATTCTCTTGCTTGATGAATCGCTTGAATGAACTGCTCTGCACGCTTGGTGATATCGTCATACCGTTCTTCTTCCATGGATTTCTTGTCGAGCAGCGAGCTGCCTAGCCCTACCGCAACTGCGCCCGCCTGAATGAACTGTGCCACATTGTCCAATGTGACCCCGCCCGTCGGCATCATCGGAATATGGCCAAGCGGCGCCGAAAGTTCCTTGATATAATTGACGCCAAGTGAAGACCCCGGGAAAATTTTGAGCAGGTCCGCACCTAAGCGGTGCCCCTTCACGATCTCAGTCGGCGTCATCACGCCCGGAATGGAAATCACCTCATGGTGGATCGTGGCTTTTATCGTTTCTTCATCCAAAATAGGCGAAAAAATAAATTGCGCGCCGGCTTCAATCGCCTTCTCGGCGGTTTCGGCGTCCAGAACGGTGCCTGCACCTACCAAAACCTCTTCCCCGTATCTTTCATTTAACAAAGAGATCAGTTCAAATGCCCTGTCGCTATCCATCGTGATCTCCAGCGCTTTGACTCCGCCCGCAACAAGCGCATCCGTTATGCGAACGGCCCTTTCATAAGGTGGTCTGCGCACAACGGCAACAACGCCGGAATCCTTAAGCAGCCTTAACTTCTCTTGTTTATTCATTTCGTCACTCCTTAACGTTGAACGTTTTGATAACCCGTTTGCCCGGACAACATCGCTTGAAGCTCTTCTTCATTGGGAAGGCCTTCGGTGTCGCCTTGGACCCCAACAACAATAGCTCCCACGGCGTTCGCTCTTGTAACAGACATTGCCAAACTGTCATTACGCAGCAGTCCGCTAATAAATCCGGCAGCGAACCCGTCGCCGGCTCCCACGGGATCGATCTCCTGAACGGGAATGGCTGGCACATGTCCTCTCTCCGTCAGTGACTGATAATACGCTCCATCCTTGCCCAGCTTTACGACAACTGCCTTAGATCCAAGCTTAAGAAAAAATTCGGCAATTTCCTTCGCTCGAGGCCGTCCTGTCAGGAACTCGCCTTCGTCCAATCCGGGAAGGATGTAGTCGGCCCTAGCCGCCAGTTCTAGCAGTCTGGATTTCGCCGTATCGCGATCCCACAGCTTCCACCTGATATTGGGATCGAACACAATGCTCACCTGATTGCGCTTGGCAACATCCATCGCATGCTTCGTCAGCTCAAAACAGCTTTCGCTCAGAGCCGGAGTGATCCCGGTAACATGCAAAATTTTTGCCTGGGTAAGGTAGGATTCATCCAAATCGTCATTAGTCATCAAACTGGCGGCAGACCCTTGGCGATAATAGTAAACCTTCGTTTTTCCGCCGCGTCCGCGCTCTTTGAAGAACACGGCCGTCGGGGCTGCGTCGGTATATGTACAACGCGACGTATCCACGCCTTGGCCACGAACGCTCTGCAAGATATATCGTCCAAAGGCGTCCTGGCCGAGCTTGCTGAACCAGCCAGTGGAATGGCCCAATCTTGCCAGCCCGATCGCCACATTCGATTCGGCTCCAGCCATCTGTTTATGAAACTGGTGAACATACTCCAGCGGCAGTTCCTGGTCTCCGCTAAACAGGACCATCGATTCTCCGAAAGTTACAACCTCCATCCAACGTCCTCCTTTGTACAAGCAACTGGTGGTTTGCTTAACTACCTCGAGAAATTGATCGCATCTATATTAGTTTATTAATTTAAAACCTCATATAGAACCGATCTATTTTTAGAGATACAGCATAAATAGTATCAATTTGACTACATTAAACAAAATAGATACTATGTTTATGGTGGTATCATAGTATCTATATTCTTGGTTGTCAATATCGTTTTCATTAGCAGGTATAGGTATGGCTATGATAGAATGAGGATGATATCAGAACTTACAGGGGACGCCGATGATGAAAAAAAGTACGTTCACAACGACGATAGATTTGCTAAAAAAGAAAATCGTAGACGGAGAATGGCCACCCGGGTCAAGAATTCCCACGCTTCAGCAGATTTCCAAGGAATTGGAGGTTAGCGTCACTACCGTCAGAGAGGCTTTGAGGGCGCTTGAAAGTCAGGGAAATGTGAGCATTGAACATGGCCGGGGGATGTATGTCAGAAATGATCCGTTATTGTTAGAGGACCCTACGGCAAATCTGAAAGAACTCGGGGATATTTCACTCGTCAAGCTACTGGAGGCAAGGCTGTTGATCGAGCCGGAACTGGCCGCGTTGAGCGCCGAACGGGCCACACATGCTGAGGCCAGTCAGCTTCGGGAATTGGCCGATTCCATGGTGCTTCAGATGGAAGACGGAGGTCCGTTTCTGGATACGGATCTGTCTTTTCACCGGTTAATTGCCGAGTCGGCCCAGCATCCCGTACTGCTGCGGATGATGGAATCGATTTATCCCTTATTGGCGGAAGGACGCAAGCAAACCAATACCTTGCCGCATATGAGGACCAAAGCTTCCAATTACCACATCCTGATCGCCATCGCGATCGAAGAGCGGCAACCGGAGCAAGCTAAACAACTAATGTATTATCATATTAATGACATGCTTCAGGCTTTAAGAAAATAATTGCGTCAAAAACGCGTAAATCCCTGCTAGCCTTCGCTACCAGGGATTTACGTATTGAAATTGCTATTCAATTCAATCCATTCCTCCACCAACAATCCATATCCACGACATGGCAATTGTTCAATTTTCGATTTCCCTAGATACTCCACCTTTGGAGTAATGATCCATGTCCTGCATATAGGGGTAAATTCCCGCGTACACGATCTTCACGAGCAACGTTTTCACGGACGTTACTCCTAGAGTGAACCATCGTATCCGTACGCTTCGCTAACCGTTTGCATCGGAATCGCGCTCCTTCTTGGCAAGCTTATTCCTTGCTTTGAATGGCATTTCCTATTTCTTGGCTCCTGGTTTGCTTGGGTTCCCACATACCAACGATCTGCTAAAAGACGTTGTCACTTCCGTCTTCCGTTCAATTGCAGCCGATTCCGGTATGCTTCGCTTACCTAGATCATCGGGACTCTCTCCTCTCTGAAATCCATCTCTTCATTCAAGGTAGAGCTTATCACCTGTGGCTCCGCCAACCTGCGGTTCCTTTTGGTGATGTCTATATCATAACGCACTCCCCTAAAAAGTTAAACTTTCATAACTTGGACTATATTGGAATTATAGCCGCTATTTCTTTTTTTCCTTCACCCACCCTCCTCTTTCGAACAATTTCTCCGCTTTATTTCATCTTCTTAAGGTATCCGGGAAATTTGCTTGCTGTCCTTCATCAAACCGATCACTTTGCCGCAAGAAAACTCCCGGTTCACAACATAAATACATCGACAAGCTATCGGAAGTGTGCAATTATATGATCGAGTATGGCATTCATACCCTTCGGTAATTCATGTCTTATTTCATATCACAAAGGAGTATATGCGCATGAGTCAGAAGACAAAATTTAATAATGACTGGTTTTTTGCCAAACAACCGCTACATACAGGATTTGCAGATGCCACTAAAGACAGTGTGGTTTGGGAGCCGGTAACTCTGCCCCATGACTGGCTGATTTACGACGCTAACAATTTATACGAAGACGGCGAAGGCTGGTACCGAAAACTACTGCATCTGGACAAAATTGAACCGGGTACCCGCTTGTCTCTTCGTTTTGAAGGCGTTTACATGAATTCCTCGCTCTATGTTAACGGCCGCCTTGCAGGCACATGGAAATATGGTTACTCTACCTTCGAACTGGACATTACACCTTATCTATCGGCAGGTCCTAACGAAATCCATGTCCAAGTTATCCATGAGGCTCCCAACTCCCGCTGGTATTCGGGGGCGGGAATTTACCGGAACGTCTGGTTGAAAACTTACCCGGATACCCACCTTGTTGCGGATGGTATCTATATCGCGGCGAGAAAAGTAGAGAGAGCGTGGCACGTTGAAGTAGAAACCGAAATCCATGCGGGTATGATGTTGAAATCCGCATCTCATTATAAGTTGCGCCATAGCATACTGGATGATTCGGGATGTATGATCGCCCAAACGGAAAACGATTTCCAACCTCTTCAAGATGGGATTGTAAACACCCCTTCTCTTCTCGAAGTCGCTGACCCCGAACTTTGGGATATTGATCGTCCTTATAGATACGTCCTCAAAACGGAGCTAATCGCGGACGGTTGCCTCATCGATGAAGAAGTGCAAAGCTTCGGTTTCCGGAGCATGAAGTTTGACAGCCAGCAAGGTTTCTTCCTGAACGGCCGCAAGGTCAAAATTCACGGTGTTTGCCAGCACCACGATTTGGGCTGTCTCGGTGCCGCTGTCAATAAAGCGGCTTTACGAAGACAGATCGTCCTCCTTCAGGAGATGGGCGTAAATGCAATACGTACCGCCCACAATATGCCTGCCGTGGAACTGATGGAGCTGGCCGACGAAATGGGCATCCTCATCGTCTCGGAAGCGTTCGATATGTGGGAGCGGAAGAAAACTACTTATGACTATGCGAGATTCTTCCCGGAATGGTGGAAAAAAGACGTGGCCAGCTGGGTGCGGCGGGATCGGAACCGCCCCTGCCTCTTGATGTGGAGCATCGGAAATGAGATTTACGATACCCATGCCGATGAACGCGGTCAGGAGCTGACTCGGCAGCTAAGAGACGAAGTCCTGCTTCATGATCCTAAATCCAATGCAGTCGTAACGATCGGTTCCAATTTTATGCCTTGGGAAAACGCCCAAAAATGCGCCGATCTCGTCAAGTTTGCGGGGTATAACTATGCGGAGAAATACTATGAGCAGCATCATGCGGAGCACCCTGACTGGATTATCTATGGAAGCGAGACTTCCTCAACGGTTCAAAGCAGAGGGATCTATCACTTTCCGTTTGCGCAATCCATGTTGTCGGATGACGACGAGCAATGCTCTTCCTTGGGGAACAGCTCCACCAGTTGGGGAGCAAAAAGCACGGAAACCTGCATCATTGCCGATCGGGATGCTGCCTTCTCTCCCGGACAGTTTTTATGGACCGGGTTTGACTATATCGGTGAACCAACCCCCTATCACACCAAGAACTCGTATTTCGGGCAACTGGACACGGCGGGCTTCAAGAAGGATTCTTTTTACATCTACCAAGCGGAATGGAGAGATTATAAAGCAAACCCTATGATTCATGTCTTCCCTTATTGGGATTTCTCCGAGGGGCAGCTTATCGATGTAAGAGTCTGCTCCAATGCTCCTAAAATTGAACTCTTTTTAAACGGAGAATCGCTAGGAACCAGAGATATTGATCACGCTCACGGACAGCAGCTGTTGGGAGAATGGCAAATTCCATACACCAAAGGTGATCTCAGGGCGGTTACCTACGATGAGAATGGCGCTCAGATTGCCGAGGATGTGAAATCATCTTTCGGGGATGCCGTTGTGATTGCCATGGAAACAGACAAAGCGACGATCACGGCGGACGGTTCCGACCTCGTATTTGTTGAAATCTCGGTTAAAGATGAAGCCGGTCATCCCGTAGAAAACGCAAATAACCGGGTTCACCTGACGGTGGAAGGACCTGGCCGGCTGGTGGGTTTGGATAACGGGGACAGCACCGACTACGACTCCTATAAAGGATCAAACCGCCGGTTGTTTAGCGGTAAACTCCTTGCCGTCATTGCGGCCAACATGGAGAGCGGCACCATTAAAGTTCGGGCAAAATCCAAAGGATTGCTGCCGTGCGAGATTACATTGGAATCGATTCCTGCGCAACCGACCAGCAGTCAGTCGGAAATTCTAACGCTTTATGGTTTTGCCCCTGCGGCCACTCAGCTTGAGGAAACGGAATCGGCTACTCAGAAACGGGATTCAGATGAAGTTCCAATCCGCAAGCTGGAGATTATCTGCCCCGAAGGGAACCGTCTGCACAAAGACAAAAATACGCTGCCGGTTCGGGTACAGCTCCATCCCGCCGATGTCACTTATCGGGAAGTGGAATGGCGCGTCACGAACGCGGCGGGCGTCGATACCAACATCGCATCCCTGCAAGTAAACGGACACGAAGCGGTATTAACGGCTTTGGGGGACGGAGATATTTATCTTCGCTGCGGAACCAGAAACGGTGCTGACGCCATCCGGTTATATTCAGTGATGGAATTCCATATCGACGGTTTGGGGCAAGCGCACACGAATCCTTATGAGTTCGTTTCTGCCGGGTTACACAGCGATGCCAGCCGGAATTTGACGAACGGCAATGATCGGGGTGTCGCTACATCCCGCGACGATGAAAGCTGGATCTGTTTTGACAACATAAATTTTGGCAGCTTTGGCTCGGATGAAATCACGCTGCCTATCTTCTCTCTGGATAGCGAGGAGTTTCCAATCGAAATCTGGAAAGGTCATCCGGATGAAGCGGATGCTTCATTGCTAACGGTGGTTACCTATCAACGGCCATCCATTTGGAACGTTTATCAGGAAGAGACTTACCGGTTACCGAAACGATTGAATGGGGTCACCTCCCTCTGTTTCGTGTTACGCCGGAAAATCCATCTGAAAGGCTTTCAGTTCAAACACCCGGACAAAGCGTTTCAAAGGCTGAACGCGCTGGACAATAACGACATCTATGGAGACTCCTATACAATTACACCGGATGCCACCACCAATATAGGCAACAACGTTTCACTGGTCTATATTGATATGGATTTTGGTGAGACCGGCGCCACGAAACTTGTGATCAGCGGACATTCTCCACTCGACAAGAATACGCTGCATATCTTGTTCCAGGGTGCGGATGGGGAATCACGACAGATCGTGGAGTTTGCCTACTCCGAGGATTATTGCGAGAGGGAATTCACGCTTGAGCGGATCACTGGCGTTCAAACGGTGACTTTTGTATTCTTGCCCGGAAGCCAGTTCGACTTTAAATGGTTCCAATTTATCTAGAGACTTAAAAAAGGCTGCTTCTCATACAGAGAACAGCCCTTTTTTTATATGCAACCCTTTGCTCTTCCTCATCAGCCCGGACATCCAAGTCCTCATCAAGTAAAGTATTCCAGTTTTGCCTTAGGAAAAAACTTCTCCATATCGCTATAAAGATGACTTTTCAGGTCCTCTTCTTCCTCTTTCTGATAGATGTATTTCCCGATACCATATTTACCCCATTTATATCTTCTCTTCTCTTCATCCAGCTCCAGCTTGGTCATTGGATAGTTCTTCTCAATTACCCGCTTTGCGGGTTTGGTAAAGCGGTGCTGAATGAATTCAAACGTAATATCGTCCCGCGCATCGGTAGGCAATTCGGCATCAAGGCGTTCAAACATATGGCGATAACCTTGCTCCCATCCTTCGTGAATATAAATCGGAGCAACAATGAATCCCAGCGGGTAACCGGCTCTTGCAACCTTCCCGGCAGCCTCAATTCTTTTTTCCAAAGGCGAGGTCCCAGGTTCAAAGTTCTTAATCACATAGTCAGCATTGACGCTAAAGCGGAATCTCGTTTTTCCCTGGTGCTTCGCATCCAGCAAATGATCCACATGGTGGAACTTTGTCACGAACCTCAATTTCCCGTAGGAGGAATTGCCAAAATGCTCGATAGCCCGTTTTAAGGTGTGGGTTAAGTGATCGATTCCTACAATGTCGGAAGTACAGGCCGCCTCGAAGCGTGTGAATTCGGGTGCACGTTCCTCCATGTATTTGTCGGCGGCCTCCAAAATTTCTTCCACGTTGACATAGGTGCGGATGTACGGCTTGCTCCCCATGGTCGTCTGCAAATAGCAGTAATGACAATGACCCATGCAGCCTGTGGCAAATGGGATGGCGTATTCGGCCGACGGCTTGGAGGTGTCGAACTTCAGCGTCTTCCGGATTCCGACAACCAGCGTCGATTTGGCCACCCGGTATCTTTGAAAATCATTGTCCCCCGGAAGATTCCTCACTTGGTTATGCGAGGTCGTATAGCGAATTTCGACGTCCATATTAGAGAATTTCTCAAGCAATTGTTTGCCCAACGGATATTCTAAGGCGTCCGGTTCAAAATACACCAGCTTCGGCATAAACGGGTTGATCATTCCAGGGTCTCCTCCGGTGCGTTACCAAAGTAATGGTCGTATGCTTGCTCCGCTTCGCCGGCCGTAGCATAGACAGCCATCTCCTGAGTCAGTGGATAATATGTTTCATAAAGAAACACGGCGAGCTCACCGGGTTGCTCCGGATGATTCACAACGGCGGCCTCCTGTATATTAGCAACATCCTGGGTATGCGGGTTGCGATAAAAGACATAAACGATGTCCCCAGCCTGGTAGGTTCCGTGATCGCGATACAATTCCATTAGTTGTTCACTCTCTTTCCTTATAGCAGCATAAATTAAATATTCCCCCAAGCCTCTAAACTTATGTTTCTTAATAAAGTAAAAAGGAAAAGCCATGAACCTTAACCGTTGTGGTCAAAGTTCATGGCTAATTGATATTGAAAGCGATGCTTGCGCCCTGAAAATCAGGGAATATCTTAAATCTATCCTTGCTCGTTCGCGATCGGCTTTCCGGCCTCAAGTAATATTTTGTTCCGGCCTAAGAACACCGCCAGAATCAAGATAAGCAGTCCGGTCCCGATCAGCAGCCATTCGATTTGGATCACATCGGCAATCGGGCCGAAAATGAGCATTCCTACCGGCATCATTGAGGTAGAAATCATCCCGAACACCCCGAAGATTCTTCCCAAGTAGCTCTCTTCTACCCTTTCTTGGACTAGAACCATGGTCGGGGTATTGAACAGGGGCATCGCCACACCAAATACGGCCATGAAGACCAAGTAGATCCAGAAGACAGGGACAAGGCCAAGCGCCAGTGTACAAGCTCCCATAAGAAGACTTGCGAGGGTCATGGTAAGAACTTTGTTCTTAAAGCCGCCCCAGGCTGCGATGAACCCGCCGCCCGCCATCATTCCGACCGAGAATGCGATCTCAATTGCGGTCAAGCGCCAGACTTCATTTCCAAAGCTGCGGATTACCTGAAGCGGCGTCAGGAATGCGGCCGGTGCCATCAATATAAAGAATACGGCAAAGAACAGAAAGAAACTCTTCAAAAAATCATGTTGTTTAATGTAAGTGATGCCTTGCATAAAATCGCTGAAATAGCTCGTGGTCTGTTTTTCAGCCGCCTTTTCATGTACTGGTATTTTAAAGAATAGAAGCAGAGTCAAAATGGCGATGGTCGCGGTGATGACATCGATAAAGAAAATAATTTCAAGAGAAGCCATCGTCATTAAAGCGGCACTTGCCATCGGGGCTACAAACGTCATGATCGCTTGCAATGTTCCGTTAATTCCATTAACTTGAGTTAGTTTTTCTTTAGGTACGATTTGCGGCAATATGGCACCGACCGCCGGGGTTTGAATTCCGGTTCCGAAAGCCCGTATAACAGCCATAACAAAGAGCAGCCAAATCGAATCATGCCCCATAAGAAATAAAATAGCCAGAATCAGGGTGGCTACCGCAATGAGGGCGTCGGCAAAAATAATGAGGAGTTTCCGGTTAAACCGATCCGCCCAGACACCGGCAAAGGGAGACAAAATAAAGGTCGGGATAAAACCGCAAATGATATACAGGGTCATCATTACTCCCGACTCGGTAGTAAGCGAAATATGCCACATCATCGCATACTGAACCAAGGCTGAACCAAATAGGGATATCGTTTGGCTGCTTAGGAAGAGAATAATATTTCTCTTCCAGTTACTAGTCGACATCTGCTTCTTTCCACCTTCTTTCTTCTACTTTATCCCATTATTTTGAAGGTCCTTTGAAAGAAGGTCAAGCAAATAATATTTCAAATCCACCACGCGCAAGGATTGAGGTCTTCGATCCGTCCCGCCGATGATCAAGGGAACGAGCGACTCCGCTTTTCGGATAGAACCGTGGCCGCCGCCGCCTTCATGCTTTGGTGAGCTTTTGTCTGTCAGTTCATATCCGGGCTTAGCCGTAACGATCAAATAATCACCCTCATGCGAATGGAGTGCACTCGACAATCTCATGAGTACATCGGGATATTCATCGTAATCCAATGTTTGGTGTTCCTTATTTACCCGCAAATCCAATACTTCGGCATCCCCTTCCAGTGTCCAGGATTGCCGGTAAGGGTCCCTCAACGTTCCGCCAGCCTTATAACTGAGCTGCTTTGAGGTTCCTCCTTGGCTGACGTGAATCCTGTCCCGAGTACTCCAGGCCACAAAATCGATACGGGGATCGGCTTGCAGCAGAGCCGCGGCATTTTTTAATGAGGCTTCCCCCTTTAGCGAATAAACATAAGCCATTGTTTCATTAACAGCGAATAAAATATCCTTTTCCTTGGACCCGGTTTCACCCGGGCTAAGCACCCGGGCATCGCCGAACAGGTCAGGCAAGTCGATTTCCGGGTGCTGATCGGACGGGCGAATTGCCGTCATGCCGCTGTCCCCAGCAACAATAATTACTGCTTCTTTCAACGCTTGCTCTCGTGAGCCAAAAGATTGAAGCAAGGAGTCAAGCTGCCGGTCCATGGCTTTTAGCCCCTTTGATGCGGACGGTCCGTTCTTATGCAGTTTCTGATCCAGATCTGGAAGATACACGAACAGAAAATCAGGCAATTTTCGGGACCGGACTAAATATTTGACGACTTCGATGGCATAATCGTTATTGAAGCCCAGCTTATCGGTCAAGCCTTCAGGCAAGGAAGTTAGACCTTCCAACGGATTGGACAACGATCCCAAGGTCAAGAAGTCCGGCCCTTTCACATGGATTTCCTTCGGTAATGAGGAAGGAATATGAATCCAGCCGGGGAGCGACAGAGTATGATCCCTTGCTCCCCGGTAAATCAAGCCATTAACAGAGCCGGATTTCAACCCGCGCTGCGTCAAATCCTCATGTATCGTCGTAACGCCGTTGCTCAAATGGTCTTGATTTAAATGAATGATCGCATCGTTCAACACACGATTAACGCCTTGCTGAACAATTTCGATGGGGCCTGTTCCGTAATTGATCACTTTCTTGTCCTTTGCTGAATACCAGGTCAGTCCAGGCACCCGGTGATCGACCGGATATTTTCCGGTCAGCAAAGTGCTGTCTATCGAAACGGACATCGTCGGAAAGGAGCTGACTAAATTTTTGTAATATTGCCCGTGTTCGGTGAGATATTGAAGGGTCGGAAGCTCTTTGGCTCGGATGCCTCGATCAATGGCTTGAGGCATCAAGGAGTCAACCAACACATATATAACCTTTTTGGGCTGTGCCCCGCCGGTTGATTTTAACCGCAGCAAATCCTGTTCCTTCGGTTTTGAATTATGGCATCCGGACATTATGATCGAAATTAAAACCAAAATTGTGATTGTCCTAAGAATCTGTCGATCTATTTTCCACATAGCGGCTACTCTCCCGTTTTTTATTACATTTTGTCACGGGAAGCGGATTGCCATTCATCTTTATTGCCATATTCCAATTCCGATTTAGTATTTCTGCAGTCAACCCTTGCGCCGTTCCATTAAATTGATGCCGACTCCCATGCAAATCACGCCGATCATGCTTAGCTTGGCAAGCGGGAGAAAAACATCCGGCCAGCCTGCATCGTAGATCGAGATTTTCACCATCGCATCCACCGCGTGCTTAAGCGGAAGCACTTCAGAAACTAATAACAGAAACTGATTCGTGATCGTGCCCGGCGGCATATAGGCTCCGCTGATCAGCGGCATGATCGGAATGACGGACGGGAAAACCATGTTAAATTGTTCCGGAGTCCGCAAAATCCCTGTAAGCAGCATGGAGAAGGCAACAATCGTCAATGTATACAGCGCCGCTACGATTATAAGCATACCGAATCGACCGCCCAGATCGAAACCGACGATATAACGGAATAATAGGAAAACTGTTACTATTTGTATAAAACCAATGAGGGAGCTATACATAAGGTGGCCCATATACATTTCCGATTTACGCACAGGTGATAGTATCATCCGGCTCCAAATCCCCGACACCTTTTCCATCGTAATCGAGTTAATTTTATATCCGATCGTGAAGCAAGCCAGGAATAAAGTAAACGTAAACAACAATTGGAGATTCATATCGTATTCAATCAGGTCTTTGCCATCCGGAGTCTGTACCCCAACTGCCAGCGGCGGATTCTCCAGAAAGGATTCCACCCCTTCCCGAAACGCTTTAGCATCATTAGAAAATTGTTCGGCAGCCCGTAACTGAAGCTCCTCCATAAATGCGGAATGAACAATTTGACCCACTAGCTGGACATTTGGATTGTCGATAGAGGCAATGATTCGATAATCTTTCTCCATCAACTGAATCGCCGCATCCGTACGCCCCTCATTTACCTCCGAGCGGGCCTTCCGCTCATCCATCATGATAAATTCAATGGCATCGTTCGCATTAAGAACCTCCAGCCATTCCTCCGCGGTGTCTGCTTCAACACCGGATGCCGGAAAAGCTCCGATCTTTAACTTACTGTCCGCGCTTTGACCGAACAAAAGCGTGGCAATGATACTAAGTCCGCAAAACAGTAGAACCATGAGCGGGGAACGCTTCTCCTTCATCCATTGAGCCATAAACACCGGATTCATTGGACACGCCCCCTTTTTGGAAAGATCCAGACCGCTAATCCAAACGAAATAATTGAAAACGCAGCCAGCTTCAACATCGCATCTGAAAGGTCATTAATTGTTTCCGTCTGAAGCCACTTCAGCAAAACGGACAAACCCAACCCGTTCGGCGTCCATTCGCCGGCCGCTTGCAGCCATTCGGGAAGTACATATACAGGCACAAAGCTGCCTCCGATCGAACCGGCGATAATTACAGCTATAAAACTGATTCCACTTGCCGCCTGATCATCCAAACGAAACACGAGCGCAGTGAACAGGGAGGACAACGCCCCCATGCAAACTGACATTATAATAAGAACTGCAGCCATCCCCGTCCAAAATTGCCATGACCGGTCCGTAAAAATGCCAAAAATAAAGTGCGATAAGAGCAGGACAATCACAAGCTGAGCAAGTGACAAACAAATCGTAGAACTCATCTTCCCCGACAAATAGTTCACCGGTTTAGAGCCGGCAAGCAGAATGCGTTCAAAGGTATGTTCCCGTTTTTCCGCAATTGCTTTTGAGGACACGGTAACGGAAATCATCAGCGCGAATACAATACTGATCGCCAGAGCGTAATACTGAAAGGAAGTCACTATTTTAACACCGGGTACGATCTCCCGCCCGCCAATTTCGCTGTCGGCCATTAAGCGGTCGGCATCCAAGTCGGGATTCCCGGCTGAAACATGCCGGATCGCAGCCTGTAAATTCAATGTCCTAGTAAAGCTGCCAATGATATCTTTCAACACGTCAACTTGAAGAGAACCGTCATCCGCCGTAATGAGAATCTCCGATCCTTCTCCTTCATTGAGCAGCATTTTATTCAGGACGGCAAACGTGAAACCTTCCGGTATGGTAAATAAGGCATCAATTTGCCCATCTTCTAGCCTGCGGAGCGCTTCCTCGTTATCCAACTCGACCAAGGTAACGATCTCCTTCACGGAATCTTCTTGCAGCACTTGCTTAAAAAGTCCGGCCGGTGCGGATTGTTCCAACTGCTGCCCAAGGAGGTCCTTTGTCTCTTGAGGCAATGTTTGTTGTGACAGCAATTCCCTGATTTGTTGCAAACCGGTCTCCTCGTCATCCAAATTCACGAAGGCCACCTTCATCTGCAAGGATTTCGTCGAATTCTCGACCCATCCGGGCAAGGCTAAACTAAGAACCGTAATGAGAACCATCGGCGTGATCAAGGAGATGATGATCTCCTTCCGATCCCTCCAATATACAAGGAAATCTTTCTTGAAAAATGAAATCAAGCGACTCCCTCCCTAATCTCTCAAAGTTCGTCCGGTCAGATGCAGGAATACATCCTCCAGCGTCGGTGTCTGTACGTGGATATTGATGATTTGCACCCGGTGCCGTTCAGCGGCTTGCACAACTTCGGATAGAAGATGACTCTGCTTGGTAACGATTAACTTTAACCCGCTATCCATCTCTTCTACTTGTCTGACCGGCTCCAGCTCACGAAGTTCCTGAGCTAACTTTTCGTCAGGCTTATCAAGCTGAAGCAGTAACGTATCTTCTCCGGACAGGATGCGGCGCAGTTCTTCGGTTGTGCCGGCCGCGATAATACGTCCGTGATCCATAATGTAGACCCGGCTGCAAAGCTGCTCAACCTCTTCCATATAGTGGCTGGTATACAAAACCGTCGTCCCCTTTTCGCGGTTTAACAGTCTTACCGTCTCCAAAATATGATTGCGGGACTGTGGATCGATCCCCACGGTCGGCTCATCCATGATGACGAATTTAGGATCATGCATCAGGGCTGCAGCTATATTAACCCGTCTCTTCATCCCTCCCGAATAAGTTTTAATCAGCTCTTTCTGCCGGTCTCTCAGGCCTATCACCTCTAACAACTCCTGAATTTTCATTTCCAGTTGTTTACCTTGCAAGCGGTAGATCCGTCCAAAAAACTTCAAATTTTCGTAGGCGCTAAGCGCTTCATAAAGAGCTATCTCCTGAGGTACAACTCCGATAACTTCCCGCAACTGCTGCGGCTTCGCAATGACACTGTTTCCATTCAGCCTTACGTCACCGGAACTCGGTGCCAGCAAGGAGGATATCAACGATATCGTCGTCGATTTTCCCGCTCCGTTCGGTCCCAGCAAGCCGACGGATTCACCTTCATCCAAGTAAAGGCTCACATGATCAACCGCGGTTTTACCTTTAAATACCTTGCGTAATTCTACTGCTTCCAGCATTTCATCATCCTCCCCAAACTGAGTAAGAACCTGTATTAGCTACTCGCAAGTATATATGGAAAAAGACAGTGCTCCCACTGCCCTCCGTCATTCATTCCTTCTATAACCATGACTTGAGTCATGTATGATCCTTGTAACGCTGTTACGATATCTTATCTATACGACATTGTGGCGAATGGCATAAATGGCCATTTGGGTACGGTCACGCAAATCCAGCTTATCCATGATTTGACTCATATGATTCTTTACGGTTCCTACTGACAAACCAAGCTCCTCCGCGATCTCCCGGTTACTGCGGCCTTCTCCCACCAGCTTCAGAATATCAAGCTCACGCGGGGTTATGGATGAATCGACGGCCTTCGCGGATTCCCCCGCTCCCTGCAACAGGCGAGGAATCACTTTTGCCGCGACATCCTCTTGTATCGCCATCCCTCCCGACATACAGCTTCGAATAGAACGTATCAGCGCCTCGGGTTCGGCATCCTTCAGCAAGTATCCGCTCGCCCCGCTTTTAAGAGCCTCCAGGGCATATTCGTCATCGTTAAACGTCGTCAAAATAAGCACCTTCCGGTCAGGCCAACGTTTGCGGATGATTCGCCCGGCCTCCAATCCGCTCATGAACGGCATCTGGATGTCGAGAATGGCAAGATCGAAGAGGTGCCTCTCGCTCAATTCAACCGCTTCTTTCCCATTTCCGGCTTCCACGGTTACACACAGTTCAGGGTCCGTCTCAATCATCATTTTCAAGCCTTGTCGAACCATAGCCTGATCCTCGGCAAGCAATATCCTAATCATCAGCTAGTCTCCCCATCGACGGTATGTATTTGGATTCCATTCAGCGGCAATGTGCCGCGTACGATGAAACGGTCACGGTTCGCTATTACTTCAAGTCTTCCGTTACATTTCTCAATTCGCTCCCGCATGGATGTTAATCCGAATCCTTCCCGGAACTTAGCATCCGGCACTCCAGGGTTGCCAATCTCAAACCGGAACACACTGCCCCCTGGCGCCTCGAATATCACTTCGGCCTCCCGCGACCTGCTATGCTTCATAATGTTCGTTAAAGCCTCCTGAACGGCACGATAAACCGCAATAGACTGATTGTTTGAGAGTGGGGCATTGAACGCTCCGTGCTTGACCGTAAAGTGAATTTTGATCATGCTATCCGCTTCGAGTTTACGAATTAATCTCATGATGGCAGGCAATCCGCCGGGCTCGTCGGCTTGCAAAGTTTTGACTGCACTCCTTGTTTCCTGCAGGCTTTCCTGCGCCAGTTGTTTCAGCTTTTGGACATGATTTTGCACCTCCGGCTCCATATCATTACGCATGCGAAATACTTCCAATTGCATGACTAAGGCCGTCAGCTTATGTCCAACGGAATCATGAATATCCCGGCCGACTTGAGCCCGTTCTTCCCGCCGCGCAGATTCCTCATCCGATGCAATTCGCCGCTTTAATTTTCGATACTCGCTTAACAATGCTTCATTGCGCGCTTCCGTAGATTCAGTCCGCTGCCATAAGGTTCGGAATAGGATGAACGCAAGTAAATGTAGAACAGCGTATAGAGCAATATACATAGGAGGTAATGAAGGATAGCCTAAAATGCCGGGGATAAATACGCCTAAGATTTGAGTCATGCCGAGAACGCTCGCATGGATAGATGGTAAGGTGTATACAGCATTTCCCGCGAGCATAGACAGGATCAGAAGTGTATACGGATTGAAGATGCCGTTCATTTCCGGCCATAAAACGATAATAGCCAGCCAAGAACCGGCTATCAGGTTGATCGTCAACAAGATCGGCCTGCTGCGCAGGAGAGGTAATATGAAATATGCCGTAAAAAACAGAGCACTGCCTAAAATTCTCGTAGGTGACACCGAATGATCCGGTGATCCATGCAAAAGTCCGCATATCCAGATGAGGCATAGGATACCAAACCATATCCAGTATGTACGCATAGTTAGTCCTCCGGGGCATTGTAGAAATAAACCGTTTCCACTATCTAACTAATAATAGTAGTACGCTTGAGTTTACGTCAATTCAATTTCTCAAAGTCCAGTTTCCTCCATAAACATCAAAGACCGCCTCGATAATAGAGGCGGTCCGGTTTGTTTCGTCTTTCATTATTTCTGGGCTTCCAAAGCCTCCAGATATTCGTTCACTTGAGTTGGCGTCTTCGCGAACTTGCTGTGCAAATGCCCTACTTTTTCCCCGTTCTTGTATACCAGCAAACTAGGGATCCCGCGAACCTCATTGGCTTCCGCAAGCGGTTGGAACTCCTCCGCATCCATTGCGTAAAAGTCCTTGTCATCATGTTTCTCGATAATGCCCCCGATAAACCGGTCCAGATTTTTGCAATCCGGGCACCATGTCGTATCAAATTTCACTACCGTAAATTGGTCTCTCTGAATCAGTTCATTGAACTGTTCTTGCGATTGGATTCTCTCCATCTGTATCCCCTCCTTTACAATACTTATTGTAGCTCACTCTACATTGGTCATTCAATCATTCATCACTCCGGATTTGCACGTCGGGTTTGTTGCTCTTCGAAAATTAAAGTAAACTGATCATAATTGAACCGGACAGCATATCGGCAGATTTGAATTAAAGAGGTTGTTCAAAAAGTCATCTTTTGATCACGAAGTACATTAGGTTGCATATCCGACATCGAATCTTGAATTCAGGCGGGCCTTCCGGTGCTCACGTAGGTTTTGCCTACGCTCCGCTCCTCAGTCCCTCCTTCATCCAACCTTCTCGGTGCTGAAAAGCCGACTTTTTGAACACTCATATAAAGGAAGGATCATATGAACTTACAAACACTGACTTCGGGTATTTCCCCTTTGGATCTTAGAAGCTGTTTAATAAGCAAAAAAGGCGAAATTATCTATGAGCATTATAGGGATCAGGACACGGCATCGAAAATTGCGAAAACCAATTCATGCACCAAAAGCATATTATCCGCTCTCATCTGTATCGCCATGGATCAGGGGTTGCTTCCGCAAGCCGACACCACGATCAGCACATTTTTTCCGCAGCTTGCCGCGAAAGAGGATCCCCGTTACCGGGAAATGACGCTGCATCACCTCTTAACGATGACAGCCGGCTTGGAGTGGACCGAATTTGGCGGCGCTAACTCTTTTCCACGGATGACCCGTACGCCCGATTGGGTACAATTTGTGCTGGATCAACCGCTGCGCGATGCCCCGGGGAGCAGAATGGAGTACAACTCCGGGGTCTCGCAGCTGTTGTCCGCCATTCTCGTACAAGCCTCAGGCATGCCAATAGCCCGGTTTGCCGAGATGAATTTGTTCGGTCCGCTCGGCATTGAGTCTTACAAATGGGAACAAGACCCTCAAGGCATTCATACCGGGGGCTTCGGATTATGGCTGCGTCCGTCGGATATGTTGAAATTCGGGCAGCTCTATTTGAACCAGGGTTCATGGGAAAATCAACAACTCATCTCAAAAGACCTGGCCTTACGGTCGGTTCAACCTGCTATTCACGTGGAAGCTCCCCGTCGCGGGGCTTATGGTTGGCACTGGTGGGCGGATTCGTATACCTTGGAAGCGGAGAATACTTCGGAGGCTTCTTTCGATTACTTCTATGCACGGGGGTTCGGAGGGCAGTTTATTCATGTCATTCCCTCGCTTGAGATCGTAGTTGTTCTGACCGATGATAAACGAAAAAAAGCGCAATTCCCCGGAGATGTATTCCGGCAGTTCATCGCGCCGTTTCTTCTCCGGCGGGAGCATTAATCCCGCCCCGCCGGATTGTAAACCCTTGTCTACTCGATTTGACCGGTCAATCTCTCCCGGTTGCTGTCTTCATGACCTTTGAGCCGTTTCAGAAAAGTAGCTTTCCAGCTTTCCGAGAGTTCCGCTACCTCCAAAATTTTCTTCATGTCCTCGAACCGGTCCTTCCCCTGATGCATGATCCGGTTGGCAAAGGAAAGGGTTATTCCCTGAGGATGGCGCGTTACCAAAGTCAGGCCATCCGTTTGAGATACCATTCCTTCCTTCAGAACCCGGAAGTAAAACCCGGTGAAGCCGGTCTCCTGAATTTGTAGAGGCATATCAGGCGCGCCGTATCTGGCGGATAGTTTGTAACAAGGCTGCCGGGGTTGACTGACCTGAACGGTAGCTTCCCCTAACTGAAATATATCACCGATACAGACCTCGTCTTCCAGCAATCCGCGCGTAGTCAGGTTTTCTCCGAATGCTCCGAATTCCAAAGCGGTATTCAATACATTCTCCCAGTGAGAGTAATGCTCGTGCGGATACACGCATACGGCTTTGTCTCGCCCGCCATGATGCACTAAATCCGCCTGCCCGTCCCCATCGAAATTTACCTCCGACAGAAACAACGGTTCAGTGACCGGAATCTTGAAAATCCCGCTCGACACTTCTTTGTTTTGATAAGGCAGCGGTTTAGGCTTACCCGTATTGATGGACACAATTTCATATCTGAAGTCTTTCATCGTTGATCACCTCAAATTTGCAGATTCATGGAACCCGTCTTTTTTCTGTTTATGAAACCGTAAACCAGATAAACACCGTAACACAAGTACAGGATATTCAAAATCGAAACTACAAGCACCTCTTGATCCAAAAGAGCGTTGCTCGTCATTTGAGCGAGCGCATCGAACAAGAAATGGAAAACGATCAAAGGGACAATATTACCGGAGGTTTCGATCAGCAGCGCAAGAATGAAGCCGATCAGCAGGGCATTAATGACTTGCAGAAGGATATATATGATATTGGTACCGTTCAGCGCATTGGCCATATGTAAAATTCCGAAAACCAGAGCTGAGAAAACTATGTAGAACACCCTGCCTTTATGCTGCAGCTTTTCCCGCATAATGCCTCTGAAGACCGACTCTTCCGTGTAACCGACAATCAGCGAAAAGACCAAAATGATGAGAATATCCAAGAACGTTAGTTTCAGATTAAAGCCGCCCATGATCGGCTGAACAACCGCAATAATCAGCAGCGGGATATAATAGAGCGTCGCTTTTCCTTTTCGAAGATCATGTTTGATAAATCCAAAGCTTGCCCAAGTTCTACTTTTCTTGTTCATATACAAGGTCACGATGATCGCCATAATCAAGAAGGCACCGCCCTGGGCAATCATGATCCCTCTGTCCCCGAGCTCCATGATCGTTGCCACCGCAGATGCAGCTGCGACGAGGAAGGTTAATAAAATGCCCAGCATAAGCGAAAATAGAATCGGATGACCTTTTGTCTTCGTTTGTTTCATCTTTTCTCCCCCAGTTATCATTCTTATTTAATAGGAATCTCATATAACGTAATCGCCAATTCAAGGGATTGGGTCAGCTTACGAAGGATTTCATATGCCGGTTCCAGTGACTCTTCGATCCCGCCGACAAACAGATCCAAGTGATATTTCAGAGACGTTCCGAGTTGTCTTCCATGCGGAGAATCCGGCGGCAGGGCAAAAGGTCTTAATTGAATAGCCGTTCCTCCCCTTGCGGAATCCCGAACGAACCAGGCCAGAAATTCAATGGAATGCAAGCTATCCAATGAATAATCGGTCTCCAGCTCAAACTGGATCAATACTTCATTCTCCAATCCGCCGTTGGTCCGCAGAAGGGCTCCATGGGGCAGATGGGCAAACGGAGGAAATCCCAGCATGACCGAATCGATTGGCTCTAAATTGTCTACCCCGCTTTCAATGCCTGTAATTCCTCTTAATTTTAATACCGTGTCATGAAAATCCTGAATTTCGTTCGGATAATGATTCATGTTACCCTCCTTACTAAATTTACCTGTTCTCATTATACATTCAGCAGTCAAGGAAATGATTTACAAGTTAATCAGTGCCTCTTCGATTCCGGCAATGTCCTGCGAATCTATCCATTCCTGGGGGAGATGGAAGTAATTGCAGGAACTGCCTTGCAGGTAGCTATATATGATTTGAGCTTCATCGATTTCGTCGCGGGTAATGTCACCGGAACAAGCAGCGGCTGTCTCGGGGTCTTCCCTGAAACAGGATAGGATTAACTCTGTTTGTTCCTTAATCAGTACTTCAGGAGACGGATGAACTTGCAAGTTAATCTTCTTACTAATAAGCACCCGATTTCGTTTAACCAAAAAGAGCTTGACGGTATTATCATCCAATTTTTCAGTAATGACGATGTTTCTATTTTCTTCGGTAAAGCCGATGACCTTTTCCTTATTCAACAGGTAATTTACTGTATCGAGCTGATCCCTGTACTTCGCCGCAGCCTCAAAATCGAATCTCTCGGCAGCGTCCTGCATACGCTTCACCATTTCCGTATACAGCCCTCTGTCAGTACCATCTAACAGGGAAATGATACGATCCAGGATCTCGTTATATTCCTTGACCTCCGCTTCCCCGCCTGCGCACATTCCCAAACACAAGCCCAGCGAATGGTTCAGACAAGGTGAACCGCTGAAGCCGGATTGATTGCACGCAATTTTAAAGCAATCCCGAATGCCTTGCACCGCCTTTTCGACCGTGTCCTGTTGGCCGTATAAGGTCCAAAACAGACAGGAGTCTCGTTTGCCGGCAAAACGTTCGTCACTTCAATGCTCCTAAGTCCCTTCCCGGCATGGATCAGGATATAAGTATAACCGAGCGGGTTTTTCATCTTCTTATTATATACGGGCTTGATTTCATGGATTAATTTGCATTCCAGCATAAAGGCTTCAAACTCCGTGTCCGTCACCCTGTACTCCAGATCCTTGATTTGGCTGACCATCCGTTTAACCTTATTGGAATGGGACTTTGATTTATAAAAATACGACTGCACTCTTTGCTTCAGGTTCTTGGATTTGCCGACATAAATAACGCCCCCATGGTAATCTTTCATCAGGTATACCCCCGGTGATGAAGGAAGGCTATTTAATTTGTCTTTCATCGCAGGTTTCCTACTCTCCCAATCAAATCTTTCAGGAACATTATAGCCCCAACCCTATTCCATGAAAAGCAAAAAGGGCCTTTCCATTACCATATTACCGGAAGCTGGTCACCGAACAACTGGGTGATATATTTATGCGGATGCAGGGTTTGCCCCTCTCCTCATCGTCTATCAGTAGTGATAGAGTTTTACATATAACGGACAGGAGTTGTTTCCTACTTATGAAACTACTTAAAAAAATAGGTCTTATGAATGCCGCCATGTTTACCGTTCTTATTTTGACATGGATCTTCGTTTACGCCGGGGCTGGGTTACCGCGCGCCTATGCATGGTTCTCACTCAAAATGGTCATCCCCATTTTAGGTATAGCCTATTTGCTTTTGAATGTTACTCTGTGGGTCATAAATGTCATCAAAAAGAAAAGCACGAAAAAAAGAAGGATCGGCTTCATTGCCGCAATCCTCCTAAGCCTCCATTTGTTATTGCTTATGAACATCATACAATTACCGTACCCGTCACGTATTCAAAATGCTCAGCCCTCGGTTACCGTAAACTGGCCGTTTGCCGGAAAAACAGTTGTCGGTTGGGGTGGTGATTCCCTCAATACGAACTTGCCTCACATCACTTGGGCATCCGAACGCTGGGCCTATGACCTCGTCATGGAGCCTTTCAACACAGGAAGCCACAACCCGGAGGATTACGGAATATGGAATCAAGAAATCCTTTCTCCGGCGTCGGGGATTGTCATTGCCGCCTATGATGAAGAACACGATATAGAGCCGGGGAGCGAGTCATTTCTCTCCATGGAAGGAAATCACGTCTATCTAAAGCTCGATGAAACCGGCACCTACTTGCTCCTTAATCATTTGAAACAGAATAGTCTGACAGTCAAAATAGGAGATCATGTACAAACCGGTGATCTTTTAGGACGAGTCGGCAACAGCGGCTCCACCTCGGAACCGCATTTGCATATTCATCATCAGCGCCAAAATCCGGTCTTGACGCCGCATCCCGTATTGGCTGAGGGGCTTCCGCTTTATTTTGAGGGGACGGACACCGTTCCAATGCCGCAAAAAGGAACCGTAGTGAGCCCCTCCTTTTAAACAATTAATCCAATCCTAACCGGTCCAACAAATGTTCCCTTAAGATTTCGCGGATCCAGATTTCATCCCGTTTCAGCTCTTCCAACTCGGCTGCCAGCGATTCAACTTGGGATTTGAGTACTGCGGGGCCGTCCGTCCCTTTCAAATACCGGCTCAGGAAATGAAGAAATACATCCACTTTTCTCAAACGGATAAGACTCGGAATATTAGCGATTTCTTCGGTTTTCAGACGCAGCCGTTTGCCGAAGCCTTCGCAAAATTGCCGGATATTCTCGCGCTTATCTCCGTAACCAAGCAGATCCGAGATCACGACGGCCGGTTCCATGGCTCTTACATCTCTTGTACAGAATTCGAAATCCAGCAGCGCAGCGATTTCTTCCGGATGATCCTCATATACCAGCAGATTCGACGGATTTAGATCACCGTGCACCAGTTGATGGGGCAAGTTTCTTAAATCCTCGAGACGGTCGCAGATTTTGTCATAGGCTTCACCCAATACAAGAATAGCGTCATGCTGTTCCCGGAATGCCTCCGGAGGATGCTCGCAAAATTTACGGACCGTTTCGTAATCGCAAATCGGATAAGATTGATGCAGTTCATAGTATGGTCGGTATGAGGGAGCCAAATCGGTATTGACCGTCTTTAAAGCTTCGACCAACTCCGCAGCCGCTTGTCCAAATGAATGGGCAGCGACAAATCCCTCATGCTGCGGTCGTACTCCCTCGATATATTCGAACAGGCAGGCAAACCGGCCGCTGCCGTCTTCCATCCGGATAATGCTGTCCCCTTCCGGCGTTCTAACGGGAAAAGGGACCTGGAAGCTGAGCGGGATCTCCTGCAGGCGAGCCAGTATTTCGTGCTCAAACTCTATTTTCTCGCGGTCCCGATGAGTCTCGTAAATCCGCAGCACACAGTTGCGTCCTTTATTTTCAATATAACGGGTTGTATTGTTCCAGCCGCTATCGCCTTCCTTGATGGGTCCTTTCCATCCCGGCCAAAACTGCCTTACCATCGATTCAGACATCCTTTAATCCTCTCCCGGCATAATCAAAGTAATGTTTATACTTCTCTATTATCGCAAATTACGGCGCAACCTCCAAATGTAATCATCCGTTCATATTCCGTTCTTATTTGCTTGCTATGCTTGGATCAAGAAGAAATTCAAGAAGGGGACAGAAGCGACATGAAAAAACTATATTACGCCTCATTTTTTTACGCCATTCTCGGTTTGCTCGCAGGAATATCCTACCGCGAGATTACGAAGCACAGTGATTTTACCGGCGATACGATCCTGGTTGCGCTTCATACGCATATTCTAGTGCTGGGATTTTTGTTCTTCCTCATAACCTTGATCTTAGGCAAACTTTTTCAAGTCCATGAGGCCAAATCTTTTAACGCCTGGTATATCGTATATAATTTAGGCCTGTTGATTACGATCGGGGCCATGGCGACCCGCGGGATGCTGCAAATTAACGGAACCGATATCAGCTTCCTGCCGCATATCGCCGGACTCGGTCATACGATTCTGGGCGCCGGGTTCGTGTGGCTCCTGATTCTGCTTGGCAAACGGGTAAAATAATCTAACAGATCAAAAAGGGTCTTCCGGTTCATTTCATTCCGGAAGACCCTTTTCTGTTCACAAAAACTCAAGTTGCTCAACCTGCTCCTTTCCCGGCTTATCACTCCGGATTTTCAAATGCTGCTTATTGGCAGGCTTCGGATTTTGTCGGACCAGGCTCTCCAGCTCCTTCAATTCCTCGGCATCCATCTTATGTCCATACTTCTCCTTGACCGAATCGACGAAGGTATCCAGCGAACCCCGATGATGCTCCAAAAACCATTCGATATGATTGCGGATATACTCCCGGCGGATTTCTCGTTCATTCAGGTCGTTGGGAACCCGCTCGAACCGGTCATCGATACTGTCGAACCCGTTAAACTCCAGATTCAGCCGTTCGCTCGCCATTTCGATATATTCCCGGTTGATGTCGATACCGATACCGTTTCTGCCGGTTTGCTGACAAACCCGAAGCGCGGTCCCGCTTCCCACGAACGGATCGAGCACCGTATCCCCTTCTTTCGAACTGGCCAGGATCATCCTTTCAAATAAGCCCTCCGGCTTCTGGGTCGGATGGGGCTGACGGCTCGTCTGACAATAATGCACATGACTGAATTCCCATACATTCCCCGGATTCGCCCCCCGCATGTTGTTGATGCTTCGATAATATTTTTGCGGCACACGAACCTGGTCCAGATAAAAGTTAAACTTCTTACTCTTCGTAAACATGAGAATATCGTCATGGCGCGGACTGAAGCCCTTCGTCTTTCCGATCCCCTGGGTATAATACCAGGTAATCCACGAGTTGAACTCGAAGCCGAGCTCCCTTTCAAGAATGGCATAGATATAAGAAATGTATCTTACACCCATGAACACGTAGATCGTCCCGTCTTTTTTCAGAATCCGTTTAGCTTCGGTTAGCCATGCTCTGGAGAAATCCAGATATTCGTCAAATTCCAGATTGTCCTTCGTATTTCCATAGTCTTTGGAAAGGTTATAGGGCGGGTCCGTCACGATGAGATCTACGGATTCGGGCTCCATCTCTCTCATAACCTGCAAGCTGTCTCCGCAAATGGCATCCAGTCTCAGTTCTTTATCCATTTGAATTTCGTGGCCTCCCTGTACCAGTCGTCCATCGTTCTGCGGGAACTGCGCAAATATTTGGCGTCCAGCAGCTGGCAAAATTCCCAGGTCGTTCTGTGCTGGTAAGTGATGTAGTGGATATCCTTAATCTGAATTTGTCCGGAGCCGAGCGCAGGATTATAGCTAATATCCCCATCGCTGATAAATTTGAGATCATAGGCGTTATAATCGGTGATTTCCATAATGCCATCCATCAGGAACGTCTCTTCATTTCTGACCGAGTACACTTTGTGCTTCAGACTTAGAATGATGAACATAAAATCCGGGTCATCCACATAAGCGGTTCTAATTCGTGAAAAAGACGTAATATTCGGCCCTCGGCCCGACTTTGGTATGTCCCCGGCGGTTGCCTTCACGTCAACGTTTCCTGTATAAACCGTTTCGTCCTGTTTGAATTGCAGCACGATATCCGCCATCCCGAGCCGGGGCTGCGCATCGACATTAATAAGATGATACGGATTGTTCAGGTCGTCACGGACATCCGTAAAAATTTCCGCTGCCCACGCTTCGATCATCGGACCGGCGATTTTATTAATATTTTCAAGAGGCAAGCCCAGCTTCAGACTCGTATTCAGAACGATTTTGTTCGTGTTCTTCTCGATGCTGTCTGCTATAACCGCCTCGATATTTTTGACGACGAAGTTCGATTGCTCTTCATAGTCGGGACTTTCCTGGGGGATTTTAAATGTCATGTCCTCGTATTCCATCTTGTCAGTCTCCTTCTCCATGGTCACTCTTTAGTGTAACATGAAGGCGGAAAAGAACAAGATTATGAACCTTGGCCGTTCAAGGAACAAAGCCATTCCTTAAGCTCGGCATCGAATAGCTCCGGCTCCTCCATCATCGGATTATGTCCGCTGCGGTCAAACAACACTTTGCGGATATTGGGGTATTTATCCTCCACCCCATCCCACAAAGTATACGGACCCACGAGATAATCATGCCGGCCGAGAGCTAAAAAGACTGGAGTATGTAATTCGCCTAGACGTTTCCGAAGATCCAGCTGCGCGAAAGCTTCGCCCCATAGAGTATCAAGGATCGGCATATTCGTATATACTCCATCCCACATAGAAGTAGCGTCAAAGTCGTAATCAAAAAAGCTGTGCGCTCCGAACCGGATACACATATGGGCAAATCGCCTTTCAGGCTCGCGTTCGATATCAGCAGGTAAGAGAGCGAATTCTTGTTCAAACCGGTGCTTGCGTTCAGAGGATGCGGTCTGCTCAAAAAAATTAATGCTTTGTTGCTGCCTCTCAGCACTATTGCTGGTGGCGGTATTCAGCAGCACGACTTGCCGGACCTCAGCCGGATATTTGAGCGCATACTCCACGGCAAGGAACGCATTGCCCGAATGCCCGGCTATGACGAAATCTTTCAGCCCTAAATCATTGCGGATCGTTTCGATATCGTCCAGCACTTTATCCAGCAGAGCTTCTGGTGCCATAAGCTCCGTGTCCGCTGGAGACGGGGCATGACCCCGGTGATCGATAAATATCAGTTTTACGCTATTTCTGAGCTCTTTAGAAAACAAACGGGAATAGTAGGCCGCGCTTCCGATGACCATCACCGGGACGCCTTCCCCCTCTATGAGATAGGTCAACGGATAACCGTCAATTGTAATTGTTCCTTGATTCTCCATAATTCATTTCCCCTTCGTCAATTCAATTACACCGCATAAATTTATAGCCACATCATCTGCTCAAATTTTCATGCCGCTCATCATTTCTTTCCCGGCTTTGGCCAAATGAAGCTTCATAATTTTAGCGGCATCACTTTTGTTTTGGTCCGCTATGGCCTGGAACATTTGCTGATGCTCCTGGAACAAACGGCGGGCGGATTCCTGCTCACTGAACATCCATAAGCTACGGGTATCCCGCATCGTGCGGAACATCATGTCGGAGACGCTTTCCATCATCCCTTCCAGCATCTTATTTTGCGCTGCTCTCGCAATGGCAAGATGAAAATTCACGTCATAGACCTGGCTCATTTCTTCATTTCCTATAGCGTCTTCCATATGGCGGACAATCGCACCCAGCTCCTCCAGATCCTTATCGGTCCGAAACTCAGCCGCCAGTTCGATACTTCCCACCTCCACGATTTTACGCACCTGAAGCAACTGAATCAGCTCTTGCCGATCATTGATCTTCCGCGATTGGATCGATTCCAGCGCCTGTGCCTTCACGAAGGTGCCGCCGCCTTGTTTCGTTTCGATCAGGCCCCGGGCTTTCAAATGACTGATTGCTTCTCGTACCGTAGAACGTCCTACGCGATAACGGACCGCCATATTCTCGATCGTGTCGAGCTTTTCCCCCGGCTTAACCAGACCGGATTCAATAATTCTCTGCAATTCCTCGGTTACGATATCTACATTTTTTTTACTTAAATCCATCTCTATAGTTCCTTTCCGGCTGTTCCCTATAAGTAATAAAAATTTTAAATAACTATCTATACATTCCCTTTAAATAATGGTAAAGTGAGTTCAAATTCATCAGATGACCTGTTTAATTAAGACTTATTCTATCATTATCCGGGAGGGAATGTACAGATGATCACACCGGAAATCAGAAGCAAGCTTGTCTCCATCTCAGGAGAATCGTGGGTTCGGGATACTCCGAACGAGCTATATGCCTATTCCTATGACGCCACCCCTATGTTTCAGTCCATGCCCGAGGCGGTCGTTCATCCGGCCAATACCGGTGAGGTTTCCGAAATTCTCCGGCTGGCCGACGAACATCGCATACCCGTCATTCCGCGGGGTTCCGGCACCAATCTTGCCGCAAGCACCATTCCGGTTGAAGGAGGAATCGTCCTCAATTTGAACCGTCTTAATCAAATCCATGAAATCGACGTTAAAAATATGACCGCGACCGTCGGACCTGGCGTGATTACCGCCGATTTCCATCAAGCCGTGGAAAGTCTTGGCCTGTTCTATCCGCCGGATCCCGGAAGTATGCGAATATCCACGCTTGGCGGAAATGTAGCACAATGCGCTGGCGGCATGCGCGGCCTGAAATACGGAGTGACCAAGGACTATGTCATGGGTCTCGAATATGTGCTGCCATCCGGGGAAATTATGCGTTGCGGCGGGAAAAACGTCAAGGACGTTGCCGGCTATGATTTAACCCGGCTGCTGGTCGGCTCCGAAGGAACGCTTGCCGTCATTACTGAGATTACATTGAAGCTCATTCCTTTGCCGGAAAGCAAACGCACTCTTGTCGCTTATTTTACGAATCTGGTAGACGCAGCCAGAACGGTTGAAAATGTAATCGCTTCCAGAATTATTCCGGCTACCATGGAATTCATGGACCAAGGAACGATGCAGGTCGTCGATGACTTTGCCAAGCTGGGCCTTCCGCTCCATATGAAATCCATGTTATTGATTGAACAGGACGGACCGGAGGAGCTTGTCAGGCGCGATATTGCCAGAATCGCCGAAATTGCAGCCTTAAACGGAGCCGCAAGCGTTGAGATCGCCGCTACCCCGGAGGAGGGAGCAAAGCTGCTGACGGCAAGGCGTGCGGCTTTGTCCGCTCTGTCTCGTCTGAAACCGACGACGATTATGGAGGATGCCACCGTCCCCCGCTCCCGCCTTGCCGATATCGTCGCCGAGGTGGAGCGGGTTGCGGTGAAGTACGGATTGCAAATTTGCACCTTCGGCCATGCCGGAGACGGAAATCTGCATCCAACCTGCATGACCGATGAGCGAAACCCCGAGGAAATTGCCCGGGTGGAATTGGCGTTTGAAGAGATTTTCCGCGCTTCCATTTCATTCGGGGGAACGATAACCGGCGAACACGGCGTCGGACTCGCCAAAATGAAGTACCTTCATCTGAAGACCGGCGAAGCCGGAATCGAATTGATGCAACGGATCAAAGAGGCTTTTGATCCCCATCAGATTATGAACCCCGGCAAAATCTTCGCGCGCAGCGAACGCCGCAGACTGGTGGTGAAGAGATGAACACAGGTCATAAAGACATCGCCGGAACCGGACCTGTCCTTGCAAAGTTCAATATGGACGAAATCTTGAACTGCATGCACTGCGGTTTCTGTCTTCCCGCTTGTCCGACATATGCTCAAACCGGACTGGAAACGTATAGCCCCCGGGGGCGCATTGCCCTGATGAAGGGGGTAGCAAGCGGGCAACTGCCCGTTGACGCAGAGTTTGAGCACAACATGAACGCCTGTCTGGGCTGCCGGGCCTGCGAGACGGCATGTCCCGCTGGCGTCCCATATGGCGGGCTGCTCGAAACAGCTCGCGAAGTCGTGCAGGACCATCATCATGCTGACGGGAAACCGTCGGCGGTGAGAAGCTTGGTGTTCCGGCATCTGTTCCCTTATCCCAAACGGGTCAAACGGCTCGGGACTTTACTTTGGAGCGCACAGGCCTTGGGTCTGCAAAAGCTTGCGAGCCGCACGGGGCTGATCCGGGTGTTGCCCGGGCCGATGGCGGAAATGCAGCAGGCTGTTTCCCGCGTTGCTTCGCCATGGAAACGGTCCAAACGCCAAACCGTGATGCCGGCGGAAACGCCAAATACGATGACCGTCGGCCTGTTCACGGGTTGTCTCATGGATATATTATTTTATGAGACAAATGAAGCCACGGCGCGTCTGCTGACGAAGGCCGGCTGCGATGTCGTGTTCATCAAGGATCAAGGCTGCTGCGGGGCCATGCATGCCCATTCCGGCGAAATGGCCGGCGCCAAGGAGCTTGCTAAAGCAAACATCGAGGCCTTCGAGCGCTCCGGCGTCGATTACCTCGTCAACAATGCCGGGGGCTGCGGAGCGGCCTTGAAAGAATACGGCCATTGGTTCCGGGGCGATCCGGCCTGGGAAGAACGGGCGAATCGATTTGCGCTCGCGAACCGCGATGCTTCGGAAATTTTGGTGGAGCTGCCGCCGCTGTCCTTCACCAAACCGTTCCCTGCGCGGGTTACTTACCAGGACTCCTGTCATCTTGCTCATGGCCAAGGCATACGCACCCAGCCCCGGGAGCTGCTGCGCAGCATTCCCGGTCTCGACCTGATAGAAATGAGGCAGGCCGACAGCTGCTGCGGCTCGGCCGGCACATATAATCTGACCCAATACGAGATGTCCATGCAAATATTGGACGGTAAAATGGTTCATGCCGAAGCAACGCAAGCACGCATCATCGTCACTTCCAATCCCGGCTGCCTGCTGCAAATGAAGCAAGGCATTATCCGCGCAGGCTTGGAGGATCGAATGGAAGCCGTGCATATCATGGATTTGTTGAATCGAGCCTTGTAAGACACAATCCTTGATTAGCGGCGACACCTTCGGCCCCTTAATAACGAACTAAAGCCGCCTTTCCGGTACGTCCGTAAAAGGCGGCTTTTTATTGAAGTTTATATTTATTTATTTCAAGCTCAAGGCCATCATCGCTGCACCCCATGCCGCATCATGCCGCGGCAAATCCATGTCCAGGCGCGGATAACGCCGGGCCAGTCTTTCACGCAATGCGGACTGCACATAAGTATTGTGCAGCAGCACGCTGCCGGCGAATGCGAGCCGGCCCTCCTGCAAGGATAGCCGTTCGGCCACCGGTACGACCAGGTCGGACAAAGACTCTGCGCTGGAGTGAGCGATGCCGATCGCCGCCTCATCGCCAAGGGCGCACGCTTCGTTCAGAAGCGGGGCTAACGCGGCGATGTCTCGCTTGTTTCGGTTCTTGTCATAAATGAAACCCACCAACGCCCGCACAGGATCGGAATCCTCCGGAATCCGAAGCTGTCTTGTGACCATTTCTTCAAGCAAAGTCGGAGGAATCCGTCCATCATGCGCCTTGACGACGGCACTAAGTATCTCCCGGCCAATGCTATAGCCGCTCCCCTCATCGTCGATGAGGTGGCCGAAGCCGCCGGTACGGTGAGAAATCCCCCGCTCGTTCACTCCGTAGCAGATCGAGCCGGTGCCCGCGATCAGAATCATGCCGTACGGATTCTCCAACGCGCCGTAGAGAGCCGCCTCATGATCGCCGACCAAGGTCAGTCCGGCGTGGTAGCCGCTCTCTCTGACCGCATTCGTCAATCGCGCTCTCGCTTCCGGATGGCTGATGCCCGCCGCACCGATACAAATATACACGCAATAATCCAAGCCGCCGCAAAGCTTCGAGATGGATGACAGAATCTCGAGCAAATTTTGGCGCACCCGTTCGTGATCCTCTCCGTTGAGGTTCAAAGCGCCAGAAGTAAAGGCGTTGAGTACCTTTCCCTGCTCGTCTGCGACCACTATGTTCGTTTTGGTGCCGCCTCCATCCAAACCCGCTACATATTTCACGGCATGCTCAGGTTGGGGATTTATCTTTATATCACCGTTCGATTCCATCTTCCCTTCTCCAGGGGTAGAGCCTCTGGCATCTATCCCGTCTCTCATCGCCGCTCCCCCTTTCCAGAGGTTCTTCAAAAAGTCGACTTTTTGAACACACAGTTAATATAGATGATACTTCTTCTTTTCCAGGGAAAAGATCCGGCTCTCCTCACGGAATGATTCCAATAACTCCGGCAAATCCATGGTCCCTTCCCTATACAACCTATCTCCGCACAACAGATCGATAAACGGGCGGGAATTGACCCGGATTGGAGGCAAATAGCTAAATTCCGGATAGTTCCGTTTGATCGTATACATCAGTGTAACTCCGGTTTCTACGGCATGAAACGCCCGGAGATCCGTCACATAAAGCTGAACGCCTCCGCATAGCTCCCCTTGGAACTTGGACGTCGTCGGCGTAAAATAAACCGGGCGAAACTTTACTCCAGGCAGATCCAAGCCGTTCATTTCATCCGCCAGCCGCTCCGGTTCGATAAACGGAGCCCCGATCATTTCAAACGGGAACGTCGTCCCTCGTCCCTCCGACAAATTAGTCCCCTCAAACAGGCAGGTGCCTCCGTACAGCAAGGCGGTCTCAAATCGTGGAATGTTTAGCGATGGATGTATCCAGATCCGTCCGGTCTCCGGAAAGAGCTGGCTTCGCTCCCACCCCTTGCAAGGAACGACATGTAAATCGGCATTCCAGCCCATCCTGTCATTCACCATCCCGGCGACTTCGCCGGGCGTTAAACCGTATCGCACGCAAAGCGGGAAGTTCCCTATAAAAGATTCATAGCCCGGTTTGAGCACATTGCCCTCCACCGTGACGCCGTCCAACGGATTGATGCGGTCAAGAACAACGAATGGTTTGCCGGCTTGAGCACAATCCTCTAACGCATACAGCATCGAATAAATAAAAGTATAATAACGAACGCCCACATCCTGAATATCGTAGACTACCAGGTCTACCTCGTCCAGCATTTCCGGCGTCATCCGTTTGGAATCCTTACGGTACATGCTGTAGACCGGTACTCCGGTGAGCGGATCCTGATAGGTCTCCACCTCCGCCCCGGCGGCCAGATTCCCCCGGACTCCATGCTCCGGCGAAAACAATGCCGCCAAATGAAAGTTCTCCTTGAAAATTTGAATCGTGGATACAAGGTCGGCGGTGAGTCCGGTGGGAGCGGTGATCAGACCGATCTTTTTGCCTTTGAACAACTTGGAATAGTCTACGATACGGTCAGCCCCGTTTTCAACTCTCATAATTCGGTCTTTAGGACGCGCATCGTTTCCGCCGGAATCATAAATGTTTCAGCATACGTTTTCCGCGCCTCGATCCCGCGGACTCTAGCCAGATGCTTGTAATACTCCAGATAAGGGAACGACTTGCTTCCCGTCACGAACCAGTGCCGGGACACCGCCTTCACCCACAGATCATAAGCCTCCTGGTCGAAATCGATATATACGTACGGTTTGTAATCCACCGCATCCTCCCAATTTTCCGCATAATACAGCCTGGAAGCGAAATGTGCAGGGTTTTCCCGTTCAAAAGAAGCAAGGCCGGCAAAAAAACGCGCGTCATTCACAATAAGATGCGTCGTCATATGGTCTTTGTGCATGCTGTTTTTGAAGTGAGTTATGATGACATTTGGCCGCACTTTACGGATAACATCGCAGACCCGGTATCGCATGTCCTCGTTGTTGGCCAACTCTCCGTCGGGAATGTCGAACACGATCGATTCGCCGCCGAGCATTTCCGCGAATTCCGCGGCCTCGGACACTTTCTGTTTGCGGTATTCCTTCATATCCTGCCCGGCCGGAACGCCTCTTTCCCCCGCCGTAAGCGCAAGTGTTACGATCTTGTCGCCTTTAAGCGAGTGGGAAGCCAGCACCCCGCCAGCCGTCAATTCCATATCCCCGACATGTCCTCCGATTGCCAATATCGTCAATGGTTGTTCACTCATCGTTACAACTCCCTTCTCATGACTGCAAATGATTTGACCGTCCGGAACCCGGCTTTTTCATAAATGGATTTAGCCGGATTTTCGCTGCCCGTAAACAGGGAAATGTACTCCGCACTTACCATCCGGAACGCTTCGCACATATTAAAGAACAGTAAGGTGCCCAGACCGTGCCCTTCATGATGCGGATGAACGCCGATACCTGCGAAGAAAGCCCGCCCGTTAGCCTGCCTGATTACCGGCCCGGCAAATCCGGCCAACATTCCGCTATTCTCCACAATAATCAGCGGAGCGCCTTCCGCGGCAAACTCGGGAATTTGCTTCCGCCAAAGCAGATTGCCTAAACTGTCCAGCATCCCTTCCATTCCTCTGTGAATCGAAGGATCGTAGACACCCACCCGATATCCTTCCGCTTCCGCCTTCCGCGCTTTTGACATGATCGTCTCGGGAATGGCGAAATCGTCCAGACGCAAATACATCCCGCATTCTATGGCCCGTTCTGCATAGCCGCTGCGCAGCAGAAATTCATGCATCCGGCAGCCGACCGGCACGCCGGGGGCATTATTATGCTCATGACCCGGCGTGTCCGGAATATACCAAGGCAGCATCATCGGATTGAAAAACAATACATCTGCCTGCGTCTTGCCTAGCAGGCGGAACCGCGTCTCCAAAGCTTCCAGCAGAAGAGTAAAGTTTTCCTCAAAGGAATCTCCCTCAGCTTCTTTTCCCTCGCTAACCATGCAGGTAATATAACCCGCTTCGGCGCCCAAAGGCAGATCCGCTCCCGTACATCCTATAGCGAATCCCATCAATCGTTCATCCTCATCAAACAGCAAAAAAACACTTTCCGGATCAAAATATTTGTTTTCCAGAATAAGCTCCGAGAAGGTCTCCTCCGAAAACTCTTTATATCCGTCCTTCACGGCTTCCCTGTTCCATAACTCCAGCGTCTCCGGGATGTATCGGTGTTCCCAGGTTTTTATCAAGTTTTTGCACCTCTTTCCCTGTCCCCTCCAGGATTAGACAAGCTGATCTTTCCCATGACTACCGGCTTTTCCGCTCCCGTCACGCCGGGCAGATTGTTCGGCCGGTTCGCTAGCGTATAATCGGCAAGCAGGGCAAATGTCATCGCTTCCTTCGCATCACTGTGGAAACCGAGATCTTCCTGGCTCAGCACCTGGACGCCCAGCGACGCCATCTCTTGCTTCAAGCCCTCCATTAACACGGGATTATAGCTCCCTCCTCCGCCGACGATCAGCAAGTCCGCGGAATATCGGTCCCGGACAAAGCGGCGATACGCATCACCGATGGACCGGACAGAAAGCCGGGTAACCGTCGCCACCAGATCCGCATCCGTCAACCCGAACTCCTGTTGATAATTCAGCAGCCTGTCGACATAAGCCGTTCCGAAGAGCTCCCTGCCCGTCGATTTAGGCAGACCCCGGCTGTAATAAGGCTCCTGCATAAGCAGACTCAACAATCCGGAATCCGGCCTACCCCCGCGGGCGATAACACCGCCGGCGTCCATCGTTTTCGCTCCGTGTGTCAAACGGGTGACCACTCCGTCAATCAGCATGTTCCCCGGCCCGGTATCAAAAGCAAAGACATCCTCCGCCGCACAGCCGGCCGGAATTACCGTCATATTCCCGATACCGCCGATATTTTGCAGCAGCAGGGTTCGCTTCTCCTCCCCGTATAGCAAGTATTCGGTAAAGGGAACCAGCGGAGCGCCTTGTCCTCCAGCCGCCATATCGGCCACCCGGAAGTCGGATATGCATGTAATGCCTGTCCTTGCTGCAATAACCGCCCCTTCTCCGATTTGCACGGTGTAGCGCAGGTCATAGCCGTCGATATTCTCCGCTTCGGGCGAATGGTACAGCGTCTGTCCATGGGAGCCGATGAAGGCGATGTCTTCTGGCGATAGTCCTGACATAGCGATGACCGAGAGCGCCGCTTCCGCAAACAGCTCCCCAAGCCAGACGTTTAACCGGCCCACCCGGTCAATCGTCGCCTTTTCCGGATCGAACAGGGCAAGTATTTCGTCCCTGACCCGCACGGGATACGGCGAATTTTTAAACGAAACCAGCTCTACCTCTACCTTTGTACCGGGCAGTCCCGCGATTTTGACCAAAGCGGCGTCAATACC
This sequence comes from Paenibacillus vini, assembly GCF_018403325.1. Classification (GTDB taxonomy): domain Bacteria; phylum Bacillota; class Bacilli; order Paenibacillales; family Paenibacillaceae; genus Fontibacillus; species Fontibacillus vini. Next base: position 115,948 of record NZ_BOSL01000007.1, on the reverse strand, counting down.
GTCCACGGACGTGCCGGACATCAGCCCGACCGCATAGCGAGACTTGGCTGCGTGCAGGATATCTGCGTCACTCACCCCTTCACCGCCCCTACGGTAACACCTTCGAGGAAGTATTTTTGCAGGCTAAAGAACAGGATGAACATCGGAAGTGCAGAAATAGTAGCCCCGGCCAACATCGGAGCAAAATACGTCGTGTTTGCAAAACGAAAGTTCTTCAACCCGACCTGGATCGTCTGCATATCCATCGTATTTGTGACCAGGAACGGCCAAAAGAACGTATTCCAGCTTTCCATAAAAGTAAGAATCGCCATGACCGCCATGACCGTTTTGGATAAAGGCACGATGACTTTGAGGAAAATCTGCAGTTGGTTACAGCCTTCGACTTTGGCGCACTCCAGGATTTCCGTAGGGATAGAGGTCATGAACTGTTTGGCCAGAAAGATGTTAAAGACGGTGACAAGGCCCGGCAAAATCAGGGCGGAATACGTATTTTCTATCTGAAAAACGTTGACGATCAATATATAAAGCGGTACCTGGGTGACCTGATACGGAATCATCATCGCGCAGAGCAGAATGAAGAACAGAATCTCCCGGCCCTTGAAGCGGATTTTCGAAAAGGCATAGCCGGCCAGCGTCGCAAAGATCACATTGGATACGGTGACGCAGCTTGCGACGATCAGCGAATTCAGCAGCCAGCGGTAAGAATGTTCACTGTAATCAAAGAAAAACTTGTAGGAATCGAATGATATTTTACTCGGCCAAAGCGAATAGCTTAGAGCTCCCGCTTCCACCGGATCGCCGAAGGAGGAAATAATCATGAAGTAAATCGGAAACAGCGTCGCCAGCGCAAAGAGCAGAAGAACGACAGTTATCGTTGTATTACGGATGTATTTGACCGGTTTGTTGCCCGTATGTGTGCTATACAACGCCATGGATCATTCTCCTCTCCTCTAATATTCCACGTCATTGCCCAGGAATTTGAACTGAATCAGGGATATCCCGGCGATAATGACTGTCAGAATCAGGGATTGTGCCGCCGCTTCGCCAAACTCGAAGTACTTGAACGCATTGTTGAAAATAAGCAGACCGACCATCGTCGTGGCATTATCCGGTCCGCCGCCCGTCATCAGGTAAGCGTTCTGGAACACCTGAAACGAACCGATGACCCCGGTGACGAGAAGAAACAGCGTAGTCGGCTTGAGGCAAGGGATTACGATGTACCATAATTTCTGAAAAAAAGAGGCACCATCCAGCTCGGCCGCTTCATAATAACTTCCATCAATACCTAGCAATGCTGCCAGATAGATGATGATGCTGGTTCCATGACTCGACAGCCAAGCCATTAGCACGAGAGAGAACATTGCCGACGCACTGGACCCGAGCCAATTCTGATTGGAAATATCGAACAGTGCGAGGAACTGGTTCAGGATTCCGGATGTCATCGGATCGAAAATCCACAGCCATACGACCGACAAGGCTACGCCGGAAGCAACCGCAGGTAAATAGTAGACTGCTTTGAACGTCGTTTGCAGTCCCTTTTTGAGCGGAAGAATCATAATGGCGACAGCAAACGAGAGAAGTAGCGATACCGGTACGGTCAACACGGTATACACGATCGTATTCTTAATCGATTTCCAAAACAGGGAATCCCGGAAGGTGCTGGTGTAATTGTCGAAGCCGATAAACACGGAGCCGAGCGGCCGGTATTCCTGAAAGCTGATAATAAAGGCGCTGATTACCGGATAGGCCGTAAACATCGCATAGACGATCAACGCAACCGCGATAAAAGCATATGCCCAGCCTCCGTCTCCCTTCCATCTCCGCCGCTTTACGGGTTTAGCTATCGGTGCTTTTGCCAACTGAGCCATATGTCTGAACCCCTTTTTCATCACATTTGCAAAAAATGGACCGGATAGCCGCAGAATGACCCGCGACTATCCGAGCAGAATAGACTAATCGTTTACGATGCCGTCTTCGCCAAAGTTCTTGATCGCTGCGGCTTTAACGGCTTCATACATTTCTTCCGGAGAAATTTCGTCCGCAAGCAAGGCCTGCAATTTTGGAATGATGACTTCGTCTTCCATTTTGATCGCCTTGGCGCCAAGCTCGACCGGAATGTCCGGGCGGGCAGGATTGGCATGCGACAGCAGGGTTTCGACCGCGGCTACGTTGTCCGGATTCCGGTCAATGGTCATGCTTTCGGCGGCTTCCCTGCCCGACTTCGAAATATGAGCTGCAAACAGGTCATTGTTCGTCGTGGCCGCTACCTGGCCGCTGGCCAAGAAGTATGCCGCTTTTACCACATTGGCTTTGTGCTCCGCCGTAGGCTCTTTTTTGCCGCGGAAAGTAACATACCCGTCAACTACGGTACTCGAGACCGGCTCCTGACCGAGGAAGGTCGGGACCGGAAGGACGATGTACTCCACCGGAATGCTGCCCTGCACGGCGCTGCCGTCATTCGCCTTCAGTTTCTCATTGTTCTTGTTGGCCGAGTTTTCGAAAGTCGCCAGCCCTTTCCCGGTAATCATCGTTTGACCGGTGAGAAACATGTTCCAGCGTTTGCCCGCGTCCACCGAGCTGAGCTCCTTCGGCATCGAGCCGTCGTCGATCATGAGCCGGACCGCTTTTAAGACTTCCAGGTAGTTTTTGCTGGTGTAGGCATACTTCAAATCTTTGTTGAACGAAGCAGGCATGCCCGCGTTTTTGATCAAAATGTTCAAATAGTCCTTAGCTGTAACACCCGATGTTGCGAAGACAAAGCCGTACCGTTTCGTAGTGTCGCCTTCTTTGACAACGCCCTTTTTAATCGCTTCGCGGAATTCTTCGAACGTCCAGCCGTTCTTCTGCACGTTTTTCCAATCGATGCCTGCAGCTTCAAGATACTCCTTGTTGCCGCCGATGGCGTGCACTTCCATGTAGGCCGGGAAGCCGTAGAGGCCGTCGCCGTTCTTCATATATTCGAGCGGAGCGGGATCGTAATCCGATACCATCTCCGGGGTCGCCGTATCTTTAATGTCCATCAGCATACCCTGCTGCACGTACTTGGATATGCCGTCAGAGCCGATAAAGGCAATGTCGGGAGGGCTGCCGGCGTTGACTTGCGTATCGAGCTTCTGGGTCATGTCTTCCCAACTTGCCGGCTCGATTTTCAAAGTCAGATTCGGATATAGCGCATTAAAATCCTTTTCCATTTGCGCAAAATTGTTTTGGTAATTGCCCGAAACCGGCGGAAGCAGTGCAGTAATCGTATCTTTAGCTTCCGATTTCCCCGCGTTTCCGTTGGCTTCGCTGCCTGTAGAGCCCCCATTGCCATTTCCTGAATTCCCGTTCCCTGAATTGCTGTTTTTCGAACTGCATGCCGATAATGTCGTCAAGAGCATAAAGAGAGCCAATACGGAAGCCAATACTTGCATTTTTCTTGTCATCAGAAAAATCCTCCCCTCGGGATATCTTGCTAAACTACTTTATTGGTAGTACGAATAGCCATTTTCAAATTCCCATCGTTCTCTTGGAGCGCTCGCTCCGCTTTCTTTGCATCCAGTCCCGTTTTGATCATGAGTATCGCCAGCTTGCAGTTCATTGAGGCCAGCTCCAAATATTTGGCTGCCGTCTCGTTGTCCGCGCCTGTAGCGACTTTTATGATCCGTAAAGAACGGTCGTACAGCTTCTTGTTGCTAGCCTTTAAGTCCACCATCAGATTGTTGTACGTCTTGCCGAGCTTGATCATCGTGCATGTCGTCAGCATGTTGAGCACCAGCTTCTGCGCCGTACCCGCCTTCAGTCTCGTCGAACCCGTAATGAACTCCGGCCCGACGACGGGTGCGATGCATATGTCGCAAACGGACTCCAGTCTGGAGCCTTTGTTGTTAGCGACACCGATCGTTACCGCACCGAGTTCCGCGGCTCTTTGCAGCCCGGCGATAACGAAGCTCGCGGAACCGCTTGCCGAAATGCCGATTACGGCATCCTTTGCCGTGACGCCGACGCGATCGATTAGGGCCATCCCCTCCTCCGCACTGTCTTCGAACCCTTCCACGGCTACCCTTAAGGCCATATCCCCTCCGGCAATATGTCCTTGTACCAATGAGGGATCCACGCCGAAGGTTGGTGGACATTCGGATGCATCCAGAACGCCAAGTCTCCCTGAAGTACCCGCTCCTATATAAAACATTCTTCCACCGTTCTTTAACAATTGGTGTAGAACATCCACCGCCTTCCCGATTTGTGGAATTTCCGCAGCTACTGCAGCCGGAACCTTGGCATCCTCCTGATTGAGCAGTTGCAGCATTTGCTCGGTCGTGCACTCATCAATCATTTGCGTGTTTGGATTAATTTTTTCCGTAGTCAGTCCTGCAAAATATTGTTCCATAGCAGCAGATCCTTTCTCCTCACTGATGATGAACTCAAGGCCTCGTTTCTTGGTTTTTATATTAAATGGAAACCGCTTACATAGTCAATAGTTTTTGAAATAAAATTTTATCGTGAAATTTTATTTTGTTTTTTTAATTCTTTTTTCCTACAAAAAAAGACATCAGCCCTCGTGGGTCGATGCCTTTTTTAACGATAGGATTCAAGTCAGGATTTCCGGCTGCGGTGCTTCCCCGCTAGAATATTGTGCGTCTTGGTCAAATACTTCTTTACATTCTGGTAATCCGCGCTGGCCACCCCGGCGAATAATATGTCGATAACGGTCAACATAGCGATTCTGGAGCCCATGGCCCCGCTTCGCATCGTGACTTCCGGCGTTGAGATGCCGAGCAGTATATCCGCCTTGTCCGCCAGCTCGCTCTTGTTATACCTGGTGATGGCTATCGTGGACACATTATTTTTCTTCGCGATTTCCAGGGTCTCCAGAATTTCCACGGTATCGCCCGAATTGGAAACGAAAATAGCCACATCGCCTTTGCCCAGCAAGGTTGCCGCGGTAAGCTGGCTGTGTCCGTCCGTATAGGCGTGACAATGCTTGTTGATGCGGGAAAACTTCTGTTCCCCGTCCATACAAATTAAACCGGATGCTCCGATCCCGAAGAAAACGATCCTGCTGCTGGCGCGAAGCGCCTTGACCGCACGAGCCACCTCATTTCGGTCGATGACGCTCAGCGTATCCTCGATCGACTTGATATTGTTTCGCGAAATGTTGGAGGTAATGGTGAACAGATCATCCCCCGGCTGAATGTCGGTATATACGTCTTTCCGCTCCTCATCCATGGAACCCACTGCTGCGGAAATGCTCACGATAAAATTACGGTACCCGCTATAACCCATCGTCTTGCAAAACCTCAGCACGGAAGCGTCACTGGTCTTACTCTGTTTGGCAAGGCTCTTGATCGATAGATGGGGAATTTCCTCCGTATTGGCCAAAATATATTCGGCTACGAGTCTCTCTACCGGGGTCAAATTCTCTTTCATTTCCCGGATTTTGATCAAAATATTATCGTTAATCGCCATTGGCTTCCCTACTCACCCTATTAATCATTACTGAACTTGCACTCATATCTTAAGCGGTTTTCATTTAAAAGACAAGCGAAAAAGATATAAAATCTGGAAATTGTCATTGTTTTGTTGAAATTAAATTTCAGATTTTAACTATCATAATAAATTTTATTTCTGTATTTTATTGTTAGTTTCATGAATCGTATGCTATATTGGCCGCGATGCGAATTCTGTTCTTGGCAGCGGATCAGGGATACCTGGAATGAAAATAAATGTCATGGGTATCCTATCCTCAAATAATCATTTCGAGGACTGCCATGATCTCAACAATCGTTTGTCTTATGCGACGGGTTACTTTGGCGGCTTCCGTTCTGTTTGTGCTGTTGAACGGATATTCCGTTAATTTCGTAAACCCTCAACCGGTCGCTGCCGACCCTTCGTTGCCGATTCAGAAGGAGGACGGCATTTTTGCGATCGAAATCTATCCGCTTCAGCACAAGCTGGTCGTGCTCGTACAAGGGGAGCCTTTCAAAACTTACAGGATCGCCGTAGGCAATCCCTCCACCCCAACCCCTGTAGGCGAATATCAGGTTGTTTACAAGGGTAAGAACTGGGGGCCCGCTTTTGGCCCGCGCTGGCTTGGTCTCAATGTCCCTTGGGGCATTTACGGCATACACGGAACGAACCGGCCATATTCGATCGGCCAGCATCTCAGCCATGGCTGCATTCGAATGCAAAATCGAGATGTGCTTGATCTGTATGAGTTGATACCGGTCGGGACCAAGGTTACCATCTACGGACATGTTCTCGGCTATGCCAGCCAGGAGCCGCGAAATCTGGCTGAAGGCGATGTGGGCGGAGACGTCCAGCTCATTCAATCCCGCTTGAAAAGCGCAGGTTACTTCCAGGGAGTATGCAACGGCAAGTTCCGTTCGGACACCGCCTCCGCCCTGAGAAAATTTCAGGATGACCGCCAATTGCCCGTCAACGGGGTTGTCGACTTTCGGGTTTACGAAGAGCTTGGCTTAGTGGAATAACGACAGCGAGTACGACAATGCAAAAGCCGGGTTCCGCTTAAATGCGGAACCCGGCTTTTTAATGCCTTAACTACATAAAAATATCCTCTACAACAATGTCGCGTTCCACCGCCAAATCCCGAAAACGGTCTTTAACCTGGACCAGCGGTCTGAAAAAATCGCTCGGATTGTTCCAAACAATCGTTGCGGTTTCGCCATTGCTCAAGCGAGCCTGTTTCCCGATGAATTGCGGAATCAAATGGCGGGCAAGCGCCTGCACCGCCCGTTCGTTGAGTTCACCGAACCCAAGCTCGTACACTTTGCGGAGCACCGTTAGCAAACCTAAGCGGCCCTTCGCATTGTCTGGTGACGTCATTTCCACATAAGTATTGGCCACAGCGACAATTTGAGCGTACGGGTGAATCTCGTCCTTCTTCAATCCCTGAGGATAACCCGAGCCATCCTCGCGTTCATGATGCTGCAGCGCAACCAGAGCCGGAACTTCATCCGTCATGGAATCGCGGATAATTTCGTAGCCGTACCTCGTATGCCGCTTCAATTCGTCAATCTGCGCCTCATTGAATGGACCGGTATGATTGCGCAGTTCTTGGCGGAGTTTGCTTTTACCGATATCGTGCAAATACCCTGCCTTACTGATCTCGTAACATTCCGCCGGCGTGTATCCGAGCCAGGAAGCAATGTAATAGGACAAAAGACCCACTTGCAAAGAGTGCGTGTAAAGATTGGTGTCGTTTTCTCCAAAAGTGATCAACAGGGATACGACGTCTTTTTCACTGTCAATGATTTCGAGCATTGGCTGGAGCTTTTCTTCCACCATGGACTGGTTGAATTTCCCCGTCGTCAGCGCTTCGAGAAATATGGACTGGTAGCCCAGCACTGTGCGCTCGAAATTTTCTTTCAGCCGGTTCGTAAAATCCTGACGGTTCAGGCCTGAGAGAGACAGCTCGTCTTCTCTGGGCTCAATGTCCACATAGTTAATGTTTTGACGGATGAGAAGAGCAATTTCTTCTTTATGTATGCTTGTTCCTTTGGGAAGAACGTGGAGACCTGCCTGGTTAAATATGTCCGTCCGCAGCCGATCCCCTTCTTGAATTTCCATTACATGAGTTTTCAATTTAGCCCCCCTCTTATCTCGTTACTTCATTATATGATAGCGGATTCTCGCTGTTTGCCGGAATAAGGCGGATTTATGCTAGCTGCTATATCTTAAATATCGATCAAACGACATCACAAATAAATAGTTCCAAAGTCTGTATTTCCTTTCACAGAATAATTTTCCTGATTTTCGAGAATTTTATATGCATCATATGATTCACAAGGGAGGTCATCATTTTGCCAATTTGGAGACGTCCGAAGCATTCCGGGACCACCGGCGGAGACAAATCGAAGAAAACGGACGGGCAGCCGCCAAATACACTCCCTCCTTCCCGGCCATCGACTGGTAAGAGTCTCGAGAATAAGCTCGACTGGTTTCAACAACAATTTAAGAATTGCTCGGATGTGATCGTACGTCAATTTGATCTCAGTTCGGGACAATCCAGCGCTCTGATATACATTCGCGGATTGATCAACCAGACTACCGCCCAAGACTTCATCATCCGGAGCCTGCAAGAAGAAGCGGATAGCTTGGAAAAACCTGAAGATATTTATAAATTTCTGTTTGAAGACAAGGGACTGTCCGTATCCCAAAACAAGATTACTGAGGATATGAACGAAGGCTTGGACGCAATATTGGACGCAGGGGCTCTGCTGCTGATCGACGGGGACAACCGGATGATGACTTTTTCCATTTCGTCTTATCCGACCCGATCGATTGAGGAACCTCCAAATGAATCTGTCATCCGCGGACCACGTGAGTCATTCATTGAAGATTTGGAAATCAACCTCACCCTCATGCGCAGACGGCTAAAGAACAAGGGCTTTAAAACGGAATCCCTGATCATCGGGACAAAAACAAAGACCGACATCGTGCTCACATACATCGATGGCATATGCAAGCCCGAACTGGTAGATGAAATGAAGCGGCGCCTTTCCTATATCGAAATCGACAGCGTTCTTGGCTCGTCTTATATTGAGGAATCGATCGAAGACAACCCCTATTCTCCCTTCCCTCAGGTGCAATATACGGAGAGACCGGACGTCGTCGCCGCTGCATTGCTAGAAGGACGATTGGGGCTTTTCGTAGACGGAACGCCGATGGCGCTTATTGTTCCGGTCACGCTTACTATGTTGCTGCAATCTTCGGAGGATTATTTCCAACGCTTTATCGCTGCGACATGGATACGTTGGATCCGTTTCTTTTTTTCTTTCATTTCATTGCTGTTGCCTTCTCTGTATATCGCCATTACAACGTTCCATCCGGAGATGATTCCTCCGCAATTTTTAAGAACCATCGCAGCCGCTAGGGAGATCGTTCCGTTTCCTGCCTTTTTGGAAGCGTTCATGATGGAGCTGGCGTTTGAAGCACTCCGGGAAGCTTCGGTCCGGATTCCGAAATCAATCGGCCAAGCCGTCTCCATTATCGGAGCCTTAATCATAGGCACCGCCGCCGTGGAAGCGGGTATCGTCTCCGCCGCCATGGTCATTATCGTTTCGCTGACCGGGATCGCCTCTTTTATCATCCCGCATTTTGACCTTGGATTATCGTTCAGGCTCCTGCGGTTTCCGATCATGTTTCTTGCTGCGATGTTTGGCCTTTACGGTATCGCGTGCGGATTGATCCTGATCTATATCCATCTGAACAATCTGGCGTCGTTCGGAGTTCCTTATTTGTCCCCGGTAGCTCCGCTAGTGGTTTCGGACTTGAAAGATACCGTTGTCCGGGCACCTTGGTACAAAATGCATAAACGCCCGCTTCAAACAGCTGCTGTAAACCCCACTAGGCAGAAAAAAGACTCTCGAGGTTGGGCCAAAGATAAAGGATGATGAGATATGAAGCTTCTGACAAGACCGGCCTTTCGCGGAGCTTTGGCTATTCTGTTGCTGACCGCCATTTGCGGCTGCTGGTCGGCCGAGGAAATCAATAACCGAGCCTTCGCCATGATGATGATCGTAGATGAATCGGAGGACGGTCAAACGGAAATAACGCTTGGCTTTCCCCTGCCCAATCGGATGATACCAGGCTCGGCAGGAGGGGGAGGCGGAGCCACCACCGGTGATCCTTATACGTTTACGACCAGAAAGGCGAAAACGATTAGCGAAGCCGTGGAGTTGATCCAGCTTGATAACTCCAGAACGATCTCATTCGGTCAAACCCGGGTAATCGTAGTCGGCCGCAAGTTTGCCGAGAAGGGGATTGATCCAGTGCTGGAATTCGTTTCCCGGCAACCCGCCTTTCATCTTAGTTCCAATCTGTTCATAACTCCGAATAAGGCGACGGAGGTCTCACAAGTGCCAACCATATTCGAACGCTTCATTGCGGATATTTTACTGAAATTTATAACACAGAAGCAGACCCTCGACACGACGGTCAAGGATTTCTTAATGGCGAGGTACAAGGGCGGAGACATTCTTCTTCCGTTGCTAAGTTTTTCATATAAACCCGAAGTGGGCGCAGCGGATTCCTCTAAGATGAAACATTGGATGGGTACCGACGGAGCTGCCATTATGCGTGAAGGAAAAATGAGCAAAATCGTCCTGACTGATGAGGAATTAAGAGGCGCGCTCTGGATTAGTTCCCAGCTCGACACCTCCATCGTCACCTCTTCTTCTCCAACCGATGGAAAAGAGGTTACCGCCGTTGCGCAAGGCATTGGAACAAAAATCTTACCCGTCATAAAGAACGGCGAAATCTCCTTCAAAATCGAGAGCAGCGCGAGCGCATATATCCTCTCTTCCAGTTCCGATATCGATTTGAAAAGCCAGGAGGCGCTCAATCAGATGCAAGAAGCATTTCAAAAAAACATTGAGAAGAGACTGCGACAGGTCATCGATAAAACACGAAAAGCCAAATCCGATTCATTTTTAATGAATCAATACTTGTTCTGGAGATATCCAAAGGCTTGGAACCGGATAAAAGACGAGTGGAGAACCTATTATTCCGAGAAAATGCCGATCGATATATCCGTAAAGATCACCATTAAACGTACCGGCGGTGAAATTCGTTCGGTCAATTTACAAGAATATGAAGAAAAATAACGGAAGGCAGTGAAACAATGATCTGGATAGGTGCCATGTTTCTCGTGATCATCGTGTTCGAGTGGCTGAGTCAACGGAAGGCGAAGGTTAAACGCCGCGATAAGTGGATTGTGCTTGGGATTTCGGTCGGTCTGTTACTGCTTTCGGAAGTTTTATTTAAGCTCAAAGACAAGTGGAATGTAACCATGTTATTTGAGTTTGTCGGCAAATCCATTGATGTCTGGATATCTGGCTGAGGATCTTGAATAAGGAGGGAGTGAATCATCATGCAAAAGAGCGTTTCCAGCACCCAAATCTTTTCACTCTATAACTTGCATATTTTTACCACGGTCATTGCCTTTCTGCTCGGCATGCTGATCTCAAGCAGTCATTTTTCAGCTCCCGTTGCGACGGTGATCGGCGCATTTCTTGCCGTTGCGCTCGTCTACCCTTCTTATATAGTGGCTTCTTCCCGCCCGAATGAGTTTCTTACGGAATTCGGCGGGGAACTGGTCGGCAGAGGTCCGCACACGATATTTATTCTGATCATTGTGCTGATTAAATTGTTGCTTTCAGCCTTAAATCTGAGAGAGATGTCCGATTTCCTTTTGTCCATCTATTTGATCGATACACCTTCCTGGTCCGTCGTACTGATCTTCGGAATCTGCATCGCTTACGCCGTCAGATCCGGCCTGAGTACAATTTTCCGTGCGGCACAGGGCATATTTCTGATCAGTGCCATAGCGTTTCTGATGATCCCGTTTCTGGCCATGATGGAAATAGAAAAGGATGCTCTCATTGCGTTGGCAAGTCATTTACATTTCACAGACATAACCCATGGAGTAATTTACAACTTAGGAATGTTCGGCGAGCTTGCTTTTCTCTTTCTTCTGTACCCTTACTTAAAAGAACCCAAGAAAGTGATGAAAACCTATTTCTTTACGACGCTTAGTTCTCTCATTATTATCTTGTCCCATCTCATTCCCGTTCTGCTTACGTTCGGGGTGGACTTGGGTTCGAACCTCGTATATCCCGACTTGGAGTTAATTCGGTTTATTCGGGCAGGTTCATTTATAGAAACGCTTGACCCGATTCTGATTCTACTCTGGTTGACCAGCATTTTCGTCAAAATCTCATTCTTGTGCTTCACGGCCGTCATCTGTATAGCACAATTGACCGGGGTGAAGGATTATAAATCATTATCCCTGCCTATCGTTGCCTTCGTAGGCGTACTGTCCATCGCGATGGCCAGATCGCAGCAGGAACTGTCTAATTTCACGGCCAAAAATCTTTCTCCATTCGTGCTTACCGCTGAATATGTCATCCCAGCTATTTACATGATCATGTACTTCATACGGCGAAAAAAGAACAAATCAAAACCCGCCGAGACCAAGTCGGCGGGTTCCTGAGGGATATCGCTTACGGTTGTCCGCCGGTAAGCGACTGAATATCGATAAACGGAGTGGCTCCGCCTGTCACGGACGGCAAACGTCCGTCCCATTTCTCGAGTGCCTTCTCCTGCACCTCGATCTGTTTCAACTGAACCAGCTCAGGCGTTACTTCCTGTTTCTTCAATTTCAACGATTCCGCCTCGGCCTGAGCCTGCGCTATCTTCTGTTTCGCTTCGATCTCAATCCGCTTGAGGTCATTGCTCGCTTTAAGAGCTTGCTGCTGTGCCACTTGCTTGGCTTCGATCGATTGATTGAACGCATCGGAAAATTTAAAGTTGACGATGTTGATTTCATTGACGATCAAGTCGTATTTAGCCAGCCGATTCGTCAAATGCTCGCTGATTTCCCCGGCGACAACATCGCGCTTCGCAATCAGATCCTCGGCCTGATAACGGGCCGTTACTTCCTTGACGATCTCCTGTACGGCCGGGTTAATGATGATGGCGTCGAAGTTACCGCCGATATTATTCATCAGGTTATAGGCGGATTCCTTATTGACCGAGTAGTTGACCGCAACATGAGTCGAAACCGGCTGAAGATCCTTGGACGAGGCGCTCGTATCCGTCTCCGCCTTCGTAACTTGCGTGTTTACCTGAATCACCGACTGCACGAATGGAACCTTTAAATGGATTCCCGGTGATAATATGTTGCTGTTCAGCTTGCCGAACGTTTTATACAATCCGACATGTCCATATTCTACCTGTGCAAAGCTGCTTGCCCCTACAATGATCACTAGTAATCCGATGAGGACTGTTGCAGCCGCCCCCCGCAATTTGATTTCCTTTTTTGGCCCCTTGTTGGTTCCCGTTCCTGTCTCCATTTGCATCCCTCCGCTTTATCTATTGCTGCCGTTTCTCGGCTGTAACAGAAGATAACTTCCATTAACGGTTAATACGTACTAAGCGGAAAAAGGTGGCAAAAACAGAACGCGAAAAACATCTTTTATTTCCGGGACAACCAGGCGCGGTTTCCGTTCCAGTCAACCTGGACCGGCATTTCGAAAAACTCGGAAAGCGATTCGGTACTGAGCACCTCCGAGGTCTTCCCTTGCGTGAATTCCCGTCCCCGCCGGAGCAGGAGGGTGTGCGCGAAGATCGGCAAAATCTCCTCCGTATGATGCGTCACATAAAGCATGTTGGGAGCGTCAGGCTGACGAGCCAGTTCGTTGATGCTGTCCAGCAGCCCTTCTTTGGATATAAAATCAAGACCGTTGGTGGCTTCATCAAGAATGAGCAGCTTCGGCGAAGCCATCAACGCCCGCGCGATCAGAAGCTTCTGTTGTTCACCCTGGGAGCAGGTTTGATAAGTCCGGTCCTTTAAGTGTCCGCACCGAAGCTGTTCCATCAAGGCCGCCGCCCGGTCAAAGTCCTCGTCCTCCGGTTTGTCATACAAGCCGAAAGAAGCGAATTTGCCGCTGACCACCAGATGCTGGGCTTTTTCCCCGCTATGGATTCGTTCCTGGAGCGAGGAGCTTACCCAGCCGATCGATTTACGGAGCTCCCGCAAATCGATCTCTCCGAACTTATGGCCAAGAACGTGAATCTCCCCTGTGGTCGGCCAAATATATCCGCAAAGCAAATTAAGCAGCGTCGTCTTCCCGGAACCGTTCAAGCCGAACAGAGCCCAATGCTCTCCTTCGCCAACCTTCCAGTCAATCCCGTCGAGGACGGTTTTTCCCTCCCGCATCCAGCTGACATTCTTCATTTCAATGCATTCGTTCATGTGCCCTATCCCCCCGAAAAAAATAACAGTAACCTCAAGCTACTCCCGCATCTCCGGTTTGTCAACCCAGGGCTGCTTCGAAAACATTGATCTACGCATATGGTTCCAATCTGCAATTCAGATTAATTCGCCCCGAACTGAGCCTGATGCAAGCGGCTGTAATGGCCGCCGGCGCCGACCAGTTCCTGATGGCGTCCCTGCTCCGATATGCCTTCTTCCGTCACGACGACGATCCGGTCGGCATTTTTGATCGTGGCAAGCCGGTGGGCGATCACCAGCGTCGTTCTTCCTTCCGACAGTTCGGCCAAGGACTTTTGGATCGCCATTTCGGTTTCGGTATCCAGCGCCGATGTCGCTTCATCGAGGATGAGGATCGGCGGGTTTTTCAGGAACATCCGCGCAATCGCCAGCCGCTGCTTCTGCCCGCCGGACAGCTTGACCCCCCGCTCGCCGATTACCGTATCCATGCCTTCGGGCTGCGCCTGAATAAAGTCCTCCAATTGGGCGCGCCGCGCCGCCGCCCAGATTTCCTCCTCGCCTTGGCCAAGCTTGCCGTAGGCGATGTTCTCGCGGATCGTGCCCGAGAATAGGTAGACGTCCTGCTGGACGATCCCGATATTGCGCCGTAATGATGACAGCGTCATGCTGCGGATGTCTTTTCCGTCAATCGTAATATTGCCGCCGGCCAGTTCGTAGAACCTCGGCAGTAGACTGCACAGCGTCGTTTTCCCGGCTCCGGAAGGGCCGACGAAGGCGATCGTCTCCCCTGCAGCAATATTGAGGCTGATGTTGCTCAGCACATGCGCGCCGTCTTCATATCCGAAGCTCACTTCGTTGAACCGGATATCCCCTCGGAGCCAGCCGGCGTCGACCGCATCCGGCGCGTCGGCCACATCAGGCTCCGTATCCATGATTTCCAGGTATCGCTTGAACCCAGCGATCCCTTTCGGATAGCTCTCGATGATTGCATTAATTTTCTCGATCGGCCGGATAAAGACGTTGGCCAACAGCAGGAATCCGATAAACTCGCCATAGGACAGCTCGCCGCGAATGACGAACCACGTCCCGCAGATCATGACAAACAACGAAACTAGCCGCATCAGCATATAGTTGACCGACAGGCTGCCGGCCATGATTTTGTAAGCCCGGAGCTTGGTGCTCCGGTAACTGCTGTTGTTCTCGTTAAATAGTTCCTTCTCATGTTCCTCGTTGGCAAATGCTTGTACGACACGAATTCCGCCGATGTTCTCTTCGACCCGGGAATTGAAGTCCGCCAGGGCCGAGAATAGCCCTCGGTACGTGCTAGTCATTTTCCCGTTAAAATAAAGCGCGGTCCACACCAGCACCGGTACGACAAGAAACGTCAGAACGGCCAGTTTCCAGTTGATCGCCAGCATCAGCAGGAACGAACCGATCAGGGTCATCCCGGCGATGAACACGTCTTCGGGACCGTGATGCGCCACTTCGCCGATGTTGTCCAGATCGTTCGAAATGCGCGACATCAAGTGGCCTGTCTTATTGTTGTCATAGAAGCGGAACGACAGCTTTTGCAAATGATCGAACATGCTTTTACGCATTTTCGTCTCGATATTAACGCCCAGCATATGGCCCCAGTAGGTGACGATATAATTCAATACCGTATTCAGAACATAAACGCCCAGCAACGCGGCGCAAGCCCATACGATCATGGACCAGTTTTTGCCCGGCAGCAGTTTGTCCACAAACTGGTTTACAGCGATCGGAAAGCCGAGCTCCAGCAGCCCCGCTACCACTGCACAGGTAAAGTCCAGAATAAACAGTTTTTTGTACGGAATGTAATATGAAAAAAATCGGCGAAGCATCGTTACTCTCTCCCATCTATATGCATCTACTGCTGTTCAGACTATCACAGAACACCGTCTATTCAAAGACCCAGGTTGGCTTTAGTTGTTTCCTGCCCTTGACGCTTGGAGAATTTCGCCGAAGGCTGGCATGGCAATAGAAAAATAAGGTACAATAACTAGCGAACCCGAGAACTCTGGAATCGTTCAATTAGAGCGGCGCAGACCGTTCTTTAGACGGAAGGAAGGATTATGAAATGTACGTAGCAAACGACTGGCAAGATTATGAAGTCATTGATACCGGAGATGGCGAAAAGCTGGAACGTTGGGGCGATGTTGTCCTCCGGCGCCCGGATCCGCAAATTATATGGCCGATCCGCGAGGAGAGCCGGCAGTGGCGCGAAGTTCATGGCCACTACCATCGCAGTTCATCCGGCGGTGGACAATGGGAAATGAAGAAGCAGCTTCCCGAGCGCTGGACGGTTTCCTATGACCGGCTTAAATTTTATATCCGGCCAACCAATTTCAAACATACCGGTTTATTCCCGGAACAAGCGGCCAACTGGCGCTGGATGATGGACAAGATTTCCGCGGCCGGCCGCCCGATCCAAGTACTTAATCTGTTTGCCTATACAGGCGGTGCCACCGTGGCAGCCGCTTCCGCCGGCGCTTCGGTCGTTCATGTCGACGCGGCCAAAGGCATGGTGCAGTGGGCGAAGGAGAATCTAGCGTTATCCGGGCTTGGCGACAGACCTGTCCGCTTCATCACGGACGATGTTTTCAAATTCGTGCAGCGGGAACAACGCCGCGGCAACAAATACGACGCGATCATTATGGACCCGCCGTCTTACGGCCGCGGACCGAACGGCGAGATGTGGAAACTCGAGACGAGCCTGTATCCGTTTGTGGAATCCTGTATGTCGATCCTATCGGATACGCCTTTGTTCTTCCTCATCAATTCCTATACCACAGGAATTTCTCCAACGGTTCTTCACAACATTCTGTCGATGACCGTGAAGCGCCAGCATGGCGGAGTCATTTCCTCAGGCGAATTAGGCCTGCCGATTACGAAGTCCGGCCTAAATCTTCCTTGCGGGATTCTGGGCCGCTGGGAGGAATAAGCATGCCAGCCGAACCGTTGCACACGTCAGGGCACCCTCGGATGGCAATCCTCTACGAGGATAACCATTTACTCGGGATCGAGAAGCCGGTGAACGTGCCGACCCAGGAGGATGCCAGCGGTGACCCGGACCTGCTCAGCTTGCTGAAGGAAGATATCAAAGAGCGGTACGACAAACCCGGCAATGTGTATCTCGGACTAGTCCACCGTTTGGACCGTCCGGTGGGAGGAGCGATGATCTTCGCCAAGACATCCAAAGCGGCCTCAAGATTGTCCGAAGCGGTGCGCAGCCGTAAATTCGACAAGTCTTATATGGCGGTGGTCCGGGGGATTCCAGGTAAACAGAGCGGTAGGTTGACCGATTTCCTTTTGAAGGATGAACGTACCAACACCGTCCGGGTCGTTCCCAAAGGTACGCCGGACAGCAAAGAAGCGATTCTGGATTACCGCGTGCTGGGCAGCTCGCCTCAGGACAACTTGTCCCTGGTGCAGATCACGCTTCTTACGGGCCGGTCGCATCAGATCCGGGTCCAGTTCAGTCACATCGGCTGCCCGCTATACGGAGATCAGAAATACGGTAGCGCGGTCAACAAACCCGGTGAGCAAATTGCATTGTGGTCACTGTATGTCGGCGTCCCTCACCCAATCACGAAGGAGCCGGTCGATCTCATTTCGATGCCGCCGCGCCAGTATCCTTGGAATCTTTGGGAAGAGACGATTTACAAGCAGACTGCGGAGAATTGTACGGCGGGTTACAACGGTAACTTTTAATAACTAAAAAGAGAGGCTGCCCCGTAATCATTGGAATTCAATGAACTGCGGACAGCCTCTCTTTTACATCTCTTATGTATTCGTTCGCTCCGCCTTCTTACTCTTAGCTGCCAAGGATTATTTCGTCCCGGAGATTTTACCCATTAAATACACAAGAAGCTGCTGATTATGCGTCGAAATCCGATCCAGCACTTGGCTCAAATACTTATTGCGGACCTGAACGCCCCGCTCCGCTTCCCGTTTACCCTTATCGGTTATCGAGACCCAAACTATCCGGCGGTCACCCTCATCCCTGTCCCGGCGAATCAATTCGCCGCGTTCCATTCGGTCAAGCAGCATCGTGACCGCAGCCGGCGTGGTCGAGAGGAATGGGATCAATTCGGACGGTTTCAAATTCCCTTCCCGCTCCAGCACTTCAAGTACAGCCAGTTGTGAAGTTGTCAATGCAGGCGCAAGCTCTTCCTCCATATGCGTCTGATAATCCTTGACGATAATCCCCAAAAGTCTGGCAAACTCGGTAGTATGCATGATGTCCCCCCTAATCTTCTTGAAATGAATGCCGGCTTCTCTCTTGATTTACGTCATGAATAATTCGACAAGCAGACCGGAAATTCCTTCCTCTGATCGATGAAACCTAAATTCGTGCCATGTTAATGCGAAAAACCAAGGAGATTAACATACAAAAAAACAAGCCGTCCGACCTCAGGCCGAATGACTTGTTTTGGTATAGACAGATTAAACAATAATGTTCCGCCAGCCGAATGGATCTTCAAGAACGCCCTTTTGAATGCCGGTAATGGAATCATACAGCTTTTTGGAGATCTCGCCCGTTTGCCCTCCGGCAACCGCAATTTGCTCTTCTCCCCATTTCATCGTGCCGATAGGTGAGATTACAGCGGCTGTTCCGGTACCGAAAGCCTCCTCCAATTTCCCCTCTCGTGCGGCTTCAAACAGCTCGGCTACAGAGATCTTCCGCTCGATCACCTGAATTCCCCACGAACGCAGCAGCGTCATTACCGAATCTCTCGTCACCCCGGCTAGAATGCTCCCCGACAGCTCGGGAGTAATCACTTCTCCGCCGATCTTGAAAAATACGTTCATGCTGCCAACTTCCTCGATGTATTTCTTCTCAACGCCGTCCAGCCACAGCACTTGCGAGAACCCTTCCAGCTTCGCAATTTCCTGCGCTCTGATGCCGGACGCGTAATTGCCGGACGTTTTAGCCATCCCGGTCCCGCCGCGAACCGCACGGACGTACTCGTCTTCCACGAAAATGGAGACCGGATGAATCCCTTCCGGATAGTACGATCCGACCGGCGACAAAATAACGAGCAGCTTGTACTGCTTTGCTGCCCGCACGCCCAGGCACGGCTCGGTTGCGATAATAAACGGGCGGATATACAGGGACGTATCCTCGCCTTCCGGAATCCAGTCCTTATCAAGGCTAACCAGTTGAGTAATTCCGTCCAACAGCAGCTCAGGGTCCACTTGAGGAATGCTCATCCGTTCACAAGAAATATTGAGGCGTTTCAAATTCATGTCAGGCCGGAAAAGTGAAAATTGACCTTCGGCCGTCTTATAGGCTTTCATGCCTTCAAACACTTCCTGGCCGTAATGGAACACCATGGCCGAAGGATCAAGGGCAATCGGCCCGTATGGAACGATGCTTGGATCATGCCAGCCTTTGCCTTCCGTGTAATCCATAACCAGCATGTGGTCGGTGAAATATTGGCCGAATCCGAGATGATCGCTATCCGGCTTAGCTTTCAAGTTCTCTGCTTTTACAATAGTTAATTTATTCACTGAGATACGCTTCCTCTCTTAACCGTTTCGTTTGAATTAACTATACCCTTATCCTTTGCATTGATCAATATTATGATATCAATTATTATCATAGATTACTTCTATAGAACAATACATTTCAAACAGAAATGGACAGCCTTATATCACGCTGTCCATTTTATCATGTTGCATCTATAATTGAATAACATTTTTATTGTCTGATGAGGATATAGATTTGGCTATTTTGCTTAAATTGACGGTTCCAGTCACATTTTTAGCAACCCCATTTACCGTATATAATAATTCAATATTCACTGTATCATGTTCCCGAGCTTTTACATCTTGTATTAAATTTCTGGTGTTATAATTCACCTTTCCTTGAAAGGAATCCGGTAGTATAAAAGGATCGTCCGCTTGGCTTAATGACAAAATCATTGTTCCGCCAACAGATATACCGTAGGTAACACCTGAAAACTGCTTATCGTCTCCGATCCTCTCCAAATCATGTGATGTTATATAAACAGAGTTAGCGTTTGAATAAACAACAAATTCAATATCTTTTATTCGTAAATCCGCAGTTTCAACAGTGAAGCTATATACTTTCGGATCTTCACGAAGTTGAAATTGATAGTAAAGAAGAATGACAATAGTCGTGATCAGGATAAGCCCCAATAATGCTGCCGCTCTGTGTTTTCCAACCATATTGTCTCTCCTATTAGTTAGTTTTAAAGGATTATAAGCATTAAATGATTATGTAACCATTAAACAAATCACATATTATCACTAATTCTAGTATTATCTGCTATAATCATAGAAATTATCTATAATGGAGATGTTTTCATGGAACACCGGCTTCTCGATTATTTTCTGGCTGTGGCCGAGGAACTTCATTTTACAAAAGCAGCGGACAAACTCGGCATTACCCAGCCGACCTTGAGCCATCAGATACGCTTGTTGGAACACGAAGTCGGCACCCCCTTGTTTCACCGTTCGGGCAAAAGAATTCACCTGACCCAGCCCGGCATGATTCTGATGGAACATGCCCGCCGGATCATTCATGAATTGGAGCAGGCAAGGTTTGAGATCGGGGAGTTGGCTGGTTTGAAGCGCGGCAGGCTGCGCATCGGGTGCTCCGGCAATCATCTAATTACGGAAGCGCTCATCTCCTTTCACCGCCAGCATCCCGGCATCGATCTTAACGTAATCGAGCTGGCGACCGACGAGACCCACGACGGCCTGCTTGGAAACAGGCTCGATCTCGGCGTCGTATTCTTGCCGCTGGAAGACGAGCAGCTGGTAAGCCTCCCTCTTTATGATGAAGAATTGGCTCTTATTGTCTCCAAACATCATCCTTTGGCCGGGAACGTCTCCGTCCAGTTGACAAAGCTCGCCGATCTGCCGCTTGTACTGTTTCAGTCCAAGTTTTTGGTGCGGCAAATCATCGATGCAGCCTGCGCAGCCCAAGGCCTCATCCTGAAGCCGGTTATGGAGCTGTCCACGATGGAATCCCAGGTTCAAATGGTCGGGCATAATGTCGGAGGAACGGTTCTGCCCTTGTCTTACGCCAGAACACTGCGAAATTCGGACATTGCGGTCATTCCATTCGCCGAACCGGTGCCGCGAAAAAAAGTCGGCTTAGTCTATCGAAAAAATATGTACTTGGATCATACGATCCAGGCGTTCATCACTCATCTACTGGCTGAAAACTGACATTACATCTGGAAAAAAGAAAAAAAGCTTCACGGAATCAATCTATTTCCGTGAAGCTTATTATTATTGACTTCGAAGCAGCAAATCCGTGATCTCGTCTTTTTTGTCGACTGGAGCCAACACCTTGCCGATCGATTTGCGATCGGATAAAGGCGCATCCTCGGAACTGAATGAAAGCATGGCGCCTTCCTTGGTCACGGCGAGCAGCGCAAGCGGTTCTTTGCAATGGAACCCGCCGGATAAGCGGCTGCCGTTCGGCTTAACCCGTTTGCCTTCCTTGAATTCAAATGACTGAACGCCTTTGCCTCCGCGGCTTTGCAATGGATAATCGAGCAGAAGACTCCGTTTGCCGTAGCCCAGATCGGATACAACGAGCACTTCACCTTCTTCGCCTTCAACCCACAATGCGCTTACGACCTCGTCTTCTTCCTTCAAAGCGATGCCGCGAACGCCGGCCGAGACACGTCCCATGGAGTTGACTTCATTCTCCGCAAAACGGATGGCCATCCCCTGTTTCGTCAATAACAGAATGTCTTGGCGATTCTGGCTAAGCGTCACGTTAATAATCTCGTCCCCGTCGGCCACCTTGCAGGCAGCGATGGCTCCCGACCGTTTCGTTTCGTACTCTTTGAGCTCAGTACGCTTCACCTGACCGCGCTTCGTGACAAAGACAAAGCTCGTATCAGCCGAGTCAAAGTCCTTCAGCGGAACCACGCTGACGATCCGGTCTTCCTTAGCCATCGGAATGACATTGACGATCGCGGTACCGTTATCTTTCCATTTGAACTCCGGAATCTGATGCACCGGCAACAGGAAGTATTGGCCGCGTTGGGTGAAGATTAGAAGATTCTGCAGCGTATTCACATCAAGCACATGCTTGATATAATCGCCTTCCTTCACTCCGGACCCTTCCCGCTCCCCGCCGGAACGCGTAAACGAAAGCATGCTCGTCCGTTTGATATATCCTTCGTGAGACAGCGTGATCAGCACATCTTCCTGGGCCACCATAACCTCAAGATTAACCTTGAGCTCTTCCACTTCGCCCTGGATATCCGAACGCCGATCAATACCGTACTTGTCACGGATCTCGATCAGTTCTTTCTTGATGACGGCAATCAGCTTCTTATCGCTCTCAAGAATTCCGCGAAGAGTTGTGATCTTCTTCTGAATATCGTCCAGTTCTTTTTGCAACGAAGTAATTTCCAGGTTAGTCAACCGGTACAATTGCAGCGTCAGGATGGAATCCGCTTGACGTTCGGTAAATCCGAACATCCACTGCAAATTGTTCTGAGCATCCTGGCGGTTCTTCGACGCCTTGATGGCGGCGATGACCTCGTCCAAAATATTCAGGGCCTTAACCAAACCTTCCAGTACATGGGCCCGGTCTTCCAGCTTCTCAAGCTCGTATTGGGTCCGGAAAGTGACCACTTCGCGCTGGTGAGCGATATAAGCGTCCAGCATCGCCCGGAGTCCAAGCTGACGCGGCGCTTTATTGACAATCGCCACCATGTTGAAATTATAAGTGACCTGTAAATCGGTCTTCTTGAGCAAATACGCAAGGATGCCTTGAGCGTCTGCGTCTTTCTTCAGCTCAACGACGATGCGCAGACCGTTCCGTCCGCTCTCATCCCGTACCTCGGCGATCCCGTCGACCTTTTTCTCCAGCCGAATGTTTTCCATGGCTGTAACGAGCCTGGATTTTACGACCTGATAAGGGATCTCCGTGATGACGATCTGCTGCTTGCCGCCGCGCATCGTTTCGATCTCCGTTTTGGAGCGGAGATAAATCCGCCCTTTCCCGTTCTCATAGGCGCTCTGGATTCCATCCTCGCCCATAATAATGCCGCCGGTCGGAAAATCCGGTCCCTTCACATACGAACGGATCTCTTCCATAGAAATCCCCGGCTTTTCCATAATCGCTACGCAGGCATCGATCACCTCGCGCAAATTATGCGGCGGAATCTCGGTCGCAAAACCGGCGGAGATCCCGCTTACCCCGTTGACCAGCAGGTTCGGAAAACGGGCAGGCAACACAACCGGCTCCATAGCCGTATTATCAAAGTTGTCCTTAAAAGGGACCGTTCTTTTCTCTATATCACGGAGCAGCTCCATCGCAATCGGCGAAAGGCGTGCCTCCGTATACCGCATAGCAGCGGCCGGGTCATCATCCTGGGAACCCCAGTTGCCGTGACCGTCTACCAATACATGTCCCATCTTCCATGGCTGTGCCATCCGGACCATGCCCTCGTAAATCGAAGAGTCGCCGTGCGGGTGATAGTTACCCATGACGTCCCCGACCGTTTTGGCCGACTTACGATAAGGCTTGTCCGGGGTATTGCCCGAGTCGTACATCGCATACAGAATGCGTCGCTGCACCGGCTTTAGGCCGTCTCTGACGTCAGGAATAGCTCTATCTTGAATAATATATTTGGAATACCGGCCGAAACGGTCTCCTACGACTTCTTCGAGAAAAGCCGGTAAAAAATTCTCCAATGAACTCAAATCATGTCACCTTCTATTCCTCATACTCCGTGAAATCTACGTTCTCCACAATCCAGCGCTTCCGGGGATCGACTTTGTCGCCCATCAGCGTAGATACGCGGCGCTCTGCCTTGGCAGCGTCCTCGATCTGCACCTGAAGCATCGTGCGGGTTTCCGGATTCATCGTCGTTTCCCACAACTGTTCCGGGTTCATTTCCCCCAGCCCTTTATACCGTTGCAGCTCGAAGTTTTTGCCGAATTCCTTCAGATAGTTCTGAAGCTGTTCGTCGCTCCATGCATAACGGATCGTCTCCAGTTTACCCGACCGGCGGGTAATCTTGTAGAGCGGAGGCTGAGCGATATAGACACGTCCGGCGTCGATCAGCGGTTTCATGTAACGATAAAAGAAAGTGAGCAGCAGCACCTGGATGTGCGCTCCGTCCGTATCGGCGTCGGTCATGATGATGATTTTCGAATAATTGCTGTCTTCCACGGCAAATTCCGGCCCGATGCCCGCGCCGATCGCCGAAATGATCGCCCGGTATTCATCGTTCTTCAGAATATCGGCCAATTTGGCTTTCTCCGGATTCATCGGCTTTCCTTTAAGCGGCAGAATCGCCTGGATCTTCGAATCCCGTCCCTGTTTGGCCGAGCCGCCGGCAGAATCGCCTTCGACGATAAACAGCTCATTGCGCGTAAAATCTTTGGACTGCGCAGGAGTCAGCTTGCCGCCGAGATTGGAGCTTTCGCTCCGCTTCTTGCCCGTGCGCATTTCGTCCCGCGCTTTACGAGCCGCTTCTCTGGCACGTGAAGCCTGAATCGCTTTCTTGATCAGCGTCTGAGCAACCTGCGGGTTTTCCTCCAGGAACAACGCCATTTTCTCGGCCACAACTGCGTCCACAGCACTACGCGCGGAAGCGCTACCGAGTTGGTCCTTCGTTTGACCGACAAACTCAACTTCGGACATTTTAACGCTGATGACCGCCATCATGCCTTCGCGCAAATCGTTGCCATCAAGATTTTTATCCTTTTCCTTAAGCATGGCATTCTTCCGCGCATAGTCGTTCATAACCCGGGTATAGGCTGTCTTGAAGCCCGTCTCATGAGTACCTCCGCCGCGAGTTGGAATCGAATTGACGAAAGAAACCAGCGTTTCCGTATAGCCCGCATTATATTGCAATGCGACTTCGACTTCGATATCCTCGCGCTCGGCGTAGAAATGAATTACATCATGCAGCACGTCTTTCCCGTCATTCAAAAATTGAACGAACTGGCTGGCTCCGCCCTCGTAAAAAAACTCGTCGGAACGATCCGACCGCTCATCCTTCAAGGTCACTTTGAGGCCCGAATTCAGAAATGCGATCTCCTGTAAACGTTCCGCGAGCGTATCGTAACTCAGTCCGATTCCATTGACAAACACGCGTTTGTCCGGCTTGAACGTAACCTTGGTGCCTGTCCGGTTCGTATTTCCCAATACCTCCAGGCCCGTCACCGGCTCACCGACATGCTCTATCCCCTTTTTGTCCACCCAATACTCGAACCGCATGCGATGGATTTTACCTTCCCGGTAAATTTCGACTTCCAGCCACTCGGAGAGCGCGTTCGTCACCGATGCGCCAACCCCGTGCAAGCCGCCGGATTTCTTATATCCCGACCCGCCGAATTTCCCCCCGGCATGCAAAATCGTATATACCACCTGCGGTGTTGGAATGCCTGTCTTGTGCATTCCGGTCGGAATGCCGCGGCCATTATCAAATATCGTAACGGAACCGTCTTTGTTCAGCGTAATGTCGATTTTGGTACAAAATTTCGCCAAATGCTCGTCGACAGCATTATCCACAATCTCCCATACCAGATGATGAAGTCCCGACGAGCTCGTACTGCCGATATACATACCTGGTCGTTTACGTACCGCGACAAGCCCTTCGAGCACCTGAATGTCGTCCGCGTCGTATCCCGAAGCCGCATGGCCAGGCTTTGCACCGGAGGCGTCTTCGAACAAATCGATTTGTTCGGCCATTCATGCTCCCCCTTTTAGCTATTATGTAGTCCATGATTTGTACTACAATGCAAACAAATGTTTTGTTATCCTTGTCCATTTTAATTCAATATATCCTGTTTCGTAAAGACAAGGAATGAAACAACCAATGAAACGGCCGCCCAAGCCGCCAGCACTACGAGTGAAAATCCAAGGTTCATTCCTTCGATCGGAGCCGGGGTTCCTGCCAAATAATTGGTTAGTCCAAGATTCACCATAAACAAATATTTGGCGCTTGTCCAGGAAGAAGCCATATTGCTGAGAATATTCCCCGCGATTAGCGCCGCCATCATGATGACAATGCTAGCCGCAGTGCTCCTTACCAGCACCGACACCATAAATGCGAGGATCGCGACAACGATGCCGACGAACCAGATCAGGCCCGCCTGCATAAAGAGATATTTCCACTGGGGCACCGAGTGCACCGCCGACATGTCCACGTCCGCGCCTTGCAGCTGAAAGCCCGTAAATACAGGGAAATTGAATCCTTTATATCCGAAAAAGAGACCCGATATCAGATAGCAGATGATAAAGGAAGAAACCACGATCAGCGATACAAAGAGCAACAGCGTAATCAGCTTGCTGAGCAGCACCTTCCAACGGCGGACCGGCCGGGTCAGCAGCATCTTCACCGTTCCGCCCGTCCGTTCCGAGGACACGATGTCTGAGCCTATTCCCATGATCAGCAATGGAATGAACAGGGTTGACGCATTGTCCAGAAACTCCCGCGTGAACGAGACGCCTCCCGGTTGGGCCGGGTTTACATCATGCTCCAAATAATATTTCATCTGCTGAATATAGATTTGGCGGTATTTCTTCCATTCCTCCGGCACCCGGTCGCTGCCGAGAGAATTCTGATTGTCGGTAATCGCCTGCTGCACTTCCCGGCGCCAGTCCGCCCCGTAGGTTTCTCGTTTGTCCTCGGCTTGCTTCATTTGGGCATATGCAAAAATAGGAACCAAAATCAACAATACCAACACGACAACATAGAATCGTTTCTTCTTGATCATTTTGATCGTTTCGTTTTGAACAAGCGATAACATATGATTATTCAATAGTTTCACCATCCGTCATCTCCAGGAACAGTTGCTCAAGTGTAGGATTGATTTTATGCACGGCGCCTACATGAATCCCTGCGCCGACCAGACTGGCCAACAAACGTGGAATGTCCTCGGGCTGCATTTGGGCCACGACGGCGTTGTCGCCGATTCCGGCCATAATCGCATCGTCGAGCACATCGCCCGCTTTTGAGACCACAGTCACGCCCGCCGCCTTTAACAACGCTTCCCCTTTGTGGCGGGGCTCCAGCTCCCAGACCACGTAATTCGAGCTTCCCTGGATAAGTTCGTTGACCGTTCCTACAGCAAGAACGCTGCCGCGGCTAATGATCGCCACACGATCACAAAGCAATTGGATTTCGCTGAGCAAGTGGCTCGACACGAATACGGCCATCCCTTCATCCGCCAAGCCCTTGATAAATTGGCGGAGTTCCTTAATCCCCTTGGGATCCAAACCGTTGGTCGGCTCATCCAGTATCATCAGTTTAGGCCTGCCGAGCAGAGCCTGCGCGATCCCTAGGCGCTGGCGCATGCCTAGGGAATAAGTTTTCACCTTGTCATGAATTCGCTCGTCCAGTCCGACCATTTCCGCTACCTCAGCAATCCGCGCCGCATCCACACCGTTCATCATTCTAGCGAACTGCTCCAGGTTCTCCCAGCCGGTCAAGTAATTATATACTTCCGGATTCTCCACGATCGAACCGACATAGGCTAACGCGCGTTCCGGCTCCCGGTTCACTTCGTGTCCGCATACCTTTACGCTTCCTTCCGTAGGGCGAATCAGGTCAACCAGCATCCGGATCGTCGTAGTTTTACCGGCTCCGTTTGGGCCTAAAAACCCGAAGATTTCCCCTTCCCGCACCTCAAACGACACATCCCTGACAATCCAGGTACGACCGATCTTTTTCTTTAAGTGTTCTACCTTCAAAACGATCTGCCGCGGCTGTTGCCCGGCTTTATTCTGCGCTGCCAAAGTTCTTCACTCCTTGTGTCACTCTTGTACGCCGATCCCCTGTACGATGCGCTCCGCGATGGCCTGATACCCCGTCCCGTTCGGATGGAAATGGTCGCCGGAGAGATACCGGCCGGCCTGTAAAGTAAACAAATCAAACGTAGGCACGACCAGGCCGCCGTCTATGGAAGACATCGTTTCCGCCGCAATACTGTTCCATTGCGCTACTGCTTTATCCCCGGCATTTTTCAACTCTTTCATATCCGAGAAAGGGTTATACAGGCTGATGTAGACGATCCGGGCTTGTGGATTAATATCATGCAGCTTGGCCAAAATTTCGCTCAAATTTTCCGTTGCGCTCTTCACCTTTGCATTCAGTTCCGCTTCCGAGGGCAGCTCCGTCCGGGTCTGCAGCGGCTCCCCTCCTTCGAACAAATCGTTGGCTCCTATGGAGAGCATGATCATGCCGGCCTGTTTAAGCGCATATTGAACCCCCGGTTCGTCCAGCATGGGCAGCAGCTTTTTAGTAGTTAGCCCGTTAATTCCCAAGTTGTTTACGAGTTTACTTTCCGTACCCTGCTTCTTCAATATCTCGACGGTTCTTTTGGCAAAACCTTTCCCCGTATCATCTCCGGTGCCTTTAGCCAAAGAATCTCCGATTGCCGTTACATCCATTGCGGACACTTGTAGCGGGACATTTAATGAATGATCCCCGGGGGATCCGGCCCCGTTCGGTTCGCTTGTTACAGGATAAATAACGTCACGCACCGCATATATAAATCCGCATAATAACAGCAGTGTCGACACGGCCGAAATCAGACCCGCCGCCCGCCATATCCGGGACGTAGTGTTCATCTGCAACTCTCCTCCTGTAGAAATAGCCCCTTCTTATTCTCTCCAATTTATGTAATTACCATAAAACTTCTTGAACCAAGAATCAAATTTATCGCAGTCCATGGGATGCTGTTTGCTAATCATAAACTATATAAGATGGACTGGCGAAATTGATATGGGGCAAGTACGTAAAATGTTCCTACGATCGCTGTTGGTTCCAGATTTCTTGATTTTATAAAATCCAATTCGGTTGAAATCCGCAACCAAAGGCGAACGCTCCGCTTCTTCGGAATCATTTTACTACCTTGCCTTTATCATTTTCTTCTTTAGTCCTATATAGTATCGCAAAAAGAGCAGTGCCCATGGGCACTGCTCTACCAGCTTTTAACTCGCTCTGATTACCTTAACGTCGGCAGTAATTACCTTCTCACCCTCATAGAGCATGAAACGTCCGTTTTGCCATTCGATGCGCATCAGCGCAAAATCATCGGACTGGAACTGCCATACATACTGCTCGCCTCCCTGCATAAAGGGAGTACGGCCGGTAACGGTTACCGAGCCAACATACTCTTCATCCAGGTAATAAGTTCTTCCGTCCAGTTCCATTTCAGACGGAACCTCGTCAGGCGTATCCAGCCGGCCGTCGATCGGGCGGTAGAGCTGATATTGCAGCGTCTCCCGTTCTTCAATCAGCAAATAGCTGATCTTGGCGCCGTCCTGCAGTGTCAGTACGACCGCATTCCGTCCACGGTTATGAACCCGTCCCGTCACTTCATAAGTAACCAAGGACACTTCGCACATATCTCCGGGGGAGAGCGTCAACATGCTCTTTTCCACCTGTGGCGGCTCCGGTTTCGCGAACAGGTTTCCGATTCTTTTCCACATACTCATGAGCTACATTGCCTCGCTTTACGTTCAATTCAAAGCGTTCTTATTTTTGATTGTTGTCGTACTGTTTCAACAAAGCAGCCAGTTCATCTTCAACCGCCTGGTCCTTGCCGAGCTTTTCGAATTCGTCGTCCAGATCGGATCCTTTGGAGTTCAATTCGTTGCTTGCTTCGGCCTGCGCTTCCATCTGCATCATTTTTTCTTCCATGCGTTTTAGACCGCTGGCAGCGGAGTCCGAGCTAAAGCCGGTCATCGCCTTGTTGATCTCGTTTTGAGCCTTAGCCGCGTTATAACGGGCTACCAGCGTCTCCCGCTTGTTCTTCATCTCGGTAAGCTGTTTACGCATCTCTTCCAGCTTAGCGCGAAGGTTATCGGCGGAAGTCTTGTTTTGGTCGTAGTTCGTTTTATACTCGTTCATCTTCGTTTCAGCGGCTTTCTTCTCTTCCAGCGCACGGCGGGCCAATTCTACGTTTTGGGCTTGAGCGGCCGTATGAGCCTGCTGCGTACGCTTGGCTACCAAAGCTTCCTGCTCTTCATAAAGCGCCTTGAATTTCTTCTCAATCGCGATTTGAGCGGCGACCGCCTTCTCGGCGTCCTCCAGGTCCTCCTGCATATCACGAATATATTGATCCGTCATCTTGATCGGATCCTCCGCTTTATCAATCATCGCGTTAATATTAGACATGGTCAAATCACGTAATCTTTTAAAAATCGACATGGTTTAGTTGCCTCCCTAAAAATTTTAACTTCTTGATAAATGTTTACGTAGCGATTGTTTCAAGGTTTCATCCTTATTAAAAATATTTTTATTCAAGCAAAAAACACGCCTCATTGGCGTGTCTATTGCTTTCGCGTTTCAATCATCTCAATCTTTTGTACCGATGAATTCCTGAACCCAGTACTCGTTGTAATAACCGACGCCGATGAGATTGTAATTGGCATTTAAAATATTGGCTTTATGGCCCGGGCTGTTCATCCAGTCCTCCACTACCTCTTTGGCGGTTCTTTGCCCCATGGCGATATTCTCGCCTGCATAACGGTATGTGATGTTAAATGAATCCATCATGTCAAAGGGGGACCCGTAAGTAGGTGATGTGTGATTGAAATACTTGTTTTTAAACATGTCGATCGCTTTGGTTTTTGCCATTTTCGATAAATTAGTGTGCACGGTAAGCGGTTTTAATCCCGCTGCAGCCCGCTCCTTGTTGACCAGGGCAACTACTTCAGCAGCCCGTTCGGTCTGAATTTTCGCATAAACTGCCGCTATTTGTTTAGATGAAGCCGCATCAGCCGTACCGCTTCCTGCCGGTACCAGCATCAAAGATCCTGCCAAGACGGAGAAGACAAGGCCCGCAGAAATTCTTCTTAAGTGAGACTTCTTGTTCATCGAAGTTTCTCCTCCTTAGTCAGATGATTCCACAAAAAATGAGTTCCTTGTCACATTTTAACATGTTCCCCGTTAATACGCATGAGAAATAACTGGAAAATTGGAAATAAAAAATGAAAATTCGTTTATTTTTTGGATGCATATTTCCGCATGTCGAATGCAACAGCGGCAACGATAATCGCACCTTTAATGATTTGCTGCCAGTACGGGCCAACCCCGACAAAGGTCAGTCCATAGTTAATTACCGTGAAGATCAGCACGCCGGCCATGACGCCCGGAACCGTACCTATCCCGCCTGTCGTAGATACCCCGCCAACTACGCAGGCCGCGATCGCATCAAGCTCATACATATTCCCGTAGTTGTTGGTGGCTCCGCCCGTTCTGGCGGCCTCAAGGACGCCGGCCAACCCGTACAGCGCACCTGCGATGGAGTAAATCAGAATCAGGTATTTGTTTACGTTGATGCCGGATACCTTCGCTGCCTGTACGTTGCCTCCGATGGCGTACATGTTTTTACCGAGCCGGGTTTTGTTGAACATGACCCAGACGATGAAACAAACGGCGATCGCAATAATGACGATATAATGCAGCGAAAATTGTCCGATGTGGATGCTTCCTGAACCAAGGTCCGTGAAATCCTTGCGCAGTCCGCCGATCGGCTGTGACTGGTTGGGATCCATATCGAAATACAAAGAATTGATACCGTAAATCGCGACCATGGTACCGAGGGTGGCGATAAAGGGAGGAACTTTGAATTTGGAGACTATGATTCCGTTAATCATGCCGAAGATTAGACCTACGACGATGGCGATGATGATCGGCAGGATCATCCATAATTGCGGGAGATCCGGGAAGAACCGCCGCCCGTATTCTTCCGTTTGAAGCATGGACGCTGATATAACCGCAGTTAAACCCACCATCCGTCCGGCCGACAAGTCGGTCCCTCCGGTAATCAGGATAAAGGCTACGCCTAGCGCAATAATCACCCGGGTTGATGATTGAGCCAGTATATCCTGAAGCGTATTCAGTCCGATAAAGCTTGGTTCGTACACGGCAATCCCGATGACGAGCACCGCTAGGACGATATATATCGCATTTTGGGTTACGAAATTTTGTACTTTTCTAATTTCCATGATGTTCTCCTCCTTCTCTTTCTCGCTAATGCTGGGCAGCCAGCCGCATAATTTCCTCTTCCGAGGCCTGGTATCCATCCAATATGCCCGTCAGTCGACCTTCGGACATAACCATCACCCGGTCGGACATGCCAAGCAGTTCGGGCATCTCAGATGAAATCATGATGATGCTTTTACCTTGCTGGGCCAGCTCCGCGATAAGAGAGTAAATCTCGTATTTCGCCCCGACATCGATTCCCCGGGTCGGCTCGTCGAGCAGCAGAATCTCCGGTTCCGTAAGGAGCCAGCGCGCGAGCAGAACCTTCTGTTGATTTCCCCCGGACAAATCCATAATCAGAGTCTTTGGAGAAGGTGTTTTGGTCCGCAGCTTCTCTACCATTTTGTTGGTTTCTGTCTTTTTTCTGCGGTCGTCGATCAGTAAGTAAGGCTTTACGTACCGGTCCATATTGGCGATGGCCGCATTCTCGTGTACGGATAATACCGGGAAAATCCCCGTTGTACGTCGTTCCTCAGTCAGCAGCGCCAACCCGTGACGTTTCGCATCGCCGGCGCTTTTGATTCTGACCTCTTTGCCATTGATCGAAATGCTGCCGGACTGAATGTCTCGAAGCCCGAACAAGGCTTCAACCAATTCGGTCCGCTGGGCTCCCACAAGACCGCCCACGCCGAGTATTTCTCCCTTTCGAAGCTCGAAAGACACATTCTTGAACGACTTCGGATCAGGGGAAGTCAGATGATCCACCTTCATAATTACGCCGTTTGGAACGTTATGGCGGTCAGGGAATCGCTGTGTCAAATCCCGCCCGACCATTTTGGAAATAATCAAATCGGTCGTCATTTGGGCCGCCGGCCAAGTTCCGATTTTCTTTCCGTCCCGCATGATCGTCACGTCGTCGGAAATACGTAATATTTCTTCCATCTTGTGCGAAATATAAATGATAGACACGCCGCGTTTCTTCAAATCATTAATAATGCGGAATAGATGCTCCACCTCCACACTGGTCAACGACGAGGTAGGTTCGTCCATGACAATGATTTGCGAATGAAATGAAACCGCTTTCGCAATTTCAATGGATTGAATTTTGGAAACCGATAGCTTTCCTACCAGCGTATCCGGACTTATATCAATATCTAACTGTTTAAACAGCTCTTCCGTGTCCCTGAACATTTTGCTATGGTTCACAAATTTGAAGGGAAACCAGCCCCTCAGCGGGAAGCGGCCGAGCCATATGTTTTCCATGACATTGCGGAACGGCACCGGGTGCAGCTCCTGGTGAATCATCGAAACTCCAAGTCTCAGTGCGTCGCTGGAGTTGTTAATTTCGACTTTTTGTCCATTCAAATAAATTTCTCCGCCGTCGGGTTTATAGATTCCGAACAGGCATTTCATTAATGTTGATTTGCCCGCGCCGTTTTCGCCCATTAGCGCATGTACGGTCCCGGGTCTAACCTGCAGAGTTACCTGATCCAGCGCTTTGACGCCGGGAAATTCCTTGGAGATATCCTTCATCTCCAATGCATATTTCTGTTCCATCATGGTTCCGCCCCCTAAATTGTTCTATTCCTAAAGAGGCACAGCAAGCGTTCCCTCCAAGACTCTATCCTTCAAGCCATCCATATAAATTGGGAGGTCCGTCCCTTTAGGTTCGAACCTCCCATGCTTAAATTGCTTATGAGAAGTCCTGCTGCGTACGCTGCGTTTTATTTGAAATTAGCTGCGTTATCTTTCGTTACTTTTTGATAAGGAATCCAGACATATTGATTGTCCGTAATCTCGAAGCCTACGCTGTCTTTGTTAATCTCGCTGCCTTTTGCCAGCAGGGAAGCCAACATCACAGCCGCTTTGCCTTGGTTTTCGGCATCGTTGAGCACCGTGCCTAGCATCGTTCCTTGTTCCAGTGCTTGAAGAGCTGGCGCAGTAGCATCCACGCCGACTACCGGCATAAATTTATCGCCTGTAAAATATCCGGCAGCTTTCAACGCTTCGATGGCACCCAATGCCATGTCGTCATTGTTCGCAAATACGGCTTCAATCTTATCTCCATTGGCAGCCAGGAATGCGGCCATCTTCTCTTGCCCTTTTACGCGGTCCCACATCGCAGTATCTTCGGCTACTTTTTCTACCTTAATGCCTGCATCTTCCACCGCTTGAATGGAATATTGCGTGCGCAGCTCGGCATCCTGGTGACCCGGCTCGCCTTTCAGCATGACGTATTGGAGAACGCCGTCGCCGTTTCTATCAGCCGATGAATTGGCTTTCCAGTAGTCGACGATAATTTGACCGGACAAGGTACCGGATTCTTCCGCTTTCGCACCGACATAGTACACTTTATCCCACTTCTTCATATCTTCCGGAAGCGGTTCGCGGTTCAGGAATACAACCGGAGTATCCTTAGCTTTGGCCTTATCGATAATGACTCCAGCTGCAGTACGGTCAACCGGGTTAATGACCAACGCATTTGTTTTCTTCGTTAGGAACAAGTCGATTTTATCGTTCTGGGTTGGCTGGGAATTTTGGCTGTCGACAATGTCCACTTTAGCGATGCCGCTTGCGTTCTTCTCAATGGAATTCCGCACGCCGGTCATGAAAGTATCGTCAAACTTGTAAATGGCCACGCCTACCTTCGGCTCGCCCGCCCCGCCGCTATCTTTGTTTCCGCCGCTGGAGCAGCCTGCCATCGTGGCCCCGAGCACTGCTGCAACTAATAATGCTGTACCGACTTTTTTCATTCTTTTGACCTCCTGAACTGATATTCGTTTTCTTTTTATCCTGTTGGTTACGTTTTCATTATGCATGGAATCCTCAAGATTGCGAATCAAATATTCTGAGATGTTCTATGAAAATTCTGAGGATGTTATATTGATCATTTCATACTAAAAAAGCCCCGGGGTTATCCCGGAGCTGGCGCCATCACGCTTTAATGCCGATCATCATCCACATATTTACCTTGTTCCGGGACGGCAAGTTCATCGAAATTCTCGCTTAGCATCTTGAGCCCGGTGCGCAGTTCCTCGCCCGACATCGGCAAGCCGTGACCGGTAACCGCCGTTTCCAGGGGTAATGCAGCCAGCTTGCGCAGAGATTCTTTCGCGGACTCCCAATCCGGGGTAAAATACCTCGGCGGCCCATGTATCTCTTTATTCTGCTGCATCACCGCGAGCGCCGATTCTTGTTTGACCGTAATAAAAGCATCCCCGGCAATCAAAGTTTGATCTTGTTCCCGGTACAAAGAAACCTGCCCCGGACTGTGTCCCGGCGTGGCGATCCATTTCCAGCCTGGCGCTCCAGGGACGGTGCCATCCTCCGGAAGTGGTTGCAATCTGTCTCCTATATCTATGGGGCCGTTCGGATACAACGGGGCCACTCCGGCCATCAGCCCGCCGCCCACGGAAGGATCACCTTCCGGATAATCCCGAAGCCCTGTTAAATAAGGGAATTCCTCAACATGGGCATAGACGGGAACCTTCCAGTATTCCGATAACTCGATCACGCACCCGACATGGTCAAAATGCCCGTGCGTCAAAATGATCGCTTTGGGAGGCCTTCCGTAAATATGATCGGCTTCCTGTATTAGTGCATGCTTAAAGGGGCCCAGCCCGGTATCGACAAGCACCCAGTCTCCCCGTTCCGGATGTCCCACAAATACCGTATTTACGATCAGGGTCCGGACGCACCATAAGTCATCAAGCACCTTGGTCGTATCGACAGTTCCCGTGTGCAGCATATCCTTATCGCTCATCATGATCTCCTTCCCGATTATATAATTGCGGAAATTTCTGGTTCTCCAGTAATTTACCCCGAATATACAAAAATACTCCCCTGCCAGGCAGGGGAGTATTTGATGCTGCCGCTTATTTAACAAAAGGAAACAGCAGCTTCT
The DNA here is from genome assembly GCF_018403325.1 of Paenibacillus vini. Classification (GTDB taxonomy): domain Bacteria; phylum Bacillota; class Bacilli; order Paenibacillales; family Paenibacillaceae; genus Fontibacillus; species Fontibacillus vini. Next base: position 80,334 of record NZ_BOSL01000007.1, on the reverse strand, counting down.
GATTTTCGGGCCACAGCATGTTTTCCAGATCAATGAGCTTTGTATCGGTCGGAATTCGATCCTCCAGCTTTTCTCCATGGGCAGCTTTAACCGCGGCCGCGACCGCCATATATCCGTTATTGAACGGATTTTGCACGACCATCGCCTGAACCGTTTCTTCCTGAAGCAATTCCAGCATTTCAGGCGGATTATCAAATGCGATCATATTGATTTTGCCTCCGTACCCCATTTCCTCCACGGCTCTGCCCGCTCCGATCGAGGATTCCGCGCTCAAAGATACCAGCCCGTCCAGACCTGGATAAGCTGTCAGCATATTTCGCGTTAAACGGTAGGCCAATTCCTCGTCAGATCCGCAATACTGGATATCCACTACCCGGATTCCCGAGAATCGCGCCACGTAATCCAAAAAGCCTTCTTCCCGCTGGTCGGCATTGCGGGCTCCCTTTACGAAGTTCACGATTCCAATATCGCTTTGTTTGCCGGTGAGTTCCACCAAGCGTTCGGCCGCTTTCTGCCCCGCTTCATAATTGTTCGTTCCGACATAAGTTTTCACTTTTGTGGAAGCGACCTCGGAATCCATGGAAATCACCGGGATCTCGTAATAGGAGCTGCGGTCGGTCACTTGTCCCAGGGCCTCATAATCGCTCGCGGCCAGAATGATGGCGTCCGGCCGGCGAGCGATCGAATGTTCCATCAGCTGGATTTGTTCCTTGTAGTCGTTCTCATTTTCGGGGGCGAGAAAATTCAGTTTTACGTTATATTCCTTCGCCGCCACTTCGGCTCCCATTTTGATCGTGCTCCAATAATCCCCACGGTCCATTTTGACGATCATATCAATCACGGTCGTCTTTTCGCCTTTTTGCAGGTTGCCTGCCGGCGCACAGGAAGCCGTCAACGGCAACATGAATAACAGCAGCAGCAGACCATTCTTCAGCCAGTAACCGAACTTCATGATTCATCCCCCTCTATCTTCGGGGTCTCCGGCCTGACGATCGGCAGTTTAATAGTAACGGTAGTCCCTTCTTCCGGCTCGCTTTCATAGTGCAGCCCGTAATCCTTACCGTAGTAAAGGGCGATCCGCTCCTGGACATTGGTGACACCGACTCCCGAGCCGCTTTCGCTGCGAAGTCTTCCGGACAACAGCTTGTCTACGGTATCCTGCGTCATTCCGATGCCGTTATCCCTGATGACTAATTCCAGGTTGTTTCCGTTTATCCGGGCGTAAACGCCGATGAAACCCTCCTCGGCCGACTTCTCAATGCCGTGGTGAATCGCGTTTTCCACCAGAGGCTGAAGAATAAGCTTCAGGGTCAAACAATCAAGCGTATCCGGCTCCGCCTGGATTTCGTAACGGAATTTATTTTTAAACCGGATGGTCTGGATAATCAGATAATGACGCACATGCTCCAGCTCGTCCGCTACCGGGATAATATGATTTCCTTTGCTCAAACTGATGCGGAAAAACCGCGAAAGGGACGTGATCGTCGTTACCACTTCCTCATTACGGCCGAGCTCCGCCATCCGCGTCACCGAGTTCAACGTATTGTATAGAAAATGAGGATTGATCTGGGATTGCAAGACATCGAGCTCGCTTTTGCGCTTGGCCTCCTGCTCCTGAATAATCTGATCCATCAACTCCCGTATCCGGCGCAGCATCAGGTTAAACCGCTTCGACAGCTGCTCGACCTCATAGGCCCCGCTGACATACACGTTCGTACCGAAATCGCCCTTTTCCACCATCTGAACGGAACGTTCCAAACGGCGGATCGGTTGTGATATTCTGGCCGAGACGTACAAATTAATAATAAGGATGACGGCAATAGCGGCAAGTAAAAAACCGTAGAGGAATCCGCCAAGCTCCTTTTTTGTGGTCAAAAATTCATCCGCATAAGCCACGCCGACGATCTTCCAGCCCGCCGGCTTCACCGTCTGGATCGTGATGAGCCGTTGTTCGCCCTCGGAATCGTCAAGATAACTCCCGTATGCGTAATTCAGCACCGGTTCGAGATTCTCATACTTGAGGCCGGCATAAATCAGCTGCTGCTGAGGATGATAAACGATGTTTCCAACGCTATCGATGATGTAGACGTATCCTTTTTTGCCAAGTCCAACCCTTTGGCTCAGTTCATCGATCGTACGAAAGTTAATATCCATAACAAGCACACCTTGCCTTATACGCGAATCGTCACGGTAGGTAATACTTTTGCTCATCGATACCACCCAGCGGTAATCCGATTTAAACAAGTTCTGGATATGCGGAGGAGTAAACTGCAGGGTCCCCGGGTTCTGAATCGCCGATTCGAACCAGAGCTGCTCGGTAAGCTTCGTATTTTGCCGCATCGGAAGTTCCGGAACTCCCCGCACCAGGTTCCCGCCTTTGGTGAACAACGCCATCGATACCAGGTCTTTGCGCGTATTCAAAATCGTCCCGAGCTGTTCGCCAAGCTGCCGGTCGTCAGGAATATCGGAAGCGGCATTGATCTGCTCTTGGGCTAGTTCGAAAATATCCTGCATCCCGCTGACATAGAGTTCCAGATTGGCGTTCACCTGCTCGATAATCTGCCCCAGATTGAGATATGCGTTCGCTTCCGCCGCTTTGGAGAAGCGGTTGAAGAGCAGGGCACTTACCAGCACGACGGCAAGAATGGTAATGGTAATCGAAGATAAAGAGATTAACACTTGAATTTTTCTGACATGAAAATTTCTTAGAAAGCGGGAAATGGTCTGCGGTCCTTTCATGCCTTACCGGCTCCTCCCCGGTATTCTTTCGGCGAAATGCCGAATTTTTTACGGAAGCAAAAGCTGAAATAGTTCGGATCGGTGAATCCGACATTCTCCGCAATTTCAAATGCCTTTAAATCCGTAGTCCGCAGCAGTTGCTGAGCCGACTCCATACGCACACCCATCAGGTAATTTACGAATGTCATTCCAGTCTCTTTTTTAAAAATATTGCTGAAATATCCGGTGCTGATATGAAGCTGTTTGCACACCTTGTTAATCGACATATCGCTCTCTCCAAAATGCAGCTGTATGTATTCCTTGGCTTCCTCCACCAGCTTGTTATAGCTCGTCTGTCTCTCGCTTGCAATGGAGTGCTTCAGCTTCATACATATTCCTGCGAACCAGGCCTTCGCTTCCGCCGCATGCGACAATTTGGACAACATGCCGAGAAACACCGCCCCGTCTCCGAACAGCTTGTCCATATCCACATGGACATCCTGAGACGCTTTAATGACGGCAGTGAGCATCATCAGCAAATAAACCTGAAAATCCTGATACGAAATCCGGCTGTCGAGCAGCCCGCCGAACAGGGAATCAAGAAGATTTCCAAGCTCTTTATCGCTCCCAACCTTCAAACATCGTATCAGTTCCTTCTCTTTCACTTCATCGAACACAAAGGGAATGATTTGACGGGATTCCACGTCATTGATCCAGATCACCTTGTTGCTGCCCAGGATCAATCGATAATCCAGCGCACGCAGCGCTTCTTGATAAGATAAGGACACATCCCCGATATCCGAAATGGCCATGCCAGCTCCGATCGTAACCGTCAGCTTCAAATAACGCTCCACGCTGAGCCGGATTTCCTCCAGCAGATCCAGACTCCGGCCCACCATTAACTCAATGTCAGCGCTATCAAAAATGCTGAGCAGCACGACTTCGTCATGATGAATAAACACCTGGTGATCGCCCGGTATCGAGCGGACGATTTCTTTAGCTATATTCAATACGGCAAACAGCTGGAGCTGAGTATCGTTCGTTTCTCTCAGTGAAAGTGATGAACCTCGTAAACTCGACCTTGTTTCGCGGCTTTGGTCCAAAAAAGCGTCATCGATTCTTAGTACAGAGATCATATAACCGGTACCCTCGAGATCAAGATCATAGTGCCAGCTTTTTTCGCGGATCTCCTGTTTCGGAAGGCGCCGTGATACCAGCGAAGAGAGAAACAAGCTTTGCAGTACAGGCAGATTCTTCCGATAGTGCTCGGTCAGAAGCTGAACATTTTCCCTGGCCGCCCTCTCCTCATCCATCTGCTCCTTGACTTTGCGTAACACCGCCGCCAGTTCACCGGCCGAGAAAGGCTTGAGCAAATATTCGTCAATGCCGAGCCGGATTGCTTTTTGGGCATATTCAAACTCTTCATAACCGGTCAAAATAATGATTTTGGTGTCCGGGTAAGTTTCTCGTATCCATTCGGAGAGCTCCAGGCCGTTCATAAACGGCATTTGGATATCCGTGACCACAATGTCGGGCAGGTGCTTGTCCACCAGCTCCACCGCTTCTTTTCCGTTCTCCGCGGTATCGGATACTTGGCAGCCCAGGCTATCCCAATCGATTAACTGCAGCAGCCCTTCTCTTACATCTTCCTCATCATCAGCCAAAATTAACTTGTACATCGACAACCATCCTCTTCCTTCTCGCATTGCCCGCCAAAGTGCCTTAATTTCCCCCCGATTTTATCCTATCAACCAGCTTTTGTAAATGATTCGGAACGGGGCTTCCCAAATTAAACCACGACCTTAGTCCAGTTTTATTTCCGTCTTCGGTCCGTTTCGCTATTCCCCGAATCGCCGTACCATGATAATATCAAATGGAACATAGAAATATCTGGAATACATAACCAATAATATAATGGCGGTTGAATACTAATGACAAAGAACAAACAAATTTATATTTTACTAAGTAATCCGAATACGGTTGTAGCTAAAATGATCGGCTTATATACACGGGCACCTTATAATCATGCATCTATCGCGTTCGATCCCGAGCTCCGGGAAGTATACAGCTTTGGCAGAAAACACCCGCTCCTTCCGATGTTCGGCGGCTTCGTCCAAGAGAATATTCATGCCCGCGTGTTCGAAAGAGCCACCTGTGCAGTCTACAGTTATACTGTCAGCGAGGAAACCTATAATGATATGCGAAATTACGTCCGGCAATTCGAAGAGAATCGCGATCTTTACAGCTATAACTTCCTGGGGATTCTAGGAATCGTCCTCAATATGGAGCTGGGCGGAGAAAATTCTTATTTTTGTTCCCAGTTCGTTAGCAGCGTTTTTCAAAATGCGGGCGTCAAGCTCCTCGACAAATCCGCCGGGCTTACAACACCCCATGATTTTTCCAGTTGCTGTCATCTTAAACTGATGTTTCGGGGAGAAATGGAAATCTATCGCCGGAATTATTGCCACCGTAGAAGTGCTGCGGCTTTGGAGCCGGTTTCCGTTTATGCGGCAAATTAACAGGTTTATGTCACGAAGGACCGTTAGGCAATTTCCGATTGCCGGGCGGTCTTTTTTAGATATCAGAAAGTATAAACTTCGGACCTCTAGCTGCCTGATATCGCATGAATAATTTCCGCTAAACGCAGCTTATCCTGCATAACTTGCACTGGATTTGTCGGGAACACGTTAAAACCCTCTGTTAATCTTACGTTGAAAGGGAGGAAAAACCATGGATTCGTTACTAAGCATGAACCGTGCAATGGAATATATCGAACGGCACCTGGATGGGGAAATCGAAATGCGGGAGGTAGCGCGGACGGCCTGTTGCTCGGAATACCATTTCAAAAGAATGTTCTCTTTTCTCGCCGGGGTTCCACTGTCGGAGTACATCCGCCGCAGACGCCTTACGCTTGCCGCATTTGATCTGAAGAATAAAGACCTGAAAATTATAGATGTGGCACTAAAATACGGCTACAATTCCCCCGATTCTTTTGCCAGAGCCTTTCAACTCTTGCATGGAATCACCCCTTCCGATGCCCGTAATCACGGTTCAATGCTCAAAGCGTATCCGCAAATGACCTTTCAGTTGACCATTCAAGGAGGGAACGAAATGAATTACAGAATCGTAGAGAAAGATGATTTTCGCATCGTGGGAATCATGAAAAGGGTCCCGATAGTATTCCATGGAGTCAATCCGGAGATCGCTTCGATGTGGGCCAGTTTAAACGAGGAGAAGATTACCACGCTGAAACAATTATCGGATGTCGAGCCTCATGGCCTGATCAGCGCATCGGTAAATTTCTCGGAGGAACGTATGGAGGAAAAAGGGGAATTGGATCATTATATCGGCGCTGCGACTACGAAGGAGTGTCCGGAGGGACTGACGTCCCTCGAAGTTCCGTCTTCTACATGGGCCGTTTTCGAAGCAGTGGGCCCTTTTCCCGATACACTGCAAAATGTTTGGGGACGCATTTATGCCGAATGGCTCCCCTCCTCGGCTTATGAACTGATCGAAGGACCGGAAATACTGTGGAACGAGAGTAAAGAGATGTCGTCTCCTCATTTCAGAAGTGAGATATGGATCCCTGTCTCAAAGGTGAAATAACATGAAAAAAGCTATGGAAAATGGGCGGAATCCCTTTTCCATAGCTTTTATTTCGGTTATGCCAATGGCTTGCTTAAACGGTAGCCTGTGCAGGTAAATCCCGAATACTCATAGAATGATTTGGACGTAATATTGTTGTCTCCGGCTACGGATACGAACATCTGCGAGCTGCCGCGCTCTTTGCCCCAGGTCTCCGCCTCAAGAAGAAGACGTTTCCCGATCCCGGTTCCCCGATGCTTCTCGTCAACTACCAATGCCGTAATGCTAGTAACAGGTTTCATCATATCATGCGTCTGATGCTGCTTTAGAAATATGGTTCCTACCACAACTCCATCCACTTCAGCGACCAAACTGCAAAGTTGTTCGTGACCTTCCAACATCGTAAGGCGTTCTTTCAGCACGCTTGGCGTAGTTGGATAGCGAAGCTGACGCATCAAAGGAAGCATATGATGTACATCATCGCTGCAACATCTGCGGATTGCCAAGGCCGGGGCACAAACCTGATTACTCAATTTGACCATACCACCTTTAATATATTTGCCGCTTGCTTGGCGCGGCTTCGGGCTGTTTCTACATCATCGGCGCTGCTAAGGGCGACAGCCATTCGTCTGCCTGGTTTGCAAAGCGGTTTGCCAAAGACGCGAATTTGCGTTCTTGGCAAGCGGAGCGCTTCTTCCATTCCGCCGATCTCAAAGTCCTCCCCTTCGCGGTCGGCTTTTAATGTAGCCGAAGCTCCGGGGGTCAACAGTTCCACCGACGGAATCGAAAATCCTAGAATAGCCCTAACATGCAAGGCAAATTCCGATAAATCCTGGGTCACCATCGTTACCATACCTGTATCATGCGGTCGTGGAGACACCTCGCTGAAGACAATACCCTCCGGGGTCACGAACAGTTCAACGCCGAAAATACCATAACCGCCAAGCGCCTCGGTTATCTTTCCCGCGATGGACTGGGCCTCGAGCAGCTGCTCTTCCGTTAATGGATGCGGCTGCCAAGATTCCACGTAATCCCCGTCTTGTTGGATATGACCGATCGGCGGGCAAAACACCGTGCCTGAAGCGGATCGTACGGTAAGAAGTGTGATCTCGCTCGTAAACGGAACAAATGCTTCCACGATTACGCGCATCTTCTTGGCGCGGGCGCCTTCCAAAGCCAGGGTCCAGCAAGTGGATACCTCTTCCGGCTTGCGGCAAACGCTCTGGCCTTTGCCCGAGGAGCTCATCAGCGGTTTAATCACACAAGGAACGCCGATTTCCGCCACGGCGGCTTCCAGCTCTTCGAGACTGTCCGCAAAGCGGTAGGCGGCGGTCGGCAAACCAAGCTCTTCTGCCGCAAGCCGGCGGATCCCTTCGCGATCCATCGTCAGCAGGGCGGCTCTGGCTGTAGGAATAACCGTAAAGCCTTCCTGCTCCAATTCTACGAGCGCCGGAGTAGCGATGGCCTCGATTTCCGGCACGATAAGGTCCGGGTTAATCCGGACAATCAGAGATTTTAAAGCCTCCTCATCCAGCATATCGATGCAGTAGGCTTCATGGGCTACCCCCATCGCCGGTGCATGCTCATACCGGTCGACAACGATAGTCCGGAGTCCAAGGCGCTGTGACTCTATGATGACTTCCTTGCCCAGTTCCCCGCCGCCAAGCAGCATTATGCTCTTGGCGCGTTCTGTTACAGGAGCACCCCACATGAGTTTTCGGTTCCCCCTTGTTTAGACATCTATCTACATCTATTGTCATGGTTTATGCCGAATAATGCAATAGTCCAAATTTAAGGAAAGCGCTTTTTCGACAAAAAGTTACAAAATTCGAAACTATGCCAAAAATACTTGCCTACCGTAGACGACAAGATAAGAAATCTTTGCCCTCTAGCCGTTTAATCAACAAAAGTCTTAGCCAGTTGATTTAACCGTTCCATTACGGCTGTCCAGTCGCTCTCTTTGCCGGTATCCGAGTCAAGATTCGTAAGGCCCGTCTCCCATTCCGCCCATTCCGCTTCATATCGTGCGGCCAGCGCGGCAAAACGCCGAGTAGTTTCCAGACTGTAATACTCCCCAAGTCCGTGACCGGCTTCTTCCACCGCTTCTTTCAGGATATCTCCGATCGGCTTGTCGAGCGCTTCACGAAGTTTCTGCTTACCGCCGCCTTCGAAGAAAAATTTAGGACTTTTAAAATAACCTGCATAGTCCCGTGCGCTCATCCGCTGTTCCAGCATTCCTTCTTTTAATTCCGGCGTAACCCATGAATAAGCTGAGGTATCCAAGTTCCCAAAAGCAGGAACATTTCTTAACGAGGACTTCACCTGGTCAAGCCATTCCTTATTACGGACGGTCAGGATCGCGTCGCCCTTCTTCTCCAGTCTTAAGGAAGTCGCCTGAAGCTCGCGCTCCAATTCTACCGACAATTGGCCGAGCCAACCGCGAAAAGAAGATGCGAATTTTACTTTGAGATCGCCTCCCTCTTCCTGAAGCAGGGTCGGATGGAAAAATTCGTGGAACAGGTCTCCCGCAAGAAGCTGTAGCCGATTGCGAACGTGGAACAACAGCTCTCCGGCCTCCTGGCGGAGCTGCGGGCCCGGGTCACTCTCCGCAAGGTTTTTCAACAGCCCCGCAAATTCCTGTTTGTCCGCGCGGATCATACTCAGCTTCTGCTCACGCTCTTCCTTGCTCTGAGCCATCGCATCGTTCCACTCCTGCGCCCGTTCCATCACGGTATGCAGTTCACGTCCGGCAGCGTCGAAGGCAAGACCTGTGAGCTCTTTGCCGATAAAATCAAAGAACACTTCTTCGAACCGGGCAAATCCGGAGGCTGTAAACAAACCGGCGTCGCCCGAAGTTTTGGCTGACAATGCGGTAAGACTGGAAACAGCATGAATCTGCGGCTGTTCAATCCCGGCACCGCGCAAACCGCCCTCCACATGGTCCATGACCGAAGCCAATTCCTCTCTGGTCGATGCCAAATCCGAGGCATTCACAATAAAGAACATCTTGTCGAGCGCGAAGCTTCCCTTCACTCTTCCCAGGTGGGCCAGAAACTGGCGATCTGCCCGGGAAAAAGCGTGGTTATAGTAAGTCACGTACAATAATGCGTCACTGTTTCTAATATATTGAAATGTCACGCCGGTATGACGGGCATGAATCGAATCGGCCCCCGGCGTATCTACGATCACTATCCCTTGTTCCGTCAACGGGCAGGAATAATAGAGATCCATCTGCTCCACAAAGCAAGCCTTGCTCTCCTCCGCCACATAAGCGGCAAAGCCTTCAAGTCCGGCGGTTTCTCTAGTGCCCAGACGGGAAGCGTTGTCGTCCCAGCCGATGGCCGCAGCCTTTAAGAAGCTGTAATGGGCGCGCCCCGACGGCGGGACATCCACGGCCCGAAGCTTCTGAACTTCAGACTTCCAGCTTCGTTCCTTCCAAGCGCCCAGTTGCAGTGCTTCAAAGGAGTAAGCAAGGTCCCCCTTCATCGCTTCCGGCGACTTGAAGATGACCGCCGCTTGCCCGTGCTCCATGCCATCCGCCGGAGCTAGAATCCGGTTGATCGCCGCGGTGGTCGGATGCGGCGATACCGGCAGTACCTGCGCGCCAAGCAGCGCGTTCGCGAAGGAGGATTTACCCGCGCTGAACGCCCCGAACAGCGCAACGGTAAAGCGGCCGCCCGACAGATGGGCCGCGCGGGCGCGCAGCTCCCTTACCCCCGATCCGAAGGCCGGGTAAGGGGCCAGCGCCTCCGCCGCGGCTTCCAGTGCCGCGGCCGCATCCGTGAGCCGCTGCCGGCCTGCGGCGGCGGCCTGCGGCGCCATGGCGGCGCGCGGCGTCAAGCCCGCCGCCGCGGCATCAGCCGGCGCGGGCGCGTTCACGCGCGCCGCCTGCGCCGGTTGCGGCTGTGGCGGTTGCGGCTGTGGCGGTGCAGCCGACCGCCGCACCGTGACGTCCCTCACCTCCGGCAGGAGGCCGGGAGGGAGGGACGGAGGAGGGCCGAGCAGCGCCTGGAGGCGCTCGACCCGCTCGCTCGCGGCAGCGCGCTGCGCTTGCAGGCGCACCGCGGCCGCGGACCGCGCGAGCAGCGTCTCGCGCTGCGCGGCATGGTCCGCCTGCGCCGCCGCCAGGCGCGGCGCGAAGGCGTCAAGCAGCCCGTCCGCGAGGACGAGGGCTGCGCGGCGGTATCGGCCGGTAATGCCGGCCGCGACATCGGCGGTATAGTGAAGCGTATACTCGCCGGATACGACCGCGCCTTCCCTGGCCGGACCGCTGATCCAATCTTCCTCCGCCACGGGAAGAGCTTCCTCCATCCGGCTTTCCCAAGCCGGGTCCCAAAGCTCGAGGCTCCGGCCAAACTTGCGCAGCAAATCCCGTACATGCCAGTCAACCTGCGCGTCTACTTGTTCCTTCAGCTTCGCCAGGAACTCATCTCTTCGACGCTCCTGTTCCCGCTGCGTTTTGCCGCGTTGGAACAACAGCCCCGTCTTGAATCCGGGCTGTCTGCTTTCCAAATACTCTCCCGCTGCTTCGCGAAGCGCCGGAGTCATTAAATATGCGCTTCCCAAAAGTGTATCAAGTTCACCGATCCACTCACGGCGAAGCTTATCTATCTTGTCATCGCTATTTTCCATCTCCTGATCAAGAGCTGTAAGCTCTTGTTGCCAAATCTCAACGCGTCCTTCGCCTCCTGCTTCCGATAGCAGTCGTTCTTCCGTTTCTTCTTCTGCTGCCGTGCAGCGTTTAAGAAACCCCTCGCCACCGTGACGCAGTGAGCAGGCAACGCTATACTCCAGAAGTCTTTGAGGATCCTTCAAGAGATCATGTATCGTTTGTTTCAATAATGGAAGCATATTGAGCGGGTGTTCAGGCTCTTTGAGCGAGATGTAAAATATCCCTGAGGAAACAATCCCCCACAGTTCAAACGCCTGCTCCACCGAAGCCCTGTAATCCTCAAACTTCAATTCCTGTTCCCGGTGCTTGTCGATCTGGTTCACCACAAGATAAAGCGGCTTACCCCAGTCAGCGAGCCTCCGGGCGAAGGACAAATTGCTTTCGGACAGGACATGATTATAATCCATCACATAAAATACGACATCAGCCAGGTGCAGCGCCGAATTTGTCGCTAACGCATGGGCGGCATCCCCGGAATCCACGCCCGGCGTATCCAGCAGCACTCCGTGGCTGCCCAGAAGCGGAATATCATCCCAAACAGACACCATTTCATAGGAAGCTCCGTCCCGGCAGAATTCGTCCAACTGATCCCGCCTTACTTCAAGCGGTTGTTTTCGTTTTCCTTCCGGATTTAACGGATCAATAGCCGGGGTTAGCATCGCTTTGGGCGGTCCGTTATATAGTGCCGCTATATTTGCCGTTGTCGGAAGCGGACCGGAAGGCAGCATGGGCTTGCCGCACAATGTATTGATCAGGCTGGATTTTCCCGCTGAGAAATGCCCGCAGAATGACAGCGTTAAATTTCCTTCCGACAATTTTTGGCGCAGATCCGAATTCTCTCGTTGTACCAAAGCGTCGCCGTGGGAGTCGTACCATTTTTCCAACCGTTCAAGTTGTTCTTGCAATGTGATGTCAGAGCGGACTGTAATCGTTTCCATCATTAGCACTCCTTCTTTCCGTCTTAATCCTAAGACAAGGCCGGAAAGTCCAATTGTCTTAATTTTTCTCTAACACTTTTTTAAACACATTCATTTTAACCTACCTTAATTCGACTTGGAAGTCTTCTGCCTTTAATCCGTCAAATTAATTCATAAATCACTTTAAAATTCTCCGACTAAATAAAAATCGGCCGCCGGAATAAAGTCCCGACGACCGAATCAACAACATCTTAATTTTTTACAAGGAAGCCGCTTCAATTTCATCCGCATCGGACGGAATCAAAATTTCGAACACTTTACCGTGCTGCAAAATCGTGATACCTTTGTTGCGGTCTTTCATAACTACCACTTCCGGTTTAACGGACATACGCTCAAGATAGTGCTTAGGCACTTCACCAGAATCGCTGACTGTCACGCCTTCCAGTTCGCGCTCGTCATTTTCCTGCAAATCGATCTCAATGACTTTCTCAAATACATCGGAAAACAATTCAAAATTGTCAGTATAAACAGAAATACATTTCATGGGTTCCCATCCTCTACTATCATTGTCTTTTTTGTCACTCTTCTATATTTTTACTGACTTGTGACCTTTTCATACGTTTCTTGCCTTCCCTGCACACGTCAAGCAACGGGCAAACCTGGCAGTTGGGGTTCTGGGCTTTGCAGTGATATCGTCCGAAAAAGATCAGCCGATGATGCGTCAATGTCCATTCTTCCCGAGGAACCCGCTTCATCAACTTCTTTTCGACTTCCAACACCGAATCTTTCCAATTCGCCAGTCCAAGCCGCTTGCTGACCCGCTCGACGTGCGTATCGACCGCGATCGCAGGCACTCCGAAGGCATTTGAAACGACTACGTTTGCCGTCTTTCTTCCGACTCCCGGCAATTCAACGAGCTTATCATGTTCGCTCGGCACATCTCCGCCATACTGTTCAATCAGAATACGGCACAAATTATGGATGTGCTTGGCCTTGCTCCGGAACAGGCCGATTCTGCGGATATCCTGTTCCAGCTCTTCCAGCGGGACAGAGACATAGTCTTCGGGTGTCTTGTATTTTTGGAACAAATCCGCGGTCACTTTATTAACGGTCGCATCCGTACATTGCGCCGACAACAACACAGCGATCGTTAATTCAAAAGCGTTGCTGTGATCGAGCTCGCAATGCGCGTCCGGAAACATAGCGGCTATGGTGTCCAATATATGGCGCACCCCTGCAGCATTCATTCCCCCACCCCCTAGAGGTAATTTACTAATTCGTCTTTTGATCGCGATGAATTGCTTCGAAGTAAACTCGGCATTGAATCTTGCATTCAGCCGGGCCTTCCGGTGCTCATGTAGGCTTCTCCTACACTCCGCTCCTCTGTCCCTAGCTTCTTGCAACCTTCTCGGCGCTGAAAAGCCAAATTATTAATTCTTCATTTTACTGAGGTAATTTACTAATTCGTCTTTTGATCGCGATGAATTGCTTCGAAGTAAACTCGGCATTGAATCTTGCATTCAGCCGGGCCTTCCGGTGCTCATGTAGGCTTCTCCTACACTCCGCTCCTCTGTCCCTAGCTTCTTGCAACCTTCTCGGCGCTGAAAAGCCAAATTATTAAATCTTCATCCTTCTAACAACCTTCTACCGCCCAAAAGAAGCTTTTCTGGCGATTATAGAATGGATTAGCTCTGAGTAGAACTTATACTTTCTATAATCCCCAAAAAACCGCCTTGAGCGGGAAATATCCCGCATCAAGACGGTTATTCTCACAAAAATGATTATTGTTTTTCCACTTCAACCAGCTTGTCGCCGTTGAAATATAGAACAATTTTATCATTTTCTTGGAGGGATTGCACGGATAATGTCGTGTCACCTTGGTGAATATATGTTTCCGGTGTCACAACAAAGCGATAATTGTTGTCGGTCAGAGAAGGTCTGTAGACGATAATTTCTTTGCTTACCCCGTCATAACGCTGAAATTTCCGTTCCAGCGGAGACAGAACCTGAATAATTACCGATCCGTCCGTATCCTTGCTGACTTCGACATGATCCGACGTAGTCAGGCTGGTCACGCCGGTGCTTACCGAAGTACCGCGTACAACCTTCACTCCGCTATTTAAGGAGAATGTCTCCTGAGCCCCGGCGAAAGGCTTCAGAACCAAGGAAGTTCCATTCACGCTCAGAACCTTGCCAAGCGTCAGCTTGACGATTTGCACCGAGCTGGCGGTCCGGCCGTTAAAGACCACGTTGATCGTTTGACCGGCCTGGATGTCGGCAACTTTGATAGCTCCTCCGTTGTCCGCAAACAGTGCAGCCTGGTCTACGTAGAAGTCATCCGTAATTCCATTCGCCGTTGCGCGAATCCGGCTGTTTGCCGTGTTCACCGATACGACCTTAAATTGAACGGCTTTCTTCACGGCCAAGGTTTGCAAAGCGTCCTGGTTCGCGGACAAAATAGCGGTGACCGGGTCTCCTACTTTAATATCCGCAAGCGTAGCGCTGCCTTTGCCATACAATTCGATGGAAGGAGCGGTTCCTTGATAAGGCACGACTACCGTCTTGCCGGATGAAGTCAACAAAGAGATTTTCTTTGCGGTCGTATCCGCCGACAAGAATGTTCCATCATATTTATAGACAACCTGCAGGGACAATACGCGATCCCCGATATGCGTCACATTGATCTTTCTGCCTTCGGACAATAAGGATTCAGCACCGGAAAGCGTAGGCGTCGTAGAGTTATATTCTACTTTAGTTTTGTCATCCAGTGTAAAGGCATGAACCTTTTTGGAGGCATCGACAACCATCAGCGCTTTATATTTGGCTTCGTACTTCACAACGGAAAGATCGCTCAACTGCTCCGATTGACGACCTGTCACCACGATTTTCGTGATTTGGTCGTTAGGATTGATCGTCAATTCAACCTTGTCTCCGCCATTCTCGTCATCGATCAAATCATCCAGCGTCGCTTCTGCGATTCCGTTAATCACAATGGCCGGCTTGTCGGCAAGCGATTTGATTTCGGCTTTACCGGAAGCGTTAGAGAAGCTAATAAACTTGTCATTGACGTCCAGCAAGGTGCCGGTGACGGTACGCTCCATGCCTTGTGTAATTTCCAGGCGGGTAATCAAGCTATTCTCAACCGTGTATTTGACGGAAGCTCCGGTCTGGATCTCACCTGCATTGTTCAAAAGCTGATTTTGGTAGATCATTACAAAATTGTCGCTATACTTAAAAGTTTCAACGTTTCCGGAAGCATCCTTGAAGCGTATGGTTTTGTCCGTTAGGTTGACCGAATCCACAGTTCCACTGCCGGATTTATTGACAATAGCCGATTTCACCTGAACAATTACCGGCTTCTTTTCAGCACTGAATGTTTCGCGTTGAACAACAACCGTGCTATTTTCCGTCAAGCTATCAATGTTAATCGAATTCCCATTTTGATCGATAAAGCTTGTGTTAGCGTCATATGTGTAAGTGACGGTGTCATTATTAATGAGCATGACTAAGCGGTTACCCGAAAGTTTTTTAAGCAAAGTCCCTTCCGTTTGTTCCAGTTGCTGCTTCGGATCGCGAACCTCTACATAAGCCGCAGATCCTACCTTATCAACCGCAAGCACTTTGGTATAGAGCTGAAGCTCGTTTTTGGTGCTCTTGACTTCGGAATCCTTTGTAAAATACACGGTACGGCTATCCAGCGTAAAGCTCTTCAATTTGCCGTTTGCAAACAAAGTCAGCTTGTTGTCCGTCAGTTCGGTAACGATGCCCTCGTAGACTGTGGAATAACCCGGAGTGACATACTCACTTCCCCGGCTGAAGAAGGTAGCAAGCTGAGCGCGCGTTACTTTACCAAGCGGGTCAAATTTGTTGCCTTCTACCCCTTTGGTCAGATCAAGCTGTACCGTTACATTGACGTAACCACGAGCGGACGACGTGATGCTGGATTGGTCGGCAAAACCGGTTGAAGCTCCGGCAGCAGCCTTCGCTTCCGTATCTCTGCCCAGTGCGCGCACCAGAATTTTGGCGATCCATTCGCGGGACGCTTTTTTCTCGCCCCAGGATTCCTTCGCTCCGGTTGCTTGAACTTCCTCGGTTTTATCGATCAGCTTCTGCTGTACGGCAAGCTCCAGATAAGGTTTGAAATAATTGCCCACTTTCATATCCGCAGGCGCGCCTGCTCCGTCCCCAAGCTTGGATTCCAGATTCATGAAACGGATTGCCATCGTAATGGCTTCCTGCTGAGTCACACTGTCGGCAGGACGAAATTTCCCTGCATCTCCAAGAATAATCCCTTCTGCAGCAAGCTTGTAAATATGTTTTTCCGCCCAAAAGCCGTCCTTCACATCGCTAAAAATCAAAGAGGACACAGAGCTTTGCGTTGTCGCTGCCGGTGTTCCGGCCTGATCCGCAAATGCCGCCGCTCCTCCGCCAAGGCACATTGCCGTCACAAGCATGGTGGATACTGCCTTCTTGGTGCTGCGTCTAAAAGTGCGTTTATAAGATGACATTACATTCTCCCCTTTTAAAAAAAGTTCACTTTACCATGTTCGACGGCCGGCCCCCCGGTTCCTTTAAAAATCGACTAATTTCTTGTCATCGGATGTTCCAGCTCTTCATGGCCCATCAAAGTATCTCTTTGTTTGCCGTCAACGAGCAGTTCGATCGATTTCACCTCATCGAACTGAAACATGGTTTGCTTCAGGGCGTCCAGGGCCAACACCTCGCCGCCGGCTCCCAAGCGAGCTTCATCGGGCAGCGTAATATCGATCGTCAGTTGACCGTTCTCAAGCTTGGCCGAATGAAACTCAACATTTTTCCACAAAGCGAACAAATCGGTGTCGGCGCTGCCTTTTAAAGTTTGAAGCGCTGCCAGGTACTTCTCTTGCTCTTCCGTGTACTTGATTTCTACGGAAGATTTGGTCAATTCCAGCATTTCATCATCCGTATAATAGGTTTCGATCGTTTTCGTTACCGTTTGCTCGGTTGAAACCTGCTCCCCGGTTCCGGCATCCGTCCCGTTTCCGCCTTCCGCTAATCCGGCGGCAGTTGTGGTGTCGGTGGTTGTAGTAGTTCCCTGAACGTTCCCCTCTGCGGAATTGTCTACCGGAGAAGAAGTACCGGGCTTTTGCCCGCATCCGGTGCTCAAAGCGAGCAGGAGAACGATCACCCCGGTGATATATAGTTTTCTGTTCATTGTCGCTTCCTCCTTTACCGAATGCTATCAGTTCAAGCCTAGGTATTCTTTGATTCCTTTAACAACACCTTCAGCAACCCGATCCTGGAAATCTTCCGTATACAGCACGGCATTGTCGTTTTTGTTGCTGAGATAACCGCATTCCAGCAGTACGGCCGGCATTTTTGTTTCCCGCGTGACATGCAAACTCTTCGAGCGCACACCGCGATCGCTAAGTCCGGAGGACTGCACCAGATATTTATGCATGACCTTAGCCAAAGAGAGACTTTCCGATCTCGTATAATAGGTCTCAACCCCGCTTGCAGTGGCACTGCCGGCGTTAGCATGGACCGAAATGAAAATATCCGCCTTCAGGTCGTTCGCAATCTTCACCCGGTCCTGCAAAGTCGGATAGGTGTCGCTACTGCGAGTCAGCACAAAATCAATATCAGATTCTTGCTTCAACAATTCCTGGACTTTCAATACGACAGCGAGATTAAAATCCTTTTCCTTCTTCTTGGTGACGCTAATCGCACCAGGATCGCTGCCGCCATGTCCGGCGTCAATGACGACCAGCTTTTTCCCGTTTCCGCCAGGAGCGGTTCCAGGAGTGGAAGACTCCGTATTCAAGTTTACGATAATGAGTCCATCATTGTTGTTGATCAGTTCATATTTCTTGGTATAGTTCATATCCAAAACTACACGAATGGTCGATGGCTGATCATCGAACAGGGCGTAGCGGACCTTGGAAACATCCGGGTATTCCGTTACGTCAAAATATCCGTTCTGGGTTTGATCCAGCATTAGATTGTTTGAGAACGTATCCGCAAATTTGGTATTCGGCAGATCGATGACGATCCGGTCCGGTCCGGCCATTGTAAAAATGCTTGGCTTAACGTTCTTATCGACTGCTATCATCAAGCGATTGTCGCTAAAGCTGATACCGCCGACATTGGCCAGATTAGCCGTAGGATCGGGAACCGGATCAGGCGTTTGTTCTTCGTTTCCGCCTCCCGCATTTTCTCCGGAACCTGTACCGTTTCCGCTGCCGGAATTCGGGGTAATGAGATGTGCAGACTTCTTAACATTATCCCATGTAACGGTAAGACCCATTTGCTCCCCTACAAACCGAAGCGGGACAATCGTAGTGTCACTAACCAGTTTCGGTGCGGCGGCAAGCTTAACTTTAGTGCCGTTCACCAATGCCGTGCTCTGACCCACGACCAGTTTCAATTGTGTATCGGACTGCTGTATGGTTATCGTGCGCGTCTTTTTATCCCAGTCGACAACAAAACCCAGCTCCTCTACGACGACACGAATCGGAATCATCACATTTCCATTCACATTTTGGACTTCTCCGTTCTTAGGCAGTTCCAGCGCCTTACCGTCCAGATAAATGCTGGTGCTCCCTGCAGCGGCTTGTCCCCATTGCGGAAAAATAAACAAAAACATGGCAAAAAACATTAACGCGGTAAACCCAATTTTTTTCATCCGTCACCCCTACCATCCTTAGATTTTGCCTCATGATGACCGGGTGAACAGCCTAGTTCCCCAGGCACCACCAGACGACATATTAGACGCCCAAAATCCTCAAAAGTTGCGATAATATGCTATTTTTCTTACCAAAAAAAGAGAACCCCGGAAGAACGCTCCGGGGTTGCCACGTATTATTTTTGTATCGGATGTTCCAGGTCCACATGTCCCATCAGGGAATCAAGCTTCTCTCCATCCACGGTCAATTCTAATTTCTCCACCTCTTCAAACTGGAAAAACGTCTGTTTAATTGATTCAATGGCTAACGCTTCTCCACCTGACCCCAAACGAGCCTCATCCGGAAGTGAAATGTCAATCGCGAGCTCTCCCCCGGCAAACTGCACCGAGTTCAGAATAACCTTCTCCCAGAGGGAGATCATGCCCGGCTCCGCCGTTTGAAGTGCCTTGAAGGCCTCCTTATATTTCAAAAGATCCTCCGTAAAACTAATACTCCGCTCTGTTGCATGAAGCTCCATGATATCATCGTCCGTAAAGAACACTTGGATTTTTTTCGTAATTTTCTCAGGTTCTTGCGGTTCCTGCTTGGACCCTTCGCCATTTCCGGCTCCCTGTACGGTTTGACCTCCGTTCGCGGCTTCAACCGTTTCAGCAGGATCGGTAATATTCGTCGCTGCAGACGACTGCTCTCCTACTGGAGCCGCTTGCGGCTTCTGGCCGCATCCGGCTGCAACGATTAGCATGATTAGGAGCATTCCCGAAATCCCTATTTTTTTCATACCCTAACCCCCTTTTACAGAACTTATGGTTGCGCTTTGGAGGATTAAACCCCCAAGTATTCCTTCATGCCCGCAACAATTCCTTCAGCAACACGCTGTTGAAAATCTTCCGAGTACATTAGAGCCTCGTCTGTTTTGTTCTTCAGATAACCCACTTCCAGCAAAACGGCTGGCATCACCGTTTCCCGTGTCACATGCAAGCTTTTTTTACGAACTTTACGGTCCGGAAGTTTCGTGGACTCGACAAGATGACGATGCATTACATCGGCAAGAGGGATGCTCTCATCTCTTGAATAGTAAGTCTCCGAGCCGCTTGGACTAGTCTTGGCATCCACGCTGTTACCATGAATCGATACAAAGATTGTCGCATTGAGGTCGTTAGCCAGCTTTGCGCGGTCCTGCAAGGATACCGTTGCGTCTGTAGAACGGGTAAGAACATAATCAAGTCCCGTTTCTTTCTTTAGCAGCTTCTCTACCTTCAACGCAACTGCAAGAGCAAAGTCCTTTTCCTTTTTGTTCGTTATGCTGATCGCTCCAGGGGCACTTCCCCCATGGCCCGCGTCGATAACGACAAGCGGCTTGCCGCCGTTACCAGGCTGCGTAATCGGTGTTGTTGAAGCGGCGGACAGGTCGATGATAACCAAGCCGTCCCCGACGTTTATAACCTGGAATTGAGTCGCATAATTCAAATCCACCACGATCCGAATCGTGGAAGTTTTGGTGTCGAACATCGAATAACGGATTTGTGACACATCCGGGTAATCTGTAACCGCAAATTGCCCTCTTAAGGTCTGATCCAATGGGTGAGCAGTTTGAAATGTGTCAGCAAATGCAGCATTAGGAATATCGACTACCAGGCGATCCGGCCCGTTCATAGTAAACACGCTAGGCTTTATCCCGCCCGTCTCGGCGATAATCAGCTTGTTCTCGCTAAAGCTGATTCCTTGAATCATGCTTAAGTCCGCTACGCCAACACTTCCGTTCCCGATCGGAGCTTCCGGTATGTAAGCTTCTTCCTGCTCGGAACCGCTTTCTTCTGTCGTTTCGGACTGTCCGTTGCTCGAGTCGGGAGAAGAACTGCCCATTCCGGGAATGACCGCACCGGCCGCACCGCCATCCGGGCTATACAGGTATGCGGATTTGGAATCATTGTCCCAGCTGACCTTAAGGCCCGTCTGTTCGCCGACAAACCGCAGCGGAACCATCGTGGAGCCTCCTTGAAGCATCGGAGCAGCCGACAATTTGACACTTTCGCCGTCAACCGTCGCTTTGTTGCTGCCTACGGTCAGTTGAAGGTTCTTGTCTCCTTGTCGAATCGTAACCACACCGCTCTTCTGCTCCCAATTCACGTCATAACCGAGGCTTTCGATAATAACGCGTAGTGGAACCATGACGCTTCCGTTTACATTGCCCGCCTGGGCTTTGACAGGCTGTTCCAGTTCGACCCCGTCCAGGTAAATATGAGTACCCGCCGAAGCGGCCTGGCTCATACCCGGAAATGCAAGCAGAAAAAATGTCAATACCATCAAAAATCCGATTTTCTTCATCATGGAATCCTCCGCAAGATTACTAATTGCTTCCATAATATCAGAAAAAAGACCAGGCTGATAGACTTATATTTTCATAGAGAGACAATTTCGGACACGGTATCTGCCTGACTGCCGCAAACACTGCAATTAAAATAAAAAGCCGCCCCGGATTCTCACGAATCCTGCGGACGGCTTGCGTTTTAGCAGATAATGATTTTCTTTAAGCAAACTTCTTTGCCTCGTAAGCGGAGATCAAATCTTCATGCTGAAGTGTCAGACCGATATCGTCCAATCCTTGCAGCAGGAATTGACGGCGATGCTCGTCGAGATCGAATTGGATTTCCAGACCGAATTGATCCGAAATCTTCTTGTTCTCGAGATCGATCGTCAATTGGTAACCTTCATTCGCTGCCGTACGCTGGAACAAATCTTCTACCTGTTCTTCAGACAGCTTGATCGGCAAAATTCCGTTCTTAAAGCAGTTATTGTAGAAAATATCGGCAAAGGACGGCGCGATCACGCAGCGGAAGCCGTAATCCAGGATCGCCCAGGGAGCATGCTCTCTGGAGGAGCCGCAACCGAAGTTGACGCGTGAAATCAGGACGGATGCACCCTCGTAACGCGGTTTGTTGAGCTCAAATTCAGGGTTTACGTTGCCCTCTGTATCAAAACGCCATTCATAGAACAGAAACTGTCCGAATCCCGTACGTTCGATGCGTTTCAGAAATTGTTTCGGTATGATTGCGTCAGTGTCGACGTTTACGCGGTCCACAGGACCTACGACACCGGTCATTTTTTTAAATGCTTCCATGGTAGGTTTCTCCCCTCTTCGGCTTGGTTAGCTTACGACTTCACTCTTCACATTCCACTCGCGCACATCGACGAAACGGCCTTTGATCGCCGCTGCCGCCGCCATTGCCGGCGACACAAGATGCGTTCTGCCGCCGCGGCCTTGACGGCCTTCAAAGTTACGGTTGGAAGTGGAAGCGCAGCGCTGACCCGGCTGAAGAACGTCAGGGTTCATCGCCAGACACATACTGCAGCCGGCTTCACGCCATTCAAATCCGGCTTCGATAAACACCTTGTCGAGCCCTTCCTTCTCCGCTTGGATCTTAACGCGGCCGGAGCCCGGTACTACGATGGCCGTCACTTTGTCGGACACTTTGTAGCCCTTGGCAACCTCTGCTGCCGCGCGCAAATCCTCGATCCGGCCGTTGGTGCAGGATCCGATAAATACGTAGTCGATTTCGATATCGGTCATCGGCGTACCTGGAGTGAGACCCATATATTCAAGCGCCTTCTCGGCCGCTTTCCGTTCGTTATCGGAAGCAAAGTCCGCAGGGTTAGGAACACGGTCGCTAATGCTGGTACCCATGCCAGGGCTGGTACCCCAGGTTACTTGAGGAATCAAGGAGTCCACATCGAAGTCTACGACGCGATCATACTCGGCTCCCTCATCGGTAGTCAGTTCTTTCCACACGGCGACGGCAGCTTCGAAAGCTTCTCCTTGAGGCACATGTTCCCGGCCGCGCAGATAGTTGAAGGTCGTATCGTCCGGCGCGATCAGCCCGGCTCTCGCTCCGGCTTCGATCGACATGTTGCAGACGGTCATACGCTCTTCCATCGACAGCTCGCGGATCGCTTCCCCGGTATATTCGATAACGTAGCCGGTCGCAAAATCCGTTCCGTACTGCGCGATAACGCCGAGGATCAAGTCTTTGGCCGTTACGCCCGGTTTACGTTTACCGACGAAACGAACTTCCAGCGTTTTTGCCTTGGCTTGTTGCAGACATTGAGTTGCGAGAACATGCTCAACTTCGCTCGTACCGATCCCGAAGGCAAGTGCGCCGAACGCCCCGTGCGTAGAAGTATGGCTGTCGCCGCAAACGATCGTTTTGCCGGGATGCGTCAGCCCGAGTTCAGGACCCATGACGTGAACAACCCCTTGGTCAATCGTGTCCAAATCGTACAAAGTAACGCCGAAATCGCGGCAGTTTTGAGACAGCGTGTCGATTTGCTGCTTGGAAATCGGATCCGTAATATTAAAGCGGTCTTTCGTAGGCACGTTATGGTCCATCGTTGCAAACGTAAGTTCCGGACGGCGAACCTTACGCCCGCTAAGACGCAAGCCTTCAAAAGCCTGCGGCGAAGTTACTTCGTGGACAAGATGCAGATCGATATACAAAATGCTTGGCTTGCCCTCTTCCTGATAGATTACGTGATTATCCCAAATTTTCTCATACATTGTCTTTTTGCTGGTCATAGAATTCACCCCACACAAGAATTCGAACATGTGACATAACAGGAAACTGAAACATAGTGGAAAAGCTATTTAATATCCTATTTGTCTGTTGAAATTAATATAACATTTCCTGTCTCATTGTTCCAAGATATAAAAACTATAATTGTAATAGGTTTAACCTATTAAAAAAACATACTTTATCCTGGCCGATAGACTATGTGCTGCTTTGTTCTATATATAAATGAAAAGGCGATGCCAACCCTGGGGGAGTTGCACCGCCTCTTTAAAATAAGAGTTCATCTATATACTGTTCAACCTCACTGGCCGCCTAAGGCTTCCATTTATGACGGCAAGAAGTGCAGCGATTGACCCTCGGCATCATAAAGCTGAAGATCGACACTATTATAAATACGAATCCCAGAATCATGGACGGCCAATAAACGAGCAAACCGATCCACATCAGAATGCCGCCTAAAGCGAACCATAGCAGAAAGTAATACAACTTGCCCCGGGTTACCACCTTATCGGATTTGCATCTAGGACATGTTTCCCATACGTCTGACATTTCTTTCTCTCCTCTGTCGTAACCTCTGCGGAACTCCGCAATTAGAACGAATCGATACCCATGACATGATCCGTAGGCACCGGTCCGATGCTCCGGCTGTCATTGCTGTTGTTGCGGTTGTCGCCCATTACAAAGATATGGTCTGCAGGTATTTCCCAAACCTGATTCGTTCCGCTGTCCATCCGCTCCTTGATGTAAGGCTCATGCAATGCTTCGCCGTTCCGGTATACCTCGCCGTCCTTGATTTCAATCGTATCGCCCGGCAAGCCGATAACTCTTTTGACATAAAAAATTTCTTCCTCTTTCGTACCTGAAAGCAGTTTGATTAACGGGTGTTCCTTAAAATCATCCATAAAAGAGCGGTCCCGGTCGACCCGGCTGTCGATAATCACGATATCCCCGTATTCCGGCAGCTTATCCAGCGCATGCCTTACCTTCCAGGCGTAGATCCGCTGGTTATCGTTGAGCGTCGGCTCCATGGAATGTCCGTCTACCTTATAAGGCTGAATGATAAAGATGCCGATGAACAAGCTGAGCACAAAACCGATGACGACGGCAATGCCCCATCCTTGTATCTCTTTCCATACCTTCTTCAATTCTCCTACCTCCACAGCAATTCATTTGATTCTATTATACATAGAAAACAACGTTCATCTCAAATAGTTGGCAATAGGTTATAATAACAAAGATCGACATCGAATCAACTTCTTGTTCTGCTTCGTCGTGGAAAGATGACTTTTTGAATAACCTATAATAAATGAGAAACTTCATGAGGTGAAAGTTAATGGAACTCCGCCAACTTCAATATACTTTGCAGATTGCCGAGGAGCGTAATTTTTCCCGGGCTGCGGACAAACTTCATATCGCTCAGCCTTCGCTAAGCCAGCAGTTGTCCAAGCTGGAGCAGGAGCTTGGCGTAAAGCTGTTTCAGCGGAATACAAGCACCGTCGAACTGACTCACGCCGGAGCCAGTTTTATTGAACATGCACGGAAGATCATGGACGCGGTACAGCAATTGCGCCAGGAGATGGACGACATTTCACAGCTTCGCGCCGGCCGGGTTGTCATCGGCAGCATGCCGATTACGGGATCGCATCTGCTTCCCTATGTCCTGCCCGCCTTCAACGCCGCATACCCGGACATCCAGGTAACTTTGCTTGAAGATACGTCCTTAAACTTGGAAAAGCTGACCGCGGGGGGAGGAACCGATCTTAGCCTCTTATCCCTCCCGCTGCAGGAGCCCAGTCTCACGTACGAGCCGATCGGCGAAGAAATTATCGATCTGGCCGTTCCTCCTCAGCATCCATTGGCAGCTCTCGAAAGCAGCTCCGACGGAGTCTCCCTGGAACAGTTGAAAGATGAGCCATTCATCGTGCTGAAAAAAGGCCAAGGCTTTCGAAAATTAACTATGGACCTGTGCCGGGGTGCAGGCTTTGAGCCGAACGTTGTCTTCGAGAGCAACAATATCGAAACCGTGCAATCCCTGGTAGCCGCCGGGATGGGAATTACCCTCGTTCCGAGGTTTATCGCCCGCGCCAAGCGGAGTGAGCTGATCCCGGTGTACATCCCGCTGGCCTCTTCGCCAAGCCGTACGCTCGTAATTGCGTACCGTCGTGGTCGCTATTTATCCAAAGCGGCGGAGGCGTTCATCGAAACCTTTAAGACAACGTTAGCACAGCGTTACAATTCGTAAAGATGCGGCCGTCTGTCGGCAAAGACAGGGATGCGTTCCCGAACCTGGTCCACCAGGGACAGATCGATCTTACCGTTGACGATCTCTTCGTCCTCACCGCCCTCGGCCACAATCTCACCCCAAGGGTCAATAATGAGCGAATGCCCGAAGAATGAATCGTCTCCGCTCTTTCCGGTGCTGTTGCAGGCTATGACATACATCTGATTCTCGATGGCACGGGCCATCAGCAGCGTGCGCCAATGATGAAGCCGGGGATGCGGCCACTGCGCAGGTACGAATAAAGCTCGGGCCCCGTTTAGCGACAGTGTGCGGGCCAATTCCGGGAACCGGATGTCATAGCAGATCGATGCGCCGGACTTGATACCGTCAAGTTCAAACAACACCGGCGCTTCGCCGGGAGCCAGATGCTTCTCTTCCTCCATGAGCCGGAACAGATGAATTTTGGAATAGGCGCCGATTTCACGGCCATCCCTGTCAAAGATCAGCATCGTGTTATAGACTCGGCCCTCCCGCTTCTCCGCGATCGACCCAGCGATGATGTAAACCCCGTAGCGCCGGGCAAAATCGGACATCCAGCCTCGGGTTTCACTTCCCTCCGGGTCCGCCAGCTGTTGTATTTGCGATAGGGCGTATCCTGTATTCCACATTTCCGGAAGCATCATTAAGTCAGGTTTATCTTTAGCGGCAACGGCCTGTTCCATTTTTATTTCCAGACGTTCACGGTTAAGCTTGGGATCTCCCGGAACAATTTCACATTGAATCAGTGCAATCTCCCAACAGCTTGTATTCTCCACCATTTAGCTATCATCCTTTCACCGAAATCACGTTTCGTTCACGGTTACATTACTTGCCCTCATCATACTGGCCTTCCTCCAACCGCGCAAGCGTGCAAGCCGAAAGCGGTAAACAGGCATGCCCGGGTACAGTACCGAAGTGAAGTGTGAAACGGATCGGCGAACTGGGATTGTTTTGTTCCTCCTCGTCTTTTTCTTTTGCAAAGCCTGGAATGGCATGGTATCCTAACAATAAAACGTGATGACGGGACCAGTAGGAGATGAAAGCGGCCCCCAGAGAGCAGATTCCTTGGCTGTAAGAATTTGCAACCCGCGCTTCTTCGAACCCTATCCCCGAACGGCCGGCGCCAAAGCCGGACAGCGCCCCTGTTACCGGGCATCGAGTCGGATGATGAATCATCAATAAAGGTGGTACCGCGGAAGTTAAACTTTCGTCCTTTGCATGCAAAGGCGGGAGTTTTTTTGTTTTATCTATAAGATTGATTTATTTATTTCATAAGGAGTGATCTCCATGCTACGCCGCATTGTTGTCAAAATCGGGAGCAGTTCGCTGACTACCCCGGAAGGAGGACTGAACCGGGATTCCCTCATTTACTTCGCCTCGGAGCTCGCCGCCCTGAAGTCGGCGGATGTCCAAGTGGTGCTTGTGACCTCCGGCGCCGTCGCTGCGGGCTTCCGCGAAATCGGTTATACCGAACGGCCAAAGCTGCTGCACGAAAAGCAAGCCGCGGCCGCTGTCGGCCAAGCGCTGCTGATGCAGACCTACCGGGAGGCGCTGGCGGTCCACGGAGTGTCCGCAGCCCAAGTCCTGCTTACGCGTTCGGATTTTCAGAACCGGAAGCGGATGGGAAATGCCAGCATGGCGCTGGAAGAGCTGCTCAGCCGCGGCATTCTGCCGATCATCAACGAGAACGACACCGTCTCGGTCGATGAGCTGAAATTCGGGGACAACGATACTTTGTCGGCATTGGTCGCCAACCTGATCAAAGCCGAGCAACTGCTCATTATTACGGATACCGACGGGCTGTACACCAAGGATCCGAGAATCGATCCTGCTGCCGTTCGCATCGGACGCGTTCAGGAAATTACCGAAGAAATTTACGCCATAGCCGGAGGCGCGGGTTCTTCCGTCGGCACCGGCGGTATGCGTTCCAAAATCGATGCGGCTAAAATCGCTTCCCGGGGCGGTGTTCCGGTCTTTGTCGGCAAAGTGGATCTCCCGGGCGAACTGCAGCGATCCTTTGAAGGAATCGGGCGAGGCACCTACTTTGAAACCCATAGCTCCGCTCTTCCACGAAAAAAACAGTGGCTGGGCTTCTTGTCCACTCCGATCGGGACGCTGACCGTCGATGCCGGGGCCGAGGAAGCGATGCTCCGTAACGGACGCAGCCTGCTGCCGGTCGGTGTACGCAGCGCTAAAGGCCATTTTCAGACCGGTGATGTGGTAGAAGTGCAAAATTCAGACGGCGAGGTACTGGGCCGGGGAATCGTGAACTACGATGCGGACCAGCTGGGGCAAATTCTTGGCTTGCCTAGCGGCGAAGTCATGAAGCGGCTGAACGATGTTCATCGGCTGGAAGTGATTCACCGGGACGAGTGGATTTCTTTAAAATCTTAAATCATTTTAAATTATAGAGGAGGTATTTCAATGAGTGAAGTAAGACAAAAAGCGGAGTTAGCCGGTAAAGCGGCTGCAGCATTAGGCAGTTTGACCACGGATAAAAAGAACGAAGCCCTGCTCTCGGCAGCAAAAGCGCTGGTCGAGAACAGCGAGGCTATCATCGCGGCCAACCGTGAAGATTTGCAGCGCGGCCGGGAGAACGGCACCTCGGAATCCCTGCTGGACCGGCTCGCATTAAATCAGGACCGTATTGCCGGCATCGCCGAGGGTCTGCGGCAAATCGCCGAGCTCCCCGATCCTGTTGGAGACGTGCTCGAGACGATTGACCGCCCTAACGGCCTGCATATCGTCAAACAGCGTGTACCGCTTGGTGTTATCGGCATCATTTATGAAGCCCGGCCTAACGTGACGGTCGATGCCGTCGGCCTTTGCCTGAAAACCGGTAACGCAGTTGTGCTGCGCGGCGGCTCCTCCGCCCTCTCCTCCAACCGCAAAATCGTGGAGATCATTCATGAGGCGCTTGCCACGACGGCCATTCCGCAGGATGCTGTACAGCTCATTGAGGACCCTAACCGTTCCTCCGTTGACGAAATGCTGAAATTGAACGGCCTGCTGGATGTGGTCATTCCGCGCGGCGGCAGCTCCCTGATTCAAAATGTCGTCCAGAACGCCACCGTTCCGGTTATCGAAACCGGGGCCGGCATCTGCCATACGTACCTGGATGCGACAGCGGACCCGGAAATGGCTGCTGCCATTTCGCTAAATGCCAAAGTACAACGCCCTTCCGTATGCAACGCTATGGAAACTTTGCTTGTTCATCAAGACTTTGCGGGCCAACACCTGGCTGATTTGGCGGAACGCTTTAAGGACGCCAAGGTCGAGCTCAGAGGATGCGACGCTACGAGAAATATTCTCCCTTGGGCAAAACAAGCAACCGACGAGGATTATGCAACGGAATACAATGATTACATTTTGAACATTAAGGTTGTCTCCAATCTTGATGAAGCGCTGGCCCATATCGCCTCCTTCGGCACGAAGCATTCCGAATGCATTGTGACGGCGGACGGGCAAAACGCCGCTCGCTTCCAGCAGGAAGTGGACGCCGCAGCCGTTTACCATAATGCTTCAACCCGTTTTACGGACGGATTTGAATTCGGCTTTGGCGCGGAAATCGGCATCAGCACCCAGAAGCTCCACGCTAGAGGACCAATGGGTCTGCCGGCTTTGACTTCCACCAAATACATCATTCATGGAAACGGACAAATTCGCCAATAAAAAAGTATCCTTACAAACCATAGGAGGGGCTAACGATGAATTCCAATACTTCGACATCACAGCAATTGATCTGTTTTTACGGGGCCGGCTCCATGGCCGAGGCGATCGTGCGCGGGCTTATTCACAAACAGGTCGCCGCTCCTGAAAGGATCTCCATGCTGAACCGCAGCAGCGTGGAACGGCTGGACTACTTAAAGAAGCAATACGGCGTGATGACAGGCAACAGCGAGGAGCAAAAAAGCAAGCACCTCGGCGACGCTTCCGTCATCGTACTGGCCATGAAACCGAAGGACGCCGGCGAAGCGCTTAAAGCGCTCGGTCCGCAACTCCGAGAAGGCCAGCTCATCGTCTCTCTCATTGCCGGCCTGTCGATCTCTACGATTCAGGCGCTGCTTGGCGTCCAAGCACCCGTGGCGAGAACGATGCCTAATACGTCGAGCTCTATAGGGCTTGGTGCAACCGGAATCTCTTTTTCATCCGAAGTAACGCAGGATCAAAGGGATCAGGTGTTATCCATGTTTGAGGCCGTGGGAACCGTAAGCGTCATTCCCGAGGAAAAAATGGAGATATTAACCGGCGTGTCCGGCAGCGGACCTGCATACATTTATTACATGATGGAGGCCATGATCGCAGCAGGAACCGAAGGCGGATTATCGCCGGAACAAGCTCGTGAGCTGACCGTGCAAACCGTACTCGGCGCCGCTTCCATGATGATCGAAACCGGCGAAGACCCTGCCAAACTGCGCAAGGATATTACTTCGCCGAACGGATCGACCCAGGCGGCGCTTGAAGTGCTCAGCGCGAAGGGCTTTAGCGAAGCCGTCAAAGCCGCCGTTCACCGCTGCGCGGAGCGTTCCCGCGAAATGGGCGAAGCGGTAAAAGAATCACTGCTTTAATAGCTGAGCCTGCCGAGACTTGCCGGACCTAGCCAGCGACCGATTTTATCCGGCCGGGAAGGAGAACGATAGATGGTGTTTTCAGAGATTCCTTTGGAGGAAAAGCAAGTTGCCTTGAACAAGCTCCACAGCATAAAAACGGAGCTCGCGGTTCGAAACTGGTTCCCGGGGAATAGCGGGAATTTGTCGCTGCGGGTCGGCGGCTTCTCGCCGGATCAGTTTCATTTCGCTGTCAGCGCGTCCGGTACAGATAAGCCAGTCAACACCTCCGAAGAATTCCTGTTTGCCGATACCGCCGGATATCCGTGCGAGACGACCCGGCTTAAGCCATGCAAAGAAACTCCGATTCACGCCAAAATATATCGGATGACCGGCTGCGGGGCCATATTTCACGTACATACTGTGTATAACAGCCTGCTCAGCGAATATTACGGGGATCAGGGCTATGTACCCGCGCAAGGCATCGAAATGATCAAGGAACTCGGCATCTGGGAATTGAATACGGAAATTCAAATTCCGGTGCTTCCGAATTACGCCGATATTCCATCGATTGCGAAGCTGATTCCCGGCACCTTCAAGCCGGAAATCCCCGGTATTCTGCTTCGTAATCACGGTATCTTCGCATGGGGCAGAGACGCCTTCGAAGCCAAACACCATCTGGAGGCGTTCGAGTTCATATTCGAGGTCGTATACCGAGGGCTGCTTCTCCCGCCGCGTCGTTAAGCATAAACAAAACCTCCCTTTAATTTGCCGATTGTCTGCCATACAGGCGTTCAATCCTTCAAATTAGAGGGAGGTTTTTTCGTTAATTCTATACCGAAACCTAATAGACTATTAATCAATCCATAATCACAAAAAGTAAACCAATCCAATCACCGCCGCGAGCAGCAGGCGATACACCGCGAACGGAACCAGCTTGATCCGGTTGATCAGCTTCAGGAAGAAGCGAATCGACAAGAGCGCGAACACAAAAGCGCTAATGAAACCGGCTATGAAAAAAGGCAGTGCGTCCATCGTGAAGTATTCCCAGTTTTTCAGTAGAGACAGCCCGCTGGCCCCAGCCATAATCGGCACGGCCATAATGAAGGTGAAATCCGCTGCTGCCCTGTGGCTTAAACCGAGCAAGACACCGCCGGAAATCGTCGACCCGGATCGGGAGAAGCCCGGCCAAATCGAGACACATTGAAACAGACCTACTGCAAATGCCTGTTTGTAAGTGATCTGATCAACCGACTCGGTCTTCGGCTTCGCGGGACCAAAACGGTCTGCCGCAATCATCAACAGCGCTCCCACAACAAGTCCGATCAGGACGGTTGCGGTGGAGAACAGATACTCGTCGATAACATCCTCTAGCAGGAAACCCAGAATCCCGGCCGGAATGAGACCGACGATGACTTGGCCCAGCTTGAGGCGGGGGCCTGCAGGCCTTTCTCCTGCCACCTCTCTCCCCTTGCGATTTAACCGCGACAAGCCCAGCAAATCGATGAAACGGTCTTTAAATACGACCAATACGGCTAGAATAGAGCCCAATTGAACGACAACCTTAAACGTGTTGGCCACATATTTCGAAGCAAACAGCTGCTCCGTCTTCAACCACATATCATCCACAATAATCATATGCCCGGTCGAGGAAACCGGAGCAAACTCGGTCAGCCCCTCCACCAGGCCGAGAACAATCGCTTTAATTATAGCTATAATATCCATGAATTGACCTCTCCATCTTTTACATTGAATCGTTTAAGCCCCTTCTGTATCTCTGATCTAGGCTCTTTTTCTCTTCCGCAAAAACAGATAGATTCCCCCAAGGCCGAAGACGGCGATGGCCACATAGGCGATGTTCGAATACACATCCATAAACCCGACGATTTTCTCCCACGATCCCCCTACCGCCGCGCCTACCGAGACGAGCACGATATTCCATATCAGTGTACCGATCGTCGTATACAACAGGAACAAACCGAACTTCATTTTCGAGATGCCCGCTGGGATTGAAATTAAGCTGCGAATGAGCGGAATCATCCGGCAAAATAGCACCGTCCAGTATCCGTACTTATCAAACCAGGCGTCAGCACGGCGGATATCCTCTTTTTTCAGGCGCAAAAACCGTCCGTACCGGTCAATCCAGCCCTCCAGCCGATCCACGTTGATCAAATAACCGGCTCCATACAAGATCACCGCACCGAGAACGGATCCGACCGTTGCCGCGATGACGACACCCGTTATCGTTAAGCTGGAATAAGTGGTCATAAAGCCGCCAAAGGTCAAGATCACTTCCGAAGGGATAGGAGGAAATACATTCTCAAGCGCGATCAGAAGCAAAATTCCGGCATAACCGAATTGTTCCATAATATTCGTAATCCAATTTTCCACGGGTTACCTCCAACATGTTCATGATTCCGTTTATTGATGTACTTTTTGTAAATTGCGCAAATAGCGGGCACGGATAAACCAGAAATAGATAACCTGCACGAAACAAAAGCTGGCCAGGATCGCCCCTGCTTCCCAAGCGATTGATAAGTATACGTAACGTTGCAACGCAATAAAGGCAAACAAGCTGTGCACCATAGCTACGCCAACAGGGAGGAAAAACAGCAAGCCCAACTGGCGGGACACCATCTTTTCCATCTCCTTGCGCGTCATTCCTATCTTGGTTAGGGCGAGATACTGCCTGCGATCATAATCCAGGTCGCTATATAACCGGAAATAGAGAAAGCTTCCAGCGGCGATGAAGAATACGGTGCCGACCAACAGCGCAAAAAACAACAGCGCTCCAAACGTGGTCCTCTGTACCTCAAACAAGGTTCCGCTTACCGACAAGGCATACGGTTCGTTCTTCTCGTAGTCCATTTTTCCGTTCTCTGTCAAACGGGATGCGATTCCCTCGGTTAATTCCATGGAATCCGTGTAATAAGCCGTGTACCGTTCGACTCTGGAGGAATCGTCCTCCATCCATAGCCGTTCTTTCACGGCATCGTTCACTACAAGCCCCGAAAAGAAACCTTCCCGCCCATTCCCGAGTTCCTGCGTCAGATGGTCGGCAATGGACACCCGTTCGGTTATCCCGATTTCATGCAACAGAAGTCCCGCCTCACCCAATCGGTAACTTGCCGGTTTTCTTTCCTGTAGAAGCAATTTTTCCCGGTGCGAGTTCAGCAGCACGTAAGCTTCATCCTCTGACGGCGGCTGTTCGCCGACGGAGTACCCCGCAGCCGACAAGGCACGGCCATAGTCGGAATAAGATATCACCGGGAGCCATTCCGGTCCGGAAGCAAGTGAAGACGACAGCACGCGAACATAGACCAAGTCTATCTTTTCCGTATGGTAAGAAACTCCCCGGGCACTCAGTTCTGCCGAGATTTCCTCCAAATGTTCCTTCTCCAGGCTCCCGTCTTCCTTGGATACATAACCGATTTGAGCGGGATGGTCCAAGGCAAAATCGCCGGACAACCGGTTAATGGATGCGAATACGCCTACAGCGCAAAACGTAATCGTCGTAATTATCGTTACGAGAAAGAACATTCTCGCATTATCCTTCATCCGGTAAGACAAGTTGGATATAAGCACCAGATTGCTTTTCTTCCAATACCGGGTCAGATTTCGCTTCATCAAACCGAGCAGAGCTACACTGGCCTGGGTGAAAAACAGATACGTACCCACGATCGTCATCGCGGTTACCGGCAGCATGCGAACCTTAACGGTGGATGCCGTCGTTGTCACCGCCAGCGTATAACTGGCGAGCAGCAATATGCCCGCAAGCAGGGCCAGCAGCTTCGAAAACTTCGGTTTAACATCCCGCTTGACCCCCGATTGGAGCAGATCGATCAGCCGGGTGGAACCTAGCAGAACCGTCGTACAGAGCGAGATGACCAGGAAGAGCAGCAGGAAGGAAAGGATCGTCAACATCAGGCTGGATAGGGAAACGTGAAAAGACAGCGTCTCGATGCCGAGCAAATTGGATCCGGCGAGCAGGAACAGCTTGGCGGTCAATAGTCCGGCAAGGATGCCGGTTCCGAGCGAGCCTGCAGCGACCAGCATATTTTCCATAAACACCATCTTGCGCAGCTGCTTCACAGTCATCCCGTTCATCAGCAGAATTCCGAATTCCCGCTTACGGGATCGCAGAAACGACCCGACGGAATAGAGCACAAACAGAAAGCAGAACAAAAACATGATGACTTCCGCTTGTGCAAGCACCAATAATGCGGAGTTCCAGGCCACCTGGGCCTTCAAGTCCGGGTGAAACAGGAACAGGGAGCACACGAAGAAGACCATAACCGAGAAGGCGCTGCTCAAAAAATAAGCGGCATAGGTACGCTTGTTGCGCAACACATGGCTAAAGGCGAATTGACGAAAGGTGATCGGTCTCTCCCCCCAGCAGCGACATCATATCGATGATTTTTTGGAAGAAAGCCTGCCGGTTCTCCCCGCGGTAAATCTCGTTATACAGCCTGCCGTCCTTAATAAAAAGCACACGATGGCAAAAGCTCGCGGCGAAAGCATCATGCGTAACCATCAAGATCGTCGTCCGTTCTTCCCGGTTCATCATCCCAAAGGCTTCCATTACATCCTTGGACGCTTTGGAATCCAGATTCCCGGTGGGTTCGTCCGCTAACACCAGCGAAGGATGATGAATCATAGCCCGGGCGATCGCTGTCCGCTGCATTTGTCCTCCGGAGATTTCCTGGGGAAACTTATGTAAGACGGATTCGATGTCCAATCTGCGGGCCAGTTCGAGACTACTCTTCTTCATTTCCGCTACAGGTGCGCCATCCAGGGTTAAAGGAAGAACGATATTTTCTTCTACCGTCAACGTATCAAGCAGGTTGAAATGCTGGAAAATGAAGCCCAGTTCACGTCTCCGAAACAGAGCCATCTCTTCTAGATCCAGTTTGTGAGGATGTTGCCCTTCAACGACAACATCACCTGATGTCGGCTCGTCGATCGTCGCGATGACGTTAAGCAAAGTCGTCTTTCCGCTCCCCGAGGGGCCCATAATCCCGACGAACTCCCCCCGTTCCAAAGCAAAACTCACATTGTCCAGCGCCCTTGTCGATATCGTACCTTCATAAATTTTGGAACATTCTCTGACCTCCAAAACAGCCATGGATGCAACTCCTTGTCGGTGATGTTTTCATTATACGGTTGGCCTAATTCAGCAACCATGGATCAATCTTACAATCACCTTACTCCTTTGTAAGGTTGCTAAATTCGGATCGGAAGATCAAACGGACCAATGTACCTTGACCGACGGCGGATTCCAGTTCCACCCGGTGTCCGAGCTGTCCGCAAATCTGTTTCACAAGATACAGACCCATCCCTGTGGACTCTCTGAAATTCCGCCCGTTCTCTCCCGTAAAATAAGCGTCAAACACACGCGGCAAATCGCTGTCCGGTATGCCCACGCCTTCGTCCCTGATTTCGAGAAACGCCTCATCTTCCTTACGGTAGCCCCGGATCGCAATGGTTCCCGGCTCATTGGCAGTATATTTGACCGCATTTGTCAGAATTTGCGTTAGCACAAACGTAAGCCATTTTTCATCCGTGGCAATGAATAACGGCTCCTTCGAAGTAAACTCCAGCTGCGGGAATACTTTGCTGCGGATAAAAAGCCGCTTTTGCGCCGACACGGCCGCGCGCACAAGACTCTCCAGGTCCAGCTTCTCCACCACGAAATCATGGGAAAAGGAATCCAGTCTGGCTGTATACAGAACAAGATCCAGACCTTTACGCAGCCGGTCCACCTCATCTCCGATTGCCGTCGATCTTGAATCGTCGCTATCCTGGACCATGAGATGAATGACGGACACCGGCGTCTTCATTTGGTGGACCCATTGTGTAATGAACTGTAAATGATGATTGATTTTATGCTGCTGGCGGTTCAGTTCGGAGACATAATGCCGGTATTGCTTCTTTAATAACCGGTGCAAGTATTCGGATAGCGGCGTCTGAGGCGACACTTCCTTAAAAGCATCCAGCCCTTCCCCCTGCTCCAGACAGCGGTAAAACGAACGGTTACTCATGTAGCGGAACACCAAATACACGGCCAGCAAGCATCCGCTAAGCAGGGCGGCATAAAGCACCATAGCGATGTTGCGGTAGCCGTCCAGCCAGTATACTCCGGACACGGTCAAAAGCTGGAGAATATAAAACGAAAATAAAGGCCGCTGATCCTTCAAAAATAGCTTCACTGTTTCTCCTCCCAGCGGGGAACGAGCCGGTAGCCCTGACCGCGCACGGTCTGAAGCGCATCCTCGATGCCTAGCGCAGACAGCTTTTTACGCACCCGTGTAACATACACATTCAGCGTATTGTCGTCGACAAAGGTCTGATCGTCCCATATTTTTTCGAGCAATCGGTCGCGGCTGACGATTTCTTCCCCCCGCTGCATCAGTTCCTCCAGCATTTTCACTTCCGTCAGACTGAGCTCCACTCTTTCATCGTTCAGACTTAAATAAAGGCGATCTTTATCCAATCTTAAACCGTCAAAATTCACGCTCCGCTCCCCGCCTCCTCCGGCATACGTCCCGTAGGCTCTGCGCAAATGACTCATGATCTTCGCGATGACGATATCATAATCGAACGGCTTCGTAATGTAATCGTCCCCACCGTTTTCCAGGGCCATGACCTGGTCCATTTTCCCCTCGCGTGCCGAAATAAACAGAATGGGACAAGTGGAGAGATTGCGAATCTGCCGGCACCAATAATACCCGTCGTATTTAGGCAAGTTCACATCAAGCAATACCAGATGCGGGGCTGCCGCTTCGAACTCCTGCTTCACCCGGTCAAAATCTTGAACGATATGCGTACTATAGCCGAACCTTTGCAAATATTCCTGCAACAGCACGGCCAGTCGTTGATCATCTTCAACGATAAATATTTTGAACATATGATAATCTCCTTTACTTGCCCCTAACATCTAATTCGATAGATCATCTTATATAGAACCTTCACCCTGACTGCATTGTAACAAAAATAGGCCCTTGAAAGGAAATAGAGAGGCCCTGCAGCCAGCGCAGTCCTCTCTATCTTTCCTTTTGTTCAAGTTCAAAACTACCTACTCCACCCATTCAATCACTTCTTGCGCGCATCGACGGGTCTTATCGGACGGAGCATGCAATCGATAGCCAAACGCCGCCATAACCGATATCCCGAAATGTTCAGGATCCATAATTCCTTCCGCAGCTAACAGTTCATTGATTTTTGCTCTGTTGAATCCTTCAATAGGGCAGGAATCAATGCCGATTAAGGCGGCAGCGGTCAACATATTACCTAATGCAATATAAGTTTGTCGGCAAGCCCATTCGAACATCACTCTGGGATCGTCCTCGATGGCTATGCTTGTTTTCAAAAAATGATCATAGTTTTCCCGCTTGGCCTGTGCAATTTCGTGAGGGAGCTTTTGGACATCGTCCAACATGCGCTTAATATAATCAGAGCCGGCAACCATATCCTTCGGCAATCTCGTCAATATAATCATAAAATGACTGGCCGACTGTAGCTGCCTTCTCGCTCCAGTTGCATACTCCGCAAGTTTGGAACGAAGTTCCTTATTTTGCACAACAACAAACTTCCAGGGTTCAAAGCCATAGGAGCTAGGCGACAATCTCCCGGTCTCCAATATGTAATCGAAATCAGCGGCACTTATCTTCTTGTCAGGATCGAAATCTTTCGTTGCGTGTCTGAATTGAAAGGCTGATAGGACTTCGGTTTTCTTGGTTTCTTTATCTATCATTATTTAAACTCCTTAGTTGAATATTCGTCTTTGAGTTCATCAGTCGCCCAGCTTGGTTTCATATTCATCTAGCTTCTCCATGACTCCATTCACCCATTCCTGGTCATCCCACAATTCAGGATTATCAAGTCTTCTTTCCGCAGGGTGACCCGTTGCCATCGTATCGACGCCATCTTTGTTTCCAAAATACAAATCTTCGATTTTTAATGACTTGTTTACAGATTGAATTAATAGCTTGCAGCTCATCCCAGAACCCTGATTTAAAAAGGATAAATCGAGACGATAAAGATTGTTGTCCAGCCTCTTAAACTGTACTTCTTGAAACTCATTACTCAGGCCGAAGGTCACACTAAATCCACCTTTTAATACCTGCCGCTGTTCTAGCTCCAGCATTTTATTAGTGAATTGAAGGAGCTTGTCCTTAGAGATATAGTTATTAAACGATACTCTTTCCTGATTGGCAACAGCCCCGGTATAAAGATTTACGAAGGATTTTCCAAAGTCCTCCATTGTATCGTGATCATCTTCACCAAGTTGATCTGCTTTCAGCGTAAACTCTTGATTAGCCAATTCACTTAGTAGTTCTGCTTCCGATTTCTCAGGCGATTCAACTGGAGCTTCTATATTGGATATAGATTCTTTTGTTGAATGATTCTCCTTTTGAGAACAACCTGTAAGGACTACAAAAATCAATACCGCAATAACTAACGTAGATTTCTTCATAGTACCACCCTCCATCGGTAAGGCGAGCTTCAAGACAAATCATCCAGTCTCTTTGCGCATTCTCTTCTAGTCTTCCTATTATCAGAATACACTAGATTTCTCAACCACAGGGTAAAAATAAAAATAGGCTTGTTATCGCATTTGGCAATAACAAGTCTATTTTCTGACTATACTCTCTAGTTGACTACCTAGTTAAGTTTCTACGTCTAACAATTTTGACTTTAAATCTCCTCGTCATCCCACTTCAAACTTTGTACCCGATTGCGGCTCGAGAGCAGTTTGATACCCCCGCCGATCAAAATTACAGCCACAAGAACCGGGCGCAAGTATTCGCGAATCATATATCTAAGCTCAAGATAAGGGAACCAGCGGTCCAGCGCCGGGACGATAAACTCCATGCCCACATAGTAGACACCCAGCAGGAGCAAGGCAACCCCCAGCCAATGCTGTCCGTTTCCTCTACCCTTAATCAAAGGAATATCCTCCATGGGAAGAATGCCATACCTGCTAGTCTGCTGCAACCCGTCAAAGAAGCTGTAAAACCAGATCACAGGCACTAAGAATAAAAAGAGGGACAGCCTCAATACATCGATGATATAAAAGCTTCCGAGAAACAGCACCATCATCTGCAGGCCGCGTTTTTGCATGCCCAGGTACATTTGTCCGGCTCCGGGAAAAGCCGAGAGCAGTGTGGCGAGCACTTTGCTGCGCCGACCCTCGATGCGTCCGGATTCCCATTCATCCAGCAGGGAGCGATCCTCCACAATTTCCCCGGCTTGCTTGCGATGAATGAGCTGAACGGCATCGAACATGCAATACAGCCAAATGATCGGCAGCAGTGCCAGGAAGAGCAGGAACACGGTTTCGTGCGTAATGCCGGTGACGAAGAACATCATGGTGATCAGGCCAAAGAACATGATCAGGAAGGATAATCCCCGCTGCATGAGACCCATTTGAAAATGGCCCAGACCCGGAATAAAGGACAGTAATATCGTAAAGAAACGTTCGGTTTCAGCATCCCCCCGTCTGCCGCCCCCTCGTGGGTCATAAGGCGATCTTTCCTGAGCCGCAGGCTCGCGAAGCATGAGGATAAGCAGGTCAAGCATGGATATGACCCAAAGAATCAATTCCATGATAAGGACGGCCAGAAAAAACTCTCCTTCATTGGTAGCCAAGGCGATAAGAAATCCACCGAGCAGTCCGCCAAAAAAGAAAATCGGATAGAGTATCCCCCTTGCTTTGCGCCCCCAATAGAAATGGCCCAGACCCGGGATAAAATTCAATAGAAATGCCAGCATTCGGCTTCGATAATAAGTCAATTTCGTTCATCCTTTCTTTCAATCACTTTTAAGGAGTGTCGGACGGCTTAATCTTTTCCATCCAGTTCGTTGCCCGTTGCATAAGCTGATCGCTCAGCGGAGTATCTCCCGCCTGCCGCTGGACAGCCGCATTAGCACCGGCCGACAGCAAATCGAACACGCCTCCGCCAAGCAATAACAGTGTTATGGATGCGGCGATCACATAGTGGACCAAAGGATTTTGCCAACGTTTGCGGTGTTCCTTGTTGGCATGGCTCCGGGCTTGAGCGGGAAGCGCGGAAAGCACGTCATTAGCGAAACGCTCTTCATCAAGGAGACTCGGAAGCTCGTCTTGGTTGGCCATGAGTTCCGTCATATAAACCTGAAACATAGCATCATCGTCCTGCAGCAACTGATCCAGCTTTTCAGCCCTTTCCGGGCTCAGTTCGCCGCGGATATATGCTTTCCACATTTCTTCAGGTGTGTTGCCCGTATCTTTCATCGCCATTCCTCCTCCTTCCAATGCTCGCGAATCCAGGCTCTGGCCCGGTAAAGCTTCGATTCTACGGTTTTTACGGTCTGTTCCAGATCACTCGCAATTTGTTCATAGCTTTTGCCATCCAAATAAAAGGCCGTTACCACTTGCCGGTGTCCCGGCGGAAGCTCGGATATTTTCGTATGGAGCTCGCTTCTTCGTTCGTCAATCATCATTTCCTTAAGCAGATCGTCCTCCACCGCGGGTAGCTTTTCAGCCACATCGGCGGGATCCCACTGTTCTTCGCGCCGCCGGTCTCTGCGCCGTTTGAAATCAATCGCTTTGTTGATTGCAATTCGTGTTACCCACGATTTAATTCCTTGAGAACGGTAAGCGGGGAGAGATTTATAAACTTGAAGGAACGTTTCCTGCGCGGCGTCTTCCGCCTCTTTCTCGTCATGCAAAACGGAATACGCGGCACGGAAAACGAAATTTCCGTATTGTTTAACGAATTCGCGAAAAGCGGCTCGGTCGCCCTGCCTCATTTTTTCTATCAAAGACTCCTCGCCAATAACTCTCCCCTCCTTCCAATAGAATAGACGACACCAATTGGGCTTACCCCTGCAAAATTTCAAAAAAATATTTCAACTCAATCGCAGATTATTAACTCGCGTTATATTTCCTAACACATAAACCCTCAATTTCTATTCATGTTTATTTAATAAATAGAGAAATACCTCGATTTTATTAGCATTAATAAGATTTAAACGCTTTCTTTCATACATGTTAGATTTGTTAATAATCTTAACATCAATATACAATTCAAACACAGTTAGCTTATTTCGTGTTAGTTATTATTACATAAGGCTGACTAATACACACATTGTGGAGGTTGAACCAATGAACAAATGGAAATCGCAAAGCTTCAAAATGCTTCTTGCCGCAGGACTGGCATTTTCTGCGGTACTACCGAGTATCCCATTGTCCAAGGCTTTCGCAGCCGAAGTTTCTATCAGAGGCGAAATAACAAAAGCCGAAAAAAAGATGCCAAAGGTCCAAGTCATCGCCACAGGCGGGACGCTGGCCGGCAAATCAACGGACGAAACCAGCTTTACTACTTATAAGGCCGGCACGTTGTTGATTGAAGATATGGTTAAGTCATTGCCTAATAAAGATAAAATAGCGGAAGTAAGTACGTATCAGTTCGGAAATTCCGGTTCCAGCGCTTATACCATTCAACAGTTATACGAGTTGTCACTAAAAGTCGATGAAGCATTGAAAACGCAAGATGGCGTCGTAGTTACCAGCGGCACCGATACCATGGAGGAGATCGCTTATTTTCTGGATCTGACGGTAAGAAGTCCTAAACCTGTTGTGGTCACCGGCTCCATGCGCCCATGGACCGTTATCGGGACCGATGCCCCGGCAAACCTGTACAACGCCATTAAACTTGCAGCTAGCGGTAAAACCAAATACTTCGGCACCGTTTTGATGTTAAACGATGAATTTCATGCAGCTCGCGAAGTCACCAAGAATAATTCATACCGTACCGACACCTTCGTTACCCCGGAAGTCGGAGCACTCGGTTATATCGACGAAAATAATATCAGGGTTTACCGCGCTCCCTTCCGGGCTTTAAAACCTGCCAGCGAATGGTCCACCCCATTTGATCTCAGCAAAATCACCAAAAATGATCTAGCCAAGGTGGAGATCGCTTATTCCTATCAGGATGCCGGTCCAGGTGCCATCAGCGGTTTTGTAGCCAATGGCGCTAAAGGTATCGTAACCGCTGGAACCGGGGCGGGCGGGATTTCGAAAGCCATGAGTGAAGAACGTGCCAAAGCGATAGAGCAAGGTGTTATTTTTGTAATGACCACGCGCACGGGTTCGGGCAGCAACTATTCCAGCGGGAAAGGCATCATCGCCGGAGACAATCTGAATGCCGCCCATGCGAGAATCATGCTGCTGCTAAGCTTGTCCTTCTCCAAAGACTTCGCCACGATCCAGGATTGGTTTACGACTTACGGGTATGGACAAATTGAAATACCCGAGAAATAAGCCCCTCCGTACAGACTCGACTAGCAGGAGAAGCCCCTCTCCATGTATAGAACGAAGCAAAAGCAAATAAAGACTGCAATTCCCGCACACAACAAAACCATTCCCAAAAGAAACTATTCTTTCCCGGGAATGGTTTTTCTTTTTCAAACTAGAAACGATTCAGTCTCACTCTTAGAAAATTGTAAATTTCCTCGGAGATATTCACATTGCAGCAGGACTCGATTCCTTCAAATCCCGGCGAAGAGTTAGCCTCGCATATTTTATAATGGTCTCCGTCAAACAGTAAGTCGATCCCTGCAATGTCCAAGTTCAGTAGACGGGAAGTCTCAAGGGCCAGCCATTCTATTTCCGGATTGATTTCATAAGGCTCCACCGTGCCTCCGCGAGAATAGTTCGCTTTGAAGCTATCGCTGCCGGAATTTCGCTTCATGGCGGCGACCGCACGTCCACCGATCGTAATAACGCGTAAATCCGTTCCCCGGCTGGACTCTACGAATTCCTGCAAGATCATCGTGGCATTTTCCTTATAAGCGTTGATCATCTCCAGAAGATCGATAAAGTTCGATTTGTTCTCCGCCAGAAACACTCCGCTGCCTTGGGAACCGGAAATGGTCTTTACCACCACCGGAAATCCGAGGTGCTTTTCTACCAGATTGACATCCACCTTGGAGCGGATCAGCATCGTTTTGGGAACCGGCAGATTATGCTCCGCCAAAATTTGCTGGGTATACAGCTTGTCCTTAACCGTATCGATACTTTGGGAAGAGTTGAAGGTTCGTACACCAAGTCGTTCCAGATGCCGGATCAGGGCTAGTCCAAAATAATTCGTGCCCGCTCCCATTCTCGGCAGTACGAAGTCGGGAAGCTGCAACACCTCTCCGTCGACCATCACGCTTTTGCGGTCATCCCGTGTAACGATCAGTTCAAATTGCTCAGGCGCAAGTACGCGGATATCGATCTCCTGCCGCACCGCCTCTTCAACCAGACGTTTGATTTCAAACGTCTCGGGTTTTACATCCTGGGGTAAATGCTTGTAAATAATCCAACCCTTCAACGGTCAAGCCCCCTTAATAGAATGCTAACTTTGCACATTTTTAACATATCATATCCGTGATTGATTTATATGATATTATTGTAACTTTCATGTAAAAAGTGTGTTTCATTCCTAAAGGACTTCGGTCCCCTCCCGCTTGCCCCCATACCTTCGATGGATAATTTCCAACAAGCTCTCCCTTATGACAGGGGATTCGGATGCTATATTGGATAATTTCCAATGAAATCGGTGTTGCGCATCAAATTCCCTCTATAATCTCAGCATTGGTTGGCTTAATTCCAATCAAGCTTGGGCTTCTCTGTCTTTTGGCGGTTGTTCATTGGATTTTGTCCAATGAAACATGGATAAATGTTTAAAAAACACAACAAAGACCTCCGAATCCTGCTTCGGAGGTCTTTGCATATAAACTATTTACTGATTCAACATCATTGCGGAATTTTCACGCTGCCGCTAACAACAGACTTACCGACCGCCGTTACGGAACTTTTGCGTGTAGGCCCTCGCATCTTCCGCGGTCTTAACGCGGTTGCGGCTCCACTCCAGCAAAATGCGGTCGATGTAGCGAAAATGAACTTTGCCGGCAAAGACCGCTTCCTTTAGCGCCAACAAAATCAATTCCTCCAGATAACCGTCCTGGTCCACCCAGCCGGAAATCGTTTCGCACTCCATCGGAGATAACGGACGGGCGAACTCTTTCTCGAAAATAACGAACAGGTTCCGTTCCTGCTCGCCGCGTTGCAACCCTGATAATTCCTTCTCCAATTTCTGCTCATTAATCGCTGCGGAACGCTCCTCAGCCAGATGCTGCCCAAGCTTGACGTACATGCCCGACAAATTGTAAAACTCCGAATGAACTCCGGACGACTCTTCTCTGGCTTCGTCGATACTGAGCCAGCCCTCCTTCATCAAACGGCGGATGACCGGGGCAAGCTCGCCTGGACTCGTGCCCATCCGCCGTTCCAGTTGATCCATGGTCGGAAAGTCATTGCGTTCAACCTGCTGGAACGCAAGCAATTGCAGGAGCAGCATGGCCTCCATATCGGTTAATCGGAGATTCCGGTAATGAGCCAGTAGCGCAAAGGGAACATTCACTATGCCCGATTCCAGGCCGAACGAGATCCCTTTGCCCCATACTTTCCAGCTA
Source organism: Paenibacillus vini (assembly GCF_018403325.1). GTDB lineage: Bacteria > Bacillota > Bacilli > Paenibacillales > Paenibacillaceae > Fontibacillus > Fontibacillus vini. The sequence continues at coordinate 35,900 of NZ_BOSL01000007.1, read as the reverse complement.
TCGGTCATACCTATGCATTCTCACCTTTCTTATGGATACAGGCGGTACAATGTACGAGGGAACGGTATAGTTTCCCGTACATGGTCCAGTCCGCAAATCCACGCTACCGTACGTTCCAATCCCAGTCCGAAGCCGGAGTGCGGCACGGAACCGTATTTTCTCAGGTCCATATACCATTGATAGGTTTCCATGGACAGGTTATGTTCCTTGAAACGGGTCTCCATCAGCTCAGGATCATCGATCCGCTGCGAGCCGCCGATAATTTCGCCGTAGCCTTCCGGGGCGATCATATCCGCACACAGCACGACTTCAGGACGATTCGGGTCCGGTTTCATATAGAATGCCTTGATGCCGGCAGGATAATGGGTGATGAACACCGGCTTGTCATAGCGCTCGGCAATCGCCGTTTCGTGAGGAGCCCCGAAGTCTTCACCCCAAGGGATGTCAAAGTCCTGCGTATGCAGATATTCAATCGCTTCATCATACGTGATACGCGGGAACGGCGCTTTAATGTTTTCCAGTTTGGAAACATCGCGGCCCACCGCTTCCAGCTCCGTCCGGCAATTGGCCAGAACCGATTGCACGACATGAGAAATAAATTGCTCCTGTACCTTCAGGCTTTCCTCATGATCCGTAAACGCCATTTCCGGTTCGATCATCCAGAACTCGATCAAGTGGCGACGCGTTTTCGATTTTTCCGCACGGAATGTCGGGCCGAAAGAGTACACCTTCCCGAGCGCCATCGCCGCAGCTTCCATATACAACTGACCGCTTTGGGTCAAATAGGCGTCTTCTTCGAAATATTTAGTATGGAACAGGTTTGTTGTACCCTCTGCGGAAGTCGGGGTCAGAATCGGCGGATCCACCAGGGTAAAGCCGTTCTTGTCAAAGAAATCCTGTACCGCACGGATAATTTCCGAACGGATCACCATGATCGCCCGTTGCTTGGACGAGCGAAGCCATAAATGACGATGGTCCATCAGGAAATCGACGCCATGCTCCTTCGGAGTAATCGGATAATTTTCAGTCAAGTGGATGATTTCCAAATCGGTTACGGTCATTTCATATCCCGATTGGCTGCGCGGTTCTTCACGAATCACGCCCGTTACGTACATCGATGATTCCTGGGTCAGGCTCTTGGCATTATTCCAAGTGTCCTCGGACACTTCGCTCTTAACGACAACCGCCTGGATATACCCGGTTCCGTCCCGCAGCTGAAGAAACTGGATTTTGCCACTGGAACGCTTGTTGTTCAACCAACTTCCGATCACGACGGTTTGCCCGACGTGCTCGTTCACCTGACGGATCACAGTTTTGATCGCCATGCTTCTATCTCTCCTCTAAGGTCCCTAATATTAAATCTGCTTACCTGCTTACAGATTACTTCATTTCTTGAACGATGCGCAACGTATCGCGGGCGATCACGAGCTCTTCGTTCGTCGGAACAACCAACACTTCCACCTTGGAATTCGGTGTGGAAATTCTGCGCGGGTCTCCCGAGCGGATTTTGTTCAATTCTTTATCGATCTCAACGCCGAGATAAGTCAGGTTTTCGCAAACCTTTTCCCGTACGATCGCCGAGTTTTCGCCTACGCCGGCCGTAAATACAATGACGTCGACGCCGTTCATTGCCGCTGCATAAGAGCCGATGTATTTGCGAAGGCGGTATTCATACATTTCAAACGCCAGCGTCGCATTCGGTTCGCCCTCTGCCATGCCGTCGGTAATATCACGCATATCACTGCTGGATCCCGAAATCGCCAAGAGTCCGCTGTGCTTGTTCAGCATGGAGTTTACTTCGTTAATCGTAAGCTCTTCCTTATTCATGACAAAAGGAACAATCGCCGGATCCAGATCACCGCTTCTCGTACCCATGATCAACCCTTCCAGCGGAGTCATCCCCATAGAAGTGTCCACGGATACGCCGTCCATGACGGCGGTCAAACTGGCACCATTACCGATATGACAAGTAATGATTTTCAAATCCTCAATCTTGCGCTCTAAAAATTCCGCGGCTGTCTTGCTTACGTATTCATGCGAAGTGCCATGGAAACCATAACGGCGGACTTTATGTTTCTTGTACAGCACTTTCGGGATAGCATACAAATAAGCCTTCTCAGGCATCGTTTGATGGAACGCTGTATCGAATACTACGGTTTGCGGTACGTTCGGCAGGTTCGCTTCAGCCGCTTGAATCCCCATCATACAAGCCGGGTTATGAAGCGGAGCCAGGTCGAACAAACGGCGGATTTCGGATTTCGCTTCGCCGGTAATCAGGGCAGAACCTTTAAACGCTTCGCCGCCGTGAACAACGCGGTGTCCAACAGCATCGATTTCTTCGATCGAGGCAAGCACGCCGTGCTCTTTATCGACCAGTTTCTCAAGCACCTTACGGATCGCCGTCGTATGCTCCAGAATGTCGCTGACTTCCGTAACCTCTTCCTTCCCTGTCGGCTTATGCGTCAGGATGGAGGAGTCCATGCCGATCCGCTCCACCAGACCTTTGGCCAATACGGATTCGTCGGTCATATCATAAAGCTGATATTTAAGGGAAGAGCTTCCCGCGTTAATTACTAGAACTTTCATATCCGGTCACCATCCTTGTCGTATTTGAAAAATCCTTCGCCCGTCTTAACCCCGAGGGAGCCCGCGCGAACCATTTTCTTCAACACATAAGAAGGACGGTACTTCAGTTCCCCGAATTCGCGGAACATGCGTTCCAGAGCTGCCAGGACGGAGTCCAGACCGAAACGGTCGGCCATCTCAAGCGGTCCGTATTGGAACTGGTACCCGATGCGCATCGCGTCGTCGATATCCTCGGCAGTAGCAACGCCCTCGCCCAGAACATGCAACGCTTCGTTGATCATCAGACAAATAATCCGGGACGTTACGAAGCCCGGCGATTCATATACCATGATTCCGTGTTTATCGACAACTTCATCCACAAATCGTTTCGTTTCTTCAAATGTGGATTCGGATGTTTTGAGCCCGCGGATAATTTCAACCAGATTAATTTTAGCAACGGGATAAATAAAGTGCATGCCGATCACGCGCTCCGGATACATTGTCGAACCGGCGATTTCGGTCAAACTAAGCGTCGATGTGTTGCTCGCCAGAATAATGTTGCTCGGGCAAACTTGGTCCAGCTGTTTGAATACCTCTTTCTTGGCATTCAAATCCTCCGAAATGGTCTCGATCACCATATCGCAGGTTCCGAGTTCGGCAAAATGAGTAACTTTATGAATTTTGTTCAAGATCAGCTTTTTCTCGGCCTTGGTAATCGCCCATTTCTCAAGCTGCTTGTCCAGACTCGTTTCTATCATGCTATACGCATGGTTTAATTTTTCGGTCGTTTCTTCAACGAGTAGCACATCGAGTCCTTTGGCTGCCAGCATTTCGCTGATCCCTTGGCCCATCGTGCCGCCACCAATGACACCTATTTTTTTGAAGTTCATGGTCCTCTCGCTCCATCCTTTCATGGTCTCTCCATAATATTGTACCCCTGATGTCGAATAATACATCATTTTATACCCAACATATAATAATATCTTAGCACGGCCGAAAAGTAAAAAAAAATAACCGGCATAAAGAATTATGCCGGTAAAGTTAAGCTGTCACGAAATTGACAACGGAATTGGTCTCCGGAGAGACGTTCTTCTCTTAGAAGGATTTCCAACGATTGATCGAACACAGCTGAATTGTCGACCAAAAGCTGTTTTGTCCGTGCTGCGAGGTCGTCCAGAATTTTGGAATTCTCGTTCATCAGCACTTCCTTGGTGACCATATCCATATGGATGATCCCGAGTGAAGTAAGGCCGGAAGTCATCATCGTCTGCACCAGGTTCAGCGCCTGCTCGAAATCATTGCTCGAGCCGGTGCTCCGGCCGCCGTAATAGATTTCTTCCGCCGCCGCTCCAGCGAGGGCGATCATGATCTGACCTTCAAGATACTGCTTCGTATACAGGTATTTCTCTTCCTGCGGATTATGTCTTACATAACCGAGTGCTCTGCCGCGAGGGCTAAGCGCTACCTGGTTCACACTGCCCGGTGCCACGACTTCGGCCGCTACGGCATGTCCCAGTTCATGAACCGCAACCCGGCGTTTTTCTTCTTCCGTCGATTGACGGTCCGTCTTCTCACCCATCATGACCTTATCGATCGCCATCGAAAGATGACGCTGGTCAATCACGCTACTCTCATCACGCATAGCGTAAATCGCCGCTTCATTCATGACGCTCTCGAGCTGGGCGCCGGAGAATCCGTACGATTCCTCGGCAACCTTCTCCAGATTGACGTCGGACGCAATCGGTTTGTTCTTAGCATGCAGCTCAAGGATGTGACGGCGTCCCTTCTTGTCGGGCAGATCGACCTGAATATGGCGGTCGAACCGGCCTGGACGCAGCAGAGCGCTGTCCAGCATCTCTTTACGGTTGGTTGCCGCAATCAGCAGGATACGCGGTGTTTCGGACGTATAAATACCGTCCATCTCGGTCAACAGCTGATTCAGCGTTTGATCATACTCGCGCTGTTGGCCGCCTTCCCGCTTGCCGCCGATCACATCGATTTCGTCGATAAAAATGACGGCGTTCTCTTTATTTTCCTTAGCCGCGCGAGTGCGCGCATCTTTGAACAAGTCTCGGATCCGGCTGGCGCCGACCCCTACATACATCTCTACGAATTCACTACCCGATGCCGCAACGAACACGGCATTTGTATACTGAGCCGCAGCCTTGGCCATCAGAGTTTTACCGGTTCCCGGAGGCCCCGTCAGCAAAATCCCTTTGATCGGCCGAATGCCGAATTTTTTGATTTCTTCATGCCGAACCATAAAATCAAGCGCTTCGCGCAATTCCTGCTTGGCGCTGTCTTGCCCGCCGATTTCGTCGAAAGTCAAATTGGACGAGCCGATTTTTTTGCGTTTACGTTCCTGGGAAGCCGTGGCAACGATGCCGCCGCGCATCTTGACCGCCGCGAACAATGCCCCCAGCATAACTATGCCGACAAGCAGCGGAATGACATTATATCCGATAAAAGCGAGGAAAATGAACAGGACGGGTACAAACCCGGCCGCCAGCTCCAGCATCCACTTACGCATTCGGCCACACCCCCATATTCTGCGATACGCGAGGTAAAATAATAAATTTGCTCGCTTGTCCATCACTCAGCGTAATATAGACGTTCCGATCGTCCATTTCAGCCTTGGCTGACAAGTTGCTGTCTTTTTCCCGCAATTTATCCAGAGTGTTGGTAATACCGGTATACTCTTTATTTTCCATCGCCTGCGCGATCGGGAACAACGCCTCTTCCCACAAATCGTTAAGCTCCTGAGATGCGTTATCTTGCACTTCCAGCTTCAACTCCCGATTTCCGATCCACTTGCGGCCGTCATTCTGAATTTGCTTCACCAGACTGCCAAAATCGGTTCCCGGTTCTAAATTAAGTTTCACCAGGGCCTGTTTCTGGGTAATATCTGTTTGAACGCTCTTCACACCCTCGTATTGATTCAATTTATTTTCAAACGGGCTCTCGACAGCCCATTGCTTATAGGCAAACCATCCTCCGAATAATAGAGTCGCGGAAACAGCCACGCTCGCGATAATTGGTCCAACGCGCAATTTCACGGCATAATCCCCCTTGATGTAATATTAAATTCATATATCAAATAATACATTCAAACCACATTAGTATATATATCAAACTTACAAATATGAGTATATCACATCGTATATACATTTTCGAATAAAGTTGTGAATATATTTAAAATTTTTATAAAAGTGCATGTTCAAAAAGTCAGGTTTGCAGGACCGAAGCGTATACTCTCGAAGTGCGTTTTTGCAAAACGCTTTAGGTCGGATGAAGTTAGGGACTGAGTAGCGGAGCTAAACGTTTTCGTAGAAAACGACTTCGTAAGCATTTGCTCATGGGGTACGTGAGCAACGGAAGGCCCGGCTGAATTCAAGATTCGACGTCGAATCCGCTTCATGATCCCCTTCGTCTTGGAAAGATGACTTTTAGAACAACCTATAAAAAACAGCCTTGAACTGAAGCACGGACCGCTTGACAGGTCCATGAATTCAGCGCAAGGCTGTTATTATTTCTTATGCAACATTTACCGGTTCGGCAATGTGAATACCTCTTCCAACGCCTGGCCGTCGCTAAACCGGAAAAAACGGTAATAATGATGCGCCTTTTCCTTATAAAAAAGCTGCCAAACCAATTCATTGTTGTAGATACCCGGCATAAGCCGCACGACTTCAATACCGGGATATTGATCATGTATGATTGTACGGACTTGGCTTTCCGATACGCCCTCGGACAGCGGCTTTACTTCAGCCTGCCCGCCCTCCGGCAGCCAGACCATGATCTCTTGTCCGTCTGCATCCTTGCCTTCCACTACCCAGCATACTTTGTCCCAGACCGATTTCCACACTTTTTCGGCTTCCGTCAGTCCGGTTTCCTGTCTGGCCCGTTGAACGGCTTCATTCTCTCCTTGCCATATATCCTCGTGGACATACAGATAAAAGCGGTGAAGGCCAATGAGCACCAGCACCAAAATCACAATGGAGAGCAGGATCCATTTGGTTCTGTTCTTCAACCTACTCTTCCTTTCCCCGATGCCGGCTTATTCCGGTTTCTCTTTCATACCCTGCGGCATGTTATCGGCCTAACAGGCCCTCAAAGGCAGCCTGGGCTTCAAACCGGACCTTCTCCTCGTCAAGTGTCAGACAAGCTCCGTGCTTAACTACCTGCTTACCGTTCACCCAAACATGCTCGACATCCTTCGAACCCGCCGAGTAAACGGCATGGGAAATATAATCCGTCCGCGGCAAGAAATGGGCTTGCTCCGTATTCAGCGCGATGAAGTCCGCCTTCATGCCCGCGGCCAGTCTGCCCGTATCTTGAAGGAAGAGCGATTTCGCTCCGTATTCCGTACCCATTCTGAGCGCTTCCGCAGCCGGAACTGCGGTCGGGTCGCCCGAGACTCCTTTGTGAATAAGAGCTGCCAGGCGGATTTCCTCGAACATATCTAGGTTATTATTGCTAGCTGGTCCGTCTGTGCCCAGGGATACGGTTACGCCCGCTTTAAGCAGGTCCGGTACGCGGGCAACTCCGCTTGCCAGTTTGAGATTGCTGCCCGGGTTATGGGAAACGGCCACATTGTGCGCCGCCAAAATTTCGATCTCCTCATCCGTCAAATGCACGGCATGTGCCAAAAGTGCCGGACGGCTGAACAATCCCAGGTTCAGCAAATGCTGAACCGGACGCAATCCGTAATCCGCTACGTTCTGCTCGACCTCGGCCCGTGTTTCCGACATATGCGTATGCAGCGGCAGATTCAGGTCATGTGCCGCCTGAACGATCTTCTCGATATAATCCGGCGGACAGGTATAAGGCGAGTGCGGCGACATCATCGTCGTAATCCGCCCGTCCGCTTTACCATGCCAATTACGGGCAAAAGCCACCGCCTCATCCAGCTTGTGCTGCTGAACGTCAGGCGGGCATAGCCCGATGACTCCGCGCGTCAGTACCGCCCGGATCCCCGATTGCTCGACAACGGAAGCCACTTGGTCCATGTGATCGTACATATCCAGGAAGGTCGTTGTTCCGTCTTTCAGCATTTCCAGAACGGACAATGCTGTGCCGCGGTAGACATCCTCCCCGGTAAATTTAGCTTCCATCGGCCACATTTTTTCCTGCAGCCAGGTTTGAAGCACCATGTCATCCCCATAACCGCGAAGCAAAGACATGGCGGCATGACCATGGGTATTGACGAGTCCCGGCAAGAAGAGCAGGCCTTTACCGTCGAAGGTTTCGGCGCCCTCCACGCCTTCTTCCGGGCGCTGTTCGCCTATATAAGTAATCGTGCTGCCTTCTACCAGCATATATCCGCGAATGACCGGCTTCTCCCGGTCCGGCACGGCGAAGGTTCCGTCTTTAATCAACCATTTCCGATTCATGTTCCGAATGTTCCTTTCCTCCGTTCAAATAATAAGCAAGACTCATCAAGTCGGTTGTGAAATCGGCCGCATGCACCCGCACCTCAGAAGGTACCTTAAGGATCGTGGGCGCAAAATTCAAGATAGCCCCAATTCCAGCGGCCACAAGCTGGTCAGCTACTCGCTGGGCTTCCGCTGCGGGAACCGTAATAATTCCGATCCGGATCTGGTTGCCTCTTACCGTATCCACCAGATCTTCGATCGGTTGAATCGTGATATTGTTGATCTGGGTACCGATTTTACCAGGGGATGCGTCGAATACGGCGACGATTTTCATATTGTCCTTCAAATAAGCGTTGTAATTCGACAATGCTTGTCCGAGATTACCGGCTCCGATCAAAGCCACGTTGATCTGCTGGTCCAGGTTCAGAATCTGGCGGATTTTCTCGATCAGATAGGAAACGTCATATCCGATCCCCTTTCGGCCAAAGTCGCCGAAATAAGCCAGGTCTTTACGGATTTGCGCCGGATTGAGATCCAGCTTTTGTCCGAGCTCCTGGGAAGAAACCGTCGGGACCTCCCGGCGGCTCAGTTCATTAAGAAAACGTAAATACACCGGCAATCTGCGTACTACGGCGTCAGAAATTTTTTCCGATTTCATTTGGTTATCCCCCTAATAGGCGCGATTTGAAGAACGTTTATTGTTCCTCTGCGTTCAGCCATTCCGAAATTCGCGGAATCATCTGCCCGAGCGGCATATGCTCCATTTTCGGTCCGGGCAAAGAATATAAAAAGTATTTCCCGTAGTAAGATTCCAAGATGCGTGTATCGTAAACAACCACGATCCCGCGGTCCTGCGAGGACCGGACCAGACGTCCGAAGCCCTGCTTGAACCGAATGACGGCTTGCGGAACGGACAGCTTCATGAACGGGTTCTTCTTCTGCTGCTGCAGTCGTTCGCTCTTTGCCTCCACAAGCGGGTGGTTGGGCGGCTGAAAAGGCAGACGGACGATAGCGAGACTCGTCAAAGCTTCCCCCGGAATGTCCACGCCTTCCCAGAAGCTGCTCGTTCCGAGCAGCACCGAAGCATGTTGTCCCTGGAAGCGACGGGTCAGCTTGGTCCGGCTTCCGCTATCCATTCCCTGCCCGATCACGGTAATTCCTTGTCCGGCCAGCAACTCCTTCAAAGGATCATATACCTGCCTCAGCATCCGGTACGAAGTAAACAGGACCATCATACGGCCCTTCGTTACCACCGCTGTGTCGGCGAGGGACTGAACCAGGGTAGCCACGAAATGATCGTCCCCTACACTTCCCTTTACGCTCGGAAAGTCCCGCGGAATGACCAGCAGCGCCTGTTCCCGGTAATTGAACGGGGAAGGCAGCATCGAAGTAATCAGTCTGTCCTCCGCCGCGGCTTCGGTTAATCCAAGCTGATCTATCATATACTGGAACGATTTGTCGACCGACAACGTAGCCGAAGTCATGACTACACTTTTCTTTTTGTCGAAGAAATAACCCTTCAATTGCGCGCTCACGTCGATCGGAACCGCGAAAATTTGCAGGGACCGGCTACGATAATTGCCGTTTCCTTCAATCCAGTATACCGTATTCTCGTCCTCCAGCTTAATAAAAAATCGCAGCGCTTCGCGTTCGGTTCCGAGATCCTTCAAGAGTCCGCTAATATCGGTGATCAGGCTCTCATAGCCGTAATCATGGTCGTCTTCCTTAAGCTCGTTGATCATCCGCTCGCCTTTGCGGAGAACGTCGCCCATAGCCACAAAAATTTGATTCTCCAGCGCGGCAAGCGTATCCCACGCCTTCGGTTTCTTTTGCGGCAGCAAGCGCAGCACAAACTGTCCAGGATCCCCTGGCGCTGCATCGCTGCGTTCAGGCATCAGCGTAAACATCAGCTCGGCCAGCCGATCCCAGTTCTCCTTCACATCCACAAGGGTCGGATACAATCCGTCAATAACCGAACACCATTCCGCGGATTTCTCACTTCCCGATTGCTGCAGCATACTGCGCAGGTTCGGGAATTGCCCGGTTTTACTATCCTTAAACAGCCGGGTGAGCGTATGGACAACGGTAAAATACTTCATTTGAAGTCCCAAATGCTTGCCTGCCACTTCTTCCAAATGATGCGCTTCGTCAATTACCAGACGTTCGTATCCAGGCAGCAACTGGTGGCCGGCTTGAATATCGGTGAACAGCTTGGAATGGTTCGTAATGACCACATCGGCAACACCCGCTTCATGCTTGGCCTTGTGATAGTAACATTTGCGGAACCACGGGCAAGAGCGGCCAAGGCACGAGTCCGATTCACTCGCCACCGTTTCCCAAAAATCTCCACCGCGGTTTCCAAGGTTCAGCTCCTCGTCGTCGCCCGTCTCCGTATGGGCCAGCCATACGATCATCTGGGCGGCCGTCATCACCTCTTCTTTAGGTGTCGCAAAGTCTCTTCTATTAATTTTATGTTCAAATTTGCGCAAACACAAATAATGCTGTCTTCCCTTGAATACAGCTGCGCTGAACGGAAAAGGCACGACCTCCGTCAACAGGGGCACATCCCTTTCCCTCAGCTGCTCCTGGAGGTTGATCGTATGCGTGCTGACCATTACCTTCTCATCATTCTTCACGCTGTGGTAAATAGCCGGCAGCAAATATCCGAGCGATTTACCCGTTCCGGTCCCCGCCTCGATCAGCAAGTGCTTATCTTCGTCAAAAGCCCGGGTCACCTCGTTCAGCATCAGGTTCTGTGCTTCGCGCTCCTCATAATCGGGCAGCTTGGCGCGCAGCTTCTCCCGGACCTGCTCCATGAATTGCTCAAAGGACACATCGCGAAGCGGATTGCCAAGCATGGAGTTTCTGGCAGGCTCGATGTCCATCCAGTCCTCCACCTGCAGCGCAAACTGCCGGTAATACGTATAACCGTCAGGGCTTTGATCGGCCTCCCGTTCTTTTTCTTGAAGCATGGCATCAAAAAACCAGCCCAGATCGCTGTCTTCTCCGGCAAAAAGGTCTGACAACCTTTGCAAGACAATCAGCGGCAAATCGGCCAGTTCCTCGAGACATTTCAAGAAAATGAGCGCGGTCGCCAAAGCATCGCTATCCGCCTGGTGGGGCCGGTCATGCTCTACCCCAAACTCGGATGCGACCATTCCCAACTGATAAGTGGTCAACGAAGGGAAAAATATTTTCAAAAAATCCATCGTATCGAGAATGCGTCCCGTAAAAGGCAGATACCCGGTTTTATCGAGTGCACTCTGTAAATAATTAAAATCAAAAGCGACGTTATGTCCCACAAGAACGGCGTCGTCAAGTAACGGCACCATTTCCATCATGACTTCGTCCAGATCCGGCGCATCCTTGACATCGTCTTCCGAAATTCCCGTAAGTCCCGTAATAAAGGGAGGTATGGGTATTCCCGGCTTCACATAGGAACTATAGACCCGGGATACTTTCAAATCTTCATCTATAATGGCAAGCCCTGCTTGAATAATTTCATCAGAGGACTGGTTCCCCGTCGTTTCAAAATCGAGTACGGCATATTTCATGAGTTCCAAAGTCCCTTTCGTTCCAGTCTCTTTTACAGCATAACAGAAGTAAGCCGTTTTGAAAATTCCGGTGTAGACGGTATCCCCGGCAATGCGGACACAATAAAGAGCGATGCTCCCCCATTGAAAGGGGACATGCACCGCTCTTCTGAATCATGGCTTTTGTAACTCAGGTGACCGGATTACATTACAGCAGCGACGTCAATTCGTTTCCGTACTGGAGCTTCCCGGAGCTCTTCATACAGGCTTCCAGATTGGCCAAAGGCTCGGGCAGCGAAGGATCATGATAATGGGCCAAAGTAAAATATTCCTTCGCTTTCGTGCGCACGCCTTGCCGGGCTTCAATGCAGCCGAGCGCGTTATAAATAATCGAACGAAGTCGTTTACTACCGGAACCCTCCAGCACTTTCCAGAAATGAGCAACCGCTTCTCCAAACTGTTCCAGATGCATATGGCACATCGCCAAATAGGTTCGAACCACCGTGCTTTCTGGATAGGTTTCCAAAGAAATCTCAAACTGAGGCAATGCCTGGGAAAACATTAAAAGTTTATAATACCCTTGTCCTTTAATAAAAGCAGCGCAATTCATTTCGGGAAGCTGGGCGCTTTTTCCGCTGTCCGGACTTGCCCAGCTCTGGTGGAAATCGCCCATTTTCTCTTCAAAATTAAGCCATTCCTCAATAATGCCGTCACTCATATGCTTGAGCAAATGCCATTTCTTAGCCAGTTCTTGCTTCTGGTCGCCTTGGGCAACAGGGTATAAGGTCACGATTTCATCCAACATGTCATTCATTTCCGCAAATACATGCTGAAACATCATTCGCATCCCACCTTTAACGAAAATGAAAGCAGCTTGAGCCTTACGTTCATTTTTTGTCTTTGGCGGGCTTTTCATTCCCGGAGGCATTAATTGCATACGAAGGGGTTAGCGTACCGTCGCGTGCAGCTCCTGGCTCCCGGTTTCGACCGGAAAGTTATTCTCGTCCACGAACACGACCGTAGGCTTGTGGCTTCTCAGCTCTTCAGGCGACATTTGTGCATAGGAGATAATAATGACCTGATCGCCGGGTTGCACCAGCCGTGCAGCGGCTCCGTTCAAGCAAATGACCCCGCTTCCGCGCGGTCCCGGAATAACATAGGTTTCCAGCCGGGCACCATTGTTGTTGTTGACGATTTGCACCTTTTCGTTTTCAAGCAGATCGGCCGATTCCATCAAGCTCTCGTCGATCGTAATGCTGCCGATATAATTTAAATTCGCCTCCGTTACGGTAGCGCGGTGAATTTTCGATTTCATCATCGTTCTATACATGCAGCGCCTCTCCCTTCTTCATCAAAATTACGTTATCGATTAAGCGCGTCGTTCCGAATTTTACGGCCAGCGCAACGAGGACCGGTTCTTCCGCATCCTTGAGAATTGTCGACTCCTCAACAGGATTCAAGCGCGGATAATGGACAATCTCCACATAATCGATTACCGCCTGTGGCTCGGCCTGAATCGCCTCCGTCAATGCCTTGAGTGCTTCCCCCGCAGTAATGCTCTCACCGGCCTCCACGCCGGACTGCAGCTTCTGCAGGCTTCTGGATAACACCTTGGCTGCTTCCCGCTGCTCAGCGCTCAAATACACGTTACGCGAGCTTAACGCGACGCCGTCGCTCTCGCGGATAATTGGACAAGGTATGATCTCGACATCGAAATTGAGATCCTGAACCATTTGCGCGATCACCGCCGCCTGTTGTGCGTCCTTTTGTCCGAAATATGCGTTAGTAGGCTGAACAATATGAAGCAGTTTGCCCACGACAGTCGTCACTCCGTCAAAATGTCCCGGGCGTGAAGCTCCACACAACCGCTCCGTCAATCCCTCCACCTTGATCTTTGTCGCCGTAGGATGGGGATACATTTCTTCCACGCTTGGCAGGAACACGGCGTCCACGCCTTCGCGTTCAGCCAGCGCCAGATCCTTGTCTTCATCGCGAGGATAGCGGTCGAAATCCTCATTCGGTCCGAACTGGATCGGATTCACAAAAATGCTAAGAACGACGATTTCGTTATCCTGACGTGCCCGCTGCAGCAAGCTCGCATGGCCCTCATGCAGAAATCCCATCGTAGGAACAAGTCCCGTTTTGGGAAATTTTCTATCTTTAGCGGCTTTAATCCGCTCGATCTTTAAGTATTCCTTTAGTTCCCTGATCTCTCTAAACACTTTCATGACCGGGACTCCACCTTCCCTTTGCCGTATAATTGCTCGATCACACCGTCTTCGGCGGCAAACCCGTGTTTTTCTTCCGGAAACGCTTTGCCCTTCACTTCACTTACATATTGTGATATGCCAGTGCGAATCTCGGCACCGATATCGGCGTAAGTTTTGACGAACCGCTTCTCCCGGTAATCCGAGCCGTATTTCAGTACATCATGAAATACCAGCACTTGACCGTCAACCTTCCGGCCGGCACCGATGCCGATCGTCGGAACGGAAATCTGCTCCGTAATTGCTGCGGCTACTTCTTCTGTCACCAGTTCCAGAACGATGCCGAACACTCCGGCGCTCTCCAACGCCTTTGCTTCCTCCAGCAATCGCCGGGCATCGCGCTCATCCTTACCCTGTATGCGATAACCCCCGATCTGGTTGACGGACTGAGGCGTCAACCCGATATGGCCTAGTACAGGGACACCGGCCTCAACAATTCTTCGAACCGCAGGGGCAATTTCGGGGCCGCCCTCCATCTTCACGGCATGGGCGCCGCCCTCCTGCATGATCCGCCGCACGGTCTTCAGAGTTTCATCAATACTTCCGTGATATGTCATAAAAGGCAGGTCGGCTACGATAAAGGTATGCTGCGCTCCGCGGGCAACCGCCCGGGTATGGTATACGATATCGTCGGTCGTTACCGGTATGGTGGAATCATATCCGAGCACCACGTTCCCGAGCGAATCGCCGACCAGCAACACGTCGATGCCCGCCTCTTCCGCCAGCTTGGCGGAAGGATAGTCATAGGCGGTAATCATCGTAATCGGATTGCCTTCCTGCTTCATTTTTTTCATCTTTACAATGTTCAGTGGATGTTTAACAGCCATTGTTTCTCCATCTCCTCCGGCTTTCCGGTCGTGAGCGTTTCGTTCGCGGACACGCCAAAAAAACCTTTTAGTTTAGGCACTAAAAAGGTCCGAAATCCAAAGAAGAGTCACTGTCGCTCGTTCTTTCTGTCTCGGTCCTCTTCGGCTCAGAGCAGAATCCAACGTCACCGTGGAAATCTCATCAACTCAAAATAAGCTATATTGTGCCCTCAAGAGTGCAATTCGAATACCGATATCGCCTCTTGAGGACAGTATAACAAAATGTTTTGCATTTTTCATCATGCAAGTTGTACATCTCCTGAGAAAATCGTGATGATATTGCCTGTATCGTCCAGCAGAACCAGCGCGCCGGTCTCGTCTAAAGCCTCGGCCGTCCCCTCGGTCTCGCCGCGTGGGGTCTTCACGGTCACGCGCTTGCCTAACGTCACCGATAAGGCTTCCCATAAATGCCTGATAGGTGCGAAGCCTTCCTCTTCATAGAGATTGTAGAGCTGCTCCAACTCATTCATTACGGCCGAAATCAAGGTTGCACGGCTTTGAGTTTGGCCGCTCTCAATCTTGAGCGAGGTAGCGACTGTATGAAGTTCGGTAGGCAGTTCTTCCAGCTCTACATTGACATCGATCCCGATACCGGCGATGCAATATTTGATCCGCTCATCTTCGCCGACGGATTCGATCAAGATCCCGCATATTTTTTTGCCTTGAACCAGCAAATCGTTCGGCCATTTGATTCCCGCATCCACCCCGGTAACTTTTCTAATCGCCCGGCACACCGCCACAGCGGTCAACAGGGTGAGCTGCGGCGCAAATGACAAGGGACGCTGCGGTCGCAGGAGCAAGCTCATCCATATCCCTTTACGGGCTGGAGAATACCATCTCTTCCCTTGGCGGCCGCGGCCCCCGGTTTGCTCCTCGGCGATGACCAATGTTCCTTCGGGTGCGCCCTCTTCCGCAAGCAGCCTTGCTGCCTCCTGCGTCGACGACGTTACTTCCATCAGGTTCAAATGTCTGCCGAAAGATTTTGTTTGGAGTCCTTCCAACACATCGCCTTCCTCTAGCTTGTCCGGTGCAAAAACAAGACGGTACCCTTTACGGGACACCGCTTCGAATTCATAGCCTTCCTCCCGAAGCTTATTGATCTGCTTCCATACTGCAGTTCGGCTGATTGAGAGGCGCCGGCTGATCTCCTCGCCCGATATATACGCTCCGCGGTGTTCGCGCAGAATGTCCAGCAATCTAAGATGTTCCATTATCATTCACCACAACTTTCGCATGTTCCAGCAGAGTTTCCCGTTCGTTTGCCCAGTCCCCGGCAGCGGCCCCGAGCAGCAAGCGGTTCATTAATTCCCCTAACCACGGACCACCCCGCTTGCCGAGATGTTGCATCACATCCCCGCCGGTCACGGCCAACTCCTGTAGCGTATGGATAACGACTTCCTCATGCCACTTCGCTTCCTCTTGCTCCAGTAGACTGAGTCTCTCATGAGTGGTAGGGTCCGAACTAAGGACTCCCAGCAGAGTCTCCTGACGAAGCAGCCAATTGGCGGCAACCGCTTTTCCGAATGCCAACTGCAGCTCTATCCAGCTTTGCCGCTTGAGCCGCTCTTCCATCCCGGACAATTTCACGGTACTCCAGAGCTCGTCAAACCGGACGAGTGCGGCAGCCATTTGCGCCGCTGCATTGGAGAATGTCCATTCTTTCATCAAGATTGCAGACTCATCCCCAGTTACATCAAGTGCTTGCAGCAGTAGAGACCATCGTATTTCAGGCCGGTCCGGCGAACATCGTTCCAAGGCAGCAATCCATGACGAGCGCTCCTCCGTCTTCGAAAAAGGAATCAGGGCCGCTTGGGGCACCGGTGCCTTCACATATTTGAGCAATCCGCTGCGCTGAAGCATGGCCAGTCCCCGCACCGGATACGGGCCCAGCACGATCTTTTCCAGCTCGGTTCGAATTCGTTCCATGGCGATGAAGGCGATTTTCGATCTGCCGGCGCGCATCGCCGACCATAGGCTTTTCACCGGACGGAACGCGAATACGGATGCGAAGCGGACAGCTCGCATCATGCGCAGGGCGTCTTCGTCAAACCTCTCCGAAGCATCGCCCACGCAGCGAATCAGGCCGGCTTCAATATCTTCGCGCCCGCCGAAAGGATCGGTAAGCCTGCCTTCCCCGTCTCCGGCTATCGCATTCATCGTAAAGTCGCGCCGCTGCAAATCCTCGGTGAGCCTCTCTACGAATTCCACGCTAGAGGGATGACGGTGATCTTCATATTCCGAC
Source organism: Paenibacillus vini (assembly GCF_018403325.1). Classification (GTDB taxonomy): domain Bacteria; phylum Bacillota; class Bacilli; order Paenibacillales; family Paenibacillaceae; genus Fontibacillus; species Fontibacillus vini. The sequence goes on along the minus strand of NZ_BOSL01000007.1, from coordinate 19,052 downwards.
TCTTTACGAAACGTGGTTACCTCAAAGACATGATCACCAGATACCACAGTAACCGTCCCATGCTGGAGTCCCGTCGGAATGGTGTGATCGAACAGCCTTATCACATCTTCAGGCTTAGCCGAAGTTGCTATATCCATATCATGGACGGGTCGTCCCATAATTTCATCGCGGACACAGCCGCCGACGAAATAGGCCTGGTACCCGTTTTCCAGCAGGCGCGCAAGCACCTTTTCCCCCTGATGTCGCATCAGGGGGTCTGCCATCTTCCATAGGCTCATGATCCATAAACCTCCAACTTGCCGTTTAACCGCAGGCCGGCTTAATTTGCGGCAGCTTACGGTCCAACACGCGGTAATAAATCGATTCATAGGCGGCTGTAATAATATCGCTGCTGAACTCGGACTTCGCCCGCTTCAAACACGCTTCACGGACCCGTGCTGCCAGCTCCGGCTGACTTAACAAGGAAATGCAGTAGTCGGCCATTTGGCGAACATCTCCGATCGGCGCCAAAAATCCGGTCTCCCCGTGAGCCACAAGCTCCGGAATTCCGCCTGCTATCGATCCGACGGTCGGCACGCCGCAGGCCATAGCTTCCAAGGCCACGAGACCAAAGCTTTCCTTTTCCGAAGGTAGCAGAAGCACATCGGCCATCGAGATCACTTGGGCGATGTCGTCCTGCTTGCCAAGGAAATGGACTTTGTCGCTGAGTCCCATCTCTTTGATTTTCCACTGTACCTTAGGTAAATCCGGTCCTTCTCCGACAAACAGCAACCGGGATGGAATTTGTTGATTGACCAAATTAAAGACGTCAACGACGTCGCTTACGCGCTTCACCGGTCTGAAGTTGGAAATATGCATCAGCACTTTCTCTTCCGGATCGGCAAAATCGCGGCGGCATTCGCAGGTACTCCGCGGATAGTATTCTCTTCCGTCCACAAAGTTGTAAGTCAAATCGATATCCCGCGTAATATCCAGTACTTCACGAGTTTCCCGCATCAAATCCAGGGAGACCGAGGTTACGGCATCACTTTCGTTAATCGCAAGACGAATCAAATCCTTAAGAGACTCGTCCTGAGCCAGAACCGTGATATCCGTCCCGTGCAGCGTCGTGACAACCTTCAGTTTGTCCCCGACCATCTGCTTCGCCAGAAAAGCACATACCGCATGAGGAACGGCATAATGGACATGCAGCACATCCAGCTCCTGCTCTTTCGCCACCTGCGCCATTTTGGTCGCCAGGGACAAATCGTAAGGAGGATACCGGAACACGTAATAATCGCTGACCTCGACCTCATGATATTTAATATTTTTGTGAAAGCTGCCGAGCCGGAAAGGAACGCTGTGGGAAATAAAATGGACCTCATGTCCCTTTTCCGCCAGCTGTTTACCCAGTTCGGTCGCTACTACCCCCGAGCCGCCAAGCGACGGATAGCAGGTAATTCCTATTTTCAAAAATGGGTCCATATGGTGGGGGCCTCCTTATTAGTTCTGATCCTGTATAGTTTATGAGCGGCCGGACCCGAATAGATTAACCAGATACGGTGTTTTAACAGCAAAACCTTCCGCATACGGAATCAGCTTGCGCTGTCCTAGCAGGGAGTCTCTGGCTTGAACCCGCTCCACGTAACCTTGATTCAGCGGAGTAAGAGCCACATCCTCTCCTGCGGAAGCCTGTCCGAATTGCGAACGGTAGCAGCCGAGTGCCTCTATCTTGCTGGGGTAACAATCCGTTACATCCACCAGTAAATCCGGGGTTTTCCAGTCGTTGATGAAATAATAATACAGCTCCGGAGCCGGTACCGCCGGCTTGTCCGGCATATAGCGGCGGAGCTTGGCGTTGAACGCGGCTTCTTCCACGAGTTTGCTGCAAGCCACATGATCGGGATGACGATCCTCCCAATATGGGGCAAAAATTACCGAAGGTTCATACATGCGGATTACTTCGGTCACCTTCGCGATTTGTTCGGGTGTTCCCGACAATCCACGGTCCGGCAATCCCAGGTTTATGCGGAGCGAAGCTCCGAGCACCTCGGCCGCCGCCAACGCTTCCTGCTTACGAAGCTCCACGGTACCGTTGGATGACATCTCCGCCTGGGTCAAATCGCATAAGCCCACCTTATATCCTGCGGCTACCTGCTTGGCGATCGTACCTGCCATTCCGATCTCCGCATCGTCGGCATGAGCGCCGAAAATAAGAATATCCAGGTTCTCGCTCATTGTCCCAGCCCCGGCTTATTATTCTCGACCAGCTCCCGCCATGCGAAATCCCCGCGATCGAGCGCTCTTACGAGAATCTCCGCCGTCGCCAGGTTCGTTGCTACCGGGATACCATGAACATCGCAAAGACGCAGTAATGCCGTAATATCCGGCTCATGCGGCTGCGCCATCAACGGATCACGGAAGAAAATCACGAGATCCATTTCGTTCTGCGCGATCAAAGATCCGATTTGCTGATCGCCGCCGAGCGGACCGGACAGAAATCGATGAATTTTCAACTCCGTCGCTTCCATGATCCGCAGACCCGTTGTCCCGGTAGAGTACAGCTTCTTATCCTTAAAGACATGCTCGTACGCAATTACAAAATTAACGATATCTTCTTTTTTACGGTCATGGGCAATAAAAGCAATATTCAACATGTTTAACTCTCCCTCTGTCAATCCACAAAATGGTCGAATCCGTAGATCATGCCTTGATATTCCAGCACCTTTTTAACCGCCAGATTCACGCCGGGCATATAACCCGCGCGATCATAGGAATCATGCCGGATCTTCAGCGTCTGTCCGAAGCCGCCGAAGATCACCTCCTGCTGCGCGAATACGCCGGGCAGGCGGACGCTGTGAATACGGAATCCGTTGTAGTAACCGCCCCGCGAGCCTTCGATCGTTTCTTCTTCCTTCGGATTTCCTTGACGAAGCTCCTCACGGTTCATTGCGATCAACTCCGCGGTTTTGACCGCGGTACCGGAAGGGGCATCCAGCTTCTGATCCCCATGATACTCGATGATCTCCAGATGAGGGAAGTATTTCGCGGCCTGAGCTGCAAACTTCATCATAAGAATGGCGCCGATCGAGAAGTTCGGAGCTATCAATCCGCCGATGCCTTTATCTTTGCACTGCTTGTCCAGAAGCTCGATTTGCTCCGGAGTAAATCCGGTCGTTCCGACCACCGGAGCTACCCCGTGCTTGACCGCTAATGCAGTGTTGTCATAAGCGGACGCCGGGGTAGTAAAATCGACCAATACCTGAGGTTTACTCTCAACTAAAGCAAGCTCCAGATCCGTAGTCATCCGGACGCCGCATGCCGGAAGCCCGACGATAGAGGCTGCGTCAACTCCTTCATCACTTTGGCCGATAGCAGCGACCAATAGAAGTTCCGGATCTTCCAGAACCATCTTTATTACTTCTTTACCCATTCTGCCTGCCGCTCCTGCAACAGCTACTCTAATCTGTTCACCCACCCGAGATCCCCCGCATTCTCTAGAAATTATTTTACTCCATATATTCCCTGATTCTTTGTTCCAATTCTTGCAGTTGTTTGGCAATCCCGTCATCCTGCGGCAAAGAGGCCGCTTCTTGGGCGGCGTTTAAAGCCGATTCGTATTGCTCTAATTCCGTATACGCGATCGCCAGCCAGATTTGGGCGTCCACGGACAACGGATCCAACTCCACCGCCCGTTCCAGCAGTCTTAATGCAGGCTCTGCGGCTCCCGCTTTATTCACCGAGCTTCCTCCGGATTCTCCCTCCAGCAATCTCTTGGCCATAAGGGTCAGTTCCTTGGACTGCAAACGGTCAAAGTGCAGCATATATTCCTCCTGCAAAGGAGCCAAAGCCGCCGCCAATCGGGCATGGACCAGCGCTTTCTCCAAGCGGTTGCTTCTGGCGCAGGTTATCGAACATCTATAGTGGATATCCCCATTGTCCGGCTCGAGGGCAAGCGCCTGCTCAAACCATTGGATCGCCTGTTCAAAGTCGTTCTCGTAGATGCTCCGGTAAGCTTTTTTCAAGTATTCCTCTGACTTCATCTGCCGTCCCCCTGTCGATGGGCTGATATTACTACAGCATATGAAGATTGGTCCTAATCGGTGTTCTTTTTGGTCCAACGTGTAGCATCGCGGGTATTAAATTTATGCATCACTTTATCGTGTGCAGACGTTAAATCAATACCGAGCGAATTGGCGAAACACATCGTGATGAACAAGATATCGCCTAATTCCAGCTCGATCGAATTATCGGCTTCGTCCGCCTTTTTCGGCTTCTCACCATAAGTATGGTTCACTTCGCGGGCCAATTCGCCGACTTCTTCGCTCATCCGGGCCAGCATCGCGAGCGGACTGAAATAACCTTCTTTAAATTGGGATATGTATTGGTCCACTTCACGCTGCAGCTCGGCGAGAGACTTCTCTTTCAAGGGCCATCCCTCCGTTTAAGGTCTGATATCATAACTATGTTATCGTAAAGAAGATTTGAAAACAAATCATTTTTTAATCGTACCGTAAAAAGGTATACTAAGGTGTACTGCTTAAAAATCATCATACAAACGATAGGTGAGGGATTAATTGAATGAACACTGGTAAACTCTCAGGTTACATGAAGACGATACTTCCAATTCTTTTGGGGACGGCCGTCTATGCCTTCGGGCTTCTTTATTTCATTATACCCAATCAATTGATGGAGGGCGGCGTAACGGGCATAACCATCCTGCTCAAATACGCTTTCGGGATTTCCCCCTCGCTTTCCAACCTGGTTATTAACATCCCGCTGTTCTTTCTGGGTTGGAAAATCCTCGGCGGCCGCCAAATTATATATACGGGAATCGGAATCGGGTCGCTTTCGTTCTTTCTATGGATTTTCGAAAAAATGATTGATTCCGGATGGATCGAGACGTTTGAAACGGATTATATCCTGGCATCTTTGTATGCCGGGGTCACTCTCGGAGCAGGGCTCGGCATTGTTTTCCGCTTTGGCGGGACAACCGGGGGATCGGACATTATTGCCCGGATTTTGGGGCGGAAATACGGATTCAGCATGGGACAGGTCATCCTGACGATCGATATCATCATTATCGGATTGTCTCTATTCTATGTAGCCAAAGAAAATATACTGTACACTCTCGTCGCCGTATTTATCGCCTCCAAAGTCATCGACTTCATTCAGGAGGGGGCTTACGCAGCCAAAGCACTTACGATCATCAGCGACCATGCTCCGCAAATCGCGGACATTGTTACACGGGACATGGACCGCGGGGTTACGCTGATTCCGGCGATCGGCGCTTATTCTAAGCAAGCCAAGCACATGGCTTACTGCGTCGTATCCCGGCAGGAGATCAGACGCCTCACTGCGATCGCCAAATCGGTCGATCCGCGGGCGTTTATCATCATCAGCGATGTGCATGACGTGCACGGCGAAGGCTTCAAGGAGGATTAGAATATCCTACAAGGGTTCCGTTCATGGTTATATGAAATCATGTCAGGAACAAAGAAAAGACGCCTTAAACGGCGTCTTTTTTATAATAAAGCACTTTGAAACTTTCTTTAAAACCGGTAGCTGTCCGCCCTGTCTTTTTTTGCATGAACCGACATTACGGTCTGGTCGGCTCGGTATTTCCGGAGTCCGGTATAAGCCAGCGCCAGCACAATCCACCCGCCGATCAGCACGCTCCAGTACCAGGGGCTTCCGAATCCGGTAATCGGCAAAAATACGGGTTCCCCCGTTTTTCGTCCAAACAGCTCCTTGAGCAGTCTTTCGCCTTGGCTCACCGCCTTGCCTGCGGATGGCTCATCCCAAGCTTTATCATTGCTGAGCCGCTCGACATAGGACATCCAGGAATCGAAGCGGTTGATTTCGGAAGCGTCCTTGCGAATCACCGCAGCGGGCCGGATCATAGCATAATGCGACTGCAAAGCCAGAAAAGCCTCACGAAACAAAGCGGGACTCCCCTTGGTTCTGCCTCTGTGCATCTTCTCCATATCATCAGCCATCACTTTGTAGTATTGAAGCCAAAGCGCATTATCCTGATGTGCCAGGCTGTTTACCGCCAATCTGAGCCTTGCGGACGATGAAGCCCATTCTTCGGGAGAGACCTCTGCCCTAGCTAGCGTCTCACGGACATCTATGATGCTCTCCGCCAGGGCATGTATTCCCTCAACCGAGGTCAGCCCTTTAAAAGAGAGTCCCTCCAGAGAGTCGGTCAAACGCTCCATTTGCTGATGAGCCCCTTGCGTATTCCCCTCTTGCATATCCCGATACAGTTCTTCGGCCGCTTGCTCGAATAGGGCCAGCTTCTCCTTATCCCCCTGTACCAAGCCTTTGGTAGTTTCCTTTGGCGAATCAGAGGCGGCTGCGACCGATCCGGCGCCATATGGCAGCAATCCGCCGAGCATAAATGAAATACCCAGTAACGAATACAATATAATTTTCCTAATTGCATTATTCACGGACAATCCCCTCCCTACCACCATGGTATGGCGGGCTGTCCAACCTTAGAACTTGGGTCCAATTAAGATGATCTATTGAACTCGGCTGATCCTATTTCTTTTAGCGCCTCTGAGGGCCAGCCAGCCGGCTCCCACACTGGCCATGGTCAGGCAAATGGTAAAGACCATGACAGCCGGAACGTCATCCCACAGCGGCTGCGGCAGCCAGGGATATACTTCAAACATATAGTCTACCGCATCGTTAAGCAGCGTCCAGGCACCCGCGCACAGCAGCATGCTTGTCCCAAATTTGAACAATCGGACATACAATAGGGCTTCGACGGCCATAGCCAAATGGGAAGCGACCAGCATCCAGTCCTGCCAGACCAACTCCCCGCCTTGAGCATATCCGCCAAAAATCATACTGACTGCCCATACTCCATATTTCACGCTGGTCACTACAGCCAATCCTTCAATAAGAGTGCGGAGGAAATGATATTTTCCCAGTTGGGCCGGAAACAGTAGGAACAACAGGGCCAATGTAAAGAAAAGACTTGCCGTCGGACTGTCCGGAACGAAAACAAGCTGCCATTTCGGATGATTTACCCAGGTGTCCCGCAATTGGCTTTCATACCATATGTATCCGTAGATCGTACCAAGTAGATTACAAATAAACAAAGGCCACAACAGCAGCCGCGAAGATAAGAATGAACGGCTCCAGAAGAGTGATAATTTCAAACCTCTACCCCTTTTCCCTATGTAAAATCTAAAAAAAACCTGACCGCCAAAACGATCAGGTTTTCGTTTACTACTATTTTACTGTTCCGTTTTTTGTTTCGCAAGCCACTCGGCCAAATGGTCGATGTCCTGGTCGGTCAGACCGTTGCTGATCGCCGTGTCGTACATCGGCGGCATCTTGCCGTTGTAGCCTTCCTTAATTATGGCAAGGATAGCATCCTTATCATGCTTGTCGCCAACTCCGCGAAGCGAAGGACCGCCCGCGCCTTTTAGATCGGCTGCGTGACAAGAAATACACGTTGCAGTCTTATAGGCTTCCATCGCCGGATCGTCCTTATCCACGATCGCGACTTCTTCCTGCTTCGTTCCGCTTGAGGTCGGCAAACCTTTCTCCCGGTTCTCCCTCGCTTTTTCTTCACGCTGGATATGTTCCGGCTCTGTTCCCGAAGCTTCAAGTTCATGCTTGTAATGCGTCCATGCAAAGTTCGTCAAGTACACCAGGGAAATCAGCGACAGAAACATGAGTGCCGATGCGATCGGACGTTTGTAAAAGCGCCGTTCTTTGCCGCGGTCCAGGAACGGAGCCAGCAGCAGTCCCCCGAAAGCGACGGTAGGAATACCAAGGGTACCCAATACGACAAAATCACCGGAAGCATAAGGGTATTTCAGATATTGATACAGGAACAGGAAGTACCAGTCCGGCATCGGAATAACCGAAGCGCTGGGATTGGCCGGAAAACCGAGCGGTGCCGGTTCCGAAATCGTCAGTACGAGAAACCCGACAAGAACGACAACCCCAACCATCCATTCTTTGAGCAGAAAGTTTGGAATGAAGGCCTCCGATTTACCCGGATAGGCCGTATAGTCGGGAGGAGTAATGAACCCTTTTCCTCTGCGGACCCGTGAATCGCCGACAAATACGACTTTTTCCTGTTTCGATTTGTCTCCATGAGCCATGTAAATGCCTCCCTTCTCAATTTGTTGAAATGATCACAGTTTACCTTCTAGCGCTCTATTACATCTTACAGAGGACCGGAAATCCCCTGTCTGCGGATCATAATAAAGTGTCCAACCAGAAGGATCAACAGCACGGCAGGAAGGAAGAACACATGGATGGCGAAGAAACGGGTAAGTGTTTCGGCGCCGACAATTGTACCGCCCTGCAGCAGTTCCTTAAGTATCGGTCCCAATACGGGAATCGAATTCGCAATTTCCAGTGTAACCTTGGTCGCAAAGTAAGCCTTATTGTCCCAAGGAAGCAAGTATCCCGTCAAACCGAGTCCGATCATAACGAAAAAGATGAGCATGCCCACTACCCAGTTCATTTCGCGCGGCGCTTTGTAAGAGCCGGTGAAGAACACGCGCAGCGTATGCAGGAACATCATCACGATGACCAAGCTCGCTCCCCAGTGGTGCATCCCGCGGACGATTTGTCCGAACGCGACCTGGGTCTGCAGATACTCGACACTGTTGTAAGCATTAATGATATCGGGAACATAGTACATCGTCAGGAACATCCCCGAAAGAATCTGGATTACCGTAATAAAAAACGTCAAGCCGCCAAAGCAATATACGAACGCCGAGAAATGATGCGCCGGATTGACATGTTCCGGTACTTCATGATCGGCAACATCTCTCCAGATCGGCGTGATATCAAGACGTTCGTCAATCCAGTTGTACACATTTTTAAACATCTGAATCTACGCCTCCTTATTTCACAATGGTATTCGGGATAATCTCGCCCAAATAGACCCAGTCGTCCTTCAGCATTACCTTGTACTCGTCGAGCGGTTTCGACGCAACGGCAAGCTGTTTGCCTTCCTTCGTATAATGCGCTCCATGGCACGGACAGTGGTATTCGTCCGGGAAATTCTTGTCGTTGTTCCAGCCGATTGTGCAGCCCAAATGCTTACAGATCGGTGAAAGCGCATAAATTTTCCCGCTCTCGTCCTTCCGGATCCAGGCCGTGAGATTCGCCGTACTTAAGTACCATCCGTCCTGCTGTTTCAGTTCGAATGTAAATTCCTGCGGTTCGCTCGTAATTTTGCTGATTTCGACCACTTTTACAAAAGCGCCTTCGCCTTTCTTCTGCAGAATAGGGTCCACGGCAAAACGAACCATCGGAAGCGTCACACCGGCTGCCATAAAAGCGGTAGCGCCTCCCAGAGTATATGTAAGAAACTGCCGACGGGACATTTCCTTACGTACGGGCGGTTTATGCGATGATTCATGCTCTTCGTGCTGATTGCTCATACTGTCTTCAACCCCCTTTGCCAGCCAATTCTTTCTCCATTTCAATGACATTAATCACACTTATGTGTAAGACATATTAATAATATATTAGCCTTCTAAGAGCGTCAAGAATTTGACACATCTTTTCCACCTTCCGGGAGCTAACCCTTCTGAAAATGTCGATAATTTGTCACAATCATTACTTGCGGCCAGTTTGCCACATTTGTTGAATTTGACCTTTGACCTCCAGAGTCGCCGCACGGTTGTCATTAGGTGAATAACGGCCCGGAGTAATGATCAGATCGGCGTCCGGCAGCACATCCGATGCAAATTCCACATTTTCAGAGATCACGATAGCGAAAGCAAAACCGGAACTCTTGACTTTACGGCAAACCGAATTGATCTGTTCGGCAATCTCTTCCCGTCCGTATTGAAAAGAAGGATATGTGACAACTCTCCCCTGGAAAGGGAGCTCCACCCAATCCATGATATCTCTTAGCCTTTCCAAAGCCCCCGTCACTTCATACGGTTTTTCTTCTCCGGTAAGGCCGGTAACAGGAATCAAGCATGTATCCAGGTATGGGCTCAGTTCTTCCCATGTCTCGGGTTCCACTTCGCTGAATTTCATAAAAAAATCCCCCTCCTATTATCTTTACTTTATAATATATAGAAAAAAGCGCTTATGGAGGAGTCCCTTTTATGGAAATTGAAACACAAAGCCAGCCCCGGGCAACCGGAAGGATAAAATTTATAGACCAGTTTGCCGCGCCTTTCCGGCAATCCCGACCATTCCCCTTCCTTTGGCTTGGGCAGCTGATTTCTTTCCTGGGCAGCTCCGTTACGATGATTATTCTTCCGGTAGTCGTTTATACCATTACCGGATCGACGACCATTATGGGCTTTATTATGGCCACGTACATGCTCCCCAACATTTTGATGCTCCCCGTGTCCGGATGGATCGTGGACCGTTATAACCGGACCGGCATCATGCTCTTCACCGATGCGGCGCGCTTCGTCTTGATGATGGCTATCGCCATTCTTTTGTTTACCGACAGCTTGTCCATCGGCATTCTGTTTGTGCTCGTTGCCTTATACGGGATGATGGACGGCCTTTTTCAGCCGGCATATGCCGCTGTGCGGGCCAGTGTGTTTACACCCGATATTCGCAATTCCGCCAATGCATTGACCCAGATCAGCAACCAGGCCGTCCGGCTGATCGGCCCTTCCCTTGGCGGACTGCTGGTGACCTTTCTGTCCGCGGGCTGGGGAATCGGGCTCGACGCTTTGACCTACGCCGCTTCTTTCGGATGTCTCTTATTCCTGCGCAGGCTGATTCCAGCCCATAAAAAGGAGATCAAGCAGAGCTCCGATATTAAGGGAGATTTTGCGGAAGGCATAAACGTCCTCAAAAGCAATCCATGGCTTTGGGTTACGATTCTGGCATTTTCCTTCATTAATATTTGTTACGGCGGATTGGTGATCGTCCTCATTCCGTGGTTATTTAAAGTCCACCTTGAAATGACCCCTTACATATATGGCATCGCCGTAACTTGTTCGGGTGCCGGTGCGATCCTCGCCGGGCTACTGTTCGGTACGCGCAGCCAATGGCGCCGTCGTGGCCTCTTAGCCTACGGCGGAGCCTTCCTAAGCGGTTTGGCCCTGTTTCTGATGGCCTTTACCACGTCGGCGATCGGTCTTTGCGCCCTCTTTGCTCTGGAGGGATTCGGCATTATGATGTTCGGACTGATCTGGGAGACGAGCCTCCAGGAACTCGTACCGGAGCAGGCCTTCGGCCGCGTAGCCAGCCTCGATATGCTGGGATCGTTCGCCCTGCTCCCGCTAGGCTATATCGCCATCGGGTGGTTGGCCGATCATATCGGCGGAACGGAGACCATGACTCTTTTCTCCGGGATGGGTATCCTGACTGTTCTGTTGGTCCTGTCGCTGCCATCCATTCGCAGATTCGATTAAACCTTAAAAAAATAGCTGCCGAGACTTTCCCGGCAGCCCAAGAAATGCCTTCGGGCATTTCTTTTTATTTTTCCAATGTCTTCAGTTCATCCGTAAGAAGCCGGAAGGCCAGCTCATCGCCTTTTGCCAGAGCGTTGTCGATCTCGCTGTAAATTTGCTCCGACCGATGTTTGCGTAACGCCTCGTCCCATACCATCTCCGCCGCCAAACTGAGCATTGCTTCATAAGTAACCTTCATCTGATCCATAGGATGCACCTCCAACCCATTGTTAAGAGATCCTATATTCTTTTCCTTTCACCACATAGCTCTCCGCCGTTAATTTCATTCGCAGCAGATCCTCCTCGGTCAGCTCGCGAACGACTCTGGCCGGTGAACCCAAGGAAAGAGTATAGGGTGGAATAATCTTGTTTTCCGTAACTAGAGAACCTGCTCCTACTAAAGCATATTCACCGATCTCGGCGCCGTTTAAGACGATCGCCCCCATACCGATTAATGTGCCTTGGCCTATCGTGCAGCCATGGATGATTGCCCCGTGGCCTACCGAGACATCATCCATAACGATCAACGGTTGATTGGTATTAACATGACCGATTGCCCCGTCTTGAATATTGCTGCGCTTCCCGATGGAAATACCGGCCAAGTCGCCTCGGAGCACGGCATTGTACCAAATCGTAGATTCTGCGCCTATTTTGACGTCGCCAATTATCTTAGCTCCGTCCGCTACAAATACCGAATTATCGAGCAAAGGCTTTTTCCCTTGATATCCCAGCAACATGCCGACCACTCTCCCCTGGTTATGAACTGCTACCTTAATTGGGAGTGATTTTAACAATACCCACGACAGTTGTCAACGGCGTTAAGGTAAACGTGTTAGCCTTTGAGCAGCTTATGTACTGCGGACTTTCCGAATGGAGTCGTCTGCACGTACCTTACCCCCTGGCCGTCTTCTCCGAGCCTTACCATCCCCAAATGAAGCATCATTCTCAAAATGCGTTCCTCGAAAATGGATTCCGGCGAATCATAGAAGAAAGGCTTGATCAGGGACGACATCCTGTCATACAGCGAGGATGCGGTTACCCACTCTCTGGAGCAGCGTTCAATCCAATATGCCAAAGAGAGCAAGTTAGGGATAGGCCCTTTATAAAGTCTTAACCAAAAGTAGACGAACTGCATCATCGGCTCGCGTCTTTCCTCCGCCAAAAATGTCTCTCCCGCCGTCGTCAGGATTAAACGGTCCGTATTTTCCCGGATCCATCCGCAATGACTGGCGTAGTCGTACAATAAGGAAAGCCGGTTCGGGTAATCCTTAAAACGGCGGCCGTATCCGAAACGCCATCCTTTACCGACAAGTGCTTCTGAAATATGGAGCTTTTCCAGAATCTGCAGTTGATTCCGGCGATACATCACCCCTTCGTTGTTAAGAGGAATCTCATGCTCCTGCACATAGCGCAAAAACAGGATCAAATCTTCGGAGAGCAGTTCGGGCTCTTCCCGGTACATCGCCGGCTCTCCGTTTGCGGTCATGAGTTCGGATCTGAACCGGTTCTCCAGGGCTTCACGGAAACGCCGCTTCAAATCTTCGGGTACCTCGAACAAATAACGTGTGTTGTGGGTCATCCCCTGGAATAACCATCCCCGCTGCCTGAATCTGGCGATGACATCTCTCGGGCTTTCCCGTTCTCTGGCATCTTCCGTAAAACGTGACTGCTGGGCACAGGCGATCAATTCTTCCAAACTGAATTGGCGGCGTCCGTCAAAGATCAACCCATTCAGGAACCGCAAATCTTCCAAACTCATTCCCTCTACATGGTGTTCTATAAATTCCCTTCGCCCGATCGTCTGTAGAATGGATTGAATCAATTCGTGCTTGGAATTCCCGTTGCATTCGCATTGGTAATGGTTTGCTATTCTGCTGAGCTGTCCGATGTCGGCAAATGTAAGCATATCCGCCAGATTCATATCCTAACCGCCTCGCCGTTTTACTACCATTATGGGAATTTTTTCGGCATTTATTCGGCAGCATAAAAAAAAGCAACCCGGACGATTGCCGGATTGCTTGAATATTTTACTTCGATTCTTCTATGATCTCTTCCAAATGACGGGTGCAGTTATATAATCGCAGCGCCCATTCCATCTCTGATTTCTCCAGGACGGTAAGCGATAGATTGCCAATCCGCTGGGTACACTGATCTTGATATAATGCCGTAAACAACTGGGCAAGTAGTCCTCCATGGGTCACGACCAATACATTACTGTCCCCGTATTTCCCTTCCAGATCCTGAAGGAAAGCAAGCGCCCGGGCCCGGATTCCTTCTTCTTTTTCCTGTCCGAGCTCAAGCAGGTTCCAATCCTTACCCCACTTCGCCTCTCTCTCCAGAGCCGTCAAGCCTTCAACCTGACCAAAAGCTCTTTCTTTAATCCGTGAATCGGGTTCAAGGAGAGGGATGTCCAGTTTATCGGCAATAATTTTTCCTGTCTCTTCCGCGCGCATCAAACCGCTCGTAATGACATAATTCCAATGATACTCCTTTTCATCAAGCAGACGTGAAGCCAAAAGCCGTGCTTGTCTGCGGCCTTCTTCATTTAGCGGAATGTCGCTTTGGCCTTGAATTCTTCCGGCCGCATTCCAATCGGTCAACCCATGACGTACCAATCCCACCAACATGATTTCCCCTCCTAATCCTGATGAAGAATTCTCGTGAAGTTCATTATAACATGTAATAAAACAAAAAACGCTTCTCACCGCGGCGTTGCGGAGGAAGCGTTCACTGCTAGTTACGGAAGCCATTATCTTCTCGAACGGCGAATCCCATTCCAGGAAACGAAAGCCAAGGCCATCCCTGCCGCCGATAAAAGCATCCAGTATTGCGGATATGCAGGCCCCAATTGAACGACGAACGGCTCCACGATTCCACGCGATACACTCGGTAACGCAAACAAGAAATCATTCGAAATCTCGGTATCGGCAGCAGCCACCGCGGCGGGTACGATTCCGGTCGTCGGCTTGCTGGCTTCATTACTGCCCTTTAGAGAACCCCCAATAGCGAACAACAGCGTACTGCAAAGGAAAACGGCCAGGAAAACACCCGCCCATATCGAGACACGCCGGCGCAGACGTTTGGAATGACCCTTGTCCCGAATATCCGGGGCAAGCCACGGGGATTCCGCATAAATGCGATCCATTACTTTGCGATTCACGGCTTCGGCCTGCTCTTCGCTGATTTCAATCGGCAAAGCTTGAACAGCTTCCAGGCTTTCCATCCAGATGTGATATTCAGCCGCGCAGGATTCGCAGCCCAAAAGATGCCATTCCAGCATTTTGCGCTGTGGATGACGATCCGGAAGATCCGGCATCAATCCGAACAGTTCTTGGGCCTCTCTACAATTCATCTGCTTTTCATCCCCTCGTAATGCTCGTAAATCGGTTCATAAAAGTAGGGTTCAAGCTGACTTTTAACGCTACTCCGCGCACGGAACAACAGAGATTTCACTGCGCTGACGCTTTGTCCTAAAATGCTGGCGATTTCCTGATAATCCAACTGGTCGTATTCGCGTAAAATAAGAGCCGACCTTTGTTTTTCAGGCAGATTGTTAATCGCTTCCCGTACTTTGCCAACCTTTTCGCTCCGCAAAACGGCTTGCTCAGGAATGGCCTCGCCGGGTGCTACCGGCACGAAACCGCTCTCTTCCAACGGTACATTGGCACTGCGCTGCTTACGCAGCTCACTGAGTACGGTATTTCTTGCGATGGTGTACAGCCAGGTGGAGAAAGAAGCGTCTACTTCGCGAAATGAATCCAAACTGCGGAATGCTTTATAGAACGTTTCCGAGCATATATCTTCTGCGAGCAACTCCAGATGAGCGCTCTTCAACATGTGATATACAAAGGCCAATATCTTGCGCTGGTACCTTCGCATCAGCTCCGAGTACAGCTCCGTATTGCCTTCCTTGATCTCACGAATCATTTGGGAATCCGTCATCTGAGTGCGATCCTCCTCGCCCATCCATGCGCTTCTTCCCGTTCGATTCTTCTTTCATTATTACCGAACAGGATTCAAAAAGTTGCGGTTGATATGTAACAAAATTTAATTATTAGTTTAAAAAGGTTAAAATATGACTATAACAGCAGGTTTCCAACAATCAATCCATATTATAGCATGAAACTAGGGATTAAAAAAATAAAAGGGCTCTCTTTTTTAAAATTAAGGAAAAAAAACTAAAGGGAATGATGAATGATGGAAATCAGAATAGTCAGGGAAAATGAACTAAACGAGGCTGCGGCTTTAGCGAATAAAGTATTCCGCAGCGGGATGCAAGGGGATATGGGGGCTTTCTTCCCCACCCTGTTTCGGACGGGGATAAGCCATTCGTACGGAGCTTTTGACCCGGCTGGAAACCTGGTATCCTTTATGGGCTTGGTTCCGGTTCAAATTAAGTCGGGGACGGGCCGGATCCTTGCATTCTCGGTGGGGGCCGTTTGCACGGACCCCCAATCCCGAGGCTTGGGACTTGCCAGTGAACTGCTGAATCAATGCCGGGAGCACGCTGAGCGCTCAGGCGCTTCGCTGCTGTTCATTTCGGGAGAGCGCTCGCTTTATACCCGAGCAGGCAGCTTGGCCTTCGGTAGAGCCAGCAAGTTTGTGATCAAATCAAATTCAGACAAGCCGCTCGAGGTTGCGGGAGAAACAGGATCAGGATCAGCAACAGCGACCGTCCGCGACATGATACCGGAAGATATATTTAATGTACATAATCTGCTACAGCAGCGGCCTGCAACGATTGAATGGAGTCTCCAGGAATTACAGCAATTTATAGGCTCAGCCCCGTACGCAGGTGTTAGCGGACTCCGGCAGCACATCCGGGTCGTAGAGTCCCTGACCGGTCAGATCATAGCTATGGGGGTATTTGCGGTTCCGATGGATCCGGAAGTTCCGGAGGTTGAAATTCCTGTTACCGGGGCACCTCCGACAGCCGATGCGGACGTCCTTCGCAACGGCCATCTGCTGGAGTGGGCCGGTAACCCGGAGGCCATGCCATTGCTGATCTCCGATGCGGTTTCCCGTTTCCGGTTGGATGAGCTTACGGCCATTTTACCCTGGCATGATGCAGTTTTGTCGGAAGTGCTTCAACAAGCATTTCAGGTTCGTCCCGACAATCAGAACAACGCTGGAACCGTGATGATCGTCGATGCAGCCGCTTTGATCACCCAGGCTGGATTCTCGGAAGACGGCCAGCCGGACAAGCCGGTCATTTCCGTCCTGACGGACAGCCAATTCGAACTCCGTATAGGGGATCACACTATCCCGATCAACGGGAACTCCGAGTTATGCTCGGTGCTGTTCGACCCGGAAAGTCCGGTTCTTAAGCCAACAGGTCTGAGCGAAAATCCAACTACCGTTCAGCTCCCTTATATGTATGGACTATATTTTATATAGTCCAGGTGTCACATTTCAGTGATGACCTGCCGATTAGGTGCGCTTCAATGCCTGGAGTCCCAGAACAAGCGCACCTTTCAGGCCGGCGTCATTTCCCAGCCCCGGCGGAACAATGTACCGGTCAATGTCGGCGCCCAGCTCAGCAGCGCTGACATAACCTTGCAGGTTCTTTTGCACCTCCGAGCGAATCAGCGGGAAAAGGTGACTCTGTCCCATCACTCCTCCTCCCAAAATCACCTTTTTAGGAGATAAGGTTAGAATGGTGGTCGTAACGGCCTGGCCAATATAATAGGCTTCAAGCGACCACGCAGGGTGTGAATCCGGAAGCTCACTGCCTGGTATTCCCCATCTCAGCTCCAGCGTTGGTCCTGCGGCCATACCTTCCAGACAATCACCGTGATAAGGGCAGCCGCCTTGAAACGTATCCTCGGGATGACGTTTTACCGGAATATGTCCGCCTTCCGGGTGTACCAATCCGTGAATTCCTCGGCCTTCCGCCACGATGCCCAAACCGATCCCGGTTCCGATCGTGTAATATACACAGCTGTCCAAACCTTTTGCCGCGCCCCATGTCGCTTCACCCAGCGCTGCCGCGTTTACGTCCGTATCCCAGCCATAAGGCACCGGGAATTTGTCTTTCATGGTCCCCAAGAAATCGAAATTTCCCCACCCTGGCTTCGGCGTCGTCGTAATATGTCCGTAATGAGGGCTGTTAGGATCTATATTGATGGGACCAAAACTGCCGATCCCGATCGCGCTAACCGGTTTATCCGAAAAATAGCCGATGATATGCGCCAACGTTTCTTCGGGCTGAGTGGTCGGAAAGCTGACCCGGTCCAGAATCTCCCCCTGTTCGTTCCCGATACCACAAACCATTTTTGTACCGCCTGCTTCAATGGCGCCAATATTCATAACTGTTCCTCCACCCTTATAGATGTACTGTTCCGTTAAGATGCTCCGCTCGATTTACTTATATTGCTTATAATACTGTGGATTTCCCGCCATCAATATTGACCGAAGTCCCTGTAATATAAGATGCCGCTCCCGAAGACAGGAAAACGATGACATTCGCAGCCTCCTGCGCTTCACCGATCCGGCCTAACGGGATATCATGGCGCGGATCCCGGGCAAACTCTTCCCATTCCAGTTCTGGTGCGGCCGATTTCCATTTTCGTTCGATTTGATCGCTGCGAATTAAGCCGATGCACACCGCGTTGACCCGTATGCCGTCCCCTGCAAGATCCTTGCTCATCGCCTTGGTCAAAGCCAGGCCGGCCGCCCGGCTTACTGATGTAGGCATGGACGAGGCCCCAGGAGTTTTGCCTCCGATCGCTGTGACATTCACGATCGCTCCTCCATTTTCCGCCTTTCGCAAAAACGGTAAAGCCGCACGCGAGAAATGAATCGCGCCGAACAGCTTTAAATCCAGATCCGCTGTCCAGGCATCATGCTCCACCTCCGGAAATGGGCGTGCTGCCGACGTACCGGCATTGTTTATGAGAATATCCAGGCCGCCAAGCCGCTCTGCCGCCTCTTGAACAGCCCGCTCGGCTTCTTCACGGACGGACACGTCTGCGGAAATCCATATTGGGGCGTTGCCCGTCTTTTCCTGAATCAACTTCGCGGCTTCCCTCAGATTGTCTTCATTACGTGCCACAATAGCCACTTGCGCCCCCTCGGATGCCAGCGTAGTCGCCGTCGCTAGTCCGATTCCCTTGCTGCCTCCGGTAATAATCGCCTTTTTATGCTGCAGTCCCAAATCCATAGTATCAACCTCCAGCTCAAAAATTCGTCTTCCGTCTATTGTAAATCATTCTACACTGACATTCTAATTTCACAGCAATAGATTCGCCTTCTGATTAGATTTTTCCGATAGAAATGATCCGTAACGCCTCGCTCCATCGGTTTGTTTGGATTTGTTCCAATAAAAGTGACCCTATACGCTTCGATCTGGCGTTTTGATTGGATATTTCCAATGAATATGATCCTATTCGCTCCGGTCTTGCGGTTTCATTGGATATTTCCAATGAACCATCAAGCAACAGCTCCTATACAGCCCTTTTGATCTATTCATATTGGAAATTTCCAATTAAACTCCAAACATCCATACAAAACCTCTTATCTCATTGGATATACGGCTAGGCCCCTTAAATCCGGAGTCTTACCCACCAAAAATGGCTCGTTCGCATAATAGCTCACTATTTCAAACAATTACATCGCTTTATGAAATTCAGACGTATCCTCCTGCGTTTTAACCCAAAC
>NZ_BOSL01000006.1 GCF_018403325.1 Paenibacillus vini | reverse complement strand
ATATTACAACCATCACAGGTATCAATGGGGATTAAAAAAGATGACCCCTGTTCAGTACAGGAATCATCTATTGTCTGTTGCCTAAGCCTTCTCTTTTTTAAGTGTCCTTGACAAGGGTACCAGTTTAAATGGCCCCAGGCTCTTTCTTTTATGAAACAAAACGATGAAGCGTATTATACGGCCTTCAACCGGACCCACATACTTGCAAAATCGCCCCTTAATGAAGATACCGGCAGCCCTAAGGCCATCAAACGATCACCGCCGTAAATTTCTCCACTCGCTTCCAAACAATAGTTCTTCTCCGGATCCAAACCTTCCAGCTTCACATTACGAAGCGGCGCATTCGGTTCCGCCAAAACTTTAAAATAGAACAGCAAGGCTTCATTACGGTCGCGGCTAACGAACATCCAGGAGGTCTCGTTGCCTTCAAACGGGCTAAGGAGCCGGTACAGCTCACCCTGCTGAACCAATCCGCGAATCTCCTTGTAAGTTTCAATTTGCTGTTTAGCGGTTTCTTGTTCCTCTGCCGTAAATTTAGTCAAATCAAGCTCGTATCCGAAGTTTCCGGACATGGCCACATCGCCGCGGAACGTAAGCGAGGTTGTACGTTCCACTTGATGGTTCGGTACGGCCGAGACATGCGCTCCCATCGTCGACACGGGATATACAAGGCTGGTTCCGTACTGGATCTTCAACCGCTCGACAGCATCGGTATCATCGCTGGTCCACGTCTGTGGCATATAATACAGCATCCCCGGGTCAAACCGGCCGCCACCGCCCGAACAGCTCTCGAACAAAATGTGCGGGAATTCTCCGGTAAGGCGTTCGAGCAGTTCGTACAAACCTAGAATGTAACGGTGCGCAATTTCCTTCTGACGATCAGCCGGAATTTCGGACGAACCGATTTCCGTCATATTGCGATTCATGTCCCATTTCACATAGGTAACCGGAACCGTGCTGAAAATATCACTTAAACGCTCGTACAGATACTCACGGACATCACTTCTCGACATATCGAGCACAAGCTGCTCCCGGGCTTCCGTCCGGCGGCGGTCCGGCACATGCAAACACCAGTCCGGGTGGCTGCGGTAGAGATCGCTGTCGGGCGATACCATTTCCGGCTCGAACCATAACCCGAATTGCAACCCGGTTGCCTTCACCCGGTTCGCCAGATCTTTCAGGCCGCCCGGCAACTTGCGCCGGTCCTCAAACCAATCCCCGAGCGAGCTGTTGTCACGGTCACGCCGCCCAAACCAGCCGTCATCAAGCACAAACAGCTCGATTCCCAGCTTGCTGCCCGCTTGAGCGATCGCCTCGATTTTGTCGGCATTGAAATCGAAGTAAGTCGCTTCCCAGTTGTTGACCAGAATCGGACGCTCACGGTCACGGTGCTGTCCCCGGCAAAGTCTTGTCCGGTATAAGCGGTGATATTCCCGGGACATGCCTCCGAGGCCTTCGTTCGAGTATACAAGCACCGCTTCCGGCGTTTGAAAAGATTCACCCGGCTCCAGATGCCAGGAGAAATCAAACGGATTCAAGCCAATTTGCAGACGGGTCATGCCGAACTGCTCCACTTCAGCTTCAGCGATAAAGTTACCGCTGTATACCAAACTCACGCCGTACACTTCTCCCTGCCGCTCGTTCGCATCCGGGCGAAGCAAGGCAAAGAACGGATTTTGCTGATGCGAGCTGGAACCTCTACGGCTTCCGATTCCCGTAACGCCCGGTGCAAGCCTTCTTCTCTGAACATGACGCTCCCGTGCCCACGCTCCCGACAAATACAAGGCATCGTAATCGGAATCGGCAAAATCCAGCGAGGCGCTCAATGCCCGCTCCAATTCTAACGGGGCCCCGCTCTCGTTCACGATCCTTGCCGATCTGGTGATCGCAGCGGAATCCGCAAATACCGTATAACTCAAAATGACGGTCAGACCGGAAACCGCATCGCTGAGTTCCAGCTCCAGCGTTTCGGCTTCGCTCTCGTGCTCCGTATACACGGCCGGCAGTCCTTTTAACTCCGGCTTACCCTGAAGGATCCGATGCGTCCGGTAGGCAAGCTCGGTTACCCGCGTACCATTCGCCAGCTTCACTTGATAAGCCGGGCTTCTGAAATCGCTGCTCCCATATTGAGGGTATTCTTGCGGCAGCGTATCCAATGAAATCGACTTGTCATCCGGTATCGGATTCGGGCTGAAGGAGGCCCGCTCATTAAAACTCAACATTCCCTTCAGATTACTGTCCTGTCTAAGTTTGCGTCCGTAATAAACATGGGCGGCATACCCGCGAACCAGTTGTATGATGTAGCTGGAGTTTTGCGATTGTAAATGGAACAGATTTTGAGCTTCGTCGAAAAAGATAGGCATTGGAATCCTCCTGAAATGTTCTGAATTCTGGAATGATATCCTTCATTCTACTATGTTATCCAGAAGGAGTAACGATAATAAAGTGATTTTCTATATGGACTTTTGTGTTATCTTCTTCATGAATCAGAACTCATGATACCGTTAGTTGAAGTATGCGAAAACACATGGTATCCGTTTTTCCCCTTCCGCTTGGCCCGGTACATTGCGCTATCGGCTTCTTCCAACAAACGGGCCCGGTCCGCCTTGGATGCTTCGCACATGCTGATGCCGATGCTTCCCGTTACGGATATATCCCGGTCCTGGATAAAATACGGCCTGCTAATCTTTTTCAAGATTAACGAGGCCATAATTTCAACCTGGTTAGGATCGTAGTTTTTCATAATGAACAGGAACTCGTCGCCTCCCATCCGGAACGCCAGCTGGTTTTTGTTCGTGACCTGCATCAAGCCTTGACTTACTTCTTTAAGCAGCGCATCTCCCGCCGAGTGGCCATAAGTATCATTGATTTCCTTAAAACCGTCCAGATCCAGACTTAGCAAGGCCAAATTTTCTTTCTTCCGATAATGCTCCCAAAAATCATCGAACCCGCTTCGATTCAGCAAACCCGTCACGGGATCCCGGTACACCAATTCCCTTAAAGCATTTCTTTCCGCCCGCAAAGCACGTATGTAGAGCGCTCCGCCCAAGAAGACAATCAAAAGTAATCCATATATAAAATAGTGCACATAAGGACTTGTCAAATTCATCTGTATCACCAACCCGTACTGTTGTCATTTTCCTGACGCTAATTCCCTGTCTGTTTGGGGATCTTGAAAGATACCGTCGTGCCTTGGCCGCTTATACTGGTGATGCTTAGTCCCCGGCCGTAAATTTGCTTCAATCTCCGGTCCGTGTTGATCAATCCGATCCCGCGATGAACCTGTTCCGTCCCCGCCAACAGTTGATCCAGTTTCTCCTTCTCGATACCCACGCCGTCATCTATCACCGCGATAAGCCAGCCGTGTTCTTCCTCGGCAATGCGAATTGTAACCGTACCACCGCTGGCCCGTGTCAAAATCCCGTGCCGAACCGCATTCTCAACCAGGGTCTGAAGAGAGAGCGGCGGGACTTCAGCAGCTAACGATCCCGAGATGTCCCACTGAATTTGCAACCGGTCTCCAAACCTTTCTTTCTCAATATACATATAAGAACGGGTCAATTCCAGTTCGAACTCCAATGAGACCAAACGCTGCAAATTTCTCGGATTAAAGCTCATCTGCAAGTAGTTTCCGAACTCTTCCAGCAGACCCACCATCCTGCCATGATCACTCTCGCTTAAGGAGGCGATGGAATTAAGCGTGTTGAACAGGAAGTGCGGCTGGATTTGAGCTTGAAGCCAGGCGGCCTCCATGCGCAGACGTTCACCTACCGAATGTCTGAGATGGATCAAGGCTTGGACCCTTGCCTTTAAATCGAGCGATCCTACGGGTTTAGTCACATAATCGTTGGCTCCCGCCGCAAAACCGGTATAAATATCCTCCTGACGGCTTCTGGCCGTCAGCAGTAAAACCGGCAGCTCCGTCATCCCATATTGAGTACGAATCATTCGCGTCAACTCATATCCTGACATTTGCGGCATCATGACATCCGATATGACGAGGTCCCAATCCCCTTGCTCTAAATATTTCAACGCATCCCTCCCGCCGGAAGCCGTGGAAAGATCGTATTGCTCCGCAGAAAGAATATTCCCTAGAATCTTTAAGTTAATGGGATCATCATCGACGGCCAAAATGCGCGGCTTGCTTATAAAATGAACCGGGGAGTCTTGTCTCCATTCGCTAGTCACAGCTGTAGCCACATCATTCTCCGCCG
The DNA here is from genome assembly GCF_018403325.1 of Paenibacillus vini. Taxonomy (GTDB): domain Bacteria; phylum Bacillota; class Bacilli; order Paenibacillales; family Paenibacillaceae; genus Fontibacillus; species Fontibacillus vini. The sequence continues at coordinate 277,635 of NZ_BOSL01000006.1, read as the reverse complement.
CTCTTATAACTCCCTCAGCGACTGGGGGCAAATCGCTAATCCCCCGGATTTCGTGCCGGATTTCGCTCTCCGGCAGTCTCTCCAGGTCGTTATCCACTTCGAGCCTGAACTCAAATACCGATCCTTCGCCCGGTGACGATTGTACCTCCAATGTTCCGCCATGCAGTTCGACCAATTGCTTGCAAATGCTTAGCCCTAGTCCGATTCCGCCGGCCCCCGACATTACGGTTTCCGCTTGTTCATAGGGCCTGAAAATGATCCGCCGGGTCTCTTCATCCATCCCGATTCCCGAATCCTTGACTCTAATGATTGCCAGCCCGTCCTGGAGTTCGGCTTCGACTGAGATGATTCCTTTTTCCGTAAACTTAATACTATTATGGATCAGATTGAATAAAATCTGGACCAGCCGGTTCTCGTCAGCGATCACCTTTGGAAAGGAGTCCGGAACCATATGTACCAATTCCACCGCTTTGCCGTCCGTCAAATAACGGAGCATATCGAATACCCCGACAATCACGCCCTGAAGATGAACGCTCCGTTTATTCAAGCGGACATTTCGTTCGCGCAGCAAGGTTACATCTATCAGATCATTCAACAATAGTGACATCCTCTGGCCTACAGTAACAATCAGCTGCAAATTCCCGCGGCTTGACTCTGATAACGTGCGAGTTTCGTTCTCCAATACGCCCTGAGCCATATTGATCATCCCGTGCAACGGGTTTCTGAGCTCATGCGAAGTATTCGCCAGAAAGTCATCCTTCAGTTTGTCCGCTTTCTGGAGTTCATCCGCTAGCTTCCGAGACCGGATCGTCATTTGAGAGAAACGAATGAACCAGAAACAGCAAAAGCTGAGGAAAGCAATAATGAAATCAAACGGGTAATAAGGCATGTCGGGCCACACTCTGCTTTTGAACACGCCGCCTATCAAAATATTGGTCGAAAGAGCGACCGCTGATAGAAGAATGAAGAATGCCGTTCGTTCGCCCTTGCGAATGGTTTCAAAAATGAGTGAAGGAACAAGCACCGCTACCGACAACATGATGATCAAAAGTACATAACGGCAAAAAATGATATACTGCACAGGCAAACAGATAATCAGCAGCAGATTGACCGCACAAAGCCCGACAAATGCAGCCGTCCCTTTCTTAAAACCGCGACTTCCTAGCAGCGCACGAATACATAAAGTCAAAAAAGCCGGAATTGCGGTATAGACGGCGATTCTAATTTTCAAGGACCAATCAAAATCTATCGGCAGCCATACTAAAAGCATCTTATCGTCGTCAATCAGTATCGAAATAATGGCAAAAAAGAGGGTTACGGAAAAATAAGCGAGTTCTCTGCCGCGATGACCAAGCAAGTATAGGATGCCTGCGTATAGCGCGTGCAGCAGAAGAACCACGCATACGATTATCTGCATACTTTGGGTGAAAAACACTTCTCTCGACACGGCTTCAGCCGTACCGAATTTGATCGATTGGGTGATGCCTCCGGTGCTATACATCTTATAGTTGGCAGCTTGGATTACGATCTCGAATTCATTACCATCAGGCTTGAATTGAACAGTATACGGGATATTCTGGGCCTGGTAAAGAGCCCGGTTAGCCGCCGGGTTTCCGGTTTGCTTCAGCAACTCGCCGTTTACGTATAATTTTGAGGCACTCTGTATGTTCTGAATCCTCAGTCCGAAGATTTGCCCGGCGTCCTCTACAAGAACTCTAAGCCGGTAGGTTCCGTATCCATAACCGGATTTATTGCCCACCGCCTGGTTCCATTTTCCCGGTACCTTGATCCATTTCTCCTTCTGTTCCGCATTTGGAATAAAGCCGCCGTCTTCCGCCGGCTCCCAAAGAACTCCCGGTATAAACTCCCATTCTCCGTTTAAATATACAACCTGCTTATCGTTAAATTTCCAATCTCGCAAATCGATAACCCCTTGATGTGCATGGGGATGCGGCGGAACCGTCCTAAACTGGAACCAAAGCAAACGTAGACTTAGAAGGATAAGCAGGAACAAACCTAAATATAGAAACATTTTTTTCTTGGAGATGACATTCTTATTATTGTTGGACAAAGGAAAATTTCATCCTCTCTTGGCAATTAGGTGCCGCCGCTTATAAACCTTATCTATGTACTCTCCCGTTATGGTTCTTTATGGTGATCTTATCGTCTATCTGAACTTCGTTCAAGCTGGATATCCTTGTCTATTTGATTAAGTATAATGTAACGAACTCTACAAAATCTCGACTTCCATTAAAAAGATGACCCCTGAAGAATCCAGAGGTCATCCGCTTGTCAATATAATTACGCGCGAAAACTAGTCAACGGGAATTAGCTTCCCGAACAAGGCATACCTGGCATTGTTGAATTCATAAGAGCAGGTGCACAATACTACAATCCGATCTTCCGCCAGCACCTCCACCTCGCTCTGAAAGGTAGATTCCGCCTTCAGCTCGCCGATGTACTCAAGAAAATCATGGTCATCATCAAACTCCAGCCGAAGAAACTCATAATCTCCGTCTGCGAGGATCCCTGCAAAGAACTCAATGGAATACGAACCGTCGGGCATGTACAGTTGCATGACAGAATGTTCGTCATAATAGGCTTGATCCCTGTAATCCGTTAATGACGCGAACATGGAACCGTCTTTCATGTTATGCCCGTATATGACGGTGCTTTTCCCGGAAAAATCGCCCGGTGTCCGATAATCGACGAACAGACTGCCCAGCTTGTTCTTTTGTCCCGTAAACAGATGGTTCAGATAATAATCGTTATCTTTGCCTTGCACTACGGGGTAGTCGATAACACTTTCCTCCGCCGTAATCCAGGCCACTGCGTCCGCATTGATTTGCCTCAAGACGGTGAAATCCACCTGTTTGGCCTCCGCCACGACAGAAGCTTCTGAAACGCTGTCCGGGCGCAACTCGGTTTCATGCTGCTCTTCCAGTAATGTTCGGACCTGTGCATAAGCCGCGTCCCCCCGGGTATATTCCCGCTGAGATACAAAGAGAATATACACCGAGCTCAACACGCCAAGCAGGCATACTCCCATCAGCAAACGCAGCAGCAAATGCGTACCGGACCTGCGTGTTTTTGTCATGCTTCTGTTCTTTTTCATATCTCTTCCTTATGAAAAGGGCCTGTAACGGAATGGTTTCCTTTGGACAGGCCCTTTTCTGTCTCTTTAATAGTCTGCTTAATCTATTGCTTCATTCTTCAATCACTTCGAGCTTCTTCTCCGCAGGACGAAATCCGTAGAGAACAGCGAGGCCAATGCCAATAGGAAGAATATCAGTCCTAATTGAGCCATCTGCTTGAGGGAGTTATCCCCCGTTTTCGGAGTGCCGCCTTGAACACCGTCAGATCCTCCCTGATCTTTACCGCCGTGATTTCCGGTATCCTTATTGCCACCGATAGAGCCATCGCCGCCGGCTGATCCTCCGTCTTCGTTACTGCCGTTATTTCCGTTATTTCCGTTATTTCCGTTATTATCGATGTTGCCGTTGTTGCCGTTGTTGCCATTGTTTCCGTTGTCGCCACCGTTATCTCCCGGTTGCGGCTCCTCAGGCGATGGTTGTTCAGGCTCATTGACATTCTTGGTATTGATGAAAGCTGCGCTCTGCGTCGTATTGCCTTGAATCACACCGGATGGTCCTGTGCTGACCGACACATATCCTTCCGCAGTATAATCAGCTTCGCTAACCGTATAGCTTGCTCCCTTAGGTAGCCCGTAAACTGTTATGCTCTCCCCGTGAGCCAGCGAAACGGTGCCCCCACTTTGAATAACCCCGCTTCCGCCGTTTCCTGAATAGCTGTAGAAGCCCGGCGCGCCGCTAAAGACAATGGTGAAGCTGAATTTCTTCACGCGGTCGCCTGCGTTTCCGGCAACGGTCTTCCCTATAGACAGGTTACCTGTCTCGGAAGGCGTATTCGGCTCAGAAGGTCCAGGACCCGGTCCGGGACCCGGCCCAGGGCCCGGCGGTATAGAAACATTTTTCGTATTAACGAATGCGGCCGTCTGGACATCGTCTGTCACGATCGTTCCGGCATCGCCCGTGCTTGCAGTTACATATCCATCCGCGGCATAGTCCGCCTCGGTTACCGAATAAGTCGAATCCTTCGGCAGACCCGTGATAGCAATGCTTTCTCCGTGGGCCAGCGAGACGGTATCGCCGCTGCTGACCGTACCGTCAGCCGCACCGCCTGCTCCGGTATAATTATAAGTTCCTGCTGCGCTAAAAGTAATCGTAAAATCAAATTTTTTGCTTTGGTCTCCCGCATTGCCGGCTACTGTTTTGCTGATGACCAGACTGCCCGGCTTATCCTTCGTATTCGTAAATGAAGCCGACTGCGTATCATCCGCAACAATGCTGCCAGCAGCGTCAATACTTGCAGTGATATACCCTTCGGAGGAATAATCGGCTTCCGTTACCGTATATTCCGCATCCTTAGGCAGGCCGGTAATGATAATGCCTTCCCCATGTGCCAGAGCAATCGTACCTCCGCTGCTGATGTTACCATTGGTTGCGCCGCCGGTTCCAATGTACTGGACGTATAACAGCGAGCAAGATACGTAGACATGCGCGGCCGGACGAACGCTCCACTTCCACCGAGAGAGCAAAGAAAAGACGGAAAGTGGCTACGAAATCGTATACCGACATTACCGAAGTGCCAGTTGTGACGAATGTCCGCTAAAGACGCAGTGTACAAAAGCCCAAGGTGATCGCGAGATCAAAGTCAGCATGAAGTATATGCGGCTAAAGAACCAAGCCCAGCAAAAGCTCCGGAGCGAAGAAGGATATGCCCTAGCTGTGAAGCGTATGATCGAGCCTGAGCCCGTGTTTGGTGATATTAAAAACAACCGTAACTTTAAGCGGTTCCTGCTTCGAGGCTTACCCAAAGTAAGTCTAGAGGTCGGATGGCTTTCCCTTGCCCACAACCTGATAAAAAAAGCCAAAGTGGATGCCAAATGCAAAGGAGCTAAGCGAGAACATGCCGCTTAGCTCCTTGTTTCCTTTCAAAGCTGCCCCTATTCGGTGCTTTGGTTGTTCCAAAGTTACTTTTGGGACAGCCTCTTTCGAAAGAAAAACAAAATCGAAAACTCTGAGCCAAGCTCTTAATGTCATAAACAATATAGGACTTAGGTGCCTCATAAGAACAAAAAAACCAGCTATATGGTATCGCACTTCACTTGAAATACAACAGCAATTTCAACTTTTTCAAAGCTACACAACGTTTCCAAAAGAATGCTTGACTATATAGTCTATTAGACTTATTCTAATGGTAGCTAGATTCATATTTTTACCTAATTACATACTTCTTGATTTGATAAAGGCAAACCCATTGAAAAGTGGGGACGCAAAACTATAGGGGTTAAGGCGGAATTTTCCGCTAAACCAGCCAGTTACCGATTGAAGAAGCTCAACTCTTTTGTTGATCTCAACCTTCTTATTCGGTAAGAAGGTTTTTTGTTATCGTAAACCAACTTCATATTTTCATATTGATAAAGGCAAATCCATCGAAAGATGGGGACGCAAAGCTATAGGGGCTACCACGGACAAGCCGTAACGCCAGCCAGTTGCCGATATGGAAGCCAAACGTAAATACATGTTATTTCGTTACTTCCTGATTCGGTTAGTATGCATCAATTTTTTGGTGCAATTTGGGAGGAACCGAAATGAAACGTGTTTTTTATTTGGCAATCGCTATCATTTTCACTTTAAATTTAGCTGCTGTTCCGGCATACGCCAATTCTACCAACAAACTGATAGATGATATAGTCGTATTGCCTCAAGGTGAATATAACAAAACTGATGCGAATAAAATGATAAACCGACTATCCTTGATTCCCTCTTCTCTGTTGCAAGGTTTGAAAGACAACGGCGTTAAGGTCAAACTCGTTAATGGAAAGATTACCGATGAACCAGAGTTCGCCCAATACAAAGGTGTTACGCCTAGAGGCTGGGAAAACACTGGACTTACATGGGACGATGTTCCGGGTGTCAGCTCCAATGTCGTTATCGCAAGAATCGGATACAGCAACAAAGGTAAAGGACACAATGGACAAAACCTCGAACTTCATGAAACTTTCCATGCGATCGACCGGATCGTTCTGAACAACGTAAGCTCCTCTTCCGATTTTCTTGAGATCTGGAAGAAAGAAGCGAACAACGATTATGAAGGCGACGGCTATGTATCGGTTTACTCGACCGAGTATTTTGCGGAAACCGCAACGCTGTATTTCTACAGCGACAAAACACGGAACCACCTGAAAGAGGACATGCCTTTAACCTATGAATTCTTGGACAAGCTGTTCTCGAGTGCACAATAAATAAAAAGCTCCCTTCCGGTTAAGGATTCTAACCGAAAGGGAGCCTTTTGGGTTTTTAAGGATAGACACGGTTAGGAAGTACTTCTTCCCAAACCTCTACTTCAGCTTCTTCTTCTCTGGAGTAGTCATGATGATTCGTGGCTTCAAGGATGTCGTAGTAATACCACTTACCGTAGACATTATCCGGCCACATCTTGGCATCTTCATGAATTCCGTCCTTATCGACTTTTCTGTTCAGCACGCTGTTGATGAACGCGGCGGCTTCAGCCCGAGTAATGTATTGATTCGGTTTGAAGGTTCCGTCCGTGTAGCCTTTGATCCAGCCATTATTGGCTGCGGAGGCAATATACTTTTCTGCCCAGTGTCCTGTAATATCCGTGAAACTATCGTTTGCCCGCTCATCAAGCTTGTCAAAACGGGAAGCGATCGCCGCGAACTCGGCTCTGGTAATGTATTGTCCCGGTTTAAAGGTACCGTCTGGATATCCGGTAATGACTCCTGCATTTTCCATCGTGGAAATATGCTTGTTGGACCAACGCGTAGCCCCTACGTCGGAGAAGGAATTGCCGGTTTTCAGGTATTCAGAACGGCTTTCATCATCCAGCAACCTGTAGAAAATCGCTGCTACTTCTTCGCGGGTAATGTTGTTAAGCGGCTTCACCGAGCCGTCAGGATACCCGTTAATATAGTCGTAGTGATTCTCCATTTCAAGGGTTGGCGGAACAGCTGGCAGCGGCGGCAAGGCCGGCAGCGGAGTTACGGTCGATCCGCTCGAGGTATCCGAACCTCCGGATCCACCCGGGTTAGACGAATTTCTAGTGTAGTAGAAAATATACTCTTGGCCTGCCTGCGTTGTAAATGTGTAGGCATCGGTCGATTTCACCGGAGTGTAGCCGGAGATCGATACGGCCGTCAGAGTTTTCGTCTCGCCTGGTTTGCCTGTAAATACGCTTGGACTTGCAAGCTGCTCGTTTGTTCCGTTCAACAAATACTTGACGGTGAGTTGCTGATCCGTTGGTGCGTTTTTCGTATAGTAGAACACGTAATTTTGGTTTGGTTCGTCGCTATAACGATATTCGAAGCTTGGAATTTCAGGAGTATAACCTGGAACGTTTTTCGCATTCAGCGTAAATTGGGTTCCTGCTTTTCCTTCGATGACTTCCTGTGAAGCAATTTCCCCATTCGTTTCTCTGTCGAGGTACGAAATAGTGAGTTTCACTACGTCACCGGAAGGCTCGCCAAGGTTATAGTAAATCGTAAATTCCTGCTCCAAATCAAGGGTTACCGTATAGTTATAAGAGAATTCTTCCGGCATATAAACCGCATCTGCTACGGAAATCGGACCTGCTTTCAGAATAATTGTCTCACCGACTTTTCCACTGGCAGGAGTTGGTTCCATAAGCGGCAGATTGGATTCTCTGTCAACATGATGAACGAGAACCGTCCGTTCCAGGCTTGAAACGTCTTGCGTGTAAGTGAAAGTGAATACGTCGTGAAGCGGCTCGTTTTTGAATGTATAAGGAACGCTGTAATCGTGTGGTTTATAAACCGCACCAGTTACCGAATCCGTATAATCATTCGCGGTGAGCGTGATTTCTTCACCCACTTTACCCGAATGCTCGGTCGGATCTAACAAATCATTGCCCGTAATCAAATCAACATATCTTACGGTCAAGGTTCTGTTGTTATCCGGCTCGTTAGCCTTGTAGTAGAAAATGTACTCGTTTCCTTCAGGTTGTACCATGTACTGGAACGTTTCGTTTTCCGGGGTGTAGCCCGTTACCTCTACCGCTTCGAGTATTACCTTTTTACCGGTGACTCCTGGCACATTACTTGGTTCGGCAAGTTTGTCACCTGTCGCACGGTCTACGTACTTCACGGTGATATCTTGCTCGTTCGCTGTGTAGTAGAAGATGTGCGGTGCGTTTTCTACGCCCAGCTTGTAGTCCACCGTCGTTTCGCCGACTACGGTATAGCCCGCAATCGTTTTGGCTTCCAGCTTCAGCGTTTGTCCAGTCTTGCCTGGTTTGGTATCAGGCCCGGCCAATTCCTTGTTCGTTCCTTCTTCCAGGTACTGCACTTGCACGCTTTGCTCATTGGCTGTGTAGTAGAAAATATATTCGTTACCTTCAGGTTGTACCGTGTACTCGAACGTTTCGTTTTCCGGGGTGTAGCCCGTTACCTCTACCGCTTCGAGTGTTACCTTTTTACCGGTAACTCCTGGCACATTACTTGGTTCGGCAAGTTTGTCACCCGTCGCACGGTCTACGTACTTCACGGTGATGTCTTGCTCGTTCGCCGTGTAGTAGAAGATGTGCGGCGCGTTTTCTACGCCCAGCTTGTAGTCCACCGTCGTTTCGCCGACTACGGTGTAGCCCGCAATCGTTTTGGCTTCCAGCTTCAGCGTTTGTCCAGTCTTGCCTGGTTTGGTATCAGGCCCGGCCAATTCCTTGTTCGTTCCTTCTTCCAGGTACTTCACTTGCACGCTTTGCTCGTTCGCCGTGTAGTAGAAAATGTACTCGTTACCTTCAGGTTGTACCGTGTACTCGAACGTTTCGTTTTCCGGGGTGTAGCCCGTTACCTCTACCGCTTCGAGTGTTACCTTTTTACCGGTAACTCCTGGCACATTACTTGGTTCGGCAAGTTTGTCGCCTGTCGCACGGTCTACGTACTTCACGGTGATGTCTTGCTCGTTCGCCGTGTAGTAGAAGATGTGCGGTGCGTTTTCTACGCCCAGCTTGTAGTCCACCGTCGTTTCGCCGACTACGGTATAGCCCGCAATCGTTTTGGCTTCCAGCTTCAGCGTTTGTCCAGTCTTGCCTGGTTTGGTATCAGGCCCGGCCAATTCCTTGTTCGTTCCTTCTTCCAGGTACTGCACTTGCACGCTTTGCTCATTGGCTGTGTAGTAGAAAATATACTCGTTACCTTCAGGTTGTACCGTGTACTCGAACGTTTCGTTTTCCGGGGTGTAGCCCGTTACCTCTACCGCTTCGAGTGTTACCTTTTTACCGGTAACTCCTGGCATATTACTTGGTTCGGCAAGTTTGTCACCCGTCGCACGGTCTAAGTACTTCACGGTGATGTCTTGCTCGTTCGCCGTGTAGTAGAAGATGTGCGGCGCGTTTTCTACGCCCAGCTTGTAGTCCACCGTCGTTTCGCCGACTACGGTGTAGCCCGCAATCGTTTTGGCTTCCAGCTTCAGCGTTTGTCCAGTCTTGCCTGGTTTGGTATCAGGCCCGGCCAATTCCTTGTTCGTTCCTTCTTCCAGGTACTGCACTTGCACGCTTTGCTCGTTCGCCGTGTAGTAGAAAATGTACTCCTGATTCGGTTCAGCTGTAAAAGTATAGTCCACTTTATCCGGTCCAACTACGCTGTAGCCTTCAACGGTTAAAGCTTCCAACGATACTTTTGATCCAGGATAGCCTTGTTTAGTAGTATCTGGATCCTTCAGTTGCTTACCTGAATATTTTTCCAGATACTTTATCGAAAGATTCTGTTCAACGGCTTTCTCGTAACCGAACCAAATGACTGGGTTAGGATTTGTTACAGTAAGAGTGATACTACTTGGACTCTCTCCCACTTTATGCCGGAATTTCTCAACCACTTTTGCCGTTACAGAATGTGTTGAGCCCATTGGGAAAGCTTCCTTGCCATTTTGATCCTTGTAATACTCGCTATATAGTGCTTCTGCGAATTCCGGAGCCTCCACTTCAACGCCTTCGGCATTGATTGGTTTGCCGTTCGCATTGACTTTATAGCCCTTCATGAGGATGGAACCTTTACCGATACTTACTTTCGGCACCTCAAATTCCTTCGAAACGTTCCGATTATTTACGTCCTTGTACTCAATCGTGGTCGTCCCGTTCGTAGGATAGAGGACATCAGAAACCGGGTTTTTAGATTGATCCATTACAACTGTGTAGGTAAATATTGCAGGATCGCCTTCCGCGATATTCCCTACGTTCCAAGTAAACTTCTCAGTCAAAGAGTCCCAAGTAACCGTACCCTGAGATACTGAGTAATCATCAGGGCTGATAACCGCACCCTTCAGCTTGAGGTTGAACATATCACCCATAGGATCAATGACTTTTGCGTCTTGAGCCGCAAAAGAAATTTTTCCGGCCATCTCACGGAAGATTTTGACTAGGTCCTCACTACTTCCTGAATAATAGCCCTCGCTCTGAATGTCTTTTAACACTTTAATCGCGCTGCTGTCATTAGACACGTCGAGTCCTACGGAAAAGATTTTAAGTCCTTTGTCTTTAGCAATTTTCGCTTCGGAAATCGTGCCAATTCCGTTATCAGAAATTTTATAGTTGTTAATTTTGTAGGAATCATTCTTACACTTTTGAACGAACCAATCCCAATAACAATCATAGTCTTCAAAGGTAAAATCTCCACCACTGCCTAGTCTCTTCCCATAGTCAAAGGCATTGATGGCGAATCCATAACTATTTTCGGACCAATTAAATTTTGTGGCACTGGTTCCTTTAAAGCTATAAGTCGGTTTCCCATCACTGAGGAGAACGATCAACTTATTCTTAGCTGTGCTGGTCGACAATTGGTTTCTAGCCATTTGCAATCCAGCCTGAATGTTAGTTCCGCCACTAGCGGTGATGCTATTAATAGCATCATTTACTTTGGTCTTATTATTAGGACCATAAAAGTCAGCATTCAGTTTAGCCTCACTATTAAAGGAAACCACGGCGATTCTAGTTTCGGCATCTTTCTGAAGCAGGTTCTCGACGAACTTATTAGCCGCTTCTTTGGCTTTTTCCAACCTTGTCGGGCTTTTTTTGTTTTCTTTTTCATTCATGCTTCCCGACTTATCAATCACCAGCACCACGTCAGAACTCGTTCTGAGGTTTTTCCCCTCGGCTTTGAGCGTGATTTTCCACTCGCCCGACTTGCCTGTAGGTTCTGCCGTTTTGCTTAATTGAATTGCACCGGGATTAGGCCAGACCGGATCGCCCGAAGTCGTCCCTGCTCCAGAAGCTGTCAAAGGACTAATTAAAAGTGAAAACAAACATAACCAAGATACTACAATCTTTAACCCGCGTTTCATAGGTTCCTCCTCAATTTTTCATGGAATTCCTCCCTTTCAGACACTAGTTTCTACCCTCCTTACTGTGGAGCATCTATTTCTCACGGATTGGAACCGCTGAGAACATAGGAAAATAAAAAAACCGGCTACACAGACAATGATTAATTCATTGTTATGCAGCCGGACGGTCATTAATCCCAAAGATTGTTAGACTCCAAGGCTTTGCGACCTAATCTTTCGATTAGTGTGCCAAATATTCAATTTCTAGTTAAAAGGTCCCAAGCTCTAGTTAATCCGAATTATGTAGATTAATCATTCCTATGATGGTTTCAATATATTTCAAAAAAAAAAGCTTGTCAACTAACGAATATGAGAAATATATCATATTATTTCAAACAATCTTTCCTTCGATAAATTCCGACATTCTATATTCTATCATTTTTCAATAAAGCACAAATTAATACAAATGAAAAAAACGGAACGAAAGGATGCCCTTTCGTTCCGTTTCATCACTTCGGTTCCTGCCCATCCTCTTCTTCGGTGGTTTCCGGTGACGAAACCGTTGATTCTCTGCTTTCAGTATCTCCAGGCAGAGAAGGGGTTCTATCTATCGATTGTCCCGAGGTCCAGTTTGCGCGGTTGCGGCGACTCCGGTTTCTTCTCCGTATCGGCCAGACGATGGCCAGAATCAGCGCGGCCATCAACAATAATGGCAGAGCACCGGACAGTACGACTACAAGCCATTGAAGAACAACCGAGATGGCGTCGATGCTTCCGTTTAAAGCATTTTGAGCCCGTTTGAAGAGAGGCTCTTTATCTTCGTCCTGTTTAATAATCGATTTCTCCATTGGTTGATACAAACGGATTTCAATAGTAGAGAAGGAAACATTGTTATCAATATAACGCATTCTCCCTTTAATCTGCTCGATTTCCGTCTGAATCCGTTCCAGTTCGTTGACGAATTCGACCAGTTGGGCCGTTTTTGTGGCCTCTTCCACGAATTTGAGGTATCTTGCCTCCATGGCCTGTTTTACTTTAAGACGCGATTCCAAATCCACATATTCTTCAGAAACGTCCTGTCCCTGGATGCCCTGCTGTAAAGATTCCGGCTTCAACTGCTCCAACCGGTCCAGAAAAGAAGAAAATCCGGATGACGGAACTTTGATTATAAAATTGCCGCCACGCTCATGCTGGGATTGATTTTCCGAAAATTCCACAATGTATCCGCCGGCCAGCGTGATCAGATTGCGGATTTCCGACTGCGTCTTCCCGTAGTCCTTGACTTCCATCACTACATTGGCCCGGTAAATCAGTTTTTTATTCAGGCCGGCTGCCGAATCCGTCCCCTGAAAACCGGATGATGCGCGCTCCGATTCGGCCGCCGTCTCTCCGGATGGGACATTTCCTCCCGTATCGGCGGCCGGACTTTCGGACGTCAGACTCTCCTTAGAGTCGGACGCAGCCTGATTCGAAGTGCTGGTCGCCGAGCTTTCATAAGCCCCCGCATCATTGCTGCTGGACCTGTCGGCGCTGCTGCACCCGCCGAGCAGTAAAGCTAATGCCATGGTTAAAACAATTTCACGGATTCCCCATCTTTTCATTTGAATCGCCCCCTGTTTAGATCTATATTGGCTCTATTCAAAATCAAAGACGCTTCCAAGGTCTGGAAAGTTGCCGAAAATATTAAATCTTCAATCCGATCAGAACATCGAAATGCTTATAAGTTTTTCAGTTTATAGAATTCGCCTTTCAAGGCTAATAGCTCATCATACGTGCCGGATTCCACCACTTTTCCTTTCTTCATGACGACGATCCGGTCGGCGTTCTTGACGGTCGACAAACGGTGAGCGACGATGAACGTCGTTCTGCCCCGCATGAGCTGCTCCATCGCCTGCTGGACATGGCGCTCCGACAAATTATCGAGCGCGGACGTGGCTTCGTCCAGAATGATGATCTGCGGATCGCGGATCAATGCGCGGGCGATGGCGATCCGCTGGCGCTGGCCGCCGGACAGCCGTCCGCCATGCTCACCGACCGAGGTCTCCAGACCGTCCGGCAGGCCGTCGATTACATCCTGCAGGTTGGCCATCCAGATCGCTTCCCGGATCTTTTCCTCGGATATATGTGGCAGCCCGTACGTAATATTCTCCCGGATGGTGCCTGAGAACAAGATATTGTTCTGGAGCACGATCGCCAAGGACTGCCGGTATCTCGTCATGCTGAGGTCGCTCATCGGAATGCCGTCGATCATAATTGTACCTGACTGCGGTTTATAAAAACCTATAATCAGATTCAATATCGTCGACTTGCCAGAGCCCGATTCCCCGACAAAGGCCACGGTTTCACCCGGCTTCACATCCAGCGAGAAGTCATCGAGCACATGGCGGTCAGAGCCTTTATACTGGAAGCTAACGCCCTTGAAGCGATACGCCCCGGCGATTTGGTCGGGCTTCTGCCGTCCTTTGTACTCTTCCGTCTCTTGAGACAGCAGCACTTCCGTTACCGAATGCAGGGACTCAAATCCCTTGACCAAGTTAGGGTACACGTTCAGTATCGAACTCACAGAGCCCGTAATCATATTAAAAAATCCCTGATACATCACGATATCCCCGATTTCCATATAGCCCAGATGAGCCAGGAAGGCGGTAAAGAACAGACACCCGACCTGGAACAGCTGGAAAACGACCCAACTGGAAGAACCGAAATAGGCTTCGACAACGTCGAGTTGATGGCCGCGTTCCCGGATATTTTGCAGCGCCATATCAACTTTGCGGATTTCCACATCCTCCAGCCCGTGAGCCCGGGTAACCGGAATCATTTCAACGGTCTCCGATACTTTACCGGACATCTCCTCGATATTCTGGCGGACATCCCGGTTACGCTGCGCCATTTTGGATCGGAAGAAACGAACCAGAAAAATCGAGGTCGGCGCCATAAACAAGAAGAACAGCGCGACGATCCAGCTATTGTACAGGGTCAGCCCGATCACAATAATTAAATTGATGGCCGCCGGGATGATGGACATCAGCATCTGCCGGGAAAGAAAATCGATAGCCTCGACATCCCGCAGTATTTTGGATTGAAGCCGCCCTGCATTCATGTCTCCGTGATAACTGAGCGACAGTTGCTGCATTTTGCGAACGAGCGTGCTGCGGAGGCCCGCCTCTACATGCCGGACAGCTTTGCTGATGTAACTGATGTGCAGCGTATGCATGGGAATGTTCTGCACGATCAGCACGACGATGACCGCCAGGTTGATCCAGAACTCGCTCATCGAATGACGATCCGGATAGCTTACGATGTTAATGATATTGGCGGTAATGATCGACAATACCCAGGTCGGCGAATGCTTGATTGTATAATAAAGCGCCGATAAGGCCACTTTGCTCACATGGTCCCTGTACAATCTGGTGAGGAGGCTGAACGGTTTGATCCTGGTTCCTTGCTCCGTTTCAAATGCTTTGGAATAATCCAAATTTGATTCTGTTTTTGCCATAGGTTTCACCCGCTTTATCCCTTATGATAGTAATATGTATGTGTATCCCGTCGAACGACAGAGTTTAGTATAAGGCTCCTGCCCGGCTTTCTCTATAACATATTCGGCCCCGTTATTACATAACATTTAACCAAATCGGACATAAAGGAGCTGATAGTCAACATGAGCACGATTTATCCCGAAAAAGTGTTCCCGCATTTCCGATCAGAAATATGCCTGTTCTCGCCTCATACCCGTCACGTGGAAAAAGGTTGGATCTGCGGGCGGCATGTGCATCACATGATGCTTGAAATGCTGCTGGTGCTGGACGGAAGCCAAACGGCGATCCTCGGATCAAAGGAATATGAGCAGCAAGCGGGTGATCTTATCATTGTATCTCCGATGCAGGTGCATGATTTTCAAGTGCGGCAGGCGGACAACGCCTCTTTTTTTACGATGCATATCCATCTTGATCTTGAAGATACCGCGTTTCTCCATTTGATCGGCGCACTCAACCATAGTTACTATCCGCAGGGTCACCCGTTAAACGATAACCTCGTTCCTTCCATGCGACGAATCATGAATACCCTGTATCAGGAAAATAGTCCGCGGATACCGCTCCTGCGGGAGCTCTATACCATACTGGGACATATGCAGGATTATTTTGCCGCTGCCAAAGATAAGCAAGAAACCGCCTTCCAGAGCGAGCTCCCTACGAGAATCGCCCGGGAAATACAAGGAAGGGTGCTGCGGCGGGATGAGGACGAATCGAGCTCAACCGGAGATTGGCTGGAGGAAATTTCCCGTCGCTTCGGAATGAGCCGCAGACATTGTCACCGTATCTTCACGCAGGCGTTCGGAATGCCTCCCCGTGAATATCTCATGGTGCTTAAACAGCAGGAAGCGATGCATATGCTGGTCACCAGCAACGAATCGATCGAGCAAATCGCGTACCGGGTCGGCTATGAGAATGTACAGAGCTTTAGCCGCCAATTTGCGGCCTGGGCCGGGTGCACGCCAAGTGTTTTCCGGAAAAATAACATGGATCAATGTTTCCATTTAACGCTGATTGATGTTGGATCATAAGTAAACGTGAAAAAGACAGCTGACGTGGAGTCCATCCACGCCGCTGTCTTATTTTTATTGTTAGCTTCCTATTTCCATGGGCTTAAGCTTGATATCGCGCAAGCAGAATTGCGGCGTTATGGCCGCCGAACCCGAACGAATTGGACAGGCCGATCGACAGGTCCGCTTCCCGAGCTTGATTCGGAACGTAGTCCAGGTCGCAAGCCGGATCGGAGTGATCCAGATTGATCGTAGGAGGGATGATGCCGTCATTCAGACTCCGAATTAACGCAATCGCCTCCGCCCCTCCCGCAGCGCCAAACATGTGGCCGGTCATCGATTTGTTCGCTGTTACAGGAATATCTTTGGCCTGTTCACCGAACAACTTCTTTAGCGCCTTTGTTTCCGCCAAATCTCCGACCTGGGTGCTTGTCGCATGCGCGCTCACCACGTCGACCTCTGTCGGTGTAACCCCAGCCGATTGGAGAGCCCGCTTCATGGCCAGGAAGGCTCCCTCGCCTTCCGGATGGGAGGCAACGACATGATAGGCGTCCGAGCTCGCTCCATATCCGATCACTTCTGCGTAGATCGGAGCCCCTCTGCGAAGTGCATGGTCCATTGACTCCAAGACAAGAATACCGGCGCCCTCGGCCATGACAAATCCGTCGCGATCCCCATCGAACGGACGGCTGGCCTTCTCCGGATCATCGCCGCGCTTGGACAACGCCGTGGCGTTACCGAAGCTGGCCAGCGACAGCGGGTGGATCGCCGCCTCCGTCCCGCCGGCAAGGATCACATCCGCATCGCCGCTTCGAATTAAGCGGAACGCTTCGCCAATCGCGGTATTGCCGATCGAGCAAGCAGTCACCGGCGACAGTGTTGGCCCCATCGCTCCGAAGCGAATGCTGATTTGCGCAGCGGCCATATTGGAAATCATCATCGGGACCAGGCTCGGACTTACACGGCCGGGCCCCCGGTTCTGGTAGGCTTCCATATTGTCCGTCAACGTCTGGATTCCCCCGATTCCGGTCCCGACATAGACCCCAAACCTCTCCCGATCGATCATGCTCACGTCGAGGTTGGCTTGCTTTACCGCCTGCTCTGCGGCATACAGACCAAACTGTACGAACCGGTCCATTTTTCGAGCCTCTTTACGGCCGAACAGCGCTTCCGGATCAAAATCCCGAACCTGCCCCGCAATCCGTGTCCCGAAAGCCGATGCATCAAACAAATCAATATAGGATATTCCGGATTTCCCTTCCTTCAGGTTGCTCCAAAACGTCTCCACTTCATTGCCAAGCGGCGAAACGATACCCATTCCCGTAACTACAACTCTATCCATAACAAGACCTCCTTGTAATCTCCTTGTGTTCCATCCGGCCTTGTCACCATTTCAGCCGTCTTTGTTCCTATTGTATCCCTTCCTTATCCTATTACAAGTTTGTAGTTATCCTAGTATAATGTATAATACAATAACAACCTAACCTTAAATCAACCAAATCAACTCAAGCCAAGCAGGACTGGAGGCAGAACAATGCAAGCCGATCCCCGTTTGAAAGCACTTTCCGAATTCTTAAAAAGCCAACGCTCCAAGCTCCACCCGAACAGCGTAGGTTTGCCGTCGGGTTCGCGCCGCCGGACGCCCGGATTGCGCCGTGAAGAGGTCGCCCAGTTAGCCGGCGTCAGCACAACTTGGTACACCTGGCTGGAGCAAGGCCGCGATATCAAAGTGTCCGCTTCCGTACTCGATGCCATCGCGGGGGCGCTGCGCCTGAATGGCGATGAGCGGAAATACTTGTTTGATCTGGCGCTCGACAACGGATTTCATCCTGAGCTGGGCGGCGAGAAAGAAGCCGTAATCAGCCCTTCGCTGCATAAAATCCTGGAAGAGCTGAAATATTGTCCGACCCTGATTTCGGACCGGCACTGCCATATCGTCGGCTGGAATCCCGCGGCCACCCACGTTTTCTTAAATTTCGAACAGATTCCTGAGCCGGAGAGGAACCTGATTTCCCTGTTGTTCAGCAAAAAAGAGCTGCGCAGTCTCGCCGTCAATTGGGCTCACTTCGTCAAAGGCTTTCTGTCGATCTTCCGGGCCTATTACGGCCAGTATGTCGCCGATCCGTGGTATTCGAATTTCATCGAACATATGGCAGCAACCTTTCCCGATTTCCAGGAGCTCTGGAATCAAAGCGAGGTCAGTGCCGCTCCCGAGGTTATGATTGAGTTTCGTCATGCCAAAGCCGGGAAAATGCTGTTCAATCTATCCTCTCTTCAAGTCCAGGGGGAAGCGGATTTACGTCTGAGCATCTATACGCCGGCACCGCAAACGGCAACGGAAATTAAACTCAAGAAATTGATCGAGGGATAAATTTAAAGGCGGCACCCTGTAAAAGGTGCCGCCTTTAAAACTCATATCATGTTTTATTCTTCCGGGAATAAAGGTGTAGACAAGTAGCGCTCAGCCGTATCCGGCAGCAGCACAACGATGTTCTTGCCCGCATTCTCCGGCCGTTTAGACAGTTGAAGTGCCGCAAAGGCCGCGGCACCGGATGAAATCCCGACCAACAATCCTTCGGTTCTCGCAAGCAGGCGCGATGTGCTAAAGGCGTCTTCATCCTTCACCGGCATGATTTCATCCACAAGGCTGCCGTCAAAGTTTCTCGGGACGAAGCCCGCACCGATGCCTTGGATTTTGTGAACGCCGCGTTTTCCTCCGGACAAAACAGGCGATTCATGAGGTTCCACCGCCACGATTTGTACCGAAGGATTGCGTTCCTTCAAAACCGCGCCGACCCCGGAAATCGTACCGCCGGTTCCGACACCGGCCACGAAGATGTCAACCTTGCCGTCCATGTCTCTCCAAATTTCTTCCGCGGTCGTCTCCTTATGTACATCCGGATTGGCCGGGTTCTCAAATTGCTGGGGGATGAACGAATTCGGCGTCTCCGCAGCCAATTCTTCCGCTTTGCGAATGGCTCCGCCCATTCCTTCCGCGGCAGGTGTCAGCACCAATTCAGCGCCCAACGCCAAGAGGAGCTTTCTGCGTTCAATCGTAAAGCTCTCCGGCAGCGTAATAATCAGGCGATATCCCAGCGCAGCCGCTGCAAACGCAAGACCTACTCCGGTGTTGCCGCTGGTCGGTTCAATGATGATGGAATCCGGATGCAGCAGGCCCTTGGACTCGGCGTCCTTGATCATCGCAAAGCCGATTCGGTCCTTGACGCTGCCCGCCGGATTGAAATATTCCAGCTTAGCCACCAGTCTGGCCCCAGCTTCCGTTTTCTCTCCAAAATTGTTAAGCTCCAGCATCGGAGTATTTCCGATCAGATCCGTTAAATTGTTAGCTATATTACCCAAGAAAAATCCCTCACTTTACTAAATTCCGACGTAATAAGTCGGCCTTCTTTCACTCTAACACCGTCCGGAGCGGAAGTAAAATAACGGCCAACCCAGACGGAGAAATCAATCGCTTGATTTCTTCAGCAAGTTCAGCAAAGCATCATCGGACCATGTCTCCAAATCCAGCAGTTGCGAATACGGATCGCCTTCCAAGTTAAGCAAACGGGCAAACGCCGGCTCGGTTTTGACTCCGTTTTGCTTTAATTCGATAACACTCCGCTTAAAACTTTCCCCGAACAGCTTCAACAACCGAGCCTCCACCATCATATGGCGGTATCCGTTTTGCGACCGGGTAGGCACAGGTTGGGCGAACAATTCCACCGGCCATCCTTCACACCGAAAATTCACTTTGCATCTTTCAATCCCGCCGACTTCGCGCCTAACCATGGTGAACCCGTCCATGTGACCGAAGCTTCGCTGCACAAGGTCCTCAAACCATTCAAAATCATGGACCTCACAAGCAATATCCAAATCACTTCCTTGTACCTGGATATCAATAGGAAAGGTGCCCACCAGTATCGGATCGAAGGATTGCAGTATGTCCATAAAGAAGTGTCGCTTCATCAGCGAATCAATTTTGCGGAAATGATGCGGTACGACTGACGAGCTTAGGAATTCTGCCAGTTCCCTCTTTCCCTTTACCGAATCGTACGCCGTATTGTTCAAAATCGTTGTGGTGCTTTCCAAAGTATCAACGATTTCGAGCGCCAGTTCTCTTTTGCAACGAAGCACCTCGATGGTGCCATCCACGCCGGTCAAACCGCAGCTTTTTCCATAGCCCTGCCCGGTATAATATTCGATAAAGCCTTCTGACCAGGTTTGTGGCCGCTCCTCTACCGCCTTCCGGAAAGTACGATCTACATCCTCTTGATCAACGTAGATGACTACAGGATCCAGCTTTTGAACCGCTTGTTCCAGACGCTTCACATACCGGAGAATTGCCTCTTTCGGAACATTGTGCTTGACCAGCCCTACGGTAAGGGGATTTTGGATAAAACAGCATTCAAAAATATAGATCGCTTCCTGCCGTTCGGCTATCTCCGCAAATTCGGTCCATTTCTGCACAATCCATTCCGCATTTTGCTCAAAAGGCAATTCGTAGATATCATTCCGGAACATTAAATTGGCGAGCTCCTCGGGAAAATCCAAGCCATCGACTTCTCTTAGCTTGCGGTACGACAGAAAAAAGTGACTGCCTCTCCGTACCGAATTTTGCTCAAAAATAGGCGCAAAGGTGCTGTAATCCGAGAGCAGATTGCGGTACTCCTCTTCGGGGAAGCAGGCGACGCCGTCATAATCCGCCGGATGCTCCAGATTCCCTTCCAGAAACAGCTTTGTCTCTAGTCCCAATTCGGCTAGAATTTCACTTGCCCATCTCGCATGGGTTGACTTGCCCGCACCGGGCAGCCCTTCGATCAATACTAATTTACAGGTCATGGTGTTTGTTACCTTTCTTTATGACAATTCGCAGTTTACCTGCTAATCCAGCCATACTTCATGAGCCGAATTCCTTGTTTGAAACAGCCACTGAATCTGCTTTAACGTGACTCTTTCCGCCGAAAGCGGGGGCAATTCATCCTCGCTGAAATATCCGACCTGAAGCGTCTCCAGCCCGGCTTGCGCCTCTCCGCCCGTCACCTCGCATAGGATGAACATCTTGTATACATGGGATGCCGCCGGAGGATGATCATGGAACTTCTTGTCCAATACGCCCAGCAGCCTGACCGGTTGCACCTCAAGCCCGGCCTCCTCTTTAACTTCTTTGACAACCACTTCTTTCGGAGACAGTCCGATATCGGCCCAACCGCCCGGGAGCGCCCAGTCTCCATCCAGCTTTTCGCGGACCAGCAAAATCTTGTCCTGCTCAAATATAACCCCGCGGACATCCACTTTAGGCGTCGCATATCCGGTTTCGCTGGCAAAGAGCGTCTTAATCTTATCACTCTCTACCTCTGTATACTGATTCATGATCTCTACGCTTAAATCCCGCAGCATCTCAAATCGCTCCAGATCATAAATATCTTTTGAATAGGCAAACCCGGCCTGGCTAATCGCCTGGATCTGCTTGGCCCATTCCAACCATTTCAGTTGCATGACCCGCTCCCCTTCCGTGACTATGAAGATTATCCTTCATTCCTCGCATAAAGAATGTAATCGGTCATTGGCGGCGTTATATTTTCCATTCTCAAATGGGTTGCGATTTGTCCCCGATGATAGCTTCCATGGAGTGAGACGTGCGTTAAAATATCCAGAATAGCTGACGTAAACGGTTCCCCTTTGCTGCTCCGATAGGAAACCTCACCTTTTAACTGGCCCGCCCTCAGGTTTGCAAAATACTGCCGATAGCCCTCCGCGTTTGCCAAGGCCAAATCGATGCAATACTGCAAATTCAAGCCCTCCGACGGCCAAATCTCCCGCATTGTCTGCACGGAGCCATTCAGACGGGACAGCCAGACCGCTTCGGCCGATAAAATATGAGCAAAGAGCGAAAGCGGCCGTTCAGGCACGTTTTGCTCTTCTTGCAGACGATTAATAATCTCGCGATTGGCCCAAGACATATGATCATAGACGCGCATCAAATGCCGCTTCACGGGATCGGTTTCGTTTTCCGCCAATTCCAGAAGCTCCTCTCTGGCTTGAATCAGCCAGGAATGGACGAGCTTCATTTTACCCCGTTGACTCCATACATGATCCAGATAAGCAAATACCGCCTTGTCGAGCTGGTGTTCATCAACCTGTCTGCGAACTTCGTTCAAATAAGGATGGTCGCCAGGCAAATCCCAGGATACTTTATCGGCAATGAAAACCACCTTATCAAACAAAGCAGCATGCGGCTTCAAAGTCGTGTGGCATTCGATGGCCCGCAAAATCTCTTCGTCCGAGATATAAAACAACTTCTCCGCCATCGCCCGCGACAATTTCTGATGCAGAATCCGAGGGTAGGTCCGTTCTTCATCCTCGATCTTAATGCCGATCTCCTCTGCCGTTTCAAGCATTCGACTCACAGGGATGACGTTGCTGACATCATGCAGCAGCGCAGCCTGCTCGGCCTTTTGCGGATCGGCGCCATAAAGCCGGGCAATACGGACCGCATGGCTCGTCACTTTTAGGGTATGTTCCCAAGTATCGGTATCCTGATGCAGTTTGAAAAACGTGCCGACATCTTGTAACAGACTTCCCGTCAGCTCAAAACCAGCGGCATATTTGCCCAGTACTTGTTCATCGTTTGTATTCTCCATCATGCCCGCTCCTGTTCTGATTCCGGTTTTTTTTGCGCGATAATCAATAAATGCTCCGTGGCATCCCGGTATTGGGGAGCTTCGCTCGTTTCGCTGGCCGCTTGCACCAGATGATCGTAGACTTGCCGATCCTCATTGTAATGCCGGGTTACTTCGGCTCTCATCCCCGCCAGGAAGCTCTCCGCCCCGGCATACGAGACGACATCAAAACCGCCTAGTTCAATTTCCTCCAACGCGCGCGCCGGAATCGAAAAGTAACATTCGGTAAACCCCTGATTCTCATCCAGAGCCTGCTCCTGCAAATACATATAAATATGTTCCGGGTCTCTGTAAGAGTCGCTAAATTCCGTCACCCCCGCCTTCAGAACACCCCAGGAATTGAGATAGGAAAACATGGCGATCCCGCCCGGTTTCAACACTCTGAAGGCGTTACGGATGATGTTTATGCGCTCCTGACGATCTTGCACATGATACAACGGCCCCAGGAGGAGAACGCCATCGTAAATTTCCGCATCCAAAACCTGCAGATTTCTTGCATCCTCACATATGTAAGCCTCCGCTTGCAGTCCGAGTTCCCCGATCCGTTCCTCCGCTAAGGAAAGCTCCTTTGCGGATAGGTCAAATAAAGTGACCTGGTACCTTCGTTGCAGCAGCTCGATCGCGTACCGCCCCGGCCCGCAGCCAATATCGCAGATATGTCCCGAATCCGGCAGGTACCTGTCCATCAGCCGCAGGGTTGAAAGCCATTCCACCTGACTGTACGGATCGTTCAACCGGTACCACTCCTGCTCCGCATGGCTATCGTAATAGTCCCTAACGATTTGGCTCATGCTTCAACGCCTCCCATTATTCTGGATACTTGCTTTAAGGCGGTGCCGTCAAAATGAACCCGGTATATATCCGGCATCGTTGTCGACCTCCAAAATTCGAAGCCATACCTTGGGTCAAAGGTCTGTAACATGAGAGTCATGATATCTCCGTGCGTTCCAAGCAGCAGGGTCAGTCCCTCATATTGCACCAACAGGGACAATAACGCTTGGGCCGCCCTGTCCGCTGCTTCCAGGCTGGATTCCCCCTCCGGAAAAGCAAACTGAGGTTCTTCGTACACTTTCCGCTTTGCATCGGCAAAACTCATAGGAGCAAACTGCCCGATATTTCGTTCTCTTAAATCTTCAAACTGCTCGATTGGCTTCCCTTTCCAATCCGCCAACTCCTGAATGGTTTCAACGGATCTCACATAAGGGCTGGACACAAAGACGTCCAATGGCTCATCTTGCAGCAGCTCCTTGATTATCTTTGCATCCCGGGCACCTTGTTCCGACAGTCCTCTTTCTCTTTCCTGCCCTTCTACAAAGGCGGAATCCGCATGTCTGACAAAATAAACGACCGTTTCCATCCCGATTTCACCCTGCTTCCGAATGAATCTTTTCTTTTAAAATTCAATGACGCCCTCCATGTCGTAAGGGTAGTCAATTGACGATTTCACCTGCCGTAACGCTTCTTCACCGGCAAGCCATTTGACGATGTACAATGCCAGGTCAATCGAGGTAGCCACCCCTCCTGCCGTAATAAGCTTTCCATCTTTGACGATTCTTGTCCGGATGACTTCGCCGCAATAGGGCTCGAGCAGATCATAGGCATTCGGATGCGTCGTCGCCTTTTTCCCTTCCAGGAATCCCGCCGCTCCGAGCAGCAGTGAACCCGTGCACACCGATACGATGTAGGGGCAATTTTCTCCTTGTTGGAGCCAGGATACAAAGTCTTCGTTAAACCGCAACGTTCTCGTTCCCATACCACCGGGCACAAAAATCATATCGTACTGGGACAGATCAGGATTTACCTTGTTTACTTTGATCGTCAAACCCAATTCATTCGTCACTTCATCCGCAGGTCCGCAAAAGTCCCAGGTCA
Source organism: Paenibacillus vini (assembly GCF_018403325.1). Classification (GTDB taxonomy): domain Bacteria; phylum Bacillota; class Bacilli; order Paenibacillales; family Paenibacillaceae; genus Fontibacillus; species Fontibacillus vini. The sequence goes on along the minus strand of NZ_BOSL01000006.1, from coordinate 253,171 downwards.
CTCCCTTTGTTTGTTCAAACATATTGAGCCGATAAATAACGTCATAAAAGCCGATCAAGTCCAAAAAAGTCAGCCCATTAAATACAACAAAGGCAATCTTCAATACTGTCCCTCCTATGAAACGATTTTTCCGCTGACATCAAGCTTGATCATCCCATTTCAGGATGGATTGAGCAGCAGCCCCATGCCAATGACATCTACATATTTTCCATCTTGCAATTTGATTTGTTTACGCATCAGGCTCTCCTGCACAAAACCCATTTTGCGATATAATTCTATCGCCTTGCTGTTATTGGCGAATACCTCGAGGGTAATTTTTTCGATTTGACGATGTTTTTCCGCCCAATCAATGAGCGCCTGCAGCAGGGCTTTTCCGATGCCGCCTCCCTGGTAATCGCTGCGAACGCTCATACCGAAATATCCGGTATGGGAGATCCTCAGTTTATTCCCGCTGTGGAAATCAAGAAAACCGACGACTTTTCCATGCTCCTCGGCGATCAAAATGAGGCTGTTTTCTTTGTTCAAAGTTTCTTCTATCCATTCCCGTTCCATCTCGACCGTCATATCATATTCTTCCGGTACGGTGAGCAAGTAAGAAGATTCGGATGAAAGGATCGCTCGATTATAAGCGAGGATCACCTCGGCATCCGCACCGACCGCCGTTCTGATCTCAATGATTTGATTGTATTTATCCACGATTTTGATAGGTTCAAACCATCCCATACACATCTTCCTTTCCACAGAAGTTATTATTGAACTCTTACTCCGGCTACTGAGAAGGTTTGAGACAATATCTCATGTTCCCCCGGAAGCCCGTCGATTTTAATCAAGTCCCGTTCTTCGGTAAATTGAATATTCAGATCAGCGTACAGCTTTTTCCAAAAACGAACGGCCGGCTGATTATTAGCTAGCTGCTCCACATGATAGATGCCCGGGTGCATCTTGAATACTTCGTTTACCGCCTCAGCCGCCAAGTTCAGACCCCTGAACTTTTTTAGCAGGAATAATTCCTGAATCGAAAACTCCACTCCCTCAGGGGTGTAGGGTGGCGAACATACCAGCACGAATCCGGCGATCCGGTCATCGGCCCGAATCAAATAAGGATGAAGCGCTTGCTTCTCCAAGTATAGATGGTTATTGCCTTGATCGAAGCTTCCGTCCTCACGAACATCTTCCCCGGTAAACTGGGATAATTCATATAGATATAAATTAAAGAGATTGAAGAATCTTTCTTGATCACTATTCGATATGACAGATAGTCGGATTTCCATGTAATCCCCCTTCGGTTAATAAGATTAAAATTAAAGATTTTTTCCAGCCTAGGTTTATTTATCAAGACCATATCCTGTATCCGGCATGAATTCAAGAGATTTTTTTGTTAAAAGAAACCAACGAAAAAAACCGCCTCGGCCAGAGGAAAGGCTGCGGCCTTCCCGCCACAGGCGGTTTCTCACGAATTCTTTTAATTAATAATAAGACAAACGTTGCCCAGTGAACCATCATGTTTTATCATCTGTGTTCGTCCTGTATCTCCGGTTCCTTATACTTCAATCCTGCGCCAGCCAATACAGACGCGTTATTAAGCTCGAGAGACGTGCCAAACCGGTTTGATTGGATCTCGAACACCGCAACATACACTTTAGACATAAACATGCCTACGCCGATTAGCAAGGGAAGCAAGAGGATTAAAGAAAAGTTTGAGATTATAAATATTCCGAAGACGATCAAGAGAACCAGTGGATAACCCAGCAGCAAGGAAATGGTAATCACTACGTAAGGGGACGTAAGAAGAGGCCATTTTCGGTTAGATTTCTTGATTTGCTTCCTTACTTTATCTATGCCTCCGAGCTTCTTCAAAGTCATTTCCAATGCTTTGTCCGGGGAAATTCCTTGCTTGGACAGCTCTTTGATCGAATTTAGCAAATGCTCCTGTAAAGCCCTCTTTAATCGCAATGTTTTACTGTTCATGCGCTCAGGGAACAATTCTTGAAACAATGCTTCGATATCTTTCATTAACATGATCACTCCTCATGAGAGTCGTATCGTTCGATCAATTGCGATACAGCAAAGATTGAATAAAGACAGCTACAAGGATAATCAGCAAGCCAAGAATCAAAGCTTTAAAGTAACTTTTCACAAGAACGCTGAACTTCGTCTTTTCTCCGGTAATCACAAAGTAACCCGATATCCAGGCAACCACCATAGAAACCAGCGATAAAACGGACGAGAACCGAAGCAGCTTAAACAGGTACACTCTTACTGGAAGCTGAACGATTTCTTTAACCGTGGACCCGTCGTATCGGATCACTTCAGTATCTTTCAAAAAAACGATTCCGATTAACAGGCCGAGTATAAAACTATAAATTCCGCTTTTTACAATCCTTCTCTCCAAAGCAGGCATACCCCCTTGCGATTTTATGTAAGGCTGACTTCTTTCCCCTGCAGTCTGCTTACCCAGTCGCTTTTGTGAAGTTTGTATAAATGGTACTGCTCCTCGTCTATTATGATATCGTTGATCTGCTTAAATCCGCATTTCAAAATCACCTTGTTGGAGGGCAGATTTTCGGTGAGCGCCAAAGCATTCAGTACCTCGACTTCCGTATTCTCGAATAAATACCGGATGAGTCCTTGGGCCGCTTGCGTCGTGTAACCCTTGCCGCGGTAGTCCTTCGATATCGCATACATAATCTCTCTGTTCGGCTCAGGCAATTCGTCTTTAGGGCCGGTACAGCACCAACCGATGAATTCCCCTGTCTCTTTTAAAATAATACCCAGGCGAAGGCGCAAATCACCGATCCGTCCCCCGTTAGCCACCGATTCCAAAAAACGTTGGTTCTCAGGAATTTCATAGTTAATCAGCCATTCCTTCCGTTGTTCCGGGGCAACATTCCAATCAGGTAAAAATTCATAGATTTCCGGCTGCCAGGTCAGACGCTGCATTTCTTCAAAATCCTCGGCTCTGAACTCGATTAATACGATGTCCTTACATTCAATTCTAAAATGCTTGTTATCCATACCTGGCTCCTTCAAATCCTTAAAGCTTTTCTGCAACAACAATAAAACTCTTGGGGATGCCGGCATCGAACACTTCCGAAGACAGGTTGGGCAGCTCCCTTAATTCCTTTATAAATAGCCCCGTAGTAGCAATCGAAGTAATGACTTCCCCCAAAGTCCAATATCTCTGGTAAACCTTCTTGGCGGAATCCTCATCACTATATTTCGAATAAGCCACCTCACGTTCGACGACCGAATCGTCAAAGTAATTGCCGGTTACTTTATGTTTTCTAATGTTGGCGGTAGTTCCTCTGGATGAGATCAACTTCGTCGTTACCGGGTGGAAATCCTGTAATACGAAACGACCTCCCGGTTTTAAGAGCTTGGCAACCACCTCGAACAGCGGCTGAAGGTCCAGGAAATAGTGGAGAACTCCCTTTTCCATGAACACGACATCATATTCTGACGTAAGTTCATTCTGCGGCAACTGCAATACATCGGATTGGATATAGCGGATTTGAGTGCCAGCCGCTTCCGCCAATTCCTTCGCATATTTTTCGTTGTCGGCGGAAAAATCCACAACCGTGACGTTTGCGCCAAGCAGCGATAGGGCAACGGCCTTCATTCCATTGGAACCTAGTAAATTGATCATTTTCTTGCCGGCTACCTCTCCAAAATAGGGATAGATTTCGCCGATTTTCTTTTGCGGGTTGGTCTGCAGTTTTTGAGCGGCTTCACCCGGGGTTCCGAATCTCTTGATCCATGCCTCGAAAGCCCCCGTATCCCATGCTTGCTTGTTCTTTTCGTTTGATTCCATGATGTCCTCCACTTGCGCTCTAGGCGGTCCGATTTTTGCGTTTCTATAAGCTGTATTATTGAAAGTTAATGTTAGAATTCCCCGGAGCTGCTGCTTGTGTCAGCCTTTTAGAGCGTTCCGCCACCAAATCCCGGTACACTCGGGAACGATATTCGTTTTCTCTTCCCTGATTACATCACCCAACTCATCCCCGAAAAAATCACGGCATAACTGCTCCGCTTGCTCGGCTGAATCAAATGCATAATCGGTTCTTATGACTTTCGGGTTAAATCCATACTTCTGTTCCAGCGCTTCAAAATATTTTCTCAAAAAATCCGGCGGAACCGGCTCCGTGTTGCCTAGTCCTCGATGATCTCTATATTTTTTCGTTCCTGGATATAGCGTTTGATGTGATCTTTAATGTTGGGGTATAGAATGATGGAGTTCAAGTCGGCTATAGGAATCCATTTTACCGCCGTCTGATCGGGGTCCGGTGTATCGGGAAGCTTGGGAGTGGAACCCTCCTTAAGAAAACACTCAAACACTATATTTAAAGTGTGAATCTCCGATTGATAGTCACCGGATTGCTTATGGGGCGCAAACTCGTAAACGAATGCCAAAGGACCGACTTCAGCTTCCGCCATCGTCTCTTCATATAACTCTCTTAGTACACCGTCAACAAGGGTCTCGCCAGGTTCCGCTCCGCCGCCGGGAAGATTATAATGCACCCCGTGATCATCGCTGTATTCAATAAGCAAAACCTGTGCATTTTCGATAATTAAAGCGGTTGGCCTGACTCTGATATGATATGACATAAGACACCTCTTAACTTTAGTGAAGGGGGCTAAATTCCTTAAACACCCGGTTTCTTACTTCATTCAAATCTTTGCAAATAAAATCCGGCTTGATATTCTCCGGTATCCGCTTGTTTAACCGGTTAAGCCATACTGTCGCAATGCCAAGGTTCTGAGCCCCTTCCACATCGCTTGAGAGCGAATCCCCGATATGTATAACATCCTTCGCGCTTAACCCGCTTCTTCGCAATCCTTCCTCAAACAACTCCGGTCTGGGCTTATAGGCTCTCACGTCTTCACTTGTAATGACCCCGGTCACCCGAAGCTCATGGTAGGCGATGGCCTCCTTAATGTCCTCGGTATCAATATTAGAAAGTATATACACCGGGGTCTCCTGAAGGAATTGCAAAAACGGTATTGTATCTTCGTAAATCTCCGGCTTGATCCAATGGTCAAACTGCTTCTGGATGAGCTGTTCGGCCACTCCATTCGCCTGAAAGTTGTTGATTGTATCAGTTAAGGATCGAATCCCGATTTCCCGCTGAGGAAGGAATGAATCCCCATAGCTCTGCCTGAAAATACTCGAAAACCGCTGCCACCAATACCCGCCAATATGTCCGTTTTCGCAGGAAACAGAACTGCTTGCTCTGATTTCATCGCAAATGAGCGGGATAATCTCCTCGTCTTCATGAACCAGTGTACCGTAGAAGTCTAGAAATACGGCTTTAAAAGCCATGTAATCACTCCTCGGAGAGAATAGAATACATCTTAACGTCTTCGTGGACTCCCTTAACCAAAATATGCTTCCGCAATATTCCTTCGAATGTCATACCGGACTTCTCCATTACTCTGCTCGATCCGGTATTGTTTGGGTGGCATCTAGCCTCGATCCGGACCAGTTTCATCACATCAAATCCGAAGTCGATTACGCTTTTTACCGCCTCCGACATATACCCTTTTCCCCAATGTGTCCGCGCTAAGGCATAACCGATTTCCGCCTTTGAATTATGGGTATCCCATGTAATATAACCGGTTGTCCCAATAATCCGGCCCGACGCCTTATCCTCCACTCCCCATGGTGCGACCGTATTTTGTTGATATTTATCGAATACAAAATTCAAAAACCCTCTTGTATCTTCTATAGACTGATGAGAGCTCCATACCGTGTATTTCGAAATTTCTGCATCGGAACAATATTCAAACACAGCATCCTCATCTTCCGGTCTAAGCTTGCGCAATATCAGTCTTTCCGTTTCCAATACGGGGAGATTCCCGTAAACCTCTTCGATAACCATGATTATCCCTCCTTAATAAGGTCGCATTGTTAAATCCAAAAATAAACCATAATAACGCCAAGAACCAGCACAATGACCGCGGCGATATGCTAAAGACTAAAAGTTAAAATATTCTTTTATCATTTTAGCAGTCATCTCGGGTTCCAAGCTTGTATTATTTATTTTCAAGTAATTTTCACTTTTGATTTCACCCGCATTCGAATTCAGTCGGTGTTTTTCATATGAGTGAATCAGATCTCTTTCCGATTTTTCGGTGTCTCTCTTCGTTGGTTTGTTTCGCAGACGGTTCTCCGTTTTGTTTCGCCTTAAGCGTTCTTCATAGTCGGCTTCGAGCTCTACCAAATAGACGGTCCCGCCTTTAGCTTCAAAGATCTCCGAGATTTGTTCGACATAATTCCAATCCTCTTGAAGATCAAATCCCCAAACATAAGTAAATATAAGGCCATCCAAATCGCTTTTGGATACCTCTTCAAAAATCCCATGGCGAATCATGCCTACTAATCGTTTGCCGGCAGGCGTGCCGTAATCAAAAAACTGCGATACAAAATCAATGGACATATGGTTATGAAAAAGCTTAAAGCCGGTCATTGCCGCCAAGCTTTGTCCAACCGTCATTTTCCCCACGGCCTGCGGCCCAAAAATAATTACAAACTTCATACTCGCCGCCCCCATAGTTTCTTTATTTCGTAAATATTTGCCGGAGCGCCTCATCAAGGCTGCTATATTTAAATTTATAACCTGCTTTTTCTAAGCGTTCCGGAATAACCCAACGGCTCTTTAAAATTAATTCAGTTTCTGTATTAATTAAGATAGCTCCCATTTCTAGCATCCATTTTGGTGAAGGCAATCCGATTTTCGTATTCAATGCTTTTCGCAAATGACTCATTAACTCACGATTGGTTACCGGATTAGGAGAAGAACAATTAAAGACCCCGCTCAGCTCTTTCTTCTCTCTAAAAAAGAGAATAATCTGATATAGATCTTCTATATGAATCCAACTGAATTTTTGATTCCCTGAACCTTGAATCCCTCCGAGTCCAAATCTGACTAAGTTCTTGTAGGTCGGAATGACACCCCCGTCCTTCCCTAATACAATAGCCATCCTTAGAGCGACCTTCCTTGTTTCTGGCAACGTAAAAGCAAAGAAGGACTTCTCCCATGCTTTAGCCACATCAACCGAAAAACCGGATCCGATGTCCCCGCCTTCTTCGGTCATGGGTCTATCTTCAGCATGTCTATAAATCGTTGCCGTACTGGAATTAATCCAAAGGCTGGGCGGATTTTCACACTCCAGAATGGCGTCTCCGAGTATTCGGGTTGTCTCTGTTCTGGAATTAAAAATCTCTTCCTTGTTCTTCGCATTATAACGACAGTTCACGGATTTTCCCGCAAGATTGATCAACATTTCCGAATTATCGATTGCTTCTAAAATTCCCGCTTGATTATTCCAAGAAACATGACCTTCTTTCCTTGAAATGAGGATCACTTCGTACCCGGAATTCTGAAACTTTTCTTCGAGATATTTTCCGACAAACCCGGTGCCGCCGGCTAATACTATTTTTTTGGTCATGGGTATCCACTCTCTTCCCCGCCTTGAGCGATAAGATGATAACTTCAACTAAACTAAGCTCAATTTGTCGATAGCCTGCTCTTCATTGGGTAAGAAGAATAAATCTTTTCCTTTATTGCTCTCGTATATGAAATCCCTAAGACTCTTGCTTGAATACACGGAGAAGTCACCAACAATGACAATTTTAGCTTGATAGTTAATGAACTTCTGAATGATATCTCCGGCAAGTCGCGTTTTCAAATCAAAGAACTCCTCACTAACGACAGACTTCTGTAAAATAATTCGATGACATCCAACTTCATAGCTTACCGTCGCTATAAGATCCAAAGCAGATTGAACATCGCTAATTAATATTTCATCGCTATGAACTGAAGCTATTTCCACACCGTTCTTAGAAACTGTAGTGATATTCATGTTGTCCTCCCACATTCCTTACTCTTTATTCTCTTTCATATACTTTACTAATTCTTCCTCGATCTCTTCATCTAATTTGGAAATAAACTTTGGTTCGTCTTTGTTGTTATCGTATTCTTTTTGGTTCATTTCGATTTCTTGTTGAAATTTCTCCTCTTCGCGCAAGAGTCCCAGTTTTTCTCTTATTATTTTCACGTCTTCATAGATCTCTTTATTTTTCTGATACGTGCTGAATACCAGTCCGAATAAGACAATAAGGAAGATGCCCGCTCCATATGGACCTACAATATAAAAGGATAGAAATAAAATAATGGCTCCGATAACCATTCCGATGAACAACATTTTATAACCATCCCTTTTCTAGTTTCGTCTGCCTGCCTGTATAAAACGATACATCCCGTTTCGAACCCCATAATAGACTACTGACATCAGCACAAAACTTACTAATCCAACTACCCACTCATACTCGTAGATCGACCCAAAAGAAACGCTCGATTGAAGTTGATCATTTGTTTCATGACTTAGTACTATGGCAGGTTCATAATTTTTTGTAAGCAATAATCCTCGAAACATCTGAAAGCCATAATAAAATAGCAACAAGGTTACTGACACAATGATGGATTCGAGAAAAAATCGCAACTTCAATTTCATGACTATCTCCCCCCGTTTACGCGCGCCACCATAGTTATGGATGTTCCAACCATTCCTACATCTTCAAATCCAAATCGTTGGTACAGTTTCACAGCGGCCACATTGCCTGGATCGACACTTAAGGACAGTCTCTTTATTCCCCTCTGCTTCGCTTCATTAAATAAATGTTCCAGTAATGCTTTACCTATTCCTTTACCTCTGTAATCCTCCAGCAGTGCCATTCCTAACTCCGGTACATCCGCATCTATATATCCAAATCCTTTATTACTTTCATTGAAGTTACGTGCTGTGATCGACCCTATCGGCTTACCGTCCTTATTAGTCGCGATAAATCCAAAATCTCCTTCCCGCCCCCAGCCTTCAACATACTTGGAAATGAGGGGATCCTTTAAGATCTCTTTATTAAAAGGTTCCTGGCCTTCCGGAACAAATAAGGATTCATACAGCATTTCCCACATAAAAGGGATATCATTTTGAGATAAAGGTCTAATTGTATAAGACAATCTTGTTTCCCCCTAACGACATATGTATTACGTTAAACGCCTATATTTACTGATTCGTTATATAATTTCGATTTCTATAAACTCTTGCGGATTGTCTTGAATGTACGTGTTCGTACTCTCAATAAATTTCCGTGCGTTTATCTGGTACTCTTTGAAGATTGGTGATATTAATTCATTCAATTCCGTATCCCGTTCGAGATCAGCCGGGGATGCCTCTTTCCAACTTCCATCAGCTAATTTGTTTTTGAGATGTATCACGCTTTCCATTTGTTCCAATACCTTTATTAATTCATTTCCCCGAAAGAAAAGTATTCCTGTCTTTAAACCTGTCCAAGCCTTTAGGTCACCTATAAAATAGGTCGTAAACCAATAAAATTCAGCCATCGTATTGGCATGATTATGGAAGGCATAAAATAAATACAAAGCTTGCTGTCCTTCGTTTAATTGATTGAACATTTCCACTTTCGCACCAGGACTCTTCCCTCGAACTGCAAGTAACATGGGTTCGATGCACAACCAGCTAAGGTTTTCACTTTGTAAAAGCTCTTGCTTCATTCTTGTCAGCATTGCATGCTCCCTTCTTTGATTCGTTTAGATTATTTGGATGATGTCACGGGTGATTCTTCTTTCGTCCAATCCGTCGGTCCCTCAGAAACAGGGATAAACTTTCTCCAATACTCTCCCGTTTCTTTGTCAAAGATGATCACATTACTATCATTTGCCCTTATAAATTCATATCTTCCTTCATGACTACTAACTTTTTCGGTAATTACGGTTCCTTCCTCACGAAACAATCCTTGCATAAGCCCCAAAAGAATGAATCCTATAATGATCGAAACTCCTAAAATTAAACTAGATTTAGTATTAGTATTCATAACTCCCCTCCAGACTTGAATCGATTAGAATTCAATATTTATGATAGGATAGCAGATTTTCGTGGATATTTTTGGATCTCATCATTTAACCTTGATTATAACTCAATTCCATAAATCTGGAAGCACGGATTATTCACTCCAACAACAAAAATACTCCCCAATTAGTAGACAAGTTAAATCATACAACCTGTTACTAAATGGGGAGTTTGTTCATGCCTGCTAGCAAGTCTGTTGTCAATCCGTCAGGTAAATATCGCCGAAGGCGTTGATATCTTTAGCCGTGCCGATACCGCTATTGAATTCCAGCCATCCTTTACGTCCTTCTCCATCATTGTCGTTTACCAGCAATGAAAATTTGAGCTTCAGCCCCGGTTTTACCAACGTTGTGTCCAGCGTCAGCTCGTTCCATGGAATAGCGGCTTCATAAACCGTTGTTTGTTCCTTTCTGGTGATAGCAAGCTCCGTCTCAAAATAATCATCGATATTGAAACCTTGCGGTGTTATCCAGCGCCACTTGATCAATCGTCCCTTGTTGTCCATAGCCATACCCAATTCGTGGTATTCGGACGGGTTGCCGCCATTCTCATCCGCTAGGCCAATCGCGAACTGTACTCCATCCCCGCTCCAAATCTCGCTTCCGCTTGACGTTTGGAAATGCTCATCGTCGGTAACTTCCAGGGCAATATATAGATTGGCGGAATCCCAGCTTAAAAAACCTGTCGCGCCGGCATCGTCTCTCCCACGCCAATCCTTCATTTTAACGTCTTCTACTTCAAAACTGGCCTGACTACTCCATTCCTTAAGGTCCCCATCAATTTGGATATTGCTTTGTGGCTTGTCAATTTGCAACGCATGGAAAACATCCTCGCTGCTATGCAGCAGTTTTCCCGAAGCATCATATCCCCGCACCATTGACTTCCCGTTAATCAATTCCGGAATCGTGATTGCGGTACTTTCCCCCGGCCCCAGTTGTTTCAACTCGTTAGTGAAGGTCTGATTCCCTTGCTTCGTTTCGTAAGTAACTTGAAGGGAACCATTGAAAATATGCTTTGATTGGTTCGTTATGGATATCAGCGTTTTTGCTTTTTGGTCGGTGTCATCAAAATACGTTTCGAAGCTCTCTTGCAGCGGGCTCAAAACTTTAACATGGGAGACGTACCCCGGAACCGAAGCGGTCTTCTGATCATCCGGTTCCATACTTGCGAATACGGTGTAATTCCCGGGTGTTAAACCGGCAGGGACTAGGAGTGTAACATTTTCACCCACATCATTCTCCGCAAGCTCCCAACCCTCCGGTACAATAATCCGAAGAATTCCTACGCTTGAATTACGGATAAAGCTTTCCGGCAGCTTTATGCTCACGGGATCACCAGAAGCGGCGGTTAGCCCCGCGTTCGCCGGGAGTTCATCGCTCTTGGGCCCATTCATCACGTTCCACAAAAAATGCGTAATCGTCTCAACGACATCATCGATGTATTTTACGTTCTTATAATCATGACCGGCTCCCTCTATCGTGAACAGATCATGATGAATTCCTTGTTGTTCCAATGCGTCTTTTAAATCCAGGCTTTGCCGGTAAGGGATCATCGCATCGATCGTTCCATGTATAATCAGGACGGGGGGCATATTCTCATGAACGGTTTTCCCGAGCAAACCGCCGTAAATATCCACAACGGCAAATACCGGTTTAACGAGGGAAGGGTCGCTACGCAAATACTCATTGGTAAAATTCATCGCCAGGTAGCCTCCGGCTGAGTCCCCGCCGATCACGATTTTTTTGGAATCCAGTCCGTACATTTCCGCATGGTCATAAATCCACCCGATCACATCGGCAATATCCTCGTAGGCGTCGGAAAGGGTTAGCTCAAAATTCAAGAACGGATCGGTCTTTAATCTGTAATTCATGGATAATACAACATACCCGCGTTCCGCCAATTTGTTGGATATATCCACCGCATCCTCCTTGCTCCCCTCCTTGTATCCGCCACCATGAATAAAAATAAAAACCGGCCTTTGCTTATTGTTATCGCCTATCGGCTCGTACAAATCCAGACTCAGCGGTTCTTCGTTCTGTGCTTCATTCTTCTTGCTCGCATAGACGATATTGCTCTTCGTGTTTACATGGAACGCAGGCGACAGATATCTGACTTCTCGTTGCTCGTGGCTTAGGACCGCCTTCATTGAAACATCCTTATTTACGTTTGTAGTGCTGCCGATCATGGGTTGCTCCAAACTTGCATCAGGCGTGTTTATTCTCTTGTCAATCTGTCTATTCATAAACAACCCGACTCCCAAAATAAGCAATAAGCCCGTAATAACATAAATCGTCCACCTTTTCAAACCAATACCCCCATAAGAAATGAATTTGTCCTTTGTTATAAAAATTCAAATTCATTTTATGACCCGGATCTCGGATAAACAATAATGCATTCCATCGTAAATTGGGTGTAATCATACGCAAAAGGGAAAACAAAAAAACACCGGGAAATCCCGGTGTTTTAATTATTCTGACCTTTTCATTCCTGTTATTCCTTTACCTTCAATCCAAGAAGCTTGGCAAAGCCGGTCGCCTGCTCGGGAGACACGGTGCATCCCGGCAACGCGGAGACGGGAATATCGACCCGATCAAAAGTACAGGTGCTGATATCCATACCTTTAAGCGAAGTGTCCGTAAAATCCGCCTCATTTAGATCGCATTCCTGCAGCTCGACATCCTTAAACTTACATCCGTAAAAATTAGCATTCTGCAGGGAACAACCACTAAACCTCACTTGCTTCAAAGAACCCTCCACCAGATCGCTCAGATTCATCAAGCAATTCTCGAAGGTCACGAACCCCAGGTTAGCCTTGGACAGATTCACCCCGGTCAGTTTACAATCCTTGAAATGAACGCGGTGAATAATGCCCCTTTGCAGAACGGCATTGGAGAAATCGCAATTTTCCAGCACCGTATCGGTCATATCCATCCGATCAAAGGTGGTATGCGAGAAGGAACAGCCGCGAAGCAGCACCTTGGACAAAATGCATTTCTCCATAACTTCATGTTCATACTGGGCACCGTTCATCATACTGTTTACCAGCTCATGATCCGCGTCCTCAAGCAATGTTTCCAAATCAACCTCATATAAATCCGCAGGGAGCTGCGGGGACATCATTTTAATTTTTGAAGCCATCCTGATCACCTTTCTGTTGTCGGGTTACCAGCCCGTTTCTCTCTGCGATTACCGGTCTTTCGCCCGATTGTTTTCGAAGTACTTCGGCCAGTCCTTTCACATCCAGACCATCCACGGCAAAAGCGCGCCGAACCAGCTCGGGCGGCACATACTCGTCATACTTGCCGAGGTATGGAGCCTCCGCTGCATCGAGCAAAGCTTCAGGGTCATGTGCCCCGGACAGCCCGTCCCGGATGCTGGCCAGCAGACTTTCTGCGTCAGCTGTTCCGGCCACGACCATATAATACGGTTCCATCGGGACGACTTGGCGCAGTCCCATCGGTTCCGTAAGATTATGCTTCAGCAAACGCTCCAGCGTACGGAACTGCTTGCTTCCCGCCCAGGGTAAAATGAACAGCGAATTTCCGCCCGCCGGAATCACCGGACTGCGCAATAACCCGCTTTCCCGGGCCAGCCTGCGCGCCCGCTCCAGACGGTTTACCGCTCCGGGCGCCAGATAGGGATACAGCGTCTGTTCCTCCAACACCTGGCGCATTTTTTGCATTACCCGGGTATGAACGTCGCCGCCGGCTCCTAGCCAAAGGGTGTCTACCTTGCCCTTGGAAGATTTCACGTAGACCGCCTTATGCTTGCCGTCCACTTCCTCGACCTTCCAGAGCTTGCCGGCAAGCGAGAAGCAGTAGCCCGGCGGCGGTACGGTGGTAATGCTTCCGATCTCCTCCGAACCGTTATACACCACATGTTCCTCATCATCCTTGAACACGGCATAGAATCGGTAGTTGTTCACCACTTTCTCCCCGCCGAGTCCAATGATCAGCGAACCTTCCTCCGTCTGCTGGATATGGTCGGTCTGCAGCAAATATTGCAGCAGCTTCTTATATTCGTCCGGCTCAATGCCGCGAAAAGCCGGCAGAGTCAGGACCGCCCGCGCCAACTCGGCGGGCTCGGCTTCGCCGATACTCTTCAGAGTGCTCATCGTCTGATGATAGAGCACCCCGACCGGCTTCCGCCGCAGATCTAGCGGCTCCACCCAGCGCTCGCGGACGTACAGCTCGATCACGGCGATCGCCCGCAGCAGCGTCCACGGCATCCGCGCGGGCAACTGCGCCTCCTCGTCCTCTTCCTCCGCACAGAGGAACATCATCTCCGACGCCGCATCGCCCCGGCGTCCGGAACGGCCGAGCCGCTGCACAAAGCTGGAGCAGCTGTACGGCGCTCCGAGCTGGATGACCCGCTCCAGCTCGCCGAGGTTGATGCCGAGCTCCAGCGTCACTGTCGCGGCGGCCACTGCAGGACCCGGGCCGGACTTCAGCGCGGCCTCGGTCTCCTCCCGCAGCATCGCGGAAATGCTTCCGTGATGCACATGGAACACATCGCGCTCCTCCCGCTTCTCGGCGATTCGGCGCATCTCGAGCGTGGTGAGCTCGGCGTCCGAGCGGCTGTTGGTGAAGACGAGCGCTTTTTTTTGGTGGGTATGGTCATAGATGAAATTGTAATAATTCTGCTTGGCGAGTTCCAGATGCTCAGCCTCCCGTTCATCCCGGGCATCCGGGAACGAGAAATGCTCAACCGACAGCTTCAGCTTCCGTCCGCCCTGCGGCGATACCACCTCCACCGGTTGCTGGGTTCCGGCCCCAAGCCAGCGGGCGGCGGTATCATAATCGCTAAGCGTGGCCGACAGCCCTATCCGCTGCGGTGTACAAGAGGCCATCCGCTCCAGCCGGGTCAACTGGCTCAGTACCTGAATGCCCCGGTCCGCACCCATGAAAGCATGCACCTCATCGATCATAATATACCGTAGATCATGGAACAGCGCAGGAATCGCATTCGGACGGTTCATGAGCAGCCCCTCCAGCGACTCTGGAGTAATCTGCAGCACACCGCAAGGCCGTTGCATGAGCTTCGTTTTCTCCGCTTGGGATACGTCTCCATGCCAATGCCAGACAGGCACTTCCCCTTCCCTTAGCAGTTCGCTAATCCGCTCGAATTGATCATTGATCAGCGCCTTCAGCGGTCCGATATAAAGGATGCCCACCGATTCCGATGGCCGATGATACAGCTCGGTAAGCGCCGGAAAGAAAGCCGCCTCCGTCTTTCCCGATGCCGTCCCAGATGCGATCAGCAGATGATGCTGCGTATCGAACAACACTCTGCACGCTTCAACCTGGGCTTCGCGGAGGGTGTCCCATTTCTTGCGGTAAATGTATTCCTGAATGAACGGGGCCAGCCGGGCAAAAGGATTCCCCTGTTGCCCCCGATCCGCCCCTTGGCCTCGGCCTCGGTTATCGTAATGCCGATCGGATCCGCTCATAGGTCAAACTCCGCCAAAAAGTCATCGAGTTCGTCTTTGCTGCCGGAATTACCGGGAGAGCCGGATGCCAAATATTCTTGCTCACGCTCGCCCATCAGTTCCTCAAAAGTCAGTTCTTTATGCTGGTGCAGCATATGCAGCACATCCATGAAATCCCGGACTACTTCCCGGGTTGTCAGCAGTTCCTCGGCTCCAAGTCGGCCCACCGCCGCCTGCATGAAAGCAATCAGCTGCCCATCGCTCAAGCGAGGCTCATAACCGGAGTGCATCGCATGAATATTGCGCAGCTTTTGCAGCAGGATCAGAATCTCCTCATGCGACAGCATGTCCAGTCTCAGAATCGGCGAAGTATATGTCCGTCGCGAACCGCTGCTGTAACGGCCATCCATTAATCGCGACCGAAGCGCCTCATAGCTGAACAGGCCTCTGCGTTCATCCTCCACAAACTGTGGTGTTCCGCCCAGGTAAATGCCCAGGTATTGAGCTTTTCCCTGCATCGTGTCATTGAACATCGTCAGCAGCTTTTCGTAATTGCTTTGTCGGGACACGCTGTTCGTAATTTTGTACAAATTCACGCCCTCGTCGATAAACAGCAGCAATCCCTTATAGCCGATGCGCACCGCAAATTCGGACCACAGCTTCATGTAGTCGTACCAATTGTCATCATCGATAATAACGCCGACCCCCAGCTCTTTGCGCGCCTCCGTCTTGGTCGGAAATTCCCCGCGCAGCCAGCGCAGCGCCGCCGCTTTCCGGTCATCGTCCCCCAGCTTGTAGCCCGACCAGTATGCGGCCAGCACCTTGGCAAAATCAAACCCGTGCACCAGACTCTGTAATTCATTGCTGACCGCATAGATTTGGAGTTCCACCGCTTCATACAATTGCGGATCACCCGGACGCAGACCGGTGGCCTGCATTTGTTCCTGCTGGAGTCCGGCAATCCATTTTTGCAGCATGCTCTCCAAGGCTCCGCCGTCCGGTCTTGTCCGGGTAGATAAATGCATCATCAGCTCCCGGTATGTGCCCAGCCCCTGTCCTTTCGTGCCAACAAGTCTTCGCTCGGGGGACAAATCGGCATCCGCCACCACAAATTCCCGGTCCATCGCATAATTACGGATCATTTGCAGCAAAAAGCTTTTCCCGCTCCCGTACCGCCCGGTAATTAGCCGAAACGCCGCTCCGCCCTCTGCGATATTGTCCATATCTTGGAGAATCGACGCCACCTCGGCTTTTCTTCCGACCGCGATATGCTCCAGTCCGACCCGCGGCACCACTCCCGCCGTCAAGGAATTCACCAGTGCCGTAGTCAGCCGTTTAGGGATTTGCATCTGTTTCATCTCGTTATCACCTCTTGAAATCTAAACACTATATTTACATCAACAGCGGCTTCGAAGCATTTCCGAGAGCTCCTGCCGGTACTCCTCCGTAATCTCATCTCCGTCGATCAGCAAATCGCCGATCCACTCCATGGACAGTCCGTTGATCTCATCAAGAAGCAGCTCAGGCATCGAACCGGCTTGCTCGGCGATGTCATATCGCACCGCATCCCCATCGCCATTGACCAATGCGGACAGCATCTTCTTGTGGGACTCGGACAATCGGCCCCACAGCTCTCGCCACTCCTCCGGTAATTCCATCCCATCAGCACAATTATCATCGTCTGACAATTCTGGACGCTGATCACCTTTCGGTGCTTCACTCTTCATTGTTTCCAACGCTACGTTTGCAGGCGACTCTTCCTCAAAAGTCTGCCAGCCGCGTTCGAAATCCATCTCTGCCTGCTGGGGGCCGTCGGTATCTTTCCGATTCCGGTTCCGGCTGCGCAATGAACCTAGCTCCTGCTTGGCCTGCGTAACGAGGTGGCCAAGGGATATCTCCATGGCCGGCAAACCCGATGAAACCGGATGCTCCACCGACGAACCTTGATTCTCCGGAATCACCGGTAACTGTTCGGTCAACAGCATGTCCCGTACTTCATCCGATTCATGCTGCAGTTTGCGGAGCTTGGCGGTGTTGATCTTCACTTTAGGAGCGCGGGCTTTGGCTTCTTCCGCTTTGCGGAGCTCAAACTCCTTATGCAGAAAGCGGGAAACAAGCTCCTCCACCTCAGCTTCAAGGGTGATCCCGCGCAGCTTCCCTTTAAAGCCGGACAGCTCCCGCAGCTTGTTTTCCGTAAACCTGACCAGTTGTGTCAAATAAGCGCGGAGCGGGAGATGCTCACTAATCGCCAATATAGAAACCGTCGCTGTGCGCCCGTATTGCTCGTAGTCGTAGACGGCGCTGCGGAACAAGTAGCGGGTAACCTTCTTTTCACGGGGCATAAAATGATTAATCAGCTTGTTTCCCGTAGTCTTTGCCAGGTACCCATCTACCAGCACTATCACTTTCGGGATATATTCCCGCAGGTCCTTTCGACCCTGTTCATTGTAATAACGGCTTTTTTCAATTTCATAGTCGCACAGCTGCAAAACCAAATCCCAAGTCAATTCCACCGGCTCGGCGGAAAATCTCCGTTTCCATTCCAGCTCCCTAAGCTCGGGCGACAGACTTCTGGGAAGCTTTGCAAGCGGCTCGAAAGGCGGCAGATCCAACCCGAATACCAGCGCAAAATCATACTTCCATTCCCGTACATATTGATCCAGCTTCGGATACCTTTTCCGGTAGGCGTGCCATACCCTGTCCATCAACTGGACCCCCTGCACCGGCTCGCTCCAGCCGATTCCGTGAATCAGCTCATACAAGTACACAAACAGATAAGATAGGTCAGTATCATGATAACGTTCCGAACGGACCTCTCCCCTCCAGTACAAATACCATTTAAGCTGTCCCGGCTGCATTTGATCATAGGTCGGCCAGTAAGTTTGAAAAGGGACGAACTCTGCATGATCCTCAGTTTGTGATTCAAGTTCCCGCGCTTTCTGAACAAATTGCCCTTCGCGCGAAACATACCGAAAATCCTGCTGCCAATCCAGGCTCCGCTCCCAGCCATCCGGCGTAACGACCAGGCTGACGGTCTCCCGCTCCTGCGGTTCCGGCGCCCCGAGTTCCAATTCGGCAAACCTCAACTGCTGCTCGCGTCTATTCTGTTGTCCGCTCTGCTCTATATGAATGTCGTGTTTGTCCGTTTTATCGTTCATGACTCCAGACCTCCATCACGACTCCATTATATCATTGAACCGAAAATTTGTTCGCTTTTTTGAAGGCAAATTGTATTCCTTTTTCACGACTGGCATCCAGCCAGATTTCATATTATGCTGTAGAAGAGTTGTAATCGAAGATGGATTTAAAGGGGATTAAATATGAATAAATGGCTTAAGGCATTCCTGTTTCTTGCGGGGGCCGCTATCCTTACGAGGCTGATTCCATTTTCCGACTGGTTCCGTATACTGGACACGATGATCCATGAGCTCGGTCATGCCGTGATGACCTTGTTGATGTCAGGCCGCGTGCTGCGCATTGAGTTGAATCCCGATCACAGCGGTGTAACTTACTCCGTGCTGGCCACGTCGGGCTGGAGCCAGGTTGCCGTGTCACTCGCCGGATACATTTCAGCATCCTTGTTTGCGATCGCCTTGTTTTATGTCCGTTACAAGCATCAACAACGGGCAGGGATTATGATCATTAGTGTCATTGCACTGGCAATGATTCTCCTGTTCGTGCGGTCGGGATACGGGCTGTGGTGGCTGATCATTTTCATCGTGGTGAATTTTGTGTTTTTGCTTCTTGGAGGACGGATTCTAAATTTCTATTATTTATTGCTGGCATTCCTGTGTCTGGAGGAATCGGTAATGGGGCCGTTCACGCTGTTGCTGCGATCCCTCACGGATCCGAGTCAAGCCGGGGATGCATCCAATCTGGCGCACATCACGATCATGCCGGCTTTAGCCTGGTCTCTTCTTTTCTTTGTCATTTCGATTTTCTGCGCCATGTCCGCTTTACAACTGTATTGGAAAGACAGGGGGCAAAGCCGTCATGCCAAAAGCATAAATGATGCGGCGGTCAGATAACCTCTTAAGTCAGCAAATAAATAAGTAACGCGACAGTTAGAAACGGCAGGCCAAACAGAAACAATACGGAAGAAAACTTACTTCTAAACCTTTTATCCTCTGCCGTTTCGATGCTCTCGTTGGCCCTTGTCCGGTCACCGCTAATAAACGCCCCAGATAATAATCCCGCTAACAGCCAGGACACGACTCCGATTCCCCCGGTAATTTTAATGGCCATTTCCCAATGACTCAAGAGTCCGGCAGTTAAGGCTGTAACGATACCCAAAACCGTTCCGACAAGGAAAGCTCTTATCGCGAAATTCCTCATTTCAATTCAAATCCCTTCAAAAAATCCCTCATCAGCTCATTTGAGAGGCGAATTGCTTCGGACCTGCTACTGGCCGGTACAGTGATCATTTGACCATCTTCTGCGCTCCAAGATGATGCTCCCGTACCATCCGATTCTTTTTGATCCGAGACTAAAATCGTTACCTTACTGAAATCACTATTTATGAATAGAGAGCCATACTGATATATATGTGTATTGTTTACTGCTCCTGGTGACCCATCACTCGCTTTTTTGTATTCAAAATAAGGATAACTGATCACGCCCCATCCATCTTGTGAAATGGGCATATTAAGTTGTCTCTGTTCTACGGGAACAGGGATATTCTCGCCCTCTATGTTAATGGTCCCTTTAAATGACCTTTTCCCGGTAATACTTGTGTGCAGTTTCCCCTCAATATTTACATTTACAGCCTTCTCGGACTCTGTGTTGTCGTTTCCTAATCTATATTTAAGACCTTGAGCATTTATATGGACGTCCTTAGGAGATAAGTTAATTCCAACAAAAACCGCTATGGCTATCAGAATGAGTATGCTCAAAAAAAACGTCAGCTTTTTCATAGTCTCTCCTTGTTTAACGCCCCAACACAATAGTTCTAAATCCTAGACCGGAGCGGTTAGTGTTGACGAACTATAGCCGGATTTAACGATCCCGGTTTGTTGCTCCCCACTCGCATAAATTCTCCAATACAGGCAGTAAACTCTCTCCTTTGACCGTGAGACTGTACTCCACTTTAGGAGGTATTTGAGGATACTCTTTCCGTTTAACCAAACCATCCGCTTCCAATTCTTTTAGTTGCGCACTTAATGTTTTATACGTAATGGCACCTATTTGTCTTTTCAAATCATTAAATCGAACCGGGTGGTTTTCTGCCAAAAGATAAAGAATGACCATTTTCCATTTACCGCCAATCACTGAAACTGTATAGCCAAAAGGTGTATCTTGAATCGTTTTGACTTTACCTATAAATTCACCCATTCCCACATTAACACTATCCTTTCGGGTAGTACCTATCCAAAAAGTGCGTACTACTCTTTATATTATGCTCAGTTTATACTAGCCTTACTTTGATTGAAAGGGGAGTTATAAATGACTAAAACAATTGCTACCTACGGTCACGGCGTTGCATGGGAGGAAGAGTTCGGCCTTTCACAAGGATACAGCGTCAATGGGACCATCTACATTTCAGGACAATTTTCGCATGACATGCAAGGCACTTTTGTAGGGGAGGGCGATATCGAAACACAGACCCGGCAGACGCTGGAGAATCTTGATCGTGTGCTGGCGGGTTTTGGAGTCACAAGATCGAACATCGCGGAGATGGAAATCTTTCTGACAAATCCGCAAGAGCATTTTGAGAAGTGCGTAGAACTGTTCAAAGAATATGTAGGCGACCATCGGCCTGCCGGTACCCTCGTTGGCGTATCAGGGCTGGCGTTTCCTCATCAACTGATTGAAATCCGCGCCGTTGCACATACCGACTAATTTAGCTATCGCGACAAGACGCTCCGAGCGGTGGGGCTGGCTACGATAAAGCTCGACCGCTTTGGGCGCTTACTTATTCCAGTTTCAATTCTTCTTTTCTTTGCTTTATCCACCTTTTAATTTCCTTTGAATTATTCTTCTCTTCGGATGAACCATGTCCCGACTCCAGGCTCATGATATCCTCAAAAGAGACTCCGCTTTCATTCCCCCACTTTTTCCAAGGTTGTTTATCAAACGTATAGTGCTTGTAGTATTTCAGCGGATTTATTGATCCCGGGGCATAGTTATAGGTCCCCATGTTAAATGGATCCGTAACCATTTCTCCTGTTTCCGAATTATAAACAGCTTCAAATCTGCCGTCTTTGGAAATAAACTTAAGATTAAGTGCTCCTTTTACTCCCTCATGATTATATCTATGGTATTTCGCACTGAATAACTTCCATTTCCCTTCTGCCGCTAAAGTGATCATGTCATCCAGACTTACAGGTGCGCCACTATACGAGTTCAATGTGTTTCTAAAAAAATGTACTTCCTCTGTAATGCTTCCTGCCTTTCTAATGTTTCTGTCAAATGTCTCAAAATAACGAACGGAGTTCTCATGATTTGTTAAAGCGCCTGGATTGCTCTCCAGATCTTGCATCATTTTCACAATGACGGCTCGGGCTGCTATTTCACTAGATCCATCCACAATGTACCACTTCTTGTGATCATCTCTTACTTTCTCGAATAAATCATTGAGCCCTATAAAATATTCATCCGATAAAAATGAGGTGTTATCTTCAGTCCCGCTCTCTAACCATACTGGATTCGATGGGGTTTTGAAATTGAGCCAACCTATTAAAAGCATAATAATGACTAGGCTTATCCATATAGCTGCTTTTTTCTTTGACATCATAACCGTCCTATTAATGTTATAGATCTTCCTCCCAAGTACCGTGCCGGAATGTTCATTACTTAGTCAGAATCCCTTGCTCTACAGAACTCTTAATAATCGTTTGAGCATACTCCCACAGCTTCTCCGATCCATGATGAATCTCCTTATTTCGGTTGATAACTTGTTCGCTGGTAATTCCGTATTTTTGCCATGTATCGCCTTGATTCAACGAATTATGTACGAGCGGCTGTAGTCTATCCAGTGAGGAAGCGAATTTCGCTTCTTCCGTCTCTTTATTTTCAAACTCAAGCCACAATTGAGTAAATTCTTCCTCTTGCTCTGCGGGTAACATTCCAAACAATCTTTTGGCAGCTTTAGTTTCACGATCAAATTTATCAACTTGCCCATCCGTATCGTATGCAAATGTATCGCCTGCATCAATCTCCACTAAGTCGTGTATCAAAAGCATTTTTATCACCTTGAGCAAATCGATGTTTTCATTTGCGTGATGTTGCAAAATCATCGCCATCATTGCAAGATGCCATGAATGTTCTGCATCGTTTTCTAATCTGGAACCATGTATGATTTTCGTTCTTCTTTCAATGGTTTTTAATTTATCTATTTCAACGATGAAGTTAAATTGCTTTAGCATATTCTCCATCAAGCCCAGCTCCTTGTTTAACTATAGTCTTCGATCACAGCTATCTTTTGATCTCTTACAAGAAAGATGGTTTTCCCCTTAAGTTCTATGGAGTCCCCAGCCTTCAATCCGTTAGGCAGATCCGCCGCCAATTTACCTTCATAATTAATTTCTACCTCTGCCTTATCCCCATTAACTATCATCTGTGTTATCGTTTGTTCCCTTTGCGAAAAGATCGTCACCGATTGCTCGGCTAAATTACGAAATTGATCCATTCCTTTAGTTTCTGTATCCACTTCACCATGGGAAATGTTTCGAAACTCAATATCCTCGTGCAAGAGATCAACCATCCCATTAACATCAAAAGAATTATACGCCTGGATGTAGCGTTTAATGAGAGATTGGATTTCCGCCTCTTCCATGATTCATTCCCTCCCTGAAGAAATCTTATAATGATCGATCAATATTCCAGCTTGTAAACGACTTCCCCATCAATCACGCGGCCATCCGCTTCAAAGCCTAATTTTTCGTATAAATGTTTAGCCTGCACATTATTTGGTTCAAAGCTTATGTAGATAACCCGATGTTGTTCATCTTCTTTAATCCTTCCTATAAGCAGCTCCATGGCTGCCTTCCCATAGCCTTTTGACTGGTGCTTGGCGTCTATCATTAGCCGGTAAATCCAGTATTCATGATCGTCCTCGTCTAAGCAGTACATCGTAAATCCAACCAGAACCTCATCATCATAAATGGCTAAACAAATACATTCCGGAAAAGCTTTAGCCTGGGCGAGCGAAAATAAATTTGTCGCTACAAACTCCTTTTGCTCCTCGGCCACACTTAGCTTAATGACATCAAAAAAATTGTTCCGATCTATTTTCTTAAGTGCTATCATTAATGCGCCTCCTTATTTCTTATGTAGATTATGGATATGAAATCATTTCAATGAATGAATCAGATTCATAAAAAAAATATAAACCGGATATAACAACAGCATTCCAATGGCTAGTAAACCTGTTACTGGATTTGGATCGTCTCCGCCATAAGTAATAGGAAATAATCTAGCAAAGATATATACAAATAAAATAAAGTAAGGCACCCAAAAGACGATCGTCAGATAATTGAGTTTTCTTCTGCCCAACCATTTTGTGGTCAATAAGTATAATATAGCTGTGCCAAATACAATGTCAGCACATATGATGACCATATTTAATATGTTGGTTGAATTGAGCTCCCAACCGGTCAGCCTGCTAATTCTATACACATTCACCATAAGCTCGATCGGCACGAATAAAAATAAAGCGTAGAGTATGCTGACCATATTCATCCTTATGAATTGCTTAACGATAGGTCACCAACCCCCTTCACATTTCAGCTCCATTGTTCAATTAACTTTTCTATATCCAGTAAGTCTCTTACAATTCCATCATATTCAAAGTCATCGTTATAAAAGGTGTCTTCCTTCCAGATCCCCTTCATTCCCACACTTTTGCTGGCCGTAACATCGTTGATAGGATGATCACCAACATAAACACACTCTTCAGGTCTTACGCCCAGCAAATCACTTGCTCTATTAAAGATAGCTGGATCCGGTTTCCGAATACCCTCTATTTCCGAAATCAATATCACTTCAAAATATTCCTGTATCCCTAAAGCTTGAATATTGCTGGATTGAAAGTCACCAAATCCATTTGTAATCATCCCAAGTTTGTACCCGTTGCTTATGAGATTTTCCAATAATTCAGTGGTGTTGGAAAATGGTGTGGCATGCTTACAAAATCCATCTTTATAATCCGTTAATAATTCATTCCAATCCAACGGCAGGTCAAATTCCTTGATTAGTTCCTGGTAGACTCTATCCTTCCAAACATATCCGCGATGATCCAGTTCAATAAAACGATGGATATAGCTCTCCTTGTCTATATTCTTAGTGTTCTTAATGATCCTATCATACTGATCGACCACGAAGCAGTATAAGGAATTATTACGATCCAATAAAGTCCCGTCCAGATCAAAAATAACGGATCTAATCATAGATGCTTGCCGCCCTTCAAAATATTGTCCCTAGACGCCTCCTTTTCTAAATAAATAATCTTCAGCTTTGGGTTGATTTCTTCTGATTCAAACTCCTTATATCCTAATTTAGTATACAAGTGTAAATTCCTCAGACTCTTATCACCGGTGAACAATTGAAATTTCAAGCATCCTTTAAAGTAATTCTCCACTTCATTCATGAGAGTCGTTCCGATTCCTTTGTTCTGATAGTCAGGGTGAACGATCAATTTGCCGATTTTACAGGTTCCTTGATCCACAAATGCTCTCACCGAACCAACGATCATTCCATCCATTTCCGCTTTAAGTATAACTTGTTGATCGAACTCTTCTTCCAATTGCTTTAAGGTTTGTCTAAGCGGCTGTATGTTATAATTGTTATAAATTTCCGCTTCGCTTCTATATGCCATATACTGCAGTTCCAGAATCTCTTTCAGGTCTTGTCGATCAGCTTTTACAATTCGCATCATAAGAGTCCTTCCTTTCTTAGCGCTGATGCTTAAAACTTACAATGGCCTTCAGGTGCGTATACTTTATATTTTAAGCTTTCGCTGGAAATAGAGAAATCTATGGATTTTATTTTGAAATAACAATCTCTTTAGCTTCTGCTTGAGATGGGTAGGAATCATCGATTCCGCCCCTAATCTTGTAATGGATCTTTTGACCGGGTTTCAAATTTCTTGTATTCGTGCTTAACCATATTGCTTCACCGGTATAAACATCCATAATATCTTTCCAAGTTTTGTTTATATAGGGTTGGTCAATCACTAAAATACGATCTCCGGTTACTTCCAAAATATATCCTTCTCCATCATATCGTGACTGGTTCAAAGACCCTTCCTCGGAGTTGCAACCCGCGAGCAAGACAATCATCAGAATTAATAGTATGCTGCTAATAAAGCCTTTTTGTATAACTCTCATGCATAGCATCAGATACCTCGCTTTCTGATAATCCTAGTTTATTGGCATGCTTGGATATCATTTGGGGTATATTCGGCAACTCCTGTTTATCTGTCCAGGAATCCGGGCTCCATAGTTTCGATCTTTTAAAGGCTTTTGCACAATGGACGTAACATTCTTCAATAATGATGCCTATCCCAAGTAAAGGCGTCTTCCCCTTGGCTTGCATACGGTTTAATAATTGCTTATCTTTAATAATCTGTGCTCTGCCGTTTACCCGTAATGTCTCTTCAAGTCCAGGTATAACAAATATCAAACCAACTCTTGGATTGTTCAAAATATTTCTCATAGAGTCGATCCTTCGATTACCGGGCCTTTCGGGAATGACAATCCTCTTTTCGTCCAAAACATATACAAATCCCGGCTCATCTCCACGTGGGGAAACATCACAAAATCCCAGGTTATCTGACGAAGATATAAACAATAATGGAGACAAGGAAATAAACTCCTTACAATGTGCGTCCAGAGAATCGATAACTTTATTATTTACAAGTTCACTCGGGTAACCGATTAACTCCCGAATTTCTTCCTCCGATTGAACAATATCCTCAAATCCGAGCATCTAATTCGCTCCAATCCATTTCTTAACGATTTCCTTCAGGTTCTCTTTGTTGGTTACTACATCGTTCATGCTGGTGAACTTTACAATTGCCCTGTCCCCCGTTACCCATTCCAATAGTTTGGTGGTGTCTTCGAAAAACGGTTCTTTCGCTTCGTTACCTGTAACTTTAGATCCACAATGGAAAATAAGACGGAAACCATCCTTACCATGGAGATTAAAAGTCACCCGATCCTGATTGTTAATACAAAAACTTGGTGCATTCCATTTAATATGTTCTGTTATTTCGTCATTCGCACTTAATATGATGGTTCGAACTTCTTCGATTTCCGCCTTTAGGGGATGTTCAAGGTTTGCCAGAAAATTAGCGACTTGTTGTTCTCCTGATAGCTTTTTTGATTTATTACTGGATGGGTTCTTATTAATAGTCATAAGTTCAGCTCCCTTCTAGAGAGTACTAATCCAATGTCTTTATGAGATAGAGGACAATGTCATCATTTATGACGACGCTATCCCCATATTTAATATAATGTTGACCATCGTGTATCCCTTTCCCATCCGGGACATATCCTCGCTTTACATATAGCACTTGGGCATTACCATAGTCACCAAAGACGCCCACCCCGATACCGGCAAGGGATGATCTTTCCCTGATGACTTCTTCTGCTTTATCCATTAACTTTGATCCTATTCCTAACCGCTGAAACTTCAATAGAACATTAAAGTCGTTTACTTCAGGAATATTTCTTTCCTTGAATGCTGGATAATAGGATTCCCAAATAACATTCACATGGCCAGCGAATACACCATCGATTTCGGCTATTAGTGTCGTTCTATCTCCATTACTCTGTTCGGAAACATACCTTTCGAATTGAGCAGCCGGTTTTTCCCAACCCTGTTCCTTAAAAGCATTTGAAATGATCCATGGATCATGTTCTGCTAATTTCCGAATCTTTAAGTTCATGCAATCTCACTTCCTTAATGATCGATTTACGTAATCAGATCTTTATATTGCTCTTTGTTTGTATTTGATAGGGCTTTACTTAACAACGATTTGTCGTAACCATGAGTTATTAATGCTTGCAAAATGGCATCCACCCGATCTTGTCTTCCTCTTCTAATATTGGATTCAAGCTGGATTTCTAAGGGAACGACCGGAATCAGGCGGTTCTCTAACTCAACATACTTCGTTAAATTCCAAATATGCTGTCCGCCTTCCCATATCCCTTCCCCCGTCTCAGAATCGGGTATTCCCACGGAATTCGAAATTTGCACCACTTCCACATGAAAATCATGAATCTTCCATTTCCCTTTTGTCCATGTAAACCCGGAAGGGAAGGATTGAGTAAAGAATGGTTCTTCATCCGAGGAGAGCCATTCCGGATCAAAATATGAAAGTTCAGTTTTATTCTTTATATGGAATGGACTCAAAAGTTCAGCGATCTGAGCAACATCTTCGCTATTCCGCACATAAATATCTAAATCATTTGGAGTCATGACGGCGTGCTGAAGTACTGAACCGACCGAACCTACAATAATCCACTTAGTCGTTAGGCCGGATTCCGAATAAAGATCGCAAAAAGTGGTGAGAGCTTGCTTCCAAGTCATGATGTAGCTCCTTTTTTCTTTATTGTTATTCGACAATTATCAGATAACGTTTCTGTACCATTTTCTAAGCTGATTGATTTGGGCTTGATGATACCTGCTATGGTCGGCCATATGCCAAATTCCCCATCGGATGGTTGCTTGCTTTTCATTTTCATGTCCGAAATAGACGATTTTCTCAAGCTCACTATCTGATAATTGTATACAGACATCTTCCAACAATTTAATTACTTCTTCATAGTTTGTCATAAGAGTAACTACAGACTTGCCTTCAATCATCGGAAGCCGATTATTCTCATCGATCATGGGACCAAATTGCTCTTTTAATGTTTTAGGAAGCGACTCGCCCTTTATCCTATACACCCAATTGAGATCCACATACAGAAGATGTCTGATTAATTGAGCGGTGCTGTTATAGCTGCCGTCAGGACCTTTATAATCTACTTCTTCCAGGGTCATGCCTTCCGTAATAAGTTTTAATCTCTGGTTGTTTTCTCTCACAGCGGACCATAGCATTCCAACAATAGGCGCCATATTGGCTTCACCTTGTAAATCATAAAGCATTGCTGTCTTCCTCCTTTACACTTATCAAATAGGATATTTGATAGTTCTCTACATATATGAAATGAAGCCCATCTTCTTCCCCTTCATCAAGCCCGCACTCTCATAGAATGTATGTACTTCATCACTCTTGGAACTTGTCATAAGCATGATTTTATAGCAATCGTGTTCTCTAGCAATCTCCCTGGCTTTCTCTAATACCATTCGTCCAAACCCCATCCTTCTGTAAGCTTCATGCGTCACAACATTCTCAATTAATCCGTAAGGTCGAGCATTTCGGGTTAGGTTTTTTATGACCACTAAAACGCATGACGCCACGATAACTCCATGGTGTTCTACAACAATTATCTTCATATTCTTATCAGCTAAGATTTCATGCCAATGCCCGTACAATTTTTGGTCTCTGACTAATTCAGGGTCACTTGGTTGCAAAAATTTATATAACAGAAGGAGATCCTCCAGTTCTTCTTCATGAACAAGTCTACACGTAGTCATTTCGACGGTCATTTCGACGCACCCCGCTTCATATATGATCTGGCCAAACTCGATTTATTTCAGTTATATGATCTTGAATTTCTAATCTATATACATCTGGATTAGAGAGCCGCCTCCAGTCCTCGAATCCAAAATCCTTGTTGTACTGTTTAATAATTAGGGAAAGTAATGCTCCATGAGTTACGATTAGAAAAGTCTTTTCCGGTCTGTCCAACAGTTCTGCTATAACTTCCAATCCCCTTCCTAACGCCTCGTTTGAAGATTCACCGCCATCAAACTTCAACTCGAAATCATAAAAGGTTTCTTCGAGTTTCTCCATCCAATTTGCTAAGGGGGTTGCACTTAAAATCCGTTCTTGCAGCCGCTCGTCCCTATGAATTTCCACTTTAATTAATTCACTTAAAGGTTGAATCGTATTTATCGCCCTAACAAATGGACTTGATACTATATATTCGATTGGTTTATGTTTAAAAAACTCAGCTAACTGCCCTGCTTGATGAACCCCCTCATCGGTTAGTTGGGCTTGCGGATCTTGGCCACTTGCTTGGCAATGTCTAACGAGATATATTGACTTCAACATTCCCCACACCTATTTTCCATCTGAATTTTTTGTGTTGTATTAACTTTCTGGATAAAAGAAATGCCCCAACCTAGATAACTCTTATCTTAGGCTGAGGCAATAGTTGTGTGTGAGCTTCCTTCCACGATTATACATCGGTCAGCAAACGGGCGATAGTCCGCCGAACCATTAATTAGGGTTATCCAAAGAATAAATCAAGAATGTTCGATCCTGCCGAAGATTGTTTATTGTAGAACTCCGAGTATCCGCAATTTCCGCAATATACAACGATAAATTGATTGTGCTGGATATCGAACATTTTGGAGAGGCCCGTCCCGGTCATGGCGACTTCTTTCGTCTTAGCATCTCTGCTTCCGCATTTGATGCACCCTTTGTCATTCATCATCTTTCACTCCCTGTGTATGATAAATGGTAATACGTTAGTACCGTATGTTAAGTTGCATCAATGACACTCCCTTAGGTTCTGATCTCCTAGCTCTACGTTAATTCTTCTCCTTTTTTATCGGCACAATACTCCAATAAGTCCCGCATCTCCACAACCATTCCAACGGTCCAAATCGAAATCGCCGCATCCAAAGGTTGCTCGCAATAATTTGTACCGCTACGATTCCAAGACTCACCAGCGTAGATACAACATAGGTCGTCGTGTCTGTTTTCAGGAAAATAGACTGAATGGCAAGCAGAAGCACGGTTTGTCCGATATAATTGCTCAGCGCCATTCGGCCGTAGGCTTGAAGCGGCTGAAGCAGCCGTGCTCCCGCACGGGTCCCGTTCAGCAATAAGAGAGGTCCAAAAACGGAAATCTATCGTTGATAGCGGTAGACTGGTTCATTTCTATTTTCCTCTCACGAAAAGCGGGCTTTAAACCATCGTTTTATCGACCGCTTTGATATAGCGGGCTCTTACAACAAGGAAATACACGGTCTGAACGGCGAGAAAGGCCGCCGAGGCGGTTATCACAGGGACATAGACGGGACTCATCGAATTCATCATCTCCATGACCGGCCCGAGTACAACCAGCGACTGAAGCGTCGCCACCGCGATCGGAATAAAGAACAAAACGGCTATCTGAATGGTCGCCGAAACGTTCATTTCCCGGCTGCTTAGCCCGATTTTCGACAAGGAGCGATACATCACCGCATCGCCTGACAGCTCCGTGTGCAATTTGAAGTAGAGAAAGCTTGCCGAGGAGACCGAGAATATCAGCGCGATAAATACACCGATAAAACTAAAGAGGGAGAAGGTTTGTTTAAAGGAATAGTAATTTTCCGCCCGGGATTGAAGAAAACCTCCATGATCTCCGCTTCGGTTCCACTCGGCCAGCTCAAGACCCAGCTTCGTTTCCGGATCCTCCTTGCCGGGAAACTTCCCGGAATCGGGAGCCATATAGACGGTGGTATTTTGAATGTAATCTCCCCAGGCCTGATGTTCCCGCTTCAGCCGCTCAAACTCCTCATCCTGGATGACCAGCAGCTTCCCCGTATAGGATAGAGAAGCGACTTTTTCCGTACGGGAAACAAACCGGAACGCATACGTCGAGTCAGCAATTCGAACATCCATGTTATTCCCTTGAGGGGGGTATTTACGTTCCCTTTCCGGAGTTTGTACCAGTACCGATTCGGTTTGCCCGAGTTGTTCCACCGGGTCGATTGTCATGACCGATGCCAAGTGGTTAAACTGACTTTGCGAGATCAGCACGGTCTTCTCTTTCCCCGCCGCGTAGCTGTTGTCTGGGATCAAATCCACCTTCGCTACGCGATATTCCATGCCTTCCGCGCCGAGAGATTTCTCGATGTAGGCAAGGTCTTTCTCCGCCTTCTTTTGATCCCCATCGCTGTAAGTCGTGTATCTGAAATTGAACGGGTTGCTCATATAGGAATCCCTGATCGCCTGCTGGGAAGCCAAAACAAATCCGGTGCTCATGCATGCCAAAGCAACGACGACAGTCACGAGAAAAAGCATTCGTGCGTTATCCTTCAACTTATAGCTCATCTCGGAGATCCACAGCAGATTCGTGCCTTTCCAGGCGGCACTACGTCTGCGCTGCAGCTTTTTTACAATCCAGACGGATAGCTGGGAGTAGAAAAAATACGTTCCGGCGATCCCGGTGACGGCAGCGATCAAAAGACCGAGCTCATCGAGTTTCTTCCCATGGAGCGCCCAATACCCGGTCGCTAGCAGAGCGATGCCGAGCAGGAAAGTAAAAACGTTCGCTTTCGGTTCTTTTTTCGGCTTGCTGCTTCCCGTAAGCAGGTCCAGCACTTGGCGTTTCCGGATAAACATTAATGTAAACAAGGAAATAAACAGAAACAGCAGAATAAATGCTCCGGCAGTCAGCAGGATCGCTTTGGCGGGCCAGTAAAAGGGCAAGTCGTCCAAATCGATCACTTTGGTGCTAACGAGCAGAAACACTTTGGACAATATCAAGCCAGCCGCGATTCCCGTCACGATGGCCACGGCTCCGATCAGTATATTCTCAAGGAAGATTAACAGGTTGATTTGGCGGGATTCCGCGCCCAGAATTGTCAGAATGCCGAATTCGCGGTTACGCGATTTCAGAAACACGCTGATGGAATACATCACGAAAAAGAAGGCAAACACATAGACGATGGCAGTCGCGATACTCATGCCAACCCGGGTCATGTTGCCCATTTCGGAGTTGGCGATTTTCGGGTGATACACGAATACGGCATAAGTGAAAAATATCATGACCATAAACGAGCTGCTCAGCAAATAGGCGACATAAGCTCGCGCATTGCGGCGGACGTTGTTAAACGCGAATTGAGGAAAGTTCACTCGTATTCCCTCCCCAGAACGACAGCATATCGATGATTTTTTGGAAAAAAGCCTGACGGTTCTCGCCGCGGTGAATTTCCGCCGCCAGTTTTCCGTCTTTGATAAAAACGATGCGGTTGCAATAGCTGGCGGCCACCGGGTCATGCGTGACCAGCATCAGCGTCGTCCCGTCCTTCTCGTTGATCTCAGCCATCGACTCCATGACCGCCCGCGAGGATTGGGAATCCAGCGCACCGGTCGGCTCGTCCGCCAGCAGCAGCAGGGGCGATCCGATAATGGCCCGGGCAATCGCTGTCCTCTGCCGCTGGCCTCCCGAAATTTCATAGATGCGTTTGTTCAAAATGCCTTCGATTCCAAGCTTAGAGGCTGTTTGCTTAAGCAGGCCATCCATTTCTTTTAACGGACGTCTGTCCAGCGTGAGCGGTAGTACGATATTCTCGGCGACGGTAAGCGTATCAAGCAGATTAAAATCCTGAAAGACGAAGCCGAGCTGTTGGCGGCGAAAAAGGGCCAGTTCCCTTTTTCTCATGTTGTATGGATTCTGTCCCCCAATTCTGACTTCGCCCGAGCTGGGACGGTCGATGGTGGATACCATGTTCAGCAGGGTGGTCTTCCCGCTGCCCGACGGTCCCATGATGCCGACAAATTCCCCTTCGCGGATCGTCAAATGAATATCAGTCAGGGCTTGTGTGGCCACCTTGCCCGAGTAGACTTTGTTTAATGCCTTCACTTCGAGAATATCCAAAGCTGAAGCAGCTCCTTTCTGTTCTGTGTTCAAATTATACACTAACTTTACGACAGTTCATCTTTGGGCTGCCATCGGTTTAGGTGAACCGAAGCTTACATTTGCGATAAGGTTATGTTCGCTTTTTTGTTCGCTTTGCGTGTTAAGGCTAAAAAAATCAGAGCCAAAAAAGACACACCCCCTCAGGATGTGCCTTCATTGTTGCTCTACACTTTGCGAAGCGATAAGCTGATCGTCGTCCCTTTCCCGGGCGTGGATTCCAGCTCAACATTATGGCCTAACATTCCGGCGATTTCCCGTACGAGATAAAGCCCCATGCCGGTCGATTCGAGGTATTGCCTTCCCCGCTCCCCCGTGAAATAGGGACGAAACACCCGGTCGATATCCTCCGGTGCAATCCCGATGCCTTCGTCACGGATATGGAGCCTGATGTGCTCTCCGGCGTCCTCCGCAGTAAGAACCACTTCTTTCCCGGGACCGCCGGAATAGTTCAGCGCATTGGTTAAAATCTGGCCCAGCATAAAGCGAAACCATTTGGCATCCGTAAACACGCGCGCCTCTGGGTCGATCTCGAACTTTGGCGTGATTCCTTTACGGATGAACAGCGCGCGGTTCTCCACGACGGCTTCCCTTGTCGCCCCGAGCAGTCCGATGGCCTCAACCGCAAAATCCTGTTCGAAATGCTCAAGGCGGGCGGAATAGAGAACCATATCCAATCCTTTCCGGATTCGTTCAAGCTCCTCGCGGATACTCTCGGCGTGTTCTTCCTCCACGTCGGAGAGTGTCAACTGGATGACCGAGAGCGGCGTTTTCATCTGATGGACCCAACGGTTCATGAAAGTCAGATGCTGCTCGGTCCGGCTCTGATGCCGGTGAAGCTGTTCGCGGTACAGCCCCTCGAATTGGGCGAGCCGCTCGTGAAAAGCCTCGGGCAGCGCAGCGTCTCCCAGCGGCGGATTGAACAACTCGCCAGGCGGCTCCTCGGAGGAAAGCGATTTATACATCGCACGATGCGTAAAATACCGGTAACCGAGATAGATCCCCAGCACCGAGACGCTCAGCAGAATCCCGTACAGGATGATCCGTACCGGACGTCCTTCGCCCGTCAACCCGTAAACGAAAGGGACAAGCAGCATTTGAGCGGTAAAAAACAGAATCAGCGGCAACTGTTCCTTCCAGAATAGCTTCATACCGGAGGCTCTTCTTCCGCGGCAATCCGGTAGCCGGCGCCACGGACCGTTTCGATCCCGGCTTCCGCTCCCAGCTCTCTAAGCTTCTTGCGTACTCTCGTGATATAGACGTTTAGCGTATTGTCATCGATAAAGTGCTGATCCTCCCACATCATATCCAGCAATCGTTCCCGGCTGACGACCCGGCCGCCCTTTTCCATCAGCATCGTCAGCAGATCGGTTTCTTTTTGCGTAAAATCAGTCGAAGTCCCTCGGTATGACGCCATAAAGCGCTCGGGATACAACACGAGCCCCGCATATTCGATACTCCGCTCCTGCTCCCGCCCGGATGAGTACGCCCCGACGGCACGACGAAGCTGGCTGCGGATTTTGGCCATCACAATCTCCATGTCAAAAGGCTTCGTTATATAATCATCAGCCCCGTTCTCCAGAGCCATAACCTGATCCATCTGTCCATCGCGCGCTGAGATAAAAATAATCGGGCAAAGCGACTTCGCCCGGATTTGCCGGCACCAGTAGAAACCGTCAAACTTCGGAAGATTCACGTCCAGCAACACCAAATGAGGCTCCGTTTCCAGAAACATATCAAGCACCTGACTAAAATCCTCGACAACCGTCACGCTGAAATCGTATTTCATCATGGATGAACGAAGTTTGTCCGCGATCTTTACGTCATCCTCAACAACGAGGATCCTATACATCCTTGATCCATCTCCTTTCCGCGAAACACTCTGTCTTATTCAGTAACAGACATTTTCAGTAAAATACGTCGCGCATTCCTTAACGTTTTCATGTACCTTCAAATTTCCATTAAGAAAAATTTCTGCAATAGTTAATAACCTATTATATTGTTCCGTCAAATCCATTTTATTTTCCTTTTCTAAATCGCGAAAAATATATGTAGGATGTCCGTGCCTTAAAATCTGTTATACCATATTACTGTCTTTTCATGCGCGGTTGGAAAATTCGAATTAGTCTCCCGATTATCTAAAATATCTTTGGATCTTTAAGTTCCGCCCACTGTATTTCTGGTTGTTCTTCATGATTCATTGTAATGGTTCCTACAAAGATTTCGTTTTTATCTGGGTTCTCCAAATAATGTTCCATCATGAAGCTTACAATTTTTGATAGTCTCAGCTCTAAAATCTTATCCTTATCAATCCAGTGTAATTCTCCTTCATCTGAATTTATATAGCTAAGACTCTTGGTTTTTCCGAAATATACAAATTGCTGTCTTATTTCTTCCTCTTT
This sequence comes from Paenibacillus vini, assembly GCF_018403325.1. Lineage (GTDB taxonomy): Bacteria > Bacillota > Bacilli > Paenibacillales > Paenibacillaceae > Fontibacillus > Fontibacillus vini. The sequence goes on along the minus strand of NZ_BOSL01000006.1, from coordinate 217,670 downwards.
GATTCGTAACAATATGTATCGTAATTTCAGTTCTTCGATCTCTTCCTCTTGTATTCCGGATTCTTCGTAAATTTCTCGAATGCAGGCTCTTTTCGGAGAATTCAGTTCATCCGCCTCCAAATGCCCACCGAGTCCTGTCCAAAACACAGTATCCGTAATTCTGCTTGAATCCTTCTTCATCATAATTACTTTGTTTTCATTAAATAGAAAGGCCGTAGACATTTGTCTAACTTCCATCCTTCATCATTCCTTTTCTTCACTCGGCATACATGCTATTCATTAATGCAATATAAGTTGTCATATCTTGCGGTACCCCATTAAATTCCAAGGCATAAAACTCAAATGAACTATCATTAATCAGTTTGTATTGAATCAGTACTTTGGTGTCGTCTCCTAGATATGTAATCTCGCCTATCACATTAACATATGTATTATTATCGTCCGCTACAATGGCTTTCCATTTTGGATTTAGAAAATAGTTATCTACCATCTGACTTATGGTTTTATCAGGATACGAATTCATGGTCCCCTCTTTAACCATATCAACAGCACTTGGATCGGCAATGCCGATAATTCCGGAAATCAACGTGGGGGCGAAGATTAAAATTGCAAACGTAATACACCAAACAATGGCGTATGCACTTTTCTGTTTCAATATATGTGCTCTTCTAAAAAGATAAACGGGGATAATAAATAAGGCCCAAAGCAACATTTCTTTAGTGTTATGACCTGCTCTTTTTAACTTTATTTGATCAATTACACCCAGTATGGCATTGAGTATTGGCGTAATGAACCATAATGAGCCGCTAGCCACACCAATTGCTCCAGATAGTATAAACTCTAACAAAGTCCCTAAAATGGGTGTGAACGCCATTATCCATACTAGTGTATTGTTAATATCTTCACCCTTCAAAGGCGGCGGTACAATACTTCTATCAATTAAATCTGTCTGGCCTATATCGGCCCAATCTGACATTCCTGATTTCCATACCTTAGTGCTTAAAAATACTCTTTCAGCGTTATAAAGATGAAGCAGCTCAAGCCTTGAAACAGGGCCGTACCTCTCCCCATTAAACACATAGAACCATTTTTCGGCTTCGTGTTCGGGGTTTACTTTAATATTCGGGTAAAAAGTTATATCTTCAAATTTTCTATCACTTTCTTTGGGCTTCTTCCAATTTAAACCCTTAAGTTTATAGGGGGTAAAAACATTATTCCCGCAATTAGGACAGACTGAATTCTTCTGTTTCTTCTGCTCCTCCCCGCATCTACTACAAAACATATTTCGAACACCCCTTATGACCATCCATGATTCCTCTACCTATATAGTTTACATTGACCGCATCAAGCCCTACATCCTTCGCCCATATGGATAATTGACCCATGTGATGTATTTCGTGTACGATCACATGCTTTATGACTTCACCATAATAATAAGTATGAGCTGACCATGGCACGGTTACAGTCTTAAATTCTTCTGTTGGAGACCATTTCAATAGGTGTTTATTCACTATCTCTTGACTTTCCCTTGATAATTGTCGAATCAGTTCCAACGACTTGTAATGTTCATAATTCGGTTCGGAAACTACATCACCGTGTATAGCTTGTATCCAACTGCATTCCACATCAATAATATGAAAGAAAGTTCTAAGTATGGATCCATGCCCCCCTTGGCGCTCCTGAACAAGTTCATTTTCCGATAATTTTGAACATTGACTAAACCAATCTTCCCTAACCATCCAGTTGTATTTAAACAAATCTATCATCTTGAGTGCCCCTTCCTCTAAGGTTGCCATACTTCCCAAATGTTGCCGTCCGGGTCTGCGAACGTGATGTTTGGTCCGCTTGTCATCCGTTCTCCAATGATATTCACACCGTTTTCCTTAAAACGTTCATATAGCTCTTCGATCCGTGGAATTATGAAACAGGCCATGGCATGGGGTCTTCCGTTATCCAATGTCCAGGCAAAGCGTAATCGACCGCCTTCCTCATCCGATTTGTGCAGGAAAAGAGCAGGCACAACTTGCCGTAAACCAGGCGAAGGCATGTCTCCGTTCCTATCAGGTAAATTCAAAACTGCCGTCTCCATCCCAGGCTCAACACGATCGCGGTGTGCGGGTTGGTACCCCAAATTCATTTGGTACCATTTAATAGACTCGTAAACATCATTTACTGGTACGTAAATACAAGTTACACCCGTAATGTCCTCCAGACTTTCCTCCACCTTGATTTCCTCGCTTTCCCGCATATCCGTTCCTCCCTATTAAAATAGATTCTATCTTTCATATACTAACCAGGTTTTAGCATCTTCCGGGTCCGAAAAATACGAAACGGGTTTCTTGATTCCTGCTTTATTAACGCATCGCTTGAATCTCCATTGATTTATTCTAGAAAAGCCAACGAACGCTAGTTTTTCTATATAGGGATCTAAATTAGTCAGATTGTTTATTAATTCATTAAGAACCGCACTTGTTACCGATGTCTTATACATATCTATCCATATTTTAAGTTTCTTATTGGTTTTAAAAATAAATTCTTCTTCCTTTCTCATTAGTTCAAACAGCATTTCTTCATTCTTATACTTACTACCATACTTCAAGCAATGAATTTCGCCACCCTTATAATAATAAGGAATATCGAGCCACCTGGAGATTTCATTTTATCCCGCTCCTTAAGGATACTGAACTTCAAATTCTTGAACGAAAACTCCTGTTCCGGAAATATAAACATCCATTTTACTTTCATTACGTATAACTTGGACATGTACTCTTCCATCCCTGCCAATTTCTTGACCTTGTTCAACAAAAAAATCTGCAGCCTCACTATTTTCATTCAAGTACGTCAGATAATAGGCCCCCATCACGCCCGATGCAGTACCTGTAATCGCATCTTCTTTCGTCCCTGAGTACGGGGATGAAAAGTGCCTCGCGTGCATAAAAGCATTCTTATCCATGGTTTCCATACAGAACGGATGTATGGATGATCTTTGATTTTCGAGCAATACTTCAGGAAACATCTGGTTGTTGGGACAAATTCTTGCGAATAGATCCAACCCTTTAATAGGTATTAACAGCGTCCAGGTACCTGTGCTTCCATAAACAATAGGCTTGGATATATCGATCGTTTCTTCCGAAAGCCCCATACATTCGGCTAGGGCCGAGACTGAACCATGATACGGAATAAATCGGGGGTGATCCTGCTTCATGGTTATAAATAAATCTCCTTTTCTATCTGCAAAGGAAATGGGTAAATTACCAACATTCGTCTCGATCGTTATCGAATCTTTATTTTGTAACAATCCTAAAGTCTTCAAGCAATACATTGACGCAATCGTAGCATGACCACAAAGATTAATTTCATGTCCTGGCGTAAAGTACCTCAGTCTAAGATCTGCCTTTTTCGAACCAGTTAAAAAAACGGTTTCGTTAAATCCAACCTTTTCAGCAATGGCCTGCATTGCTTTTTCATCTAAGTCATCAGCTTCCAGGACGACGCCAGCCGGATTTCCCATATTGGCGACCGATGAAAATGCATCATAATGGAGTACTTTTCTTTTAGGCACCAAACATCCCCCTTAACCTTATTTTATTAACCCTAAGACAGGACAACATTATAGTATTTATGAAACAACCCAGCCCTAGATAGCTCTTATCATAGGCTGGGTCGTGAGTTGCCGGGATTAAATTGTGGTTACTCTTCTGCTCTTTTCTTTATAGGTATATATAAATCAACCTTAGCTTTTCCATCGGGATCCTCAAATGGATTATTCATACAAAACTCCAGGCAGTGTTTATCATCAGGATCGTACCCGCTATTTGGCAACCATTGTCCGTATACAACTTGGTATGCGATAGCGAATTTATCAATCGTATCGTAGAACTGATACAATGCATACAGGCCACCATTTAAAGTCTTATACTTAATATTAGGATCAAAATCCTTGTTGTGATCACCCTTGATCGTTAAACATGCATCATAACGACATGCATATTCATCAGTTAAACTTGCGTCATCGAGAGAGATCCCAATATATGAGTGCTCGGGTGGATAGAAGCCTTTCTTAGCTGCCCATTCACCCAATACCTCCCATGCTTTACGGGTTTCAAGATAGCTTCCAACGTGCCTAACATACGCAACCTCGTAATCCGGCAGCTCCTTAACGGTAATATTCATTTCCCAGATCCTCCTCAGAAAGTTATTTGTAATCCCACTTTCAGAATAACGAGAAGGTTGTACTGTTTCTGCCTGTTTGTTGCCATGATATAAGGGAATATTGCTAATAATTGTTGGATCTCTTCTTACATCTCCAGGAGTATTACCGTAAAGCTGTTTGAAGGCTTGGTTAAAACTCGACGCAGAATCAAATCCACATAACATAGATATTTCCAGTATAGTCTTATCTGTATTTAAAAGATATTCAACGGACGCGATCAATCTTCTTTTTTTCAAAAAGGCATAGGGAGTCATTCCAACAATCGACGAGAACACCCGCGAAAAGTGATACTTGGAAAAGTTGGAGACCTCCGCAAGTTCCTCCAGACTTATCTTCCTTGAAAAATTATCATCCATATAATTAATTACATCATCAATTCTTTCAGAATAATGATTCATCGGTTTGATTGTCCTTTCGGCACTCTCTGGAAACTTTTATTCTGTTATTAGTTCCATAGGTTCTTTACAGTGTTTATAACCATTACGTTCATAAAAATCAACGCTCCATTCACTAGGCCAGACGATAATAAACTCGTATTCATTTGTTTTTGCCCACTCTTCAATATTCTTAAGCAAACGGCTTCCAATCCCCTTCCCCCTATGATCCGGTACTGTATAAACATTAGTCATGTAAGTAAATGGAGAGGTCTTCTTTCCGGGTCTGGGCACTTTAAAAATAAGTTCTATGTAAATGTGGGATAGAATACGACCATTACTTTCAGCGATCCAAACAAACCAACGATCTCCCTCAAGAATATCTTCAAGAAATGATTTGCATTCCAAATGAAATTCTTGATACTGATCTTCTTCAATTTTGGTATTTCTATATTCATTTGTAAAATCCCATCTCATCCTTATAAGCTGTTCAATATCATTTTTGTGAGCAAGTCGAATATGCACCTTTTCACCTCACTATTTTTCATCAATCGTCGAAAGCATCGCCCCTATCATTGGCGAAAATAACTTTAATCCCAAATCTGATCCAACTTATCCGAGTAAAATAAAATTGCGTTCTTATAGCTTCGGATCCCCTCATCGTTACTTGTTTCCGCCAGTTGCTTTAGTAATATGGACATTGACTCGCTGAATGCCTGCTGATTATATAGAACCATAGCATAGAAAACTTGATATTCTCTTCGGTCCGGAAATTCTTTCATGGCCGTCTCAAATATGGTTTTGGCTTCCTCATACATCCCCAAAGTTCTATATGTACTTCCCAGACCTAATAATGCACCTTGTCTCTCCTCTCCCCTTAATCCAAGCTCAAGAGACTTTTTATAATAAGGCACGGCATCACTTTCTAATCCCAGAGCGTCATGAATCCAAGCGCATTGGTACCAGACAGAGGGATCTAATGGTTGTTGATCCAGTAATTCAAGTAATAAAGATCGTGCCTCTTCCACTTTCCCTGATTCTCTTAATTGAATGGCAACTTCTAATTGTTGTTCCATGTCTATATCATTCCTTTTACTATCTATTCAAGATCATTATAACCTTAGTGATCCATTATTTGCTAAAAAAGAAATGGCATTGGGTACCCGAAAGAGGTCAAAGCTCCCCCCCCCATTTCGTCATTTATACATTAATTGTTACTTTGACCCGGTTCTACGATTTTGTCCCATGGAATGATATTTTCCAACACCAAGGCCAGCGTAATTCCAACCAGCAGGCCATTTTGAATAAAAGGTTGAATATAAGTTGGGACGCCGGCAAAATAGGAGTCCGGGAACGTCATGATCACTACGGCTACAAAGATCGGGATAGCGGATCGATAGACATTGCGTTTATTGAATTCGACCTTTTTCAAGAAATCCAGTGAAGACAGCAGCAACTGCAAATAAGATACGAACAACACCGTACTGCCAATGCTTAACGGGATATTGGAGAAAAATAGAGTGACCGGCGGAAATACACCCATCATGAGAAATAACGCCCCGCCAATCAAAAAAGGCGTTCGATGAATAATGCCGGATTGTTTTAAAAAACCGATGGATGATACAAACGGAGCGTAAGGAACCAGTCCAATTAATCCGCTTATTCCGGTGAATATGCCGGATATGATCAGGCTAGCGCTGAACTGCTTTTTGCTGGTCTCGCTGTCGTATAAATCTTCGATTCCCTTCAATGCGCCAAAGGTGTTCGCCAAATTCAAAATGCCTGTTACCACAGCCACAATAATAATGCCGACATTGAATTCAGGCTTTCCTAACAAAAAGAAATCGAAGGTTAGCGACGCACTCTCCTTAACAGTCTCTTCCTCGCCCAAAAATATAGCGAATGCAGCCCACCCAATGACAATGCCGATGAGCAGAGAATATTTACTGATCTTGTTCGGCAGCGTCACATTAACAATAACCATAAGCAACATCAAGATGATGGAAAGAAGAGCAATATTCCCTTGAATCGACACATGGTCTGGCGTGTTGCCCATAGGGATTCCCAACATGCCTTTGAGAAAAATCTGAATTAACTGGAAGCCGAACAGAAGCATGAACACTCCCATCACGCCTGGCTTGAATAGTTTTGCAAGCGCATTGCCCCAGCCGAATAGGCCCACAAGCACGGTGATAGCAGCAGAGATTAGAATCCCAACGGCGAGGCTGCCCCCTATTTCAGGCAAGGAAATCCCTTGAGAAGCAGCAATGCTTACGGTAGTTAGGATCATTCCCCACCATAAACCCGATTGCCCTTCCAAAATGGCCCGGCGATGTCCCCATAATGCTTGGCATATGCACGCGCACCCCGTCACGATGAAGGATAGCTGCAGGGTCGTCATAATAGAGCTATCTGATAATTGAAAGGCTTGTCCTACGGTGACCGGGATAATCACAATATTCGCAAATATGAAAAATAGCCACTGCAGCCCTGCAACCCAATTTTCTGTTTTTTTCAATTCTACCATTCGTATTATCCTCCTACATGATGTACATGCTAACCGACTCAGCCAGCACTCCGTAATGCAAACACACATTCTTTGTTATTACCCATTTCCTTCTTAATGAATGATAAGTATCATCGAGAACGGATGCATCTTGAGAAATGGCTCTTTAATGTAACAAAGACCAAGTGTCGATAACACCTGGTCTTTGTTTAAGTTCCACTCAAAGATGTTCAATCGTTTGCTTCAATGATAATTTCTCCTTCTCCGGAAGGCACTTCAAAACCCTCTAGAAATGAAGTTAGTATTTCTTCTGTTATTGTAAATGCTGCATTTGCATCGAACCGCTGACTCCGAATACGGAGTCGTTCACGTAATTCATTAGGATGAACTTTCAAATATATAAGCTTCCATCCCCCTCCTCCATCTTCAATTAATTTCTTATATTCATTCCGTCTCTTTCGTTGCCAAAAGCTGAAATCGATTACCACGTTACGCTTTTCATTTATAAGTTTTACTAATTCATTGCGCAACTTTAACTCGGCTTCACCTTTTAATTGCTCATACATTTCAATTGGATAGTCAATCCCGTAACGTCCATGTGTAGCCCATATTTCTTCATCAATGGAAAGACGCACAAAACCTCTTTTCTCTAATCTTTGAGCAAATGTTGTTTTTCCTGATCCGGCTACTCCGCACATCATTACTACTAATGGAGCGGAAACACCTGCTTGGATAATGTAATCATCTATTTCATAATCGTCATGCAACTGATATTCTCCTTTCATCTTCTTGAGAATCATGGGGGCTTATTTAATTAGCCGCCGAATCTTCATTCCATAATTCATTTTCTTTGATGATTTCAACCAATTTTTCTTGTGCATCTTCATTTAATGTAAAATGACCATCATCCTCAGAATCGGTGAAGAGGTTCGCACCGGATAAAAGCCAAAGATGAATTTTCTTTTTATCACTGTTGTTTAATTCAATAGTCACAGTGAAATCCTGCACTCTTATATCAAAAACTCCAGGATCAAACACGCCCGATTTCAATGCATTAATAACTGCAGAAATTTTAACCCGATCGGTCAAACTGGCACTTACCCCTTCTGAGTTTTCTATTAAAATTTGCTTTACATCACCCTGCTTAATACGGCTTCGTTCTTTCCATGTGTCTTCACTCGAAAACGAACATCCTGTAGACATTAGAACTAATAACAGTAAAAAGAGTAGTTTAAACTTCAGCAAGTGTCTTTTACACCTCCTTGTACATCCAACTGGCTTAGTCAGCAGTCGGTAGCGAAAACTATCAAAGTTCAAGTCTTAATCTAATCATATCCCTACACTGTATTCCATTCTCATAAATTTCATCTTTATAGTGTCTAATAAAAAAATCGTGATCTACGCCGACAATTCGAAAACCACATTTTTGATATAGAAACAGCTGAAATATACTGCTATTTCCCGTACCGATTTCCATCGTTTTTTCACATTGCTCTTTTGCATAGATGATAGCGAAATTAATTAATTGCTTTCCGATTCCTTTACCTTGAAAATCTTCTTTTACTGCAATATTTACAATTTCAATGGTTTCAGGGCGAGTTTTAATAATTACCAATGCACCGATAATTTCATTATTGTTGGTAGCTATGAAACACTCCCCTCTATCTATGTAATTTAAGATGATTTCTTCCGAAGGATCAGCTAACAGTAATAACTCTATTGGCACAGCTTCATTAGGGCCTAATAATCTAATCTCTACATCCATGAATCATTCTCCTATGATCTGCAAAGTTTTTCTAAAACCATGGCTACTCCATCATTATCATTAGTTTCGGTAATCTCTTTAGATATCTGTTTCAATTCTTCAATTGCATTCCCCATTGCCACGGGCCATCCACAAGATTTAAATAGTCCGATATCATTAAAATCATCACCAAAGACCATGACCTTTTCGAGCGGGATGTTCATCGCCTTACACAAAACCGATACCGCACTTTCTTTCGAAGCTCTTAGGGATGAAAGCTGAACAAGCTCTCCATTGTCTGTAGTTAAAATATTTAATCTCGTATTAAACTTATCCATAAATAAATCCAAATTCATTCTCCCTGAAAAAAGAATCTTTGATGCATCATGTCGTTTGAGTTCTTCCAGTGACTTTACAGCAGGATTATCTTTGACCTTAATGAGTGTGGTGTAGTCATATTCCCTTAAACTCATCCATTCATCCTTCACTTCCAGACTTAAATCAAGATCCGGGTTGCATTGAAGGCAGTAATCTAGAACTTCAGCCGTAATGTTGGATTCAATCGATATATGATCCTGGATTCCCGTGTGTTTGCAATCGATATAGGCGCCATTGTAATAAATAAAAGAACCTAATCTGAATAACTCATCATTCATAAATGATCTGACTGCCCTTGGAGGACGCGCTGTCGCAAAGATGAATTTAATTCCTAATCCTGCGCAATCTGCAATAGCTTTAGAATTACGATTGGTTATTTCTTTGCTTGAGTTGAGGAGTGTACCATCTAAATCTAAGACGATTAATGGAATTTTCATTTTACTAAACACCTCCCAGTTATACAGTTATGTTATATTTCATACCAAATTCTGTACCCCTCAATGTTTGCTTCCGAGTGATCACTAGCATCGAATGTTTTGAAATACCTGGCGTAATACGCATGTTCAATTGTTTTTTTATCTTGATCCGTATTGATATCAACATGAATTTCCGATATTTCCAATCCCCATTTGACACTACGAGCGATCTCATTCATGTTATCCATTGTTGAAAATTCCTTGAATTCCGCAAGAATCGATTCCAGTTCTTCTGTACTCGGTTCATTTCTCATATCAATTCTACAAAAAAGGTTTGGACGAGTGAATGTAAATTGTACTCTTTTGATCGACGGCGATAGATCCTTTAAGTCTTTTTTTAAGGTTCTGGTTGAACTGGTATCTATACTGTGGGTAGTACTGCACCCTGCCAAAAGCAGAAGAAAACAAATTATGATAGGTATCCACTTATATGTATTCATTCTGTACTCCAATTCATCGTTAGGGTATGCTTCTTCCATGATTATACATCTGATATGTTGAGTCAACCTCATTTTCAGCGGAACCGTCTAATAATTTCGGGACTTACCTAAATAAATAAATAAATAAATAAATAAAAAAAGACTACCGTCAAAGCAGTAGTCTCCATATTTTTGTATGTTTAAGCAGCGGGCTACACCTTCAAAAGCTCCAGGAGCTCCGTCAGACTCCGAATTTCGTAATCAGGCTTTGCCTCGGAAGTATTGTCGGCTTGTTTCGGATTGAACCAGCACGTGTCGATTCCGTATTGATTTCCGCCGTAAATATCCGATGTCAGCGAATCCCCGACAATCAGCACATTGCTTTTGTCCGGATGCCCTAACTTTTCAAATGCGTAATCGAAAATAGCCGGGTCAGGCTTTTGCGAACCGGCATCCTCGGAAATGATCACCTGCTCAAACTTGCCGGACAGCTCAGAGCGGCTTATTCTTCCAAGCTGTACCTCCCTGATTCCATTCGTAATCACCGCAACCCGGTATCCCGCATCCAATAATCGATTGCAGGTTTCCGCAGACCCTTCCATCAAGAAGGATGCCTCAGACAAATACCCCACATACGTTTGGCTAAACTCTGCGGCGTCGAGTTCTTGTGAAAACTCACGTAATTCAAGCAGTCTTCTAAATCGCTCCACCCGCAGCACATCCAGATAAATAAGCCCTTGCTCAAGCTCCTTCCATAGCTGACGATTAATGTCACGGTACTGACCCATCAGCTCCTCCGTATCCTCCATTCTGAAATGACGGAAAGCTTGACGTAAAGCGAAATCTTCGGTTTTTGCAAAATCATACAGCGTATCGTCGAGGTCAAAAAGAATCACTTCATATTGCAAACAAGCTCCTCCTATCTCCTTATCCAATAAGGTTTACGGCTGGAATGCCAGGAAAGGAAGACCCTCGCAGGGATCTATTCATCCGGTAGGGCCCACTTAGGCATCCGCCAAGTTTTTATTCTCTATACTCAGTATACAACTCGGTGAAGGCCGGGAAAAGCGTCAGCGAGGATTCCAAAATCCTCACCCTTAACCAAAAAAACTCGTATCATGGGTACGAGCCGGACCGGAAGCCTTTAGTTCTATTAATTTCTTACCATTCATTTGTTATAATAAACAAGCTGTCAAGATTAATACACCAGGAGGACTTATGAAACGATTTTCTTTGCTGCAAACTGTTTTACTCTTATTTCTTGCTTCTGCCTTATTGCAAGGTTGTACTTCTCCGGCCGAATCCGCCGGAACGGGAATCAAGTCCGAGTCGGCCGCACCCACTAACACTGAACAAACCATTAATGAGCCAGCCCAAGCTACAACCGAAACGAATGAAGATCATGAATCCAGCAATTCCGAAGCCATCACCACCGGGAATGCAAATGAGGCTGAGGAAGCAGCCGATGCCGGAAATGCTCTGACAGCTATGCTGAAGAACGAAGAAGCCGTCTATCTGACATCGGAGAAGGAAGACCATACTCAGTTTTCAAAGCTGGTCTTAAAGACAAACGGCGACTTCGTCTTTCTGGATCGCTTGCCGAAAGGATCGAGCAAATATCTGGGGACTTATTCCATATCAAGCAATCAAATTACGCTCCAGGTGGATCGAATTCCTACGCCATCGGCCAAAGAATTGTCCGAAATTGTATTCACCATTTCAAGCGCGAATCAAATCACATTAGAGACGGATGTCAATCAGGTAAAGAGCGGCCAAGCCTACACATCTGTTAAAGAATAATCCCTTCCACAAAAAAGTTCATCGAATAAGGGGGATAACCCCCCCCCTTGTTCATCTAGCCCAACGCCGCAATTCTAGCCTTCTCCAACACCCCGGGGACACTCATGGTTAGATGATTTTTCCGTCCTTCTTCTAGTTATCCCTCGAAATCCTTAAGTATTTTCTTAGCCTTAGCCAAAAAAGTATAATCCCTCTTCCGAATGAAGTTTCCCATATAATCAAATGGCTTATCGGCTTGAACTAGAGCTATTGCTTCTTCAAGTGATACCCATTTCAAAACAAAACCATTAGCTTTTTCGTCATCAGTTAAGAATTGGTGATCCAGTAATGTCTTGACCTTAGCTAGATAGCAATACGATAGTTGAATTAATTCGAACTTATCACGATATTCAATTATTGTCCCTACTTCGGAGACTATGTCTATCTCTGCTCCAACCTCCTCGACAACCTCACGAATCAGGGCATTGGCCATTTCTTCGCCCTCTTCGATTCCACCGCCAGGTAGCTTATGATAGTTATGCTTCGATACAAACAAAATAGCAATCTGATTGTTCCGGTTAATTACTACAGCTCTGGATGCTCTTCTGACACAATACTTGACATTGGATGAAGAACTTTCAAAACCAAAATCTTTGTCAGATATCTCGGATAGAAGCTCCATGACCTACCTCCATGGTTTCCAGATGTTCGGTATAAGCAAATTGTTCGATTGAAAAACTCTTATTATCATATCTCAATTTTGTTATTGAACATTCCGGAATCAGTTTACTTTGTTCAATAATAAATTGGGGATGAAATCGATTAAGAACATTCTCTTGGAACGTATTCGCCAAGTAATCATGTTTCCCGTGCTCGCCTTAGCGGGCTTGAGAATATAGAAGATAAAGGATGTTTTTAAAGTATTGAGCAATTAATTGAGCTTGCTTAACTCCATCTTTAGTTATTGGAACATCGCCGATGGTTTTTTCTTTTATTGCATGTCTTACAAGATAGATCTCCATATTTGGTTACACCACTTTTCGTATTAATTATCAAGCTTCATTAATATATCTTGAACTGATTTTAAAAATCGATGGAGCGCTTCATATTTATCTTTAATATGTAATTTCTTACTGTTCTCTTTAACATAATCTACAATTTGACTCACATCTGTTAGAAGGATCTCTATTCTTATATTCTCTAATTCTATAAATTCGTCTATTAATTCAGGTTGAAATTTGCCTATTTCACCCCTTATATAGGCTTCCTTGTTTTCTAATAACTCTCTAGTATATTGATGACTTATTAAATTGTTATTTAAAAGTATTTCGATAGATAATAAATCTGTTTCTAAAAAAATATCTAAATTTTCCGCAAGAACTATCAAATCCTCCTCTAGGAATATAACTATTTCATTAGGCCACGAACTAACTAACTTCGATAGAACCCAATAGATCCACATTTCGTCGTTTGTGGTAAGTACATTCTTTACAAATGGATATACTTCCCTAGCCCGTGGTTTAAGAAAATCAACGATTCTACTTGCGTTGGGCCAATTCAAATCTTGGATACCTTCTAACAATTCTGGTACGTGCTCGATATAATTCTTTGACCTTATAATCTGTTCTAATCTTTCATCCTCAATCATAAGAGCTCCTTAGAATCATTCTTCATTTTTTATTCGCGTGAAAAATCTTTACTACCTTACCTATAATTTGAGTGTCAGATATCGGCCCCAAAAATCTACTATCAATACTGTTGCCTGTATTATCCCCTACAACATAATACTCATTATCTTTTATTATTATTTTTGAGTCTGGTAATCCTAAACCACTTGTTTCTTTGAATAATTTGTTATTCACAAAGATCCCTTTAAAAATACAAATAATAATATGAATTTCATAAGGAGGCTCTCCCCTCCCTGGGTAACTCAAGTTTTCTTGCTTCGATAATTTCACTAACACATTGTTCTATATCCTTATTAGCTAAATCAATAGTAATATCACTATGCTTAATATATAAAGGAGCTCTTTCCTCATAAACGTCTTGAAGACTATTTCCTTCCTTTATTACAATTCCTCTGTTTGATATGTTTGTTAGTCTCTTATTAATTTCCTCAAATGGAACATGTAAATATATAATCTGTCCATTCTGTTTAAGTGAGTTCATGGCTTGCTCAGAATAAACCACACTTCCCCCTGTTGAAATAATGCTGTTAACAACTTGCAGACGCGATACCATCGCTTCTTCAATCTCAAGGAACTTCTCGATACCATCACTATCTATGATTTCTTGCAACAGTCTACCTTCATGTTCTTGGATTAAAATATCGGTGTCCACGTAACCCATACCTAAGGCTTTCGCAAGCAACACTCCTAAGGTGCTTTTTCCAGCCCCAGACATACCTACAAGAACTAAGTTTTTCATTAAGCACCTCACTATTTCTATAAACTTTGGTTCTCACGGATCGAGCAGCCGTCGTGGCTGAGATGTGTAAATACAGTGTTGGCTGGAGTTATTGACTTCATGAGTTGCTGTTTAATTCCTTAAGCAATAAGAGTTTTATCTCTTTTAATGATCTTTCTGTCTTGAACTCCTCTTTTGGCTCGGACCAACTGAATCCGTCACCAATAAATCTTGGGATTGCATGCATGTGATAATGTTGTAAGTCATTGAAAGTTCCGCCATTCTGAAAAAATGTAATTCCATCCGGATTAAATGTCTTTTTTAATAAAATAGACATCTTTGCCGATGTGCTCATTATGGCACTTAACGTTAGTTCGTCTATTTCTTCAACATCCAAGTAATGCTTTCTAGGCAAAATCAGTATATGGCCATCATTGAACGGTGCAATATCTAAAATACAAACTACAAATTCGTTCTCATAAATCACATTAACATCCGGTTCAATTTGATTTGCGATTCGGCATCCGAGACAATCCATCATTATTCATCCGTTCTATTTTTTTATCAGAGTATCTCAGTTTACCAGGCTCTTCTAACTATTAATGATTCGATCTGAGATTTATGGTGATGATTATGCCAAATAAATCTTTGCAGTGCAGCGTCCAAGTTAATTATTCCTAACGCTTGAGTTCTGAGTGTCCTGGAGAAGTGATGTGAATCTAACTTGTAGAGTAATATGTAAAAACGTTTATGGAGAGATTCTAGGAGTATTAAAGAGGTTTCAATATCGGTTTCAACATAATCATGAAGTTCACCCCAAAGATCTTCTCGATAGGATGAAGCCATGGGTTCTATTTCAGTTAATGCCCTTTTAAATCTTAAATAAGCGTTCATATCATTATCGGCCATATGGTGGATAATTTGCTGGATTGACCAACCACCATCCCGATATGGCGTTTGGAGTTGTTCGGGTGTTAAGCGAACTATCAGTGCTCGAAGCCTAGGAACAATTAATAAAATTTGATTAATAAGCTTAATCCTGTCCTCTTCAAAGAAAATGGGAGTCGGCTCAAATTGACCAATAGGGTATCTTGTTTCATCAATCATCTATGAATAACCTTCTTTCAAATGAAAACGACCCAAACCTAGATAGCTCTTATCTTTGGCTGGGTCGTTTGTTGTCTGAGCATCTTCTAATCTTTGATTATTTTGTCTGTTTCGGAAGTATATCCATAAATGTAGATCGATTCATTGTCACAATAATATGGGATTGAATACTCTTTGAGTATCCCTTTAAACTCTTCAGTAATATCAATAATCTCAGGTGGTATCAATCTCCCTGTATTTACAATCCGTCTCGGTCTAACTCTTATCCATTCAACTTTATAAAAAGGCATCAGTCCTTCGACCCAATCTCCCAAATACCACACATCGTCTTCAAACTCATTTGGAGACGGAGATTCGCCCAATACATACTTTGCTTGAAAAGGCGGTGGAAATGGCAAGGTATTAAGAACAGCCGTTTGTAACACTCTCCACTTCGTATTATTCATTATTGAGACTAATTGCCTTTCTGAGACAGTATTCATAACTTTTTCTTTGTAGCGATCACGTTCCACTCATATAACCACCTTCTAGGATCAAAAGTGTTCTTATCTTTCTTAATCTTTTACCTAATACACATACTCGGACCCAAGCCCCCAAAACCTATAATCATATTTATCCGGATTTAGAATTAAATCCTTTGAACGTTTTATCCAATCTTTTAGCTCTTCTGATTTTGCTATTACTTCTATTCTGTTTAATAACTCAATCAATTTATTATACTCTTCGTTTTTCCTTGACCTTACAAAATCTCCTGTAAACACATATAGGCAACTAAGAAAAAATGATATATGTTTGCATTCTTCATCATCAACAAATGAACAAATCATAGGTATGTTTTCAAAAGAATTCACAGCTAACTCCCAATCTTGTTCGGGAATTAAAGCATCACTATATGCCCATATTCTAATTTCTTCTGCGGTAGGGTTCCAGGCATGATCAGAATCCTTAAACAAAATGCTTCAGCTCCTTGTTAATGTCTGTCCTCAATCCCAATAATTAAATATGACTTCCCCGATTGTTTCTGGTTTCCAATATTTGATCATTTCTTGTTCATGTCTTCCTAGTGTTCTAGTGTCTTCACTTGTGAATGTTTGATTTAATAATTTTGACTCCAGCACTATATAGTTTTCCGTTAGTATTGTTTTTACTTGTTCGGGTGCATCTATAAAGACTATGCCGCTATAGTCAACTACTGAAGCAAATGCCACGAAGGGGAAATTAGAATGTAAGAGAATATGAAATACCTTGGTCCTTATTCCAATTTGGTAGGTATAGAAATTTCTATTGTTTATCAGTAGCTCTGTTTTTATTAGCTTTCCATTTTCACACCTAATTGCATGGTATAGATAAGCTTCAAAATCCTTGATTTCTTGTTTACTCAATTCTTCTTCTGAAAAGCCAGTCACACCCGGCTTCATAACCTCATCAATATTCATTGAATCACCCACCAGGTATAAATATGGTACCTCTACTTTCAAACAGTTTCTCTCAATGTAAAATACATTAAATCTTCCTTTAGTTCACTCTCCTGCTTAAATCCCATTTTCTTCAAAAGTCTTTGCGATTGGAAATTTTCTTTTTCTGTTGTCGCCTCAATATAGTCTAGCTTCATTAAATCGAATCCGATTCGGATAACCTTCAACAATGCTTCTTGCATCAGTCCCTTTCCCCAGTTATTCGGGGACAAATCAAAACCAATTTCAGCTTTTGTCTCTTGATTCTCAGTTGACCAGCAATGAAAACCGCATGTCCCGATAAGTTCATTATTTTCTTTATTAAACAGGCCATATCTACAGCCTGAATCGTGTATATGGAATGCAATAATCTCTTCTGCCTCTCGTAGATCTTTACATACCTCAATATCCATAAATTTCGTAACTTCTGGATACGAAAAATGTTTGAAAACCGCTTCAGCATCATCTAAGGTTAGTTCTCTAATTAATAATCTTTCGGTTTCAATATTCGGGTAATTCACTATATTACCGCCTTTTGGTATCTGATTTATTATCTCTTGGATAAGTAATACTCATGTTGCGCTTTGAATAGTCTTATAACTTCATCAACTTCTGATAAAGAGATCCCATATATACTAATTAACTCTGTTCCACATCTAAAATACTTTCGTCCATCCGCATATGTGTACTCGTAACCCTCTAATTTATCCTTACATCTCCCACAGTTGTAACACCCCGTATATCTGAAGTTAAATTCTTCAACAGTTTTTCTTATACATTCATGAAAAAAATTAGAGTAATCACTGGAAGCGAAAAACTTCATTTTTAATATTGGTTTCCCCTTCTCAATTGAGAACTTAAGAACGTTTTTCGGGGTCTTAGAATTGGTGAATACATAATTCACATCTTTGGTCTTCGCCCTTTTAGATTTATATCCCAGTTCCTCCAATTGATCAGCTATTTCGTTAAATAGGTGTCGCTCATCTCCACTTGTGTAATTATAAAATTCCTCAAGTCCCATACAAATCACGACCTTACTCGTTTTTTAATTGCTGGGATTATACGATCAACATATTTCACATGTCATTTAAGGCAATCTATGCATAGTATCCGCCTTTAGATAAATATTCTTTGTGTACTTTAAAGTGCCTATATATTTTAGTAAACGCTTTTATGGCTTTCCATTGGCTCTGTTTATCATTTAGTAATACCACTATTTCAGACATCGAGGTGTCTCCCGGAAATTCTCCTGATATAAATCTATATAAATCTGTTTCAAATTCTCCGTTCAAATCCCCTAGGCAATCACCGAAACGATATCTTG
Organism: Paenibacillus vini; assembly: GCF_018403325.1. Taxonomy (GTDB): domain Bacteria; phylum Bacillota; class Bacilli; order Paenibacillales; family Paenibacillaceae; genus Fontibacillus; species Fontibacillus vini. The sequence goes on along the minus strand of NZ_BOSL01000006.1, from coordinate 199,490 downwards.
CAATAGTGTTTTCAATTTCAATCAACTCAAATTCAACACAAATAGCCATTTGAAAAACCTCTTCTCTCTATGAATTATCTACAAAATTGCCTCCAAATCAGTTAATGACTCTATTACAATCACGAAACAACCCAGCCCTAGATAGCTCTAATCTTAGGCTGGGTCGTTTGTTGTCCGAGCATCATTAAAATGATAAAACAAACAGCAATGTCATCAAAGTAATAATACCATTTAACAGATTATGGGCAATCATGCACCCTACTATGCTTTTTGTTTTTAAAAACAAATACCCAAAACATAAACCGGACGCTAAACAGGTTAGTTGTTGGAGAATGTCAAAATGAGTTATTTTAAATGGAAATAAATTTAAATTAATATGCGCTATCATAAATATGAATGTAGAGGCAGATATAACTACGATCGAGAATCTTTTACTATTGGAAAAATACTTTCCCCACAAACTCAACATTAGAGGTATTACTAATGATCTAAACATGATTTCTTCACTTGTTCCGGATAAAAGAACCTCAAATAAATAATAGCCAATGTAATTTCTGAAGTTGAGCGGGAATGTGAAGCCGGGGGAAACTCCAAGCTCTTTTATTAGATAAATGCCAATAACAGCCTGGATTAGGATCCATACACCCAGGAATACAGAAACAAATACAATAGAGTACCTTAGTTTATTTAAATTAAATCCAAAATCCTTAAAACGTATATTCAACAACTTGGAAATAATAATAATAGCCAACAACGTTATTATTGCCTGCAATATATGGTGAATGACTAGTACCATGAAAACATTATCTGGATCTATTTCTTTAAAAAAAGGATAAAATCTCTTCCCAATATCAAACGAGAACAAACTAATAAATTGAACATATGCTGCTAAACAAATGAATGTTAAGCTAATTTTTATTAGTTTTATCACTAAAGGGGGCCCTCATTTCAATAACGAGTATAGGTTGGTTTCTTTCTTAAAACCAATAGTACTTCCCACCAAAATTAATTTCAGTTACCTCTATTACACAAATCCATCCTCAGGCTCACCAACCTCAAAACCTAATAATTTTGTAGCTTCTGATTTAAACTTATTGATCCATGAATTCCAATCGCTATTATTCATCTGTCCTTGAAAAGATAATCCACTTGGTTCAACTGATGCCGCAATAAAAATTTCATCATCTTCCTGACCAAACCAATACGGGTTTCCGTTTGTATAACCTATCCACCCAGGCATCCTCTCATATAGAAGCGAAACTTTATTCCATTCTTCATCAGGTAGATAATACCATATATTTAAATTACAATTCTGTGATCTTGCTTTACTCATGTGTTTGATCTCCGATCCCCTTGGTTTGCCCGAATGAGTAAATATGTTGTTATGGGGGCAACGCGCTATTTCTTTTTCCAAATATTCAAATACAGATTTGAAACTGTAAGCTCTACTTTACCTTTATCCCTTAATGCTTCTACTGGATTAATATTAAATGAGAAGTCATCTCCCGATTTATAGTTCAACCCTGAAACCCCAGAAATGGCACCACCATATTGTTTATTTTTATATTTGGCTATCAATTGTGCAGTCATTAGTGTACTAAATGTCCGATCATTATTTGTTTTATGATGCACGCCGGAAATCAATGTTGCTCCATCCGTTGAGTAGTCACCAAATGATCTAAACCCAATGTTTATACCTTCTGCACTAACACCACTATTATTTATCTCTTCAACTATGATCTTATGTCTTCCATCATTATATAGCTCTTTGCCAATATTGCTTTGAATATCCGCAAGGTCAATTTGGATAGTATAGCTACCATCAAGAACATAACCTGCCTCATCACTATACTTTTCTGTGTTGTTTGCGATAGAGGATATCCCCTTACTCCAAAGTTCAAGTAGGCCAGTTCGCCATGTTATAACTAAAGACAATAGAATTATTAAGAATACCAATAACAATATCATTTTACTTTTCTTCATCATCAATCTCCTGAATATATGTACGTGATTTAAGTTAATTCCTATAATTCAATGACGCCCTCGAACCACTACACTAAATGTACTTTGTCTTTCAATTCTTCATATGCATCCCTTAACCAAGGATGAATTACTTTCAAAGTATCTCTCTTTTCCCATAAAAAATTGATGTATGCAAATGCCCCATGTGTTAATGATATTTGTAAATTTCTATTAAGATCCTCTAAATAGGGCGGTGTCCCCTTTTGATCCCAGGATATCTTATCAGCAACAAAGAGCACCTTATCAAGCAAGGAAGAGTTTGATCTCAAAGTAGTATGGCAACCGACCGCATCCAATACATCCTGATCAGTAATATCAAATATTTCTTTTGCCATTACTCTCGATATCTTCTGGTGAATAATCATTGGGAATACTGTTTCTTCTGGTAACACCTCTAGTTCCAATTGTCTTGCTACATCCAATCTCACGTTATTTGGAAATACAGCACTAATATCATGCAACCAACCAGCGAGCTCAGCTTTAGTCGGATTGGCATTAAACATCAGTGCAATTCTTCTACATTCGGTGCCAACATCAATACAGTGAGTTGCTGTATCTAAACAATTACTCACCTCTAAAAACGACTTAATATCTGTCTTTAAATCACCAGTAAATGCGATAGAAGCAGTTATTGGTTTGAAAATATCATGCATCCTAGAGTCCTCCTCCAATCCAATTTACGATGAAACATGAACAACCTTCCTTAATCTTTCTTTTAGATTACTTTTCATTGTGATAGGTCGTTTATTATCTGTTCCACCTGACTCCCTAGGGGTGAAAACTCTGCTGAGTGAATATGTGTTATATGACGTAATTGTCCTTTCAAGAAAAAACTACTAATAGGATTTCATCATAAAAACCAAAATCGATAAAATCCTTCTGCGTTCCAAAACAGATAAATTCCAAACAGAATTATGATTAATCCTATTGCTTTGATTAACACTAACGTTATTTTCCTAGGTTCCTTGTATTCTATATACTCTTCGAATTCATAATTTGGTTTCATTGTTCTATAAGCATTAAAGCTCAAAAACTTACATACTAAATCAGGAAAACAAAATAAGAATACACCAAATAACGCAAGCGGAATTGAAATCGTTCCTAGAATCGATGGATCCCATTCACTTCCATTGTCATTGTACAAAGGTGTAATAAAATTCATAAGTTTTCACCTTAAGTTTTATAATTGATTTTTTGAAGTGATGTTATTAATTTTTGTCAGAACTCATTCATAGCTTGGTAGTCTCCGCCCCTATGAAAATGGTTTATTCGCTCGAGTTCATTTAAATAACCATTTATCTTAATGTACGGATTGCTTATGTCGAGGTTATTGTTATTCTCATACATTACTTTCGGAGCGAAGACGAAAAGGTCTACTTCTTCTCTTGCCCTCTTCATGAGATACCCCCAAATTTCTAACGTTAATGTTATATTGGTTTGACAAAAATAAAATGATCATAAGGATTCCAGACGTGCAGATCATCAGCGCAGTATCCCCGCAGCCATAACGCATCGCTAATTCGTCTAAGATAAAAGCCTTTGGGGAATTCGTCATCTTAGGTTAGTATTTCCGATGCTATAGTAATAGAGCCGGTTGGAGCTTGATGTCGTTGTAAAGCATCGCCCGAATAACCTTCGGGCTGATCCAAGTATTGCAGTCTTAAGTAAGGGCCTAGCTCGAGCGGACATAATTCCAAACCGAGTTCAGTTGCTCTTATAAAAATCTGATCCGTAGTAGCCCCATCTCGAAAACCAAGATCACTAACAGTTAGTTCAACGGTCTGCAAGCTATACTTTTTATCAGAAGTTGTAAATCTATTATCAGTTAATAATTGCTCTCCATACTCATTAATCATGATAGAGTGCTCTTGCATTTTCTGAATAAGCTGTGATTTAGTAAGTCCGCCAATCTCCACGGTTCTTATACCAATAAGACGATTAGGGTAAACATCCTCATTTTCGCGATGCATTCATGGTCCTCCCAACCTTCAATAAAGCTCTTAAGTTTCGGATGAATCAAGGAGCTATGCCTACATGATATTATCCGATTCTATCTTGTTTCTTAAATATGATTCATTTAATCCGTTATTACAAAATTCAAACTTCTTCTTTGTATTTCCTTGAACTCTATCTATGATTTGACCTAAATGATACCCCGTATGTTCTACAAGGTGATAAAGTTGATGAATTTAGCGTAACCTTCATTTTTTCAAAGTAGAGATCACACATTCGATACAATGTGATTTTTAGGAATGTTTCACTAAAGGCCTCATTGTTCATTCATTCTTACACTCCTTTACTGGGGTTTCTTTTAACGTTTAGGTATTACCGAACCCAAGAACCTTACCGCCCAAAAGGCCGGCTGCGAAGCAACATTAACCCGTTGTTATATTGAGTTTATGACATCATCGAGTTCTCCAACGAAAGTGTGGTTCTAATTACATCAAACATCTCTTTCCAATCCCTATCACTGTTATTCAAAATATACGTATTAAACGGTAAGTACTTAACTGCTTCTAGTTCGATATTTTTGCGGTATATGTAGTAATCTATTGTTTTACTGCTTGCCCATTTGGGTTTTGAACGAATAGCAGCTGTATGTTCTAATGATTCTTTTACACTATCTTGAGTAATATAAAATAAAACAGGATTTAAAGGACAAAATAATACCGCTAATTCTCCTAAGTATTTGATGATTTCGTTTTCAGTTATCTCAGGATACAATCGATGGATATCATGAATTTGATGTTGGAATAGGATACTCTCAAAAATGGTTACTGTATCCGTATTAACCATACTGGCAACATATCGTTCGAAGCGTTTATTAAATACTCTTTTAAAAATCTTAAAAGGGACTACCGGCTTATCCGAATAACAAAATTCCTTCGATTTCAAATACTCAATTAGTTCATCGTTCCATGGTTTCGGCACAGGTTCTTTATAGGGTATTAATACATAATCAAGTTCAATAATAGAATTGACTTTAATCCATTCTGCTTGTTGTGGGAATTTAAATAAGAGATCATTGTATTCATATTGAGTAAGATAAGCAAAAAAGGGCAAGTCAATTGGATGTTCACTGCCTTCAATATAAAGTTTTGCAGGTACACCGTCTTCTAAAAGGTGATTAAATAGTTGCTGAGAGGTAGTTGTTTTTCCAGACCCCGGAATTCCTTCGAATAGAATCAATTTAGTATTTTTCAATGTCCCCACCCTTTTCCTGTACCTACGAAAACGACCCAGTCCTAGATAACTCTTATCTTAGGCTGGGTCGTTTGTTGTCTGAGCTTCTTCCACGATTATACATCTGATAACCAAGGGGCGGTAGCCCCGGAGTGTGATGGTGCTATCTCTACGTACGCTCTATGAATTAACTCTCAAGTAGATATTTTTTTTCTAATTAATTCATCGATCTTTTATGTATTCTATCTTCCCGCTTGCTATTATCTTATTATTTCTTAAAATAAAGCTGTTTCCGGGTTCTAATAAATGATTTGGGACTTCATTTATGTCATGACATAGAAAGTATAGATCTGCTTTGGCTTCTCTATATTCATTAGGTTTATTATGTATTTCAACAACCGCACTCCAAAGACCATAATCCAGATCTTTATCCGAATCAAAAACAATGGGGGTTGAGAAATCTCCATTAATTAAGTTTTTTTGTCCGCCCTCTTCTTCACTTAAAAAATACAAACTAACTACCGCTATTTTCTTCACTTGAAAACACTTCCCCTAACGGATTCGCCTTCTAAGAAACACTAATTTCCCTTTTACTTAATTTCTTAAACACCGAGTAATCCTTATCGGAATGAATAAAACTTAATATCTTCTCGGCGCATTCTATTGGACTCAACTCTTCCGTGTTTACTTCGAGGTCATATTCATTAAAGCAATATACTTTGTCAAACTGAGAATTTGCTAGTCCAATCTGCCGATCTCCTCTTATTTGCTCTCTTCTCATGAGTTCTTCTTTTGAGCATATTACACCTATGAATATTGTAGGCTGATCAAAAAACACATCAAGACACTCATTAAATCTCTTATCATTATCGATTACCGTATCTGCGATTACATTCAAACCCATTTCAGAAAACAATTTAATCGTCGAATAGAACATTGAGGCTATGGGATCAAAAATGATTTGCGCGACAACTTGATCATCTACTTCTCTTGTAGGTTTAAGGTCCGGAAATTTTTTATCAACAAATTCATTGAAATTATTAAAAAAGTCATCTATTGATAGGTGATGAAAAAGAATCTCTTTCTGATTTACCAGTTCATTAGAAATACTAGTCTTTCCTGAACTTGAAGTTCCATTCAACAACACAATGATTCCTTGCTTCAAGCAAATCACCCTCACATATAAGATTTGCGTATCTGATTATGTACCTAATCCCAATCCATATAAAATTCAACTTTTAGATTACTGCACTTACACTCCGGACATTTCAGCCTGTTGATCTCAGTTTCATTTTCCAAAGGCTTTGAGGGCATTTTGTCCCTACAACGAGGACAAGAATAACTATTCATGTACGATTGAGACCCGGCTTCTAAATGCAAATAAGTCTTGTTCAATATATAATTACAATTCTGGCATAAATAAAGCCCATCATAGCACTCATAAATCGGTTCCTTCTTATTAATATATTCGATTATTTGCTTTCTTCCTTCTTCCTCTTCGTACCATTCTAAAATAGCCTGCAAACTAATATATCTAAATCCAATCCCCAAAAAAACATTCTTGTTGTATGAGCATTGACCACAACTCAAAGTACAAGCGACTCCCATAAAAAATCACCACCGTGTATAGGGTGTTTAGCAGATGTTCGGGTACTACTAGGAGATTCTTTCAAAAATAGTTCCATTGTCATTTCTATTTGCATATAAATCCTTCTCAGTTATGACCACACGATTAACGCTATCGCCTTCTTTAATAAAATTTGCAGTTACGCTCATGTCATCAAGATAGAATTGACTATTATCTTTAGGTTTCAGCTTTTTATTTCCAAATATAATTAATTGATTATCTATCAGTTCGATATTTAAACTAAAGTTTAAATCCTGATTGTAGTAGGTTCCTTTATACTTAGTAAGTATAGTTCTATCGACATAAGGATCAGGAAAATATTCCAAGTCAAATTCATTGATCAATTGCTGCTCGTATAACGAATAATCTTGTTTTGAATTTTCAATAGATATTGTTTCGAGGGATACTTCTTTAATAATTTCATTAGCAAGTGCAGCATAATCAAGAAAAAAACTGATATGTGAATTATGGCCCATCTCCATCCGATTTATGAAATACATCTCATGTTTATACTCATTATGTTTCTTTAGTAAAAAGTCTTCTTTGCCTCTAACGTCAATCATCTGATGAATTGCGGCTTCAGCATCTTCTTGATAGAAATATATCAATTTGCAATCAATATCTCCTAAAAGCTCGCTCGCATTAACAATTACAGATTTAATTAAGTTTCGATCGACATCTTTATGTAACAAGTGAACAATGGGACTTTGGAATAAAGCAGATTCCATAACAACCACATCGCCACCAGATTGATTAGAAAGGAACTTGTTCCATCTATCTAAATACGACTCAATAAACATATTGTAATCGTCAAAGGATACAGAATGAATGATCGGATGGTTATAGGTAGTCTCGAAAAACAAGTTGCATGTGTGGCCATTTCTCTCAAATTGATTAGCAAGAAATCTAGCGAATGTCGATTTACCCGATCCAGGAATTCCTTCGACTAATACCACTCTTTTCATTGAGCCCTCCCTCTTACTGCAGTTCTTCATAATTTAAGAGCCATTAAATCCTCATCAAAATATTGCCCCTTATATTTAATTGCATTTCTTTCTGTCCCATAAATCTCAAATCCGAGTGATGCATATAACTTCTTGGCATTACTATTGCCGGAAATAACAGTTAAATTTATTTGTTCCAGATCTTCCATGTCTTTAGCTTTTTTTATCAACTCAAGTAATAACTCTCGTCCTACACCAGTTCCTCTCATTTCAGGTGCTACGTACATGCCGAATATATTTCCTTTATGGGCTATTTTCATCCCTACTTCACGTACAAAAGCAACGATTCCAACTAATTCACCTTCAACAAAAGCTCCGAGAACAAATTTATCTTGAGTAGGACTTATTCGACTAATTACTGTTTCCAGGGAGAATTCTTTCTCTCTTTCAAAGGCTGATCCAAATGCGTCCGGATCGTTTCTAAGTCCACTCAATCGAACTTCTTGATACGATTTAGCATCTGATTCTTGTAACACTCTTACTATCATATGTTCTCCTTCCATTTTAACTTTCGTCTAATCATTCCGATTTTCTTCATATTAATTATTATCGATAAAATGCAATTGATAGAAGTTAGCCCCATCCAAATAAATATTGAATACGACATCCACACCTTTATCATCATATAATTATTGTCTAATAGATAAGGCCAGATCATTACCAATATCAAAAGCATAATGCTTAAGATTAGTGCGATACTACTTTCTGTCATTTTTCTGAACCTTGTCTTTTCATCTTTAATATTAAGTTTTATACCTCTAATGAGCTTATTTGCTTGGACACATAAGATAATGATGGCTATTATTACTAAAAATGAAAATACCAAATCAATTAATAGATACACGTCATCATAATGAAATTTATCCATTTGATTTCCATTCATATTCTCATAAATGTTATTAGCAATTAGCGATGGTGCAGTTGAATTCAAATTAGCCAGAACAAAAACAGCCTGCTGCTTTTTTAAATCAATAAGAACCTGTGAAGAGTAATTAGGATTGGATCCATTATGACTAACAACACTATTTTTCGTATCGACACTCCATCCGAATGAATAGTATTGATTTTCATCTTCGTGCCCCGCCGTTTTGATGTCCACTTGATGAGATTGTTGTATCGCTTTCAATAAATGATCCGGTATATCGCCTACCCCCAATTGGGCATTAATCCAGCGTTCTAGATCTTTTGAATTCGTTACCAAATATCCTGCAGCGATATTCCCATAATATCTAGGAGCATCATATTCTAAGCTTCTTCCAAAAAATACACGATATCCTTTGGTAAGTTCATCAGATACCTTTTCTTGACCTGTTGAAAAATAACTATTAGTCATTCCTAAAGGAACCAGTATGTTTTCAGTCATGTAATCCTGATAACGTTTGCCTGTAACTTTTTCAACAACCATCGCTAAAATATCATAATTAACTGTAGCGTAATTATATACTGTTCCAGGGTCCGTATCTAATGCAATGTCTGACACATTATGTATCGTTTTTTCAAGCATATCCTCTGTGGTACCCTCAGGAATTAACCGAATACTCCATGGTGGAATTCCGCTTGTATGTGCTAACAATTGATGAATCGAAATATTAACCTTCTCACCCTTCATGGTTGGCTCAAACGATGGAATATAATCTGTAATAGAATCTGAAAGAGATAAGGAGCCCTCATTTTCCAATAAAATAACGGCCAGAGCCGTAAATGCCTTTGTAGTCGATCCCAACTCAAATAATGACTCTTCAGTTACCCTTTTTTCATTATTAAAATCTGCATATCCGTAATTCCTATATTCTGTTTTCCCCTGTTCTGATACTACCATAGCGACCCCTGGAGTCGCTGTTTTGGCCATTATGGTTTCCACCATATCATCCGTAGTATTATAATTACCCGCCCTTACCAAACCTCCAAGTTCATCCCAACTCACTATAGTAGTAATGATTGCGATAAGTAGGATGACATATATTGTTGATGTGCCTGTTTTACTTAGGATTTTCTTCACCTCAATCTCGATCTTGGATCTCTTCAATAATTGACCATCCCTTAGAATGTTCCTTGCAAGTCCATTCCCATTCTTCATGCATTCTCAATCTTCCATCCTCTTGTTTCTCTGGTCTCGATTTACATATCCCCGTCATCAACTCATTCTTATCATTAATATGTTGATATCTCATGTCCAGATTTCCATCCTCATCTACCAAGGCAATTAAATGACCTACTAGTATCCCGCCCCCGGCATATTCTGCCAATACTCGATTTCCTTCCTGTTTGTAGTGAAAAATCGTTTCTTGAGTAACTTCTCCGTTTTTAGTGTTTTTTATGGTTCTAAAAGTTTTACCGTCATAATTTATGGTTTCCACATTCATCACCTATTTTCTTTGATTTAACTTTCGGTCTTATTTATTTCATCCAAAATAAGCTTAATAATCTCGTCTGTATGTAAAGCCCCATCAATAACAACGTCTGAATTAGGTTTTGTTGTCTTTAACATACTTTCATACCCGATTCTTCCCCGGGATAGATAATTACTTAATTCATCCATTATTACTTCTGTATTTATGTTTCTAAAATCTCTTAATAACCTTCTTGCCATAGCTATATCTAGAGGTGTATCTACAAAGACAGTCAAATCAATGGTCTTCAAATCATGGTGTAGTCTTGAAAAAGGATAATCTATTAATATGTACCTCACATCACTGGAGTTTATTAGGCTATTTACATCAGTTACGATCGGTTCGATGCTCCACTCGTTACAATCTGCTCCCCGCTCAACCCAATCTATAATATCCTCTGGTCCTTCAACATTATAATCATCGAAATAAAGAGCTTTTGAATTGTTCAACACTTGATTTAAACGCGAAGTAATCGTAGTTTTTCCTCCACCAGAAACCGCAGCAATAGCAATTATTTTTGGTTTTGAATCAATCATTATATAATCCTCCCGCAAGACAGATATTTTAGCGCAAATCCGACATCCTTAGAAAGTATTATTAAATTAAATCAGGCATCTTCAAAACATTGTGTTTATTAAAATCTTCAATTATTGCCTTTGGAAGATACTGAGTTACTTCAGATTTTGTAGCCCACATATATTCACTATGTTCAGTCGAGAGAGTCACTGCACTTTGATTTGTTCTGCAAAGATAAGATAGTAGAACAATTTGTCTATTCGGATCGGTTAGAAAAGTTACAGCGTATATTAATTTTTCAACACTCACCTCAATTCCAGCTTCCTCTTGAATCTCGCGAACTAAAGCAGTTTCTAAGTCCTCACCAAATTCCACTTTTCCCCCAACCGTCTCCCATTCCCCTGGACCAACTTCATCCGTTCCAGAACGTCTCAAAATCAAAATCTTTCCTTGATTTACTATGACAGCTTTCAAAGCTACTACAATTTTGTTCTCCATCATTTCCCCCACATGCATTTCTAATGGATATTTCTTCCCCATAGGCTGTAAAAAAGGAACGCTCAAACTAAATTTTTTATCATATGGATGGTTATGAATTTCTTTGAACCTATATCATGAATTTTCATATCGAATGGTTTGAAGCCGCTTTTTGAATAAAAGGCCAGCCCTCGTGAATTCGTACTATGACAGGCTAATTTCAGCTTCTCAGTTTTCAATGTATTTTTGGCTTTTTCGCTCATTACATTTAATAAATATTGAGATGCTCCCTTCCCCCTGCTTTCTGGTGAAACAATTACGTTTCCTAGCCAAAAACTATTCTCTTCAAGCTCATCCGCATAAATATTAGCGTAGGCCACTACTTCATTCTTTGCATCCTCTAAAATGACAGTCGGTTCAAATCTATCTTTAGCTAAATTCATAATTTGGTCTGGAGTTAGAGGATAAACAAATCTCGGACTCATATAAAATAATTCTTCTTGTGACTGAGGAAATAAACAAATCGTCTCTAAATCTCCTATTTCAAGACTTCTGTGTAGATACATAATATCAACTCCTTTAGACGGTTTCTACGACTCGACCCAGCCTTAGATAGCTCCTATCATAGGCTGGGTCGTGTTGTTGTCTGAGCTCATCTTATCGTCTGGTAAACGAGACCTATGGCACCAGAATCAAAGGTCTTGTTTTCGATAAGTTTAAGATTGATCTTCTCCTTGAGACCTTGGAATAACGGCAAACCGCTGCCGATCAAGACGGGAGAAACCGTAATTTTATACTCATCTATTAAATCAAGCTGCATAAGGTAGTGTGCAAACCTTGGACTGCCGAGAATGACCATATCCTTGCCTGGCTGCTGTTTGAGATTCTTGATCTCTTCCTCAACATCTTCTTTCACCAGTCTGGAATTGTTCCATTCTACGTTCTCCAGCGTCGTGGAAAAAATGACTTTGTCTGTCTTCTCGATCCACTCGGCATGATTGCGTTCATGCTCCGAAGCTGCTGGATTCGAAGGCACGGAAGGCCAGTAACTGTACATCATCTGATAAGTCCCGCGTCCCCAAAGGACCGTGTCGGCAGTACTCAGAATTTCCTTAGCGTGTTTTTCCAAGTCAGCATCGTAGGAAACCCAACCAATGTCCATTTCACCGTTCGGCCCTTCAACAAAGCCATCAAGCGATGAATGCAGAAATAAAACGAGTTTTCTCATGTTCAATTCTCCTTTTTTATGAAAGATCATCATTCCACAATCTGGTTACTTCTTTTAATGCTAAATCCTCAAATTGCATTTTATAGATATCCGGTTTCGTTAATTGATTCAAAAAATCCAAGCCATAAGCCGGATCAAAATGATTCATCATCAAAGTCATTACAAGACCGTGGGTTCCGACAGCTATTTTCTTCCCTCTATGCTCATTTAGTATCGGTTTTAGAATTGCGATTGCTCTATTCTGACACTCAGCATTAGACTCTCCACCCATTAAGGTATAGTCAGGGTCATTAAAACTCTCTCGGATACTAGACATTAACTCTGCATTTTCAATAAGATCTGCGGCAAAATGACGCTCTCTAAGATCTTCAAATATCTGAACCTCTTTGTTTAAATGCTTGGCCAATCCCTCAACACTAAGAATTGCCCGTGTATAAGGACTTGATATAATCATGTCTATTCCTTCACCTACAAGTAACTTCGTTACCTTTTCAATATCGGCCTTTCCTTTTGGGGTAAGCCCTCTTGTTCTTTCATTTCCTTCATTGTATGGTGATTCTCCATGCCTAACCATATAGATAATTGTCTTCATACCAGGCCTCCTTGAGAAGATTCATTAAAATAGACCGTGATTTCACCTGCTACAAATCGAATTCATACTATTCTTATTCTTCCTTATTTCGCTTCCCATTCTGTATTTACTATTCCACGTCTAATATTCCATTCTTTCAGCATTTTCCTTTGTTTATTCTCTAAATCCAGACTTGGTGATGCTATGTAATTGATTGTATTAAATTGATTTATGAAATGAGGGCCTTCTTTCATACGTCTTATTGCTCCATATTCATCATCATCCGCTGCCCAAACGACTTGTTTAATCCCTGATAGCAAAATAGTACACGTACACATGGGACACGGCTCGCAAGTTGTATATAGAGTCAAGTCGTTTTTCTTGAATCTTTTATTAGTTGTATCTAACAAGATGTGTCCGGCCTTTCTAATTGCATCCACCTCTGCATGTGCGGTGCAGTCCTCCTGCGTGAATACTCTATTTCTCCCTCTACTAACTACTTTGCCTTCGTTATCAACAATTACAGCCCCAATTGGGTATGTCCCTTCACTCTCTGCTAACGTTGCTTCTTCAAATGCTAATTCTAAAAATTTGAGATGATCCTTAATCATGACAATTATCCGTCCTTTGTTTTTATTGCATTGCAGTACTCTCAGATAACGTTCCCGCATCTGAGACACGATCCGGTCTTGTGGGAATAAATGCAACACGTTTAAGCCATCAACCTTGCTAAACAGTCCCATTTATACCCAATATACACCATACGTAAATTTGAGGAAACCGCAAAAAGAGCCTAGCTCACAATGACAGCCAGGCTCACGATCAATCTCTACCAATAAGCATTACATTCAATTTTCCACTCATATATTATCCTTCAATTCACTCCAAATCAGGTTTACAAAAACGCCCCAACCTTAGATAAATCTTTGGCTGGGACGTTTATCTTGAGCTTATTTTCTTATCTGGAAGATGGAGCTTGAGGCACATTGAGTAAAACGATTACCGCGCCCCCAGCACCTCGGTTGTCCATTTGTTAATCAAACGCTCACGGTTTTGGCCGGCCCAGTCGAGGTCGTAGGGGATGACGTTCAGCTTCTCCAGCGGAATGGCTTCCTCGGGCGCGACGGCATCGCGATTGGTAAGCTGCTGGTAGTTGCCGACCTGCTTGCCGAGCTCCTGGGCTTGCTTGGTCAGCGCCCAGTCGACAAATCGGCGGGCTTCCTCCTGGTGCGGGCCGCCCTTGATGATACCGACGGCACCGATCTCGTAGCCCGTGCCTTCCGTCGGGAATCCGATGATAAGGTTTTGGAAGCCCTCCTTGTAGAACTTCAGCGCGTCATGTGAGAACATGACCGCTGTCCCGACCTCTCCCATTCCTACGGTGCGTCCAGGGACACTGCCGGAGGTGGTGTAAATGACATTCTGCTGATGCAGCTTACGCAAGAAGTCAAACGCTTCGTCTTCGCCGAACAGCTGCACGAGAGTCGCTAGCATGGTATAGGCGGTTCCCGAGGAGCGTGGATCCGCCATCGAAATCATGCCCCGGTATTCCGGCTTCAACAGATCATACCACGATTGCGGAGCCTGCAGACCGACCTCCTGCAGCCAGGTTTTGTTGGAGACAAAGGCGATCGCTCCGACATATATGCCGGTCCAATACCCTTCCGGGTCGCGATATTCCGGCGGAATGGCCTCTACATTCTTGGATACATACGGCTCTAACAGACCTTCCGATTTGGCCTGGATGAACGTATCAGCCGGCCCGCCGAACCAGATGCTCGCTTTGGGGGAATTCCGCTCCGCCCGAATTCTCGACAGAATCTCTCCGTTCGACATGCGCACATAATTTACTTTGATACCGGTCTGCTTCTGAAAGGTCTCCATCGCCTTGATCGCATGATCCTCATACAATCCGGCATACACGGTCAGCGTGCCTTTGCTCTCCTTACCGCAGGCAGAAAGAAGAAATGACATCAGCAGGGAGAGCAGCAACGCGGATAGCGCTATTTTTTTCATGCAATCCCTTCTTTCTGGTGTGATGTCATTTCTTCAGATGGTGTGCAGAAGTTAAATTACATGAAGGGCGTCCTCCGCAAACTGCAGCGATACGGAAGAGCCGACCGAGTACACCTTCTCCTGAATCGGGTTATGCTCGGTAATCTGGAACATCTGGCCCTCGAACAGAACCTCGTATTCCTGGGTCTGGCCCATGAACACGCTTTTCTGCACGATGCCCTGATGGCTTGTGCCTTTAGCTAAAGTGACGGCTTCCGGGCGGATTACCACCGTCACGCGGTCCCCTGCTTTAAACCCATCACGGCGAATCCGCAGCACACCCGAAGCTGTCTCCACGAGCAGCCGGCCGTCTTCCGTTCCCTTGACGGTGCCTTCCAGGAAGTTGGCGGTTCCGATGAAATCAGCCACGAACTTACTCTTCGGACGCTGATAAATTTCCATCGGCGTGCCGACCTGCTCGATCTTTCCTTTATTCATGACGATGACCTTATCGCTCATGCTCATCGCTTCGCTCTGATCATGCGTTACATACACGGCGGTGATACCGATCTGCTGTTGAATACGGCGGATTTCATCCCGCATCACGAGGCGCAGCTTCGCGTCGAGGTTGGACAGCGGCTCATCGAACAGCAGCACGCCCGGCTCCATGACGAGCGCTCTGGCCAGTGCCACCCGCTGCTGCTGACCGCCCGACAGCTGGTTCGGCATCCGATCCCGGTAATCCTGTAGATTCATTATATCTAAGACGGATTCAATTTTCGAGATCATTTCGGATTTGCCCATTTTCTTGATTTTGAGACCGTAAGCAATGTTGTCAAATACATTCAGATGCGGAAACAGCGCATACGATTGGAACACCATCGTGCAGTCCCGGCGGTTCGGCGGAATTTGGTCCACCGCCTCATTTCCGAAGTAGATGTGACCTTCGGTGATGTCTTCAAAACCGGCAATCATGCGCAGCGTCGTCGTTTTCCCGCAACCGGACGGACCGAGGAGGGTGACGAACTCTCCTTCTCCGATCTCCAGGTTCACCCCGGAGACGGCGTAGGACTTCTCGCCTCTATCGTTCATGAAGGCTTTCGATATATTTTTCAGTGTGACGGATTTAGCCATTTTAACATACCTCCTTAAGGATGGGCGCGGTCGCTTATGCGGACCGCTCTTTGCCGCCCATCCATCTCACGAGCAAGTTTAACAGAATGAGCGCCACGATCATGATCAGAATCAGAATCGTACAGTAGGCGCTTGCTACACCGATCCGGCCGGCCTCAACCTGCGCCAGAATCGACGCGGTAATTAGATTGTACTTGGCCGAGATGAGGAAAATGACGGCGCTCATCGCGGTCATGCTTTTAACGAAGCTGTTCACGAGACCGCTGAAAAAAGCGGACTTGATGAGCGGCAGCACGACGCTCGTGAACACTTTGCTTCCACTGGCGCCGAGATTCGTCGCGGCTTCCTCGATGCTCGGATCGATCTGCTGCAGGGCCGCGACCCCGGAGCGGATGCCCACCGGCATAGAGCGAACTACGAATGCCGCAACGATAATGATGCCGGTTCCGGTCAGCGCTAACGGCGCTTTGTTGAACGCGAGAATGTACCCGATCCCGATGACCGTACCCGGTACGGCGATCGAGAGCATACTGATGACTTCCAAGGCTCTTTTACCGAAGAAACGTTTGCGGACAATCAGGAATGCGATAATCATACCCAGCAATCCTGCAATCGGCGTGGCGACAATGGCGAGCGTCAGCGTATCCTTGATCGCCTTCTGTCCTATAGAGAAAACATATTTGTAATGATCCAGCGTCAGGCTGTTGTTGATGCCCCACAGCTTGATGAACGAACCGATCGGTACAAGGGCATAGAAGGCAATAACGACGAACGACATGATCATACAAAATGTGAATAGTCCATGTTTAATCGCCCCGGACTCGATCATTCTCCGTTGTCCGGTAGGCTTACCTGTGACAGTAACGTAGCTTTTTTTGCCGACCCAGAAATTTTGCAGAATATAGACGATGATCGTCACCGTCAGCAGCACCATCGCCAAGGCAGCCCCGGCCTGCAAGTTGTAGCTTCCGACGGCCTGTAAGTAGATCTCTCTGGCTACGGTGGAGTAGTTCCCGCCGATCGTCATCGGGTTCCCGAAGTCCGCAAGCGACTGAACGAACACGAGCAGGAACGCGTTAGCGATTCCAGGGACGGACAGCGGCAGCGTGACGCTAATGAACGTCTTCAGCCGGCTGGCCCCCATGTTCTGACTGGCCTCCTCCAGCGAGGGGCTAATCGAACGCAGTAGTCCGGACAATGTCAGGAAGGCTATCGGGAAAAAAGAAAGCGTCTGTACAAGAACCAGGCCATGCAGCCCGTAAATATTCGCATTTTCAAGTCCCAGCAAGTTTTTCGTAATCAGCCCCTGCTTCCCGAGAAGCAGCATGGCGGATAAGGCAATGACAAACGGCGGTGAAATGACCGGCAGAATGGCAATGCCGTTAAAGAGCTTTTTGAACGGTACTTTTACATAAGCGAACGTATATGCAAAAACATACGCAATCACGGTGGACAACGTCGCCGTCAGGACGGCCAGCACGAGGGAGTTGACCAGGGCGTGGAATAATCCGCCCCCGGACAGCACCCGCTGATATCCTTGTAAGCCAACTTCGCCGGTGGACCCGACGAAGCTGGATTTTGCAATTTGGAATAGCGGATAGACGATAAAAACGAGTAAGCAGAGCATGACCAACACGATGAGAATCGGCAGGAGCGGCTCGCGCTTGAATCTCTTGAACATGGCGCTCATTCAAGCTCTCTCCTCTCTGAGTTCAAACTGATATTATTTCTTAACTTCGGCACTCCATTTGTCGATCAGGCGCTGACGCTCTTTACCGGCTTCAACGACGTCGTAATCGATCGTATTAATTTCAGACAGATTAACGGCTTGCTCAGGTCCGACCGCATCCGGGTTCGTCAGGTTCTGGAAGCTGCCTACGGTTTTACCCAGCTCTTGAGCGGCCGGGGACAGTGCCCAGTCTACAAATTTTTGCGCCAGCTCTTCGTTCTTCGTGTTCTTGATAATGCCGATCGAGCCGGTCTCATAGCCTGTTCCGTCCTCTGGGATCGTCATTTCAAGGCTGCTAAAGCCTTCTTCCTGGTACTTGATAATGTCGTGCGCGAACAGAATGCCTACGCCGGCTTCGCCCATACCGACCATCCGGCCCGGTGCGGCGCCGCTCGTCGTATACTGCTGAACCTGCGGATGCAGCTTCTTGAGGTATTCGAAGCCCTTCTCTTCGCTGCCCATTACTTTCAGCACCGTGTACATTGCGGTGTACGCGGTTCCGGAGGAAGCCGGGTCCGCCATGACGATTTCGCCTTTAAACGCCGGGTTCAGCAGATCTTCCCATGTCTTCGGGGCTTCTACGCCTTTTTTGGCCAAAAATTCTTTATTGGAAGCAAAGCCGACCGCGCCGACATAGACGCCTGTCCAATTGCCGTCCGCATCTTTATACTTCGCATCGATCTTCTCTGCAACCGGCGACTTGTACGGCTGAAGCAGTCCTTCCGAAGTCGCTTGCACGAAGGTGTCGGCCGGTCCGCCGTACCAGACGTCCGCCTGCGGGTTATCCTTCTCCGCCCGGACCTTGGCGAGGATCTCGCCTGCCGACATCCGGATCATGCTGGCTTCAATGCCCGTGTCCTCGGTGAACTTCTTGATCGCCGCGACCGCGTGATCTTCCTGGAAACCGATGTATACGGTCAGCTTGCCTTGCGGCTTCGCCGGAGCGGCATCCCCGCCTCCGTTAGCTGCTGGTGCAGCCGTGTTGCCGCCCGAAGATCCGCAGCCCGTAAACAGCAACGCGGCCATCGTTAAAGCGGAGATTGAGCTGATCCATTTTTTCTTTCCCATCTGTTATATCCCCCGTGTTTATGGCTTAATTATATTGGTTGCGCTTACAAACCTGTGAGTCCAAGTCTCTGCCACTTCTCACGGCAATAAAACAGACACACAAAACAGCCCGATTTCACCCTCTGATGAGGATGAGATCAGGCTCTCGTACTACTATTGTTTTTGAGGTGTAGCATATGTTTTCCGGGACGGGTACCGGCGTTATTGAAACCAGCTGAACAGCTGATGCACTAGCACCCCGATAACCGAGAAATCGCTGTCGGCAAAAGTCGCGCGCAAATATCCGAGGTTCGTCAGCAGCGGAATGAGGAATGCCGGCAGAATCGTAATGATGAATCCGTGGATCAAGGAGGATACGATCAGCCCTTTGCGGCCGCCGATTTGATAAGCGATAACGCCCGCCGCGCCGCCAGCGAAGAAATGCGGGATGACTCCAGGAATAATGACGGTATACTGCACCTGCAGCAGCACGACCATCGCCGCCAAGCCACCGGTGAAACTGAGCAGGAATCCGATCATCGCGGCGAACGGCGAAAATTTAAACAGCACCGGGCAATCCAGCGCAGGAATCGCGCCCGGTACGACCCGGTCGGCAATTCCTTTGAAGGCGGGCACGATTTCGGACAACAGCATGCGCACCCCTGCCAAGATAACGTAGCAGCCCCCTGCGAACCAGGTCGCCTGTATCAAGGACACGACGAGAATATGCCGTCCCGAGAACATCTCTTCGATCCCCCCGGGGGAAATGAACAACCCGGAGAAGAGGAACAGCACGAAGGTAAACACCGTAATGACAACCATATGATCCTGAAAAAAAGAGCGCAGCTTCTGCAGCCCCTTCGACTCCGGCGGCTCCGGTCCCTTTTTGAACCAGGAAGCGACGAACCCGCTCAGCACATAGCCGATACTGTTGAAATGTCCCACCGCAAAGTCATTGTTTCCCGTTACCCGCCGAATATATGGCTGAGAGATCATGGGCGCAAAGGACATGCACAAAGCCAAGACGATCCCTCCGGCAATGGCCACCTTCCATAGCGGCATCGACATCGACACGAGCACTCCCGCGAGGAGCGAAGCCATGAACAGCATATGGTGTCCCGTTAGAAAAATATATTTGATCCGCGTAAAACGGGCGATCATCAAGTGGACGATCATCCCAGCCAGCATAATGAGCGCGATCTCCTCGCCGTAATTAATCTGTGCGAGGGCCGTAATCGTCTCGTTATGCGGAATGATCCCGATGATTTGAAATCCCTTCTGGATCACCGCCGATAAATTGGATAGAGACGAGCCGGCGGCGTTCGCACCGATCTGAAGCAGCGTGTAGCCGAGCATCGTCTTGATCGTGCCGTGGATCAACCGCTGGAACGGCTGCTTCTGCAGCAGCAATCCGAGAAACGCGATTAACCCGAGCAGCAGGGCAGGCTCCCCAAGCAAACCCTTGCTGACCAATTGCGTTGCGTTCATGGGCAACCCCCGCTTTTGTCTGTAAGTTATATTCGTAATCCGCTCAATGACTCTAACAAGCCTAACCGGCCAGCCACTGTCTGAACGTTTCGCTGTCCAGCAGCTTCGCTTTCAAATATTGCCGGTCCGTAATATCGTCCAGGCCGATGATCTCGACCCTGCTGATCAGTTGAAGCGATTCCATAATATAATTGGAGCCGATGATCAGATCGGCATCAAAGGTGTCGACCGACGAAATGTCAGTATGCTCGACCCAGGCCTTGAGACCCCACTCTTTCAGGAGTGCCTCCACGTTCAGCCGAATCATCAGGCTGGTGCCGAGCCCGCTGTTGCAAGCTACGATGATTCTTTTCATTCGAAGCCCTCCTTCTCCCGCAGTCTCTGCCAAATCTCCCGACCGTCGCGCGAACTCTTAAGTTCCGCCATGAACGCATCATCGTTCAGCGCATCCAGCAGCGTGCCGAGCGCGGCAACATGCCGCTCCTTGTCCACCGCAGCCAGCGTGATGACAAACCAGACCGGCTGACCGGACGGCCCGAAGGCCAATTCCTCTTGAAAGGTCATGATGCTGAAGCCCGTGCGCTTCACGCACTCCGGCATGTATACGTGAGGAAAAGCCACGCCCGCACGGATGATGAACGGATGATTGTTGGTGGAGATGATCTCAATCAGCTTCTCTCCATAACTGATGTCCGTGACGCCTTGCTGCATAAGCAGCCGGTTCCCCTCGCGCACCGCGTTCTCCCAAGGCATACCCTCCGATCCGAGCGAGATCGATTCCGGGGCCAGCAGTGCGGTCAGGCCGTAATCTTCTTCGCGGAGTTCCTCTAATCGGCTGCCGCCTTGGAACAAATGCAGCAGTTCTTCCAGCAGCCGGTTCCGGTTGTGGATATGCGCGTTTCTTTCGACTACCTGAAAAATATCGTTCACCGCCTGCGCCGCCGCCGCAGCCGCCGCCGATTCGCCCGAAGGCGATACGCCCAGAAAGCTCGTGATCTGCTTTTGATCATCCTGGTTCAGCAGCGGCGATACTTTCATCCACGGCACCTGCAGGGCATGGCTGATCTCCATCGTGCTTAGGATGGCATCCGCTGTCTGTAACGTAATCTCCGCCGATTCCTTATACGAATAAGTGCCTACAATATCTACCTGCGTAAAAATCGCCGCAACCCGCCGCTTCAGCATCGCGGAGGTGCCGAGCCCCGAGCCGCACACGATCGCTACGCGCTTGCGCGTCGGAGCCTTCGGCGGAATGAGCCCGCTGCCGATATGGAACATGATATAGCCGACTTCGTCCCGATCGAACGTGACGGACCAAGAAGCCATCACCTCGTTGACAATCCGCTCCAGCACATTCAAGAGCGAGCCGTACTGGGCTTCGAGCTGTTCCATGAGCGGGTTCTTGGACTGCAGTCCGAATTTGGCCCGATAAATCGCCGGCTTCAGATGAATTACGAGCCCTTGAACGATCTGGTCGATCATTTGCAGCGGCCGACCGAGCTCTTGCTCGGTGCGCACAATGATCTGCTTGGCGAGATCGGCAATAACGAGGTCCTCTGCCGGAAGGCTCTGCTTCTGTGCGCCCAGAATATGCTGCGTGATATACCCGATCTCCGTGGCGGGCAGCTTCACTTGGAAATGCCGCTCAATTCGAGGGACGACCTCGGTCTTGACGAGTTCATACGCCTCATGGTCCTGTAGCTCGGACAGCGATTCGCGGTCCATCTCGATCGAATGCGTGCCCCTCAGCCGCTCCATCGCCATCAGCAAATGCAGAATCAGCGTGGAGTAACCGGCATCCGTAAATTGCACGCCCATTTTCTCCTCAAGCCGCTGAATCGTGTCGAACAGCATCGCCGCATCGTCGGCTTCGAACCAGTCCTTCCACGGCGTCATAGGAGAGTAATTCGCTCCCCGTTGATCTAGAATATATCGGAGCAGCTTGTCGTCCGTAATTTCCGACCGCAGCAGATGCAAATAGGCCCTTCGCTTCCGCTTCTCCGAGCCTTCGATATGCAGCTGCCCGCGGTCTCTGATCAGGGTCAAATCCCAGCCGGTCAGTCGCTCCCTGATTTCGTTCAAATCCTGCAACAGTGTATTCTTGCTGACCTTAAGCTCTTCCATGACCGTCTTTACGGACAAGCTCGTCTCCTGGAGCAGCTGCTTCATAAGCAGGCTGACCCTCTGTTCGGCATCCATGTAATCCGGCCGCTCTCCCATCTGGAGAGCCAGCTGTTCCGATTGCCCGGTCGCAAGCCGCAGAGAAACGCCGGCGGAGCGGTCTCGCACCAGGCTCACACCGCGTTCCCGTAGCCATTCTTCCAACTGCAGCAAATCCGCCCGCACCGTCCGCAGAGAGATCCCGTATTCATCGGCCATCTGCTGCAGCGGAATGTACTTGTCGCTCTCCATCAGATGCTTGACCATTCGCTGTTGCCTGCTTGATATCATCTATGATCACCCGAGTATTTAGTAAATTTGTATGCGCTATCATAACTATATAGGATGAACTATTGAATGGATGAAAGGGTCAAGTAGTTCAATATATATAATTATTGCATATTTAAAAAGCTAGATATAGAGCAAGCGCGAAAAAAAACGGCCGTTCATCCGAGCGCCCGGTGAAATCTGTACATAATTCAAGGAATACATTAACTTTTTTAATAAAAATGTTAATATGATATAGACAAATGATATGAAAAGAGGGTAGCACTATTGGAACCGAAAGTAGAGGCATATGTAACATTAGTTTGCACTTCGGTTGTATTGAACTTGTCTATACTAGCCTATACATATTGGAAGAGACATTATTATACGAATATATCGAAATTGTTCATGTGGTATACATTAACTTCCTTGATTTATTGCTTGGGTTATGCCTTTAGCTTAACATCCACATCATTAGAACAGCTTAGATTTTGGAATATTGTACAGTATTTAGGGTTGCCATTTTTCCCTCCGTTAGGGTTATTGTTTGTCATGCAGTATTTAGGTTACAAATTAGAGAGAAAAAGAACCATCGCTTTACTTGCATTTCCTCTTCTAACTTTAATAATCAATGTAACAAATAAATACCATCATTTTTACTATAGAGTATATGATATACATTCGGTGCTTGGAGTTCCATTTAGTGAGATTGAACGTGGAACATGGTTTGCTGTACATAATATTTACATTTGTTGCTGTATGTTAGCTGCGTTATTATTGTTGTGTTCACGCTGGAAGGAAACGGTTAGTGTATATAAACCTCAATTATTGGCCCTCATCTGTGGTCAATTGCTTCCAATAGTGACTGCATTTTTATTATTCATTGGAGTGACACCCGATGGTATCGATCCTGTACCCATGGTTTTATGGTTCTCTTCTGCTTTGTACCTCTGGTCTATTACTTCTTCTCGAATGTTATCCATTATGCCAATTGCGAAGGATACCATTTTTAATAATATGAGTGATGGTGTTTTTGTACTTAATGGTAGCTATCAATTAATCGAAGATAATCAAGCATGTAAAGATATGTTTAGTAAATTGGATCAATCCATGATAGGGAAACCTTTTGATCAAGTTTGGTATATGCTAACGGGTCAACCATTTCCTGTTCAACTAGATACGATATCAGATAAATTGAATACTACGATTCATCAAGCTAGTTTTGTTTATCAACTACGTATTTCGAAACTTCAGCAATCAAATAGTAACTCTGGCTTTCTAATTATATTTACGGATATAACTGCGCTACATACTTTACAACAAAAGTTAGAGCACCAAGCCTATTATGATGAGCTAACACAATTATTCAATCGTCGTGCCTTTTTTCAACAAAGTGAGCAAAGTTTAATGACAGCAAAAGCATCCTTTACGATTATTCTATTTGATATTGATTATTTCAAACAAGTGAATGACACTTATGGACATCAAATCGGAGATCAAGTACTAGTACATGTGGCTCAAATATGTAAGGCTGAGCTGAGAGAACATATGCTATTTGCTAGATATGGCGGTGAAGAATTTGTACTCGCTTTAACTGGTTATACCCTAGTAGAAGGGGAGAATTTCGCTAATCATCTAAGATTTTGCATCGAACAAAAGCCTCTAGTTAATAATGAACAAGTTGTACAGGTTACCTCCAGTTTTGGAGTATCTGAAACGACAGGAGCTATGGAGGAAACAATCTATCAACTTCTTCGAAAAGCTGATGAAGCACTTTATGCTGCCAAAAGAGCTGGTCGAAATCAAGTACAGGTTTTTACTGAAAAAGCCACATCGACCATTACATAGAACTCATCTACTCATTCACAATAATAAAGAATCAACTAAAAGGACACTGACTTCAGTTCAGTGTCCTTTTTCGTCCTCTATAACTCAAATCATAGATTACTGGAGTTTGAGTTCCAGGGTAATAAATATCAGCATATATTGATGATTGCTTAGTCCCTTTATAGACTTTAGATTCATATATGGTTTTCATGATCTTACTCCTTTCTCCCTTTCTCAGCTAACGTCTCCGTGTTCACGACGTACCAACATCTATACATAATTGTTTCCAATATTCCCATGCCTGTATATATTCCTTTAAATCATTCGGATGATGACGCACACTAAGCCCTATTCGACAATAAAGCTGGATCAAAGTTTCCTCAATCAATCTCGTTCTTTCAATATTTCCATGTTCAAGTAAATCCGCTGCGGCAAACAATGTGTCAGAATTAATATCGTCCGGCGAAGAACAAAATGCATATAGAAAATCATATACGATGGGTCCCACCATTAGTGATGGATCAATCACACCAATTAATGTTTCATTATTATAGACGAAGTTATGAACTCCAGTATCACCGTGTAGCAAATATTTGTTTCCTTGCTTTGAATCATCAAAAAATAGTTTGCTAGCTTTTAATTTAACGTAATTATAGTCTTCTGTTGATAATACATTCCTCAGATTCATCCTTGCTTCATCAATACTTATTTCATTAAATTCGTTCCATGTCTTTCGTGGGTATTCTATCCTTCCCCATGTACTTGTTTCTTTATGTTCCACGTATTTATTGAGTAATTCCATTATCAATATTTTCAACCAACTACTCTTTGGACCACGATTAATATGAGTTGTTCCATCAAGAAATGTATAAACAAAATACGAACTGTCTTCGGCTGAAAAAAGGACTTTTGGCAATAATACTGAGTGCTCATAGGTATGAAGCAGTTGTTCAACTAATCCAATTTGGCTTGGATTATCAAACTTTAAGATATATTTATATTCATTCTTTGATTCTAATCTTAAAACTAATCCTGAGGTTGTTCCTGATAGTCTTTGAAAACTTACAATCTGATCATTAATTTTATGTTTCTGAAATAGAAAATTAATTGATTCGATAGTTGGCTCAATCATTGTAGGCTCCCTTACTTTACGTTAAATATCGAATAACCCTCTGCCAATCAAATTTGCATTAACCGGTTTCTTTCCAATCTCTCGTGACCATATAGATAATTGGCCGCTGTGGTGAATCTCGTGTGCTATCACATGCCGCATAACTTCACCGTATTTATGGGGCTCTCTCTCCCCTTCATCCGTGATATCTATCATTATGCAGTCTTCCAAGCTGTCATCCCAATCATACACAAATGGAGCAAGTTCCTTGTGACAACGGGCGGAAAAATCTTTTACCTGCTGTAAGCTGGCCACTTCCTTGAATGGAGGGATATCAATCGCTTTTCCTTGTATTCCACCGCATATCCATCCATACTCGACTGCCACAACATGATATAGCGTGGGAAGGATGTATCCAATACCGCCGGTGCGTTTTTTTAGCAATTCTTCCTCACTCACAGTTTCACACCAATCAAACCAATCTCTGCGAATTTTCCAGTTATACTTGAATAATTTTAACATGCAGTAGCCCCCTAAAACTTCGTTGATGATCATACTATTCACGATAATTGTGTTCTCCTGCTCTTTAGTTTAGCTCCCAAACTAATCTGAATAATATTTATATAAATGCTCCTTTTAGAATGCTTTCACATCAGCTCTTCGGAAGTTTCGCAAAACGTTCTTGTATTCACGAAATGACCCAGCCTTAGATAGCTCTTATCTTGGGCTGGGTCGTTTGTTGTCTGAGCTGCTTTCATGATTATACATCTGACAACCAAGGGGCGGTAGCTCTAAAGCGTGAATAAGGCGTTATATGATGTCACAGGCTACTATGATTAGTCGCTCACCAATTCCTTACATATTCTAATTGTTTTAGAATCATATAACTGTTTGAATTTAGTTTTTCTATTGGTTCATCATTGTTCCAACTACTCGTACTATTCCTTTACTGCATCTACAATGAGTGGCACAAAACCTAATTCATTATTCTAGATGCCCCTACTATAATTCTAATTGGTTCTTTAATTTCTTCATCATGGATCATATAATCATTCCTTTGCTATCGGGTGGTTTCATTATAAAGAACAACATATACGTAATGATATTTCTACAAGGTTTTCTCTTATTTCTGATCTGCTATTCCAACTTCGACTGTCCCATTCGACACCACTTAAATCATCACCGCCATACAAGATAATACCTAATTTTACATTTCTAAATTGTGAAACAGCCATAAATGCTGCTGCTTCCATTTCTACAGTTACACACCCTTCTGCTTTCCGTAACTCAACCTTTTCTTTAGTCTCTCTATAAAATGAATCGGTCGTCCAAGTTTTTGCCTTTATATACCTAATATTATGTATATTAAAATCGTCCTCTATGATTTTTAATACGTCTAGATTACATTCAATTTCTCTTGATGGCTTAATGTAATGGTATGAGACACCTTCATCTCTCACTGCAGAAACTGGTACTATTACATGCCCAACAGCAATGTCTTTTTTTAATACACCTGCACCACCACAAACTATAAATTTCTGAAAACCATAGGCTATCAGTTCTTCTAAGAATCCTGCTGAACCTGCAGCTCCTAAATACCCCAAAGTAATATGTACTTTTTTTCCTTGATAATATGCTTCATATATTGGCAAATCTACCGTCTCGCAATGTAAACACGCAACTTCTTTCAACTTTTCCTCCGTTTTCATTTTTTCAATTACATCTCTAAAAAAAGTTATTACACAGTATTCAAATTCTTCTTTTGGTTGGATAAAATTAGTTGCCTCTATTATTGCAACACGTGTTTCATCAAATTCCAATATCGGGAATTCTTTGCTATCAATTTTTTTGCTCTCCATCTCCACTTACCTCCAAAGTAATTTAAATTTTTTTATTATTTCTTTGCGGCTACTAGGTCCTTAGCAGAAAAAAAAACGTTGTCGCAGCGTCTGGATATTTTCCCCAAACAATAGATTGTAGCCTGACAAGACAATATGCAGGCTAAAAGCGTTTACAGTATCATACGACAGGAACAGTGCGAACAGCAACCACGCAGGTCGCACGACATTGACCACCGATAAATGAGAAAGCGGCGGGCGATAAACCGCCCGCCGCGCTATGCAATTAATATGGAAAGAGCTTAAATTAATAGGTCATTCAAACAAATAATTTTACTACCCTTACTTTCATAATAACGTAGCATTTCGTCAATTTTCCTTTTATCATAACTAGTAACGCTATCTGATAGCACAGTAACGCCATAATTTGCTTTGCGTAAGTTGTAACAGGTTGATTTAACACAAGCAACAGCATCTGCTCCTGCTATGTAGAAATCACATATTTCATTTTCACTAATATAGTCTGTAAATTCTTCACAGCTTAATGCGTTTCCTTTGAATTTTGTAAAAACATTTTTTGATACTATTTTCAAGTCTGAAGCTAATTCAGACCCATATGTATTGGGTTTAAAAGTCCTTGTGCCGGCTGATAAATTTTCATGCCTTATATAAATAACATGAATATTATTATTGACTGCCCAATCAATAGCTTTATTGATATTGCCAATAACATCCTTGTAATTCTTAGTTATGTCATTTTGAATATCGATTATTACTAAGGCTTTATTCTGCATAGTGTGTTTCCTCCTGATAGTTGATTTGTTTTCTTTTTTTATTGTACTTTGCAATTGTTGACAACAGTATGGCAACAATTCATAATGCCAACAAGAGACTTTGGAAGGCGGCTATCAGATGAAAGTTGACAGGCTTGTTAGCATTATTATGATACTCCTAGATAAAAAGCGTATAGGCGCACAGGAGTTAGCAGATATGTTTGAAGTTTCACCCCGCACAATCTACCGCGACATAGACACTATCAACATGGCGGGTATTCCTGTTCGTTCAACATCGGGAGTGGGCGGCGGCTTTGAAATCATGCAAAAATACAAGATGGATAGAAAGGTTTTTTCGACTGCCGACCTTTCCGCTATCTTGATGGGACTTTCCAGTCTTTCCAACATGATCCGGGGTGATGAACTGGTAAACGCCCTTGCGAAAGTCAAGAGTTTTATCCCCGCCGACAGAGCGAAAGACATTGAATTAAAAGCAAATCAAATATATATAGATTTAAGTCTGTGGATGGGCAACAGGAACATACAACCGTATTTAGAAATTATCAAAACAGCTTTACAGGAAAGCAAGCTACTTTCGTTTGAATATGCAGACCGCTACGGAAATCAAACCGCACGAACAGCCGAGCCGTATCAGCTTGTATTGAAAAGTAGTCATTGGTATTGGCAAGGGTATTGCCATAAAAGAAATGATTTTCGCTTATTCAGGCTATCCCGCACATCAAACCTACAAATACAAGAGGAATCGTTTACGCCACGAGATTATCAAAAACCGCAGTTAGATTTCACTGAAATTTTGGCAACTATGCAAACAAAAATCAAAATTCGTATTCATAAATCTGTCATGGACAGGGTACTTGATTATTGCACTTATGAACACTTTTCACCAGACGGTGCTGAGCATTACATTGTTAGTTTTCCTTTCATAGAGAACGAATACTACTACAATATTCTTTTCAGTTTTGGGGATAAATGCGAGTGTTTAGAGCCGTTACATATCCGCACAGAAGTGAAGCGTAGAATACATGACATAGCTACCATATACGAAAGTTAATACATGGAATAAGACAAAAAAGACAAACGAGTTGCCTTGCCCTTTTCATTCAGTGAAACACCTTCAAACTGCTCAAAGAGTTGTTCCGGTTGTTCCGGTTGTTCCGGTTCTGTCTTTAACTTGTTCTTGCTAGGTTTGCGTATAACGTTGTTGTATTCACGAAACGCCCCAGCCTTAGATATATCTTAGGCTGGGGCGTTTGTTGTTTGAGCTTCTTCCACGATTAGACAACTGGCAACCAAAGGGCGATAGACCTCTAGAGTGAATACGGTGTTATGCGATGCCGATGACCTCTTCGAAACCATACATCATAGCATTATTTTCTTTGTCTTATTGGCATTCGTTCAGGAAGAAAAAAACCAAAAGAATCTAGACCTATATTCACAAAAAACTTCCAACTTATCTCAATTATCTTCAGAGTTTTTTGTTTTTCTAAACTCATTTATGATCAAATCAAGCCGCTCAATTATTCGTTCATCGTTATCTAGTTTTTTCTTAGTATTAATTTCAATTCTTACAAGTGTAAAAAGAAAGGCTAGTCCAATTAATACTGGAAAAACAAATTCCACTACAAACTCTCCCTTCATTAATTTGATTCGCTCTTCTCAATCAGTATTTCAGGGGTATTGCATAACGGTTCCGTGTTCACGACGTCCCACCACCCTAAAGGAACGAAGTGACTGGCCGCGATGCGGTTGGCTGGTGCGGATGTGTCGCCAGAATCAGTTCCTCTGAATCCATCTGGCGACCGAGGGACGGCGAAGCCGGCCCGATACGTGAACACAGTGTTAGATGATGTTACCGCCTTCTTTGAAATGTATACACTACATTATTTCTTGACTTCTTCTATAAATAGTATGTAATATTCCTTATTATCTTCATCACTGAATCCAATATCATCTTTGCATGAAGTTAAAAAGTATTCCGTTCCATACTGGTCCCCCCGAGAACCAGTTCTTTTCCCTAAGTTAGTACAACTTGTTTTCCTAATTCTCTGTCCTCCACCAAATGCATCCCAGGTATTGTCGTAAGTAAACAATATCTTCTTCCCATCATAAACAAGATCCACATAAATCGGATCCCCTTCATCAGTGTAACGAGCAATTGTTACTTTGTTAGTTTTTTTGTTCTGGTAATCTTGAAAGAAGTTTTCTAACAAGTCAACATTCGCTACTCCTGATGGTCCAGCAACAACATAACCTCTCTTCTCTGCTTCAGGATATGATAAATCAGTATGTTGGGATTTAGGTTCATTTAGGTTAGGTTGCGAACTACAAGATGACAGAAGTATTAATATGGTCATCAAAAATATAATTCGGTTCATATCTTTTTCACCACCAAAAAAAGAATAATAAATAACTGTATTGCGGGTTGTCCCAGCCGTCCCGCCGCATGAATACTATGTTAGGTGATGCTAATGCCATCTTCGAATCAACTAAAAAAGGCTTTAGGATATTTCAACTCTCCTTTGATTTTATGAAGTGCCCCTTCCCTAACTTCACAAACCATAAATACTTCATCAGGTACTTCAAATTGTTTCAATTCAAGTTCAAATTTTCTTGCAGGTTGAAATCCTAAGCGTGGATAATAACTAGGGTGTCCTATCAATAATATAAGGTCGTATCCTAATTCCTTACATCTCTTTATACCCTCTTTAATCAAACTACTTCCAATTCCTTGTTTTTGTAGATCTGGCTTCACTGCTATTGGGGCTAACACGATTACAGTATGTTCTTCATTTTGATCTTCTATTTTTGCTTTACTTAATAATAAATGACCAACAATTTTATTATTCATTTCCGCCACAAGTGATAATTCGGGTATAAATCCTTCAGACTCTCTTACTCTTTCAACTAATTTCGATTCATCTTCTCTATTTCCAAAAGCTTGAAAGTTTAAGTCAAACACTTCCTTGAGATCCCGCTCATTTTCAGTTCTTATTATCATTTCAAAACTCCATTCATGTATCATTCGATTTTATTAACACTGCATTAATTTCTCCTAACGTTCTTGTATTCACGAACCCAAGAGGCTTAAGGCGCGTCAGCTCCGGGTCGAAGACTTAGCCTCTCAGGGTATTCGCCTGATCGACTTCCAGCATTCCACTTCGGGTGAATCAAGGAGCGTTAGCAACACGGCGTGAATACGGTGTTATGGGATGTTATCGCCTTCTTCGATCATTTATTCAAATTATTTCACCTAATAAGTGTCAACGCTTCTGCTGTCCCAATCGGATATATGACTGTTCCCATGCTGATGTTAGAGCCTATTACTTTAGCGCCTTCGTCTAATAACTGTTGTATAGTGGCTCTCCGATTCCCGTTTAGCATTTGTTCTTTATTGAGTAAAATCAATCCAGAAACCTCTTCGAATTGAAATCTATGTGGCTCAATATCAATTAGAGCTTTAAAAACTACAATATGGTATATTCCCCCCGGTTTGGGACTGCCGTCGGGATGAATCATCTCGAATATTGCCAACGGTTTTATCGAATCATCAACTTCGATCGTTCGGATATTTTTATTTGAATCAATATATACCGTACTTTTACTGCCTTCATATTCAATTGACAGCCCAATTTCTTCTTGAGCTTCCCGCTTTCCACATTCTAATAAGTCCTCCCCTGGCTCTAGATGCCCTCCGATTCCCGCATAAAATACTTCATTGATTGCCTCGTCCCTCATATGCCTTTTCCCTGGTAAAAAGAAAACATACTGACCTGTTCTTAAACGTAGTTCTAAACCAACTCCAACTTCAGCATTAGCGGAAATGTAGTCTAATGTCTTCATAGAAACCCCCTTCAAAATATATTGTTAGCGATAATTTCCTATAACGTTTTGTATTCACGAACCCGAGAGGCTTAAGGCCTTAAGGCCGGGTGGCACCGCCACTTAGTCTCGCAGGGTTGTCTGCTGAATCCGCTTCTACGAAATGCCTCTTGGAGACCAAGGGCAATTAGGCCAGCAGCGTGAATACTGTGTTATCTGCAGTTACTGCCTTCTTCGAATAATCTAGCCAGGTTTATTTATTACTCTTCTTACACTTCCTTATAAAAAAATACGCACTTAAGCATCCTACCAATCAGGCACAGTGGTCCCGGCAACCACATCATCATCAATGTTTTCTGCTTACGGGACTAGATTGCTCAGAAATAAGGCGGAAACTAGTTAATGCCTCTCTCTTAAACTACTCTTTTTCATCCTTAGTCGATGTTATTCAAACCACTTAGAAGGAATACTCAAAAAAACATCATTTTGTCTTTTGAATCCTATCTTTTCATAATAACCAGAGATCTTTTCTGTTGTTTGAACCAACCATTCCGAATCCGGAAAATGTTCAACACATCGCTTTATTAATTCACGTCCTATTCCTTGGTCTTGAAATTCCGGATCAATAGCCAAATCATAAATTATTGATCTGAAAATTTTATCACTCAGTACTCTTACAAAACCAATTAATCTATCATCATTCCATGCAGAGATTACTAAAGTTGAATTTTTAAACGGTAAATTAAAACACTTCAGCATTTCAATAGTTTCCCTACCGTCTGACCAGCCGACCGACATAAATAGTCCATGCAACTGGTCGGATGGTAAATCTTTAATTGAGTCGTTAAAAACAATACTCAAGGATTTCACCCACCCTAATAATTATTTATCATCCATTCTAATCTTAGTAATTTGCTTTACATTTCATTGTTGTAATATATATTTCACTTATTTCTTTCTTTAGGTTTGCAGTAATTGTACATAACGTTCCTCGTATATTCACGAACTCCCGTAATATCTTAATCAGAGAGAGCACGATTTATGTTCGCCTTTGCTTCATCAATTAACCTCTCATCATTATGATCAATTGCTTGCATCATGATTAAAATGGGGATATATACGGCAATCAATCGAGCTAAAATCTTCGTTTCTTCATCAACTTCCCCATATACTTTGAAAAAGTTTGTACGCGCATCCGGGGGTAAAAAGCTATATACAACATTCAAGTCACAAGCAGGATGTCCTATGTTGATATCCCCCCAGTCGATAATCCCCGAAACTTTTCCTTTCTCATCTACCAGCATATTTTTAAAATGAAGGTCTCCATGAAGGAACGTATACTTTCGCTTCACTTTTTCAGTTCTAAGCTGTTCCAAATAATTCGATAATGCACGATACTCCTCTTCACTAAAATGAAGGGCAATGTCGGAAAGGAATTTATGCATCTTTTCTTTACGCATTGCAATATCAGTCAGATTTCTATGATCATGTTGAACTCCATTTTTTTGAGCAATTTGCACAGGGAATGCATGTAAGCTTTTAAGAAATATCGCGAGCGTTCTTGCTGAAAGCGCACGTTGCTTGTCAGTTAATCCGATTGGAAACTCTCCGGATAAATAAGGGTAGCCTAGGAAGGGTGCTGGATAGCCATAATCCCCAACACCAAAAAATAACGGTATCGAATATGCAATCGAACAATAGTCTTTAAGCTTAGGCAGTATCTTCCCTTCCATCCTTAAAGAATTAATTGCAACTTTTCTTCTTGGAAATCTAAATACATATTCGGTCCCGACAAGATAAACCGTATTATCCCAGCCATGACCTAGTTTTTGTACGCTTTTTGAAGCTAACTGCGGGAATTGATTGCTTATTAATTTATTCGCCAATTCTTCTGATACTTCCCATTCTGCATCCCATTGATTCGAACTTCCCATATCCCTTTATCGACTCCCTTGCAAAATAGAAAATCTACTCACCTGACCTTGACCCATTTACCACATCATACCATGGGTTTAATCACTATTATCCCGCCCGCTAGTTTAATTATTTAAGGGCTTGTCTTTTGTTCTTTCAAGTTTTTACGCTGATTTCTTATAACATTCCGTATCCACGACGCGACCCGACCTTAGATAACTCTTATCTTAGGTCGGGTCGTGTGTTGTCTGAATATTCTTCTATGCTGTCACACCTAACAACCAAGGGGCGAATGCCCCGCAGCGTAGATGTATTGTTATATGATGTCGGCGACTTCTCCGATTCCTCTTATTAATGTCATTCATTCTATTGGTTAAGTTCGTAATTCTAATGTTTTCAAGTCAATAATAAAGCTGTGTTGTTTAAGAATATCCAATCCGAGCAACCCTTTATGGTCCTTCGGCAGTATACCAACATCTATTTCTATATTTTCAATGCTTCTTTTACCTATCTCAACCCTGTCCATAATTTTTGTATAGAAAGGAACGCTTCCCCCAATCCCGTATGCTTCATATATAAAATCCCCTGTTTCGTAGATCACACCTATTTCCTCCAAAATATCAGGACTAATTATAGTATGTGAGGACCCTGTATCTATCATCACATCATCTATCTTAAAACACTCTTCCTCTGAA
This sequence comes from Paenibacillus vini, assembly GCF_018403325.1. Classification (GTDB taxonomy): domain Bacteria; phylum Bacillota; class Bacilli; order Paenibacillales; family Paenibacillaceae; genus Fontibacillus; species Fontibacillus vini. The sequence continues at coordinate 164,654 of NZ_BOSL01000006.1, read as the reverse complement.
TGTAACGGTAAGCGACGTCGTAATTAACTGTCCATCATAGTTAATTTTCATTACTACTACGTCTCACTCTTATTAATGGGTCCCGGCGAAGATGGATCACAAATTCTTGATTTGACACGAACCCTCACTGGCTTAAGGTGCGAATGCGCCGGGTCCGACGGACTTAGCCAGTGCAGGGTAGTCGCCTGATCCAGCTTCCCCGAAATCCACCCCAGCAACCGAGGGCGAATGCCCGACGCGTGAATATGGTGTTATACGCAGTTACTCGCATCTTCGAATTAACCCCCGCACCTAATTATGTTATTATAAATGTATATCCCTGATTTTCTTTGGGTACATTCGTATTGAAAGGAGCTGTCTACATGGCTGTTTCTAAGAAAGAACTTGCAAATTTAATACAGCAATTATCTGACAAAGACATTCCGCTAGTCACTGATTTCTTAAAACGTCTCCTAAGTAACCCGCTTGATGCTCATATCCCTTACGATGATGAGGAACTTACTGAAGACGACCTGAAGGCTATTGATAAGGCGGAGTTAGAATTTAAGGCGGGACGAACCATCAGCCTAAAGGATATCAAGCATGAATTACAAAATTGAGTTAAGTACAGATTCAGAGAAGTATCTTCGCAAACTAGACAAGCCAACCAAAATTAGAATTCTGAACCACTTGACAATACTCACAGAGAATCCCAGGCATCCTGAACTTGATATAAAAAAGATGCAAGGTAGACCTAACCTTTACCGCTTAAGAGTAGGAACTTATCGAATCTTATACACAATTAAAGACGATATCTTGGTTGTATTTGTAGTTACGGTAGGACCAAGAGGCGATGTGTACAAATAACCCTTACTTTGATCTTGGATCTATTATGGGTTATTTTTGTCTTTCGAGTAATTGCGTATAACGTTCTTGTATCTATGAACCCGAGAAGCTTAAGGGAGCATATGCGACCGGGTCCGACGGACTTACCCTCGCAGGGTTGTTCGCAGAGTCCACTACTATGCCTACATTTCTTGCGAACCAAGGGCGTAGCCCACAGCGTAGATACGGTGTTAGGCGATGCCGCCTTGAATATACCCACATTACTTATTTACTGTTGTATTTTCCTTTGCCTTTAGCTTTTATATAATGTCCTTCTTTTGTTTCAATTGCAATATTCTCTGATGTTTCTAGTCCCTTAATTTTATATAGTTTTGTTCCTACCTGATATTTATTTGAAAATCCATCTGAGTAAATGCCCTCATAATCAGAGTACTGTTTAACTTCCCCTATCGCTTCCTCAATTTCACTATTATTTACTTCTTCATTTAGCACTTCATATATGTCCCCGTTCCAGACAACAAAGTAATATGCCCAGTCGGCTGAACTCCCCTCAGAGCTTGGACTTTCTTGAGATCTACATCCTGAAATCATAATAAATAGAAGTATAAAACACAAAAGAATTCTTTTGTTTTTCAAACTAATTCACCTCTCATATTTATCTACTTGGCGGTTTCGCCTAACGTTCTTATATTCACGAAACGCCCCAGCCTTAGATAGCTCTTATATCTTAGGCTGGGACGTTTGTTGTCTGAGCTTCTTCCATGATTATACATCCTGACAACACAAGGGTGAAAGCCCTGCAACGTTAATATGGTGTTATGCGATGCCAACGACTTCTCTGAATTAGCTAAGTATATCTTTGCCTTCCGCTTCCTCAAATTCTTCTCTAGTCATTCCATATAAAATTTCATTATGATACCGGCCACTAGTATAGACAACTTGTCGACGTACACCTTCTTGTTTACATCCTAATTTCCTCATCATCTTCGAAGAAGCATCGTTGCCTTCAAGAACAGAGACATTAAACTTATGAAGCCTTCGTTCGAAAAATGCGTATCTTAATACAATTCTCATTGCCCTAGCTCCATAACCATTACCTCTGCGGTCCTGATTAATCTGAATACCAATACCAAAGGTACCATTTCTTTCATCAATGCCACTTAGGTTGATTCCTCCTAAATTATCGCCACTTAAATTTTCAATTGTGAACATGATCCTGACATGTTTATTTGTAAAATCTACGAATTCCTCTGCAAAATTTTTAGCTTCAAGCTTTGTTGGAGGTAATTCTACTTGATAATCAACTAGCCTTCGTGCTGGTGTATCAAAACGATTGTAATAATGCTCTTCCCAGTCCTCAAGTTGTACTGCACGTAATCTAATTACTCCATCTTGCCAGAAATAATTATTGAGCATGATATCTTTCATTGAGATCCCTCCAGTAGTATTATTGTTTAAATATCTCGTTGGTTTCGCATAACGTTTGGCATTCCTGACGTTCAAGCAGCTTAAGTGACCGCAGGGAACGGGTCGTCAGACTTAGCTGGTTGAATGTATCGCCTGAACTAACTTCTCTGTTATCCCTCTTGGCGATCAAGGGCGAATGCCCGCAGTAGGAATGTGGTGTTAGGCGATGTCGTCAACTTCATTGAATAATCATGTATGTAATATGTATTACTTAATTTCACTTAATCTTCTTCTTAAATCTTCAAAAACAGGTACATTCGTCTTTGAAAGGGTTTGAGGAAGTTCGTATATATCAAAATATTTTAACTCCTTTGTTTCCTCCCCATCTATTAATACCTCTCCCTTATATGCTCTGCTTACATAAACGACATTCACAAAATAAAATTCATTTCCATCAGGATATATATGATGCTGACTTTCACCAGAATACACATTAAATAGCTTCATCTCATCAATAACGAGTCCTGTCTCTTCGTAAACCTCTCGTTTTGCAGTCTCTTCAACTGTCTCTCCTAGATCCATTCCACCACCAGGTATACACCAGTTGTTATCATCCCCTCTTCTTTGTAGTAACACTTTATTCATTCCGTCTAGCATAATTACTCCTGCAACGCATTTAATCTGTATGCTCATCTTCGATACCAACTTTCTAGTGTTAGTAATGAGATTTTTGACGATTTCGCCTAACGTTCCTGTATCCACGACGTCCCACCGACTTAAGGCTCCGCCAGGAGCCGGCCGCAATGCGGTTAGTCGGTGCGGATGTGTCCGCCTGATTCCATCTCCCTGCCTACTCCCCTTCGGGCGGACCGAGGAGCCGTCAGGCTCCGATGCGTGGATATGATGTTATCGGATGTCGTCTTTCTTCATTGAATTACTCCAAATTAGGTCCACTAGCATATAAATCTATATCTAAGTATGTATTAAGCATTGATAATTTCTTAATAATTATTGGATTAAGGTTTATTCCCCACATTTCATCTTTATATCCATAATAAACAACCTGAAGAACTCGATTGATATTATCTGATTTAACGATTGAAATAAGGTTTAAGCATTCTAACTTATCAAGTATATTTAACAATTTATCTTCTACTTCTCCGGTTCTCCTACTATCATATTCCAAGATAAATCCACTATCTTCATAGAATCTATCAATTTTTAGATTAGGAATTTTAGTGCCCTTTTGCCAAGTGCGTATTGGCATTATGTCGATCTCATCAACCAGTTTTTCTAACTCAATATCTTCAGACGAAACAGAGAAATATACTCGACTTCCGGCACTCATACCCATAAACCGCACCCTGATTTGAGGCGAAATGTCTAAATAAATAACAAAGTAATATTCTTCATTCTCAATAGGAAAATATACAGCTGCTGTACCTTCTTCCTCATTAACAATTACGTCGTCAATTTGAGGTTCATTATTCTTGTATACCAGTTTATTTACAGTTAGATAGGATTTAGTTAGTTCAAAAGTTTGTTCTTCTATTTCCTTTAAGGCAACGATCTTTAATTTTTCAATCACCTTCGAACCTCCTAAAATAAAACTCTCTAAGACGATTTCCGATAACGTTGTTGTATTCACGAAACGCCCCAGACTTAGATAGCTCTTATCTTAGTCTGAGGCGTTTGTTGTCTGAGCTTCTTCCATGATTATACATCTGACAACCAAGGGGCGATAGCCCCGTAGCGTGAATACTGTGTTATATGAAGCTAGTGCCTTCCTTGCTTATTCCAACATTACGTTCTTAATATTGTTTTTATATCGTTTTTCAAATCTTCAAATATAGGTCTTTGTACTATACTTATTTCTTCAATATCTATTTCTTCAAGGGGTTTAAATTCAAGCTTTAAAGATTCATGGTTTTCATCATGATAAATAAGTGTTTTATCCTCAAGAATTCCCCCTTCAATATCTGCTTTAACGTTAAATATGAACATTACAAAAATAACTTCATTACCATCGGGATACCTATACTTCATGCGCGGGCCACTATAAACGGTATATAAATCATATTCCTTTATTTCTAATCCTGTTTCTTCAAACACTTCACGAATCATTGTTTCCTCAACGGATTCACCTGCGTTCATCCCACCACCTGGAAGACCCCAATCACCATAATCGGATCTTCTCTGTAACAATATTCTATTTTGGTGATCTCTTATGATAGCTCCGCCCGTCACTATAATTCTCATCTTTGATTTCCCTCACTGGTTGAATATTTAATTTTGCGCTAGTTTCATATAACGTTTCCGTGTTCACGACGTCCGTTCACCCTAAGCTGCACGAGTCGTGCGTCTAGCACGATCTCGGTCGGCCGCGATGCGGTTGGGTGAATGGATGTGTCGCCTGAATCAACTTCTCCGAAAATCCTCTGGCGACCGAGGGGCGTATGCCCCGAAGCGTGAACACATTGTTAGGCGAAGCTTCCTTCATCTTTGAATAATCCCTCAGCCTCTAATCTTATTTTTAAGAATTTATTAACGACAAAATCCGTGTCGGCCTCTATCTCCAAAAGTCTTCTCCTCCCAAAACGATAATCAAACATTGAAATAGCTCTTATGATAGGATCCTCACTTGAGATCCCATCCTCAATTGAAAGGTTTAAATAGTCTTGAACAGCATTATAAAACTCGTACTGAGAATAGATGCCTTGATTTATCATTTCTTGATCTGCTTCTCTGTATGCCTTCCAATATCCGTCCTTTTGTTCAGGTTTACGATAATCAAGACAATCATTTTCGGACCTAATATTATAAGCTAACGTATTAAATTTGTACTCCCTATTAATCGTGCAGAAATCATGTATTATCACATTATCAAAAGTTACCCAGGCCCTTCCTTCCTGGTCATGTGTCCCTCGATAGCGGGTGTTATTATACGAGACTCTCCCTTTTAATGAATCACAAAGTCGTGATTCAAGTTGTTTTTTCATCCTACTCCATCGAATAATCATTATATTGCTCCTTAAGGAAGTTTCGCCTAACGTTTCCGCATCTGCGACGCGACCCGGCCATAGATAGCTCTTATCTTAGGCCGGGTCGTGTGTTGTCTGATTTACTTCCATGATTAAACATCTGACAACCAAGGGGCTAATGCCCCGCAGCGAAGATGCTTTGTTATATGAAGTAACATGACATCTAGGCACTAACTATCAAAATATTTCAATTTTAAATTCCTTTGGATCTTCATCATGTGGAAAAAACGAGACAACTTTATATACTTTTGTTTTTAATGCATTTAAATCAATATTTATTTCGGGCAGTTCCAATTCAAAACCTAAGTGATATAAATGCCCGTAACCTTTTATTGGAATAGCAAACACAACTTTATCATTATACTCATCCCAAATATATCCTTCGCAATGGTCCACTTCTTGCGATAAATACATTAATAATTTTAAAAAAGATTCATCCAGGTAAAAACTTGCACCACCCACGCCGCTTTTTGATCCCGCTTCATCTAGTATAAATGCTTTAGAAAAGGCAGTGTTCATTTGTAATGGACTAGGATTAATCATAATTGTTGGATTATTTCCGCTTCTTTCAAAAGAACTTAACCCACTAGGGTGCACCTTTGAATAGTTATACACATAATCACTAAATTTGATATCATCCCAGTTATGTATGGCCCTATCCCCGGCAGCAATTATTGTTCTAAGTCCAGGTAATTTATTTTTTCTTTCACTTTCCAATACTTCATTGTGGAAAAAAACACAACTTCGAAGCCATAAACTCAACATTTGTATATGATCTATACCATTATCCATTAAATAACTTCTTACAATTCCATCATTAAGAACCAATGAATACTCGTAGCCAGGCTGTAAAAACCTTGCTAATATTGTTTGAACATTCACTAAACGATTTATAACCTCACTCCATTGTCTCTCACCAAGAATCCAATTGTTTTCTGTGAATTTTCCTCCAAAACCCAATAAATCGGACCAACAACAGATTGCTGGCACTATTTTTGGCTTCGGCAAATTCTTAATTTTCCTATCAAGTTCTGAAAAATATTTCTCTTCTTTCATTGTTATCCTCTTTTCGTATTATTTCATATAACGTTCTTGTATTCACGAAACGACCCAGCCTTAGATAGCTCTTATCTTAGGCTGGGTCATTTGTTGTCTGAGCTACTCCCATGATTATACATCTGACAACCAAGGGGTGATAGCCCCGCTGCGTGAATACTGTGTTATATGAAGGATAGGCCTTCTTGAGTTACTCTCATATATTTGGTGCAAATATTGCGATCTCATCACCAGGTACAACTATCACTTCCCAGTGTTCATCTATATTTGAATTACCCCAAACCCCCAGTTGCCAAGGCTCATATTTGTCATGATGACCATACACAGAAAGTATTTCACCTGATTCGAAACTTATAAATAAATGAGGTATATCTTCACCTAAAGTTACATTAGATACTTTCTTCAATCTTAACTCACACAATAATTTATACCCCTCAATCCAATCTAAATCAGGTACTTCTTCTTCTCTTATTGGAAACTCAAATTTTTCTGACTTGCTTAGCACGAAGCGACTCTCTATATTTAAATATATTTGCCCATCTATCCTATCTTTATTGGAATCTGTTTCCGAAAACAATAATTGCGTTCCGTAGAATTTGATTCCTTCTACTTGAGATCCAACACAAAGAAATTTTAATGTTTTTTCAGCAATTTCTTTTAATTGGGGTTCCATTATTAACTCCTTCATTATTGTATTTGCCTATCTTTCATATAACGTTTTGTATTCACGAACCCTAACTGGCTTAAGGGGCGTAGCCCCGGGTCCGATGGACTTAGCCAGTGCAGGGTTGTCTGCTGAATTTACTTCTATGCCATTGCCTCTGCAGACCAAGGAACGTCAGTTCCGCAGCGTGAATACGTTGTTATCCGAAGCACTCGACATCTCGAATAGACTAAGGAGTTTTTTTGTTTGCTCTAATATTTAGTAGTACATTTCTTAAATTATCTGCAACATCTCTTCGATTTAACAATTCATAACTATTTCTATCTATAATTAATTCATAATCCAATGCACCACACAGCATGTTAATCCGCCCATATCCTGGCGCCATTGGAATAGCATTACTCTTTCCAGGTGCTGCATGTTTGGCCATATTCATTCTAAATAACTCAACCATTCGGTATACGGGTTCTAACTGCTCCCAACAATATTCAATCTCATTCCTGAATGACTGATCCTCTCCATATTTCTCTAATTGTTTCCTTCTATCAAGTAAAGTTATGTTCATTTCATCATCGGTACTTAATTTCTTTAACTTTAACTCTATACCACCGTTTTTAAAGAGCTTACTAAATTCATACCTTCTATCTCGCCATAAGCGTAGAATTTCATACAATGCGAATATCCACATCTGGGAGAATGCCCCTACAGTCATGGCTTCGAATGATGGAGTTTTCTCTTTCTCAATATACGTTTCCAATAAAATATATTCATATTGAGTAATGTTGGGATCAATAATACCAATATTCATTGCTTGCATTCCAAGAAATAAATCATCTCTGTAAAATGGAAGGAATCTGAAATCATTAGCAATAATTGAAAAATCAATTTCTTTAAATGACAAATAGTCTCCGCCATGCCCTACAATTACTTCTTTCATAATATTCTCCTTAGATTATTTATTTTACTTAGAATTTTCGAGTATTTCGGATAACGTTCTTGTATTCACGAAACGACCCAGCCTTAGATAGCTCTTATCTTAGGCTGGGTCGTTTGTTGTCTGCTGTATCTACCATGATTATACATCTGACAACCAAGGGACGGAAGTCCCGCAGCGTGAATACGGTGTTATGCGATGTACTCGACTCCCTGAAATAACTTCAACTACATTCTTTTATTCTTCTTTTATATAATGAACTTCAATATTTTCGTTTTTAATTATCATAGTATTTTTCTTAATTACAATTTCATATTGCTTATTTCCTATTTCAATTTGGTTAGCTTCTTTCAGTTCATACTTCACTTCCTTATCAATATCATTAAATACTCTTGTAGAATTGTTATCATGAATCTGATATATAAAGTTCTTCATATTAATACTGTTGGAGTTCACTTCCAAATAGTTGAATTGACTTAGTTCTTCATTTGTTTGAACTTTTTGATCGGCATATTCGGCTATCCAATTACCCTTCAAGGTTATCGCTTTGTCTTGTGAGCATCCTGCTAAGAGAAACATTACTATTAATAAAAAAAGAACTCTACTTTTCATTTTTCACTTCCTTTAGTATCGCTCTTCGAGTATTTCGTATAACGTTTGGCATTCCTGACGTTCAAGCAGCTTAAGTGACCGCAGGGAACGGGTCGTCAGACTTAGCTGGTTGAATGTATCGCCTGAACTAACTTCTCTGTTATCCCTCTTGGCGATCAAGGGCGAATGCCCGCAGTAGGAATGTGGTGTTAGGCGATGTCGTCAACTTCATTGAATAATCATGTATGTAATATGTATTACTTAATTTCACTTAATCTTCTTCTTAAATCTTCAAAAACAGGTACATTCGTCTTTGAAAGAGTTTGAGGAAGTTCGTATATATCAAAATATTTTAACTCCTTTGTTTCCTCCCCATCTATTAATACCTCTCCCTTATATGCTCTGCTTACATAAACGACATTCACAAAATAAAATTCATTTCCATCAGGATATATATGATGCTGACTTTCACCAGAATACACATTAAATAGCTTCATCTCATCAATAACGAGTCCTGTCTCTTCGTAAACCTCTCGTTTTGCAGTCTCTTCAACTGTCTCTCCTAGATCCATTCCACCACCAGGTATACACCAGTTGTAATCATCCCCTCTTCTTTGTAGTAACACTTTATTCATTCCGTCTAGCATAATTACTCCTGCAACGCATTTAATCTGTATGCTCATCTTCGAAACCAACTTTCTAGTGTTAGTAATGAGATTTTTGACGATTTCGCCTAACGTTTCCGTGTTCACGACGTCCCACCAACCTAAGGTCCGTAGGACCGGCTGCGATGCGGTTAGGTGGTGCGGATGTGTCCCGGCAATCGCTTCTTCGACTTTCCTTCCGGGACCGAGGGGGCTTGTCCCCCGATGCGAGAACATATTGTTAGGCGATGTACCTGACCTCTTCGAATAAACTCACTTATAAAATATCTATTGAAAATAAGGCTATATTCTTATTATTAAAATCAATATCCTTCTCGTGTTTCATCCCGTTCTTCTCCGCAACTTTCATCGATCTGATATTCCCATGATGTATGAGGGACACTAATCTAGATAGTCCCAATTGGCTTAATCCATATTCTTTCCAAGCTTTTGCTTGTTCAAATCCATATCCCTTACCCCATGCTTCCTTAATCACCCAGTAACCAACTTCAATTTCCTGGTTTCCTTCTACGGTTTGGGGGATAAGTCCAGAATGTCCAATTAATTTTCCATCTTCCTTGCTGAATGCGAGCTGCAAGCCAATTCCGTCTTCATTCCAACCTATAAAACGATTCAAACTTTCAATTGTCTCCTCCTTAGTCCAAGGCCTACCATGTCTTATATATCTCATAACATCCGGATCGTTAGTCATACCAAAAAGCAAAGCCAAATCATTAGTAGTATACTTTCGAAAAACAAGCCTCTCGGTTTCGATCATTTATTCAACTCCTGTGTATTTGCTTTTAATTCGTATCCTCAAGTATTTCGCCTAACGTTTCCGTGTTCACGACGTCCCACCGACTTAAGCCCGTAGGGCGGCTGCGCTTGCGCAGTTAGTCGGTGCGGATGTGGCCAAGCAATCACTTCTTCGACTTATCTTCTGGGACCGAGGGGCGTATGCCCCGATGCGTGAACATATTGTTATCGGATGCTTCCGCCATCCTCGAATTACTCACACACCGCTTTTGAATTAGACCATGTCAGTTATAAACATTGCAATCGTTCCTTCTTCAGGTTTAAATCCAGCTTTCCTATAAAATGATTCAGCATTCTCGTAAGAAATTAGCAATTTATTCTTGTAGCCTTCATATCTACTTAAAATCATTTCTAATATGTTCTTACCTATGCCCTTATTCTGATAATTTGGATGTACAAGCATGTAATGAAAATAAACTGTCATCACGCCGTCAGATAATGCGTTCACCAATCCAATTAATTCACCTTGGTACCAAGCCGTTACCACAGAGTGTGAATTCTTCATTACTTCTTGTAATTCATCTGGAAAGTCGCCTGATTTCCAATCGAGAGATTTAAACAAGTTTTGTAGCTGTTCTCTAGAAATCTCTTTGCATTCACTATATGTGATCTTCATTGATTTACCCTCTCTCATCCCAAGCGGAAGTTTCAGATAACGTTGTCGTATTCAGGAACCCTCACTGACTTAAGCTGCCGACCGATTAAGCGCAGCGATCGGTCCGCCGTGTCGAAGACTTAGCCAGTGCAGGGTTGTCCGCCTGATCCCACTCCCTCGAAAATCCTCGAGCGGACCAAGGGGCGATAGCCCCGCCGCGTGAATACTGTGTTAACTGATGTCATTGCCCTCTTCGAGCTACATCCACAGATATCCATATTCATTTCTATCAATAGTATTCAACTGTTTTGCAAAGTCATCTATCGGTTTAATGTCTTCTACGAAATGCCACTTATCCCTACTGTCTTTCCAATATACTTCCCATTTGCTATATACATATCTGAATTGAGCAACCGACAATTCGACTCGATGCCCAGGTCTATATGAAGGTCTATCTTGTGAAAGAGTAATTGTTTCACCTCGAAACTTATACAATATCTTATATTCTGTTTTCAGATGTTCGGGGATCTTCTGTTCTATGTAGTTATTTAATATTTTTTTAAGTCTTTTCTTAGTAAAAGCATCGAAGGCCATAATGATCACTCCATCGTTTTCTCTTTCTTGTTTTTCTTCTTCTGTCTTTGTCCGCAATGATTTCAGTTAACGTTCTTGTATTCACGAACCCTCACTGGCTTAAGGGGCAGAGCCCCGGGTCCGACGAACTTTGCCAGTGCAGGGTTGTCCGCTGCTTTCACTTCCCCGAAATGCCACTGCGGACCTAGGGCCGGTAGGCCCGCCGCGTGAATACAGTGTTATAAGATGTTGGCGCCTTCTATGAAATACAACCAAATCCCTTATTCCTTCTCATATCTTTCAAATATGTCTTTAAGTTTTTGATCAATTAAGGATGATATGTCTTTACATAAAACAGAAATATCCTTAAGAATATCTCTTTTTTTGATTATTTCTTTGTTTTTTGAATATTCTTCATCAAAGTTACATAATGACGCTATGTAATATTCGGGTGCTCCCGCCCAATCAATTATTGGAGTTCTACTAGAACTATATCTCTTATTTCTATCAGCCAAAGCAAATTCTAACATTGTCACCAACGACCTGTTATAAAATTCATCCTCGTATATGACATAGTCATCTGATTGCTGCACTACACCCATAACTAATCTTTTATCGTATGCTATCATCCTGATGTTCTCATATTCTTCTGGAAATACAGTTTCATAATGAACAATTTCTCCATCGTAATAAATCGGAGCTTCACCATCTATAATGTCACCGTATAGTTGAATAAAACCCTTAGTAAATAAATCTACAACGATATTGCCACAAATATTAATTACATCGATTTTATTAAACGAATTTACTAGACTATCTATATCATTCAATTTAGATAATAGTATATCGTCTACTCTATATTTGTACTGCTTCTGCAATATTTCTTTCATAAATGAAATCTCTAATCTGGAAAATAAGTCCCCACTCTTACATTTGTCAATCAACTTAAAACTTTCTTCAATTAAAGGAATATACAACTCATTTTTTCTTGCAATAACAGTTTCAAATTTTAACTGATTGTAAACAGTAATATTACAATTCTCCATAATTGGGCTTCGATCACCTGAAGTGCTGTATTTATTTGTCATGTGTGTTCACCTTTATATCTGAACTATGAATTATTGGACTTTGATTTCCTTTCGTAGTGAATTTATTAGATTCATACTTCTTTCCTGTAAAAAATCCCAGAATTAATCCAGAAATCAAGCCTGAAATAATACCAATTAGCAGAGATCCTGTGGTAGTTGATGGGTTAAGTAAATCAATAATAGCTTCCATGAATTAACCTCCAAAATATGTTTTAAATAATCTCGCGCCAATTTCTTATAACGTTTGTGTATCTACGAACCCGAGAGGCTTAAGGCAGCTTGCTGCCGGGTGGCGTAGCCACTTAGCCTCGCAGGGTTGTCTGCCTGATTCCTCTTCTTCGAAAAACCTCTGGCAGACCAAGGGACGAAAGTCCCGCAGCATAGATATGTTGTTATCGGATGGATATGCCCTCTTTGAATCTACTACAATATATCTTTTACTATGATTTGAGATTCCGTAAATTTAATTGATGAATAACATAATCTTTATAATCCTCTTGTACACCGTTAACTGAGAACAAAAACGCTTCTAAAAAGTCTAGATCTAAGCTGGATAACTTATCTTTCTCGTAGAAATATCTCCAAATAGCAAATGTGTCTTTATGATTCAATAGCAAATTAATAAAATCCGATTCTGAAATTACACTAGTAACTTTCAGTATTTTTGATTTCAAGTTATATGCACTAACAGTGCGATCTATAATTATTCTTTGTGTATCTTGTTTTAATTGTGAGAATAGCTTATTTAAATCATGACCTGATTTAGATTTACCTATTTCTTTCTCTATGATGTTTTTCAATGCTAATTCACACGAAAAAGCTGCTGTAGTAATTGCTGGTACAAAATATGCTGAATAAAAGTCACTATAAAAATCGCATACCTCAATGTGCTTATCTATTAAACATTTGTATGACAAAAAATAAGCAATCGCAGTGCTATCTACAATTCCTTTAATCTGCTTCATTGAATCACCATACTTTCTAATATCATTTGCATATCTTTCCGATAACGTTTGGCATTCCTGACGTTCAAGCAGCTAAAGTGACCATAGGGAACGGGTCGTCAGACTTAGCTGGTTGAATGTATCGCCTGAATTGACTTCTCTGAAATCCCCCTTGGCGATCAAGGGCGAATGCCCGCAGTAGGAATGTGGTGTTATGAGATGTCCGGGGCTTCACTGAATATTCTCACTAATTCTTTAATTCACTTCACCGATAAACCCAAGCAAAAATATCACTTCAAATTTACTTCCTCGAAATGCCTCAGTAAAACGTCACTTCAAATCTACCTCTTCGAAATACCTCAATAAAACGTCACTTCAAATCTACCTCTTCGAAATGCCTCAGTAAAACGTCACTTCAAAACTACCTCTTCGAAATACCTCAATAAAACGTCACTTCAAATCTACTTCTTCGAGATGCCTAAGTAAAACGTCACTTCAAATCTACTTCTTCGAAACGCTTCAATACCATGTCATTTCAAATTTGCATCCTCGATAAAACCTAGTAACATGTCACTTCAAATCTACTTCTTTGAAATATCCTAAGCAATAACAAATGTCCTTCCCCCGGATTTCTTATAACTCCCTTTCCCCGAATTCACCCATCTGCCTAATTCGGCTATATCCACGATTTCACTTTATATCCTTGATAAGTATATTAGACGCATAACTCCGCTACTCCTTCTTCCGTTCGGGTGGGTTTTCCATAATGGGATCGAGAGGACTGCGAATATGAGCTAGGTCCTTTTTGCTTACGTGGGTGTAGATCTGGGTCGTTTTTACGTCAGCATGGCCTAGGAGTTCCTGGATATGCCTAAGATCCGTACCGCCTTCTAATAAATGAGTTGCAAAAGAATGCCGTAAAGTGTGGATGGATGCCTTTTTCAGAATTCCTGCCTTATGTTTAGCTCGATCGAAGACAGCTTGTGCTGCCCGTTCGGACAAGTGGGAACCAGACTGTACGCCAGGAAAAAGGTAGTCGATCACCGCATGGGTCATCATGTAAGTCTGCAATAAATCGATCACTGTATTGGAGAGCAAAGTGTAACGGTCTTTGCCTCCTTTGGCTTGCCGAATATGAATCAAGTTACGTGAAAAATCGAGGTCTTCCCTTCGTAATCGGACCACTTCGCTTACGCGAAGACCGGAGGAGTAGGCGAGGGTGAGCAATAGTCGGTGTTTAGGATTGGCGAGCGAATCAAGCAAGGATAATACTTCTTGTTCAGATAACACGGAAGGAAGTGTTTTGTTACCTTTTGGGCGAATCCAATGTTTTGGAAGATCGTAACGTTTCAGCGTGTTCTTAAACAAAAAACGCAATGCGCTTATTGCTTGATTAATATACGAATTTGAGTGTCCTGTCTCAATCAATTCCAATAGGTACTTATTCAAATGCTCACGACTCACTTCATTAACGGAAACTATAGATTGTCGCAAAAATCGTTCTGCATGACCACGATAAGCTTTACGCGTCTTCATGCTGTAGCCTTTTCTTAGCAATAACTGATTCAGCAATTGTTTGGCATGGTAATCCTCCGGTCCACATAAAGTACTGAATAACGGAAATTCCTTATACAACTTGGAATCACTGATTTTCACCGGAATCTCTTTTTAAACAGAACATAGTATGATCACAATCTTTTCATCCGCAGAGATCATCCAGCATTTTTTCGAACCATCCCATTTCCGTCCAGGTACTTTGCGAATTTGAACAATCCATTCCGAAATATAGGGCACTCTAACTCTGAGCCACGCATCCCCCTCACTTTCTACTTCAACAAAACCCGCTTCACGGATCCCCTTTGTCTTCCACCTTCTCACACCTTCGTTTCGTAAAACAAAAAAGGAGACCACTGCCAAAGCAGTAGTCTCCAATTCTTTTGGAAGTAACTTATTCTCTTTATAACCCGGTATCATATTTCTAACCTTTTTCGTTATCTCAACTTTTGTTTCTCTATCTGTTTTATCTATCTCTGTTTATTTAATTTTTCTGTTTCTTCATTATAAGCCGCAGCTTACGAGCACTTGCTGTATCCACAGTTGCTGCAGGTTTTGCAGCCCTCGATGTTGATCAGCGAAGCGGATCCGCAGGATGGGCACAGGTCACGGGAAGTGGCAACAGCCCCATGGTTGTGGTCGTGGCCGCCCGCCGAACTGCTGGCTTCTGCATGCTCATCATGATGTGCTACGGTTGCAGCTACTGGAGCCGGATCGTGGTCATCATAAGGACCGTTTTGCACATGGGTTTCCAGTGCTTTCGCTACCGCGTCGGCAATGGATTCCACACGGTTCGGACCGAAGCCGATCGCGCCGGAGCCTCCGATGCCTTTCAAGTGCTTGATGAGCAGCTCTACCTTCTGTCCATGATCTCCGTAACGGAGGAACAAGGAGCAGACGCGGCCCAAGGCTTCCGCCATGGCGAACACGTCGGATCCGGCTTTACCTACATTCAGGAAGATCTCGCTCGGAATGCCGTTCAGATCGTTAATCGTAATATAAGCCATGCCGAATGGCGTATTGATTTTGTACGTTGCGCCGTGAAGCACTTGTGGACGTTTTTTGTACTGCTTGTCGACGACCGGCGTTTTCTCAGCTTCCGGAGTGACCGCAAGCGTTTGATTCAAGCCGTCAAGCGATTGCTTTTCCGCCGCCGATGCCGCTTCGTTATCAGCCGATACCGTCTCTTTTGCCTCGGCTTTGTCTTCCTTCTTCTCCGTTTGAAGCACTTGCACGTCGCGGCTGCCGTCGCGGTAGATCGTTACGCCTTTGCAGCCGAGATCGAACGCCAGCTCGTACAGACGTTTCGTCTCTTCGATCGTGAAGTCCGAAGGACAGTTCGCCGTTTTGGAGATCGAGCTGTCGACCCAACGCTGGATCGCAGCCTGAACGCGGATATGATCCTCCGCCGACAAATCCATCGCTGTAATAAAATAGTCAGGCAGCGATTCGCCAGGATGCGCATCGATCCACTCTTGAGCGATCGGAACGAATTGCTCGTCGAAGCCGAGACGGCTCTGACGGTAATATTTGAATGCAAAGTACGGCTCGATGCCTGTCGAGGTTCCTACCATCGTCCCAGTGCTGCCGGTTGGCGCCTGGGTGATGATCGTAACGTTGCGGACCCCTTTTTCACGGACGGCTTCGCCTACTTCAGGATACACTTCCGTCATAACCTTCATAAATCCGCTTTGCAAATATTTATCCGCTTCAAATGCCGGGAACGAACCCTTTTCTTCCGCGATATCCGCTGAAGCCAGGTAAGCTTCCTTCGCGATGAATCCATACAATTTATCAAGGAAGACCAGCGATTCCGGACTGCCGTAACGTATGTTCAGTTTGATCATCAATTCGGCCAAGCCCATCGTACCGAGACCTACGCGGCGCTCGTTCTTCTGGTTTTTCTCGTTTTCTTCGAAATGATATGGCGTTTTGTTAATGACGTTGTCCAGGAACCGGACCGAATAACGGGTCGTAGTAGCCAATTCGTCCCATGCCACATCATGGTTTTCTTCATCATAGAACTTGGACAAGTTCATCGCAGACAGATTGCAGACGCCCCAAGCCGGCAGTCCTTGCTCACCGCACGGATTCGTACAAATGATCGGGTTAAAATACCAGCTGTTGGACATTTGGTTGTAGTACTCCATGAATACAACGCCCGGCTCGGCCGATTTCCATGCCGATTCCATGATCGTGTGCCAAACATCGCGGGCCTTGACGGTCTTAAAATGGACCACTCTGCGACCTGCGGCTTTCCATTTATCGAGATCCCCGTCCCAAATTTCGTTGTAATTCTCTTCCGTCGTGTCCGGGAATACCAAATCCCAATCCAGGTCTTCCTTAACGGCCTTCATGAAGTCGTTGCTGACGCAAACCGACAGGTTGGCGTTGGTGACTTGGCCCATCGTTTGTTTGACGGTGATAAAATCAAGCAGGTCCGGATGCCAATCGTTGATCATCAGCATCAGCGCGCCGCGGCGGCTTCCGCCTTGTTCGATCAAACCGGTCGTGTAGCTGAACAGACCGCCCCAGCTTACGGCACCGCTGGACGAGCCGTTTACGCCTTTAACCACGGCACGGCGCGGACGCAGCGAGCTCAGGTTAATACCTACACCGCCGCCGCGAGCCATAATTTCCGTCATCTCGGACAGAGTTTCCATAATGCCGCCGCGGCTGTCTTTTGGCGACGGGATGACATAGCAGTTGAACAGGGTCAGCTCATCGCTTGCCCCGGCCCCGGCTGCAATCCGTCCGCCCGGTACCAGCTTCCAGTCATCCAATATATAACGGAACTTCTCGGCCCACTCCGCTTGCAGCTCCGGTGTTGCTTCTACCGAAGCCATTGCGCCGGCGAGCCGGTCCCACATTTCTTCAGGGGTTTTCTCAATATTCAGCGTCAGCTTCTCTACATCGGACTGGACCAACTCGCCCTTGCGTGTCTTAACCGTAACGGTACGGCCTTCGCGGGCAACGATTTCGCCGACTTCCTTGGTCGGGAATTTCGGATCATCTTTCGTCAGGACCAGAACCACGTCGCCGACCTTGGCATGACTTGGATCAGCATCTTTCCATGCATAACGGTCCAAAAAGATTTTCTCGCTTAGCCCTTCCAGGCGCTGTTTTTGCTCGGTTTTCAAAGAAAACACCCTCCTAAAAGTTTTGTTGAGCATATGCTTTCGGAACAAGCTTCGAAAACAAAACTTGCTTCGGAAGCATACGCTTAAGTTTTGTTGAGCATATGCTTTCGGAACAAGCTTCGAAACAAAACTTGCTTCGGAAGCATACGCCTAAGTTTTCTTGAGCGCAGGCTTCAGAAACAGTCTTCGAATCAAACCCGCTTCGGAAACACACGCTATAAATGTATCGGCTTCACCTAGTGTTCGCCATTTCCAGCCAAATCACAAAAAAATATCGGTCACCGGTTGACGGGCCCTCCCTCAAATCGGCCATAATAACGCGATTTCTGGGCTTTTCCCTACCAACCTATAACCGGAACGCACACATTAGAAACGGTATATAATATGTAAAAATCACAACATATTGTGTGCGAATACCATTATACTATACAATATCTCGTTGTCACAGCAACGAAGGATGAAATTTTAGCCATAAAAATGGGTCAAGCCCAATCGATCATCATTTTGCTCCGAATTGCTCTTTTTTTCGACTTCCTTCTATGAAACCCGCTGAAAAAATTTCCAACTCCGCGCCCCAAGCGCTCCCTTGGGATTCCGTGACCTAAACGCCCCGATTATGACTAACATCCCTATCTCTGCTCTGTATAAACGTCCCTACTTCTGCATTCCGTACAGGTTATGAAGTTACTCTTTTTCGTCCATACTACACCTATCTCTGCAAGAGACTTAATATTGCACCAAGAAAAGGCTGATGGCCGCCAGGCCGTCACGCACAAGGGAGGTTTTACATCTTGAATCCGCATCCCCCAGGCTCCGCCGGTAATTCCGCCAAGCTCCCCGCCGTTCCGGTCCAATTCGACCGCAGCTGGTACGATGACCTGGAAGCCAAACTGAACAAGGGCGGCCCGTGGGACGATTGGAAGCTGTTCAACCTCGCCGGGCAGGCCGAAGCGGCTTCGCTCGTTACGAGCTTCGAAGACATGCTGTGCCTGAAGCACCTGCCCGAAGAGCAAGTCACCCCGCTGCCGCACCAAACCGAGACGGCCCGAAAGGTGCTGTTCGAAATGCGCGGGCGCGCCATCCTTGCCGATGAAGTCGGACTGGGCAAGACCATTGAAGCCGGACTGATCCTGAAAGAGTACATCGTGCGCGGCCTTGTCCGCAAAGTTCTTATCCTTGTTCCCGCATCCCTGGTACTGCAATGGGTTCGGGAGCTGAATCAGAAATTCGCCATCCCGGCAGTAGCCCAAAAAAAAGAATACTCCTGGCAAAATGACGTCGTCGTAGCATCGATGGATACCGCCAAGCGCGATCCGCATAAGGAGATACTGCTCGGCAACGAATACGATATGGTCATCGTGGACGAAGCGCACAAGCTAAAGAACAAGAAGACGACCAATTACCAATTCATGTTGAAGCTGCGAAAAAAATATTGCCTGCTTCTCACCGCCACCCCGGTCCAGAACGACCTGAGCGAGCTGTTTAACCTGATTACCCTGCTCAAACCGGGACAATTGGGCGGGCAAAACGATTTTGCATCCAACTTTGTATTCGATAAACGAATTCCAAAAAACGAAAGCCAGCTCAAAGGCGAGCTAGCTAAAATTATGATCCGCAACCGGCGCGGCGACGGTGAACTGGAGTTCACCAAACGCATCGTCAAAAATATTCATGTCGAGCTTTCACCCGAAGAAATGAAATTATACGACGGCGTCACTTCCTTTGTCAAAGACCAATATCATGCAGCCGGCGGCGACTTGAACAGCATGCTCTCGCTCGTTACTTTGCAGCGGGAAGTATGCAGCAGCCGGGACGCGGTGTTCGTGACCCTCGTCAATTTATCGAAGAAACTGGCGCCGGATTCGCCGCTGCGCGATAAAATATGGGACCTCGTCGGCATCATCAAGACGATTAAGGCCAACAGCAAAGCCGAGAAAGCGATGGAGCTCATCCGCGGCATGGATGACAAGGTAATCGTATTCACCGAATACCGCGCCACCCAGGAATACTTACTGAATTATTTTCGGGACCGGAATATGACCGCAGTGCCTTACCGCGGAGGGATGAACCGGGGCAAAAAAGACTGGATGATGGATCTGTTCCGCGGCCGCGCCCAGGTTATGATTGCAACCGAAGCCGGCGGGGAAGGAATCAACCTGCAATTTTGCCATCAGATGATCAATTTTGATTTGCCGTGGAACCCGATGAGGGTTGAGCAGCGGATCGGCCGTGTGCACCGGCTGGGCCAGCAGAATGACGTTCAGATTTACAACCTTTCAACCAAAGGAACGATCGAAGAGCATATCCTGAATCTTTTGCATGAAAAAATCAATATGTTCGAAATGGTCATCGGCCAGCTCGATGTCATTCTGGAGCGGTTTGAGAAGAGCGACTCCCTGGAAAAAAGCCTCTACAAAATATTGCTGGAATCCGGCAGTAACGACGAAATCGCCAGCCGGGTCGATTCTTTGGGCCAATCGCTGCACTCGATCCGTACCGAACTGGATGAGAGCGGCGAGAATTCGGCACAAAATTCCCGGTTGCAGCAGCTTCTGGAGGTGGATGAAGCATGACGATGACGCAGGATCAAATTCGCCAGTATGTACTGACGTATTTGGAGACGACGGAGTGCCAGTTTCTCGAAAAGTCGCCGTACCATGTCACGGTGAAGCTCTCTCCCCGCGCCGACAAGGATCTGACGAACCGTCCTTATTATTGGGGATTTATTGAACGAACGGGCGTCGAGCCGGAGACGATGACCTTCTCCTTCATTTTTGACGCCGAGCGGCATAAACAGCTTGAAGATCAAAAGGCATCATCGCAGCGAGAGCCGTCGCCGCAAGAGGATACGATCCTCGGCCGTCATTTCGGCGCGGTGCGGCCGCTCCCTATTCTCGGGCCGGGCCGGATTCAGCGGGAGGAGATGCATTTCGGCAGCCCACGGCTCAAACAGATCTTTGCCGCAGCGAGGCAAGGAGGACGCAGCGTCTACCTGTTTGAAGATCCCGGGCCCAGGCAGCGGTCGACCTTGCTCCCGGCGGCGTACGAGCCGTGGCTCGGCGTGCGCCTCAAGGTTGAGTTCAGCTGCGATATGAAGCGAGAGGAGCTGCACTTTATCGGAGTATCCTTGCGTACCGGGCAAATAGACACAGAGTTTCATACCAGAGTAGACGGTAAAATCCTGGTTCCCCGGATGCCGGAGAATATGCACATTTCACCGACCCGCCTGTCACTGGATCAGGGACGGCAGTTGGTGGAGCAAACCATTAACGAGAAAGTGCAAGCTTGCGATACCACTTGGGCCGATGAAGCACGAGAGCGCTTAAACGAAGAGCTGGCCTTGATCGATGCATATTATAAGGATCTTCTTCAAGATCCCGATGAAGAACGCAAACAGGCCGTCATGGAACAGTACGAATCCAGGCGGGGAGAAATACGCTGGCAATACGAGCCGAGAATTGTCGTATCCGCCCTTGGCAGCGGCATCTTTCACCTGCGTTCGCCGCTGGGTACAGACATTGACCGTTCTCGCTAAAAAAGTTCAAAAATAGAAGTTGACGAAGGCTTGTGCACGCGACAGATTGCAGCATCCTTTTCAGCCCTGCTTGGCTACAATGGATGGACAAGCAGCCCTATGTCATGACATCTGAAGCATAAGCCTCTTCCTTAAATTCAATGAAGTGCAGGTGATATAAACATGACCCACCTTACAAAGACTCACCGGTTCGCCAAAATAATACTTTGCGCGGGCATCATCTGGCTCGGGGCATTTCAAGTCTCAGGCCAGCCTACCGTGATCTCCTATGCATCCGCCGCGGCGACAGTCAACCCGGATGCGCCGGCTCCCGAGCCGCTGCGGCGGTTTGCGGCCGATACTATAAAGCAATTGTCGGCAAACGCTCCATTTACAGGCTGGAGCGCAGCGAAGCAGATCATCGAGCCGCTTGGCCCCGGGACGCATAGCTGGCTTGTTACATTAAGCAGCGGCACCTCCACGAGCAGCGCTCCCTTGGGGTATCTCATTATCTCCGCTACCCCGGATGGCGACTATAAGCTGGTCGAGTACGGTTTGGGGGAAAACTCGCTTTATGCGAAGCCGACGCTGGAATCCGGACTCGCCGGGCTCGGCTTAGCCAAGAAGACAAAGTCTCTCCCTACCGTCACGCCGGTTTATGCGGGGCCGGTTCTGGCGGAGTGGATGGTCCGGGCCGCAGGTAAGTCCGGCCCTGTCCATTTCATTGATGCCCTCACCGGGGAACAGCTTCCGGAGAGCCTGCAAAGCTGGAACAAACAGGCCGCAAGCTATGTGCCGCCTTCTTCGGCAGCCGGAAGCGACCAGAAGTCGCTGGCCGTAGCGGCGACTACCCGTCACGCCGATCTCTTTGACCCGTACGACAACATCTTATGGATGGCCGGGGAACCGATCCAGACCGGAGCAGACCGGTTTGAGGAACTCCTCGCTAACTACAAGCGCCTTGTCTTTGTCACCAACGGCCAGGAACGTACTTATTCCATTCCTTTACCTATCATCGGCTATCAAAAATGGAGCGCTGAGTCTCAATCTTCCGGCGAAGACGCCATTTATGTGCTCACAGGCTCTGACACCGCCCAGCGATGGATCGCTCTTGACGCATTGAAACAAAGCGGCAAATTTGTCGCATACACGGATTAATAGATAACAAAAGGCAGCCGATGTAGTTATACCTACCGGCTGCCTTTTGTATGCTGCATCAAATGCGATGCCCTCTTGTCCTTTTTACGTTTCCGCGGAATCTGCCCGATCCAGAGTGATATCGAGAACGGAATCATCCCGAACCACCTGTTTGCCCAGGGTTCCCTTCCTTTCGAACGCTCCCGCCGCACCTCCTTGGGCGTCTCGACATAATCCACGACCCGCTCCGTAATATATTTTACCAGTTCATCGCCTTTGGCCATGCTGCCGCCTCCTTTTGACACTTAAGTTCTATTCGTATTGTGCACCGTAATCACGCTTCATAAACACCAAACACGAATGCATGTTTTTTCTATGATCGGCTCAAGCTATGGACGGATAAGAAAGTGCAGATTATGAAGCCGTAAAGGGTGATATGAATGCAAATAAAAACAGTTGGGGTTCTTTTCGCCTCCGTGATCATGGCTTTGACCATGGCGGGGAATCCCGTTAAGGCGTTTGCGGAAGACGGGAACAATGAATTCCGCCACGCCTTTCCGGAGCCGGTCATCTTGATCGATGCGGGTCACGGAGGCATTGACGGGGGAACCTCCTATGGCGATATTCTTGAAAAAGACATCAACTTAGCCATCAGCCGCCGGTTGTATATGATCCTGAGAAGCCACGGATACAGAACCATCCTGAACCGGACCGGAGACTATGCGCTAAGCGATGATAACCGCTGGCTGAACAGCCGATCAAGGCATATAAGGGATTTGGCTCAACGCAAAGAACTCAGCGAGCAGGTGCCCTCCTCGATCGTCGTGAGCCTGCATGTGAACTGGGGGAGAAACAAAGCTAAACGGGGGCCGCTGGTCCTTCACCAGGATGAAGCGCGCAGCGCGCTGCTGGCGAGCTCTCTTCAGCACGCATTGGAAGATCTTTATGATTTGAATAGATTCACCCAACCCGAACTGGGCAAGCCGTTTTATTTACTTAAGCATGTCGATTCGCCGGCCGTCATCGTAGAAACCGGATTCATCAGTAATGCCGAAGACCGCGCCATGCTGATCAGCACGCGCGGTCAACAAAAAATTGCTGAAGCGATTTACGCAGGCATCGCCGAATATTTTACGGTGATGTAACTCCCCGCCCCGGTGCTCCGGGGCCTTTTTGCTCCTTCGCTAATTCCGAAATCCCGATGAACTTTACTCCTCGGGCTTGAAATTCAGGAATGTACTGCTTTAGGGTCGCTGCCGTAATGGTCCCCTTCACCCCGACATGTCCGATTGCCACGCATTTCCCTTTCTGATCCAAGAGATCCTGAATCTTACGCAGTTGGCCGGCAATATGGCGCGTATTGTGGACGTCATCGAGGAATATATCATTGGACAGCCGCGGCATCCCCATTTTTTCGCTGATTTGCGATGTAACCGACCAATAATTCGTTTTACTGTCGACAAAAAACAGGCCCCGCTCCCGACAGACCTGAAGAATAACCGCCATGATCCGGTCATCCCCCGTTATTTTGGAGCCCATATGATTATTGATTCCTTTCGCAAAAGGAACATTGTCAATGGCTTCCTCCACCTTCTTCCGGACCTCTTCATCCGTCATAGCCGACAGAATCGCGCCCGGCCCGAGCCACTCAGGTTTGCCCTGCTTCGGCTCCATCGGCATATGGATCAGAACATCGTGCCCGAGCTCATGCGCCCTTCTTGCATCCTGCTCCGTCGACCTCATAAACGGCATGACGGCGACGGTTACTTTTACCGGCAGATTCAGAATCTCCTCCGTACCGCCCATTGAATTGCCCAGATCATCGATAATGATCGCCAGCCGTCGTTCAGAATCTTTCTTCGAAACGGGGTCCTGAGTACGACCGTCTTGCGAAAGTGGGGCGGATGGGGTGGATGGAGCAGGAGGGGCGAATAAGACAGACTGGTCCGCTTGAACGTTCGTAATCCCGCCTATCGGGTTTAATAGCAGCAAGCACAATAGCAAGCCGATTCGTTTTACAATATTTTTTTTACTGGCTTTCATAAACACTCCCCTTTTTTTATAGTCAGCTTCTTTCTAAACGAGGCTTTGCTTCCAATCCCTGCGCCGAGCCGTGCTCGTCCAAGCCAAATCGGCCAGAAATAGAAACAGCAGCAACGGACCAGCAGTTTCCCAAGCCGGACTCAGGCCTTCATACACTTTTTCCATAAAAGGATGTATAAAGGTGATCAATCCCAGGGACAGCACTCCCCAGTAGAGAGAAAACCGGAGGCAAATATGCCCTTGCAGCTGCCACCGATTATTGGAGTAGTCCCACCACTGGCGTCCGAACAGACCTTGAAGCAGAATCCCGCTTGCATATTCAACCGCCGTCGGGACGACAAAACACAACACAAGCATCAGGAGCGGATTTGGATCCTCCCCAGCGAAATAAAGCAGCAGTAAAGGAGCAAAACCGTACATTGGCTTGTAGGGCCCTTTCATAAATCCTTCCTTCCAGAATACGCCCCTCGTTGCCAGGCTATATACATTTTCCAGAATCCAACCGCTAACCGAGTAGGCCAGAAAATAAAAAAGCGATTCCGTCACCGACGTATCACCTCCGCCTTTCCATAAAGTTATCCAGCAAACGTCTTTCCTATTATGACTATCTCCTGTCCGATTATGCGCGTAGTAAAGACTGGCTCCCGAATCCCATGGAATTACGAGTCGGAAACTTTCCTTTTTTTGCCTCATTTTAAAACTCGATATGATGATAAGATGACTAAAGAATATGTAGTATATGGAAAGGAGCAGCTGAAGATGGGACTTCACCTCATCGGAATCCTGATCTCGTTACTGGTCATGCTGCCGAATCTTCTATTTTTGTTCCGCGGACCACAAAATATGCCCAAATCCCTTTCACCCGCGCCTCTCATTATCACGTTTCTGGAACGGGTCGGCCAAATATCCTGTTTTGCGATGCCTCTGCTGTTCGGCAATCTTATCGCGGAGCAGCCCATGAATTCCATTCCTGTTCTCATGGGAATCTGCCTGCTCATCTACTACGCTTGCTGGATCCGTTATTTCGCGGGCGGAAATTCATTCGCATTGCTGTATAAGCCTTTAGGTCCTATTCCCATTCCGATGGCCCTGTTCCCGATCCTTTACTTCATGCTTCTCGGATTTTGGATGAAATCTTATCTGTTCGTTATTCCCGCGCTTCTCTTCGCCGTCGGCCACTTTATAAACAGCTGGAGGGTGTATGCGGACATTCATGCTTCAAAATCATAAAACACAAGAAAGGCTCGCAGCCTGCTTAAGAGCAGAATGCGAGCCTTTGTTTATTAAAATATGGTGCGGTCGAGAGGACTCGAACCTCCACGGGGGTTAGCCCACACGGACCTGAACCGTGCGCGTCTGCCAATTCCGCCACGACCGCTTGGCGTCGTTATCCGCGGAAATGTTTTCCGCAGCGACAAGATATAAAATATCACGCGGAATAAAAAGAGTCAACTAATTTTTATCTTCATCTACCTTTGCAGGTTTAGTCAAACCTTAAGGAGTGCAGTTCGATTATGCCGCTCTGAACCTTCACCGTGATGTTTGCATCGGCTGCCGGAACCAGCTCGGTAATAACCACCGTGGATATTTCATCGCTCGGGGACAGCTTAGCCTTAAATGTCTCCACCCCGTCCTGCAATACGGTAACCAGCGCCTCTTCTTTGCAAATCAGTTCCAATGTGACCGTGTTATCTTGTTCGATGGAGCAAAAACTATAAGTAGCGAACTCGTCCGCGGTTAGTTCGAGCGCGAGGTTTTTCCACCCGCTGTCAAAGCCGAACCTTTTCGTTTGAGGCTCGTCGGAAATCGGAAGTATTCCCATGCCGGTAGCGGCCCGATACTTATAGAGATTACCTTCCTGGCGCTTGCCGCTAAAGGATATTCCTTTACCCGGAAGCTCGTCGAAATCCGTCCCACGTACGCGGCAGCCGGGCAGCCGGAAGGCTGAAGCCGTAACCGCCGGATGAGCGGTGCAGTTCTCCACCTTGATATTTTCGAGGTAACCGTCCAGAATCTGTTTGGTCCGTTCATAGTCCGGCCGCGGCCCGCCTTCCGTATAGGCAAGGAATTCATCCCAGCCTTCAGGCTTATTTACGGTGTAAGGGGAGTTCGGACGCTCCATCTTCTTCCATGGCCATAAATTATAACCGATCCCGAGCGACACGGCCAGCGGATACATCGCGGCAAACCATTCCAGATCGTTTTCCCCCGTTTCTCCCAGCCATAGCGGCTGATTCAGGGATTCGGACAGCTCCAGATATTCGTCATACGCCTCTTTGCCGGGCATACAGGCGTAACGGTGGAAATGAATGACCATGTTAGGGTCGTATGGCTTATAGAATACAGCCGTATTCGTGGCCCAATGATGCCCCTCCACCGACAGCATATGCCTGGAATCGATCTCGCGGATCGCGGCGATGGCCTCCTCATAAAAAGCCACCAATTTTCGTACGAGATAGTGCTCATGCTTTCCTTCCATAATTCCCGGGCGAACGGGCTCGTTCAGCAGATCATAGCCGCCCACGATCCAGCGGTCGCGGTACCTCCGGGCAAGCTCCTTCCATAGCTCGATCCCTTTGTTCCAGCTATCCTCATCGGTCAGCAGCCGGGGGAAATCATCGACCGAATCATCGATATTCGCTCCGGTCTGACCGCCGGGTGCACCGTGCAAGTCCAGGAAGGCGTAAATTCCAAACTCCTCACACCAATCCAGACAGCGGTCGATCAATTGGAAGCCATCTTCCTTCCAATGGATGCCGGGCTCGTCTTCCATCAAAACCCGCCATCCGATCGGGATGCGTACCGAATTATATCCCTGCTCAGCCATGAGCCGGATATCCTCTCGGGTAACGTAATCATCACGAAACCGCTTCCAAAAATATTCTGCATATTCATTTCCCGCCAGTTCGCGGATCACCGCTTCAATTCGACGCGGGCGATCGAACCGGCTGTTGTGGGACAACCACATATATCCTTCGCACAACAGCCAGTTCCCTAATCCCCAGCCTGTTAGGACGATTTCCTCGCCGTCTTCGTTCACTACCTTTTTTCCTTCCGCCCGCAAGAAGCCTTTGACCCGCGAACGATCACATTTTTCAAACATGAGTTTTTCTCCTCCCCGGCTGAACCGATTATGTCGCGACCATTATAGCATTATCAATTTAAGACAAGCGGCGGTCCCGACATTTGGAGCCTATAATCCGAAATTCCGGCCCTTTGGGTTGCGGGTAGAACCTTGGTCACCTTCCCGGAAATGAAGGCATTGACACCTGCGACAACTTGTCGTATATTCAAACTACGACAAGTTGTCGCAGTAAGAAGAAATTGAGGTGCGCACCCAATGAACAAATTAGGAAGGTTGTCCGAGACCGAATTGGAAGTCATGGAGGTGATTTGGAACCTGTCCACTGCCGTAACGGTGAACCAGCTTCTGGATATTTTCAAAAGCAAAGACTGGAAGACATCCACGTTATCGACCATTTTGAACCGGCTGATCGAGAAAGGATTTTTAACCAAATCTTTAAATGGCAAGACGAATTATTACAATCCGGCATTAACGTTTGACGAGTACAAGAAGTACGAAACCCGCTCCTTCCTCAGCCGTCTGTACAACGGGAAAGCAAAGAACTTTATTGCCGCTCTGGTAGATGACGATGAACTGAATCAGGAAGACATTGCGGAACTGAAGGATTGGTTTGCCCGCAAGGATGAAGAACAATGACAGACTTTATAACGTTCCTCCTCCTGGCGTCATTTGTTGGTACGATCCTCTGGATGATACAGAATATGCTGACTCCCGTTACGCGGAAATATTTTTCTCAGTCCTGGCATTATTACACCGGCTTGGTTCCCGTATTTTTCCTGCTTGGCGGTTCTGAGATCATCAGCAGACTTCTCTCATTTATGGCCCCCGCTCATAGAGAAGCTAACCCTATTCCGGGATCGGGAGCGATTGCGGAGACATATGCTCAAGTCTCAACCGTAGAGCAAACTGCGGCCCACGTCCGGTTATGGATCACCCAACTATTTGACAATCTGATCCGTATCAGCAGCTCAAAAGAATTTACGCTCATCGCGACGGTCATTTGGGTGGTGGGAGCCCTTGCATTTACAGTTGTAAACATCCAACGGTACCATGCATTTAAGCATTCCATCTTGCGAGGAAGCCGGGCCAATAACGATGTACAATGCCCTGTACAAGTAATTGTAAGCCCGCATGCCCCCACCCCGTTCATTATCGGGCTGTGGAATCCGATAGTTGTATTGCCTGATGTCCCTATTGAGGAAAACAAGCTTGCTATGATCCTCTCCCATGAGCTCGTTCACTTAAAACGCGGAGATTTGTTTGTAAAGCTGATTGTTTTTGCTACAAATGCAATACATTGGTTCAATCCGGCCTCCTATGCAATGAACAAACAGGTTTCCATGTATTGTGAACTCTCCTGTGATGAACAGGTCGTTCGGCACATGGATGCGGCGGGCAGAAGAACCTACGGTGAAACTTTATTATCTATGCTGGAATATGGGGTTATGAGAAGGAACGTTATTTGCACAAGCAGTCTGTGCAACCCGAAAAAACATATGAAAAGGAGGCTCACCCATCTTATGAATGAGAAAAAGATGAAAAAACCGGTGTTCCTGTTGTCGCTCGTTGTGGCGATCGCCTTGGTTGGCGGAGGCGGAGCTGCTGCTTATGCCGCTGGATCAGCTTCCAAAATCCCAACCGACAAACAAGTAGTTGCCGGTGCCAATGTTACCGTGCAAAACCCGGACGGAACCACTCAATCTTTTGACAAAGACGGAAATCTGGTGCCAGGGAAATCAAAAGATAGCCGCGCACCAAAGAAATTAACCACGGGAGAAATCGTGGACCGGGTTACAAAACATATTGAAAAGGGAATTACGGTTCCGCAAGGATATATCGAGGAACTCCCGCAAAAAAACTTGGATGCACTTAACGAGCGTTATCATTTGAAGCTTCAAAAAACAAATAAGAATTAAATCCGGGGATGATATATTTGTTTAAAACAAGATGGAAATTAATATCTACCTTTAGTTTGCTGATTGCGCTGTTCGGCGGGAATGTAGCGCATGCCGCTGAAGAATTCTTTTGGTCGGATGTCGAGCCTGCTCTTACGTGCTACGATAACCGTGACGGAGAAGCCGGCGAGCTTGGAATTATTAAAGACGGCAAAAAGGTGAACCTTGATATTTCCTCATGTAAGGAAGCTAAAAACAATCGTGTGTTAGTTCTCTTGAATGGCAAGTATCTTAATGTCTATGCCGGAAGCGGAGCCGAGCCGTTTAGTGATAACGGGCGGACGATGATCCCGCTTCGAGCGCTTGCCGACGGATTCGGGTTTGAAGTGGACTGGGATCAAAAGAACCAGCAGATCACATTAAAACATGATCAAAAAAGCATCATTTTGCATGTAGGAAAATCGGAAATGTGGGTTGACGGTAAGAAGGTGAATTTGGAAGATGCCGTGCCTACGGTAAAAAACGGGGTAACTTTCTTACCCATTAGACAGCTTGCTGAAGTACTTGGGGTTAAAGTCGATTGGAATAACGCAACCAGAACAGCAACGTTTACGGTACCGGATTAAGTATTTTAAACAGCAAAAAGGTTTCTGTTCTGCTGAAATTAGCAGATCAGAAACCTGTTTTTAATGAAGGGATGCGGTCGAGAGGACTCGAACCTCCACGGGGGTTAGCCCACACGGACCTGAACCGTGCGCGTCTGCCAATTCCGCCACGACCGCAAATTTCGCCGATGCAATGTTTTGCAGCAACGAAATATATATTATCACCTTTTTTATAGCGAGTCAACAAGCAAAATGAATCTCTTTTGAAACTAGCCCATATTTAAAGCCTTCTCCTACTATGAATCTGTAACGCAGTTTATAAGCTTCCAGAAATCCGTTCCTGCAAATACAATCTCCTTCCGGAACCGTTCCTCTTCGTGGCCGGTCTCCGAGCATTCCGCCCACGGTACACGTTCCTGTCGTACAATTGCGGCATCCTTCCGTACGTATTCCTTGTAGCTAACGGTGGCCTCATTGGCGGGATCGTTCCAGTTATCCCAACCAAGAGGGTGGATATGCCCGCCCATCCGGCAATGGAGGAATGCGGTCTTGGCGAATTCCCGCCACGGACGTCCCAGATATACCCCCGACACTCCCGGTTCCGCAGTCAAGTAACAGGCATCAAACACATAGCCATGCTCTTGCCCTTTCGGGGTGGAAGCTGCTGTAATATACCCTCCGCCCTCGCCTGCATGGTTCAGGCTGTGAATCTGGCAGCCTTCGAAATAAGCGGTGGCTCCGCCAAATATAAAATCGACTGTTCCTTCAATATAACAATTCATGTAATACTGGCGATAATGAGCATGGTGCTCACGGAGCGGAATTCCGCCGAAGGACTGGCGTTCCCGGGGAGCGGGCGGTAACGGTCCCGTGAACAGGGTATCCTGATGTCCCTTGAAGGAACAATTCCTGAACACCGTTTGATCGCAATGGGCATATACTGCGACCGCCTGGCCGATGTCCGGCCCTTGCCCTGCCGTATTGACAATCACCAGATTGTCGAGAACAAGGCGGCTGCCTCCCAAAAATAAAGTCGGAGTCGCAAAGGTTCCGATTTCTTCGCCATGCTCATCCCGTTCTTTAGCATAACGGTTCATCGTAATCTCGACATTCCCGATCCCCACAATGCGAAGATCGGAACGGTATATTGTCACGGCTTCCTCATAACGGCCCGCTAAAATAAACAAAGTTTCCGGTTTCGCGGAACCAGACCGTTCCAGCGCGTCAACCGCTGCCTGAACAGAATGATAATCGCAAAAGGATTGTTTCCCTACCAGCATTCTTCGCAACGGTCCTTTCCGGATAAACTGTGAAATATGATTTTACTCGCCTTGTTGCTCGGCAAAGCTCAGTTCCAAAGGACCGAGCGTGACCTGTTCCACCAGTCTTTCGGGTCTTCGCGTGTTCCTGGATCGGCACTGCTCCACCTCAACTTGCTCGCCGTTCTCGATGTAAAAGGCAGGGCCTTCATGATTTTCGATCGTCACCTGCCGGAACCGGATATCCCTCACATTACCCAGGTAGAAGCCGCGGTTATTCATGTCCTGTATTCCCGCCATCATCGCCGGACGGCCGGGAACCGCATTCTCGGCCATGGAGATGTCGATGCAATCGAACGTGATCTCCGATACGTAACGCTCCGCCAGACCGTAAATGAACCCGGCGGCCGCATGAACACGCCTCGCTGTAATATTGGCAAAATGAATACGTCTGAACTGCGGGGTCTCTTCCGTGACCGGATAAGGATTCTTATCCCAAACATACTTATCCTTGCCGCGAGGCCCGCAGAAATAATAGAGATTCATGATGAACGGGCAAATGACATCCTCCATCACGATGTTGCTGATCCGGATATCCTCGACCGTTCCCCCGCGCCCGCGCCGGGACTTCAAACGGATGCCCCGGTCCGTCTGCTTAAAGACGCAATTGCTGATCGTCACATTGCGGATATCCCCGCTCATTTCGCTGCCGAGTACGACCGCACCGTGCCCGTGAATCATCGTACAGTTCGTAATCGTAATATTTTCGCACGGAATTCTCTCCGCAGTATCCTCGGTACCCGCCTTTATCGCAATACAATCATCCCCCACATCGATATGGCAGTTACTGATCCTCACATTGCTGCACGACTCCGGATTGATGCCGTCCGTATTGGGGGAATCCGGCGGATTGTATATCGAAAGATTGTCGATCGTTACATCGCGGCAGGCGATCGGGTTCACCGTCCAGCTTGGGGAATTGACGAGCATCACATCCCGGATCGTTACCCGCTTGCAGCGGTCAAAGCTGATCAGCTTCGGCCTCGGATATGTAAGCTCCTCGGGACGGTCGCGGTACTTCTCCCACCAAAGCTGTCCGTTTCCGTTCAGACAACCGCTTCCCGTCACTGATACCTGCTCCAGGTCCTCTCCGTAAATGCAAGAAGCATGGACCGGGCGCTTTACGCCTTCCCATCTCGATTCCACAACCGGATAATCCTCGGGACTTGTGCTGAATGACAGGACGGCTCCGGGGCCGAGCCGAAGCTCAATATGGCTTTTCATCCGGATAGACCCTGTCAAAAAAAATCCCGCCGGCACAAAAACTGTACCGCCCCCGGCCCAGCTCGCCGCTTCAATCGCTGCCGCGATGGCCTCCGTGGCGGGGACGCCGCTGTCCTTAAGCGCACCGAAATCAATAATGTTATACACCTGCACCGTCTCTTCCTCCTATCTGTATAAGGATTCCATTTCCACGCAGGCCATCACGAAAGCTCCAACCCCGTGCAAATCATTTTTCACCTTGGGCCGGGTCACATAATTCTCGTAATCGCCTGCCGATGTGCCGATGCAAATGTCAGGGAGAACCAGTCGTCCCCGTTCATCCCATTCAATCACCGAAACCAGACCCTGATACCCTTTCTTGGCGGCGGTCCATGCTTCCTCCCCGGCGATTCCCAGCTTCACCGCCTTGGCGATCGTGTAGACGAACAAGCAGGAACCGGATGTCTCGAGCCAGTTTTCCGGGCGGCTTCCTTTATCGACGACTTGGTACCAGAGCCCGCTGGCGTCATCCTGATAGCGGACCAGCGAACCCACGAAGTCTTGCAGCGCCCCCGCCAGCTCTTCCCGTCCGGCATGGTCCGTTGGCAGCAGATCAAGGAACTGGGATAAGGCGAGGCCGTACCACCCCAAGGAGCGGCTCCAGAATTCCGGAGAGCACCCCGTCTGCGGATTCGCCCAAGGCATCCGGCGGCTTTCGTCCCAGGCATGATACAGTAAACCCGTAGCTTCATCCTTCATATGCTTTCGCATAAGCTGTTCCTGAAGCAGCACATTGTCGCGCAGGCCTTCTTCCCCGAAGACATTGGCATACTTCAGTGTAAATACCCCCGCCATATACAGCCCATCCAGCCACATTTGATACGGGTACTTATCCTTGTGCCAATATCCGCCCTCAGAGGTTTTGTTGAGCGTCAGGAGCAGGTTCCGCAGTTTATCCGCGGCGATCCGGTACTTGGATTTCCCGCTTCGCTCATACAGCCTGAACAGGAGAAGACCTGCCTGAATCGCATCCAGCTCATCTCTGGCGAAATAGAAATTGCCTTGTTCATCCACCAGATCATCAACGTATTCCTGGATATAATCCAGATAACGGTCCTCCTGAACAACCTCCCATAACAGTTCCATCCCGCATAGAAACACGCCTTGATGATAGTGCCAGCGGTGCGCGGGGGGCAGTCCGCCCGCCGCATATGTGTCCATTAAAGAATCGCAGGCCTTCTTGGCCCATTCCACCGGTGTGCCCGGACGAGGAATAGTCATTTCTAAGCTCCTTCCAATTGTAGGCTCACGTATCTAGTCTCCTTATACCGCAGGCTGCATACCGCGTTATCCCTTCATCGATCCCAGCATGGCTCCTTTGGCAAAATGCTTCTGCAAATACGGGTAAACCATGAGAATCGGAAGGGTGGCTACGACGATAACAGCCATTTTGATCGTCTGATCGGGCGGAGGCACCGTACCGTCCAGCGTCGAGCTGTGATCGAGACCGCTGGCCAGAACGACGATTTGTCTCAACAGCACCTGAATCGGCCATCTAATACTATCGTTCAGGTACAAAATCGCCGTCAGATAGGTATTCCAGTACGTGACCGCATAAAACAGCGAGATCGTGGCGATCGCGGGCATCGACAGCGGCAAGACGATCCTAAACAGGATGCCGAAGTCATTGCAGCCGTCGATTTTGGCGGACTCTTCAAGGCCTTCGGGGATGTTCTGGAAAAAATTTTTGAGGATGATCATATTAAACGCGCTGATGGCCGACGGAAGGATCAGGGCCGCGTACGAATCGATGAGTCCCAGTTCCTTTACGACCAGAAAGGTCGGAATCAGCCCGCCGTTAAACAGCATGGTGAATACAACGAGAAAGTTGACGGCTTTACGTCCATCCAAATCTTTTCGGGAAAGGCCGTAGGCCATCAGGGCGGTCACCAGCATGCTGAACAGCGTGCCGATGAGAGTAACGCCGATGGATACACCCATGGCTCTAAAAATCGTATTTGTCGAGAAAATAAACTTGTAAGCATCCAAGCTCCAAACTTTCGGAATCAGGACGAATTTATTGGCCGCCAGCTCCGCATTCGTCGTAAACGAGCCCGCCACGACGTGGATAAAAGGAAGCACCGTAATCAATGCGATAATGGCAAGCAGCGTAAAGTTGATCGCGGCATAGATTCTGCCGCTTATGGATCTGTCTTCTACCATTGCAATTCCTCCCGCAATCTCAATAAACGCCTTCTTCTCCCATTTTCTTGGAGATTCGATTGACCAGCATGACCATAATCAGACCGATCACGGATTTAAAGAATCCGATCGCCGTACTATAGCTGTATTGTCCCTGCCTCAAACCTGCGGTGTACACGTAAGTATCGATAATTTCCGCCACTTCGCGGTTCATCGAGTTCAGCAGCAGATATACGTGTTCAAATCCTAGATCCAGGACATGACCGATTTTCAAAATAAACAGCGTGATAATAACGCCCCGGATGGCCGGAAGTGTAATATGCCAGACTTGCCGCAGCCGACCGGCACCGTCCATGCGAGCGGCTTCGTAAAGTCCCGGATCGATCGCCGCAATCGAAGCGAGATAAATAATCGTCCCCCAGCCCGCTTCTCTCCAGATAACCTGAAGGATATACATCGGCCGGAACCAGCCTGGACTGAGCAGGAAATTGATTTTGTTAAATCCGAAATAGACAAGTAATTCGTTGATAATTCCCCCGTCCATCGTGACCATGACATAGGTGATCGATACGATGATGACCCAGGACATAAAGTGCGGCAAATAAACGAGCGTCTGAAACAGTCTCTTGAAAAAATGGCCGCGCAGCTCATTCAACATCAGAGCGAGGATGATCGGAACGGGAAAATATATAAACAGATTGAGTCCGAACAAGATCAGGGTGTTTTTAAGAATATTGAAGAACTCCGGCTCGGCAAACAGCCGTTTGAAATGCTCCATGCCTACCCATTCGCTGCCCGTGATCCCTTGATAAGGCTTGTAGTCCTGAAAGGAGATGACGAGTCCGTACATGGGCAAATATTTGAAAATAATAAAATAAAGGACTCCCGGCAGCAGCATGACATAGAGCCATTTGTTCCTCCACAGCCGTTTTTTTAATTCACTGTTTCGCTTCTGTTTTTTAGGCTGAAATTTCGGAGTTGTACTGGACGGAGCGGTGGCTTCCTGCATGAGTCTCTTCCTCTCTGCTTCAAAATTGCGAAAACCTGGCCATTAACCAAGGAATATGAATGGAAAAGGCTATTGAATGAACATCTCCAATAGCCTTTTCGGTTACCGTGCTACTTTGCGGCAGCGGCGTTGTATTCCTCGATAATTTTCGATCCGCCCCGGCTCTTCCAATCCTCAACCGCTTTCTCGAAAGCTGCTTTGTCAATCTGGCCATACATATACTTGTAAGTGGCGTCCGTAATGAGTTGTTGAAGCTCCACGCCTTTTTCCGTATAAGTCGCCGAGTCCAAAGCGGCCGTCGGATCAGGAACGCCTACCTTCACATTTTCCTTGAGCAGCTCTTCGGCATGAATTCTGCCGGGCAGCGTGTTGTAACTCTCGTACATGCCGTTTGTCTCGGACTCGCCGATGACGCTGTCTTTGAACGGCTTCACTTCGCGCTCGATCAATTCCTTGTTGTCCCCAACCTTCGCCTTTCCTTCTACTACCGTGTAGTGCGTACCCTCAATGCCCCAGAACATCATATTGGCCAGTTCCGGAGTCATCATCTTGTCAAAGAAGGCAAGAATTTTCTTCAGTTCGGCTTCGTCCTTCACCGCGGATTTCGGGAACAAGACGAGATTGTTGTATCCCGGAATCATCCATTGGGCAAACTTCCCGTCCGGTCCGGCAACCATACTGTGCGTATCCAGAACGGCGTCCGGGAAGTTTTTGATCAAGTCCTTATTCAGCGAATCGATATCCTGCATGGAACCGCCGATATACATCCCGGCCTTGCCGCTGGTAAACATATTTACGGCATCCGTCTTGCTCGTAGCCGCGAAATCCTGGTTCATGTAACCCCCGCTGCGCAGCTCTTTAAAGAAATCCATCGTATCGATATACTGCGGGAACGTGAACTCCGGCTGCAACTGCCCATCCTTGGTTCCCCAGGTGTTCGGCGTGCCGAACCACGAGGATACAGTTTTGAAAGCGCCGTATACCAATTCATTCCGGTCGGCAATTCCCGTTGTGTCCTTCTGTCCGTTCCCGTCCGGATCCTGTTCGGTGAACGCTTTTGCCATCGCAAACAATTCATCCACATTGGCCGGCGCTTTCAACCCCAATTTGTCCGCCCAATCTTTGCGGTAAATCATGCCTTGGCGGGCGAGCGGTCTGCCGATGTATAGCGAGTACGGCTTGCCTTCCACCTTGGTATTGTTTAAAATTTCAGGCTTCAGCTTGTTCAGGTTCGGATACTCGCTTAAGTAGGGTCCGATCTCCCAAAATTGGCCGTCCTTGATCGCCTCTTTCATCTGCACGAAGGTGCTCTGATTTTTTAAATAGGTGACCTGAGGCAAAGATCCGGTGGCAAATGCGGTATTCAGCTTTTCTTCATAAGAATCCGCAGGGAAAAATTGATAAGTCAATTTCGTGTTCGTCAATTTCTCGATTTCCTTCTTGATCGTGTCCGGCGGTGTTTCCGACGTATTCAATGGAAGCATGATCGTAATTGCGGTCGGTTCTTCCGCAGCTGGAGTTTTGTCCTCCGCTTTAGCCGTTTGAGTAGGAGCAGGATCGCCTGTCGCTTTATTGCTGTTGTTACCGCCCGAGCAGCCGGCGAGCATAACACTGAATGTGAGCAGCGCAGTCAGCAAGATGGTGAAAGATCGTTTCTTCATACCATTTTGACCTCCATTTGACTTGGATTGATTACAAGGTCCACACTACCTGCTCCGCCGGATTACGAATACAATCATTTACTCATAAACGCCCTTCAGTTCAGCAATCTGGATAAATGATTATCGTGATAATCTCTCGGAATGCAAAAAATCCGCCGTGCATCTGCACGACGGATTCCATTCCGTTAAACTCATCAATCAATGTTCACTTGCCAGCGCTTCATTATATTCCTCCATAATCTGATCCCCGCCGCTGTTCTTCCAACGCTCAATCACATCCTTGAAGCCATCGGTATCGATTTTACCCAGGATGTAGTTATATGTGGCATCGGCAATCATAGAAGACAGCTCTACATTCTTCTCGTCAAATGTCGGGGAACTGAGCTGTACCGTAGGGTCGTCAACCACGAATTGCTCATTGTCCTTGCTCAATTGATCAGCCAGATCGGTCAACTGCTCTTTTTGGGCCACTTGCATAATGTTTGTATTTCCAATATCCGCGATCATAAGGGAGTATAACGGGTTCACTTCATTCACCCGCAGCTGTGAAGTCTCTTCCGGAAGGATGACTTTTCCGTTTGCGAGCTCGTAATGTCTTCCTTCAACCCCGTACATCATTAGATTGGCGACATCTTTATCCATCGTCCGGTCAAAAAAACCAAGTACCTGCTTCAGTTCCTGCTCCGTCGGAATCGCCTTCTTGGAGAAAAGGAACAGTCCATTATAGTTCGGGATCGACCATACCTTGAAGCCTTCAGGACCTTGAATGCGGTTGACCAGCGTAAATTCGGCCTTCGGGTTTAACGCCTGGGCTTCAATCGATAGCCGTTGAACGTCGGTCATACTGCCGATATACACTCCCGCCTCGCCATGAATAAACCTGTCCCGCTGGATTTCCTTGCTCGTTAGCGCAAAATCCTTGTTAATGATCCCTTCGACGTACAATTTTCTCATAAAATTCATCGTGTCTATGTATTCATCCGTCATAAAGTCGGGAATCAGCCGGTTATTCTCAATCTTCCAATTGTTCGGGGTTCCAAAATAAGAACTCAGCGTCTTGAATACTCCGTACACGAGATCATTGCGGTCCACGACTCCGATCGTGTCCTGCTTTCCGTTTCCGTCAGGATCTTGATAAGTAAATTGCCTCATCACCTCGTACAGCTCTTCCAGAGTACCCGGTTCTTTTAATTGAAGGTGATCCAGCCAATCCTTGCGAATAATTACGCCCTGCCTGGAAGAGGGCCGTTCGGTATATAATCCGTAGATTTTGCCGTCAACCGCGGTCTGGTCAAGAATGGAGTTGTCCAGGCCTTTTAAATTGCCGTAATTCTGGAGATAAGGACCGATTTCCCAAAAAGCATCCGAACGAATCGCGTTCTTCACCAGATTGTAGTCTGAAAATTTCACGAACGTGACCTTCGCCAAGGAATTGGTCGTCAATCCGGTGTTCATTTTATCGGTATAAACGCCCTCGGGAACCCAACGGATATCAAGCTGCACCCCGGTCAAGCTTTCGATCTCGCTCATAATTTTCTTGGAAGGCTGCTGAGGAAAATGAAGCGGCGCCAGAATGGTGATGTACGGACGCGGTTCGCCGGAACCGGTATGGAGTGTATCGCGGCTGCTGCAGGCGCTTAGTGGGGCGAATGAAACAAGGATCAGAATACAGCAATAATGAAGAGCCCTTATTCCCTTGGATGCTCTGGACATGCTTACGTTCCTCCTACAATTCTTGTTCTCTCCATCATACATTCAGTTATCGGAAGAATTAACCATCTAAAGCCATGAGTCGATGAAATGATTATCGCGCGGGAAGATGATTATTGTTATTATCTGACAAGTTGAATACACTAAGATAAGATGATTACTTTTACAAAAGGTAAGGTGCTGAGATCATTGAGACCATTAAGCTTCTTAAGCAAACTAACCATATTTACCTTTGTCATCAGCACGCTCCCCGTGCTGTTCATCGGTTCCTTTTCGTATCTGACCTCATCCAGAGAAATCCAAAAAAACGTAAATCAAAATAAAATGGAACTGATCTCACAAATCAATACAAATGTAGAGCGAAAGCTGACCACTGTCAATCAAACATTAAACCAGGTCGTCAACTCCAGCGTGTTAAAAAGAGCCCTTAACAGCCCTTTAAATGAAAACGATTTCATTTTATATAATGAATTGAGAAACGAAATCCGCAACATGCAGTCTTTCGATACAAAACTGGAGGACGTCATCTTGCTCAACCAGCAGCAGAACTGGATGGTCAAAAATTCGGGACTGTACAGGCTGAATGAATACAAGGATCATGCGCAGCTGACCAATTTGCTTAATATTTCCGACAACACCTCATGGGTTTTAAACCCTTCTTCATGGTTTTACAGCGAGGAAAGCATGAATGGCGCAAAGTGCAGCTACAGTATCAGTCTTATAAAGAAGCTGCCGACCTCCAAGCTCCATAAATACGGACTCGCCATGGCCAATATTCCCGCCTGCAGTCTGCAGGACGTAATTAATTCGGATGCCCCGCCGCTGGATAACATCATCGTCATTGACGAGAAGAACCGCATCCTGCTTCATCCTGATCTTGAGCTGATCGGCAAGCCTATCGAGGAGAGCGGATTTTCGGGAGTCTCCCTGATTTCCGATGATGCAAGGCCCTCCGGACAATTCGAGACACAGATGAATAAAGAGGATTATTCGGTCACCTATTTACGTTCCCAGTTGAACGGTTGGGTGTATTTATCCGTGACTTCCATCGACAGCCTGACGAAGGAATCCAATAAGATCGGTATTTATACCGCGATGGTCTGCCTGCTGATGCTGGTGCTCTCTATTCTGCTGGCCTGGATCGGTTCCCGGCGGATGTACACCCCGATTGAAAGACTGCTGAACCAGATCGGGCAGCGCAAGACCGACTTCAAATCAAGACATGTGAGCGAATTTCAAATGATCGGAGAACAGATGCATCATCTGTTCCAATCCAAATCTCAGCTTGAAAAAGAAATCCGCCAGCATATCCGGCAGGTCCGCACTTTTTCGCTGATCCAGGCTTTTCAGGGAAATTACAGAAAGCGCGAGCTGCTCGAAAATTTGGAGCAATTCGGTTACCGGAATCAGATCGAAAAATGGAACACCATGGCAGTCATTACTTTGGCCATCGATTTCTCCGACGACACCGACTATGAGAAGAAGGATTTGAATCTGTTGCTGTTTGCCGCCCACAATATGATCGAAGAACTGGTCGAGCCCGATCACCGTCTGGCCCCCGTCATTATGGACCAGGTCATTGTCGTATTGCTCGGAAGCGAAGATGACGATGCCGTGGCTTTTCACCAGCGCTTGTATTCTTTGACGGAGATGCTGCAACAGGAAATCAACCGCTGCCTGAAGCTTCAGGTCAGCATCGGTCTAAGCCTTCCATTCCAATCCTTACATAAGATATCGATCGCTTACAGGGAAGGTCTTGAAGCGTTGAAATACCGGATCAAGCTCGGCAAGGGCGTCATCATCCAATACGAGAACATAAACTCCGGCAAGCACTATCTGAATTTGAATTATCCGAGTCATAAAGAGAACGATCTAATGGACGCCATCAAACTGGCGGAAACCGAAAAAGCGAAAGAACTGGTATCCCAACTCTTTACTACGATCTTTGCCCAGGAGCTTACGCCGCAGGAATATCAAATTCCGCTGACACGCCTGCTGAACAATTTACTGATTATGATGCAGGAATCGGGGATCAGCATGAATCAAATTTACCATGCGAACGGATCTTTATATGAAGAGCTGTTGGAGCTTCATACCGTCGCGGAGATCGAAGACTGGTTCTGGAGCATGGTTATTTACCCGATGATCAAAATATTCAACAGCAGGCAAAACGCGCAATACCATAACATTTCCGAGAAAATCATCGATCTGGTGCAGCATGGTTACGATACCGACCTGACACTCGAGGAATGCGCATCCCGCTTGCATTACAACGCCAACTATATCAGCAGCATTTTTAAGAAGGAGACCCAGTATTATTTCAGCGAATACCTCACGATGTACCGGTTCAAAATGGCCAAAAAGTGGTTGGAAGAGACCGATATGCCGATTAAGGATATCGCGGCGAAATTGCGGTACAACAACTCGCAGAACTTTATCCGTTCCTTCCGCAAACAGGAAGGCATGACGCCAGGCCAATACCGGGACAGCCACACCGCCTCCAAATCAAATCAGAAGCCGGGCACTTCGGCGCAAGGATGATATTGGATAAGACTTATGAGCAATAAAAAAATGACGATGCTGTGGAATAATCCCTGCATCGTCATTTTGCATTCTAATCTCCGAAGCTCGAGTTATGCCAATCCATTGGCGATGCCCACCACGATCCAGGAAGCGATCAGGATCACGTTACCCGCCAACAACAGTTTTTTCGGCTTGGCAAATCCCTTCCACTCCCCGTCTTTGAGCCCCCATGCATTGCTAACGATCAAAGCCAGACCGTTAAAGGCCAGCCAACCGACGCTGGAGCCGATCGGCCCAAGCATCACCGTAGCTTTTGCATAAAATCCAAGGGCAAAAAACCACACAAAAGAGGTAACGATCGCTTTGGCATAAGCCTTGCCCGACCCCGGTGCAATATAATCGCGGTAGGTCCGGTTTTTGATCAGCATAATAAACGCATATACGAAATTGGCTACGAAACCGCCGGACAACGTAATTACCCAGGGAATCAGGCTGGCGCTCATCTCGGATACGCCGTGCCCGGCCGCAATGTCCAGTGTCTGGTTGGCGTAAGAAAACCCGATGTTCATCGCTGCCGAACCCAACCCGGCAATGGAAGCCATAATCAGTCCCTTGGACAACGGCTTATCACTTGCTTTGGCTCCACTCTTTTGTCCCTGCTGCAATTGCTTCTTGAGGCTTTTTTCTTTATCAAGCCCCGCCTTCGTAATGACAACCACCCCGACCAGCATGATCATCATTCCGGCCAGCAGCAGAATAAAGGAACGGGCTACCGGAATATTTCCGAAGATAAGCAAAGGAATTAACGAGCCCGCCGAAGCGGATATCCCCATATTCACGCCATAGGTGAGAGATACCCCGATCGAGTCCACCGCTTTGCCAAACAGGATCGAGCTGATCCCCCACAGCAGACCGCAAAATGAAGCCAACCACAGAACTTGCGGCGGAGTCTCCCGCACATATGTCATAAATTCCGGCACTTCCAGCCATGTCCAACCGATCGGAATCAGCAAAATACCGATGACCGAGAAGACCACCCAAAACGCTTCCCAGGAAAAAGGCTGATATTTCTTCATCCCGAGCCCGAAGCTTCCTTGAAAAAAACAAGCTACCAATAACAACAAAAACCCGTAAATCATGTTCTCTCTCCCCATGGCCCTCATCTAAGGTGCCGAATCTATGTAAGCGCAATAAACTAACTATAATGAGGAAACGGGAAAATGACAACGTAAAAAATATCTCTGTTTAGGCTTGATTTAATCGTTCTAACTGTTCCCTGCTCAACTTGATATCCAGTGAGCCCAAATTCTCTCCGAGCTGCTCCGGAGTGCTGGCCGCAATGACCGGAATTACTGCCGGATCGCTATGCAACATCCAGGCCAGAACGATTTGATTCATCGTCCCTCCGGTTTCGGCGGCGACCTCTTTTAACATCTGTAATCTGGATAACGATTCCGATCCTCCATACGATTCCGGGATGGACACATCTTTCCTCGTATACGCGCCGTTTAGCAATGGGGAATACGCCAAGAGGGAAAGATCGCCCCGGTTCCGGCAATAAGTCAGCAGTTCCTCGTCGGCGCTGACTTGAATGCCGAAATCGGCATCGCGTCGAGGCTGCAGATAGGTATAGCGCTGCTGAACACAGGAGTATGGGGTCAAATTCCCCGCTTCGCTGATTCTTTGAGCCTCTTTCAACCGTGAGAGAGAGTAGTTACTGCAGCCGATCGCCCTTACCTTTCCCTTCCGAACAAGTTCGTCCAAAGCCTCAAGCGTCTCTTCGAGCGGGGTGGATGTATCGTCAATGTGAGCGTAATACAAATCCACATAATCCGTGCCAAGCCGCCGCAGGCTTTCATCGATGGCGGCTTCAATCGCCTTCCGGCCCAAACCTTCCATATTCTCGAACACCGCTCCGGGATACGCAGGCTTGGCTCCCGTCTTCGTCGCTATAAACATTTGATCACGGTTGCCGCGTTCTTTCATCCATCGGCTCAATAACAACTCGCTTTCCCCGCCTATACATCCTTCATTCCAAAAAGCGTAATTGTTCGCCGTGTCCAGGAAAGACCCTCCCGCATCCACATATTGATCCAACAGACGATAAGAGTCGCGCTGACTAGTCCGGGATCCGAAATTTAAACATCCTAAAGCCAATGCACTGACTCTTAGACTTGTGGCACCTAATTTCATCTGCTGCACTGAAAAC
Source organism: Paenibacillus vini (assembly GCF_018403325.1). Classification (GTDB taxonomy): domain Bacteria; phylum Bacillota; class Bacilli; order Paenibacillales; family Paenibacillaceae; genus Fontibacillus; species Fontibacillus vini. The sequence continues at coordinate 120,667 of NZ_BOSL01000006.1, read as the reverse complement.
ATCCCCTTAACATTAAATTTGAATCCGGTCCGTCAGATAGTCCAGAAAACACCGACTCTAACCCGAATGTTCTCCGCTTTCCCAAGCCCGGTAATAAGCGATCTTGTCACGCAAAACCACCAGCGTATCCTCCAGTTCCTTCGCCTGTAACATCAGCTTTTGTTCGTGCTCCTCAAGGAGCGCTCTCCGCCGGCTAATACCCGCATCCCCCATCCGCATCATATCCGCAAAGCGCTGCATTTCTACGATCGGCATTCCGGTGGAGCGTAAACGAACGATCAACCGGATCCATTCCATATCGTCCATATGATAGGCTCGATGTCCGTTTTTCGCCCGTCGGATCGGATCCATCAGTCCGATTTTTTCATAATAGCGAAGCGTATGCACACTCAATCCCGTCAGGCCTGCGACCTGTTGAATCGTCAAATCCTTATCCGTCATCTATGGATCTCCTTTCCAAATCCTTCTAATGCAACTAATGTACAACTTAGAGTGCACTCCAAGTCAATAGCTTGAAGCTGTGCAGAGTCACTCCCATGCTCAATGCAAAAAGAGCCAGGGCTGATTTAACAGTCCGGCTCTCATGCTTAACCTATTTTCCCCAATTCCATCTGTAAATCTTGCGATATAAGATGAACTATTGAAATGGATGTGTGGCAAGTACGTAAAATGTTCCTGCGATCGCTGTTGGTTCCAGATTTCATGATCTTATAGAATCTGAATCGGTTGAAATCCGGAACCAAATGCGACCATGTCGTTTTCTTCGGAATCATTTTACTCCCTTGCCTGCATCTCATTCTTTATTCATCTTATATACTACTCCTTTGATCCGGTAAGGACGGTAACGATATGTTTACGAAGGCTATTTGCATTATCCGCCAAAAACGGATCCGCATCGAAAATTACGGCATCCGCTATATATCCTTCAGCAATGCGTCCCAATCGGCCACCCCAACCCAAAATTTCGGCCGCATTTCCGGTGGCTGACTGCCAGGCTTCCGCGCGGGTTAATCCGTAATCCATCAGGGTGTCGAGCTCCTGCAAATTATAGCCATGAAGCGCTGGCGTCGCATAATCCGTTCCGAACCCGATTTGCACACCGGCTCTCCTGGCATAGGCAATCGCATTAGGATGAGCTTCGGCGGCGCGGGCGGCCCGGTCACAAATGACCGGATTCAAAGCCAATACACCCTTGGGATCGGCGGCAATCCTGTATATCGACGTCGTCGGCACAAAGGCTACACCGGATTCGGCCAGTCTTCCGGCTTGGTCCTCCGTCAGGAACATGCCGTGTTCAATCGACTCCACGCCGGCATCGACGGACCAGTCCACGGTCACACCGCCCCAGGTATGAACCAGCACCCTTTTGCCATGTTTATGAGCATGGCACACAATGAAGGAGAACTCTTCCTCCGAAAACACCGGATCCAGCACCTTTTCCGTCGGTGCCCCAAGGCCGCCGGTGGCCATAATCTTGACCCAGCCCGCACCGCTATCGTAAATCTGCTTCAGACGCCGCTCCAAATGGTGAGTACCCTTGGCGTCCGCGGCTCCAAGCATCTCACTGCTGGTTTGAACCCGCAACGGCACCTGATAAGTCTCAACCAGGTGTTGAGCCGTGCCGGGCAACAGCCCGCCCGCATCCCTCGCCGTGGTCACGCCGGTGCGAAGGGTAGCTTCAAAGGCTCGAGCCTGCATCTCTTCGATTTCCTGACCGCCGCGTTTCAATTGATCGGCATGATCGAAATCGGTCCATGCCAAATGGGTATGGAGATCGATGATTCCCGGGCTAATCCACAAGTCTTGGGCTGGAACGGCTCCCTCGTCAGGAACCGGACCCGATTCGGCAATCGAATGGAACCGTCCGTCCCGGATAGAAATATCGAAGCGTCTTCCCTGAATACCCGCAATATAAACTCGATTAAATGATTGAGCTTGGGAACTATTATTGTTCATGCTTCTCCCCCCAAACCTGCAAAATCGCTTCAATCGCCTGATCCGGCTCCCGGTTTAACAACTGCGCAAGTGTCTTGATAGCCTCTTCAACGCTCCGGCGGCAAGCGTTCGCCCCGAAGTGGTTAATTCGCAGCAGTTGCCCGAATAATTCGCCGTCTCCAGGAGCTACGATCCCGATAGGACGGTCGATCAGCAAGCTTTTATCCCCGGAGATTCTTACCGTCGTAGTAAGCGTTGAATAATGTCTGCTATTCTTTTGCCAAGGCTCGATTCCCAATGCCTTAATACCTTCCAGGGTTGATGCCGCGGCAAGCTCATGACGCTTGATCACCTGTTCCAGCCCCTCCTCTTCGACAAGCAACAAAGCAGCAGTCAAAGCTCTGGCCTCCAGGGCAGGGATGTTGGGAGGAACTCGAAGCGGTGCCGCACCGTCTTTGACCGGCTTCAAATCCAGTAAAGACAGGATGGAGTTGCGCGGCGCGTTCTTGTTGGATTCAAGAAACTCCCAGCCTCGCGGGGAGACGCTTACGGCGCTAACGCCATTGGGACCGGCCAACGCCTTTTGCGCACCGATCGCTACGAAATCGGCTGTCCATTCATCCACCGGCAGGCTCTCTCCCCCGACAGCCGAAACCGAGTCCATCACCGTTACGAGATCATAGTCCCGGGCAAGCTTTAAGATCTCCCGGGCCGGATTGGATCCCCCCGTAACCACTTCCGCATGGACAAAAGAAATCGCGACCGGACGGAACCGGTCGATTGCTTCATGAATTTCTTTTACCGTCACCACTTCATCAAAAGGGACTCTCACTTCGGCGACCGTTGCTCCGCCGCGTTCCAGCCATGTCCCGAACAAGCTACCGTAAGGCCCCGTCACTACATTCAAAATCGTACGGCCCGGAGCCGAGATCCCGGCAGCCACCGCTTCTATGCCCAGGATCGCCTCCCCGGGAATGATTACCGGAGCATGCTTTGTGGACAACAGCCGGGAAAACAAAACGTTAAGTATTTCATATTCGGATAAGGACAACGGTACATATCCCGCATATTGTTGGCTCATGTTGTTAAACCTCCTGGAGTGCTTGGTTTCGGCATTCTCGGCACTGCAGATAATAGTTCGAGACTATATTCCGATTCAGGGTTGGCGAAGAACCGGTCCTTGGGATTCAGCTCCACCAGCCGTCCCTGACGCATTACCGCAACCGTATCGCTAATCTCATGGATGACTCCCAAGTCATGGGAAATGAACAGCATGGTCAGATTCAATTCCTCCTTAAGCTTGCCGAACAGCTCCAGTACGCTTCGTTGCACCGAGACATCGAGGGCACTTGTCGGTTCGTCCGCAATCAGCAGGCTCGGCTCCACGCTCAAAGCGCGAGCGATCGCAATCCGTTGTCGCTGGCCACCGGAAAATTCATGGGGAAACCGGTCCAACCCGCTTTCTTCAATATGAACCTTGGCCAGAAGCTCTTTGCATCTCTTTTCGACCTGGGCGCGGTCCACGATTCGGTGAAACAATAACGCCTCGGACAGAATTTGCCGGACCGAATGCTTTGGATTCAGTGAAGCATCCGGGTTCTGGAAGATCATCTGAATTTGTTTGCGCTGAGCGCGGCTTCTCTTCTTGAGCAAGGGCTGCGAATTCAGAGTAATCTCGCCGCCATCGGGTGTGATTAACCCGGCAATCACCCGGGCGAGCGTGGATTTGCCCGAGCCCGACTCTCCGACAAGCCCCAGCACTTTATGCTGCTGCAAATCCAAACTGATATCATCCAGGGCTGTAAACCCGCCATAATGGACTGAAACATTTTTCACCTGGAGAGCTAATTCCATATCCGCTCGCTCCCTTCCAGCTCCGGCACGGGAAGCACCGAGTTGATCAACATTTGCGTATAGGGATCCTGCGGGTTTTGCAGAAGGTCAAGGGTATCTCCCTGTTCCACAATCTCCCCGTTCTTCATCACGCACAGTTTGGAACACATGGCCGCAGCTACCGCAAGGTTATGCGTAACAAATACCATGGCAAAGCCCAGTTCCTTTTGCAAAGCTGAAATCGTCTCTATGATTTGTTTCTGAACGGTGACGTCAAGCGCCGTCGTAGGCTCGTCGCAGAGCAGAATGCTCGGCTTACATGCCAGTGCAATCGCGATGACCACGCGCTGGCATTGTCCGCCCGAAAGCTGGCTCGGATACCGGTCGGCCGTCTTTAGAGAATCCGGCAGCCCGAGCCTTTCGAGCAGCTCAAGCGCAATTTCGCGAGCCGCTTTTTTGCTTACCTGTTGCCTGAAACGTACAACTTCAGAAAGCTGCTTCACGACCGGACAAAGCGGGTCGAGCGCCCCTCGGGGATCCTGAAAGACCATGGCGGTGCGCTCATCGCTTTTGATAGTTCCGTCCACTTTCTCCACACCGCGCGGAAGAAGTCCGAGAATCGCACGCAGTGTCAACGATTTCCCGGATCCCGATTCGCCCACCAAGCCTATAGTCTCGCCTTTGCCCAGCGCAAAGCTGACCCGGTTCACCAATCTATGATGCTGCTTTGTCTCCAGCGACAGATCCTCTACTTCCAGAATGATATTGTAAGACATTATTTTTTCCTCCATAGATCCGCCAAACCGTCACCTACAAGGGACAACGCAATTCCCGTATACACCACCGCGAAACCCGGAACTGCAGAGAGCCACCAGGCCGTGGTGATAAAAGACTGCCCGTCGGAAATCATCGTTCCCCAATCCGGCGTTGGCGGCGTAATCCCGATGCCAAGATACCCTAGCGTCACAATCGCTACCAGCAGCCCGACCATATCGGTCATGAGGACCACGATCGCTTGCGGCAATACATTCGGCAGAATATGGCGCAAAATAATTCTTATGCCGGGCAGCCCCAGCGTTTGAGCGGACGCTACCCATTCCTGCTGGCGAAACGAGGCGGTAAGCCCGCGAGTTACCCGGGCAAACACGATCCAGCCTACGAGTATAAAAGTGATATAAATGCCGCGTTCCCCTGCCCCGCTGGCAAAAGCAACGATGATAACGATCAAATAAAACGGAAACGCGATAAACGTATCCGTGAGCAGCGTAATGACGGTATCAAGCCATTTCCCGTAATACCCGGCAACCATGCCCAGAAATAGGCCGGTACAAAACGGAATGATCTCGGCCAGAACCATGATTTTCAAATCCGTCCGGGCCGCATAAATCAGTCTCGTAAACAGATCGCGTCCCAATTGGTCCGTCCCCATCCAATGTTTGGCGGACGGGGGCTGCAAAAAAGCGCTCAGGTTTTGCTCGGAAGGCTGATAAGGACTTATAAACGGAATGAATACGGCCAGGAGGACAAGCACCGCAAACATAAAGGTTCCCACCAGCAGGGTCGGAGTGCTCCAAATTCTGCCGAAAATACTTGTCCTATTCCCGTATCTATTCAACCTGGGGTCTATTCTCATCTGTTTCATGATTTTCCTTTCGTTCTGGGATCAAGCCACCAGGAAATGATTTCAACGAGGAGGCTGATGATCACGACAGAGATCGCACAATAAAGCGCTATTCCTTGGATGACCGGGAAATCCCGCTTGGCAATGGAGGAGAACAGCAAGCTGCCGATTCCCTTGATGCCGAATACTTGTTCAACGACTAAGGTACCTCCGATCAGGTACGACAGATTTACCCCGAACAGCATCAGCGTAGGAAGCGCCGCATTCCGCATCACATGCTTGAACAGAATGATCGCTCTTGGAATACGGGCCGCCTTCAACGTGACCACGAAATCGGATTCCAATACATCCAGCATTTGAGCTCGTAACGAACGAACCAGGGTGGGAATTTGCGAAAAAGCTACGGTGATCGCCGGAAGCGCGAGGCTATGCACGGTACCGACCCAGCCTTCTTTGACCCCTCCGACGGGAAACCAACCCAACCTGACGCTAAACAGTAAAATTAGAAGCAAACCAACCCAAAAAACGGGCATACCTAAAGTAATTGTTGGAAAAATACGGATCAAATGGTCCGGCAGCTTATCTTTATTCGTAGCCGCAAGCGTAGCCAGCAAAAGGGCGATGATGATCGCAAAAACACTGGCCAATCCGATAAGCAGCAAGGTAACTGGCGCCCGGTCCGCAATCAGCTCCCTTGTGGAGGTTCCCGAGATGATGGAATTCCCCGTATCCCCTTGCGTAAACAGAATCTTGAGAAATCGGAGGAACTGCTCCCCTAAAGAGAGGTCGAGCCCGAGAGCATGATGCATGCTCTCGAGCGCCTCGGGTGTACTGTATTCGCCCAGGATCATTTTCGCGGGGTCCCCAGGGACAATTCGGATCAAGAAAAACACAGCTGTAGTCACGCAGAGAATGACGACCAGCGCTCTTACCAGAACTATCACCAGCCAAAGGGAGGATCCCCTGGATTTGATTCCGGCCGATGCACTAAACGTTTTGCTTAGTTTCATCATTTTTTAAATTGAACTTCTTCGAAGCGGATACTGCCGTTCGGCAAAACAACGATGCCATCCACGGAAGAAGACACGCCTTTCAAAATATCCGGATAGAAAAGCGGAATGTAAGGCACTTCGTCCGCCAAGGTTTGAAGCAGCTTGGAATAAATTTCGGCCCGTTCCGGTCCGTCCTGCGACTTCTGTCCTTCGCGCAGCAGCTTGGTCACTTCGTCATTGGTATAATGCGTCCAGTACGATTTGCTGAAGCCTTCCGGATCGGTTTGGAAAGCGATGATCGAATTCGCTTCCGGAGCATCGGCTTGGCCGCTGTTCAGCATGGCCGAGAAATCGTAAGCAAAGAATCTTTCGCGGAACGTAGCGAGTTCAATCGATTCAATTTCGATATTAATCCCGATCTCCTTGCCCGCTGCCTGAATAATTTGCGCCTCTTGAGCTCTTGTGCTGTTGCCGGAAGCGACCAGCAATTTGGTGCTGAAACCGTCAGGGAAGGCGGATTTGGCAAGCTCCTCCTTGGCGGCATCGATATTAAAATCAAGCGCTTTGACCTGATCGTGTGAGTTGTACGGGATTGCTGTCGGCAGCAAGGAAATTGCAGGCTTTGCATAACCGAAGGTCAGCGCATTGGTCAAACCTTCACGGTCGATAGCCAGCGCTAAAGCGCGGCGAACATGCACGTCGGAAAAATGCTTATCCAGGGTATTGAAGAACAGTTGCTCCGTCACCCAGCTTCCGTTAGTAACGACAGCTGTATCGGGACCTTGCTTGATCTCATTCGCGTTTTGCAGCGCCAAGGATTCAATTCCGTTCACTTCTCCCGCCTTGAGCTGGTTAATCGCCTGACTGTCATCTTCGATCAGCTTGTAAACAAGCTTGTCGATGTACGGCTTCCCTTCCTGCCAATAATTCGAATTCTTAACAAATGTCAGATCGCCTGCCGGGTCCCACTTTTCAACCACGAACGGCCCTGTACCCACTGGATTTTTGAAAAATTCTTCTTCGGAAACCCCCCCGAAATCTTTCGGGATAATCCCGTTAGAGAAGTTGGACAGCTCGGAAATGAAAGGCGTATACGGCTCCTGGAGAACAATTTCAAGCGTGCGGTTATCCGTAGCTTTGACGGAATCCACTTTTGCCGCAATCGCTAATGGTCCCCCTACCTTCAAATGCCGCTCCAGAGAGAATACGGCATCCTCCGCCGTAACTTCGTTACCGTTTGAAAATTTCAAGCCTTCGCGCAGCACGAACGTATATTTCAAGCCATCCTCGCTGATGTTGTGAGACTCGGCCAGCCAATCTACGATTTCCCCTTCGCTGTTGAAAGAGACCAGTGATTCGAATACTTTATCAATGGCAAAAGCGTTGTTTGCCGTGATCTGGTTATGTAGGTCGAGCGATGTTACCGCAGCAGGCCGCCCGTAAACGAAGGTACCTCCTACTGCAGGCTTGCCCGCTTCCGCGTTCTGATTAGTGCTTTGACTTTGAGCGCCGTTATTTTCAGCGGGTTTATTGTTGGAACCGGAGCAGCCGGCAACCAGAACCAAAATAAGAACTGATAATGCGCCAATCCAAGCCGATTTTTTAAAAGACCCTTTTAACTTCAACATGCTTACTCCCCCTATTCCAATAAAGCGGATAAATTTAGTATGAATTGTATTATGGGTGAATTACTTAGATCTGTCAAACAAAAAAATCCGCGCTGCAACAAGGATTTGACTAATTTTATCCAATGCAGGAATTGTATCCGCTTTCCCATTTCATCAGCAATCAAATTCTGACTGCGTCTCTCTTTACATCATTCGTCTTGCACAAAAAAAGAGCCCAAACTGAAATTATCAGTTTCGGCTCTTTCTCTTCAATTGCGAGTTATTTCAAGTTAATCTCCTTGATCTTGGCGAGCGGGAATTTCGGCTTGCGGTCCTCCGTCAGAAGGCCGTTGATTTCCTGCTGAACATCGGTAAGCTGGGTGTAGCAGAATCCGCAAATATAATCCACACTCTTGATCGCCTGTACTAAGCCGTCAAAGCGCTCAAGGAACTCTTCATCCGTCTGTACCTGATGCCCGTAGCCCCAGCCTTTATCCGACTGGAAAGCGATCCCGCCGAATTCGGTGATCATGATCGGCTGGCCTTTATACTCGTAGCCGTCGGCGAGCGCGTACTTCCATTGATTGCAGGTGATCTCCTTGTTGACGATTGCATCCTTGTTACCTGCATACCGCTTCAGGAATTTCTCCCCGGTCTCCACATAGTCGTGCAAAGTTATAATATCGGAGACCGTGTGCTCCCAACCGTCATTCGTAATGACCGGACGGTAAGGGTCATACGACTTGGTGAGATGGTAAATGCTCTCCGTAAATTTCTGCTGTCTTTGATCATGCAGAATGTACGGAATTCCCCAGGACTCATTGAACGGCACCCAGGTGATAATGCTCGGATGGTTATATTGCTGATGAAGTATTTCCAACCATTCTTTGGTGAAGTTCTCCACCGCATCATCATGAAATTCGAACGTTGCGGCCATTTCCGACCATACCAGGAGGCCCTTAACGTCGCACCAGTACAGGAAGCGGGCATCTTCAACCTTCATGTGCTTGCGTACGCCGTTATATCCCATTTCCAGCATATAGTCGATGTCGGCTATAAGCGCTTCCTCGCTCGGCGGCGTCAAATGGCTCTCTGTCCAGTAACCCTGGTCCAGCATCAGTCTTTGATAGATCGGTACATTGTTGAGAAGTACCTTGCCCTTTTCGATGGATACCTTTCTCATTCCGAAATAGGATAGTACGCGATCCACTACGATATCATCGTGATACAACACAAATTCTACATCATAGAGATTCGGCTGTTGCGGCGACCAAAAGATTCTTTTCCAAGGACCGTTCACTTCATGCACCAGGTCCACTTCCACGCTCTGGCGAGGCCGGTCGATCACCAGGCTTACCGTCTTTACATGGCGGTCCTTCATCGTCACGATGGCTTCCAGTCTTAAGGTTCCCTTTGCCGTTTCCAGGCCGTGTACCCGGTAATCGAAGGCTACTCTGGCATGATCGAGATCAGGTGTAATTTTCACCCTATCAAGCCGCTGCTCATCCACATATTCCAGCCATACCGTCTGCCAAATGCCGGTGGTCTGTACATAGAAGCATTCGAAATTGTCCTTCGTCCACCGCTGCTTGCCCCGTGGCTGGGTGCAGTCGTCGCTGTCCTCCGCTTTTAACGTGATAATGTTATCCTCGCCAAATATCAGGTAAGGCGTAATATCGAAGGAAAATGATGCATAGGCCCCTTGATGGCTGCCGGCAAGCACACCGTTTACCCATACCTTGGCGATATAATCCACGGCCTGAAAATGCAGGATTACCCGTTTTCCTTCCGCTTCCTTCGGAATCGACACGTTCTTGCTGTACCATACCCGCGAATGAAATTCCGGGGTACCGATACCGCTGGCCTGGGTTTCATACGTAAATGGAACAGTAATCTTATGACTTCCTGCCAGCTGTTCCTGCCATTTTTCGATTTCCCCGACGTTATCGTCGTCGAAGCGGAAGTCCCATTCGCCGTTCAGGTTCATCCATTTGTCGCGCACGAATTGGGGTCTTGGATAATCTTTGATATAGCCCTTGGTTGTCATCTTGCTCCTCCAGAAAGTTATTTAGTTCTAATCTCCAGTGCATAGACCGATGCCGGACGCAATGGATAACCCGCCTTCCAGACTTCGAACGGAATGGAGTTGGACTTGCAGGAGATGTAATCCGGGGCAAAGACGGAATTAATATCCCACTCGGATTCTCCAGTGATTTCATAAAGCACAGTGTCTTTAGCGGCTTGAAGCTCTCCAAGATCCAAAGCAGCCCTTACCTCTTGCAGACTCCGGTTGACGATAAACAAAGTGATCGTGCTTCTGTCTTTATTTGTGCATGCAGCGACATCCAGATCCGGCAAGGCGTCCAAATCAATCGGTGCCGGTTTGTTGGATTGAACAGCGAAGGTGCCGCCCTCTACCTTTGCCGGAAGCATGCTGGAAATATCACGTCCCGCGTACAGCTTCATAACTTCGTAAGTAGGCGTTCCGTATACCTTGAGCGGATGCCCGCTCCAGCCGGGAGCTTTCCCGCAGTATTGATCGGCATAATAATCGCCTACCCGGATGCAGCCCCCGAGCCATCCGTTCACCAGATCGGAAAAGCTGCCGATGTGTACTAAATCGCTTGAACGCAGCATTTCGTTAAGATTGGCGGCGTTAGCGACCGCCGCGCCCAGCGTATGCTCATCCGGCAATCCTTTTCGGACATTATTCGGATAGTACATCGTATTGTATTCAGTAATCGCCAGCTTCACATGGCAGTGCTTCGGGTTGGCGAGGATTTGTTCCCGTGTCTCTTCAATGTTGAGCCGCGTCCATTCCGGGAAGGCCGTGATTGCTTTATAGCGCTCCTCCGCAGGCGTACTCCGGTCCATCGCAAAACGATTGTAGCCGTGATACAAATGCAGGGTCAGATAGTCGATTCTTTCCCCCGCGATGTCCAGCACCGCCTTGTTCCAGGCCTGATCGGTATGTCCGCAGGCAAGAATCACAATCGAAGGATCCGCCGCTTTCATCGCTTCGATGAAGGATAAGGTTCGCCGTGCGAACTGCTCGCCCGTACAGGTCCCTACCTGCCAGGCTCCCCATACCTCGTTGCCGATTTCCCAATACTTGACGTCGTACGGTTCAGGATGTCCGTTCGCGGCACGCTTCGCCCCCATCGGCGTGTCGATGCCGCCGTTGCAATATTCAATCCACTGCGCAGCTTCCTCCGGAGTGCCCGAGCCGTCATTCACGCAAATCAGCGGTTCTACGTTCAACTCCCGGCAGAAATGGATGAACTCATCCGTCCCGAAGTATTTACTGGTCCATCCTCCCCATGCCTCATTGAACATGACAGGGCGCTCAAGCACAGGTCCGATGCCATGCTCGAAGTGGTAGGCGCTAATATAGTTACCGGCTAACCTCATCATGCCGGCATTCAAATCTCTCGACATTTCAACGACTTCCCGCTTCACGAGTCCGATATGATCCTCGGGGAGGAGGGACACGTGATCGATCCACAGCATGCCGGTAGATACACTGTCTCGCCATCTCGGATGTTCAGCCGGCACGTATACCCGGAACTCCGCATCAGCGCAGTCCCGGCTGACCGCCAGCACCGCTTCATACTCTTGCCAATTGTGGCTATTCAGCTCGATGCGCTCCAACCCCAGCCGCTCCTGGCTGAGCCGATCCACAGCCTCAACGATCACATAGTTAAGCTCGATCGAGGCTCTGGCCACCAGCTTGACCGTATATTTCATCGGCCCTTTGAATGCAGTCTTCTGAGCTATCCCTGCATAGGCCTCATCATCGCTCAGAATGTGGACCCGCTGGGCGCGTCCCGAATGCTTCGGTGCGGATGCCTCCAGCGCGTACTTGGTATTCCGTCCGTTCGTAAAGGCATACCAGCTTCCCGACACCTCCGTCTTGCTATCCGCCTCGCTCTCAAAATCCATGTCTTTCAACGGAAAGGCCAGCATGGCCTCCATATGATCGCGTATATCCTCCACGAAATGACCGAATAAGTATGGATTGATCGTATGTTCGCTTACCCGGCTGCAATCGATTGTAATCGTCGCTTTATTGTTCAATTTTCACCCTCCATTGCCATTTGCCATTATCCTTTAATCGATCCGATCATGACGCCCTTAACAAAATGACGCTGCACGAAAGGATACATAATCAGTACCGGCAGACTGGATACGATAATAACCGCATATTTAATGCTCTCGGAAAGAAGAATCTTCTCCTCCATTCCGACGTTGCCGCCGTCCACGCCCGCAGACTGGCTGATCATCAAGATTTCCCGCAGCACCAATTGAAGTGGATACAGATCTTCCGTGCGGATATAAATCAGCGCATTAAAGAAGGAGTTCCAGTGGCCGACCGCATAGAACAGAACCATGACCGCCAAAATCGGCTTCGACAGCGGCAGAATAATGCTGATCAGTAGCCGCCAGTTGGAGCAGCCGTCGATATGGGCCGCCTCCTGCAGCTCCCAAGGGATGCTGGATTGGAAATACGTTCTCATAACGATCAGATTGTACGTGGAGATGGCCCCGGGAATAATGAGTGCCCACATTGTATCGACCATACCCAGGTTTTTGACGAGCAGGTAACTCGGAATCAAGCCACCGCTGAAGAACATAGTTAGTGTAATAATTAGCATGAGTCCCTTACGCCCCGGTAAATCCGGTCTTGATAAAGGGTAAGCCGCCAACAGTGTCATAGTAATATTGATCAGCGTACCGACGACGGTGTAAAAGATCGAATTCCGGTAACCAATCCAGATCTTGTCGTTGTGCAAAATGTTATTGTAGGCATCCAGTGTGATTCCCTTCGGAAGCAGCCACACCTCCCCGTTCAACACCCTCGCCGGGTCGCTGAACGAAGCGCTGACTACAAATACCAAAGGATAGAGCACGATGATAATAATCACCGCTGCGATGAAATATACGAGAACATCGAACCAGCGTTCATCCGATGGACCTTTCACGATTGCTTCTTTAGGCATTATTCGTCTCCTCCTCCATTACCAAAGGCTCGTCTCCGACGTTTTCCGTGCGAACCGGTTCACCATCAGCAGCAGCGTCAGGTTAATCAAGGAGTTGAATAGCCCAATTGCAGCGGTGTAACTGTATTCTCCCTTCAAAATCCCGGTGGTGTACACGAAGGTGGAAATGACGTCGCTCGCTTCGAGGTTCAAGTTGTTTTGCATGAGTAATATTTTCTCGAAGCCGATGTTCATGAATTGGCCGATGTCCAGAATGAGCAAAATGACGATGACAGGAACGATCCCTGGCAGAGAGACGTGCCAAATGCGCCGCATGCGGGAAGCTCCGTCCATCTTGGCCGCTTCGTACAGCTGCGGATTGATACCGCTAAGCCCCGCGATGTAAATGATCGATTGCCAGCCCATGTTTTGCCAAATGTTCGAGCCGATAAAAATCGTCTTGAACCAGCCTGCCGATTCCATGAAGCGGGTCGGCGATCCTCCCAAAGCCTGAATCAGTGTATTGATCGGGCCGGTAGGCGAGAGGAACACGGTTAAAATTCCTACGATAACTACAACCGAAATAAAGTGCGGGATGTAGGTAATGTTTTGCAGCAATTTGCTGTATGTTTTGCTGCGAATCTCGTTAATGAGTAATGCCAGCATAATCGGGATCGGGAAAGCAACCAGTAAAGAAATCAGATTGATGGACAGTGTGTTCCAGAGCAATCGCCCGAAATAGTAAGAATCGAAAAAACGCTTGAAATGCTCGAGCCCCACCCAACTACTGCCAAGGATTCCCTTGCCCGGGGCGAAATTTTTAAATGCAATCTGCAGCCCGTAAAGCGGGCCGTAATGAAACAGCAAATACCATGCGATCGGCAAAAGCAGCATGAGATACAAATCGTATCTCTTGGCGATCTGCCGGATAAGGCGGCTGCCCCGTTCCGGTCGGAACTGGGGCGCCGCGGCAGTCTCATGGATTTCTGCGTTCTTCATGAACATCCACTCCTATCCCATAGAGGATCTGCCTTATTTAGCCATCTTGTCATATGCGTCTTGATAAATTTGCTGAAGCTCTTCAATGTTCATCTTTTTCAAAGTGGACTGGAATTCATCCCACTTGTCGAAGCTCAATGAACCTGCAATGAATTTTGTGCTTTGTTCTTCATAATACTTGTCGATATCATTGCGGAGCATATTCACCTTTTGAGCTGTTGCTTCGTCAAACATCGGAGCCGCATAACGGATTTTCGGCATGTACGGGTCCAGCGCCTTTTGCGCTTCCTGAACTTGCGGAGGATTGATGTACGAACCGACGTATTCACTGATCAGGTGAGGCGCGCCTCCGCCGGCATATGGCGTAAGCTTCGGTTGAGTCTCAGCCGTCGAGAACTCAGGCTTGTAGGTTGGAATTCCATCTACCAGCTCGTAGTGCTCGCCTTCCCGGCCGAATCTAAGCAGGGTCGAGCCTTCGTCGCTAAAGAAATAGTCGATCCAACGCATGGACACTTCAGGATATTTATTGACCGAAGTGATGGCAAATGCACCTTGGTCGCGCGGAACCGGAGCGTTTTGGCTTTGCAGTCGATCGCCATGCGGTCCTTCAAACGGTGCGATACCGGTATATTGATCGGAAATCGGCAGGAAGTTATTATTCGTCTGGTCAAAGAATATCCCTGTATTGCCGGAACCTTGTTTCGCCAAATATTGGGCTTCGGTTTGAGAGAATACTTCATGATCCAGCAGATTTTCCGCATACAGCTTGTTCAGGTACATAAGCAGTTCTTTGTTGCGCTCGCTTCCCATCCAGATTTCGACCTTGTCGTCTGCAATGTTGACGTTATAGCCGAATTGAAGGTCAAGACCGAACGATCCGCTGAAAGCAGCCACAATAGGAAGTCCAACCACACGAGAGGTCATAGGAATTTCATCCTTCTGTCCGTTTCCGTTCGGATCCTGATCGCGGAAAGCAACCAGCACATCATACAACTCATCAAGAGTTTCGGGCACCTTCAGGTTCAACTTTTCCAGCCAGGCCGTATTAATCCATCTCTTGTCTGTCCGGGCCGAATCCAGCGTAACAATGCCGGGAATCGTATAAATGTGACCTTCTGGCGTAGTGATCGATGCGCGAATTTCAGGATACTCTTCCATCAGTTTGTTAAGATTCGGTGCATAGTCCTTAATCAAATCTTCCAATGGAATCAGTTGCCCGCCGGCTCCGTAACGCACGGCTTCCAATGGAGTAATATTCGAGCGGTACATGATGTCAGGCAACTCATTGGATGCGAAGAGCAAGTTTTTCTTCTCCGGGAATCCGTCTGTCGGCGCTTCAATGAATTCCATCTGGACGTTGCTCATTTTTTCGTAATCCTGAAATACCGGCATCTCCTTGAAAGGTCCGTTGACCGGAGCGATCCGGGTGAACATTTTCAGCTTCACCGGCTCCTGTACAATCGGGAACCCATCTTTACTTACCGTCTGATTTCCCGTCCCCTTGGATGGCTCAGCAGCTTTGTTGCCATTGTTGCCATTGTTGCCCGAGCTGCAGCCCCCGAGCGCCAGAGCGGCAATAATCATCAAGCTCATCGCCGTTCTTCTCCATTGTCTTTGCATTACGAATACGACCTCCTTCATCTAGTTCCTTGCCTCGTGTTGTAAGCGTTTCCTTTGATGTGTTCCCATTATAGTTCAGCCGCTCGAACTGCAAATTCTACATATTTGACTATTTACTATACTTATTTTACGGATTTACTCACCCGGGCCGGCCGGCTCATATAAGCATGCGGCGTCATGCCGGTGGATTCCTTGAACACTTTGAAAAAGTAGTTATATGTGGTGAAGCCTACCTGGCTGCTGATTTGTTTAACTGTAAACCGCCCGCTCTCCAGCAGCTTGCAGCTTGCGTCAATGCGAACCCGATTCACATATTCGGAGAAGGTCATCCGGGTCTCTTCCTTGAAAATCCGGCTCAAATAAGAAGTATTCAGCCCGATTGCCCCCGCTGCCAGCTCCAGCGTAATGTAGCTTTGATACCGTTCCAGAATGAGCATGATCGCTTGGGAGACATGCCTTGAATATGGACCGGATGCCTGACGCTCGCGAAGCCGGTCCAGTAAGCTCTCAAAGTAAGTAAGGAGCCATTGTTCGATTTCCGCCATGCTTCCGATATTCTCCAACTCTTCCCGGGAAGGTAATCCGACCGCCGCGGCATCGTCCATAGGCACGGTCTTCTCTCCGATCGAGAGTAATTCGCTGACGACCATCTGGACGCTTTGCGAATGAAGCGGCAGCTTCCGAATGGAGGTAAAGACGGCGGAGATCAACCGATGTACCTCTTCCTTATCAAGTCTTTCAATAGATAGAAGAAGCTGCTTCTGTTCCTCAATGGTCAACGAAAGACGCGGGCTGCTTGAACCGCGGTCCTCCTCCTTCAAGGAGGAGGAGGACGCATCGATGGACCGCTCCGCCCCGCGGTAACTGGCTTCGAGCTTGGACATACTGCCGCAAATATGCCCGACTGCATAAATACATTTCAAATTCAGGAACAGCTCCAGCGAATGGCTGACATTGCTCATGAGCCTTGCAGCTTCACTGGCGGCGGCTTGTTCGCTGCGCTCCTTGAAGGCAAACACCACGCCCAGGCGGCCGTTCTCCACATATACCGCCATCCGCTCAGCGGGATCTCCAAGACTCTGCTGTACGAGTTCCACGGCTTGGCGGACCAGACGGTTGATCTGCATATCGCTGCGCGATTCTGTCAGAAGCCGGAACGGGACGATTTGGACCGCGGCTGCCGCAAACCGCACCGAATTGGCAAATAGCCGACTCTGCCGGATGTCCTCCTCCAGCGTTTGCGCAGCGCCCGGCACGCCGATAAGCATCTGAGCTACCGATTCGCGCACAGATTCCATCCCTTTCCCCTCGTCCGCTTCTCCGCCTGCCACCCTGGAACCAAGCTGCTTGGCTTCTTCCTGCAGCTCCTGCTCCGCTTTTTTCAGAATGGTGATCAGGGATTGTTCATCCAGGCGGTGTTTGAGCAAGTAATCGACGGCTCCGTTTCTAAGGCATTCGCGCACATAATCATAGTCATCATAGCTGCTGAGCATAATCGTCTTTACGGCCGGATAATGTTCCCGGATCGTCCGCTGAAGCTCCACTCCGTTCATGCCGGGCATGTTTACATCAATGATGGCAATATCCGGCTGCGATTGTTCCATAGCCTGAAGAGCCATAGACCCGCTGTACGCTTCACCGCTTAATTCAAAACCATGGCTCTTCCAATCCGACATCGCCCCCAAATGGTGATGCACCAGCGGTTCGTCATCTACTAACATTACTTGAAGCATCTGCTAGCTCGCCTCCCTTGGAGATTGTTGGACCTGATCTATTTGAGGGAACCGGATTACAACCTTGGTGTACAGCCCTTCTTCACTGAACAGCTGAATTCCGTAGGGCTCCCCGTACATGATCCGGATTCTTTCATGCACGTTGCGCACACCCATGCCGCTAAAGCGGGACGGGCTCTCATTCTTGCCGGCATCCCCCAGAATGGAATCGATTTTCTCCTTGGATATTCCCGGCCCGTTATCCACAATTTCAATCATTAAGTCCCTTCTTTCCCCGTACACCCGGATGAGAATGAATCCGCCCTTCGCGGCCAAGCCTATTCCGTGCTGGATCGCATTTTCCACGATCGGCTGAAGCATTAGCTTCAATACCCGGCATTCCAGTAAAGCGTCATCCTCAACCTCGATATGGACAGGAATCGGTTCCATGTACTTATACTTCACGATGGAGACATAACAGTTCACATAATCCAGCTCCTCCCTGACTGTCAGGAACTCGTTGGAATTGCCAAGCACGCTTCGCATGAGTTCGATTAAGGAGCCGGATACCTCTTCGATATTCGGTACTCCGTTCAAATGGGCCAGGTACTTGATCGTATTAAGCGAATTGTAGAGAAAATGGGGGCGGATCTGCGCCTGCAGCGCCGTCAGCTCCGCCTCGTGCTTCGCCTGCTCGCTGATCCGGATGTCCTGCATCAAACGCTTTAAATCATCGATCATGCTAATGAACACCCGGTACAGATCGCCGATCTCGTCCTTCGTTTTGATTTCCGTTTTCGGAAAAGACAGATTTCCGTCCTTGACCCGCATCATCATCGTTTTTAACCGCCTGATTTGCAGGGTCGTACGCGAAGACATTTGCAGCGACCCGAGCAGAACCACGGCGAAGACAATGACCGAGACCTCGATCATCAGGTTACGGATTCGGACGGACTCGCTCAGCAGTGAGTCAAGGGGGACAAGCGCCCGGGTAACCCAGCCGGTATGCTCGGAGCGTTGGGTTACGACGATATAGGATTTTCCATCGATCTTTTGCTCCTTAGCTCCTTGGAACGTTCCCGCATTCCCATCAATGACTTGCTGCATTTGCGGCGAGACCGAGGACGGGGCGGAATCGGACTGGTACACAAGCTCCCCTTGTTCGTCCAGGACATAGAGGATGCTGTCGGCAGTCGGTTTCACGCCGTACGTATTGCGGATGAAATCATACTTCAAATCCACCATCACCACGCCGATCGTCTCCCGGTTATACCGAATGACCCGCCCGACGGAAATGGCGTCCGAGGTGCCTTTTTGCTTGAAATAGGCATGGCGTTCTCCGTTGCTCAACATGAATTCCATCGTCTTCGTGTCCAGAAAACTGCGGTCGATCCACGGACTGCCCGTAAAGAATACTTTGCCGTTTAATCCGATAACCGCTATCCGGGATATATAAGGCTTGTAAGAGAACAGTCCCGATAGAAACTCGGTAAGCCTCTTCTGCTCCTGAAACCATTCGTAGCTGATTTCTTCACTGGGGCTTAGCACCGTATCGATCACCGTGTTCTTGTTCGTAACTGCGACCGTGTTCAGACGATCGATCTCCTCCAGCATGAGGTTGAGCGATTCATCGGCTTGGCGGATACTGTCCGCGACAGAAGTGACGGCGTTATGCTTGATCGTCTCGCGCATGTTCATGTAGACAATCGAGGCAATGGTCACGATGGAGAGAAGGCTGAGCAGCCCGAAGGCAAGAAATATTTTCCCCTGAATGCCAAGCTTCGGCGAAATCTTGTTGAATAGAGATGACAATTTCAAGTTAGCTCCTCCTTTATAAAGTCTCAGGGAAAATCACATAAAGTAAGCGCTGTCAAAAAAGCGATTCACTCTTCAGCCGCTGCTGGCCGAACGAACGTATAGCGGCGGCTTCTTGTAAAAGGACTTGAACGCCCGCGTGAACGTATACAGGTTCGGATAACCGAGCGATAAAGCGATTTCCGTCACGCTCGCATCGGTTTCGACCAACAGTCGCCTGGCCTTCTCCATGCGGATGTTCTGAATATATTTTTGCGGGGAGACACCGACCTGATTGGTAAAAGCAGAGGAAAAATAGGAACGATGAACGCCGGCAAACGCCGCGACCTGCTGAACCGATATCCCCTCGGTAGCGTGAAGCTCCATAAAATCCATGCATTCGCGAATCCAGCCGGAAGGTTCCGAAGCATGTATAGCGGGCGATTCCGTCATCAGACCGGCCAACAATTCGCAGGCCAATCCCTGGAGCTCCAGTGAAACCGCCGGATTCCACCGCTCGAATCGCGCCATCGCGCCGAGCATGCGGTCCAATGCATCCTTAAGCGGCGGCGTCATTTTGTCGTTTACAAACGGCCGATCCGGTGTAATTCCGGCAAGCTTCAGCAGGGGCATGACCCGGCCTCCGTCCAGAGCCAGCCAGTTCATACGCAAAGGCTGTTCCGAAGGAAGCAAATAGTAATGGTAAGTCTGTCCCGGGAAAAGGCAGAACAAATCATCCTTCTGCAATTCCACCTGCTGATCCTCATATTCGAAGCTGATCTTCCCTTCCAGTACAAAATGAAGGCTGTAGCATTCAATTCTTTTCGGACCCACCTTGTAATTAGGCTTAGCGAGACTACGGCCCGCTCGAACAGGCCATAGCTGTCCCTCCCGATCCAAATCTCCGGGCGTGTAATAGATAAACTCGGCGTATTCGTAATCATATTCCTGCACATTCCATACCGCCTGAGACATAATCCCCCTCCTTAAATATAACAAAATGACAATTTCAATCTAACACTAAGCTATTTATAAATCGTTTACATTACAATATTATCATAATAGGAGGCGATTGAAATTGTCCAGTAGACCTAACATTTTACTAATCACAAGCGATCAACAGCATTGGAATACGATCGGTGCGTTCAATCCCGAAATATCCACGCCGAACTTGGATCGGCTGGCCCGGCAAGGAACGACATTCGGAAGGGCCTATTGCCCGAATCCGACCTGTACCCCGAGCCGGTCCTCCATCGTTACAGGGATGTATCCGAGCCAGCACGGAGCATGGACGCTGGGGACGAAGCTTCTGGAGGACCGTCATACCGTCGGAGAGGATTTCAGCGAAGCGGGGTACAAGACCTCTCTGATCGGCAAAGCTCATTTCCAGCCATTGAAATCCACGCCGGAATATCCTTCGAAGGAAGCTTATCCGATTTTGCAGGATTTGGATTATTGGAAGGGATTCAATGAGCCTTTCTATGGCTTCGACCATGTGGAGCTTGCCCGCAACCATACGAATGAAGCCCATATCGGCCAGCATTACGCGCTATGGATGGAGGAACAGGGCTGCACCAATTGGAGGGATTATTTCCTTCCGCCAACCGGAACGATGGACCCGGCGCAAACGTACAAATGGCCGATCCCCGAGAAATACCACTACAACACCTGGATCGCCGAGCGGAGCAATGCACGTCTTGAGGAGCATAAGAAATCCGGAGAGCCCTTCTTCTTATGGGCCAGCTTCTTCGATCCTCATCCCGAATATTTGGTGCCTGAGCCTTGGGATAGGATGTACGATCCGGATAACCTGACCATTCCTGCCCTGGTGCCTGGAGAGCACGACAAGAATCCTCCGCATTTTGGCTTAACGCAGGAAGAGAATCCGGATTTCTCCCATCTGATGGAGACGGGGTTCGGTATTCACGGCTACCGTTCCCATCATTATTACGAATACGGAAAAAAAGCGAGATTAACCGAATATGACAAGAAGAAGCTGGTCGCCGTTTATTACGGAATGATCAGCATGATGGACAAATATATCGGCAAAATCCTCGATAAGCTGGATGAACTGGGGCTGTCCGACAATACGCTCGTCGTCTTCACGACCGATCATGGCCACTTCTTCGGTCAGCACGGTCTCCAGGCCAAGGGCGGATTCCATTATGAGGACTTGATCAAGCTGCCGTTTATCGTCCGCTATCCTGACCAGGTACCCGCCGGCAAAGTCTCAAACGCAATCCAGTCCTTGGTGGATTTGGCGCCGACCTTCTTATCGTTTTGCAATCTCCCGATTCCATCGTCCATGACCGGCGTCGACCAAAAAGACGTATGGCTTGGCAGCAAGGAACTGGCGAGAGACCACGCTATTTGCGAATTCAGGCATGAGCCGTCGACAATTCATCAAAAGACGTACGTCGATAATCGGTATAAAATTACGGTTTACTACAATCAGACTTATGGGGAAATTTTCGATCTTCAGAAAGACCCGGCAGAGCTTCATAACTTATGGAGCGAACCGGGATGTGAATCCTTGAAAAGCGAGCTGCTGCTTAAATACATTTGGGCCGAACTCGGCAAAGAACCGTTGCCTATGCCGAGAATTCATCATGCGTGATGTCACCGGTTGTTTCGTCTGAGTGGAAGTCGAGTGGAAGCCGGGAAACCTATTTGAATGCAAAAAGCGTGAGTGTAAGGGTGGAGACCCTACGCTCACGCTTTTTTAAAAAATAACGATACCTGCCACAGCGGCCAGCAAAATTACGCCAAAGGGATGGACCTTGTATTTGGTCACCAAGGTGAGGCACCCGGCACAGATCAGCAGCGTCCCGGCCATAGACCAGCTCAACAGAGATTCGCTCCGCCCGCTAAGACCGAAGTGGATCGCGGCGTAAATAATTAACCCCGTCACAACCGGACGCAATCCGTAAAACGACGATTTGACCAAATCATTGTTCTGCAATCTTATGAAGGAAGCCGTTAAAATAATTACGATAATTAAAGATGGCAAAATGATGCCGACCGTGGCCGCCACGGCCCCCAAAAAACCGCTTTGCGAGTATCCGATCAATGTGGCGGTATTCGTCGCAATGGAGCCGGGTGCCATTCCCGCCAAAGATACGATCTCCTGAAACTCTCCGGCCTCCACCCAACCTTTACCTGCCACCTCCCGCTGAATTAGCGTCATTACCGCATAGCCGCCTCCGAACGAAATGAGCCCAACCTTGATAAAAACCAAAAACAACTGCCACAACATGCGATGATCACCCTTCAGATGTAGTATTCCGGGAAATGCAACTCCCGTTTCTCTTCGGTCTGCTCCTTTTCCGTTTTTACGAACATCCCTTTACTTCGCTTGAACAAGACGATAGCTATCCCGGCAATCGGACCGCCAAGGATTAGATAGAAAGAATGAATTCCCGTAAATAACAGAAGAATTACCGCAGAGGCCGCAATGATCAGCGTGGCGGTATCCAGAACGGATGATTTCCACATCTTGAAGGCTGCTAAAATAATTAAAGAAATGACCGCGGCATGAATGCCTTTCAGCGCGGCTTCCACCTTTGCGTTATCTTTAAAAATGACACTAAGAAAACTTAGCAGAAAAACAATGAAAAAAGTAGGCAGCGTTATCGCCGTTACAGCAGCCACCGCCCCCAGTACACCTCCGAGACGATAGCCGATAAATGCGGCGCAGTTCACCGCAACTCCCCCGGGAGCTGAGCCCGAGACGGACACCATGTCTCCCATTTCCTTTTCATCCATCCATCGCCTCTTACAAACGATCTCCTGTTCGATCGTGGCGATCATCGCATATCCTCCCCCAAAAGTGGAAGGACCGATTTTCAGAAAGACACCAAAAATATTAAAGATTAGTTTCATTTGCCGGGTAACCGTATGGTTCATCCCATTTCACCCTCTATTGTCTCGTTATGCTCATCTATAAGAAGCTATTAGCATTATAGCACATTAATTTCATTTTGGATTAAAGTTTTAGCCTACAATTGTAAATAATCCGATAAAACCTCATAATAGGTCTATATAATATAGATTTTAGCCCGAGAAAATTCCATTTTGATATTATGTCGACTATTCTGATGATATTAGCTGGAAATAACTTATTGATGCCGTTATACTTGTGATATCCCGACTAATTAACTTGGAAATGGAGAAAGTACATATGATGCCTCATTCCAATTCTTCGATAAAAAAACAGGTTTACGATCGGATTTCCTATCTCGGGACCGTCTCCAAGGCCGATTTGTTGACTCATTTTTCTTTGACCAGCAGCAGCATGACCCGCCTGCTGGATGAAATGTCCTCACAAGGTTTGATCGTTGTCTCCGGACTGGGCAGTTCCACCGGCGGGAGAAAGCCGATTCTTTTCCAGACCAATCCGAAATACCGTTATATATTCGGTTTGGAAATATCCCGCATTTACTCCACGCTCGGCTTATATGACATGCACCTCAATACCATATCCGTGACCCGCTGGAAAATGGACGGCACTATGACGCCCGAGCGGCTAGTTTCACATGTCACGAATGGAGCCCGGGGATTTCTCTCCGAGCACGGAATTTCGACTAGCGACGTTCTAGGCATAGGAATCGGCGCGGTTGGCCCGCTGGATCAAAAGAACGGAATCATTCTTGAACCGGAATTGTTCCCGGCTCCATCCTGGACAAACGTCCCGATTTGCGAAATGCTGGGGGAGTCGCTGGGGATTCCGGCCAAACTCGACAATGGTGCAAACACGGCCCTAATCGGTGAACATTGGGCGCTCCGGACCGAAAACATCCAGCACGCCCTCTACGTCCACGCAGGGGTTACCATTCGTTCGGCCATGATGTCAGGCGGGCAAATTCTTCGGGGTGCTGTCGATACCGAAGGGGCGGTCGGCCAAATGATCATTCAGGCTAACGGGCCAAGACTTAGCGGCAAAGGCAACTACGGGGCATTGGAAGCATTCGTGTCGGTACCGTCCCTTGAGGAGCGTGTCCGCACGCAGTTAAAAATAGGACGCAGCAGCCTGCTGTCCGGCCTTTCTCCGGAACAGGTCAACTTTGCCACCTTGGTCGACGCCCTTTCGCAAGGCGATCTTCTGGTCACGGAACAATTTAAGGAAACGGCAGCTTACTTGGGGATTGGACTGGCTAACCTGATTAATGCCCTGCATCCGGAGTACGTGATTTTAGGAGGGCCTCTCGTCAGCGCGCATCAACTGGTCTTGGATGTCTCGCTGGAGGTCGCCAAGAAGAACATTTACCACTTTCCGGAATACAGCCCGATCTTTACTCAGGGCGTGCTTACCGATGAGGCAGTAGCCACCGGAGCGGCCATTATGATTCTTCAGTCATGGGAAGGAAACTAGGGTCATCAAGGATTTACTTGGACTGGTAAGCCGAGCAGTGCATACACCCGGCTGCTTGCCCTGCCAGGTTGGCGCTTGAGCATGGACGGAAATGTCTTTCATGAGAAACTTCATGGTCGTTCCATGCAGGATATGGTATATTGTGGTTAAACGGGTTCAATTTTTATGTTTTGTTGTGAAACCGGTTTCCCTAACCTAATGCCGGGAGGAATGCTCATGAAAGTTACGATCCAAGATATTGCAAAGGCAGCCAACGTAGCGAAATCCACCGTATCGAAAGTACTTAACGATTCTCCGAAGATCTCCAAGGAGACCAAAACCAGAGTACGGGAGATCATGGAGCAAATGAACTACACACCCAGCAGCATCGCAACGCGCTTGGCTAAGCGGAGTAGTCATAATATAGGGATGCTCATTGATATGGCCCGGGAGAGCGAGTATATGAACCCGTTCTTCCTTAATATCATATCCGGTATCGAGAGCGTCATCGGCCCGATGAAGTACGAATTGACGATTGCCAATATGCAGCAGGACGACCCGGAACGTAACGTAATAAACCGGCTTGTCCGTAGCGGCCGCATCGACGGATTGATTGCTAACAATGCTATTATGAGCGAAGATATGGTCAAGACATTGAACAGCCTCGACTTCCCTTTCGTGACGATCGGTGAATTTCATTCCTTTCCTGTACCATGGGCGGACTATGATAATGCCGAAGGGGGCCGGATGCTTACCGGTCATTTACTTGATGAAGGCTATCGCGACATCGCTTTTATCGGAGGGGAACCGTTAGAGAGAATCTTCACCAAACGCCACCAAGGATACAGGCAAGCCCTGCTGGAAGCCGGAATACCGTATCGGGAAGACCGCACCATTCACGGTGTAGCCGATGAGAATCACGGCTATCAAGCCGTACTGGAATTGCTAAGAAGCGATCATCCGCCGGACTCGCTCGTGTGCATGAACAATTACTCCGCCTTTGGGGCGCTAAAGGCAATTCAACAAGCGGGTATA
The DNA here is from genome assembly GCF_018403325.1 of Paenibacillus vini. Taxonomy (GTDB): domain Bacteria; phylum Bacillota; class Bacilli; order Paenibacillales; family Paenibacillaceae; genus Fontibacillus; species Fontibacillus vini. The sequence continues at coordinate 95,190 of NZ_BOSL01000006.1, read as the reverse complement.
GCCATCCCCGGTGAAATCGGTATCGCGACTTTTGACGATTACCCGTTCTCGCCGCATACGAATCCGCCGCTTACAAGCCTTTTTATCGATACATTCCAGTTGGGCGCTACGGCGGGCAGAATGCTGATCGAAGTAATGAACCAACCTGACCTTCCTTATCCTTCCTTACTTCTTCAACCAAAACTTAATATAAGGGAATCAACCCTCAAAAGAAAAGCCGGACTGGAGTGAGACTCCTGTCCGGCTCTTTCTTTCCTTTATTACTATAAATCCTTCCAACGAGCGACGGTAACCGGGATGGTCTGCGCGCCTCCGGACGGGCTCAGCGTCCGATTATTGACGTCAGCCCCATTGGCTCCAACTTCTACGCTTGTCCATGAGCCCCTTGTAAATTTGTATTGAACCGCCGTCCCCGTCGGCCAGTTCAACGTAATGCTATAAGTTCCGTCGCTCTCCTTCGTCAACTGATATGCAGGATCGGCCGCATTCCAGCTGTTAAAGCTGCCGGAGATATACACCGGACTGTCAATCGGTGTGTTCGTCGGTACTGATACCCGGAACGTCACACTGTCCGCTTGCGGTTCGCCCGGGCTCAAATTCCCGTTCACCAGGCTCGACGGTCCGCTTCCAAAGTGATAATTATTTCCTCCATTATTGTCCCACGAGCCCGCTCCGTTATTGAACGCTGCCGTCAATCCCGTAGCTGAGCCAAGATCAATCGCGGCGACGCTGTAGCCGGCGAACGGTGAAGAACTCATTTGCACGCCCGGTGCCGTCGTCCAGGTCGTAGATCCGTCCAGTTTGTAATGAATGTATTTGGAGGAGAACGAATCGTTCTTGTAGTAGATCGTAGCCGTATTCCCCGCTTGAGTCGTGACGGTAGCGGCCGCGCTCTCAGCAGATACATTACCCGCCGCATCGTAGGCCTTCACCGTGTAATTGTAAGTTGTGTTTCCAGCCAAGCCAGTATCACTATAGCTTGTTGTAGCCGTAGTTCCGACCTTCGTTCCGTTGCGGTACACTTCGTATCCGGTCACCGCCACGTCGTCCGTTGACGCCGTCCACGTTACGGTTGCTGAAGTACCGGATGCCGTCGCGCTCACGTTTTGCGGCACGCTCGGGGCGTTCCCATCAACGATTGGCCCTCCCGCTGTGATATGGCCGGTCGGGGTGTATGTCCATGTGCCCACGCCGAAAAGATAGTTTTGCGAATTGTTGCTGTCCCACGTTCCGGCGCCATTATTGAAGCAGGCTTCCAACTGGGTAGCCGTACCGATGTTGATCGTGATTTTGTTATAGCCCGCATATTCTGAGGCTGGGATCGGTACGCCCGGAGCCGTCGTCCATGTTCCTCCTGCCGGACGATAATGAATATACGGTGTCGTAAAGCCTTGTTTATAATAGATCGTCACATTATTGCCTGCTGCCGTCGTAACAAGCGCTGCTGCACTGAACGCCGACAAGTTGCCCGCCGCATCGTAAGCCTTCACCGTATAGGAGTAAGACGTACTTGCCGCTAGCCCCGTATCCGTATAAGAAGTTGTAGCCGTAGTTCCAACCTTGACCCCATTTCTGTAAACTTCATAGCCTGTGACGGCGACATTGTCACTCGACGCGCTCCATGTAATGGTTGCTGAAGAAGACGAAGATGCAGTAGCGCTCACGTTCTGCGGCACGCTCGGCGCCTCCGTGTCCGGTGCTCCCGTCTTAACCGTTGCCGGTGGCGAGCTGGCTACGGACTTGTTGCCCGCCGCATCATAAGCCTTTACCGTATAGGAGTATGTCGTATTTACCGACAGGCCGCTATCGATATAAGAAGTGCCGTTCGCCGTTCCGACCTTGACGCCGTCCCGGTAAACTTCATAGCCGGTAACCCCGACATTGTCGCTCGATGCCGTCCAGGTTAGCTTCACGCTAGTAGAGCTTTGAACGGTTGCCGTGACATTACCCGGCACTGTCGGAGCTGTCGTATCCGATTGCGCCTTCGCATATATTTTGGACGAGTTGGCTCCGATGCTGACCGTAATCTGCTTGCCCGTCACTCCCCCGGAGGCCACGGTTACCGTGTCGGAAGTATTGAGCTGATTCACCAGCACAGTTCCGACAGCAAGCGTGCTTTCGGCGCGAAGCGGGATCGTCACCGTCTGCGTACCGCTGGAAGCGTTACTGAAGACGGAAATGACTTCTTGACCCGTGTTGGCACCGTTATCCATGCGGCGGGAGAAAGCATACAAGTTCTGAGCCGACCACATTTCACGCTGGGTGCCTTTGCGCAGAGCCTCGTAATTTTTGCGAATCTGATTTAGCTTCGCCACATATTTATAGGTGCTCGTATTTTCGTTGAAATAGTCTTGAATGACATTGCCGTTGGCGTCGCGCTTCACCATCGACCAGCGGTTCCACGTATCGGCGATGCCTCCGGTAATAATGGAGCCGTTGCCGTTCCCCTTGTTCTGCTCGGTGCCTTGGAAGACCACTGGTACACCGCGTACCGTAAAGATAAAGGTCAGCGCGTTTTGTAATTTTTCGACGCTTCCTCCCGCTTCGGTTAAGAACCGGTTACGGTCGTGGTTGTCGATGAACGTTACCATATGATTGGCGTTGCCGTTATAGTATGAGTCCTGAGCCAATGTGCTCTTGATGTTGGATTCAAAAGACTGACCGTAAGCAAAGCTGTTCAGAACCGAGAAGAACAGCGGGAAGTCGAGCATTCCCCATTCTTTGTTCTGGCCTACCCAGCGCGAGACGAATTCCGCGTTGCCGTCGAAATTTTCCCCGAACGTATTCACGCCGAGCAGGTTCTGCAGTTCGCCGATGTCCGTCGGCTTGATCAGCTTCGCCGCATCCACGCGGGCTCCGTCGGCTCCCGTATAATCGAACCAGCCTTTAATCGAACTAAAGATGGCGGATTTGGCCGCAGGCACGTCGAAGTCAATATCGTCGAGTCCGGCCAAGTCGTGATTCTCCATGTAGTCCTGGGCCCATTGCGTGTAGTTGCCGTCAACGAGCGACCAGTTGATATCCCCGTTGTGATGATACCAGGAAGGATTATTGAATGGAGCCGCCGGCTGCAGGCTCGGAATGTCATAGTAAGCTTGCGTTCCGAGCATGTAATCTCCGACATGGTTCGGCACGACGTCGATGATGACCTTGATGCCGAGCGCGTGGGCGCTGTCCACGAGTTCCTTCAGCTTTTCCTTCGTACCGAAGTATGGATTCGCGGCGTTGGGATCCTTCACGTTGTAACCGTGATAAGCTGTGTTGCGGCCGGTCCCGTTATTGTCCCGGTTCGTCATCTGCGGCTCGGCGACAGGAGAAATCCAGATTGCCGTATAGCCCATGTTGTGAATATACGGAAGCTTATCAATAACTCCCTGCCAATCCCCGCCCTTCATGTAGCGGAAATCTTCCTCGCCGTTCTCGGCATACCGGATGGCAGTTCCCGTGGCATTGTTCGACTTATCACCGTCGTGGAACCTGTCCACCATGATTTGATAGATGGTGTCGTTCTCATCCACGGTGCCAATACTTGCGGCGTGCGCTTGTTTCGGTGCAACAATGAACGCATTCACGGTAATCGACAGGAACATGATGGCGACCATAAAGATTTGAGTTAAGCGACGCTTATTAATCATCAATTTAATCCCTCCTTTGATTTATAAAGCGCTTACAAAAGGTAGTTCGTCTCTCTTCCCGTTACTCTTATCTGCCAACCTGCCACTGTTGTATGCTACTGTTTGTCCGGCTGCGAACTCCGGCTTGCCGATTTTATTCCTTTCGCGAACCTTACGCTTCCGCTCAGCTCCTTCCAGGTTCATATAATTTCACCACAAAGGGAAACCGGTTTTCCAACAAGAAAATATCATGATTTTGCGTTGTTGTCAATATATGGATTATTAAAAGCTTTTTCCAAACTTCTCCTCTGATCTTGTCGTCCAGCGCTCCGTAAATGTCATAAATATCTTGATCCGTCGAGACATTTCCTTCAAAAAAAGAGGCAACTCACCTGCCCGTTCTTGCGGAAGAAAAACAAAAAAACTCCAGATTTCTCTGGAGTTTAGCATGTTATGTATGGTGCGGTCGAGAGGACTCGAACCTCCACGGGGGTTAGCCCACACGGACCTGAACCGTGCGCGTCTGCCAATTCCGCCACGACCGCATGTTGTCTGACTTGCAGGAAAGTGTTTTCCGCAGCGACAAGATATAATATACCACGCCGGTTATTGCGAGTCAACAGAAATTTAGTTCAAGCACTTTTAATCTCATGGGAATCGGGTTAAAATAGGAACACAAGTTCCCCTTATAAATATGATATGTATACAAAGGTGGTGTTCAAATGAAGGTTCCCGGCATAACGGACGAAGAATTGGTGCTAATTCGAAGCGTAATTCTACTCCTAATCACCCGTCGTATTTTGCAGCGTGATGCCCGTGTTTTAAAAGAATGCAGCGCTTTGAGGAATCCAGAACTTTATACAGATATGATCCATATCGCAGAACAACGCGCATGTTTGATTCAGGAAGAGATTGGGGCGGAGCTCCAACAACTCGGAATCACATTAATCGGACTACACCAGGACGATCAAGGGGTTGAAGCCGAATATCTCTGCAGAGAATATCGGGGTCACATGAAAATATCGTGGCAGGCTCTCCAGAGGGAAACTTCTTTCCGGATCCGAGCCTATTTAGGAAGCGCTGGGGTTCCTCTTCCAATGTGATCAACAAGTCGTCGTTCTGATCGTAAAAAAACACCCCTACAGACCAATACTTTCATCTGCAGGGGCACCTTGAACCGGTAATTTTTATATTTTCATTACGGTTTCCTTGGGTAAACACACTAGTATCTTGCCACGGCGCTAGTTAATCGGAGTTTCCCCCAAGGCTTCCTGAACCCGGATCACGCCCTGAGACAAAGCATTTCCGGCCAGTGCCGCCGAGGCGACGGCTACCGTCTCCAGAAGCTCCGCTTCGGACGCTCCTTTGGATTTGGCTTCAGAGGCGTGATAATACGTGCACACTTCATTGTTGGTGGACAACGCAATGCCTAGGGCAATGAGTTGCTTCGTCTTTGCATCCAGCACTCCGTCGCCAAAGCTTTCTCCGGTAAAGGCATGGTAAGCCTCCGTCGCACCGGGAACCGCTTCTCCGTAATGACTGATCTGATCTTTATAAGCCTTGATTTTGTCGTTGACGAGTGACATAAGGTATTAGCTTCCTTTCTGCAGGAGATTAACTTCCTACCTTACGTTGTCCCGCCATGCCAAAAATATGCTATTCCTCCGGCAAAACCCTCGGTTCCCGGGAAGGACGGTAGCTATAGCTCCGGTCCAGCTTGACTACGTTCCGGTTCGGTCTTCGAATCAATACATGAGTTTCATCCCACGCGACGACAATGCCCCGGATATCGTTCTCGGGGATCGCGTCCCTCACAACGCGCACCTTTTCCCCGGACAATCTATATTCATTCAACTCTTCATCGGAAATCATTGCAAATCACCGCCTTATAAGAAACTTACATTCATTATCTTAACAAAAAAAGACTCCGCAGCAAACTGACGGAGTCCTTGAATATTCCATACTTTCTATCCGGCATCACTTAGTCTCATCAAGAACCGACCGACCAGCCTGCGGCTAATTGTGATACACCCTTAACGCTGAGCATGCTCCTTGCTGTCGTTCTTCTCAAACCAGAAATCAAGCACTTTCGCGGACATGACCCGTTGCTGCAAGTAAACAACCTGCTGCGGACTGAACTCCTCTTTCCAGGCAACACCGAGTTCCTCGCACAGCCCCGCGATCGTCAGCAGTTGTGACCAGGCCACGTAGCGCTTATACCAGAAGAACTGGGGATGCTCAAGCATATAGGGATAAAGGTCATCAAATTCCGTATGTTTGCAATCCAGGGCACGCTCGAAAGTCACCTTGGCTTCGGACAATTTTGAAATAAAAAATTCCGCGTTCACTACAGATTCATTCCCCATTTTGTAAGCCTCCTCTCCCTAGTAATCCTCATTATAACGAAAAAAAAGAGGCCTGCAAAGAACTGTTGCAAAATTGGAACCAATTAATTTTCATGTTTTCGTTCTAGTCCGCGAAAATGATGTCTCCGCCCTCAAGCGAAGCGATTTTAGCGAGCGACTCCAAACGCACTCCCTGCTCGCGCAACGCATTCGCACCGAGCTGGAAGCATTTTTCGACCACGATACCTGCGCCGACCAACGTTGCTCCGGAACGTTCAATGATTTTCACGAGACCTCTGGCTGCATCTCCATTTGCGATAATGTCGTCGATGAACAGAATCCGGTCATCCGGCGAAATAAATTCCCGGGAAATCAATATATCCGTCACGATGCCCTTCGTAAACGAAGGAACCCGTTCGCATAGCATGTCCGGTTCAGCGAGCAGCGTTTTTTTGCGGCGGGCAAATACCAGCGGCACCCCAAGCTCATAGGCCGTAGCAAAAGCGACGGCAATTCCTGAGGATTCAACCGTAACTACCCGGGTTACGCCGTCATCCCGGAACCGTTCCGCAAATTGTTTGCCCATTTCCATCGTCAGCGCCGGATCGACCTGGTGATTCAGCAGCGCATCCAGCTTCAATACCTGATCCGATACGACCACGCCCTGCTCCACGATTGCTTGTTTCAATTTCTCCATTCCATTTCCTCCCGAACTAGATCTCATTTAGAGTTTGAGTCATGTCCCGTTCCCGGACAACATACCTTGTACTATATATAGCACATCGGCCGGGGGGAAAACCATGAAAAATGCCGTAAAAGTTATGCAAATCGCTTTCACTTATATCGGCACCGTCGTCGGCGCCGGCTTTGCTACAGGCCAGGAAATACTCCAGTTTTTTACCCGATACGGCAAATGGGCGGCCTTGACCATCCTCCTGTCAACGGTTCTGTTCATTTGGCTGGGCACCAAAATGATGCTGCTGGCGAGACAAATCAAAGCGGAATCGTATGAGGATCTCAACCGCAAGCTATTCGGCGACCGGATCGGCCAAAGTCTAAGCCTGTTTACCATGGTTGTTCTGATCGGCGTCAACAGCGTGATGCTGGCTGGAGCCGGATCGGTATTTATGGAGCATTTCGGAATGCATTATCAGATCGGCTTGTGGATCACGCTCATTTGTACCTATCTGTTGCTTGGACGAGGCATCGGGGGCGTTATGAAGCTGAATTCCATCGTCGTTCCCATGATGCTGACCTTGTCGCTGGCCATCATTTTCAATACCGCGGGCTCCCCGGGGGCGTCGCGGTTCTTCACCATTACCACAGATGCTCCTTTGCTCGCCGCCTGGGCCTCACCGCTGATGTATACCGCCTTTAATTTGTCGATGGCCCAAGCCGTGCTGGTCCCGATCGGCAGCCATACGGAGAGCCGCAGAACCATCGTTTGGGGCGGCATTCTCGGCGGTGCGGGCGTCGGGTTTATGCTGATGGCGGGACATTTCGCCCTCTCGGCCTACATGCCCGGCATCGTCCAGTTCGAAATTCCAATGGGCAGCATCGCCCAACAGCTAGGCACCGTCATTCAGCTCATTTATATCGTTCTCATTTTTATGGAGATCTTCAGTACGTTCGTCGCCGATGTATACGGGGTAACCCTCCAATTGAAGCAACGCCTGAAAATCTCTCCGAAACTGATCTCCATCAGTATTCTGATCATCTGCTATCTGACAAGCCAGTTCGGATTCAGCGCGCTCTTGTCTATCCTCTATCCCGCGTTTGGTTTGTTCAGCCTGCTCTGGGCGGTCATGTTAGGATTGTATCGGCCAAACGATAGGTCGTAGCATCCGGCCGCACAATGCGCTCTTTACGCGGATTAAGACATCTCAATGATCTGCGCTCCCGGAAACTGGGCTTTAACGCTATCAACCACATGAGCATGGCATGTCATCATGATCACTTGGTGCCGCTCCGAAATTCGCTTCAGCACCGACAAGGTGCCTTCCATGCGTGCCGCATCGAAATTCACGAACAAATCGTCAAGCAGGACGGGCATCGCGGCTTGGCCGGACACAGCTCCAGAGAGAGCCAGCCTCATGGCCAGATACAATTGTTCGGCCGTGCCGCGGCTTAAGTACGAGCTGCTGATCGGGCCATGATCCCGGTGTTCCGCCATCAATTCCTGGCTTCCCATCTTCATAAGGATGCGCCGGTAGGTCCCGCCGGTCATTTCCGCCAAATAGGCTGACGCGGCTTGAAGAACCTGAGGCTGGCGCTCTTCCTCGTAAATTTTGCGGACCCGCGTAATCAACTCGTTGCATACCGCCATGACCGCATAGCGGTCAACCGCCCCGTCCAGCGCGGCCTGCTGTTCCGCTAGCTGCTGCTGCAGATCCTCCTGAAGGCCCCTTGCCTCCAGGCTCTCTTGCTCTTGCAGCAGCCGGCCTCGCCGTTCTTGCAGCTGCCTACGCTCGGCTTCTGCTTCCTCGAGCTTCATCCTAGCCGCTTCCGCGGACCGTGTCAGTATTTCCTCCTCCTGACCGCGCAGCAACTCCTCCAATTCAACCCGCTGAGGCTCACTCATCGAACTGAACAGCACAAGCTCCGCTTGTCGCAGCTCGGACTGAAGTTGCTGCTTTCGCTCCGCTTCGGCCCCGTAGCGCAAATATGCTTCTCCATCTGCCGCTCCACTTTCCTCGAGCAGGTGGCGCTCGGCGGCCTGAACCGCTTCCTGCCGATCCATGTTTCGTCCAAGCTCCTCTTCCAAAGGGATTCGCTTGTCCGCAAGCCGCTCGCGCCTTGCCTTCAAGTCAAGCTGAATTTCCAGCTCTGCCAGAGCTCTGCGCAGCTCGGAGGAAGCGTTCCAGACAGGGGATCCATTCCGATCTCCGGTCCATTCCCGGCAATCCCTTTCGAATGCATCGGCCGCTTCCTGCAAAGCGGTCATCTTGAGGGACAGAGCATCCAGCCGTCCGAGCCAATCCCGGCCTTGCTCGGCGAGCCGGAACACATCCAGCGCCGCCTCCGGGGACAGCTCGCCGTGTAAATGCCGCTCCTGCAGCCATTCTTCCCATTCCTGCGAGAGCCCGGCAAGATGGGATTCCCTTCGAGACATTTCTCGCTCCAATCCTTCCAGTTCCCGCGCTTTTCCTTCCGCCTTAAACAGGCAATCCTCGGCTGCCGTTTCCAAAGCTTCATGCCGCTGATCCCACAGCTGCCAATTCTCCATCAGCTTGCGGAGCCCGCGTTCCTCCTCTTCCAATGCCTGAGGCTCGACGTCGACCCAGCCGGCATCTACACGCCCCGCAGCCGACAGAGGGTGCGTGATAAGCCGGGGCAACAGCTCCCGCAGTCTCCGCTCATCCGGTGAGGACGATAGGGGCGCCTCGCCGTGAATGCTGCGGCGACGCATTCTCCTGCCATCCGCTTGATTCCGGCTTCCCGACAATAAACCGGATGCCAGATACACATCGAAGCCCAAGAGGACAATTCCGCCGAGCAAAGCGCTCCAGCCGGATTTCGTCGTGAACCACAGCGCAGCGGGGAGCAATATCGTCAGGATAGCCGTCCCGGCCAGTAGCCGGCCGTACAGGGAACGAACTCGCGCTTGCGCAGCCTGCTCCGCTTCCGCCGCTCGCCGGTCCTCCTGCCGGGAAGCCGCTGCTGCCCGCCACCGGTCAAGCAGCACGCTGATCTCGTTCCACAACTCACGGATCTGCAATCGCTCCGCCGGGACTAAGTCCGCAAACTGACGGCGTCCGGCCTCCCTGCTCTCCTCAAGCCGCTGCGCAGCCTGAATATACGCGGACTTCAGACCAGCCGCTTCGCGTTCGAGCTTGTACCGCTCATTTTGAAGCATGTCCATTTCCTTGTCATAAGCATGAAAACGGCTCATATACTGCCGCACCGTCTCCCGCTCACCAACGGTTCCCGCAAAAGCCCGCAGCCGCTCCGCGGTCCAGTCGGCATGAATGCTCCGCAAAACCTGATCCAGCTTGGCCTGCATCTGCTCCGCTTCCGCTCGGAGCCCGACGAGGTCCTGCAGCCCGCTCTCATACGAGGGCAGCCGACCGGCCAAAGCGCGAAGCCCGGCCTCCCGTTTAAGCACATCCGGCTGCAAAGCGAGAGCATTCTCCTCGCCTTGCAGCGCGGCGATTCTCCTTCTCAACTCGCCTGACTCGAGCCGCAGGCGTTCTTTCTCCTCCTGCAGACTCTGCCAGCGGGACAGCCCCTGCTCCGGAAAAGGACTGCGCTCCGGCAGCCCGTCCAGCTCGGCCCGCAGCGCCTCCAGCCTGATCCAATCCGGCCCGCTGGAGGCCGCCTTCTTCAGGAGAGAAGCCGCCCGTCCGCGTTCGGACAGTGCCGCTTCGACCGTTGCTAAACCGGCGTCAACCTCCTCCAGCTCCCGGAGCACCTCCTGATAGCGCGGAAGCAGCGATTTGGCCGCGCCGGCCTGGCGCTCGAGCCGTTCCACGGCTTGCAGGATCTGCGCTATCTCCTGGTTCCGTCCCCGCGGCCGGTACAGCTTGTCCATTTCCTGGACAAGCTTCTTCTCGCCGCGCAGGACGGCGGCGCCTCCGCCGATCCCCGCGTGGAACAGGAAGCGGCTCATCTCCTCCGATTGAAGCGCCGACACCTCTTGCAGCTCCGTAAGGGAGACCGCGAACAGCTGGCGGAACATTTCCTTGGACATGCCGCCAAGCAGCTCGCGCTGCATCTCCTCCTGAGACAGCTCAAGGAGCTGCCCGTCCGCGCCGGTGCGGGTAATCCGCAGCCGGTCCCCCCGTGCGCCCGATAGGCCGGCCCCTTCCGGTGGCTGGGCGTAGCGCTCGATCAGCCAGCGCGTTCCGTCGTCGCCGGAAACGGCAAGCATCCCGCCGTGCGTTCCACCGCCGACCGGTTCATACCGTTGCGGTCCGTACGTCCGCGAGGGGATACCAAATAGCATGGCCCGGACAAAGCCCAGCAGCGTGCTCTTCCCGGCTTCGTTCGGGCCGTATAGCACGGTTACCGGACCACCGAGCTCCACCTGAAGGCCATGCAAATGGCCAAATCCGCTAACTTGCAGCTTCTCCAATCGCATCAGGCGTTCCCTCCCTTAGGTCCCTCTTCGGTCAGCAGGGAGGAGGCCAGCTCCTGGGCCCGCTGCAACAAATCCAGCCGCTCCTCGGAACCCAGCGATTTCATCAGTCCGCGCAAATAACGGTGCTCCTGGAGAGGCGCAAGCGCGGAATCCACCAGTGAATCCCTCAGTTCCGGCTTCTTCTCGGCCTCGTCCGCCAGCCTCAGCAGTTCGCCGAGGAAGCTGTCCTCCTGGACCAATTGGCTCCTGTCAAAATCCACGCCCGTCTTTACCTTAAAACCGACGGGCCACACCACACCTTGTAGAGCGGTCGACGGATCGTCCTCCATCCGCATGCTCTCCCGGCGCTGCAGCTCCAGCAGCAAATCAGCGCATTCCCGGCCTGATTGGAGCATATGATGCAGCGGTCCGCGTCCGGTAAACGTAAACCGGATAATACCGGTTTTGCCGCCCGCCGGATCCCTCGAGTCCTCCAGCAGTTCTTCCACCCGCTCCTTCCAGGCCTCTTCCGTGGGCAGATCTCCGATCGGCACTTCCAGTTCGGTCCACCGGACATGGTCCAGCTCGCGGAAATGGAGAACGGCTTTCCCGTCCTCCGGGACATCCACGATATAACAGCCCTTCGGCCCGGTTTCTTTTAAACTTCGGCCCTGCAGATTGCCTGGGTATACAACCCACGGGGACATACTAAGTACCTGACGCTTGTGAATATGCCCAAGCGCCCAGTAATCATAGCCAGAGTCCCGCAAATCCTTCAGCGAACAAGGGGAATAGGCATCGTGGCCTTCCTGTCCGTCCACGTTGGCATGCAGAAGCGCAATATGAAAGAGAGCGGAATCGGGATCCCGCCGAAACAGAAGCGATGTATTCTCCGTTACCGATGCCGTCGGATAGGATATCCCGCTGACCACCGCGACAGGTTGTCCGTCGCTGCGCCGTCGTGCCGTAACGCTTTCAGGCCGGCTGCCTCCGAAGACCGTCACATTAGACGGGCTGGAGAGGCGCATCCGGCTGCTGCTTAGCGGATCGTGGTTCCCATGGATGATGTACACCGGAATTCCGTGCCGCTCTAACTTATCCCATGCTTCCTTAAGCCGCAGTTGGGCCCGGAGCGAGGAATCCGACGCATCATATATATCGCCGCTGACCACCAGGAAATCCGCCGCTTCGGACACGGCAAGGTCCACCAAATCGCCGAGCGCGGCGAAGGTGGACTCCCGAAGATGGCTGCGCAGCCGGTCCGGCAACCCGGTCATTCCCGAGAACGGGGTGTCCAGATGCAGATCGGCCGCATGGATAAATCGAAATGCTGGCATATAATTCACTCTTTCATCGGTCAAATTGCAAATACAGTTTTTTCAGCTCGTGAACTACCCGATTCAGGGAATAATGGTTTTTCGCATAATCCGATCCCGACCGGGCCAACTCATAGCGATAGGCGGGATCGACGATGACCTTCTCCAGTGCGTCTGCCAAACGGATGGGATCCTCAGGCGGTACCAGCAGCCCGTTCGAGCCGTCTACGATTTGCTCCGCAATCCCGCCGACCTCAGAGCCTACGAGGGCCAGCGAGCAAAGCGCAGCCTCCGCAAATACCGACCCGAACGCCTCCGCGCGGGAAGGAAGCACAAATATATCGAAAAAGGGCATAAATTCTTCGGGATGCAGCGTATATCCATAAAAAATCGTCTCATCATAAATGCCGAGCCGTTGGGCCAATTCTTCCAGTTCCTTGCGGATCGGACCGTCGCCGATAATATGCAGGACATAATTCAGCCCTCTCGACTTGAGCTCGGAACAAGCCTGCAGCAGGATATCGAGCCCTTTTGCAGGGACGAGACGGCACACAGTAACCAATTGTGCGACTTCATTCTCATGCGGCACCGGTTTGAACCGTTTCTCATCGAAACCGTTCGGGATAATGCCAATATTTTCAGGCTGAGTCACATAGGGACTTAAATAATCGCGAAAAGAGCGGGAGACCGTATACATTCTGTCAGTTTTGTGCTCCATCTCTTTATATAGGGAAGTAAGAAACCGGTGTTCGAGGCCGTTCTCCTCTATCCGTCCGTTCAGAATCAATTCCCGCTCATAGCTGGAATGAATGCTCTGAATCACCGGCGTTTCCGGAAAAACCTCTTTCATCGCCAAACCCGCGATCGGGTGATGGGCATGGATCAGATCATAGGAGCGTTGAAGCCGCAGCCTCGTCCACCAGAGATAATCACGGTACGTTTGAACATATTTTTGCACGATCGGGCTCTCTTCAAATTCATGCCAATCGAACGTTTGAAATTCCACGGGGCCGCTGCCTTTGGAGCGAATCCGCTTGGGCAGCGAGAACAGCTCCATCTCCCAATGGGGAGCCTTGAATCGCTCTTGCAGATAAGGAATCATCGACGATACGCCCCCCGGCTGTTCCGGAGGAAAAAACAAAGCTTGCAGCAATTTCATAAGGGTTCTCCTTTGCTTCTCTTTCTAGTTTGCGGATGAACCGCTTGCTTCTCCATTATGCCATAGGCAGGACGGAACATCCATTCCCCTTTTGAGAATAAAAAAGGTTATGTTAAACTGCGAAAGTAACATTTCTTGTAAAAGATCAAGTTCAAAAAGTCAGGTTTCCAGGACCGAGAAGGTTGGAAGAAGATAGGGACTGAGTAGCGGAGCGTACATTAGGTACGTGAGCAACGGAAGGCCCGGCTGAATTCAAGATTCGACGTCGAATCCGCTTCATGATCTGCTTCGTCCTGGAAAGATGACTTTTTGAACAACCTGTAAAAAGGAGCATATCGCCGATGACCAAGCCAACCCTGCCTGACGCATTTCGCGCCCAGGTCTCAGCTATGCTGGGGGAAGCCGATAGTAAGTCGTTTTTCCACAGTTACGAAGCTCAGCGGACCTACGGGCTTCGCCTCAACACCTTGAAACTGAGCCCCGATTCGGCCGCAGCCGGAGAAATATCGGAGCTGTTCGGGCTTCGTCCTGTGCCGTGGTGCGATTCGGGCTACTATTATGAGGGCAACAACCGCCCAGGCAAGCATCCGTATCATGCGGCCGGACTTTATTATATTCAGGAGCCCTCGGCCATGTCGGCCGTTGAACTGTTAAATCCTCAGCCCGGTGAAACCATATTGGACCTGGCGGCCGCCCCCGGCGGTAAAACAACGCAAATCGCCGCCAAAATGAAGGGCGAAGGGCTGCTGATCAGCAATGAAATCCATCCGCAGCGCGCACGGATTCTCGCCGAGAATGTGGAACGCATGGGGATCCGAGGAACCGTGGTTACCAACGCAACCCCGGCAGAGCTTTCCTCCCGCTTTCCGCTCACGTTCGACCGCATTATGCTGGATGCCCCATGCTCCGGAGAGGGTATGTTCCGCAAAGACCCTGATGCCGTAGAAGAATGGTCTCCGGACGCAGTGGAGCTATGCGCCGCGCGTCAATGGGATATCCTGCGTGACGCGGTCGCCATGCTGAAGCCGGGCGGCAAGCTGGCTTATTCCACCTGCACCTTCAACCGGCGCGAAAATGAAGACACGATCTCCCGTTTACTGACGGAGTATCCCTTCCTCAAGCTGAGCGCCGAGAAACGAATTTGGCCGCATCTCCAGGAAGGCGAAGGCCATTATGTTGCCTTGCTGGAACGAACCGCCGACGGGGCGGTGGCCGAGAACTCGCTGCAGGCGGAGCCTGGGCGAGACAAGGACAGCAAGAAGCGTTCCGAGCGTGCAGGCAGCCGCCATCGCGCCGGACAAGGCGGCAAGTCCGCCGGCGGCCGCGATACCGCTGCCGCCTTGGACGCGTTCCGCGCCTTTGCCGCGGACGAGCTTCCCGGCTTCGCCGCGGACGGCGAGCCGATCCTGTTCGGCGAAGCGCTGTACCTGCTGCCCCGCAGCGAGGGGCTCGCCTTGAATGCGGAGCGTCTCACCGGCCTAAAGATTCCGCGTGCCGGTCTCCAGCTCGGCGAGTATCACAAGGGCCGGTTTATGCCCGCACACGCACTGGCCATGGCGTCAAGCGCCGCCGGTGACGATGCCGTCCGCGTCTGGACACTCGCGGCGGACTCACCTTCCGTCACCGCCTATCTCCACGGGGAAACGCTCCCCGTACCTGAAGATTTGCGCGGCTGGTGCCTGGTCGCCATCGCCTGCGGCGGGGAGTGCTTCCCGCTCGGCTGGGGCAAGGCGAGCGGTGGCCAGCTCAAAAATCACCTGCCCAAAGGCCTGCGGTGGCCCGGATAAATCGGCTTTGAATCGCATTCTCAACATAAAAATGACGGCGCGAAGATTTATCATCTCTGCACCGTCATTTTTATTTGAATTTAATACCGCTATACATATGTCATTCGGAATGGGTACCCGTTTTCCCGGTTTTCAGGTTATAAGTAAACACTTTAATCGGCTTATTGTCGAACGGACTGTCGTAACTGAACAGAAGGTTTCCGGTCGAAGTATCTTCGCCCAGATACCCCAGGATATCTCCATGGTAAGGGACATCATTGTTCCGGGCGTAGTCCAGATCATCGCCTGTCAACACCTTATCGTACATTTCCACCTTCGTGTTGTTTTTCAGGTCAATAACCGTAACAAATCCACTTCGGTTCGGCCTGACGACCAGATAATCCTTGCCCGCTCCCAGAACCGCATAGTTCTCATCTTTGCCGGCCAAGGTAGGCAGATCATATTTCTCAACCTCTTTGCCTTCGGAATCGAACACGCTCAGCGTCCTGCCGTCCGTCAGCAAAGTACGCTCAACATACTCATTCTTTGCCTCGTCCAAATATTGATAGTAAATCTCATTTTCTTCATAACGCTGGAAATAGCTTGCTTTCTTTTGGCTCACGATGGCGTTGTTACGCACGAGAACTCCATATACGTCGTAATTGATATGAGGCTCTCCGTGATTATCCATAATCGTCAACAGCATATTTCCATTGCTTGTCATAAACATATTCAGCGATATCAATTCCTTGAAATCCGCATCCACTTTTCCGACCTTAACCGGGGCTTGTTCATATGGGTGGGCAATATAAAGTTCTCCGGTTCCCCGCTTCAACCAAATGTTGCTGTTGACCCCAATCCCCTTCACGATTTCATTCGATTGGGAAATGCTTACCGTTTGTGTCTTGGCATTCCATTTAACATCAGCTCCGGTCGCTTCGGACAAAAAGCGCAGCGGAACATAAATCCTTCCATTGACCAAACCGAGCGGCGCCGTCAAGGTTTTCGCTTTGCCGTTCACAGTCGCTTTCTCTGAGCCGTAATTCAGTTTAACCGTCAACTCCGGATAAGTCATCGTCACTGTTTTGGAAGAGGAGTTCCAGAATACAACGCTCCCGAGCAGCTCTCCAATATCCCGCAATGGCAAATAAACCGTGCCTTTTTTGATGTAGGGAGCAGAATTCGGCTGAAATTCATCGCCGTTCATAGTGACCTTTATCCCGCTTGAGACTTGAGCAAGAGAACCGCTTGCCGACGCCGGAGATGAGAACGGAAGCGAACCGGCGATCGTGACGGCCAGGGCGGCAATGGACACCATAGCGTGAATTTTTGATTTGAATACCATCGAGCAATACCTCCATTATGAAAATTAGGAAACCCTACCCATACACACATTAATATGACGTTTCAACCTCGCAAGAAGTTCCGGAAACCTCCAATTTTCTTGAATGACAGTGAGCCAATTAGGCAATTAGAGGGACAGGAGGCAAGGCCATATCCTAATTCCGTAACAAAGAGGACTTCTGTCCATACCGTCTACCACGCTTTGCATACAATACAATATCCCGCCAAACGACGGGATTAAACCGTAAAATAGGGGAGGAATAACAATGGGTGAAATTCACGGCGGCTTCACTTCGACAGGAGCTATTCTGGTGCTTTTCATTTTGCTGGTTATCGTTTCCCGCGCTTGGGTCCTGTAACGCACAGACCACCTGAGATTGAAAAACCGCGGAGCTTATGGCTCGGCGGTCTTTTTTTAGTTACCGGCTATCGCTGATTATTTAACGGACTCCTCAAAGCAATATTTTTCCAAGGCCAGCTTGACCCCTTCTTCATTGTTGGATGCCGTAACTGCATTTGCCGCCGCTTTAACCTCGAGCGGGGAATTATCCATAGCCACGCCGAGTCCGGCAAAGGTCAACATCGTTAAATCGTTGTAATAATTGCCGATCGCCATCACTTCTTCCGCCGGGATGCCGCGTTTTTCGGCCAGTTTTTTCAGAGCTGCGCCCTTTGACGCTTCTTTATGCATGATATCGATAAAAAAGTCGCCGCTCCGTAAAACGTTAAACTCCTGAGGCCAAAGATTCCAGTCCGCATGTATCGCATCCAGTTGCTGCATTTCCGCCGTAATCGTCATTTTCACGATCGGTTCCTTGAAATCGGCCCATTCCGGAAGATCCTTCGGTTCCATCATATAAAGATGGTACATATCGAGCGCTTCCTTGCTGAGACCCGACGCCCCCTGTACATACAAAGAAAATGTGGTGTTGACGTCATAATGCACGCCTTTCTCGCGGCAATAATCAATATACCGATCCAGCCCTTTAGGGTCCAAGGCGAATTCATGCACGATCTCCTCGGTTTGCACATCAACGGTTGCAGCTCCGTTATGGGTTATTACATACCCTTTTAAGCCCATTTCCCGCATAAAAGGAATCGAGTTGACCGGAGCGCGCCCGGTGCAAAGCACAAATTCCGTCCCTTGCTCCGCAATCCGCTTGATCGTTTCCGCCGTTCCCGGCGACAGTTCATGATCATCATTCAAAAGAGTACCGTCGACATCCAGAGCAATCAGTTTGTATTTCATCTCTAAACTCCTTCGTGCATGATCCCAGCGCAGGGCACCCCCTGTCACGCCGCTCAAATCATGTTCTGTTTATTTTTATAGGAACGCAGCGACTCCAATTCCTGCCCGGTCAACTCGCGGAATTCACCGATCGGCAGCTCTTCATCCAGCAAGAGCGGGCCCATCGATATCCGCTTCAGATAGGTGACCTTCGAGCCAACAGCCTCAAGCATCCGTTTGACCTGATGGAATTTCCCCTCCGAGATCGTGAGGAAGATTCGCGTTCTTGCCTGACCATCCTCATAGGTGCCATGCTCCGCCACTTCCATCCGGGCCGGCAGCGTTACATATCCGTCGTCCAGTTCAACGCCTGCGGCGAACAATTCGGCTTCACGATCCCCGATCCGGCCTACACAGTCGGCTAAATACGTTTTGGGTACATGCTTTCTCGGAGAGAGCAAATCATGTGCGAGCTGCCCGTCGTTCGTCAGGAGCAGCAACCCTTCGGTATCCTTATCTAACCGTCCGACGGGGAAGGGCGAAAACACCCGAAAATCCACAGGCAGCAAGTCCAATACCGTTCTCTCGCGCAAGTCCTCGGTCGCCGAGATTACACCCGGCGGTTTGTGCAGCATAATATAGACAAATTCCCGGTAAAAAATCTTCTCTCCGTCAACCTCGATCACATCCGTGTTCGGGTTGCTCTGGATTCCGCTGTCTTTGACCACGGTCCCATTGAGCGAAATTCTTCCCTGCTTCACCATTTTCTTAATGTCGGAGCGGGAACCGTATCCCAAATTACCGAGGATCTTATCGATGCGTTGCGTCTTTTTTCCTTCACTCATAGACTTAGTTCCACCTCCAGCCAACAGATGTATTGTAACATAAACATGCAAAATGCAGCCGCTCCTGGGGAGTAGCTGCATCTTTCCGATTCCGCACGAATCAATTCCGTTGTTTATTCGCTTCACGCGCTTCATGCTTGGCTCCCCGGCGGGGGCCGCGCTGCTGCGGAATATTCGGCGCGATATGCTGAGACGCTTGCTCTACCGCCTGGATCAGAATGGGGTCCCGCAACTCGATGCTCAGGTCATAATAATCAAACGGCTCCCGGTCATAATTCTCCAGCCTGCCCGCATAGACCTCCGCCTCGCTTCTTAAGCGGCCAAGATCGATCCCAAGCGCGTCTGCGGGATACGGCGCAAGCCGTTCCGTTGCGGAGCGCAGCATCTTTCTCCCGCCCGTGACGTTACCGTTCCGGAAATGATACAAACCGACCGCTACCTGAAGCAGCCCTTTATACAGCGGCTCCCTGTCCAGCTTAAGCCAGAGTTCTTCCAGCACCTCATGGCACTCGAAATAATCCCGGTCCCGATTAAAATAGATCAGGTAAGCCACGTACAGCGGCTCATAGCTCATCTCCGGGCTCCTCCACTTTTTTGGAAGCCTTGATCAAGCCTTTGACCCCGGCGAGCAGATCCTTCATCCCTTCCATATCATGGTTTTGCCACAAGCGGTCAAACCGCTCCTGCGCATCGATCGCTTCGGAAACGAGATGGTAAAAATACAACTGATGGATCGCCGCAAGCAACTGGGAGACGATATTCGAATTGTCCTCGAAGCTCTTCTGCGCGATCAGAATCTCCTGACGGATGCTGGACATTTCATTATCCAGCACATTCGCCGCCTCGGCAGCTTTCTTCAGACGCTTCCTCATCTCATCTGGCAGACTCTCTTTAAATTTATAGTTCAGGGAATGTTCAATCGTCGCCCAGAAATTCATCGCCAGTGTCCGGATTTGGATTTCGGCGAGCACGTTTTTTTGGCCGAGCGCCGTCTGTACCGGGTATTCCACGATCATATGGAAGCTGCGATATCCGCTTTCCTTGTAATTCGTAATGTAATCTTTCTCATACAGTACGGTCAGATCCTTGCGCAGTCGGATATATTGCGCTACGCGGCGGATGTCCTCCACGAACTGGCACATGATCCGAATACCCGCGATATCCTCGATCCCCGTCTCCAGATCGTCCATCGAGACGTCCAATCTTTTAGCCTTATCGAGAATGCTTGAAATCTTCTTGACCCTGCCGGTCACAAATTCAATCGGAGCGTATTCCTCACGCTTCTTCAACTCGGACCGCATCGTTTTGAATTTAACCTTCAGTTCCTCAACCGTTTGCTCGTAAGGAAGCAAAAAAGTTCCCCAATCTCTATTGTCCATTGCGTGTGCCTCCTGTCTTCTCTGCCGTTAGCGATGGTCGGCCCCGACCGCTTCGGATATATGGGCGAAGCCGTCCCGTCTCAGCAGTTCCCGCAGCCCGCGATGCAGTTTGCGGTTAATTTCAGGTCCTTCATAAATCAAAGCTGTATATATTTCCACCAGACTGGCGCCGGCACGGATTTTCTCGTACGCGTCGGCCGCGGTGAATATGCCGCCCGATCCAATAATCGGCAGCTTGCCTCCGGTCTGGCGGTAAACCCGTGAAATGATGTCGGTCGACCTTTCGCGCAGCGGCTTCCCGCTGAGGCCACCGGTTTCCTTTGCGTTCGCGTGGGTCAAGCCCTCGCGGGAAATCGTCGTGTTCGTCGCGATCAAGCCGGATACTCCGCTCTTTTGAATCGTAGCGACCATAAATTCCAACTCGTCATCGCTAACATCGGGAGCGATTTTTACGAGCACGGCCTTACTCTTTCCATGACGCTTGGCCTGGATCGCCATTTCTTCCTTTACCGCTTCCAGAAGAACCGACAACTCGTTCCCATGCTGCAGATTACGCAAGTCCGGGGTATTCGGTGAACTGATGTTCACCACAAAAAAGTCGGCGTAAGGATATAACACAGAGATACAATGCTTATAGTCCAGATGCGCGTCTTCATTCGGGGTGATCTTATTCTTCCCAATATTGACCGCAACCGGAATCGGCCTTGATTTTAGTGCTGCAAGCCGCTCCGCCATCCCTTCCGCTCCGCGGTTGTTGAAGCCCATGCGGTTGATTAAAGCCTCCTCCGGCGGAAGCCGGAACAACCGTGGCTGCTCGTTGCCCGGCTGGGCTTTGGGCGTAACCGTCCCCACTTCCATAAAACCGAATCCGATCGCGGAGAAGCCTTCCACCGCATCGGCATTTTTATCAAGCCCTGCCGCAAGTCCTACAGGGGAAGGAAAAGGAACGCCGAACAATTCCGTAGACAATTCCGGCGCCTTTGAGGTTCCGTACATGCCGCGCATCAGCGGAACCATGCCCGGGACTTTAGCCGCTGTATGTAGACCGCCGATCACAAGATGATGGGCTTTTTCCGGATCCAATTTAAAAAATATAGGTTTCCCCAAATGGCGATACAACACTGTTTCATTTCACTCCGATCATTTCTGTCCTCACAAAAAAACTCCATATCCAGTTTAGCGGTTTCCGGCGCAAAAGAAAAGTTTATCTCTGCCGAAAATGCGGAAACATGAATATGGAAATTTGTTATGAAAGCCATTACAATGAAGAATATACTTCTGTAATTTAAGGAAGGGGATTAACCGATGTCAACGAAACGCAAACCTCCAACACTGCAGCAAAAGAAGGATGAAGTCAACAAAAAGGCGCTCATCTGGACAAGCTCGGTCATCGCCGCTCTGATTATCGTGGTTGCCGCCGTCATCGTGATCGCGCAGCTTTAATCCAGCCAGTGGTATGTACGATGGGGATTGGTCTGATCCTGGCGGTCACTAAGGGCAAAACGCTCTTCGGGAACCAATTCCAGCTTCGGAAGAATCCCCTTTCCAATCGTTACTTTCGAACCCCTTGGAAGCAGATCAAACAGTTCCTCCACATCCTTCTTCGACATCCGGACACAGCCCAGGGACTGATCCTTGCCAATGCTATCCGGCTCATTCGTCCCATGAATCGCATAATTCGTGTCCGAAAGTTGCATGCCGCGACTCCCGAATTCGCCGTCATCCCGGCCGTTCGGATTCACGACTTTATCCGAAATTCGGAAACTTCCTTCCGGCGTCTTGTCTCCCCCGAGACCTACCTTATAACTTCTAATGATAATATTTCCGCTTACAACCGCCAAAGTATGGGTCTTCGAGTCCACAATTGCCTCCAGCGGTTTCGTGAAGAACGGTTCTTCCCCCGAACTCCAATACCCGTTCAGCGGTTTTCCCGCAGCTTCTCCCGCTTGACCACCGCCGGCAGTACTTACATCCTTATCCCCGTTTACGCTCTGCTTCTTAAGCATTCCCAGCATCGGCTCGAACGCTTCCTGCATGATTGGGTCGCTGCCTGCAATCCAGTTATTCGGAAAAGTTCCCGTCAACCCCTTCAGGTTTTCAGGCCATTTGCCTTCCGATTGCTTGAACTGCTGTATGGCCGAAGCAAGAACCGCCAATGACTCCTGGCGGGCGATCCATGCTGGGGCGTCCTTCTGGAGCCTGGATACATCCGGCGGCTCGCAATCGCAGGCTTTAGCGTCGTAGGACTGAACCTCCAACATGCCGCTTGCCGGGCTTTGGGTCAACCCGTAAACGACAGGCATGTCTTCGGACCATACCGCCCACTTTCCGGACCGTTTCATTCCAAGCACCGCGGTCTCCAGGGCCTCCTCAGCCTTACCGTCCTCAAAAACATTTCCCAATGCCTTGTGCTTGTCCCCGGCTTCGCCGAAATAAGTTTCCGCCGTATAAGCAAGCTTTGCCGGAGGTTTGTCCAATTGTGATTGCCCTGCCGGTTTACTATTCAAAGGCGTGACGGAATCCTGGCTCAAAGGTTCGGCTTCTTCCTCCAGTTTATCTACGGCACCTCCCGCTGACATGATATGTCCCGGAGCATACGCGGAAGGCAACCAGATTAATAAGAGCAGCACGAAGGCCAACCCGGTTTTTCTCAGCAACTGAATATGTTTTTCCTTACGTCTGGATTCTCGCAGCAGGTTCTCCTGGTATTCCTTCCAAAGGTCGGCCGGTAGCTTGCTGGATTCAAAGGCCTCATATACACTTCCCGCCTGTATGTAACAATAATGCGCTTTGCCTTCTTGGCCGGTCGCTTCGTATTCCTTTCCCAACAGATACCAGGCCATTTTATTTTTAGGGTGATTCTCCACGTATTTCTTGAGATAACCCGAATGGCTCATCGTCATCCTCCACATGGACAAAATTGTAATCTACTACTTCCACTATTAACTATATCGGCAAAGAAATGGCCGTTGCAAAGTTATGAAGCCAGCGGAGTGAAAATCACGACTTAGGACCTAAAAAGCCAGCATCATAAAAAGAAGGCCCCCGCTTTAAACGCGGGGGCCTTCTTGGGAAACTTGATTTGCCGACGAGAATTAGCCTTCTTTATTGAAAGGAGTGTCCGCAATCTTGATGGAGTCGGTCGGGCATCCATCGCAAGCATCCTGCAGATCATCAAACAAATCGTCTGGAATTTCGGTTACGCCTCGGTTAGCGTCACTGTTGTAAATGACTTCGGCCAGACCCTCATCGTCGTAATCGTAGATGTCGGGTGCCGTAGCGCCGCATGCGCCGCAAGCGATGCAAGTATCTTTTTCAACCCAAGTATATTTAGCCATCTCTTCTGCCTCCTGAATAAACGGTACAAGTCCGGTTCTTAGTTTGTCACCAAGTTCAATATAATATAAAGTGAAAGCAATTTCAATTCAAATTCCGTATTATACCAATCGAAAATCAGGATTCGTCCTGCGGCTTCCGCAAGAAGTCAGTCTGGAGCGACGTCCCGCGAATTTTATGGTTCCGGATTAGCGCGGAAGGATCGTTCGTCAGCATTCCCGCGGTCAAAACCGCATTCTCGCCAAATTTATCACGCAACAAATCCATGGTTTTCGTCAACGATTCTTTACGGGGCTGCTCCTCATAATCAAACAGATCAAGCTGCAGAGCAGATTCCTCTTTCATCACCAGGTTTTGCAGCGTAATTCCAAGCAAGCGGACCGGCTTCTCCCCGTTCCAATGCCGCTGGTACAGCTTGCAGGCTTCACGGTATACCTCCTCTGCCCGGTCAATGACCGTTTCCAGAGTTTGCGAGCGCGTGATCGTCTTCATATCCGGCGTACGGATCGTAATTTGAACCGTTTGCGCCATCATCTTCTGCCGCCGCAGCCGGCGGGTTACCTGATCCGCCAAATTGAGAAATACCCGCTGGATCTCGTCCAAATTTCGGATATCCTGCGGCAGGGTCGTCGTATGGCCGATCGATTTGTTCTTCTCGCGGTCTTCCATCACAGGAGAATCATCGAGTCCATGGGCCGCCTGCTTCATCCAATGGCCGGTTACGCCAAATTTCTCGACAAGCTGCCGTTCGTCGGCTGCCGCAAGCTGACCGATCGTGAAGATCCTCATCCGTTTGAGCTTCTCCGCCGTTTTGCTCCCGATACCGAACAACTCATTGCAGGGTTTATCCCATAATAGCGCGGGGACGTCTCGGATCCGCAAAACCGTAATCCCGTTCGGCTTCTTCATATCGGAGGCCATTTTGGCAAGGAGCTTATTGGGAGCGATCCCGATGGAGCAGGGAAGTCCTAGCTCAAGGGCAATTCTGGATTGAATTTCTTGCGCGATATCCAGTGGAGTACCGAACTGCTTCGACCCGGTAATATCCAAATAGCATTCATCGATCGAAACGGCTTGCATCAAGGGTGTATACCCGTAAGCAATATCCATGAACGCCCTGGAGTATCTCCGGTACAAATGGAAATTCGGCTGGATCACAATCAGGTCGGGACATTTCTTCAATCCTTGGCTTACCGTCATGCCCGTGGAAATGCCACGCTTCCGGGCTGTATACGAGCACGTTACGATTACGCCCTTGCGCAGCTCCACGCTGCCCGCTACTGCTGTCGGCCGATTGCGGTATTTCTCGGGCTCCTCAGCTTCATGTACGGAGCAATAAAATGCGTTCATATCGACATGCAGCACAACCCGGCCGCGGGCGGGATAGTATTCATCGATATTGCCAGGCACTTTCAAGACCGTCCCCTCTTTTAACATTGTTCTTCCAGCATACTCTTTATTCCAAATGCCGGTCAACAAGGCCTGGACAATATCCCGCATAACCCGCTCGATTTAACCCGTCCATCATGCCACCGCTCCGATTATTGAACATCCACTAAAAACCGTGTTACATTTTAAAGACAGATGTTATAATAAGAAATTATACCAAATCGGAGCTTCTATTTGAGGACATCCAAAAGGGGGAGACATCCAACATGTCAAAGGCTTTATCCATCTTCGACACAACATTGCGTGACGGTACCCAAGGCGAAGGCATCAGCCTTTCTGCCGACGATAAGTTGAAGATAGCCAAGAAGCTGGATCAGCTGGGTGTCCATTATATCGAAGGCGGCATCCCGGGAAGCAACAGCAAAGATATCGAATTTTTCAAGCGCGTTCAGGAACTTAACCTGTCCGCCAAGATTACGGCCTTTGGAAGCACCCGCCGAAAGGACAGCGTGGCTGAACATGACGCCAATTTGAAGCGTATGCTCGAAGCCGGCGTCCAAGCGACGACACTGGTCGGCAAATCCTGGGACTTCCACGTCTACACGGCTCTCCAGACAACACTGGAAGAGAACCTGGCGATGATTTACGATTCCATTGCGTATTTGAAACGTCAGGGCATGGAAGTCATCTTTGATGCCGAGCACTTTTTCGACGGCTACAAGAACAATCCCGAGTACGCGCTTGCGGTGATGCGCAAAGCGGAAGAGGCCGGGGCCGATTGGCTGACGATGTGCGATACCAATGGCGGAACTATGCCGCATGAAGTCCATGATATCGTCAGCGTCCTTGCCGGCCAGGTTACCACTTCCCGTCTTGGCATCCACACCCACAACGACTGCGAGCTCGCGGTGGCCAACGCTATTAGCGCCGTGCGTGCGGGTGCGGAGCAAATTCAAGGGACAATGAACGGCTACGGCGAACGCTGCGGGAACGCCAACCTATGCTCTATTATCCCCAATCTCCAGCTTAAAATGGGGTATGAAGTGCTTGAACCCGAACAGCTTAAGCAGTTGACCAACACGGCCCGCTATGTCAGCGAGATTGCCAATGTGTACATGCCGATTAATCAACCGTATGTCGGGACCGCAGCATTTGCTCACAAAGGCGGCATCCATGTATCCGCTATCCTGCGCGACTCCCGCACGTACGAGCATATCGTTCCCGAAATCGTCGGGAACCGCCAGCGGGTTCTTGTCTCGGAGCTCGCCGGACAGAGCAATATCTTGTCCAAAGCTCAGGAAATGGGCATTCCGTTCGATCCAGAGAACGAGAGTACCCGTGCCGTCATTTCAAAAATCAAAGACCTTGAGCATCAGGGATACCAATTCGAAGGTGCGGACGCTTCGCTGGAACTTCTGCTCCGGGAAGCGAACGGCGACCTCAAGGAATTGTTTGTCTTTGAATCTTTTAAAATGCTGGTGGAGAAGTCTGCGGGAAGACCGGTTATTTCCGAAGCCTTCGTCAAGCTGAAAATCGACGGGGCAAGCATCTATACGGCCGCCGAAGGAAACGGCCCGGTCAACGCGCTTGATAATGCGCTTCGCAAAGCGCTTATTACTTATTACCCCGGCTTGCAGGAAATACATTTGTCGGATTATAAAGTTCGCGTACTGGATGACAAGGATGCCACTGCTTCCAAGGTCCGCGTACTTATTGAATCCAGAAATTTCGAAAACTCATGGAGCACGGTGGGCGTCTCAGGCAATGTGATTGAAGCCAGCTGGGAAGCGCTCGTCGACAGCCTTCGTTACGCCCTGATCGGACAGACGAAGCGCGAGGATTATACAGAAATCCAATCGTCAACGCGGGGTTTAGTAAATCATTAATAACAAAAACGTCAGGGAAGGCCCTCGCCTTTATCCCTGACGTTTTTTTATATCTGCGTCTACTCCGCTAAACATTCAGCAGCTTTTTTATTTTTGCTTCCAGCTCCTCCGGAGAAAGCGTGCCGACGATGACATCCCGGATGGTTCCGTCCGCGTCGATCAACACATTGGTCGGAAAAGCGATGCCGTTATATTTCCGGTACAGTTCTTCCTTCTCATCCAGCAGGACCGGGAACTTGTACCCATAATTTTCAACAAACCCCTTGGCATCCTCCAGCTTGTCATAGAACGTGACATTGACCGCATACACATCAAGCTGATCACTGAATTTGTCGGCCATCTTAACCAAGTCGGGAGCTTCTTCCTTGCAGGGGTCGCACCAGGAAGCCCAAAAATTGACTAAGAGTGGTTTGTCCCGCTTCCCTCCAACCTCATAGGTTTGTCCGTCCAGCCCGACCAGCGAAAACTTCGGGGCCTTCGTTCCCGGCTTCAGAGCATTTTTAGCGACCAGCGCACTGACGGATTGCTCTTCCCCGGCAGCGGGAGCCGATTTGTTCTCAAATCCCAACAGCGTCTTTAGTTCATTGCCGTAATTATCGTATACTGCCGCAATCAGCAATACGAGCAGTGCGGCCAAAATCCATCTATTCCGGTTCATTTTACAACTTCCTTTATGTTATCGTGGTATATATACTGCTGTCATTTGCAGTTACCTAACTATTGTACCCCGATTTCTCGAATAGTTACAATTGATTGAATAAAGGAGATTGTCCGATGCATGATTTCAAAGATGTTGAGCCCCGTAATCGCATATTGGAACTTCCTGAATCAATCCGGGTTCTTCTGGCAAAGGATGGTCTTGACCGCGATCCCGACGAGGCCTGCGGAGCGTTATTTGGCCGCCTCTCCCCTGAAGTGATTACGGTCGACAGTTATATGCCTCTTACGAATATGGCGGAGAATCCACGACACACCTTCACATTTGACCCGGCCGAATGGGTTCGCTGCTGCTACACTTCCGGTTTAATCGGAATTTTTCATAGTCATCCGACATCGCCTCCGCTCCCTTCCATTTCAGATATGGAAGGACTTCAGCATTTTGGCGGTCTGCTCTCGCTGTATCTCATCGGAAGCAAATTTCCGGCGAACGGCGGAGCGATTCAAGACGAAATGCCGCCCGGTACCCCGGACGGCTTCCTCCTTAACGCCTATTCGATTGCCAGAAGGAGTAACGGATCGTACTTTCTGGAGAATCTGATTATGTCTTACTGAGAAATCCGTAAAGATCGCCCAAGGTGATGACGTTTCGATCCTTCAGACGCCCGATCATGGCCTTCCACAATCCGGCGGTCATTTTGGCATCCTCCAGCGCATGGTGGCGCTGCGTGACCGGAATGTCATACGCTTGGAGCCACTCATCTAGCGAAGAAACCTTTCGCCCCGGTTCCAGCTTTTGCGCGATCATCATCGTGTCCAATACCCTGTGGCCAAGATGCGCCTTCGTAGTTTTCCAAAGCGCCACATCCAAGAAGGCTTTGTCATGAGCGCTCCCATGAGCGATCAGCACCCGATCATCAACAAACGCCATGAATTCCCGCAAGGCTTGAAGCAAGGGCGGCGCGTCCTGGACCATCTCGGGCGTAATCCCCGTCAGTTCAACAATGCGCTGCGGAACATTGCAAGCCGGCTTGCACAGCGAATAATAATATTCTCCCGTGCTTTGCTCCCCATCGACCTTAACGGCTCCGAATGATAATATCTCGTCCCCGTAATGATAATGAAACCCGGTCGTCTCCAGATCAAATACCGCTGTCCTCAACTGGCTTAATGGAATGTGAAGCGTCTCCGGGCGGCGCTGTCCCTTGGTCAGCGAGCGTACAAACGCAATCTGTTGGGCACTGGGCGCTCCGAGCATGGACGCGATCCGCGGGGACAACCCTCCGCCTTTCAAGACATCCCAAAACCCGCCATTCCCCTTCATCGGTTCCTTCATAGCCATTTCCTTTCCGCGTATCGTTGCTGCCGTTGTAAGGTTCGGTACATCAACTTTACCGTACCGAGCGCTTCACGCAGTTCGCGTCGGATCTCTTTTTGCTTGAGCATCGACTGGGGCAAATATCCGGTTTCCGAGAGCGTACCGTCTTCTTCCAGATAAGAAGTCATCGATCTGAACCTGAGTGCGGTATAAAATGCGTTCTGACAAGACTCCAGCCACCGGTAAGGCGCAACCTCCAGCTTAATCAGCCTGGCCAACCGCTCCTGCGTCGATGATGCGCTGATCCCGTATTCTACGGCCAAGTACCGAACCGCATTCACCAGCGGCAGGTAGAGCCCGTATTTTACATCGAAATCCCCGGCGTGATCGCCGGTTTGCTCCGTAATCACCTGGCCCAGCACATTGAGAGCGGCTTTGTGGCGAATGGTATTGCGCAGCACGGCTGCCGCCAAATTCCCTTCAGGACCGGAATCCTGTTCGAAAATCTCATGCGTCGTCCGCCTCAATTCCCCCGTGAGCTTCGAGTCGCCGGAAATATGGCGCATATCGGCCGCGATCATCAGGTAACGGACCTGCTCCCAGCCCAGCTGCTCTCTCCAGCTTTCAAGCTGCCTGATCCAATCCTCAGTTGATTTTCTCCATAAAGGATTTGATGTCATTACATTGCCCGGGCAAGGCGGGTATCCGGCTTGTTCGAGCAACTGTGATAACCGCACTCCGAAGCGGTCAAAATAGGCTTTTACCTCCGGTCCATCTCCTTTTCCAATAATCAAGCCATTGTCCTGGTCGCTCCACAATGTTTGTTCATTTCTGCCGGCACTGCCGTAGGCAACAAACGCATAAGCGGCGGGAGGAGAGCCGAAGCCCTCCTCAATGAGCTGCCGCTGACATAAAATTGCGGCCTGTGACATTACGGCATCTTGAAGTTCTCCCGCATTCCGGTTCCACTCTTCGATCTTAGTAGATGAAAATCTGCCAAAAAGACTTAACTGCTCCTCCAAGCGCGCCGACCGGAGCAATTCCGGAGTGGAAGCCGACCGGATCGTTTGAAAGCTGACATGATCTGCCGCCGTTTCGTAACTCATGGGCCGACTCCCTTTCTTCACTTTTTTAACAAAAGGGGAATCCCCATTACAAAGCCGTATCGCTTTTCACGATTCTCGGCCCGTCGGTTACGGTTTTCGTACCCGTCCCAGGCACTGCGGACACAGGTTGATTTAGAATGTTCATTTGCTCCGGATATCCATAAGTTCCATGCTCACTGATATCCAGACCCATCATTTCTTCTTCCTCAGTAACTCGCAGACCCATCAGCCACTTCATGCCGCCAAGCAGAAGGAACGAAATAGCGAGGACAAATGCGAATGTACCGATAACCCCCAGGAGCTGTACTCCCAATTGTCCTAAGCCGCCGCCATAAAACAATCCTGCCGTACCTACTCCGGTTTTGTCGGCCAGCTCGGGAGTAGCGAACAAACCAGTGGAAATCGCTCCCCATACCCCGGCAATGCCGTGTACGGAGAAGGCATAGATCGGATCGTCCAGCCCTGCGCGTTCAAACCATCTTGCCGTAAAGAAGGTCAGTACCCCGGCTACTGCACCGATCACGATAGAGGCCCAGGCTTCAACAAAAGCGCAAGAACCGGTAATCGCAACAAGTGCGGCCAGGACGCCGTTAAGCATACTCGGAATATCGGATTTTCCCATGACTGCCCAAGAAATAAGAAGAGCTGCTACCGCCCCCGCTGCTGCCGCGAGGTTTGTTGTCATCAGGACGTAACCGAAGAATCCGTCGCCAAGCGGTGTCAGAGCACTACCCGGGTTAAAGCCAAACCACCCAATCCAAAGAATAATTACCCCAAGTACCGTCAGCACTTGATTATGACCCGGAATACTGTTCGGTTTTCCGTCCTTATTGTATTTTCCTAGCCGGGGTTTCAACAGAATCGTAGCTGCGAGCGCTGCCGTAGCACCGGTAAGATGGACAACCGTCGATCCGGCATAGTCCTGCATGCCCAGCGAACCAAGCCAACCTCCGCCCCATACCCAGTGAGCAACAATCGGATAAATAATCGTAAGGAACAGTGCGCCGAAAATAATGTAGACACTGAGCTTCGCACGTTCAGCCATACCGCCGCAAGCAATCGCTAGGGATACGGCCGCAAAGGCCATTTGGAAAAGAAACATCAGATTTAAGGGAACGCCAATTTCAGAGAATACGCCAAACGACCCGATAGCTTGATCCCCGCCGAACAAAAATCCCGTGGTTCCCAGGAAACTGTTTCCGTCCCCGAAAGCAAAGCCGAAGCCGACAGCCCACCAGACAATGACGGAAATGCCCAGCGTCAGTACCGTCTTGCCGGCAACATGCCCGGCATTTTTCATCCGAACGGTTCCCGCCTCCAAAAGTGCAAAGCCAGCTTGCATAAAAAACACCAGCATAGCCGCTACGAATACGAACAAGGAATTCAATCCGATTTCGAGCACGGGCGCGGTTATTTCTCCTTCAGCCGCAAAAGCAGATACAGGAAATGCAAACGCTGCGATAGCACTAAACAATCCGAACAACCATTTCTTTTTCATGAAACCCACTCCCTAATGTCATATTTTCTAACACAAAATAAAATGTTAAGGTGATTATAAGACCGATTAATCAGAAATTACAATGCATTTTTTCGTAAAATACCATAAAGTGCAAATTACCTTACACAAAGTGTAAATAAACTTACATGATATGTTATGTATTTATGAACATTTATTTAAGTTACTAATAAATATAAAGCGTGACGTTTGACTGTATAGTTGCTGTTCAGTTATCATATTTTATACAAAGATATTGCATTTTGACGGAATGCTTTATCGCTCCTATAAAGGATAAAACGTTGGAGAGAGGTGATCCTATTGGAGTTAATGAAACTTTACCGGATTGGGGAACTGGCGAAAGCCGCAGATGTCAGCGAACGTACCATCGACTACTACACCAAGCTTGGGCTGATCTCAGCTGAGAAACGGACACAAAAAAACTACCGTTTATACAGTTCTGAAACCTTGTTGCGTTTGGACCGTATTAATCAGATGAAGCAGGAAAAATACTCACTCGAGGAAATTCGCGAAAAGCTGGAGCAATGGAACAAAGTCACACCCGAGGAGCATGTGACCGAGAAGTTAAATTCGCTCGAAATCCATATGCAGCAGCTTGAACGCGAAGTTAAGGAACTTGAGCCGCTGATTTCCAGTCTGAAGCCGGGGCAGGCACGCCGGGCATTTTCAAACCTGATGCCGCAAAGCCTCGCCTGTATCGAGGCGCTTCGGATTATATTGAATCACGGACCATTCAGTTAAACCGATTTTCCTGAACTTACTTATCTGACTATGGAGGAATTCATCATGTACTCTAACTTAATGCTCATCCCCATATTGTTGGCTTTCGGATTGTCGTTATGGGCTCAATTCCGGGTCTCCGGAACCTTTAAGAAGTGGGCGAAAGTACCGAATATGTATGGATTGACCGGCCACGATGCAGCAAGACGCATGCTCGATTCCCACGGTCTATGGGATGTTCCGATCGAACCCGTACGCGGTACGCTATCCGACCATTACGATCCGATCAAACGGGTCGTCCGTTTATCGGAGCCGGTTTATTACGAAAACTCGATCTCAGCCGTTGCCGTAGCCTGCCATGAAGTCGGGCACGCCATCCAGCACAAAGAAGCGTATCCGATGCTGGTCCTGCGCCACAGAATGTTCCCCTTCGTGAATTTTGCGTCCGGGGTAGCTCCTTTTCTGATCTTGGCCGGTTTCTTGTTCGGATTTTTCAATTTAGTCGGTCTGGGCATCATCTTCTTCTCGGCAGCCGTCCTGTTTCAACTGGTTACGCTGCCTGTCGAATTCAATGCCAGCAACCGCGCACGCAAGATCATGCTTCAGCAAGGCTTTGTCACTCACGAAGAAGAGCGCGGCGTAGCCAAAGTGCTTAATTCCGCGGCTCTGACTTACGTAGCGGCTGCTCTGATTTCCTTGCTGGAACTGCTCCGTTACGTTCTCATTTTTGTCGGTAACCGCGATTAAAGTGCAAAAAGCTCCTCCCAGCTATACTGGGAGGAGCTTTTTTTGGCGTTGAGCCCGGTTTACTATCTTCGCGAAAAAAAACCGCCGGTCTCATTGACTCGGCGGAGTATCGATTTGAAGTCCAAAATATTCAAGAAGAAACACTCTAAACGACTGGGCGACCAGCGGCAGCTTCTCATCCGCCCGGTGAATCAGTCCGACCGTTCGGGTTACCTTCGGATCCGAGATGCGGACCCTGCTAGGCTGGAGGGAAAAGCTCTGGAACAAGGCCATCTCCGGCAGCAGGCTTACCCCCATCCCGGCGGCAACCAAGCCCCGGATGGTGTCTGTTTCTTCGCCCTCAAAAGCTATCTTAGGCGTAAATCCGGCCTCCAAGCAAGCCTGCCATACGATAGGTCGAAGCGAATAACCTTTGCTGAATAAAATAAACTTATCGTCCTTCAATTGATTCAATTTGATGCTTTGCTCTCCGGCCAGCGGGTGGCTTGGCGGCATAATCGCGACCAAATCCTCCGTCAGCACCACGTTTCCTACTACTTGATCATGATTTTCCGGAAATGGCGAGATGAACGCCAAGTCCACCTCGCCAGACACGACGTCACGAATCAATGTCGGGTAGGTCCCTTGTCTGAAGCGGAATTTGACATTAGGATACAGCTTCCGGAATTCCGCTACCACGCTTGGAATGATATGAATCCCAAGACTGTTGGGGAATCCGAGCCGGATCTCTCCCTGTTCCGGATCCAGAAATTCATGGACTTCATTTACGGCACGGTCCAGATCCTTAAGGATGGTCTCGACCCGGCTGCAGAACAACTGTCCGACGGCAGTCAGCTGCAGGTTTCTTCCTTTTTGCATAAACAGATTGACGCCAAGCTCTTGCTCTAGTTGGTGAATTTGCCGGCTTACCGCCGATTGGGCCACATGCAGCTCTTCAGCCGCTTGAGTGACGTGCTCTTTCCTTGCCACTTTCAAAAAATATTGCAATTGTCTTAATTCCACGAATCTGATCGCTCCATTTCGCATCTGCTGATAAAATCCGAACTAGGGCTGAGATTTATAAAAGGGCTTACATTCCATTTCCATTTCTAATGTACCATGGACCCCTTCCGGGTTCAACGCCGTTTTAATACTCTGATGATGATTCCGTACAGGAAGAAGCCTCCGATCAGACCTCCAAAATGAGCCATCCAGTTCACCTGCGGCACAATAACGGAGAAAACGACACCGATGATCAGCAAGCTGTACAACGTTTTTCGCGAGCTTTCGTCCATAAGCTGACGCTGAAGCAGTGCGATGTACAAAAATGCGCCGTACACCCCATACACGGCTCCTGAAGCCCCTACGGAGAGGTGGATGTCCATTGAGCGCTGATAAACCTCAAGACTGATGAGATTACCGACAAGGCCGCTGCCGATGTATAGCAGCGCATAACGCCAATGGCCCAACAGCCGCTCCAGAGGCGGAGCGAATACCAGTATGGCGAAGCTGTTGGAGAACAGGTGGCCAAAGTCATGATGCAAAAACATCGATCCCAGAAGTCTCCAATATTCGCTTGCATAGGGCTCGACATTGGTGAGCGCCCCGTATTTTAGCTGGGTATAGGGATTATCCGAACCTCCGTTAAACATAACGAGCAAGAACATAACCAGGTTGGCGGCCAAAATCAGTACGGTCACCGGGTAATAACGGAGATAACTTTTCCAATTTTCATAGCGGATAAATATCATCTTACCATTCCTTTTCGTGCTGGATTTCCTAAAGTTGGACAATCACTTTTTAAAACGTCTATAATGAAGACTGAATATCCCATTATCTCATGTTTAGGAGGAGAATCAAATGACACAAGAACGCGCAAGCGTGGCAACATTCAAAGGCAACCCCATTACCTTGGTGGGTCCGGAACTCAAAGTAGGCGACACCGCGCCGGATTTCCGGTTGAATAAGAACCTGCTCGAAGAAGTTACCCTGCAGGATTTCGCGGGCAAAATCAAGCTGATCAGTGTCGTGCCCTCCCTGGATACAGGCGTATGCGACGCGCAAACTCGCCGCTTCAACCAAGAAGCCGCAGACCTAGGCGATAACGTAGTGATCTTGACCGTCAGCGCCGATCTTCCTTTCGCCCAAGCCCGTTGGTGCGGTGCTGCAGGCGTAGACCGTGTTGTCACTTTGTCCGATTATAAAGAGAATTCCTTCGGGAAGTCTTACGGCGTTCTCATCAAAGAATTCGCGCTTGACCAACGTGCTGTTTTCGTTGTCGATCAAGACAACAAAATCCGTTATGTCGAAGTGCTGAAGGAAATGTCCGAGCATCCGGATTACGAAAAGCCGGTAGCCGCCGTAAAAGAATTGCTGTCTTAATCACCTCGAACAAGTAATATAAATAATTGCGATAAACGAAAAGCGAGTAAGGAGGGAACCCCTCCCTGCTCGCTTTTCTCATACAACCGTTCCTAAGACTTAACCTTGTACGATGACAGCTTCTTATCGAGCATGGTGAACAAGTGGATAATGTTGCGGTAGTTGGCCCCCAAGTCGCCGAAACTTCCGCGCGTAGCCGAATAAATATCGACCGCACTGCGCATTGGTCCGGTGGAAACGATCGAAACCGTGATATCCATCGTCCGCCCGAAGCCGCTGCGTTTTTCCAACGTAATCTCTCCAACGGACGGGACCTCGTGCAGCACTTTATAACCGGGAACTTTCTTTAAAGTCGAGGATACTTCCTCCCAAATCTTATCTTTCGATAATTGGTAATATCTTGTTTTCAATTCGGGCACTTTGGCGCGGTCGCTCGTTCCTTCCTGACTGCGGAATATGCCGGTTAATGTTCTTTTTAATGACAACCTGTTCTTCCTCCTTTATCCTACTGACACAACCAAGAATGCGATTTCATAATGGTTTTTATAAACTTTCTCTATAACTATAGTTTATCATTGTTCAGTAACAAACAAAAGGGAAGAGATCACTCACTTATACACAAAAAAGCACTTCAAAGACCGGATATTCCCAAAGTCTTCAAAGTGCCGCATTTTTAATAAAAGAGACCCGCCTATGCCGTCCGGTTACATTGTCTCGAACCTGCATTAGCAGGTGGGTGACCGCAGCGACATATTAGAAGTCCCCTCATCAACATGGATAGGGCCTTTCAGCTATGACGCAATGTAAGTCTCCCGAGACTTTGTCATTGGTTCAAAACAACATAGAACCGAAACGTACATCGCAGGACGTAAACCTATTATAGAACTTTGTAAGCTGAATGTAAACTTGACGAGCAAGGAAATTCCATCCAATTTTCAATCCGGTTACACTTAATCTTTTTCCTTTTCTCCGCCGGAAGGAAGTTCAAGCGGCGATTCGTCGTCATCCGCATCGGTGCTGCCTTCATTGCCCGAATCTTCGGCTGCACGCATTTTCTCCACTTTCTCCTGAACCTTATTATATGCAGCATAGAAGTTAAAGAAAGCGACAAGCGCGGTAAGACTCGCTAATCCGAAAAAGATCAGCCATGGGAATCTTATGGTCAGGAAGACCAAAACCCCCGTACAAATCACCGTCGACAACATTCTGAACGGTTTGAGGATCGTCAATAAAATCGCGTTTTTGATTAGTTGGGTCACCTTTAAATAATAGTGAGCCACCATAGAGAAAAAGTGGAACAAAGAAACAAGCAGCAGTACCAGGAAAACCAGGATAACAATCCCGATAAATTGCAGGTTGTTAAACTGCTTCATGTACATTTCATAATCGACAACCATAATAACGGTGAGCAAAGTATAGAAAATACCGCCTAGCATGCTTTGCTTATAATTCTCTTTGTATCCTTTGAAATACGTCTTGATGATACTTACATCCGCTTCCCCCATCACCCATTTCCGTACTACCGAAAACAGAGCCGACGTGGCAGGAAAAAATGTAAACGGTGCCAAAATCGCCATAATCCACAAATTAAGTCGTGTAAAATCGGCATCCGCACCTGGCGTAAAGAACGCCACAAACGTGAAAAACAAGAAAGGCAGGGAACATACCAACCACAACAGGTTACTTCCCGATATTCTCATGATCCATTCCGTAATTTTATAAAATCCGCCCATTAAACCTTTAGATTCCAAGTAAAGATCTCCCTCCGCAAATGATAAGTTTGTCTATAAGTATTACTATAGCACGATTGCTTCATCACTATCCAGCGCCTATTTTGTCTGATATAGGTCAGCGTCTAGTCTGGTCCGCCCTCTCAGCCATACTATATTAAGTAAATTCAATCATCCACAATTTCAAAGGAGGTAATCTCATGTCCCAAGTTGGTGGAGGATATGGAGGTTTGTGGACATCCACGGGTACGATTTTGGTCTTGTTTATTCTGCTTGTCATCGTCAGCCGGACGATTCTGTATTAATTGAAATAAAAAGCAAAGAAGACGAAGCCCCGCTTCGTCTTCTTTGCCAATGATTTATTTCATAAACCCGGTCTTATTTGTCGAACGAGCTGTCGTCGCGCTTAACCGGTCTGCGGTCTCCGCTTTGGTTCGAAGGGCGAGGCTTGCGATCGGAAGAACGGTAAGAATCGCGTCCTCCGTCCTTGCTGTAACCGCCTTTGCCGCTGCCGTATCCGCCGCGACTTCCGCCATCGCGGTTATTACCGCGATAACCGCTGCCGCCACTGCGATTGCCGTAGCCAGACGGTTTCCGTCCGCTGGAGCGGATATCCGGATTCCGGCGTTTTACGCGGATCGGTTCTTCTGGAGTAAGCTCAATGTTCGCCTTGTCGTTCTTCTCGCCGGTAATCAGCTTGAAGGCTGCAGACAGCAGGTTCACCGAATCATATTGCTCCAGGAGCTGAATGGCGATACCTTTGTATTCGTTCAATTCGCCGGCTTCTACCAGCTCAAGAATACGTTCCGCGGTAATCCGTTGCTTGCCTTCAATCGCTTCCGCGATGCTCGGCAACGGTTTGCGGGCAATTTTATGACGGGTGATTCGCTCGATAAAGTGCAGGTGGTCAATTTCACGCGGCGTTACGAAAGACCATGCTGCGCCTTCTTTACCTGCGCGTCCGGTTCTGCCTATCCGGTGAACATAGCTCTCAGGATCCTGCGGCAGGTCGAAATTGACGACATGAGAAACGCCGGATACGTCGAGACCGCGTGCGGCTACATCCGTTGCCACGAGCACATCGATGCTGCCGTCGCGGAATTTCCGCATTACGTTGTCGCGCTGGTTCTGCGACAAATCACCATGCAGCCCGTCGGCGGAATATCCGCGTTTTTGCAGGGCTTCCGACAATTCGTCT
Organism: Paenibacillus vini; assembly: GCF_018403325.1. Taxonomy (GTDB): domain Bacteria; phylum Bacillota; class Bacilli; order Paenibacillales; family Paenibacillaceae; genus Fontibacillus; species Fontibacillus vini. The sequence goes on along the minus strand of NZ_BOSL01000006.1, from coordinate 57,171 downwards.
ACCCGGCGCTTCGTACGTCCGAAAACGATAGCCAGTTCAGGGGATTCCATATCCAGCAAACGGGTCAGAGCGTCGAATTTTTGACGTTCATGCACTTCAATATAAGCTTGATCAATCAGCGGAGCGCTGACTTGTTTAGGAATAACGGAGACATGCTCAGGGTTTTTCAAGAACTGTTGGGCCAGCTTTTGGATATTTGCAGGCATGGTAGCGGAGAATAGCATTGTCTGGCGCTCTTCCGGAACCAGCTTCAAAATGGACTGAATATCGTCCATGAAGCCCATATCCAGCATTTCATCGGCTTCATCAAGCACTACGGTCTGGACATCGTCGAGTTTAATCGTTTTCCGGTTGATGTGGTCAAGCAGACGGCCCGGAGTACCGATAATAATTTGGGGCTTCTTCTTCAAAGCGCGAATCTGACGGACGATATCTTGACCGCCATAAATAGGAAGGGAACGCGTGCCTTTAAAACGGGCCAGTTTACCGATTTCTTCAGCCACCTGAATGGCCAGCTCGCGTGTCGGCGTCATAATCAGCGCCACGATACGCTCTTCTTCTTTAGGAATTCTGTTGATCAGCGGAAGACCGAATGCCGCCGTTTTACCTGTACCGGTTTGTGCTTGTCCGATCAGGTCGCGCCCGGTGAGGGCAATCGGAATGGATTTGGATTGGATCGGTGTCGCTTCTTCGAAACCGAGCTCCGTAATTGCTTGTAACACTTTAGGCTCTAAGCCGAAATCTGCAAATGTGTTCAAATTGTTCATACTCCTTCTATATAGTGGACATTCCACAAGCTTGACTGTATTCTTAAGTAGCATTCAAACGTTTATAGACTATCCAATCTCCCCATAAAAGTTACATAAGGGATTGGAACGCGAGAAAACTTCTTGACGGTTAAACGACCGTTTAAAATTGGAAATGGATCCCTACTCAAGAATATCTCAAACATTATAGCACAAAACAGTTTGAGAATACCAGCAAGCAGGTTGGGATACTTCCATATTCAACGCGAGGTGAAATTTTGTGTTTAAGGAAATAAGGAACTGCATCGCCATCTTGATCGGAGCCGCGTTGATCGCTTCCGGATTCAACTTGTTCCTCGTTCCGCATCATCTGCTCAGCGGCGGTGTATCGGGGCTGGCCATGCTCACCGGCTACTTCTCTCCGCTCAGCATCAAAACGATGTACTTGGTTTATAATGCCCCGATTCTGATTGCCGGCTGGTTTTTGCTCGGTAAGCGGTTTGTCGGACTCAGTATCCTTTCCGTAATCGGCGTAACGTGTTTCATGGCCCTCATTCCGGAGAAGCCGCTCGCTTCGGATACGTTGTTATCCGCCGTATTCGGCGGAGTGCTCGTTGGCATGGGCAGCGGATTTTCGTTTCGCGTAGGCGGTTCTTCCGGCGGCTTTGATATCATCGGATCGATTGTGACCCGCTACCGCGACTTTCCGATCGGCAATATTCTCGTCGGGATGAACGGACTCGTTATTTTGGCTATGGGATACTTGGAAGGAAACTGGAATCTGGCCCTTGCATCGATGGTGTCCATCTATCTGGCCGGTAAAATACTTGATTTCATCCACATCAACCATCTCAAAGTGACCCTGTTCATTATTACCGACCGAACGGACGAGTTGCTCGAGCGGCTCCTCTGCCGTCCCCGCGGGGTAACCTTGATAAAGACACAAGGGGCTTTCTCCCATAAGGAGAAGGACATGCTTATGACCGTCACCACCCGCTATGAGCTCACCGAGCTCAAAGAAATCATTAAATCGACCGATCCGGCGGCATTCGTAAATATCGTCGAAACGGTCGGCGTTATGGGCTCTTTCCGGAGAAGATAAGCCTGTGGGCACGCGTTCGGCGTTCCATTTGCATCGGATTGTGGTATAATCATATCAAGCGGTTCCTTCAACAACTGAATATAGTCATCAGCTTTACCTTTATTTCACAGGCTGTACTGCTTTTCCGAAGTAGGAATGATTCCGGAACGAATGATTCTTGTAGGAAAGGGTGATGGATGTGGAAATGGAAACGGTAAAACTGGAGCAAATCGTCATGAAGTGGTTTCCGGATATGTTGCCTTTTTTCAATCAAAGGGAACTGAACTCCATGATTGTCCTTCGTGATGGTCTGACCATCCTGGAACCGGAAGATGCGATGGAAATTATCCAGTTCAGCATCTGCGAGCATCAAAGCACGGGTTTCCTTCATTAAATAAGCACTTTACCACCAAGGCCGTTTCTTCTGCATAAGCGGAAGAAGCGGCCTTCTTGTTCTCATACATAAACTATGAGTATTGCACCTGTCCTCTCAAAATTAATAGTTTAAGATAAGGTCATTAGGTTTAAAGAAACAAAAGTATCGCGAACGATTTAATGGTGACAATGATGTTCTTTCTGCAAACGGACCATCGGATATAATCAAATCGAAATGCAATCAAGGGAGAGGAATTTTTATGAACATCCTATGGACACTTTTACTTCTGGCCTTGGGTACGGGCTCCGGAGGAACGCCAGTTGACCAGGCTGACACCGGCAAAATGCCCGCCATTATGCAATCAACCTATCAAACTTTTAAAGCGAATCTAGCAGAGGGAAGAAGAGATGATCCTCTATCCCCATCCGAAATGGTGATCCCTGTTCAGCAGGCCGAAGCTCCAAAAGTCAAAGGAATTTACGTCACGGCCTACAGCGCCGGCGGATCACGGCTTAACACTCTGATTGACCTCGTCGACAGCACCGAATTAAATTCCATGGTCATCGACATTAAGGATGACGCAGGCTATATCACTTACAAAACGGATAACCCGGAGCTGCAAAAGCTGGGCAAGCCGCAGCCTTTCATTCGGGACCTCGACGGATTGATGGCTCGTCTTGAAAAACATGAAATTTATCCAATCGCGCGAATTGTCGTATTTAAAGATACGATTCTCGCCAAGAAGAACCCGGAACTCTCGTTCAGAAACAGTGATGGTACCGTATGGAGCAACGGAAAAGGCGACAGTTTCGTCAATCCGTATAGCAAAGAAGTTTGGGACTATAATATAGAGGTCGCCAAGGAAGCAGCCAAGCATGGCTTCAAAGAAATTCAATTCGACTATGTACGTTTTCCGGAAGGCTTCGAGAAACGAGCCGATTCACTGAAGTATACTAAGAACGAGCTCAGCCGGATTGACGCCGTCGCCGCTTTCGTAGAATATGCCCGCGAACAGCTTAAGCCGCTGGGTATCAAGGTATCGGTCGATATTTTCGGGTACGCAGCTTCGGTTCCGGCGGCGGAAGGCATCGGACAGGATTTTGTGAAGATCTCCAACCAGGTCGATATCATCTGTCCAATGATCTATCCAAGCCACTATACAACCGGATGGTTCAATGCCAAAGATCCCGACAAAGCTCCTTACCAGACAATCAAGGGAGCTATTATCGATACGCAGAAGAAACTCGACCCGCTGGGAGAAGAGCAACCCATTATCCGCCCTTGGATTCAGGACTTTACGGCGAGCTGGCTCGGAAAAGGCCATTATACGAAATATGGCAAGCATGAGGTCGAAGAACAAATTCGGGCCCTCAGCGAAATGAAGATCGATGAATATCTGCTGTGGAATGCGTCCAACCGCTATACGGAAGGCGTAGATTATTAATTTATCGATACACAATTATCCAAGATGTATCCGGCATTATTCCTTACCCTATAATTGATGAATGTTCTAGGAGACCCGGGCAATCCGCCCGGGTCTTAGACGATGAAATGGAGTTCTCGACATGAAAGAAACACATAATCTCAAGCAAAAATACATTCAATTTCTCAAAATCCTGATTCCCATCCTGGTTACACAAGTTACGATGTCATTGATGACCTTTTTTGATACGATGATGTCCGGCCACGCCAGTCCCGCCGATCTTGCCGGGGCTGCGATTGGATCCAGCATCTGGATTCCGGTACAAACCGGGCTTAGCGGGATTTTAATGGGGATTACGCCCATTGTCTCCCAGCTTGTCGGCGGCGGACAGCAGAACAAAGTCGGATATCACGTGATGCAAGCGCTTTGGCTGGCTATCGCCGTCAGTGCCGTAGTCCTTCTCATAGGCGGACTGGCCATCTCCCCACTGCTGGGAAGTATGCAACTTGAACCGAAAGTCCATCATATCGCTTTTTATTTTCTCGTATCGATATCTACGGGCGTTCTCCCTCTATTCGGGTATATCGTAATCCGCTCCTTTATTGATTCGCTCGGCCAGACCCGAGTTTCCATGCTCATTACGCTCGCCTCCCTTCCACTGAACGTAGGCGCAGGTTATATCCTAATCTTTGGACGGCTCGGATTTCCCCGGCTCGGCGGTATCGGGTCGGGCATCGCTACAGCTTTCACCTATTGGTGCATCTTCCTGATAGCGTTATGGATCGCGCATAAATCGGAACCGTTTGCCGGCTATGGCATTTTCCGTAAATTCCACCGGGTATCTTTGGCCAAATGGAAGGAATTGATGAAGATCGGCGTTCCGATCGGGTTCGCCATCTTTTTTGAGACCGCGGTGTTCGCTGCCGTAACTTTGCTGATGAGCCGGTTCGACACGCTGACAATCGCTGCGCATCAGGCCGCAAACAATTTTGCTTCCACACTGTACATGATTCCGTTAAGTATCTGCCTGGCTCTGACGATTCTCGTCGGGTATGAAGTCGGCGCGGGACGACAAAAGGATGCCAGACAGTACGGTATTCTGGGCATCAGCACCGCCGTGGCCCTCTCCTTGTTTACCGCCGTTATACTCATGCTGTTCCGCAGAGGGGTGGCCGGCCTGTATTCCAACGAAGAAGAGGTCATTGTGCTGATTACGCATTTCCTTGTCTATGCCATCTTTTTTCAAATTTCCGATGCGATCGCTACTCCGATCCAGGGCGTGCTCCGGGGTTACAAAGACGTCAATCCCGGCTTCTGGATCTCGTTGCTGGCTTATTGGATCATCGGGCTACCTCTGGGTTACGTCCTAGCGAATTTCACGAACCAGGGACCGTACGGATACTGGATAGGACTAATTACCGGACTTGGCGTGGCCGCTATCCTGCTTCTGCGGCGGTTGTTCGTGATACAGAAGAAGTTCTCCCAATCTCATGAACCATCATAAAAAAGGGCTGTTCCCGCGTCATCATAATTATGACGATGGGAACAGCCCTTTTACTTGTACATCTAAAGAATTAGCTGTAAAACCTACAGGTAATTCAGCGTTTGTGAGCCTTGGCGTGCAATTAACTGTATAACCTACAGCTATTTCCACGTTTTTACGGCTAAAGGGACCAATTCAGTTGAAATAACTGTAGTATTTACATCTAATTGGTCCAAGATTTCGAAACATGAGTAATTTAACTGTAGTAAATCCAGTTAAATTAATTCAAGTTCTTCGCGTACTTTCTTATTGGGACAAACGCGATGCCAGCTCATACAAGTCCATATCGAACTCTTTCTTGGTGGCTACGACCTTCTCGATATCGGTCAGAATCATTTCTCCGCCGATCATGCCGCAGGCTTTGTTCGATTCGCCCGCGATCAGACTCCGTACGGCAAAGTCTCCCAAGCGGCTCGCCAAGTTACGGTCAAACGGCGTCGGCGATCCTCCGCGTTGAATATGTCCAAGCACGGTTGCGCGCGGCTCCAGGGAAGGTTGGCGCTCCTTGATGGCTTGTACGACTTCTTCGCCCTTGCCTACACCTTCGGCTACGATAACGATACTGTGTCTTTTGCCGTTATCGAAGTTTTGTCTCATCCGATCCGCTACCTCGTTCAAATCGAACGGCACTTCCGGTACCAGAATCGTTTCCGCTCCGGCAGCAAGGCCCGCATGGAGAGCGATATCCCCCGAATGACGACCCATAACTTCAACAACGGACGCGCGTTCATGGGATGACATCGTATCGCGCAATTTATTGACTGCATCCACTACGATGCCTACAGCCGTATCGAATCCAATCGTATAGTCCGTGAACGAAATATCATTATCGATCGTACCCGGCAGTCCCATCGTTTTGATTCCGAGTTTGCTCAGCTTCTCTGCGCCCTGGTAAGAACCGTCGCCGCCCATAACTACCAATCCGTCGATACCGCGGTCACGCAAAATTTGCGCGCCTTTTTGCTGGCCTTCCGGCGTTTTGAATTCCAGGCAGCGAGCCGATTGAAGGATCGTGCCTCCGCGTTGGATAATATCGCCTACGCTTCGAATATCCATAGAGAAAATATCGTTATTAAGCAATCCTTGATATCCGCGCTGAATCCCGAATACTTCCAGTCCGTAGTACAATCCGCTGCGCACGACGGCACGTACCGCCGCGTTCATGCCTTGAGAATCTCCCCCACTGGTAAGAACTGCGATTTTTTTAACTGCTGACATGATGATTCCTCCTAAATGTTATTAAAGATGTTTGCGGATCCAACGGCTATTCACGAAGAAGAACAACCTCATGAGCGGGCTTCTTTTCATTAGACGCCTCGATACTTCACGAATCTCCTGCTGCTCGCTTACCTTTGGATCGGATAAGTACAGCGCCAGTAACCCTTCGATGATCATACGATGGAACGATGAAGCGGGAAGCCGCTTGATATCCCGGCGCGCTCCTTCCACGATGAAGGCAATCCGGTTAAGCATCGTTTCCTTATTCTCATAGTAACTGCAAAAATTCAAATCTCCGCCTACTTCATCTTCCTCCTGATCGATTAAATAATCGAGCATGATATGTAGTCCGCAAACATGTGGGAAATAGGCGTCATGAATAATTTCAGCGCTGCTGTCGTCCAATTCGGGATTGCTGGCCGCCAGAAACAACATGAACACACCCAGCGTAGAGCCGGTAGCCGCGGCAAATTCATTCCACCGCAACTGAGGGCTACGATTACTATGCTGTTCCCACCAGCGAAGCAGCGCCGCTTCACGCAGGCTCGGGTCTATATGCTTGTACACCTGTAAGTCGGTATACAGCCCGACCAAATCCAGAATATGCGGCTTGGCCGCGCGGTAACCGGGAAGCTGCTCAATGTTATCGCGGCAAGTCTGCACCAGGTGATGGAGATACCCGCCATCATCACTTTCTTCACGCAGCGCATAATAATCCTGCAACTCGCTGCTGGGATTAACCGCGTCCAGCATACTCTGATGCAGAAGGCGAAAATCATCCGCATCCATGGAAGTACTTCGGTCACACAAATTGTCTAAATAGTCGCTGATCGTTTGAAAAGCTACGATAAGAGGGATCAATATCTCACGCTTGGCCAAATTAGCAGCGGCGTATACCGAACCGCCCTGGCAATGAAACTCTTTTGCCTTTATGCTGGCAAGCGCCTGTTTTCTAAGCTCGGGATCGGGAATCGAAGCCGCTTCCTGTCTCCAACCGTCCAGTTCCCTCCGGACATCCGGCAAAATGAACTTATAGACGCGGCTCATCAACCGGATCGGCTCTTTCGGAAACTGGTTTCGGCTTTGCTCTAGTTCAATCAATGGCCTGCCTCCGCTACGTTGTTAAAAATCGCATTATTAAAAAATCATTCTATATTATAATATGATCCAACTTTTTGTACAAATAAACAAAATCACAAGTGCCGTTTGACGGAAATCGAATGTTCGTCTTGGCTCGTACGGTACCAAATATGCAAATCATTAATCCGGCTGGCAAGTTCCGCGATTTCTCCGTTCAGTTCGCAGCTCAGGTCAAAATCTTCTTCTTCGTTCAAATTCGCCAGCTTGCCTTCAATTTCACGTTCCAGCTTTTTCACTTTAGTGGGAATCCGGCCGCGGGTATCCTCCCATTTTTCTATCATAGCCAGACGCTCGCTAAGCTGATAGTCTTCAAAAGGACGATCCAGCGAGGGGACGTGAATATCCAGCCTTTCATCATATACAAAGCAGGAATGACTCATGAACAATGCCTCCAACTTATTAGAATACGATTTAAACTGCCTATGCCTCACATTATACACAGAAGCGGCGCAGAATCTAAACCCTTTTTCAATAGACTATGCTATACTTATCACTATCTTTTGCATATGTCAGAGATTATTGCAAAATTATCGGAACGGAGTCTGCGAAATTTATGAGATCTTCTACATCGGCCCGGCCTGAGCTTCCATGGCTGCGGGCCTTTACTTTTACCATATTCGGTACGAGTGTCCTTGTTTCATCGTACTTCCCGCTTTTTTATTCCCAGTTGGGCTTCTCCAGCAGCCAAATCGGGCTTTTGTACGCACTTGGTCCCATGATATCCCTTGTAGCGAACTTGCTGTGGAGCGTCGCAAGCGACAAATACAGGACGATTAAAAAAATCATGCTCATTTTGCTGATCGGACAAATCATCATGAGCGCCGTGTTATCGGTATCCACCAAGTTTTCCGTCATCGTGCTCGTCATTACGATATTTTATTTCTTCTTTTACCCGGTATTTCCGTTGTCCGACACCATCGCCATCAACGCCGCCAAACGGCATAACAAGAACTTTATTACCGTTCGGATTTTCGGGTCTATCGGCTACGCGTTTTTCGCCCTGTTCATCGGCTATGTCCTCTCCGTGATCGGCTCCTCTCAAACGATGTGGGTAGCGATCGGGATCGCGGCCATCGCGCTGGCGATTACCTTGTTCATTAAAGACCAGGACAGCCCGGTCGCCAAAATGGACATGTCGGGGATCTGGGGCATCCTGAAGCAAAAAGAGCTGCTCTGGTTTTTCGGGTGCGTCTTCTCCCTGGCCATCGCCGTGCGGATGAACGATGCTTTTCTGACAGTTACGTTAAATAATCTGGGAGCCAGCGAGAACATCATCGGCTGGTCACAGCTCGCCTCCTCGATGTCGGAAATTCCGATCTTCCTGTTATTGAGCCTTTATGGGGAAAAAATCAAGGAGCTTCCGCTGCTCGTCTTTGCCAGTCTGATGTTCGCTACACGGTTCCTGCTGGTCGGCATTGCGGATTCGGCAGGCATGATCGTTGCGATTCAGCTGCTGCACAGCGTATCGTTCGGCGTATTCTATGTCACATCCATCCGGATGTTGACCCGGTTGATTCCGGACCATTACCGGGCAACAGGGATGGCCCTTTACACCATCGTCTGGTCGAGCGCCTCCGGCCTGCTGAGCGGCACCTTCGGCGGCGTCATCTTCGAAGAGTTCGGACGCCACAACTTCTACATCGTCGCCATGTCCTTCGCGCTGTTTGCCTCCCTCGGCTTTGCGAGCCGGTATTTCTATCGGGGCCCGCGGGTGAAGACAGTTACTGGGGCAGGGGTTCAGCTATCTGCGGCACAAGCGGCTACCGCCGCTTCGGCTGAGGAAGAGAGTGTGGGGAAGTAAGTTGCTGCTGATTGAGTTAGTTCCGCAAGTTCGCTAAATCGCTGTTCGCTAGTTCGCCTGGCTCTAACGGACACCACTGCCCTTAATCCCCCGTATTTTGCAGTTTTTCGATTCTAACGGACACAGCGGCCTCTAACCATCTGAATTGTAGGTGAAATTAGCTCATATCCACCATTTAAGGTCTCTGGTGTCCGTTAGATTTCAAAATACTCAAAAAAGCAGGCAGTAACGGCTCCTATGTCCGTTAGATGGGATGTAAAGCCTGAAGTACCGCGAAAGGCAATTAAAATATACTATTACCAAGAAAAAACCTTGAATTGCACTAGGCAAATCAAGGTTTCTCAATTTTATCTTTCGAAGATGAAATTCATCTTTATTAAGCGCTTTGTCCTCATACATCCCTTCCATTACTTACTACTACTCACTTCCAAATCACCTATCACCATTGTCTTCATTATCTTATCCGGTAGGCTTTGTTTATTTTTATTAAAAAGCATTAAAAACATAGGTACAAGAAATAACAAATCGACTATACGAGTGAGATCCCTTTAGAGAATTCGATATTTAGGCAATTCTTTGTTATTCAAACAAACAATTTTTAGCTTAAACAGAATTTTACCGATCAATCTACCGGCGATCAGATCCATTATAATAAAATATGAAATAATAATAATTGCATATGTAAGGGTAATAAAGATTTGACTTTTCATAATAAAGAAAAACTCAGGATTTGTAAACGTAAGTAATACTAATAAGGGAGCAAAAAGAAATCCCGATAAAACAACATCAATTTGAAAAGCAAGATATCTTTTTAAATAATACATTTTCCCACTCCTGTTTATTAAAACAATTTAGAGCGTGAAGGCTAGCTCCATGCCCATATACCCCAGTATTCAGACTCTTATAAACTTCTAGAGTATAAAGCTAGCCCTAGTCATACACCAAAAAATAAATCGTCCGAATAATACGTTCCTTCGCCATTAGATTCATGACTTCTAATGCCTATTTGAACAACAGCCTTAACCGCATTCTCTGTTCAAAAGAAGAACCCCTTGAGCCACAGCCTTAAGAGATTCTTCTTATAATTTTTAGATTCTCCCATATGCCTTCAGCGTCTTCAAATTTTCCACGGTCAGCCAGCCCCGCCATTCCTGGTGCCCGGCGGTACTGACGGCCGGAAACGAGATGTCCCATCCGCCGTCCTCCAGCTGATTGCCGATCATCCAGTCGAGATGCAGGTTAAGTTCCTCTGACTGAATCAACTTGGAAGCATAGGAGTCGGGAGACGGTGCATAATCCAGCACCTTGTGCACATAGCCTTCGGCGTGGGGGTTCTTCTCGATCCCGTTCGGACCGGCCAGCCATTCATCGAGCACCCTCCAATTCTTCCAACCCCGATCATCTGCTTCTAGCCCCTCCACATTCCCCAAGAAGGACATCCACTGAGCCGCATCATGATAATCGCCGGGGACAGAATCCTCGAGACAATTCCACAGGAAGGAGATATTTTTTGCGAACCAGTCTTCGTTCAAAAAATCGGTCCGTACTCGCTGTCCCAATAGCATTCCGATGATGCTGCCCGTAGGGTTGAGCGAAGGAATTCCATCTTGCTCCGTAGTCCACCACGGGGCATGGGGATAATCGTTGACCTTTGTCGTGGCTCTGGGAAATCCTCCATTGTCCAGCGTGATTCCTTTCAGATAGGAAAGCACTCCATCCATGATGTTACTATCCCAACCTTCGACTTCCTTGATGACCATTAAAGCCATCTCTGTCGTGACCGGTTGGCTTTGGGGACAGCGCATATCCGGCTCAAGCGCATTCCCGAAGCCGCCATCCGCATTCTGATAAGGACGTAGCGCATTCAACACCTGTTCTTTGCTTCCATTCTCGAAATGATAGGCAAAGCGCATCCGATCCAGCAGCCTAGCACTGCTATATATAAATTTGCGGGCTTGTTCAAGTACTTCCGGTGGTTTATTATCCGCCATTTCAACCCCTCTTTCACTATTAAAGTGGTATCCCATTGTATCTCAGTATCGCATGATGCTTCGAATCATAAACTTCCCTTACTGCCGAAATGGCTTCATCACGACGCGCCGCGACCTCTTCTTCCGGCAAATCCAGAATGATGTCTTCGATATCGTAGTCTTTGAATCCCCAATGACCGGTTACCGCACCCTGAAACACTCCGTCAACCAACAAGTACTGCAGTACTTCGCGGCCCTCGTATCGCTTCTTAAGCTCATCTAATTCGGTACGAACGAGAAAATCCGACTTGTCCAGCATCCATATTCTTTTCGGAACAGACGAAGGATCACTACCTGCGGCAAGCCGGTCAGTCAAAATAGGATCTCCCTCACAGATCACGCCTGTGCCCCAGCCTTCCACTTCGGTTCTAATCAATCGTCCCTGCTCCACAAGTCCTTCAACAAGAGCACGGATCTGCTTCCCCGTCCAGCCGCTCCAGCTTTTCATCTGGGCTTCCGTTGCAAACACCATAGCTTCCGTAAAACGCAGCACGACTTCTTCCATCGCTTGAAGGCGGCTCTCCGGATCTCCCGGAATTTCAAACCATTCCCCGGCAAAATCCAGCCAACCCGTATCCCAATCAGTATCGGTTTGCTGTTCGTAAAGGATAAACGCCTTTTGGAGTTCCTCCAGCGCTTTGCCGATATCTCCCGCCCGGTAAGGAAGCTCCTCTTTTAACTGGTCTTTGGACAATCCTCCCGATTCTTGAATCAGCGCCAAAATCTCTTGGTGGATATTCCCCGACCGGGTCATTTCTTTCTTGAACGCCGTCGCATACAGCTTCAAATCCTCCTCCAACACGTAAGCGATACGTCCGCCCTGAAAACGTGCCTTTACCAGTTCCCCCCGTTCCCGGATGGCCGACGATACCCCAAAATCAGGATAGACCGTACGATGAACGAGCCGAGGAGGGTCTCCCGGACGGGTAAAATGAACCGGAGCGACCGGTTGCAGCCTGCGGAACAAAGCCTTGTAAGCATCTTCATCCCCCGGACTGACGAGCGGGTGCGCAAGCCCCTGTCTTTTTAGCCGTTCAGCCAAAATAATGCCTTGCTTCCAATTCTCCAACCTGCTTCCTCCTTAAGCTTCGTATCTTTCCATCAGGTCCGTTGCCTGTTGCCTTAATAGGTCCCGCAGCAAGCGCGGTTCAAGCACCTCCGCATCCAAACCGAGACGAAAGAAAAAAGAAATCGCCCAATTCCATTCCGAAGGCGGGCAATCAAAGCCAACCTCCCATTCTTCGTCACTCGTCTGTCTGACAAAATGCCCGATGTCGGGATCCTGCTCCGCCTGAAGCGCTCCCCGATAAGTAAGCTTGGCGAGTATTCGAACCGCCTGTCCAGAGGATGCGTTACCGTTGCCAACGGATTCCTGCCGTGCCGCCGTACCTTCCAAACCCGCGGCTTCCTCAGGGGTCAACGCAGCCAACTCCTCGATCCGGTCTACCCGGAAGGTCCGCGTTTCTTCGTGCTGGTGAGAATAAGCCTCGCAATACCAAAAGCCGTGCGCCGCATAGATCCGGGCGGGACGTAAATCAAGATAGCGCCGGTAGTTTTGCGAACGGTACAGCACATGCAACCAGGCACCTTCTGCCGCATATTTCATCAGCGCATTTAAATGCGGAGTCCTTGTGGGGCGATTCGGCACTTCCAGACCGATATGCGCAAGCCAAGGCGCGATTTCACCTAAAGTTTGCTCCGGCAGAGCGGACCGGATTTTGTCCGTCACCGTCCATCTTGCCTGCTGAAACGGTCCGTCGCTGTATTTGGTCATCCCGTCCAAGGCAAGCAGCAGGGTCAGCGCCTCGTCGGCGGTAAGCTGTAGGGGCGCAAGCCGATAACCGTCCATAAGGCGATAGCCCCCTCCCGGACCGGATACGGCATACAGCGGTACCCCCATTTCAGATAGGGCCTGCATATCGCGCAGCACCGTCCGTTTGGATACCTCCAGCTTGTCCGCCAACGACTTCGCGGTCTCCGCCCGCTGTTGAAGCGCCATTACAATCGCCATCATCCGGTCCATTCGCTTCATTACTGTTCAGTTCCTCCCGATCAATTTCACCTTACCATGGCATTGGTGACAACTGGCTGTCACTAATTTTTGAAGGTTATTCCTAATACTCTTCTCCAATTATTTTCCGATTCCTTTTGAGGCTCGAAACAGATCCGCCAACGCGCCGGGCAGCAGCTCGGAGTCAATTTTTATGTACGGTTTGGATTTTTTCCAATAAAAAAGTTTAATTTAGCCGAACTCCGCGCTCTGGTTGGATAATTTCCAATAAAAATCCCGCAAATGCCTTTCTCTGCCGAAAATAACGCCTTTTCATTGGAATTTATCCAATGATCCCAACAGAGACCTGACTTAAGAGAATTCTCATTGGAAATTCTCCAATCACCCTAATCAATCACATCACTCCAAACACACCAATCACTCATATCACCCAAATCACTCCAATTGTTCCCCGGCACCGCGCCATTTCCAATCATCCACAACAATCTGCACCCATCTCAAACACCTTTTCACCCGCCATTCCAACGCTTCCGGTAGATGCAAAAAAAACACAGCCCAAAAGAGCTGTGTTCTTCATTATCGTGCTTGGAACCAAACTTTATAAGTGATCCGGTAACCCGGAAGAGGTCTTATAATTTGATTACGTTAGCAGCTTGAGGACCACGGTTGCCGTCAGTGATTTCGAACTCAACAGCTTGGCCTTCTTCTAGAGTTTTGAAACCGTCGCCTTGAATCGCGGAGAAATGAACGAATACGTCTTCGCCGCCTTCAACTTGGATGAAGCCATAGCCTTTTTCTGCGTTAAACCATTTAACTGTACCTTTCAAATGAACAACCTCCTAAAAATAATCGTCATCATTGACGAATACCCATATTATACTCTATGACCCATGACAATGCAACGTGTCATTTTCCCCAAACTTTCCCCGCCATTTCTTTCATGGAGTGCCTATAATCATTTGCTTTCCTTAAGGGGGTGAGTTATCATTTTACATAAAAATATTTCATTTAAGCAGAACAATCTGACATCTCGATTTTGCAGATTAAGACGCCAAAGATCGGAGCCATTGCCATGATCAAAAAACACGAAATATACAAAAGAGACAAGTGGAATATGATGACTGTGGAAGTACAGGGAAAATACATCATTTTACGCGAAATTTCCGACCAGTGGGGCGAAGAATCCCATACTTTTCTCAGCCGTCCGGCATTGATGCAATGGGCGCAGAACCGTTTTCCCAAGGAGGAATTCGCCGGCAAGGAAGAAGAATGGCATGACATCATGAACGCCTTCAAGCAGGTCTAAGCCCTGCACCGCGCCAAAAACACAAGAGAGATGGAGCCAAGTCATGGACAGTTCTAACCTGCTAATTTTCATTATTTGCGCGTTTGCATTGGGAGTCGTACTTATATTGACCAAGAACAGTATCCCTCCCAAGCTGCGGCGCGGCTATGCCATTGCTGCCCTCGTGATGGTCGTAATTGCGTTCTTTTTATTGGTTTACAGTTTTTATAATATGGGCCGGTGAAATGGTAAATAACAGCGGACGACAAAGGGTATGATAGGACAATGTCTCTATTTTTCAAGGGAGGTTTCCTATTTAAATATGCAAAGACCCCGTCTGCTCCATTTGCTGCTGACCGTTTGCGTCATGGCTACCGCCTTGCCGAGTGCGGCTGCAGCCGGTCATCCGGCAGCTGCCGGTTCAGTTTACCCAAACCAAAGGAGGATTCCGATGAGCACATTACCGAAACGTTCCGAAGTCCAAACCGAGAATACATGGAAGCTGGAAGACATGTTCCCTGATCAGAAAGCCTGGGACACGGCCCTTGAAGGACTGAAACAGCAGAAAAATAAAGTAGCCGATTACGAAGGCAAGCTGGATAATCCGCAGAGCGTCAAAGCTATTTTTGCCCTGGAGGATGAAATCTCGCAAAACCTGGAGCGGCTGTATGTGTATGCCCATTTGAACCATGACCAGGATACGACAAACCCTACATACCAGGCGCTGACGCAAAAGGCCAAGAAACTGAACGTGGAAATCGGCGAAGCGCTGTCCTTCATCACGCCGGAAATTCTTTCCCTGCCTGAGAGCGAGCTGGATGCCCTGATCGACAATCCCGAGCTGGCGGATTACAAATTTACGCTGCAGGAAATCAAGCGGGAAAAAGCGCATGTCCTGAGCAAAACCGAAGAGGCGTTGCTGGCCCAGGTCGGTAACTTATCGCAAGCGCCTCAGCATATTTTCGGCATGATCAACAATGCGGATATCAAGTTCCCGAAGATCGAGGACGAGAACGGAAAAGAAGTGGAGCTTACGCACGGCAGCTACATTCAATTCCTGGAAAATCCGAACCGCGATGTACGCCGCCGCGCCTTCAAAGCGGTCTACGAAACTTACGGCAAGCAAAAAAATACGATTGCGGCTACTTTGAGCGCCAACGTCAACAAAAACATGTTCTACTCCAAAGTACGCAAATATCCTTCGGTTCTCGAAATGTCCCTGTATGGCGACAACATTCCGAAGGAAGTTTACACCAACCTCATTGACACGGTGCACGAGAGCCTTCCGCTGCTCCACCGCTATATGAAACTGCGCAAAAAACTGCTCGGCGTCGACGAGCTTCATATGTATGACCTTTTTGCCCCTCTCGTTGAAGAGTATAAATGGGACATCACTTATGAGGATGCCAAAAAAATGGTGGAAGAGGGCTTGAAGCCGCTTGGGGATAACTATCTCAGCGTGCTGAAGGACGGCTTCGACAACCGCTGGATCGACGTTTACGAGAACGAAGGCAAACGGACCGGCGCTTACAGCTGGGGCGCTTACGGAACGCATCCATACGTGCTTTTGAACCATAAGGACAACTTGAACAGCATGTTCACGCTGGCCCATGAGATGGGTCATGCACTGCATTCGTATTTTTCCGACGAAGCCTTGAAGTACCGGGACGCGCAGTACACTATCTTCCTGGCGGAAGTAGCCTCGACGACGAATGAAGCGCTGCTGATGGATTACCTGCTTAAGCATTCGACCGATCCGAAGCAAAAAATGTACCTGCTCACCTATTACGCCGATCAATTCCGGACCACCCTGTTCCGGCAGACGATGTTCGCGGAATTCGAAAAGCTTATCCATGAACGGGCTGAAGCGGGCGAATCGCTCACGCCGCAGGAACTGTCTTCCATCTACTACGATCTCAACTTGAAATACCACGGTAAAGAGATGACCGTAGATCAGGATATCGAAATGGAATGGGCGCGGATTCCCCACTTCTATACGAGCTTCTATGTGTACAAATACGCCACCGGTTTCTCCGCGGCCACCAGCTTCTCGAAACAGATTCTGGAAGAAGGCCAGCCGGCGATCGACCGTTATCTCGGTTTCCTGAAGAGCGGCGGAAGCGACTATTCGATCAATATCCTGAGCAAGGCCGGCGTGGATATGTCCACCCCGCAACCGGTCCGCGAAGCGATGAGCGTGTTCGAAGACATCATTGAACAAATGGAGAACTTGACGAAATAAAGTAGGCTTTAACAGAGAATCCCTTGCTCCTTGCGGGCAAGGGATTTTATACTGTCATAAGAAGGAGGTGTTCCTCGTCATGAAAATTCAATGGTCCTTAATTTTAGCCATGGTTTTTGCGCTAATTACCGCAGTTTTCGCCGTAATCAATGTCGATCCCGTGCCCGTGAATCTGCTCTTCGGCTCGATCAGCCTCCCCTTGATCCTTTTGATCCTGGGCTCCACGCTGCTCGGCGGCATTATTGTCGGAGCCTTCGGCATTTATCGCGGCTACCGACTGCAAAGAGAAATAAAGACACTGAATGCAAAGCTTGTACATATCCAGGAGGCTACGGGGTATGTTTTTCCGGAACCCGCAACCGCGGCCGTACCGGCTGAAGATACGACTCCACTCCAAGACTAACTTACCTACACGAATTCATAGGAGGCTTATCCATGAACATTCAACCCAATGAGACTTATATTTTGGAATTACTGAAAAAATTGCTCGATACCCCCAGCCCAAGCGGATTTACCCGGGAAGTCATGAACCTGGTTCGCGAAGAAGCGGAAGCATTGGGCGTACCGTTCTCGCAAAATGAAAAAGGCGGAGCATTACTGACCTTGAAAGGCAGCGACTCTTCACGCAAGATCGCGATCAGCGCCCATGTCGATACGCTCGGAGCCATGGTCCGCGCCGTCAATTCGAACGGGACGCTTGCGATCACTTCCGTCGGCGGCTTTATGATGAACAGTATCGAGAACGAGTACTGCCAAATTCACACCCGCGGCGGCAAGGTCTACACCGGGACGATTCTGTCGTCCCATCCCTCCGTCCATGTATACAGCGACGCGCGGGACTTCAAGCGAGAGGAACGGAACATGGAGGTGCGTATCGACGAGCTCGTGGAGAGCAAGGACGATGTGCTGAAGCTGGGCATCTCGGTCGGGGACTTCATTTCCTTCGACGCCCGGGCGGTAATCACGCCTAGCGGCTATGTGAAGTCCCGCCACCTGGATGACAAGGCCAGCGTCGCCGCGCTGTTCGGCTTGCTGGAATCCAGCAAGCGCGAAGGCTGGACGCCGAAGCACGATCTTGTATTCCTCATCTCCAACTATGAGGAAGTCGGTCATGGGGCGTCCTGGATCCCGGACGGCGTCCATGAAATGATCGCCGTCGATATGGGCGCGATGGGCGATAACTTGAGCTGTAAGGAGACCGATGTCTCCATCTGCGCGAAAGACTCCACCGGTCCTTATGACTATGATATGACCGGCCGGTTGATCGAGCTGGCAAAAGGGCTGGACATCGCCTTTGCGGTGGATATTTATCCGCATTACGGCTCGGACGCTTCTGCCGCGCTCCACGGCGGCCATAACATCCGGGCCGCTCTGATTGGTCCGGGCGTGCATGCCTCGCACGCGATGGAAAGAACGCACAAGCAGGCGATTCTCAATACGACCAGACTGCTGGCCGCTTATGTTGCCGGCTAATGCTACGACGGTAAGAAGCCGCTGGCCCTTGGCAGCTTCGGCCGCGGCACTGCTCGCGTTATGTGTGATCGGGATGCTGGCCTGGGGACGGAGCTATTTGCTGCCCCACCCTTACACCTATCATAAGGCTATCGCTAGCAGCGGTCTCGAGATCCACGCAATGGCCGTAAAGCCTGAGCGGATCGAGCTTCGAGCCGCGGATCGGCCGCTGCGCGATTACCGTGTGTACGGTATCAACGGCGGCTTCTTCTACCAGGACACCGTTTTGTCTATCGCAGTGAACGGAGATGAGCCGGTGAAAGGACAGGCGGGCGAATACGGCTCCGGCTGGTTCAACGCCAAATACGCCCGCGGTACGTTGGTTTGGGACGAAGCAGCTGACAGATTCTCGGTCCAAGTCGCCTCGTCCGCCGACGAGCTGCAGGTGCAGGACCGCAGCCGGTATTTTGCCCAAGGCGGTGTCAGCATGAATCTGGGCGATGAGAACGCCTGGGAGGAAGCTATGCTCCGCGAGCATCTGCCTAACCCTGACGAACGGCGCCTCCGCTCCGGCCTCGTATACGACGACGCTGGGCTTCTGTGGCTGATCGTAACGCCGGACCGGTGTACCGCTGCCGAGTTTCGCTCGGCGATTCTTGAAGTGATTGCGCCCGGCTCCGCCAAAGAAGGTATTTTTCTGGACGGCGACGGCTCCGCTCAATTGAAATCCGCCGAAGTATCGCTGTACGGCGATTCACGAGATCTGCAGCAGATTATCGTGATCCATTGATAGCTATAACTCTGTAGCTGGCTCTCGGCTAATTGCTTGCTTAAACCGCTCGTTAAATCGGGCGGTTTTTTTGTATTCTTAATTGTCCTACCTAGGCCATTCTTCCAGGTTCGCTGTTCTGCTAAAACAGACAATCACTCCATGCATCTTCACTGCATGAACGGGCGGAAAAGAATTAACGATTCGTTCCCATCAAAATATATCCAGTTGTTATATATAACACAGCTTCTTGAATACCTAATTTGTTAAAGTTTGTATATAAAGCTTTATCATAAAACTTTCTTCGAACCCGAGAAAGGTCGTGTTTTTCACATGAATAACAGTGACCCTCCAGGCCAGGACGCCGTAAATGAAATTTGCGAGTCTACCTTGGCCATAGCCCATCATATGGGCCGATTATTTTTTAATGAAGGCGATTCAGTCTTGCCCAGCAAGTTCTTCATACTTCTGACGGTTTCCCGGGGCGGACCCTGCATGGTCACTCAAATCGCCGACCGGGTAGGCCTCTCTTCCAGTGCCAACACGATCGCGGTGAATAAACTGGTCAAGGAAGGTCTATTGAAGCGGGTCAAAGACAAACAGGACAAACGAATTTGCTGGATTGAAATCACCCCGGCCGGCCAATCGGCCCTGGCTGAAATGATCGAAAAACGCAACCTTGTATTTCAAAATATTCTAGATGATTTTTCGGATGAGCACCTGACTATATTTTTGAGGTCGCTGAGGGTGATTCAGGAGAAGTTTACTACGGGTTACACGCAGCACCCGCTGCAAATGCAAAGTCAATCTTTATGAGATTAGGTGAATAGATGCTGCTGCAAATCGGACTGGACATCGGATCGACAACGGCCAAAATAATCGCAATGCAACGGTCGGAAATTGTACATGAGCATTACATCCGCCATTATTCGGACATTCAGAACGCGGTTCTATCTCTTTGGGAACAATTGATGCGTTTACATCCCGATGCGGAAGCGACAGTCTGCATGAGCGGTTCGTCCGGCCTTTCCTTTTCGGAGCTTGCCGGGATTCCATTTCTGCAAGAGGTAGTCGCCTGCACGAAGGCCGTCAAGCTTCTGGCGCCTGAGACCGATACCGCCATCGAATTGGGCGGCGAAGACGCCAAGATTATTTATTTCCGCGGGGGCATCGAGCAAAGAATGAACAACGCCTGTGCCGGGGGCACGGGTGCGTTTATCGACCAGATGGCGGCCTTGCTGGAGACCGACCCGGCCGGGCTTAATGAACTGGCAAGCCGTTATGAGACGATCTACCCCATCGCTTCCCGATGTGGGGTATTCGCCAAGACGGACATTCAGCCACTGTTAAACGAAGGCGCACGGCGGGAAGATATCGCCGCCTCGATCTTCCAGGCCATCGTCAACCAGACGATCAGCGGGCTGGCCTGCGGCCGCCCGATTCGCGGCAAAGTGGCTTTACTTGGCGGCCCCCTGACGTTCCTGCCTATGCTCCGGGAGCGGTTCCCTTGACACTGGGCCTCGCAGAAGACGAGGTCCTCTTCCCCGAGCGCAGTCAATACTTCGTGGCTTTAGGCGCCTGTCTGCACAGCGCGAGTGGCGAGCAGCTTCCGCTGTCCGCTTGGTTGGAGCGGCTACAGGCCGTCAACTTTGCTGCCTCAGGCTCGTATGGCGGCGGCAAAGACCCGCTGCTCCCGCCCCTGTTCGCAAACCAAGCGGAGCTGGCTGCGTTCCAGCTGCGCCATGGCGCCGCATCTGCCGTACGCGCTGAGCTGGCAAACTACGAAGGTCCCTGCTTCCTCGGTATCGACGCCGGATCCACGACGACGAAGCTCGTCCTGACCGGCAGCGAGGATCAAATCCTGCATACGTTCTATGCAGGTAATAAAGGCAATCCCCTGGCTACCGTCCGGGAGGCTCTTAAAGAAATCTACGACATCCTTCCTGCCGATTGCTTCATAGCTCACGCGTACGTTACCGGCTATGGGGAAGGATTGGTTAAAGTCGCGTTCCGGATTGACGGCGGCGAAGTTGAAACCGTTGCTCACTATAAAGCGGCCTCTTCCTTTCTGCCGGGAGTCGACTTTATTCTGGATATCGGCGGCCAAGACATGAAATGCATCAAAATCCGAGGCGGCGCCATCGATACCCTGATGCTGAATGAAGCCTGCTCGGCCGGCTGCGGCTCGTTCCTGGAGAGCTTCGCCGGCACGCTCGGTCTGAACATCACCGAATTCGCCGACCAAGCGCTGCAGGCTAAAGCGCCCGTCGATCTCGGTTCCCGCTGCACGGTATTCATGAATTCCAAGGTCAAGCAGGTACAAAAGGAAGGTGCGACCCTCCCCGATCTTTCCGCCGGCCTCGCCTATTCCGTAATCAAGAATGCGCTGCAAAAAGTCATTAAAATCCGCAATCCCGAAGACATGGGAGAACGGATTATCGTACAGGGCGGTACCTTCATGAATGACGCGGTATTGCGTGCGTTTGAACAGCTTACCGGCCGGGAAGTGATTCGGCCCGATATCGCCGGCATGATGGGCGCTTACGGCTGTGCTTTGATCGCACGGACCGGCTACGCCGGGACCGGATCTAGCACAATTTTGTCGCGGGAAGCGCTGGATACTTTTGCTTGCGAGGTCTCTCATGCCAGATGCTATCTGTGCAGCAATAATTGCGCCATGACCGTAAGCCGGTTTCCCGACAAAAACTTCCATGTGACAGGGAACCGCTGCGAACGCGGGGCAACCCAGAAGATGGAGAAGAACGGGCTGCCGAATCTGACGGCCTACAAATATGACCGGATGTTCAGATATGCTTCCCTTGAGCCCGAGCAGGCCGTCCGAGGTACTGTCGGCATCCCGCGGGTGCTGAATCTGTTCGAGAACTATCCTTTTTGGCACACCTTCTTTACGAAGCTCGGGTACCGGGTAGTATTATCGCCGAAATCGACGAAAAAGCTGTATGAAAGCGGAATGGAGACGATCCCCTCCGAATCCGTCTGTTATCCTGCCAAGCTGGCGCACGGCCATATCCAGAGTCTGATTCGGAGCCGGGTGGACTTTATCTTTTATCCTGCCGTCGTATATGAGAAAAAGGAAGATGAATCCGCGGACAATCATTTTAATTGTCCTGTGGTGGCCAGCTACCCGGAGGTCATCCGTACGAATGTCGATGCGTTAAAAGAAGGCGGAACTCCGCTGGTTAGCCCCTTCCTCAATTTCGATTCGGAACCGGTGTTGCGCAAACGCCTGCAGGAGACGTTTCCGTTCATTCCAAAAGAAGAGCTGGCATCCGCGTTTGCAGACGCTTGGGAGGAAGCGGAACGGGCCAAGGACGACATCCGAGCTAAAGGTGAAGAAACACTCGATTATTTGCGAAGCACAGGGACTAAAGGTATCGTGCTTTGCGGACATCCGTATCACACGGACCCGGAAATCAATCATGGAATCGCCGAACTGATTACGGGAATGGGTCTCGCCGTGCTGACCGAGGATTCGATTTCCCATCTCGGCGAAGTGAAGCATCCGCTGCCAGTCGTTAATCAATGGACCTATCACGGAAGAATGTACCGGGCCGCCTATGTCGTTACAGAGCGGGAGGATCTGGAGTTGGTACAGCTTACTTCCTTCGGCTGCGGCATCGATGCGATCACCGCCGACGCGGTCCAGGAAATTCTGGAACGGGAAGGCAAAACGTTTACCCTTATCAAAGTGGATGAGATCAGCAACCTGGGAGCCGCGCGGATTCGGCTGCGCTCCTTACTTGCCGCCATGAAGGAACGGGAAACGGCTAAATCGCCACTGGACGGTATGCCTGCCCCGGTTCACCCGGCCTCTTTTACGAAGAAAATGAAAGATAGCTATACGATCCTGGCGCCGCAAGTTTCCCCGATTCATTTCGAGCTGTTCGAAACGGTGTTCCGGGAAGCCGGATACCGGCTTAAGGTGTTGAAGACGGCAAGTAAAGAAACGACGGAAGAAGGGCTCAAATTCGTCAATAATGACGCCTGCTATCCCGCCATCGTGACTATCGGACAAATCGTGGCCGCGTTAAAAAGCGGGGATTATGATCCGGACCGGACTGCGGTCATTTTGACGCAGACCGGAGGCGGATGCCGGGCCACCAATTATATCGGCCTCCTCCGCAAAGCTCTGAAGGAAGCGAAGATGGAGCAAATCCCGGTCATCTCGCTCAATGTTTCGGGACTGGAGAACCAGCCCGGCTTCAAGCTGAATCTAAAAATCATCAACCGGCTGATCGCCGCTTGCTGTTATGGCGATTTGCTGATGCGGCTGCTTTACCGCTTCCGTCCATATGAGCTCAATGCCGGGGATACGGAACTGCTGTTTCGCAAATGGATGAATTTATGCCGTCACTCGCTGCGGCGGTTTTCCTTTGCACAATATAAGGAGTATATTGCCACGATGGTTGAGGAATTCGAGGCATTGCCCCTAACCGGGAAGACTAAACCCCGAGTCGGCATCGTCGGCGAAATCCTCATCAAGTTCCATCCCGATGCCAACAACCGGCTCGTGGAGGTAATCGAGGCCGAGGGCGGCGAAGCGGTCGTGCCGGATTTTCTGGATTTTATGTTCTACTGCCTGTATAACCCGATTTACAAAGCCGATCAGCTCGGCAAGAGCAAAATGCTGGGACTGGTCAATCCGATGGTGATCGGCTATCTGGAAATGTACCGCAAGCCCGTAAAAAAAGCGCTTGAACATAGCCGCTTCCTCACGCCTCCTGAGAGTATCTATGATCTGGCGGATAAAGCCAGCCGGCTCGTATCCGTCGGGAACCAGATGGGAGAAGGCTGGTTTCTGACCGCCGAAATGATGGAACTGCTGGATCACGGCGTCAACAATATCGTCTGCATTCAACCGTTCGCCTGCCTGCCGAATCATATTACCGGCCGCGGCATGGTCAAGGGCCTGAAGGAAATGTATCCGGATGCGAACATTGCCGCAATCGATTACGATGCCGGCGCCAGCGAGGTCAACCAGATCAACCGGATCAAGCTGATGATGTCGATTGCGAACGGCGTGTTGTGCTGAGACAACAAAACCGCCCCCAAAATCCATAGTGGATCCGGGGGCGGTTTTAATCTAGGGTCATGATTAAGGGACAAAACGGGTCTTATTGGGCCTTGAATGCCGCATTACGCCTAAAATAAGGGACATGAGGGGCCCTATTTCCTAGGTTTATATAAAAACAGCCTGTTTTCGCGATTTCCCTATTAATAAGAACCTAAAAAGCCCTTATTTCTCTCTGAAAGCTCAATATAATGAGAATAACGCCCTAAAAGTCCTTATCCACAGGTCATCGGGATTACAATGAAACGCCTACCCGTTCCGCTGACTGTCTATTTTCTCGGCCAGCTCGTTCAAATAGGCCCAGCGGTCCATCAGCCGCTCCAGCTCCGCTTCGGCTTCCTGCTGCTCCTGCATCAGTTCCTGCAGCTTGACCGCGTCGCTCACTGCGGCTGCCATCCCTTCCGTAATTGCAGTCAGCCGCTGTTCTGCGGCTTCCACCTTCTCGTCGATCGTCTCATATTCCCGCTGCTCATTATAACTGAACTTAAGCTTCTCGCCGCGGGCCGGATCTTTACTGCTTCCAGCGGTTGAAGCGGATACAGCGCCGGAAGAACTGTCCGCACCTCCTGCGTTCTTGCTATCCGCCGCCTTGCCCGCCAGACTCTTGCCGCCAGCAGCACCGGACGATAAGCCAGGATTCACCACGTCTTTGCCAGCCGCCTGCAATCGCTCCTCATAGTCGCTATAATCCCCGACATGCACGGCTACTACGCCGCCGCCCTCGAACGCCATAATCTTATCGACCGTACGGTCAAGGAAATACCGGTCATGGGATACCACGAATACGGCGCCCGGAAATTCGTCCAAGTAAGCTTCTAGGACGGTCAGAGTTTGAATGTCCAGATCGTTAGTCGGTTCGTCCAGCAACAGCACGTTAGGGGCGCCCATCAGGACGCGGAGCAAATACAGACGCCGCTTCTCTCCCCCGGACAGCTTCGCAATCGGAGTCCACTGCATGGCCGGCGGAAACAAGAACCGCTCCAGCATCTGAGCCGCAGTAATCCGCGAGCCGTCTGCGGTTTCCACAACCTCGGCTTCCTCCTTGATATATTCAATCACCCGCTGCTTGCCGTCCATCTCCTGATGCTCCTGGGTGAAATAACCGAGCTTTACCGTCTGGCCGAGCTCGATTTCCCCCGCATCCGGCTGAATCCGACCGGCGATCATGTTGAGCAGCGTGGATTTCCCGCTGCCGTTCGGACCGACGATGCCGACACGGTCACCAGGGACCGCCGTATAGGTCAACTCACCGATCAAAAGCCGTTCCCCGGCGGATTTGCGCAGCCCGGAAATCTCCAATATTTTTCGTCCCAGCCGGGTCGAAGCCACGGAAATATCAAGCGAATTGCTCTTGAATTCCGTTTTCATATTTTGCAGCTTCTCAAAGCGTTCGATCCGGGCCTTTTGCTTCGTCGAACGAGCCTGAGCGCCGCGCCGGATCCAGGCCAGCTCGTTCCGCAGCAAATTCTGGCGCTTCTGCTCCGAGGCCGCTTCGCGCTCCTCGCGTTCGCTCTTCAGCTCCAGAAAGCGGCTGTAATTCGCTTCGTAGCGGAACAAACGGCCATGATCCAGCTCTAACATGACATTGCAGACCCGGTCCAGGAAATACCGGTCATGCGTGATCAGCAGCAGCGCGCCGCGCCGTTTCTGAAGGAACGATTCCAGCCAGGCGACCGAATCGTTGTCGATATGGTTGGTTGGCTCGTCCATAATCAGCAGCTCCGAAGGAACGATGAGCGCGGACGCCAGAGCGACCCGCTTGCGCTGTCCTCCGGACAATTCGCCCATTTTTCGGCCGAAGTCGGTAATTCCGAGTCTGGACAACACGCTTTTGGCGTCGCTCTCCAGGCTCCAGACCTGTAGCCGGTCCATTTCCTGACTCAGCTTCGTCACTTTGGCCTGAAGACCCTCATCCGTCGGCAGCAAGTCCAGCTCCTCCATTGCCTCCATGTAAGCGGAGACGACCTCCAGCTCGGGACCGCCGTTTTGGAACACCCCGCGTAATACGGTGATACCCGGATCAAATTCGGGGTTCTGGGATAAAAAAGTAATCCGAGTGTCCCGGTTTACCGAAACCCTGCCTTCATCGGCTGGTTCCAACCCGGCAATCACGCGGAGAAAAGTGGATTTCCCCGTACCGTTGACCCCGATTACGCCGATTTTGTCATGCTCATCCATGCCGAACGAGGCATCCTGAAACAGAACCTTTTCGCCATAGCTTTTCGTTAGATGTTCCACAGTCAATATATTCATTAAGTTTTACCTACTCTCTAAGCCATTTAAGAGGTTGTCCAAAAAAATATCCTTTGGTCCGAAATGCTTCGGGTTCTAGGACAGTCTACGGCTAATTATATCAAAAGCGCGGAGGCAAGTCCCCAAGCAATCAGGCCTGCGGCAAGGGAGCTGAGCATATTCACCGCATCATTGCTCATCCAGCGCAGTCCCCGCAGTGGTACGGTATCGACCCCGCAATGCTTGTCCACCTCCACGCTCTTTCCGCATACCGGACAGCGGTTCATCCGCTGGATGGTCGCGCCGAGCAGGGAGTCGGCAAACGCGCCGGCAAAGCCTGAGATGCCGCCAACGATAAGCCACTGCCACAAGGACAGGGCGGGTAGCACGGACGTTCCGGTGCTTGTCCCGCCGGTCCAACGCAGCAGCAGCCAGGCGGCCCCGCCGATCAGCATCGCGCCGGCCAGTGAGGCGGTGCTGCCAAGCAGCGATACCCCTCCGGAAGTTCCGGCGGGCAGCTGCCTCCAGGTCAGCACCGACCGCGGGAGCTTGCGGCTAAGCCCGCCCCATTCGGTCGCCCACGTATCCGCGGTGACCGCTGCCATGGTGCCTACGAATAGATAGGCCCAAACAGGATCGGGCCAAATCGCATTGCCGATACAGGCAAGCATCCCCAACCCGCCGTTGGCAAACACTTGTCCAGCATCCCGCCTGCCGCTTTTGGCATAGGATTTCTCCAGTTCCCGCTTCCGCTCCCCGCGGAATTTGGAGAATATCGAAGACGTAATGAAGAACAGCAGCAAAATACCGAACCAGAACAAATCGCCCGCCCCGTAATATACCATCCCCATTATAGTGGCGGCGATCATGCCCGATAAGGAAAGGGACGATTTACGGTAAGCGGCCGTAGAGACCAAAAGGGCGCCTAGCGCCCCTATGATCCAGTCCATCATCATTGTTCTGCCCGGGGACCCGCCGAAACTTCAAAGCTGCCCAGCACCTTGGTTCCGTAAGCAATTTCAAAACGGTCTCCTTGGTACACAGGCCCCACCCCTTCCGGAGTTCCCGTGAAGATGAGATCCCCTTCATCCAATCCATATCTGTCGGCTATATAATCCACGATTTGCTGCAGCGAAAAAATCATATTCTTAATATTTCCGCGCTGTACCAGCTCCCCGTTTTTCCGCAACGTGAAATCTTCTCCGGCTGTTCCTTCGGCTCCGGGAAAAGCGATGTAAGGCGTAATCGGAGCGGAATTTCTAAATCCTTTGGCCGCCGTCCAAGGCTGCCCCTTTTTCTTCAATTCGCTCTGTACATCGCGCAGCGTGAAATCGATGCCGAACGCCATTACATCCACCAGCTCGTCCACGGTCATGCCGGATTCATACCGTCTGCCGATCCGCAGGACCAGCTCGGTTTCATAATGAACTTCTCCGCGGTTCTCGGGGAGCGCCAGCCCGGCACCCTCCATCGAAACTACCGCATGGGAAGGCTTTAGAAAAATCATCGGCTCGGACGGCACTTCATTGCCGAGCTCCTCGGCGTGCAGCCGGTAATTGCGTCCAACACAATAGACGTTCGAAATCATTTTATTCATTCATTAAGCCTCCTGGATTCCTGGTCAATAGTTCAGTTTTCTATTATTGCCTTGCGCCATACATCGGGCCGGTTCGTGCAGAGAAGTATATCGCCGTGCATGGCGGCCACCCGCCGCATTCTACGGACATCATCCATCGTCCAGGCCATGACCTCAATACCGCGTCTGGCGGCCTTGCCGGCGATCTCGGCCGTTAAATATCGATGATTCATGGACAAGAATGAACATTGAAGCATCTGCAGCCTTAGCAGCACATCCCTCGCCTTGCCGTTGACAATCAGGCCTGTACGGATTCCCCGGCCGATCTCTTTGATCTTGGCCAATATTCGCGGCTCGAAAGAGGTTAGAACGACATCCTGCTCCATGCGCCGTTTCCGAACGGCTGAAATAATCTTCTCTTCAATGCCGGGATACAGGTTGCCCTGGGTTTTCACTTCGATATTCGCTTGCAACCGGCCTTTGATTTTATCCAGAAATTCATCCAGACTGATCAGTTTCTCCCCGGTATATGCCTTGGACTTCCATCGGCCGGCGTCCAGTCTTTGCAGCTCTTCCCATGTTTTGTCCTTGACCGGCCCCCGCCCGTTGGTAGTACGGTTTAACGTGAAATCATGAATCAGCAGGGGCACGCCGTCCTTAGACAGCTGGACATCAATTTCAATCCACCCAACATAAGGCTGCTCCATCGCGAGAGAGACGGCAGCCATTGTATTCTCCGGCGCAATTCCCGAAAATCCACGGTGCGCAACGCAAAGGTTGGACACACAACCACGCTCCCTCCCTGCTGTATTCTATGGTTCAGGTATTGTCTGCCTTCGCTTCGCCCGATGCTCCGATCGAAATTCCGGGTGAGAAGCTCTCTACCTCTTTAAACAATTTACTACCTTCCTCATCACTCATCGGAATTGGTTGCCCAAGCTCCGTTTTGTAAGGAATCAGCTTCAGGTCACAATCGCCTCCACGCGTGCATTCCGCAGCAAAAACGGCGGTTTCCCAAGTTTTCGGATCCTTCGATTTCGTAAAAATAAAGTTCCCCGTGCTGTAAGCGATCCATTTTCCTTTATATTTCTCAAGTCCCTGAAGCACATGCGGATGGCCGCCAACAACCAGATCAGCGCCGGCATCGATAAATTCCCGGGCCAGCGTCGTTTGATGCTCCTCCAGCTTCGTTGTACGTTCCTTACCCCAATGAACAACGACAAACACAAGGTCGGCATTTTGACGTGCCGTCTGAATGGCCTTCAGAGCCTGTTTGGAATCGTACACGGCCGCTACGCCAGGGTTCTTTCCCGCTACCCAATGCGACTCGGGAATCACTCTTGTGTAGCCGCAAAGCGCAATTTTAATCCCTTTTCGCTCAATATAGACCGGGGCATACGCATCCGTGCTATTCTTCCCCGCTCCGACGTAATGCAGCTTGCTCTCCTTCAAATGATCTATCGTATCCAGCAGACCTTCCACACCCTGATCAAGAATGTGGTTGTTGGCCAGGTTTACAGCCTCCACTCCCGCTTTGGCCAGCTCCGGCAGCGCCTGGGGCGACGATTTGAACACGAACTGTTTGTTCTCGGCCGCCGTACCTCGTTCCGTCACCGGCGTTTCCAGGTTCACGACGCTGAGATCATCGTTCAGAAACAGATCTTTCACATAACGATAAGGGTAATCATACCCTTCCTTTTGCAGTTTCTCCGCCACTTTGCTGGAAAAGATCGTATCCCCCGCAAAATGAATGAGAAGCCGTTCATCGGGATCGGTATTTTGCACCGGATCCGGATCCTGAGTCTCATCCCGCTCTATTTCCTGCTGTCCGCTATTACCGGTTCGATTCCCTGAATCGTCAGGCTCCGCCGCTGGGTCTGAACCGTCAGGTTTCTGCACAGTGTTATTAGCGTCTGGCGATTGATTTCCCTGGTCCGGAATTTGGTTGCCGGCCTCTCCGCCTTTGCCGTTGTCACCATTTACATCAGACGAATAGTCCGCATTTCCCGAATCGGGACTGCCTTGCTTCGTAAGATCAGATAAATAAAAATAAGTGCCCAAAACAACGATGATCAGAATAAGCGATACGTTCAGGCCAAGCCAAAAACGGCTCTGGTTCCGCCCCTTATCCTTTTTCTTCTTGCTGTATTTCTCCGAACGTGGTGGGTACATGTTTAACTCCTTTTTCCCTCATACTCTCCTTGCTTCTTGAACATGATTGATTTTATTATATCAGGTAACCTGAAATAAATAGAACCCCTCGCCTATTTTAAGCGAAGGGTACCTTGGGGCCTAGTCGGTTAGGACGACTTCGGCCTGATAAGCCGATATTTAATTTCTACTCTTTACGCAATTGAAAAATCACATCGCTGAGCGTTTCCATATACAATGGATCGGTGTTCAGCGAATCGATCCGCTCCAGCCTCATGTCGAGTTCTTTTGCGATCGCTTTGGCTTCAATGTCGAGATCGTAAAGAACCTCAAGGTGATCCGATACGAATCCGACCGGAGCTACCAGGACGTCCTCGACTTGCTCCAGGCTCAAAGAGCGGAGCGTGTCCAGAATATCCGGCCCAAGCCAAGGCTCTGCCGTACGTCCCGCGCTCTGCCACGTAAACTGCCAGGAGGTCACTCCAGCCCGTTCAGCTACCGCTTTTGAAGTTTCCAGCAGCTGGTCCTGATAAGGATCGCCCATTTCGAGGATCTTTGCAGGCAAGCTGTGCGCACTGAACAAGACTCTGACTTTCTCCCGCTCCGCCCCGGCTTCCACGAACAAATCCAATTTGCTCGATACTCTTGCGGCCAACGATTCAATCAGCTTTGGATGCAAATGATAGCTGCGGACGAATTTCATGGCGATTCCGGCTTCGGCCGCTTTCGCCTCGGCCCGCTTGATATAACCGCCGATACTCATCACCGAGTAATGCGGTGCCAGCACGATGCCGATCGCCTCCGTAATGCCGTCGCCGGCCATAGCCTCCACTCCGTCTTCGATAAACGGGCGGGCATGCTTCAATCCTTGGTAACAAACGAATTCCTGCTCTGCGTAAGGATTTAAACGGTTTAGCGTGTCCTGCAGCGCAGTCACCTGATTATCCGTGTTAGCGCGAAGCGGGAATACGCCTCCGACAATCGCCTCATAACGGTCCTTCAGTTCCTTCAGCTGTTCCGCGGTCGGCGGATTCCCCCGACGAATATGCGTGTAATAAGGTTCTACCTGGTCCAGACTTTCCGGTGTGCCATAGGACATCACCAATACACCGATTTTTGTCTTCATGGTCTTCTTCACCTCAATAAGTTCGTGTCATGAGTTCTCAAGAGTTCAATTGAATATGATGACGCTGAGAAATGACTTGCTCCGAGTACTCGTGTACAAAGTCAGTCAGTTCTCTAAGCTTCTCGAGCGATGCTTCCGGGAACAATCCGTGGCCGAGATTGAATATGTATCCGGGAGCTTCAAGTCCCTGATTAATCAATTCTTTGGCATACTGTTTAATGGTGTCCATAGGTGCGGTCAAAATATACGGGTCCAGGTTCCCTTGAACGGCAAACTTCTCCCCGATGCGCCGGCGTCCTTCCGTAATGGATACCCGCCAATCGAGACCGATGACATCGGTCTGAAGTTGGGTCAGCGTCGGCAACAGTTCTCCGGAACTTACGCCTGGAAAATATATTTTCGGTACATCCAAATCGCCAAGTTCGGCAAAAATACGGGTAATCGTCGGCAGCACAAACCGTTCAAAATCCTTCGGAGCAAGCGCCCCGACCCAGCTGTCAAACAGCTGGAACGCTTTCCCGCCACTCTTGACATGGGCTCGCAAGTAAGTGATGACCATATCGCCGAGCTTGCCCATCAGCTTGTCCCATAATTCCGGTTCCCCGTACATCAGGCTTTTCGTGCGGATATAGCTTTTCGAAGGTCGTCCTTCGATCAGATAGCTTGCAATCGTAAACGGAGCACCGGCAAAAGTGATTAACGGCACTTCAAGCTCCCGATCCAAAATAGCGATCGTTTCCAGGATATGCGAGAGATCCTTCTCGACATCGATCGGCTTCAAGCGGTCAATGTCCTCCTTGGAACGAATCGGATTGTCGATAACCGGCCCGATATTCTTGACGATGTCAAAGTCAATGCCCAGCGAGGCTACGGGATTCATAATATCCGAATATAAAATAGCGGCATCCACGCCCAGCTTACGTACGGGCATCATCGTAATTTCCGCTGCCAGTTCAGGCTGCCGGCAAATTTCGAGCAGACTGTATTTTTCTTTGACTTTACGATATTCGGGATCATATCTACCCGCCTGGCGCATGTACCATACAGGGAGACGATCCACCTCCTGCCTTTGACAGGCTCGGATGAACCGATCATTATAAGCCACGTTTACAGGCCTCCTATACTAAAATCTCTAATATACATTATGCCCTTTTTAAAAGTAAGTAACAACTATCACACCGGCTCGTCCCATGACAATCGTATGACATTGCTCCGACAGGGCGCTCTTAAAACTGTGCTATACTAAAAAGACTTTGTTTACAACCAGATGAACCCGAAAGGAAGTGAAAGCACATTGAAATCGTGGAAATTGAACCTCATTGTGCTTTGGTTCGGACTGTTTTTCGTCAATGCGGGAATGACGATGATTACTCCTTTTTTATCGCTTTACCTGGCCAGAAACCTGCATGTGCAAGGTGAACACGCCATCGGCATTTGGGCCGGCCTGATCTTTGCGGCCAACTTTGCGACGTCCTTTATATTTCAACCGCTGTGGGGCAAACTCGCCGACAAGTACGGACGCAAAATCATGCTGCTGCGCTCCGGTTTCGGAATGGCCATCGTAATTACACTAATGGGCTTTGCGACACAGCCGTGGCATCTGCTGGTGCTCCGTTTGCTGAACGGTACGATTTCCGGCTTCAATCCGGCCGCCGTGTCGCTCATATCGGGCACCGCTCCAAAAGAGCGGATGGGCTTCGCCATGGGCACGATTCAATCAGGGAACGTGGCCGGCACGATCCTGGGCCCGCTGATCGGCGGACTTATGGCGGAATATATCGGTTTCCGCCCTATTTTTTATATTACCGGGGCCCTGCTGTTTGTGGCTTCCATGCTTGCTTTATTGTTCGTCCGCGAGAAATTCGACCGGGAAGAAGCGGCTCATACGCCGCAGATCTCTGTTATGCAGGGCTTTGTCGAGCTGAACAAATCCCCGCAGTTGACCGCTTTATTTGCAGTAACGTTCCTTCTGCAATTCGCCATGCTCAGCCCAATGTCCCTGCTCCCCCTCTATGTTGAAAAACTGCACGGCGTTCCGACCGACGTTCCCTTCTGGGCCGGGTTCGTTACCGCCGTGACCGGGATCTCCAACATGATCACCTCGCCCGTGCTGGGGCGTGTAAGTGACAAAGTCGGGGCGCATCGGATATTGACCTTTTGCTTAATCGGCGCAGCAGCCACCCTCATTCCTCAAGCTTTTGTGCATACGGTTTGGCAGCTCATTCTCATCCGCTTCCTTATGGGAGTCTTCATGGGCGGTCTGCTGCCAAGCGTCAATGCGCTTATCCGGTTCTATACGCCTGACGGCATGGAGAGCCGGGCCTTCGGCTTCAACAGCAGCACCCTGGCGCTCGGCAACATGCTAGGCTCCTTGATCGGAGGCTTCCTGTCCGGCTTTATCGGGATCGAAGGAATTTTTGTCGTTTCCGGTATTCTACTGGTTCTCAACACCTTCTGGGTACGATGGAAGCTGTATGGCAAGCCGAAACTGACTCCTTTTAAGTAAACCAGAGTATAAAGGTACAACCGTTCGATTTATCGAGCGGTTTTTTAATAAGATATCAATAATATCTATAACTAAGTGATATACAGAAAGAATTTTATTACTACGTTAAAATACCAGTCAATGGATTGATAGAGTCACCCCACTAAAACAAATTTGGATTTTAATTTACTTTTTTGGAAAATATTTTATAAAAAGAATGGATTAATAGTTTAAATGTGGTATTATATGGAATAGTTGTTGGCCAATAACCATTTTACTAAGAGGAGGGTTTTGATGAGAAAAGTTCTTTATCTATTAACTGTATGTACATTCTTTTTTTCTTTAACAAGTCAGGCACTTGCAAGTGATCTCTCTTTAACAACTGAAAATACTAATATTGGTGCAATAGTGGAGACTCAAGCAACCGAGGATTTCTCCTCCACGTTACCGTCAAACATTGGACCATTAAGCGGTGGAAGTGGTACCGTTACCTATGAATTTAAAGAAGAAACTCCGAAAAAGTTGCAAAAAAAGTTATTAGTTAAATACCTAACAGAAAGCTGGGCTCAAGCTAGCTCGTATACGTGGTCCAAATCCAACTCCACAAATTTAACATTTAGCGGGAATGTTACTGGTGAAGTGACAGATAAAATCAAGATACAGTTTGGACTAAGTGGAGGCTTTACAACAACCTACTCAGTCGCTATAACTTTACCCGCTGACTCAACAAAATTTAGCAAATTGGCTTATGGATCGGACTTTTATACACAAAATCTCTCTTATGTAAGAAGTATCAGTTACTGTACTATTTACGACGGTTGCCATTCATCATCAGATCCTAGAAAATATATTAGTTATAAAGAACCGACAAGTACCACCTATCTTTATGTAGTTTACAAGTGAATTCCAAATTAATTAAATTTCTAATAATCCGATGCTTAAGCATCGGATTATTAGATCCAATGGAGTTGAAAAAAATGAAGAAAAAAGTATTGTACATAAGTTTCACTATATTAGTCATTATTATAATTACTTTTATAGTACTTCCAAAAAAAAGTGTATTCGGTAAGCCTCATTTTGTTCAATACAATGCCTCTTTTTCCGCTCCAAGCGGCTCTTCCTATACTATTGATCTAGCATATTTCGTAGTAAAGGGAAGTAAGAATATTCTGGATCCACAACTTATAAAACAAATCAAGTTCAAAAATTCAAATACCACAAATATAGAAAGTATAAATTATAAAAAAAGTGATTCATCAAAAAAATATGATATTAGGAATCTTGCACTTAAAGTGAATTTTATAAATAGCGGAAAAGAGAATCTGAATAATATAGTAGTAACTTTTAATGACAATACTGTTCGGGAATATTCGATTGGACACTGGTACTTTGACGTTTCTAATCATAATGAAGAATCCAATTATATCGAAATGGGAGAAGAGTTCCCTCTTGTTACTAATGATTTTAATGGATACAATTTTAACTTTAAAAATAATTCCAGTAAAAAAATCGAAATAATAGATTTAGGGATTAATTTATTTGAAGCAAAGCTTAAAAACTATAATTTAAGTATTGATCCGTATAGTAGACTAAATACATTGTTAGAAGCCTCTAGCTTGAATAAGGATAACAAATTCTACATTATCCGGCCTAAAATCACTTATCAATATGATAATAAATCTTACGCTTATTTTCCCTATGCCACTTACTATGGATTTTTAAGTATGAATGATAAGGATATTGACAATGAGGTAAGTAAAACCAATTAGCACCTAGATCCCCCCGCAATCAGACTTTCACTGGCTATAAGATACGTGCTTAGCTCAGTGCGCCTTGACAAAAACAGCCGGAGAGTCAGTCCGGCTATTTCACCATTGCGAGCGCAAGGCCGTCGTACGCCGGCAGCATGGTACTGATCAGCCGCTCGTCGGTAGCGATCGATTCGTTGAACTTCCGCATCGCGAGGACCGAAGGCCCGTTTTTGTCAGGATTCAGCGTCCGTCCGCGCAGCAGCGTATTGTCCCCTGCGATAATCGCCCCGGGCCGGGCCAGCCGGATCGCGTATTCCAGATATGCAGGATAGTTTTCCTTGTCGGCGTCGATCAAGAAGAAATCGAACTTCTCGCCCCGGTTCTCCAATTGTGCCAGACTGTCCAGCGCCGGACCGATCATATACTCAGTCATTACGCCGAATCCGGCGCGCTCCAAGTTCCGTCGGGCCAGGGCGGCATTTTCCTCTTTCAACTCGAGCGAGACGAGTCTTCCCCCCTGCTTCATTCCCCGCGCCAGGCAAACGCCGCTATAGCCGCCGAGGGCGCCGATTTCGAGTACCGCCTCCGCTCCCGAAACAGCGGCAAGCATCGTAAGAAGCCTGCCGTATCCTGGAGCGATCGAGACATCGTTCTTCCCGCTTTCCAGGATGGATTCCGTGACGCTCTTCAGCATGCTGTCCTCGGTATATAATTCCTCACTATATTGTTCAGGGTTCATCTCCCCGGCACACTCCTTTTTCCTGTTGTCAAAAAGCCGTTTGTATCTTATTTAACATTGTCCTATACTGAATTGTATGGTTTTTGCACTATAACCACAAGTATTTCACGGAGTTGATATGATCATATGCCAGGACAAGGACAACAATTAGAATTGATCGCTACCGCACCGATGGGGCTCGAAGCCGTCGTTGCCCGCGAGCTTAAAGATTTGGGTTACCATGACACCGTCGTCGAGAACGGCCGGGTCACATTTAAAGGAAACTTAAGCGACATCTGCCGCTGTAATTTGTGGCTGCGCACTTCCGACCGGGTCCTCATTAAAATGGGCGAGTTCACCGCGCTCACGTTCGATGAACTCTTCGAAGGCACGAAGGCGCTGCCCTGGCAGGATTGGATCCCC
Source organism: Paenibacillus vini (assembly GCF_018403325.1). GTDB lineage: Bacteria > Bacillota > Bacilli > Paenibacillales > Paenibacillaceae > Fontibacillus > Fontibacillus vini. The sequence continues at coordinate 20,500 of NZ_BOSL01000006.1, read as the reverse complement.
GTGCACGGCGAATTCCCGGTGGAGGGCCGATCGCATAAATCCCAGCTCAGCAGCGTGCCAGCCTGCCAGGGGATCGTGAAGAAAGCGATCGTTGAGAAGCTGAAGGAAACGTACCGCAATGAATGGTTCGATGAGAACGGGCCGCGATACGTCATCGAAATCAACCTGCTGAACGACAAGGCGCTGCTGACGCTCGATACTACCGGCCCGGCGCTGCATAAGCGCGGTTACCGCAAAATAGCGACCGAAGCGCCTTTAAAGGAAACGATGGCGGCAGCGATGATCCTGCTCAGCCGTTGGAACCAAAACCCGTCACGGCCGTTCTACGACCCGTGCTGCGGCTCAGGAACGCTGCCGATCGAGGCGGCGATGATCGCCTGGAACATCGCTCCGGGGCTGCGTCGTACGTTCAATTCGGAAGCATGGCCGGTGTTGCCGGAATCGATGTGGCAGGAGGCCCGCGATGAAGCGATCGATGCAGTGAAGGACGATATCCCGCTGAACATCGCCGGCAGCGATATCGATGCGCAGGCCATTGAAGTGGCCCAAGCGGCGGCCAAAGCCGCAGGGCTCGCCAAAGAGATTACCTTCCGGCAGCTCCCTGCCGTCAAAATCCAGCCGGAAGGCGATTACGGCTGCATGATTACCAACCCGCCTTACGGCGAACGTATCGGCGAGGAAAAAGAAGTCCGCCGCCTGATCTCCCAGCTCGGCCGCGTTACAGCCGAATTGCCGACCTGGTCGTTCTTCGCGCTGACACCTACGAAACAATTCGAACAAGACTTTCAGCGTAAAGCGGATAAACGCCGCAAGCTGTTTAACGGCCGGATCGAATGCCAATATCTGCAGTTTCTTGGACCCCTTCCCCCGCGGCATTAATGCCCGGGTGGAGGGTTTCTCCGTTTTGGAATGGAAAGGAGGAAATCCGACTTGGCAACACCAGGCAATAAAACGAGTCATTTTTTGAAAAAACTGGACCATTACCGTAATTTTGAATATATTTTGTTCACGCTGATCATTTTTCTCAAATTGCATATTCTTCACGATAATCTACATGCACGATATATCGATATGAATTTGCTGGATGACGTGATCGCCATCGGCTCCATCCTGCTGGTATCGTTCTGGACGCTATGGCTGCCCCGTCGGGGCCGCTCCATTGCACTAATTATCTTGAATATACTGCTGACGGGGATCATTTTCTCGGATCTCGTCTACTATCGTTATTTTGGCGATTTCATCACGGTTCCGGTTCTGCTTCAAGCCGGGCAGGTCGGTGAACTCGGAGACAGTATTCTGTCGCTGATCCATTTTAGGGATCTCTGGCTCGTTGCGGACTGGATTATCTGGCTGGCAATTACAATCGGCCTCATGTTCTACCACCGCACGGTTACACGAAAACAAACGGCCAGAAACCATACAGCATACTCTCAGTCACCCCGTCCCGGTAAAACCCGAAGTTCCCGTCTGTTATCCCGATTCATTACAGGCCTAGGCGTCTTCGTACTCGGCTTTGTTATTACGATGGGACCGATCCGGTTCTATGCAAAAACGTGGGCGGTCGGCCTGTTCGAAGGGGGATGGTGGAATATTTCGCTTTACAATGTCACCGGACTGCTCGGCTTCCATTATTATGACGCTTATCGTTACGCTAAAGAACACCTCGGCGACAAACCCGAGCTCTCGGCGGAGGAGAAGGACAATATCCGGGATTGGTTTCAAAAAGCCGGCGATGCCCGCGAGACAGCCACTGACGGGACTTTTGGCGCTTATAAAGGGAGCAATGTTCTGGCGGTGCAGGTAGAAGCCTTCATGAATTTCATGATCGGCAAAAAAATCGGTGGCCAGGAAATTACCCCGAATTTCAATAAGCTGATGCAGGAGAGCCTGTATTTTTCCAACTACTTTCACCAGACTGGCCAAGGACGGACTTCCGATGCCGACTTCTCATCGCAAAGCTCGCTGCACCCGCTTCCAACAGGCTCCGTATTCGTCCGCTATCCGGACCATACGTATGATACGCTGCCGCAAATTCTTAGCCAAAACGGATATGAGACCGGTGCTTTCCATGCTTACGAGGGCAGCTTCTGGAACCGGATCAATATGTATAAAGCGATGGGATACGATCATTTCTACAGTAAAAAAGAATACGCTATGGACGAATCGCTCGGCTGGTCGCTTGGTGACAAATCGTTCTTCCGCCAATCGCTCGTCAAGATGTCCGAAGAACAACAACCTTTTTATTCGTTCTTAATTACGCTGTCCAGCCATCATCCCTACTCTCTTCCGGCATCGGTCCGCCAGCTTGATACCGGCGAATTCAAGGACACCATCTTCGGAAATTATCTGGAATCGATCCATTACGCGGACGCCGCTCTTGGCGAGCTGGTGGAGGGCATGAAACGGGACGGACTGTGGGACAATACGATCCTTTACGTTTATGGTGACCATGACAACTCGATCACGGAACAAGCGGATTACGAGAAATTCCTCGGCAAGCCGCTGACCGAACTCGATATGCATCAAATCATGAACCAGGTGCCGCTGCTTGTACACTTGCCGGACGGCAAAGCTGCCGGAATCTACGATCAGCCGGCCGGGCAGCTCGACATGGCCCCCTCGATCCTGCATTTGCTGGGAATATCGACGAAACCGTACTACATGATGGGCAACAACTTGTTTGCCGATGGAGACAAATTCGTCGTCCTGAGATCGGGAGCTTTTACGGACGGTAAATTATATTACATTCCTTCCCCGGACAATTTGTTCGAGAACGGCAACTGCTATGACCTTTCAACCAAAGAGAAAACGGATATCGAAAAATGCCGGGTTCCTCATGAAGAAGCCAAGAAACGGCTGCAAATTTCCGATGATCTGATCGCCTCAGACCTAATTCCAGAGCTGAGAAGCGGCAAGGATGCGCAACAACCATAAATTTTGAGAAAGGACCCTGATGATTCCGCTGACGGAACTCGGGGTCCTTGTTTATGTTTTTTTGATTTAAATGAATTCCCGCCAGCATTTCATTTGAATCTTCTATCGCCTATTCGCTATACTCTTTTCGTAAAGGTTTGTTTATGATTATCTATTTTGTTCCCTTGGAGGGGTGTTTAATGAGCAAATTCGGAATGAATGTGAAGTTTACGGCAAAAGAAGGGCAACGGGATGCTCTGGCGCAAATCTTGCTAGGCGCTGCAGCGGTCGCAGAGGGTGTGCCGGATTGCGAAAAATATATCATCAGCGTGTCGGACACCGAACCGGATGTCATCTGGGTGTATGAAATTTGGAGTAATGCGGAAGCACATCAAGCCTCTCTCGATCAAGAAGCCAGCAAAGCTTCGATCCGGCAGGCCATGCCATTAATCGCGGGGGTAGAGTCCTGTCAAATTCGGCCCGTAGGCGGAAAAGGACTCTAACCTTATGGCAAAATCAATCGTCGAAAAGCTGAATTTGCAAAAGTATGAAACAGCCGCCGTGTTAAATCTGCCGCAGGACACCGGCGATCTGGCGGAATTGACCTTTGACCGCGAGCTTAGGAAAAGCAAATACGATCTTATTTTTGCTTTCGTCCTGGACATGGATGCCTTGAAGGCTATGGTCAGCAAAGTGATCGAAGAAGATCGCCTAAAACAGGACGGGTACTTGTATCTCGCCTATCCGAAAAAAGGCAACAAAAAATACCCCACCTTCATTCATCGCGATGAGCTGCTGGACGGGTTAGGCGCGGACGAGGACGGATATGTCGGGACAAGCTCTATCAAGTTTGCCCGCATGGTAGGCATGGATGAGGTGTTTACGGTCGTTGGCCTAAAGGAAGACGCTCGAAGCCGGAACCGGCCACAGTCCACCTCACGGCCGAGCCAGCGTGTCGATGATTACGAGGCTATGGTCCCGGAAGTGGAGAAAGATTTGCACGACGCCCCGGAGCTCCTTGCCTTTTATCGTTCACTTACGCCTGGATACCGGAAAGACTGGGCCAGATACGTATACAGCGCCAAACAAGAGAGCACGAGAACCAAGCGGCGTGAGGAGATGAAGACCATTCTTGGCGCGGGCTACAAGAGCCGGGAGCTCTACCGCAAGGATGAAGGATAACCGGGCGGCCAGGTCAAAAAAACCGATTTTAGTACAGCTATCAATAAAGCCGCTCTGGTCTGAGGACCGGAGCGGCTTTGATTTATTGTTTCGGCTTCTTTACAAAAGGTGCGGCCTTGGCCAGCACTTCGTCTTCCGTAGGTCCGCTGACATAGCGGCCGTTCACGTAAACGAAGGGTCTCTTGCCGCACGGTCCGCAGTAGGACTTGCAACCGATTTTGATCTCGGCGTCCGGCGCCAGCTTTTGCAGCTTGGGCACAAAAGTCTTCATACGGATATGATTGCATTTATCGCATATACGAATATCGTTTGCCATGCTATTCCCTTCTTTGTTCCATGCTGATTAGTGATCCCCGTGATTTCCTTTGGACGGGTTCGTAATCACGAATCCTTCTTGAGGAAAATACAAATAATCGATTTTTACGCCATCCAGCAGCGGCTCGTCTTTATCAATGATTACATCAATCTCTTTATCGGTCGAGATGACGTTATCGTTGTCTCCAGGCTTGACCAAATCCATGCCATAGTGAGCGTGGTCGCCATGGGCATGCGTGATGACTACTTTCAACACCAAGCCTTTGTTCTCTTCCTTGTCCAGTTCTTTCTTTATCACTTTCGCCGCATTGCGGGTAATCTTGACGCTCATAGAACCTCTCCTATCTCTATCCAGAGTAACATCTTCAATATTCCTATTGTAAATAATCATCGTCTATCGCGCAAGACCGTCACATATAAGTCATGTTCGCTAAATCCGAGCTCCGCTCGCATGATTACTCATTTCCCGATTTGCTTCATGCCGGCCTGTTCTTTCCGCTCCGCTCTCGACACGAACCAGTTCATCAGCAGCATCGTCACCGCCATATCGTCAATCGGGATGAATGGCAGCACATCCGGCAAGACCCAGTACAAAATAGCGGGCACTACAAGCAGCAGCTTGTCCATAAGCGGAATCCGGGGCGACCTCAACAGTGCGGGAAGCCGGCGAAAAACATGTCCCCAGTGGCGCAGCGACCATATTTTTGACCATTTCATCGACATTCCCCCTTCAATACTTTATACGATAAGATACCCTATTTTTAGTGAAATCAAAAATCGGCTAGCCGTGCTCATTGGATATTTCCAGTTAAAGCAATGCACAAGAAGCAAATTTAAGAGTTTGATTGGATATTTCCAATCATAATGGGCTCTTTTGCTATAAACAAGTGCCAATCCGATAATTTCATTGGATATTTCCAATCAAGGCATATCTTTGAGCAATGTCGAGCTAAAATGAATGGATATTTCCAATTACATGGGGAAAAGGCCAGGCTCACGGCAAAAATCCGAGGGCAGCTTACCCCCGGATAAATTCCGCCAAAATCGGCGCCAATCCCTTGTAGATGTCGTCAAACTGCTCCACCGGCAGCGGGTTCACGCCCTCCCCCGCCTCCACGGTAAAGCCGGGCCGGCGGAACTCGTCGATGAACCAGTCTTTGTATCCGGCATCGCTGCCGCTCAGCTTGACTGCGTGGTATCCGCCGCCGCTGCCATTGCTGCCATCGCTCCCTTCGCCGCTTGCCGCCGCGAGCCGTTCCGCCATCGCTTCCGCTTCCTGCGGCTCGCGGTCGCGGTAGTTCCAGTAAATCTCCTTGCCCTGCGTATGCAAGGACAAGACCCGGCTGAACCGCTCGGCGCGGGTTAGCCCGGCCAGCGCGGCCGCCTCCGGCTCACTGAGCGGATGCGGCCCGCCGTAATCCTGCGGCGCCGGGGCAGCCAGTCCCCGGCGCTCCCGCTCCAGTTCCCAGCATGCCGGGAACTGGTCGTTCAAATCGACGCCGCGGATATTGGCCTTCCAGCGGCGAAAATCCCCGCTGCCGCCGTTCCACGCGGCCAGCTCCTCCGCCCAGGCGCAGCCGGGCGGGATTCCGTCCTGCGCGAGGTCCGCGCCGTCCGGATTGGCCATCGGCACCGCCCACAGCGTGACCGCATCGAGGCCGCAAGTGTCGCCAGCGCTTCTCGCCGCTGCCAGCTCCTCCACAAAGCGCAGCAGCAGCGGCGCTGTAATCCACTCATTAGCATGAACCGCGGCGTTGATATGAACCTTTTCCGGGCCATCGCCCACAATCAGGGCAAACAAAGGCTGCCCCAGCACGCTTGTGCCGATCTGCCTGCTTCTCAGGACATCATATTTTTGCAACAGGCGACTCATTTGATCTACATAATCTGCATTGCGGAATCCGCCGCGCTCAATGGCGACGATAGGACGATGGACGTGATTGCCGGCAGCAGTCAGAATTTCCAAGCCCCCTCTCTCAATCCATTAATGCGTTTCGCCGGAACGTCATCCGTATTCCCAAACGTACCACCCGTTCGAAAACAGGCTGATACCTACCCGGTTCCCGCCATATAAACGATGACGGCAAGGATCGCCAGATGCGCCGGGTAAAAGGAACGCCAAACCCAGGCCGGCACACGCCGGGCCTCCATCGCCTTCCAAAGCTGCGGACCGAAGACGATGACCAGGGTCGGCAATATGCTGACCATTTGAACGACCCAGCCGTAAGACAGCAAATAAACCAGATTCAGCAGCAGGTGCATCAGCAGGATTTGCGTTGAACGCGCATATTTGAATATAAGCACGAGGAGCAGTCCATATGCCCCATAATCGAACGGCAGTACCTCCATCACAATGCAGCAACCCGCAATGAGCAAGGCGGAGAGCGGACCCGGTTTAACACTGTCCAGCATTCGCAGCACTAGCACAGCTCCCAGCAACGTGGCCACCACGTTCAAACCGCCTTCGTTGACGACAATTTGATAGGGAATTTGTGATAAGACTGCGATTAACAGCAGCCGGAGGGCATATTTTTTAAAATTGGAAGTGTGGGTGTAGCCCTGAACAAGCGCATAAGCGTAAATCGGAAACGCGATCCGCCCTATTATTCTCCAGGCCATTTCGCCCGGGAAGAACAGCAGTCCGATATGATCGATCAGCATCGTAATCATGGCAATCAACTGCATACGCGAAACTCCTTTTAAGAGGTTATTCAATAAAGTCATCTTTTGATCACGAAGCGCTTCATGTTGCTTACCCGACATCGAATCTTGAATTCAGACGGGCCTTCCGGTGCTGAAAAGTCGACTTTTTGAACACACACTTTTAATTAATAATGATTTCTTTTTAACGTTATTTTGCTTACACTGAATTTACAGGTGATTGCTTGCTAAATTGATGGGGGAATGGTCATGTATTTATTTATCGTAAATCAAAATTCCGGCAACGGCGGAGGGGACCGGGTTTGGAAAAAGATCCGGGATATCCTGCAACGTCGGAATATTCCTTATGATTATATATATACCCGCAGCGCAGAGGAAGCGCATTCATATTTAAAGGAGCAATTCGCCCTTAAATCCGACTGGAGAGCGGTAGGTGTGGTGGGCGGCGACGGCACGATTCACAGCCTTCTCCCCGCCATGCGGGATTCGGGCATTCCATTGGCCGTCTTCCCCGCCGGCTCGGGTAATGATACTGCCCGCGGCTTCAGGATTCCTAGAAAAACTGCCGCCGCTTTGGACGTCATGCTGGAAGGGATGCCGCGGAACGCCGACCTCATCTCGATTTCCGGCGGCAGCACGCTGACTGCGCTGGCGGTCGGGTTTGACGCCGAGGTCGCCCATAACGTAAACAACAGCCGCTACAAAAAAATTTGCAATGCACTCGGCATGGGCCGTCTCGCTTACATTATCGGCGTCTTCCACACGCTGCTTACCTTCCGTCCCGCACCTCTGAGCGTCGAATGCGACGGGATCGAGCACACTTTCCCATCCGCCTGGCTCGCCGCCGTGAACAATGTAACCACTTATGGCGGAGGACTGGCGATCTGTCCCGATGCGAAAACCGATGACGGTCTCCTGGACATTTGCATCGTCCACGGTTGTTCTCGGCTGAAGCTTATGCTGCTGTTCCCGACGCTGCTGTTCGGCAAGCATACCCGCTTCCCCTTCGTGACGATGCTCCGCGGCAGCAACGTTACCATTCACAGCAGCCTGCCGAGACTGGCGCTGGGGGACGGGGAACATGTCGCATCCACTCCGCTCACCGCATCCGCGGATCCGGGAGCTTTGCGGGTGATGTGTCCGGACTCCCTGGCTGTATAGCCCAGACCTACATGTACAAAAAAACCTTTGGCGGAACAAATCCCGTCCAAAGGTTTTTTGCTTCATCGGGAAGGGTTGGAAACCTGCCAGACGATGGGTGTCAGTTCAATTTGCCTTCCCAGCCACTGCAGTGCAATTCTGCGGAATATTTCAGGTTCCCCGCTGCAAAAGAACTGGTGAACCGGAATTTCGCTTCCGCGGGCAAGCCGGCCTTTTTGATGAAGGACCGTACTGATCTCCCGAGCCGTTTCATCCGCCGAGCTGATCAGTTTAACCGAGGGCCCCATCACTTTATGCATGGTTCTTTTCAAAAATGGATAATGAGTACAACCCAGAATCAAGCAATCAATCGGATACTGCTTAATATCGCGGAGCGCATCCTCAACGACTTCCAGCGCTTCCGGCATTTCATACCGTCCTTGCTCCACAAGCGGAGCCAGTGTGGGACAAGCCTCGCTGACGATTTCAATCGCCGGATTCAGCTCTTTAAGAGCAGAGGTGTATGCGCCGCTCCGAATCGTTCCGATCGTTCCGATGACTCCGACTCTGCCGGTCTTTGTAGCGCTGATGGCAGCCCGGGCTCCCGGATGAATGACGCCGATGACGGGAATGGAAACCTTCGCCTTGATATAATCCAAAGCAGCCGCAGTTGCGGTATTACATGCGATTACGATCATTTTAGGGTCGAATTGAACTAAAAAATCTACGATTTGCTCGGTAAATAGGCGCACCTCTTCCGAAGAGCGAGGACCATAGGGAGAGCGCGCGGTATCGCCGAAATAAATAATTTTTTCTCTAGGCAGCTGTCTCATAACTTCCTTGACGACAGTGAGACCTCCTACGCCCGAGTCTAATATTGCGATGGCTTGCTGCACGAACATACCGCTTCCTTTTGCCAAAAGATTTGTATTTCGTTTTCTCTACCTACTTTATGTTTTGCGGCCATAAAGCGTACCTAAATCTTAACTCAATTTATGAAGCCGTACAACTAAAAGGGCTCTTTCCATATTTAACCGTAAAAAAGCAAAAAGACCCTTTCGGGTCTCCTTGTTCTTATGCTTAAATTGCATATTATAATTTTTGTTCCGTTTCCCCTTCTATGACCGCAGCGGCTGTCTCCACTGTAGTTTCGGCCTCTTCCGGCTCTACCGCAGCCGCCGCCTCAACTTCCGCTTCTTCGGCAATACCGACTACGGCCGTCTCATCGGAAGTAACCTCTTCTTCCCCGAACGAGGAAATCAGCACTTCCTTGTCTTCGATTTCCGTGTTCCCCTTGGCCGCACGCCATGCTTGGAAATCATTAACCAGTCCTTCGGCCGTTTCCTTTACCTTGCCTGCCAGTTGGCTGCTTTGTTCGCCAACCTTCTCAGCGACCTGTTGCGTTTTCTCGCTAACCTGACGCGCCCCGTCGGCGATATCCTTGCGGAGCTCGCGTCCCGGTTTCGGAGCGAACAGCAACGCAGTTACCCCGCCAAGAACCGTACCGATGGCGGCACCCCAGATCAAGCCTTTAGTTTCTTTTTTCACGCTTCATCTCTCCCTTGTCGGCATTATCCCGGATCTTCCCTGACGTAAACGGCGATCCCTGTGTTTACCGGGCAAATGCCTATATCGATAATGTATTATAAGCACCTTGGGCTTATCCCGTCACACATCCCGAGAAAAAAAGAGGCTCCGGTCAGACTGTGATCCCTTCCTTATCCAAATACGCCCGAACTCTGCCCGCAAAATCATCCAGCAGCTGCGGAAGAAGTCCCGCCAGCGCATGAGCGCCGCTCCGGTCCCAATCGAAATATTCCTGAACGAGCGGCTTCCGTAACCGGACCAGGCGGGTCAGCATTTGAAACAACTCCTCGCCGATCACCTTTTCGTCATGCATGATGTCAACGATATCCTCGTAGCTGCTTGCATCTCGCATAATAAAGCCGTCGATCAAATAACTCCCTACGTCCGTTACGATCTCAATCGCCAAATGAAGCGCTCTCTCTTCGGCAAACCGTTCGAGCAATGACGCTTCGCGGGCGGAGCCGGCAGCTTCGACAACTTGCACAAGCTCAGGAATTACATTCAGCCGGCGTTCGATTTGTTCCCGGTTTACATAATACATGGCATGTTCTCCTTCGTGATCAATAGATGAAGTTATGAAATCAGTTTAATTAAGATCTAAAATTCGAAATCGACGGCTACCTGGCTTTCCCGGACCTGCGTCATATGCTCGATTACTTTTTTGTGCTCGGGATGAACCTGATAGCCTTCCAGATCCTCCAGAGAATCAAATGTTGCCACCAGTGCGATATCGTAGGAACGCGCGGATTTAACCACATCGATCCCGACCTCCAGCTCCCGGAGCTGCTCTACTTTTCCCTTCAGGTCGCGCAGCACGCCGGCCGTAGTTGCAATGCTTTCCGGGGAGGAGTCCTTCAATTTGAACAACACGATATGCTTGATCATTCCGCAATCTCTCCTTCAACGATAGTGGCCGTTTCGGCCTATGCTTGTCCAACTGCTCTAATCAAAATATATCATAACGGTCAGAAGCAAGGAAGGAAGCTTTTGTACTGTGGAATCAGGAACGAGATAAGCCCGCAAAAATAGCAGCCCGGGGCCAGATGATCCCAAGGCTGCTGTGGTCATGCAAAACTGATTAAATTAAGCAAAGAAGTTCGGAAGATAACGCTTGTGAGCCTCCAGCAATTCTTCCAGCAGCACCTTGGCGATGGAGACCGAAGGCACGAGCGGATGATGAACCATCGCTTGCAGGGCAAGCCCCCGATCCCCGCTGACGGCCGCGTCGATCGCCAGGCTTTCATAGGTTTTCACCGCATGCAGCAATCCTTTGATTTGCTGCGGAACATGCTTTGGCGCAAGCGGAATCGGGCCCCCGGAGGTAACGACACAGTTAATTTCGATACTGGCATCTTCCGGCAGGAAATCATAAATTCCGCCGTTTCGCACATTGAGGGTTTGAATATCGTTCCGGCCCAGATAAAGCGACTGCATTAAATGAACCGCCGCCTCGGAGTAGAACGCTCCGCCCCGCTGCTCCAATTGTTTCGGTTTGTCCTCCAGTGTCTCGTCGGCATAGAGCTCAAACAATTCTTTCTCCACACGGCTAACGACATCGGCCCGGGTCCCATCCTTTTCAAGCGCTGCCTTCTCCTCTTCAAGCATTTCCGTCGTCATATAGTAATATTTCAGATAATACGTCGGAATACAGACGAGGGATTGCAAAAATTCCGGATCCCAGCCCATGGTAGGTACGTTTTTGGCTGTGTATTCGCCCTTGCCCATCAGCAATTCCGGCAATCTTTCTTTACCGTCCACTAGTGCCGAGGTTACCCAGTGCAGGTGGTTGATTCCGACAAATTCGGGTAAAACCTGGCTTTCGGGCGTTTGGTAGGCTTCGGCAAGAAATTTCTTGAAATTGATCGGTGAGTTGCATAAGCCTACGGTTTTCACGCGGGAATATTTGGTCACCGCCTCCGTTACCATCCCGGCTGGATTCGTAAAATTCAGCATCCATGCGTTCGGTGCCAATTCTTCGATATCGCGGCAAATATCCAGGATGACCGGAATGGTTCGGAGCGCCTTGAACATGCCTCCCGGACCCGTCGTTTCCTGGCCGATGACTCCATGACGGATGGGAATATGCTCATCCAGCTTCCGGGCTTCCAAAAGGCCTACGCGCATTTGGGTAGTAACGAAATCAGCGCCCTGAATCGCCTCCCGCCGGTCCAGCGTCAAGTGGACCTGCATGGGAAGTCCTGATTTTTTTACCATCCGTTTCGCCAGACTTCCTACGATTTCAAGCTTATGTCTGCCTTCTTCGATATCAACGAGCCATAATTCGGATACCGGCATATCTGAGTAACCTTTGATCAAGCCTTCCACCAGTTCCGGCGTATAAGATGAGCCCCCGCCTATGACAGCAATTTTGATTTTCCGTTGTTCCTTCACTACCTCGCATCCCCTTTCAAATCGTCAAATGAAACAGTATTCAGATTATTCATCACTTGAGTCCCGGCTTGAATTCCCGCCTGATCCATTGCGCTTAGCACGGCGCCCGCAACCGGTTCCATGGTGATTCTCGTGATTTTCGCCTGCGGTGCCGTGAGCCGTACCCTCTTTGCCAGCGCATCCTGCATAATAGCCGGCACGCTTTTGGCCAGCACGCTACCGCCCAGAACGACGTCGAATTCTTCATTCTCCATTCCAAGACGCTGAATCAATGCGGCTGCCGCATTGCCAAGCTCAACTCCTTGCTCGGCGAGAATGCCGACCGCCACCTCATCACCCTGTCCCGCTGCCCGGAATATTAGCTCAGCCAAGTGCAGCGGCGGCGCATAACCCTCATCCAAGGCTGCATCCAGCATATCCGGTACGCTTGCAAATCCTGTCGTCTCCAAGACCATGTCATGCAGGAGGGTCGGTCTGCCGCGGCCGTCCCAAGCACGTACCGCCGAACGGAACGCAAAGTTGGCCATGTCCCGGCCCGAACCCTGTCCATCCCCGAATAAATAACCGAAGCCGCCATATTGGAGTTCCTCTCCCGCCCGGTTCCTTGCCGCCGCATTAAACCCGGTGCCGCTGATGACAACGGCTCCGTAAGAACGGTCCGTTCCGGCGCGCATAGCGATCATGGTATCGCAGGCAATGGCGTGTCTCGGAAAGCCGAGCTTGGCGATCATCGGCCGGAGAATGACATAATCCGGTTCCCGGTCCGCCCCGGCAAGCCCGAAATAAGCAAATTCCACCTCAGCCGGTTTCAGACCCGCTTCCCTTAGGGCATTGGAACACGCTGATGCTATATTCTTCTCCGCATCCAGCGGATTGGTCTGGTGATTTCCGTTACCGGAGACTCCCCGGCCCACGGTCTCACCCTTCTCGTTCACCAGCAAACAATATGTTTTACTTCCTCCTGCATCAACACCCATATAAAACTTCATCCCGCATCTCTCCTTCACCATTAGCATACAAAAAAGGACTATCGCAATTCCTCTGCAATAGTCCTCTATAATGATACTATCTTACTGTTTTGAGTCTTATTCGGTTTTACCGCGAAGCCGTCTTCTTAAAACGCTCGGCGATACCCCGATATGATGAAGAAATAACCGGTTAAAATTGGACAAGTTGCGAAATCCGGTGGTCTCGGCAATTTCCAGTACACTCAGATCATCTTCCTCCAGCAGCTTGACCGCGTATTCGAGCCGCAGTTGAACCAGATAATTCATCGGCGACGATCCGACGATTTGACTAAATAACACACTGAAGCGCGATGGACTTAAATGAACCAGATCGGCTAACTCCTTTAAGGACCAGGGCTTCGCCAAGTCTGCATCCATCGTTTGAATGACCTCGCGGATTTGCTCCAAATGCTTCGTGCTGGCGTACCCGAATGTGTCTTGCTCCGTGCGGAAACGCCGGTTAATTTCCGTCATGAACAACAGTAGCAGCCCGCGGACAGCCGAGATGAAGGAAGGCTGGCCCGACTCATACTCCCGCTGCATTTTTTCAATATATTCGCCCAGCAATGGACTGGACGGATGGGTATGAGAAATGTGATTGGAAAATCTCGTTCCTGTATGTCTGAATGGCTGCAAAATATCCGGATCGTATCTCTGTTCGGCTCCAAGTAATGCGGGTTCAAACATCACGATCACCATCTCCAGGTTTTTGCTTTCGTAGGCACGGTGCAGATCATGAGAGTCGATCAGAAACAGATCCCCCTGCTCGAAATGATATTCCCGGCCATTGATCATATAAATGCCGCTGCCGCCGGTAATCCAGTTAATCTCGAGCGCCCGGTGCCAGTGCAGCCGCTGGAAGGAAGGCGTTACCCCCTTGGAGCTCGAAATCGAGAGCGGAAACCTTGACGGCAAGATTATTTGGTCCGGCTGAATATGAAGCGAAGACGAAGTCGAAGGCTTCACCTTAATTCCTCCTTATACTCCCATGAGAATCGCCTCGTAAGGTAAACATCAAAATCCGCCTTACCAGTCTATTGAACCACACCCTAAATGACCGCACAATAGCGTTGCAGACCTGAATGTTTTCCAAAGTAACCACACCGAAAGCCCGCCGGCTTCTCACCTTTCTTAACGTTGTCCAAACCCTATCAAACTATTAAACATATCATATAGTGAAGGGGGTGATATGTATGCGCGCATTACAATTTCTGTTGAATACCCCGCTACGCACACGAATACGAACACTCCAGGCCAGAATCGAACTGCTGGAGAACCGGATTGACCACCTAGAATCGTCCATCGAGGCCTCAAAATTTCCGGATGCCGAAACCTACGAGAAGTTAGCCAAGTCGGAAGGAAGGTTTTTGACGGTTATTGCCGGAGAATCCCTGATTCAAGGAACTCTCGTATCTATCCAAACAGAATCTCTCGAACTGATCGATGATTCCGGACAAGTCGTAATGATTCCATTTCCGAGAATTACCGCAGTCCGCTTCTAATTTTAGGGCAGTATTTAATCCGGTAATCTTGCCGGATATTTTTTTCAAAAAAATTCTTGACATCAAGCAACCATTTTTATAAAATAAAATAGTCGCTTATGAGACAAGGGGCCTTAGCTCAGCTGGGAGAGCGCATCGCTGGCAGCGTCATCGTTAAAATCCCGTTGTTTCAACGCAAACTGTACGCTGACTGTATACGTTGACTGTACGTTGACATATACGGATATACGCTCTAAATTGACGAAGATATACGCGCAGAATAATCGGCTTCTTTCCGTAATATAACGGGAAGGAGCTTTTTTGATTTGAGCGAAGACAAACGTAAGGGGCGCGCGGTTAAGAACGAGAGAACTTCGGACAAGCTGCGATATTCGCTCGACTATTTGTTCGAATATTATTATCAGGCGAGAAAAGCAGAGGGGCGCGCAGACAACACCCTCAAGACATACGTTGCGAACTATAAGTACTTCTGCGAGTACCTGGACATGCGCGGCGTTGGGCGAGACATTCGAAACGTAGACGTAGAGCTCGGCCGCGAGTACATCATATGGTTGCGCGACGAAAAGGTTAAGTTTAGCGAGGATTGTAACGTTCCTGATTACGTGAGGACCATCGGGCTTGAGCCTAAGTCGATTAACACGCGTATCAAGAATTTAAAGACAATGTTCAAGTTTTTGCATGAAGAAGGAGTCATTGACTCAAACCCCTTCGCATATTTGAGGAATGTTCAAGATATCGGACGCGACATCGAGGTTTTGTCTCCTGAGGAGTTGAAGCGCCTACTCGACGCTCCGAACCAACGGAAGTATAGCGAGTTCCGCGACTACGTTGTGCTTAACTTACTAATTGACGGAATGCTTCGCGTTGATGAGGCGTTGACTCTCCGGCGAGAAAACGTAGACCCGTCGACCTGCAGCGTATTCCTTCGCCGCGATATTACAAAAACACGAAAGTCACGGATAGTTCCGATCACAAAGCGGACTCTGAAACTTATAACCGAGTTGATGCGTGAGACTGTCGAGTTTAGCAGTGACTACGTATTTCTGAGTAATTACGGAGAGCGCCTGACTCCTAATCACTTTCGCCACCAATTAAAAAAGTACGCGGAAATGGCTGGATTAGATAAGCGAGTATACCCGCACTTAATGCGCCATTCCGGGGCGACTCTCTTTCTTGAAGAAGGCGGCTCGCAACGCCATCTACAAGTTATTCTCGGACACGCGGACGGAAGAATGACGGCACACTACACGCACCTGTCCGATAAGAACGTGAAAAAAAACCACGAAGAGTTTTCGCCAATGAACGCGATTGTTGGTAAATTGGAACGCAGTAGAAAGACTAAGCGATAAACACAATAAAGAGGGCGCAGACCCAACGGATCTGACTCCGCGAATCTGCGCCCTCTTTACTTATAAGTTATTCGATTCAGGTAAGTTGAACTCTTCCAGCCCATCATATATATCCTTTTGAATGTTGTATTTCCGCGCCAACTGATAAGGAATCGTGTAGTCGCCAAACATATTGTCCAAAACAGCGTCATAATCAACGTCGGCCACCTGATCACGTCTCCACGATATGTATACCCCGTTATTCTCACCGCCACCAACATTATCAATTAATACATTCAACGAGACCTCATAAACTTGCGGATTCTCAAATAAAACCTTAGAGTACGCGATCAACGAACCGCCCGCTCTTTTAACGAAGTCTTTATAATCCGCAAAAATTCCGGGGTTTAACGTTATTTCAACGTACTCCCCTTGCGCATCCGCACTAGTCACGAACTTGCGGAATCTTTCTTCCGTCAACGGAATAGCCATCGCAGCGCCTATATTATCTTCGAGCGCCTTTTTTACGTTTTCTTCGGTCACTTCCGCATTCGCCCAGTCAAATTTCGGCTCCGATTTATCTGTACCCTGCGCGTTGTCCGCTGGTTCGGTTTTAGTTTCTGAATTAGTGGGCGCTTGCGTCTGCATCGCATCCTTCGTTTCGGATCTGTCCGCGGGTTTCGACCGACCGCCGCTACTTCCATAGTTTAAACTTAGGACAATTACTGCTAAAACAGCGGCCGCAAGTACAAACCCAGCCAGCGCATATTCCCATTTATTTTTAAACCGCATATGTATCCCCTCCGAATTACCTAAATCATACCATCCCATAAACGAAAAAAGAACCCCTCGACATAGTCTCTACGTCAATTACGCAAAGACCCGCGAGGGGTTCCGTTATTTCGCATTATTCGGTTTTGTTCTCTTATTTCCGTATTGCAACGCAATTATATGCGCAAGAATTTGCATCAACCATTTTGTTTCGGTTGGCCCGACGCCACACGTAGCTCATCCGCCAGTCGTCCGATTTCCTTACGTTCGGCTACCGTTTTTGCCGCGCCATACGCCGGTTTCAGCCACGTGTTAATTATCTTATTCGCGTCATCCTTCGTCACTTTCGGTTCCGCCTCCCCCTGCGTATCATAGTCGTACAAATTGTGCGCATCCATAATCGCAATCAACTTCGCGGCATAATCCGGATCGGTCGCGTAGCCAGCCGCCGCCACCGCACGGGCCGCCGCAGCCCCGCGCTTGCCGATGACTCCGCGATATTTATTGCGGTCCCATGATACACCGCGCAAAAACAGCGCCGAGTGGTCCGCAATCGATTCGCCCCAATCGCGGTATGCGCGAAAGGCCGCATCGACCGTAATCCACTTGCCGCCGCTATACTCACGCGTGGGCATAACGCACTTCCCCGCCGGCCCTGCGCCTTTGATCCCGAAAAGATTATTCGCGCGTTTCGTAAGGCCACTGCCGCCCCATCCGCTCTCAAGCGCAGCCTGAGCGATGGTTAGCGAAGCCGCTACGCCCGTTTTGCGCATGTCGGCGACAGCGTGAGGCGCGATTTTGGCGATAAACTCCGATTTATTCACGTTTAAACTGCCCCCAATTCGTGGACCGCAGCTTCAATCAGCGCGTTAATGGCGTCGGTGTCGACCGTATAGCCGCGCGCCGCCAGAAAGTCGAGCACATAGCGCTTCTTTTCATCCCCCCGCCCGGGTCCGTTATAAATTTGTTCCGCTGCGGCTACGGCGATGCGCGTCCATGCGGCGATCTGCTGGCGTTGTTGCTCAGTGGTTTTGCTGCGGATATACGGGACGACAAACGTCGTTATAACAGCCGCGATCAATACGACAACCGCTTGTACAATTGGCGTTAAATCAATCAGGGTCCTTCCTCCTCTGCCGGGTCGTCCGGCGTATGTAATTTGATTTTACTTACGTTTTCATTTTTCGCCTTCCAGTAATAAAAGCCGAGAGCCGTTGCCACCGGCGCGCCAATAAACGCAAGCAATGCGCCCAATTCCGCACTCGACCGCAATACAACGACGACGCCGATGACGACGCCGAAAAAGTACGTCGCCATGACGAGCGCCAGCACGATCTTGCTAAACTCGATTTTCTTACGCTTCCTACGTTCCTTTCGTTCGCCGGGCCGCCAAAACAGCGCCAGTACGACCGCCAATACCGCAACTCCAATCGCAATCGCGGAGTAAATCATATGCCGCGCCTCCTACGCAAATTTGTCCAACCGTTCGCGACTGTTTTGACGCTCCTCAAGTCGCGTTACTCGCTCGGACAAACCGTCCACACGCTGGCCTTGCGCACGCACGTCCGCACGAATATCGTCAATGCCGCGCTTGATATATTCGACGTCCACACGCTGAACAACGTCGGACTCCGTGCTTGCGCTGATGTCATGCTTTGCGTTGCGTGCGAAAGTTGTCCACGCGAGTATAATGCTACTTACCGTTGAGATTACGGCGATTACCGCTACCCAATCCATCCATCCGCCTTCTTCCGTAATAAAATAGCCCCCGGATCAGCTCCGAGGGCTTAATAAAAACACACTCATTATAAGTGTGCTTGTTGTGCAGTTTCGTCCTACTATGCTTTCTCCATAGCTACCATTTTCCCGTCAATGAATTCGTATATAGGTTCTCCGGCCGCATTCAACACGTTTATTGGAAAGTGTCTTTCGGCGTTTCCATTCACCATTATGTCATTTCCGCTTGGACTTTCAAAGGCCGTCGAAAAACCATGCAGAACTTTACCACCGTGATCAGTTCGGATGAAATGCTTATATCCCAGCAAATTAAAACCTCCTTAATATTCAGCGTCAGCGGAAACTTCGCAACTTATCGCCTGATTTAAAACGGGAAGTTCACCGAGAAGGATAGTTTTAATTCCATTCTCGTCTTGTTGTAATAATGTGGCTGTCGTGTCTATTTCTGTTCCGTAAGTCCCCCGCAATTGGCCGAAGGTTATTGTAGGTGGAATACGCATTGGTCTCCCCCATCCGCCTAATGCGGTGTAGATTTTATCTACGTTGGAATATACAAAATTTACAATGGACTTTTTAAAGTACCGCTGACAAGCGTTTATTTCATCGGCGATCCTTCTCGGTTGAAAAGATAACGCCTTGTCGCCAGTATTTAACTGTATTTGGGCAATATCAACGTAGCCGGCTGACCGGAAAGTTTCTGGCACTGGTGTTCCAAATCTGATCTTGTAGTCTTCTCCCCACATTAGCCAAATTTGTGGTGTCAATACATCGTTATTGTTCAATCCAAATGTTTTCCCTGCAAGAGAGTTTGTCTCAAATGTATGTGAGTACCTCCTCCATTCGGAGGTTAATTCAAAGTTTCTTCCGTATATGTTTTCGTATGTTGATGGCGTACCGCCAGTACCATAGTCTTGATGGAGATTTACTCCGATTAATTTTCCAGGGATATTGGTACGGGCCCAAAAACTCAACGTTACCTTTCTCCCCGCGCCAGCGAGCTTGCGAACGCCATTTTCTATTGCTTGCATCATGTTGCAACGCGCGTATGAAACGATTCCTGTACCAGGGTTTGTTATCTCAAATCGCATATAATAAGCCGAGCCTGGTACGTCTCCACCTTGCGAAGGCATGCGATTTACAGTGATTACCGAGGGGTCACTTACGCTAGATATGAGAACATTTTGCCACCTGTCTGCAACATACTGCATACCGACCATATTGGCATTTACTGCCCTTTGCCAAACATCAAAATTACCGTTTATTAATGCGTTTCCATTTGCCGTTTCCGCCAACTGCGCGGCAATGTCGTCTAGCATACCAGTTGTGTCCGCGATAGCTTGCTTATCCAACGGGCTCATTAACCCACTTGATGATGTTGTTGCTTCCGGTATCGGATCACTGCCATTTGTTAAATGCGTAGATGCGTGTTCCCCGGGTAATGCTGTCCCTGTTGCGGTTACTTTTATTTCGTTTGTCTCCGCAACACTCTCCACCAAAATACCCGTGCCTCCAACAATATTAACGGATGTAGATGGGGAGCTCGCGGCAAGGTCATTGATTTGGGTTATTACACTTTTGTTTTCTGCCGCCGTCACGCGCTGATTTAGCGAGCCTACATCCGCTGTCGCCCCGTTGACCGCATCGCTGACGAGCTGTACTTGTGCCTCTACGTCACCTACCGCGTCATCCGTATACTGTTTTGCGGCGTCCTTTGCGGCTTGCTCGGCAGCAGGGACGGCAGCGTCCAGCTTCGTAAAGTTTTCGGTCCACTCCGCAACGTTAAGTTTATCATCGCGGCTCCAGACGTTAAGTCCGAGATTTTGTGTTTTGGTACGCATTGTATCCCTCCTATCTTGTAGCTAGCCATGCTAATAAAGCTACTCTTTCTGGCTGGTCGTCCGTATAAAACACATCGACTTGCGTTAATCCACCGCCAAAAATGTAAATCGCCCCTTGATAATACACG
>NZ_BOSL01000005.1 GCF_018403325.1 Paenibacillus vini | reverse complement strand
GTTTGGGTTAAAACGCAGGAGGATACGTCTGAATTTCATAAAGCGATGTAATTGTTTGAAATAGTGAGCTATTATGCGAACGAGCCATTTTTGGTGGGTAAGACTCCGGATTTAAGGGGCCTAGCCGCATATCCAATAGGGATTAAGACGATGGACGGAAAGGTGGTTGGGTGGGCACAGTTGAGCGTTTAACAGAAACGTGGAGCAAATGGATACCGACTGGACCAGCTAAGTATTATGTTACAGGGCTCGCAGCATTCGAACGGCAAGTTCAGTCCAACAGAACACTCCTCCAAGTTGAGCAACATGCAACCCTTCCCCCCCAAGAATAGCGAAAAGTCCAGCTTCCCAACACTGCTTACTCCCTGCTCCGATTCAGACGGTTAAAGAAAACGGCGTTTGTTCCGATATACCTTTAGTAAACAACAACAACTACATAAAAGGAGAAAATCATCAGCATGAAAAGAACAGTCATCCCTGTATTTCTGGCTTTCCTGGCATTACTCTGCCTCGTTCCATCGGGCTTCGCCGCCGCACCCGCCGCAGCGCCCAAGAATGTGGTCCTGATTGATGCCAAAAGCGGCAAGTCCTTTGTGCCGTTATCCTTTCTGAAAGGATTTGCCGGTGCTTCGGTACAATGGACCGAAGCCAACAAACAAATCGATATTACGGACGGCGAAAAGCAGCTGACCCTGTTCGTCGGCAAAACGGCCGCGCAGAAGAACGGAGCTCCGGTCACGATCTCGGACGCACCGTTCAGCGAGAACGGAACCACCTACATACCTTTGCAATTTATAAGCGAAGCGCTTGGATACTCGCTTGAATGGAGCAAAAATCCATCTGCGGTAAGCATCAGCCGCGACAACACCAACGCATCGCTCCCGGCCATCACCCGTGGAAGCGTAACGAATGGAGCCGCGCCGATCGTAAGTGCCAGCAAAACATTTAAAGTCGGCAGCAAATCGATCTCCGCCCAGATGGTCACAATCTCGCTCATGCATCCGAAAATTAAACTGGATGTCGTTTTAGCCGGAGACACGGCCGGAAAAGTAGAAAATTTGAGCAGCATCGCCAAACGCAGCAAGGCCACCGTCGCGATCAACGGCACGTTTTTTGACGCATACACCAAGGACAGCTATAAAGCACCTTACGGATATATCGTCAGCAAAGGCGAACTTCGAATGAAAGCTTCCGGCGACAAACGCACCATCTTCACATATGATAACAACCTGCTCGCGGACCTGATCCCGGGCGCGGACTTTAATGAATATTTCAACCAAGGCTCCATTCAAGGCGCATTGCAAGCGGGACCGCGCTTGCTGGTGGATGGCAAGGTTTCGCTCGACGTCAAAGCCGAAGGGTTCAAGGATCCTAAAATCCTGACGGGCGGCGGCGCCCGCAGCGCATTGGGATTGACTCGCGATCACAAGCTGATCCTGCTGACCACCAGCGGAGCTACCATCCCCCAATTGGCCGAAATGATGAAGCAGGCCGGGGCATATCAGGCCATGAACCTGGACGGCGGTGCTTCCAGCGGACTTTACTACAACGGGAAGTATTTGACGACACCAGGACGGCAAATCAGCAACGCGCTTGTAGTTAAGTATCAATAAGAACGAAAATAACAAAAGAGGGATATCCGCGATGTATGCCATTGATTAAGGCACCGCCTGGATATCCCTCTTTCTCATTCCATATTCCTTAGGCTAAAATGAATCGGCCGGGAACTTCAGCCCGATTTGGCGCCGGGCCTCTTCCATGATTTCCGCAACGATCAGCGAGTTGGCCAGCGAATTTACGCTGCTGTCCCGCTTCCCCGATTCCACGAGCTCGATGAACTCCCTTGCTTCATAAAACATCGATTCCTGCATCTGCGGTTGGCGTAAATCCTCTACTGTCCCGTCTCTGTACAGGATTTTCACGTCATAAGGCTGATTTACCTTATCGATGATCAAGGTTCCGTTCTCCCCTTGAATTTCCGCCGGTGCGTAGGAATCCGCGATTTTGGAATACATAACGACGGCATCCATATCTTCATAACGCATCAGGATGCTTCCCTCACCGTCCACGCCCGAGGACAGCATAATGCTTGTCGCCTGAACTGCCTCCGGCTTGCCGAACAACGTCACCAGCGGATAAATGCAGTAAATCCCCAGGTCCATCAAGGCCCCATTCGAAAATTCAGGATTGAAGGCGTTTAGCACATTCCCCTGTTTAAACGCATCGTAACGCGAAGAATATTGGCAATAGCTCGCAAAATAGCGGCGTACCCGCCCTATTTTGTACAAATTGTTCGTAATCACCCGGAAGTTCGGCATCAGCGTGGATTTCATCGCTTCCATCAGAAGCACGTCATTGTCCCGCGCCGCCTGAATCATCCGCTGCGTTTCCGCCACGTTTGAAGCGAGCGGCTTTTCGCACAGCACATGCTTGCCATGGTTCATGCACAATATCGCCTGCTCCGCATGCAAAGAATTGGGACTTGCAATATACACGGCATCGACCACATCGCCGGACACCATTTGTTCCAGATCGGTATACACCGACGGATTGCTGTTATATTTAGCGGCAAACGCCTTACCCTTCTCTTCCGAGCGCGAATATACGGCTGCCAGATTGAAATGCTCCGTCTCCTCCGCCGCTTGAATAAAGCGTTCCGTAATCCAGTTCGTTCCGATAACTCCAAATCGAAGCACTGAATGCATCCCCCTTTTTCTTAATATTCTCTATGTATTCTCTCATTAGGTGACACTCCGTGTCCACATACTTGTCATAAAATACGTCAAACTTCCCACGATCTATAGACTAGTTATTATTTCCACAATGAAGCAGGTAATACCGCCGATTACGCTTGCCTTTCGTCCATCAACTAAACTACAATAAAATTAGGCAAGAGCTAAATGGAATGAGGTGATCCGAGTGAATGGAGATAACCAAGATACGACGGCTAAATACATGATCACGGGAGACTCGATTTCCAAAGGAGTCATTTATGACGAGACGAGAAATAAATACGTGCTCCTTGAGGACAATTACGTGTCTCTTTTACAGGATAAATTGAAAGGCGCGGTCCGGAATACGGCCCGATTCGGCAATACCTTGATCAAAGGCATGTCCAATTTAAAAAAAGACGTGCTCAAGGATAAACCGAACATCGTGCTGATCGAATACGGCGGGAATGACTGCGATTTTCACTGGAACGAAATTGCCGATAATCCCGATGGGGACCACAGCCCCAAGACGGATTTTAATATGTTTGAGAAGATGCTGACCGAAGCGATCCAATTTTTGAAAAGTCAGCAAATTACCCCGGTATTGATGAGCCTGCCGCCATTGAATGCGGACAATTATTTTAAATGGGTCAGCAAAAACAATCCGGAAGCGGAGAAAAATATTCTGAAATGGCTCGGCAGCGTCACTAAAATTTATTGGTGGCAGGAGCGGTATAACTCTACGATCCTGAAAGTATCGGAAATGACGAAGACCAAATATATCGACGTGCGGGGAGCCTTTCTGGAACATCCCGATTTCACAAAATTCCTCTGCTCGGACGGGATTCATCCGAACCAGGCCGGTCATAAACTCATTTGCGATAAGGTGCTCGAATTTGTGCGGAGTAATTATAATCACTTGCTGCGGGACCAAAGCGACTTGGCTTTAAATAACTGAATGATGCACAAGCTATAAAACCTCCGGATAATCTGCTGAACTTGCCCTTGGAAAGGCGAGTAATGCAATTTTATCCGGAGGTTTTCGTTTAATCCCTGGTGTTATAGCTGTTTTCTTTTTTGCAGCTCTCGCCAAACTTTCTTGTTGCTGTACTGCTTATCCGTGCTGATATCGGCGCCGAACCAGTCCGGCGGATTGAAGCTTGTCGCTTCCGCCTCGGATTCGAATTCAACCTCAAGGACCATCATGTCGATCTGACGGTAATCGTCGATTTCGATCGTATACTCATTCCATTGGGCGGTAGTCCGTTTCTTCACCAAAGGAATTGCGCCCCGGCTATGAATCATCTGCTCATATAGCCCTGCCGAGATGTCATATTCCACTTCCTCCCGAGCCAGGCCGAAGCCCCGTTTGAAGGTATGGGTATAAGTCACCGCTCCGGTGCCGAGGTCCTTGATTTTGCGGACCCGCAGTTCCTGATCACCGTCCAGTGCCAAATAGGTCTGATCAATGACCTGCTCCTTGGTCAGGAGGAGGGTACCTTCCTCAAACAGCGCTTTCGGATATTCCGGAAGCAGAAATTTCCGTTCAATTTCAAGCGGCATGTCTTCATTCTCCTTGCTGATAGGTTTCTGTATCCAGTGTATCATGACATTAACAAATGCGGCAAAGACCTCGTAAAGACGAACAAGCGATACGTGATTATTACCCCCCGCCGCTTCCCATCCCCGGCAAACCGCCTGGTGCTGATTTCGTCTTTACAGCGAAACGAACCTCGGTTCCGATTCCTTCCCGGCTTTCAATCGACAATCCTTCGCCGTACAGCGTCATCAGCCGGGTATGAATATTCCTCAGTCCCACCCCGGAATGGCCGTTCGAGTCCGTCAACAGCGAAGCGGCCCGATCCGGCGGCATCCCTGTTCCGTTATCCCGTACGATGATCCACACCCGGTCCCCTTCTTCCCGGACGGCGATGTGTAACAGCCCCCCGGCTGATCTCCGCATAATACCGTGTCTGACGGCATTTTCGACGATAGGCTGGATCGTGAGCGGAGGAATCAACAAATTCACATCGGCGGTAACCTCCATCTCCACTTGGAGACGATCCTGGAACCGTGCCTGCTCCAGCATCAAATAGGAATGAACCAGCGTAAGCTCTTTCTCCAAGGTAACTAACTGATCACGGTTTTGGAAGTCAAAGCTTCCCCGCAAATACCGGCTTAATTCGAACAGAAGCTTGGACGCCGCATCCGGCTCGGAGGGCAGGAATGATAAGACCGTATTTAACGCATTGAACAGAAAATGGGGCTTGATCTGTGCCTGCAAAAATGCCATCTCCGACGAAATTGCCGCTTGCACCGATTTGCGCAGCTCCAGCAGAGTTCGCACCCGGGCCCTTAATTCATTGGCATCAACCGGTTTTCGCAGCAGATCGTTCACCCCGGCCTGAAAGCCGATTTGGGCGTCATCCGGCAAACTCCGCGCGGTCAGGAGCAGCACGGGCAGTTCAAACAGCGAATGCCTTGTACGGATGGTCTTGCACAGTTCGATTCCGGTCATTCCAGGCATCATCCAGTCGGCTATGACGAGATCGATCTGCCGATCCTCATTCAGCCGCTCCAGTGCTTCGCTTCCGTTATAAGCCGAAATGAGTGAGTAATGCTCCACAGACAACAGATTGTGCAGGACCCGCTGGTTCATAGGGTCGTCATCCACCAGCAGAATAACAAAGCGCTCCGTTTGAGGCTCATCCGCAGATTTTGCAGCCTTCTCATCGGATACATTCCCGGTGAACTGCCGGGGCTCTATTTTGACAGGCGGACCAGGACTGTTGGCGGCCAATGCTGGAACGGTAAAATAAAACACCGAACCCTGTCCCGGTTCGGACTCGGCCCAAATCTCTCCGCCTCCAAGCTCCACAAGCTTCTTGGAGATACCGAGACCAAGCCCGTACCCGCCGCTCTCACTTCCTGCCCCCGTCTCTTCAAACGTTTTGTTGAAAATATCAGAGAGCTGTTCTTTGGTAATGCCGATTCCCGTATCCTCCACGGCGACGGTAACTTGTCCATTTTCGGCCTCCGCATGAATCCGGATAATCCCTTGATCCGTAAATTTAACCGCATTTCCGAGCAAATTGTACAGGATCTGCTGAAGCCTGTCCTCATCCGTATCCAGCCATGGCAGGTTCTCGGGCAGGTTCTGTTCGAACACGATATTTTTAGAACCGGATATATGAAAAATGACTTCCATGACCGAGCGGGTGACCGCCCGCAAATCTACGGGCTCCCGCCTGAGCTCGATATCCTCGTGCTTCAGCTTCACAAAATCGAGGATGTCGTCGATCAACACCGACAGCCGTTTTCCGGTCGAAACAATCATCGACAAATCCTTTACCTGCTCCGGTTTTACTTTACCGGCAGCTCCTTCAAGCATGGATTGGGCAATATTGATGATCCCGTGCAAAGGCGTTCGCAGCTCATGCGAGGTGTTCGCCATGAATTCGTCCTTAAGTCCGTCCAAAGTCAGCAATTTACGGGACAAGCTCTCCACCTGGCTGAAGGATCTGTCAAATCTCCGGGCCATCAGCGTCGCCTGCATAATGACGAACAGAAGCATCAAGCCAGGGACGAGCCCGTGGCTTTCATACCCCAACAGGCTGGCTAAATAAATTAGGATCGTCATTAAAAGACTCATCACGCTAACCAAAGAGAACCCGACGTCTTCATTCCGTCTGACGATACTCCGGAACATGACGTAAGAAATATATGTAACGCAAGTTATGGAGAAAAGAAGCAGCCCCGGTTCCAATACGGAGAACATGATCGGCGGCAGGCAGAGCGCGATACTCACGGTCAGGATGGTGATCCAGTTGCATAACCGGATCGCTATTTTATGAACCGCATCAGGAATGACAGTCGCCACATAATGAAGCAAATAATAATAGATCAGGGCCGACAGGATCATCTGCAGCTTCAAGAACCAGGAATAAGGCATACCGGGCCAGAATACCGACAGCAGCTTTTCCCCGTGCGTCAGCACATACAGTATGGCTGTAAGGCTGAACAGCGACAGATGAAGAAGCGAAGCCTCCTTCCGAAGCAGGTACAAGCCCGCAAAAAACAAGGCCGGGATAAGGAAGCCGGACATGGTCATCCAATCGGATAGTTGAGCCTGATCCCTGCTCTTCATAACGGACTCCTGATCGCCAAACAAGATGGACGTAAAAACCCCGCCCGAGGAGTAGATATGATTGGAAACCTGCACGATAATCTCGAGTTCCTCCCCCTTTGCTACGGCAAAGCCGGTATAAGGAATGTTATTCGAGACCTCCTCTTGCCTGGAGCGGCCGATCTTTCCGCTCTCCCCCACTTCTTGGCCATCTATAAAAATACGATTCGCGGTCCGGATATTTCCCGTACGAATTCCGTAAATTTCCCCTTCTGTCCCGGCATGCCTTATCTTCAGGCGAAACGTCGCATATCCCTCAGCGGATTCTCCCCCGTCGGCGCCTATGTACGCATTCCATTTTCCCGGTAAATCCGCCATCCCGGTCAGCTTGGGTTGATCGGATTCAGGGCTGCTTTCGGGAGCAAAATCACCCGGTGTCAGCAGCTGGCCGCGGTAGAATTCCCATTCCCCGTTCAGTCTGACTACTCCGTCCTCGCTGAAGTTCCAGTCTCCGAGATCCAACACACCGCCATTGGCATTTGGTTGAAAGGCAATCGCCCTCTGCTGCTGGATTAAAATGTAGGCGGGAATCAAAAAAATCAGCAAAATGGCTCCCACGATAAATATAAGTCCTTTTTTGTTCATCCCTGTTCGCTCCGATGGTCCTGATGTCTATTTCAATTACTGTTACTGTTATGTTATTTGGTGTCGCTTAGCTTGTCCTCTAAAAAAGATATAGCCTTAAACAGGAAAAGTAAATCCATTTTTAAGAAATTTGCAAGAAACGTGGAAATGCCGGGACGGTACCATTTAAGATGATATCGTCCCGGCATTTGATTTTCGCTTTATTCCGCTCCCTAGGGACTCGTAAACGTCCCTAGGCTTATGTTGATGTAACTCGCCAACTTGTTATCGCCGACCTTGGTGACATTGAACGACGCCACGAAATCGCCCTGCTGAATTGCTTGGGACAGCATTTCGCTGCGATAGCTGATCATCACTTTGTCGGTACCGACGCCCATATCGAGCTGCACCGAATCGGCGGGAATCATATCGGTGATTGCGGTAAGAGCCCCTGCGACACCGCCGACATACCCGTATTCGATCTTGTAAGCCCGGTTTGAAGGAGGGTGTATCGCTGCGGTCACGGAGCCTCTTTTAAATGACGCCTGCTTCTCGTCGCCCGAATTGTACCCATACTCATCCTTCAATACGGAGAGCGTATCCCCGATACCGCCCGAAGCGGTCAATTGATCCGGCAAGTCAGAGAGCTCAGCTTCAGGCTCCACCTCATCCGGGATTTCGTCGCTGATAATTTCGTCCGGGACATCCGGGGTATCAGCCGGCAGGTCCGCCAATGGCTCCAGCTTTGGCTCTAACTCCTGCTCCTTCACTTGTTCGGCCGACTGTTCGGAGGCAACGGCAGTCAACTCCGGCTCATCCACGGCCGCTGCAGCCTGATCTCCGGACGCCTCGATACCGGGATCCTCGGCTGTTGCGACAGGATTATCTTCCTGAGCAACCTGCGCCGTTTTATAGTCGCTCACGGCCTGCATACCTCCGAACAACAAAATGCAATAGCTGATTCCCGCCATTACGGCATATAGGGCGATTCCGCCCTTTTTCTTCTTTTTCAGGGCATACACAAATGCCGGGATACAGATCAAGAACAGCACGAATCCTAAAATTGCTATGATGGCCCACATCGTTCAGTCGCTCCAACTCTCTCTAGTAATTTATGTATGTATAAAAATAACCCGCCCCCGGGATAAGCCCGTGACGGGTTATTACTAATATAATTGTTTTGGCTGATCTAGGCCATCACTTTGCAAATATTGTTCGTAAATTCTACCGGATCCTCGATCGGCAGCCCTTCGATCAGCAATGCCTGATTGTAGAGCAGGCTGGTGTACAAGCCCAGTTTATTTTTATCATTCTCGTAAGCCTCTTTCAAGGACTTGAATACGTCATGGTTGACGTTGATTTCCAGCACCTTGTCGGCCTTAACTTCCTGACCGCTCGGCATCGCGTTCAACACCTTCTCCATCTCGATCGAAACATCGCCCTCGGCGGACAAGCAGACCGGATGGGTCTTCAGACGTTTGGAAGCCTTAACCGCCTTCACCTTGCCGGAGAGGAGCGTGTTCATTTCCTCGAACAAATCCTTGTTCGCGCTCTCCGCCTCTTTATCGTTTTGCTTGTCTTCTTCCGACTCGATGCCGAGATCGCCGCTGGAGACCGATTTGAATTCTTTCTCCTTGTAGTTCAGGATCATCTTAATCGCGAATTCGTCGATATCATCCGTAAAGTACAGAATCTCATAGCCTTTGTCCAGTACCATTTCGGTTTGCGGCAGCTTTTCCAGACGATCCACGGATTCACCGGTCGCGTAATAAATGTACTTCTGGTCTTCCGGCATTCTGGAGACATATTCATCTAGGGTAACGAGCTTCTTCTCTTTCGAAGAGGTGAACATGAGAAGGTCCTGTAATACTTCCTTGTTCATGCCGTAGTCATTGTAAACCCCAAACTTCAATTGGCGGCCGAACGCCTCGTAGAACTGCTCGTATTTCTCGCGTTCGTCCTTAAGCAATGTCAGGAGTTGGCTCTTGATCTTGCTCTGAATGTTCTTCGCAATCAGCTTCAGTTGACGGTCATGCTGCAGCATTTCGCGCGAAATGTTCAGCGACAAGTCCTCGGAATCGACCATCCCTTTCACGAAGCTGAAATAATCCGGAAGCAGGTCTCCGCATTTGTCCATGATCAGGACGCCGTTGGAGTAAAGCTCCAGTCCTTTTTCGTACTCCTTCGTGTAATAATCGAACGGCGTTCTTTCCGGAATGAACAGGATGGCATTATATACGACCGCGCCGTCCGCTTTGATATGAATATGGGACACCGGTTTATCGAAGCCGTAGCGCTTCTCCATATAAAAATTGTCGTAATCCTCGTCGGTCAACTCGCTCTTGTTCTTCCGCCAGATCGGCACCATGCTGTTGACGGTTTGCTCTTCACGGAATTCCTCGAATTCCCCCTCGCTGCCTTCCTTCGGACGATGGGAAGTCACATCCATCTTGATCGGATATCGGATGAAATCGGAATATTTCTTAATGATCGACTTCAGGCGGTACTCTTCCAGGTACTCGTCATATTGGTCGTCCTCGGTATTTTCCTTGATCTTC
Organism: Paenibacillus vini; assembly: GCF_018403325.1. GTDB lineage: Bacteria > Bacillota > Bacilli > Paenibacillales > Paenibacillaceae > Fontibacillus > Fontibacillus vini. The sequence goes on along the minus strand of NZ_BOSL01000005.1, from coordinate 329,440 downwards.
AAAATAATATCGGTACCCACGGTCTCTTTCTCCGTCACGTCAATCGTGTAACCGTCAGCGCCGGTGGATTCCCATTTGTAAGCTTCCTCGCTGCCCAGCGCACGGCTGATTACGGTCACCGTATCGGCTACCATGAACGCGGAATAGAAGCCGACCCCGAATTGGCCGATAATATTGTGGCCATCCTTGGCTTCATTCTCGTTCTTGAAGGCGAACGATCCGCTGTTGGCAATAATACCGAGGTTGTTCTCCAGATCTTCCTTCGTCATCCCGATGCCGGTATCGGAAATGCGCAGCGTGCGGTTGTCCTTATCCACGGTCAGCTTAATGAAGTAATCATCTTTGTTAAATACAAGATTCTCATCCGTCAGCGCCTTGTAATATATTTTATCGATGGCGTCGCTGCTGTTGGAGATGAGCTCTCTCAGGAAAATTTCCCGTTGCGTATAGATGGAGTTGATCATCATTTCCAGCAATCGTTTCGATTCCGCTTTAAATTGCATCTTTGCCATGATGGATTGAAGCCCCCTTCTGATTTGAACAATATATTAGCACTCTAAGATGCAGAGTGCTAATTCATAACTCTATATTAATAATCCTGATTTTTGATGTCAATACGATCCCGTCCGAAACTATAAATTTCGGCTGCGGATCCCGCTTTTGATCATCGCTTCGATCTTCAAATATTGCTCCCTGGTGATGGACAACGTACGAATTTTTCGGTCCAGCTCCGCGGACAGCTGTTTGCTGCGGTTTTTAATATCATCGCATGCGGCCTGCACTTGTCTGACCTGGTACTGGACATTGGATTCGCTGTAAGATCTTCCTACGCCCGAGGCCACTCTCTGCGCTTCGTTTACGATTTGCGTAGTTCTCGACTCGATATCGGAGTCCAGCTTCTTCATCTTGGTCTGCAAATCCCCCAGCCGGGAAATATTGACGAGCATAAGACCTTTAGAAGCCGCCGACAGACCTCTGGCCACCTTGCTCACGAATTTCTTCACGGAGACTGCGGCCTGCTTGCCTACACCTTTAATTTTGGAAGTGGTCAGCTTCGCCATGGTCTTGATGCCTACCTTAAAATCATGAACCTTCGCTTTTATTGCAGCTTTGGCTGAGTGGAATACCGTGGTCATCTTGTCGACCGCGCCTTTCCACGCTTCCTTCAAGTTTTCTATAGCCTGCTTGGTCGCCTGAACGATGCTGTCGCAGAAGCTCTTCACCACCCGGGCAACTTTGTCTTTAAATCTCGCGATCGCTTCACCGGCTTTGACAGCGGCATCTTTTACCGCAACCGCCATCTCCGCGATCCCGGCCTTCAAACGCTCCCAGGTCTCTTTGATTTTTTGCACGAACGCAGCTCCGGCCTCTCCGATTCGGGCGGTAATCTCTTTGGCTTTGGCAACCGCATCGTTCACCTTGTTGACCATCCAGTCTCCGATCTCCCGGAACTTGGCGACCGAGGCGTCGATGAACCTGTTGATGCCGTCCCTGGTCACGGTTATAACATGGTGGACGCCTTCCTTAAACTCCTCCACCTTAGTAACGATCGACTCTTTCGTCCGGTTGAACCAACTCGTCATTTTATCCATGGCATTGTTCCATGTATTCTTGACGGACTCAATTATCCGCTTCGTACCTTCCACGATGCTGTCGCAAAAGCCCTTTACAGTCTGGACCACCTTATCTTTGAATCGGCCGATGGCTTCCGCGGCGGCAATGCCGGCATTCTTGATGTCCTCCGCAAAGTTCTTTACTCCCTCCACCAGCTTATTCCACCCCTGCTTGACCTTCTCGGCAAAGCTGGCGAGCGCCGCTCCGATCTGCAGTCCGATTTCTTTGACTTTCTCTACCGCGACATCCAGTACATGACCCAGCCAATTCCCGAATTGCTGCAGCTTTTCAACCGCAAAGTCATAAAGATTCTTGAGGTTTTTGCCAATCGCATGGACCAGGTCATCAAAGAAAATAGGCGGAAATATAACCGTTGCCAACAGCGCTGCACCCAGTTCCGCGAAATCCCCATACTTTTTCGAGATTTGGGCCATTGTAAAATCATCCAGATGGCTTAGCGCCGCTATTGCACCAAATGCCGTCTGGTACCATTCTTCCTTTTCGCGCCCCTCTTTTCCACTTTCCTGGAGCGCAAGCAAGCCGTCGGCGGCGTAACTTAGGTAAGGCTCCTTCATGTTTTCATTGATATAAATCGTAAAATCATTAATAAAATTGGAGAGAACCCCCGGTTCTCCCTCTTTATTCAATTGACCGTTCTCGTTCAGAACCAGATTAGGTTTATGGTAGAAGAAAATATCATAGAATTTCTCGGGATTCGCCGTCTCAATATAAATAATCTTGCCGGCCACCGGAATCAGGAGCCGGTTCACCGGATCATCTTTGGCGGAGATGGATGTGATTTTACCGCCGTTCGCGGCAATCAAATCCGCATACTTTTCGACGAACTCCTTCGAAAATCCTTGTCCGTCCAACGATAACGCCCGGTCTACCTTATCGGACAAGATCGCAACGTACTGGGCCTTGTTGCCTCCCTTGGAGTGGCCCGTTACGGTAATATTATTATAGGGCAAACTTTCAATATATTTTAAAGCGGCAATCTGCATCTCCGTGTCGGATAAATACGCGCCCGTACCGTTATCATGCCATTCATAATCGCCTGAAGTACCACGGAAGACGACGGTCGCATTATCTTGATTGTCTACGAAGGTAGCCATACGGGCGCCGGGTTCGATCGGCTGGCCTTTATCGTCACGTACGATTTTTCCGGTTTTTTCGTCATATACATTACCTACGTTGCCATGCTTTACGGTAAGATTCATCAGTTGTTTATCTTGTTCAATGTTTTTCAGGATCGTAATCCATTCTGCTTCATTTAATTGGCCGGGGTAAGTGCCTGTTACCTGGTCCTTGCTTTTCTCCAAGCCTCCATCCAGTAAATCTTCTACAATGACGCTGACTTTTACATTTTCCCGATTCGCCACATCTTTTAAATAGATTAAATTATCGAGGAGGATTAACTGACTTTCGCTAAGTTCAGACATTAGGTTCCCTCCCCGTATTTTTTCACTTCTAAGCTTCTGTTCACTTTAATCATCACATAATCGCGAACAAAAACATCTTTCATTTGGGCATTCGTTAAGCTTAAAGCCTCTAAACCGATGGAATCGAATTTGTCGTTATACACGACGTACAGTTGGATGTTTCCGACCATTTTCTTCGCCTTCATGTTCTCGGCAATTTTTCTGATTGCCTCTTCGTCGTCAATATTCTTTGCGGAATCCTCTTTGACAAAAATTACGTTACTTGAAGAAACTAATCTGTCGATCTCATAGATTTCCTCAATTTTCGTATTCTTGTTCAACTGCTCCGACCAAACCCCTTCGCCAAAGTCGGTAAACAGCTTGAAATCCTGATAGATTTCGCTGACAAAACCGGATAAAACCGCCTCATATTGGGGTTTGATATAAATACCGTAGTACCCGTCGCTTATCACGTAAGTATTATCTTTTGCCTTGGATCCCCGCACTTCGAAACGATCCGCTTTCGTTCCATCCTTCGGATAGACCCACAGAGTGTCATAGCTATAAGCAAATCCGCTCGATTCAAAAGAGATAGGAATGAATTCTTCGCCGTATTTCTCCTGTAAATAGGAGATCATCTGATCTTTTATCGCTTCCGGATCACTCTTCTTCATGCAACCGCTCACTCCTAATGAAATAATTAAGCTTGCTATTATAATCGGAAATATTCTTTTCGCAAGATGCTTCAATATCATGTCCCCCCACTCACCATTCCATCGAGAAATCAGGGAACTGCAGCGTGCGCTCCAAGTGGCGGCCCATAGCCTGGTCAAGACACTCCTTCACACGGCCTAACTCCTGATCCACCAATTCGTCAATTCGCACGTAAAAGCTCTCCATCCAAGGCTCTACCTCGAAGTTCTCCTGCTCCAACGTAAATAAGGCGACTCCCATCAGCACGGTTTGGACACTATCGAAAATAGAATCTATGATTTTGGAAGCGCGTGCAGCACACGTTTCGGCGATTTCCTCAAAACGGGCATTAAATTGCTCCTCGGTTACTTTCTCCAGCTCGGCGGCCATTTCGCTGCGATTGTTCTCCAACTGGCGGCCCGCAACTCTCACGGCCTCGTCAAGGGACCGCAAGATCCCTTCCTTATTTAATTCACCAAGCTTCAGATATACGGAGTACACGCCCAAATCCGACAGCAGTAAATCCTCTTCCTCCGCCGCCCCCGGGAAAAAGATACGCCAAATTTCCGGTTCCACTGCACCAGCGGTATTGTAGAACCAACTGACAAAGCGGGAGAAATCACTTTGCTCCGTAATTACCGGTTTCCCGTCTTGGTGAAATTCCAGTCTTCTGTAAAAAAGAGATTCGTCCGTCTCGTCCAGTTCCTCACCCTGCTTGACGAAACGTACTTTGTCCGTAAAATCCCCGACCGGATCGTCTTCTCCCACGTAGTTAATCGCCTTGCCCGGCAGCTCATCCACACTTGGCGCACCGAATGCGACGGCTTCCGCATTGAATTTTACCGCAAGCTCGGCTGCGCGCCAGCCGCCCAAGCCGATACCGATAAAGGTACTGCTCCCGCCGGAGCCAACCGTTTCTTCAAGTTCATTCGCAATTCTATTTAAATCGTAATTATATGTATGGGTCTCGGCCGTTTCTTCGGATTCCTGCACCAGAATCGTGCGGCCGCTATGTTCTTTATCCATAAAGACGTAATAATGATTGCTACTCGCCTGCTCCCTAGGTTCCATGAGTTCTAATTCCGCAAAATTCACGGATCCCAAAATCTCTTGCGCCAGATCTCCCTGTCCGCACCCGGTCAGGCTATTTTGCAAATTTCGGACGATTTCCATTACAGGCCCGGAACGCTGCGTCTTCAACAGACCTGTTCGAGCCAATTCACATAACAGTAAACAATCTTTTTCGGACAACATCATTCTCCAATCTCCCTTTTAAATAGAATTCATCTATTTTTTGTTTTTCTGCTGCTGTTTTAACAGAAGAGCCTGTCTCTCCGCCTCGGCCCGTCTCCGGTCCTCGGCAACTTGGACTTCCCGTGCCAGCCGGTCAAGCCCCGTCTCCAGATCACGAATCTCCGTTTGCAGGCGATCGATCTCCTTTTTTGCCTTAGCCACGTAATCCTCTTTGAATGATTCGCTCGCTTTTCCTTTCCACCAGGACGCCGCATCATGCACTGATGACGCGAACTGGTTCTCCATTCTTTTGAGATCCGCTCCGCCCTGGGACGTTCGTCTGGCGGTGGAACGTATTTCGCTAGTTGAATACACGACGATTCCTCCATTTTTCAAAAAAAGTATATATAATTCCGCACAGTAAATTGAACTATTTACCAAATATACTACCCGATTTCCGACCCAATCTCTACCATCCATAGGATCAAACTTGAAAAATCTTCATTTTGGTACCTTGCTTCTAAGCCGTTTGGCATAAAAGAAAAAAACTTCGGCCATCAACTCCGCCAAAGTCTCCAGACTCACAATACCACCCTTAGGTCTAAGGACTCATTCTAAACAATCATGCACCATGCCAATCTCCCTCTTCTTTACGAACCTCAGGAGGCTTATTTCAGGAAAAAGAGACACAAAATAAATCTAACGAACCCCAACGGCGCTATGGAGTACATTAGAGGCAAAACGGCTCCATTTGTACCACAATAACGTTACTGGGGTTCGTTATAATTTCAAATTACTGGATTTAGGCCAAATAAGCGCTCTTGAGTTCGTTAGACTTTCAGATCAACCCTACTTCAGGCATTCCATTTGGCCGATGATCTCCTTCACCGCCGCTTTGATCTCGCCGAGCGGCCTTCCCGTCACCGCGGATATTACGGCGACGCCATCGGCGCCCGCGCCAATGACTTCGCCGGCGCGGGCGGGGGTAATTCCGCCGATGCCGACCAGGGGCAGGTCGATTCCCGCGCCGCGAAGCTCGCGGAGAATTCCCGGCCCCTGCACCGCATGGGCGTCGTCTTTGGACACGGTCGGATAGATCGGGCCGATGCCGAGATAATCCGCGCCATGGCTGGCCGCGAGCCGGGCCTCTTCGGCCGTGTGCGCCGATACGCCGAGCAATCGGTTCCCGATGCGAGCGCGGACCCTTGCCGGGTCCTCATCATCCTGTCCGATGTGGACTCCGTCGGCCCCGATCCTAAGGGCCAGGTCCACATCGTCGTTGATGATGAACGGAACCCCGGCGCGGCCGCAGGCCGCCTGCATTTGAAGCGCCAGCGCCAGCCGCGCTTCTCCGGCAAGCGAGCCGGGGCCCTTCTCTCGGAACTGCACGAGCGTGACACCGCCGGCCAACGCTTCTTCCAGCACGCGAAGCGGATACTCCTGACAGTTGACGCTGCCGATGACCAGATACATCCGCAAATATTCGCGCATTTGATCAGCGGAAATCCTTCCCTCTGCCATCAGCCAGCCCCTCCCTGCCGCCGGCGGTAGGCCCAATGATTGGTCGGACCGTGGCCATGGCCGAGCTCCAGGCTGTCTTCGATCGCTGCCTGAATAAAGTCTCTCGCCAGCTTCACCGCTTCCAGCGGTGCCATGCCTTTGGCGAGACACGCGGTCAGCGCAGCGGAGAAGGTACAGCCGGTACCATGCGTATGTAGGGTGGAAATCCTTTTGTCGGTCAGTTCCGTAAAGGACTTGCCGTCGTACAGCAGGTCCGTTACGATCCCGCCGCCGCGCCTTTCTACCTCAGGCGATTCCCCCGGTCCGATCTTTCCGGCATAGTCACCGCTGGTTTCCTCGGCCGTTTCTCCATCCGCTCCGTCCGCTCCGTCCGCTCCGCTGTCGCTTCCACCCCCGGCTTCATCATGACCGCCCTTGATCACGACCAGCTTGGGCCCCATGGCGCTGATGATCTCAGCGGCCTTCTTCCGGTCCTGCATCGTGCGGATCGTCACGCCGGAGAGTGCCTCCGCCTCCGGGATGTTCGGCGTGACCGCCAAGGCCAGCGGAAGCAGGTCCTTCTCCAGCGCGTGCACCGCTTCTTGCTGAAGCAGCTCAGCCCCGCCCTTCGCGATCATCACCGGATCGACGACAAGGCGCTCCCAGCGAAAGCGCCGGACCTCTTCGGCAACGGCATGAATGATGTCGGCGTTAAACAACATGCCGGTCTTCACGGCATCGACGCCGAGATCGCTGCCGACAGCCCGGATCTGCTCCGCTGCCGCTGAGGCCGGCAGCGGGTAGACCCCGCTGACACCGAGCGTGTTCTGCACGGTGACCGCTGTGATGGCCGACATGCCGTAAACGTTCAGTTCCTGAAACGTTTTGAGGTCGGCCTGAATCCCGGCTCCGCCGCCGCTGTCCGATCCGGCGACCGTCAGCGCCTTGGCTAGGCCGTGGCGGTTCACACCAGGCCCCCGGCCGTCGCCGCCTGGATTTCCCGGACGGAGGCGTAGCCCTTCAGCGAATGCGGATGCAGCTTCGCGAGCTCATCCAGGAAGGCGGTCTGGAAGCTGCCAGGCCCGAAGGCGGCCGTTCGCTCGGCAGCGCGGGCAGCCGCCGTACCATAGAAGGCCAGCCCGGCCGTCCCGGCGAGCAGCAAGTCCTCCTCGACCGCCGAAAAAGCGCCCAACACCGACGTCAACAGGCATCCCGTGCCGGTTACCTGCGTCATCAGCGCGTCGCCGCCGCTGATCACCCGGCACAGCTTCCCGTCGGTGATCACATCCTCCCGCCCGGTGATGGCTACGACCGTTCCCAACTCCTGGGCGGCCCGGACCGCCAGAATGGCGTTGTCATAGCTTCCGCTGTCACCGGCGTCCACGCCTTTGATCTCGCGGGTCTCGCCGATGAGATGCGCAATCTCGGCCGCATTTCCCCGCACCAGCGAAACCCGCACCTCACGCATGATCCGCAGCGAGGATTCCGTCCGGAATCTCGTTGCCCCGGCCCCGACCGGATCAAGCAGCACGGGAACGCCGTTCTCGTTGGCCGAACGCCCGGCGATGACCATCGCCTCCACAAGGTCGCTGTTCAGCGTTCCGATATTCAGCACTACCGCGCCCGCGACTTTCGCCATGTCGGCGACCTCTTCCGGTGCGTAAGCCATAACGGGAGAGGCTCCCAGCGCGTAAAGCCCGTTGGCCGTAAAATTGGTCACGACTACATTGGTCATGTTATGAACGAGCGGTTTCGTCTTTTGCAATTTGACAAGAAGTGAGGACAGTTCTCTTTCCAGCATACTCATATTGTTCAATCAACCTTTCTTTATGAAATAGATAGATTTGAAAAAGAAAATAAAGTCTGCCCGGCTCACAGCACCGCCGCCCGCATCGGAACGGGCCATTCTTCCTGCTTGTATGCCATGTCCCAGAACAGGTATTCCAGTTGGCAGCTATGCATAAAATGCTCCTTCATGCGCTCCCGCTCCGCCGCGCCGGCCTCTTCCGCCCATAAATCCACCTGTTTGCGCAGCTTCACCGTGGTATCACCCGCGAGCCCCCCATAAAATTGAATCCAGTCATAGAAGGGATGAGACGGCTCTGGCCGGACTTCCTCGATCAGCCTTTGGCCGATTTCCAGGTATGTCCAAGGGCATGGCAGCAGCGCCGCCAGCATTTCGCCAAGACTTCCTTCATGGGCAACCGTCAGCATATGCTTGATGTAATGGTGCGCGGAAGGAGCAAGCGGATAGCCCTGCATTTGCTCATATGTCACCCCCGCAGCGGTGCAGAAATTTTGATGCGGATGAACCTCGCTGTGCAAAATAAAGCCAATCTGCTCATTAAACATTTCAATATCTTCCCGCCGCGTGCATTTCGAAATCGCGATCCCGTAAATTCGCATATACGCATTCAAATATTCATAATCCTGTTTGACATAATGGATCAGCTGCTCCCTTTCCAGCTTTCCTTCCGCAATTCCGCGGACAAAAGGATGCTCATAGATCGCGTCGAACAGACCATCCGCCTCCCGGCGTACCTCCTCGGTAAAGTTCACCAACGCCCACCTCCGGTAAATAGTTTTAGAATAGGAATCCGCATACCAAAAAAACCGCCCCGGAAACGGAGCGGCTTCATCTGCAATATAATACGGACATACGTATCGCCTTTGAAGGGCCGGCTCCACTTCCCTACGCTAGTACGAACTAGATCAGGTTCAAAGGGTCCAAGAATTCGTCTCTTGTCTCAGCCGTTTAACGGCTCCCCTAGTGGATTTCCTATTCTATTGATACATACTGTACCCCAGGCTTACAAGATTTGTCAAACAAATCGCGAGGTAGGACTCATTAATTACTTCTTATCCACCTGCAGCAGGGTAACGTTCTTGATCGTATAAGTATCTTTGATTTTCTCTTCCGAAATGACCTTTAATTTGACCAAACTCGCGATTTTACCGGAATCCGGCTTGGACAGCATTCGCCAAAGCTCGAGGTCCGGCAGGGCATCGTACAACCGGTTCTCATCGTATTCCCTCCGGTTTTGCAGGACGAGCGTTACCTTATGGCTTTCGAGATCCAGACCGGTCGTATCCTGATCCCGGCAGTAATCCAGAATGGCTTGGCGAAGCTCCCCCAATTCCCGGTCCAGCTCTTTCTGCTGCTGTTTTACCTCATAATAACGTTCCACGATCTTGTCCAAAAATTCTCACGCTCCTTTATATCCCATGGATATGCCGAAGCGTGCGATTTTAGGCCAGCCGGCCGCTAAACCTTATTCACTTGGCTTCTGCCCGTTCATGCAAGGGCAAAGTGATCGTAAATCGGGTCCCTCCCCGGTGGACGCTCTTCAAGGATACTGTTCCCCCAATTGCCTGGATCGCCTGATAGGAGAACGTAAGGCCAAGCCCCGTCCCTCTGGCCTTGGTGGAGAAAAAAACGGAGCCCAACTTCTCGATTTGGTCCTTCGTCATCCCGATTCCATTGTCTTCTATCGTCAACACGGCTTCTCCGCCAACTGCCGCCAGTTCCAGGGTCACCCTTCCCTCCGTGGAGTCGTAGCAGGCTTCAATCGCGTTCTTGATCATATTCATAAGTATCTGTTTGATTTTCTCGGGATTGGCCAGAATCCATATCCGGCCTTCCGGGATCTGCCCTTCCAGCGCGACATTGTTCATATTCGCATAAGGGCGCATCACTTCTACCGTTATTTTCAGCAGGTTCGACAGATCGGTCGATTCTTGATGATCCGTCAAGGGCTTTGAGATGGAAAGATACTCCGAGAGTATATATTCGGTACGTTCCATTTCGCTTACGCAAATATCTATGTAACGATTGACTTTATCCCGTTCCAGCGAGGACTCGCGAATCAGCTTGAGGAACCCCTTTACCGCAGTGAGCGGATTGCGCACCTCATGAACCAGCGATGCGGCTACCTGACTGATCACCACGACTTTTTCATTTTGCGCGTATTCGATAAACAGCTCCTTATCCTTCACTGCCTTTTGAAACAACGAAATCAGCAGCCAGTTGCCGATAAAGTTCTGAACCGGAACAACAAATATATGAAACAACAGATTATTTTCGATAGGATCCGGATTGTACAAATAGACGAACAGGAGCGGTACGAAGAAGAAAATGAAGCCCGCCAATAATACGACGGGCACTTTTTGCCTGGCAGCCAGGTACATCCGACGTAAAGCTAAGGATAGGGGAAAGATGATCAACATGATCACCATCGCAATTCCCATCCCGTCGCCGCCCAAGTACAAACGGTACAGTACAAATTCCAGCAACAGAATGAGACCTGCAGGCAAGCCGCCGAAAATGAGTCCGAAGAAGAGAAACACATACCTTATGTCATAATAGTACCCGGTCACCGCGCTTGCCCCGAAGGTCATGGAGAAGAACAAGCAGATCGCAGTAGTAATTATAATGAATTTCCGCGAGTAATTCCGGGGCGAATCCCGGTAATAAACATTGAACATCAGAAAGGGCATAAGGGCAAAAAATAACTGGAGTATTATTTCCTTTACAATGGTCATCCGCAGTCACCCTTCATTTCCAGGACATTAAATTTAGTTGTATAATAATTCTATCCTACTATCTTTAAACCCTTTAATTCCAGGCTTAACCAAGCCAATCACCAATTATTTACCGCATGTTCGATAAACGCTACCATCTCCTTAATTTCCAGGACCCGCCCATCGTCCAGCACGGCTTTTCCCGTAAAGGTGCCAAACAACTGATGGCATTTGTTGTCCACGAACAGCAGCTTCGTTGCCGTCTGCTGGTCATAAATCGGCGTGAACTCCATTTCGAATCTTCCGTCATCGCTCGTAATCCTTTTCTTGGACATATAACCCCCGGCCGGCAAATCATAGATGACCCGGCCCAGCTTATGGGCCTTGCCGTCATAAAACAGCATATTTTCACTAGCTGCCGAGGTGTTGCCGAAGCCGTGACCGATATTGAAGCCAAAGCGTTTCCCGTCCACATAGCAGCTGCCGTTTCCCCAAAACCATTCGTGTCGGAACGGCCATACCCCTCTGCCCCAATCCAGCAGCCCAAAGGAAGAATCCGGCTCAAAACGATACTCCTTACCGTCAACCTTTACAGAGCCTGTAGCAGGCATGCAATTAATCTTATGGTTGTAATAAAAACAGGAGCGATGCTCGTCAAAAGGAGTGGCGATGACCAACGACGTTTTGTCGGGCTGGGACAGGGCGACGTCGACCTCCATCCTCGGCAGGTTCCCGCCGCCGCCGGCCCGGCAAATCAGTCTTCTTCCGCCTTCGTACACCTGGAATTGCATGAATATATCTTTCCGGCTGTAGGTCAGATCCCCTTCTTCGGCGGATAGCGGCATACGCAAACGGTTAAACGGCAAGGCAAGCATCCGGGAAACCTCATAATGCTTCCCGGTAGCAAATTCAAACAGTTTCACCGCAATACTGCCCGCATAAGATACATGTCCGATCGTAAGCTGCAGACAGTAATCGTCATTGGACACCTGGTAGAAATCCCATTCTTTGATTTTCCAGGGCGGTACCTTGATTCCGGAACGGTTATAATTCAGCACGGCCTGTGTCGAATATCCCTTCTGCAAAAGAGAGCCGTTGCCGTCAAGCAGGTCCCCCGGCGTAACGATCTGATGTTGATAGTTTTGTTGCATAGCTTTAGCTGCACCTCCATATGAGTATGATTCTATTTTGGTTCCGAAGCATCCGACTGCAGTCGCATCTTGGCGAATCTCCCCGCCGGGATTAACGGCAATACCGTAAGAATCGTCACGAGCGCCGATACAAGAAAGAGCGTTTCGGTCGGCACCATACCTGAAACTCCATCAATAACCCTGTGTACTCCGTATTGCGTGATCACGAATCCCGAAAGCAAAGGCCCGATCACCATGGGCAGACAGACGGCAAACACCATTCTGATCCCTTCAAATTGCCCCCGTTGCTGCTCGGGGTACAAATTTTTGACCCAGGCGGTCACCGTTTGCATCATCAGGACATAGCCGATTCCGGCTCCGAAAATCCCGATCAGCAGCACGAAATGACTGGAAAACCGTGAAATGATAAGCAATCCTGTAACATTGGCCAGCACGGCAAACAGGATGACGGAGGCGAGCTTGCCTCGTTTGATGAATCCGGCAGCCGGCAACGTCAGGAATATGGCGGCCACGAGCCCGATGCCCTGTAAAATGCCGGAAAGAGAGTAGCTCATGTTGAGGTAGTTGTTGAGATAGATAGTAATGTAGGGGAAATAGACATTAAAAGCGGTAAAGAACACAGCGTTAATCACGAACACCCAAAATAATTCCTTATTCTCCAGTACCGTTCGTACCCGGAACACTCCGGCAAACTGGCGCCAGTAGCCAGCTTCCAGCTTCCTTGCCTTCAAGCCCGGGTCATCCTTCAACATGAACAGCGCGAGTATTCCCGTCACCGTCACCATACCGCCCATCATCGTAAAAAAGGGAAAGAAACCAAGGGCATCCACCAGCATTCCGGATACGACGGCCCCGAATATCGTAGCCAGCACCGGCATGGCGGCAAAAGCCGCGCCGAGCTTGCCCCGGTTATGCACATTCGAAATATCCGTAGTCCATGGATTATATCCGGCATCATAACAGGTCGAGCCGAAGAAGCTCATGACGGCATCGGCGGCTACGATGACGACGATGGCGATGTTCAAGGGATTTTTGGGGACAAACTCCGTCGCTCCAAAAGCCATCGTAAATACACCCCAGCAAATATAACCGACGGCGATAAACGGCTTCCTCTTTCCGGCCCGGTCCCCCCAGGTCCCGATCAAGAAGGTGGTCAGCGTAGATACGATCGCGCTGATGCCGACCATCCATGAAATAATGGACGGATCTTTGGCGATTTTGGCATAAACAAAGGTGTTGAACCAGGAATTTTCGATGTTCCAGCAAATCTGGCCCGCCATGCCGAGAATCCAGATCAATGTCCAATTTTTTGACGAAATACCCCCGTTTTTAATAAACCTCAGCCCCTTCCATCATGTCGTTACACAGCTCGTTACGCAGCTCGTTACGCAGCTCGTTCAGCAAATCGTCATGAAGCTCATTCAGCAACCCTTCGTCCAGCTTGACGATTTCCCGGTCATAGGTCAGGATCCCGTTCAATTCGGTCTCGACATCGGTCAGTTGGGTATAGACGGCAGCGGCTACCCCCTGATTGACCAGCGGCTTCAATTGTTTCTTGATCAGTGAGGCATAAGCGGCGTTCAGCGCTTCCCGGCTCTTGAACTTCCTATATCCGAAGCCTTTGCCTTCCCGCCATACATGCCCCTCCTCCATCAGACTGTAGCCGCCGTATTCGGAAATCACGACCGCGCGGCTGCCGGACTTCTTCGGCATTTTCAGCTTGCGAAAATAAATATGCACGCTCTTGAAATCGCCCGCCTCTTGATCATGCCAGCCGCTGGCATGGTCCACCGGACGGGACGGGTCATAAGCCTTGAGCCATTCCGCAATGTCCGCGGCATCGAATTGTCCCCAGGCTTCATTGAATGGGACCCACACCCCGATGCATGGGACATTGTACAATGCGTCGACCATCTCTTTTAATTCCTTGCGATAGTTGTCGCGGTTGGAGATTTCCGCCCTGCCCAAGGCTTTGTACTTGTCGTCTTTCACTTTGATTGCGCTTACAAAGTTAGGGAGGATGAAATGATGCAAATGGTTCCAGCCCCCGCCGCCGTTGATCATGTCCTGCCAGACAATCAGTCCGAGCCGGTCGCAATGATAATACCATCTGGCCGGTTCGATTTTGATATGCTTCCGCACCATGTTGAAGCCGAGCCTCTTCACGGTTTCGACATCATAAGCCAACGCCTCGTCACTCGGAGCGGTATATAAACCGTCAGGCCAATACCCTTGGTCCAGGACACCATGCTGGAACAGCGGCTCCCCGTTCAGGAGCAGTCTGACTGCGCCGGCCTTATCCTTCCCGACACGGAAATCCCGCATCGCAAAGTAACTTTGTATCGTATCGAGCGTGCTTCCGTCTTCCGCATGCAATCGGACGGTTAGATCGTACAGAAACGGGTTGTCCGGGCTCCATAACTTCATTTTCGAAAAATAAAGCTTCAGTTCCCCGCCAACCGGACTACCCCCGGTTGCGACGATTTCGCCATCCGCATAAGCTATCGCCTCAATGCGGTTATGTACGGAATCGGATCCACCATTCGCAGAATCAATATGTATAAATACGGACAACTCCCCGTCCGCCAGGTCGGGCACCAGCCGAAAGGAGGCGATATGCGCTTCGGGAACCGGCTCAAGCCATACAGTCTGCCAAATCCCCGAGACGGCCGTATAGAACAGCCCCTTGGGATTCAAAGCCTGCTTGCCGCGTTCTTGCCCGAACGTGTCCGTCGGATCCCAGACCCGAACAATAATCTCTTGCTCTTGACTCCGCTCCGCATTCCCTGCATTTAAATGCCCGGTAATATCCAGGGAAAATGGGGTGTAACCTCCGGTATGTTCTCCGGCTTTACGCCCGTTGACCCAGATTTCCGTTTCCCAGTCCACCGCCCCAAAATGCAGCAGCAGCCTTCGCCCTTTCCAATTGTCCGGCACGGAAAATGTTCTCCTGTACCACAACCATTCCCCGGGACCCAGCGGTTGCTGCACCCCTGACAGAGCCGACTCTACCGGAAATGGAACCAGAATTAGACCGTCCCACAAGTCCGGTGTACCGCTCCCTTTCGCCCTGGGAGTGATCGCATATTCCCAAAGCCCGTTCAAATTCATCCACTCGTCCCTGACCATTTGAGGCCGCGGGTATTCCGTAAGCACTCGCTGCGGGTCGACCTGGCGCCCCCATCGGGTCTTCAGCCCTGCTCCGGCTTTCCAGCCGGACTGTTCCGTCCGTTGCATGTCATCCCTCCTTTTCTGCCTTGCATAATAGCAATTCTAATCTATATTTATTGTTTTGATAATCCATGAATTCCTCGCAAAAAGAGCGGAACCCGATATGCACCGGATCCCGCTCTCACTATATTCTCTAGCTCCATATTTCCTCGGCAATTTCCTTGATGAAGGCCAGCTTCCTCCACTGCTCTTCCTCCGTCAACAGATTACCTTCCTCCGTAGAGGCAAATCCGCACTGCGGGCTGAGGCAAATTTGGTCCAAACCCACAATTTCCGCTGCTTCTTTAATGCGGGCGACAATGACATCCTTGTCCTCCAGCACTCCTGTTTTGGAAGAAAACAATCCCAAGACGACCTGTTGATCCTTTAGCTCCTTCAGCGGTGTAAAATCCCCGGCCCGCTCCGTATCGAATTCAAGATAATAGCCGTCGATATGCTGTATTCCGAACAACGTTTCCGCAACCGGCTCATATCCGCCTGACGAAGCCCAGGTGGAGTAGTAATTGCCGCGGCATACATGGGTCGTTACGACCAGGTCGGACGGCAATCCCTCAACCGCCTCCTGATTCACGCGGGCATACAGCTTCGCGATTTCGGCCGTATCCACCCCCGCACCCTGCATCGTTTTCGCAAATTCCCTGTCACAGAGCATGCCCCATGTGCAATCATCCAGTTGAATGTTGCGGCATCCTTCCTCATAAAAAGCAAGAATCGCCTTATGATAAGCCTGGGCGATATCTCTCGCCAACTCGTCGGTGCTGCTATAATACTTGTCCGTACTTGCATTGTTCTCTGGACGGAGCAGCTCCGCCAGGAACTGCGCTGGCGCCGGAATCGTCTGGCGGGCAACGACGTCGTCTCCTGCCGCTTGCTTCAAGAACCGGAAGTGCTCGACGAACGGATGGTCGGAAAATCCGATTTTCCCGTTCAAACACGCGGTTTCCGCTCTTGTCTCAATGCCGTTGAACTGGTAGCCTTTTTCCGATCCTGCCTTCTCTACGCCGTCCAGTCCCCACATGAAATCCAAATGCCACCAGGAACGTCTGAACTCTCCGTCCGTCACGGCCTGAAGTCCGGCCGCTTTTTGCTGCTCGACCAATTGGATAATCTCGCGATCCTCAATTTGCTTCAGCTCGGCCTCCGTAATCTCTCCTTTGCCGAATTGCGCTCTGGCCTTCTTCAAAGCCTCCGGCCGCAAAAAACTGCCCACTACATCAAACCGGTATGGCGCCGCCTTTCTGGATGTTCCTTGAACCGTCGTCACGTTGCACATGGCTGATATCTCCTCTTCACGATTGAATTTGAATTCGTTAAGAGAAAAATACCATACCTTTCCGGCTATAGAGTAACTCTAATAAGCTATAACTGGTTATAGCCAAAAGCTATATCTATCTTTTTGCTAGCCCTGGGTAATCTTCACGGACTCCTTCAGAGCCTCGACGTATGCCAACGCCAACTTGGAAAGTGTCGCATGCTTATGACAGATCCAGCCGACATTGATGCTCTCACTGCAATCGAGCGGGACTGGAATAATTTCGTTTCCATTGAGGTCCGAACTGAGCACGCCTGTAGAAATCGTGTACCCGTTCAACCCGATCAGCAGATTGAATAGCGTCGCCCGGTCATGGACCCGGATGCTCTTCGGATGCGACAACGTACTGAGAATCTCCTCGGAGAAATGAAACGAGTTGTATTCCCCTTGGTCAAAGGACAAGTACGGGTATTCCCGCAATTGGTCGATCGTCACCATCTCTTGCTTGGCCAGCGGGTTTTGAATGCTGATGAAAATATGCGGCTTCGCCACAAACAGGCTGTTGAATTGCAGTCCCGCTTCTTTTAACAGCTTGTTAATAACCTTGGCATTAAAGTCGTTCAAATAAAGGATGCCGATTTCACTGCGCCGGGACTTCACGTCCTCGATAATTTCATGCGTTTTAGTCTCGCGCAGCGCCATCTCATATTCCGCATGCCCGTAATCTCGCACCAGGTTCACAAAGGCGTTCACCGCAAAAGCATAATGCTGGGTAGAGACCGAGAAATGCTGGGGAGCCAGCTTTCCGTCCAGATAACGGTTCTCCAGCAGTTCCGCCTGCTCGACCACCTGCCTTGCATAACTCAGAAATTCCGAACCCTCATTGGTCACGGAAATCCCCTTATTCGTCCGCTCAAAAATGGTGACCGAAATCTCTTCCTCCAAATCCCGGATCGCATTGGATAGACTGGGCTGGGAAATAAACAGCCGCTTGGCCGCTTCATTCATCGAACCGCGGTTTGCGACCTCGATGACGTACTTCAATTGCTGCAAAGTCATGGTTGCCGCCCCTCTCACACTGTGTACTCCATTATTCCTATTTAATGACGATTTTCCGCCAAGTGCAACATTTCAGGAATTATCCCGTCAAGGTTAATGAGCAGAGAACATAACATCACCATCCGACGGAGGACTCTAACTATGAAAAAAATGAACAAAGCTATCGCTACAGCATCCCTACTGGCAATGACCGCAATTCCGTTAGCCGCTTTTGCGCAGGATGTACCGCCGCCAACCAAAACCCCTGATTTAAGCATGGTTCAAAATCAAAATCAGGTTAAGATCGTACCGGGCACATTGGGACAAATTACTGACTTCATCAATGATGAGACCGGTAAACTCATTACAGTCAAAGGACGCGGACTCGCGCCTACCGATCAAAGCGAAATCATTCTAGCGATCACCAAAGATACGAAAATCGTGGACGCAAAAGGCAATAAAGTGGCTCTGAAGACCATTATAGATGAAAAGAAAGCGATTAAAGCCTTCTACGGTCCTAATATCACGAAAAGCTTGCCCGCCCGCGGAACCGCGTTGACGCTGGTCGTTCAGGATCAGTCGTTTACTGCGATAGACGGCGTCGTATCTGAAGTCCGGGAAAACGGTATTTTCGTCAAAGGAACCGATATTTACTCCGGTTTTGAGGACAGCATTGTGCTGCATTTTGCGGACAAGACCCAACTTGTGGACCAAACCGGCAAGGCTATTACGGCTTCCGAAATTAAAGAAGGAATGACGGTAAGAGCGTTCTACGGCCCGGCCGTCATGCTGAGCCTTCCTGCCCAATCCACGACAAACTATGTTGTAGTAAACACGGAAGAAACAGAAATGCCAAGTGAGGAGGCGCCGGGTACGAACGGAGTAATCACCAATATTGCGGATAATACCATCACAGTGATCGGTAATCCTCTGGAACAAGGCGGTATCAACTATATTTTCCTGAAGGTGGATGAAGAGACACAGATCGTGGACGAAAACGGAGTGGCATTGACCAAAGATGCCCTTAAAGCCGATCAACGAATCATCGCCTATTATCCTGAAGTCATGCTCATGATTTATCCGGCTCAATCTCATGCCGATAAAATCGTAGTTCAATCCGCGGTTGCTCCTAAAGTGGAAGGAACCATTCAAGCTTCCGATTTAGCTTCGGAAGGCCAAGTTTACGTGAATGTCGGTTCCGACGACTCGAAGAATAACGATGTTATTCTGAATATTTCGGAAGACACGGTAATCATTCCGCTGCTGGCCGGAGAACCTAAGCTCAAAGCCGGCATGAAAATCGTCGCTTACCACTCGCCGATCATGACCCGTTCGCTTCCTGGAATGACGAATGCCGAAATCGTCATCGTAACGGAAGACAAAGACGCCGTAATGCCGCGTTAAGACCTGCATGATACAAAAGAACCTTCAACCCGCCTATGCGGATTGAAGGTTCTTCTTTTTACTTGGTATACGTCTTAAAGATCCGATACACCACCACGGCTGCTTCCGCACGAGTCGTAAAGGACTCCGCTTCGAACCGGTTTTCGCCTTTGCCTTGCATCAGTCCAAGCTCTGCCACCTGGGATACAGCTTTCTTAGCCCATTCCTGAATGCTGCCGCCGTCGGCAAATCCGGACTGCTGCCCATCGGCTGACCCTGTTTTGCCTAAGTACTCCAGCACTCTGGACAAAATAACCGCCATTTCCGCGCGTGTAATTTGTTGATCCGGTGCGAAGTTCAGGTTATCATATCCGCTTACGAATCCTTTTGCAACCGCGGTTTGCACGTCCTCGTAATACCAGCTTCCTTCCTTCACGTCATTGAACCGGGCTTCGCCGGCCTTCTCCTTCTCCAGCTCCAGGACCCGGATAAGAAGCGCAACGAATTCGGCTCTGGTTACTTGGGACCCTGGTGCAAATGTCTCCGCGCCTTGGCCGGTAACGATGTCCTTGGAAGCAAGCACTTCAATTTCGTTCACAGCCCAGGCATAGTTCGAGCTTGTCACATCCTTAAACGAGATGTCCTTAGCCATATACATATACCGGCTGAAGCTGTTCAGAGTGACAACAATTTTGCCGTCGATCAAGCGTCCCGGACGCTGGGTAAGCTGTCCTTTGTCACCGATCTTAAACAGGCTGATTTTTTCACCGTTTAATTGCCCTGCGGCAAGTGCGCTTACCGGGATACTCAGCTCCACAGGCTTGCTGAAACTAAGTCCTTCCAGCGGTTTGCCGTCCTTATCCAGAATGGAAAAGTCATAGTACTGACCCAGCGGTTTGATGGACGACCCGAGTTTCAGACCGGCCAATAACTCCTTAGTAGCGTCTTCGGTTGCAGGAGTCACTTGCACAAAAGCCGCTTCCGCCGAACCAACAGCCCCCGCCGGCAGTGTCAGCGTCAACCCGTTCGGTAACTTAACCGTTGCAGACTCATTCGGCTTGATCGCCGTTTTAACGGCTCCGTTTACCGATGGAGTCTCCGGTTTCGGAGTAGGAATTGTAGGAGCCGTTACGCCGCCTCCGCCACCACCGCTGCCTCCACCGTTGCTTCCACCGTTACCTCCGTCACCGCCACCAGGATTCGTAACCTCCGTAACAGTGACTTCCACGGTTTGAGTCAATCCCTTGTAACTCACTTCCACAGCAGTACGGCCAACCTTCTTGCCGCTTACCAGTCCCTTTACTGCCGAAGCTACACTCGTATCGGCTACCTTATATTGCGCCGTTCCCGTTACATCCGAGACCTTGCCGTCCGGTCCTTTGTAAGTGACCGTCAGTTGCTTGTCGGTACCCTTCTGAATGGAGACGGTTTGAGGGGTGACGTTAAGAACCGATTGCTCTTGGATCGTAACTAGAGCGCTACGAGTCGATTGAATTGCGACTTCATTACCCTCGCGATCCAACAGTTTCAAATTGGCAAGCTGGAATTCATATTGCCCAAGGGTGTTGCCGATAAAGGTCAAAGTCGCCAGAGAGCCGCTTCCAGAATATCCATCCGTATCATTCAAACTGATAAAGTACTCATATCTATTCGTGTTTTCATCGTACCCGTACACAGCGTCCGACACCGTGAGCGGTACAGATGAATTATTTAATGCTTGATGATTCCTAAATTCTGCACTCGGCGTCATTGAAATAAGCTCTACTTGGTTGTTATACAGCAAATCGAATTTAGCGGAATACACGGCTTCGGTAACCGCAAAACTCACACTCAGCGGAAACTCTTCGTTTGGAAATACCTGGTCTGATTCCACTATTGGGGCTACAAAATCTTCCAATGTATAGTCGGCGATAGAAATTGGGTTGGCTAGCCCGTTGCCTGCCAAATCGTAGACAAACACTTCATAAGAATTCTCTCCCGGATAAATAGGAACCTCAATACTGAACTTGCCTTCAGCATCAAAAGTACCATCGAACTGCATTGAATTCTTGTTGTTTTTTGCCGTAACACCAATAACCTGACCGATTTCATATCCCAAAGGAACCAGCAAATCAATTAGCAGATCCTCGGTAACCTGACCGGAAATCATCCCCGTCATATCTAATTCGTTCAAAGTAAGATCTGGGTCACTAAGTTTAGAGATCGGGGCTTGGGTGTCCATTATAAACGGAACTGCTTGCTTCTCAAGAGGAACAGCTCTATCTAAAGAAATGCCTACCCATGGTATTACTAAATACATGCCATCCCCTAGATCCGAATTCTTATATCCTTTCAAGTTATAGCTTCCGATATCAATTCCATTCAATTCTTCTACTACAGTATCTACCCAAACCCCATCTGCGCTGTATACTTCCAACGAGAAGTATGGAGTGTATTCATTCACCGTAAACGAAATATCGGTGGCATCCAGCTCTCCATCCCCGTTAGGTGAGAAAATATCCGGAATGATCATTAAATCCGTGACTACATCAAACTCGCCGACGGAAATTGCTATCGGCATTTGAATTACATGACCGCTTCCAGTCTCCGTTAAAATTAATTCACCTTCGTAATAAGCTTCTTTTCCCGTGCTTGGTACTTCCAACGTAACTGTCAAAGAAGCCTGTCCATTAGCCTGGATTGCTATTTGATCAACTGAAGGAGATAGCCCAATTGAAGAATCTCCATACCACTTGGCCTCGATCGAGTACGTTGATGCTTCCCCAACTATATCTTTTACAATAATAGTACGCTCCACTGTTGAACCGTAATTGACGTAACCGAACGACAGGCTACCTGTATAATAAGTCTCCGGATTCCCTTCCACAAAAACGGTATTTTCCTCGGTCATGGCTACCGCTTTCGCTTCCAACACCTTATCGAGTGCAACACGGCCTGCTCCCTGATCCATATGTGTATATTGTTTACCCGTACGGTCATTGAGCTTCACGGTATTATTCATCATCAAAGCCTTGATTTCATATTGGCTTAAATTGGAGTATCTCTGCTTCAACAGAGCAGCAACACCAGCAATATGCGGAGCTGCCATACTTGTACCGTTCTGCGCTTCATACCAACCTTCATACTCCGGTACACTAGAACGAATGCCAATACCAGGAGCGGAAATGTCCGGTTTGATATCCAATGAAGGGAGAGATGGACCGCGCGAACTGAAACCGGCCATAATATCCTGTTCGATCTTGGCTCCAAATGAAACCTTCAGTGATGGATTGGATTGGAGTTGCGACTTGACCCGCTCGCCATCATCGCCGGAAAGTGCATAGATCGGAATCGTAATCTCTACACTTCCGAGTGTACCGCTCTCCAAAGCTTCAGGAGCATTATTATATATAATTGCAGCCGCAGCGCCTGACTTAATCGCATTCTCGGCCTTTTCAACAAATGAAATTTCCCCGCGTTTGATAAATGCAATTTTCCCCGTTAGATCTTTACCGGCATAATCGGCTTCTGTCCCCAGTCCGACCTCCACGAGTCCATATGCTTCCGTTAAGTCTTCGATTCCTTTGGACTTGTCGAAGGTATCCATTAGAAATTCGTCGTTTTTACCGGAAACCTTCAATATCGGTGTGTTTAATGGAGGCTTGGATGCCCCTACTGTAATTGCCAGTTCCGCTGTACCCGGGTCAGAAACGGTAGCTTCGCCGGGTCCGCTGTTCCCGCTGGATACAACCGCAATAACGCCTGCCTTTACGGCATTGTTGACAGCAATGGAATCCGCCGACCGCTCATTATTCGTGTCCGAGCCGAGCGATAGATTGATTACATCAACACCATCTTCTACAGCTTTTTCGATGCCTGCCATTACGTCTTCCGTAGAGCCGCTGCCGTAAGGTCCAAGTACTTTATAGGCATAGATCTCCGCTTCCGGTGCTAATCCCATAATTCCATCTTGAGTGCCGGTACCTTCCCCACGACCGGCAATAATCCCGGAGACGTGGGAACCGTGCGAAGTCCAGTACGGCTTCCCGGTTACAGGATGGTATTCGTTGATTTTCGGATTCAATGCTTTTGCCTTCAGATAATCTTCCCTTGTCGTTTCATAAGGCTCATTATCGTCGTTTACGAAGTCGTATCCCCAGTTACCTGTTGGAATTGAGGCTTCCAAATCGGGATGGTCATTGGCAACCCCGGTGTCGATAACACCGACTTTAATTCCGCTGCCCTTCACTCCCTCATTCCAGAACGATTCGCTCCCGATGAATGGAACACTGCCTTCCGGCATTACGACGGTAGCATCCGATTCCGCAGTCGCATACACCGTGTTGTTGGGATAAACAGCTTTGACCCCAGGGAGCGCGAGCAGCTCCTCCACTTGGTTGGCCGCAATCGTCAACGAAAATCCATTAAAGATTTCAGAATATTGACGGCCAATATCGGCATTCAATTTGCTCGTCACGTTCTTTTTAAAATTTTGTTGCTCCGAATTTACTTTTAATTGATGGGATGATACCGAAAAAGAACGCGACTTACTTTGAAGCTGTCCGGCTTCAAATACTTTCACGGGTTCTTCTTGAAGTTCCACGATGACGGAGATTTGTTCGTTGCTATCTGAAAGTGGTACAAAATTTTGAGGTTCAAACGTAGATGTTAATGAGGGGTCTTGCTGTTCGAGTGTCAAACCTTGGTTGGAGAGACCCTTCTTTGAGGACTTGCTAAAAGACTGTTTTTGCTTTCCTTGCAGCAAAGTGCTTGGATCGAGCTTTACCGAATCAAGCGTTACGGCATCCGGGTTCAGTCTTGATATGACTTGACTTAACCCATTGCTTTCTTCTCCAGGCGGACCGCCCTCTTGCGCTCCCGCTGCAGGAAGAAGCAAGGTGAAGGCCAAAATGAAACTTAATATTCCGGCAAATAATTTTCTGTTTATACTCCTACTCAAACTCTCATCTCCCTATTCTTGGTATTTTAGGTGTGTCATCTACTAAAGTTGCTGTCCTATTTCTATTCTATAATTCAATATAAAAACCTCAAATATTTTACAAAATTTATATTAAAAGATTATAGTTACATAATATAACAAATTACGACATGATCCTATCTTTCAACTTATCCCTAGAAGATTGTCTAATAATTATCCGTCCTTCCTAAACGGACAAATCACCAAAATGTCCGCCTAAAAGTGGACAAACAGGGTATATGCCTCGTCAAGCTAATACGTCAAAAAGTCCGCCCGGGAAGGACGTTAGCATAACCTAGCCTCATCTCCCCGACCTGCTCCACGCAAAAAGACCTCACACAACCAACAGGTTGCATAAGGGCTTAAGCTTAGCTTAGCTTAGCTTAGCTAAGCTCGGCTTCTATCCTAATTAACTTTCGAAGGCAAATACCGCGCCGCTATCTTCTGACTGAAACAAATCGTCGTCATTCACGAGGGGAGCCGCTAGCTCCGTTTTTATAAAGTACTCATGCATGCCGAACCGTGCAAGGGCCTCAGCATCCGGGAGCCATACCCATTCATCGATCTCGGATTGACAGCGGTGGGCCCGAAATGCGGCCAGCTTGGCCTCCAAATGCTCCGACACGTTGATTTTAACGATATCGCTGCGGGTATAGCCAAATCGTTCCGGAACCGCCATCATGTCTCCGAACGAAATATAATAAAGTCCGTCCTTGCGCCCGGCCCGGCTAAACGCCGCCTTTGTCGCTTTGCCGATCGCGCAATGATCGGGATGGCCGCCCAATCGTTCATGGAAGGTCAATACCGCATCGGGATTGATGTCACGAATTAAGTCTTCGATCCGCGCGGTCAAGCTTTCTTCATCCGTGAATTCCACGGTCTTGTCGCGAATATCCAGGAAAATTAGTTCACGAATCCCGAGGCAGTCGCAAGCTTCGCGCAATTCGTGTTCCCTGGCGGCTGCGATGGTCTCCCGGTTAAGATATGGCGGATTGCCCATCCGCCGTCCCATTTCTCCCCGCGTCGCGCTTACCAGCGTAATATCGGCACCTTCCGCCGCATATTTGGCCAAGGTCCCGCCGCAAATAAACGTCTCATCATCGGGGTGTGCAAATACGGCAAGCAGCTTCCGAGCTGTGTTACGATTCATATTGTTCATTCGGGAAAAGGCTCCTTTCCCAAATGGAGAGCTACGTCCATGCGTCCCCTGTCGTCAAATCCGGCCAGCAGCAAACGCCCCTGGTCGTCGATTTCGTAATGGGTGAGCGACTCCATACGAAGCCAGCCGTGTCCGTCAAAGCGGAGTGCTGCCCGGTAAGGGCCATTCCCTTCTCCTGCAATAAAAGCATCCGTTACTTCAACCTTGAAATTGCGGACGAATACATACGATGTAGCTTCACTGTGAATAAAGGCTGGTCCTCCGGCAAATTTCCGGAGCTCGGCCTCCACCTGCATTCGGTCTATTTTTTTCATCGTGATCCAGTACCTTCTTCTTTTTAAAAATACCAACCCGTTTATTATATCAGGATTTCAAAACCAAGGCTGATTGAAAGTTCATACAATAAAATAAACATAGTGAATATATGTTGAATATATGTTGAATATATATTCACTAATATGTATAATTATCCGAAATAAACTATTCCATTCATAGGAGATGTCGAACAGTATGGATCATAAATTGATTGAAGAGCTGGCGCTAAACAATTGGCCCGCCTTAACCACCCTGCTCTATGACGGATGGATACTGCGTTTTGCGGAAGGAGTCACCAAGCGGTCCAACTCGGTCAGCCCTCTGTTCGGATCTACGCTGGATATGAATCAGAAGATCGAGGAATGCGAAAAAGTTTACGCTGCCAATCAGCTGCCCGCCATCTTTAAAATCACGCCGTTCATTCATCCCGCCGATCTGGACACTGCTCTGGAACAAAGAGGCTACGAGATGATCGACATCACCAGCATTCAAACCCTGAAGCTGGACCGCCTTGCGGAACCCCTGCTCAATACCGTCAAAATCCTGGAGCATGCGGATGAGGAATGGCTGGAGCAATACAGCAAAATGGATCAGGCTTCGGCGGGAAAAATGGACACGATGGTACGGATGCTATCTCACATCCGAACCCGGAAAGGCTTTATTTTGCTGTATCATAACGGACAAGCGGTCGCCTGCGGCCTGGGGGTAATTGAGCGAGGGTTTATCGGACTGTATAACATCGTTACGGATGCCGCTTACAGAAATCAAGGCTTCGGGGAACAGATGATATTGCATCTGCTTCAGTGGGGTCAAGCCAACGGGGCAACGGACAGCTACCTGGCCGTAGTCGCCAATAATGGGCCCGCAAGGTCGCTGTACGCCAAAATTGGCTATACCGAAGTCTACACCCATTGGTACAGGCTTCAAAAAGAAGGATTGCCGCCGTCGCAATGATCAATAAGATAAATTTATCCCAGCGGCTTTATTCCTATATTCCGCATTCTTCCGATGGTATTACAGATCCAGACCTCGGGGAGGAGGGCCGCAAAGATCCGACCGCACCTCTCTTATTTCAACATCTTATCCCCTGCTGTTGGTCCTCCTTGATCAGCGGCATGGGATTTTTTTTTCGCCGGAAAGCCGTTGGTCTTTTTCCCGTGGGCAGCACTACCTATATACATCGAAAAAACGCCTAAGTAATATGGAAGCGTTATCAACCCACGGAAAAGGAGAATGTGTATGTCCGATCGAAAGTCCCCTGTTATGACCAAGGTACTGCGCCGCAGTCTACCTATCGCTTTAGGCACCGCCTTGCTTGCGGCTCCCCTGTCCGCATTCGCCCTGGAAGGAGCTTCGAAGCCCGCCCCGCCGCACCCAAATGAAAAGCCCCCTGTCCTTAGTCCTGTCCAGTATCAGGGCAGTTCACTACTCGTCGGTGAACACCGTCTCTTGCAGCGTAAAGATATTTTCCGGGAATGGGACGGCATCGATCCCGACTATTCGCCCGATAAAGCGATCGAAGCCGTAAAGGCCCTTTTGTCGGAGAAAGATTTTGAGGAATTGTTCCCCTATCGGTTAGGCTCCGAGGAATGGTTCAAAGTGGCAAAAGGAAAAGAGTACTTCAAAGAGGATCAAACCGATTATTTTTCATATGACAATCTCATGAATGCCGTAGCTGAAGTTTCTAACCTGAAAATAAAGATCAGCACCCGAACCGGGACCTGGACCTCCGCCCAGGAAATACATAGGCTGGACAAAGAGGCCAAGGTCGAGACGCTGGTCCTTCGCTCCGCCGATTTCAATTCGGCCGAGAATAAGCTGAAACCGATCGAGTCCGTGATTGTCGACTGCGGAACCTTCCTGAAAGAAGGCTTCAAAAAGAACCGCAAACGGGAGCTGGCCGCGTTTCTTGCCAACCTGTCGCATGAAACCGGCGGCGGCTGGGATGCAGCACCGGGCGGTCCACTGCGCTGGGGCCTGTTCTGGAACGAGAACATAGCGGGCCGGACCGGCGCCAACATGGATGCGTTCGTCGATCCGGGCACCGCCGAACTGTTCCCGGGGACCACCGACAAACGATATTACGGCCGCGGGCCGATCATGCTGAGCTGGAACTTTAACTATGGATTATTCAGTTCCATTATTTATGGGGATAAAAGCGTCCTGCTCAACAATCCGGAAATAGTAGCGGCCGATGGAAAAATCGGCTATATGACGGCCATCCTGTTCTGGATGACCCCGCAAGCTCCGAAGCCTTCGGCCCATGACGTGATGGTCGGCAGATGGAAGCCGAACGCGGACGAGAGGCTGAAGGGCCTCGGCAGTCCCGGCTTTGGCACCACTATTATGGTCCTGAACGGCCTCGAAGCCAATTTGGGCGAGGTCGAAGGCAGCCCGGTTAAACGCCGCGCAGGCCATTACCGGGAGATTACGCAGAGAATGGGCGTCGATATTTCCAGCGAGAAGGTCGACACGCTGAACATGAAGCCGTTCTAACTAACTCTTTTAAGACAGTTGGAAAGCGGAATCGGAAATAGGCTATAATAGAAGGACATACGCTTTCCATACTCTTTTGCACCAGAAGGACGGTAAACATGACACACAATCCCATCGAACAGATGAAAGTAATTCAAAAAAATCTGACCCGCTTCATGATGATGTATAAATTTGCCCTGCAGGAAGTCGAAACGAAAATCGAAATTTTACAGGAAGAATTTCAGCTGCTTCACGATTACAATCCGATCGAGCATACGAAATCCAGATTGAAGTCTCCGGAAAGCATCATGAAAAAGCTGTATCGCAAAGGCGGCGCGACCTCGCTTACAGACATCAAGAACAATATTAAAGATATCGCCGGCATTCGAATAACTTGTTCGTTTATATCGGACATATATCGGATCAGCCAGATGCTGCAAAGCCAAAAGGACTTGAATATTCTGTCCGTTAAAGATTATATAAAAAAACCGAAGGCAAACGGCTATAAAAGCCTTCACCTTCTGGTTGAAGTTCCGGTATTCATGTCCGATGGCGAGGAACTGATGTGCGTTGAAGTCCAAATCCGGACGATCGCCATGGATTTCTGGGCAAGCCTGGAGCATAAGATTTTCTATAAATACAACGAGGCTGTACCTGAGCGTTTGCTCAAAGATTTAAAAGTCGCGGCCGACACCGCCTATGAACTGGATTTGAAAATGGAGCAGCTCCAACAGGAGATGGAAGAAATCAAGCTGGCCCAACAATCCGAACCCGGCAATGATCTTCAATTGCTGATCAACAACGAGAAGTTCAAAATTCCGGATAACCTGCTCAAACTAGTATCCGAGGGACTGGGTCAAGCGTAAACGTCCACCATCCAGGTGGACATTTACGCTTTTTGTCCATAGCCCCCTTATTTGCCGCAGCACTTCTTATACTTCAATCCGCTGCCGCATGGGCACGGTTCATTCCGGCCGACTTTTGCCGATTGAACCGGAGCGTTGGCCCCTCCCGCTTTCTGGCCCGACACCAGCTTGGAAGCACCCAGTTCATCTAGGGTATGTCCGCAGTTGGCCCAAGTTCTTGTATGGTTGCTTATTTCGACGATCAAGCCGATTACCCGCTCCGCTTCCTTCGGGTTTTCAAACACCAGATCCCGTCTTTCGAATTCATAAATCAGCTGATCCAGCGGCGCATTCATGGAACAGGCAAGCTGAATGTCATCCACCAGCGCATCAACCATTTCCTCGTCATCGCTCATCCGATCCAGGACATAGGCTTTTAACGAGACAAGCTGGGGAGTCATTTCAAAGTAACCGTCATCCGCGTATTTCAGCAATTCCGTCTTATCCGGAACATAATGCGGTTTTCCTTGAATTTCCTGCAGCAATGACTGCAATTCCCCTTCCTCGCTGTTGTAGACCAGCCCCACATTAATCAGATATCCTTCTTCCAGAACAAAATTCTGTTCCCTTTGCAAAAACTGCTTGATGATTTCATCCAATTCCTCTTGTTCAAGAGGGTCGGAGGCATTTTGCCCATTGTATATTTCAAGAAGCTTGTCCGGCGTATAAATTCCATACAAGTTGGACAAAGCAAGCAGATAGTCGAATACCAGCGCCATTTTACTGCGTTTTTTCGCAAACTCCGGCGTATTTAATTTCGTAAATACTTCCTTCACTTCATCAGGCATCACCAGGTACAGCTTACCTTCATTAAAGTAAGTAAACACGATCCCTAGCTCCAGCATGAGCCGGTAATACCCGTACGGGAGGTAGTTGTCCTGCACGAAAGAATCACCATAAGCCGCCTCAAACACTGCCCATTCCGCAGCATCCAGAATGAGGAGAATCGACTCCAGTTGAGCGGGGTTCGTGATATACTCCTGAACCGCCTTGGCCAGCTCGGCTTGTTTCATTTTCGATCGGCCGGGTACTTGATATGCTCTGGCAAGCGATGCCGTCCGCGTCTTGGTTAAACCCTTCAGGGTTTCTTTTAAAGACGGGTTCACCTCGCCGACGATTGCGTACTGTATATTCGTTTGCTCCAACATTTCTTCAAAATCGTTTGTCATTATAAACTCCTTTTTTTAAATATTAAGTCGTAACCGAAATTATAAAGCGTGCATATTCCCTTCGGCTTCTTTCCACCCCACCGTATATCCTTGACCCTTGGCGCAAAAGATCGAAGAGGAAGTATATTCAGGATCGGCATCTTTGTTATAACCGATTCTTTCAATGATCTCCTGCTCATTATGGCATCGGTCATATCCGGCAAAAGTCAGACTAAGCACGCCTTTTCCATGAGTAAAGGAAGCTAGCTGGCTATTGTAATCCATAAATGTAGCTACCGGCACGGTTCCCGTCAAAATAGCCTTCTCCCCCTCATTTCGGGGAGCATCCAGTCTGCCGTTGGCCTGCCCGATATCCGAGATGACGCGGCCGATCTGTTCGAGGTCCACTTTGATTTTAAACTGGTAATATGGCTCTAGCAGGACGTTGGACGATTGCTCCAATCCCTGACGCAACGCTCTGTACGAAGCCTCTCTGAAGTCTCCGCCCGTCGTATGCTTATTATGGGCTCTTCCGGTCAACAAGGTGATCTCGACATCGGTTAGCGGCGAGCCGGTCAGCAGACCGTGATGCTCCCGTTCAAACAGGTGGTGACGGATCAGGTTCTGATTCCCGACGGACAAATCATCGGCATGACAGACATTTTTTAACGTAATCCCCGAATTCCGCTCGCCTGGCCGTAACTGCAGATGCACCTCGGCATAGTGCCCCAGCGGTTCAAAATGGCCGTAACCGTTCACCTGGGTGTCGATCGTTTCCTTATACAGTATTTCCGGACGGTCAAATTTCACCTTGAGTTTAAAGCGCTCATAGATTAGCTGTTCCAACACTTCAAGCTGGATCTTCCCCATCACATGAAGCTGGATTTCCTGCAGTCTATCGTCCCAGATCACATTCAGCGAAGGATCTTCCGCATCGAGTATTTTAAAATAGGCAAGCGCCTCTTTAACATGGATCCCGGGCTCGAAAATAACCTTGGACTTTAAAGTGGGCACCATTTCGTATACCGCTTTTTCCTGTAATTCCCCTATGCCATCCCCGACGGCGGCCATGGATAAACCGGTGACAGCAAACAGCTCGCCTGCCTGCACCCGGTCAACCGGCATAAACTCACGCCCGTTGTATTTCCGGATTTGCGTAATTTTTTCGGTGACGGGTCGATCCGCATCCCCATACTTCAAGTTATCCCTTACGCTCAAGGTTCCGCATAAAGCTTTGATGAAAGTGATTCGGGTACCATGATCATCATAGCGTATACGGTAGACACGACCCGCAAACGGGCCTTCGTTTGAATAATCGGTTTCCGTTAGCAGATGAAGCTTGTGCAGGAAGCTTTCGATCCCGATTCCTTGCAGCGCGGAGCCGTAAGCATAGGAATATGCCTGATTCTTCTGAATCAGGCGCCGCATCGCATTCAGCCACATCTCTCTGTCGTAGCCTTTCTCCAGATAATACTCCAGCAGAGCCTCGTCACGTTCGGCAACGAAATCAATCCACTCTTCGCTCATTCCGCCATCCTCGGCAAACCCATCCGTCAAATTGCAAAGATCCGAGGAGAAATTGGCTCGAATGTCCTGAACCACCCGAGGGACGTCCGCCCCGACTCGGTCCGTCTTATTAATGAAGAAGAAACAGGGAATCCGATGTTTTCTGAGCAGCTCCCAGACCGTTTCCGTCTGGCCTTCGATGCCCTCCACGGCGCTAACAATAATGATCGCCATATCCATCGCTTGAATCGCCCGTTCCGTCTCTGGAGAGAAGTCGATATGTCCCGGCGTATCGATCAGATAATACTCGTCATTCCCATACGAAAATCGTCCCTGATCGGCAAACACCGTAATCCCCCGTTGCCGCTCGATTTGATGGCTGTCCAGAAAGGCATCCTGGTGGTCGACGCGCCCCCGCTGTTTAATACTCTTTGTATAGTAGAGCAGCTGCTCCGAGAAAGTGGTCTTCCCCGCATCCACATGCGCTAAAATTCCAATCGTCTTGTTCATGAGCTTCCTCCGGTTGCGAGCCTAGTAATCTATTATAACATACGGAGGGGTTGGGTTAAGGCGGTGGGCACGGATAGAGGATTGGAAAATATAGTATATCTAAGTGAGGTGTTTCAGTAGGTGGCCCGCGAGGGACGCGACTATCAAGTTTAGAGGAGAAGTAAAAGAGATGAAAATTTCAATCCACGCACCTGTATGAGGTGCGTGGATTGAATGGCATCTCCAGGGTTCATGATAAATTTTTTCAATCCACACACCCGCTAGGGTACGACCACGCCGCGCTGATTAAAACGCTATTTATCGCGGTATTTCAATCCACACACCCGTAAAGGGTGCGACTTGCGGTTCGCCGGGCGCTTGTAATCTCCCCGAAATTTCAATCCACGCACCCGCAAGGGGGGCGACATAAAGCTTATCTACATCTCCGTAAATCTTGACTATTTCAATCCACGCACCCGCAGGGGTGCGACAATACACCGTTTCACAGTACTTCATTCCCGAGTCATTTCAATCCACGCACCCGCAAGGGGTGCGACTCACCGTCTCTTTTTTGTCTTTTGCAGATCTTAGTATTTCAATCCACGCACCCGCAAGGGGTGCGACTCGTCAACAACTTGAAACAAGCCACGGCTACAAAATTTCAATCCACGCACCCGCAAGGGGTGCGACATACCCCTATCATTTGGAGACCTTGACTGCCCTATTTCAATCCACGCACCCGCAAGGGGTGCGACCCGGACAGTTTATCGGCGGCAGCATTGAAATAGATTTCAATCCACGCACCCGCAAGGGGTGCGACACCGTCTGGATCGACAACAACACCGGATTCAGTAGATTTCAATCCACGCACCCGCAAGGGGTGCGACTGAGGATCAAGGTAAGTTGTCCTCTGTTGGTATATTTCAATCCACGCACCCGCAAGGGGTGCGACGCGCAACGTCGTCGGTCACGTTCATTTTCTTCGCATTTCAATCCACGCACCCGCAAGGGGTGCGACGCGCAACGTCGTCGGTCACGTTCATTTTCTTCGCATTTCAATCCACGCACCCGCAAGGGGTGCGACGTCGAGCAACGCGGAAAAATTTACGTAATTGAGATTTCAATCCACGCACCCGCAAGGGGTGCGACCAGTTTACCCGTCCACACCCTTTCAGCGTGAAATAATTTCAATCCACGCACCCGCAAGGGGTGCGACGGCGGCCGGACCGGTTGAGTTCGCAGCCTAACGATTTCAATCCACGCACCCGCAAGGGGTGCGACCCTTAATCGACCGGTCCATAAACCCATCACTATCTATTTCAATCCACGCACCCGCAAGGGGTGCGACGCTCGTCCTCATCCGCGACATAAAGGCACGTTTCATTTCAATCCACGCACCCGCAAGGGGTGCGACCGTAGCCAGTCACGTGCGCGGCCACGGCAGGGAAAATTTCAATCCACGCACCCGCAAGGGGTGCGACGCTCCACGTCCGGGGGTGGAAACATCCCTGGGGATTTCAATCCACGCACCCGCAAGGGGTGCGACGACCTTAACCGCGGCAAATTGATCTGGAGTTAAATTTCAATCCACGCACCCGCAAGGGGTGCGACTTATACAGCGGGCCGGTTGACAAAAGTGGAAGAATTTCAATCCACGCACCCGCAAGGGGTGCGACCCGTTGGTAGCTTACCAGTGGGGTCGGTGACCTGATTTCAATCCACGCACCCGCAAGGGGTGCGACGGTGACTGTTCTTCAAGCCGGACGACATGTTTTCATTTCAATCCACGCACCCGCAAGGGGTGCGACAACGTCTGAATGGCATATTGTTTACTTGACGCAAATTTCAATCCACGCACCCGCAAGGGGTGCGACCAGATATAACGAGCGTGACAAATGAGGGCGGCACCATTTCAATCCACGCACCCGCAAGGGGTGCGACGATACAGCAACGATTCTGCGACCTTTGAACAGATTTCAATCCACGCACCCGCAAGGGGTGCGACCTTCAGCAGCTCGCAACCTTGCGCTAACAGGCTATTTCAATCCACGCACCCGCAAGGGGTGCGACTCCCTAACCTTAGGCCCCCGGTATGGAGGCCGATTTCAATCCACGCACCCGCAAGGGGTGCGACGAATCTACTATACCACAAACTTTTAACTTATTTATTTCAATCCACGCACCCGCAAGGGGTGCGACGTGTTTCGAGACAAGGCCAGCCGGGGAGATAGCATTTCAATCCACGCACCCGCAAGGGGTGCGACCGGTCCGTTTCCGTGTTTCTTCACGATTGATTTCATTTCAATCCACGCACCCGCAAGGGGTGCGACTAACCAGTGGTATTTTCTATCGGGCATGTACGAATTTCAATCCACGCACCCGCAAGGGGTGCGACAAACATTACAACACAGCAGGAGGAGTTTTATCATATTTCAATCCACGCACCCGCAAGGGGTGCGACAGAATCCCAGGTTATGACGGACTGGTACGGAGATATTTCAATCCACGCACCCGCAAGGGGTGCGACGCCTTTGTCACATATGTGATCGCTCCAGCTGCGTATTTCAATCCACGCACCCGCAAGGGGTGCGACACTGCTGCAACATTATTAATGATTGGCATTTTGGGATTTCAATCCACGCACCCGCAAGGGGTGCGACGCTGTGGTGGCAATCGTAACTGCCTTATAAGTCACATTTCAATCCACGCACCCGCAAGGGGTGCGACGCACTCATTGCGGAAAAACGCGCCGAGATCGCGATTTCAATCCACGCACCCGCAAGGGGTGCGACTCCGATTTTCGGGCAAAACAGAACCAAAAATCGACCTTTCCCATCTAAAAACACTTTTTAAGCCGGAGTAATTTACATTTACTTGAAATTCTAGTTAAAAAGAAGCGATTTTTTGGTGCGAATCCCCAAAGGATTTCATGTTCGCTTGGGGTTCGCACTACAAAATCAAGGGACCTTCAAGATCTAAAGATTCTTTTACGCCGACGTGTTCCACCTTATTTTTATAATTGTTTCCAAGTTGATAGAATCTGAGACTATCCTCGCCCTGGTCAATCACATCAATCAGCTTCATCTTTAACACAGCGAATTGCGTGGCATCCACAACACATTCAAACACAGAATTTTGCACGCGTTGCCCGTAATTCTGGCATATTTTTGATACGTTTCGCAGTCTTCTTTGCCCTTCCCTATCCATTGTGCTTACATCATAAGTAACTAAGATCAGCATGGACTTGCAACACCTACTTCCACAGAAATGGAGGGTATTCATCCAGATCATTTCGCAAATAACGTGCCAATAACAAAGCTTGAACGTGAGGCACTAGCCCCCAAGAGATTTTTTCTCCTAAAAAGGGATGCGTAATCTTCTCTTGCTTCTTGGTCTGCCATGCAGCCAGGAATTTCTTTCGAGCATCATCTGTCATAATTACAGCACCGTTCTCTTTATAGACAAAGTCTTCGGGGCTGACTACCCTTTTGTTGATTAACGACAGAACAAAGCGGTCGGCATAGATTCCAAGCAATTCTTCCATCACATCCAAGGCAAGCGAGGCACGTCCCGGGCGGTCTCGATGCAAAAATCCGATATATGCATCAAGGCCAACCCCTTCCAATGCAGAGGTCATATCATTAGCCAATAGGGTGTATGCAAAGGATAGCATGGCATTTACAGGATCCATAGGAGGTCTCCTGGAACGGAATTGAAAAGAGAAATCTTCCTTTTGCTGCAATATCATTTGATCAAATAGTTTATTATAACTTAATGCAGCCTGCCCCTCTAACCCTCTCAACCGCTCCAAGTCCTCGCATTCTCTGATGTCCACCATAATAGATGACAAATGCTTAGATGCTTCCTTAAAACCTGCCACATCAATGCGTAATGGATAATCTCTGGTCATTCTTTCAATCATCCATTTATGGTTATAAATCTTGCCGACAATAAAATTTCGGGCAATTCTGGCAGATTGTCGCTCATCTTCTGAGATAAGACTTTGCTTTTTTCTTAAAATCACATTTCCTTTACTTGAACCTATGACTCTAGCCAGAAATCTTCCATTCATCGTCAAAAAAGTAATCGATATATTTCTTTCCGCACAATATCCCATTAATGCCGGACTTGCCCCTGTATAACCGAATGCGATGATCGATTCCAGATTATGAAGGGGTAACCTGCCCAACTTTTCCTGTTCCTTAAGAAGAACGACATTGTCCCCTTCTAACGATAAGTACACATCCGGCTGTGTAATGAATAACGTGTTCAGTAACTTTTTCATTCCCTGACTTTCCCCTCAATATAACTTTTGACACTCCGTTTATTCATTAGTTCCGGCACACAGATCGAATGAAGGGAACAACTCTTGCAAAAAGAACCCGTCTTCACCTTGGGGGTGTATTTACGTCGATAATAATCTTGCATTTCTGAAACAACTAGCCTTACTTTACTTTTAATCTCTGTCGTCAGGGATACTTCAATCCGATGCTTAATCTCATTATAGAACATATAACCTGTGTTGATTTCACACAGCAGCATCTCCTCCAGGCATAAGGCTTGCGCCGTTAACTGCAACAGATCCGCGTCATCCATTTTAGGTTTTCCCCGCTTATATTCAACGGGATAAGCCAGATATTTCCCCTCGGCACCACTAATTTCAATGCCGCGGTCATCTCGAATAAACTCAACCACATCACAGATTCCTGATATCCCTAGGTCATCGGATTTCACAGGCATGGCTCGAACAATCAGCTTATCCCCGCGCTTCTCCCTTACAAACGGCTGATCCACCTTACGATGTAAATGCTGGCCTTCAACGGTTCTAACATTCTCTTCCCATTGCTGTTCTATATGAATTAGTGCCCACTGTCGCTTGCAAAATTGAAAGTGCTGTATCCCTGACAACATTAAATAGTCTTCTTCGTCCTTAAAGGCCATCTACGATCTCAACCTTTAATCCTTCCAGCTCAGTAAGTTCAATGGAATAATCATCAATAGATTTAGGTTCTTCGACACGCGATTTCACCTCGAGTGAACGATGGACCTTAGCCGAAGAATATTGACCAAGCTTAGAGGAATGCTCCCACCAATACACTTTATGAATTTCCATGCTTCCATCCGGTCTCGCTGCGGAAGAGTCATTTTCAAACAGGGTTACCAAAGCTTGCTTAATCTTGTCAGCGTCTTCGTTAGTGAACCCCGTTTTCTCAGCAAGTTGGGTATTAATACTCCCGTAAAAAACATAAAGTCCAAAGTCCACACGATGCTTCATCCCCATCGTATCCGATCCTCGATCCTTGCCCGGTTCAGAATTAACGCTCTTGGTGATTTGCATACTCGTAATATCAATCGGATCAACACTGGTTGCCGTATGAATCGATACCGGCCCTCTTACACCAACGGAAACGCCCGCCCCTTTGTCCCCACTTTTGAAAGCAAATACCTGTCCAAAGCTGCGAACATCGATCCACTCTTGGCAAGCAACATCGGCAAATTCTTCGCTTGAAGCGGATTTCGACTTCAATATTTTGTTTAGGTCGGCATTCGCATCCGCACGCTCTCTCAAACTACTAAACGAATCTACTTTACGGTCATTAGATTGGACAAAAATAGACTCGCCCATGTCCTGCAGCCTATTTCTAATCTTCCGTTTAATTGCAACATCCGAAATTTCACCGTGCCCATCATAGTTTTGACGCGGACGGTTTCCGTTCAAGGGGTCTCCATTGGGATTAGCGTTTTTTACGGACAATACGACAGCAAAATCAATCTTATGATCCAGGGTTGACATATTGATCACTCCTCAGCAGATGCAGTGACTGCATCGTCATTATTTTCTTTCTTTTGGTAAAGTTCATGTCTTTGACTATAAAAGCCAAGCAGGTACTTTCCTGACAATGGTTTATTATTGAACTCATTAATTTTGAATTTGGAGGCAATCTCATCAATCATTCTGGATAGGTAGGTTGCTTTAGTACCTAACCGGGCTTGGTAAGGTTGCAAGCTTCTTTGGATCGTCATCCAGGTTCTTTCGGGGTGCATTGAAAAAGAATTCATATACCGAATCGCATTGCTGGATCGCGTCTCTTCTCCTAATGCGCGTCTTTCCAACACATCCGCCACAGCCAATAATCGTCCAAACAAATAGTCGCGATCATTACTTTCTGTATCTAACGCCAACTTCAATCCCTCCTGTCTATTGATCAGAGCACATGTAATACTTAACGTCTTCTCCCACTCCCAACGTTCCATCGATACAGGATTAGATGCTCGATGAATAGCGCTGTTTACAATGTCTTGGGGGATTTTGACGTCATCAACGATACAGGGCAGCATCCGTTCCATAAGTCCTTTAACTATCTTCTCGTTCGCCCGTGGTCCATATGCAGCAAAGGCAATATCCTTCGTGGATGGCGCTCCAAAAAATTGCACAAACTCTCCCTGGTCATCTTTCCGATAGCGATGCAGCCATACACAAGTGGAATGCCACTTCTGCAACTTATCCAGGTACAGGTTCTTATCCATATTCCGATAATATAGAACCCCCATACGTCCGGTTGTCGCTGAATCAAGGATCATAATATTCACATTCGCTTTGGTACTTAAATTGCTCTTATAACCGTCCAGTGCCTTGGATACTTCCTTCGCAAACTCTTGATTGGTAAACGACTTTTTGATAGCGACATACGGTGTAGGATCAATTGAAAAGGAATCCTCCGTAGGATCGGGTATATACAATGCATCATTTCCCCAAACAAGAAATACCCGCTGATCTATGGTCTTCCCTTGACGGTTAATGAGCCATTTCAGTGCATTGTGTGCCTTTTGGGATACTTCATAACTGATGCTTGCAGCTTCATTGCTCGAAGTAAATCTCCCTCGGTATGTAAAGCCGCTAGAATCATTTGCTGAGATTAATTTCGCTTTATCTGCCGCATTCCGAATCTTGTTAGCATGCCGCTCCGTACTTGGCAGCTTCGAGCCCGTTACATAACAAATATCCTCATTGCCAAGCAATTCTTGATAGAAGCGAATAAAGGAATCATACATCTCGGGATCTTTCCACACTTCCGTTGCAAGGGTGTCGCCAGGAGAATAAATATTGAAGCGGATAAAGACGCTTTCCTGACCACCGGCAACTGAGGTGAATATAGGTGGTTTATCAGGTTGGCGTGATGACTCGTATTTTTTGTCCCATTTCTCGATAAGCTGTTCGTCCGCATCTACAAACAAAATGTTATTGTCAACCAAGTCACGAATAAGATGACCTTTTCTTAAATATTTAAAAATACTCCGCACTTTCGAAGTCGCATAAGGTGAGTCAGCCCATTCTTGCAACTGCTTAATATAGTGCAAAAAGGATTCCTGATCTCCTTCCTTGCCGGCAAATGCAGCATAATCACCCGCCACATAAACCAGCTTATCATGCAGTGGATAAGGCGCAATAACCGATCCGGCCCGGCTGGCCGACTTCTCTGTACACGGAATTAATGTACTGGTATTACTTTTGTCGATTACAAAAGCCGAGTGAAATTCCCCTTCTTCCGTCACCGCTACTTCGATATGGGCATTTTGCGTTGTATGAGAAATCGGCAGTAAGGTATACTCTTGACCGTTGTATTTCTGTTCAATGACACCCACCCGATCCAGGTTGGAATCATATGTCTCGTATAGGTTCAATAACCAGCTCAAAGACTCTCACCCCCTTCCATTTGTGCAAATAGATCGTCTATCGACTCCACATTGTTCTCATCAAATTGCTTGGCCTTCATTTCAGTAACTTTACGAACCTGAGGGCATTCTTCAGGACGAATAAATTGAATGTAACCATCCTTCATCACCGGGCTCCACAAACGAACTTCCATTTGGTCCCGCCCTGTTTCATCCGGGTAATTAATTCCGTGCACCATGGTGCCTAAATGGATATCACCATAATTATCGTAGAAGCCCTTACCTTCGCCAAACACGCACGGCTCCACATATGCTTGACATTCTCTCGCCCCGAGGAAAATATCTCTGCGTCCCCCGGCTTGGACACAGCGTTTGAATATATTGTGATGCTTGTTCTCGTTACGGTCGTGCGCCAAATCCGGACGATACATGTTGAATTCAAAATGTGCTGTCACTTGATAGCGGACATCCTTCAAATAAGTATAATTAGCTAGTGTATTTCCCCCGCCATATTCAATTGGGCGCATGCCTTTAGATTCCATACGAATAGCGTTCATAATACGCACCTTATCGACGACCATAATCAATGTAGGCTTCCAGTATATGGATTCGACTATTCCTTTTAGCGCCTGATATGTTGGTACTTGATAAGACAATTTTTCTCCGCCGAGTTTAGTCAGCGGGTCAGTAAAAAGAGCGTAATTCCCCGTTATTTCGAACTCTACCGAATTCCTCATAGATTCACCTCCTTTCCAGTTAATAAATACTCAAATCAAATCCACTGTCATTCTCAAGATCAAGTCCAAACTCGTCATTATAAGCTCCCTCTTTTAGCACCAGTACCTTGCCTTCAAAGCAGCTCTCCAAGCCACTATTCTTATCCAACTGATCAAGTTCATACTTGAATAAATTGATAGTGTACTGCTGTGCCCTTCTTAATAATTTGGTGAGGTCTGCTATCCCGCTATTCCCATTCAATTCCGCAATAATGTTCTTGCCTCCTTCTTCATAGGGAACGATCACTGAGGTCGTCATATTATCAATCACGTTGAAATGCTCTGCAGCAGTTCTGTAGCTATTTGCCAAAAATAAAGGAAGCCGTTCCTTATGCTTGCTATAGTAAGCTTGGAAATAGGAGTTATCCATTAAATTGGCGGATAGTAATTGGGTCATCTTCGTCCCCAGTTCCGCGATCGGATAATTCAATTTCGATTCGAATTTGGAGTAAAACTCTCTAAAGTACTTTTCAATAGCTTGAATAGAAAGAATATGCCCCCCGTGGTAAGTCTGATCTTGCTTCAGATCAATTAAAATCTTCCTGGAGATTTCCTTACCTTCTTTTATTTCCGGTAAATGCTTCAGATTCTCCTCTGTATGATCAATCACATAAACCCGCTGCAAATCCCTTTCCCCATGCCGATTGCATCTGCCTGCAGCTTGTGCGATAGAATCCAGCCCGGCCAAGGATCGAATCACACATTCAAAACTCACATCTACTCCTGCTTCAATTAACTGCGTGCTGATACAAATGATTCGATCGTTATTTTCCAAATACCTTCGTATTTCATGCAGAAGATCATTGCGATGCGAAGCGCACATAGACGTACTCAGATGATAAATTGGAACATGGGGCTCGTTCATTTTTAATTTCTGATAAAGCTTCTTCACAACCGTCTTGGTATTTAAAATAACGAGTATGCTTCGGACTTCTTCGGCTTTTTCGATAATAAAGTCATAGAGCTTATCATTGCTAAATCCCTCGTCCGTTGCTTGATCAATCACTTCCACACGCTTAAAAGCATCAACAACATGATCCAGATTGTCTATCATTTCTGCATCCGTGTTAATTTCTAACTTGTGTTCAACAAAGTCGAGTGCCGGCTGGGTTGCTGTGCATAGAACGATACTGGAATGACCATGAGTACGCAAAAAATTCAAAGCTTCATTAAATAATGAAACGCATGAAATGGGTACCTTTTGCACTTCGTCGAAGATCAGAACTGACTCAGCTAAATTATGTAAACGTCGAATGTTGCGGCTCCCCTTGGCATAGAAAACATTCAAAAACTGCACCATCGTTGTAAAAATAATCGGGGAATCCCAGTTATCTTTAGCAAGTTTCAATTTCTGCTGAACGTTGACCATACCGTCTGAAAGTTCATCATCATCACTAGCATCTTCAATAACATTTGAATGGTGCTCTAGAATATTGGCGTCATCCCTAAGGATTTTCCGAACTTCAGCAGCATTTTGTTCAATAATCGTGGTGTATGGAACAATGTATATGATGTGCTTTTTCTCATGAATTTCGGCGTGTCTCAGAGCGTATCTAAGACTAGCTAGAGTTTTGCCGCCGCCGGTTGGAATAGATAATGTATATATGCCAGACGGTCTCTCGGCAAATTTATCGCACTGAAGAGACATTTCACTTCTGAGCATATTAATAGGAGTTTGAGATTGGATGTGGCTTGCAAAGGAATTAATCTTGTCCATAAGCTTCTTATAATAGGAGGCAAAAAGTGCTGTATGATCTTGTGAAGGTTCTTCAACTTTATTCTCTTCAAACATTCGAGTGTTCGTTCGATCCGCATCGATTAGAGTGCTAAAGACAAACTTAGTTAAGAACATTAACTTTGTTTCTGAACTCGCTGTAGTCTCCAGGTATAAATAAGACTCCAATTCAGCAGCAGCCTTGTCTACATAAAGCCGAAAGTCAGCTTCACTAATTACACGTTCAAAGAATAGCTGCTCCGTCCATTCAAATTCCGACAAATCGTCTTTATCTCGAACGCGCTGTAAATATTTTGATTCCAAATCAGGGTTCAGATAATCATGGAGATAGGAATGGTGAGAAATAATTGCGTTTCCGACAATTTCCGCCAACATTCCTTTATAGCGGTCTATTTTCCCAGTGTGAAATAAGTTATAAAGGAGTTTCCCACCTGCAGTCGAGTGATCAACGCTTCCTCGCTTTGGAGGAGCATCTGGATTATTTACAGCCTCTAAAATGTAACTTCTGAATTTCTCAGTATACTTTCCCATATCATGCAGCATACCCGCTAATCCAGCAATGTGCCTCACACCCATTTTGGCTCCAAAAGCTTCCGCCAACGTTTTAACTCCTAACAAATGTTCTTCCACGGACTGTTCCTGATAATCGCTTTCACGGATGTGGGCAATGTAGTTGTTCATCTCTCTCCTCCATAGAAGTCGATCTTATTTATGAAAAAGCGTGCCTTTATTCTAAACTAATCTCCCATTCACCTAACAAACTGGTATAGGACTTATTGACCTCTGACAATATTCCCCATACTATACAAATGATTCGACAGAACCAGATTTTCTCCTTCCAACAACGATTTTTATTAACAT
Source organism: Paenibacillus vini (assembly GCF_018403325.1). GTDB lineage: Bacteria > Bacillota > Bacilli > Paenibacillales > Paenibacillaceae > Fontibacillus > Fontibacillus vini. Next base: position 286,403 of record NZ_BOSL01000005.1, on the reverse strand, counting down.
GAACAATCCATGTCATCATTTTGCATTAGAATTAGCAAGTTAAAGCGCGCCCCATTCCCCCTATCCTATGAATATTTATATAATTCAAAAACCACTTCACGAATAATTGGCAGTTCATTATTCTGGAAGTGGTTTAATTTTATTCGTAAAGACGGGTATGAGTTGATGCGTAAAGTAAAGAGATTAATCGTCTGAACAGGGAGAGTATTAATATAGTTGAGGTGGACAGGTAGCAAGCCCCTTGAGACTCCGATAGCAAATTTTCAATTCACGCATCCGCGAGGGATGCGACCTAATATGGGAGGACTCTATGGCACTTACCCTCGGATTTCAATCCACGCATCCGCGAGGGATGCGACCTAATATGGAAGGACTCTATGGCACTTACCCTCGGATTTCAATCCACGCATCCGCGAGGGATGCGACTTAAACAGTTTAGAGAGCCCAATACCGGCAGCCTTATCTCAATCCACGCATCCGCGAGGGATGCGACACGTCTTGTTAAAAAACCACCGAGTTCCTTCGTTCATTTCAATCCACGCATCCGCGAGGGATGCGACTCCAAACGGTGGCATTAAGCATATGTTCGGCGTTATTTCAATCCACGCATCCGCGAGGGATGCGACAGAAATACCTTTAGGTTACGATCTAGGACAATGATTTCAATCCACGCATCCGCGAGGGATGCGACTAAAGATAATACAGCATTTATGATTTTACGTAGATTTCAATCCACGCATCCGCGAGGGATGCGACGTTTCATCCCTTATATGACGTTCCTTCAATTTTATTTCAATCCACGCATCCGCGAGGGATGCGACTGTCTTTTGATTTTAAACTTTCAATATCTGGAACAAATTTCAATCCACGCATCCGCGAGGGATGCGACGCTACCAGAGCGGTTGGCGCTGGATTCACAGTCACATTTCAATCCACGCATCCGCGAGGGATGCGACTCTACCTTTGATTTCCCGAAGTTCTTTCATTTTGATTTCAATCCACGCATCCGCGAGGGATGCGACCTTTTGGAAACTCTTCCATAAACCATTCAGGAGCAATTTCAATCCACGCATCCGCGAGGGATGCGACAATGAACAACTTGTATTTGTCCATCCCCATTCAAATTTCAATCCACGCATCCGCGAGGGATGCGACCAGTTCGCGGCTTCTTTCCAAGGACTTTGAGAAATTTCAATCCACGCATCCGCGAGGGATGCGACGGATTGGCCGTGCCTTCGAAGCTCGTCCACTTCTTATTTCAATCCACGCATCCGCGAGGGATGCGACCTTTAGCGCCTGGCGAGAGCATCGTGCAGATCTATTTCAATCCACGCATCCGCGAGGGATGCGACAGCACAGCAAAAATCCAGTATCATTTGCTTAGATATTTCAATCCACGCATCCGCGAGGGATGCGACGGAGGTTCTGGAATGCGTCCACCAATTACGAATTTATTTCAATCCACGCATCCGCGAGGGATGCGACGGAGGCCGTATAAGGCATTTATCTTAGAGGGGAATTTCAATCCACGCATCCGCGAGGGATGCGACGGCGACAAGTGTCACGGAGAGGCAACAGTAAAGGTATTTCAATCCACGCATCCGCGAGGGATGCGACTCAGCGCCGGAAGAACTGCGTTGTATATCGGCAAATTTCAATCCACGCATCCGCGAGGGATGCGACATTCAAAGAAAACAACCATGACGGACACGTTTATATTTCAATCCACGCATCCGCGAGGGATGCGACTCCGCGCTATATTCAGTCAGCACTGCTAGATCAGATTTCAATCCACGCATCCGCGAGGGATGCGACTAACAAGAGCAACGGTTATCCGTTACTCCTTGGTTATTTCAATCCACGCATCCGCGAGGGATGCGACGCCTAGTGGGATCGGCTGCTGCATGGCCTTACTTATTTCAATCCACGCATCCGCGAGGGATGCGACCAATTTCTTCCGTAATTTTCTGAATCACAGGCAGATTTCAATCCACGCATCCGCGAGGGATGCGACGGCCATTCCGGGAACAATGCCAGCAGCACCTGAACCATTTCAATCCACGCATCCGCGAGGGATGCGACTGTGCTACGTTTACCAGTTCGTTAATTGTTTTCATAATTTCAATCCACGCATCCGCGAGGGATGCGACGGGTTTCTTCTTGCGGGTCTTCTTGCCAGGATCATTTCAATCCACGCATCCGCGAGGGATGCGACCGCTGGCGGTCGCAGCTCATGAGTCAGGATGGGGAATTTCAATCCACGCATCCGCGAGGGATGCGACTTCGGATGCGAACCCCTTCATTCTCAAACTGGAATTTCAATCCACGCATCCGCGAGGGATGCGACGCGTAAACTTCCAAAATTTGACGGCAACGACGTTATTTCAATCCACGCATCCGCGAGGGATGCGACCTAAAGGCTGTCACTAGTCTGACTGTGATCCCTATATTTCAATCCACGCATCCGCGAGGGATGCGACCTAAAGATAGTGAAGGAACACCAATACTCACAGATTTCAATCCACGCATCCGCGAGGGATGCGACTATACCTAATCTTAGTGGCTTATTACTATTAACAATTTCAATCCACGCATCCGCGAGGGATGCGACCAGGTAACGGCCAATATAAAAGACCACGAATGATATTTCAATCCACGCATCCGCGAGGGATGCGACGTCTCCACGTTGTCATATCCCGAATCGCTTTATTATTTCAATCCACGCATCCGCGAGGGATGCGACGTATAAACGTACAATAAAAGTTCAACAATATGATATTTCAATCCACGCATCCGCGAGGGATGCGACGCTTCTTCCGCTGCTTTTGCTGCTTCTGCTACTTATTTCAATCCACGCATCCGCGAGGGATGCGACTCCGGTGTAAACGGGTATTTCCCCCTTAAAACTACATTTCAATCCACGCATCCGCGAGGGATGCGACTTACATTTGAGTAGGGAGGTCTGACAAGTGGCAATTTCAATCCACGCATCCGCGAGGGATGCGACAAAACCTATCTGCTTGAAGAAGATGACTTGCTAATTTCAATCCACGCATCCGCGAGGGATGCGACGGCGTCTCTCAGTTGCTCGGCACCGGCCACCTTATTTCAATCCACGCATCCGCGAGGGATGCGACTTTCCGGCTGGAGCAGTATTACAACAACGATCCCATTTCAATCCACGCATCCGCGAGGGATGCGACATTTAGTTCTAATTCGTCAACAAAATGATGTTGAAATTTCAATCCACGCATCCGCGAGGGATGCGACTCCGATTTCCGAGAAAAAGATGTGAAATACCGCCTCTTTAACTCAAAAATCATCTTCACATAAGCCTTTGCCTTTAAAATAGCGGCTCGTTTCTAGAAAAGTTGCCAATAAAAGGATAATGCGTGGTGCGAATCTCCCAGTAATTTTATGTGCGCTATACATTCGCACCATAAAATTCACGTATACATATTCACTCTTATTTTCGACATTAGAATCTGCTATCCCTTTGCTCGAATCAAATGTTTCTATTATGATGAACTAATGTTTATATAGATGAGTTAGCCGTGTAATCAATCTTGCAAAATATATCTACCCGCGGAAAAATAGCGGACTTTTGAGACCCTAATCCCGCAGTTTCCCCCCTTCTACCGTTTATAAGGTCTTTTTGGGGCTCTATTTATATTATTTTCACGCATAATCCGCTTTTAGGCTCCTAATCCGGAAAATAAGGCCCTCAAAGTCCTCTATTTCTCTTCAAAAGTTGAAATTTACAAAAATAGAGCCCAAAAAGTCCCTTATTGCTCATCCGATTATTATAAAGGGGAGTGCTCTGCTACGCATTCTTAGCCGACTCAATTCTACTTACTAACGCAGTTCCTACCTTTTTTCTTGGCCCGGTATAGTGCCGTGTCCGCCGATTTCATGACCGCATCCGGTGTTTTATGTTTGTCGCTTCTTTGGGAAACGCCGATACTGATCGTTATGTATATTTGTTTTTGACCCGCGGATCGGGAGCCGCGTTTTTTGCGTTTCGAGGAGGATTTCCCCTTCCGGCTGCCGGGTCTTCGCAGCGTAAAGGCTCTTTTGGACACCTTTTCTCTTAATTGCTCGAGATGCGGAACGACCTCCGTGATGCTTTTTCCCGGGAAAAGAATAGTGAATTCCTCTCCCCCATACCGATAGGCCTTCCCGCCGCCAGTCACGTCTTTAATAATAGAAGCTACTAATTTCAAAACCTCGTCCCCGGTATCATGTCCATAAGTATCGTTAAACTTCTTAAAGTGGTCGATGTCGAGCATCGCCATGGCGTAATTCATTCCCAGCTTCATCATATCCTGCTTAAGCGCCCGCCTGGAAGGCAAACCGGTCAGCTCATCCGAAAAAGCCATAGAGTAGGAATCCTGGATGATGGATGTGATTAGGACGATGCCCGAAGCCGCGAAAAAGACCGGATACATCATGGAATGGGCATCATTGTGGTGAACGGCGATAAATACGGCGCACAGCACCCCTATGAAGGAAATATCCTGAGAGGTTTTATATCGAATCTGCCTCAAAATAAGAATGATCCCTGCGGCCAGAAATAAGAGCAGTGCAGCTTGCGATATAGGAGTTAAGGTATGCAGGTTGACCGGCAAAAAGTTTTGATTGATCATCGCGAGCCATTTTTGCTGCTCCGGGCGGATCAACCAGGCGGCCAATAATGCTTGGAGAAGGATGATTCCGATACGCAGCCCGCCCCATAAGCTCAAGATGCCCCGTTCTTTAAAGAAGGAAAACACGGCAATATTAAAGGGAATCACCATACCAATCACGATATAAACGTCCCTGGTTTGAACAGGGGGCCATCCCCCTTGTATTCCCGGCAAATAGGTAACGGCAGCCAAGCAGATCGCTAGAATGATAAGTATAAAAAACTCCCGGCTCCGGTTGAACTTCCAAGAGACGAGAGCCCCGATCAATAAGATAGGATAGGGTGCCAGCTTCACGATATCCAGTTGCGGTTGCGACAGAGTGGCTGTTTTTATGTAGAAAAGATAAGCCAGTACTATTAGAAAAAATGGAAGTATAAGCTTCAAAAAGGTTCTAATTAGGGTCTTCAATTATGTACTTCCCTCCAAGGGTGGGATTTTACTTTTTAGCCAGGGTCTATTTTATTATCGGCTGAGGACAGGCATCCGTTTATAACTGAATTTTCGCTTGGAATTTTCGATATTTCACACAAATTCTTTCAATATATATACCAAAAATATAATCATTTCCGGATGTTGAAAAAGACGTTGATCTTACCTGCTCAAGTGGTATAATCACGGTAGTTTGTTGATTGGGTCATAAAGTCTTTTTCAACAAGAATGAAAGAACAATCAGAAACAGGTGATCAGATGTTCGAACTAAAATGGCTGTGGAAGAACCTGGAGGGAGACCGTACGCGGTACATCCTGGCACTTTGCCTCTCGGTAGTGGGCTCCTCGCTCATGATCGTGAATCCTTACATCGGCCAGCGCATTGTCGATACGTTTATAGCGAATGACAACGCGTTGCAGAATTTAACGGAAGAGCGAGGGCTGCTCATTATGCTCTGCCTGGGCATGATCGGCTTTTCCTTGCTGCGTACGGGCCTTGCCTACCTGACGACGATGCAGTACGAATGGTCCTCGCAGAATATGCTCTATCGGGTACGCGTTTTTCTGTACAACAAGATTCAAGAGCAAGACATGAACTATTACGATCATAACCGTACCGGCGATCTTATGACCAAGATGACAGGCGATCTGGACATGGTGCGGCACTCCATGGCGTGGATTATCAAGACGATCATCGAATCGCTCACGATTTTCCTTGCCGCCGTGATTTACTTCTTTACGATTGACGTCGAGTTGACGCTATGGCTGTTGATTTTGTCTCCGCCGATTTTTGTGGTAGCTTACATCTTTGCGAAACGCGTACGCCCTATGTACGTGGATCTGCGTGAACGGCTGTCCCAGCTCAACACCACAACCCAGGAGAACATCTCGGGCAACCGTGTCGTCAAAGCTTTTGCACGCGAAGAATACGAGGTGGAGAAGTTCTCGGACAAGAACGTCAACTACTCCAAAGCGAACAAGACCGCCGCGCTCGTATGGCTCGATTACTTTCCTTATCTGGAGACCTTCGCGCAGGCGTTTAACGTGATTCTGCTTCTGGCAGGCGGTTTGTTCGTCATGAACGGCCGGATCACCTTCGGTGAATTCGCCGCTTTCTCCTCGCTCATCTGGGCCATTTCCAACCCGATGCGCAATATCGGTATCATCATCAATGATATCCAACGTTTTTTTGCCAGCTTGACCAAAATTATCGAAGTCTATTACGCTCGTCCCGGCATCGTCAACGAGCACAATATGGTTGACAAACGCCGCTACAGCGGAGGCATCGAGTTTGACCATGTCAGCTTTAAATATGGCAGCGTAGAGGTTCTGCATGATGTAAGCTTCAAAATTAATCCGGGTGAAACCGTTGCCATCATGGGCTCGACCGGATCAGGGAAGACGACGCTCGTCAATCTGATTCCGCGCTTCTATGATGTGTCGCAGGGACGTGTTCTGGTCGACGGCACCGATGTACGCAAGCTGGAGCTTGACGAGCTTCGGGGTAACATCGGCGTGGCGACTCAGGATGTCCTCCTGTTCTCCGACACGATCGACGGGAATATCGCTTATGGCGATCCCGACCTTCCGGAGAAGGACACCATCGAATACGCCCAGCTTGCGGCAGCGCATGATTTCATTACCAAGATGCCGGAAGGCTATGACACCATCGTAGGGGAACGGGGCGTCGGCCTGTCCGGCGGACAGAAGCAGCGTATCGCGCTCGCCCGCGCCATGGCGGTTCAGCGTCCGATCCTCATTCTGGACGACACGACCTCGGCCGTCGATTTGGAAACCGAGGAGCATATCCAAAAAAGTTTACGTGAACTCGAATACCCCTGCACCAAGATCATTATCGCCCAACGCGTCTCGACCACCGCGGAAGCCGACCGGATTCTCATTCTGGACGAAGGCCGTTTGATCGAGGAAGGCACCCATGCCGAGTTGTTGGCGAAACGGGGTTATTACTACGAAGTGTTTATGCTGCAGAACGAGGGCATTGGAAGGCAGGTGACAGAGCATGGCAAGGAATAAATTCGACATCGACGAAAACCTGGAATCGCCCTTTGATATCAAGCATTTCCGGCGTGCGTTAGTCTACATCAAGAAGCAGAAGACACCGATGATTATCGCCTTCATTCTTAGCGCCATTTCAGCGGCGGTTTCGCTGTCGGCTCCGCTGATCATGCAGCATGTCATCGACGTCACGATCCCTGCGAAAGCCGTCGGCCCGCTGGTCGGCTGGTCGGCGCTCATGCTGGTCACTATTGTGGTCAGCGTCTATCTGGCCACGATCCGCTCACGGATGATGACGAGCGTCGGGCAGGACATTATCTTTGACATCCGGAGTGATCTGTTCAAGCACTTGCAGCAGCTGCCGTTCAAATATTATGATGATCGCCCTCAGGGCAAAATTTTGATCCGGGTCGTCAACTATGTCAACTCGGTATCGGATGTGTTATCCAACGGTATTATCAACTTTATTCTTGAAATCGTGAACTTGATCTTTATCGCGGCCTTTATGTTTGCCGTGGATGTCCGGCTGTCGTTCGTCATCCTGGCGGGTCTTCCTGTCTTCCTCGGCGTCATGCTGTTGATCAAGACCCGGCAACGGCGGGCATGGCAGGCGGTATCCAACAAGAGCTCCAATGTGAACGCCTACTTGCAGGAGAGCATCAGCGGTATCCGCGTGACGCAAATCTTCTCCCGCGAACAGCGCAACGAGGGAATCTTCACGCGCCTTGCAGGCAGCTTCCGCACGGAGTGGATGCGCGCTCTGCGGTATAATGCGCTGATCCCGTTCACCGTTGATAATCTGGCGACGATCGTCACCGCGTTAATTTATCTTATCGGACTGCTGGCGCTGAATCCTCAGGATATCACCTTCGGGATCATCCTGGCCATGGGTACCTATGCTTTCCGGTTCTGGCAGCCGATTCTGAACCTGTCGCAGCTGTACAATAACTTCATCAATGCGGTCGCCTATCTGGAACGGATTTTCGAGACGCTGGACGAACCGGTCACCGTGAGCGATGTGCCGAACGCGAAGAAGTTGCCATCGATTCAAGGGAGAGTAACGTTTGACGACGTCACCTTCGCCTACGATCCCGGCAACAATATTCTTGAGAACCTTTCCTTCGATATCAAACCCGGGGAAAGCATTGCCTTGGTAGGACCGACAGGCGCAGGCAAAACGACGGTAGTCAACCTGATCTCTCGCTTCTATAATATTACCGGCGGCAAGATCTTGATTGACGGTCACGATATTTCGCAGGTCACACTCAATTCCCTGCGCAGCCAAATGGGCATCATGCTGCAGGACAGCTTCATTTTCTCAGGCACCATTCTCGATAATATTCGTTACGGGAAATTGGATGCCACCGAAGAAGAGATCATCGCGGCGGCGAAGACGGTATGCGCCGACGAATTCATCCGCGAGTTTGAGCATGGTTACCAAACGGAAGTCAACGAGCGCGGCTCGAAGCTGTCTCAGGGACAGCGGCAGCTGATCTCGTTCGCGCGTACGCTTCTTGCCGACCCGCGCATTCTTATTCTGGATGAGGCCACCTCTTCGATTGACGCGAAGACCGAGCGGCTGCTTCAGCAGGGCTTGAACGAACTGCTTAAAGGCCGGACCTCCTTCATCATCGCGCACCGGTTGTCCACGGTTAAGAACTGCGACCGTATCATGTACGTGTCCGACAAAGGCATCGCGGAATCCGGCTCGCACGATGAACTGATTGCCCGTCGCGGCCTATACTACCGGCTTTACACGGCACAGAAGATGGAAGCTTAAGCTATCAACAATCCCCGAACCTAAAGATTGATTTAAAAACAAGCTGCATTTTAAAATCAAAAAGCCCGTTCCTTGGACATGTGTCGCAAGGAACGGGCGCCTTTTTTACTCGACCGGAGATAGTTCTTTTTCCGTTACCCACTTATGATTTATGACTTGTTCACCGCTGACTGTATCGGTGTAATCCACCATATATACCGTTGTTTGTTCAACGGAATCAACAACAGCGTCAGCGCCTTCCATGCCTTTCATATGTTTAGCCATTAACACAACCTTATCTCCAGGTTTGAAGGGCTGATCGCCGGCATTTTCAATTTCTTCATGGATGACCCATTTGTGATTTTTTACTGTGGCACCACCGGTAGTCGGGGTATATGAAACCATATAGACATTTGTATCATATGCGCCTGTGATAGTCGCCTTGGCCCCCTTCATTCCTTCCATATGATCCGCTTCAATCACCGCCTCACTCCCCATCGGATAAGCCGGATTCTTTGCAGCCTCCAAATCCGTCGGAACTTCACCTGAACCTGAATGATCCATTTGATCATGCGAGCTGGAACCCTCATTCATATTTGCTGCATTGTCCTTAGTGACAGCTGCATTATTGTCAGAACAAGCCGATACAACAAGCGCCATGGCTACAGATAGTATACCTATCAGGAAATTCTTATTCATTTTCCCATCTCCTCAATGCTGTTAGATATTAAATGATGCACAACCATTATTATACCCCGCCTGGGTATATTTAAAACAAAATCATTCTCCCCAACAACTACTACACCCTTTCAAACTTCATTTTGAGCACCTTTGATTATTCGCCTTTTTCTATAGACTTCTCGTTTTTGACCGATTATAATAACAAATACATCTAGAAAATACGAACATTAAGGCGGTAGTTATGAGAAAATATATGCAAATATTCCAAGGGACTGCCTTTTCTAGCAAATCGCCCAAGGAAATTCAAGTATTGAAGGACCATCTTTTTTGTATCAACACGGAAGGCATGATCGAAAGAATCATTGCACCGCAAGATCCCGACTTTCAACCCCTGCTGGATGCGTATCAAGGGACCGATACCTTTCATCGCTTAGCTGAAGGTCAGTATTTATTGCCGGGTTTCATCGATCTGCATGTTCACGCGCCGCAATGGGCTCAATCCGGAACAGCCTTGGACATTCCGCTCTATGATTGGCTGAACACTTACACCTTCCCGCTCGAATCCAAATTCTCGGATCTGGAATTTGCCAAGAAGGTCTATGAGGATGTGGTTAGCACCCTGCTCGCAAACGGGACAACGACTGCACTTTATTTTGCAACAGTGCATAAAGAAGCCAGTATTCTGTTAGCTGAAATATGCGCGAGTAAAGGCCAGCGCGGATTGGTTGGCAAAGTTGTCATGGATGATCCCGCACAGAATCCAGAATACTACCGCGACGCGGATACCTCTTCGGCACTGGCGGATACGGAAGAATTCATTCTGGCTGTACAAGCTTTGGCCAAATCGGCTAAACAAGGCGTGTACCCGGTAGTAACTCCAAGATTCATACCAAGCTGTACAGACGAAGGTTTAAGAGGATTAGGAGAGCTGGCAGCCAAATACGATACCTATGTTCAATCGCATTGCAGCGAGAGTGACTGGGCTCACGGGTATGTCCAAGAGCGGTTCCAGAAGAATGATGCCTTTGCTCTGCATGATTTCGGTCTGCTTCGTGACAAATCGGTCATGGCCCATTGTAATTTTCTCGATGATGAGGATGTACAATTATTTGCTGAGACCGGAACAGCGATTGCCCATTGTCCGGTATCCAACGCGTATTTTGCCAATAGTGTCATCCCGGTTGCTCATTTCCATGCCGAGGGGGTTGAGATTGGATTGGGGTCTGATATCTCCGGAGGATTCTCCCCCAGTCTGTTCGATAATATAAGGCAAGCTGTCATTTCTTCGAGAATGCTGGAAGACGGAGTCAATCCTTCCTTGCCTGCCAAGGAACGCGGCGTGCCGGGATCACGGATTACCATTCATGAAGCGTTCTATCTTGCTACGGCTGGCGGCGGTGAAAGTTTAAGCCTGCCTATCGGCCGTATTGAGGAGAACTATGCATGGGATGTCCAAATTATCGATACGAAAATACCGACCGCCAAATTGCCTATTTTTGACGAGAACGAAGATTTACATGATGTCTTTCAGAAAATGATGTATCTTGTTCGCCCTGAGAATATCCTTGAAGTCTGGGTACAGGGCGAAAGAATCCATTCACGCTAAGAGCACAAAAAAATAATGAAATATGAGGGGCGCATCTGAATTGAAGCCACAACTAGACAATCAAGATCAAACACAAGCGAAGTCACAGCATTTAACGGTCTTACCCGATGAGAAAATTTCATTCAGCAAGTCAGTTATCCTGGGTTTGCAGCATGTATTAGCCATGGACGTCTACGTCGTACCTTTTCTGATTGCCATGTTAATCGGTTTACAAGCCGACCAGTCGAGTGCTTTAATTCAATCTACGTTTATTGCTGCCGGTCTGGCAACGATTGTACAGACTTATTTCTGTATGAAGCTGCCTATGGCCCAAGGTCCTTCCTATGTTCCGCTCGGTGCCATCATCACGATTTATGCCGCAAGCGGGGGCGGAGAAGCAGGCTGGAGTTCCGTGTTGGGTGCCAGCATCATTGGTGCTGTTCTAGTTATTATTCTGGGTTATACCGGCATCTTCAATAAAATCGTCAAATCGTTTATCCCTCCGATCGTAGGGGGAACGATTATATTTGTTGTAGGTCTTTCCCTTTTGCCGGTGGCCATTCAAGATAACATTTATGGTGCCGCTGACGCTACAATCCGTCAAAATGTATTATTAGCCCTGATTTCAGGGGCCGTGCTCCTTATATTCGTTATCTTGGGTTCTCTGTTCCGCACCAAGGGTTCATTATTCCGCATCACTTCCGTAATGATCGCATTAATTGTCGGCTGCATTTCCGCGGACTTCATGGGTATCTTGGATTTCTCGGCGGTCGGGAACGCCAATTGGTTTAGCATGCCGCAGATTCCGTTTGCTGATTTTGGCTTTTCCTTCAATATTTCTGCGATCATCACCATGGTTATCATCTATATCGTGCTGCTGGCTGAAACTACAGGGACTTGGTTTGCGATCAGTAACGTCATTGAAAAGCCGCTAACGGACAAGAACATTAATCGAGGGGTGATCGGAGAAGGCATCAGCTGCCTGATTTCTTCCTTACTCGGTTCCACTCCGGTTACAGGCTATTCCACGAATGCAGGTATTATATCCATCACCGGTGTTGCCAGCCGCCGGGTCTTTCTCGCGGTAGGAGGTTGGTTCGTCCTCTTCGGCTGCTCCGGTAAATTAGCTGCTCTGATCTCTGCAATTCCTTCGGCTGTAATCGGCGGGGTATTCGCCATCATCTGCGGCATTATCTCCATTAACGGCTTGCAGGTCATGAGAAACGAGACCATCGGCGAAAAAGAGATGTACACCATCGCGATCCCTATGATTTTAACCTTAGCGTTAGTGCTTATTCCTTCCGATTTCTTGAACTCTTTGCCGACTTTCGTGCAATATATCCTAGGCTCGCCTATTCTGGTTGCATCGATGGCAGCAATACTATTAAACAAATTATTACCCGGCGAGAAGCGCGAAATAAGTCTCTCATAATTTCACATCGATAGACTACGAATATAAATAAAACTGGGGCCGATAAAGTTCGGCCCCAGTTTGCATTCGAGTGTTCTTATGTTTCTTGGACGATCTCAAAATTCCATACTTAGCATTGACCAATAAGATTGGGATCGATGCTAATTCCGGGTCACCTGAACCGTAATCGACTCCCCTCTGGTCACCCCTGATGCGTTTATAATTTCCGCATAATAGACATAAGTACCCGCCGTTTTTCCTTCGATTTTCGTTACGGCTCCTTGGGCATTCGGGGTAGCCTCCAAAAGAGATTGCGTATCGATCTGCTCCCCATTTTCGTAAAGCCGATATTCGAAGCCATTAGTTCCCCACCACATATTCATGGAGATCAGGTAGTTTCCGTCACCATCCCAATTATCATGGGACAAGACCGGTTTACCGGGACCCGCATCCGAGACAACAACGACATGCGGTTGCGACCTCGTGACTCCTTGGGAATTGCTCAGTTCGCCGACATAGGTATACACTCCGTTTGATTTTCCGGCGATATCGACAGTCAGGGATTGAGCCGAAGGACTGGCGTCTGTGAGTGAGATCGTCTGAATCAGGATGTCGTTCTCATACAGCTTAAACTCCGACCCGTTATTTCCCCACCACATATTCATGGAGATCGTATAATTTCCGTCCCGGAGTCCGGTATCATGTCCATTGTTGTCCGATAGAACAGGTGTGCCCGGCGCTCCTGCGGCAAGGGACTTCTTCACCTGAAATGCGAACTGATCGCGGGATTGATTACCCGCCGCATCTTCCACCCTATACTGTACAGTGTGTCCGCCCAAGCCAAGGTCCTTCGCGCTGATCGGCTGACCGATTTCAACCTCTTGCCCGTCTATCGACAGTTTCTGTACGGTTATTCCGGAACCGCTATCCAAGCTATGAAGCTCGAACTTTAGCATATCCGATTCCCAAACATCCCCCACGCTTTTTCCTGATTGAGTCAAGGTTACCGTCGGGGCCGTCATGTCCAGCTTCGCTTCGATAGACTTCGCTGTTTCAGCGGCACCGCTGCTGCTTACGGAGTAATAACGAATGACGTTGGTTCCTTCCGTCTCAACAGTGAACAGCCCCGTATACTCCATCTCAGGCCCCTCATTCACTGCGTATTTCGTGGAAACCTTACCTGTCCCCAGAGGATTCGAAGTCGTCAAAGTAACAGTTACGCTCCGGTTAAACCAACCGTTCCCGTTAGGCGTTTCGGATAGCACAGCCGTCGTTACCGGCGGAGCAGTGACCGGGGAAGCCGAAATATCGCCAAGCCCCCGGACCTTCAATTGATAGATCCCCTTAAAAATGGAGGAAACGCCTTGCACATTTACGACCTGCCCTTCCTGATAAGGAAAATCGGCCAATTTGATACCGGTTCTGGCGTCTACGCGAACATGATTACGGGTTCCGTCTTCGCCAATCGCATCGAATTCAAATGAACCCGCCGGGGCCGCCGTCACAATATTCGATATTTTAGCCTGGCGGAGTTCGATCAGCCTGCCTTGATTATCGCCGTTTAAGGACGACGCCGTTTGCGGCTCAGGCGTAGCCGATGTCCCGGTTTTCTCAATGGATACCGGGTTCGTCAATTCAAGCTCCGTATTATACAGGGCCGTTGTTGCGGTAATCTTCACAACATCCCCTTGATGGAAGCCTTCGGTATTTTGATATACATAGATACCGCCCGTGTCATCCTGCATATAAAAGGTCTGTCCGCCGAAAATTCCCGGCTCGGTTGTGACCGTCCCCTGCAAAGTAACCACGCTTCCCTCCGGCTTGTTCCGTCCTTCGGCAATCGTAGTCAGGGCTGGCACGGCATTCCCTTCGTCCGGCAGCGGCTCTGCGGGCACATTTGCCAAAGTCACTGGCTTCGTAAGCAGATTATTGCCGTTTTGCCTCAAACGGAGGTTTGCCGCCCCGCTTGTCCCTGGCTTGATCCGGACCGCCAAATCCTTCGTCGCCCGTCCCTGGCTGTTCGAATTCACGGTGAACGTTTCCCCATATCCATAGTCGGCCGGCCACGTTCCGTCCGCCTTTCTTACCTTCGCCACTTGGGTTCCTCCGGTCAAATAGATGCCGGTGCTGAATCCCGATACGCTCGAATTGGCGGGCAGGTTATCGATAACGACGCGAATCTGAAAATCCTGCGCATTAGGCAGAGTCGCCTGGTGCACAAAATTGTAAGTTGGGCTCGCGCTCGCCGTTTGCCCCCCATAAGAGCCCGGTTTGAACGTAGTCGGATCCCACCACTTATATCCCGCCGCCGGCGTAGACCAAGGCTCGGACTGGGGTTCGGTGGACGCCTCGGGAGCTTCGAAAGGAAGCAGCTTCGTCTCCTCGTCGAGCTGCAAGTTCTCCACTTGATTCAGACTCGTATAATTTTCCTGCTCCGCTAACCAGTTCACCAGATTCACAAGCAGCGTCGCATCGTCTTGTTCTTTGAAGCCGTCATAGGTCGTCTTTTTGGCCCCGGTTTCCTCCCGCAAATATTTAGGAGTAGCGTCCTCCACAGGTGAGGAATCGCCGATGAAGGCCGCCTTGCCGAGTCCCACTTTGGAGACTGCCACATACGGTCCTTCCGCCACGCCTCCGCCTTGATAGACACCCTGATCGACCGCATTGCCCCAAGCCTCGTTAGTCTTTGGAAGATAAACGATGCCTTTGGCTTTGCTCGGGTCCGTAATCGCCAGCGTAGAACCGGCATGCATGGCCACTCCCGCGACCCCTTCCGTAATGCCGAAGGCCTGGTCCGGCGCTACAATGTGATTGGCCGTAATATCGCCCAGAGCATTATAACGGAACCGGACCCCGAAATGATCGGAAAGCCAGTCGGAACTGACGACTCCCTGCATGGCGGCGGAGTTTTTCTCCTCCGTACTCATCCCTTTCACGGGATTCTCCCAAGCTCCCCGGCGATAGCCATTGATGGACTCGGAGCCGTCCCAACGGTTCTTGTTTCGGTCGGCATTGTAGTGATCCCCGATAAAGAAAATGCTCCCGCCTTCTTCGACATATTGCTTCATCGCTACCTGTTCACTTTGCTTAAAAGGAATATTCGGTTCGGCTACCACGAACACCTCGTAACTGCTTAAATCGCTGTAAGTAATCGGAGTGGACTTGCGAAGCTCCTTCACATCAAAGCCATCCCCGGCCAGAGCTTGTCCGAAATCGGAAAACCCGCCGTCAATAACCCAATCGGCTGCCCCTGCCGTCTGCCCGTGCGTATTGTCGAAGAGCACTTTTTTGCCTGCATTCTCATTGATTACCTTTGCGGCAATGTGCGGTGCCGGATCACTCGGTCCTTCCGCAAATACGGACGACGATTCCATGCCAAATCCCAATTGAAGCGACAACGCCAAAGACAGCGCAATTCCCGACCGCAGCCATTTGGCCCCGGTTCCAGCGATTCTCTTCATGATTTCCCTCCCATAGGCTAAAGAGTAGTACAACACCCTTATTCTGGCACGGGAGTATTATTGGAGGACCCTGTTTATGTAAACATTTGTAAACCAAAACGGCGACTTGCCCTCAATGACGCCCTGAGGTCAAACCGCCGTTTGAACTAACCATCTTATCCGGATCGAATCCCCTTATCCAAAAATCACCGATCCTTCGTTTATTGAGTTACTCCATGAATATACGTTAGCGGCGGGGTATCCAATGCGCCTTGTCCCGGATTATAGGTAAAGAAATATTCGACAGTATCCCCGGCTTGCAGATTATTTACGGGATAGGTATAGTTGCCATTCCCTGCCGGAGTCATCGCTACGTTCATCTGTACGCCGTTGTTTATTTTGTAGTGCAAGTCCGCAAAGGTAGCGCCGTTTACGTAAAACAACAGGTTATCGCCCGTTTTCTTCAGTCCGCGTACCTCATCGCCGATGATGATCACGGCGGGAGCCTTCGGCACAACGGTGATGGTAGCGGAGGCTGCTTTGTTGCCGTCAACGGTGGTAGCCGTTACGGTGGCCGTGCCAGGAGCCAGCCCGGTCACCTTTCCCTGCTGATTCACGGAAGCAATACCGGCGTTGGAAACGGTCCAGTTGACCTGCTTGTTGGTAGCATTGGCCGGCGTAACAGAGGCATTTAACTGCACCTGCTGGTCAACTTCAATCTGTGCAGATGCTTGATCCAGGGTCACGCCGGTAACGGGAACATTTCCCGGATTCTCGCCGCCCGTTGAGCCCGGATTATACACGCGCACATAGTCCACCTGCATGGTTGCCGGGATATCCGATGGATCCGGAGCCAGGCCGCCGTCAAAATGTCCGCCGATCGCCAGGTTCATAATAATGTAGAAAGGCTGATCAAATGGAGCGTTCGGATTGTTCGGTGCCGCAACGGAATACCATTGATCTCTCGTAACCTTGAAGAAGAACTTACCGTCCACATACCATTTGAAGGTATCCTCTTCCCAGATCAAGGTATAGACATGGAAGTCATTTGCAAACGTCTGCCCTTGAGGGAAGTGATACTCGCCCGCAATATATCTGTTCACCGGCCATTGGCCGCCAAAATGCACCGCCCCGCTGGTCGTGCCGGGCAAGCGCCCTTTCGCTTCCATCACGTCAATCTCGCCGGAAGCCGCCCAGGCGCCATAAACCGCATCTTCGGGAAGCATCCAAAGCGCCGGCCAGACACCGTTGCCTGTAGGCAGCTTGGCTCTAAAATCCACTCTTCCGTACTGGAAGGAAAAATGATCCTTGGTATTAATTTTGCCTGAGGAATACTGTGCAACCCGCGTTGGATCCTGCGGGAACGTCTTGGGATCGTTCAGGGCTCTGATATTCAGAACACCGTCCTGCAAAAATACGTTTTGAGAGCTATTGGTATAATGCTCGAGTTCCGCATTGCCCCAACCCCAGCTGTTGGGGTCATCGTTGATATAATAACCCGTCTCATAGTTCCATTTACTAGTATCTAGCTGGGATCCGTTAAACTCATCCTGCCAGGCAAGCGTCATGCCTTCGATGGCCGGGTTGCTTGGAGTTCCGATTGGAATATCTTCATGATCCGTCTCGTCCGGGCGAGGGGCGTTCGGATTGCCTATAAAGGTATAGTAGACAAAATTGCTGCCGACATTTCCGCCGGCCTGCCCGTTCAAAGGATAGCCGATCCGTATCTGCATGTCCTCCTGGATCGGCTGGAACCAAAGCCCATAGATATAATCGGCCCAATATCCCCACTGGTTGGCAGCCGACATATTGTTGTAGCCGTTCCCGGAATAGATGAATCCGCTCTGGCCGGAATTGCTCAAATCAACCCATTGGCCGTTGATATTAATCTGGTAGACGAACTTGCCCAGCTCGGAGCCTATAGCCGCGCCTCCGTCTATTTTAGGCAGGGGGAATCCGATGGAGCCGCTTTCATTTGCCGTGTAGGTCGTTCCTTCATAAGGGGTTAAAGTGTACGAATTTCTTACCGGCTCATTAAAGGTAATCGTATAGACTACATTGGCCGAAGAAGTTTTGGATTGCAACTTTACATTAATGGACTCAGTTACCGTAAACCAGTAGCCTCCGCCGCCGTCGGTGAATTGGCCGAAGTTGCTGTCATAGATCCAGCCGCTGGCCGCATTATTGTCGATATCGATCCACGTGCTGCTGTTTACGGGTTTTACGTACACCTTCAAATCATCCGCAACGGCTGCATAAGTGATTGCCGGATCATTGTTGAAAATCGGATAAGTAAAGCCTGCACCGCCCGTAAAGCCCGCGGTAATCTGCGGCCCTTGTGTCGGCGTCATCGCGCTGATGGTCGTTTTATTCAAGTTTTGAAAAACAAGATGATAGTCCAGTGTAACGCCGCCGTTTGCCTTGGAGTACAGCTGAATCTCCGTCGTAGCGGAAAGAGTGAACCAGAAGCCGTTCACGCCGCCGTCACTCCAATGCCCCCAGTTTTGGTTATAAATATATCCGCCGGCACTATCGATATCGATCCAACTGCCATTGACCTTAACTTTTACGCCCAAATCGCCGGAGACATCTTGCCAGGTAGCCGAGCCCCCGTTAAAAACAGGCATTACAAACCCGTAGCTGGCTTGTCCGACCCCCGATTTAGAGATGACAGGCCCGTCTGCTGCCGAAAAGTAGGTCATGGATGTAATTGTGGTTCCTGCTTGCGTCGCTTCCCCGTCCGCCTGCACCTTCGCTGTCGGCAATAGACCTAAGCTAACCGTCAAGACCGCCGCCAAAACCAAACACAGCACCCTTTGCCTAAACCTTTTCATAAATACCCTCCCTCAATAAATTAGAGTATATGGTAGACACTTCCATTCTATCGAACAAAAGAATCCTATGAAAAGGTACAATAATTTTTGTTATAACCCATTTTTTTGGCTTTTAATGGAACTTGCGGCGTCGGGGCCGTGCCTTTCCGTCTACCAATATCCTTGTATCCCTTTTTCCAGCCGAACCAGCGCTTCCAGATAGAAATAGTCTCCCCAGATCATAAAGTCATCCGGCGCGCGATCCCCGCGGACATGGTAAGAACCATGCTTCAGCAGCCCTTCGGCATCCGGAAGGTCCGTCGCGGCATATTTACCGGCCAGCGATTTCATACTGCGATTCAGCACGTGTGCGAACCATTCCCGTTCCGGGTCATCTTCCTCCGTCAGTTTCAGCAGTTCCAAGAGACCGCAGGCAACGATGGCCGAAGCCGAGCTGTCCCGCGGCGTACCTTCTTCAACCGGGACATCGAAATCCCAGTACACAACAGCATCTTCGGGAAGATGTTTAATAAAATACCTTGCCATCTTTTTTGAGGTTTCCAAAAAAGCCGGATACCCCGTATAGCGGTAGGCCAGAGCGAAGCCGTAGATTCCCCAGGCCTGCCCCCGCGTCCAGGTGGACCCGTCTTGATAGCCCTGATGGGTTCCGCCGCGAAGCGCATGCCCGTTCTCCGGATTGAAGTAGAAGGTATGATAGGAGGATCCGTCCCCGCGGACCAGAAACTTCTGGCTCATCAAGGCATGCTTCATAGCGATGTCATAATATTCGGATTTTCCTGTCTGCTCGTGCGCCCAAAACAGAAGCGGAAGGTTCAGCAGACAATCGATGATCATCCGCCCTCCGTTTTCCGGGTCCCCTTCCTTGCCCCATGCCTGGATGATGCCAATCTGCGGCCGGAAGCGTCCGACCAGAAGATCGGCGGCCCGCAAGGCAAGCTCCTTAGCCTCCTCGCTTCCCGTTACCCGCCACTGGGCTACCGCGGATAAGGAATACAAGAAGCCGATGTCATGATGATCCAAGGCAACATACCGATCCAGTCGGTCCTGAAAGTTGGCCAGATAAGACTCCGCTGCTTCTCTGTACACCGGCTCTCTTTTATACTCGTAAGCCAGCCACATCATGCCGATGTAGAAGCCTTCAATCCAGTCCCAGTTGCCGTCCCATTCGTAGCTCAGACTCCCGGTGCGTTCCGTAATATGAGGAAGCTGCCCCGGATGGTTCGCGATATTCCGTTGTAATTTTTGAAGCGCATCTTCTATCGCCTGCTTCCACATCAACACTCATCTCCCTGCCGGATAAAGTTCAAAACATCCAAACGGGCAAATTCCTGTTTGGCATCCGCGCTCGTCACGATCCATCGCCCTTCCGCGTCCCGCTTGACTTGCGGAGGACAGCTTAACAGCTTCGTATTCGCCTCGGTATGGGCCGCTCCGAACACAGCAGATACGAGCCAATGCTCTCCCGGATCCAGTTGGGCAGTCAAAGTCGGAATCAATGTTCTCGGCTTAAGGAGATTTGTATTTGCCTCCGGGAAAATAATTACCGCTTCCGCGAACCCTTCCAAACCGCTGATCCCGCTGATGCCCCATGGCAGCGAGATGAAAGAATTCCCTGTAGATACGTTGACGGCCGTTTCTTCCGCTATGGAGAAATCGGCAGGTCTTCCGATGGCGAATCCGCCCTCCGCCGCATCCAACAAGCGGGCAGTCACGATCCGGTGGATACGCACATGCCAAAGACCGGCCGGTACCAGCCACGTCCGCACCTCCACGTCCTTCCAAGGAAGCCAGCGGGAGTAGACAAATGTGTCTTCAATTTGGAACTCCTCGCAAAAGCGCCGCACCCGATAATGTCCATCCCGCTCGCATAACGCCAGCGTGGAATCATGTGCCCCTTCGCCGAGTCCGAAATAGCCCTTAGGCACGCTGAATCCAAATCTCGAAGAATACGCGAATTTGGAGTATTTCGCCGCGCTGTGGGCCATTTCGAAGTTCGCCATTTGCCCGGAAGCTAAAGCGGTGACATGGCCGTCTCCTTCGGGGCGGCACAGCACCATACGGGCACAAGGCTGGGCGACCACCGGTTGTAAAGATGGCAGCGGCTCTTCTTCCGCGGACCAAAATGGATGCTCCTCCGGCAAGGCCAGGATCAGAAACGTTTTATAGGCCCAGTATGGCGAACCAGGAGCATTGTAGCTTTCGCTCATCAGCAGATTTGGATATGCGTATCCGATGCTGAGCAAGCCATCCGACATAAAAATGGGCTGTTCAAACCACCATCTAAGATGCCGCAAGATAATCCCCTTCATCACGCCCAGCGAAAAGGGTTCCACTCCGGCATACACGAGCGCCGACCAAAAGGAGGCCTGGGCAAACCGGTAAGTCAGGCTGCGCCCAAAGGGAAGACTGCTTCCGTCCTCGGCAAACCAGTATATAAAGCTTTGGGCAAACTTGCTGGCCCTTTCCCGGTATATCCGGGCCCGCTCCGGGTCGTCTTCTTTCATTAGCTGTGCATAAATCAAGGTATAGTAGTGCATCGCAAACGGAATGTAATAATCCCGTTGATCGGTAATCCCGTCCGAATACCAGCCATCGTCCAAATAGTACGTATCGATAAGCTCCAGGTATTCGTCCATAATGGCCTGATCGAAAGGCAGACCCGCCTTCTTGAATCCGACGTTGACGAGCACGGTGAACATCAGCCAGTTATTCGGGTTGGAGTGATCCACAAGATTAATCTGGTTTAACCATGTATATAAATGTTGCTTCTGCTGCTCGCTCAGCGGATCCCAGAGCTTATGAGGGGCCAAGGCCAGGCCGAGGCCAAGGATCGCCTGCTCCACCATCCTTTGGTCCTTCGTATGAAAGTCTCCCCAGTACTCCTCATGCGCCGGGTCGGTTCCATGGATGATGCCTTCCAGAAATAAAGGCCATAAATCCGATTCGCCTCCGCCGCAAGCATGGGGAACCAACCCCCAAAGCGGGCGGGCAAAGGCCTCCATTAACGCAATCGCTTCATTATGAATCGCCGCCGTATTTCCCAACTTGAGACCTGCGCGTCCGGCCGTGAAATGCGATTCCAAAGGCTTCAACGTCTCGTGTACTACCGCTTGCAAATCCGCTTTGCTGTCAAACCGCAGTCCTGAAATGGCCTTATTTTTTCGTTCCATCGTTCTCATCCTCTCCAGGCAACTAATTAAAATTAAAGCCGGATCCAGTGCCGGATCCGGCTTCTTCTTGATAACAGCTATGGACTATCCTAAATCAGGCTGATCCAGGAAAGTGACCGCCGCATCGGAAGTTCCGTGCAATTCCAAGATGATGATTTCGTTGGCGCCTTGCTTCAACAAAGGACCCGGGACATACATCGTTTTCTGCGGTCCGAGGTTCCAATAGCGCCCAAGATTATATCCATTGATGAACACGACGCCTTTGGTCCAGCCATCAAAACTCAGGAACGTATCGCACGGCTCAACCACGGTCAGAGTCCCCCGGTAGAAGCTGGGCTCCGATTGTTCGGAGAGAGCGCCGAAGTCTTCAAACTTCAACCCCGTCAAATCGGTTAACGGAAGCATATATGTCGTCCATTCCGACAGGAACTGCCGCCCGAAACGGACTCCTTCGGTAATCCCTTTATACTCTCTCATAAAAGGGCCATAATTGATGCGGCCCATATTCTCAACCAGAATGCTGACTTGCAAGCCTTCGCTCGGCACATCAAACTCCAGTTTCGTTTCCGAATCCCTGCGATCCAGCGTAGCGGCCAGTTTTCCGTTCAGGAACACCTGCGCCCGGTCGCGTAAATTCTGAATGACAAATTCATCTTTAGGACGAGGCCCCGTAATGAACGTATTATAATGAATGAATCCGTAATCTTGTCCCAGCATCTCCATCGTTTCAGGATATGCTGAATGTATCGGCGTAGAGATGGCATCCAATTGAGCCGATAGCGGAGCAAGCTCTTTCAGCTCCAGTCTGCCGTAAGCCCTTTTAGGGATCGGAGCCGGCAGCTCGCAAGGCCCAAGTTCCACATATTTTGAGATGACTTCACGAATGGCAAAATATTTCTCGGTCGGTTCCCCCGCTTCGTTCAACGGCGCATCATAGTCGTAGCTGGTGATCGTCGGCTCATAGCCGTCAACGGTGTGGGCGTTGGCCCCGTTATAGAAGCCAAAGTTCGTTCCCCCATGGAACATGTAAAAATTAACCGATCCATTTTCGCTCAGGATTTCATCCAATACATGGGCTGCGTCCCCGGCGGAACGCGTATGATGCTCATCGCTCCAGTGATCGAACCATTCATCCCAATATTCCATGCACATGACCGGCGCATCGGGCTGGTACTCCCGCAGCTTATCGAAAGCTTCTTTCGTCCGGGACCCAAAGTTTACGGTCGCCAAGGCGCCGGGAACCATTCCCCCTTGCAGCATCGAATCTTCGGCACCATCGGAGGTAAATAACAGGACATCCATTCCGCGGGAGGTCATGCTTTCTTTTAAATGATTCAAATAACGCTTGTCATTGCCGTAGCTTCCATACTCATTTTCAATTTGCATGGCAATGATCGGTCCGCCATTCGTGCATAGCAGCGGCTTTAATTTGGGAAGTAATACGTCATAATAGGCATCCACATGCTCCAGGAAAGGCGGATGATAGCAGCGTAGACGCATACCCGGATCGGCCAGCAACCAGGACGGCATACCTCCGAATTCCCATTCCGCGCAAATATAGGGTGAAGGACGAACCATCACATGCAACCCCAATTCTCCTGCCAGCTCAATAAACCGGACAATATCCGCCATACCCTCGAAACAGAATTCCCCTTTTTGGGGCTCGTGCAGATTCCATGCCACATAGGTTTCAACTGTGTTGCAGCCGCATGCCTTCAACTTTAAAAGACGATCCCGCCAGTACTCCGGCACGATTCGGAAATAATGGATCGCGCCAGAAATAATTCTCGTAGGCTGATCATTGTAATAAAATGTGGGTCCTGAGAAATGAAAAGTTGCCATGTGCCCTCCACCTCGTGAATTTTTACGATCGCTTATAAAGATTATTCGTTTTCCTTGATCAGGATGCTTTGCACAAAATCATCCATAACGATGACTTTGCCTTCCACTCTGGACTGCTCCGCCGCAAATGCCATCAAGTGACTCTGTACGGAATGATTAGCCGATGTGCGGCCCTGCAGCTTCCCGTCGGCACGAACCAATTTGACGAAGTCCTTGATCAATCCCATATCGCCTCCACCGTGGCCGACGTGACCTCCCGGATTCTCGAACGAGATTCTCTCCACCTTGCCGCTTCCAAAATGAAGCACTTCGATCTCATTTTTCTCCATCGCTCCACGAATTTCGCCTTGGGTCCCCATCAGCTTGATGGTACGGCTAACGTCCTTCGTAAATGCGCTCATCGTAAATGCTATAGTAACGGAATTAGCGAATTCCAGATTTACCACTTGGTGATCCACGACATCATTATCGCAGTGGTAAACGCATCTTCCATAAGGCCCTTCCTGCAGAGCCTTCAGGCGTGCCTCATAGCTCAGGTCATCGCTAATTGCCGATGTAGGCCAATCCGTATTTTCCGTCAAATATTGAGCAGGGGCATAATAGAGACAGGTATCGGCCACCGGACATCCGTCCGTACAACGCAGCGGCGCTCCTTCCGGTGCCTCGCTGGCTTTGAAATGAGACAATGAGCCGAAGGATGACACCCGGACGCAGTCCGAATCGGTCAGCCAGGAAAGAATGTCCAGATCATGACAAGACTTCGCAAGAATCATCGGACTGGATTCATCCTTTCTTCGCCAGTTGCCCCTTACAAAGCTGTGGGCTTGATGCCAGTATCCGACGTTCTCATTATGTTGAATGGACATTAACTGTCCAATCGCGCCATTTTCAAGGAGCTCCTTGATCGTGGAGAAGAAGTTCGTATATCTCAATACATGGCAGATCGAAAAGACCCGGTTTGCGGTCGCGGCCAATTCTCCCATCAGCACGCATTCCTTGGCATCGGGAGACATCGGTTTCTCCAACAGAACATGGTATCCCGCTGCAAGAGCCTTCATCGTCGGCTCAAAATGCTGGTTGTCCTGGGTGCAGATGAATACCGCATCCGCTACTTTAGGGGAGGCAAGGAAATCATCCCAATGGGCAAAGCACGCCTCATCCGCCAGTTTATGTCTTGCCTTAAATTGATTTCTCCGGTCCGCATTCGGCTCGGCAACGGCTACAAAATGAAGCTCATCGGGTGCTGAATTGCATATTCGGCATAGTTAATCCCCCGCAGACCTGCTCCAATTAACGCGACAGTGACTTTCTTCATCCCACTCTGCTCCTTTGTATGTGACTTTTTTGGATGGAAAACTCGGCGTTTCTATTCTTTAACACTCCCAACCGTCATCCCTTTAACAAAATACTTCTGCAAGAACGGATACACGACCATGATCGGCAGTGCACCCATAAAGATCTGCGCCGTACGAATGGTCTTCTCGCTCAGGTTCTCCATCACCTTGAGCTGTTCCACGGACATCGATGACATTTGGGCATTCAAGGACATGATCAAGGTGGAGAGATAGGTCTGGAGCGGATATTTCTCCGGCGAATTCAAATATAGAATTCCGTCAAACCAGGCGTTCCAATGTCCGACAATGGTGAACAAGCCGATCGTTGCTATCGATGGAAGGGAAACCGGCAAATAGATTTGCCAGAGCACCCGCCAGTGGCCGGCGCCATCGATAGTGGCAGCTTCGTCCAGTTCTTTCGGAATGTTTCTGAAGAAATTCAGCATCAGGACCATATTCCATACATTCAATGCGCCCGGCAGAATAAGCGCCCAGATCGAATCCATCAAACCGGTATTTTTTACAATGATATAGGTAGGAATTAAGCCTCCCCCAAAGAACATAGTAATCGCAAAGATCCATACGTACACCGTTCTGAATTTAAACTGATCATTCGATTTGGAGAGTGGAAACGCGGTAATAAAAACCAGGAACATGTTTACAAGTGAACCGAGCACTACCCGTTTTACCGAAACTCCCAAGGAGCGAAAGAACTCTACCTTCTCTCCCAAATAAGCATACGCATCCCAGGTGAATCCGACGGGCCACAGCTTGACTTCCCCGGCCATGGCCGCCGTATTCGAACTAAGCGAGATGGAGAGTAAGTGAATAAACGGGATGATACCCAGTAAACTAATACAAGTTAAGAAGATTGCGTTGAATACGACAAATAACTTTCTGCTTAAGGTTTGTTTCCGTAACACTTCTCCACCTCCTTAAAAGATGCGGTAATCGTTGAATTTGTAAGCGGCATAATAGGTTATTGATACCATGAACAAAGAGATAACCGATTTAAAGAGCCCCACGGCCGCCGCAGGTCCGAATTGTTGGCTGAACATCCCTAACCGGTAGACAAAGGTATCAATAATGTCCGCACCTTCATACACCGTCGGATTGTACATCATAAGGATTTGTTCAAAACCCGCATTGAGAATGCCGCCCAGACCCAATACAGCCAGCAAAATAATGATCGGCGATATGCCCGGAAGCGTGATATGCAGCACTTGCTTCCATTTACCAGCTCCATCCACTTCAGCCGCTTCATAGAGCGTGGAGTTGATCCCCGTAAT
Organism: Paenibacillus vini; assembly: GCF_018403325.1. Classification (GTDB taxonomy): domain Bacteria; phylum Bacillota; class Bacilli; order Paenibacillales; family Paenibacillaceae; genus Fontibacillus; species Fontibacillus vini. Next base: position 259,928 of record NZ_BOSL01000005.1, on the reverse strand, counting down.
CGCGGCCAGCATGATGATCATGTTGTAGCCCATGCCCTTCCAGACATCCGACCCGATAATAATGCCTCTGAACCAGCTGTTATCAAGCATGAACATAATAGGCTCCATACCCAAGGAAGCGATTAAGCCGTTGATCGGGCCGCTCAAAGAGAACAATTCGATGATAACGCCTCCGAGTACGGTCCAGGAAAGAAAGAAAGGTAGAAAAATAGCCGATTGAATAAAGCCCGCAAACCACTTTCTGGTAATCTCGTTAAGCAATAAAGCCAGAATGAGAGGGACGAGCAAAGATAACACCATTTTGGTAATGGCGATAACTAGCGTATTCCAAAGAACTTGTTTGAAATCCGGCAGATGAAACACATAGTTGAAGTTATCCCATCCGACAAATTCGGATTTGAAAAAACCGGATAACGGCTCGAATTGTTGAAAAGCCATCACGAGACCGGCCATAGGGCCGTATGCATAAATCAATGTAACGATAACGCCCGGTATTAGCATGATATGAAGCGGTAATTCCTTCTTCAGTGATTTCATGGATGATCCTCCTCACCAACTTGCTCCTTTAAAAATGGGAGGTGCGCCGACTGTATCGACTCACCTCACCACTTTTGGCTCTATCAATTATTTTGTAGCCTCGGTGTTATACCGTTCGTTGACCTCGTCGATAATTTGATTACCGCCGAGCGCCTTCCAGCTGTCTACGAACTTATCGAATTCATCCAGAGAACCACCCATGATGATCTTGGTGAAGGACTCCTGCATCAACTTATCCAACTGGCCGCCTTTTTCAACGATAGTTGGTGTAGGCAGACCGTAGAACTCGTTATATACGAATTGATCACTTTCCTTGATTTGTTTAGTCAAGCCCCAGCCGCCGTCTTTAGCAGCCCGGCTATAATACAGTCCCCAGTTGATGCCTTTGGTTGCATTCGTTGTGTCGCCTGCCATGTAGTCTTTAGTCGCTTTGAAAGTATCGGCAACGGTCTTATAGTTAGCATCGTTGATCGTGATCTCTTCCTGATTTGCTTCGAGCGCCTTGTTCACTTCCGTGTAAATCGTATCAATATCGGCCGGATTGGCAATTCTCGGGTTGAACCAATTGTATACATAGCCATCTGCCGCTTTGTTCTTATCCTTGTATTCCTTCTTGCCGACCTCGATGTAGAAATTCAGCATCTTAATCGCCGCTTCCGGGTTCTTCGCTTTCTTGTTTACGACGAAGATTTTGTTGCTGCGGATTTTCGGAACGAGCGATTTCGCCGGTCCATCCACCCCTGGAAGCTGGAGCGCGATCCAATCGGCTTTCGGGTCCTTGTCGACGCTGGAGTTCAGCGGCCAGTTCGGATACCACCATTCGCCATAAGAAATCCCTACTTTGCCTGCGATCAGATCCTCGACCGCTTTATTCTCGTCTTTCAGCGCAAACTCTTTGTCGAGAATTCCGTCTTTATACCATTGCTGAAGCTTCCCGAGCGCCGTCTTCACTTCCGGCTGAATGAGCCCTGGGATCAGTTTGTCGTCGCTGCCTTTAATCCAGGCGGATTGGTTGTCACCTACAGAAGGGTAGGCGCCGAATCCGTTGAAGAAGCCTCTAAGATCAAAACCCCAGAAGAACAGGTTCTTTTGCAGGGCGATTCCGTAAGTATCATTCTTGCCGTTTTGATCCGGGTCGTTGTGCGTAAAGGCTTGAGCGACTTTCTCAAGCTCATCCATGGTCTTCGGTGCATCCAATCCCAGATTCTTCAGCCAATCCTGACGAACCCACAAAATCTGAGTGGAAAGGAACGGATCTTCGAAGGCAGGAATGCCTAACTGCTTGCCGTCAAATCGCCGTCAAACACGACAAGGTCCGGCTGTTCCAGCGAAATAATCCGCTCCATCGTCTCCTTAGTCACAGCATCGAGCAGCGGCGTCTCCGGGTCCTGATCCTCTTCATCGATAAATTCCATATCCGAAAACTGCACAATGACAAACGTTCCATCCTCACGAAATTTCAGCTTTTTCTCCATGATGCATTCGCCTCTTTACCACAGATTTCTTCCAAATCCCCGCCGGGTCACAGGTCCACGATCAGGCTGTCATAAGCTACCTTAATACCGTGTGGCTCGAAAACGCTTTCGAAATCCTCATGCAGAAAACCGGAATTATGCGTAATATGAGTTACATAAACAAGGGAGTTGCTCTGAAGTATACTTTGTTCCCGCAATACGCGCTGAACCTCCAGGACGGTCTCGATCCCCATATGGTTTGGATTCCGGTCATTCTTCGTGTAGCTGTGCGTACAATCCAGGATCGCCATATCGATGTCCTTGCCTTCAAGCCATTTCCAGGTATCGTCAGGCAGCCACCCGGTATCATGACCGTAAAACAGCGTCTTGCCCCCTTTTTCAATAAAGAACAGCAGACAAGTTTCCATAGGGTCATGGTTTGCAAGCAAAGGAGTAACCCGCATATCGCCCAATGTGATGCTCTCGAACGGGCGCAAAAGGTGAAAAGCCAATCTGTCTCCTGCGGCCGGCCCCAGCGTAATCAAGCTCTGGTTAATGGCCGCATCATTGCCGTAAATATGTAAAGGATGATCAATGCCGAGCGCATATCCCTCAGTCCGGTTGTAAAGTTCCCAAGGCTGAAAATGATCATAATGCGTATGCGTGAACAAAAGATGCTCGATTGCCGCCATATCGATCTGGTCGCGAAGCGCCTGCATGTGGGAATCCGCGGAATAATCCACCTTGGTCACGCCGTCGATTAGTATGGAGCTTCTCGTTCGAATATTTTTCCCTCCGGCCGATCTCGCCTTGCGGCAGGTTTCACAACGGCAGAAAGGGTTGGGGAATCCTTCCGCGGCCGCCGTTCCAAGAAAATGGATCTTCATTGGTTCTTCCTCCTCTTGGGACTTTTCCCCGTTAAGACTTCCACGTCCAGGCGCTGCAGCGTATCCAGCCATTCCTGCGGACAAGACGCGTCCGTAATGATCATCGAAATGTCCTCGATGGAACATATTTTCGCAAATGTGGTAACGCCAAACTTGGAATGGTCTGCGACTAAAATAGCTTCTTCCGCTCGCTGCATCATTTTTCTGGATACCCCGGCTTCCTCCGGATGAAAATCAGTGATCCCGTCGGACATCGATATCCCTCCCGCCGAAATAAAGGCCTTGTTCACTTTGAACTGATCCAGCAACTCATATACCATTGGCCCCGTGGCTGCCTGAAACTTTGCATTGACTTCTCCACCGGTAAAGATAATCTTGCCCTTAAATTCTTTTAACGCCAAATTGAGAATCGGGACGGAATTCGTGATCACCGTAACATCGGAACGATCCTTCAACTGTTTCATGATTTCAATCGTGGTTGTCCCGTTATCCAGAAGAATCGTCTCCCCGTCATGAATCAGCGACGCCGCGAGCTTGCCGATCATCTGTTTTTCCCCGGAGTGCATACGAGAACGCTTTATAAAAGCGGGCTCGGTTTGTTCGGAACGGGCCAGCACGGCGCCTCCGTATACTTTGCGCAGCTTCCCTTCCTTTTCGAGCCTGTCCAGGTCCCTGCGAATCGTCTCTGTAGATACATTGAACGACACGGCCAACGCGTGTACTTGAACCTTTCCTTCCGTGCCCAGTTGGGCAAGGATCGTCTCCCTGCGTTCTTCATGAGATAAAGACATTTCAAACCCTCCGAGCCCTAAAAAGAAATGTGTTATTCGTGTGTTTTTATGTGGTTTTATATATTTAAGGCCAGTGTATATTTTGGAAGTTCTCTTGTCAACCAAATTAATTTTACCGGCGCTGCTTGTCCTCAACACCTCTATTGACGGAATGAAGAGCCAGAGATACAATCACTTAAAACAACACAAAACAACACGAAAACACAACTCAACATGATCTTGAAAGGGGATACGAAGATGAGCCGAAGCTTGGCATTTCGGGAGGATGGGACCTTTACCATCGTTCAGTTTACGGACCTGCACTGGAAAGACGGGCAAGAAGAGGATCAGCGCACCAGGGCACTGATGGAACAAGTACTGGATACGGAGCGGCCGGATCTTGCCGTGTTTACAGGAGATGTCATTTATACCGGAGAGGTCGCCCCCGGAGAGCCGGAGTGTGAGTCTCCGGAGCAAGCCTTCCGCGAAGCCGTCGCGAGTGTAGAAGAACGCGGAATCCCCTGGGCTTTCGTCTTCGGCAATCACGACACGGAACAGCGGATTACGCGCGAAGAATTGATGCAGGTTGTTCTGCAGCATCGGCATACGGTGAGCGAGTCGGGTCCCAACCATCTGCAGGGAAGCAACTATGCCCTTCAGGTCGCCGACCGGGAAGGAAATTCGGCCGTCAATCTTTATTTTCTCGATTCCGGCAGCTACTCGACCAACCCTAATGTTGGAGGGTATGACTGGATAAGACGTGAACAAATACACTGGCTCGCCGCCGAATCGGACCGCCTCAATGACGGTAAAGACGGGAGCAAGCTGCCTGCGCTTGCCTTTTTCCATATTCCGCTTCCCGAATACAAGGAAGTTTGGGATACCCGAATCTGCTATGGACATAAACAGGAGCAGGTGTGCAGTCCTGTCCTCAATTCCGGCATGTTTGCGGCATTGCTGGAAATGGGTGATGTCATCGGAACGTTTTGCGGACACGACCATATCAACGACTATATGGGGAATCTGTACGGTATCTCGCTCTGTTACGGACGGGCTAGCGGCCATAATACCTACGGCAAGGAAGGCTTTCCCCGCGGCGCCCGCTTGATCAGGCTCACGGAAGGCCGGCCCGGCTTCGAAACCTGGCTTCGCCTCGAGGACGGAACGCCTATTATGGAACAACCTGCCCATCACCCGGAGAACGGTCAATAAACAATCCTTCACGAATGGAATGAAAACATAATGCTAATTCCCATAATGCTTGTCCTCGCTTCCGGCATGGCCCATGCCGTCTGGAATCTGTTCACCAAAAAAAGCCGGAACAAAAGCGTCTTCCTTTGGTCAATCATGATGCTCCCCACCCTATTGCTCCTGCCTTCTTTGATTCAGGAACTGGGGCTTCAATCCTTGTCACCCGAAGCTTACGCCCTATTGGCTCTATCCGCGGTCCTGCAAGCTCTATACTCTTGGATGCTGTCCAAGACTTATGAGCTTGGCGACCTTTCGCAAATCTATCCGATCATGCGCGGTACCAGCACTTTGCTGGTGCCGCTGGTCGGAGTCATTTTCCTGAAAGAATCGCTGTCCGGAGCCGGCTGGCTCGGAATCGGTCTTATGCTTGCCGGATTCTTTGTCCTGACAGGGATGGGAACCCGGAAATCGAAGGTATCGGTCCGGATGCAAGAGATGAAGCCGCTGCTGATGGCTCTCGGAATCGGCGCTTGCATCACCTGCTATGTATTCGTCGACAAGTTGAATTTGCAGCAGATCTCGCCTTTGGCCCTCCTCGAGATCACCAATATCGGCTTCGTAGCGGGTCTTACTCCGCAGGTCCTGCTCTCCGGCGAGCTTCGCGCGGAGTGGAAGGTCAACTGGCGGACGATGCTCCTCGGTGCCGTGCTCAACCCCGGCTCTTATTTACTATTTCTATTCGCCATGCAGCAAGCGCCCATGGCCCATATCGGCCCTTTACGGGAAACCGGGACCATCTTCGCCACATTGTTAGGGGTGCTCTTGCTTAAAGAAAAGCAGGGAACGCAGCGAATTCTAGGCTCCGTGGTCATTGCCTCCGGAATATTACTGGTGGGAATGTGGGGCTGATTCCCGGACTTCCGTTTTGCATTAATTTTTCTTTCTTTATTTTGAAATTCCCTCTTTAAACTGGAGTTACTCCATGGTTTACAATGAATACGGAGGCTGATCGACAGCCCTCTTGTGTTCATTTGCAAGCGGTTCCAATACTGCTGAATCAGAAGGAGGAAGGCCAGTGCGATTCGTGAAAAAAGCAGCTCGCTCCGTTCGAAATGCTTTTCGGTTTACCACTTCCGGTCTGACCTTGGGAGAGAAATGGCGTCTCGCGCTGCCGGGGCCGATCCTGTCGGTCGGGGGAGTTCTCATTCATAACGTGTTCATCAAGTATTACACGGATATGATTGGCCTTAGCCCAAAATATGTTGCCTGGGTGTACGTGATCTATAACATCTGGAATGCGATCAACGATCCGATGATCGGCGTCTGGATCGACAAGCTGAGGCATCGTCCGAATCGCGGCAAATACGTCTATATCATGAGGGTAACCGTGCCTTTCATGATTATATCCTCCTTCCTCATGATGCTGTCCAGTCCCTCTTGGGACCAGTGGCTGATTTTCCTTCTTTATACGGCGGAGTTGTTTATTTATGATACCGCCGCAACCGCCTACGGTATCGCCTATCAATCTTATATGTTGATCGCCGCCCCCACCAAGGAAGAACGCATCGATGTCGGGATTGTTCAGAACTACATCTCCCAAGCGATGTCCTTTCTCATCACCTTGATCCCGACCTTGCTTCTCGTCGGAGACGGGAAGCGCGAGGTGATTATCCCCGTCTTCTCTGCAGTCATTCTGGTGGAGACGGTGTTCTTCACCCTGGCGCTCCGGGGACTGAAGGACGATGCGAAGATGTACGAGTCGCTGGAAGGTCAGCAATTCGCGATGAATGAGCTATGGAGCCAGTCTTGGGAGATCATCAAATCCCGCCAGTTCATTACGTTTGTTCTGTATTCCATCATCACCGCCGGCCCGATCGGGTTTTATTTCACCCCCTACCTGTACTATATGGACGGTGTAGTCAATGCGGGCGGAGCCGTTACGACGACGATCGACGTCGGCACGCATGTCATTGCACTCATGTTCTTGCCGGTGATGGGATACATCATAAAGAAATACGGCACAAAAACAAGCGTCTACTGGGGAACCGTTCCCGCTATACTCGGCTACGGAGGGATTTTCTTCGCGAGCAACATATGGGCGGTCGCCGCTTCCTACGTTTTGGTCGTTATTACCGTTAATTACATTCGCACCGCGGTCTCGCCGGTGGGAGCGCTGATCATCGACGAGAACGAGCGCACGAGCGGAGTACGCAAGACCGGTTTGTTCAACGGTCTGTTCGCGATCTTCACTGTCGCCTTCTCCAGCCTCCAAACCGTCATCTTCATGAGCGTCATCGGAGCATTCGGTTACGACGGGCTTGCAACATCCCAGTCCGAAACAGCTGTACTCGGCATTCGCATCGCCACAAGCCTGATCCCGCTAGCTTCTATACTGCTCGGTCTTATCCCCATGGCATTCTATCCTTTCGACAAGAAAAAAGAAGAAGAAATATCGGCATTCAGTAACCAGGCCAGAAGAGGAGGCTTGACTTAATGTGAATGAACCCCCACTGAAACTGAAATTTACAATCGGCGAAGCCTCCAAGATTCTTGATATCCCGGTCGACACTCTGCGCTATTACGACAAGATCGGACTGCTGCTTCCACGCAATCGGGATACCAACAAGTATCGCTATTATGATCTTGAGCAGTTCGACCTGCTCATCACGATCCGCATGCTGAGAGCGATGGACATATCAATCGAGCAGATTACGACCCTCCTGGCGGCCGATAGTCTGATCAACATTCGCGAGCTCATTTCCGGCAAACAAAAGGAGATCGACCGGCAGATCGACTATCTGAAGCATCTATCCAACAAGCTGAGGGTGCTGGGGCAACAGTTCGATCAGTTTAAGAACGAGGAAACGATTGAGCTTGTACAAACGCCCTCTTACTGGGTGCTGCTTACCGATTCGATCATGGAAAGCGGCGACCCCAAACTCGGAAGCAAGGTGCAGCAGCAAATGCGCAACGTCAACTGCCATCAGGAATGGCTGCCGTTCTGCCATATCATCTCCATCGTGTCGGCGGATAACTTGATCGCTGGTAATTATCACACTTACTTGAACAACGGGATCCTGTCAACCTTCCCGATGGAAGGTGATTCAGGCATATTCCGGAAGTTAGAGCCTCAATATTGCGCCAGAAAATATTTGGTCATCCACCGCGACGGATACGACGAGATGGATGACCATTACGAGAAAATGAAGGCGTTCATTTCCAAGCGAGGGCTGAAAATCGCCGGGAATTCCCTTGAAATCAATCTTTTTAACCAGTACGACAAGCACTATATCGAGATCAACATTCCAGTGGAAGAACAAGATTAGAAAGGAAGCTGATGACGATGAAAAAACTTACGACGGACGGCATGCGCTTGATTAACGAAGACGGGGCACATGTCATACTAAGCGGCATCAATCTCGTTTGCAAGGAGAAGAAGAAAGGGTACGTCGAGCCTTGCGAAGAGGACCTGTTCGCCTGGTTCCGGGAACAGGGGATGAACGTTATTCGCCTGGGGCTCATCTGGGATGGCGTGGAGCCGCAGCCGGGTGTCTATGATGACGTCTATCTTGGCCGGATCAAGCAGCAAGCCAAATGGGCGGAGAGTCACGGTCTTTATGTTTTTCTGGATATGCACCAGGATTTATACAGCTCTCTCTATGGTGACGGCGCGCCTGATTGGGCAACGCTCGCCGACGATCTCCCCCACGTTACCGGCCAAATGTGGAGTGATGCTTATCTGGAAAGCCCCGCGGTCAACCGCGCCTTGGATCATTTTTGGCGTAATACACCGGCTGCAGGCGGCATCGGATTGCAGGATCATTACGCAGCCATGTGGAAGCATGTTGCGGCTTACTTCGCCGATTGCCCGAATCTGATCGGATACGACATGATGAATGAGCCATATCCCGGAACGAGCGGCCAGGAAGTATTCGGCGCAATCATTGCCGCCTATGCCCATCAAGTATTGGGGATGACAGACTTCAACATGGAAGAGCTTTCCGCGCTTTGGTTCGACGATGAGAAGAAGCAGGAAGTACTTGCCGGCATGGCAAATATGGAGACGTACCGTGTGCTGGTCGAGCATGCCAAAGAAGCCTCGCAAAGTTTTGAGAAGGAAGTACTGGCCCCTTTCTTTAACAAAACAGCGGCTGCGATCCGTTCGATCGACCCCGAAAGGTTCCTGATGCTGGAAACCTCTTATTTTTCAAACATGGCTGTGGAGTCGGGGTTACAGCTTATCCGAAATGATACCGGAGAGACCGATTCCTCACAGGTATTCGTACCTCATGGCTACGATTTGGTGGTGGATACGGAGCATTACGAGATTTACAACCAGGAACGTGTAGATTTGATCTTTGCCACCCACCGCAAGGTGCAGGAGAGACTTCAAATCCCTGTCCTGATCGGGGAATGGGGAGCGTTTACGCATCATCCTGCGACACTCGATCTTACCAAGGCGCTTGTTGCGATCTTCGAGCGTTATTTATGGAGCAATACGTATTGGTGTTATGTCGACAATATTAAGGAGACGCCATATGCTAAAGCATTGAACCGTGCCTATCCGCAAACGACGAGTGGCGTGCTGAAAGGATACCGCTTCGATTACGAGCGCGGTGTTATCAGCGTCAAATACATTCCATCCGGCGGCGAGACGCTGATCTATCACCCTCATGCTGCGCGCCTGTCTGCAGATGATATCGTGATTAACGGCGCGAGCGATTATAAAGTCGAGATTCGCGAGTATCCCGGATCGGAGGCCGGCGTTATAGCGGTTGTTGTACCGCAAAGCAGCAAGACGATTACGATTACGGCGGGATAGTCCGCCTTATAAAACCATCTACGGCAATTGGTTGATCATCTTGTAAATTATTGGTTATATAATGAATATGAAGTATATAACAATAATTCCAGGATAAGTCGAGGTGTGTGCATGAGTAATAAGAAATGGAGAGCCGTTAAACTGATCGTTTTGGCAACCGTATTGACCCTTGCGCTGGGAGCTTGCTCCAGCAAGGATTCCGCTAATTCGGCACCGGATAACCGAAACGCCGTAACCGCCGGGGCTGAAGGAACGGACAGCTCAGGTCAGAGACCGGAGCATTTGCCGAAGGATTTTCCGCTGCCCGAGGATGCTGTAATTACCACTTCCCATTCTGAGCAAAACGACGGCAAAAAGTCGGTTCTTCTGATTTTTACGTCTCAAGAAAAGCTCGATAAGCTGGCCGACATGTATAAAGATTACTTCCGGGAACAAGGGATCAAGGATGCGGCTGAAACGATCGACGAGAAAAATTTGATTATTCAGGGCGATACCGCTGACGAGAGCTGGTCGCTCATCGGCGGCGCCTTGTCTGCGCAGGAAGGCACGAACGAACTGACGCTGACTTGGTCCGAACTATAATAAGTACAGCAAAACAGGCCGAGGGCATGATTGATTCATGCGCTTCGGCCTGTTTATTTATCCGCTTGGACATCAAAATTGCGTACAGTGTTTCATCAAAAACTGTCTTTCAGTTCTCTTGCAGAAGCAAGCGAACCTCCGCCACCTCTATAGAATATTTCTTGCTGAGGCGCGCTTTACCAAGATTGGCACTCAATATGCGATCCATTTGCTTGTCATTCATGGCGGCTACCCTTCGCATGACAGCGAATCCTTCCTCAGGCTCCTTCTCAACCAGCACACTTAGGGTATATTCAAGTCCCTTGTTCAGTACCCTCGCTTCTTCTTTTTCGGAAATCGGCAACCCCATGGCCCAATCCTGTAAAATCCGTTCAGCCAAACGCAGCCCAAACCGTGCATGTTCTTGGATTCCCAGCAGCGGGGGATGAGCCAGCGCTGCCACAAAGGCACGACGCTCAAGGGCATTCGCTTGTTCCAACCAGTCCTCGAACCATTGTTCCAATAGGCCAAAATCCTGCTCCCCGATCCGTTGTAAGGCAATGGCTACCGCTTCGCGCACTCTCCAGCGGGGATCGCTCATCGCTTCTTTCAGCACGAGCAGTGCTTCCTTCTTCCGTTCTGCCGCGAGGGCAGTATAGCAGGCCCCAATCGCTTGAATGGCACAGAAGGGCAGAAATTCTCCAGGGTCATTGGCCGGAGCTTCCACCTCCGACCGACGGCTCCATTCCAGCAAGAGCTTCCAGGCCGATTCATCTGGCATCCGCCCCATGACTTCCTCTGCAAATTGTTCCGCCAGCTTCAGATTTGCCCTTGGGCCCGGAAGCCCGGAGTTATTTTTCAGGAATGCCTCTAAAGCTTCAAAGCCCGTATGACCATCACTCCAATATCGCCATGTTTCCATTTGCGAATTCACCTCTTTCGCTAATATAGAACAAGTTCAATTATTCCTCAGCGGAAATAGCTAGACGGTCAAATTCTGTTACCCGCCGCTTCATAATAATCCATGGTCGAGGTTTCCTGAAAGCCGCAGGACTTGTAAAGCTGGAGAGCCTTCGCATTTTCGGCGGCTACCTGGAGAAATATTTCCTTCATATCAGCTTCCTGCAGCTTCTCGATGGCCTGCTGCAAAATAGCTCGTCCAAAGCCTTGTCCGCGATGCTCCGGCAGTACGCCCAACCCGAAGATCCCCCCTGCCTCCGCAGTCATTTGCAAATGAAACTTTCCGATACTTTGCCCGTTTAGTTCCGCAAGGTAGATGCGCATCCCTCGCTGCTCTTCCGTTTCCGGCAGGGACAAGCCGTCATTGTCATTGTCTACACTCTCATGCTCCGAAGTTATCTCCGAGTCCGAGTCCTTTGAAGCATCCTCCGCATCATAAGTCTCATCGTCAAAATAAATGGCGTTCTGTCTCGCGATCTCGCGTCCATCTGCATTGGTCGCCTTGCGAAAGGAGAGTCCGCCGCTCAGCAATTCATTTTGCGGCTTCTGATGATTCTGACGCAAATACATTTCATATTCCGAATGTCTGTAAACCGCATCGATTTTCGCTATGTATTTCTGCCCGGACACCGAGGCTCTGTCACATAACAGAAGCATGCCTCCGGAATTTCTTCGCTTCCATTCAGCTACTGCCATTTCATACAGCCGGGTAAAAATCCCCTGCCGCCGGTATGCGGGATGCACCATTCCCGTAACCTCGAGCGGTGAGCCCGTCCCTCCGAAATGGCTTATTCCCAAGTATCCGACCAATTGTTGCTCGTCGAAATACATGAATTCATTGATATGCTGAAGGCCTGCACCATCACCGGTTTCCTGAGACGCCTCCAGTTTATAATCGAGCTCGAGCTTTAGCGTAATTCGATCCTCACGGACGCATTGCTCCTGCAGACGGTTAATCAGGGTGTAATCCTCCAGGTCAATGCCTGCCTTGAGTTTAAGCCAGGGAGCGCTTATTTTCCCCATACAACTACCTCTCTTCTGTTTCATGCCTTGATCACATTATAACTCCGATCATCTCTTCTTCCTTAAGAAAACTTAACTATAGTTGAAATCTGCTTCCTGGTTCACAAAAAACCAGCCTGACCGGATAAATCCGGATCAGACTGGTCCAAAAATTCTTACTTCGAATTTCTTGCTTCAATCTTCTTACTTGGCAGGGCCCATATTTTTCAAACTGACATTGGAAATGGTGATCTTGTTGAAGCCGTCGTCCGTGCCTCCAAAGTTCCCCATATTAAAGGAGATGCGGGAGTTCGAATAGCCGGGCTTCGTAATCTCAAAATCAAAGGAGAAGTCAGCATCCGTGGTAGTCAGCGCTACCGAATTTCCATAGTAGTCTGTAAAAGCGTAGTCCGGAGCGCCGCCAAGCCAACCTGCGCCAATCCCCAGATTTCGTGCCTTTTCAGCCTTTGCTGTGAAGCTCAATGTATATTTATAGCCCTGCTGGATGGCGAATCCTTCGTAAATGAGCTGGCGGCTCCAATCCTGATCCCCCGCCGTACCGATGGTTGCTTCCAGCACTCCGTTCTTGATATCTAACGTAAGCTCACCGGCCTCAGGAGCATAGCTGAACCACTTGCTCTCGTTAGAAATCAGGTTTACATTCTGCGGCTGACCGCCTTGCTCTGCCGCCGGATTCACCTCATAAAGTCTTACATTTCCGATCGTAACGGCATGCGCCATATCCCCTTCTACAGGAATACCAAGTCCGAACGCCAATTGCGAATCGAAATCCGATTCCTCCGACATTTCGAACGTATAGGAGTAGTGCTGCATGACCGTCGTCAATTCGGCAGGCTGTTCCATATACTTTGTATAGGGATTAACATTGAGTCCTACTGCCGCTTGCAATGTTTTAGGGTCCGTGGAGGAAGCATCAAACTCCAGCCGGTAATGCTTACCCTTTTCCAGTGAAATGCCGTTCTGCTGCAGTTGGGAATCCCACCAATTCTGCGTACCGCCATCCACTTGTAGGGTCAGTTCCCCGTTCGAGTACGTAGTATCCGTCACAGACACCGTCTGCCAGCTGCTCAGGTCCGGCGTAAACTTGTTGTTCTTGATCTTGTTTTCCGAAATATCCACCCAAAGCGTATTGTACTCGCGGCCTTCAAAATCGAGATAATAGCTTTGCGATGAATTTAACTGAACCGGCTCAAAATAAACCGTCTTGTACGTCTGCCATCCTCCGGTTTCGCCAAGGTTATACGTTGATTGAGTGACGGTCCTTCCGTCCTCGTCCTTGACGCTGAGTCGGATCTGCGAGTTCGGATCGCCGCTCGCTACCCTGGCGGACAGCACATATTCCGCGCTATGGGCAACGTTCGCCTTAAATTGCAGCAGATCTCCTTCGCCCATGTAGGCCACATGCTTGCCGCCTTCTTCCGAATCCTCCAACTGTAATCCGTTCATGACCCAGGCATCGCTCGCCTGAATATGGGCATATCCGTTTACGGTGACCGGATTGCCGCGCTTCACCAGACGGACATTGTCCACATACGCCGTTCCCGTATCGCCTCCGAACAGCAATTGCAGTTCGGACTCGGCTACCGCAATGCCGTCGTCAATCACGATCTCATAAGCATAGTTCTTCATTTCGCCGGTAAGCTGTGCCATCTTGCCAAGCGGGAACTGAACCGCATGTCCGTCCTTGCTGGTAAGGCCAATCTCCATGGCTCTAGGCACATCCGCTTTGGCCTCAAAATACAGGCCATACGTTGCATTCGCCTCCAGCTTCATCCCCGGCTGCGCAACGACCACCTCTTCGGCTGCGCCGGCGCTCGCCACATTCACGACAAGCTGGCGTTCCATGATATGCGACTTGCGGAAATTATTCACGGACACGTCAGCATTTGCTCCGGACGCTACATGAGTTTCCCAGAACGCTAACCGGTTCGTGCCCTGATCAAACGTGCCGTTATAAATCAGGTTGAGGTCCGGCAGCGGCTTCCGCTCCACAACTTCCGGCAGCGGAGCAGCATCTCCGATTTCTTTGACCTGAACATTGGCAAAGTAAACCGTTGCATCATTCAAGCCTGCATTAAATTCAAATCTCGCATTATTGTCGGTTTCGGAACGCATATCAAATTCATATTCAAAGGACTTCCACGCTGTCGTCAGGTCAAAGTTTACTTCACCCGAATAAGCCTTCCAACTGCCTCCGAATTGGGTAACCTTGGACATGATCGTACGGTTTGCGGATGCCTTGGCATCGAACGTAACCTTGTACTTCTTATCTTTTTCCACAAAGAGCGGCATCTGCGTAAGCTGCAGGGAATAATTCTTTGTTCCGGCATTGTCGATCTTAATTTCCGCCGCCTTGCCCTTTTCGGCATCTTCGACCACCGATATGCTGCCTGCGCCGCCTTCGTTCTTAATGAACTCCCACATCTCCGGCACACCCTGCTCGTTTACGGCACCCGCATATTTCTCGTTATACAGAAGGTTCCCGTCCTGCTGCGGATTGCGCTGCGGCTCAATCGCCGGCGGGTTACCCGTCACATCCGGCCAGCTGGCCAGATCCTTGTAATTATAGACGCGTACGAAGTCGACTTTCATCGTATCGGACACAAAATCGTTGTCCGGCGCTCCAGGCCAATCTCCACCGATCGCCGTATTCAGGATCAGGTAGAAGTCGCGGTCAAACGGGGCGGGATAAGTATAGTATTCCGGTTGTCCCGGCGCCTTGGTTCTCCAGCGCTCCACTTCCTGTACCAGGTGTCCGTCCACATAGAAACGGAGCACGCCCGGCAGCCATTCTAACTGAAAATCATGATAGTCATCGGCAAACTTCGCTCCGCCAGGAAGCGTGTAGGTTCCCTGATCATGTCCATGGGATCCGTCCGGCTGTACACTGTCGTAGTGAATCGTGCTGTAGGACAGGCTTGTATTTCCTGTGCCTTTGCTTCCTCCGAGCATCTCCATAATGTCGATTTCTCCGGAAGCCGGCCAGCCGCCGTAATGGGCTTCGTCGGTCGGCATCATCCAGATCGCCGGCCACATGCCTTGCTGCTCAGGCAGCTTGGCACGGACAACTACCTTGCCGTAGGTCCAATCTTGCTTGTTTTTGGTGGTCAGCTTGCCCGAGCTGTACTCTTTGGTCCCGTAACCGCCTTTTTTCGCTTCAATTTGCAGGACGCTGCGGTCTCCTTCTTTAACAATGCTTACATTGTTCGGGCTATAGTATTGCAGCTCGTTATTGTATACCAAGCCGGTATTCTCTACGTTCCAATTGGACGTATTGATCTCTGTCCCGTTGAAATCGTCTTGCCAGGCCAGCTCCCATTTGCTGTCCGGTATGGTAGTAGGCGCTACCGGTTTCTCTTGGTTTGGCTGTGTCACCGGAGGCGTTGTTGTCGATCCGCCCGATGAGCCACCCGACGATCCGCCCGAAGCCGGCGGTGTCGTTGTTCCTGAACCGGACGAAGGCTTGTCGGCTGGTCTCGACCCGCTGAACCCGGGCTCCACCTTCTCGCCATTCAGCGTGACTCCGCTAGCAGCTACCGTCATTTGATCGACGGCTCCCTGCAACTTAAGGGCGGTTCCCCGTGCCAAGGCGTCAACCTTCAACGTGCCGAACTTACTGTCCAAGCTCTGCTCGATGTCAGCCTTTTTCAACACAAGGAGTTCCTGGACCTTGCTACCCGCCAGAAATTTTATTCCTGCCGTCTCTCCTACTTTGTCGACAATAACCCGGCCAAGCTCTGAACGTGAAATTTGGATGGAGCCGCCGCCTTTCATGATGACGCTTCCGGTCACCTTGACCCCGTCCAGATTGATATCCCCCTCACCGATACCTTCGGCCAGAATCAGGTTTCCATCAATGACGATGTCCTTCAAGGTTACACCGGCAGAACGGATAACCAGATTGCCGTTCACCTTTGAAGCATCATATACGCCGGGAGTCTGAACTACATCGGCTACCATTCCGGACAACAGTGACGCGAATTCCGCCCTCGTCATACGCGCTTTTGGATCAAGCTTGCCTTGATAGCCCTTCATCACGCCTGCTTCCGTCATATAGGACAGCGCTTTCATCGCATAACCGGAAATATCCTGCGCATCCCGGAACTGCTGCAGGGCACTCCCGAGCTCCATACCTGTCGATAATTGAAGCGCCCGGTCGATGATGACGGCGGCTTCCTCTCTCGTTATTATCGCGGTCGGAGACAGATGATTCGCATCGATACCGAGTATAATCCCCGACCCGTTAGCACGCATCATTGCCTCATAATACCAATCCCCTGGACGGACATCCTCAAACTGAGCGGAACTCTGACCCGTAAAACCGAGCATCCGGTGCAGCACCGTCACGAACTCCGCCCGGCTGATTCCTGCGCCCGGTCTGAAGCTCCCGCTCTCGTCCCCTTGCATCAATCCCAATTCACGCATATGTACTGCTGCGGACTGCGCCCAATGTCCCGATAAATCCTTAAATACGGGCGCGGCTTGATGGTTGCTTCCTTCCTGGCCGTATGCCGCAGGACTTGCGGATAGCGTCAGGCTGCAAGCCATGAATATAGCCAGCCATTTTTTCATCGTGTAATCCTCCCCATTGTGTTAAACTCCTTAGCAGCCTCGTTAAGCGGAACTCTTCCAAATCGGAAAATGGTCTTTCACAGGCCGTCCGGACCTTGTATAGTACGATTATAGCAACGTCGATTTGCGATCTATATCCTAATATTCCAACAACGATATTGATATTTTAACTAGATAAGCCGAACTATCGATGGAGCATTAACGAACGTCAACGAAACCATTCCTTAGTTCAGCTTGTATGGATAGGGGGCCCACTAACTTTGCTCGCACGCATGAATGTGTTTACCAAAATGACCTTGCTGATCCTGCTCTTTCTCATTCCGGTTCTTATCCTCTACACTTATTCCAACCGGGAGAGCGTAGCCGTCATTGAGAACGAAATCCAGAGCGCGACGACGAACAGGCTGTCTACCTTCGCCTCCTCGATAGAGTCGAACATCTATCAGTTGTCGCTGTACGGCATATCGATCGGACAGGACTCCAGCATTCAGGAGTTTCAGCTGCCCGACAACCGGATCCCCTACGAACGTGTTCGGCTCAGCGGCGCCATTTTGGAGAAGATGAACTTGTACAATGCCGCCAGCAAATGGCATTCTACGATTACACTTTATTTCCCGCGCATCCGGCAGGTAATCTCGACGGAGTATTATGACTCCCCTGCCTATGACGAAAAAGAGTTCAGCGAGCCCTTCCCGCAAACCTGGGTGTATAAAGACAACAGCTTCATCTGGCATACGACCGAGCCGACAACGGAAATGTCCGAGCCGGGCAAGGCCCGGCTGATTACCAAGATCAGCTTCCCGGCCAATCAACTGGCCGCCTTGCTGGATCAGAACAAGCAGAACAACCGCGGCGATCCGTTCCTGTTTCATGCGGGGCTGGGTGTAATCAGCAACAGTTCGGCGAATACAACCCTGATGACAACGCTAGCCGATCAGCTTAAGTCACTGCCGCTCCAGGAAGAGAGCGGCTTTCGAACCAAGCTGGATGATACGGAATACTACGTGTCTTATATCAGGTCCAAGAGTCTGGATTGGTATTACGTGGACTACGTGCCGATGCAGCAAATATTAAGCCCGGTCACTAGCAGCAGAAATCTGTTCTACATGTCGATCAGCGTTCTTCTGGTCATGAGTATTGTAGTGATATTCACCCTGTACCGGAGTGTCCAACTCCCGCTGCTCCAACTCGTCAAGGGCACCAGACGGTTGTCTGATGGAGATTTCTCCGTTCGGCTGGACAACCCGAAGCACAATGAATTCAGTCAGTTATTCATCCGGTTCAATATTATGGCCCAGCGGATTCAGGCGCTCATAGAGAACGTCTACGAGGAGAGACTGCGGCGGAGGGAAGCGACACTGAAGCAGCTTCAGTCCCAGATCAATCCGCACTTCCTTTATAACTGCCTTTTCTACATCAAGAATATGGCGCGAATGAAAGACGAGGAAGCGGTTGTGGCCATGGCGCTCAATCTTGGCGAATATTACCGGTACATAACCAGATCCGAGAAAGATCTTGCCACGATTTCCGAAGAATTGAAAATGGCGACCAATTACTTGAAGATTCAAGCTCTGCGCTTGGAGCGAATGAGTTTTACAATCGATGTTCCCTGTGATATTTTAGACAAAACCGTCCCGAGACTGACGCTTCAGCCCATTATTGAAAACGCAATCATTCATGGTCTTGAGCCTAAGGGCGAACATGGCGAAATCCGGATACGGGGCGTGTCCGAGAACGGGATCAACATCATTACGGTGGAAGACAGCGGAATGGGGATGACCGAAGAGCAATTTGTGAAAATGAGGCATGACTTAGTAAAGCCGCTGGATGAGCATATGGGGTGCGGGACATGGAATGTTCATCAGCGACTGACCTTTCAATTTGGTGATGAATCCGGCCTAATCTTCCGTCATTCTCCGCTAGGCGGCGTCCGGGTCGACATCACTTGGCGGGATAATATGGACAAGTAGGTGAATACAGCATGTTGCAACTATTATTAGTGGACGATGAGCGCTCCGTTGTTGAAGCATTGGCCGAGACGATCCCTTGGGATAAGTGCGGAATCGGAACCGTCCATGAGGCGTTGTCAGGCGCTATGGCGCTCGACATATTGGAGAACCATCCGATCGACATCGTCATTACGGACATCCGGATGCCCGGCATGTCCGGCATGGAGCTGATTTCGGCCATCCGAAGCCGTTGGCCGCTGGTGAACACGATCTTGCTGTCGGGTCATGCCGACTTTGAATATGCCCAGCAAGCCCTCGTTCAAGGAAGCTTCGATTATTTGCTTAAACCCGTCAGCGACGAAGATCTGATCCACTCTGTGACACGACTCGTAGAGCGCATCAAAACCAAGTGGGAACAAGCCGCATCTTATCAGAAGGCGCTCTATACATTTCGGGAGAATAAGCCCTTGCTTCGCTCCACGATGCTCAATGAGCTGTTGACAGGCCGGACCTATTCGGAGGAAGCACTGGCGGATAAGCTGAAGCTCCTCGAGCTTCCCTTTACAGCCGGCGATGAACTCGGGATGCTGGTGATCCGGATGGAGGAGCATCTGTCCGAAATGGCCCAGCGGGAACTCGCGCTCATGGAATATGCCATTTGCAATATCGTAAACGAAGTGATGCAGAAGCAATTCCATATCTGGCATACGAGAGATGCCCATGATTACATTGTTATTCTGGCCGTCAGCAGGCAAAGCCCCCTATCCTCAGGCAGAGGCGATCAAAATAAAACGCTGCTGGAGCAATATGCCGCTCAAATCCAGTCCAATGTGCAGATCTATCTGAAGGGTGCCATTTCGATCCTGGTTGGCAACCGGGGGATATTTCCTTATCAAGTCCGTGAGATCTACGAGCATTCGGTCATGTCCATGCGGAAGCGGATGGGACAAGGGCAAGGCTTGTTCGCCAGTGCGTCGGATGAGCCCGATACGAAACCGATTCATTCGATCCGGTCACTGTATGAACCTCCTACCCTGCTCAGTTTGCTGGAAGCGGGACGATTCGAGGATGTGGAGCGGAAGATCCGGCAAATCTTCGAGGAATTGCTGGAGTCGGCGGGGGATCAGGCTGTAGCCGAGCACCTTATCGAAGCCTATCACGTTTTGGCCGGGGCCTTCGCTTATATTATTCATAAGAACGGCAAGCAATTGTCCGCAGTGCTGCCGGAGGATTCTTATCGATATTTTGAGTCTCCCGGCTTTTCTACCGTCCAGCAATTGCTGGATTGGTCCATCCGTGTGCTTCATTGCATCCGTGAAGACTCCGAACAGGATTTAAAAGACAATCACAGCACGATCGTCCGCAGCGTGAAGAGCTTTATCGACCGCAATCTGGCCGGGGATATATCTTTACCGGCGATTGCAGATGAGGTGCACTTACATCCGGTATATCTGTCCAAGGTCTATAAAGCCGAGACAGGGGAAGCGCTGACAGCCTACGCCTACAGAATCAGAATGGAAAAGGCGGCTTTCTATTTGCGCACCTCGACGGCCAAGGTGTTCGAAATCGCCGAGCTTGTCGGATATAACAATACTGCCTACTTCATTAGGGTGTTCAAAAAATATTACGATGTCACACCTCAGGAGTACCGCGATCGTTTGCCTGTCTAGACCATATACCCGGACAAAAAACAGGCGTTGCAGATGATTTCTGCAGCGCCTGTTTTCTTTGCAATGCGGCGAGCCCATGACCCTATGAACCTCATTGCCCCTCATTGACGGTCCGGTACCACTCGTTCACTTCCCGGGTAATTTGATCGCCTCCGGCGGCCTTCCATTTCTCGACAAAGGTATCGAAGTAATCAATCGATATCTTGCCATAGATGATCTGGGAGAAGGTATCCTTTTCCATCCTGGAAAGAATATCATTGTTCATGTTCATCGTCTCCGTCGGAGGCCCGGTAAACATCTGATTCATGGCAATATTCCTCTGAACCATTACGATCTCCGCCGCTTCGAGCATTTCCCGGGAAGCGCCCGATTTCACCTTTTTCTCAAATGGGGTCACGGCTTTCCCTCCGTACGCAAGCTTTAGCAAGGTCGCCATATTCAGGCTTGGAATGCGGGCGCCGTCAAAAGTGACCGTATACTTCTCGGAATCATAGCCCTCGGTATGCACGGCATTGTTCGTTAGTTGATCTCCTTCGTCGGCTATGGCCTCCTCGTTTTCCCCCGCCAGTCCGTTCTCGAACTCACTGCCGACTTCCGGATTGGCGAAGTGATCGAACAAATAATTCTGATACGTAAAAAATGCCTCCGGATGCTCCATGTCCTTGTTGATCAGGATCACCCCGTTGGCAATGGACGTACCGTGCCTGCCTGCTCGTCCATCCTCCCCGGAAGGAATGGGGTAGGCTCTAATCCTCGCCCCTTTAACTTTCTGCTTCACGTCTGCCAGCGGCCATGCAGGCATCCAATGAGGACCGACCACTATTCCCGCTCTGCCTGCGGTGAATTCCTCTACCGCTTTGGCCTCGTCATACCATCCCGCCATTTCCGCAAGGTAACCTTTGCCCATCCAGCTCTGCAGCTTCTCCAGCGCTTGCTTGGCTCCAGGCGATATCGAACCGTATTCCAGCTTGCCTTCCTCCGTCAAATTCCACTGATTCGGCATGGTACCGTAAGCACCGAACACCCAACCGGCATCGGACATCCAGGTATTGACCCAGTTCTTGAAGCCGAACGTCAGGCCGTAAGTATCCTTTTCCCCGTTTCCATCCGGATCCTGGTTCGTAAAAGCCTCCATGATGATCTCCAGGTCGCTTAACGTCTTCGGCGCTTGGAAGCCGAATTTCATCATCCAGTCCTCGCGAATCCACATGACCGGATCGCTGTTATAAGCGTAATCGAGAATCGGAATCCCGATTCTTTTGCCATCCTGCATGTACGGATACCAGACAGTAGGGTCCTCCTCCACGGCATCCTTCCAGGTATCGCTGGCATATTGGTCGAACAATTCGCCCGCATCGAGGAACTTGCCGGATTCTATCAGCTCCCTGACGAGGTTGAAGTCGCCGCGGTATGAAATAATGTCGGGCATTTCCGCATCGGAAGCCAGAGACAGGCGAAGCTTGGTCTCGAAGGCGTTATTCGTGGAGGGAGAGATCCATAGATTCTTCAACTGGATCCCCAGCTTGTCTTTGGCCCACCTCGTATGGCCATTGTTATCCTGATCTTCCCCCTCCTGGAACTTCACGTCCGGCCCCCATGGCCGAAGGTAGGTCAACGTTATCACCGGGTCGTATTTCCCGTCCTTCGGCAGTTGGCCGGCAGTGCCTTCGTCCATCATCCCACCGGCCGGTCGGTGGCCGGAATCCCTGGAATCCCCGGAATCGGAGCCTCCCCGACAGCCTCCCGCAAGCACGGCGAGGATCAAAATGCCTATCATGAGCAAGCTGCTCCTGGATTTCTTACCGTTTCTGTTCAACCACAGCCCCCCGCTTATCCTCAATTTCTATATTACTATCAGACTAACACAAAACAGCCGCTCCGGCGGCTGCTTTGCGTTGCATGCGATCTAATTGCTCGTATATTTTAACCAATCGTATTCCGCATACAGCGGATTGGCGCCGTTGTACGAACCTAACCAGGCGTCAACGCCTGTTCCGTTCCAAATGTTCATCATGATTTTACCGGGCGTGCTTGGAATATTCGTCGTAGCCGTATGCTTCAGCACACCGTCAACATACCACTTGATATACCCGGGCTGCCAATCAAAGGCATAGGTATGGAAGCCGGTCGACGCATCAAAACCAAGATTAACGACCTTCTCATGGCCGCCTACCCCGTTAGTAAAGTAGTTAAATTGCACCTTTGTCGTGTCTTTTCCCAAAAACTCGATATCGATCTCATCCCATTGCGTACCGTAAGAAGGGCCGGTGTAAGTGAAGAAGGAGGACACGATGCCCGTATTCTTGGCCGGCTTCATACTAACCTCGTATAATCCGTATCCATACGTGTATTTGGACTGATATTCCCCGCAGTCAAATCGATTGTATGCCGAACTCGTTAATCCCAGCTTCAGCTTGCCATCGTTAGTGAAGCCGACATTATTGGCGCGCCATGTACAATTGAACATCCCTCCGTTGGAATAACCGTCGGCCTTATGCCAGGTCTCCGAATTGAAGTAGGTGAGCGGCTCCCAGAACACATACCCCGCAAATGCGTTGATACTAAGAACCAGGGAGATTATTCCGGCAGCCGCTACAGTGATCCAAGACTTCTTTTTCACTTTCATCTGACACCTCCATCGGATATTTACCGGTTTCGAAGCGCTTCCATCTCCGGCGTTTCCATTGTATATCGGGGCGGTGTCGCTCTCTATAGTAAGATTGAAAGTGAGATAGCACTATTTCAAGATCCTCGGCTTCATGAGTTCGATCTTAACTCTTCATAACGCGTTTTCCTGGCCTTTCCCCTCCCTTTCAAGCTTCCGCCGCATCCGTTGCCGGTACTCTGTAGGCTGCATGCCCATCACTTCCCGAAAGGTCCGCGTAAAGCTTTTGTAGCTTTCGTAGCCCACCATGGCCGCCACCTCAATGACCTTATATTCCGTTTCCGCCAGCAGGCGCCGGGCTTTATCCAGCCGCACATCGCGCAGATATTCCGCAAAGCCCTTCCCGACATTTTTCTTGAACAGGTTGGAGAAATAGGCATAATTCAGGGACACGTGGTTTGATACCATCGCCAGATCCAGCGGCTTATGATAATTTTCGTGGATGTAGCGGATCGCTTCGTTCAAATCCTGCGTGTTGCGGTAGCTACATTTGAATTCATAATAGAACTGGTTCAGCCGGAGCAACTGCTGTTGCAACGCCTGGATATAATCACGAATACCCGGATGATCAAAAATATTACGCAGGCACTCCATATCCAGCGTTTCTTCCCCCATGTACGGACGGATGACCCGCTCATATTCCTCCAGCATCTGCACCATGGCCCGGCATAGCTGTTCCGTGTAGCGAATGTGATACCGCCGCAGCACATTTTTATGGAATAGTCTTGAAATTTCTTCGGTAATTTTGCCGCTATTTTTGGTGCCGATAAATTGGAACAGGTGATATAACTCATCATACGGTAGCTGCCATTGCTGTTCGAGACCGGCAATATCCGTTGGCAAAATACAGCGTTTCTCCGGAAAAAGGTAGCTGTGGCGGTATAGCTCCATCACTTGGGCGTAGCTGTCCGGCAAGCCCTTTAATCCTTGCTGCGGATTCGTCATGGCCGTGATGGCCCCCATCTGCTCCTCCTTGAGTGCGGCAGGCAGAGCTCCGGGGTCGACCGACGCGTCAACCGCAAGGATCAGATGCGGACGACGTTGAAGGCAAATGCATCCCCTTTTGCCATAAACGCGGTAAGCCATGGATTCCATGCCATGGGAACTGCTGGCTCCCGGCTGGTTGATCCATACCTCTTCCCTCAGCAGGCACAGGCGGAAATTCTGCCAAAGCTCCGGATTTTGCTGCTGGGTCCGGTGAATCCACTCCTCGTCACTTACCGCTCCTTGCATGAACATGCGCAGCTCTTTCCGGTCCGTCTCCTTGGCGCGGCGGGAAACATGCTTCATATTGCGCGAGAGGGCCTGCCGGGTTCTTACCTCTTGCAATACGTGCTCGACCGAAGCTTGCAGATCCTCCCGCTTCACGGGCTTGAGCAGGTAGCCCTTCGCCCCGAGGCTTATCGCTTTCTGGGCATAGGCGAAATCGCTGTAGCCGCTGATGATCAGGTAATCTACTTTAATGTGCTCCTCCTTGGTATGGGCCATTAACGTCAATCCGTCCATATCCGGCATACGGATATCGGTAATCACCAGCTGGATACTGTGCTGACGGAGTATTTCCAAGGCCTCGATCCCGTTCGCAGCGCAGTAAATCTGGTCGAGCTGCAGTGGGAACTGGCCCAGCATGGCCTGCAGGCCGTCGCGGATGTGCTTTTGGTCGTCCACAATCAGTATGTTCATCATCCCTTACCACCCTCCAAGATTCACGTTTTCCCAAGGCAAGCGTATGGTTACGCAGGTATAGGATCCCTGCACGCTGTCGATCCAAAGACCGAAGCCTTTGCCATAATGGAGCTGCAGCCGTTTATGTACGTTTTCCAGACCTAGCCCGTTTTTGCCGGCAATAATAGGCGTGTCCGAATCCCCTTGCAGCACGGCTTGCAGGTCGGCCAGTGTCTCCAGATCGACTCCCTTGCCGTCATCGAAGATTTCGATGATCAATGTACTGTTATTGTCCACCCATACGGTAATTTGAATATGCAGCTTGCCGCCCGGAGGAGCTGCATGATGAACGGCATTTTCCACGATCGGCTGCATGCACATCTTAGGAATGGCATAGCTATGCACCTCCTGAGGGAGATCCGCCGTCAACCGGACGTTGCCGCCTTCCATAAAATTGATGAATTGGACATAGCTGCGGATGTTCGCAAGCTCTTCTCCGAGGGCCACGGTATCGCCGTTCCATTTCATGCTATACCGCAGCAGCGAACCTAACGACACCAGCGCATCGGCGATAACGGGCTGCCGCTGTACCTCCGCCTGCATCCGGATCGCTTCCAGCGCGTTATACAAAAAATGCGAATTGATTTGCGAATGGAGCGAGTGCAGCTGCGCATTTTTGGCGATCAGCTGTTTATCCACCACTTGGGTCATCAATTGCTTGATCTCATCCAGCATTTTATTGTAAGTAACGGCTACCTCATCGATTTCATCGCCGGTTTCGTCTTCGTCCAGTCCGGTATCGATCTTCTCGTCGAGCTGGCCTTTCCGTACCTTGCGCATGGAGGACAGTACGCTGTCCAAGCGGCGGAACAAGCGTCTTGTCGTATGCGAAACCAGGAGCATCATCAACAGCATTACGCTCAAGGTAATCACAACGACCAACGCATACCAACTGCGAGGGCCTTTCATTAACGCCTGGTGGGAGGCGACATCCACGACATAGGCGTCGAGCAGGGCAATATATCGGTACACCGCATAATAGGTTTTATCGTCAATTTTGACCTTCACCGGACGGTCCTGCTCCAGCGCATTCAGTTGCCCGTGAATATGAATCAGGATTTCATCCAGCTTATCCCCCGCCGCTTGCGAAAAGGTATGCCGGGGATTGTAAATATAACGGTAAGGCGCGCTTCCCTCCATCACGACAGAAAAGAAATCGCCCCCTGTCTCCTCCAGAAGATCGCCAAAAAACACGCTGTGTGAGGCGCGAATCTCCATAATGCTGGGGAGTTGCTGCTGTTGGCCTTGAAGGCGAACCAGCCGGTAGTAGGACAGCGTATCTTCCCCCTCCCGAAAAGCGAATATGCGGTATGCCGAACCGCCCTCTTCCCGAAGCGTCTTCCAGTAATCCTGCGGGGAAAACCTGTCGTAATGATAGATTTCGGGCCAGATCTCATACAAGTTCGGATTGTCGACATAAAAACTGAGCTCGCTGATCATCTCGTTGCTCTGGATAAT
Organism: Paenibacillus vini; assembly: GCF_018403325.1. Classification (GTDB taxonomy): domain Bacteria; phylum Bacillota; class Bacilli; order Paenibacillales; family Paenibacillaceae; genus Fontibacillus; species Fontibacillus vini. The sequence continues at coordinate 233,684 of NZ_BOSL01000005.1, read as the reverse complement.
GTTGTGCATCTGCTCAAATTGATTCTGCCTGAATTTCACCAGGCGCAGGCCGTCCCCGAGCATATTGGAATGAATGAAATCCACGAAGGACTTTTGCGTCAGCGCCGTGGAGGAAGCGTTTTCAATAATATCCATTTTGCTGCGCAGCTTCTCATTAATCCGCGAGACATGGCTGCTTCCGGTCGCCATCGCATCCTTGTACAGCTGAGTTTCCTGAATCCGGATAAATAAAAAGGATACGACAATAGCAGGGATGGCAATCAGCAGGCTAAATGCCAGAAATAACTTTTGAGAGATACGGGAATTGCGGTAGATCTTTCTCATTTTCGTCAGTAGAATCTTCATAACAAATGCCCCTCCCTACCTCTGTAATATACTATATATTACAAACCGGCCGGCAGGTAACCCACTTTATCGCTCGCATAAGAGTCGACAACTGCAAAAGCAGGGATACCGGTCACCCTTTTGGGTGACCGGCAGCCATTTACTCCGCCATTTTGGACTTTCTAGCGTCCAGCTCGGCCTGACGGTATTCCATCACCTGGTCAAAACCATAGCTCGCGCGACGGGCAAGGAAGTTCTCGAAAATTTTATCAAAAGCGGCTTCATCCTTGGCGGTAATCAGCTCCGGCAGCACCTCTTCCCAGTTCTGGGAGATACGCGACCAGGTTACGGCTACTTCGGAATCGCCGAGAGGATCAAGGCCCTTATAGATGCCGCCGTCAATATCGGCCTGCGCGTTGGCGAAGTCCTCCATCTGCTTGATGACAGGCGCTTTCTCCGGTCTCCATTGATTGACAATAACCGGGTTGCGCATCATCCAGTAGGTATCCATGATGCCCACTTCTTTTTCAAGCTTCTCAATATCGGTTTCGAGCAATTGCACCATATCCGCTTTCAACTGCGGTTTGCCATCTACGTTCTCCCACGTTTCGCCTTCTTTGCCAAGGAACAAATCCCGTTGGCCTTCTTCGCTGGCCAAATAGGTTAAGAAGCGGATCGCACGTTCAGGGTTTTCGCAGGATTTGCTGATCATCGTCACCATCCAGCCGTCCATGTTGCCCGGGAACAGTTTCGCCGTGTCCCCTTTGCTGTTTTGCGGGCCGTCTACGGCGATGTAGTAAGAATCCGGGTTCTCGCTCGCGGCCAGCATCGGGTTGACGGCCGTCATCCCGGTCCATTCGCGGACCATCATGAAGTAGCGGGCATTGTTCGTTTTTTCCTCTACCTGGGTATCGGAATCCACCAGGAAGTCCACGTTAATCAGGCCGCGCTCGTAGGCGGTGCGGAATGTTTTCAGCCAGGTAACATAATCCGGGTCTGTCGTACGGTCGTACACTTTGCCGTCTTTTTCAAACGGAATCGCCAGCAGGTTCTGCAGGTACTCGCTCATCCCGTAAGGCACGTTCCCTTGGGCAAAGAAGGGACTGATCGGTTGTCCTTTGTACTTGGAATACTTATCCTTTACCGTTTGCAGGGCGTTCAGGAAACCTTCCGGCGTGGTCAAATCCGGGCTGCCCATTTCCTCGTAGAGGTCCTTCCGTACCAGGAAGGTTTGGTTGGCGGCGGTCATGCCGGTTTCATGCATCAGGTTCGGGCTATAGGAATCGTTCGGAATGCCGTAGGTATTGCCGTTCTCTTGTTTATACCACTTCAGCGTACCGTCGCCGGCCACTTTGAAGAAGTATGGATCATATTGGTCCGCCAGTTCATTCAAGGCATACACATGATCTCCTTCCCACAGCTTTTTGACAGCGGTTTCCCAAGAGCCCATCGTAATCAAGTCCGGCAGCTTGCCGGAAGTCATCATCAGGGTAATGTGCTCGTTAGCTTCGCCGGATGGAACTTCAATTTTGACGTTCACGCCTGTCTTTTCGGAGATATACTTGGAGTTCAGACTCTCTCCCCAAGTACGACCGTACCAAGAAGCGCCTACGAACCAGGATAAATCCACAGGGCTGGTATCCAGCTTCCATGCAGGTTCCTCCGGATTAAGTTTGGCTTCGACCGCAGTATTTTCGGGTTTGGCATTGTTGTCCGCAGGCTCGGAGTTAGACGTACTTGCGTTGTTCTTGGACCCCGAGCAAGCCGCCAAGCTCAGCATCAGGATTACAGCCAACATGACCGCCATGCTTTTCTTCATACGTTTGTGTTTCATTGCATGATCATCCTTTCTTTATTTCCAATGGATTTTGTATATGAATCATCCGCCCCTCCAAGCCTTGGCTTAGTCAGACCGATGACGCTTACCCTTTAATTGCGCCGATCATAACGCCTTTGACCAGATAGCGCTGGATAAAGGGATAGAACGCCAGAATCGGCAGCGTGGCCACCATCATGGAGGCAAACTTGATAGAGTTGCCGGGCAGCTTGGCCCCGAACTGAGCCATGGCCTGCTGCTGCATGAACGACATGGAATTCTCGGCAATGATTTTGTACAGCATCGTTTGCAGCGGCAATATTTCCTGCGAGCGAATGTACAACACACCCTGATAGTAATCGTTCCAGTGATATACAGCTGCAAAAAGCGAGATGGTCGCAATTACCGCCATGCTATTGGGAAGTACAATTTTGAACAATACCCCATAATCCGACGCGCCGTCTACCTTGGCTGACTCCTCCAGGCTTTCCGGGATTGTGCGATAAAAGCTGATGAAAATGACCATATCGAAAAACGTGTACATCGCAGGAATAATGAAGACCAAAAAGTTATCGTACAAGCCCAGCTTGGTCATAAGGATAAATGTAGGAATCAGCCCGCCCGAGAACAGCATCGTAATCAAGGCGATTTTCATATATACCTTGCGGCCAATCAGGTTGGATTTGCTCATGCCGTAAGCCACAATGGCGGTAAACAGCACGTGTACCACGGTCCCGATCACGGTACGCAAAGTGGTGACCAGAAATCCGTTCATCATGTTTTCGTCATTGAATACCACGCGATAACTGTCCAGCGACACCGCTTTGGGAAACCAGTTGACCGTGCCCAACAAGGCCTGCTCCGGAGCGTTAAACGAATTAATAAGCACAAAATACATCGGGTACAGCGTTATAAAACAAACCGCCAGCATCAGCAAGGTATTGCATATCGTAAACACGCTGATGCGCCGGAATCTTCTCCGCATTTCCATGGATCATTCTCTCCCTTCTTAAAAAATGCCTTCGCCATTGAGTTTTTTGGAGGAAAAGTTGGCCAGGAACAACAGTCCTAATGCCACAATGGAGCGGGCAAACAGAACGGCTGTGGAGAAGGAGTGACGTCCGGATACCAAGCCCATGTTGTAGATATAGAGATCCAGGCTTTCCGCCATCTTCATGTTCATGTTGTTCTTCAACATAAAGATCTGATCGAAGTTGCTGCCGAGCAGCCCGCTGACCGCGAGAATGAACAAGATGGAAATGGTAGGACGGATGCTTTGAATGGTGATATGCCACATTCGCTGCCAACGGCCCGCGCCATCCAGTTCCGCCGCTTCGTACAAACCGGGATCAATGCCGGAGATGGCGGCGATATAGATGATTGCGCTCCAGCCCATTTCCTTGAGCGTATCGGAAAAAAAGGCAATCCACCAGAAATACTTAGGCTCGCTGTTAAACAAAATTTCCCGATCTTGAACTCCTATCGCTATCAGCAATTGATTGATCACGCCGCCCTCACCCAGCCAGTTGAGCATGATCCCGCCAAAGATCGTCCAGGCGATGAAATGCGGTAAATACGAAATCGTCTGCACCGTACGCTTAAAGCGAAGACTCCGGATTTCATTCAGCAGCAGAGCGAACAAAATCGGGATCGGAAATCCCAGGATCAGCTTAATGCTGCTCATTCCCAGGGTATTGCGGATCGAACGCCAGAAACGGTCATCCGTCACAAAGTCCTGGAAGTGCTTCCACCCTACGAAGGGCGAGTCCATCATGGGCTTTGCGATGTTGTAGTCCATAAATGCAATAATCAGCCAAAACATGGGGATGTAGCAGAAAATAAACATCCAGACAATCCCGGGGATAACCATGCTTTGCAGTTGCCACTGTCTTAAAAAGGTTTTTATCTGTCCAGTTTTATGTTGGAACATATGCCTTGCCTCCTTCCCTTTCATCGTATGAGAACGGACATAGGAAAAAAAGGCCAGGATTTTTGACCCTATCCCATTATTTTGGATTCGTTTGACCCGCCGTTAAATTTCAATATGCTAAGGGTAGATGAAAGGAGTGTTCAAAGGATGAACAAGCTGATATGGCAACAGGATTTCTTACATAGCGGGGCTGATTTGAGCACATGGAACATCCGCCTTGGCAACGATTTGCTGGACGATGAAGGCCATATTCTAGCCCCCGGCTGGGGAAACGGAGAACAGCAGTTTTATACGGGAAATCCCGGCAACTTGTATATCGATGAAAATGGTTTGAACCTGTGTGCGCACCGCGAGACGACCGAAACGGACGGACGGAGCTTCGCCTACACTTCCGCCCGTATAGACACCCGGGACCGCTTCTCCTTTTGCTACGGCAAGCTGGTCGTCCGGGCCAAACTGCCTGTTGGTCAAGGCCTCTGGCCGGCGATCTGGCTGCTCCCTCAAGATAAGATTCATGGCTTCTGGCCCGCCTCCGGCGAGATCGACATGCTTGAAGCCAAAGGCCGCCTGCCGCAGGAAGTATTCGGCACGCTTCATTACGGAAAGGATTGGGATCATAAGGTCACCGAGGAATTCTCCCATCGGTTTGAATCGGGATCCATTAACGAGTTTCACGATTATGCGCTGGAGTGGGATGCCAGCTCCATGCGCTGGCTGGTGGACGGTCACTGCTACGCCGAGCGCAGTCTACTCCCAGGCCTGATGCCGTTCGACGTCCCTTTCTACTTGGTACTTAATCTGGCTGTAGGCGGCTGGTATGACAATGTGCCGGTGGATGAAGAAGCGCTGCCGGCGAAAATGACGGTTGCGGGGATTTGGGTGTATGAGTAGGTTCCTATCCTTTTCGCGAACGGCCTAAAGTCCGGTGCTGCCTCCGGGTCCTTAGGCTAAGCAAGTCAGTTAAACAGGTAAGATAGAAAGATTAACTGTATTTTCTCCAGCTAATTGGACCGTCTGCCCCCGTTTTTCAAAAACAGCTGTAAAACCAACAGCTATTTTCACTTTATTTGCTCAATTAGAGCCGATAACGACGGATTAGCTGCAGGTTTTACAGTTAATGTCCGAAAAGGCTTATACTGCAGAAAATTAACTGTAGGTTTTACAGTTATCACGTCCTTGAATCGCGCTGGAGATAACAGCTATGTTAAAAAGAGCCAGACAATATCAGGAGAACGTGATCCTCTAAAGGGCCGAGGATGTCTTGGCTTAAGGTAAGAACCCAGACCGATTCTTCATTTTCGTATTCTCAACAATAGAATAAGCCCACCAGCTTAACCAAAACTGGTGGGCTTGTATTATCGTTGCAAACCGTAGGTGCCATACCTGACAGTTCTCTGATTTCTCGCGTCATACATTTGGGAAGAGCAAATTAATAAACGTCACCGCGATTAAAGACACCTCCATCATGGAGTTTTCTAATGATTTCATTACACAGGAGTTGGAACTGATGAACTAGGCTTCAGTCCTTATACGGATCAAACTCATCCGCCCCGGCCATACAAACGCCGATCGGCTTCAAAACATGCATAACCTCGATCGTTTCGGCATGCGCATCCAGCACTTCTTGAAGCTTCCGATATACAAAAGGACTCTCGTCCGTTCCCGCTCCGCGCAATTCTACCCCGAAGCTTCGAACCGCCTCCATCATTTGCTCCGTGCTGATTTGACCGCCGCTGCGGGTTCGGGTTTTCCAGTTCATTTTCCCGGCAGCCTGGGTCCGGCTCATGGTTCGCCCGGCTCCGTGCACCGTGCTATAGTAAGCCTCCCGGTTCTCTGTGCTGTCTTTCCCTTTTACGATCACGGAAATATCCCCCATACTGCCGCCGATGAAACCAACCTGGCCGGGCGCGGATGGAGTCGCCCCTTTACGGACAACGACGACTTCTTTGCCGTCATGCGTTTCCTTCCAAGCATAGTTATGGTGGTTGTGCACTTCAAGGTCCGCTTCCGCTCCCAAAATTGCCAGCACCTGCTGAATCACATAGTCCCTTCCGGCATACGCATACCGTCCCGCCAGCTTCATCGCCCGGTAATACATATCGCCCAGCTCGCTGTTCAGATCAAGCAGCACAGGCGGCTGATCCATCTTTTCACCGGGAGCGCTCGCAAGGAATGTTCTGCCGGCAGCCAGATTAAGAAAACCGCTTGCCGTTTTATGGCCAAATCCCCGGCTTCCAAAATGATTCGCGATCCACAAACGTCCGGTTCCCGCTTCTTCAAACAAATCTACAAAGTGATTGCCGCTGCCGACGGTGCCCAGCTGACTTTGCGCCAATGCCTTCAACTTGTCGTGTTCCTGGCTGCCTACCGCCTTATAAACTGCCCAATCCGGATCATCGAAAAGATCATGGTCGACCTGTTCATGATTGACCCGACCGATCCCGAAGGAGACTTTACGGGCAATCTGATCCATCACCCGCGCCAAGTCAGGCTTCATATCCGACGCGAATAAGTTGGTTCTCACCGCTTTATTTCCGCATGCAATATCATAACCGACCCCGGAAGGAGAGATTTGCCCGTCATAAACGACAACTCCGCCGATCGGCTGACTGTATCCTTTATGATGATCCGCCATCAGCAAAGTTTGAACTACATTGCCGGTTTCCGCGCACGTTTTCGCTTGAGCCAGCGCTCCATCATCGGGCTTTCCCCAAACCCGCACTCCGTCTATATTTTGATAAGTCATTAGTTTCTCCAATCCTTTCCCCATACTTCCTCTAACACGGTCCGGAACAGATCGTCCAGCCGCTGACTTTGGTCCCCGCCGGACGGGGGCATGCTCGCCGCCATCTCTTCGTAATACTGTATTCTATCCTCCAAAAATACGTTGATCGGCTCGATTCTCGGTTCGTAATCCATCTCGTCGCCTGCCTTTTTACGAACAAGCAATCCGTCGATCATCGTTTTTAGCTGGCTGTCCTTTGGAACTAGGTCATCGACCAGCCGGTCAAATTCTACCGGGGGCATGGTATCATGTCTTTCGATCCATTCGCAAGCCAATAGCGGACGAAGGACATAGAAGTATTTTTTGATTTTTACCCGTTCACCCTGGAGGTACTCCCGATAATTTCCTTTTGCCATGTGCAGATAGTGGTAAATACATGACTTCGGGGAAAAGGTGAGCGGCACAATGCGACGGATTTGATCCGCAATCACATGGTTCTCCCTATATACAATCGGGGATTGAAGCCACTCGAGCAGCGGCGGATTCGATTTACGGAACAGGTTCAAGGCTTTGCGCAAATCCCACCCGTTGATATCCAGCATATCGCTGATCGGGCGCTCGATAACATCCCGTTTTTCAAATATCGATAGGTACCAATCTAAAGGCCTGACATAAATAAATCTGACGTCGTAGTCGCTATCCTTTGAGGGGAAGCCCCACGCCCGGCTGCCCGATTCGCAAGCATACAAGATCCGGACGTTCTCCTCTTGCTCAATCCGCTCCAGTGAAGCCAATATTTGTTGATGGTAACTACTGCTCATATAAAACCCTCCTCACCAAACCCCTGTGATGTTCATTATTTGCTTGCCGCCTTATTCTCACCAATAAGTGAGCTTAAACGTTCCAACAGATCCCCGCCGCCCGTTAAAGAGATCGAACCGATCTTTTCGCATATCTTCTCTAAAAACTCCAGCTCTTTCAACCGGAACAACGTCTGGTTCTCATCCATCAACTTCGCCGTATTCAGCAAGCTTCGGGTCGATGCCGTTTCTTCCCGGCGAGTGATCAAATTCGCTTGGGCCTTCTTCTCCGCAAGCAGGACGGTATTTAGGATATCTTTCATTTCTCCCGGTAAAATAACATCCTTAACTCCCGCACCCAGAAATTGCACCCCATACTCCTCACTCTTCTCATGTAAACGGGACAGGATGAACGATGCGACGTCCTCTTTCCGTTTCAAAAGATCATCCAATTTAAGAGTTCCGACATATTCCCGGAGCATCAGTTGAAGCTGGATATGAATTTGCTCTTCGAACGATTTGATCTCCAAGGCGCGCAGCGGCTTTATGATTCTGTATTGGCAAACGAAATTCAAACGCAGCGACACTTTGTCTTCCGTCATGATCTCCTGGCCGATAAGATCCATTTGCTGCTGCCTCATATCCATCGTTTTGACCACGACCGAAACGGGACCTCTCCAGAAGTAGTATTTTCCAGGTGTGAGCTCTCGTTGCAGAACATGATCATAAAATAAAAACCCGGTTTCATAATTCGCAATTTCGCAGGATTGCACATAAGCCGTAAGCTTCGTCAGAACCGAACGGTCGATCTCGGCAGGCAGCTCGGGCTGTCTAATATCCGTGTGCAAGAAGGCATTCTTTTTCAGTATATTCCAAAAAGCATAGACGCCAGGCTTCAACAGTTGCACGAATTGACCGTCTTCATAATGCAGGACATACTCATGATCTTGTACCCGTACGATATCAAGTTCTTGCACAAGAGCTTCATCATGGAGAAACAGCTGCAAGTCTCTCCCTTCAACAACGAACGGTTCCGTGATATTCATGATCACAACCGTAGTTTGCGACCAGGCCGAAAAGTGATAAGTCCCCGGATTAAGCTCTTTTGTATAACTTCCTTTATGAAAAAGCAAACCGCGCTCATCAGCTTGAATGATAACTTTTATAAACATATGAATTACTCCCTTCATGTTTTGACCAATGGATTTGGAATCCCACTGAGGTACAGGCGGAACCTCGTTTTAGCTGGGCGATCTGCGGGTGATTTGTAAGGATATGAGATTCAGAAGGATGATCCGACTTCAATCGTCCTGCTTACTCCTCCATCCGACTAAAGTTCCCCGGAGCTGCGCGCCACCGGTATCCACGGGTTGCAAAGCCTTTCCTGCAGTGCGCTCCTGCTAGCCGCTAGGGATTCCTTCCTTTGGTCTTTGTTCAATTTTCGCTCGATTGGAAGTCGAGTGCTCTACCAGAATCGCTCCCTAGGCGATTGGGGAATCGAACCCCAAATGGAGTTCTTACCGATTGGGTTCGTACAGGATACCGCGACATAATATGTACGGCACTGCGGGATAAACCGATATCCTCGCCTCGTTACGACCGCCCGCATAAGAACTGTTTATATAATCGCTCATTTCTAACTGACCGAACATGGCGAAAGTATTACGACCGGGATAATAATTTTCCATCTCACCCAAATCTCTCCCCTCTGCTACAATGGAAGAAGATGATTTATTCGAACGGGGGATATCTTTTTGGCTAAGGAAAGCTTTGATAAAGAAATCCAATTTCTGCGTATGTTAGTGCTGACAAGCGGTGCTTTTAGCAGACAACAGTTCGCGGAGAGATTGGGTATTTCCGTCCACACTTTTGATAAAACAATCCGAAGGCTCAAAGAAGTCGTAAACTCCATGCATCCGCATTTGCCGCAGGAACAGAACAAGGATTTTTCCGAGTCCCTTCGCTTCAGTTATTATGACTCCACCGACCCTTTGCTCTTGTTCCTGTTTCGCGCTAAATCCGTTAAGGAGTCCGAGAGTCAAAGAATCTCGCTGCTGTTAGCTGCGATGAATGATCAGGCCTTGACTGCAATGGAACTCTTGGATACCTGCTGCAGCAGCTTACCTTCAGGACTTCCTATGCCTGACGAGAAGACCATTCGGTCGGATCTCAAGTACTTGGAAGAGGTCGGCGTCATCAAAAGAGATCCGGGGCCCCGTCCGTACCGTTACCGTATTAAAGACGACTTGGTACGGACTTTATCCGATGAAGAGCTTATCGACTTGTATGATTTTGTGGATGTGATGGCGAACACACAGGTTCCTTCCGTGCAAGGGTATCTGCTGCGTGACGGGCTCAAGAAGCAGCTTTCGCGCAATCAGTTTGAACAGCATGCCGTAGAGCCATTTCTATACAAGTACCACTATTACTCACGAATCTTGGATGAGGCGCATCTGTTCACGCTCCTTCATGCCATCCGTCACCGCCGCAAAGTCCGTTTTCTTTACTTTTCGCCCAAATCCGAAAAAAGCTACGCCTCCAAGAACACCAATCCTCTCTTTGAGCGGGACACAAATGGCAAAACCCAAAAGACGCTTCCGCTTAAACTGGTGTACGACCATCAATATGGAAGATGGTATTTGCTTTCTTACGGACGGGAAGGGATCCGGAAATACCGTATGGAGGGAATCACACAAATCGAAGAGGATGAATCCGTAGATGAGACTTGGTATGCGGAAAAGCAACATGAACTCGCCGAGAAAATCAGATATAGCTGGCTGATCGATACCGGACGGCCTGTGAAGGTACGCGTTCGTTTCTATAATCCGGGAGGCTCTGAACCGAACTTCGTCAAAGAGAGGGTCATTCTGCAGGGACAATGGGGACAGATTGTGTATGAAGATGAGCATTGCTTTATTTATGAAATCACCGTAAACGGGACTACCGAGATCAAGCCGTGGTTGCGCAGTTTCGGCTCCAGCTGCGAGGTTTTGGAACCCGTTTCGCTGCGCCGCCAAATGATAGACGAATGGAAGGAGATTCAGGCATACTATGAATCTGTTTGAGAAAATATTCAATCACCAGATCATTTCCCGCTTGGAGGACTCCGGCACCTTCATGGTCACCTCGCATGAACGGGCCTGGCTGAAGACGATGCTCGAGCATCCCGCGGCGGCGGAAGCTTTCACGGCGGACACGTTGGATAAGCTGCGCTCCGCTCTTGAGCCGGATCAGGTTATGGACATATCCCACCATTTGATCGAAAAAGCCCGCACCATGGAAAAACAGGTCTACCATCCACTCCTGAGGCCTTTACGCCGTCTCATCATGAATAAAACAGGCATCCGCATCACGTATGAAATCAAGGGGGGCCGGGTGAAGACCGACCATTCCGGGTTTCCTTATAAACTGGAGTACTCGATGGTCAAACGGGAGTGGTACTTGCTCTGGTATCATACCCGGCATCGCGCCCTCATGAGCACCAGGCTGAACAAAATCCATTCTGCCCTGCCAGAAGCTATCGAGCCGTCAGCAGCGGAGAACATTCTGAAGATAATCGGAAACACGCTGGATTCGCGCAAAAGCGAAGCAATCATCGAAATTGTCCGTGTATATAACGAAGAGCTGTCCCGCATTCTTTACGCCTTCTCCAGCTTCGAAAAAAGCGTGGAGTACGATGAAGAGAAAGATACCTATCAAATCAAGGTTTCTTTACTCGGGGATGAAATGGAGTATTTGCTCTCCAAGATTCGTTTTCTCGGGAAACGGGTCCGGGTGGTGGAGGGTGATTATTTAAAGAAGCGGATGCTGGAATCATCGACGAAGGCATTGGAGCGGTATGAGGCAGACAGGATTTCGAATGAGGAGGAAGTATCTTGACCGAAAAATTCCATCTGGATCGCGTAGGGATAGAGGATCCGTTAGATGAAAGCAGGTTATCCGGGTATGGGCCACTTGCTTTGTTTGATTGTGAAGTTGAATATCGCTTTAGTACGGAGGATATGAGCTTGGAGGAAGCCGAGCTTTATATCCACAACGTCCTGAATCAGTTGCCCCCGGAAACCATTAACGAAATCTGCAAAAAAGCCTGCGAATGGAAGATCGATAAGATGAACAGCGACACAGCCGATTACCCAGATGGCCTTTCCGAAGCTGCGGGCAGAGATATCCTGACATTCATCGGTGTCGGTGAAGTTGAGCTTTATCGGAATCCTCAGGATAGAAATGATCCTGTATTCGGAGCCATTCTGGGAGGGGGCACGGAATGGGACACTGAAAACGGCATGGAGATTATTATTCGGGGCAATGAGGTTCTGGAGGTGCGAGAGTTTTTGGGATATGGCGGGTATGGAATTTGGAAGGATAGTGAATGATGTTTGAGCAAACCAGTGAATTCATCCATAAAGTGATCCTGTTGCTGGAGGAGTATGGAAGCTATCAAGGGCAGGCTCCTTATACTTTTAACGAGAAATTATCGATTAGCGAGGTTGAAAAGTTTGAATCGGCAGCCGGTGTCAGACTCCCACAGGACTATCGGGATTTTCTGATCCATATAGGAAACGGAGCTGCAGCAAAGCAGCAGTTTCCCCTATCCCTGTCGCACGCCAAGGATTGCATGGACTCCTGTTTACAGGAGGAGATCGGACTAGAATATATCGGCCGTCCATTCAGCGCGGATACCTGCAACAAGGCCTTCCAAAACGAAGATGATTTGGTTGACGATATGGATGATGACGATGCTGAGGAGTATTTTAATCAACTCTATAGAGATGCATTGCAAGGCACGCTAACCCTGCATCATGACGGGTGCGGATACTATATTGTAATGGTGGTTTCCGGCGAATCCGCCGGCCAGGTGTATTATATAGATACCTGTCATGGACAAGGAATACGTAAGATCAGCGACTCCTTTGCGGAGTATTACTTGAAGACGCTTGAACGTAAAATACTGGAGAGACGAGCGGACCTGGATCGAAATGATAAATTTGAGTGCGTAATTACCCAGGTCAGACTAGGCGGAAATGTCCGGGATTTAACGGTAACTAAAACAAAGCTCCCCTACGAATTTCAATTCGAATACTTTTGCCCAAGTGACTTTGCCCGTGAAGGGGAACGTACCGAGCTGACAAAAGTTCAAGACCGGTTGGTCGTCTCCTTGTATATGAAAAACGTATCCTTTAGCCCTTTAGATTACAAGAAGTTAGATAAAAGCGTCAGCCCGCCCCCTTCCCAGCCCGATAAATCGTCCGATCGTCATTTGCAGCTTATTGGAGAAAGATCCGAGCATATCGTGATCGGGCAAGTCCGAAGATTATTTAAATATGATACGGGCGAATTGGCATTCCCACTCTATGTTCAAGGGCTTGAACAAGAGATTCTTATCCAGGGATTAGACATTCCCGATTTGTCGGTAGGTGAGATGCTAGAGATTCGAGGGAGGTTGTGCGGAGAGGTTTATCAGATCACTTCGCCCGACTCAAGAAAAAAGACACTCGGTTAATGTCGCCGAGTGTCTTTTATGTCTTAAAATCCACAAATCTTACGATGCATCAGGCAGTAAACTACATATAACACAAGATCGACTTTTCGATCCAATACGTAAATACCGTATCAGGATGGCTATTCTTCTCAATCTCTTTCATCTTCAAATACATGTCCATGCCGTCGGAAACGTCATGCCATAAATCAGTGAACACGAAATCGTATTTCCCCTTAGACAGATGTTCCTGGGCGAACTCAAAAGCTTCTGCCTGGATGACATTAATCTTATGTGCATGCTTGAATTGCGGGAGCACATGTGTTTGAAACAGCTCGATCACATCTTTATTCAGATCCACAATCGTAACGCTCTCCACGTTCTCTTTTTCGGAAACCATATAGGCATAATAGCCGAGCCCGAGTCCAAAAGTAAGTACATGACCGAACGCTTGATCGATCGGCTCCCTCATCGTTTCGATTTCATTCGGCGTAATCGTCATCCAGATTCGATCATTTTCAAGCACTGCCGGGAATCTGAATTCCGTATCAAAAAATCCGATTTGAGGGATTTGCCGCCCCTCTTCCGTTCGGAGGATATCATTGCACACAAAGCCTTCAAAAGGCTTGTATTGTTCATATTTCAATTCGCTCTTGCCGATTTTGATACTCGGGATCTTGATGTTCTTATAATAGGCGTTCTCGTAATATTCGTTAGCATCCAGTTTATGAATCATCCGGTCAAAATACTTGTTGAACAATTCCTTATCGCCCGCATTGTCAACCACATCCAGCCCAAACGCGGCAGCCAAGATCAGCTTAAACGCATATTCCGAAGATACGCCGCTGTTTATGACCTCATCCATTTCTTCTTTATCTATATAGTCTGGTGCGTTATTTAAATAGTGGCTAAGCAAAGCAAATACTTTGTAATTGTCCTGTTTGATTTTATCCGATACGATCTCATGATTCTCCATGTCCTCACCCGTTTCTGTGTCTTTTTACAATATTAATACTACTACGAGTATGGACTGAAGTGCTCTCCTCGAATCTATAAAGTTTTAGTATTTCGACAACTTGGAAAATTACTACACCCCATAAATTCAACGCCTTGTTTGCTCTTTCTTCGTACCATTGGGGCACCACATTTACAAGTCAGAGTACTTGATGCAGCAACGTTCTTTTGAGTTTTCGCGAGATTCGTTTTTGTCTGGCCTTTATTTTGACGTTTATTACTTGGCTGCCATTTCCCCCAAGTTCTTAGCTTTTGCTCAACAAGCGAACCATGCCAGTAGTCGACTTTGAACTGTTCAGCTTCCTTTTTGGCTTGGAGGGTGAGATCTGATGTGGTTATAAGCAGTGAAAGAATGCAGTCATGATTTCGTTTAGCCGCAACCAGTTCGCGCACAGTCGTCACGGAAATATGATTATGATCAGCGTAGCACTTAGCCTGCACCGCAGTCTTTTCGCCACGTTTATCGACAATAACAAGATCTACACCACCGTCATTTCCCCCTACACCTACTTCTTTCACAGTGTACCCCTGGTCGCGGAAGTAAAGAGCTAATAACCTCTCGAATTCCGCCCCGGATAAATCTTCTAATCGGCTGGTTAATATAGTCTCATCACTTCTACAACTCTTACTTGACCGTCTTATTGTACCTTTACTACCAGATTGCAGTTTCGTCGATTTATTTCTCTGATTTTTCTTGTTTCGTCTCTTCCGAGTCCACATTCCCCCTAGGATTTCCGCTACCAAAACGGAAACAAGTAGAATTCCGAAGAAGAACCCCCAGTGTAGTCCTGGGATGCTAAAGTAAACCGTCAGTCCCCCAATAATAAATATGCCTCTTAGGACATAAGCGAGTTGTCTGCCTTCCGCATAGTAAGTTCTGGCCATTGATGTTAATCTATCCTCCCAATCTAATTAAATTGAAATTTCAAGCGTGTTACTGCTGGATTTATATTCGATGCTTGCTCCTAATCCTCTGGCGAAAACTTGGGCAGGAACATATGTAGTCCCATTAATCGCCTTAGGAGCTGCGCTTGCTGTCTCGGAAGTACCATTATAGAACACCTTTTTGCTTCCAATCGTAAGTGTGACTTTACGGTCCCCTTTTGTTACTTCAATCGTGCCGCTTTCCTTATCAAAAGTAGTCGTAGCACCCAGACCCTCAGCAATTTCGCGCAAAGGAACAAGATTGGTATTTTGATAAATTACAGGTTGGCTGCTGAAGCTGAGCTTCTCGCCATTTACGTAAACCTCAAGCCCGGACTCCTTATAAGCAGGCGTTGATGGTTTTGGGGTGGAGCTTTTTTTAGAGGTGGAGCTCTTAGGTGTAGTAGAAGATTTAGTGCTCGAACTGGAGGAAGATGAACTCTTGGATGAGGAATCCTTAGATGATGAGCCCTTGCCGTTGTGATAATGGTATTCTCCATATTCCAATCCCCATTTGGTGCAGTTTGTCTTGCAGGTATGCCCACCTTTGGAATCCGTCCTGCCTGGATGCGCAGAGATAACAGACATACTAGAGAATATTAATAATAGAGCTAGAGAACCAGAAACCCATATTTTTCTCATAGATCATCGACTCCTTTTTAGTAAAATATACCTATATAAAGTAGCATAACCTTAAGATGGTATACGGGCAACTCAAAAAAAGAAACGCCCGATTCTGAAATCAGGCGCTTCCCTAATTGCTATTTACTATAAAGTCTCTGTGCTGAGCGTAAATCCTTCGACCATTACATCTTCGTCGACTTCAATCATAAGGCATCGTCTGCCTTGAAAGTTCACTTGCTTTACATACTTTAAATCTTGCGGGCTGATCGAAATCGTGGCCACCTTCGTATCGATCTTGATCGATTTCGAAGTGAATTTCGGCATAACGCTGCTAGCCTTCATTTCATAGTATCTATCGTCGATGATATTGTGAAACGCCCGTTCCACTTTTTCCGATGTCACGTTCTCTACTCCGCTTACCGACAGCACGCGTTCCACATCTTTATAATCCAACGTCGGCGGTTCTTCCTCCTCGTGGGTTTCGATCACCTGGTAGATTTCCTCATACACATTGGAGAGAGTAGCCGCATCCAGTTCCTCGCCTGCCACTTCCTTCACGATATCTTCGAAGTAGACTCTCTCTTCCTGCGCAGTTATGGACTTTTCGGCGTTCAGAACCTGCTCGATGAAATGCAGATCCGGATCATTCGCTCTCCCCGTACAATACAGAATACGATTCACATCGGAACTGTTGTCAGTCACGCTAGGGTAAAAGAACCCCTGCTCCGGCGAGCTTAACTTGATGATCGGATCTACCATGACATTGTACTTAAACTCCCTCTCCACATAGTCAAACAGGAGAGTTTTACGTTGCTGCTCCGTGGAATTCACGCTGCATAAAATAAACGGATGCGCAAACATCTCGTCCTTACCGGTTTCCTCGGCTTCTTCATTTCGGGCCTTGGTCGGACGATAGTACTGTCCGCGAACGAAAGTGATTACCGTATCCTTTTCATAGCGGGTGTCAGCCAGCATTTTATCCACCAAATGCAGCATCAGATCCTGCCATTCGTCCGGATCCCCCGTAACCAAGCCTTGATGAAGCAGCACTCGTGTCGGATCCTCTGCCTCCTCTTGGAACTTCAATTCAAACAGCTTTTGATCCAATTCCCCGGTCAGCAGCTTCTTGAAATTGCCCATATGCAATTCCTGCTTCTCCCTATCAACCAGGCCAAACGGCAGGCGTTCCCAATGATAGATCTCGTTGCTGTCCTTCATAATATACACGTTGAGAATGTCGAAAATATTCATTAAATCGTGATCCAGCTTAAATTGCTTCCGTATATGTGCGACTTCTTTCTTCATCATGGTTCGTCAGACATCTCCTACGAGTAAATTGGCGGTTCCTATCGATCATATTTTGTCATTAAAAAAGCAAGCTCCCATCGGCCTCCGCCAGGATCTAGACCCTTATCAATCCGCGAAACCCTCTGGCAGCATAATAAGATTCTGCTCCATTGTGGTACACAAAGACCGTATCATAGCGACGATCACAAAAGATGGCGCCGCCAAGTTTTCTAATATTATCGGGTGTCTTCACCCAGCTCGAGCTTTTCAAATCAAAGTTTCCAAGCTTCTGCAGCTCCCGGTATTGTTCTTCGGATAAAAGCTCGATACCCATCGCAGCCGCCATATCTATCGCGTTATTTTGCGGTTTATGCTCTTTCCGCGATTCCAGCGCTTCACGATCGTAACACACACTTCTGCGACCCTTGGGGCTTTCCGCCGAACAATCGCAAAAAACGTACTCGCCCGTCTGCTTGTCATGATCAACGACATCCGGCTCGCCGCCGGTTCGCTCCATTTCATGAAGGGACCATAACTTTTCCGGTTGAGCTTCGAGCTTGGCTTGTACACCAGCCCATTCAAGTTCTTGATGGCGGTCCATATTTTTATCAAACCGTGTCTTCAATGTTTGAAGCAGTCCATCATGTTGTTCAGAAGACAACACTTTTTCACTGCCGTTGGAACTCTTCGCCATATTCATTTCCCCCTTCAAACATGTCTGTCATAAAATCCATACTACCAGATTTATCGGCGGTTTGCTTCTTGCGATCGAGAGCCAAGCAAGATAGAAAAATCAAAAGTGATCTCTCCCTTAATCCGACTCCATGCTTGCTCTTTTAACTCTTCCGTCGCCCCCCAAGACAATGGAGTCATATGAACCAATTGTTTAATATCTTCACGGTCCATACTCACACCATACTGAACACGCTGAATATCAACCAGATCAAAATGATGTTTGAACAGCTCCATCGTTTTTTGATTGGAGTAGATATCCCTATCCGTGCTTTTATAGAATATCCCTCTCAACTCTTGGAGGTAGCGGGCTTCGGGAATCACCTTTATTACCATTCCCTGATCCTGAAGGATTCTCTGGAAACCGGAATAGTTAGATGGCGATAAAATATTCAGAATAAAGTTGAATTGTTTATCCGCAAACGTCGGCTTTGCTAGATCGGCAACGCACCAGATGGTTTTGGAAGGCAAATTCGAGGCCATATGGATGCCTTCTTTAGAAATATCCATGCCTATCCCTAACAGATTACATTCGGATTGAGCCATTATCTTGTGTTGAATATCGGATAAATGCGAGCCCTCGCCGCATCCGGCATCCAGTATTTTTATCGTTTGATGTGATGGTTTCAACTCTCTTAGGATGTTATCGCAGATTCGGGCCATCAGAGGCTCAAAAAAGCCTTTGTCACTAATTGTCTTTCGGGCTTCGAACAGTTTTTTATCATATTTAGTCTTTAAAGCGTGGGTTGTTAAGTTTACATATCCCTTCTTTGACAGATCAAAGCAATGACGGTTGGAACAAATTAAACTCTTTAAATCTACAACCTGCATGGAATGTAAACAGATAGGGCAAATAAAAATATGTTCATATTCTGAAAGAAGACGTGCGGTGGTAAACTTCCCTTTTTTGGACAACACAAAGAACACCTCATTCATTCGTATTAGTTAATGAAAAAGGCACAGTTAAATAAACCCAAGCATCCTTGTTCAAAAAATGCCGAGCTTACAATACTGTACCTATCATTAACGTAAACGAATGAATTTGATGATCATCGATAACAACTCCTATAGAAGAATCCGGGAGATGCGGTAGCGCACCTCCTAACATTATATCTAGAATAATATGGTTTGTGTAAGATTAAGAATTCCCATTTTAAAATGTTTGGTTTCCCATTGTGCAATGTTGCCCATTGGGCAATAATATATTATATTAAATAAAGTTCAGGTTTAATATATCGAATTCAAGAAAGGAGGGCGCATGGATCTTGGACCCCAAGCCAACCAATTTGCGCGACAAAAAAAAGGAAGCCACCGCCTATGCTTTGGCTGAGGCCTCCTTTAGGCTTGCGCTTGAACGAGGCATGGACGGATTCATCGTCGAAGACGTCGTCCGGCAGGCCGGCTACTCCCGCAGAACCTTTGCCAATTACTTTTCGTGTAAAGAGGAAGCGGTAGCGGCCTATTTTATAGGCAGTTCCTCCAATGAAGATGCGAAGTTACAGTTTGCGGGCTTGCCTCCGGATGCGACCCCGCTCGATGCGCTGTATAGCTTGCTGAAGCTGCAGTTTACTTCCGAGTTTCTGTTCAAACTGAGACAGTTTGTATCGTTAGCGAATCAGTATCCGACGTTGGAGCCTTATATCCTCAACGTATTGCGACGCCTGCAGACCGCTGCCCAGGAAGTGCTTGAACAGTTCTCCCAAGGTCGTTATGCCGACGGGTATACCCATCTTCTTGCCGGTGCCGTCTACGGAGCGTTCGTGCCTATTCTGGACGGGCGATTGAACGTCCTTCTGCCGGGCGAATCACAAGATGTTCGCCCGGATGCGATATCGTTCGATCAGTATTTGAATTCCATGTTTGCTTATTTACGCAACGGCTTCTAACCCAGAGAGATAAAGGAGAAATCATATGTCAACATTTCTTTACCGATTAGGAAAATCGGCTTATTCCAAACCTTGGTATTTCCTCATGGCCTGGATCGTCATTCTCGGTGTTGTGGGCACTCTGCTCGGCATCAATGGCATCCAATCCAGCTCCGAAATGAAAATCGAAGGCACGGAATCGCAAAAAGTGCTGGATATGTTGGCTGAGGAGCTTCCTGCCGCTGCCGGCGGACAGGCGAGCGTTGCTTTCACCGCTCCGGACGGAGAACGTCTGGATACGCCGGAACGGGTAGCCTTGATCATGAAGGCTATCAATGATGTCTACAACATGGACTACATCATTAACCCTATGGAACTTGCCGCTCAAGCCGCAGCCGCAGGTCAAGCTGGCGCATCAGGCCAAGCAGACGCGGCGGCTCAAGGCGCGGCTTTAGACCCAACGGCTGCGGCAGATCCATCAAACGCGGCAGACCCATCAGCCGCAGCTGCCGATCAAGCCGCCGCAGCAGGGCAAGCAGACGCGGCGGCTCAAGCAGCTGCAGCCGGACAAACCGCGGCCGCAGGCCAAGCGGCTCCTTACGGCCCGCTCATGGCGGATGGCGTTCCTGTTCCAGGCGTCATGCTGTCCGCAGATGGCAGCATCGCCCTGTTCCAGTTCCAGTTTACCGTTCAGCAAACGTCGCTGCCTGCTTCAGTACCGGATAACGTCATCAAGGCCGTTACTGAAGTTGAGCAAGCAGGCTCCGGCATCACGGCCATTCCAAGCGATTCGCTGAAGAGTACGCCATCCATCGGATCCACGGAAGCGATCGGCGTGGCGGTAGCCGCAGTTGTGCTGTTTATTACGCTCGGTTCGATTGTTGCCGCCGGGCTGCCGCTGATCACCGCGCTCCTCGGCGTTGCGATCAGCGTGGGAGGCGCGTTTGCCCTCTCCAGCGTCATCCAGATGAATGATATAACTCCGATTCTTGCCGTGATGATCGGCCTGGCGGTCGGCATCGACTACTCGCTGTTTATCGTGAATCGGCAGCGCCGTTTAATTCTCGATGAGAAATTAAGCGCCCGCGAAGCGGCAAGCCGGGCGGTTGGTACTGCCGGCAGCGCTGTATTTTTCGCCGGACTGACCGTCATTATCGCCCTTTGCGGCATGCTGGTTATCGGCATCGGCTTCTTGTCGACCATGGCTCTGGTTGCCGCTGTCAGCGTTCTGATTACCGTCCTGTTGGCGCTAACCTTGCTGCCTGCCCTACTGGGACTGGTCGGCGAACGGATCTGCACAACCAAAGCCCGCAACAAGAGCGCGGCCGCCGGAAACAAAGCCCGTCACGGGTTCTCGCACCGCTGGGCAAACGCTACGGTGAAATACCGCTGGATCATTATTGTTCTGGTGGTCTTGGTGCTTGGAACAGCAGCGATTCCAGTAACGAAAATGGAGCTTGGTATTCCGTCCGGGGCCTCGGCCAACTTGGATACCCCGGCACGCCAAAGCTACGACGTCATCTCCAAAGGATTCGGAGAAGGCTTTAACGGACCTTTGCTGCTGGTAGCCGAGCCGAAAAATGAGTCCGATAAAATTTCGATGGAAAGTCTGGGCAAGCTGATTCAAGAACTGCAAATGCATGATAATGTCACGCTTGTGACCCCAATGGGAGTCAACGAGACCGGGGATATCGCCATTATCAGCCTGATCCCGAAAACCGGCCCAACCGATACGGAAACGAGAGATCTGGTTCATGATCTGCGCGATCCCGATTCCAGCTTCGCCTCGGCAAGCGATGTCAAGCTCGGTGTGACCGGCTTTACCGCCATTAACATCGATATGTCATCCAAGCTTTCCGAAGCATTTCCTGTATATATCGGCATTATCGTAATTCTGTCGCTGATCATCCTGCTGCTCGTTTTCCGTTCGATCATCGTTCCGATCAAAGCGACGGTCGGCTTTATCCTCAGCGTCCTCGCCACTTTCGGCCTGACTACGGCCGTCTACCAGTGGGGATGGCTGCACTCCCTCTTCGGCTTTGACACGGGGGGACAGCTGCTCAGCTTTATGCCGATTCTGGTCACCGGTATTCTGTACGGACTGGCCATGGATTATCAAGTATTCCTGGTCAGCTCCATGCGCGAAGCCTACGTGCACGGACGTCATGGCAACGAAAGCGTTGTTCACGGCTACGAGCTTGCCAGCCGTGTCGTGCTGGCCGCAGGCATTATCATGGTTTCCGTGTTTGCCGGCTTTATTTTCGCACCTGACGCTATGATCAAGCAGATCGGGTTCGCCCTGGCATTCGGTATCCTGATTGATGCTTTCATCATACGCATGACACTCGTTCCAGCCGTAATGTCGGTCTTTGGCGACAAAGCCTGGTGGCTTCCGAAATGGCTGGACCGGTTGCTTCCGAATCTGGATGTCGAAGGCGACAAGCTGATTGCCAAGCTGCATGCCGTGGACTCCCAAAGCAACGGCAAGAAATAATACCACCATTGATCGTTACTAGAATACAGCAGAAGGGTTCAAGAACCGTATTCGGTTCTCGAACCCTTCTTATTTTTTCAAACTATAAACCCAGCAGTAGTTGGTGATAAAATATGGTAAGTAGTAATGAATTACACCAAAATTCGGAGGTAGCAGGCTTGCAAATACAAAACCCATTCGTTATTGAAAGTGACGCTCCCTATTCCTTGAATTATTTAGTCTATATTCAAAACGCGTATTTGAACAGTAAAAGTGATGAAAGTATAAACCCTAAATTTCCATATATCGATGTATCAAAATGGGCGCTTATTGACGATGAACTATTTTTAATTAGATTTAATGAGATCTGGGAACAAGTATTACGCAACATTGCGACTAATGGGCACTTTGACCATAATGCAGTCTTAACAGATAATAAAGCCCTCTTTAGGCCCTTATTTCAAACTAACCTAAATGGGGAAACGGGTTATTCTGAAAGTATAAAATCCTTTTCAGCTTGGTGGAATGGACTTGCAGGCCGGATCGCCGTTGAACATTTTTTAGATAACCAGATATTTGGAATTTATCAAGAGATGTCCCAGACCATTAAAAAAGATAAGCATTTGAAGATTAGTTTGGTATACGACAAATTCCCCTTAGGAAGATTACAAATCCTTCCGTGGTGCGCTGTTCTTCCAATAGAAGACATCTTTCAGTATAAGAAAAACAAGGATATCATTCCAATGCTATTAAGTTGCTGTAATCAAGAAATATCTTAGTAGACTTAACAACCAAAAGAGATTAAATGCAATTCACTAAAATTAACAAGGTTTCGAAATCGAGCAACTCCTTACATATGGAAATGAAGAAGTTATCCTATTAATTCAGAAGCAGTTTCCACAAAAGAGCTGCTTCTTTTATTATTCAGGGGGAACTATCCCAGGTCTTCTTTCAGAATACTGTAAAGCTCTATATCGATAATTCCTTTACCTGCCCATAGCGTTGCTTGTCTTAATGTTCCCTCTTTGACGAAGCCATTCTTCAACAAAACCTTCTTTGAAGTCTCATTTTGAGGCATTACTTCAGCCTGAATTCTATTGACATGAACCTCCGTAAGCAAAAAGTCTATTAATATTTTCAGCGCTTCGGTAGCGATCCCTTTTCCCCAATTTGATTCCGACAAAAAGTAACCCACCGTCACTGCGTTTACCTTTTGATTAAAGTCGGCAGCTTCAATAATTCCAAGCAATCTCTCAGGTTCAGAATTGGCGAATATCCCCCATTTCACCCTGGACCTTTTATTATAATCTCTCTCGAAGTGGCCGATCGTATTTTTAACAGTAGCTTTGTTGTGTTTGGGGATGATGCCGCAGAATTCAAATACTTTGTCATTGTTGTAAATTTCAAAAATTTCGTCAAGATGATGATCTTCAATCTTCTTCAACAGGAAATTATCTGATTTTAGGTTGGGAAACTGCTCAAAGACTGCTTCAATGTTCACTCCGTCACGGCTTCCTTCCGTAGAATTATTTATACCCTCTTCTTGATCGATAGATCGATATGTATAATTCTACCTTGCATCGCAGTTTGCCTCTTCCTGCATATTGCTAAATTATAATGAAAAATTGCTATAATTTCATATACTGGTCATAAAGCTGCTCAAATAAGTCGTATCGTTCCACTTTTCTTCCGGCTTTATTGTATTCATCCAGATAATCATCCATCGCCTGCAGGAATTTATCTTTAAACAAATAAAGATCATCGGCATCAAAATATTGCATAAGGTCCATTTTCTTCGTTCCGATCGATTTGGTCATTTCATCAACGAAGTTCTGAGCACCCATCGCTGCATGAAAGGCGTATGACTTGTCATTTAATTCGGCACTTTCGATAACTTTGTTGCGATAATTGCACCACAATTCTTCGTATGTACCACGGAGGTTATCGAATGTCGGGAGGGGTTGCACGCTAAATTCCTTATCCATCCTGTGATGGAGGTCATTCATGCTTTTCAGTAATCGAAAAGAAGCACTTCTGATTTCATCCACCGTTTTCGCCTCAATCACGGCCATATAGTTATGTTCGTAATTTTCAGGGATAAAACGGTATTCCTTGGTTTCCTCCAGGTATCTCTTTATGCCACGTTTCAAATAAGTATTGTTCAGATGGGTCAATGCGTTTACCAGGTTATACACAACTTCGCAAGAAGCATACCGCACCGTTCCGGGATCCTCCGAAAGCAAGGTATTGGCATACTCCTGTTTCGCCAAATCAATGTGTTGTTTCGCTCTCTCAATACACTCCCTGCCAATCGGCTTGGCTAAAGTGTCCAGTGCTCTTTGTTTAAAGGAATTGAATTTCTCCATATACTCCGGCTTTGCGCAATATAAAATCTGCAAATCAATCAGATGCGAAACCATCGCACTCTCGAGATTGGCTGCGGCCTCTATTCTGGTTTCCCACGGAGTACAATATAAATCGTATCCAACATCACCTAATATAAAACACGACGATATTCCCCAGCCGCGGTCCGTATTATTGATGATAATGAGATCAAGGTCGCTTTTTTCATGAAAATCCCCTGTATTAAACGACCCCGTCAACCCAATGATCGCAATGTCCTCGGGAAAATCCCGCTTGGCGCGGTCAATCACCATACGAATCAAATTTTCGTTTTTCTCGATAAGCATTTGTCTGATAGTATCATCCATCAAGTTCAGCCTCCCCTCGTCGATCCCAGTCTGATTCCATTATATAAGCGTACCAGCTTGAGTTATATTCCATGTTCCCTTATAAAAAAGAAATCCCTTTAATTATCAATTATCAGATAACCTAGTAACCCGCTTATTGTTGCATTCTCTAATTTAAGATTAGATGATTCATAATAAACGTCTTCTATGACTTGATAAATGTCATCTTCACTTACATCATCGTTTAATCGAACAATGAAGTTCTTATCATTGCCTTTTAGGTAGATTATTACAAACAGAAAGGGCTGGAAGTTAATTCTTCAACAGAATATAAAAATATCCTTTTGAAAAAGGAGTTATCTTCACTTGCAAATTTCTTTAACCCTTGATCTGTCCAATATTTATTATTAAAAGTAAATTCTAAATCCTCTGCGGTTTCATCGTCAGAATTGTATAGTAAGTAACGGATCCCCGTGTTGGTTCCATTATTTGTTGGATCCACATTGTACCACTTTCCGTTGATTTCCACCTTGTTCCACGCATGAGGGACGCCTCCAAGGTAACCTGTAACGACAATGCTGTCTAATCCTGCTATATCACTAAGCAGCTTGTAGACTGCCGCGTAACTGGCACATACCCCTACCTTATTCACTATAATTCCATAGGCTGTAAAAGAATCATTGTATTTTTTATCAACCGTTTTAAAGTTGTTCGCCTCTGCATTTGCCAAGGCAGCGTCATCATATTTGGCATGATCATTTAAATAATCATAAATGGCTTGCCGCTTCTCATCATCACTCATCCCATTGGTTATGATTTGCGAGATGATGCTGTTCGCTTCTTTCATAATTTCCTTTTGCTTTTCGGCAATATTGTCCTTGTCATCGCTATAATCGATATAAAGAGTCGATGTCTTATAATCGAATCCATAACTCTCAATATCTAATATTAGTGGATTTTGATATTTTACTTTTAGTAGTGTATCCGATAAAAAATCCATATTTAGAGCCTCTGGGAATGGAACTGACCCCATAACGTGAGACAAATTAAAACACCTTCAAGAGAATGCAACCATGTCGTAAGATATGGAGACAACCTTGGAGGTGTTTTTGCGTTGGCAACAAGAGTAAGTTATCCATTAGAAGTTAAAATGAAAGCTATTGAAATGAGACTGGCTG
This sequence comes from Paenibacillus vini, assembly GCF_018403325.1. GTDB lineage: Bacteria > Bacillota > Bacilli > Paenibacillales > Paenibacillaceae > Fontibacillus > Fontibacillus vini. The sequence goes on along the minus strand of NZ_BOSL01000005.1, from coordinate 207,826 downwards.
GTATACCGGTGAAGGAAGTCATGGAGCAGTTAAACATACGAAACAAGACACAATTGAAAACTTGGATGAGATGGTATCGGAGTGGGGAGTGGAACCGGTTAGAGCAGCCCGTAGGTAAACAATACAGCTATGGCAAAGGACCCGAATATACTTCGGAGTTAGAGAGGGTAAAAGCCGAAAACCGGTTTCTGAAACAACAATTAGATCTGCTAAAAAAGTACAGAGAACTGGAGAGGAGGTTTCGTCAAGGATCGTAGTAGAGTGGGTCGAGTCTGTTCGGAGCGAAGTTAGTGTGAAGCAAGCGTGTGAATGGATAGGAGTTCCTCGCGCCACTTATTATCGTTGGAGGGCCGAATATGAGAACCAACCTGAGAACCACATGGTAGAGAAAATTCGCGAACTATGTATACAGCATAAATATCGTTATGGATACCGAAAAATAACCGCCTTGCTTCAGAGAGAGGATAAGGTAAACCGCAAACGCGTGCAGCGGATCATGCAGCGTGAAGGGCTGCAATGTCGTGTCAAAGCCAAGAAACGGAAACCTACTGGGCAACCAGCACATATCGCAGACCATCTGTTAAAGCGACTGTTTGAAGCCGAGGCACCTATGCAAAAACTCGTAACGGACATTACCTATTTGCCGTTTGGTGGGAAAATGTTGTATCTGTCGAGTATTTTAGACTTGTTTAACGGAGAGATTGTGGCATACAGTATAGCTGACAAGCAGGACACTACATTTGTGCTAGACACACTCCGTCAGTTGCCATCTCTACGAGGCGCAATACTCCATAGCGATCAAGGCAGCGTCTACACATCCCAGGCGTATCAAGAAGCTGTAAAGGGAAAAGGCATTACCATGAGCATGTCCCGCAAGGGTACGCCCGCTGATAATGCCCCCATCGAATCGTTTCATTCCACGCTAAAGTCTGAAACGTTCTATCTCGAAGGTTTAACCTGTACGACGACGGCAATCGTCGAGCAGACCGTTCGAGACTACATCTTTTACTATAACTCAATTCGCATTCAAACAAAACTAAACAACCAGTCACCGGTAGATTACCGACGACTGGCTGCCTAAACTTGTAAGGTGTTTTGATCCCTGTCTCACAAACGGGGGTCAGTCCCAATGCCTTTAATGAAGCTTTTTTGTTAGCGGCAATTAAATTTAACACCAAATATTCCTCTAATGCAGAATCCGCATTAATCTTATAGCCGCTCACCGTTACTGTTTGGGGTACATATTCTTTATTGCCTTCATTGATTTGTTTTTGTGTATTTTCTTTCAGTCGTTCAATCAAATCATCGCTGTTTGTTGAATTATCGACGATCGAAGAATCGGGAGCGTACTCCATCCCGTTTTCCGGCTCAACTAGCCCCCCATTGCTATGATCCCTCGTATCCTGGTTTTGTAAAAAACCGTTCCATTTTTGTTTATCCCATGAAAATACTAAGGTTGTACCGCTAATCGCGGTTCCTTTCACCCTATAGGGGATCAGTGCAAATCCATCTTTGTCATATTCGATATTATCTTCATAAATGAGGTCCCGCTCCAAAGTGGTCACTTCATCAATTGCAATCAACTTAATTTTCTTAGGTAAATCATCTATGGTTTGAAAACCCGAGTAATATAATTCATGTAATTCTTTCATTCCGGTTACAAGAGTCTTTGATATATTAAAGGTGCTGACTGCAGGACTGAAGTTGGATTCATTTCCATTTTCATCAACAGCCGTCACATAATACTCGCCTTGAACCATCATGTTCTGAGCAATCGTTGCTTTTCTTCTGTAATCATCCGGTTCATCACCTACAAATAGCAACCCTTGATCACCATCTGATCCAAAATCTTGGAATTCCGTATCCGTCACCGTTCCAACTAAATAGGGATCCGCATGTTTATATCCTTGCTCCGCCCCATTGATCTGTTCAGAATTATGCATGGACATCACATTATAAACATTATATTTCTTAGCTCCCTTCACTTCGTTCCAAACTAACTTAAACCTTCCTTCGGCATCAATTTGATAGTTAGCGTTCGGTGATTGTAATGGGGACTTGATCGTAAACGGAATAATCATCGGATTTTCCAACTTAGTCGGTGTCTTTGCATCTAGATCATAACGGATACAAATATAATAAATAGGGGCATTCCCCCATGAGTTTTCTTTATTCCTGGTAGAATCTAAAGAGGTTAGTACGGGGTCAAAAGAACTTACAGTTAACACACTCTGACTAGCGCTGGGATCCTTCACTTCTTCATATGTAGATACTTCACTTTCATACAAACACTTTGCATCGGTATGTACAGTCACAATATTTTTTTTAAATCGATCGACATCATCTTGTGTAAACAGTTCAGCAATCTCCTCCTCACTATGAGGAAAAGCATCTGTATTATAAATATTTGAGTTGAATTTAAATGTAAAAACCTGATTGAATTTCACGTTATACATCGGTGTTAAGTACTGTGGTTCTTCTTCCTTATACTTCTTTTTTAAATCCGACACCGTTGTAAGCGATGAATTTACCGGTGTTTCCTGTGACTTTTGCGGTTCTTGAGTTTCTCGTGATTCTGATAGCTTTTGCTCTTTATCCGGGTTTTCAAAATTGTTTCCTTCGCAGCCCGATAAAATAAAAACAATAACTAAGATTAGGCCAAATAACCTTTTCAATTCCCCACACTCCTCAATCAATAATGCCCTATTATATCAGATATTGGAAATACAGACTAGAAAGATGGTGAGCCTCCTCTTGGCTATGTCGTTCCGATTACTTCGGACAAAGGTCTCATCTTCTATATTTTCTGATAAAAAAAACAAAGAGCATGGGTTATGCAAGCAATGATCTGCTTGGTAACCCATGCTCTTCTATATTAACAAAGCCGCTGCACCTTAATTCTTACCTCCGTAGCCCTTGTAGGTAGCATAAACTGCATTAGCATATTGATCCGCCAGGATCGGACGGCCATATGAATCCGTTGCTCCCGGATACCAATTGTCTCCGCCGTTATAGTGTAAAAATCCGTTATAGATATTTCCAAATCTCGTTATCTTCTCATTTAAAATCAACGCGCCTAGATAAACCTGATCTTGTTCACTGCTATGATTATACGTACGGCCAAATTTGGAGCTGAATTGAGATAAATACGCATTGCGTGTGTTCGGTTCTACCTGCATTAATCCGTCGCCGGCGGATGGACTACCCGGTAAACCTGCTCCAAAGCTGCTCTCTTTTTTGATAACCGCACTTAGCAATAAAGCAAAATCTCCGCCTTTACCGTAGGCATTGTCCGCATTCATAACATAAGTCCAGATATGAGTTGGAACCTCGGCAGGCTTTGTTACTCCGGGAGATGGTGAGCCCGTATAAATCTTAACTGATGACATTTTATCATTGACCGTATTGCCAACCCAGGAGGAATCCGAGGTATAGGTCCACTTTGTTCCTCCAAAATTATCATTCTCATAGACTTCAACCGTCCAGCCGCTTGGAACCTTGAGAGACGACATCCAGTCATTCGGAATTCCGTTTGCGTTCAACTGAGATAGTGTATAGTTGCCTACCCCGAGCGTCACTGCTTTTCCTCCATAATTTATATCCGCATAAAATATTGCTCCGTTCGTTGCCGGTGGTGTGACGGGCGGTGTAGTTCCGCCGCTTCCGCCCTTCTGCCATAAGGCAGGGACATTGGACGGCTCCCAACCTACGAGGGAAGTATGTGCCTGAAGACAGGTATAAGTGCTTCCACTATAGGTTACTGTGTCATTTACTGCATATGCGGTATTTGGAGCCCATGCTCCTCTAGCGGCTGCGTTCACTGACGGTAAGGCTGCAAAAAATGTGGATAGAAATACTGCTAAAACGACCAAAAGTGATAAGGGTTTAAATGAATGCCTGTTACTAGTCATTTTCAAACCTCCTTGTTTTGGTTTGTCTGCAGCCCGTCATTTAGACATGCCACAGGTTTTAACTGTACTACGATTCCATTTTATTTCCACATTTTAAATTAATTCCATAATTATTGTTTTGGAGCTATTCTCCGATCCCCTTCTGAATATAAGGAATTACTAATTTAATAAAATCCTCGGGAGACTTCTCCTTACTATCTCTTCTCCATTCTACAGAAGCCCCGTAAATTCCCCAGCTTAATAGGACAGCTGTAACTTTTAGCGCTTCATCCTCATCATTTCTATTTTGTTTGAGCAACATTTTATAGAAAATAATTTCAAGCTGTTCTCTAATAATACGGGTAATCGAATCCTCATAAGCTCTATGGCAACGATTGGATAGCGACTTTTGAAAACTGGTAATAGCTTTAAAAATACTAACAAGGACTTCCTCATTTAGCTCTTCATGTTGATAGAAGTCATAATTCAATTGGACGAGCAAAACTTCCGATAAAGCTTTTTCTAATAAGTCGTAGATATCTTCAAAATGATAATAAAAAGTTGCACGATTAATATTGGCTTCTGTAGTTATATCCTTAATGGTAATATCCTTGAATTCCTTTTTCCCTGAAAGCTCAATGAAAGAATCCATAATTAATTTGCGGGTGCGCTGCACTCGGGGGTCCGTCTTTGATTGCGTCATTATGTCAATACACCTACTTTTTAAACAATTTTCAAAATGTGTTGCATATCCGACAAATCCACAGAACTATTGGTGTTGATTATTTTAATTATGATCTAAGCTTCAATTACTGGCAAATACGATGCACGCACCTTTTACAGGAATTAATGAGAGATGAGGGAAATGATATGAACAATAATATGATTTGCGATATCAATACAGGAGTATGTGGAGAAGTTGGCGAGGAAGTCATGGAGATTATCGATTTTAATCAACCTCAAAAAGCGATTCATCTTTATTATGTTACCGATCCGATTTGCTCTCATTGCTGGGCTCTGGAACCGGTACTTCGTCGCTTTGAACATCAATATGGACATTATTTCAAGCTTCATACCGTTATGGGTGGGTTGCTCGAAAAATGGCACGATGGCCCCATCGATCCTGCCAACGGAATTTATAAACCAGCCGACGTTGCTGTTCACTGGAGAGAAGTTGGAGAACATTACAGAATGCCCATTGACGGGACTTTGATGATCGATAATCCGGTTCAGTCCTCCTATCCGCCCTCACGTGTATTCAAGGTAATCCAAAAGTATCATTCCGATGCAACAGCGTCTGAATATTTGCGCCGCTCAAGAGAAGCACTTTTCGTATTCAATCAGAATATTTCAGATAATCCCGTGATGATTGAAATCGTAAACAAACTTGGTCTTGATGGAGAAGCTATTGTGAATGAAGCCGAGCAATCAGTCAGTCAACAATTATTGGAGGAAGATTTTGCGCTAGCCAGGAGCTTAGGGGTCAGAGGCTTTCCGACCATTATCATGACCAATGAGGAGAATAAAGGCGTGAAAATCGTTGGCGGTCGTCCGTTGGACTACTATATTAACGGTTTAAAACAAGTTCTTAATGAGGAAGAACTGCAGCCTAACCCACTCCCTTCCCTTTCCAGTTTGCTTGAAAAGGAAAAACTTCTATTTTCCAAAGAAATTGAAGTCATGTATGATGTTGAACAATCAGAAGTCCACCATTTTATTGAAAAAGAGCTTTCGCCAGATCATTATCAAGCGAATGAAATTTTAGGGGAGTCTTATTTTACATTTAAATAAAAGTAACGGTAGGCCTATAGATAAATACAAGTGACCCCCCTCACAATTCAATCCGTAAACTCGGGCTATACTGACAATTACTTTATTGAATTGGAGAGGGATAGCTAATGAGAAAAAATGATCTGCCGCTTGTTTATTCATGTTCCGGATGTTCCTCGGCTGCACAGACCGCGAACCGGATTGCGATTAAGATGGATCGGGAAATGATCGCCGAAATGTCCTGCATCGCCGGTGTCGGCGGTGACGTAACACCGCTTGTCAGAACAGCCAAGTCGGGACGTGACATTATTGCCATTGACGGTTGCCCGCTGGCCTGCTGCAAGAGCTGTTTAGCCAGACATAACGTGGAACCTAAGCATCATTTTGATTTATCGAAATTCGATGTGCCCAAACGTCTTGGAGAAGACCCTAACCCTCAGCATGTCCAGAACGCCTATGAACAGATTCTTGAACACATCTAGTAATGTCCATTTTCACTTAAAATGCTTAATCACAACATTGTTAAAAGCGGCGGTACCGCCTTCCGTGTACAAGGTAATTCCTTTGTCATGACTATCAGGGAAAATCAGATTCGAAAATGCGATTTCCCCCTCATCTACAAATACTTCAATGCTTGTTCGATCCACAAGAATCTTAAGGTGGTGGACCTTCTTGTTACTCGCATTAAATGGCGCCTTGCTTTCAAGGTATTTCCCGCTTTGATCGGGCTGACCTGTAGACGCTCTGTTCACATAAGAATATTGTCCTTGAACAAAAAGCCCCACATCTACATGGCGGGTTCGATCTGCCGATTCGCGAAGTCTGAATCCAACATTTTTGATCTCTGACCATGATATATCTGCATCGAGCTGATAGGTTTCCCCGGTAAAATCAAGTGTCTTGTGACCATTGACTTGTATTTGTTCGATAGAGTCTATTGAACCGACTCGTTGCTGTAATGCATCAACAGGCTGAGACACCAGGCGATATTTGTGATCCGCACTACGTGTTAATTTAATCTGTCTTACCATGGAATCCGTCCCGTTAAACCCTTCTTTAAGCGTGGGTGTATTATGAGGGTAGTCCCAATTATTCATCCAGGCCATAGCATAACGATGGTCGTATTTATCACGGCTCCCCCCCTCTTCAAACGTTACAGCGCCATACCAATCAAACCCATAATCCAGCCATTGCGGCTCTTGTTGATCCGTGCTGAATTTCTTCCCATCGAAGTCTCCAATCCAGTAGGCATAGGTGTTTGGTTGTCCGGATGATTTCCCATTGGCGCTGGCTCCAAGAATCCATTTCATGGAACCATCATCCGCCCGCATCATGTAGAGGTCGGGGCACTCCACAATTCCTATATTTTCGGTAACAAAGCTGCTTGTATAATGCCATTCTTTTAAATTGCCGGACTCGTAAAAGCCTACCTTCGTTCCTTCCGCAAGGGCCATCACCCATTTATGAGCCGCCTGATCCCAGACAATCTTCGGATCCCGATAATCTTTCACGCCCGGATTCGCCAGAACAGGACCGTTACCATAAGGTTTAAACGTCTTCCCCCGATTCGTACTGTACCATAGATATTGTTCTTGCTTCCCGCCATTACCCGAGGGCTGTGTCATAATCGCTATAACCGTTCCTTTACCAAAGCCAGCCGTGTTAGCCTCGTCAACAACTATGGACCCCGACCAAGGATCGCCATTGGGGTTGGTGTATTTAGGAATGGCAATCCCTTCATCATTCCAATTCACCAAATCTGTTGATGTGGCATGACGCCACTCCGTTCCGTTTCCATCTGGATAATCACGATTGTAGAGATAATAGTAATGATACTTGCCATCCAAATAAACCGGCTTCTGAGGGTCATTCTTCCAGTGATCCGGGGTAGTGAAATGGTAGGCGGCCCGATAACTTGGCTCAGGATGAGGAATCGCTGCCCCTTCCTTTGCGTTCTTACCTGCTTCATTAGTCAAGAAGCCTAGCAATACCAAACAACTTATGCCAACGAAGATCATAACCGCTCTGTTCTTCATTTTCTTATTTATGTACAAGAAAACACCCGCTTTTATGTTGGAATTCTTCATGTGATATAAACAAAGTAAATGCCAATATAGACATCGGCATTTACTTTGTTATTCATTATTTGCTTGAAATTGTTACTTGCCCTTGCTCCAGAATGCTGTCTTTCACAACGGAAGTCGTCGAACCGGAAATATTCATCAAGAAGCTAGGTGCAAAAGTAGAATGATGATCTTTAAAGAATCCTCTATTTGTCATGTAGCTCGAGATAACCACATTATTGCCCTTTACCTGCGGAATCGCAAAGTGAGCATAAGTCCAGGTCAGATCGTTCGGATCAAGATCTTGGTGAAGGACAAGTCCTGTACCATTCAAAGGTTTGTAAGGTCCGGTTAAAGAACTGGATACATACCCGAGCATATAGATATCTTCGTCATCGATGCCATCAACAAACATTTTGGAACCTCTCGTGCTTGTGAACAGATACCATTTTCCGTTCAGTTTAAAGATGTTCGGACGTTCAATCTCATCCGTTATCGTATTGGAAGCAATCAGCGGCTTCAATTCTTTTTTAAACGTGTAATCGTCATTCAACTCAATGATCCCGAGCGCACCATTCGCAATTTCTGCATTGGTTTTATCCGCGCCTTGCATCAATTTGTTTCTTTCATTTCTGTAGAATGTAGTGCTTCCGTCATAATAAGCTTTATTAAAGAGCGACTCTGCGCCTTGGTAACCTGTTTCGGAACCCGTATTGGCTTCAAAGACAAGATATTTATGGCCGTTCTCTTCGACATAATGCGGATCTCTCAAGGTATGATTATCGTTATAATCTCCTTTACTGAAACCTGTCATATCCAAGGTTTGATACATCTTTCCTTCATTACCGTCATAGATCGATTTGAAATCTTCTACGCCATCAATCTTGAGCGTATCTGTATTCGGCTGGGATACATTGATTTGTGCTGTAGTTAAGGTTTGCTTGCCGTAGAAATTGCGCTCCGGATCCCAACCATGACGGTTCGTATAGAACAAACGAATTTCACCGTCAGAAGTCATCGTTGCAGAACCGGACCATTCTTCGGCTTGATTGTTAAGAATCGTGTCGCCGGGAACGAGCTTGTCACTATCCTTGAACACCCGACCGGCATTCTTCCAGCTGTTAAGTGAATTGTCTCCTGCTTTCTTATAGAACAAGTAGATAAACGTATCCGATCCCCTTGCAGGATCCCCCGCTAACCCAAAAACAATTTCGTATCCTTTATAATTGGCTACCGTTCCGTCCGCATTCTGAAGCGGCCAAGAGTCCCAAACATCCATATCAATTTTATTGCCATTCTCATCGTACTTCACCGCTGCAGGAATGTTCTTAATGGTTGAAGCATCAAATTGAGGTGCTTTAAATTGTGCACTCTGCTGTTGCTGAGGTAATTTCAACATATCAGTACGAGTAATATGTGTGAAACCATAACTTTCCTTGTACTCCCCCATACTATTGCCTTTTGCAAAAGTTTGCGAGCCGCCCCCTGCTAATAAAGCTGCCGTAAAAGTGAAAACTGTGGCTTGTTTCATCATCTTTTTGAAATTCATATCCTAACTCCTTCCTTTGCTCTTTTTTTCTCTTTAGGTCTCATGTCGCTGACCTTCCTTTAAAATTCTAACGGAATGGAGTTAGGACTTGTATGTCGTATATTGATCCATTTACAGGCTTATATTGATTCATTAATATTTATGTTTATTCCTCTGCCACGACTTTTGGAGTTCCTCCAGCAATTGATCCCGGTTCAGTTGCTTTCCTACATAAGCTTGAATAATATAGCCAAACTCTTCTCTCGCCCTGGGCGGAAATTTAAACCAATTCCAGGATAATGTCTTTTGTTCATCGGCATAGCGCATAAGATCATTCACCAGCGGACGCGAAGTATCGGTTCCGATATTTTTAAATGCGGAAATATAATGGAATCGGTCCTTCATAAACTTCTTTCCCTGATCCGACGACACCATCCAGTTTAGAAACTTCTTGGCTTCTCTCTTTTTCTCTGGCGTAGATTCTTTATTTACAGCCCAATTATTAGAAACGCCGATAGGCAGCGCATCATTTCTGGCATCATCGTTAATCGACATAGGTAAGAAACCGATGTTCATCTTCGGCGATCGTTGATCGATTTGAGATTGAACCCAATTCCCTTGTTTCAGGATGGCCGCTCTTCCCGTTGCAAACAACTCTACCTCCGAATTATAGTCTGTTGTCATATAATCCTTGTTCCCGTATTGCAGGGTCAAATCCAGCATTTGAAGGAACTGTTCAAATTCCTTCGTCCCTTGGAACGTTTGAGTTCCGTCGTTTAACCCTTGAATAAAAGCATCCGGGTTATCCATTTGAGCTATAGCAATATTCAGCATGAGTACGAAAAACCAACTATCTGAATACCCAATAGCAAAAGGAGTAACACCTATAGCTTGCAGCTTTTCCGCCGCTGTCTTTAATTCGGTAAATGTTGTCGGCAGAGTGTTGATCCCGGCCTTGGCAAACAAGTTCTTATTATAAATAAAGCCATAACCTTCATAGTTTATAGGCATCCCATAGATCTTCCCGTCTATTGTCATCGGCTCAAGCGCTTCGTCATACACTTGTTCCACCCATGGCTGGTCCGAAAGATCCTCGAGATATCTTTTCCAGGCCCTTGCTTCCTCATAACCGCCATTAGGAAAAATATCAGGCCCCTCATTTGCCGCAAATCTCGCCTTCAATTCATCAAGGTAATCAGCCCCTCCGCCAAAGGTTACAACATTCAGGTCGATATTCGGGTTTAAATGTTCATATTCCTTAACCATCTGCTCGAATTCCACAGAAATCTCCACTTTCGGATTCATTATTTCTAAAGTCGTTGCTTCGTTCGCCGGATGAGGATCAGCTTCTACTGAAGGCTGTTTATCCTGCCCACACGAAGAAAGTGCCAGGGCTAGGAGCCCTGCCACCATCCATTGAATACTCTTGATTCTCATAATCCCTCCTGACGACATTTAGCTTATGAATTGGCTAATCTTCCTTTGTCGTTTACTCCACTTGTTCTCATCTTATTCCGGTATTCCGCCGGCGACAGGCCTACATTCTTTTTGAATAGCTTGGAGAAGTAGATCTCATCTTGATACCCGAGCTTGGATGCGATCGAGAACATCGTCTCCTCCGTCTCAATCAACCACTGTTTGGCTTGATTGATTCGTAAATCCATGACGTAACTGGTCAGGGTCTTGCCGACTTCTTGTTTGAATCTCCGTGAGATATGTTCTCGGCTCAGGAAAAAACGGGCGGATAACTTGTCCAAACTGAGTTCTTCCATATAATACTTATCCACAAAAGCAACGATATCGTTCATGCGTCCGGCATCATCCACTTCCTCCAAACGATGAATTGTTCTAAAGTTTTGCTCGGCCATAGACCTGTAGGCAGCTTGAAAGGATTCTGAGATCTCCTCAAACGATTGGATGGGAGGACCGCTAACCAGACGAACAGGAAGTTCACAGTATCGGGTAATCCACTCCTCCACGGTAGTGATTTGTCCTTTAGTCGTTAGCAGTAGACAGACATTAGGATCATTTTGAAGAGTGAATACATTTCCCCATTCCTGTTCAACCATTTCCTGCGCTAAAAGCTGAATATAAGGTTCTGGATAGTGAGTATGGTAAAAGAAAATCACAGTAAAGTCATACCCGTCCGCCGCCTCAGGGAGAGCCAGTGAAATTTCGCCTTCATCAAAAGATTCACCATTACAAGCAGAGGTCATCTCTCTGTTTAAGCGAAACATTCTTACCTCTTCATAGAAACCCGACTCCATATTATGTCGTTCTTCCTCTTCCTGCTTCCAGGCTGTGACCGCCCCTTCTAAAGTTTCATTGAGCATTTCCTCTTCAATAGGTTTCATCAAATAATCGTAACATCCAAGTTTAAAAGCGGTACGCATGAAATCATAATCATCATATCCTGAGATCATAATTACCTTGCCCGGAAACTGGTTAGCCTCCAACCACTCGATCAGCTCAATCCCGTTTTTCTTAGGCATTTTAACGTCTGTCATAATGATCTCCGGAGATTCCTGAGTAATCAGCGTTTTAGCCTCCAACCCATTTTTGGCTTCCAGAACTTCAGTAATTCCATATTGATCCCAACGCGCTAAAAAACGAATGGTGGTTCTAACATGGGACTCATCATCTACAATAAGAGCTTTCATCCTTTTACATCTCCTTTTGGTAGAGTGGAATCACCAGCCGCACACTGAACCCTTGACCTTGCATCGAATCCAGTATCATTCCCGCTGTTTGGTCGAAATGAAGAACTAAGCGATCATGAATATTTTTTAAACCGATATGTTCAAACGATGGGTTCCCTTCGTGAACGGGTGTGTAGATTTTGTCTTCTAAAGCTTTCAGCGCCTCTGGAGTCAGGCTGCTTCCGTGATTCTCTACAACCAAATGCAAATATACGCCCTGTATTTCTCCATAAACCCGAAGATAAGCGTGTTCAACCCCTTCGTCATAGCAGTGTTTGAAGAAGTTCTCAACGAGCGGCTGCAGAATCATACTCGGAACCGGATTATCCAGAATGTCCTCAGGTATATCGATGGAATAGCTGAAATCGGTCTGAAAGCGTTCCTGTTGAAGTTTCAAATACGCTTGCACATATTCGACCTCACTCCGAACCGTCGCCTTTTGATCCACACGAATCGAGTACCGCATCATTTTGGATAATGAGGTGATGAGTTGATATACTTTGGGAGATCCGGACATCAGGGCAACTGCTGCAATGGATTGTAAAGCATTGAACAGAAAATGCGGATTGATCTGAGACTTCAGCGCCCGATGCTGATTCTTCCTATTCTCGATCTCGAGCTTGTACTCCCGGTCGATGTGGCGATTAATCCGATTCATCATTTCTTGAATATGTCTTTCCAGACTGCCGATTTCATCCTCCCGCTGATCATCGAACCGGACATGCATATTGCCCCCTTCAATCCGCTGAACTTTCTGACTAAGCAATTTTATGGGTCGTGTGAATTTATAGGAGATGATTGCGATCATGATTAAACCGAGCCCCCCCACAATGACACCAACCATGATGTTTCTGTAGGCGGTTTGCCTTACGTCTTCAAACAAGAACTCGCTAGGGGTGATTTGGACGAAATGCCAATTCTTTATCGGTCCCTGCAACGTTCTGGACATAACAATTTCCCCTTCCGGGGATTTAACAACACCGGCTGTCGACGAACTGATTTTACTTCGTACATCCTCCGGCATGATCTTTCCGATCAGCGTTTCCTCACTTGCATAAATGACATAACCATCAGAATCGGTAAGCAATACGACCTCTTTATTATTCCGAACAATTTTTCTGGATAGATTAGCGATCTTGTCTAAATCGATGTCGAACGTAATGATCCCGATAAATTCTTGTGTTAGAACATTCGTAACTTTATGATGAATCGTCACAACCATGGTTTTGTCCGAAGGCGGCATGATGGAAGTTTGGTTATAATTCTCAATTTGATGAGGAGGCTCAATTCGATAGTTCGCTTTAGAGCCCATCAACTTCTGAATGGGAGCTTGCTGAAGGAGATTCGGATTGATCTTGCGGGTACTTAACATGGCGTTATACACCGTAAAAGAACTTTTACCTTCATTGATAAAAAACCGCAATTGTCGAATTTCATTCCTCATTAAATAGAAGCTTCTCATGCCTTTATTGATTTCAAGCTGATTTCGATAAACATCTCCCTCGAACCCTTGTTCAAATACGCTGAACAGATCCGGGTTCCGATATAGAATATAGGAAAGATTTACGATTTCCTCAAAATATTGCTCCAGCTCAGTCGATACCTGCTCCACTTGCTCCTGACTGTTCTGAAGTTCGTGCCGCTCCACATTCTCTTTGGTCTGCTGATAGATCAACCATACAGATAGAAAATATGGAATAATGATGAAAACAAGCAGCAGGAGGATTAAGCGGTTTTGAATACTTTTCACAACATGACTCCTTAATTCAAAATCCAAATTAGTTTACCCTAATGGGAAACAACGTGAAACATGATAATACTTCCAACTAGGAAAGGTCTAAGGACCCTTTCTCTTCCTTTTTAGTGTGGTATTATGAAATTTGATACTTTTTGATCAAGGAGGAAGTATTCCATTGGTTGTAAGAAAAATGTACACCTTAGTTCTGTTGTCATTCTTGTTGCTTGCTGCAAGCGCTTGTTCCTCTAAGGAAAAAGCCAGTGACGCCGATCCGCAGCCGGCCCCATCGCAGAATAACTCCATTGAGACGGCGGAGCAAACCGGCCCGAAGGATTCAGAGGATGGAGAGGACTTCCGTCCCTACCAAACCGAGGATGTCATGGAGCGGCTACTGCTTGCCCCGGGCAAATTCAGCGGAGAACAATATGATGAAGCGGAAGTAAAGCGATGGATTGATCAATTCCCGGAAGGAAAAACGGCGGAGGAATACTACGCCCGCCTGCTCGCCTTGGTCGCTGAGGATTATCGGCCGTATCATACGCTTTTCAGCCAGTACGATACCTCCTATCAGGACGCAAGCGCCATACCTGAAGAAAGGGAACAGTCTGGTTCCCCGGGAAGCAAACAATTGAACGTTCAAATTTTATTCGATGCGAGCGGGAGCATGGCAGGGAAAATCGGCGGGGAGACAAGGATTGATCTGGCCAAGGACGCCGTAAATAGCTTTGTTGCCGAGCTTCCCGAGAACACGAATGTGTCTCTGCGCGTATATGGCCATAAAGGAAGCGGGAAAAACAGCGACCGTGAGCTGTCCTGCAGCAGTACCGAAGAAATCTACGCCCTGGCTCCTTATCAAGAGGAAAGCTTCGGAAAAGCGCTGAATCAGTTTGCTCCGGCTGGCTGGACCCCTCTCGGCGCTTCCATCGAAGCCGCGCATGATGATCTGCAATCCTACACGGGAGAGAACATCGAGAACATCATTTACATCGTAAGCGACGGAATTGAAACCTGCGGCGGCGACCCGGTCGGTGCAGCCAAAAAATTAAACCAGTCGGCAGCAAAAGCGATTGTCAACATTATCGGTTTTGACGTGGACGATGAAGGACAGCAGCAGTTGAAGCAGGTCGCCGAAGCCGGAATGGGCAAATACACCACGGTGCGGACAAAACAGGATATCGAAGACTTTTTCAAAAAAGAGAAGCATCGCCTGATTGAGGAATGGTTTGCCTGGGAGTCCGAAAATGTGGGTCAATATTTTCAATCCGAACAAACTCGTGTCGATGAAATGTTTGAGAAAGAAAAAGAAATGATCGAGCTGGTTTACAGCGAACAGGAGCATCTGGACACGCTCTCCAATTATGTTGATGAGAAATTTGATGTCAATGGCAGAGAGATAAGAGATTATACCCGCAAATTGGGATTTGCATTAAGAGAATATGCCCGGAAAACCGCCTTCGGACTCAGAGAAGAACTGCGCGACAAAGGGCTCGAGCATCGGAATGAGGTTCGGGATCAAGGCCTTGAAGAACGCCAGGATCTTCGAAACAGCGGGAAATAAAGCCTATAAATTGTCTATTAACGTTTAACGTTTACAATGGGGGGGCAAATTCATGGGGGCAAATAATAGACCTAAGTTGACAGTTATTAAAGGGAAATTGAATCAGCAAAAAGGAGCGGATGAAGAAACTCGCCGCCCCTTTTGGTTTCGGATTCTCGAAGGGATTCTTATGTTTTTTGTGAGAATTATTAGTTGGATTCGGCATCTGTAAGCTCCCCAACCACGGGGATCCACCATCACAACGTATTCCGCCGCAATTCATAAAAATACTGCACAATCGGATGCTTTAACTTTATTTTCTGGGACATGTTTATGATCCGCTCGCCGCTCCATGTAAATGAAGAATCATCTACATGGAGCGGCGGCAAAAGGCCCTTTCTCCCATTAATGGTCAAGCCCCTCTATAGTGGACATCAGAAAAAGCCCTAGGCAACAAGCTGGTTTCGGTACTCAACCGGAGTCAGCTTGTTTAGTTTCCGTTGTGCTCGATCTTCGTTACAAAAACGAATGAATACCCCAATTCGTCTTTACGCCTCAGCGATGGATCGTATATTATATGGGTAGAGTGCTTAGACTTTCAAATGATTAGGTCTGTCCGCTTTGAAGTTTCTTTGCAATAGATTCCCTGCGATTCTGCCTTCAGATACGGCAGCTTAATCGAAGTCTTCGTAGTTCGCGTCCCTCTGCGGTCTCTACCCGATAAGGATTTCCTCGCTTATCGGCGAAATGTTTGTCCCTTAATCGCCATAAAAAATGCCCCCTCTAGAATTTCATCGGATAAACCTGGGTGGGGTTTTCCAATGTCTATTCTAAGGGGGGCATTTCATTAACGGAGATAAGGGCCTTTTTAAATTATCGAACTTATTGTTTTTGCAACTCTGGAAGATCCATGCTTTCAAAATCCAGCGTCTGATCGGTCATATTCATTCCAAATAGAAGTTCTTTCGTCTCCTCTCCGCTCTTTAGGAGCAGAAGATGCGGATAGAGGCTGTTATTCTCGGCAAGAACCAGGCTATAACTGCCCTTTTCGGAATATCCTTCATAGGAAATCGAGTACTTGCCGTCCGCTCCAAAGATGAACGTTTCATGCAGGACGTTACCGTCGCGCATCGGATCAACCGAGCCTTTCCAGGTGCCAACGATGCCTGCTGCGATCGCTTTCTTTTCTTCCTCGCTGAATAACGGAACTTCCGTCACTTTTCCCGTGAACCTATTGGGGTCACTCAAAGAGCCGCTAATAGCCACCGGTCCGGTTTTGTTGAAGGTATCCTGGTACGGAAAAGATTCGGCAGACAACGAAAACGAGCCGTATTCATTTTCGGCGATTTTCATTTCGTCCATTGTGGTCGTTTGGCCGCTCGCCAGATCCTTTATCTCCATAGCCACGAGATAATAGGATTCGTGAAGGGAGATGTCAGTGATGGTGAACGCATAATTATCCGCCTTCGCCGCATCGGTTTCTCCTGTATTTTGAAGTTTAAAGCCTTGATCTTTGAAAACGACCTCCTTCCGTTGGTCCTTGCTAATCCAACTGCCCGGAAGAAGCTGATCGATGATCATTTTATAATCCGCTTGGATATCGGCATCCCCGGATAAACCTTTGCCCGAGCCTTGCTTCGCCAATTCCGGCGAGGCGTAATAGGTATGCGAGTAATTTTGATTGTCGGAAAAGAGTACGGCTCCCCCGTCCTGCCATTTTACAGTCAATTCCTTCACCAGGCCGAATTTGTCCGTTAAGGTGACGGTTTCATTCTCCACCTGATAGGTCCCCGGCGCAAGCCAAGCCGTCGATTCATAGGTCCCATCCTCCGAAAATGTGATGGCATCCTCGTCCGACCGGTCGCTGTACCACGTACCCGGAATTTTGACCTCTTCTCCGCCTGGAACCTTCCGGGCGTTCGCCCCATCCTGGTTTCCGGTCGAAGAAGCCTCATCTTTATCCACTTGCGCCATGGTTGCTAAGGTTGACGTTTCAGCGCTCTCTGCATCCGTCGTTCCACGGTCTTTACCGTTTTGGATTAGCGCGATGACGATCAAAACAACCACAATCACTGCGGCCGAAGCTGCGATAAGAATGGATTTGGTGCGTTGCGGCATCTTGTTCCTCCTTTTCAGTTCGCTGGCCCATTTTCAAAAATATCAATGTGGTCAAACGTGATTCCCCTTGCTTTCAGGAAAGGGGTTTCCTTATAACGGATCGTAATCATGACATGAGGCGTATGTCTTAAATTGATGGAGGACGTCAAAGAGCCCCACTCGTAACTATAACTTAATTCGTTAGCTTCTCTTACGCTCTCTTGAAGTTGATGTTCCAGGAATCGATCATTATACCTTTTGATGTCGTAGGCATAGTCGGCCTCTTTGATGTTACTCGGCCAATGGGGCCAGTCATAAAAATCCGGTCTTGTAAGCTCGATCTTGTCCACATATCCGTAATCCGAGACATAAATGTCGACACTCATTTCGAACCCGTCAATCGTCTGCGGCTTGATCGAGTAGTTGTATTTCCCAAGGTCTTGCCTATCTGAATCTCTGAGAAGCTCCGTTTGGTACAAGGAAGATTTGAAAAATGTTTCCCGGGTCATGCCCGGATACAACTCTACCCCGTCTCTTATAACAAACTTACCTGTATCTAAATCAAACATTGAAAAGAACCTCCTCTAGTTCTGCGGTCATCTCTCAACTTGCTGAGCTCTTCCAAGCGATTTTGCGATGGATTTCCCTGTCCCTAAGCTGGTCTCCGCTATTTTAATCTGTCTGTTGAGCAGCGGCGTCAACTTCTTGAACAATTCCGACCTTTTGGCCAAGGAAGAGCCGGGCTGTACCCCTGCCAGTTCTTGCTTTATTTGGCGGATCTGCCCGCTAAGCTGGATAAACTGGTTCCATTGAGCCGTCTTTTGCAAGTCACTCATATTCATGCTTCTTTGTTCGGCAGGCTTGGTTAATTCCCCCTCAACCTTCGTCATCAACGTCTCGTTCAATCGGGTGATTTCCTGTTCGATCGGAGCATTTAGCTCGGGCTGGTTATGCCTATGTTTCCCGGCCAGATATCTGATCCCTGCATCGTAAGTCGGGGTATCTAGGCGACCGTATACGGCGATACTCTGTTGAAGATTTTGAACCGTATCTTGGATTAACAGCTCCAGTTCGTTCAATTGTTTCTCGCAATAATCCTTGATTCGGTCATCGTCATTCCCTTCGCGCATCAACGAGTTAAAATCATCCCTGCATTTTTGATAACAAAATAGGTCCCGTTTTAATAGATGTTGATGATTGGAACCCTGGATGTTCTTCCATCTATCCTCGCTGATGACCGTATCGCTTAATTCTTCACTCCCGGTCTCTTCCAATCCAAAGCTTCTATTGTTTTCTCTGTTGTTCCCATCATACCCTGCTATATAGATCTGGACAAAACTCCCTTGTCCATATTCCTGATTGGCTAAAGTTTTCTCCCCATAGGCTGCCTCTATATCATGCTGCAGAGTTGTAAAAGAGACTTTGCCGCGGTATTCATAATTTCCGGTAGCGCGATTTCGCCATGGTGCCACTTGGAGTCCCTCGCTCAGTTCGATGGAGGATACTTGTCCGTCCCTTCGAAGTTTCTCATAAGCTTCCAAGGTAGTAAAATAACCTGATCGGGAAGGCTCTAATTTGACCAGTACCGTACCGGCCTTGATCACTTTATCTTCGTAACGGTCGATGCCCGGAAAGCTGTCGTATCCTTGCCAGGCAACCGCTTCCCGGCTTGGGCTCCCCTATATTTATATACTCCATCTACCAACCGATAGCTCAATGGGAGGCACCTCCTTTTTTACATGTTCATCTATCGTGTAATGAGTTTTTGTCCAAAGCTAAATAATTTTCTTTGCCGAATCCTTCAATGGTTCGCATCATTTCCTTTTGTTTGTTGACCAGAGGGGACAGTTTCTTCATCCGTTCCATCTTGTCTGCCAGGGATACCGCTTGACCGCGGACACCCTGAAGGCTGCCGATCTCTTTACTAACCTGACAAAACTGATTAAGGTGATCTAACTTCTCCGCCATAGGATCCTGCGATGCGAGCTGATTATTAGCACTGTGATTCATAAGGCAATCCAGAGCTTCGATTTGCTTCATGCAAAAATCTTTGGTAGAGGCGTCTGTCATCTCTTGAGCCAGGGAGGCCAGCTGGCCCCGGCATTGCCGGATCGGGTCCTTCTCTTCTGTCATCGCTTTACTGATTTCGTCCACAACCTGGTTGCAGAACACCTTTGTCTCTCGTACCGCCTTTTCTTCGAGCAGAGCGACAGCCTTATCCCGTGGAACCTCCTGCTTGTGGAAATGTTCCGTAAACTTGCCGATTTCCTCAATCAGCGCTATACTGGCTGCTTTTAATTTATCGATAAGATCGTACAATTCCGATCCGATTTGCACACCAAGCTCCTTGAGTTTGTCGGCTGCCGCCGTCCATGTATTTTCGAGCCACTCGCCGAATTGTCCGATCTTTTCCGTTACATGATCCTTTACCTCATTCCCATTTCTCCAGGAAGAACGCATGAGATCATCCATAAAAATATAAGGGAAAATCGCCGCCCCCGTTGCAGCCGCAGTCAGTTCGGCAAACTTTCCATGTCTGTCGGCAATCTTGGAAAGAGCAAAATCGTCCAAGTGACTTAATGCAATCGCCACTCCTGTGAGAGATTGAGTCCAGCTCTCTTTATCGGAACCCTGATTTCCCTTCTCAATGAGGCCCAGTAAACCGTCAAACGTGTAACGCCGAACAGGGTCCTTCATCGTGGTGCTTGCATAAATTGAAAACTCATTTATAAATTTGGATAGCAATCCTTGTGGAGCAGAATCGTTCAACTCTCCCCGCTCATTTAAAACGATATTGGGCTTGTGATAGTAGAGAGGATTGAGGCGAAGGAGGGGATGACTGGTCTGAATAAATTTTATTGTGCCGGCAACGGGGATCAGCAGGCTGTTTACGAGATCATTCCCGGCAGAGATGGAGGTGATTTTGTAACGGTTGGCTTCGATGCGTTCCCTATATTTATTCATGAATTCCCTGGAAAATCCTTGGCCGTCAAGAGAAACGACCTTCTTTACTTTATCTGATAAAATACCGACGTACTGCGCCTTATTGCCGCCTTTTGAATGGCCGGTAACCGTTAGACGATCATAGGGCAGGCTTTCCACATACGCTAATGCCTGCTTTTGCATCTCGGTGTCGGATAAATAGCCGCCGGTTCCGTTGTCATGCCATTCGTAATCCCCGGAAGTGCCCCGGAAGACGACGGTAGCTGTTTCCGATACGGGGTCAACAAAGGTCGCCATGCGGGCACCCGCTTCCAAGGGGTATGTTTCGCCCGTCTGCTCGTTCGTTACGAGGACGATCTGACCATTTTTATCATATACATAGCCGGGGTCACCGTGTTTAACGACCAGCTTCGAGAGCTGAGGGTCATTTTTAATGATGTTTAAAAGATCGATCCATTCGGGCCTGGACATCGACGCAGGATAATCTCCTGTTTTCGGGTCTTTGCTTAGGTCTAACTTCTTTTTTAATAACACCTTAATAATTCGGCCTACTGTTTTACCATTCATATTAGCAACGTTTTTTAAGTAAATCAGATTATCCAGGAGGATTAACTGATTATCTTGTAAATCTGTCATTTAATCCTCCTCATCACCTTCTATTTTTAAATCGGGGGTAACCATAATAAACTTATGATAACGAGGGTATAATTTCTTTTCCTCGCTCGGAGTTGCATTTAGCGCACGAAGATCAATAGTGTCGAATTTATCATTAAAAACAATATATAGGCTCACTTCTCCCACCATTTTATGTTCCATCATTCTTTCCGCGATTTCTCTAATTCCTTGCTCATCATCTACTCCCTGAGTAGAAGACTCGTTTACAAATATCACATTATCGGTACCGAACAGTTTGTCTTTCGAGTGGATCTCTTCTATCTTCGATGTCTTGTTCAGTTCGTCTGACCAAACACCCTCATCAAGTTTTACATACAGCTTAAAATCCTTATATATTTCCCGAACAAAACTGGACAGCAACTCCTCATACTTTGGCTTGATAAATATTCCAAAATATCCGTCACTAAATTCATATCCTCTTTTTGTCTTAGAGCCGCGTACTTCGAATCGATCCGCTCGAGTGCCCTTTTTCGGGTACGCCCACAACGTACTATAGCTGTATGCGAACCCGCTTGATTCAAATGCGATCGGCAAGAACTCTTCCCCGTACTTCTCTTGCAAATAGGTTATCATTTGATCCTTTATCGTTTCCGGGTTCTTCTTTCTCCACCACATACATCCGTTCACTCCTTAAGAGTTCATAATTCATCATGCCATAAGATAAACCGTTTTTTATTTCTTTTCAAAACTCGTGCTGATAGGAAATTCAAGGGTAGTAAATTTATACTTTCCTGTTTTCGAGTCCTCATAAATCCTCATGTTGTTTATCTTATAAGGGAAATCATTATCAGGTTTAATCATGACCATCTCCACAAAATAATTAGAGCGGAAGTCGTTGCTTTTCTGAGTTATTTCTTCAATGGTATAAGTATACTCGACCGTTATAGCACCTTCTAATTCTCCGCTTTTATTATCCTTTATCCCGTGATGATTCAGAGTAATCTTGTCCTCAGTTATGATTAAATCCGTACTCCCATCATTACTAATCCAATGGCCCGGTAAAACGTCTACCGCGATCAACTGATTCAGTTCTTCCGGAGTTAACTCTTTCGGCTTCTTGGCCTCCTGGCTTTGTTTGGCCAGTTCTTCGGTTGTGAAATAGGTGTGGGATAACGGCTCATTTTCGAAAAACAGCTCTTTTCCCTGGCCGCCCTCTTTTATTTGAAGTTCTATCGTTGTCCCGAATGTATCCGTCAAGGAAATCTTGTCTCCCTCAATGGTATATCTACCCGGGGCAAGCCAGCCGGAAGAGGCATATCTCCCGTCTTCGAGTATCGTCAGAACATCATTATCCTTTTTGTCGCTATACCAAGTACCCACAAGATTATTTCCTTTCGCAGCTTTTGAAGTAGCGGGATTGGCGCTTGTGTTTTGCACTGCATTCGTCTCACTGTTCCCTTTAGGAACCAAAACAGCGATCAGAATAATCGCCAGCACCACTGCGATCGAGACGAACAAAACCATTTTCTTGTTTTGGAACATCTTTGGACCTCCTAAATTTTACTTCAATCTGCCGAACACCGGATTAAATTTCTGCCAGTAAGCTGTATGGAAGGAGGTATATTGAATGGGATCGCCTGCATGCAGCATTTGTCCATTACCGACATAAATTCCTACGTGAGTGATTGGATTCGGACTATCATAAGTGTGATGAAAAAACACCAAATCTCCCGGCTGCGCCTCGCTTTCACTGATCTTGACCGTCTGGTTATATATCCCTTGCGCGGTCGTCCTCGGCAAATTCCGGGTACCGGAATGGGTGTAAACCCAGCATATGAACCCCGAGCAATCGAATCGGGGCGGTGCAGATCCACCGAACAGATAAGGCAATCCTAAATATTGTTCCGCATAAGCGATAAGATCGGAATAACCTTCCCCATTCATGGCGGCTCCGGCGGATGCCCCGTCCAAATAGAATTGAGGATTCAGCAGATAGTCCTTTTTCTTGTATTCCATATGGAGATGATTTCCCGTACTGCTACCCGTGCTTCCTACGTACCCGATCACCGCGCCTTTCGCAACGGTGTCCCCCTGTTTCACGGCGACGCTGCTCATATGGGCATATAATACTTCCCGTTCTCCCCATGTAACAACCGCATGATTTCCGAATCCGCCCGCATCAAAAGCGACCTTGGTCACCTCGCCGTACATTACACTATTGATTGGCGTTCCGCCAGGCATCGGAATGTCGATTCCGTTATGCTCGGCGAGCTTCCCGGAGATCGGGTGGACCCTCCAGCCAAAACGGGACGAAATTCCCCAAGGCTGATCAATGAATGGGTTGCCCAGCTCTTTCATTACGGTATAAATGCCAACGGTTTGTAAAGCCTCCATCCGTTCTTGCTCGTCTTTCGTAAGGAGGGTATCCTTATTTTCGGTCAAATAGGTCTGAAAGCTCTTCATTTGAACATTAACATCCATATGTCGGATCGTTTCCGTCCAAGTTTCCGTATGGGTATTGCCGTCTTCATCCGTCGTCGTGGTCGTATGCGTAATTTCTTCCTTCCATTCTTTTGTGGAAAACTGATAAAGCTTTTTGTGAAGTTCCTCCACCTCGGATTTCACATTCGTGCCGCCAAAAATACCGTAAATCAGTTTATCGAAGGCATAGTCATCATATTTCGTATCAAAATATACCAAGATCAAATCGGCATCGGTTTCAATCGTAAGACTTGCCGGATCGACTTCATAGCCGTTCGCATAGTAATGGAACTGATCGATATGATTATTTTCCTTAGGAATATCCTGTATTTTTTTCGTCAACTCGGCATCCAGTTCGGTAACATACTTGTATGTCTTGGTCAGTTCTTTATCTTCGCTCTTTAGCGAAATCGTCGGAATGATGGAGGTAATGGCCGAAGACACGCTCATCACCAAGGCCGCCACCAGGATGACGACGACGATGATTCCAACAGCCTTTACAAAGACAGGACTCGCTATCGCCTTCTTGGCGACGGCTCCGATATACCTTGCGGCTTGCTGGACTTTGATCGCAGCCTTTTGCGCCATTTTGACCGAGCCCTGAATCCCCCTTTTTGTTGCCTTTACCGTTCTTCCGACTGTAGTGATGGAACGTTTTGTCGTTAAGATGGCATCTCTAGTCCTAGTTACCGCTTGAAGACCCAGGTCGTCCGAGCCTTCAAATTCCACCACTGCCCGAATGGTCTGCTGCTTGATGACTTTAGCGCTCGACACGATACCGGAAGAAACGGCGCTGTTTCCGCGCTTCAAACCTAAAAGTGCAGCTTCTTTGCCGGACAGGTTTCCGCCTCGTACCTCCTTGGCCAATTTCCCGGAATACCGGGCAAACCGGTAAGTACCTTGGGCAGCAGTTTTTACGGATTTAACCGAGTATTTACCGGCTCTGTATCCGTATCTTGAGGCGAGCCTCCGGGTTTTACCGCCTACGCTCCCGCTGTCTTCGCCTTCCACCGCAGAACCTATTTCCTTGGCCAATGTTCTCCCGGCCGACTGGATCAGGCCTCTCGACTCAGCCGTCCCGGCAATTTGACGGCTATGAATTTCGGAAGTCAGCGTATTCACCATTTTTTGAGCTACAGTGTTGCCGAAAGTATCGTTCACAAACGTGCTGTGAATCCCGCTTTTATCGGGATTTACTAAAGTGTGTGCCACCCC
Organism: Paenibacillus vini; assembly: GCF_018403325.1. GTDB lineage: Bacteria > Bacillota > Bacilli > Paenibacillales > Paenibacillaceae > Fontibacillus > Fontibacillus vini. Next base: position 183,250 of record NZ_BOSL01000005.1, on the reverse strand, counting down.
GGCAACCATGGCGGCTCCCGACGCCCCGCCGATTTCTCCGCGAGATCGAGACGGCGTCTTCCCCGAAGTTTTGTGTTCACCGCTCTGTTCGCTGCTTGAAGGCCCCTCGCTCTTGGCAGTACGGTAACGCGTTGCCTTTTGATGGAAGGGCTTATGCAAATTTTGCTCGAGTGATGAGGAATAGTTTTTAAAGCTTTTGCGACCGTCCGAGTAGTCGGGTTTTTTGATTAAACTGCCCTTCACGGAATGATCCAAAGAGGTGCGAACGGATTTCTTATGAATTCCGGTTTTATCCTCATGAATGGTCTGACTGGTGTCCACAGACTTATAGGCCTTATTCATAAACGTCCCCCCCTCCGGGCATTCGTCTTGCGATTAAATCAAACTTCCACTTGTTCCTTGGGCTCGATCACTTCCGTTACTTCCTCGATCTTCGTGGTCATCATCCGATACAACTGGGTATCCCGCGGGAACTTATCGATAAACGGAATAATGCTCTTGCCCGCAAACAGCAACCCATGTCCCGCTTCGCTGTTAGTCACATAGGACAACTGCTTATTGCTGATATTCAGCAACCCGGCGAGCTCCATCCGGTCGGAGGTTGCCTGGTTCAGCATCATGATAAAGTCGCTGTTGGACAGCATCCGGCGCGCCAGATCGGAAAGGAGCAGCGTCTCCACGTTCTGGGTAATGCCGGTCGGAATCGCCCCCCATTTTCTGGCTCTGGACCAGAGCTCAAAGAAATAGTTCGCGCAATATTCATTGACCAGGAGCAGTTGAAATTCGTCGATGTAAATCCAGGTTCTTTTCCCGATCGCACGGTTTTGGGTAATCCGGTTCCAGATCTGGTCCAAAACGATCAGCATTCCCATCGTTCTGAGCTGTTTGCCGAGGTCCCGAATATCGTAAACGACCAGACGCTTCTGGGTGTCGACATTAGTTGGATGCGAGAACACGGACAATGTCCCGTTAATATACAGTTCCAACGAAAGCGCAAGGCTTTGTGCTTCCTGTTCGGGCTGCATCAATAAGACATGGTAGAAATCTTTCAACGTAGGCACCGGGTTTTTGGCAGGATTCAAGAAGTGAGGTTGATAGGTAAGTTTGCAGGCCCGGTCGATCACGGTTTTCTGCGCGGCTGACAGTCCCTGTTTGCCGCCAACCAGCAATTCGCATAAGGATAAGACGAACTCGGCCTTAAGCAAGATCGGATCGTCTTCATCGGCATAATCCATGGTTATATCGAGGGGATTAATATGCGCTTTGCTGCCCGCGGAAATATGGATGATTTCTCCGTCAAAACCTTGCGCAAGTGAAGTATATTCTCGCTCGGGATCGATGATGAGCACTTCGGAGTTCGGATCATTGAGCAGGACGTTCACCATTTCCCGTTTGGCCGCAAATGATTTACCGCTTCCCGGTGTACCGAGAATTACGCCGTTTGGAGCTTTAAGCGTTTTGCGATCGAAAAAGATCAGGTTCCGGGACATCGCATTGAGGCCATAGTACATTCCCCCGTTTTGGAACAGCTCTTGCGTCGTAAACGGAACGAAGATCGCGGTGCTTGCGGTGGTCAGCGTCCGCTCGATTTCCACATGATTTCTGCCGACCGGCATGACGCTGTTCATGGCCTCCCGCTGCAGGTACTCCAATCTCGCCATTTTACAGTTATTTTTCCGGGCCGTAGCCATTATTTGGTAAATATTATCATTCAACGCTTCGATATCGTCGGAAAAGGTATACACGGTTAATGTCACCTTGAACATCCGCTGGTTCTTGTTCTGCAAATCGTCAAGCAATTCCTCGGCTTCATTCAAGCTGTACCTTAACTCATAGGGAATCATATCCACATCGTAGCCTGCTTTGAGTGCCTTTTTTTGCTCATCGATTTTCTGTTGTTCCATGAAGCTGATTTTTTGTTTGACCAGAGCAAACGCCTTATCCTGCTCTACACTCTTGATGTGCAGAGTAATTGTCATATCGATCGGAAGATCCGATAATTCGGAAATTAATTTATCCGACAGATCCGGGGGCAAATCCTTCAAATAAAGAACCTGACCTGTATGATGGCCGAATTCGAATGTATCCTTTTCTGAAAAATTGAAGCTGTCCGGAGCAATGGCATCCTTTGTGGTCAGACTGCTCTCCACAAGATGATCATAAGTAAAGGAGAAACGCTCATCCGGTCTGAACTGATTATGCAGAAGTTCCAATCTTTCCAGGCCCGATAAGGTGTGCGTGTCGCATCCCAGCGCTTTGAAATGTCCGACCAAGTCGGTTTCCAGTCTTGCCAAAATCGGAATGGCGGCATGATACGTCGTCGCATAGGTGGAAAAGGTCAAATACTTTTCGCGCAAAATGCTGTTCTGCCCCTCCAACGCTTTTTCGGCCAGCATCCCGTTCATTTCCCTGCGATAGGGATCGAGCGCGTCATGAACGAGAGGGGAAAACATGTTCTGCTGGAACGACTCCCGATCGATGCGCCGATTAAGAATTGTAATCTGCAGCATGACGGAAGGATCACAATAATTCAGCGCTTCGCAATAACGGCTGAAAATGTCGACCTGTTCTTCGCGTTTTGCAGTCTGGTAATTGATATCCGAAAATTTAAACGTCTTGCTGTAAAAGCCTTCGATAATTTCGCAAATGCCGTCCTCAAACATCCGCTTATATTTAACTTGCTGTTGTGCCGATTTCGGGGCCGCTTCCTTTTTTAGTCTCTTTCGCAATTCGGCGTTTTGCTGCTCGGTAGTCCTGTCTAGCTTTCTTAATTTTTCGGATTGCTGCTTTGCTCTTTGCTTTGCGGCCTGCCTTTGTAACCGTAAAGACTTCGGACTCTCTGACGACGCGGCTTCGTTTTTGTTCTTTTCGGTTTGGTTTTGGTCCGCCGCTTCCGGCGCCTTCTTCTTTTTCAAAAATCCAAGCATATTTCGATGTCCTTTCCGATGCCTTATTGGGATCCGGGATTTGGTCAATCAGAAGTTCGGGTCGATAAAGCAGCTTGTTTCTTCCCGTCTTGTGTCTTAAAAACAGAGCGAAATATTTCTCGAATGGAAATCCGTTCTTCCTTACGAAGCCGATCGCCATCAGGGGAATGGATTCGATGATGATGACATAGCTTGCCGCGTCCATGGATAGATAGAATACTTTTGTTAACAGAAGATAAGAACCGATGGACAAGACGATAGCCAAACTAAAGCAAATTAACTGCCTGATGGATAGACCGAACAGTATTTTTTCTTTATACTCCGTAATTTCCTTGGGTATTCTGACTTCAATCGCCAACCTTGACCCTCCTATCTTACATGGCGTTCGAGATCGCCTTGGCCCATCTTCCGGTAGACATGACGGCCATGATTAACACGAGCGAGTAGCCCAATACTCCCATCAAGCTGCCCCATAAATTCATTGCGTCTGAGGACTTTTCCGTTAAGCTGGTGAAGACGCTAGGCAGGAACGATAACACAAGAAAAATCAATGTGCCCTGCAGGCAGACGGCTGCAAATGATTTTAAAAAGTTCTTGCCGATCTGGGACATTTCTTCATTTGGCAAAGTAGCAATTGGGATCGGTGAAATGGCAAAATAAACGAATAACTCAATAAACCGGGCAAAAATAATAATGTAAGCGATCGTGACTGCCGCGAGCACAACTAAGAAAATAATCATGCAGATGATCAGCGTAACCAGTTGTTTCCAAAACCCCAGATCTGCTATCAGCGGTTCAAGGGCCGTGGTGTCCAACCCGCCGGAAACCTTACCGTCCCCCACCTGGCCGGCTATTCCATTAGTAAGATGGGTTGTTACATCATAGATGGCATTCATAATCAGCGAAACACTGTCCACCGCCAGTTTACAGAGCACCATTCTAAACAAAACGCGGAAGACAATCTCGGCGCCGAGTTGATTAGCGCCTCCTCCAATGCCATCTGTCCGGGTACTTGCCTTGTATAACTCAAGAACAAAGAATAGAGCGAGTACCGTATAAGCAACCGGCTTGACCACATTATCCATAACATCAACGCAGTATTTATAAAGCGTGGGCATAAAGTCATGCATTGTACCTGTCAGCTTGCTATTATCGGAGGCCATGCCCAGCAGTAAATCGTTGATCCACTTCAGCACCTCCAAGATGGCGTCTTTCAATAGGGGGGTCCTCCTTCTCTTCTGTCATGAAAAAAAGGCGGCATGCAACCTGCAGCCGCCTCGGACAAGTTACGTTAGTTACGGAGTCCCTCCGCCGCTGGTTACCGAAGCAAATAAGGCTGCTGCTGCGATAATGAGCCCTCCGCCCACGATTTGCCAAATTCCGGATTGCAGGGCGGGACCATTCTTATCCTTCAACCCGCCGGCCAGGACGACGACGCCCCATACCAGCCATAAGCCTCCGCCAATAATTGCGAATTTGGTAACCAAAGATAAAACCTGATTTAAAAGATCCATTCCGACTGCTCCTTTTCCATAGTTTTGTTTGGAATGTTATATCAAACGCTGGTTTCAGCGCTCAAACCCTTGCCGTCAAAGACTCGCGTCCAATCACTTCATAACTCTTCCTCTTCCCGCTGTCCGTGAGATAATGGAATCGCTTATGTTTACGGGTATCGTATTTCAAGCTTCGAAACGGCGGCAACCCGGAGATTAATACGATGCATTCATCCCTCCGCAGCCGTGCGATTTCCGAGGCATCGATCAAATCCCTGCCCAGCACCTGATTGTTCAGGCTATAGCTGCCGTTCTGACCCTTCGTAACATTCACATTTTGATTGTCTATCGTCGTCTTTCCGATCATTTCGGAGATGTTCTTCGTTGTTTTGGCGGACTTTCCACCCAGGAATACCAGCGTATCGCAGCAATCCATGATCGTGTCGGCGTCCTCTTTATAAATGGAATTCAATTGGGACTGGGACTGCAAAATAAGCGTAGCTGATATTTCCCTGCTACGGATCGTGGAAATGAGTCTCTCGAAATTGGGGATTTTGCCGATATTCGCAAACTCATCCAGCATGCACCGGACATGGATCGGCAGGCGTCCGCCGTACTGATCGTCCGCTTTATCGCACAAAATGTTGAACAACTGGTAGAACATCATGGCTACGACAAAGCTGTAGGTATTGTCCGTATCGCTCATGATGACAAAAAAGGCGGTTTTGCGGTCTCCGATTTCATCCAGCTTCAGTTCGTCGCTGCTCATAATTTCCCTTAATTGTTCAATATCGAACGGGGCGAGCCGCGCGCCGCAGGAGATCAGAATGGACTTCATCGTCTTTCCGGCCGCCTGCTTGAATTTCTTATACTGCCGCACCGGGAAGCTATTCGGCTTTGTCTGCTCCAATTGTTCGAACATCAGATCCATCGGGCTTCGATAATTCTCGTCAAACTCACTGGCCCCGCTCATTTCCAGCAGATCCACCAAGGCCGGAATATTTCTTTCCTGGGGAGGCGCTTCATAGAACAGGTAGCCGATCGCCGCGCTGTACCACAATTTTTCGGCTTTGACCCAAAAATCCTCTCCGCTCTGCTTTCCTTCGCCCTTGGTATTTTCCATCAAGACATTGACCAGTTTTAAAATATCTTTTTCATCGCGAATGTAGGCCAGAGGATTGTAACGCATTGACTTATTAAAGTTAATCGTGTTGAAGACCCTAACTTCGTAACCATTCTCCGCAAATAAATGGCCCGTTTCGGGCAACAGCGTTCCCTTCGGGTCCGTAATGACGTAAGAGCTGTGAAGCTGCATTAAATTGGGCTTAATATGGGAGAACGTTTTACCCGATCCGCTACCGCCAATCACCATCACGTTCTTGTTTCGGTCATATTCGAACTTGTCGCCTTTGTGCATGCTGAGTTTTTCCGTGGCCGACAAAATAATATTCTGGTCTTCATCCTTATGTATAAACGGCCTGATGTCTCTGGACGTCCCCCACGCCGCGGAACCGTGCTCCATACCGCGCATATATTTCTTTGAACCGATAACGTTATACAAAAAAGCCAGCCAAATCAGGATCGCTCCGCATAAACCCGCCAACAGACTTGCCTTGCTGAATCCCAGTTTGAGAGGATGATCCTTGATCGATATCATGACCTCGTCCAAAGCCGAATTGAGCATCGCCAACCCGCTTCCTTGCACGCCTTCAATCCCCTGTGCCGCTTTATTGAATATATAAAAGGCTAACAACGAAAACATCGAGTAGAAAATCACAGCCGCTTTATTGGAAGTTTTCATGTCCCCTCCCCAACCGATAATTGGAGTATTTTCCCACACTCTATCATTCGGCTATTTGTATTGCAATCCCTAAACTTCTAGATTAATACTAAAAAAGGACTTTATTAGGAGTAAAATAGGTCCTAAGCCCTCCCTGTAATGGATAATAAAGGAAAATGAGATAACTATTTATATTTTTTCTTTCCGCGTTGCTTACAGGGCATTTAGACGCATGACTAAAGACCCTGCATTCTTCAACCCTTAAAAACTCGAACTCGCCGCTCCTATCCGTTATAAGAGGTAAGGATGATAATCGATTACTATGACGATGCTGGATAATCTCTACCCCGAAAAACTTGATATAATTGTTATCGGAGGACGAAGGAGTATAATTGTCTGGATGAGGCGTCCAGTAAGGTGTAGACCCGCTGTCTGTTGTAGTAAACCATGATGTATCTGAAGATGATCGATTTCGTATAGACCATCGGATAGCACTCCGTGTTGATTTGGTACAGTTTTTCTTTCTTTAGCGTGGCAAAAAAGCTTTCCATCCTTGCGTTGTCATAGCAACGCCCTGTGCCGCTGTAAAAAATCATTCCGCGAGCATTTCTTGCTTTACAGACGTTCCCAAAGCTTGGATGTAGAGCTCTTTGCGCATGTTGTCGTTCTTAAAGATCCCCACGATCTCTCCGTTGAAACAATCCACAGCCGGGATCAAGGCCTTGAAGAACGCCAGAATCTTCGAAACAGCGGGAAATAAAGCCTGCAAATTGTCAATTAACGTTTACAATGGGGGGCAAATTCATGGGGGCAAATAACAGACCTAAGTTGACAGTTATTGAAGGGAAATTGAATCAACAAAAAGGAGCGGACGAAGAAACTCGCCGCCCCTTTTGGTTTCGGATTCTCGAAGGGATTCTTATGTTTTTTGTGAGAATTATTAGTTGGATTCGGCATCTTTAAGCTCCCCAACCATGGGGATCCACCCTCACAACGTATTCCGCCGCAATTCATAAAAATACTGCACAATCGGATGCTTCAACTTTATCTTCTCGGACATGTTTATGATCCGCTTCTTACCAACTCTTTTGTCCACCAAGGCTAGAACATTCATTAGAATATCGTTGCTTTCCAGACTTTCCTCGATAGGGGTCGTCAAAAACTTATTAGCCACCACGATAAAATTGGATTTACTTAATGAAGCCTGTGCGGACAAAAGCTCTTTTGCATGCTCCGTGCTTTTTCTGCTTCTGGCCATCACTATTAAACGATCCTCCGGCACTGGCCCCTTGGTGCCTTGTCTGACGGCTTCAATTTCGTCACTGCTGACCGGAACTTGGATATCCGGATCATTCTTAATTTCCAGCTCGGTTTGATACCAGCGGATAGAATTCGTTTTATCACTCATCTGGAGTACATTCTTTTTATCCACCAAAATATAGCAAATCCCCGATTTATCAGGCAGATAACGGTACCCTGGCGCGCGGTATTCTACCCTTCCATTTAACGCAGGACTGAGAAAGCCCTCCAACTGCTGCTTCAATTTACTCCAGGACATGATATCCCCCTCAGTTGCTTATTCCCCGTGTTCCTCCGGTCCATCCTGCTCCTTACTTGCAAACTCATCCAGCAACGCACGCACTTCACTTGTAGACTTGGTGTTCATTAACGTATTTCTTAACTCACTTGCCCCTCGAAATCCGCGGACGTATATTTTGAAGAAGCGTTGCAGAGGTCTGAACGAACGTGGTTGCAGTTCTGAATATTGATCATGGAGATCCAGATGCAGACGCAGCAAATCAAGCAGTTCCTCACTGCTATGCTCCTTCGGCTCCTTCTCAAAAGCAAACGGATTATGAAAAATACCGCGCCCGATCATGATCCCATCCACACCGTATTGCTCGGCGAGTTTAAGACCGGTCTGACGGTCAGGGATATCCCCGTTAATCGTCAAAAGAGTATCCGGCGCTACCTCATCGCGCAGCTTTTTAATCTCCGGAATCAGGTCCCAGTGAGCAGGCACTTTGCTCATTTCATCTCTGGTCCGCAGGTGAATGGACAAATTAACAATGTCTTGCTTCAAAATATGGGTCAGCCAGCCGCGCCATTCATCAATGTCACTAAAACCGAGCCTTGTTTTTACACTAACGGGTAATCCTCCGGCTTTGGCAGCCTGGATAATCTCTGCTGCGGTTTCGGGACGGCAGATCAGGCCGCTCCCCTTCCCGTTCTCCGCTACATTCGCTACAGGGCACCCCATATTAATATCGATACCTTGGAAGCCTTCTTTCGCCATACCGATGCTCATTTGGCGGAAGTATTCCGGCTTGTCTCCCCAGATATGCGCTACCATGGGCTGTTCATCTTCTGTAAAAGTCAACCGCCCGCGCACACTATGATTGCCCTCCGGGTGGCAATAGCTCTCCGTATTTGCAAACTCCGTAAAAAACACATCCGGTCTGGCCGCCTCACTTACAACATGGCGAAAAACAACATCCGTCACATCTTCCATAGGCGCCAATATAAAAAATGGTCGTGGCAAATCACGCCAGAAATTATTTGTCATATTATAAACCTCTCTATTTAAATCAGGATAGACATTAAATAAGTATATCATAACCCGAGAGAAGCATACTCAAGCAATATAATCAAAAAGTGGGGATGCCCCCTCTTTACTGTTCTTCTTGAAGCGCGTCCGCTCTCAGTAAATATCTCAACTTTCACAGAGCAAAAGTCGGCTTAATTTTGATTGATATGACTAGGTAAATGTTGAATTTAATACGGAGTCTCATTGCTATACCTTCTTTGCTTATACCTTCTCCGTTTGTAAAACCCAGTTTCTTTTTACCGTTTGTGCCAAGCCCTTGTTTAAGTTTATTTCATTTGGTTTACCGATATCCTCAACATCTGCTTCAAACCACCCTATCGATTGCAGCATGTTAACTCTGACCAAGCTGAAATCATCTACACAACCGTACTTTTTCAGGTGATTCTTCTTTTCCTCATCCAAAAAGTGAAGCTTGTTTGCCGAGCCTCCCCATGGAATTTTGTCGTAAGCAGCCAGCAATAATGAGGTGTGTGTATCCATTAACGTCCGCAACACCCCATTCAGCTTGAAAAAGTCTTCACGCAAAAGGTACTTTGCCGACATATGTATATGGAACCAATAGGTATGAATGAGATGTTCGATATCCGCGTTCCAACATTCTCCTTTTGGCGCATGTTGAATTATCTGCTTTACGGCATCTCCGATCTCAAAGATAATATTTGTCGTTTTCAGATCCGTATAGTGAATCTTGCAAATGAAATCATCAGCATGACCTTGATTGATCAGAAACAGATCGTATTGAAACAGCCGCCCCTCCAGCTCAACAATATATCCGTAGTTTTTAATCGCTTTACTATTAAAGCCTTCCGGCCAACACACAATAACCCGATCACTGACCGATTCGAGCCATTCGGTTACACTATCATCAATTCGATCAAAGTGCTGTTGATCAATCAGGAATACAATATCAATATCTGAAAATTTGTCTGTCGTGCCATGCAAGGCCGATCCAAAATTCCATGCCCCGAGCACACCTTCTTGTTCTCTCATGATTGAAATAAACCTTTGGTTCATGTTCTGCAGTATGTTTTCCAAGAGAATCCCTCCACAAATAAGCGATTTTAAAAGAAGATACAGAAAAATATAACAAGGCTTTTCTCCGCTACCGAGAAGAATTCAACTAAGTTCAACAGGTACACAGAGTAAGAGCCATGTAGAAAGGTCTACAAGGCTCTTATGCCAGATACGAGTTTAGAATCCGTATAGGATTGTTGAACAGAGATCCCTCAGATTATATTCGCGTGGCCATCCGTTTATTTTGCAGGACCGTACTCAAAGGTGACTGAGATTGTCTCAACCTCTCCAAGGGTTTGGTTATCCAAAACAGTAGCTGATGCACTGGATAAATCTCCTTCTGGCAGACGAGCTTCCACAGGGATGGAGCCCACCCAAGGATTATGGAGGTTTACGCGGGTAGTTTTTTTATCATCTGTTGTTGTATATGGAACTCCTGTCATTTTATATGGATCGCCATTGATCGTAACATCCTTAATTGTGACAATATATCCCGGGAATAAAAGTTCGCCGTTAGTGATACCAATCGCTGAGAATAGCACACTGTTAGCAAATCCTTCAGTCGTTCCCGTAAAATCAAGGCTGATGGTATAAGTTCCGGCTCCATTGATCTCGACATCGGAGGCCACAACACCATCTGTTTTGGATGATGGATCATAAGTATCTCCCGCACTATAGGAAACGTTACTATCATTACTGTTGTACATAATCCAGGCAACAGCTTTCTCATCTCCATTTAATGTAGGCCCAACATAACTTGTATCATACTCCTTGCCTTTTGCAATACCTAATTCTAATGATTTCCGGGCATTCTCTTTGATCTCTTCATCGGACAGAGAAGACTGGGCTGACAAACTTCTATCCTTAAAGAGCTTTGCAAGACCCTCGTCGTTGATTTTAAGATCCTGTCTTACAAAGAAGCTGCTGGTGTCCCAAAGCATAGGAACATATCCGTAGAGATCGGAGTTATCAAGAATATTCTTAGTGTAATCTACTGTATTCTCTTTAATGGTACCATCCTTGGCAGGAAGAGCACCATATTCACCAATGATGACACCGAATCCCTGATCCGTGAACTTAGTCATCTTAGCAAGGACATCATTCTGCGCCTTATATTCCGATTCACTTCCCCAGCTTGCTAAATCTTCCGAACCGGCATAAGACCAGGGATCATAATAATGTACGGATATTAACAACCTATTAGCGATACTGTCTTTCGGCATCTGAAAGCGATCATCCAGGGTTGCCATGATGTTTGTATTATAACCGGCAATCAATAAGAAGCGTTCTGAGTTGTTACCTCCGCTGCCTCGAATTGTATCTACGAAGGTCTGATTTATCTTATTAGTTGTCTCATAACTTTCGTCTTCAGTAAGAGCTCCTGAGTCCTTACTCACATCAACATCATTCAACCGGCTGCCAAGTTCCTCATTCCCTGATTCAAAAATAAGCTTATCAGAATAGTCTTGGAACCTTTCTGCAATTTGGGTCCACATGGATACATATAATTCCATTGCTTTCTCACGCGTCTCGCTAGTAGCTGAACCGAACATTCCCCACCAGCCGCCATCCCAGTGTTCGTTGATGACAACATACATATCTGCATCGAGGGCATAATTCACGATTTCTTCTACACGATCCATGTATGCTTTTTTGATGGTATAGTTTCCGCTTTCATAATCAATCGCATTTGTCCAAGCTACCGGAATTCTGACAGAATCAAAGCCTGCTTCCTTCATGGCGGTCAACATTTCTTTCGTAGTTACCGGCTGCCCCCACAAAGTTTCATAGGCAGATGTCTCTGCATCCACTCCCAGCGATACATGACCGTACGCTTCCATCGTATTTCCCAGGTTAATTCCGTTCCCCATCAGATTAGCTACTTCAAGTGCCGTAATCTCTTTCTCTGCTGGCGGACTCACTACATTATCACTGGATGTTGACTTCGAACATCCCATTATTGCCATAAAGACAAACATTAGAATAAATAACTCAAATTTTATTTTTCGCTGTTTCATAGTTGTATTCTCCTTTTTCTTGTAGTGTTAATACGCACAAGTGTATTTATGACCTCCAGCTCTGAAATCTTGATCGTTATTCCTCTATTCCCATCCCCCTTGCTAATATTCACATGAATACGCTAACATTTCTAATTATGCAAAAATATAATGTTTGTTAGATTTACAACAGGCTTGTTATATAAATGACAAATTGGTTCGCAGTCTTCAAAAATCGTTTTTCTGATTATTTTCTTTACCTATCAGTGTACAAATCATGTATATTACAATGTATATTATGGAGGTGTATGAGAGTGATTAAAAACCTTGATTATCAAGTGTTTTTGCAGAGAGAAAGCGATTTTTACCATGAACCAACACAGCATGAACACAACCTATATGAACTTATAATAAATGGGGATGTCGAAGGTATCCTTGAAAATAAGAGGCTCTATGGTCACAAAGGTAACGATGGGAAGGGGATCCTTTCGAAAGACGCTCTGCGCAATCAGATCTATCATACGGTCATTCATACAGCTCTAGTGACTCGAGTTTGCACAAATGCTGGTCTGCCCCACGAAACCGCATTTACCCTAAGTGACATGTATATCCGTCAGGCGGATGTCGCTCAGAGTGTGAAAGATGTAGTGGAGCTGAACGATCGGATGGTTCTCGATTTTGCATCCCATATGAAAAAACTCTGTTATCTGGATTCTCTATCACCTGTGATAAGAACAACGATAAATTTCATTATCGATCATCTACATAAAAAAATAACTACGGATGAGCTCGCCAAACATGTTAATCTCAATCGTAGTTATCTTTCCGTGTTATTCAAAAAGGAAGTCGGCCGCAGTATCCATGAATATATTAAAGATAAGCGAATGGAGACAGCAAAAAATATGCTCCGCTCTCGGATTATTCTCTTACGGATATTGCTCATACTCTATGCTTCTCTTCTTACAGCCATTTCAGTGCCTCCTTTAAACAGACCACTGGTTTGACCCCGAAGGTATATCGGGAGCAGAACCGGATAGTAGGAGGAGTCCTTTTCAAAGTATTGTAGGTGTCTTTGCCAAGTCTGTTATATAGAGAAAAGGTAAACACTTCCGGCCCCTCAATTCTTTACCTAGAAGTACACAAAAAGATCCATGTAGAGGGTTCTACATGGATCTTTTGCAGGATAAAAGTCTGAGAACAATGGCTAAATTGCAAACGCTATAAAGTCCGGTGCAACTTTCAATTACCCTCTTAACTTTTCAATCTTGGGATCGTAGAGAGTGTTGACTTATTTTTTTGCTAAACAGCGTGTACACATATCCGCTATATTAATTGCAACTCACTAAACCCCTTGGAAAGATGTTTTGTAAATTATCATTGCCAGTAACTTTTGTGCCGTTGTTCTAACTTATAATGTTCTGAAAAAACGAGAATAACAAAGACGCCTAGGGTGTGAACTGCACCCCGTCAAGTAGACAGCACAAATAAGTAAAGATATTAGGCGGCCTTCGTCCTGAATTCCATGGGACTTAGGCCGTTTAATTTTGCCTGTAAACGCCGGTTATTGTAAAAGTGGATATAGGCGTCAATGTCCTTCTTGAGTTCTTCAACGTGCGGTATGTATTCAGATAATACATCTCACATTTCAAGGTTCCCCAAAAGGCTTCCATCGGTCCGTTATCGATACACCGCCCGACACGCGACATACTTTGGGTCATGTTTGCTTTGTCCAATTTGCGCTTAAAGGCTCTTGAGGTGTATTGGAATCCCCGGTCGCTGTGGAGCATGGGTTTAGCGTCCGGTGCTGCCTCTCGTGCTTTGTCTAGGGTCATAAATACAAGTTGGTTATTATTGGAATGGCCTAACACGTAGGAAACAATTGTATTGCCATGGAGATCCAGGATGGCGCTGAGATAGGCCTTCTGGCCGTTACCGTACTTGAATTCCGTTACGTCCGTCAGCCACTTCTCATTGGGTGCGTCAGCCTGGAACTTACGATTTAGCAGGTTTTCGGCGATATGTTGTGGAGTGGAGCGCTTGTAGGGCTTCTTCTTCCTGCGAATGACAGACTGGATCCCTGAGAGTCTCATAAGCCGTAGGATCCGTTTGTGGTTAATGGGCTTGCCCGTGTCTCGACTGAGCTGGATCGTGTGCCTACGGTAGCCGTAAATACCTCGCAATTGTACATGGAGGGCGAGTATCTCCTGAGTCAGTTGCTCGTTTTCACGCTCCTGCGGGCTGGGCTTGTGGTTTACCCATTTGTAGTAGCTGGACCGCTCGATCCCGGCAACCTTGCACAGCAGCTTTACGCTAAACTGCTGTTCACCATGTACGGACTTTATGGCCTCATACACGTGAGTTTGCCGGTGACGGCTTAGCCTCGCCTCCCTCTGAGTTCCTTCAGCTTTTTTAGAAACGCGACCTCTGCTCTAAGCCGCTCATTTTCGTACTCCAGCTTCTTGAGCTCGAGCTTGTGGCGTTCGGTCTCCGTCAGTTCCTCAGGCGCTTTCTTCCGTCCGCGTTTGTCCTGAAGCGCACCTTCTCCGCCATCTTCATACTTCTTAACCCACTGATACACCTGATTGTATGAAACCTTATACTGCGCTGCTGTCTTCCCGTAGTCGCGCTCATGTGCAATGCAGTGGAGCACAATGTCCATTCGTTCCTGCCACGTGGTAGACCGACCCTTTGTCATAGCCCTTGCTCCTTTGTTAACCGATTTGAAGCTGCTATGACTATTATACTTGCCGATCCACTTCTGGAGTTGAGTCCGGCTCGCTATTTTATATTTATTGATAATTTCATTCTGCGAATACGCTCCCGACAGATAGTCCTGAACCGCCTGAAGCTTTAATTCTGGAGAATACTTGCGATTCCGAACTCGTATTTCTAATCCTTCGATCCCGTATATCTCATGACGTTGTCGCCATTTCACCAGTGTACTTACGTTGATGTTAAACTTACGGGCGATCTCCTCCCGGGTACCTTCACCGGCTTGTAGTTCCCTTAAAATCGCCAATTTTTCCGTCGCATTATACTCATTCATTTTCGCCAAATGGAAAACTCCCCTTCAAGTAGCGGTTTATTTATTAAACCTGTCTACTTAAAGGGGAGCATATCAGGTGTTACTCGGCGTCTTTGTTTCATTCAAGTTGATTTCAGATTTCAGATTTCAGATTTCACTTCACCGGGATCGTATAAAACAGCCGGCTTCCATTACCGTTGGTGTACCAGACCACATTTCCTCCGCTGACCACCGGTTTACATTCAGACAACATAAAATTTTTGATAGTCTGAACATTACTAGTCGCTTTGCCATTTCCGTCGATAAGCACATATTTCACATCACCGGGATGGTTTTCTGTATCGAACTCCTGCCACAACACCATCATTTGATCATCCGAAATACGCACAAGCTTGGGAATCGACGCGATCTGGTCAGTACCGACATATTTGGCCAGTGTAACTGTATGAACGGAGGAATTATTAATACTGTTCTTAGGCAACACACTCAGAATGATATCCCGCTGGTCCCTTTCCAGCCCTACCATCTCATACGAGGTGTAGTCCCTAACCAAGGAATGGTCCACCGTATTCATCGCGGCAATATAGCTGCTGGAGGACATCTCAACCCCGCCAATAGAAACCCCAGTCGCATTCGCTCCGATTCTGCCTGGAATTCTAAGCAAATCCGCCTCGTTGTAAGTCTTTCCGTTGCCCTTATGAAGAACTACTGAACGGGGATAGGCATCCCCATGATCCACAAGCACTTGCGAACCACCATCAAACAATACATATTGATCAAACGAGTGGCTGACATGATTTTTCTGGAATCGCCCCAGATCGTTGGTTACCTTCATATTTGAGGTATTGACGATAATGGTGAGCTGGGATTGATGATTCAGCTTGTCCTCCGTGGTGTATCTTGTACGCGAGGTATGGAACACCAGAGTATCGCCTGACTCGGCCATTCTTCCGGACCCGGCATCAAAAGGCTCTACGGTATAGCTCTGTCCCCCCGTTATAGAGACGCTGTCCTTTCTATTGAAGCTTTTATCATACCGGACAATCCGGATTACTTCCTTGCTGTCGTTCTCTTCGCGGTTCTCTTGTCCAAAAGCGATATAATTATATTGCGCCCCGCTATAAAAACCGCCAAACAACGGCAGCTCATAATCAATCTTTTGCGTCGCCGCCAGCTCATACTTGGCATTGTAGGTATCTATCGTAATCTGTTTGCCAGCCTCCACGACACTTATTGTGCCATCGGAGTTATGTACAAGATAGGATGACACCGTACTTTTCCATCTTGGAAAATAAGAAGATTCGGCATTCGCCTTCACTTCACCGGATACCGCGGCCCGGTAGGCATGATCCGGTGTTCTTGAGAACATAACCAGCCGATTCTGCTGACTGTCATACGATAGCTCGAAAGGGATTTTATCGGCCAAATCTCTTAATTGAAAGTAAGTGTTCCCCTCAATATTGTAAGCCTTAATGGACTGCATTACCCCGTCTACCATGACTTTAGAGGTGGACAACGTAGCAGTATATGTTCTACTTCGGCTAAAATAGAGGCTGTCTTCCGTTCCCTCAGGTGAATAAGCTTTCCCTGTTTCGATTTCAATGGCTTGATTCCCCGGATTCCAGGTAATATTGAATTGACTTGGAGTTCCCGAGAAATTCCGGGCCAGATCACGAAGATTGAAGTAATTGCTGTTCTCGATGTTGAAGCCATTAGAGCTCTTTTCTTCCCCGTCAAAATAGGTGCTGCTTCCAGTCACCGTAGCCTTCACTGTATTACTTGCAAAAGTTTTGATGCCAAATGCCGGTGTTACCAGCAATAAAACAAGTAACAAACCAAAAATCCTTTTCATTCTCGTTTCCCTCCATTGAGTACGATATGTATAGCAGACTAAATTGCGTCTTTTATTACTTATCGGCAATGGTGTGTCACTGGTTAAGGAGGATTCGCAACAACCAGCGACATGGTGTTAAATGAAACGCCATGCATCGTCAGGTTCATACAAAGACGGGGCATCGTTGCTATAGTCGGCTATTTGATCGGCTTACCAAAGACACAGAGGCTACCAGAATCGACACACTTCCCACAGCCAACATCTGTTACAGTAAGTCCCTCATTCACTTTCTCCTCGTCCCTTTACTTTTTATTCGAATCAGATCGCTGCGGATTGTCCGTGCCAAAAATATGATACGGTGTTATCCCCTTGGCAAATAGACTATCTATCAGCCTAATCAATTCTTCCGACGATAGATCCTTGCCTCTGCTTATCCATAGACGAAACATAGATATTAATGTTGATATGTAAAACTCGATGATGTATGGGGCCAAGACATCATCTGTTGGAAAATCCACAATCAATCGCTCAAAGGGAATTTCTTTTTTCAAGCGTTCCACAAAATGAACAGAACCATAGTCGCCCAAGATAGCTTTAAGAACTGAAATTTCCTCTGCATTTTCCAAGCATTGAAGTGCATCTTGGAAAGTATGTGTAGAAAACTCTCTGCCTGCCATTTCCTCGTTAATGGATTTCAAAACACGCTCTTCAACGCAGTCCAACAACTCATAGATATCTGTAAAGTATTGATAAAATGTACTCCGATTATATCCTGATTGGTTAGCAATCTCTTGAATGGATATTTTCTCAATTGGCTTTCGGCTATATAAATCGCAGAATACATTTATGAATGTCTGCCTTGTTTTGTCCGTAATTTCAGGTTGCTTTTTCATGATTTACCTCCATTTTCTGTTCAATTGATTATACGACAGATATTAAAAATCTGATGGTTGATGACCGGATAGTGAATCTATACAATACATTATACAACACGTTGTTTGATCATCAACAAGTTTGAATATGGATATTTAGGAGGCTAAGATGAGAATTTTATTTTTCGGTAGAGGGGTAATATCGACCCAATACGCGTGGGCTTTAGAAAAGGCAGGGCATACCGTTGAGTTTTACGTTAGAAAAGGGAGAAAAGAATCCTTCGGAAGTCATATAGCGCTTGAAATGTGGGACGCACGAAGAGGGAAACAGTTAATCCAAGAAAGCTGGAAAATCAAGCTGCATGAGGAGATAAGCCCAAATTACGATCTCATTATTGCGAGTGTCAACACGGAGCAACTTCCCGAAGCAGCACAATTACTATCGACCACCGCTGGTAACACCCCGATCCTAATATTCAATAATATTTGGCAAGATTTAAAATCATCGATCTCGCCCTTGTCTATGAACAATGTGGTCTTTGGGTTCCCAGGAGCAGGAGGCGGCATTGAGGACAATAAGCTTAGGGGCGGCTTTTTAAAAATGATATTTCTGGAAAAGCCACGGGTAGGCACGGAACAGATAAACAACAAGGTCAAAGAACTATTTGAAAGCGCCCATTTTAAAATCAATTGGATAAAGGATATGCAAAGCTGGCTATGGAATCACTTTGCCATGAATGCAGCGATGGAGACCGAGGTGTTAAAACGGGGAAGTTTCCCAGCTCTCATGAATCACAGTGACTCATTCGCAAATGTCGGTAAGAGTATGCGGGAAATGACCCCTGTACTTAAAGCAAGAGGCGCAAAGACGGACGCGATTACTCTACTGTTGACCAAGATTCCATCGGCACTTCTCGGCACGCTGTTTAACAAGGTTATTTTTGCAAAGGGCAGCTTAGCACGACGCTTCATTGAATACAACAATAGTAAAGCTGGTTTTGCGGTACTTGAAGTTGTGAGAGAAGCAAAAAAGTTAGGTATATCTTTGCCAAGTCTTACTGTGGCATTAGAAAACACTGAACAACACAAAGCTATTGAAACCTGATAAACTGGAAAACTTGATATTGTTCAGACCAACATCAACTCTACTAATGATTATATAAAACTAATAAATTACTTTGGTTATAACAACTATAGCCCGAGCTTTAGAAGCTTCGGGCAAAGTAGCTGTTTATTAAAACAGATAAATGTAGCTTCAAAACACTACACCTGTTCAAACTTAATATATCCCTGCCAAAAAATAGCCCTCAAACCCGCATTCCACCGTTGCCTCAATAAATAAACTCCTGCTACAAAACAATCATTTCCTCCATTTTTGATTCAACTTTTTTTATCACGACTTTATTATAACCTGAATATTGTCTTGATAGAAAAACAGGGGAAAGGCTTGAGGGATAAGGGTTTTCCCCTCTCTCTCGTTTTCCTCTCCCCCGTTTTATCAGGTCTTTATTCGATTTTTAGCACGGGTTTATTATGAATAGCATGGGTTTATTGTGGGGTTACATAGTAGGGAACAGGTTTTAGGATTTAGGGGATTCAACTTCATTGTGTTTTATCCAAATACTTTTCAAGAACTAGCATACTTCTTTCCTGGAACTTATTCAGTAATTCTTTTCTCCTTTCATCAGTGGCAAGCCATAAATCCCTATATTGTTCCGCAAATGCTTTAAACAGTTGATTATCATTTTCTGTTGCTTCTATTTCCAGTATTTCAGACATTATTGCTTTATTTCTAATAACGTTCATAAAATCATGATATATTTGGCTGAGCCTTTCCGAAGCAAGTTTCGATGCAGTTTCTTGCGTGAAAGGTAGACTCGGTACAATAGAACGAACTTTTAACCGCCCTTTATTTTTCCGCTTACCTATATCATTTTGTTCGATATTGTTATCTTCCTTTATCTCAAGCTTTATGATATTCTCTGCATCTAAATACTCGCCTTGAATTGTTGTTTTATATGAAACAATGCCATACTCAGCAAGCACTTGTTCTAATTCATTTAATCGAAAACTCAATAAATCATTTATCTTATCTTTTTTTGTATTCTTGCTTGCCTTACTTTGAATAGGTACATTTATTCCCTCACATCTTGGGTTGTTCAAGAGGTTCACATGAAAGCTCATACTTACTCTGTACATTTTCCCCTCAATAAAATCATCTTTATATGCCAATATTATATTTCTAAATTCCCCATCGATATTGTCATCAAAAATATCCGTATTGCGCAATATAAATTCCAAAAAGATCACTCCCGAATTAGAGTACCAATAACAACTATCTCCAGTTTGGAATGATTATATACTGAGTTATCACCAGAGTTTTGAAAAGAGCAACACTAATCGCTGTTTGATAATACAATGACCTCACTTTATAGAAATTACATATCTGTGATAGTTGCGAGAACTTCATTAATTGTTTTCCTTACTTCATCATTCTTCCCTCCAAAGCCAGCATACAGTTGAACCTGATAAGCAGATGCTTTGCCCCGCTTTTTCATTAAGTCGGCTATCGCCCAATTAATTTTTCTGACACGGTAGCTGTGTATATCCTCAGTGATTTCCTCAAGATACTGCCATGTCTTACTAAGTTTTTTATGGAGAAACCACCTTTTAACTCCCACCGCTCTCCTTATGTTTGCTGGAATAATCCTGATCGGTTTTCCATCAATGCTCAAGATTGTTTCGACAGCCTTCATTGCAAGCTTCAAGCATTCTTCGTCCCTTAGATTCCAATCAATTACCTCTCGTCTGTCTTTCCTTTTCTTAATCCTTGGTGTCACTTCTTCGTACCACTCTCTATCATTAGCAAAAATCCATGTATGAAGACCTTTTCCCATATCTTTAAGTTGAGTTCTTGTAGCCCCCTGATTATCATGTATCAGCCTTAACCATTTGCTTCTCCGTTCATCCAACTCATATATTGGCTTCCGCTTAGCCTTAACTTTGATTTTTCCTATTGTTGAACTACATTCAAATAAGTCTTCAACCTCTATGCCCAAAAACTGTAATAATAAGAGATGTCTCAGCGGACTTCTATTCTTATTGTTATTTCTGATAAAAAGCCTCAACCAATTTGTCTCGCTATTAATATCTATCGTGCTTTGCATAAGCTCTAAATATTCAACTGGATAAAAATTAACAAAGGCTTTTACCAATTCACTGATGTGCAAGTTTCCGCTTTTGGAGGCAAGACCTTTCTCACGTAAACGATCTATGTAATAGTTAATAATGAAAGAGAGATTCTTTCTCTTCTGATTAACATTTAGCAAATAAGCAACATTGCGAAGATAGGTCAAATTTAGCCGTTTAACTTCTTCTGAGTAGTTGTAGTTATCAGATACACGGTGTACTATGTCGCAGACATCTTGATCCGCACAAATAAAATCAACAATGTTATCCGAGCTTCCTACTCTACTATTTACTAATGGAACTTCATGTTTTATGCAAAACAATGCTCCAACAATTTGATGGGATCTTTTCCAGAAGCCTTCTCCTAAGTTTTCGCAATCCTCTACAAGACAGACGGGACAAACTTTTAGGTAATCGTTTAATTTCACTCTGCTACCTGCGACACCTACCAAAGCTTCGATTCCCGTTCCTTTTCCATTTATCATTGCATCTGATATAGAATCAGTATGCTGATTGGATAAAAAAGCAGTGTAGAAATTAAATGGCGTATGGTTCGATATAAGTTCGTCTACTCCAATTTTTGAATTGTGGGGTAAGTTAGCTGTCAGCTTATTCAGATGTTGTGGAAATAACGTTGACTTAAACACCGTCTTACCATCAAATAAGTCTCTAACTAAAGCTATTTTGCTTATCATTCCACACATTCTTTTATATCGAGCTATAACACTATAGAGCAATTCATCCTGATGTAAGATGGGCATAAAATTCATCATAAGAAGTGATCTCCTTGCCCAATACTCATCTCATCGATATAACCTTTTTCTAATAGAAGCAGGCACGGTGAAACATCTGATTTATTGGCTTGAATAAAAACTTTCCTAATATCATCATTCGTATAATCCCTTAGTATTTTATGCTTTGGTTTGATTGAAGAGGAAATTGTATCAGCCACCTGATTCACCTTAATTATGTTCTGCTTCATTTTCTTTTCTGGCTGATCAAGCCTCTCAATTCTCTTATTATGTGTCTCTTCTATTCTTCTCAAATCCTCATATTTGGCGATCTTATAGGGGTTACCTGACCTCAATGAATCCAACATTGGTTTCATCATTTTAAAGTTTTCTTTGACTGTTCTTTTTACAGTCTCAACCGTAATTTCTTCTTTTCCACTGTATATTGCCATTTGCTGAACGTTTACGAACAACTTGATAATGAGGTCTGAAATACCCTGAGTCTCTTCATAAAATATCTGGATCAGTTCCTCACTCAAATGAGTGAATTTTTGATTCCACTGGTATCTCCATATCGACTCCAAAAATAGACGAAACTCATTATCATTCGCCATGTTGTTCCAGATGACTTCACCGCTTCCTGATACTCTTCTTGCTATCCTTAGCTCGGTTTGAAAAATCGGATATGAAGCTGGAGTACCTATAAAAATAACTGGAACACCAAATGAGTTCATTAGTGTAACAAAGTAATTCATCATCTGCTGGACCCCACGATTTTGAAGATGTTGCACTTCGTCCAAAACCATCAAACCAAGTCCTATATTTTGGGATACAATCCCCATAAGCGGAAGCATTGCATCAACACTTAGATTTCGTGAGACATATTTTTTAAAATTGTTCGTTCCGAGTATTTCATCTACTTTCATAAAAAATTGTAGTGATAGTGCCTTTAAACTGGCATTATGAGGGGTTTGTAAAGTAATATGCACCAATTGCGTTTGGTTAAAATGCTGCCCTTTATATGTATCGTGCACAATAACCGAAGGCATATTATTGAGGACCTTATTGACTGTAGTGGTTTTGCCCATACCAGAATAGCCGATTAAAAGTCCACAATTTGCCGTTGTTCTAAAATCAGTTCTAGTATTTATATCATACGTTCTATTTATTATTTGTTTGCCTGTCGCATTCACATATCTAATGTACTCCTTATCAAATGGATTTCTCGCCATGTATCCCTGAAATACAAGCGAGAATACCATATTCCAAATTCGTACATGTTGCGGTAAAGGCTGAAACAGCTTATATAGTCGTTGAACAATATGCACTCTATAAGAGCTATCCAGCTCACGTTCTTCTTCTTTAAATGGTGGAATCGTCATTAATTTCTTAATGATTGTCTTCTTATCAGCAAGAAGAGGTAACGCCTGAATGAAAGGATTTGTGTTATACTCCTCAATTGGAAATTCATTATAGCAAGCTTCCTGAGCTTCCACCCCATTAGGTAGATAGATTTTATTCTTCATCATATTCACCATTATTATCATTATTAAAAAACATGTGTAAGTCATCTGTTTCATCATCTGGTTTTTCAGTATGAACAGTCGGCGTTTCAACGATGAATGTTTCTTTGAATTCGGTTGCTCGATGCAATAAACGCTCGTTCCGTTGATTTTCTTTTATACCCGCTAATCGCTGTGTCTTGCTTTTACCATAATCTCTTTCGGAATCCGTTTTCCTTTTTGCACTCTCAACAATATGCTCGATCTCAGTGAAAAGCTGTATCTTCTCCTGCAACTCTTTCTCCTTGCTCTTCTCATCGTTTTGTTGTTCGTGTTTTGTCATTTGCTCAATTTCTTCAATTCCCTTATTTGCATACTTCATTAAGTGCTCCAATAGAGTCAGTTTGAGTAATCCCTGCTCCCCCTCATCCATCACATATATGTTTGTTAAATCTCGTGGATCATAACAGATATTTACTTTCCAGCTACCATGAATTCGTGCTTTTTGAAACCATTCATTTTTCAATGTATATTCCGAAGCGTACAACATCTTTTTATAAGAGACCCCTCTGGCAGAGACCAAAGCCTTGTCCATCGGAAGAAGATGTGTTTTGATCATCTCTTCTGGCAAAATTCTCAATTGCCCTTTCCTATGTTTTAATCCATGATTCCATATCTGGATGGGTATCTTTTCAATTTTCTCTTCAATCATTAGTTCATCTAACACATAATCAGTAAGAACATGATTTTTATTGTGGAAAAGCACGCACTTTATGATAATAGTAATGAAATCGTCAATTGATAAATTTGCTTTTAAGCGATAATCTGCTTCTCCCCGTTCTTTATTCCCTTTCCCTTTAATTACAACTCCATCGGCAAATGGCTTGACTCTCGAATTCATTACCGAAAACGCTGACTCAATTATTCCTTTATAATCTGCGTGATATGGTGGGCTATTTTGTATCGTAATCCCCAAACCTTGAATTGCATTCTCGATCTGTTTGCCGACCAGTTCTCCCCGATCTGCCATAACTCGGAGTGGCACACAATATGGCCACTCCTCATCTTCTATGTTTACTCCATACTTCGAAGCATACTCTTTTTTGGATGACATACTATTTGCAAGTGCAACCATTGCTCCACTATAAGAGTTCAGTGATTCAAAGCTTACATTAAACCCCATAATTAGTCTGGAGTATACGTCTATTACCATGTGCAATATTGGTCTTCCCACTATTAAGTCTCTATTCACAGAACCAACTAAATATATATCGAAAACAGTCGAATCAATTTGCCACAATGAACCGCACGCACCACCAGCATCCTGCGTTGAATCCCCAATAATTGTTCTAAAGTTTTGCTGATATGCTCTAGTTCCACTCCTTTGCGAAATCTCCACTTTGGCGTTGTTCAACTTCTTAAACCAATACAAAAATTGTTGATACGATGGTAATTGGGATTTCTCTAAGAGTAGGGGGAACTTAATTCCATTCTGTTCAACTTGCTCTTTAACAAAGGAATCCCTGAGCATCAACTCATACGTAATCTTTAATGAATTATTCCGCTCGGAGTAGTAATAACGATTGAGTGCCACTTTAAAGATTTTTTTCATATTGTCATCAACATTTACACCAGTGCCTTTTTCATCATTTCGTGGTTTTCCACGCTTTTTATTACCGCACTTTCTATCCTTATGCTTTGCTCCGCATCTATGGTAATTTGGCAATAAACTGTCTTTAGTTTGCGCTCCATGCCAATAGCGAATAAGCAAATTTTTAACTCCGTTATAGCTCAACTTAAATATCGCCATTGCTTCTTTTATCGCTTTTTCTCTATACTTACTGATGTATAGGTGCTCCACTGTCTCGACATTATTTAATAAGTATTTCACGATCTCCCAGGCCTGTTCTCTTTTCCTCTTTTCTGCTTCGCTTAGCTCCTCTTCAAAGACAACTCTGCAATAAGTGTCTTCTTCCAGAAGAATTATTTCTGTTTGCTCTTGAAGTAGCTGTAGTTCATTTATTCTCAGGGGATTCGCCCATCTATTACTCGCCATATCGATCACATATATAATAGAAGAAACTCGATTAATATAGAGGACTCTAATGACTTTTCCATCCCCATACTTAAACAACATATTCTCATTGTATTTCACGGTTGACCCCCTCCAATCACAGCAATAGGTCTATCATTCTTGCCGTTATATCGATCTTTTTACTCATATCAACCCTTATCTTTTTCGTGGCAATTAAATAACGAAATAGATAAAGACCTGTACCATTAGAAGCTCCTATTTTTTTGTCGAACGCCCTTAAACTATCCTGTATTGCCGAATCAGAATTACCTAGAAAATGATTTAGTAAAACGTCGGAAAGCTGATCTTTATCAAGATTGCTTTGTTCATTCGATAATAACGTCTCTCTGACCCATTCAATGTTCTTAACAAACTGCCTTGAAAGCTGTTTATCTGTTGTTATTTTCCAGTCAATGCCCTTGGCTCTCCAGTACCGATTTTCAATCTCCAGTTTTTCGAAAGAAATCTTTCTTGTCAGCTCGGATGAGTTTTTTATAGCTCTCGCAAGATGTCTTTCTTTATTATCTGGATCCCTTACCGTTAGAAGAAAACTTGTCGTCAGCACTAATTGTTCCCCAGACTCTTTATCACAAAATTTATCAAACCGAAGATTAGCTTTGTCATCAATAACCTCCATAACATCCAGCAAAGGAAAGCATTCTCTAATATCAACTACACTGTCATTCCATTCATACATATGGAACGCCCTTAACTGATTGTCCGAGTGGAAGTGATGTATTCGTTTTGTTTTAATTCCAAATATTCTCGTTGCTCTGCCTTTTGAGGAGAACTCGTGGGTTTTCGTCCATGGGATGTAGGAAGCTTTTTCGCCTTGTCCTCTTCCTTCACTGATATATCTGCGAAGTTTCTCCTTATTCCATTCGCTCATTCCTGACCTCCAATAACTTATAAAAACACTCCATTAGTGACCCATTCCTACTATTTAAATTTGCATACCATCCACAGCCCGCTGTTTATCTTCTGCATTACTGCTGACATAAAAACGGTACACAACATCTACCGAACTATGTCCCGACAGTAGGCAAACCGTCTTAGGATCAACTCCAGATTTAATGAGAGTCGAACAAAATGTATGCCGAGCGGCATGAGGATTTACTTTTTCCTCCAATTGCGCTATTTTGCTATATTTATCTAGTATTTTATTTATTGCCAGCCTGGTAAGCGGTCCACGTTGACCGAGTAGTAATCGGTTTGATTCTGAAGTCGGGCGGACATCCAAATAGTCCTTGATCGCACTAACGGTTTGAGCATTCAAGTTCACTTTTCGAGATTTGCTTCCTTTACCATTCCTAATAAGCACATGGCTGTAGTTGTTCTTTCCATTTCGTTCTGTCAGATAAAAGTCATCCAGCTCAATAGCGACCAGTTCTGAGCATCTAATCCCAGTACCAAACAACAGATAATAAATAGCGATGTCCCGCTTATTGTTTTCTGCCTCGATTGTTCGCTTAAACCGATACAACTCTTGCTTCTCTATAACCTTAACTTCATGATCCAAATGAATCGTATGTTTCAACAACACTTTCTGTAGTTGAACTTCTTCCTTGCAAATACCAAGTTTAAATAGATACCTCTGATACAAAACCACGCTTTTCAATTTTCGATTAATGCTGGTCGGCTTTAGCTTTTTCTGCAAATTCAAATATTGGCGAAACTCCCGAACATCCGTTTCAGTAATCTTCTCACTTTCGTAGCCGAGGGTTCCACTGAGCCATTCTTGGAATTGGCTGATGTCGGTTCGATATGCCTCAATCGTAAGCGGACTCTTTCCCTCACGCCGTAATTCATTTTCAAACTGCTCAATCATTTAATATTCCCACCTTTGCATCCGATTTTGGACTGGCAAAATAATCTTGTGTCATAACTCTTAGTTCTGTAGAGAGTCTACCAATTTCAAATTCTGCGAAGCCGCATTCCTTCGTTTCGAAAAATCAATTAAGCTGCTCGAAACTTGGTACATAACTTTTTAAGGGCATTTTTCAATCAACTTTGCTCCTCATAGTGTCTCTCAATGAGTGCCTCACCTTCTTTCTCTATCAAATTTCCCCACAGACGACAAAGAGAGGTATCCCTTGCCATAGGCAATATTGTCGGTTTTTTTTCACCAGACAAATCACCTACAGCAGAAATACCTCTGCTCTTGAATATGAATTTGTTCACAGTATAGCACAATCACATAATCATGAAAAGCGTGACTCCTTAATTATGATACTTCCTGCTTTCCTTCGATCTTCGCCGAATCCCTTTTCCTCATTGCATTTAGCATCTTGCCTACTTCATCGGTCTTATCGATTATATTCTTATGCTCTTGTTCGTCTATAAATCCACTATCACTCATCAATTTAAGCATGCCTTGTGTTTCCTTTGCATTATTCAATGCTTTTCTATATGCTTCACGTTCTATGGTGAGATAGAATTGCGAATTACCGTTTGCGATCAAGGCAGGAATCTTGCAACTTGCTTTCAACATTTTCTTCTTCAGCGTCCACTCACTCTCAGGCAATGCCTCTGCAACTATTCGAATCCGTTCTGCCCATTCAAGTGATTTCTGAAATACCAATAACGTCCTATAATCCCTATTGTTCAAATCCCTTATCTTTACCATCTGTTCCTCCCCCCTTTAACCTCCCCCTATTCGTTAAGCTACTTCGATTTCATCCTCCATCTCGACCAACAGCTTTTTCATCATGCCAATCAGCATCCGACGAATTTCCATTACTTTTTCAAACAGTGAATCAAATGTGTTCTGATCGATGTATCCACAGCGAAAGAGGATTTCGAGCCAAGTGCAAGTCTCTCCTCCAGAGCCTAATGCCGAATTAAGTTGGCGGAAGCTAACTGAAATATACACCTGAGCATTTGCTTCGCTTATGTTTCCAGCAATGGATGTCGCCGCTCTCCAGATTTGATCACCCAACACCTCCTTCTCCCTCCACGGCAGTGCATCATGGATTATCTTCACTTGGTCAACCAACCCCAAGCTCTTCTGATATACGCTCAACGTCCGTACGTCTCTGTCTACGATATTCCTAATCTTCTTCATGGCTTGTTCCTCCCTTCGTTGTTTCAGCTGTATACTCTTATTTTATTCGATTCAACTATAGATAAAAGCTGATTTTGCTCGAACCAGGTTTCTCCAATTCCCACTTTTGTGATAATAACCTCATTCTTTGCAGAGATCTACGCCTTGCAGTGCAAACCTTTTTTAATGAATGTATTGGCTTCAAGAAACTCTTATTTCTTGAAGTTTATCCAAACGCTCGCTCAAACGAGACTTTCTTCGGATAGACGATTCGTATGCCGATTTAAGCTTATCTACAATATTGTTGATAATCTTTTCGAATTTGTATTCACTTTCATAATCCACACTTGCTTCTTGTCGCTCTAAGTGCAAATGAATAACATCGCATTCGAAGCATTCCTTCTTTAAATAAATTGTATCGAAAGTCTTCAAACTTCCATCGCTTATTAGGAACACTTCCTTGCATAGTTCCCAGTCAATCTCATCCACTACATCGCCATCTTCGATAAAGTCCAACACCTTAACACCCTTCAGGACATTGCCATGTTCATCCTCGAATAGTTCTGAATCGGTTTGCGAATGTTCATCATAATAAGCAAGCGATTTATGAATTTCTTCAAACTCCAAACCCTTCAATGCATATTGAACGATTTGGTACAATTTCTCATGCTCTACTTCTGAAATTTGCCTCTTCAAGAAAACAACCTCCTCATTTGCTTGTTGAATTTTTTGTACGAGTTCTTTTGCTTCGATTGTCATCATCACCACTCCTGTAGTGTATATTTTATAATTTATTGCCTTGAGGCAATAATACTTCAATTCAACTCACGAGTCAATGCATGTATGAAATATACTTATATTTATTTCATTTAATCAATGGATACTGTTTAGAAGATAACTCAAGTGACATAAATAATGAGGTATACTAAACTTGAAACGCAAAAAACGCACCCAGCCCCACTAACCTAGTGGTTTTAGATGCGTCTCTAATACAGAATATTAGTCTAACTCGTTCAACGAAACTGGGGATGATTCTACATGGACTTGTTTTGTTCTCAATCCTTCGTACCGATTCAGCGCAGAATCTCCATAACAACCTTTCCGCCATATAAACAATCAATTCAACTTCTCACCTTTATGTTCCATTTTTCTTAATCTATCTATCCGAGTTTCTCGAAAACTAACGAGATCCTCCATTATTCTTGGAAGTAGATAGACTACATTATTCGAGTCGGCTATCGAAAATTCATAAATCCTGAATAGCAATTCGATTAATCGTTCTTTTTCCCCTGGAGTCAAATATACTTCGACTGGATCGTCCCCCTCTAATTGACGAGTAGGAGCTAAAATCTTGTTTGTACGTATAAGATCTTCTAATGTATCGGGAGAGCTACTAATATCGATTTTGAGCAAATGATCAAATCCAAAAACATTGAATACTTCTCTTATATCTATGTTCAGAGCTGTAGCCAAATAACACACAACAACAAAGCTTGGATTTTCCGTATCTCCAGCTTCCAACCTGTTAATGTATGAAGGATTTATCCTCTTACCAAGTCCCCCAAGATTATCCGCTAACTTTGCCAATGATAGTTCTTGTTTCATGCGTTCTCTTTTAATTATGGTTCCAAATTTATTATCAGCCCTGTTTTCGTTTTCGCTCAATGAAACCCCTTCTCCCTATCCTAGATTATCTTTCAATTAATTACCTCTACTACTCTATTATATATCATTATTGCTTATAAGATACATGGTTTCATTTATTGTCTATATGCGATATGAAAAATCGAAGTATCACGGATAGATCATAAGCTCTAGGTGAAGGACAAAAGTTGTAACGGTTGTTCGTCTTTAGAGACCTTCAAGAAAGTTGTACTGCTTCTCTTATATATAGTATTCCTCAAAAAACAGTACAACTTTTAATTGATTTTACATTTAATCACTATTCGAAGTATTCACATTAGCAGTTTGGGAAGTAGCCTTGTACAAGGTAATACATTATCGTTCTGAGATGGCAAACCTCATTATTGTACTGTGCTTTGTCGATATGGTCAGAACTCGGCAAAAGGCAACTCACTTCCGTTCTGAGGGGATAATTCCTTATTGTTGTACTGATTCTGTCGCTATGGTCAGAACTCGGCGAAAGGCAGTTCACATCCGTTCTGAGTTTGCAATTCCTCATAGCTGTACTGTTTCTGTTGGCACGGTCAGAACTCTGCAAAAGGCAGTTCACTATTTAACGGAGTGGAAATTCCTCTAGGTTGTACTGCTTCTTTCCGCATGTGCAGAAGTTTGCAAAAAGCATTTAAACGTCTGAAACTAAGAAAAACATTTCACTATACTACAGTAACGATAAAGCGTATTGATACTGATTCGTTCAGAACAGTGTGATGGCAATTTCTCATCTCCTAGAAATAAAGAGAAGACCAGACTGAATCATTCATTTCATTGTATTGATTCGAACAACCTTTTCAACTTACAATAGAACAGGCAAAAAAGGATGCTATTCATACGCATCCTTTTTATTCGATTATGCAGAATTGGACTGTTCATCAGGATCATTTCCGTTACCGAGAAAAATGATTTTTTGACCATTGCTTACCATATTATTTCTTTTGAGAAAAGAGTCTACTTCTCGCAATAACTTGGAAAAATTACTTTTATCCGTAGTACCAAGCTGATCCCTTAACTCCTTCTTTTTAATGAATTCTTTACCCGTTTCTTTGGCATCGATAAGTATTTTTTTTAATTTAGAACTATTGGATTCATCTTGTACTTTGGTACTCTCATTCGATTCTTTTTGCTTAACCGTGTTCATAATATCATCAAGGAACTTGATATTCGGCAGTTGCTTCAAAACAAGGTTAATCACCTCTCCACCGTCACTGAATACGTAAATATTAGCACACTGGCTATTGTCTCGGTTAATTCGCTTTATTGCTTGATATATCTCCCCTGCTATAGCAGTTTTTCGAATTTTTTCCACTTCTACATGTTTGTACATCTGAACATTCTCAATAGATTTATTGTCCATCGATCTGTAGTACAAGTAGGTTAGGGCGTAGGTTAAATAATCATAATTCGGGGTCTTGAGTAAGACTACACTATCAAAGTCTCGATAATCATTAACACCAATGATACCCCCAAAATGAGCGATCTTGATCTGACAGTTCAGATTTTTTTCAATCTCAGCTAAACTATTCCCACATTTAGAGAGATGCTGAACAATTGCATTCTCCACTTTCTCCTTGCTGTCTAATTGCGTTACAAATAGGATACCTCTTTTTCCTCCAAATGATATTTTCGCTAACGCATCTCGTTCGAAATTGACATCTTTCTTTAAAGCGGTTTTGGTTGTCTTCACATTTACATGGTGAAACGTTTGATTTGCATAGTCGTACATCTTTTCCTGGTGCTTGACTACAAATTGATCGCTTAATGTGTATCGGTAATCAAGTCCCCCGTTCGCATCCAGGATGATGTTATTGTCCAACATAACAAACCGATGACTTTCGTCAAAGGTATGAAACCCACCTTCATGCAAAAAACCACCATTATTGAAGAGGTGCTGGCATTTGCGAAGGATCTGCCGAACCTCTTTATATTTTTTATCCTTACCACCAGTGATATTTGCCAAAGCTGTTGCAATTGAAATTCGATACTCCTGATAGTTGCCGTTGTTCAAATCCAAATGAATCATCTCATTAGGCCAAGATATATTTAAGTATCGGTCTTTGAGGCTTTGAAGTACCTTCGCTATTTTTTTGATTCCTTGGAGATCTGGCTCCGAACTATACCACAATAAACTTGCCGCATCTTCCTTAGAAATAGTTATTTTCTCAAGAAGATCTGGATACTCATCGATAATTAACGTATGTCTACCTTTTATTAACTCCTGGTGCTCACCTTTGCAAATTTGAATGTACATGTTGTGGGAAATACATAGCACCTGATATTCAGGTAGCCTTTTCATTAAGTGCGCTTTTTTATTTTCTTTCGATTCCGATGAAAACTCATATGCTATTTCCCCCTTTGATCCCGCATGCAGATTAATCTCTTCAACGGTTTTTTCCAACAAACCATCCTTTGTAAATCGCTGAACATATAGAACCTTGTTTGATGGATCGAGCCTCATTTGTCCAAGGATTTTGAATGTTTCTGTGCTTTTGCCCGTTCCTGCCTCATGGTTATTTACAATGAATTTATTTTTGCTCCATTTTTCAGGATTGGTGATCTGCTCTGCTAAATCTGCGAAATACAGTCTTTTCATAACTTCATCCCCTTTTCTCGTAATTTTAATGTGATGCGATCATCATATTATGATTGCAACTACACAAGTACAGCTTTTCGGTTCGATAACGTCTAAGCCGCTATATTCGTTATTTTGTTTTCAAAAAGCAAAAAAGACTGATTTACTACTTCAACATGTTCATTACAGGCTTTCTATCCGAGGGCAGACTACTCCCCTGGATTCAGAGAAAACCGTAAATAAAAAACGTTGAAATAAATAAATCAGCCTTATTGGGCTTATATATGTTGACTAAATGATGTTCAAAATGAAATCTTGCCTAAATGAAATGTAGAATCATAGTACAACATCCCGCTTCGATCGTCAAGACTTTCCTTGCAATACCCCTTCTCCTCCTCCCCCCTCTAATACCCGCCAGTCTGATAGATAACTATCCAATCCCTATTTCCCTGAGATGATGCGACTCTTCCGCCAATCGTCCGACATCACCAGACAAATACATACGACAGTGTCCGATTAAGTCGCCCTCCTCATGCATATAATCTATAAAACTATCAAAAGGGGGAACCATCATGCATACAAATATCTACCAAATAGCTATCGACAGCGGCAAAAGCTACACCAAAGGAGTCATGCGAACAGCAGATATAATCCAGCGAGTAAAATTTCAAACGAAAGTCGAGCAAGTCACAGACTTCGGAGCTGATATTACAACGCCAGGTTCGTTCAGCGTCCAGTTCGAAGGGAAAAGTTATCTCGTAGGGAACATGCTTGATGAATCCAAAATGGACTTCAATCTTAGCAAGAAAAATGATAGTCATCGAATCAGCATTTATATCGCCATTGCTCAACTGCTTCAGAAATCAAAGCAAAATATCGTTTTGAGCAAAGTCAATTTAGCGGTAAATATTCCGATTTCTCTCTACAAGAATGAACAGCAGAAGAATGAATTTGCCGAATTTATCCGAAACAACGGTGAAGCGATTAACATCATCGTCAACAATAAGCCGTATCTATTCCGCATAAACAACATCCTTTTACTCCCAGAGGGAATCGGTCCGATTTACAGCGACATCAACCATTATAGGAAAATGCGTGTTTTGATCTTCGATGTCGGCTCGCTAAATGTAAACATTCAGGAATACAATCAATTGATTCCGTCATATGGCAGTATGTCTACGGCGGACTTAGGCGTGAATATTCTTCGAAGTAAGTTAGCGGACGCACTATCGACTCGTTTTGGCATATCGATCTCCGAGGCGGACATTGAGGCTATTTACCGAGATAAATGTCTGATTATAAATGGAGAAAATATGGAGGAAAGCACAGCAATTATCGAGCAACACATGAGGAATCATATAAAGGAGATTCTCAATTTTGCCCGAAGCCGCAAACTGAGCTTTGCTAATACTGAGGTTATCTTTGTCGGAGGTGGGGCTCTACTATTGAAAGATTACATTTTGGAGCAGATTAGCGGCGCAATAATCTCCAATGACCCACAAATGTCGAATGCTCTATCGTTCTTGACGATCTTGGAGGCGAAGCAACATGGAGCGGCATAGGTTATCAATCTCTTTCAAGAAGGAGCATAGACATTTGTATGAGCACCTAAAATCGGTTACGAATAAAAGTGAATTTATCTCAAAAGCGTTAGATGCCTATATCAGCGGTGACAAGCATTCGGAAATTACTCACGACGAGATCAGAAAAGTCGTTATGGAAATCCTACAAGCTCAGGGAACCCTATCTACTGCTTTGATTCAGCCTCTTACTCCTGCCGATGCCATGATGATTAGTGAGGAAGATGTTGCTCTGATTGCAGATCTCTTCTAGTTTGACAAATAAAACATAAAAACCCCGTTCTTTCAGCTCCTTTTGAGTCAAAAGTACGGAGTTTTTATGTTTGCAATCATTTTCCTTTGCTAAGATGCTATTGAATTCCCCCTGAGCTTAATCCACTTCCCGAATGTGAAACTGCTCTTGCGAAGAGAATTCGGTCAATTTTCTCGCTATCTCAGACCTGCTGTATGTGATCGTGTCCCCTACCTCATCTGGAATGCCATCAAGCATGTAAATTTCTTGTAGGCAGTATGAAGTATCCTCTTTGTCCAGCCACAGATCATAACACTTTTGATTATCAATTGAACCAAAAGTGATGGTGTATGCTGAGTCATAATCAAGATTAGTAATGATCTTCTGAATATCCATCAAATCCTCACGCCCTCCAACTTACTTCATCCTACCCCCAACGCCTTAAACACTGCATCAGTCGGATCCGAATAAAATACTGGCTGAACCTTTATAAGCAGATCAGGAGGTACGGTCTGAAAATCGACAACTGAAGATGCAGGTATCAAAACTTTCTTTGCTCCTGCATCTACACAAACCTGAAGCGTATTGGCAAACTCCTCGACCTTAGCAATCGTACCACCAACCGTCATGTTTCCAAGAACAACCATGCTCTCTTGTACAGGTCTTTCTAATGCTCCCGAACATAAACCGATCAGCTCTGCTATCGCCAGTTCATCCGTTAATCCAATACCCTGCAAATCACTTATATGCATGAGATAATCCTTCGTCTTTGTGCTAATCGAACCACTGATACTTTTGCTATTGGAAGTAAAGTAACGGAATGCTGTATCTAAGCTCTCCTTAGCTCCTCGATGAGTGCCAACGCCCGATTTTTCAAACTTACCTGTACCCGAAACAACCTGATTCTCCAGCTTATACACGCCAATCATGCCAGAATCTCCATGACCAACTGTATATACGTGACCAGGCTTTCCAAGCCCTTCAGGAATGAGTTTGCCGCTGCCCTGCTCTGTCAGGGAAAATAATTGACCTCTATGCCATTATGAAAACGGATAGGCTCTTTTTAGAATTTATGAATGAGGTCATTCGTGAGAAGCTTGAATCAAGTAACTATCTGTTGGAGAAGAAAAACATTAATCTCTACTTTACCTCAAAAGCGGAGCAAGACGCAGGGGTAGCAGGGTGGACGGAACAAACCGTTACGAAATTAAAAAATGTCATTCAGCGACTTTTACTTGAATCAGGCATATTGAAAAACAAGAAGACTGGCGAATTAAGCAGACTTCTGATGGACGAGCAGTTGAAACGGCATTTGATTCAAATCGGAGACATTGCTTATGTAAGAGCGATGGGTGAGGTATAGTATGGCGAATTTGAATAGTAGACTAGATAAAATCATACCAAAGATCAGGGAAGATAAATTCATTGAGGGTAGGGGTCTTGGTAACGAGGTCAGTTTTTATGTGTTTGATTATGAGCCTGAAAAGGAACTCGTTGTTCGGAATTATATCCCACATATCTTTAAGGAATTCAATCATGAGGGTTCAGGTCGTAGGCTCATTGAATTCGACTTGTACAAAATGCTAATCGAAGTTGCTAAAGAGAAACGCATTTTTGATCGTATCCCCCTCTTTTATCCAATGGATTTCTCGTTATTCAACAAATTATTTATATGTAGTACCCTTTCAATGACCTCAAGACGACGTTTTCCGCATTGTTGTTTTAGAATTGTCGTAAAATCATTCTGCTTTAAAATTTTCTTCATATTATTGCAGTAAACTTCTGAAATATTTGCTAACAGTTCTTCTTCACTCAGCGTGTTTTCCCAATACGCATCAACAATGTTGTTTAGTGTACTGGCAAGTTCTCTTTGTGTTTTATAAAACCGTTTAATCTCCATCGGGAACACCTCAAACAAATCAAATTATTACTTTACTCTTATTCTATTCTTACTTTTTCACAAGTGCAATATACATGCGAAAGAAAAAACCGCCATTTCAGCGGTTTATCAATCATATGCGCATTAAACACTCGGATAGCCTCTCCCTATTTGCTTGAAATGCTTGTTCATTATCGACTTCTTCTAACAATAGGTTCTCTAACATTAGGCGAACACCAGGTAAGCCAGCCCCTACCCATTTTCTCATCTTGTCAATTTCATCTAACAAGTCACATTCTGCAATCTCGACTGCGCCTGAATTTTTACTGTCACCATAGAGATATGTTCCAAAATTTTTAAGCATTCGTTTAAAAATGGAGGCAAGCTTCGAGATCGTAACATCCAAATCGACATCAGGCTCGAACGTAACCCCTATTTTCCGATTGCTCGCCGATATATCTGTGTGGATATTCTCACGAAACTGTTGAATGTCCCTTTTCATCATTTGGTAAAAACCAATTTGATTCGCATCAAAGTGCAAAAAGATCGCCGCAAATCCTTGTTGATTTTTCACACTGAGCTTGAAGGTGATGCCGCTCTTGCCTCCCCCCAGTGAAAGTTGAGAGTCCGACGAATTGAATTTCTTGGACTTCCACACGTTTAAGCAACACGGAACCTCGCTCCTCAAGCATTCTAGTAAATAGCGGTTCACATCTTCGATCCTCGTCAGATCGTATTGAAGCACGTCCACTGTTCTGCCTGTATGTGTTGGTGGGATTTGGTCATAGGTGAAAACTTTCTTGATCGCATGCTTTATTTGCGTAATCCGATCAAGGTTATGCCAAATGTCCAACTTGTACATTTGATTCAACAGCTCAACTTGAGCAATCGTATCATCGTGAATTTTAATTGCATGGAATGCGATATACTTTTGCTTATTTCGTTTCAAGTGCGAAACGACTTGATCCAAATGTTCTTTTTGAAAGCATCGTGCCAGCCAGATGATCACGCCTTCACTTGCGGATTCCACAATGCCTAAAACCGTATTCAAATGTCTCACATCTGAC
The DNA here is from genome assembly GCF_018403325.1 of Paenibacillus vini. GTDB lineage: Bacteria > Bacillota > Bacilli > Paenibacillales > Paenibacillaceae > Fontibacillus > Fontibacillus vini. Next base: position 146,154 of record NZ_BOSL01000005.1, on the reverse strand, counting down.
GGATTAATCTGTGTTTCAATAAAAACAGGTATACGTCGATTCACATCTACAGATAACAAGTCGATTTTCCGACGACCAAACGGCTCTTCCGCCGCTATATTGCCCAACTTTAAACCAGTAACCTCCTCCATAACTCCTGGGTTCCGCAAAAGAAATAGTGATACTATGAACTCTTTTTCCGATCCGCCAACACTCATCTTAAATCCCACCCTTTATACGAATAAGAGGCGAGTTATCTCGCCCCTACCATACCTTCCATCCAGTTCCCTGCCTTATCAAATCGTTTCTTTGAACTCGTCGATCATCTCAGAAAGTCTGAACAAATCCCGATTTTTGCTTGAGTTCCACTCGCAATCGCACAGGAATTCGTTTATTCTCACCAAAGTTGCTTTTGCATCTTTGCCGAGCTTCTGACCGTTTATCACGAAATTACTCTGGATTAACAAATCCGCCAACGCTACCTCTTTGTTACTTTCCACTGGTTGAAACGTTGTTGCCATTAGAACATCGTAGGGTATCCCCAAAGCATCTGCCAAACGAATCACTGTTGGCACGCTTGGGCAACTCCTCGAATTTTTTTCGAGCCTGTTGATATATGACTCCGACATTTGCGATTCCTCAGCTAATTTTTTGAGTGTCCAGTCTTTTACTTTAACTCGATAATGGCGAAGTAAAACACCAAAATTCTCGCTAACCGAAAATACGGCTCCTCTTTCCTCATCCGCTCCTGCATCGTTCTGCTTTGCTACATCTGCCATAGTCCATTTCTCCTTTTTAATGTTCCTCATCACGAGAATCCAGTGTTCATTTTAACTTTATATAGTAAGCTATTGGCTATCCCCTTATAACTCTCTCCCTACCATTTACGCAGGGGAAATTTCACGCTGTTCCACATATTTCTCGATATAACAGATCTCGCCATCCCCTCATCCCTTCCTTGCTATCAATCTCTCTCCTACTCAGTCTGGCAAATTTGTCGAAAGTTACAGACCGCACAGCAATTACCATTGTCCGTCTTCGTAAATTCCTTAATCTCTTTCGGTTTGTTATTTTCAACATCATCAAGCAATGTATACATCGATTCAACGCTAGTCCGAAATAGATGATACACGTTGTCCAGATCAATTTCTTTCGGTGTAAATGTCTTGCTTGTCCCATCACTCAAAAACTCCAGGCGAAGTTCAATATCCTCCAGTGAATCCAGGACGTATGCTTGCTGAATGAACCATGCATACAAGCACATCTGATAATACTGATAATAGTCATTCGCTGTCGATCTGCTAGTTTTGAGACCGACGATGGTGAATTTGCCTGTTTCCAGATCACGGTAGCATAGGTCAATCACGATCCAAACATTAATACCGTCTACTTCCATAGCTCGAAACTTCTCAGCAGTTACCAGTTCTACCTTTCCATGATCGCTTAAATCCCGATACGTTTGAGATCCAATGATATGTTTTACAGTCGGCTCAATTCTGTTTTTGTAATCGCTAATCTTATCCAGCGGCAAATCACCATCGTAATAAAATTCTTGAAGCATGGTGCATTGGTTTGGTGCATCCATCCATGTACCCAATTTGTATTTAGAATCCTGATATGCCTTATTTAGATTCCCTCTTATTCGCTCGGTCATTTCATTCGCATCCACTATAAAATCCGATAAATTCTCCTCAATAGCTCTGTTTATTACTTCGTGAACTGAACTACCAAAAACCATCGGAAGTGACTGGAGTCGTTTCAAACGATAGCTCTTTTGAGCAATGATTGGGGATCGTTTATTCCATCCATTTTGCGAGATATAATAGCTGCACGCATATTTTAATTGGCATTCAGAGAGGCACTTATGGCGGCTTAGCGACCATGAAAAAGGTATGTTGCCATTTGAAATACTCATCTATCTTCTTCTCCCTTCAGCGATCTTTTCAGCTTTTTTGACCACGGATAGACTGTGTTCGATTGTTTGTTCAATGCAATTACGGTAATCACGACAATATTCGAACCGTCACGTTTCAATACAAGAATATGTCCTTCACTAGTACGCCACCGAATATCCGTTTCGAATGGAGGTATATACTCTAATTTCTCAAGAAGCCATGACCTCCTAATAGATTCGTTTTACAGCATGACATGTAAAATAAACCTTCATCATCCCACCCTCTATTTCAATACCGTTTACTTGGCAACATTAGGGGTAAACAGAAAGGACATTTTCACCATTTTTTACATGGATCCGATGCCCTTAATTTAGGTTTATATTCAATTGTAAGTATTCGTTTTTTTCTCATTTGAAAGTCGCCTCTTTTCATTTCAGAACGTATGTTTGTATTTTTGATTATAGTACAGAAATACAGGCGTTGGGGCAACTGTCTAAATGAAATTTTCCATTATTGTTGATTAGAGGGCAAAGGGAAGAGATGAGGGCGAAAAAAATTTGAACAGCTAATTATGCATCTTATTCATCGATCTATTCTTATGAAAGAGTTATGAACTTCTGCATAACATTCACTGCCAATGCCGCAGCTTCTGCCAACCATCCATTTGCAAACGTCATACAATATGCATAACAGTTCGGTAAGTCCTTCATAAGATTTATGGAGGATATTCACAACTATATGTGAACGAAAGAATGAAACTTATAGTTATGAGGAGCGGTCGGACAGATGAGCATTCCTTAATCATTCTATAATTGCTCGGAATGCTCCACGAATCGTCAACTCGGTGGTAGACCGAACGAGCGACTCCAGATAATTTAAGAAGGAATTGTATTGCTCCATGTATAGCTTGCCTTAACGAAAAGCACGATCATAGAACTGTTTAACCGCAGTGAATTCCAAGGCGTAATCTTGATACTTTCGTCTATTCGACTATTTTGCAAACAATGGAAACTATTCTTTTCTGCAAGCTCAATAAGTTCACGCAAGGAAGATAATTCTGAAACGGCGCTTACTGCCTCCTTAAAGACCTCTACCACTTCCCTGTCATTTCGGCTGTACAACGAGAACTGTGATTGCATAAAGCTATGTAATTGTTCCAATACGATTGCTTCTTTTAACATAAAGTCGATTACATCATCATGCTCATGGCAATCAAACAGCGACATATCATTTTTTTTATTCAGCTCGTCCAGCAGCTTCTCTTCTCTTAGACTAAGAGCATTCATTGTTTCCCTGGAAACAGATGCCCTATAGACAATTCCCATTTGCAGATATTGCCCCATTCGTTCTCATCTCTCCAATGTTCAATTGTAATCCAGTGTCAACTTCAGGTCTTAAACAACCCTGATTCTTCTAACTCCCTATAATTCCTGTCTTTATATAAAACACCCTGTTCTTACAGATCGCCAATTTCCTTGAGATGTCCCCTCCATTCTTTACCTTCCCTACTCCACTTCCAGTCTTCCGAGAGATATGGATCGCCCTTGATCTTAACCACCTCCTCAAAATTGCCCCCATATCGATCTTCGAAAAAACATATCATATTCACTATTTCTTTGATTCTTTCCATGTTATAAGTTTGATCGTCCACATTTGCCTCCTTATTCTCTGTATTTATTTGAAATAACCTTCTCCATCATCTCTGGTTTTCCCGCTCTTTTATATTTGAACAACCTTTCGCTTTTCGATCTTTTTTTGAGCTTGCTTATAAATGAAATAGGTCATCTCAGTCAAGTTCACCAATCCAAGACCTCTCTCTTCCTCGATAGAATAGGTATTTGATCCAAGGTCGCAATTGAGTCGCACCCCATCGAAATATATATATTCCACAGGTGTATGACCGTGAATGATGGGCTTGTTCTGAGTTAAAGCCAACAGTGAAGTACCTGGAATACTGTATAAAACCGATTCAGACATCCAAAGAATTTCTCGACTTTGCTTATTCAGCGGCTCATGTGGATTCAACCCAGCGTGAGTATAAACAAATGCCTCATCTTCGAATAGCAGGGGTAAGGAAGTTGCCCATTCTAAATGTGATTGCCGATCAGCATCATCTGTGAACGTTTTATTGAAGTTTTTAAGGGCCTCACTACCACCATGATGCAACCATGTTTTATCTCCACTTCGGTAGTAATCAGACAACATTTCTTCATGATTGCCGACGACTGCATGAACGTTATTCGGAAATGTATCCACTAAATTTTTAACAAATTTAACCACCTCTGCCGAATCCTTACCCCGATTTATCATATCGCCCCCAAATACAATTTGGTCTACTGAAAAATCAATACCTACATGGTCTAGTAATGCCTTCATTCCTCTAGCGTCCCCGTGAATATCTGTCATGAAGTATCTTTTCATATACTCATTCCTTCTCAATATAATTATTTAAAATCCTAGCAATTGCTTATTGATGTTTTGTTCGATCTCGAAGGATTTTCAAAGCCCTCTGATTTTCTTCATGAAGTTTCTTAAACATATCATTTAACCCTAGAATCTTCATGTCTGGTCGGTTTGGATTTAGCATTTTTCTATCACGATTTATTTTCTTAGGCAAAACCCATCCTCCTCTTCCTAAAAGGGGATTCTTTATCGACTCGGTTATTCAATGACTAAATCAAACCCTTGATCCATCCATATACCCTGCCTTTAATCCCTTTCAGGTCTAAGCATCAAAATACTCTCCAGTTCGTACCTAGATCTATTAGGAAGAATTTCGACCATTTCTCTTAACCCGATTTGAGCAATGAGCATCAGCACAACCTTTCGCAAATCCTCATCCGAAAAGAATAAGTAGCCATGACTCCACTCCCACTTCCCCCCATTCGGAATACTATCGACCAGCACTTCGTATGGAATTTCTTGAGGTTCGGTTCTCGGTATTAACTTTTCCATTTGCATTAATCCTTTCAACTTTGAGATCAACCATGTTTTTTGGATTTCAAGCTTCTTCCAGTCGAATATCTCCACCGCTTCGGACATTCCATCAATCTCGCCATCATTGATCAGATTTCCAAACAACTGCTGAAAGGTTCCATGATACTTATCTTCAAACTCCGCAATTTGTTTATTGATTGATTCCAACCTTTCTGCCTCGGTCTGATTCATTAACTTTTCGACTTGATAAAGCCACTGTAACTGGAATGCATCGGCAGGGTTTTTCCACGATTCTACAACAACCTTTGGAATCCTTATCTCTCCATTCTCGTCCTTTACAGTTTCTAAACCACGTTCAATGTACTTGTGAATCATTTCAATATTAATGCCTAGCTCTTTAGCCGCATCTGCAATTGAAAGTAACTCTCTGTTAATACTTTCTTCCTGTCGCTCCATTTGGATCCTCACTTTCGATACGAACTATCACAATAGCATTTGTAGTTTCACCCTTGTACTATATACCTTCCATCACCTCTCCCCTCCACCCTGCCCTTTTCTGATCACCAGCTCGTTTGGTCTGGTTGTAATCATCAGGTTGTCCCCCAATCTCGATCCCCGCCTTCAATAACATTTCTTTCGACAAAATGATGACTACCTCATCAGATTCGTCATCATCGATTGATCGAATGACCTTCTCATAACAATCAACATCTTGCTCCAATTTTGCGTTCCATTCTTTCATCGGTTCACACAAAATTATTTCCCCCTTATCTGCTTTACCTTTTTTGAGAAGAAGCATGTTACCTTTTGGCTCAGCAGTATATTCGTCTCCAACCTCCATTGCGGATTGAAGGAGAAGTTTCCTAGGGATCACAAATACGACTTGATCATCTGAAATGCTAATAAATCGATGATAATGATCATATTTTCTGTATCTGCTCCATTTCAAATCACACAATGTAGCGAAGGAAAGATAGCGAAACTATGCCATCCAAAACAGGCGTGTTCACCCACCTTTCCTCTCTGCTCCCAGCGATTTAAAACATCATCGTCTTGATAATATGAGCAACTGAAATTCCAATTACGATCATGAGTGAATCTGCACCAACTTCTAGAAGAACGTTCTGAACTTTTTGCTTTGTATTCAGCTTTGCAACCAACGCTTTCATCGTCATTCACCTCCTCTCAAAAAGCATAGTGTTACAACCTAAACAGTATAGAAAAAACGCACAATACGTGATTGTGCGTTTACTGAAAATCTATGTAACTGTGACTTGAGCCTATCAAATTCCTTATCATGTCGTCACCCTATTTATATGTTTTGGTCTTGGAAAACTATCATAACATAACTTGAACTGTTTTACCGCATATTCCCAATCAGGTTGTCTTGGAAACAGTATTGAACTATTTAGTGGGGACCAATGGTAAAGGGAAGTATTTCCGAACCAATTCTCCCTCTCTCTCTAAAACCTGCTCTCCAATCACAAACGGTTTTTTCCTGACCTTACGCCATTTGATTTTTCGACCATACATAGTTTTGCGTTTGAAGTAGTGCGACTAAATGATTTCTCATTATAATGGAATTAGGGGTTGTCGAAAAGACAACAAGAAACGGAGTGAGCATATGTCTGAAGCAAGTAATGCCATGCGGCTTTTGAAGATTAGAGAAATTCTACTTTCTCTAACCGACGAAGACCATTCATTAACTTTGTCGGAAATAAATCAAAAATTACAACAGCAATTCGGAGACGAGTATACCGCCCAGAAGAATACGATCAAAAGTACGATTGAACAATTAAAATATAGTGGCTTCCCTATTGAAGAAACTATTGGGAAACGGAACACGATAAATTACTATCATATGTACCGAAAATTTAATGTTTATGAACTTCGGATGCTTATTGATGCGGTCTCCTCAGCCAAATTCATTACATCAGCGGAAACCAAACAACTTATCGGAAAGATCAAGACCTTAACAAGTAATCATCTGGCTAAGAAGCTTCAGCATCAAATATCCGTTACTCCTGAAGTGAAGGCTCAAAATCAAGAAGTTCGTTATCATATTGACAAGATACATACATCCATTAATGAACGAACCATGCTTACCTTCCAATACGGGAGCTATAATGTCAATAAAGAATTTGTCCTTCGGCATCGTGGCAAGATATACTCCGTAATTCCACTAGGGCTGGTATGGAACAACGACTACTATTATCTTGTAGCCAAGGATGATGATTCGGCTAGCATAAAGCATTACCGAGTAGACAGAATGATACAGGTTGATGTTTCAGAGGTTCTTTTCACTCCATCTGATTTTAATATCGCTGATCACATGAAACAGACTTTTAACATGTATCCTGGCGATACCCAGCTCATTGAAGTGCAATTCAATAGTCATCTCATTAATGTGATCATTGACCGTTTTGGTAAGGATACCCTCATTCGCAAAGTAGATGATCAAACGTTCTCAATCAAAATAAATGCCGCTGTTAGTGAGGGCTTAGTCCGTTGGTTGCTTACATGGGGGAGTGATGCAAAGGTAATCACACCGCAATCACTCGTCGATAAGATGAAGGAAGAAGCCAAGAAAATGTTCCAACATTATTCAGAAGGCATCTAATCCCAAGATGTCTTTTTTAAATTGTAGGAACAATTAAGAACACTCAAATATTTGATCGTTCTCTATAGTTAAATCAGTTTATAAAGCTCAATTGGAGGTGCATCAAATGCTCACAGGATGGCTGAAAGAATCTAAATATACGGTTGTATTTACTGGTGCTGGTATGAGTACCGAAAGCGGTGTTCCCGATTTCCGCTCTAAAAACGGTTTATGGAAAGGAAAAGATCCACAATGGTTAGCCAGCACCGATGCCATAAAATACAACAAAGATGCATTTGTTGAGTTTTATCGTAAACGAATTGAAGGGCTACAATCTATTCGTCCTCATGGGGGCTACGATGTATTAACAACACTCGCAGAACAATTTCTACTCAAGTCCATCATAACCCAGAATACCGATGGTTTACATGAAGACGCAGGCAATCGCAATGTTATCACTCTTCACGGAACCATTCGACGATTACATTGCAATGCTTGTGGAACTGTCTATCCAACAGATTGCTACTTTAACAATAACCTTTATTGCACCTGTGGAGGCCTCATTCGCCCATCCGTCATATTATTCGGTGAATCGCTGAATTCAAAAGCATTGACGGCGGCAGTTTATGAAGCCCAGCAAGCTGACCTCTTTATTGTTCTGGGGTCATCCTTGGTCGTTTCTCCTGCCAATTCATTTCCGATTACTGCAAAAGAAAACGGGGCTAAGTTGGTCATCATTAATCAAGATCCGACCCCATTAGATCGTATTGCCGATTTAGTCATCAATGATCGGAAAATCGGGGATGTACTACAAGAAGTTGCAAACGAGCTTTAGCTGAAATAGGATACATCCCGAGCACTCAAATAATTGAGCGGTCATGGTTATATATTGTAGACAGGAAAGGGAGAAGATGTTGATGGTTCTGATAATACTTATCGTCATCCTATCCTTCTTTCTAACATTGAGTCAAAAGCAAAAAGATGAGCCCTCATCTTATACGCCGAATCCAGGCGGACATTGGGTGAACAAAGGGACAGAGTATAACGAGAAATGGGAATGGTGGGAACCAGAACATAATCGGATATTGTTGTACGTAAGCGTCCTGAATAACGACGTAGATGAAGGATATATCATCGTCGTTGATGAACAGCTCCATCAATCTGGAATTGAATATGTAGATTGCGAAGGCAAACGAGAAGCTGAAATTGCTGTTTCCCTTTATAATGCTTACTATAGCGTCTTAGGCATTGTGACAGTCACAGATCTGGTTGGTATAAACCATAATAAAGACATGAACGGGGGATTAAAATGAATCAACCAAAGGCATACGGAACATTCACAAAACGGGGCGATCATACGTTTCGAAAATCGGCTTATATTCAATGGGGCGACTCAGAGCAGTCTCTTGGGGCTTGTTTGCTGCTTAACCCAGGATCAGCTGACTTCAATAAAATCAATCCCAATCTGAAAGTGGAGCTAAATACAGTAGGCAAAGCAGAAGGGGAAATAAAGACCGACCCAACGATGGAGCAATTAATACTATTCTTGAAGGGAATTTACGGGGAAGGGGCTTCCTTAGTTGGACGATTCCATATCTATAACTTGTTTAGCCTCCAGAATGCGAAGTCTAAAAATGCTGTAGACCAGTTTGAGACTCTGGTTCGGTCGGATGAGTATGAAATCAGAGAGTCTTTAATCCCTTTAGAAGAGCTACAGAGTCACCCCTGGATTCTTACAGGTTGGGGAGTCGAGCAGAATCCTAACTGGAAAAACCTTGAACAAATTAAGGGGATGTGGATGAGTCTAATCGATGAATCAAAAGTTCCTACCTTCGGCAAAAAGCACAAGAACTCCAATAACTACTATCATCCGTGCCCTCTTATTCCAACTCGCCGCCCAGAAATCGTAGCCGACTTACTTGCGGCATATAAACAAATGTTAGAAAGTATCTCTTCCAATCCAGTGTAACTAAACCAGCAAATTACTTGTACAGTTGATCTCTTTTCGATTCTTAATCATGTCCAGAACCAATATCCTCACTTTGAAATCAATATTAATAAAAATACTCAAAAACGGTACACCTTACTCAAATGGAATGGAGAGTATGGTTCTGATTCCATTTTTATCATCAAGAATAATTGGAGGGCGACGCAAAGTTTATTTACCCCTGGCCGATGTGAAGATTTATTTTGGTTTTTGCTGATTTAGCAAATGATCCATCTGTCTCAAGTTGGCAAGATTTTGGAGAAAAAGGTTTTGACGATTTGGGACCTATTGCTTTTTAACGGGAGGGGAAATCTTAATGAATCAGAAGTGGGAAGAGATTATCGTACTGGCAGGAGAAGGCGGGAGCATCACATTGCTTGGATCAAAGACTAGTGACGACTCTTGGGTATTTATGAAGGAAACCAACGAATCGGCTTTGGCTGACTTCTTAGTTGATGAGGATTTGTCTGCTCTTGTACATCAAAAATCAAAAGTCGTATCGGATTGGGAACAGGCGATTAACCTATTAGGTCGATCTTGGATGAATTTGTATCCCCGATATGTCCATCCTGAATTCAGGAAACCATTTTGGAAAATAGTTGCTTCAACAAATGAAAATTATCACCTTCTGGAGCGTTGGGAGAGACATTGTTTCCTATGAATTAGTGAAAGCGCTGGCGGCTCCCCTTCTCCAAAATGAGCTAACCTGTTGGATTTCCTGCCAAAACACTTAGAATTCTAGTAAAAGCCTGTGTATAGATAGAATGACATTTCGAAAATTCTAAGAAAGTAGAGGGAAACCAATCATGAATTTATTCTCAAAATGTAATATTCCATTTTCAGAAGAACCATATCAGTCAATTTCAAGTGAAGGTAATTACTGTTCGGAAGAATGCTCACCTGAAGACTCGCTTGAACACCCTTACTTTTTTGAATACATGAATTTGATGTCTTCTTTCCATCATTTCCAAGAGAAAAAACTGACGATCCAGTCCTTTGAAGAACGTATTGACCTTGAAAACGAGATTGATTTAGTAATTGAAGATTACAAGTCCCTATACTTCGGAGACTCGGAAGGCAGTTTTTATAAAGCTCATATCCTTCAGTTATATGAAAAGCTACTTTTATTGAATGACGAAGTAAATGATGTTCTGCATCATCGGGAATATGAAACTTATTATGGTGTAAGTATTTACTGGCATGAGATCTGGAATACAGTTGGCGATGATCTCCTCAGCAAAATATACTTGGATTTACTTGATCATCTAAGCGAGACGTATTTCTTTTATCGTAATCTTTCGTGGGAAGCTAAGAGTGAAAATGAAATATCCCCTCGCAACTTTAAGGACGTATTATGTTTCCTTACTATTGAAGATCAACAACGCTTTGTGAGCATTCTGAAACAAATATTTGAAAAGTACCAATCAGAACACGTTGCAACTAAGGTCTTTCATGAGGATGAGTTCACTTTTATTTATACGCCTTCGATTAGAAAATGCTTTGTTTGTGGTCATTGGGAAGCTGAAGCCGATTTTAAATTTGATAGCGAGAGAAACGTTCATGTTTGCAACCAATGGGAAGCATGTGAGGTATAGAGTGAATCACTATTGGAACTACAATTTGGCTTGTAATATTTAACCATTAGACACGACCTCCATTTACACATCAATTGTGTAATCGGAGGTCATTTCAAATTCGTTTGTGAAATGAAAAATAAGTATGAGAACAACAATCGTAATTTATATAGAGCAAATCACTCTTAAATCATCAATAAAATCATCTATTTGATCTGGAAACTTGTGCCCCAAGTTGACTGTAAGAACAATAATTTCTATCTGCTTTTCTGGAAATGTGTTATTACGGTATCTTGGAAGAAAACTTAGACCAGTTGTTCCCTCGTTAACAGGGTACAAAAGAATAACTTTATTACAATCATATTCCCTTGCATATGCATACATTTGGTAAATATCATCCTGACTAATACCAAAATTCTTCTTTTTACTGTCCAATAGCTTCCACTTTGTATCAATTATCTTTTCAATTTTACTGGTAATTATATTAACAATACCGTTGTCTGGTAATAACCTATACGTGCTTCGCCCATATTGATCTTTTAGAAGATACTTTGGGGTAATCCCCAAATTAGTCACTAGTTTCAGGTTGTGACCCATGATCTCTTCTTGATGAGCCAACAATACACCTTGTATGAATTTTTCATAAATCATGTTCATGTCAAACAGCAGGCTGAAACTTTCTGATGTTCCACTACTTAAAGCGGGCGATTCATTTTTCCAGAAAATTTTACACATTTCAATAATTTCTTGATACAAATGGTGTATAGTCCTAGGGAGTACCAAACTTTTCATTTCGCTGTATGAAAATCCCTTCTCATCAACTTCATTAAAAGCATCTTTTAAATTCATCAAAACCTTTTTATTATGCTGAACCTTTGATATTCCATAGAGTTTTGCAACCGTTGCTTTAATAATCCTATTCGGTAAATTCTTAATAGAGTATTCATCATAGCTTACATAAAATCTGCTTTTATTTATTAGATTTCTCCTTAATTGTTCTGATAAGTGTAACTTTCCTTTGAGGAAAGGAACATTCTCTTCTTCGTGACAATACTGCTGAATAACCCCTGTTTTTAATGCATTATTTAATTTATCAATAAATACTTTTATAAAAATTTCCAGGAAAGTGTTCCTTTGTGTATCAAATCTGCTTACATCTTGCACTCTAAAAGGGACTTCTTTTGCAATCGTAAGCATATACAAAAGGTTTTTCCTTATCTGAGAATGCTCCGAGTTAGCCAGTTTGGGTAGGATCTCAATTTGTAGGTTGCCAATGGATGCTACTCCTACCCATTGTAATGGGGTAATTTTTTTATTACCCCATTTGAAAATCTGTTTACCTTGTTCCCTTTCAAACTTTTCTAGTAACGTTGCTTGATACCGAGTGATGACTTTGCTTTCGCTAGAAAATGTTTCACCAATATAAATCGCTTCATGTTCTCTAACACTAATTACAGGTATCATAGATGACACCCCACTAACTGTATATACTCTTGATAATTGCAAAATCCTGTTGATCATCAGTTCCAAACAGAGGATTTACTATGTAAACCTGTTCAAGTTGATCATTATAATCATTTTTTCCAAGTAGCTCCTCAATATCAAACGATTCGTCTTCAACAATCAACCTTAATTCAGGGCTTTTTCTATGATCGCCTAAAACAATCCCTACTTTATCCCATTGGCCATAAAAGTACTCTTGTAGTGTTGATATAATCTTACCTTTTATGACGGAAATCAAATCCCCAAGTGTTGAGACATGCATAAAAAGAGCATGACCGATAGTATGATTTCTATCTAATAAAAGAGTGATCCTTTTATTAATTGTTTCAAGTAATATTCTTAAATCAATTTCATCTTCACCGAATGTAATGCGTCTTAATAGTTCTGGCTGTGGCATCAACTCTTCAAACTCAAACCTTCTTCTTAATGCCATATCCATTAAGGCTATAGAACGGTCTGCGGTATTCATTGTACCGATGATATAAACATTGTTAGGAACCGAAAAAAGCTCTTGTGAGTAGGGCAACGTCACTTCAACTTCATTCTCCTCCCCTGCTCGTTTATCATACTCTATAAGTGTTATTAATTCACCGAAGACCTTGGAAATATTTGCACGATTGATCTCATCAATAATCAAAACGTAATTTTTTCCCTGTTCGTCATCAAAAGCTTTGTTACATACTTTCTTGAAAATTCCATTCTTTATATAATATTCTATATTTCCATCCATTACTCTCGCACTCATACCCTCGACAAACTCTTCATACGAAAAAGATTGATGAAATGTGACAAACTCTACTCGTCCATTTTCTTGCAAGTACCGAAAGATGTCCATAACTTCTCTTCTATCTTCCACTAATTCATCTCGCCAAAATCCACATGCTCTTAGAGTTATTTCGGCAGTTCGATATGTTTTTCCCGTGCCTGGAGGACCATATAAAATTAAGTTTTTAGTGACCGTTTCATCTACTTCTGTTTCTTCAAACGGAATAGTCATCACTTTCTCGTCTTCATCATGGACATTCACAAGCTCCTCATACTGAGATACATTGATTGGAATATCACTAAAAAAGCCTGCTGAATCCCACTCGTCAGGTATTGTGGAGTTTTCAATTAAATATTCTGCTACCTCATCTGTAAAACGTGTTCGCAAAGCCGAAACCAATTTTTCGTTGGGTTCTACCGCCCCAGTCCCTACAACATTCTCGAAGTTAAAATTTCGCAATAAATATACAACTAGTGGAAAAGTATCCTCTTCACAATTCCTTCCACTCAAAAAAAGCATAAAATTTGATTGCCAGTCTTCACTTTTTTCCGTACCCCACTCATTACCAGGTGCGACCTCGTGTCCAACTGTTAATAATGGGGCAGGTCTACCTGGATAACCAATCGTACCTGTTGCGGTTGAACCTGCTTTAAGTCTTGTAGTTAAAAAGTTTGAACTCAATCTGTTGGCAAGCTTTTTCACCCCAATATTCACTTGACCAAGGTTGTTAACTTGAAGCTCCATATTATCAACAGTAGTACCTACGCACAGTAACTCAATAAACTTCGAAGTAACACCTTCTCTATGGGGCCTGTTATCTGGATTAAGGTCCAACCTAGGGGTCGCAAATTGTCTTTGAACCATATCTACAGCGAAAAAAACAGCTAAGCCCGATGTTTGCTCTCCACCTTTTTTGCCATCTCCGTTCACAGTCCTTAGTTTCTCAAAATTATACCTAAACACATCAAATGAAAAGTACACCGTTTCATTTCCCCTAGGAATTATTTTTAAAAAAGGGAACCTTAATGGTTCCCTAATGTATTACTTACCTATTACTGATTAATAACTCGACTTGTTCAACTTGTTCAACTTGTTCTTCTTTTTCCAAAAAATCAAAAACTACTTCTGCATCTCCAACTCGTACTGGCACTGACCCAAAATTTATTTTCGAGAAATACCTAATGTTCTCTCTTTTTGGAATATCCTTCCCCTCAATAACTTCTTTCAAGCAATTTGCAAATGCATAAGAAAGCTTAGGAGGTACAGCATTACCTATCATTTCATAGTTGGCCTTCACAGTTCGGCCCTTGAAGACAAAACTGTCAGGAAAAGCTTGGATTCTAGCAATTTCACGTGTTGTAAACACTCTATCTTCAGTAGGATGCCAAACGCCTGCATTTTCAGGTTTAAAAGCCGCTGTAATCGTCCCAGCTATTTCATCTCTATGGAACCTTCGGTAGAAGTTTGGCCATCTATATTTCTCCATATTGTCTCTAATCTTCTTTAGCCTCTCAGGTAAAACATCTGTAGGAATATCCTTCCAAGAACCTCCCTCTGGAACAAAAGAACCAAGGTAAATCGCTTGAGGGTTGAGTTTTATCATCTCATCCTGATTAGGAGTATCTTCTGGAATATCAAAAATAGTATTCTTTAATGATAAATCTACGTCCGTGATAGGGCTAGGGAAGTGGAATTTCCCTAAGCCAATGTCCTTTTTCAATGCAATCACAATAACCCTTAACCTATTTTGAGGTACACCATAATGTGATGCATTTACTAGTTTGAAATGCACTTCGTAGTTCATATTAGATAGACTCTCTAGTATCTCAGGTAAAAGAAATCCATTTTCTGTTTTAGTAGAAAGTAGTCCTCTTACATTTTCCATCATTACTACTTTGGGCTGAAGTTCTTCGATAAACTTTAACGTAAACTTGTAAAGATTACCCCTCTTCTCTTGAATTCCCTTTCTATTACCAGCATTGCTGAACGATTGACAAGGGAAGCCCGACAAAAGCACATCCAAATCTTCTATTTTAGGAATTTCCAAATCCTCAATATTTCCTCTTACTACGTTCCCAAGATTATGTTCATATGTTAAACATGCATCTTCGTTTATGTCGTTAGCCCAAAGGACATCGTATCCACTCTGATGAAACCCTAAATCTAGTCCTCCACATCCACAGAACATACTTAGGACTGTTGGCTTATTAAATTTATCTTTCATTAATTACCCTCCTAGCAAGCCAAACGCTCTACTGTATCTTTATTATAACTTTTAGTAAGCCATTTTTACAGAGCAAAATGTGTTACTTATAAAATGCTCCTCACACCAATAAATAAATTTTCCACTTAACATACTCTAGTCAATTAAGACAAAAATCAGAGTATACTTATTTGGAATCCCACGTTCATCGTCTTATCCTTGAGGGTTTGTTTCCAATGTTAATCGTGTTATTACAATTTGGGTAGTTTGAGCATCCGTAAAACTCTTCACCATTGTTCACTCGCATTACCATATACCCATTACATCGGCTACAGATAATTTGGTTATCAAGCAGGCGAACATCGCTGTATGTCTTATCACATTGCGGATAGTTACTACATCCCAAGAAACTTTTCTGTTGCTGACCCTTGCGTTCGACCAATAAGCCAGTTTTACATTTGAGGCATTTGGGATTATGTAAGACGGAATTCTGTAAGAAAGTTGTTTCAAAAGCTATATGATGCTCGTTTATCAATTCTCTTACAAACACTGATGCATCTCTTTCTGGAGCAAGAATATAAAGGTTGTTTTGTGTACGTGTTAATGCAACGTAGAATAGCCGTCGTTCTTCCGCAAAATCGAATGAGTCTTGATCAGTTAGAACCCAAGATAGCACAGGGTCATCAGCAATTCGATTCGGAAAACCTAGCAGGCTATTTTTAGCATTAATCAAAATGACGTGATCAGCTTCCAGCCCCTTCGATTTATGCGTGGACATAAAGCTAATGTCTAATGACTTATGTTTCATATACTCCACTTTAATCAGTTTCTTACCTTCAACTACTTTGAACTCTTTCTGTTCCTTCAAAAAGTTGATGTCAAAGTTATTCCTTCCTAATAGCATAATGCTCTGTTTAGCCCCATACTTCTCGACAATTTCATCAATTGTTGCCGCTAATACTTCGTACATATTTTGGCTGTATCCAATTATACGAATTGGTTGAAGATTGTTTTTGTTAGACACTAGATTTTTCTTCAATTGATTCGTGTTCTTCATAACAAACTTTCCAGCAACATTAATTAACTGTTGAGAATTTCGGTACGTTTTCTCGATCCTTAGCAATTCGTAAATTCCAAAATATTCACCAAACTTTGTGAAGAGCTGTACATCACTGCCTGCGAAACGATAGATCGATTGCCAATCGTCTCCAACACAGACTACCTTCGCATTTGTCTTATCTTTGATTGCTTTGATAAGCTGAAATCTACTTTGTGAAATATCTTGGTACTCGTCAATTATGATGTATTTGTACTGGAATGTTGTAAAATTGCTTTTTACATTATCAGTTGCTACGTTTATCATATCATTAAAATCAATTTGATTTTGATCCTTTAGACGGTTTTGATAATACTCATATATCGGTTGCACCAGTGACAAGAAAATTTCGTTACGGTTCCTCATAAAAGTATTTTGGCTATTCATTTGTCGATTCTCTTCAATAAGCTGAGTAAAGTGCTCTTGTCTATACCCATTCGATTTAAAAAGATTTATAAAGCTACCTACAAGCTTTATGAACTCCTCAAAGTAGTAATCTTTTTCTCTGATGCATATGGCTTCATAAACAGCTCTCACATCGATTTTTTTGAATTGAACTCCTTTATTACGTAAGTTCTCCTCTAACTTCGAAAATAGAACACCATTCTTATTGAAATATGAGAATGATTCCACCAGTACCGTATTCTTCTCTTTATGTAATGCCCGTTTCCAATGAATTCCTTGTATATACTTTTCTTCTTCAATACTGCTTAGCCAAGGGGTGCGATAGTCTTCTGTGATTCCAAAATGTTCAATATATATTTCGTAATCAGGTAAGAAGAAATCTGGTTTATATTGTCGATACAATTTAGAAGCTGTGGGATACTCGTAGTCTTTTTCATAGATGTACTCTATCCCATTGAGAAAGAGAAAGTTGGCAATAAGTGTTTCTTCCAGGCTTTTCATTGTCTCGCCTTTTAAAGTTTGCAAATTTTTTGTAACTTTTTGAAGCTTTCCCTTCAACGTTTCAAAATCGAGACTTTTTTGGTTTTCATGATATTCACCTAGGCTATCAAACTGTTCAAGATCTTTTGGAATATTCAAATATACCCCAAAAAAAGTTACGATCTTTTCAAGTTCTTTCGAACTTGAGTAAATCACCGATCTGAAATATTCCTGTATGATTGGCTTCATATCGCTTAATATATCGGGCTTCTTTTCTGAATTCCGAGCTATGATCCCCATTCCAAGCATGTGAAAAGTTTTCACGTCAACATTCACATGAAGTCTTTTGGCTATCCTATCATGCATTTCTTCCGCCGCTTTATTGGTAAAGGAGATCAACAATATATCATCAGGCGAAACACCTTTCTTTTCTGTTAAAAACTTCACTTTCCCTGATATAGTCAGTGTCTTTCCACTTCCTGCACCAGCAAGAACTAAATTATTGTCTTCATCTATTAGTACAGCAATCCGTTGTTGCTCATCAAGTGATTTGCCATCAATGTTATCGAAGAATTCTTTGTTCCTTACAAGTTCCCGCTGAATATACTCTTGATTCCAATTCACAACGTTTTTATCGATGTCTCTAACGACAGAGAGATACTCAATAGCCAACGGGTCCTCTATTTCACCTTGAACTGCATTTTGATAAAACAAAAAAGGCTCTCTGTAGCGAGTCATAAATGTTTTTTTAGAGGAGTCCGATATGTAATCCTGTTGTAACTCTGCTAACTCTGAAAAGAACCGTTGCAATAATTCATTGTTTCGTTGTACCAGAGTCCTCATTTCCGAAGCATAAGCCTGAGTCGTTGCGTATTGAGCATTGAACTCAGTTTGAATCGATATATACCTTCCAAGTAACTCATCGTATTCTGACAAAGAAAAAATAACGGGCATAAGACGCACATAGCGTAGCTCGAAATCAGAAGATATTCGAATTGGATTGCCATCTTCTAAGTAAATTCGATCCACATCAAGTCTTTCAATTCTTTTTTGAAAATATGAATTTGGAGTGTAGTGAGGTTGATTCATTGCTTTATTTGATTCAAGTGCTGAATTCTTGTATTTAACTTGCATTTGTATCAAAAAGGAGTCAACCTTTTTCACTACGGTTCTAGCCTTCCTTTTTTTAAAGTACATACTAATGTTTGAAATCCAATTTTGCACTCTGAAATCTCCTATGCTATAGAGTAGTCAAGGAATAAATCAAAACCCCACTCCATTTTATCATTTACCAACCAACCTCGTCCAAATTACTCCAAGCAAAACACCATTCTGCTTTTTCCTTACGGTTATTCAAACTTTTGTGAAAATTCATGTTGGATCGCATCAAAGCAATCGAAGCAGACAACGTAATTCTTTTCCCCCATCCCAATAAACTTTGCTCTGACTTGATAACTCACATTTTCTTTGATCTCTGTCAGTAAAAAGCTTCCGCCACAAGTACCACACGATCCTTGTAATTGCAAGTAGCATCTGGCACAAAGCCTACCGATTTCATGAACGGGATGAATAAATAGCATCTCAGCATTTTTGGAACAAAAAGTACAACATTTCATCTTCTCAATCCTCCAATTAGTTTTAGAATGCAAAAAACCGCAGACTCTACCCGATGGGTTAGTCTGCGGTGCTTCCGCAAATCCAATCAAAATATAATTACTCATAACATACTGCAATAGGCATGTTTTGACAAGAATTTTTTTATACAGAAAAGTATATTCTACAAATGAAATCCTTACGGTTGCCTGGAACTTTTTATCTCATGTATTTCTCAATCGATTCAAGAAAGGAGGGATTTTCCCTATTTGCTTTCCTTACCATTTGGACCAATTAGATACGATGCCCTCACTTCATCTTTTGTAAATACATATCCCAATGCTATTTCTATGGATCGACCATTATATTCGAGTTAAAAATGCCTTGCTTGAGTTATCTTTTCCTGCTCAAGTCGTGAAACACGGAGCTTCTCTTTCATTAGTGTTCCTCCGTGAGTATGATTCCTATCAATGGCTCCCCACCCAGATCAATTTAATACTCTTCTTCAGTTCCTCAATACTGATCATCGGGATCCGATGAATCATACGGTGACAGTTGGAGCAAAGCATGCTAATATCCTCGACTTTGGTTGTTTCCCCGTCCTTCATTTCGGATACTGGTTTCTTATGGTGTCCTTCAATGAAGTCCTTACCTCGCTCACCGTAAACCTTCTCGAAATTGATTCCGCATGCTTCGCAGAATAATTCCCCATGTAACTTCTTAAATCGCTTCTTCGCATCTTTAATTAGCTGAGGATCACGCTCTCTAACTTTATGTAAACGAAGCAGTTCCTTCCCTTCTTCGTACTCGACTTTTGCCGACTTAACGTCATCATTATTATTCAATGAATTATTATTTGCACCTAATGTTCGTTCCAGTGAAGCAATTACCAGAGGAAACTTATTATTTGCATTTCGTAAATGCTCAATTGCTATTATTACAGACATATCTTGAAAAATTCCTTTATGCTTATCCCGAAGCCCGATGTAGTGCAATATCCCCATAGACTGATAACCACGACTCTCATCGGCATTCAACCCGATTATTTGCTCATCTAGCCATCGATGTGTACGTGAATGAAACAGGTACTCAAAAATAATACGGTCACGAATAATATCCGAATAGCTTTCATATTCCCTTGCTCTAGCCTTTGGCTCTAAAGCAGGAATCGTGTCTAAAGTGAATCGTACATCAAATCCTAGATTTTTCAGTACATCATTAGTCTGATCTCCACCACTGAATTCATAAAGCTCCTCCCCATTTGCACAAACGTTCGCCCTTGCTATCACATACTTCGGAGGATACCGCTTATTATTATAAAGAAGATCGTATTTCGTTGATTCCCTCTTATGTGGTACTCCATGCTCGTCAATGTACATGATAGCCTCAAGTATATGTTCTCTACGAATATTCTTTGGAATTGGCATACCTCATTTCCTTTCTACAATCCCCTATTTGAGAATATGATAGCATAAATTTTTACAGTACGGTTTTAGCAATTTAATTTCACTGGCTGTGTATGATGTTTAGCCACGCTAAATAGATATTACTACAAATCATTAATCTCCCATTCCACATTCAATCCATAAGTCCCTCACGCCAGCTCTAATAGCCCCCTATCCAAACATAACTTAATTGAGAAACTTTTCACTTCAGTGCTAAATCGCATTTCGATGACATCACCATCGATATATAGAATCTCGCCTCGTCCCATATCCCGATGATTGATTATTGTTCCTATCTTCAATTGATCTGCACTTTTTATAGGATTCTTCAGGATCATTTTCGGCATATCCCTAAGCATCCGATCTGCTTTAATCTTTTCCCACGCCTGTTTTCTTGCTTGTTCCCTTGCTTGTTCCCTTGCTTGCTTTCTTGCTTCTAATCTTTCACTTTCTTGCTTTCTTTTTTCTTCTCTTATTCTTTCAAAATTTTCTTCTGATCTTTTTCTTTTTTCTGCACTTTCTCTTTCTACTCTTTCTTTCTGATCCATATGGACAATATGTTTAAACGCAGTTTTATCATCCTTATGCGCAAAAAATTTCGGATTTTTACGTAGATAGTGAAAAAAGTGACTATAAAGTGCATGTTGTTCATTTAATGTTTGGTTTTTAAGACCTTTTGTTTTTACTAAGAATTCAATAATACTTGAGATACGATTATAACCGTATGCTTTCAATAGATATTCTTCAATAGCCTCACCATATAGTTCATCAATATATTGTTCATAAGATATTGTGCCATCGTGCACATCTTGAAATTCTTTGCCTAAAATCTCTTGCTTATCTGTTTTCGAAGTTTGTTGTCTATATTTCTTAGAAACGTCAAACAAATAATCGATATGCCTTCTTAACAGCGGGAGACTGGCATTTAACAAACACTCAATTTCTTCAGATAACTCGATCTCATTAATATGCTTGACTATAGACTGTGGCAACTTGGTATCATTCCGCCAAATCTTATCTAAAATCTCATCCAATTCAATGTTAATCTGATGAATCCCCTTATGTACCTGTCTTGCAATATGATCAGGAATATCCAACTCTTTTTGAAAGTGTGTTCTCCCTAAACTTATTTTTTGCCCGCTCTTTATATCTCTAAGTATAAATTCGTATCGTAACGACTTTCCACAGAGGCAAGTAACCCCCTTTTTAACTCCCCCGTGATCGACATAGCCATCAAAGAAAAAACGTTCAGTTCCTTTATAAGAAGCTAATACATTGGCGAAATATGATTGTTTTGATAATCTTGAGAAAACGTGTAAAGCATTTCTTTGGCTCTTCGATAATGATCCGATAATTGCTTTCCGCTCTTCTTCTGTAAAGTACATCTTTATATCTCCTCTCGATGTAAAATCAATATCCGAATATCTCCTCTAATATCCCTATGTGCTTCCAACTATCGATGAGCATCAAAGACTGAATCAAATCAGCATTCTTCTTAAAAGATCCTTTTAGATTTTCGTCAATACTTTCAGGATGAATAAGTTGAAAATACACTTTCAGTTTAACCACTTCGTATACTGTATCCATCGAGTTGCCCTTTTCTTTAGGTGAATAGAGCATAAGCACTCCATTGTACAAAACAACTCCTAAACCAACTTCTGTCGCCAGATCAATATCGATTCCGCCGTTAATCTTATAAAAAACAATATCGCTACTGTGCTGATATTCAGTGGCGAATACAGCTTCAACTTCGTTATTCCTCACATTTTCATTAATCAGATGATTGGCCTGCTTTAAAAAACCGCTCTTCCCCTGAAATACCTCATTACTTTTAGTTCCGAGAAATCCGCCTAACGAGTGAGCCTTGAACTCTTTGTCCAAAACAATTAAAGAGATAATCTCGAAATCAACGTCTTTGACTAGTTCAGATGCATCAATGACTGATTCGATATATTTGACAAGTGAGCCTATCTCTTTCGTTCTAAAATGAACCAGATCTCCCACTCTGTTTCCCCCTTATGATATGTAGTCCCCAAGTGTTATGAACGATTATATTTCCAACCTTTTCATTTGTATAGGCATACAACAGAGACAATTTTTCACACGCTTTTTTTGAATGTTTGTGACAATTAATCGAACAAAAATTGATAAAACTCATTGCTACCTGCAACCCATGCACGAATAGAAGATTTTGTTTCCTCCGTTTTCGTGAGAAAAGAAGCAGTAACGTAGTTAGTTTCTCATCGTTACTGCTTCTATTCTCATTCTTATTCGTGTTTAGCATTTTTAAAAATCCAAATTCCCTTGCTTAACCCTATTTGTTTACTCTTCAAAATCCACCAATACCAGATCACTTTCATAAACAGTAAAGACCCCTTCGAGCATTTCGTTTCTCATCGTAGCAATCGCCTAAATGCTATCTCGTTCTATTAATCAACTCACTCAAAGTGTCTTCAATCGGCTTAAACACAGTGTATTCATTGTAGTGCAACGAATAATTTGGATGATACGTACGATATGTATGATATGGCAAGTTTGAATGAACAACTCGTGAAAGCACATTTACTTTGAAATCCTTTACAGGTTCAAAGCTTAAAGGTTTGCCCAACCCACCGACACGATGGAAGGTTTCTCTCAATCGATCATCATAATCAGGACCAGTAAAGAATACGACAACTTCAGGTTTTAAAGCGTATATTTCCATCGGCAAGACATTATATTCTTGCTGAAGCAAGTTTTCAATTTCGTGCGGCGGTCTCTTATTCGCATAATCAAACCGAACTAATTCCGTATGTAAAAAGCCGTCGTCACCCTCTCCAGGCGAAATAGCTTGATACAACCTCCGCATTCCTTTCCAAAACGGGGTATGATCATATTTACGGTGATGTCGCAAATCTTCGTACATCCATTGCAAAAAATCAACGGCATTCTCCCGCCGCACTTCTTCATCTCGATGCTTGAAGGTATCTAAGGTTAATTTAAACGGATCCCAACCATTCGTCTCTTGACCTACGAACAGCACCTTTCTTTTAGCCTTCTTGTACACTGGCAATGCTTTGACCAAAAACGGATTAGACAACTGCTCTAAGTCCTGGAGAGCTAATTGTTCACTTGTCGTAATCAATCGATTCCAGCATTCATAATATGCCGCTCTTAAATGAAACTCAAGATCAGACTCATTCTGATATGTGTTGATACTCAAACAGCATCACTCCTCTACTAGCTCATTAATACGAAATACTACCAATAACGTTTCAGAGTTATAGACACTAAGGAAGCGATGATCATCAAAGCCGATACAACTCGAACCCATCGTTGCCCCTCCCTGGACATAAATTTAAGTGTACCCCCATCTCAATCGCCGAAACTCCACGCCTCACAAGGATTACCAGCCCTTCTCCCCCTATCCTCTCCACCACAGTAAGCCACTAAAAGTTTGAGCTATATGTAGGAAAATGACAGGAGAAATCATTAAAAATCGAGGCCAATTGGGCTGAAAATTCGAGTTAAAGTTTGACGTTAAATCAGGGGAAAAGACAGGGGATCGGGTTAAAGGGAAAGATGAAATCGTCGAGGAAAGAGTGTCGAGAAGAGCTTTTGAAGCGGGATACAATGGCGGAGTGAAGGCCTGAAGTGACACTGCTGAGGCGGGAGCGGAAAGCGGAGTCAAAGCCTGAGAGTGCAAGCGTAGAGCGGGATTGTTGGATGAGGAGATGCTGGAGATCGGTCTTAAAGCGGGATTGAAGATCTGAAAAAAGATCGGAGGGTTGGAGGGGTTAGGAACTTCCCTTCCCCCCTGGCTCCTATTCCCTGAACTTAAAAAGAGCCGATCGAAAATCAGGAGGAAAACCCTGAAATCCATCGGCTCGTGAGCAAACTTTAAGTCATCAGTCGCAAACTTTAAGTGCGGATTTCAGATATTTCCTGTGCAGAGACCCATCTACAAATTGAAATAAATCATCCAACGAGGAAAATGTCTGTTCTTTCGTTCATTTATTTGAGTCTTACTCGCCTACCATACCGTCACCATCACGATCATCCATATATTTATACAGCCAATGATCACTCGTTATTGGCATACTATAACCTGCCGCTTTTGCTTCTTTAATCGTTACTTTTCCATTTCCATTTGTATCAACCTTTGCAAGATCGCCCTTTGTGTTTGTACTATTAGGTTTAGAAGTTTCATCGCCTGTCAAACCAAGCGATGCGTTTACCTCGTCAGGGTTCACATTATCAAATTTATCGACAATCACGTTACCTTTTATCGTATAGGTGTACTGATAACTTGAAGGAATTTGCGTTTTTGTGTTCGGATAGGTGATAATCGCTTCGAAATTCGTTGCTCCGCCTGCTTTGCGTATCGTATCTTCCATGTACGCTTGATCACCATGTCGGTTGAGCGTACTATCTTGTGGGGTAATATTATAGGCATTTGACACCCCTCCGAGAGAATCAGCAATGATATGTCCTTCATCCAAATCGTCACTTTCGACACCAGGAACCTTTGCCTCATCAGGGTAGTATCTGCCAGACGATAATACAGGTTCGTTACGGTCGTCTTGTAGAATAATTTTATCAGCAATGATACGCACTAATTGCCCATATTCATTAGTAAATGCCCAATATTCACGGTCTCCATAACCAATGTCAACAACAACATTAGGTTCACGATGCCCAGACAAATCACCACCATCAACCTCGATAAGCTTATATCCTGAAAACAGCTCATTACTTGGTTTTGTACTTTCAATCAACTTTGCCGTTTCAAATACTTTTTGGCAATCGCCTAAATAATCATATTTCGACTTGTCTTTGCTATCGTAAGTGCAGGAAATCATGACTACTTTTCCAGTTTCTATGTTGTAGGCAAATGAATAACTCGCAGTAGAAGTCACCCCAACACCTTCTGTGTCAGGTGTGGTATAGGTGATTGTCCAACCAGGTAAACCTGCAATTGTTGTTTCCTCTGATTTTTGTATATCTGAGTTGGCAATTTTCCCAGCTTCTAAGGTACTCTTAACAATAGAAGGTATACTACTATTAAAATCTTCTTGTGTCCCTGAAAAATCATGAGTCTGAAATAATAAAGACGCATAATAATCTTTTTCTTCAGGATAATAGTGCATCAAATTTTCCGTAGAGCCTTTGTCTAATACATCGAAATAAGATGGAAAGGAAAAATCAATTCCACCCCAAGTAATCGTTTTGTTGGATTCTGTGTCGAATCCACTTACATTTCTACCACTAGAGACTCCGCTTGCTTCCATGACTTCAGAAGCGGATGCATTATTTTCTGCTTTTGTGCTTATGCTTGTACCTGACGGTGTTTTTGCTTCATCTTCATGTCCATTCGAATCTACTGAACATCCCACTAATGTAATAATAAAACACGCAATAAAAAGGCTGATTATTTTTTTCACTTCGTTCCTCCTCGACTTATTACTTTCCTTTTCTCTAAACCTCATAGAAAACTCCATAACCATTGAATCTAGGTAGAATCTGATCAAGCAATAATCTCTCTACTGGTTTATAAGCTTTATCTCAAATTGAATCGTTCGATTTATATTCAAGAAGATTTGAGACTTATATTCCATTCAGGCTTGTACTTCTTTATTAATTCTTCCTCAAGCTCGACTATTTCACTATCATCAATTAATTGGCACACATAAAAACTGGTATTTTCCTTGTTAATAGTTACGAGATTATTCAAATGACAATTTGTTGATTGTCCATCAATGTAACAATTCTTTGGATGTATCTTTCCATATCCTTGATTTATCCTCTTACCAAAAGCATCTTTACATCTTCCTATGTATTTAACTTGCTTATCAACACAATACAAGTAAAGACCTTTGGCTTTTTTAACTTGGTTATCATCAATATAAAATTCTGAATATGTCTTGTCTCCATTTTTATTCAAAAATTCTTTGTAATACAAATCCCCGCTACTCTTCAGTTCTAAGAGGAATCTACCTAATCCGAGATTTAAGTAATCTGAATAACTACTCATTATTGTATCCTTGTGTTTTGTGTATCTATTATGACTGATAGTCTCCACCAAACTTTTATTATTCTTATTTGCGAATACATCAACAAATTCGTTACTATTAAATGTAAGTTTCACTTCTCGAAATGTCAGTTCCATATTATTTACTGTAAGCTTCATTGAATCACATCACTACAATACGATTGCATTTCATTTACTTTAGTTGGTTCCATCGAAACAGGAAGATTTAACTTCAAATATAGTAGCGCCTCTTTCGACAGTTTCAATTCACGAACACCCATTAGTGGGATCTTCGTCTCAAACTTACAATTCTCTCGTGGAACTGCTTTTTTCACCTTTGCCACAAATAGTTCGCCCCCTATAATTGACATATAGAAATAGGGAATCAGAGGATCAAGGAAGAGACTATTTTCTTGTAATTCAATCGTAATGTCGATTAATCAACGATCTATCTGGTTCAATCACGTTCACTTTTAATCATTATCTCTGAGTTTTTTGAGATATTTGTCGCACGATGGACGATCATCTTATCCTGAAATAAGTATATCATATGTGGTTTTTTACAGATATAAACAATTGATTTGCTATGACCTTTCTATTCTCTCTTTGAATTGTTGGATCAGTATTTTTCTTGTTCTGCTTCTGGAGCAAAAAAAAACTAGAAAATCAGGATTGGATACATTAGTTCCAGCTTTCTGATATGACTTTACAGCTTTATACTTTGGGCTGACTCTTGACTCTATACTCCTTGGAAAAACTATATCCCTCTCTACTCTAATCCCTCAAAACCTGCTACTTTGTAGAAACATAATAATTCCTGTCCTCTCCCCCAACCCCCTAAATCCCTACTCCCACGCCGCCTCTCCCCTATTTCTGAGATAATAATTAGTGTCCGCCCATGTGAGGTTTAACCGAGTGAAAACTGGAAGAAAACTGGTTCAATTGTGAACGAAAACGAATAAAAATTATTGTCCAAACAGGCAGGGGAATAGATGGGAAATGCATTGGGGAAAGGGAAAAGATTGAGCGGATGATCGAGTCAAAACTTGAGTAAAGAATCGAGAGAAGCCTTGATGGGACTGGATTTATGCTTGAGTGAAGGATCGAGGAATGGCTTGAGACGGGTTTAAATGAACAGAGAAAAGACTGGAGAAAAGGTTGAGGATAGCTCCGACCAGTTTCCAGTCTTTGGTTAGTTGAGGACAGCAATTTTAGTGAAAGACAGTTATTTATGGGTTTGGACAGGAATTAATGTTAGTTAAAAGGAAATAGAGAATGAGTGAGATGAGTTTATTTCCGTCTTTACGTGTTTATTTGCGGTGGATTTAGTAAGATCTCATTGTTGCGCACACTTTTCTGGAAAGTAAGAATTAAAAAACCATACACTATTTAGAATGCCATTAAGCCCTGCGTATTCCCATGGTCTGGACATGGTGTTAATTAACGCATTTGCCCTTCGTTTTATTGTACTTTTTATTTCATCAATATCATTATTTTCTTTGTAAAGAAACTTCAACTCTTCAAACTTAACAGCAAATTCCGCCTCAAAATCAGTCCGATATAAGTCGTCAATTTTTAGTTTGCTAAAGTGAAAATTAACTCGTTCAAAAAAAACTTCATCCCAGGTAGGGAGTTTCTCAATAAAAAACTCGAAACCAATATTGATGTCTTCAATAACTCGACATTTTAAAAACATAAATACATTAGCAATCTCCTGATCATAATAAGGATGAATAAATGTCTTGGACTTGTTTGTATTATAATAATCATCTTTAATGCCATTACAATCCTTACAAATGGGAACAAGATTGTTAGGTGTCACAGCAAATCCAGGGAAATGCGCTTTGGGTAAATAATGATCTAATTCCTTAACGGCTCTAGTTGGAAAGTTGCAATATGGACATCTACTTTGGCTAATTCTTAACTTCTCGTAATATTGGTAAGAAGGGGAGCCTTTTTGAGATAACCGATTTTCATAAACACTTATCATGTACTCTTTATACTCGGAATCACTACTAATGAAAATTAATTCGTCCTCTTGAAATACATCGATCTGTAAATAATTCTCATCATATGCCTGGGACTTCTCTAAAACTCTGTTTGTATATTTAAAACCTCTGAAACAGTTACAAACATCTATCTGATTAATTACTGGTTTGTCAATTTTTCTCATCGGATTCTCTCTTCTTCAGTAGACTTTGCATCAATATTTGACCCAAAAAACCTAAATTACCTTCAAATTTTTCATAACTATCATCGAAGTTTCTACCTAATTCTTTTTCAATTAATTGATAAAAACCCGTTTTAACAACTTCGAGTCCAAAAACTTCTCTAGTCAATGTATCAATACTGGTAGCAAACGTTTGCGTTTCTACATTTTTAAACTGCATATATTTCCCTTGACGATCAATTTTATTCACACACATTTGGGGCACTTCTTGCAAAACAATCGGTGAATGTGTTGCAATGATTGCAACCGCATTTTTCTTTATCAGTAGGTATGACAAAGCTCTGATATAAGTAGAAAGCAAGGGCGGATGCAAATGAGTTTCTGGTTCATCAATCAATACAATCGTCTTTTCATAAATAGACTCCGATAGTAATGTCAACGACAGTATTATTATCATGTGACCAGAACTTAATTTCTTGAAATATTTCTCAATTTCAGGAATCATAATATCTTGTTTAAGAAGCTCCTCGTGAGCGTCCACAGATGAATCCTTTTTCAACAAAAAACTCTTTAGCACATCAATGAACTGGTTATCGCTAAACATTGGATCTGAGTTTAAGTATGTACATGTCTCCAAGTAGATAGCTATTTTATGTTTACTTTTTTTGATTTTTTTTAGAGTCTTATGAAATTCAAATGAAAGGTCATCAACCGACTTTGTCTTAATTTTCCCGTTTCTTTGAGTCTTATCCACCAACCCAATGTATTTGTACTTTTTTCTAAAATCATCAACTTGCTTTATATCAACATCTTTTTCACTTTTTATATCAATAGCTAACGCATCATCAAATACACTAAATGAAAGACCTATAATACCCGCAAAACTATCTTTTGGACAAGAAATAGTAAAATCATTGCTTATAGAATACTTTTCCGATCTATCTAGCTCCACGTTAATGTTACTATTTTCAAGTAGGCTAATCACCATATTATGCAACAACCACGTTTTCCCCACTCCATTTCTCCCAATCAATACATGAATATTACTGGGAGGACGAGAATTAGGGGTTACATCTATATCGATTTTTTCATTTAAATAATTAAACGAAAATCTGTAATCAGTTAGTTCTGCCTCTCCTTTGGTTATACGATGAAATTGTTCGACATTAGAATAATGCAAATTTCTCATTAACGAGCTTATTAAACATGGTTCTCTTTTGTCATACAGACTTTTGAACGATTCATAACTACTAGCCAAATCGTTCATCTTACTAAGATACTCATCATTATCATCAGGGAATAGCTCATTTATTTTTTGGTAATAATTTATGTCTTGCCCTAATGAAAAAAGGTCATCCTCTAATCGGTCCAATTCCATATCCAAAGGAATTAAACTACTAATCGAATAAGATGAAAAACCATTAACAGAAAGCCCCTGAGGAACCCTGCTACTTAATGATTTACAACCTATTTTAACTACACCGATCTCCTCGTTTTTCAAATAAGCTGTAAAAGTAGTGCAATACCCATAGTCGTCCCAATAGCTGTACTTTAAATACACAACATTTTCATCTACCAAAGTAGGTAAAGACTCCACCCTTTTAATTTTCACAACTCATCACTCACTGTTACATTAGAATTATCGTTATTTTCTTATTGACTTAAAGTATCATTCTTCACTTTAATGGTGAGATGTCTCTTTCGAATAATAGGAGTTTCAGACTATCCCGCAATTTATTCTCCTTTGGTCGACTTTTTAAATAGTCAATCAGTGTATATAAAGAAGAAAAACGCCCATCGAGTTTCCATATACCATATTGAATTTGATGCGAGAGGTTATCATTTAATGACATCACTCGCTCTTCCAAACTATATGGGTTTCTATCGTTAATGATCTTTTCCTCCAGTAGGAGCTTTACAATCGAGCGAATTCGATTTTCCTCTATTTCAGATCTCTCCATAATAATCTCTAAGGGACTTCCATCTTCCTTGCCGTGCACAAGAAAACTGTAAATAAAGCTCTGAGTGTCCCCCTTTAGTTCCCCTATTTGTTCTAAACTAAATGAGAGATCGTCAAAAATGCTCTCGATACTCTCCTTATCGTAATCCTGATCTTTTTTCAACCATTTTTTTAGTCCTGCGGCCTGGGTTAGATCAATTTCGTTTGAATTTTCCAGAAGATACTCTTGCGCCCCTTTAACGATTTTTTTGACGATCTTTTTATCCAATTCCTGGACGGAAGCTTCATGATTTTTCTTCATCTCTCGTAATACTTCCACCGTGTACTTCTTTACGTTTGCTTTCTTATCTATTCTCCCATGATGATTCCTACACATAAACATAAGGTTCTGTACACCATTACGTTCTTTATCCGTCTGATCGGGGTTATAACGTAGCCCCCCCTCACTCTCTGCCTCGATGTGAGCCAATTCCCCAACGTACACGCCTTCTTCCGTGTCGTAGATGGGTTCGCAACAATTAGTAAAGGCACAAATATTCCCACTCCGAAATGCCACATCTCTAGTTACTTCTTTTGATACAGACATACTTGTTCCCCCTAAACGATCACATCCAAAAACAGGAATCACAATCATTTACAAGATTGTGAATTATCCAGTAAGGAATACCTCTAAATAGCAAGATTATGAAATACCTTGGAATTTATCTGTCCGAATAACCTTACATCACCAATCCATTTATCCACAACTCAGTTCCCCTCAAATCTTACATAGAAATCAAACGACTATTCTATAGACTTCCGTATTATAACAAGAGCCAACAAAAATACTTTCATAATACATCTAAAATTTCCGAAAAGACACGTTTTCACCATAAAAGACTCTTTGCTTTTATTTAAGATTATTTTTTCTCAAGACAATTAAAAATTAAGAATTCTGCTTGGTTATGTTACAACATTTGTTTTTCCTTCATCACAAAAAAAGAGATCAAACATCATCTTTTTTAAAGTATTAAGACTAATTAATGACTAACAAATAGTTAAGTTATAGAGTTGCCTGGTTCATGTTCGAGGCGACCAGAATTGCTATAAAAAGAATAACTATTTCGAAAAACCAATAAACTGCATAAAGTAATGTCTTATGAAAAATATACTTTAGATCATCCTTATGTACCTGGTCGTTATTAAAAATATTTCTTAAATCATTTTCTTCAATAATATCCGCATACATTGATTTTAAATTCATATATTGTTTTTTAAAACGATTTGTTGCCTCATAAATATAAATTAAGGACGCTATCAAAAACAAAAATGATATACAAAGGATTGCATACGACAACGCTTGGATCTCACCAGTGAAAATCAAATTTATTTTCCCCGTTGATAACGCATTAAATACGATTACAGACATAAAAAAAGTCAGGAATACAGTATTGTTGCTCTTAATAGAATTCGAAAACGAAGAAACAATCTCACTTGATTTATACGACATATTCATTAGAAATTCTGAAACTTTATTTTTCACCTCAATATATTGTTCAATGTTTTTTTTTAAATAGATTTCGTAACCTGAACGAATTGAAGCATAAGTTGTATCTTTAATAACTTTATCTTCTTGATAATTTAGAGTCAGGATATTCCTTGACAAACCAACTTTATCGCTTAAATTCCCTTCATTATAAATCCAATTATAAATCGCATATAGTTCAGAAACATTCGGTTTACTTAAAGAGTTATAATGTAAATTATTTTGGATCATTTTATACCCATTAATACGAAAGTATAGTTCATTCTCCCCAACAATTTTAGAAATATCAGATATAAAAATAATGGCCAGAACAGTACAGAGCTTATTGAATACTGCCATAATTTTATCAGGGGCTTGCCCCTTTAAATAAAAGTCATCTGGTATAAGGCAATATTCTGAAGCATTTAAAAAGTTGCAAATTTCCGTATGCTTTTCTGTAATAGTATTTCTCTCATTCGGAAGGACTTGGTTCCTGATCCCACTTCCAGATGGAGCAAACTGAAATGTATGAGTATGGAATGTAGATGTATCATTCAATAACTCGAAATGGACATGATTATGAACAGTAACAATTTCATTAAAACTAAAAAAAAGTCCAGATAATGATTGCGACTCTAAATACTCTGTAAATAAACTCAAATCATAAACTGATAATATATTGTTATTGATTACTTTCCTCACAGAAAAAATAAATTTTATGTTACTGTTCTCATCTTTAATGGACACAATGTCATTTAATTCCTCAATGAAATCCCTGGTCTGTTTTGAAGGATTATAGGTAACAGGGTCTAACTCATCAATACAGACATCAATTGTTACTCGGTCTCTAACAGGAAAACTATTCAGGACTTGCTCCAAGTCGTGTAAACTTGGTTGTATAATACTTTTACTATAGGAACTTATTTTGATTTCATGAAAATTCTCAATGGTTGCCGATTTTTCTGAAATACCAAAGATTATTAGTAGATCATTAATTTGTTTCATCAGCATCATCCCTCTTCTTTAAAATAAAAAAGGTTAAACGCTTCTTCATTTTCTGTTTTAATAACAATCTGTCTTTCACCATTATGACTTACTTCAGACCGTATGTTGTGTCTTAATTCACTAATATGATCCTTTAGATTCAGCTCAATTTTATCGCTTAGCTGAATAGTTTTTCTTATTCTTGCCTTAATTTCTTTGTCGATAATTGAAAAATGCTTATCAAAGCCTTTCTTTTCAGGTAAAGAAGTAACATGTCTCCTTATCTCATTGAGTTCTTCATTCGAAATATTATCTGACTGATAGTTTCCAAAAACTGAACTGACCATACTATCAAATTGGAAATCTTCTTGCGTTCTGAAATAACCAATTAAATTGTTCCTAAGGATTGTATAGTCTGATGGTGCTTGCTTCTTCAATTTTTGCGTTAACACTAAGTCAATAGCATTAAAAGCTGTTTTAGTATTTTTCTCATCAGAGTTCATTTCCTCCAATTCGAGAAAATCACTCCACCAATATGTAGAAATACGATTGTTTGTGTCTGTTATAATAATTTCCAGAATTTCATTTTCTTCATTGTATTTGAGGAGGCATGTTTTAAGTACCCTTTTTTCAAACGGAAGTCCTATTTGTTTGACAAGATCAATTGTATTTAAAAAGCTTTCATGTTCCACTTTCGCTATAAGAAAGAAGAACTCACGATTGTCTGTAAATTCAATTAAAGACTGTATTAAGCTCCCCCTCTGTATTTCAGTAATATTCTTATATTTTTCTTTCGCTTGTACCTCATGACGTAACAACCGATTTGCAATTTTTTCAGAGATCTCAATAAATTCATCTTGAGACTTCTCCTCCATAAAGCCATTAATTAAGGCTATAATTTCAGTTGTATTACTTTGAACTTTGAAATAACGACTATTAGGTGTTTCCATAATTGCCTCAATCAAATCAACCAAATACTCATCTAAATCTCCCTCATCGATACGTTTTGATACTATTGCATTATTATCAAGGTCAATATGATGCAGAGATTCGAACACTCTACTTCTGAATTCCATTTAATAAACCTCTTTCCTTAATTTATACAAAAGTAAATTCATTAAAGATAAAATTTATAGAATACTGTTAAACACCCTATATCTTTGTCCTAAGGGCCATACATTTCAGGGGTAATTTAACAGTGAATGTTGTCAAGTAACATTCGATAAGAATCATTTAATCTCCTGCAAATAAATGTCGAAAATAAAAATAATAAATCTACCACAAGTATGGCTACGTAACTACTCGAATTAGTAGAATTGGATGTGGCATAAAATTTATTTAATTCATCGGTATTTGAGATTGCTTCGATATAATTTTTTCTGTAAAGGCATGTTTTCACCATATTTTATCAATAAAAAAGGGATCTCTCGTAATTGAGACGATCCCTTTTGATTGCTTAATTTCAGTCAGATTTTCCTCTGCCAACAAACCAACATAGTATTATCACATATCTTCCCTGCCCCTTTACCCAATGCAAACCACTTAATTAAAATTGCAAAACCTATATTTTTAACCCTACTATGTTCAAACTTAATATATCCCTGCCAAAAAATAGCCCTCAAACCCGCATTCCACCGTTGCCTCAATAAATAAACTCCTGCTACAAAACAATCATTTCCTCCATTTTTGATTCAACTTTTTTTATCACGACTTTATTATAACCTGAATATTGTCTTGATAGAAAAACAGGGGAAAGGCTTGAGGGATAAGGGTTTTCCCCTCTCTCTCGTTTTCCTCTCCCCCGTTTTATCAGGTCTTTATTCGATTTTTAGCACGGGTTTATTATGAATAGCATGGGTTTATTGTGGGGTTACAACCATTCCTCACCATCAAAGCCACCGATTCTACGTGCACGGTATGCGGGAACATATCCACCGGCTGAACCTCCACCGTCCGATACCCGCCATCCTCAAGGATTCGCAAATCCCTCGCCAATGTGGAAGGATTGCACGACACATACACTACCCGCTCCGGCTTCATCTCCAGGATCGTCTCCAGCAGGCGCGGGTCACAGCCTTTGCGGGGCGGATCAACGACGATGACATCGGCTTCGATGCCCTGCTCTTTCCAGCGCGGAATGACGTCTTCCGATGCGCCGACCTCGAAGGTCACATGTTTCATGCCGTTCAATTCAGCGTTGGCGCGGGCGTCTTCGATCGCCTCTTTGACGATTTCCACACCGTAGACACGATCGGCATGCTGGGCAAGAAACAGCGAAATGGTGCCGATCCCACAGTAAGCGTCAATGACGGTTTCGTGGCCGGTCAGTCCGGCGTACTCCACCGTTTTTCCGTACAGCACTTCTGTCTGGACCGGATTGACCTGGTAAAAAGAACGCGCCGAAATCGCAAACTGCACATCGCCTATATAGTCATAAATCACGTCACGTCCCCACAGGACACGGGTCTCGTCCCCGAAGATGACGTTCGTTTGCTTGGTGTTCACGTTCTGGCAGATGCTGACCACGTGCGGGATTTGCTCCCGGATCAGGCCGATCCATGCATCGGAGTGCGGGATATCCCGGCCATTTGTCACGAGCACCAGCATCATTTCACCCGTGCGGAACGCCTTCTTCACGACGACATGGCGCAACAATCCGCGCCCGGTCTCCTCGTCGTAGGCGGTGACGCCGAGCTGACGGGCGATGGCCTTAACGCGGCCCACCACTTCGTCGTTATGCTCGTGCTGAATCAAGCACATTTCCATATCGACGATACGGTGGCTGCCGCGGGCGTAGAACCCGCCGACCAGTGCGCCGTCCGTGACGCCGACGGGCACTTGAGCCTTGTTGCGGTAGCGCCAAGGCTCGGCCATGCCCAGCGTCGGCAGCACGGTGATGCCAGGGCCGCGCTCAGCGGCATCGGCATCTTCGTCCGCACCCGCCGCCGGCCCCGGCTCGCCCGCCACGTGCAGCTTGCCGATGCGCTCCAGCGCATCGACTACATGCTGCCGCTTCCAGGCGAGCTGCCCGGCGTAGCTCCAGTGCTGCAGCTGGCAGCCGCCGCATCTGTCGTAGATCGGGCAAGGCGCGGCCACGCGATCCGGGCTCGCTTCAAGCACGTCAAGCAGCTTGGCATAGCCGTACTGCTTTTTCGTCTTGAGCACCTTGACCCGGACCTTTTCGCCGGGAAGCGCTCCTTGCACAAACAGTGTATAGCCCTCGGCCCGTCCCACGCCTTCCCCGTCGTGGTTCATGCCGATGATGTCGATGACGACCTCGTCATTTTTCGCGACCGGCAATCCCGCGATTTGCGGCTCATTCCTATTCTCCCCGCGCTTCCCTATCCGCCCGCTCTCCGTACGCTTCCCTTTCGAATCCCGCCACGCCTGCTTCTGCCTGTTTTGCCCCTGCTGTTTCGCCATTCTCTTTGCCTCATTTCTTTCCGCTTTAATTCCGCGCCTGCTTTACTCTCATCTTAACCGGAACTTGCCCGTTTCTATCCAGCCGCCTCTAACCGCACAAACTTCCATCCGCACAAAACCCCCGCCGACAGGCAGGGGATCAGCAACACTCGAACCTATTCACTTCAACTAACTGGACTGTAGATCAACTAACTGGATTTTATACATCTAATTTCGCAACTTACGCGTACATGAGCTGATTAACTGGAAAACCTACATCTATTTTTGTGAAAAAAGGACGTTTGCGCTCGGACCCCTCAATTTAGCTGTAGGTTCTACAATTAATGCTTCACATTTAGCCGATTCTCGAAATTACCTGTATATAATCCAGTTAATTATCGGTCGGCACATGAGGCAATAGGGCAAACCAGCCGGCCAATTTACATCATCGGCTACAGCGGATAACCCCGGGATGAGAGCCTTCTCTCATCCCGCCCATCTAGCTAGTTTAACTAACAACGAGCCACACCCGCCGGATATTAGCCACTTTCGATGAACGAACGCCTTATAACTCCAACAAACATTCCCTAAGCAAAGATCCGCAAATGCTGCGGCAGAATCTCGAACACGCCAGGCAGCTCGCCGCCAAGCTCGCCGTCGAGATTGAGCAGCACGTTGTCCGGCGAAGTCACTTCCATCCGCTGCGTCTTGAAGTAGACGACGTGCGTGTCATTGAAGTGATCACCGCGCAGCGCCATCGTCACCAGGCGGATGAACTCCGCCAGGTTGCATTTCTTGACGGCGATGACGTCAAGCAGGCCGTCGTCGATTTGCGCGCCCGGGGCAAGCTTCTCGAAGCCGCCGACGGAGTTGCTGTTCGCGATCAGGAACAGCATGAACTCGCCTTCCATACGATCATGGCCTTCGGCATCAATGATAAGATGGGTCGGCGACAGGCTGGCCATTTTCTCAATGCCCTTCATGTAATAAGCCAGCTGGCCGATCAGAGTTTTGAGCCGGCTCGGCACTTCATAGGTCAGTTCCGTCAAAGAGCCGCCGCCGGCAATATTTATGAAATGGCGTCCATTTACCTTGCCGATATCGATCGGACGGGTTTTATTCTCAATTACCAGATCGCAATAATCCTCCCAGCGCTTGGGGATCTTCATCGCGCGGGCGAAATCGTTGGTCGTTCCCAGTGGAAAAATCCCCAGCGGAGGCAAGTTATCCTTGCCGGCCATCCCGTTCACGACCTCATTCAGCGTGCCGTCTCCGCCGGCCGCGATAATGATATCATACCCGCGATCCACGGCATCCGCCGCTTCGCGCGTGGCATCCCCTTCCCCTGCCGTAGCATGGCAGGAGGTTTCAATTCCGGCCTTATCCAGCCGGTCGAGTACGTCGGGCAATAGCCGCCGCATCTCTTCCCGTCCGGATGTCGGATTATAGATCAACCTAGCTCTCTTCATTCCATTAACGCCACCTATTATCCGCATTTATTTATATATGTGTATTTAACCTCTTATTGACTCAATGTCTTCATTATATTCAATATTTGCCCTAACATCCAGCGAGCGAGAAAAGGATGCGGCAGCAAGGCGTCCCCGGAATACCGGAAATCAAGGCCGGTAAGCCTGGATGGAATCGCGGTCTTCGTAAAATAGCCCGCGCTGAGGAAGAGCGGCGCCACAATGACCTCGAAACCCCGTTCCTCATTCCAATAGCTTACCTTGCGCC
The DNA here is from genome assembly GCF_018403325.1 of Paenibacillus vini. Taxonomy (GTDB): domain Bacteria; phylum Bacillota; class Bacilli; order Paenibacillales; family Paenibacillaceae; genus Fontibacillus; species Fontibacillus vini. The sequence goes on along the minus strand of NZ_BOSL01000005.1, from coordinate 107,925 downwards.
TTACGCTGTCAGGATTGAGCAGCGCATAATCGGCATCCGCGAGCCCGCTGAGCTCTCCCGTTCGGGCTGCCAACGAGGAAATGCCCCGCTCCCAGCGCTGACGGAAACCGTCGTGAATGCTGCCGTGTCCTACAAGCAGCAATACTTCCCGCTCGGGCTCCCGCGACAAATTCTTCACCTTATCCCAGATCATTTCGGCGATCACAGGGTCGTCATCGATCGGATCACCAAAAAACACGCGAGCGGAGCAACGGAGCCGCTCCATGTCGGTCTCTTTCTCCGGCGTGTTCTTAACGCCAAGGGCAAATGCAATTTCATCAATATGCGTACTCCCGGAGGAAACGAACAGAGGGATTACGATCAGATCGCTTACGCCTAGAGCTTCCAGGCGATCAATGCCATCCTGAATCAGTCTGCCTTCCACCTTTTCCAGAAATGATGCCTCTACCGGAACATCCTGCGGCAGTCCGGCCGTCGCTGCTGCGACGGCCTCATCCACCAGAATGACCCACTCCGGGTCAGGCGAGCCATGACTAATGACTAATACGCCGGGTTTAAAGGGCATGTCCGCCTGGTTAAAAGAATCCATCATTAACGTCCCAAACGGTCCAGCGTCATTTTGTAACCGTCATTGCCGTAATTGAGGCAACGCTTGACCCGGGAAATCGTTGCCGTACTGGCGCCGGTCTCAGCCTCAATTTGGTTGTACGTGTTCCCTTTGCCGAGCATTCTCGCAACCTCAAGACGCTGAGAGAGCGATTGAATTTCGTTGACTGTACATAAATCATCAAAAAAGGTATAGCATTCCTCGATGTCTTTCAGAGTAAGAATGGCTTCGAATAATTGATCAATCGTTTTATCATTCAACTTCTTAAGCTGCACTAGATAATCATCCCCTAATGTTACTGTATCCACAATCCCATTGTACCCGAGCCGAGTCCCCATTTTCAAGCATTAACGGTTTCACGCATCACAGAAAGAACGCCCAAATCCGGCAATCGCCTATCGAATCGGGACATTCGTCTATACGCATTCGCCTCCGGGCACATACAGTGTAGTAAACAAACGCCTATCAAGGGCGGGTTCAACGGTTCAATTTTAACCAAAATATTAATAAAGGAAAGTGATCCAATGCCACATTACCAATCTCCTCACCGGAGCGCAGCGCCGTCTTCTTATCCATACAATGACATTTACCCGGGGATTACCCCTTATGACGCCACGGACTTACCGCTAACTGCCGAAGCTTCCGCATTTGCTCCATTCTCGCCGGCCGCGGGAAGCTCATTGACCACGCTTCCCGCTGCAGCGGCTGCGGATACAGCCACCAAAGCTGCATCCGGATTCTCCCTCGCCAATATCGGCGGCATGATCGAGCGATTGGGAGGAATCGAAGGTATTCTGGCCACGATGGGCAAAGTGCAAAAGGTCATGCAGACCGTCCAGCAGTTTGCGCCTATGGCCAAAATGTTCGCAGGACTTCTTCCCGGGGGCAAAGGCGCGAAGCTGCTGGGCGGGTCCGGAGGAAAACTCGATGAGTATAAGCCCCGCCGCAAAACCCGGGGCAAAAAAGGCCGCAAGAGCACTTCAGGCTCCCGCAGCCGCAAAAAAACAGGCAGACGCCGCCGCTAATTTCCGGCGGCGTCTTGCTTTATTTGAACCAGCCCCGCTTCAGGAAGGCAAAAATCATCCAGATGCTGAGCAGACCCATCAGACCCAGGACGGCAAAATATCCGTATCGCCACTCCAGCTCAGGCATATACGCGAAGTTCATCCCATAAATGCCTGCGATCAAGGTGAGCGGCATAAATACCGTAGTAATTACGGTAAGTGTCTTCATAATCCCGTTCATCCGATTGGAATTCAACGAAATATAAGAGTCGCGCAGATCCGCAGTCATTTCGCGATCGGTCTCGATCATTTCCGCCAGCTTCAACAAATGATCATGAATGTCCGCAAAATAAGCGCGCGGTTCTTTCTCCCCTTGTATATGCTGCGAATTCAAAATTCGGTACATCAGATCCCGCATCGGAACAATGGTCCGGCGCAGCTTAAGCAGCCGGCTGCGAAGATCAAACACCTGATTCATCAGCACTTCTACGGATTCGCGGCTCCCCTGCTTTTCCAGCTCGTCCAGCTCGTCCTCAACCGCATAAACACAAGGGAAATATTGATCTACGAGTGCATCGATAACCATATAAGCCGCCACAAAAGGTCCCCGTGCCCAAGCCTTCCGGTTCTGCGCCCGGCCCGCCAAGCTGTTCCATACATCATCGATTTCCTTAAGTCTCCGGTGATGGAACGAAACCAAAACCTTGTCCCCGATGAATAAGTTCACTTCTTCCGTATTCAAGGTTTCGGGATCCAGGGCATGAAGGACAAGAAATTCATAACCCTCGTAATAATCGACCTTCGGTCGCTGCAATACATGGAGGCAATCCTCAATCGCCAGTGGATGAAAATGAAAAAAATGATCCAGCTGCTCCGCTTCCTCCGCACTCGCCTCGTTAAAATCCACCCAGCTCCAGCCGTATTTCGAATCTCCGATCGACTCGAGCGGAATGCCCGTCTCCACTTTATGATCATGCGTAATACCCATGGCTCGGATCATGCCGTCTCCTCCTCCCTGTCTCCTCTTCAATATATAAAGAAAAGCCAACCCGGTCAGATTGGCTTTCGTGTCTTAAGCTTGATTCATTAAATTAGAACAACACCGTGTAAATTAGTCCTGCCAGCACAGCCACGATTGGAATCGTGATTACCCAGGCAATAACGATCCGTCCAGCCAGCGACCATTTTACGGCCGAGAACCGCTTGGCCGAACCTACGCCGAGGATAGCCGAGGTAATGGCATGCGTTGTACTAACAGGCAAGTGCAGCAATGTTGCTCCGAAAATAACGGAAGCACCGGTAATATCGGCGGCAAAGCCGTTAATCGGTTCGATTTTGAAAATTTTCGTACCCATCGTTTTGATGATCTTCCAGCCGCCGATCGAAGTTCCGAGTGCCATAGCCGTCGCTGCGGAAAGCTTGACCCACAATGGAACTTCCATATGGTCCTGGTATTTGGCCGTAACCAGCGCAAAAGTGATGATCCCCATCGCCTTCTGAGCATCGTTCGTCCCGTGGGTAAAGCTCTGAATCGCCGCCGTGATGATCTGCATCGTCCGGAAGCCTTTATTGACCGTATGCGGACTACGTTTGGCAAAGACCCATTTGAGTATCATCATGACGATGTAACCAATGACAAAGGCGATCAACGGGGAGAATATCAATCCCTCGAGAATCGTAGTAAAACCGCTCCAGTTCAATTTCTCCGAGCCGGCTCCGACAAATACGGCACCGGCCAGAGCCCCGATCAAAGCATGTGACGAAGAAGAAGGAATCCCGAACCACCAGGTAATCAGGTTCCAGATGATCGCCGCGAGCAGCGTTGCAATCAGTATCTCCAGCCCGTTATCCAGCTTGGCGGGGTCCGCCACACTGCCGCCGATCGTTTTGGCCACGCCGGTAAACATAATAGCCCCGAGAAAGTTCATGACAGCCGCCATCATGATTGCGGTCCGCGGCTTCAGTGCCCGGGTAGAAACTGAAGTCGCGATCGCATTCGCCGTATCATGAAATCCGTTGATGAAGTCAAAAGCGAGCGCCAGTATGATAACGATGACAATAATTAGTAGACTCGTATCCATATCTTTTTTGCACAGACCCTGGTCTCTCTATATCTGAATCCGCGCAATCCCAACCTCCCGAAAATCGATTGTAAACCTAAAAGTCTGGCTTAACTTATGAATTGCGCATGATAATGGATTCCAGCATATTCGCCACGTGTTCGCACGCATCTGTCGTCGTTTCAAGACGCTCGTAGATCTCTTTCTTCTTGATCAGAACGATCGGATCCGTCACTTTCGCAAACAGCTCGTTAATGCAAATTCTCAGCAGCTCATCGCCTTGATTCTCCAGGTCATTCAGACGAATCGTATATTCGCGAATGGCAAGAAGCTTCTTCTGGGACAGCAAATGAATCGCTTTTTGAATTTCGTAAGCCGAATTGCGCAAAATTTCCGCAAAGTGGATGATATGCTCGTCCGGCTCATTCAGATGATACATATAAAAACGGGATGTCGTCGCTTCCAAACCATCCATGACATCGTCCAGCGTTGTCGTCAGGTTCATGATGTCATCACGTTCAATGGGTGTAATAAACGTTTTGTTCAATTCGACGATAATGGTGTGTGTGTATTCGTCGCATTTGGACTCAAATTCCTTCATTTGCTTAGCAAATTGAGCCACATCCTTAAATTCCGTTACCTGCTGGGCGAAATAGTCCGCCGAATGGACGATCGTATCGGCCATGTTCTCCAAAGTTTGGAAAAAGATATCCTTTTTCTTCACTCGCATCTGAGTTCCTCTTTTCTCTACGTGTAATTTTTACACTCCTAACACCTGTAACACACCTGAATATTCTATCACAACTCGTGAGTTTATAGGAAATAATGTCGCAAACATTTCATCTTCATTTGCTTATATTTACCCTAACTTTCCCATTCTTATCCTTAGTTCCCCATAATTCAACACGGCTATCAGACTTTGCCTGCTTATTCCGTCTTCACATGACTGTCGAAATCCGGTTGATTCGGCACCACATTGAAATAAGTAGTCCCGGGAACAAAGGGAACCTCGACATTATCCTTCACGAAGCGGATGACATCGTCCGTGCGATGTATCCATTGCCCGCGGATAGCCTTTCCTTGCTGGAACAATATGGCTTCACCTCCAAGATTGAGGTCCACGGCCAAACGGCCCACGTCGTCGAGTACTTTATGGTCCGCGCCCAGCACAACAACATTGGCAGCCGTTAAAGTCTCTCCCGTGTCGAGATCGGTATGCGGGCTTCCGTTAATGTACCTTTTATATAATTTAGTCTCCGTATCGTACTCATAAGTCACCTTGTAGTTGTCCAATTGGAACTTGATCTCTATCGATCCCACCGGTTCCCCTTCAATCGGGTCGTCCTTGCCCCGGAACGTATAGCCGGGAACCTCCGTATCTTCGGTGGCGTATCCCCGTTTGGCCGCGCCCTCCAGCAGCTTCTCCACATTGGAGTATAAATTGTGCGGCGCTTTCCGCGATTTATCCCGCCAGAAATAGGCTCCCGCATTCGTGATCTCGTCCAGATCCTCCTTATGCTGGCGCTGAAGCACGGCATAAGCGTCGTTGCTCGCCCCTGCATGTACCAAAACTCCGTGATAACTCTCGCCAAGCTCGATCATGTACGGGCGAATACTGCGAATGGGTCCGATTTTAGCCTCATCCGCATTGCTGTGAAAGATCGACACCAGCCGTGTCACCCCGCCCTCGGCCAGAACTTCATAGACGATATCGACGCCTGACAGGCCGGATTGGGGCCTTGCGGCCGGGGCATTATTCACCATGACCGCCAATGGACGCCGGGTCAAGGGTTCAACCAGCGGCATGCCCGTTAGCGGAGCCGTAAACGCGGAGCCTTCGGTTTCCGCAGGCTCGCCGGATGGCTCATTATTTTCACTGACAACCGGTACTGTAGACTCGTCCTCGGGAAGCGAGCCCCCTTGCTTCTGACCGCAGCCTGCAAGAAACAACAAGCCTGCCAACAACACCAGGAAAATAAACCTGGTTCTCGTGATGGATAATTTCATGATTCCTCCGTATAACTATGTATTACCTCCATTATACGTCGAATAAAGTCATGGCGAAAAGAACAATTGTACGAGATTGGCAAGAAATGTCGGGCATTTATTACAAATTTTAATTATAGTGTAGTTATAAGAAAAGGAGGAGATGTCCAAATGTTTGTTCATTGGTTGAGGAATAATGTGATCGCTTCATGGCTGCTCGCCGTGATCCGGATCTATGTGGGATTCGAGTGGTTGACTTCAGGCTGGGGTAAACTGACCGGCGGTTTCGACGCCAAAGGCTTTCTGACCGCAGCGATCGATAAGAGCGGCGGTGAACATCCCGCCGTCCAAGGGTGGTGGGCTTCGTTTCTCGAGCATTTCGCCCTGCCTGGCGTAGGACTGTTTAATGTGCTGGTCCCCGTAGGCGAAGTACTGGTCGGACTTGGCTTGATACTGGGCCTATTCACTTGGGCGGCGGCCTTGTTTGGCATGATCATGAACTTCGCGTTCTTGTTCTCGGGAACGGTAAGTACGAATCCGCAGCTGCTTCTGCTGCAAATTTTCATTGCCGTTGCGGGTGCGAACGCCGGTCGGATCGGGCTCGACTATTATGTACTCCCTTATTTGCGGCGGGTGTTTGGCCGCAAACGCGTTACCGGCACTTTCCCCGGCAACCGGTAAGGTAAGTAAAGGGCCAATTGGATCGGCCCTTTACTCCAGGCTGCCGAACCTCCAACAGTTCAGGCTGAGGCTGCCATACTCATAGCCTTGATACAATTTAAGGGCCTTGCGGTCATGATCCGCGGCTCCCATGGCATAGAAGAGCGGGGCGAAATGCTCCGTGGCATAAGACGGAACGGCTTCCCTTACATGGGGAGCCTTTTTCTCGTATTCAAACAAGGAACGAAGATTCCATTTCCCCAGCTGTTCCCCAATCCAGTCGTCAAAAAGAACGGCCCAGGACGCCGGGGCCGCTCCCTCGCGATCCAGGAGACGCAAATTGTGAACAAGCCCGCCGCTGCCGATGACTAGTACATCTTCATCGCGCAGACCAGCGAGCATTTTACCGATGGCATATTGTTCGGAAGGCGAACGTTTCGAATCTACGGAGAGTTCCACTACGGGTATGTCTGCATCCGGAAACATGGCGCGCAGTACGACCCATGCCCCATGGTCTAGACCTCTGCCCGAGACGGGCCGGAATGGCAGATTGCAAGAGCCAAACAATGCACCGATTTCCTTGCTCAGTTCCGGTTGGCCGGGAGCCGGATAGCGAATGCTGTACATTTCTTCCGGAAAGCCGTAATAATCGTGAATCGTAGCATGAGTTTCGTCTTCAGTGAGAAGCTGGACGGAGGAATCCCAATGCGCCGAGAAAATAACGACCGCCCGCGGGCGTTTCAGCGTCTTCTGTCCCAACTGCCGAAGAAAATCAATGTAATCATCGTTTCCGATAGCCAGGGTCGGGGACCCATGGGCTATAAACAATGCAGGCTGAGCCATTTATCCGGCCTCCCGTCAAAGCGAATGGTATACTTCCATTTTATCCCTAAAGGAAGCCATTTACCACTTTCACGGAAAAAACCGTCTAACTTTTTCATTTCTCACGTCATACGCGAACGCTCAGATCATCCAATGCTGCCAATTGCTGTTCGCGGCTTCCAAACCGCCAAGCCATTCTCTCGTTTTCCGAAGCAGTTGTTCCCGGGTTTCTCCGGAAGAATACGTGTGATCCGCCTGAAAAATAATCTCTTTGTCGCAGCGGCCTTCCTGACGCATCCAGAACACTTTCTGATAGAGGAACGCATAATCGGCCGGGATGGTATCATCGGATGTACCATGGATGACCAGCACGTCTCCCGTAAATTTGACCGCTTCCTGAAACGGCTGATAGGTGCCGAGTGATTCGAAAAACACAGGGCTTAAGCCATATCCCAAATAATCGGCAGTGCCATGCTTAATTGCCTCATCATACACCTTGCGTCCGGTAATTTTAACAATATCGCTGAACGGATACCCGACTGCGGACCAAAGGATCAGGTTCTTGACCCGCCGGTCCCGCGCTGCCGTAAGCAATGCGACCGCTCCGCCAAGACTATGGCCGATCAAGGTTACCCGGGTCGGATCGATATCGCCGATGGAAAGGGCGTAATCAAGCACCGCCCTTGTCTGCGCGATCATCGAATCGATCCCTTCCCGTCCGTATTCGCCGCTGCTCTCCCCGCATCCAATGTAGTCGAATCGGACGACGAGGTAGCCCTCATTCGCCAGGTCCCGCGCAGTCTTGACGAAGAGCCGGTCCACTCCGATCCGGCTACCGACGAAGCCGTGGCAGATGACAACGAGCGGAACCCGGTCCTTGCACCGTCCTGTTTTCTTGTCCTGAGCCGCATAATGAATGCTTGCCGCAATCTGTTCTTCCCCGTGATGGATCGTAATCTGCCGTTCCATGTCCAGTCCCTCCGTCCGCAATGCTAATTGAGAATTAATTAATGTTATATTAATCCGATGAGTTTAATATGAATTGATATTAAACTCATCTTAGCACCGCTGCTCTGGAGTGTCAATCCTTTCCTCACTCATAGGACTGGATAAAGTACATCCGGGTTTGTTCGGTTCCCTCCCATTGATTTGTAAAGAGGCTGTCCTCAGGACGACCCGCGTCCATCGACATCCCTTGATCATTGACGGAGTCCACGGCCTCCTCTTCACTCACCACTTCCTCCAGGCTTCCCCGGGAATGACTGTTCAACAAAAATCTTCGGGTCAGTTCAGATTCGTATTTGCCCATTCGTCCATTACCTCCTTTATCTTTTGCTGTAGTTTCGGCGGAGCCGGAGTCTTTTTATTCCTTGTTCAAAAAATAGACAACCTTGGTTACTGATTCTCCGGTCATACATGGAATTATCCGAACGGTAAGGTATAGCCATTTCCGTAGGCCCTTGCGGAAGTGACAAAATTTGCAGTATACTACTGGAGAAAATCGGTAAATTAAAAGCAAAATGGGAGAATCAATCAGGATTTGCACAGGTTGGGAGGAGAGGAAATCATTGTACATTCATGAGATGATTCATGAAACTAAAACATTAAGACAACGAATGACCCCGGCTAACGAAGCCTATTTTGGGGAAATGGTCATGTACATCCGATCCGGTTCGAGTTCTTTGACGGAAGCAAAGGGAGAAGAAGTACTGTTGGGCTTGGCCAGACAAATCATCAAGAATCAGGACAAAGGCATTACCGCCGCAGAGCTATTCGGAACCGACGCAGCCGCCTACTGCGAACAGCTTGTGGATGATGTCAATATGCGTAAACCGCGGAGCACCAAAGATAAAATCAAATACTATACGATGATCCCATGGGTTGCTTTAACCTGGGTCTTCTTTATTTACATGATCACCGGCTTCTTCAGCAAATGGTTTGGCGGAGAGCTGGAATATACCCTGATCAGCAGCGCTTCGCTCCTTCTTATTGCCGCACTTTCCATCGTATTAATGGAATTGGTCACCCGTTTTCTCGGCCCCGGCTCCAGAAAGAGCGAGCAGGAGCAAACCGCCGCCCGATCGCGCAAATTTGATCCGAAAGCGTTAGGCGTGTACCTTGCCGTTGCCGTCGGCCTGGTCGCCATCGGATTGCTTTTGGGCCGGATCATGCCATCCTTTACCGTGTCGCCTTGGGATAGCTTAATCATCTTCGTCATCGGGATTCTCGGGCAAAAATTCATTTTCGGACGACGGACCAAATCATAAGCAAAATAAAGGCCGGACCGGGACATGCTCCATACGCATGCTTCGGCCGGCCTTTATTGAATTTTGCGATTTTTAGATTTCCATTTTTCGATTAATCAAATAAGAAATCAACCAAACCATCAGCCCCATGAATACGGCTTCGACCGCAAAAGCACCCCAATGCAGTCCGAACATATTCTCGGAGGAAAATTCCGCGCTCATTTCCCCCGAACCGGTTTCAGCTGAGAATATGCCTACCGAAAAAACTCCGAACTCGGCGCCGAACAGAGCTTTCTCTATCACGCCGATCACATATTGAATGACGAAGAAAGTCAAAATTCCGACCCAAGTTCCACCCTTGCCGCGAATACTTATAGCTGCGCCGATCGCAATCGCCAGAAAAATCATTATAATAAACAAGCTGTACTGCCATACCCCGAGCAGAAAAATGACGACAATATCTTTTATAATTTCTCCGTTCAATCCGTTGAACCCTGGCAATGTCGCAATATTCAGATACACAAGTCCATGGACGGCCATGATCGCCAACACGGTAAGGATAAATATCCAGCAGAGCAAGAACGAAGAAATGACCGACCAGACCGGATGCACCGGCAATAACCTGCGGTGGTAAGCCTTAATATTGTGATCGAACGTTTTGCTGCCGAGGACAATGACGAAAATCCCCGCAGAAGCATAGAGAATAACAATTAAAACGACGGTTATCTCCGTTGCCCAATTTCGCGTAATCCCGAACCATGTGATTAATAATTCGGCAATTGCCAAAATGGCGACCATTCCCAGAAAGGTATTGGCATTCCGCTTCCAATCGTATTTTAGCAATTTCATCATTCCGCAAACACCTCTTTGAACATGTCGTCCACGCTTTTTCCGTGCTTAAGCCGTATATCCTCCACTTCCTCCTGCAGAACGATCTCGCCGTTTCGGATGAAAATTACTTCATCAAAAATCCGTTCAATATCCCGGACAAGGTGGGTTGAAATGACCAAACTGCTGTCCTCGCTATAAAATTCAACGATAGCGTCAAGAATTTTCGCCCGGGCCACCGGATCGACTCCGCCGATCGGTTCATCCAGCAGGTATAGCTTGGCCTGGCGGGACAGCGCTAGCGTCAGCTGCAGGCGTTCGTTCATCCCTTTGGACAGGGAGCTTACCCGGTCCGTATCCTTCAAATTCATAAAATCCAGCATTTTCTTTGCCTTTTCCTCATCAAAATCGGAATAGAAATCGCGGTAGAACCCAACCGCGTCCCGCACCTTCATCCAAGACTCCGTCAAGGGACGGTCCGGCATGAAGGATACGGCCGATTTGGTGCCGAGTCCGACCGGAGCCCCCAGCACGCTGACGCTTCCACTCGAGGCCGGTATCAATCCGGCGGCAATTTTCATCAGCGTGCTTTTCCCGCTGCCGTTCGTGCCAAGCAGACCGATAATTTTACCGGAGTCCACGCCGAACGAAACGTTGTTTAACGCCGGTTTCGAACGGTATGATTTCGATACTCCTTCAAACTTCATTAATTTATCTACCATCACTCGCGTCTCTCCTTTGACGTTCTGGTTATCGCCGTTCCTCCGGCTTAACGGCTTCCGCGACGATCGCCGTGATATCCTGGTCCGTAAACCCCAGCTCCTGCATTCCGTTAATGAATCTTTCCAGCAAATCGCCGGCCATTTCTTTTTTGATCGACATAATTTTCTCTTCCTCACTTGTCACGTATCTTCCAAGACCGCGTCTCGTCTCCACTACGCCTTCACGCTCCAATTCCTGAAAAGTGCGTTGCACCGTATTCGGATTGATTTGCAGCTCGGCTGCAAGTTCACGCACGGAGAGAATCTTGTCCCCGGCCTTCATTTTTCCGGTCACGATCTCCCGTTTGATATAATTCATAATTTGAATGTAAATCGGCAGATTATTGTCGAATTCCATAGTCACATCTGGCCCTTCCTTTCCGCCGCTGATCAGGCCGTATTTTAAGAGGTCATTCAAAAAGTCATCTTCCCATGACGAAGCAGATCATGAAGCGGATTCGACGTCGAATCTTGAATTCAGCCGGGCCTTCCGTTGCTCACGTACCCCACGAGCAAATGCTTACGAAGTCGTTTTCTACGAAAACGTTTAGCTCCGCTACTCAGTCCCTAACTTCATCCAACCTAAAGCGTTTTATAAAAACGCACTTCGGAAGCATACGCCTCGATCCTGAAAACCTGACTTTTTGAACACGCGTTTTAAGCAACATCCCGTTTTTTAAACGTAACAAAGCTTGCTCCAAGAAACAAGACCAGATATACGGCAAGCACGATCAGCGAGAACGTCAGCGTCATGCCTTGAACCGGCGGAGTGCCGCCTTCCATATATACCGACAAGTTCACGTTTGTGAAAAGGACGTACTTGATGATGTCATATCTTGATAATAAACCGACGACCAGGCTTTCGATCAGAACCAGAAGCATGCCGACTCCAATCGTTGCTCCGGTAGAACGGGTTAAGACGCCGATCATAAACGTTACCGTAACATAAATCAGACTATACGCCAGTTGAACCGCCGCAGTGAGAAGAACATCCACCCATCCGTACTCCCCGGCCTGAAGGCCGAACAGCATTCCTCCAACGAGAAGCGAAAAGATACCCGCGAATAGAGATAGGGACAAAATATAAACCAGCACGGACACATATTTGGAAGCAAGTATTTTGCTGCGGCTCTGCGCCCGGATCAGGAGGAGCTTGATCGTCCCCAAGCTGTGTTCCTTCGCTACGGAACCGGCCGTCCCGATGATTGCCAGAAACGTAAGCAGCTGTCCCATGCCATTTTCGGAGAACACGCCGACCATAAATTCGAGGCCTGTAGGCATCCCGTCCTGCGAGCCGAAGTTCTTCATCAAATAAGCGATCATCACGACAACAACGGCGATAGCTGCGTAAGGAATAAAGAAGCTGCGTTTCTTGTACATTTTCAACCATTCATTCGTCACTAATTTTCCAAAACTAAGCAATGCGGTTCCCTCCCGTCCATTTCAAAAACTCGTCTTCCAGTGATTCCTTAATCTCCTCAATCCGGTACAATGCGATTCCATCGGCACCAAGCGCTCCAACCACCCGCGGAATGTAAGCGTCCCGGACTGAAACTGTCACTTCGTTCTTCTCCTCCGACACGTTTAATACCGTAATTTCCTCCATCCGTTCCAGCCGCGCCTTCGTCTTACCGGCGTCATCCACCCGGAAGGTTACGTTCACTCGTTCCGCCTTCGCAGTTTCTCCGCCCGAGCCTCCGAGATTTCGAACCGTGACCAGCTTGCCTTCCTGAATGACTACGACCCGACTGCACATCAGCTCCATCTCCGACAGCAAGTGGCTGGAGACGAGCACCGCGATTCCCTCTTCGTTCGCAATCCGTTTGAGATAATCGCGCATTTCGCGTATCCCTGCCGGATCAAGGCCGTTGGTCGGCTCATCCAGAATGAGAATCGAAGGATCATGCAGCAAGGCTTGAGCTATTCCTAAACGCTGCCGCATCCCGAGAGAATAAGCCTTCACTTTTTTCTTCATCGCGTTCTCAAGTCCGACCAGCTTTACTACCGTACGGATCCGTTCCTCCGTAATTCCTTCCATCATCCGCTGATACTGCTTGAGATTATCGTAACCGGTCATATAGGGATAGAACTCCGGGTTTTCAATGATCCCGCCCATATGGGCAATGGCTCCCGTAAAATCCTTCCGGACGCTGATCCCTTTGACGAGCACATCGCCTTCCGTCATTCCGATTAAACCGACGATCATCCGGATGGTGGTCGTTTTCCCCGCTCCGTTTGGCCCGAGCAATCCAACGATTTCTCCTTTGTGTATGTCAAAAGAAAGCTTATCGACGATATTTCTGTTCTTGATTCGTTTGGTCACTCCTTTGACAGAAAGCACAGCCGTGCTGTCCGCTTTGCCTTTCTCTAAAGGTTCTTTCATTAAGATCACTCCTTATTTTTATTACGTACTAGTGTCATAGTTGAATAGTACACTAGTTTATTGGTATTGTAAAGCCTCTATCTCAGATCTTGTGAAAAGAGGCTTCCGCCCGGGAGAATCGACGCCTTTTATTGGGAATCATGAGTGGACACTTTTTTTGTCTACCTTGGGGCCGAGTTAGCATCATATAAAAAAAACCCCGGCTAATCCGCCAAAGCGGACTGCCGGGACTATGCAGGTTCCCAAACTCAAATCAGTAAATTAAACAAGTTCAGATCACGGTTTAACTCCGTATAAGGTATGCCTTTGGCCTCCATCCGTTCGATAAGCCCCTGGTAATCTTCCTTATCACTGAGCTCGATCCCGACGAGAGCCGGACCGTTCTCTTTATTGTGCTTCTTGGTGTATTCAAAACGAGCGATATCGTCATTCGGTCCAAGCACCTGCTCCAAGAACTCGCGAAGCGCGCCCGCCCGCTGCGGGAAATTGATCAAGAAATAATGCTTCAATCCTTCGTAGATCAGGGAACGCTCCTTCATTTCCTGCATCCGGTCGATATCGTTGTTGCCCCCGCTGATGATGCAGACTACAGTTTTACCGCGAATCTCATCGCGGTACATGTCGAGCGCCGACACCGGTAGCACACCCGCTGGCTCTACCACAATCGCGCTGTCGTTGTAAAGTTCAAGAATCGTTGTACACGCCTTCCCCTCCGGGACTTTGACGATATCATCCAGCAGTCGGGAGGAAATTTCATAATTCAGATCGCCGACGCGCTTCACCGCCGCCCCATCGACGAACTTGTCGATGGTGTCCAGCGTAACCACTTGCTTGCGTTGGATGGCTTCCGACATGGAGGCCGCTCCGGACGGCTCCACGCCGATCAGCTTGGTTTCCGGGCTCATCGCTTTCAGGTAAGTACCCACCCCGGAAACAAGTCCGCCGCCGCCGATCGTTACGAATACATAATCCGCCGGGGTATCCAGGCTCTCCATGATTTCCATGGCAATCGTTCCGTTACCAGCAACAATCTTCGGGTCGTCAAACGGATGAATGAACGTCATCCCGCCTTCATTGCATGCCTTCATCGCTTCCGCAAAAGCATCGTCATACGTATCTCCGGTAAGAATAACTTCTACCGACGAGCCGCCGAATCTTTTTACCTGCTTGATCTTCTGGTTCGGCGTAGTGCTCGGCATGAAGATTTTACCTTGGATACCGAGCGCGTTGCACGAAAAGGCTACTCCTTGAGCATGGTTTCCCGCACTCGCGCAGACGATGCCTTTCTCAAGCTCCTCTTTACCGAGGCTGCGAATCATATTGTACGCGCCGCGTATTTTAAACGAGCGGACAACCTGCAAATCCTCCCGTTTCAAATAAACTTTACAATCATATTTAGCCGACAGAGTCGGGTCCAGTTGCAGCGGCGTGCGTCTAACCACTTCCTTTAGAACATGGTGCGCACGAATGATATCTTCCATTCCTACCGTATGGCTTTTCGTTTGACTCATCTCTATCTCCTTCCAACTCGATTCTCTCATTCTTTTAAAGGTACACCTGAATCGCCCGAGGTTCAAGAGGTATCTTCATAATATCCTTGGTATTGTAAAAAACATACAAACGCCCCTTGGCCGGCTGCGGATCAGCGTGGACCAAAGGGCACTGCACTTACTTTGAGCTCTTTTTAGCAACCATACTTGGTTTAGGTTGTACTTCCGTCTTATTGACATGGGCGATCTCGGTCAACTTCCACTCCGTTTCGCCCAGCACAAGATCGGCGGGAAACTCTTCTCCCTTTTGCAGATAGTTCTCTCGACCGAGTTCATCAGTATATACGCCTTCGACCTCCACGATTTCACGGGAAACCGGAAGCATGTCCTTTTTCTCATTACTCACTATAGATCGCCTCCTCCTGCATAGTATCTCCCGGGCCGGATCGTTTATCCAAAACGGAAAAGACCGCCCGGGCGCACCCGGACAGTCTCTTGCGTTTCAATCTCAGATTCTTTTCACCGGTCTCAGAACCGCATAGCCATACCCTTCCGGAAAATGCCGCTGATAATCCTGCTTATCGTCTTTGTCCCATGCATATCCGAGGGATGCGGGGTCGAAATTCCACGCCAGCGCTTCCACCGCCTGCATCACGGGCCAATTGTCCTTCAAATAATCATAAGGAGGATGAAAAAACACCAGGTATTCGGAGGCCGGAATCAGCCTGCACTCCATCCCGTCCGGAATCACGCCCGTATCTTCTACGGGGACGGGAATTCCATATAAATAGCCTTTCTTCCCGTTTTCATAAAACCATCCCGCCGTCTGGCCCAACTGACCGATCAACGTACGGCCGGACATGCTTTCCAGAGTCCCGCAAATCTCGTCGCAGTCATGCCCGTTTGCCCAGAACGAGCCGTAGTTTGATACTTCCTTGTCCCGAATTCCGATAAATTGGTGGGCCGGAATATGCTCTACCTTAACCTCGATATGCTGGATAGCGGATTTTAAATTCATGTTCCATTGCTCCTTCATCGCGAAATGATAAGGAGAGAAGACTTCCTGCCGGACGGCCAGCTTGATGGGACGCTTTGATTTCCGGTAGGCGCCCGGCGTAATGCCGAACGCTTTGACGAACGCACGAGTCATCGCTTCCTGCGACGAAAAGCCGCATCCGATGGCAATGTCGAGCACCCGTTTGTCCGTATCGCGGAGCTCCAAGGCGACACGGCTGATCCGGCGCATCCGGACATAATCCCGAAGCGTCATCCCCGTCAGTGCATGAAACTGTTTTGTGCAATAATGCGGCGAGTAACCCAATTGCTGCGACATTGTAAGCAGCGAAGGCGTCTCCTCCAGATGTTCGTCAACCCAGTCAATCATTCGTTGCACCATCTCGTTCCATTCGTACATCTCCCGCAGCTCTCCTTTCATGAACAATGTATCACGATCATTTTCGAGGCTTTTGATCTGAAGTGCAAAAATAAAGACCGCCCGCTGAGGGACGGCCAGAATGGACGTTTCGCTATAATTACGAGTTCAAAAAGTCAGGTTTTCAGGACCGAGAAGGTTGGATGAAGCTAGGGACCGAGTAGCGGAGCGTACTTGAGGTACGTGAGCAACGGAAGGCCCGGCTGAATTCAAGATTCGACGTCGAATCCGCTTCATGATCCCCTTCGTCGTGGAAAGATGACTTGTTTGAACAACCTCTATAATTGATTATACCAAGGCCTTCGCAGCGATGTCCGTGCGGTTTTGCTTCCCTTCGAACGAAATTCTGTCCGCTGCGGTGTAAGCTTTATCGCGTGCCTCGGCAATATCCTTTCCGAGCCCAACGACGCCAAGGACGCGTCCGCCGCTCGTCACCAACTCGCCAGCCTCGCCCTTGGCGGTGCCCGCATGGAAGACGAGCGCGTCCTTCTCCGAAACCTGGTCGAGCCCGTGAATCGGCAAGCCTTTCGGATAAGACGCCGGGTATCCGCCGGAGGCCAAAATGACGCAAACGGCCGCTTCCTCGCTCCATTCGATCTCCACATCAGCCAACGTTCCATTAACCGCCGCCAAAAAAATCTCCAGCAAATCGCTCTTCAGCCGCGGCAGAACTACCTGAGTCTCCGGGTCGCCGAAGCGTGCGTTAAATTCGATCGTCTTCGGCTTGCCGTCCGGCGCGATCATCAATCCTGCAAACAGAACGCCCCGGAATGGACGTCCTTCCTGAACCATCGCCTTCGCGGTCGGTTTGATGATCGTTTCGAGCGCTTCTTCGATAATGCTGTCCGCGATGTGAGGAAGCGGCGAATAGGTGCCCATGCCGCCCGTATTCGGCCCCTTATCGCCGTCATAAACCTGCTTATGATCTTGAGCAGCCGCCATCGGGCGTACCGTCTCCCCGTCCACGAACGACAGGATCGACATTTCCTGTCCCGCCAGGAACTCCTCGATCACGACCTGGCTTCCCGACTCGCCGAACACTTTGTCTACCATGATCTGCTTCAAAGCGAGCTCCGCTTCTTCCCGGGTAAAAGCGACAGTTACGCCTTTCCCTGCGGCCAAGCCGTCCGCCTTAATGACGATCGGCACAGGCTGGGCTTGCAAATAAGACAGCGCCGCTTCGTAATCGTCAAACTTCTCATAGGCTGCGGTCGGAATTTGATATTTTTTCAACAAATCCTTCATAAAGGTTTTACTGCCCTCGATCAGCGCTGCATTTTTCCGCGGTCCGAACACCGGTATGCCTTTTGCTTCGAAAGCGTCGACAATTCCGTCCACTAGTGGATCATCCGGTCCTACGACGACCAATCCAACCTTCTTCTCCATCGCAAACTCCGTCAGCCGGTCGAATTCATGAACCTGAATCGGAGCCAGCTCCGCAATTTGCCCGATCCCCGCATTTCCTGGTGCACAATAGATAACGCCAGCTTTAGGACTCTTGGCCAAAGACCAACAGATCGCATGCTCGCGTCCGCCGCCGCCGATAACTAAAATATCCATCCAACATTTCCTCCTTAATGTATACATTTCCGGTGCTACAGGTGCTCTTGGTGTTCTTGGTTGTGCTTAGCCGCTCTAAGCGTGCTTGCCTCGTCTAACGGACACAGGAGACGTTAAATCGCCTAAAATGGCTCATTTCTGATTTTAACGGACACCACAGCACTTATTCCCTTAATTAGCGCCTACTTTACTGCCGAATCAGGAAAATAAGAGCTCCCATGTCCGTTAGGTTAGGAAAACTGTGATTTCCGTCTCCATAACGGCCGTGGTGTCCGTTACGCAAAGTGCAATCTCCTCTTCGTCCAACGAAACGACACGAAAAACGACAGGGCCGCCGCAGCGGTCCTGCCGTCCAGGCCTTAGCTTAATGTTTGAAATGTCTTACGCCGGTGAATACCATGGCAATACCATATTCATTAGCCACTTTGATCGATTCCTCGTCCTTAACGGAGCCGCCTGGCTGAATAACCGCCGTGATTCCGGCCTTTGCGGCGATCTCCAGCGTATCGCCCATCGGGAAGAACGCGTCGGAAGCAAGCACGCTGCCTTTGGATTTGTCTCCCGCTTGCTCGATGGCGATCTTCGCCGATCCGACCCGGTTCATTTGACCGGCCCCGACGCCGACCGTCATGTCATCCTTCGCCAGCACGATGGCGTTGGATTTCACATGCTTAACTACTTTCCAGCCGAACAACAGCTGTTTCAATTCCGCTTCTGTCGGTTTACGATCCGTTACGACCTGCAGATCACTTTCGGTCAAGGAGTGAACATCGCTCTCTTGAACAACCATGCCGCCTTCAATCGAAGTAACGACGAGCTGGCTGTTCCGGCTGCCCGCCGACTCTAAACTGCCGAGCTTAAGCAAGCGAATGTTTTTCTTTTTCGTCAACAGTTCCAGCGCTTCCGCCGTAAATCCTGGCGCCAGAATGATTTCAAGGAAAATCTCTTTCATCAGCATCGCAGTTGCTTCGTCAATAATCCGGTTGGCCGCGACAATTCCGCCAAAGATCGATACCGGATCGGCATCATACGCCTTGCGATAAGCTTCATAGATGCTCTCGCCGACACCTACGCCGGAAGGGTTCATATGTTTTACGGCTACGACGGCCGGTTCTTCAAATTCCTTCACGATTTGCAACGCTGCATTTGCGTCATTGATATTGTTGTACGACAATTCTTTGCCATGGAGCTGCTCGGCTGTCGTCAACGTATCCGCCGCAGCCAGCGGCTTGCGGTAGAACGCCGCTTTTTGATGCGGGTTTTCGCCGTAGCGGAGGTCCTGGATTTTCTCATAGGTTACCGTGTAACGCTCAGGCAGCGGATCTCCGGTCACGTTCGACAAATAATCGGAGATGAGCGCGTCGTAAGCCGATGTATGACGGAACACTTTCGCCGCCAACCGTTTACGAGTTTCCAGCGTCGTATCTCCGCCTGAACGAACTTCTTCCAATACAGTGCCGTAATCGGCCGAATCGACAACCACGCTGACAAAAGCATGGTTTTTGGCAGCCGAACGCAGCATGGTCGGTCCGCCGATGTCGATGTTCTCGATTGCGTCCTCGTATGTCACATCGGGCTTGGCGATCGTCTCTTGGAATGGATACAGGTTTACGACGACCAGGTCAATGTAATCCAGTCCCAGCTCCTTCATTTGAGCCTGATGCTCCGCGCTGTCGCGAACGGCAAGCAGGCCGCTGTGAACGGCCGGATGCAATGTTTTGACGCGACCATCCAAAATTTCCGGAAAGCCCGTAACATCGGAAATCCCGATCACCGGAACTCCCTCCTTCGACAAGAGATTCTTCGTGCCTCCTGTCGAAATGATCTCCACACCAAGCTGTGACAGCTCGCGGCAGAATTCCACGATGCCTGTTTTGTCCGATACGCTAACGAGCGCTCTTTTGATTCCCACGATTGGCTCCCCCTTAATAATGACGAATATTGACCCCGATATTTCTCGGGAAATATCGAAACCTCTCCAACTAATCCGGCTGAAAAAGACTTCTTTCGCATTCCGGCAGATCAACTGCGGCAGCTTGTCAAAAGTGCGCAAACACTTCTCGACGCAGCTTTGCCGCTCTGCCGTTCCATTGCTCTATGCTGAACCATAAGGTTTTTCGCTCATACAACAAAACGCTGTATTCTACTGTCGTATAGTGACTTTCCTGCCATCCACAATCACTCGTCCACTCGCAAACCATGACACAACCTGCGGATACAGCTCTTTTTCCGCTTGGTGAATTCTGTCTTCCAAGGTCTGAATATTGTCATCCGGCAGTACCGGTACCGCCTCTTGCGCCACAACCGCGCCCGTATCCATGCCCCCATCGACCAAATGCACGGTAACCCCGGTTACCTTCACGCCGTAGTCCCATGCCTGCCCGATCGCATCTTTGCCTGGGAAAGCCGGCAGCAGCGAAGGATGGATGTTAATCATTTTCCCGGCATAAGGTTCTAGGAGAACCGACGTAAGGAGCCGCATATATCCGGCTAGCACAATAAGATCGACCTGATGCTTCTCTAGTTCGGCTACGATCTCTGCTTCGTAATCTTCACGGCGGGCATATTCCTTAGGCGTAAACAGATAAGTATCCACGCCCGCCTGCCGCGCACGCTCCACAACGGGAGCCTGCGGCTTGTCACAAACGAGCAGGACGATTTCCGCAGAGCCAAGTTCTCCTGCACGCGAAGCATCCGCCAGCGCTTGAAAATTGGTTCCCTGGCCGGAAGCAAACACCGCGATCCGGCAGGAGGAAGAGGACGCCATTACACTTCCGCTCCCTTAAACGTAACGATGCCTTCGCCGGAGGTTACACGCCCGATCACATAAGGAGTTTCTCCTGCGGTGCGAAGTGCGGAAAGCGATGCCTCGGCATCCTGCTCCGATACCACGATAACAAGTCCGATGCCCATATTAAAAGTCGTAAACATATCTCGGTTGCTGACATTGCCCTTTTGCTGAAGCAGCGAGAAGATCGGCAAAATCGGCCATGAGCCGTAGTCGATTTCAGCATTTACCC
The DNA here is from genome assembly GCF_018403325.1 of Paenibacillus vini. Taxonomy (GTDB): domain Bacteria; phylum Bacillota; class Bacilli; order Paenibacillales; family Paenibacillaceae; genus Fontibacillus; species Fontibacillus vini. The sequence continues at coordinate 87,066 of NZ_BOSL01000005.1, read as the reverse complement.
CTTCCGGCAGAACGCGCGGAATGTTCTCGATGAACCCGCCGCCGGTAATGTGGGCCATCCCTTTGACCTTAACCTGCTCCAGCAAGCCAAGCACCGGCTTTACATATAGCTTGGTCGGTGTCAGCAGCACGTCGCCGAGCACTTCGCCGCCGAGCTCCGGTAAGCTATCCTGCAGCCCGTAGCCGGCTTGCTCCAGCAGCAGCTTCCGCACCAGCGAGAAACCGTTGCTATGCACGCCGCTCGACGCTAAGCCGATCACCGTATCGCCGGCTGCAATCGTGCTGCCATTGACGATTTTGCTCTTGTCGACAACGCCGACTGTAAATCCGGCAATATCGTATTCGCCTTCGCTGTACATGCCCGGCATTTCCGCCGTTTCGCCACCGATCAGGGCACAGCCCGATTCATGGCATCCTTCGGCAATCCCGGCCACGATCGACTCAATCTTCTCGGGCACAACTTTATCGCAAGCCAGATAATCGAGGAAGAACAACGGCTCCGCCCCTTGCACAACGATGTCGTTTACGCACATCGCGACCGCGTCGATCCCGATCGTATCGTGCTTATCCATCGCGAACGCGATTTTCAGCTTCGTACCTACGCCGTCGGTTCCCGACACCAGCACAGGCTCCTCATATTTGTCTTTGTTCAGCCCGAACAAAGCCCCGAAACCGCCCAAATCGGTCATAACCTCCGGACGGAACGTCCGTTTGACGTGCTTTTTCATCCGCTCTACCGCTTCATTGCCTGCCGCGATATCCACACCGGCGTTTTTGTAAGCTTCAGACACGTAGGGACACACTCCTTGTAATGGATTTATTGGACTCGTTCAACCTTCAACCCTTGCAACCGTACACGTTGTAACGCTGAGGAACAGGGAAACCTGGAACGCATTGTGCCAGGTTCGCTTCTAACGGCTTAATTAACAGGAAAACCTGCAGTTAATTCGCTAGTAAACGCTTCGTCCCCTTAATTAACTGGAAAACCTGCAGTTAATTTGCTAGAAAAACTCTATCCGAGGCAAAAAGCCCTAAATTAACTGGAGAAAATACAGTTATTCTACATTTACTATCAAAAACAAGGAGATTAGCTGCAGGAAATACAGTTAGTTCTCAGCTACATAACATAGCCATTAGCCGACTGAGATTCCTGCTCACTGCCTCTCCAAAATTCATATTATTTCATCCCATAAAATACATAGCCCGTGAAAAATCAGCAGGTACAGCCAAATTTCTCTTCGCCGTCGAAATCGGTCCTAGTCGGATAATCGTTGTCGAAGCAGGCCATGCACAGACCGCCTTTATAGTCGTCCTGATTGTCGCCGCCGACGGCACGAATCAGCCCTTCCGGCGTCAAAAATTGCAGCGAATCCGCGTTGATCTCCTTGCAAATTTCCTCAACCGACTTGGCGGAGGCGATCAGCTCGCCGCGATCCGGCGTGTCGATCCCGTAGAAGCACGGGTTCTTGAACGGCGGTGAAGTGATGCGCACATGCACCTCGGTCGCTCCGGCATCACGCAGCAGATTTACGATGCGCCGCGACGTCGTGCCGCGAACGATCGAGTCGTCGATCATGACGACGCGCTTGCCTTCCACCACGCGGCGGACGGCGCTCAGCTTCATCTTCACGCCCTGCTCGCGCAGCTCCTGGCTCGGCTGGATGAACGTCCGGCCGGTATATTTGTTCTTGATCAGACCGAGCTCGTAAGGAATGCCGGTCTGCTCCGCATAGCCGATGGCGGCGGAGATGCTGGAATCGGGCACGCCGGTTACGACGTCGGCGTCCACGAAAGATTCCTGCGCCATCACCTGCCCCATCCGCTTGCGCGAAGCGTGCAGGTTAGAGCCGTTCAGATCACTGTCCGGACGGGAAAAGTAAATGTACTCCATCGCGCACAACGCTTTCCGTTCAGGGGCGGCGTACCGCTCCTCTCGCAAGCCGTTCTTGTCAAGAACGAGCAGCTCGCCGGGCCGGATATCGCGGATCGATTCTGCGCCGACCACCTCGAATGCGCATGTCTCCGACGAGAACAGGTACGCATCTCCGAGCCGTCCCATCGTCAGAGGGCGCAAGCCGTTCGGATCGCTGGCGACGAGCAGCTTGTCGTTCGTCAACAGCAGGAAGGCGAAGCCTCCGACAAGCTGCCGGAGCGCGTCCTTCGCCGCTTCGACGAACTCCTTCGGCGAGCGCGCGATCAGATGCGCGATGACCTCCGTATCGCTCGTCGTCTGAAAGATCGAGCCGCTTTGCTCCAACTCGCGGCGGATCTTCGGCGCGTTCACGATGTTGCCGTTCGTCGCCACCGCCAGGTCGCCGTCGCGGTATTTAAAGATCAGCGGCTGCGCATTCGTCAGCCGGCTGTCGCCGCTTGTCGAGTAACGCACATGCCCGATAGAACGATCCCCAACCAGCGATTCCAGCTTATCACGGTCAAACACCTCTTTGACCAGTCCCATTCCGCGGTGGTAGTTGAACGATTCCCCGTTCGTCACGCACAGTCCGGCGCTCTCTTCCCCTCGGTGCTGCAAGGCATGCAGTCCGTAGTAGGAAAGAGAAGCGGCCTCGGGATGGCCGAAAACCCCGAATACGCCGCACTCTTCTTTTAATGTATCGAAAATATCGCTCCGGCCCGTGCCTTCGTTATAATAATCGCCTGTCCACAACCGTTGCGTCATTATTTCATCAGACATGGAATGGTGTCCTCCCAGACCCGCTTGAGTCCCTCCACAGGTCTGTTCAGGGCGGAAGCTCCGCCTACAGTGATGACCAGATCGCTGCCGGCCACCTCTCCGATTCTTTGTACAGGCACACCGCGCGAAGCGATGAAGTCCTGCAGCTTCTCCGCTTGTTCCTTCGATGCCGAGAGCAGAATCCGGGACTGTGATTCACTGAACAAGGCCACATCGGGACGCAGCGAGGAATTAAGTTCCACGGTAGCACCCAGGCCGCCGCTGATGCAGGATTCCGCCAGCGCTACAGCCAGGCCGCCTTCGGCCAAATCATGCGCAGAGCGAACCAAGCCTGATTGGATCGCGCCGAGAACCGCATCGAGCAGCTTTTTCTCAACTTCCAGATCAAGCTGCGGAGGACGTCCTTCGGTTACGCCATGCACAACAGCTTGGAATTCACTGCCTCCGAGCTCGCCCTTCGTATCGCCCAGCAGGAATACTACATCACCCTCAGCCTTGAAGCCCTGGGTCGTAATATGATCCGTATCATGCACCAGCCCGACCATGCCCACCACCGGGGTCGGATAGATCGCGCCTTTCGCATTTTCATTGTACAAGCTGACATTACCGCCGATAACCGGCGCGTCCAGCACGCGGCAGGCTTCCGCCATCCCGTCGACCGCACGCTCCATCTGCCAGAAAATTTCCGGCTTCTCAGGACTTCCGAAGTTCAGATTGTCCGTGATCGCAAGCGGCTCCGCACCCGAGCAAACAATGTTGCGCGCAGCTTCGCTAACCGCGATCTTGCCGCCGACTTCAGGATCCAGATAAACAAAACGTCCGTTGCAATCCGTCGTCATCGCCAATCCTTTGCGGGTTCCGCGAATCGTTACAACCGCAGCATCCGATCCCGGACGAACGGCCGTGCTGGTGCGAACCATGTAGTCATACTGGTTGTATACCCATGCCTTGCTCGACACGGATGGCGACGCCAGCACTTGATCCAGCGCAGCGCCCAAATCGCTGACTTCTGCATAACGCAAAGTATCTACTGCCGCATTTTGCTCATAGTAAGCAGGAACTGCGGACGGTTTTTCATAAATCGGACATTCGTCGACCAGCGCCGTTACCGGCATATCGCCGACAACCTCGCCATGATGGAACAGCTTCAAGCGGCCATCGTCCGTGACTTTACCGACTTTGGAGCAAATTACGCCCCAACGTTCAAAAATCTCCATCGCTTGCGCCTCATCCTTAGGCTCAACGACGAACAACATCCGTTCTTGTGACTCCGACAGCATCATTTCGTAAGCCGTCATGCCTTCCTCACGCTGCGGCACTTGGTCGAGGTACAACTCCAGGCCATTGCCCGCCTTGCTCGCCATCTCTGCGCTAGAGCAGGTAAGTCCCGCTGCGCCCATATCCTGAATGCCGAGCACGATGCCCGTATCGATCAGCTCCAGGCAAGCTTCCATGACCAGCTTCTCCATGAACGGATCGCCGACCTGAACTGCTGTCCGTTTTGCTTCCGACTCTTCCGTCAGCTCTTCCGAAGCGAACGTCGCGCCGTGAATGCCATCGCGGCCCGTAGGCGGCCCCACGTAGAAAACCGGGTTGCCGACGCCTTTGGCTACACCGCGTTGGATTTTGTCGTGATCGATCAGCCCGACGCACATCGCATTGACCAGCGGATTGCCGTCGTAGCTGTCATCGAACACCACTTCGCCGCCTACCGTCGGAATGCCGATGCAGTTGCCGTAACCGGCAATCCCGGAAACCACATGCTCGAACAAATATTTGACGCGGTCGCTTTCCAATTTTCCGAACCGTAAAGAATTAAGCAGAGCCACAGGTCTTGCGCCCATAGAAAAAATATCACGGATAATCCCGCCCACGCCCGTAGCCGCGCCTTGATAAGGCTCAACGGCCGAAGGGTGGTTATGGCTTTCGATTTTAAATACAACCGCCTGATTGTCGCCGATGTCAACGATCCCCGCGCCTTCGCCGGGTCCCATCAGAACGCGCGGTCCCTCCGTAGGGAAGCGGCGCAATAGCGGCTTGGAGTTTTTGTAAGCACAATGCTCGGACCACATCACGCTGAACACGCCGATTTCCGTGTAATTCGGTTTGCGGCCGAGGAATCCGCAGATCAGTTCATACTCGCTGTCCGATACACCCATCTGTTTGTAAATTTGCTGCTCCGCGATTTGCTCCGCGTTCGGTTCCTTAGCGGACACTTGCTGACTCATGCCGATCCCTCCATGCCTTTAATATCGAAGTAAACATTTTTTTGCCGTCTTCGGACCCCAGCAGCGAGTCTACCGCACGCTCCGGATGGGGCATCATCCCGACCACGTTGCCGTTTTTGTTGGAGATGCCGGCGATATCCTCCACCGACCCGTTCGGATTGTTCACATATCTGAAAATAATCTGGTTATTCGCCTTCAAATCAGCCAGCGTAGCTTCATCGCAATAATAGTTGCCTTCCCCGTGAGCGATCGGAATCTTGATCTCTTCGCCCACCTCATATTGCGTCGTAAACGGGTTGCTGTTGTTCTCAACGCGCAGCACCGTATCATGACAGAGGAATTTCAGCGACATGTTGCGCAGCAGTGTCCCCGGCAGTAAACCCGCTTCGGTCAAAATTTGGAACCCGTTGCAGATGCCGAGAATATATTTGCCTTGCTCTGCGGCCTTCGCTACTTCCGCCATTACCGGAGCAAACCGGGAAATGGCTCCGCAGCGGAGATAATCCCCATAAGAGAAACCGCCGGGCACGAGAATACAGTCATAAGCGGAAAGATCCGTAGCGGTATGCCATACGTAATCTACAGGCTCGCCGATCGTATCTTCCACCGCTTTGTAGCAGTCGATGTCACAGTTGGAACCGGGAAATACGAGTACTGCGAATTTCATGAATTAGTCCTCCAGTTCAAAGCGGTAATCTTCTACCACCGTATTCGCGAGCAGCTTTTCGCACATGGCCTTAACACGGGCTTCCGCCTCAAAACGGTCGCTGGAATCCAGCTCAATTTCCATATATTTGCCGATCCGTACGCTTTCCACTTCCTTGAAGCCCATGGAATGCATGGCTCCTTGCACGGCTACCCCCTGCGGATCAAGTACGCTTTGCTTAATGGTGACATAAACGCGAGCTTTCATCATATTCCTCGTGTTCCTCCTATTGTTGGTTTGATTTGAGCGGCGCTGCCGCGGATGATCTATAATTGCATAAAAATCACTAATTACTGCAGCTCTTGGCCAGTCAATCTGCTGTAAATAAGGCGATAGCGTCGGGTTGTTTCCTCTACCACTTGAAGCGGCAGCGGATCCGGTTGACTGTTCTTGTCCCAATCCGAGCCGGCCAGATAGGTCCGGACCGGTTCTTTGTCCATGCTGTCGATCTCGATATCCAGACCATAGTTTTCTTTGTCCCAAAAACGGGAAGCATCCGGCGTGAAAATTTCGTCGATCAGAATCAATTTCCCATCGATCAAACCGAATTCCAGCTTGCAGTCCGCCAAAATAATGCCGCGCTCCTCGCAATAATCGCGAGCGAAGCCATACAGCTCCAGACTCCGGCTGCGCAGCAGTTCCGCCAGATCCGCGCCTACCAGGTCCGACATTGCTTCGAATGAAATGTCTTCGTCGTGTCCGACATCATTTTTGGCCGCTGGAGTGAAAATTGGCTGCTCCAGCTTGCTGTTCTTGCGTAGTCCTTCCGGCAGCTTGATGCCGTTGATTTCGCCGCCGGCTTCATATTGCCGCCAGCCGCCGCCGGTAACGTATCCCCGCACGACGCATTCGATATCGATCCGCTCCGCCTTGCGCGTGACCATAACCCGGTTCCGCAGCGCTTCACGGTTCTCCTCCGGTATGACTTCGCCAAGCAGGTTCACGTCCGTATGAATTACATGATTCTCGATCAAATCTTGTGTCAGCTCAAACCAGTAAGCGCTCAAGCGGTTCAGCACATTGCCCTTATCGGGCACGGCCGGATCCAGTACATAATCAAAAGCGGAAATTCGGTCGGTTACCACGATCAGGTAATGCTCTCCCAAATCATAAAGCTCCCGGACCTTGCCTTTGTACAGCAGCGGGGCCTTTACAAGCTCCGCCGCCGTGGAAATGGCCGGTGCCGGTGTAGTAGGCGTTGACATGATTGCCGTCCTCCTTCTTTGGGGCTGCTTTGTTACAAAGCCGCCTCTATTCTCGCTTCTTTTGTCCAGGATCCTCTTTCTCTTCTTTCGGTTCCCGGTTATGCAATAGCGGTAAAAAATATCTATATTCTGTTGAATAACGGTATTTTTTACCGTTATTTGATGGAGGAGCAGCAGGGCTGCCCCCCTATTCAAATTCAAATGACTTATTGTTCGATCAGGCCCAGCTTGCGGAAAATCGTATCCACATGCTTCAGATGCCAAGCCGGATTAAATGCGTCGTCGATTTCTTCTTTGCTCAAGACAGATGTGATTTCCGGCGTTTCTTCCACGATGTCGCGGAATTGACGCTGAGTCTCCCATGCCTGCATGGCGCGAGGCTGGACGGTATCGTAAGCCTGTTCGCGGCTGAAGCCTTTGTCGATCAGCTTCGTCAACACGCGTCCGGAGAACGGAACGCCGAATGTACGGCCCATATTGCGCTTCATATTTTCCGGGAAAACGGTCAGGTTCTTCACGATATTACCGAAACGGTTCAGCATGTAATTCAACAGCATCGTCGCATCCGGCAAAATGATCCGTTCCACGGATGAATGCGAGATGTCGCGCTCATGCCACAACGGCACATCCTCGTAAGCCGAAATCATATGGCCGCGGATAACCCGGGAGAGACCGGAGATGTTCTCGCAGCCGATCGGATTGCGCTTGTGCGGCATCGCAGACGAGCCCTTTTGTCCTTTTGCGAAGGCTTCTTCCACTTCACGGAATTCACTCTTTTGCAGCGCACGGATCTCGGTCGCGAACTTGTCGAGCGACGTGGCGATCAGCGCCAGAGTTGCCATGTATTCGGCATGACGATCACGCTGCAGCGTTTGCGTCGAGATCGGAGCCGGACTTGTGCCGAGCTTGCGGCAAACGAATTCTTCCACAAACGGGTCGATGTTCGCATAAGTACCTACGGCCCCCGAAATTTTGCCGAATTGCACGTTGTCGGCCGCACGGCGGAAACGCTCCAGATTCCGCTTCATTTCTTCGTGCCACAGCGCCATTTTGAGCCCGAACGTTGTCGGCTCCGCATGAACCCCGTGCGTACGCCCCATCATCGGCGTATCTTTGTAGGCCAGCGCTTTTTCACGTAAAATTTCGATAAAGTTGACGATGTCTTTTTCCAGAATTTCATTCGCCTGCTTCAACAAGTAACCGAGCGCCGTATCGACCACATCGGTCGAGGTCAGCCCGTAGTGCACCCATTTGCGTTCCGCGCCCAGGCTTTCCGAAACGGACCGCGTAAACGCGATAACGTCATGGCGGGTTTCCTGCTCGATTTCATAAATCCGGTCGATATCGAAGGACGCGTTCTGACGCAGCAACGCTACGTCTTCTTTGGGAATAACGCCGAGCTCCGCCCAAGCTTCGCATGCGCAAATTTCAACTTCGAGCCAAGCTTTGAACTTGTTTTCCTCGGTCCAGATCGCTCTCATTTCCGGTCTGCTGTAACGTTCGATCATGAGTTTTGATTCCTCCAAATATTGGTTTGCTGTATAAAATCCAGTCCGTCCCGAACATCCCCGCAAAGCAGGTTGATATGTCCCATTTTACGTTTGGGGGCCGAGCCGTTCTTTCCATATAAGTGTACTTTCGGAACCACGTGAAATCCAGTCGCATTACTTGCGGCGCTCGCTCCGGGCGTTAAAGCTGAGTTCGAGTCGCCCAATTCCGGCAACCAGCAATCGGTGGTTACGGCTTCCGTCACCGCATCCAGATGCTCGCCCAGGACATTGACCATAACGACCGGTGTCCGCAGCGACGGATCGCCCAGCGGCAGGTTGCATATCGCCCGCACATGCTGCTCGAACTGCGAAGTATTGCAGGCTTCCATCGTGTAGTGGCCCGAATTATGTGGGCGCGGCGCCAATTCATTGACGTAAAGTTCTCCGTCCCCCGTCAGGAACAGCTCAACCGCGAGCAGCCCGACCGCTTCCATCGACTCCGCGATCCGGGCGGCCAGCCGTTCCGCTTCCCGCAGAATCCGTTCCTCGGCCCGGGCCGGAACGATGGACGCATGCAGAATGTTGTCCACATGAATGTTCTCCGCCACCGGGAAAGTCCGAATTTCGCCGCGCGGGCTGCGCGCCGCAATGACCGACAGTTCCTTCTCGAAAGTAATGAACTGCTCCAGCACCAATTCCGTCCCCGCACGACTCAACTCGGCGTAGGCCGGGCCAATCTCTCCTTCGGAGCGGATGACCCATTGTCCTTTGCCGTCGTAACCGCCGGTGGCCGTTTTAAGAACGGCCGGTATCCCCAGCCGGGCTGCGGCCGCCCGCAAATCTTCCTCGCTGCCGATCTCCGCGTACGGCGCCACTTTGGCGCCCGCCGCTTCAATCGCGCGCTTCTCGCGCAGCCGATGCTGCGTCGTGTAGAGCAATCGGCTGCCTTGCGGCACGTATGACTGCTCTTCCAGCAGCGCGGCTACGCCCGCATCCACGTTCTCAAACTCATACGTGATGACGTCGGCACGCGCCGCGAGCTCCCGGGCCGCTTCTATGTCGCCGTAACCGGCTACGATTTGCCCGGCGACCTGTCCGCACGGCGACTCCGGCGTCGGATCCAGCGTGACGAAGCGGTAGCCGAGGTTGCTTCCGGCCAGCGCCATCATCCGGCCAAGCTGGCCGCCGCCAAGTACGCCGATCGTCGAGCCCGGCGCGATTACCGCCGCTTGCTTCGCCTTCAGCGCGCTAGGCTCTCCGCCGTTGCTGCCAAGCGCCTGCCCCCGCTGTTCCGCCGCGCTCATTGCTTCTCCGTTTCAAGCACCAGCTCGCTGCTGCTTGCCAGCACCGCGTCGCGCTGCCGGTCGCGGCGTTCCTGCAGCCGCCCGGCCAGCTCCGGATCGAACGCGCCAAGCATCTGTGCCGCGAGCAGCCCGGCGTTCGTCGCTCCCGCTTTGCCGATCGCGACGGTCGCTACCGGGATGCCGCCAGGCATCTGTACGATCGAGAGCAGCGAATCAAGTCCCTTCAGCGCCTTCGACTTAACGGGAACGCCGATGACCGGCAGTAGAGTCTTTGCCGCAACCATTCCTGGTAAATGCGCCGCGCCCCCAGCGCCGGCAATAATAACTTTCAAACCGCGCCGGGCCGCATTCTCCGCGAATTCAAACATGAGATCCGGTGTACGGTGAGCAGATACCACTTGCTTCTCGTAAGGAATTCCCAACTCCTCCAAAACGACGCATGCATGGGACATCGTTTCCCAATCCGATTTACTGCCCATAATTACTGCTACCTGTGCTGACATCGCTATAACCCACTTTCTATGTTTTATCGCGGACCAAAACGATTCCCCGGCCCGAATATACACAACCTTTAATTAACTTACAGAAGGCCCCCGGCCCAACAAAAAAGTCCGGGATACCATGAAAATAACATGTATTTTCAAAGCTCCGGACCCGTGTGAATGTGCCGCCTGATCTGCAATTGCCTGACCATGCGCGGTCTGGGCCATCGCTGAATACATTGTCCCAAGGAGCAGCCTATTCGAAAGAGGTTGTTCAACAAGCTGCCGCTCCAAATCGAGCTGCTCCGCCCACTGAACACGCACTTAACATTGACGCATTCACTCGTAGTCCGAAAATTTACGGTTTTCAGGTAGAAACTTCCGGGCCTTATCCCCGGCTTTATACGAGATAATTATTCAACTGATTTTGCGGTTTCCCGCTTCACCTCTAGTGTACCAATCCCGAACAAAGGATGTCAACTAAAACACGAACATTAAAATAATGCCAAAACCGAATGTTCGTCTTTTCCGTAATGTTATAACCGATAGCCTACTATTGGTGCCTGGTAGCTTGTCTTTTTTGCCGACGTATTTGATTAAGGGGAGCGGCTGCTTGGGAACGAGGAGCCCCTACTATAGTCGAGGTTGGATTTACCTTGGTGCACAGGGGTAACGTTACTTGCACTTACTTATGTACGTACCTCCCCTGCACCTGCGTCTGTATCTACTCCTACACTTACTCTCATTCCGCTTTTATTCTACGCTTACTTCACTCTTACTCTACTTTTACTCCTGCACCCTGCCCAAATTTCCGACGCCAAGTCTCTTCACATTTCTAACGGACATACGAGCCGCTAAATCACAAAAAACCACCTATTCGCAACGCTAACGGACACAGATGACCTTATTGGCCTCCTTTCGCTCAAAAAGTTACAGATTCCACCAACTTAAGGGCTCTGGTGTCCGTTAAATTCCAGAACCAGCGAATTTGCGGGGTTTAAGGGCTCTCCTGTCCGTTAGCGGGACTGGCTGCCAAGGTTGAAGTTGAATTAGCCCCTATTCTGCTCCGCTCACGTACCCTGCCCAAATTTCCGACGCCAAGTCTCTTCACATTTCTAACGGACATACGAGCCGCTAAATCGCCAAAAATGCCATATTCGCCGCGATAACGGACACAGATGACCTTATTGGCCTCCTTTCGCTCAAAAAGTGAATGATCCCACCAACTTAAGGGCTCTGGTGTCTGTTAGTTTCCAAAACAAGCGAATTTATGAGGTTTAAGGGCTCTCATGTCCGTTAGCGGCGGGCGGAGGATACTACAAAAAAAGGAACACCGATCACCGGCGTTCCTTTCAACTCACTTATTTATTTCACAACAAGCACCGGAATCCGGGCATGCTGAACGACATTATGGCTGACGCTGCCAAGCACGAATTCACGGATGCCGCCAAGACCGCGGCTGCCGATGATGATGATGTCGCTGTCGTGCTTTTTCACATAATCGAGGATCCCTTCAGCAGGAGCTCCCTGGAGCATTTCGACCTTGGCGGTTACGCCGGCCGCTTCGAGCCGGTTCTTCGCTTCCTCAACCGTTTTCTCGGCCAACTCGTAAAAATCCTGGTTTACCGAAGCAGGAATAGGAGCAAAGCCCTCCGCCACATAAAATCGCGGAAAATCGAACACATGCAGCACCTCAAGCGTCGCTCCAGGCGTGACCTTAACCAGATCGATGGCCTTATCAAGCGCTTTGTTGGAAGCTTTGGAACCGTCATAGGCGGCTACAATTTTAGAAAATAACATAGGAACGCACCCCTCTTCTCTAAAAGTATGTACACCATTAAACGTTCGAAACTCAGTATGAAACGAATAAAGCTGCAATGACGGAAGGCCGTCAGGTCAAAAAATAACCGTAAAGCACGGCATTGAGCAGCAGGAGCAGCGGCACCCCGATACGGAAACTGGCATGCTTCGTCTTATGACGTTTCATGTTCATCGCCAGCAGTATACCCAGCGCTCCGCCGATGGCGGCAAGCAAGAACAGTGTCTTCTCGGGAATCCGTTCTTTCCTCTGCCTGGCCCGCCGCTTGTCGTCGGACATCACGATATAGGCCACGAAATTGATAAAAATAAACCAGATCAAAAGCCCTAACCGCATATCTTCCGCCTCCTCGCGCCCGGCCTTACAGGCATTCGCCTTCCTGACTCCATTATACTCCTATCTCTTTCAATTAAAAAGCTCCCCTCGCGGGGAGCACTGCATGCCCTCAGGACTCCTGCTTCGGAATTTCGTTCAGGCTTGGCGGGTATTCCGCCTGCTTCTTGGGCTTTAGCGAAATGCTTTCCTCCAAGATACTGGATTTGTTCTGCCGGTTCTGGGTCTTCTCAGCTTTGTTGTGCGGCATAAGATCACCTCCCGGCTTTAGCATCCCGAGCGTATTTACCTTTTATTCGAAAAAAAGATATCTCGGAGGGTTAATCGCCTTTTTTCTCCAAAGCCGCTTTAAGCAGCTCGCCTAAATTGGAACCGAGTGTTTCCTGCTTGGCGTACTGCTTCACAAGCTTTTGCTGCTCCCGCTTGTTCACGTGCTTGGAATCTTTATTCACCGTTTCCGTGATGCCGCAAGGCAGGCACTGAACATACAGCCCGGCCTTGCCTTCTTTCATCTCCATCTTCTTGTGGCACTGCGGGCAGCGGCGGTTAGAGAGCCTTTTCTCTCCGGAACGCCGGTATCCGCAATCCTCACTCGGACAGATCAGCATCAGACCGCGTTTCGATTTCTTCTCCAGCAGCCGGGTTCCGCAATCCGGACAATGGCTGTTCGAAACGTTATGGGGTTTGTACGAAGCCTCGCTGTTCTTGACCCCGCGTACCAAGACTTCCGCCATTTCCCGAATTCCGCCTAGAAAAGGCTCCGGCTTGCCTTGCCCGCGGGCGATGCGCTCCAGCTCGGACTCCCACTTCGCAGTTAATTCCGGCGACCGGAGATCGGCTGGGGCCAGCTCGATCAATTGCTTGCCCTTACCCGTAGGATGCAGGCTGGAACCCTGGCGGTCGATCGTATCGGAGCTGACCAGCTTCTCGATAATGTCCGCCCGAGTCGCCGGCGTGCCAAGGCCGTGCTTCTCCATCTGCGTCAACAATGCCGCCTCCGTATAGCGCTTCGGCGGTTGCGTCCGTCCGCTCTGGATCCGGCAGCGCTTGACCGTCACGGTCTCGCCTTCCTTCAGCTCTGGCAACGTAGCCCCCGTGCCTACGCCCCGATCTTCCCGGTCTTCCCCGTTCTCGTTCTCATCGTCGTCCGACTCATCGAACGCCTGCCCGTCATAAACGGCTCTCCAGCCGCTGTCCTTCACGGTAACGCCTTTGGCGTGCAGCTTCTCTCCATCGACCTCCAGGACGACGGCAACGCTGTCGAACCGGGCCGCCGGATAGAACAGGCTGATAAAACGCCGTACGATCAAATCATACAGCTTGCGTTCCTCTGTATTTAAGGCATTCAATATTACTGTTTGCTCCGTCGGAATAATGGCATGATGATCGCTAACCTTGCTGTCATCCACCACCCGTTTGCTAACCGGCAGCGGCTTCCGCAGCAACGGTCTCGCTAACGATGCATAGGGCCCGATGGCAACGCTGGTCAAGCGCTCCTTCAGCGTGTCGACCATATCGGAAGTCAGATAACGCGAGTCCGTACGCGGATAGGTGACCAGCTTGTGCTGCTCATACAAGCGCTGGAGCACATTCGATGTCTGCTTCGCGGAAAAGCCCAGCATTCGGTTTGCGTCCCGCTGCAGCTCAGTCAGGTCGTAAGCCTGCGGATGCGGCACCTGCTTCTCGCTCTTGTTCAGCTTGATGATCTTGCCGCTTCGTCCCTCCAGCTTACGCTGCAGTCCAGCCGCTTTATCCGCGTCAAAAATACGCGAATCCCCGCCGTTACCGCGCCATACGGCTTCGAAAGAGCCCAAATCGGCGCGAAGCACCTGATACTCCTCCGACTGGAACAACAAAATCTCGCGTTCGCGCTGCATGATCATGCCCAGCGTAGGCGTCTGAACGCGTCCGGCCGACAGCGGAGCGCCGAACTTGCAAGTCAGCGCCCGCGTCACGTTCAGGCCGATCATCCAGTCGGCCTCGGCCCGGCAGCGCGCCGAATGATACAGCCGGTCAAATTGACCGCCCGGCTTCAAGGAAGCAAAGCCTTCCTTGATAGCTTTGTCGGTCTGCGAAGAGATCCACAGCCGCTTGAACGGCTTGTTCCATTTCGCCATATCCATGATCCATCTCGCAAGCAATTCGCCTTCCCGCGCGGCATCCGTCGCCACGATCAGCTCGCCGATGTCCTGGCGGCGCATCAACTGCTGCACCGCTTTATACTGATGACTGCTCTCGCGCAGTACTTTCAGCTTCATTTTCCCCGGAAGAATCGGAAGATCCTCCAGCGACCAGGTTCCGAACTTGCCGTCGTAATCCTCAGGTTCGGCCAGACCGACCAAATGTCCAAGCGCCCAGGTCACGACATATTTCGGCCCCTCAAAATGTCCCTTATGCTTATCGCGGCTTCCCATCACCCGGGCAATTTCCCTTGCCACGGACGGTTTTTCCGCCAACACCAACGTTTTCATAAATGTAGTCCTGCACTCCTTTCCTTGCCTCCCCTCATTATATCATCCTCCCGGCCTCTCCGCTCCCGACAGTCCAGTCGACTTTGTCCAGAAACCCGCTTATGTAAGGATCCGACCTCGCATGTTTTTCACCATTTTCACATAGAGAACAGGAATGAGGTGCAATAATAACCTAATCCTCTGAATTTCCTTTCAAATACTACAGTAACGTGTAATAGAATTTATGGAGCAAGTTTCCACATTTGCCGCTTGGAAATTAAACAAATTGCTGTTACAATCTAAACCAATACCTGGTATTAGTACCTGATGCTAAATTTAAGAATAAAGGAGTGACTCGCCGTGACCTTGTCTTCTAAAGCTCGGATTACCGCAATCGGCACGTATGTACCCGAACGAATTCTTACCAACGAGGATCTGGAAAAGCTCGTCGAAACGAGCGACGCATGGATTGTGCAGCGAACCGGCATCAAAGAACGGCATATTTCCGCTGAGGATGAGTTCACCTCGGATTTATGTATCCGGGCCGCAGAAAATTTGCGCGACACTTTTAAGGTTAGCCTGGATGATGTCGATTTGATTATCGTATCAACGACGACTCCCGATTACTCCTTCCCCACAGTTTCCTGCCGGATCCAAAAGCATTTCGGAATGGAACATGCCGGAGCCGTCGACCTGAACGCCACCTGTGCCGGCTTCACCTATGGGCTTCATATGGCAAACGGAATGATCAGCTCGGGCCTTCATAAAAAAGTGCTGGTCTTCGGCGGAGAAACGATGTCCAAAATTACCGACTACACCGACCGCAGCACCTGTATCCTGTTCGGGGACGGTGCCGGAGCCGTCCTGGTGGAATATGACCCTGACCAGCCGAGTTTCGAGTCGGTCTTGATGGGAACCCAAGGGAGCGGCGGCATTCATGTATACCGTTCAGGTCTCTCGACCCAAATGGATGG
Organism: Paenibacillus vini; assembly: GCF_018403325.1. Lineage (GTDB taxonomy): Bacteria > Bacillota > Bacilli > Paenibacillales > Paenibacillaceae > Fontibacillus > Fontibacillus vini. Next base: position 71,384 of record NZ_BOSL01000005.1, on the reverse strand, counting down.
CAATGCCCTTGCGGGCGATGGCCGGATCGTTCAGAACGGACCCGAAGTGTTCAAATGGGCCGTCCGTACCGTTTCTTCGGGTATCGAACGTCTGCTTGGGCAGGCCGGACTCACCTTGGACGATATCGACTGGTTCGCGCCGCACAGCGCAAATTTAAGGATGATTGAATCGATCTGCGAGAAATCAGGCATTCCTTTGGGCAAAACGCTGCAGAGCGTACAAGACATGGGCAACACATCGTCCGCCTCGATCCCGCTCGCCCTGCAGTCCGGAATTCGGGCCAATCAATTAAGTCCCGGCGACCGGGTCCTGCTCTATGGATTCGGCAGCGGATTGACTCATTGCGGAATGATAATCCGCTGGGGACTAATCAATTAAATTCCCGGAACAACAAGAGCGAATACACATATTTGCTAGAAGGATACTTGAAACTCAGTACCAATCCCGCATCTTCGATCCTTACCGACTTCAACGCGTTCGTCTTCACTCTGCATCGCACCAGGCGGGCGGCGGCCCGCCCGTCATTTTTGGAGATCGCCCGGGCAAGCGCCCTGGCATATGGCGGCCCGCAAGCTATTGTCCCAAAAAAGGGAATCAGTGCCCGGGCCATCAGCCGGTGTATACCCGCATTGAAATGAAACTGCTCCTTCCCCGGCGGAATCGTAATCCCGCAGGAATAATAGGATCCCGGCGCCGGAAAAGAAATAAAATAGCCGATCCCGTTCGTACCCATACCGCGGCGGGAGAGACTTGGCGCTACCGCGCCCAGCAGCTTCTGCATTCCATCCAAATCAGCCCTGACGACAGCCCGGCTCCAGGCCGAGGCAAAACCGCGACTCCTCCCCACCACCTTATAGAAAGGCAGCATCTCGGCCGCTATTCGCCGCAAAAGCCCCGCTGTCGGAAGCTGTCCCACACGCCCCCGGCGAAGGGTTCTCCTTTTGTTCCCTTTACGTTCCGACATATACGATCCTCTCCTCGTGGAAGACATGAACTTCCATTCAAATCGCATTTCATTAATAATGAATCTAATGCATCGTATGCAATCGCCCGTATTAGCGGGTGGGCTTTTGTCCGTTCGTTTTTATTGAGAAGGTCGGTGCGCTCCGATCGCCGTTACTGGACAAACCGATTTATTCGTTGATATGCTTAACGCTAGAAGTGATAGAGCAATTACTGAAAAAGAGGAGATTTCGAACGCCGTGCCAACGATAAGACGACTTTTGACCGAACAGGATTTCCAGGAAGCGATGGACCGGCAGCTTCGCATCCGCGTTTTCCGTAATGACCATATGGTGGACAACAACACCCATATCATCCGGTTTACCGACGATACCATCATCACGCAAACCGGGGTCAGCGAATTAACGTATCATCCCCGCCGGGACAGCCAGTTTTTTGAGCTGAGAAAATAGAATTGGAGCCTGAACGGCTCCATATAAAAAGACGCCTTGCGGCGTCTTTTTTCTGTGTATGGAATTTACTTGCCTCTTGCTTTCCTCCCCCTGCCCGCGCCATGCGAATAATAACGGACATTTGAGGTCTTATTTTCACAAAAAATAGCCGTCCATTGAAAATAAGGGACTTTCGGGCTCTTATTTTGCCAAAACAATGCGAAAAGCCGGAAGTTTAGCAAGACTTGAAGAAATAAGGACCAAGAAATCTCTTATTTCTCACTCAAAGCCTAAATTTGCAAAAATAGCGCCCAAAAGGTCCTCTATTTTGTAGCGGGAGCATAGTACTATGCTGATTCTTTAAGCGAACTTAGTTCCGGCTCGGCCTCAGAGGTTTCTTTTCCGTAGCGGATAAAAATCCATACCCCGCCCAAAATAGCGACTCCCGCAATCAGTTGCACACCGGTCAAGCTTTCTTTAAGTAGCAACCAGGCCAGCAACGAAGCAAATACCGGTTCGCCCAGAACCGCCATCGAAACGGCGGAAGCGCTGATGAACTTCATCAGCCAATTGAACAAATAATGCCCGAACAAGGTCGGGACGATGGCAAGCAGCAGGTAAATCCCCCACTCCCTCGGAGCGTACCCGGTAAAAGCGAATCCGCGAACCGCGTTATAACCCGCAAGCATCGTTGCGGCGATGAAGAACACCCAGAAATTGTAGACAAAGGCGCTCATATTTTTAAGGAGCTGCTTGCCGGCAAGCATATGCACCGCAACCGCAATCGTTCCCAGCAGGGACAGCAGGTCGCCTTGCAGCGCCGTGCCTGACAATTTAAAGTCGCCAGATCCAATCGCTACTGAGCCGGCCAGAGCCACCCCCATGCCGACCAGCATGGGGCGGTTGATTTTTACGCCGAATAATAGGAAAGAACCGAGCATTACGAGAATGGGCTCCAGCGTAAGAATGACTGTCGAGCTCGCCACGGTAGTCAAACGAAGTGAACTCATCCACAGCAGGAAGTGAAGCCCGAGCATCGCCCCGGATAACAACAATCCCCTCCATTGTCTGGAGGTCAAGCTTAACATCTCCTCCCGGTATTTCCACGCTAATGGAAGCATCAGCAAGTTCGTCAGGTACAGACGATACATAGCGACGATGGATACTTCCGCGTTTGACCAGCGAACGAAGATTGAAGAGAACGAGATCGCAATAATGCCTATGATATATAGAAGCTCGTATGAGACGGATGACTTGGATTTCATGTTCATGATGCTGCTGCTCCCCTGCTTCAATAATAGTAGTGTCGATAGATTCCGCTAAGCCGTCCCTAATTATAGACGATAGCTGCGGGTTCCTTCAATGGAAATATGAAAGCCGATGATCTGCTGGAGTAACTCGATCAACCTTTGCTTTGAACCGTCTCTTACGGTGTGCTACATTGAAGATATCCGCGGGAATTTCCCGCTTGCTCAGGGACTTTAAAATAAAGGAGAACTCATATATGAACATCAATCCTATTGTATCGCCAAAATGGCTGCTCGCCCGGATGTACGAGCCGGACCTTGTTATTGTGGACTGCCGCTTCGTGCTCGGAAGCCCGGAATCGGGCAAGGCCGCTTATGCCGTCTCTCATATTCCAGGTGCCGTATTCCTCGATATCGAAGAGGATCTCTCAGCACCCGTCGGAACGCACGGCGGGCGGCATCCTTTGCCGGAGCCGCTGGAGCTCGCCGCTCGCCTGGGACGCGCGGGCATCAGCAGCGCCTCCCGGGTCGTGGCCTACGACGACCAGGGTGGCTTGTATGCAGCGCGGCTATGGTGGCTGCTGCGCTGGCTGGGCCATGACGACGTATACGTCATGGACGAAGGATTCGCCGCCTGGCAGGCCGGCGGCTTCCCCGTGACCGACGTGACGCGCACCGTGGTGCCGGCGTCGTTCGTCCCGGACGTCCGCGGCGACATGCTCGCGGACGTCGGCGAGATCCGCCGGGCGCTCGGCGATCCCGGCGTCCTGCTGGTGGACTCCCGCGACGCTTCGCGGTACGCGGGAGAACAAGAACCGATTGACGCCAAGGCCGGGCATATTCCCGGCGCGATCAATCGGTTCTGGAAGGGCGTGCTGGATGACCAGGGGGCCTGGCTGGCGGAGCCGCAGCTCCGCGAGCAGCTAGCCCCGGTCATCCGGGCGCTCGACGATGGCCGTGAAGCCATCGTCTACTGCGGCTCCGGCGTCAGCGCCTGCCCGAACGTGCTGGCGCTGCACCGGCTGGGCTACCCGCAGGCGAAGCTCTATGCGGGCAGCTGGAGCGACTGGATTTCTTACTCTGACAACCATATTGCAAGCGGAGAAGAAGAGTAGCCAAGTAAGACATAATAGTATGCGAATCGGAGTACATCGCCCGTATGGTGATGTACTTCTTTGCGTTGTGCTCGTGGGTGTCGAAGTCAACACAGAGTCAACACTTGGCCTCTGAAAACATTTTCATGCTGCCTCCGGACCTGACGCAGATTGGTCGGTCGTCTGACATTTGCGTGCGATACATCGTCCTGACCACGGAGCATGAGCATCCTTGACGCTGTACGCACACAAAGAAGGCCGGTCAGCCCTCCTCTTGAGAGGTTGCTGGTTCCGGCCTGTTCTAAGTCGAGGTCAACGCATTTTGTTAACCTTAAACCGACTCAACAAACAATCAATCTGTTGTAATACTTCTACCCTACATCTTGCTAGGGATTTTATGTAATAATTGTAGCATCAGATTATATGAAATGGAGTGGAAATGTATGAGCGAGATATTATATACGGATGATGTGAGCATAGATTTACAAAGATATATTGAAGTCCTTTATACTTCAGAAGAGCTAATTGATCTCTTCAGAGAAAAAAGATTCGATGGATCACATGATAATATGATCTCTGATATAGTAATACTGGCTATGTATATGAATATGAGAAAATTAGTACTTGAGATGTATAATAGTTTTGAATATGTTTCAAATTCTACATTAAATGTGGTCTATTGAGTATTGTATGAAAATAAATATTATTTGAGTTATATACTAAAAGATTCAAAGTTATTAGCAAAGAGATCAAAGGCTTACTACCTGAAGAATATTTATGATGAGTATGTTACTATGCAGGGCATTGTATCATGTTATTATAATGGCGATGAGGATATTCAGATGTTATATTCTCAGGAAGCGATTGACCACTTTTGTGAAAAAATACTAGATCACTACGAGTTTTTTAATGAAAATGAGGATAATAAGGACATTATTCGTAGACTTAAAAGGAATAAGTGGTACTCTATATATTCTGAAAAAACAAATAATTTTAGAGAATTAGTAGAGTACATTGGTGGATTGGGGAATTTTGATTATCCTATCAGTAATTACACAGTATATTCATATTTATCAGGCTATGTGCATTCAAATAATATTATAAATAACTTAGATGAGATTCTAGAGACTAATGCAGACGTCACAAGTGTGTCGAAGATCGAAACATTCGCAAGTCTTTTTATCTTGTTAGGTGACGCATCATTTTTCGTAGCGCGTTATTTAGGACTTGAGAAGGAAGTGCTACTTGGGGAGGCTCTTAGGAAGTAGCTGGTATGTAATCTACAACCATGAAGTGGAGACCAAAATATATCCCACCTCATTTGGCAAAATATATAAGTCCTTTACATTAATATTCCATCCATTTCATTGGCGGCTTATTAATCTACACCGTACGTATGACTGTACCGATCTAAAGTTATACCAACACTTGAGTGTCCTAAACGCTCGGATACAACCTTGGGATGCACGTTTTGCTGTAGCAACAGGCTGGCGTGTGTATGACCGAGGTCATGAAACCGGATCTTAGGAAGCTCGGACTTGCGAAGCATGTCTAGCCAACGCGTTTCAAAGTAGTAGGGACTTACTGGACAACCAAACTTGGTTTGCGTCACCAACCCATAATCGTTGTACTTGGCTCCAGCAGCAAGTTTGTCCTGCGCAAGTCCTACCCAGTAAAGAGTTCTGCTTATCAAATTACTTGGAACGGGAAAAGTTCCTGCGGATCAGCATTTCCCAGACAGAACCTGAACAGATCGATGAAGGGATAAAGATCATTGTAGAGGAAGTGCGCAAGGCTGGCCGGTGAAGGACGGATCGTATTTGCATAAAAAAGAAGAACCCGCGCCAGACACGGGTTCTTGACATTTTGGAACGGTTCACATGTACCGGACTCCTCATCTCGCCTCTTCAGGTCCAGTCTTCCTGATCACTTCACCCGGAAAGTCTGCGGAGCATATTTGCGGATAAGGACCAGTACAACGGCAACATAAAGCAGTGATACAGCCGCGGCACTGACGGAGAAAACAACCGGATCGGGTTTGACATTAATCAAAATAATAAAGATGCCCGACACAATGCCGCTGAACAAATGGAAGAACGGATTTTTGGCATTCAGCTCCGTCGTGTACGGCTGAAAGATATAGTATAAGAACAGATGGTGAACCGAGAAGAACACCGCCAGCGCTAATGAGCTCACCCATAGCAGTATAAAATCGGGATGCAGACCAGCTTCCCCCGAGATTCCTGCAGCCATGGCGGCCAGCGTCAAAACCAAGGCGAGCAACGCCGCGAGAAGCAGGTTCATGCCCAGTATTCTGACAAAGCGGATCCGAAAATGCTTCGGGGCATCCTGGCGATAGAAGCTCTGCCTCAGCAGCTTCAGATCACAGTGAAAGAACATGGCTTTACAGAGCTGCTCCCCGACGGTCAGAAAAGCCATGACGAGGATAAGAGTCGGCAGCAGCGACCCGATTCTGGTTGATATGGCGGCAGCTTGCTCCGGCTTCAGAAATGCGACCAGGATCATAGCTGCTCCGGCGGCACCCAGAATAGCCAGACGTTTGTAGAACGGCTGCCGGATCAAGCTTTTGTGCCTGGAGAAAAAGATGGCGTTGATATAATCGTACCCTTCTTTATTCTCAAATTTCTTCCTATGATCGTTAAGCATCTCTGCCGAGTAATCACTGTCTTTCGCCTTGACGGACGTCTTCTGGGCTTCTGACATCAACCGGCCCAGATCCAGCAAAGGATCATCCCTTTTCGTCGCCGCGTAAACCGCATCTCTGTAGTCTGCCCGGAACAAGAGATACCCGCCCGCCAGCATCCCCAGGACAATGCAAATTATCGAAAACGGCAATGCCTCGATCAACGATGTCGCCCAAGACGAAGACCCATCCAGCAACAGTGGCGCAAAAGCGGTGATGTATCCGGCGAGGATGACGATCCAGACGACCGCGTTATTTTTAACAAGGACATGACCTGTTTGCTGAAAAAGCCTTAAATGTAGGAATTCGCAGCAGATTCGCCACATCACGGCCGCAGCCGTCAGCAATATGCCTTGGGATGGCGGCGCACCGAGCAGCGAAGAAAAGAGCAGCGCTGCAGAGAGCAAATAGACAAAAAAAGTAACGTACTTATAGCCTAATATCGACCGCATATACCGGTTGGCCGGAAGCCTCATCAGCTTGACCGCGATATACTTGCCGCGCTTCGGTTCAAGCACCTTTGCACTGGTTACTCCAGCCACAATAAAAGAAATGATCGAAAAAATATGCCAAAAGATATTCAGCTGCTGCTCCTGAGGCAAATCTTTGCCCAAGGTGACAACCGGTAAATAAATGACAAGACCAATATAGAGCATACTGGTCAGGAATCCCCACAAGACTGCCAGCAGGAGAGCTGCAGCGGCCGTCACCCTTTTCAAGCTACGACTGGAGTATGCCCTATCCCCAATCCGCTTGCCAATCAGCGGGAGCCTCTGAACATAATAGATCAACCGGTTCGCAAAAGAGGATGCCTCCAGATTCAGGATCGTACTAAGCGTTCGAAGCATCCGCTCTTCCCTCCCCTTCAGGCTCATCCTTCAACAGATCGATCACGCTCTGCTCAAACTCGGGACTGCCCAGCAGCTCTCTCGGAACGGAAGACAATTGGCCCTTGTTTAAAATGACCAGCTCGTCGCAAAGATCCGAGGCCAGCTGCAGGATATGGGTTGAGAAAATGAGAATATGGTCCTTTTTCATCGTACGCAGCAAAATTTTCATTTCCAAAGCCACAATGACGTCAAACGAGGTCAGCGGTTCGTCCAGCAAAATGACTGGCGGCTTCGTAATCAGAAAGAGCAGCATTTGAATTTTATTTTTCATCCCGTGGGAGTAGTTTTTGATCAGGCGATGCCGGTCTTCCGTTGTTATTTTCATGATTTCGAAGTAGTCATCGATCTGTTGATCGGGCTGGATTTTACTCCGGTTGATGTCCATGAAAAACTTAACGAATTCATAGCCTGTGAGAAACTCTGGCAATATAGGAAGCGAATATACGTATCCGATATCATCCTCTTGCAGTTCTCGAAGCGTATCATGTTCCTTTATGTATGCCTTACCGCCGTCCAGCTTGGTTTCCCCGCTCAAGCTGTTAAAAAGGGTGGTCTTCCCTGCCCCATTCCGGCCCAGCAGACCATAGATTTTTCCCTTTTCAAAAGTGAAGCCTGCGTTTTGCAGCACCTTTTTGTCCCCATAATTTTTGACGATGTTCTCCAGAATTAATTCCACGCGTAAAAACTCCCCCTTCTTTCGCTTCAGGTATTGTTTAATACGAGTTTGGCCTTGAAAGGTCTCGCTGTGCGCCGCCCGATTTTGGGGATTGACAAATTATTCAGGAGAATTTAAAGTTTAACAATGATAATGATTATCAATATCAATATCAAAGATATAAATTTGAGAGGGAGATTACCGGAAATGAAAAAATTATTGTTACCTTTGCTTGTCCTTACAGTCTTTGCATTAAGCGCTTGCGGCAACAATACAAGCACCAATAGCGGCGCAAACAGTTCTACTTCAGATGTAAGCACGAACTCTGCGAACAGTAGCTCCGATACGATTACTTACCAATCCGAAAACGGTCCGATCGAGGTTCCCGCCCATCCACAGCGTGTTGTCGTCCTGTCCGGTTATGCAGGCAACCTGCTGGCACTTGGCGTTCCTCTTGCCGGCGCAGATTCCTGGACCAAGAATAACCCTAATTTCCAGGATCGACTCAAGGATGTTCCCGAAGTATCCGAAGAAAATGTGGAAAGCATCTTAAACGCGAAGCCTGATTTGATTATCGCTGGATCGGATATCAAAAATGCCGATAAATTGAAGCAGATTGCTCCATTGGTCACTTATACATATAACAATGTGGATTATCTGACCCAAGTTCTGGAGATCGGCAAAGCGGTGAATCAGGAACAGAAAGCTGCTGACTGGATTGCCGACTTCAAAGAACGCGCACAGAAGGCAGGCGAAGAAATTAAAGCCAAAATCGGAGCCGACAGCACCATTTCCATTATCGAAGGGGATTCCAAGGCATTGTACACCTTCGGCGACGCTTGGGGTCGCGGTACTGAAATCATCTATCAGGCGATGGGTCTGAAAATGCCGGATAAAGTAAAAGAAATGACGGCGAAAGAGGGCTATTACGATTTGTCACTGGAAGTTCTCCCGGATTATATGGGCGATTACGTCATTTACAGTAAAGATCCGGCTAGCGATGCCTCCTTCCAGCAAACAGACACCTATAAGAATATTCCGGCCGTTAAGAATGGCCGTGTCTTCGAAGTAGATGCCACCGGCTTCTATTTCAACGATGCAGATTCTCTTGATTATCAGCTCGATTTCATCACGAAATCACTGCTTGGCTCCAAATAATGATAGTGATGCAGAATCAACCTTCGCAAAAGTCGGCAAAATCTTTTGCGTTTAAGCTGTTCATCAGCTTGATTATGTTTATGGTCATGTTTGCCCTGGCGGTCATGCTGGGCGCAAAAAGTGTCTCGCTCGCAGATATCTGGAGCGCCATTAGCAACCCGAACGCAACAGGTGACGATATATCCGTCATCCGGGAACTGAGGCTTCCCCGGGAAGTTGGCGGCATCCTGGTCGGCTCCGCTCTGGCCGTTGCCGGTGCGATCATGCAAGGTTTGACCCGCAACCCGCTCGCCGATCCCGGGCTGCTCGGCCTAACGTCCGGCGCAAATGCTGCGCTGGCCGCTACCTTTGCGTTTATGCCGGCTGTCGGTTATTTCGGTACGATGGTGGCCTGTTTTATCGGCGCAGCCGTGGGCGTCATGCTGGTATTCGGAATCGCCGCCCTACGGCGGCAGAATATGTCCCCGCTGCGTATGGTTTTGGCCGGTTCTGCGGTTTCGGCCCTGCTAGCCGCAGTAGCGGATGGCATCAGTCTTAAATACAAAATTTCCAAGAACGTTTCGATGTGGACGTCCGGCGGACTGATCGGCACAACCTGGGGACAAATTGAAGCGATTGCCCCGGTGATCGCGCTTTCCCTCATCGCCGCGATCCTGCTGTCCCGTCAGCTTACGATCCTTAGCCTGAATGAAGGAACGGCCGTCGGGCTTGGTCTAAAAACTACGCGAGTCAAAATTGTGCTTTACGTGCTGATTACTCTACTCGCGGGAGCCGCGGTCGCCCTCGTCGGCAATCTGGCATTTATCGGCCTGATGATCCCCCATCTTGTACGAGTGTTCGCCGGAACTGATTATCGAACGATTCTGCCGCTTTCCGCGGTCGTTGGCGGCACCTTTATGCTGTTTGCCGATACGCTGAGCAGGATGATCAATGCGCCGTTTGAAGTGTCGGTCGCCGCGATTGTAAGCATACTGGGTCTACCCTTTTTCCTGTTCATTGTTCGTAAAGGGGTGCGATCATTGTCATGAAAACCGCTCAGTTGCTTCGCAAACAACCCGTTGTCGTCATCCTTCTCGTTCTGCTTAGCCTCGCCACGATCGTGATCGGGCTTGGCATCGGTTCGTCTCCTGTGTCGTATGACAGGTTACTTCCTACCCTATTCGGCCACGGGTCATTCGAAGACCATTTCGTCTTGTTTTCGATCCGTCTGCCGCGAATGCTGATTACGTTGCTGTCGGGGATGGCGCTTGCTTTATCCGGGGCCATTCTGCAGGGCATTACCCGCAATGATCTGGCCGATCCGGGGATCATTGGCATTAATGCGGGAGCCGGAGTTGGCGTCACTGTCTTTTTCCTGTTTGCGCCGATCCATGTTGAATCTTTTATTTACGTAATTCCACTTGTGGCGTTTGTCGGGGCCTTGGTAACCGCCATCCTGATCTATATGTTCTCCTATAAACGCGGGGAAGGCGTTCAGCCGATCCTGCTGGTCATTACCGGCGTAGGATTTTCTTTGGCTCTATCCGGTCTTATGATCTTCCTCATCTCCTCGGTAGACCGGACAAAGGTAGACTTTATCTCCAAATGGCTGGCCGGTAACGTTTGGGGGACGGATTGGCCGTTTGTTCTGGCCTTGCTTCCCTGGTTGGTTATTCTTGTCCCTTATGTACTGTTCAAGTCCAGAGCCATGAATTTGCTCGCTTTGAATGAGCCCACGGCGATCGGAGCTGGCGTAAAGGTTCAGAAGGACCGGATTCTGCTGATGTTGTCTGCGGTGGCTCTGGCGGCTTCGGCCGTTTCGGTTACCGGAGGCATCTCGTTTATCGGGCTAATGGCGCCGCATATCGCCAGAGCCCTGGTAGGTCCAAGACATCAGCAGTTTGTGCCGGTATCCATTCTGATCGGCGGTTGGCTGCTCCTGCTTGCCGATACGATTGGCCGCAATCTGTCGGAGCCGAACGGCATCGCAGCAGGGATCATGGTTGCTTTTATCGGTGCCCCTTATTTTCTTTACCTGCTATTAAAGAAAGAGCGTTAAGGCGGAAATCGCCGATTCCCGCCCAAAGAAGGGCAACTGGTGCTAGCGAAGGGCATTCTCCGATTAACCGGAGGATGCCTTTTTCTTAGTCGACAGGTTACCTCACTTTTTCCCGTTACAATAAAAAATAGATTTAGCGATCATTTTCTATCTCATACAACTGGGTTATACCTTGATAGGTCACTTCCACAGACAAGTCTTCCTTTTTCAAAAAGGTCACCATTCCTGATGGATCCACCTGGCCTGCCTCGGGATTCAGCACCTTATATGAGGCTTGGGAGGATACGGAATATTCCATCCCGTTGTCCATAGTAGCTACCGGATTGAGGCGGGGAAACGATTCCCCCATCCATGAAATGGACATATAGTCGCTAACCTCCAGCTTGACGGCTTGACCGGGTGTCTTTCCGGCGAACATGATAAGCGGATTATGTACTCGTTTGGACCAGGAAATCTCGTCATGCGTACCCGCAGGATCCATCAGAAAAAATATATCCTGTCCATATTTAAATCCCTTCGACAAAAGTATATCCACCAGAGGGTCAATTGCCATTTCTTCCTCCGCGCCCATGTCCAGCCAAATCTTCACATCCGGCTTCCCGGTTTCTTGTCTCCATTCTTCATACGCTTGTCCGTTAGCTACCCATGTGGAGACAGACATCGCACCGATCATCGAAAAAGTCTCGGGATGGTGATACCCCATCCAGAACGCCTGTACTCCGCCAAATGACGATCCCATAATCATACGGTGGTCCCTGTCCGGGATCGTTCTGTATGTTGAATCCGCAAAAGGAATAACGGTTTCAAGAAAAAAGCGGGTAAATTCCTCCGCCCCTTTTCCATCCGAAGGGATAGAATCATTAGGGAAGGGGACATATTCATTCCCCCGGTCTGAGCCTTCACCTGCATCGACTGCAATTACAATCACCTTCTCCAAATTGCCGTCGCTAACAAGCTCGTCAACCTTCTTGTCAACCAGCCACTCTTTGTTGAAAGAGCTGGTGCCGGTATTGAACACATTCCGCCCGTCGTTCATATACACTACCGGATAACGGTCTTCACTGGTTTCATAACCAGGCGGCAGGTAAACAAAGATTCTCCGTTCCCCAAGCTTTTCTATGCTCACTGTACCTTTGGTCTCATCAGGAGCAGCATTTTCCTTCAGGGTTGGCGAAGGCTGGACCGCGGTTGGCTCCTGTTTTTCATTACAACCTGTGAGCGCTAACATGAATAATGCGGCAAGTCCCAAGCAACTTAACTTATAAATCCAGTTTTTGACCATCTGTTTTTCCTCCGTTCAGTTGTGCAAACGTTTTCACCAATTACAAGTCTTCACAATTCATAGTCTCCGCACTATGTACCTGCTTCCCGCCCCGTAACTGATAACACAATTATAATGGAAGTATGCGCGGAGGAAAAGTATTCCAGTATTTTTAAAGTGCGGTGCCTATGCCTTTGATTAAAAAAACCGCCAGGGATATTCCCCTGACGGTTCTTAAATATTTTAAACCCTTATTTCTCCTTGGCCTCAACTCGGCTTTATTTATAGTAAGAAGTCGTCAACGGGATGAATACGGAACCTCCGCTTTTAGCATCGCCATGAACATACAATGCCTTAACTCCCGAAATGTCCGCCTCGATCGTTACCAGGCCGTCTTCCACTCTTACGTCCTGTTTTTTCAACACAGTATCGGTATCGCTATCCTGAATTGTAAACTCCTTGAGATCTTCTCCAATGGCAGCGATTTGAATGTACAGCTTTTGGTATTTCCCTTCCGGATAGAGCATGAACGAACTGCCGCGGGTGCCGCTGCCATTATCGAAGAAGACGTCCTTGTAATCTTTACCGTTATAAATCGTCACCTTCGGATCCTTGGTATGATAGGAAGAATCGAAACCTTTGGCGATGGAGACTCCTTCAGTTTGCTCACCCAGCTCGACCGTGTTGCTCTTTCCGTCGAAATTCACGGTAACACCCAATAGATTGGAGATGGAGCGGACAGGTAAATATGTATTATTGTCATAAACGATCGGAGTAATTACCGCCCCGCTGCTGTTCGTCAGTTGCACGGGCTGTCCGTCAACCTTGAACTTGATTCCGGGATTCAAGTAAGCTTTAATCTCTTGCAAATTAGAACCGGCATAAACGCCCGTCCCCAGACAACCCAGCATGGCTGAAGCAATCAGTGCGGCAGTAACCTTATTTTTCAATTGAATATAACCTCCCAAAATTTAAGTAATTAAAATCCAAGATAATCCAGGGAGATTATACCTATTTTTTTCTATCCGGGCAATATGAGTAAATACCTAAATTTGGTTACTGGGGGTTAAACCAAGCCTCCACCTTATCGCTGGCAGCCGGAACCTCCATCCCCTTTTTCCAAACCAATATGCTGTCCTCCGGTTTGCCGTAGTACAATGCCTCCATCTCTCTATCTTCACCGTATTTCTCCTTGTAAAAATAGTCCATTTCATTCATGGCACTGTAATAACTTACTGCAATTTTTACCTTTGCCTTGGTTTTGATGATGGGACGGTAAGGAACAATATAAACATTCCCGTCATCGGCCATTTCGAATTTGGAGAAGTTGGATTCATACCCGTCGGTCAGAGCGATATGATACGCTATTTTTCCGTTCTCCAGCCGGCTGACATCCGAGATCGCGATGACATTGGAAGGAACGGGAATGATGTTCCAGCGGAATAGGCCGACGTAACCTAACAGCAATACGCCGCAAGCCAATCCGGAAATAACCGCTCCCTTCAGAAAAGCTCTCCATTTTGAACGGTTCCAAAACCGCGAAATCTCCTTCATCGCCTCAAAATCTTTACGGTTTGACTCCCCTTCTTCCCTTGGAATTTGCAGGTCGGCCTGCATTTTGTCCAGCTCTTCGCGGAGGGACTCGGATACCTCCAAATGGGCTTTAACCAGGGCTTCGGTTTCTTTGCTGCACACCTTATCGATATACAAGGGCAGCAGATCTCTAATGATATCATCGTGGACTTTGTTCTTATTCATGTTCATGTTCATGTTCATGTTCATGCCCCCTCCTTCAAGAGTTCCTGGATCTTCTGTTTCGCCCGATAAAAGGTCACTCTCGCCCAGCCTTCGCTTTTTTCAAACAACCCCGCGATCTGTGCAAAAGACAACTCCCCGAACACTCTCAAGGTAAACACCTCTTTGTAAGGTTCCTTCAGCTTACGCAGCGCCCGGTGAATTCTCATGGTCTCGTCCGTTTTTAGCAGCGCTTCTTCCGGGTTTCCCACGCTTGCTACAGCATCTTCCGGTTCCGGGGCATAGCGTTTTTGCTTGTCGAGATGAGCAAAGTAAGTGTTCTTGGCGATTTGGCAAAGCCAGACGCTGAGCTTGCAGTTGCCCTTAAAGCTATCGATGCTTTTCAGTGCCTTAAAAAACGTCTCTTGGGTAACTTCTTCCGACAACGCCTCGTTCCGGCTTAATGAATACACGAATTGGTACACATCGCGAAAATACAGATGATAGATTGTTTCAAAATCGATATCAGCCACGCCTTCACATCCTCACGACTATATGACCGGCCTAACCGGAATTCGTTACAAAGATTTGCGATAAATTAAAAAAAGAGAGCCCTTTGATGACTCTCCCTTCGATTTCGCCTCACCCGATCGTATGAGCTACGTTTCCGTCCTGATCGGTAATATGTGTTTTTAAGATTTGTACGGCTACTCCTTTTAAGGAGGTCAGATCAAACCGGCACTCTTTGGGGATTAGTTTGCCGGAGAGCTCCGCGGCCGCATTATCATCCAAGCTGAAAGTGATTTCGTTGTCGGCGCCGGTTTCATATCCCGATGCTTCCCCGGGCGTGAATACGACCCGGAAGTCGGGGCCGACAAGACTTAACTTTTTGCCTTTCAAAATACGTCCCCGGAGCAATTTACCGACAATTTCGGCTTGCTTCGCCCCTATTTTCAACGTGGCCGGGGTCTTGCTAAAGAGTCCCTTTTTCCCCGGCTCGAAACCGAGCTGGTCAACAAACAGAAAACCGGTATTAGAGCCGTCCCGTTCCATTCCAGCCTGTACTTCCTCTGCTATGGCGGGAACCTCAAGCAACGATTCCCGTGTCAGATCGGTTATGTATTTAGGCAGATACGTAAGTCCGGTTGAGAGAACCCCCAATGTATTCCAGGTCTGCATCGCCTCCAGCTCATCGCCCGTAATTCCAACCATCTGCAAGAACTCCACGCGGCCGTTCGGCGTATCTATATTCGGAAGCTGCGGATCCTCCACAAAGGCCAGCGCGGTCAGCTTCGTGTCGGCATCCATGCATATAGGGCCGTTAGCGTCCAAATAATCCCCGGCTCTAAAGACGTTGCCGCTGTTAAACACGTATCTCCCCATATTTTGAAGCAGATTCAGCGCCCATCCTGGCGGCTCCTCTTCCTCGGTGTCCCGGACCAGTCGAAAAGTCAATTCAAAGCCGTATCCGCTGTCTTCCGCATGCTCCGATTCTTTTTCATACAATTCCGTAAATCCATAAGTCACGAAATGCCAATGAGGAACCGGCTCTTCCGCCTTATACGCACTAATTCCGTCCAAGGGATCCGGCCCGCCCAACGCATAAGAAATTAGCGTTCCGTAATGCTTTGGCTCCTGGTCCCCATAGATCTTGACCACCTCTTGATCAATGGCATCCCAGCCTGTAGTTATCTCCAGTTCCTCGCTCATCTCTGGTCCTCCTCTTTCGTCACTTATATAGCAATTCATTAATGATTAAACCTATTATAAAAGAAATTTTGGAGAGTGCAGTTATAGAGGGTGGTTTATAGTAAAAATTAATGCTTTTGACCTAACAGGAAGAATTAGCATGAGAATCCCGAAACGTACATTTTTGAAACAATTTCCATGGTACATCCGTAATAACTCAGAAATAGCAACATTTTTATCGATCTAAATTAGAAACATCTGGGACCCCGCAGTGATTATCTGATAAAATTAGCACAAAGAGCCTTTCGGTCATCTGAACGTGCGCGAAATGGCAGGAATACTTTATGTACTATCGAGGGAGGTGTGAATTTGAACAATTCGAGATTATTTAAACTGCTAGGATTAATTGTCGGTGTGGTGCTCCTGAACATTGTAGTTTTATCACCCGGGTTATTGGGGGTCCAGATCGGTGGAGATAGCGTGATCCAAACCGCATTCGGCGTAACCTTGCTGGTAATCAGTTTCCTTGTGCTTATTTATGGGAGTTATGTCTTGCTGTTTAAGACCTCCGCCCCTCCTCCCGTAAAGGACATACAAAGTCATGAGGATTACATAAACGCTCTCTATCATTACAGGGATATCAAGGTGTTGAAGAAAGATATCCTTCTTGCCTTGGATCAACTGGACAGAATCGACAAGAAAAGGAACACCCTGCTGGATGTGCTGAGCCAGCGATTCGATCCAACCGAATTAAGCTACCAGAAGTTCAAATCCGTCATTTTTGAAGTCGAAAAGCTGTTCTATCTTAATGTAAGGGGCATTCTGAATAAACTCGGCGTTTTCGATGCTTCGGAATTTTCCGCCTTTGCCGCCGAGCAAAATTCAGGAAGGTTCTCCAATAAGCTGGTACAGGAAAAGACTAAGCTATACAACGAGTATTTGGACTTTGTATCCGGGTATCTCGGTGCAAACGAAGAAATTTTACTCAAGCTCGATAAGCTGCTGCTCGAAATGGCCCAATTGGGAAGCGCGGATTATAAAGAGATCGAGGATATGCCCTGCATGAAGGAAATCGACGCACTGATTAATCAAACTAAATTTTATAAGCAATGAAAGGGAGATGAGAATGGCAAAGAAGGGTAAGGCATTTCTGGTGTTGGCAATCATCGCTGCGGCGGTTTTTGCGCTCGTCTATTTTGGAATCACTTTAACGTCTAATCTGGGCAAATCCCAGACGGAGATCACTACCGAAGATGCGGCTAAAAAGCTGGATAAAATGTACAACAATATCGGAGTCTCTACTGCTGAACCGCTCAAGGGCCAGATCGACCTGGATCCGGTCAATGTCGGCGACTCTTTGCCCGATATCTCCAAGTTTCCCATATCGGTAGAGAACACGACGGACAGCTTTGTGGAAATCTTCTCTTCTCCTGAAAAATCGGGCACCGGAATCGACGGATGGCTGAACGAGGTGGCGGAGGACTTCAACAAAGCGAAAATCACGGTGAACGGAAGCCAGGTCTCCGTCAAGATACGAAATATCGCTTCCGGGACCGCGACGGATTACATCAAATCCGGCAAATATGTTCCGGATGCCTTCACTCCGTCCAATGAGCTGTGGGGTGAAATGGTCAAGGCTCAAGGAATCAAAGCCGAATTAGTCACGGAGCGACTGGTCGGGAATGTCGCAGGCATCGTATCGAGCAAGGCCAAATATGATGAACTGGTGGATAACTACGGCTCCGTCAATATCAAAACCATTACGGATGCGATCGCGGGCAACGAACTGTCCATGGGTTACACCGATCCTTTTGCCAGCTCGACAGGATTGAACTTCCTGGTGACTGCACTCGGGACGTTTGACAGCTCCGACCTCCTTGGCGATAAAGCTGTGCAGGGTTTTGAAAAATTCCAGGCGAACGTACCGTTCATCGCCTCCACTACGCTGCAAATGCGTGAAGCCGCCAAAACGGGGATGCTGGATGCTTTTGTTTTAGAGTACCAGACCTACCTCAACGCAGCGGATTTCAAAAGCGGATATGTATTCACCCCCTTTGGCGTGAGACATGACAGCCCGCTTTATGCGCTCGGGGATCTCTCCGCAGACAAACAGGAAATCATCAAGCAGTTCGCCGATTTTGCCGGGCAAGAGAAATATCAGAAGCTGGCTAAAGACAAAGGCTTTAATGAGCTTGAAAATTATCGTTCCGAGGTTCCGGCCGTTGACGGCACCCTCCTCTCCTCCGCCCAGAAGCTGTGGAAAGAGAAAAAGGACGGAAACAAGCCGATCGCTGCGGTATTCGTAGCGGATGTCTCCGGGAGCATGGACGGCGAGCCGCTGAATCGCCTGAAGGAATCGTTATTAACGGGCCAAAAGTATTTGGGACGGGACAATAGCATCGGTTTCGTATCTTACGCCGACAATGTAACGATCAATCTTCCGATCGGGAAGTACGACACGAATCAGCAGTCCATGTTCGTTGGCGCGATTAACAGTCTTCAGGCCGGCGGGGGAACGGCGACGTTTGACGGCATTGTGGTAGCCATTAAAATGCTGCAGGATGAATTGGCTGCAAACCCGGACGTGAAGCCGCTGATCTTTGTATTAAGTGATGGGGAGACCAATGAAGGCCATTCGCTCAAAGATATCAGAGGATTGATTGAAAATTATAAAATTCCGATTTACACGATCGGGTACAACGCCAACATCAAAGCGCTTGAAAGCATTTCGAGCATTAACGAGGCGGCCAGCATCAATGCGGATACGGACGATGTAGTATACAAGATCGGCAATTTGCTCAACGTTCAGATGTAATTATATTGAATTCGAGGAGGGGTTTTTATTGTCAGCATTCAGCATGGAAGTCGTAAGTCCCGAGCAATTGAAAAACGCAATCGAGGAGCAGGTCCAGCCTGAACCGGAAGAGGTGTCGGAGCTCCAGCTTTTGGCTTCGAATAACGTCAACGCTATTTTGGAGCTTGATATCGAATCTTTGGAGAAGCGCAAAGAAATCCTGCATTCCATCGATAGCTTCGGTATGAATACGATGAAGTCTTCCTCCGAGAAGAACTCCTTGTTGCAGGTGTCTGTAGGCAAACTGTCCAAAACCGGGGATGACGGCGGCCAAGTCGCCAAGGGCTTGACGGAGCTGCACCTTCAGCTCAAAGATCTGGATCCCAGCGTAGTCGACTTTGCCAAAACCGGATTCCTGGGTAAAATATTCAACCCGCTCCGGAGCTATTTTGCCAAGTTTGAGAAGGCGGATGCCGTTATCTCCGATATCATTGTGTCGCTTGATAAGGGCAAATCCACTTTGAAAAATGATAATACGACCCTGGAATTCGAACAGCAGGCTTTGCGCGAGTTGACCAAAAAGCTGCAAAAGGAAATTCAGCTCGGCATGCTGATGGACACGGAGATCGAAAACCAATTGGAAGCCGCCAAGCAACGGCAGGAATCCGAGGATAAAATCCGGTTCATTACGGAGGAAGTGTTGTTCCCGCTCCGCCAGCGCGTTATGGACCTGCAGCAAATGCTGGTCGTGAACCAGCAGGGCATTATGGCGATCGAGGTCGTCATCCGCAATAACAAGGAGCTGATTCGCGGCGTTGACCGGGCCAAGAACGTGACCGTCTCCGCGTTGAAGATTTCCGTCACTGTCGCCAGCGCTCTTTACAATCAACGGATCGTCCTGAAGAAAATCGAGCTGCTGAACCAAACGACGGACCAACTGATCAGCAGCACTTCAAGAATGCTGAAAGATCAAGGCGCAGCCATCCAGAAGCAATCGCTTGAAACCAGCATTTCCGTGGATACGCTGAAGCAGGCCTTTGCCGATGTGCTGTCGGCCTTCGATTCGATCAGTACCTATAAGCAGGAAGCCCTGCCAAAAATGCGCGATACGATCATCCAGTTCCGCGAAATGGCGGACAGCGGTGAGCAGCAGATCCAGCGGCTCGAGAAGGGGCAGCGTTTGGGTCTGTAAAATAGCACTTATTTTAACAAAAAAACAGGCACCCCGCTTTGCGGGAATGCCTGTTTTTTCTATGCGCTCGGCAAATAACCTATGCCGACCAGTGGCCCGGCCGTCCAAGTCCCGGAGGCAGCTTGGTCGCGGCGTCGCCCTTGGCCGCGTTAAGCTGAACCTGGGTGACGAAGAGGCTGCCGGTAAGATCGGCCCCCCGGATGTCCGCATCGCGGAAATCCGCTCCGATCAGGTCAGCCGCTCGCAAGTCGGCTCCACGAAGATCCGCTGCAATCAGATAAGCCCCGCGAAGGTTGGCGTATCTCATGTCGGCTCCCTTCAGGTTCGCCCCGATGAGATCCGCTCCCCGGCCCAGCTTCTTCTTGGGCGGATTCAACGGGCCTTTGTGCCGGCGGCGGGCTTCGCCCCGGACCAGCTCGCTCGTTTGCAGCAGCAGTGAGTTGACCTCCGCCCGGTGCAGCCCTACCTCTACCCGCAACAGCTCGTCCGAGCTCAAATCGGTGAGTCGCAACGTCTCCTCAAGCGCAGCCTGAAGCTGCCCGTGAATGGACTTCGCAGCTGGCATCGCCAGGGCTTCCGTCAGATACCAGAGCAGCTCATGCAGCTGCCACATCACCGGAAACACCTCATACATTTGCTTGGCCGATTCCGGAGCTTGGCGCCAATGTTGCCCGCCGAAGGTATCCTGAGAAACTTTTTGCCCGGCGCCGAAGCAATCGTAAACCGTGCAGCCGCGGAAGCCCCGGTCCCGGAGGGTCGTATGAACGCCGCAGCGGAAATCCGATTGCAGATTCGGGCATGGCGTACCCGCATCCTTATCGGCCGCAAAATCTGACGATGCCGCATATGGCAGCGCCACACAGCATAAGCCGAAGCAGTTCTCGCAGTCGCCCTGCAGATGATCCCGGAGTTCACCGGAGGAATCTATTTTAAATTCATTATTTTCACGCATTGCGTTTATCCCCTTCTGCTACAGCCGTACCATATCCATTTCTTTTTTATGGCAAAAACCATGATAGACTCACTGCAGCCATTTGGCAAGCGGTATTACAAAAAATCCCTTCATTCCATTCAGTATAATGGGCTCACCATCGACCTGAATTATGATAAAATAATTGTGTTTTGTATATAAAGCTTCAAGCGATATGAATACAGAGAGGAAGTCCCCATTGGCACAGTTGTTTTTTAAATATGGAGCGATGAACAGCGGGAAATCGATTGAAATTTTGAAGGTAGCCCACAATTACGAGGAGCAGAACAAGCCAGTTCTCATCTTCACGTCCGCCCTGGACAACCGGGATGAAGTCGGATTTGTCTCTTCCCGGATCGGACTTCGCAGAGAAGCGATTCCGATTGCCGAAGATACGGATATTTTCGGAATCGTGCGGGATCATAGTCCCAAATTGTACTGCGTGCTTATCGACGAATGCCAGTTTTTAAACGAAGACAGCATTCTCCAGTTGGTCCGGATCGTCGATGAGTTGGATATCCCGGTCATGGCATTCGGTTTGAAGAACGATTTTCAGAATCATTTGTTTGAGGGCAGCCGTCAACTGCTCATTTATGCGGATAAAATAGAAGAAATGAAGACCATCTGCTGGTTCTGTGCGCGCAAAGCAACGATGAACCTGCGCGTCGAAGACGGCAAACCCGTATATACAGGTGAGCAAATCCAGATCGGCGGCAACGAGTCCTATTATCCGGTATGCCGCAAATGCCATACCAACCCGCCATTGTAACGAATACCTCTTATGACAAGAGCCCCGAACCAGGAAATTCTGGTGCGGGGCTTTTTTTGATGAGACTTATTTCTCCAGCCTTACAGTGAGCAGGCCGGATCCGAAGCCTTAATTCTGCTCGGCAATCGCTTTATAGGCTTTCAAATCGGTATACACTTCCACTTTGAGCGGATTACGTTTATGCTTGGTAATTTTGTACACATGGTAAACGAATACCGCGATATTCGCAGCCAGCGACAATGCGCTTACTACCCACAATGCCGTTTCGCTGTGAGAGGATTGAACCGCAAACTTGGATTCCCCGACAAACATCGGGAAGGACATTGTAAACATCATCCAAATTGCCAGAGTTTGAGCCCGATGCTGCAGCCATGCTCCCTTTTTAAAGAAGAAGGCCGGAATCGTACAGGAGATGAGCAATGCGGCCCCTGCGTAGAACGAATGGTCGGATACACAGTTATACACATAGGCGAAATTCCAAATATCATAAGCGATGATCCAAAACCAGAGCTGATCCGGCCAGATCATATCCTTGGACCGGCCCTTGCTGACCACAATCCCCATCCAGCCGGAGATCGTAATAATGTTCAGCAATCCGGCAATTCCGTTCATAATATTCCATGGCCCGCCGATCATCATTACGCCGTCGACGATACCGTTTAAACGATATACCTGAAAATCCCGGATTACGGCTTCAAGAATATTAACTGCCAGAATGATTGCCGGAAACATCAACACATATTTGTTCTTATCCCATCCTTTGACATACCTTAAAGCCATAAATCCGAGACAGCCCGCCAGTGCGGAATAGACCTTCACCCAATGAAACCAGGTGCCGACGCTGGAACCTTCTCCGGCCGTATTTGGCCAAACAGCAATAGTTAGAACAATCGGCAGAGCGAGAAAGAGTAATATCGAAACCCATTTACTCATTCGCGCCAGTTCATTCACAAGCATTAAGCCTCCGAGTACCACAAACCACATCAGGACGGAGTACCAAGGCATAGCTTCGAATAAAAACATGCATAACCCTCCCTAACTTCTTCATGAAATCGCTTCCTGCCTTGAATATAGCGGTTTGGCGATTTGTCTTCAAATCAGGGAAAGGCTTGCCACACAAGGGCTGGCGGACTTTGCTTTCAAGATAGGTTTACACATCCTATCAGGAGTTCTTTCTATCACAAACCCACATGGGACGCGGTATTTTTAAACTTAAAGTGTAAACAAATCATCAAAGTAAAATAATCGCGTATTTCGACACATTATGACAGATCAAAAATAGCGTTCCACCAATGCCTTGGCATAAATAATACAATTCTCCAGCGTCGGAAAATTCATGATCTCCCCGGCAAAATAGATGCCGTACTTCCCTTGCGCACGTTCAAGCTGGGTATAGAATCCTCTTTGCAGTGCCGCCGTATCCACGTGCGGGAAATGGTTCCAGCATTTCATCATGTAGAGCCGGATATTCTTCCCTCCCAGGCTGGCGAGCGTGGCTTCAATACTCTCCCGCATCTCCGACTCGCTCATCTCTTCATTCTCGGCCACGTAAATGGTAAGAAGATCGCTCTCCTCCAGATCCGCCCACCTGTAATACCAGGCCATCATTCGTCCTCTGTTGTCCGGTCCCATATTCCCCGGAATGTAACCCGACAGCTTGGGGATGTTGTCGACCCTGTAAGCATAAACCCGGAATCGTTCGTGGAATATTTTCTTAAGCAGCTTGCGGTCTTCCTCCTCCAGATCAGTCTTGTCCGGCAGGTCCCGCAGTGAGGCCGTGTAAATCACTTTGTCAAAATAGAGATTCCCTTGATTCGTCTCCACCCTCACTTTACCCGGCGCCTCCCGCGCAATACGATTCACCTCGCAGGTGAGCCGCAGATCGGATGCCCTGTCGCCCATGCATTTTACCAAATCGGTTACTCCCTGAGGCCAGGTGATCATCGGTGTAATCTCAATGAAAGACATCAGATTATCGACATTGAGCAGCTTCATGACATAAGCAGCGGGAACCTCATCAATGCTGCCATAACCAAAAGCGCTGAAATAGTGCATGAACACCTGTTTGAGCACGAACAGCCCATTTTCATCGCACCAGCAAGCGAAAGGCTTGCAGAGGTCCGAGGGAATATGCTCCAGACCGGGAGCTTTAAGCGACTCGTATCTGCCAAACAGTGCCGGCAGCCGCTTAAACTCTTTAGCAAAATCCGACATCTGCTCCTTTGGAATCTGCGAGATTTTATGCCCTTCCCTGTTAAAAAAACCGCGCTCTAGTAAAGGGCCGCTCTCTTTCAAACCGAACTCCTTCATGAGCTCCATCGTCATCTTATACGACGGCAGTCCGATTAAAGCCCCCATTTCATAGGTTTTGCCCTTATATTCAATCGAGTGGCATTTGCCGCCCACCCGGTCTTCTTTCTCCATGATCGTCACATGAGAATAACCTTTCTTGGCTAGTTCATGGGCAAGCGTAACCCCGGAGATTCCCGCACCCACGATCCCGATTCTTTCGTCCCTGACCATAAATTGTCATCTCCTTGTATATAACCAGAGCGGCAAAGGCTCCTGGACGCCACTGTAGTCGAGCACCATATCGGATGGGGTCTTCCCGGAATGGGCTTCACCCCCAAGCGGGCGTTGATAGTTATAGTAGTTCATATATTCATTCAATCGCTGATCCAGCATTTCAAAAGATTGCAGCTCCCCGTCCCGCCAAGCGGGTTTGTAAAACTCCCGGTTCAGAATCCCGGTAAACTCGTGCAGCGGCTGGAATACTTCCGGATGATCGGCGCTGCAAGCGTTGAAATTAATACCTTGCTTATGTAAATATTCCGTATACTTATGATTTCCCCGCTCCCAGGCTGTCGAGAATTCCTGGCTCTTGTTAGTGACCAGATTGTCGATTCTCAAATGAAAGGTTCTCAGCAGCGGTATGATCTTCATGCGCATGAATTCGACAAGATGGATCGTTGATTTCCGATTGTACAGCTTTACTAGCGCCAGATGAGAATAGGAATCTATAAGCACGTATTGATACACGCTTCCGACCTTCGGGAACCTGCCTATGTACTGAATAGCTTGAAAACATATATAGCCGGGGTACGCATGATTCGGATCCTTCATCTGATAATCCAACTGAGGTTCCTTTCGCTGGATTACCGTGGGGCTTGATTCCCTGCCAGACCCTGCTTTCTTCTTCGCTCTCGCCTCGCTTGCATACCGCTCACGATCCTTCCTCCGGCTCAGCCCATGTCTCCGCAGCACGTTATATATACCGGACTCCCCCGTCTTCACTCCTTCATCCTGCAATTCATAATAAATCCGTCTTGGCCCATCCTGTGGAAAACGAATAACATATTGCAAAATGATTCTTTCAGTTTTTCTGTCCACCTGGTTTGGCATCGCGGGCTTGCGTTCTTTCCTTTCCAGGCCGGCTATTCCTTGCTGCGTATAGGCGTTATACCAGCGGTAATACAGCGTTCTTGAAATCCCGAATTCCTTGCAGGTTTTAGCTATATTGCCCCCGGTCATTCCATGTTGGATCACCTGGTACTTCTGGTTCTCATTCAAAGGTGTGTCGCCCCCTTTTCTTTACCGCCCTATTACATATCATGTTAGTGATACTGCCGGTATCCATCAATGAGATGAGTTACATATCAATCGCTGATTCAAGAGTTAAAATCGAAGAAAAAAAAGGTATGACAAGAGCCCCAACCTTGGTATAGGCTTGGGGCTCTCTGATGTGTCTCCACTAATCCATATCGTAAATCGTTCCGACTTTCAGTCCGTACAGCTCGTTGTAGATTTTTTCGGCATAGGCGTCCGTCATTCCCGCAATATAATCGATAATCATATGTTCCCAAGTCCAGATCGGATGAGCCTGCTGCTGATCCCGGTCGAACCGGCGCAGCCAGTCTCCCGGAATGATCGACTTCGAGGTGACCGGATCGACAAAAGCGTCCCACAGCCGTTTGATGACCCAGGCGCTCCGCTTCTGCAAACGCTGAACCCGGAGATCCCGGATCATCGTCACCCAGGCAAAGCTCTTGAGCACGCTGACCGTACGCAGCATATCTTCGTCTTCCCTGCCTTCCCTCACGAAGGTGACCTTCTGCCAATCGCCATCGGCCACCACGCCCAAGCTCCCTACGAATAAGCTGACCCAATACGCCTTTACCTCCCGCCGGGTCCGGGAATTGTCATGGCCGCAGATCGGCATTTTCGTCTTCCAGACGTTCAGGAACGAGGTAAGCACTTCCTCCACCTTGAGCTGGATGCGGTCCGGCGTCCAATTGTCCCAGAACACATCCTCCAGGGTCATGATCTTCTCAACGATCAGCCGCTGGATATGCGAATCGAACAAAAAATGCTCGTGAACTTCGATTTTGCCCGCTTTGATTCCGTCTTCGAGATCATGGGCGGAATAGGCGATATCGTCGCACAGATCCATGAGCTGGGCTTCAAACGTCTTCTTCCCCCGGGGAAGCCCCCATAGGTCCCTTATATAGGAAATATACTCCCATTCATGCCGGTAAAGGCCCTTTTTGTTCTCCGTTCCGGGATAGGGGTACTTGTTGGTCCCCAAGAGTACCGCATCGGAAAGGTTCAACCCGTCGATGTTTTCCCGTTTCTCCAAGAACATCATGAGCCGGAAGTTATGGGCATTGCCTTCGAAATGCTCGTATTTCCGCCGGAACGCTTCGCGGGTACGCGCCTCTTCTTCCGGCGAAGCGTTTCTCCCTTTCAACTCCTGGTTGATCTTCTGCTCGATCAGATTCTCCAAAATATTCTCCAGCACCTCTTCCCCTTTATGTCCAAAAGGAGGGTGCCCGAAATCGTGGGAAATCGCCGCGCATTCCACCACTTCCGGGTCGATAATCAAGCCGGGGTGTTCCGCGGTCTCCGTCGCCACCTCCGGGTATGCCCGGATCAGGCTGCGCGCCGCCTCACGGGCGATTTGCGCCACCTCGAGCGAATGGGTCAGCCGGGTGCGGTAATAGTCCCCGGTTCCGGCGCCGAACACCTGTGATTTCCCCTGCAGCCGGCGAAAGGTCGGCGAATGGATCAACCGGGAATAATCGCGTTCGAACGTCGCGCGGTTCGTCTCATGCCCGATATTGTCCGGATATTGCCGGTGCTGTCTTAATTCCTGAATATTCATGATCTGCACTCCTTTTATCACTTCAGCCTATTATTGGCGGAATCTGGCTTTACGTTACATGGAATATGATCTGCTTATGTTATTGTAGCCGTCCAGAGGCCGAACTTAAAGCCTGTTTATAAGAACGGTTGTATAAAATTGACATATTATCCGCTCTGTAGTACGATCCACTTAGTTAAACATTTAACTAAATTACGGAGGATTTAAACCATTGACTATTCAAAAGTATGTGACGAAACAGCCTCTGGAGGTCCAGACCTTTTTCGCCATGGTGGATACGACCGCTCATCTGGTAGCGGCTTCCGAGAAGTATTGGGTATCCAAAAATCTAAACGGAGCTCGAATCCGAATCCTGGTTGAAATCGCCAAAGCGGGCGGAAATATTCTTCCTTCTGTGCTCGCCGGCCGGATCGGCGTCACCAAGGCAAATATCAGTGCCATGTTGATACCGCTGGAACAGCTTGGCTATATTCATACTGCAAGCCATCCCGAAGACGGCCGTAAACGCCGAATTATCCTTTCGGCGGAAGGCGAGCGGCTGCTGCACGATGTGATGCCGGGAAACCGCGAGACAATTGCGGAAAATATGAAGAGCCTGGACGAGGAAGAGCTGCAGCAGTTGCTAAGCCTGCTTCATAAATTGCACAAGAAACTTGATTGAAAGTTTCTTGCGCCTATTTAGTTAAGCGTTTAACTATTTTAGCCAAAATGGAAGGATGGAAACCGTATGAAACTCATCATTACCGGAGCTACAGGCAATTTGGGGAAACATATTCTAAAGCTGTTGCTGAAAGTCGAGTCTGCTCAAAATATCGTGGCCAGCCTGCGCCGTCCGGAAGCCGGCAAAGCATGGAGCGATCTCGGGGTGGAAGTGAGATACGGGGACTACGATGATCCCGCTTCCCTTGAATCTTCTTTTTACGGAGCTTCGAAGCTGCTCTTGATCTCTTCCTCCCACCAGAACGATGAAGTTCGTTTACAGCAGCATCTTCGTGCCGTAGAAGCGGCTCAAAGAGCAGGCGTGGAACACCTCCTCTATACAAGCATCGCCCGGCCGGAACAAGGAAAACTGCCGCTGCACCAGCTGCATTTGCAAACAGAACAAGCGATTAAAGAGTCAAAAATCCCATACACCCTCCTGCGGAACGCCTATTATATGGATATCCTCAAATTTCTGGGTGTTCGGGAGGCGGCCGAAACCGGCGAGCTCATCATCCCGCCGGGAGAATGGTTTTTTAATACGGCGGCCAGAGAGGATTTAGCCGCGGCGGCTGTAACGATTCTTACCGGGAAGGGCCATGAGAACTCAACCTATGAACTGACCGCGCCTGAAACCTGGACCATGGCGGATTTGGCGCAAGCACTGACAGAGGTAACCGGATGCCCCGTTATTTGCCGGACCTCCCCCGACTACTCCAATCCTGTCTTTCAAATGCTCAAGCTCGCCGACATGTCTTACGCGTCGCCCGATTTGGCGAGGCTGGCAGGCTCCCCGCTCCGCTCGATCAAAGATGAGCTTAGGACGATGTTTGGGACCGCCCAACGAATATAGACGTAATGGAACTATATTGAAATAGCATACACAGCGAAGGAACCCCTGCTTCGCGCGCGTAGCTCCCGAACGCGTCCGCGAAGCCGCGTTTGGCGCATTCATGCCCAGGCGTTGCCTCAGGGCTCCTTTGCTGTTTTTTGCATACAAATGTATACCTGTTATTATTTTGTATAAAATTATAATAGACCCTTTACAATAGTGTGTGTCATACAGTATGATTACATCAGGAGTTGATAATATGGCTGACGTAGCAGAAACAATACAAGGATTACTAAGCGAACTGAGACGCGGAACGATCATTATCGGGGTTCTCAGCCAGTTGTCAGATCCCCAGTACGGTTATTCGCTTGTCTCGGTTCTCGAAGAAAAGGGAATGAGCATTGATCCCGGAACCCTCTATCCCCTGCTTAGAAGGCTGGAGAAGCAGCAATTGCTGGAGAGCAGCTGGGATACGAACGAAGCCCGCCCCCGCAAATATTACGTGCTGACGGAGTTCGGTCGTGCTGTATATTCGGGATTATGCCGGGAATGGCGAGAGCTCACCGCAAGTATGGAGAAAATTGTAGACCTTGAAGGAGGTTAATCGATGGAACTAATCGATCGTTATGTTTATGCAGTAGTACAGAAGCTGCCTGAGCAGCAAAGAAATGATATTCGCAAGGAGCTCTATGGGCTGATTGAAGATATGCTTGAGGAACGGTCCCCCCTTACCGCGCCTTCCCGCGAGGATGTGGAACAGGTGCTTCAACAGCTCGGCCATCCGAGCGTCATGGCGGCCAAATATCGGGGACACGAAAGATATTTGATCAGCCCGGCTCTATTTGACTCTTACCTGTCCGTCATCAAAATCGTCTTGATGGCCATCCTTCTTTCGATGAGCGTCGTTTTTGTCATTGATTGTATCGTTGAGCCCGCACCGATTCTCGACCACTTTATCGATTATCTTGTGTCCTTGATATCCGCTGGTTCCCAGGGTTTCGTATGGGTAACGGTTATCTATGCATTCATCGATTTCGGAGCCCATAAGAAATATGCAGGCCATGGCGATATGTCTAAAAAGTGGTCTCCCGCCGACCTCCCCCCTATTCCCGATCCTAAATCGCAGATTAAGCTTTCGGAGCCGGTGGCAGGCATTATTTTTACAGTGCTGTTTACAGTGATCTTCATGTTCGGATCCGAGCTCATTGGGGCATATCGGTTTCACGACGGTCTCGTGACCTCAATTCCGCTTATGAACTCCGACGTCATAGGCAAATACCTGCCTTTCATCGGCGTTTTGGGAGCGTTAGGCGTCATGCGGGAAGTTCTGAAGATAATTGTTCGCCGCCGAACGTTGACGATCCTCATCTTCCATATTTGTCTAAGCCTGCTGGGACTGGTCTTTGCCGCTATTTTGTTGAACACGCCGGGTTTCTGGAACGACGATTTCCTGAGTCAGCTTCAGGCCGTCGGATGGGCTCCGCAAGGCGGCGAGGACTACGAGAACCTCAAGTCGATATGGTTTGCGGTCACCCATAACCTTATCTATTTTATCGGGCTCTTCACGATCATTGACCTTGTTTCCGAAGTGTATAAATGGTTCCGTATCAGAATGCCGGAGGAATCGGGAGCTACGACCATAAGATAAAAAGAGCTTCTCACGCAGATTTTAGATAATTAATAAAGCGTATGGCAAATGGATGAGGCATCCGGGACCATACGCTTTTTTTCATACCAGAGTCATCAATAATGAAGGATCAGGACTTTCGCTTTCCAAGCGCTCGCCGATAGGCCATAACTTTCCGGTACATGGATTTATCCTTTAACTGGTTGAAAATATACGGATCCGGATTGGTGTTGACCTCAATGATCCAAGGGGTCAGCGTACGGTCGAGTCCCACGTCTACGCCCAACTGCTTGAAGCCGAGATTTTTCTTATGATAAAACCGGCCGATATCTTCCCCCAGCTTTTTCAAGCGCCGGATTAATTCAGCCTGACGGGCCGAATTCATATGCGGAGATAGAAGCTTCTCTATAGAAGTCGGTTTGCCCCCGTTGTGATAATTAGTAACGATCTTGCCGGACTGGGCCACCCTTCCGATCATGCCTGTAGTCTCCCATGTCCCCTTTGGACTGAGCTGAACCATGACCCGAAGGTCAAATCGCCGGTCTTGATGCTTCAGCAGCACAATCCCTTTTTGGATCAGATAGCTTCGGCTTCCGATATGCTTTTTCAATGACAGGTAAAAGGCCTCGATGTCCGACTTTTTTGTTTTCTTCGTATCTCTTTGGTATTGGTATAGCGTTCTTCCCGATTCCGTGACAACTTCGGCTCGCATTACCCCGTTGCCATAGGTCCCGCGCTCAGGCTTGATATAGACCATTTTGTATTTTTGAAGCATCTTTTTCAGGTTCTCCCTGCTGAACCGAACTGTTTCCGGAATCAGCGGCGAGATCGCGGTGCTCCGCATCAATACTTTGGTTTTAATCCATTTGCTTGTGAGCGTGGATCCTCCTGATCTCCCCATTCTATTTCCTCCAGTTTTATTTGAATTTGAATTTGTATTTGCATATTGCCGTGACTCACTATTTCCGGCCATCCTTCTTATCAGGGATATTCCAACCCAACACCGGAGGCATTCTCACGATATCCTCTTTTACCGGCGTTGCCCCGCTTTCGACTTGAATGAATTCCAGCAAAGTGAGCGCTTTTATGCCGTGCGGAATCCCCGGAGGGATGATTATGCTGTCGCCTTCGGACAAAGAATGTATCTTCCCGTCCAGCGCATACTCTCCCGAACCGGAGATAATCGTCCATGCCTCGATCACGCTGCGGTGCCGGTGGTAGCTGGTATGCTTGCCTGGCAGCATTCTGATCTTCGAGATCACCGTTTCCCTGTCCCCGTCCGAACGGGAAATGTCCAGGATGGAGATGCTTCCCCACCTCTTCTCCTCATACATGGGAAAAGAAGCCCCAGCCTCCAGTTCGCTCTTGATCCGGCTGGCCGCACTCTTTCCCGCCACGAGAATACCGTCTAAACTTGCCGCGACGATTAACCCGGGAGCCCCGACGACATGGATCGGAATGGCCAGCTCATTGACCAAATGGGTACCTGCGGAGTCCTCGGATATTTTCCCTTTGCCTAAGCTGCGGCTTAACAGATAGCGGGTGAGCTCATTCCAGTTGCCAAGGTCGTTCCACATTCCGTCATACGGCAGAACAACAGCCCGCTGTGTTTGTTCCGCCACCTCGCGGTCGAAGCTTTCCTGTGGCATGCTGTCATAGCGATTTAGCAGCCCCTCGTATAACGGCTGAATTCCTCTGTCCGCCATACAGGACAGGAGATAGCGCAGACTGCAGGCAAAGACGCCGCAATTCCACAACGCGCCTTGCGAGATTAAAATCTCCGCATTTGCCTTGTCCGGTTTCTCAACAAATGAACCGACTTCCGCATAACTCCCAGCCGAGTATTTGGATTTCGGAACGATATAGCCGAAGGCGTCCGAAGGGAATCGCGGAACGGTGCCAAGCAGTGCCATGTCTGCCCCTGAATCCGCCAGGGCGGCAGGCATTCGTTGAAGCAGCTCAAAGAAGGAGGGCTCGACGAAGGAATCGACCGGCATCACGATCACCGTCTCGTCAATTTCCGCCCCTGCTACGGAATGCAAGTATGCCGCCGCCAGGGCGATCGCGGTAAAGGTACCCCGCTTCTGAGGTTCGCCGAGGACTGGAATGTCTCCGCCTATATGGTGCCTTGTTATTTCCACCTGGGAATGATGCGTGACGATGCAACAGCGCCCCATCAGTCCCGCCTGCTCCAGCCCGCGACATATTCGCTGAATCATCGATTCCATCCCGCCGTCCGGAGACCTCAGCAGCTTTAGGAACGCTTTGGATCTTACTTCGTTCGACAGCGGCCACAGCCGCTTGCCGGAACCGCCCGACAGGAGAACAATCCGCAAGTTCTATCTCCTCCCCGTCATCCTTTGAATTTTCCGCCAGGCTCTTATTTGCGGCGGGCGCGACTCACGCCAGGCGTTCTCACATACCCTTTCCGTTTATGAAAAGACAGCGAACGATACGTTTTGGCCAATCCGGCCAGCCGCTGCTTTCCGATTTCGCCGGGACTGCCGTGCAGGCTTTTGTTGCGCGCTTTGCGGAGCAGGGTCCGTGCCCGGTCCGTGGAGTAGACGTAATTGCCGTACGTTTCATATTCCGAGAAGGCAAACTGTTTGCTTCTATTCATGCTGGAAATAATAGCCTTGTACCATGGCATTCCGTGTCTGGCTTCGATCTCTTTTTTCATACGGGACAGCTTTGCCTTATCAAACAGCATATAGTGGGTTACGAAAGAAGAAGACGAGGATACCTTCCGGCCCATGAGTCTCCTGTACGTCTTAAAATACTCCGGCTGGCTCCAGTTCCGGCAATAAAAAACACTCTTTCCCCCGGAACGGAAGCTGTGCGGCGTAATCAGCACGGTGTCGGCATCGATGACTAGAAAATAATCACTACCGCATAACCGGTCCCCGCTCAATTTCAGCAGCTGCTGAAACAGCCAGCCCGACCGCTCCCACTTGGCCGAGCCATAAGAAATGTCCCGCTTGGTCAGCGGCAGAACCGTATTCTCGTCTACAAATCTGCAGCCTTTGGCACGGCAAAAATCCATCATTCTTTTCCTTTTGGGAGCGATGATAATAATTTGGCCGATAGGATGCTGCACTTGTGCTCTTACGGCATCAATTACATAGGGAAGCGAACCGAGATCTTTTTCTATTGCCGGAATCAGCACATCAATTTTGACGGCAGCATGAATGCGGCCGGTCCTGCTAAGAGGCATAGCTTCATCTCCATATCCTAAAAGATGCTAATAGCATATGTATCCCGGGTGCCTTGCGAATGGTCTTATGCCGGAGAGGGCTTCAATTTTTAAACTAAATTTAAACCCGGGCTTAAACTCCGTATGTTAAGATGATAAGCAGCGTTGAAACGAAGCTTTTTTCCGAAGGTTTTCAGAAACTATTTCGAAGCTATTTCATTTATTAATTTGATCATATACGAAAGGTGTCCATTCCCATGTTTGAGTCCTACCTGTTTCCTATCGCTTATGCCTTTATGGCATTTCCTGTGGCCGCGTTATTTTTTACGCTTCCGTTTCTCGTAGTGCAGTACCGCAGACACGGTTACATTAACAAGGTCCGGGCTTTTGTACTCTACCTGTTTCTGCTCTATCTGATGAACGCCGTATTCCTGGTGATGCTGCCCTTGCCCGCCACCCGTCACAATCTGCCGCTGAGCGCGGGTACGATGCAACTGGTGCCATTTAACTTTATCCAGGACATACTCAGAGAAACCTCTGTCGTTAAAGGAGTTCCCTCAACCTATCTACATTTGCTAAAAGAGCGCGCTGTTCTCCAGGTATTGTTCAACGTGCTTCTAACCGTTCCGTTTGGAATGCTGGTCCGTTACTATTTCCGGATCGGTCCTTTGCGGTGCCTGCTGCTCTCCTTCCTGTTGTCCCTCTTCTTCGAGGTGACGCAACTGACCGGAATATACGGCCTGTACGATCATGCCTACCGGGTGTTCGACGTGGATGATCTGATGACCAACACCCTTGGAGGAATGATTGGATTCCTGGCCGCCGTGTGGCTGTCAGGCCTGCTACCGCGCATTGAACA
Source organism: Paenibacillus vini (assembly GCF_018403325.1). GTDB lineage: Bacteria > Bacillota > Bacilli > Paenibacillales > Paenibacillaceae > Fontibacillus > Fontibacillus vini. The sequence continues at coordinate 37,423 of NZ_BOSL01000005.1, read as the reverse complement.
TTTGGATAAGGGAGTGGATCTGTCCACCAAAAGAGTCTCCTACACCCGGCGTGGTCTGGCATTCATGTTCGATTTCGCCATCTGCATCATTCTCATGACAATATGCTACACACTCCGAATTCCGGGTGCCTACTTTGTATCGACGGGATTGTATTTCATCCTGCTCCCCTACCTGACCGGCGGCTGTACGTTCGGTAAATGGCTGGTGCGGATCAGGCTGATCAGGAGCGCCGGAACAAGCACTGAATCCAAAGCGGAGCGCTGGAGTGGAATGGATCGTGCCATGGGCGGGTCCGGTGCGAACAGTGTGCCGGGCGCTGGAAGAGGTCTTGGAGCGGATAGAGCGTCGAGATTGGATGGGGTGCTTGGTGCGGACGGAGCGCTCAGAGCGAATAGTGCGGATGGTGCGGATAGTGCGCTGAGAGCGGATGGTGCTCTTGGTGCAAATAAAGTGCTGAGAGCGGATGGTGCTCTTGGTGCAGATAAAGCGCTGAAAGCGGATGGGGTGCTTGGTGCTGACGGGGTGCTGAGTGAGAATAGTGCGGACGGTGCGGAAGGAGCCTTTCGTGCAGACAGTTCTATTGATGCGGACAGAGCGCTTAGTACACAAAAGGCCCTTCGTGCAGACAGTTCTCGTGGTGCGATCGGTACGCCTAATGCGAGTAGTGCGGCGGGGAGCGTATCGGGTACCAAACAAATCAGCAACGTTCGTGAAGCGGGCGATCCAACCCGGATCACGCTGTTTGCCCTTATTCTGCGCAACGGTATGCTTTATTGGGTACTGTTCGGTTTAAACCGTATGATGGCGTTCTCGTCCAGTGATTTCCCGGGAATATCCCGATTTCTGCTCGGAATGCTCGTACTGGCGATAGACGTATGGTTCTTCATTCATTTGGTCAAGCACTTGTTTCAAAAGGATCCCCAGCTGTTCTATGAAAAAATCAGCAAAACGCAGCACAAAATTATGTTTAAACCGTCTGCCGATATCCACGGAGACAAGGCTTAACCTGAAGGCTTAACTTTAACGCTTAATCTGAGTTCTTCGAATTAAGAGGGCGACGTCCATCCGAATAGAGGCAGTCTCGCCATAAGCACAAAAATAACTGTAAAACCTACAGCTATTTTTGTGTTTTTTTCGTCTTTCTGACTTTTAACTGTAAAACCTGCAGCTAATTCAACTCAAAATGCGAAAAACGGGGCCTACCTTCTAAATTAAATGTAGGTTTTACATCTAAATTCACAGATGACATCAGCCAACCAAAATTAGCTGTAGAAATTCCATCTATTTTCCCCAAGTTGCAGGTTCGTAGTTAGTGGATCAGCGATCGACAGTCGAGGGTTTCACCAGTTTTTAAGTAATCAGAGGGTTGTGAGGGTTGTGAGGGTTGTGAGGGTTGTGAGGGGTGTGACGGTTGTGACGGGTGTGAGGGGTGTGAGGGGTGTGAGGGGTGTGAGGGGTTAGGGGTGTATCATGTGATCAAGCATTTGTTCCAAAAAAGCTCTCAGCTGTTCTATGAAAAATCAGCAAAACGCAGCACAAAATTATGTGGAAACTGTCTACTGATATCCACGGAGAAAAAGCTTAATCTGAGTTCTTCGTATTCCAGTAAGAGGGTAAGCGTTCCTCCAAAAAGACCCAATCTCGCCATAAACACAAAAATAACTGTAAAACCTACAGCTATTTTTGTGTTTTTTTCGTCTTTCTGTCTTTTAACTGTAAAACCTGCAGCTAATTCAACTCAAAACCCGAAAAACGGGGCCAACCTTCTAAATTAAATGTAGGTTATGCATCTAATTTCACAGATGACATCAGCCAACCAGAATTAGCTGTAGAAATTCCATCTAATTTCCCCAAGTTGCAGGTTCGTAGTTAGTGGATTAGCGATCGACAGTCGAGGGTTTCGCCAGTTTTTAAGTAATCAGAGGTTGTGACGGTTTGTGAGCGGTGCGAGGGTTGTGAGGGGTGCGAGGGGTGCGAGGGGTGTGAAGGTGTAGTTACTGGCTATATGATCATCAGTCGAAGGTTTTTCAGTGACTTTCTAATAATCAGATAGGTGCGCGGACATAGTTAGTTGAACTGCAAACCGTTAAACGTTGGTGGCTTAATCGAGCGTGCTATCTCATCCAACTCTCCTCTGACATTCCTCACCATCCTCCGCTCCAACAATAATAAAAAAGCCGCCCCAAGGGCGGCCTTCCATCTTTTATTTGTTGTTCTTCGGGTCAAGCGCATCCCGGAGCGCGTCGCCGACGAAATTGATCGACAGCACGATCAATATGATCATGAGGCCAGGCGGGACCCACAGCCACGGCTGCGAGGTCAGCACCGTCAGCGACTGGGCGCTGGCAAGCATGTTGCCCCAGCTCGGCGTCGGCGGCTGAACGCCGAGACCGAGGAAGCTGAGTGCGGCCTCGTCCAGGATCGCGCCCGCCACGCCGGACGTGGCGTACACGAGAATCGGCGCGACCACATTCGGCAGAATGTGCGAGAAGATGATGCGCCCCGAGCTGAAGCCAAGCACGCGTCCGGCCTTGACATAGTCGTTCTCTTTGGCCGAGAGCACATTCCCCCGCACCAGCCGGGCCACGCCCGGCCAGCCGAGTACCCCGAGGATCAGGATGATGTTGGTTAGGCCCGGTCCGACAATGCTGGCGACGACCAGAATCAGCATGATATAAGGGAACGACATGAAGATGTCGGTCAGCCGCATAATGATGCTGTCGATCCATCCGCCGAAATAGCCGGAAATCAGGCCGAGCACCGTGCCGATGACCGCAGAGATGACGATCGAACCCAGGCCGACGGCCAGAGACACCCGAGCGGCATAGATCAGGCGGGACAATTGGTCGCGGCCGACCTGATCCGTACCGAGCCAGTGCTGCAGCGAAGGCGCCGCGCCAAAGCTGTCCGTAACGGTGGTCGGCTTATATGCCGTTATAAAAGGAGCAAAGATCGCGCATAACGTCAGGATGCCAATGACCACAAGCCCCGCCACGGCGAGCTTATGCCGCTTGAACCTGCGCCAGAACAGGGTCCGGGAATTCTCGTCCCCCTCCGGCCAGCCGAGCATCTCCTCCTGCGCTTCCGAGCGCCCTGCAAAATATCTTTTAAATAAATTCATTTAACCGCCGCTCCCTATTTGCTGTATTTGATTCTCGGATCGACCAAGGCATATGCGATATCCGTCAGCAAATTCGCCAGAATGACGATGACGGCCGCCAGCAAATTCAGCCCCATGATCGTGGAGTAATCCCGGCTCATAATGGAAGACATCGTCAGTTGGCCGATGCCCGGCCACGAAAAGATCTGCTCGATTACAACCGCACCGCCGAACAGGATCGGAATCTCCATGCCAAGTACAGTAACAATTGGGATGAGGGCGTTACGGACAGCGTGTCTGTTGATGACCAGCGTTTCCTTCAACCCTTTGGCTCGCGCCGTGCGCAGGTAATCCTGCTCGAGAATTTCCAGCATGCTTGAGCGGACGTAACGTATGTTTCGGCCCGCTACATTCGCCGTGAGCACGATCACCGGCATAATCAAATGCAGCAGAATGTCCACGAACCCGCCGTTGCCTCCCAAGGTGCTCATTCCACTCGAAGGCAATATTTTCAACCATAAAGAGAATACGTAAATCAGTCCGAGTCCGAGAAAAAAGTTCGGGATCGAGATCCCCAGGAAAGACCCCGTCACCGCCGCATAATCCAGCTTGGAATACTGTCGTCTGGCACTCAGGATACCGAGCGGAATCGCGATGGCAACGCCGATGATCAGGGAGGTCCCCATCAGCAGCAGGGTTGGTCCAAGCCGGTCAAAAATCATTCGGCCGACCGGTTCATACGTTACCATGGAATAACCGAGATCCCCGCGCAGCAAATGGGTGAACCAGCTCCAATACTGAACGTAGGCCGGAGCGTCCAGGCCGAGCTCGATCCGCTTCGCCTCCAGCGCAGCCGCAGGAGTCTGCGGACTGATCAGCATGTCCACGGGATTGCCCGGAGCCATTTTCATAATGATAAAATTGATGACGGTCACCCCGAGCAGCACCGGGATTGCAATCAGCAGCCGCCTAATCACATACTTGAACAAACGTAACACCTCGGATCTTCATCAATGGGAGTGGAATGCCCGGCGCTTGTTTCTCTGGCGCGGATCGGCAATCGGACTGGCGTCCAGCAGCGTTCTAGTATACTCATGCTTCGGTTCCCGGAAAATCTCGTCCACTTTCCCGGTTTCAACGATTTTCCCGGAATACATAACGGCAATTCGGTCGCTCACATATTTGACCGCTCCCAGTCCATGCGCGATAAACAAATAAGTAAGACCGAGCTCACGCTGTAATTCTTTGAGCAGGTTCAAAATCTGAGCTTGTATCGAAACGTCCAGCGCGGAAACAGGCTCATCACATACGACCAAACGGGGCTTAAGAGAGAGCGCACGCGCAATGCCGACACGTTGGCGCTGGCCGCCGGAAAATTCATGCGGATAGCGGCCCCGGCTATTCTTCGGCAGTCCGACAAGTTCCAGCAGCCGGTCCACTTCCCGGGAAATATCCTTGGCCGGCATGATCCGATGCACCTTTAACGGCTCGGCGAGCAGATCGCCCACCCGTTTACGCGGATTCAGCGAAGAATACGGATCCTGAAACACGATTTGCAGTTCCGATCTCAGACCGATCATTTCGCGCGGCGATAGCCGGGAAATGTCCTGCCCGTCGAACAGAATCCGTCCTTCCGTCGGCGTCTCGAGCCCGACGATGAGCTTGGCGATCGTGGACTTGCCGCTGCCTGATTCGCCTACCAGTCCCAGCGTCTCCCCCGGATAAATGGTCAAATCGACTCCGTCCACAGCTTTAACATGATCGACGGTATGGTTAATGATCCCTTTGCGGACAGGGTAATATTTTTTCAGGTTTTCCAACGCGAGCAGCGGTTGCAAGGGTACAGCAGGATCCTTCGGATTATGCATGGCTATCCTCTTCCTCCCGTAGTCCGTTCTCCGCCCGCCGGACTTCCCAGCAGCGCGTGAAGTGGTCTTCCCCTGTTGCCGACAGCAGCGGCATTTCCTTTGCGCACCGATCGGTGGCGTATGGACAGCGATTCGTGAAGCGGCAGCCCGGAATCGACTCGTATCTAGCCGGTACTGCGCCCGGAATCGACTCTAACTGTTCGTCATTCGCCGCATCGATCCGCGGGATCGACTTCAATAACCCCTGTGTGTACGGATGCTTCGGCTGTTCAAACAGCTCGAACACATCCGCCTCCTCGACGACTTGTCCGGCATACATGACCACGACCCGGTCGGCCATTTCGGCAACGACGCCAAGATCATGCGTAATGAGCAGAATAGCCGCGCCGGCTTCCCGGCACAGCTCTTGCATCAGCGTCATGATTTGGGCCTGGACGGTTACGTCCAGCGCCGTGGTCGGTTCGTCCGCGATAAGCAGCTTTGGCTTGCAGGACAGGGCCATCGCGATCATAACGCGCTGGCGCATGCCGCCCGACAAAGCGAACGGATATTCATTCATCATCTTCTCGGGCCGTGGCAGCCCGACCTTCTCCAGCATGCGAATAGCCGTGGCATGGGCTTCTTTTTTGCTTTGCCCCATATGAAGCATAATCGCTTCGCGCATCTGGAAGCCTATACTCAGAACCGGGTTCAGCGAAGTCATCGGCTCCTGAAAGATCATCGAGATCTGATTGCCGCGAATGCTGCGCATCCCCGGATCATCCAGCTCGAGAAGATCCCGGCCGTCGAACATGATACGGCCTTCTTCAACCCGGCTGTTGCCGCCGAGCAGCCGCATGATGGACAGGGCAGTGACGCTTTTGCCACTGCCCGACTCCCCCACGATAGCCAGCGTTTCGCCCGGCATGACGCGAAAGCTTACATCATCTACCCCCACGGTTCCTCCCCGATCGCTGTCAAACGCGACCCGCAGATGATCCACTTTGAGCAGTTCGTTCATCTCACTCACTTGACATCCCATTCATTTACATTGATAAACATGCCGAAGTCTTTAGGCTTCGCTCCCGTAACCCGGTCATTGATGGCGCCGAGTGCTTTGGTTGCGTAAATCGAAGGCATCGGTACATCTTCAGCAACGATTTGTTGAATTTCATTATAGTATTGCTTGATTTTAGCTTCATCGGTTTCAGCTGACAGCGATGCCAGCAATTCGTCGATTTTCGCGTTGCTGTATCCGTTCGGATTGCCTGTTTGCAGGAAGTAAGCTACGTCCGGCAGCGGGTTCACCGGGGTCATGGATACGGTCAAAATGCCGAGATCATACTCCATTTTCACGATTTTATCGACCAGGGTAGCCAAGTCCGCCATTTGAATTTTCACGTTGACGCCGGCAGCTTTAAGGTTCTCGGCCATAATGTTAGCCGCCTGCTCCAGCGTGCTGTCCCCGGACAACACGGTTAAGGTAAGGGTTTTGCCCGAATCCCAGCCCGATTCCTGCAAGAGGCTCTTGGCTTTCTCTGGATCATACGCATCCGGCTTCACGCTGGCATCCAGATAAGGGCTGTAGCTGGTGAAAAATCCGCTCACGGCTTCCCCCGAACCCTTCAGCAAGTTATTCACGATCATTTCGCGGTTAATCGCGTAAGAAATCGCCTTTCTCTGTTTGGCATCCGGCACCGACTTTTCATTAATATACATGAATTGAGTTGCAATCGCCGGACCTTCTACGGTTGTAAGACCTTTAAGACCCTTGATTTTATCGTAATCCCCGATCGGAATGACGCCGGCCGAAGGAATGTTCATATCGATCTCTCCGCTTTGCAATTGAGCGGAAATCGCGGTAGGCTGCATCACTTTGAAATTAAGCTGCTCGATCTTCGGTGCCCCTTTGAAATAATCCTTGTTGGCTTCGAGCTGCACAAAATGATCGCGGCTGTACTCGACCAGCTTGAACGGACCGTTGGTTACGGTCGGTTTTTGCATGAACTCGCTCTTATTGATATTTTCCGGAGCGACGTCTTTCAGTGCCGACTGAGGAACAGTGAGCAAATAGCGGCCGATCGTATCTTGAAAAATAGTCAGCGTAGTCGGTGCTTTCGTCGTCATTGTCAGCGTGTGGTCGTCAACCTTTTTCACGCCGGAAATCTCTTCACTGCCCTCCGGCAAATATCCTGTGTCGTCCAGGCCTTCCAGAATGGCAAACATATACGCATAGGTGGATGCCACCTTGGCGTTACTCATCAGCTTCAGCGTGAAAATAACGTCATCCGCCGTTACCGGCGTGCCGTCCGTCCATTTCGCATTTTCATTCAACTTGATGGTAAAAGTCTTATTATCGGCCGTTTCGATCGAATCGGCGAGCATCGGCTTGAATGTCAGATCCTCATCGATATCCACCAGCGGCTGGAACAAAAGTCCGGTCACATAAGTGGAAACCAGGCCCACCGGATAAAGCGGGTTCAAGGTGTTAGGAGAATAGGTAACCCCGATGTTTACCGTTTTCTTCCCGCTCTCGGAGGCGGCTCCGTTCCCGCCCGTATTGCCTGTATTGCTTTTTCCGCAGGCGGATAGCACTCCAAGTGCCAATATTAAAGTCACTGCCAGAAATTTTTTTGTCGAAAAAAATCTTGATTTCACGCTGTGCACCCCTTTGCTGTTTTAATTTCAATTTCAATTCATATTAAACTACTATGTTTTATAAGTATTGAGCCGTTTAAATAGTTTGTCAATGAATTTGTCGTATTTTGTCGCTATAAGCGTACATTTGTGTTATTCCCGTGTCAATACCTTCTGTTCCCCGGCATTTATGTCAAAGGGCAGCCGGTTCTGCTGCGGCGGAAACGGACAATTGAAATGAGGAGAAAACGCACATGGAGGCAAAAAGCTCCGGTTAAAATCAAGGATCGCCTTCCCGCTTTCATCCGGCTGGACCACCAGCATCCGGCCCAGTCCATAAGTTGTCAATCCGTTCGTCGTATCCGCAAATACCAGAATCAGCACATCTCCCGACTTAAACGGAGTCATCGTATAGGTGTTTCCTTCATAGGAAAAAGCAATGTCTCCGGGAGATTGATGGTGACGCACATTCCCTTGCGCATCATCTACATGGGCAAATGCCATCGTCCGCTCCCCATCCTGACCGATAAACCGGCCTTCCAATACCCAACGGGGATCATATGGAAAATTGGCAATACCCTCGAACCGCCGGATCGCTTCAGCTTCCGAATCGTAAATGGCAAGCAAATGATCGGACCCCGGCTGAGTTGTGGCTACCGCTGTCAGCGACTCTGAAAAGCGCACCACCGTATGATCAGCCTCCATCGAAACGGTTCCCTCAACGAGTGCTCCGTTCAGGGTGATCCCGTCAGATGCCTGAGCCGTAAGTGTCAGCCCCTGTTCCCCTGCCGCTTTGGGTGCCCAAAGTCCAGGGATCCCTTCTACGTGCATAGGTTCATAAATGGTGTGCAGTCCGATCAGCGCCAAGTCGCCATGAAACTCAATGACCGAACGCCGGCGTTCCTCTCTCCATATCTCGATCTCTGTCATTTTGCAGTCCTCATTTGCTGTAAAGTTTCCAACTTACTCCGTTACAAAGCCGGTTAATAATGAAATAAAAGCATCATGCTCTTCAATGAACGGCATGTGTCCGCTGTGTTCAAACACCGTAAGTCGGGAGTTAGGCAACAGCTTATACATCTCCTCCGATTGCGAGACAGGTGTCACCCAATCATGGCGCGCGCCGATGATCAAGGTCGTAACCTTCAGATCAGGCAGCTGCGGACGCACATCATACAATGGAATAAAGTGTTTGAACGTGTAGTTCGCCACTTCCATCGAGCCGATCGGACGGTTTCCAGTTTCCCGCATAATCTCTTCATCCCGGACATGAAAATAGAGATCGTAGCAAACATCCCACCAACGGATCAGATGGGCTTCGTCTTCGATCCGACCTTCAAACAGCTCCGGAATCACGCTAAGCTGCTCCGGCGTGGCAATCTTCCGGGCGAAGTCCATTGCTGCCGGATAGAACTCGCGGCTCGGCGCCGTGCACAGCAGTACCAGCTTGTCCAGCGAGTCGGGATAACGCGTAGCGAACACTTGCGCCACCATTCCGCCGAAGGAATGGCCCACCAGTTGGATTCGCCCAAAGCCGAGATAGTTGCGGAGCGCTTCAATATCGTCAGCAAGCTGCTCCAGCGTACAGGTAGCGGGATCAACCCGTTCCGATTGCCCGTTGCAGCGAAGGTCCATATAGACGATTTGAACTGTCTCGGCAAGCGGCGTCAGCCACGGCTTGAAATCGGCATGATCGCTGCCCGGTCCTCCATGAATCGCGAACAGAACAGGCTTATGGCGCATCCGTTCCCCTTCGGGCACATAGCCCGACCCTTCAACGTCAAAATAAATACGGGTACCATTTATGTTTGCAAACATATACACACTCAACTTTCGCTTCATATTTTAACTCATACTTTGTATCCCGCCTGTCCCGGGAATTGTTAATCGCATTAATCAAATCAGGTTAATAGAGTAAATGATATGCCCAGTCCTATCCTTTGTCAATTAGCCGGGATTCATCCATTTTCTGCCGTATTGGCACACATCCAAGTGCATTTCACTTTTTGACTACAACCTTCTTATTATAAAAGGATTTTGAGGAATAGAAAACTATTATAAAACGATTTCCTTATTGTCCCGTCTATAGCAAAAACGTCCTCCTCCGTTTCTCCAACGGCAGAAGGACGTACCTATTAAACAGGAATCTATTCTCTATTATTATGGTTGAGCCTGAAATTCGACCTCCAGGATGACCGGACAATGATCGCTACCCATCACATGGCAATCAATTTGGGCGTCTACCAATTGTGGTGCCAGCCGGGAAGAAGCCAGAAAATAATCGATGCGCCAGCCCACGTTCCGCTCCCGTACCTTAGGCATATAAGACCACCAGCTGTACACATTTTCCCGGTCAGGATAAAAGTGCCGGAACGTATCCACAAAACCGGCGTCCAGCAATTTGGTCATCTTATTCCGCTCTTCCGGCGTAAAACCTGCATTTCCAAGGTTGGACTTGGGATTCTTCAAATCGATTTCACGATGGGCGACATTGAGGTCTCCGCATACGATCACTGGTTTACGGCTGTCCAGCTCTTGCAAGTAGCCGCGGAAGCGATCCTCCCATTCCATTCTGTAATCGAGGCGGGCCAGGTCGCGCTTTGCGTTCGGCGTATAAACATTGACAAGGTAGAAGTCTTCGAACTCCAGGGTCAGCGTTCTGCCCTCCGGCTCACTATCTTCCTCTATGCCATAGCGGACGGATAACGGTTTAACCCGGGTAAACACGGCCGTTCCCGAATATCCCTTCTTCTCGGCGTAATTCCAATACTGTCCATACTCTTCGCCTAACTCCAATCCGATTTGCCCTTCCTGAAGCTTGGTTTCCTGCAAGCAAAAAATATCCGCATCCACTGCCTTGAAATAATCGTAAAACCCTTTAGTCACGCAGGCCCTTAAGCCGTTGACATTCCAGGATACCAGTTTCATATCATCTATCTCCTTACCTGTAATTTGCTCATTATAAGCTATCATTCTAGCTTTACTCCTAAACGATCTTACCCTCTATTAAAATTGCCTGTCAAATCCTTCGCCAGATGTCCTGTATATACCAAAAAGCCGCCCGTAAGAGCGGCTGATCGTAATTTAAATTTTGGTATTACGGATTCTGATTCACCCTTGCTGCGGTATTAGCGGTAAGCTTTGCCCCGCTTGACGACTTCGCCTTCATATAATTTAACCTCTGTGCTGAGGACATAAGCCGGCGGCTGTTTCCCGCGATTTTCTTTATGGCCCTGGATATGAGCGTCACTCTTCTCCCAGTTCTTCCAAGCCTCTTGGGACTCCCAGCGGATGACGACCACGACTTCTTCCTGTTCTTTACTCTTGGTGTTCACCATCACGCTGATGTCAACGAGCCCGTCCATATTGTCCATTGGACCCTCTCCGCTAAATCTCGCGACCACTTTGTCGCTGTTGCCCTTTTCGACCAAGATCGTTCTTGTCATGATAAACAAGGGACCACGCCTCCTCCAAAATAAATACACCGACCAAGCGTAAATTCAATATAATCTATCTCTATTCTAGTTGATAATAATTATCATTGTCAATTAAAACCGGACTCTCTATCTGGTACAGGATGCCTTATGATGTATGTCATTCAATATATTCAAACCTTTGAATATAATAAAATACAATCCGTTTAACGTGAAAGGAGCTTAATGCCATGGACATAAGCTTGCAGCAATTTAAAGCCGAGTTTTTCAAAGCGCTGGCTCATCCGATGCGCATCCGTATCCTGGAGGTTCTTTGCGAAGGCGAGCGGAATGTCAATGAGCTGCAAAGCATCGTGGGTTCCGAAGGCTCCGCAGTATCGCAGCAGCTCTCCGTACTTCGGGCCAAGAATCTGGTCAACACGGTAAAAGAAGGCACGACCGTCGTCTATTCGCTCCGCGATCCTCTGATCAAGGACCTGCTGGCGGTGGCCCGGCAAATTTTTGATAATCATCTGGTCGAGTCGATTTCGTTATTGGAGGGAATCCGCAAAGAGAAATAAGATCAACATATTTATAGAAAAGAAGGGTTAAGGATGAAGTGGAGTGGGCGGTACAGTGGTTATAACGTAGGGACTTTACGAAAAGATCTGATTTCCGGATGCATCGTCGGCATCGTCGCGATACCTCTGGGCATGGCGTTTGCCATCGCTTCGGGCGTCAAGCCTGAATACGGGCTTTACACGACCATCGTCGCGGGGATTCTGATTTCGCTGCTTGGCGGATCGAAATTTCAGATCGGAGGTCCCACCGGCGCGTTCATACCGATCCTGTTGGCCATCGTTATGCAGTACGGGTACGAGAATCTTCTGATCGCCGGTTTTCTCGCCGGGATTATTCTTCTTCTCATGGGGCTCCTCAGGCTGGGTTCTTTGATAAAGTTTATACCTCGTCCGGTGACCATCGGGTTTACAGCCGGTATAGCAGTAACAATTTTCAGCGGTCAGATCGCAGGCTTCCTCGGACTTCAGAATATGGAGCGGCATGAATATTTTTTTGAAAATATGAGAGAAATCGTCCTGCGTCTCCCTTCCCTGAACGTCTTCAGCATTCTGACGGCTTGCATTTGTCTGGCCGCCCTTTTGCTGACGCCAAAGATTCTTCCCAAGGTACCCGGGTCCCTCGTCGGCATCCTCGTCTCCACCTTGGTTGCGCTCTGGCTATTCCCCGGCAAAGTGGCGACGATCGGCTCCGCCTACGGCGACATTCCGGGCGGATTCCCGGGGCTTCACCCGATCTCCCTTACTTGGGATCGGATCGGCACGATGCTTCAACCGGCGCTGATCATCGCCCTGCTGGGGAGCATCGAGTCGCTGCTCTCGGCCGTGGTCGCCGACGGCATGACGGGAACTCGCCATAACAGCAACCGGGAGCTGGTCGGCCAAGGGATCGCCAACATGGTTACGCCGTTTTTCGGCGGCATCCCGGCCACGGGCGCGATTGCCCGGACGGCAACCAATATCAAGAACGGGGCGATATCGCCCTTTTCCGGAATCATCCACGGCGTTGTCGTGCTGCTCGTTGTCATTTTATTCGCGCCTTATGCATCAAATATCCCGCTGGCGAGCATGGCGCCAATCCTGATGATGGTCGCCTGGAACATGAGCGAACGCAAAGCGTTTGCCAAGCTGCTCAAAACCCGGACCAGCGATACCGTTATATTGCTCGTAACGTTTCTGCTAACGGTCTTTACCACCTTAACGACGGCGGTGGAAGTCGGGCTCGTGATGGCCGTGCTGCTGTTTATCAAACGCATGGGCGACCTGCTTAGCGTAGACAAAGTGCTGCCTGACCGGGAAAATCTTCGAGAGAAAGTGGCGACCCACGTAGTCGCCAAGGACCATGACTGCCCTCAGGTATCGATCTTTACTGTAGACGGTCCGCTGTTTTTCGGCGCTTCGCAGACGTTTGCCGATCTTGCTTCTATTATGGAGAGCGGCCCGGATTTAAGAGCGGTCATTCTTCGAATGGGCAAAGTCCCGTTCATGGACACGACGGGTGAGGCCCATTTTCTGGCCTTGATCAAACGCCTGCAAGGAATCGGTGCCAGCGTTATTATCAGCGGAATCCGGCCGCAGCCCCAAAGGCTGCTCATCAAGACGGGCGGGTTGAACGTCATCGGAGAACAACTCTTTTTCGAACATACGGGTGAAGCCCTGAATTACGCCTTGAAAACCTTGAACGGTGAAAAATGCCGGGGTTGCCGCCACTTCGCCTTCCGCGAATGCAGCGGTTTCAGCGGAAGTGAATATGTGGCTGCGCCTGGTTCCCAATCTTCGCCTCGCGTACGCTCCGGACAACAGCCGGTTTAGGTCTCCACTCCGTCCTAAAAGTCCGTATATGCAGCGCGATGCTCCCAGCGCGCTTTGCTCGGTGAACGGAACCGAAAATCATATCCAAACTAAAGCTCTTCCCATGTCAAGGCCGGTAACGGACTGAGACAACGGGAAGGGCTTTACTTTATTTAAAAAGACAATTATATTATAACTAACTAATTAGTTATAAAAAGGATGAGTGCTTCATATGCTAACTCCCAAAGGGGAAGCAAGCAAAAGCAAACTGCTGACTTCCGCCGAAGAACTTTTCGCCCAAAAAGGCTTTCATGCAACAACAGTCAGTCAAATCGTCAAAAATGCCGGGCTTACCCAAGCCGCTTTCTACCTTTACTTTAAAAGCAAAGATGAAATACTTCAGGAAATGCTGGCGAAATTCGAGGAACGGCTGCTTCCGTTTACCGATGCTGGCCGTCAGGCTGCGGGGAAAAGCCCGGAGGAGCTTGAGGCTTACGTCATTCAAGCCTTCACGGGTCTGTTTGCGCTGCTCGGCCAGAACGCCAATTTAACTCGAATCGTTTTGCTTGATACCGAGAAAGGCATATCGATCCGCGATAGGATCGTGCAGCAGATTTGCTCCAACATGATCCGTAACCAGCAAGCCGGGATCGTTCGCCAGGATGTGGAACCCGAGCTGGCAGCGGAATCGGTCGTCGCTTCTGTAGAACGCCTGATTTACCGTTACAGCGCGACCGGAGAGAAGGATGCGGCGGAATTGGGCCGCCAAACCGCCAAGCTGTTTTTGCAAGGCATTTTGAATCGCAGGAATTAAAAAAAGGAGATGTTCTTATGCAGCTGCTAAACGTTTTGAACGAGCATGTCGAACTCTTAAGCCTGCTTTGGCTTTTTCCCGTAACATTCCTGTTCCACGATTTCGAAGAGATCTTGACGGTCGAAAAATGGGCCGCAAAACACGGAGATCGCGTCAGCCAAACGCTGCCGGGCTTCGCCAAGCGAGCCTTTCAGTCGTCCCTTCGAATGAACACCTTCCATTTCGCCAAGGACGTATTGTGGGTGTACTCACTAATCGTTCTCGTTACGATGCTGGCCGTTTTCTTCGATTTCTACCTGCTGTTTTTGGCGGCTTTGCACTTGTATTTTCTGCATGTGTTCACCCATATCGGCCAAACACTGTTCCTGAAACAATACACCCCTGGCGTTGCTACCGCAATTTTCCCGGTTCTCCCTTACTCACTTTACGCCTACTATCGCCTGCTCTCCGACCAGATCGTAAGCAGCACAGACCTTCTTTGGGGCTTGGGCGCCATGCTGATTCTGGTTCCACTCGGAGTGATCCTGCTCTTGAAAGGGAGAGATCAAAATGTGAACATCTGAGATGGAATCAATGCCGTAATACAAACTCATCCAGCTTGTTCCCGTCCACATCATAAGCTTGATACGTCAGCATATTTCCGTCGATCGTAATCCCTGCAAACATTTGCTTTCCGTTTTGAAAATGGACCTCATGATAAAATTTGTCCTTTTTCTTGTCATTGAATTTCGATCCGGACGCATTCGTCACCACATAGACCGTCCCATCACCCTGCTCAGTGATTTCTCCATTTTTCAAAGGATACGATCTGGAGTACTCGTGATTATGACCCTGCAGCACCAAATCGACGCCCAACTCATCAAATACCGACACCCAGTCGCTGATTTTATCGTACCTGTTCCCTCCATAAGCCGGGCGATGGATTGCAACGATTTTCCAAGCCTGATCGCTGTTCTGTAAATCCTGCCGGAGCCACTCCGTCTGTCCTTTGATGTTGGATTCCGTGTTCAACACGGCGATATGAGCATTCCCGTATTCGAAGGAATACGTTGTTCCGGCGGCAGAATCTTCCGCCCCGTTGGCCGGCAGGTTGAAATGCGAAGTAAACCGTTTGGACTCTCCCTTCACCTCGTCATGGTTACCGGTAACCGGCATTAGCGGAATCCGGGGCAGCCAAGCCGCAGCTTTTCCGAAAAAATAGTCCCATGCCTCCTCATCCTCCGGCTCTTCCGTCAAATCCCCGTTATGAAGGATCCACTTGGCATCTCCGAACATCTCGAAGGCCTTTTCCAACGTACGTCCCCATTGCGTAAAATCCGCTTCCGTTTCGCCCTGAGAATCCGTGACATTTAGAAACGTAAAGGCGGTCTCATTCATACCCTCTGTCGCGAAAATGGCAGGCTCACTCCATCCTTGCTTCGTGCCATCCCCGACTCTATAAATATAAGAAGTCCCCGGACGCAGTCCGGTCACTTCCACCTTATGAACCGCATTCTCCTGTCCTTCTCCAACAAGGATCACTGTGGTTTCGGCTTCTAAAGTCAGCGCATCGTTCTTTTTCAACTCTTCCGCATCGGTCCCGGCAGCCAGCTGAAAGATCCCTTTTGCATTCGCATTCTCTGAATACCAGGTAAAAGCCCGCGATGTTTTCGGATCTCCTTTAAAAGTAGTGACTATGGATTTAGCAGCTCCATCATATCCCGGATTCTGATCCGGTCCTTGATCTCTCCACGCTTCGAGCACGATCACGCCGGTCAATAGAACGACGCCCAGCAGCACCGTCCCGCCTATGCTTATCGTTCTTTTTCCTAAGCTCATCTCGTTCTCCTCCCCTGGTAATCTCATCTCTTACGATCTTTTACCTTTTGCATCCAAATGTCAACGCAGTGTAAAAACTTTCAGTTTATATTCAGTTTCCGTTAAGTGAGTAATCAGCAAACCTTGTTAGGATAAATGCATTCGGTAAAAGAGAGAGAAGTGAGGTGTTAAGCATTGAATACCGTCTACAAGGACCTTAAATTTCGCCATGAGCTTAAATTTATGATTAACCGGCATCAATATTACATCCTTTGCCAAAGGCTTAAAAATCTGATCCAGCATGACAAGCATGCGGGACGGAACGGCGAGTATCATATCCGCAGTCTGTATTTTGACGACGTGGACAGCTCGGCTCTTTCCGAGAAGCTCGGCGGGTTCCGCGACCGGCGCAAATATCGGATCCGTATTTATAACGGGGACGATCAAATCATCCATTTTGAGAAAAAAATCAAGGTGGGCGATCACATCGCCAAGCTGAAGGAACCGTTGACCCGGGAAATGTATGACTCCATTATACGAGGAGATTATGAAGTGCTCCATCAGCCGGACAAGCCGTTCATGATGGAATTGTACCGGGAGATGAAGCACAATCTCCTCCGACCCAAGGTCATCGTCGACTATGTGCGTGAGCCTTACGTCTGCAAGAACGGCAATGTCAGGATTACGTTTGACAAAGAGCTGCGGACCGGGCTGCATGCAACGGATATTTTTGACCGGTCGATCCAGCCGGTTCCTGCCCTTGACGACCATCTCATTATTCTCGAGGTCAAGTATGACGAGTACCTACCGGAATATATCCGGACCGCCCTGCAAATGGACGGGCTGCGCCATCAATCGGCTTCGAAATACGTAATCTGCTGCAAATACCTAAAAATGAATTCCTGGGAGGATCAATAAGTTTATGAATACCAATAATCAATCGACGAATTTCAGCGATATCATCAAAAATTCTATTATGGATAATTTCACTTCCGATATCAGCATCTCCAAAATACTCATCACCTTAGGCATCTCATTCATTATCGGACTGTTCATTTTTCTTTTATACAAACGTGTCTTCAGCGGGGTGCTCTATTCCAAAAGCTTCAATGTGTCCCTGATCGGTATGACGATGGTGACCGCTATGATCATCATTGCCGTGAACTCCAACCTGGTGCTGTCGCTCGGTATGGTCGGCGCCCTGTCGATCGTCCGTTTCAGAACCCCGATTAAAGACCCTACCGATCTGATCTTTCTGTTTTGGGCAGCTGCCGCAGGTATTGTGACCGGTGCCGGCTTCTACACCCTTGCAGCTATCGGCTCCGTGGTCGTCGGACTCGTGATGTTCCTGTTTATCAAAAATACTTCAGTGGAAACGCCCTACCTGCTTGTCGTCAACTGCGAAACCGATGAGAGCGAAGGGCTGATCCATAGCCAAATGCGCAGTATTGTAAAACGCTACAACGTTAAACAAAAAACGGTATCCCCCGGCAACATCGAAATGACGCTGGAGGTGCGTCTCCGCGACGGGGAAGGCAAGCTTGTCAATCAGATTTCCGAGCTCGGCGGAGTGAAGAATGCGGTCCTGATCAGCTACAACGGTGATTACGTATCTTAAAACGCGGAGGTGAGGAAATGAAAAGAAAGCTTGCAAAGCCGTTTCTATCCCTTTGTTCGCTGCTGCTGATCTTCGGACTTGCCGCATGCGGCGGAACCAGTCAAAGCGCAAGCACAAACAACGGTGATGCCATTACTAAATCGGTATCCGCGGAAGAACGCAAGCTGGATGAAGAGGTTTTTCCAAAGGATAAGGTCGTTGACGTGAAAATCACGATCGATGAAGATGATTTTCAGGACATGCTGGACAATGCCAGCGCAGAAGAATACAAGAAGGCTTCAGTCGATTATAACGGGCAGCATTTTGACAACATCGGCATTCGGACCAAGGGCAATCTAAGCCTGCGCAGCGTCGTGCAAATGCCGGATTCGGACCGGTACAGCTTCAAGCTGTCTTTGGACGAGTATCTCAACCAGACTTTGGATGGCATCAGTAAAATCAACCTGAACAACAACTACAGCGACGCCACCTCCATGCGAGAGTTTCTGACCTACGAGCTGGCGGAAGAGATGGGGCTGCCTACGCCTAAATATTCTTTCGTAAATGTCTATGTAAATGATGAGCTTTGGGGATTTTATCTCGCCGTCGAGCAGATTGGCGATGCCTACTTGAACAGACATTTCGGAAACGCCTACGGCGCGCTTTACAAAGGCCAAATGACCGGAAGCGGAAGCGACCTGGCTTGGCTTGGCGATGACCCGGATGCATATACCGGCTTAGCTCTAAAGTCGAAGTCGACGAACGGCGATGTATTGATCGATATGCTCGATGAGCTCAACAACGGCTCGGATTACGAAAAGGTTCTGGATGTGGAAGAATCGCTCGGCTACATCGCTCTAAATGTACTCACCAACAACACCGACAGTTATATCGGCGGCAACAAACAGAATTACTATTTGTATGAGGACGACGGTGTCTTCTCCGTGCTGCCATGGGATTACAACATGGCGTTCGGCGGTTTAGGCGGCGGAGGCATGGGCGGCGGCTTCGGCGGGGCAGGTCGTGCCAAGGCGGGCGCCGACACGGGGGGCAATGCCGCGTCGGACGGAGCGGGCGCGGCGGGTGATGCCGCGGTCGGCGGACCAGGCGCGAGCCCAGCCGGGGGCGAGCAAGCGGCCGGGCGGACCGGTGCAGCAGCGGGCGGAACCGCCGGGGGCGCAGCGACGGGCGGCCAAAAGGCTCCGGCGCAGGCCGACACGGCGGGCGGCGACCAGGCCGCAGGTGCGGGAGCTGGCCAGGGCGAGGCCGGTGCCGGGAAGACCGGCGGCGGAGCGGCCGCAGGCCCTGGAGGTGGAGGCGGCAGCAGCCTGCTGATCGACGAGCCGACCCAAGGCGCGGTTGCCGAGCGTCCTTTGGTAGCCAAACTGCTGGCCGTCGATGAGTATAAGGAGTTGTACCACTCCATCCTTCAAGAAGCGGTTGATGGCTACCTTGAAAATGACACCTTCACGGCACGCGTCAACGAGGTTTCCGCGATGATCTCGTCCTACGTGAAGGCCGATCCAAGGCCATTCTATTCCTACGAACAATTCGAAGAAGCTGTGCCCAAACTCATTTCCACCAACGCTTCGCAGGTGGAGAATATCTCACAGCAGCTTGACGGCACGCTTCCTTCCTCCGGCGACGGCTCCGGCAGCGGCGGCGGTATGGGCGGTATGCGTGGTATGGGCGGCAGAGGTGGCGGCGACCGCCCTGAGTTCGGTGCCGCCGGACCGCAGACCGGGCAAGCGACGAACGACGCAGCCGCACCAAACAATGCCGGCCAAGCGGGCGCCGTTGACGGACAGTCGCAGCAACCAAGCGGCGCTGCTCAACAGGGCGCAGCCGGCGATGGGGCCGGAGCAGCCGGCGATGGGGCCGGAGCAGCCGGCCTACCCGGCGGTGCTCCCCCTGATGTAAACGGCGGGATGCCGCAGCTTCCACCGGATGGCCAGATGCCGCAAATGCCGCCGGATGGCATGCCTGATGGTCAGATGCCCGACGCACAGTCGCAGCAACCGGCAGATGATGCCGCGGACGCGGACAACGGTGCAGGCATCCCGGGCCAGCAAGGCGCGAATGGCGGCCAATGGGGACCAGGCGGTGACTTCGGCGGCGGGTTCGGCGGCGCCCAAATGGGCCGCGAAGGCTGGCCCGACGGTTTTGGGGGATTCGGTCAGGGAGATGCACGTAAGGTACAGACGAATCCCAACGAGGCCCTCACCGCAGGGATCTCCCTCTTAATCCTTCTGCTAGCCTGCGTTTTCGTCGTCTTTTTCAGAAGAAAACGTCTCTAATTGCTATACAGAAACTGGACCGTCAGTGGAGCTTAGGAGCTCCCTGGCGGTTTTTGTTTGCAACTAATCTCATTGGATATATCCAATGGATTTACCTTTCATTCGCATATTCAATGATATTCATTGGAAATATCCAATGAATATCGACCAAATCCCCTCTTTACGGGCAATTCAGCACTATTTCATTGGAAATTTCCAATAGAACTTCCCCTTTACACCAAACCCAGGGTTTTTCATTGGAAAAATCCAATCGGAAGAGTTAGAACAGAAGAATGAAGTAGTCAGTAGTCAGAACAGGAGAAACCAATCCTAGAAAAAATAAAGAACCCATAATAGGGTTCTTTATTCTTACTTCTATGCAATTAAACGCTTCTGCCAACCGTTATAGTGCATCACTTTAGCCTTAGATGCTGAAATTTCCGGTGCCATCTTCACCATCAATCCACTTTCCGTTTCTGGACCCGGTTGAGGTTTCGGTTGAGGTTCCGGTTGCGGTTCCACTCCCGGTTGCGGCGCTACTTCTCCCCCCGCTTCCCCTGGTGAGCTCGGATCCACCGGAGCATTAGGATCTGTCGGAATATCGGGATCTATAATAGCATCAAGCCCTACCGGAGTTTCCGATGCCGGAGCATTGGATACGGGAGCGCCAGGCTGAATGTTGCCAGACCCCGCATACGTCCACGTCCCGGTATTGAAAAAGTAATTTTTACCGTTATTGCTGTCCCACTGCCCTTTTCCGTCATTGAAGCAGGCTTCCAACCGGGAAGCTGTTCCAATGTCGATCGTTAGCTTACTATAACCCGATACTTCGGAGGCTTCCATCGCTACGCCCGGCACCGCAGTCCATGTCCCGCCTTCCGGACGATAATGGATATACGGCTTAGCATAGCCATGTTTATAGTATACGGTCACCTTATTAGCGGCACTTTGATCCGGGGCTCCCTCAACAATTTGCCCACTGCCTTTATAAGTCCAGGTTCCTGTATTAAAGAAATAATTTTTGCCATTATTGCTGTCCCAGCTATTCTTCCCGTCACTAAAACAAGCCTCTATGCGTTTAGCAGTCCCTATATCTATAGTCAGTTTGCTATAGCCAGGTACTTCGGAGACCTCCATCGCTACTCCCGGCACGGCAGTCCATGTCCCGCCTTCCGGACGATAATGGATGTACGGATTAGCATAGCCGTGCTTATAGTATACGGTCACCTTATTTCCGCCCGTCCCTGCAGGCCCGGTTTAACTTCTAACTCCGCACTAGCCGGAGACTCGTTATTAGCCGCATCACGGGCTTTGACTGTATACAAATATTTTGTTTCCGGGGTAAGCCCGGTATCTGTATAAGTAGTGGATGAGGTAGTGCTGCCAACCTTGGATCCATTGCGGTAAATATCATATCCCGTGACCGCGATGTTATCGGTTGATGCGTCCCAAGCCAAAGCTACCGTCTTATCTGAAACAGCGGTAGATCTCAAGTTTCCTGGAGCAGTCGGGGCCTTCGTATCCCCTTCTCCGTCAGGATTCGCATCATGCCATGTACCGTCAAACCACCCATCCGCGCTTCTTGTAAATCCAGGCTTATTTTGTCCCGGATTCTGTTTGCCGCTGCCATCCCGGAAGATCAGGGTAGCACTGTCAACACCTTCAATCTTATAGGAATACCAGTCCCCATTCTCTTTGATCATGGCCGGAGCGGTAGCCCACGTCGGCTCGGTAACTTTAGGAGAAGTTTCGTAGTAGTACAAGTACGGCGTACTCCAGTCGGCCGGTTTCTTGAAGCGAATCGTCAACCCGGCGTCCGGATCCTTCTTGGTATACTTGTATTCCTGAGATGATACGCCTTCTTCATTTTCAGCATACAATCTCAAAGTGGTAGATTCATCAAATTCCAAGCCTTCGCCAATCGTAAGTTCAGTTCCGTCCGTAAAACTGATTCCCTGCTTCGGATCGGATCCATCCAGTGTGTACTTGCCGCTATCCGCCTTTTTCAAATGCAGCGTAATTTTCACTGTGTCCGTTTTGTAATTTCCGCCGCCAGGAGATGCGGATACGATTGGAAGATTGGTCTCCGCTCCTTGTTCAATTAAAATCAGGCCGGTTGCTCCCGGTGTAAAAGTGGCAAAACCGCCGCTTACAATAACCTCATTACCGGTGTATGCGTCACGAACCAGTGTGCCATCAGGGAACACGGATGCCACATTCACCTTGGTCGGGTCCGAAGCCCCTACCACAACGACAACCTTATCTTCTATTCCGTTCTTGCTGTAGGTCCGTTTAAAGGTATATGGACTGTCGCTGATTTTTGCATGGCTGCCCGCTCCCACCGAGATATGGTTGTTGCGGAACTGACCTACCTTCTGCCAGTGCGACAATACGTCCTGATTCAGATTATTCCAGTTCATCGACGAACGGGTGCCTTGCTGCGGATCCGAACCGGTCTCCCCGAAGGCTCTTCCCGCTTCGTCTCCATAGAACGTTTGAACTCCGCCTGGCAGTAGTAACAGTGCCGTACCAGCTTGAATCAATCGGCCTCTGTCATACAAGCGGGTATCATGCGAAGAAATATAGCTCAATACGTTAAAGTTGGGATCGCTGTTAATCTTGGAAGCATAATCGGAATAAATGCCTTCCAGGGAATTAATATTTGCATCCTGGAACGAGAAGTTAATAATGGAATCGAAACCGTTATTGAAGTATTCACTTTTTCCTACGCCATGTCCCCATACTTCACCGGTCATCCAGAAATTGTCGGTCCAGTCCGCTCCCGGCTTATCCGGATTGTTCTGTCTCCATCTTTCCAACGCGGCACTGCTTTCATTCTTGAGCTGTTTCCAACGGTTCATGTCCACGTGCTTCGCCGTGTCCGCCCTGAATCCGTCGATTCCGAATTCTTCAACCCATGCCGCCAGCCATTTGCTGATATAATCGGCCGGTGCTACGCCTAAGTCTTTACGCAAATTCTGTGCCGCTGGAACAATCCATGGATTGTAACCGTTCGTCTCTTTCCCCCATTTCGTTTGCAGTAGAGGAGCAAGACCGATGTTGTTAGTCACACTGGTGCGGAAGTCCGGCAAATCCCCCACACACTGGGTTAAATCACTGCCTCCGCAATTCTCATACCCCGCAATGCCGGCGCGGACCCAGCTCCCCCACCATTTGGACCAGGCAGAGGAATCTTTATAGTTGATCATGTCATGGAAGCTATGCCAGGTTTGCCCGTTCCCTGGCGCCCAGCTTGAGCCAATGCCATTTCTTGCCCCGTACCCGTATTCCTCCATATCTTTGATAGTCGCATATCCGGGGTGGTTCATAATGACGTCAAGTACGACCCGAATGCCCTTTTCATGGGCCGTATCGACAAACTCGCGCATATCTTCCACCGTACCCATGTTTTTATCAACCATCGTGTAATCCTGAGCATAATACCCATGGTAACCGTAATGGGCAAAATCGCCGCCGGTTCCGCCGCCTACCCAGCCGTGCATTTGCTCATATGGCGCCGTAATCCAGATTGCGTTCGTGCCAAGCTCTGTGAAATAGCCTTCGTTCAATTTTTGTGTAAGCCCTTTCAAATCACCCCCATGAAAGGTCCCGATATTTTTTCCGGTTGCATCGACGCTTGGTCTTCCGTAAGAATTGTTGTTACTCGGATCTCCATCCTTAAAGCGGTCGGTCAGCACAAAGTAAACGTTTGCATTATCCCAGCTAAATGTACCGGATGGAACAGGTTCTTCTTGCCCGTTATCCTCCTCTATTTTTATGGAAAAAGCGCTGCTCGCATCAGACTTTTGTCCGGCCGTATCAACAGCAATTACAGTGTAAGAATACGTAGCGCCCTTCGTTACAGCATTATCGGTATAAGAGTTTGTTGCGGAAGTGCCAATCCGCGTACCGTCTCGAAGGATTTCATATTCCTTAATCCCTTTGTCATCCGTAGAGGCGCTCCAGGTCAGGCGAAGAGATGTTGATGAAGCAGTACCTTTCAAATTTTCCGGAACGGAAGGCGGATTATCCGTCTGGGAACCGTCGGGATTCGTATTATGCCAGGCGGTACCGTCATACCAACCTTCTGCGTTCCTTAACAATCCTGACTGGTTCTGTCCGGGAGCCTGATTGCCGTTCGCGTCCTTAAAAATAATCCTGGCGCTATTCGTTTTCTCAATGATATAGGTATACCATTCCCCAGTTTCTTGCGTCATTGCCGGTGCCGAGGCCCAAGCCGGTTCCCCCGATACTTTGGGCGATGTTTCGTAGTAATACAATTGAGGCGTTCCCCAATTCGCCGGCTTCTTGAAATGAATCTTCAGTCCCTCTCCCTGTTCAGGGGTAGGGCCGTCGGATTTTTTGACCCATACGGACACAGACCCGCCATTGACTTTAAAATCTCCATTTCCGGACGAATTGATAGTTACGGTGTCGGAACGATTTCCGGTAATATCGACCCAAGTCTCTCCGGCATGCTGTGTTCCCACATACATCGTCTTGGAACCGCCGGCACCGTCGGTGATCAGGGTAGCTAATCCGGAATTCGGCTTTGTTGCAAGGCCTTCACGCGTCCATCCGATAATATCATTATGGTTGAGGTAATCGTGCTGATTGCCGTAAGCGTAATCTTTTCTCGCTTTGAGGAGCGGATCTAATTTATCCTTCAATCCTTTGATGTTATTATTCGGAATGCCGTAATAATCTCCGTAAAATACGGACGGATACCCCTGTTCTCTTGTCAAAATATAAGCATACGCCTGTGGCTTAAACCAGTCGGATACCCAAGAAGTCAGCGACTGTCCGGGCTGTGTATCGTGATTGTCCACAAAGGTTACTGCATGTAAAGGATCTGCATTGACCAGTGTTCCTTGCCCTAAATTCCGCATATCAAAGTTGCCGTTGCTGTTTGAAGCCGATTGGAATCGATAGTGCAGCGGAACATCAAACAAAGAAACACTGCTTCCGACTTTATTTAAATAATTTTGCAGCTTGCCGAGATCCCCGCTCCAAAATTCGCCGACGGAAAACAATTCTTTGCCTGTTTTAGATCTGGCGTTGGCCACAAAATCCTTCATGAAGCTATATTTAATATGCTTCACACCATCAAGCCGATACCCGTCGAGATTCAACGTATTGGCATACCAGACTCCCCAATTTTTGATTTCGTTCACCACGTCCGGATGGTCATAATCAATATCTTCGCCCATGAGGTAGTCGTAATTCCCGTTCTCCGTATCTACTTCCCAGTCCCAGTTTTTGCCAGAAAATTTATAAACTCCTTCTTTCTTGTTATCCTCATTCCAGCTTGCCCCGTCAAAATGCTGCCATCTCCACTTAAAACCGGAATACTTATCGCCCCGGCCCGGAAAGTCATATTTTGTCCAAGCCTTAATATTATAAGATCCTGAGGTTTCGCGGTTCCGGTCATTCCCCGCTACTTCGACGGCATTGCCGCTTTCCGTACCGTCCCCGCCCATTTTATGATTGACTACAACATCCCCATAAACACTAATCTTATTGTTATGCAGAGATGTGATTGCCTGCTGAAGCTGATCCTTTGTTCCGTATTTCGTTCGAACCGTACCTTTTTGATGAAACTCGCCCAAGTCGTAAAGATCATAAACGCCATATCCGACGTCGTTGATACCGGCTTGCCCTTTGTACGCCGGAGGTATCCATACTGCGGTAATGCCGATGTCGCTTAAATGCGAAGCATCTGCCTGCAGATTGTTCCAAAGGTTCCCGTTATTCGGTAAATACCATTCAAAATATTGCATCATCGTGCCATTCACAGGCTCCGTTGCCGTACTCTGGTTATCTGCCGCTGCAGCTGTTTGAGTTGGAATTGCCGGTGTGACGTAGATGGAAGTAACCAGGAATATAAAACTAAGGAAAAAAGATGCTCGCCTTGTCAATCTTTTTATCACTTGATTTACTCCTCTCACAATTTTAATTTTTGTGCAAACGTTTGAATGAATTTCAAAAAAAAACTACACACACTTAAACTCCCTTTTACAGTGCAAACGTTTGAATTTTTGGGTTCGCAACCACCTCCTGATCTATAAAACTCACATCTCTCCAAAAAAACTGCGTTGTAAACACTTACATAAATACATATGTTTAATTTTGGGAGTTGATAAGTGGATTGTAGCAGAAGCTGTCACCCATTGTACATTGCATTTTACGAATTCAGGACCTGCCATGTAAAAAACAGGAAGTAAGTCGGATTGTTTAAAACGTCCCTCTTTGGTTAATAGTAAACGACAAGCAAAATTAATAAATTTGAGGTGATACGAATGGGTTTCTTATGGTCTTTAATTATTGGTGGAGTAATCGGTTGGTTGGCAGGTTTGATTATGGGCAGAGATATCCCCGGAGGTATCATTGGGAATATCATCGCAGGTTTCATCGGTGCTTGGCTTGGCAGCATGATCTTGGGGAATTGGGGTCCGGTCATCGGTGACTTCTACTTCATTCCTGCATTGATTGGTGCGGTTGTCCTAGTATTTATCGTGAGCCTGATTATGGGCTCAATGAGACGTAATCGTTCTTAAGATTCACTTTGAATAAGCATTGAAAATAGGAGAACCGCCCTATATGGGCGGTTCTTTTATGGTTATACCCGGTCAAGCGGACTCATCCCGATATTCCGTAGGCGTCATCCCCGTGACCTTTTTAAATACCTGAGTAAAATAACGCGGATCTTGGTACCCTACCAGAGGGGCGATTTGATACACCTTGACCTGACTGTTCTTCAATATATACTTAGCCTTTTCAATCCGGCACTGTGTTAAATACTCCAGGAAGGTAAATCCGGATACCTGCTTAAACAGCATGCAAAAATGGCTGATACTCAAATCCGCGACTTCGGCAACCTCTTCGATGCTCAAATCCTTGTGGTAGTTGTTGGAGATATACTCTTGCGTTTTGGAAATGACCTTATGAATATTTTCTTTGGGCTGGGCTTCTTTTCTCTCGCGAATCCATTTCCCCAAACTGGCTTTGAGAACACCGATCATTTCGTTCAGAGTCCCAAGTGAGTGAATCTCCTGCAGCAAGCCTTCAAGCGACCACTCCGGCAGCAGCTTCATATGTTCGAATTCGCGATAGAGAACAACAGTCAGTTCCACAATCATGCGTTCCGCCGTTTCTTTGCCAAAAGCCTGCGTTTCGATATAAGTCTTCGTCTCATCCAACAGGACGATTAACCGTTCATCTTCAAGCGTGCGGATACATTCGAGCATACGGGCTTCAAGGAACTTAGGATATTTGATTTCCCGGGTCGCTCCCAATTCCGGAATCGGGTCCACAAACACGCCTTCCTGATCGCGGTAGAAACGCTGATATAACGCCTTTGCAGCACTCTGGTAAGCCTCACTCAGCTGCTCTATCCCTTCTGCAGATTGACTGAATCCGATCGAACAGGACAGTTTTGCATTGACCTTGATCTGATGTATGATATCGTTCCCCAAACTCTCTCTCTTGTCTCTTAATGAACCCGGAAACAGAATGACCCATTCTCCGCTGTGAAAAGGAAACACGGTAAGCGCTCCATGCGATAAGGACCATTCGCTCAAAATGTTGCGGATCGCAAACAACCACAGCCTTCGCTCTTCCATGGACCAGCTCTCATTCAATTTCATATAATGATCCAATTGGAGAACCGCCACGAAATAATCGTCCTGCAGCTCGCTGCTCTCCAGCCACTGCATATGCCGCAGGTGGTTATCGCTGGGATTGCCCTCCAAAAACTCCGCAAACATCCGCTCCCTTGCCAACATGGACAATACCTGCACCGAGTGCAGCAGCTTCTCGTTCTCCTGTTGCTTTTCCAGCGTCTTCTTCGCGCGCATGATCATTTCAATCAGTTCCTCATGATCGATCGGTTTGAGCAAATAATCAAATGCTCCTTCCCGCAGCGCTTCCCTGGCATATTCAAATTCTCCGTACCCGCTGATAAAAATAAACAGGCGCTTGGCGTTCTCCGCCATGACTTCCTTCATCAGGCTAATTCCGTCCAAGCCCGGCATGCGGATATCGCTGATGATCATATGCGGGGACAGCTCGCGAACCAGCTTAAGGGCATCCTCCCCGTTTCTTGCATCACCCACGATTTCCAGATCCAGCTCATTCCACGGAATGGCCACCTTCAAGCTGCGCAAAATGATCGGCTCGTCATCCACGAGAATAACCCGGTATTTTGCTTCCTTGGCTTCCATACGACTCCTCACCTCCTGGCCATCACTCGGGCAGTGAACTTTTTCGTTGCTTCCAGTATTGCTCCGAGGTCGCTTGAATTTCATCCAAAGCCTCATTCGGCGAAACGCCGCCGGATATAATATCCTCGATTACTTTCAGGAATGTCTTGGTCACTTCCGGTGACAGCACATTGTCATACGCCAGAAAAATGCTGTCGCTCTGTTCCATGAGACTTACCACTTGGGCAAACACAGGACCGGTTTTCTCCGCATCGAAGGATATTTTCATCGATGGAATCCGAAGTCCCTCATAAACAACCCGCCTTTGAATATCCTCGGTGTAAAAAGCCTGCATCAAATCCAGCGCGGCCTCCCGCTTGGCTTCTTCCAAGTTCGAGGAAAGAGCGATCCCGATCGTATATCCTCCCGCCAGCGAGCTTGGCTGATCCGGAAGCAGGGTAGGGAACGTAATCACGCCGACCCGGTTCGGGAAATCATCCGGCTCTTCTCCGTTATGAAAGAGATTGATATCCCAGCTCCCATTCACATACATGGCCGCCTTGCCGGAAGTAAACAGCGCGATCGCCTCTTCCGTCGACAGATCATTGGCCGGATTGCTGAAGGCTCCTTCAGAGACCCAATCTTTAAAATGCATAAACGCCTGTAAATAAGCGCTATTGTTAAAATCCACGGCCTCATTGCCTTTGGTGAGCTCATTAATCAAATCCGGCCCCGCATAACGGTCCATCAAATAGTGAGCAAAAATCGCGGCCGGCCAGCGCTCCTCATTGCCTAGAGCAAAAGGAATGTACCCTTTATCTCTCAACAGCTTGACGACGGCGTCCAGTTCATCCAGCGTTTTCGGCGGGGTAATCCCCAGCCGTTCGAAGATTTCTTTATTATAATAAAGCGGCTCCGCATGTCCTTCCAAGGGTAATCCGTAAATTCGGTCATCGTAGGTCCATAGATGAAGGTCTTGGAACTTCTCCTTCAGCCCGTTATCACGGACGAAACCCGTCAAATCCATTAAGCGATTGGACCGGACATAAGGCTCTATTTCCGCCCCCGCAAATAACACGAACATGTCGGGCGGCGTCCCTGTCACCATCTCACTTTTCAGTTTCCGTTCGCGGTGATCGGTTTGGTCCATCCCCTCGAAATTCACCTTCACGTTGGGATGCGATTTTTGAAAAGAATCCACGACTTCCTCGAAAATGTGCAGCATTTGCCGGTCATGTTCCTTGATCCAGAAATGGCGGAAGGTCAACGTGATCTTCTCGGTTTGCTTCTCCTCGATCGGTTCGCTGCCGTTCATCGCAATGATCATTACCGAGATACCAAGCACAAGTGCATACATGACAATCCAGCCCCAGTTTACAAACCATTTCACGCCTCTCTTCCCCCTTTAGAGGTTGTTCAAAAAGTC
This sequence comes from Paenibacillus vini, assembly GCF_018403325.1. GTDB lineage: Bacteria > Bacillota > Bacilli > Paenibacillales > Paenibacillaceae > Fontibacillus > Fontibacillus vini. The sequence goes on along the minus strand of NZ_BOSL01000005.1, from coordinate 7,945 downwards.
ATCTTTCCATGACGAAGCGGATCATGATGCGGATTCGACGTCGAATCTTGAATTCAGCCGGGCCTTCCGTTGCTCACGTACCTCATGTACGCTCCGCTACTCAGTCCCTAGCTTCATCCAACCTTCTTGGTCCTGAAAACCTGTCTTTTTGAACTCCACATTTTACGTATTGATCTTCGGTATTCGGATTCGGATGATAGACCCGAAGCCGGGGGAAGAACATATCATGATGCCGTAGTATCCGCCGAATCGTATGCTCAATCGCTCATGTACATTTTTCAAACCGACGCCGTTTTCCCGGTATTTCTTCAAATTGCCCCGGTCTTTGCTCCAAAGATGCATCAGCGTTTCCTGATCGAACCCCGGGCCATTGTCCATGACATCGATCAGAATATCCCGTTCCCCGTCCCGCGCGGTAATTGAAATAAAGCCTCTTCCTTCCATCGGCTCGATTGCATGATAGAGCGCATTCTCAACGATCGGCTGTACGATGAGCTTTTGCGTCTTGTAATATTTCAATGATTCCGGAATTTCAATTTGATAGGAAAACTTGTCCTCAAAACGGTATTTCTGAATATCCAGGTAATGCCGGACATGATCCATTTCCATGGACAACGGAATCAGTTGCTGATTTTCACTGATACTGATCCGCAGCAGTCTGCCCAGCGACACCACCATTTTGCTGATGTCCTTATTGCCTTGCAGTACGGCCATCGAGTTAATCGATTCCAGCGAGTTATAAATAAAATGAGGATTGATCTGTGCAACCAGCGCCTGGAGCTCAACCTCTTTTTTTCGCGCCTGCTCTACTTGAACTTGTTCGATCAGTTCAGAAATTTGCTTGCTCATCCGATTAAAGCCGTCCATCAGCAAATCCGTCTCGTCCTCGGATCGGACCATCGGCGGGATCGGCACGAATATGCCCTGCTGAACCCTCTTCATCCCGTTTACAGCGCTGATAATGCTTCGAACCAGCCTGCGCACGAAATAACGGTCGAACAAAAAAGCCGATATCAACGAGACCAGGACAAGAATCACAGCGATATTCCGGATATTGATCGATTCCGAAGCAATAAGCTTGCTCGGGGTAATCGCTACCAGATACCATTCCTTGTTATGGGAAGGCAAGAAAGTAATCAGCGACTTCTCACCCAAATATTTATCAACATAATATCCCTTTTCGTTTGTTTCGACATCCGTCAGAAAAGGAAAGTCCGTACGTTCCCCAATATGTTCGCCCGATTTGTCAAATACGATATTCCCCTGTTTATTGACCAGTAAAATATCCCCTTGTTTCAGGGTGGCGGTATCCCAAAATACTTGATCCAAAATATCCGGTTTTACATAAATTACAACCGCACCGATATCTTCCAGCGAATAATAATCTTTGATTACGCGAGCCTGGATCAAAACCGGCTTCCCCGTGGAGGCGCTGCCATTTTCGCCCGGACCGATCCAGATCGGCCGGCCTTCCGCGGCTATCATCGCCTCATACCAGTCCTGATGGCTTAACGAATCGAATGTCATCGCGTCATTGTATTGGTACAGCAGCTTATCTTTCGAATAAAGTCCGAATGAACTGATCATCGGATGATTGATTGAATTGTTGATCTCTTGCCTTTGTTCGTAGGTGACGACAAATGTAGGCTCCTTCAAGGTCTCTTGGATGACCTGTTGCGTTATCGCCGAGTTGGAGATGTTCGTTATTTCGTTTAACGCATAATTCAGCTTCCGGTCTGTCTCCAGCAACGATACCCAATAAAAGTTGGTGGATTTCTTTTCCATGGTGTTTGAGAAGCTGAAATACGAAATCGAGCCCATCAAGATAACCGGGATAAACACAAGAAGAATAATAGCCAGCAAGATTTTCCGACGGAGCTTCATCTGCGCCCTCCCTCCACAATCTCCTATCTCTATTATTCTTCATTATGCTTTATATTTCCTTGCTCTACTATAATAAAGCTCGCCTAACTTTTAATTGCGCCTGAAGTCAAGCCTGCAATTACCCACCGGCTGAACAACAGGAATACGATGAGGAGCGGCAGCGTCGCCGTAAAGGTGGCCGACATGATCATGCCGAAGTCCAGACCGTCCTTATTGGTGAACAACTGCTGCAATGCGATCTGAATCGTGTAATTCTCTTTGTTTTTTAACACGACCAGAGGCCAGAAGAAATCATTCCACACGTTCATAAAGTTAAGAATACCCAGGGTTGCCATTGCCGGGGTGACGACCGGAATAGCGATTTTCCAGAAAATCCGGAAATGTCCGCCGCCGTCGATCCGCCCCGCTTCCAACAGTTCGGAGTGAACGGCTGAAGCGATATACTGCCTCATCCAGAAGATCCCGAACGCATTGACCATTGCAGGAACGATAAGTGCTTTGTAGCTGTCGATCCAGTGCAATTTAGCCATAATGACATACTGAGGAAGCACACCCAATTGTGCCGGTACAAGCATTGTTCCGATAACGCAAACGAACAGAACATTTTTCAGAGGAAACTCATATTTAGCAAAGGCGTACCCTGCCAGGGTACAAAGGAATACTACAGACACCGTAACCGCCGAAGATACGACAACCGAATTCAGCAGCGCCCGGAAAAAGTCGGTCCGTTCCAGAACACGCGAGAAATTGTCAAAGAAGTGTGTCCCTGGAGTCAGCAAAGGCGGCATTTGAAAGGCCGCATCCTTGTCATTGGTCGCAACCACAAACATCCAGAAAAACGGGAAGACGGAAACCAGTGCCCCAATGATCATAAAGAGATAAAAGAACGTTTTCCCTAAGACTCCGGGTTCATCCGGCTTTTTTCTTACTGCGATACTACTCATGCTCTCTTACCTCCCGTATCTCCGCCCATACGGCTTGATAGCAACATGTTAAGCACGGAGAAAAGAATTGTGGCGACAAACAGAAGGACCGCCGTGGCCGCTGCCGTTCCGAAGAATCCGTTTCTGAAGGCTTCACTGTACAAATAAGTAACCATCGTAACCCCTTCTTGGCGTGTAGAACCCGTACCGCCTTGACCGAGGAACACATATGGTTCGGTAAAGAGCTGCAGTGCGCCGATGGTCGATGTCAGGGTAACAAACAGAATAAATGGCCGCAGCAGCGGAAGTGTAATATACAGCAACTGCTGTCCGCGCGTGGCACCGTCAATTCTGGCCGCTTCATAAATATCCGTCGGGATACTTTGCAAACCGGAGAGGAAAATAATTGCGTTATACCCCATCCACCGCCATAGAACCATGGTGGAAATGGCTATTTTTACGCCCCACCAACCCGAGTTAAATGGAACGCTGTCCAAGCCTAGGTTGTTCAAAAGCCAGTTGATCATCCCGTTGTTTCCGAACATGGTGCTGAACACCAGGGTAACGGCAACAATCGAAGTGATATTCGGCATGAAGTACAAAATACGGAATGTATTCTTGAATTTATTCAAAGCCGAGTTGAGCATGACGGCCACGAATAGCGCCAAAATGAGCTGTGGCACTGTACCCATCAAGGCCATGATGATCGTATTGCTAAAGGAAATCCAGAAGGTTGGATCACTAATAATTAAATCGTAGTTTTTGATCCCTACATATTTCATAGGTCCTATTGCGTCCCATTTGAAGAAGGACAAATAGATCGTAAAGATGATCGGATACAGTCCGAATATAGCGAACAAAATGAAAAATGGCGAAATAAACGTATACGCCGTGAGCTGGCTGCGTCGTTTCTCGGTCCAGAAATGCCTTTTCGGCGGTATCGACTGGGCGGGACTCGCTGTAGCTGTGTCAGCCATGAACGCACCTCCATGAAGTAGTTGATAAACCCGAATTCGCAGGGGCAATAGTCGCCCTGCGAATTCGGATAAAGAAATCGTGATATTAGATCTTCTTACTAGCTGCGATCAACCAGAGTCTTGATTTGTTTCATCGCGCTATCCCATTCTTTTTGCGGATCCGCTTTTTTCTCAAGAACGTTCTTGAGCGCGTTTTTGATAATGGTATCGGCTTGGTCATGAAGCGGACCATAGTAAATCGGTTTTACGGTTTGAGCCGCTTTTGCGTAAGCTGCGGATGTAACTTGACCTGCGAAGAAATCGTCGCCTTTTTCCGTGAATGCAGGATCTTCATAAACAGCTGGGATTGTTGGGAACAAACCGCTGTCCGTAAACGATTTCATTTGGTTTTCTTTGTTCAGAACCCAAGAGATAAATTCATAAGCTTCTTTCGGATGTTTACCTTCTTTAGGCAGTGTCAGGAAGGAACCGCCCCAGTTTCCTGCGCCTTCAGGCATTTGAGCGATTTGCCATTTGCCTGCGGAATCTTTAGCATTTTTGATTGTACCTGCGATCCAAGCTGGGCCGAGCATTACGCCGAAGTCGCCTTTGTTGATCGCATTTTGCCATTCAGGAGACCAGAGAACCCAGTTGCCGATCCAGCCTTCTTGAATGCCTTTTACGGTAAAGTCATATGCTTTCTTAACTTGCGGATTGTCTGCCCCGATAAAGGAGCCGTCTTCTTTACTGAAATAAATTTCGCCTTCGGATTGGTCACGAACGCCGTTGTAGACGAGGTCCGTCAAGTCAGCAAACGGTTTGCCGGTTTTATCTTTGAAAGCTTTGGCAACGGTTGCAAACTTATCCCAAGAGTCGATTGCTGCACTGAAACCGTCCGGATCCGTAGGTAAGCCGGCTTGTTCAGCCACATCCGTACGGTAGTAAACTACAGTAGGACCGATGTCTGTTGGAAGACCCAATTGTACTTTCCCGTCCAACGACGTAACTTGCTTCCATTTCCAGTCGAGGTAGTTAGCTTCGATATCTTTAGCACCGAGGTCATACAAGTTATAGAACTTGTCGGTGTTGTTCATGAACCGTTCTACGAACGCAATTTCAAGTTGGAAAATGTCAGGAGCGCCTGATCCCGCGGACAACGCTGTCGTCAGGTTGTTGTGATGGGCCGTTTGGTCGGCAGTGTTTTGGAATTTGAAAGTAACGTTAGGATGTTCTTTGGTATATTCCTTCGCCAAATCCTCATAGTTCGTTACGCCCAGCGACCAGAATGTGAGCTCAACTTTTTCCGCCGGCTCTGTTTTTGCATCATTCGTTTTTTCGCCCTCATTACTATTTGTTGCTGCTGGCGTGTTTCCGCCATTGTTTGCCGTTTTGTTGTTGTTTCCTCCGCAAGCGGCCAAGGAAGCAATCATCAGAACAGCTACCAGCAGAATTGCCCAAGGTTTGGTTCTCTTCATCGACTTAATAACCCCTTTCTAAAACTCTTATTTTCATTATTAGTGTAATGGAACCGCTTCGAACTTTTGAGGAGGCAATATTGCGATTTATGGTTGGAATTTTTCTGATGCAAATCAAATAGCCGATCTTCACACCTTTTGCAGGCGGAAAGATCGGCTGTTTTAGAATGCAGCTATTAAATTTATATTAGGCTGACGAGCGGTTTACTACTACTATTCGGAATCGGCAGTTCGGCGATTGTTGACCGACCGCACGGATTATCCCTTACAACAATCCGGCTACGTCTCCCTGTTCATTGAGATGAATGCGCTCCGCCGCAGGATGTTCAGGCAATCCGGGCATGGTAACGATGTTTCCGGTATGCACGACGACAAACCCGGCTCCAGCCGATAAGGTCACGTCCCGAACTTGCATGGTAAAGTGATTCGGAGCTCCCAGCAAATTACCTTGATCGGAAAAAGAATACGGCGTCTTCGCCATGCACACCGGCAGATGTCCAAAGCCCTGGCGCTCCAGGTCACGGATTTTTATCTCCGCTTTAGGCGTGAGCTTTATGCCTTCACCCCGGTATATTTCTTTTACGATCGTTTCAATTTTCGCTGTAATACTTAAATCATCGGGATAAAGAGGGGCGAACCGGGAAGGCTCATCTTGTAGCATGTCCCGTAATGTTTTCGCCATTTGTATTCCGCCTTGGCTGCCTTTCGCCCATACCTCGGAAATCTCAGCTTTAATACCTAAATGCCGGCACTCCTCAATAATGAATGAGATTTCTTCCTCCGCATCGTTAGCAAAGTGATTAATCGCCACCATTACCGGAACGCCGAATTTCTGAATATTCTCAAGATGCCTTACTACGTTGGCCATACCTATTCGCAGTGCTTCCATATTGGATCCGTCAAGTTCGGACTTAACGACGCCTCCATTGTATTTCAATGCCTTCACCGTAACTACCAATACTGCCGCATCCGGCTTTAGTCCGGCTTGCCGACATTTGATATCGAAAAATTTCTCCGCGCCAAGATCAGCCCCGAATCCCGCTTCCGTCACGACAACTTTAGCCAGCTTCAGGGCGGTTCTGGTGCCGATGACGCTGCTGCATCCATGAGCGATATTCGCAAAAGGCCCACCGTGAACAATCGCGGGCGTACCTTCCGAAGTTTGCACCAAATTCGGCTTAATCGCATCCTTCAGCAGCACGGTCATCGCATCGATCGCTCCTATTTGCGATGCCGTAATCATTTCACCTGCCATATTGTAAGCCACTACCATGCGGCTAAGACGCTCCTTAAGATCCTGCGGATCCTCACTAAGGCATAGCACAGCCATCACCTCGGAGGCCGTCGTAATCATAAAGCCGGATTCATGCACGCTTCCGTTCCCCTCGCCAAGCCCGACTACGATTTGCCGGAGGCTCCGGTCATTCATGTCCATGGCACGCTTCCAAACAATGCGCCCAGTGTCTATTTGAAGGTTATTCCCCTGGAAGATATGATTATCAATCATCGCAGCCAGTAAATTATGCGCGGAAGTAATCGCATGCAAATCACCGGTAAAATGCAAGTTTATATCCTCAGACGGCATCAATTTTGCCTTGTTATCGCCCGTGGCGCCACCCTTCATCCCTAAACACGGACCCAGCGACGGTTCCCTTAAGGCGGCAATCGTTGGCTCGCCAATCGCGTTGAGCGCCTGTGCCAGCCCGATCGTTGTCAGCGTCTTCCCTTCCCCTGCTGGAGTAGGATTCATCGCGGTTACAAGTACCAATTTCCCATCCGGACGATCATCGAAGTCCCTCGCTAAGCTTAAATCAAGTTTGCTTTTATACCTTCCGTACAGCTCCATATATTTCTCCGGTATCTCAAACGACCCGGCTACTTCTAGTATCGGCTTCATCCCCGTAAATTACCTCCACAATTGTCAGTCTACCTTATGTAAATGACACAACTCTTATTGTACATGAGTTACCATCTTCATGTCCGTGACGAAAATGACGGAAATAAGGAGGTTAGTTATCTGATAGACTCGCGGACTCCGTAATGATTGAAGTTAGACCTCTTCGTAATATTTGTTGGAGCGTTCACCGGAGTATTCACCGGAAATTCCTCTATATCGGCATTTTGTCTCTGTGGCACTTCGCATCGGCAACCTCACGCCAACTGCCCTCGTTATATTGAATTTGTTGGGGGCCACGCATGATACCCGTTTCTATGCCTAATACCTGGCTAATTAAATGTATTTCCTACAGCTAATTTTGTCTTGAAAGGCTGCTGATGTGATTTAGATGTATAACCTACAGCTAATTCCGCCCTTTTCCTCATTATCGGCTTAAACCCTCCGAATTAGCTGTAGGTTTTACAGTTATTTGTCTCGAAAGAGCTTATCTTGCCAAAATAACTGCAGGTTTTACAGCTAAATGCACACTGCGAGGATGTTTTTGTTCATGCGCCTGAGCTGATTGACCTTATTACGTAGAATTGTTGGGTTTGACGCGTGATGCCTGGCTAATTAACTGGATTTTATGCAGCTAATTTTGCCTGGAGAGGCTGCTGATGTGATTTAGCTGTATAACCTACAGCTAATCTATAAAGCCCCCTAATCACCTTGGACACTTTCAGGCTAAACGATATACAATAAAAATTAGCTGGAGGTAGTTCGAATGAGAGTTCAGCACAGTAAGTTCGATGAGCTGCGAATACAGGTCGT
>NZ_BOSL01000004.1 GCF_018403325.1 Paenibacillus vini | reverse complement strand
ATATTACAACCATCACAGGTATCAATGGGGATTAAAAAAGATGACCCCTGTTCAGTACAGGAATCATCTATTGTCTGTTGCCTAAGCCTTCTCTTTTTTAAGTGTCCTTGACAAGGGTACCAGTTTACTTAAGATCATCGGTCTGCCTGCTTCTTTTTTTATTTTGTTGTGTTTCGCTGCCGCAATTCATTCAAGTTAGTTTACAATATATTGCAAAAGTGATATCATATAAATATCAAATTAATATTCCTTACGAAGGAGTGCTTAGGCATGATCAAAGAAAAAGAACTTACGTATATGAACGGCTTTGTGGCCCTGCTATTCATTCTGGCGATTACGGGGGCCGGCGTGTACCTCATTACGCTTGAGGACGTCCTCCCGCTTATCGCAGGCATAGCGGCTTGTATTGTAGCCTTCGTGCTGCTCACCGGATTAACGATCGTGCAGCCGAATCAGTCTAATGTCGTTACTTTCTTCGGGCGTTATGTCGGCGTCATCCGCAAGAGCGGGTTCTACCTCGCAGTCCCTTTTTCCACCCGCAGAAGAGTGTCCCTGCGCGTTCGCAACTTCAACAGCGCCAAGCTGAAGGTAAATGATGTCGGCGGGAATCCGATCGAGATCGCTGCTGTCGTTGTTTTCTCGGTGGTCGATTCGGCCAAAGCACTGTTCGAAGTGGATGAGTACGAAACGTTCGTTGAAATTCAAAGCGAGACCGCTTTGCGCCATGTAGCAAGCAAATATCCGTACGATCAACCGGACACCACCGGCTTCTCGCTTCGCGCCAATACGGAAGAGATCGCATTGGAACTGACTGAAGAATTGCAGAAGCGCCTTGAGATTGCAGGCGTCAAAGTCATAGAATCCCGCCTGACCCATTTGGCTTACTCGACCGAAATCGCCAGCGCCATGCTGCAGCGCCAGCAGGCCGAAGCCATCATTGCCGCCCGGGAGAAAATCGTCGACGGCGCGGTTACTATGGTTCAAATGGCGATTGCCCGTCTGCAAAACGACAATGTGCTTGAACTGGATGACGAACGGAAAGCTGCCATGATTAACAACCTGCTCGTTGCCGTCGTATCCGACCGTTCCGCCCAGCCGGTCATTAATACGAGCAGCTTGTATTAAGGGGCCTCATTTATATGGCCGGAAAAAAGAGCTTTCCGCTGCGCCTGGACCCGACCCTTTACGCCGCTTTGGAGCGCTGGGCAGCTGACGAGTTCCGAAGCGTAAACGGTCATATTGAATTTCTGCTCCGGGAAGCTTTACGTAAAGAGGGCCGTCTCCCTTCTCCAAGCAAGATGGCCGTCAAGGAGGATAAGAACGATGCAGACCACTAAGAAGATCCGCAAGCCATGGTGGGTATCGAAATCGACCGCCCTTCTGCAGGAGTTCGCGCATACTTCAAAAGGAGCCTACGTTCCATCGTCATTCAAAGGCTGGAAATACACGGGTCAGCATGTAACAATTCCATTGGCTCAAGGATTGGGATCGATTGTAGTTGCCGTCACTGATTCCAACTCTAATTCGTCGGGCCAGTTAGCTGTCAGTATGAAATTCAGCTATTCTCCCCGGCGTAAATTGGAATTCCATTTGCGCAAGGTGAAACGGCCTCTCTTTCTGCCTTTTCATCCGCAACTTCGTCCCGTCACCTTGCCCAATTCGGCCATGAATAAGGCGTTCCATGCCAAAGCCTCCCATCCGAGTCTGCTTCGTTCCCTTCTTAAACAGGATGGATTGTATGAGGCGCTTGAATGTCAGCCTGGCTCCTATATAAGGCTTCAGCTTAAGGATCATAAAGCGGTTCTACGATTATCCGAAGACAGCAAAAAACTGGACACCCACTCCCTGGAAAGAGGCGTCAAGCTGATGAAGCATTTTATCGCCGGGCTTCACGAACAAGGCTTTATCCGTGAGAAAATATAAAATAAAAAAAACAGGGGCCGGTTCCATAACCGGTCCCTGTTTCTCTATACATACTAGGGGTATATTTAAGACGACAGAATGCATCTGTCTTAGACTACATCATACCCCTGATCTTCGATCGCTTCTTTGATAGCTGCCACTGTCAGTTTACTTTCGTCGTAGGACACCTCAACACTTTTTGCCGAAAGATCCACTTTGGCCGATGCGCCAAGTTCCTTCATAGCTCCCTCGATCGAATTAACACAATGATTGCACGACATACCTTCCACTTGCAAAGTCACATTAGACATTCTATATTCCTCCTATTAAATTTATTTATTGGGTAATTTATTTATTTCATTAATTTATTCACCGTGATCAGCAGTTCGTCTACGACTTCCATTTCGCCCGCCTGAATGCGTTCAATAACGCAGCTCTTCATATGTCCTTCCAGAAGCAGCTTGCCTACGCTGTTCAATGCGGATTGGACCGCCGCGATCTGATTCAGGACATCATCACAGTAAGTATCCTTCTCGATCATGCCTTTAATCCCGCGAATTTGCCCTTCGATCCGGTTAAGCCGACTTGTCAGATTGCCCTTGACCGCTGCCGAGTGATGACTGTGTCGCCCGTGAGCGTCACTCTCGCAACAGTTGTCCGCAGCATCGTGATTCGTATTCTTAGGCTCAAGTTCAGCAGCCATTCTTCTCCTCCTCTCACCCGCCTGCAATCCACAGACCGGCGTCCATTGGTTTACCTTACAAGTCCATTATATTATACCCCTTAGGGGTATGTAAAGTACTTTTAGAACTTTTTGCTCCAGTCTAGCATTGGCTCTGGTTCCAGGTAATTATTCATCCTACAGGGAGTCATGGCAATCTCTTTAACTTTTAAAGAATCCATAATACAAAAAAGCCGCAGCCTCCTTATAAAGAGACTACGGCTTTAATTATATTCCTACTTCCCTTAACGGGCCTTTTCTTACTGGTAACCCCAGATCATCGTGAACAGCGTACCGAACACGGTCACTAGGCCGACGAACAATGCGTAAGCGATATTCGTATACAACGCCTTTTTGGAGCCATCCTCACCGATGTGCATAAACAGGATAAGCTGTACTCCCATTTGGATGACCGCACTTACGAGGAGAATACTCATTCCGGCAGCTACCGACAAATCGAAGAAAACAACGGATAAGGCAACAATGGACAGGATCAATGAGAACAAATATCCCATGACGTGTTTAACAGGGAATAGTTTTTTCATATCACATCAGTCCTTTCAGATAGACGAAGCTGAAGATGAAGATCCAGACTACGTCCAGGAAGTGCCAATACAGCGAGAAAATAAACGACTTGTTCGCCGTGTCGAGCGTGAAGCCTTCACGCCCGATCTGAATCATCAGTCCGATGCCCCACAGCAGACCCAACGTTACGTGGGCGCCGTGTGTTCCGAGCAGGACGAACAAGCTGGACAGGAACGCGCTCCTTTGCAGCGTCGCCCCCTCATTTACATAAGTTACAAACTCCATGATTTCGACACCGAGGAACACGGCGCCTAGCAGCAATGTGATGAAAAAGAATACCATCGCCGGCTTTTTCAAGCCCTGCCGCATACTGTTGATAAACAGGCCGATCGTAAAGCTGCTTGTAAGCAGCACGAACGTTTCGATCATAACCGGCCCGATTTCGAAAATCTCATGCCCCGACGGCCCGCTGCCCGTACGATTCCAAAGCGTAAGGTAGACGGCAAACAGGGTCGAGAACAGAACAATCTCGGCTCCGAGGAACAGCCAGAATCCGAAAATACGGTTGCTGTTCTCTTCGGAACGATACTCCAGCGGTAACGTATGATCTAATTTCATGCCTGTTCACCCCCCAATCTTGCTTCCGTCTCCAGAATTTCTTTTACCGGGATATGCCGACCATGGTCACGTTCGAACGAGCGCACCGCCAGCATAACCACTACGCCGATGCCTGCGATAATCGCAGGAACCCACCAGCTGAATACCATGAAGAATCCAAAGAAGAAGAATATAATTCCCAAAATGAACGGCTGTCCACTGTTATTCGGCATATGAATTTCTTCAATCTTGCCTTCGTAAAGCTGGTGTCCGCCTTTTTTGGATTCCCAGAACGGATCCAAGCCTTTAACTGTAGGCTCGATCGCAAAGTTGTATTCCGGAACCGGACTGTGCGTGCTCCACTCGAGCGTCCGTGCATTCCATGGGTCGCCCGTCGTATCTCTCGGAGCGTAACGGAAGCTCCAGTAAATATTGTAAACCAACAGAATGAAGCCGATGGCAAGACCGACAGAGCCGATCGAAGCAAGTAAATTCAGCGGGCCAAAGCCCGTACTTTCCGAATAAGTGTACATCCGGCGCGTCATCCCTTTAAGTCCAAGGAAGAACAGCGGGAAGAACGTCACATTAAAGCTGATAATGATCCACCAAAAGGCGCGTTTGCCCTGGCGTTCATCGAGCCGGAACCCGAACAATTTCGGGAACCAGTAGTAGAAGCCGGCGATGACGGCGAACACGGTACCCGGAATAAGCACGTAGTGGAAGTGGGCTACCAGGAACATCGTGTTGTGGTACTGGTAGTCGGCACTCGCCATCGCGAGCATAACGCCGGTTACGCCGCCGATCGTGAAGATCGGAATAAAGGCGAGCGAGTACAGCATCGGTGTAGTGAACTCGATTCGGCCTTTCTGCATCGTAAAGAGCCAGTTGAATATTTTGACCCCGGTCGGTATGGCAATCGCCATCGTCGTCACCGAGAACACGCCGTTGACCATCACGCCGTGACCCATTGTATAGAAGTGGTGAGCCCATACAAGGAAGGACAGCAACGAAATGACGACCATACTCCAAACCATGGATTTATAGCCGTACAAGTTTTTCCGCGAGAACGTGGAAATAATTTCACTGTAAATCCCGAACGCAGGCAAGATAACGATATATACCTCAGGATGGCCCCAAACCCAGAACAGGTTGGCCCAGAGCATATCCATCCCGCCATTGGCCATCGTAAAGAACTGTGACCCGAATAAGCGGTCGAACATCATCAGCGCCAGTGCCACAGTCAATACCGGGAAGGCGAACAGGATAATAACGCAAGTAATGAGTACCGACCAGGTAAACATCGGCATCTTCATCAGGGTCATGCCTTTAGCACGCATTTTCAGAATCGTCGCGATAAAGTTGACGCCGGTCATCAGCGTACCGATACCTGCGATCTGAATCGCGATCGAATAATAGTTATTCCCTACCGTCGGGCTGAATTCCAGACTTGCCAGCGGGAAGTATGCCGTCCAGCCAGCATCCGGCGATCCGCCGATGACGAAGGAAATGTTGAACAGCATCGCTCCGGCGAAGAACAGCCAGAAGCTGACCGCATTAAGCCGAGGAAACGCTACGTCGCGCGCCCCGATTTGCAGCGGAACTACGACGTTCATCAAGCCGATAATAAACGGCATCGCCATGAACAAAATCATGATGACCCCGTGGGTCGTAAAAATTTCGTTATAGTGTTGCCCGTCAAGCAGCCCGTTTTCCGGCATTGCCAGTTGGGCACGCATCAAGAGGGCGTCAACGCCGCCGCGGAACAACATCAGCAGCGCGGAGATGATATACATAATCCCGATCCGCTTATGGTCGACGGTAGTCAACCATTCACGCCACAAGTAGCCCCATTTTTTAAAATAAGTCAGGCCGATAAGAATGGCTAGCGATGCGACGACGATGCTGACCATCGCGCCATAGATCATCGGTTCGCCAGTGACGAAAAATTCGTCCCATTTCATGTCTAGCTAACTCCCTTCCGTTCTATTAGTTGCCGTGCGAGCTATGATCCGCCGCTCCGGCGTCGTCTGTGCCTGTCGAATCCATATTCATTTCGGAGTGGTCCATTTCGGAGTGGTCCATTTCGGAATGGTCCATTTCTCCGGACTCTGAATTCATATCCATCTCTTCCGAACCACCATGGTTGTGGCCGGCATTTTCACCTTCTGGAGCAGGTCTGAACTCAAGGTGTGTTGAAGAATAAGATTTTCTGCCGACATGGCTCTCTTTAAGCAATGAGTCGAATTCCTGCTCCGTCAGTTTCGGAGCCGTTGTTTTGACTTCATCAAGCCATTCTTCATAATCCTTCGACGTCATGGCCAGCGCCTCGAACTCCATGTGCGCGAAGCCTTCACCGGAGAAGTTGGAGTTTTTCCCCATGTAAGATCCGGCGTGCTCAGCTACAAGGTTAAGCTTGTTGACCATGTCGCTCATCGCATACTTCTGTCCGCCAAGCTGCGGGATCCAGAAGCTTGAGATTGGCCCATAGGCATACAATCTGAACTCTACCGGACGATTCGTCGGGAAGTTGACGTAGTTGACCGTCTCAATCCCTTCCTCCGGATAGCTGAAATGCCATTTCCAGTTGGAAGACGCCGCATAAATCACGAGCGGTTTTTGGTCTTCGTAGCCTTCCGGCACCTTCTCTACTGCGGCAGTACTCCGAATTGTAACGACCGACAAAATGGTAACAATAATGACCGGAATCGTAATCCAGGTGATCTCCAACCATTTGTTCCCCTCCATATGAGGCGGCTCATAGTCAGGAGCGGCTTTAGAAGCGCGGTATTTGGTAAGCATGTAAACGTAAAGAATATAAACAACCAGCAGAACTAGCGCCATTACCAGGATCGAGAAGATAATGACATTAGATTGTGTCTTGGCCACCGGACCTTTCGGGTTTAGTACAGCTAAATTGTTGCATCCGGTCAGAAGGACAAGAAACGCTGAAAAGACAGCGAGCAGCAATCCCTTCCTTTTCATAGGATTCCGATACCCCTTTCTAAATTGTGAACCTCATCACGATGAGCGAGATGAATTCTTGATTATCAGTTAAGTTTTATGTTAGGGAAGCCTTGAACTAATGACAATTCATAGAGAAAGGAATAAATGCAATAAATTTACATTTATATCATTAACGGTCCTCTGGTTTGATCACCCCAATTCCGATTACAGTCGATTAGAGCTCAAATTCAGCCGTATTCGGCGATTTTGATAATTGTTCACATTGCATTCCAAGGAGTGCCGAGTTCGCAAAATTGTCATAATGATACCCCTGTTAGTGATATTAATCACTTACTTATTCTGGACACTCCAGCAATTGATGCATGAATAACTTTAGGAACAATCAAAAAAAAGTTGCCCGGCCATCCGGCCAAGCAACCCTTATTTATCCTTATTATTCCGTTTTTGTTACAGCAGTTCTTTACGAAGCTGCTCCGGCGATTTCGGCGACAACAAACCAAACGGAATGTCGAAGACTGTTTTCGCGCCGGTTTGTCCGGACTGGGACAGCTTGTACACTGCGCGGGCATATGCGACCAACACGCTGGCCGTAAATTCCGGATTGCTGTCCAGCTTCAGGCTGAATTCAATAATTTGCGTATTGTTCTCCCCTGTCCGTCCGCTGCGAAGCACGTTGCCTCCATGCGGCATGGCGGAATGATTTTGCTTCAATTCTTCTTCGCTGATAAAGTTGACGGTCGTCAAATAATCGGAGAAGTAATTCGGCATTTCTTTGATTTCGCGTTCAATCTTCGCCAAATCGGCGCCTTCCTCAGCGACGACATAACACTCGCGAAGGTGCTTTTCTTTCGTCGACAATTCCGGGTTTTCTCCGTTACGCACACGTTCCACGGCGGATTCGATCGGAATGGTGTATTGTACACCGTTTTTCACGCCCGGTACGCGACGGATCGCATCGGAATGCCCCTGGCTTACGCCTTTGCCCCAAAAGGTATACTCTTTCCCTTCCGGCAAAACGGCCTGCGCCAACAAGCGGTTCAAGGAAAACAACCCTGGATCCCAGCCCGTGGAAATTACGCTGACGTTCCCGCCTTTTTGCGCCGCAGCGTTGACTTGCTCAAAATAATCGGGAATTTTCGCATGCGTGTCAAAGCTGTCAACCGTATTAAACAAAGCCGCAAGCTCCGGCCCTTGTTCAGGAAGGTCTGTGGCCGAACCGCCGCAAAGGATAAGAACATCGATCTTGCCTTTATAGTTCTCTACCTCAGAAATATGCACGACGCCGTTTGCCGCCGCAACCTCATTCGGATGTCTTCTTGAAAAAATAGCGCTGAGCTCAATGTCGGGGTTTTGCTTGATCGCTTTTTCGACGCCGCGACCCAAATTACCGTATCCTACGATACCCACCTTGATGTTCGATGCCACTGAGGTTTCCTCCTTTAATAAAAATATGCATACTTATTATTTTAACGCACGCCAGCAGATTTTGAAATCGCCAACATACAAAGAGTGCAAATAAACTGCTTATTCGTACAAACAATAAAAAGTCCAACATTCACACTTTAGACATACCACCGGGCATAATTGGGAAAGTGTGGAAGTTTTGACTATACTCATCCGGTAATAATAGTTGTAAAATAAGATAAATGTGTAACATATGTCATTGCAATTGTAAGGTGGTGCGTTTTGCGTCTGAAAAAATACAAACCGTACGTGATAGTTCTTATTCTAGCTTTAGCATGTTGGGCCGGTGTTATTCCGGAATACGCCTCCGCACACGCTTATGTCGTATCTTCCTCGCCCTCTTCAGGGGAAGTGCTGGAGAAATCACCTGAATCCATATTCATTCAATTTGATGAAGAGATCGAACCCGCCTTTTATTCGTTGCAGGTGCTAAGCCCCTCCGGGGAACGCCTTGACAAGAAGGATGCCGCTATCGATCCGAGCCGTCCCGACAGACTTGTCGCCGGGCTAACTCCCGGATTAGTGGACGGAATTTATACGATTAAATGGAAAGTTGTCTCCAGTGACGGTCACCCGGTTTCGGGAACCCTAGCATTTCAAATCGGCAACCCGGGAGCTGGAAGCGTTCCGATCGTAACATCAGATAATCAGGTTCCTTCCCCGGAATGGAGTCTGCTGTTGATCCGCTGGCTTTGGTATGCGGGGATGACTTTGACCACCGGCACGCTGCTATTCCAACTGTTCTTGCTGCCTCGCAGCGCACGGATTAACGGGATACCGTTCAAAACGAAGCGCAGCAAGCTCCTGCTCAATTTAGGCATTGTGCTGGCCGCCACGGGCATTATCGCAAGCCTGCCGCAGCAAACCGCCAGTAATGCAGGCGTGTCATGGACAAGCGCTTTGAGCGCCGACCTGATAAGTGAAACCTTGCAATACACCGGCTTCGGCACGATATGGAAAATCCAGCTGGCGCTACTGGCGTTGCTGGCCTTTGCCTCCCTGCTCTGGATGAGGATCGGAAACATCCGGCATCCGCGCGAAACAGACATCCGACTTTCTGTGTATGCAGCTTGGGCTGCTATGGCCTTCAGCCAAGGACTTATGCTCTCCAAGGCTTTTATCGGCCATGCGGCCGCCGCGGAGGGCAAGGCGCTTGCTGTTACGGCGGATTATCTGCATTTATCCGCCGCATCGCTTTGGCTAGGCGGCCTGCTGGCCATCGTCTTTCTGTTGCCGGAGGCCGCTGCGAAGGCGAGCTCCCCTGAAGAGGTCGCTTCTGGACAACGTCCGCTTGCTTATTGGCAGGCCGTAAGCCGCTTCTCAGCGCTCGCCTCCGCAAGCGTGGCCGTTCTGTTGATATCCGGGATCTACGGAACTGTCATCCATATTCCATCGCTGAGTGCACTATTTCAAACCGGTTATGGCCTGGCGCTTCTGGCGAAAATTGCCGTATTCCTGTTCATGCTTGGCCTCGCCTTTACAGGATTCCTGCGCGGACGGCGGCGCTCCCGGCCTCTTGGACGGGGCGTGTGGGTCGAGCTGGCCCTTGGATTTATCGTGCTTGCGCTCGCCGCCGTCTTGGCTAACCAACCGCCGCCATCAACCGCCGCAGGACTGCCCGACCGGCTGGAGGCGACCGTTCAGGGACACAAAATCACCCTGGAAGTTACGCCCCGAACGATCGGCAAGAATCATTTTGTAATCAAGCTGCAGGATCCGGACGGCAAGCCTATGGAACAGGTGGAGCAAGTTACCCTGTCCCTGACATCCTTGGAGATGGACATGGGCTTGATTGAAGTCGTTATGCCCGGCGGTTCTTCAGAGCTCGAGGCTGATGGGATTATTACCATGGGCGGGGACTGGAACGTACAGGTCCATATTTTGCTCAAATCGCTGGAATCATTGGATCATGACTTTACTCTCCATGTGGACAGCAACTAGTAATATTAATCTTTTGCAAAAAAGAAAGGGGAAACTATGATTAAGAAATTTATTTACCGTATAACAACCTTATGCACTTCGGCAGCGGCAGGACTCCTGTTGTTTTCCGGCCTGGCGAGCGCACACGTTACTGTACAACCGGGATTATCTTCTCCTGGCGCCTGGGAAACCTACAGCCTGAAAGTTCCAGTGGAAAAAGACATTCCGACGGTTAAAGTATCGCTTAAAATACCTGATGAGCTCGATTTCAAACAGTATCGCCCCGTACCCGACTGGACGGTGGAGCTCACCAAGAACGAATCCGGCAAGGTGACGGTCGTTACTTGGGCCTCCGAAGCTGACGGAATCGGACCGGGCGAATTCCAGCAATTCGAATTCGTCGGGAAGAACCCCGCCGATGACACTTCCCTGGCTTGGGACGCCTTCCAGTATTACAGCGACGGATCGATCGTCGAGTGGAGCGGCGAGGAAGGCTCGGACAAGCCGCATTCGATCACCACAGTGACCGCGGATGCGGCAGCTGGAGCGGCTGACGGTCACGCCGCTGATCAAGGCCACGACACCGGCGTTGAAGCCGGCGATGCAGCGGACGGGAATGCCGCCGGGGCCGAAGGCGGGAACGCGAACGCAGTAGCGGATAAAACTGCTGGCGACGACACCAACAGCAAGGCTGGCGATACTGAGGCTGCAGGCGCAGAAGCAGGCGCGGCTGCGAGCGACGCAGGGCAAAGCAAAGACGGCGGTGCCTCTGGTGTAGAGATAGCAACGTTGGTGCTGTCTTCCGCCGCCCTGCTTGTCTCCCTTGCGGCCCTTTGGGCAGCTATCCGCTCCCGGACGAAAACGTCCTAAGGAAGCGTCTGAGTTCGGGGCTACGTCTGGCCTGATCTGTTATCGGATCTATTTACCGGATCTGTTTACCGAATCTATTTACCGAATCTGTTACCGGATCTGCGACCGCACTAAATATAGCTGGAAAACCTACAGTTATTTTTATCTCAAACTACCGTTTACAGAATTTAGCGGGAAATCCTACAGTTAATTTGCCCTTATGAACAAAAATCAGGCCATATCGGCGAAATTAGATGCAGATTTTCCAGTTAATGCGTCTAAAAGCTGAAATATCATGAAAATAACTGTAGAAAATACAGCTATTTCTGCGATTACGCATCCAACAAAAAGACCTCCGGGAGCAAGCCGTCTAATGGCCATTCCCGGAGGTTTTGCATGTAACCTAATCCACCATGATCGGCGTGTTGTCCAATGGTCCTTTCCCTGCGGGTCTCTCTTCCGAGGAAGCTCCTAGCAGACAGCCAAGCGCCAGGAGCAGTCCAACAGAGGCGCTGATGAACAATGCCGGGTAGCCAAACACGTCGATGACCCAGCCGAGGAGCGGCGGAGACACGATCGCGGCAAGCGAGGATACGAAGTAATAGATCCCTGTCCGCGTGCCGATGCTCTCTTCCCGTCCGGTCGAAATGACCCATGGATATGAATTGATATTGATGCAGGCCCAGAAAATACCGCCAACGATCAGCACCAGTCTGAGCAGAAGCACGGAATCTACGAACACAACTGAACCGAATACGAGGAACAGGCCCGCTACGCCGATCATAATGATTTTTTTCTTGCCGAATTTGGCTCCCAGCCAACCGCTCGGCAGGGCGAACAAGAGAAACGCCAACGAGAAGAACGTAAGCGAGAACGAAGCCTCCCCGTCGCTCATCCCGACATGCTTCGTGCCGTATAGCGTGAACAGCGCCTCGACACCTTGATAAGCTACGAACCAGAAGAAAATCGCGCCTAAAATGAACAATGTCGTTCTGTCGAGCTGATCCTTGATCCGCACCGGTGGCCCGCTCGGCTTGGCGTCGGGGTGGCTTTCCAGAAGGATCGGTTCTTTAATTACTCTTTTTAGAATAAACATGGAACCCAGCATCACTATGCCGGCAAACAAAAACGGTACGAATGAGCCGATTCCGTATAAAATCGATCCGATGCCAAATGCCAACACAGAGCCGATCCCGCCCATAAAGTTAATGATGCCGTTGGCTCGTGTCCGGTCCTTTTCCGGAGTAATATCCGGCATTAACGCCACCGTCGGCGCCCGAAACAAGCTCATGGACAAATTCATTAACATCATGAACAATACCAGGGTGATTAGACCCGTATGTAAAGGAATCATCGTGGCAAACACAGCCCCCAGCGGCATCCCGATGAGTAAGTAAGGCATCCGTCTGCCATACTTGGTAGTCGTTTTATCGCTCCGATGACCGATCCATGGCTGCAGAAACATCGCGAAATAGTTGTCGATCGTCATCATGAACCCGATCAATGCCGCGCTTTTCAGGTAATCGTCCAAAAATAGCGGTACGAAGGCGTTATACAACGCCCAGGTCAAGCTGATGCTGAAAAAACCGAGTCCCAGCAGCCATGTTTTTTTCATCCGGTCACGCTCCTTGATCGGACAGCAGTTCAGCCAACCGGTCAGGGTAATCGGTAATGATGCCGGCCACCCCCGCCTTGATCAACCCTGCCATCTCGTGTTTTTCATTTACTGTAAAGGGATTATAAACTACTCCCTGCTCGGCGGCAGCGGCAACAAACTCCGGCCGGACTGCGTAATGGAAGGCGTGCAATGCTTCGGCGCCGATGTTCTTCGCATATTCCCATGGCTCATACAAGCCTTCCCCATACAAAATGCCGGTCCGGATTTCCGGTGCAATCTTTTTGCAATCCACCAAAGAATAATGATTGAAGCTCGAAATAATCGTGCGCTCCGCCAATCCATACGCTCTTACCATATCGATGACCTTGCGCTCCAGTTCAGGATACTGCACAAACCCGTTTTTCAGTTCCAGATTAACGATGGTGTCCGTGCCCTTTACGAGCTCCAACAACTCTTCCAGCGTCGGGATCTTTTCCCCTCTATAATCCTCATGGTACCAGGATCCGGCTTCATGGGAGCGAACTTCCTCTAGCGTCAAATCCTTAACCCAGTCCGGCGTTCCCGCCGTCCGTTTCAAAGTTTCGTCATGAATCAGCACCAGGTGCCCGTCTTTAGTCATCTGTACGTCGGTTTCAATACCGGTTGCGCCAAGCTCCAGGGCATAGGCGAATGAGGCAATCGTATTTTCCGGACGGTGTCCGGCCGCTCCGCGGTGCGCAAAGTTAATGAGTTTAGCCAATGGATGGTCCTCCTTGGATGTTAAGTCATTTTTATTCTTCAATTTTAAATATTATCCATCTCCCTATTATAATCCTGCAATATTAATGCAATATAAAAAGATAATAACGAGAACATCCGACATCGGCATCGGCACGAAAAAACCCGAGGCATTCGCCCCGGGTATGTTATCTCAATATCTCAACCGCTCATCATCCCGTAAAATTCTCCCGCCATTTCAACAGCCGCTTCTCCAGCCACCGGACCAAGGAATCTGATAATTTGCCGACCGCGGCAAAAATGGCAATCCCCACAAACACAATCGTGATGACCGAAAATTGCCTTGCATCCTGAATCAGATAGCCGACCCCGGAGCTAGAGCCCATCATTTCCGCTACGACCAGGCCCAGCCAGGATACGCCCAGTGACAGCCGGACACCGAGCAGCACATTCGGCAACGCCCCCGGCAAAATCACCAGGCGAATTTGCTGCCAGCGGCTGAACTCCAGCACCCGTGCCACTTCGACCAGCTTCCGGTCTACACCCCGGATCCCGAGAAAGGTGTTGACATAGAGCGGAAAAAAAGCGCCCAGCGCGATCAGCAAAATTTTCGAAGTCTCGCCGATCCCGAACCAGAGAATGAACAGAGGCGTGATCGCAAGATGCGGAATGGTCCGCAGCATTTGCAGCATCGGATCAAGCGCCTGCTCGGCCGGCCGAAGAAACCCTACCGCCAGGCCGGACGCAAGGCCGATGGAGCCGCCGACCAGAAATCCCGACGCCGCGCGGGCGACGCTGATTCCCAAATGGTGGAGCAGTTCTCCGGTAACTAGCAGCTCATATCCCTGTACCGCAATGGCATAAGGCGATGGGAGCAATGTCCCGGGAATCCAGCCTGCCGAGCTCGCATATTGCCATATCGCAAGGATTAAAAGTGGAAGAATACTTCCCCTAATCCAGCTGTAACGCCATATTTTTAGCACAAAGCTTCTTATTGGCCGCCGAATTGCCTTAGTACGTTGAACGGAGGATGGGACTTTGACGGTTGCGGTTGATTCTTCGATTAATGACATGAATATCACCTCGTTATGCGGATCACATAATCACTTGCCTTGGAACGCTTCTTCAACAAACCGGTTCTCGACGACCTTACTGACATCAATCTGCTTGCGGATTCCGCCGGTTTCAAATAAAAGGTCCGCCGTCTCCTGCTGCGCCTTTATATAATCCTCGCTAACCGGCTCCACGGAATAACTCGATTTGCTCAGAAGGAGCTGAATCAGATCGGCATCGACCTTTTTCTTTTCGGTAAAAAACTTCGCGGTTTCCTCAGGATGCTCGCTGCTCCAAGTAATGATCTTATCCAGCTCCTTCAGAAATATGGTGACGAGTTCCGGATGCTCCTCGGCGAATTTCCCCCTTGCGATCGCAAAACTCGGGCTAGCCAGATTCAGCTTCTCCCCATCCGCGATCCCCACGGCTCCCTGGTTGGTAGCCAAAGTAACATAAGGTTCCCAGACGGCCCAAGCGTCGACGGCTTTGGATTGAAAAGCGGGCTGGGCTTCATCCGGCTGGAGTTGAATCAACTCGATGTCGGAAGGTTTTAAGCCCTGCTGTACCGCTGCTCTGTAGACGAAGGCATAAGCGGAGCTTCCTTTGGCTACGGCAACCTTTTTCCCCTTCAAATCGGCTACGTCCTTAATTCCCGAGCCCTCATGAACAAGAATGGTATCCCCCCGCTTGCCGTCGGAGATGACCGCGATTTCCTTGAAATCGATATCCCCGGCCTGACCGGCGATCACCGGACCGTTCCCGACAAGACCGAAATCGAGATGTCCCGCCGCGATGGCCTCAAAGTGAGGCGGACCGCTTGGAAAATCGGTAAACTTGATTTCGGCGCCGGCCGCGGCAAACGCCTCATCGATCCAGCCCTTTTCATGCGAGAGCGACAGCAGGCTGATTCCCTGGGTTCCTATATTGACGACTACGGTTCCTTTGTCCTTAGCCTTCACGTCGGCCGCTGCGGCAGCCTCGTCTCCGGACTGACCCGAATTGTTGCTTGCCTTGGAGGAGCAGCCCGCCAGCACTAAAGCGAGACCGAGCACGGCAACGGCGTTTTTCAACAACAGCTTTCTCATGGTTTCTCCATCTCCCTCTCTTGTCTGTCTATCTATACCGTTTGACCGATACGGGCCTCCCATTTGGCCTTGAATAGCGGAAGCAATTTGTCTCCGGCAATTTGAGCTTCTTCAACATGCGGATATCCGGAAAGTACAAACGTGCTGATTCCCGCATCAACGAATTCAAGCAGACGGTCCGATACCTGATCCGGTGTTCCCACAAATGCAACTGCACCGCCCCCGCGAATGCGCGACAAGCCTGCCCAAAGATTGGGGCCGATCACGTAATCGTTATCCTGCGATTTCTTCCATAGTTCGGTCTGACGCTGTTGATTTATAGCATCGGTCTTAGATTGAACCTGATCGACCACATTCAACAATTCAGGAGGGGCGAGGCTTGTAATTTCACGGGCGGCCGCCCATGCCTCCTCCTCCGTATCTCTCACAACTAACTGGGCACGTAAGCCGTACCGCAGCGTGCGGTTAATGCCTTTCGTGTTGCGCTGCTCGCTCAAATAAGACTCGACTTCTTCAATCTGCTCCCTGATCTGTTGAATCGTCTCCGCCCAGAGCAGATACACGTCCGCCGTTTCCGCGGCAACCCGTTTTCCGGCAGGTGAGCTTCCACCGAAATAGAGCGGCGGGTGTGGCTTTTGCACGGGAGCCGGTTGCGATACCCCGCCTTCAATCTGATAGTACTCCCCTTCAAAATGTACTCCGGCGCGTCCCCCGCTGCGCAAAAATCCCTCCACGGAAAAATCATGCGATTCGGTCCAAACCTGCTTGACGATGTTCAGAAACTCCCGTGTCCGGTCGTATCTGGCGTCATGATCGTGATACAGCGGATCCCCAGTAACCCGCAAATCATCCGGGTAACCACCGCTAACCACATTAATCAGGGCTCTCCCGCCGGAGATCCGGTCCAGAGAAGCTCCCATTCTCGCTGCCAGTACCGGAGCGATCAATCCGGGACGCATGGCTACCAGCGGCTTCAGCGTCCTCGTTTGCGCTGCAAGCGCCGAGCCGACGATCCAGGCATCGATGCAGCTGTTGCCCGTAGGGATCAGCGCAAATTCAAATCCCGCTTGTTCCGCGGTTTGCGCCACCTGGATCATATACTCCAGCGTAGATTCCCGCTCGGGCTTCACCCCGATATGCTTGCCATCCCCCGTTGTCGGAATAAACCATCCAAATTCCACTCGATCAACTGCTGCCATGTTCTCCTACCTCCCTGATTAAAATAAAAACCGGAGACCTCCGCAGCCTGAACAGGCCGCAACAAGTCTCCGGTTTGACCGGTAGAATATTATTCTATTCCAATCGGTTAAGTGTGATTTAAATCATATACGGTTATCCAATTACTGTCAACCCCGATTTTTGCAATTCTGCATTAAGCCATTTAGCCTCCTGGATCGCCCGTTTGTCATTCCAAATGTCTCCCGGCTTGCTTGCTTTGGCAATAATATGCCCCTCCAGCGGCATTCCTACGTAATCGAAAGTATATTTTAGTTGCTGTATAAGCGGCATGGCTTTAATCCGGGGATTGTCCCCGCCAACAACCAGGACGTACGCCTTTTTCTGCGCCATCTCCGCTTTGAAATCAAAGCGTGAATCCCGAAGACTTTGGGACCAGCGATCAATAAAATTCTTCATTATTCCAGATACGGTGTACCAGTAGACCGGAGTGGCGAACACGAGCGTATCATGCTGCAGCACTTCTCGAATGACGTCGTCGTAATCATCATCGACCGGATCGAACCCGCCCTCCGTATGCCGCTGATCATGAATCGGCAGAATTTGTTTGTCCCGCAATAAAATTTCCTTATGCTGAACTCCCTCCAACACCAGCCTGCTCAACTGCTCGGTATTTCCTTCGTCTCTTGTGCTTCCCTGCAAAACCAGGATACTCATTCAGGCACTCCCTTTCCATCGTAATCGACTTTTTCCGCAAATTGCGGCTCTTTACTGTTATACTGCGTTCCCGCAGATTTATGCCGTTTCCGCCTCCTGGCGAGGATTCAGCCCGACCAAGGTCCAGTTCAGAAACCGTCTCAAGCCTGTTATGCCGCATTAGGAATCGCGGTAGAATTAAGACATCAACAACGGACTTAAATAATAATCCAATCTGACATAAAAAAGAAAGCGAGTGTTCAATCATGAAAAAATTGTATCGTTCGGCAACCGACAAACAGATCAGCGGCCTTTGCGGCGGTATCGCCCGTTGGTTCGGAATCGACACTACCGTGGTCCGGCTGATCGCCGTGGTAGCGGCGCTGTGCAGTTTCGGCACCGTAGTCGCCCTGTATCTCATCGCCAGCGTAATCGTTCCGAAAGAGCCGGTCGGCAACTTCGGATTCGACGACCATTACACACACTATTAATGAAACACGGTAATCCTGTTCGTTTAGCTAAAGTATAAACTACTATCCAACCAAAGGAGAGAATTACAAATGAGTCTATTTAATCGAATTGCTAACATTACTAAAGCTAGCCTGCATGAAGTTTTAAACAAACTGGAAAATCCGGTAGTTATGACGGGGCAGTATTTGCGCAACCTGGAGGACGATATTCGTATTGCCGAAAATATGCTGAAAGAACAGCAGATGAACGCGAACATCCGCCTGCGGAAGAGCGAAGACGCCGCCAAAGCAGCGAAGGAAAGCGAACTTCGCGCGCTGGCCGCACTTGAAGCTGGAGATGAAGCCGGTGCTAAAGTAGCCGCTACGGCCAAAATCCATTACGAGGAGCAGGCGCAGCAATACGCGGCGGAAGCGAAAGAAGCCCTGGATCGCGTGGCTGAGCTGGAATACCGCTTGAAGGAAGGCAAAGAAGAACATGCCCGCCTGAAAGAAAAGCGCAACGAATTGGCCGCACGGGCCCGCAAAGTGGAAGAGCACGAGCAAATGGAGCGGCCGAACTTCAGCCGCGGCATGGATTACGGCGCAGCCGCACGCGGCTTCGAACGCATGGAAGAAAAAATCCTCGAATGGGAAGCCGGAACCCAGCTTTCCGGTCAATCCTATGCAGGAAGCGGCGCAGCTGGCTCACAAGTGAATGCAACTGAGAATGCTGCTGTTGCCGAAGAACTGCAACGCATGAAGGATCAATTGGCATCCCGCAAAAATTAATTAGTCAAAAGGTTGGACTTGGAACTATCCTTGTCCAACCTTTTTTTTGTTGGGCCTTCGGTAGTTTTTGTTGTACCTTCGGTAGTCCTGCTCGAAGAAGCCCCCTCATCCTTCTCCCCATTTCCGAATAAATTAACTGTATTTTCTCCAGTTAATTGTTACAGGTTGGTGCTTCCACGTAAATTAACTGCAATTTATACAGTTAATTTGGCCAATACGGCCATCTCAGCGCCGAATCCGTCAAATTAGCTGCAGGTTTTCCAGTTAAATATTGATTTCGGGGGAATTCGGACAAATTAACTGTAGGTTTTCCATCTAATTTAATTTTCTCCAACTTGGGTTGGGAGTACATTGAAACTCCGGCTAATCGAAACCCGCGATGCAACACCTTATAATCCCCTTGCTTTACTCTATCCTCACTTTATCCTTACTTATTTTCACTTTATCCGTACTATCTCTTCACTATATCCTTTCCCCATCATCGACGCGCATCTTCACCTACCTCCATCCGAATCTAAATTCTCTATCTACTCACAAATCTGAAATTCATATCTAGTTACCGCGCAATTCTAACACAACGTTATCCGAGTGCCGTATAAGGGTACCAACTAACAACTAAACCATGTACTTTTATGGCAATAATCCTTTTCGGCGTATCGAACCTTCTTCGAACTTCCTATCGCAAACTGCTATGAGGCCAACATTCTTCCTCGCAGCAAAAAAAGTCCCCGGTAACCAACAAGTACATTGGTTCCGGAGACTTTCTTTAAACTTAACTTTATTTACCTTCTTTGCCGGCTTTGAAGATTTCGCCCATAGCGCCGAGGCTGCCCAACGTTTCGATGGCGTTCGAAGGGATAAATATTTTGTTGGCTGGTCCCTTCGCCACTTCCTTGAGAGCTTCGAAGGATTGGTAAGCCAATACTTGTTCGTTGAGTGCGGCGTTACGCAGCATTTCGATCCGGGCTTGCTCGGCCTGAGCAACCGCCTCGATCGCTTTCGCTTCCCCGATAGCTTCCAGCTCCTGCGCCTGGCGCAAGCCTTCTGCTTCGCGGATACGAGCCTCCTTATCACCTTCCGCCTTGAGGATCTTACTTTGCTTATCCCCTTCAGCGCGCAGGATCATATCCTGCTTAGCCGCTTCGGCTTCCAGAACGATCGCCCGTTTGTTCCGCTCGGCTTTCATTTGCTTATCCATTGCTTCTTGAATATCGAGCGGCGGTTTAATGTCAATAACTTCAACGCGCTCAATCCGTACGCCCCATTTTTCGGTTGCTTCGTCAAGCGCAATCCGGATATCCGTCGAAATCTTTTCCCGTCCGGACAAGGTTTCGTCGAGCTCCATCTTACCGATGATTTGACGCATCGTCGCGGTCGAAATATTCCGAACCCCGTATACATAATCGGAGATACCGTACGTAGCCTGCTCAGGACCGACAACTTGATAGAAAATGATCGTATCGATTTGAACCTGAACGTTATCCTTTGTAATAACGGTTTGCGGAGGCACATTAGCCTGTTGGATCCGCAGGTCATGATAAGTACGAACCTGATCGATCACCGGAATCAGAATATTCAGCCCCGGGTTCATCAACCGGTTGAATCTACCGAGCCGCTCCACAACGCCGACCCGCTGTTGAGGTACGATTTTGACCGTGAGTGAGATAAAAACAACGACTACTACGACAATGACGGCAATAATTGCCCATTCCATTAAATAAATTCCTCCCATCTTTCTACTTCAATAATTGTACTACTTCGTTTCAGCACCCGTACAAGCTCATCTTTTGCCAGAGTTTGAGCCGACGTGGCGCTCCAGGTGTCTCCTCCGACTTTTACGATGCCATATTGCCCCTCTTCAATCGGTTCGACAACGACTCCCTGTCTCCCTACCAGTTCGGTACCGGTATCTTCAAATCCTTTGGCAGCGCGAAATTTTCTGGAGAGCGGTTTCGTGAAAACCGTCAAAATTAACGCTACCACGCATCCTGCAACGACTTGAAACAGATACGCATCCGGCGCAAACCATGCCACCAGCGCCGCTACCAAGGTTCCAATACATAACCATAGCATGTAAAATGTGAGCGTAAACATTTCAAGAACCAGAATAATTCCTGCGGCTATAAGCCATAGCACCCATGCATCCATCCTGACAGATGCACCACCTTTCCGCATTATAGTTATATATACGGGACTCCGGGCAAAAAGTATCAAGAAAAGTAAGTTTTCGCAAAAATACTGAATAGTTCCCATGTGGCGAGAGACTGCCCCGCCTATGGGTAACAGTCTCCCGCTATTTTTTCAATATTAAACTAAGGATTGTTTGGAGCCCGATAGAAGGTGGAAATAGAGATCGAGACTGCCTTTTCCAAGCCTTCGTTCCCTTCTCCGAAACTGAAGGACTGGACAACATAAAGCCGTTCCGCTTGCTGCAAACTCGCAGCAAACTGCTTCGCTTGAGGAAGCGACGCACTGAGCCGGACTTCCGCCCGTACCGGGGACAGCCCGACAGCTAACAAGTTGGCCCGGTCCATCATACCGCTGAGCGCAAGGCTCAAAGCCATCTCAGCCGGTTTACCAGACGCGGCCAAATCCTCGGCAGCACTGGTTCCGGTAGCCGATTCTCCCCCTGCCGCATCAGTACCGAACGAGATCTCCTTGATCATGGCTCCAGACGCTTGACGCGCCGTCTCCAAATCGCGCAGGATCCCTTCCTGATCGAGCGATTCCGGCACTACCTTCTTGTTGGCCGTCTCATTGCCGGCCGAATTCTTAACTTCATCGCGCTTATTCTTAACGATCGATTCCGTCGCTTGCAGAAATTTCAGCTTTTCATTGCTCTCTGCAAGCAATGTTTTTGATTCCGATAAAGCAGGACGATACCAAAACATATAGAACAATCCGGTCAACAAGATGATTAGGAACGCGATAGCCAGGACACTTACGAACCTTTTATCGGCAAAACCTTGCTTCATTCGGCATTCCCCGCTTTCACAGGAGTCTTCCCGGGCGTCAGTTGAAACGATCCGATAAATTGAGTCCCTTGCTCTCTAAGAGATTGGATAAAGACGGCTCCCGCCCCTGATCTTTTTTGGATCGCAACGGAGTAGGCTCCCGCCTCGGTCAGACCCGGAAACGAACAGGTCCAGGCTAAACTGCCGTCCTCATTCAGCTTCACTGTTTCTAACGTGCTGCCGGACGACAGGGGCGATTCCAGTTCGGTCAGTAAAGCATCCAGGTCGGGGCGAAGCTTCCTGAGCGCTTCAATCATATCCCCGGCATTTCCATGCAGGCCTTCGCTTTGCCCCAAGGTTTGAAGCTCACTCTGCAGTTCGCTTTGCTTCTGTTCTGTCGCTGCCAGCTGTTGTCGAGACGACTCCGCCGAGTCGAGCGAATCTACATACCCTACAATAAGAAAAGCGGCTAGCCCGAGCCCCACTACGATCAGAGCCAGCGGAACAATCAATAACGAAAGGGTCGAGCGTTCTTTTGGGGGAAGCAGGTTAATTTCGATCATGATTTCCCCACCCCTTTCAGGGCCAAGCCAAGAGCCACTGCATAGCTGTCCCGATTGTCCAATTCCGCATTGGCGAAGTATGGAGACAAATCGACTTCGGACACCCGAATCTGTTCAAAAGATTCGACTAACCTGTTCAATATAACCGGCTTATCCGGCGCATTCCCGGTAATGACGATATCCTGAACCCGCTCGTTGCCTTCATGCAGCGTATTTTCATAAAAGTTGATGATTCTGGCGACCGAAGAGACAATTTCGCTATAACGCCAAGTATTCAAACTATCCTCGGACACCGTCTCCAAGGGAAAAGTGCGGACGAAGTCCGGAATTCCCCGGTTATATAAATAAACTTCCGCTTCCTTCGGTTTGAAATTAATCGCCATGATGTTGTCTTTTTTCAGCATATCCGAGCGGCTCATCACCCGCATTAACGATAAGGTCTCCAGGTCAACGGAGATCACTCGAAGGCCCGCCTGCTCAAGTACGGCAACCATATCCGCGATCATCGGACGCGGCACCGCGGCGACAAAAGCCTGCATAGTTCCTTCGGGCTCCTCACCGTCATCCGTCCAATGATAATCAATGATCGGATCGTCGAAGGGAAGTCGAATACTGCTCTCCACTTCCAATTCGGTTACGCGGCGAAGCTGCTTGCGCTTCACTTTCGGCACCCGGATTAACCGGATGAAGGATTGTGACGTTGGAGCCGCAAGATGAACCTTGCTGCCGGACAGACCATTTTGTTCTACCCAGGGCTTAATCATTTCCGAATAACGGCTCAATTCCGGAACTCCGTCTTCATCGATTACATAATCAAGGGGAAGCATCCCCGCCTCTTCAGCCAAACCCAGCTTCGGGTTATAGCGAACGAATCTGATACCGTCTTCATCGACCGTTATCCCGACAGCTGTCTTGGATGTGCGTCTTTTCATTAATGATGTATTAGATTTGTCAGATACCAATCGATGATCTCCTTTCCGTACATGTATACGATCAGGGAACCGAAGGCCAGATAGGGCCCGAACGGAATGGTCTTCCTTTTCTTGTTCCCTCCAGAGGCTTGTTGAAGCAGCCCTGCCAGCAAACCGATGATACTTCCGAAAAACAAGGCCAGCAACACACCGGGAAAGCCCAGTACCCACCCTAAAACGGCCAGCAGCTTTACATCCCCCATTCCCATGCCGCGCCCTGAACTTAGGATCGCCAGCAAAAGGAGAATACCGCTACCGCAGACTGCGCCGAGGAGGTGCAGCCACAACGGCTCAGGGCTAGCAAAGGGCACCGCTGCCAGCAGTAAGACGCCGAAAACGAGCAATGCGCCGTTTGGGATAATTCTGGCAGCCAGGTCGGTGATCGTGATGAGGACGCACAGCGCCGTCAGTAATGCACCGACCGCCCACACGCCCGAGAAGCCGAAGCGCAGGTGCATAAAGGCGAACAGCGCCGCCGTCAATAAAGCGGCGGCGCTGTCGGCAGCTAGACGCCGGCGGGTCGGCCCGGCGTACCAAGCCGGCACTGCGGCCTTGGCGCCGCCGGCCTCAGGCGGCTCGCCTGCAGGCGCTGACGCAGCTGCGGCTTGCGGCGGTGCCAGCAAGCCGCGCCGGGCGAGCAGCACGCGAGCCAGGTAGGCAAGCGCGTAGCCGGCGGCTAGGCCTAGGACAAAATAAATAGTTAATCGCATTATTTTGTTGCTGGAGGTGTTGCGGGTGTGGAGCCTTCTGCACCCTTATTACTTTCTTTCAAGTCTTTTGTTGTGAATGTCACGGGTTTGCCGTCGTTCAACGTCAAAGTTACAACAACTTCTGATTCAATATTCAATTTATCTAAATTAACAGATGTGTTATCCTTGCTCAATTCTTTGCCATCCTTAGGGTCTGTTAACCCTTTTTGAATATACTCGCCATCCTCTAGTTGTTTTAGAGTAACCGTATCCTTTATCTCTCCATTATTATTTGCAATAGAGTACAGCTTAGCTGCTTCTAAAAGCTGATTTGCAGTCGCAGTCCGCGCATTGTCCTTCGTGTTATTAATCAAACCGGTAATCAACGGTACTGCAATTGCAGCAATAACCCCAATAATAACGATAACGGCGAGCAATTCGATCAATGTTAGGCCTTTTTCTTCTTTTCTTAATCTTTGAATAAGTGCAGTCATTTAGATAACCTCCCAATTGTATTTAGCTTATATTTCCATAAAGGGTCAGCATCGGGATCATAATGGAAGCCATGATGAAGCCCACGACGCCTGCCAAAAGGACGATCATAATCGGTTCGATCAACTGCTTGAGCTTGTCCACGCTGTTTTCTACATCGCGTTCGTAGAAGTCGGCGATTTTGCCAAGCATGGTGTCGATGGAACCGGTCTCCTCGCCAACCACGATCATTTGCGTGACTAGCGGAGGAAAAATCCACGATTTGCGAAAAGGCTCGGATAACGGGCGCCCCTGACGCAATGAGTTCTGAGACTCGTGAATGGTCGCCCCTATTACACGATTACCCACGATCTTCTCCACAATCGCAAGCGATTGGAGAACCGGAACGGCGCTGGCATACAGAGAAGACAAAGTGCGCGTCATTTGGGCGATGGCGCTCTTGCGGTTCAGCAAGCCGAACACCGGAACCTTTAGCTTGAAATAGTCCCAGGCATAAGCTCCTTTCTCCCAGCGGAGAAGAAGATAGACGCCCGCCGCGATCGCCATTGCGACCAGAATCCACATATACCAATGCGTTTCCAGGCTTCGGCTCATGGCTAATGTCATTTTCGTAATGGCCGGAAGCTCGCCGCCCAGCTGCGTGAACATCGACTGGAATCGCGGAATGATGAACTTGAGCAAAAATATGACCACCGCCACGGCCATCACAGCCACGATGAGCGGATACGTCATCGCCGACTTTACCTTTTCCCGGGTATAGTGGGCTTTTTCAAAATATACGGCCAGCCGCTCCAGTGTATCCTCCATACTCCCCGACTCTTCCCCCGCCCGAATCATATGGACGAAGATGGACGGGAAAATCCGGGGATAGGCCGAGATCGCCCCCGAAAAGGTACTTCCCTTCCGAAGCTCGGATGTTACCTCGCTGAGCGTCTTCTTCAGAGCCTTGCTCTCGGATTGCTCGGCCAAGACGGCCGTAGCGTCAACGATCGAGATTCCCGCCCGGATCATCGTTGCAAACTGTCGGCAGAAGACGACAAAATGTTCATTTTTGACCGGACTGCCGATATAAAAGTCTTTATTCCAAACGTTCTCCCGCTTCTCCTGAAGCTTGGTTACGATAAATTGCTGCCGCTTCAGTTCCGCAAGGGCGGTTCCACGGTCAGCTGCCTGAATGACGCCCTTTCGGGTCCGCCCCGCGGGATCTCTGCCCTGATATATAAATTGAGCCATATCACATCTGTCCTTCCGACAAATACTCCCTCGCCGCAGATTCATCTACCGTGCCTTGACGAAGCATTTCCCTGATGTCCATTTCCAAGGTGTGCATGCCGAGTTGAACATTTGTCTGCATGACGCTCTTAATTTGATGCACCTTCTCCGTGCGGATCAGATTGCTTACCGCCGGCGTATTCAGCAGTACCTCAGTAGCGACAAGTCTTCCTTTACCCGTCCGGGCCGGAAGCAACCGCTGAGACAATACGATAATCAGCACCGACGCGAGCTGTATCCGGATTTGGCCCTGCTGCTCCGGCGGGAATGCGTCGATGATCCGATCAATCG
Organism: Paenibacillus vini; assembly: GCF_018403325.1. GTDB lineage: Bacteria > Bacillota > Bacilli > Paenibacillales > Paenibacillaceae > Fontibacillus > Fontibacillus vini. The sequence continues at coordinate 352,839 of NZ_BOSL01000004.1, read as the reverse complement.
TCTGCGGGGCATCAGCGGTATGAAGCGTCGCAAAAACCAGATGGCCTGTCTCCGCAGCTGTTATAGCGGTCCGAATCGTTTCCGGGTCCCGCATCTCCCCCACCATAATGATATCGGGGTCCTGACGCAGCGCCGCCCGTAGTCCATTGCCGAAAGAGTGGGTATCGAGACCGACCTCACGCTGATTGACAATGGACCGCCCGTGGCGGTGCAAATATTCTATCGGATCTTCAAGTGTAACAATGTGCTTGCTCTGCGTCTTGTTGACATAGTCAATCAAAGAAGCAAGGGTTGTTGATTTGCCGCTCCCTGTAGGTCCCGTTACGAGGAAAAGGCCTTGCGGCTTCTGTGCCAGTTTAAGCAACACCGGCGGCAGTTTCAGCGTCTCGAAAGGGGGCACCGTGGGCGATATAACTCGAGCAGCAATACACATGGAGCCTCTTTGCCGGTACACATTGATACGGAATCGGGATATGCCGGGAACCCCGTAAGAGAAGTCCACCTCGCCGTTATCCAGAAACTTACTGTACTGGGACTCATTCATAATCGTCCGCGCATACTCCTCCAGCATGGCCGGGGATGCTGCATCCCTGTCCATACGATGCAGCATCCCGTCAATCCGCAACACCGGCGGCGAGTTGACGGTCATATGCAAATCCGATGCCCCTGATTCCTGCGCCTCTGTAAGCAATGAGGCAAAATATTGTTCAGCGTCGCTCATTGCCTCACCTCCTCTTCATCACCGGCTTCACGGAGAATTTCCTGCAGGGTGGTGTGCCCTGCGATCATTTTTTCGATGCCGTCTTCGAACAAGGTTCGCATACCCAGCTTCGCCGCATGTTTGCGAAGTTCCGTAATCGGGGTTCCATTCACGATCGAATCGCGCAATTCATCATCGATCCAAAGAACCTCGTGAATGGCCATCCGCCCCCGGTACCCGCTTTTGCCGCATGTGCCGCAGCCCTTGCCATGATGCAGCTTGTCCACCGTGATCCCCAGACGTTCCAGATAGATCCGCTCTTTGACATCCGGAACGTATGCTGCAGCGCAGTCCGGACAAATCCGGCGAACGAGGCGCTGGGCTACCACGCCGATTAGTGAAGAAGAAATAAGATAAGGCTCAACTCCCATGTCTCTTAGACGGACAATGGTGCTGACCGCGTCATTCGTATGAAGCGTCGAAAAGACCAAATGCCCGGTGAGCGAGGCCCGGATCGAAATTTCCGCAGTTTCATAGTCACGGATTTCGCCCACCATGATGATATTCGGATCCTGTCTGAGAATGGAGCGAAGCCCTTTGGCAAAGGTCAGGCCGGCTGCAGGATGAACCTGCATCTGGTTCACGCCCTCCAGCATATACTCCACCGGGTCCTCAATCGTAATGATATTGTTCTGCTCCCGGTTCAAATGCTGCAGCGCGGAGTACAGCGTGGTCGTTTTACCGCTGCCGGTTGGCCCCGTAAGCAGCACGATCCCATGCTGTTTCTCGATCATTCGCCGGAACAATCCCTGGTTGTGCTCGGTCATTCCGAGCTTGTCCAAGGCCTTAACTCCCGTAGCAAGATCGAGCAGCCGCATGACGACCTTCTCTCCGTGCACTGTCGGCAACGAAGAAATCCGGATATCGATCTGCTTGCCGTCGATCATCATCTTGATTCGCCCGTCCTGGGGAAGCCGGCGCTCGGCGATATTCAGATTCCCCAGAATTTTCAGCCGGGCCGTTATAACGCCTTGCATCGTTTTGGGAATCGACCGTTCGCTCCGCAGCATCCCGTCGATCCGATACCGGATCGCCACTTGGGTATCCATCGGATCAACGTGAATATCACTCGCTCCCAGCCGAACGGCTTGCTCGATCATCTGATGGACAAGCCTTACGACCGGGGACTCCTCGTCCGTAATGACGGACTGCTCCACTTCAATCGGTCCATCTCCGGATCCCAGATCCTTGATCATTTCATTCATAGAGTCCTGCAGACCATACAGACGCGCAATACCACGCTGCAGCTCGCCGCGGGCGATGATCGCCGGCTCAATCGTAAACCCGGTGCTCATCCGTAAATCATCAATGACGAACAAATCCAAAGGGTCTGCCATGGCAACCATCAACTTCCGGCCATCTACGCGGATCGGCATCACCTGATATCGTTTGGCCATCGTTTCAGGAATAATTTGGCTTAGTTTAGGGTCGATTTGAAACCTTGACAATGTAACATGCGGAATGCCAAGCTGGAATTCCAGCACTTCGATCAATTGATGCTCTGTAAGAACTCCCTGTGACAGCAAAACGTCACCGAGCTTTTTTTTGGTGCTTCGTTGCTCTTCGAGTGCGGTTTGTAATTGCGCTTCCGTAATTATCCCGGATTCAAGAAGAAGTTCACCCAGACGTTTTTTGATCGTGTACATGTTTCACACCCTCTTATTTGAGTAGAAATATCTAGTAATTACAGGCGGAGACTGAATCGTAGTCAGAAATGATTAACAAGATTACGTAGGGTACTATAATTGAGGAAAATAATAGTAAACAGCATTTGTAATGATTATATACCTTTTGACTTATTGATGCTATTATAAAATAGTACATTTTACCTATTTTTCTAACAATTCTCCTTCTGATGAATCAAGTTTCGACACTACATCTATGAACACCGATGAGAGCGAGGAATTGTAATGAATAAGTTACATCTGCGCACAAAAAAATCCCTAGGATCCACGATCGCTAAGGAGGATGGCTTGACGCTGATTGAAGTAGCGATAGCGTTAGTAATAATCTCGATCGTCAGTTTATATTTTCTATCCTATTTTACGAACAGCGAGGCTCAGAGCAAACTGACCAACCAAAAGCTGTCGGCCACCCATCTCGCCAATGCCGAGCTGCACAAAGTTCAGGCAATACCCTTTAACGATCTGGAGGGGCGACTAACCGCTTCCAACTGTACGCAGCTTCCCGAGCAAACCAGTAATGAAATTTATGTCATTGACACGCAAATTTGCCGAAACCATCCTAAATATACCTCAAATCCTGATGTTTTGTACATTACTATTACAACTTCTTGGGCTCCAGATAAAGACCAGCCAGGACAATACAAGCACAAAGTCTCGATCGTCGGCGCAGCCAAAAAGAACTATGCGATTGACGGGGGGAAATAAACTATGAACAGCCGGACCTTTAACTTCCGCAAAGAAGACGGACTCACCCTGGTTGAATTGCTCGCCGCTCTAGCCTTGGCGGGGCTGCTATTGATACTTATCTCTACCATTCTATCAACCTCGCTTCTCGCTTATGGAAGAGTCAATCACGAAACCGAGCTCAGAAACAAGGCTATCACTCTTAGCGCCGCACTACAGGCCAAGCTAAAGAATACTGTCTCCGTCTCATCTCCGGATATGTCATCTATCAATGCTGAGGTCATAACAGATGTGATGAGTGATAGTAGTTCACCAGTGTCCTTAACCTTAAAAGACGGTGGCTTGTATGACAAAAACGGAAAGCTTTTTAGCGATAGTGAGCTTGATTTGACGGGTTCTTATTTTATCAAGGCTAATAAGGAATTACAGATTCATCTATGGTGCCGCCTCGCCGGCGAGAGCAAGATGGAACCCCTTTATTTGTTCGTCTCGATCAAATTAATTTCGTGAGGTGATAGAAATGAAGCTGAAGAGCGGCAAAAACGAACAAGGCTACGCCCTCATATCCGCCCTATTTCTTATCGTCATACTGGTCGTCATCGGCACGCTTGTCATGCGCAACGTAACGAACTCCCAAGGGATGGTCAACGTTTCCTCCGACCTGATGGCTGCACAAGCCGATGCAGAGACCAAGCTTCTTGTGAAACTTGCTGAAGTCCGGGGCGCTGTAATGACCTTGAAAGAAGAAGAGAAAATAACTCTTAAAATGGTTGGAAATAAAGTTCAAGAGGCAGCCTCACCCTATCTGGATGAGCGGACTATTAATTTGGATGAAGAGAAATTGAAATACTCCGCTGTCATCACTATGGAAGGAAGATCGGGAAAAATCACCCAAACCGCAAGTAAAAAGATTGAAATTACGTTGTCTTACGTGCCGAAGGATCCTCCTACAGGCGGTGGAAACGGCGGATATGCCGTAGTGAGCCAAGGGGCGGTGATGCTGAACGGCGGCATTATCGAAGGTAATGTTTATGTGGCTGGAGGGTTTCATAATAATAATTCCACGATCAAAGGGCAGGTCCTTACGTCGACTTCTTCCGTGCAAGGAATTACTCTACCGGAGAGAGTCGAGGTCACTAGCCTTATTGCCAAAGTGGACCAAGAGGCTAGTAAAATTAAAGGTTCTTTACCGGCCCAACCTTCCGAGCCTGATAATGAAGTTAAACAGAGTTTGAATTACTCTACTTCAAAGTCATTAAAATCTTTTAAATTGATGCAAAAGACTTCAATAACTGTTGACGGTGATCTGCTTATCACCGGTGAGCTTACGATGGAATCCGGCTCCACGATCACGGCAACCGGCAATATAATTATCGAAGGAAACCTCCTCGTGAACGGAGGAGAAGTTCATCTCAATGCCGGCTCCGGTAAATTTATCAGGGTAAAAGGAACGACCAATTTCAACAGCGATCCGAAGGTGATTATCTCGGGAACTCTGTATACGAATCACATCAATCTGCACGGAACCCTGCTGGCCGGGAATGTTTATGTCGGAGGCTCCACTACAGGTACGTTATCCGGTTATAATCAGTTCGCTTTATATGACGCCGGCGCGCTCGTTATGGGTGGTAAAAACAAAGCCGAGTTAACAGGCCTTCTGTACTCCAACGGTTCGATTACCCTCAACGGAAATAGTGATCTTACTATCCACGGCGGAGGTTCCAGCTCCACTCCGGAACCAAGCGAACCTCAAGAAATATATTTTGACGAAAAAAACATGGTTATTGAATAGGTATCCCAACCAGTATTTCCAACCACATCATCAGGCTTCTCCATCGCAAATAAATAAACAGCCCGGAGCACTCTGCTCCGGGCTGTTTATTATATTTATTAAGCCTGCACGACATCCAGATCCACGTTCCGCTTGAACACGTCCTGATCGTTCTCGCCGAGTACCTTGCCGGTGATGACGCCGGCCGTAATCGAGTCGTTGACGTTGAGTGCCGTACGGCCCATGTCGATCAATGGCTCAACGGAGATCAGCAAGCCTGCAAGAGCTACCGGCAGGTTCATCGTGGACAACACGATCAGCGAGGCGAAGGTTGCGCCGCCGCCCACGCCGGCTACCCCGAAGGAGCTGACTGTGACGACCAGGATCAGCGTCAGGATGAAATCCCAGCTGAGCGGGTCAATGCCGACGGTCGGTGCGATCATGACGGCCAGCATGGCCGGGTAGATACCGGCGCAGCCGTTCTGGCCGATCGTTGCCCCGAACGAGGCCGACAGGTTGGCGATGCCTTCCGGCACGCCCAGACGCTTAGTCTGCGTTTCCACATTCAGTGGAATAGTCGCGGCGCTGGAACGCGAAGTAAAGGCAAATACGAGCGTTGGCAGTACTTTTCTCACGTATTGTACCGGATTGTATCCGAACAGTGCCAACAGAATCAAATGAATGATGAACATTACGATCAAGGCGACGTACGAAGCGCCCACGAACTTGATCAGCTTCAGAATTTCTTCCGGATTCGTCGTAGCGACCGTATTGGTGATCAGCGCCAGAATCCCGTAAGGCGTCAGCCTGAGCACCAGCGTTACGATTCGCATAACGACCGCGTAAACCGCGTCTACTATTTTACGGAAAGTGTCCGCTTGTTCCGGTTTCTTTTTATCCAAGCCCAGAACGGCTACTCCAATAAATGCTGAGAAAATAACGACCGCAAGCGTCGAAGTACTGCGCGCTCCCGTCATATCCGCGAAAGGATTGGTCGGGATGAAATCCAGTATTTGCTGAGGAATCGTTTTATCGGCTACATCGCCCACGCGTTCCTCAAGCTTCGCTCCACGAGCTTGCTCCTTCTCGCCGGCTTCGATTTCGATCGCTTTCAGATCAAAGCTCAAGCTGGTTACGATACTAACTGTTGCGGCAATTGCCGTCGTTATCAAAAGCACCGCGATGATGAGACCGGTCATTTTACCGAGGTTTTGCTTTCCCTTCAGCTTCATGATCGCCGAGATAATCGATACCATAATCAGAGGTACAACGATCATTTGCAGCAGTCCGACATATCCGCGTCCCACCAGGTTGAACCAGTCCGTAGACTTGGCCAGCACTTCCGAATCCGCCTGGTAGATCAACTGAAGAATAACTCCGAAGACCAAGCCGAGGCCCAGACCGGTAAACACCCGCTTTGTAAAAGATATATGCTTCTTCTGCATCCAGAGAAGAACGCCTAGCAGCACGAGCATAACGGCCACGTTAATGATAATTCTCAATGTTTCCATCTTCCGATTCCCCCTATAGAACCTATGAATGTTGATGACTGCAGTATGACTGATCAGTTTCACAGACGTATCATAACATAAATACAAGTAATTTTATAGGATTAATTTATTTGAAAATTTTCCTGCTAATCATTACCCATAAATTAGGTGATAAATACATAGCGGTAATCGTTTGGTATACTATCTATATTGGAAAATTCCGATCCGAAATAGGAGAAAAAGTATGAGTATGATCCAAGTTTACGGCGTTAAACTGACTCAGGAGCCTGATCCGCTGCTGGAGCACAAACTCCTTGAGGCGTTGCCAATTGAGAAACAGGAGAAAATCCGCAGGTTCTTTCACCGGGCTGACGCTTTGCGCTGTATGACGGCCGACATTCTATCCCGGTATATGATTTGCCGGACTCTCGCTATTAAAAACAGCGAAATCCAACTACATGTGAACCCTTTCGGTAAACCGCTGTTATCCGGGAACACCGGATGTCATTTCAATCAATCCCATTCGGGGCAATGGATTGTCGGCGCCCTTTCGGCCTCTTCTTGCGGCATCGATGTGGAAGAAATCCGCGAACCGGATATGGACGTGGCGGAGCATTGCTTTGCGGAACAGGAATTTCGCGATTTACAAAAGGTACCCGCCGACCGCAGAGCAGAGTATTTTTTCGACTTGTGGACGCTTAAAGAAAGCTACGTTAAAGCTTCCGGGTTCGGCTTGTCGGTCCCCCTCGATTCCTTTGCCATCCGAAAACAACCTACCGGCATCTCGCTGAATACGGAGCAAGAATTTCGGAATTGCCGCTTCAAGCAATATTCTATAGATCCTGCCTATAAATTATCTGTTTGTGCGGAAGGCGGTAATTTCCCCGAGCATGTGGAACTTATCGGTCAAGAGCAGCTTTATATTGATTTTATGAATTATTTATAGCAAAAATTATTAATAGCATTATTAAAAACAGACTACCCCGGGCATTGACATGCCGAGGTAGTCTGTTTGAGTTAATTGGAACAGTACAATCTAATCTTTCGCATCATACTTCCAACGAATGTCCGGAGGCCACGGAGGAAGGATTATTTCTCACCTGGCTATCCAGCCGGGCTTGCAAAGTATCCCGGTCCTCAATGATCGCATCGGGCACGGCATCCTCCATGTCGTCTTCCATGTTGCGTAGCGGCTTAAAGTTAAAGCCGGCAATCGCCCAGCCCATGACAAGGACGCCGACGCAAATGATTAACAGCCCAATCCCCCGGCCCTGACCTGCGCCAATAATCGGCCCCAACACGCCGGCGAGCGCACCTCCGGGGTTCATCGCCGTGTTGAACACAGAGTCGGCCAACGTACCGGCAAGCAGGTAACCTATCGGCATGCTGGACATCGCGATCATCTGGTTCGTCGCCAGCACCCGGCCCTGAAGCTCCAGTCCCACTTTGGTCTGAATCAGTGACTGCCAGTGCGTGTTTACGAGCGTCACGGAGAACCAGATTCCGAACACTCCTGCGGCGGTGAGGATGACATTGGGACGAAGTCCGGCAAGGATCATGAAGAGCCCCTCCAGAATAACGAAGCCGACCATTCCCGTCGCCATTCGTTTGGTTCCGCCCCAAATACTCATTAATAACCCGCCGGTCATCGCGCCGATGGCACCCAGCGTAGTCACCGCTGCAAGATCCGGCGCCGAGCCGAAGGACAATACCAACGGCTGGATCAGCACGGTAGCCAGGCCGAACAAAATGTTACCTATTAAGAAAAAGGCGATCATATACATCATACCCGGCCGTTTGACAATAAACTTCCATCCCATCAGCACTTCTTTCACGAACGTTTCTTCTCTTTTACGGAAAAGGGTGTTCGGGAATCTTACGATAGCAAGCGTTGCAATCGCCACCACGAAACTCAGAAAATCGAGAATAAAAATGTTGGCCATTCCGATGGTAGAGTACAACGCGACACCGACCAACGGGGCTATCATTTCGCTGCTTGAGCTGGCCAGCTGCACGATACCGTTCGCATGTCCCAGATACTGCTTCGGAATAATCTGCGCGATCGAAGCAACAAAGGCGGGCCGGTGGAATGACCGGGCCACGGAACCGACTGCGGAGGTCACGTAGATATGCCAGATTTCAAGCGATCCGGTAGCCATTAGCACCGCCATTACTGCGATAGGGACCGCCATCATAATATCGCTAAACAGCATTACCAGCCGCCGGTCGTAACGGTCAACGATCGCGCCCGCAATCGGCAGAACCAGAATGCCGGGAATGAGCGAAGCGGAGGAAATGGCGGCAAAATCCCCCACGGCTCCGGTCTGGGCGAATACCCATACCCCTAGCGCAATACCTGTGAGTCCGGATCCAAGAACCGAAAACAACTGACCGAAAATAACCAGGAAAAACATATTCAGATTCGGGACTGCCGGTTTCTTTTTGGCAACCGTGCGCTCCGCACCTTTCGCTCTCTGGGGCGAATTTGTCCTTGGAGACGGTTCGTCCTTTTCAAGGACGATATCATGAATCCAGCGGGTCACTTGATCCGCCTGATGCTTGATAAAATAATGTCCGGATTTCGGAATCACGATCAGATCCACCCGGTCGCTGAAATACTCCCATTCTTTGTACCGTTCCTCATACAACTCGGTGGCCCGGTCCTTTTCACCGATGACGCAGGTGACGGGACAACTGAGCTTCGGCCACCCTTTCTCCGCATATGCACCTGTATAATAGTCTTCGCTCTCCCGGGCGTCATGCCGCAGACAGCGGATCATGAAATCCCGCTCCTCAAGGTCCTCCACCTCCGTAAACCCGCCGAGCGCCTTGAGAAAGGCGTGATACGACTTATTGGACATGCTGCGGTCGGACGGGAACAGCTTGGAATACCAGTCAAAGAACCGGCCGGGAATGCGGGCAATCGGGAAGGTTCCGCCCAGAAATACCCGCAACAGTGGGTACTGCTCCTCATCAAGCTGTCTTGCGATTTCCATCGTCAGGGCGCCGCCCACACAGTGCCCGTACAGCACAACAGGACCTTTCACCGCATGTTTAATCTCCTCGATGCACTGGCGTGCCACTTCCCGGATAGACAGCAGCGGCTCATCCTTGCGGCTGTAATCGTGACCGGGCAAATCCAGTGCATACAGGTCAATGTTCTCCGGCATTTGCACGGCCAGCGGCTGATACGTAATGGCGCTGCCTCCCGCATAAGGAACGCACACCAGCGAGAAATCGGTCCGGTTCCCCGGGCGATGCTGCGTCAGCTTGTGCAGCAAGTGACGGTCCGAAGGCTTTCCGGCGTCGATATATTCGGCCAAGGTCCGGACGGTCGGATGCTTAAAGAAATCCATGATACCGATCCAGTCGCCCAGCCGTCTTACCGCCTTCAGAGCCTTGAACGATTCGCCGCCCAGTTCGAAAAAGCCGTCGTCTATGCCGAACGTCTCCAGGCCTAGAATGTCCTTCCATACTTCATACACGGCTTTTTCCGTGGCCGTCCGCGGGGCTTCGCCCCCGTTCCCTGCTCCCGCCATGTTTGGAAGCTCCATGGCGTCCAGTTGAGAAACGTCTACTTTACCGTTCGGGTTCAAAGGAAGGGCGTCCAGTTCCACGATCAATGCAGGAATCATATACTCCGGCAACTTATCCTTAAGCAGCCGTTTGAGCTCGGCAAGCGGCTGCTCAACCTCCGAATCTCGCCTGTAAACCAGATAGGCGACGATCTTTTTCTCTCCGGCAGCAGTCTCCTTAAGCCGGACGGCGGCATCGGCGACAAAAGCAAATGAAGTCAGTACCGCTTCGATTTCCCCCAGCTCGATCCGGTAACCGCGAATTTTAATCTGGCGGTCCATCCGGCCTACGATTTCCACGGCGCCATCACGCAAATAGCGCACCCGATCGCCTGTCCGGTACAAAGTACCTCCCCCATCATCCGCTACGAACGGATTCGGCAGGAAACGTTCCTTCGTCAGCTCCGGCCTGCCGTGATATCCCCGGGCAACCCCGGAGCCGCCGATATACAGCTCCCCGGGCACTCCAACCGGCACCGGCCGGAGCCTGCCGTCGAGGATATAGCGGCGCACATTGCCGAACGGATAGCCGATCGGCACATGGACAGACCGGTGTTCCGGTACCTCGTCCGGAATCCGGTAGGCGAAGGCCGATACAGTCGTCTCCGTCGGACCATAATGATTTTCCAATCTGACATCCGGACGTAACGCTTTGATGGTTCTCACAGTTTCCCAGCTTAAAGCTTCACCCGCTAAAATCAGAATTTTCCGCGGAATGACCTTTTCGGGATTCACAGCCTCAAGCAGCACCTCGAAATGACTCGGTACCACCTTCATCACATCGATCGCATGGTTTCCGAAGTAGCCCGCCACCCCGTCAGGATCGCAGGACAGCTCGTAAGACAGTACATGCAGTGTGCCGCCGGTACATAAAGCGCCGAACACATTACTCATCCCGAGATCCGCCGCGAAGGTCGAAGCCATGGCGAAGCTAAGCGGCTCCGTTAAATCCAGACGGCCGATCAACCCTTGGATGTAGTTGTGGAACTGGGCCAGTTCCACTGCGACCCCTTTCGGAGCCCCGGTCGTTCCGGATGTGAACACCATATACATCAGATTGGACGCATCCGTTGCCAACACCGGATTATCGTCACCGAAAGATTGCAACGTGCTATTCGAGACCGGTTCGTCCATAACAAAGACGGTGATATCGGATCCCGGCAGTTCGAGGTCCATGGCTACTTTGCTCTGTGTCAGAAGCATCCCCATGCCGGACTGGAGCACCATGGAAGCCAGCCGATCTTTTGGATACGAAGGATCCAATGGCACAAAGGCGCCTCCCGCTTTCAACACGGCGAGCATAGCGATGACGAAATCTGCGGAGCGCTCCATGTAAATACCTACCGTCACTTCAGGCCCGATCCCCTGATTGCGGAGGTAATGGGCCAGGCGGTTGGCGCGCGAATTCATTTCCCCGTACGTGCAGGAAATCCCCTCAAACACCAGGGCCGGATGATTCTCCCTGGCGGCTGCCTGTGCCTCGATTTGCGAAACGACATGAAAGCCATCTACATAGTCAGCCGTATCTCCAACCCATTCTTCAAGCAATTGAAGACGCTCTCCACCGGTAAGCAGCTGTATATCTGCAAGTACCTGATCCGGAGATGCGCAGGTACTGTCGAGCAAATGAACATAGTGGTCAAGCATTCTTTGCACGGTCGATTCCAGGAACAGGTCCACACTGTATTCCACCTGCAAATTATGTGCATTAGCCGAAAAGGTGAGGTCGAACTTCGAACTGTTCGTGGGCACCGAACTGCTGAACCGGAGCGGAAACTCCTCCGCCTCCTCCCAACCCACATGCATGTTCTGCAGGACAAACATCACCTGGAACAAGGGGCTGCGGCTTAAATCCCTATCGATCGTCAACAATTCGATCAGCTTGTCCAACGGGAAGTCTTGATGCTCCTGCGCTTCAAGGGCGAGCTGCTTGACCTGCCGCACCGTCTCTCGGAAGGTGGAAGACTCGTCAAGCCGAATTCGAATCGGCAGTGTGTTTACGAAAAAGCCGATGTTCGGCTCTATTTGCTCCATGCTGCGATTCGCCGTCGGGGAACCGATGATCAGATCGGTCTGCCCGGTATAACCGTACAAAAGCACGGCGTATGCGGCGAGTAACAGCATGTAAGGCGTGACATCTTCGTCTCTGCACCATGCCTGCAACCGGGAATGGAACCCCTCCGGAAGCGGCTTGATGATATGAGCGCCACGGGAAGACTTCACCGGCGGGCGCGGCAGATCGGTCGGAAGCTCCAGCACCGGAAGTTCTCCCTGGAATTGGCGGAGCCAGTATTCCTTATGGTAATCCAGCTCCGGTCCCTCCATGAATTTCCGTTGCCAGACTGCATAATCGGCGTACTGTATAGCCAAAGGCGGTTTCTCCATAGCCGGAGCCAGACTCCGGCCTAACGCCATGTAAGCCTCTTGAATTTCGCTCATGATAATGCCGAGCGACCAACCGTCGCATGCGATATGATGAATATTCAGCAATAAGTAATGATCCTGCTCGCCCAACTTGAATATATAAGCCCGGATGGGCAGCTCACTCTCCAGTTGAAAGGGGATAGCGGACTTCTGTCTAACCATCGCTTCCAACTCAGCACTTCGTTCTCCCCCATCGAGATGATAAACCGGCAAGTCCAACGGTGTGAAGGGCTGAACCACCTGAACCGTCTCTTCTCCCGAGGCCTTATAAGTCGTACGCAAAATTTCATGACGCTCAATAAGCTGGTTTACGGCTTGCTTCAGCCGGTGAATATCTAGTTCCACCGGGATATTGAACAAGCAAGGAATGTTGTATGCCGGGCTGTCCGGCTCCCACTGATACATGAACCAGAGTCGTTCTTGGGAATAAGAAAGCGGAAATTCATGAAAAAAACGGGGGCCAACCCGGGGCAGCGGCTCGATGACCGGTCTGGTCCTCGCCTGTCCCGTTCCCTTGGCTTTGATCTTATCCAGCAATTGCTTCCGCTTGTCCGGCGGCAGCATGCCGATCCGTTCCATCAACTCGCTCAAAGGCTCACCTTCTTTCCTGTAGCATCGCGATCAGACGTTCACGTTTCTCGGACGTGAGAGTTTGAACCCGTTCCAGCACATCGTGCTTACGGCGGTCTTGCCCCTGATTCACGGCCGATAACGATGTAGTCCCGCCTAAGTCTTGCTCTTCCGCCTTATCGATGATTTTTTGGAAGTAAGCTTCGAACGGCTCAATACCTAAAGCGGCATGAAACCGGGTGGCATGTTCATAAGAAGCGGCGGATAGCGCCTCATAATGATCTCGGTCCGTAGTCAAACGGTCCAGAGCTTCCGACCAAGGACCGAGTTCCTGCTCCGGAATGACGGGAATCGGTACGCTGTCCGCAAGCACCTCTTCCTTGACATACTGCCGTATCGGTCTGACCGGCAAAATGTAATCCAATTGCTGCTTCGCTTCCGGCAATCCGCCGACATGACTGGCGAGGACGGGGATACCGCGCAGCATCGCCTCGACGACGACCTGCCCGAACGACTCCCCCCACAGCGAAGGCATCAGAAACACCTTGGTCTGTTTGTAAATCTCGTTAATATTATCAGCCGGCTTCAAAATCGTAATGTTAGGAAGGGATCTCATTTCCTCCAGCTCGTCTTCCTTCGTCGCCCAGGTCGGAACTGCCGCAAATTGAAGATGAGGCATCATCCGCGCCAATCCGATAAAGATCGAAAACCCTTTAATCGCCGAGGGATTGATTACGGTAATATACTTGCTGTCGAAACTCGCCAAGAAAGGGAACGGCCCCGGACCGTACGAAGGAAAATAAATAACCTCGGAATCGACGCCGGCGTAGTCCGCAAAATAGTCTTTTAAATAACGGCTAACCGAAATGACGCCGTCCAATCTCTTGTACAGGCCGATTTTCGGCAGGTCCTCCTGAAAGCACTCCGGCCCGAATGGCAGCGTGGCTTGGCTATGCGATAGATAAATCGTGCGCGTACCGGTTTCCAGTACCGTTTCCAGCAGCAGATGGGTATTGTCCTCCGATACGACCGTGACGTCCGGAGAAAATTGTTCGTTCATACTCCTGATGAACGGGAACACCTTGAATTTTTCTTTTATCGTGTAAGAGATGACGCCATTTTTTAAAATGACCAGCTTCTCACCGGGATGATTCTCCAGTACTTCAATTGCGCCGGAACGCAGCTGTGCTGCCAAAAGCTCTTCGAATCCGTTGATGGACACCGCGGGAGAAATCACGCGGCATTCATGCCCCTTCGCTGCAAGTCCTTCCATCAGGATACGGTTGGCTTTATGCGCCCCGCCGTACGGATAAAGGTACTCCATCGACTGAACCAGCAGTATTTTCATGATCTCCCTCCTAGGCCTGATTTTCCAGCTCGGCAAGCAACAGCTCTAACTCGGCAGGATCAAGCTGCTCCAACTGATATTGCTCCAGCGTTGCAGCCATTTGCTCAATAGTCGGCTGGGTCCCGAAAATAATATGCAGCGGAACATCTCCTCCGATAAGCGAGCGGATGCGAGATACGATTTGCGTAGCCATTAACGACTGTCCGCCAAGTTCGAAAAAGTTGTCGTGTACGCCAACCTTATCGAGCTTCAACACTTCGCTCCAGATCGCGGCAAGCTCTTTCTCCAGGTAACTGTTTGGAGCGACGTAAGGAACACCGAGATCCGGCCGGGCATCTTCCATGGACGGAAGATGATGACGATCGATTTTGCCGCTGGTCAACAGAGGGAATTGCTCCAAAAACAAATAGCGGGTAGGAATCATGTAACTCGGGAACTTCGACAGCAGGTAACTGCGAAGCTCGCTGATATTCGGCTTGACGCCGTTTGCCGCTTTTAAATAAGCGCCCACGTAATTTTTGTCGGCGTTATAAACTACCACCGCCTCTTCGATCCCGCCATATTCCCTCAAACTATGCTCCAATTCCCCAAGCTCGACTCGAATCCCCGACACCTTCACCTGATGATCGGCTCGTCCTACCCATTCCAACGCTCCATCCGGCCTTCTCACGCACAGATCGCCCGTACGATACAACCGGTCGCTGTAACCGTCTACAAAAGGGTTATCCAGAAACGCCTTGTCCGTCAGCTCCTGTGCATTCAAATATCCGCGAGCCAGACCGAGGCTGGAAATGTACAATTCCCCGGTTTCGCCGGATTCCACCGGCTCCATACGGGCGTTCAGCAGATAGACCGCACTGCCGGCCAGCGCCTCCCCGAGGGAAACCGAAATATCGTCGGTCTTGCAATGATGAATCGTGGCGCAAACCGTCGTCTCTGTAGGCCCGTAGGCATTAAGAAAACGGACTCTCGGCGCCCAGTACTGAATCAGCTTCCTCGTGCAGGCCTCGCCTGCGGTAATCAAAGTTTTAAGATGGGGTAGTTCTTCCTGCGGCAGACCGTTCAACAGAGACGGCACCAAGGTAACCACGGAAATCCGCTGCTCATTCAAGATCCGGTGCAGGTCATCCCCTGCATAAGTCCCTTCCTCCGGCAGAAGCACGAGCGTGGCTCCGGCGATCAGCGTCGTAAAGATCTCGGAGACGGAAGCGTCAAAAGAAAGAGAGGCATATTGCAGCACTCTGTCCTGGTTGTCCAGATGAAACTGCTCGATTTGCGCAAGCACAAGGTTAGGGATGCCGCGATGCTCAATCTGGACCCCTTTCGGTCGTCCGGTCGAACCGGAGGTATAAATGACGTAAGCCAAATCGGAAGGAGCGCTATTTACTCCAAGATTTTCTCCGGACAGCTTGCAAAATTCATCGTATTCTTGATCCAACAGCACCACGTCAGTCGTAACGCTTGCCACAGCTTGCCGAACCGCATTTATTTTTGATTCCAAGCGAGTAGTTGAAAGGATAGTCTTGATGTCCGCTTCGGCTACCATATGCGCAATCCGTTCTTCCGGAAGGGCCGTGTTGATCGGTACATAGGCGGCCCCGGACTTCATTACGGCAAGGACTGAAACAATCAGATCGGGCGAACGCTCCAAGAAAATTCCGATCAACTGCTCCGGTCCTGCGCCCTTCTCTTTCAAATAGCGGGCAAGCCGGTTCGCTCTTTCGTTGACTTCCCTGTAACTTAACCGAGTTTCGCCGAGTTCCAGACAGCAATGATCGGGATACCGGCTTACAACGTCTTCAAACATCTTGTAAATCGCGGAAAAATGTTGGTCCATGCTTGTCCCCCTTTGGATTTTCTGCCGATCTTTCCGGCTCTTATTCTTTCAGGCTTTCCTACGCAGACTTACCGGCCTAAGCACTTGTGCAAACGTTAGCACCAATGACAATATCTTAACAATTCAAGTTAAAGTTCAGTTAAAGTCCAGCCAAGAAAATACATAAAATTTAATTTGGTTTCAAAGGATCCAGAGACGATTACCTCATTGTGCGGCTTTGCCGTTAAATTTGTAGCCGGCTCCCCTAACGGTGTGAATATAGAACGGGTCACTGGGATTTAATTCGATTTTTTGCCGCAGATTGTAGATATGCACCATGACCGTCCGGAGATCGCCAAGCTTGTTGTCGCTCCAAATCAAGTCATACAAGGATTCGATGTGAAAAATACGATTGGGGTGTTTGGCGAGGAGCACGAGAAGTTGAAATTCTTTGGCGGATAACAGGGTTTCCTGGCCGTGAGAAGTGACCGACTGAGCCGACAGGTCGATTTCTAAGCCCGGAAAATGCAGCAAATGCCGCTGATTTACCGGAAAAGTGCCCTTATATCTACGAATCAGCGCCTGGACCTGTGCAAGCAGCAGTTCAAGGTTCAGCGGTGTTCGGATGTAATCGTCTCCGCCTGCGCTTAACCCGGAGATGGTCAATGCCTCATCGGAACCGGTGCACAGCAGAAGAATCGGGCTGTCGCTGAACCGCCGGATTTCAGTGCATAAATCAATGCCCACCTTAGCGGAGTTCGTCATATCGACCATAATCAGGGTTGGAGCGTGGGCACGAACCAAAGTGACGACGGCCGACTGGTCCGCCGGGCTGCAGAAGACATCGAACCCGTGCTCAGACAGAAATCGAAACAGAAAGTGGCATAAACTATTATTGTCACAGACAATAATCATTTTTTCACGACTCAATCTCCGTATCCCTCCTAATGATTTTGTGCAAGCGTTATCACTTATTTATATCATTTACAAAACCGTGCTCCTCGTCAACGATCAATTGGTACTTTATGTAATAATGGTTCTAAAGTTCTACTTTTTATTAAAAATAATTTAAATAAACCCATTTAATTCCTGTATTGTGAACGGTATTCACTTATCAGCGTACAATCCATACCGTGTAAACAGTGATAAAAGCATAGTAATTCATTGTAAACTAGAGAAAGTGTGTATTATCTCCAACCTAATCGCCCACAATCATCCCGTATGGCTTTTTTAGGCAGATTTTTCGAGTGCAAACGTTTTAACAAAATGTTAATCTCAGGTATGATGAAGACATTATCAAGTATGTGATAGGGGGAATAAAAATCCATGACTAAGCAACATCCCAAGCTTTTACGTCAATCCGTAAAATGGATTGGAAGCGCTGCCTTAACGGCTGTTCTCCTAGCAGGCTGCGCCTCAGGATCCGGCAATAATGCTTCTGACGCCGCTAAGAACAACGGGGCGAACGCGAACACTTCAAATGCTGCGAATCAGCAGAATGCCGGAAATACCGGTAAAACTTCTCTCAAACCAGTCGCTATAGACACACAGCCATCGACGGTTTATTACGAGGTGTTTGTCCGTTCTTTTTATGATTCCGACGGAGACGGAATCGGCGATTTCAAAGGATTGACGGAAAAGCTCGATTACCTGAACGACGGGAATCCCGACACGGACGAGGATCTGGGAATCGGCGGAATCTGGCTGATGCCGATCAACCCTTCGCCGAGTTATCACGGATATGACGTATCCGATTACCGGAATATTAACCCGGATTATGGCACCCTGGAGGATTTCAAAACCTTTCTGGACGAAGCCCACAAGCGGGGAATTAAGGTCATCATGGATCTCGTCGTCAATCATTCCAGCAAAGAGCATCCCTGGTTCCTTGATGCCGCCAAGAGTAAGGATAGTAAATACCGCGATTGGTACATTTGGGCCGAGGACCAGAATTTGAACACTGGCGGAACGAGCGCGGCCGGTAGCGGAAGTCCTTGGCATTCGGCGGGCGGCAGCCATTACAAAGGCATCTTCTGGGAAGGCATGCCCGATCTTAACTTTGACAATCCGGAAGTCCGCCAAGAAATGAAGGATACCGGCCTATTCTGGCTGGAACAAGGCGTCGATGGCTTTCGGCTGGATGCGGCAAAGCATATTTACGAGGATATCCTGACCGACAAAGGGCAGGAAACAACCGATAAAAACGTGAAATGGTGGCAGGAATTCCGCGAGAGCCTTGTGGGAGAATATCCAGATACTTATCTCGTCGGAGAAATCTGGGATCCGTCTCCCGCTTTAATTGCGAATTATCTGGATAATGCGCTTGAATCCGGTTTTAACTTTGCCCTGTCGGAAAGTATCATCAGTGCCGCCAAAAGAGAAAAAGACAACAATATCGGGTTTCCCCTGAAAAAGGCTTACATCTTGTATAGTGAAAAATCCGGTGGCAAGTTTGTGGACGCTACATTCCTGAGCAATCACGATATTAACCGGGTCATGACGCAGCTTGAGGGGAATACCGACCATGCCAAAATGGCTGCTGGATTGCTCCTGACTCTGCCGGGCAACCCGTTCCTTTATTATGGCGAAGAAATCGGCATGCTCGGCGCCAAACCGGACGAAAGCATCCGCGAACCGATGCAATGGTATGCAGGGGGTAAAGGAGAAGGGCAAACCACCTGGGAGCCTGTAAACTTCAATACCGGCGAGAAAGGCTCCAGCGTTGAAGAGCAGCTCTCTGATCCGGACTCCCTCCAGTCCCATTACCGTAAACTGATCGCCATCAGAAACAGCGTGCCTGCGTTGCAAGACGGTACGATCAGAGATATGGATTCCGGTAATGACTCTGTCACCGCTTTTCTCCGTCTAAACGAGCAGCAGACCGTGCTGGTAGCGCATAATCTTACGGGGACCGAGCAAAGTATCGATCTGTCTAAAGCCGGAGATGACTACAGCTTTAAGTCCATTCTGAAGGCAACCCGTGAAGGGGCAACCTTGAACGGCAGCAAGTTGACGATTCCGGGGTACACGACCTTGGTTATCGAATAATAAAAAATGCGGCCTGCAGTTGCCATATCCCATTTCGGGTTCTAGCAACTGCAGGCCGCTTTTGTTTCTCTCGATAAACTATTCGCTTAATAAGTAAACTCGTGCTTCATAGGGTTTTAGTGTAAGCTCCGAAATAGTTTGCTTCTGGTTCACTTCAACATTACTGAGAAGCAATTTCGAAGATGCATAATCGACGCCCTGAGGAAGCTCAATCTCAGCCTCTTCCGCAAAAAGATTGCATACTACCAACAGATTCCCCCGTCCGAGCGTCCGGGTATACGCGTATACGCGAGCATGCTCAGGCAGGATCAAGTCATACGTTCCATATACTGCAACCGGATGGGCTTTCCGCAAAGCGATCAGCTTTTTGTAATACTGATAGATTGAGTCCGGGTCTTCCATCGCCTTTTGCGCGTTAATCTCTCTGTAATTCGGGTTCACACCGAACCATGGCTTCCCTGTGGTGAAGCCCGCGTTATCCGAATCATCCCACTGCATCGGCGTCCGGGAATTGTCCCGTCCGTTCTTCCAGATCACCGGCATGATTTCCTCATGACTCTTTCCGTTCGCCTTCTCGATGTGATACCAGTTCCTCATCGACACATCGTTATAGTCTTCAATCGTCGGAAATTGTACGTTGGTCATTCCGATTTCCTGGCCCTGATAAATAAACGGCGTTCCTTGCATCAGAAAATACATCGTCGCCAACGCTTTGGCCGACGTATCCCAATGCTCCCCGTCATTCCCCCAAGTGGACACCGAGCGGGGCTGGTCGTGGTTCTCCAGGAACAGCGCGTTCCAGCCTTTGCCTTCCAGACCCTTCTGCCAGTCCGATAGGACCTCTTTCAGTTTTAACAGATCGAGCCCGTTGTGCAGGCTCTTCTGCCACAATCCCAAATGCTCGAACTGAAAGATCATATCGAACTTTCCGTCTTGTTCGCCTACCCAGAGATCCGCCTCGGATACACTGACCCCGCTGGCTTCGCCGACGGTCATAATGTCATACTTGTCGAACGTTTCCCGTTTGAGTTCTGACAAAAGCTCATGGATACCTTCGCGATTCATATGTCCAGCTTCTGACGGCAAATACCTCAGGTTGTTCGGATTCGGCATATCCGGGAATCCCGCCGTCTTCTTAATGTGAGAGATGGCATCCACCCGGAAGCCGTCGATTCCCTTATCCAGCCACCAGTTGACCATGTCGTAAATCTCGCCTCGCATCTGCGGATTCTCCCAGTTAAGATCCGGCTGTCTCCGCGAAAAAACGTGCATAAAATATTGCCCGGTCTTCTCGTCGTACTCCCAAATCGAGCCGCCAAACAAGCTGGCCCAGTTGTTCGGCTCCATCCCGTCCTTGGGATCGGCCCAGATATAATAATCCCGTTTCGGGTTATCCAACGAGGACCTGGACTCGACGAACCAAGGGTGCTCATCTGAGGTATGGTTAATCACCAAGTCCATGATCAGCTTCATGCCCCGCTCATGCACTTTCCGCAGAAGTTCGTCAAAATCCTCCATCGTCCCGAATTCTGACATAATATCCCGGTAATCCGAAACATCGTATCCGTTGTCATCGTTCGGCGATTTGTAAATCGGACATATCCAGATAACGTCAATCCCCAATTCCTCCAGATAATCCAACTTGGATATCACACCCTGTAAATCACCGATGCCGTCCCCGTTGCTGTCCATAAAGCTTCGCGGATAAATCTGATAGGCCACAGCCTCTTTCCACCATACGTTGTTCATTTTGAAACTCCATTTCTATAATTATGTCGAATCCAGATGCAAATCTGCTATTGCTTCCCATCCGCCGATTCTATCTGAAACACGCTTAATGATTGTTTCAGCGATTCCGACAGTTCCTCCAGACGGTTGGATAAGCGTACGAGCTCTTCACTTACCTTATACTGCTCGGATGACATGGAGGCCACTTCCTCGGTGGAAGCGTTCGTCTGCTGAACGACCGAGCTAACACTCGTAATAAAATCGCGCAATGCGTTTTGGGAAACCATCAATTCCTTTACGGAAGCCGAAGAAGCCTGGATTTCCCCGGTAAAGCTCTCCATCTCCCGGCTAACATCTTGGAAAATCTCGGAGGCTTCCCTTACTGAGGCAAGCTGCTCATCGAACATCGGCGTTACGCTCAGCAGGACGTTGACCGTATCTTCGATCGCAGCCTGGATTTCCTCGGTCATGGCCGAAACATTCTGGATCGAGTCATTCGATTGGGCCGACAACTTTCGGATTTCTTCAGCAATTACCATAAAGCCCTTGCCCGCATTTCCTGCACGCGACGCCTCAATCGAAGCATTCAACGACAGAATGTTCGTCTGCTTCGTCATTTCAATCATCGGTGCCAAAATACTCCGGATCGAATAAGTGCTTCTGCTCAGTTTGCCGGAGTTTTCTTCAATCATAGCGGTCATTCGGGATACCGCTTCTGTCTTGTCCACCAATTGCTCCATATAATCCCGGCCCTGACGACTCACCTCGATGACACGCCCTGCCGATTCATCCATGGCGTCATTCAAATCGGCCACCCGGTTCATTCTAACGCCTATTTCTTCCGCCAAATCCGTGCCCTTGTCCGCCTCTTCTGCCAAGCTCGACGCACCCTGTGCGATTTCGCCCGTAGCAGCGGCAATCTCGCCTGCCGTTTGGGACGTATCCCGCGAGGCCTTGGTTAAGTTTTCAGCGGTAACCAGCAATTCTTGAGTGGACCCGTTGGTCCGGTCGACCAGCAACGAGATTTGCCCGAGCATGTTATTGAAGCTCTGTCCAAGGCGCCCGATCTCATCCCTGCTCTTAAAATTCGTACGAACTTTCAGATTCCCGCGCTCGCCTTCCTCCATCAATCGGGACAACTTCTGCAACGGCTTGCCTACCATTCTGTACAAATAGTAGCCGATGGCCGAAGCAACCAGGATCGCGAAGAGCAGAACAAACAAAGTTACATAAATCAACCTATCCGCCGCACTCAAAAAGTCGCTTTCGGGGGCATAACCGATGAGCCGCCAATTCACGGTTTGCAGCTGTCTGTAGACAACAAGCTGCTTGATTCCTTTTTCATCGGTAGTGGTAAAGGAAGCATCGCCGCTTTTCACTTGATCCTCATCCAAGCCAATGAACGATTTGGATTCAATTAACTCTTTATCCGCCGAATGGACAATGACATTGTCCGGCGTAATAATGCGAACCTCTCCGGATTTACCAATTTTCAAATTAGACAGCGTATTTAATATTGCCTTGTCTTTTATTTCGATCAACAGGATGAACTCGGCTTCCGGGCGCTTCAAATTTTGCAGTACCCGCCCCATCGTGATCGTAGGTTCATTTAAACTTTCAAAGAAGCCTTTCTTCAGGCCGGGAATCCATACGGGCTTGCCGGCTCCATCGATCATGCTTTGGATTCTTGCCTTTACATTTTCATTGTCCTTCTGGGTTCCGCTCGCCCCGGACGAGGCATAAATACTGGAGAGGTCTTTATTCACCAGGCGAATCCCCAGCAAACGGGCATCTGAGCCTTTCATCGCGTCCAGCTTGTTCTTGATTCTTGTTTCCGCATCCGTTTTTTTAATGATTCCGACATCCGGTGTGGTCACCGTTTCCAAATCCACCTTCAAGACCTGATCGACCGCCATTTGACGGGATATCGACTCGTATTCCGCAAAGAGAAAGTCCAGCTTGTCCGCAGCTTGTTCAATAGCTTGCGAAGAGGCTGTGCCAACCTGTCCCCGAATAATTTCTTTGGACATCATATAAGAACTTATTCCGAGAATTGCTGACATAAGTACAACGGTAACGAACAAAATCATAAACAGCTTCATACCAACCGACTTAAATTGAATCAGACCTCTAAGCTTCAACTTCTGTCTCCCCCTTTGACGGACAAGCCTATGTATTGAAAAATAAGGGTATAAAGTCTCAGATAACTTCGGTTTCTGAGATTATACCCTTGGCAAAACTCGTTACCCTTTGCTCGCTCCGGACGTCAATCCTTCAACCAGCAAGCGCTGCATGAAGATGAAGAGAATTGTAATCGGAACCGAGATCAGTACCGCACCTGCGGCAAACACGGTAAAGTTGGTATTTTGACTATTAGCAACCATATCCCACATCCCTACAGCCACCGTCCATTTATGCTTAGAACGTAGAATCAATCTTGCGAAGATAAAGTCAACCCATGGTCCAACAAATTGTAATAAAGCAAGATAAGTCAGAATTGGTCTAGACAAAGGCAAGATAATGGAGCCAAATATTCTGAAATTACTTGCTCCATCGATACGAGCTGCCTCATCAAGTGATCGTGGTATCGTATCAAAGAAGCCTTTGGTAATAAGGGTTAGTCCTAAAGGAGCCCCCGCAGCATACACCATAATAAGTGCGAGGTGAGTATCTATAAGGCCCCATTCTTTAAATAAAAGAAAAATAGCGATCATACTCATGAACCCTGGGAACATCCCTAGTATTAATAGTACTGACAATGCATTTTGACGGCCGCTAAAACGAAATCTTGAAAGAGCATAGCTAGTCAGCAAGGTAAGCAATACGCCTAAAATCATCGAAGCTAGAGATACCTTTAACGTGTTCATATACCATTGCGGAAACATGACTTGGTTTGAAGTAAATAACTCTCTAAAATGGTCTAGCGTAAATTCCTCTGGGAACAATGTTTTACTATACAGCGATTTCCCGGGGCGAACAGCTCCAAGTATGATCCAAAGCGCAGGGTAAATCGCGGCAATAGACAATATAATCAATACGATATAACTCGACGTCAAACGAATACCATTCCGTACTTTTAGCCGGCTCATTGGATCATATCCTCCTCTTTAAATGACTTGGTTCTGCGATAGTTGTAAATCGAGAACGAGGCAATGATCAAAAAGATAATAATACCTATTGCTGAAGCCATGTTGTATCGGTTACTGGTCAATGTAAGTTTATACAACCAGGTTACCAGCAAATCTGTTGCCCCTGCGTTTTGATATGACCCTTTGACCGGATCACCTCCGGTTAGGAGGAAAATAACGTTGAAGTTATTTATATTTCCTGCAAACTGTGTAATTAAGGTTGGTGCAGTAGTAAACAGGATCATTGGTAATGTAACGATTCTAAATTTCTGATATCCCGTAGCACCATCCACCTCGGCAGCTTCGTACATATCTTTCGGAATAGTCGTCAATACCCCCATAATTAAGAGCATGGATACCGGCACGCCTACCCACATATTAACTATGATAACCATTGCTCTTGCCCATGTTTCATGTGTCAGCCATGGCGCTCCCGGTATTCCAAAGTAGTTCAAATACTGATTAATCGGGCCGAATTGGCCATTAAACATATTTCTCATAACTAGAAGTGAAATGATTTGTGGTATTGCGTAAGGAATAATTAAAATTGTTCTCCAAAAGCCTTTAAATTTAATTCCTTTTTGGTTAATAAGCAATGCCACAAACATACCGCCGAAGTACGTAGTTACTGTAGATAATACCGCCCAGATGATCGTCCATGTAAGAACTCCGTAAAAGGTTTTACTCCAGCTCTTTAGAGCCAACAAATTTTTAAACGTGTCAAATCCCACCCAGTCTACCAACATGGTCGGCGGGATATGTTTTGGAGCCGAGTAGTTTGTAAATGCCAGCATAATCATGAATATAATAGGCATTACTGTGAAAAACAGTATACCAATTGCCGGCAGAGTTAAAAACGTAACTGCAAATTTATAATCCAAAACGTAGCGAACGGATTGTTTGAAGTTATTAGGCTGTATGCCACGGTCTCTTTCTTCTCCAATTTTCCTAGCATCTCGAATATTTAAATAGTAAGCAATCAAGAATAACACAAGATAGATCAACGTAATCAAACTTTGAATCATTATAAATATCGAATGGTCGTAATCATTAAGATTAGCAGGGGTTCTCGGGGTCTCACCTAATGTAACTATCCCCCAAAAAGCATATCTTAAGTTAAGAATGAAGTAGCCGACACTAAATATTCCAAATGCTAGAAAAATCAATCCTTTAATAATTTGGCGGTTATATATTTGTCCCAAGCCCATGAACAGTACTGACAGTATCGTTGCTTTGTTCCGATGCTGACCCATTTCCCTACCTTCTCCTCTCCCTCGGAAATCAAGGTTACCCGCCGCTATTGGCGGCGGGTAATAAATTTATTAGGGTGATCGGGTTTACTCCGCAGCTACCCCGTTGTTCAAATCAGTAATTTGTTTAACTGCATTTTCAAGAGTAGCTTTTGCATCTACATCTTTGTTCCAAATGTCAGCAAAAGCTGCATTTGCCGCACCCCAAACGTTATTCATTTCAGGAATCGAAGGCATTGGCTCCGAATTCTTGGCTTGCTCTGCAAATCCAGAAATAAATGGATCGTTCTTGATTTGATCCGTTTCCAAAGCTTCCAAGTTAGTAGGAATGGAACCAATCAATTCACTGAGAAGCAATTGTGCATCTTTATTTGTTGCAAAATCTGCATACAATTTAGCGGCATTTGGATACTTAGTGAATGAACTCACATCATATGTTTTGATACCGGAGAACGTAATAGCTGTTTTACCAAGAACCGTAGGAACTGGAGCTAGACCCAAATTGTCCCCGAGAGCTTCTTTATATGCTGCAAGTTCCCATGGACCGTTGATATCCATCGCTACATCTCCTGCAGTGAACAAGCCACGTTTAATGTCGCCGTTGATATCACCGCTTGGTACAGGAAGAATTTGTTTAAGATCTTGGAAAACTTTCATGCCTGCAAGGGCTTCAGGGGTTGCAAGACCGATATCGTCTTTGTTCGTCCCGTTATCACCGAAGAGATATCCACCATTACTTGCGATGAATGGGTAGTTAAAATACAAGTTCCCGGATTCCCACATAAGAGCGTATTTTTTCTTGGTTTTGTCGGTGAATGTTTTACCGAACTCAATTAACTCTTCAAATGTTTTTGGAGCCTCAGGGATCAGAGACTTATTGTAATATAGAGCTGTCGTTTCGGCCGCTCTTGGGTATCCATACAATTTACCATCATAGGAAGCACCAACAATAGACGCCTCTGTATTTCTTGATTTCGTTTCCTCTCCAAATACATCATTTTCCAAGATCAAACCGGTAGTTACAGCATTACCGATGTGGTCGGAAGGAATTACGATGATGTCTGCTCCAAGACCCGACGGACCGTCAGTAGTCAATCTACCGATTTGATCCGGAACCGGTACTTCTTCAACACGGACCTTTACACCATATTTTTCTTCAAACTTTTGAGCGATTTGCTCGGTAAAGGCAATTTCTTCTCTACTTTCCCAAATGAGAAGCTCTGCGCCGTCTTCAGGCTTGATCTCTTCTGTCGTTGCTTCATTGCTGCCGGTATTCTGATTCTCTGCTGCCGTGTTGGACGGCGCAGGCGTGTTCGCTGCGTTGTTGGTTTTGTTGCCGTTGCCTCCGCATGCTGTAATGGATGCAGCCAGTGACAGCGTAGCGAGTAAAACTAATGTTCTCTTGAATTTCATAAAGCTAACCCCTCCCAAATTTTATACAAAGCAAGAGTTACAGAATTTTGCGCAAACGATTTCAGAGATGAATGATAAATTCCTAGTTTTTTTTGTTTCTTCAGGGAATTGTTCATCTTTCCCGAATAGAAAGCGCTTTATAACTGAAATAATCATACAACATAGCAAGGGCATTGTAAAAACGTTTGCACATATCGTTTTTGGGTATAATCGCTTTATTTTATTCATAATGCTCCCAAATGCTCTTGTTTTCGCAAAATAGCTTATTTTTATCGTCTTATTTTTAAGCTCTATTCCTCCTAGTTCGGCCTGCTATCAAGGCTTTCGGCGGAAACCGGATTCTATTCGCGAAAAGAAAAATCCTCCTATTCTTTCAGTCTTGTGCAACGGTTTGAACAATGCTATAATCCTGAACCATAAACGGTTCCATCCGCTATGGATCCCGTCTTTGTTCCCAATGCACAATTTGAAGGCACTGTTATCTTCAAGGTACATCCTCGGCTACTATTCTTGCCGCGGTGTGCCTTTTTTATTATGAACCAACCAGGATAGGGTACCGTTAAACGGTTACTATATCTTAAGGGCAACCCTCGTGCCGTGCATCGCATCGACAGCTCCGCCAGATGGAATTAACTTAATACAGACCAAGGAGGAAATGAATCATGCAGCTTGAAGCGGTCTATCACCGTCCGAAACTGAACTGGTCCTATGCCTATGATCTTGAAACCGTCCATCTTCGCCTGCGCGCAAAAAGGGACGACCTGACCGAGGTTTTCGCTTTTGCCGGCGACAAATACATATGGGATCAAAGCAAGGAATTGATCCCCATGTCCAAGCTTACTTCGGATGAACTGTTCGATTACTGGGAATGCGCCGTCAAACCGAAGTATCGCAGATTAAAATATGGTTTTCTGCTAAAGTCGGGGGATGAGGAAATCTGGATGACGGAGAATGACTTCTCCAAGGAACGTCCTCCGGTCCCGGACCGCTTGTTCGAATACCCGTTCATCAATCCCGCCGACGTGTTTACCGTTCCGGCTTGGGTCAAGGATACGATATTTTATCAAATATTCCCCGAACGGTTTGCTAACGGGAATCCGGACAATGATCCTGAAGGCGTGCTCCCTTGGGGCGGCAAACCGGAGAGAGAGAATTTCTTCGGCGGAGACCTTCAAGGAGTCATCGATCATCTTGATCATCTTAGCGAGCTTGGCATCACAGGGATCTACTTCACTCCCGTTTTCGAGGCAACGACAAACCATAAATACGATACTGCCGATTACATGAAGATCGATCCTCATTTCGGCGATATCGAAACGGTGAAGAAGCTTGTCAAAGCGTGCCATGACCGCGGTATCCGTGTTCTGTTCGACGCGGTGTTCAACCATTCCGGCAAAACGTTTGCCCCGTTCGTCGATGTGATGGAAAAGGGCGAGAATTCCCAATACAAAGACTGGTTCTCCGTCCGCCAATATCCGCTTGAAGTTAAGGATGGCGTGCCGACATACGATACGTTCTCCTTCGAGCCGCTCATGCCGAAGCTGAACACGGACAACCCTGAAGTTAAACAATACTTGCTGAAAGTCGCTGAGTTTTGGATTAAAGAGGTCGGCATCGACGGCTGGCGTCTGGATGTCGCCGACGAAGTCGACCACCAATTCTGGCGGGATTTCCGCAAAACGGTCAAGGCCGCTAACCCCGATGCTTATATTCTCGGAGAGATTTGGCATGAATCGTCCCCTTGGCTTCAAGGCGACCAATTCGATGCGGTCATGAATTATCCGTTTACGGATGCGGTGCTTGATTATGTAGTGCGCGGCACACTGGATGCCAAAGGCTTTGCCAACGCTATCGGCAGACAGCTGTCCCGCTACCCGCAGCAAGCCAGCGAAGTGGCTTTCAACCTGCTGGATAGCCATGACACGCCGCGCCTTCTGACGCTCTGCAAGGGCGATAAAAACAAGATGAAACTCGCCGCTCTGTTTCAATTCACTTACGGCGGCACGCCGTGCATTTACTATGGCGATGAGATCGGGCTCGATGGTGAGCAGGACCCCGATTGCCGTAAATGCATGGAATGGGACCCGGAGAAACAGGATCATGATCTGTTTGCGTTCTACCGCAAGCTGATCGCAGTCCGTAAGGACCTTGCCGCGCTAAGATCCGGTTCCATCCATTTCCTGATTGCCGAACAAGGCGGCAGCAAGCTGGCTTATGAACGTCGGCTGGGCAAGGAGTCGGTACTCGTGCTGCTTAACAACTACGATGCGGCGCAAACCTTGGAAGTGCCGGCCAAAGGTCTAATCTGGCGGGATGCCATGAACGGCAGCACTCATGAGACTGCGGACGGCAAACTGGCCGTAAAGCTTCCGGCATATGGATATGCGGTATTGACGCAAGCATAGCAACTTGCCAAAACATGAAATGGCGGTGCGGGGAACATCTCCCGGCACCGCCATTTTTTTATACGGAACTAACTTTCATTTTTTACAATCCCGCTTTCTCCATAAAGAGAATAAGCACGGCTGCTACTTGCTCACGAGTCGAGGTTGCGGCAGGCTCAAATTTATTCTGCCCCATTCCGTTCATAATACCAAGCGCTTTTGCCGCTTTAATGCTGTCTACGGCGTAAGCGGATGCCTTGCCCAGGTCGGAGAATGCTTCCTCTGCCCCAGCAGCCTCATTCGCCGATTGCCCGGTCACCTGAGCATACGCCTTCATCAGCAAGGTCGCCATCTGCTCTCTGGTCATCGTCTGGCTCGGACGGAAGGTTCCATCCTCATAACCGGATACGATGCCCAGCTCGCTCAAGGCAGCGACATAACCGGCATAGTAGCTGTTCTCGGCTACATCGCTCATACCGGAAGAAAGCCCTGCCACATCAAGCCCCATGGCCCGACCGAGGAATGCGGCAAATTCACCGCGGGTGACCTCGCCCTTCGGATTAAACCGCTCTGCATCGACACCGGATGCAATATGTTTTGCAGCCAGAATCTCGATATAATTTTTGGCCCAGCCGCCCGTCACATCACTGAACGTTTTGTTGTACTCCATAACGATATATTGGGCAAACCGGTCTGTCGAGAAGGTGATGCGGTTACCATCCCACTTACCGCCTACGTAAACAACAGATCCGTCTTCATTGACCGCATAGACTCCTGCCTTGTTCTTGTCCCCAATTCCTTTCAAGGCGGTCTCATCAAGGGTCAGCGTCACTTTTACTTTGGCAGCCAACTGGATTGCGCTGGCTTTCTTGCCTGCATCTACGCTTGAGAAGTTAAAGTTATAAGTCCCCCCAACCGGGCGGTAAGCCCCATCTACAGTAGGGGTGCTGCCTGCTTCTTTACTGAATGCAACCGTTCCATCTTTCTGAATCGCTGCAGCCGGAATACTTCCTGCTGGGAACTCAACCGTGACATCAGGGAATACGAGTTGAAGAGCAGCCTTTTGCTCCAAAGCCTTCCCAACTGCACTTCCCGGAATCACGAGCTCCGCCGCTTCTCCCGCAGCTACTCCAGAAATTTGAATGGTTACTGGTTTATTACCGTTCACGGCAGCCGCAATGGCTTTCTCCAGATCGGCTGCACTCACTTCGGCTACCTTGCGTCCGTTCTCACCGGCTTTAGCCGTTACGATCACAGACTCGGGTACTGCCGGTGTTGGATTACCGGCGCCTGGAGCTGAGGATCCTGTTGATCCGGAACCAGGATTCGATGTTCCCGGAGGAGTTACCGTACTCGAAGCCGCAGCCAGTACGATCGTTCCTCCGTCCAGACTGGACGGCAGCGTTAATGTCACTTTACCGTCACTATCGGCCTGCACCGTTTGATTGCTGTACTGTTCGACCCATTTCGTATTTTTGTAGCCAGGTACAGTAAACGTAATTTGCTGTGCAGTAGTCTTAGTGTTTATACCTACAACTACGCTCTGGCCTTGATACGTCCGGGTAAACACATCATATCCGTCCTGGTCGGAGCCGCCGATTTGCGCACGGGTCCCTTTGGAGAATATTTTCGAATAGTTGTCGCGGATATGCAGCATTTTTTTATAGTGTTCGTAAATATGGCTGTAAGTCGGATCGTTCAACCCTTCCCAGTTGAAATCGTACCTGTTTTCGCTAAACTGGCCTTTGGACATATCCCCGGCGTTCATTCCGGACTGCCCAACTTCTTCGCCATAATAGATAACCGGTTGACCCTTGGCCGTAATTTGCAAGGAAGCTGCGATCTTATGCTGCGCCTGCAAGTTCCTCAATACTTCTGCGTCCAGAGTTCCGTCTTTGAATTTTTGGCGATCAGCCGCATCCGTAAGCAAGCTTACCATGAACCCGTTCTCGTCATGGCTGCTCAGGAACTGGCCAAGCGTGGCTGCATTGTCGATCTTACCGTTGCGGTCCTGAAGCTTCCGTTCTACGGACTCGATTTGGCCTTTTACGAAATCGTTGGCAATGCCTTTAAAGCCGAAATCGAGCTCAGAATCCATCGTACCTGTACGCAGAAAACCGCCATCGTTATCCACGCTTGCACCGAAGTTCTCCCCGATCATTTTGAAAGCAGGATTGATTTCGGTCATCCGGTTTTTGAATGCCATCCAGGTTGTGTTCTCCACATGCTTGATGGTATCGACACGGAAATAATCGATCGTGTTTCCGCTGGCGGTCTTGGATTTCTCAATCCAGTCGGACTGCCATTTGATAATTTGTTCGCGTACGGCCGTATCTTCAGTTTTGAAGTCGGGAAGACCGGCTACTTTGTTCTTGATAACGGGGTCTTCGTCGGTATCCCGAAGCATTCCCGCGAATACCTCGCGTTCAGTCTCCGTAGGAAGGTTACTTAAACCGCTCCAATTTGGACTCAACTGATCCATGCCGTAGCCGGTATGGTTCAAGACAACGTCGAGCATGACTTTAATGCCTTGGGCATGAGCCGCATCCAACAGATTTTGAAAATCTTTCAAGTCGCCAAGATGCTCATCGATTTCAGTAAAGTCTTTAGCCCAGTAGCCGTGGTAAGCATACTGATTGCTGTTGAAATCAACGCCCTTGTTAAAGTCGATGTTATCAACAATCGGCGTAATCCAGATCGTATTGATACCGAGATCCTTCAGATATCCGATTTTCTCGGTAACGCCCTTGAAATCTCCGCCGTGATAAGTTTCCGCATGGCTGAGGTCGTAATTCTCCCCGTTTGGATCGTCATTGGTGGTATCTCCGTTCAAGAAGCGGTCCGTCAGCATGAAATAGATACGGGCCTCATCCCAGTCAAAATCGTCTTTTCCGACCGTTTGCCGCGATTTGACGGTAACCTGGGCATTCTCTGTATGCTTATTGCCGTATACATCGACAACGGTAACCGGAATTTGTTTCAAACCTGTGGTCACCGAGTCTTTGACTGCAATGCTTATAGATTTAAGTTCCTTATCGATTACTGTAGTCGCATTCCCGCCCAATACGGTCAAGTCCGCGGAAATACTGCTAATTTCATCGTCGGCTATTTGTGATAAGGAAAGGTTAAGAACCGCATTTTCATTGTAAGAAATCCGCTCCGGTACTGTTGTAGTCTGAATGTCCGGGTGGATTACTTTGTAAACGATACGCGATTTTCCATCGATCGTATTTTTCGGATCGGTAATCTCGTTCTCAGTACCATCCAACATTTTGACAACGTAGGTGTACTCGAATGTACCCTCTGTTAACTGATCAAGAGTATAAGTAAACCGCTCATCTTCGGCGTTATAATCCATTTTGTAAAGTTGGCCGTCGATTTTCAGATGAACGCTCTCAATTTGATCCATGGCGTTATTCTCATATAAAGCCTGGTCACGGTAAGTAAACGTCGCCTTACCATTCTCCAGAACCGGTGCGGCAGTTCCCGGAAGAATCCGGAACGGGCCTTGGCCTGCGGTGACAATAACCTTGGTTAAAGCTTCAGACCCCGTATAAATCTCACGGTCATAATCCTGATCGATTTTCTCAACCGTGCTCCAATCGCCAGCTACTCCGCCTTTACGCATTTTAAAGCCAATCTTCTCCACGCTGGAGCCGATTGGAATTATAGCTGTAGCCTTATTGCCGTCAAACTTCGTGAATTTGTTCTCTCCGTCCGCTTTCACCGTATACCATGTCCAGATATTCCACTTTTTCAATTCCGATGGATCCG
Organism: Paenibacillus vini; assembly: GCF_018403325.1. Taxonomy (GTDB): domain Bacteria; phylum Bacillota; class Bacilli; order Paenibacillales; family Paenibacillaceae; genus Fontibacillus; species Fontibacillus vini. The sequence continues at coordinate 319,991 of NZ_BOSL01000004.1, read as the reverse complement.
TTTCGTCAGAAATGTAAGTGAATTGGATAGACCGGGAACTCGGCTTAATGGCTTCAAAATCCGGCTCTTCGTAATATACCGTCGGTATATCTTCAACCAGCCATACTTCAACCTCCGTTTTACCTTCCGGAATGTTGATTTTTAATTTAGGACCCTCCGAGAACCAGTCATTTCCCGGCTTGCTTAGGCGAGTAATCACATTAATCGATGATTGCGTGTATTTGTAAGTCCCTTTGGCAATCCCATTTTCGTTGCTGGTGAACCCATTTCCGGTTCCATTCGAACCGTCCGGCCAGAGCCAGAGGTTCCAATCATTCGCTGTGCCATCATAGCGGTAATAGTTAATGGTGAACGAATTCATTTTTTCAACGATCCGAATAGTCTTGGTGGTATCCAAGCCATTATAAGAAGCTTTGACTTCTACGCTTCCTTTGGCTGCGTTAGGAGCGACTGTCAACAACCCCGTATCCGAGATTGTAACACCCTCAGGAGGAGTCACTAAATCCCATTGAGGTTGTTGAGTAACAGGGGCTTCCTTACCTGTCTGATACTCTTCAGCCTTCAGTTGCAGGGAGCCTCCGATCTCCACTTCTTCGCCTGATTTAATTGTGAGTCCTGGAACGATAGCCAGGGAATTATCTCCTGCACTAAGCGGATTCAGCGGATCGACAAAACTGCCGGCCCATTTCCCCAAATTCGGAATGAATTTGTATTGGTAAGCCCCTGGAGCAAGATCACGAGTGACGCTAAAAATTCCGTTCTCCAGCTCCATAGGAATAGCTTCGTTCACATTCCAGTCATTCAAGCTGCCGACCAAGTATAGGGAGGTCAACTCGCCTTGGGCTACATTGAAGGTGATTTTTCCATCGCTTATAACCGGACTTTGCAGCGCCTTATCCGTGATTCGTATCGTTTTCGTGACTTTCCACTGATCATAAGTGATATCAAGCTCAATATTACCTTGATCCGCATCCGCGGCCACACTTATTTCATTGGTTTTATCGTCAAACTCAACGCCTTTTAAGCCCGTTTTCAAGGTAACAACTGCCGGGTCGGTGTCCCCTTGGTTGCCTGTGTAATAAACAGCGTCAATAACTGAGGATTTATTAAGTAAAATTTCTGAAGGTACTTTGACCGCTAACCCCGGAACAGAGAGGCCCGGGTTGTTACCCTTTTTAACGAGATTCCATGGATCTCCGATCCATTCCCCGTTCGGGTCCTCAGAGGGATACCATGCCATGCCATACTCGTACCAACCGGCAGGAATATCAAGGGTTCCGGACCACAAGTTCTCAGAATCTTTGCTTAGGTCCGTGTTATTCCAACCGTTAAACTCACCCTTAACAATTACCTTGTTCTCTTGCCCTTTCCCTTCATAATTAAACGTCACTTTTGCTCCGGTATCGCTTCTTTCCCCGATCACCGGACTGGCGTGAACGGTGCTGCCCTCGACCGGTTCCTCCGCTCTCGCTTGAGTAAGGAAGCTGCCGAACGAACCGACAACCAATACAAAAATGAGCAGGCGGGAAATCCAGCCTTTCCATGACTTATGCATTTTGTTAAGACCTCCTAAGTAGAATTCACTGACTTACATCATAAGAATTACTGAAATAAACGACTTGTGGCAGGCGTGTATGTATCCTCCTTTCAACCCATAAATTGCGCAAACGTTTGAATAAAATTTAAAACTTTTCTGCTATGTCTAAGGAGTACATTAAGCGTGGAAAGCGCTTTTATGTTTCTAATCATATTATATTAAGCGCTTCCAAATGTTAAAACGTTTGCACAGTTGATTTTTAGAGGATTTTATCCCTATTCCTTCTGTTTCCTTATTCATTCTCTTCCAATCTTCGAATTACTTATTATTTAATTAATAAAGTAAAAATCTCACAATCATGCCCATCTCTAGGGGAAAATGCTCATAATATGACACCTATTCCCCGCTTTCTCTATTTACTTTCCGCTATGTTTCGATTAATATTACAATGTAAAGCAAACGGTTCCACAGAGGAGGTTTTTTATGGCTGTTACCATAAAAGATGTTGCCAAAAAGGCCGGAGTATCACCCTCTACCGTGTCCCGGGTGCTGTCCAATCATCCAAGAATTAGCGCCGAAACTTCGAGAAAAGTAAAGGACATTATGGATCAGCTTGGATACCATCCGAATATCATGGCTAAGAGCCTGGTATCCAAAACAACCAACAGTATTTGCATCATGTTGCCGAAGTCTGCCGAGGAGTTATTCTCCAACTTTTTCTTCATGGAATTGATCCGCGGGATTGTCACGCAAGCCAGCCGTTTAGGCTACGACGTGCTGATTAGCTCGGGGGCCAATGAAAAAGAAGAAATTGAAGGCGTATCCAGACTGATTAACGGACGCCGGGTAGATGGAGTGATTTTACTTTATTCGAGGAAAGATGACCCTGTTATCGATTTCCTGCATGAGAACGGTCACCATTTCGTTCTGATTGGACGAAGCGAGCAATATCCCGATATTTTATCGGTGGATAACGATAACGTCCAGGCTTCATATGATGCCACGAAGCATTTGATCTCGCTCGGACATGAACGGATTGGGTTCGTCAGCGGACCTCCAGACCTGGTCGTTTCCAAGGACCGGCTTAAGGGGTATCTGGATGCGTTGCATGATTCGGGACTGGAAATGCGCCCTGAATGGATTGTTGAAGGGGAATTCTTGCAGGACAGCGGCTATCGGGCTATGTCCTTCTTCATGAATTTACCGAATCGTCCTACGGGGATCGTCCTAATCGACGACGTTGTATCTTTCGGCGTGTTGCGTGGCCTGCATGAGCTCAAGTACAAAGTCCCCGAAGATTTATGCTTGGTCAGTTTCAACAATATTCCCTTGTCTGAATTGTCGACACCACCGCTCAGCAGCATAGATATCGGAATTTACAATTTGGGATACACCGCTTCCCAGGTTCTGATCCAGTCGATCCAGAACAACAACGACAAGAGCTATCAGAAGCGGCAGATCATTCCACATCGTTTGATGGTTCGTGAATCTTCCATGTATTCGATATCGAAAAAATAAGGCGCGGGACACAAAAAATAATCGAAGCGACGGCTTCTTTTATTTTTTGCAATTTGTTCAAACGTTTGCGCTATAGGAGGAGGAGAGGTTATGACCTCAATTAAAGCATGTTTATTCGATCTGGACGGTGTGCTTGTCGATACCGCCAAATATCACTATCTTGCCTGGAAACGCTTGGCCGACGAATTGGGCTTTGAGTTTACCGAGCAGGACAACGAACGATTAAAGGGTGTCAGCCGAATGGCTTCGCTCGATATTTTGCTTAGCGTCGGCGGAGTCGAACTGGATGAAGCGGCCAAGCTGGAGCTCGCCGAGCGCAAGAACAATTGGTATTTCGATATGATCTCCAAAATGGATGATTCCGAAATTCTGCCGGGAGCGCTTGAATTTCTGAAGGATTGCCGGGAGAATGGCTTAAAAGTCGCCCTGGGTTCAGCCAGCAAAAATGCCATGACTATTTTGAACAACACCGGGCTCACGCCATATTTCGACGCCATTATCGACGGGACCCGGACTACCAGCGCCAAGCCCGATCCCGAAGTATTTACGCTGGGGGCTACTGAACTGGGCGTCTCCCCGGATGAATGCGTCGTCTTCGAAGACGCGGAAGCCGGCATCGAAGCAGCTCAGCGGGCCGGGATGCGCAGCGTCGGGATCGGATCGCCATGCACGCTCGGCAAAGCCAATCTCGTCATCGCATCTCTTGGAGATATTACGGTCGATCGCCTGTTGAGTATTGCCGCTGTATAGAATTGAGAACTGCCATTCTTTTTTTATAACCCTATTCATATAAACAAAACACTTGATTACTTAAAGAAGGAGCCGGTAAATCGTGAGACAATATTTAAAACTGGATGAATGGTCCATTATTGAGGAGTCCTTTGACCCAACTACGCATGAAATTTCCGAGAGCATCTTCAGCATCGGTAACGGATTCATGGGGCAACGGGCAAACTTTGAGGAGCAATACAGCGGAAAGTCCCTCCAAGGCAGCTACATGGCGGGTGTATATTATCCCGATAAAACGCGGGTCGGCTGGTGGAAAAACGGGTATCCCGAATATTTTGCAAAAGTATTGAACAGCACTAACTGGATCGGTATCAACGTGCTCATCAACGGCGAGTCTCTGGATCTTGCCAAATGCGAGATTAAAGATTTCGTACGCGAATTGAACATGAAGGAAGGCTACTTGTCCCGCCGTTTCGTAGCGGTGATGGAGAGCGGCAAAGAGGTTCGGGTGGAATCGATCCGCTTCGTTAGCATGAAACGCCAGGAAATCGGAGCTATTCGCTATTCGATTACCCCGCTCAATTTCTCCGGAAGTATCCGGATCGTACCTTATTTGGACGGAGACGTTCAGAACAAGGACTCCAACTATGACGAGAAATTCTGGCTCGAAGTGGAGAAGGCAGCTGCTCCGGATCTTTCCTACCTGACTTTGAAAACGAAAAAGCTGGATTTCCATGTTACGTCGGTTATGGCTTTTGATGTTTACAAGAACGGAGAAAAGCTGGAGTTTGAATCCTCCGTATCCGAGCGCGAAAAATTCGTTTCCGCGGAAGCAGCTTTTGAAGTTGAACAAGATGCAACACTGACTGTATACAAATATGTCGCCAACGTGACTTCCCGCAATCACGGATTAGGGCAGCTTGTGGAAGCAGGCAAAAACCTCTTGCTTGAAGCGCATGCAGCCGGATTCGATACCCTGCGTCAGGAACAAGCCGATGCCTGGGCTGATAAGTGGAAAGGCAGCGACATCATTATTGAAGGTGACGTCTCGGCTCAGCAAGGGATCCGCTTTAATATTTTCCAATTGAATCAAACGTACACCGGGGAAGACGATCGTCTGAACATCGGACCGAAGGGCTTTACAGGGGAAAAATACGGCGGCAGCACCTACTGGGATACCGAGGCTTACTGCGTACCGTTCTATCTGAGTACTGCGGATTCGAACATTTCCCGCAACTTGCTGATCTATCGCTACAAGCACTTGGAGAAGGCAAAGGAAAACGCCAAGAAGCTCGGCTTCACTAAAGGCGCGCTCTACCCGATGGTTACCATGAACGGCGAAGAGTGCCATAACGAATGGGAGATCACGTTCGAAGAGATTCACCGGAACGGCGCGATCGCTTACGCAATCTACAACTATGTGAATTACACCGGAGATAAATCCTATCTGAGTCAGTACGGCTTGGAAGTGCTCGCGGAAATTTCCCGGTTCTGGGAAGAACGCGTCAACTTCTCCAACACCAAAGGAAAATACGTAATGCTCGGCGTTACCGGTCCAAACGAATACGAGAACAACGTCAACAACAACTGGTATACAAACCGGATTGCTTGCTGGACGATGGAGTATACGCTGGAAGTGCTCGATTATTTGAAAAAGAACGAGAACGCCCGCTATCTCGAGCTGATCGACAAGTTGAAGCTGACGAACGAAGAAACCGCCAAGTGGCAGCATATCATCGACAATATGTACTATCCGGTCGACGAAGAGCGCGGAGTATTCCTGCAGCAAGACGGCTTCCTCGACAAGGAACTGGTTCCGGTCAAAGACCTGGCTCCGGAAAACCTGCCGATCAACCAGAACTGGTCCTGGGACCGGATCCTGCGTTCCTGCTACATTAAGCAAGCGGACGTGTTGCAAGGCCTGTTCTTCCTGAGCGACAGATACGATCTCGAAACGAAAAAACGGAACTTCGATTTCTATGAACCGTTGACCGTTCACGAGTCCTCCCTGTCCCCTTGCGTGCACTCCATTATGGCCTGCGAGCTCGGCTATCAGGACAAAGCGTACGAAATGTACCTGCGCACCGCGCGTCTGGATCTGGACAACTACAACAACGATACCGAAGACGGCTGCCACACCACAAGTATGGCAGGAACCTGGATGGCTGTTATCCAAGGGTTCGCCGGACTCCGCGTTAAGAACGACGAGCTGGTGCTCCAGCCGTTCATTCCTTCGCACTGGAAGTCCTTCTCGTTCAACGTGATGTTCCGCGGCGCTACGTTGAAGGTCAACGTCGGCGAAGACGTCATCACCGTAACGAATGAGACCGATACGCCGGCCGCAATCCGGATCTATGATCGCAGCTATACGGTCAGTGCACACGGAGAAATCCAGGCACAAAGATCGTCCGTGACGATCTAAACCCTAGAATGAATACAAAAAGCAGGCCCTGCGTTATTATGCAGGGCCTGCTTTTTTGTGGGCTACGGACTGCCAAATTTATGCCGCGATATCGCCCACCAGGTTCTTGATCCACTTCCGAGAACGGATCCGGGCCAGGCCGATACCGAGCCGGACAACCTCCTCCAAGGACAGAACAAGATAGACCAGGTAGACCGGTTGTTTGAAGACAAACGAAAGGAGCAGCCCCGACGGAACTCCGATCAGCCACGTTGCCGCCGATTCCATCGCGAATACGAACTTGCTGTCCCCGCCGCTGTTCAAAATGCCCCCGGCCATGATCATGTTTCCAACCTTGACCCATAAGAAAGCGGCAAATACCCAAACCAGGTAAATTCCCAAGCGGTGGGCTTCCCCCGAAATATTAAAGAAGGATACATACCAAGGGGAAGCTGCCGCAATCACCAGGCCGACGGCAAGGGAAACGGATATTCCCAATGCAATGAACCGTTTGGCGTACTGCATGGCCGTCTCTTCTTCCCCGGCTCCGAGCTTGTTGCCGACCATGACTCCGCCCGCGCTGGCCAATCCCGAGAGCAATCCGATACAGATGCCCTGCAGCGGAAAGGTAATCGTCATCGCCGTCATCTCGGAGGTTCCCATCCGGCTGTAGATCATGGCATAAGCCGTCTCGCCCATGACCCAGATGAATTCGGTCAGGATGATGGGATAAGTCGTTTGAATGAACTTTTTCAGGAGCGGTCTTGGAATTACGAACAGGTTGCCGAAATCGACCGAGCCCGGAAGTCTGAACTTATAGACTGCTCCGATAATTAATATGCACTCCACGAATCTGGCGATTAATGTTGCGATAGCCGATCCTTTTAACCCCAATTCCGGAAAACCCCAATTCCCGAAGATCAGCAAATAATTCAGTATAATGTTCAGAACTACTGTAAACAAGCTGACGAACATCGGCAATTTAACGTGCGTCGTGCTTCTTAGAATGGCGGAATACATCATCGTAAGCATCGTCGGCACATAACTTAGCGAGATGATCTGCAGATAAATGTACCCCTCTCCCAAGATCCGCTCATCCGTCGTAAACAAGGACAAGCAAAGCTGAGGCTGAAAGAAGACGAGCAGCGTAAACAGAAACGACAATGCAAACCCGGCCATGAGGCCGATGCCAAGCAATTGGGAGATGCTCTTGCGGTCCTGTTTCCCCCAAAACTGGGCCGCGTAAATCGACACGCCGGCCGAAAGACCGGCGAGCACTACGGAGATGACTCCGTATATTTTCGTAGCCATTCCGACAGAAGCGATGGCCACATCGCCCAACTGCCCGACCATCAACTGGTCCGTGAGCGTGAGCAATGACATAATCAGGCTTTGCAGCGTCACCGGAAGGGCAATTTTATATACGTTCTTATAAAAATCTCTTTTTAACTCATCGCTCATTTAACCTGATCCCCCATATTCAAACCGCTTTTAAATATCGCAGTAACGTGTAATTATCTTTCGGTTCCACTTCGACCACCTTAAATTTTTTGGCAAAATCGAGCTCGGTGTAGCCTTCCCCATCGACCAGCGTAATGTTGGAGGCCCCGCCGATAATGATCGGAAGTTGCATCAGTATGATCTCGTCAACCAGATCCTGGTTGAAAACATGCCAGTTCAGAAAGCCACCGCCCTCCACCATCAGGCTGTTGATGCCGTACTTCTCCTCCAGCAAGTTAAACATTTGCCCGAAATCTACTTTGTCTTGCCCGCAAATCAGGCACTCTTTGCCCCGTTCCCGGAGTTGGTCAATCTTACGCTCATCCTTACCGTTCTCCGTCGTAACAATGAGGGTTTGTCCCTCATCCGTCAGCACATTGCTATCCATCGGAATATCCATGGTTCTCGTGGGGATAATCCGCACCGGATTCTTGTTCTCTTCATAACGGTTCGTCAAAAAGGGATTGTCCGTGGTGATGGTATTTTTTCCGACCATAATGCCGTCAACCTTGCCCCGAAATTTGTGAATATACTCCATATCCCGGCCATCAAAGAGACTGAACAAGGGCTTGCTGGACTGCCCCGGACCCAATGTCAGCTTACCGTCGATAGAAATTTGGCTAAATACGCTCGTTTTCATGGATCATCCCTCATTCCTTGTTTTTTGTTTACAGGACACCGGCAGACTGCTTAAAATGTTGATCCATCGCACTCCAGGCAGACGCTTCGCCTTCTTTCTCCAAGACTAGCAGACCCGCTCGGATCGCCTCCCAAACCGAAGCCATAGCCGGTTCAATCGGCATGGACCGACTCTCTTCCAACAGTGTCGCAAGTGTCCCTCTATTAACACCGGTTAAGTTTTTCAATCTACCGCGTGCCTCCGAATGAACGGGAATCCGCTGAACCTCCGTTCCCCATTTCATTTGGCTCTCCGCACTTAGCATGAAGGCCGCAAAGGAAATAACCTCTTCCCGAAGCTCCGACTCCAGCGAATAGCCCGGGAATACCAGCCCGATCGCCGAGGACATTGAAATGGATGGGCGGCCCTGTATGGAAGGCAGCCTTGCAACGCCTAGCTTTGATGTCATATGCCGATCCAGGTGATTATATATCCACTCCCCGCAAATAATTGCGCCGACTTCCCCGGCGATGAATCCCTCCAATAGTTCGATCGATCCGTTCAAACTGGCCAGTAGGCCGCTGTTCATCCGGGTCCGAACATATTGCAGCGCCCGCATCATCTCGCTCTGTGGGAGACAAGGCGTGCCTTCCGCCATGGGCCAGCCTCCGAATGCCGTCAAAAATGGCATGACCCAGTACGGCTCCCGTAAGTCGGCGGCAACGGGAATAATGCCCTTCTCCAGCAGTCCGTCACCCAGATCTTCGATTTCCTCCCAAGATGCCGGGGGCTCCGGATAAATTTCACGATTGTAATACAGCACCAGATGGTTACCCGTAAGTACAGGCAAGCCATAGGGTATTCCTTCGGACCGCATGGACTCGAGAAAGCCGGAACCATGCGGGGCTACTAGCGACAGCAGTTCATCCGGTACCCTGGAATACTTCGCCTTCTGCCCGAATCCAGCCATATCCGCGGGAACCAGGGCCATTTGGGGGGCCTCGCCTCCCTCGCCTACTGCGTTCAAGCGAATGACCAGCTCCGAAATATTCATCACTTCGGGAATAACCTGAATGTCATTTTGCCGGGAATATTCATGGCATAAACGTTCCAAAAGTTCAATGGAGGTATCCCCCGGTCCATCGAATTCATGCCAAATCACCAGCTTCTTCGGATGTGATCCCATCTTTGCACCTGCCTCCGTGTTTTTAAATTTTGATTTGAGGATGATAAAAAATCATGCCCTGATAAGGCTGAAGCAACCACTCGCCTTGCCGGTCTACCGCTGAATGAAGCTGTGCCGGCTCAGATTCGGAATCGGCCCGGCTGTCGATCAGGACAGTCCATCCCTTCGATACGGGATATACGGCATCCAGGCTTACGGTTTGCGGTTCATCCGGACTTAAATTAAAACAGCCTACAAGCAGCTCGCCGCCATATAAATAGGCGTACATCAATACCTCACCCTGTGGATTTGGTATAAAAAAGTTATGCGGCTGCACCAGATAATCCAGCTGATTCTTGCATGAATACAAGCGGTTCAGCAGGGGAATCATGGGCAGCGGATGAGTCCAGTTAATGGATAACCGGTTGAAAAATGCCCGCGGGATGTCCGCGCCTCCCGTATTGTCTCCAAGGCCGCAGTTGAGCGGCTGCTCTTCGTTCACTTCCATTCCCGTAGTCAGAAACGGAACGGCGTTTGGCAAAAAGCTGTTGAAGACGCTCATCATACGAGCCAGCGGAATTCCACCGCGACTTGTAATTCTAGGCGTGTCCGCCGTTTCGGAACAGGCAAAGACATGAATGGCCAGTTCCGGAAGTTCTTTTAGATAAGCCTGAAGCGTCTCTACGGAAATATCCGTCATGATATTCCAGCCGCTGCCAAGCATGATATTATAGCCGGTGCTCGCCGCCTTTCGATGGTTGCGGTTGAACAAATCTTCGCTGATCAGGATGGCGTTCGGCCTGATTTTCTTGATTCTCCGGAACATTTCCTCGAGAAGCGCCACGGGCAGAACATGACCGATGTCGATCCGAAACCCGTCGATGCCGTAAGTATGTAAGTTGAATTCAATGGCTTCCACCAGCATGTCCCACAATTCCTGGTTCGGTTCGGACCCGGGATACATATTGCATTTGATCGTGTCAAATAACACATATGGCGGTTGACCCGGCTGTATCAGATGCCTTACTTGAGGCGAAACGTCCTTATACAGCCTGTAAAAAGCGATATCCGTCCAGATCGGCTGAACGTCATTGATCCAGTCGGAATGTGCCGGCGCCGTAGTAATTCCCATTTCTGTCTCCACAAGAGAAAGCAGTTGCTCCCCGGATTGCCGGGCACGCTGCTTCAGGCATTGCCATAGCAGCGGATTAAGCTCATTCGGCGGAGGTGAAAATTTACTCAGAAACGAAGATGTGTCTGCACTTCGATAAACGGTCTCCAGTTTATCCGGCGTGCATTCTTCAAAGAATCCAAGCTCCGGAATATGCGGCGGAGTAAACCCGTCCAGATGTTCTTTACCGATCCAGTACACCCAATCCGGATGCTCTTCAATAATTTCACTATCCCGTGCGGTCACCCGGGGGATAAAATCCACTACAACTTTCATGCCGAGCAGATGGCAAGCCTCAACGAGCGAGCCCATTTCGTCATGCAGCGTAAATTCGGGGATTCCGTCGAGCAAGGGATCGTGCAGTTCGGGATCAAGCTCAAACAACGAATGAACCGCGTAGGGAGATCCCACGTCCCCTTTCCAATGCATTTGGCTGTATCTTGTAACCGGCAGTAAATACAGGATATTTACGCCCATCTTCTTTAGCAGCGGGAGCAGAATCATGAAGCGCAAAAAGGTCCCTGATTGGACGCTTCCGTCATGGTTGTAGTCCCAGGCCGCCGAATAGCGGACCAGCGACGAGTAAATGACGCTGCGATCCAGATTTCTTCCCTCTGAAAAGGCATGGGATTGCGACAATTGAAAGAGGTAATTTAGATGATGCAGGAAAAAGGGTACCGGCTGCACTTCAATTTCATTATTTTTCGTATTCAGAATATCCGGGTACCGGCATTCGTTCCAAATCGCCGGAATCCAGATCGACGGCAGTTCTTCGCGCTGGCGGGAGGCCAGAAACCGGTACATATGTCTCAATCCCTGCACTGCATCCCCTTTCTTCAAAAATTCTGTTCAGAACATGAATACGGTTTTCATCGTTTCGGACGGAAGACGATTTCCCGTTGACAGTTCGTAGCCCAATAGCTCGTGAATGGCCGTCTCATATTGTTTGAGCGGATATTTTTTTGTCACTAGGGACGCCAAATCAGGATGATTCGCCGCAAAGTCAAGCGCCTCTTCGAAGGTATTGAGGTATTCTCCGGCACCTATGATTTTGATGGCATTCTGTGTGTAATGGGTCGGAGTCAGCAGATACCGATATCCTCCGTTAATACCGAAGGGAACGATTCTGCCGCCCCGCTCTACCCATTGCTCCGCAAGGTCCATTTGGGTTCCCACCGTATCGATGACGACATCATATTTTTCGGATTCTCCAAGCCGGAGTTCTGTTTCCACAGCCAGCTCCGCCGGGGTTAGGACCACCTCCGAAAAACGGCGTGAATACGACAACCGGTACGGATTTATTTCCGTAGCTATCGTGGTACATCCCACGGCTCTGCTTACGATTTGACACAGCAGCCCCATCGGACCGGAGCCCAATATCAATACCCGGTCTTCCCGGGTTATTCCGGCTTCCTTGAAATTGTGCAGCACGCACGAGAGCGGTTCTACAAGCACCGCCGCCTCCCAACTCATACCCTCCGGTAACTTGTGAACAAAAGACTCGTCGGTAACGAAATAGGGGGCAAACGTTCCAGGAGTATTTAGACCGGCGATCGGCATCCCTTGTCCATCCGGACCGATGCACAGATGCAGCCGTCCTTTCCGGCAAAACCGGCATTCCCCGCAGCTTTGGTTAGGGTCGATCACTACACGGTCCCCAACCTGGACCCGAGTTACCGTCGACCCAATGTCGACGACGGTCCCTACAGCTTCGTGACCACGAATAACACCCGGAAGCCCCGGTTCCTTTCCGGTAATCACGGCAAGATCCGTACCGCAAATGCCCGTGAGTTCGATTTGTATCTTTACGTCACTTGGCTTGGAACATGACGGAAACTCCTCCTCGACAAGTTCCAATTGGCCATGATTCGTCCATATTAATGACTCCACCTGAACTCCCTCCTTTCACATTCGTGATTAAAATTCTGTTTGTTCAAACGTTTGCGCAAAACGCTTGACCACATCTTATCACAGTTATTTGTAAAAGTAAGGGAAAATTTGTCGAATGATTCCTTTGTTTTCGGAATTTTCATGCAAGACCTGTAATTTCACATTTAGTTTCTGCAAATTCAAAAACCGCAGGCTGTTCACTCATTCAAGTGTTCATCCTGCGGTTGTTATAAGCTATTTAATTGTTCGGCATTGGGACAGTTTAGGAAGTTATGTTCAAAACGACCATACCGGTTCCATGGACTTCCAGTTTATTATTCCCGAGCTTTTGGACGAATTCGTTCCCGTAATGCACTTGCCAGGCACCGAGATCGGGCAGTTCCAAAGAAATCGGCTCCGCATTGGCGTTGTAGAGTACATACAGATGGCGGTCGGAGTCGCCACCGGCGTGATTCCGCAGTGTATAAGCCACGGCATGAGCAGGCGCCGCTTCAAAATTCAAATGCTCGCGAACCTCCTGGGCCGTCCGCAATCGGAAAGCGGGATGGGATTTCCGCAGCTTGATCAAGCTCGCCATGTATAACACGTCATTTTGACGGCTTGCACAGCGTCCCCAATCCAGCCAGTTGATCTCAATCGCCGATTTGTAGCTGTTCTCCACCCCGTTCTTGGAACGCATGAATTCCTGCCCGGCATGTATAAACGGGATGCCCTGCCCGGTGAGAATTATCGCCGAAGCGAGCCGGTGCATTTGAGTGCGCTGTTCTTCCGATTCAACGGCGGAGGAAATATCTAATTTATCCCAAAGAGTATGGTTATCATGGCATTCAACATAATTAACGTTTTGTACCGGTTCATCCGCAAACTGTTCAATCGAGCCGCTGTAGCGGATGCCGCCGACTACGCCGCGTTTGACGCCATCCTCAAGCCCGCCGCCCCGGCCGACGAACCCCTTCGATCCGAAAATAAAGGTGTCCCCTTTCACAGTATCGCGGATACCGTCGTTGAAATGGGCGATTCTCGGCATGCGCCAGGCGTTGCCTTGATGGGCGCGACGATCTTCCGGCAGAACGGTCCCCATGTTCCAGCCTTCGCCGATCATCAGGATCGAAGGATCGATCTCATCGACCCGGCGCCGGATTTCGTTCATCGTATCCACATCGATCAGGCCCATCAAATCGAACCGGAAGCCGTCGATATGATACTCGCGGATCCAATGCAATACGGATTCGACGATGAATTTTCTCATCATCGGCCGTTCGGAAGCGCACTCATTACCGCAGAACGAACCGTTCGAGAAGGTTCCGTCCGGGTTGTAGCGAAGATAGTATCCCGGAACCAGCTTGGTGAAGTTGACCAGATATCCGTCGTATACGTGGTTATAAACCACGTCCATGATCACCCGCAAACCCCGGTCATGAAGACTCTGGATGCACTGCTTCAATTCCGTGATCCGGGAAGCGGGAGCATACGGATCCGTAGCGTAGGAGCCCTCGGGAACGTTATAATTTTTCGGATCGTAGCCCCAGTTAAAATGCGGCTCATCCAATTTGGTCTCATCCACGCTCTGCGTGGAATAATCGTAAATCGGCTGCAACTGAACATGCGTGATGCCCAGCCCTGCAATATGATCCAGGCCGGTCGGAATCCCCCCTGGCCCGCGAGTGCCGCTTTCGGCAAGGCCGAGGTATTTCCCTTTATGCTGGATACCGCTGTCGGGATGGATTGATAAATCCCGGACATGCAATTCATAAATTACCGCGTCCACTGGCGAAGAAAACGGCGGCATCGCTCCGGTCCACCGCTCGGGGTCGGTACGGCGTAAATCAAGCACGACCGCCCGGTCGCCATTGACGCCAACCGCCTTGGCGTAAGGATCGGCCGCTTCGTTCCAGCTAGTGCCGACCTTGACCCGGTACGTGTAATAAACGCCGTGGTAATCTCCCGCCGTTTCCAGCACCCAGGTCCCTTGCACATCACGGACCATCGCCCGCTCTTTTACGGGCAAGCTGTCCCACGAAGAGTAAAACACGACTTTCGCCTCCGAAGCAGTCGGAGCCCATAAGCGAAACGATGTTTTCTCAGAGGTATAAACCGCTCCCAAATCATCGCCGTTATAATAAAATTTATCGTCAAACGCTTTGTCAAAAACGGAAACGCCTCCGGTTACCTCCGGATCACCATAATCCATAATCACATCAATTTCCTTCTGTACCGACAATGGATTCACTCCAATCATTTAAAATTGTCGCGCCTTAGTTTCCCAGGCTTCATATCGTGGGTTATTGATTAACCGATTCACTTAAATAAGGCAGAACATCCTCGGTATACGCCCGCAAAATCTCCCCGACGCTCCAAGCCTGCGAGAAGCAACCGCGGCCCGTGCAGGCAAACTCGCCGTCGAAAATCTCGGCGATTCCGCCGATAGCTCCGTCTTGAAGATGATCCTCAAACACCTCGCACATCTCCTTGGCCGCTGACACGGCTTCCTCGCTGTAACCGTTTACCCTGCAATAAGCGGAAATAAACGCACCTAGCGGAAACGCCCATACGGTTCCCATGTGATAAGCGCCGTCCCGGTCAATGAGCTTGCCGATATAACGGGGTTTGTATTCCGGATCTTCAAAAGAGAGCGACCGGAGTCCGTAAGGCGTGTACAAATGCTTATATACGGTACCGACGACCGCTTGTTCTTTCTCGGCGGGAAGCATCGTAAACGGGAGTGAGACGGCCCAGATTTGATTCGGCCGGATTCTGCCGTCGTTTTTCAATAACCCATGGCCCTGGTCTACATCGACCACATCGTACAAACATTCCGCCTCTTCATTCCAGAATCGGCGGTTGAAGGATTCGCGCACGGTTCGTGCTAATGCATCATATGGCTCCGTGTCCCCAAAACGTTCCGCCAATTCCGCCATGACACAGAGTGCATTATACCAAAGGGCATTGATTTCCACCGGTTTCCCGTGTCGCGGGGTGACGACCCATTCGCCAACCCTGACATCCATCCAGGTCACCTGGTCCAAACCGCCGCCCGCACGGATGAGACCGTCTTCGTCCATACTTATGGAAAAGTCGGTTCCCGCGTTGTAGGCGCTAACGATCTCCTTGAGCTGCGGATAAATTTTCTCTTCGATAAACCGGTAATCCTCGGGGCTTCCGGTATAGCGCAGGTACTCATGCACGGAATGAAAATACCAGAGCGAAGCGTCGACCGTATTGTATAGCGGCTCTTGGCCGTCATCGGGAAACATGTTTGGAATCAGCCCGTTCCGCACGTACTTAGAGAACGATTCCAAAATTTCTCTGGCATCCCCGAACCGCTTGGTCGATAGCGCCAAACCTTGCATCGCGATCATCGTATCCCGTCCCCAATCGGTAAACCAGGGGTATCCGGCAAGTACGGTTTTCAGCCCCGTCGATTCACGATGGACGATAAAGTGGTCCGCGGCCTCCACCAGACGATCTGCAAAACGGTTTCCGTATCCGGCTTGGGCCACCAGCCCGTCCATACGCTGCTTATATTCCCGGACGATGGCAAATCCGTCTTTATCGTCGAGTGAATCTATGGAACACTTTACATAGAAGGCTTTCTTTTCATATGGTTTCAAAGCTATTTGAATTTCATAGGGAGTATAATGATAATCCACCCCCATAAACCCGTTGCGATTCTCGAACTTGTAATAGTGAGCCTCTTCATATAAATACGGCGGCGTTGCCATCGTTACCGGAAACGTGGATCTGTCCACGTATTCCCCCTCGGATGTCATGAAGTGGATTGCCGTTTCCGTCCGGCTGCCGGGCACCAGTTTCAGCGTCTTTCCCGTCTGCTCCGTTTCAAAGATGAGATTCCCTTTCTCTGAAGCCTCGCCAGGCGAGCGGTAATTGAACAACGGGACCAGCTTGAGAGTCGTATGCTCCCGGCCACCCGTCACTTCATAACAGACGGTCACGGTATTTCGGCCGTATTCCATGGCGATAGTTTTGCGGATGGACACGTCCTCCACCTGATAGTGATATTCCGGAACGGTATCCAGTTTGAATCTTCTCAAGTAATGCTGTCCGTCCTTTTTCCAGTTCACATATTGCTGCGAGGTTAAATCATAAGATTTGTCCCCGATCTGAACCTGCTCCTGGGTTCTGGTGAACACCAGCACCCGGTTTACGGGCGCTTTGGTCGAAGCGACCAGATAACCGTGTGACATCCGGAACCCGCCGCCGGGCACCGAGTGACTCGCATAACCGCCGATTCCGTTGCCGATCAGCCATTCCCGTTCATTGCCTTCCTCGATCGTGCGCCAGGCGCTTCGTCCCAATACGTAAGCTCTTTCCATGCCGCAACTCCCCCTTTAACGCTACAGAAAAAGAAGTTATATCCGCAGCTAGTTAAACGTTTACTTAACCATTATGTGCTGAATTATATCATCGCTCTTTCCTGCAGGTCAATCGTTTGCACATAGATAATTTGCAGGATTTATGGCGTTCCATGTACATTCCAGTGCAGCTTACCAAGAATGCATCTTTCTGCACACAAGGCCTAACCTTTAACCGCCCCGGCGGTGATCCCGGCGATGAAATATCGCTGTAACAACAGGAATAGCAGAATAATCGGCAGAATGGCGATCAAGGAACCCGCGAATACAATCCCCCATTGGGTCGTATATTGACCCTGGAAGTTGGCCAAGGCAATCGGCAAAGTGCGTTTTGCCGGATCATTAATAATCGTCAATGCCCAAGGGAACTCCTCCCATACCGTTAGGGCATTGAAAATAGTAGCCGGAACGAACGCAGGCTTGGACAGCGGTAAAATAATCGAGGAGAACAGCGTCCATGCATTTCCGCCTTCCATCTCCACCGATTCATCGATATCGCGGGAAATGGAATCGAAAAATCCCTTTAGCATAAACGTCGTAAACGGAATGGCCCCTGCCGTGTAAATAACGATTAATCCCCAACGCGAATCAAACATGCCGAGCTGACGGATCAGCACAAATTGGGGAATGAGAAGCGTTAGACTCGGAATGACGAGCCCACCCATCAAGATGGTAAAACTCAGTTTCTTTCCTTTAAAGTCAAATCTTGAATAAGCAAAGGCCAGCATCGAAGAAAACAGAAAAATAAGACCAAAGCTGGCTATAGTAACTAGAACGCTGTTAAAGAGATACAGTGCGAAGTTCTGACTGACCCAGGCATTCCTGAAATTGGACAAGGTCATTTCCGAAGGCAAAAAGCGCGGTGGAAATTCAAACAATAAAGTCATCGGCTTCAATGCGGTCATGAACATATATACTAACGGATAAATGGAGATCAATCCGCCAACAACGAGAAAAGCATAGACGCATATCGACTTCCAAAGCGAGCGCATAGGATCGCCTCCCTCCTATTCCTGTTTGTTCAAACGGAACTGCAAAAACGTCAGGCCGGCAATAATGACGGCAAACACGTAGGACAATGCGGAAGCATAACCGAGGTCATATTCAGTGAACGCCTTCTGGTACATCCGGGTAAGCATCACTTCGGTCTGGTGCAGCGGTCCGCCGTCCGTAATCAGATAAATCGACGTGAACACATTAAAAGCGCCGATAATCAGCATCATTTGAATGAAAAAGGTAGTGCTGCGAATTGACGGCAACGTAATATGGCGAATTTGCTGCCAGGCGTTACATCCATCGAGCGAAGCAGCTTCGTATTGATCCTTTGGCACGCCTTGCAGGGCGGCCATATAAATTACCATCGCCCATCCAACGCCTTTCCAGATCCCGAGGAAGCTAACCACCATCATTGCTTTGCCCGGATCGCTCAACCAACTGATCGTCTTATCGGTAAAGTGGAGTACATCCATTATGAAATAATTCAAATATCCCTGATCAGTGAACACGAATTTAAAAATTAGCGACGCGACTACCCAAGACGTAATGACCGGTAAAAAGAACAGCACCCGGAAGGTCTTGGTTCCGGGCCGGTTCTGGTATAAGGCGTACGCGACCAGAAATCCCAGGACCATTTGGCCGGGAACGGAGATGATCCCATAGATGAATATATTTTTAAGCGAAATCCAGAAAACGTGATCCTGAAATACATGCCTGTAGTTCCCCAGCCCGATGAATTCCAAATGATTGAGATCGGTTAGGCGGAAGTCATAAAAGCTGTACAGGAAGTTCCGAATTAACGGATACAGAATGAATACGGCAAAAAACAAAAAAACGGGCAGAAAAAATAAATATCCGGCCGTTCCGTTTTTTTTGCGCATGATCATGACTCCTTCATTGGAGATAGCGTCTCCCAAGCGGAAGACGCCCCCGGTGTAATTAATTATTCAGCTTCAACAATCCGTCAATTTTGGATACCGCAGCATCCAGTTCAGCCTTGACGTCTTTGTCGGTCATAAAAATGCTGCTCATCGTGTCGCTAAGGACTCCGTCAATTTGCGGCCAGGAGTCGACCGGCGGACGAGCCTTCGCTGTCTTTAACTGTTCAAGGAATGGAGCGTAATAGGCGACTGCTTTGATTTCGTTACTCTCCATAGCATCCAGATTGACCGGTATTTGCCCGATTTTGCCCATTTCGACCTGCGCCGCTTCCGAAACCATGAATTTCACAAACTTCCAGGATTCCTCCTGCTTGTCCTTGCTGAAAATCCCGAGATCCTCCCCGCCAAGCACCTGTATGGAGCCGGCAGAGCCCTTCGGGAAGGACGCCATTTCAAACGTGAAGTCGCCGAACTGTGACTGGAACTGGGCAACCGCCCACGGTCCTTCGGCCATCATGGCATAGCTTCCGCCCGCATGCCCTTCCGTCACCGGCACATCGCCCGGTTTAAATCCTGCGAGCTGTCCTGAGGTATATGCCGCTTTCAGCTTGGTAACGATGTCGATCGTAGCCTGACTGTTCAAGAAACCATCCGCCGTCGTAAAGTCCGGTGAGAGCACATCTCCCCCGTTACTCCAAATCCACGGAAGGATATTCCACCCCTGCAAGGCCGGCTCGCCATATCCCCAGCTCTTGTCGTATTTGGCTTTGATTTGCGCAAGATCCGCAAAGAACTCCTCCGCGGTTTCCGGCGCTTTATCGATACCGCTTTGCGCCAGCATGTCCTTATTCCAGAACAAAACCTTGGTGTTCGTGTTAAGCGGGAGGCCGTAATAATGCTCCCCTACTTTAGCCGTAGACAGCGGGCCTTCCAGCAGTCCCTTGGCGATGTCGTTAAAATCGCTGAATTTCTCGTCCAACGGCTGAAGCAGCCCGCGTTTCTGGAACTCCGGCACCCAAATGATATCCAGCCGGGCTACATCCGGCAGGTCCCCGCCGCTGCCTCCGATTTGCAGCTTCTTGTGCAATTCTTCCCAAGGAATCGCTACCGCTTTTACCTTGATCCCCGGATTCTCGGCTTCGAATTTGGGGATCAGCACTCCCGTGAGCGTTTTCTCCTCCGGAGATGCCGTACTGTAGTGATGCCAGAACGTTAAGGTTACTTGCTTTCCGGTAGCCTTCCCTCCGGATTCCGATGCACTCTCGTTACCCGTGCCGGCTCCCGAACCGCATGCGGTTAATACCAGCAGCATAGCCAGAATCACCAGCGATAATTTGCTCCATTTATTTGTCATCGTTCATGCTCCTTATTTGACAGTCTGAAAAAGCAGGCATTGGCCAGGTTCAATGTTTTCAGGCAGATCACCCGTATATTCAAAATCGCAAATGTTATATGAGCCGTTTAAATCAAATCGGGACAGCTCAGGCGCAAGGGCCAGACGATCTGCGGAGAAATTGCAAAGAAGCACGATTTCGTCCGTCCCCATGTACCGCCGGATGACGTAGCAATCCGAACCTTCCCGGTAACGGAGCTCCAAGGAGCCGCTCTGCAAGAGCGGATTCTCTCTTTTGCGCGTGATCCAGTTCTGCGTGTACCCGAACAGGTCCGATTCCTCCGGTGATCGTTCCCATGTCATGCTTCCTCGGCAGCCCGGATCATTCTCCCCGGTCATTCCCAATTCGTCGCCGTAATAAACGGTTGGATTACCCGGGAAGACAAATTGGATAGCCATGATTTGACGCAGCTTATCCCCATTTTCCCCGCAACGGGTCAAAATGCGTTCCGTATCGTGGCTTCCCAGCAGGTTGAACATCTGGTGCAGCTCCTTCAGGGAGTATCTATGGGCAAGCCGGACCAAACGGGAATGAAACTGCCGAAGCGTAATGGAACGGTCGAGACAATAGTCAAACAGAATAGTTCTGAACTCATAGTTCATGACGCTGTCGACCCCGCCCGACATCATCAGCCGCTTGGCATCGTCCCAAATTTCTGCAATAATGATTGCGTTAGGATTTAATCTCTTGACACAGGATTTCAGCTCCCGCAAGAAGCTGATCTCCACCTCATCTGCGACATCGATTCTCCAGCCGTCGATACCTGTTTCTTTCTGCCAAAAGGAAACGATATCATAAATGTACTGCTGTACTTCGGGATTCGATGTCCGCAGCTTAGGCATCCACTGGTAATACCCCACGGAATCGTAATCTTCCTCGCTCCGCTCAACCGGATAATTATTGACGTAGAACCACTCTTTGTAAGCCGAAGCCTCTCCTTTTTCCACCACATCCTGAAAATAGGGATGATAAAATCCGCAGTGATTGATTACCAGATCCAGAACGACCTTGATCCCGCGTTCATGGCACTTGTTCACCAGTTCCCGCAAATCTTGTATCGTACCGAACTGCGGATCGATTTCAAAATAATTGACCGTGTCGTACTTGTGATTCGAAGTCGCCGTAAACACCGGATTCAAATATAAGGCGTTAATTCCAAGCCTGCCGAGATAATCCAGCTTGCCAATAATGCCTTGCAGGTCACCTCCCATGTAATTGTCCCGGGTAGGCTCGCTTCCCCAGGGTTCCGTCCCCTCGGGGTCATTGCCTAGATCTCCGTTGCAGAATCTCTCGGGGAAAATCTGATACCATACCCGGTCCCCGATCCATTCCGGAGCTTGTACGGCATCCCGGTCTCCCGCGTAAGCATAAGAATAGCTTCCTTTGAAACCTTTCGTACTCTGCAATCCCTCGGTATTAAGCCAACGCGTCTCCCCCTCGAGCTTAAATTCAAAAGCATATTGTAGGTATCGAATCCGGGATTCCATACCGGTCAATATCGTGCGGTAATAGCGGTGTTGCTCCGATTCCGCCCATAGCGTCATCGGCTGCGACTGAACTCCGAATTGTTCGGTTTTGTACTTATTCCAGTAGAGCAGCCGCACTTGTTCGGCTTCCGCCGGAAGCCTGAGACGAACCTCCAGCTCGTTAAGCGAGATTAAGGTGGCGTCTACCGCCGGGTCGTGATCATAGTTAGTCATTATCATAGTTTCCTCTTCATCCTGTATAGTTTTGTACATGAATAATAAAGGCCCTTAACTTCCGATTCTTGTAGCAATGGACACCGACTTCGGTACGCCCGGCTCCTTGTTCATTAAGGAAAACAGCATGCTTGCCGCTGCTTTTCCCATCATCTCGAGGTCGACTTCCACAAAGTGTACCGGATGCTTCATATACTTGGACATGGGGAAATCGTCAAAGGTCGCCAACGCGATTTCCGAAAGCAAGGGATTTCCGTTCTCGAAATCCAATATTTCAAAGAGCTGTTCATGCGTGCAGCAAATTAATGCTTCGGGGCGCCCCTCCACAGCCGATTCGGACGACTCGGAGCCGTAAAGCGATTTCAACACTTCGGCTTGCTCGATAATACGGACTTCCAAACGATGGTTCTCCATCGTTTTCCGGTAACCCTTCAGCCGGTCGGCGATAAATTTATCCCTCTCCGCGGCTGCTCCGCCTGCATAAATCATGATTTCCCGGCAGCCAAGATCGATCAGATGCTCCGTCAAAATTTGACCGGCCTGCACGTTATCGATGTCTACCCACGGAACGCCGTCTTTGGACAGCATGTTTTCCCCCGTGACGACGTAAGGCATCTCATGCTTAACGAGCAATTCGTAATTCCGCTCATTCAGCAGCGAATTCGGAATAATCAACCCGTCGACACGATGCTCCACTACCACTCGTTCGAAAGTCGATTGGCTTTTCTTGTTGTCATGATCATGATCGCTCATCATTAAAAACATATGATCATGGTTATAGACGATCTCTTCGATTCCTTGAAGTACCTTGTAAAAGAACGGATTGGCAAAAGCCCGCTTATCCGTATAATCCGAGCAAAATCCGACGGTAAAGGTTTTATTGAAGGCCAATCCCCGGGCTATAGAATTGGGGACATAGTTGTGCTGCTTCATGATAGCTTCGACTTTCAGCCGCGTCTTTTCCGAAATGTTACGGTTCCCGTTGATCACGCGGGAAACCGTCGCCTTGTTCACGCCCGCCAAATCGGCGATTTCTTGAATCGTTATCTTGGACATCTTCTAAATCTCTCCTATCTAATGCAACCGGTTGCATAAACTATTATATATAACGTTTCCGGACAATGCAATACAGATTTTTGATTTGATTTCTATTCAATTATGCACCAACTGTTCCGATAAATATAAATGACTTAGTTCTTTCGAACTATTACGATGCTATTGAAATAAGTCGGTCGGAGGTAGCCATGTTTTGTTCAAATTGCGGTACTAAACTTTTAGAAGATGACAAGTTTTGCGTTAGCTGCGGAAGTCCGGTGAATCCCCGGGAAGAAACGGCTCCTGCCGATAATCCCTACTACGCCCCCCAGTCATCCGGTTCGGTCGGATATGCGGCAGGAGCAGGGAATCGGGGTAGGGATACGGAGCCTACTGAAGAGGATTTTGCTCTGTTTGTCGGCAAGAAGGCCGATGAATACTTGAGCATCTGGAATCAGGACCGGCGCTGGAATTGGCCCGCATTCCTGTTCGGAGGCTATTGGATGCTGTATAGGGGCATGTATTTGTATCTGCTCCTATACCTGATTGTGATGAGTTTCATGGTCAATATCGTCCGTGCGATCATGTTCCCGGTGTATTACTTCTCGGGAGGCGTCGTGGTCGTGGTTCTCATCGCCAATATCGTGCTTCAGGCTATCTTTGCCCTGTTCGCCAACAAGATCTATTTGCATCATGCCCGGCGGAAAATCAGAGCCATAAATGCTCGCTTGGCCAACTTCCCGGATCTCCGGGAAGAACGAATCGCGACCGCCGGCGAAACGAGTCTGTACATTCCTATCGCTCTCGCCGTATTGCCCGTACTGATCTTAATCGTCACGACTCTCTTTTATTCGGTCCAAGTATATAAGGAGATCAATGAAGAGATACGTTACCGGCAACCGCAGAACAGCAGTATGGTTCAGCCTTATTTCTATTCCCGGGCAACTTAAAAAGAACGGTGGAGCTTCCTTTGCTCCACCGTTCCTCTGTCTAATCCCCTTCTTATCCTCACCATTGGATAAATTCCAATGAGAATCGGCAATCCATGCCCAGGAGCAAGTCTGCTTGGAAGATTTCCAATCATTACCCCCATTTAATTCAATACTTGCTTAAATGGCGCTCCCTCATTGGAATTTCTCCAATGAACTTAGCAAGTAAGCGCTCTTGAGGAAGATTTGATTGGATATTATCCAATCAAATCTTCCTCCACTCGCTGCCGCTATACTCCCGCCTTCTCCAGCATACCACGGGCGATCCAAACGCCTGCGGCTCCTGCCTGGGCCAAGCCCCGGGTAATTCCGGCGCCGTCCCCGCCGCAGTAAAGCCCGGCGATCTCGGTTTCCAGCGATTCCGACAGCTTCGGACGCGCCGAATAGAACTTCGCCTCTACGCCATAGAATAGCGTGTGTTCGGAGGCGATGCCCGGAGTCACCTTTTCGAGCGCCTCTACCATTTCAATCAAACTTTTCATCGTATTATATGGAAGTACGAGCCCCAGATCCCCGGGAACGGCCTCTTTCAGAGTCGGCTCCAGGAAGCCCTCCGCAATACGCCCTGCCGTCGAACGCCGTCCTCGCAAAATATCTCCATACTTCTGAATGATCACGCCGCCGTTCGAAAGATCATTCGCCCGCTGGCAAATCTCTCTGGCATATTCGTTCGGCTTGTCAAACGGATCGGTGAATTTATGCGAGACCAATAAAGCAAAGTTCGTATTGGAAGATCCCAGTGCAGGATCCTTGTAGGAATGGCCGTTGGCCGCCATAACACCGCTATGGTTCTCCACCACGACATGTCCCGACGGATTGCTGCAAAACGTACGGACACGGGTGCCGACCGAGGTGTTGAATATAAATTTTCCTTCATATAGATGTTCATTGATTTCTCTCATAACCACGTCGGAGGTTTCCACCCGAACGCCTACGTCAACTTGATTGTTCGTCATTTTCAGGCGGCGTTTCTTCAATATGTCGGTCAACCAGGCCGAACCGTCGCGCCCCGGAGCTACCATCACTTGATCGGCTTCATACGTATCGCCATTTTTCAAAATGATGCCTTGAACCCGATGCTGCCCATCTTCCTTGACGGTAATCAGATCTTCAACTTCCGCCTTATATATCATATCGATCCGCGTTTTCAGGTATTCATAAATCGACTTTAATATCTCCAGATTTTGTTCCGTACCCAGGTGACGTACTTGGGCGCGCAACAGTTTCAGTCCGGCGGCATATCCCTGCTGTTCGATTCCGCGAATCGCATCCGTCATCGGATCGGTGATATTCTCGGTTGCCCCGTGTTCGAGATTGATGGAATCCACATAGCGGATCAGCTCAAGCACTTTGGAAGGCGCAATGTAATCGGTCATCCAACCGCCGAATTCAGTCGTTATATTAAACTTGCCGTCGCTATAAGCTCCTGCGCCGCCGAATCCCGCTGTAATGGAGCAGGCCGGAAGACAGCCGGCAAATTCCTTTTTGCCTGCGGCAGGCGGACAAAGCGTGATCTTCTCCTCCAGAATCGGACAACGGCGCCGGTAAATGTCATGTCCTTTATCAACCAGCAGCACCTTCCAATGAGGCGCGCGGCGTGTCAATTCATAACAAGCGAATATTCCTGCAGGTCCGGCTCCAACCACAATCACATCATATTTATTCATCAGTTTCCTCCTGAAGTAGGTTTATAGAGGTACTTATTGGCCAGGTAAAAATGAGCACAAAAAAATCCCGACTATGAATAGGTATGCGCAAGCACCCGTTCGTAGCCAGGAATTTGTGGTTCCTTGTAGAGACCCTCAAACCGTATTTTTGAGGATATACGAATCGTCTCGTAAGACTTAATTTCAATTGTCACATCACGTTAGTAATATTATCGTTAAAACACGTATGAGTCAATATCAATTTATTATAATATTCGTGAATTAACCAATTATTATAATTACGAGATTCTGTTATCTATTTATTCCTAAGAAAAACACGAACATTAAATCCGAAAAATAATCCAGATTCCCTCCGACTTATTAGCATTCGCATACAATATGCTATATAATAGGCTTATGCTTTATTCATATTTTTATAAACAAAAGGAGTAGATGTAGAGAATGGACAGTGACAGGCTTTTGGTATTAAATTTGGTTTTGGTCGTGGTTCTGATTGCGCTGACGGCATTTTTCGTGGCGGTGGAATTCGCGATCGTCCGGGTACGGGCAAGCAGAGTGGATCAATTGATCGCCGAAGGAAATAAGAAGGCTCTAGCAGTCAAACAGGTAACATCCAATCTAGACGGCTACTTATCGGCGTGCCAATTGGGAATCACTATTACGGCTCTCGGACTCGGTTGGCTGGGCGAACCAACGGTGGAAAAAATAATGCACCCGGTGTTCCACAGTCTCCATATACCTGAAGCGTTAAGCGGTGTGCTTTCTTTCATTATCGCGTTTGTAGTCATCACGTATCTTCACGTTGTAGTCGGTGAATTGGCGCCGAAGACGATCGCCATTCGTAAGGCGGAGAGCGTCGCCATGTTGACGGCGAAACCGCTCATTCTTTTTACCAAGATCATGCGTCCGTTTATCTGGACGTTGAACGGCTCGGCTAACCAGCTCGTGCGGTTGATCGGGATCAAGCCGGCCTCCGAGCATGAGGAAGCCCACTCGGAAGAGGAATTGCAGATCATTATCAACGAAAGCTTCGAAAGCGGAAAAATTAATCAGAGCGAATACGGATATGTGAACCGGATTTTTGCTTTTGATAACCTGCTCGCCAAAGAGATTATGGTCCCTCGGACCGATATGGTGTGCTTATATACGGATAAATCGCGCCAGGAAAACCTGGACATCATCAAAGAACAGCAATACACGCGGTTCCCGGTTGTAGAGCAAAGCAAGGATAACGTCATCGGGATCGTGAACACCAAGCAATTTTTCCTTGCCTATGAAGATAACCCCAACCTGGAGGTTGCTGCACTGCTGCAGCCGGTCATGGCGGTATCGGAAGTCACTCCGGTCAATGAGTTGTTGAAGCGAATGCAGCGCGAAGGTACTCACATTGCCATCCTGATCGACGAATACGGCGGAACGGCCGGCCTCGTCACCATCGAGGATATTCTGGAAGAGATCGTCGGCGAAATCCGCGACGAATTCGACAAGGAAGAGGAGCAGCCGCTCGTACAGCTCAGCGAAACGCATCTCGTCGTCGACGGTAAAGTGACCGTCAACCAGATCAACGATGTGCTCATGTCCGACCTCGATACGGAGGATGTGGATACCATCGGGGGATGGTTATACGGAAGACATCCGGAAATGAATGTCGGGGAAACGCTGGAGCATCATGATTTACAATTCACGCTACTGGACAAGGAGCCTAACCGGTTCAGAAAGCTGGAAATTATAAAACTTACGGCGCAAACTGATTCCTAAGAATCGCCGGTAAGACCGGATTAGAATAAAGCACCCTCATTCGAGACATTTGTCTCTGGATGAGGGTGCTTTTGCTTTGCGGGCTTGTCCTTTTTCCGGCTGAAATTAAAGGTCCAGCTCCCTTTTAATTCTCGCGATTTCGTCATCGGACGGCTCCTGCTCCTTATACCGGGCCTTATAATACAAACCCAGAAGCTCCTTGGCCGCGGATCTTCGCTTCCCCCAAGCCGACTTCCCCTCCCTCGACTTTGGGACTGGCTGCTGGCGCAATTCCGCTTCCGTTTCCTGCGGAGTAAAATAAGGCTTCAGCTGATAGCCCTGCGCCTGCTCGGCGTGAAGCAAATGCCGGTATAAATAACGGATCCGTTCCCGATTATCCGGGAGATCCTCCAAAGTCACTTTCTTACCGGAACGGGAGCCAAAGATACCTCGCCAATTCTGCCATTTGGGGCTCATCGATTTCCCCATTTTCAACCGGATCTCTTCGTCAACAAAGGCTTCGTTCCGTTCGGCTTTCCCTGCCCGGCCCAGCATGGCTAGCAGCCGGTCCATCCAGCGGCGCCAAATCCCGCCTGCGTTCTTATAGAGCCAGTATAAAACAACCGCCACCAAGGCCAAAATTACTGCCGTAGCGAACAAGTAAAACAAAATATTCAGGAATTGGGATAGCCACCCCGGCTCATGCGATTTTCCCGTTTCCATCGGAAAAGCCGCGGGTCCTCCCGTATCCTCTTCCGGTATGGCCACAGGCTCCCCCGAAGATCGGGTCAGCCAGCCGACTATTTGCCTTAACATTCCTAGCAGAACTCCACCGGCCCAACGCCCTGCACCCGTTGCCAGCAGCAAGGCCGCAAGCACGATAGCCCCAATCCAGGTCATATTGTGCCCCCTTAACCCACGGGGCAGCCGATTTCCCGCCTCTTCTTCGGAGAACGTGTTGTACCGCACATAACTTCGGTTGACCGCGAACAGCGTCCATGCCAAGCAAAGAACGCCCACCCAGGTAATGAACGGCATAAATCCCTCAAGCTCGGTGAAACGAGGGAATAAGATACCTGCAAGCAAATAAAGACCAATCCCGATCTTATACAGCTTGTTTTGATTGGTTCTCCCTGCGGACGTCACCCCCTGATAAGCAAGGACTGTCCCGGCGAACAGACAAACCATAACTCCCAAGATAGTACCGTTTCCCAAGCCCCCTATCGCTACAGCAAACAGCGTTCCCAACAGTACGGAAGCGCCTGCCCGCTTCCAGAACACCGGCAGAGCTGACCGGACCGTTACTCCGGCGAGGGACATCAGGGGCAGGCTGCATAACGCAAGCAGAGAAAGTTGTTCCGGTACGAGAAAAGAATAGGCAAGCAAGAAGAGCGGCATAAAAAAAACGCACTCTATGAGACATAAGCTCCATGCCTTTATAGACCTGGTGAAATAATCAACACGAACGGTTTCCAAGAAATGACCTCCCTGAAGAGGATTAGATTTACAATTACAGCGTCAAATACATTTCGTATTGCGAAATGGCGTCCCGTTGGAACCCGAGCCGACGTATGAACCCCTCTATCAGGGCATTATTGGGTATGGAGATGGAGAGCTTGGAGAGTTCGAGTTCCGAAACAGCTCTCTGGAGCAGCCGCGTCGCCGTTCCCCGAGACCTGAAGTCAAGGTCGACGAACAGGATGCTAATCCTTCCCGTACGGGTAATTCCAAGGGTACCAACCAATTCCCCCTCATGGAATGCGCCGAAAAACACATGGTCGCCAGCCCGTCTGATGTAATCCAGATCATTTTGCCAGTTCAAGTGAAAATACCTGTTCTTATTGACGCTAGATGCAAAGTCACCCCAATCGAGTGGGGCAACTGAAATAGGGTCATCCAGCTTGTTGGGCAACGATTTCAGATTGCTCAAATCGCTCTTGCTAAAATAGGAGAGCTCATACACCCTGGAGTAACCCAGCTTATGATAAAAGGCGATAGCCCGGTCATTGCCGACGATGACCTCCAGCAGAAGCTGCCGGCAGCCTTGCCGGATCGCCTCTTCGCGATGCAGCTCCATTAGCCGGGCGCTAACGCCCTGACCCCGCTCCCCGGGCTTCAAAGCCAACGCGCCGCAGCGCATCGTGCGGATGCCCTCGTACTCTCTTGTTCCGCCAAGGACAATTCCGACCGGCTCGTCTCCGCGCAGCGCAACAAAGGAATGCTCTATTGCATTGCCCTCCGGACCGAAGAACCGGTCAGCGAACTGTTCCAACGTAAAATTGTATTTGATGAGGTAGTCCGAGAATCCGGTTTGGAAAGCCGTAAACAGCACATCCATTTTGCATTCCGTTCCGCGATAATATTGAATCGTTGTCATCGCCGCATCCCTCCATAGCCCTGTTATAGTTCACGCACGCAATCACTTTCTCGCCGGATTCAAGCTTAAGCTGTCTCCGGTATATCCATCCATTCGATTCCGTTCCCGTTCCGCTCCAGCAATTCAGCCTGGATCAGAAGAGTTTCTCCCTGGTGGCAGGAAATGATTAGAAAATCGGTGTCCCTAGTGTCCGCCTCCAATTCTTCCTCCAACAGACGCGTCATGGAAACGGAGCGGTCCAGCTCGACTCTGGCCAGCGTATCAAGCAGCCATTCCAGCTGCCCCCCGTCGGCCGAGGGCTCGAGCCGGATCGGATCTTTGGAGCCACCCTTCAGCCGCCCATTGCAGAGAAACCCGGTCTCGATGCCGTTTTGCAGCGCATAACCCGCTACTGAAGCGGCATACCGGATCCCCAGCTCGATCCGCTCCGGATTGAGTATATTCCTCCACATCGTCTCGCTCGACTCCACATTCAGACAGATGACCAGCCGGTGGTCAGCGGTATAATCCCGCTGATGAACCTGCATGACTCCCGTTTTTGCAGTAGCCTTCCAATTGATGCTCTTCAGCGTATCCCCGGACCGATATTCGCGGATGCCGGAGGTAAGGAACGGATCCTCTACAATCCAACGCCGCACGGCCAGATTGCCGAGCCAGCTGTGATTCGGCAACGGCAGTTCCTCTAACGCAAGGATGCGGGGGTAAACCAGCAGCTCGAGGTTCAGCTCAAATTTCAAGACTTTAGCCACAATGCCTAGCGGATCGCCTGTAGTCAGCGTGGCCGATTCCAAGCGATACAGGCCTCGCCGCACGCAGGACACCTGATGCCGCCGGGTAATTTGACGGAAAGGGCGAAGATAGAACATGCTGATATGATTTTGATAAATGTCGCCCGCATACACATCCAGATTGTTCTGCCGGCCAAACTTAATTCCGGCGGCCATGCTGGATTCCAGTCGCAGCCAAGGCAGCGGAAGCGGCTTGGCGTTCGAAATAACCTCCACCATTTCCAGGGGGTCTTCCTCAAACACGGCCCTCTGCGTGAAATACCGGGTGTAGCTCACTCCCTTTAGCGCAAACCGTTCATAAATCCAGCCCACTGCAAAGACGATCAAAACCGCGCTGACAAGAAACCATGGAAGCATCTCTTAGTTCACCTGCTTCCCCTTTGCGGCCAGTACTTCCTCCGCCGGCACCTCCACTTCGGAGAGAACCTGGCGGATCACTCCGCTCTCCGGCGATTCCCCGACCTTAATGCCGTGACGCAGCATCAGGCGGTGGGCCAATACGGGGATCGCTACCTCCTTAATATCGTCCGGCGTCACATAATCCCTGCCCCGCACCAGAGCGTAGCCTTGCGATGCGCGAAGCAGAGCTCCGCTGGCCCGCGGGCTTGCTCCCAACCGAACCTCCGGATGCTTGCGGGTGGCTTCGGTAATCCGGATGATATAGCCCAGCAAGTCGTGCGGCACATGAACTTCACTCGCACAGCGCTGGGCGGCAGCGATTTCCTCGCCCGTAGCTACCGCCGCAAGTCCTTCCAGAGGGCTCCGCTCACGGAACCGCTGGAGGATATCCACCCCTTCTTCAAAGCTGGGGTAGCCCATGGAAATTCTCATTAAAAACCGGTCAAGCTGAGCTTCCGGTAACGGGAAGGTCCCCTGGTTATCGATGGGATTCTGAGTAGCCATAACAAAAAACGGGGCTTCAAGCTTATGGGTGAGCCCGTCGATCGTTACCTGCCGCTCCTCCATGCATTCGAGCAGGCTGGACTGTGTCCGGGGTGTTGCCCGGTTAATTTCGTCGGCCAGAAGAACATGGGTAAACAGCGGACCCGGCCGGAATTCAAAATCGCCCGCTTTCTGATTATAAAAATTAATCCCGCTCAAATCGGAAGGCAGCAAGTCCGGCGTAAACTGGATCCGCTTGAAGGTTCCGTCCAGCGAACGGGCGAGCGCCTTCGCCAATAACGTCTTGCCGGTCCCGGGAACGTCCTCCAGCAGGACATGTCCATTTCCGAACAGCGAGGCCAGCAACAATTCGATGACCTCAGTCTTTCCTACGACGACCTCCCCGATATTGCGGGAAATTCGCCCGGCTATATCCATTGCATTCTGCATATTCATTCTATGAAGACACCGCCTTTGATAAAGGTATGTATTTCCATCTGTATCTAATTTATCATATCAAAAAGCCCGCCAGGTTTATAGCGGGCTTTTCCGTGATAGATAAATCTTATGGATCTATTCTACTGCAGGAATTTTCTGATCTTGCCCGATTTCAGCAAGCAGGGTATCTTCGATCCCGGACAAGACTCCCTCGTCAGCCGCCTCCTGATAGATCTCCTCCAGTCGCTGGACGATCTGCTTGACTTCGGCCAGGAGCGAAATAGAGTGTTTCATGGAAGCTGAGTAACGATCCTTGATGCCGCGTATAGGATCGGCGTATTTCTCGTCCGTCCCCGGAGTAATCGCCAGCTCGTAGACGTCGAGTATACTATCCCCATCTCGGACGGGGAAATGCTCATGCGGGGCCGTGCTATCGAATATACCGAGACTGAGTTCCGGAAAAATCAGCATATCCAGGCTGTTCGGATCAAACCCGCAATGATAAATTTCCGTGTCGATTCCTTTGTCGGCAGCCAATTCGCCGAGCTTGCGGAACAACGTAGATTTGCCCGAGCCCGGCCGCCCTTTTACAAAAATACGGGTGGTCAGACGGTCGGTCAGATTAGGCACGAAGTCTACCGCGCCGCGCCAGGTTGCCGCGCCAAGGAAGCGGTGCGTCACCCGCGCCTGCTTCTCCTCGCCTTCCGGCCCCTGCAGATAGGAATCGGACCACTCCAGCGCCAGGCGATTCATCGTCTCCCGGTCCAAATTGTCGATGTAAAATTTCTCCCATTCATCATGAATCCGAAGAGTTTTCAGGAAGGAGGCATAAGCTTCCTCGTAAAGCTCGGCAATTTCGCGCTCGAAGTTCTGGATTTGTTCCGTAGAAGCAGTCAGCTTTTGCGGCTGAATCGCCTTTTCCAAGTCTACGAACTTCACCTCACTTCCTGCCCGAACCGATTCGCCCGACCATGCGCCACTATCAATCAAGGCGACGGACAGATCTTCAATCACGATCCCCTCCAGACAATCTCCGTCCAGCGGCTGATGAATCAGCTGCAGTCCCCAGCCGCGCCGCGCAAACTCCGAAGCCAGACGTCCCAGTACTTTCGCCGTTCCTCCCGGATATCCCTTAATCACATAAATTGTCCGTACCTCTTGAAATATCGAATCCGTTAGACTGTGCAGCCCAGCCGCCGTATTGCCCCGTGCAAAATAGTGAAGCTCCCGTTCTGACATGCCTCGTAAGACTCCCTTCCCTGAACCCGGTAATGAAATACCTTACACTTTATGCGAATTTCCCGCACTGTGTGTTTGCCTATCTTTCAGGAATTCAGCCAACGGTGCACATCCACCACGGAACCAATCGCATATTCCTTAAGAACAGGAATCCCGTTTTCCGTCACGATCAGGCACGGTACGCTGGATATTTGCCATTCATCACGTAAAACCGGGGCAAAATTGATATTGATCTTCTTCCCGGGAATGTTGGTGCCCGATTCTTCCGCAATCTCCATCATCCGTTCCGCCAACAGGCAGGTCCCGCATAGGGGGGTATAGAACAGCAGCGCCATTTTATCTTCAGCCTTCTCCAGCCGGAGAAGGAGATCACGTTCCATAATTTCTTGCAGCATGAGCTTCACTCCTTCCTCTCTACACGTAACTATATCATAAGAAAAAAGGCTGAAAGTACTCCTCCCGCCCGCTGGACTCGGCTCCCATCGCAAGTCATAATAATGACAATGAATGTCACAATAAAAATAAAGCTGCAGGAGACTTGTAACATGCCAAAATCCAAGCGTTTGATGGAGTTAATGATGACCGTGAACCGAAAACGTAAATTCACGGTTAAAGAGCTGGCCGGCGAATTCGGCGTATCCTCCCGGACTATTCTCAGAGATTTGCAGGAGCTGAGCGAACTGGGCGTGCCTCTCTATTCCGAGGTTGGTCCGCACGGCGGATACCAGGTGCTGAACGAGCGGGTGCTCCCTCCGATCGCTTTTACCGAGGAAGAGGCGGTCGCCATCTTTTTCGCCAGCCATGCCCTCCGTCATTATTCCTTCCTCCCTTTTGAAACGGAGAGTTCCTCGGCCCTCAGCAAATTTTATAATTATATATCCGGCGATATCCGCGACCGCATCGACGAGATGAAGAACCGGGTGGACTTCGTAAGCCCGCAAAGACAATCTGCGTTCCCGCATTTAGGCATCCTGCTGGATGGAGCCGTGCGGCAGCGCGTGATCCGTATCGAATACGAATCCAGAGAAGAAAATCTCTGCCGGGATATTCAGCCGGTGGGCATTTATGCCAGCGGCGGTCTTTGGTATTGCCCGGCTTACTGCTTCCGGCGCAAGGATTTCCGGCTATTCCGGTGCGACCGTATCCTTTCCGCGGCGCTCCTTCCGGAGGCAGAGCCGCTGGACCACCGCGATGTCAATCTGAGCAATTGGAAAACCAGGATCCGCTCCAAACGGCACGGTGCCGATTGTTATGTGGAACTGAGCAAAATGGGGGTTGAATTGTGTGAGCCCGAGTTGTCCCGCCGAGTGCCTATGCATGTTCGGGAGGACGGTTCCGGTTATCTGGAAGGATCCCTTCCGCTCGAAGATATCCCTTTTCTGGCGAGGTTCTTTATCGGACTGGGCCGGGAGGCCACGGTAAAGCAGCCGCCCGAGCTGTTGGATGAAATCAAGAGGGGACTGGCCGAATTGACGGAGAAATATAACCGGGAGTGAACCACAGAAACAGGGCCAAGAATAGTTCTGGACAAGTTCTGAACAAGTTCAGGCCCTTCCTCAAGTACCGACCCGGCTGCGGTAGTCTCTAGGAGATACGCCGGTGATTCTTTTGAACACGCGGGAGAAGTAAAACATATCTTTGTAGCCAAGCATCTCGCTGATTTCCTTGACGCTCATTTCCGTGTTGAGCAATATATTTTTTGCTTCTGCTGCTTTGAGCCGGTGAATAAATTCATTCAGGGGATATCCCGAATACTCATGTATCACCCTCCTGAGTGTCGATACGGAAATATGATGTCTGGCGGCAATATCAACCTCATCCAACGGCAGATATAGCGATCGGCCGATATCTTCAATCACCTGTAGCACGAATCCGCCCCGATTGCCCGCCTCCGCTTTATCTTCCCAGGACACCAGCTCATACAACAGCGATTCCAGCTGCAGGGCGGCCCGGTCCAAGTTGCCGGGGACGCCGCTGTCGATCAGCATGAACATCAACTCCATTTTGTGCAGCAGCGTATCGTCGACCGAGACTCTTTTCACCTGATCCGGAGACAGCAGCCAGTCCCTCAACCATTCTCCGACCCGTTCGCCTTCCACCGTGAAATAATATTCGTCCCAGTATCCGCCTGCGTCAGGCCCATAATTGAATTCCGTACCGGGAAAAAGGCAGAACCAACTTCCGGCCTCCACGCGCTGCCTCTCGCCCCGGTTTACTTGGTAATAGCCCGCGCCGCCCGTAATCACTACAAACGCCCATTGCTGAAAAACGGCACTCGCACGCTGCAGCGTTCTGCCCGGCAAATGGCCTGCTCCCACGACGGAGATCGACTTGATTTTCAACCGGGTCGCCTCGACGGCCGGATTGAACACCCGTATAGGATGGGGGCTGATCATATAGTCCATAAACTTTGTCATCCTGCACATTCTCCCCTTATATCAACTATGTTAGATTATTGGTGAATGATTAAATAAAACATATTCGTGCGTTGAAGCCGGTATTATTGTAGCAAATCCGCACGGGTAATGAAAGGGTGTAAGCGATTACAATGGGCGAATTGAAAGTAGGCCTGATCGGTAACGGCTCCATCTCGGAATGTCATCTTCAAGCGTATGCGTTAAACCCTAAAGTTGAGTTAGTCGCAATTTGTGATCTTCAGGAGGATCGGGCCCGGGAAAGTGCCCGTAAGTACAATATCCCTCACATCTATACCGATTACCGGGAGCTGCTCGAGAGCCCGGATGTTCAAGCCGTCAGCATTTGCACATGGAATAACAGCCATGCCGAAATCAGTGTCGCGGCGCTTCGAGCGGGCAAGAACGTGCTCTGTGAAAAACCGCTATGCAAAACCGTGGACGAAGCGCTAGAGGTGGAACGCGCCGTGCGCGAAACCGGTAAGCTGCTCCAGGTGGGCTATGTCCGTCGTCACGCCTCCAACATTGCGGTATTAAAGAAATTCATCGATGCCGGTGAACTCGGTGACATTTACTTTGCCAAAGCCAGCCTGATCCGGCGCCTCGGCAATCCGGGCGGCTGGTTCGCGGACAAGGAGCGCTCGGGCGGCGGTCCGTTGATCGATATCGGCGTTCACGTCATCGACCTGTGCTGGTACCTTATGGGCAAACCGAAAGTGAAATCCGTAAGCGGGAATACGTACAACAAACTCGGTAACCGCTCGCATATCGAAAATTACGATTTCTATAAAGCGGCTGATTACGATGCCTCCCTCAATACGGTCGAGGATATGGCCAATGCGCTGATCCGGTTTGAGAACGGCGCCTCGCTGATGGTTGACGTCAGCTTTTCGCTCCATGCGAAAGACAACTCGGCGATGGTCAATATTTACGGCGACAAGGGCGGCGCGGAAATTGAGCCGGTGCTCTCGATTGTAACGGAGCGCCATAACACGATCATCAATATCGATCCGCAGATCAGCACGCCGGGCTTTGATTTCCAAGGAAGCTTCAATACGGAAATTAACCATTTCGTCGACAGCTGTCTGGGTCTGCATGAGACCAGCTGTCCGGTGGAGGACGGCGTGGAAATGATCAAAATATTAAATGCCATCTACCAATCGGCCGCGGAAGGCCGGGAAATTGAAATCAAATAATTTAAAGGAGGCGGACCAAGGGTGAAACTGAACAATAAAATCGGAGTTATCGTTGACAGTTTCGGTCTGGGCGTTAGAGAGGGATTACTCAAAGCCAAAGAGGTCGGAGCCGACGGCGTGCAAATTTATGCCGTATCTGGCGAAATGGACCCGGAAGTACTGACCGGAAGCAAACGCAAGGAATTGCGCAGCTATATTGAAGGCTTGGGCCTGGAAATTTCCGCGCTCTGCGGCGATTTGGCCGGACATGGATTCCAGGACGCGGAAGCGAATCCGGCAAAAATTGAGAAATCAAAACGGATCCTCGATCTGGCCGTCGAGCTTGGCACGAATATCGTTACGACGCATATCGGCATCGTGCCGGATAATGCGGATGGCCGTATTTATGAGGCGATGCAGCAGGCTTGTGAGGAGCTCGGTGTGTACGCCAAGAGCATGAACGCCTACTTTGCCATTGAGACCGGACCCGAGCCGGCGGCACATTTGAAGGAGTTCCTGGATACGCTCAGCACGAACGGCGTTTCCGTCAATTTCGATCCGGCCAATATGGTCATGGTGACGGGTGATGATCCGGTACAAGGCGTCAAAACGCTGCGGGACTACATCGTCCACACGCATGTCAAAGACGGCAAGCGTCTGCGTCCGGTCGATCCGAAGGACGTATACGGTTTTCTTGGCTACAGCGCGATGGATCACCAGAAAATCGCCGAAATGGCCGCCTCTGGCGCAGCCTTTGAAGAGGTTCCGCTCGGTGAGGGCAAAGTCGACTTCCCGGCTTATTTTGCGGCGCTCCAGGAAATCGGTTATACCGGCTACCTGACGATCGAGCGTGAAGTAGGCACCAACCCTGCGGAGGATATTGCCAAAGCGGTGTCCTTCATCCAATCTTATCGAGGCTAAATTAGGGAGATGACCAATCATGAAGTTAGGAATTAGTTCTTACAGCTTGTTCCAGGCTATGCATCAAGGCCGCATGAATATCAGTGAAGTGATCGATTGGACCGCGGGCATCGGGGCCAGCCATATTGAAATCGTACCGAAGCTCGGATTCGACTTTGACAACGACCCGGGGCTTGAGGAACAAATTATAAATAAAGCCAAAGCTGCCGGCATCGAAATTTCGAATTACGCGATCGGAGCCAACTTTATCACGGATACGGAAGAAGCCTATGAGGCGGAAATTGCCAGAGTGATCAGCGAGGTGGATCGGGTCCACCGTTTGGGCGCGAAACTGATGCGGCATGACGTCGCATCCCGCCAAGATATCTCCATCCAGCGGTTTAACGAGGACCTGGACAAAATCGCGGCAGCCTGCCGCCGGATTGCCGATCACGCAGCGCAATACGGAATTACGACAAGTGTGGAGAATCACGGCTACTATGTCCAAGCCAGCGATCGCGTACAGGCGCTCCTTCATGCCGTAGATCGTCCGAATTTCAAAACAACGCTGGATGTCGGCAACTTCGTGTGCGTGGACGAGAATCCGGTTACTGCCGTAAAGAGCAATTTGAAATACGCCTCGATCGTGCATATCAAAGACTTCTACATCCGCCCGTCCTACCGCAATCCCGGGGAGGGCTGGTTCAAGAGCACCGGAGGCAACTTCTTGCGCGGAGCGATCGCCGGTCATGGCGATATCGATCTGTGGGAAATTATTCGGGCTATCAAGAGTTCCGGCTATGACGGATTTTTCTCAATCGAATATGAAGGCATGGAAGACTGTCTGAACGGTACGAAAATCGCCTTTGATAATGTGAAACGAATTTGGGACGAAGTATAGCCTGACTCCGCTCCTTGCTCAAACCTCCTCTCCCTCTATTACATAATTTGCTATATACGCAAATTTTGAAACTAAGGGGGAGATGAGGAACTTTGAAAGCTGCTAAACAAACGCCCCTTTTGATGTGTTACGGAAAGACGCCCTATACGCCCGGAAGTTATTTGGAACGGGCTTTAAGGAATATAGGCACTCCCGTAGACACGGTTGAAAAGGAAGTCGATTTTGCAAAAATAGATCTTGGCAAATACAAAGCCATACTCTTTGTGGAGAGTCCGGCCCGACCACCCGTTGTCGTAGCGAATCGCAATCTCGTCAAAATTCCCGTCATCCATTGGATTCACCATGGGGAAAACCGCCTGGACACTAATCTGGAGTTGGTCGCAGCATACCGCCCTGATCTCCTGCTGATGTCCCATTCTTTGCATCTGGCGCCCCTGTTCTCGACATCCGTTGAATTTTTTCCGTTCGGGGCAGATCCTCATATTTTCCGCTCCGATATTCCTTTACCTGATCGGACCATCGATATTGCGTTTGCGGGCTCGCACACCTCCATCTATGCTGAGCGTGATGCCAATCTCCGGTCTATGGAAACGTCCCTCAGTCAAAGAAACTGTTCGTTTCGCAAGCGTCCTTATTTGGAAAAGCTAAGCGAATTGTATGGAAACTCCAAAATCGTGTTTAACCAGACAGCCGATCATATCAAGACTTTTAACATGCGAATCTTCGAGGGTATGGGTTGCGGCGCTCTGGTCCTCACGGACGATACTCCCGAGCAGTCCCGCTTGTTCCAGGACGGGAAGCATTATATTATTTTCCACTCGACAGAAGATTTGCTGGAGAAGGCGCGATATTATCTGGACCATTTGGATGAAGCCGCCAAAATTGCGGCAGCCGGGCACAAGCACGTACTGAAAGCCCATACGTACGAACACCGGGCTCGTCAATTGCTGGAACTGTTCTAACTAAAAAGGTACAGTCCCCTCATAAAATGAGGAGCTGTACCTTTTTTTGTGCCGTTTTCTGTTTGCAAGTAACCTAATTTATCTGTGAATCCCGATCGTCACGATTTCGCAAGGTCCTACCAGCATTGAAAGTCCGCCGGCCGTGTTGCCGGATAAAGGCTGTGCAGGCTCCTCCAATATAGTCGTCTTATATAAATACTCCGACTTCATATTAGGACTGAGGGTCAGTTCAGCATCGCTACTGCTCATATTGTACCAGCGCAGCAGCAGATCTCCCGTTTCCTCGTTCATTTTGAGCGACGAGAAGGCAAGCTCCGCCCCCTCCCAACGCAACGGCGTGTAGAGCGGAGCGATTGGTCCGGTATGCACGCCTGTCTGGCAAACCGTCCATGGAATCTGGAACTGGTAGGCCTCGGTATATGCATCGAACGCACCGCCGCCTTCATGGCCATAAGGAATCAGTTCCAGGCGGAAGGTATGCTCACCGAGACATTGCGCCTCCGGCGTCGGGAACAAACCCCAGTCACCCAACTCGCCGACGGAACGGAGCAGCGTCACGGCAATCGTATTGCGGCCGTCCCGCAGCACTTCGTATTCGTTCAAGCCGAGGTTGGCTACCGCCAAACCGGCCTGACCGTCGCTAATCTCCACAAAGGCCTGTTGATGCTGGGT
Organism: Paenibacillus vini; assembly: GCF_018403325.1. Taxonomy (GTDB): domain Bacteria; phylum Bacillota; class Bacilli; order Paenibacillales; family Paenibacillaceae; genus Fontibacillus; species Fontibacillus vini. Next base: position 279,941 of record NZ_BOSL01000004.1, on the reverse strand, counting down.
ATTGCTTGGGTTGGCCCATTCCGGAGCCGGTTCGTTATCTCTCACGGCGATTTCGAACATAGAATCAACCTGATGCTTGGCCGCCATAAGATCGGTCGGGAACAGAACGCGAATCCGATGATCCTTCGCCCGGTTATCGAGGCTGCTTTCGATATGCAGCCCTTTTCCGCCTTTCTCCAATGAGAGAACGGTAGTGATCTCCAATGGAACGAGGCGCTTGCTGCGCTGTGCCTTGCGTTCCGGATAATATACGAGCGCCCGTTGCTCCGCATCCAGCGTGTCGTCCGCGGAAGCGGGAATTTCCCAATGGTGGCGGATCTCGATGGATGCGCGGTACGGCGTATCCTCCACCACCCGGATTTGCGCGGCCAGCCCCTTCGTGGTCAACGCTTTCTCGCCTTCCGGCTGACGGTACATATATTCGTTGCCGATATCCCCGGTATCCTCGTAAACGCCGAGGTCCCGGTAGTTGCGGCCCGACTTCTTGTCGATCAGCGCAAAGGAGCCGTCCTCCGCAATCTCAATCTTAATCGCGGTATTCTCCATAACATGGTGGCCGGTCAGCAGTGACCCCGCGTTCTGAGGAATGGAACCGGACGCTGCCTCCTCCCGGCGTACCCATGCGTAGGTACGGAGTCCGAGTGCCGGAACGTCTTCCGCCTGGAACGTGATCCGGACCCGGCGGCACATGTAAGGCTGGCGGAACTTGTCGTCCGGCAAATCATATCCGAACAGGAGTCCCAAGTCTTCCACGGTGCAAGCGACCTTATTCCCGGCTTCATCGATCAGAACGCGGCCGGACAAATCGGCCTCCTTCATCCGGCGGGCGGTTTCCTCCAGGGTAAAGCCTTCCCGCAAATACAAGCGGGCGGCATCCAGCTCCACCGAAATCACGCCGGTACGAGCCCAGCCGGTCGTATTCATCGCGACCAAAGGAAGCGGATCTTCGCCGTATGCGGCGAACCCCGAAGTATCGATCGATTCGGCGATTACCTGCTTGCTGTCGTCGATGACGGACTCGGCGACGTGGCGGCTTTTGGCGAAACGAGTGACCATTTCACGGTGCACTTCATCCACGCTGCAGCCGCAGATGCTGTCGTGCGGATGGTTCTGCATCAGCGTTTTCCAGGCATAGGTAAACAGGTGATGCGGGTATTCCTTGCCCAGCAGATGCGCAAACGAGGCCAGCGGTTCGGCTACTTTTTCAAGCAAGGTCTGACCTTCCTGGTTCATTTGCTTCAGGTACACCCGGGCCGAAGCCGTATTGACCAGCGTCCCCCAGCCGTCTGTGCGCTGGCTGCGCAGTTCGCCCTTCACGGAGGATAAATCCCGGTCTAGCGCCCCTTCCAGCGACTGCAAATACTGCGGCAGGCTGGAGTGGACAAACTCCGTGTCCGGGTACAACCGGGAAGCCGTTTCGATCGCCTCCGGCAGATCGAGCTGGATCGGCTGATGATCACAGCCGTTCATAAACAGCAGTTCCCCGGTGGAGGCGTATTTCTCCGCATCCGCCAGCTTGCGGTCCCAGAACGCCTTGGCTTCCTCGTCGTCAGTCGGTACCTCGTTGCCGTTCGAATACCAGTTGGCAAACAGAATGCCGAGCACCTTCGAGCCATCGGGCCCTTCCCAGATAAGCTCCGAGAAAGAAGACTCATACCCGCCGTCGGATACTGTATTGTTAAAGCCCGTCGGCTTTACGCCGCGCCCGAAAAAGGCATTGTCAATCCCCGACTGCTTCATCAGCTGCGGCGTTTGACCGACAAGTCCAAACGTATCGGGGAAATAACCAATCTTGGCAGGCTCCCCGTACCGTTTGGCGTCCTGATGGCCGATCTGCATGTTGCGTACATTCGCTTCGCCGCTCGTCAGGAACGCATCCTGCAAAATATACCATGGCCCGATCAAAATACGGCCTTCCCGGATATGGGTCTCCAGCCGTTCTTTATTCTCGGGACGGACCTGGAGATAGTCCTCCAAGATGATTGTCTGCCCGTCCAGATAGAAGCTCTTGAACTCTCCGCCCTGGTCCAGTTTGTCCAGAAGCGCGTCCACCAGCGCCACGAGCCGGACATGATGCTTCTCGTAAGGCAGGTACCATTCTCTGTCCCAGTGCGTGTGGGAAATGATATGCGCTGTTCTTTTCTTGTCCATGCGTTGATTCCCCGCTTTCTTCTCTATTTGAATCGTAGATTATATTAAAAGTCAGGTCATTCCTCACTAATTTATCGTATCGGCCCGGTTTCATATAGGAGCGAAACTAAAGATATAGATAGAAAAATTAAAGATAGGCATGCAATCGGGTTAGTCACGCCCTATCCACCTGGACCGGAACCGGCTCGAGGAATAAAGAACCGCCACCCTCGCTTCGAGCGAAGCAGGATAGCGGCTCCCTGTTTCGAATAGGCCCGTCGCTGATTCCTATTCATTTCAATAATCGTTGGCGTTGTTTATGGCTTTACTTATGCTTGTGCTTCCAACGGATACTTTTCCATGTAGTCGAGCAACTCATCCACGGTCGTGAAGGCGATTCCCGTCACCGTATCGGCGCAGCCGTAATAGATGGCAATGCGGCCGGTGTCAGCATCGGTCAATGCGGCGCACGGGAAAGTTACGTTCGGCACGTCTCCTACGCACTCGTACAGCGTTTCCGGGCCGAGAATGTAGTTGCGGGAACGGGCAAGCACTTTCCAAGGCTCATTGATATCCAGAAGCGCGCAGCCCATACGGTAAACGAATCCGTTGCAGGTATTAATAACGCCGTGATAAATCAGCAACCAGCCTTTGTCGGTTTCGATCGGAACCGGTCCGGGACCGATTTTTTTGGATTGCCATGCAGACTCGTCTCCGCCGATCGTACCCATCACATAGCGGTGTTTCCCCCAGAACGTGAGGTCCGGGCTTACGCTGTAGAAAATATCTCCGAACGGCGTGTGGCCCGTATCGCTCGGACGGCTGACCATAGCATAGTAATCTCCGATTTTGCGCGGGAACAGTACTCCGTTGCGGTTATACGGCAAAAAGGCATTCTCCAGCTGATGGAACGTTTTGAAATCGGTCGTATACGCAATGCCGATCGTCGGACCGTGATAGCCGTTGCACCAAGTGATGTAGTAGCGGTCTCCAATCTTGCATACCCGCGGATCATAACGGTATTCCCGTTTAATAATTTCTTCGTCGCCTTCGAATTGAATCGGATCGTGATTGATGTTCCAATTCACGCCGTCGTCACTGAATCCGGCGAAAATATCCATGCTCACCGATCTAGAGTCGCAGCGGAATACGCCGGCAAACCCGCCTTCAAAAGGTACGACTGCGGAGTTGAATACGCTATTGGAATTCGGGATCGCGTGACGTTCGATGATCGGGTTTGCGGAATAACGCCAAACCGGCGCGTTCAAGCCTTCCGGCTTCTCTTGCCAAGGAATATTTTTCAGGGATTCGCCAATAATTTTGCTCATGATCAGGTCTCCTTTTTATAGAAAGGTTATTTATCAAGCTCAAATCGCTTTATTGTAATTCGGGATCTGGTCAGGTAATGGCCCGTAATAGCCTATAGCAAACCTGCTTGCTTACAAAATGCCTTCCTGCATGGCCCGGTACACGAGCTGCGAGAACAGGCTGTTTGACCAGGCGAACCACTTGCGTGTAAAAGTGTGCGGATCGTCGGCATGGAAGCCCTCATGCATGTAGCCGGTATCCGCGTCGGTCGCCTCCAGCATCGCGATCATCTCCAGCTTCTCTTCCTTGGTCTGCGCCGTGATGCCTTGCATCGATAAGGCCATATGCCAGATATAATCCTTCGGCGTATGCGGGCTTCCGATACCCTTGGCGGCTTTCCCCTCGAAGTAGAACGGATTCTCCTTGCTGAGCGCAAAACGCCGCGTATTTTGATATATTTCATCGTCCGCGGTCACATAGCCGAGATACGGAATGGACATCAGACCCGGCGTACCCGCGTCGTCCATCAGGCAGTAGTTGCCGAAGCCGTCGGTTTCGTAGGCGTAGATCGGCCCGAATTCAGGATGGCGGTAGATACCGTACAGCTTGATCCCGTGATCGACCTCGAACTCCAATTCCTTCAATTCAGCCAGGAAATCCATATCGCGGAACACCCACTCCGCAAATTCCTGCATTTGGCGCAGTGCCACCACAGCGAACATATTGCCCGGAATGTTGTAGTGGAAATCGCAAGCGTCGTCGCTGGAGCGGAAGCCCGACCAGATCATTCCCGTGTAATTAACCGGCATGCCGAGACCGCCGTTGCGCAGTGAATCTTCAGGAATTCCGTTGTTCCGGGAGAAACGGTACGGCGATTGTTCGAAATGATGCTGCTCGGTTTTGAACACGTCGTAAATCCGCCGCATCGCTGCTTTGAAGCCGGCATCGAAAATGTCGGTCCGCTCGGTTTCCTTCCAATACTTATAGGCCAACCGGACGACGAAGCACAGCGAGTCGATTTCGAACTTGCGCTCCCATACCCAAGGGGACATTTCCGTCACATCCGTCGTGTTCCAGTGCCAGTCATTCGCCGTTTCGTTAAACGCGTTGGCGTAAGGATCGATATGAATGTACTGGATATGGCGCTTGATGAGGCCACCGATAATCCGCTGCAAATCGGCATCTTCCTTGGCCAGCGGCACGTAGTGAATCACCTGCTCTACCGAGTCGCGCAGCCAGGAAGCCGGAATATCGCCGGTAATGACAAAAGTCGTTCCGTCCTCCATCAGCTTGGTTGTCGTTTCCAGCGTATTCGGAAAACAGTTCTTGAATAATTGCAGCAGCTTGGGACGATGGGCGAGCTTCACTTCGGCGTCGGCAATCACGTCTTGAACGGCCTGCGGAAGCTCCAGCTTCGGCATCGGTATTTTCGGTAGTCTAAATTGTTCCATGGGCTATCGACTCCTTATTTATCTTCAGTGTTTTGATCTCATACGGGGCAAAGTCCAGCTTGATCGGCCCCGCCGCGGCGCTCAGCGGCTCAACCTCCCGCTCCAGTGCGTCGGACAGGAATACACCGCCGTGAGGCTGATTCCAGTTCAACTCCACGCGTTCGCGCCCGCCGGACGATTCATAGAAGCGGAGAATCACGCCGCTGCCGTCTTCGGCCGGTTTGACCGTATCGAGTACGACATGCTCGCCCGTAAAGCCGATCAGCGAGTGCACCGGAGGCAACGAACCTGCACGGGCTTCGGCGGCAATGACCACCGGATCCAGATTCAGTTCCGCCGCAGCGCGTACCGTATGCGCCGATTGCCAATCCCCGGTATGCGGATAGAGCGAATACGTAAATTCATGATCGCCCAAATCGGCGGTGACGTCCGGCCATTTCGGCGCGCGCAGCAAGGACAGGCGAATCGTGCTGCCCTGCACGTCGTAGCCGTACTTGCAGTCATTCAGCAGGCTGACGCCGTAGCCACGCTCGGATACATCAACGAAGCGATGTCCGCAGACTTCGTATTGCGCCTGCTCCCAGCTCGTATTTCGGTGCGTAACCCGTTCCAATGCGCCGAATGGAATTTCGTAGGTCGCTTTATCCGTGACGACATCGCTCGGGAAGCCGACTTTGAGCAGCTTGTGGGCTTCGTTCCAGCTTACCTTGGTCTTAAAATCGATCCGCCGGTCGTTATGATACAGGATCATATCCTGTGTAATCTCCGATTGCCCGATGCTCCAGCGGAACCGAAGCACATCCTGCACGGCTCCGACCGCTATCACGCTGCTTTCCAGAAGTTTCGCCTGACCGGCCGGCTGTTGCTCATAGCGGCTGTCGATATCCCAGGCATCCCAAAGCGTCGGCCGGTCATGGAAGAAATGGAACCGGTTCGCGGCTTCGCCCGATTGGACAATTTCCCGGTCGGCGTCTTTATCCCAAAGACTGACGATTTCGCCGCGATTATTGAATTTCAACCGGTAACACTCCGTTTCCCACTCGCTTGGAAATGTTTTCTCCCGGGCAGACGATCCCGGCATCTGTTCCTGTTTAGCTTCGCTCCGCAGCCAAATCGTCTTGTAGCCGAAGGCCGGAATTCCGGGTACGTGAACCCGGACCGCGTTATCTTCGCCTTGTACTCCAGAGGCGCCATCCAGGATTAGTTGAGCGCCGTTCTCGTCATATGCACTAAGGGTGCCGTCAAGCCCGTGGTCGCGGATGGAAATCGCCGCATCCCGGGACCAGCCCAGGCTGTTAAAGACGATATAAGGCTTACCCTCACCCGCCGTCGCCACCTCTCCGGCCAGAGACTCCAGACCCTGTGACAACCCGGCATTGCCTTTGCCGAAAATTTCTCTATATTCTTTTTCCGATGTCTCATAGGTTTCGGTGATCGCCGACCCCGGAATAATGTCATGGAACTGATTCAGTAAAATCAGCTTCCAGCCTTCATTCAAGTCATTCCGGATTGCGTCAGCACGCTCTTCCTGCATAACCGGAGCCGCCAGCGTATTCCACACCTCAGCCTCGCGATACAATATTTCCGCTTTGCGGTTGTTCCGCTTGTTGCGGCCATGCGTCGTGTAGGTGCCGCGGTGCAGCTCCAGATAAAGATCGCCGTGCCAGGCCGGAAGCTCCGGCTGCGCCGCATCGATTCCGGCAAAGAACTCGGCCGCGGTACTGTACTCGCTGGAAGGCTGTCCGACCATAAGCTCGGCCCGATCATTATATTCCAGCATCTCGCGGGTTACGCCTCCTCCTCCGTCGCCGTGGCCGTACAGCAGCATCTGTTCCGGGTGCGCAGCTTTCTCCCGATAAGATTGCCAGTGATCGTGAATATCTTTAGGGAGCGTATTTTCGTTGACTCCATGATTCAAATAGGACAGCATCGGCGTTCCGTCAATCCCGACCCAGTGAAACAGATCGTACGGGAACACGTTCGTGTCGTTCCAGCCCAGCTTGGTCGTCATGAAGTAACGCACGCCGCCATGACGTAAAATCTGAGGCAGTGAAGCGCAGTAGCCGAACGTATCGGGCAGCCATTCAATCTCCGACGTCATGCCGAACTCCTCCTGATAAAAAGTCTGTCCGTACAGCATTTGCCGCATCAGCGATTCCCCGCTAGGCAAATTCAAATCCGGTTCAACCCACATGCCGCCGACGAGTTCCCAGCGGCCTTCTTTGATGCGCTGCTTCACCCGTTCGTACAGCTCGGGGTCGTTCTCCTTTAAATAGGCGAACAACTGCGGCTGGCTCTGCGTATAGCGGTACTCCGGATACTCGCGCATCAGGGCGTCGACGGTCGAAAACGTCCGGCTCGCCTTGCGCACCGTTTCCCTCGCCGGCCACAACCAAGCGATATCGATATGGGATTGGCCGACCATATGGATCAAGCCTTCGGCAGATCCCCCTATGCTCTTCACCCGTTCCCGGAGCCGCTGTTCCAGTTCCGTGATAGCCTGCCCTTCAGCAATCGCCGCAAGATCCAAGGGAACAAATTCGTCCATCGCGGCATGCAGCGCCTCGATCAAGCGAGTGCGCCGGAAATCCTGTTCCGGCAGCAGCACGGCCGAGTCGCGGATTACGGTTGCCGTGTACATTAAGCTTTGCACTGGGCGATTGACCAGGACCAGCCTGCTGTCGATCGATGTAATCGGCGGCTGAATCACCGCTTGACGGTTCAGAGGATCCACCGGTTCGGGAATCGGATCGAACAGTTCGATCTCCAGCTCCAGCGGATGATCTCCCGACCCGGCAGGCAAGGTTACGAAAGTATGATTCCGGTCCAGGCCCTGGTACGATTTCCCGTTAATGCGCAGCAAACCTTCGCCACCGGAAGCAAATACGAGCCCGGTATGGCCGCCTTGCCACGATTCCGGAACCTCAAGCGTCATCCGGAAGAAATACGTTGTCCCTTGCGTGCTGGGGAACCGCTCAAAATGCTGTCCCTCCGGATAGTTCATTTCCTCGGAATACTGCCCGGGAAGCCGATATTCGGAGGTCGTGATTTCCCACTCTCTCAGTTCCGATTGCTCCAGCCACTGCACATCGGCCAGCTCCCGGATAAACCGTTTGATCCGTTCCATAGCTTTAACCCTCCCGTACGATCAGCTTGGCGCTCAGCGTCTCATTCACATGGCTTCCGACGTGAATTATGAATTCCCCGGGTTCCACGACCGGCTTGTAATCCCGGCCGATGTATTGCAGCTCTTCCGCTCCGACGGTGAACTCCACCCGCCGGGATTCACCCGGCGCGAGTTCTACCTTGCGGAAGCCCTTCAATTCCTTGGCCGGTCTCGTCACGACGCTGGCTACGTCAGTTACGTACATTTGAACAACTTCTGCACCGGACCGGTCGCCGGTATTAGTCACTTCTACCGTTACCTTTGCCGATCCGTTCGGAAGAATAGAGTCCGCCCCGATGCTCAGGTTCTCATATTTAAATTCCGTATAACTAAGGCCATATCCGAACGGATAACGCGGCTGCGAATCGGTTTCCAGATATCTCTTGCCGCGCGAACGCTTGCCGTTATAGTAAACCGGAAGCTGACCGACATCCTTCGGAATCGAAATCGTCAGGCGGCCGGACGGATTAATGTCACCGAACAACACGTCGGCGATCGCATGTCCGCCTTCTTGGCCCGGATACCAGGCCTCCACAATGGCGTCCGCGTGCTCGTCGATCCAAGGTTCAGTGATCGGCCGTCCATTGATATACACCACGATCAGCGGTTTGCCCAATTTATGGATTTCCTGAATCAGTTCCAATTGGACTCCCGACAACTTCAGGGACAAGCGGTCGATGCCTTCGCCGCAATCCATGTCGCTCTCCGCATTTCCGGTCACTTTGGAAGCCCCCGTCTTCAAGTCGATGCTTCCTTCGCCAAAGTCCCGGGCGCTGGAACCGCCGACGACCATTACGACCGTATCGGCCTGCTCCGCACAGGATAAAGCAAGTTCAAAGCCTTCTTTGGAATCGCCTTTGATACGGCATCCCGGGGCATACAGCACCCGCTCCGGTTCCGCGCCCAGCTTGCTGCGGATACCGCCGAGCACGGTCGTGACTTTCGACCGCGGCTGCGGCGAAGTATAATCGCCAAGCTGGTTATATCCAACGTCAGCGTTCGGGCCGATAACGGCGATGGTCCCAGCCGACTTCGACAATGGCAGCACGCCGTCTTCATTCTTTAGCAGCACGATGCCTTCCCCCGCGATTTTCCGGGCCAATTGGGCATGTTCGGCGCTGCCGATCACTTGCTCGGCCTTGTCCGGGTCGGCATAAGGCTGTTCGAACAGCCCCAGCTTGAACTTCAGCGTGAGTACGCGATTGGCAGCCTGGTCCACCACAGCCTCAGCCAACCGGCCGGACCGGACCGCATCAAGCAGATGCTTGCCGAACATCTCGCCGGACATCTCCATATCGATGCCTGCCTCAATCGCCTGAACGGCGGCATCCCGTCCGTCCTCGGCCACGTCATGGCCGGATGCCAGCATGTCGATGGCGCCGCAGTCCGTAATGACCATGCCGTCAAAGCCCCACTCGCCGCGAAGGACACCGTCCAACAATTCCGTGTTGGTCGTGCAAGGCACACCGTCAATTTCGTTGTAGGCCGGCATGATCGAAGCCGCTCCCGCTTCCACGGCTTTGCGGAACGGAAGCAGGTCAACCTCGAGCAGCTCGCGCCGTCCCATATGGACCGGCCCGGCATTGCGGCCGCCTTCGGAGCTGCCATAGCCTACGAAATGCTTCAAGGTGGCAGCAACGCTGTCTTCGCTGTCCAGACTGCTTCCCTGCAGTCCTTCCACCGAGGCCACCGCCATTTCGCCGATCAGATAAGCATCCTCACCGAAGCATTCCTCCGTCCGGCCCCAGCGGGGATCCCGGACGACGTCAAGCACGGGAGAGTAGGTCACCGCCCCGCCCTGACTGCGGGTTTCCAAGGCCACGGCCCGGCACATCTCCCGGTACAAATCCACGTTCCAGGTACTGCCGAGCGACAACGGCACGGGGAATACGGTGGCGCCGATGGCCATATGCCCATGAGAGCATTCTTCCCCGATCAGAATCGGAATGCCGAGCCGGGAATGCTCAATCGCATACCGCTGAATCTCGTTGACCGCCTCGGCGCCCTGGCGGGGAGATAATCCGCTCTCCAGGGTCACTCCCGTCCAAGGGTCGGCGCGAAGCACGCCATATAACGACCCGACGCCTCCGTCCGCCACTTGCTTCTTAAAGCTTTCCGTCAGCTCTATTTTTCCGTCTATATGCTCATAAGTCTGCCAGCCGAACGGCTGGATCAACTGGCCGACCTTTTCTTCCAAAGTCATCAGGCTGAGCAAATGCTCCGCCCGCTCCTGTATCGGTTTAGTCTTGTCTTTATAGATCATGGTTTCCACTCTCTCCTCCAAATGATCCTATTCTTTAACTGCCCCTACCGTAAGACCTTGAATGAAATAACGTTGGAAAAACGGATATGCAAAAATGATCGGCCCCGTCGCCAGTACTACCATAGCCATCCGCGACGTATCCTGCGGCAATGAACGCAGCGCCTCAAGACTCAAAGAGCTGTTTTGCGAATTTTGCAAAATGAACTGCATGCTGGTTTCGATACGCATCAGCATCGATTGAAGCGGAACCAGATTCGGATTGTCGATGTACAACAACGCGTTAAACCAGTCGTTCCAATACCCCAAGGTGCTGAACAACCCGATGGTTGCCAAGCCGGGAAGGGATAGCGGCAATACGAGTTTGAGAAAAATCCGGAATTCTCCCGCTCCGTCGATTTTCCCGGATTCGATAATCGCGTCGGGAACGCTTGTACTGTAAAACGTACGCAGAATCATGATATAGAAGGCGTTGACCGCCAGCGGCAAAATCAGAGCCCAGACCGAATCTTTAAGCGACAGCATTTGCGTCACGATAATATATGTCGGTACCAGACCGCCGTTGAACAGCATCGTAAAGAAAGCAAAGAAGGCGAAAAAATTGCGGTATTTAAAGCTTTTACGCGAAATGGCATAGGCATAAAAGGAGATGAACAACAAACTGACAATCGTACCTACCACGGTCACGAATATCGTAACCCCGTAGGACCGAAGCAAAGTATCCCCGGTTTGGAACACGTAGCGGTAGGCTTCCAGGCTCCACCCGGCAGGGATCAGTTTGTAGCCGTCTCTCGCCAGCGCGTTTTCGTCCGTAAAAGAAATAATGACGACGAACAGAAACGGAAATACGCACAGAAAAGCGAAAATACCGGCAAAGAGATTGAATATCACATTCCAAGGCGTTGAAAGCCGATGAAAATCACGTACTTTATAGGTTCTCGCAGACATGTTACTCACTCCTTCCGGTGGATTAGAACAAGGCGCTGTCCTTGTCAAATTTGCGTACGATATAATTCGAGGTCATGACCAGAACAAAGCCTACGACGGATTGATACAGACCTGCCGCCGTACTCATGCCGATCTCGCCGGTCGTTTTGAGTCCGCGATATACATACGTATCGATAACGTTCGTGACCGAATACAGGGTGCCGGAATCCCGCGGAACCTGATAGAACAACCCAAAGTCCGCATAGAAGATCTTGCCGACGGCCAACAGCGTCATGATCGTGATGATCGGGGTGAGCAACGGAATCGTAATGTTGCGGATTTGCTGGAACTTGCTTGCGCCATCGATCATGGCCGCTTCGTAAAGCGACTTGTCGATCCCCATAATTGCAGCCAGATAGACTACGCTGTTATAACCAACCGCTTTCCACAAATACACGAGAATAAGAATATAAGGCCAGACTTTAGGATCGTTATACCACTGCATCGACTCCCAGCCTAAGCTCTTGAATACTTGGTTGAGCAGCCCGCGCTCGGAGCTGAGGAAACTGAATGCGAAATAACCGACGATAACCCAAGACAGAAAATAGGGAAGGAACATGCCGGTCTGATATACTTTGGCCAGTCTTTTGTTGGCGATCTCACTGAGCACCACGGCCATCAGTACGGATAGAATCAAGCCGATAATAATGAACGCGACATTGTAGAGCAAGGTGTTTCTCGTGATGATATAGGCATCGTTCGTACTAAATAAAAACTTAAAGTTGTCCAAGCCCACCCATTTGCTGTTGACGATGCTCGCCCAGAAGCCGTCCCGGCTGAAGCGGTATTGCTTAAAGGCTATAATCGTACCGAACATCGGCATATAGGAGAAGAAGAGGAACCACAATGCACCCGGCAGAACCATGAGCAGCAACACTTTATTTTTGATGATATCGCGAAAAAATCCGCCTACCATTTTCATGCAAATCCCTCCTGATCGCTAAAATGAAAACCTGACGAGTGTAAAAAAGATCGGGCGTTAGGATCTTCACCCGCCCGATCTTCCTAAGCCTCATGAAGCTTGATTACTTGTTGTTAGCGGCTCTCCACTCATCGATTTGTTTTTGCGCTTCGGCAATGATCTTGTCGAGTCCGGCTGCTTTGAATTTCTCGTTTGCTTTTGCCAGATATTCGTTCGGATCTACCGTACCGGTCATCAGGGAAGACCAGAACTCTTCCTTCACGTTTTGCACAGCCGCGATTTCATTCGTTACCGCGGAAGTATCGAAGTTGAAGCCAAGCAGTGGAGCGTTAATGCCCGATGCGTTAAATTTCTTGAATTCGTCCCATTTATTTTCCGGGTCTCCTTCATTCAGGTAAGTGATCATAACGTTGCCGAGCGAGAATGTAGGCATGTCGTAATTTTTGGCATCAGCCAGGTTTTTGACCGTGTTGTCATTCACTTTTTCGTAATGAACGCCTTCAATACCCGAGTCGATCAGGTTGCGCAGATAAGAATCCGTGTTCAACAGGTTCAGGAATTCCATAGCTTTCTCCGGATGCTCGGAGTTAGCGGAAATAGCTTGCATGGAGCCCATTACGGACCAGTTATAAATGTACGGTTGGCTGGCTGGTGTCGAAACTACCGGATAACCGTAGCTTGCGGACCAGAGGTTATCGGCCAACGGCTGCGTTGCAGCGCGGTCCATGAACCATTTGCCGGATTTATACAGATCGTCTACAGATGTCGTAGTTGCTACTTCCGGAGAAACATAACCCGCCTGGTAGAACTTGCGGACGGTTTCCAGCGTCGATTTCGCTTCCGGAGTTTCAAGGATATTGACTACCTTGTAATCCTTCGTATCCATATACACGGCCATCGGCATTTTCTCGATGACATAGTCAAATGGCATAACCGGCATGAAATCCTTTAACATCGCGTATGGAGTAATGCCCGGTTCGTTTTCCTTGATTGTCTTGAGCATCGGCTCCAGGCTTTCCATCGTTGTCGCCTTGCTTATATCCAGATTGTATTTGTCGAGCAACTCTTTGTTGAAACGCCATACTTCTTGAGCCGGGAGTTCTTTGTTGGCAGGAATCGCGTAGTTATGTCCGTCAACCTTGGAGCCTTCCAGGAAGGCCGGGTCCAATGTATCCGTGATCCCTTTTCCGTATTTGCTCAACAGGTCATCCAATTCCATAAAAGCGCCCTTCCGCGCATTTTGAACGTAATCGAAAGCCCAGGAGCTTGTGAACATGATGTCCATCGGCTCGCCGGAAGCAGCCATGACTTGCATCTTTTGCGTGTAATCGCCGAAGTCGATCATTTTCATGTCGATGGTGGCATTAATTTTTTCCAAGGTGTACTTGTTGACTTCATCCACTACGCGTTTAAGGTCTTTTTGCGGAGCGCCGATCGTGTACCAGATCAGTTCAACTGGTTTTTCGGACTTTCCCGAATTACCCTTCGCCGCCGAATTGTCGGCTTTGTTACCGCCGCAAGCGCTAACAATCAGTGAAAGCGCAACCAATGAAATCAGTAACAAGGAGAAGCTTTTTCTTTTTTTGTTCATTCAGGTATAACCTCCCTTTGATGTAGAAGCAATGAATCTATATTTACTGTAAATCATGAAAGCATTTTCAAATAGAAGTGAAAATAAATAAATCATGGTTCAAAATAAAGAAAAGAGTCGGCCAGCAGAAAAATGCTAGCCTAACCCTTTAAATTCCGTGGGGGATACACCGACATACCTTTTGAATTGTTTGTAAAAATATCCAGTTTCCCAGTACCCGACATTACGGGCGATTTCATGTACTTTCTGATGTGTCGTCTTCAGCATTTCCTTGGCTTTGTCGATCCGGTAACGGTTGATATACTCGGTGAACGATTCGCCTACTTCTTTATGAAACAGCTGACCCAAATAAACCGGATGGATCTTGTACGTGTTCGCCAGCGTCTTCAGCGAGAGATCCTGGTTGTAGGAATTCTGAATCGTGTTCAGCACCTGCTGTACGACCGGACTCTTCACATCCCGGGTCATGGCCTCCATGACCGCCGCTGCGGTTTGTTTCACAATGGCTGCAAGCTCTTCCACCGTGGTTGCCGATTGGATCTGTTCAAATCCGCCCGAAAACAATCCGACGTCTTCGGAATGGCGAATTTCCTGCAATTCCAGCTTAATGCGGATCATCCACTCCAGGGCTACTTCCTGAAGCAGTGCCGGGGACGCAGCACCCGATTCGCCAAGGGAGGTGAACTGCCGGTCGATTAATGCGAAAAGTCCCTCTTTGTCCCGAGCAAGCAGCAGTCTCGAGCTTTCGTTCCAATCAAAGGAAGACGCCTCGGCGGTGGTCGCAGAACGGGCGTTCAGTTCGTCGTAGCTGATGACGTTTTTCTCCGGAAAAATCATGAAATACTCTTGGGCCTTCTTCGCATTTTCATAGCTGAGCGAAGCGCCCGTATCCCTGTTCTCTACACTGCCAAGGGAGATTTGGGGCTGAAAGGAGAACAAAATAGAAGTAAGGCGGTCGATTCTCGCTTGCACCTCTTGTTTACCCTGCCCTGAATCCTCAAAATGATGCAGCAGCACAATATCGCTATCATTGTTACGGAACGGGATCACGCTTGGATCACCGCTAAGCTCCCGTTCGACCAGATCAAAGGCGCCTGTGGAGTTCAGCCTGAACCGCAGCAGCGAAATCAGCACCAGCGGCTTGTCGATGTCGATCCCGAGCAGGTCGGCTCTCTCTTTGAATTCCAGCGTGCCGATTTGATTGTACACCCAGCGGTGCATGACATTATCCCGCAAAATACGGATGCTATATTCGTTCAAGGCCTCATTGCTCCGGGACACTTCAAGCTTGTCGCGGACGCTCGCCAAGGTCCCGCGGAACTCCTCCAGATTGATCGGTTTCAGTAAGTAATTCTCAATGCCTAACGCCATGCCTTCTTTCAAATAGGCAAATTCGTCATACCCGCTTAACACGATCACCTTCAAAGCCGGCTTGAACTTACGCGCCTCTCGGATCAGTTGCAGACCGGTCATTTCCGGCATCGAAATGTCGGTAATCAGAATGTCTACCGGCTTTTCGTGCAATGCCTGAAGAGCGGCTTTCCCATTCTCGGCCTGGCCGACGATCTCCATACCGAGCTGGGCCCAATCCACGATATCGTACAATCCTTCGATGATAAACGGTTCATCATCCACAAGAAATACTTTATACATTCCGGTCACCTTCCTCTAGCTCAGGAAAATTCACGATTACAGTCGTGCCTTTCCCCTCTTCGCTGTGTACTTCCACCCCATAAGCATCCCCGTACAGCAGCTTCAACCTTTCGTGAATGCTCCGCAGGCCGAAAGATTCCGAGTATTCATCGGGCTTCTGAAGCCCCTGATTAATTTCTTCCAGCCTGGCCGGGGAAATTCCTCGCCCGTTGTCCTCTACCTTTGCTTGCGCTAATCCTCCATCGGAAGGAAATACGGAAATCGAGACGAAGTTATCGTCCCGGTCTGTCCGCAGTCCATGGACGATGTAATTTTCGATGATCGGCTGAAGCGCCATTTTCATCACCGGTCTGGTTTCAAGCCCTTTGTCAAATTGTATTTCATACGCAAGCCTATCCTTATAGCGGATCCGAAACAGCTCCAGATACATGCGGCATGCTTCCAGTTCATCCTTTAGCGTGTAGTTCCGCTTTTGCTGCACATAGTTTTTGAAGAGCATCGACAGGCTGTAGATCATTTCGCCTACATCGTTCGCTCCCTGCGAAACGGCGCGCATGCGGATCACTTCCAGCGTGTTATACAAAAAGTGAGGGTTGACCCTGGATTCCAGCGCTTTCAATTCGGATTGCTTTTGCTTGATTTCAGCTTTATAGACCCGGTTTATATACAGGTTTAAATTATCGAGCACACTGTTAAAGCTCTTGGAGATGAGCCCGAGCTCATCATCACGGTCGTCTTCGATGCGCACCGACAAATCGCCGTTTCTTACTTTGCGCGTAAAGCGGACAATCCCATAGGTCCGTTTGGCAAAGTTGCTGATAAACAGGGACGGCAGGATAATCGCCACCAAGATACAAATTAAACTGATCGTCAAGATCGTGTTCCGGATGCCGCGATAAGTTTTGGCAAGCTCATTTTTCGGAATCGTGCTGAGGACAGTGAACCCGCCCTGATTTTGAATCAGTTTGGTGACGATCAGACCATCGGCTATCATCCCATTGTCATACGCGGAATTGACCTGTTCAAAATGAGGATATACGCGTCCGTAATACGTGCCCGAACTATCGAACAAAACATCGCCTTTGCTTGAAATGACAAGAATTTGGCCTTTCAGATTATCGCTGAAACGTTCCAGGCTCTCCTGCACCCGGTTCGTGTCGAAATAGACAACCAGCTGCCCCATGTTTCGCAGAGACAAATTATTATTGACGGGAACCCGAACCGAATACATCGGCGTTTGCGGCATGCCGATCGTCTTGCGAATCCAGATGTTCGGCAGGGAAACGCCGCTTTCTTGCTCCAGATACATCGCATCGGGAACATAGGAACGTGAAGCGTTGGTCGATATGATTTTAAACTGCTTGAAACTATTATAGGCGTATAATTGCTGCATATCCGCGCTGTACAGCATAAGACTCAAAATATCCGGGTCATCCTCGACCTGATTTCTGAAATACTGCACCGTGTCCGTAGGGGAACCCGTATCGTTGAAGAACCGGTCCAGCCTGTACTTCACATAATCCTGATAAGGGTGCTCCATAAAATAGGACATATTATAAGCCAGCTCCCGGTCACGATAGACGTCGCGCAGCATCCGCTGAACGGACTCGTATTTGCCGGAAATGTAATTCGATACGCTTTCTAACGCGCTTTTTTGCACGTCCATTTGCCGCTGAACCGCAGCTTCCGACATCACCCGGTACATCAGATAGGAGAACGTAATGATCGTCAAAATCATGACTACGGAGAAGAACAGGATGATTTTCATGAACAGGTTGTTTTTGAAGTATTTTCGGTAGATGTCTCCTACGATCATATCTCTCTCCTTTCCGCCAGGCGGCCGATCATCAAAATTATAACATGACCAAGCAAGCACTGCGGGTGGCCAAGTGGTGATTTCATTATTTTGGATAACTGCTTAATTGTATAATTTCCGCAGTTAAGATATATTGTCATCATTCGTAGATAGCAGGAGAAATCCAGTCAAGGAGATGCTTAAACCGTGATCCATATTTTAATTGCCGACGACGACCCCCATATCCGGGAGTTGTTGACTTATTATTTGCAAGGAGAAGGCTATGGAGTCATCGAAGCCGCCGACGGAACCGAGGCTTCGGCTATTTTGGAAGCGCGGCCCGTTCATCTGGCCATTATAGATGTCATGATGCCCGGGAAGGACGGATTTCAGCTCTGTAAAGAAATCAGGGAGGATTATGATGTGCCGGTCATTTTGCTGACGGCCAAAGATCAGTTGTCCGACAAGGAACAAGGCTTTGCCGTAGGGACCGATGATTACGTCACGAAGCCGTTTGAGCCGAAGGAGCTGCTCTTTCGCACCAAGGCGCTGCTCCGGCGCTATCAGATGGTAAACGCGGAAACGATTCGGCTGGGTGATACGGTCATTGACCGGAAAAGCTATGAAGTGTTGTGCAAAGGAGAACAGCTGCTGCTCCCCATGAAGGAATTCGAGTTACTGTCCCAATTGGCCAGCTACCCGAACCGGATTTTTACGCGTGAAGAGCTAATCGCCCATATTTGGGGCTTTGATTTTGCCGGCGATGACCGAACGGTCGATGTGCATATCAAGCGACTGCGGGACCGGTTCTCGGACTGCGGCGACTTTACGATCACTACGGTTCGCGGCGTGGGTTATAAACTGGAGGCTGCCAAGTGAAGAACCTCTACCACCGTATCGTCGCCACCACCGTGCTTGTGATGATTCTTAGCAGCTCGATCGCTTTTCTGACCTCCAACCTTTATTACCAGTACAAGCTCAAATCTTATAATGACAGTAAGGTCGCTCATATGGCCGAGCAAATCAAGCATTTCTACGAGGACAACGGCGAGCTGCCCCTTGCCCCGTATCTGGACCATATCGGAAAGCTCGGATATCAGTTTTATTTGGTGGACGAGCAGGGCCAGGATGCTTTTTACGGGCAAAGCTTCCGGAAAACCGGGATCGATCCGGGAACGGTCCGGTCGGTTCTCGAAGGTCAGACGTATCATGGAATTACGGAATTCCCCACGGGTTTGTTCATTACCGGGTTCTTCGACAACGATCTCCGCAATACGATCGGCGTGCCGCTCCATAGAGCGGGCGAACCGGCTTACGCCCTTTTTCTCCGTCCTAACGCTATGGTTCAGTTCGGGGAAATGCGGACCTTTTTCGCGATCATCCTTGTCGTTTCCATTCTGCTTAGTATCATTCTGGTGGCGTTCAGCACCCGGTATATGGTCAAGCCTATCGTTAAATTGACGGAGGCCACCAAAATGCTGGCTCGCGGTAAATACAACATCAAGCTGGACGTAAAACGGGACGATGAAATCGGAAAGCTCGCCGTTAATTTCGCCCATATGGCCAAAAGCCTGGAACAGCTTGAAGCGATGCGCCAGGAATTCGTCTCCAACGTCTCTCACGAAATCCAGTCGCCGCTGGCGTCGATCCAAGGATTTTCGCACACGCTGCTGACCGCCGATCTGCCGGAGGAACAGCGCCGGCATTACCTTTCGATTATTGAGGATGAAAGCCGGAGAATATCGCAATTGAGCAAACAACTGCTGACCCTTGCCTCGCTGGAGAAAGAGGAAACGATTCTGGAGAAAGGGTCATTGGATGTAGGGGCCCAAATCAAGCAAGTGCTGTTCATGACCGAATGGAGCTGGCGTGAAAAAGAGCTGGCGATCAAAATGGATCTGCCTTCGCTCTTTATTCAAGCGGACAGCAAATTGCTGCATCAGGTATGGATCAATCTGATCACCAACAGCATCAAATTTACGGAGGAAGGCGGTACGATTTCGGTCCGGCTTCGTCCGGACGGGAAGGATTATATCGCGGTGGAAATTGCCGATACCGGCATCGGGATCTCCGAAAGCGACCTGCCGAATATTTTCCAGCGCTTCTACCGGGCCGATAAATCGAGAAACCGGAAAGAGGGCAGCAGCGGGTTGGGACTGGCGATCGTAGAGAAGATCATCGAAATGCATGGCGGGGAAATTCACGTCGAAAGCGAACCCGGAAAAGGAACGCAGTTCCGCATCCGGCTGCCGATTCATTAATAGAGTGCATTAATAGATTCATTAATGGATTCATTGCCGGCTCAGCTTCCGTTCATATTCAGTTCATACATCCTGTTTATATTTATAGATGCAGCGAGTCATCGCTCGCTCGAAAAAATAGATAACAGGACTGGAGTGGAATAGAGATGTTTTTAGCCCTACGTGAACTAAAGCATTCTAAGACGCGTTATATGCTGATTTCATTAATCATGGTTCTGATCGCCTGGCTGGTGTTGTTTGTTTCCGGCCTCGCCAAAGGACTATCCTCCGATAACGCCTCTTCAATTCAAAATATGAACGCGGATTATCTGGTGCTGGATCAAAACAGCGATCACCGGTTAAGCCGGTCGGCGCTTACGGGGGACGCGCTGGAGCAGGTTAGACTGGCTATGGGCGCGGACGCGGCGGTAAACTCTTCGGATCGTGACGCCAGCGATACGGCGATGGCTGAACCGTTGGGGGTTCAGATGTCTGCGGTAACCCAAGCGGGTTCGCTTAAAAAAATCGACGCGACCTTCTTCGCGGTCGAAGCGGACGGTATGCTTGCTCCGAAGGTGACGGAAGGACGGATGATCGGCGCGGATGCCGCGGAGGAGGTCGTTGCGGACTCTTCTTTTAAGGCGGAGGGCTTGAAGCTCGGAGATATCATTGAAGACCAGACCTCCGGCCGGCAATTTACGATCGTCGGCTTTTCGGAGGGGCAATCGTTCAGCCACTCGCCCGTTCTCCATGTGAATTTTGCGGCGTGGGAAACAATGCAAGCGAGTGGACCGCGGGCTATGGGGGGAAGCGGTGCTGTGGGTGAAGTGAGTGCTGATGGTGGTACTGGTGAGGTAAGTGCTGCTGGGGAAGTGAGTGCTAATGAAGGTGTAAGTGCTGCGGCTGATTCGAGTGCTGACGGAGGTGCAACTGCTGCTGGTGAGGTAAGTGCCACTGGGGAAGTGAGTGCTAAAGAAGGTCTAAGTGCTGCGGCTGATTCGAGTGCTGACGGAGGTGCAACTGCTGCTGGTGGTGCGAGTACTGATGGCGCTGTGAGTGCTGCTGGAGAGGTAAGTGCCACTGGGGAAGTGAATGGTGCTGGCGAAGGAGGGGCTGGCGTTGTTTTTAACGCCATTGCTTTTAAGGGCTCCGGCTCGACAGCCGCAGAGGTCGGCGCACAGGTATCCGGCGTCGATGTCATCAGTAAAGCCGAGGCTCTCAAAGGTATACCCGGATACAAGGAAGAACAAGGTTCCCTGCTGATGATGATCGCGTTTCTGTTTATCATTGCGGCGTTTGTCCTGGCTGTATTCTTTTACGTAATCACAATTCAGAAAATCAATCAGTTCGGCGTGCTCAAAGCGATCGGTGCAAAGACGGGATTTCTGGCCCGCAGCCTGCTCGCCCAAGTGCTGTCTCTTTCCGTGTTCAGTCTGGCCATCGGGATCGCCTTAACATACGGCGTTTCGGCCGTACTGCCGGACAGCATGCCTTTTGAATTAAATTTCAGCCTGGTCGGCGGCAGTGCGCTGCTATTCCTGGTCGTTGCCGTGGCCGGCTCGCTGCTGTCGCTTTATCGGGTTGCTAAAGTAGATGCGATCGAAGCTATTGGGAGGGCTGCATAATGAGCACGATGACAAAAGAACAAGATGTGAAGTTTTGGGCACGCTCCGATTCGAACGGCGACAGCAAGTTGCTGCTCGATCAGGTCAGCAAAGTGTACGGCGACGGAGATGCCGAGGTCAAGGTGCTTGACCGGGTATCGCTAGAGGTGAAGGCCGGGGAATTCGTGGCTGTCGTCGGCCCGTCCGGAGCCGGAAAAAGCACGTTCCTCTCTATTGCCGGCGCTCTGCTATCCCCGACTCGGGGCAGAGTCCTGATCGGCGGACAAGATGTCAGCAAACTGAGCGGTTCCGAACTGAACGATGTCCGGCTCGCCAAAATCGGATTCATATTTCAATCCGCCAACCTGATCCCCTATCTGACCATCAGAGATCAATTGCTGCTGATTGGGGAATTGGCCGGCAAGCCGAAGGCGGAGTCGAAAAAGAAAGCCGACGCCCTGCTCGAACGTCTCGGACTAGGCCACCGGCTGACCCGCTATCCCGAGTCTCTCTCCGGAGGAGAACGCCAACGTGCGGCCATCGCTCGTGCCTGGATGAACGACCCTGAGATCATCCTCGCCGACGAGCCGACGGCCAGCCTCGACTCCGAGCGCGGCCGCGACGTCGTACAGATGCTAGCCGACGAGGTCAAGCATCGCGGCAAAGCCGCCGTCATGGTTACCCATGACCAACGTATGCTCGACCTGTGCGACCGCGTCGTGTACATCGAGGATGGCCAGCTGTCGGAGGTGTAACGCCATCGCTTAGCCCAGCCCGGCTCGGCTCGGAGAATTAACTGCAAAACCTGCAGTTAATTCTCTCGATAAACCGACTCCGGGACATTTAAATGTAAATTCTACAGCTAATTTAGGCTCTTTCAGCGAAAAAGGCAAAAAGGTGGAGAATTAACTGTAGATATTACAGCTAATTACCTGAAATGTTTGAATTCAAGGCAATTAACTGTAGAAAATGCAGTTAATTATTCTGAACAACCAAAAAGTTACTCTAATAGGTACTCAAGGATGGAATGTTACTGGGAGGTTTGCATAATGCGCGCGGTTTGGTCACCAGTTAGTTAAAGTAACTAATTCATGCACTTGGCGGGACGACTGAGGAACAGGCTATTGCGTTGCTGGACCGGATCACCAGTCTGGATCATCACTCGGAATCATTAGTCGAACTCACCAAGCTGAGCTCTCTGTACATCTCAACCAGTCTGCCCTAATAATTAACTGCAAAATCTACAGTTATTTCGCACGATAGACCAGTTTCGAGCAAATTAACTGGAAATCCTACAGCTAATTTAGGCTCTTCCCAGCGAAAGGCGCAGAAAAGATGAAAATTAACTGTACAAAATACAGCTAATCATCCAAAATGACCGAATTCAGGGCAATTAACTGTAGAAAATACAGTTAATTATTCTGAACAACCGAAAAGTTACTCTAATAGGTACTCAAGGATGAAATGTTACTGGGAGGTTTGCATAATGCGCGCGGTTTGGTCACCAGTTAGTTAAAGTAACTAATTCATGCACTTGGCCGAACGTCTCAGGAACGGGCCAACGTGCTGCTTGCTGCGCTGCTGGACCGGATTACCAGTCTGAATCATCACTCGGAATCATTAGTCGAACTCATCAAGCTCAGCTTTCTGTGCATTTCAACCAGTCTGCCCTAATAATTAACTGCAAAATCTACAGTTATTTCGCACGATAGACCAGTCTCGAGCAAATTAACTGGAAATCCTACAGCTAATTTAGGCTCTTCCCAGCGAAAAGCGCAGAAATGATGAAAATTTACTGTACAAAATACAGCTAATCATCCAAAATGACCGAATTCGAGTCAATTAACTGTAGAAAATACAGTTAATTATCCAACAGAGCGCCTAGTTCAGCTCTTTAACGTCAAAAGCGCGAGACCCCTTACAGCGTAAAGGGTCTCGCGCTTTTAATTGTCTATTCGATCCTCCGGTTTAGCCGCGGAATTCCTGCAATCCTTCGTTCAGCGAACGGATGGCGGAATAAACTTGCTGATACAGCTTGAACAGGCGGCCGTAGATTTCTACGTTGGCCGGAATCGGCTCGTAGGTTTTGCCGTAGCCGATAAACTTGTCGGCGCATTCTTTCAGGCTGCCGAACCAGCCGCAGCCGACAGCGGCCATCATAGCGGAGCCCATGGCCGGGCCTTGCTCGTTCTTCAGCGAGACGACCGGCGTGCCGAAGATGTCGGCCTGCATTTGCAGCCAGACCGGATTCTTGGCACCCCCACCAATGGAGATGACGCGTTCGACCGTGATGCCGGCTTCGCGGAACAAGGCCACGGACTCGGCCAGCGAGAACGTGATGCCTTCCATCACGGCGCGGGCGAGGTGCTCGCGGCGGTGCGTGCCGGACAAGCCGATGAAGCTGCCGCGAATGACGCTGTCCGCGTGCGGCGTGCGTTCGCCGACCAGGTATGGCGTGAACAACAGGCCGTCCGCGCCCGGAGGCAGCGAGCCGACCGGCTCCAGCAATTCATTGAAGCTGAGCTCCGGCGCGAGCGAGTCCTTAAACCAGCTCAACGAGTAGCCGGCCGCCAGGGTTACACCCATGGCGTAAAAAGCGCCCGGATGCGCATGGTTGAAGAAGTGCACCTTGCCGGCGAAGTCCTTGTTCTTGTCCTCTTCGTACGTGAGGACAACGCCGGATGTGCCGATGCTGCACAACGCATCGCCCTTCCGGACAATGCCGGCGCCTACCGCGCCGCAGGCATTGTCCGCGCCGCCGCCGAACACCCGGGTGTTCGGCGAGAGCCCGCACTGCTGCGCGAATTCCGGCAGCAGCGTGCCGGTTTGCTCCGTGCTGCCGACCAGCGGCGGGCAGAACCCTTCCGGAAGGCCGAACGCCTGAGCGATTTCCTCGCTCCAGGCCCCTTCCGGAACGTTCAGCAGCAGCGTGCCTGCGGCATCGGAGATTTCCATCTCTACGCGCCCGGTCATCCGGTAGCGCAGATAATCCTTCGGCAGCACGAACCGTGCCGCCTTGGCGAACAGCTCGGGCTCATGCTTTTGCACCCACAGGATTTTCGGCAACGTAAATCCTTCCAAGGCCGCATTACGCGTAATGTCGAGCAGCTTGCCGCCGAGCTTCTGCTCGATTTCCCGGCACTCCTTCGTCGTGCGGGTATCGTTCCACAGAATCGCATTGCGCAGCACATGATTCTGCTCATCCAGCAAAACCATGCCGTGCATCTGTCCCGAGAAGGACACGCCTTCGATATCTTCCCCCGAAACGCTGTTTTCCTGAAGCAATTGCTTCAGGCAGGCGACCGTTCCGTTCACCCATTCCTCCGGATTCTGCTCGCTGTAGCCCGGACGCTCCTGAATCAGCGGGTACGCAGCCGTAGCTTCCCCTTTGATTTCTCCTTCCTTGTTCACTAGCACCGTTTTTACCGAGCTTGTGCCAAGGTCAATCCCAATAACGTATTTCATCCGTGACGCTCTCCCTTCATTCAACTAGTCAGTTAAGCCGTGCCCAACCAAGCAGGCCAAATACCACAAAAAGGGACGGCAGGCGTCCCTTTTTGCTGTTTCAATCAAAGATCAATCGCACCGGTAGTCGTTTCGTTCCGATTGCTTATTTTGTTCCGAAGATGTACTCGTTCAAGCGGGCTTTAACCAGCTCGAGGTGGTTCGATTTGTTGCGGATGTCGCTGTGCTCAAGAGCATAAGCTTCCAACGATTTGAAGTTGGCTTTGCCGGACACGATGTCGGCGCCGATGCCGGATTTGAAGCTGGAATAGCGCTCTTCGAGCAATCCGTCGATGAATTTTTCTTCTTTCATTTTTGCAGCCACTTTCAGGCCTTTCGCAAAAGTATCCATACCTGCGATATGAGCGTAGAACAGATCCTCAGGCTCGAAAGAAGTACGTCTTACTTTAGCGTCGAAGTTTACGCCGCCGGAGCCGATGCCGCCGTTTTCGAGAATTTCGTACATAGCAAGGGTAACGGAATACAGATCAGTCGGGAATTCGTCCGTATCCCAGCCGAGCAGCATGTCGCCTTGGTTGGCGTCGATCGAACCGAGCATGTTGTTCAAGCGGGCGACGCGCAATTCATGTTCAAAAGTGTGACCTGCGAGCGTAGCATGGTTAGCTTCCAGGTTGAGTTTGAAATGATCTTGCAAGTTGTATTTTTGCAGGAACGCGATTGTAGTAGCCGCGTCGAAATCGTATTGGTGTTTTGTAGGCTCTTTTGGTTTTGGCTCGATCAGGAATTGGCCTTTGAAGCCGATTTCCTTAGCGTAGTCAATCGCCATTTGGAAGAATCTTGCCAGGTTGTCAAGCTCAAGGCCCATATCCGTATTCAACAGGGATTCGTAACCTTCACGTCCGCCCCAGAACACATAGTTTTCAGAGCCCAGTTCAACTGCTGTTTCCAAGCCTTTTTTAACTTGAGCTGCAGCGTAAGCGAATACGTCGGCGTTCGAAGTTGTTGCTGCACCATGGACGTAACGTGGATTGGAGAACATGTTAGCCGTATTCCAAAGCAGCTTAACGCCCGTATCCTTCATGCCTTCTTTCAATTTAGCAACGATTACGTCGAGGTTCTGGTTGGATTCTTTCAAAGTTGCGCCTTCAGGAGCTACGTCGACGTCATGGAAGCAGTAGTAAGGAGCGCCGAGTTTTTGAAGGAATTCAAAGTTAACTTCTACGCGTTCTTTAGCCAGATCCAGGCCGGATACAGTCTCCCAAGGACGGATCATGTTAGCCGCACCGAAAGGATCGGTACCGTTCATTGTGAATGTATGCCAGTAAGCTACAGCAAACCGGAGGTGTTCTTTCATCGATTTTCCGAGTACGACTTCGTTTTCGTTATAATGTTTAAATGCCAGAGGGTTGTTGGAGCCTGCGCCTTCATACTGAATTTTGCTAATGTTCTTGAAATAACTCACTTTTGAGTCCTCCCTGCATGATTTGGATTTTAGTAAGCCCTTTCATGGGCTCCCTTAAAAAGATGGTTCAACAAATCAAATTTCGGACATGTTGCAATCTCGGATGCTGAAAACCTGATTGTTTGAACATGATTTCTTAAGTAGCATGCCCTGTAGATTTGTCTGCATGCCCTTTTCAACTAGATCGTATCACGTTATACTTAGTTTGTCTAGTAAACTAACTAAGTTATTCAGTTACCTTTTTGTTTTTATGATATGATGGCAAATAAGAGCAAGTCTATACGGAGGATTATCATGAAAATTACCGGCGACCAGCAGTTGATTAAAAAAATGAACAAGAGCATCGTGCTGGACACCATTCGTCAGCGCCAGCCCTTGTCCCGTGCAGATATTTCAGCCGGTATTGGCTTAAATAAAGCGACCGTTTCCTCGCTCGTTTCCGAACTGATCGACAGCAATCTCGTTACGGAGATCGGTCCGGGCGAATCGAGCGGCGGACGTAAGCCGACGCTGCTACTATTCAATAAAAATGCAGGCTTCGCCATCGGCATAGATATCCGGGTCAGCGATCTGCTGGCTATCTTGGTTGACTTGGAGGGGAACGTCCTCCATGAGAAAAGCGTGTCTTTAACGGACTTCTCTCCAGAGAAGGTCCTTGAGCAAGTTCGAAAAACGATTTTGCTGCTTAAACGAAAGCTCCCCGAGTCCCCTTACGGGATCGTCGGGATCGGCATCGGAGTTCCCGGACTCGTTAATGAAAAGAACCGAGTCGTTTCCGCTCCTAACCTGGGCTGGGACAACGTCGATCTGGCAGGCGCCCTGGCGGCGGAATTCAGCGACAACATTCATATTGATAATGAGGCGAACGCCGGAGCGATTGGCGAGAAGCTGTACGGTGCCGGCCGCGATTCGCTCAATTTGATTTACTTAAGTCTTGGCGTCGGGATCGGCTCAGGAATTATCGTTGGCGGGGAGTTATACCGGGGAACTTCCAACTTCTCCGGCGAGGTAGGACATATGACGATTGCGGAAAATGGACCGCTCTGCCGCTGCGGCAACCGGGGCTGCTGGGAAACGCTGGCCTCGGAGAAGGCCTTGCTTGACCGTGCTGCAGCCCTAGATGAACATGATGAAGCTCCTAATCTGGAGAGCATCATGAAGGCGGCCAAACAAGGCGATCCTGCCGCCGTTTCCCTGTTAAACGAGATCGGCTCCCAACTCGGCGTCGGGCTGGCCAATCTGGTCAACATCCTCAATCCGGAGCTCATCGTCATAGGCAACCGCTTGTCGCTGGCCGGCGAGTTGTTTGAAGATGCCATGCTGCGCACGATTGAGAGCCGGAGCTTATCGTATCACCGCAAAAAGACGCATGTCGATTTCGCCAAGCTGGGCATCCGCTCCACCGCGCTCGGCGCCGCTTCCATGCCGATTACGGCTTTCCTTACGGACCCGGACGTAACCATCGACTAGATCTTCTACAAAAAAAGCGCGAGTAGCAGGAGGCATCCCCCGCTACTCGCGCTTTTAATATTAAACTTCCCCGCCTATAATTCGGCTCGTAAAATGCTTCAGGAATCGATCCGCGTCAACGCCGGTACAAACGCTGATTTTCGGTTCGCCTTCCGTCGAACCTACGGTTCTGCCGGTTTGTTCGCCCTCGGTAACGACCGTTACCCGCATCAGCTCCATCCGGACCAGGCTTGGGTCCACGGCAACCCCTACCGCTAACGGGTCATGCAGGCCGCAGCCTCCTTTTCCAGGATAAGTCGATTCGTAAAATTCCATATAGAACTCGCTCATCTCCGCAAGGAAGATCGCATCGTTCCGGCCGGACGACCGCCAAGCATCCAGCTGCGTTCTCGGCAGCAGCGTTTGCAGCGTGACATCCAGTCCGACCAGCGTCAGCGGCAATCCAGATCCGAATACCACGGCTGCAGCTTCCGGATCGGCCACAATATTGGCCTCCCCGTATGGCGTAACATTGCCGGGTACGGTAACCGCACCGCCCATCACGATCACTTCCTTGACCAAGGTCACGATTCCCGGCTCCTTTTCAATCGCCAGCGCCAGATTGGTCAACGGACCCACCGCTATGATCGTCAGTTCACCCGGATAGCGCGTTACCTGATCAATGATATAGTCCGCCGCTATTCCCGGTTCAGCTTGGCCCTGCGGCGGCGTACTCAGTGCGTTTCCAAGCCCGTCCTCTCCATGAACATGCCTCGAGTAACGGGCCTTTTCCCCGCGGCGCAGAGTTTCCTTGGCTCCTTCTATAACGGGAACCGGCTTGTCCAGCTTCTCCAGCACCGCCAGCGTATTTCGCGTAGCTTCCGCTACCGTAACATTCCCGAAGCAAGTCGTAATCCCGATCAGTTCCAGCTCGGGAGAGTGTGCGGCATAGACGATAGCCATTGCATCATCCACGCCCGTATCTACATCCAGAATAATTTTTTTCAATGAGGATCCTCCCTACATGATGTGATAAAACCGAGAAGTCTGTATGAATCCTCCTGCTCCCAAATATACAATTTCCCTCATTCAGGATGCTGCAAGGCGGAAGTTTTTCCGCCGATGTCGTAAACAGGATTACTCCGGATAAGCCGGATCGCCTCCTTCTCAGGAAGCGGCTTGCTGATAAGGTATCCCTGAATTACATCGCATTTTGCCCGTTTGACATACTGCATTTGCCGGGCCGTTTCCACGCCTTCTGCCACGACCTTGAGTCCCATCTTTCTGCCGATCAATACAATTGCCCGGGCCAAAGAACGGTTATCGTCATCGTTAGGCACATGCTCGATAAAAGTTTTATCGATTTTCAGCGTCGTAATCGGCATTTGTTTCAGATACCCGAGAGACGAGTATCCGGTTCCGAAATCATCGAGAGCAATTTGAATCCCTTTGGATCTAAGGAAGGAAAGATTCGGGATCAGTTGGTCAAACGACTCCACAATCGTCGATTCAGTGATTTCGAGTTCCAATAATTCCGGTTCAAGCCCCGTTATTTCCAGCGACTCCATTACTTTATCGACGAAATTGTCCTGAATCAGTTGGATCACCGAAATATTGACCGCAATTTTATAGTGTCCGTGCCCTTGATCCTGTAACCGCTTGGCAAACATGCAAGCCTGCAAAATAACCCAATCCCCTATGGGAATAATCAGTCTGCTGTCTTCCGCAACCTTGATAAACGTAAGTGGCGATACGAATCCGAGCTCCGGACTATTCCAGCGGATCAGCGATTCAAACCCAATAATTCTGCCGGTTTTCAAGCTAAGCTGCGGCTGATAGTATAACAGAAACTCCTCGTTTTGTAATCCTTGCCGCAGGTACTTTTCCAGTTGGACCCGTTCATTAAACGCTTGAAGGAATGAAGGATCGAAGATCATGTACTTCCCTTTGCCCGCTTCTTTGGCGGCATACATGGCCACGTCCGCATTTTTCAGTATTTCCTCTGCGTTCGTCCCGTCTTGCGGATAGTATGAAATCCCGATGCTCACGGATACATAGAGATCGCTGTCATTGATATGAAACGGCGTTTTGAACCCGTCCAGCAGCCGATCGGCCAGCTCAACGGCCCGCTCCTTCCGTTCGATTTCCTTCATAAGAATGACGAATTCATCCCCGCCGAGCCGGAACAGAATTCCTTCATCTCCAATGATATTGGAGAGACGAGCGCTGGCTTCTATCAGCAAACGATCGCCGAATTTGTGGCCAAGCGTATCATTTATGTATTTAAAATTGTCCGTATCCACGAAGAACAGAGCCGCTTTCCCATCGGGACGGGAGAAGACCAATTCCAATTCCTCCAGCAGATACAACCGGTTTGGCAGATCGCTAAGCGCATCGTAGTATGCCAAGTGCTGCAAACGCTCCTGGGACAGCTTCAGCTCATTGATATCTGAAATCGAGCCTATAAACCGGATGGATTCGCCGGCTTCATTAAGAACCGTCTTTCCTCTACCCTGGAACCAGCGGTACTCTCCATTTTTCATGCGCAGCCGATATTCGCATTCGAACAGGGACTTGCCATTTTTCTTGGCCGCCTCCAACTCGCGCTGATATTTCTCAATGTCATCCGGATGAACGATATCCGTAACCATCTCATTCGTCACGTGATCGTCATGAGAATATCCGAGCAGTTCGAACCATCGTTGGGAGTAATAATACCGTTTCCTTACCAGATCGAATTCCCAGATGCCTCCATTCGAGGCTTCTGTAACTAACCGATAACGTTCCTCGTTCCGGCGCAGCATTTCCTGATTCTCCAGCAACTGTTCATAGTTGATCCGCAATTCATCCTGAGTCGCCGTCAACTCTTCGCACATCGCCTCCAACTCGTGGTTGCTTTGCTGTAGCCGGAGCTCGGATTCCTTACGGTCAGTGATATCGATCATGGACCCGGCGAACCGAACGACCTGGCCTTCATGGTTTTTACGGAGCCTGCCTCTGGCTTGGATCCAGATATAAGATCCATCCTTTTTGCGCATGCGATATTCGCCCTCATAAACAGGACTCTCTCCGTTCAAGTACTCCTGCCGCAGCTTTGTGATGCGCTTAACATCATCGGGATGGATCAGGTCCATCCAACCACCCAGCGTCGACTGAATCTCGTCCCGCTCGTAACCCAGCAGCTCGAACAGCCGATCGGAGACGAAGTAATCCCCCGTAGAGGGTACCGTATCCCAGATCACCGCACCGGATCCCAAGGTGGCCAATCTGAATCGCTCCTCGCTGATACGGAGCTTGTCCTCTTTTTTGATCAACTCATCGAACTGTCGTTCCATCTCTTCCTGAGTCGCCGCCAGCTCTTCATATGTAGCTTCAAGTTCCTGATAACTGTTTTGCAGTTTGTTCTCATATACCTTGCGATCCTGGATATCCATCCCCGCCACCACGAACACATCCGGGTCCCCGGATAAGCCGCGGATCGTAGAAGACCGGAACAGAAACACTTTGGAAGGGCTCCCGTCCGCGCACAACAGCGTCATCTCCCGGTTGTCCACGAATTTCATGGACAGCGCATCGTCGAGAAGGGTGAACAACTCCTTGTAACGATCCTTCAGGCCGGGAAGTTCATTGTACTTGGTTCCGATCGCGGTCTCTTCCTTGATCCCGGTCAGCCACTCGGCATATTTATTAAGGCGGACGGTTGTTTTATCGCCCTGCACGGCCCAGATAAATAGATTCGTATGATCCAGCACATCCTTGGAGAATTGCTGTTCCCCATGAATCGCTCTCCGAAGCCGGTTAATGTACAGCTTAAGGAGCACATAACTCAAGACAAGGAAGAAAACAAGAATGAAGCCGGCCAATATATAACGATTTCGGATTCTTTCCATGTAAAAATCGGAATGCTTGAAGAAATACCTTTCATATAAAGCTTCGTAGCTTTGCTCCCCGCGCAGTTCGTCAATTCTTTTATTGATATATTCCACCATTTGGGGCGAACCTTTACTGACGCCATAAGCAATGTCTACAGGATACAAATCGTACAACACCTGGCGAATTTCCTTATTCATTCCCTCTTTGACCATTAAGTAATTGACGACATGCTGGTTCTCGAACAGAAGATCAATCGATCCCTCTCTTAACGCCATCAACCCTTCCTCAACGGTCGGAAAACTGCTGTAATCCTCCACTCCGGCGCTAACCTTGAGCTGTTGTTCCGTATATTGTCCCGCTGCCACGCCGATCTTGAAATTTTGCAGCGTTGCAAGCGTCACCTGATCTTCGAAATATTCCCTCACATAGACGCCGGTATATGTACGCATGACGGGTTTGGAATATAGCAAATCATCCTTACGGCTATCCGAAACCGCCATCAGACCGACGGTATCGATCTCCTGGTTCTTGAGTTTATTATAGGCGGATTCCCAATTATCAAATGTATAATAAATTGAATATTTATCCTCTTCAAACAGCATCCGGGTCAGTTCCAGATCGAAGCCGGAGGGATATCCATGCTGGTTAAATTTATAAGGCGGGTAGTCGAGCTCGGTGTAGTAAGTCACATTATGCCTGGAACTGCCCTCTCCAAAAGCCGGATTATAGAAGGAAGTAAAAAGTATGACGGCAAAAATGAACATCCAAAGTATTCGCTTCATCATCATGCACCCTTTGAATTATGATCGTATACCCGGCCGCCTAGCAAAGAAGGATAGAGTGGGAGAACAAGGAGCGGGAGTCATTGTGACAGAAACAGTGACTATGGAGCTGTTTTCCAGGATATTCATCCTATTTCGTTTAATTTTAACATAATTTTGAAAGTTCAAATAGGCTTTTTTACCTAAAAATTCAACGCGGAACTGCACGCAAAAAAGACCGGCCTCTGCACTTAAGAGAGAATCCGGTCTTATAAGCCCTATTTTTTCGGCAATTTTTCGTGATTTTCCGCATCCAGGAACGGTTTATTGACAAAATAGTACATAAAGCCCATCAGCAATACACCGCCTACCAAATTACCCAGCGTAACTGGAACCAAATTGTGCACGACCCCGCCGAAGGAAATGGTGCCCGGATGGTTGAGCACCAACGCAATTGCGAATGTACACATATTAGCTATACTGTGCTCGTATCCCGAAATGAAGAAGCAGAACACGAACAGCATCATCGCAAACATTTTGGCGCCATCCCCCTGCAAGGACATAGGAATGAAGAAAGCCAGGCAGACCAGCCAGTTACATAGAATTGCCCTAAAAAACAGCTCTATGGTCGAGGTGCTCATCTTATGCTCTACCACATTCAGCAGGAAGCTGTTGACAGAGGAATCGTCAAAAAGTCCGGTCAGGTAGATCAGCAGCGCAAAGGCGCAGGCTCCTAATATATTCCCGATATAACTAAGAACCCACAGTTTAACGACCTGAAGCCATTTCAGCTTCTTCCGCAGCGCCGCATAAGTATAGTAAAACGTATTTCCGGTGAAGAGGTCCCCTCCGCCATAAGCGATCAGGATAATTGCCGCGCCGAACGTAATGGCGGCCATCGGATAAGTCAGCGGGGATTGCTCCATGTAAAAAAAGTTTCCGCTCTTGAAGGCTACGATGACCCCGAATCCGATGAACATGCTCGCAAGCATGGCTCTGGCGATGTAACGAAGCTGGCTTTGCTTGAAGATTTTGTACTTTTTAAGCGCCAGCTCTTCCACTTTTAACAAAGATTCAGTTTCCATAGTGCCTCCCTTGTATTATTTCTCCTCATTTTCCATAAATCCTGGAGGTTGTCAAGCTTCTCCGTATTTTATTAGATACTCGTTATTTACTTTTTGCCCTTAATTGTGCATAATGATAATTAACAGCATCTGATAATGATTATCATTATCTTCATTTGAACAGGAACTTATTTATTTTTCACATAAAAAGGAGTAGGAAGCCCATGAAAGTATCTACCCGTAAATCTTCGCTGCAAATCGACGATTACTTGGACCTGCTGAACCTCGCGGTCGGTCTGGGGGATGTTAAATGGCAAAAGGAGATTATCCGCAAGCTGGAATATATGCAGGCCGACTTACAGCCTAGATAGGGGATGTCCCTTACCGTCGGCGGATTGACAAATCGAAGGAAGATCCTGTATATTTTACAAATAACAAGATACCGAGATGCGATGTAACAATAAGGGAAGCACCCGTATTGCCAAGGCCGATTGTGCCTGGCTTGCGGGTGTTTTTTTGTCGTTCTCCGGTATCTCGCGCCGGCTTGCTTCCTTGCGCCGGAAACAAATGATAAGAGAGGTGTTATTCATGAAAATCTGCACCCGACTTCCTGCGTATGCACTCATCCTCATTCTCCTGATGGGAACAGCTTGGGGAGGACGGCCCGCTATGGCAGCGGCCATTGAATTTACCGATTCACTGAACGCCCAAGTCAACAAAGCGGCCGACCAGGCTGGAGGTACGAAGGGGACCAGGCTTCTCAAGCAGTACGCCGACTTTTCCAAGCTTCAAAAGGATTTGGCTGCTTTGGACTCTAAAACCTCCACACTGCGTTACGACAATGAGGCCAGGCTAACGGCTGCCCGCAAGAAGCTGAAGGAGATCGACAAGAGCGTCATCACAAAGCTGGACGAGCAGGTGAAGACGGCAAAGACCAAGTACCAGCCCCTCTTCGACTCTTATTCTTCGGTAAGCAAACAGGCCACGGCCGCTAAGAAGCTAAAGGACAAAGCGTTGTACTCCTTGCTCAAGACACAAGCCGACGGACTAAAAGTCGCCAGCACCCTGGCAAGGCAGGACATTCGCAACAAGGAATCGGCACTGCAGGCAGCCAAAAAGGAGAAGACCCGGAAATCGGAGGAGATCCGCAAGATCCTGGATGAAGTCGACCCGCACAAAACCAAAATCAAGTCAGAAAAAAGCGCAATATCATCCTCCAACAAGCTGATTTCTACGGAGTGGAGCAATTTTAAAGCCGCGGTCAAAAAAGGGGACGCAGACCGCAGCTCCGATACCCTTGCCCGGTTGCTCACGCTCTCTGCCCAAGTCCAGAAAAACAAGCAAAGCATATTCAACTTGGAGGAAAAAATTGCAGCGTCGATTCTGAAAGCCGAAAAGAAGCTGCCTTAAATACGAAAAGGCGGCCCCTGCTCACCGGAGGTGCCAGGGAACCGCCTTTTATCATACATCAAATAATGATCTATTCTTCTTCCGGCAGTTCCCGGTCGTTGAAACGTTCACTCCCGACAAATAGCTTGCCGCGATATTCAAAGGGAGATATGCCTTCAAGCTCCTTAAATACCCTGGAGAAATGCCGGGTATTCTCAAAGCCGACCGCCGCACTGATTTCCGACAGCTTCAGCGAACCTGTTCCGATTAATTCCTTCGCTTTGCGGATCCTTACCTTCTTTAGATAAGTTACGAAACTCTCCCCGGTATATGCCTTAAATGCCTCGCTGAAATAAGAATAATTCAAGGATACATAATTGCTCACGATCGCCATGTTCAGAGGGCGGTGATAGTTTGTCTCGATATAGTGTACTGCATCCTTCATATCCCCGTGCTCGGTGTGGGCCGAGCGAATCTCTTTAATGTATTCGTTCAGGCTGAACATCAGTTGTTCCAGTGAACGGAAATAATCATGGAAATGACGGAAGTTAGACAGATCCCCTACCTTACGGTAGAGCTTGATCACCTCAACAGATGCTTCTCCATACATCCGGAATACCTCATCAAGGACCTGTTCATTGATCTGTTTGCTCACGGCATTCAGATAATCGACATCCATCCCCGCCAAATGCTCAATCTTAAATATATCTTGCAGCAGTTGCCCGATTTCCTTCTCTTGATTGGTTCCGAGAATATTGCCCAGTTTGCGGATATCTTCCTTCGGAACCACATGGCGGGGACGTTCTGCAGGCAGTTCCTTGAACCAGATCAAATGCGTTTTCGGATAAATGAACGTGTAGCTCAGGGACTCCGCAGCCTGTCTGTAACACTTGGCGAGATCCTGCAATCGGCTTCCTTCCTCGCTCACCCCGATCAATAAGCCGTCGAGCTCTTTTTCATCCGCCAAAATGGACAACTCCGCAAATTTACGCTGAGGCCCGCCTATCAGAATGACTCTTCCCTCATGATCCAGCAACGAGGCCTTCAACTGACCGTCGACAGTTTTAAACATATGCTCGGCAAGCGACTTCAACTCATCCTTCTTCATCCTGCTGCCGTTCTCATACTTATAGGTCAGCAGAGCAACTGAAAACGGAGAATTATACCGCTCAACATCTATTTCAGCGCTTAATTTTCTTACATCCTCTTCGGTAAAATCCTTCAATAGCATCAGATCCATCAGTTTTCCTGCTTGGATCTGCTGTCTGTAATTCTCCGTGACCGCTAATTGTTCCGCCATCTGCGAGCTTTTGGCCAGGTTATCCTGGCATTTCCGCAGCGCTCCGAACAATTCGTCCCGGCGGATGGGCTTCAGCAAATAATCAACAGCCTGATAACGGATTGCTGCCTTGGCATATTCAAAATCTTCAAAACCGCTTAATATAATGACCAATGGCCGTACCGTCTGAGCGCCCGGCAACGGCTCTGCCGAAAGCTGCTCGATCAGGGCGATTCCGTCCATAACAGGCATCCGAATGTCCGTAATCATAATCTCGGCACCTTCGGCCCGGTATAATTCAAGCGCCTCCGCGCCTTGACTTGCCGTAATCAATTCAAATTCCCCTGGAAATTCGCGCTCGATCATGGTCTTTAGACCGAATCGGATATTCTTCTCGTCATCGACGATCATCAGTTTTGTCATCCGTGCCTACCCTCCCTGTTAAGAGCACCTTCGGCAGCACCATCATCACCCGGGTGAACCGACCCTGCTCGCTGAATACTTTTAAACCATACTCTTTCCCGTAAAAGATTCGGATTCGCTCTTGTACGTTGCGAAGGCCAATGCCATATGTGCTTGGTTTTGCTCCGAAACCTCCAGGAACTTTGTCGGTCAGACCGACCGACTCCAATTCCTGATTCAATTCTCTTAGAACGTCCTCTTCGATCCCTGCCCCATTATCGGTCAAGACCATCCTAATCAAATTATGCTCCCATTCGTCAACCTGAATGGAGATTTCGCGTGTCCCTGACTCTTCACCCGTCCAACCATGCTTAACCGCATTTTCGACAATCGGCTGCAGCGACATCTTGAGCACCTCCAATTCCATGAAATCCTGAGGAATCTCAAGCCGGAGCTGAATAGGCTCATCAAATCGGATATTCATAACCTCGATATAGTTCTCAATATGCCGGATTTCATCGTGTAGCTTCACATACTCCCCGGACCATTTGAAGTTGTATCTCATCATACCGCCGAGAGAAGTCAGCGCATCGGAGATAGCCCGTTGATTCTCGATCTCGGCCAGCATTTTAATATTTTCTAACGTATTGTAGAGGAAATGGGCGTCAATTTGGTTGTGTAGCGTGCGCAGTTCCGCCTCTTTAGTCAGCGCCTGCTTATATACAGCCTGCGCTACCAGTGTATTAATGGTGTTCATCAGCTTCGAGAAATGATGGGCCAGTTCCCCGACCTCGCCGCCTCCGCGGATAGTGATTCCGCTGTAGGTTTCTCCCCGCCGTACCTTCTTCATTTCTTCGGTCAGCAAGCGAAGGCTTTTTAGAATAAAGGCGTTCATCACGTAAGCGATAGCCGTTACCAGCGTAATAAAGCCGATATTGGCACCGATGAGTATATTGCGTGTATGTGATATTTCCTCCAGTACGCTGTCCATGGAGACGATATTGAGCAGGTCCGCGTTGATCCGCTCGATCGGCTTGTGCAGCAGAAGAAATGATTTTCCGTTTTCCGTGTAATTGATGTCCCATTCTCCGGTTGTCCTGTAACGCTGGAGCCGCTCATGAATCACCGACTTCATTTCCGAATTTGTAGCCAAGAAGGAATTTTCGCTCCGGGTAAAGATCTGGGCTTCGCTATCGACAATTACCATTTGCGATTGGCTATCCTTAATGACAGAGTAAGTTCTGGGGCTGAATTTCTCAAGCAGCATATCTACCTGAACCATGCCTACATGACGAGTCTTTGGAATACTCATCTCGCGTAAAAGAGACACCTTTGGCGTTAATGCCGGTGACTGTCCCTTATAGCGTTCAAGGATATCCGGGTCATTATAATGGAAGGACCAAGAATATGTTCCTTTCATCTGAAGTGCTCTCTGGTACCATACTTCGTCTGCCACTCGGTTTTCCCGCAGGAACATCGGCCAAATTTCAATAATATTGTTGCTGGAGAACATGCGAAGATGCTCTACATTAGGGTTGTAGTATTGAATGCGTGTCAGATTCTTGAAACTGAAGTTGCTGAAATCCACCAAATCCTCGGTATCAGGCTCGCTGGTATTAGCGATATAATCTCTTGCATCCTGATCTTCATATGCGACCTGCATGGCCCGTTCCATGGATTCGATCTGCGTATGGATATGCAGGTCCTCCATATCGAGCAGGGATTGGTTCTTATCCCTCGCATCGCGTACATACATGTTATTAATCAATTCATATGAATAGAAGGACACTAGCACGCAAGGTCCCAAAATAATAAAAATATAAGCGGCAATCAGGCGGCTCTGCAACGAGCGGCGCCCAAACCAATACATGAAGGAGTCCCATATCGACGCCCAGCGCTTACCCTTCTTCATAAGTAAATGGCTCCTTTATAAAAACACCCAAAAGCCCGCGGTATGCGGGCGTTTTGGGCAAATCTTTTATTACATGCCAAGCTTCTTCTTATTCTCTTCATATTTCGTTTGCTGGAAGGCTTGCACCTTGGCAAGGCCGAGGTCTTCTTGCTTCTTGATATATTCCCCCCAGATTTTATCGAAATCGGTTTCGGAGGAAGCCATTAACAGCTTAGGAAGCGTCTTACTGCGCAGTTCCTTGATTTTGCTAAGAATTATGCCTTCCTCGGAGTTGGCTAACGGATCAAGCAAGTCGAATTCGGATACACTCTTCGTTTTCCCGCGAGTCCAGTCTTCCAATTGCTTGTAAGGTTCAACCGATTTTGGTGCCCACTGTTCCGTAATGTTCGTATTTTGCATCATCCAGAAGGTGAAGGAAGAACCGTATTCCTTGTCAAATGCTGCACGGTCTTTATTCATCAGCTCAAATGCTTCAGGCTTGAATTGGTCTTTGCCATCGATTGTATCATAGCTGACGCCTTTTTCGCCAAGGTAAAGATCCTTTTGACCTTCTTCACTCATCAGGTAGCTCAGGAACTTGATTGCACGAGCTTTGTCCTTCACATCCTTGGAGATCAAAGTTACTGTCCATCCGGAAATCGAAGGACCGTTCAGTTGCGGTGCATCCAGATTGGTGTTGGCAGGTCCGTCAACTGCGATATAGATCTTGTTAGGATCTTGTTGGAACAAGGTACCCAATTGAGCTGCAAAGTCGGTACGTTGGTACAGCATCGCAAAGTAACGTCCTTGTGCAATCTTTTCTTCCATTTGAGGGCGTTTGTCGATAAAGATATCCTTAGCCAGCAACCCGTCTTGGTTTGCTTGACGCAAAGTTTTCAACCAGCGAACGTATTCCGGATCGGTTTCACGGTTATACAGTTTGCCGTCTTTTTCTCTTGGGATGGCCAGGAAGTTCTGAAGGTAACCTTCCAGGGAATCATTGCCCGTTTGAATAAATTCATGCAAGCCGAGCGGAATGATCGGTTGGCCGTCGATTTCCGGGAACTTCTCCTTGGCTGCCTTCAATGCATTAAGGAAGCCTTCCGGTGTGCGCATATCCGGGCTGCCGATCGCTTCATAGATATCCTTGCGAACTACGAAAGTTTGGTTGGATACATAAGTATCGCCATATTTTTCATAGTCTTTTGGAGATGAAGAGGAGTTCGGATAGCCGTAAACATTGCCGTCCTCTTGGGTATACCAGCCCAGCTTGTCGGGGTCGGATACTTTAAAGAAGTACGGGTCATACTCTTCAGCCAATTTGTTCAGCGGCTCAACGAGGCCACCCTCGATCATTTTCTTCACGCCGTCTTCATACCAGCCAAGCGTAATGAAGTCTGGCAGTTTGCCGGAAGCGATCAGCGTGTTCAGCTTCTCGTTTTCGTTACCGGCCGGAACGATGAAGTTAATATCAACGCCCGTCTTTTTTGTTACATATTGGGAAGTCGGATCAACGCCCCATTTATTCGGGAACCAGGCAAAGTTCAAATACCAGTCAAACGTAATCGGAGACGTGTCGGATTTCCATCCCGGTTCGTCGGCCGATGGAGGAGTTGCCGGTTCGGACGTTTCAGCAGAATTTGCCGGCTTGTTGTTAGCGCTTTCTTTACTAGCGTTGTTTTTACCGCCCGAACAAGCTGCCAGAGAGAAAACCATGATGGCTGCCATCAGAAGCATCATCATTTTTTTGGACTTACTGTTCATGCCCATGCTTTTTTACCCCTTTTCTAAATATGTTGAAGTGCTATAAGTGCAACTCCAAAGCCGCCGCGAGGCGGCCCGGAGGAGTTACCGAAAGCGATTCGGGCACGGATTTCCCGTTTAGCCCTTGATCGAGCCGATCATCATTCCCTTAACGAAAAAGCGCTGCAGGAACGGATAGGCGAACACGATCGGAAGTGTGGTTACGACCATCGTTGCCAGCTTCACGGATTGCGAGGTTACCGTCTTGGTGACCGCGCTTCCCTGTAAAGCCGTAGTCATAATATTGGAACTGGATTGAGCGACGACCCGGTAAAGGAAGGTCTGAATCGGCTGGAGCGACTCCTTATTGACGTAAATGATCCCGGCAAAGTAGTCATTCCATTGGTATACCCCATGAAACAGGGCGATTGTAGCGAGAACAGGCAAGGAGACCGGAAGAACCACCTTGAGAAAGATTGTCCAATCATTTGCTCCGTCAATCCGGGCCGCCTCTTCCAGCCCGTCGGGAATTTCCCGGAAGAAGGTCATGAAGATAATAAGATCAAAAAAGCTGAATAAGACCGGAATAATATAAACTAAGAAGTTATCGAGCAAGTGCAAATTACGTATCAGCAAGTAAGTAGGAATTAAACCGCCGGGGAAGATCATGGTGATGGTCCCCAACAGGATGTAGGTCTTACCGAAGATCAATTCTCTGCGGGAGAATGCGTAAGCTACCATAGCTGTGAAAAATACGTGAGCGACTACCCCAACGACGGTCTTGGCAACGGTGAGCCACATTGCGGTCATAATGCCGACATTGTTGAACACGGCCTTATAGTTTTCGAGACTGAACACCCGCGGGAACCAATAGATACCTCCCAGCATCGCATCCTTGCCATCATTAAAGGAATTGATCAGCACGTACCAGATTGGATACAGGGTGACGAAGCAAATCAATAACATTCCTAAATTATTTAAAAGATCGAAGACGACTTCGCCTTTTGTTCTACGGCTTGTTATAAACATGTGCAGGTCCTCCTTGGCCTAAAACAACGAGGTGTCGTTGAGTTTTTTGGATACTTGGTTCGCAATCAACAGCAATACGAGCGCAATTACGGATTTGAACAATCCGACAGCCGCTGAGTACGAGAAACGGCCTTGAGAAATACCTGTATAGTAGACGTAGTAATCGATAACGTTACTTGCGCTGTCGTTCAATGAGTTGCGCAATACCAAGATCTGGTCAAAGTTGGAGTTCAGCACACCGCTGACAGCCAGGATGAACAAGATGCTGATCGTGCCTTTAATTGCAGGAAGCGTCACGTACCACATCTGTTGGAAACGCCCGGCTCCATCAATCGTAGCCGCTTCGTACATCTCAGGCGAAATGCTGGTGATTGCCGCCAAATAAATAATCGCGGACCAGCCCAGCTCCTTCCAAAGATCCGATGTGATGACAATCGTCCAGAAATACTTCGGTTCAGCCAGGTATGAAATCGGCTGGTCAATCACATGCAAGGCCATCAAGATATGGTTGATGATACCTACATCCGCCAACCATGTAGCCAGGATCCCCCCGAGAACTACCCAAGATAAGAAGTGAGGCAAGTAAGAGATCGTCTGAATCGCTTTTTTGAAGCGAAGTGAGCGGACCTCATTCAAGAAAATAGCGAATATAATCGGCAGTGGGAACAACAACAACTTGATCAAGCTGATGCCAAGCGTGTTCTTCATAACATAGCCAAAATTTTCATCCGACAAAAATTCTTTGAAATGCGTCAGTCCCGCCCAAGGTGCTTCGGAAATAGTTCGGATGATGTCGTAATCCTTAAATGCAATGATAATACCATACATAGGAACATAGTTGAAAATAATCATCCAGGCGATGCCGAGTAGCGCCATGATTTGGATATGTCTTTGCGTGTACAGTTTTTTCAGCCATTTGCGCCTTTCGGATGGCGGCGTCTCTTTTTGTGTCATGGCTGCCGGTTGCGTAGTCTGTTGCATGTCCATTCCCTCTGACCTCCAAGCTGTTTCGTGGCTTAGTGTGTAAGCACTTTCAAAATCTATAGTCCTATTGTAAGGAGTTTCGCTAAAAGAGGTAATGCTCCAGATTTCGTTTTGGGGGTACTATTTTTCGGATGCCAAAAAAGTATCCATTGATTTCCTGAACGGGGCGCATGTATGATGGAACTAAGATGTACTCCCGTATACCGGACATCATCAGTTGAACACCTACCCGTTTACGGTTCATTTTTAGGGGGTCTTACAGTGGACAGAATCGAGTCTATCATCAATGCTTCAGCCTTGCTGAGTTCCATCGATTTGATGAACGTAGGTTTGGCGATTACCGATCCCAATTTGAAGGACAATCCGCTCGTTTACGTCAACCAGGGCTTCGAGCAGATTACCGGATATTCCCGGGATGAGGTCTTGATGCGAAATAGCCGGTTTCTTCAAGGCGAAGAGACGGATAAAGAACATCTGGGCGTCATTCGCCGGGCGATCAAAGAAGGTCGGTCGGATACAGTCACGATCAAAAACTATAAAAAAGACGGAAGCACGTTCTGGAACCAATTTATTATAAGCCCCATTCTCGATCATGACGGCAAGCTTTTATACTTCATCGGACTCCAATTCGATGTCACCAAAGAAATGGAGGAGCGGGACGCTTCCAACCAGAAGATTCGCCAACTCTCTTACTTCGACCCGATTACGGAACTGTTGAACATGAACCGCTTTAAAGAAGTTGTTAAATCCGAATTGGTCTTGACCGGCAGCGAGCAGAAAACGGCTGCCATTTTGCGTGTAAACCTGAATCGGTTCAGATATATTAATGAAAGTTACGGGGAAGCTGCGGGAAATGAGCTTCTCGTGGGCGTGGCGAATCGGATCCGCAGCTGCTTCGGCGAAGGTCCTGCCATCTGCCGCAGCTTCGCCGATGAATTTATTATTTTGTTATCCCGTCTCTCCGATCCGCTGCAAATTCATAGGATGGCCGTCGACTTAAGCGCGCTATTGAAGAAACCGTACATGGTACACGGCGAAGAGATCAGCATCGGCTTCGGGATGGGGATCAGCATCTATCCGGATGACGGACATGACGTGCCCCAGCTGTTGAAACACGCGGAGTTAGCCATGAAGGAAGCCAAAAGCGAATCGTTAAGCGATCCGCATTACTTCGACTATTATTTAGTGGACAAGCTCCTGGAGCGCGTCCAAATCGAGAAAAAACTACCCCGGGCGCTCACGGATAACGAATTCGAGCTGTTCTATCAGCCGAAGATCGACCTTACCACTCAAGCCCTTACCGGACTGGAGGCGCTGATCCGGTGGAATGACCCTGAGCATGGACGGATCTCTCCCGCCTCCTTCATCCCGATTGCCGAGGACAGCGGATTTATTGTCGAGCTTGGGGAATGGGTGTTGTGGGAAGCTTGCCGTACCAATAAGAAATGGCAAGATGCCGGGTATCCCAA
Organism: Paenibacillus vini; assembly: GCF_018403325.1. GTDB lineage: Bacteria > Bacillota > Bacilli > Paenibacillales > Paenibacillaceae > Fontibacillus > Fontibacillus vini. The sequence continues at coordinate 236,574 of NZ_BOSL01000004.1, read as the reverse complement.
ACTGCCGATTTCCGTAAACGTATCCGCTGTCCAGTTCCGACATCCGCAGTTCGTCCGGACGGTGGAAACGGTGCTGGAGCAAACCGGCCTCGAACCTAAATATTTGGAGCTAGAGGTTACCGAATCGCTGCTGAATGATCCCGTGCTGATCAAGGACCGGCTGGATTCCCTGAAGCAAAGAGGAATTTCATTGTCGATTGACGATTTCGGTACCGGATACTCTTCCATCTATTATTTGAAAGAGCTTCCGCTTCAGGTACTCAAAATCGACCGGACCTTTGTCCAGAATACGCCGTCCTCTCCAAGAGACAATTCGCTGCTCCAATCGATTATTCAACTCGGGAAATCGCTTGGTCTGACCGTGTTGGCTGAAGGCGTGGAAACCAAAGAGCAATTTGATTTCCTGCGCCAGCATGATTGCGATCAAATTCAAGGCTTCTACTATAGCCGTCCGGTTGACAGCGACACTATGGAGGAAATGCTCAGAATCAGTTTGAGCTAACCGGAATCCGAATCCAAAGCTTAGCATGAGAACGAGAACACAAAAAGGCAGTGAAAGGATCGTCTCCTTAGCACCGCCTTTTTTTATTTCTATATGATTTCAATGTCCTTCATTGTGACAAATCTTAGTGATTTGTCATCGATTTACTTCTATGATGATTTTTACTAAGAGAGTCCATGAAAAAAGGAGATACCGTTATGATCCGTTTAAATGTGGAGGATTATTTCAAAGTCAGTGAACCGCTCCATCAGCTACCGATTAATACGCTATTTGCACAGGCGGTTATTAACGGGCAAGTGCACGGGAGTGTATTCGTTGATGACATTTTAGAGCCTTCCGCCTTTTATGTCGTACATCCCCAAGGCATGTCACTGTTGTTCGGGCAGACGGGGGACTTGCTTTTCCATCAAAAATTACGCGATTATTTATTGGGCTCCCAAAGCAGAACTAAGCAGGAATGGCTTCAGGTGTACCCGGACATCTGGAATGATTATATCCGGCAATGGACCGCTTCGGATCTGATCCTAGAGGATTCCAGGGTCAATTTTACCTTTAGCCGTCAAAAGTTTGAAGCCGCAACATCTCACTCCCGCTCTTATTCGGACCAGACTGCGATCATCATTCCTACGACCAAGGAAATATTCCTTGGGCTGGACGGGCGGGTGATTCCGAAGGATTACTGGAAGGACGCGGAGCAATTTCTTGCTGCCGGTGCAGGGTACAGCCTTATTGAGAACGGCGCGGCGGTATCTACCGCTTTTTCCGCCTACTTCATCGGCAACCAATTGGAAATCGGTATTGAAACCGCCGAAGATGCCCGCGGTAAAGGATACGCCTTTCAAGTCAGCCGGGCCCTGATCTCATACTGCCTAAAGAACGGACTGGAGCCGGTCTGGTCATGCCGGAGAGAAAATGAGGCTTCTTATCTACTGGCGAAAAAACTCGGGTTCATTCCGTCCTTAAGTATTCCTTACTATCGACTTCCATCATGTAGTTGAGTGACTGCAGCCCCTCAGATTCCCGGTTACTGTGCCTGCCGCTGCACTTCACGCAGTTCCTTCCAGCGGATCAGCCTGATTCCCTCTTGCTGTATAACCTCTCTTACTTCGGAGTCGCGGAACAGCTCGAAGTCCCATTGCCGCTTCTCCCATTCATGATGAATGGAACGCAGTTCATCGTCCGCAAAGGCCGGGTGTATGATGATTTCAGATACCCCCGGCTTCAGGCTTTTTAAGACGTTTATCATATCACCTTTGTAAGATTCATACGTTTCCCCGGGCTGTTTGCCAAAGGGGAGGCCGATCAAATAATCCAGGATGACGACTCCCATACTGTCAGCCAGCTCGCCGACACGCTTTGCAATTTCTGCGGCTTCCGACGGGATTTTGTCCATTTCAGGCAGCGAACGCGGCAGCCGAAACGGCAGCCCGTACTGCAAGCAAACCTCAAATACGACATCCAGGAAGTGATTGCCGGTTACAAGTCCGTACAAGCTGCCCATATGATTATCCAGGTGAGTCGGATCAACCCCCATCGATCGGGCCATTTCAATCTGTCGGATCATTTCAAGGCGGACTTGCTCCCGATCGGCCTGCGATTCAAAGGTCGCACAGTCGGCCGGAAAATAACCTTCCTTCGTAACCAGGCTGCTTACGTCTCCGCTCCGGGTCACTGGCCCCCATTTATAACCGCTCCATTCGCTGGTAAAGGTCAGATGTACACCTACATGATACTCCGGGTGAGCCGCGCTCCAAAGCGCAGCTTCCCTTGCCCAGCCGCAGGGCGTCATGAGCGTCGTCGAGGAAATTACCCCTTCTTGAAACAGCTGCTGGATCGCCAGGTTTTCGGCATGGCACATCCCGAAATCATCGGCATTGACAATCAACAGCTTGGCATCGGCTTCGTAGCCCAATCGTTGTCCCAGTGTCATCGCAATTCCTCCGTTCGCCAAGATAGCGCTTTATTGTATCATATGTGAGATGCTTCCCTCTTTTGCCTGAACCCTGCAGTATAGTTCCAAATAAAGGTTAATCCATCCAACTCATCGCAGCCAGCGGTCAAAAAAGTCCTGATACCCCTGCTTCATTACAGAACTGGAGAACTTGGAGAAAGCATAATCCCGGTTATCCATCGAGACCCGCAGCGGAGAAGCCGCCGCCATATTGACCAGCTCAAACCAATTCCTCTCATTGCCCGCAAATGCATGGCGAGAGCTGATATGGTCGTAGCAAGGATGTTCCGGCTTGACCACGATTTTCCCCATGGCAAGCGCTTCGGTCAGCGGCATCGCAAATGTATCGAACTTGGAACAGCTCCAATACACCTTCGAAGAATTCATTAACGCGAAGATTTCATCTTGCGACAACGCAAACCGTAACTGGATATTGGACGGAATATCATATTTTTTCATACTTTCTTTGTAGCGCAAGCCTCCGAAGACCATGAACACTTCCTTGTCCGGGTTCCGGCGGGCATATTCCAGCACCAGATCCGGACGACGATTCTCCTCGTCCCGGCCGATCCACAAAATCCGGTTATCCACCACGGAATCAGGATCAAAGTGCCGGTTCGCCAGCTCCTCGCTGAAACCGATCGGGATGACGTCGACCTCCTGTACGCCAAATACGGTATCCAGCTGTCTTTTTAAAAATTCTGTCTGTACAATCGCCTTGTCTACAATACTGTAGAATGGTTTCATCATTTCATATCCGGTTAGAGCCGGATCGGGAAAGCTGTGCGGGAACAGCACGCTCTTGGGAAGAAACATCTTGAGAAAGGTAAACCCGGATACCGTATAGATGACATGCTCAATTCCTTCGCCATAAATTTGGTCAAGCACGACGTCGTAGTTGACGAGGTCTCCTTTTTCGTGCTCGTATCCCGGAATCCAGTCATGTCCGCTTACATGGCGCTCCGGAGAAATAAACACGATCTCGACGCCAAGCTCCCTGGCGATATTCCGCAGTCTTTCGGCAAAAACGCGGGGCCCCTGGGATTCGGCAAACTGTATTTTTCGCATCACTAAGCCGACTTTCTTCAAGTTCCGATCACCCCTTCTTTTTTAAGTTCATGTTCGTTCAAAAGATGACTTTTTAACTTTCTCTTATAATTCTCCGCCTGCAGCCCGGGGCTGTTGAGAGGAGCTATCTCTGTCATCATTCACCAGCGAAAGTCTAACTAAACAACCGATTAGAGAATCCATCGTCTCGCTTCTTTGGGCCCGCAGCCGGGCTTCCGGCCAGACACTGTCCCCTCGTTTTAAATCGCCCGAAATGAGCAGCAGCATCCATAAAGAGAACAAAGCGGCAAAATAACAATAGGCGATGATGAAGTCATTCCGGTCCCAATTAAGACCATGAAAGGCTGACTGCTTCAAGTAGTAGCCGAGCAGCCTTTCCCGCTCCGACAGGGGCAAGGTTTTCGGGAACAACGGATGCGACATATCAATGAGATGGTATAAATCCCAGAAAGGAGAGTTCATATGCACATGTTCCCAATCGATAATGTACAATTTCCCGTCCTCTCCCTTGGCGTAATTGCCAAGATGCAGGTCGCCATGACTTAAAACCCTGATTCCGAGGAAAGCCTCTCCTTCCGCTAAGCCTCGAAGAAGCCCGTCCAAGCGCATCGTTGACCCGGCCTCCTCCAATAGCGCATCCACTTCATCCCGCCGTGTCTTCAAGGACATCGATATTTGCTCGATCGGCGGCTTGTTTCCTTGTCCGTTCAGATCTTTCCAATGCGATTCCGGGAAGGCGTGCCACCAGGCCATCTGCTTCACGACCTCTATGGCCAGCTCCACGCTGTACTCATGACGCAGCGGACCGAGATCCTCGAAAACCGACCAGCCCGCCTCCCCTGCTCCCTTCTCCGAGGAGGCCAACAGCCGGGGATATACCGGCGGGAACAAATTCAGCACATGCCGGTATATCCAAGCTTCCCGGTCCATGCTCTCCGCGTTCGTTAGCGGCTTGAAAATATAACTCCGTTCCGGCGAGGGATAGAACCGCTCTACGACTTTACCGTTCATGCCTTGATACAGCGGCTCTCTTCTCCAGAGCTTGCCTCCGTTTAATGAGCCGTCAGGCAGAACATAACTGCTTAAGTTGTCCACAACAAGCCCTCCCTACGGCTTTTTTAGAGGTAGTTCAAAAAGCAATCTTTCCAGAACGATGCAGGGGTTGAAGCGGATTCGACGTCGAATCTTGAATTCAACCGGGCCTTCCGTTGCTCACGTACTAAAGCGTACGCTCCGCTACTCAGTCCCTAGTTTCATCCAACCTTCTTGGTCCTACAAACCTTACTTTTTGAACACGCAATTTTATTATACACGCACGAAATCTTCTAAATTTTATTTAAGTTTAGCGTACAAAAGGTTTCAAACCATTGTCAAATCGGGAAAAGAAAACAGCGGGTTCTGCCGATAATAATAAGGGGAGGTGTGATTATGGATATTGCTGCAGCAGCTACGGTTATGAGCCGTACCGCTCTTTCCCAGGCCGTGGGGATCCGGGTGTTAAGCATGGCCAAAGGTCAGGCGGAGATACAGGGGCAAAATCTGGTCCAAATGCTGGAACAGAGCAACGTGAACCCCAACCTGGGCAACAAATTGGATATAAAAGTGTAAACCATGTGGCCGCGGAAAATAAGTTCCGCGGTTTTTCCATTAAAAAACTGCCGATCCGGTGAGGGATCGGCAGTTTTGGTTTTATTAAGATTCTGGTGTTTCCGATGGTGCGGCCGGATCACCCGCTTGCGGATTTAACGGTACATACTTTTCCGTTGTAAACTTTCCAGACAAAGCGAACAGAGCGCGGTTACTGGTATCCGTAGGAATCGACAGGATATAGATGTCATAGACCGCATCCGTTGTAGTAAGGTTATTTCCCCATACATCCTTGGTAATTAGCCCGCTTGGACTCCCCTTGGCTGCCTGAACCGAATAATTTTCAATAGCGGTATTCACATCCAACGAAGTATTAGTTGGAACAGCTACAATTGCATAAGATGCAATATTCGATGTATTTTGAGGTTCGGAGAAAGTAACCTGAACCCCACCGTCTACGACCGTGGCCGCTGTAATTACTGCCGGCTCCGCTTTAACTGCGGCAGCTTGATTTACTATCACCTGACCTGAAGCATCGGACAGAGCATTTACCGCACCGCTTCCGGACTTGGCTACCGACAAAACAAATACCTGATAGGTTGTGCCGGGCTGAATCCGATCACCAAAGGCAGTATTCTGGCTTTGTACCGGATAATTCGTAATATTGCTTCCTCTCGGAATAACGGAGGTATAATTTTGAGACAAGGTTACGTTGTTAGCATCCCGGAGCGAGAAGGAGCCTGCTTGCCCTGCGGGCACTACCAGAATGCGATATTCCGCAATGTTGCTTTCATTTGCCGGCTTGTTGAAGCTCACCTTGATGTCGCCTGCGGTACCCGTGCTGGCTGTGGTCTCGGACCATACGCTCACTCCGGTAACCGGCTGTACCTTTGAATTATCCGACAGCGTAAATTCCGCTGCGGAGGACAGAGCATTATTTCCGCCATAATTGCTATTAGCTACCGAGAGAACGTAAACCCGGTACTTAACCCCATTCCGAATCGGATGACCGTCATAGTCTTGGGCGTTTGAGCCTAAAGTCTGGGTCAGCGTGCTTCCGGCCTTATAGACCGGAGTAAAATATTGACTCGCATTTGCCTTGGCCAAATCAAGCGTAGTTGTTGCCTTGGCAACGATAATCCGATAATGGTTGATATTGGTTTCGTCCGAAGCCCGGTTAAACTTAACTTGAAGGTCACGACCATCGCCGTAATCGCTGATATCTTCCAATACAGGAGTCGAAGCGGCTCCTACGCCGTAGTTGTTGCCTAACGTAATCTGGGATGATGCCGGGGATAATGTATTTTCTCCCGTATAACTGCCTCTGCCAATCGACAGAACGAACACGCGGTAACTGATTCCGTTGCGGATCAAATCCCCGTCAACGTCTCGCGCACTGCTGGACAGGACTTTGCTGAAGTTGCTTCCCGTATTCGCCTGAGTGTAGTATCTGCTGTCAACTGCATTTGCTTTGGCCAGCGTGAAGCTGTCGGATTTAGAAGCCTTCACCACCAAAATGCGGTAAGAGCTAATATTCGACTCATCGGACGCCCGGTTAAAGGAGACCAACAGGTCACGGCCATCGTTATAATCGTTCACGTCGCTAACATACAAGTTCGATACAGACCCCACACTGTAATTGTTCAGCAGGGTAATGGCATTCGATGCAGAGGACAACGCGTTATTTCCAGCATTGCTGCCGCTGCCGATCGCCATAACGAAGACGCGGTAGCTGACTCCGTTGCGGATCAGAGCACCGTCAACGTCTCTGGACGAAGAGTTCAAGTTAGGATTTTGGTTGTATCCCGTCTTGCTGAACTCGGTGTAGTTCGAACTGGAAACGGCATTCGCCTTGGCCAGTGTAAAGTTCGAATAATCGCTTGCTTTCACTACAAAAATTCGATATCCCGAAATTTTGGACTCATCGGAGATTTTAGTGAAGCTGACCCGTAAATCGCGGCCGTCCCCGCTATCGCCGCGGTCCTCAACCAGAGTAATAATCGGTGCTGTAACGGTTCCCACGCCTAGCGTAATGGCCGAAGAAGCTGAAGACAGTTTGTTGGACGCGCTCGTATTGCTCATGGAGAGTACGAACGTCGTGTAGGAAACGCCGTTCTTGATCAAATCGCCGGAAGTATCCCGCGAAGACGAGCTAAACGTTCCCGTCAAAGTTGTATTGCTTCCTGTCGGTTTGTTCACGGTAGTGTAATACTGGTTTGCATTGGCTGCAGCCAGGTTAAAGCTTCCAGCATCTTTGGTCTTTACGACAAATATGCGATAGCTCGAAATATTGCTTTCCGACGACGCACGGGTGAAGCTTACCGACAAGTCGCGGCCGTCCGTGTAGTCGCTGATATCATTGGCTCTAACATTCGTAGCGGCAGCTACGGAAACACCCGTATCCAGAGTAATTCTAGAAGAAGCATTGGACAATACGTTGCCCGCATTGTTCTTTCCGATGGCCAAAACATAGCCCACATAGGATTGATTGGACTGAATAAGCGCTCCGTCAACATCCTTCGAACCCGAGGACATCGTGATCGCCGGATCGGAGCCGTTTGGCCGTACCGTCGTATAATTCGCGGACGATACCTTCAAAGCGGAAGCCAGATTAAAGTTTGAAGCATTCGCCGCTTTCACGATCATAACCCGGTAATGGTCCACCAACGATTCGCTGGAAGAACGGGAGAAGCTAACCTCCAGATCGCGTCCGTCTCCTGTATTGCCTACATCACGCAGGGTAACATAGGATACCGGATACAGAGTCCCCGGCTGTTCCGAAGAACCGCTGGAAACGATCGTTACCGTCTTCGCGCTGGAGTTCCAGTTCACGGCCTCGCCGAGCGCCTCGCTCACGAAGCGTACCGGTACCATCGTTCTGCCCTTGATCGCCTGGGCCGGAACATCGAGTGAAACCGTCTCGTTATTGATTGTCGCCGTTTTTGATTTAAGCTTTAAAACAACCGTTGTATTGTTCTTGGTTGCTGTAACGGTTTGTGTCCACTGATTCCAATCCACCGTAGCGTCCAGCGCTTCAAAAATCGCGCGGAGCGGTAAAAGCACGCGTCCTTGAACGGCCACCGGCGCCTGATCCGTCGCCAGCTTGCTGCCGTTAATATACACGCTGATAGGCGTAGCGGCTTGTGCTGTATTTTGCAGCAGCATCGGAACGACCAGAATCGCCGCTAAAAGCGTAGTCCATATTTTCCTCACAGTTTCATCCTCCCTCAATTTAAACAAAGCATGTGCTTCTCCATGACTATATGACGCATCGAGACAGATAAAAGTTTCTGCAATTTAGCATCCTAACAAAAATTACCCATAGGCGAAAATTTAGAACCCCAAAAACTGAAACTAACTAGCTTGCCCAGCCGTAATACCTGTAGAAGGCTGGTTACATCACTCAGACAATGAAAGAGGTTTCTCCTATATGAATATAAAAAGAATCGTCATTGTAGGCACCATGGCTTGCGTAATTACCGTCATTCCCGGCATTTCGGGACACACTTCAAGCAAAGCCTATGCCGCCGCTTTTCCGGCGATGCTGTCTCATCTGGACAAATCGAGGGAAACCGGAAAGGACCGGTTCATCGAATCCCTCGGCTTAACCAACGAGCGTGTATTGTATGACTCATTACTGGAAGGTCAGTCGCTGGCGGACATCGCGGAATCCAATGAGAAAGAAATCGACACGGTCATCCAACTACAGACGGAGCAACTCCAACAGCAATTGACGCAACGTTTTGCATCCGGCCAGTTGAGCGAAACAGCCTATAGGCTGCAAATGGAGGAGACGCCTGAGATTATAAAAGAGAGCGTTTACCAATCTTATCGCATCTTAGGGTAGAATCATTCGTTCATAAAAAAGGGCTGTTCCCAATTCATCCGTGGATGAAGGGAGCAGCCCTTTTGTTATGCGTGAATATTTTAATGCCGTTTCGGAATAAGCTTTACGTACTCATCGGACAGTTTCATCAATTGAGTAATGTAATCGTAGTCGCTGCGGTAAGCGGAAATATCCGACACCGGTTCCAGCGTGTCCAGCGATACGGCCGTACCGTCATCGAATCCCTGGCCAGGCACGAACATGACTTCGTTGTTGAAAAACGAGCCCGTCGGCAAATAGTAGCGCATGCCGATTACGTTGCGGTCGATGTTCAGCAAATCCTGGCCGAGTGCGGTAAACTTGTCATCCTTCAGGGAAACGCCGAGCAGGTTAGCCATCGTCGGCAGCATATCGACCTGTCCACCGGTTACGTTGGAGACAATACCCATTTGCTGTCCGGGTACATGCACGATGAACGGAATATTGAACCGGCTGATCCGGTCGTCATAAGGGATTCCGAGCTTCTCCGTAATTTCGGAGGCTCCGGTCTCGCTCGGCTGAATGCCGAAATGATCGCCGTAAATCGCCAGCATCGTGTTATCCCACATGCCGGCTTCCTTCAACTGCTCGATCAACTTCCCGATCGCGTAATCCGTGTAATTGACGGCGGTAATGTAATTGCCGAGATTCGTCCCTTTCAGGTTGTCGGGCAATTGGATTTTCACCTTATCTTTCGGTACCACGAACGGAGAATGGCTCGATGTCGTTACAAACTGGGCATAGAAAGGTTTGCCCTGGGTTTGCAGCTCCGTTAATTTTTCTACCCCTACACGGTACATTTCCTCGTCCGAGGCTCCAAAATCATTAAAATGGTCGTTTTCAAAGTACGGCTTGTCATAATATTTATCAAAGTTCAACGCAGGGTACAGTTTGTTGCGGTCCCAAAATGTCACCTTGTTAATATGAAACGTGTTCGCTACATAACCATGCTGTTGCAGTAAACGCGGCAAACTAGGAAGCTCCCGGCTTCCATACCCTTTGGACATAGCCACCGCCGCCGTCGGATAGATCGACGTATTGGACATGAATTCCGCATCCGAGGTATTTCCCGGTCCGATCTGCTGGAACGTATGCAGGAAATAAGCCCCATCCTTAGCCAGTTGATTCAGCACCGGAGTTACTTCCTGGTCCCCCACCTTTAGATGGATGGGGAAGTTCTGGAAGGATTCCATTTGAATGACGATCAAATTCATGCCTTGAGCGGCTCCGAAATGTTGTGGAATCGCTCCTGCGGCCCCCTCCCGATAAGGATATCCGTACTGCAAGCTCTGGATGTTTGAGATTGTCTCCTGAATATTGCCTTTCGCAATCATCTCTTCCTCTTCACGATTACGCAGCGCGGCATCCACCTGATAATTCAAAAAACCGATGCTTTCTGCGCGAACCAGCTCGTTGTCAATCTTTTTGCCGGAAGAGATAAACCGCCCGGATATCACCACACTGACGATTAGAACACAGGCAACTCCGATTCTCCAGCCCCAGCCGGTGCGGCGGCTGCCCTGTCCCCAACTACTGCTCCGAAAGCTGAGCGTGCGGTTTCGGCGATGCTCCCGAATGCGCCCCGCTACGGCAATAATAGCCAGCACTACAAAATCGGCAAAGAATAGAAACTGCTCCGGCCGAATCAGTGCATTGACGCTGGCCCGAATTTGCGGCACCTGATTCAATTCGCTTAATACCGCATAAGTGGGCACCGTCCCAAAATGTGCGTGATACAAAGTCGCAGCAAACAGCATAAATGAATAAATAAAATTAAAACTCCAAAAGACGGGTCCTTTTCGCTTTAAAGGGAAGATCAGATCGACCAGACATAAAATGGCCAGCACCGATAAAGCCTCCGCCGGAAGCCCCTTCCACTGGATCCCCTCGTAGAAGAAAGAGCGCATCAGCCCGATTTTTAACAGTAACAAAACGAATGTTAGAACAAACTTGCTCCGATTCGAAGATAGATAACTACTCATTGCTATATTCAACTCTTCTCTATTACAAAATAATAATTCAGTGCTCAATGAAGCAGCATGAATAATCGCCTTTACTATTCGCTATCCCGGCATATTCCGCATGATCCGCGGATAATTAGCTCTGTCGGGATAATAAGTGTCGGCGGGGCAATATGCGGAGTACGGATCAATTGATCAAGCTGCAGGACGGCCTGCCTGCCGATAGTTTGAAAGTCTTGACGTATTGTTGTTAGCGGCGGATTCGTATATCGGGAGATTTCAATATCATCGAATCCGATGACCGACAAGTCCTGCGGCACGGTTAAGCCCGCCTCCGCCGCCGCTTCGATGACCCCCAGCGCGCTCATATCCGAACAGCAAATTACGGCTGTCGGAGGTGCAGAACACTCCAAGAACTGCTTCATCGCGGCGTACCCGCTGTCTCTCGTAAAGTCGCCGAAGAAAGTATATTCCGAGCTATAAGGCAAATCCGATTCCTGAATCCCCTGGCGGTAACCCTCAAAACGCAGCTTGCCCACGTAGGAATCCTGGTAGCCGGCCACAAAAGCAATTTTCCGGTGCCCCAGTCCTGTTAAATAGCTGACAGCCTGCCGCATACTATCCACATTATCCGAAGTAATGAAGCCCGCCCTGCTTCCGATCAAATCCAAATCAATAAACATCGTCGGGATTTCAGACTGCAGCATCTCATCAAAATTGAGGTCGTTCCGTTGAAAACCAAAGATCAGCACTCCGTCCACATTCCGGCTACGACAATGGCGCACCAGACTATATTCCGGATTCCAGTCGATCTGGGCCAGGTAGATGAGGTCATAACCCGACTCTTTCAAAGATTCTTCCAAACCGGCAAGCAGTTGAACAAAATAAGGATGTGTTAAACCCGTCGTCAAAAAAAGCCCTAAAGTTTGAGTACTCCCCTTGACGAGCCCCCGCGCGGTTGAGTTGGGTACAAATTGTTCTTCCCTGACAACCCGAAGTACGCGCTCTTTCGTTTTGTCGCTCACATTTGGATAATTATTAATCACTTTGGAGACCGTCGAAACGGATACCCCTGCAGATTTAGCGATGTCGCGAATAGTCCGAACCATGTCCCACCTTGCTCTTCCTGAACTTATTTTCAAATCAATACAAGGATACTCTGTTTCCCCCAGGGATGCAATGAAGCGGATCTAAGGACTGCACTGCCCTCCCGTTCCTTCAGGCCAGACAGGTTACTAGATTTTCTCCAGCTAACCTACCCGAAAATGGGCATTTTGGGGTTGTTCATCTTATATAGCTGTATTTCCTACAGGTAATTTGCACGAAACCGGGCATTTTGAGAAATTAGCTGTATTTCCTACAGGTAAATTCCACTTTTCCCGCCTCTTTCGTTGAACGAGGCCAAATTAGATGCAATTTTTCCAGTTAATGTATGTAAAAGCGTGAACTTCAGGAAATTAGCTGCAGGTTTTGCAGTTATTAAGTCATTGAATCCCGCTGGAGAAATGTAAAAAAACAGCAGCCCGCCAATGGCGAACTGCTGCTGTGCTTCCTTACATATTTAAATGACGTAATCCCGCATCGAAGTCACCGACAATGCGCCCGGCGTACCCGAAACAAAGGCGTCGCTTGCGTTATCGCCGCTGCGGCGGCGGAATTCCACGGTGACCGGCTGCCCAGGGATCAGATCGAAGAAGTTGTCCGAGAAAATCCCCTCTGCCTCGGCATGCAGCCATACCTGTCTCGCCAAGACATCCGTACTCAGCGTAAAGGCTCCACCCTGGCTGCCAGGGATTTCTTCTACCGTGATCTTGGCCTCAGGGAGAGTCAGTTCCCGATGCGATTCAAAATAGAAGTGCTGGCTGTCCAGTACCTGGCCGCCACTCTCCAGATCGACATGCAATACAACGGACTTGCCGTCATGTCCATTCAGCAGCTCTGCTGCCGAAGCGCTGTACACGATCGCCGCCGAGTCAGCTTCGATGCTGACAGCCCGGGACTGTTCGGACAGCAGAGCCCCGCTAAAGTCATACAGGGACAGGCGAAGCTCAGCCTGAAGCTCCTCCCGCCGGTCGGATACGACATGGAAAGCTACTGTTTCCTTATCCGATCCGTCTACCGACAGCATGACCTCACGGAAGCTGCGCCGAACCACATATTGCAAAGCCCTCCAGCGGCCATAATAGTCCATGCTGGCCCAGGAAGCGACCGGCCAGCAATCGTTCATCTGCCAGTATAGGGTCCCCATGCAGAACGGCTTGTTTCTGCGGTGCGCCTCGATCGCGGTTTTAATAGCTTCCGCCTGAAGCACCTGGCTCATATACAGGAACGCTTTGAAATCCCGCGGCTCCGGCAAATACTGCTCCATATATTCCTTAATGAGCTGGTTACCCCTGCCGTTCTTCTGATGCGCAAGCATAACCTCCGATTCCAGCTCAAGCTGCTCTTCTGTAGCATACTTAAGTACCGAAGACAGCTCGGGGAACGATTGGAACCCGTATTCACTCATGAAACGCCCAACACGTTCATTGTAATTGGAGAACGGTTCGACCGCGTGCCATACGCCCCAATAGTGCACATCTCCCTCGCCCGTAACCTTAAGCGAGTGCTGACGATTATCATTCGTGATCTCCCGCATTGGCGAGGATGGCCAGTAGGCTATCCCGCCGCCCAAGCGCTCCACGACCTCAGGCAGAAGATGATGAAAGATCGCTTCGTAATCGGCCCAGATTTTCTCACGTTGTTCATGAGTATAGTCCTTCTTCCATCCCCAGCCGCCATCTTCTTCAAAGTGCGCCCATGCCGAATCGATTTCATTGTTGCCGCACCACAAAGCGATGCTCGGATGATTCCGCAGACGCTTCACGTTATATTCGGCTTCTTCGCGGACGCTTTGCAAGAACGCTTCGTCTCCGGGATACATGCTGCAGGCGAACATGAAGTCCTGCCACACCAGAAGACCGTACTCGTCGCAAAGCTCGTAAAATACGTTCTCCTCATAAAACCCGCCGCCCCAAATACGAAGCATATTCATATTGGATTCCGCGGCGGAGGCAATCTCATGCCGATAACGTTCCACAGTTACTTCGGGAATGAAGCTGTCGTTCGGAATATGGTTGGCTCCTTTGGCAAACACGGCAACCCCGTTCAATTCAAAACGGAAGGTGGTTCCTGCGGCATCTTTCTCCCGGATCAACCGGATTTGCCGCAATCCTGTCTTAACCGAGCGCTCTGCAACCACTCCTTCCGCACCACTGCTCCGCAAGCTAGCATTGAACTCATACATGGCCGGCTCACCAAGCCCCCGGCACCACCACAGGCGGGGATTCTCAATTTCAAGTCCCAGTTCTACCGTCTGATGGCCCTTCTTCAAGGAAACTTCCTTTTCCCAAGTCAGCCCGTCGGCGGCAAGCACGAGATTGCCTTGCCAGTCGGCGTCAGCTTCAATTTCTACCACAGCCGTAAGCTTCGCAATTTGTCCGCTTACCTCGTCCTGCCGGATGAACAGGTCGGTCAGACGTGGTCCGGACCAGCCGATCAAATGCACCGGCCGCCAGATTCCGCTCGTCACCAAGCGCGGACCCCAATCCCATCCATAATGGTACGGCGCCTTACGGGCGAATACGCTGACCCGGCGATCCCCCAGTCCCCCTAGCTCCGACTGGTCGTTTGACGCCGGAAGGTTGTAGCCGAGCTTCTCGAGCTTCGGTAAGTCCTCCTTGATCGGCGAGCGCAACCGGACGTTCACGACATTATCGCCAGGCTCCAGCAATTCTTTAACTTCCGCACTCCAGGCTTTAAACATATTATCCGCGGACAGAACCTGCCGCCCGTTTACAAACACATCCGCATAAGTGTCCAATCCTTCAAATAGAAGCTCAACGCGGGAGAAGTCCTTCCATTCCTCCGTGAGCGTGAACGTTGTTTGGTATTCCCAGTCTTTCTTATCGATCCATTGCAAATCATGCTCGTTCGTTCCATAAAAAGGATCCGGAATTTTACCTTGCCGCAGCAAGTCGCTGTGCACCGTCCCCGGTACCTGCGCCGCATTCCACTCCGTCTCGTCACAAGCTTTAAAGCTCCAGTTTTTCAGCTCTTGTTGTTGATTCCTCATAAGCCCTCCATGAAAACGATGTCTTATCTCTCATTATCCCTGATTATCTGTAAATATCAATATTTTTGTTAGCTATTTGTTAGATCAGCACTAGAACAAATGACCCATTCCCTGATTTCTTTCTGTAATATAATATGAAAACACGCAGACAAAACAGCATAATCCAGGACAATAAAAAATAACTCAGCACATTTAAAGTCCCCTAACAAGTAGTATACAATTTAACTGTAAGCGCTAACAAATACCATAAAAGAGGGGCGATCGAAGCATGAAGAAAGGCATTCTACTTACATTTCTGATGGTTTTCTCATTATCCGCCATCCTGGCCGGCTGCGGCGGCAATAACGGAAACAGCAAGTCCGGAAACAGCGGAAATACCGGCAAATCGAACACGAACCAATCCGCAGGGGAAAACTCCGGAGCTAACAGCGGCGAAGGAACGGCGGAAAAGCTTAGCGGCAAGGTCACTTTCCTGACGAACCGCACGGATATGATCGGCAAGGAGTACGACGAATACGTCAAACGTTTTAACGAGAAATATCCCGATATCAAAATCGAATTCGAAGCAAGCCAAACCGATTACAATCAGCAAATCAAAGTACGAATGGCCAGCGGAGAGTTGCCGGACCTGATGTTCATTCCGGACATTCCGAATTCCGATCTTCCCAAATATTTCGCTTCGCTCGATGACTTGCAGTTCAGCAGCGAGCTGACCTTCAAAGACTTTAAATCGTATGACGGCAAGCTTTACGGAATCACTACCGGTAACTCGACTTCCGGGATCGTGTATAACAAAAAGGCGTTCGCCGATGCCGGAATTACGGAAGTCCCGAAAACCTGGGACGATTTCCTTGCCGCTTGCGAGAAGCTCAAACAAAACGGCGTCATCCCGCTCTCTTCCAACTTTAAGGATAAATGGCCGCTCGGAAGCTGGGTATACGATATGCCGCGCATCATCGAGAACAACAAGGATTTCCCTAACGAAAGAATCAATATGGAAGCTCCGTTCTCCATGGATAACGGCTACGGCAAAGCTATGATGCTGTTAAAAACGCTGAACGACAAAGGTTATCTGGAAAAAGACATCAACTCCACCAACTGGGAACAATCCAAAAAAGATATCGCTAACGGCAAAATGGCTATGTACTTCCTTGGCAACTGGGTTATCAACCAAGTTATCGGCGTAGGTGCCGAATCCGACAACATCGGTTTCTTCCCGCTTCCGTTTGACAACTCCGGCTCGAACAGAGCTCCGTTTAACCCTGACTTTTTCTACGCGGTAAACAAAGACAGCAAGAACCTGGAAGCAACCAAAGCTTTCCTGACTTGGATGATTGAAGAATCCGGCTATGAAGATTTCGCAGGCTTTATTTCTCCGCTGAAAGGCCGGGAATCCAAGCTTTCGCAATTGGCTGAATTCCAGGCAACCGGCGTGGAGATGCAAGAAGGCGTAGCTGATGATCCGAAGGTCATCGAAATCTCGAACAAAGCCCAAATCGATTTGCCTGCAATCGCACAGGAATTCGTACTTGCAAAGGACCCTCAAGCGGTTCTCGACAAGTGGAACAAGGCGTGGGCCAAAGCTAAAAAAGAACTCGGTTATTAATCTTCAGGCAAAATGGGTTATCGGTGGCGATAATCCATTTTGCTTTCAATCATCAGACGCGGAAAGAAGGGATTTAAGGAATGTTCAGGACTATGACCTACAACAGACAAAAAAATATCATCATATTTACATTCCTGCTCATACCGGTAGCCTTGTTGCTGCTCTTCACCTATTACCCGGCCGCCAAGCTCGTCTTCTTCAGCTTCACGGATTGGGACGGATACAGCCCGGAGAAACCTTGGGTTGGATTGGATAACTATAAGGAAGTATTCTCGAATCCCGATATCTTCGGGGTCTTTACTCATAACTTCGCCTATTTTGTCATGGGATTAATCCAGAACGTCGTGGCGATTTATTTCGCCGTGGTGCTGAACGGCAGGCTGCGCGGAAGAAACGGCTTCCGGCTGCTCCTGTTCCTGCCCTACATTATGAATGGCGTTGCGGTAGCTTTTATGTTCGGCTATGTATTTGATACTACACAGGGCTCGCTGAATTTGTTCCTGAACAGTATCGGGCTGACCAAGCTGGGCGAAACCAGCTGGCTCGGCACCGCCGGACTCGTCAACTACTCGCTTGCCTCAACCGGCCTGTGGCGGTTTATGGGCTATAACATGGTCATCTATATCGCATCCCTGCAGGCTATTCCGAAGGACATTTACGAAGCATCTAAAATCGACGGCGCCAATGCCTGGCAAACCTTTTGGCGCATCACCTTGCCCAACATGAAGCCGGTCATCCAGTTGAACCTGTTCCTGACCGTGACGGGAGCGCTCGAAGTCTTCGACCTGCCGTTCGTATTGACCAAGGGCGGACCGGCCGGAGCGAGCCAAACCTATGTGCAGCGCGTGGTTGATACCGCATTCGCCTTCAACAATTACGGTCTTGCGTCCGCTATGAGCATCATCCTCCTGTTCTTTGTCATTGCGGTAGTAGGGCTTCAGCAATTTGTGCTTAGCAGAGGAGGGAACAACAAATGAACGCGAAAAAATTCAAGATTATGGACGCGTTAAAGTACCTCTCTTTGCTGATCGGGGTCTTCGTGGTCCTGTTTCCTCCCTATGTGGTCATCGTAAACTCGTTCAAAGCGGATGAGGAATTCAACACGGCCAGCACCATGGCCCTGCCGAAGAGCTTCTTCAACTTCGAGAACTTCAAGGTTGTCTTTGAACGGGGCGGCCTCCTGAGCGGCTTCGGCAATACATTGATCATTATCTGCGTGGCGCTTGTATTTAACATTATGTTTGGCACGATGGTTGCTTACGTGCTGGGCCGATTTAATTTCAGAATGAAAAAGGCGGTGTTCGGGCTTTACCTGTTTGCCACCGTTATTCCAAGCATTACGACCCAGGTAGCTACCTTCGGGATCATCAAGTCGCTCGGACTGTACAACACGATGGGTGCCCCCATCATTCTGTATATCGGAGCCGATGTCATCCAGATCATTCTCTATTTGCAGTTTATCCGCAACATTCCGGTGGATCTCGATGAGAACGCCATGGTGGAAGGCGCTTCGCTCTTCCGGATTTACCGGTCGATCATTTTCCCGCTGCTGACGCCGGCAACGTCGACGTTGATCATTCTGAAATCCATCAGTATTTACAACGACATGTACACCCCTTATCTCTACATGCCAAAACAGAGCTTGGGGGTCGTAACGACCGTTCTGATGCGCTTCCAGGGCATTAACATCGCCAACTGGAATTTGATCAGCGCCGCGATCCTGCTCATTTTGCTGCCGACCGTAGTGCTGTACTTTTTCCTCCAAAAATATATCTTTGAAGGAGTTGCGAGCGGTGCGGTAAAATAGGAGGCAATCTGCAGGAAAGGACGAGGGGTTCTTTTGATCAAGCTGATCCGTAATCTATTCCGGAAATCGTGGCTGTTTTTTGCCAATCTGTCGATGCAGAAAAAACTGGTGGTCATCTTCGTATTTTTAATTACGCTGCCGATCACCTATGTCAGTTACTCTTCCTACCGTACCAATTCCAACTCCGTGCTCGCCAGCACGACGGCGTCGGCAGGCCAAATGACAGACAACGCGATGGATAAAGTCGACAGGTATATTGCGGATCTGAAGCGGTATACCATCCTTCCCCTGTATAACAAGGACGTTCAAAAATATCTTGACCAGAAGGGGACGGATTGGGATAAGAACTCAAGCGTCAATATGTTTCTTATGTATCTGGCGAACACGAAAGAAGAAATCTCCGCCGTCTATATGATCGATCATTACAATTCGATTTTTTACTATAACAAGCCTGGGGTCAATGAGCTGTATCCTTACGAAAGATTGGCGGAATGGAGGGTTCGGACCGAGCAGGCCAGCACGGCTACGGTACTGACCGGCACGCACCCGATCCGCGTCAACGTTTCCGAACAACGGCAAGTTTTTACCGTCATGCGTTCTATCCAGTCTGTCAGCACGCTCAAAAATATCGGAATGATCGTCATCGATGTCGATATCAGTTTATTCGAGGGAATTATTCAGCCCCTGAACACGGTAACCCATGGCGACACGTTGATCGTGGATGACCTTGGAAAGGTCGTCTATAACAGCGATCCGGCCGAGCTAGGCAAAGACTTAAGCGGAAGCCCTCTACTCGCTCAGGCGACTGCGTCGCGGGGCAACTTTCGGTTGGACATCGGCGGCGAACCGTATATGGCGGTCTATTCCGTTTCCGAGAGCACCGGCTGGAAGACGCTTGTGTATATTCCGCTTAAGGAACTGCTCGCTCCAATGAAGCAGAGTCGTAACGCCATGATGATCATGACGCTGTCGATTCTTTCTTTTGCTCTGCTGGTGGCGATGTTTATCTCGTATGCACTCACCAAGCCGATGAAGCGGACCGTCCAGTTAATGAAGCAGGTGCAGCGCGGTAAGCTGGATGTCCGGGTGAATGTGAAATACAACGATGAAATCGGGATGCTGGGCAGCCATTTCAACCGGATGATCGGCCGGGTCCGCGACCTGCTGCAGGAAGTGTACGAAACGGAACAGAGCAAACAAAAGGCCGATATGCTGGCCCTGCAAAATCAAATCAATCCGCATTTTATTTATAACACGCTGGAATCGATCCGCATGCTGGCCGAGCTGAATGATGACGACCGCGTCGCAGAGCTGACCTATCTGCTTGGACTGCTGCTCCGCTACAGCATTACCCGCAGCGATGAGATCGTTACCGTGAAGCAAGAATTGCAGCATGTGGAAAATTATTTGCAGCTGCTTCAGCTCAGATTTCCGGAGAAAATCAGTTACTGCTTCCTGATCCCTGAAACGTATCATTCCTTGCCGATCATTAAATTGGTGTTCCAGCCGATTGTGGAGAATGCCATTTTCCACGGGCTGGAGAAGCAGGCGGAACCCGGGACGATCACGATTACAGCCTGGAGCGAACGGGACGATGTGATTTTCACCATTCATGACGACGGGGTCGGCATGGACGAGGAAAGACTGGCTTCGCTCAATCAAAGCCTAAAGGATGGAAAGACGGATAAATTCGGCATCGGTTTGCGTAATGTGAATGAACGCGTTCGCCTGCATTATGGAGAGAATTCGGGGCTTGTCGTGAGCAGCAGACTTGGAGAAGGTACGATAGTTACCCTGCGTATTTCCGGCTTTTTGAGGACTGGGGAAATGCCTTTGCCGGAACCGAACAGTTATGCTTAAAGGAGGAATAGGCTATGCTGCGAATTGTCATTGTCGACGACGAATTATCCATTCGCGAAGGATTAGGCAAGATGATCGGCAAAGAGAGCGACCGGTTTCTTATCACCGGTTCTTTCTCCAACGGACAAGAATTGCTGGACTTTGCTCAAGACTCGGAATTTGACGCAGTCATTACGGATATCCGAATGCCGCTCGTTGACGGCCTGGAGCTGATCAAGGAACTGAGGAGCATTCGGCCCGAAGCCCGCTGCATTATCATGAGCGGGTTTACCGATTTCGAATATGCGCGGCAGGCGCTGAGATACTCGGCGGTGGATTATTTGCTGAAACCGATCAACAAAAAACAGTTATTCGGTTTGCTATATCAGTTAGACGAGGACAAAGAGCTTGCCTTGGGAAAAGAGCAGCAACTGCGTTCCGGCCTCCTCCTTTCTTACCTGAAGGGCGATCCGGCGCTCTGCGACCGACTTCCCGAGCTCATCTTGCCATTGCCTCATTTGTCGGTAACCGTCCTCAAGGGCAGCGATATGGAGGCGCTCCACTCCAGCGTCTCCCTGCTCCGGCGGCAGCCCCAATTCCGGTTTGACACTGTGGACACCGGGGAGGAAGGCATCACCCTGGTCAGCTATTATAATGAGCTGCCGGATGCTGACGATATAGCAAGGCTGGCGGATTCGCTCCGGCAATTCCCCCATCCGGGTATTGTTATGGCCGGATCGAGCCTCGGATACAGCCATCCGTCGGAACTTGGCAGAGCCTATTACGAGGCAAAGACCGCCTGTGACCGCGGCATGTATGGACGGGAGGCCTGGGGCTATTCCAGCTTCAGCCCGGCTTACGAACAGGAGCCCGATGTGGCCGGGTTGTTCGCGCGAAACCGGGAGACGCTCGCTCAAGCCGTCCAAGTGTTAAATATTCCTCAAGCGCTGAAAAGCCTGGAGCTGCAGCTTCATGAGCTTGAGCAGGCCAAGGCTTCGCGCGCTTCCATCCTTCAACTTTGCCGGTTTGCGATAGAAATCGCAGGCACCGAACTCCCGGAATGGGCGAGAATATTCGGGCCGGGCCTTCCGCTGCAATTGGAGGAACATTTGCTGACCTGCCTGACGTTCCATGAACTAAAGGACCGCTTTATGGAGGAGTTCTCCGAGACTTTGCAGCAAATCCGCGAAGGCCGGCTCGCCCAAGGCGGCAAATCCGTGGAAATCGTCAAGAAGTGGATCGCCGAGCATTATGACAAACCGGCGGACCTGAGCCATCTGGCCAGCATGGTGTATTTAACGCCGAGCTATCTTAGCAAGCTGTTCAAGCATGAAACCGGTCTGACCATAACCGACTACCTGATCGAAGTCCGGATTCGCAAGGCGAAGCAACTGCTGGCTGAATCCGCGGAGCTGAAAATACATGAAGTCGGCAGCGAGGTCGGATACCCCGATCCGGCTTACTTTAACAAGCTGTTCAAACGAATCGTCGGCGTTACGCCGAACGAATATAAGAGGATCAGCAAGTCCTCATAAAGACTCAGAAACCCCATGGATGTTCACTTTTAGGTGGATATCCATGGGGTTTCATTCTTTTATAAGACGTCCTTGCCCTCCACATTTCGGAGAGTAAGCAAAGCAACCAGGACACCGGTCACCGCCAAAGCTGCGGGAATATAAACGATGGAATTCAAGGTAAACTCTGTACCGCTGCCGATATTCAAAACCGCCATAAGGATAACCGCGGAGACGATAGTTGCGGACGCCGAGTATTTCCGCATTCCGAAGTAAAGCGGGACAAGACTGATACAACTGGTCATGACCGCCCCGGACAGAAACCCGGCTCCGTAATTAACCAGCATACTATTCGTTAGCTCCTCGTCAACGATCTGAGCGAACTGATTGAAAATATAAAATCCGGTGAAAATCACTACCCTGGAGAGCAAGCTGAACACAAAAGTAAACAGGACAACGATAGACATCTTTGCCGTCAGGAGCTTTTTCCGGCTTAAGGGGTACATGAACAGCACGGTCACGGTTTTGTTTTTGTATTCATTGATAATGAACTGCGATAACAATACGGAAGCAAAAATGATGAAAATGAATGAAGCGGAGTTCGTCAACAGGTACGCTTCTTTGTAGCTTTTTAAAGGTTCGTCATAGTTTACCGCGATAAGGGAGCCCATGAATATGAGAATGGCGATGACCCCTCCCAGAATGGTACCCTTTAGTTTATACTTTTGCATTTCCAGTTTTATTAAATTTAGCATTCCATTTGCCACCTCCCTTACGTTACATCCTTAACCTCCACGTTCCGAATCGCCAAATACGCAACCAGGATGCCGATCACAGCGAATGTAGCGGGAATAATAATGATCGAATTTAGCGTAAAACCATTGGTTCCACTCGTGGAATTCAAAATAACTCCAATGATAATCGCAGATACGATCGTAGCGGGAACCGAGTGCTTACGCATCCCGAAATAGAGTGAAGCCAGGCTGATGCAGCTGACCATGACCGAATTCACGAGAACGCCGACGCCTTGTTGAAGCAGCAATTCGGTCCCCAAGGTACCGGGAATAAAATGGGCATATTGGTTATACCAGTAGAAGCCAGTGAAAATCACAACACGGGATATGATCCCGAATAGGAACGTAAACAGGAAGACAACGGCGATTTTGGCAAGAAGCAGCTTTTTGCGTTCCAGCGGATACATAAATAGCACCGTGATAGAGCCGCTTTTATATTCATCAATAATATACTTGGCCAGCAGCACGGACGCGAATATGGTGAACGTGATGGATGTAAAGGTATTGATAAAAGCAAATATGGCATTGTAATCGGAGAAAGGTATCTCTTCCGTAGTATCATAATTAAGAACGATCACAAAGAACATGATCAGGAAGGTCGCAATAAATCCGCCCACAATATTACCGCGAATCTTATTCTTCTTCAATTCCAGCTTCATTAAATTAAGCACTTAATTCGCCTCCATTCAACAAGGACAAGAAGTAGTCCTCCAGAGAACTGTTCTTTTTGTGAATCGACTCGATCATCACATCGTTCACGACCAGAACTTTGGTCATCTCATTCTGCGCAGTACGGGTATCATACACGCGGAGCGTATGCTCGTCGATGACTTTGAAATTGGTCAAATTCAATTGATCCGATAACAGGAATGCGGCCTTCTTGCTGTCGCTCACGATCAGCTCGATATATTCGGTATTCCGCTCCCGTACCCGGTCCATCGGAACCTCCTCAATCAAACGCCCGTGATTGATGACGCCGATCGTATCGGCCATCTGCTCCATTTCCCCCAAGATGTGGCTGGACACCAGCAGCGTGATGCCATACTCCTTGGATAGCATTTTAAAAAGATCACGTATTTCCTTGATGCCTACGGGATCCAGTCCGTTGATCGGTTCATCGAGAATCAGCAGTTCGGGCTTGGTGATAATCGCTCTAGCGATACCCAGTCTCTGCTTCATACCCAGCGAGAAATCCTTTACCGGCTTATTGTCGATATTCGTCAAATTCACCAGTTCCAAGGCATCGTCGATCGATTTCTTGTTGTAATAGCCCATGTACTCGCAGTGCAGCTCCAGGTTCTCCCTGGCTTTCAGTCTGTCGTAAAAGACAGGCACCTCAATGATCGTTCCCATCCGTCCCAGCAGATGGTACGATTTGGGGGTCAGCTTTTCCCCGAAAATCTCAATTTCTCCGCCAGTGGGCTTCACCAGATTCGTGATCATTTTCATAATCGTTGTTTTGCCGGCGCCGTTCGGCCCTAAAAATCCGTAAATTTCCCCTTGCTTAATGTTCATATTGACATTGGAGACCACTTCTCTCCCCTGAAATACTTTCGTCAACTGCGTCGTTCTTAGAATCGAGCTCATCTCTCGTCCCGCTCCTTTGTTTTAGGTTGGCTTTCTTTTCTTCATAGTTTTATTGTAAAAGCCGATTTGGTCGTATTTATTAATCAAATCTTACTTAATTCTTAAGTTCCTGATGGTTTAAAAAAAGCCTAAAGAGAGCAGACCCTCTGCTTCCTGTAGGCTTCAGTTCAACCTAATACCGGAATGGCTTCAGCTGAACGGTAAAAATAGTTTTCTCGTACGGCTTACTGTAGAGATGCACGTCTCCACCCAGGTTTTGAGCGAGCCTTTTGGTAATCGTAAGACCCAGGCCGCTGCCCTGGAACGATTTGTTCCGGGAATCCTCCAGCGTGTACATCCGGTCGAAAACCCGGCCCTGATGAATGACGGCAATCCCTTTTCCCCGATCCCATACGTCGATATGTACATGATCTTGATCCTGTTTTAAGGTCAGCCCCACGACATTTCCGTCGCTGCCGTAACGAATCGCATTTGAAATCAGATTGTGCAGAATCCGGTCCAGAGCGCCCTCATTGGCATACGCGTAAATCGGCTCCTCCGGAATCCGGATGTCCACTTCCATCCCTTTGCCCGTCAGAACCTCGTAAAAGGCAAGTATGTTTCTTCGACACACTTCATTCAAAAGAACCCGGGTCAGCGGCAGCGGCTGATCTCCCGACTCCAGCTTCGCCAGATCAAAGAATTGCCGGATCATTTCCATTACTTCATTGGCCTTCCGAGTAATCTTAACCAGCATTTCCGCCCTCTCTCCGGCTTCCATATCCGGATCGAGCTGGATCGTCTCAATGTAGCCCAGAACCACGGTAAGCGGCGTATTCAAATCATGCGAAATATTGGACAACATCCTGCGGATCGATTGCTCGGTTCCCGTTCGTTCCGCCAGAATACGCTGGTTGGATTCCAGCAATTGATTGATGTCAGTAAGAATCACCCTGAGCTCGGGATCTTCCGTAAAGAGCAAGAGCTTTTCCCCGGTCTTATCGGACAAAATTCGTTGCAGCCTTTCATGAACCCGTCCCAACTGGTGGCTTCTTTTCTTGTACTTGTAATGCTGTCTATAGAGAAGTCCGGACAAAATTAAAATAATGCCGATCAGCGCAAGGTCCATCATTCGCGTCCATCCCACTTGTATCCGATCCCCCACAAAGTTTTCAAGTATCTCGGGTCGGAAGGGTCTTCTTCAATTTTTTCGCGCAGCCGGCGGATATGTACATTAATGACATTCTCGTCGCCCAAATAATCGTCGTTCCATATAAAGCCGTAAATTTGCGCCTTAGTAAAAACACGATTCGGATTTTTGAGAAACAGCTTGAGAATCTCCGCCTCTTTGGCGGTCAGCTTGACCTCTTGCTCATCTTTTCGAACAAGGTAGTTATCCAGATCGATCGCCAGCCGGTCCAGCATGATCATCGTATCCCGCTTCTCCTCCGGCTCACGCCGGGCGTACAAGGTCGATCTGCGGATCGCCGCCTTGATCCGGGCTGTGATTTCAATCAAGGAGAACGGCTTGGCAATATAGTCATCGGCACCGAAGCCGAGTCCCAGCGCCTTATCGATATCGCTGTCCTTGGCGGACATAATCAGAATGGGAACCGCGCTGGTCTCCCGGACGGTCTTAATGACCTCCATCCCGTCCAGCTTGGGCATCATAATATCCACAACAAGCAGATCAAAGGGTTCTCTTCGAAATAGAACTAGTCCTTCCTCGCCGTTATTAGCGGAACGGACCGTATACCCTTCCTTGGTTAAATACCCGGCAAGCATATCTATAATAGAAGCATCGTCTTCTATCAGCAAAATTGTATGCGACATCATCCACCCACCTCTCAACTTTTCCCATTATACTATGATTTGAGATGGCATCGGAGCCGTAAAATTATAAAATAACAATTAACGGCGATTTCGTTCCAGAAACATGCAAAAGAGCTGCGTCCTCTTCACGGGGCACAGCTCTTCTCTAAGTTTTATCGCCAAGGACAAGGATCATTTGCTGAATCTTCATCATCCGGGCTTCCTTCATGCAATCGGCTGCTTCCTTTGCAACTCTGCGTATTTGGCCTTGTTGTATTTATTGATCAATTTATCTAAAAGCAGAGATTGATGAAGCACTGCCTTATGGCGCAATCCGTATTGTTCAGCTAATTGGTTTAATTTTTGTCTCTCTTTTTCAATTTTCATTTTCATATACTCCTTATTATTCATAGCTCTCACCCTATGAATATATTATTGAGTGTTGCCAAACAATACATGTTGAGGCATTATGCATATTATAAAAAATTCCAAATTTAGAAAAGATGAAAATAGGATCAGCTTGTGAGCTGACCCTACTTAAAATGAAATTCAAATCGGAAGGATTATTACCGTCCGCCCCATCCATGGAAGAATGGAGTAATCGTTGGTCCAGCAACTACAACAGCAAAACTAAACATAAGCATACCCGAAACCACCCATGACATTTTCTTTTTCATAATCCCACACCCTTCTACAAAGTTCATAATATTCATTGCATTGAGTTTCCGAAGCATACCGACGATACATTTCAAACAATGCCATGCTATTAACCATGATGTCTTTGCTGCTTAATTTCATGGACATATTCATGCTGTATAAAATATACTTTAAGCCCTCTTCATACAAATCTTTCCTAAAGTTATAAAGGGCAAAGTTCTGAAAGAAAACGGAGTATCGAAAAAAATACGGGGGAACTTTTGTACCATCTTCCCCTATCGCTCTCCTGGTGAAAAAGTTGTCCTTGCCGGTGATTCTGTATTGTTCGATTTCATTTGAGAATTTGGTAAGAACATCGTCGATAAAGAATTGATGACGATTTGCCGATTCAATTAAAGTGATTAATCCCTCGACGACTTCATCTGGATGCGCTTCCAAAAAGGTGACATATTCCGGGATCTTTGAACTCTGACCACATTTAATATCCACGCATAGATAATTAGCTTCGGCGAACATTTGCAACTGTCGAACTTCCTCAAGCCCGGCCTCATCCATTCCCTCAAACCAGCTTAGATCCGCATATTTGGCAATCCATTTTCTGGACTCCTCAAACATCCCCCGGAGTTCATAGGTACCCGATTTATATAAATACGCAGTCCCATAATAAAATACGAGAGGCCGAACCGGTTTAAAGTCCTGGTCTTTCCAGATCTTTCGTTCATACAGCTTCCAGGTAAATTGACTAAGTTCATCAGCATAGTTTTCAACTTCGGCCCAATTAAACCTAACGGCGTACACCTCGGTTAACATTAATAGGCCATCAAGCGTTAGTGCTTCCGGCAGACGATAACAATAAGGGAGGAATTGTAAAGCTGCCTTAAACCCCTTCAGTCTGTCCGATTGATAGATTTGAAACAATCGATAATAACTCATGGCCAGCCGCTCCGAATGATTGGATCTTTCACTCTCGATCACAACTTCATACAAAACAGCGGCTGCTTCCTTCCACCCCTGCTCCAACATTAACTCGGCCGTTTCGAAGATTCCTCCGACCTGCTTCAAATCCTCAAGCAGACGACCTAGCACTTGTTCAATACAGTCCAGCCGATCTATCTCCGCACAACGGAGTAAAAACGGTCTGAGTCTCCGCCAATGCGGAGCGGTAGGGATAAAACATTCATCTACGTACAAATCATAGAAGTAACCTTCGGAGAGTCCCATCGCCATCGTGATACGATCGAGTTGCCCGAGGGCGATCGGCCGATTGCCATTTAATATACCGCTTAAGGTACCGACGTTCACACCCGAAAGTTCGGAAAATTGTTGAAGGGTTCCCCCTTCTCTCTTGATGTGGTCTTCCATTTCTGCGCGAATCGTGGTTGTGGAAATCAAATGGCGAATCACCCCCTTATCCAATTCGGCAAAAACTCCAATCATTATCCAAAATCTAGAATATGATGTATTTATATGTAATTATAATGTCAATATTTACAAACGTCAACTAGAAAATTGTAAATAAATAAGTAAAAAACAATAAGAATGTCATATTTTTATATAATTTGAGATTCTGTCTGTGATATGTAAGGTTATGATCGTGAATTACGTCGAATATAGCAAAAAAAAGAGAGGAACCGGATGCTCCCGCACCTCGATTCCTCTCCTATGTTGATCACTCCGTTACCAATTGCGCAGCACTTGCGTTCGACTCCACCTGCGCCGGGTTTTTGCAGCCTGGAATCACCGCGGTGACCGCCGGGTGGCGAAGGCACCAGGCCAGTGCCCATTGGGCCATGTTCACGCCTTCCGGCACCTCGTTACGTGCGATCTGCTCCACTTCTTCGAGCTTGCGGCGCGTGTTCTCCGGATCGTGACGGTGCCGGACATCGGTCGTATCAAACACGGCGCCCGGCTTGTATTTGCCGCTTAGGTACCCGCTGGCCAACGGTACGCGGGCCAGCACGCCGAGGTCCTGCCGCTCGCAGGACGGAAATACCCGCTGCTCTGGCACGCGGTCCAACCGGTTATATACGACCTGAATGACCTCGGAATTCACTTTCGTCGAAGCCTCGGTCTGATGCAGGTTATCATTGCTTCCGATGGAGGTGCCGAGATGGCGAATTTTGCCGGCTTGCTTCTGCTTGTCCAGCATCGTCCACAATTCATCGCTATCAAAAGCCGCATCCGGCCCGCTATGGAATTGGTAAAGATCGATATAATCGGTTTGGAGCGCCTTTAGAGAAGCATCCAGTTGCACCAGCACGTCTTTGGCGCCATACATATCTGTCCGGGTAAACCGCTCATGGAAGTGATGCCCGAACTTCGTCGCGATAATCCAATCCTCGCGTTTGCGGCGGCCGATATAGTTGCCGATAAACGATTCGGACAAATGATCGCCGTAACATTCGGCCGTATCGATGAGGTTAATGCCAAGCTCCTGGCCTTTGTCGAGAATGGCGTCGACTTCATCCTGCGTAAACTGCAGGCCCCACTCTCCGCCGAATTGCCAGGTTCCGATCCCGATAACCGACACGTTCAGCTCCGTCTTTCCCAATCTGCGAAATTTCATATTGTAATCCCTCCTCTTGAAAATTGTATCATGTCCCCGTTCCTATGCAAAAAGCGGCCTATTTCATCACCTTTTTTATCAGGTTCAGCTTCTTATCACTGTAGGGCGGGAAAATAAAGTTGATTTTCACCCGTGTCGATTTCTTCAGCACGCCTTTCATATGGGAGAAGGCTTCAAAACTGTACCTGCCATGATATGAGCCCATCCCGGATTGGCCTACACCGCCGAAGGGCAGATACGGTGTCGCCAAATGCAAGATGGTGTCATTTACGCAGCCCCCGCCAAAAGACACCGCCTCCATCACGTTGCGCTCGATTCCCTTATTCGCAGTGAACAAGTAAAGGGCAAGCGGTTTAGGTCTGGAATTCAACATCGAAATGGCCTGGTCCAGATGCTCGTATTCCAAAATAGGCAATATCGGCCCGAAAATCTCCTCTTCCATCACCTTGTCCCCCCACTGCACCTTATCCATCAAGGTCGGAGCGAGGTACAAATCCCCGCGGTCGCTCTCTCCACCGGTCACGACTTTAGAGGGTTCCAGCAGTCCGGTCAATCGCTCCCAATGCCGCTCGTTGACGATGCGTCCAAAGTCAGGGCTTTGTTTCGGGTCAGCCCCGTAGAAGGCCGTTATCTGTTCTTTCAGTTTAACCAAGAGGGCAGGCTTAATCTCCTTGTGGGCAAGCACATAGTCCGGAGCGACACAGGTCTGGCCGGTATTCACAAACTTCCCCCATACGATTCTCTTGGCGGTCAATTCGAGATCGGCGTCACTATGCACGATACAAGGGCTTTTGCCTCCCAGTTCCAAAATAACCGGAACAAGATGCTCGGCGGCGGCCTTCATGACGATCTTCCCGACCTGCGTGCTCCCTGTAAAGAAAATCCGGTCAAATGGGGCATGAATCAGATCCGAGGTCGTCTCCTTTCCGCCCTCGATGACCCGTATATAATCTTCATCAAAATGCTCCCGGATCAGCTTCGCGATGACCGCCGACACATGCGGGGTAAATTCCGACGGCTTGATGACAGCCGCATTCCCGGCAGCGATCGCCCCGGCTAACGGGTCCATAACGAGCATAAACGGGTAGTTGAACGGCCCGATGATCAGGGCCGATCCGTACGGCTCAGGGTAAATTACGCTTTTCGAGCCGAAATGCATGGCAGGGGTCCGCACTGTTTTCGGCTTCATCCAACGCTTCAGATGCTTCATCGTATGGCCTAAGCTGTCGAGCAAATATCCAATTTCCGTGGTGTACGCCTCATATTGAGATTTGCGCAAGTCCTGCCGCAACGCCTCCATGATGTCTTTTTCATATTTCTTGACGGCTGATTTCAGTGTTTGCAGCTGCTTCATCCGGAATGCCAGAGGCCGTGTTCCTCCGGAAGCTACGAGCCGCTTCTGTTTGTCGATCAGATTTTGTATCGCTGAAGCATCCATCGTTTCATTAATATTCTGCACAGTGATCCCTCTTTTCGAATCGTAACAGTCCTGTTAAATAGTATACCTCAATACCGGATTGAGAGTGTGTGGATAGAAAGATTGATCGGATCCCGTAAGTTTACCTTGCGATTCCTTCGGAAATAATGGTGGGATAGCTCAACTTGCGAGAGGAAGACAACCTATGCGCTATCGAAGAAAAAGCAATCAGTTCACCAACAAAACTCAAGCATCAGCTAAGGAGCCGCCATCTCCAGCTAAGCCCGAATCAAGCTCATCGGACATCTTGAATTGCAATCTTAAGGCCAATTTACAACAAATCAAAAAGATGCTCGGAAACAGCACTGACATTATTATTCGAGAAGTACCCGTTTCGGGGTCAAAAGAGCCGTCGATCGCCGTTATTTACACGGACGGGCTGGCCGATCCAAAGGAAATTAACAATTCAATTATGAGGCCTATCTCCTCTATTTCGGAAGGTTATAAAGATGGTTCTTCGTGTTCTTCTCCCTTGGACGGACAACACCTTTTGGACGATATCACTTCGGGATTAAAAGACTTTTCCGAGGTCCAGGACTATACATCGCTTTTGCACGACCTTCTCTCAGGAGATACGATCCTTATATTCGAAGGATTAAATAAAGGCATCTCAGTCTCTACGCCCGGATGGAAGGACCGCGGGGTCACGGAAACCTCGGCGGAGAACGTCGTGCGCGGTCCACGCGAAGCCTTTTCCGAATCGATCCGGACCAATACCGCTTTAGTTCGCCGGAAAATTAAAGATCCTGACTTGCGGCTGGAAACGCAGCAAATTGGGCGGCGCACCCAGACTAATGTCAGTATTATGTTTATCCAAGGCATCGCCAACGAGAAAATAGTCCAAGAGGTACGCGACCGGCTTGCTGTCATAGATGTAGACGGGATCCTGGAGAGCGGATATATCGAAGAAATCATTCAGGATAAAACCTTGACCCCCTTCCCCACGATTTACAATACGGAGCGTCCGGATGTAGTGGCGGCTGAACTCTTGGAGGGGAAAGTCGTGATTTTGGTGGATGGGACGCCGTTTGTTCTTGTGGTTCCAGCTCTCTTCGTCTCTTTCCTGCATGCGGCGGAGGATTATTATCAACGTGCGGATATCAGCAGCTTTTTGCGGATGCTCCGGTACTTAAGCATATTTATCTCTTTGCTGGCACCGTCCCTATACGTCGCGATTTCCACGTTTCATCAGGAAATGCTGCCGACCCAGCTTCTCTTTGGTCTGGCATCGCAACGGGAACAGATTCCCTTTCCCGCCTTCGTAGAAGCTCTATTGATGGAGTTGACCTTCGAGATCCTGAGAGAGGCAGGTGTACGTTTGCCTAAAAATATCGGCTCCGCGATTTCTATCGTAGGAACGCTCGTCATTGGACAAGCCGCCGTGGAGGCGGGGATCATTTCGGCGGCCATGGTTATTGTAGTCGCAACCACGGCCATATCCAGTTTCGTGCTCCCCTCCTTCAACATGTCCATCGCTTTTCGGATGCTTCGCTTTCCGTTAATGTTACTAGCCGGTTCCTTCGGACTTTTCGGCATCTTCATTGGCGTCACTACCCTGATTCTTCATTTATGCAGCCTGCGGTCATTCGGAATCCCATATATGGCTCCTTTTGCCCCATTAATTCCCGATGGGCAAAAAGACGCAATTATCAGACTTCCGCATTGGCTGCTGCTGACCCGTCCCCGGATTATAAATAAGAAGAATATGACACGCAGAAAGAGCACGCCTCCAGAAAAATCACGAGAATAGAAGAAATGACAGACAAGCCAGAAAGCGAGTGAAACTTGATGAAGCGAATATCGGCGTTAATTCTGCTTAATCTTGCCGTTTCTTTACTTCTTAGTGGTTGCTGGAGCCGAAGGGAATTAAACGATTTAGCCATAGCTGTTGCAGCGGGCGTGGACAAGGTAGGGGATCGCTACCGCTTATCCGTCCAGGTCGCCATCCCCGGTCAGGTCGCTTCGAAAAAGGCCGGGAGTTCCCAAGCCCCTGCAACCTTATATACGGCGGAAGGCGATACTTTATTCGAAGCGGCGCGGAGAATGACTCAAATCAGTCCGCGAAAAATATATTTCCCCCATCTCCGGGTATTCCTGATCGGCGAGTCGATGGCCAGGCAAGGGATCGCTGAAATTTTGGATTTTCTGCTTAGAGATCATGAATTTAGAACTGATTTCTTCCTTGTAGTCACCAGAGGAGTAACAGCGGAGGAAACTTTAAAAATTATGACCCCACTTGAAACCATTCCGGCCAACAAATTGTTCAATTCCCTGCAAACCGCAGCAAAAGCCTGGTCGCCCAGCAAAGCGGTAACCTTGGATGAATTGATCAATGATCTTATCAAGGAAGGTAAACACCCTGTCCTGACTGGCTTGGAGATTAGCGGTGACAGGAATATAGGGCAGACCAAGGAAAACATATTAAATATCTATACGCCCAGTCAACTGCAATATTCCGGTCTCGCCGTCTTTAAGCTGGACAAACTGATCGGCTGGTTAGACGAGAAGGATAGCCGCGGATACCGGTTTCTGATAGGAGAAGTGAAAAGCTCGGTGGGCTTCGAACGATGTAAAAACCAAGGAAAAGTGGTATTGGAAATACTGAAAACAAATACGAAGACCAAGGGAAAGATTGTCGATTCGCGCCCTGAGATGGACATCAAGGTGTACGTCGAGGCCAATGTAGCTTCCGTGGAGTGCCGAGGCCTGGATCTAACTAAACCGGAAACGATCACAGAGTTAGAAACCCGGATGGAAGAAAAGGTCACGGGCCTCCTGGAATCGGTAATCGCGAAAGTGCAAAAGGAGTACAAAGTGGATATTTTCGGCTTCGGGGAAGTACTCCGCCGTTCACATCCAAGGGTGTGGGCAAAAATGAAGGAAGATTGGAACGAATACTATTTTCCGAACTTGAAAACTCATATTCAGGTTGACTACACAATCCGCCGGAACGGAACTACCGGTAATTCCTTCTTGAACGAACTCAAGGAGTGAGGAATAACCATGCTGAATATTGTTTTTATTTTAGTGTCCGCCGCGTTAATATCCTGGCTCGAATTCCCCCGAATGATCCGGGAAGGGGAACGCCGGGAAATCTGGGGGTTCTCGGTCTTATTGCTGATTGGTATTGGGCTTAGCCTGGCCCAGAGCTTCATGACCGAAATCCCCACACCTTTGATATGGATTGCGATGATCATCAAACCGTTCAGCGATCTTCTCTCCGCGATGGGTTTGATCCAATAAGGAAGGGGGCAGGAACATGCCGGAAGTAAAAATTTCATTACGTCAGCTCAGCATTTTAACTGCCCTCTACACGATCGGCAGCGCTATTCTGATCATTCCCTCCAGCGTGGCCAACATTGCCAAGCAGGATGCCTGGATCGCCGCGTTGGCCGGGTTGGGGTTCGGCCTTCTCATCCTGGCGCTGCATCATCAACTCTCGCGAATGTATCCAGGAACGAACTTATTGCAAATGTCCGAGAAGCTGCTTGGAAAATGGGTCGGCAAAACGGTTAATCTTTTGTTTCTGGTTACCTTATTTTTGGGCGGACCCGTCACGGTATTGTACGATATCGGCAGCTTCATGATCATCCAGATCCTCCCCGAAACTCCCATTCAGGCGATTCTGCTTCTCTTCGGAGCCATTATTGTATTGGGTATCCGATTAGGGATTGAAGTGCTGGCCAGGTCCGCTGAGCTGCTGTTTCCATGGTTCCTTCTGCTATTTCTATCCATGACGGTTCTGTTGTTGTCGATCGTTAAATGGGAGAGGGCGATGCCTATTCTCGAGCACGGAACAGGTCCGATCTTCCCGGCTGTACTTTCTTTTTTAAGCATTGCCTATTTGCCGCATATTGTCCTGCTGATGTTCTATCCATCATCGGTCGCCCGCCCGCAAGATGCCCCAAAAGCGGTTTATATCGGGAGCCTGTTGGGGGGAGGGGTGCTTATTATCGTTATTGCATTGACAATTCTAGTGCTGGGTCCGGATCTAGCGGCAAAAAGCGCATATCCTAGTTATATGCTCGCCCAAAAAATCAATATCGGTAATTTCCTTCAGCGCATAGAGGCGATCATGGCTGTAATGTGGTTCATTACCTTATTCTTTCGCATCACTCTATATATGTACGCTATTGTTACCGGCATAAGCCAGTTATTTAATATTAAAAACTATCAGCCGCTGGTCCTGCCAATCGGATGGATTATGGTCTCTTTGGCGGTCTTCATTTATCCTAATATTCCTTTTAAACATGATTGGGACAAGAGGATTTGGACCCCGTATATCATCATCATTAGCATTGGATTGCCACTGCTTCTCCTCGGCGTGCATGGCGTCCGGAATATGTTTTCAAAAAGTCCAGGAAAGACATCATGATAACGCGGGTGCAAATTAAATTGAAAGACCTCCAGATCCCGGAATGACCGGAAATTTGGAGGTCTTTCTAACCTTGAAAAAGCACTCAAGGCTTTACCTGTTGAATTTGAATCAGGTTGGTCGTTCCCGCTTGACCAAGCGGCAATCCGGCGGAAAGTACAACCGTATCACCGGGAGTTACATATCCTGTCTTCAAAGCGCTTCGAATCGCCGAATCGAACATCTCATCCACAGCGGACACCTGCTCCCCCTGAAATGGAAATACCCCTGACAGCAGACACACCTTTGAGAGTACGTGCACGTCATGCGTAATTGCCAAGATCGGAGCCTTCGGGCGGTACTTCGAGATCATTCTCGCCGTAAAGCCGCTCCCCGTGGAGGTGATAATGGCCTTAGCGTCGAGTTCAAGCGAAGCGCTGACTGCGCTTTGGCTGATCACTTCGGTGATGTTGGTGGCATGCTGCTTTCTTTTCCGGTCGAATTGATCGTAGTAATCGATCATCGCCTCGGCCTGATGGGCCACTCTGGCCATCGTCCGGACGGATTGAACCGGATATTTCCCCGCAGCGGACTCTCCGGACAGCATGACCACGTCGGCTCCCTGCATAACGGCGTTGTAAACATCGCTGACTTCGGCACGCGTCGGACGCGGGTTGACCTGCATCGACTCCAGCATATGCGTAGCCACGATGACGGGTTTGCCGGCAAGGTTACACTTGTCGATCATTTCCTTCTGCATCATCGGTACGTTTTCGACCGGAACCTCAACCCCGAGATCGCCCCGGGCTACCATAATGCCGTCCGAAGCTTCCAGAATGTCGTCCAAATGCTCGATGCCTTCCTCATTCTCAATCTTCGAAATAATCTGTACATGGCCTGCGCCGCGCTCATCCAGAATCCGGCGGACCTCACGGATATCGTCTCCTTTTCTGACAAACGAGACCGCAATCATTTCGATATTCTGTTCCAAGCCGAAGCCGATATGGCGGATATCCCGTTCGGTTACGCCAGGCAGGGTCGTTTTGATCCCCGGCAGGTTCACGCCTTTGCGAGGCTTGAGCGTCCCTCCGCTGATAATGCGGCAGGTGATCTCCGAGCCTTCTACGGAGAGCACCCGCAGCTCTACGAGGCCGTCGTCGATCAGAATCCGGTCGTTCTCATGTACCACCTTAGGCATCTCCGGGTAGTTGACGGAAATCCGGCGGGCGTCTCCCTCGATCTCTTCCGTCGTCAGGATGAGTTCCTCTCCCGCAATCAATTGGCAGGATGCTTCCTTCAGTTTCCCGATCCGCACTTCAGGTCCCTTGATATCCATCATGATCGGAATAAACGTGTCCAATTCCCGCGCAGCTTGACGGACACCTTCGATCCGCCGCGCATGCTCTTCCGGCTCCCCGTGGGCCATGTTCAGCCGCCCGACAGTCATCCCCGCCTGAATCATCTCCTTCAGGATTTCCGGCCGGTCGCATGCCGGCCCCAGCGTACAAATGATTTTCGTCCGTAGCATGAAATGAATCCCTCCTTGGTCGTTTGCTCCTTATTCTACTTCAAGTTTAGAACCAGCCCTGTACCTATTATCACCCTTCGGATGGCAGCAAGGTGAAAATATCGGCAGCCTTTATCCCCTGCGCTTCGGCCACGGCCGGATAAGTTACCTGACCGGCCATTACATTGATGCCTTTGGCCAAGGCTTTGTTGCCGAGCGCCGCCTGGCGTATGCCCTTCCCGGCAATTTGAAGGCCGTAGGGAGTCGTGACGTTAGTCAGCGCGATGGTGGAGGTACGGGCGACCGCCCCGGGCATATTGGCGACCGCATAATGAATGACGCCGTGCTTTTCGTATACCGGCTGGTCATGGGTTGTGATCCGGTCGATGGTGGCAATGGACCCGCCTTGGTCGATCGCCACGTCGACGATGACGGAGCCGGGCGACATGGCCTTCACCATATCCTCCGTCACGAGACGCGGCGCCCGCGCACCGGGAATCAGTACCGCTCCAATCAATAAATCGGCCCTTTGCACAGCTTGAGCGATATTGAACGGATTGGAGATCAGCGTTTTGACCCGGCCCATGAACATTTCATCGATTTGGCGCAGCCTTTCCGCGCTTAAATCGATAATTGTCACTTCCGCGCCCAGGCCGACGGCCATCCGGGCTGCGTTAGTCCCGACGATGCCGCCGCCGATGACGGTTACCTTGCCCGGCTCGACGCCAGGAACGCCGCCAAGCAGCAGGCCTTTGCCGCCGTGCGCTTTTTCCAGAAAATGCGCCCCGATCTGAATCGACATCCGGCCCGCCACCTCGCTCATCGGCATCAGTAGCGGCAGCCGCCCGTCATCCAGTTGAATCGTCTCATAGGCAATCGCCGTCACTCCGCGCTCTACAAGAGCCTTCGTAAGCTCCGGCTCCGGTGCGAGATGCAGGTACGTGAACAGGATAAGGCCTTCCCGAAAATAGCCGAATTCCTCAGGAATCGGCTCCTTCACCTTGACGACCATTTCAGCGGCCCAAGCTTCCGCCGCCGTTGGGACGATCCGGGCTCCTGCCGCCTCATAATCTTGGTCGCCGAACCCGATGCCTTCTCCGGCACCGCTCTCTACCAGCACTTGGTGGCCCGCTTGCACATAAGACACCACCGAGCCCGGCGTCATGCCGACGCGGTGCTCGTTATTTTTCGTTTCCTTGGGTACCCCGATTATCACTTGCTCCACCGTCCCTTTACTCGTCAGGCTACTTCAGCCCTTACCTTCTTACCTTCATGCCTTATGGCTTATCCCCTTATTACCCGAAAACCGCCAGTTCTTGCCTTTTATTCAGTATATTCCGGGTTTATGGCTCCGGTTTGCCAAAAATAGGTTTCCCGGGAAAGAATAGCGTTATCCTGCTACCACCTGATTTTTGTGATAAGTTCAAGGATTCGATCACGCTCCGGTAAACTTATCGGCCATTCCATGATTTCGTTCCTGATGCGCTCCAGACTTGTATAACCTTTCGCTAACCCGTTCAGTCTGGCCGCAATCGTCGAACCGTCGATTTCTTCCTGCGAGGGATATAACTGGCTCAATTTAGCTAGCGCGTCCGGAAATCTTTTCAGATAATATTTCTGATGTCTCTCTTCGGCAGGATAAAAGACAGTATATGGTGCAATCTCGGTCTCCGGTCTGCGATCGCCGCTATCTATGCGCTGCTCGATGCAGTGTTGAATGGCGCGCTCCTGCTCGGCGTCATGGAACAGTAACAAGGACAAATATTGACGCCCTTTATAATCGTTGATATTAGCGGGATTATGATTGTCCCAAAATACTTTCAGCAGTTGCTCATACGAAATTTGTCCGGGATCAAAATCGATCTGAACCGTTTCCGTATGGTCTCCCATCCGCCGGTATTCCGGGTTATCGGTCGTTCCCCCGGCGTATCCGGTACGAGTTCGGATTACTCCCGGCAATTGGCCGAACAAAGCTTCCGGCGACCAAAAGCATCCCATTCCGAGCGTTGCTGTCTGATGTTGCGGGTGACTCTTAGTTTCCGATTCCGTGCGGCTGTTGTTGAATTGTTCCGGCCCCTCGTTCAGCATAGCTGGAAAACCTCCCGTTAATGTAGTCGGAAATTGCGTTTAACCGGCTATATTAGAAACGAGACAGTTCCCCTGTAAAAAGAAACCGTCCCGCTCTATATTTGTGTACGACCTCACATCTCCCGAAGTCTAGCATCCAGCATCCGGAACATCGCCTCGCGCTTTTCCTCCGGAACTTGGGAATACATATCCCCTACACTTAGCTCGAAATAACTTGTATCCCCGTCAAATTCTCTCACATTTCCGGTGATTCCGATCCCCGACGCTTCACATAACTCGATCAGCACCGGTTCGACTTTGGCCTTTGGAGCATCAAAATGTACATGGAACATATTTGATACAGGTACCGCCGGGCGGGTGTTCACGCGAGTGCAGGCATTGAAGCATTCCGCCAGCCGGACGGCATCCCGGTAGTATTGCTCCATTTTGCCGATCCGTTCCTTAAAATAGTGCGCGCTGCTCAAAATATACGGATATAAGCTGATGAGATCGCCGCCGTGCCGTCTTTTCCAAACCTTCGACTTTTCGGTGAAGTCCGCGTCTCCCGCGAGAATCGCCCCGGCAATCCCGCCGATCGTTTTGTAAAAAGAGACGTAGACACTGTCGAACAGCGCGCAAACCTCGGCGGCACTCTTTTGGTAGTACGGTAAAATCTCAAAAAGTCTCGCGCCGTCCAAGTGCAGCTTGATGCCTTTCTCCCGGCAATAAGCGGAGATCGCCTCCAGCTCCGAGTATTCCGGCAACTGGCCGCCGATTTCGCGCTGCGGCAGTTCCAGCAGAAGGCAAGCGATATCTTCCCGTAAATTTCGGACATCCTCCAAAGTGATTAGACGGTCCTTGTCCGCAAGCAAAACAGGCTTGATGCCATGCAGCTCCTTTAATCCGTCCTCTTCGTGGATCTCCAAATGGCTTAGAGGATGATAAGCCACTTGCTTGAGATTTCCCTCGTCGCACCAGATTCTTAAAGCGATTTGCTGCGCCATCGTGCCGCTTGGGAAAAACACCGCGCTTTCCTTGCCGAGATACGCAGCCATCTCGCTCTGGAACTCCTCGATGACTTGGCCTTTGCCATATATATCGCTCTCTAAGCTTCCCTCAACTTGCTCCAAGACCGATTTTAAGACTTCTACATTCCGGAGGCCCTGGCCCGACAGGCGGTAAGCGGTCCGGTTAAATGCTTCCGATAGGGTTTTCTGCTCATTCATCGCTGTTCTGCTCCTTTATTCTTTTTCCGGATAGTGTTATCCGGTCCATTCGTGACCTGTATAATACTCCTATTTTAACACTTCCACAGGCTAACGTAATAATCTCATACCTCCGCTGGAAGAGGCCCTCATTGAGTCAAATGGCATTCCTGTTTAATGACAAGCATACATTTGGAGAAGAAGGGACGATAGTCTGACGAAGCCCGACTTCAGCCCTTCATATTCTTTAAAGGAAGCGATGCTTGTGAATCTATTATCTAGCAGAACGAAGGGCTATCTTTTGCGCCGATCCTGTTTAAAAGCCTCCTTGATTCTCGCTGGTTCCCTTATCCAGGGATTCGGCATGGGCGTCTTTCTGTTTCCGCATGCCATTCCTCCCGGCGGGGCCGGAGGGCTTGCTTTGCTGCTAAATCATTGGTTTTCCTTGCCGATGAGCATCGGCTTCTGGCTGATGAACTTTCTGTTTCTTTTGACCGCGATTCCGTATCTTGGAACGATCAGCACTATAGGCACGATCGGGGTGATCACCACCACTTCGGTATCCTTTAACATCTTCGGCGTCTACTTCACAAGCCCGTTTGGTAACGTCTGGTTCGATCTGCTGGTCGGCTCGGTTCTGCTTGGGCTCGGCATCGCCGTTCTTCTCACCCAGCGTTTCTCCAACGGAGGCATCGGATTTGCGGCGCTCGCAATATCCAGGCAAAGGCATGCCGATCCGGGTAAAACGCTGCTGTGGATGAACGGATGCATTTTTATCCTTACGGCCTGCGTTATCGATTGGATGATTATTATTCAAGCCCTCCTATGCCAATGGATTTCCACCAGCATCGTGAGCTGGTTATATAGCGCCTCTTTCCCCACCAAACCCCTTTATGTCTGGCGTGGTAGAAAAGGAGGCTGAATCTGGAACGGAAGGTTCCAATCCAACTTTTAGGGAAACAGCTCCCTCCCGCTTTCGTTGGAAAAAATACAGCCATTTCTTTCACCACTCTGCCTTAAAGCCATTTCATTGGACAAAATCCAACCAGTACGAGCGTATATGCCGCTTTAACCCTGAAAATCCGAGTAATGATTGGATTTAATCCAATCATGGCATCAAACCTTGCTGTTTGTGCGCCGTTTGATTGGATTTCTTCCAATGAGCGACAGCAGAAGTGATGGCAGCGAACAAAAAACAAGCCACCCAAGGATTATTACACCCTGGAGCAGCTTGTTTTGTTAGGACGCTCACACATCCTTATTACTAAGTATGCTCAATGAAAAGGCCGCCAAGCAGCGGCCTTTATCATGCGCTCACAAATTGGAAGATCCCGATTAGTACCATAAGGAAAACAATAACGAGCATTAGCATTATGGCTGTTTTAAGAGGTCTGAAGCTCTTAGATCTTCTCTCCAACTGTGCCTCAACATGTTCCAATCGATCTTTAAGTTCTTGAATTTCATTTTTCCGGTCCATGATTACCTCCTTTATGCAGCTTTTAAACTATATATCTATTCAATAAACAGAGGCTGCATGCTCCTTCTATATAGAATGGATACGCGAAATGAGAACTGACCCGGTCCCCCCGGGTATCCCCTACCGCAGACTTTAAGTATAATGGAGGTAGATTTTTCTATTTGCAATCTGGAGGTAGAACGATGGGACTGTTTTCTTTTTTGAAAGGCCAATTTATTGAAGTCATCGAATGGCTGGACGAATCGGCGAATTCCGGCTCGATGGTGTACCGTTTTCCTGTATACGATAATGCGATCAAAATGGGCGCCAAGCTGATTGTCCGCGAATCTCAGGCCGCTGTGTTCGTCAACGAGGGACAGATCGCCGATGTCTACGGCCCCGGCACTTATACGTTATCCACGCAAAACATGCCTTTGCTGACCGCCCTTAAGTCTTGGCCGTATGCGTTTAACTCGCCGTTCAAGGCGGATGTTTATTTCGTCAGTACAGCCAATTTTACGAATTTAAAATGGGGAACGACCAATCCGGTTATTCTCCGGGATACCGAGTTTGGCGCCATCCGGCTGCGGGGCTTCGGAAGCTATGCGATCCGCGTAAAAGACCCGGCCATGTTCCTGAGGGAATTGTTCGGTACCCGCAGTGACTTTACGACCGAGCAAATTTCCGGGTATTTAAAATCGATTCTTGTTACCGGAATCAGCGATCTGATCGGCGAATCCCGCATTCCCGTGATGGATCTGGCTTCTTCGTATGAAGAGCTGAGCGCCCGGGCCATGGAACGCCTGCAGCCGCATTTCGAAAGCATGGGTCTGTTCCTGTCGCTGCTGCTGATCGAGAACCTGTCGTTACCGCCGGAAGTCGAGCAAATGATCGACCGGAAGTCGTCGATGAACATCGCCGGCAACCTGGACCAATATATGAAATATCAGACCGCCGAAGCCATTCGCGAGGCGGCAAACAACCCGGATTCGGGTGCAGCCGGAACCGGAGCCGGTCTCGGCGCCGGCATGGCGATGGCCCAGATGATGGGCCAGATGATGAACCGGCCGGCCGAACCGGGACCGGCAGCCAGCGGCGGCGGCCCCGCAGCGGCAGGGAATGGGAATGCCGCGCAAACTGGCGTACCGAAACGGTTCTGCACGGAGTGCGGTTCGCCGCTGGTGGAAAACGCAAAGTTCTGCTCCGGTTGCGGTACGAAAGTGTAGGGGATGACGATGGAAGCTTCAGCACCAAAAGAAGCCAACGCGAAGGCTCCAGTTACGTTTCCCTGTTCCGGCTGCGGCGGCCCGATGCTGTTCGACTCCGAAGCGCAAAATCTGAAATGCCAATACTGCGGGCGTGAAGAGGCCATTGAGGATTCCGGCAGCCAGCCCGTAGAGTACGATCTGGATTTGTCCGGAACGGATGAAGAAAATGCAGCGCTGACGGATTGGGGATTCCGGAAGCAGACGCTGCACTGCGAAAGCTGCGGCGGCGATATCGTGTTGCCTGAACTGGAAACCGCCGCGATCTGCCCCTTCTGCGGATCCTCGAAAGTTCTAAGTCAACAGGACACGGCCAGTATCAAACCGGAAACCGTGATTCCGTTCCAAATTTCCATGAAACAGGCCATGGCTTCGTTCAAGACATGGAAGTCGAAGCGATGGTTTGTGCCGAATGCCTTCAAGAACGGGAACATTGTCGCTCGGCTGTCCGGTCTGTATATTCCCTACTGGACCTTCGATGCCGATACGGACTCGGTGTATACGGCGGAACGCGGCGACTATCATTCTCGCACCGTCACTCGTACCCGGACCGTCAACGGTAAAACCGAAACGTATACGACCCAGGAACGGTACACGGTATGGCACCGGGTCGGCGGGGAGTATGACCGCTGGTTTGACGATGTGTTGGTCCCGGCTTCCCGGCGTTATGACGGGAAGCTGCTGGAGAAGCTGAACAATTTCGACCTGTCGAAATTAAAAGAGTACCGACCGGAATATCTGAGCGGCTACCTGGCCGAGAAATATTCCGTGCCCCGCAGCGAGGGCTGGCAGCAAGCCAAGGTGCGCATCGACAATGCCATCGAAGTCGGCATCAAAAGGCAGATTGGCGGCGATGAGATCCGCTCGTTGCGTACCCGTACCCAATACAGCGGGCTTACCTACAAACATCTGCTGCTGCCGATCTGGAATGCGGGCTATACTTATCGCGGAAAGCCTTACCGTTACATGGTCAACGCTCAGACCGGACTTGTTTCAGGCACTGTTCCGCGCAGCCCGTGGAAAATCACTTTTTTTGTGCTGTTCTGCGTAGCGGCGGTCCTGATTGTGTTGTACTTCATAGGGCAAAGCCAATAAAAGTGAAGGCCTATGCATGCGACATCATACTTAACAGAGAAAAAGACAGTCTCCC
Source organism: Paenibacillus vini (assembly GCF_018403325.1). GTDB lineage: Bacteria > Bacillota > Bacilli > Paenibacillales > Paenibacillaceae > Fontibacillus > Fontibacillus vini. The sequence continues at coordinate 192,884 of NZ_BOSL01000004.1, read as the reverse complement.
GAAATCGGAAGACTGTCTTTTGTTATGCTACTAATTATTTTGAAAGCAGATTGTACAGGATCTGCGCCACTTGGGCACGGGTCGATGCCTCTTGCGGGCCAAGCTTCCCGTTGCTGCCCGTTATAACTCCGGCTCCTGCAAGTTGCCGGAATGCCTCTTGCGCGTAGCCGGCAATCTGTCCAGCGTCGCTATAGCTTGCAAGCGATGCTGCGGATTGGTCCGAAGGGAGCTCGCTGAGTACGCCAAGCGCACGGTACAGCAGCGTGATCAACTCCTGACGCGTAATTTCAGATTCCGGAGAGAACTTGTTATCGCCCGCTCCGTTAGCGATACCGAGCTTTTTCGCCGCGGCCAAATAACCGCTGTAGTATGATTCCCCGGCATCGGAGAAATTGTCCGCTCCAACTGCCTCTGGAGAAATATTGTAGGCTTTCAGCAACAGCACGACAAATTGTCCCCGGGTCACTTTGGCATTCGGGCTGAAGTTGTTGTCATCAACCCCCGACGCAATGTTTCTGGCCGCCAGATAATCGATAGCCGGGTAATACCACGACTCCGCTGCGACATCGGCGAATGCGACTTTATGGTATCCGATAATAAGTTGGGATAACTCGTTGACCGCAACATCAACCGTCCCCGTTGCAGGATTAAATCCGCCTCGCAATACCTCCAACTCACCCGACTCGCTGACCCGGTACACGATGATCGCATTATTCGTTTCGCCGGCTTGCGGCCGGTACGGAATGCTGATCTTAATCTTGCCACCGGTGCCTGCGCTCGTGATGCTCTTGTCGCCGGCAAAGATGGAGAAATCATACACAGGACGATCGCCAAGCGCCTGTTTACCTTCTTCCGTGAGCTCGGCTTTCGCAATCAGGATACTAATATCGCCGCTCTCCTCGGATGCGCTGAGCTTATCGATGGTGCCGGCATCCAACGTAATCGTCGCAATCCCCTCATAATTGATCACGACAGCAGCGCTTGTTCCGGCTGCCAATTCGTTAAAGGCCTTTCTTGGGATCGTAAACTGAGCCGTTTGCGTGCCGGCTGCTGCCGTGGCCTTGAATTCGATCACGGCTGTTTTGCCGGCTGCCTCCGCCTGTTTCGCGCTATCCGTTAGACTCGTCACGGCTGCTGCCGAAGCTAATGCCGTACTTGACCCTGTTGCTTCGTCCGTAACAGGCTTCACCGTTATTGAGACAACAACGGAATTGCCATTCGTTGTTACCGCCGGCTTTCCGCTGTCAGTTGGTGCAGTCGTACCAGTGTTCCCGCCGGAGCCGCTGCCAGACGATGAATTCGAACCTCCGCCGCCCGAGCCGTTTCCGCCATTGTTGCCACCGCCTTTATTGCCGCCGCCTCCCGGCGCCGGTGCGTAGGCTGGAACGATTACGGCCGTATCCGGGCTGGCATGATACCCCGTCTTGGCTGCATATCTGACTTGGTAAGTGCCCGGCACCAGTCCGGTAATCGATGTGCCTGTCACCGCCGTATACTCTGCCGCACCCGACAGCTTATACTCCTGTCCTTGAACAGTACCGTTGATCTTGCCGTCGTTATTTGCCGAAGTTGTCGGAGCCACGCCTGTCAATCCGGCTGGAGCCGCTTGTTCCGCAGCATAGGCCGGAACTTCCACATCGGTCGGACGGCTTGCCTTGTAGCCTTCTTTTTCCGCATACCTTACATTGTAAATTCCCGGAACGAGCCCGGTAACCTCAATGTCCGTAGCGTATACGTAATCCGTAGCGCTGACCAGTTTATATTGCATCGCGGTCGTCGTTCCGACGATTTTGCCGTCATCATTGGCCGGCGTCGTTGGCGCCACGCCGATTAATCCCGTCGGCGCAGCCTGCTCGCCGAAGCCCGGGACTTCAACCAAAGTATCCGGGCTCGCTTTGAATCCCTCGCGGGCCGCATATCTTACGGCATAGAGTCCCGGCACTAAACCGGTAATAGCACCCTCTACAGCCGGTTTATAAGTGGAGTCGCCTTCCCGTTTATATTCCTGGGCAGATGTAGTACCCGTGATTTGTCCGTCTAGATTGTCGGCCGTCGTTGGCGCAATCCCCTTTAATCCGCTAGGTGCGTCTTGTTCTTGATCTTGCTTAGCCGCCGGAACCACGACTTCTACCGACTGGCCCGGCGCGTAGGAAATCGCGGTCGCCCCTTCTTTGCTGGTCGGTCCCTGATAGCCCGGTTTGGACGCATACCGCACCTGATAAGTGCCCGGAACCAATCCGGTTATCGACGCACCGGATACCGGCTTGAACTCGGATTCCCCGGCCAGTTTATATTCCAAGGCAGAAGTCGTACCCGTGATTTGTCCGTCATTGTTAGTGGACGTCGTCGGCGCTATTGCATTCAATCCCGTCGGCGTGGCTTCCAGTCTGGAATGCAACGATTCAAGCGCTTTGATGTAGTTGTTATATCTGGCGCCTACCGCGTATCCATCGCCTTCCTTCACGTAATCCGGTTGAATGTTGGTCCAGGAATACATCAGCTCGATATGTCCCAGAATTGGAGCGCCTTGGCCATCCGCATCCTTGTTATCCTTGTTGTAAGCGAACAGATAAGGAACCTGGAGACGGTCCCCGGAAATCACGGTTCCCTGTCCATCTACATAGCTGATCGTCGTCGGTTTGGCAGCCGTATTATTCTGAGTCTTGATATTGGTCAGATAGCTGTTGACCAGATCGACGTACAATTTGGCATATGGATGATTTGTCGTCCGGACTTGAAGCGTTTCATTGCCGTGCGGATTATCCCCTCTCGGTCCGCCCGTATTATTACCGGACTCCCGGACTTCCAGTCCCCCATCCAGCTTGGTATCCCAGAAATAGATTTTATCGATGCCCTGCTGCTTGGCATATTCGTTAATGTATTTGATTACCGCCTGCGTATTCGGGCACCACGATCCCCCGAACAGAAACAAGTAGTTCCCTTCGCTCTGCAAAATCTGTTGCAGTTGGTGATAGGTTACATGCTCATAGACGAGATCCCCGTCGGCTTCCGTAAAAATAGTCTGCCCGGCGTTCTCCCCGGCATAGTTGAGGTTGAAGGCTTCCTTAATATAATCGGATTCGTTGATCGTGCTGTATCCTTGCGCAGCCTTGAATACGGTGCGAACCAACTCTTTATACGCTCCGACCTTATTAGAATCCAATTGGCCATCCGTCAAAAAGTCATCCCAAATCCGGCGTTCGTCCAAATAGGTCACGATCGGTGCCGGAATTCCCTGCTCGTCTTTATGATCCTTGTTGTATACAAACAGGAACGGGGCTTCGATTTTGTTGGCGGCTACCGTATTGCCGTCCTTCGTGTAGCTGACGTTGTAAGCCGGGTCATTCTTGTCGTCCAAATTCAGGTTTTTCAAATACTTATTGACCAGATCTACATATTTGTAAGCGAACGGGTTACTGGAATCCGCAATCTGCAGGGAATCCCCATCCAGCTTGGTATCGAAATTATAAACGGTATGAATGCCTTGTTCTTTCGCCACCTCGTTAATGAATCCGATGGTCGCCTGAGTTTGCTCGCTCCACGCCCCGCCGAACAGGACAGCGTAGTTGCCTTCGCTCTCGAACAGATGGGCGATGTCTTCATATGTAGCCGTTTTGAACACATGGTTCTCATCATTCAAATGCTCATACACCTTATCGAAATAATTAAAGTGACTAACCGCCGATTTAGCGATGCCGCTACTGTTTGCAGCCTCAGCGGCGCTGGCGCTGGCTCCGCCGAATACCGGCACAGCCAGGAATGCCGCCAGCAGCAACGTCAACCATCGCCGGGACTGGTTTAATCTGATTTTGTTCATATTAACACCTCAATGTTCTTGTGTGATTTGAACCTCATTTGGTATTGCTTAATTAGCAATCTTCATCGGAGCTCGGCGGTGCTGGAGCTGGTTCCGGAGCAGGAGCCGGAGCTGCCGGTTCTGGTGCCGGAGCAGAAGTTGACGACGAAGATGATGAGGAACCGGACGACGAGCTGGATGATGATGAAGAAGATGACGAGTCGGATGAAGAAGAACTCGAGCTTGACGCAGGCGCTGCGGCCGATTTGGTTTCGGTCACTGCAGGTGTTGTCACTTTAGGTTGATTATTCTGCTTCTTGATAAAAGAGACAGACGAACCGGAACCGGTGTTTTGCTCTTTAACAGCTGGAGCCGACGCTTGCGTTGACGGCGCCTTTTGTGATTCCGCTGCCGTCGTACCCGCTTTGTCCTTGCTCTCCTCGGAGGCCGTACTAGCCGTAGGTGCAGGCTTACTGTCCTGCTTAGCCGCGGATGCTGTCGTCTTGGACGGTGTCGATTCCGTTGCTTTGTTTACAGCGGCTGCATTCTTCGCCGAAGACTCCGATGCTGCCACCGTAGAAGACCCAGACCCTGCCGCTTTACTTCCTTCAACCTTCACAGGAACCACTGTCGTCGCTGCTTCGGCAGACCCAGCCGTTTCACCAGCCGATTCGCTTTCCGCCACAGTCGATTCGTCAGCCGCAGACGCGTCCGGTGTGGCTGCTTCAGCCTGCAGCACGGATCCGCTATCCTCCGCATTGACAGGCTCTTCCGTAATCGGAGGTTCCGCCGCCGTATTATCTAAAGACGAGGTTGCCGGAGCAACCGGAGCGCCCTCCGCCGCGTTTACTTCCCTGGCGTGTTTATTCGCGGAAACCGCCGCAAATGTCAATACGCCGAATACCAAAGCCGCTGAAACTAGGGATATCGCAATCTTTTTCATGAGTACACAATCCTTTCTGAGTTTAAAATTGTTGTTGTTGCATCACCGCACTAATCTTCGCTGCTCACCCTCTTTGTCTGCTTCATCCGGATAATAAAAAAAGACCCAACAAGCCGCATAGATGCGTGCTCATTGGATCTCTGGCCGTCCAGTAGATCACTCTTTTTCATCATCCTGAATGATGTGGTTGATAGGTGCTTTTGTTTCTTGTAACCCTATATTAGGGTCCGATCATCGCAATGTCAATCATTATTTTAATTTTTCCTATTGGTTTTATCGGAATTATTGAACTATTCCGTCTCGTTACGGTGTTCCGGCGTAATCAGTAGCGTATTCAGCGGCGTTTTCTGCCGTCCATTCATCCTTACTCAACCAGCAGTTGAGTTCCAGCCGAGTTACTCGTCCTAAGATACATAGCGTTTCTGCCGCCCGTGTTTATAATGAAGATAACGACGTCGTAATCTGATTTAGGAGAAGAAACGATGAACAACGGGGATAAAGTAGGTAAACGCATCGCCATGCTTCGCAAGGAAAAGAAGTTCTCACAAGAGGAGCTCGCCGAGCGGCTCCATGTAAGCGCACAAGCGGTCTCCAAGTGGGAAACGGGGAAATCGCTTCCCGAGACGGCTACGCTGCCCTTGCTCTCCACGATCTTGGGACATTCCATTGACAGCATCCTCATGCCGCAAGAATTAATCATTCTCTCCGCATGCTATACGGATGGACAGGAGAGCCATGAAGTTACTCACTTCTTGAATCAGTTTGTTGTCGGCAATCAATTGACGTTTCCCGTAAGCGAACAGACCCTTCCTTTTAAAATTCAAAGTGACCGGCTCAAGGTACTGCTCGTGAAATATGAAACTCCCTCCGGGGTTTATTCCGATTACGCTTTAAAAGGGGACACCTTGACCATCGGGATCGACTCACAAACTTTCATGACCAAGGACGGCGAACTGGACTTTATCTTTGCAGCCTACGGCAATGAAACGGCTTATCTGAACGTGATGAAGAAAATGACGCATCTCCAGTATTTCCGGTGGGATCAGTTTCAGGCCAATCATGAAGTGTTTCCAAGCCTCATCGACAATGAAGGACAAGACTATTTGCTGCTGATTTACCGAAATGCCGAAGGTCTCCACGCCGTCAGTTGCCGGGAGGGTGAACGCATCCGCTACAGCCCGGATCGAATGTCATTATTTTGGTACGACGACTCCAGCGAGAGTTACATTATCGAACAGGTTGACCGGCTGGGCTTCGGCAAAGGAATGGACTGCTCTTGGGGCGGCGCAATGTACCTTTCTCTGAAAAGTATGGGCGTTCAGACTTCCTATGAAAAGATCATGGGCGTCTCCGGGGCATGCTGGAGAATCTCTTTTACCCCGGCCTGGGACTACAGCTCCGCTGATGCCTTAGTAGCTTACGATTATGCCGTTCCCGCCTTTGCGGCCTATGGCTTTCAACCGATCTGGGCGGATCGGATCAGCCAGAAAGAACGAAAAGCGGAAAAGCAGCAAGTGTTGGCCAGCATTCGCAAACATCAGCTTCCTATTGCCATCAACCTGCGCGTCGCACCCGAGTGGGGCGTCATTACGGGATATCTTAATAACGGAAACACCTTGCTCTGCCGATCCTATTTCGATGACGAAACCTTCCGGGATCTTCATGATGATCCCGAATTCCAAGCCTCCATGGAAGAGAGCAAAGGTTATCTTTATGTCGATCAGTGGCCGTTCGCCATGGTGCGGTTTGGAGATCAAGGCCCGGTTCCTTCCGACTTCGACAACCTGCTTCGTTCACTGCATACCAAGGTAGACTCGATGAGCCAAACCGAAAATCGGGGTTACCGGATGGGATACGCCGCTCTGGAGACGTGGAGAGAAGGACTGCTGGATGAGGCATGGTATCGAACGGCGGAGGATTCGGATATTTCCCGGAGGCTTAGCGTCAATCATTTTTGCATGATGGCCCTAACCGACGCCCGGAAATGCGCGGCTGCTTATTTGCGTGATTCCCTTTTCATCCCGCAAGGTGAATATGTCTCTCAACAGCTCTCGGAACTGGCCAAAATTTACGATACGGTGTATTCACGGCTTTCGGCTTTTTATGAAGCCATGCCAAGTGATGAAACTTTAAAAACCTCTTTCTCGGTCCGGCAGGCTTGGTCGAATGAGCAAAGAGCCGAACAGGCACAACTGCTGGAGTGGATGGCAAACCTGGAGAGACAGGGAGACGAGCTGGCGAGGCTGGTTTTGGAAAATGCGAATAACAGGCTAGCCAGCGACAAACGTTAGTTCCGTTAGTTCAGGGACTAGTTCAAAAAGGGGGTTATCTCCGCACCTTATCCTCATCCGGTGCGGAGATAACCCCCTATTTTTGCGAACAACATTTATTTTATGATATCTTCCAGCTTGTTCATTAATTCCCGTAGTTGATTAATCGATGTGACAATCTCTACTACATGCTGCTGCTGGACATGCGAACTTGCCAGTACCTGCTCAACCGATGCCGCGGATTGTTCCGTGAAAGCGGCCACCGTGGTAACCTCCTGGACGACGGTTTCAGAAATTTGGCGCAGACGTTCATTCATTTCGCGAACCTGTACCGCCTGTTCCAAGACCCCGGTTGAATTCGACTCGATTCCGGCAAACAGCTGTTCTGCATTCATCGCCGATTCTTTGCCCGCATCCACAACCGTACGGCCATGCTCCACTAAATCCGTCGCCTGCCCGATGCGGCTTTGAATGGATCCGAGAATGACCGAGATGTCCGTAGATGCCTCCTGAGCATGCTGGGCCAACTTCCGGATTTCCGTGGCCACCACCGAGAATCCTTGTCCATGTTCTCCAGCTCTCGCCGCTTCGATAGAAGCATTCAAAGAAAGCAGGTTTGTCTGGTTCGCAATGTCCTTAATAAGGTCCACGATGCTTTCGATTTTCCGGTTTTCCTCATTCACTTCTCCCATAACCAGGGAAGTATTTTGAACGATTTGGTCGATTTCATGGATTTTCCCCGTCAATTCGTCCATTTTAACTTTGCCTTGAACCGTAAACTCGGAAGTCGCCTTCGATTGTTCACTCATTTTAACGGAGGCCTGGCTTGTGGCACTTACATTCTCATCCACACGATGGATAGCCTCCGATATATCGGAAATGCTGGCGGACCCAGTCTCGATACCGACCGCGATTTCATTGAAGGCGGTTACGACCTGATTGGATATTTCCCCTGTATGGGTGGCATTCGCCTGCAAGCTTAGAATCGAATGACCCAGCACTTCCACCGTATTTTTAACCTCTCCCAAGACTTCCTCCGTCCGATTTTGCGCAACCGCGGATTCCGCGGCGCTGGCTTCCGCTTTCCTTCTCATTTTGGCGCCGATCAGGCTCTGTGCAATCAAGGCCGTTAGGGTGACGATCAGATAACCATTTAAGTTAATGTCACTTTCCGTTGACAGAAATTCTTTGGTCTGCAAAAAGTAGTTCGTCATCACTATCGCAAGCAGGCCGCTAAGCAGTAAGGGACGATAATTATGATAAATTGAAATAAGAGCTAGCGTAAAGAAAATAAGAAGCAGGCTGCTGTATCCCGCGCTCGCATTAATAAAAAAGAAGGTGATGATGCTAAGCCCGATCGATACGAGGTACATAATATAACGAACCCCTATTTTTCTCCAAATCAGAATCACGCACAGCAGGGCGACCGGCAGTCCGGAAATAGCCAACGTCTGTCTTATGTGTGGAACCGACAAGACAAGCCCCAGAAAAAGAGTTCCCCATAGCAACCAAACCATTAATTTGTTCCTTCGGTGCAATTCGATTAATTTCTCTGACATCACAATCACTCTCTCTCTGAGCTGTTTTATTCTACGGGGTTGCTGTATTACATAATTACTTGAACACTGCACTGTAATTCGACATACTCGAACAAAATCCCTCCACCCTTTTCATGAACTCTACTATCGTTTTTTGAGCGCTGCTTTCCTATTAAACTCAAGCGTATTGAAAGCGATATCAAACAAATGATAGTATAAGGACTGGGAGATTCTCTCTACCTTATTTTGAAAGGAAGTACTCAGTCTATGGTCAATACAAAAGGGAAATGGGCATTAATTACGGGCGCAAGCCGGGGCGTAGGCTATGAGACCGCCATTTTTATGGCGCAGCAGGGTTGCAATCTCATCCTGCACAGTAGAACGTTGGAGCATACGAAGGCTTTGGAAGAAGAGGTTAAAAACCTCGGCGTGGAAGTATATAGCGTGCAGGCGGAACTCGCCAATCACGAGGAAGTGGTAGCGATGCTGGATGAAATTGAGGCAAAAGGGACGCAGGTCGACATCGTCTTCAACAATGCCGCCGTTCAGATCGCTTACCGGACGGATTACTGGAATACTCCGGTGGAGGACTTTGAACAGAGCTTCCGCATCAATTTCATCTCTGTCGTTACGATTTGCAACCGGCTTATTCCGAAAATGATTCAGCGCGGCTTCGGACGCGTTATCAATACAACCAGCGGCATCCGCAATGAACCGGAGCAAGCGGGGTATGCGGCCAGCAAAGCCGCGCTGGACAAATTCACGAAGGATTTGGCCTCCCGTCTGGAAGGCACCGACGTCATGCTGAACCTGACCGATCCGGGCTGGTGCCGGACCGATCTGGGCGGACCATCGGCCCCTAATGACGTGAAGAGCGTCATCCCGGGGATTGCGATCGGCGCCTTTGTCGACGACAAGAAGAGCGGGCGCTTCTTCCCTGCGCAAAGCTTCACCGGCTTATCTCTTGAAGAAGCCGTCGTGAAAGCGGAGCAGATCGAAGCCCAGCCTCATGTTATTTAAGAGCGTACTGTAACTGTAAATAGCATAAAAAGGCCCGTATCCGGATCAAAACATGTCCGGGATACGGGCCTTTATTTTTGGAGTCCGAAGTTGATTCATGTGTCTCCTGGGGAGTGTATGAGCGCATTTCCCTTCCCTGCTTAGTCGGTGCCAACTTGCTCCATGATCGCCGCCGTTACGGCCTCCCAATGCTGCTTCATTTCCTCCCGGGCCCAAGCGTCCGTCAGCTTCTCCTGATGAAAGCTGATTGTCGTCTTGTCGGCATGCGACGGGTTGGGAATGAGTCGAATCTGGAGCGTGGACGGCTGACTCCACCCTTTTCGTTGCCAGATCAAGCGAAGCTGCTCCAGCGGCTTTACGACGCGCAGCTCCCCAAAGTTTCCTTCTTCGGTCGTATATTGGTGCCCCGGTTCGAGCTCCAGCGACGACAAATCGCCCAACCACAGCTTCAATCCTTCCGTGGAGAGCAGAAATGCCCAGGCCGCCTCCCTGGAAACGGGAAAAGTCCGGCGCACGCCGATCTGAAATCCGGCCGCTTTTGTTTGTCCTATCATCGAAACCACTCCTCTCAAAATTAAGGCGTAAGTCCTCTTACGAACAATTCGATGCTCGAATCCAGAAATTCCGTCAATGCCACGCCGGCAATGCCTTCCGAACCGTACAGATGAGCCATGAACGCACCGTAATTCATCCACATGAACGTAATCGCCTGCGCTTCCGGCGAAGTAGGAGTCAGCTTCCCCTTCTCCATCATCCCGGTAAAATAATTAGTCAGCAGTTCCCGAAGCTGCCGCGGGTGCTTTTGTGCCTTTTCCCGCGCGGCGGATAATTCCGCTTCCTGGAGAACGACGCGAATCCACGTCCGATTCCGATTCATGATTTCATGGTACGTTTCGGCGACCAGCCGCAAATCGCTCCGCAAATCCCACACCAGCTGCTCGGCAAAAATCATCTCCATGGCACCGGTATAATAAAACCGGTCAATCGCCTCGTCCAGTAAATTGGGCTTGCTGCCAAAGTTACGAAACAGCGTCATCTCGCTGACTCCCGCCTCAGCCGCAATCTCCTTGGTGGAAACGCCATTGTAGCCCTTTTCCGCCATCAAAGAGAGCGCCGCCTGCATCAGCTTATCCTTGCTGGTCAACTTTTGCTTGCCCGCAGGCTTTTGTTTACCTGTCGACTTCTGTTCGCTCGTCAACTTCTGTTTGCCTACCGGCTTCTGTTCGCTCGTCAAGTTCTGTCTATCTCTTAATGTCTCATTAAATTCCATGCTCGCTCCTCCAAAATGTTAGTCAACACTAACATATGGATATTATATACGCTGCCTTTCTATAAGTCAAAAAAAGGAAACAAAAAAGACGCCGTACAGGCGTCTTTTCTCTTGAAATTACCTTTCTGGTTCTGCATATAAAGCACACATCCGCCGTTTCCGTCCACCATCCAACAGTTCCTTATCTTTCTTCGGCTTCCCTACTCACTCGCGCAAAGGGCAGCTTGTTGGATTTTTTCCAATGATATAGAAGTTACTTTTACTTTGGTGATGTTTGGTTGGAAAATATCCAATGAAAAATGAGTGTCCGTGCCGATTTAGAGTTATAGAGAGCTTTTCATTGGAAATTATCCAATGAAAATGCTGATTGGACGCTGAATCAGCCATCTGGTTAGATTTTTTCCAATCATCCCTTAATCGATCCGGCGACCATCCCCTTCATGATCTGCTCCTGCAGAATGAGGTAAACGACAATCGTCGGGAGGACGGCGATCGCCATCGCGCCCATCGTCAGGCTGTAATCGGTACCGAAGCCGTCCGAGAACAGGGACAGGCTGAGCGGCAGAGTCTTGAGCGCCTGCGTGTTGATGAACACAAGGGCGAACGAGAAGTCGTTCCAGAACCGGAGGAACGCCAGAATGGAAATCGTAGCGATGATCGGCGTGCACAGCGGCAGCACGATTTTTCCGAAGATGCCCCACCAGCCGTTGCCGTCGATCATGGCCGCCTCCTCAATCTCCCGGGGGATCGAAGCCATATATGCCATGGCCAAAAAAATCGCGATCGGCAGCTCGAACGCTGTGTAAGGCAAAATTAGCGCCCCGTACGTATCCAGCAGATGGATTTTATTCATGATGATAAACAGCGGCACAAGCGTGCTATGGATCGGAATGAGCATGCCCGCCAAAAAAATTCCAACCACCGCTTTTTTGAAACGGAACGGGAACCGGGCCAGCACATAAGCCGCCAGAACGCTGAGCAAGATCGTAAGTACAACCGCGGCCAGCGTGACAATGGTGGAATTCACCATGGCCCGTCCCATGTGCCCAAGCTCCCAAGCTCTAACTATATTCTCCTTCATCCAGACGAGCGGCAGGCCGTAAGGCCGGTTGAAGAAATCCTGATTCGTCTTGAACGCGCTGATAAACAGCCAGTATAACGGGTACAGCGTAATCACGGAATACACGAGCAGCAATAGCTTGCCAAGGCCCGATAAGCCCTTGACCGCCAACTGTCTGCCGGATAGATCCCGTCTCATCCCGCCGTTCCCACCATTTCCTTTTTGAAGGCTCTGATCGTTGGTTACCCCTGTTTTCAAGGCCGGCTCTATTTTCATGTCGCCTTCTCCTTCCCGACTAACCCGATTTCTGCCGGGTCAGGATGTAATTGATGCCGATCAAGAGCGCACTGATGAGTATGATCATGGTCGACACGGCGGAACCGTATCCGTACCGGTACACGTCAAAAGTACTGTTGTACATATACGTCGCGAGCAGCTCCGTCGAGCGCGCCGGCCCGCCGCCGGTCATGACGATGACATGGTCGAAGGCCTTCAGGCTGCCCGAGATGCACAGGACGAGCGTGACGACGACCGTGCCCCAGATCATGGGCAACGTTACATAAAGGAGTTTGCGCCAACCCACGGCGCCATCGATTTTGGCCGCATCGTCGACCTCCGGTGAAATATTTTGCAGAGCGGCAATAAAAATAACCAGGTACGGCCCGACATTGCTCCAGTTGATCGGTATGGAAATCGCCAGCATGTTGACCTGCGGATCGGACAACCAGGCCCTGGTCCAGGACTCTAATCCGATCATTCTCAGCACTGTATTGGCGAGCCCGAATTGCGTTTGGTAGATATATCCCCAGATCAGACCGACGACAACTGTAGACAGCACCATCGGCATGAAGACGGCGGAACGGACGAACCGGGAAAAGAGAGTATTTTTCAGCAGCAGCAGAGCCAGCAGAAGTGCAATCGGAATCTGTCCGATGATCGAGGATGCTACCAATATCAAATTGTTGCGGAGCGCCCGCCAAAAGATTCCGTCCTGAAACATTTCGCGGTAATTGTCCAAACCGATAAAGCTTGCCGCGCCGAAGCCCTTCCAGCTGAAAAATCCGTAATACGCCGACCAAAACACCGGCACGATAACGAACATTAAGAATAGTAACAGGGCCGGAAGCAGCGCCACGGCAATGAATCCCTTGCTTCGTAATGCGGTTGGCATGAATGCAGCCTCCTTTCTTAAGCAAACAGTCCATTTGTGTCATAAGGCTGACTTGGGGAGGGCTGGCCTCCCCCGTCCAATCCTGTATCTAACTAAAAACTGCTCGCCTTAAGGAGTAACTGATCTAGCCTGCGCATCCTGTACCTTCTGGGCTACCGATTCCGGCGTACCGCCCATCATAATTTCCTGCAGTCCGTTATTGATGACATCCGCCGCATCGGCGGACAGATAAGCGTCATAAACCGGCGTAATCCCCGTTTTCTTGACCAGGTTGAAGGCTTTATAGTACAACGAGGTAACCTTCGCCTGATCGATTTCCGTATCATACATGACCATGGAATTGCTCTCGGCAATCGCTTTTTGAGCTTCGGGGCCGCTGACGGCATAGATCAGCTCCAGCGCCGCTTCCTTGGCCTTGCCCTCCGTCCGGCTGCTTAACGCAAGCCCGCCGCCGGCTCCGCCGGTAATCGTGTTCGGGTCGCCCTTGCCGCCAGGAATCGCCGGAAGGACGGTGACGTCGATCGCTTTCATCTGCTCTTCCGTGGCTGATGCCGCCAGGTTCGTGAGCGTCCAAGCGCCGCTGATCATCATTGCCGCGTTCCCCTGGATGAAGTACTGTTCGGCCTGGGTATTGTCGATGCTGTTCGCGCCTTCCTGGAATGCCTTATTATCCACCAGCTCCTTGAAGTAACCAAGCGCTTCCACAAACTGCGGATCGGTAAATTTGGCGTCCTTCTGGGCTACCGCATTTTTGAACCAGTCGGTTCCAGTTACCCGGTCGGCCAGCGAGCCGATAATCGTCGATTGCGCGACCCACGGCGCCTTGTTCCCCAGCGCGATCGGCGTAATCTTGTTCTCATTGAACACTTTGATCGCCGTCATCATTTCATCCCAAGTTGTCGGGACTTTTACGTTATATTTCTCAAACAATGAAGTGTTGTAATACAAAATCGAGGTGGCCGACATACCGAGCGGAACCGAATATACCTGATCCGCTTCGAACTTATACGCGTCGAAAGCTCCCGGCAAAAACTTATCTCTCCATTCCGGATGTGCGTCCAACGCTTCTGTAACCGGTTGCAACAATTTCGCGTTGTAAAGCTCGGAAGAATGGCTTCCCGCATACACAAAGAACAAATCCGGCATCTCATTGGCCGCCGCTACGGTGCTCAAGCGCTGACGATAGCCGTCCGGCGGAATCGCCTGCGCATCCAATTCCACGTTCGGATGATCCTGTTTATACTGATCGATAAAGCTGCGCACGGTTTTCGCCCGCAAATCATCGCCGGCAAAATTGTGCCAGATTGTCAGTTTTACCTTCTCCTCTTTGCCCTTCGATCCCTCAGCTTTTTCCCCGCTCTCTCCTCCGCACGCCGAAAGCAGCAGTGCAACGATTAGCAGCAGCAGACCTATTTTTCCTTTGGCTTTCATCGTCAGTCCCCCTTGATTGGATTGAGATTGTATGAAGCTCCTTGTTGATTAGCCCTAGTATAAAAGAGGGGGCCGTTACTCCACAGGGGAGAAACTTCAGTCGATAGAGGGACATTTTTCAGGTCTTTCCCGATACTCGGACGGGGTAAGCCCCGTGAATTTCTTGAACAGGCGGTTAAAATACTTCAAATCCTCATACCCGATCCCGTTCGCGATCTCGCTGATTTTCGCCGTCGTTTCCCGGAGCATAGCCATCGCCCTTTGCAGCTTCGCACGGGTAACGAATTCAATATAATTTTGCCCGGTCTCCCGTTTGAACATCGCGCTGAAATAATTCGGGTTCATATGGACATGACCGGCTACCTGATTCAAGGATAGAGATTGACCCAGATGATCGTGAATGTATGAAATGGCGCTCTGGACGGGGCTGATTCCCCCGACCATGACCTGGTGCTGGTTCATGAGCGATTCCAGATGGGCGAACAACGCCTCTTCCGGCGCGCGCGCCAGCTCATCCAAATCCAGCTCCTCCTCCGAACCGCTAAAGGTATAAGCATGGCCGATGGAGGAAGCGGCGCGCTCCAGCCAGCGCCGGCCGGCAACGGCAAGCGAATGCAGGTAAGCGCGGACCGAGCCCGGCGTCGCTTGTTCGTCCAGGCGGAGCCGCTGCAGCTGCCCGCAGATCCATGCTCTCAGCTCTTCCGGATTGCCCGCCCGCAGCAGCAGGGAGAGGGCATGCTCCTCCTCCTGGGAGCAAACGGCTCGGCAACCTTTGCGCCTCCGGATCTCATCGTACCGGAGCGTCCGCTTCGGGTGGAGCAGCCAGTGGAACTGGGCGGTCTCCTCCGCGGTTTCTACGGCGCTGCGCAGACCGCGGGCCGATACCGTCGGCTCTCCGCAGGCAGCCAGAATCGGGCAGCCCAGCGACTGCTCGGCGGACCGGATCGCCGTTTCCACGGCGCACCAGCCGTCACCGCAGTCACGCTCCCGCCGCACAACCAGCAGAAGGCCTTCTCCCCAAGGCAGCCACTCGCCTTGGAGCCGCCCTGCCAGCATGGCACCGATCTGCTCGGTCAACGCTCCGGATGCCTGCTGCAGACGTTCCCCGCCCTTAGCGCATTCAGCATCAGGGTCTTTCTGGTTGTTGGCGGTGATCCGCCAAACCTCCAACCTTTCTCCACTTTCAGTCAATCGGAGGTCCGGATACCGCTCCCGAAACTCGCGTTCCGCGATTTCCTCATCGGCTCCCGTGCCGGAAGCAAGCAGGTTGCGGAGAAAGCCTTGATTCACCAGCCGCTGCTGCATGGCGCGAAGCTCCTTGAGCCGCCTCTGCTCCAGCACTCGGCTTCTCGCCTGGTCCGCCGCCTGTACGATTTCGCCCGGGCGGCTGGTCTTCAACAAATAATCGCCCACTCCCTCCCGAAGCGCCTGCTGCACATACGAAAAATCATCAAAGCCCGTAATGATGATCAATTCCGTATCCGGAAACTTCAGCTTTACCTCGTGGGCCAGTTCCAAGCCGCTCCTTCCGGTCATACGGATATCGGTCATGACGATCTCCGGCTGTTCTTCCGGGATTCGTTCCAGCGCTTCTTCAGCCGAAGCCGCCGGCTCCATGACCTCGAACCCGTGCTCTGCCCAAGGAATTACCGTACTTAGCCCGGTCCGGATAATAACTTCATCATCGACAATCAACACTTTCATGGCTGTTCCCCCTTGCAAGGAATCGTAAAACTGACCCTGGTCCCTTCTCCTTCCGTACTTTCCACGCGCAATCCGGAATCCTTGCCGTAATGAAGCAGCAAGCGCTTGTGGACATTACGCAGTCCATAGCTTCCCTGCGGAGAGCGCGTCGGCTCATATCTCGGATTCTCGGCCAGTTGCTCTCTCAACCAGTTCAGCCGTTCGGCGGACATACCCACGCCGTCGTCTTCCACATACAATTCCAGCCGCTGTCCCTCCCCCTTGATGGAAATCGTGATCGTCCCGGGCAGCTTTTGCTTCAAGATCCCGTGAAGCATCGCATTTTCCACCAGAGGCTGCAGCAGCAGTTTTAGCATGAAAACCTCGTTCAAGCTTTCATCGCACAAAATTTCTAGCGTAAATCGATCCGGATAACGGGCTGATTGAATGTTGGCGTAGTTGCGGACATGCATGATTTCCTGGTGGACCGTGCAATATTCCTGGCCGCTATTCAGGCTAAACCGTAAAAAGTCGCTCAAAGAGCCGACCATATCCGCAATCTTCGTATCCTGGTTCATTAGCGCCAGCCAATGGATCGAGGACAGCGTGTTATAGAGAAAATGAGGATTAATCTGTACCTGAAGCGCATGCATATCGGCTTCCTTTTTCAGCGATTCGTTCAATTTAACTTCCTCGTTTAGCTTCATAATCCGCGAGCTTAACCGGTTATAGCTGATGATCAGCTGCCCTACTTCATCAATCGATTTGACCGGGAGGGCCGGTAACGGCTCGTCAGGACTGGCATTCTTGAGGAATCTCGTTAATGCGGATAAAGGCTTGGTAATCTTCTGTATTAAAAACAAAACGGAGAAAATAACGAGCAAAATGGCCCCGGTAACAGCTACTGCCGTCAAGGAAAGAAAATACCGGTTCTGCGACCGGTATTCCTGCGCCGGAATCAGGCCGACCAGCTTCCAGCCGACCCCGTCCATCGTCCGGTACAGAATCGTCTTTTTGTCGCTGCCTTCCCCATAGTTAAGGTCTCCGCTTATCCCGTCCAGATCCCCGATCCCCGGATAGTAATGGTCAAGCGGCAAGTTCGTCCCCATGTCCGCAGGTCCGGCAATGATCCGGTTCTCCGCATCCAGCAGCAGAACAAATCCGCTCTCCTCCATCGCGGCCTGACTCACCTGATGGGCGACGACCGACTGATCCAGATTGATCTGGAGCTTCCCGATCGGTTTGTACTTATCGGTGCTGCGAACCGGCCGGGACAGCGTTATCACCTCACGCATCCCCTCGAAGGTCCACTGGCGATGAACGGGGGACCACCATTTCGGATGACGTGCGTAGTATCCTGATTCCGTCCCGGTAATGTCCGCGAAATCCGAACGGATCAGAGACTTAAGCGTGATGCTTCGTTTGGCGTCGAGCGGCTCGATCACGATATTGGCGACGTAATCTTTGGAGAATGCCAGACTGTTCAACAGCAGAATGATGGAATTCTGCAGCTTCAAGTCGCTCTCCGGTGCTTTTAAATAGCTTTGGACGCTGCTGTTTCCGATCAGAAACAAGGACATATTCTCCGCATCCCCTACCATCGTCCCGAGATAAGCCTCCAGTTGGCGAAGCGTGTTCATCCCCGATATTTTGGCCTTTTCTTCGGACACGCCCTCCGCCATTTTGTAGGAGAACAATCCGAGAAACAGCAGAGGAACCAGCGTGGCGAAGATGATTAAGAGCGACAACTTATGCTTGAGCGATTTCCCAAGCCACTGCTGCATGCGGCAAGCTCCCCCCCATTTGGAACAATTTTTATATAATATACCATTGGTAGCGCTTTCTCGGAATACTTTTTACTAAGCGTGCTTCTCTTCAATTAGCCCCCCCGAGCTTGGCATGAAATGAGACCCGGTTTAAAACAAAAAACACGCCGTGTCCGGCGTGCTCATTGTTTGTGATTCATATTCATATTCATATTCGTATTCTTAAATCTATTTTCTAGTAACCGTAAATCCCTTTTCCTCCAGCAGGTTCACGATCCCGATGTCTCCGGCCATATGTGCCGCACCCACCACGATCAGATAGACGGAAGATTTTTGGCCTTTCAAATAGCCTTCGATTTTATCGGTCATTGCAATGTTCCGGTCTACGAGCATCGCCTTGTTGAATTCCTCGTTCTTGCCCATTTCCTGGACCAGCTCCAGCAAGGCCGCGTCGTTACCGGTTTTCCACATGTCCGCCATAGCAGTCACGCTGTCGTCAACTTGATCGAAGTTATTCAATACGGCAAGCAAATTGTCTTCCTGCAGCTTCGGCGAAAAGCCGTTAAACATGCCCAATTGGGATTCGTACGACTCCAGTTCGATAATCGGAAGCTTGCGCTCCATCGCCTTCGTAAGGAAGTAAAGATCGATGCCGGTTTGCCCCTCATATCCTGTTTTGGAGGCCTGGAGCGTTGAAAGCGTCGTTTCGACCACCCATGGCTTGAATGCATCCAGCGCATCCTTAGGCAGGCCGTTTTCCGCTAAAATGTTACCCAGCTTGGCGTAAGTCGTCTCGGAAATATGATCCTTCAGTGTGGTTCCATCCTGATAGGCACCCAGCTTCATGACCAGTTCCTGGGTTTCCGGATCGGCGGCCTTCGCAATATCGACTTCTACCCCAAGGTAATCGGCCTCTTCAAAGGCTTGTTCTATAGAAGGATGCAGCGGGTAAAAGCTGGCGTCCGCCAGGTGCATCGAACCGAGCAAATATACCTTATTGCCGGCATTCTCGACCTCCCACAGGAATCCGCGTCCGCTTGCCGCTACCTCCTTGCTCTTCAGGATTACGGTTCGGGACGCCTCATCCCAGAAAACCTCGTATCCGGCTGCATCCCCGAACGAACGTACCGGAAGATATGTAACTCCTTCAATCTGCTTTGGCGCGGAGCTTAACTGAACCGATTGTCCATTGACGACGGCTGCATTCCGGCCGTTCTCAAGCTCGATCGTCAGTCCGTTTTTCGTTCCTTTGACAAGTTTGGACTTGGCATCCTGTTCAAACTTGAAATTGAGCGCCTCAAACAGTTCCTCCATAGGGACCAAGGTCATCCCGCGATCGATCACCGGCGCATGTCCGTCAAATCCGACCCGCTCCCCATCCACTTGCAGTGCCACCGGTTTGGCGGCAGCGGAGGCCGCTGGCGCAAACAAAGTCACCGCTAAAAGCAGCGATAAAAAGGAGGCTGCTATTCTCTTCATTCCCATCTTCCAAATTTCCCCTCTCATAGATATTCTTTCATAGATTATATCGAATTCATTCTATGAAGCCAACCCAAGCCGCTTAAGAGCCCGGGTTATGCGCGCCATAATTTCGACACATGAACAAAAACCGCGCAAAACAGGCCTGCTGCGATGGTGAAAAAATACGGATGCTATGCTACAATACTGAAATGTTCTTAGGGAAATTAAGTAGGAGGTTATTTGAATCGCCATGTTAATTATCGGCATCGCCGGCGGCACCGGCTCCGGAAAAACAACAGTTGCCCGCTCCGTCATTGAGCAGCTTGGATCGGATAAAGTTACGTTTATATCGCAGGACAATTATTATAAAGATCAGTCTCACTTAACGATGGATGAACGTCAGCTGACCAATTACGATCATCCCTTCGCGTTTGACAACGAGCTACTGATCGAGCATTTAACCCTTCTCAATAGCGGACAAGCCGCCTATGCGCCGGTATATGATTTTACCCAACATACCCGCTCGGCCTCGGATACCGTTCATCTTAAACCAAACCGCATTGCCATTGTCGAGGGTTTATTCGTGCTCTATGACGAAAAACTCCGCAATTTACTCAATATCAAAGTGTTTGTGGACACGGATTCCGATGTTCGCCTGCTGCGTCGTGTTCTGCGGGATATCGAGGAACGGGGCCGCTCAATCCACTCCATCCATCAGCAATATCTAGCCACAGTGAAGCCGATGCATGAGGCGTTTATCGAGCCCTCCAAAAAATACGCCGACCTGATCATCCCCGAAGGCGGGCATAACGAGGTCGGCATCCAATTGTTGACCATATTAACGGAGAAGTACTTAACCGGCGGTGAAAACTGGCTGGTTTAGAATACTCATCCTATTTCATACCGCTAATCTCGCAAACCGGACCTATATGTATAGCCTGTCAGGATACGACCTCATAGGCTTGCAGCATGGTCCGGTTTTTTCCGCTTTTCTTGGCTTCGTAAAGCAGTGAATCCGCCTGCTCAAACAAATCCGAACGGGTCCGTCCTGCCCGGTATTCCGCCAGTCCGATACTGACCGAAATCCGGCGTCCGTCCATTTCCTCATGCCCGAGGCGCCAGATGTTCTCTCTAGCCTTTTCTGTCTCCCGGTAAGCCTCTTCCAGCGTTTTCCCCGGAAATATCACAACAAATTCCTCTCCGCCGTATCTTGCGATAATTTCATACGGGGAGAAGGATTCCTTCAGCGTACTCGCTACCCGGGCCAGGATGATGTCCCCTACCGCATGGCCGAACGTGTCATTGACGCTCTTAAAGTCATCGATGTCCAGGACTGCTAGCTGAAGCGGCATTTCGCAGTTATTGCTTTGCTCGATCAACTGATCCAGGTACTCATGCAAAGTCTTGTGATTGTAAAGGTCGGTCAATGCATCGATTTTTACCATCCGGTCCATCAACGCATTCTTGACCACCAGTTCCTGTTCGCTTCTTACCATGCGCATGAGGTCGTTCAGTATTTCCTCGCCCCTCTGAATAATGCCCCGCAAGATGTATAGCATCCCGACCATGGCAAAAATAAAGGCCGAAATCTCATATCCTCCCATGCTCTCCCGGATCCGGGGGAACGCCCAGTACACCATTCCAAAAGCCGCCATATTGACTGCAAAGGCAAAATAAAGCCTTTTAATGTTGAAATAGAACATGGAGACCAGTAATGAAAGAAGAAATATATATTGAAGATGAATTGTCTTATTGGCAATCATTAAAGCGGAGGCGATACAAGTGCCGCTTAGAATAATGAGCAAGGGCTGATCGATCCGAAACCGGTAGGCGACCTCATTGATTCCCAACACAAGGAGTTGAATAGCGGTTGGCAGGAACATCGTATGGACCAGATATTCGGAAACCCGATCGGGTTCAGTCGTAAATTTCACATAAAGGGCGACCATTTCCGCAATTACGGATATGCCAAGGACAACCCAATAAGTGATTAATATTTTTCTATGCAATGCCCGTGTATCGGATCTCATTATATAATGCTCCTCTGCTTCATCCACTCATCGATTTGCTCAATACTCATCGGCCTGCCGTAAAAATATCCCTGCATATTGCGGCAACCGAGCTGCAATAAAAAATCGACGTGTTCTTGGTTCTCGACTCCCTCGGCAATGACCTCCAGATGAAGATTCTCGGCCATGAGAATGATAGCGCTAATAATGGCCCGCTTGGTCGGGCTCTCCAAGTTATTCGTAAACAGGCGGTCCAGCTTGAGCGTATCCAGAGGAATCATGTCCAGCAGGCCAATGGAGGAATAGCCTGTCCCGAAATCATCCATCGAAATCTTGACCCCCATATTTCGGATGCCTTCGATTTGCCGGATAATTTCCTGGATGTCATACAGCACCATCGATTCCGTAATTTCGAGCTCCAGCCATTGCGGGTCCAAGCCCGCTTCGTCCAATATTCTTTGGACCGTCTTCTGCAAACTTCCCGTCTGAAACAAACGGACGGAGAGATTCACGGAAATCGGCTCCAGAACTCCTCGTGCCTGCCATTCCCGGCATTGTAGACAAGCCTTCTTCAGCGTCCAGTCCGTCATCGGTACAATCAGGCCGGTCTCCTCGGCGATAGGTATAAATTCACCCGGAGATATAATCCCGAGCCGGGGGTGATTCCAACGGATCAAGGCCTCCCAGCCGGCCAGACAATTTTCCTTCACATTCCATCTTGGCTGATATACCAAAAAAAATTGCTCATTATCCAGCGCCGGGTGAAGGTCCTTCTCCAGCTCCATTTTACGAAGCTCCTGTTTTCCCATTTCCTCGCTGTACACGCAATACCGGTTCTTTCCCGCTCCCTTGGCTCTATACATCGCCGTATCCGCAAATTTCAGCAAAACGGAACGGTCCGTATCGTGGATAGAGCTTATGCTGATCCCGATGCTTGCCGTAATGAACAACTCGTTACCTTGAATGGAATATACTTTTTTAATGCTCTTTAGAACTTGTTCCGCTAACCGTTCGGCCTGTTCCTGATCGCATGGCGCTACGGTAATCAAAAACTCGTCGCCGCCCATCCGAAACACTTCGAGCCCGCTATGCACGAATTTACTTAACCGTTCGCCTACCTGCTGGATGAGAAAATCCCCAATATGGTGACCCAGCGTGTCATTTACCGCTTTGAATTGGTCCAGATCCATAAACAAGACCCCGATGCTCTCTTCACCGGTATGCCTGTCAAAAAAACGGTTCATTTCATTCCGGTTAGGAAGTCCGGTGACCGTATCCAGGTAAGCCATCTTCTCCAGGAAATACCGGTCAAAGAATAACGCGCCCCACGACACCAGAAAAATACTAAAGATAACTATAGTAACGCCCAGCAACAGCATATAATCGGCTACAGGCTCCGGCTCTAACACCGCGCCCGCATGCTCGGTGAAATTGGCGGCTTTCATTCCCGTATAATGCATCCCGCAAATCGCAAGCCCCATTAGGCAGGCTGACAGCCACTTCAACCAGCTTGTTCCGTATTGGGTCCGGAACCGCAGCAGCAGAAACATGGCCGCATAGGAAGCAACTAGAGCAATGCCGGCGGACAAGGTCCAATACAACGGATCGTACGATATATGTGCAGACATCATCATTGCTTCCATGCCCACGTAATGCATGATTACAATCCCGCTGCCCATAGCGAAGCCGCCGACGGCAAATTTAATCCAATCTATATTTTTAGGCAGGGTCAGATAAAACGCAATAAATGAAGATATTATGCTCACCATCATCGAAAGCAAAGTGAGGCCTATATTATATTTGACAGTCATCTTCAAGTGGAATGCCAGCATGCCGACGAAATGCGTCGCCCAAACCCCCGTACCCATTACGAAGGAGCCGGCCATGATCCAATAAAACCGGGTCCTGCCCGTCTCCCGCGTAATTCTCGCTGTGATGGTTAGAGCCGAATAGGAAGCTAATATGGCAATAAAAATGGATAACACAACGATATAGGAGTTATAGCTGCCTTCTAAATACACTATCTTCATTCCTGCCTCTCATGATGCCTGTTGTGGATGCCTGTTGTGGATGCCTGTTGTGGATATCTGTAGTGATTATAATATGATAGTAATTCAAATGAATAGAGGATCATAGGCTTTTCTTGCGTAGGATCCAAAATATTTTAAATTTGAGTCCCGTCTATGGATTTCGAAGCGGAGATCATAGAAAAAACCGGCATTGGATTCATTCATCCTGTACCGGTCTTTACTTTTAGCTTGTCTCTATTAAACGCTCTGAAGCAGTTCGCTAACCGTCACCAGTTCATACCCTTCGGCTGTCAATTCGGATACTAAAATTCGAACGGCTTCCACGGACTGGGACCGGTCATCGTATCCATCATGAAAGATCAAAATACTGCCCGGTCTCACCTGCTCCCGGCTCTTGTCAACAATATGCCGGACGCCCGGCATCTCCCAGTCCGTCGCTGCTCCGTTAAGAGCCCCGATCGCCTTGTAGCCAAGCTCCTCAACAACTTCCGCTACCAGCTCGTTATATGCAAAATAAGGCGGACGGAACACTTTCGGAGCGACTCCGGTCAACTTCTCAATCAGCTTCTCGGTCTGGATCAGCTCTTCTCTGCATTCCTGTTTGAGAAGCTCCGGCAGGCTCGGATGCGTATAGGTATGGTTTCCGATCTCATGACCCTGCTCGTGAGCCTCCCTTACCAACTCAGGGCTCAACTCCATCTGGCTGCCAATCATAAAAAAGGTGGCCTTTGCTCCGGCCTCCCGGAATATATCCAACACCTGGGGCGTATAGACCGGGTTGGGACCATCGTCAAAAGTGAATGCAACCGCTTTCCTTTTGATCGGAACCTCATTGATTATCTCGAAATTGGACATGATTCTGACTCTCCTTAGGAAGATTGGACGCTGTACAAGGAAAGGATAATACTACGCTGCAAGTCCGTCAATCCCGAGTTTCTTATTTTCCCTTCTTCAAAGCCGCTTCCTGCTTCGCAGCAAACTCTTCGGGGGTAATCGCGTTGCCTAAAAGCGCTTGGATCAGGTTGTAATGCTCTTCCGCGGCGACCGGTTTCATTTGCACGTCCAGATACAGAATAACCTTGCTTGCATTGTTCAACTCGTTCAGCACATCGGTGAACATTAGCGGCAAATTCACGCTGGTCGTATCGACCTTCGTACCGGGGATGATTCCCGCTTCGGTTACCGAAAGCTCTCCCCACCGTTGCACGAAGAAGCTGACGAACTTCTTGGCGTCCTCTTTCACCTTGGAATTTTCGGCTACGAACAAGCCGACGCCAACGCCTCCGACCCAATCGTCGATGTTACCTTTCCCGCCTTCGATCGTCGGGAATTTAAAGAATCCGATCTTGTCCTTGAACTCCTGCGGAATGTCCGCCCTCGTCGTATAGTTGGGAACTTCCCACGTTCCCATCGCATACATCGCTGCCGTTTCATTCATAAATTCCAGTTTGGCCTCATCGTTGGACAATCCGTTAAAACCTTTGACGAACGCGTTGCTGTTCACCAGTTCCTGGGCTTCCCTCGCAGCCGCAATCAAGCTGGGATCACTAAAATTGCTGCTCGCAACCGCCCGGTCCTGCACATCAGGACCTCCAATCCTGTCGGCGAGGTACATATACCAGAACGATCCGGTCCAAGCATCCTTGGAGCCAAGGGCAATCGGAGTGATCCTGTTGTCGTTCAACGTTTTGATGATAGATTTTAATTCTTCATAGCTTTGCGGCGGTTGAAGATTGTATTTGGCGAATATTTCTTTGTTGTAGTAGACAGGAACGATGTTCAGTTCCACGGGAAGTGCATACGTCTTTCCCTCAAAAGCATAGGCTTCCGTCGTACCGGCCACGAATTTATCCTTCAGTTCCCCCTGCAGAAGATCATCGAGTGAAGCAAACATCTCGCCCTTCACATAGGGCTCAAGGAATCCCGCCGCCCAGGTAAATCCCACATCGGGCAAGCTGTTGGACGCGGACAACACTTTAATTTTGTTCTTGTACGGCTCGTTATCAAGAACTTCGGTTTCGATGTTCACGTTAGGATGGGCCTGCTCGTACTCGCCGATAATTTGATTTACCAGCTTGTTTTGCGCGGAATTGCTGCTGTCCGGCCAAAGATGCATCATTTTAATCGTCACTTTATCGCCGGTCGAAGCGGCGTTACTGCCCGAGTCCTCTGCGGATACGCCGTTACCGTTCAGGTTCGAATCTCTATTCTTAGTACCGCTGCTGCAGGCAGCCAGAATCAAGGCCAACACCAGCAATAACATGGATGCCGAAAACGCCTTTTCTTTCATGCAAGCCTGTCCCCCTTATCGTTGCGACTAAAATGTATGCGTTTTCCCTCCGAACCCAGTGTAACACCCTGCCTTATAAGGACATAAGGGTACAGCTTATGGATATTGTTCCATTTTATTTGGAATCGGCGCCAGGCCTCAGACTTCGGGATTCTGGTTCCTGACCTCGCTCCGGTACAATCCGGGACTGTGCCCTTCGTACTCCTTGAACACTTTGTTGAAGTACTTGGTCGTCTGATACCCCACGTGTTCTGCGATTTCCGCTACCGACAGCCTGGTCTGCAGCAGCAGTTCCTTGGCCTTTTGAATCCGCACACGGGTCAGGTATTCAATGAATGTCATCTGCATCTGCTCCTTGAACAGAACGCTGAAGTAGCTTGGATTCAAATGGACGTGATCGGCCACTTCGCGCAGACCGAATCCCTCATTTAAATGAGCCTCCACGTACTGAAGCGCCTCCCTGACCGGTTCGCTGACCGGCTCCATGTCGTCGGTCGCCTGGATCAGCTTGCTATCGACGATCCGCTGGATTCTGCTGATCCGGTTACGGTGCTCTCCAGCCTCCAAAGCCTGCTCCACGGCTTCGATCAGCTTGTCCTTGCGGATCGGCTTCAGTAAATATTCGACCACGCCCAGCTGAATGCCCTGGTGAGCGTAATCGAATTCGGCATATCCCGAAATGAGAATTACCGCAGGTTTATAAGTCAGAGAAGCCGACTCCAGTTGCTTAACCAGATTCAATCCCGTGATTTCCGGCATGCGGATGTCGGTAATCAACAGATGTACCGGCTCGTTCTCCAGTATCGTAATGGCATCCCGGCCATTATCCGCCGTCTTTACCTCAAAGCGTCCGCCGCCCCAGGCCTCCAGCATATTCTTCAGTCCCTGTCTGGTTCGCGGTTCGTCATCGACGATCAAAATCGTTTTCGGTTTAAACATAGTCCATCCCTCCCGTCTGGATTGGAATTACCAGGCTGACTGCAGTCCCCTCGTTCTCGCTGCTTTTGATCGAAAGTCCGGGTGTTTCTCCTCCCGAGTCGCCGTAGTAAAGTTTCAACCGCTGCTGTACATTGAAAATCCCGATACCGGACCCTTTGGCGGAAAGGGTCTTGCCAGTATTAAGCGCGGTAACTATAGTACGGAGCGTTTCACCGTTCATCCCCTTGCCGTCATCTTTAACAGTGACGACCAAGTGCGCGGCATCTTCGGCAAGCGAGACATGCACGGCAACCGTACCGGGCCCGATTTTGCCCTCGACGCCATGGAGAATCGCATTCTCGACCAGCGGCTGGATCAGCAGCTTGGGCATATTATTAGAGGCATAAGCAGGCGATGACGAGATCGACCAGGTCAACCGCTCGCCCAGCCGCATTTTCATAATCAGGAGGTAGCGTTCAATATGCTCCAGTTCATCCCCCAGCGTGACCCATTCTTCCTTGTTCGGACCGGTAATCGTATACCGGAACAAGTCGGACATCGCAACCACAAACTCTGCGAGCTCTTCCTCCTGCTTCTCCTGTAACGACCAGTAAAGCGCCTCCAAAGTATTGAACAGGAAATGCGGATGGATCTGGGCCTGGAGCGCTTTAAGCTCCGTTCGGCTCTGTATGATCTCTTTTTCATAGACCAGTTTGATCAGTTCGTTCATGTGCTCAACCATCTGATTGTAGGTATGATTCAGT
This sequence comes from Paenibacillus vini, assembly GCF_018403325.1. Lineage (GTDB taxonomy): Bacteria > Bacillota > Bacilli > Paenibacillales > Paenibacillaceae > Fontibacillus > Fontibacillus vini. Next base: position 165,464 of record NZ_BOSL01000004.1, on the reverse strand, counting down.
TCGTTGATCTCAATGGTGGATGAAATTTGCGTAGTCGGCTTCAGACCTCCGAGCCGCGCACTGCGCATCGTCTTGATCAATTTAAAAATCGGGCGCGTAATGATCGTTGACATTAAAAAGGACAATACGATAAACAGGAGCGTGCCGATCCCCGCTGAAACGAGAATTGCCGTGCGGAGTACGGAAATACCGTCCGTAATGGCGCTGACCGGCGTCAGGATCAGGAAACTCCAGCCTGTAACCTCGGACTGCTGCTTGACCAGCATGTATTTCTTCTTGCCGAGCGCCACGATCGGTTCGCGGGCTTCCATCAGCATTTGGATCGAATCGACCGGAAAACGGTCGTCATTCGTCGCGATCAGGCTGTAATTGTGGCCGACGACCAGCATCGTCTCGCCCCCGGCTTCCCCGGCCAGCGATTCGCCGATTTTTAGCGCGGCCCGGTCCATCCGGACAAGCAGATACCCGCCTGATGTAAACCATTGATCCATCAGACTGACGCTGCGAATGGCCAGCAAGGAATTCGGATCCTTCGGGTCGATGCCAGCCCAGATCATCCGCCCCTTGCCTTCTCTTGCCTTCGTAATCCAGTTAAGACTTATTTTTTTCTCCAAATTGCTGCCATCCAAAGGAAACAGACGGCGATACTCGCTGCTGTACAACTCGACCGAGGTAATACCATCCGCATAGGTCTGAACGATTCTTATACTGGCAAGCAGTCCCTGCCGCTCGGAAAAGGTCGCTTGCTTCCCGTTCTTTTCGTTGAGAAGAAGTTGTTGTACATAAGCGCTTGTAGCGACCTGGGTCGTCAGCGAATCAATCTGATTGAGCACCGCCTCCAGCCGGCCGTTTGCCTGAATCGCCGTCTGCTGAATATGCTTTTCCGCATTATTTTTCAATAGCCGGGAAACCGAGTCGAAAGTGACGACACCCACTACGAACAAAATAATCATCATCACAAACAGGAACCCTACCAGCATCTGGTTTCGCAGGGTATTCCATCGGCTAATACGAGCTTTCATGTCCTTATCCGCCTTCTTTCGGTTCCGTCCTGCTGCATATTGCATTCGAGTTTATCTAATTCTAGGCTGGCTGCGGATTCCCCTTTTTTTGAGCTGGGCTGCTCCTGAATTAAGCCGTCTCCGGCTGGTACCCTAATTATCGCTTTTTAACAATGATAGTGTTATGGTAATTTCTAGAATGAGAGGTTCCAATATGAAGGGAGAACGAAAATGAGAATTTATGTCGCCCTGCTGCGGGGCATTAACGTCGGCGGCAAGAACAAGATCAAAATGGCCGATTTACGAGCGGAGCTGGAAAAGATCGGGCTGACCCGGGTACAAACCTATATTCAAAGCGGAAACGTACTGTTTGAATCGGAAAAGGACGAGCCCTCCCTTCGTCAGGACCTCGAGCGGATGATCGAGGCGGTATTCGGGATCAAGCTGACCGTGATGCTTCGAACGGCGGAGGAAGTGAAGGGGATCGTGGAACAATGCCCGTTCCCGGAGGAGCTTGTTGCCGAGGCAGCGGCCACGCGTGTCGGCGAAAGCCTGCATGTCGCCATGCTTACGGAACCGCCGGCCCCGGCGGGAGTGGACAAGCTGGAGGCGGTGGAACGCGGCACCGATCTGTACAGCATCGCAGGCCGCGACGTATATTTATTGTTCCGGGACAGTATCCGGGACTCGAAGCTGGCCGCCAACCTGCATAAACTGGGGGTGGAAGTAACGGTACGGAATTGGAAGACCATGAATAAGCTCGTTGAATTGGCGGAGGGAATGAAGCGCGCTTGAGGCGGAGCTGTTCATAAAAGACAAAAGCGACCCCGGAAGGTCGCTTCTGTCTTTTTAATTCAATAATAGACCAAAATATAATTGCTAAGGCTAGCCAATTGGACATTCTCGTATTGCTCATCAGATAAACTGCTTAAAGCCTTCCCCGTTTCGGTGGCCAAAGCTTCCTCATCTACCTTGCCCGCAAGACGAAGCACAATATAAGTTTCCCCTGCTTTAACTTTCTCTTCCAGCTTGGATCCGAACTCCTGTACACTTTTTACTTCCAATCCATTCGCCTTGTAATATTCCATGGAATCGTCTACCGCCGCGAATTCAGGTATTTCGGCATCTACCCAAAACTCGTTGTTGAGCGAATAATTAAGCGTTTGAGCCGTATCATCACTAGAATTGAACAACAAGTAAGGCACCCCGCTATTGGTCTCATTATTGGTGGAATCCACATGTACCCACCCGTTATTCAGCTTCACTTTGTTCCAGGCATGCGGCACGCCTCCCATGTCTCCGGTCACCACGACGCTTTCCAGACCGGCCAGATCTCCCAGCAGCTTGTAAACAGAAGCGTAGGAGGCACAGACTCCGACCTTTTTAACCAGAATACCGTAGGTTGTAAAAGAATCATCGAATTTCGAGTCAACGGTACGGTAGCCGTTTGCCTTCGCATCCTCCAATGCCGCGTCGTCATATTTGGTGTTTTCGTTCAGATATTCGTAAATGGCTTTGCTCTTATCCTCCGCCGACATCTCCGCAGTAATGACGGAAGCTACGACCTTCTTCGCCTCGTCGATGATTTCCTTCTGCTTTTTCTTAATCGAAGCTGCCGAGTCATTATATTTGATATGGAGGGTCAGCGTTTTGTAATCGTATTGGAAACCTTCTACGCCAAGCACAAGAGGATTTTGGTACATTACTTTTAAAACCATGTCGGATAAAGTCTCGAAGTTCTGCGCCTCCGGGAAGGCCTCTAACGACACCTCTTGCACAGTGTCTATCATACTTAGAGCGACGATTTCCTCCACAGCGGAGTCGGCGTTCACCGGAACCTCTTTGACGATCTCCGGCACTTGAACTTTCCCCTTGTCGCCATCCTCCACTCTTTTCTTCGTATTTTCCTTTTGCGACTCCGTAATGTTCTCCGGTTCCCCGCCTTGCTGCGCACCCGAGTCTCCTTCTTCTATGACCGTAGGAACATTCGGATCGGGAATATATTCGGTGTCATTCTTGGGTTCTACATACCCTGTACTCGGCTTAGCCCGACGCTGCTGCTCATTCAATTGATCAAGATCGGCGGCGGTGACGTTCTGTACGTAGACATACCCTTTTAACGCCGTTCCTTCCACTCCCACATAAATGGTGGGCCGGTAATCCTCCAGGTTGGTGCGGGAGGTATCGTAAATCAGGTTTCGGCTTTTCACGGAACCGTCAATGAAAGTAACCTCGGTCGTTGTCGGCAATTGTGAAATATCGCTATAGGCTTCGTAGGTGATGTTCCCCTCCCAATCCGCCGGAATCCGGGAAGACAAAGGATACGTGCTGACTACGTTACTGAAGTTTGACTCTTTGCCGCCGCGAATCGCGGTGACGTAGTACTCGCCGTATACCCCCGCATTTTGAAAGGAAATGTAATCCGGATCGGTACGATCCTCGCTCGAGTCATAAAAGAACTCTGTTGCCTTTACCTCTTCCAGCAGGCTCGGAATTCCTCCGGCATACGCCTCTTCCGGCCCGGATACCGGCAAATTCTCAATCGCCAGCAGGTCGCCAAACTTGGAATCGCGATAAATCCGGTAAGATTCGGCTCCCTCGACAGGGTTCCAAAGCAGCTTGAATTCTCCCTTTTCGTTGATTTCGTATCTTAATGTCGGCACTGGAATTTCGGATTTGATCGTGAAAGGAATGATGATCGGCTTCTCCAGCTTGGAAGGCTCCGGAGCGTCCAGATCGTAGTTGATTCGTATGTAGTAAATCGGGGCATTTCCCCATCCTCCAAAACCGTCGAGCGTATCGGACGAATCCAGCACGCTGCCCAGCGGACTGATCTCCACCGTATCGGTTTGGGTCATGTTCTTAAAGAAAGTGGAGGTTAGCACTTGGCTTTTGGGTAGTGCCTTAATGTCCGTATGTACGGTAACCACTTCCGAGGCCATCAGGTCATCGAACCTGCTTTTGAATTGGAACGTAAACCTTTCGTCCTTCGCCACATTGTACATCGGCATCATAGCCTGATCGGTATCCGATCCGTACTTCTTCTTGACGTCGAGCACGCTCAATTCTCCGGTAGCCGTATCTACGGCCTCAAGTTTATCGCTTTCGTTGTTCTCTGTCAGAGCCACCTCCGCAACGGAGCTCAAATCGGTTCCGGCATTTCCGAAACACCCCGTCAACGCTAACATGACTCCAATTAAAACCAACCACAACCTTTTCACTTCAACACCTCTTTCGTAAATAATTCATGCACCATTTGCACATCAACAATAAACTCACCCAATTTCCAGAATATAGGATGCCAGTGCCTCATACGCTAGGATACAATAAAACACTACATCATTCCATAAAAATTTCCTTTCATTCCATAAGGATACAAACAATCCATCCGTTTGCCTGAAACGCAAAAAAGGGCGATCGTCAGATCGCCCCTACTTCGTTTATAACGCTATTGTTTTACCGTCATTAACGTTAAATCAGCTTATGCGCATACCACTTCTTGCCGCGGAAACGCCACAGGAAGAGTGCTCCGCGCACACCCCACTCGCAGTTCATGGCCAGCCAGACACCGAGAATTCCGAAGCCCAGCACAATGCCGAGAATGTATCCGAGAATGACCCGGAACAGCCACATCGTCATCATCGAGGTAATCGAGGTAAACTTGGAATCTCCCGCAGCCCGGAGGGCGGACGGCAATATAAAGCTGATAGCCCAAAGCGGCACCTGGGCAATGGTATTAACCAGCAGCACCAGGAAGATATCATCGACGATTTCAGGCGGCGGATCGAAAATGCCCACCAACGGCCGGAATAACGGCATCAGAATCAGTCCGATTAACGCGAGAGAAGCAGAACCTAGCCAGAGAAAAGATTTGATAAATTTCCGGGCATCCTCAATATTCCCCCGCCCGATGCACTGGCCCACTACGGTGACGATGGTCAAGGACAATGCACTGGCGGGAATTTGAAACACCATGGCCAGCGAGCCGCTGATCGCGTTGGTCGCGATGGCGTAAGTGCCCAGGCTGACGATAAACACCTGGGTCAACAGCTTGCCCCCATTGAAAAACATCTGTTCGGCCGCGAACGGAACGCCGATGAACATGATTTTTTTAAGCATCGATAACGGAATATGAAAAAGATCGCGGATTCGCAAATGCAGCGTACCGTCCAGTTTAAACAAGTAATACAGCGCGCAAGCGGCCCCCGCATAGCGGGCGATATTTACCGCGAGCGTCATCCCAAGTACACCCATATCGAGGACGTTAATAAAGACCACGTTCAGCAATACGTACAGAAGATTCATGATCAGTGACAGGGCTAGCGACGCACGAGTCTTGCCGACTCCGCGGAGCGCCCCGCAGACCGCCTGAACCACCGCGATACCTACATAGGAGATGCTGCTCCCGATGAGATAAATCCGGGCGCTATCCAGTACGTCCGCCGAGGCTGATCCGAACAGGACATTGAGCACCGGGTTATGAAAGCCCATAATCAGGAGCCCGATCCCCAGGGCCAGCATGGACACTGAACTAACCGTACTCGCTGAAGCCCGGGACACCATCAGGTCATTGCCGCTGCCTTTATACTGCGCAACGACCACCGTCCCCCCGGTAGCCACGGCTACAAACACATTGATGAGGAAAATATTCAGCGAATCGACCATATTTACCGCACTCACAGCCGCCACCCCGGACGAACTGATCATGGCGGTATTCACCAGATTCAATCCGACGATGAACGCCTGGTCGATCAGAATCGGAAGAAATAAAGCTATAATTTGCCGGTAATCCATCGACTCCCCGGTAAAATATTTGTCCAGAAAGCCCTTCTGTTGAAAACGCAAGCGAAGCTGCTTCAAGATCATCACATTCTTTTCTCTAAAATGGAAAAAACCCTTCGTGTGAAGAGCTCTTAATCAGTGTATCGGTTAAATTACGACAAGATATGAATATATCCAGGTCTGCGCCCGATGCGGATCAATACCTGTTTGAAGATATCACTGACCGCAGGTTCTGTCAATGAAGGCGTTCGCTCATCTCATCCCATTTTCGGATAAACAATAGCTCCATCTTCCTCAATGATCGGCATGGCGCCCCATTTTCCAAGCTGGTGTTTGACGAGCTCAGATTCACCTCGGGAATTGTCTATAATGTGGTATACATCCCACCCATTTACCGTAAGCCAGTTGCTGATTAGCAGACGGTGACAACGCGCCGGATGCCTTTCTGAACACATATAAGCGAGATTCATCGAAGCTGCTTTATTCACTAGTTCCTCAATGCCTGCAGAGAATTCCTCGCTCAACGTATAGTCCGCATAATTATGAAAAGATGGATTATTCCATCCCTCGTTCAAACTTGTTCCCACCAGGGACGATTCCCCCCGCCTCCCGCCAAGCTGCGGAAAGTGCTGGTACCCGATATTTCCTCCGGACAGCCATTCTATCATATCTTCTTTCCTAAACTGGGGATGCTTCCTGCTGGCGGGGAAGGCACGAACATCGGCGACAAATTCTATATTGGCAACGCCTAACATTGCGATAAAGTCCTCTTGTGAATGATCGGAATGTCCAATTGTAAATATATTCATTAAGATTCCTCCATCCACAGGTCTCCTCTTATTTAACAACCGTTAAGCCAAAAGCGAGTAAATGGCTTTATGTTCTACATATCCATTGTTTCTGGTAGTGAACCACAAGGCCAAATCAGTCTTGGAAAGTACGCCATAATAAAAAAAAAGCCCGGCAATGCCCACCGGGCCCCTCACACCCGCCACCTGCCTGCGGCTTGTCTGACTTACGCGTACAACGAACCCAATAAACCCTATTTGACCAAAATACAGCCGACTGTGATTCTAAGGAACTTCAGAACCCTTATTCCAAACAAAGGGACACTTTTCATGCCTCAATTTGCTCAATAGCGCCGCTGGAGTTCGTTAAATTTGGTAATGAGCCATTTTCCTGCTAATAAAAACACTACGGTTCGTTAGAGTGAGAAGGCGTGCGTAGTAGAAAAGCAATGTGGCTGGTGGGAGGAGGAGTAATGTGGTACACGGAAATTCCTTACGGACATAGGAGACCTTAACTAGCTGTTTTTTGCGTCCTAAACATTCTAATGGTCACAAGAGCCCTTATTCGCCCGAAAAGTCCATTTTCTTCGAAATTCGGCTCGATTAAGGGCTCTGGTGTCCTTTAAAATAGTAAACCCCCGTTTTGGGAAGGTTTAACGTCTCTCACGTCCGTTAGGATTGTGAGCAGCTGTTACTTTACGCCATAGAGTGAAACGTGAGACTAAGCCGTCTTCATTTTCCAGGCTCCGTCTGTTTCTGGGAACCGACATCGGTTTGATCCTCAGACTCCTGCTTAGTAAATTCCATAACTTTATATTCGATCCCCTTCACGGTAATCACACTTCCGTCAGGAATGGATTGCTCCACGATGACGGTAACCCGGCCGGGATACTGTTCCGGTGTTTTTATTTCCGGTTCGGAAGCGGGATCCGTCCCGGTAGTTCCGGTATTTGTGCCTGTACCTGGAGCTCCTGCATCTGTACCTGAAGTTGCCGTACCCGCACTTGAATTTCCAGTACCAGTAGCTCCAGCACCTGAAGTTCCTGTGCTGTCAGTTTCTGAAGTGTCCGTTGAATCCTTGGTCCCTGTATCAGCAGATTCCGATTTCCCGGTTACCGGGTCCGCTACCTCGCCGGTCGCAGGATCCGTTTTCTTACCTGCCGCCTCATTTCCTTCGGCCTCTCCCTTGCTTCCATCACCATTCTGGGATGGGTCAACTGCATCTCCGTCATCGTTTGCCTCCGAGTTCCCGTTATCGGGAACGCCGGCAGAACATTCGGAGGTGAATTTCAGCATGGACAGCTCCTGCGGCTCTTGGCCCGTTACCTGAATGGACAGTGCGCTTGGATCAAATACTTTGCACTCGGCCAAATCATCGAAAGGGAAAACCAGGCGCGTTTCTGCCTTGCCGTCATCCTTGGTTTTCAATGGCTCGGCAAATACTATAGGTTCCGAAACCGGATCCACCGGATCACCCGCTCCGTCGGTCGTTGCAGGGGGATTATCATCCTTCCCGATCACGCCGGTCTCTTTCAATACCCACAATCCTCCTACGATAACGATCACCAACAAGCAGAGCACTGTCGATGCGGCAACGACGGCCTTCCGATTCTTAACCAATAACCGGCTCAGCGGAGATGACAACTCCAGCTTAGCCTTGTCGAATACAGACCCCAGCGCCTTTCCTGCCTTCGAAAAATAGTTCCGTCGATAATCGCGGCTCTTGAAGGCGGACTTATCATGTCTTTTGAAGTAGGCCAAAATCGCTGAGCCATAGGCAGGAACCAAGCCCCGGGGACGCGAAAAATGCGGGTGCGCTTGAGACCACAGCATAAACTCATAAATCATTTCCTTGTTATCGGCATTTCTGCGTAAATAGTCAAACAGCGCGACATACTCCACAAAGCCCGACTCCGACTCCCGATAGAAGGCTAAGGCAAGTCTATGGAATTCAGAAGGCCTGATCTCGCCCTGAAGCCATCTGCGAACAATCTGTTGAACGCGGTCCACTTCCATCAAGCCTAATCCGTCAAATACCTCAACGTCCGGTTTGTCCTCAGTAAACATCCGGTGGAGAGCGTACAGCATAGCTGCATTACCGCTTAAACGAGTATCCTTCTGATCCCGCACCCAGGCCTTGCCGTCGATCCGGCTCAAGAACTCGGCGCTTAGCAGCTGCTCTTTGGTAAGCCTGTCCAAATCCAATTCGCTTAGCAACGTCCGGCTAGCTGCCCTGGATAAGGTCTCTACCATACCCGAATCCTGTAATGCGCTATCCGCCGGAGAATGGCCCTCAGACCATTTGCCGGTTTCCAGCAAAATCAGATTCACGGCACGAAGCAGCTGCGAATTGCTGCGCAGCATATCCAACAACCGGTTGCGCGCAGCCTCCTGAAACGAAGGGTTGTAAAGCACCCGTGGGTGTTTAGCCCCCCAGGAGTAGGTCAAGTTCAAAATTCCCTTGATATCTCCCGATTTATTGAATTTATCTTGAATATAAGGCTCGAATAAAGCTCTGGAGAGCCCATCGTTAGCCAATATACTCGTAAAGAAAGCGGCATCCAGACCAGGGTGCCCTTCAATCAGCGCATAGAATGCATCGGCCGCATCCCGCCGTTCCTGCAGCAGAGCATTTCTCAAAGCCCGGACGTAATAAGCGATGATCTTATCCTCCTGCCCGGCTCCTTGAATGCTGAAGTAGTCGCGGAAGCATTCCGCTACAGCAAGGTCGGGGATTTGTCCCTGGCTGACCCGGTCAAACTCAAGATCGAAGCGGGACAGGAATAGATCGTTCAGTTCCATCCTAGTTTCCAGGGATCCGGCCGGCTGCAAATAGTCCAGCAATCCCCGCAATACCGCAAGCTTATGATCTTCATACATTGCGTCATCGCCGGACTTCACCTGATAGAATACGGCTAGTTCATGATAGCTGGACAGGGCCGACTTGCGCTCGCTGCCCATTCCTTCCAGCATTTCATCGGCAAAAACAAAGAAATCCTCCAGCCGGTCCCTGTGCTCCAAGCTATTCCAGGCAAGATCGAGGTACGGCTGACGCGACCAATCCAGATCCATTTGTCCGGTCCGTTCGGCAGCCAAATCAAACACAAAGTCTTTCTCGATATTGCGATCATGAGGGCGCAGGCTCCCTTTTTCCACAAACTGAAGATGAATATACTTCTTGTTGGTCGGTTCCTTAGCATAAGTAAGAAAGCCCAGACGTCTGCGGAACTCAAAAGGAAGGCAGGAATACAAAATGTCCAGCAAAGAGAGCGCCTCTTTGGAAATGTCCTCAATAGGGACGTTCAACGAGATATATACTTTCTTTCTGCCCTGGCCCGAAGCGGTCATTACGGCGAACAACAATTGTTTGAAAAGGAGTTCATCCAGACCGAGCCGGGCCAGACGTTCCTTCGCGGAAGCTTGTCCCGCTAGTCCCGCAGCAGCCATGCTCCCTTCCAAGTGCGGAATTTGCGGCAATTCAGGCAGTTCAAGCCCGCGCTCCACATCATACCCGCCTTCAAAGGCGGCTTCGATCAAGGACTTATAATTCGTTACAATCTCCTCGGAGCGTTCTCCGGGGATGACATAGTTATGCGTAAAAAAAGCGCTCCGCAAGCCGGTGAAATCCACCGGCTGGTAAATGCTGCGCCCAAGCACGGTTTCGCCGCCTTCGGCATGAAACAAATGGACGGACTCGGGATACAAGGCTCCGTCCTTTTCGCTGCGGGCAGTAAGTTCGGCAGGCGCATCGTACAAGCAGAACGGATGAAGGACCTTCTTGATGAAGGCTGCTTCAAGACCGGGAGACTTGGCTACCGTATCGAAGCCTTCGGCGGAGCGAAATATGCCCCGCCGCTCCCGGGTGTACATTTGCTGCTGGATGCTTCCTGGAGAGATGGACTTCAATTCGATTCTCTCCCCTCGATGTAATTCAACTGGTACAGCAGCCAGATAAACGGCTCATCCACCCGGATCGGGCTGACTACGCCTTGCAGCTTCTGATCCACCGGATTGCTCCCGAGCGCGGAAACCGCGAAATACGCCGTATTGGTAAAGTACACATCCATCGTGCCTTTAAACGGACGGTCGACTTTCTCGATAAAGCGCCGGATCTCTCCGTCGATATTTTCAAATTCGGCGACATTGAAGCTTTTGCGGTGGACGACATTGTTGAATACGTTACTGTTCGATTTGATGTATTCCCCATCCCCATCGCTCAATGCGCGAAGCATATCGCTCTTGGTCAGGACGACGGCCGTTGGAATATCGGTTTTCCCCTTTTCCTCATAGGCGATGAAATCCCCGAACATCGTCAGCACCACGTCCCGCGGTTCATCGTACTGGGAGACCCATTCGCCCGGCTCCCCGCCGATATTGATGCGGATCTTCTCGCGAATCGAGCGGATTTGCAGCGGATCGACCATAAATAGAATGCCGGAGGAATTCTTGATGTGCTGGCCCTGCAATCCCAGATAATCCTGATCCACCATTCCCTCGCCCGCCACATCAAAGAAGACCAGCGTCAATGGCGGCTTCCGGTCATCCTTAAACACAAACTGAAAAATAAACGGCTCCTGCATCTTCTCTTTCTGAGTCGAAGCGAGCAGATCTCCGCGTTCGAACAACGGCTCCTCGTACATACTGCGGAACTTCCGGCTGATCTCCGCATTCAGCGGCATACAGGCCGCATCGAAGTGATCCGCCGTCGTATTCTGAAGCGTATGAATCAGAGAAGTCATATACACCGACTTCCCGACCTGCGAAGCTCCGATGATGGAGATGATGTTGCTCGGCACTTTGCCGGCGGTAACCGGAAGCTCGTTATGGCAGTGCGGACATAACCTCCGGCGCGTGATGATCCCGTAGCGGTCATTTAGCCCGATCAGCACGTGATCCGAATAAATCCGGTGTTCCTCCGGAACCTGATGAGGAGCGATAATCGCCTCCATATCATAGACCGTGTCCAGGCCAAAGCGCTCCCGGTACTTGTTCAACGCTTCGTCCTCGCCCAGGGCGTAGTCCTCGTCGTCCTCCCGGTGATGTGCCGCCCGGAACACTACTTCCTCCGGTGAAAACTTACTGAAGCAGTAAGGACAGACAATATCGTAGAATAACGGCCGCGGCGCGGCCTGTGGTTTCTTCTTGAACATCTCGAAAATGCCCATGGTTCATTCCTCCTTCAGGCTCTGCGATTACTCCGCGATGAGCTCATACAATTGTCCGTATTTGCGCCCATCCGTAAAGAACAGCCGGACGTAATCGCCTTTGCCCACCTCGATGACAGGCAGAACGTTTCTCCCCGGAGCAAAGTCCTGCAGAAAATGATAGACGGTCCCATCCTCCTTGCCTGCCGGATACCCGCCCTGTTTCTTGACGTAACAGAGAACATCCTTACCGAGCGCCGTCTCCGTCATCACTTGAATTTGAATGCTTTTATATTTGCGGAACAGGCTGTTCTTCTGCGTAACAGAGTAATAAATCCGTGCTCGGCCGGCATTCATCACCAACCGGTTCTGCCCGTCCTGCTGATGGATCAGCTGCAATTCGTCGTCTGCCGTCAGGCATCCGTATACCGTATATAATACGCGTCCAATTCCGTCCAGACGCTCGCGATAGCCGCCGTTCGCCTTGTATTCCTCCCGCGTGTAGAGCTTCAAGTCCGTTTCCGCCGGCAATGTATCCAAGGAACCGTCTGCGGGGCCTTTGTGAATATACACCGCCTGGACTCCCTCCGGCCAACGCCATCGCAGGCATATCCAGTCTTCATCCAGACTGTAGTTCATTTCCCGAATTAACGGAGTTGACGGTGCCGCATCGATAACCCGCATGTTCTCTTCAACCTCCCTTGCTCTAGAATCCCCGGTTGACTCCGTCCCGCGGCCGTTCCCCGATGCCGTTGCTGGCCGGGGAGCTATGCCCGTTCCGACGGCGCCCGGATATTCTGCCTTGGTTCTCTTTTACAGGCACCACCAGCGTAAACAGGGCAATAACCCCCGCCAGCAGCAAGCAGGCCAACAGGCGGACGATTACATCAATAAACTCTTCTCCGGACAATCCGAATTCCAGAAGCAGCCCCGCCAGGATTCCTCCCGCCGCGCCGCCGATGCTGAAGCTCTTGGCCAGATACCGGTTATCAAACATAATGCCGAGCCCTAATCCGATCACCGCGCCGATCAGAAGGATCGATAAGATTCGCAGCGCCATGTAAATGCCGCTATCTTCCATCGGACCTGTCCGCTTCGTTACAAGGGTACGCTCCCCTATGTTGTCGTATATTTTCTGGAAGGCAAAAGTCAGCTGATCCGCTTCGGCCACATCCTGATATTGTCCGCCCGTTTGAGAGGCAATTTCCTTAAGCAGAGCGGAGCCTTCCGCATTATCCAATCCCAGACCGATCGCATTGATGGCGATTCCGTCTTTTTTATACTCGCTGAGCGCATTCGCCGTATCCACTTCGCTGTATCCGTCCGACAGCAAAATTACCAGGGTTCCCCGGCTAGAGGAGTTTCGCGATTTAATCTGGTCCATCGCTTCAGTCAGAGCCAGATCAATGTTCGTCCCCCCCTGCATCGGCTCAAGGCCGTCCAGTCTGGAGAACACTTCTTCCTTTACTCCTTGATCCTTCAGTCTCACAAAAGGCTGAATCAACTGGACCCTATCGTCAAATACGATGATGGCCGCCTCTTTATCCTGATCCATCTTGTTAATCAGCATTTTGGTTGCCCCGTAACGGCTATTGTCCGGATCGCTGGCCTCCATGCTTCCGGAGTCGTCGATGACAAACACGATATTCTTGACCTGCTTCAGCCCGCCGAGATTCAATTCATAAACGAATTCAAGCGCCAGGCCTACGACGAACACCATCACCAGGGTTGCCGGAACGACCAGCTTCCAAGAAGCGCCTACGTATCGTTGGCGCCAGGAAGACCCGTTTAGCCGCGGCTTGGTCATTTCAGCCACCAGACAGAATACGCCGATGCACAGAGCCAGAATCCCGAAATACAAACCGATGATCACCATGCCGGGCAAATCGCCGGGAAGGCGATTCAGCAGGATTTCGCCGACGACAAAACCGACGGCCCCCCCAACCAGACTGAACAACAACAGGAGCAAATTGATTTTACGCCTCATCTTGTTTGCTTCCTTTCCATTGATTTAATAGTTCTCTCAACGCAGTTCCGGCAGGCTGTCGGGTTGGATACCGTGAAACTCATAACCGTTCGCAAGATAGGTCTCGTAATACACCTTGCCATTGCGGTAATACATCAGGTCCTCCAAATGAAAACCGCCCATCAGGTTCAGCTTCACTACGCCGCTGCTGCGTCTCTCATGAAGGCATCCGAGCTTATAGATCCGCGACGTTTCATCGACGCCAAACACATAACGGACGAATTCACTTTCATAATCCCCGAAAATATACTTCTCTTCATAACGGTGTTCCTGCGTGTAATCATACAGCCGCAAATGGATGGCGGCGCGGTCTTCGAGGGTTCGATACAGCTTCTTGAACAATTCGTCCTTCGAAAGAACTTCCTTATTGCTGTAATCAATCGTAACATTCGAACGCTGCAGCAACTCTTCTTCAAACGTCAGCTTGAAATAGGATGAAGTCAGCAGAGTGTCCCGGCAAACCGAAATCAGTTTCGTCAGAAGGCCCTCTGTTCCGTTATGATCCAGCAGTTCCCGCTGATTACCAAGCATTCTATCTTCAAAAAATACGCCAGGTCCGCGCTTCGCCTTCCATTCGTCGATCACGCGTTTTGTCACCAGCTCGTAGTATTCCATAATATTTTGGCCGATGTAGTCGTCCGCCCAGGTTACGCTCTCCTGCGCCGCCTCTTTCAGCTGGCTTTCCAGGCTTTCCAGTTGAGTGATCTTACCGCCGTAACGCTTATGCAAGGCCTCGACTTCCGCCTCGATCCTCGTGATCAGCTTCAGCTTCATCTCCAGAACCAGCAGGTTCCGCTTTCTGTAATAGACGGTCTGGAACAGCTCCGAGATGCAGGCCCGCAAATTACGCTTATCCATAAACGGCACCCGCTTAAAAGACAAATGATCCACGATTCCTCCGGAAATCTGGTCCAACTCGGCCTTCGCCAAGTCCAGCTCCATTTGCGTTTCCCGGTACAGTGCTTGCAAAAACGGCCTTATTCCGCCGTTCTCTTTATGCTCACCACTCCAGTGAAACAGCTGGAACAGGCCGATAAGCGGGTCAGCAGCCATGCCGGTCCGTACCGCATGATCCAGTTCTTCCGCTACATTCAGCTGTTCCAGCCGCCGCCGGGCTGTTTCTTCGTAGTTGCTTCGGAAGAAGGCGGCACAACCGCCTCCGAACAACGCTTCCTCCGCCTCCCGAAGCGACATTTGACGTATAGCCGCATAGCTGACCTCGTTAGTCATCAGGGCATGCATCTCGGAAATCGCCTCGACATCAGGTACCAGCGTGGATACCCGTTCCTCGATCAATACCGGGTTTACGCCGAACAAAGCCAGCCTCTGCTGCTCGCTTGCCCCCGGGTCCTGTGCCATATCTGTCATCATCTGACGATAGAAGTGATAGAGTACCACCAAGGCAATCGATTGGTTAGGCCGCTTCACCTTGGCTAAGCCAGCCGAAACGTATCCCTGACGACCCGATTGAGTCATGATGTTATTCTTGAACGAAGTGTTGTTGTAGCTGCTATTAGCCGGATCAAAGGCCTGTTCTTTGTATTTCCGGTTCTTCAATAGACTGATATGGCTGATCATTTCATAGCTGCTGTACAGTTCGCCCGCCGACATAATCCCCCGCTCGTTGCGATCCGACAGAACATACACCAGATCAAACAACGGGGCGGCCCGGTGGGTCACCGGAATCGAAAGACCGTCTTCCGTGACGTGCAGATTGGCCGTAAAAGAATAATCCGGCTGCTGCATATAATCGAGCTCCCGCAAGAAGGCCACGCCCGCCGAACTGCCGTAGCCGAACGCCTCCACTTGTTCCCGCTCGCTGATCAAGACGTACAAATCCATCTGCACCGATTTGAACGATTGACCGAGGATCGATTCCGCCAGCAGCGAAAGCTCGGGGACAAACACATTAAGCGGGTCATCGACCCGCGTAATCACAGAGAGATGAATCCGGTCGAAGGAAGAATAGAGCCGGCCGTATTCCGATATACTGCTGCTGACCTGGCGAATAGCCCGGTTTAATTCAAACAATCCTTGCCCATTGCGGTAAAACTCCCGGTACATGCGGGGACGAACCGTCTTCGGATCGTCCCCTCCCCCTATACCGTCGAGAATATGCCTTTTGACCGAAACCGAAGAGCTGCCCTCTGATTGAGCAGATGCCCCTTGTGCGGTCATGACGTGTAAATACATAACCCCTTTGCTGTTATCCCATTTTCGGTCATTGAGTTCCTTGACTACGTCGATCGCCTCCGCGGTCTTGTCGCCAATGAACAGAAACAAAGCGGGATAATGAATGCTGCTCTGATCGTCGCCCTGAAGGGTCAGGCGTTCCTCATTCCGGTCATAATCTATTGCAAATTGCTCCAATTGCTCCTTCATCGCTTACTTCAACCTTTTACGAATATCGTTTAATTGGGCGGCTATTCCCTTGTAGAATTGATACAGTTCCTCGCCGTTAGCCAATTCGATCTTCTCGTATTCCAACGCATCGCGGGCTTCCAGGAAATTCACGGTCAGCTCATCCAGCTTGGACAGCAGCGGCGCGATATCCTCCGAAGCCGTCATTTCCGAAGCACGGCGGGACGCCTTGCGCAGTAAAGTATTCCGGCTCTTCTCATCCAGCCCGCGGAAATGAGTAAACACCTCGTATTCCGCATAGTTCCGGCTCTTCATCAGGTTGGCAAAAGGCTCCCAAGCCTCTTCCTCGGCGTCGCGATCATAGACATAAAGGGCGCCCTTCTTCACAATTGTGCCCGTATACATCGCCTCGATAAATTGCTCCAGCCATTTCTCCTCGTCGCGATATTGTCCGAGCAGTCCTTCCAACCGGTCGGCCATTTCACGAATCGCATTATACTTGGCCAGTTCGCTGCGGACCGTAGCGATCAGTTCCGGAGAGCGAATGAGGTTCTCTTGGGCTAGATCTTCTGTGATACTGCCGAAGATATCTTTACTCGCTGCGACCTCCAAACCGTCGGACAGCAGCCGCTTCAGCTCGGTCAAGGCGGACTTCACCTCGCCCAGATTCGGCTTCGGCGCGTCAAGACGCATATCGTATCCGGCCAGCTTCCGATCCAGATCAAACGGTACGGTCTGAACTACGGCAAACCGGTTGCTTGTATTTTGATCGATACTCTTCTCCACAATGATCTTCAAACTGCGGGCTTCGCCAAACTCGCCGCGAACACGCGCATTGTAGCTCTGCACACGCTGGTTCACATAAACATCGCCCCAGGATTTCTCGGGAATCGGAGAAGGCAGATACGTCCAGTTATTCTTGTCGGTTTGCACCAGATGGCGTCCGATGCCTTCCTTATCGAGAATCGTACGTTCATAGCTTTCTTCGTACACTTTAAGCGGTGTATAGACGAAGAGCGGCACACCGTTGCGGGTGTTAAGCCAGAAGATGCGGTTCTTGACTTCGCTCTCCTTCACCGTGAAGTGGGATTTGCCTACCGCGTTATTCTGATAATTGCGAATCCCCTTCAGAATGCTCGGAGCCTGAACCGGAACCGATACGAAGCCCCAGGCCGGGAAGTTCAAATTCCCGGTGCTGTTCGATAAATGGAACACCGGTACGGCTTCATCGTCCAGCTTGCTCGCAATATTGCGCTCCACAAACTTCTCGATGGATTCATCCTGCCCATACTTAATAATCAGGAATTCCTCCATCGACTTCGTGATCAAATCCCCGAACTTGTCGCTAAGGAAGGAAGAGATCGAGCTGACAATGTCAATTTCCTGCTCCTTGATCCACTGGTTGGAGTGGTTCAACAGCTCCGTCGAGAAATCGCGGATCAGATCGTCCACGTCCTTCTGCTCCATCAAATTATTAACGACCTTGGAGATATCGGGAACGCTGACGATGTTCCAATAGTACGTTTTGTTCCCCTTATGATCGGACTGCTCCTCCCCGTTAATGAGGATGTCTCCGTTCTTGGCAAAAATAGAGCTGAGCGCGTTCAGCACTTCCGTAAATACGTTATAAATCCGGTTGTTTTCCGAGTTAAGCAATTCGTAAAGATCCTCGTAGAACTCGATCAATTGCTCCGTGCGCTCCGTATCGGCATGGAGCCAATACTCATTGATTTTCGCTTCGATATAGAAGTTCTTCTTCTTATCCTTGGATACGAAGGCGCTCTTTGCGTCGCTCAGCTTATCGGCAGCCTGCTCTTGCGCCGCTTCGATCTCGCGAGGAATGCGCAGCAGATTCTCCCGCAGCGCTTCAATGTAGGACAGAAGCATTTTTAGCAGGCAGAAGCCTTTCTCCGTATAGACCAGCCGGGACACGTAGAACGGCCCTTGCTCCGGATGAAGAAACAGCCGGCGGACCTGATCGCGGAACTGCTCCATGATTTCGCCGGGAAGCTGCTTCTTCGCCTTGATGTATTCTTCGCGGGCCCGTGCCAGGAAATTCTGCTCCAGCTCGGTATCGATATTTACCACCTGCGATTTCACCACATTGGCATGGCTAAGCCGTTCGCTGTTCTCATAACCGGGAAGCGGCTCGGGAACGCGCGATTCGAAGGTTTTGGCCATGCTGTCGAGGTCGATCCCCAGCTTCCGGGCAAATTTCTCCACGTCCTCCTGGTTCGGAGCCTTCTCAAACATGCCTTCCATCTTGTCAAACAAACGGTAAGCCAAATACGTCGTCATTTCTTCGATCGGAAGAACCGCCGACGAAGCGCCGATAATGTTGTATTCGTAGTTGGCGGGATAGATTTTGTTCATCTGCGCGATATTCGTGCGAATGTTACTGATGTAGTCGTGGATGGCAAATTCCTCTCCGGATTGCTTATCCTCACTGGCCATAAAGTTCGTGATATTCTCGGCCGTCACGTTCATGCAGTAATCGTAGGCATTCTCCAGCAGCTTACCTTCCGTATTCGTCGCCGAGATCAAATGGCAAAGATTAAACGGCGGCAACGGGGAATTCACGGTAAGAATGTTGCCGTACTGCTGTTTGAACCGCTCGCCGCGGCTATCCACGTTCATCCAATAGTCCAGTTCCTTCAGCGCGGCATACCCGTTCTTCTTAATATACTCCCGGGTATGCTCGCTCAGGCTCTTGTTCGAAAGGTTGATATCCGGGGTGAACAAATATCCGAGCGTATTCACCCGGTCGATGCCCGCTGAGCCGTGATCGCGCTCGATGATGCCCCGTACGATATAGGCGATGTCCAGGAAGCAGCCGCTGCCGGTTCCGCCGGATAAGCCGGTAAGGAGGAATACCATCAGCTTCTTGTTGGTGCCGACGGACAACGTCTTGATCTTCTTATCGATGGCTTGCACCACTTGGGTAATCTTCGTAAACAGCAGCAATCTTCCGGCCTGGCGCACGCCAGCAGCGCCGTTCATCCCATCGGTGATGCTTAATTCAGGCGACAGCCATTCCGTAATGTAAGGTTCGAGGATACTGCGGTTTTGCAGTAATCCGCCGATTTCGGCATTCGATAACAACACGAATTCATTGATCGGGTCGAGGCCGATGCCTTTATATTTCTTGGTCCGGTCCTGTTCATTCGTTTCAAATGCCAGGAACTCTACATTGTCCGGCTTTTCCCGCTTTTTCTTGGAAAGCGGATCTTCCGGGAGCCGGAACCGCCGGTTAATCTGGTATTTCAGCCGCAGCAGCGCATCGATCCCCGTGCCGCCCAAACCGATGATCAGCATCGGGTTGTCGATCGTGTCGACCCGGATCTTATCACTGACAATGCCTCCGCCTAATGAAACGTCCAATTGTTGAATATGTTCTCTTACTACGGGCTTCATATGTGTTCCCCCTATTCGCTTTTAGAACAACCCTTACACGAGATATTCGATAAAAATCGTTTTGTCCACACTGCTCAGCGGGAGGGTGATACGATCCCCGCCTTTCAGCTCATAGCCTTTGCTTGCGTCGATGGCACGCCCCGACTTTTCGATCGTTCCGGCGGTGCCGCTCGTTATGATGATCCGGTCATTGCTGCCGGGGGTGAAGACGATTCTTTCCGTCTCCTTCAGTTCAGGCGCCAGCTGCAGGAGCTGGTGAAGATTAAATTTGCCGCGGAAGGCGGTTAATTTCTTGTACTGCGGATAAGACTTTTCGTTTGTATTCTCATCGCGGATTTCGAGGACGATTTGTCCCACAAAACCGCGGTTGTTCTGCTTCACCTTCCGGAATATGAAATATCCCGCACTTAGCAATACAAGCGCAGCCGCTACGCTCAACAGGACCGGCATCAGTGGAAAAGACTTCTCCTCTTCACCCGTGCTTGGCGAGGAGGCCGGTGGAGTCGCGGCTGAACCTGCCGGCTTGGCGGTTATTTTGACGGGAGGACTCTCGCGGTAAAAGCTCTTCTCCTCCGCCTTCACCACCAATTCATATTCATGCTTGTCAGGAATCTTGTAGGTTCCTTCAAATTTGTCGCCCTTATTGTCCAATTTGATTTCTTCCGTCTTACCGGAATCGAGATCGGTCACCTTCAGGACCGCAGCCATATTCTTATACATTTCGTCGTTGGCCAGCTTCTGTCCGTTACTGGTCAGATAGGAGGAAATAGCGACTTCATCTCCCGGTTTGTAGCTTGTGGAAGGCAAGGGCTCCATGGCCAGTTCCAGATCGTAATTGAACACGAGATTTATATCGATTTTGTCTTTCGATGTTCCCTTGACCTTCAGTTTCCAATCCCCTTCGCTTGGGGACAACAGCTTGAGCAAGGTATAGCTCTTCGATTTGGTAACCACCACGTCGCCTGACGGAATCGCTACCGCCTTTCCGGAAGGGTCGACGAGCTCCGTCTCCACCGGCTTGGACGACATGATAGAGATATTCGCTTCCAGTACGTTGGCGTTCGGAACATTGACGGTAACCTCTTGAAAATTACCGGTACCCGTCATACTCTGGATCGGTACGATTTTCAGCTTCAGATGACTGGCAAAGATCTCGCTCAAAATTTGCGGCAGATCCTCCGCCGAATTGGTGGAGAAGGATTTGGCCGCGGTTTTGTCGGACAGGGCAGCCAAAGCCTCTTTATTTAATTTGCCGTCGGCGTTCAGCCCGATCGTGTAGATCGGAATCCCCGCCTGCTTGGCCTCTTCGACCGAAGCATTCAATTCCTTATCGGATTCACTCTGTGTTCTGCCCGAGTTTTTGTCAAAATCGTTATTCCCGTCGGCCAGAACGACGATCATCGGATCGTGGTTCGGGTCGGCACCGTTCTGAAGCACTTTGATCGCTTCTTTTACACCGACCGCAATATCCGTGTAAGGCCCTCTGTCCAGGCCGTCGATAAATTGCTTCAAGTCCTCTTTGTCGCCCGGAGTCTTGATTTCCAGCAGGGCCTTTTCTCTCTGGATTTTATCGGTAAAGGCGACGATGCCCACTCTGTCGCCATTAACCGACAGCATATCGATAAACATCTTCATGGCTTCATTACCAATTTTATTAGTATCGCTCGTATTCATGGAGTTGCTGACATCCACAACAAGCACGGCATCGATCTGCGAGGTCTGTCCGGCGGCATAAGCCCCCGGCAAACGGAAGCTGAAGAGAAGCAACATCAGCGATAATGCGAGCAGCAAACTGCGAGTTTTTATTTTTCTTTGGAACATGTGTAGTACTCCTTTACTGAAAAATCGTTATGTTATTGCCGCTGCATGATTTGACAAATCTCCCCCTAAGATCTGCCAATGCTATGCCAATATGATATAATTAACGCCTGTAAAGTTCAATTATTTTAAAGGTTGTTCAAAAAGACATCTTTCCACGACGAAGCAGAACATGAAGCGGATTCGACGTCGAATCTTGAATTCAGCCGGGCCTTCCGTTGCTCACGTACCTCATGTACGCTCCGCTACTCAGTCCCTAGCTTCATCCAACCTTCTTGGTCCTGAAAACCTGTCTTTTTGAACTCGCACTTTTAGGTATAATGGCCTGCTCGGCCTATAAAAGAAGGAGACTGTATATGATTACTTACGTTTGCCTGGCTATTTTGTTTCTTTTTGTCATTGCAAAATCAATCATATATTGGAGACGCAATAAGAATTCGATTGCGCCCGAAGAGCTGGACCGCAGGCTGGTACTCCAAATAAACCGGGATAGTGATAACCATGGACAATAAGATTCCTGTACAAATTAAACCTACTATTAAAACGAAATATGTATATGAAAAGTTAAGAATATGCAACAATTGCCATCGCTATACGATTTTACGCGAAGATAACTGTACGTTCTGTGGGAAGCCCGGTCTTCTTCCCCTGCGTGAAAAGGCTGCTGCAACCGTACGCCGCACCATGCGCAATGAAAGGCTGGCCGCGATACTGATCACCCTGATCAGTATCTTCTTCGGCAGAAGCTTTCAAGAGATGGCGATTGGGCTGGCCGGAGGGGTCATTCTGACCGGGTGTCTCTGGTTTGTTCAGCACAGGCTGCTTCCGCGGGCCGTTTCCCGGGAAATAGCCCGAATGTTCCTGCACGATCGTCAAAGAATAGCGGACGGACTCATCGCTAATCTGGACCGGGCCGTCGAAACGGGCAAAGAAGATAAAGCCCGCTCTTATGAAATGCTGCGGGAAATCGCCGCGCTGGTCCATGATGACACCATCCGGTCGCTGCAAATCATACTGCTGCAATCTTTTGTGCTTCGTAAGGATATGGAGCTGGAATTGGAGCCGTTGCTGCAAAGCCGATTTGATCCTGATCTTGCCCGCTATATCGGCGAATTAGCAAAAATCAAACGCGAGCTGATCAAAGACAGGACCTTTCGCTACATATTAAAATATGAACATGAAATTGCCTCCTTGGAACGCGGAGAAGACATTCTTGCCGGGGTGGCCGGAGCCGCCGTAAGGTTGAAACGTTACGTCCTGAGCTACTCCGACTTCATTTCGCGGTATGCGCGCCTGCTTCCCAAAGAGCGATTCTTGCGCCTTTACCGGGTCATAGCCACAAATCCAAACGAGCCGTGGACTTCCCTGGCGGATGAGGTTTACCGGATTTACAATGAGAAATACCAATGGGATGCCGATTTTCAGCAAATAACACCAAGGAGCATTTCCTTATGATGATTCGTAGATTGGTCTCTCTGCAAAGCCTGCTTCTTGCATCATGTGCCGTTATGCTGATTCTTATCGGTCTCAAGGGTTATGGAATTTCGCAAAAGATGGCCTGGTTTGACGAGGCCGAGCGCCTCTATGCGGAGAAGGATTTAATCCAGGCCGAAACCTGGTATTTGAAAGCCCGAAACAACACCTCTATAGACTATAGGGAGGACATCATCTCGGCTCGTCTGAAAGAGCTGGCTCCGATTACGGATATGAAACGGCAGCTGGCGGAGTTAAGCTCGCAAGGAGCTAAGGCCACTTCCAAAGGCGATTTCGATAAGCTTATGGATGTCTATGCGAAGTTATCCCTGCTTCGCAACACCTATTATACGGGGAACGGGCCTTATAGCGAAAATTACCGTGAAATTTCGAAATCGAACAACGTTTCCGAGAAGTTCGTCTCCTATTTCGCCCAGTTCAAGGACCGGTTCTACGCGGATATGGATCACAATCTGGATACCGGCGATTATTCGAATGAATCCTTTAAATGGAATCTGCTCCGGATCCCTTCCAACTTTTACGGGGACAGCTCCAAGCAAATCAGCGAATTAAGCGCCAAATTCAAAACCTACGACGCAAGAAGAATCAAAGCCACCGCGTCCAAGGGCCTTTATGACACTTTATTCGCTGAAGCAAAGGATATGCTGGACGCCTACAAAAGCCATCAGTTTGAAGCGCCATGGATCACAAGCACAACGAAAGAGCTTATTGGAAGCCTGCTGGAATACGATCTGAAAGAAGAAAACTATGCCGCCTTCGCCAAGCATGCCAAACAATACAAGGAATTCGCAAACCAAGCCGACCCCGGGTCGTCGCTGACGGAATATGCGGAGGGCCAAATTGCGCGATTGATGAAAAAAGCCAAGAAAATGGCGGCACAAGGGGAGTATCAGGAGGCCATTAATCTCTATAATGCACTGAGTGGTTACCAGGATACCGGCGAAGCCGTGGATCAGGTCAAGCTGGCCTGGATGGCTGCAGAACCGTCCCAACTGCTCCCTATTCGAAGTGAGGGGGACAGCTATCAACACGTAAGCGGGGGTACTGACGCTTACGGCTCCAAGATATATGTCACGGCAGCCGATGAGACAAACCGGATTTATTTCGGCAGAATGAACGCCCAGGAACAAGTTCAGGTGCTCAGCAATACGGATATAACTTCAAATGCGACCATCCGGCAGCTGTCCATTGAACGTAAATTAAGCAACAAAGAGACCCCTGTCCTTCTCGTTGAAGCCGATTCCGCAAGCAGGAACGCGCTTTATGCGTTGTTTGAAGTTCAGGATGACCGGATTGAGCTGATCCTGTGGGTTGAAGCGGACAATCTGACCATCAACCCGGATGGCAGCCTCCTTGTAGAGAATCCCGCAGGATCGGGCGAGGGACAAATCGCCATTTACGAACGGTCAGGCTCCTACTATGAGTTTACCGGCGTCAAGACCGTTATCCCGGAGATTGCCCCTGAAGATATCGCTCAATATCCGCAGAAAAAGGTACGCTTCACGTGCACGATCTCCGCGCCGGGCGAATTCGAAACTACGGCATGGGCCGGAGACAATTATATCGTGCTGACAGGTGACTTCCAATTCTCGGAGGGACCCGCTGTTATTACCGGTACGTTTGTTGAATATAAGGACATCATGATCAATGAGGACCTGCTAAACGTTCCCGTAGTTCAAGTGGATTCCGTTGAGCCATCTACGTTGCCCTGACTCTTTCGGGATAGTGACCTTGGCTCCATTTTCGATTTCAGATAGGCCGTGAACTTGAATTCAATGTAATGATAGGACAGATGCGATATCAGGACCGACAGCGCTAACGATAACAGCGCGTAGATTCCGAAGGAAACCGCATTTGTCCCTATCATAGCGGCGAATTTGGGCACGGCTATTTTTAATGGAAACATGACCATCGTATGCCACATGTACAGACTGAAGCTGATCCTTCCCAAGTAGCGCATCACACTCGTTCGCAGAAACCGGGACAGCAGCCCATACTCCATAAGGATAGGGATAAACAGCAAGAAGCTCAGCACAAGCGCGGCCCAAATCGGAACCTTTAACGTATAGTAGGACAGATAGATTGCAGCCAACAGAATTACGCCATTGAAATAAAACGCTTTGACGGGTTTCCAGTGGCTCTTTATCTGTGCCTGGCTGAAATACGCCGCGACACCTACGGCAAAGAAGGAGAAGTCTCTGCGATAATAAATAATGATCATCGCAGCGGCAGCGACCACGACATACAGAATGCCCTTCCGAACCCCGGGCAACTTGGAACTGCGGTAGATTAACCAAGCCAATCCAGCAATAATATAGAAGAATAACTCGTAACTCAGTGACCAGGCAACGATCTGAGCGATCGGAAGCGGGAACATGCCGGGCAGCAGAAGAGCGTTGGATAAGAAATGAAACACGTATTGCCCCGGTCCGATTCCGTCCATCCATTTATAACCGATCACCGGTCCGACCGCGAATATAATAAGATGAATCGTTATAAATACGGGATAAATGCGCAGCAGCCGGTTGACGGCAAACTCCCGGAACGACTTTTTATTCAACAGGCTTTGGGTGATCAAGTATCCGCTGATTACGAAGAACAGGTTTACTGATATGGGCCCGGCCTCATTGATCATATAAAGAAAATTTTCCTTGGGAATCTCGGGAATGTATCCCTCGATCACGGCGGAAATATAGATATGATAGATCACAACCGACAGGGCAAGCAGTCCGCGCAGTCCCATCAGCGTATAATTCATCTTCTTCACGAATCTTTATCCCCTTTGCCAAAAACGGTCAAATCCTCTCACTCTACTTAATCACAGGATGGCTATCTAGTCCACTGGCGGACCAACCGCAGCCCGTCTATATGCAAAAAGACACCCTTCCGGGTGCCTCCTTCGCTAAATAACTACTTGTTTACAGTCTCTTGGCAAATTGATTCAGCCGTTCGGACATTTGTTGAATTTCCTCAATAAACGAAGACATGTGCTGGGCAGACTCCGCTTGTTCTTCCACCACTTGGTTGATCCGGTCGATGGATTTCCCCATTTCGGCCGTAACCTCCCTGAATTCCTTTAAAATGCCCTGTATGACTCTGGTGGAGGAAACCGTCTCATTGGACAGCTTTCGGATCTCCCCCGCTACAATGCCGAACCCTCTTCCTTTATCCCCGGCATGTGCTGCCTCAATCGAGGCGTTAAGCCCGAGCAAATTCGTCTGATCTCCGACGGCTTTTACGATGGAGACGACTTCATCCGTCTTGTTGACCTGTTCCTCGGTCGCCCGTGCGAGGGCGAGGAGCTGATGAGTAAAGCCCGCCAAGTCATTTGAACCGCTCGCCATGCGGGACAGCCTGGCGTTTGCCTGGGTCAGCGAGTCCGCGATTTGATCGGAAATGTCCCGGAGTTCGCTCTGCTTGCGCAGTTGGACCGCAATACCGCCGATAACATGGCCTTCATGGTCATGCAGCGGGGTAGCCGTCCCCGTAAATTCAAATCCGTAAAAATCGGCAGGCACTTCTGCCTTCAGGCTTATATTGTTTTTGATTGCGTTCGTCAGCGGTTCATCGGGATGCAATAACTGGTCGACCTTGATTTGCAGGTCGATATTCTCCCCCGGCCAATAAGCGACGAACTTGTCCAGATCGCAAATCGCGATCGACAAATCCATCGGAACGGCCTCCTTGATAACAGGTATGATTGCCATGAAGTCTTCCAGCGTTCTCTCTTTATCCATTTCCAAACCCCATTCTTCGAATATTGCAATGAATTATATCACAATATACGCCCTGCTAAAGTAGTTCTACCAGCTCATAACATCTTTCCTTGGTAATCCGGGCTTTGGCGGAAAGCAGCTGCAAGGCCTCCATCGTCCCGCCCTTATATTCTGCCGCTTCCTTCTCGGCGGTTTCGTCTCTCTCCGTAATCCACTCACGCTGCTCCTGCTTCAAGACTGCCATATCCTTCTCGGAAAGCCGGTCTTCCAGTTCACCATAAATTTCGTTCAGGGCCGCATCCCACCGTTTATAGGTTTCATCGGCGGCCTGGGTCATCGAAACGGTGGTCCCCTCCTCGTTCAGCTCCTCCACATCCGCAAGCCCCTTCTCGACCTCATCCAGCTTTTTCGTATATTCAGACCGCAATGATTCGCTTTTGGTTGATTGGTCAGCTTCATTCGATGGCTGGTTCCCGTTCTTTTGCTGATCATCCTCAGAAGTTGCAGGCTCCTTTGTTACTCCGTTCTGGTTCGTCTGCCCGTTCTGACTCGGCGGTGCGCTTTCAGTCTCTTTGTCCGAATTCCCATTTCCACATCCCGCCAAAATACTGCACGCCAGCAAGCTTAAGATCAGTATTTTCCTCATCATTCTCCACCCATTCTTTTTGAATTTTTCTAATATAAGGTAAAACGAATATACAGCCGGGATTGTTGCGATATCATTGACAGCCTTTCCGGAACGGCCTGTATAATAAGAAGGCTTAGCCGAAGTATCAATAAAGAAAAACGGTATCTTTTCATCTAACCGACAAGGAGAATTACTAAGTTATGTGGTTTCTATTCGCTTTACTGACCGCCCTCGCTTGGGGAGGCGCAGATTTGTTCTACAAGAAAGGCAGCGACTCCCGCGACCGGTTCAGCCATATCAAAATCGTCATCATGGTCGGACTCGTCATGGGGATTCATGCCACAGGGTATATGCTGTTTAAGGGAATTACGCTGGATCCGGCCGACCTGCTTCGTTATTTGCCCGTATCGGTCCTTTACATCTTATCGATGACGATCGGGTATATCGGGCTCCGTTATCTTGAATTGTCCATCGCATCCCCTGTCCAGAACTCCTCCGGGGCTGTCACCACGATTCTGCTGTTTCTGTTTTTTACCCATTCGTTAAATACGCTGGAGGTCACGGGCATAGTCATTATTACCCTCGGCGTGATCGGTTTAGCAGTTTTGGAAAAAAGAGCGGAACAAATCGCGCTTCAAGCCAGCTCGACCAAGATCGACCCGAAATATCAAATCGGCATGATGGCGATCCTATTTCCGGTTCTATACGCTCTGATCGATGGGCTCGGCACGTTTGCCGACGGGATATATCTCGATGAACTGAGCCTGATCAGCGAGGATGCGGCCCTGCTTTCCTACGAATTCACTTTTTTCGCCTGCGCTGTTCTAGCCTTCATCTATCTCCGGTTTGTGAAAAAACAGCGGTTCAATCTGTTCCAGGAGCGCGTCAAAGGCTATGCAGCCGTATTTGAAACGATCGGTCAATTCTTCTATGTATTCGCCATGTCCAGCAACGCCATCATTGCCGCGCCGCTGATTACTTCTTACAGTATCTTTTCCGTCATTCTGTCCCGGATTTTCCTGAAGGAACGACTGAACAAGGCGCAGTACGCCGTCGTTATAGCGGTCATTATCGGCATCGCCCTGCTCGGAATTGCGGATGAATTGTAATATACTGGAGACGAGAGGTGATTGAGAGATGAATAGAATCGGTCCTGATCCGAATGCCATTTTTCCTAACCCAAGCATGAAAAGAATTTGCTATATCAAAAATGTGATCACCAGGTCTAACATCAGTATCGGCGACTATACGTATTATGACGATCCCGATGGTGCGGATCAATTTGAATCCCACGTTACTCATCATTATGAGTTTTTGGGCGATAAGCTGGTGATCGGCAAGTTTTGCGCCATCGCCAAGGGCATCGAATTCGTCATGAATGGCGCCAATCATCGGATGAACTCCGTAACTACGTACCCTTTTAATATTATGGGCGAAGGCTGGGAGACCGTCCCGGTCTCATTGGACCAGTTTCCCTTCAAAGGAGATACCGTGATTGGGAATGACGTATGGATCGGTCAAAATGTGACGATCATGCCGGGAGTCCATATCGGTGACGGCGCCATCATCGCAGCCAATTCCCTGGTGGCCAAGGATATCCCCGCTTACCATATCGCGGGCGGTAATCCGTGCCGGATTATTAAGAAGCGGTTTGACGATGAGCTCATATCGTATCTTGAACAGCTAAAATGGTGGGATTGGCCTGCAGACAAAATTTTCGATAACCTGGAGATTCTGTGCAGCTCTGACCTTGAAATGATTAAAAACGTGAAGTAGAGAACGAAAAACAATTCGACGTTCAAACCCTGCTGCGCAACCTAAAAATCTGCACAAAAAAAGAGCTTCACCCTTTTGGGGCGGGAAGCTCTTTTATCGTTTTGAAGATCTTGCGCGACGTCTGTTACCGGGCCCGTTCTTGACTTACGTCATTGTAAAATTTGATCGAGTAGATGGCACAAATCCCGACAATAACATAAACGATCCGGGATAATGTGGAGGTTTGCCCACCGAAGATGCCAGCCACCAGGTCATATTCAAAGAGGCCGATCAATAACCAGTTAAGTCCGCCCACAATCAGTAAAGTGAGTGCAATCGCATTTAGTGTTTTCATTTCAGCCACTCCTCAGATAAGAGTTTTTCATTAAAAAAATGCCCTTTTCCATCCAACTTTATACATCCGGTCTTGTGACAAAATAGGAAACATGAAATTCTGAATCCAGCCATTCCGCTCCGGATGTGAAGGAGACGCTCTATTTTGATATACTCACAATACAGAAACCTCTATGTAATAGAATTTAAGAAATGAGGAAGAAAATGCGGGGCAATCACATGGATGATAATGAGGGGGCTATTCTGGAACCGTCACTTTCGGAATGGCATGAACTGTTCAATTTATGCGCAAATGCTGTAGATGATAAAACGATTACCGTACGGTATGTAGAAAACGTCTTGAAAGCGATCCGGAGCGTTAAGCCGGAGCTCAAGCCCGGCTTGGGACTTATTTATGATCTGAATGCCGCTCTTTACTGTCTTAAGCTGTTAATTTTACCTGCCAAGTCAACCTCCACTACTTATCATGCCAATTTTATGGGCTATTACAATTCGGTGGCCGTAAAGGAAATGCAAGATTCCATCGGGCTAATCCTTGGTGAACCACTACCTCTCGGGCCTGAACAACAAGGATGGACAGTTGTCTTACAGACACTGGACTTTATACGCAATGAAATGCTGAATGCACAGCAGGATCAGATTTTCGGAGAACCTTATTATCAACTCTGGCAAGCCTGGATTGTGCCAAATATAAAAGATAAAAATGTTTTCTTGCGCGAATTGGAGCTATTGGAGCAAGCGGGGAAACAACCCGGTTCAAGTGTGCATCAAAAAGCGCTAATTCGGGCCCAATGCTGGATGTACTACCGCTTATCCGATGATCGGATGGCTCTGGAGCTACTCAAACAGGCGCAGGAGAATACGAAGGATTATTATGTTTTCATTCTGAATATTCTGGGCTTAATGCTGATGGAACAAGACTGGACCCGGTTATTGGAATGGCTTATTACGGTCGGACCTCTGCTGGGAAGCCGATACAAAGACGTCATGGACAGTTATGCAGGCTACTGGAGCAAGACGGTAGAACAGCTTCCGGAATGTGAGGAACGGATGTGGAGCACGCTCAGAGAGATGCTCCCTTATTCCGAGCGTATTTACGAACAGCTTATGATCGAGCTGGGACAATGGAGGCAGTGGATGGATTTGCAGCTTTCCAATAATGTCGATCCTCTCGCTATTCGTGCAACCGATCTGAAGCCCCTGGAGAAAAATGCTCCTGAGGTATTGCTGCCTTTTTATCATCAGGCTGTAGAGAGATATGTGCTCGAGAAGAATAGAGGCAGCTACAAGAAGGCTGTAAGGCTGTTGAAGCGGCTCTCCAAGCTGTATACCAAAATGAAGCTTACCGCGCGATGGGAGCAATTTATCGACTCCTTTACCGACAAGCACAGTCGTCTTCGTGCTTTACAGGAAGAGCTGAGGAAAGGAAAACTAATACCATGACCCGATTCAAACAAGCTATATCCATCGGTATCCAGTTGAGCGAACATGGGGATGCGTTATTTTTCGGTACGGTAAACGACCGAAATTTCGTATCCGGACTATCTTTGAAGCACCACCTGTTCGCCTGGCACGAGGAGTCTTATTACGGGACGGAGTTGGAAATCTCCCAAATCCAAGATATCGAAATCGTACTGCTCCCGGCCGAGCAGGTCATCCCTTTCCTGGCGAATTGCGAACTGCTCCGGCATATCAACTGGACCTGGCAGCCGCAGGCCCAGCCACTCCGTCAAATAGCTCCCCTGCTGGCCGTCTGTCTGGAGGAGAAAGCCTATATCCCCAGCTATACAGCGGCTAAATCGGGTAAACTGGCGTGGGAATGGGACTTGAGTGCGTCCGCCCAAGCAGAACTGGACGCGATCAACTATGACGAGATAGATCCGGATTTTATAGATAGAGTGCGCGCCGCCTTCTCCGCTTCCGTTTTCTATCGTTATTACGGCACTCAAGAAGCCGCTGCCGATTTGCGCCGGGATTACCCGCTGTTGTTCAGCAAAGAACGCATGTCCGCAGGAAGCGATGAACAGAGCTGGCTTATTGACATCGGCTGGAAGCCGGATACTTCCCCCTTCCGTCCGTTGCTGCAGCTGCTTGAACCCGGAATGGAACCGGAAACCGAATCGGAAACCGAATTTGATCCATCGGCTGACGAGGACTGGCGACTTCAGCTTGTTCTGCAGGACAAGCTAAATCCTGCGCTGCTCGTGCCCATAAGGCTCGGCACTGACGGCCGATGCTTCGGCACTTGGCCCGAGACGTGGTCAGAATACGTCCGCAGCCGCTCCGCCAATTGGCTGGACCGCTTGCAAGCCTGCCTGCCGGAGGCCTATTTCTCAGCAGCGACTGCCGCCGGCGATGTCTTTGCGGAACCGCTGAACGACCGGGCGGCCTGGCAGTTTCTGACCGAAGACAGCCGGCGGCTGCTGGACGCCGGCTGGCAGGTGCTGCTTCCTTCCTGGTGGGAAGCAGCCAGCCGCACCAAGCCGCGAGTGCGGGCCAAAATCTCAGCGGGTGCCGGCGGCAGCAAATCCGGCGGCGGGGAATCGCTGTTCGGGCTGAATTCGCTCATCGACTTCGATTGGCGGATCGCGATTGGCGATGCCGATCTGACCGAAGCCGAATTCGCCGAGCTGGCGGCCCGCAACGAAAGACTTGTCCGCTTCCGCGGACAATGGATTCCGCTCGACCCCCGGCTGCTCGCACAAATTCGCAAAGCCATGGCACGGGTCGACTCCTCGCGGGGAATGTCCTTTCAAGAGGTGCTCCAGCTTCATTTGCTGGGTGGAACCGAAGGTGCGGCAGACCGTCTGGACCCGCTGACTGGTACGGACGATTTCGCAGGACAAATCCGACTTGAAGTGGAATTGAACAAGCACTTGAACCAGCTCATCCGACAATTGGGCCAACAATCGGAATTGCCCAAGCCCGAGCTGCCGGCCGGACTGCGGGCGGAGCTGCGTCCTTATCAGCATGAGGGATTCGGCTGGCTTGTCCTGCTGGAGCGTTTCGGCCTCGGGGCCTGCCTCGCCGATGATATGGGACTCGGCAAAACGGTGCAGCTCATCGCCTATCTCCTTCACTTAAAGGAGCGGCAAGGCGAAGAATCCGGACAGCCGTCTCTGATCATATGCCCTACCTCTGTGCTGGGGAACTGGCAGAAGGAGCTCAACCGCTTTGCACCATCACTGCGCGTGATGCTCCACTATGGCGGAAGACGTCTGGACGGCGATTCTTTCCGCGAGGCTGCGGACCATGCCGATGTGATCCTCACCTCCTATGCTACCGCCGCGCTGGATCAGGAGTTATTGAAGGAATATGCTTGGGGAACGATTTGTCTGGACGAAGCCCAGAACATTAAAAATGCGCAAACGAAGCAATCCTCCGCCGTCCGCAGTTTTCCGGCCAGACACCGGATTGCGCTCACCGGCACGCCGATCGAGAACCGGCTTTCGGAGCTGTGGTCTATTTACGACTTCATCAGTCCCGGCTTCCTGGGTAGTGCATCGGCTTTTCAACAACATTTTGTTCAAGCCATTGAGAGGGAGCACAATGAACAACGTACGGCCGATCTGCAGAAGCTCATCAAGCCGTTCCTGCTCCGCCGCAAGAAGAGAGACCCGCACATTCAACTTGATCTTCCGGACAAGAACGAGATGAAAATGTACGTGAATCTAACCGCCGAACAAGGGGCCCTCTATGATCAGACGGTAAATCAATTGATGGAACGCATGCAGAAGCTGGAGGGAATCGAGCGCAAGGGAGCTATTTTAGCAGCGCTCACTCAATTAAAGCAGCTTTGCGACCATCCTGTGTTGATGACCAAGGAGCCCATCCCTTCGCCGGAAGATTCCTCGAAGGACGGAAAGGATTTGGAGGCGCTCATCAGCCGTTCCTCCAAGCTGGAGCGTTTGCTGGAAATGGTCAAGGAATTGCGGGAAGAAGGAGAACAGTGCCTTATTTTTACGCAGTATGTAGGGATGGGACAGATGATGCAGCGAGTGCTTGAGCAGGTACTCCAAGAGCCTGTTCTCTATCTGAACGGCAGTACGCCGAAATCCGCCCGGGATAAAATGATCGAGCAGTTCCAAGCGCCGATTGAGACGGGAAGCGCCCAGGCCGGCACCAAAAAGCCGTGCGTCTTCGTTCTTTCCTTGAAAGCCGGCGGTGTCGGCCTGAACCTCACGGCGGCCAATCACGTGTTCCACTTTGACCGCTGGTGGAATCCGGCAGTAGAGAACCAGGCGACCGACCGGGCTTACCGCATCGGGCAAACCCGCGACGTACAGGTGCATAAATTTATTTCGCTGGGCACGCTTGAAGAACGCATCGATGAAATGCTGGAAAGCAAGCAGCAGCTCAGCGACAACGTCATCGCAAGCTCCGAGGGCTGGATCACCGAGCTTTCGACCGAGGAGCTGAGGGACCTGTTTTCACTCCGGAAAGAGTGGGTCGGCCAAGATTAGGGAGGGCTCTGTGAGAACTCCCGGCTTTCCTCTTCCCTTTTCTACCTCACCACGAAACTACTCAATACTATTTACCAAAGAAGTAAAATCAAGTATGTTCATATAGAAAAGTTAACGGGGGTGTTATATGAGATATAAAGGAGCAGCCTTGGGTGTCCTATTGCTATTAGGAATTTCAGCGTTTTTCCTCTTCCCTAAAAATACTCACAAAGATCTGATCCTCATCCAAGAGACGGAGCACGGCCTTTTTTACAGCCCTACTAACGATTCCGAAACCACTCAGATGATCGACATTTTAGCCCTCGAATTCGACGCACACTACACGCGCCTGTCAACGATGTTCCATTTTGAATCGGAACGCAAACTCCCTGTTCATGTGTACCCGGATTACGAAGCATTCCGTAAAATGATCGGCCGCGATACGGAAGGCACCTATGATGCAAGAGACAAAACGATTAAAGTGTACACTCCGGTGAACCTCGAAAATCCGAATACCCGAAAAGCTTTTACCGATCAAATTACGCATGAACTCGTTCACGCTGTCATCCAGCAGGTCAACCCGAAGGTCGGGCGTACAAAGTGGCTTGATGAGGGGACCGCCTATTATGCGTCCAATCAATTTGAAGCCGAGTTTGAATCTAAGCTCCTGTTCGGTTCCGCCTTTTTAGATTTTCCGGATCTGGAGCAGTTTCAGCGGTCTGACTATTTCAATAAGGCTGGGGGAGCAGCCTACTTTTACAGCGGCACCTTGATCGATTACATCATTGATGAATACGGGATAGACGCGCTTAATGAAATCATCCGCAAACCTAATCGAATGGAGAAAATTCTGAATACGTCTCTCGAAGAATTGTATGCTGAGTGGAAATCCCGGCTGCAGAATCCAGAAGACTAACGGCTTCAAGGACTCTTCCCACATAAAAGACTCCTTAAGAAAAAGCCGGAATCCTGGGATCCCGGCTTTTCTTAAATTATAGAACGCAACCATTGCCGATTGTACGTCCAGATTACCTCAAATGCTATTCGCTCTCCACGTACTTAATGCCGTCGCCCTGAAAAAACTTGTCTTTGTATGAATACTCAATTTCTAGTTGGCCGGATGAAAGCGCCGGAGAGAACCATAAAGGTATAATCGCGTACAGTTTATCATTTCGAACCTCGTACCGGAAATATTGACCATATGCCGGGCTTTCATACCAATAAGGCTTGTCGGACTTAAAATCCTCTTCTGGAATACCATGCGGAATGGCCAGCTCTTTATGATCAATCTGGATGCTGGCCCCCTCTTTCGTAACTTTTCCCGGCACGACATGTTTTAAAGTATAGGTTTGCCAGTCCTCCAGAGGGATCTCCGAGAATTCCTCGCTATCGAAAATATATGCATTTTCCTCTTTAAATCCTGTTCCGTAACCCGTCGTTAAAATGATCAATAATTCGTCCTTGCCGTCCTGATTCAGATCCTGAAGATAAACCTGAGGGGCATAGGATGGATTGCCGACATTATACCAGAAAGGAAAGTTGCGGGTTATCTCACCAAGGGTTATCCGCATTCCCCAGTATCCGCCGTCCGATTTTTTACCCCATATTTTGACCTTCTGAGTTCCCTTCACATATTCGGTCAATAGGTCTTCCCGATCAACGATATTGACCTCTGACTTCTGAGCATTCCATTGAACCTCTTTACCCAGAGCCTCGGCTGTCGTTCTTATGGGGACCATAACCCTTCCGTTCACGAAGCTTGGAGCTTCCTTCGAGCCGATCTTAGATCCGTTTACCAGCAAAGTGATGGGATTCTGAGCAAATACGGTGGCCGCTGTGCCGACGAGTATACCTGTAGTAAGTGTGAGGATAAGCGTTAGCTTTTTGTTCTTTTTCATAGACACAATTTCTCCTGGTAGGGGATATTTGGTGATTTTGCTATTTACCTCTACCTATTATACATCGATTTAGGGCGTGCGATAGGAAAATACCATATATATCACCCTTCTAAAAGTCTTAATCTAATAAGAAAAGCACCGACCAAGGTCAGTGCTTCTCGATATTAACTTAACCATCCGGTAAAAGAACAACAGGAACTGCCTGCCCAATCTTACTTCCGGCGGCGGCCCTTCGTCATACGGTTATAGGTCACCAACGCCGCAATAATCATGGCGACAAACCCGATATCGCCCGCCAAGCCGCGCTCTAGTCCGAACAAAATGCAGAGGTTCGTCACCAGCGTATTCGTCAACAACGCAGTTGCAATCAACAAAACCGGTCGCCAAACATTATATCCTCTCAAATGTACTACCCCTTCGCTTAGGTATTCTTCTAGGACAATTTGAACTCGATCCAGCCGATTTGCAAGCCCGGCTTGACGAAATCAAGCGTCAGCTCGTAGAGACCCGCTTCCAGCTCGACTTTTACGAGCCGTTGCCGGAACCATTTGCCTTCGGTCCCGTTCGTTTGGACGGTAGTCATTAATTGGCCGTTCAACATGATATTGCAAGCGCTCTGAGCCAAGTAGTCGTCCGGGGACATCATGTTCACCGTAATCCAATATTGACCTGCTTCGTCTGCCCGAATGAACGTCGATCCATTAGCAACCGGTTCAACCTGTGCTTGACGGGACAGCTCTTGCACCTGTGCCGGCTCTGAAGAAAGACTTGCCGCCTTGAATTGCTGAACCGTTGCATGAAGAACCTGCTTTCTGGAGAATACAGGTGCATTCATGAGGAACCGGCAAATATTCATCGCGTTCCGCTGCAGTTCACCACGGGTCAGAGTTCCGTTCTCGAGAGACGCCAGCGTATTGTCGTCATAAGCGTTGATTTCTGCGCCGTAATTGCTGACAACCATATAGAGATCGTTTTGGGCACGAACCATGAAGTTCGTAAACTTCCGGTCGGCCGGACCTCCATTAGCGACATCATTCATTACAGCCCACCAGTCGGTCATGACGATGCCATCAAAGCCCCATTCCCCGCGCAGAATGGTGGTGTTGAGATCATAGTTCGACGCGGACCAGTGCCCGTTGATCGGATTGTAAGCCGTCATGATCGAATTGGCTCCGCCTTGCTTAACCGCCATTTCAAAGCCCTTCAGATAAATTTCCCGCAGCGCGCGCTCGGATACGACCGAATCCACTTTACTGCGGTATTTCTCCTGGTTATTGCAGGCAAAGTGCTTCAACGTAGCGTTAGAGCCGCCCTTCATGATGCCGCGCGTACAAGCCGACGCGAATACACCGGTAACCAACGGGTCTTCGGAGAAGTATTCGAAGTTCCGTCCGTTCAGAGGACTGCGCCGGATATTAAGACCCGGTCCGAGCAAGGTGTCGATCTCGTTTCTGAGCAGTTCTTTGCCTTCCAGGACGTAAAGCTCTTCAACGAGCTCCACATTCCAGGTAGCAGCCAGCAAAGTGCCTATAGCAACTTGAGTTGCCTTCTCTCCGCTGTCCATCCGGATGCCGGACGGACCGTCCGCCGTACAACCAACCGGAATTCCGTAGTTGAACAGCCGGTCGCTAACACCGCCAAAAGCTGAAGCCGTACCGGAGGTGACAAGCGGGCTGACCATTCCCTCGCCCCGCACGAGTACCGCCAAATCATGATCGCTGAGTTGAGCGATAAAGGTCTCCAGGCTGACTTTTCCGTCCGAAACATCCCGAAGCGTATAACCCTGATCCCCGGTTTGCTCCAAGGTCTCTGGAAGACGGCTTTGAATCCGGTCCGCCAACGAGATCTTGCGCGTCGGAACCTCTTCATAGGTGAGCTCGTACGAACCGTCCGCCTTTTGCGTACCCGGTCTCATCCGGGAGTAGCTCTCGATCGGTGCTAGCGCTTCTTCCATCTGCTCCACGACTTGCAGCGACTCCACATGGTACCCGCTTTGTCCATCCACGCCGATCTGCACCAGGTCCTTCACACTACCGCCTACATAGAGATGATAAACTCCGGCTTCCAGCACAAAGGCGGAACGATGCCCCGTTACGCCGCCGTCATCGTAAGAAGCCAAAGAACGTACCGGGAAGCTTAGCGTAAGGCGCTGCGATTCACCCGGCTGAAGCTCGTTCGTCTTGCCGAAAGCGGCGAGAACTTTGGACGGCTTGCCCAGTTTGCCTTGCGGTGCTTCCACATACACCTGAACGACCTCTTTACCGGAGAACCGGGTCCCGGTATTTTGCACGTTTACGCCGATTTCCAAATACGCTTCCCCTTCCCGGGAGACCACTTTAGCCTCTTCGGAATCGAGCTTAAACTGCGTATATGAAAGACCGAAACCGAATTCGAAATGAACCCGATCCGGGCAGAAAGTTTCGAAATACCGGTATCCTACATAAATATCTTCCTGGTATAAGTTCTTGAACTCATTGCCGTAATTCCGGGTCGACGGATAATCCTCAATGGAATAAGCGATCGTATCGGTTAATTTCCCGCTCGGCGTCACTTCTCCAACAAGCACATCCGCAATTGCGTTGCCGCCCTCCATACCGCCATGCCAAGCATAAATCACGCTCGAAATCGGATTCGCATATCCTGCGTCGTCCAACCAGCTCATATCGATAATGTTGGAAACATTCAAAACAACGATCGTTTGTTCAAAATAGGAAGTTACCATGCTCAGCATAGCCTTCTCATCATCCGTTAAACGATAACTTCCCGGCGCATCGGCATTATCCTGATCTTCGCCCGCGGTGCGTCCGATAACGATAATCGCCTTGTCCGATTGGCGCCGGGCCGATTGCACCAGTTCATCGGTCAAAGGCATTTCCTTCTGATGCCATGGTTCGGCAGCCCAGCCGCCTCCGCCGTTGTCGAACGGATTTTGCTCAATCCATTTTTCATAGACGGCCGCTACGTCTTCGTTGACCTTAATCTGCCCTTTGCTCCGGAGTCCGTCAAGCAGGTTCGTGGTATAAGCCACATGGACGCTGCCGCCCGATCCTGTACCGCTCCGGTAATAGTTGACCTGGGTCCGGCCAAAAATTACAACGTTTTCTTGATTTTGAAGCGGAAGAACTTGTCCGTCATTTTTCAACAACACGGCACCTTCCGCAGCTACTTTTCTGCTGAACTCGGCAAAGCCTTCTAATGGAATTCCCAGTTTCTTTGTAGTCAATTTGTTCTCTCCTTATGTCGTTAAAAACGTTTTTGTCGTTATATATTAAGTTACCTTATCTCTATTGAAAATTCCAATCTTTTTGAGGGTATTCTCGTTTTTTTGTAAACGCTGCCTTATAAAAAAAACGCCATGTCCCCGGAAAACAACCGGTTCATGCCGTTTCATCAGCTTATACTCCTATGCATTCATTCCTGTGAATCTCCGATCGCCGAAATGGCCTCGCGATAATCTGCATACCGTTCTTCCCATTCTGCTTTGCGGGACGGGAAGTCGCGCCCGGCCAACAAGGCGGCAATAACGTCGAGGCAAACATGCCAGCCTGCCAAATCCCGCGGCGTATGGTCGGTAATCCTTGTTATCTTCTCAATGAGAAGAAGCCGGCAGCCCTCCGCCGTAGGGAACAGTTCAAAACGGACGCGGTCCTGGTCCCAAGTATATTCCAACACGTTATAGGGTTTAACCTCCAGAAGGGTCATCTCCTCGAAACTACCGTTTCCCATATCAAACTTGATCTCTCCGCCTTCGACCAGTTCATCCACGCTTAGTTCCGGGAACCATTGCTTCAGCTTGTCATTTTCCGTTAAGAAAGACCATACCTGCTCGGCGGAATGCTTCAAGCTGCGCTCAAAAGTTGCGGTATACCCCTGCTGACCGTGACCTGCTTTTTGGATAGTTGCTATGTTCATGGATTGGATTCAGCTCCTTATTTCCTGTGGACTGCGACGATTCCTCGAGTTTTAGTATACATTCCGCGCCCCCATCATTGAAACCAGGAGTGAACCCTTGCGGCAGTTGCAGATTCCTTAGTTTCGAAGCTGTGGTGGGTGGGTTACTTCTTGAAATTGAATTTCGCACTATAAGACAAAACGACAGAGATGGCGAGAAGACAAATCGGAACGATGCTGATAAGCACCCGGAAGGTCAACTCCGGCGCGGGTCCCGGATTGTCGCCGCTCTCATAGCCGAGTATCATGCCGACCACAAAAAAGGCCAGCGCAGAGATCAGACCGCTCGAACGCGTAATAAACCCGGCCACCGCGGTATAAATTCCTTCTCTTCTTAACCCTGTTCTTTCCGCATCCTCATCGATGATCCGGCCGCTCACGATCGGCGGAGTCACCAGGAAGCCTGCCAATCCGAAGCCCGCCGCGACACCGGCCGCAATTCCGCTGGCCAAATCGTATCCGAACCAGAGCGGAATCATTGAAAGGCCATAAACGACGAGGGATAAGCGCCAAGCCTTGACCCCGTTCATTCTGCGGATGATCCAATACCAGACGAAGATCAACGGAATTACCGATACGAATACGGCGGCCAGCAAAATCGAAACTTGCGCCTCGCTGATATGCAGCACGTATTTTGCGTAAAAAGGAATCATCGAGCTGAGCAGTCCATTGACCGTCTGGGCAAAGGAGTTCGAAATATTGAACACCCAAAACTTCCTGTTCTTCACCGTCGCCTTGAACGCGGGGATTAGCTTCAACGGCTCCCCTTGGCTGGCATCCGGCTGCTCCCGGACGCTCAGTACCCAGACGGACATCGCTACCCCGAAGACGCAGGCATACAACACCGCCATCATCGAGAAGTTTAGGGCGGCATAAATGAGGGGCGTTACCGCCGTCGCAATCAACAACGCAACAATCTGATAACCTTGCTCCACGGCCGAAGCCTTGGCGCGAATGCGGCCCCCGCGGAACAATTCCGGAAATAGGGCGCCGTAGTTTACCCATAGCACGGTTGCGACCGTTTCGTACAGAATCAGCGTAACCAGAAACCAGACGAACAGCCCATTCTCCGTCAATCCGCCGGGAGGTGAGAAGACGAGCACGAAAAACAGCATAAACAGCGGAATCGCACCCATAACCCAGGGCCTGCGCCGCCCGAATCTCGTCTTTGTCCGGTCCGACCAGTAACCGAAGATCGGATTATTCACGGCATCCCAGATCAGGAAGATCGTACGGGCCAGAGTCGCCAGGCCGATGCCGAGCCCCAGCTTTTCCACATAGTAATAGCTGTAAAACGAACTGAAGGCCTGGCTGGGCACCATCATCGCAAACATGCCTAGCGCAAATGCGTACGGGGCATTGATCCATCTGTTCTTCTTGTTCATAGAATCCCTCCCGATCGATAAAATAGCGGAACTTCAGACTTCCGCGGCATTTCGTTAGGCATTCTAGTATATTCTTTGGGGTTGTGAACAAGATCATTTTTCCATAGTAAACGATAGAAAAATTCTACCAACAGGGCAGGCGGCTGCTTGCTGCTGGCGGAACTGTTCTTTAAGTTAAAGTATGTCCTTGGACAGAGGGGTGCTTGGACCAATGGACAGGGGGTTGCTTCCTCCTCCCGACAAATTAACTGGATAAAATATAGTTATTATTCATTGGGGCTTGCCTTGCCCAAATTACTTATTCAGTCCCCCCACTACTTCGATGTCGTAGATGCTCCACTTCTCTGTACCAGCACCCGAGTCCTTGGCAAGGCTGAAGATCGTTTGCTTCTTGGTCCCTTCTGCCCCCGTCTCTACCAAAGTAACTATGGCGTCGCTTCCGGTTTCCTCCACTTCGAAATAAGCATCTTCGCCGTCCAACTCCAGTTGCAGATTGCCTACTGTCCCGTAGTCCACTTCAAGCACGGGCCGTTCACCGCTCGCCTCGCGGAATTGACAAAGTTCGTCAAGACGCTCTTCCACATTCGGCGGCAGTCGGTCGTCTATAATGCTTAATGCCAAAAACTCCATTACGGCCGCTTTTGGAGTAGATGGGTATTCCAACAGTTCCACCGAGGTATCGGTTTGTACAAACTCGCCTTGCTCCAACGTGAAATAGCGGGTAACCCCGTAATAAAAGACATCATAGCTGCCCCGGCGCTGTTCATAGCCATCAAACTTTCCGTCCTCGTCGTCGTCCATCAGCATATCCTCGCCCGATCCGCTCGCAGAGGCGCTATAGGCCAAATCCTCCAAAGTATCGCCCGAAATTCCAACCAACCCAAAGCCGGTCATACTGACCCAATTCGTGAGTCCCAGGTAAATGACCTTCTCCTCCCGGTCTTCCAACTGGACGAGCCGGATTTCATTGATGCCGTATCCGCCGCTATTCAGACTATCTCCAATCTGATGTATCTTTCCGCCCTGATTTCGTAAAACGTAAATCTCGTTGAACTCAATATCCTCTTCACTTTCATTTTCCGCTATCTCAGCATCTCCAAATGCTGCTATCGCTTCTTCGTTCCCATCCAAATCTATATCTTCCTGTTGAAAATAGATTAGTGAGAGATCGCCTCCTAACCCTTTCTCTTTCAAATAATTTTTAAATAACATAGCAGTGTCCTGAGGTTCGGATGACTCTGCCTTTTCCGCAAGCTCACCGCCCCCCGCCGAAGCGGTCTCCGCAGCCATTTCGCCGTCACCCTCCGCATTAATCCCGTTCCCTGCCGGGGGCACGGCGGATGAATTCCTTTCTGCGGCTTTGCTGCAGCCCGCCAGAAGCATAACCAAGGCCAAAGCATAGACGATAAGCCTGAGTTTTTTCATATAAACCTCCCTGGATTCTGTCCCATGTCTGTTCAGGCAGGATAGCCTTGTCCCTCCGGTATCTATCCTCATTCCCTATTTGTCCTATATTCTACAGCCTTTTGGGTGTTTCTTCCATACATGCGCACGGGTTGGTGGCAAGGAAAAGGAGAATCAGGCAAAATATTATTTATAGCAAATGAACTTTTCCTTAGGGTTACGACTCTTATAGGGGAGAGAGGTGGAGCCATGAATGCCGTCAGGCAAATTAAACAAGCAAAAAGGGGAAATAAAGATGCCTTGCTGCAGCTGATTCTCGCCGATAAAGACGCTTACTACCGGCTGGCTCTCGCCTATACGGGAAATGAGCATGACGCGATGGATGCGATGGAGGAAATGATCGTCCTGCTGTATGAGCGGATTCATCAGCTCCGGAATGAGGATGCATTTTATAGCTGGAGT
This sequence comes from Paenibacillus vini, assembly GCF_018403325.1. Classification (GTDB taxonomy): domain Bacteria; phylum Bacillota; class Bacilli; order Paenibacillales; family Paenibacillaceae; genus Fontibacillus; species Fontibacillus vini. The sequence goes on along the minus strand of NZ_BOSL01000004.1, from coordinate 122,641 downwards.
AAGACTGTCCTGGTCAATGTATGCAAAGCTCAGCTTCGTAAACGGCAACGGCTTGTTCTGCTGGAGGATTTGCAGACTGCGGATGGAGCGGACCCTAGCGGTCCCCCCCTTACGAGCGACCCTTACCAGAACAGCGATCGACAGATGGATCTTCAGGAGCTGATGCAGCAATTAAACGAACCGCAAAAAGAAGCGATCCAATTGAAATATTTTCACGATCTGGATTATAGGGCGATAGCCGAGGTGACGGAGGTTCCGTTGGGAACCGTGAAATCAAGGATTTTTCAGGGACTGAAGAAGCTGAGAGAACTGTATGGAGGTGAAGCCGATGAATAAGATCGAGGAACGGTTGGCGGAGGAGAAAAAGAGGATCGACTCCATTACAGCCCCGGAAGACCTGGAGATGAGGCTCCGAAAAGCGCTGGACAAAGCCCCATCTCGAAGTAAAAGGCGGGTTCCGCCCATTTGGAAGGCTGCGGCGGCCGTCTTGCTTTTTATTGTTATTCTCAGCTTCAACTTCCCTGCCTTTGCTTATTACGGCAAACAACTACTCGGGTTCGACGGATTAATTAGCGGTACACTCCAAGAGCTCAACGATCAAGGAAAAGGACAATCGATCGAAAAAAGGATGACCCTTCAAGGCGGAACCGTGCTCACCATTGACGGACTCATGGCGGATGCGAACCAATTGATCCTGTTTTACACCTTGTCCAATCCTCAGGGAGTATCGGAGGCGGATGCAACCGGCATCTTCAGCCCGGCCAAAATCACCGGTTTCCTGACAGATTCCTTCGTAGAGGCGGGTGCTTCCCTAATGAATGACGAACATACCGAGATAAAAGGCACGTTTACTTTCGAACCCGTCAGTCCGTTCGCCAAAAAATTAACGTTGCATTTCCGCCAGCAGCCGTCATTCGGAACTGTGAAAGACAGTGAAATGACTTTTGCCTATGATCCCAACAAAGCCATGCAAACCGAGGTCAAGCAGCGCATTCGCAAGACACTGGAAGTCGACAAGGGTACGATTACCTTTCAGACAATTACGGCTACTCCTACGATGACGATGATCAAGGGAACGCTGAACATCGACAACTTCGATCGGATTCGAAACTCCCTGGACGGAATTGAATTGATAGCAAACGGACAACCGGTAGATCAAGTCGGCAGCGGCCGTCAATCTTCCTATGGGGGAATGAAATTTGATATCCGCTACGATGCACTTCCTCAGGACTTGAAATCTTTGAAGCTGGTTATAAAAGAGTTCGTCGGGTACCGGAAGCTGGACCTCAAGATCCCTCTTCCTTCCCCCGCCGATCAACCGGTGTTGCTGGAAGACAAGGAACTGTGGATTAAAAAGGTGTCATCAACCTCGCGCGGTTTCGAGATCACGATTGCTACCGAAGAGGACGTGATGCTGGACGGCGTATCCATCCAGGCGAACGGAGAGAATATCCCGCTGAATACGACCTTGAATCAACACGATACCAAGTTGCCGGACGGAACCATTCTGAAGGAGCGCACCCTGTTGTTCGATGCCTCCGTTCAACCGGAGCAGTTAATCATCAAAGGAATGCATTACATGAAGCCTTACAATATAAACATCAAAATCCCTGTGGACTAGATCTTCACACAAAACAAGGAGCTGCTCAAAGGAGCAGCTCCTTGTTCAATTAAAACCACGTTAAAGGCCACCGAGTTGGGCGGCTAGGAGTTTTTTTTCAAATCTCCTTACCGTTCCGCGCCTGTGTCGGTCTTGTCATCGAGAATGGACTCCGCATACTCCATCGTATCCGTGGTAGTTTCTTCAATCAATCCGTTATCCAGAGTCACATTGCCGCCCCCCAGGCCTTCGTTGATCATTCTGTCTATGTCCAGGAAGCGCTCTTCTCTTCCATCCTGCTGATCTTTGTTTTCTGCCATCTCTGCATTCACTCCTCCAAATTAATCCGAACCATATAAGTAAGTTTGCCCGGATTGGAAAGCCTCATTCCAGAGCGGAGGCGGCTAACTGCCAAAGTAGGTATAAATAAATGAAAATTCATCAAAGCCAAGGCTGAGATCGACCTTATAATCCAGCTTGAATGTTACGGCAGTGTCCGGATTGTCCGTACTCCTGCGGAAGCTTCCGTTCACCACTAAATGAGTCCAACCCTCCGTTGGGGCAACTATAATAAGCTGCTCTAAATTATTAGCTGGTATCCGAAATCCGTTTAACGCCCCTTCGGCAGTCTGTACATATTTTGACGTAGTGACCACATTGCTACCCGTTTCTCCGAATGCAAACCGTTTCGGTGTGTTGTTTTTTTGCTGCTCTGCCTGATTGCTTGCTTTGCAAGCTTCGTTTTCAGTGAAAATAGGTACTCTTGTAATAGTGCCTTGCGAAGAACTGTTGTCTATTACAACTCGACTTGTCACTTCCGTACAGTCCTGCAAATTTACAGTGGGCAGTGCCTCTCTTTCTTTTTGATAAATAGACACCAGTTTCTTGTTTCCTGGTTCAAAGGACAACTCATAGTCTTGATCCCCATCATTATAAAAAGTCAGGTAGCTGTACAGGTTACCGTCTTTAAAACCATAATGACCCACCCGCAAAGTTAAGTCTTGATCAGGGAGATATAAGGTTTTTGAGCGTGTCTCTTCGTTCATTTTCAAAGTCGTACTGATTTCCGGAGGAAGTACCGGCCATTGCTCCTCCTCGCTTGTGTTGGTTAATGCGTTTGCTTGTGTTATAGGGAGCGATTTAATATTTACCGAGTAAGTTACTTGGTTCCAGGTGACCTCGTTACCAAGTGCTTGACTAATGAACCGAAGCGGCACCCATTGCCTTTGCTGGTAGGTTATGTGGGGAGCAGTGGAAACCTCAATTCCGTTGATCACCATTTTCCCCTTATCAACCATATATTCAATGTTACGCTCTCCTTTTGTTGACTTAATTATCCTCTGGCTGCTATCCCAGCTGACCGTGGCACCTTGAGCCTCAAAAACAGCTCTTAACGGTACGTACACAATTCCATCCCGAGCCAATGGATTCTGCTCCAAATGGATCTGCTGGCCGTTTAAATAGACTGTTACTTGACGTTCTTCGGCCTTTATAAGGCTAGCCGGGAACAGAGTTAGGATGATAAGCGCGATAAATAAAGCGAGCCCGCGGGCAGAAGTACTTTTCTTACGCAACGAGGCAGCCACCTTTCCAGGTACATGTAATTTCAATAAATTCCATATGTATCCTTATTCAACATCACTTCTCAAAATCCTATTGCTTGAAGATTGAAGAATGAACCATCTAATGGGAATAAAAAAGATGACCCCTGTGCAATACAGGAATCATCTCTTATGGTGCTGTTTATTTTTATTGACGAATCATATAATCGAAGGCACCCAATGCAGCGGTGGCACCCGATCCCATCGAAATGATGATTTGCTTGTAAGGACTGTTCGTGCAATCGCCGGCGGCAAATACGCCCGGAAGCGTGGTTGCGCCATGGTTGTCCACGATAATTTCGCCCATACGCGTACGTTCTACCGTACCCTCAAGCCAATCGGTATTAGGAACGAGACCGATTTGAACAAATACGCCTTGCAGCTCGACATGCTGCGTTGTTCCGGTTTCCCGTTCGATGTAATCGATACCGTCCACTTTATTAGTTCCGGTGATTTCTTTGACTTGAGCGTTCTTAATCACCGTTGTGTTCGGCAGGCTGTTCAAGCGGTCTTGAAGCACGGAATCGGCTTTCAGTTCAGGCATGAATTCGAACACGGTAACATGAGCCGCAACACCGGCAAGGTCGATTGCCGCTTCTATGCCGGAATTACCACCGCCGATAACGGCAACGTGTTTACCGGCAAACAAAGGACCATCGCAATGCGGGCAGTAAGCAACGCCCTTGTTCTTGAATTCGGCTTCACCCGGAACGCCCAGATTACGCCAGCGAGCCCCGGTGGAAACGATGACCGTCTTACTCTTGAGCACAGCCCCGTTCTCCAGCTCGACCTCGATGAGATCTTTCTTCTCCAAGCGTTTCACGCGTTGAGCCTTCATGATATCGATATTGTATTCCTTGGCATGCTCTTCAAGGCTTGCGGCAAGCTTAGGACCTTCCGTGTACTTCACACTGATGAAGTTCTCGATGCCCAAGGTATCGTTGACCTGTCCGCCGAAGCGCTCAGCAACGATCCCTGTCCGGATGCCTTTGCGCGCGGAATAAATCGCTGCGCTCGCACCGGCAGGTCCGCCCCCGACAACCAATACTTCAAAAGGCTCCTTGTCCTCAAACTCGGAAGCGTCGGACGTTCCCAGTTTGGCAAGAATATCGTCCACGGTCATTCGGCCGCTTTCGAAGAATTCGCCGTTCAGATGAACGGTCGGCACCGCCATGATTTCTTTGCTTTCCACTTCGGACTTGAACGCCGCTCCGTCGATCATCGTATGCGTGATGTTCGGATTCAGAACGCTCATCATGTTCAGGGCTTGCACAACGTCAGGACAGTTATGGCAAGACAGGCTGACATAAGTTTCGAATTGGAATTCGCCTTTGATTCCCTTAATGCGGTCAATGACGCTTTGTTCCGCCTTCGGAGCTCTTCCGCTGACTTGAAGCAAAGCCAATACCAGGGAAGTAAATTCGTGACCGAGCGGCACTCCGGCAAAAGTGATGCCGGTGTCCTCGCCCGGACGATTTACGCTAAAGCTTGGTGTTCTAGGCAAAGATGCCTGCTCTACCGTAATGCGGGAAGACATGCTGGCCAGTTCGTTGACCAAATCCGTCATTTCTTCCGATACGGAATCAGAGCCGGTACTGACCTTCAGCAGAACATCGCCTTCCATAAGCTCAAGGTATTGTGCCAGCTGGTTTTTTATGTCTGCATCCAGTTTCATTTTATTCTCTCCCTTAAATTTTACCTACAAGATCCAGGCTCGGTTTCAAAGTTTCGGAGCCTTCTTTCCATTTAGCCGGGCAAACTTCGCCTGGATGATTACGTACGTATTGAGCAGCTTTGAGCTTGTCCACCAATGTGCTTGCATCGCGGCCGATGCCGCCAGCAGTGATTTCAACAGTTTGAATCACGCCGTCCGGATCGATGATGAACGTTCCGCGGTCAGCAACGCCTTCTTCTTCAATCAACACGTCAAAGTTGCGGGAGATCGCATGAGAAGGATCGCCAATCATGATGTACTCTACTTTGCCGATGGCTTCGGAGCTGTCATGCCAAGCTTTGTGCACGAAGTGGGAATCCGTGGATACCGAGTACACTTCGCAGCCCATTCCTTTCAAAGTCTCGTACTGATTTTGCAAATCTTCAAGCTCGGTTGGGCAAACAAAGGTGAAGTCGGCCGGATAGAAACATACGACGCTCCATTTTCCTTTCAAGTCTGCTTCTGTTACCTCGATGAAACTTCCGTTGTGAAATGCAGATGCTTTAAATGGGAGTACCTCTTTACCAATCAGTGACATATGAACCTACCTCCAAAATATTATTTTAATGGGTTAATCTCTTGTTTGTATTAATTATTATATGAGAACCCTTCTCAATGTTCAAGACTGTTCATAAACTCTTCATCTTTCTGTGGGTGAAAACGCTTATAACTTTAGTTATCACTGTATCCTATACTAAAAGCTATGATTTCTCTCACAACCAACATTTATTCTCGAAGAAAAATTTATTTAACCCATTTATGCAATAACGGCCCCTCTTCTCCGAACACCGGATCTTTATCCGGGACAGGTACATTCCTAACTTCGGCGATCGCTTGCGTGCGCTCCTCCGGCCTGCGTTCCCGCAAATTAGGTGATTTTCCTTCCGGATAAGCGCCTACCACTGCAAAGTCCGGGCTGCTTGCCAGCTTCTTGTGTGCGGTTCCTGCCGGCAGCACGATGACATCTCCGGTTTGCAGTTCTAGCCGCTCCCCCGCCTCGCCGCCAATCAGAACGGTCGCTACTCCGGATTTAACGCCAAGCACCTCATGCGTGTTGGTATGGTAATGGTGGTAGTCATAGATGCCACCGGTCCAACTGCCGCTCCACCCATGGCGCTGAAATGCCTCTTCCATCCCGTCCGGGTTATCCTTGAATACGCCCAGGTACACAATTACCGGCAATTCGGAGTTATTCGGGACCTCCCCATCGTCCTTAACAAAAAAAGATCTGACTATCTGTTCCATGATCGTCAACTCCCTTTCCCTCGTTGGTGTACTCGTAGTACCAGTACCCTTCAAGCGCAAGGGTTAAACCCAAGCCGAAATGATAGGATGACATAAAGAAAAAAGCCCCCGTCAAGGCGGCTTCTATGTTCTATATACTAATTTTATCTGCGGCGGCAGCGGTGGCAGCAACGACAGCGGCAATTGCATCCGTGGCGTAATTTTTTTCTTCCTTTTGTCCGACGTTTTCGCGGTCCCGAAGGCCCCTGTTCCGCTGGACGTTCTCTATTCTTGTCAGGGCAGGTGGTTTGCTGCTCGTTGCTAGTTTCTTGATTATCGCAGGGAACGAGCCTTCCCCATGAATCGATCCTGTACTTGTACATCATCACCCCTCCTTTGATTCATTGTATTCCAGGGAAGGAGGAGTGCTTGGACCAATGGACAGGGGAGTATGTCCGCAAAACTATTTATATAGCGATAAAAGGCATCATTCCACAGCGGGTGCAGATTCCGCTGCCGCAATGATGCGCCGCATACAATTCAGATGATGTTCTTCTTCTCTCAGATGAAATGTGAACATCCCCCGCACATACTTAACCCGCAAGAACGGCTGGGCCACGAGATCATTCAGCTTTCCGTCCGAAGCAGTAATAATCTCGTCCACCTGGCTTCTCAGCCTGGATACAATCTCCTCGTAGGCCGGCGGCTCTTCTGTCCAAGCACTCGGCCTGCTTCCTTTAGGAAACATAAAATGATATTTCTGCGGTATTCTCCTAGATTCATTGATTTTAGGGAAAATGCCATGGTCCCAGGCCACCAGAATATGGCCCAAATTCCACCGGATGCTGTTGTTAAACCCGGATGGAACGATATCGATCAAATCGGGCGAAACGGACTCCGCCAAAGAAAGGGTCTGTTCCCGGAGTTCCCGAAACTGCCTGAAGAACTTGCTTTCATTCATCATAATTTCCTCCCGTCATTTCAAAGATTGTGCCCCATGTCATCGTAAGGTACATATTCCCTCTAATAAGAGGGAATTCCTCCAAAATAATAGAATCATGAACCGTTATAGCGGGTTTTGATGTCTGGAGTCCAGGCTTACACTTACCGGCGTTGAATTGCCCTCTATAGGTTGGTAGAATATAACTTTATAGGACTATACTTCTATCTAAGGGAGAGAGAACAATGACAGCCCAACGGCAAGCGGCAATGGAGTCCATGATCGACTGGCTGGCGGATGAGCACGAACTCGGCCGGAAGCCCAGCAAGATCGAAATTGCAGGCGAATTTGATTTGCACAACATGCACTATTACATATTCAAGTATAAGAAAAACATGCTGGGAAAATGGCTTCTCGGCGTTTGCGGCGGTTATGAGCAGCCCTCCGACACCGAGCATTGCGGCCATGTGTTCAGCGAGATGCGGCTCTATGATCCGGCAACAGCGGAGCAGCAATCGATTGCGATGGTAGAAATGATCCGTGAATACTGGATGAAGCAGGCGGCGGCCATCGAGGCCGAGCAAAGCCAAAGCGATGAGAGCGAGCCGCAGAGCGAATCGTCCGGTATTTTCAACGGATTCGTGCTGCTGAACTCGGCTGAATGCGATCTGGAACAAATCAAGAATAACCTGCTTCAGGACTGGAACATATCCTATCCGGCAGGAGAGGACGGCCGCGAGTCCAGGGAGCAGGAAGGGATTCTGGTCTTTGACGTAGACGGCTTCACTCTGGCCGTCAGCTTTGTTGATGCGCCCGTCCCGGACGGTGAGGCCGAACATTACGCGCAGGGCAACTATCTCTGGCCCGGAGGCGCGGACGTGGTTAAAACCCATGTCGCCCAAATCATCCTCGCAGTCTTTACCCGCTGGGGTTCCCCGCTCGACAGCGGCAAAATGTACGTCAAGCTGGCCGCCAGCTGCCTGAAGCTTCCTAATGCCATAGGACTCTATTCATCCGGCACTGTGTTTGAACCCGACATGTACTTGAAAATGGCGGATATCATGAAATCCGAGGGCGAAGAAGAGGAAGAGTTCCCTCTCCTCAATCTGGTCCATTTTGGCTTGGTTCGCACGGAATCCGGCACGAACGGATACACGAACGGTCTGAAACCGTTTGGCAAGGAGGAAATCGAAATTGTCGATAGTCAGGCCGATCCGGCCGATCTTCGCGAATTCCTGATTGATATTTCAAATTATGTCATACAATACAACGTCACTTTAAGACATGGGGAAACGATCGGCTTCAGTGAGGAACAGAAACTGCCGATTACGCGTTCGGAAGGCGTGTATGTTGATGGAGAAAGTCTAAAGATAGGTTTTTGACGGAGAAAAAAAGGATAGAGCGCCCATGATCAGGGTCTGCTCTATCCTTTTTCGAATTACTATTTTCCGCCCGCGGCGGTCAAAGCCTCCGCCATTTCATTATAGCCACGGCTTATAGCATGCTGCAGCGGCGTTACGCCCCTTGGCGCCGTCCGAATAGCGGAAGTCGAATTTCGCGTAAGCGTAGAACCGCTCACCGATATTGAAGGTATTGCGAATCTGGTTGTTATTTAAGTCATATGGCGGCAAATGCTGCTCTAATGCCGGTTGGTTAATCGTAAACGACTCGAACACTTGATTGCTTTCCCGACGGACGAAGAGTCCGGCCCGCACCGTCCTGAGCTTGAAATCGTACTCTTTCAGAAGCTCCTTGTCCTGCAGCTGGTCCGGCTCATTTTTGGCGAGATATTTCAGTTCCAGGAAAATGGACTCCTCTTCTTCGGTCAAAGGAATAAGCTGATAATGCACCTTATAGAAATCCTGGATGCCGTGGATGTCGCCCGTTGCCGCGATCGTAAACAGACCTGCGGTCACGACGACTACCAGCAGGCTGATGATAAGCATGCCCGTGTATGACAGCAATAATTTTACCCTGATGGACAAGCCGCTCACCTCACTGCGATCGATAATAAAAAATGTAACCCTAGTATGACACATCCCCTCTTTAAAGGAAATCCGGAAAGGAATATGCCTCATTTCGAGATTTATATAAGAAAAGTACGGAACATTCTTTAATTTCGAGTAAGACGGTGCTTCCCTGCCGATGGTATCATTTGGGACTGAAAGGAGGACTTCACGCAATTAAATGTAAGCGCTTAACCTACTTAACCAAACTTTTACAGGGGGAGTGCAATGAATGCGTAAAATCATCAAACAAGCCATCTCAATTTCCATCGCAGCGGCTCTGCTGATCCCGTCAGGCTGGTTCGCCCAAGGCGGCGGAGCAGCTGCAAACGCAGCAGAAGATACGGTAACGGTTTACCACGAAACCTTTGCGGACGGCGCGGGTATTGCCGGTCAGTCCGGCGGCGCGAAACTTACGCCTGTCACCGGCAAAGTGTTTGAAGGTAATGAAGACGGAACTGCATTATATGTAAGCAATAGATCAAACAACTGGGACGCTGTGGATTTCAAATTCGCCGACATGAACCTGGAAAACGGAAAGACGTACACGATTAAGGTATCCCTGTATGTTGACGAGAACGAGACGGTACCTGCCGGTGCTCAAGCCTATCTTCAAATTCCTACGGAGCCAGACTATCCTTTGCTGGCCAACGTAAATTATGAAGCCGGCAAGGCGATCACGCTAACTAAAGAATTTACGGTGGATACGACCAAATATTCCACTGTGCGCGTACAATCCAACGATGACGGGAAGAAGGTGCCCTTTTATATCGGGGATATCCTCATTACATCAAAATCAACATCGGAAACCGTCGATAAGGAAATCTATCATGAAACCTTTGAAAGTAGCATAGGGAAGGCTGAGCAATCAGGTAACGCTAAGCTTGAAAAGGTCGCAGGTAAGGTCTTTGACGGGAACGCCGATGGAGGAGCCTTATCCGTCACTGAAAGAACTCAAGGGCATGATGCCGCAGATTTCAAATACTCCAATATCGGTCTGGAAAACGGAAAAACTTACACAGTAACCACTGCTGTTTATGTGGATCCTGATGTGGTTGTACCGAACGGAGCACAAGTTTTCCTTCAGACGGCAGATATAAAATATGGCTTTTTGGCGAGCGCAGACTTTGTTCCCGGAAAAGCCGTCACTTTAACAAAGGAATTTACGGTAGATACGAGCACAGATAACCGCCTGCGTATTCAATCCAATGATAAAGGAGCTACGGTTCCGTTCTATATCGGATACGTGCGTATCACCGAGAAAGTAGCCTCCGGCGGTGAAGAAGAACCGCCTAGAGAACCAGCTCTACCTTTTGAAACCGTCACATTTGAGGATCAAACAGCAGGCGGCTTTGTTCCTCGGGGAGGCGTCGAGAAGCTGACCGTTACCGATGAAGCCAACCATACGGAAGGCGGTTTATATGCCCTGAAGGTAGAAGGCAGACAAGAGAATTGGCAAGGGCCGTCGCTCCGCGTGGAGAAATATGTGGACAAGGGCAGCGAATATAAAGTTACGGCCTGGGTTAAGCTGATTAGCCCTGCGAGCTCGGAGATCTCATTGTCTTCCCAGATTGGCGAAAGCAGTCCGAATTACCCTGAACTTGCCAAGAAAACAATCAGTGTCGGCGACGGATGGGTACAGTTGGAAGGAACCTATCGCTATAACAGCGTGGGAGGCGAGTATTTAACGATCTACTTGCAAAGCTCTAATGTACAAACCACCTTCTATATCGACGACATCAGCTTTGAAAAATTAGCATCAGAACCGATCGAAATACAGAAGGATCTGATTCCGATCAAAGATGCCTATCAAAGTGATTTTCTGATCGGCAACGCTATTTCAGGCGAGGATCTGGAAGGATTAAGACTTGACTTGTTGAAAATGCACCACAATGTCGCTACCGCAGGCAACGCCATGAAACCGGATGCGTTGCAGCCGAGGGAGGGTGAATTCTCCTTTACCGGCGCGGATGCCATGGTTAATAAGGTTCTCGCGGAAGGCATGCAAATGCACGGACACGTGCTTGTATGGCATCAACAGTCTCCGGCATGGATGAATACGACCACGGAGCAAGGAAACACGGTGCCTTTAAGCCGTGATGAGGCCCTTACGAATTTACGCACTCATATCAAGACCGTCGTAGAGCATTTTGGCGACCGAGTGATTTCATGGGACGTTGTCAACGAAGCGATGAGCGACAATCCGAGCAATCCCACCGATTGGGAAAACGCGCTGCGGACGGCTCCTTGGAAAACCGCCATCGGACCGGACTACGTAGAGCAAGCGTTCCTGGCAGCCAGAGAAGTTCTCGATGAACACCCCGAGTGGGATATCAAGCTTTACTACAACGACTACAACGAAGACAACCAGAATAAGGCTACGGCCATCTATAGCATGGTTAAAGAAATTAATGATAGATATGCGGAGACGCATCCCGGCAAACTGCTCATCGACGGCGTCGGCATGCAAGCGCATTACAATGTAAACACCAATCCGGAAAACGTCAGACTTTCCCTGGAGAAGTTCATTTCTTTGGGCGTAGAGATTAGTGTTACCGAACTCGACATCATGGCCGGTGAGAAGTATCAGCTTTCCGATAAGCTGGCTAGTGCACAAGGCTATTTGTACGCACAATTATTCAACCTGTATAAAGAAAACGCCGAGCATATCAAACGCGTAACCTTCTGGGGTCTGGACGATGGCTCCAGCTGGAGAGCGGAGAACAATCCACTCTTGTTCGATAAGCAGCTTCAGGCCAAACCGGCTTATTACGGCGTCATCGATCCAGATAAATTCATTGAAGAACATGAGCCGGATTCATCGAATGCTAACCAGTCCACTGCGAATTATGCTACTCCTGTCATTGACGGAACCATCGACACGGTATGGAACCAGGCTCCAGCCATGTCTCTGAACCGGTATCAAACGGCTTGGCAGGGTGCAAACGGCGTAGCTAAAGCCCTGTGGGACGATCAAAACTTGTACGTTCTGATCCAGGTGAATGACGCGCAGCTCGACAAGAGCAATGTAAATGCTTGGGAACAGGATTCCGTCGAGATTTTCCTGGACGAGAATAACGCCAAGAGCACGTTCTATCAGGACGATGACGGACAATTCCGCATTAATTTTGATAACGAGACTTCATTTAGTCCGGAAAAAATCGGCGAGGGCTTTGTTTCAGCCACCCAGGTTTCCGGAACGAACTATACGGTTGAAGTGAAGATTCCGTTCAAAAAGATTACCCCAAGCAACAACGTGAAGGTCGGCTTTGACGCGCAAATTAATGACGCCAAAGACGGCTCCCGTCAAAGCGTTGCCGCCTGGAATGATACCACCGGCAACGGTTATCAGGACACATCCGTATATGGTGTGCTTACCCTTACGGGCAAACCTGGCAAACCGGGCGATAACGGAAACGGCAACACTGGCGGTAACAGCGGCGGCAGCGGGGGAACTAGCGGAGGTTCGGCGACTCAACCGAAACCAGTTGAACCGGCTGGCGGCGTAATCAAACCGGAGGTAAAAGTTACAGGAGGAGTCGCCACGGCGACGGTTTCCGGCGACAACCTGAAGAAGGCCCTTGAGCAAGCAGCTCCAACGGCTAACGGTAAGAAACAAATCTCCATCGAAGTTCCTCAGCAGGCAAACGCGACATCTTACGAAGTGCAATTACCGACTCAAAGCCTGAATGGTCAAGAAAACTTCGTGATTCTATTGAAAACGGAGCACGGCACAATCGAGATTCCGAGCAACATGCTGTCCAATGTGACAGAGAATGCAGGGCAAGTCTCCATCCGCATCGCGAAGGCTTCGTTGGATGAGTTGGATGCAGCTTCCCGGGAAGCAATCGGCAACCGTCCGGCGCTTGATCTGAGCATTGCTGTTGATGGCAAGGCCATTGCCTGGAACAACCCGAAGGCGCCTATCACGGTAGCTATTCCTTACAAGCCAACCGCCATGGAACTTAGCAATCCGAATTCCATCGTAGTTTGGTACATTGAGGATAACGGCAGCGTGACCCCGGTTCCAAACGGCCGATATGATGCTGTAAGCGGAAGTGTCGTTTTCCAAACGACCCACTTCAGCAACTATGCTGTTGCTTACGTGTCCAAAACTTTCGGCGACCTGCAGAACGTGCCATGGGCGAAGCAAGCCATTGACGCCATGGCCGCGCGCGACGTGATTCGCGGAACGGCGGAGAATGCCTTCTCCCCTGCCTCTTCCATTAAACGTGCCGACTTCATTGCTCTTCTTGTCAACGGCCTTGAATTGAAAGGCTCCGGCAAGGGTCAACCAGCGGCATTCAGCGATGTTCAGCCAAACGCTTCCTATAGCGATGCGCTGGCGATCGCGAAGGAGCTTGGGATCGTGACCGGGTACGCGGACAACACGTTCAAACCGAACAGCCCGATCTCCCGTCAGGAGATGATGGTGCTGACATCCCGCGCATTGACGGCCGCGGGCAAGCAAGCCGCAGGCAGCGCTACTTTAGATGCTTATACGGATGCGGCGCAAATTGCCGACTTCGCTAAAGCCAGCGCAGCTACCCTTGTGCAAGCCGGCATTGTCAACGGCAAAGACGGCAAGATCGCACCGGCCGAAGCGCTCACCCGCGCCGAGGCGGCGGTGATTTTGTACCGGATTTGGAAGCTGTAGTTGACGACAAAGAACTAAGCTATGAACAAAGAACCCGCTCAAATGAGCGGGTTCTTACTTTTTTTCAAATGATCAGGATTCTACTTCTTCATTAAGGCTCTCAACTGCCGTAAAGAATACGTCCAGAAGCTCCATGGAGAAGTTGTCTTTTACATAACCGGCCATTTGATTCAGTTCTTCCTTGCTCTTATATTCCAGGCAGGCGCGGCCTTCGCACCATAACACCGAACAATTAAATTTTTGTCTCAAATGCTCGATGACGTAATCCTGATCCACCCATTCACGAACACCCATTATGCTTCTTGCCGTCTCCTCTCTTCTACTCTATTTCCTGTTCTTTTATCCGAAGCCTATCTTATCTCTATTATTCAAATTTTAATTATTTTTTCGGTGAGATTTATCACACATAAACTTCGTGGAAGTCTATCCGCAAACAGATTATCACCAGCCTCCGACATTCCGCTCAACCAACCCCGTTAGGAAATCAAGCCACTCCGGCTGGTCATTCAAGCATGGTGCATATTGATATTGATCGGCTTTTCCGCCGGAGGCACCAAAGTGGCCCCGTCCTTCAATATCCAGCTCATACAGTGTCTCCAGGCAATCTGTCACGAAGCCGGGGGCAAATACCAGGGGATTTGCGATTCCTCGTTCCGGCAGGCTCCCGATCACTTTTTCCGTGGAAGGCCCAATCCATTCCTCCGGTCCAAAACGGGACTGGAATGCAATCTGCCAACTGTCTTGACGCCAGCCCATCGCCTCAGCGAGCAGCCGCCCCGTTTCTTTGCACTGTTCCGGATAAGGGTCCCCTGTATCCGCATATCGCTTGGGAATGCCGTGAAAAGACAACACGATCTGATCCGGCTCCCTGTCCAGCTGTTTCATGTAGCGGTGCAAATGCGCCTTCATTACGGAAATGTACCCCTGATCGCAATAATAAGGCTCAACGAACCGCAGCGCCGGAACATACCGCTTGAGCGCCGGACTTCTGGAGCTGTTGCGGCCCAGCGCCGCAAAACAAGCTTGATCATATACGGAAGCCGTTGTCGTTGAAGAGTACTGAGGGAATAACGGAACGATGAGAACACGGCCGATTCCCGCTTGTTCAAACTGCCGCATGGCCCGCATGATGCTATTTTCACTGTACGCAAGTCCCAGTTCTACTTGGAACTTCGGCCCCAACCTCTCCTGCTACCCGGATTGTTGACGCTGACTGTTTACCAAGAGTGGAGAGCCCTCCTGGCTCCAGATTTGCCTGTATAATTGGGCCGACTTCCGGGGCCTCGTCCGGAGGATGATCCCCCGAAGTACCGGCTGCCAGACCAATGGATTCGTATCCACGATCCGCCGGTCGGACAAGAACCGCCGCAAATAAGAGCGCACCGGCTTCGCCTCCGGTCGTTCCGGCGTTCCGATCTGGGCCAGAATGACACCGATTTTGGAATTGGATCTCAAAGGCAACAACTCCGTTTCAATGGTTTTCGGTATAAGTAAACTACTGGAGATATAGGCGATTGATGCTGTATTTATAGCAATTTTACGGCAATCCTTCTCCTTTTTCAGCGACATAATCCGCTTCGCTCAAGTGGGCAAATCTTATAAGTGCCTAACTTCACAATTGACACCCATTAAAATTTAAAATAATATACTCTAGACCGGTCGTTATAATTTTAAGGGGATCATCTGTATGAAGAAGAAACAGGATACCAAGGAGATCATTTTGCAGTGCGCAACCCGCTTGTTTCAACGGCAAGGCTATAACGGAACAGGGCTTAATCAGATTATTGAAGAAAGCGGTGCTCCTAAAGGTTCCATCTATTATCACTTTCCAAACGGGAAGGAAGAGATTGCGGTCGAGTCCATCGCGATGATGAGAAAGATGTTGATGGAAGGAGCCGAAAAGGATTTAGCGGAAAAAAATTCGGCGCTCGAAGCATTCCGGTATTATATCCATAATATTGCCGCCGTTTTTGATAATCAGGGGAGTTGTGCGGAGGGGCTGTCCGTCGGACTGATCGCATTCGAAACTGCCTCGACGCATGAGAAGCTACGCAATGCCTGCGAAATGGTGTTTAAAGATTGTCAGTCTTTATACGCTCATAGGCTTGAACAGTGGGGATTCAAACAAGAAAGAGCCGAAGAATTAGGGGTTACGATTACGGCCATGATCGAAGGGGCTTGTCTTCTGTCGATCACCTATAAATGTGGAGATCCGCTGCGAATGATCGCAAAGCAGCTGGAATTTTTATTAGACAAATAAACAGAGAGAACGTGGGAGGAACCAGAATGGATATGAGCAGTACGCAAGCGAAGACGGGAGAAGTGGCAATCGGCAATTTACGTACCGTTCCGATCATCATTTCCTTCGTTGTTGCGGGATTTATCGGCTTGTTTAGTGAAACGGCTTTAAATATGGCATTGACAAATTTGATCGAAAATTTCGGTATTCATGAAACGACAGCACAGTGGTTGACCACCGGATACTTACTTACACTCGGCATTTTGGTCCCGGTATCAGGGCTGATTATGCAGTGGTTTACGACAAGACAATTATTTATTACGTCGATTATGGCTTCCATCATCGGCACGCTCATCGCAGCGGTCGCTCCAGGCTTCGCAGTATTAATGATCGCACGCGTCGTCCAGGCTATAGGGACAGCGTTATTGCTTCCGTTGATGTTCAACACGATTTTGTTAATCATTCCGCCGCATAAACGCGGAAGCATTATGGGGATCATCGGTCTGGTCATTATGTTTGCGCCTGCCGTGGGACCGACCATTTCAGGACTTATTCTGAACAATTTGACCTGGCACTGGATTTTCTGGATTTCGTTGCCGTTGCTGGTCGGGGCACTTATTTTCGGCTGGTTCTTTATGCAAAATGTAACGACTCCAACAAAACCAAAAATCGACGTACTTTCCATTTCCTTATCCACTGTCGGATTTGGCGGAATTGTATTTGGATTCAGCAGTGCCGGAGAGGGAGGCGGCTGGGGAAGCCCTACCGTTATTGCTTCTATCATCATCGGTGCCGTTGCGCTGGTCCTCTTTTCAATCCGGCAAGTCAAGATGCAGCAACCCATGCTTAACTTGCGTGCATTGAAGTATCCGATGTTTACAATCGGTCTGCTTTTGATTCTGGTCTGCATGATGGTCTTGCTCTCCACGATGATTCTTTTGCCGCTTTATATGCAAACATCGCTGGCTCTGACGACTTTTGCCGCAGGACTTCTTCTCTTGCCAGGCGGAGTCATCAATGGTGTTCTTTCGCCGGTCATGGGAAGATTGTTCGATAAGTTCGGACCTAAATGGCTGGTGTTGATCGGAACCGTGATCGTCCTAGGGGCTATGGTCGGGTTCTCGACGATTTCGATCGAAACGAGCTCGGCGTTTATCATTGCCCTGCACATCGTTACGATGGTGGGTATATCTATGGTGATGATGCCGGCGCAAACCAATGGTCTGAATCAGTTGCCGCGTGAGCTGTACCCGGATGGAACAGCCATTATGAACACATTGCAGCAAGTGGCCGGTGCAATCGGAACGGCAATCGCCATTTCCATTATGTCCTCCGGTTCTGAAAAATTCATGACTACCGTTAAAGATATTTCAAATCCGTTAAACCCGCTTCTTGCCTTTACGGCGGGAGTTCAGGACGCATTTTTATTTGCGATTATCATGGCCATTATCGGCTTTGTGATCTCGTTGTTCATTAAACGGGTCAAAGTCGAGCATCAAATATAAGTTCCCAAACCAGCCTTGCTATCTAGAATAGTGAGGCTGGTTTTTTGATATACAGATAAATCGAACTATGAAACAAAAAAAACGCCGATAGATATCGGCGTCAGCGTGTTATGTCCTCCCCTAGTTGTTCAAGTCATCGAACATGGAGCCTACTACAGTTACTTTTAGGGAATCCATGGTCTCAATCCCTTTTAAATTACCTAAAATAGAATAAGTATGATCGATATCTTGCAAGTTGACATCCTCGAACCAGACCTTGATGTTGTACTCACCGTCCGGCATGTTTGCATGCGTGTAAAGCGGAATATTATCCGGATTAACCACGATCGTGATTTTCGAAGTCTCGGTAATCTTGTAAATATGTTGTCCGGCTTCTACATACTCCCTGTATTTATACGACTTATGGCTTGTTTCGGTTTTGGATTCGCTGTAGCCCTCAAGTACCTTCTTCCAGAATACATGGGAGTCTTCGCCGCGCACATCGGTATGTTCAATTTCTTCTACCTTCTGATCAAAGCGGGACTTATCCTCACTCCGGTCCAGGACGCGGATGAGCTTCTCCCCATTTACTCCTTTACTATCTTGTACGGACAGTACGCCTGTCTTTCGCTCAAAGCCTCCGCCTTTGGGTGCCAATCCTTCATTATGAATATTGACTGCTTGTTTCTTGTTGTTAATATACATTAAATCCGATTCATAACGGAACGAGTTAACCAAGGCGTCCAGTAAGTCCTTATGATCATTAGTCATCATGCCCTCCGCCGGTTCTTTATCCTTAAAAACAACCGTATTCAGGGTAAAGGTATAGCTGCCCGCCGGATTAAAATAATAGCCGGACTTGACCGGATAATCATATTTCTGAAGATCCTTGTCCGTGGCAAAAACAGCTTTGTCATAGAGGGACTTCTTGTTCGTTCTGCTCGCTGCCGCCTTCCTGGACTGACTGTACTCCTCTTCCATCGTCCTAGTTTTCGTCGATTTCACAAAGCCGCTGGCCTGCTGAATAAACTCTCTTTCGTACTGGCCGGGAACCTTGGTCCACCCATATTCCTCACCAGCTTCATCTTGATGGTGCATCCAACGAATGACGGAGTAATAATAAGGTTCATTGGTCCAAAATAGATTTTTGGTCAAAGAATCCGGCTGATTCTCCTCGATCTCATCCCTGTACTTGAACTTGGGTACGACCTCCCGGCCATTGTACACGTACATCTCATAAGGCTTGGTGACGGTGTCGCTGTTGAAACTTTCGGTTACGGTTCCTGAGCTTTTCTTCGGGACACTCTCACACTTTTGAGCCTCACCTTCGCCGGTACATTTATTTTCATATGTCGTATACGTATACTTTCTACTTACGGAGCCATCGTAAAAGATCTGTCCCGTTCTCCGCAATGGACTCCCTGGGGATTCAAGATTTACGTACTTCCGGTTTTCCGGATCGTCATTCTTGCCGTCGATGCCGAAATCCTTTCTCAAGGTCGTATAAGTCACCACGGGCGAACGGGTTATCGTTTCGCTGTCCTCATTGACTGACGGATTATTCAAAATCTTAAAGTCTCTCAACAAATCCTCCGTTTTGTTGTAGACGTTTAATGATCCGGTAGCATTCCCGTCCCACGCCGCATCTTCCAAATCCGGTAGTTGTAAGGTTACCGTATTCTCGGGAAGAGGAAGCCTTACTTTTTTGGTTAGCATATCGTACGGATAAGACTGCGGTTCAGCCACTTTGATCGCCTGGGGATAGGAATCCAGAACATTGTTGCTGAGAATCGTTTCTTTCGGAACGTCCCCCTTCTCGTTGACTTTAAACTGGATACGGACAGCGCTCTCCGGCATAGTGAACGTAGCACCCAACCTTCGTTTACCGCCGGGGTCTATGCTGATCGTACCCGATGCCGAAGCTGCCCCCGCATTTCCGCTAAACTCCAGTTGGTCTGTTTCTTTCGTTAACGATCTGTCGTCGCTTACCCGAGTCAAAACCCAGGAATAAGCGGGACTGACCTCCTTCGGGAATGTAGAGTCCACCAGTACCGACACCTCCACCCGATCCCCGGCTGCCGCCGACGTCGGCAGATCGTCAAACTCTGCGGAGATATCGCTCCCCTTCGTTGTCGCGAATGAGGCTATGGGAACATCCATGTAAGTGTTGGATTCCAAATAGACTCTCCCGAAACCCTGCGACAGGTAAGTCGGAGGCTGAATGACGTGGACGTACTTAATCCACCCACCGGCGGGAGCACCGTTTTTATAGTAAACCTTTCTATCTTTATTATGGAAATTCTGTTTGTTATACATAAGATAGTCGCCATATCTAACCCCAGCATACTTCTTATTTAGAGCCGTGAGGATCTGTTGTTCGAAGTGAAGCTTGGGATTGAGTTCTTTATACTTGTCCGTGAGTTGGCCTTTAAAATTATTAGGAAAATCATCGAACTTATAATTAAGGTCTTTATCTTTCCATGGAGACGGAACTAAACTGAAATTATGAATCTGTACACCACTCCAACCCGCGTCCCAGGGAAACCCATCCGTGGATACCGGATCACCAAACTTATTGTATCCGGAATACCTGGTCATGTGCTGCCCATGATGAACGATAGGAGTTCCATGACTGGTTCCATAGACAATATCAAACCCAGAGAAATTTTCCGGATTTTTAATAGCCTCGTTTATTTGTTTCTGTACTAGGGCAGCATTAAAAGAGCCGTTATCCGTCTTGACAGGATAATAATTTTTCAATCCGTACAGTTCTTTCATCTCTTCGTTTGCTCGTTGTAACACAAGATCAGGGGTAAGCGTTTTAAGATAATCCAACAAAGTGTTCTCCTCTTGGGAGTACACTCTTCCTTGTGGTAAGAAGCCGAATAAGAATATCACTATAAAAAATAGAAGGCTAGACCTCTTCACGATTTCACCTACTTATACCAAACATAAATAATAATATCATCGTAAGTTTTTGATATTACTACTACCTTAAAAGTATCATCTTGAAATATCTTTTCTGCCAGTTTATCCTCCTCTTTTTTCTTTTGTTTAACATAACTCATAATAGAGTCGACAGTTTTCGAGTTTATTCTTTGCCCAATAACCTCTTCAACATCTTTAATCTGCTGGTCCAAATCATCATCTTCGAATCCAAAACTCACTAAAATTCGTAGTATAGCTGTCTCTTTTGCTTTCGAATCATAACGATCACCAAATACGGTTAACCCGGATTTATAGAAATTATTAAAACTAAACCCTTCTACCTTCAGTTTCTCGCTCTTTCCCTCCACATTTCTGTTAGCTTCAAATTCCTCCCATGTTGTTGGTTTCTCTGCATTACCAGTATCTTCACCTGTTGTCGAGCCTGTTGATCCGCTTCCCGTATGTATTTCCACGATGTAATTCAAGGAGTCCCATTTGACCTCCGCTCCTAGCGCCTCACTCACAAACCGCAGCGGCACGAATGTTCTGCTCGATTTCCGGAGCGCCACGGTATCCATTTGCTTGGTTTTACCGTTGACCGTGTAACTTTTTTTGCCCAAAGTGAGTACAATCTGGTTACCCTCCAGGCTTACCGTTACTTTCTGGGCCTTGCTATTCCAGTCCACTTTTGCGCCAAGTGCCTCACTCACAAACCGCACGGGCACTTGTACCCGGCTATTCTTGTCCGCAAAAGGCTGTGCATCCGGGAAAACAATCTTCTCCCCATCCACCTCCACGCGTAAGGGCAACTGGGCTGCCGAAGACAGAGCTGGAAGTACGGTCAACATAAGAATAAGAGACATAAGAATGAATCCTGCTTTTTTCATTTTCATGAATAGACATCCCCTTTAAAGGTAATATTTTCCTAACCCAACTCTAGCTATTATACAAATAACTCAATCCACAGACAATCAAATTTGGGTAAATAACCCTTCTAATGATATTGATTCCAATTCCTTATATTGCTAAAATACCCACATAGATACTCTTGTCGGATTGGACGGTGAACCCAGTGTGAAAGTAGATCTTGACCGGATTATGAATCTGGCCGATCAAATGAAGCGGATGAATCTCAACATAGAGGATCGGGTGCCGGGACTAGTACGGGAATTAAAAATAATGATAGAGAATCTGAGGCGCGACTACTCTGAATCAAGAAGCGTACAGTCAACTATAGATGAAACAGAACGTCTCCTCGAAGAGGTATTTAATCTATCCAGGAGTATAAGCAACCAACTAGATCAGAAGGAGAAATCACTTCGTAAAGTATCAGCCCAATATGCCGAAATAGAGAAAAAGACGGCCTTGATGTTAAAGAGAACAGTCAAATTCACGATAACCGGCTGGGAGACTGGGTTGTTGAAATCAGGCAAAAGCAATGTTATCCGGAGTAGGCCATTAATGGGAAACGCTGGGACAGAGACGCTTAACTGGAAGGATACATTCAAGCGGTTTGTTCAACAGCCCCTGATGTTAGTAACAGGAGCACCTCTCTTGCAAAGACTAGAGCATGTAAAAGAAGACGAGCGGATATCTCACCTTCTACGGCAGATGGAGTCAGGAGATTGGACCGAAAAGGAACGCGCTTGGCTGGAACTGATACAGATTGCTGAAGCCTTTGAGAACATCGCACGCAGCCAACGGGCATATGCCATTTACAAAACCTACGGCAATGGACCCTATATGGAATCAGCAAGACTGTACGCCAGGGAGCAAAGAGAGAAGCTAAAACAACTGGGCGTCTCCGAAAAATGGTTTGGAGCTAACGTCAATCTGAGCGGCCATTATTCGGGCTCACCGCTAACGGCATGCCAATATAATCCGCTGAAGCATGATACTTCACCCATGCCGGAAGAACCCGAACTGCGATTCATGATTGCAGCCGGGCTTTTGAACAATACATACCGCACATGGGTCCAGCTTACCTATGGGCCTGCCGAGTCCGCTATCAAAAGAATGGAAGCGGAAAGAAAAGATCCGGACAGGATCCTGGAAAAGGCCGTAGAATATTATAACCAGAAGCGACAGGAAAGCCCGGGGGACTTCCAGCTCTATTATGTCTCTTTGACCCTAGCCCTTGGAATCGAGCACGGAGCTGATCAAATCGGAAATCTCGATTATTGGCTCGGCCAGCAACTCACGAATGAACGAAAGATTGAAATCGCCAAAGCGCTCCGGGATGCTGGGACCGAAGAGGTTGCGGCAAACAGCCTGTATGTACTCACCCCGACCCATGAACAGGCCCAATCGGACCTGGCGGGCGGTTATGGCGCCGGCGCACCAAGCGTAGTTCCGCGAAGAAGCCCAGGGATGCCAAAAGTGAAGACACCGGGCATGGCGTCTGAAACCCTCCCTAGCAACAAATTAAAGGTAAAGCTGCCAGCTCTGCCTGCGGCCGATCTACGTAAGTTTTTCCAAGACATGCGTAAAGATCTCTGGAACTGGGGTTCGAGAACGAATCTTGCCACCACGGGGCCTTCTGTTGACGGTATTCCCAACAATAGCTCTAAGCAGCAGTCCTCCAAGCCTACGGAAAACCAACTCCAGTATCGGCAGATATTTATGGATGGAGACGGAAATAGCTCCGGGGGGAGCCCGAAGAAGCCTGGGGATTTGACTGGGAAAGCGGCGGGGACGGTTAAAGCTCCTGATATAGACCTTAATAGAATTAGTACGGGAGCGGTTGGCAACTTTCGTAATATTAAAGATGTAAATGACCTTATATCCAGGATACCTGCAGATGCTAAACAAATTCCTTGGCGGGAGGTGCCAGGAGGGGCAAAGGAAGGAATAAAATTCAGATGGGTTGATGAAGCAGGGAAGACATGGGATGTTCGCGCGCACAGTATCGATCCTTCCGCCCCACCCGGAAGCAATGCTGCAAATGGTTGGATTTATAGAGTAGAGGTCAAACAAGTAAACCCAAAATGGAAGTGGACAATGGATTCAAACGGGAACTTCCATAAAGAGAATGTGCTTAAAGAGAATAGTCCATATTATGATGAGTCAATTGCCAATGAGACACATATCCCATTTAAGTGAGGTGAAAAAATGAAGGTAGAAGAAATAAGGGCGACACTCTCTGGATCAGATGTTGAGGAAAAAACAGAAGTTTTAAGCCACCTTTCTGATATATTTGAATCATATAACAATTCAATTGATAATTTTAAAGAAATAATTGTAGCATTGCTTGATTTCGGTTTAAAAGAAGACAATTTGGAGATAAAGGAGGAAATATTCAACTCAATACTTACCGCAGCAACGTATAAGAAGATTGATGAGATTAACTTTGATATTTTAGCGTACAATCTTGATACTCTGCCCGAAGAGTGTTTCCACTCCGCATTGACGATATTAGGGTTCACTTTTAAAAAGGATTACTTATTCTATCTGACCAAATATTTGGATCATGAGAATGGGAGTATTAGAGCAGATGCAATAAACGCAATAAATGAAATTGAAGGGTATTGGGCTAAAAAACAAGAATAGTATTTTTACATTTACACCCTAGTAACGAGACAATACAAACAACAAACCAAATACTATACAATTCATACACTTGATTAATTTTCAATAGCTCTTTCCCACTCTTTTTATGAGCAGGAATAAGCCTTTTTTTTGCGTGTTCACAATAAAGGGAGGATGAAACGAATGCAGCTTATCCGACCGATGTCCCTGCCAATCCACCAAATTAATATAAAGAGAGGGAAAGCAGTGATTGAAGAGAAACAAATATTAGAAGATTTCATAAATAAGTCGAAGAATATTATATCTTTGGATGGGCTAGAAGGTGTGGAACATTATCTGGAACATGGTGAGTATGAAATGTCATATGAGGGCTTAGTTATAGAACTTTATACAACCGAACTATATCCAACTAACTTTAACTTTACCGAGTGGAAAGAACTTGGCTTGACATTCGGATTAGACAAGGAGTCTGTGTTCGACGAAGAATTTTGGGATAAGTTTAATAAATGGGGAAAGGCATACACTCCCAAAAGTCGATAAATTTCACAAACCTGTTATTGGCTTCTTGCTTTTCAAGGTTTCTGTTTTGGAGAGGGTGGGTGACCAAAAGAATCCACCCCTTATAAAAATTTCGCCATTCGGTTGTACGCAGATTAACTCTTGAATTTCATTTACTAAATAATGCATTTGCGTTAAACAGGTTAATTATGGTCGGATACCACCATAATTAACCTGTTTTTGTGCCAAGAAATAAAGAATGAGTGGGTGAGAGAAAGTGAGTTTATTTTTGTATCATGCTTATTTACCTGAAAATCATGAGCATTTTATTTCGAAAGAACAAGTCATGCAAGAAGGAATACTTTTTTCTACCAAATCTAATAATCGTTACAGTAACGGCGGTAGAGTAAAAATTGAAAAGACTGAAAGTTTAAGACCTTTTTATACACCTGATTGGGTTAATTTTAAAGAAGCTATAGGTGTTGATATTTCTAATCGTTTTTCTAAGTCCTTTTGTTTCCCTGTGTTTACAAATAAAATTCTGGTTTTTGATGGTGAGGTTTCTCTTTCTATCTATGACCAAGCGTTTTACGATGATTTCAAGGATTTTGATGAAGAAGCCTTGAACTTTGACACAGGAGAAAGTATTGAACATTGGATTAAGTTGTATTGGGATAGCATGGTGACACTTCAAGAATATTTGTTAAAAAGACCTTATCCAAAACCGGAGGTATTTGTTTTTGAGTC
Organism: Paenibacillus vini; assembly: GCF_018403325.1. Taxonomy (GTDB): domain Bacteria; phylum Bacillota; class Bacilli; order Paenibacillales; family Paenibacillaceae; genus Fontibacillus; species Fontibacillus vini. The sequence continues at coordinate 97,475 of NZ_BOSL01000004.1, read as the reverse complement.
AATACCTAAAGAGATTATTCGAGTGTGCGATGAGAACTCGTAAAGGAGTAAAAAAATTCGAGAAGTAAATGAATAATACTTTTCAAGGTAGGAGGTTGGAGAAAATTGCTTAGTGTCCATGATAATGAGATTGTATCTTACGAGGTTAATCTCCAAAAATGCGGAATTAAATTACATACAATAGATGGTAGCAACGATTCCGTTACCACAACTATCGAGTTTATTGACGTCTTGGCGCACATGTTTGAAGCACAGCTACAGGGAAGTATTATTTTTGATATTAGCTCATTTGAAGTAAGCCGATTTCTAAAAAGTAACAAGGCACTGTTAGAGAAACAGAAGAACTACGGATGGCCGATACATTATGAAAAGATAGAGGATTTGATTGAACATTTACAAAATGAAAAGTATAACTATTATGTAATTTCAGCATCATATGGTCTTAATGGGTGGGTAATCGCTAAAGGATATAAAGTTTATAATTGACTGTACTGTTTTACTCGGCCTTGGAGACGGCAAATCCATTCAGGTGGACTAAAGCAGGCGGCTAAAGAAGATGCAGAGGAAATCGGTTGTCCTTAAGTCGTCTCTTTTTGTCATAATTGATAGAGTTATAGTGAATAAGATTGGATTCAAACAGGTTCTAGATTTAGAGTCTTATTATTGAAGGCAGCATACCAAGAACCCCTGGCCTCCTAGGCCAAGGGTTCTTCCTGCTCTGCACCATTCTCCGCTGGTCGTTACTTTAATTCTTTAGAAGTTCACCTGAAAGTTCGTAATGTTCAACGTTCCGGCAGTCACGCTCTCCCCGGTTCCGGCATATACCTTGAATTCGATGGCCCGGATGTCGGTTGGGTCCGAGAGCGGTGTATTATTTACCCAGTTCGTGGTTTTTGATTTCCATATGGGAGCATTGAACGCGTATTCGACGTCGACGGATTCCCCGGCCCCGATGACCCGTTCGACGGAAGGATCGGTTGCGGTTTGGCCCCCCGTCTCTTCCCAAATCCAATCGGTGCCGGTCCGCAATACCAGCGAAACATGGATCGGCTTGGTTCCTGTGTTCGTCAGGGTGCAGGACACGCTTCCATAGCTGGACCAGTCATCTCCTTTTCCAAGGCCGGGCTTAGTTTCCGTAGCGACTCCGGCTGAGATGCTGTCGCTTAAGGTAGCAGCATAATTCACAGAGATGGTTTCGCCATTTAACCCGCTTGAAATGGTTCCCGTAAAAGCCGAATCCACAAAGTTCCATGGATAGTAGCTTGCCGTCTTGGGGCGGTTCATTTCCGCAATCTCAGGTGCATAGGCACCGGCCGGCAAATCAAAGCTTACGGAATGCAGTTGAAGACTCCCCACCAGATTGCCGCCTCCCCCTTGTACTCTAAAAATAATCCGGTTCACCTCCTTATTCGTCAGCGCCGTTAAAGGAACCGTGGCCATCATGGTCGTTTTTGCAGGGATTTTGATATACTGGCCAAGTTCCACCCACTTCCAGGCCCCGTCTTTTACGATTGGCTGAAGCTGAATTTCAACCGGGTTGGGATTGGTCAGGATGAGGTTCATATTGCTGTACGAACTCCAATTCGCCGCCGGGCTTGGATCCAGTTGAATGCTCGGGTAGTTCTCGGCCTGAAGGTTGAAGCTCATGTTTAACCCGCCGTTCTCAAGCGGAGCAAGCTGTGCTACGGTCGGAGTTGTCGGCTCATCCTCCCCGTTGATTCCTACATACCAGTCTGTATAGTCGTCGATGATTCCCGGATCCATAGGCTGAAGCTGTCCCGGGTCGCCGGTGGTCACCGTCACCGCGTTACTTGCTGACGATACATTCCCTGCGTCGTCAAAAGCTTTTACCGTGAACGTATAAGCTGTGTTCCCTTCCAACCCGGAAGCTGTATAACTAGTTGCGGTAGCCGTACCGATGAGAGAGGTTCCATTGTTGTATACATAATAACCTGCTACGCCAATGTCATCCGTCGATGCCGTCCACGACAGGCGGGCGGTTGTGATGCCGGGAACTACGGATAGGCCGGACGGCGCGGTGGGAGCAGTTTGGTCGTTGCTGTTCATCGTCGTTACACTTGCCTGGTTGCTGGCCGCGGATAAATTACCTGCGGCATCGACCGCTTTTACGGTGAAGGCATAGTTCGTATTGGCTTTCAGCCCTGTAACCGTATAGGTCGTCGAAGTGGTGATGTCCACTAATGCTCCATCCTTGTACACGTTATAACCGGTGACTCCTACATTATCTGTCGATGCCGTCCAGGTGAGCGCTACGGTAGAATAGGTTGGCGATGTGCCCGACAAGTTCTTAGGCTGTGATGGTGCCTGGTTGTCGGAGGTTCCGCCACCAAAAACCGAGCTGATCTCCGACGTGGCCTTTATGCCGTTAGGGCCGTTGATGATGGCATTTCCTTGCTCGGTGTAGCTGGTACCCGCCCAATCATTCGACATGTCGAGATACTCCAGCCCTGAGCCATTTCCTTTCCATGACCATCCGAGATAACCCACATTCTTCTCCTCGCTGTAGCTCATAATCGTCGCTTCATCCACGTCACCGTTCGTATGCTTGATTCCGAATTCGCCGATGACAAGCGCGAGGTTCTTGTTCAAGACATTATCGATATTGTTCTTAACGGTGGTTGCGTTTCCTCCCGCATATTCGTACATATGGATTGAGAACATGGTGTTTTTGAGCGGATCCGAGTTAAATACCTGGGTCCCGTAATCGAATACCGATTGCGGATATTGCCCCCACCCTGCGCTGTCTACCATAATAGTGTTCTTAATGCCGGCATTGCGAAGCTTCGGAATTACGGATGTGTAGCCTTGGGCCCATCCTGCGCCATCCCAGGTGCCAAACCATTCGTTGGCTATATTCAGGATGACCGTCTTTTCTTTTCCGATCAATGCGCTTTTCATTTCAATCCAATAATTCGCGATGTTATCCAGTACCGCCTGGCTGTCCGAACCCGTTCCGTCATGGACTTCAAGCACCGCGACTAACTTGTTTTGTTCACATAAAGTAATGATGCTCTGGATCGCGGAAAGACTATCCTTGGTCCACTGCTGTCCGTCCGAAAGAACGATTCTTACCGTGTTGGCTCCGGTTGCAGCTATAGCGGGAATAGCTACGGAGAGCTGATCCTTGTACCATGTATGCGCATGATTTACGCCTCTCATCACAAAAGGATTCCCGTTAGCGTCATAAAGCGTCGTGCCTTCAATATAAAATCCTGTGTGGTTTGACGAGGCAGGATTCGTTGTAATCGTTAGCGGGTTGCTTGCGTCGGATGCATTTCCGGCGGCATCCCTGGATTTTACCGTAAAACTATATACCGTGTTCGCCGTCAGTCCTGTTACTGTAAAACTTGTGGTCGTACTCGTGCCTGCCAAAGCCGTTCCACGATAGATATCATAACCAGCCACACCTACATCGTCGGTAGAAGCCGTCCATGACAGGCTCACTGTCGTATCGGTTTTTGCGGTGCTCGAAAGATTAGAAGGCGCGGTAGGTGCCGTGGTATCCGGCGTCGTTGTCGTAACCGGCGTAAACTTCCACTTCTGCTGGGGATTCCCGTTGTCGGTCCATTGCTGGACATTTGCCCCATCTTGCGTATAGCCACCGACTACATCCAAAGCCTTGCCGCTGGACTGAACGATCAGCTTATAATATCCGCCGCCCACGTCCGTAATTTTCCACTTCTGATTTGACTGGCCGCTGGCGCTCCATTGCTGAACATTCGCTCCGTCATTGCTCTGCGATCCCGCTACTTCCAACACCTTGCCGCTGGCTTGGGAGATCAACTGGTAGTATCCGTTTCCGACATCGATGACTTTCCACTGTTGCCGGGGCAGGCCGTTATCGGTCCATTGATGCACATTGGCCCCCTCTGCCGCAGCACCTTCGGCTACCTCCAGGTTTTTTCCGCTATGCTGGGCTGTAAGTTTATATATCGTACCGGATACAATAGTATTCTGCGGTATTTCCGGCTCCCCGCCTCCCGCAAGCACTTGGAAATCCCAAAGGGAATATCCCCATTGCGTTCCTCTTTCTGTCCCGTACACTCTTACATATCTGGCGGATTTCGCATCAAAAGAAATGGAGTCGATGCCGCCGTCTCCCGAGGTTGTAGCGTACACCGTGTCCCATTGATTATTATCCATGGACGTTTGAATCTGATACGATTTGCCATAGGCCGTCTCCCAGTTCAGTAAAACACCGTTAATCTCCGTAACTGCGCCGAGATCAACGCTGATCCATTGCGGATCGGAATAATTGGACGACCATCGGGTTGAAGTATTTCCGTCAAACGCCCTGTCCGGGGTTTTATCGTTGTCCTCTACCGAACTTGCGGTTGCGGCTTTATTCAGAGCCACATTGGTTGCAGCCTTAACGCTCAAACTCATGGACGGCATCATGCTAAATATCATTCCAAAGATGAGCATGCAAGCTAAAATCTTTTTCATGAATAGACCTCCTATTCGGATATATAAAAATTCAAATCGAAGCCTCGCTAATTTCCCCCTAGCTATAAGGTTTACAACAGAAAGCGCTTTCTTATTTAAAAGAAGCAATTGACGATGGTGGAGTGTAGGTTGCATTAGGTCATTGTAAACGTGATGGAAAATCTGCAATACTTCTGCTGAAATCACAGTTGCAGACGGAAGGTTCAAGCTGGAGTTCATTCATGCTGAGAGAATGGGAATGTTGTAGGACGAAGAATTAATGCTTTTGAGGATTAACGGCGTGTAATAAGTTTCGTCGTCGGAAACCACCCCCTTCATAACAAATTTTCATATCCATACACATAAAACGGTTACAAAAAACGAGGCGTTTTACTAAAATTATTCATTTTAGTATCCACACTTTATTATTTGTTATCATAATTGTCAATGTACTGAAATAACAAAGTGATAAAAATTATTGAAAACGAATGTTGCAAAGCACTCAAATAAAAAAGCACCGGCCTTTGGCCGATGCTTTTTTTGCTGCCTGGAGCAGCTTATTTCATTTTTTCGAAACTCTTAGATAAGACCGGATTTCTCTAACAGCCGCTTTAGGATCGAGGCGCAGATCGAGATCGAAATCCTTAATATAGACGCATATTTATATATAGCTGCTTTAATGTTGCCGGAGGCTCCACACCCAGCTCTTCTATGAAATTCGCCTTCATCCTCTCGTAATGTAGCAAAAAGGCAGTTCGATCCTGCAAGCCGATATAGGCTCTCAGGAGAATCTCATGGGCTTCCTCATCAAAGGGTACGTCGTAGAGCACCGACAGCAGAAGTTCAATCGTCTCATGATAATGGCCCTGATCAAAATGCCATCTGGCGACTCTTTTTGCAAGACCCGCATAGTATCGGGACATCCTCTCCCGCTCCGCCTCACACCACGGGTAATCGCGGCTTCCGAAGAGCGGTCCCCTGTACAGTTGAATTGCTTTTGTTGCCACCTCAACATGGCGAGGATTTAACTCATTCATATCCACAGCGGCTTGCTCAAACATCACGTAATCGCACGGAGCGTCACATTCCATCCGGTAGAACCCGCGCTGGGAAGAGATGCGCACTCCAATTCCGCCATCTCTCAACGTCTTCTTCATCCGGTACACGGCCATATGCAGATTTTGATTCAGCTTCTCCGAAGATATAATTCCCGGCCACAGACTGTCGCAAAGAGTCCACTTTGAAATATTCGTGTTTCGATGGACCAGTAAATAGGCAAATAGCTCTTCCGCCTTGGCGGTAGGAAAGCGGATGGGTTCCGTTTGCTCTGCCGGGTACACCTCGAAGCCTCCGAGGCATACGATGCGGGAAGGAGCTTGTCCTGATTCTGACACTGCAGCGACGTTACCCTTCTTTCTTTTTACTACTCTATCTATGGTCCGATACAGTAACTCCAGCTCCACCGGCTTAAGCAAATAGTCCAACGCATGGACGCGAAACGCCTCCAAAGCATACTGATGATAAGCCGTAATAAATACGATCTCCACGTCTTCCAGCAGCTCCAATATGCGCGACGCTATCTCCAGCCCGTTCATCCCGGGCATCTCGATATCCAGAAACACGATATCCGGTCCAAGCTCCTTTGCATCCCTAAGCATCTCGGAAGGATCCGTGTAGGCACCGACCACTTGCACATCGCTTCTTTCCCTGACCAGTTTGTTCAGTATATTTAATGAGGGTCTCTCATCATCAAGCAATACGGCCCTTAACATCGCACGTCACTGATTTCCTGAAAAAACTGAAACGCCCTGCTTAGAAGACTTGGCCCGAAGTTGGACACTTGTCCACTCCCCTTCCGAATATGAATGTACTCATCTTTCCATACCGTACCCTGATTCAGGTTAAAACAATCATCAGGTCAGGTCCCTGGATCGGAAAATTATTATATCAAATTTTAAATAAAAATGGCGAGTCATCGACAAAACTCCTTGACCCATCAGCGGTGGCTGACAGACCAAGGAGTTACCGGTGCAAGACTTCTCGGTTGTTTAAGTCAAAGGCGCTTTCGCCGCCCGAATGCCTCGCGAAGAAATGCTTCCTTCTCCCCGGAGATTCATGCACGCGATCGCTGATGAGACTTGCTTGATAGTCTTTCACCCTGCCTTCAAAGATTAGTTGAAAATTTCCGGCATACGGCAGCTCGCTTGGTTCAAGCAAGGACGGATCTTTGTCAAAATAAAGGACCCTTCCCCTCTTCAGAACAGAAGCCACAAACTGTGAACAGAAGAAAGCATGCTTTCGCACGACCGGTTTCTGAACCATCACGCCAAATAATCCTATGAAATTATAACGGTAGCGTTCCCTCTGCACGTAGATCTCTTGAACAAACCGACGCATGATTTGATATTCTTCCTTGGTTACGGTTAAAGAATAGACAGCACAATCCGCTTGCATAAACAGAACGGAGCGAAGATCCTCCCGTACGAACCCTCCTATAAAAGGATTTCTCTCCGTCTTTCTCCCAAAACTATATACCTCTGTTAATGCTGCATCAAAAGCGATAGAGGCATGATTATAGCGCTGTCCGGTATAAGACTTAATCATCCGGTTTAATACCGTTCCCGTATCCGTCAAAAGGAGATATATCTTTCGTTCCCCGGTCAACATCCTCACTTCAACTTACATCCTTTCACCCCTATGGGCCTTTCTATTCCTCGCTCTGGTATTCCAAAATATCTCCGGGCTGACAGTCCAAAGCCTGACAAATTGCTTCCAGCGTTGAAAAGCGAATTGCCTTGGCCTTGCCGTTCTTCAAAATAGAAAGGTTCGCCATTGTAATTCCGACTTTCTCCGAAAGCTCCGTTACGCTCATTTTCCGCTTAGCCAGCATCACGTCAACATTGATTATAATCGCCATTATATTCACCTCAGACCGTTAAATCATTTTCCGATTTGATGTCGATCGCATTCTTTAACAGCTTTTGAAGCACCGCCGCGAAGACCGCAATCACGAAGGATGCAAAAATAATGACCAAGCCGATGACAATGATCCCCGGAGCGTCGTCTTTCTCGGCCATCAAATAGAGGAAAGGCTCGCTTGCCGCAAACAGGATACTGATGGCGAAGGCGCAGTATTTAATTTTCTTTAAAGTTCCGACGGCCAATTCGGAGAAAGCCTGATTCTTGTCGATATAGCTTAACAGCTTAAATGCCTGAACCAAGGCAAAGAAGAACGGGATTACCGAGACGTAAATCACGATAAATACCGGATACACCCAATAGGGAGAAAAGTATTCTGCCGCTTCTTTAACGATCTGTGGCAATCCAAAGATGCACAAGGCAAGCACCGGGAGCCCGACCAGAACAACAACGGCCTTCAAAAAGAGTGTTTCTCGCTTCACAAAAAAGCACCTCGCTTCATTTATCGATATTTTGATTATACACATTATTTATCGATAATCAATAAATAATTGTTAATTATCATGATATTATTATCGATTAATCAGCGAGTCATAATGAAATAAAAGGGCATCGAATTCATCATTATGGCTGATGAACCCGATGCCCTCATGCCGGTGCTTCAGTTTGTGGGTAGTGGTTTACTTCCTTGCTCCACTTCGTCCGTCAGATCTTCCGAATCTAACTCCATATTCTCATTCTCCATATAATAGTCCTTCAACTCGTCTTGAACCGTACTCTCGGTCATCGGCACGTGGTGCCGGTAGGCCGACCGACAGATCATATGCGCAGCCACCGGAGCCGTCAGGAATACAAAGAAGATTCCCAGAATGAGGCGGATGCTGAAATAACCGTCGGAGATTAAAAAGTACAGCAAGGTTCCAAGCAGCGCGCACAGCACGCCGAGCGTAGAACTTTTAGATGCAGCATGAGATCTTGTATATACATCCGGCAACCGGACATTCCCGATCGCGCTGATCAGACTGAAGATCGCCCCGATCAGGATCAGGACAGCTCCGATGACTTCACCGCTTCCGCTCAATGACAACACCCCTCTCCAGGAATTTGGCAAAGGCGGTCGTCCCTATAAAGGATAAAATTCCGATGAGCAGAATTAGGTCAAAGAAAGCATGCGTGTGAAAAAGGACGGAGAATACCGCGATACTGGCAATGATATTGATGCCGACCGAATCCAGCGCCTGCACGCGATCCGCACTGGACGGCCCTTTCACGATCCGGTACAGATTAGCCATGATCGCCAGCACCAGCAAGCATAAAGCAATAACCAAGATTGTCTCGAATATCATTTTCTTGTCACATCCTTTATTGCTTTTTCGAAAATCGATTTGGACTTGATGACAGATTCCTTAGAGTCAGGCATATTCAGGCCATGAATATACAACATCTTCGAATCGGAGGATACCTCCATGACGACCGAGCCGGGAGTTAAGCAAATCAGCAAGGACAGCAGTGTAATCTCCAGGTCCCCTTCCAAATCGGTCTCCACCTTAAAAATCCCCGGCTTTACATCCAGCTTGGGCTGAAGCACATGCTTCATGACCATAATGGAGGAAGTAAACAATTCGTGGATGAAAATCACGAACAGCTTGCCGACAGCCGCTAACGTAAATAAATAATACGGCTTCTTAAAAAACCGTCGCATGAAGAATAAAATAATCAAGCCGACAAAATAGCCGCTGATGAAGTTGAGAACACTCGTCTCATCCTGGAGAAACATCCATAAATACGCGATGAATATATTGAGCAAAACCTGAATGGGCATAGCCTTCTCCCCCTTTAGTCAAACACGGCTTGAATATAGAGACTCGGATTCAACAACTCCTCGGCAGCCTGGGTCACATAGCACGCAATGCCTTCCGCTCCGATCCCGAGGGCGAGGCTGACGACGGTGAGCAGAACAATCGGAAGAATCAAGCCTTTCGTCGTCCCCAGCTCCTCCTCTTCGCTCAGCTTCATTTCACCCCAGAAAGCATTCATGAACAGCTTCATCATAGAGTAGAGGATGAACAAGCTGGCAACGAGCCCGATGGCCCCAAGCCAAAAGTAACCTCCCTCAAACGTACCGCGGGTAATGAAGACTTTACCGAGGAATCCGCTAAGCGGCGGAATGCCTACCATCGATAGTGCGGCAAGGAAGAACATCCAGCCCAGCCCGGGGTGCCGCCGGATCAAACCGCTGATTTCCTTCAAGTCGCTGGTTCCGGTCAAATGAATCACCGTACCGCCGATCAAGAAGATGAGCGCCTTGATGATCATGTCGTGAATCAAATAATAAATCGATCCTGTAATACCGGCCGAGGTTAAGGAGACCAGACCTGCCACAATAAATCCGACGCTGATGACGACATTGTAGGTCAGTATCTTTTTTAAATCCCAGAAGCCTATCGCCCCAAGCCCGCCTAAGATCATCGTGAGCGCAGCCAATATTCCTATGAACCAATGGGTAATCTGCGGTTCGTGATAGAAGATCAGCGTAAACATGCGGAAGATCGCATAAATCCCTACCTTGGTCAGCAATGCGGCAAAGATTGCGGCAATCGCGGTCGGAGGCACACTATAGGAGCCCGGAAGCCAGAAGAATAACAGCAACCCCGCCTTTAGCGCGAAAACGATCAAGAATAAAAAGGCAACGGTAGTGATAAGTCCGTCCTGACCCACCTCGGCAATCTTGAGAGACAAGTCGGCAAGGTTCAAGGTGCCCGTGATCGAGTATAAATAAGCTACCCCCATCAGGAAGAAGGCCGATGAAATAATGTTCGTGAAGATATATTTTAGAGACTCCCGAAGCTGTCTCTTCTCGCCGCCAAAGGTAATCAACACGTAAGAAGACACCAAGAACAGTTCAAAGAAGACGTACAGATTAAATAAATCCCCGGTTAAGAACGAGCCATTGACCCCCGTCACCAGGAACAGGAACAACGGATAAAAGTAAAGCTTCTGCTGCTTCCTGCCCATCGTCGTGAAGGCATAGATCAGACAGCATACGGCAACAATGGACGTGGCGAGCAGCAGCAATGCGCTGAACATGTCTCCGACAAAACTGATGCCATACGGGGCTTCCCAGCCGCCCAGCTGCAAGGTTTGAATCCCTTGTTGGTGGATCTGATTGATTAATAGAACAGAAACGGCACTCGTAGCGAGCAAGGCAATTAAGCTTAGTACCCGCTGAAGCTTGATATTGGTATGAAAAATTATGAGCACCATGCCTATGATTAACGGGAGAACAACCGGCGCGATTAATAAGTTATTCATGCTCCTCCCCCCTTAGCTGTTCCAAATCATCGGTCCCGAAGCCCTGATAAGCGCGATAGCACAGAACCAGTACCAATGCGGTCACGGCAAAGTTGATGACGATAGCCGTCAGCACCAAGGCTTGGGGAAGAGCATCCGTGAAGTCCGTAATTTTTTCCCCAAGCAGCGGAGCAGCCCCTGTCTTCAACCCGCCGGAAGTTATGATTAACAGATTGACGGCATGGCCGATGATGGATGTCCCCAACACAATCCGCAAGAGATGTCTCGATAAGATCAAATAAGTGCCGATAGTGACTAAGATCCCGACCAGGATGACGATTAAGGTATCCATATTAGCGGTCCTCACTTATGCTCAGAATAATATTGACCGCAGTGCCTATAACCGCCAAGGCAACCCCTGTATCAAAGATCAAGGCGGACGCAAGCTCGGTTTTTCCGAAAATCGGCAAATTGAAATAGTCGAACGCCTGAGTTAAGAAAGGCTTGCCGAAGATGACGGACGTCATCCCCGTCCCGATGGCAATCAAAACACCGATGGCAGCGAGTTTCTTGAAATCCATGCGGATATTCTCCCTGACCTTATCGATGCCAAAAGAAAGATATAGAAGAACAATCGCTGCCGCCGTGCTTAGCCCGCCAATGAAACCCCCGCCGGGATGATGATGGCCGTTCATGAATAGATAGAACGAGAAGGTCAAAATGATCACAACGGCTACCCGGGTTACACTTTGCAAGATGACATCATTCTGCTTCATGTTCTTTCCCCCTTTTAGAACGTTGACGAATCAGTACGTATACACCTAGTCCGGCAATCGTTAATACGGATATTTCCAGCATCGTATCGAAGCCGCGGAAATCGACCAGGATTGCGTTTACAATATTTTTGGCGCCGGCCAGCTTGTATGAATTCTCAAAAAACGAGGTGATCGGCTCGAATAACTTATGACCATTCGCGGACAATCCCAGAACGGTTACCGTCAGGCCGACCGCGATCGAGATGAATAAATTCGTCCATTTAAACGAAAGGCGTTCCATGCTTTTCTTCAGCTTCGGCAAGTGATAGAAGCACAGCAAGAACAGTACCGTGGTCACCGTCTCTACAACCATCTGGGTCAGAGCCAGATCCGGAGCCCGGAAGATCACAAAGAACATGGAAACCATATAGCCTAACGCCCCAAGGGCAACAATGGCTACGATTCGATTACCTGCTAATAGCACCGTTAATGCGGAGATGATCATACAGATCACCAGCCCGGCATCAAACACACTAATCATCGCGTTATTGGAGAAATCAAAGCGGAGCCCATAGAACCATAAGAGCGAGCCCATCAATAACAGGACGAAGAATACGAAAATATAGAGCAAGTAGTGTCGCAGCGAACCCGTCATATACCGGTTGGTCAACGAAGCCGACCATCGCTCGGCGCCCGATAAGCCTTCATTAAAAAAGTGATTGAGCGTCAGGTTCTGCGGGAATTTACGGGCCGCAGGGAGCCAACGCTTCTTGGCCATATAGAGCAGGCCCCCGAGGAGAATCACGCCGATCGTCATGAGCAGCTCATAGTTCACGCCATGCCAAGCGCTGATCTTCAGATCGTAAGAAGAGACGGTCATCATAGGCAGAACTGCGCTTAATGCCGGGGTAAGGATATATTTGCCCAGCACATTCGGGAAGAAGAAGATCAGCAAGACAAGCAGGCCAAGCACCATCGGAGCGATCAGCATGCCGATCGGCGCCTCATGCACCTTGCGGTTCAGGCGTTCAGGGTGATATTTTCCCCCGAAGGTTTTAAACACGAAGATCATGCAATACACAAAGGTAAGAATGCTGGCAACCCAGGCAATGATCGGGAAGAGCGTACCTATGCTATTCAGGCCGAATACGCCTGCTTTGGATACATCGAGCACTGCCGCAAAGAACATTTCCTTACTGAGAAAGCCGTTGAACGGCGGTAACCCGGCCATGGACAGGCCTCCGACCAGCGCAATCGTGAACGTGATCGGCATCACATGCATCAATCCGCCTAAATAGCGGATATCCCGCCGGCCTGTCTCATGGTCGATGATGCCGACCACCATAAACAGACTTCCTTTAAAGGTAGAATGATTAAACAAATGGAAGAGAGCCGCAAACGTAGCTACGGTAAACACGGTCCCGCTCTCGCCGGGGCCGAAATAGACGGCCAGGGAACCGATCCCGAGCAGGCTCATGATCAAGCCTAACTGGCTTATGGTCGAGTAAGCCAAGAGCGGCTTCAAATCGGTCTGCCGCAAAGCGGTCAATGAACCGTATAGCAGCGTAATGATCCCGACGCCGGATACAAGCCAGAACCAGACCGGGCTGCCGCCGAAGACGGGCGTCATTCTTGCCACCAAATAAATGCCGGCTTTAACCATTGTGGCCGAATGGAGATAACTGCTTACAGGGGTAGGCGCCTCCATCGCATCTGGCAGCCAAATGCTGAATGGAAATTGCGCCGACTTTGTAAAGGCCCCTAACAGGATGCATAGCATGGCAGGAATAAACAGCGAATGTCCCTGGATGACCTCCATATTCGCAATCAATTCCCGAATGCTATACGTGTCCGCCATCATCATCAGCATGATGAAACCGGCCAGCAGGCCGAAACCGCCAAACACCGTAATCAGCATAGATTTCATGGCGCCTTGCCTGGAGCTTTTCCGCTCATACCAATAGGAAATCAATAAGAAGGAAGATACGCTCGTCAGTTCCCAGAACCCGTAGAAAGCCAACATGTGATCTGAGAACACTAATCCCAGCATGGCTCCCATGAACATCAGCAGGTAAATATAGAAGTTATGGAGCGCTTCCCGTACCTTGGACATATAAAAAATAGAATAAAGAATGACCAGAGCTCCGACGCCGGAAATCAGCAGACCGAACAGCAGGCCAAGACCGTCGACATAGGACGTGATATGAATACCGAAAGACGGAATCCAGGAGAACGTATATTCAAAAGTCTCTCCGGATGAAACAGCGGGTATAAATCGCAGCAAATAGATCAGGATAGATAATGGGACGACTAGCACGAACCAGCCTGTATGAACCTGACGGTTCAAATGCTTATACAAAAAGGGAACTATACACGCAAAGATAAACGGCAGAAAAATAAAGAGATATATTGTATTCACCGCACTCCTCCTCGCTAACCAATCAAATCCTCTTAAATACCGTTTGACTCTTGAGGTGACTTCTACTATAGTCTTACATAGTTTAAATAAGCTCCATTATTAACCTTGAGGTGAATGATTTAAAATGGATAATCTGTTCAATGAGAGCATACTTGTCTGCGTTTATTATGGGCCGAACGGAGAAAGATTACTCAAGCGCGGCTGCAAAATCGCCAATATGCTCCAGGCTCCGCTCTATGTCTTGACCATTGATCCGAAGCCGTTTGATGAATTGGATGCCGAGAAAACTTTTTATATCGAGAAATGGAAAGAGTTTGCCCATTCCCACCCTACGGCTCAATTCATAATGAAGGATAACGAACACCGTCCCGTGTCCAAGGTTATTGCCGAAGTAGCCAGAGAACATCAGGTTACTCAAATCATTTTGGGCCAGACGGCGCATAGCCGATGGGAACAAATTACGAAGGGGTCGATTATCAATTCGTTGGTGCGCGACATCCCCTTTGTCGACTTGCACATCGTTTCCGTCGCCCGTCATATCCGGGATGAAGAAGGACTGTATGAAAAGGGTGTTCGCGCCTATTTAGTTCAGGACGGAGACCAGTATCAGATCAGCTTTAACCATGATAAAGATACTCTATATGAAGGTATTTTCTTCAAAGAAGCCGATACGGACTTCGATAATGGTATCTTTCGCTTTATGAAAGACGCGGAAACGCTGCAGGTTCTTGTTATAGATGGGGTTGTTACGGAATTGAAGAATGTAGATATTCAAACAACAATGAACCTGAACGACGCAGATAATTAATTTAAAATTAGAGGTCTATTCCGTACCTGTTATCCAATGCTCTCTACATATTGATGTGGGGAGTTTCTTATTTTTATTGGCGGATGATGACATTCGATTTATAAGTCCACATCTACTTTGATAGGCAAGCCTTCGCTTTTATTCACGCCTAAGTACTTCAGCGTCTCTGCCGTAGAATGATGATTCAAAATCGATTTGATGATGGAAATGGCAATACCCCTATGGTACGCATGGTAACCGAACGTCTTCCTCAGCGTATGCGTCCCGATATTCTCCGAAATCCCAATCTCCCTTGCGGAATGATTAATAATCCGGTAGGCCTGCTGGCGGGTAATCGGGCCTCCATCCTTCTTGGATTTAAACAAATAATCATCCTCGTTCCAATCCTTACCGGACAAGTACTCATTTAAAACATCCCCGATCTTGCTGTTTAAGTAATAGGCCTTCTCCTCCCCTGTCTTCTCGTCCTTAATAAACAAAAACTGTCTCGGGCTCTGACCATCCCATACTTCCTGTACCGTAAGATTCAGCATATCCACAAGATTTAAACCCGTATTAATACCAAGTACAAACAGCAGCAAGTCCCTGATGGAGTGCTTTCTCAGCTCCTCCTTCATCGCTTGAATGGTCTGCATGTCTCGAATCGGATTCACATATTGCACCGATAACCCCTCCGAATTGATGTTACTTAATTGTAGCTTAACATATATTAAGTAACATCACAAATGAGAATTGAATGAAAATGAGCAGGAAATATCCCTGAAAAAAATAAAAACGGCACCCTTTGGGTGCCTTAATTAAGGAAGATACGACTATGAATATATTATCGGCGTGCATCTGCTTTAAAAATTCCGGAGGCTCTGCCCCCAGCTCCTCCATAAATGCTTTCTCCATCTTTTCATAATGGAATAGGAACGCTGTTCGATCTTGTAAAATCTTATATGTCCGTAAAAGGAGTTCATGAGCCTCTTCATCCAAAGGGACATGGCTGAGCAAAGTAAGAAGGACTTCGGCCGACTGCCGGTGTTGATCGTTTTCCAAATGCCGTTTGGCTATTTCCTTGGCGAGGCCGGCAAAATATCGGGACATTCTCTCACGTTCCGCCTCGCACCAGGCGTAGTCCCTATTTGCGAAGAGCTGTCCTTTATACAGATCAAACGCTGTGGTTAAGGCTATGGTAGTCTCTTTTTTTACATCCGCCATATTGGTCACTGCTTGCTCAAACAATACGTAATCGCAAATCTCGCCGCAATCCATTCGGTAGAAACCCTTCTGGGAGGACATCCGCACTTTGATTCCGCTGTCTCGCAGTGTTTTCTTCATCCGATGCATGTTCACATGCAATTTATGTTCGACTTTATCCGTAGATGCAACCTCCGGCCATAGACTGTCGCACAGCGTCCATTTGGAAATCATCGTATTCCGGTGGATCAGGAAATAGGCAAACAGCTCTTCCGCCTTAACGGTAGGAAAACGAACGGGCTCCGTCTGTTCCCCTTCGTATATTTCAAACCCTCCAAAGCAAACAATCCGGGGTTCCGTTTCAATCGCTGCAGGAGGTGTTGATGTTCCTTTTCTCTTCAATACTCTCTCTAGCGTACGATGCAGCATATCCGGCTCCACCGGCTTTACCAAGTAGTCAATCGCGCTTACGCGGAAAGCATCCAAGGCATACTGAGGATAGGCGGTAACAAAAATAATCTCGATGTCCTCGCGCAGCTCCCGCAATCGGGCAGCCATTTGTAACCCGTTCATCTCCGGCATCTCAATATCCAGAAAGACGAGATCGGGCATCAGCCTGCTTACCTCGTTAAACATTTCCAATGGGTCTGTGTATGTTCCGACCACCTGTACAGCATGATGTTCCTCGATTAATTTACTCAGCACCTTCAACGCGGGTCTTTCATCATCCAGCAATATAACCCTCAGCATGTTGCATCACGTAGCTCCTGATGAAATTGAATCGCTGTGCCTGGAAGCCTTAAATCAAAATAGGACACTCGTTCATTCCTCCCTGCTACTCTCTATGTTCGAACCGGTTCCCATTTTACTCACACAAATCACAATCTATTCAACTAAAATCGACAAAATATTACAATTTCAATTATAACATGACATGTCTCCGCTAAGGTATAGTGAAACTCGGAAAGAACCTTATACAGTAAGAAAAGCCCGCTCCAGGAGCGGGCTTTTCGTTTAAATCGGTCTTACTTCTTCCAGTCTTCGACCCCAGTCTCAAATTGCTCGAATGCATGCGGAATTGAAGCTTCCATGATATCCGAATAGTTACTGTGATTCACCGAAACATCGGACCATTTCGGATCTACTTTGATAAGCCATGGTTTACGACCCAGCAGCTCGTTAAAGATCCGTACAACTTCCAATCTCGTAATCGGTTGGTTCGGATTAAACTTTTGGCCCGTGAAGTCGAACAGCAGACCTTGTTTCTCGGCCGATGCAATAGCTTGTTCAGCCCAATGTCCCTTGATGTCGGAGTAGGTGCTTTCACTTGCAGCATCCCATTTGTACAAATTCATAAGAATTTGCGCGAATTCCGCCCGGGTAATCTGTTGCTTCGGCTTGAACGTATTCTTGCCGGAACCGACCATCCATTTGTTGCTGGTTGCCGTCGTGATCGCATTTACGGCCCAATAATTTGCGCTTACATCCGAATAAGAAACCTTAGTGGATTTCGCTTCAGGAGTATACAACCGGGACAAGATCGCCGCGACCTCTGCCCGGACAATACCACGATCCGCTTTGAAAGTGCCGTCAGGATATCCGACCATATACGCACTATGATCGCCTGCCGCTTTCACTTTCGGTTGTGCGGAGAAGCTGAATTTCACGATCGTATCGCCGACATGGATGATGCCGTCTTTTACATAACTGTCGTCCCCAAAGCTCTCTTCACGCTTATCGTTACGGCTGTCGAATACAATGTATCCGTTCTTCTCGCCTAAGAAGTAATAGTCGCCGTCCGCGTAAACCATCCAGCCGTATTGGCCTTCGTCTGTGCTAGCTTGCGGATTGTGGTTCTTGTTCGGCGAGAAATCCGGGAGCTCCGGCAAATTAACAACAGTTCCAGGCTTTCTGCCCTTGGCCCGGTTCAGTTCCGTATCGGCCCAATACAATTGCATGTTCACACCCGATACCGGCTGATTCGTTACAGAATCGAGAATCGTTCCATAAGGATCGACCAAATCGACCTTCAAGCTGGCATTACCTTTGCTATCAACCACCAGCGTGCCCGCAGGCCCAGCCAGCTTCTCCCCGTTAGGCGCGATCACGTTCAGCGACAATTTATATTCGCCAGGCGCCACTTTCGGAAGCGTAAAGCTTCCATCTTGATTCATTACAATATTCGGCAGATTCAGTTCTTTACCGTTTGCCGATTTAATTTTCCCCGTTACCTTAAGACTGTCCCCAATTAACTTCGTAATTTTGTCTTGAACGACTTTGCCCCCATTGGCTTGGTCGGAAACAACGACATCCGTCTTCATCGTCGGCTGCGCTGCCGGAGGCGTCGAAGGTGCAGGAGCCGAAGGAGTTGTTACAGGAGGCGTAGTTACCGGTGGTGCAGTTGGCGTAGCGGTAGCCACGTTGGATTCCCCAAGATAAAATCCGGATTTAACATTTAAACGGAAATGATAGGTCTTCCCATTCGTCAAGCCTGTTACTGTAGCGCTTGTGGAGCTTGCATTTAATGTCTCCTTCGGAGTGACCGGAGCGAATTCTTTTCCGTCCGTAGACATCTCAACCACAATATCTCCGTCCGCTGCACCCTTCAATGGAGGGAATTTCAGAGTAACTTCTCCATTTCCTGGCGTAGCCGAGAGGCTGGTTAATTTGCCGGGATCAGCCGCAAGAACGTACACCGTAAAGGTCTTCTCGCTGGTAAGCCCGCCTTTTGTGATCTTGGCTGTCAAGTTCACGTATTTCCCCTTTTGATCGATAACAGGTCTCGTCACGGTTCCGTCAGGAGCAATGGTCGATGTATCATCGGAATACCACACGACATCTTCATCGTCTGGCAACAGAGTAAGATTATCTTTAACCCCATTTTTCGAATCGTTAGGACCGTACTCGATAACCGTCTCTTCCTCTGTTCGCTCAATCTCCTCAATGGCATCTTTCTTTGAGATGATTTCATCAGCTACGCGCTTAGCAATTTCTTCAATAATTTCATCCTCGGATTTATCGGAATCGAGGTGCAGTCCGCCATGCGGAAGGCCTTGGATAAACTCATCCTCAATATCCTTATAAGTCACATCCGTTACCCCAACATATTGAACGTTGTCCCTAATGAGTACGTCCTTCAAACCGGGGCCATTCGTGTCTTCACCCAAATCCTCACGAGGGTCGTCATTGATATTCACGACATAGCGATAAGGGGAATAGGGATCCCATACGATATCCTCTACCGCTTTATTTACATCTTTAGGCGAAGTTGAGAACAGCTTCATATTGTCATAGGCAAAAATAGAAATGATCTCACAGCCATGGCCTTTGTGGCTGACGATCGGGCCGAATTCGTTACCGCCAAATTCGCTGGTAAGAGCCAAATCCTTGATGATTTGATCGCCATTATCCCACATATTTAATTGCGTATCTGTGGCTACAATTTTAATACTGTGCTGAGACGACTCTCCCTTTGAAAAATTTTGGACCAGGGTAATGTCGTTCATCCCGCTTAATTCATTATAAGCCTCATTGTGCAGGGCATTTGCGTCGATGCCATTAATCTTATAGACATTGACGTTACCCGCAACATATAGAATTGCGTAACCGCTCAGTTTCCCATCACTATCAATCTTTGAATTGAAAAGAAAGCCGCCGCCTTCCATGCTGTGATAGTTCACCTTGGATTCGTCCATATCAAACGTAATGATCTTCTTGCCTTCAGGACTTCCTTCTGTCAACATGAAATCCTTATATCCAGGTTCGGTATAACCATAGAAAGTTAATGCTTTACCGTTATTGGAAATTTGAACATGATTGTAATCGACAGTCTCAACCTCTGGAGTAATGTTATACATTCCCCCATACCAGCTGTCATAACCGGCATGGACATAAGTCGTATCCGTTACCGTTGCCGGATTTGCACTGGCATCCATGATCGTTGCATATTTAGGATTAATCCCTGCCGCTTGCAATTTAGCTTTAATAGCATCATTCAATTTGCTTTCAAAATCGCTATTCGCGTGAACGCTCGTTCCGACATTATAATAAACCTCTGCTACCGACGATAAAGCATTCGCCATCGGCAAATTCGTGACTGTTAACATAAGAGCCACAGCCAATGATAAGATTTTTTTCTTCATCTGACTCTCCCATCTTGTTCAGTAAATTACTAGTTACTAACTAACGACCCATTCCTTTATCTCTTAAGAAGTAACGATCTATGCGGACAACACCCTCCAATTAACTGTATTTTAAAAGTCTCAATTTTAATGCTATCAAAGAAATCTCTCAAAAAACTCTCAAACGCAGCTTGTTAGCGATCGATGAAGAATCCGGCCGATCTTACACTCTCGTTGTTAAATAATAGAAGAGAATTTATAGTATAATCTGATGTGATTTTTTATACCGTTCAATGAATGAGGGGAAGAATACATGAAGCGCATACTATCAAAAGTGGTAAACACCAAACCGGATATAAGCACGATAAAAGAACATAAGTGGGTTCTGAATACGGTGATGATTATTGGGGGAATTCTCATCGGGGCCGGGGTTGCCGATTGCCTGATGTCACTCAACCAGTTGAATGTAGATCAGCTAGCCAGAGGCCTTACGATTTTCAGTGCCGGCGTTACCATTTGCGTACTGGTGGACAACACCAAAGCCCAAAAAGCAACGAATAAAACCCACCAGGAAACGCAGATTCAATTAAAGAACGTAGAGAAACAGCTTGAAGCGATCCTGCATTCTCAGCAGCTAACGGAGCAGCAAATTCAGGAGATAAAAGAAAGAGCATTGAAAGATAACGAAAAAACGTCTGCGCTTAAATTATGATTACGTGCAAACAGGCCCCTTGTCCCGTTAGAGACAAGAGGCCTTTGGTTTGCTATCACAACTTGTCGGTTAAGCCTATTGGAACAGGTCCGGCAAGATGTCGTAAATATACTGGTTCACCCAGTTCCAAGCATGCGTCCCGCCTTCGCCCACGATGAAGTAGAAGTTCCCTTTCTTCGTATCCGACGAATAAATGAAGGAATCCGTCAGCTGCTTCATGGCCTCGATCTGCGGCTTCAGGTTTGGATACGCAATATCTAGGTTACCAGTAGCGCTGAAAATGTAGTAATCCTGCGGCTTATAACCCGCATCTTTAGCGACTTTCGCAAGATATTCCGCCGTTTCCTTAGCCTTGCTTGCTCCGCCGCCCTGACCTAATACCCAGCTGTCACCGCTTAATGGCATGTAGTACTTGAAATAGTCGAGGTTATGGATGAAAGTATACCAGGTCGTGACAGAACCCATGGAGAATCCGCCGAACGCCCGATGCGCCCGGGAAGCCTTTAAATCATCCAAGCTAGCGGATTTCGCATAGGTGTGATATTTGGTTTCTACCAACGGAACAATATTATTGATCAATTCCTCATGGAACAAGGCGGGATCATTTTTCCCTCCATAGGTGGTTGGTGTGACCACGATGAGCGGCTCAATGTCACCTTTGGCAATCATATTGTCCAGGATTTTCTTCAGTTCTTTGCTCTGGCCGGGTCCCCCGAAGATAAGATCTTCATTTTCCCCGCCGCCATGCATTAAGTAAAGCACGTTATATTTCTTATTCGTATCGGATGGATCATATCCATTCGGGAGATAAACATGCAGCTTCTTATCGTCCATCCCGTTCGTTAAATTAGGTGCTTTGTAGGTTAAAGTCTCGATGGTCCCCGGCCGGTTGCTCTCCATCCGATATTCGTCAGGAACCGCCTTGAAATACTTCTCATTGGCCGCTTCTTCCGTCATTTCCAATTTGCCTATCGCATTCTTAATCACCGCAACTTGTTCATCAATTTGTTGTTGGGTGGCTTGTTTGTCGTTAAGCACATTGGAAGCAATCACGTTCATCAGGGCGTCCGTAACTACGCCTGGATTCTTATAGAGCGTGAAATCCATCTTGAGCGTGCTCTTGATCAAAATCAGGAGGTCATAGGGACTTACTCCGTTGACGGATCCCTTGCTTTTACCCGAAAGCACGATTTCTCCGAATTTCCTCGTATCGTTCCACGCGCTGCCCGTCGAATCAAACAGATTCAGGGTACCGATCCGTTCCGATTCCTTTGCATCATTGATCTGTAATTCGATGCCGAGCACCTTTCCGTCTTCCGGCTTTGTCTTGAAGGCAATTCTGGACTCGATGACATAACCTCCATCCACCTTCTTGGCGGCCGTGTAAAACCGTTCGCTTTGTCCGTTGTCTACGGATTGGGCATTCTCGTAGTTTACGCGAAAGTGCAAATCGTCAAGACCATATTCCTGTGTCTTGTCATTGTTCTCGTCAAGAAACAGCTCCACAGAGTCCTGCATATAGGGAGTCCCGGATTTAACGGATAAGTGCTTATCCTTAACTTCCGCCAAAATGTACAGGGCACGATCATCCCATAAAGCTTTAAAAGTAGCTGTGGCCTCAACCTTCTCCGAACCATGTGGAGGTGAAACCGCTTGGGCTTTGCTCCATACCTTATCCACATTGCCGTCAATCACGGGCGATCCGAAATTCGCCACCATTCTGCCTTGGGAATCCAGACCATTCTTACCCGGCGGCACAGGCTTCCCAGGACCTCCAGCTGCAGAAGCTTCGGCCCCCGCGCCGGAAACATTCGTAAAAACCATGGATACAAAAACCAACAACATCAACATCGATTGCAGGAACAGTCTTTTTCTTTTCTTCATCAAAATATCTCCTCCCAATGCCAGTCTTGTTTACCCCTGTTTCTTACGACACTTCCGCCAGCGCCCCTATAGAAGCGCTTTCATAATTAACCTCCTTAAAGTAAATTATTAATTCATCCCATATTTTAGGCGGGCGCCTGAAATTATTACATTCAAAATACGCGCATTTCCTTTTAAAATTCGAACATTTTAACGGGAGGCTTGATTAGAACCTTCTGAATATACTTCAAAGATCAGCCCCGCCCCTAACCGGAACCCTTGCGCAAAGGAAGCCGCCAGTTCCATTCCTTGAAGCTGCTGGTATAAATCGAACAAAGACTCAAGCTCTTCGAAATCCCTTTCGGAGAGCTTACTTTTCCATGAGTCCATAGATTCGGATATTTGTCTGCTTAGTTGGTGATATTCCGGATCTTGGGGGACGGTCGTTTCACTAGGAATTAGCTTGCCGTAGTATAGGGATTCTAGAAGGGTGGGCATGGGGGGCACCTCCATTGTTACGTATATAAGTACCACTACAACTTACATTTTACGGTACGCTTAAACGTATAGTCAAGCTGTAAATGAACTTTAAAGAGGTGCCGGTATGGGAAAAAAAGTAGTCGTTAAAATAGCGGAGTTGACCAAAGCACATCAAATTTCTCTTAGGGAATTGTCCCGAAGAGCCGATGTGCGGCACGCTGCACTGAGCGAGCTGTCTAATGGTAAACGTGAAAGCATTAATTTTAGCCATATTGAGAGAATTGCAGAGGCTTTAAATATAAAAGATATTCGGGAGATTATTGATTTGGTGGAAGAGTCCACCTAATCACATTAATTCTCGCAAAAATCTACATTTATTAAATAAATGTTCTTGATAACCGTTTCTAATGTGTACTTTCATAATCTATTCACTAAAAATTATTGAACATTCGTTCGTATTAAAGTAAAATCAAATTACAAATACGAAAATTACGTACGTAATTCGACGAAAAGGAGGAGCTTTATGAATTTTAGTTATAGCTTTCCTGCACTTCGAGGCATTCAAGCGGGAAGAGAATTCTACACTGTAATGTGCCCGCTCAGGCTAATCCCAAAAATCTTTCTTTTTGATGAAGAAGAAATACCTGCCGAACATCGGGCACAACGCGTAATGAACAGATCAAGAATTCCTGACATCACCAACTATATTCTTGAGAATCCAAAAGACTACATATTCTCTTCCCTCACTGCATCGGTAGACGGGGAAATGATCTTTCAGGAACATTCAGAAGAACTTAAAGACATTGGCTACTTAACAATCTCTTTAGACTCCAAATTTTTAATCAACGATGGTCAACATCGCAGAGCAGCAATTGAAGAAGCCCTGAAGGTTTTTCCCGAACTTGGTGAGGAAACCATTTCTGTGGTCTTTTTTCATGACTTAGGGTTAGTCAGATCCCAACAGATGTTCTCAGATTTAAACCGTCATGCTGTAAATACTACATCTTCAATTGGTATTCTCTATGATCACAGAGATCAATTATCGCTTATAACTAAGGCTCTTATTTCAGATATTCCATTATTAAATAGATATACAGACCGAGAAAAAGTAAACCTTTCAAAGAATTCCCCAAAATTATTTGCCTTAAATCATATTTTTAATACAAATTGTCGTCTACTAGGCAAGCGTAAAGGCGAAATCATTTCAGAACAAGAAAAAGAATTCGCAAATCAATTCTGGGTCCTACTATGCAATACTATAACAGAGTGGCAGGAAGTCCTTAATAAAAAAACATCCCCTAGAGATTTACGTGTAAATTCGATAGTAGCTCATGGGGTCTTTTTAGAAGCTATAGGTATAATAGGATACTACCTCTATTTCTATCATCCTGATGAATGGGAGAAATACGTAAAGAAATTGAAGCATATTGACTGGCAGCGAGATAATAAAGAAGATTGGCAGGGCCGCGCTTATAGTCATACGGGACGGATTAACAAAAACAACGAGACAGTCCAGCTAACTGCCAACCTTATAAAGAAAAAAATTGGACTTCCTCTTACAGAACATGAGCAGAAAATCGAGGATAAACTGAAGGAGGCCTCCCCTCTTGGAACTTAACATATTTAATACGGGCGGTAAGTTCACTGAAGCCAAGGAATTAATAAAAGAAGTATATCAATCAGACAATCGACCTTGGGTTGTTGGATTTAGTGGCGGTAAGGATTCTACGGCTGTGGTCCAATTGGTATTTCAAGCATTATCTGAGCTGGATTCATCCCTTTTAAAGAAAAAGGTGTATGTGATTTCCTCAGATACTCTAGTAGAGACACCATTAATTATTGATAAAATTACTCGGACATTGGGAAGAATCCAACAGAAGGCAATAGAGCTTGGTCTACCATTCGAAACTCAAAAAGTACGTCCTAAAGTAGAGCAAACCTTTTGGGCCTCTATTATAGGAAAAGGGTATCCAACGCCTCGTCAGAAGTTCAGATGGTGCACGGATCGACTTAAAATCGACCCTGCAAACCGATTTATCTTGGATAAAGTCGATCAATTCGGGGAGGTTGTCATGCTGCTCGGCGTAAGAGATTCCGAAAGTTCAACTCGCGCTGCAGTTATGCAATCACATACCATTGAAGGCAAAACCTTAATGCGCCATTCAACCTTGAGCAATGCTTTTGTATTTGCCCCTATTCGTTCCTTTAATGTCGATGATGTTTGGGAATTCCTGCTTCAATTTGAATCCCCTTGGGGTGACGATAACAATGAATTACTACAGTTATATCAAGATTCTAGTAGTGAGTGTCCACTTGTCGTCGATAAAGAAGTTAAAGAGAGTGCTGGCTCCTGTGGAAACAGCCGTTTTGGCTGCTGGACATGCACTGTCGTGAACGAAGACAAGGCATTAAGCGGTTTTATTAATAACGGTGTAGACTGGCTGCGGCCACTATATGATTTTAGAAATTTTTTAGTTGAGATAAGAGAGGATCGTTCCAAAAGACAGAAACATCGCATGAATGGAGAGGTTTATCTTACTACTAATTTAGGCGGTGTTACGAAAGAAGAAATCGAAGCTGAGAAATATCCTTATATCGAAAAATCCAATATTAAACAATTTATTAAAGATAATAACATTAATCTGGCTACAATCGAGGATCTCGATATATATGTTAAAGATGACGATGGCAACTTCAAACGATTTGGTGTCGGACCTTTTACACTCAGCGCTCGCGAAGAAATCTTAAGAAATTTACTACGCACTCAAACAGCGATACGGGAACTACACGATCCAACCATTGAACTCATTACATTTGAAGAACTAAAAGTTATTCGGAAGTACTGGCATGATGACCTTCAATGGGAAGATCGTTTGCCAAAGATTGTTGAAGAAGAAACGGGCCAAGTTCATGATTGGCATCACGACGATCGTCCTGTGTTTAAAGAGGATCAAATAACCGATTTGGAAACACTTTGTCAAGAAGAAGGCATTAACCTTAACCTCCTCAAGCAGCTCATTTCTGTCGAAAAAGACTACTCGGGCGTCAAAGTAAGAAGAGGTTTATTTCAAGCATTTGATAAAACATTAAAACAAGATTTCTTACATCTATAGAAGGTGGATTTATAATCAATGCAAATAAATAAGCTGATTCTCCGAAATATTGGCGCTTATCATGGAGATATGAATAAGTTTGATTTTAAGACAAACGGTCAGCAAAATGTAATCCTGCTCGGAGGAAAAAATGGCGCAGGTAAAACTACAATTTTAGAATCTTTACGAATTGTATTGTTCGGGTCCATGGCATACGGTTTTGTAACGGAGAATGAACCTTATTACCGAAAAATTCGTTCATTATTAAATCGTCATGCCCTTCACGAAGGCGAAATAAACTATCAAATTTCACTTGATTACACTTCAACTGAAGAATTCGAACCTAATCAGTATTTACTCGTACGTAGCTGGACAATAAAAAATCAAAAAATCAGAGAATACTTTTCGGTTCAAAGAAACGGAAAACATCTTGGCGCTCAGGAGATCTCCGACTATCAGAATAAGTTGCGAGAAGAAATGCCTCCCCGCTTATTCGAACTGTGTCTCTTCGACGGAGAGGATATTTCTAGAATAGTATCAGAGGAAAAGATTCCTGAGTATCTTAGTGAGTCAGGAAAAATTCTTTTTAATCTGGATTTATTTGCGAATTTAGAAAAGGATTTACAAACCTACCGCCTTCAATATACCCAAAAAAATGCTGATGCAGCACTAGAGATTGAAGAGCTAAATAAAGTAGAGTTCGAGATTGCTACACTTAAGCAAAGTCTAGAGGAATTAACATTGTTACAATCCCACGACGAAGAGGAAATCACAACCTTAACTGACCTTATTCGCAAAGATAAAAAGGACTTTGAAATTCATGGAGGTCTAATTCAAGAAAAGCGACAAGAACTGATCACTAAAGTTAATCAATTTGAAAATCAGCGGAGGATGAATACCGATAAAGTTAAAACCTTTATCAATTCGACTTTGCCATTCTATATCGCTCGTAATCAGCTAGAGGAAGTGGACCGTCAGCTTCAGATTGAAAAACAATATGAATCATTCGAGTTTGTCGCCTCAGCTCTAGAGAAAAGTAAACTCAACCAACTGGTAAATAACCTACAATCAGACATCCATTCAGTGGAGACTAGATTAGACGTTAATCAGCTATATGACGGAATTCTTGAGATGCTTCAACCTGAGGAAACTCAATTAATCCACCGCGCTTCCTTCGAGCAACAAAGTGAAATTCATAGTCTATCCAAACAGGTTAAATCTCTAGAAGTTTCAGACTATATTGCTCTTTTTGATGAAAATGCAAAACTATTAGGAGAGACTCACGAACTCAGAAAAGCAATTGAGAAAAATGATCAATCCAGCGAATTCAAAGACCTTCTTAAAAACATAGAAGTAAAAACCCAAAGGGTTGAACAGTTAAAGTTATTAAGCGAGCAGTACCAAAACGAAATCCAAATGATGATTGAAAACATTCAAACCAAAGAAGCCTTCGCTAACAAACTTGAAGAAAAAATTAACGAGTATCATAAAGGCGAGAACTCTTTCCTAATGACTGAAAAACTGCTGAAAATAAGCCGACGTTTCAGAGAACGACAATGGCGCAAGAAATTAGATGATGTTGCTAATGAGGCTATAAAAATGATCAACATCATCTTTAGAAAAAAGGCATACATTGACCGGATGCATATCGATCATACTTCATTTGAGCTACGCCTTTTTAATAAGAACAAGCAAGAGATCATAAAAGAGCGCCTTTCTGCGGGCGAAAAAGAAATGCTTATGTTGACAGTCATTTGGGCAATGTTCAAAGTATCCGGTTGGAAGCTCCCTTTTGTTTTCGATACTCTTTTGGGACGACTGGATTTGGACCATAAAAATGCATTAATACAACACTTTATTCCCAAATGTGGTGAGCAGGTTCTTATTTTCACAACGGACTCTGAAATTGGCTTAGAGCAATATGAGCTCATTAGAAACATTACTTCACGGTGCTACACGCTTGAATTTAATGAAGGCCAAGAAAAAACGGAAATTGTTAAAGGTCACTATTTTGATATGGCCAGGGAGAATTGCTGCCAATGAATTTTACTTTAAAAACATCTAAATACGCCAAAGAGATACTTTTACAGCTTCAAGCTTCTACCGGAATTACCCCTAATATTCTTATTCGTTATGCTGTGGTACTTTCATTACGAAATAACAATTCAGGGGTAGAAATAGATCCAATTACAAAAGACTTTTCTGACGGACTAGTCCTTAACCGAAGTACAGTAACTGGCGAGTATGACTATGTATTTCGAGCATTAATTACTCAGGCAGCTGGAAGAGAACTTTCGGACGAAGAGTATTTTCCTGGATTTTTTAATGCTCATCTAGAACGCGGAATTAGAACACTAGCTGCAGAATATAAAAGTGCAGGTAACTATGAAAAATTCATACGCGCCTTTCTACTTCAATAGAAAGTAGGTGACTTCATGCTCTATTTAGACAATAGTGCAACCACAAGAATTCATCCTGAAGTTCTTGATGCCATGCTTCCCTATCTTAAAGAGGAGTATGGTAATCCATCCAGTAAGTTTTATTCATTGGCAGAGAATGCAAAAAAAGCGGTAACCCATGCACGTGAACAAGTAGCTGAATTATTAGGTTGCGATTCTGACGAGGTTGTTTTTACAAGCGGAGCAACCGAAAGTAATAATATGATTATCAAGGGTATAGCTGACTATTATGGTAAGCAAGCTCCTAACAACAAATTCTTGCTAACCTCCAAAGTTGAGCACCCTTCTGTAATCGAAACCTTTAAGTATTTAGAAGAGCGTGATTTCAGTGTTAATTTCTTAGATGTAGATCAGTTTGCAAGAGTTAACGCAGATCAGGTAAAAGAAACAGTAAACCAAAACAAACCATTATTCACTTCAATCATGTGGGGAAACAACGAAATTGGTTCTTTAAATCCGATTGAAGAGATTGCATCTATATTTGAAGGAAATAGTTTATTCTTTCATACGGATGCAACACAGGTTATAGGTAAAATTCCTATTAATCTAAATAAGCACAACGGTATTCGTTTCCTATCTTTGTCTGGTCATAAAATAGGCGGCCCTAAAGGAGTAGGAGCTTCGATCATTCGAAAACAATCCAAGGAAATTTATACGAGATTAACTCCTCTTTTTCATGGTGGCGGGCAAGAAAATAATTATCGTAGCGGAACTTTAGCGGTTCATAATATTGTAGGGTTAGGTAAAGCTGCTGAATTAGCTCGTAAGAATCTCGATAGTAATGTGAAGAGACTCAATGAACTAGAACAATACCTTACAGAAATACTGAAGACAAATTTAGGGGACAAGATAAGGTTTAATAGTGATGAGAAGAACAAGATTCCGGGGTTAATTAGCGTTCAATTTGTTGGAGTCAATAATGAACTTCTTCTGAAGAAACTCTCGACGTATGCAGCTCTTTCCTCCGGATCCGCATGTAGTTCAAGCAAGCCTAGTCATGTATTAAATGCGGCTGGTAAGTCACTTGAAGAAGTGCGGCAGACGATTAGGATTACGTTGAGTTCTGAAATCAATGAAAACCAACTGGATTTATTCAAACAGATTAAATAAGTGTTAGTATTTTAATTATTTCATTATTAAACATCCTAAATAACAAAAAGACTCGAACTACGCGAGTCTTTTTGTTATTTAGGAAAATATTTTTTTTAAGAATTTATGATGGTCTTCATTTACTGTAACAAGCCCTTCACTAGGTTGATTTGCAGTCTTAACACTAAATTTATATTCTTCAGTTAGAGATTTTACTATTTCCTGAATTTCTTCCTCCGTAATCTGTTCTAACCATTCAGTGAACAACTCATTTTGGGTAAAAAATATGTTGGATAAATACGGGTTTTTAAAATAGGTACTATTTATTTTCTCAATAAAACTCTGTTGTTTTTTAAACAATACGCAAAAAAAGTAATAAATATCTAAGTAATCAGATTCTAACTTAGACACATAAAAATATTTACCCAAACAACAAAACTTTATCTTAATTTCACATTGAACAACTTCATTTTCATATTTACTAATTGTTAATCTGACTACACCATCGTACTCTTTAAAATTTAGGGAATCAAGTAAAGTATCAATTGTCAATTCAACTGTGATCTTTTTGTTAATTCTTTGGCTTAGACGATGATACTCGCTATATTCTGTTTCTGTCATTAAAAAAATATTATGTGCCCAAAAATTCCTGTAATCATATACTCTATTCCATTCTTCTACAAGATCAGGTTTGATGTGGGTATAAATATCTTCTGAAAATAAGTCATTTGTATTACTTAACGAAACTTTTAGATGATTTAATTCCCCAACAATATCTTCAGTAACCTCTAGTAACTCTCCTCCATTTCTAATTTTTTTAATGTTATCTAACTTCTTATCTATAATCTCCAACTTTTCTAAAATATCATTTCTATTCTTTCTTATATTCTCTTTAACAAAACTACTTAGATTTTTAAAATTATAATCGTCTAGTGGATTGGCTAAATATTTAAATATATCATCTTTACGACCAGTACGGCGATCAAAGGTATTTTCGCCTGTTGATAAATATTGATTTTTCCACATAGGTCCAACTTCTCTTAACATCTTTATTTCAATTAAATTCCTAAAATTTCTTTCAAGTTCATAGATTGAAGAAGATATACTTTCCAGATACTCTGCGGTTTGAGAGTCATATAACACAGATAAATATGTTCCCTCAATAATTCCTATTGTTCTGATAACTACTTTTTTGCTTTTTTCATACTTTCTAGAATTGTTATCAATATCATAAATCGAAAAAAATATCAAATCACCGACTATATTGAATTGGTGATTTATGTTAATTAATTCCTCTGAATTTAATACTTCCTTTAAGGTTTCAATTCCATACATTTGTGGGAATTTTAAAACAAAGTGTGTATGATGATGATTCATCGTTTTTGCCTCCAGCAAAGTTAATAACATCTCATTTACTTTTCTTTTAATATTCTCTTAAGAGTTATCGGTTACAGTATCTTCGCTTCTGGATTCTGATAAAAAGTATTCTTCTTTAGTTTCACTTAAATTTGCATCTGCCGCCGCTTGCTCATCGGCATAGTAAAAATGATTACCTTCATCTTCATTAATCATTCTTATTATCTCCCTTTCTTTTTTATTTTGAGCAAGTAAATCGGTAATCTGTTTATCTATAGTTTCTATGAAAATTTTAAAATGCTCATAGTTATCAGAAGTAACAGAAAAATACCCTCCTGTGTCCAGGAAAATTTTAGGAATAATTTTCGAAAATACTCTATTGATAGTTGACTTGTTTTTTAGTGAAACTCCGCCGTTTAATAACCACTTGTTACAATTCAAGAAGTTACTCAGAGATTCGTTACAGTCAGATGATTTATTTATTCTAAATACATAATCAAAAAGCAACTCTTTTGGCAGTAAATCATCAAGTATATCGTTGACTTTGTCTTTCAATCCTTTAAGAGAGTTATTATCATCAGTTAGTGCTTCATTATTAAGCGTGTCTATCATTTTTTTTGTTATGTAACTCAACGCAATTTCTTTTACATAAAAAGACTTATCTTGCGGCTTTTCATTTAGCTTGTTAAATATATAGTCCCAAAATTCACTGAAAAAAATATAATAATCTTCATTGTTATAAAAATGTTTTGTATTTTCTACTAAAATACCCTCGAATTCATTCAGAGTATTTTTAAATTTTGATTCTAGAAATTCCTCCATCAACTCAATACAATTTAACATATGTGAATAGACTATTTTTTCTTTTGATTGTTTTCCTTCCCACTCAATAAGATCTTTAATCTCAAGATTCTCTGAAACATACTTTAAGCCAATAAGGTTATATGTTGTAGTTGAAAACCTGTCTGAAACATTATTTTGTACTTTTGTGCTTTTATCATTAATTGTATGAAATAACTTTCTATGTATTTCTGGACTAAGTTCTTCAATTATTAAAAATGGAATTTTCTTGGGACCAAAGTCTGGAAGGTAATCAGGTTCAGACAATATTTCATTTATTGCTTTGATTCTGTGCTGTCCATCTATTATTGTAAGGCTTCCTTCCTCTAACTCAATTTTACTTGCGCTCGAATCATATTTAATCTTAGTTGAAGAATTCATTATTACAGGCGGAAAAAAGATTTCCTCTCCCTCACTCTTCATATATTTAACAATCAGATCTACACTCGCATCATTAATTACACGATTCATAGATTGGTCTCTGACAATATTCACATATTTCTTCACCTCATTATATGTCATAAAGCCAGTGTAACAATTTTTCGTATTCCAATAATATACAACTGCTTTTATCTTATCTTTTTTAGACATCTTAAGCCTCCATAAACAATAAATTTAGATAGAAAACAGCTGTATAAATTCAGGAAATTTATACAGCTTAAATAAATATTATTTACTTGCACAATTCCCAGAACGCCCGATCTCTCATCCATACTAGCTGCTCAGATCCAATCTTCACAATACTATAATGTTTCTGCAGCGATTTAATACGATTCATAATATTTTCTTCCTCAACTTTGTTTTGTGCGCTAAATACCATGCGAATTTCTTTCGCAGACATCTCAGAAACATTGTGAACGATCCATGTCAGAATATAATTAGCATAATCATTATCTGAAGTTGAGAAGTGACTCAAGAATTGCGTAGACAAAATGGTCCCTACTCCATACTCTCTACCTTCTTTTAGAATCTTCTTAATTGAAGTAAAGTTTTTGCTTAGGAAATTATCCGCCTCATCCACAAGGATCATTCTAGTAATCTCACGATATGTTCCTTCAATAGCGCTATGCCCTTGCATTTGCATTTGATTGTAAAATACATCTAATGTAATCGATACTACAAGATTCTGAATACTTTCATTAAAGCCAGAAAGGTTGATTACCGTTATTCCATCAATCATTTCGAATAAAGGGATTGTTTGACTAGCATCAGGTTCAAAGACCTCGGTATCACTTAATTCTTTAAGCGCAGCATAGAGACTATCAATTTTGACATCATCACGACTCGCATACAAATTGTAAACATCATTTAGAGTTGGTGCAGGCTTCTCCCAAGTTGATGAATCTGCCTTGTGAATACCCTTATTAGAGTATGCCTCCATAATCAAGTCTTTTAAAGTAATCGATTGAACTTGCCCTAAATTGTATGCTCTTGCAATTGTATCCGTTAGTGAGTTACTTGTATGCATTGGTAATAGGGGCCTAATTGGTTGAGTAATGTACAAAGACAATGGATTATACGGCAGATGATACAGATCATAGACCTTAGCATTTGTAGCATCTACAAACTCAGGCTTGATATAGTCGCCTTTATAATCAAAAATCAATATACTAATAGGAGTGCTATGCACATTATCTCTACTATTTCGGCTTAATTGGGTAATTAAGGACTTTGTAAATTGCGTTTTTCCTGTTCCCATTGTCCCAATAATTCCCGTATTCGTATGCATCACTTTATCCGTTGTCGTCGGAAGCCACTTAACTTCTTGCCCATTTTGCGCATTATGTCCAAACAAAATTTCCAAAGGTTTTGTCGGGGCTTGTTCTTTGACTAGACGTTCAACTTTTGTAACAGCAACTTCGTCATACCCCTCCTCTTGGTAGGACTTTTTTTCTTCCTCGACTAAAGGAAGAGGAGTATCCCCTTCCTCTTCAGACTTGCCATACGAACGCTCTTGCTTATACAAATTTGAAAGCAACTGGTCCGCAGGTAAATCTCCTTCATTACTCTGTACATGACCTTTTATGTCTTCTACAGATTTAATAATCAAGTCAAAACCACTCTTCTCTGGATAATCAAATACTAGAACGCTATCGGTTTTCTTAATATTCGTAAACACGATATCTTTTTTAAACGAAATAACTGCCCCTTGGCCTATATATTCTTCTAAGGAGTTACTAATTAAATAATCATCATTTACTAACTTTTCCCGAAAAAAACTATCAGTTATTTTATCCCAAGACTGCTCAGACCATATAGAGTAAAGCTTCATTTTCTCAGCACTAGCAATGGCTAATTGAATAAAGAAGTTCCGATACAGCTTGGATTTAAAGTTGTTTTCGGTTAAGAAATTCATCAACAGGCTTTTGGTTTCTTTAACTTGTAAGATGGCCTTTTCATATACGCCTGTAGGATTGTTTCCAATTTTAACTTCAATCGGATAGAAATGAACTTTCAGTTGATTTTCTTTTTCTTCAATACCAATCATTAATAAATCATCACTGTAGGAGCCAAATCGGCCAAGATTTCTTGCTGAGAATAGGCCTTCTGCTTGCTTCAATCCTGTTCCGCCCGAGATCCTCAAAATTTCCTCCATGGAAATCGGTATCCAAATAATTTTCTCATGAAATAAAGAAGCTAAAGCCAACTTAACCGCAGATAAGATGCTGATTTTTTCTCTCGGAAATTGATTTTTTTGTGCTAGTAAGCGCAGTAGCCAATTACCATTAATTGCATTAAAGAAATTAATGATGCGCGGTAAATCTTCTTTTTTGCAAGTTATATTCTGGTACGCTAGAAACTCTTCAATGAGTCGTTCATATTGTTTGGAACGTCTCGTGACGGTAATGGCGTCAAAACCGCTAGACGAAGTATATTGATCGCTATAATGGATCACTAGTAAATCCTTTTGGGTATCATTATTTTTAAAGAAGCTCAAGTCTACTTTAGGTTCAACGAAGGTAACCCAGTGCGATGAATCATACACTGCATCTAGTTTTTGTTTATGGTCTGCAGAAATTGCAGTGACAATATTCATATTATCTTGGTAATTATCCAATGTACGGGCAACCCGTAGTAATGAATTCAGTTTAGGAACAATTGATAGCAGTGGAAGATCAGATTTTGGATAGTATTTCGTACCAAATCCGGTTTTGTAGTCTTCATTGATAAAGATTGAAGGCACACCCGAAACAAGACCAAAAAGTGAGACTCCCGTAATCATTTCAGATGAATTGCTCGTAGCTACTTGCTCGATCTTGCTCATCTGATAAAAAGAAATATGGCAGTACTCGTATGCATTAGATTCAATATCTTGCGAATAAAACTTAACTTGATTCCGGAATATGTTTAAAACTTCTTCAGGATGATAGCCATCTAACTCTAATTTCAAATTAAAAATTGCTGCGATTTCCTCGGCATCTGAATACTGGGACATTTCCTCAAATACATTATCAATCCCTTTGTCAGCATAAATATGAAGTTCGATGGGCAACAAATCTGTCTTTTCTACATTGCCTTTTAGTTGTTTCTTGTAGTATTCGAATAGGCCATGAAGAATCTCTCTGCAATCGCCCATATTAATAGTATTGATTTTCAATGGAGCTCTATAGTCTAATTCAAATAAATAGGAGAAGTGTTCTGTAAACTCTTCGATTTTCTCCTGGACCAATTTACTAATAAATAACTTAGATGATTCCAACCTTGGAAGGTTTTGGTCAACATAAGACGTCCACTCAAATGAATCATTTTGCTCGATCGCTTTGTACAACGTTGAATTAAAAGTAACATAGGGTAGTAAATTCGTTGGTTTGAGCGAGCGAAGCAACTCATCATTGATTACCTCTGCACCAAGTAACTCATTTAATTGTAATTGATACGCTAGGTTTAAAGGATGTAATGGTGTAAACAACCATTCAGGGTCCTTCAATCCTTTACGAATCGTTCCAATTAAAGCAAGATCTCGTTGAGTTTGGTCTAACGACTGCCCATTTGTAAGCTTGCTTAATTCCTCTAAATAAATGTTTACATATTTCTTTGCTAATTCAGTGTATTCCTCATCATAAAAGGCCAAACTTGGTAGTAATTGGTTTGCCCTGAAGAATCTAAGGAGATCTGTGTAGGCTTCCTTAATTGGTTCAGAAATTGTAATCCCTTCAGGTAATATATCTCCTGATTCTTCAATAAAATACAAATGATTGGATTCAATCATTTTCAGTTCACGTTCTAAGTTTCTTTTGAATTCCCCTTGCGCATATGTTTCACGCGTTCCTTGAATGATTTTCATTTTTTCGTTTTCAATGCGGTACACAAAATGCTCTTGCTTTTCGCGTTTTAATTTCCAAATCGAGAAGCCGCCAATAGGTATTGGACGTTCCACCACATCTTGAACAGCAAACGGAATGTTTGTATCTGGTAATTGAACGTGGAAGAAAAGCAAGTCTTCTTCATTCGAATTGTCCATGCTTTTTAGAATCACCAATTCATTTTCGTCCGTCATTTCAAATTGGTTTTCCTGTACGTTGTCGCCTAATTGAACCTTTTTAACTTCTAGGCCACCTTTATTTATTATCCATTGTTCATCATCAGAATTAATCAAAATGCATGAGCCTTTAGACTTCGATAAATTTATGGTGTAAGAGGTTTGAATGGAATGGAGCAATTTTTCTGATGTTTCCACTACAGCTATTCTAAACTCATACGCAGGGGAAACCTCAGTTTTATACTTAACTCCATAGAAACTTGTCTCGCCGGGTTCATGATTCAGTTTAACTTTTATTTTTTTGCCCGATTGCTCCGCCTCTATTTTATGTTTGAATACACAATCAATGTAATCATTTTTTATGAAGTCATTGAAGGGTAATTCAAGGGTAATAGTTCGAAGTTGATCCGGATTAAACACGATAATATTTCTTTTCCTCTGCTTACTTTTGGTTTCACCATCGGCTTTTTCCCAATAAGACATACCTTCGAGGGTAACTTTCTTATTCGGCTCGATATACTCTAATCCTTTGCCCTCGAGTTTTTTCTGATTAGAACGTCTTACAACTCCAAAATCAACATTTTGCCAATCCACATCATTTAGTATCTTTACTCCATGATCGTCAAAGTGTCGCTCTAACCCGATATCAACTGGACCATACTGATGGATCATATCAACATCGGAAAAAAGAACCTGGTTATCTTTTAATCGTTCATTAATTTTTTTTTCGGACATAGGAGTGTTAAATAGTTCCGAATCATAAAATAAACCGAACTTCTTATAGTCCGTAGCTTCGAGCTTCTCCTCATTCAAAGCAGTGAGTATATGTTCATAATCAAACAAAGTAATTTGTTCATGGAGCCCTTTTTGATCTTTATTCGATCTCATAGAAAATTTTAGAATTAACTTTTCTACGTTTGATAGACGAGAATTGTCCATCATTTCTTGCAAGTTTGATTCAATAGATTGAATATGAAATGGCATTCCTTCCTTCGAAAAAGAAGTCATCCCTTGAACTAAGCTATCCAAGTTCGAGTTATGGATAAGCAACATGGCCTTATCTTTAAAAATTGCTTCGTCTGTCCCCACTTTATTTCGAAGCGTAGTTAAAAAGTCAGGTGTTATTTCTTTAATATTTGAGGCAATCAATACCTTAGCTGTAGGACAAACAATACAGAAAGATTGGTAATCACCATCTTCTGTATCCATATAAAACGTTTCGATGTTATCAAGTTTACTAACTTGATTAACGAGGTCATGAACTTGCTCTGTACGTTCAAATTGTATATGGTACTTTTCTCCCGGCTTAATATTTATACGATTAAAAAAGTCGTGGATTCGTCCCGCTAGATAATCATAAAAATGCTTTGACATATATGGCATCCCCGCTATCACTTTTTTTCTCTAAAAGATTTAGTTTCTCAAAATATTCAATGATTGCAGTTTGAGTATCCCTATCAAAAATAATGCCTCTAACCTCAAATTCTTCAAAAAGCTTTTTCAATCGTATTTTGGGTTCATCTTTAATCATTATTTTGGTTAAGAATAATAAATAGTCCGTGTCTAAAATTAGCATCTTACCTGATCTACCCCGCGATTTCAGAAAACTTCTCTGGCAGAAATGAACAAACCAATGTTTATATTCGTTATATGGCTTAGATCGACTGGTTTGATTGAATTGATGATCAATCATTTGTAATAATAAATACAGCTTATTCAACGCTGAAATTTGATAAGGCTGTTTAAAGCTGCCCAAAAGGTCCCATTTACTATCCCCTGACAACTTTTTCTTGTATTCATCAATTAAAGTGTCAACATCCTGCTCAAGTATTTTTTGTTCATCTTCACTCATAACGCCGACCCGATCTGCAATCTCTCGATATGTCAGAAACTCATTGATTGAGTCAGACGGTAGATTTAACATTTTCAATAAATTCACATGAGAAAACAATCGATTTACTGACCTTTCTAGACTCCGCCAACCAAATTCATAACTGACTCGTGTTTTTGATAGCTTCTCTTCTTCTTCGAAAGTAAAATATACAGGTTTAATTCCTTTTTCAAAATGGTTAAACATCATCTCATTGCGCAAAGCAAGTTGTGTAACGTAAAAGAAATAGTAATAAGAGATCAACTTCTCGACCTGCAATGTAAATAATTCACTTTTAGTTGCCAGCCATCTGAAATCCTTTACAAATAAATCTGAAATGCCGGGTATCATATCCGTATAACTTTTTGCAGTTTTAGGAGCTACCTCAAGTTCAGGAAGTGATTTGAAAAGCAAGTCACTCATCAGATCAATGGATTCTCCTGGAATAGACTCAACTGTCCAGGACTCTTCTTGTTTCCATAAAACATCGTAAAGGAATGAGGCCAGCTTTTTATTTTCACTCTCAACGGTATTTATATAGTACAAGGTTTGTGGATGAAATAAATATAGCTGTCCATGGTCATCTAAGAACAATGTTTTGACCATTTGTTTAAATTCGCTTCGTTGGCTCACATTTTCGAAATCGATTTTATTTAAGACGGTACTTATTAAATCATCAGTATCCACGACTTCAGGCGACTTTTTTTGGCCCACTAGTCGTATAAATTCACCAACGACTTCTCTAAAATTGTACTGGGTGTCTTTAAATTTTGTGTTATAAGGTAAAATTTCGATTCCCATTTTGGGATTATGTCTTAGTGAAGAATCGAATTTAAACTTTTCTCGAATAAGATCAAGATTTATAGAGTAGCTCATTGTCTTCTACATCTCCATGAATGAATATTGGTCGAACGTTTCGTCATACTTTAATCGGTAACGGGTTGTTTTTCCAAACTGTTTACTTTCAAAAACGATTTCTTCCTTGTTGTTTCCGAATTCGCTAAGCATTTCAATGAATTCTACAAATTTAATAAATTGAAACTTATCTTTCTTATTTGGCCGATAACCTTTGTTGATCCGAACAAGGAATGAGTAAAGCGTATAATCAATATCGATTGCTGCAATATCGTTGGAATTTTTGGTTTTAAACTGTAGATGCATCATTGTTAAAAATTTTAATAATATTTCGTTAGGTAAGGAGAGGGTTCGGACCACATATGGCTCAATCTCGAGCTTTTGCAAAGCGTAATACTGAGTTTGCGGTTGCCCAATTTGAACATAGATCAAGTCTCCGTTGCCTTCACCGTTCCATTTATAAATGGCCTCTCTAACATCATCACGATACAGCTTAGCAAGTTTACTCCATTCGCGTTTGTTCCAATAGTACAGATATTTCATAAATTGCTGGTATGTCGAATCCGTAAAAGAGCTGTGCTCTGTCTTTGGAATCAAATAGTATAGGTAAACAAATAATTTAATGAGCGATTTTCTATAGATTTGCTGTTCTTTGCCTTCTGGATTTCTCCATGGCGAATTATTCAAGAATGATTTTGCAAAATAGGGCAGCCTGTTAATATCTATATACTTTGAAAATAAATACGCCCCGTCCTTACGGGATTTAAATTCAATGAAATATTGGTCCATTTTCTCCGTTCGAATCCGTGTTGGATTAATTTGATGGATCGCTTGATGAATCGATGAGGCATCCTTTTTTTCGAATAATTGAAAAGGCAATAACGATGAGGTATAATCTCTAAAATCTAGTTCCTGTATAAACTTCTTAATTAGCAAGTGATCCATATTCTCCATAGATGCTGGGACTAATATGTTATAAATAAAATCCAATAGTCCTCGAGTAGAAATGATCAACTTTTCCTTTATCATAGCCTGAATGAGTAAATCTATTATTTTATCTTGTACATCTTCATGTTGAAATAATTCATAATTTTGAATTACCGGGTTTCTTAGGGCTATGTCACGATCATTCTCATAATCATAAAGATAAGCCCGATAAAATGGGTTATCCTCCGTTTTCTGCGTAATTTTTTGAAATAGACCTTTAATATAATCTGATTTCGGTCCTTGCTCGGTCAATTGATACAAATGGTAATCACTGAAGTTGACATACTTGAAAACACGATCATCTGCTGTAGCTTCTTCAGCAATGACCGATTCAAGAATACGCTTTTTGTGTACAAAATCTCTTAATCGTGAAAAAGCGCTGCCATGTTCCGAGTCAATAAAATTGTTTAACGCTCCTAAATTAATGGCCAACACAATACTTTTGGTCCCGCCATATTGGAGGCCTTCATCTGAAAAAGGTTCTAAAACAGCAGCCAAGGTTTCAATGGATGTTTTCCGAGGTGAAAAACTTTCCGTAGCATCATTATGCAAATAAAATGCATCTGAATCATTTAAAAATGGATACTTATCCTTTAAATAGGATAGGATATGTGACTTACCATCGCCAACTCCACCACAGACTAAAATTAACTGCGCACTCTGAGAAGTGAAGGCATCGTTAATATACTTCTCTAACTCAAGCTCTACAGGGCGCTGTACATGCATATATTTTTTAAATGAACTAAATTGCTCCAGATTTTCAACAGCTTCCATTGAAGATTGTTTGCATCGTTTCAATACATCAATAAAATATTCTCTATTCGTGGCTTCCATGTGATTCCTCCACATAGTTTCTAATAGTAAGGGAAATTAAGTAAACAGTTATTATAACTCAATAGTTCAAATGTCCTGGTATATCCACTTTCGACAAAATACTATTAGAAACCTCTTGTCATTTGTAATTTATTTTAAGCAGTTCGAATTATCCCTGTCTTCCCTTCTTATTTTAAACCTCACTCCTACCCCATGACATCCTTAAGCTTAAGCTCTACCACTAGCTTCTCAGCTGTCGAAAACTGAAATTTAACTATGTAACCGTCCGCTTCCGACTACATCTCAAACCTCTTGACTTTGTCTTCGTATTTTTATTCAACATGAAATACCCTTATTCTGGAATAAAAAAGACACCTGCATCCGCAAGTGTCTTCCCCATTTTATACAGCCCCTAAACCTGTCTATGCGCCGCCTGCACCATCCCTTGAATGGACTGACCCTCTTCATACTCATAATATTGCGACGGAACGGACGCATACATTTCTGCTTCCATAGGTACATTCGACTGCTGATAAGCCTCGTCCACATACATAATCCTACGTTGAACTTGCATAAGGCCATTTACGACGCGCAGCGCGATCCAGAAGAGGACAAGGCCTACGCCTACGTAAAGCAGATATTGCTGGTTATAAGTCCAATCGATATGGAAATAACTGAACAAGCTATTTTCTAAGATATCGAGCTTCATTTCATTCATCAATATGATATGCACGGCCGGAAGAGCAATGAATCCTAATCCCAGTGCAAGCACGGTTACCATAATAGCAAAAAATACAATGCCCGTTACGAATCTCGAGAATACGAGCAGCAGATTTCGTATGAATAGCCCGCCATCGAAAGCTTTAACCATCCGCATAAACCAGTTCTGCCCGGCTTCCGTCTGTTGTTTGGAAATGTGTGAAACAGATGGAGCAGGTAAACCTAAAATATGCCGAATCATGCTTTGTTCAAAAGTCACAATCCCATTCAACAGCTTGGCTACTCCAAAGAATAGCGGGATTCCGATAAATATCGGAATTAAACCGATGGATAAGGTAAGTCCCGTAAGTGCTACCGTAAAATAAATAATCCCTAACGGGAGAGAGATCAATAAATAGAGAATCGTGGCATAGGTTTTGGGATTAAAAAGCACCCAATTTACCTTTCCTGCCCGCGACGCCGCAGTCGCTTCTGTTGCCTTCATTTTCAAACACTCCTTTTGGCTTCATAAGTCACGTTCTGAGTTATAAACCCATTATATCTGCCTTATTTGCCTGACATAACCGTCTTAAGGGGTGTCTGAACCTAGACTTTAGGCTAGGGAATTCACCCGCCGCCCGATATGTTTTACTTATAAGTTCTCGCTTTAATCATAAATCTACGAATAGCTTCGTTCACCGATGATTTTTGCTCCAGGATAAGGCAGTGCCCTGCTCCATTAATCAACACGACCTCTGAATCAGGCAACGTTTCTCTGACACATTTCAACACGTTCTCTGCATCGTAAATTTTCTCTTCATCTCCGACCAGAAAGAGTACCGGTGCCGAAATCCCGCTCCAAGCTTCTTTCTCAATGACACGAGGGACAACCGGAAGCTGCGAGCGACCATGCGTATA
The DNA here is from genome assembly GCF_018403325.1 of Paenibacillus vini. GTDB lineage: Bacteria > Bacillota > Bacilli > Paenibacillales > Paenibacillaceae > Fontibacillus > Fontibacillus vini. The sequence goes on along the minus strand of NZ_BOSL01000004.1, from coordinate 55,021 downwards.
GGCTGATATGACCATGTCCATCACTTGCGGAGGAAGAGAGTACCCCTTCTTACAAAACCAATCCCACGCTCTCCGAATTCGATCAGGCTTGGGCCACAGCATGGCTGGGTAGACTTTTATGAGAAATTTCAGAAAGGGGACTGGCAAAAATGTCGCCACTGGAGCAATCAGAATTAACCGCTCGATTCGTTCCGGTCTGCTTGTAGCATAATTCGAACAAAACCAACCCCCCATCGAGTGGCCGATGAATGTCGTCTTAGCAAGCCCAAGCGCGTCTAGAACTTGATCCATCCAGTGAACAGCATCTTCCAGGGTGCTAATACGTTTAGCAACCCTGCTTTTGCCAAAATCCCCCGGCGTATCGATACAATAGACTCGAAAGTCCCTCAGTGCTTCAATAGTCGGGTACCACATCGATGAATTACTCGTCATCCCATGAAACATCAGGACGGTCTCCCCGTCTTCGGGTCCACTAACGATCACATGGCAAACCCCAAATTCGGTTTGGATCTCCATCGTTTCATACGGACTTGGCCAATATTCCATCAATTTATCATATGTATTCATAAACAGCCCGGCCCCTGCTACGCTTTTAAATACGGACAAATCATTCCGTCTCGTACTCGTCATACATTACCCTCCAGCCCGGAGGGCATAAGTATGGAGTGGCAAACCGTTAATAACAACTCAAATTGCTGGGACAATTCTATATTTTCAAAACCATTAATAATACTCTCAATATAAAGTCCTTCAAGTAACGAAATGAGCCAATGAACGAAAACATCCAGAGGCTGAGCAGGATGAAAGTCCCCTCTCTGAACTCCATTATTGATAAAGTCAAAAAGAGCTCCGTACACGGACTGGGACCGTTCTTCAATTAGCTTGCGACGATGATCTTCTCTGCGACCCACGATAAAATATTCATACAGGCAGGGGGCTAACCCGGTATTCGCCTCTCTAACCCGTTTTTCTTGTCCCTTAATGAACTGCACAAATGTGTTCCACGCACTGCTCTGTTCTTCTAATACAAAATCCAGCGCCATGTTCTCATACTCCCGGCGAAGCAGATCAAGAAAAACATCCTCCTTACCGGAATAATATAAGTACACACCTCCGAAGCTTCTACTAGAGCTGATCACAATATCGCTCATAGAAGTGGCTTCATATCCCTTTTCTATAAAAACATGTCGTGCTGAATTCAAAATGTCCATTCGGATAGCTTCTTTTTGTTGTTGTGTAATTTTAGGCATGAAGATGTCCTTCCCTCCAAAAAATAAACGAGAGTATTCTCTTTTATTATAAAGAGAGCACTCTCGTTTTACAATGATTTATAACTGAGTGATTAGGGAATTACCAACCCATTACTTCCTTAACCTCCGCCACCAGCTTCTCCGCAGCCTTCCGATGAGTCACTTCCGAGGGGTGGAAATTAACGACATAACCGTCCGCTTCAGACTGCATATCAAACCGCATGGCCGAGATTTTCGTATCGCCCGTTTCTTTCATATAGTCCTTAGCCGCTTGTTCAACAAAAGGATACAGTCTGTCTCTCATAATCCCAAGTGTACAGAGGATGGTGGCTTCCGGGTTATTGGATCTGATCATTTTCAGGAATTCTACGTACTGCTTCACGTAATCGGCCTGTTTCTCGGGGTCATCCTCAGTGTAGGAATCATCATTTGTCCCCAGATTCACGACGATCAGATCAGGTACAAATTTATTGAAATCCCAGCTAAGAGATTGAGGCACCAGGGTGCCGTCAAATTTCCCTTCGGATTTGCCTACCTTTTCGTAGTAATCCGGAACGAGATGGGTGAGGAGCTTTTCGCCGTTTTCCGTGTACCCTGAAATAATGCCGTAACCACTGAACGAAACCATGCTGTAATCGGCCTGAAGCTGCTCAGCTGCCAGATAAGCGTAGGTCTTCGTGACGTCTTCCGTCGCCGTGGTGAAAGTACCGGACACATTGTCATCGTCCACCCCATATCCGCAAGTAATGGAATCGCCGATAAATTCAATTTTGTGTTCGTTTGCCGGAGTGGGCTTAATCCCCTCTTTGGCATCAACCACGATCTCCTGAATCCCCACCGTCGACATGGCCGCTTCCGATAGTTTAATGACTCTAATGGTCACGTGTTGATCCGTATCGCTTTCGAATGCAGTATACTTTTTCACGGGTTGCTTCACCATGTCATCAATAACCCGGTTTCCGTTTACATAGATGCCGATTCGTGCCTCATTATTTCCGCTGGTCGCAATAGGATCGCCTTTTATGGTGATTTCCGCTTTTTTACCGTAAAAAGAAAACTCCACTCCGCCGCCCGACAAAGCCAGCCAAAGGACATCGTTGTGCCCGTAGGTTCTTCCAATGATTTTTACATGGTTCTCGGTTGCTCTGAAAACTTGCGCTGCTTCTGACATATTCGGACCTTCCTCTCAGCTCTTTACCAGTAACTTCTGCCAATATTAATTTGTTATAATCATAACACTACCTAAACTTATTATAATATGAAGGATTGTTGTTATGGATTATAAAAACTATGAGAGGTTAAAAGAAGGTCCCTATCAGAGCGTCGGAATTTTGGAAGGTGTGTACGTTTTTGAAATCCTGACCGGAATAGCAGATACCCCGGAATATTACCGGATCACGAAGGAAGAATTCGACACCTATGAACAGTGGAAAACCGAGTGGATCACGGATCTGAATACGCTATATACCATCGTAAATAGAAAATGCATATGCAGCGGGTACAACCGGACTAATTTCACGCCGCGCAATTACCACTTTGATGTGGCCGCATGCACAACATGCGGGCATGAGACAGTCAGCCTAGTCGGAAATATCCCGCTGGGGAATTCATATGAAGTAAAATGTTCGCAGTGTGGGAACACATTTACAAAATTAAAGGAATAACTTTTCGAATGCTACGTGCTACTGATCCCCTAATCGATTCACCAATTTAACGGACAGGTATACGCTGGCCATGCCCAGAAGACTAATGATCGCATAAACAATGTCCAGATTCAGCGTAACCCTAAGCATACTGAGAATCGTAGGGAGCTGCATAAGAACAATGGCACAGATGACCGTGGGGATGACCAGTCTTTTCCAAAGCCCGAACCAGAATAGCGGGATCAAGCTGGCCAGTGCGATAACCATGGAATGAGTAACCGCCCGGATCGCATAAGTCATAAAATCCGCCAACGTGGGCTCACCGTTAATGACACCCATCATCTGATCGAGCACGTAGGTAGTAATCCCTGACAGAACAAAGGATACCAGCGTGCAGAAGAAGACCGCCACGGCAATGAACATCGCCTTCGCCTGAACCAACTTTTTCCGGCTGATCGGATACCCGAAGGAAAGGGCGATCGTCTTGTTCTTATACTCTTCTATGAATACATGATTGATCAGAGAGGCCCCGAACAATAGGAATCCCATTTGAATCGGCAGCATGAGGTGAATTGCATCGGAATAACTCCGTCCGAACGCAATCATGGGATCGTCGGCAAATACAACGGTAAGAAAAAAGGTCGGCATAAACATGATAATTATCCAATAAATAAGCACTTCCCCGATCACTTTATTTCGTTCTAATTTCCTCCACTCCAGCTCCATCAGCTTAACCAACTTTATCCCCTCCTTGGAATTGATTATAGAAATAATCCTCCAGCGTGCTTGAATGCTTCTGAATCCCCTGGATTTCAATCTCATGGGAGATCAACACTTTAGAAATCTCTCCGATAGATGCTCCTGCATCATAGATTCGTATTTTCTCGCCCTGAACTATTTTTATATTGGTCATATGAAGCTCATGCTCCAGCAGGTAGGCTGTTTTCTGCACATGGGACGTCGCAAGTTCAATATAATCGCTCCGCTGCTGACGGATATCCGAGATTGCCACCTCATCAACCAGCTTGCCTGATTGAACGACGCCGATTCTGCCCGCCACCTGTTCAATTTCGCCTAATATGTGGCTGGAGAGGAGGAAGGTGATGCCGTACTCCTTGTTCAGTGACCGAATTAAATCTCTCATGTCTTTAATGCCGATCGGATCCAGGCCATTCGTTGGTTCATCCAGCACAATCAGTTCCGGCTTCGTAATCGCAGCCCGCACAATCCCTAGCCGCTGCTTCATACCGAGTGAAAATTCCTTCACCTTCTTATTTTCGTTTCCTTGCAATTGGACCATCTCCAGAGTTTGGAGAATCGCCTGTTTATCGTAAAACCCCAGGTATTCACAATGAATCTGCAGGTTCTCCATTGCCGTTAGGTGCTCGAAGAAGATGGGATATTCAATAATACTGCCCATGCGTTTCAAGCCTTCCTTGGTATCTTCCGTAAGCTTCTTGCCAAACAGCATGATCTCTCCGGAAGTCGGGATGATGAGCCCGGTGAGCATTTTCATAATCGTCGTTTTCCCGGCGCCGTTGGAGCCGAGCAGCCCGTAGATATCGCCTTGTTTTACATGAAGATTAACACCGGATATGATTGTCTTTCCGTTTATTCTCTTAGTGAGATCATACGTTTGAAGGATGTTATTCATTTTGCCGAACCTCCCGTATTTTTCATATCGTCTTCATTTGTTACTCTTATAATAATTTAAAAATTGCGTTTTTTTCTTTCTCATTCCTTACATGTTTCTTTCGGCGATAAAAAAAGAGACGTTCAGCAGAACATCTCTTCGCAGTAAGGTTCATAATTTCATTTGTTTAAACTTGCAGGTGAAGGTCGTTTTCTCAAAAGGGGAACTATTGAGGGTAATCGTCCCCTTCATCCCTTCCGTTAAGCGTTTGGAAATGCTTAGCCCCAGACCGCTTCCCTGAAATTGCGGATTCCGCGCATCATCCAGGGTGTAGAGCCTTTCGAATACGCGGTCCTGGTTCGCCTCGGCAATCCCTTTACCGCGATCCCACACATCTACCGCAACGAATTCTCCTTCTTCCCGAAGGGTCAAACCAAACACGCCGCCATCGCTTCCATACCGGATCGAATTGGAGATTAAATTACTGAGTATTCGATGCATCGCCTGCTCATTGCCGAAAATATAGATGGGCTGTTCCGGAATCTCAATCTCTACCCGAAGCCCCTTAGAGGAAAGCAGGTCATAAAATTCAAGCACGATTTGCCGGCAAATCTCGTTGAGCGATATTTTGCTTAAAGGGATTTCATAATCTTCCGACTCGATTTTTACCAGGTCAAAAAATTGATTCAGCAAACCGACCAGACTATTTACTTTATGGTTCAGCCGCATAACAACATACTTCTGTTCCTCTTGGGTCATCGGCTGCTCTTGATTCAGTTTTTCCGCATATCCCAGAATGACCGTCAAAGGAGTCTTTAAATCATGAGACATGTTGGATATCATCTTCTTCATGCTCTCTTGAGTTTTCGCATAATCCGCAATCACCTTCTGCTTATGGAACAATAGACGGTTGATTTGAATGAGTAGCTGTTGAATCTTGAGCTGATCGGTTTGGATGAGCACCTTCTCGTCCGTTTCATCCTGGATGATCTCGGTTATTTTGTCCGCAATTTCATCTATATTCTGGTTTAATTTTCTTCTGGAGTAAGATAACCAAACTATCGTCACGGCCATAACGCCAATGATCAGGCACAAAAGAACAATCATGACCTAATCCCCCAGTTTATATCCGATACCCCAAATGGTCCGAATATATTGAGGGCTTGAAGGATCCTCTTCTATTTTTTCTCGGAGTCTCCGAATATGTACATTGATGGCATTTTCATTTCCTAAATAATCATCTTCCCAAATCAATTGATAGATTTGCTCTTTGGTGAACACCCTCGACGGATAGGACAGAAACAGTTTCAAGATTTGAAACTCCTTGGAAGTGAGCTGTATGACCTGCCCCCTGACCTGTACGGAGAACAAATGCAAATCAAGAATCAGATCTTTAAACTGAATGGTTCGGGGGTCTTCTTGATGGCTATTATCTGTTTGGATATATTGAGTGGCTCTGCGAATCGCAGCCTGCACTCTAGCGGTTAATACCGCCATGGAGAAAGGTTTGTTCAAATAATCATCCGCGCCAAAGCCAAGACCCATCACCTTGTCGAGGTCACTGTCTTTTGCAGATATGATCAAGACCGGAACCACGCTAGTTTCGCGTATCCGTTTTAGCAGCTCCATTCCATTCAACTTAGGGAGCATTAAATCAAGCAATATAAGATCAAACTTCTCTCTTTGAAAAAGAGCGCTGGCTTCATCACCGTCGAATGCCGTACATACGATGTAGTTCTCCTGTGTCAGATGGCTTTCGATTAACTGGCTAATTTCCCGGTCATCCTCTACGAGCAGAATGCGGTTCGGCATGCGTTATGTTCCCCCTTTCAGATCTTACCGTTTTCTCTTCATTACTTTCCGGTTCGACTGATTTCATTGTATCGGAATAAGGGGTGTACTGTCTAAGTTCAAATAGCGAAAAAGGGGTCTCCTATCGTCATCTATTCATGACTTTTGAGACACCCTTTTCTGTGTAATGGAGGCGAGGGGGGTTGCACCCCTGTCCGAAGGCAACGCTACCCACGTTTCTACGTATGTTAATAGTATTTAAGACTTTGTCTGATTAGGACTTGTATTAGCCAGAATCGGCAGTACTTTCTCACCCTTCTCCATGAGGGAATTGCATTGGCCACAGATCGGCTGAATCGAAAAAACGAAGTTGTTCCTCATCCATCCGTTGCACTCTTTATTGGTGCAAGACCATATCATTGTCATTTCCTCTGGAAGATCAATCATCTGTCTTTTCCGTGAATAATACAAACAGCATCCCTCTTTCTCTTCTGGAATAATGAGTAAAAAAAAGGCCCCAAAACGATGTTTGGGACCTTTTAACAGCAATCTTATAGTTTAACAACATTCTCGGCCTGCGGGCCACGATTGCCTTGTACTACATTAAATTCAACGCGTTGACCTTCGTCCAACGATTTGAAGCCTTCGCTAACAATGGCGCTGAAGTGCACGAATACGTCGCCTCCGCCTTCAACCTCGATAAAACCAAAGCCTTTGTCTGCATTAAACCACTTTACTGTTCCTTGTTCCATGATCAATTACCTCCATATTTTCATTATTACATGATCTTCAAATCCCAAAAAAAAATCACATATTGTACAAGGTTACATAATCAAAATCATAACCCTCTACAATATGTGATCTCAGGTCGAAATTCCAATAAACTAAATATAACACAACTGGATCTGATTTACAACTTCTTTTTTTATTTCCCCCACGGTCATTCCGGTACCCTTTATTTCGTCGCGTCCACGATGAACTTAGTAATTTCCTCCACCGCTACCCGTTGCTGCTCTTCCCGAGTTATAGTTGCTTCGCCATCGTCCTTCTGAGCGCCGTAATTACCGAATTGGGCGTGATTGCCGCCTTCGATGACATATGGATTCAAAGAAGCGGACAACTTGGATTTATTCAACACCTTATCTTCGCTTCCATAGATCGCAAGCGTCGGCAGGTCGCTATCCTTCACCGGGTAGGCGCCTAGCAGCACAAGCCCCTCAATTCGGTCCTGATTCTTCACCGCATAGCTGCTCGCCATTGCGCCGCCCAAAGAATGGCCGCCCATTACCCAATGTTTGATTTCAGGGAATTGAGCATAAACCTTGTCAGCTGCGTTGATATCAAATACGGCCAGGTTAAACGGCATATGAACCAGGACGCCGGTGATTCCCTGCTGAGAAAGTTGTTGCAGCAAAACTGAGTAGGCCTTATCCTCTACTTTCCCGCCCGGATAGAAGATAAACCCGACGCCCTTGTCCTGCTCGGCACTTGGATGAAAGATCCACATATCGTCCTTCTTTTCAATCTGAGGCTCCGCCTCTGTACTCGACAGTACAGCAACCGCATTGTCATCGGCCCGATAGTAATCCAGGGTATAGATGTACCCTGCACACAGCAATACTAAAACGGTTACTATACTTAATAAGGTGATTTTTAATCTTTTTTTCGCTTTTGGCTTCAATGTTGTGTCCTCCTGTTTCTTCTGCACCCTGATCTGCTTCGTCATGAAAAGATGACTTTTTGAACAACCTCTTATAGCGAAAAGTCGGTAACGCCCTTTTTAGCTGCATATTTCAGGGTGTATGCTGCATCCGTACCATAAGGCATGGTAGCAATTTTGATGCGGGTATGGTCCAGCCGGCTCTCTTTTAGAACTCTTTTTACCAAGCTTATGCTCCGCTCTTCGCCCGAAACGACGCAAAAGATATTAAGATGATATTTCATCGGGTCGGACAGGGATTTCCCCATGTCAAAGCCGTCAACATGGCCTAAGTCGGCATCTGCCAGAGCGATCTCCAGGTATTCCATGACTTTATCCTTTAACCAGCCGTCGCGTTGAGTACCTTTTGCGCTTTTCAAGGGATACTGTACCACTAACCAGAATTGTTCGCTCATGTGATCACCAGCCCATTTTAATTTAATTCCCGGATTAACCAAATCGCCGCCTTTAAGCAGCTTTAAAACTACCTAATATTTGCTATATTATTATAAATGGAGGAGATTCGGTGGGACAACCAAACGCAATGACTAAGCTAAAAAGTTACGCCAAGAAAACAAAGCAAAATTTATTCGTACTTTACTTATCCTACAAAGATAACCGGGTCCCCTGGTATGCAAAAGCGGTTGCTATTTGCGTAGTAGCTTATGCTTTTAGTCCGATTGATTTAATTCCCGATTTCATTCCGATTTTGGGTTATCTGGATGACGTCATTCTCGTCCCGCTCGGGATCACCTTAGCTTTGAAACTAATACCACCTTATATTATTGAGGAAAATAGAGCAAAGGCCGAAGAGATGAAGCGAAACGGGAAGCCAAAAAATTGGGTGTTTGCAATCATAATCGTGCTGGTTTGGATATTGTTGGCTTTATGGGTCGGCAAGTTAGTATATGGATTACTGAATAGATAAGCTGATCGGATCACTGATAGTTTCAGTCCATTGTAAGCTAAAAAAGAGCCCTTTCCAAGCGGTTGCCGACCGCGCAGAAAGGGCTCAATCTATTTATAATCCTACATCTCAATCTCCACAATCGCTTTGCCGTTCTCCCGCAGCTTATCGAATTCGGCCCGGGAAATGCGCAGTCCGCCCGTACGATACGGGTTGGAAATCCGCTCGGCTTCCACTTTGTGTCCGTTTATGGTTACGGACTCTACGACGCTGCCCTTAACCCGGTAAATGAAGGTGACCGGGCCACCGTAATCAAACTCGAAGCGGGTACCGTCCAGCTCATCCGGCAGCACGGGATCGATCAGCAAGTCTCCGCCGTCCACCCGGATGCCGAGCACATTGGAAATCAACTGGTTCATGTAGATTCCGGGACCGCTGGAGTAAATGCGCCAGCCGCCTTTCACCTGAGCCGAGCCGTCGCGCAGGTCTTCAAAACGCTGCTGCGCCTCATACCGTGTATTAAACTTGCCGTCGGAGCTGCTGAAATACGTATTGCTTTGACGCAATTCCGCATTCGGCACGACATCCCGGATGCCGATCGGATTAATGGCGGCCAGATCATGCCAGATCTGCTCCCGCCGTCCGGTCTTCGCCATCGCTTCGATATAGCGGATGTGCGCATGCACGTACTGCAGCCCGATTTCGCGGCCGAAGTTTGCCGCCTGCTCCGCGCGCTTAAAGTGCACATTGACCCCGCCGACATATTGCGCCGGACGGTCCATCAGGCGTACACCGTCAGGGAACAGCAGCTTGTCCTGGATCAGCCGGTAATGGCTCTCCGCCTGTTCCGGGGACAACAATTCGCTGATCATGCTCTGAATCATCGGCAGCAGCCGGTACTTGATGCCGGTCTCCCGGTCTTCCGGGTGCAGCATCAGCTTCACGTCGTTCGGATCCTCGAAATAGAGGAAGCCCGGAATGACGCCCTTTTCCAGCATGTAATGGTTATAGTCGCGTTTGATGCCTTCGACAATCTGCTTCAGATCTTCCGACCAGGCAGGATCCACCTGGCTTAACGCCTTCGACAACACATCTGCGGCTTGATACGTCAGGGCCACGGTCCAACTGCTGACCATAAACTGCTTTAATTGGGCATTGGCCGGTTGAAGCGTATCGTCCCAGTCGCCGTCGCCGTAAGAAGAAAGATAAGTGTCATGAAGGAAATGCTCTTTGATGTAACTCAGTTCTTTAAGCACATGCTCGCGTACCGAGGCGGTCTCCTTCGTAAAGTTAAAGCCATGTTTGCTCGTATAAGGGATCTGTTCATCGAGAATTGAAAAGTCGCGGGTCGCCGTCAAATAATCGCCGAGCACTTTGAGCGGCCAGACAATAATGTCCCCATGGCTTTCCTCTTGCTGGATTTGCGTATATTTATCGAACATGAACCACTGCGGCCAGTTGCCGTCCTCGGCATATTGATGGGCATAGACCGTCAGCAAAATATCCCGTACTTGCCCGTACTGATGAGTCGCCGAAAAATATTCCACCGGCCCCTGGCAGACGTCCCGCGTCCCCCAGGCCGCGCCGCCGTATTGCTCCAAACCGTGCGGCACGGAGTAGTGAACGAGCATATTGTGGGTGTACCACCAGGCCAGCGCGTTCACCTTAAAGAACTCGCCCTCGTTCCCGCCGTCTTTAGTCAATTTAAAGCCGCTCATAACATCGGCGTAAAAATCTCTATAGCGCTCGATCTCAGCTTCGGCGGAGCGGTGATTGGCCGGCAGCTCGCCGCCGTTCAGCAGCCCTTGGTGCGTCAAAGTCCATTCCGCGCTCGCATCCAGCTCCATCGCGATCAGCGAAGCGCAGCCTGGAGCGGCGCCTTCGGCCAAGACCGACTCGTCGCGCAAAGAGTACGTTGCCCCGTCCAGTACCATCCGGTAAGTAAGCTGCGGATATACCTGCGCACTGATGCAGGAAGCGTCGGCCCGGAACGTAAGGGCTCCGCCCTCGCCGTCCTGTTCCATCACATACGGAATTTCATATTCGGCCACGTTCATCGTGATTTGATTCGTCACCAGGAAGCGGTACTTAACCCCGTTTGCGGAACGCACCTGCAACCGGACCTCCGGCGTGTCGACCGTGGTGAAGTTAGTGACGATCAGCGTGTCGGCAGGCATTTTATAATACCAGCGAACGTAGTTGAACCCGATCTCGAATAAGGAAGGCAACGTGAGCAAGCGGTATTTGCCATCCAGCTCTACGTAGATCCGCTGCCCGGAAGTTTTCGGCACATTGAGCGCATTGCGGGCGTTGGACATCATCTTGTTGAGGTTCGTATTGCCCACGACCAGCTGCGAATTGAAAATACCGTACATATAAGAGGTGGTCGTAATGACCTCGGCACCGAACCGCACATTATCTCCGCTCATTAGGATATGGCCATGCGGGCGTTCAACCAGCAGTTCTTTTTCCTTCAGAACGATATGTTCATAGCTATCCGTGAAAAAAGACAGCAGTTGCTCGCCGGCATATTCCACCTGCTGACGCCGCGGGAACCATTGGTCCAGCTCTTCCATAGTCACCGGCAAAGTTTGCAACGGTTCTCCGAGCTGCGGCGAAAGAGTTACCGCCGCACCGTTCCCGTCGCGATCACTTTCCTGCTCCAGATCGGCCGAAGCCGACTCCGCCTCTTCCCATGCCTGACGGATCACGTCATCGTATTCCAGCTCCGTAATCGCGGAAGGATGATCCCCGCGGAACAAACCGTAAAATACAAAGCGCGCTTTGCCACTTAACTCCGTCTTGCGGGATTGCAGCGCCGTATAGGCGAACTCGTACTGGTAAACCTCGTTTGCCAGCTTGTCCTTGGACAACGCCTCAGGCCGGTTGCTTTCCTTATAGGACAAGCCGAAAAACTGGAACCCGTCCGTGGAATAACCTTCGGCCTTGGTCAGCGAGCCTTGCTGCAAGTACGGGAACTTGCCTCCCTGCGGCTGGTTTTGCCGGGAACATACGACGAAGCCTTTGTCCGCATCCTCGAACACGGTATGGTCAATGTACTGCGACAAATAAGCTTCATTGCTGCGTACGGCGCCCGGATCGGCAAGGCCGACATCCTGTCCGTACACGATATCGGCGGTTACGCCGCTTCCTTCAAGCTGCACATCCCAGAACCACACGCCTTGGGCGGTCAGCGTGAACACGACCCGATACCCGATTGGCTTCTTCCCTTCGCCCGGCGCTATTTCGCCTTCCCACACCAGCCGGTCACCAGCTTGACGGAATCGGCTGCCCGAATGAATGCCCAGCAGCGGGTAAGCCTGAATTCCTTCCGCCGTGTGCAGCCGGGCGTAAAGATTGCCCAGTGAACCGTCAATCGGATTGCTTAGAAGCTGATTAATCATCGTGGAGCCGCCGGTTGCTTCATACAAATCGCCGTTCTTATGAAAAGTGAATTCTAGCTCGCCTTGTTGAATCGACAGTTTGGTATCTGTTGACATCGCCATTCTCTTCACTCCCTGTCTCTCTATTATGTCAATTTCTACATAGCCTAATTTAATGCTCCAACCGGAACGCCGCCTGCAGCGTATCGCGGCTGTTTCCTCCAACGTACAGTTCGAATTTCCCTGCATCGCTGGCAAAAGACAAGTCGCTGTGATGATATCGCAGCTGCGCTTCGGTGATCTCGAACGCCACTTCCGTACTTTCGCCCGGAGCTAGCGTCACTTGGCGGAAATCCTTCAACTCTTTCATCGGACGAACGACCTCGCCGGAAACGTCGCGAATATAGAGCTGGACCGTTTCCGTTCCTGCCATGCCCCCATCGTTGCTGACCCGGACCTTGGCCTCCAAGGTCTGCCCCGGTTTCAGCGTCTCCGACGACAATGACAGCTCTCCATATGAATAATCCGTATAGCTTAAGCCATACCCGAAAGGGAATAACGGCGCATTCGGACTATCCAGATAATGCGAGACGTATTTCTCCTGCGAGTCTTCCGCTGGCTTCGGACGTCCCGTATTGAAGTGGTTGTAATACACCGGAATTTGCCCCACCGTGTATGGAAAAGACATGGTAAGCCGGCCCGAAGGATTGGCAACGCCATATAGCAAATCCGCGATCGCCGCCCCGCCCGCACTGCCCGGGAACCAGGCTTCGAGCACCGCATCGACCTCTTCGTAGATGCCGTGCAGATCCAGCGGGCGGCCGTTGAACAGCACGGCAACCATCGGTTTGCCGAGCCGCTTCATGGCTTGCACCAGCTTAAGCTGCGCGTCCGGCAGCTTGATGTTGGTGCGGCTCGCCGCCTCGCCGCTCATCTCCGACGCTTCGCCGAGCGCCAGCACAATGACGTCAGCTTCCCCGGCGGCCTTGACGGCCTCTTCAAGCTGGCGCTCCGTGATGTCATGGATGCCGCAGCCCTCGGCCACTACAAGACCGGAACCGCCGAGCTCCGCCATCGCCGTCCCGAGCTGAATTGCCGTCTCCCGCGATCCGGTCCACGACCAGTTGCCGAGAATGTCGCCGCTTTGCGCAAACGGACCGATCAGTGCGATTCTTTGTCCTTGCTTCAGCGGAAGAATGCCTTCATTTTTCAGCAAGACGCTGGATTTCACCGCGAGCTCCTTCGCGGCTTCTAGATGCTCCTTGCAGTACACGACTTTACTTTCCGCCTCAGGATCGGCGCCGCGCAGCGGGTTATCGAACAAGCCGAGCTTTTCTTTTAACTGCAAAATGCGCATGACCGCTTCGTCGATCAACGACTCGGGTACAAGCCCGTCTTCGACCAGCCGGGCCAGTTCCAGAACATATGCCGAAGTCATCATATCGATATCGACGCCAGCCTGAATCGCCTTTAATGCCGCTTCGCGGTCATCTTCGGCGACGCCGTGCGCGATAAGCTCCCTGATGGCGGCCCAATCGGAAATGACGACGCCGTCAAATCCCCATTCGCCGCGCAGCAGATCCCGCATCAGCTTGACGTTGCCGCTGGCCGGGATGCCTTCCACCGTGTTGAACGAAGTCATCACCATCTCGGCGCCCTCGTCAATAGCGGCTTTATAGGCCGGCAAATAATATTCGCGAAGCTGGCGCTCCGAAAGATCGACCGTATTGTATTCCCGCCCGCCTTCCGCCAGCCCGTAGGCCGCGAAGTGCTTCACGCAAGAAGCGACTCGGTCCGGATCGTTCTTTAAATCCTTACCCTGAAAACCCCGGACCATCGCCCGCGCGAACAAAGCGTTCAGGTAAGGGTCTTCTCCCGTCGACTCCATCACCCGGCCCCAGCGGGGGTCCCGCACCAGGTCCGCCATCGGAGCGAAGGTGACGTGCAGCCCGGAAACGGCCGCTTCCTTGGCCGCGATTTCCGCGCTGCGCTCGGCCAGTTCCAGATCCCAGGAACAGCCCATAGCCAGCGGAATCGGAAAAATCGTCTTGAACCCGTGCACGATATCCGCCATAAATAGTAGCGGAATGCCATGCCGGTTGTTCGCCATATGTGCCCGCTGTACGGAGATGACCTTCTCCGCGCCGGCTACGCCAAGCACCGAGCCGGCGTTCTGCACGGTATCCGCCGTAATGCCGAGCGATTCCATCGGCCCGGTAATTAGCCCCTCGTCTTCGGCATCCTCATAGAAGGGCGCAGCCAATTGCTGCAGCTGGGCGATTTTTTCGTCGAGCGTCATTTTCTGCAAAAGTTCTTCCAGTCGTCGTTGCTCGGACATGATTTCTCCCTCTCCTATACAAGTTGAATTATCGAGTGATTGTTTAAATCGAATCGTTTCACAACTTAAATCTCTTTATATTCAAGCAATCTTTATCTAATTTATGTTTTAAAATAATAACGTTTCGACTCAGATTTACAGGTTTGTCCGGACAATGCCTTCACAATGCCAGCGCAATGCCCGGGTTATACCTGCACAGATCCCCAAGTCACGGATATTCAAACCCATTCACTAACGGTTCTTATCCACCGGCAGCCAGTCAAACACTTTTTGAATGTTGCGGTCCCAATAGCTCCATTCATGGCCTCCGGGTTCTTCATCATAAGTCACCCGCAGCCCGACCTTCTCGGCATGCTTCAGGAAATTCCGGTTGCCCTCGTACAAGAAGTCCTCCGTCCCGCAGCATTGATACAACTGCGGCTGATTTCCCGCCGCGGCGACCTTTCCCGCCAGCGCCAGCAAATCGTCATCACTGCCTTGAACCTCGACCACGCTGCCAAACATCCGCTCTTCCTCGCGGTTTCGGAATACTTCCGGCTCGCTTAAGCGGTGGACGATGTCCAGACTCCCCGACAAGCTCGCCGCAGCCGCAAAACGTTCCGGCTGGCGAAGCGCCAGTTTGAATGCCCCATATCCGCCCATCGACAAGCCCGCGATGAACGTGTCTTCCCGGCGGTCCGAGATCGGGAACAAGGATTTGGCGATGGCGGGCAGCTCCTCCGACAAATACGTGTAATACGCCGCCCCTTGCTTCATATCCATATAGTAGCTGCGGTCCGCCCGCGGCAGAATGAGCGCGATGCCTTTGTCCTCCGCATAGCGCTCCACCGAGGCCTGCCGGGTCCATTCCGTATGGTCACCGCCCAGTCCGTGAAGCAAGTACAGGACGGGCAACTTGCCGTCCCGGCTGGACCGAAGCGCAGCCATTGGGATCACCGCATTGATATCCGTTGACATTTCAAGCGTTTCCGCAAATAGAGCCGTTCGTATAAAAGCCAAACCGATCACTCCGCTTTCATTTCACCTTGATGTGTGCTTGTTCAGCTCTTGATCTCTGACACGACCGTTTGAACCGATTGGCGTTCCGTCAGTTCCACCTTTAATTTATACGAATCGTTGACCTGTTCGTCATTCAGCAGTTGAAACAGCAGATGGCCCGCCAGGGAGCCGGAATCATACATCGGCTGATGAATCGTCGTCAGCGGAGGTTGAACATACTCGGCCAGCTGAATATCGTCAAATCCGATGACGGATATGTCGCCCGGCACGGAGTAGCCGCCTTCTTCCATCGCTTTGATGCCGCCGATCGCCATTTCATCGTTGCCATAGAAAACGGCCGAAGGGATCTCGCCTTGCATCAGCATCATTTTTGTCGCCTTATAGCCGCCTTCCCGCACAAAATTTCCGCTCAGCCGCCATTTGGCCTTCTCCTCAAGCCCTGCCTCATGCATCGCCCGCAAATATCCCTGGTACCGGACGCTGTTATCGTAGGAATTGGCCGGTCCGCTAATAAAGGCAATGGAACGATGCCCTTTGTCGATGAGATAACGGGTCGCTTTATACCCGCCGAGTTCCCCGTCAACAACGACGCTAATAAGGCCTTCGCCCGTCGTAAGCCGGTCCATCACGATGATCGGGAAGCTCGAACTGGCCGCATTCAACAAGATTTCATCGGTAATGTTTTGCGCCAGCACGATCGCGCCATCCACTCTTTTTTCTCGCAAATATTTAACCGCCGTAGACCCTTTGCCCCCCATGGAGCTGCAAGCTACCAGGTCGTAACCGTTGGAGAGCGCCACATCCTGGACGCTGCGAATCAATTCCGAATAATAAGGCCCGGATAAATCCGTTAAAATGAGGGCTATCGTATTTGTGCGGCTCCGTTTTAAATCCATGGCGAAACCGTTCTTGTAATAATTCAGCTGCCTAGCCGCTTCCAGCACCTTTTCCTTCGTCTTGGCACTGACTTTGCTGTCTCCGCTAAGTGCGTATGATGCCGTGGAAAGCGCCACGCCGGCCAATTTCGCCACATCCTTAATCGTAGCCATTGCTTATGTCATCCTTTCTAACCGTACAAAAAATCCTACTTACTTATTTCATCCCCGAAATCGTATATCCTTCAATAATATGCTTTTGGAAGAAAGAAAAAACGATAATGATCGGAACTACCATGAAGGCGGCACCGGCCATTTGCAGGCCGAATTTCGAGGCGTATTGTCCCTTTAAGAGCGAGAGTCCGACCGACAAGGTATACAGTCTTTCATCGTTGGCAATGATCAACGGCCACAGGAAGCTGTTCCAGGCGCCGATAAATGTCAGGATGCCTTGGACGGCGAAGACCGGTTTTACGATCGGCATAATCAACTGGAAGAAAATTCGCAGTTCGCCCGCACCGTCGAGTCTGGCCGCTTCCATCAAATCCGTCGGAATGGTTGACATGAACTGGCGGAACAGGAAGATACCGAACGCGCCGACCAACCCCGGCAGTACAATGCCTGCCATCGTATTTACCAACCCAAGCTTGTTGATGATCAGATAAGTAGGAATCATGGTTACTTGACCCGGAATCATCATCGTAGCCAGGATGAGATAGAAAAATTTGTTCTTGCCCGGAAATTCAAACTTCGCAAAGGCATATCCGGCAAGTGCGTTCAGGAAAAGCCCGACGAATGAACACAACACGATGATCAGCGTATTTTTGAGATAAACCATAAAATCCATTTTCGCAAACAGATCCACATAGTTTTTGAAGGTCGGATGGTTCGGAATGATCGTCGGCGGAACAATAGTAAATTCGTTTTCCGGCTTAAAGGACGAGCCCAGCATCCAGATAAACGGAATCATCATCAGAAGGCCGCCGGCAACCAGAAGAAATATCATAAAGCCCTTTTCAAATCTTTTCAACGCCATTTGCGTCCCCTCCTTTACCCTTAATATTCAACTTCCTTCCGCTTGACGAGGAACTGCACAATCGTTGCGATGATAATGATAATGAACAGAACAAAGGAACCGGATGCCGCGTAACCGAAGTCGCTTAGCTTAAATCCGTTGTTATAAATAAAGAGCGCCATGGACATCGTTGCGTTGAGCGGTCCGCCCTTCGTCATGACCAGCGGTTCTTCGAAGAACTGAATCCAGCCGATCAGCGTCGTAATCGTCACGAAGAAGGTAGCAAAGCTAAGCAAAGGAATGGTGATATAGCGGAGCTTCTTCCACCCGGTGGCGCCGTCAATTTCAGCCGCTTCATAATAGGAGCGGGGAATTCCTTGGAGCGCTGCCAGGAAAATGATCATATTCAGGCCGATCGCCTTCCATACCGCCATCATAATGAGCGACAGTTTGGCCAGTGTCGGATCCTGCAACCAGGCTTGCCCAGGGACTCCGAACCAGGAAAGGATATAGTTAAACAGCCCGTACCTGCTGTTATAGAGATAACCCCATACAACAGCCACGGCTACAATATTCGTAATGGATGGCAAGTAGTAAACAACCCGGAAGGTATTAAACAGCCAGCTCGTTCCATAATTCAGCAATAGTGCGGCTGCCATAGAAAATAAAATGACCAGCGGCACCCCGATAATGACATAAATGCCGGTGTTCACAATGGATTTTATAAATACGGGATCCTTAAATAGCCCTAGATAATTTGTAAAGCCGGCGCCGTTAATGTTAGAAAAGTCGGCCAGCCCCAACAGGTCCATATCGGTAAAGCTGATGACTAATGCGATAATAATCGGCAAAATCGAAAATACCGTGAGTAACAGTATGGCCGGAGCAATGAACAAATACGGATACTTATATTTGTGCCAGCTATTTGCATGCTGCTTCATTTATCCTCACCCCTTAAATTTGTCCACTCCCTTCCAGA
This sequence comes from Paenibacillus vini, assembly GCF_018403325.1. Classification (GTDB taxonomy): domain Bacteria; phylum Bacillota; class Bacilli; order Paenibacillales; family Paenibacillaceae; genus Fontibacillus; species Fontibacillus vini. The sequence goes on along the minus strand of NZ_BOSL01000004.1, from coordinate 36,509 downwards.
CGAAGAATCTTAAAGAGATAACCGGGACCCTCGCTTCTGTAGAGTCCCGGCGTCATCTTCGCAGGCGGAAGACAAAATGATTAATTTCCTAGAATTCCGTTGGCTTCCTCATTTAATGCGTCCATCTCGGCTTGCACATCCGCTCCGCCAACTGTAATTCGTTCAAAGGCTGCGACCGAAGCTTGCGAAACTTCTTCCCATTCCTTGACCATCGGCGTCGGAATGGCACTTTCTAGTTGCTTACCGAATGCGGCGATCATCGGATCGGAGAATTGCTCGTTCTCCCAAGCCGTTTTCAAAGCAGGCAAGGAATTTGATGTTTCGTAAAATTTAAGCTGCGCTTCCTCGCTGCTCAGATAGGCGATAAATTTCGCCGCCCCTTCAGGGTTCTTGCTGTATTTAAAGATCGAAAGGTCGGAACCGCCCATCAGCGATTTATTGTTTTTGTTGGCAGGCAAGGTCTTAACTGTCCATTTGCCGTCAATTTCCGGATTTTGTTCCTTCACGGCTTGAATCATCCAAGGACCGCTGATAAACATGGGCACTGTGCCGTCCTTAAAGCCTGTAACGGTATCCAGGTCTGTCGGCGGAACGAGATTTTCCTTATACAAGCTGTTCAGGAAGTTCATCGCCTCTACGTATTCCGGCTGATTAAACTGTGGTTTGCGGTCGGAGCCAATGACATCGCTGCCTGCTTGCCAAGCGAACATGGACAAATAGTTTTGGTCCTTCGCATCGACTGGCATCATATAGTTACCTTCGCCTCTCGCGGCCAACTTCTTACCGGCATCTTTCAGTTCATCCCAAGTTTTTGGACCTTCAGGATATCCAACTTCCGCAAGTAAATCGGTACGATAGAACAATCCGCGTGTTTCCACATACCAAGGGATACCTACAGTAACGCCGTCATATTGCGTAGTTTGAATGGCACCGTCAAAGAAGTTCTCCGTTTTAAGCTCCGGATATTTCTCGATGTATGGAGCCATATCCAGCAGGGCACCGGCCGAAGCAAACTCCGGAATCCATGTCGTACCCATTTGGATGACGTCCGGGCCATTCTTGGAAGCGACGGCCGTAAGGAGTTTGTCATGCGCGGAATCCCAAGGGATCGCCTGCACGTCTACTTTCACGCCTGGATTTTTCTCTTCATACATCTTTGCAATCGGCTCTACGCTCTCCGAGGTGCCCATGAACCAGACCTTTACCGTCTTGTTGTCGCCGCCTGAAGCCGCGTTGGAACCCGAATTGTTATTTTTCGAGCCGCAGCCGGCCACGATAACAGAAACAGCAAGCAGTGTAATCAAAGCAACTAACCAATTTTTCTTCACTTTTTCTCACCTCTTCATTAGTTTAAAAGTCTTGAATAAAAACCGAAAAACTATGCGTTTGCCCTCTAACTCGAAACGTTTCGATTCATTTCGAAAAAAATATCGAACTTCTTCGAGCTGAATCTTCTCTAATTCGTGTGCAAACCCCCTGTAAAATGTTGTTTTGCTTGAAAGTTACCGCTTACATTTCCCTTTGATAGAATTGGAAGCCGTTTAGCTTCCACTTAGGATATTACAGTAAGTATTTAATTCGAAACGTTTCGTATTCACATTATAAACCCATCATTCCTGAAATTCAAGCTGTTTAATTTCAGTTTTTTTTGTTGGGTGGTATTTCCACGCACGCGCCTGTTTAACGCGCATACTTAAGACTTAATACCCGGAGAAAGGAGGTTTGTAACAGGAAAGGTAGATTGGACCTAACGCAAAAAGCACCACACAAGCAGAAATAAATTCCGCTGAATGGTGCTCCGTATACAATATATAAGATATAAGATTAGACTAAGTTTCGAGAGCCTGCCGATTCTATGACTTGGGAGTGTTACCGGCCCTTAATACTCTTCGACCTCACTCGGATCCTGCCCCCATAACCGTCCGTCTTTACGGGTGAAGGATGAGACGATATCCATCTCCTCCGGGGTTAGTTCAAAATCGAAAATAGCGAGATTATCCTTCTGATGCGGAAGGGAGCCCGATTTAGGGATCGGAATCGCCCCCAGCTGGGTATGCCATCGCAAAATTACCTGGGCCCCCGTTTTTCCATGAGCCTTCGCAATCCGTACGATTTTCTCATGCTGAACGATATCGTTCCCGCGTCCGAGCGGACTCCAGGATTCCGTAACGATGCCATGCTCCGCATGTTTCTGCCGCTGCTCCGCCTGGTCGAAGAATGGATGCAGCTCCACCTGATTTATGCTTGGAGCTACGCCGGTTTCCTGAATCAAGCGATCGAGATGCTCGGGAAGGAAATTGCTAACCCCGATAGACCGGATATAGCCGCGCTTTTTCGCCTCGATCATCGCCTGTCAAGCCTCCACATATAAGTCCTTCTTGGGGTTGGGCCAATGAATCAAATATAGATCGTAATAATCCAAATCCGCTCTGTACAGCGATTCCTCGATAGTGGCGAGCGCCTCTTGGTAGGGATGACGCCGGCCTGGCAATTTGGAGCAAATCAACAACTCTTCCCTTGGAACGGAACTTCGCTTGATGGCCTTCCCGACGGCTCCCTCATTCTCATAGCTGACAGCCGAGTCGATCAATCGATATCCTGCATCGATCGCGGCAGCCATCGCCTTAACGCCTTCCTCCCCCTTCAGGCTATACGTGCCCAGCCCGATCGCGGGAACCTTTAACCCGTCATTCAGCGTATATTCCGGAATATTCTGATTCATCTAAACAACCTCCTAGCTGTAGTTGGTAGGATAATGAATGCTTCCATTATAAACGAAAATGAGAGGTTATTGCCTACGGCGGAGTGAAAGGTCATGCTACAAGCTGATTGCCCGGTGGGGTTTGCTGTATTGACAGGAATGCCTAACCCAAGAAAGCAATAGAGCTTTTTACTTTCCTTGCGAAATCAATCGGATTATCGATTGACTCCCAGTGGACATACATTAACCGCGGTTTCTCGAACAACCAGTGATTGTGAACCGCCGTTACTTTAATTCCGTTATTGCGGAGATTACTCAGCAATCGGTTGACCTGGTCCTGGAAGAGTGCCGTTTCACCTAAACAAAGCGCGCGGCCGGAACTGTCCAGCGATTCAAACGAGAACAGTTGATATCGGACCAAAGGAGATGTGGTTTTCCTTCCAAGAATGCTGGCATTTATTTTTCGGTTTCTGCTTACAAAACAAACCGGGCCTTTGGTGATTTCATGTTCCGTTCCGCCTAAAATCGCTGAGAATTGGTTGCATAGTCTTCTAAAACGAGGGCTTGCCTTCACTTGTTCCATCAGTCGGGTTCATCCTTTCAAGTCGTAATTATGAGGTGACTTCTAACTTTACGGCCGGTCCGTATCAGCCCAAAAAAGATATGGATTCTTTTGTTTTTCTGGCAAAAGTGACGGGATTCTCAATAGCTTCCCAGTGCATATACATTAAGCGCGGATTCTCGTTCAGCCAGTGATTATGAACGGCGGTTACCTTGATCCCCCGTTTGCGGAGATTCGAAATCAATCGATTCACCTGATTCTGATGCACTGCCGTTTCACCCAAACAAAGCGCTCGGCCCGCCTTATCAAGAGACTCGAACGAAAACATTTGCATTTGAACCAAAGGGGATTGCGTTCTTCTTCCCAGAATCGTCTCGCTCAGATTCGTCATCCGCGTGACAAAACAGACCGGGCCTTCTTCAATTTCGGACTCGCCTCCCAGGATTTTGCCGAATTGGGCGCACAGCCGTTTGAATTGCGGGCTTACCTTTGGTAAATCCTCCTCTAATTGATTTCACAACATCCTATGACCACGAGAAAAAAGGGAACAAGACAAAGGCCCAACGGATCACAACAAATTAGGGCGAACGACAAAAAAACCCGCATCCTCATGAGGATGTGGGTTTACCGTATAAACGAAGCAAGGCTCCCGCGAAGTTCATCCGTACGTTTAAGCTAAACTTCTAATTTTCGAAAATACCATGCATCGCATGCAAAATGATCGGAACCGGCCAGCGGTGCATCCAGCGGCTGAAAGCCGTGTTTCACATAAAAGCGGTTGGCCGCTTCCATTGTCTTCAGCGTCTCCAGATAGCAGGCGTTATAGTGCCGCTGTGCAAACAGGAGTGCCGTCCGCAGCAGCTCCGCCGCCGCCCCTGTTCCTCTAGCCTCCGGAAGCAGATACATTTTCTGCAGCTCGCAAATCTTGTTCTCCGGGGAACCGAATTCGGCGATACCGCAGCCTCCAAGCATCTTGCCGCCGGTATCGAAGGCCGCCCAGTATTCCCGGCCGTCCTGATTATAGTAATCGGACAGATGGCTCAAGCTCTCGTCTTCCCAAGCCAGACCTTCGCGATTCCCGCCAAATTCGATCAGGCATTGCCTTATAATGACCTCGATAGTGCTGTTATCTTCCGTCTGAATGCTTCTTATCATCATAATGCTTGCCCCCAACCTCTAGCTTTCAACTCTATATTCATCCTTCCCACGACGCCGTATCAATAATGTACCGATCCTCGCGAGAATTCCGCTCTTTCTTTTAATTGGACGATATCGTGCCCTGTCGGGTTTTGGAAGACGCGCAGCCCGAATGTCGGAGCAACCGCAAAAATGTGGTCAAAAATATCCGCCTGAACCGCTTCGTACACTCCCCAGTTGGTGTCGTTGCTGAATGCGTAAACTTCGAGCGGCAGTCCGGTATCTCCCGGTTCTAATTGCCTGACGATCAGCGTCATCTCCTGATTAATTTTGTGATGATTCCTCAAATATTGATGGATGTATTCTCTGAATACGCCTACATTCGTGAGCTGCCTTCCGTTCACTTTGCTTTCCGTATTAATCCGATGCTCCGTATTGTAAGTGTTTATTTCATTTATCATTGTCGTGACATAATCGGTAAGATAGTGAATCTTCTTGAATTCCTCAATCATTTCCTCGCTACAAAAGCCAATGCTGCTAGTATCGATAAATACGCTTCGCTTAATTCTTCTGCCGCCGGATAATTGCATACCTCTCCAATTTTTGAAAGAATCCGAGATCAGAGCGTAGCTTGGAATCATCGTAATGGTCTTGTCGAAATTCATGACCTTTACCGTGTTCAACGTAATGTCGATCACATCGCCGTTCGCATCATATTTAGGCATTTCAATCCAGTCTCCGACGCGCACCATATCATTCGAGGATAGTTGAACGCCGGCCACCAGCCCTAATATAGAGTCTTTGAAAATTAGCATTAGAACGGCCGATAAGGCCCCAAGCCCGCTGAGAATAATTAAGGGATTTTGGCCAATGAGATTCGCAATGACCACAATGCCCCCGATGATAAATAGAACGATCTTCGCCACCTGGATATATCCCTTAATCGGCCTGATCTTGGAAACCTCAAACGAACGATAAATGGCGTCAAAAGCATTGAGCAGTGCATTAAATACCATAATAGTTACGATAATTACGTACGTTAGTGCGGCCTTCTCAATCAAAGCTTGATAGGACGGAAAGATCGACGCGGAATAATAGATGATGATCGCCGGCACGAGATGCGACAGCTTATGGAACACTTTGTTCTCCAGAATGATATTATCCCATGTAAACCTGTTGCTGCGGATGATATAACTGCTGGTCTTTAATACGATTTTTTTGGTTATATAATTGGCAAGTATGGAGACCACAGCGATAAAAACAACCATGATCATATTTGAAAAATAAACTATGGCTTGGTCGCTCATGCCGTATCCGTCTAGTTGATGTTTGATAAAGTCCATTACTTCCTCCTGACCCGATTTATAATAGCCTATAATTATAAATTAGATCCTAGTACGAAGCAAAAAGAATCACATTCCAATTTCTCTCATTAGCTACCGGCAGATAAGTTTATCTGTTTTCGGATTTCAATTTATCAATATATTGTTTGCCTTCTAACAAAGAAAGGCCTAAAGTTTCCCTTGCCTTTTTAACGGCTTTAACATCTTCGCCCTTCTGGATTAACTTGCGCAGCTCATCGTTTATTGGATTTTCCGGTAGTCCCGTTTGTCGGGTTAACCGGTCTATGGTATCTTGCATTCCTTTTATCCGGCCTTCCAATTTCCCCACCTTAGTCCATAAATTAATTATTGCAAGAAGAGATATAACTATAAGAAGGTATTCCACGTATTGCATGGATCCACTCACTCTCCCTCTATACTTAATTAGTTCCTTCCCTCATGCCTTCCGAACGGAAGGCGAGTAAAATACGTCACTATGCATGTGTTGAATTTTGTCCCAGTTGCCGGGATTGGTCGTATCTGGAGAGCGGTGCTCCAGAATGGCCTGATATAGGGCGGTTTTTTGTTCCAAATGGTCGATGTGCCGTTTGGCTTCCTCGAGCTTAACGAGCGCCGCTTCTTTATGCTCCATCATGAGCGTATAGCGTTGCGGAATGGTCGAATCGCCTTCAAGACAAAGGTCGATGTACGTTTTGATAACTTCAATCGGCATCCCGGATTGCTTGAGACATTTGACGCCAAACAGCCAGTTGATCGATTCCTCGTCGAACATCCGAATGTTGTTTTGATTGCGCTGCACGCTCGGCACCAGACCTTTATCCGTGTAAAAGCGTACAGCATGCTCGGTGAGTCCCGTGATCAGAGCGGCTTCTTTAACCGTATGCATGTGAAACCTCCTTAAAAAACATTTTTGGAAGCGGCTTGACTTCGTGTAACACGAAGGCTCTAGGCTTATTGTAATGCAAACCGGCCGTAAGCGAAATCCTCACACGGTGTCCGACACCAAGGATTCGCGGCCGTTGCAACTCAACAATTAAAGAAATGGGAGGAATTACAATGCAAACCGTAACACTAAACAACGGTGTGAAAATGCCGATCCTCGGCTTCGGAGTATACCAAGTTCCAGATGCTGAAGAATGCGAGAACGCGGTATATGAAGCGCTGATGGCCGGTTACCGCCTGATCGACACCGCCTCAGGTTATTTGAATGAGGAAGCGGTCGGACGTGCGATCAAACGCAGCGGTATACCGCGCGAGGAGCTGTTCATCACGACCAAACTCTGGGTTCAGGATGCAAGCTACGAGAGTGCCAAGGTGGCGTTTGCCAAATCCTTAAAGAAGCTGAATCTCGACTATCTCGATCTATACCTGATTCACCAGCCGTTCGGCGATTACTACGGCGCTTGGCGCGCGATGGAAGACCTATACCGTGAGGGCAAAATCAGGGCGATCGGTGTCAGCAACTTCCTGCCCGACCGTCTGATGGATCTCATTGTGCATAACGAAATCGTACCCGCCGTCAACCAGGTGGAAACACACCCGTTCTATCAGCAGCTCGAGAGCGCCGCTTTTATGAAAGAGCAGGGAGTGCAGCACCAGTCCTGGGCACCGTTCGCCGAAGGACTTAACAACCTGTTTGGCAACGAGGTTTTGTCCATAATCGCAATGAAATACAATAAGTCCGTCGCTCAAGTCGTATTGCGTTGGCTTATTCAGAAGAATATCGTTGCCATTCCAAAATCCGTACGCAAAGAGCGTATCGTCGAAAACTTCGATATTTTCAATTTCGAGCTACACCAAGAGGATATGGAGCAAATTACTGACCTTGATACGGGGAAAAGCCTTTTCATATCCTACCACGATCCAGAACTCGCCAAGAAGATGGGTAACTGGAAGTTTGATTACTAGGATCAAACCGCGAACGGAAACAAACCGTAAACGTATCACGGCATCATCCTCATCTACGAAGAGAAGACAGGGCGGGCCCGCCCTGTCTTCTCTTTACTTAATTCGCATGGAAGCAAACAACCCTTAAGGGCATTATCATATTCCGATCTCCCTCATCTTCACCGTTACCTTCTCGATTCTGTCATCCGGATTACTCCCGTCAAACTTTGGAAGCGTCAGCTCGCTTGCGATAGTTCCATCGTTCATAAATAGGATGCGTTCCGCCCGGGCGGCAACTTTGGCGTCATGGGTAACCAGCATAACCGCGGTCCCCTCCGCATTGATCTCGGAAAACAGGTCCATGATTTCCTGCGCGGTTTGTGAGTTGAGCGCCCCAGTAGGCTCGTCGCCGAATATAACTTTCGGGCTGTTCATCAGCGCCCGGCAGATTCCCGCACGCTGAAGCTGACCTCCCGAAACCTGGGTAATGTCGCGCTTTTCCAGCTCTGCGATTCCAACTCTTTTCATCAGCGCTCTTGCTGTTTCCGTCATTTTGGCGGCATTTTTACGGTTCCCCCGCATGGATGGGAGAATGATGTTGTCGAGGATATTCAGATTCTTCAGCATCGTCGGCTGCTGGAACACGAATCCCATCTTACTTCTGCGTAAATCCGACAACTCCGTCTCCCCAATCTCCGAAATATCCTTGCCGTCAACCATAACTTTGCCGCCATCAATGCCATCCGTCCCGCTTAGCGCAAATAGCAGCGTTGATTTCCCCGAACCCGATGGTCCCATCACCGCGACGAATTCGCCTTCGTTAATGCAGGCGGACACACCGCCCAGAACTCGGCGCTTCTCCTCGCCCTCCCCGAAGGATTTAACGATCTGATCCCCGATAATGATCTTCTTCATAGTCCCTACCCCTTTATATTTTCGGAAATTTTGATTTGTCCCGCGCCCGATGTACCGATCAGAGTTGCAATCAGCACCGAGCCGATCATCATTAACGGACTAAGCAGATACGCTGAGAACGGATTGACCGTAAATTGAAATGTCGACGCTCCAAAAGAGGAGATTACCGCGCCCGCAAGCCTCTCGCCGAGCGTGTTGGCCAGAAGCGTACCGAGAACAATTCCGACGATCAGAACGAACGCCGAACGGGAAACGTACTGTGCCTGAATATCCGCCTTCGTGAAACCGAACGCCTTCATGACGCTAATGGAATATCTGTCTTTTGCGACAAGCAGCTTCATGAACAACAGCGTAACCAACACCATGATTACCAGTGCCACAACAATTGCGGATTTTGAGGCCTTTCCGACAGAGCTCATCGTCGAGCCGAAGGTCTGTGCAACAAATTCATCGATGTCCGACACCTTCGCATAACTGAACCGGTCAGCATATTCCGCAACCTTACCGCCGATCAGAGCGGGGTCCGTAAGCTCCGCACAGATCACATACCACATCACATCCGCCGACTGATCGGTAAAAACAGCCTTTGCGGTCTTGCCTCCGTTGGTAATGTCGGAGTAAATGCCGCTTACCGTCAGGTTTTTGTCCTGCCCCCCAACCACCAGGGTGATGATCTCGCCGACCTTTGTTCCCAGTTCGCTGGCGTTCAGAGCTGAAAGAGCAATTTCATCTGCCGCTGCAGGCGCCCGGCCCTCGGAATATTTGACGGGAAATATGGAGTGGTCGCCGAGCTCAACTTTTATCCGTTCTTCCGAGCCGTCCTTCGTCTTGGCCTGGAATGTTTTCGTGGCAAGCACGACATATTGTAAAATGTCCCTGTCGTCGTTCAACGTTTGTGCAATTTCAGCCGCCTTTTCGGTAATCCGATCGGTCTGCTGAAGGTCCATTCGCATTTCGGCATCGCCTATCCCCATATACTGAGAGAAGCCCTTCGAGGAAATCGTGTTATGTAAATTTTGCGGAACAATTATGATAAATGCCGAAATCATCAGCACTGCAAGCATAGTGGCGTAGAGCTTTTTCCTTGCGAGAACATCCTTCACGCCGAGAAAAATATTCGTGCTGAGCAGCCTGTTTCCGCTCAAGCTAAAACGCTTTGCTCCCGCTGCTTTTTCCTGGGAAGTGCCAAAACGGATCGCTTCGGCCGGAGATATTCTCCGGAAGCGTCTCAGCACCCCGCTTACATAGCCTATGATGGCAAGAAATACCACCAGGATACCGATGATTCCGAAGGCTCCCGCCCAGGAAGAATGCTCGCTTTCCCCCATATAAAGCCGTATATTTTCAAGAAGCATGCCTTTGAATACGAAAGAGAGCCCGAACCCTAGAATGCTGCCAGCAGCCGCAACAGCCGCATATTTAGCGAGATAAATCTTCTTGATGTCCGAAATGCGCAGTCCGATGGCCTTCATGACCCCGATTTCACGATAATCGTCTTCGATTTTGGCAAGCAGCGTAAATCGAATGCACATTAAAGCAATGGCAACGACAAGCAAGCTGACAAGCAGAATTACTCCAATCATCATGCCGTCGGAAATGGCGTTGATCATTTTGAACAAGGGGTATGTAATTGTTGGTCCGTTCGCTTCAAGTCCTGCGGAGGCATAAGCGGTTTCGAAGGCGCCGAGCGCCGACAAATCCTTTAATCTGAACTCGATCAGATACTCCGTACTTCCCAGGTCTTTCATTTCCGCATAATCCTTGCTGCTTACAAGAAATCTCTTTGAAGAGGAAAGCGTGGAGTTCATCTGCGAATCGCGGAGAAATCCCGCCACGGTAAATTCCTTTCCGCTGATGACGGCCTGGTCGCCGACCTTTGTGCTGTTGTCCTTCATATAACTTAACGGCACATACAGCCCACCATCGGATACGTGGATGACGTTTCCGTTCAGATCAAGGAGATAGTCAAACTTTTCACTCTGGACGCTGAATCCGTTATCCTGAACACTATCCGCAAGCGAAGTATCGCCTAATCTGATCTGCGCACCGTCCATATTGAGAAATTCCAGCACCTGAAATTCATCGACATTCCCGTTCCGCTCCGCAAACTCCGCTAGGCGGCCAGTATCGATATCCCCCGTATGCATCTGCATAAAATGCGGCGTTTCCGCCTTCATCATCAACGTATTTATCGCACCTGAGAGATTTACGACGAGGATCACCGCCAGAGATACCAGCATTGCCGCCGCAGCCACAAATATCATCGTTGTCAACGTGATCAGCTTACTCCTGGCTATGTCATTGCGAATTAATCTGTAATACATGAGCCACCTCCGAATTCCAACTTTCTAACCCCCAAACATCCTCATGACGTCCATCAAACTTCCACTTTCGGCACCAAGCAGCCTTTCAACGTTGCATACAAAAGCCAGTATTCGCGATCCGCGCTCCTCCTCTGTCATAGGGACCATGTCATCATCAAATACCGTATTCGCATAGATCACGACCATTTCCATACATTCGTACGGGAACGGGGTGTTGAAAATTCCCTGCTCGATCCCCTCGCGGATGATTCCCGTAAGAATCGGCGTTACTCCAGTAATGATGCTCTTCTGGATTTTCTGGTGCATCAGCGCATTCTGCGGTTTATGAATATGCTCCATAATCTCCTTGCTGCTGCTTCCGCCATGGCTGATGTTCATAGCCATTACGGTGCGAATCACACGCTCGACGACGGGAATGCTCGTATCGGCGGCAACTGCCTGCGCCGCTCCTAAAATGTTGATATTATAGCGCTCAATCAGCGCGTCCATAATATCCTCCTTCGACTTGAAGTGATGATACAGAGTTCCCCTCGCAATGCCGACCTTGTCGAGCAGATCGTTAGTGCTTGTGCCATCAAAGCCCTTCTGTCCGAAAAGCTCATCCGCCGCATCCAGGATTTCATTTCTGCGCTCTTCCGCCTCTTTTTTAATTCTCATTTATCTGGTGCCTCCTTCATTACCGACCGACTGTCTGTCGGTTAGATATTAACAACGATGGTTTGGGATGTCAAGGGGGTGGAGGGTGGTTTTTCCAATTCAAATTATAATAAAAGAAGCGATCTCTTACCCCTGTAAGAGATCGCTCCTCTGATATTTCCGGCACGCTTATGAATAACCTTCGGGCCCTATTTCATTCAGGCTTGGTCAGCAAGCTCCAACAGCTCGCTCACCGTCAAGAACCTATACCCTTCGGCAGCAAGCTCTTCCAGCAAAACTTTTACAGCTTCAATCGTCTGGGCCCGTTCGCCATACCCGTCATGGAACATAAAAATGCTGCCATTCTCAATCGTAGGCCTCGTGTGATCCAAAATAAACTCTACTCCGGGTTGTTCCCAATCCTTCGCCTCGCCGTTGACAGTGCCGATCGAGGTATATCCAAACTCTGCGGCAAGTGAAAGAATGTCCTCATTCACGCCAAAATACGGAGGTCTAAAACTCAACACGGGTTGTCCCGTAATCTGACGAATTCTTTCATCCGCCTGCTGAATTTCAGCCCGCGCTTCCTCCAGCGTAAGTTTGGTCAAATCAGGGTGCGAGTAAGTATGATTGGCAATCTCATGGCCGGCTTGATGGACTTCCGCCGCAATGTCTTCGAACGCATCGATTTCCTGACCGATCATAAAAAATGTCGCTTTCCCGTTCGCCTTGCGAAAAATATCCAGCAGCTGCCGAGTATACAAGGGATGCGGCCCGTCGTCGAATGTAAAAGCGACCGCCTTGTCCCGGGTTGAAACTCTATGAACCAGCGATAGTGTGGTCATTAGGCTACTCCTTTCGATTCGTCATGAATCGTCATTAACCTATTTTACGAACCGTGGGTTTATAATCCAGAATGTGCTCGATTTCAGTTAATATTTCTTCCGAAAGTTCAAATCCGCTTGCAGCAATATTGTTTTCTATCTGTTCCGGTCTTGAAGCACCGGTGATCAGACTGCTGATTTGAGGTTTTCTAAGACACCATGCCAGTGCAAGTACGGAAAGGTTTGTACCCAATCCTTCCGCTACTTGAATTAATCTTTCAACCTTATCCAAATGATCCTCGGTAAGGAGATTGTTAATTTGCCTGTCCGCCTGATGCGTTGCCCGGGAACCCTCGGGGATGACCTGACCTTTCCGGTATTTGCCGGTAAGAAGCCCTTGTGACAGCGGACTGAACGGAACGATTCCCAATCCATGCTTCTGGCAGATCCCCATGATTTCGTCCTCAATATATCTGTCCATCATATTATATTGCGGCTGTATGACCGACATGGGGCGAAGGCCCATCTCCTTGATAAGATACAATGCTTCCGTAAGCTGTACGGGCGTCCATTCGCTTACGCCGTAATACAGCACCTTACCTTGCGCGACTAAATCACTCATGGCTTGCAGAGTTTCTTCCAAAGGGGTGCTCTCATCATACCGATGACAAAAGTACAGATCTAAATAGTCCACTTGAAGATTTGTAAGAGACTTGTCTATTTGTTCGATGATGTGCTTCCTGGACAGTCCTCTGTCGTTGACTCCGTTTCCGGTCGGAAAGAACACTTTACTTGAGACTGCAAAGGAGCTCCGTTCGAATTCCTTTAATATATTTCCGAGAAAAATTTCTGCTTGTCCGCCGCTATACGCATCTGCGCAGTCAAAAAAATTAACACCAAGATCATAGGCGCGTCTAATGCTCTTCTTCGCCGTGTCCACTGATTCCGGGGTTTGAACATCAGTCATCCAGCTTCCCAGAGCAATTTCACTCACTTTTAGTCCCCATTTGCCAAGGTTTCGGTATTTCACAGCAACAACACCCCCCTATTCATGTCAAAAGATCCACTTATGAGTGTAACGTCAGTACTACCACGGACATCGGTGGCAGCGTTGCCGACAAGCCGTCAACGGTTAGGCTCGTGACGCCGTCGAACACCTGCGGCTTCACGGTCTCCGGTTGATCGAATGTGTTATGAGCATTCATATCTTCGTGAGTCAGCACCCGGGCGCTGACATTCAATTCTCCGCCCAATCCGCGCAACCGCAGAGATACGTCCGCCTGGCGGTGCGGGTCGACGTTGCACAGGCTGATGTCGATCGTTCCGTCCGGCCGCTTCGATGCCGAAGCGCTCACCTGAGGAATCGATTCGCTGCCCACTTGGTAATCGCCCGTCTCAAGATGAAGCGCAAGCGCCTCCGCATCTTGGTGCACCTTGAACATCTCAAACACGTGATACGTCGGCGTCAGCAGCATTTTGTCGCCTTCCGTTAAAATCATCGCCTGCAGCACATTGACGGTTTGGGCAATGTTCGCCATATGGACGCGATCACAATGACGATGGAACACGTGGAAATGCAGACCTGCAACAAGCGCATCCCGCAGGGAGTTCTGCTGATACAAGAAGCCCGGATTCGTACCCGGCTCCACCTGGAACCAGGTTCCCCACTCGTCGACGATTAGGCCGACCCGTTTCTTCGGATCGTATTGGTCCATGATCGCCGAATGTCGCACAATGAGTTCGTCCATATGGAGCGCTAACTGCATCGTCTCGAACCATTCCGCTTCATCGAATCCCAGCGCCGGACGTTTAACTTCAAATCCACCCGGTACCGTATAGTTATGCAGACTGAGGCCATCCATATGCCCGCCGGCTTCACGCATCAGCGTCTCCGTCCAGTGGTAGTCGTCGACGTTGGCTCCGCCGGCAATTTTATAAACGCGATTCTCGCCATAATTCCGGACATACGTCTGGAACCGGCGGTATTCGTCCGCGTAATACTCCGCCCGCATGTTGCCGCCGCAACCCCAGTTCTCATTTCCTACCCCGAAATATTTCAGCTTCCAGGGCTTCTCCCGGCCGTTCGCCTTCCGCCAGTCCGCCATCGGTGATTCACCGTCAAAGGTCATGTACTCGACCCATTCCTGCATCTCTTGAACCGTACCGCTGCCGACATTCCCGCAGATATACGGCTCTGTATCCAGCAGCTCGCACAGATCGAAAAACTCATGCGTGCCAAAGTGGTTGTTCTCCACGACGCCGCCCCAGTTTGTATTGACCATGCGTTTGCGCTGTTCCCTCGGGCCGACGCCGTCCTTCCAGTGATACTCATCGGCAAAGCACCCGCCCGGCCAGCGAAGCACCGGTATGCTGAGGTTGCGCAAAGCCTCCAGAACATCGTTCCGGATACCGCGGGTATTCGGGATCGGTGAGTCTTCGCCCACCCAGATGCCTTCGTAGATGCAGCGGCCGAGATGCTCGGCGAAATGCCCGTAAATATGACGGCTGATCGTACCCGAAGTCTGATCGGTATTGACCGTAATCGTTGCTTTCATCTTAATAACTCCCTTCTAGTCTTTCTTTCGGCCCTTATCCTTTGACAGCGCCTGCGATCATACTCTTCTGCACCTGTTTGTTGAGCAGCAAATAGATAATTATCGTTGGGATTGTAGCGATCATGAGTCCCGCTCCAATAATTCCCCATTGCGTAATATAGGTCCCGACCATCGACATCATCCCTACCGTCAAAGTCTGATAGGATTCATTATTGATGAAGGTCGTCGCAAACATTAACTCGTTCCAACAAGCCAGGAATGTAAATATCGCCACCGTCGCTATAGCTGGACTGACCAGCGGCAACATAATCGAAAAAAAGGTTTTGTAAATCCCGCATCCGTCCATCACCGCCGACTCTTCCATTTCGCGGGGCACTCCCTTAAAGAAGCTGCTAAGGATGAACACCGCGAGCGGGATACCAAAGGCGACATAAGGAATAATCAGGGACCAATAGGTATTCAATAAATGCAAGTTCTTCAGAACCATAAACAGCGGTAACAGAGCTGCATGAATCGGGACCATCATCCCGAGGAGGATCAGCGTCATCGTTAAGTTGCTTAACTTCCAATTCATTCTCGAAATGGCATACCCCGTCATTGCGGACAAGATCAATACAAGGATGATGGAAGCGGCAGTTACTAACACGCTGTTAAAAAAATAATTTAATACATGACCGTCCGATAATGCCTTAGCATAGTTGCTCCAGAGGAATTTCTTCGGAAGCCCCACGACATCGCCGCTGAATATTTCACTATTGTCTTTCAGTGAGAAAAATGCCAACCAGATAAGGGGGTAAATTTGTATGATCGTTACAATGATTAAAAACCCTTGCAGTAGTATTTTCCCAATGAAGTTTGGCCTTCTTTGCAACAGCCCTTTTGCAGTACTCACTTTGCTCCCCCCTATTCTGTTTTGAAAAACTTATTAATGATGACTGTAAATATTAAGCATTCCAATATAATAAAGACGGATATCGCACTGCCATAGCCATATCTGTAAGTATCAAATATGGTGGTATACATCAGCGTGCTCGGCACCTCCGTGGTAAATAAAGGCCCTCCGCCAGTCAATACATAAATGAGGTCGAACACTTTAAATGCTCCGATTACCGAGAAGACAAGACACACTTTGAGAATAGGGCGCATTAACGGAATTGTAATGGAAAATGCAGTCCGTATAGGGGAAGCTCCGTCAATTTTAGCCGCTTCAAAAATATCCTGCGAAATCGATTTGGCGCCGGCATACATCAGCAACATATGGTAACCCACGTACTGCCAAAGCGTCGGAATAAAAGAAGCGACAAGCGCAGTATCCTTTTGTCCAAGCCAGTCTTGTGCCAAATTTGCAAGACCTATATTCTCGAGCAACCAGTTTAAAAGGCCATAATCCGCATTATAGATTTTGGACCACAGTTGAGCGATTACAACGGTCGAAATCAACACCGGAATGAAATATACCGTACGGTAAAACCCTTCACCCTTGATCGTGGATGCCAGTATAAGGGCAAGTACAAGAGAGATCGGCAACTGAATGAAAATAGACGCTGCCGCAAACAGCATGGAATTTTTGATGGAATTTAGTGCCCGTGTATCCGTGAACATCTCTTTATAATTATCCAGTCCAATAAACGCACCTTTGCCGACGCCATTCCAATCCAATAAACTATAGTAGCTGGAAACGAAGATCGGAACTAATACAATTCCACAGAATATGAGGAGGGTAGGCAGGACAAATATAGCAATAGCCTTCTTGTTGGAAAATACAGAATTCATTATGGTTCTCCTCTCAAAGATGTGGTCAGGGACAGTCCCTGACCACATCTCGTTTGGGTTTATTCAAGGATTAGAGACTTAGTTCCGTCGGTTTAAGCTGTGCCATTTGTTTGCAGAATTCCTCTGGAGTGATATCGTCCGCCAAGAGTTGTGCAATTAGGTTTTTGTGGGTTTCCGCAGATTCGGCCGGAAGAATATTATCCCACCATGCGATAAACGAGGTAGCTGTTTTCATGATGTCTGCAGCAGATTTGTCGAGTTCGGAAAGGCCTGAAGTATCAAGGCCATCAATGTTCCAGCTAGGAAGACCTGCTCCGGCAAGAAAGCCCTGCGTACCAAGTTGCTCGCTTAAATACATAAGGAACTCAACGGCTTCCTTCGGATGCTTTGTGGTGCTGCTGACATAGAAACCATCGACCGCCCCGCCGAAAATTTCAGTGTTCTTCCCTTTACCGTCTTCAAAAACCGGGAAAGGAATTACTTTTACCTTGCCTTTAACGGCCGAGGAGTCATCTTCGATGCCGGCATTCACCCAGTTCGCCTGGAACATCATGGCTCCGTTACCCGCATTAAACGCACCCAGCATTTCATCATAGCTCATGCTGAACATACTGCTGTTGAAGGCGCCTGCCTTTGCCAGCTCCTGCATTTTGGTAGCTGCAGCAATGAAATCCGGCGAATTCCATTTGGATGGATCCTTAAACGCTTCGATGACCGCTTCATTCCCTGCTTGCCGCATGGCAATAATGTCGTACCAGTACATCCCAGGCCACCGGTCTTTCTCTCCAATGAGAGCCGGAGTAATGTTCGCTGCCTTCAATTTCTCTACGGCATCCAGCAATTCTGTATAAGTCGTCGGGATTTGGGCTCCCGCTTTATCGAACAACTCGGTATTCACAAAAAGATTTGCAATGTGGGTGTAAACGGGCAGTGTATAGATTTTCCCATCCACTTCAATGGCTTCCGACATTCCTGGGGCCATTCTCGACTTCACGTCGTCCGTTAAATAGTTGGTGATTTCAAGAACATTTCCGGATTCAATATAAGGCTGCATGAAGCTGCCGCCACCCATACCGTAAAACAGGTCAGGCGCTTCGCTTGCGGCTAATGAGGTCTTGATTTTGGTCTTATACTGTTCGCCGGTTGTGCCTGTGCGTTCAATTTGGATATTTGGATGCTCACTATTCCATTTCTCAATAATTTGCGGCAACAATTTAGCCGATGGATCCGTATTACCAACCGACTGATCCCATAGTGTCAACTTTATGGAACCGCTTCCATCCTTGCCCGAAGATTTCCCACCGGACGAATCCGAGGAGCATGCGGCCAGGCTTCCTGCAATCCCTACCGCCAGAATAATGCTCAATGATTTTTTTAATAACGCTTTCATCTCTTTGACCTCCCTATTTGTGAAATCGCTGCTTCTAGTAGTCATTTTAGGGAAGTACCCTTAATAACTCCATTCAAAATCCGCACATCGTCTTTTAAAATTCGAACATCTCTTTACCCGTCATTTTCCGTTCCGATACTCATTCATAGACCTGCCGGTCGTTTTCTTAAAGAGAACACTGAAATAGTGCGGGTCCGGGATTCCTACCTGTTCACCAACCTCGTATCCTTTTAAATCAGTCGTTTTCAGAAGGTTTTCAGCTCTTTTCATGCGAACATGGGTAAGATACTCCACAAAGGTCTGCCCCGTCTCCTTCTTCATAAGCCGTCCCAAATGGCCTGGACTGATAAAGAATGCGGCAGCGGTACTGGCCAATCCAACCTGGGGATCACTCATATGATTCTCCAGATACTCTTTCACCTGGCTGATCAGGTTGCCTTCTTTGGTTTGGAATTTCGAATGAATCGTTTGGCAAACGTAAAGGACATACCTTTCCAGTATGTTCATCAATTCCGGAAGATTGTCTGCCGTGAGAATCGAGACCAGGGTTTCCGCATTCTGCGCTTGTTCATCTTCGATCTGCTGCTCCATCGCCGCCCGCTGACATTCGGTAATGACATCCATCGCCGCCATCCGGAATTGTGATACACCGGAGAACGAAACATTGAATATTTGCTCAAGAATCTCCGTCGCCCGCTCGGACGAACCGACACTGATGCAGAACTGCAGTTGCTGAAGAAGCTCCGGATTAGACCGATAGTACTCTTCCCGGTTGTCCACGATATCCTCAAAGCAAACTACCTGATTATGTCCGACGAACGCTTTGTAGTGAATTGCACGACAGGCTTCCTGATACCCCAGGTGCGCTTCTTGCATTTTATCGCGTCTTCGCCCGATCCCGATGTTCACCAAGCATTTGTACGATTTGAGCAAAGTGGCCTGAATCGATTCGCAATCGCTGACAAGATGCGTTGTCTGGCTGAATGAAATGATCACCATTTGATTTCGGGTATCTGGAATAATCATCACCCGGGAATCATCCTTATAGAACGTTTCTATCTTGTTCCTGCACTCCATTCCCAACAGAATCAACTGTTCCTCTGTCTGCTTCTCTGATATCGGAGAGATTTCTATCACGGCAATTTGATAGGTACCACCGCTGAAAAACACAGGCAGTTTGAAATACTCCGCCTTTTCATGGATTTCCTCTTTTGAAAGAGCACCTTCTAACCATTGATAGAGGAATTTCTCCCTGAGATACGGGAAATTCCTCTCCAGGTCTTTCTTCAGCCTCTCCAGTTCTTGATTTCGCGTCCGTTCCTCATAAATCTTCTGCGTTAACTTGGCGGTCACATGGAGCAGATCTGAAGCATGAATCGGTTTTAGAATGAAATCCGAAATTCCAATTTTGATACTCTGTTGGGCATACTCAAACTCATCGTGGCCGGTAACGACCACTATTTTGATATCCGGATATTTCTCTAGTACCTTGCCGCTAAACTCAATTCCGTTAATGTACGGCATATAAATGTCTGTGAAAATGATATCGGGTCTAAGCTCATCCACCATATCCATCGCTTCATGTGCATTGGAGGCTTCCCCTACGATTATCAGACCTTGGCTTTCCCAATCAATTCGCATTCTAATCAGATTACGTATCAGATGTTCATCGTCAACGATCAAAACCTTCAATTTTCCCATGATGCATCAACTCCATTCGGTATGATTAGCGTTATAATCGTTCCCTTTCCGGGTTCGCTCTCAATGGTTACACAGTCTTTATCCCCATAAAAAATTCGCAAGCGTTCCATGGTTCCCCACAGTCCAAAGCTCTTGATTTCACCCTTTCTTTCGGTATAGAGAATTTGCGTAATTTCTTCCTCTGACATGCCGACACCGTCATCAGCTATGGATAGGATCACTGCTCCTTCTGAATTTCGTGCGCTGATTCGTATCGTTCCTTTCACACCTTTGGGTCGTATGCCATGATAAAGGCTATTCTCAACCAATGGTTGCAGCACCAGTTTGGGAATCGGGGACTGATAACAGTCTTCGTCTACGTCAAATTGAGCCTCAAAAACATCCTGGTAACGTACATTTTGGATTTTTAAATAGTTTCGAACGATCTCAATTTCTTCACCGACCGTGATTACGTCTTTTCCTTTGCTGACACTCATCCGATAATAGCTTCCCAATGCTTCAATCAGATAACACACCTGATCGTTTAACCCGGACAGCGCCAAGGAAGTAATGGAATCCAGCGTGTTATATAAGAAGTGCGGTTTGATCTGGGATTGCAGTGTACTTAATTCCGCCTTACGAATGGTTCTCTGCTCCTCAATAACGCGCTTCAACAATTGATCGATTTGTTCAATCATCTGATTGTAGCCGTTGTAGAGCTGTTCAAATTCATAACTGTTCAACTCCACATTAACTTTCATAAAGTTGCCGCTCGGGGCCTTGTTCATGGAACGCAAAAGCTTATGGATCGGATTGATAATACTGCGCGAAATGACGAATGAGCTTACAAAGAAGATCGTCCCGTTAATCACCAGCAGGATCAGCGCCAACAGCACGATCGACTTGTTTCGTGACTCAATGGAGTTATGCGGCATGATGCTCACGAATTTCCAATGATCCTGTCCGTCCGAAAGATAAGAAACACTATATTTCTGCGAATCCGAGCTCATTGTAAGAACCCCTGAATTTCCTTGCTGAAATTGTTGCTCCAGCGTATCTTTGTTCGTTGTCAGGAGCTCTTTAAAGACTGCATCACTTTGATCTTCCGTGGAATCGGCTACGATAATTTGATTGTTTTCATCCAAAATCGCAATTTCCAATGAATTCTGATCGAGCAAACTGGAATAAGCCTGGACAAATGCATCGTCTTTGATATTAATAACGAGGATTCCGAGGCGGGAGGTATCATCAATGTCCCGGATCAAACGAATGAAGGATACGAAATTATCATCCGTGGTCCCCTTCTGAAAGGTTCCACTGCCGTTTAGTCTCAAGATATACTTCCCTTTATTCTGTACCACTTGCTCATACCAGGGAGCATCCTCTATGTTCGCATCCATAAAAGTCGGCAATTCCTCTGTTCCAACCGAAAACCGATGACCGGAATTATCGAAAATATTGACCGAGTCAATAATAGGAACCGCTTGCATAAGATTATACAAGTAAGCGCTGACCTTAGACTGGGTTTGAAGGTTGGCATACACGTCCCCCTGTCTTAACAGGTTTTGCAGATTATGATCCGAAAATATCATTTTAGAATAGTTATTAACGTTTTCGATCATTAAATCCACGTTGGTCTGTATAGAGGTTATGGTCTGTAATGACGCCTCATTAATTTTCTTCTGCGCTGTATTCGTGGCTATTTGATTCATGACCAGATAGCTGAACCCCACCGTAAACAAGATGACTAAAAAATAGGCGAAGGGTATTTTGAATGCCAGTTTTCTCGGTTTGCCATAAAATATTGATTTTACGCTTCTTGTCATCCGTTCTATCACTTTTCGCTCCTCCGCCACTTATGTCATATTCAATGCCAAATAATTAAATCCCATTATAGCCATAACTCTTAATTTCGGACAATGAGAATTCGACATGAACATGAAGAGCACGGACCGTCGGGTCCGTGCTCTTACGTGTCTTAAACCATATATTCTATCAACTCTATTTTATTTCCTTGCCCGTAAAGAGCGAAACTCTCGCTTTTACCAATTCCGTATATTCCTCCTCCATCTTCTCGGCTCCGACTTTATCCAACTCGGCGAGGAAGTCGTCATAAACCTGGTCGAACTTATCCGCTTTGGCCAAAATCGCCTCCGGAATTCTTTTTTGGATGATATCCTGAGTCTTTTGATAAATGACCTGGTAGTCTCCGTCCGTTGGAACCTGCATGTTGTACAAAGCGCCCCACTCTTTGACAGGAAGCTCATCTTCGCTAGGGAACAGATCCTTCCATGTCGTTGCTTTATAAGCGGCTAATGTCTCTTTTTCAACATCCGAATATTTGGCGATGATTTGCTCCGGAAAATTGGTTGTATAGTAATTGCCTGTGGCATCTTTAACGCCATCCCCGTACCGTGGAGCGAGGGTCGTATACAAATCGACACCCGTTTCTTTGGTAAAAGTGCTGGCATCATTGACTTTTTTGTTGAGAACATCTTCAGGAATGACGCGGGTACCGTTCTCTACGTTATATTGCTTACCCTCGATCCCCCAGTTTCTAAGCACTTGACCCTCATCTGAGGCCAGCCAGTCGAGGAACTTGATCGCACGGACCGGATCCTTACAAGCGGTCGTAATGCTAATGCCGTAACCGTCAACCCCGAAAGATTGCATGGCATGATCCTTGTATTCTTCGCTCAGCGTAACCGGAAAGTGCGCATACGTGTATTCGTATTTGCCTGCAGCTTTCAAGGCATTTTCGGCTTCGCCGTATTCCCAGTCCACCGAAGTTAAGCCCAGCACACGCCCGCTTGCGATTTTCGCCTTATATTGATCTTCCTTTTGCACAAAAGAGTCTTTATCTAGCAATCCATCATTGTACAACTTGTTCAACCAGCGAAAATATTCCCTTTCTACCGGTCGTTTATAGTGAAGCATCGCCTCATAGGTTTCGGGATCTACATGATATTCACCGTCATTCATCCCGCCTGTCGTATTATTGGCCTGATTGGTGACCGTAATTAGCATTTTCCAGCCATCCGCATTCAGCGTAAGCGGAATTGTTGGTTGCCCGTCTGTGGTCGGGTGCTTCTCCGCATATTCTCTTAGCACATTTTCAAAATCATTGATCGTTCTGATTTCCGGATAACCCAGTTCCTTCAATACGCGATGCTGAACTTGAAAGCCATTCGTAGCGTCAAAATATTGCTGGCCCACTCCGATATTGGTCGGGATCGCATAAATGGCCTGGTCTTCATTGCTATATTTCAAACGATTCATATTTTCGCTCATAATCTTCTTGATATTCGGGGCATGCTCCTCGATCAGATCCGTAAGATCTATAATCGCGTCGGAATCCACCAGCTTACCGAGCTCGCCCTTGGCGTATATGAGATCGGGATAATCGCCGCTTGCCGCCATCAAAGAGATTTTGTCCTGACCGCCGCCGCTACCTACATCAAACTCCGCTTCGAGGGTGACTCCGGTTTTAGCTGTAATTTCCTTGCCCACATCATCCTTCATGTTGTTCCAACTCGGGTTCGCATCGGCTCCAAAAAAGGTAAATGAGATCGGGCTATTATCGTCTCCGCTAGTTGAATTCCCTGAATTCACAGCTTTATTTCCCGAATTGCCGCAGCCTGCCGTAACGAGCAGCATACTTGCCAACAACAGAACTCCAAATTTCTTGTTCAAGCTTCGCATCAAATCATCCTTTCCCCCTGTATATTTCTCGGTACAACCTTGGTGAATACGCTTTCTTTAGTGGCTATAAGCCATAACTCCCAGCGAGTTCGGCCCTGCTTACATTCCTCATTCTATCGCATCATTTATGAGCAAACCTTGATTTTCAAGTCATTCAATAGCATGATATAGACATAAACTTAGCCATAGCAGGCGGTGATCATTTTGACGGATGTCTATTTAAACTGGTTTACGAGGGATGAGCATTTCCCTTTTTTCATTCAATATGGAGGACATGAGGAGGACACCTTTGATCATAGTCACGTAGATTTCTCCGAATTAGTCATTGTTCTGAACGGACATGCTACTCATATCGTCAATAACGAAGAGTCATTTATCAAAAAGGGTAACGTCTTTGTTATTAACGGCAGTACTTCTCATGCTTATAAAGAGCCTCAGGATTTTAAAATTTGCAACATTATGTACAAACCCGAGATGCTGGAATCCGCCGGCCCGGATCTCCGGACGTTAAATGGATTTCAGGCGCTTTTCATTCTGGAGCCGTTTTATCGGAATATCACCACCTATAAAAGCAAATTAAATTTATCGATATCAAGTCTGGAGTATGTTGCGTCCCTCATCTCCTTCATGGTCGGAGAATACGAGGCCAAGCTTCCCGGCCATCAAACCTTGCTCGCTTCGCGCTTTATGGAACTCGTTGTCTATTTGTCCAGACACTATGACAATGGGGAACGCGGCTTGGACAACGGTCTGATCCACCTGGCGAATGCGGTCTCCTATATTGAAGACCACTATCTCGAGCCAATTGCCTTGGAGGAAGTTGCTGCGAAATCGAATATTTCCATAAGACACTTAAACCGGATTTTTAAAGCCTATTATCAGACGACACCGATTGCTTATCTTCAACGACTTCGGCTTGAAAGAGCCTGCATGCTCTTGAAACAGACCCATCTTTCTGTAACGGACATCTCCTACGCATGCGGATTTAACGACAGTAACTATCTGGCGCGCCAATTCAAAAAGGCTTACGGGATGTCCCCGCAAGCCTACCGAAAGAACCGGTGAATTTAATTCACCGGTTCATAATCAAACCAATCAAAATATGCAGGGGTTGCTTGCTCCGATTCACTCACGGCATACATCGCCATAAACACGCCGGTAAAACCGCTCGCTACTTCTGTCGAGAGTAAATGAGTTTCGCCCCATCCTATCTCAACACTCTTCGAATCCATCGTTCGGAGTGACAACTCGAACCTCTCGGGAAAAGCTTTAATTTGAAGCTCGATCACTCCCTCTGGGCAGTCGAGCCTCTCCTCTACTTTCATCGAGCCGACCGTCCGGCGAAAAACGACTACTTTCCGTCCTCTGTCGCGCCTTACGGCAAGGTCGTAATGATATTTCTCATTCATATACACGGTTAAACCCGCCTCTTCCCCATCGTGCAACGGGTCAAATTCCATCGCCGCCCTAATATGGCTGGTGAAATGACAAAGTCGCCGTCCGACAAAAGCCGGGGAACCTATATCGTTCAATGACGTTGAATTGCCATAAAGAACAAGATAACTCGGACGTTCTTCCAACGACCAACAGCTTATGTGAGGATTTCGTAAAAAAGTCCACTCCATTCCCAGCCGGGATTGGTCGAAGTCGTCTCTGATCGGTTTTTCCGGCCAATGAACTTCCGGTAAATTAGGACCCTCCATGAGGGGGTGAATATGTCCGGAGTTCCCAATGATCGGCCATCCGCCCGCCGTCCAGGTTACATTCGCAAGGAAAACTTCTCTTCCCAGATGGTGCCGATATGGATAGGAGACGGGTCTTATTCCCAAGCAAACTGCCCACCAGCTGCCGTCCTGGGCTTGGACCAGATCCGCATGTCCTGTAGCATGTATCTTGCTATCCATGCTCCGGTTTGAAAGAATAGGATTATGGGGACAAGACTCATACGGCCCAAACGGATCACCGCTTCTGGAAATAGTCTCCATATGGCCATATTCGGTACCGCCTTCGGCGATCATCAAATAATACAGACCATTGATTTTGAATAAATGTGGCGCTTCGGGATGTGCCCCGCCCGATCCTGTCCAGATCAAGCGACTCTCGGTCAACATGCTTCCGGTTTCAATATCGATCTCGCATTGATATATACCGCCATTACGTGCAGACTGAAAATACACGCGTCCGTCATCGTCGAACAAAAGGGAAGGATCTATGCCGTCCTGAGCAACCTGAATCGGCTTCGACCAGGGTCCTTCCGGATTCATCGTTTTCACATAGAAGTTCCCGATTCCGCCTACATTGGTGGTCGCCATATAAAACCAGCCCTTATGATAACGGAGGGTCGGAGCATATATGCCCCCGGAACTTCTTATATTCCCAAGCGTCAGCTGGTCTTCGGTCGTTAAACAATGGCCGATCTGCCGCCAATGGACCAGATCCTTGCTATGAAAAATAGGCACTCCGGGAAAATATTCAAATGAGCTCGTAACCAAATAATAATCGTCACCGACCCGGCAAATACTGGGGTCAGGGTGAAAGCCAGGGATCACGGGATTGATAAACTGCATCCATTGCACTCCTGTCTAAATCTATTTTCAATCCCATTATATTTTACGCCATGATATAAAACCTTCACTTTAAAGTCATGCAACTAGCATGATCTAGACATGGGGTGAACTTTTACCTTTTCAAACCTGTCAGACGAATCTCGTTGAGCTCCTCGGGTGTCATCAAACCGGATTTATAAAGATTCATATATTCCTGAGATACACTTTGGTTAAAGATCAATAAATCGTCGGTATTTATGGTCACCGGGATTCCATGTTCATATAGCTTACGAATGGGATGGGTGCCATAACTCTCAGCCACGCCGAGCATAATATTGCTTGTCGGACACACATTCAGTTGAATCTGATTCCGAGATAACCAACTCATGATTTGAGGCGAACTGACTGCCGCAATCCCATGGTGGACCTCCTGAAGCTCCAACTCCTCGACGGCCTCCATGACGTGATCGGCGGTGCCAAACTCCCCCACGTGAGCTTTCAGGGTCAGTCCCGCAGCTTTTGCTGCTCTGTAAATTGACTTGAAGCATGCGATAGGCTGGGCAAATTCATCGCCGCAGATATCGGTCGACCGGAACCATTGGCAAGCCAATACAGCATCCAGTCGTCCAAGCACTTCTTCTACATGACAGGCTCGATCCAAGGCCAGCTCGGGTAAAAATTTCGTTTGAGGAGCATAACGACGATGAAAATCATCCATGATCCGCGAAAAAGAATCCATCCCTCCCAAATTATCAATCTCATCGAGCCCGAAGCTTAACGCCAATATTTCGATATGGTCTTCTGCTGCCTGCACAAAAGAAGCCTCAATCCGTTTTAAATAACCTTGCATGCCGGAGCAATGCCGTTTCACATGTTCATCAAACCAGCTCTGCATGTCGTGTAACGATTGAAAAGGCTCTGTTGGCGGTTGAATGCCAACGTTGGCCCACTCGCTTATATATTTGATATTTCCGCCGCGACCGGCGTGGTTGTGCAAATCGCTCTTTGGTATGGCCTGCAATCCCTTAAGTGATCCATCCACCAGGCTATCTATAAAATTACGTTTTATAGCGGATTCCTCAAAATGAAGTGACACTCCCAACAACCCCTTCAACGTTTTGAAGTAGAGAACCATCCATATATTACATTAATTAAAACCCACAGCCTTAAGTGCTGTGGGTTTTTTGTGAACCGGATTCGGGTTAAATTGAGTTTCTCATTAACCTTCGCCGTTATTATTATCGAATTTCTGTTGTAAGGGGGCAAGAAAAACGTTGTATATCTCTTGACCCTCGGTTACTCTGGAAACCACATCCACCGTCATCGGTACGCTCTCACCAATGTTTGACTTAAAAGACAACTGCATCCCTTTGATTTCTCCATTTAACTTTATCATAGGCAAGAAGTAAATTTGGTAGAAGATGCGGCTGGAACGAGTGAGCAAGGATTCGAGCTTGGCGCCCTGGAGTCCGTTGATAGTGTAACCAAGGGTTTGTCTAAAAGCTTCGTTTATACTGGAAATACACTGATCCTGATCCATTGAAAGAGACGCTAAGCGGGTACGGCCAGGTCGTTCATCAAAATAGTCCATGAACAGTAACGCGACCTTTTAACTCCAAATATTCTGATATAAGGGAGATCGTCTCCTCCGGATGGCTCATATGCGGGCAGTGCCCGGTGGCATCCATAATTTTAAGCACGCTGTCTTGAATTTTATCATGCATGTAAGCCCCTACTTCCAGAGGCGCTATCGCATCTTCGGAGCACTGCAAAATCAAGGAAGGAGCAGAGACGCTTGGCAGTTCATTTCTGTGGTTGGATAGAAAGGTAGCTCTGGCGAACTGGCGGGCAATTTCCGGCTCCATGGAGCAGAAGCTGTCTTTCAATTCTCCCGACAAATGAGGACGTTCACCATTGGCCATAATGATCGGGGCGAAAACTTCAGCCCATTGTACAAAATTCTGATCCATGATACCCAAAAGTTCCTCAATATCTTCTCTTTCAAATCCTCCGACATAATCAGGTAAATCATTGATATAACAAGGAGAGGCGCCGATGAGAATCAAGTCTTTGAAGTACTCCGGCTTACGGATGGACGCAAGCATGCCGATCGTGGCACCAACGGAATGACCTACATAGATCGGATTCTTCAAATCCAGCGCCTCGCAAATTTCCAGCGTATCTTCCGCATAGCCATAAAGATCGCTGTACTTTACCGGATCATATGCCGTAATATCCGAATTGCCGGCACCGGTGAAATCAAATAAGATAACTCTAAAGTTCTCTTCAAACGCCGGGGAAACATAGCGCCACATATTCTGATCACAGCCAAAACCATGTCCAAAAATAAGCGGCTGTTCCCCATTTCCTTTTATCTTTACTTGATTACGCGTCATAATATCCTTGGCCAAAATGAGAAACCTCCTTTTCTAGATGTACTATGAAACCTCTTCCTGTAGGATAAGTATAACATAGATGAAAATCCCGCAACCGGCGGGCAGCGTAACGATCAACAGTTGTTATGAAGATGTATGATGCATACCCGCCAGCTTCTCGAGAAAATCCGCCACGATCTCGAGCGACGCCGTATCGAAACTGGCCAACAGCTTCGTCACTTTTTGATCCTTCTCCTCGTGAAATAGCCGATGCAGTCCGGCCAATTCGTCACCCAGCGGGGTCACGGAAAAATAAACTTCCTTCTGATTGTCCGGCAGCTGAGTTTTTCGAATTAGACCCTGATCCAGCAGTTTGCGGGTGATTTTCGAAACAGCGCCTTTCGTTATGCCCATATCGCGGGCGATGTCGATCCCTTTAATGCTGTCATGCAAATGAATAACATCCAGCACGTGAAGGCTTGACACGGACAGGTGGGGTAGCAGCCCTTTTAGCCTTTCGTCGGAGATCCGTTCCATAAGCCAAAGACGATCCTGGTCCTCCTCGCTTTCGCTAATGAGAATCCGGTACATTGAATTTTCGATGCGGTTTTTGAGCTCGAGCATATCATCATTCTTATATGGCATAAGGCAGGCCTACCTTTTTTCTTTTTATTATAACATGGTTTCCTAAGAAACTATTTGACGCGATATCCTTTTCTTGTTATTATGGTTTCCAAGGAAACCATAAGGCAAAAGAGAGTCTTGCTGCGGCTTCTATGAAAACCATGAATATGGAGGGAAACGAAATGAATGAGGTTTTACAAGTAATCCGCCAGCATCGCTCTATCCGCAAGTTTAAAAATATTCCGTTGACCGGCGAACAGATCGAAGCCATTGTCGATGCGGCGCAAATGGCACCCACTTCCGCGCATCTGCAGCCATTCTCAATGATCGGCATCACAGATCGGGAGCTGCGGAAGAAGATTGCGGTCCATTCAAATAATCCTTGGATTGAGGAATGCGGGTACTTCTATATTTTTTGCACCGATCTTCACCGCTTAATGCTGGCCGCCAACCCGGATCAACAAGAAAAGGTTAGCTCCAACCTGGGCTATTCGTATTTTTATCAAACCGCAGTACTGAGTGCCGCACTGGCCCTGCAAAATGCCAACCTGGCGGCCGAATCGATGGGGCTCGGGGCCGTGATCATCGGTGGTATTAACGAGGCCCTGCCCGCTCTGGACGAATGGCTTGATCTGCCGGACTTCGTCATTCCTTTAGCCGGTCTTGCGGTAGGTGTCCCCGACGAGTTCCCCGAGCAGAAGCCGCGGCTGCCTCGGTCCGCCGTATTTTTTGAAAACCAGTATAATCGCGATCTTAAATCACAGGTCGAACAATATGATCGGGAAGTCGAGGAATATTACAGCGCGCGAACCAATAACAAGCGGAAGGTAAGCTGGTCCGGAAAATTCATATCCATGCTAGAGAAGGATTTACCGCTCAGCGGATATACGGAATACGTGAAGAGCAAAGGGTTTGATTTGAAGTAGCCGAAAGGAAAATTTCACGCAAGCCAATGCCTGAAACGAAAAGCCACAATCTCATAGGTTGTGGCTTTTTATTCTGTAGAGGCGAACTTACAGGGGGGATGTCACTCCCTTATGGGCTCCTGCATACGATGGAGAAACTGACGAATCGAAGATGGAGGTCATGATTATGAGCTTGCAGCAAATGGGGCAGCAAGAGCAAACACTGTACAGAATGGACGCACCTACGATGCAAACCTTAAAATCCGTTCAGGATCACATAGGCAAAATAAGCAAAAATTATGTTAATAAGTATGTCCGGGTGGAGACCGTTGATGGCGATGTTTTTGAAGGGTTACTTACCCACTGCGAAAGAGGCATATTATACTTAAAACTTCCAAGCCATGGGACTAGTCGCGGCTTTTTTCCCGGTTACCAAAGTGATGTCATTTTACCTCTGGTACTGTTCAATCTACTGGCCATTTCATTAATATAGGCCTGATCAAACCTTCATTTTTAACAATAAGGAGTGTTATCTTATGGCATTTACACCGCCTCAAGGACCACAAGGAGCTCAGCAGCCGCCATCTTCCCCTCCACCGCAATTTACACCACCGCAACCCGAGGCTACAACGTTCGCCGTCGACCCCGGAGCTATTTCCGGCTGCCTATTCCGCAACACATTCGTGTGGCTGAGAAATGGGAACTCGTTCTGGTTCTTCCCGACCTTTGTAGGCTTAACATCCGTTGCAGGTTTTAGATGGACCGGTAGAATGTGGGTGTATACGGGGGTCGATCTAAAGAGTATTGTGTCATTTACATGTTTTTAAACGGTTTACCTGATTCCTTGCATACGAACAAACAAAAACGGACACCAAGGGTGCCCGTTTTTTTGTACTGCATATGGAGACGAATCGTGCCTGTATCACGTATCACTCACTGCGTCGAGGATACGTTCTGCACAGCCTCTTTTTCCATAGTAGAAGATCCAAGGTTGACCAATACAACGCCTGCAATAATGAACGCAATGCCAAAAACTGTGATTAACCCGACTTTTTCTTTCCATATCAGAATCCCGATTATGACCGTAGCCATAGTTCCAACCCCCGACCATATCGCGTAAGCAATGCCTAAGGGGATCTTTTGCAGACTCAGAGAGAGCATATAGAACGCCAACCCAAAACAGAGAACCGTCGCGATGCTCGGATATAATTTCGTAAATCCATTCGATAGCTTCAGCATTGATGTACCTAGCAGTTCACCAATAATCGCTACCAGCAAAAAAAGGTACGGCTTCATTCCGCTCCGCTCCTTTCTCCGCTTTTCACTTCGGGCCCTCCATCCAGGATTCCCTGCATCAAGAACTCAACCATTTGCACCAACACCTTATCCAAAGACAATTCGATCTTGTTCGCAACATGTATATCCATAAGCTGATTCAAAGCTCCGATGTAAGTCTGGATGAATAGCTCGACATGAAAGGGCCGCAGAATGCCTGCCGCTACTCCTTCTTGGATCAAGATCCGGATGTTATCCCATCCATGCTTTATATATGCATCCACCTCACGCCACAGTTGCGGATACCGTTGTTTCAAATCATGAAAAACATGAACGTCTTTAAATACAAATCCGCGAGGTAAAATAACTAGAGCCATCCTCAGTTTCTGGGCGGCATTCAACGACGTATCGTTCATCACTTCCTGCTCGGCTTCCCGCATATCCGCAATGGATTGATCGACGATGTAGCTAATCATGTGCTCTTTTGACTCATAGTATTGGTATATCGTCTTTGTACTCATCCCTAGACTTGCAGCGATATCCCGAAGCGAAAATTTCAACCCCCGCTTCATGATTTCTTCCCTTACAACTTCCGTGATTCTTTCCTTCATGGGTTCACGTCCAATCGTGCTGTAGTTTTGCAAACGAATCGAGGCAGGAAGAACAGAGGGTATATCATTAAAAACAAATTCGGTATCCACCACGACGCATCAAAATCATGCCGCAGACCCCAGAACGCGATTGCTTGCAAACCTGAACAAAACGTAAGCGATAACGAAATGATACATAAAGAGATTCCAAATTGCGGCCGTTTCCGATACAAATAGATGCTCATTAACCCGGTACAAGAAATCAACAGATCCAGAGGAATAAACGATAGATTCCAGGCCACCATCATTTCATTGTCATAATCCTTGTAGAGATAGTCCTTCGGCAGCAGATTAAGAAATACGATAAGCCAGTACGCCACAAATCCCACATCCGTGACGAGCATGGCGGTCTTTAATGTTCTTCCCATCGCTTTATTCTCTCCCACGCACATAGCCTGGAAAACAATTAATAAATTATGTTTTCCCTGTTTTCCATTATACATTCCGAGTTTCAGCTAATCAACCTCACTATCGATTAGCCGGAAACTAACTACGAGTGTATTTACATACATACTGTATGTATGTTAAGATGAGTCCATATTTAGGATAAAGGAGATGTTTACCAATGATTACTACAAGCTTCTATCCTGTTATATTGACGGAGAAGGTTGCCTTGAGTTCAACTTTTTACTCGACCTATTTTCAATTCGAAAAGGTATATGAAGCCGACTGGTACGTGAGTCTTAGAATGACTAACGGTAAAGTCCCTTATGAATTAGCTCTCTTGGATGCATCTCACCCTACCATCCCCCCTGTTTACCAAAAAAGAGTCCAAGGCTTGATTCTAAACTTTGAAGTAGATGATGTGGATTCAGAGTATAAGAGACTTATTCTGGATGAGAAGCTGCCCCTGCAACTCGATATTCGTAATGAAGAATTTGGACAGAGACATTTCATAACCAGCGACCCTAATGGTGTGTTAATTGATATTATACAAATTATCCCTCCCTCGGAAACGGAGAGTGCTAATTATGCAGAGCAGGTATGGTTGAGTAATAACGATGGTGAAATAGAATGAGTACTACGGTACAATTAAAGCATTATTTTGCTGGAGAATTAGCCGTTCGTCTATCCAAATTGATCAGCCCGCACTATCCTGATTTCCCTACGGAAATATTCGTCGAGTCCGTTAGAAATAGGGTAGAATCACTTGAATTAAAAGACCGGGTCGCCGTCATTGCCGATCAATTAAGACAAGCATTACCCTCTGATTATTCGGTAGCTCTGAGCATTCTATTAAATATTGTTGGACCGGAGAATGAAACCGAAGAGGGAATGTTCAATAATGGGTATTTTCT
Source organism: Paenibacillus vini (assembly GCF_018403325.1). GTDB lineage: Bacteria > Bacillota > Bacilli > Paenibacillales > Paenibacillaceae > Fontibacillus > Fontibacillus vini. The sequence continues at coordinate 3,407 of NZ_BOSL01000004.1, read as the reverse complement.
AATGCCTGTTGCCTATTTTGTTGAGAAATATGGGTTAGAGCACTTCGATATTTCCATGCATGCTATATATGAGATCACAAAAAGACATACTTCAGAATATGCCCTCCGTCCTTATCTTGAAGTTCACCTTGAGGATACTTTAGATCAGCTAAGTCAATGGTCACGTGATGCTAACTCTCATGTCCGTCGTTTAGTCAGCGAAGGAACACGTCCACGTCTTCCCTGGGCAAAACGAATCCATGTCATCAAGGGAGACCCTGCTAATAATCTTGCCTTGCTGGAGCCCTTGTGGGAGGATCCTTCCTTTTATGTAAGAAAGTCCGTGGCTAACCATTTAAACGATTTAACGAAAGACTATAAGGAAATTACACTTAACTGGTTGAATGATCGTTTGAAATTTGAGGGAGAGCATCGCACCTGGATGATTCGTCATTCACTGCGATCCTTAACGAAATCAGGAGATCCGGCGGCAATAGCACTTTTGGAGAAGCTTTAAGAGCGGTCTGATTAAGGGTAAGAAGAGATCGAGACAGGAGAAAAACGTGTATGAGAAGAAACAAAGAAGAAACGAATGAAACCATTAACCGGTTGATAGAAGTGGCCAGAGGTTATTTTACCGAACACGGGTATGCGGACTCTTCCCTGGAGGAGATTGCCAAGGAGTCCGGGCTAACGCGAGGGGCACTCTATCATCATTTTAAAAATAAAAAAGGTCTCTTTCACGTGGTACTGGAATCGGTTCAGAAAGACGTTGCAGAACGAATAGAGACGGAAGCGGCGAAAAGTGAGGATGTCTGGGAACAGCTGCTTCTTGGGTGCATTGCCTTTGTAGCTGCCGCAGTTGAGCCTCAGAACAAACGCATTATGCTCGTGGACGGACCTGCTGTATTGGGGTGGGAGACTTGGCGGAGTATGGACGAGCATAACTCCATGCGCTTACTACACGGGCAACTGCAAATTATGGAGGAACAAGGATGCCTCAAACCGGGCTCGATTGAAGCCATGACCCATTGTCTATCTGGAGCCTTGAATGAATCTGCGCTCTGGATTGCACAGATGCCGGATTATGAGCAAGCATTGGCGGACACCAAAGTCATCATCTCCAATATGTTGAATGGTTTCAGGAGTTAAGTTGAATGGAATGCAATAGAAAGCAAAAAAACACACTTCCCACTGATATTTTCAAAGGGAAGTGTGTTTTCTTGCTTGTCATAAGCGGGTGATGGGAATCGAACCCACGCTACCAGCTTGGAAGGCTGGAGTTCTACCATTGAACTACACCCGCAAAAATAATGGTCGGGATGACACGATTTGAACATGCGACCCCCTGGTCCCAAACCAGGTGCTCTACCAAGCTGAGCTACATCCCGATAAATGATGCCGGTGAAGGGACTCGAACCCCCACGGTTTCCCTCACGATTTTGAGTCGCGCGCGTCTGCCAATTCCGCCACACCGGCATTTATCAATATTTACTACAATGTTAAAAATGGCTGGGGATATAGGATTCGAACCTATGGATGACGGAGTCAAAGTCCGTTGCCTTACCGCTTGGCTAATCCCCAACACTGTTTCAAAGTTATGAATGGGGCGATCGATGGGACTTGAACCCACGAATGCCGGAGCCACAATCCGGTGCGTTAACCCCTTCGCCACGACCGCCATGCATAATCGAATGATAAAAGAATGGCGCGCCCTAAGAGATTCGAACTCCTGACCTTTTGATTCGTAGTCAAACGCTCTATCCAGCTGAGCTAAGGGCGCTTAAGATGGAGCGGACGACGGGAATCGAACCCGCGACCCTCGCCTTGGCAAGGCGATGCTCTACCGCTGAGCCACGTCCGCAAAGATGGTGCGCGTGGAGGGACTTGAACCCCCACGTCAAAGACGCTAGATCCTAAGTCTAGTGCGTCTGCCAATTCCGCCACACGCGCATTTTGAAAAGTGAGCCATGAAGGACTCGAACCTTCGACACCCTGATTAAAAGTCAGGTGCTCTACCAACTGAGCTAATGGCTCTCATAAAGAAATCTAAAATAAAAATGGCGGAGCCGACGGGATTCGAACCCGCGGTCTCCTGCGTGACAGGCAGGCATGTTAGGCCTCTACACCACGGCTCCACACTGGTAAATCTTCATCCCTAAAGGGATAATTGCGGGGGCAGGATTTGAACCTACGGCCTTCGGGTTATGAGCCCGACGAGCTACCGGGCTGCTCCACCCCGCGTCAGTTAAAATGAATATTTACTTGTCAAAGTAAACTATGGTGGAGGCTGAGGGGATCGAACCCCCGACCCTCTGCTTGTAAGGCAGATGCTCTCCCAGCTGAGCTAAGCCTCCGAAATCATGAATGTCTGGGGTCCCCGAAAAGTAATCGGATTACACCACAGAGCTTGACTTCACTTTTTGGGGTGTGTTGGTGACCCGTAGGGGATTCGAACCCCTGTTACCTCCGTGAAAGGGAGGTGTCTTAACCCCTTGACCAACGGGCCTTGTTTATGAAAGTGAAATTATGGCGGAGAGAGAGGGATTCGAACCCTCGAGACGCTTGTGACGCCTACACGATTTCCAATCGTGCTCCTTCGGCCAGCTCGGACACCTCTCCACAGTATTTGGTTAGAGTCCCCAGAAAGCGTCCGGAATAGACATCGAAGCTATTCACACTTTCTGGGGAATGGACTCCCCGAACAGGACTCGAACCTGTGACAACTCGATTAACAGTCGAGTGCTCTACCAACTGAGCTATCAGGGAACAATGGTGGAGCCAAGCGGGATCGAACCGCTGACCTCCTGCTTGCAAGGCAGGCGCTCTCCCAGCTGAGCTATGGCCCCAAACTTATTACAAATACATGGAGTATGATGATGGGTTAGATGGTGGGCCCTAGTGGACTCGAACCACCGACCTCACCCTTATCAGGGGTGCGCTCTAACCAACTGAGCTAAGGGCCCATTTAAAATGATTATATATGTAGAATTTTAGGCAAAAAAAATCCCCCACAAGGGGTTTGCTTGGCGGCGTCCTACTCTCCCAGGACCCTTCGGTCCAAGTACCATCGGCGCTGGAGGGCTTAACGGTCGTGTTCGGGATGGGTACGTGTGGAACCCCTCCGCCATCGCCACCAAACGGTTCAAGCATCTTAATCGCTTGAAAACTGGATACGAAACTTGAGTTTGCATTAGAAATTTGGATAAGCCCTCGACCGATTAGTACCTGTCAGCTCCATACATTGCTGCACTTCCACCTCAGGCCTATCAACCTCGTGGTCTTCAAGGGGTCTTACTAGTTGGGAAATCTCATCTTGAGGGGGGCTTCACGCTTAGATGCTTTCAGCGCTTATCCCGTCCGCACGTAGCTACCCAGCTATGCTCCTGGCGGAACAACTGGTGCACCAGCGGTGCGTCCATCCCGGT
>NZ_BOSL01000003.1 GCF_018403325.1 Paenibacillus vini | reverse complement strand
CCGTGTCTCAGTCCCAGTGTGGCCGTTCACCCTCTCAGGTCGGCTACGCATCGTCGCCTTGGTGAGCCGTTACCCCACCAACTAGCTAATGCGCCGCAGGCCCATCCGTAAGTGACAGATTGCTCCGCCTTTCATTATCTCACCATACGATGAAATAAATTATCCGGTATTAGCTACCGTTTCCGGTAGTTATCCCAGTCTTACGGGCAGGTTGCCTACGTGTTACTCACCCGTCCGCCGCTAACCATCAGGAGTGCAAGCACTCCGTCAAGTCCGCTCGACTTGCATGTATTAGGCACGCCGCCAGCGTTCGTCCTGAGCCAGGATCAAACTCTCCAATAAAGGATGAACAAATCATTCGATCAACGACCGAAGGATTTTTCATCCGAGATGGAAGGAGTCTCAAACCCGAAGGTAAGAGGTGTTCCATCAAGGTGTTTGACTTGCTCATTTTGAAACTGACGAGAAAATTAATTCTCTTAGGATGGAATTTCAATTGACACAAAGTCGATTTAAAATCCATCTATTTAATACTCACTCGTTGTTCAGTTTTCAAAGATCAACTTCACTTATCAATCCGGCGCTTCAAAATGGCCGGAATAATAATATACCATATCGATCTGTATGTTGGCAACCAGAAATACTTACCAACTCTCTGATCGTTCAGCCGTTTTTGCGGCCGGAATAATAATTTAACACATTCGCTTTTGAAGCACAAGTTATAATTTTTTCCAACCGGTTTAATTGATGTGTTCAACTTGACCGGACATTTATCTTAACATGACTGTTTTGATAATGCTAATTGTATATCCTTCCAGCTGTATCTCTATTTCGGATTCTTCTATATGAAGGTTCAGCATCTAGAAAAAAACCCGCGTTTCCGCGGATTTTGGACTTGAGACAATTAGCTGTTATTATTGTAGCGCCTTTGTAAAGACTTGAAACAAGACGCCGAACTTGTCGGTAACCATTCCGTAAGCCGGACTGAAAAAAGTCTTTTGCAGCGGCATCTCAATGATGCCTCCCTTGCACAAAGCATTAAAGATCCGCTCCGTTTTCTCCGCATCATCCGTAGTGAGGCAGATGGATAACATTCCGCCCATTTGCTGTTTCTGTCCGGGAAAAGCATCGGAGAACATAAACTCCGATTCTCCGACCTTCAACGACGCGTAAGACACGCGGTCTTTCATCTCCGGAGGCAAAGGAAATTCGGGGTTTTCCGGCATTTCGCCAAAAGTCTGCATATAAACGATCTCGGCTTCCAACGCTTCTTTATAAAAAGCGATAGCTTCTTTAGCGTTCCCATCCATCGTTAAGTACGGAGTTAATTGCATGGCCATGAGTTTCACGCTCCTCTTAAGTAGTCCATGCTATCATACAATCATTTCAAGTGGTTTTCCACTTGCTCCAACTTCAGCCGGTCTTCCTCCAGACTTTCTTTTGCCCGTTCTATCGGCTCTTGGTTCATACGCCCTTCAGCTTGGGCCACTGAGTTCTCCGCTTTGTTCAACGCATTGCGGGCGTTCTGCACCGTCTCCTCAGACGGATGGGATTGTGCCTGCTTCAAGGCCCGATGAAAATTCTCAACAGATTCCTGGGCGTGGGATATCGGGTTTTGCGATTGTAAACTGGAAAAGGGATTTTCCTGCACGATTATTACCTCCTCAAAATCGGTTTCTTCTTCTTTCCTAATCTGAGACAAAGCCGTGGATATTATACTTCAACGCCCATGTACCCACTCAGCGCGAACCCTCTCCCACTTCATTTTGCCCCTGTCCCCCCGTTCCCTTATAATTATTAAATTAAGGAGCTTTAACAGGGAGGAATTTTATAATGAAAGATTTCGACAAGTTATTGGAAAAATACGCCGAGTTGGTCGTAAAGGTAGGTGTAAATATACAGCCCGGGCAGGTTCTCATCGTTCAATCTCCGCTCGAGACCGTTCAATTCACCCGCTTAATTGTTTCCAAGGCTTATGAAGCCGGTGCAAAATATGTTCAAGTCGAATGGGATGATGAAATGATCTCACGCATTCGATACGAGAAGGCCCCGGATAATTCCTTTGAGTATTACCCAAAATGGCAGGCTGATATGATGGAGCAATTGGCCGAAGGCGGAGGCGCTCTACTGCACATTAAAGTTCCCGATCCCATGCTGCTTAAGGGAGTTGACGGAACGAAAGTATCTACAGCTGTTAAGGCTGCAGCCATGGCCCGTGAGAAATTTCAAGGCTACATTCGCACTAATAAAGTCAGTTGGTCGCTGATTAAGGCTCCGACTCAAGCTTGGGCAAACAAAGTATTTGCAGATCTGCCTGAGTCCGAACGGATTGATGCGATGTGGGAAGCGGTATTTTTAATGAACCGGGTTGGCAACGATGATCCCGTGGCCGCTTGGCAAGAACATATCGGCAATCTGAAACAAAGACAGAATTACATGAACAACAAACGCTATAAGCGCCTGCACTATCGAGCTCCTGGTACGGACCTCAAGGTGGAGCTTCCGGAAGGACATCTGTGGCTCGGGGGCGGCGATCACAATGAAGCTGGCGTCTATTTCGTAGCGAATATGCCGACCGAAGAAATTTACTCCATGCCCCATCGGACAGGGGTCAACGGAACAGTTACAAGCACTCTACCTCTTAATTTGAATGGACGGCTGGTGGAAGGCATCCAACTGACGTTTAAGGACGGAAAAGTAACGGACTATCAAGCGAAATCAGGTCGTGAGCACCTTACTTCCCTGCTCGCCACTGATGAAGGAGCTTCCTTCCTTGGCGAAATCGCGCTCGTACCGCATGACTCTCCAATATCGCGTTTGAATCGTATTTTTTACAACACGGGGGTAGATGAAAATGCCTCCTGCCACTTTGCGCTGGGCAGCTCTTATCCAGTGAATATTGAAGGGGGCACCAAACTTTCCAAACAGGAGCTTTTGGCTAAAGGGGCGAACGTCAGCTTAACGCATGTCGACTTTATGATCGGCTCGGCTGAATTAGACATCGATGGCGAACTGGAAGACGGAACGATCGAACCGGTTTTCCGCAAAGGGAACTGGGCTTAATATTTGAATCTTCCCATTAAAAAGATCATTGTCTATGCTCATCCATTGGATTAGCGAACGACAGTGATCTTTTTATTTTTGCACAAAAAGAAGACTCCGCGGTTTGGAAACCGCAGAGCCCTCTAAACGTGGGAAGCGATATTACGAGATTAAGCAATTTTCCAATTGCTAGGGTATTCTACCGGATAAGAAACGAAGCAATTTCTTTCGTCTCTTCCTTTTTCCAAGAGAGTTCATGGTGAATCAACGCCTTTCCGGAGCATAAAATATATGACATCCGTCTGCTTTTGATCATTACCACTTCCCACTTATCTTATATATAACCGTCACATCGTCCATGAATCAATTTTCCAAATAAAATCTACAATCGTTCGGCAATCCGTTCGGCTGTCTTTTGCCCGTTAGCGATACAGTCCGGAATACCGACTCCATAATAGGAGCAACCCGCCAAAAAAATACCTGGATAAGCTGCGGACATTTTCTTCTCCAGCGATTGCACCAGCTCATGATGCTTAATATGGTAATTCGGCATCTCCTCCAGCCACTTGGTCACCAAATGTGTGACTGGCTGAGCTTCAATACCTAAACTGCTTTTGATATCTTGAAGAGCGACCTGCAGCAGGTCCTCTTTTGACATACTTTGAAGCTTGCCGAACGACGATCCCGAGCTCTTATAGAATAGGCGCACCAAAAGACGGCTCTCTGCTGAAGTATGGCTCCATTTGCGGCTAGTCCAGGTACAAGCGTTGCATATAACATCTTCCGATTCCGATACGATAAAACCGGTCCCGTCCGCGGGCAATTGCTCGTCGGGAATATCGAAGCCGAGATACACGCTGATCATTGAGCTATTTTTTAATTCGTTAAAATCTTCGTTCAACTCAGAATCATTAAGAACGGATTGGGCCACGGCATGCGAAGTGGCAAGTACGGCGCAATCCGCTACAATCTCCCTTTGATCGGATAGCGTAATCGTATATTGCTCGCCCGACTTTGCAATCGATTCGGCTCCCACTCCAATTATAAATTCCGCCTCAGGTAGTTCGCTTTCCATCTTGTCTACCAAAGTCGAAACCCCGTTTTGAAAGGAGAAAAATTTACGGTCTCCCTTCCCCTTGAAAACCTGACGGTTTTCCGCCAATCCCTTCATGATACTGCCGTACTTGTTTTTGTAATCCAGCAAATAAGGAAGTGTAGATGCAATCGTAAGCTCATGGAGCTTGCCGGAATAAACCCCGGACAAAACGGGACCGATCTGCTTTTCCACAATCTCTTTGCCGAGAAAGGCTTCGAGAAATTGGCCTACCGAATCATTTTCGGTAAATTGTCCGTCGTTCGTTGTGTAGTAATCCTTTAAGGCTTCCACTTTTCCTTCGGCCGAAATCAGCTCGCTGTTCGCCAGCGATTCCAGGCTCAACGGGATACCGAACACCGCCTCTTCCGGAATCGGCTTCAGTCTGCCATCCGCGTATATGAACGATTTGCCTGTTGCATTATAGACAACCTCGTCCCGCAGGCCCAACTCGTCGATCAATTGATCCATATTAGGCTTCCTCGTCACGATCGAGTCTGCGCCAGCTTCCATGACAAAACCATTGCTTGAAATAGTATTGATTTTACCGCCCAATTTGCCGTAAGACTCCACGACCACAATGCGGGCATCCAGATTCCGCTCCTTAATCTCGCGATTCAGATAATAGGCCGCGGACATGCCTGTAATACCTCCGCCAATGATGACGACTGTTTTCAAATTGATTCCACCTCGATTAGAGAACTGTTTCACATACTAAATTACATGATACCCCAATTACGAAGCGGGAAACAATGATTGCAGTCACTTTGCGGCGGAAATGTGAAAACCCGGCCAGATTATGGCCGGGCTGTTTACTTATTGGTGATTCGTGCCTGTATAAATCAGTATGGCATCGCGCAGAAATTCCGCCGTACCCGGTCGGGTTTGATCGTAATAGGCCTTGAAGCGCTCATCGGCCACATACATTTGCGCTAACCCCGCATGTGCATCCTTGGAATATTGATCCCAATAAAAAGTGAGCCATTGCTTATGCAGATCAGCCGCCTGTTGTGCCGCTTCTCCGGCAGGGTCACCAGTTTGCATCCCTTCTGCCAAGGCTGCGAACATATCCCGTTCCAATCGCTGAACTTCCTCATATTCGGCTTCGGTCATATTTTTAAGCTTGGCATTCGATTTATCGACCGTTGCGTCGCCGTATTGCCCACGGATTTCCGCCCCGTATTTCGCTTCATTTTCATCAATCAGCTTCTGCTTGAAGCCTTCGAATTTTTCTTGATCCGTCATCGTTATTCTCCCTTCCTGCGCGGCAATCGTCTTGTCTACGTTGGCGATTAGCGCGTCTAATTGCTTCTTTTTGTCCAGGAGCCGTTCACGGTGTTCGATCAGCGCTTGGGTCCCGTCAAAGGATGGATCGGTGAGCAACATCTTGACTTGTTCCAGGGAAAAATCAAGCTCCCGATAAAACAAAATTTGCTGCAGCCGGTCTACCTCTGCCTGACCATAAATCCGATACCCGGATGAATTTATTCTCGCCGGCTTGAGAATATCAATTTCATCGTAGTATCGCAGCGTCCTCGTACTGATTCCCGCCAGACGCCCCAGCTTCTGAACCGTATATTCCATGTCATCGCCTCCCGACAACCCAAGTGTACTCCTTGACGTTGCGTCAAGGTCAACAACTAAAATAAATTTACCCTAAAAAGTGAAAGATCACACTAAGGCGCAGCACACGGCGTGCGGTGCTGAGTTATTAATCGAGAACGGACCATAGTCGTTAGTTACACCGATACACATTTGGAGTTAATGCGCCTATTGATGCTTTAGTCTCTTTAGCTAACCTTTGCGTTCTGATACCCTGATTCGCTCGTGTCGATCCAGTGCATCAAAGTTTCTCTGCTGTGTTTAGGTTTGAGGTTTGCTGTGGTTAATCTGTTGTGGTTACTTTGTTGTGTTTACTTGTTTTGGTTAGTTTGTTGTTCTAATTGTGTCCCTCGTGATCATTTTCTCTGTTGCGTTTAGTTTGTTGCGTTTAGTTTGTTGGGTTTAGTCTAATGTGTTAGTTTCCCTTTTTGTTTGGTTTCTCTGGCGTAGCTTGTTACTCCTGGTCGACTATTGTGCTCGGTTATCCAAGCTTGCGCTGATATGCTGATGTGCTAATGTTCTGGTCAACATTTCGACGATCCCATGCCTAACGGTCATGAGAGACCTTAAAGTACTAAAAAAGGTAAGTTTGAGCGGCTAACGGACATAGAAGACCTTATTTGTCTGGTTTGAGGCTCAATCTGCCGAATATCCTACTGTTAAGGTCTCTGGTGACCGTTAGATTTAAAAAGCGGCAAAAAAGAGCTGATTAACGTCTCTCATGTCCGTTAAAATTCCAAATCTGCTCAAACATCAGCTGATGATGACTTAAGTAAAACAAAAGCATATAAAAATCCCATCCTATAGAAATCAGGATGGGATAAACGATGTGAAAGCTATGCGACGAATCGCAGCTTACCAAGCGTAGGCTTGAGGCGCTTCTCCGCCAGGTCCGGGGAAGATTTCGTCCAGTCTTTTCAGCTCGGCTTCGCCGAGCTTGATGTCGACGACGCGCAGCGCGGTCTCCAGCTGCTCCAGCGTCCGCGGCCCGATAATCGGCGCGGTCATCGCCGGATGCGTCAGCGTCCAAGCCAGCGCGACGTTCGCTTCGCTCTCGCCGAGCTCGCGGCATAGCTGCTCGAATGCTTCCAACTGGGCGCGATGCTGCTCGACGCGCCCCGGGTTGTTTGCCCGCTTCGAGCCCGGCGCCGGACGCAAGGCATTCCCGCCGAGCAGGCCGCCGTCCAGCGGGCTCCAAGCGATGACGCCGATGCCATGCTCATCGGCAGCCGGCAGCACTTCCAGCTCTGGCAATCTGCAGAGCAGGCTGAATTTATGCTGCTCGGAGACCAATCCGAGCATCCCCTTCGCCTTCGCCTCGTATTGCGCCTTCACCAAGTCGCGTCCAGCAAAGTTACTGGAGCCGACATAGCCGATTTTCCCCTGATGCAGCGCAATATGGAACCCTTCCCAAAGCTCGTCCCAAGATACATTCCGGTCCACATGGTGCATCTGGTACAACTCGATGTGATCGGTTTGCAGACGGCGGAGCGATGCTTCCAAATGCCGGCGCATTTTATAGGAAGATAGCCCGGCCGCATTGTTCGGCCCGTCATTTGCGTCGTTCATTTCACCGTAAAACTTTGTGGCCAGCACAACCTTTTCCCGGCGTCCGCCGCCTTGCGCAAACCACTTGCCGATGATTTCTTCCGTTCTACCGGCATTTTCGCCCCAGCCATAAATATTGGCGGTATCAAAAAAGTTGATCCCCGCATCAACGGCCGCATCCATAATTTTGAACGCTTCGCTTTCTTCCGTATCGACTCCAAAGTTCATCGTTCCCAAGCACAGCTTGCTCACTTTTAATCCAGAACGTCCCAAATAGCTGTATTTCATATCGTTATCGCTCCTCGTGTATGTTTTATATTTTTCCTTCGCAGTAACCCAGCCCTCCACCACCTCCCTTCCATCTCGCTAACAATCTGGTATCATTAATGTAGCTTCAAATCTTTTTATCAAGAAAGGTAGATCCAATGAGTTCACCCTTAACACAGCGGATAATCAAACTGCTCTGCGGCCGCATCTCCTATGACCGGGGCGAGGCATATCTCCGGCAGAAAAAAGTGAGCTTCACGCATACCGATCCGGAATCCGGTCAATATCAGGCGAATGTGTACGGGACCGATTCGCATCGTGTATACGTGCATATCGATCTCAACGGAGATGTAAATGCTGAATGCAATTGCTCCGCCTTTATTTCATATAACAACTACTGCAAGCATATAGCAGCCGTACTTCTGGGCATACATGAGATGGAAAACGGCTCCTTTTCACCGGTGCATTCCATCTCATTACTGCATCAGGAAGACCGCTATGATTCAACCTCTCTATTAGAAGAGACAAACAATGGATTGGGGAGCAGGAACTTTCCTAAACCGCCAAACGGTTCGACGCGCGACGTCTGGCTGGCCCGCGATATGATGGGACTGTTCGATCCCAAAACGCCGCGGAGGAACCGGAGTGAAACTCGTTTTGACTCCCGTACCCGCATCCAGGCTGAGTTTATTTTGAAACTGGTGCCTTACGGGGCAGGCAGGCATATTTTCGGCATCGAGCTAAAAATCAGGAACAAACGGCTTTACATCGTAAAACAAGTCCGTGAATTTCTCGAATCGCTGGATGCTGGAAGACAGGTGCTCTTTTCCGAACATTTCACCTACGACCCGGCACTGCACAGCTTTGAACGCACCGACGACGACATCATCCGCCAACTGATTGCCGTCTCCCGAAATGAACGTCTTTATCGGGAAAGCCTCTCTGCTCAGAACAATTCGGTACGTCGTTCCAGCGGCGTTGAAGAACGAATACTGCTAATTCCTCCTTATGCGTGGAACCAGATGCTCCCGAAACTGCTGGCGGCTGCGTCCGTAAAAATTGAACCGAAACGTGGTCCGGCTTGGAACCTGAGCTTGTCCGATGAACCTCTTCCGGTAATGTACTATTTCGACCAGTCCGACGAGGAAGGATATCGGCTTGGCGTTCAAGGGCTTGATGAGCTTACGATCCTGGAACCGTACGGGCTCGTGCTGGCCGACAAGAACCTGCTGAAGCTTCCGGAAGACGGCTGCCGCCGTTTGGCCGAAATAAAAAACATGCTGGAAGCCTCGCGCCGGCAGCATATCCGAATTGCCTCCGAACAAATCGAACCGTTCATGCAAAAAGTGCTTCCCGGCCTCCTGAAGCTTGGAAACGTAGAGATTGCGGACTCCGTCGCGGACCGCATGGTTCAAACGCCGCTCAAAGCTCGGCTCTATCTGGACCGAGTACGGAATCGCCTGCTGGCCGGTCTCGAATTCCAATACGGGGATATCGTATTGAATCCCTTAGAAGAAGGAACCGGCAGAGGCAGCGAGCTCATCGTGCTGCGAGACGACGAAACGGAACGAAGCATCCTCGATTTGATGGATGAGAGCGACTTTACAAGAACGGAAAGCGGATATTTCCTTGTCGATGAAGATGCGGAATACGACTTCCTCGTGCATGTCGTGCCAAGGCTGGAACAAATGCTGGACGTCTACGCCACTTCGGCGGTCAAGGTCCGCATACGGCCGGTGTCTGCTCCTCCCAAAGTATCCGTCCGGCTCGGCGAACGTACGGATTGGCTGGAGATCTCGTTTGACTTGAACGGAATTTCCGAACAGGACATTCGCGGTGTGCTGGAGGCGCTGGAAGTGAAGCGTAAGTATTACCGCCTCCCCGATGGGGCGCTGATGCCGCTTGATAGCGAAGAATTCAAGCATATCGTTAATTTCATGAACGAAATTGGTCCACATCGGCTGTTCGAGGACGGAACCGGATTTACCGTCCCAGTGACCAGAGGACTGCATCTGTTGGAGGAACAACGTTACGGCAACACGATCAAGCTTGGAAAGAGCTTCCGCCAACTGCTGCATCACATCAAAAATCCGGACAACCTGGATTTTCCCGTACCCGAATCCTTGGCCCCGGTGCTGCGCGATTATCAGGCCTATGGATATCACTGGATGAAAATGCTTGCTTACTACCGCTTTGGCGGCATCCTGGCGGACGACATGGGACTGGGAAAAACGCTGCAAAGCATCGCTTTCCTCGTCTCCGTTTTGCCGGAAATCCGGGCTCAGGAGCTGCCCGCCATCATCGTCGCTCCCGCATCGCTGGTGTACAACTGGCGGAACGAGCTCAAGAAATTCGCTCCGGAAATCCGCTGTGCGATCGCCGATGGAAGCAAGGGAGAACGCCTTCGAATCCTTAACAACACGCGGGATACCGATGTGGTGATCACCTCTTATCCGCTGCTGCGCATGGACATAGAACAGTTTGCCGCCAAGTCGTTCCACACGCTCTTTCTCGACGAAGCCCAAACGTTCAAGAACTATACGACTCAGACGGCGCATGCGGTCAAGGCCTTACAGGCCAAGCACCGCTTTGCTCTCACAGGTACACCGGTCGAAAATGCGCTGGAGGAACTTTGGTCGATTTTTGATGCCGTATTCCCGACCTTGTTCCAAAACCGTAAGCAATTCAATGATTTGACTCGAGAACAGGTCGCCAAAATGATTCGTCCTTTCCTGCTCCGCCGCCTGAAGACCGACGTGTTAAAAGAGCTTCCCGAGAAGATTGAATCCGTGCAGGCATCGGAATTGCTGCCGGAACAGAAGAAGCTGTACGCCGCCTTTTTGGCTCAACTTCAGCAAGAAACCTTGAAGCATTTGAACGAGGACAGCTTCCAGAAGCACCGCATCCGGATTTTAGCCGGATTAACCCGGCTGCGCCAGCTATGCTGCCATCCCGCCTTATTTGTGGACAACTATGAGGGCAGCTCCGCTAAATTTGAACAGTTGCTGGAAATCGTCGAAGAGTGCCGCAGCGCAGGGAAACGGATGCTGATTTTTTCCCAATTCACCGAAATGCTTGGCATGATTGGCAAAGAGCTAGGATACAGAGGCGTACCTTTCTTCTATCTTGATGGAAAAACGCCGGGTTCCGAGCGAGTCGAGCTTTGCACCCGATATAATGAGGGCGAGCGCGACCTGTTCCTGATTTCTTTGAAAGCCGGAGGAACTGGGCTTAATCTGACCGGGGCGGACACCGTCATTCTTTATGACCTGTGGTGGAACCCTGCGGTCGAACAGCAGGCGGCCGACCGGGCTCACCGGATCGGGCAGACCAATATCGTTCACGTCATCCGCCTGGTTACTGAAGATACCGTTGAAGAAAAAATGTACGAGCTCCAGCAAAAGAAGAAAGACCTGATCGACGAAATCATTCAACCGGGACAGGAAGCCGTATCCTCTCTGACCGAGCAGGAAATACGCGATATTTTAATGATTTGAGCCATGTTAAAATAATTAACGAATTTAGGTTACTTCCTCCCGATTATACTTTCTTCTATTCACATTAATGAATGTCGGGATGTTTGTTCTTCATGTCATTATGTAATAAACAAGCCGGACTGGACACACTCCAGACCCGGCTTGTTTTGATGTTGCCTGTTATTTTATGGCGAAGACGTCCCGTAAACCTCAAATTCGTACAGCGAGTAACCGTAGGGGGTTCCTCTTTCCGAGCCTAACATTCTCACGTAACGTGCATTATGTGGCGAAAAATCGATCTCATCCACTCCCCCATTACCATCTGTCGTTGAATTTACATCCGTCCATTGGACCGGGGTACCGCTCGAATCTGTCGAGACCTGTATCTTATATTGCTTGGCGTATGCAGCTTCCCACTTCAGCGTCACGCCGGAGATGCTTTGCACACTCCCGAGATCCACGTAAATCCATTCCGGATCGCTTCCTTCATTACTGGCCCAACGCGACATCAGATTGCCGTCAAATGCTTTGTCAGCTTCAAATCCTGAGCCCTCGATCGAGCTGGATACGGCCGGCTTGTTCAAGGCGAGGTTTATGATCGGCTGCTCTGCCTGCCCCTCCGGCACCCACCAATTGCCCGTGATAAATAACAAATTCAGCAAATTATAAGTATCGCTAAAATAGTCCTCGCGCTTGTTCTTCATCCAGTCCCAACCGGCGTTAATCCAGGCCTGATTAGCACTGTCGGCGGTTCCGGCCGAAATAAAGGGCGCTACGAACACGGCAGTTGCATAATCGCCAATGGCGGTGCCTTTCAAATTGTAGCCGTTCTTGATATTGGCCGGCGAGCCGTTGGCCTTTGTCTTGATCCAGCCGGTTATCTTATCTGCAGCGGCTTTACCTCTCGGATCCCCGTAGAAGGCGTAGTCCATCACTACTCTTAACGGAAATCGGCTGGCGTTATAATAATATTGATTTGTTTCCTTAAATTCATCCAGATACCATTCAGGGGCCGGTTTCGGCGGATTGCCTACCACAAAATCGGATACCAGCCCGGTTGTCGGCGAATAGGCGGCTGTGAACTGATCATATACCGAATATAAATTGTCGATGACCTGGATCCATCCCGCATCTCCGGTCACCTCATAAAATGCTCGAAAATGACTCAACATCCAATCGGAGGGTCTGGTATTCAAAGCATCCTTGGCATCCCAGTCGCCAAGATTAAGTCTGTTGTTCGTTGTGACATAGCTTACTTTGATACCGTCATTGATCATTGTTCGGGCTTCGTCTAAATAATTAACGGCCCCATCCGAGCCCCACTGCTGATGAGCCAGAATTAACGAATAGGCAATATCAAGATCGCCGTCGGTAGCCGAACCGAAATGGCCTTGGGCTTTAGGACTGTCAGCGACAACCCAACCCATCAGATGGGGATTGCCCGAACTCTTGTAAGCGCGTGCAGTTTTAAACAAACCGTTGTAAATATTCTGTGCATTGGGGTCATGGCCGGCCATCAAAACCGTTATGATCATGCCGTACCCTTGACCTTCGGAGGATCCCAGCGCTTTGAAGCCCTCCGGATCTCCGGTAATATCTCCCTTGACATAATATCCTCCGGGGAGTGAGGACAAATCATGCTTCAAATACGTGGCCTTCCAGTAATCGTAATAATCGGAGACAGATTTGTTCATCGCATTTTGAGTAACATGGCTCGGTTTGATCATTCCGGGGTAATCGACTTGCTGGGGAAAAGGTTTACTTATTCCGGCGGCGTACGAGGTCTGTGCTGGGATCCCAAAACCCGCGGGGAGCAGGAGCGCAAGCGCAAGAAGCATCTTCAGCACCTTCGGCTTTCCATGGCGGATTGGGAGCGCCTTTGTCCTTGTTAAATCCATGATCATTCCTCCTTAAGTAGTAAATAAATGAACTACGCTAGCGGAAGATGTCTTAGCAAGGATGTCCTATAAAGGCATCATATTACAATTTCAGGTAAATATAAACCACTTGAGCTCCACGTCTGTAAAGAATGTTTGTAAATAGCGGTAACGGGTAACTATAAATAAGGAATTACCACAGAACAGTCACAGAAGGAGGACATTAACATGCCACATCAAGATAATCAATCTTTTCAAGATGAAGCAGAACTGCGGAATAAACCGGATCATGAAGGGGATTCCCTTGCTGAAAAGAAAAAAATGGAGAACGGCGTAGATATCGAGCCCGAGGCCGATGAATGGGTTGCCAAACCGGTAGCCTTTACTGAATCGGACAGTAAAAAAGAATAGATTGCAAATCACAACCGCCCGGAATACCGGGCGGTTTTTAATTATGCTGTTATATAAAGCGAACCGGAAGGGCTAAAACCTGCCTTAGTCGAATAATTGATTAATGAATAGTAAATTCTTGTTATGAAACGGAGAGGATAAGCATGGGGGTGTTTGCGGACGATTTGCTGCAGGACAAGGTTGTTTTAATCACCGGCGGAGGAACCGGCCTCGGGCGGGCCATGGGCAGCAGATTTCTGGAATTGGGAGCGAAACTCGCCATATGCGGCCGGCGTGAGGATATGCTAATTCAAACAGCGGAAGACCTTGGAACGGAACATAATGAGATATTCTATAAAAGTTGCGATGTAAGAGATCCCGACCAGGTTCAAGCCCTTGTGGCTGCCGTAGAGGAACGATTCGGCCGCATCGATGTGCTCGTCAATAATGCAGCAGGAAACTTTATCAGCCCTACGGAACGTTTGTCCCATCGTGCCGTAGACGCCGTACTGGGCATCGTGCTTCACGGCACATTTTACATGACGCTCGAAGTCGGAAAGAGCTGGATCGGCCGTCAGCAATCCGGAACGATGCTGAATATTGTGACCACTTATGCCAACACAGGGTCGGGATACGTTGTCCCTTCCGCTGCAGCGAAGGCCGGCGTTCTGGCATTAACCCGCTCCCTCGCCGTTGAATGGGCACCTTATGGAATTCGGCAAGTGGCGATCGCCCCGGGCCCGTTTCCGACGGATGGGGCCTCCTCTCGCCTCTCTCCTACACCGGCTCTGGAAGAAAAAATGATGTCTCGCCTCCCCCTTGGTCGAACCGGGTCACCGGAGGAACTGGCGGACTTGGCCGCATTCCTCGTTTCGGATGCCGCCAGCTATATCAACGGTGAAGTCGTTACCATAGATGGCGGGGAATGGCTGCGCGGTGCCGGCCAGTTTAACGATCTTTCTTCCGTCAGCCCCGAAGAGTGGGATCGTCTCGCAGAATTGACCCGTAAGGGAAACAAAAAATAAAGCAGGCTTGCTACAGCAAGCCTGCCTTCCTTAGAAAACCTTTAACTAAATAAATTTGATAGCGGACCCGATCCGCTTTAGCTAAACTCCAGCAAGTTTCTACCGTCACAGCCCGAGCTTTTAACAACCGGGCTGCCGCTGTGCGGGACGAGCCCGGCAGTTCATGTAACCGGAGATTAAAATGATGAGACTTCTTGGAAATCGTGCGATTTATGTCTTTAATCAAGCGCCGGGCTTGGGGAATACTGCGATTACCGGGGTTGGTAATCAGCGTTTGTCCGAGACTGCTGGCGCGAACCTGGGATAATCCGTTTGCTTCGTGTAAATCCAGATACCACTCCAAGCCGTAACGCTTGGCTAATTGATACAAGGCGCCCGCTAAGGGATGACGGGCGGCCATGCCGGATTTGCGGGGAAAAGTGCGGTTTAAATCTGGTACGCCGCGGATGTTTTTCCGGAATGCACTCTGATTTACAATCGGGACGATTATTAATGTCCCTTTGCGAATTTTGAGATGTTGCGTCAGAAACTGATTCGCCAATTGCTGAGCTGCCGCTACACTAGCTCTTTCGTTACCGTGAATCCCCGACACGACCATGACATGCGGTCCTTTGCTCTCCCCTCGGATCACATAGTACGGCGTAGCGTAAGGCGTTGAAGCAGCCAAGGTTAGTCTTTGAACCGGCATGAGACTTCACCTCCCCCGACCTGATAGGTATTTATATGCAAGGTCAGGACAAGAGGCTTGGACGGGAGTTTATTCCTGCGGCCTTTTATTCCGCCGGATCATCATCACCATAAGTAATAAAGCAGGCATTGCCATTTGAATATACGGGTAATATCTATTTAACACGAGATCTATTCCCACCCACAAATGATGGGAAAAGTTAGGGGATATGAAAGAAGCGGAATAAACCATCAAGCCTACGGGGATTACCCATTTTTTGTAGCCTGTCGCGGTGATCTGAGAGAATCCAATCGCTGCCCCGATATAGAATAAAAGTATTTTCGTACCCAAACCAATGAAAAGTACGAGTACAAACAAGACATCCATTCTTTCAAACACTTCCGCAAGTTCGATTAATTGTACAACTTGCAGCAAAGGAAATACAGTCATTTCGACAATCGTCGGACCCAGCACAAGCAAATTAATTTGATTGATGACGATTAAAGCGACTGCAACAACTATATACGTGATAAGAACTGAGGCGCGGAGATGCTTCGCTTTTTTTACGAGCGGAAAGAATACGAGAAATAACAGCGTCTGCGCAAACGGAAAAGAAACAATTTCCGGAACGGCAGCATCCCATACAGGCTTTATCCCGTTTTCAAGAACAGGCAGCATATATTCAAATTTAATCATGCCTTCTCCCGCAATCATAATGACCAATAGGAAATAGCTTACGATCACAATAGGAAGCAAGACTACGCATACCAAAAATACCATATGAATGCCATAACGTGCACTGTTGGCAAGGACCAGTAAGGTAATTAGCATAATGATCGGCAATGGAGTCCGATTAAGTAGCGCAAATGCACCAAGCTCTCCTAAATCCCTGAGATTTCGCGAGGATTCATAAGCAAAATACAAGGCAAAAATAAGAGCAAAGATGGTACCTATCCACTTTCCCAGATAATGACGGCATAACTCGAATAAATCCCTTTCCGAATCTCTCCGGTAAATGCCCAAGTAAATCAGGAGCAATAGAAAGCCTAATCCTGCGCCAATCAGCATAGCAATCCAAGCATCCTGTTTCGCTTCTACACCCATTTGGAACAGCGTCGTACTACCGACTTCAAACAAAATCAAGCCTGCAATCAACTCAAAGTTTCTGCTTTTTCCAGAACTCATTTCATTCAACCCTTCTACCGATTGTTCAGTTCAACTTCCATCTTTCCAATCAAATTCCTTGGTGAGATTTTTGAATGATTTTTTAAATAATCCCGGGCGCTTTACTGATACTTTAACTTGAACATCGAGCTCGATATTTTCATAATGCTCCGGCCAAGAACCTTTAATCTTCCTCCAGTCATTCGGATATTTCCGGTGCACTTTATCAGCAAATCCAGGCAAATCAACTCGCATTTTTTTTAAAGCCTTCCAACCGATATCAATATAATCGAGAATTTCCTTTTCTATGTTTCTCTCGATGATTCGGATGCTCTCCGGCTTGGTCAGATCATCCTTACATTGAAATTCCAACAGATTTCCGGCGGCTTTTATTCTAATTTTCATTTTATAATGGTCTCCTACCTTTTCCGGCGTAACCTTTGTTTTGGAAGTTATGACGCGGAACGAGGAGTTTTTATGCTGTAAATCATCTTGTGTACAGCCGAAAGAAATCGTACTCCCCTTTACCTGATCCGATAGCCAGGAGATTCCAAAGCTTTCCTGGCGATTCATCCATCCTACAAAATGTTCCCTGCGGAAAACCCCTAAACGTGAAATTTTTAGCTTACCCGGTGAGGATGTCAATTTCTCAGCTTCCTGTGATTCCAGTTCTCTACTTTCCCCGCCCGTAAATCGGATCTCGGGTACGCCGGCCGCTCCGGAATCGGAAGTAATCTTTTGTGCCAACTGATACATTTTGATTAAAGGAAAAATTGAGGAAAAGCTGGTTTCTTTTCGTAAAATTTCAGATAGAGCCGCACCCGGCATTTTTTCTGGAGGAATTAACTTTTTAAGAATATCCTTTGCTTTTCCATCAGTGATAGCAACAAGTACCGTCTCCCGGGCATCAATATTCCGGAAATACAGGTCAAGGATTTGCATTAACCCTTCCTTCGCCGCTTCCTTACCGATGATCAAAACGTCCGTATGCCCAAAATACAGCCTACGCGGGTTTTCAACATAACCCAGGTCCGCAGCTTCGCGAATGGTTTCCCCTTTAGTAGAAAAGACATGTATACTCGGATTCGCCCCTCCCCCTCCGCCGCCTTGGCCGGTCCCTACGCTGGACGGAACGATGATTTGATAAGACATCACCCATTTTCCATCCTGTCTGTCAAATCCGGTGGCGATCGTAATACCGATTTCATTCAATTCCGTACGGTTCCAACATCCAGTTATCATCAAGCAGACGATTAGTATGATGCAGCCTAAAACAGCTTGACGCATGGGTTCAACCTCCTATTTTTCCTTCCGGCCCTCTTTTCCCGCAGAAGGCTGCCGCATCTTATTTTGCATACTGATATAGGCAGGACGTGTCTTCATGAATGGCCAAGGGACCCGGATAAACACGTCTTTAAGATTGGACATGCTGAGCGGAGCTACTGGCAAAAAATAAGGGACACCGAATGAGCTTAATGAAACAAGATGAATAAAGAGCGGGATAATTCCCGCGAGAATTCCGAATAACCCGAAACTCCCCGCCAGCAGCATTAGAGCGAATCGGACAAGCCGGGCAGCTGCGGACATGCTGAATGTCGGAATAACAAAGCTTGAAATAGCGGTGAAGGAAACGATGATAACCATCGCTGCGGAGACAAGCCCAGCCTGAACTGCCGCTTGTCCTAAAACAAGCGCTCCGACGATGGAAATCGCCGGTCCGACGACCCGGGGCATACGAACGCCAGCTTCCCGAATGACTTCGAAAGTCAATTCCATGATTAAAGCTTCCAACAATGCGGGGAGGGGGGTCCCTTCCCGTTGTGCGGCCAGACTAATTAACAAAGTTGTCGGGATCATCTCCTGCTGGAAGGTTGTTACGGCGATGTATATAGATGGAAGTAGCAAGGCGCTTA
The DNA here is from genome assembly GCF_018403325.1 of Paenibacillus vini. Lineage (GTDB taxonomy): Bacteria > Bacillota > Bacilli > Paenibacillales > Paenibacillaceae > Fontibacillus > Fontibacillus vini. The sequence continues at coordinate 379,592 of NZ_BOSL01000003.1, read as the reverse complement.
TAAATGAAAATAGACGAATCAGGCGGAGAAACGAGGAAATATCGTATCTTTGATAATAATCTTCGCTGGATAAGAAAAATTTGAAAAAAGTAACCGGTAAGAGAAGCACAAATGGCGTACCATCCACAAGAACCGCTACAAGACCTTCCAGCAGGTTGCCAGCGACGCTGTCCGGCCGCTCCGTGTTCATCACCGTCGGAAACGGAGTAAACGACACGTCTTGAATAAATTCCTCAATATATCCGCTCTCCAGAATGCTATCCGTTTGTATGGCGCCAAGACGCGCAAATACCTCTTTCACTACATCGGGATTTGCAATACCCTGAATATAAGCAACACTAACTCGCGTCTGAGTAAGACTGCCGATAAATCGATCTTCAAATCTCAAATCTGCCGATCGGATTCTGCGTCGCAGCAGCGATATATTGGTTGAAATATCTTCGGTAAATCCCTCTTTCGGTCCGCGAATGACCGTTTGGGAGGAAGGTTCTTCAATAGCCCTTCTCATTCCACCGGGCAAAGAAACTGTGAAAGCCTCTTTTATGCCATCTATCAATACAACGGAATCCCCCCCCAATATTGCTTGAATTACCTCGGATTTTGTGAGGGCCAGCTTCGTGTCTCTTGCGGGCAAATCCTCTTTAACATTTCGAAAAGGATCCTTGACCATGATGCCGTTGATGTCCTCTTGACCAATTTTTATAATAAGATCATTTAACTGAGTCTGATCAACCAAGCCATCAATGTAACAAATTGCAGCATATGCGGCGTTTTCTCCCGGATGAACAAACTCCCGTATGATAAAATCTGAGCTTCCGCCTAAAGTCTGCCGGAGTACAGTAAGCTTTTCCGACAATGAGGATGTGAGATTCACCGATTCTTCCTGACCGGATATTCCTTGGTCTATCGACACAGGGTCTTGGAGTTTTGCGTTTTTTTGCTTCTTCAATCTTAAGCGGAAGTGTCCAAGCTTGTTCATACGCGCAACCTCCTGTAACAATGTGGTATCTTGTAATATACCCTTAGCCAATTTCTGTATACTCTTAGGAGATAGCAGATAAAAAAGCCTAAGCATTTCGCTTAGGCTTTGAACATATTCGTTTCTACTCCATTATTAATTTTCTATAGTAGCTGCTTTACTCTTATCCCTGGACACAAAGTAGACGACTAAATACAGGACGATAAACAGCACCATAAAACCCGCGGAATATCGGTACATTTCAGCGTAATTCGTAACCGAAGCAATGGCACCCAGTAGGATCGCGCCGATCGCCACACCGAAATCGGTAGAGTTATAAAACATACTGTTGGCCGCCCCATATTGATCCGGGGAAGAAGTGCGCAGCATCCAAGCCTGAATCGTCGGCTGAATCGCTCCAAATCCAAGCCCGTACAACAATGCCGACACGATCAATAACGGCAGCGACGTTGCGAAGGACAACACCGTCATGCTGGCCACCACGAGCAGCGCTGCGGGAAGTAATACGGCCGCATGTCCTCTGCGGTCAAACACCCGGCCGGAAATCGGACGGATAATAATGATGGTGACCGCATTAAACAGGAAGAACAGACCTACCTGCTCCAGATGGACGAATTCTCCGAACAGTGCGATAAAGCTGAGCAGCCCGCTATATGTAATAGACAAGACTACATTAAGCAATGCCGGAAAAATCAGCTTACGATTGAAACGCCCCCGTTCCGCCTGCTTGACTTCCCCGCCGCTCGGTTCAATCCGAGGAGCCGCCGGTAGCGAGCGGGTAAGCAAGAGGATCGGAATAATTAAAACAACAGTTACCGTCCCAATCACGGTAAGCGTGCCGAAACTCGACTGTTTCATCACATTCAAACCGATCATCGGTCCGACGGACATCGCCAGGCTGGTAGACAAGCCGAAATACCCGATTCCTTCACCCATACGGCGAAGCGGGATGATTTGCGAAACTAGGGTCGGAAGAATTGTGCTGGCAATTCCGAACCCGATGCCATATCCTGCTCGCATAACTAATAGCGTGCCCACGGATCCGGCGAACACATAGATGCCGGTTGTAACGGCCGCAATCACCAGACCGGCAAACAGCAGTGCATTACGGGATAGTTTTCTCAGTAAAGCCGCCGTCATAAATCGCGTAACGATGGCAGAAAGAGCAAATACGCTTGTTACCAGACTTACCTGCAAATCGCCGGCTTGAAATTCATTTTTAACGTAGGCCGGAAATGACGATAATAACATCTGTAGATTTAAAAATAATAAAAACGCACAAAGCGTTAATGAAATAAACGATTTTGTCCATAAGATTCCCTGTTGTTCTTCTTGATGCATATTTTCTCTCCTATCTCCTGTCTATTCCTTCTCGTTAGTATCTATTATTTGTGTGACATGTTCATTGATCCGCAATAGAAATTCCGTAAGCAGGGCATACTCTTCGGAAGACAAACAGCGTTTGACCTCTTCCGTTACTCCCTCCTCGATGGGTAATGTTTCGCGAATCAGTTCCTTTCCCCGTTCTGTGCTGTAAACAAGGAAAGATCTTCGGTCCTGCAGGCCCGTTTGTTTGTACACCAGACCTTTGCTTTCCAGATGATCCAGAATGCGTGTCGTGGTCGGCTTATCCTTTCCGGTCCGCGACGCAATTTCGCGCTGAATCATTCCTTCGGAACGGTCAATCTGATGCAGAACCGACCATTGTTCAGGCGTAATGTCATGTTCTTTCAATCTTTTTTGCAATAGAGTCGCTATTTTTCTGTAAGTGACACCCATAATAAAACCAATGGCCAAATTTCCGCTTTGGTCTAGTGTAGTCATTTGAATGTTCCTTTCACTCTTGAATAATAGTTGCATAGACAACTATATAAAAGACAACTATATTTGTCAAGTCGTCTTGCAACGTGTAAAACCCGCCAAGGCTTTATCCCGGGCGGGCTAATAAGGAAGTCGTCATGCTGTTTAGGTAAAATAAGTTTAATGTCAGGTTAGGTAACCCGAAAAGTCCCTGTACCGAACGCACAGAGCGTGCCATCCTCCAGTCTGGAGAACGCCTGAGCGGTAATCGACTTGCGAGAAGAATGAAGCAGCTCGGCGGTAGTCGTGATGCGCCCTTGCCCGGCTTTGGCAACATAGTTCATATTGAGGTTTGTGGTGACCACGCTTGCCTCCGGCTTGGCAATCATGGCCAGCATGCCCATAGCCGAATCGATCACTGAAGCATACACTCCGCCATGAACAATGCCGATCAAATTCAAATGATGACGCTGGATTTCAAACGACACGACAACCTGCCGGTCATTCACCGTTTCGATCGTGCATCCGAGTACGTCCCAGAATGTGCCTGCCGCCGCCCGATTCCACTCCTCCCATTTCGGGTGCCTCCGAAATGAATCCGCTTCCATGATTTTGTCCTCCTCGCCGCTTGTCATCTACGTCGTCACGTCTAAACTGTTTTGCTTGCCTCATCCTTTATCGAAATTCACGCTGTCCTGTTCGCTATTGTTTCGCGCAGCTTCTTCTTCGATCAACTTCCGGCGCAGCACTTTACCGGCCAGCGTCTTGGGAAGACTATACCTGAATTCGTAAACCTTCGGGACCTTATAGGCGGCGAGCTTCTCCTTGCACCATTGCTTCAGTTCATCCGCATCCGGCACCGCTCCAGCCCTAGGCACAATATATGCCTTCACCGTCTCGCCCCGATAAGGGTCAAAAATTCCGGCGACGATTGCTTCCTCCACATCGGGATGCTCGAAAAGCACCTCCTCCACCTCCCGGGGATAAATGTTGTAACCACCCGCGATAATGAGGTCTTTTCTTCGGTCCAAAATATAGAAATACCCGTCTTCATCCATTCTCCCCAGGTCCCCGGTCAACAGCCAGCCGTCCTTTAGGCATTTGTAGGTTTCCTCGGGCTGATTCCAGTATCCCTTCATCACCTGAGGACCCTTGACCGCAAGCTCCCCGATTTCCCCGAGGGGAACTTCTTCAAGCGTATCCGGCTGAACGATTTTAGCGTCGGTATCTGGAAAAGGAATGCCGATCGAGCCGGTCTTTCGTTTCTCCCAAATGTTATTGGCATGCGTCACCGGGGACGCCTCCGTTAGCCCGTAGCCTTCGATCAGCTTGCCTCCGGTAATCGTCTCGAATCGGGTCTGAACTTCCAGGGGCAGCGAAGCTGCCCCGCTGATGCAGACATTGATTGAAGATAAATCATAACTCCCAATCGCCTGATGATTGATAATCGCCACATACATGGTCGGCGCTCCGGGGAACACCGTCGGCTTCTTTTTATGGATCGTCTGAAGCACCTGGTTAATCTCAAACCGGGGAACGAGAATCAGCGTTCCGCCGAGGGCGACAGCCTGGTTCAGCAGTACAGTCAAACCGAATACGTGAAAAAACGGCAGCGCGGCCATATACCGTTCCATACCTTGCCTGGAGCGATAGAACCACAGCTTGGTTTGCAGGGTATTGGCGACCAGATTGGAATGAGTCAGCATGACCCCTTTCGCAAACCCGGTCGTTCCTCCTGTATATTGCAGCAGCGCAAGGTCTTTGTCCGCACTCACTGGTACCTGAATCGGATCGCCCGAAGATTGCTTCAGCAATTCCTTAAAGGATAGTACTTGCTCGTTATAGGTCACGTGCGCGGCCATGCCGTCTTTTTTGGCTTTGATCGGATACAGCAAGTTTTTCGGAAACGGCAGCGCATCTTGAATGGAAGTCACAAGGATAAATTCCAAAGGCTTTGTGCCCATCGAGTTCTGCACCCTTTGGACAAGCGCGTCCAAGGTAACGATCAGGCGAGCTCCCGAGTCCGTCAATTGGTGCTCCAGCTCCCGAGGCATGTACAGAGGATTGGTCATCACAACGATGCCGCCGATCAGAAGCGTACCATAGTAGGCGATGACCGCCTGCGGACAATTCGGAAGCATAATCGCTACACGGTCCCCCTTGTTAATTCCGAGGCGCTGCAGCGTTCGGGCAAACCGATAACTTTTTTCCAACAGCTCGGCATACGTCATTTTTTTTCCCAGAAAATCAAGCGCATGCACCTGTGGATAGCGTTCTGCTGTTTGAATAAGAAACTGGGCTAAATTTTGCTTCGGATAATTATAGGTCGGTGGTACTTCGACAGGATAATGTCTTAACCATGGCTTGTTGGACAACATCGCCTTACCTCCCATCCGATCAGCTTCATTACACCACGTACTTCTCCGCCTCAATAACTTTGGATGCAATTTGGCGTTTCAGTTCAAGCGTATTTACGGCGGAGCGTTTCGTCAACTTTTTAAGCACGGATAGCTGCGTGCGGAGCACATCACCGGACTCCATGGCCGCGAGCACCTCTTTTGCCCAGGCTTCGATCCAGCCAAACTGCTCCTGGACAAACGCTACCGTCATAGCGATTGCGAGCCCGGCCTTGTCTTCTCCGGAACGGTCGATACATTTTTTAGTTCGGGAGAGAGCGCTTTCCATCGCAAAAATCGAAATCATGATATCCGCCAAATGGCTCAAAATTTCCTGCTCCTGCTCCAGCTTCAACTGGTATTTTTGCACCGCTTGAGCTCCGGTCATCAGGAAGATCTTTTTCGCCATGGCAAGGAGATGTGTCTCCGGCTCTAACGTCCCTTCGAACTCCTGCGTCGGCATAGGCTCCATCAATTCCGCCTGAAGCTTCATCGCTTTTTGCATCAGAGGCAGCTCGCCCTTCATCGCCCGTTTGACCAGTGTTCCCGGAATGAGCAGCCGGTTGATTTCATTCGTTCCTTCAAAAATCCGGTTAATCCGCGAGTCGCGGTAAATCCGTTCAATCGGGTACTCTTGAATGAAGCCGTAACCGCCGTGAATCTGGACACCTTCATCCGCCACGAAATCCAGCGCCTCGGACCCGAATACCTTGTTGATGGAGCATTCCAACTGGTATTCCGCAATCGCTTTGGCGGACTGGTAGCCGACATCCGCGCTGCCATGATCCACCTCGGCCAGACTAATATCAAACAGCCCGGCAGTCCGGTAGACCATGCTCTCCAGTACAAAGGTGCGGATATTCATCTCTGCCAGCTTTTTACCGATGAGCGGAAAGGATGAGATTTTACGGCCGAATTGACTCCGTTCATTAGCATATGCGGAACTGAGCTCGATGGCATCCTTCGCCGCGCCAACACACCCGGCAGCCAGTTTGAAACGCCCGATGTTCAGAATGTTGAACGCGATCAAATGACCTTTGCCTACTTCCCACAGCAGATTCTCTACCGGCACCTTAACATCCTCAAGGATCAACGGACAGGTGGACGAGCCCTTGATGCCCATTTTCTTCTCTTCCGGTCCGATACTGACGCCGTCCATTTCCCGCTCCACGATGAATGTGCTGAAATCCTTGCCGTCGACCTTGGCATACACGATAAAAATATCAGCAAACCCCGCATTTGTGATAAATTGCTTCGTGCCGTTCAGCACATAATGCGAACCGTCTTCCGACAGCTTCGCCGTCGTTTTGGCACCGAGCGCATCCGACCCGGAGGACGGTTCCGTCAGGCAGTAGGCGGCGATTTTCTCGCCGGTGGCCAGCAGCGGCAAATATTTTTGTTTCTGGGCTTCGGTGCCGAAATAAACGATCGGCAGTGTCCCGATGCCGACATGTGCGCCAAAGGAGAGCGCAAAGGAGGAAGCCTTCGTCAGCTTTTCATTAATCAGCGTCGTGCTCACTTTATCCAGCCCCATGCCCCCGTATGCTTCGGGAACATCAGCTCCAAGCAAACCCAGCTCACCGGCTTTGTTCAAGAGCTCCACCGTCAGCTTGTAATCCAGCTTTTCGACCTCTTCATCGCGGGAAGCGACCTCGCCTTCCACAAACTGCTCCGTCGTTTCCGCGATCATCCGCTGCTCTTCGGTAAAATCCTCCGGCGTCACGATCCCCCGGTAGTCCACATCCTCAATGACAAAGCTGCCGCCCAGTACTTTGCTTTTGCTTATCGTCTCATGACTCACTTGCGATCCTCTCCTTTGGTTTGAATTTGGAGCAATAATCTGAGGCATAAATATGAGCACAATTATGATCAAACATTTGGAGTATTCATTTGGCATTCATTTGGAGCAAAGATTGGAAGCTTACAAATGGAGCGTTCCATCTATGCTTACTTTCGAGCTTTTCTCTGCCAGCTTTATCTGCTAACGAACCGTACAATGCTTATTCAGAGAAAAATGACCTTTTTCCAGATCTAACGAACTCCAGCGGCGCTATTGAGTAAATTTATGCTCAATAAGTACCACTTTTCTCGAAATAAGGTTACTGAGGTTCGTTAGAATCTCAAATTGCCGTTTTTTTGCCAAATAAGGTTCGCTGAGTTCGTTAGGGTGCATAGTGGACGCATCGGGGCTAATCCCTGGGCCATCATAGGTGCGTCGCGAGTGCTTTATGAGTGCATTGAGTGCATCGTATACTCCGTGTTCTTCCTTAGTGCAGAACTTTAGCTTGCTTTCAGGCCTTTTCCCTGCTAACGAACAGCACTGTGCTTCATCCCTAAGCATGAACCTCGAACACGCCAGCCGCGCCCATTCCTCCCCCGATGCACATGGACACCACGCCGTATCCGCCTCCACGGCGGCGAAGCTCGTTGATCAGCGTGGCGGTGAGTTTGGTTCCGGTGCAGCCGAGCGGATGGCCAAGGGCAATCGCTCCGCCGTTGACATTGACTTTGTCTTCGTCGATGCCGAGCTCGCGGATGATGTGCAGGCACTGCGACGCGAAGGCCTCGTTTATTTCGAAAAGCGAGACGTCGTCCAGGCTGATGCCCGCCATCTCAAGCGCCTTCGGAATCGCCTTCACTGGGCCGACGCCCATCAATTCCGGCTCTACGCCGGCCAAAGCGAAGGAGCGAAACGTCGCGAGCGGCTTCAAGCCGAGCTGGTTGGCGCGCTCTCGGCTCATGAGGGCAACCGCGGCCGCACCGTCGCTCATCTGCGACGTATTTCCCGCTGTTACCGTGCCGCCGGCTTTAAAGCCGGGCTTCAGCTTCGCCAAAGCTTCCGGCGTTGTATCCGTCCTAACCCCCTCATCGGTATCGAAAACGACTGTGTTCCGTACCAGTTTTCCGCTGTCCCCAATTTGGGAGAGCTCCGCCTGAATCGGAACGATCTCTTCTTTAAACCTCCCCTCGGCAATCGCCTTCGCCGCTTTCATATGCGAGCGGAATGCGAATTCATCCTGATCTTCACGGGAGATGCCAAACTTCTCCGCCACCCGTTCGGCCGTATGTCCCATGGCCATATACACTTCCGGCATCTCATCCACAATTCTCGGATTCGGCGATACCTTGAACCCGGTCATCGGCACATGGCTCATGCTTTCGACGCCTCCAGCGATCATTATTTCCGCATGACCGAGCATGATCCGCTCCGCAGCAGAGGCGATCGATTGCAGACCGGAGGAGCAAAACCGGTTGATCGTAATTGCGGGAACCGTCACCGGAAATCCGGCATACAGCGACATGATACGGGCAAAATTAAGCCCCTGCTCACCTTCAGGCATCGCGCAGCCGATGATGATATCATCCACATCCTCTTTATTCAGCCCCGGCGCCCGTTCAACGACGGCTTCCAACACCGCTTTCCCGAGATCGTCGGCACGGGTCTGTGCCAAACTGCCCCGCTTGGCCTTGCCCACCGCCGTTCGTGCCATAGACACAATCACTGCTTCTTTCATAAACTCACCCTCCCTTTCCTTTTTCTAATTCCGCAGCGGTTTGCCTTTGGTGAGCATGTGCTGCATCCGTTGTCTTGTTTTCGGCTCGCCGCATAAGCTCAGGAATGCTTCCCGCTCCAAGTCCAGCATGTGCTGCTCCGTTACCCAAGAGCCGGGCGGAACATCTCCTCCCGCCAGCACATGGGCCAGCTTGTTGGCGATCAGCAGATCATGGTCACTGATATATCCGCTCTCCCTCATGCCCAGCGCTCCCAACCGCAAAACCGCTTTGCCTTCCGTACCGACTACACGCAGCTTCGTTTCGGCAATCGGTTCGTATCCCGATGACGCCATGCGAAGAACCGCCTGTTTCGCTTCATAAATCGTATGGTCGGGATTCAGCACGACCCGGTCCGACGGTCGTAAGTAGCCCAACTTCTTCGCATCATGTCCGCTAGTCGATACTTTCGCCGTTCCGACCGTTTCGAAGATCCGGTTAATGTATGGCTGCAGATCCGCTTCAGGCAGCCCGGCCTGTTGACTGGCCCGCAGGGCAAGCTCCTTGCAGCCGCCCCCGGCGGGAATGAGGCCGACGCCGACCTCCACCAATCCATAATAGGTTTCCGCTGCTGCGATTACCTGATCGGCGGGCATACAAGCCTCCACACCTCCGCCTAACGTCATTCGATGCGGTGCGGCTACTACCGGTTTCTCAAAGCGTTTCAGGCGGTACATCGTGTTCTGGAACAGGCGGATAATATCATCCACTTCATCCCATTCCTCATCCTGCGCTTCCATCAGCAGCAGCATCAGATTGGCCCCGACACAGAAGTTTTTGCCTTGATTGGCGATGACCAACCCGTTAAAATTACTGCGAACCTCCTCTACACTCTGCGAGATCATCGCCAAAATATCCCCGCCGATCGCATTGTTCGGTGAATGGAATTCCAAACAGGCCACGCCGTCGCCGAGATCGATCAGGCTTGCTCCGCTGTTTCCCTTCACCACCCGGTTTTGCGCTTTCAGGTCCCGAAGCGAGATGACTTCCGGCGGCTGTTCCACCTGTTTATAACGCCCATCCGATACATGGAACAGCTTACCGTCTTCTTTCTTATAAAAAGAGGTGTTTCCCTCCGCGATCCAGTCTTTCACCCAAGCCGGAACCGTCATCCCCTCGGCTTCCATCCTGGATACGGACTTGACCAGCCCGATCGCATCCCAGGTTTCAAACGGACCGAGTTCCCAGTTGAATCCCCATTTCATCGCTTCGTCGATTTCCCGCACGGTATCGGCGATTTCACCCCGTTTTTCGGCGGCATAGATGAGCACTTGCTTCAAAATGCTCCATGCTAAATCCGAATACCGGTCGCCTCCGGCCAACAGCGCAGCAGTTTTGGCCTTGGCGCCTTTCGCCAGCTTGGCGGCCTCCAGCGACCCTGAAGCCGCCTTCCCCTGCGGCCGGTACTCCATACTTTGCAAATCAAGAGCCAGGATTTGGCTGCCTTCCGGCCCCTTGACCTTCTTGTAAAAGCCCTGGCCGGATTTTTCGCCCAATCTGCCCTGCGCCACCATCTGCTTCAGCACCTCAGGCGCCTCAAACACGGATTTCTCCGATTCATTCGAAACGTTCGAAAACACATTGTCCGCCACATGAAGGAAGGTATCGAGCCCGACCAAATCCAGAGTGCGGAACGTTGCGCTCTTGGGCCGTCCCATTGCGGGTCCGGTGACTGCGTCCACTTCCTCTACCGTGTAACCTTTTCGTATCATCTCGCTAAGGGTAACGAGCAAGCCGTAAGTACCGATCCGGTTGGCGATGAAATTCGGCGTATCTTTGGCCAGTACGACCGTTTTTCCCAGCGTACGCTCGCAAAACCCGCTTAAGTCCGCTACCAGCCCGGCATCCGTCGTTTCACCGGGGATGATCTCAAGCAGTTTCATGTACCGGGGAGGGTTGAAGAAGTGAGTGCCTAGGAAATGCTTCCGGAACTCCGGAGACCTTTCTTCCGCCATCGCATTAACGGAAATCCCGGAGGTATTCGTACTGACGATCATTCCTGGCGACCAATACTGCTCCACTTTGGCCAAGAGTTCTTTTTTCACCCCCAAATTCTCAACGACCACCTCAATGACCCAATCGACTTCCTTAATCTGCGACAAATGATCCTCCAGATTGCCCGGGGTAATACGCTCGGCAAAATCGTTATCATAGAGCGGAGCCGGCTTACTTTTCGCCATTCCTTTGATCGCCGAAACCGCCAGCCGGTTGCGCACACTCGGGTGCTCCAGTGTATACCCCTTAGCGGCTTCCGCCTCGGTCAACTCGGTCGGGACCCTATCCAGCAGCAAGCAGGGAATGCCTGCGTTGGCAAGTACGGCGGCGATTCCCGAGCCCATGATTCCGGAGCCGATAACGGCCGCTTTGCGAATTGGTTTATTCATATTCCGAACCCTCCATTTCACTTGTTCATCTCATATAGCTAGAACACCGACATCTCCAACAACTCGGCGATATCCCGGGCCTGGACCTGATCTTCGACCTCCTTCATCTTGGTGCCGTCCTCCAGCATGGTCAGACAATAAGGGCAGGCGCTGCTAATCACCGTCGGCTTTACCTCCAGCGCTTGCTCCGTGCGGGCCAGGTTGACGCGCTTGCCGCCCGTCTCCTCCATCCACATCATCCCGCCCCCGGCTCCGCAGCACATCGCATTCTCCCGGGCACGTTCCATCTCGACGAGTTCCACGCCCGGGATCGCTTTGAGCACATTCCGGGGCTGGTCATAAACATCGTTGTAGCGACCCAAATAACAGGAATCATGATAAGTGATCCGCTCCTTCACTTCATGCTTGGGCGTCAGTCTGCCTTCCGTGATCAACCGGTCCAGCAGCTGCGAATGATGCCATACCTCCACGCCTTCCAAACCAAACTCCGGGTACTCATTTTTGAACGTATTAAAAGTATGCGGGCAAGCGGTAACGATTTTCCGGACCCCATATTTCCGGAAAATCTCAATATTCTCCAGGCAAAACTGCTGGAACAGCAGCTCATTGCCCATACGGCGCGGGGTGTCCCCCGAGTTTTTCTCCTCGTTTCCGAGAATCGCGAAGCTTACGCCGGACTCTTTGAGCAGGCGGGCAAACGCCCGCGAGACTTTGCGGCTGCGCAGATCATAAGAGCCCATCGAACCGACGAAGAACAAATACTCAAACTCCGGATTCTCCTTGACGGTCGGCACGGTGATCCCTTCCACTTCCCCCGTCCATTTGGCGCGGTCGTTGCGGCTGATACCCCAAGGATTACCCTGCCGCTCGATGTTGGTAAGCGCCCGCTGGCCTTCCTGCGGCACGCTGCCCTGCATCAAGACGAGATGACGGCGCAGATCGATAATTTTGTCCACATGTTCATTGCCGACAGGGCACTGGTCTTCGCAATTGCGGCAGGTCGTGCAGGACCAGATCTCCTCCTCCGTCATGACGTCGCCGATCAGCTCCAGACTCACGGGATCTGCACCTTGCTCCCGCTTTTGCCAGGTTTCCTTTTGCCAATCCAGTGTCGGCCGGATATCGGTAATTCCCACGGAATCATTCCAATTCACTCCGGGAGTCATTTCCCCCGTCATTCCATGCGTGGACAGCCCTCCCGGCGCGAACGCAAACTCCGGTGCCCAAGGCGATTTTCCCGTGATAGCGGTGCCTTTTTCGGTCAAATGATCCCGCAGCTTGGTGATCAGATGCATCGGAGACAGCGCTTTACCGGTGTTCGAGGCCGGACAAACATTCGTACAGCGACCGCATTCTACGCAGGCATAGAAATCCAGCATCTGTTTCTGTGTGAAATCTTCGATTTTCCCGGCGCCGAAGCTTTCCGCTTCTTCATCCTCCAGATCGAGGGATTTCAATCGGCCGACCGGCTCCCTGCGCCGCAAACCGATATTGATAGGAGCCGTAATAAGATGAAAATGCTTCGACTGAGGTACATAAACAAGAAAGGAGAGCAAAATCAGGAGATGCAGCCACCAGAACACGTAAAATAAAATTTTCGCCGCCAAGGCCGAAAGGCCGGAGAACGCTGCTGCTATAAGTGAGGAAGCCGGAGCCAATGCCGAAGGTTCCAAATCGAGCCATAGACGCTCGAAGCCCAGCGACAAAACCACCGAGAACATAAGCGAGTAAATGAAGAAAACGACCAGACTGGGTTTCCAGCCTCTTTTCAAACGAGGGAGCTTCTCGCCGTAACGACGGTACGCCGCATAACCCATAGCGATCAGAATCAGCAGAACCGTCAGTTCCTGCAGCAATCCGAATACGTCATAGGCCGGGAGCGGCAGATGCCCTCCCTCCGTCAATCCTTTTACGATCAGATCGATCGCTCCGAACTGCAAAATGATGAATCCGTAAAAAATGACGAAGTGCATGATTCCGCTTTTGCGGTCCTTCAACAATTTCTTTTGCCCGAACACCTGAGCCAGAAATTCGCCCCAACCCCCTTTAAGACGTTGCCCGAAATCCGAGGGCTGCCCAAGTTTTAAATAAAGGTAGCGATGATAGACGACCCTGCAGAACAAAAAAATGCCCCAGCCCGTCACCGCCAAAAACAATGCCAAATTGATGATCTGCCACACCATCCCTGCCCCCACCCTTCTTCAAGACTAGTTAGAATTTCTTTAGTCCAAGCCTAGGTAAGCGTTTACAACGTGATTTTAAAAAATGGCGCTTCTATTGACAAAGCGCTTGGGTTCCCCTAAGATTAAGAAAAATGAATGAGTATTCATTCAGTTGACTTAAATTTTAGCATTGAGGTGTCGTCATGACAAGTAGGAAACAGGAAAAATTTGAAATGATTTTGGACGCCGCCGAAAAAGTCATTGCGGAGAACGGGTTTCACGGGTCCCAGGTATCCAAAATCGCCAAGGAGGCCGGAGTCGCGGACGGTACGATTTATTTATATTTCAAGAAGAAGGAAGATATCCTCATCTCCCTGTTCGAGGACCGATTGGGGAAACTGGTCGCCCTCTTCAACGCCAACATTCAGGAATCGAATACGGCGGCCGAAGCGCTTCACAAAGTGTGTGAAATCCACTTCACCCAGCTCGAGCAAAATGTGGCCCTGGCTTATGTGACTCAAATCGAGCTGCGCCAGAGCTCCCTGGAACTGCGCAAGGCGATCGGCTTGTCGGTAAAGCCCTATATTCAGTTGATCGAGCATATTTTAAAAAGGGGGATGGAAGAACAGTCGTTCCGCGCTGATTTGGATACGAAGCTGACTCGCCAGCTCATCTTCGGGGCCATGGACGAGGTCGTCACTTCCTGGCTCATCTCGGGACGGAAGTATTCCTTGTCCGCTCAGGTTGACGGAACGGTGGATTTTTTTCTGAGAGGTTTACGGTAAAAGGTTGTCTCAATAATGATCATTTTGAGAGGAGACGTGCCTGATGAACATTTACGTAATTCTGAAGCAGACCTTTGATACGGAGGAAAAAATCGTTATTCAAAACGGTGAGATTCTTGATGACGGTGTGAAGTACATTATTAATCCGTACGACGAGTATGCCGTGGAAGAAGCTCTTCGGCTAAAAGAACAGCATGGCGGTACCGTGATCGTCGTATCCGTAGGACCGGATCGGACCGCCGAGGCGCTGCGAACCGCACTGGCGATGGGCGCCGATGAGGCGGTGCTGATCTCTGACCCGTCGATCCGGACCGATGAGTCCGGTATCGCCGCCCTGCTCGCCTCCTACTTCGGAAGCCAAAGCTATGACCTTATTCTCGGCGGCTACTTCTCCGTCGATAACGGCGCGGGACAGGTCGCTGTCCGGTTGGCCCAGCTGCTGGACATTCCTCATGCTTCCGCGATCGTGAAGCTGGATGTATCCGGCGGGCAGGCCGTCGCCGTCCGTGACGCGGAAGGTGACAGCGAAACCGTTGAAATATCCCTTCCTGCGCTGTTCACTGCCCAACAGGGCCTGAATGAGCCGCGGTATCCCTCCCTGCCCGGCATCATGAAAGCCAAGAAAAAGCCGTTTCAACAGCTCGGCTTGAACGAGCTTGGCATCGATGCGGAATCCATCGTATCCAAGACCGAACGGATCGAGCTTTTCAACCCGCCGGAGCGCAAAGCGGGGATCATTTTGCAAGGCGGATTGGCCGAACAAGCTGCTGAGCTGGTTCGACTGTTGAAGACCGAAGCGAAGGTTCTATAGCTGATGAAAGCGTCAACGTCTACTTATTGAGGAGGGATATTCATGAGTAAAACGTTTATGGTCGTAGCGGAAACGCGTGACGGGAAATTGCGCCAGGTTTCTTTGGAAGCGCTTCAGGCCGCGGAATTGGCAAAAGAAGACGGCGATCAAGTGACCGCCGTTCTGCTCGGATATGAACTTGAAGGACCCGCGGAAGAGCTGGCCCGTTGTTTTCAAGGACGGGTTCTCGTCGTGGATCACCCGGATTTAAAGTCCTATTTGGCGGAAACCTATATTTCCGCGCTCTCTCAAGTCTTGAGCTCCATAACCCCTGACTTGGTTCTGTTCGGTCATACGACCGTTGGCCGCGACCTCGCCCCGCAAGTCGCTTCCCGCCTCCAGGCCGGTCAGATCTCCGATGTAACGGCGATCGAAAATTCTGGCGGCGATATCATTTATACTCGCCCGGTCTATGCGGGTAAAGCCTTCGAGAAGAAGCGGCTCATTGGAGGATCCGGCATTATTACCCTGCGCCCCAACAACATTACGCCCGCCGGACCGGCTTCCTCTCCGGCTGAAATCGCCGCTTTCGATTATACACCTGCGTCTTCCTTGCGCTCGGTGATCAAGGATGTGGTCCGTAAAGCGACGGGCAAAATCGATTTGACCGAGGCGAAGGTCGTCATCTCCGGCGGACGCGGCGTCAAAAGCGCCGAGGGCTTCAAGCCGCTCGAAGATCTGGCCGAGGTGCTGCATGGAGCTGTCGGTGCTTCCCGCGGCGCCTGCGATGCTGGCTACTGCGATTATGCCCTCCAAATCGGGCAAACCGGAAAGGTTGTGACGCCCGAAATTTATATCGCCTGCGGGATTAGCGGCGCTATTCAGCACCTCGCCGGCATGAGCCAGTCACGCGTTATTATCGCGATTAACAAAGACCCGGAGGCGCCAATCTTTAAAGTTGCCGATTATGGCATCGTCGGCGATCTGTTCGAAGTCGTTCCTCTTTTAACCCAGGAATTCAAACAGGCGCTGGCCTGATTTCTTAAATAAATACACTATGGGGAATTTTTCATACCCGGCATTATTCCCAGAAACCTGGTCATCCAGGTTTTCTTTTTTTTCCCGAGGCGGTACGTCATCCTTCGTTCCCTGCATTCATTCCTGACCTGGGCGATACTGACTTTCGGATTATGAAATGTCTTCAATTCCAGTTCTCTTCTGTAAAATTCTTCGTAACTCAACTTGCCCCTCTCCCTTCCTACTCCATCGCTGTTCCGCTATGATATTTGTTACCATTATCTGCTATGAAATCAGGAAGAAAAAGTGTACACTATGTAAAACGCGTTTCCCCTTTTAACGTGCAAAGGCCGATGACATAAGGAAAAATGACAGTTGGACATTGCATTTCGGGGGATGACCGGATTGCTTTGGGGAGGTGTAATATGCTTACGGCAGAACGTTACATTACGCTGCTAAACCACTTTGCCGGGCCGGTGTCCGGAGAGCAGGATGAGTATGAAGCGACGCTTGAAGATTTAACCGAACTCTTTCATTGTACGGAACGGAACGTGAAACTGATCGTCCGCAAGCTTCAGGAGGAGGAATTGATTTGCTGGCTACCTGGTCGTGGCCGCGGTAACCGTTCCCGGATTCGTTTTATGGTCAATCGGGATCTGTTTCTGCTGGAGTTTGCCAAGCGGCTGGCGCAAAAAGGGGAATACCGGTCGGCTTTCGAGTTCCTGCATCAGTTCGAAGAGGATAAGACTATTTTGGACCAGTTTATTAAATGGTTGAATGACCAGTTCGGCGTGGAAAAAATCACCGCGGATGCCCAGGGAAAGGACGTATTCCGTCTCCCCGTTTATCGCTCTCCCGTCTCGCTGGACCCGTCGATGCTTTTTTTCGGGTTTGATTCCCATCTGGTACGGCAATTGTTCGACCGGCTGGTGGAATACGACTCTGAGCGTGAGGAAATCATGCCGAGAATCGCCCATCACTGGGAACATAACGATTCTGGCACCGAATGGACTTTTTATTTGCGCAAAGGGATTCAGTTCCATCATGGCAAGGTTCTAGCTGCAGAGGATGTGGTTTTTACCTTGGAACGATTGCGGACCTCGATGAATTCCTGGCTGGTCAACATGATGAATAGCGTAGAAGCAATTGACACCAGAACCGTAAAAGTCACCCTGCGGCAACCCAACTGGCTGTTTCCCCGCTTAATGTGCTCTTCCTGCGCCTCCATCGTACCTTCGGATTTATCCGCCAAAGAGGAACGGAGCTACTGGAGATTGCCCAGCGGCACGGGGCCGTTCAAAATCGTACATTGGTGCAACAACCGCATAGAATTGGTAGTAAATGAGGGGTATTTTATGGGAAGGCCTTACTTGGACGGGGTTAAGCTTATTTTTATGCCGGAGAACATCCCTAACGCATCCAAATTAAAATGGGAGCATCTCGTGGCGAATGAATCGCATACTCCAGCGAAGGCTGAGGGAGACTGGCAGCGAATCGAAACGCTCAGCAAAGGTTGCAGTCTTATCAGCTGGAACCGAAATAAGGAAGGCCCGCAGCAATCCCTCTCTTTCCGGCAAGCCGTTAATCTGATCATCGACCGCTCGGCCCTGATTCAACATTCCGGAAAATCCGGATATCCCGCAAGGAGTTTCTTACCGAGGGAAGAAGCCGCACTGGGCGTCCATTGGCATGATGCCTCCGCCGCCAAGCGTTTGCTTGAGCAATCGGGCTACGACGGCACCCCCTTCGTGCTGATTACCGGGGAATCGGAATGCGAGGATGCGGAGTGGATTCGCCAGCAATGCGCCTCCATTGGTATACCGGTTATCATCCGTTACGAAGAAAAAAGCTCGCTCACCAAAACGGAAACATCCCAGGAGGCGGATGCCTTGCTGATGTGCCTCGTTTTTGCCGATGATGAGGTTTGTGAATTGGAGAGCTTCCTGCAGGAGAACAGCATGATTTATCAGCATCTCGATCCGGGGCTCAGACAGTGGATCTTCGGGATTACTAATGAAATTTTCGCCACCCCGTCCAAAGGAAGACGCAGCGCCTTGCTTCAGCAGATCGAATACCGGCTGCAGGACGAAGCCCAACTGCTGTTTCTCGTGCACCAGAAGCTCAACACCTACGTTCACCCCTCCATCCGCGGGCTCGTTATCAATAATCTGGGCTGGATGGATTTTAAGGATATCTGGCTCACAAAAAGGAACGAGTCTGAACTCGATGCCCGAAGAGCTTGAAAATGCAAAAAAGCGTTTGACAGCCGAACTGTCAAACGCTTTTTTTCTAAGTATATAATCCTGCTTAATTAAAAACTTTTACGCGGCTTTCGATCGGTGCGAACTGTTTCTCGCCAGGCTCAGCCACGATGCTGCCGAACGGCATTTGAGCCAGCAGTTTCCAGCTCTCAGGCAGGTTCCATTCCTTAGCTACTTGCTCGTCGATCAACGGGTTATAGTGCTGCAGCGATGCGCCTACGCCTTCGTTTGCCAGAGCCGTCCATACTACAAATTGCAGCATGCCGTTGGATTGATTGGACCATACAGGGAAGTTGTCGGCATAAGCCGCGAATTGCTCCTGCAATCCTTGAATAACGGCTTGATCTTCAAAGAACAAAACGGTGCCGCGTCCGCTGCGGAAAGCGCCCATTTTCTCTTCCGTCGGAGCAAAGCTGTCAGCAGGTACGATTTTACGCAATGTTTCCTTGGTCAAATCCCAAAACTTGTCGTGCTGCTCACCAAACAGAACAACTACTCTTGAACTTTGCGAGTTGAAGGAAGATGGCGTATGATTAACTGCTTCCTCCACGATCTCTTGGATCCGGGATTCCGATACCGGAATATCTTTGCTAATTCCATATACGCTGCGTCTTGTTTTAACTGCATTTAAAAATTGACTCATTAAATTTCTCTCCTTCTTGCTTTTAAATTATTTACTTACGTTTTTTAAGTGACTATGGATAGTATATTACATGAACATAATTTGATTTGCAAGCATGAGATTGCAATAATTAGATTTCCCCCAATCTTTTTTGTTAAGTCTGGGTTATAATGGGAGAAACAAGCACCTTTGGGGGAGGTCACTTTCTTGGCAAGAACTAAAATTTTCATCAGTTCCGTAAATGAAGACGGCCTAAAACCTTTGCGCCGCAACGTTTTCCGGGAGCTTGAAGCCTTGGGGCACGAACCGGTCATGTGGGAAGAAAATTTGGGCCCCTGGCCCGCTCATGTTGACCCCGTGGTCCGCTGTCTGGAAGCGGTGGAGGAATGCGACATCTATCTGCTGTTTATTGGCGGCAAAGCCGGTACATATCATTCAAAAGCGAAGAGAACTGTAACACATATGGAATTCATCAAGGCGCATGAGCAGGAAAAAACGATTCTCGTATTTGGAGACGTCGAGGTCAAAGCCGCTTTCTTCGGGCAGGTCAAGCCTATTCTCGATCAATATATCGACGGTTTTATTAACAAAGAAGAGCGATTTCCAACCCCGTCACATATGATGGAAATGCTACAAGGAGACGAACGGGTTCCGCAAAATATCGATCCTTATGTCTGGTACTTGCTTTATGACATGCTAATGCGGAAAGTGTATATTGACGACTTGTCACTCGGGGTAATGATAGATTGGAAGGTGTATTTCAGCGATCTGCTGCGGAGAGGTTCCCTGTTGCTGCCTTTGGAGGATTCCATTGAGCAGAATGCCGACCGGCTTGACCGGTTTGACGAAGCATTCGAGCTTATGACCGGCTTGTTACCGAATCTGCGCATTTCCGGATTCCGACAAGCCGATAAGTTCCTTGAATTGATTATGCACCGCTTATCCGGCGGGTCGATCGAGCAAACTTATGGGCCTTATATGTCCGAATGCGTTGGGTATTACAGTGATTGCTGTGCAGCCACACTTTACGAGCTCCGTGAAAACGGCCTGAATCTGGTGTCTAAATCGGGAAGCGCGGCTTCCGTCGCCCTGTTTGCACTGGACGATAAGAGCTCTTACGCGGTGCTCACCGTCGATTTAGGCGATCCTGGAGAACAAGTGTTTTTTAAAGAAGCGAAGAGTATGTTCTACCACTGCATCAGGACGGGAAATTATGTCCTTACTCTGCATTATCCGGCCGATCCGGACTGGAATTATAAGAAATTCATCCACTACAAAGAAAGTGTCAACCATGCTATAATGAGTAAAAATCCGCTGATCATCGAAATTATCAAACTTTTTTTGGGAGGAATGCAGCCATGAGTACTGGAGTATTCGTATCCAAGAACGGCCGGGTAAGCAAAGCTGTCGGAATTCAGCCCAAGGAAGCGCTGTTGTTTGCTCCCTTAAATAAAAATTCCTCGCAAATATTGCGTGAACAGCGCACCGCCATGAAACGCAACAACAAACAAATTAAAGACCGATTTGCCCAGGCCTCAAAAAGGGCATAAACACAAACCGCTCTACCGGTTCTTTGACCGAATAGAGCGGTTTTTTTGTTTCTGCGAGATAATGCAATTAGGCCAACAATTTCAGGCCGACGGCTGCGGACAAAACCATCGCGATGAAGATAAGCCGCTTAATATCTTTGGACTCTCCAAAAATAAACATGCCGACCAAAGCGCTACCGACCGTACCCATTCCTGTCCATACGGCGTAGGCGGTCCCCATAGAGATCGACTCCATAGCGAACGAGAGCAGCACCAGACTCAATATAAAGCCTCCGAACAGTAAGGCAAAAGATTTAAAATCCCGCGACCGGTTTAAGCGGTTGATTCCGGCAACTCCGACGACTTCGCCCAAACCGGCTAGAACTAATAATAGCCATGCCATGTTACTGCACCCCCTTCGTTTGAGGCTCCACGGTAACGATTTTCAATCCGATCACTCCGGACAACAGCAAAAGAATCAGCAACAGCTTCATGATCCGGAACGGTTCCCCGAAAAGCACCATTTCGGCAATTACGGTGCCAGCCGTTCCGATTCCGGTAAATACCGCATAGGCGGTTCCGACCGGCAATTTCTTAGTTGCAAGGATAAGCAAATACATGCTCATGATCAAGGCAAAGCCGGTTCCTGCCCATGACCAGACATCGTGCGAATGCTTTAAACCGATAACCCAGCCGATTTCCAGCAGTCCCGCGACCCAAATGAGATTCCAATAACGTTTCATGATCTTCTCCCCCTCCAGTTTCCGCCGTATATCTTCCCTCTCGGCTAACAAACAATAAGCCCGGGAAGATATCTGGCTTCGATATCCTCCCGGGCTTTTATCCCTCCGTGTCCGCAGAGTATGCTCTGCGTGTTCCCTCTCGGACCAAGACCGGCGAACCGCCGCGGAACCCTAGAGAACAAAGTGACACTAATATTACACGATTTGGATAACCCGGTCAAGAGGGCGGTTACTTTTTCCTAAACAGGCCAATAAGCATATATAACACGAAAATAGCAACCCCGCCGATTATAACACAACGAATGAAACGAACACCCACCGCCATCCAATCACTCCGGAACGAAGAAGCCGATACGAACAAGCACAGGATGCCCAACAGCATAACGGCTACAGGCAATAGCCACTCGAATTTCTTCATCGCGGAGTTCCTCCCGTTTCTTCCACCGGCGAAGGAAATGGAAATGTGACTTCAAACCGGCTTCCCGTTCCTGGTGTGCTTATCACATAGATCTCCCCGCCTTGCAATTCCACAAGTTTTTTAACGATGGACAGACCAAGTCCGGTTCCTCCAAACTTTCGGGATCTGGATTTTTCCACGCGGTAGAAGCGTTCGAATATCAACGACAATTCATTCTCGGGAATTCCCACTCCCGTATCCTCCACAGCAAATAGCAACCGGCTCTCTCTCGTGTCAACGGTGACAATGATCGAGCCTTCTTCCGTGTAACTTATCGCATTGTCGAGCAGATTGATCACGATCTGTTCCATTCTCAGCCCATCCCCTCGCAGCCTAGGAAGCGGGCCATGGCAATCCAGCTTGAGCTCCAGCCCCTTCTGTTTGGCCCTCCACTCCATTTTGTGGACGGCCTGTTCCACAATTTCCTCGAACTCCAGTAGATCCGGATTCAACTCAAATCGGCCTTCTTCCATTTTGGCCAGTTCGAACAAATCATTGACCAGCCGTTGCAGGCGAAGGCTCTCCTGCTCGATAATTCCGAGATATTGATCCCGCTCTTCATCGGTCTCATACAGCCGGTTCTTCAGCACTTTGGCATACCCCTCGAGATAAGTTATCGGAGTGCGGAGCTCATGTGAAATATTGGCAAAAAACTCCTGCTGGGAATCCCGGTACCTCTGCAAATGTGCCGCCAGATCATTGATGGATTCCGCAAGGGAACCCACCTCATCCCTACTGGATATATCCAGCCGGGTCTCCAGCTCCCCTGCCGCGATTTTTCGCGTGGCACGCTGCATTTGAAGTAAAGGCCGCGACAGGATCTGCGCAATCAACCAAGTGATTCCAAGCGCTAGCAAAAACGCCCCAAGCCCCGCCAAAACCAGCAACTGGCGAACATTGCGAAGTGAAGATTCCATATGAGATGAAGAGGCCAGAACATATAGGGCTTCCGTTTGACCGTCTCCATGGCTGACAGGCATCCCGATCATAAAAAAACGCTGGCCACGGTCATCCGTATATTCCTCCCGAACCTTACTTCCTGAAAGAATCGAGGAGACATCTTCCGATTGAATAAATGACCGGTCAGCCGGAATATGCCGTCCCGAATGAAGTACAATGTTCTCTTTTCCATCTACATAAAAAACGCTGACTTCAGAAAATTCAGCAAAGTCCTTGATCATTTCCTGGGTCGTCGTGTTCGGAGAGGAAGCCATGGCTACCATATGCTTGGACAGTTCTTCTACCCTTGTCGTCATCTCGGTACGATAGAAGTTGGAGAACATCACATCAAGAGCAAATCCAAGCGCCACCAGAACGACCAGAAACACACCCACAATAATTAAGCCCAGCTTTTTTCCGATCCGATTGCTGATCATGGCCCTGTGTTACCGTCAAAAAACTTGTAGCCGATCCCCCAGATGGTCTGGATGGGGTTGTATTCCAATCCGGCTTTACTCGTCTTTTCCCTTATATTCTTCACATGGGTATCCACGACCCGGGGGTCACCAAAATAATCGTTCCCCCACACCCGTTCCACCAGCTCTTCTCTAGGAAATGCACGTTTCCCGGATTCAGCCAGAGCAACCAGAAGATCGAATTCCTTCGGGGTGAAATCTACCGGCCGGTCTTTGACATAGACCTGACGGCCTTCCGGCAAGATCAGCAGATCGGTAAAGCTCAGCCTGAACTCAGGCTGGACCGCCTGCTTATTTACGACAGACCTGCGGATCAAGGAGTAAATGCGGGCGATCAGTTCCTCCGGTTCAAACGGCTTCGTCAAATAATCATCCGCCCCAAGTCCCAAGCCGCGCACTTTATCCTTCGTCTCCGAGCGGGCGGTCAGCATAAGAACGGGAACCTGGCTGCGGGCCCGGATCCCTTGGCAAACCTGCCACCCGTCCATATCGGGCATCATCACATCGAGCAGGACGATGTCGAATTCCTCCCTGTCGATCCACGCCAGCGCTTCATGTCCGTTCGAGGCTTCCTTTGCCTCAAAGCCTTCTTTTAGCAAGTAAATACGGAGCAGATTCCGCATATTCCATTCATCATCCACGATGAGTACCTTTAACTTCATAAGCTATGTCACCTGCTACTATCGATTTCGAAATATGTTTATATTATATCTGATAATTATGTAGAAAAAATGAAGCATGTTGAGCGGATGGGACGGCCTCCGTCTCGGCATCGCCAGGTGGTTTATATCTATCCTAACGGACACAGCGGCCGTTATTTGGGCAAAATAGATCGGTTTTGAATTCTAACGGACACCACAGCGCTTAATAAGGAGTTTTTACCCAGCTGGGGTCCCTTTTTTAGCGAATAAGGTCTCCTGTGTCCGTTAGATTTTCAAAACAGCGAATTTTCTGGAGATAACGGCTCTGGTGTCCGTTAGAAGTTGCGGTTTCAACAAAAGAGCCCCGGCACTCAACCCCGGAGCTCTTTTGTTGAAACATCATCAGATCACAAATTGGAGGTATCGTCAAAGCGGTATCCGCTTTGCATCATAGTCCCGCTTTGCTGCATTCCATTTCCCTGATGGCAGTTTTGATACATTTGATTGAGCTCTCCCTCGGACAGCTGTGGATGCATCTTTTGCATGAACGGCAGCATGTCCCCGAATGAAGGAGTCCCGTCCGCCGCATAAACGGCAGTTCCGATCCCTAGCGTCAACAGGATGGCTCCCAAGCCGGCAATCCATTTTTTGTTCACAGTGTTTCGCCTCCTTGGACCCCATATTACTTAATAAGTTTGTGGTTTTTGTGGGGACCGTGTGAAAACGCCGTGAACAAAACTAATGTCCCATGCTTCCGTGGCCTTCGCCTTTAGCGGATACGATTTCGAGCATCTCGTCGATCTCGGCCTGTGCCGCATATGTCAGGTCCTCTTCATTCCCTGTCAGCCAAGCATGATTGTAAGGACCCTCCGCCGGAGTATCCTCATACTTGGGCTGAATGGACATGACATAGTCCATCACGGAGCCGGGCATCTTGTTCTTATCCGTAAAAATGAGCGGAGCATGCTTGCCGAGATGGGAGAACGGTGCTGCCGCTATTGCAAGTTCCGGTCTTCCCTTATTCAGGAAGGACAAATTATGGCCCGGTGTCGTAATTCCCCAGCCAAAGCCGGTTTCCGGGTCTTTGAATTTTGCAAAAGCGATCGCGTTCTCATAGACATCATCACCAGCGATTCGCGTTACTTTTCCGTAGTTCTCTAATTTGCTCTCAACATCCTTCGAAACGGCCGCTTCGGGTCCGATCAAATAAATATGAGCCTGGCCGTTTCTTTTTTTCAACGCTTTCTCCGTTTCCGCCGGAATGGCGTCTTTCGTTACATAGAGAAGCGGCTCCGGCATATGGGCAATCCAATTGACTGCGGGAAGCGTATATTCCGGATTATCCAAGGAGCCCACAACGACGGATTTTGGAAGCTCGCCGGCGGCTTCTGCGTAATAAGCGTCAATGGCTTCCGCGACGGCCGCAGGCTCGTCCCCTTGAATATGATCAAATTTGAGCTTCATTTGCTTTAATTCAACCTTTACGGCTTCAGAGACGGGACCAACAAGCACGGCTTGAACTCCGCGATTGCTTTCCGCCCCTGTAGGTGCGAGGCGCTTCAGTTCATCAGCTGTAACCCTCGGTAACCCGTCCTTTGTCACGAACAATATCGGCCCGTTGTTGGGATGGTGAACCAGATCGGCACTGGCAGCCGCGATTCCCCAGTTTCCGGGATCCACCAGTACCACGCTTCCCGGAGTATTGCTCTTGGCGGTTGCGGGCCATAACGACCTCGACACCAAAACCGCTGCTTCAGCCGGATCCGATGAATTGACCCTGGTAGTATTTTTGGTTGCGATCCAAGGGGCTTGCCCTTGTCCACCCCCTTCTTCTGCGGCCGTGGCCTTCACTGCATTGCTATTGCTCCCCTCCGCGCCGCTGCCGGCCGATGACTGGCATCCGGCGATCACAACGCCGGTGAGTAAGAGTAAGGATAGGCCGATCGTCCATTTTTTATTGTTCATAATAAATCCCTCCATTTTCCATATTTCCATATTTCCGGCCTTATAAACTTACCCCGAATGTATGGAGAAACTGTGAAGCGGATATGGAGATTTCGCAGGGTCGACTTGTATCACCGATTTCTTTGATCTAACATAGACACAGAGGGATTGAGATCTACTCCAATATAGACTTAGATAAACAAAGGAGCGAAATCATGAACAACAAACTATTCACACCGTACACCATAAAAAATGTCACTTTAAAAAACCGGATCGTCATGTCCCCAATGTGCATGTACTCTTCTCCGAACAAAGACGGGAAAATCGCGGATTGGCACCGGATCCATTATGCAACCCGGGCCGTTGGCGGCGTGGGTCTGATCGTTGTTGAAGCGACGGCTGTTCTGCCGGAAGGCCGGATTTCTTATCGCGATTTGGGCATCTGGAACGATGAACATGTCACCGGCTTAAAAGAAATTACGGACCTGATTCACCAAAACGGGGCCAAAGCGGCGATTCAGCTTGCCCATGCCGGCCGGAAAGCCGAGCTGGACGAGCCGATTTATGCTCCGTCGGCCATTCCTTTTCCGGGAATGCAGACACCTGTCGAGGCTGATGGTGATTACATACAGAAGGTTGTCGGCGCATTCAAGGATGCAGCCCGCCGGGCGAAGGAAGCCGGATTTGATATTATTGAGCTGCACGGCGCCCACGGTTACCTGATTAATCAATTTCTGTCCCCGCTAGCTAATAAAAGAAAGGATCAGTTTGGCGGTAGTGCGGATAATCGGTATCGGCTGCTCGGTGATATTATTGAGGCCGTTAAGACCGTATGGGACGGTCCGATCTTCGTCCGCGTTTCCGCTAATGAATATGACGAAAACGGAAATACGCTCGACCAATATATTGAATACGCACGTATAATGAAAACCCAAGGCGTAGATTTGATCGACTGCAGCTCCGGCGCTGTAGTGCCTGCAAAAATCAACGTCTTTCCCGGTTACCAGGTAGATTTATCCGATCAAATCCGCAGCCAGACCGGCATCGCAACCGGAGCCGTCGGTTTGATTACCAATACCGCTCAAGCCGAAGAGATTCTAAGCAATGAACGCGCTGATTTGATATTCCTCGGACGGGAATTGCTCCGCAATCCGTATTGGGCTTTAAATGCCGCCAAAGAGCTTGGCGCCGAGATCGACCGGCCTCAGCAATATGGGAGAGCCTGATCCCACCGTTAATTCCATTGAAGCGTTAATGAAAGATAAGAGAAAGAGGATCACATAAGGAGTTGGCAAAAGAATGACAGATAGAGCAAGCAATCCGTCCATAGGGCGGGACCCGCAAGCGCCAGTCAAGCGGGTGCTTATCATGACCGCGGTCGAGGCGGAACGGGACGCCGTGCTCCGCGGTTTGAGCCACGCTTCTGCTGCGGGGGCTTCCTCCGCAGCAGAAGCTGGCAGCGGGCCGGCCGTTGACGTGCGGCTGGCCGGGGTCGGGCCTGCGCTGGCCGCGGCGGCTACGGCGGCCGAGCTGGCGGCCGGCGCTTACGACCTCGTCGTCAGCGCCGGCATTGGCGGCGGCTTCGAGAGCCGCGCGCCGGTCGGCTCGCTCGTGGTCGCGAGCGAGATCATCGCCGCCGATCTCGGGGCGGAGACGCCGGACGGCTTCTCCAGCGTGGACGAGCTCGGCTTTGGCTCGGCCCGCGTGACCGTCCATGGCGGCCTGGCCGCACGCTGGGCTGATGCTGCTCGGGACGCCGGCCTCCCCGTTTGCCAGGGACCCGTGTTGACCTTGTCCACGGTCACCGGCTCGGCGGCCACGGCGGACCTGTTGGCCGACCGTGTCCCCGGTGCGGCCGCGGAGGCGATGGAAGGCTACGGTGTCGCCGCAGCCGCCCACCGCCTGGGCATTCCCGCGCTGGAAATCCGAGCGATTTCGAACCGCGTCGGCCCGCGCCAGCGCGAGCTGTGGAAGATTGGCGAAGCGCTTCAAGCGCTTGAACAAGCCTGCTCATTACTACCGGAGGTGCTGCAATCATGAATATAGCTTTTTCCCCTTGTCCCAATGACACTTTTGTATTTCATGCCCTGGTGCATGGGCTCATTCCCGGTGCGCCGGAATTTGATGTTACTTACGCGGATATCGACATAACCAACGGCCTCGCAGCCTCTGGCAACGGTCCCGATCTCCTGAAAATTTCATACGCCGCCCTGCCTTGGGTGCTGGACGAGTACGCTTTGCTGCCTTGCGGCGGGGCGCTCGGCCGCGGCTGCGGTCCGCTCGTCCTGACGGCGGACGGCCAGCAAGACCCGGCAGCCCTTACCGGTAAACGGGTCGCCGTGCCGAGCGAACGCTCGACCGCCTACCTGCTGTTCCGGCTATGGGCCGCACAAAACGTGCCGGGCGGCATCGGTGAAATCGTCGTACTTCCGTTCGACGAAATTATGCCGGCCGTACAAAACGGCTCCATCGACGCCGGGCTCGTCATTCATGAAGCCCGGTTCACGTATCCGACCTACGGTCTGCATATGCTCGCCGATCTTGGCAGCTGGTGGGAGTCGGATACCGGCCTTCCCATCCCGCTCGGAGCCATCATCGCCCGGCGCTCGCTGGATTTGGAAGCCGTCTCCGGTTGGATCCGCGCTTCCGTCGAATACGCTTGGGCCCATCCCGAAGCCTCTGCGGAGTACGTACTCCAGCATGCTCAGGAAATGTCCCCGGACGTCACAAAGGCCCACATTAACCTATACGTCAACGAATACACGGCGAATCTGGGCGATGACGGTTACGCTGCAATTACGGCTTTGCTTGATCGAGCTGCCCGGGAAGGGCTAGTTCCCGCAGTCGATCTCTCCCGGCTTAAAGCGGGATCCAATGTTACTAAATAACAAATAGGAAATAAAAAACCACCCTGAGGCGATTATATGTCCCAGGGTGGTTTGCTTTAGGTTCGCGCGGTGCTCCCGGCGCGCCTTCACTTCTGCTTATCCTCGCATCTGCTGTTTGTCCGCATATCAACCTATCCACTAGTCTGCTTTTGCAATCAGAGGTTCGATGGCTAACGAACCCTACAATCGTTATTTATCGTTTTTTCCCTCTTCATGTTTTTAACGAACTCAGTAAACCTTATTTGGCAAAATAACTACCCAATAGACCCATCTTCGCTCAAATAGCGAGTCTGAGTTCGTTAGCTTCAAAAGGTACTGAAAAATGGGCACATAGCGATGCTCAGATTCGTTAGAACTGTTATTCAAAGCAATTCAAATTACTTGCCTAACACTGGCCCACTTCTTACGCCCCGCCAAACCGTTGACGGTATCCGCATTTGCGGCACAATTCTTCCACCGCAATACGGCGCGAGAATCCGTCGTACAACCGGTTCGCCCGTTCACCTTCCACGATTTCCGAGAACGGTGTCTTATAGACATTTCCCAGGTTGATAACGCCTTCCCCATCCAGACAGCAAGGAATGACCGTCCCGTCTACAAGGATTCCGGCTTGATTGCGAAGCGCATGGCAAAAACCGCGGCCGTCGTCTTCCTTAGCCCTTAAATCCGGCCAGTCAAATTCATGATCCTGATTCAGGTAAATGCGGTCAGCCAGTTTAATGCCGCTGCCGGGCACCACCTTCTCTTCGATCCGAAAATCCAACCCGAATTCCTTCTCGATCAACTCCAACGTCGCCCTGTTTCGGCTGCGTTCAAGGTTGGTCTCGTTGTCCTTCGTTAAATTCCATAGACGGAACGATACGATCATCTCGGAGGCTGCCGTCGCTTCCCTCACGAAGGACAAAACACTGGTGATATACCCTTCTCTGTCCGTCGATCCCTCATGCCCGTCAAAGCTGTGCAAAGAGAAATTCATCTGCCGGAGCGCCGGCTTACCTAACAGCTTATGAGCGTTTTTGCGAATCAATGTACCGTTGGTCGTAATGTTGACTTTAAACCCTTTTTCATGACTGATATCCAGCAACTGATCGATTTTGGGATGCAGCAGCGGTTCTCCCTTGACATGAAAATAAATATAATCGGTGTGCGGCTTGATATCATCAAGAATTTTGCTGAAATCCTCCACCGAGATAAATTGAGATTGACGGTGGGTCGGAGGACAAAAACTGCAAGCCAGATTGCAGATACTCGTTGTTTCAATATAGAATTTTTTGAATTTTTTCATAATTACCTTTAACCTGCTTCTCTACGGTATTTTCACACATAGAACCTATTCTATCGTATTTTCTCATTCATCCCAACAGCAAATTTCTAGGGGTGGCAGCATTAGTCAAAAAATTGCATGTGCGGCTTGTCCGCCTTGTAGTATTCCATGCGATCCGCCAACGTTCCGGTATGAAATTCAAATTGGTGTCCGTCCGGATCCAAGAAATAAACCGACTTATAATCCCGGGCATCCCGGCTGCGCCCCTCCAGTACGACAGCACCCGCCTGCTCCAGTTTATCCTTCCATCGATCCAAATCTGCTTCCTCGACCGTGAAAGCGATATGCGTATATGTATGGACGTCACTGTCCCGTTTGACATCTTCCTGATTCAAGGCAATCCAGAGGCCATTGAGGTCAAAATAAGCCAAAGACCTTCCCTTTACAAGCAGCTTGGCATCAAAAACGTTCTGATAAAATAAAATGGACTTTTCCAGATCCGATACGGAAAAGCAAAAATGGTTTATTCCTTGCAGCTTCATCCTGTTCCCTCCGTTTCGATCCACCCAGCGGGACCGGAGCTCCCGATCCCGCCGATTTTGGGCGTACAACGCCGGTATGCGCCCATCGCAGAAACTATGCTGTTACCGGCTGCACATTCAACTCCACATTCTCAATAATGATCGGAGTCCCTGCCAATATCATATCCAAGCCTAGGCGGAGCGTCAAAGCTGAAGGATCAATGGAATATAGCCTGCTCTCTTGCAGCATCCCATTCACAAACAAACGGGAATAACTATTCAAAGACAAGCCTTCAATCGCTTCTACCGGTTCCCCAACATCGTTTGTAAATTGGCTGGCTTCAACGACCGTCAAAGCTGCTAATTCGGTATCGGGAATATAAAAATATCTGTAAACCCTCGGCACAATCGTTATATCCGAGCTACCCGGCGGGCCTTGCGGGCCTCGGGGACCCTGAATCCCTTGTTCTCCTTGTGGTCCCTGAGGCCCTTCCGGACCGGATACACCTTGTTCTCCTTGTGGTCCTTGAGTGCCTTCCGGTCCTTGTAACCCTCGCTCTCCTCGTTCTCCTTGAGGTCCTTGCAATCCTTGCGGTCCCTGCGAGCCCTCCGGTCCAGGTGCCCCGCGTTCTCCTTGCGGTCCAACCGGACCCGGCATTCCTTGTTCTCCCCGTTGGCCCTTTACTCCTTGCTCTCCTCGTTCTCCTTGAGGGCCCTGAGGTCCTTGTAACCCCTGCAATCCCTGAGGTCCCTCCGCTCCAGGTGTACCTCGGTCTCCTTGCAGCCCCTGTAAACCCTGTGGTCCCGGAATTCCCTGTGGTCCCTGAGCGCCCTCAGGTCCAGGCGCACCGCGGTCTCCTTGCGGTCCAACCGGACCCGGAACTCCTTGTTCCCCCTTCATCCCCATCGGCCCCGTCGGTCCGGCGGGGCCGCGTAGTCCATCTCTGCCTTTTCTCCCGGGCGGACCCGCAGCTCCAAACACTCTCCGCTGGATGGGCTTTCTCCGCTTTCTCTTACGCCCCAACGATCCCTTCCGGCCCGGTATTATCGAATGTTTTGCCTTACCTGGCGAGTCCAATTGCCGCGATTTGCGTTTAAGCCTACCATGGCCGGGGCGAGCCCGCCAATTACATGGTTTGGGCGGAGGACATACGCAGGAACGACTTCTTTTCTTTTTATAGGAAAAGTGTCTTTTCCTCTTAAACAAAGGATCACCTCCCATTGTCCTATAACCTTCAATATCATATGTCGATCTCCCGGCTATGAAATAGACGAACTGCCTGAAATCAGGAACATTTGACCTCAAGAAGGAAGAAACGCCGTTTCATCGAGAAAAACTGATCATTAACTGTTAAGGAATCGAGGATTGTCTCGATATCCTGCTGATTAGGAGGTGAATCCATAATGCCAGTAATCAAGCCTGTTTTCACTGCTGTTGCCAGTGCTCCGGTATCTACCGGCGGAGTAATCACCACTTCAATAACTCCGTCCATTACCCGCTATTTTGCAACGATAACGGCTGCTATGATCGGAGCAACCGACACTACAATTACTGCCGCAAGCTTTACGGATGACGCGGATGCGGCCATCACAACGTTGCCGGCTTTGGCTGCCAGCGATTATTTCAACGTTTATATTAACGGGGTTTTGCAGCAGGCGTCCTTATCGACGCTTTCCACCGCCAGTCTGGTATTGGACACGGTTGATTTGATCGAAGGAGTTCCGGTCCAACTGGAAATTGGAAGCTTTACGGGTGTAACTTCGGATATTACGACCCAGCCCGTCATATCGGCTCCCACCATCACGATCATCACCTGATTCTCCGATGAACATGGATCGACCCGGCCAATGGCCGGGTCACAATTCCATAGTTACTTCGAATCCAGAGCTGGAATCCGCCCAGTACTCTTGGCCTGTTGTGCATAGTATAGAGCAAATAAGAAGAAAAGGTGATGTAATGGCCAGTTTTCGTAAAGCTTATTTGCTTAAGCAGCGTTATTCCGCACGAATGCTAAGACAACGGGGAATTCATGGCATCGGGGTCGGCTTTAAAGAGCCGTCGAAACCGCATAAAGGAGCAGCCATCATCGTATATGCGGACGCAATTTCCGCTGCGTCCGGCAAAAACAGGAAAGGCAAATCTAAGCCCAAGGCCCTCTCTCTGCCCGCAAAACTGAAAGCCGAAATTCCGGTGCGCATTGTGAGATCAACCAAATTTCATAAAAACAGCTTGCTTCCCTCACGCTTCCGTCGAAGAATTCGACCTGTCCCTGCCGGATACAGCGTGGGTACTCCTAATGTCTCGGGAACCGTAGGCTTGATTGTCAGCGACAAAAAAAAGCCCGGAAGCCGATTTATTCTAAGCAACAACCATGTGCTGGTCAACGAAAATTCGAATCGGCCTTCCGCGACGGTCCAGCCGGGCGGAGCTGACGGCGGTACCGTACCTCGGGACAAAATCGGAAGCGTGCAACGATTCGTCAAGCTTCACAAGAATAAGCCCAACTTCCTCGATGCGGCGCTCTCAAAGCCGCTGCGCCGCAACCTTCTATCCCCGTCTTATGCGGTTTACGGAAATGTACCTGGCTTCGTCCGCTCTTACGCCATTGGCGACAAGTTCAAAAAGGTCGGCCGGACAACAGGAGCCGTTACCGGAACCGTTGAATCGATTCACACGGATATTCAGGTCAACTATGGAGATTACGGTAATTTGGGAACGATCACTTTCAAGAACCAGAGCGTAATCCGGGGCAAGCGTCCGGTATCGCTAGGCGGAGATTCCGGTTCTGTTTGGCTGACACGCCGGGGCAATCTTGCCGCAGCCGTTAATTTCGCGGGTACGGAAGAAGGCCGTCTCTCCATCGCCTATCCCGTCGAATGGTTCATGAAGGTATTCGGTACCCGTGTCGCGCGCTCCGGTAGACGTTCGATCCTGGCACCGGCTAGAGGCGGTAAGCAAAAATACATGTGCGTTCGTCCGTTAGGTCGTAAAACGGAAAAAACGCTGCGGCCAAAACAATGCCGCTTTGTATCCAAATCATAAAATAAAAAGAGGAAAGCCCCTTTTCCTAGCGGCTCAATCGGCCGGGTCAAGGAATGCTTTCCTCTTCATATGTGGTCGTACTTTACGCTCTTATTCCATAAAGTCCTTCAAACGCTTGCTGCGACTTGGATGTCTGAGCTTCCGCAACGCCTTGGCTTCGATTTGACGAATCCGTTCCCGGGTTACGCCAAACTCTTTACCTACTTCTTCCAAGGTCCGTGTTCTGCCGTCATCCATACCGAAGCGCAGCCGGAGCACGTTTTCTTCCCGCTCGGTTAGCGTATCCAACACTTCTTCCAACTGTTCTTTCAAAAGCTCATAAGCGGCTGCCTCCGCCGGAGCCAGAGCGTCATGATCTTCGATAAAATCACCCAGATTGGAATCGTTCTCTTCACCGATCGGCGTTTCCAGGGAAACCGGTTCTTGGGCGATCTTCATAATCTCCCGAACTTTCTCAGGCGTAAGATCCATTTCCTTGGCGATTTCTTCCGGCGTCGGTTCCCGTCCGATCTCTTGCAGAAGCTGTCTGGATACACGAATCAGCTTATTAATGGTTTCCACCATATGCACCGGAATCCGGATCGTTCTCGCTTGGTCGGCGATCGCTCTTGTAATGGCTTGACGAATCCACCATGTCGCATAGGTGCTGAATTTGAAGCCTTTGGAGTAGTCAAATTTCTCAACCGCTTTAATCAAGCCCATATTTCCTTCCTGAATCAAATCCAGGAAGACCATACCGCGCCCTACATAGCGCCGGGCAATACTCACGACCAGTCGCAGGTTCGCTTCAGCCAGACGACGCTTGGCCTCTTCGTCCCCCTGCTCGATGCGTTGAGCGAGTTGAATTTCCTCATCGGCGGACAAAAGAGGTACCCGTCCGATTTCCTTTAAATACATACGGACCGGATCATCGATTTTTACGCCTGGCGGCAGCGTAAGGTCATCTGTAAAATCAAGTTCACTGCGCTTTGTCAAATCCTCTGTCATGGCTCAGACCCCCACCCTAATAAATGGAAAAGAATAACAAGATTTTTCTCTAACAACGGTATACTCTATTTGACAAATTAGTGCTAATATGCTATTATATAAGCGATGTTGATTAAGTTAGCCCATTGATTTGACTATCCGTCATTTTAACATATTTATTATGGCTTTACAAGATCATTTTTTACTAATGGAAATGAACGCTGGTCTATAGAGATCAGCGTTTTTTTATTTTCTTCATATAATTCGGTCTTAATCCTGCTGTTCCGTGCGCTTTTCCCAAACCTGCTGCAGTGCTTTCTGGAAAACTTCCAACGGCTGAGCTCCAGATACCGCATATTTCTCGTCCAAGACAAAGAACGGCACCCCGCGGACCCCGATTTCTCCAGCCAACCGTTCATCTCTCCGAACTTCATCCGCAAAGGCGTCAGATGCTAATATATCGGCTGTTTCCTTTCCATCTAATCCAATTCCTTCGGCCAGAAAAATAAGTGTATCCATATCGCCGATATGTAGAGAATCCGTAAAATAAGCTTTAAATATCCGTTCGGACATCTCGGCCATTTTTCCTTGCTCCCCCGCATAATGAGTCAAGCGGTGAGCATCAAACGTATTCGTCGGAATCATAGTGTCGAACCGGTAAACCAGCCCCTCTTCCGAAGCTTGCCCCGCAACACGGTCATTGGCTGCTTTCGCCTCATCCAACGACATCCCGTATTTTGCTGCCAAAATCTCCTGCATACTCGTCCTGATTTCCTTCGGAGAGGAAGGATCCAGCTCAAAGCTGCGAAACACAACTTCCACTTCATCTTTATGAGGGAATTGCTCCAGCGCTTTTTCGAATCTTCTTTTACCGATATAACAAAACGGACAAGCGTAATCCGACCAAATCTCCACCTTCATAACGTATTGCCTCCCATTTGCTTCTTAGCTGTCTCAGCGAATCAAGCCAAGCTCTTTGGCCTGTTCTTCTGTAAGTATAAATTGCTCCGTCTCCCAGATCTCATCATCATTTGTAATTCCGAACATGCTCATCACTTGTTTCCATATGCCTTTTTCCAGAGCTTCATGCTGGGTGATCATAATTTTCATGGACCCATTGCCCCCTTTTCCGTTCGTCTTCCGCCTTATTCCCTGATTAACCGGATCATCGGATTTTGAAGCTAAAGAAGTTCTACGTACAATGAGGAGCAAATATTCCATGGCTTAGGTTACCCCGAATAAAAAAGTCCAATTACAATTACGAATTAATCCATAAGTCCTATGGCTTTATGTGCCATTTATGACGAATATAATAACATACCCCTTTCTCAGGTCGCAAATCATTCCCGGATTTCCGGGACAAGATTCGGCTTAAATACGGGATAATACATGCTATGCAGGAGGTTAGGCCTGGAATAACCCGATTATAAGAGAATCCTCTCATCATGTCTCTACGTTGCTCCTATCCCGCAATGAACGAACTTACTATTTCCATAAAGGAGTGTACTTTCTCTTGAAAACAGGATCCTTCCTCCGCAGATTTACTTTGAGCATGGTATTTGCTCTAATGATTTCGTCTTTCGGCTATGCGCTGAAACCGGCTTTGGCAGAACCAGAGACGAGCACATTGACCAAGACGACCTGGCTCTGGCATACTCAACTAATTCAAACTTCACCAGCCGAACTTCTTGATTTTTCCGAATCCCAAGGAATCGATATTATTTATCTTCAAATAAGCACTAAAGTGCAACCTGCTTCCTACAAGAGCTTCATCCGTCAGGCTGGCGAGAAAGGAATCGAGGTCCATGCGCTAAACGGTGCCCCAGACTGGGCCCTTGCTACTAGCAAACCCAAATTGGATGCTTTTATGAAATGGATTAACGATTACCAGGCCACAGCTGCTCCCAATGAAAAGTTAAAAGGCATTCACGTCGATATCGAGCCGTACCTGCTTCCGCAATGGAAGACCGACTGGGCTTCCCTGGTCGGGCAATGGCAGAAAAATGTCGACGATCTCGTAGAACAGGCGAACGCGGCAGAATTGCCTCTTTCCGCAGCGTTGCCTTTCTGGCTGGACAATGACAATTACAAGGTTCCGGACAGCGATCAAACCTTAAGTTCCTGGATGATTTCCCGCTTTGAATCCGTTACGCTGATGTCTTACCGCGACAATGCCAGCGCCATTTATAATACGGCCAAGGGCGAGCTTTTAGAAGGAGAGCGGCTGAACAAAAAGGTGTACACCGGCGTGGAAACAAAGCCCTCATCTGAAGGCAACTTCATTACTTTCTATGAGGAAGGTAACGGCGTTCTGAATGAACAAATGCTTGAGCTTGAGAAGTTAGCCTCCACTCATTCGTCCTTTGGCGGAATAGCCGTGCATGACCTGGTCGGATGGATGGACCTGGTTCAACGGGACAAGCCAATAAACTAAGAACATTAACCCCGGTCAGAATCCGTAAATATCGGATATGGCCGGGGTTTTGTATTTCATTAGGCCAGCCTATTTATTCCTTGACACAATCAGTACATCACGGGCGGTTGATTTTCGAATTACGCCAAGTCCAATAGCGGGACTGATACTCAAGCATCTCTGCCAACGTCTTCGCGTCTGCCCCATTATAATCTGAGTAGCTCCTAATTTGTCCGCTTTCGATAAAAGCGTATCGGCTATCCTGCAACGCCGAGGGCTGGTCAACAGATCAAATGTCCCTCCAAGCCGTTGCGTTAATCTTTTTATTTGTAACAATTCCTGATCTTCTTGTAGGGAAGCCTGTTTACGTATATCCACAAACGCGACATGCCATTCCGCCTTCAGGCGGTAAGCAAGCCTGAATCCATGCCGAATAATCCTCTCGGCATTCGGGCCTTTGTCTACGCATACGAAGATCAATTCTTTTCTTCGCCAAGGACCGCGGAGCGAATTTCCGCGATCCCAGGACTCCAGCCTTTCGTCGACATCATCGGCGATCTCCCGCAACGCCAATTCACGCAGAGCGATTAAATTCCCGATCTTAAAGAAGGACTGCAATGCTTGATCTACCTTGGAAGAAGCATAAATCTTGCCTTCTCTTAATCGCTGTTGGAGCATCTGCGGAGTCACATCAATCAATTCCACTTCATCGGCCTTCCGAAGTAAATCATCGGGTACGGTTTCCCTTACCCGTACCCCTGTCACCTGCTCTACCGCATCGTTCAGGCTCTCCAGATGCTGCACATTTACCGTGGTAATGACGGATATACCAGCATCCAAAATTTGAAGAATATCCTCGTACCTTTTCACGTGCAGGCTTCCGGGGATGTTCGTATGGGCCAGTTCGTCAATTAAAACGACCTCGGGATAGCGACTTAGCACAGCTTCCGTATCCATATCTTCCAACTGTGATCCCCGGTAAACCGCCTTGCGCCGTGGAATGATCTCCAAACCACCAAGCTGTGCGACCGTTTCGCGTCTCCCATGCGTTTCAAGCAGCCCAACGACAACATCGACCCCGTTGCTTCTCAGCAGGTTTCCTTCCCGAAGCATGGTATAGGTTTTACCGACACCTGGCGAAGCTCCAATATACACCTTGAACGTCCCCCGGTTAAGCCGTATCTTCTGCTGCTCCGCTTCTTCGGGAGTATGCCTGCGGAATGTTTTAGCATTTGCATTCGGGAGGCCTTGTTCGTATTCATGATGTCGTATCGGCATAATACGCTCTCCTTCTGTATCCGCCCGGTCGGCCATCAGGAACAAATCGGTATGCGTTAGCTTGCGCAGTAATCCATGGATGACGGAGCCTGTAAAGATTTCCTGCAACCGGCTCAGTTTGGAGTGCCCCATTACAATCCTCGTCACCCCCATTCTGGTTGACAATTCCTTCAGCTTGACCGGCAAAAGACGGCGGCCCGGCAAAGGCCACTCCGTAAACTGGGCGCCAATCTTACTACAGAGTTTAACAATCGAGCGTTTAAAAGCCTCCTGCTCCTTCGTAAGCTTGATTCCTGGCTTCACGAAACTGGCCACAATCAAATCACCGTTCAGACGTTTAGCAATCTGTTGTCCTCGGCGAATATAGATTGAAGCGTTCCAGTGATATTGCACCGAAACGAGAATCCGTTCCGAGGCCCCGGAAGGGCCCGACAGTCCTTCTGTTTCACGATGGCGGTTCAACAACTCATTCACGCCTTCGGCTACTAACCGCAGCGATAATTCGCGCAATACCGCCAGATTGTCGCGGCGGCAAATCGATGGATGTACCTTTTTTCCGAGCAATCCCGCTTCGATCCGTTTCATCACCGTTTCCGGCGCAACATCGATCAACCGGACTTCATCCGCCAGATCCAGTGTCCCCGGCGGGATAGTCTCTTCTGCCTGAATACCGGTTCGCTGTAAGGCAATCTCATCCGCTCCTGCCAGCTCATATGCATTGATCGTGGTAATCACGCTGATTCCTTGTTTGAGCAGAAACAGGATGTCCTCAAGCCGGGTGTTGAATTTAGCCCCAGGCCGGTTGCGATGTGCCAGATGATCGACTAGTACCACCTCCGGATTCCGCTTAACAAGCTCCTCCACTGGCAAATCCTTTTTTTCCTCACCATTCTTCATCCAATGGATACTTGGAATCCGGTCCAATCCGGCAAGTTGCTCTACTGTCTCGGGTCGTTGCAGTGTCGTCACCGCACAGATCACGACATCGATACCCCGCTCCTTTAACTGCTGACCCTCCCTAAGCATTTGGTAGGTCTTTCCCGTACCGCTGGCGGCTCCAATCAATATTTTGAATTTTCCATGCTTTAGCCGCTCGATCGATTCCAGCAGCTCTTCCGGCGTTTTTCTGCGAAAGGTCGTCATCGCTGGCATTTCGCTCCTATCATCGGCTCATTCCGGCCATTTCCTTTTGTAAGGCCAAATTCAGCTTAAGCACGTTTACTCTCGGTTCGCCGAATATCCCCAGATCCCTACCTTGTGAAGCCTCTTTGATAAGATTTCGTAACTTCTCTTCCGAAACTCCGGACAACTTGCTTACACGAGAAATTTGAACTTCTGCGGCTTTATTCGTGATATGCGGGTCCAGCCCTGACCCGGAGTTCGTAATTAAATCAATAGGGACCAGGTTTACCGGTATATCCGGATTATTCTTGGACCAATCGTTCAACGAGGCCTGCATCCGCTTCATCAATTCAGGATTCGAGGGTGCATAATTGTTAGAACCCGACCCTTCGGCATTGTATTCAATGCTCGACACGCGGCCTTGGAACCAATGAGGGTCCGTATAGGATTGGCCAATTAACTCGGAGCCGATAACGATTCCTTCGCTATTCTTCAACTGACTTCCGTTAGCCTGATGAGGGAACAACAGCTGAGCTAAACCTGTGCTTGCCAGCGGGTAAAGAACGCCGCAAATAACGATCAAAATAAGACTGAACCGCAAGGCGGCCCAAAAAGTAGTTCCGAATGAAGCTGTCAATGAAGCGCTCTTGGTATCTTGAGTTTGGATATGATTCATGAAGGAAAACTCCCTTTCCACTTTTTAAGGGGATCCGGTTTGCCGAAGCAAACCGGTCTGCATATTTGTTAAATCCACAAATGAACCACCAGGTCAATCAACTTGATGCCGATAAACGGGGCTATGACACCACCGACTCCATAGATCAGCAAATTTTTGGAGAGCAGCCGCTGGGAGCTCATCGGTTTATAGGCGACGCCGCGCATCGAGAGCGGTATCAACAACGGGATAATAACCGCATTGAAAATCAAGGCCGACAACACTGCGGATAACGGGGAGCCGAGCCCCATGACATTCAGGGTATTCATTTGCGGTACAGCCAGCATGAACATTGCCGGAATAATGGCAAAATACTTGGCAATATCATTTGCGATACTGAACGTGGTTAGCGCACCGCGGGTCATCAGCAGCTGTTTGCCGATGGCGACCACTTCGATGATCTTGGACGGGTCGGAATCGAGATCGACCATATTGGCCGCTTCCTTCGCAGACACCGTACCGCTGTTCATCGCCAGGCCGACGTCCGCTTGGGCCAGCGCCGGAGCATCATTCGTGCCGTCCCCGGTCATGGCGACGAGTTTGCCTTGCGCCTGTTCACGGCGGATCACCGCAATTTTGTCCTCGGGCTTACTCTCGGCTATAAAATCGTCGACCCCGGCTTCACGGGCGATCGTTGCCGCCGTCAGCGGATTGTCCCCCGTACACATGATTGTTTTTATGCCCATCTTCCGCAGTTGATCAAAGCGTTCCTTCATTCCCGGTTTCACCGTGTCCTTCAAATAAATAATCCCGTAAATCCGGCCGTCTACGGCAACGGCAAGCGGAGTTCCGCCTTCTGTCGCAACGTGTTGGCTCTTCTGTTCCAAATCGCCCGGGATGGTTCCGCCTTGTGCTTGAACCCATTCGCGCACGGCATCTACCGCTCCCTTACGGATTTTGCGGCCATCTTTCAAGTCGATGCCGCTCATCCGCGTCTCCGCCTTGAACTCCACAATTTCTCCGCCCTCAGCCATTTCCGCGTCAAATGTAAATCCGCGCACCTTCGTAAACTCGATGACGGAACGGCCTTCCGGCGTCTCATCCCGGAGGGACGCTATCGCCGCCCAAGCGGCAAGCTCGCTCTCTTGTTCCCCTTGCGCAGGAAGGAACTCCGATGCCATACGGTTCCCGTACGTGATCGTTCCGGTCTTATCCAGGATCATCGTATTGATATCCCCTGCCGCTTCCACCGCTTTACCTGACATCGCCAACACATTGAACCGGGTGACCCGGTCCATGCCTGCGATGCCGATGGCGGACAGCAGGCCGCCGATGGTCGTAGGTATGAGACAAACGAGCAAAGACACGAGGACGGGAATTTCAAGCTGAATGTTTAAAAAGTCGGCGATCGGCTTTAACGTGACAACCACGATCAAGAAGATCAGTGTCAGTACGGTAAGCAACGTGCTCAGAGCAATTTCGTTCGGCGTCTTTTGCCGTTTCGCGCCTTCGACCAGCGAGATCATACGATCGATGAACGATTCTCCGGGATCGCTGGTGATCCGCACGACGATGACATCGCTCACGACCAGCGTGCCGCCGGTCACCGAACTGAAGTCACCGCCAGCTTCCTTGATGACCGGGGCGGATTCCCCGGTGATAGCAGACTCATCCACAGAGGCTAGCCCTTCGATAATTTCTCCGTCGCCGGGAATCATCTCGCCTTGTTCAACAACGACGATGTCCCCCTTGCGTAAGTCCGTAGATGGCACTTCGCGAAGCGCTCCGCCTACAAGCTTATTTGCAGTTACCTCTTGCTTCGTCTTTTTCAGCGAATCAGCCTGCGCTTTCCCCCGCCCTTCAGCCAAAGCTTCGGCAAAGTTAGCAAACAGCACCGTGAAGAGCAGAATCAGGAATACCGATAAATTAAAACCGAATCCATTACCCGAACCGGACAGGTTCGGAAACAGCAGAAGGAGCATTACGATGGCCATGCCGATTTCGACCACGAACATGACCGGGTTTTTCATCATTGTGGCCGGATTCAACTTGACCAGGCTTTCCACCGCAGCCTTACGAATGATTGGACCAGTAAGCATAGTTTTACGACTGTTCGACATCCTTTAACCCCTCTTTCGCTTATCCTAAAGTTAAAAACTCGGCAACCGGGCCCATAGCAATGACCGGTAAAAACGTGAGCGCACCGATAAGGAGCACCGTTCCAATCAATATGCCGACGAACAGGCGGTTGTCGGTACGCAAGGTACCGATCGTTTCCGGAATCGGCTCCTTGGACATCAAGGAACCCGCAACGCCCAGCAAGGCTATGATGGAAACATAACGCCCAAACAACATGACCAGCCCGGTCGTAATGTTCCAGAACGGTGTATTGTCCGCCAGTCCTTCAAAGCCGGACCCGTTATTTGCGGCAGAGGAGGTGTATTCGTACAGCACCTGGGATAAACCATGGAAACCGGGGTTCGTGATTGCACTTTGCCCCAGATCCGTCATAAAACTGATCGCAGTCGGCACAAGAATGATAAACGGATGCGCCAATATCGCAATGGCGATCAGCTTCATTTCCTTAGCCTCGATTTTGCGGCCCAGAAATTCCGGCGTCCGGCCGACCATCAGGCCGCAAATGAACACACCTAGAATGGCGTACATCATCATGTTCATAAGGCCGACGCCTTTTCCGCCGAATACGACGTTCAGCATCATTTGAACCAACGGAACCATCCCGCCGAGCGGCGTTAAAGTATCATGCATATTGTTGACACTCCCTGTCGTAGCGGCCGTCGTTACAGTGGTAAACAGCGTGGATCCGGCGATCCCAAAGCGAACTTCTTTCCCTTCCATGCTTCCTTGCGCAGCATCGATACCCAGTGCGTTGATTGCCGGGTTCCCCGCTTTTTCCGAGAAATAGACGGTGGATAAAAAGACGAGAAATAGAATCATCATGGCGGAGAAAATGACCCAGCCTTGTTTCTTATTCTTGGCGAACAATCCGAATGTGTATGGCAATGCAGCACCCATCATCCACATCGACCACATTTCCACGGCGTTACTCAAACCGTTCGGATTTTCAAAGGGATGTGCGGAGTTCACTCCGAAAAATCCCCCGCCGTTCGTCCCCAAATGCTTGATCGACTCGAGCGAA
The DNA here is from genome assembly GCF_018403325.1 of Paenibacillus vini. Classification (GTDB taxonomy): domain Bacteria; phylum Bacillota; class Bacilli; order Paenibacillales; family Paenibacillaceae; genus Fontibacillus; species Fontibacillus vini. The sequence goes on along the minus strand of NZ_BOSL01000003.1, from coordinate 336,805 downwards.
GCGACGGGCCCCATCGAAATTCGCTGCAACGCGCCATCCAGCGTATGAACCGTCAAGGTCGGATCCAACGTCTGTGGAACCTGCAGTGCCACGAGAATTAAGGTAACGAGCAAAGCTGCCGGCAGAAATACACGGACATGTGCTTTAATAAAATCTTCAAAGAAGTTTCCTATCGTTTGCCCTCTCTGCGTCAAACCGCGGATAAATGATATCGCTACACACAAGCCGCTGGCGGCTGAGGTAAACATCATCATCGTAATGACGGCCATTTGAGAGAAATAAGACAGGGCCGACTCTCCACTATAATGCTGTAGATTCGTATTGGTCATAAAGCTGATGACCGTATTGAATGAAAGCGACGATTCCATGTTTCCCATCCCATTAGGATTCAAGGGAAGAAACTGCTGAATCCGCAGAATCAAATAGCTTACTCCCACCAGAACGGCGTTCGTCACAATCATGCTAAAGGCGTATTTTTTCCAGCTCATGCCTTCACGGCGTTTGAAACCGACCAGCTTATAGATCAGTCTTTCGAAACCTCCGAATATGTTGTCGGTACGGTTCGATTCCCCGGAAAACACATGGTATAAATAAGTGCCCAGCGGTTTCACCAGTACAATGATGACGCCGATCACAACTAACATTTGCACTAAATCCATTGGGATCCCCCTCAAAAGTAGGCTTTTTAAAATTTCTCAGGATGAATCAAGGCATAGATCAAATAAAGAAATACGAACAGGACGACCAACCCGATCCCTATCATGGCGTATCCCCCTCCTTTAATTCCTGTTAATCCCCGGTTTCCGGAATGCCGTTTGCTAAAAATCCGACCTCGCAGGAACCCGAATGAATCACATAAGTCGCTCCAAGGCCCTTGTAAATCATTCTCGGATGCTGCTCCGGCGTAATCACGATTATTGGGCTCGATGTCCATTGACGGCATAACTGCAAATATCGACATGTTAAAGTTAGCGTAGTTTCAAAAATAAAGACCCTCCCGATCCGAAATTCGGGAATCCTCCAAGTTTTCTCATCCTCCGTCTTCACCCGGATCACTTGAACCGTCCCCAATTTACGAGCCCGTTTCTCCTCAGTTTTGTTGTTCACGAGAACCGCAACATTCCGCCGCTTAGACAACAGCAGCCGTACAAAATTCAGCCCTGCCTGATTTGGCGCAGCAATGAGGATACAATCTTCCTCCACCTTTGTTTCCTCCCTCAGATAATAGCAAGACCTAAAGCCCCTCCTGGTGAGGTAGACTTTACTAGTAAGCTCAATCCAGTACTTTGCACAGCAAAAAAGCCGCAGGAAAGGAAGGAACCTTTCCGCAGCTTCTGACATGGTGTTCATAACCATGGTGAGCTTATGGCGGTTGCCTCTCCCAATTACGCTTACGAGGTTAGCTGTCGGATTCGGGCGCGAGAGTCGCCCTACGCTGGAAATTAAGGATATTTCCGGCGATTCACCCCATGAAACGTTCCGATCCCAGATCGGCGTTTCGTTGGTTCCCCCGCTACTGCGTTAGCAGAATTCAGCGAAAAAGACATTATTATTCATTTCGATTTTTCATAACAATTTCAGTCAATTTTTCAATTTAGGCAATAAAAAACCACAGAGGCACCTTGGCGCTCTGTGGCCTACTCATACGGCTGACAGTTCACCCATCCTCTCTTCATCCACGCTTACGAAGTTAGCTGTCGGATTCGGGCGGTGAGAGTCGCCCTACCCGAACGGAATCCATGGTTTCCGTCCGGGATTCACCCCTGTCCGTTTGCGGTCTTTAACTCTCACATTAAAGACGGCAAACGAACGAAACGGCTTCTTGGCCTAGGAGCCAAGATAGATGCGCCGCAATTTGGTTCCCCCGTTTTCCCGTTGCCGGGAAATTCAGCGATCGACAAATGGTATGATATTTGTTTCATGGATTGAATCATAACTCCGGCGCCGAATCCAGTAAAGTCAGGCAACCGGTTAAAAACAGTTTGCAATTGCCAATTATATGAAACGGGAGCGTTTTCATAATGGTTAAACTCTCTCATTTACGTCATATCTCTTTAATGCTTCATTTTTCATTCCATTATATTAAAGGTCATTAAACGGTTATTGCCCTAAGAAAAATACTACGGCTACAATACAATTGTAAACGTTTACAATTATTCCGGATAGAAAGCGAGGGGTATTCATGCCGATTCGTCAACAAAAGAAAGCCTTATTGAATCAAGTTGTAGGTTCATTGATTTTCAAAGGGTTGACTGCTTCTCTATTCCTTTGCTTCTCTTTTATCCTCGTGGCTCAGATCCCCTACGCTCACGCCGAATCCATGCTGACCATCGATTCTCCGGCGGAAGGTGATCAGGTACCTCCGGGATGGCTGCGGGTTACGGGAGGGTATACCGAAACTTATGACATCAAATTGATTATTAACGGAACCGAACAGCTTAACTCCGTAAGAGAGGACTTAAATGGACCCGAAAGCGGCACTTGGTATGCGGATGTCGACGTATCCAAATACGACGGCAACATCTCGCTGATTGCCAAGGGAGTGCAGAGTTCGTCTCGTTATGGAATCTCCACGGCTACGACATCGGTGTATGTCAATAATCCCGAAGCCAGCCTCCCTGTTGTGAAGATTACAAATCCTTCGGACGATGAAACCGTCCACGGCTCGGTCCCTGTAAAAATCACCGTCGACGCCAAGAATTCCGTTGAGCTGGTAGAGATTCGAATCAACGGCGGGCCATGGATGAAAGCAAAGCAAACCGGGAACCACTATCAATTCAAATGGGACGCCAAAAATCTCGGTAACCGGACCTCCAGTCTGGAGGCAAGGGCCTTCGACGAATTCGGCAATGAAGGCCGGAGCACTACGGTTTATGCTCATACCGGGAACTGGGCTCCCGAACCGGTTACACTTGAAAAGCAAGACCGTGCGATGTGGATCTGGGAAAAAGCCGCCTACAATCTCTTTTTGAACCCGGGCTCCAAATCGGCGTTAAAAGCGCTTGCCGATGATACCGGAACCTTCGGCTCCGATCCGATCACCACCTTTTATATCGGCGTTTTTCCGTATGAGGGTGTAGACATCCTTGAAGACCAGCCTGAGGCTGTCCGGGAGTTCGTAAAGTGGGCGCATGACAACGGCTATCGGGTCCACGCCTGTATCGCCGGAGGAACCGTACCTCCCTATTATGGCGCCCTGGCTCCATATCACGGCAATGCAATCCATGAGATGGAAAAGGTCATCAATTACAACCTCTCCTCCTCCGCAGATGAGCAGTTTGATGGGGTGAATGTCGATATCGAGCCTTATATTTTACCTGAGTTTAAGACCGATAAACCGGCCGTACAGCTTCAATATTTAGATGTGCTTCAAAAAATGATTCAGCGCAGAGACGCCGCCGGCATTGACCTTCCTTTCGGCCCGGCGATCCCGAGATGGTTTGATAGCAGCGACACTTCCAGCAATATTACTTGGAACGGTCAGACCAAGTGGCTGTCCGAGCATGTACAGGACATCAGTGATTATATTTCAATCATGGATTACCGGGACACCGCCGAGGGCGGTCCTGGCATTATACCTCAAGCTCAGGCCGAGCTTGCCTATGCCAATGCGATCGGGAAACCGGATTCGGTCATCGTAGGGGTGGAAACGCTGGACATTGCCAACAGCGGAGACCCCGAAACAATCACATTCCGGGAGGAAGGCCGGACCTATATGGAGAGTGAACTGGATAAAGTTTATACTGCCTTTTCCGGAGATCCGGCTTTCGGCGGCATTGCGATGCACCATTATGACTCGATACGCTGGCTTCCTTCCGCTTGGGGACCTAGTGGATTTAAGTGGACCATGAATCCGCCGGATACAGCTCCTCCTACCGGAGTAAGCAGGGAACCGCAAGCCACTGCGTTCGATTTCAGTACCATTGAACTTTCCTATGGCAGAGCCTCCGACGATTCCGATATTGAGGAGTATATTATTTACCGCGGCACCGAGCCCGGATTTACGCCGGATGATTCCAACATCGGGGGAACGTCGAGAAACCTGACTTATCGCGATACCGGATTGCTTCCTAACTCCGTTTATTATTACAAGGTAGCCGCCGTCGATATCAGCGGGAACATCGGTCCAGTTTCTAGCGAAGTTTCAGCCGTGACCGGAAATACGACCCTGCGCCCTATGATTATCGGGGACATGAACATCGTGTTTAACGGCACGCAGGGAAAAGTAACGCTACAAGTCATCGATCTGGAAACCGGCGAAGGAATTACTGCTGACGTTCATGGCCGGTTTACCTACAACGGCGGAAAATATGTAGATCTGATCACAAATGCTGCCGGATCCGCCACCGCTACTTCCGAAACGCTACCTAAGGCAGCGGGGCTTGTCGGCTTCTGGCCGCAACGAATCGCCGCCCAGGGATATTATTGGGCTTCCGCTTATGACCGTCCGCATACCGTTACCGTGTCTTGGCCAGAAAATGAGTGATCTGAGTAAACGAAAGGGACTGCCTACGGGTCAATAAGACCTGTAGGCAGTCCCTTTTACATTTTGGCAACTGCTTTAGCTGTCGATTTGCCAGTCGCAATAGCCCGGTGTTAGTTAAGATCTCCCGGACGCCAAGATCTTACCGCGCCAACCATATCCGCTGCATTCTGAGTGATCGTTTCGTAACGCTTTTCCCGAATGAGAGCAGGATTTACCAGGCATCCGCCTAATCCGACCGCTGTAGCACCCGCCTCTAAAAATCCATGAATATTGTCGAGACGCACGCCTCCCGTCGCAATCAAAGGAATCCGGTCGAGCGGGGCGGTTATCTCTTTCAGGTAACCCACTCCAAGAGAGGCCATCGGAAACACCTTCACCGCAGTCGCTCCCGCTTTCCAGGCCTTCACGATTTCCGTAGGCGTCATCGCTCCGGGAAAAACGGCTATTCCTTGTTCAAGCGCATAAGCCACAACCGCCTCATCCAGATTCGGGGAAACCAGATATTCCGCCCCAGCCCGGACCGCTTCTTTGGCCTCCTCGAGGTCCAGCACGGTGCCTGCCCCAATCTTCATCCGTTCTCCGAATGTCTCTCTCCAGCTTGAGATCATTCCTAGCGCGCCTTCCGTATTCAACGTCACTTCAGCAAACACAATCCCTCCCAAGCTAAGCGCTTCGGCAACAGCTTTCCCCTGCTCCTTCGGCACACCGCGCAGGATAGCAATGATTTTCTCCGCCTTCAGCCGATCCAATAAGGAAGTTGTCATCTCGTTCCCCCTTAATATGTATTTGAGTCTGCCTATATTTTAACCTATAGACCATGACTTGAGGAGCTTGACCCGATATAATGAAAAGGTAGTGTAAACCTTTCCATAGGAGTGATAATTATGAAGCTGACTTATTTGGGACATTCCTCCGTGCTTATCGATACGGGCGAATTCACACTCATCATCGACCCCTTTCTGACAGGAAATCCGGTGGCTTCGGCCAAAGCCGATGAAATCAAAGCCGATTATGTACTCCTGACCCATGGACATTTCGACCATATCGGAGATGCTGAAGCTATTGCCAGAGCCAACGGGGCCACGATCATCGGAATTGTGGAATTGGCTGACTTCTTCAAAAACAAAGGATTAACAACCGCTGGCTTGAATCTGGGCGGATCGTTCGTTTTCCCGTTCGGGAAATTGACCTTGACCCCCGCCCTCCACAGCTCATCCGTAGAGATTGACGGCACCAATGTGTATCTGGGCGTAGCAGCAGGAATCTTGCTGGATCTCGGCGGATTCGTTCTCTATCATGCCGGCGATACGGCATTGTTCAGCGACTTGAAGCTGATCGGAGACCGGCGACAGATCGATCTTGCTTTCCTGCCGATCGGTGATTATTTCACTATGGGACCGGAGGATGCGCTGCTTGCGGCCGAATGGCTTCATCCCAAGCATGTCGTCCCTATTCACTACAATACCTTCGGACTCGTCGCCCAAGACGGAGCGAAATTTGTGGATCAATTAAAACACAAAAACATCATCGGCCATGCGCTCAAACCAGGAGAAAGCCTGGACACCCCCAGCCTGGACCAATAACTGCAAAAGTAAAACAAAACTCCACAAATCTTCCTGGCGAAGGTCTGTGGAGTTTATTTATTTATGAACATTCAAAACAATAATTAAAGGTTCAGTCCGTTAACTCCTTGCCCTTTGTCTCGCTTCCCAGCAGCAATACCGCCACGGCGCCAACCAGGATAGTAATGAAGAAGATCCAGAATATTGCACCGATGGACACCTGCCGGGCAACCAGCATACCGACAAGGTAAGGGCCGATAATGCCTCCCACCCGGCCGAAGGAAGCAGCCAAACCTACTCCCGTAGAACGAACCCGAGTCGGATATAATTCGGGCGTATAAGCGTACATCCCGCCCCATGCTCCAAGATTAAAGAACGACAGACAGATTCCTGCCGCAATGAGCATGCCTTCGCTTGTCGCATTGCCGAACCAGGCAGCGCTTGCCGCAGTCAGCAGCAAATACACGACAAGCACGAATTTCCGGCCGAATTTTTCGATAAAATAAGCGGCCGTGAAATATCCCGGCAGTTGCGCGAGCGTCATAATCAGTACGTATTCAAAGCTCTTCACCAGGCTGAAGCCTTTGAGCATCATAACGTTAGGAAGCCACAGAAACATGCCGTAATACGAAAAAACGACTGTAAACCAAAGGATCCAAAGCATAATCGTAGAACGTCTATGCGGGCTCGCCCAAACCGATACGAACCGTTCCCGGACCGATAGCTTTTTTTGCCGGCCTCCGGCGATGTTCTGGGTAAAGCGAGGCGGGTCCTGAATCGATTTGCGCAAATAAAGCGCATAGAGAGCCGGTATTGCTCCGATCAGGAAAGCGGCCTGCCAGCCGAATTTCGGAATGACGAAATAGGCGATCAAAGCAGACAGTATCCATCCGGCGGCCCAGAAACTTTCCAGCAGAACTACCATTCTTCCCCGGTCCTTTGCCGCTACCGATTCCGATACAAGCGTGGATGCCACCGGCAGTTCCCCGCCCAGTCCAAAGCCGGCTACAAAACGCAGCAAGCATAATACCGCAAACCCGGTTGCCGCTGCGGACAAACCGCTGGCGATCGAAAAAATAAGGAGCGTCCAAAGCAGCACAGCTTTGCGGCCGTACTTGTCCGCCATGATGCCGGCGATCGCCGCGCCGAACGCCATGCCGACCGAATTAATGCTGGTGAAAAACCCGGTCTGCTGCGGTGTCAGGCTCCATTCGGCCGCCAGTGCCGCGGCGATAAACGAAATGATGCCTACGTCCATCGCATCGAACATCCAGCTGAGGCCGGCGCTCATTAGCAGCTTCCGCTGTTTGGGCTTAGGCGCAATTTCAGCAGTATTCATTTGTATTCCCCCACTCATCCTCAAAATCAATTTTTCTATCTCATATCTTGCATCTTATTTTAGCAAATAATGCTATTTTTTTCACAAAAAATTTGACAGCACAACCATACCGATCCCTTTCACATTTAAATGACCGGAATGTAGTTCTGTCACAATATCCTCGCCAAAAGCTACTTCCCATTTCCCCAGCTCCGGTAAAGAAAAGGTTTGTGATGAAGATGAAGCATGATATAGAACATATAAATTCCGGGCCGGGTCTCCTCCTGCATGTTCCCTTAACGTAAAAGCAACGGCGGATTCCGCACCCGCTGTCGGCTCGAACCGAAGGTGCCGGGAAATCTCTGCTGCGGTTTTCAATCGGAAAGCAGGATGCCGTTTCCTCAGTTCAATCATCTTCCGAATGGCCTCAACTTCATCCTGATATGCCGCACACCGGGACCAATCCAGTTGATTTACGGCCGGGGGAGCCTGATAGCTGTTGCCTATCCCGCCCTTGGTACGCAGAAATTCCTGGCCCGCATGAAGAAACGGGATACCTTGACTGGTGAGCACTATTCCCGCAGCCAAACGCTGCATGCGCCTGCGTTCATTTTTATCGGCTTTCGCGGCGGAACAGGACAGTTTATCCCATAGCGTATGATTATCGTGACATTCGGCAAAATTCACGCACTGCGTCGGCTCAGACGCAAATCCGTGCACTTCATTGTTATAGGAAATCGATCCGACGACGCCTTTCATGATTTCCGGCTCCAACCCTTTCCCTCTGCTCACGAAGCCAGTTTGATCAGGCTTGAAAATATCTCCCTTAAGCGCATTTCGAAGCTCCCCGTTAAAATGGGCAATGCCCGGCATCCTGCCGGCTTGCTGTAAATTAGCCCTGCGCTCAGCCTGAAGCTCCGTCTCCATAATCCATCCCTCACCGAGCACTAGAATAGACGGATCGATTTCATCCAATCTCCGGCGGATTTCGTTCATCGTGTCGACATCAAGCAAGCCCATCAAATCGAATCGAAACCCGTCCACCCGGTATTCGGTTGCCCAGTAAACAACGGAGTCAATAATATATTTAGACATCATGAACCGCTCGGAAGCACAATCATTGCCGCAGCCCGATCCGTTCGAGAAGCTCCCGTCCTTCTTGTAACGCAAATAATAACCCGGCACCAGCTTCGTGAAATGAGCAATGTATCCGTCGTAAACGTGGTTGTAGACCACATCCAGAATTACCCGTAATCCCTGTTCATGCAGCGCTTGAACGGCTTGCTTCAGCTCGCGGATCCGGAGCCCGGGCTGAAAAGGATTGCTGGCATACGAGCCTTCCGGCGCATTAAAGTTTTTCGGATCATATCCCCAGTTGTACTGCAAATTCTCCTTGCCAGTCGCTGCAGTCTTTTCTTCGTCCACACTGGCTTTTGCAAAATCCTGAACCGGAAGAAGCTGCACATGGGTGATTCCCAAATGCTTCAAATGGTCCAATCCGGTTAGAATGCCTTGCGGCCCCCTTGTTCCCGTTTCCGTGAAACCCAGGTATTTCCCCTTATGCTGGATCCCGCTCTCCGGGTGAAGTGAGAAATCCCCGACATGCACCTCATAAATGATGACATCGGTTGCCGAAACAAGCGACGGCTTATCCGGGGTCCAGCGTGCAGGATTGGTTTTCTGTAAATCCAGAATAACGCCTTTGTCCCCATTGATTCCTACTGCTTTGGCATAAGGGTCTACCGCCTCGTTCCAGTTGCTCCCTACCCGGACGACAAAAGTATATAATACCTGGTCCAGATTGCGTTCCACCGTCAATACCCAAGTCCCCGAATCGCTCCGGGTCATCACAAGATCCTCAAACGATTCGCTCTCGGCATTCGGATATAATCTTACCTTGGCTTCCGAAGCAGTTGGAGCCCAAAGCCGAAATTGCGTCCGTTCCGGGCTATATTTCGTACCCAGATCGTTACCGTCATACCGGTATGCCTCATCAAATTCGCGCGAAAAAACAGAGATCCCCCCGGTTACGGCTGGATCTCCATAGTCAGTTACCATTTTTCTTTCCTGCTGAACCGCCAAATCGGTCCCTCCTCGATATCGGATACATTCTACACTTCATTTATAAACATAAAGTGTTCCTCCGAACTTCAAGTTATACGCACGGGACAATTCGGTTGCAGCAGAGTTGGTTTATGCGGTCATACCGCGGTCTTTTTTCATCATTAACCGTTGTCTTACAAAAAAAGCGGCGAGCAGTGCCAGCAAAAATATAGCATAGGACAAAATCAGCAAACGGAGATCCATGTTCGGAAACACGATCGAAGCGCTAAGAATTCCGAACAGCCAAATACTCGACAGATTGCCGATAATATTGGACCAAGTGTAGGATCCCGTCTTCAAATTGGACACCGCCGACATAAATGAAATGAGATTATTAGGCATGATCGGAACGGTACGCAAGAAGATAACGGCCCAAACGCCGTAACGGTTCAGGCTTTTTTGCCAGCGTTCATACTTCTGCAGCTTGGACAGCCACCTTCGGTTAAACCAGTCGGAAAACAGAAACTTGCAGAGCATATAGACAGCCATGCCGGCTACCGAACCGGCGATCCAGCTGGCCAGCAATCCGTTCATCACGCCCAGTACGGAAATGTTCAGCATAACGATTGTGGCAAATGGAAAAATGCCGATGATGCCTTGGATCAAAGCAAGAGGAATCGTAATCAGTAAAATCCAAAAGCCTTCGATCTGAGTGACTTCGAGCAGCCACCCGGTAAATTGTTCAATCCATTCATTCAATGTAGTCCTTCTCCATTCTCCTCGTTCCCGTCTATTCTTCTTCCTAAAATGACCAAATCGCGCTCAACCCCGTCCAGGTTCGCCACCCGCGGTAAAAAGGCCCATTCTTCGAAACCGAATTTACGCAGCAGGGAAAGACTTGGCTCATTATGTGCAAACACAAAACCAAGGAGCGTCTTTACGGAAATACTCGGACTAAACTCGATGGCCTTCTTCAGCAGTATGCTTCCTAGACCTTTGGCGCGATGATTCCCCGAAATATAGATGCTGATTTCCGCAGTCGCGTTGTAAGCCGGTCTTCCGTAAAAAGATTGAAAGCTAAGCCAGGCGACAATCTCATCACCGGATTTCATGACCCAAAGCGGCCTTGAATCGGGTAAATGCTCCTCGAACCAGCGCAGCCTGCTATCCACGGTAACCGGCTCCAGATCGGCTGTCACCGTCCGCCCGGCAATTGTCTCATTGTAGATCGATACAATGGCTTCCAAATCGGACAGCTTGGCGTCTTCAATCGTGTAACCTTCAATTTCTGATTTGTACATAGTGTTCTACCGTCGGGAAGGGATCGTAAAAATGATGCAGCAGCGCCTTCCATTCTTCGTATTGGGGCGATTTTCTGAAGCCTATTTCATGATCCGCAATGGAGTTCCATTTTACGAGTAAAATATATTTATCCGCAGTTTCTACACACTTATGGAGCTCATGGTCTATGTACCCGTGCATCTGAGATATAATTTTGGAAGCTTTGCGGAAATTGCTCTCAAAATCGTTGATAGTTCCGGGCTTCACGCGCAGCTCGGCTACCTCAAGTATCATCACTTCATCCCCTTCCATTTTTATGATTATATCATGTACTCAGTGCTTTATGAATCCAAATCGCGGCGATCGAACCTTCCCCCATGGCGACGGTAACCTGCTCCGCATGAACGCCCAGATCTCCGGCTGCGAATACGCCCGCGATGTTCGTCGCCTTACTGCGTGGGTCGGTTTCGATATGCTTATTATGGCTCAGAGAGACTCCGAGTTGACCAGCCAGTTCCGAATGAACCTTATTCCCTCCAAATGCGATAAATCCCCGTTCCGCCTCAAAAAGGCGCCTATCCTTCATCACCACGGCTTTAATATCACCTTCGTGTCCTTCATTCCCTGTTCTCACTTCCTCAATCTCACCCTCCTCATAACCGATGTTTAACGATTTTAGAGACTCCATTCTGTCAGGGGAAACCGTTTCTGATTCATGATTCAAATAGATCAATTCCTTAGTCCGATCCGCAAGAATCATCGCCATATCGGCCCCTGCATTTCCCGAACCCATCAGCACCGTGCGCCGATTCTGAATTTCATGTCCGTCGCAATCCGGGCAAATATACACCGTGGAACCCAAAACAGACAGAAGTCCGGGAATATCGGGGAATCGGTCCATCACTCCCGTTGCCAGCAGCAGAGTTGCAGCTCTATATTCCGTCCCGTTCGCTCCTGTTAATTTAAACTGTTCATCGGTTTGTTCCGCGTGCAAGATCCGGTCGTGTTTGAAAGAAACCCCTAAAGATTCAGCCTGCTTTTGCCCCCGGCTGCGGAGCTCCGGACCCGAAATGCCGTCCGGAAACCCCAGGATGTTGCGATAATTTCGGCAAATGGCCGATCTGCCATCCCCTGCGTCGATAACAAGCACTTGATGGCGGTCATATCTGCCTAATTGAATGGCTGCCTGTAATCCGGCGATTCCGCCGCCCACAATAATACAATCATAAACCATGCACATTCTCCTCTCCGATCTTCCTGATTAATGTCCCCGCGGATGAATCGTTAAATGCATCCCGGCCTTCTGTTTCACTCCCTGTGCATACGAGGTAATGAACCGGGAGAACCTATGCGGTATATTAAACACATTTCGGCATTTTTAAAGGAGGTGAAATCATGGATAAAATTTTGGTGAAGCTGCTCGGAAACGGAGTCATCGTAGTTGCCATGATGATGATTCTCAGCAACGCCTCTTTTATCGGTTCGCTTCTTACGGCGGTTGCACTATCCGCTTTGGCTTATTTGTTCGGCGATTTGTTCATCCTTCCGCGGACCAACAATATGATTGCGACCCTCACAGACGGGGTGTTGGCTTTCGCATTTATTTGGGCCCTTTCCGCCAATGCTGCCTGGACCCTCTCCATGGGCGAGATTTTATCGACCGCCCTCGTGCTTGGCATATTCGAATATGCCTTCCATATCTGGCTGTTGAGAGACGGCATCCGGCGGGACAGCAGCGTACGTGTGCGATGATCTTACAGCGGTGCAAGCTATGAAAAAAGCCTATTGCTATACGGGAAACTCCGTTCGGGACTGACCCCATAACGTGAGACAAATTAAAACACCTTCAAGAGAATGCAACCATGTCGTAAGATATGGAGACAACCTTGGAGGTGTTTTTGCGTTGGCAACAAGAGTAAGTTATCCATTAGAAGTTAAAATGAAAGCTATTGAAATGAGACTGGCTGGTATACCGGTGAAGGAAGTCATGGAGCAGTTAAACATACGAAACAAGACACAGTTGAAAACTTGGATGAAATGGCATCGGAATGGGGAGTGGAACCGGTTAGAGCAGCCCGTAGGTAAACAATACAGCTATGGCAAAGGACCCGAATATACTTCGGAGTTAGAGAGGGTAAAAGCCGAAAACCGGTTTCTGAAACAACAACTAGATCTGCTAAAAAAGTACAGAGAACTCGAGAGGAGGTTTCGTCAAGGATCGTAGTAGAGTGGGTCGAGTCTGTCCGGAGCGAAGTTAGTGTGAAGCAAGCGTGTGAATGGATAGGTGTCCCTCGCGCCACTTATTATCGCTGGAGGGCCGAATATAAGAACCGACCTGAGGACCACATGGTAGAGAAAATTCGCGAACTATGTATACAGCATAAATATCGTTATGGATACCGAAAAATAACCGCCTTGCTTCAGAGAGAGGGCACGGTAAACCACAAACGCGTGCAACGGATCATGCAGCGTGAAGGGCTGCAATGTCGTGTCAAAACCAAGAAACGGAAACCCACAGGGCAACCAGTACATATCGCGGACCATCTGTTAAAGCGACAGTTTGAAGCCGATGCACCTATGCAAAAACTCGTAACGGACATTACCTATTTGCCGTTTGGCGGGAAAATGTTGTATCTGTCGAGTATTTTAGACTTGTTTAACGGAGAGATTGTGGCATACAGTATAGCTGACAAGCAGGACACTACATTCGTGCTAGACACACTCCGTCAGTTGCCATCTCTACGAGGCGCAATACTCCATAGCGATCAAGGCAGCGTCTACACATCCCAGGCGTATCAAGAAGCTGTAAAGGGAAAAGGCATTACCATGAGCATGTCCCGCAAGGGTACGCCCGCTGATAATGCCCCCATCGAATCGTTTCATTCCACGCTAAAGTCTGAAACGTTCTATCTCGAAGGTTTAACCTGTACGACGACGGCAATCGTCGAGCAGACCGTTCGAGACTACATCTTTTACTATAACTCAATTCGCATTCAAACAAAACTAAACAACCAGTCACCGGTAGATTACCGACGACTGGCTGCCTAAACTTGTAAGGTGTTTTGATCCCTGTCTCACAAACGGGGGTCAGTCCCGTTCAGCAATAGGCTTTTTATAATATCTTAGGAGCCGAGGACCACGCGGTCATCCGACAGCTTATGCCCGCTGATGCGCTCAAATTCGCCGATCAGGCGCTCCATCGTCAAATCGCGCTTCGTTTCGTCATCAACGTCAAGAATGATGCGTCCGGCATCCATCATGATGAGCCGGTTCCCCAGACGGATCGCCTGCTCCATGTTATGGGTAACCATAAGGGTCGTCAGCTTCAGCTCGCTGACGATATTTTGCGTAAGCCGGGTAACCAGCTCGGCACGGGCCGGATCAAGCGCGGCCGTATGCTCGTCAAGCAGAAGGATTTGCGGTTCCGTAAACGTCGCCATCAACAGGCTGAGCGCTTGGCGTTCCCCGCCGGACAAGGTGCCTACCTTCGCTTTGAGCCGTCCTTCAAGTCCGATGCCAAGGCGGCTGAGCTGTTCGCGGAACATGCCGCGACGTTTGGAAGTGACTCCGAAGCTTAAGCCCCGTGTTTTCCCCCGGGAATAGGCCATCGCCAGATTCTCCTCAATCGTCATATGCGGGGCCGTTCCGGCCATCGGGTCCTGAAATACCCGGCCCACCCACTTGCTGCGCCGGTATTCCGGCAAGTGGCTGATTTCATGGCCGCCGATCCGTACTTCACCGGCATCAGGTTTCAATACGCCAGAAATCATATTCATCAGCGTCGACTTACCGGCCCCGTTACTTCCGATGACCGTTACGAAATCACCTGGACGCAAATCGAGATTCACGTCGATCAACGCGATCTTTTCATCGGGGGAACCGGGGTGAAACAGCTTGGATACATGATTCAGTTGCAGCATCAGAGCCCACCCCCCACTTGTTTACGGTCCGGCATCGAGATCATTTCCTCGGAGCGGATACGCGCCAGGCTCTTTTGCTTCCACGTCCTGCGAGCGGATGGGACAACCAGCGCGATTACTACAATCACCGCCGTAATCAGCTTCAAATCGGTCGGTTCCAGCCAGTCGATCCGCAAAGCCAGCGCTACGACCACACGGTAGACGATGGAACCGAGCACGGCCGCTAAGGTGGCGAAGAATACGGTCCGCGCTCCGAAGATCGCCTCGCCGATAATGACGGAAGCCAACCCGATTACGATCATTCCGATCCCCGAAGAGATGTCGGCAAAGCCGGATTGCTGGGCGATCAGCGCACCGGACAATGCCACCAATCCGTTGGAAATACTGAGCCCCAGAATAATCGTATTGTCCGTATGTGTTCCGAAACTGCGGATCATGCGCTGATTGTCCCCGGTCGCGCGGAGCGCCAACCCGAGGTCGGTACGCAGAAACAGATCAAGCAGCACTTTTACAATTACGACGATAATCGGCATCAAAATTAGCGGCGCAATGGAGTTAAACACCGTATTTTCGCCAAGCAAACTGATGTTGGGCTTACCCATAATCCGCATATTAATCGAATAAAGTGCGATCATCATCAAAATCCCGGACAAGAGTCCATTGATTTTCCCTTTCGTGTGCAGCAATCCGGTTACCGCTCCGGCAACCAGGCCGCCCAGCACGGCGGCAAGGGTAGCGATCCAGGGAGAGCTTCCTCCCGAGATCATAACCGCGGCGATCGCACCGCCCGTTGTAAAGCTCCCGTCAACCGTTAAATCCGGGAAGTCAAGGATACGAAACGTAATGTAAACGCCAAGTGCCATCAAGGCGTACAGCAATCCGGATTCGAGGGCTCCAAGCATTTGGGTCGTCATGATGTATTCCTCCTACATTTTAGGCAAGGCCCTATTGGATCAAATTGTTCTCCTGATCCTGAACTTCGTTTTTCATGGCGTCGGTCACTTCAATGCCCTGCTCGGCAGCGGCTTTTAAGTTGAGGATCAGATCCAGCTTGTCAGGAACCGTCACACTCATGTCGCCTACCTTCTTGCCATTCTTGAGCACCTCTACCGCCATCTGGCCGACTTGATAGCCGTGGTCGAAATATTTGAAGCCGACCGTTGCAAAAGCTCCGTTCTCTACGGTATCACGGTCTGCGGAGAAGAAAGGAATATCATTATCGTTCGCCACTTTGATCACTGAATTGACGGCTTCGACAACCGTGTTATCCAATGTAATGTAAATGGCATCCGCCCGGCCTACCAGAGATTCCGCAGCTTGTTTCACTTCGGAAGTATTGGTTACCGCAGCTCTTACCATTTTAATGCCGCTCTTCTCCAATTCCTTCTCGGCAAGATCAGCCATGACAACCGCATTCGGTTCGCCCTGATTGAGTACGACGCCTACATTTTTTACATCCTTAAAGTTCGTTGCGATGAAATTCATCAGCTTCGTAATCGCTTCAGGATTCGTATCGGAGGCGCCGGAGATATTACCGCCCGGTTTCTCCAAATTATCGACAAGCTTTGCATCGAGCGGATCTGTCACGGCTGCGAATAAAACCGGAGAATTCTTCACTTGACCGGCGAGTGCGATAGCCGGAGGCGTAGCGATCCCCAGAACCAGATCATATTTCTCGCCCGCGATCTTTTGAGCAATGGACATGTTGTTCGTAGGATCGGCTTGGGCATTGCTATAATCTACGGTCAGATTTTCTTTTTCAATCAAGCCTGCATCTTTCAACGCCGCCATGAAACCTTCCCGGGTTGCATCCAGGGACGGATGCTCGACGTACTGCGAGATTGCGATTTTGTACGAGCCTTTTGCCGTATCATTCGCAGCTCCTTCATTCGACGTATTTGCCGCGTTTCCGGCGCCGGTGTTCGTGTTAGCGGAGCCCGGCGTCTTCGCCGTGTTGTTTCCGCAGCCCACAACGCCGATCAACAGAGCCGTCACCGCCAAAAACATGCTTAGCTTGTTCCTCTTTTTCATTCTAAAAACCCCTCTCTCATTTTAATAATGTCGGCCTGAAAGATTTAGGCCATGAAAGCATGATCCTGTTACCGCTTTTACAGATGAAAGTATTAAAGCAAGAAGGTGTGAAGGGATGCAGTCCCGCTCACCGATGTATTATTCCTATATTAAATGGTGGTCAATTATCCGTCAATCAAAAAAAGAGTCCGTTTTCAGGACTCTAAACTTTGGAATCAAAAAAATGATGTTGTGCTTTCAGTCCGCTCTCTGTCCATTCCAAAATGCCGAACGAATACCTCGGCTGTCTCCTTTTATCGGTGGGTGATCCCGGATTAAAAAGCAGGATTCCATCCTTCCGTTCAAGCAGCGGCTGATGGGAATGACCGAACAGGATCGCATCCAATGTCTGGCCGGCAAACGTTCGAAGCGCTTTGTCCTTGGCGGTGCCCCGTCCTTCCGGCAAAAAGCCATGAGTGAGTCCGATTCTTGCGGCTCCACCGCCCACCGTGATCACCTTATGGTATCCAAATCTGCGGACTATCTCGGCAGGATCGTTATTGCCTGCCACCCCTTCAACCGGAGCCAGCGAGGCAAGCTGATCCAGCACATCGATGGAAGTCCAGTCTCCCAAATGAATGATCATATCCACCCGGCGAAAAGTTTTCAGAAGGGCAGCCGGCAAGGCCTTCGCTTTGCGCGGCATATGCGTATCCGACAAGACTCCGATCCGCATCCTTCCTACCTCAGCGGCGAAGCGGCCATCCGGATATAAGTATGCCTGCGCCCTCGAATCGCTATCGACAAAGCCATGATGTTCTCGGGGTTCGCCATTCCGGAATAACCGGCATCGCCGATATGCAATATATCGGCGCCTGCACGCTTGGCGCTGAGTGCGATCGTCCGGACTGTGCCTTCATCGGCACCTTCCTGACTCGTACCGATCGCAGCTAATGCCAAGGCGCCTTTCTCTTTCACCTCCGCGATGATTCCCGCAAGTTCCTCTTCCCGGAGTCCCGGAACGGTTCCCGGCGCCGGAAACAGAACGATGTCGGCGCCCGCTTCGGCAAAAGATACGGCGGCCTCCCTGTCGATGACGCTTCCCCGCGTGCCGGCGCCATGCATTTTACCGGCGATGATCAAGCCGCCGAAATGCTCCTGCGCGGTTCCGATCGCCTGTAGGATCTGGGCATTGGTCACCCCGGTCTTTGGGTTGCCCGTCAGGCAGACGAAATCGCAACCCAACTCTTTCGCCTTTGCCAGACTGCGGGCCGTTGCGCGGCGCCCTTCCGGCAATACGTTCAGGGATTCCACCGCATCGGCCGAAGCGTCCACCGGCTCCAGATTGATGCCGACCGGCAGCCCGGTCAATCGTTTGATTTCCGCAATCGGGTTCGAGACCGTTCCGGCTCCGCTATCCGGATTGAAAATATCGAACGGAACAATACCGCGTACCTCCGGCTGAAACACATCAAACACGTTGAGCAGAATCAAATCCGCTCCAAACGCCTTCGCCAACTCGGCATTCGTGATTTCCGGCAGCAGCGGCTGCGAGACGACGACCGTCTCCGCCATCACCGTCCGGCCTTCTGCGGCCAGAATGGCGCCTTTGAGCTCCTCACGCCCCATTTGCCGAAAATTCGAAGCCCGGCAATCCAATATTCTTTTCATAGGGTCACCTCACTAGTTCTAAGATAAAGGTTAAAACCTCTTAAGATATACTCTGGCCTCATAGGGGCGCAGTTTCAGACGGGTAAGATCCTCCCCTTTTTTGGGCTCGAAATTGGAGATCAACAGCTCCATTCCTTCAGGCTCCAAACCGTCTGGCATTTCAAATACCGGCTCTTGACCGAAAAAATTCAAAATCACAAGCAGCTGCTCATTCTCCAATGTTCGGGTATACGCGTAAATTTCTTCGTGAAGCGGTAGCAGCAGCTTGTATTCGCCATAAACGATCACTTTATGTTTCTTCCGCAGCTCGATCAGCTTCTTATAATAATGATAAATCGAATCCGGATCTTTCATCGCCCGAACCACGTTGATTTCCATGTAATTCGAGTTGACCTTCAACCAGGGCTGCCCCGTCGTAAAGCCCGCATTCTCGGTAGCGTCCCACTGCATGGGCGTCCGCGCATTATCACGGCTTTTGTTGTGGATCGCCCTCATGATGTCTTCTTCGGGAACGCCTTGCTGCCGCTTTTCCTCATAATAGTTCAGCGTTTCAACATCCCGGTATTCATCGATAGAGTCGAACGCGACGTTGGTCATTCCAATTTCTTCGCCTTGATATATATATGGCGTCCCTTCGAGCGTATGAATGAACGTTGCCAGCATTTTAGCCGACGGTACCCGGCATACGACATCGTTGCCGAACCTGGAGACCGAGCGCGGCTGGTCGTGATTGCATAAATAATTCGCATTCCAGCCCCGGTTGTGAAGAACAATCTGCCAATTGCTCATGATTTTCTTAAGTTCGATCAGGCTCCAGGGGACCATATCCCATTTCCCGCTTCCGGCAGAGGCGGCATCCAGGAACATATGCTCAAACTGAAACGTCATGTTCAACTCACGCCGGCCATCACCTACGTAGTCAAGCGCTTGCTCCGGCCCGAGACCGGACGTCTCTCCAACCGTCATAATATCGTAGAAATACAACACTTTGTCGTAAAGATTTTGAAGCAGGGTGTGTACGTTTTCCAGATTGGAGAACATGTCATAAGCACGAACCGTGGGCGACTGATGCGGATTTTCCGCATCCGGCAGTCCCTGCTGCTTGACGATATGGGCGATAGCATCGAACCGGAAGCCGTCGACGCCCTTTTTCAGCCACCACTCGACCATATCATGCAGCTTCTCGATCACCTCCGGGTTTTCCCAATTCAGATCCGGCTGATATTTGGAGTATAGATGAAGGTAATATTCGTCCGTCTCCGGATCATACTCCCATACCGACCCGCTGAAATAAGACTCCCAGTTGTTCGGCGGACCTCCGTTCTTCCCTTTGCGCCATATGTAGAAGTCCCGTTTGGGATCATCCTTGGATCTCTTCGAATCAAGAAACCAGGGATGTTCATGTGAAGTATGATTAAGCACCAAGTCCATCATCAGTTTCATGCCGCGGATATGAATCTCTTTCAGCATGAGATCAAAATCCGCCATCGTCCCGAATTCCTTCATTATATCGCAGTAGTCGCTAATATCGTATCCGTTGTCGTGATTAGGTGATTTGTAAATCGGGCAAACCCAGATTACGTCGACGCCGAGGTCCTTCAAGTAATCCAGCTTGGATATGATCCCCTGGAGATCCCCGATTCCGTCTCCGTTCGAGTCCATGAAGCTGATCGGATAGATTTGATATACCACGCTCTCTTTCCACCATTTCGGATTCATCTGCCATGCCTCCTTATTTTCCTTATCTATAACATACCCGATTCAGCAAGGTTTCCCGCATCTCACATGAAAGTCAGCGGCTCCCCGATTCGATAACCTTGTAGTATAATTAGAAAATCTATTCCAGAAGAGGTGGATCAAAAAGTCATCTTTCCACGACGAAGAGGATCATGAAGCGGATTCGACGTCGAATCTTGAATTCAGCCGGGCCTTCCGTTGCTCACGTACCTAATGTACGCTCCGCTACTCAGCCCCTAGCTTCATCCAACCTTCTTGGTCCTGAAAACCTGACTTTTTGAACTTGCACTAGAAAGGAACACATCCATGAGTCTTACTGTAGAAAATACTTCTGTTTCTCAAGCGCCAAAATCACGGTCAAGCCGCATGAAGGCCGCGATCATTCTGGGCAGCTTATCGGCCTTCGGCCCGCTGTCGCTGGATATGTATTTGCCCGCCTTGCCCAAAATGGCTGGCGATCTTCACACCAGCGCTCCGATGATTCAGCTCAGCCTGACGGCTTGTCTGCTCGGTCTTGCCCTCGGACAGCTTATCGTCGGCCCGCTAAGTGACACGCGGGGGCGCCGCGCTCCGCTGATTATATCGATGGCTGCTTACGCCATCAGTTCACTGCTCTGCGTTTTCGCACCGAACGTGGCCGTCTTGAACATACTTCGCTTCATTCAAGGTCTGTCCGGCTCCGCCGGCATCGTTTTGTCCCGTGCGATCGTGCGGGATATGTATTCCGGCTCCGAGCTGACCAAATTCTTCTCGCTGCTGATGCTGATCAATGGCGCGGCACCGATCCTTGCTCCGATCTTCGGAGGACAGCTGCTGACCTTCGTCTCGTGGCGCGGCGTATTCGTCGTCCTCACCCTGATCGGCGTCTTAATGCTGCTGTCCGTATTGCTCGGCCTTCCGGAGACCTTGCCCAAAGAGCGCCGTCAAAGCGGAGGTCTGGGCGAAACGCTATCGACCTTTTCGCGGCTGCTCCGCGACCGGCTGTTTATCGGCTACTGCCTCTGCCAGGGACTCATCTCCGCGGCGATGTTCGGATATATTTCGGGATCTTCCTTCGTCCTGCAAAACCTGTTTCATGTCTCCGAGCAAACGTTCAGTCTCATCTTTGCCATGAATGGTCTCGGAATCATCTTTGCCAGCCAGATTACCGGACGCCTGGCGGGGAAAATCGACGAGTCTACCTTACTCCGTTTCGGTATCGGCCTGGCCGCCGCCGCGTCGCTTGTGTTGCTTGGCGGCATTTTGACGGGCGGAGGCTTGGCCGCCGTGTTGATCCCGCTGTTCTTTGTCGTATCCTGCGTAGGTATCGTCGGCACCGCCAGCTTTACGCTCGCCATGCAAAACCAGCGGGACTCCGCGGGGAGCGCTTCCGCTTTGCTCGGCCTGCTGCCATACATTCTCGGAGCGGCCGTCGCGCCGCTGGTAGGTCTCGGCGGCGAAGAGACCGCCTTGCCGATGGGCCTGGTCATTGCCATCTCCGATGTCGGTGCCGTCCTGTGTTATCTTTTCCTCGTTATGCCCATGCGTAAACGGGGTTAATAAATGAAGATTAATCCCCAATCCAAACCGAAAGTGAGGAATAGATCATGTCGAAATTACTTAATGGCATAGGATTTGCTTCCATCATCGTCAGTTTTCTTGCAGGGATTACCCAAGGTATATATGGAAGCGGGTGGCTGGCAGCTCTTCTGCAAATCATTGGCGGGATTGTGGTCGCGATCATATTTTTTGCATTAGCCCTCATCCTTGATCGTTTGGACGAAAACCGTGAATACTTGGAGATCCTGCTTGATAGAACGGAAAAGCCAGTCTCAACTACTTCTCCCTATCCGGCTAACGCCAGACCTAAAGCGAAATCGAAGTCAGCCTTGGAATCTTTAAAGGATTTTAAATTGAATGCAAAAGACTAATCCTAGGTTATAGAAAAAAGGTGGTATCTTCGTGTTCCGTTCAGGTAAACCCGTAAATTCGCCTTCCGATCAAGAATTGGTGGAGCAAGCCCGTTCCGGTCATCAGGATGCGTTCAACCTGTTGATGGAGCGGCACCGCCACCATGCGCTTCACTGGGCGCGACAAATTGCCGAAGACCCTCACCTGGCCGAAGATATCGTCCAAGAAGGGTTGATCAGTGCTTTTACATACTTGGGTTCGCTGAAACAAATCGAAAAATTCGTTCCCTGGTTCCGCCGCATCATTACCAATCAGGCTTTAATGCATGTAAGACGGGGAGGACCTTACGCCAAGGAACGCCCCTTCTCATCTTGCATCAGCAAATCCGTTGAATATTCGGGTAAGGATTTTGAACAAATCGAATTCATTCTCGCCACACTTGCCAGAAATACGGCCATGGAGCACGAGCAAAACGAAGACCCCGTTAGGGAGATCATCATGCTCGATACTTACGAAATGCTGCGCGCGATGCTTCAAGACCTGAGTACCCGGGAACGCGAAATATTCGAAGCCCATTTCTTCAGTCACTATTCTCCTCAAGAAATTGCTGCTATGTATTCCACCTCTTCCGGCAACATCTACACGATCCTATCCCGCACAAGAAAAAAGATCAGCCAGGCAAGATATGAAGCCAACCTGGCAAACTATTTGCAAAGCCGTCAGCAACTATCATCTCCGCGAACTCATAATCAGCTTCAGGAACCGGCCGTCTATTTTGGAGAAATTTGGGATACCTTTGCATTAAGTATCCAGCACGCATTGCAATATACGGACTTCACTCATTACACGATGACTGAAATTATGGGCCTTTCCGGTCTGGCTTTCCGGCTTCAAGTACACCGTGAGCGGACCGATTTTATCGGGGTGACGGCTTTTGACTGGCGCAACGTTTTTGGCAGAGGATTGTTAAACCTTGGCTTTGCGGCTCGCTCGGTCGGGGACGGAAGCCGTATTCCGCAATCCCATGAATTGCTGGTCGAGGCGTTCTCGTTCATTCACCGTACGATTGATCAGGGCCAGCCTGTCATTGTATGGGGCGTAGAACTGCCTACCTTCGCCGTTATCCACGGCTATGATGATGAACGTCGGTTATTTCGCATCACCGGATTGTTTGAGCAAACTCATCTCGGGTATGACCAGCTTGGCCGCGAATGGAGTGCCGATTTATTCGCAATATCGTTAGGTACGCCCGCTCCTGTGACCCCTTTAGATGCGCTGCATGGCGCGCTCGGCATGATCGTTACCCACGCCGAAGGACGGGAACGAACGCCGCACGCCGATTATGTGCAGGGATTGTACGCCTATGATTTATGGATTAGCGCTCTTTCCAGGGACCACATCGATCATTTTGGTCATGCCTACCTTGTATGGTGTACAGCCAATGCCAGGTCCTTTGCCGTCCAATTTCTTGAACTGGTAACCAGTCGTCCCGAGGTTTACGGCAACCGGAATTCCCGCCTTGCAGGCGATGCTGCTGATTACTACAGGAAGACTGCGGACGCTCTCCGCCAAATGTGCATGCTCTTTCCATTCCCTGGCGGAGGACACCCCGAAGAACCAGAATGCAGAAAAATGGCTCTCCAGCTGCTAGACCACGCAAAATCAAACGAGGTTCTGGGACTGCAAACTTTAAAAAAAATATTTTTATCGTTATGCGACTCGTAAAAAGTGTAAGACTCTTCCCCTTCCTGGCATCAGAATCTAAGTAACGTGATTCAATTCCATGGGGGGTTAGGAAATAATGATCAAAAAAACGAAGATTGGCAGGCTGGTGCGCGGTACTTCTATTAAGTGCAGCGGCTCTTAGCGGCTGCGGCTCTGAACGTTCCGCAAAGACCCAAAACACATTCCTTTTTAGAGGAGATGCGGCAAATACCGGGGTTTCTGCCACAAAAGGCTTGCCTGCTCTGAAGGGAGAAAAATGGAGTATCAAACTGGACGCGCACTTTCAGAGTTCTCCGGTAATGATGAAGGATACATTGTATTTTGGATCTGAGGAAGGAAGGTTTTACGCGGTGGATGCCAACAACGGGAAAACGGTCTGGCAAACCGATTTTCCGGGAAAGATTAGGTCATCCGCGGCCGTTCTCGAGGACGATCTGTACTTCACGGACACGACCTCCACTTTGTATGCATTGGAACGGGAGACCGGGAAGCTGAAATGGAAGCAAAAACTGGACGATAGTCTTAAAGATGAAGGACTGCCTGACTTATGGGATTATTATATCGGGTCACCGGCGGTGGACGGAGATTATATCTATGTAGGCGGCGAAGGTCCGAGATTCTATGCCTTAGGACGAAAGGACGGCTCCATCCTCTGGGAAACGGAAACAGCCTCGTACGTACATGGCAAAGCGGCTATTGCAGACGGAAAAATATATATCGCGGATATGAGCGGCGAGGTCACGGCCCTGGACCAGCAGACAGGCAAAAAATTGTGGTCGGCTAACTTCGGCACGGTGCAATCCAGCATCACTTATAAAGAGGGAATCATTTATTTCGGTTCACGAGATCAATATGTCTATGCACTTGACGCCAATACAGGTGATATCCGGTGGTCCCACCTCTCACCGGGCGGATCCTGGGTCGTTTCCTCTGCGGCCGCAAGTGAAAAGCATGTCGTCATCGGTGCTTCCGACTCCAAGGTAGTCCACGTGTTTGACCGGGAAGCCGGCGAGCACAAACTGGATTTCAAGCTGGATAGCCGCGTGTTTGCTTCCCCCGTGATTGCGGATAACATCATGTATTTCGGTTCAGCTTATACCGACGGCGGCAAAGCGAGAGATGCTTTTTATGCGGTTGACCTAGACAGCGGCAAAGAGCTATGGAGATTTGAGGGTACGAAGTCTCCGATTCTTTCCACGGCGGTCGTCGCAGATGGGGCCGTTTATTTTGCTACTCTTGACGGGTACTTGTACGCGCTCCATTAGACGTGTGAAATAATATAAAAAAGACGGCGCTTAGGTTTATAATCCTTGCGCCGTCTTTTTTGTTATCCTTACACTTCGATAAATCTGCGTTACTTTAACCCCATTACTTCAAATCCATAGATCCGCGCGGCCGTGTCCCCGCCTTGGGTCGGCTTTTCTACGACAAGCCGGGCATAGCGGGCCGAAGTCAAAGCGATAGCATGCTTGCTGACGCCCTTCGCATTGTCGGTCACCTGCACCGAATCGGTCCAGTTTTCCCCGTCCATGCTGAGCTGGATTCGGAAGCTGCGCGTATTGAAAGCCGCAGCTTCTCCACCCGCTTCCGCGTGTTTGATGACGAACTCGCTGATCTTATGTTCAGCGCCCAGATCTACAGTCAGTGTGTGAGGAGCATCGCCCACCGCGCACCATTTCGTCTTGTCGTCACCGTCCAGGGCAAACGGCGGAGCTTCCTTCTCATTCACATAACTCGAGGCCGTCGCTTTCTTGCCAAGGGCTAGATCGGATACCCCGCCGGCAGCTTCCTTAGTGACGGTGATCATTTGCCGCTTCACCACATCTTCGCCGACTTCATTGACAGCCTTCAAGGTTACTTCGAAGCTGCCTTCTTCCTTATAAGTCACCTTAGGGTTTTGCTCCGTGCTGCTTGAGGGTTCCCCGCCAGGGAAGCTCCACACCCAGCCTTCCGTCACTTCCGAGGACTTGTCGGTAAACTGCACGCTTTCGCCCGGAGCGATTAACGTACGGTCCGCTTCAAAAGCGGCGATCGGCTTCGGATAGGCCGGCCAGTTGAAAGTGACCGAGGCCGGTTTTCCCTGTTCATACTGCCGATTTACGGGAATGACGACCATTTTCGTGGCGGTCTCCTTGTTCAACCGCTTCATTTCAGGCACATAGTAGACCGTGTTCCCGGTCATCCCCATCAACTCATAAGCGCCGTCCGGCTTGACGCGGTAAACTTGGTAATACTGCACGTCGCTGCCGTCCTTCGGCGCTTCCCAAGCCAATCGCGCATCGCCGTAGATCCCGTCCCGGAAGTCGTTCTCCGTCACCTTCAGGCCGGTCACAACTTTCGGTTGTTTGGCCTTATCCTGCTTTTGCGTTACCGCAAGTTCTCCAATAAACGCCTCATACCCGGCTACTGGTTTGGAAGAGACAAATTTGAGCGAAATACTGCTAATCGTGCGGCCCTTATACTTATTGAGCTGGACACTTCCCTCTTTCCACGAACCTTCGTCTCCTGCCGTTGTCCATTTTTTCGGTTGGAAAAATACCGTCTCTTCAGGTGCATCCGAGAAAGATACCCCGATTTGAACCGCTCCCTCCACTGCTGCATTATCCTGATAAATCAGCGATAATTCCGTCGTTGCTGCAACCGGAATATTCGTTTTATACAGTTTCACTTGGGTTGGATTGTCAGAGGACAGATCTCCTGTCACTTTCAACGAGCTGCCGCCGTAATAAGACTTGGTGTAATCGAAGTCCGGAGTCAGCGCTTTCCCTGTGCCGCCCGATTCGGAGATCCAGCGCCATGTCGGCAATATATCCTGCAGGCTTCGATTACTCCAGTCCTTCTCCCGCATGACTTTACCGTTGACCGCAAACATGTGGCCGTTGCCGGTATTGAAATGCGTAATAAACTCGGTTCCGGAAATCACGCTCTTATCGGCAATATCATAGGCGATTCCCCGCCAGGCGTAAGGATCTCCGGCTTTCGCTCCGTCCAGATCCGCAGTTGTCCCCACCGACGGATTACCACCAGGTCCGACCCAGAACATCTCCTCTTTGTCCATATACTGTTCATTCGTCTCCGAGCTGTTAAACGCCCAATCCGGGCGATAGATACCAAGCGATGTAGTTGCTTTTTTTCCGTCCGGGAACAGAATCGGCCAATTGTAGCTGCCCTCATACCCGTTTGCCTCTACGTCGATGCCGGCGAATAAATCGTAAGGACTTCTTCCGAGTTCATTCGCTTTCATCGGGGAGTTCAGATACGGAGTTACGTAATCGTATTTTCCGTTCACTTCATCTTTGTATTGCCAGCGGAAATCCAGGAACATCGAGTCGGATACCCGCTGGGTCCCGTTTTGGAAAAACATCTGGTTTTTGTCGGTCAGCGCACCCTGCCACTTGATGTTACCCTCGTTAATCATGGAATCGTACCAGATGATCTCCAGCTCGGAGCCTTTGATTTTCTGTAAATATGCAAGGAAGCGCTGCATGTCCGCGGCATCCTCTTTGGAAGCTCCCTGCGTCTCCTGATTGATGAACCAGCCGTCAAACCCGTAATACCGGGCTGCCTCCACCAACTTATCCGCCACGGGGAATGTACCGTCTTCCCTTTGCTGCAGCAAATCATGCATCCATTCCAGCTTTCCGCCATGCTCGGTCTGCGGCAAGAAAACGGTTCCATAAACCGACACCCCGTTCTTATGTGCCGCATCGATCACATCCGCGCTTGGGGAAACAATCAATCCTTCGCCGGCCGAACCGCCCCACATGACGAGCTTGTCGATATACTGCCAGAAGCTGAACGTATACGTGTGAAACTTCTCGGACCCTTGGGAAGGAGCCCCGCTCGTGCTCGGAAACATGGAGGACAGCGCGATGACCTTCGCCTCCGGCTTGGCGTTTGGATTCACGATCTCCCCAAGGAAGCGGTCTTTTTGAAGCTTCACCGTACCCCGGTTAAACGCCGCGTCTTTATCGGTAGCCGGAGACCATTCCAGCAAAGTATCCGGATACCAGTAAGACGAATGCGGCTGAGCCGCTTCCGCTTTTCCGGGGGTTCCGAGAATCACACCGGCGAGCAGCATCGCTCCGGCTGCAGTCATCAACCTCTTTTTCCACTTCGTCTTCGTAAAATAGTTCAGCTTCACTCTCTTCATCATTCAACCTCCTGTGTTTTGGGCTATGGAAAATAGAGAAACGGTCGTACCAGCCGCCCGTTTCTCCAAATTTCTATTTTTGCTCGGCTTTCCAGGCATCGAACTGCTTTTGAGCTTCCGCAATGACTTTATCGATTCCGGCGTCCTTGAACTTCTGGAGCGCCTTCGGCAAATATTCGTCCGGATCTACCGATCCGGTGTACAGCGCCGGAATAAACTCTTTGGCTACGTTCGTGACCGCTGCAACTTCCGTCTTCACAGGCGCGGTATCAAAGTTAAAGCCAAATGTAGGCGCAACGATCGCCGACGAGTTGAACTTTTCAAAAGCATCCCATTTGTCCTTCGGCTCGCCTTCATGCAGGTAAGTCAGGAACATGTTGCCCAGCGCAAAGCCCGGCATCGCATAATTTTCATTCATTGCCGGAAGATCCTCGATGTAAGGGTCCTCCACCTTTTTGTAGTGAACGTCTTCAATTCCGTATTGAATCAGATTGCGCAGATAAGCGTCCGTATTCAGCAGGTTCAGGAACATCATCGCCCGCTCCGGATTTTTCGAGTAGGAAGAAATCGCGAGCATGGATCCTGCGGCAGAGCTGGTGTAAATAATCGGATCATGCATCGGTTTGGTCACGATGTCGTAACCTGCGCTTCTAGACCAACCGAGTTCGGCGTAAGGCTGCGTGATTTCGCGGTCAACCAGCCATTTGCCGGTTTTCATATTGTCGATGCCTTCCAAAGTGGCGACATCCTCACGGACATAACCCGCTTTGTAATATTTACGCATCGTCTGCAAGGCCGCTTTGAGTTCAGGTGATTCAAGAATGTTCACATATTTATTGTCTTTGGTATCGATGTACATGCCGATTGGAATCTCATCGCCCAGCACAAAGTCGAATGGCAGATACGGCTTGAAGTTTTTTGGAACGGCCAAAGGTGTAATGTCAGCCGGCTCGTTCTCTTTAATCGTTTTAAGGAGCGGTTCCAAATCTTCCAGCGTCGTTACGTTGGAAATGTCGAGATTGTATTTATCAAGGTACTTTTTGTTAAAACGCCAAACGAATTGTTGTGCCAATTCTTTGTTGGCCGGAATCCCGTAATTGACCCCGTTCACTTTCGTACCTTCAAGGAAACGCGGATCGAGCACTTCCTTGATGCCTTTGCCGTATTGGTCAATCAGATCATTCAACGGCATGAACGCGCCTTTAGCGGCATTCGGCAGATAATCAAAAGCCCAGGAGCTGGTGAAGGCGATATCATAATCTTCGCCGGAGCTGGTTATAACCTGCATCCGCTGGCTATAGTCGCCCCAGTCGATCATCGTAATTTCGAGCTTGGCATTGATTTTTTCGCCTACGTATTTATTGATTTCTTCCTGCACCTTCGGCAGGTCTTTCTGGCTTGGACCGATCAGGTACAGCTTCAGCGTGACCGGGTCCAGCTTGGAGACATCGATAGTTCCGTCGCTTTGGACGGCTGCTTCTTCCTTGGCCGGCTCACTGCTTTTCTTGTTTCCGCCGCAGCCCGCAAGAATTGCGGACAACGCCAGGATCAGCGCCAAAGCCATAAAAAAGGATTTCTTTTTCATTTTGTTTCCCCCTACGTACAAGTTGTATGAAGAGCATCTATTGAAACCGCTATGTGCCCGGCCGGGCAGCTGCGTGATTCTACGGCCGGGATGACGCGGAAACAACCATGAGTATGCGGCCTGTACGGCCTGGAATCAGCCTTTAACCGAACCTACGGTCAAGCCTTGCACAAAGTAACGCTGGAAAAACGGATACGCAAGCACGATTGGAAGAGTTGCGAGCACCACCATCGCCATTCGCACGGTTTCCGTCGGTAAGCCGGCAGCCGCGTTAAAAGTACCGAGATTCTGGGCGTTCTTAATCAAGAAGTCCATGTTCTTCTCGATCTTCATCAGCAAAAACTGCAGCGGCGGCGTCAATTCCGGTTTGTTGTAATAGAGCAGCGCATTGAACCAGTCGTTCCAATAAGCCAGGCAGGCGAACAGCCCGATTGTGGCGATGCCCGGCAGCGACACGGGAAGCACGATTCTTATAAACGTCTTGAGTTCGCCCGCCCCGTCAATTTTGGCGGATTCTATGATTTCATCAGGAACCGTAGTCTGGAAAAACGTACGCATAACGATGATCGAAAAAGCGCTCAAGGATAACGGAAAGATCAAGGACCAAATCGTATTCTGCAGATGCAGGAACTGGGTCATTACGATGTAACCGGGAACCATCCCTCCGGAAAACAGCATCGTGAAAAACGCCAGGAAGCTGAAGAAGCCACGGAATTCAAAGCTCTTTCTGGATACCGCATAGGCATAGGTCGTTACCAGAATCAAGGTGATCAACGTACCCATAATGGTGACAAGCAGCGTGACTCCGAACGATACTAGCAATTCATGTCCCGTCTGAAAAATATAGCTGTAAGCTTCGGTGCTGAATTTGCTGGGCCAAAGGCTGAAGCCTTCGAGCGCCAGCGTCTGTTCATCGGTCAAAGATATAATAATAACGAACAGGAACGGGAATACGCATGAGAAGGAGAACAGGCCGATGAGGATGTTAAAAAGCACATTCCAACCCGGGGTGATCTCATTGAAATCCCGCTGTTTTTTTACGTCTAACTGAGCTGAATTTGATATCATCTGCTAACCCCCCCGCGCTCTAAAAGATCGCATGATCTTTTTCAATTTTTCTGACGATGGCATTGGCGACCAGAATGAGCACCAGTCCGACCAATGATTGATACAAGCCCGCAGCGGTACTCATACCGATATCACCCATATTGATCAAGCCGCGATAAACGAAGGTATCGATGACATTGGTTACAGGGTATAAGGCTCCCGCATCCTTCGGCAACTGGTAAAATAATCCGAAGTCGGACCGGAAAATGCCGCCGATAGCGAGGATCGTCAAAATAATCATGAGCGGTTTGAGCAGCGGTACGGTAATATAGCGGATCTGCTTCCATTTGGTCGCCCCGTCAATGACGGCCGCTTCGTAATAAGACTTGTCGATTCCGGTGATTGCCGCGAGATAGATAACGCTGTTGTATCCAACGCTCTTCCAGATCCCGACGAATACAATGATGAACGGCCAATACTTCGGTTCGGAATACCAGCTGATCCGTTCTCCTCCGAAGAAGGTAATGATCTGGTTCAGCGTACCCTTATCCATGCTCAGGAAGGTAAAGGCGAAGTAACTGATAATGACCCAGGACAGGAAGTGCGGGAGAAACATCCCGGTTTGATATACCTTCGCCATCCGTTTGTTGACAAGTTCGCTTAGGATTATCGCTAAACCGACGGAGATCACCAGACCGAGAAAAATAAGGGCCAGGTTGTACAATATCGTATTTCTCGTAATTACATAAGCATCGCTAGTCGTGAACAAATACTCGAAATTTTTGAATCCTACCCACTTGCTGTTGAACACGCTGGCGAAAAATCCGTCGCGGCTGATTCGGAAATCTTTAAATGCTAGGATTGAACCGAACATCGGCAAGTAGGCAAAGATGAGGAACCAGACGGTTCCGGGTATAACCATGAACAGCAGCGCACGATTTCTGATGACTTTTTTCCAAAATGCTGCCACGTTCATTCCTCCTTTGCCTGCTGTCCCCTTTGGAAGGAATTAAAGCGTTTCCAAGGGATGCTGAAATGTTTGCTGGACACGTGATGAAACCGCTTCGTCATGGATCCCCTAAGATCAAAACAAAGCTTCGGCGGCTGAACCGCCCCTTCTGTTTCGCTTGCCCTTAACTAACTCTATTGTGCCAAGTAAGCGCTATCTTCAACAAGTTGAAAAACCCTAGAATTCCATGGATAAATTAAAGACCGACTTTAAAAAAACAACAAGCGCAACCTTTTCGGTTGCGCCTGCCACGCCGATCCTCTCAGGAAATGAGGACTTATTTAGTATACATATGACGCAGTTCCGTCGGCGAAACTCCGGCATATTTCTTGAACTGGCGATAGAAATAGGAGGTGTCCAAATACCCGACGCTAAGCGCGATCTCCGTCGTTTTGCGGTCCGTATGCATCAGGAGCTGGGTCGCTTTTTCGATCCGGTATTGGTTTACAAAGTCAGAGAAACTATGGCCCAACTCCTGCTGGAACAGCTGGCCCAAATAATTCGGATGTAAGCCGACTTTCTGGCTTAATGTCTTCAGTGACAATTCATCGGCATAATGCCGGTGGACCTGCTCAACCAAAAAGGCTACGTGCGGGCTATATTCCCCCCGGACGGTGTCTTGCCTTTCCATGCTTTTGCTGACCGTTGCGGTTACATGCCGGATCAAGGAGGGCAAGGTGCTGATCCTGCTTAACGGACCGAACACCTCGCTGTAGTCGGGATTCTCTTCTCTCTCTTTCGCCGCGAGCATTAATTGCAGAGCTGTGTTGACGCAGGCTTCGCGCGGCGTTAAATTCTCCCGGCAGGCGCTCCAAAGCACCTCCCCGATGAAATGCTCCACCGGCTCCGTATTGCCTTCAATCAGCAGTTCGACATACTTCTCGCTGTTCCACTCGATCATCGGGGACGCAGCTGTACCCTGCTCATCTGCATCGGTAAACCGGATTCGATCCGTTCCAGTGATCAGGAAACGGTGGAATACCGATTTTGCCCGTGCATAGCTGAACTGCACGCCTTTAAAGTCGGCCCCCGGACCCCCTTCGGAAATCCAAAAACTCGCCTCCAGGCTGCCCGGCAAAGCTTGAGCCGTAGCCTTCACCTGCCGTTGAACCGCCGCATCGTCTTTTTGACCACAGGAAGCATAAAGAATCACCATATCCCCGTCCGGGTCCATAAAACTAATGACTTCCGTCTCCCTTGGCTTCAAGCGTTCCATTGCCCGGATAAGCTCCCGGCATGGATCGGCCATTATCGCACCGACTTTCTGAATGATATCGCAGTTCTCTGTCAGGATCGGCCGTATGACATACAACCGGTACTTTTCACGGTCTAGCGGCAAGCCCAGCAACTGGGCCCGATGTTTGAACTCCTGGCTTTCGATCTCCCCGCTGACCCATCGCTGAAGAATATTGCTGCGCAAAACCTCCCAATCCTCTTCGAATTGGACCTGCTGAATCTCCTCCCGCTCCCAATCCCCGCGGATATGGCGGATCGTTGACTCCAGTTCCTCGAGATTGATCGGTTTTAAAATATAATTTTCGATGCCAAGCTGAATGCCTGCTTTGACATATTCAAATTCTTCATACCCGCTCAGCACGATGAATTTAGTCTTGTTCTCTTCGTTGTCTTTGATCTTCCGGATTAATTCCAGCCCGTTCATACGCGGCATCATAATGTCCGTCACCAGCAAATCTACGGGCTCCTCACGGATCATCTCCAGAGCGCTTAATCCGTCGTTTGCCGTTCCCGCGATCTCGATTCCATATTTGTTCCAGTCCAAAATGGAGCTTAAGCCCTGAGCAATCAGCGGTTCGTCATCTACAAACAATACTTTTTTCATCACATGAACCCCTCCCTGAGCAGCGGTATTTCAATCCGTATCGCCGTTCCTTTGCCCTCTTCGCTGCAAACGGCGATTCCAAAGTCATCCCCATAGTTCATACGTATTCTTTCATGGACATTGATCAGACCGATGGACGCTTGGGCGCCTCCGGCCGCTTGGGACGGAGAAGCAAGCATTCGAGTGATTTCCTCCAGCCTTCCGGCCGGTATCCCCTTACCGTTATCGACTACCGTAATCACGATTCTATCCCGTTCCAGATCCTTTACGGCATGAAGTGAAATAACATTATCGCTCTCCAGTGAACGGAAGCCGTGCACAATGTAATTTTCCACGATCGGTTGTATAAGTAGCTTGATAATCCGGCAGCCGCCGATTTCGTCGTCCATTTCGATATCCACCTTCAAGCGGCCCTCATAACGCATGCGGAACAGGTCCAGATAAATGGAGCACAACTCGATCTCTTCCTGAATCGTCACGATCGTATCCTTTTTGACCATGCTTCTGAACATGACGGATAAACTGTAAATCATTTGCCCCACATCTCTGGCTCCGGAAGAATACGCCTTCATCCGGATCGATTCTAAAGTGTTGTACAGAAAATGAGGATGGATTTGCGACTGAAGCGCGACAAGCTCGGCATGCTTCTGCCGGATTTCCGACGTATACATCTTGTCGATATAAAGCTCCAGCCGCTCGCACATATCGTTAACGCGCTGCGAAATCTGCTGAAGCTCATCCTCGCCGGGCATCTGGATCCGCGTGGTGAGGTCGCCTTCCCCGATCCGGCTCATGGAACGGATGATACGCTGGATTTTCTTGGAATATTTTCGCATGATCGTACTCGTAATAATAAAGCTGGCGGCGATGAACAGCAGCGTAACGATAATCAGGCTGTTCCTCAAAGAAACCGTACTGGCGTGTATCGATGATTTGGACACGATCCCGACGACCGACAATTCCGCATTTCCGACACTCAGCACATTCACCTTGGACATTTCGTCCAGTTGAATCCATTTTCCCGTATTATCAAGCTTGGCCTGGAACGGATAAGTCTGTCCGAAGTAGCTATCCGTTGTCTGAGAATCATAAATAACCGTTCCCTGAGAACTCATCACCAGGATCCGGCCATGCACTTCAGGCGCACGGGAATTAAGCCAAGCGGATATTTGCCCGGCATCGAATTCAACCATCATCATCCCCATCTTATCCAGCGTCCAGGGATCCTGAAGCTCACGGGAATAAGAATACCTCATTCGGGACGCGGCAGGATCGACGGTATCCCAAAATCGCCCATACTGATGAATCGTATCCCAAGCATAAATTTTACGGCGGTCAAACCAGTTTTCCCACTCGCTCTTGGAACCGGTTTCATATTTCAGCTGCTGGCTTTCCGGACGGATTTGCATGTAAAAGTCTAACGGATAGCTATATATCGTAACCCCCGTAGCCCCCGGATTTTGTTCCAGATAAGATTTCAGAAGCGAGCTGAATGAGCGAATACGCTGTTCTCCCGGCCTGCTGAATAAATTCAGGCGATGGCTCAGATAACTTTCGTACCTGTTATTCAAAAAATAGACCAGGTCATCGCTTAACGCCGCATCGCCGTATATTTGCTGTACCGTGTTCTGTATGTTCTCATACTGCCGGTTCAAGTAAATGCTAAGCACATGCGCGGTCTTTAAATTGGCGTCGGTCTCCTCCCGGATGATCCGCTGTACTTGGAACTCGTACGCCATTACGGCGGCAATCAGGAACAAGATCATCATAATAGCGGAATACAGCAAAATAATTTTGTTAAACATTTTCCGTTTCAAGTGATTTAGATAAAAACGGCGAAATTTGTTCAAAGCGGGACACTTCCTGTCCTGACGTTTTTTGGTTCGCGTTTCAGTGTATCACCGCCAAGCGCCTGAGTGCAATCCGTATTTTCTGGAAGCCGATACCAGCTATTTTAATATTTGAATTCTTGGCGGCCCCTGACTATAATAGACCTTGATCCCCTAAGATCACCTCAACATAAAGTTACGAAGTCCGTCATGTGGCTTCGCCTTCCTTTCTTTTCTACGCTTGCCCCCTAAGATAATTTAAGGGGGTTCTTTCCTGATGTTTCTCACTCAGCAGAAACTGCAATCACGCATCCACGAGATATCGTCCTACCGGTACCGCGACAGCAGACCGATTCCTTACTTCTACCGTCTTGAAGACGAACGCAAAGAAATCAATCCTTCGATCCCAGCCGTTTCGGATACATGGGACATTATGAAGACCGGAGATACCTGGAGCGGCCGCGACTTGTATTTGTGGCTATCTTCTGAAATTGATATCCCTCAAGAATGGGCGGGACATAAAATACTTGGCCGCTTTGATTTCGGCGAAACCGGGGCAGGTAACAACTCCGGCTTCGAATCCCTGTTTTATTTGCAGGGTAAGCCATATCAGGGCGTGGATTCCAATCATAAAGAAGTATTCCTGCCGGAGACGCTGGCCGGGACGAAGCAGCAACTGCTTTTCCGTCTATGGTCCGGACTTGAAGGCGGCGGGCAGCCGAGAAACCAGACTCACGGCGTCAAGCTGGCGGAGATCTGCTGGCTGGACGAGACCGTGGACGATTACTACTACACCATTTTGGCAATTTCGGAAACGGTGAATGTGCTCGACGAGAACCTGCCTGAGCGGGCCAAGCTGCTGCAAGCTGCCGACCAGTCTCTGGCTTTGATCGATTGGCGGATACCCGGATCGGATGAGTTTTACGAATCACTCCATGCGGCAAGAGATTTTCTCAACGACAAAATCGCCGGTATGGACAAATCGTCCCTGGTCAACATTACTTGCGTCGGTCACACGCATATCGACGTGGCTTGGCTCTGGCGCCTGAAGCATACCCGTGAAAAATGCGCCCGTTCCTTCTCCACGGTGATGCGATTGATGGAAATGTATCCGGAATATACTTTTTTGCAGACTCAGCCTCAGCTTTACGATTACGTGAAGGAAGACTATCCTGAGCTGTACGAATCCATCCGGGAACGCGTAGCGGAAGGCCGCTGGGAAGCCGGCGGCGGCATGTGGCTGGAAGCCGACTGCAACCTGACCTCCGGAGAATCGCTCGTGCGTCAGCTGCTCGTTGGTACCCGTTTCTTCAAGCAGGAATTCGGAGCTGACTGCGATTATTTATGGCTGCCCGATGTATTTGGTTACAGCTGGTCTCTTCCGCAAATTTTGAAAAAGTCGGGCATTCATACGTTCATGACGACAAAGATCAGTTGGAACCAGTACAACCGGATGCCGCATGATACGTTCAAATGGCGCGGCATCGACGGGACTGAAATTCTGACCCACTTCATCACCACCACCGAGCCATGGTCCCAGCCGGGTTCCTGGTTCTATACGTATAACGGGCAAATCACCCCGAAAACGGTAAAAGGCAGCTGGGACGCCTACCGCGATAAAGAGCTGAACCAGGAGCTCCTGCTCTCTTACGGTTATGGGGACGGCGGCGGCGGCGTTAACCGCGACATGCTGGAGATGCGGCGCCGGCTCGACAAGCTGCCTGGAATGCCGAATCTCGGCACCGGCACAGCCGGCGATTATTTCCGCAAGCTCGGCGAAACGGTCGCTGAAAGCGACAGCTATGTGCATACTTGGGACGGTGAGCTGTATCTCGAATATCACCGGGGTACGTATACAAGCCAGGCGCACAACAAGCGGATGAACCGCAAACTGGAGCTTCTGTATCGTGAAGCGGAATGGCTAAACGCCATGCAAAGCGCAATGAACGGCAGCTGGGCGTCGTACCCCGGCGCAAAGCTGCATGAGGGCTGGAAGATCATTTTGCGCAACCAGTTCCATGACATCATCCCGGGCTCTTCGATCCGGGAGGTCTACGAAGACAGCAAAATCGAATATGAGGAAGCGGAACAGCTCGGATTGCAGGCATGGGAAGCTGCTGTTAGCGCGGCCGTGGATCTAGGTACAGCGGGAAATCATAATGAAGATGCTGACACGGACAAAGTATCCTCCAGAATCTTTACGGTATGGAACTCCTCGCCTTGGACGGAAACCCTGCTTGCGGAAATACCGGTTCAGCCCGGTATGGAGTCCGGCATTTGGACCGATGAATCCGGCAACCGATTGTCCGTACAGCGCGGCGATAACGTTTGGAGTGTGGAAGTGCCGGATATTCCGTCCCTCGGATTCTCCATTATCCGGTTCAACGCTGCCGCTGCAATCCCTGCGGAGCAGTCATCTCCGTTCATTCTGCGAGAACGCGGAATTAGCACTCCATTCTATGAACTCGACTGGAATGAGCATGGTCAGCTTACCCGTCTATTTGACCGGGAGGAACAAAGAGAAGTGCTTGCCGCCGGCCAGCGGGGCAACCTGTTCCAGCTGTTCGAGGATAAGCCGCTCGCCCATGAAGCCTGGGATATCGATATTTTCTATCAGCAAAAATCGCGGGAGCTCGGAGATCTTCAAGACTGTCGTGTGACCGAATCCGGTCCAATCCGCACCGTGGTTCACTTTAGCTGGACCTACGGACAGTCCAAGATCGAACAAGACATGATCCTGTACGCTGCTAGCCGCCGAATCGACTTCGTCACCGAAGCCGATTGGCATGAACGCCAGCAACTGCTCAAAGTGGCCTTCCCTGTCGACATCCGTTCCACGGAAGCGACTTATGATGTGCAGTACGGCAACGTGAAACGGCCGACTCACTGGAATACGAGCTGGGATGCGGCCCGATTCGAAACCGTCGGCCACCAGTGGGCGGATCTGTCCGACAAAGGCTACGGCGTGAGTCTCATGAACGACTGCAAATACGGATACGACATTAAGGATAATGTGCTTCGGCTGTCGTTGATCAAATGCGCGATTCACCCGGATATCGAAGCCGATCAAGGTTACCACCGGTTCACCTACTCGCTGTTCCCGCATCAAGGGGACTGGCTGCAGGGCGATACCGTACAGGAAGCGTGGCATTTGAACAATCCGCTGCGCGTGTCGGAAGGCGCTGCCGCTTCGACCGCGGCACGCTCCATGTTCAAGCTGTCCGGCCGTACGGCGATGATCTCTGCGGTGAAAAAAACCGAAGACCGCGACACCGTCATCGTCCGCGTGTACGACTTCTCGGGCAGCCGCAAAGCGCTCCAATTGGAGAGCGATCTGACCATCGCCGCTTGGCGAGAATGCGACCTGATGGAACGTTCGGAAGAAGAGTGGCAGTCCACTGCGGCGGTTTCCTTCGTCCTGAACCCTTATGAAATCAAGACGTTCGAAATTGATTTGAAAGCTTGATCCCAAGCCTAAAAAATCCCCCCGCGGCATCGTGAATGATGTCACAGGGGGATTTTCTATATTGATCATTTGAGAATATGCGGAAAAACATATTCTACCTACTTTCTTTGCTTTCTCACTATATAAGATGAACTAAAGAATAAGATGCAGGCAAGGGAGTAAAATGATTCCGAAGAAAGCGGAGCGGTCGCCTTTGGTTCTGGATTTCTACCGAATTAGATTCTATTAAATCAAGAAATCTGGAACCAACAGCGATTTGCAGGAACATTTTACGTACTTGCCCCCCATCTGTTTGAATAGACCATCTTATATAGCGCTCGCCCTACTTATACATTTCCACCGATTGCACGTACTTCCGGCGAACCGTGGCCAGCTCGTTCTCCGTACGCTGCTTAGTCGAAGTCAGTTCGGAGACCAAGCGTCCGATTTCCCGCCGTCTCCCCTGCACTTGCTCCAGTGCATCCTTAATTCTGCCTTGGACCATCCAGTCGGCAATCAAGCCGTCGAAGAAATAGTCCGAGAATTTTAACAACCCGCCTACCTCCAGCCCGGCCGTATTCAAACTGCCGCCCACATCCTGGAGTTCCTTTTCGAACCTCCGCAAATTGGTTTGCGCCGCGTAAATATGATCCATCGCCTCGTCGATCCGGCCGTGTTTAATATGCGTGGAGAGCATACCGCCGCCTAGCATATCGTAAGTTCCCCAATTTCGTGCCGATTGAAGCCCTTCTTCCGCTCGGGCAAGATCGTCCTGAACCGAACGGCCGGCCCGGACAGCCTCGTCCAGTTCCCTGACTTCCACAGTAAGCACAGCTTGACGCTCCGCCAGGTCCATGAGCTCCGGGTCGCTGTCAAGAATCTGCTTCTCCTTGGACTGGAAAATGCGGTCGTAGTCGTTTTTCCAAAACTTGACCTCTTGAAGCTGACGTTCCAACTGCCCGATTTGCTCCTCCGCATCCCGGACCGCCCGATCCGCCTCTTCATATCTTAGCCGGGCCGACACGACCTCCCTCTGCTCCTCATCCAGCTTCTCCATTTTCTTTCCAATCATCGTATACAGCATATTGGACAAAGACATGCCGGTGAGCCGGTCGACGTCCTTTTCTTCCGCTGCCAATCTGTTTCTGGCTTCCTGCCTGGACTTTTCCAAACGGGAAACCTCTTGTTTCAACTGATTCAGACGATTCTCCCACTTTTCCTTCTTGCGTCCCTGTTCCTTCAGTTCGGCCATACGTTCGTTAAGATCTTCGAACAATTGCTTCACATCCTTTCATCTCTTGCTGTCAGCCTGCCAGTTCAATAAACCCAACTTACTAAGTTCCTCCTGTTCCCGCCATTCATACACTTCGCTCAAACGGTACCGACAGCTCCCTGCCGGCACGACGGATCACCAGCATAATCATAAACATGGCGATGAATGTAGCTACGCTGCTAAACAAGACAACCGCTACCTCCTGAGTGTTCAATACGAAAGGATAAGCGATCATGTAAAGAGCGGAACAGCCGAAGTAAAACCGCCAACGAAACCGGATCGAACTGGCCAGGTCCCCTTTTCCCCGGATACTCGCCAGTTTAAAGCTTCCGTCGCAGATACTATAAATGAGAACCCACTGCAAGAGTGTTTCGGCCAGATTGAGAACCAGAAGAAAGTTCAGGGACAATACCGGTTGATTCAAGTGCAACTCATGAGCCTGAAAAAAACTCGGGATCGAGATTACGCTCAGCGCCAACGACGCCCACATCCCAAGAGTAAAGCTGTGTTCTTTTTTTCGTAATTCCGACAAAGCCGACAAGATCATAAGGTACCCAATGACATTAGGGAGCAGGTCCACCACTACTCGAATGTTAAAAATGACAAAAACCATGCCATAACCGATTCGGTAAAATAAAGTCTTCATAGTCCCGACCTCCTGTCTTTCACAAAGTCGGCAACTTCCCGATTGGTCAGATAAGGAGCGAAATCCACGAATATTCGTTCTTTGGACGAAACTCCCTGGTCTGTCTCCAGCTCCATATACAAAAGGAAGCGATATACATCAGTCTTAGCGACCGGGCCGGCGCTATCAGGAAGATCAAGCTGATACGTGACAGTAGCCCATTCCCCGGACTTGAAACTTAGAGGAAAAGGAACCTTCTCCAAGGGGACGCCGCTATAAATACCTTGTGAGGAGAAATTAATCTCCTTTTGCTCCAGATTCCGGATGCTCGCGGCATCCAGGATCACATTTAACCGGTCCGACAACTGCGGCAAATAAGCGGAAGTTATGCCGGTCAACCGGGCATCTTTCGTAAACTTGAACCGCGTATACCCCGCTTTCTCCGATGAAGAGCCCCAGGATGAGCCTTGAAGCGGAGCTTCTCCAGGCTTCGGGTCGGCAGGATGCACCTGGATTTCACCGATTTCCATTTCTTTCGAGGAATTATCGTCAAAATGCGCAACAACCCGATGAATCACCAAAGGTCCATTTTCGGGAAATTCGGGCTGTACCAGATCAAAATCCATAATTTCCACACGCATCGCGCCTTGGGTCTGATGGGTGTAAGTGTTTACTGCCGGGTTCGGCCAAATCTGAACATTGGGAAGCTCGGGAATCTCGATCCAATTTAATTTCGTTTTGGCCGATTTATTCTCCAAATACAGCAGATCAAAGGAGAAGCCCGGTGAATTTTCCACTTCTATATAATGGTTGAAAAAAAACGGCTCCGGCAGCTGGGACTTGTGATAATACCACAAATTACCTCCCCAGCTCCCCGCCACCAATACCAGCACGATAACAAAAATGATTCGTTTCATTGCATTTCCTTTCCTGTTGGAGTCGCAAAAATGCGCGAGGGTATGCAATATAAACGCTTATTGAAGACAAATAGTTGCCCGCTAAATGGATTGGAGCCTGTTACGGCTTAGCGTTTCTCCCAAGGGAATCCGCCGTTTTTCTCCGCATGCTCGACAATGAGTTCGCAGATACGGTGACTTTCCAACGCGTCCTTCAGGGAAATGGAAGGCTGTTTATTTTCACGGACACAGGTCAAAAAATGATCGATGATTTGCGTAAATCCCCGGCGGGACAGCACCGGCTCCCAGTCATTGAATTTCTGCCTGGACTCTTCTCCGCCGGCAAAATGGGCCGTCGTGTTCAGACCGTCTACAATCCACTTGTTCCCCGGATTCATGACCTCCAGAATCTCATCATTCGTTCCCGAATCCCGGTTCATAATTCCGGTGCAGACAAAACCGTTCCCTTCCAATTGCAACTGGGCGTGATATAATTTCCCTTCTTGTACGAACGTGGAGATTCGCGGTGCTCCGATAATTTCCCCCGGGGCCATGAACCGGATCGTATCAATAACATGAATGTAATCGTCATACACGAATCTGCGAGCGAAGTCCGGCGAGAAAAGGCGATT
This sequence comes from Paenibacillus vini, assembly GCF_018403325.1. Lineage (GTDB taxonomy): Bacteria > Bacillota > Bacilli > Paenibacillales > Paenibacillaceae > Fontibacillus > Fontibacillus vini. The sequence goes on along the minus strand of NZ_BOSL01000003.1, from coordinate 294,828 downwards.
TTTTTGCAGCATAACCATGCGACGATCATTCTTCTCCTTCATCGCCGCCACCATCGGGGCAAACCGGCGGTTAAAGCCGACCATGAGAATAACGCCAAGCTGCTCGGCCAGCGCCGTCAGTCTCTCTGCTTCCTCGTAATGATAGGAAATCGGTTTATCCACGTAGACGTGAACCCCGCTGCGCATCAACTGCTCCGCTATGACGACATGCGACTCCGTTGACGAATGAATAAACGCCGCATCAATGCCCGACGCGATCAATTCCTCCACCGTCTGCACCGCTTCCCGGACCCGGAACTTAGCGGACAGCCGCCCCAACGTCTCCCTGTTTCGCGTACAGAACACAAGCTCGATATCCTCCCGCGCCGTAATCACCGGCAAATACGCCTTTTGCGCAATATCTCCTAATCCGATTATCCCGATTCTCATCAAAATTCCTCCTTGGAATGTTTGTTATATATGTAGTAATTGAAATACGAGTGTCACTGTGCTGACTCCATTGTGGCATATGGGAGGGTGGGTGTAAACTTAGACTAATCTTCTCTGCAAATCCCGAATATCACTCCACGATATAAGCTTAATCCGCTCATTAATAATCAATTGCTTAATTTCAATATCGTTTAATAGAACATACTCCATTTCCCTTTCTCTAAAACAGCTCGTTATCACTTTTAACTGCTCGGTTATTTTAGCTGGATGAACAGTCAACTGGGTAATCCCGGGTTTTAAATTCTTTAACATGTCAACCATCAGCTTCTTCATTGTACTGTATCCTGTGTTGGAATCGAAGCCATATGGGAGGGAGACTATGTCATCAATCAATAAAATTCCTCTGTCTTTTGCCGAAGAAATCCGTTTGTGAAATAATTTCAGCTGATCCGGATTAAAGAAAGGCTGTTCTACGATCCGCTTAGGTAAATTGAACGGCAGCCGGTATTTTCCACATAAATCAAAGGTGATTTCTAAGAAATCTCTTCCGGTGGATAATCCCATAACACTCCCGCCATGGCTATCCAAATGAGTCGGATTCATCCCTTTCAAGATGGCACTTTGAATTTGAGATTCAAGCTCCATGCGAACCTCGCTCTCATCTGCGTTTCTTTCTAGATAAGCACTGTCAATGTGAAAATAACCTTCTTCTGTGATTAAACTATTCAATGTTCTTTTTTGACATACAGGCTTATAAGATTGCGACCCACCACTTGTTAGAGTAAGATGTATCCCAATATTCCTTACCCCCTTTAGATTGCTTAACTCAATTGCCTCATTTGAGTCCAAGCAAGGCATCATAATCGATGTGGATGTAATGGAGTTATTTTCGAACAAACTAACAATGGCTTCGTTGGTTCCTTTTGTTATGCCAAAATCGTCTGCATTGATGATTAACAAACGGTCATCTGCCGCAAAGCCTAATTTTCGTATCATAATTCTTCCTCCTGTGAGTGATGAATTGTACAAATAAAAATAAGGACGCAACCACGGCGAAGTGTTTGCGTCCTTTTAGTTCGAAGCATTAAGTTACAGCCATTATACAATAGGAATTCCAAATGTAAATAGTAATATTTCACTTTGATAAACTTATGAAATAATCATCAACCACACATAGAGCCCGCTTAACGTAATGAACAAGGTCGGCACCGTCAGCAGAATACCGGTTTTAAAATACCGGCCCCAAGTAATTTTGATCCCTTTCTTGGATAAAACATGCAACCACAACAAGGTGGCCAAGGAGCCGATCGGCGTGATTTTCGGCCCGAGATCGGAGCCAATGACGTTCGCATAAACCAGCGCTTCCCGCACCAGTCCTTCGGTATTCGTACTATGAATAGCAAGTGCATCGATCATAACGGTAGGCAAGTTGTTCATCACCGATGAAAGGATGGCAGCAATGAAGCCCATGCCGACCGTGGCGGCATATACCCCCTGATCGGCCAGCCACTGAATGACATCCCCCAAGTGAGCGGTCAAACCGACATTGCGAAGCCCATACACCACGACATACATCCCGATGGAAAAAACAACAATGGACCAAGGCGCTTCTTTAATCACTCGCCGGGTTTCAACCGCAGGACTGCGACGCGTAGCTATTATAAAAAATAAAGCCACAGCCCCTGCAGCCAGCGATACCGGAATTCCAATGAATTCAGCAGACAGGTAGGCGATTAGCAGCAGACCGAGAATGATCCAGGCCAGTTTGAACATGCGCGGATCGCGGATGGCATCTTGCGGTTTTTTCAAGTGTGTCAGGTCATAATTGCCCGGAATTTGCTTACGGAAAAACAGGTAAAGTACCAGCATGCTCGCTCCAAGCGAAACCAGGTTTGGTACGAACATGCGGATCGCATATTCCATGAATCCGATGCCGAAATAATCGGCGGAAACGATATTCACCAAGTTGCTGACCACAAGCGGCAGCGAGGTGGTATCCGCAATAAAACCGCTAGCCATAATGAACGGCAGCACCATCCGGTCATCGAATCGAAGCGCCCGAACCATGGCCAACACGATCGGCGTCAAAATCAGGGCAGCGCCATCGTTTGCAAACAAAGCCGACACGGCTGCACCAAGCAAAATGACATAAACGAACATCCGCTTGCCGCTCCCTCCGGCTAGTGAAGCCATATGCAGCGCAGACCATTCAAAAAAGCCGATTTCATCAAGCAAAATCGATATGATGATAATGGCAACGAAGGCTAGTGTGGCGTTCCAGACAATCGCCGTTACATCCCCTACATCCGTGAAGCTTACTACCCCAAACGCCAAAGCCAGCACCGCTCCGCCCATGGCGGACCATCCGATGCCGAGCCCCTTAGGCTGCCAAATAACAAATACCAAAGTAAGTAGAAAAATAAATCCTGCGATATACTCCAACTTCAAAGTCTCCTCTACCGTCAATTACAGCACCTAATGTCCACTCACCATGGACAAAAACATGCAATTATCCACCTAAAAGTGGACATTGGGTTCATATGGCGTCTGGCAAGTAGAAGATCTATATCCAGACACTCACAATTCAAAAATCACTATATACGGATGATTAAAATAGTTAGAGGGCAAAAATCATAATCAGAAAATGTCCACCTTTTGGTGGACATTCTCTTCAATAATCCGTCTCCAAAGGACAATCCATTCCCAAACAGCTGCCACTCTTCATTGCGAACCAAAAATTCACTTTAAATTACTCTGCTACACCTTCATTACTCCCTTGCTCGGCAACCACAAATGCTCTCCGGTTTAGCCAGCCAACCCCCGCCGCAATAACGCTAATCGCAGCAGCGAACAGGTACATATTCACAATTCCGAACCACTCGGCCATACCGCTCATAAACAACAGAGAAAGTCCAAAAACGGTATTTAGCAACGTGGACTGGGCGGAAAATACTTTTGGCAGAAGCTCCGGACTTGCACTTCGCTGAATCAAGGTTCTTCGGGAGACAGCGGCAAGCTCCGTGAAGGGTCCGGTCAACAGGACGATAAGCAATGCCAGCGGCGCAAAATCATTCAATGCGAACCAGACCGTCAATACGGCGTAACCCAGCATACCTAACAACATCACCGCAAAAATCCGTTTTTCCAGCCGTTCCACGAGAGCGACGACCAACAATCCGCCGATGACGGCTCCCGCAAAATAACTGGCATTAATATAACCCCACCACTGCTCATCTTTGAGCAGGATCTCATTAACGAACACCAGCATAAATGCTCCGACCCAGACGGATCCGCCAAGCATGTCGGTCATGTCCATCAAGGTCAATGATCGCAGACGAGGTGATTTCCACAGGGCGACCCAGCCTTCTTTTAGCGTATCCCAGCGGGAAGGTAATTTGATCTCTGCCTCTCCTGCACCTTCATCAAGCTCGCCAATCCCCTTAGTACGGTCAACTTGATCTCTCCCCGTGCGCACATCCCAAACACTACGGCGTTTCGGTTCAGTTGGGTCCTCGATCAATAATGTAACCGCCATGGCTAAGCCGTAGCCAACCGCCACGACAACCAGAACCGGAAAGGAGCCGAACGCTGCGACCAGCACGCCGCTGATCGCCCAACCTGCAAATTGTACGATCTGGTCGGTCGTGGCCACTATGCCATTCGCCTTCATCAGCGCTTGATCAGCCACGAGCCGCGGCACCAACGCATTGCGGGCGGGAGTCGTCCAGCCGTCGAGAAACGAAATACAGATGATGATCGTATAGACCGGCAGGATTTGCTCCCCTCCGACCCATGGCGACAGATATCCCGCCAGCAGGACGAACAGTATAAACTGACCGCACTGAGATACAGTAAGCAAGAACGGGAGCCTGTATCTATCCACCATCAGAGGGGCGATTAACCCGCTGAACAATTGTGAGGTCACCCGCAAAAAAGGTACCAGCGTCGCAAAGACGACGGAACCCGTCCGATCCAGAATAAAGGTAGTAAGTGCAACCAAATAGAGGACATCGACGGTGTTGGACAACGTCTGCGACCCCCATAAATAGTAAAAAGACCGTTTGAACATACTTTGTCCGCTCCTTATTCAATTGTGTAGTTAGTTCCCGGGTGTAACGTGTAAATTACCCGGGACTAAGAATGAATTTGAAGAAGCGATAAACTCAAATCGGTCTCATTAGTATAATTAACTCCTTAATATTAATTTGGCTAGGCCAACTCGATCACGCTTGACCCGCTGCGATTTGCTTAATCAGATCCGGCATCCAGTCCATCACGTTATCAAATTCATATCCTGCTGCCTTCGCTTTGGAGGTATCCATCACCCAGGAGGAAGGAACGCCAAACGGCGACTCGTTCTCAGGCTCAACCTCTTTCTCGGAAAGAAGTCTCGCCTCTTTCCCGGTTTCCCTTTCAATCATAGCAATCATACGGGAAATCGTCAGTTCCCCGTCAGAGCTGGCATTCACCGGACCAATCAAATCCGAGCCTCCCAGCCATAGAAGGAACGCCGCCGTTTCCGCCGATGTAATGAACGACATCGCGGCCTCCGGATTCGGCAGACCGATCGGCGTCCCGTTCATGACACGCTCCACATGGAAGTGAAGTCTCCGGGTGTAATCATCCGGCCCGAGCACGATCGGAATCCGCATGGCTGCCACGGGAAAACTTGCCTCTTGAAGGAACGCCGCCTCAGCCTGTCTTTTGGCTTCCCCGTATTCCATCTCGCCCCGTTCTCCTGCAGCCCACTTGTATTCATAGGGGTTAAAATCCTCTTCACTCAGCGGAGACTTGACGAAGCCGTATACGGACAGCGTGGAAGTTAGAACATAACGCCCCACCCTTCCTTCAAAAGCGCGCACCGCTGCCATCGCTTCATTCGGCGAATAACAGATGTTATCGTAAATCACATCCCACGGACCTGCTTCCGCCGCTTTGGCCAGGGATGATTCATCACTGCGGTCCAAGACCAGCCGGTTCACCGGTCCCGCAAATTCCGCATCCGTCAATCCGCGAGTCGCCACCGTTACTTCATGAACGCCTTCCTGAAGCAGCAAGTTCACCAGTCTTTTGCCAAAATACCTCGTTCCGCCCAACACGAGCACTTTTCCCATTCCGGAATCCCCCGTTCTCCTTAATATATTGGCAATACTTCCATACCCTGCTGATTACCTTCCGGTTATAACTGCATTGCAATTTCTTAACGGCTGCCGAACAAGCTCTTCATCAATCCCAGTCCGCAGAGCATGGAAAAATAGAAATATCCCTCTTGGGCCGCCACATCTTTATATAACGAGTAATAGGGCATTTTTAGGTACAGGTTCAGCACTGGATAGAGCATTAAAATTAAACTCGGGATGACCACGAAAAAGAAAAGCGGACGATGAAACTTTCTTTTGTTCGGCAAGCCTCCAAGCAGGCTGACATAAGCACCGAGAACAAGGCCGTAGACGATATTGCCGATCAGGCTGTAACTGATTTTCAGAACCTTCTCCGGATTTTGTTCCATCATCCCCACAAAACGGTTGCCGTAGTAGACCAGGACAAGCGCGCCGAGAATCCACAGCAAATAATAGAAATATCCTTTGGATTTATTCATGAACCGACTCTCTCCCATGTATCAATTTGCGAATCGCTAGTTCCCCGTCATCCCTGCTTTTACCCGTTTCAACTGCGCGACGATGATTATGCTGATGACGACGAGCAGGAACCAGGAGCTGATTTTGCCGATATGCACGAGCCGCCATACCTTCTCTTGATCCGGATAGCTCCAGGCTCCGAGGAACGTCGAAATATTTTCCGCCACCCAGATAAAGAAGCCGATCAGCAAAAAAGACAACGTCAACGGCATCCAATAGGTTCTGCCCAGCACCGTGAAATGTACGCGGGTCCGAATAAACACAATCACCAGCAGTCCCGTCAGAATCCATCGGTAATCTCCGATAAAATGATGCGTAAAAAAGTTAAAGTAAATCGCCGCGCAAAGCAGCACCGAATAAATCGCTCTGGGCCAACCGGTCATTTGCAGGTCCATCCTGCGCCAAGCCTGGCAAATGTAACTTGCAACGCTGGCATACATGAACCCGCTGTATAGCGGAACTCCGCCTACCTTGCTCCATCCTTCCCCCGGATACGACCAGGAGCCCATATGTACTTTGAACAATTCCAGCCCGAGGCCGATCAAATGAAACACGCAGATGACCTTCAGTTCGTCCATCGTCTCCAGTTTAAACACGACCATGCCCACTTGAGCAAGCAAACAGATCAGTAAAATGAGATCATACCGGTGCAGACCGGGAATCGATACCACTTTCGTCAATGCCAGCGTCCCGAAAATAACGACCGGAAAAACGCAGCACAACGCCTGCAGCCAGGCGAATTGCAATAAACTGCGGATAAAAGTCATAATTCATTCTCCCTTAACGCTACAACCTGAAGGCTCGGCCAGATCCGCAGCCACTCCTTATCTCTGATCCTGTCCATAAAAACGTTGCGATTCTGAAAAAACGGACTTTGCCTTACTTGAAAACCAAGTAGATCATCCAAGCCGAACGGTGCCACAATATCAATATTTACACCATCTGCGCCGTCTTTTAGCCGGGCACCTATGGCAGTTGCCGTCTCAGGCCAGTGCAGCATGGCATCCTCGACCGAACGGTAGGGAGGTTCACCGTTTTTCAGATGCATCCGTGCCTGATTTTTGACCGACCAATTCAGCGACGAATTTATTTCTCGTAAGCGGGCGTCGTATTCTTTTTCCGCCTCTTCCTCCAGGAAATCCGGGTCGTAATAAAGCACGTCGACATCATGTAGCGGAGTTCTTACAGTGTATCCATGCAAAACATCCCAGACAAAATTGCGGAAATATCCCGCCGCAATGCAGCCCTGGGGCAACCCTAGCGCAGCAACCGCCTCCAGATCAGCCATCATTTCCGGCTGTTTGCCGATCGCTCTTTTCAAGTCATCGACATTGGAAATATGAAAGTCAGCCATGAGCTTTACGTTCTGCAACCCATCCCCTCCTCCCTAACTAAACTTCCGAAACCAACAGTTCCTATATTATACATCAGAAAAACCGGAGGCTGGTACATTCAGTTTTAGATTACTCTTCGCTTCTTCTTTGTGTAGCTTCCTTCTTAATCCTCGCTTCCTTCTTTATCGACAGCTCCTTCTTTATCTACGCTTCCTCTTAATCTGCGCCTCACCTTAATCCACACTTTCTCTAATCCATACTTTCTCTAATCCACACTTTCTCTTAATCCACACTTCTCTTAATTTACACTTCTCTTAATTTACACTTCTCTTAATTTACACTTCTTCGTTATCTACGCTTACTCTTCGACTTCTAACGGACACACGGGACTCTATTGAAGTCAAAATCACTTGGATTTCAGTTTAACGGTCACAGGAGACCTTATTTCCATCAAAACAGCGTCAAAGTCGATGCAATCCAACGTTTAACGGCTCTCCTGTCCGTTAAATTCCTAAACTCGCAAAATAACAGGAATTAACGTCCGCTATGTCCGTTACATTTGGCTCATTGGCTTTTCTATTGCTGGCTCCTGACCAGCTACCCTCATTAAACACAAAAAAGCGGCTATATCCTCATCGGAACATAACCGCATTTCGTAAAACTGTACTTGATTGGAGTGATCAGTGATCATACCGCCGACTTCAACGCTTCATCCTTGGGCAGCAGCACGGTCAGTAACCCGATCAACGGCAAGTAGGAGCAAAGCTGCATGATGAAGAAGATGCCCCACTGGTCGGCAAAATGGCCGAGCACCGCCGAGCCGAGACCACCCAGGCCGAAGGAAAGTCCGAAGAACAGGCCGGACACGAGGCCGACCTTGCCCGGAAGCAATTCCTGCGCATAGACGACGATAATTGAAAAAGAGGAAGACATGATGAACCCGGCCAGCACGACGAGTACGCCGGACCAAAACAAGTTGGCGTAAGGCAGCAGCAGCGAGAACGGAGCCGCTCCGAGAATCGAGAGCCAGATGATGTTCTTGCGCCCGTAGCGGTCGGCCATCGGGCCACCGAAAAACGTTCCTACGGCAGCGGCCGCAAGGAAAGCGAACACGTACCACTGGGCGGCACTTTTGCCGACGCCATAATGATCCATCATGAAGAAGGCGTAGAAGCTTGAAATGCTGATGGAGTACACATTTTTGGAGAAAAGCAGCAGAATCAGCACGGAAATCGCCAAACCTACTTTCCTTTTGCTCAGTCCGGTTCTCTGTTTTTCGCTCGGGTTCTGGGCAGCACGGCGCGGACGGGGCCGCACATTCAGCGAGGCGTACCAACGGGCGACAAAAATCTGAATAATGATCGCCGCAATCGCCGCAAAAGCGAACCAAACCACGCTGCGTTGTCCCAGCGGAATAAAGATGAGCGCCGTCATAAGTGGTCCCAACGAGGTTCCGATGTTGCCGCCAACCTGGAAAATCGACTGCGCCAAACCGCGGCGCTCCCCTGCTGCCAGATACGCAACTCGGGAGGATTCCGGATGAAACACGGAGGAACCCAGCCCGATCGAAGCCACAGCCAGCAGAATAATGCTATAAGCTGGGGCGTATGCCAACATCACAACGCCGATCAGGGTAAAGCAAACCCCGAGCGGCAATATGTACGGACGGGGACGGATGTCCGAGTATAGCCCGACCAGCGGCTGGAACACCGATGCCGTAATATTCATGGCGAACGAAATCCAGCCAATCTGTCCGTAGCTTAGCGTCAGCGAGTCTCTCAGAATCGGGAACAAGGCCGGAATAGCCGATTGCATCGTGTCGTTAAGAAGGTGTACCATGCTGATCGCAAACAGGATCGGATATACCGTCATAGCCTGCGCAGTAGGCTTGCCTGCTGCCTCTTTGTTCATGTCAATCTCTCCATCCGATCTTCTATCTTTGTCTATAAATTAGAAATTAAAATTGTCCGGATCCGACCCGAACCGTTGATTCAGGTTCAATGCATCGATAGCCGCAATATCCTCGGCGCTTAACTCGAAATCATAAATATCGGCGTTCTCTTTAATCCGACCTTCGTTGACCGATTTCGGAATCGTAATGACGCCAACCTGCAAATCCCAGCGCAAAATAACTTGTGCCGCGGTTTTTCCGTATTTTTTACCGATGGATACCAGGGTTTCGTTCTCAAGCAGATTACCCTGTCCGAGCGGGGACCAAGCTTCCAAAACAATGCCCTTCTCCTTTGTGAACTTCAACAGTTCTTTCTGGGTCAACTGCGGATGAAGCTCCACTTGGTTTACAGTCGGGACAACCTCCGCGTCAGCCAGCAAATCCTCCAAATGATGAATCTGGAAGTTACTCACACCGATGGCGCGAACTTTACCTTCTTTATAAACTTTTTCAAGCGCACGCCAAGTTTCTTTATATTTGTCCTTCACCGGCCAATGAACCAGGAACAAGTCGATGTACTCCAAGTTCAATTTCTTTAAACTGGTTTCAAAAGCTTCCAGCGTCGTTTCATAGCCTTGCATGTTGTTCCACACTTTAGAAGTCACAAAGATTTGGTCCCGGGACAATCCGTTCTCTTCCATCGCTTCGCGGATCGCCTGTCCAACACCCTCTTCATTATTGTATGCAGCAGCAGTATCTATACTGCGGTAGCCGGCGCGAATCGCCGCTTTGACTGCTTGGATGACTTCTTCACCTTCCTGAGCCTTGTATACCCCCAAACCAAACCATGGCATCTCTACTCCGTTGTTAAGTTTTACAGTGTCCTGCAAATTGTTAGGCATGAATAATTCCTCCTTAGGTTGGGTTGTGTTAAACAAAATGTTCCAAGTCTATTATGACCGACATCTGTCCAAATTTAAAGCCGTCTAATACAATCGGCATTGTTGTATCGTTTGCCGCAACATCTCCAGCTCTATCTCTTCCATTTCATAGCCAGTCCCATTCATATCATGGGCAGCCTCCCGAGGGATGATCCCTTGCAGTGCGAGACACCACAGCATCCGCAAAATATATTTGTCCATCGGCTGCGTAAACGTCGACATCGCATAAGCGTCCACTCTGGATGACAAATCCATAAATTGGGGGTAATCCTTGCTGCGGTAGGCCGTGATCAAGTCGCTTTGGATATTTGGAAAAGCGGCTCCCAAGCCGACCAGTGCTCCGGTTGCCCCGCACATCAATGAATAGCCGAACATCCGGTCCTCCCCGGTGATGAGCAGCTTGCCCGGAAATTCGGACGAGAAGAGTGATGACACTTCCTGCAGCGTCATCACGCTGTCCAGCGCGGCCATTTTCATGCCGACGACAGACGGCATGCCGAGCAGCTCCCTCAGTACCTCCTTCGAATAGGCGAGTCCTCCCGCTTCTTCATACAAATAAAATAGAATCAACGGAACGCCAAGCGCTGACAGCTCGCGATGATATTCGATGATCGCGGCATCCCGCCGGGAACTCTCTAATTCCTTAAAAATCACCGGGGGAAAAACCAGCAGCGCATCGGCTCCACCGGAAGCAGCCTCTTCCGCCATAGTGATACTATTTTGCCGCCATTTTTGCAGACGAAGAGGTTCGGATAACGTAGTGTCAATTAATGAACCTACTCCGGCAACAAGCAATTGCGCTTCATTTAAATGTGACTTCCAGGATTGAAAAATTCGTTTTCGCTCCTCCGCCTGCAAATGAAGTCCTCTGCCTGTATGAACCCATACCGCGACACCCGCGATTTGTTGCCGGCTCAGATATCCCGCGTAAGCCTCCTGTGCCTCGCTGTGGATTTCTCCGTTTTTATGTCTGGGAACAGGGACTGCCGGAATAAGTCCGCCGGTCATGGCTTGGACGGTTTTAGCCAATCTTTGCTCCATCGTCAGAACCATGCTGCCGCCTCCTTAATTCACTATTTCCTACTAACTATGTATAGTTGTCACGACTGCCTCAAAAACCAGTCTCTTCCCTTATCCCTGTACCAGGAAGCCACATCTTTAAACGAGGTTACATTGGCCGCGTCGACCAGATCCTCGGCATTCCGCAAATGAAGCATCCAGGCTACAAGACCGTGCTCCGGATGAAAATAAAGATCATGAAGCGCCCGTTCCGTTTTTGAGCCCTGTTTCATGCTGTAGGCACTGCCCGGCTTTTGAAAAACCGTATGCATTTGCAGGCTTTCCGCCCCGCGCAGCGCATATTCCAGCGCCATCTTGCCGGTTCCAACATTCCCGGTACCCGACACCGGCGGCACCGGTTTCCGAAGGTCTCCTTCCAGTTCGAGTCTCCGGAGCGCCGTGAGGATCCGTAAATTCCGCCGGCTTAGATCGGGACCGCCATAAGCGGCGCCCACTTTTCCGGCAAATTCACGTCCCTGGTCATAGAGCCGGTTGGCGTAAACGACATAGTCCGGCACACTTTCCCCCTCTTCCAAAAGAGCGCGGAATGCGTTCAACTGGAAGTCGTCTTCAAACACCGTGTTCATCAGCTTGATGCCAAGCACGAGTTCGCCGTCCGGAAGACAGGACTTGATGCGGTGCGGCACTTCACGCAGCCAGCGGAGCACGGTATCCTGCTGTTTGGCCCGGCCTGAACCGGCCAGCGTAGGGCTGAAGTCTTTTTCCATTTGCAGCGGGCCCGGGAATCCGCACTCCTTCCAAACTTCATATAAACCTCTCGTCGTGTGATGGTACTCTTCCATGCGGAACTCGGCTTCTTCCGGACCCGGCAAGTGATATTTGCAGGACGGAACGACCACCATACCGGCCGTTTTACCAATCTCCAGCGCTTGACGGGCAAATTCCAGGTAACTCGGGAACGAGCCGTGCCATCCCCTCCCTTGCCAGGTGACGTTCCAGCCCGGCTCCCCCGTCTCCTTGCCCGTGATTGTGTCCACAATCATCCGGGTTTCCTTCACCGCCCATTCTTCCATGGAGCGGGTGCCCGCCGCATTTTCCGCAATCACTGTTTTAAGCACGACAAAGCCGAGACCGGCATCGGCATCATCCTGAACTTGACGTAAATTTAACGACAATTGGCCCGACGCCTTGCCGAACGGATTCCGGATGGCATGAATTCCGTAGCGGGAAGAGACGTCGAGCCCATAAGTTTCAAGCAAATAAGATTCGACTCCGGACGGAAGGCCGCCCTGAAACCGTTCATAATCCTTAATTATTCGGGAAGCGTCCTCATTTGCAAGCAGAGGACGGGCAGGCAGAATCAAACCGTTGTTCATCTTCATCCCCCTATATCGGATTGGTTCCGGGGAGACAATTTCTCCCCAATGAAGATTCTATTCCACAACCGGCATTAACTGTCCTGCCCTGAAGCCCTATTTTCCAGCAACAAAAAATCTCGGGCAAACTCCGCCAGAAACGCGGCGCCGCCTGTCAACGCCTCTTCGTCGATGGTCATTTGCGGATGATGCAGCGGAAATCCGCCATGACCGGCTCCGCTCGCGCCTACGAGAAGAAAAACGCCGGGCACCTGTTCCATGTAGTAGGCCATGTCCTCGCTCGTCATCGGCGAGCGGACCAGCATTTCAATCGCCTCCGGGCCGTAAAGTGCCCGGAGTGCGGCTTCGGCGCGCCGGATCAGGGCGGGGTCGTTGACGGTCGGCGGGTAGCCGAACTCGTAATCGACCTCAGCCCGGGCGTTCAGCCCTCCGGCGACCGCCTCCGCCAGCGCGGTGACCCTGCGCTGCATCTGTTCGCGCGCCGCGTTGCTGACGGCGCGCACGGTTCCGCGGATCTCGACGCGATCCGCGATGATGTTGGGCAGGCTGCCGCCGCGGATGGAGCCCATGCTGAGCACCACGGGCTCAGCGGGGTCGACCTCACGGCTGACCAGCACCTGCAGTGCCGTAAGCACCTGCGCGGCAGCGATAATGGCGTCGACGCCCTGATGCGGGGCGGCGCCGTGCCCGGCACGGCCATGGACCGTGATGCCGACATGATCCATGCTCGCCATCACGGTCCCGGCCTTGACGCCGAAGCGTCCGGTTGGCAAGTCCGGCCATAAATGCAGGCCGACTATGCCGTCCACGCGCGGCGACTCCAGCACGCCGGCCTCGACCATATGCCGGGCTCCGCCCAGCATCTCCTCGGCCGGCTGAAAAATGAACTTGACCGTCCCGCGCAGCTCCTGCTGCGCTGCGGTCAGCATCGCGGCGGCGCCGAGCGCCATCGCCATATGCCCGTCATGGCCGCAGGCATGCATGACGCCGTCGTGCCGCGATGCGAAGGGCAATCCTGTCGCCTCTTGCAGCGGCAGCGCATCCATGTCCGCGCGTATGGCGATGCACGGCCCCGGTCGTCCGGTGTCCAGCAGCGCGACAACCCCGGTGCCGGCTACGCCCCGGCGCACTTCCAGTCCTAACTGTTCCAAATAATCGGAGACAAAAGCCGAGGTGATCACCTCTTTGAATCCAAGCTCAGGTACCTGATGAAGACGGCGGCGAATCGAAACGATTTCCTCGCCAAGCGATGCGGCGGCCTCACGAAAATTCACTTTATTCATACTGCGCTTCCTCCAGATTCAGCGTATAGATCTGTCTCGGGCGCCCTCGTCCGGCAGGCTGCTCTTCTCCGACGATGCTCGCCATCTCATATTTCTCCAGTGCCGCCATGATTCGTCGCGCGCTTCGCAGCGTAATTCCAAACCCTTCAGCCAGCTGAGAAGCCGTAAAAGTAGACGTCCCCAGCCGGCGGCAAAGCGACACCAGCTTGTTGATCGTGCCTACGCTGAGTCCTACTTTCTTAGCCATGGATATCAACTCGGGATTCTCGCTGCGGGCGGAGTACTCCAGCGTCAAGTCCGACCCGAGCGGACCATAGACGATTCCGTCCTGCATAATCAAATAGCAATTTCCCCCACCTCCGGATTTCGCCTTCAACAGCGCCTCCTTGGCTTTGCCTTCCGCTTCGTTCGCGGTACGACCGATCCCGATCCCGATGCTGGCGTTCCACTGGAGCCGTTCCATGACCTCCAAAAGCAAGGGAGCATCCTGGAATTTGCGGGTGACCTGCTCTATAATGCCGCGTGTCGTAATAAATGAAACCTCATCCGAATCGCTCCACTTAATAAGCGACTGCGTTTCTTCACCAAAGTCCACGAGGATTTGCTGGAGGATGATTTTTTTTCGCTGGATTTCGTATTCGGAGGCGGCCTCCTTGGCTACCTTGGCAAAATTGTCGATATTCATGATCCCTACGGCGATTTGAGTGCTGCTTAAGCGTACGCTTTTTCCTTCCAACAAAGCCCGGTTCAGGCAATCGCGGATGGCGGACTGAGTCGGAACGACCCGGTAAGCGGGAACGCCGAGTTTTTTCAGCTTCTGGTATACCGAGGTTACGCACGTAACGGTCACGGAAACACGGCCGTTTTTCCATAACTCATAATGATAGGACACCAGTTCCTCGTTGGTCATTCCGGATTCATAGGTTTTGACCAGGAGCTCATCTACCGGCAGGCCGATCTCCTGCAGCGGTTCCTCTACTTCGTTGTATTGCAGGACATCCATGCTCAGCCTCAATCCCTTTTGCATATCCAGTACGTCTTGACGATAGAGATCGAAAAGCACTTTATACAGGGCTGTTCCCGAATAGTAAACGTGTACCATCGGCTTGTCGGGAGCTGCCGCAAGCGCGATCCGGTACGGGATCGGACCGGTAAACAGCAAAATATCCGCCTGGTCCCTGATCCGGTCGACCACCTCGAGCGTTTCCCGCTCATGTTGATATGGCGCCGGAAACATAGCCAATTCCGCAAAATAAGAACCGAATTCCAGTACAGCTTCCACCAAATCCCGGGGCCCAATCACCGCAACCCGCAGCTTGATCGTCATGGCCGGCACCTCCCGTTCCCTTTTTTAAGCATCGTCAACAATGACCCACAACCCAATCAGATATATGGGATGACTAAGCCTCTAACTGTTCGCCAAAATCTCTAACCTCGGCAAGTGACCGTTTCGTGTTTAAAACGACTTGTTCGTAGTCCCCCATATACTCGAATGAAATGTATCCTTCATACCCAAGGTCCAACAATTTTTGCAAAATTGCGGCATGACCCGCATCCCCTTGCAGCACCGGTACCGGCACACTTTGACTCCAGTCTTGATGGTTCCACCTATAATCTTTGAAATGAACATGATGAATATCGTAAAAAAACTGCTCCAACACCGGAATCGGCTCCAGATAATCGACAAAAAGATTAAAGCCGTCATAAATCAGCTCCAACCCTTGCCCTTCCCCCTGACCTTCCCCGGATACGTCCCTCAGCAATGCCGCCAGGCTCTCTGCAGTATCCGCAAAAGTATTGTTGTGAATTTCAACCGCCAATCGAACTCCTTGCGCCCTGCATATGTCCAATGCTTCATCCAAACCGGAAACCACATCGTCCCATTCCACGGCCAGCGCTTCTCTCGACGCTTTGTGTCCGGCAAAAGTTCTGATCCTCGGGCAACCAATCTCTGCGGCCCACTCCGCCGCCCGCCGGATCCGTTCCAGCTCCCCCTTCCTTTCCTCTTCCCCTTTGGAAAAATAGATATATTCGCTGATGGCCGGAACTTCAAGTCCGCGGCTCTCAAGCAGTTTGCGCATGTCTTCCGGCGTTCCGCCGCGTTTGCTGTAGCTTTCCAGGTGGCCTACCCACAGCTCCACCCCTTGCAGTCCTAGGTCCTGCGCCAAATCCAGCGCCGCTTCTATCGGCGCCTGCTTCAAACCGGTTGAACACATGCTGAAGCGAATACGGCCCTCTCTGGCGACATTCTTCCGGTTCCGTCTCGCGGGTTCAAACATGCTGTCGCCCCCTAGTTCCAACCCGCCCCGGTCCACGAGTTCATGCTTTCTATCGCTCTTTTTATCCCCGGGTTCAAACATGCTGTTCCACCCCCGTCCGGTCCGAGCGGTAAACGGCTTCCAGCGCTGCGATGACCGACCTAGCATATTCGCCGCTGCTGTCCGGGTCCTGTTCGTTCCCGATCGCTTGAAGCAAGTCCTTGAATTGAAGCACAAACGGGTCCTCTTCGGGAATCGGTTCCACTTGCTCGTACTCTCCCCCCTTGCTGATCCACAAGCCTTTTGCAGAAATCAGCTTGGCCATGCCGTGGGAGAAAATCAATTCCGTCTCATCCTTGGGCGGTCCTTCATATCCGGATTGAACAATAACACCGCTGAGTCCGCTATCCGTCTCCAGAAAAATACAGCCGCTGCCCTCCACATCGCCTCTTGGTCCTTCATAGGTTACCGAAGCCTTCACTCGATGGACACGGCTATCCGTCAACCATTGAATTTTGTCGATGGAATGGGCGCCCAGATTCATCAGAATCCCGCCTCCGGCCTTGGCTTTTTCCAGGAACCAGTCCGGTCTGTTGTCCCGATAGTAATAGAGGTGCCGGGTATCGTGAACAGCCAGCAATCGGCCGAGTTCGCCGCTTGCAATCAACTGCTTCGCCTGAATATTGGCCGGCCAATAATGCTGCGTATGCCCGACCATCAACTTGACGCCCGCGGTTGCAACCGCTTGCAGAATTTCATCACATTGATCAACATTTAACGCCATCGGCTTCTCCAGCAGCAAATGACAACCCTGTTTGGCGCACCATACCGCACAGGAGGCATGCAAATGATGAGGCAAAGCAATTACCGCGATATCCGGCTTCTCCTTGGTCACCATTTCTTCATAATCCCGGTAAAAAGAGATCCCATACTCCTCCGCCAAAGCCTTCCCCTTGGATTCGTCCGTATCGGCTACAGCCGCAGCTTCCAACGTCCCAACCTGCCGGATCGCTTCCAGATGATTACGCGAAATAATACCCGCTCCAATCAATACTACTCGGTAGACCATATAGTTACCTCCTCTCATCGCGAAGTCATACTTTCCTTCTCTCTTGTATCTCCCCCATACATTCTTTCGTTGTTATCCCTTAGCCCCGTCTTCCTCACATGGACAAATGACTGAAATGTCCACCTAAAAGTGGACAAAGAGGACTTTTATCTCAAACAAGCAAATTGTCTATATTCAGTATCCTACTGCTCCAAATCCACTTCATAGAGCATCATCCGAATTCGGTGCCAGACACCCGTTACTTGATCCCCGCAGAGTTGCTGCCTTGCACAAAATATTTCTCCGCGAACAGGAAGACAAGCAGGATCGGGATAAGGCTCATGAGCGCGGCGGCGACCATGTACTGCTCGTTGCCGGACCATTGCCCGGCCATCGACAGGATGCCGATCGGCAAAGTGAAGTTTTCCTTGGAAGTCAGGAAAATGGCCGGCGACAGGATCTCGTTCCACTTCGTCATAAAGGTGAAGACGGCCAAGGTCGCAAACGTCGGTTTGCACATGGGCAGGAAGATGCGCCAGTAAATCTGGATCGGATTACAGCCGTCCAGCTTCGCCGATTCCTCATAATCCTTCGGAATAGCCAGAAACGCCTGGCGCATCAGAAAGATGCCAAACGGCTGGGCCAGCCACTCGATAATCCAGAGCGGAGTTAAGGTGTCCAGCATATGCAGAGATTTGAAAATAACAAACTGCGGAATGATCAGCACGACCGGCGGGATCATCATCGTGCCAAGCACGACGAGGAACAGCGTATTTTTCAACGGAAATTTCAATCTAGCAAAAGCATATGCCACCATAGAACAAGAGAACAGCGCGCCGACTACGGACAGCACCGTAACGATGACGCTATTGGTCGTATACTGTCCGAACGGACCAAGCTTCCAAACCTCGGCGTAGTTGTTCCACTGTACGGGATCCGGGATCCATTGAGGCGGCACCTTGGTATATTGAGCGTATGATTTTAGAGAGTTAAAAACGGTAGTAAGAAAAGGCATCACCATGATCAGGGAGCTCAGAATGATGACGGTGTATCCTGCAATTTTTCGGGTTCGGTTCAGCTTCATGACGTCACTCCTCCCTTCCTCATTCGTAATGCACCCATTTTTTCTGCAAAAGCATTTGCACGACGGTAAGCACAAACAAGATGACGAACAGCACCCATGCGATCGCGGAAGCGTAGCCCATGCGCAGGAACGAGAATCCTTCCTGATACAAATAAATCATAAGCACGAGACTTGCTTTATGAGGTCCGCCGGCCGAAGAAGCATCCATTGCGCCTCCGGTCATGACGTAGATCTGTTCAAACGCCTGGAACGTAGAAATCGTACTTAGAATGAGCACTAGAAACGTCGTACCGGAAATAAGCGGTACCGTAATGTTCAAAAACTTGCGGAAGGTGCCCGCTCCATCGATTTCCGCAGCCTCATATACATCGCTTGGAACGTTTTGCAATCCCGCCAGAAAGATTACCATGATGTACCCGATCCCCTTCCAAACCGCAATGATGACCAGCAACGGAATGACGAGATGCTCATCCTGCAGCCATTTTTGCGGATCGAGGCCGATTTTGATCAGAAATGAATTGGCGAACCCGAATCTAGGGTTAAAGATTGCATCCGATACATACATGATGACAGTCCACGAAGAGATTACGGGGAGAAAATGCGCCAGCCGGAACAGCTTTAACGCACGCAGCTTCTGGTTCAGCGCTACCGCCAAAATCAAAGCCAGTACGGTTTGCAGCGGCACAAACAAAATCGTGAAATAAAGCGTGTTCCACAGGGCCTTCCAAAACACAGGCTCATGAAACAGCTTCGTATAGTTATCCAGCCCCTTCCATTTCGGCGGATTCAGGATATCGTAATCCGAGAAGCTGAAATAAAGTGATGCGAGCAGCGAGCCTAGTACAAAAACAACAAAATGGATGAGATAAGGGGTCACCATCAGGAGCCCCCACTTGCCGTCACTGTTCAGTTTTTTTCTTCGAATTTTCTTGGGCTCAATAGCGCGACCCCTTTCAGCCTTTACAGTTCCTGTGTTTTCTACCATGCTCATCACACTTTCTGTAGCGATTTAAGGGGCGGAGGCCGAAGCCTCCGCGCATGTTATCCTATCCTACTTTTTATAGAATTCGTCCAGAACCTGTTGTACCTCAGTATCCGCTTGTTTCAAAGCCTGATCGGCAGGAATTTCTCCTTCGAACGCCCGGTTGATATTGTCGTTAAACTTTCCGACCCATTCGCTCCATACGGCATTGACGTCCAGCGTCCCGGCAAACTCGAAGCTGTCGAGGAACGCCTGTTTATTTTCCGGTTTCCCGCTTAAGAACTCCTCGGAATTCGCCACTGATTTTTTCACCGGAACCGCTTCGCCTAGGGAAGCCCATTCCTTCTGGACTTCATCCTCCGTCGCCCAGAATTTCACCCATTCCCAAGCCGCGTCGCCTTTCGCCCCTTCGGCCTTTTTATTGATGACCCAGGAGTTCGCGATGACCGGCGAAAAGCGTTTGCCGTCCGGTCCCTTCGGCAGCAGCGTCACATCATAGTTCAGCTCCGCCGCGTTAGCATCGATGGTCCGGGCGTAAATCCCGATCCGCATTGCGGCCGCCTTGCTCGGGAATGGCGCCATGTTGCTCTGGAAGCTCTTCAAATCGGAAGGCGTCGGCAACAGCTCCCGCTGCATTCCGTCCACAATCCAGTCCAAAGCCTGCTTGTTCTCCGGCGTATTGATCACCGATTTCGTAAGCGTCTCATCCAGCACACCGCCTCCGTACGATTTCAGCACCGTCATCCAACCTTCAGTAATACTGAAGAAGGTAAGTCCATATTGGCTCACTTTATTTTTGTCGAAAGCCGAGTCATTCGCGTACTTCCCGGTGGAATCCTTGGTCAGTTTCTCGGCCGCCGCCTTCAAGTCATCCCAGGTCCAATCCTCGGTAGGATACTCCACCTTCGCTTCGTCAAACATATCCTTGTTGTAATAGAGCACCGCGATCTGGATGCCCTGAGGTACGCCCCAGTATTTTCCGTTTGCGTCTTTATTGAAATCCAGACCGAAGTAATCGTCCTTTTTCAAGTCTTTTTCGATCAAAGGCGTCAGATCCTTCAGCACCCCGCGCTCCGCATATTTCGGTACGAGCACCCCATCCGACAACCATAGATCCGGCGCGCTTTCCGCAGCGATTTGCGTGTCGAGCTTCTGGAAAAACTGATTATATGGCGATGATTCCGTCTTGATCGTAATATTCGGATGCTCGGATTGGAATTTGTCGATCAGTTCCTGCATTTTGGCATCGGACTGGGCGGAAGAATAGAAACCGAGCTTAAGCTCCACCTTTTCCGCTTTTCCGCCTTTATCGCCGTTTCCTCCCGCTCCCGATTTACTCTTTCCGTCGGAGCAGGCTGTCAGGAGCAGTGCGGATACCAGCGTTATACTGAGTAAGAAAGTACCCCATGATTTAAACTTCCTTTTCATTACTTGACCCCCTAATCATTGAGTTTCCCACCAATTAAAGCGCTTTCTAAAACTTGTGACTAAATTGTGAACTTAATCTAAAGTTAAGGTATCTTCAATTAAAGGTCAACGTCCTTAAAAAGACCGTAAACCGTTTTGATCCCGTTAGACCTTTACGATATAAGTATCTTCATGTTCCTCCGATGGGGTGTTATTTTCCCGCACCAGCAGGACTTCCCCGGTTATATGCCTTCCGGCAAATTGATACCCGCGAGGACCTTGATGGGAAAAAAGAGCATGAACGCGTTCGGCTCCATTCTGTATGGTCAATGCTGTTACCAGCTCTTCGGAAACGGTATCCCCATAACTGTCCAACACCTCAATCCGGGAGATGTCGGGCTGATCACAGTCCCGAGTGCGGCACGGATACAGGACGGTCACAAATTTGGAAAGCCCGCTCCCTTTTTGCCGGAACATTGCTTTGAGCGAGGTGACTTTATGGTTATAATCCCGGGCTACCCATGACGCATCCACCAGCGCCTCCGCCGGCTTGACCGGAATGATTCGCAATGCCGGCTCCTGTCTCGAGGAGGAAGCAAGCAGGGTTCCGTCAGCTTCCACTTCAACGTTCAATCCCTCGGCAAAATGAAACGGCAAAGTATATTCATGTTCCCCATTACTTTTGCAGGTATCGACGACAATCCAGTAATCCGGCTTAATAAATAAAATTTGTCTTCGCACCAATACCGGATCGTTCAGGCGTAAGTACCCGTCATGAGATGCCTGGACATAATCGTAGCTTTCCGTCTCTGTTCTCCAGAAACGGTCCATTGGATTGGCAACATGATTCCAGTTCCAGGAATCCACGTACTTTGAAATCGTCTCTCCGTCCACAGCTACCGTGTTATGCTGCAAGGATTCCTTAAAATATCGCCTGAAATCATTTTCCATGTACGTGTATCGGCCCGGATCGGTCAGAAACTCTCTGCCGTAAGCAAACAGACTGATATGCAGCAAATCGTCATGCCCGTGCGCCCGAATGACATCCATATGGCCGGCGTCAAACACCAGATACCGGGCATCCGGCTTCCAGTCGGTTCTCATCACATAGTAGCCGCTTTGCGCCAATTCCACAGAAGCAGCCTTCGGCTCTTGAATGTGGAGTTGCTCATAGCGTTTGTAGCCTTTTTCTCCGTAGTACCAGATTCCCTCGTAATCCAGCTTGTCGTATCCCATCCGTTTCAGATCGCCCCTTGCGAACAAAACGGCTCCGCGCGTCAGTACATCCCGAATATCCGTTCCGTCGCTGTCTCCAAGCATCGGCTGGCGGCCGTCCGGTTGCACCAAGGCTAGCGATGCGCTGTACATGCGGTCTAGCGAATTCCGCAGCTCCGGCGGGAGCGGTACGTCGTTCAGTTCCGCCAGCCATACCGGTTCAAACAGACAATGCAACACTTCATGGTGGTACATCGTACACTGTTCGTTATGCATACCGTCCTCAAAAACCTGGACCGGGCACATTTCGGCCAATCTTTGCACCGCTTGCTTCAGCCACGTCTCCGATTCCTCGATATCCGGGAACATCAGCGCAAGCTGGAATAGGCCGTTCGTTTCGAGGAATCCCCAATTGCTCTGCCGGTCATGCGGCGTGTAGGCGATATTCAGATACATACCGTGCCGCCGAACGGCTTCCCGGAATAACGTCTCTTCTTCGCTTTGCCACAATGAGGATTGCCGAACGCAATAATAACCCTTCAGCCAATTCACAATCCGAATTCCGCTGTCCAGCTTGCGCCATGTATCCTTGACGTTATAGGCCCGGCTTTGGCTAGCCAGAACTTCCTCCTCCGTCAGCGGGTTTTGCCGAATCCAGTCCTTCATTAGCGATATATACGCTTCGGCGTACCTTTCTTCACCGGTCAGCCAATAGGCCTGCCCCAGCTCGCTCATATACCTGGCCCGGTTCAGCATGACCATCCACTCGATGTCTTCGTTATGGCGATAGCTCCAGTTGATCCCGTCCGGAAAAGCCACCTCGGTTTCACACCGTTCCATATCCCAACGATGCGTATATATAAACGTGCTGCGGCAGGCAAGATCGGCCCGGTACAGCACTTCAGCGGCTTCCTCCGGCCACTCGCTCAGACAAGTATTCACAATAAACGAACGATCCGACGACTCCCAAAAATAGACTCTGTCATGCCGTATTGCCGGATTCATCAACTCTCCCCCTTCTGTTCAGCAAAATGCCTTAATGGTCGCTTAGCCACTCCTTCAAATGGCGCCTTACGAACTCGTCATCATTAAGATGCGGGTAGGCTGTATAGACACGATCAATCTCTTCCAACTGGCCTGGGGACAGCTCCTCATCGGGATTCAGGCACCAGCGCCCTTCCAGCAGGCCCTGACGCCGAAGCACTTCGTGGATTCCCGGAATGCTGCCGCTAAATCCATGGGACGGATCGAACAAAGCCCCATTGACGTCCGTTATCTCTTGGCCGCGCGTCAACAGCTCTACCGGAATCGGCCCCTTCAAGTCCCGAATCGCATGAATTTCTTCCATCAGCGCTACGGCCTTGGCCGTCCATACAGCCCAATGTCCTAACAAACCGCCGACGATGCGCTTCTCAACGATTTCGCCATGGACCGGAAAACGGTAAGTCGTCAGCAAATCGGAGACGATGTTATCGTCGTTACCGGTATACAGCGCTACTTCGTCCCTGCGACTCGATTCGCATACGGCCCGGACTACGTCGATCGTTTCATAGCGGTTGAACGGCGCCATTTTAATCGCCTTCACTCCAGGCAGCTCGGCTAACCGGCGCCAGAACGAGTAGCCAAGACGTCTGCCGCCTACCGCAGGCTGAAGATAGAAACCGAATACGGGAATGACCTTTGTAATCGCTTCCATTCTTTCGAGCAGCTCGTCTTCATTCCATTCCTTCAGTCCGCCCATGCTCACAAGCCCCAGATCATAGCCGAGCTTTGCCGCCAATTCCGCCTCCGCCAAGGCCTGCTCGGTCGGGCCGCATATTCCTGCAATTTTCAGAAACGGACGTTCGAGCCCGGCCGCGTCCACTTCTTCTGCCGCAAGCCGCAGCACCGGCTCATAGAGCCCGATTCCTGGGTCTCGAATTTCAAATTGGGTCGAATGCACCCCAACCGCCATACCTCCGGATCCCGAAGCGATATAATACCGGGTCAAAGCACGCTGCCTGGCCTCATCCAGCTCACGCGAGGCATTCAGGGCCAGAGGATGTGCCGGGATCACGGCCCCGCGTTGAAGCAGCTCTTCAGCTGCCTGGGATAATTGCTTGGCCTCTTTCATTAAAACGCACCCTCCCGCTCTTGAAAATGCGTCGGTTTACCTAAAGTCGCCCCGCCGGCCAGGACCCATTCCACCGTCCACTGAATCATTTGTCTCAGCGGTACGCTCGGATAGCCCAGGAGGTGATGACTATTCGAAGCATTGCTGAGCAGCGCCGTCAGCCCTTCTTCTCCGGTAAATACCGGCTTCGTCCCGAAGGCTTCACCGAAGCGCTCGGCCAGCCACCGCACGGACACCGCTTCCGGCCCGGTCACGTTAAGCGTCACCGGCGGGGAGCCGCAATGAAGCAGCGAACGGATCGCCATCTCATTCGCATCTCCTTGCCAAATGACGTTCACAACTCCCATGTTCAGATCGATCGGACGCCCTTCTTTTACGGCCGTAGCTACCTCTAGCAGAATCCCGTAGCGCAAATCAATTGCATAATTTAACCGGAAATTCAGAACAGGCGTCCCGTTTTTACGCGAAAAATATTCGAACACCCGCTCCCGGCCAAGACAAGACTGTGCGTATTCGCCCACCGGCGAAGGTGCCGTCTCCTCCGAAGCTCCCCCAAGGGCAACTTTCGTGAACGGATAAATGTTGCCGGACGAGAAAGCGACGATTCGCGAATCCTTAAACTTCTCGGCCACTCTTCCCGGTAAATAGGCGTTCATCGCCCATGTAAAATACTCCTTGCCTGTCGTGCCGAATTTATTTCCGGCCATATAAATCACATTAGGGATGTCCGGCAGCCCGGACAGCGCCTCTTCATCCAATAAATCGGCCGCGATCGTCTCAATACCCTCGGCCTCCAGCTCTTCCTGTAACGTTCCCGACGAGAAACGGGAAACTCCGATGACTTTGGCGTTTTTTCCGGCTTCCCGGATACCTCGTTGCGCAAGCTTCGCCAGACTCGGTCCCATCTTGCCTCCGACCCCGAGAACGAGAATATCCCCCTCCACTCCTGCCAGATCCCGGATCAGCCGATCGGAGGGCGTGCTCAGCTTGTTCTCCAGCTCACTTATTGTTTTCATTCCATTCACCTCTTCTAGTCGATGGATGCTGATGCGAATAAATTTACCTGTTCACATTTCCATGTTAGGATCCGCCCGATTAAAAGACAACGACTTTAAATGGTCCTTAAAACGGTGTGCAAGCCAAAAAAGCTTACAGGGCAAACACAAAAAAGGCCGAGAAAGATCTCCCGGCCTTGCCATATGGCTCGAAAGTAGAGACACGCGTCTCCGTCTTTCGTTAAAATGAAATCATCGCGCCTGTTTCGTCGAAAATCGCAGACGGATTCCAGCAAACTTCCCACACATTATACTCGGGATCGGCAAAATAGGCCGAACGACCGCCCCAAAATGCCTCTTCGGGCTCCTTGAGGATCACCGCCCCGGCTTGCCTTGCTTTTTCGATGGCCGCATCAACCTCTTCCGGCTCTTCCACATTCACCGCCAGCGTGATCCCCCGAAATGAGGGTTTTGCATCCGCCGCCGGCACAGGGACCGAATCTTCCAGGTTGGCGTCCTTCACCAATTCTCGGTAAGGGAACAGGCTCAGCAGCACTCCGGCCGTTGTGAAAACACAGTAATCGTCAGAACTGGTCGGGGTGTCTTCCCATCCTAATCTTGTGTAAAAAGCTCTAAGCGCCGCAAGATCCAACGCGCCTAAAGTGACCAAAGTAACCCGCTGCGGTATCATTCGTATCCCTCCCAATCGGTATTGTATTCTATATCCTACATCAAAATTTTCCGATTGACTAGGCCGTCTCTCTGCCCTTCCTTAATTTTTGTCTGGCCCGGTAAAGAATGATTTTAAAATGCGATAAAGGAATTCCCATCAAATCAGCCGATTCCTGATATGAAAATCCGTGGATATCGTATAACAATACGGCGTGCTGCTGATTAGGAGGCAGCATCGATAGCATAGCGTGCAGTTCCTGCCGGCTTTCCCCTGTAAGCACGCTGGCTTCCGGGGTTTCCTCGCTCGGAACATTGTGGAAAAATTCATTTTCATACACTGAAGAACGGCTCTCCTTCCGCAATCTGTCAATATAGGCATTATGGGCGACACGAAGCAGCCACGCCTTTGTTCTTCCGCCTTCCAAATTGTCCAGCCGGCTGCATGCACGGTAGAACGTTTCCTGCATCAAGTCCTCTGCATTGTGGTGATTCCGGCAAAGATAATACAGATAACGGTAAACATCGTTCTTATATTCACGGTAGATCATATCCATAGATGACTTATTCATATGGCCCCTCCTCAAATTCTGAACCCGTAGTCGAGCAGCTTGACCGTGTCTGACCAGACACCCTGCTCGGTGGAATGAAGCACTACGGTGATCAGTTCTCTCTCTTCCCGGGTAGCCGAGCCTACCAAACAATACCCGGCTTTTTCTGTATATCCCGTCTTAATTCCGTTTGCCCCTTGAAAAAACCATTCTCCGCTGCTGTTCAACAGCTTGTTCCGGTTCTGGAATAAGTGCTCTCCCTGACCTTGGGCTGCTGCTGCATATTCGGATTCCCCAACAATTTCATTAAATTCTTCGAGCTTCATCGCTTCTCTGGCAATCAGAGCCATGTCGTAAGCGGTCGAATAATGATCCGGGTCATGCAAGCCGTGCGGATTCACAAAATGGCTCTTGACCGCCCCGAGTTTCTTCGCTTTCTCATTCATTAATTCGGCAAAATAAGACATGGCTTGTTCCGGGCTTTGCTGTGTCCCTGTCTCCAGTTCAGCCACATAAACGGCGGCAGTTCTCGCCGCATCGTTGCCCGAAGGGAGCATTATGGCCGCCGTCAAATCCCTGACCGTCAATCGCTCGCCTTGCACAAGTCCGGCCGAGCTTTCGTCCGACGTTCTCAGCAATACCTCGTCCCCGACCGTTACCGTATCATCCGGCGAGCTTCTCTCCAATAAAATGAGCGCAGTTAAAATTTTCGTAGTGCTGGCCGGATACATCTTTTTCTTTCCATTATCGCTGTACAGCAGCTCGCCGGAATCCCGGTCCATAATCAGTACGGCCTGCCCTTCCACACCTGCCAGTTCAGGGGTTCGCACGCCGCGCCATTTTTGCTCTACTTGTTGAATGAAGGCATTACCGTGCTTCTGCACGTTTTGAAACGATAATTTGTCATGAAACAGGATTATGAGAATAATAAGAATCAGTAGAAAGTAACGCTTTTTTCTAAACAAGCTGCCAACCCCTCTTTATATCCAAAACGTTGTTTATGTTTAACATTATGCCGCCCAGAGTTTGCGTGCCGGATAAGAAATTCTTAAGATTCCCTTAAGATTTCACTGCGAATTCCTTAAACTGGAACTAAAACCCATAAAGATGAAGTGATTATCCATACAAAAAACAAAAAAACGGCTGACCCAAGGTCAGCCGTTTCTATCCATTCCTTTTAATTTTGGCGCCGATCCATAACGTCCAGTGGCAGCCGGACCGTAAATACCGTTCGATCGTCATCGCTTTCCGCGGAAATTACGCCGCCATGCAGATCGACGATATGTTTGGCAATCGCGAGGCCGATGCCCGAGCCCCCCGTATGCGCGGCGCGTGATTTTTCCACCCGGTAAAACCGGTCAAACAAATGCGGCAGATCCGACTCGGGGATCGGATCGCCATAGTTGATCACCTCGGTGACGACCTCGTTTCCTTCAAGGCGGCCGCGAATATCGAGCAGCCTGCCGTCGCTGCCATAACGGATAGCGTTGGTGATCAGGTTCTCGTATACCCGGCGCAGCTTATCCCCGTCGGCTATGACGAATAACGGCTGCTGATTCATAAACAAGCGGCATTCCATCTTGTTCTCCTGCAGCTGCCACCCGAAATGGGCCGTAATCTGGTACAGCATTTCCGCCAGATTGATTCTGCTTTTGTGCAGCTTCATTTCTTTATTTTGTAGCCGCGTGTACTCGAACAAGTCTTGAAGCAGCTGCTTCAGGCGCAGCGACTCTTCATAAGCCATATTGACGTAATGGCGAAGCTCCACTTCATCGCGATACCGGTCTTGATCGATCAGTCCCAAATAACCGGTAATGGAAGTAAGCGGCGTTCGCAGGTCATGCGATACGTTCGTAATCAGCTCGTTCTTCGTTTGCTCGGCTCTTCGTTCTTCCTCCATGGAGGTACGCAGCCGTTCGACCATCCGGTTGATATCCGTCGCGAGTTGTCCTAACTGGCCGACGTTTTCCACCGGAATTTTAGCTGCTGAGCCTTCCTCGACGCGATGGACTTCCTCAATCAGCAGTTTGAGGTATTTCTGCTCGTGTCGCCGGACGCTCCGCCGGTAGAAATAAAGCGCGAACAGCAGCATAATCGGTACGCCCGAAAGGTAGTAGGCTTCAGGAAACCCGATATTTCGGCCGACCCACAAAATAACCGTATTGAAGGTGACCCGCGGATAGAAGAAATAGAAAGCTCTCGCCAGAAATACCAGCAGCAGCAGGGAAACGAGCGAGGTTACAATCGTCCAAAACAACCAGGCAAGAAATCTTAAACTAGCCTTCAATTTTGTAGCCGACCCCCCAAACCGTCCGGATCAGCTTCTCTCCGTCCATTTCTTTCTCCAGCTTGTCCCGAAGACGGCTGATATGCACTGTAACGGAGTTGTTGCTCTCGAAATATTTATCCTTCCAGATCAGCTCGAAAATCTCCTCCGAACCGAACACGCGGCCTGGATGGCTAGCCAACAAAAATAAAATGCCGAACTCGATCGGCGTCAATTTAACCGGCCTGCCGTCAACCATAGCGGTATGGGTCTCTTTATCGATTTGCAGGGACCCCAGCTTGATCAGATGATCCTGAGGCTGCGGTGCGGGTTGAACCGCATAGGAGGATCTGCGCAGAAGCGACTTCACCCGGGCAACCAGCTCCAATGGATTAAACGGCTTGACCATATAATCGTCCGCCCCGGTCATGAGCCCGGTGATTTTATCCATGTCTCCGTCCTTGGCGCTTAACATTAGGATCGGGGTAGTCCGGGTTTCCCTGATTTTCAGGCATACCGAAATTCCGTCCATTCCCGGCATCATTATATCCAGCACAACCAGATCGATTTCTTCCCGCTCCATCATTTCAAGTGCGAGGAGTCCGTTATCCGCCCGATGAACGGCATATCCCTCATTAAGCAGGTAGATTTCGATCAGCTTGGCTATCTTCTCATCATCATCGACAATCAGAATTTGTTTGCTCATTGTTTTACTCATCCTTTATTTGACCTGGCTTAACTCACCATTCTATCATACCATGAGCTCTCGCCCCTAAAACTAATAAAAGGTTAAAAAAGGATTACGAAGTTATTAAGATTAACTATCCTTCAATTTTCCAAAGAACCGGGAAGAGTAACCGCAAAGCTTGTTCCCTGACCCGGTTCGGACTGCACCGTAATTTCTCCCCGGTGGATGTCCACGATTTTTTTTACGATCGATAGGCCAAGTCCGCTTCCTCCCACACTCCGGTTCCGGGATTTGTCGGCCTTATAGAAACGTTCGAACAAGCGCGGCAAATCGGCTTCCCCGATCCCGATGCCGGTATCGGCAAAGACAACCTCCATACCGCCATTGTTCGGACGAAGCGAAATTTTAACCGCTCCGCCCTCCGGCGTAAACTTGATGCTGTTGTGAAGCAAATTCACCCAGACCTGTCTCAGTAAATCTTCGGCTCCGTCGATTTCGCATTCCTGCAATTCAAGCTCGACTTGTATGGTTTTGGCCATCCATTGCGGCTCGCTGGCCAGCACGACCGCTTGCAATTGACGGTCCAGCCTAAAGCGGCCGGTTGCAAATGCGCCGGGATCGCTTTCCAGAGACGATAGCTTCAACAGATTATCACTCATTTGCGACAACCGCTGGCTCTCGCGCTCAATAATGTCCAGGTAATGTTCCCGTTTTGCCGGGGATATAGCAGGATTGCGCAACGCTGTAGAAAAACCCTGGATGGAGGTCAGCGGAGACTGGATTTCATGCGATACATTGGAGATGAAATCCTGCCGCATCGTTTCCATTCTGCCCAGTTCACCGGCCATTTCATTAATGCTGTGAGCAATCTTTTCAAACTCCCGCTGATTGCTTCGATACTCCAGCTTGACCGAAAAGTCGCCCTTCGAGATCCGCCGCATCGCATCGATTATTGCCTTTAACATCGCCATTTCTTTACGGTGTAAATAAATACCGAACAGCAGCATGCAGCATATAAACAAGATAATCCCAAATATGAAGTTGATGAGCTGAATGACATAATCCGAGGATGGACTCCCTGTATAACCATAGAGCGCCTTGGTAAGATAAATCGCACCTGTCCAGCAAATCGTCAAAACCAAAAAGAGGGCGGTCACCTGTAATAAATGCTTTAGAATATTCCAGGTGACCTTAAGAGCTTTTACCGTTCCCGTTTTCAATCTCCGACCACCTCCAGCCGGTACCCGAGGCCGCGAATCGTCCGAATCTTGAATCCGTATTTATCCACGGAAAAACGTTCGCGCAGCCGGTTTATATGCACGTCAAGCGTCCGCTCGTTGCCTTCGAAATCGTATCCCCAAATCTCCTCGATCAATTGCTCGCGAGTCAAGGTTCTTCCCGGGCTGCTGCCGAGCCTGAACAACAGTTCGAATTCTTTTAAAGGCAGTGTGAACTTTTCGTTATCAGCCACTGCCTCAAAAGTACGGCGATTCATACGGACGCTGCCGATCGCCACGGTCTGAGAAGCAATCACCTGGTATCGCTTCAGCAGCGCTTTGACCCGAACGATCAATTCCGCCGGCTGAAACGGCTTAACCAGGTAATCGTCCGCGCCGAGATCGAAGCCTTTCACAATCTGCTTCGTTTCTCCCTTGGCGGTCAGCATCAGAACAGGCATTTCATACAGCCGCTGAAGCTCCTGGCACAGTTCCCAGCCGTCCATCCCGGGCATCATTACATCGAGAATGACCAAGTCGGCCTTCTCTTGTTCCAGAGAGGCGAGAGCTTTCAAACCATTCTCCGCCTCATCCGCTTCCATCCCCGCTTCCTCCAGAAAGACCCGCACAAGCTCGCGGATATGCGGATCATCATCAACAATAAGTATTTTAGGCATAACTCTCAGTCCCTTGCTTCATCTAAAATACCTTCGGCAATTTGCAGCTGCTGCGCCGCGAATTCCCGGTACATTTCGTGATTCTTCAGCAATTCGTCATGCGTTCCCCGGCCGGTGACCGTCCCTTTCTCTACGAAGATGATCTGATCCGCCCCAACGACCGTCGACAAGCGATGCGCAATCACGATCGTTGTACGACCCGCCATCAGGTTATTCAGCGCTTGCTGAACGACCTGTTCCGAGCGGCTGTCCAGGCTGGATGTCGCCTCATCGAGCATCAGGATCTTCGGATCGCGCAGCAGCGCCCGGGCAATCGCGATCCGCTGGCGCTGGCCTCCGGACAGCTTGACGCCCCGCTCGCCTACATCGGTGTCATACGCGTTCGGCAGCTCAGCGATAAACCCGTCGGCATAAGCCATTTCCGCCGCTTGCCGGAGCTCTTCGTCACTTACGCTGCGCTCGACTCCGTAGCAAAGATTCTCCCGGATCGTGCCCGCAATCATTGGACTATCCTGGGACACATATCCGATTATTGAGCGCCAGGACCGCAGCGAGAAGCTATCGATCGGCTCCGTGCCTAGCAGAATTCGTCCTTCATGAGGGAGGTAGAACCGCTCGAGCATCGAGAACAGCGTCGTTTTCCCTCCGCCGCTCGGACCAACCACAGCCGTCACCGTACCCGGTTCCATGCGGAAGCTGACTTCCTTTAGCACAGGTTCTTCTTCCTTGTAACCAAAAGAAAGATCTTCGATCGTTACCGGACGGTTGGCATAATCGACTTCTTTGCCAGTATCGAAGGCTTCCTCCTCCGCTTCCAACGTTTCCATGATCCGCTCTGTGGCGCCCTTTGCTTTTTGCAATTGGGTGAAAAAGGTCGTTAGCTGCGTCATCGGCATGACGATCTGAATCAGGTACAATATAAACGCAACCAGTTCCCCTGCCGTCAACGCCCCGGAAGACACCTGCATTCCCCCATATCCAATGACAACGACCAATAGCATCATCATCACGACGGATATGAGCGGACTGATCCAGGCCATCACCAGCCCTTCCTTCACTCCGAATTTCAGCAGGCCAGTAATGCCTTTGCTTCCGCTGGCATATTCTCTGGGCTCGGCGTTGGAAGCTTTGACCAAGCGGATTTCCGACAACACCTGGCTGAGGGTAGCCGTAAACGAAGCCGTCTCATCCTGCATTCCGACGGATATTTTGTACATTTTCCGCCCCAGCGGATAAAGAACCAACGCAGCTAGAGGAATGACGATGAACATGATCACCGTCATCTTCCAGTTTAAATACAGCAATACAATGATCGAACCGATTATGGAAATAATGCCGCTGAAAAAACCGGCGACGTGCTCGGAGATCAGAGTCTTGATCACACCCGTATCATTGGTCATCCGGCTTACGGATTCCCCGGTCCGGTTATTGTCAAAATAAGACACCGGCAGGACCAGCAGCTTTTTCCACAAACGGTCCCTCAGCGAAGCAACCATCTTCTGACCGATATAATTCAGCAGAAAAATCCCCAAGCCCGACGCGAGCGTTTGACCCGCGAATGCGGCAACCAGGGCGATAATTTGAGTCCGGTCCAAAGCGGCCAACGAAAAACCGTCAACCAGATTTTTTGTAAACATCGGGATGACCAGCCCGACCAACGTGGAAACTACGCTAAGCAGCACTGCCGTTGTCAAAAGTCCTATCGACGGTTTTGTTTCCCGCATCAAGCGGAAAAAGGCCCCTTTATTTGATTTATCTGATGCATTCGATCCAGACGACTCAATGGCTTCTGCCGTTCCATTCAATGCCATGTTTATTTTCCCCTCTCCATTCCTTATCTAGTATAGGGAAAGGATAAACTAAGTATTTAAACTGAATGTAAACAGCATGAAATCGAATTTAAAGATTTTCTACCTCAACGCTGATGACATGATCGATATGCCGCACAAAATGATAAATTTCGGTGGTGTATTCCCTTTCCGATGCGGAGATGACCATATCTACCCGTTGACGGCCTTCCTCAAGATCTTTAATTTTCAAGCGCCGAATCCGGTGCTGGTTTCTTTTCGCTCCCGGGCCGGTACCATCCTTACGCTCGATAATCCGGATGAGCTCCGCCACATCTCCGTGATCCCCCATCACGACCTTGATGGATACGTCGCGCTGATTCAACTTGTAGGGCCCGATCCATTTGATCAAATAAGGAATAAAGTTGACCGACAGAATCAGCAGAATGACCGCTAGAGCAGCCTCTATATAGAAGCCTGTTCCGATCGCAATCCCGATCCCGGAGGCGGCCCAAATCATCGCGGCCGACGTCAGGCCGGAGATTCCCTCATTACTTCTCCGAAGAATCGCTCCGGCCCCTAGAAAACCGATCCCGCTGACAATTTGCGCGGCCAGACGCATCGGGTCCATATTCGGGTGATCCGGACCGGCGAACTTTTCAAAGGCTTCGATCGAGACGATCGTAACCAGGCAGCTCGCGATACATATGACCATACTCGTTTTGATCCCCAGCGGCTTCTGTTTCAATTGACGGTCAATACCGATAAACAGACCGAATAATAATGCCATGCATAGCTTAAAAATCATTTCCAAATCGATCTGCTCCATAATACCTCTCCTTAAACATTATAGAGTGAGTATAAGTGTATTCCGCGGTTTTGCGCAAATGCACTTTACTCTACTTTACCCGCAAATCTAATAAAGTCTTTAATCATAAAAAAAACCCGCTCCTAGGACCGGGGGTAATGAATTGAAATTGGTTTATAGTCCGGCAATACGCCGGTAAGTCGTCTCGTCCGAAACAATATATAACCGTGCATCCGGGGGGATTAGCTGATCCAGTTTCCGGTTGATCCCCAGATCATTGCGATCGGCAAGCAAGGTCGCTCCCTGACTCAACAAATCCTGAAAAGCATCCCGATAAGTTTTCCAGCCTTGCTGAACCTTGACTTCATAAATATCATCACCATGCTGACGGCTAAGCAACTGACGAATCACATCCGAATTACCTTCCTGCAGTGCCGACCTTACGGCCAGTCTTGAAATGGCGTCATGCGACAAGACAAATTCATTGACCTGAACATAACGGAAATTCTGAATATTTTTTTCCTGCGTGATCTCTACCGTTGTATGTACATGCGGCGCAAGCCGCTCGATGCTGGAGGCGATGAGCAGAGATTTCCCGTCAATCAGCGACGCTTCTTCGATCCGCGAATCCGCAAATATAATAGCCGCTCTCGCTTTTGAAATGTTCGCCTTCTCCAGAATATCATCTGCCGCTGGATCTCCAGAGACGAAATGAACCTGATGCAGATGCTCCAATGGATGTTGATTGGATTCATCGATGATCACAATTTGGCTTTTCGGGGAGTAGCACAAAATTTCATCTACCGCCGATTGCGCTTTTTTGCTCCAGTTTATCAACAGGACATGTTCCTCGCCATGAAAGTTCAAAGTCCCGGCTCCTCTCTGCCGTTGAAGGCTGCCCAGAGAATCGATGACCTTCCCGATAACCAAACTGAGCAGGCCGATGCCAAAAATGTATAAAAAAATTGTAAATGCTTTGCCGAATTCCGTCTTCGCAAAATAATCACCATAGCCTACGGTCGCCATCGTTGTCATAACCCAGTACAGCGCATTAAACCAGTTTCCGAAGGTACCCGGTTCCAGCAGAAAAGCGATGGTCGCGCTGGCAACGATAAAACCGAGAATGATCAAAGCGATTGACGTTTTCCGTAAACGCATTAATTTCGTGGTAAATCTAAGAAAAAAATGCACTGGCCTGCCCCTCTCCCTGGTTGACCCTTAGATGATGAGGCTGCTGACCGCAAAGGCAGTCCCGATAAATACAAGACAAAGAAAGAGCCCCACGGCCACATTTCCTTGCTGCAAATGATCGGATACTTTAAACCCTGGGGTCACCAGTTCGAAGATCCAATAGGCTGCGATAAGGCATACGTATCCGACAGCAAACCATAGGATCATAAACCAGATCGACGTGTTTGTGTACGCAGCTACGCCCAAAATAATGGCCGTACCAATAAACTTTCCGCCCATAGCTAAAGCGGCCGCCTTGTTACCTTTTTTCAATTCTTCCATGTCTTTATACGGCGTCATCCAGCTAAAAATCACCATGCCCAGCAATTGCAGCCCGATAATGACAATTACGCTCACTATAATATTTATAAATACCATTACTTCGCCCACCCCCTAAATTTCGCAAAGGCCGAATCATAATCGGCAAAATCATGCACTTCCTCAAGCACGACGGAAGCTGTCTTCTTCTTCTCCAGGTCTTTATATCGCGCGTCATCAATCGGCTGCTTGATCCGGTTGCCGGTCGGCAGCTCCAGCACGGCGAAATTTCTCGTCTTTTTCTGGTATTCGGTCTTATACACACCAACCAGATCGACATCGGTCGTGACGGACACTTTCAATTCGGCGATATCCTTATCCGCCGCGGTCTTATCGGGATACGATTTAATCGTATTCCAGGCCGATAACCGGACTTCATTCTTCTGGTTTTCGTCCGTGGTCAATTCTGCATCCATAAACTGCAACACCCAAACTTTGTCCCCGGTTGCGTAATTGCCGTCATTCGGCAGCAGTTCATTGTCAGGCAGAACCGTCATATCGCTTCCGATCAGATCTCCGACGGTTCCTTCCTGAATGCGATAATCCCAAGGTACGCGTACCGTCGACAAAGAAGTTTCCGAGCCGGAGTCGGTATGAAATACGCTGGTTGAGTTACCGCAGGCGCTAAGCACCAACAGCAGAACCCCGGCCAATAATAGCCAAAGCGCTCTTTTGTTTCGCATTTATTTCACTCCCATCGCTATAAAATGACTGGCATTGCCCGTGATGGGGCCGCCCGCTCTGCCCAACAGGCCGCAGGGAGTCCCGTTGATAACAAACATGCCGGTCAGTAAATGAAGTTCTCCTACAGCCGTATTGATTTTCGCCAGCTCAGCCCGTTTCTGGTACACCGACGGAAACAGCACACTGCTGTCGAAGCCTTCTTGATCTTCGATTTCCAATTGACCTTCAGCGTCATACATGCGCACCGAACCGCCCTCGCGCCCAAACATCGATTTGGACACAAAGCTGCCCGAGAAAACCGGCTTATTGTAAGTAGGCAGTACATAAGCCGAGATGGCTTCTCTTTCCTTCTCATTGAACAGCAGGCCAAGTTCATACAGCCCCCACACGGCTGCCAATAAACCTTTCGATTGCAGCAAAAGGCTGTGCGGAGGATTAAACAGCGTAAGCCTCTCCGTCTCAATCGCAAACGCCATGGCTTCTCCGGCATCGTCTACGGCCATCCATTCCTTCGGATAAAGAGCAAACATCCTCCGGATGATTTCCCCGGATTTGTTCTTTAAATAGCCGTCATCAAACCAAAGCTCCAGACAATCCTCGCACGTCATTTCCCGTCCGCTGTGGCGGACAAGCGCTTCAATTGTCCCGGAATCCTCCATATGTTGGCCATAAGCCACACATGCTGCAGTATCCGGTTGTTCCACCGCCCATGCGGCGGCAACCAAATCCTTCATCCCCTTATTCGGAGATGATAATCCAGCCTGTTCCAGAATCCAAGGCGTAGCTATAGAAGATTCCACATAACCCGTCGGCGTATCTGCATTCAATTCGAGAAGCTTGATGCTGCCGTCATTGGATATCGCAAAGTCGAATCGCGCATACCGGCTGATCAACCCGGGTTCCGCCAGCTCAGTTTGATCCAGCAATTCCCACATCACCGGCGGAATGCCCAGCAATTCATAAAGATCCGGACGTCGATGAACATAGCGGACCGCTTTGTCCAGAATTCCCCATAACGCTGTTGCCGCTTTCTCCAACTCTTCATACAGCGGCTGCTTCATGAGTACAATCTGATCGATCCAATACTCTTCATCCTCTATATCAGCCCAGGTAAAACCCAGCTCAAAAAGCTGCTTTACGCGGGATTCCCGGTCGCTATGCGGAGTACCAATAACTTCAAACGCTTGACCGGTCATCCTCCGAAGAACCCTTTACTCGAACTTGATTTGGAACTGGACGATCCTGAAACGGAGCTCTTCGTGCTGGATTTCGAGCTGGATGACGAAGATCCCAGTCCGCTGGATTTGCCCCCGATGCCTCCCGGGCTCGACGACGTGGAGCGTCTAACAATCGATCCCTTTGTAGAAGTCGACGTTTTAGGCGGCACGACCGAGCCTGCTACCGGCTTGTTCTGGAAAGTACCGCTGGAATAGGAACGAGGCTTATATGCCGTATTCGTTCCGGTGTAATATCCGCCACGGCTTTTATGCCAGCCGCTTGAGGAATAATTCGAACCGCTGTTAAACAGCAAATGATACAGCAGCATATCGTCCCAGCCGAAGCCGGTTCCATAGCCACCATAATTGTTGATAACCGTCGTTCCGCCTGAAGCCGCGCCCGTTCCTCCCGTGTCTTCCTCCTGTTGCTCGCCTTGTTCCGCGAGCGGCAGCGGGAGATTCCAATCGACGTTCTTATCAAAATACGCCTTTACTTCTTCATTGGACCAAGCCACGAGTTTAGGTTCATCTCCGGCAGCGTCGCTGCCAGCGGCCGTAACAGCACCGCCAGGAACTAAAAATGCGTTCGCCAGCAACGCAATCCCTAGGGAAGTCGATAATACCCGGAGCGGCTTGCCATCCGGTGTAAACAGCTTCGATGTACCTTCTTCTTTCTTCTTGTTCTCTTCGTTAGTCAAAACAGTTCCTCCTTTCGGAGCCTACTCGTTCCGAACCGGTACGAGCAATAGCTCCAGTATCCCCTCGTCTACGTTCAACCGGCCTTCCACCGTTTCAAATTCACGTCCGCCCACGACGATATAATTTACATGCTCCAGCGCCGTGATCATCGCCGGACTCCATGCGCGCTGGTCAATTTGTTCAATATTTCCGTCAGACATTTTCTCAAACATTTTAACATTCATGCTGTTCTCCACACTGACCCATCCTTTCCAAATAAACGACTATTTAATGATACGAGGTTGACGTCCGATAGTTTCATCTCACAACAAAAAACAATACACATTTTACGGGAAGGATTTGTTCGCTGCTTGCTTGATCTTCCTCCGTTGTTCCTTGGTGCAAAAGACGGGAAATACGAGCGATAGGGCTATTGTTGCAAATACCATCAGTTCACCGGCCATCATCAAGGTCATCATTACAAATACCATATAACAAATCGGCGTAAAAAGAATAAATCCGGGAGCCGCAAAGATCGCGGATGTCCAGCCCGAATCGTTAATTCGTCTGAGCATCGACAGGTTCAGGCCGATTAAGCTGAAAATCAGCGGCCACACGAACAAATAGCTTCCGCCAGGCAAATATAAACAAGTTGCCGCGCTAAGCAGCAGCCAAACCAACAATGTCCCGCTCCAGACATTCTCCGCATGGTTGTATCTGGAAATCCACCGGATCAACAGCCATATGATACCGATTGTAACCGCCAAGAATCCGGCAAACCAATAAACGCTAATTATCGGGTCCAGCCCGATGACTCGTAACTGCTCCCGGCTGACGCTGCTGCGCACAAGGCTCCATGCAAGTGCTGCAACGCCGTATACCACTCCAAGCAGCAGGAGAAAGATGGCAGCACCGCCCAATGTGCCTTTAAGACTGATTTTGCGGCGGCTCATCCCGTGCCATAAAGTCAGCACATACAGTAATACTGTAAAGGCCAGGATCCAGATTGCCCAGGACTGAGGGTAGTGGACCATTTTCCAGCCGAAAATATTAAAATAGACAGCATCCTCTTGGCGAACATCCTTCAAATTCAGGTCTCCGAAATGCCGGGTTAAACTAAGCATATATTCGCCATGATGTTGAAGACTCGCCTGATCCAGATTCTCCGGCGTATCCAACTCGTCATGATAAGCATTAGCTCCCATGCCGAAAGCAAAATTCAGCCCTGCTAATCCTCCTTCTTTAAACACGGTCATATCCGTGTCGTTCGGCATCAATTTGTAAACATTGTATATCAGAGAGTATCCGATAGGATTCGGTGCGGCCTTGATGAATTCGGAGATCAGCCACCCGTTCCGGTCACTCGTCTCGAACATAAACGACGGACCTCGATTCCCGCGGGCCTCAAAGTTCAGGACAACTCCCGGCTCTCCTGCCCACGGATGTTCCGCCATAAACGCTCTGGCCCCGGTCAAACCCAGTTCTTCTCCATCCGTCATGAGCAAGATCAAGTCGTTCTTCAAGGGACCGGAGGTTTGCAAAGCGCGAACCGTTTCCAGCATGGCGGCAATCGCTGCTCCGTCGTCCGCTGCCCCTGGTGCTGCCGGCACCGAATCGTAATGCGCGGCAATCATG
This sequence comes from Paenibacillus vini, assembly GCF_018403325.1. Lineage (GTDB taxonomy): Bacteria > Bacillota > Bacilli > Paenibacillales > Paenibacillaceae > Fontibacillus > Fontibacillus vini. Next base: position 255,388 of record NZ_BOSL01000003.1, on the reverse strand, counting down.
ACCGGCTTGGTGTTCGCAGTGCCTGGAATCCGGGTTACGATATTTTCGAGATTGACCATCCCCGCTCCGTTCAATACCGCCTGACTTTTATGTATTTCCGGTGTTAAACCGAGTCCCTTCAGTTCCGACATTAAGTAATCTCGCACGGTATCATGGGCTGCCGAGCCTACTGGATGCGGTTCTTCGGCGATGATTTCAAGCTGTTTCATGGCACGGGCCGCAGAGAAATCTTCAGGCGGTGCGTTCAAATTCGCAGATTTCGGAGCCTTGATCTGCAGCAAACCGATAAGAATTGCGCCTGCGATGCACAGAATAATTAATGCACTCTGCAGCCATTTAAACGGTCCTCTTCGGGCTGCCAGACGCGTGTCGCCTAAGGATGTAGGCAAATAATCCAAAGTACCCCTCCTCAACAGGAATGATTGGAAAAATATTCTTCCACCATCATAGTCAACAACGGAGGAGTTGCCAAGCATTTTTCCCGCTCAAACAGAGCGGGTACGCCCTTCAAATCACATCCACCGCAAGCTCCCGCTCAGGATCGGATAAATAATCACAGCTGCCCCCAAAGCTAAGCGGAAGATGCCTTCAGCAAAGGAACCGGTGTCGATCGCCATAAATTTCGGAAGAAGACGAATTTTACGTTTCCATGGCCAGAACAGGGCGACTCCCTGCTCATTGAGCATATCGATTAATGAGTGCGATCCGTAAGCAAGGATAAACGTCCAGAACAACAATTCCGGCATCGCCGTCGACAAGCTGGTCAACAACAATATAAATAGAAGCGAATGTGTCAGCGTCCGATGCTTAACTTTAAGCAAATGCAAAATCCAAGATACCGGAAGTAATATCTTCGCCATGGTAGAGCCTTTCTTGTCGATATCGGCCAACGGTCCGACCAGGCATCCCAGAAGCAAGGCCGCGCCCGCCTCCCATGTAAGTAATGGCTGGTGATAATAAGACAGTACGCACTCGGCCGTCAATAAGCCGGCCAGGCTGTGTGTTTTCTGAAGCATATGTAAGTCCTCCAAGTCGTTTCTTGATGTCTCAGGTCATTATAGCATCGGGTTTATCGTAAAATATGTATTTTCATTATATCGGACAAGAACTAGTGTTCGCAATATGATATTTTGGCGGGAAAATAAAGTAACGGGAGTCTATTACTCTATTAAAAAATTAATATCCTTCTCAAAATAACAGTGGCAGCAGGAACTCGCGGGTCGAGTCCACTACTGCCACAAGCTTCATTTATACATTTTCTGTAATGATGAACGAAGCTTTGCTGCAAAGCATAGTATAGATTACTTATACAAAGGAGGAATCGCTGATCATGAGTCTTCAACATGGAAGTTACCAGCATAATGTGCTCTATCAGGCTGACAAACATCTGGTTCAAAACTTGCACGATGCAAGAAATCGGGTTCACCAAATCTGCAACCTGCATGCAAACAAGGTCGTTAAAATTGACACGTTAGACGGTCAAACGTTCGTAGGTAGAATCGTTAATTGTAACAGGGGCATATTGTACTTAGCAGTACGCAACCCCTATCATGGAACACAACGTGCATTTTGGGGAAGTCCTTTTAACAACGATGATGAACTCATTCTAACCTTAGTGCTATATGAATTGCTCGTTATTACTTTGTTATCTACTTAGAACGTTCTAAGAACAATGACCAACAAGATGTAAAGAACTAAAATTGTTGCAGTCGATGTAAACACGCCACCGTATCCTCCACCATTGCATTCACCCATTAATTTCCCCTCCTCAAGAGTAATTAGATTACACAAACATACTATGTAACTCCGTTTATCCTTGTATGGACTATAACCCATTTGCCATTTGATTTTGCATTTAAACTGAAAATATCTTCGCTCATTATAAAAAGGGCTATTCTGCAGGTGACGATCGCTCGCCATGTCAGAATAGCCCTTTGATTCAGAGGTTAAAACTGCCTCCGCGTATTTAATTAGAACTTGGCGGCCAGATCAGCAGCACGTTTTACGCCGTCCATAACGATAGCTTCGGCGCGGTCAGGAAACTGGTTGTGACCTTCAACAATCACGGTTTCCGGGTTCGTGATTCCCCAGAATGCAAGCGATGTGGTCACGTATTTCATCGACATTTCCATGTCCGCCATCGGTCCTTCGGAGTAAACTCCGCCGCGTGCTTGCAACAAAGCTACTTTCTTGTCGCCTACGAGCCCAACCGGACCTTCAGCCGTATATTTAAACGTTTTGCCAGCTTGGTTCAAGTAGAACATGTAAGTGAGCAACTGTGCCGGAATCGTGAAGTTCCAAAGCGGGAACGCGAAAACCACTTTGTCGGCGCCAAGAAATTGATCCAGGTAAGTATTCGCCAGATCGGCCGCTTTCTGTTCCTCCGGAGTCGTAGGAATATCTTTACCCAGTTTGAACAAGCCGGTCAGCATATCGTTGTCATAGTACGGCAGATCCGCTTCGAACAAGTTCAGCTCGGTGACCAAGTCATCCGGATGAGTTTCTTTATACGTTTTTAAGAAACTTTCATAAAGTTTAACTGTGACCGATTGATCAACCGGACGGTTATTTGCTTTAATAAATAATACATGTGACATTATAGATTTCCCTCCTGGTGTCTATATACTAACTATTATTCTAGTACTATATTATTTATAGTACAGGATGGAAATCGGCCTGTCAAATGAAGATTTTTACTATAGTTATATCCCCAAACTCGCTGAAGCAAGAGAATTCCTGCTGCGTTGAGCTGCGGAAGCCATATTTTTCAAGGCCGCTACAGTTTCCTCCTGGCCTCTTGTTTTAAGACCGCAATCCGGGTTGATCCAGAATAGTTCGGGATCCAATACCTGAAGCGCCCGGGAGATCATCGCGACCATCTCCTCTTCGGAAGGTACCCGGGGACTGTGAATATCATACACCCCTAGCCCGATGCCAAGCGGGTACGTATTCTCTTCAAAGCTGCGAATGAGCTCGCCGTGGCTCCGTGAAGTTTCGATGGAAATCACATCGGCATCCAGTGCCTGAATGGAATCCAGCATATCATGGAATTCGCAATAGCACATATGCGTGTGGATCTGTGTCGTCTCCCGCACCGTTGAGGTAGAGATCTTGAACGCCTTAACCGCCCAATCCAGATAAGCGCTTCTATCTTTCGGTTTAAGCGGAAATCCTTCCCGAAGCGCCGGCTCGTCGACCTGGATCATTGTGATCCCGGCTTCCTCCAGTGCCTCCACTTCCTTGCGAAGCGCGAGCGCGATCTGGTATGCCACGGTCTCTCTGGATATATCGCTGCGAACAAAGGACCAGTTTAGAATCGTGACCGGACCGGTCAGCATCCCTTTCACCGGTTTGGAGGTCAGCGACTGAGCGAACGCCGTTTCTTTTACCGTCATCGGCCGGTCGAATTCCACATCGCCATAAATCAGAGGAGGCTTCACACAGCGCGTTCCATACGATTGAACCCAGCCCCCGCGAGTAAATGCGAAACCGGGAAGCTTTTCCCCGAAAAACTCAACCATATCCGTGCGCTCGAATTCCCCATGGACAAGCACGTCCAGTCCGATTTCTTCCTGAATGTCAATCCACTTCTTGATCTCCGCCGCGACGAACTCATCATATTTCTCTGTTGACCATTCGCCCTTGCGCCATTTTTGTCTGGCAGCACGAACCTCTGCGGTTTGCGGAAAGCTGCCGATCGTCGTCGTTGGCAACAGCGGCAAATTCCATTTGGCCTGTTGTTTCAAGCGACGGCTGGAAAAAACGCTGCTTCGTTCCGATGGCTGGACAGAGATGGTGCTCACCGCTTCCTGAACTTCTCTCCGGCTGCGTGATGCATCGCCGGCCAATCGTTGTAAAGCCTCCTTGCTCTTAGCGAACAGAGCTGGAGCATCTCCTGTCTTCGCTGCAATGGATAAAGCGTTAATTTCATCCAGCTTTTCTTCCGCGAAAGCTAACGATTCTTGAAGGACGGAAGGCAGTCCATTCTCCGCTTGTGCCGATACCGGTACATGCAGCAGGCTGCATGAAGGTTGAATGATGTATTCAGAGGAACCCGGAATCAATGCGGCAATCGCTTCTAATAATACTTGCGCTTCGGGAAGATCGGTCCGCCAGATATTGCGGCCATCGATCAGTCCTATTCCGAGCGTTTTGTCCGCCGGGAATCCATATTGACGAAGCGCCTCAAGGTTCCCCGCTTTACCGTGCACGAAATCGAGACCGATTCCTTTTACCGGAAGACTCACGATTTGCTCGTAACGTTCCGCCGAATCGAAATAGGTTTGCAATAAAACCGCCAGTCCCGGAACTTCTTGTGCAATCGCTCCATAAATTTCTTGAACCAGCTCCAAATCCTCATCCGATACAGAGGTAACCAGCGCAGGCTCATCGATTTGTACCCAGGATGCTCCTTCTTCCTGCAGTTCACGCAAGACCTGCACGTACAAGGGCAGTAATTTGCGGCTCCATTCCTCGATACTAAAGGAAGGTGTCCCCTTGGACAGCTTCAAAAACGTGTACAATCCGAGCAGCACAGGTTTCCCCTCGATGCCAAGCTCAGACTTGGCTTCGCGATAAGCTTCCAGCGGTGTGTTTTTCGTCAATTCTGGTTCCCTTCCGCCAAGCTCAGGAACAATATAATGGTAGTTCGTATTGAACCATTTCGTCATTTCGCTCGCTGCGGCCGATTCATTGCCTCTCGCTATGGCATAATACGTGGCGAGCGGTACCGGGCCGCCTTTATATTCAAAACGCTCCGGAACCAGTCCGAACATCACCGTCATATCCAGGACCTGATCATAATACGAAAAATCACCTACCGGGATCAGCTCGATCCCTTTTTCCTGCTGAAGTCTCCAATGAGTCCTGCGAATATCGGAAAGGCGGTCGTGAAGCTCCCCCTCGTTAATTTTCCCGTTCCAGAACGCTTCAATCGCTTTTTTCCATTCCCGTTCTCTGCCGATTCTTGGAAAGCCTAGATTACTACTGACATACTTACTCATCGAATTCTCCCCTTTTTCCCTTTAAAATTTAACAAAGCTATGCATTTCCTATGTCCTCGCGGTGCGCAAAAAAGGCCCTCTCTAGTCAATGCTAAAGAGGACCTTCGTGTATATGTGCGATGGCTTTCATCTTTAACACCTCCCTATCTCCCGTAGGTACAGCAGTGTTGCTAGAATAGGCAGGTCTCCTGGCTTCAGAATCATCACCCGATGCTGCCTTCCCAGTGTTCTTGAACACCAGTGGCTATGATTGCATCTCGGCTTCTCTGTTACAGTGGCGGGACCGCGCCGGCATTTGCACCGGACTTCCCTTTTAAGCTTCAACCGCGGCTGAAGCACCTATTCCCACAATTATGAAGTTGTGAAGTTCGTTTCACTAATCTTACAAGATGTGCAATTATTAATCAATACTAACTTTGTCGGAATTAAATGCTGTTCTAATAATTATCCCTTACTGCCTTATTCAACATCCCGATGCAGCGATCCAGATCCGTTTTCACCTGCTTTTTGTAAAGTTCGGCTTTCTCCGTACCGTCATCCGTAAATTGATACAGCACAATCTCCTGGAAATCCACGCTGGGATCGCTGCCTTTAAGCTGCTTGGTCCGAAATAATACGCCTTCCTGCACTAATTCGTGCAGAGCCCGATAAATTTCGCTTTGCGGAGGAACGTAACCGAACGGCGCGAATTCTTGCTTCAACTCCTCAAGCATTTGATAACCGTATCCCCGGCGCTGCTCCACTTTTGTAATTAAAAATAGCTTGATATATGCCCTTTGGGCGATCATAAATGCCATGTTGACACCTCCCGTTACAAGAACAATATAGCTCAACTGTGAAAATTTCACAATAGTGGCTAGATACGTGAAAAATATTATTTTTCTATTGTGAATTTTTCATATGTTGAAATAATATTAACAGGCTAATATTTGGCCTCAATTGTTACGATTTTTCGACATGCGTATAAATGTGCTTTCCGTCACAAGGGCTATTTCGGTTTGCCTTTAGTCTTAAAATATAAAAATTTAAATATCTCTCCGTGAAAGGAGCTGCGCCTATGAAATATGCAAAACCCGCCTTTCTGGTCCTTTCCTGTCTGGTCATCATCCTGGCGGTCTGGTACCCCTCCCCGGCTATTCCGGCCGAAGAAACGGGCTCCGAGCAAGAAGTTGCTGTGGTTAATCAACCTCCGGTTGAGCCGGTCATCCGGCGTGACGGACAGACTGTCCATATAGAAATGACAGCCCAAGTGACCAATGTGGAAATTTCGGAAGGGGTTTTCTATAACGCATGGACCTTTAACGGCACGGTGCCTGGCCCGGTAATTCGGGTCAAAGAAGGGGATACGCTCGATTTCACGCTGAAAAACATGGACCCCGACATGCCCCATTCGATGGATTTCCATGCAGTTCATGCAGCCCCGAGCAAAAAATTCATCGACGTGATGCCGAATGAACAAGGAACTTTTTCTTATCCGGCTACGACGCCCGGCGTCTTTATGTACCACTGCGGTACAAGTCCGGTTCTGCTCCATGTAGGCAACGGAATGTACGGAATGATCATCGTCGAACCGAAGGCCGGGTATGAAAGCGACGCCGAGATCGACCGGGAGTATACAATCGTTCAAAGCGAGTGGTACAGAGAGCATGACGAAGAGGCGTTCATGAATGAACCGCCGGAATATGTCGTTTTTAACGGTGATGACTTTACGCTCAAGGAACACCCTCTGCTCGCCAAAGTTGGGGATCAAGTCAGATTGTACGTCGCCAACGTAGGACCTAACGAAGTGTCCTCCTTCCATGTCGTCGGCACCACGATGGACCGGGTGTATATCGACGGAAATCCGAAAAACTTGATGTTCGGGCTGCAAACGGCCATGATTCCGGCAGGCGGCGGAGCGGTTGTCGAATTTACCGTAACCGAAGAAGGCGACTATCCGATCTTGACCCATCAATTGAAAGACGCCAACAAAGGAGCGTCGGCCATTTTGCGGGTTACCGCGGACGGTAAGGATCACGGAGAGCCATCCACCATGAGCCATTAACAAGAGTCAAGCTTTCTAAACCAGAAATACATGTGACAGAAATCACAATGGGTCTGAATGTGCGTTTTATAATGAAGAAGAGGTGATTCATGATGGATCGAAAAGATGCCAAAATCGTTGAATTGGATGTTAGAGAGCAGCTACGTAACAAGCTGGAGCCGTTCCAGCTCATTATGGATACCGTCAAAACGCTGGAATCGGACGATATTTTTGTCTTGCACGCCACGTTCAAGCCAACTCCATTGTTGGGCTTCCTCAAAATGAAAGGCCTCGTCGGAAAAGCCGTCCAGCAGGATGACAAGGAGCACTGGATTACTACCTTCGTAAGCAAAAAAAATAAACAATGGCTCGACGAGTCGAATTCCGAGGACCTTGCTTCCCAGGATACGATAAACCAAGCATCAACAGAGTGCAACGGACCCGTGCCTGAGGAACGGCAATCCAAGCTGATCGAGCTTGATAACCGAGGCCTAGAGCCCCCGCAGCCGATGGTAAGAACGCTTGCCGCGGTGAATCGCTGCAAGCCCGGAGATCAGGTCCGGATCCATAATGACCGGGTACCCGTTTTTTTGATCGAGGAATTGAACAGTCTGGGCTGCCCTTTCACTGTTGAAGAACAACCGGATGGATCGGCTATCGTAACTATCACAAAAGCATAGGGGGTTGAACATCGTGTCAAAAATGTCCCGCCTCCCTTTCCTGTTTATTATTACGGGCATATTCGGATTCATATTATTCCATGCCACCTCGCTGATGTCGTTGACCGCTTGGATCGGCGATGACATCCGGGGGCCGGCCGGCTGGTTTCACGTTCATCTGTTTGTTCTGGGATGGGCATCCATGCTCGCTATGGGAGCAGTCTACCAGCTAATCAACGTAATTTTGCAGACTACGATTTATAGCGAACGGCTGGGTTATATCCACTACTTCTGTTTTACGATTGGACTATTCGGGTTACTGTTCGGCTTTATTCAAGGAGAGATTTCTTGGATTGCCGGATTTGCGACTCTCGCATTTATCGGGCTGGTTCTGTTCGTTTGGAATATGGCATGTACCTTGTTCCGCGCGGCCAAGTGGGATGCGATTACAATCAGCACTACTTGCGCCGTTTTTTACCTGCTGCTGACCGGTCTCTCCGGCATGACCATGGGGCTTGACTTCGCCACCGGCTGGTTGGGCGATCCGCATGAGAACCTGTTCCACACACACATCTGGCTCGGAACGCTCGGCTGGTTCGGTCTTTTGATCACCGGCTTTAGCTACAAGCTGTTGCCGATGTTTTACTTGTCGCATGAATATGACACCCGCCTTCAATGGGTAACGCTCGGATTATGGAATCTCGGCGTACTGCTCGGAGCTGTTTCGCTCCTCATCGGGACGACGATATGGCTGACCTGGACCGCCCTGGTCATCATTATGCTGGCGCTGATTGCCTACAATATCCACCTGCTGCAAATCCGCAATAAGCGGCATAAGAAAAATCCTGGGGCCGGAATTGGCTGGACGATTTACGGGAACCAACTGTTCGCGGTGTTTGCCGCGGCTCTTCTGGTGAAGCTTGCAACCGCCCCTGATCAACTGATGGACACACGAACGATGCTGATGATCGGCTGGGTCTATCTGAACGGCTGGGTATCCTTTATGATTCTCTGTTATGCTTCCAAGATCGTTCCGTTCCTTTGGTGGACCCACAAATACGGCAAGCAGGTCGGAAAGCCGGGTACACCGGTCATGGCCGATCTGTTGAATGAGAAAAAAGCAAATCTCGGGCTCACGCTTATCGCATGCACCCAATTGGCCGTTCTGGTCGGCATCGCCCTGAACTCTTCGTGGGTGATTGCCTTATTCGGCGCCTTGTTCTCACTAGTCTCGCTTGCCTATATTGCGTTGATTGCACTCGTCTTCTCCCGTTAATCCCTTGATCCAATAAACTATATTTTTATGGAGGGCTCAAAAATGGACCGCACTGCACAAATTCGCGAAATGCTAAAAGAAGTTTATGACCCCGAGCTGGGCGTCAACATTGTCGATCTAGGGCTTGTCTTCGACATCCGGGATCTGGGTGATCAAATTTATGTACAGATGACACTCACTACCCCGGGATGCCCGATGCATGACACGATTGTCGGGGGCGTCAAATACGTGATAGAGGATCAGTTGAACGTCGCTGTCGTCGATGTCGATCTGGTCTGGGAACCCCGTTGGTCCCCGGAAATGATGTCACCGGAAGCCAAACGCGAGTTGGGATTTTAAACAAAAAAAGCACCTGCAACGTGCGAAAGCCGTTGCAGGTGCTTTTTTACTTTTCTCCCTTGCTGAACTAAAAAATCAATTATATAGACTGAGTTTAGAAATTGATGCAGGCAAGGGAGTAAAATGATTCCGTCAGAAGCGGAGCGTTCGCCTTTGGTTCCGGATTTCTACCCCTTAAGAATTTATAATATCAAGAAATCTGGAACCAACAGCGATCGAAGGAACATTTTACGTACTTGCCACCATCAGTTCACATTAGCTCAGTCTATATTTTGCCCGCATTGATTATTTAGTTCAGCCCATTCCCCTTTTATTTGACGATTAACTTCCCTGTCATGGCCTTATGATTTTTGCCGCAAGAGATATTACAGGAAAACACAAACTCCCCCGTTTTATCCGCTACGAACGTAATAGTCTTTCCGCCTCTTACTTCCTTATTGTATCCCTTAATTTTCAGCGAGTGCATGCCTTGTTCGTTTTTGAGCGTGATCTTTACGGTATCCCCCTGCTTGACTTTAATCTCCGTCATATCATAGCCCGTGCTGCGGGCGTGAACTGTAAATTGCTTAACAGGACCTTTCCCGGCCTGACCTATAGCATTTTGATCTCCAATCTTACCGCAAGCCGGCAGTACGACTAAAGCCGCTGTAATGGCGAGGGCAAGAGTGCGTTTCGTTAATTTCTCGATCATACGGCTTCCTCCTTTTACAGGTAAACACCTCTAAACTTATTGTATGATGCCTCTTCCTCCCCGCTTGTGATTCCCATCACAAATGAGTCGTTATCGTTTTATTCGCGTACTTAATCCAAGAAAAAGCCCCTTTGCACATTAAAAAGCAGGGTGGATCTTGATCCACCCTGCTTACAGAGGCCTTGCTTAGCCTTATCTAATTTTACAGCATTGTTTTGATTTCATCCTTGATTCCTTCGGATTGTGGTCCAAATACGACCTGAACAGCACCTTTGCCGAGCCTCATAACCCCGGAAGCACCAAGCTTTTTCAATCCGGCGTCGTTTACAATCTTCTCATCTTTAACGATAAGACGCAGACGTGTGATACAAGCATCCACGGATTCGATGTTGCTAGGTCCGCCAAGTTGAGTCAAGATTTGAGCAGAACGGCTGTTTGAAGATACAGCTCCACCAGAAGTTGTTTCTTCTTCTACAACCTCAACATCATCAAAATCATCTTCACGGCCCGGTGTTTTCAGGTTCATCTTCACAATAAGGAAGCGGAACAACACATAGTATACCAAGGCGGTGACGAGACCCACTGGAATGAGTAACAGCGGTTTTGTAGAAATTCCGTAGTTTATCGCATAGTCAATGAAACCGGCCGAGAAACCAAATCCAAGTTTCATGCCAAGCGCGGTAGTAACATACGCTGCGATACCGGATAATACGACGTGCACACCATAAAGAACAGGAGCAACGAACATGAACGCAAATTCCAGAGGTTCAGTAATACCCGTCAAGAAAGAAGCAAATGCAGCACCCACGAAGATAGACGCAACCGTTTTACGTCTTTCTGGTTTAGCTGTATGGATAATAGCGAATGCTGCTGCTGGAAGACCGAACATCATAACCGGGAAGAACCCTGTCATGAACATACCTGCTGATCTGTCTCCCGCGAAGAAACGATACAAGTCACCATGAATAACATCGCCTGCAGCGTTCGTGAAGTCGCCGATTTGGAACCAAACGATCGAGTTAATAATGTGATGCAGTCCAAATGGTACGAGGAGGCGGTTAGCAACAATATGAATTGCGGATCCTACCCCGCCAAGGCTTGTAACCCAGTTGCCGAAGGTATCCAGAACACTTTGAATCGGCCCCCAGATCAAACCGAAAATCAAACCAACGAAAATCATTGTAAAAGCGGTGACCATAGGAACGAAACGTTTGCCTCCGAAGAAGCCGAGCCAATCCGGAAGCTTGATCTTATGATATTTATTGTATAGAAAAGCTGAGATACAACCTACAAAGATACCCCCGAGAACACCCATGTTCAATTTAGTATCCGCGCCTGCTTGCATTAAGCCCGGAAATATTCCCGGTACGATAGCAAGCACTTTAAGTAAAATTAACTGTCCAATGACGGCTGACAAAGCCGCAACGGCGTCACCCGCAAGCCCGATCGCAACACCGACTGCAAAAATTAAAGGCAGGTTGTCAAAGATCGTGCCCCCGCCCGCAGTCAGAAACGGGGCGATGTAAGTATTAAAGAACCCCCCAACACTATCTCCGAAGTGAAAATCTTTGATGTAATCAACGGCGCCGAAGCGATTCAGGATTGCTGCCGCTGGTAACGTTGCTACCGGTAGCATCAATGACTTCCCGATTTTTTGAAGAAAAGCCAACATTCCAAATCATCCTTTCCTTTTTGTAGTACTATCTAAGACTTCAAAACCGCTTTTAAAATGACATCTCTGCCTGCTGTCACAGGTCCGGTGAGTGTCTCTAGTCCGCTAGCCACTTCGTCAGCGTTTGTAACAATGATCGGGGTGATGACCGGATATCCTGCTTCTTTGATTTTCGAGATGTCGAACTCGATCAGGACTTGCCCTGCTTTCACCTTATCTCCCGTAGACACATGGGAGTTAAAACCTTCCCCTTTTAAAGACACCGTGTTGATCCCGATGTGGAACAAAAATTGCATTCCTTCAGCATTCTCAACCATTACCGCGTGACTGGACTTAATGACATGGACCACGGTCCCGTCGAACGGCGCAATCAGTTTCCCCTCCTCAGGCTCAATAGCGATCCCCTGCCCCATATGCCCTCCGGCAAAAGCCTCATCGGGAACCTCCGACAAAGGAACGGCCCGCCCTGTAACCGGCGCGGCAACCTCTACAACTTTAGACTCAGCAGATTTCTTTCTCCATTTTGAAAACATCTTTTGGACCCTCCTATCCGAATTGAGTGAGTGACTGCAGTGTAAAACAACGGCTAAATCCCCACTATTTTATACCGATTGCATGTTGCATGATGTTTAATATTATGCCTGGCGAGTCGATGTATTATTTTCAAAAGGCAATAAAAAGAGCCAAGAAAAGAAGCCTATTGAACTAGGTCAGCTTTCCTTGGCTCATGCCCATTAGCAGTAACGGTAACACGCCATATGAAATCGGTTTTTTGTTATGTGCTAATCATAAATCAAGCATCTCCCACTCGTCAATAGAAATTTTGAAAGCGGTATCTATTCGAATGGATTAGGGGTCCTGGTGGGATACTAGCGCTCAAAAGACGAAACGGGGCCTCTCATGAAACCGATATTTGCAATTTATATAAAAGATCTGCGAGGAATCGTCACGAACTGGGCTGCGGCGGTGATTATAGGCGGATTGATCATCCTCCCTTCGCTCTATGCCTGGTTCAATATAAAAGCTTCCTGGGATCCTTACAGCCAAACTTCCGGGATTCGGGTTGCGGTCGTAAACCAGGATGCAGGGTCGACTTTGAGGGGACAATCCTTGAAGATCGGCGATGAAATCATCTCCTCACTTCGAGAAAATCATAATATAGGATGGATATTCACCAGCGAAGATAAAGCGATGAAAGGATTAAAAAGAGGGCAATACTACGCCGTAATCGTGATTCCCGATTCCTTTTCCGCGCGGATTGCTTCGGTATTAACGCCAACCCCGGAGAAAGCCGAGATTCTCTATTACGTGAACGAAAAAATAAACGCGGTCGCTCCGAAAATCACCGCCAAGGGCGCGAGCTCTGTCACCAGCGAAGTTAACCGGAATTTCATCAAAACGGCTAACGGGGCGATCTTCAGCATCTTCAATCAGATCGGACTAGAACTAAAGCAGGAGCTTCCGTTAATCCGTAAAATGAAAACCTTGGCATTGCGATTTCAGGAATTGTACCCGGAAATCAACCAGGCAGCAGGGACGGCTGTAGATGATTTGCATGCCACTCAAAACATCGTAGGCAAAGTTCAGAATGAGCTGCCGCATGCCGCTGAATTGGCGGATAAAGGAAAGCAATGGGCCGACAACACTTCAGCTTTTCTGAACCGGGGCGGCGAGGTTTTGGAGACATCTTCTCCTATCGTAAAAGATACCCTTATCCAGTTGACGCAAGCGGCGGACCTGGCATCCCGTACCACCGGACTTCTGTTGGCGAAATTGGAACAAGACAATGAAGATGAAAGTAAAGAATTGCTGACTCCGCAGCAGTCCGAGCATCTGACCCAGGGTCTTTCCGTTGCGGCGGGTATGGCCGAATCACTCGCTGACATGCTGGCACGTTTGGAGCCCTCGGCGCCCGGGAACAAACTGACCGGAGCCGTTGCCGAACTTCGCCAAGCCGGCGGCGAATTCAATCAAATGGCCGGTCTCTTCCCTGGCGTTCGCTCCTCGGCCGTTGAGACCGGAGCCGCTCCCGGCCCTAAAGAAGCCGCAATAGCAGCGCTGACCAAGCTGCATGGCTTGGCTGAATCGGCCGCCGACCGGCTTAACCGGCTTTCCGGCAACTTCGACAATATCATTCAGCCCGCTATTAAATCGGCGATGGATACACTGAAGCAGGAAGCAAGCCATGCCGGGAAATTACTTCAGGAAGCGACGGGTGATCTTCCCGTCATCGACAAGGTGCTTACCGATGCCGGAAAAGGGCTTACTGCAGCTATTAAGGGGGCCGAGGTGATTCGCAAGGAACTCCCGACAGCCGAAAAAAAGCTCCAGGAAGTAACCCGGAGGATCACCTCGCTCGAGAAGGAAGGAACCTTGGAGGATCTGATCGGATTACTAAGCCTGGATTTTGCCAAGGAAAGTGAGTTTTTCGCCGAGCCGGTCATTTTGAAGGAGAACCGGGTGTTCCCTATTCCGAATTACGGTTCGGCGATGTCTCCGTTTTTCACGACGTTGTCGGTTTGGGTCGGGGGATTGCTGCTTGTATCCATGCTTACCGTCGAGGTCCATGACCGGCTTGACGGTATCCGCAGTTACCACGAATATTTGGGGAGGTTTCTCACCTTCTTGACGTTGGCGCTTCTGCAAACCGTGTTCACAACCGTGGGTGACCTCCTGATTCTCGGCACGTACGCCGCCGATCCGATCCGATTCGTACTGTATGGGCTGCTGCTCGCCGCGGTATTTATGCTCATCATTTATACGCTCGTTTCCGTATTCGGGAACGTAGGAAAAGCGATGGCCATCGTCCTGCTGGTATTACAGTTAGCCGGCTCGGGAGGCACATTCCCAATCCAGGTGACTCCGCCGTTTTTTCAAGCGATCTATCCCTTCCTTCCCTTTACGTACGGCATTAGCCTGATGCGGGAAGCTGTCGGCGGGAGCGTGCAGGACATCGTCACCAGAGACATTTATGTATTGTTGCTCTATGCGGGATTATCACTCGCTTTGGGACTTGGGCTCAAAAAGTCCGTAAATAAGGCGGCCGCCAAATGGGTCGAGAAGGCCAAATCCGGCCACTTGATCCATTAGACGCCGCCCAGGCGTGATGTCTTATGAGTTACAATAATTGGTTACAAACGACTCGAAGGATCGTCGCGGTACGGGTCGACCAGACCGGCAGCGTAAATATCCGAGTTCAGCGAACGATTACTCCGGAAAGTGTCATAGACATGGCTGCTGCGGTTGTCCTCATCCACCAGGACAAGAATCTTGCCTTCATCCAGATAGGACTCGTACGCTTTCGCTTCATTTTCCGGGATACCGAGACCGATCAGTCCTCCGGCAAGGCCGCCCGCTCCAGCCCCGGCAGCCATCCCGGTCAACGCCGCCGCAATCGGACCTGCGGCAATGACCGGACCGATCCCGGGAATGGCGAGAGCTCCGATGCCTGCCAGCAGACCGGCTACGCCGCCCAACAAACCGCCTGTCGTCGCGCCCACGGCTACGCCTTCCGGCGCCTTGCTTCCTGTCTCATCCTGGATCGCTTCACGATCCCGGCGGTCCCGGGACAACACGGAAATCTCTTCCGCTGAAAATCCCTGCTGTTGGAGTGCTTCGATGGCAGCAGTAGCTTCCCTTTCGCTTTCAAAAACACCGACTATTTTTTTGCTCATAGGGATCAACCTCCTGGTAAACTGGTTTCCCTTCATTACCCGTAGGTTGCGGGCCTCAAACCCTTCCCCCTTCTATTTGCCATTCCCTGGACGGACCCGGCGGGTCGCGGTTGCCTCCAAGGGATCATCCGGCCAATAATGCTTGGGGTATCGGCCCTTCAGGTCTTTTTTCACATCAAAATAGGTGTTATTCCAAAAGCTGGTTAAGTCTGCCGTCACTTGCACCGGCCTGCTGGCAGGTGACAACAGATGCAGCGTAATCGGAATCCGTCCGTAACCGATCCGCGGCGTTTCCATCATCCCGAACACTTCCTGGAGACGCACGGATGCATAGGGCGCTTGCGGCCCGTCATATTGGACCGGGATCTTTGAACCGCTCGGCACGAGCAAATGGGTTGGAGCTTCTTCGTTCAGCTCCTGTACCAGCTGCCAGCCAAGGCGATTTTCAAGGATTTGGTGTAGGGACAAGGTCTGCAAATCCGACTTTTTGCGGAAGCCGGCCACGTAGGGAGCAAACCATTCGGCCGCTTCCTTCGATAGGGCCTCGTCAGAGACGTCCGGCCATCGTTCTTCATTCATCTGCCGCAAGAACAGAATTCTGGCCTGAAGCTGCCTCGATTTAGCATTCCAAGGCAAAATGGTTGGCCCCTGCTCCGCCACGATTCGCAGCAGGGCCTGAAGGACCAGCTCCGGCGAAGGCTTGGGATCCGGTTGATCCTTCAGCACGATAGCGCCGAGGGACAAGATAATTCGTGCCCGAACGGCTCCGATTTCCTCGTTCCATTCAGCCGTCTTCTCTTCCTTCAGCTCGTCCCCGTAATATTCGGTCAACCAGGACTCTTGCATCGGAGCAGCCAGAAGAATCCTGCCTTCCGGGCCCTCGTCATCCACCTCGGCGATCGCCAGAAAGTCTTCCGCGCTAAGCGGTTGCTGGCGGGCAAAAGCCGCGCCTCTGCCGGAACGCAGCAAGTACCTCCCGTCTCCCCGGCGCCGGGCGATTCGATCCGGATAAGCAAACGAAATGAGTAGGCCGCACATGTTCCACCAGTCTCCGGCGGCATCGGTAACGACCGAATCCGGCAGCTGAGCCTCCAGCCGGTTCTCCCACTGCCGGCTGACCGTAAGCAGCCGCTGGATGTCCGCGCTGCCGGCCGTATGCCCATCATTGTGGGTAGCATGGGCGGCATGATGTATAATGCCGCTATCTCCGCCGGCGGCCATTAGAATCGCGAGGCGGCTGCGCAGGTCGCCGTCGCTTCCCGCGGCCGGGCCTTTGATGAGGCCCGGCTCCTCCAACAGCGCGGCCATGCGGCAGGCTGCACGCCCAAGGCCGAGCGGCCGGGCGCGCAGCAGCATATGCGCGAGCCGCGGATGCAGGCCGAGCGCGGCCATGCGCCGGCCGTGGCCGGTGATGCGGCCGGCGGCATCGAGCGCGCCGAGCTGGCGCAGCAGCTGCACGGCCTGGCCGTAAGGCGCCGCCGGGGGCGCGTCGAGCCACGCCAGCTCGGCCGGGGACTCGGCGCCCCAGGCCGCCAGCTCCAGCGCCAGCGGCGTCAAGTCCGCCTCCAGCATTTCCGGAGGCGTGCTCGGCGCAAGCGCCCGGTCCTCCGCCTCCGTCCAGAGGCGGTAACACGTCCCGGGCGCCGTGCGGCCCGCCCGGCCGCGCCGCTGGTCGGCGGCATCGCGGGCGGCACGCACCGTGACGAGCCGGCTCATGCCGGTGCGCGGCGAGAACAGCGCGGTCCGGCGCAGCCCGCTGTCGATCACGACCGTGACGCCTGACACCGTCAGGCTGGTCTCCGCGATCGACGTGGCCAGCACGACCTTGCGCCCGCCATCCGGCGCCGCCCCGATCGCCCGCTGCTGCTGCTCTTGCGGCAGCGCGCCGTACAGCGGCGCCACCGTCACGCCCGCGGGCACCTGCCCCGCGAGCGCCGATTCGACCCGGCGAATTTCACGCGCGCCGGGCAAAAAGACCAGGACGCTGCCCTCATGCTCGGCCAGCGCCCGATGCAACGTCCGCGCGACCGCCGCTTCCAGCGTTTCCCCTTGCGGACGGCCGGCAAACACCGTCTCCACCGGGTACATCCGTCCCCGGCTTTGAACCACCGGCGCATTCCCGAGCAGCTCCGCCACCGGACTCGCGTCCAGCGTGGCGGACATCACCAGAATGCGCAAGTCTTCGCGCAGCAGCTGCCTGCTCTGAAGCGCCAGCGCCAGTCCCAGATCGGCATGCAGGCTGCGCTCATGAAATTCATCGAAGATCAGAAGGCCCGTGCCGATCAGCGCCGGGTCATTCTGCAGCATTCGCGTGAGAATACCTTCCGTAACCACCGTAATTCTGGTACGGGAGGACACCTTGCTCTCGGTGCGGATCCGGTACCCCACCGTCTCCCCTACTCGCTCGCCCAGTTGCCCGGCCATATAGAGCGCGGCCGATCTGGCGGCGAGCCTGCGAGGCTCCAACAGAATCATCTGCTGTCCTTCCATCCAGGGCTCGTTCAATAGCTCCAACGGCGTACGCGTCGTTTTTCCCGCACCCGGCTCCGCAATCAGCACGGCGGCCCCGGCTGAATTCAATTGTTCCCGAAGACTAGGTATCACTTCATCTATAGGCATCAATAATGTATTCATCTTTATCTCCTTACGGGGTTACACTATTTCAAAATCGAACAATCCGGCATAAACAAGCCTTCACGGATAACTCATTTTATCATACTCGAAAAGCCCGGTGTTTTCTTTGATGCACGGGAATCTCTCTTGTATAATTAGAAAGGGTTTGCCGGTCACGGGAGGGAAATTTAACGATCATGAATCCGGACGGAACCCTTTGGAGCTTCTTGCTGATCCTTCTACTGGTCATGATGACCGCTTTTTTCGTCATCGCGGAGTTTTCTCTCCGCGGATTGCGTTCCGGCCGGGCGGAGGCACTGCTTCGCGAGGGCCGCAGATCCGGGGCTGCACTGGTAAAACTGATGCGCAGGCCGCAACAGGCGCTCTCTGCCTGCCAGCTCGGCATCACGGTAACTTCGCTTCTTCTCGGATGGTTGGCGCAGCCGTTGGCCCAAGTTTGGCTGAACCCCCTCTTCAGGGTGGTCATGCTTCCGGAAACGCTCGAAGCGGTATTATCCTTTGCCATAGCCTTTCTGGTAATAACTTATTTGCATGTAGTTCTAGGCGCAACGGTGCCCCGAATGCTGGCCGCTCAAAAAGGCGAATCCTTCGCTCTCGCCGCGTCCCGGCCGCTGCTATGGTTCACCGGGCTGATATCTCCTCTGGTCTGGCTCCTCAATCGCTCTTCCGGCCGTATCGTCTCCATTCTGGGGCTACGTTCCACAACAGGGAGCGAGGATGCGCACTCGGAAGAGGAGCTTCAGGAGCTGCTCAGCGCAAGTCTGGAGCACGGAGAGATCAACAGCAATGAATATAATTATTTGAGCCGAATCTTTGCGTTCGACGAGCTGTCCGCCAAGGATATCATGGTTCCGCGGACAGATATGGTCTGTCTATATGCCAACAAAACGCGGGAAGAAAACCTGGAGATCATCAAAACGGAGCAATATACCCGGTTCCCCGTGATCCGCGAGAATAAGGACGACATCATCGGCGTGATCAATACCAAGCAGCTATTTTTGATTTATGAAGACCAGCCTGATGCTCCGTTAGCTTCGCTTGTTCGTCCGGTAATGACCGCTTCGGAAAACATCCCTTTAACCAAGCTGCTGTCCCGCATGCAAAAAGAACGCTCCCATATCGCCCTCCTTATCGATGAATACGGCGGCACTTCCGGGATGATCACGATCGAGGATGTGCTGGAGGAAATCGTCGGTGAAATCCGCGACGAATTCGATACCGAGGAGGAGCAGGAAATTACGATTCTCAAGGAGAATCATCTCATCGTAGACGGCAAAGTTTCGATTTCCCATATCAATGATCTCCTGCTCACGGATCTGGAGGACGAAGATACCGATACGATCGGAGGCTGGGTGTACGGCCATGACATCGATATTGAAGAAGGAACCCGGCTCAATTATGGCGAGTTCAGCTTTACGGTGCTGGAACGGGAGGATAGCCGCATCCGGAAGATCGAGATCGAGAAAATGGATACTCCCTCACAAATTGAAGAGACTGACGGTTTTTAAAGGAAGTGAAGCACAATGAAACGGGGACGATTTGCCCCAACACCCTCCGGCGACATGCATCTCGGAAATGCAAAAATCGCCCTGCTCTCCTGGCTGCAGATGAGGGCGGCTGGCGGAGTATTTATACTGCGGATTGAAGATATCGATATACAACGCTCCAAACCGGAAATAACGGAACGGATATTGGAAGACCTTCGATGGCTCGGGCTGGATTGGGATGAAGGCCCGGGTACCGATCCCGCCGGCGGCCCTTATTGGCAAAGTCAGCGCGGGTCTTATTATGAAGAAGCCCTTCGGAAACTTCAGGAAGCCGGAAGGCTGTATCCTTGTTATTGCAGCCGGGCCGAGCTGCTGGCCGTTGCCGGAGCGCCGCACGGACTATCGTCCGAAGGTGCGCCGTATCCCGGAACCTGCCGCAGCTTAAGCCTCGAAGAGCGCCAGGAACGGGAGGCCCGCAAGACGCCGTCGCTCCGGTTCGCTATCGGAAACGAACCGGTCCGCTTCCTGGACGGTATATTCGGACCGCAGAGCTTTCCGCCGGGCAGCGGCGGTGACTTTGTGGTACGGCGGGCGGACGGGATGTATTCCTATCAGCTCGCCGTAACGGTCGATGATGCTCTGATGGGCATCACCGATGTGCTGCGAGGCGGCGATCTGCTGGACTCGACGCCTCGCCAGCTTGAGCTTTACGCCGCACTGGGCTATACACCGCCGGCGTTTGCGCATGCTCCGCTGCTGCTGGGCGAAGACGGTCGCCGGCTGGCCAAGCGCCACGGCGATCTCGGACTCGCCAGCTTGCGGGCTGCCGGTACACGCCCTGAGGCCGTCATCGGCTGGCTGGCCTATATCAGCGGATTGATCGACCGGTTCGAGCCGATTGCCGCCACTGAACTGATCTCCGGCTTCAGTTTGGATCACGTTTCCCGGGAACCGTTTATTCTGAAGCCGGCTCATTTACAGCAGCTCTTAACCTGCCATTAAACAGTAAAACCTTCAAACCCCCATTTACTGGGGCTTGAAGGTTTTATTAATTTCTTCCTTTTACACGGTTACAGCAGAGATTCCGCACCGTCGATTACGATTCTTGCACCGGTTACATGAACAGACTCGTCGGAAGCCAGGAATGCGACCAGGTCGGCTACATTTTCCGGCTGGCCAGGTCCGTCGGCCAGCGGTTGCGCCCCCTCGGGATACTCTACCGGAATAATGATCTCTTCCAGCTCCTCGCTGATTTCGGAGGTTGAATCAATATTTGTGGCGATAGCTCCGGGACAGATCGCATTGACCCGGATTTTGTATTTGGCCAACTCCAGGGCCGTCATTTTCGTAAAAGCAACTTGCCCTGCCTTGGTCGTACTGTACGCCGACATCCCGAACCCGGCAAACCGGTCGTTCCCGTTGATCGAGCTGGTGATAATGATGCTGCCTCCCCCTTGTTTTTTCAAGTGGGGTACGGTATATTTCACGGTCAGAAACGTGCCGTTCAAGTTAATGCGCAGCGTTTTTTCCCAATCTTCGAAACTCATTTCGTCCACCGGTGCCAAAGCGCCGTTAATACCCGCATTTGCAAAAACGATGTCGATGCCGCCAAACGTCTTTACGACCTCTTCTACCGCTTCCTCCATCCGCACCGGATCGGACACGTCTACATCGAAAGCGCGCGAAACGCCGCGGTAAATATTGTTGATCTGGTGTTCCGTTGTGCGGGTGCGATCATTCATCAGATCAAAGAGCGCGACCTTGGCCCCTTCGTTTGCCAGCTTGATCGCCGTCGCTTTGCCAATTCCGGACCCCGCTCCGGTCACGATCGCTGTCTTTCCCTGAAAACGCTGACGATTGCTTTGATTTTCAGCCATGATGCCACACGCTCCTATTATTAAATGGGTTAAGGACTTAGTAAAGTTCCTGTCTCAAGATTACCCAAAAAGAGGTGCGGTTTAATCACCCGCCAAGCTTACAAATCCTTTTTCCTGAAAATTGCAAGCGATATTTGATACGATATAAACACCACCAGCGCCGTAGCGCTCGCAATAAGGACGCTCGCTGCCAATGAATGGGCGGATACCCATTCCAGCGGTCGGGAAATGTCCTCGCTGCCCAGCAATGACGATACCGCTCCGTTGCTGACCATAATGATGATCATCATCGCCATATTCAGAAACTGGGCTCCCTTCAATCCGAGCCAATAATAGAGCGGCAAGTAGATGGACGTAAACAGCGTCATGGAAATGAATGTTCCAATTACGAGCGAAGCGTTTATTTTTAATGTTCCGTAATCCACTAAATCCGTGACCATGTTCATCAATAAGCAAACAGCGATCCCCAAAATCAGAAAAATAAAGGAGGACGCATATTTCGAAAAAATGAGATAATTTCGTTTCACCGGAAGGCTGACCAGAAATTGCTGGTTCGGCAGTCTCATATCCGTCCCGATCGCTAAAATGAGCAGCAGGCCCGGGAGCAATCCATATAGGAGCGCAGAATCATTACTTTGGATAAATCCCGAAAAAATGAATGCATAGATTACAATCAGCCATAAATAACGCTGAACAAGAATGAGATCCTTGCGAACCAAGCAGATGATTTTAGGCATGCTGTTTACCCCCTTTAGACGTAAAATACATAATATCCTCCAGGGTAGGCCGTTGATAAAGCACTTTGTCCCCGAATAGCTTTACCGCTTTATCCCGGTTTCCGGACAGCCCTTCGAATCCAACCTCCGTCTCGCGGATCCCGATCATTTCTTTACGGATGTCACCGTCCAGCAATTCCTTCGCGCCCTTGACGATCGAGTATCTCTCCAAGATTTCATCCTTGTTATCCGAAAATACAAGCCGGCCGCGGTCAATAAACGTCACATAATCGGCTACCCGGTCTAAATCCGTCGTCAAGTGCGATGAGAAAAGAATCGTATTTTCCTCCTCCAAAATATAGTCCGCCAGAAGGTCGAGCAGTTCCCGCCGAAAGACAGGATCCAGACCGGCCGTCGGCTCGTCCATGATCAGGAGCGAGGGATGATGCGACAGAGCCAGTGCGATCGCATATTTGGTCTTCATGCCTTTGGAGCAATCCTTGATTTTTTTCCGGGACGGCAATTCAAACAAATCCATATATTTAAGGTAAAGATCTTCATCCCACCGGGCATAAAAAGGAGCGATAATCCGCTTCATCTGTTCCATGGACAAATACTCGTAAAAAATATTTTCGTCCGAAATATACCCGATTTCTTGTTTGTAATTTCCTTCCGTCGCCCCGGCATTTTGACCCAACACGGTGATGACTCCCCCGTCAGGTACGATCATCCCCATAATTGCCTTGATAATCGTGCTCTTACCGGCCCCGTTTGGCCCGATAAGTCCCGTAATATAACCGCGCGGCACCGGAAAAGAAATATCGTTCATCGCATAGCCGCCATAGCTTTTGGATAACCCCTTCACTTCAACTGCATTCATTTATCAGGACCTCCCTCATTCTCCAGCAATCTGATCCAATCGATTAATTCATCCACGCTGACGGGAATGCTGCGGCTTTCCTCCAGCAATTCTTTGATTTTGTCCTCCAGCATGCGTATCCGCTGTTCGCGGATAAACTCCTGGTTTCCTCCGGCCACGAAGGAACCCTTCCCGACCACGGAATCGATAAGTCCCTCTTGTTCAAGCTCGTTATATGCGCGTTTTGTCGTAATGACGCTGATTTGCAAATCCTTCGCCAATTGGCGGATGGACGGCAGCGGGGTTCCAGGGAGTAGTTCTCCCTGCAAGATGCTCCCTCGCATCTGTCTGACAATCTGCAAATAAATCGGCTCGCCCGAAGAAGGAGACAGTAAAATGTTCATGGTCACCTTCCTTATCACTGTTCACTTTGTCGTTAATGTATATATACAATATATACACTATACACGATTCAGTCAATATAATTACAATAAAAAAATAAATGCAAAAAAACAGCCCCTGACCCGGAGCTGTTCCTTGTATTATGCCATTACCCGGTTACACCGGAGACGTAATTAATAATTCTCTATTCCGTAAGACCTTGTCCGCTTGGCTGCTGAAACCAATGCTGGAGCATTTCTTGAAATTTCTCGCTCGGTGTCGGAGTGGCGATTAGCCAATCCTCATCCTCTCTGGAACTGGTACGGATCAGCCAGTTCATATGATGATTATTGATAAATTTAGCGCTCTGTCTCTCCCAGTTCTCTCCATGACGGGCATAGAACCTTAGGTCTCCGTGAGACACGCTGGTTTTCATGCACTTGGCGAGTGCAATGATTCCCTCTTGGTCATCCGATACTTTGGACAACTCCGCTAAAATATCATCCATCTCCAATTCATCCAAATGCTTCACGATTTCTTCAAATTGACGCCTGGACAGCAGTAGAGCCGGTAATTCTCCCGGGGTATGCATATTCCATTTCAGCTTGCCGGCCAGCACCCCGCATGCTTTGTTTACCTCGCCAATCTCATCCATCCGGTGGAGGGTCGGATCCTCAGGCATCCTCTCCAGCGTGACGACCCGCTCGTTTGTAATATGTAAAAATTCTTCGTTTATTTGCGTTCCGGTTTTGTATTTCATCCAGCAGGCTTTATCCGAGAACAACAACGCGGCCAGTCTGGAGAACATCTCCTGTGGAATTGCGATATCTCCCACAGCTCTATTTATGACGCCTTTTGCAATCAGAGATTCGCGGACATCATCCCGGTTCTCCGCTGCTTCATTCTGCAAATATCCCCGAAAGGGATTCTCCACACAGTCCAGGCAATCCGCGCCCAGCAAATCCGCCAAATAAAATAATTCTTTTGAATCTAGCGTTAAAGCTGATTCTTGCGACGTATTAGCTACTATCATTCTATTAACCTCCTTTGCTTCAATTCGTCGATTGCTCTCTCTTTATGAACATAAATTGATATACTGTTATTTTTCGGGATGTTGTAATCATACCACTGTTTAAAATGCTGTTGATCGGAAATTTATGGTAATCTATTACAAAGTACCCATTAATCTAGGAGCTGAATCACATTTTTTTACGCAGTATGAAACTTATTTTCGTATTTATCCGTAATAAAATGAAAAGGCAACCATAGAATTCTATCATTTTTGGCTGCCCGTCACAAAACCTTAATTGAATTATAATGTAATCTTAATCTATTTTTAAGATTTCTGCTTTACAATGTGTATTATGAGACCACTGTATAGAGGTGATTAGCTATGAAAATTTTAATAACTTTCCAAGACAACCAAGTTCCCGTATATTTTAACACCGATACCAAACAACCCGTACAACGTACATTGAAACTACTGACTAGTGCACTGGAAAATAAGATTCGCACCGGAAAACAAGCTTTGAAGAAATGCCTGAATTCATTGATCAGTATCGAAATTGAAGGCTCCGAGGCGATCCTTCACAGCAAGAGCGAGTTTGATTCCTTGGCTCTTTCGCTTTATTAAGCCAAAGCACGTAACACTTTGCATGTTACAGACATATTTATGATTTATGAAAATAAAGAGGCCCGGGCGACGGTTAATAAGCTGTCGTCTTGTGGGCCTCTTCTTCATGCATCGCCTTCTCGATCCGGATCAGCAACAAACGCAGCAGATTCACACGCATCGGTTCATAGGTGCAGGTTTGTATTTTCTTAATAATAAACCGGTCTATGGCCATATTCCTCATCCTCCATCAGGTAATCTCTCAGCAGGAACATTTTTCCTGCCTTGTTCTTACTCCTAATTTAACCCGATTCTCGAGGTTTAAACGGCTAAACGCCGCGTCTGACAAGGATTCTTAGTGTTCGACATGTTTCTTCCGGTTCGCTGACTTGCTACCTAAGCCGTCCTTTAATTCCTAATTATTCCATTTGTTGCTCGAAACGTCTACGCTGCTCCCCTTTCCCCCGGGGGGCCTCTTTTTTACCGGTTGTTCTCCGATCATTTCTCTGGCGTTGCCGCTCCTTCGAGGCTTGGAATTTCAATTCCCTCCGGGTTTTACGGTAATTATCAAGCCTTTTACGGTCCAGCTCGCCGCTGTTTACGGCCTCTTGCACCGAGCATCCGGCTTCCCGCTCATGCAGGCAATCTCCGAACCGGCATTGCGCAGCAAGTTCTTCAATATCGTTAAAGGCCTCGGACCAGCCGCCTCCGGCATCGTTCCATAGCTGCAGTTCCCGCATTCCCGGCGTATCGATCATCACCGCTCCTTGCGGGAGCACGAACATTTCTCTGTGAGTCGTCGTATGGCGGCCACGGCTGTCGCTTTCCCGGATGTCCTGGGTAAGCTGGACCTCCTCATTGGCGAGCCAGTTCAGGATCGTCGATTTGCCCGCGCCCGAAGAGCCGGTTAGAGCAATGGTCATGCCGGGCTGCAGCAGGGCCTCCAGCTCTTCTCTTCCCTGATCTTGGGCGGCACTGACCGCGATGACCGGAACTCCCGGAGCGATATTTTCCGTCTCCCTTACAAAATGTGCAGGATCCTCACAAAGATCCGCCTTGCTCAACAAAATGACAGGACTCGCTCCGCTATTCCAAGCCATAACCAGATATCGCTCCAAACGGCGAAGATTAAAATCCAAATTCAGTGCAGCCACGAGCAGCAATACGTCAACATTTGCGGCGATCATCTGCTCTACCGGCACCGAGCCTGCAGCCCTACGGGATATCCGGCTGGATCTCGGCAGAATACCATGGATCATGCCGTCCTTTTCCCCGTCGGAAAAATACCGCAGTGCTACCCAATCCCCTACAGCCGGATAGTCGCTTCTATCGGGAAGCTCATGTTGAAGCTTCCCGGAAAGTTCGGCCCATCCTTCCCCCCGCTTCGTAATTACGCGGTATTTATGCCCGTGACCGGCTACGATCCGTCCAGGTTCGGCATCTTCCAGCTTCAGCTCTGCAAAAGCCGTCTCCCATCTAAGGCCCCAACCGAGCATATTCATATCCAGGGTGTTATCTTGCATACTGTTTACTTTTAATTTTGAGTTCAAATCGAATTCCTCCAATTCGCTATATAGTTGCTTCTTTTCAAAGGGACAATAAAAACAAAAAAGACGCGGCCAAAAGCACCCGCGCCCTCATCTCCGCAAGAACAGCAAATAAAACTCCGGAGACGAAAAAACCGCAGGACCGTTACGGTCCTGCGGCAATATTCCATTGTCAAGACAGTTCTATCGTTGTTCCGATAAACAACGAAAAACGCCTGCTAACAGTTATCCCGTTCAGAGACCGTAATCATATGTTGGATTGTTGTGAATACCGTTTGGTTTACTCCGTACATAATTACCAGCCTCCTTGAAAAGATTTGTCTACATCATATTCGAATCAGGAAACATTTGTCAACCTGTACTTGAAATTCACTTCGCCGTTAAACAGGATGCCTGAAGCAATGGAGCGACTTCATCCAATTCCTTGATCGTGTGCCAAGGTGTGCCGCCCTCCAGATCAGGAGACCAAACGTGCTTTCGAAGCAGCCATATCCCACGGATTCCTATCTGAGCGGCTCCCCAGATGTCGTTGCGGGGATGATCGCCGACAATCACCGTATCCTCCGCACGGACGCCAAGTTTTTTCAATGCGAGTCGGTAGATTCTTTCATCCGGCTTTTTGATGCCGATATCACCGGATACGACTATTGCGTCGAAACGATCCCTCAGCTCCAGCAGATCAATTTTCCTATGCTGCAAATGACTAAATCCGTTCGTAATGATACCCAACTTAAGTCCCAGCGAACGGCAAGCCTTTAAAGTTTCAATCGCATGCTCCATTATACGGGCGTGAGACATGTAGTTTTTATCATAATAAGACTTCAGCTCCGTCAAATCCGGCTTGACTATCCATGGCAGTTCCTGTATCAGTTCCTTGAAAAAGCCCTCTTTCGGACGGTATCCATCCGCGTCGCTCTCAATCATATATTCAATAATCCGTTCCGTCTCCTCCGGACCGCTGACCTTCACCCGTTCGCTTATTAATTGCCTGGCGAATCCCCGGAAAGTCCGGTCTCGGTCCATGAGCGTATTGTCCAAATCGAACAAAATCGCTTTAATCTGTTCCATACCTACTCCCCCATTTCTGTATATCTCTCTCCCTCTATTGTAAAACTGCCTGTCAAATTGTCTCGGCAAAACAAAAAAGCGCATCTCCTTTTACGGAGCTTGCGCTTAAGTCAGGTTAAATCTTTATAGCCTACTATATTACCTGTTTGGGACGGTGCGTGAGCAGCATTTCCTGATCCGTGATATATAGCGGAAAAGGTGGTATCTCTTTGAGATAATGCTCCGTATGCAGCAGCCTGAAATCAACCTGATATGGCGCTTGCGGTTTCAAGACAGGCAGCTTGCCGGTTTCCTCCATATACGTATCCACCGCTACCTGTACGAGATCCAGATAATAAGGAATTTCCCGGTCTGCCTCTGCAAAAATCTCGTAAGTTTCACGCGACAAATAAAATTTCTGGTCACTCACCCCGCCCAAATAACGGGACAATCGTTGCAAATCCAGACTTCCGTCAGGTAACAGCAAGGATTTGCGGTTAATTCCTTCCGGCATATCGGTCTCATATTTTCGAACGGCTTGTTTTACTTCTTCCAACGACACCTGCACGGCAGGAGGGGAACCGGCGACTTTACTGCGCTTACGGTTATTTTTCATCCAGAATAACATGAATGGTACCTCCTAACTTGGATTTTTCATGGGTAGGAAGCGCTTTCAATACTATTGTATCCTTAAATTTTAAATTTGAACGCTATTTATGCAAATCTTCATAGAAAAGTCATACCCTGGACAAGCCATGCCCGATAAAGGGCACGTCTCTGGATATTCTTTGGCGTTTGCGGTAGGATGTTAATGTTCGGCAACCAAATTTACTTTAGGAGGACTCTCATGCAAGACGTCATAATCATCGGAGCGGGTCCTTGCGGACTATCCGCCGCCATCGAATGTCAGCGGCGCGGCTTACATACGCTCATTCTTGAAAAAAACTGCCTCGTCCATTCGATTTTTTCCTATCCTACACATATGCAGTTTTTCAGTACGGCAGAAATGCTGGAGATCGGCGACATCCCTTTTGTTTCTCCCAACGAGAAACCTTTCCGTCACGAAGCGCTCGCCTATTACCGCCGGGTTACCCAACACTACGGCGTGCATATTGCCGCTTACGAAGAAGCTACCCGGATCGAACGTCAGCCGGACGGCACTTTTATCGTTCATTCCATCACCCGCAGTGGTGAAAAGTGGGAATACCCTACTCGTTATGTAGTCATTTCTACCGGTTATTTTGACCATCCAAATATTTTAGGAATCCCTGGGGAAGATACCGATAAAGTAACCCATTACTTCCAGGAAGCCCACCCTTATGCAGGGATGAAAGTTGCGATCATCGGGGGCAGTAACTCCGCAGTCGATGCCGCGATGGAATTGATCCGTGTGGATGCCGAGGTTACGGTTGTTTACCGCGGCAAGGAGATGTCCGAATCCGTCAAGCCTTGGGTGAAGCCTGTGTTTGAAAGCATGGTAAACAAGGGGAAAATCAAGCTTTTGCTGGAATCGAGAGTGATCGAGATCCATAAACGGGAAGTTATCGTAGAATCCGTGGATATGCGGGAAAGAACCGTGCTTCCGAATGATTTCGTCCTCGCTTTGACGGGCTTTCGCCCGGATCGGAAATTGATGCTGGACGCCGGCGTGGAAATGTCCGGCGAGATGGAGAAACCGGTCTTTAATCCGGAGACGATGGAGACGAATATCCCCGGCATCTATGTCGCCGGCGTTATCGCTTCCGGCCGCAACGCAAACGAAGTATTCATCGAATCCGGACGCGATCACGGACGCCTGCTCGCAGAGCATATCAGCGATCTGTTATCCGATAAGGCATAGACTCCATAGGAATGGAGTAAGGAGAGAATTTCATACATGAATCAAATCGATGTTGTATCACTTTTACTTTTGCTCATGGCCGGGTTGGGAATTTTCAGCAGCAATATGCCGATCACCGTTGCTATGATTGTCCTGCTGCTGATCCGTGTTCTCCATATGCATTACGCCTTTCCCTGGTTGGAGAAATACGGTCTTACGGTAGGTATCATTATCCTGACTATCGGCGTAATGGCCCCCGTCGCCAGCGGGAAGCTGTCGCTTCAAACCCTATGGTCTTCCTTCTTTCATTGGAAGTCTCTGCTCGCCATCGCTGTAGGAATGCTGGTCGCTTGGCTTGGCGGGCGAGGCGCCACCCTGATGGGCAGCCAGCCTACCGTAGTAGCCGGACTCCTGATCGGCACGGTGCTTGGCGTCGCCTTTTTCCGCGGCGTGCCGGTCGGCCCATTGATCGCTGCAGGAATCCTTTCGCTGTTTATCGGCAAAATGTAAAGCATATTGGAAAAGGCTGTCTCTTGAACATTCATTCAAAAGACAGCCTTTTGTCTTACTTCAAATTCAGGATATTTTATTTTTTAAAAATGTCTTTACACCATCATACATAGTTAATAATCCAATAACTACAGCCAGAGTTCTAACGACCATTTCAGCACTCAAAAGATTTCCCATTACTTTATTAACGTCATAATAAGATCCTGTAATAAATACTGGCGAGAACATAATTAATATTCCTACAATGATGCTGGTTAAAAGAATTAGTATTTTGCCACTCCTGCTATCGGCAAGGGCAACTTGAGAACCTTGGCCAGCCCTGGCCTCAAATATACCTTAGCTATCATTGGCGCAAGCAACACGCAACTGCGCGGCTTGACATCAACAATGTCGAGGGTATTGGTAACCTTGCGATCTCATTATATTGATATCGTTTTAAATTTCTGCAATACTACATTAATTTAAGCCACGACAACGTAATATTAGCGGAACGGATGCAATTGTGCAGTATTTTTGGGCTTGTAGAGATAAAGTTACTCAGAATGAGGAGTAATGATGTATTTTTGCAGTAATGCTTCCCTTTCAAACCGGTTAATAAATAAATTACTGCACTTTTGCATGATTCCTCTAATATTCCTCAATAATTCCGATATGTATGCTCCAGCATGATTACAACGCTTATCCAAACATACCTTCAGCAATGGATTGCAGGTTTACCCATTTACATCAGGGCTTACCTACCGAAAATAAGCTGCGAAAGTTGAGTTACAATTTATTTAATTGTCCTACATCAACTTGAAATTATACAACCTTGTATAGAAAAAATAATCGCCCCAGTGTGCCGGTACTCCGGCAACTGAGGCGATCCATCTTTTTGATCCATTTACTGATGATTCAGGTTTTGAATATTATACAATTGCGCGTAGACGCCTTCCGGCTTGGCCATCAACTCTTCATGGGTGCCCCGTTCGGCGACCGCCCCATTCTTCATCACGATAATAAGATCCGCATGCGTAATCGTGGATAAGCGGTGAGCAACGATCAGCGTGGTCCGGCTCTTGGAAAGATCCTGCAGCGATTGCTGGATCAGATGCTCCGATTCCAAATCAAGCGCTGATGTTGCTTCGTCCAGAATGAGGATCGGCGGATCCTTCAGGAATACGCGGGCAATGGCAACCCGCTGCTTCTGGCCACCGGACAGCTTCACGCCCCGTTCGCCCACTTCGGTATCATAGCCCTGCGGCAGCGCCATGATAAATTCGTGCGCATTCGCCGCTTTTGCCGCGGCTACGACGTCTTCGTCATCCGCTTCGGGATTGCCCAGTTTGATGTTGTCTCGCACGTTCCCGCTAAATAGGAAGTTATCTTGGAGCACCATACCAACCCGGCTGCGCAAGCTTTCCATCGTCCAGTCCCGGACATCCTTTCCTCCGACCGTCAGCGTACCCTTCTGGATGTCATAGAAGCGAGGAATCAAGCCGACAAGAGAAGACTTTCCGCCTCCGCTCATCCCGACAAAAGCAACCGTCTGCCCCGGGTTGACCTGCAGCGAAATATTTTTAAGCACCCAGTTCCCTTGCTCCTGATATTTAAACCATACATTCCGAAAAGTAATACCATGAGTGCCGGCCGGCATCACCTCTGCACCTTTGGCATCCGTCATTTCATACGGCTCCTCCAGCAATTCCAGCACTCTTTCCCAGGAAGCGGATGCTTGGGTCAGGATTGTGGAAGAGTTGATCAAGCGTTTCAGCGGTGCATATAACCGATCGAGATAGCCAAAAAACGCAACGAATGTTCCCAGCGTTAAATGACCCTGGATCACCTGGTAACCCCCGTATCCGATGACAAGCAGCGGCGCAATATCCGTCAGTGTATTTATAATGGCGAATGTCCATGCATTCCATCGGCTGTGCGCCATTGCCCTGCTAAGATATTTACCGTTGATCCCCTCGAACTGCCGCGCATCGTGGCGTTCCAGCGCAAAACTGCGGATCACCGAGATCCCCTGGATCCGCTCATGCAAATAAGCCTGGATCCCGGCCAGCGCGGCGGAGCGATCCTTGGTAAGCTTCTTCAGCCGCTTGTACAACACTTTGACCGCGATGGCATAAAGCGGAAATATGGAAATCGCGACAAGGGTAAGCAGCGGGTTAAGATAGAACATGAAACCTAGCACGAACACCAAAGTGAACGAATCCAGCCATACATTCATCATGCCGACTTCTACGATATTCTTCGTTTGCTCGGCGTCATTGATAAAGCGGGAGATGACTTCACCCACTTTAGTATTCTGATAATAGCGGAGCGACAACCGCTGTAAATGGGCATACAGCTTGTTGCGCAGGTCGAACAGAATTTTGGCTGTAATGAACTGAGCGAAATATTGCCTTGCATATTCGACAGGTCCCCGCACTATAACGAATAAAAAGAATGTACCTCCAAGTACAACCAAAAGCCGGTTTATTTTTTCAGTTATATCCACGGCCTGATTGAGCAGTATGTCATCCACTACATACTTCTGAACGAGCGGTAATAGGGACGGAATCCCAAATTTCAAAATCCCGATGATCAAGGTTAATATAATCCACTTCGTATAAGGCTTAACAAATTTAAAATAAGCTTTCCATTGTTTCAACTCGGCTGCACTTCCCTCTGCTTTTCTCTACAAAAATGAACAATTGATTTTGAAAAACAAACCATAGAGGACTTTTTGGGTCTTATTTTATCAAAATCAGTATTTTCCTCGTTAATAAGATCCTTCCGGGGCCTTATTTGTCTTAAACATGCTTGAAGTGGGCTATCCAGGTCTCAGTTTGCAAAATAAGACCCTAAAAGCACCTTATTTCTCCTGTAAAGCTTATATTCTCTCAAATAGCGCCCCTAAAGTCCCTTTTTTCTCATTCCGATCAACATGGACTGAATCACTTTTGCAATCCTATTTCATTTGCCAATCTCTCTGCATACGCATCAAGACGCGTTTCGATCAATTCGGCGGTCAGTCCTTGAAAGCCAAGATCTTCCCAACCTTTATATACCCCGGGAGGACCCGGCAGTACCTCAATCAAGGTAAGTATGTCCCAATAAGGATCCGCTGCCTCTATCACGCTTCCAGGAGAAGCCAGATAAGCTTCCATAAAAGCATCCGCCGTTTCCACTCCGTACAGTTGAACCAAATTCAATCGGCAATGACCGGTATCGATCCCTGCAGGACCTTGGCATGCATTTACCCAATCCACGACGCCGCTCACGCGGTCCTGCAGCCAAAGCACATTGGCCGGGTGATAGTCCCGATGAATGAGACGAGGCACATAATTGGGGGCCGGTCTCTTAACGCGCTCAATCAGCTTGGCCCAAGCGGAAGGAGTAGTCGTCCATGCAGGTACCTGAAGATCTTCTATTTTATTATAAGTAAAATAGTTCCATACTATCGGTTCATTCATCGAAGCCTGATTACCATGCAAGGCGGCTGCCGCTTCAGCCAGTCCCCGAATCCAGCTCTCTGAGGGACTCGCTGGCAAAACTACCTTACCCGGGAGACGGCTCATCAGCACCATCGGCAATCCGCACCGCTCGCCAGTCGGATCTGCGGCAATCCACTCCGGAGAAGGTATTCCGGCCGATTTCGCGGCCTGCAATGCTGCCGTTTCATGCTCGGCCAGATCCGGCTCAGCCTGAAGCCAGACTTTGTCCGTAAATTGACGCAGTACCCAATTCAGGTGCTCTTTATCGTCAGCCAATGAAATTTCCAATGCATACACCGCAGAAGAAATTCCCCCTTGCATCGGCATCACTTGCTCCACTCTGGCCAATTTTCCGGTCCGTCTACCCGCTTGCTCCTCAACCCAAGTAAGTACCGACTGCGGCAGTAGCTGCCCTTCCGCTCTAACGTTTATTTCCATACAACAGCCTCCCTTCTTTGGACAACCGCGTATTTTTCCCGTAAAGCTGTATTTGTAAACACAATAATGATATACTCCATAATAACATGTCACTGCCTGTAACGCGGCAAAAGATGCGGCGCATAAGTACCAGCCCCACTTTCACCGCTTCGCAACAAAGAACAGGCAGCGAAAGGCAGCAGCCGCATTAGGAGGATAACCATGTCACGTCGATTTGTAATCGAGGCCGTGATGGTGGCGATTTACGGTGAATTGCTGGTGCCTTCAGCACCTGTCGAATATATTGTCCCTTACACCACCGTCATGGAGCTCTATGAATTTCAAAACAGTCCGGAACCGCTTATGAACGATCCCTCGGACGACCTGCACGTCAAGAACAAGATCAACGAACTGATCTCTTATCTGGAAGAACCGCTGAACCGGAAGAAGCTGGAACGGGCGCTTGCCGTCCCTTGGTCAAAGAGTCCTGCTATTCTGTTTGGCGACAATATCTCCTGGATCGTCATCAACTCGGTTGACAATGAACAGTACGGCGAATTGCTCGATCCTATCGAAACCGAAATCGTGCTTGCCGCGCAGCGGGAGAACGCCCCTATTTTAACAGACCAGCTAGAGCTGATCCGCCGGATCATCGCCGCCGAAGCCCCGGTTCAGGTATTTGATATCGGAGATTTCGACTTTGCGATGGAGGACAGCATTTTCTCATAAACAGCATTATTACAAAAGATAAGCACAGGGTACAGAAGAAATTCTGCATCCTGTGCTTCTTCAATTCCGGCTATTCTTTTTGCAGGGTATAGGTATTAAACTCCCCCTGAGGTGCAGTATTAAAATAATTCGTACCGTTCACCTCATACCGGATCGCGTAGGTGATCCCGCCGCCCCCGTCTTTTACGCCCTTTATTTGGACCTCGCCAACTGCCGGAACGGTTAATACCCTCGGTTTATGCTTGATCATAAACGCATCGCCTACGGGCGCTCCGTTTACTAGCACCTGAACGTAATCGCCGTCTTCCGCAGCATAATCCCAGACCCAGATTTTCGTATCCGCGTTTAGCGACTTATGCGTAATCGTATAATCCTGTTTGCCGATGTTCTTGTCCTCCTTCAGCAGTACCGCACCGGCGAGCAGCGATGTGGAGGTCCGATCGGCCAGCGCTTTCACGGCAGCATCGGACGTATCTACGGATTGGCTGGAGAACATATAAACGATCATAACAATAAAAAATGCAGCGATGGAAAACGCGCCGAACCGCTTATAGGACGATCCGTTCTTGTTCCGGTCGCCACCAGCCTTCGGAGTGACAGGCTGCTCCGGTCCGGAATCCCCGGCAAACGGCAGCATTTCTCCCGATTGCTGCCGGGTCGTATCGGCGTCCGCCGTCCGCTGCTGAGCTTGCTCACGCTTTTCAACCTCACCACGTTCACGATCGTGCCGATAATGTTCGCTCATTTGCCATCCCTCCCGTTAAAGCGGCTCTTTTCCGGTGAAAATAAAGACTCATTAAAATCCGGCATAATATAATCTGGACCACCATCACTATGGTCCACACCATATGTCTGCTGTCGCTCTGCACTTCGTATCCAAAATTCAGTATCAGCAATGCCACGCTCACGATGATCGTATTGATGAGCATTATTTTTACGTAGGGAAACATCCAGGGCAACTTGTCATACATCTTGCGGAACGCCGGAATCATCAGAGATAAGCCGATAAACAATCCAAACAATGCCGTCAAGAATACGCCCGTGTTCGGGACTGCAAACCCGGATTCCATTACGGTTCCCATATCCGAGAGCGTCATAATCGGAACCAGAAACAGCATGGGAAGCAGCCAGGTCATAACCGCCAAAAAATAAATCCACGCCGCGATGGTACCCAATACAGATTTCCAACTACGCATAATGTGCTATACCTCCTCAATATCGGCAGCATCGATGACTACCAGCTCTTCTTTATAGATTTCCGGCTTGGCGGTCAAACGGAGCGCCTGGCGGTTGACCGAGCGTTCGGCCACATTTCGGACATATCGTCCGTTGCCGAAGGATTCTTGAGTTACAGCATGTTCAAATACCCGGTACAGCTTCTCTCTTGCTTCGTTGCTGAGAACGAAGCTGCCTGAAGAATAAAAACCATCCGCGATGACCATAAGCTCATCGGGCGAGTAATCCGGAAATTCGATAATGTTCGGAAAGCGGGATTTCAAGCCCGGATTGGTCGCCAAAAACTCCATCATCTCTTCTCCGTAACCGGCCAAGATCACGACAAGCCGCTCCCTGTGATCGTCCATCAATTTTACCAGGGTATCGATCGCTTCCCGGCCGTAATCCTGTTCATTCCCCTTCGCAAGCGCATAAGCTTCATCAATGAACAGTACACCGTCCAATGCCTCGTTGACCACATGCGTAGTTTTTAACGCCGTATGTCCCACATAGCCCGCTACCAGGCCGGAGCGGTCGGTCTCGACCAGCTTGCTTGTTTTGACGATTCCCATGTGATAGAGCACATGTGCAATTGTCCGTGCCATCATCGTTTTTCCCGTGCCGGGATTCCCCATGAAAATCATATGGAAGGTTTGCGGCTGTTCTTTTCCAAGGCCCAGCTTTTTGCGTTCATTCTCCATCTTCAACCTTGCGTGCAGACTCCGCACATAGTCTTTGACCTCATCCAGCCCTACGATCCCGGAGAGCGATTGTTCAAGATCAAAACCGGTGTCGCTCGTCTTCTCCGGTTGAATGTCCGTCTCGATAATTTCCGTCAATCCCTGTACGGTAACGTCGTCCTGATCGGCGACCCTTGCCGATTGGTTCCGCATGATGTTCTCAATCCGGTTACGAACCATTCTGGCATTCCCGGTATGCGCGGAGGCTGCCTTCCTAGCTGCCATCAATTGATCATACAGCATCGTTTTGGCCGGTTCCGTCAGGGTAAAGCCTTTCTCGGCGATCATTTTCAAAGCGATCCGGTAAAGTTCATCGCCGCTGTAATCAGGAAACTCAATGGTCAAAGGGAATCTGGAGGCGAGACCCGAATTGGATTTCATAAAATCCGTCATTTCCTTGTTGTACCCGGCCAAAATAACGACGATTTCACCCCGGTAATCCTCAATCAGCTTCACCAGGGTATCGATCGCCTCTTTCCCATACCCGCTTCCGTTATCTTTCAATGTATAAGCTTCATCAATAAATAACACGCCGCCCAACGCGCTGCGGAATACCTCTTCGGTCTTTTTTGGCGTATGCCCGGCATATTCCGCGACAAGTCCGTTGCGGTCCGTCTCCACCAGATGACCCTGCTTCAGCAGCCCCATTTCTCTAACCATATTCGCGACAACTCGTGCCATTGTCGTTTTGCCAGTTCCCGGATTACCCGTGAATACCATATTCAGCGATTGGGAGGAATCGACCGTGATTCCTGCCTGCTTTCTTTTTTCATTAGCCAGCAAAAGTTTATACTGAATGCGGAGAAAATCCTTAACTTCTTCCAAGCCGATAATTTCGGACAACGACTGCTCCAGATCAAACACCGTTTTGTCTGCAAATCGGAAATCCTCGGGGCAGAGAAGATCCATTTCGGGGTTTGCAGCTTGTGCAATCCTCTTGCCCTGCTCCAAAATGGCCCTTTCAATCACATTTCGGACCAGCCGGCCATTGCCGCCGTCATTCCTTCCCTTGATCTGGCTCTTCTCAAATAGTTCAAGCAGCTGCCCTTGGCATGACTCGCTAATACGGTATCCCTTGGAAGCCGCCGTTATTTCCGCGATCGCAGCCATTTCTTCAGCCGTGTAATCCTCGAATTCGATCTGTACCGGGAACCTTGATTTCAGCCCGCTGTTTGTTTTGAGGAAACGCTCCATTTCATCACGATATCCGGCCAGAATAACGACGAGATCATCCCTGTGATCCTCCATCGCCTTGACCAGTGTATCAACGGCTTCCTGTCCGTAAGTATCATGCTTATCCCTGCACAGCGCATAGGCTTCATCTATAAAAAGAACGCCGCCCAACGCGGCTTGAATCACGTCATTCGTCTGCTTGGCCGTTTGTCCGGTATATTGTCCGACCAGGTCCGCCCTGCTGACTTCCCGCAGTTGGCCTGTCGACAACACTCCGATCGCCTTAAGATATTTTGCGACGATTCTGGCAATGGTCGTTTTGCCCGTACCGGGATTCCCCGTAAATATCATATGCCTCGTAATGGATGACGATAAGAAGCCCGCCTCTTCCCGCATATGCTGGACCTTTCCGTGGTTTTCCAGGCTATACACATATTCTTTGACCTTATCCAGACCGACCACGGCGTTTAATTCTTTGCGGACTTCGTCGATTTGCGCGTTCGTTTTGTCCGGAAACCACTCGGACTCCGACAGATCCACCGTTGTAATCACAGCGGCTCCTGTGTTTAAACGAACCAGCGGCCGTCCCGCGACATAATCAAGACTAGCCTCCGTCATTGGGGGCAGCGGATTTCTTAATTTGTAATCGGATAAAGCTTTATATATAAAATTGAATATGTACTCCTCGATCGCTCTGATTCCTGTCGTTTTTTTGTACCGGGAACTGCAGCAAGCGACGAAATTGTCGGTAAAAACCACGCGGAGCGACAGCTGATTCTTGCAGCGCAATTCCATATCCCGCAGCAGCTTTAACGTTATAGCACGAATATCCTGCTCCGAATAATCCTCAAACCGGATCAAGTCCCCTACGACTTCCATCACTTTCGGGCTCCACGCCTCTTCAATCCGGCTCTTGGAGCTGCCCGTAACAAACACGAAAAATTTCCCGTTCGCGGACAGCTCACTGACCGAGTTATGGGCCAGCACCCCGGTCGCCTCCACGAGGACGTTGTTCTGCATCGCGTACCGTGCGCCTAATTGGTATTTCCCTTGTACGATCAGTCCTGAGAGAACATCAATAAAAGCCTTGTGAGCCAATTCGAAACGCTCTACGATGACAACATCGGAGTTGGTATACATCGCCTTATATAAGTCGGAGAGGAAGAGCCCCTTGTCGGACAACGCAGGATATAACCCAAGGTCGATCCGGGACGGGACTTCATAGCTGAGCAGCTTCTGCTCCTTCAGAGCAGCAACGGTCGTGTGCACCAGCGTATGCTTCCCCATGCTTTCCCCGCCGATAAGAAACAGCGTATTTCTCGGTTTATCTCCGTCAAACCCGCTCACAAACGGCCTTTTCATTGCAATAAACAAATGCTCCACCGCCGGTCGCTGCCCGATAAACTGCCGGAGGACATCCTCTTTGGCGAGCGCAATACTCTTATCCAGTGAGGTAGCCGTTACAGTATCCCGGATTGTTCCGCTGTAAGGAATTTTATCGTTCCCGCCGCCTGAGGCGGCCGCTTCCGCTTCGTTACGCATTCCCGGATCCGCCGAGGACCCCGGTATGGATGCGATCGGCTTCACGGAACTTGATTCTGGTGTCGATTTCTTCGCTATAAACCCATATTTACGAACCGATTCGATAATCTGATATTCAGGAAAAATAAATTTCAGAATCTGCCTGATGTCCAACGATAAGCCCCCGTTCAGTAACAACGAATAGTAAATACCCAATCTCTCTTTTTCGTCATGGAAGGTATGGAACCCTCTGAGAATTAAGATAAAATTTAGAAAATTAGGGCTTAAGATATAGAATTCTTTTTTCCATTATAAAAAAGCAAAAGACCGTCCCACGATCCGGGTACGGCCTATTGCATTAGAAAACACTTATTTTTCTGCCTCAATTCTCATATTCATAATCAATATCATCTTCGGCAGCATTATAAACAACCTTCAGCTTATGACCGTCCAAGTACCATTGGTCATGCTCTTCCATAAAAAACGTGATTCCCTCCACCGTGGAGGAAAGGCCCGGAAACACCGGTTCTTCGACCTGAATTCCCAATGAGAAGCCGGGGTGAATCTTACCTCCCGCGCTGTATCTGGCGAATAGCCGCACGGTCTGTCCTTCTTCTAAGCTCAGCTCTTTTTTAAACCAGTTGGCGGCGTCTCTCGATATTTCGATCATGTGTAATCCCTCCTATACTCTCTTCATTTTAGACCAAACCGGCATTTTTGCAAAAAAATAAATTGACACCTTTACAAAACGGGTGTTAAAATCTCAAACATACGAGATCAGCAATTGAATTTATTACCATTAACTAAGAAAGGGTGACGACGGTGTTTAAGATGTTTAATCAGAGCGCATTTGATCATGCGACATACACACAACTGAATACCGAAGTAACCCGACCGGCTTTGAAAGCGTTCTGATCCGACCTTTCGTGGCCAATGAGCATCTGGGAAAGCAGCTTTTTCATTCTTGGCGGCGGTTACTTCGAATTGAAGTAGCGTACGCATTCATATGTTCTGAATTATTAAGGCATATCGTTTTCGGACGATGTGCCTTTTTTGCTGTTTTTTCGGCTTCACGGGTTATTTCGGAATAGAAAAAGGAGGAAACCTCACTATGTTTGCAGTGCTTAAAAATTTGGGATGGTTCTTTAAAAGGGAAAAGAGGCGCTACGTGATCGGCCTTGTCCTGCTGATTTTGGCGGGAGTCCTGGAACTTGCCCCACCCAGGCTGCTCGGTAAAGCCATTGACAACATTGCCACTGGCACCGTTACCTGGTCATCATTGACCACCTACATTCTGCTCATCATCGCGGTGCTCGCTATTATTTACCTGATAACGTACATATGGATGCATAAATTGTTCGGTGGCTCCAACCTGGTAGAGCGCCTGCTCCGCACCCGCTTTATGAACCATCTTCTTGGCATGACTCCGCCGTTCTTCGAGCGTAGCCGTACCGGGGACTTAATGGCCCGGGCAACGAACGATCTTCGTTCCGTAGCCGGGACGGTCGGGTTCGGTATGCTGACGCTGACCGACTCCACCGCCTACCTTTCGGTTATTTTTATCGCCATGAGCACGCTGATCAGCTGGAAGCTGACTTTGGCCGCGATCATTCCTCTCCCTTTTATCGCCCTGGCGATGAAAATTTACGGAAAGATCATTCATGAGCGATACACCCTCGCACAAGACGCGTTCGGAGACATGAACGATCAGGTGCTGGAATCCGTGGCCGGTATTCGCGTAATCCGTGCCTATGTTCAGGAACGGAATGATGAGAAACGGTTTGCGGACATCACGAATGACGTGTATAAAAAGAACCTGGCGGTGGCCAAAGTGGATGCCTACTTTGAACCGACCATCCGCCTGTTCGTAGGACTCAGCTATGCGATCGGATTGACTTATGGCATTTATCTCGTATTTCATAATGAATTGACCCTGGGCGATCTCGTATCTTTCAATATGTACCTGGGGATGATGATCTGGCCGATGTTCGCCATCGGTGAACTGATCAATGTAATGCAGCGCGGCGGCGCCTCGCTGGACCGCGTAAACGAAACGCTGAATGTTCGGCCCGATGTACAGGATCCCGAGCATCCGGTCGAAGTGGCTGTACCGGAGAGCATTGAATTCAAGGATGTAACCTTCCGGTATCCTACCTCGACGATCAACAATCTGGAGAATATCGACCTGTCGATCCAGCGCGGCGAAACGCTAGGTATCGTCGGCAGAACCGGCAGCGGGAAGTCGACGCTATTGAAACAATTGCTGCACGAATATCCGTCCGGTACCGGAGAACTGGTCATTTCAGGTGTACCGATCGGCCAAATCACATTGAACCGCCTTCATGGCTGGATCGGCTACGTTCCGCAAGAACAAGTCTTGTTCTCCAAAACGGTGCGGCAGAACATCCAATTCGGACGCTCCGGCGCATCGGATGATGTCATTATGGAAGCGATTCGCACCGCTGCCTTCGACCAGGATCTAGGCACCCTGTCCGACGGACTGGATACGCTCGTCGGCGAGAAGGGCGTCGCCCTCTCGGGCGGACAGAAGCAGCGCGTCTCGCTGGCGAGAGCCTTTATCGCCGATCCCGACATCCTGATTCTCGACGACGCCTTGTCCGCGGTCGATGCCCGGACGGAAGCCCGGATCATCGAGAATATCCGGAGCAAACGCTCCGGCAAAACAACCCTGATCTCCACCCACCGCTTGTCGGCGATCGAACATGCCGACTGGATCGTGGTGCTGGAAAAAGGGCGAATTATCGAGCAAGGTACTCATGAAGAACTGCTTCAGCAGAACGGATGGTACCGCGAACAATACGAACGCCAGCAGGTCGAATCGAACCTGACTGACGGGGAGGTGTCCTAAGATGCACACCCATACGGGAAAATCACTGTTCAAATACGCCTTAACGGCGAAAAATACATTTATTCTGGCGCTCATCATGCTGGCGATCGGCGTAGCCGCCGAACTGGCCGGGCCGTTTATCGCCCGGACGATGATCGACGATCATATGCTGGCGATCGAGAAGCCTTTTTTTGAAACAGCGGCTGCCGGCGACAAAACCGTTTCTTATGACGGTCGCTACTACAAACGCGGCGACCGGTTTGCAGATGGAGAAGCACGCGGGCCAGAAGCCCGTGTGCTGCAGGTCGGCAAGTCATTTGTCTTCGTAAACGCTGCCGTAGCCGAAATATCAGGCGATCGCAGCTTCAAGGACGGCGTGCTGACCTTCAACCATAACGGCAAGGTCACCGAATACCCGGCTCAAAAGCTGACAGCTTCCGAGGTATTTGCTTTTTACAAACCCGAGGTTCCGGGAATATTCACTTTGGTCAGCTGGTATTTCGTTTTCTTGGCGATCTCGATCATCATGGAATTCGGAAAAACCTACTGGCTCCAATCCTCGGCCAACAAAGTTATTCAGAAGCTGCGGATGGATGTGTACGCGCATATTCAGCGCCTGCCGGTTCATTTCTTCGACAACCTGCCGGCAGGTAAAGTCGTCTCCCGGGTCACGAACGATACGGAGGCGGTCAAGGATTTGTTTATCGCCGTCCTATCCAACTTCTTCTCGGGCATCATCAATATGCTGGGAGTCTATGTAGCTCTATTCTTACTGGATGTCAGACTCGGCCTGATCTGTCTATTCGTTGTACCGATCATCTGGCTGTGGGTGGTGCTGTACCGGAAGTTTGCGACCAAATACAATACGATCATCCGCTCCCGGCTGAGTGAGATTAATGCCATCATCAACGAATCGATTCAAGGCATGTCGATCATCCGGATCTTCCGCCGCGAAGCGCAGACCAAGGAAGAGTTCGAAAACCTGAACGACGATTACATGAAGCATCAGAATAAAATGCTGAATTTGAACGCATTTACATCGCACAACCTGGTTAATGTAATTCGCAGCTTCTCCTTCGCCGTCGTACTTTGGTACTTCGGATCTGCGCAGCTGACAGGCGCGGGCATCATCTCCCTCGGTGTGCTGTATGCTTTCGTCGACGTGCTCGGCCGGCTGTTCCAGCCGATTACCGGGATGGTCAACCAGCTTGCGGCTCTGGACTCGTCCCTCGTATCCGCCGGACGCGTATTCACGCTCATGGATGAACCGGGCGAACCCGTAACCGACGGATCTATGCCGCGCTACAAAGGTAATGTGGAATTTAAAAACGTCTCCTTCGCCTACAAGCGCGATTACGTGTTGAAGAACATTTCCTTCGAAGCGAAGCAAGGCCAAACCGTGGCCCTGGTCGGTCATACCGGTTCAGGCAAAAGTTCGATCATCAACCTGCTGTTCCGGTTCTATGATCCTCAAAAAGGAATCATCACGATCGACGGTCAACCTGTAATCGACTTGCCGAAGCAGTGGATCCGCCAACATATGGGGATCGTGCTGCAAGACCCTTACCTTTTTACCGGCACGATTGCTTCGAACGTGAGCCTGGGCGACGAGCGCATTTCACGCGAGACGGTCCAGAAAGCTTTAGAGGATGTAGGCGCAATGCGGATTCTATCGCATCTGCCTAAAGGGCTGGATGAGCCGGTCGTGGAAAAAGGCAGCACCCTGTCCGCAGGCGAACGCCAGCTGATCTCGTTTGCCAGGGCGCTCGCCTTCGATCCGGCGATCCTCATTCTCGATGAAGCTACCGCCAACATCGATACGGAAACCGAGGCACTGATTCAATCCGCGCTCGAAGTGCTCAAACGCGGGCGGACGACATTTATTATCGCCCACCGTTTGTCCACGATCCGCGGGGCGGATCAGATCCTCGTCCTGCACCGCGGCGAAATTGTCGAACGCGGCACCCACGAGGAATTGCTGGCGCTCGGCGGACGCTATTATCAAATGTACCGGCTTCAGCTTGGGGCTGCTGCCGAAGCACCGGAAGCAACCGGCATAGCAATGCAGCCGGCCGTAAATCGCATATAATTTACAAACCCAGTCGGAGATGAGGCCTAGAAGCCTCTCTTCAGCTGGGTTTTTATTTGTCTATCAATAATATCACTGCGAAACAAGAACGTTTGTTCTATGATTCGCTTGTATTTCCATTTTAATTGAAGGTGAGGAGTTAGTATGATCCAGAGAATATCTACTCCGTTCAGTTATTCCTCGGCGGTAGCTGCCGGAGACTATGTATTCATCGGACTGCATCGCGGTTTTGGCGACACGTTCGAGGAACAGATCCGGGATGTATTTGTTCATTTAAAGAACACTCTTGAGCAATGCGATACTTCGTTGGATCAGATCGTCCAAGTTTCAGTCCATTTGAAGCATATTGAGAATTTGCCGGCAATGGAACAAATTTTCTGCGATTATTTTGCACAAGATCAATATCCCGCAAGAATGACCGACACCACGGAGTTTTTTGATAAGGATTGCTTGCTAATGATCGAGGGGATTGCCTACAATCCCGGTTTGACAACGTCGCGCCATACATAATTACAAGAAAGAAGCCGCTCTGCGAGTCTTCAACTAAACTCGCAGAGCGGCTTTCCTTTATTTTGCTTGTTATTTCAACTGCTCAATCTCAACGGTATACTGATTTGATACATAGGTTTCAGTCTTGGAATCCGTAATGACCTGAGGATACATCATATCCGGGTCCGGAGACAGCAATTCATAATATACGATCGCTTTGTTCTGCTTCGTGAATTCTACCTTGGCCACCCGAATCCCATATCCGGGATGAGGCTGCTGATACCGGGTCAAAGTCACCTTGTTGACCTGATCGTTGATCCGCTCCACGCTAACTGACACGTTTTGGCGGTTTTTTTCTTCGTTTTCTTTAAATTCCTT
This sequence comes from Paenibacillus vini, assembly GCF_018403325.1. Lineage (GTDB taxonomy): Bacteria > Bacillota > Bacilli > Paenibacillales > Paenibacillaceae > Fontibacillus > Fontibacillus vini. The sequence continues at coordinate 210,499 of NZ_BOSL01000003.1, read as the reverse complement.
CACATACTCGGCCGCATTGTAGACCATTCTGGCCGCCTCGATGCGAGTCAGCGGGGAAGTCGGATAGAACTTTCCTTTATCATCCAGCTCGGTAATTTTCATCAGAAGCAATCTTTGAATACTGCCCGAGTAGAGAACATTTCCCTGATCCGCATCCTTTACGTCGATATACATTTTGATCATCGGATAGTTCCCGGTTGAAGATATCGCCTGATCCAGAATATAAGCGAACTGTTCCTTCGAAATTTCGCCGTTCCATTTGAATTTGTCAGGCAGCTTGATTCCGCGGTCTTCTAATGCTTTTTGAGCTGAGTAATACCATGAATTTTTACCGTGGTGCTTATTTGAATTCTTCTTACCTTCTTTCCCTTCCAACCCGAGTGCCTGGACGATCATATAAACGCCTTGAGCTCCGGTCAGCTTGCCTTTGGGAACGAACTTGTCTTTGGAAATACCTTGGATTACACCTTTTTGTTGCAGCGACTCAGTAATTTTTGCATCCTGTCCGTGGACATCGTTAAAAGCCGATGCCGATGAAGCAAGCAGCAAAGAGCCGGACAAGACCAAAGCGGCCACTGCGTTCAGCTTATTCTTTTTCATGTGGAATCACCTCTGCCCCCTAGACGCAGGAATTATAAGAAAGGTTGCATATTTTTTCCTTATAAATTAAATATACAGGCTGGATAATATCCTCACCCTCCGGCGGACGCTTCGCCGTCATCAGCTTCAGATTGAAGCCAGGTTAGCCAGCCGTTGGCCTCCAGGACCTCCAAATATTTGCTCAAACGGGGATGCAGCGGCTCCGCTTCGGCACCAAATTTTCGTTTGATGTTCGATGCGATTTCGGCAACGGTATACTGTCCATTGCAATGAGATACCACGCTGCTTCCGAGCTCATCCAAATGAACCTTTATCCAGGCTGGCTGTTTCAAATAACGGATGGATTGCCGCTCCAGCCAGCTGGTTCTCGGCAACAACAGTGTTACTTTTCCCTCATCGTCTTCTACTGTATCGAGATGAGGACGGAGCAATGGAATCATTTCAAGTAAATTACTGACCGGACGTTTAGTTCTTCGACCCATTACATCATCCTCCTAACTTTTTTGAGTAATCCCGTCTTTGCTGCGAAGCGAAATCACCGTTAGCAGGATCGTTACAGCCAGGAACACGATAAATGGAAGCAGGTGATTCTGTACGGCCAATGTACCGGGAACCTGAACACCCGCCCAAATCAGAATCGCAATAATGACACCGACCAGAGATTCTCCAGCAATTAAGCCGGAAGCCAGCAGCGTTCCTGTCTCGATCCGGCTCTTCAGCAAGCCTTCGTTACGACGGGATACGAATTCTACGAACCACCGTACTAAACCGCCGACCATAATCGGAGTGCTGACATGAACCGGCAAATAAATGCCCACAGCCACAGTCAACGAATTCAACCCAAGAAATTCAAATACAATCGCTGCGGCAACCCCGATAAAAATCAGATCCCAAGGCAGATTCTCGGACATGATTCCTTCTACAATCAGCCGCATCAACACGGCTTTTGGGGCGGGCAGCTGCTCCGAACCTAAGCCATAAGATGCATTTAGCACATTCAAAATAAACCCGATGACCAGACCGGATACAAGCACGCCGATCATCATGGCAACCTGCTGCTTCCATGGTGTGCCACCGACCAGATAACCGGTTTTGAGATCCTGCGAGATGTCTCCAGCTACCGCTAGAGCCACGCAAACGATCGCGCCTACGGTAAGAGCCGTCACCATACCGGCGGTTCCCGATACGCCTGTGAGCTTATACAGGACGGTCACGATTAGCAAGGTGGCGATGGTCATCCCGGAGACGGGAGAAGACGAACTGCCGACTAGTCCGACAATCCGTGAAGCGACCGTAACGAATAGAAATCCGAACAAGGCGATGGCTACGGCGCCTAATATCCCGACTTTCGTAATCGGGTCAAACGCCAGCAAAATGATGAGTACAAGAATGAGCGCAAATACCCATTTGGCCGGAATATCCCGGTTAGTCCGGTCCAGGGTTACCTTCTCGTCACCGCGTGTTGCTAAGCCCCGCAAGGTGGCTGCCAACGAGCTGAATAGCATCGGCAGGGTCTTCACCAGCGTGATTAACCCTCCTGCGGCTACCGCACCGGCTCCGATATATCGAATGTAATCGCCCCAAATTCCCCAAGCGTCAAGTTGGCTGATCGGGGTTTGTGAGGGAGCGATCGATCCCGTGGCTCCAGCCCCGAAGAAACCGATCATTGGAATAAGCACCAGCCAGGCCAAAATCCCTCCTGCCAGCATTTGTCCGGCAATGCGCGGGCCGATAATATACCCGACACCCAGTAAGGCGGGATAAGTATCCATGCCGATTACTGCATTTTTAAATTTGAATACCGCTGTCTCGATCTCGGTTCGAAACAACTTCAATCCGTCTCCTAGCGCTTTCACCAGTCCTCCGACGCCAAACCCGAGCATCACCATGCGGGCGCTACGTCCCCCCGTCTCACCGGAAACCAGCACCTCGGCGCAGGCGGTTCCTTCCGGATAAGGCAGGGTCTCATGTTCCTTAACGATCAGCAGACGGCGCAGCGGCACCATCATGGCCACCCCGAGAAACCCGCCGACCAGCACGATGAAGCTGATCATTTGCTGACCCGGATTCAAGTCCCACATATACAACGCCGGAATCGTAAAAATTGCGCCTGCAGCTACGGCCTCTCCGGCTGTAGTCATCGTTTGGACGATATTGTTCTCCAGTATCGACTTTCTACGGAACAAACCGCGGAGCACCGCCAGAGAAATTACGGCTGCCGGAATCGAGGCGCTGACCGTCAAACCGATTTTCAGTCCCAAATAAGCGTTAGCCGCCGCAAACACGACCGCTAGCACAATCCCCAAACTGATCGCCACTGCAGTTAATTCGGGCAGGGTTCGGGATGCGGAGATGTAAGGTACGAATGCTGCTGAGGAATCGGTTGGTTTTTTCTCCATGGCGAAATCTCCCTTCACTGTGAAAAAGCAGTAATATAATACCCGATCCCCATCTTTTATAAACGAAAAGCCCGGATTCGCCTCCCTGAAAGGATAGGAAAATCCGGGCTTTCCAGCTGTCATGATCCAGCCTTTTAAGCGGCAGTATTCATTTTACGGCAAATCTCGGCGCAACGCCGGCAAGCCTCCGCACATGCTTTGCAATGCTCATGCTCATGCTTTTCACATTCCTCTGCACAAGCATCGCACGCTTTCGCGCACAGTTCGCAAATTTCCATCGCAAACGGCGTATTCCGGGACAAAGCCTCGGCAGCGAAAGCGCAAATGTCGGCGCACTCCCGGTCCAAACGGATGCAATCTCTCAACATTGCCAGTTCATATTCTTTAAGACTGGATACATAGCAGTAATTACATGCATTCATACATTGGAGACAAGCATCGATGCATTCACGGTATTTTTCTTGGATCATAGTTCAAATAACCTCCCGATGATGAGTTGCAAGTGTAAACACGCTCATTTATGTATTACCTTTATCGCGAGATCCTGAAACGGATAGGAAATAATACCCTGTCTGTTGTTGGTTAGTCCGATTGCCCGGCTTCTTTCTCCATTGCTTTCAATTGTTTGGCCAGCGCCACCTTGTCAAAGTGTTCGCCGATGAACACCGCCACATTCGGAACGTCGCCCTGCGGGGTAATTTTGAGGTAATCGGCTTCCCGGTACGCATATTGAAACAAAAACCGGCTCGACGTATCGGAAAATTGTAATATTCCCTTGCCTCTGTAAATTTCCCGGGGCAGGTCCTTAATAAATTGTTCAAACTCCACACTGTCTACCGGACCGGAAAAATAATGGGTATAGACGGTCACATGTTCATGAGATGCATGCGAGTGTACGTCATGGTCATGGTGGTGGTCATGTTTTTTAGGAAGATCATGATCCTCCTCTTTTCCGGATACATGATCATGAACATGCTCAATCCGCGTACCGTTCTCCAGCAAAGATGGCAAGTCAACTTCGCATTTAACGGCCGGAATGATGCGGGCAAAAGGATTCAACCGGGTAAGCAGATCCTTCATTTCCTGCTGCTGCCCGGGCTCGATCCGGTCGATTTTGTTCAGAATCAAGTCCGAACCGCAGCGGATTTGATCCAGCATCAGACGGTACGTCTTTCCCTGCTGCGACGAATAGAGCTCTGCCAGATGGGCTGCGTCAACGACTGTAATCATGGGACGGATGTCCAGCTTCAAGTAAAGGGAAGATTCCGTGACCGCATCAAAAATCTCCATCGGGTTGGCTGCTCCCGTCGCCTCAATTACGACCAGATCCGGCTGATCCCCCTTGATCAGTTCGTATAACTGCATACTCAAATCTCCCCGGATCGTACAACAGATGCATCCGCCAAGCATTTCGGCCATAGGCACCTCCTCATCGACGAGCTGGCCGTCCAGATTGACCTCTCCGATCTCATTCATAATGACCGCCGGCTTCAATCCGAGATCCTTCCAGTATGCAATCAGCCGCTGAAGCAAAGTCGTTTTACCGCTTCCTAGAAAACCGGACAAAATATATACCGGTGTCATTTCACTTTTTTCTTTGTCAATGTCTCTTTCCATTTTGCATTCCTCCGTCAATCCATCCTCTTTCCATGAAAGCGAGTTTACACCAAGCCGCCGGTTCATGCAACTTTCATGACGGCCTGGGCAGAAATAGATGTCCCTGCACCAGACCGAAGTGAACGTTTTTAGCGGTTTGTGGTAAAGTATATATACCGATCCTACATCCAGAAAGGATATGAGCGAAATGAAATCCGTTGATGAGCATCGCAGCGAAGCGCCTCAGGAAGTGGCCTGCATGGTAGTGACTGTATCCGATACGCGGATTGTAGAGAATGATACGAGCGGCCAGTTGATGCAGGAACTCCTTAATGCGCATGGTTATAAAGTTGTCAGATACACGATCGTGAAGGACGAATATGACGGCATCCGTCAATTGTTGCGCGAAGCGGTATCCAGCCGGGAAATCGAAGCCGTGCTGCTTACCGGTGGTACGGGGATTGCCCCGCGCGATACAACTTACGAAGCTGTTCGAAGCCTGCTGAATAAAGAGCTTCCTGGGTTCGGAGAAATATTCCGTTATTTAAGCTACACCGAGGATATCGGTCCTGCCGCCATTTTAAGCAGAGCCATCGCCGGAACGATCGGAAATATGGCCGTATTCTCAATGCCGGGTTCGCAAGGGGCCGTAAAGCTGGCCATGGAAAAAATCATCTTGCCCGAGCTGCGGCATGTCATGCGGGAAATTTATAAAAAATAAAGGTAATGCCAGGTCAAATAACTTCAGCAACTAAAAAAATCCCTCTTCCATGGGTAACATTCATTCCTTGGAAGAGGGATTTTATTTATTAGCGATTGGGCTGCAAGTTCATTCCGTCCAGCACTGATTTAAACACAGCTTTAATGTCCTCGCTGTATTTGCTTTTTTGAATACCGCTTGAAGCATAAACAAGCGCGGCGTTGCCCTTCTCGGAAATTACGGATGTCTCGGAAGCCGCAGCGGCTTTAGTCGATCCATTAATGGCTCCATACATTTCACCGATTTCCCGGACCCGGTCGCTTTCGCTCGGATAAACATGTACGATCACAAAATGACGAGCATCGCCGTTAATGAAATAACTGTAGCTGATATTGCCGTCAAGGCCTTCCGCATACGTTTCATGCGTAAGCCGGATGCTTCGTTTGGAGCTTTCCGCTTTTAATGCTTTGAGAAGCGCGGTATTCAGCGTAGTGCCGCTGTTCAATTGGCGTTGGTTACCTTCCGCATAACTTTTCATATTATACATATCCAATTCATCCTTGGCCATCCGCTTTCCGCCCTCACTGCAGCCTGCAGTGAGAGTCAGCGCCAGCAATGATCCCAGGCCTATCGCCCACCATCTCATAGCTATCCCTTCCTTTTCAAGGTTGGCTTCGCATCCTTCGATGGTGTTAGAATACCTCTTCGGCGACCATTTTATACCAAGGCCAGCAAATAACCGCGAACCGCTATGGCAACAGTGAGATCACTTGGCGGCCTTCCGCTTTACCGCCCAATACGGTAGCTAATGCCTCCGGTAGCCGGTCAAGCTCATATACCGTAATCCAATCTGCAAGTGCCGTTTCCGGTTTCCACACTCCGGCCAACTGCTCCCACAGCTTCAGTCGCAGCTTCATCGGGCAGAGCACGGAATCGATGCCAAGCAGGTTGACGCCCCGCAAAATGAACGGATAAACCGTGGCATCGAAGTTTCCTCCGGCAGCCATGCCGGACAGAGCGACCGAACCGCCATAACGTACGCTCTTCAGCAAATCGCCGGTAACGGCCCCGCCAACGGGATCGACAACGGCGGCCCACTGCTCTTTGCCGAGCGCTCCTTTCGCACCGGACTCCGCTTCCGTCCGGTTAAGCACCCGGCTTGCGCCGAGCGCCAGCAGCTTGTCCGTCAGTCCGGACTTGCCGGTCACGGCGACCGTTTCAAAGCCGAGCTTGCTCAGGATCGAAACCGCCATGCTGCCGACGCCGCCGGTCGCCCCTGCGACTAGCACCGGACCGCTATCCGGTGCCAGTCCATTCGCCAACAGGCGCTCCACCGACAAGGCTGCCGTAAAGCCGGCTGTACCGATGCCCATCGCCTCCAGCGGCGACAAGCCCTTCGGCAGCGGAACAAGCCAATCCGCCGGAACACGGGCGAACTCGGCGAACCCGCCTTCGTGGCTGACGCCAAGCCCATAACCCGTACACAGCACAAAGTCGCCGATACGGAACCGTTCGTCCCGGGAGTCCGTCACCACGCCTGCCAGATCAATTCCGGGAATGAACGGATACTGCCTTACTATTTTTCCGTCAGGAATCGATGCCAAACCATCCTTGTAGTTGACACTGGAATAATGGACACGAACAACAACGTCTCCTTCCGGCAGGTCTTCCAAGGTAATTGACTCCGTTCCCGACCGGAATCCCGATTCATCCTTATGCACGCGAAATGCCCGAAATTGCTCCATGTTGACTTCCTCCTCAGGTGGTAAGTACGGTATCTGGTATTGCCGTAAAGAATATTTTATATCATGAATTTCTTATTAAATGCGAGTTCAAAAAGTCAGGTTTTCAGGACCGAGAAGGTTGGATAAAGCTAGGGACTGAGTAGCAGAGCGTACATAGGGTACGTGAGCAACGGAAGGCCCGGCTGAATTCAAGATTCGACGTCGAATACGCATCATGATCTACTTCGTCATGGAAAGATGACTTTTTGAACAACCTCTATAAATAAGGATGCTCATGTTTGGCCAGCAATACCTGCCAGCGGCGTTCCACTTCCTGCTCAAAGGACTTGAGCGCTACTTCATTCTCCGGCTTGATCAGATGGCGTGTTTTGCCCATCGTTTTCAACCAGTCGGTCAACGGTACCCGTTTTCCTTTATCGTCCGGATTGTACGTAATTGCCGTTTGTCCATGTTCGACTTCATATAGCGGGAAGAAGCAGGAATTTACGGCTGCATCCACGATATTAGTTCCCTCATCGTCCTTACTGATCCAGTTGAGCGGACACGCTATTAATATTTTACCATAAACAAGGCCTTCATTCTGCGCATACCATTGGGCTTTCGCCGCTTTCTTCACGAGATCCTGCGGATACGCTTCACTTCCCGTAAATACGTAAGGGATATTCGTCGCCGCCATGATTTGCGCCGTATCCTTGTGATGGAACACTTTCCCTTGCTGTGCAGAACCGAGATTCGAAGTCGATGTCCGGTGACCGAGCGGCGTCGAATAAGACAACTGTGCACCTGTATTCATATATCCTTCGTTATCGTATTCCACAATAATCATCCGGTGATTCCGCAATGCCGCGCCGATCGCCGGTCCCATCCCGATGTCCATACCACCGTCTCCGGTCACCATGACAAAGGTAAAGTCATCGCTTAAGCCGAGCTTATCGAACTCGCCTCTACGCTTGCGCTCCCAGAACATTTCCACTAATCCGGACAGCGTAGCCGCCCCGTTTTGGAACAGGTTATGGATGTAAGTCGCTTTGTGGGACGAATACGGATACCCGGTCGTTGTCACCATGGCGCAGCCGGTATGGAACAGCGCAACAATGTCACCTTCGATGCCTTTAAAGAACAGCTCCAGACCTGAGAAAATACCGCAGCCCGGACATGCCCCGTGACCTGGTGCAATCCGTTTCGGTTTCTTGGTTAAAGCCCGCAGCGGAGGAATCCGGACGCCGAGCTTGCCGGTTTCTTCATTCCGGGTCACCGTAATCAGCCCGGTCTTCAAATCTTCAAACCGGAGCGGATTCATCATGCGCTTCGGCGCCTTTTCTTTGTCGCCAGGCGTATGCCCGTAATAATCGAACGGCACCTCAACCCGGTCTTGCTTAGCGGCGTCGATTGCCAGAGAGAACAAATGATGTCCGTCCTCGGCATAAAATTCTTTGCCGCCAAGCCCGTAAACCCGGCTAACCACCTTGGTCGAGTGATTTCCGTAAGTGAACAAGGCCGCTTTGATCTCATTCGTCATATTCCCGCCATGAGCGCCATAAGAGTCGGCACGGTCACCGACCGTCACCGCCTTGACATGTTTCAGCGCCTCTGCGATTTGCTTCTGCGGGAACGGGCGAATGACGTTCGGCGCGATGGAGCCCGCCTTGATCCCTTGACGACGCAGTTCATCAACGACATCCTTGATGATCTCCGAAGCCGAATTCATCAGGAACACGGCCACTTCAGCGTCCTCCATGCGGTAAAGATCCAGCATCGGATATTCACGGCCTGTCAATTCCGCATATTCGTCCGCAATCCGTTCAAACACCCGCTCCGCGTTATACATGCCTTGCGACTGCTGATAACAGTTGTTGATATAATCAGGCTCATTCATATAAGGACCGACGGTAATCGGATTGTTCCGGTCCAGCGTATGGAGGAATCCGGCCGGCGGGGTCTCTCCGACGAATTTGAGCACGTCTTCGCTATGTGCGAACGTGCTGACTCTCCGTTTTTGATGAGATGTGAAATAACCGTCCGAGGCTACGAGCACCGGCAAACGGACCTCCGGATCCTCGGCCAGCTTGATCGCCATGATATTCATATCGTAAACGGCTTGAGGATCACGGCACATCAGAATCGGCCAGCCTGTGTTCAACGCAAAATACAAATCCGAATGGTCCCCGTGGATATTAAGAGGACCGGAGACGGACCGGCAAACCAGATTCATGACCATAGGGAAACGGGTCCCCGACTGTACCGGCATTTGCTCCAGCATGTACATATAACCGTTAGCGCTGGTCGCGTTAAATACGCGCCCGCCACCGGTCGATGCCCCAAAACAAATCCCTGCGGAGCTGTGTTCTCCGTCCGAGGGAATCAGTTTAACGTCATGCTGGCCGTTCGCCTTCATAAGATCCAGAAATTGAGCTACTTCCGTGGATGGTGAAATCGGAAAATAGCCCATGATATGATAATTGATTTGCTGGGCGGCGTAGGCCGCCATCTCGTTACCCGACTCAAAAACGACGCGTTGTTCCACCTTGGCCGTTCTGCGTTCTTTTTCCAAATTGATCGCCATGCAGGTATACCGCCCTTCCGAATATATTATTGGACCACTAAATCGAATAAGTGAGGAACACGATGCTCATCGGCATAATTGTCTTCCTCACGTTCCCCGGACAGCGCGTCCGTTGGGCAGGCGTGAATGCACTTCAGACAGCCTTTACAATATTGATAGTCGATTCCCTTCAGGAACATTTGCGGACGGCCTTTCTTGTCCGGCAGCTCTTCCCAGACAAAACAATTGTCCGGACAGACGTTGTCACATTGGGCGCAATGGATACATGATTCTTCTTTGAAGTGAGGCATCATCCCTGAGCGGGAAATGCTGAGATCCTTCAGGATGCTGTTGCCGGGGTTCACGATCAGTCCCCCAAGCGGCTGAGTCTCATACCCTAGAACCGGCGTGTCCGCCCGTACAAAGGCTGGCATACTTGCTCCTTCAGGCAGAGCAAACGTCTGGAAGACCACTTCTTGATATCCGCGTTCAAATGTCGCCAAAGCCGGCGCTACCGTCTGCGGGTATTTCTTTTCAAGCGACTTGCGGATGACACCCTTCATCGTTTCTGGGTCCAGAAACGGACATAACCGGAACATCGCCCCCAACATCGCCATATTGACGCGGTTCTTCTCTTCCAGCGCAATTCCGGTCGCATCGATGACGGCAATCGTTCCGCCGATGAGCTTCATTCTTTCTTTCAGTTGTTCCGGTGTTTTGCGCGAATTTACAAGCACGGTGCTGTCCTCATAAATCCCGCTGATCACGTTAACCGTCTTCGCGAGCGCTTCCTGAAAAATACTAACGATATGCGGTCTTTCTACCGGAGACGTATCCCGGATGGAAGTCTCCAAATCGCAAAAGCGAATATGGGCTTTTACCGGCGAGCCTTTTTTCTCAGAACCATAGGACGAGAAGCTGACCCCATTGAGACCAGCGCCCTCCACTCCGGCTTCAGCCAGCATTTTTCCGGCAAGGTTAGCTCCGAGCCCTCCAATTGATTCAAGGCGGATTTCAAAAAAACCGAGTTCGTTCAGTTTCGGCAAATGTACCACGCGTTTGACTCCCTTCTTCGTCACTGTGAAATCATAACGACGTAAAATGAGTAAAATTTAAGTCTCACAAAAATAATCCTTATTTAATGTTTCAATTTATCATAGAAACAGTGTGACGAATGTAACAAAAGTCATATGGACAATCTCAAAATACAATTGTGCGTTGGTTGTCATATATGATGCTGATTGTCGATCAAAACATGTCGAATAAAGCTCCCGAAATATCCGAAAAACTCGATTCCTGCGCTTTCCCGAGAAATAATTTATAGTCATTTCCAAGCATAGAAAAAGCCCCGACAGTCTTGTTCAGACTATCGGGGCAACCTCTTCTTTTACTCATCCAGGTGGCTCATTCGCTCCTCGATCATTTTTTGTTTTAATTCCCAGGCTTCCTGGCTAAGATTGACCCGGTAGATTTCCGGATTCAGCTTGCGCAGGTACTCGGGCCAGAACATATTTAGCTGGGCCTGATGATAGGTGCGGATCTCCTCCAAATCCGGAAGATCATACACCAGTTCACCCTCTACGAAAATGGGCTCCAGCATCGGGACCGCTTCATAATCCTTCACCGACTTCTTCAGATAAGGATGTACGGGATCGAACAGGCGCAGCTTTCCGCCGGAACGAGCCTGTTCTTCATGCGGCAGACAGACATAGTCGGCAATAGCTTTACCGCTCTCCTTGCTGACGATGCGGAGCACATCCTTTTTCCCCGGCGAAGTTACCTTTTCGGGATTGCCGGAAATTTTGATCGTCGGCTCCATGACTCCGTTCCGTTCGCGTTCCACAAGCTTGTATACCCCGCCCAATGCCGGCTGGTCCGCCGCTGTGATCAGTTGAGTCCCTACGCCCCAGACATCGATCTTGGCTCCCTGAGCCTTAAGGTTGAAGATCGTGTTCTCGTCCAGATCATTAGAGGCCACAATCTTCACATAGGGCAAACCCGCCTCATCAAGCATTTTTCGGGCCTGAACGGACAGGTAGGCGAGGTCTCCGCTATCCAGTCGTATACTTCCGAGCCGCTTGCCTTCGGATTCCAATTGCTTGGCCGTCCGGATCGCATGGGGAACCCCGCTTTCAAGCGTGTCAAAGGTATCGACCAGCAGGGAGACGTAATCCGGCAGCGCTTTGGCATAAAGCTCAAACGCCTCCTGTTCGGAATCGAAAATCTGCACCCAGGAGTGGGCATGCGTACCTTTGGTTGGAATGCCGAAGGTTTCGCCGGCGAGCAAATTCGATGTTGCGTCAAAACCGGAAATGTAAGCGGCTCGGGCTCCCCAAACCGCTGCATCGGCTTCCTGTGCCCGTCGCGATCCGAATTCAAGCAGCACGTCGTTTTCCGCTACCCGTTTGATCCGCGAGGCCTTCGTAGCGATCAGGGTCTGAAAATTCATGAAGTTAAGTAAAGCCGTCTCAATCAACTGCGTCTCCATAATGGTGCCTTCCACCCGGATCAGCGGCTCATTCGGAAAGCATAAGTCCCCTTCTTTTAACGACAACAGCGTCCCGCGAAAAGAAAAGTCCCGCAGCAGTTGCAAAAACTCAGGCTTATAATTTTCTTCCTGTTCGGCCAAGTAAGCAAGGTCTTTCTCGGTAAAGCGCAAATTCCGGATGTAATGGACGATCCGCTCCAATCCCGCGAACACGGCATATCCGTTACCGAAAGGAAGTTTACGGAAATAGGCTTCAAAAACAGCCTTACGGTTATGGCTTCCATGAATCCAGTGCGCATAAATCATATTAATTTGATATTTATCCGTATGCAGTGCCAAATGTTCGCTCAGCATGATGTCTCATCCTCTCTGGCTGTCCTGATGACAGAAAGGGCAGCATTATCCAATAGATTACAATGGTTCTCTCTTTTAAACTCTTTAAATAGAGTATGTATAGCCCAACTGGTTGGGGCTAAGTGTAGATGGACAGTTGCGGCGTGAAATCGGTAAACCGGTACAGCTGCGCCGGACGTTGCGAATACTGATTGGACAGCATCGGTTTGTCGTTCTCATCGCGCACTTCTTCCAAAATGCCTTGACGGCTTCGCGTTGAGGTAATTTTGCGAATAAAATTAAGCTCGGCAAAATCCGGAACCACGGTTTGAATAACCTGGTACAGCTCACCCAACGTAAAATGCGGCGGCAAAAACTGCTTGGCAATCGTCGTTTGCAGCATTTGCTGCTGAATTCTCCGGTAAGCATCCTCCAAAATTTCGCGATGGTCAAAAGCCAGGTCCAGCTCTTCCAGGGCTTCCCGCACCGTAAACAAGCCTACCTCCTGCGCATCATCCGCGGATTGGCGCTTTTCGAGCACCCACTCCTCCACCAGCGCAAAGAAAGCGTGCGATATGATCCATCCGCGCGGATCTCGTCCCGGCTTGCTGTAGACACCCAAATACTCCAGATGGTGACCGTCTACCCCGGTCTCCTCCTTCAATTCCCGGCGCGCCGTCTCAAAAAGGGATTCATCCTCCTGGGAAAACCCGCCCGGTAGCGCCCAAGCGCCGGCAAACGGCCAGCTTCTGCGGCGAATCAGCATGACTTTGAGGTCAAAGCGCGGCAGCGATTTCGTGGATGCTTTCCGCTCCTGCCTGGTCAAGGTAAACATGACAATATCAGCCGGTATGCCGTCCGGCGTCCGGTATTTTTGTACTTCATCCTCCGGCTCGGCTTGCTGCTTCTTATTGCTCATTACGATCACCACATCAGTCATATGATAACGCTTTGTTCACGCATGAACATGGCGTTCCAGATAATTAATCATGTTAATAATTATTTATAATAAGATGCACTTAGTTCGTACTTTCACTCCGCTCGCGCGGCAGACGAAATGTTGCCGTAGAGATGCAGGCGAGTGTTCCTTCTTCGTTACGAACTTCCGCGCGCAGGGTCATCGTGCGCTGGCTTTCATGCAACAGAAACGCCGAAGCAACCAGTTCTCCCTTGCGCATAGCGCTTAGAAAATTGACGTTCAAATGAGTCGTTACCCCTTGGGTGCCTTTTCTAATCGCAGCCACCAGCGTACCCATGGCTTGATCCATCATCGATGACAAAACTCCGCCGTGAACGATTCCCATCGAATTCAGATGTTGATCCCCTGCCTTCAGTCCGATCTCAACCCGGCTACTGTCTGCAGAAATCAGCTTCATTCCCAATAGACCCCAGAATGAATGCTCTTCCTTACTCATAATTTCGTTCCAATCCATGAATCGTGACCTCCACCCTGTTTAGGCATCCTCTATTTAGACCATGCCCGTTATGTACTTCTTTTATGTCATGGTACCGATTCAACCTTATGAAGAATAAAAAGGTGCGGAAGATAACTCCCGCACCGACTTCAACCAATTACTCGCCATAGCCGGAAGTCGCTGCCGGCTCGCTGCCTGCCTCCACATTCACTTTATCGGAGACCGTATCCCGGATGACCGAAATGACGAGCTGCAGCAAATAATTGATATCGCTTTGACTTTGCTGGAACTCGGTGACAACCGGAATGCCGTCCAGCTCGTCCTGCAGCTCCTCAATTTCACGCTCGATTTTCTCCACCATAGCCTTGTTCTGGAAACTTTCGAAGGCTACGATTTCTTTCTGTTTCTTCTTGATCGAACTGATCAAGGTTTGAACCCGCTCATGACGCTGAATTAGCTGCTCTGCCTTCTGGAACTGCTGGACTTCCTCGCTAGTTCCAATTAATGCGGCCAATTCTTTCGCTTTCGACATAATATCTTCGCGGATGACCAGGTCGCGGGAATCGAATTTCGGTACCACGCAATCACTATGATCCTGATGGTTATGATGTTCTCCCAAGGTCTTACCCCCTCATTACATTATAACTTCTATGAATCTTCGTTATTTCTATGTTTTTAGGCCATAGATACAGGCTCGGGCACAATGTTGCCCTTAATGTACCAGGTCATTGGATCCGTGATTTCCACGTTGACGAATTGACCGATCAATTCGGGACCGCCTTCGAAGTGAACCAGTTTATTGCTGCGCGTTCTGCCTGCAAGCACGCTGGCGTTGTTCTTGCTCTCGCCCTCCACGAGCACTTCCACAATTCGGCCTTGCATCGTGTCGTTGCTTATGCGGCTGTTCTCGTTCACTACGTCATTAAGCCGTTGCAGTCGTTCTTTCTTCACTTCCATCGGCACATTATCTTCCATTACTGCGGCTGGCGTTCCTTCACGTGGTGAATATAAGAAGGTGTATGCGAAGTCAAACCGAACCTCACGCATCAAGGAGAGCGTCTCCTGGAATTGCTCCTCCGTCTCGCCCGGGAAGCCGACGATAATATCCGTCGTCAACACCGCGCCCGGAATGGAGGCTTTAATTTTGCCCACCAGCTCTAGATAATGCTCACGCGTATATTTCCGGCTCATCTTCTTCAGCACTTCGCTGCTGCCTGATTGCACCGGTAAATGGATATGTTCCACCAGATTGCCGCCTTTGGCGAGCACCTCGATCAGATGATCGTCAAAATCCCGTGGATGTGAAGTTGTGAACCGCACTCGCGGAATATCGATCTTGCGGATATCATCCATAAGATTCGCAAACGTGTATTGAATATCGGTAAAATCCTTACCATAGGCGTTTACGTTCTGACCCAGTAGCGTAATTTCCTTAAATCCTTGACGCGCAAGCTCCCTAACTTCGGCGATGACATCCTCCGGACGGCGGCTGCGTTCCTTGCCGCGGGTAAACGGAACGATGCAATATGTACAGAATTTATCGCAGCCGTACATAATGTTGACCCAGCCCCGCATGCCTTCGCGCTTCTTCGGCAGGTTCTCGATGATGTCGCCTTCCTTGGACCAAACCTCGACAACCATTTCCTTACTGAATAATGCTTCTTGAATGAGATATGGAAGACGATGAATGTTATGCGTTCCGAAAATGAGATCGACAAACCCGTGCTTTTGCATAATCCGGTTGACGACGCCCTCTTCTTGAGACATGCATCCGCAAACCCCAAGCAAAAGATCCGGTTTTTCCGTTTTTAGTCCTTTCAAGTGACCGAGTTCTCCAAACACCTTATCCTCGGCGTTCTCGCGGACTGCGCAAGTGTTCAACAAAATAATGTCTGCTTGCTTCCGGTCCTCGGTAGGCTGATATCCCATTTGTTCAAGGAGACCCTTGATCGTTTCGGTATCATGCTCGTTCATTTGGCACCCGAACGTATACACAATATAATGTCTGCCGTTCCCGATCGCTTTCATCTCGTCCGGAACCGCCGTTTCATACAGCACCTGAATATCTTCCTTGCCGCGTTGCTTCTCTATGCGGTGATTCGGTTCCGAAAGAATCTGGATCTCCCGTCCGCGGATTCTGATCTTCTTCCCCCGCTCGTCCTCCGAAATGACCTTCGCGTCCGAGAAGTCAAAATACTTGGAGTAATCCTTACTCTCCTTAGCCATGATGCCGGCTCACTCCTTTTGCCAATCTATCTATTTCAGTGTATTAGAAATTCAATCCAAAGCCAAAAAATGCATTACACCAAATTATATCATGATTCACAGGTGATATCCAGATTATCAAGCGTGATCGAATACCGGAATATAGGCGCAGCAAATAGGCCCGTTCCTGGGAACGGGCCGAATTATTTTGAAGCAGGTCTTTAAATTAAAATCCTTTGTATTGTGGTTCTTCGTTTTCCAGCTGTTGAACTCTGTTTTCCACTTGGGTGACGATTTGCTGGGTTTGTTCCGCCGCACTCGTAAACAGGTTCTTAGCATCTTGATTCTGCGTATTGAGTGCGAATTGCTCCAGGTTGGCCTGAGCGCTTTTCAGCGAGGCCAGCGTTGTTTTCACTTGAGCTGCCACTGTCATATTTTTCACCACCTTGTTCCAAATCTGCATATTGCACGAACCATAATGTAACCTCGGTTCTTCTTCGTTATTCGAGTACAAGGATGCCAGATTTTGCTTTAGTGAAAATACCGCTGGCTGCGCATAATTGGAATAATTCACTTACGGGTTTGAAAGGAGCAGAGTTATGCCGATATGGTTGGAAGTCATTGTGCGAACACTGTGTTCCGCAGTGATCCTCTTTATTTTGACACGCATGCTGGGCAAAAGGCAGATCTCCCAGTTGTCCTTCTTTGAATACATTACCGGGATTACGATCGGGAGCATCACGGCTTACCTGTCCGTGGACGTCGATACTCACTGGTATTTGGGGATCATCTCGATGGGGGTCTGGTTTCTCGTTTCACTCGGCATCGAGTATCTTCAGATCAAGAGCAAATTAGCCCGGGATTGGATCGACAGTAAGTCAACCATTCTGATTAAAGACGGCAAGATTCTGGAAGAAAACTTGAAGAAGGAAAAATTGACGAACGACGAACTGCTCGAGCAGCTGCGAAAAAAGAGCATTTTCCAGACTGCCCAGGTTGAATTTGCCTTGATCGAACCAGATGGTGAAATCAATGCCCTGCTCAAAAAAGAATACCAGCCGCTCACCCCCTCCCATCTTGGGATTAAAGTATCCCCTGAGCCGGAACCGCAGACCGTCATTATCGACGGAAAAATTATGGATGAGCCGCTGGCCACGAACGGATTGAACCGGCAATGGCTCCACACCGAGCTGGAGAAGCTGGGCGTTTCCCTGGATAACGTGAATTTAGGCCAAGTTGACGGATACGGTCAATTTTATGTAGATCTTTACGATGATAAAATTCAGGTTCCCGCTCCACAGGAAAAAGCTACACTCCTTGCTCAGCTTAAAAAATGCGAAGCCGATCTTGAAATGTTTGCCCTCTCTACAAAAGAAACGTCCGCAAAACAAATGTACGGAGCTTGCTCCGAAAGACTGCTGAAGATTATAGATGAAGTTAAGCCCGTCTTGTCCAGATAAAGTGATAAAAGGAGGATCGCCCGAATGTCCAAGCAGAAGAACAAAAAATCAACTCCGACTCAGCAACAGTACCAGCGTTTATCGGCTGACATCGAACCGAAGCGCCCCGCTTTTGTCAATTGTCTTCGCGCTTTCCTGGTTGGGGGGCTTATTTGCCTGATCGGGGAATGCATTCGCCAAGCTTTTATTCATTACGGTGGATTTAGCGATAAGGAGGCCGGCAACCCGACGGTCGCGGTGCTTGTCATTCTGTCGGTCATCCTGACCAGCTTGGGAGTTTACGATAAGATCGCGCAATGGGCCGGAGCCGGAACCGCGGTACCGGTCACCGGGTTTGCCAATTCCATGGCCTCTTCCGCCATTGAGCATAAGAGTGAAGGTCTTGTTCTTGGAGTCGGTGCGGGAATGTTTCAGTTAGCCGGATCGGTAATCGTTTTCGGTACGGTGGCGGCTTTTATCATCGGCCTTATTTATGCCATATTCGTGCCGGACTTTGCGGGAGGAGGCCATTAACCTATGCTAAAGGGACATCAGAGCTGGATTTTTGAGAATAAGCCTAAAATTATCAGCACCGCGACCGTAGTTGGTCCATTTGAGGGACAAGGCCCGCTGGCCAATGATTTTGATATCATTCACGCCGACCTTTACCTCGGGCAAGACAGCTGGGAGAAGGCGGAAAAAGTTTTGTTCGAAGAATCCGCTTCACTAGCCATCGAACACGCGGGTCTGACCAAAGAACAGGTGCAATTCTTCTTTGGAGGCGACCTGATGAATCAGATCATCAGCAGCAGCTTTGCGGCCAGAACGCTGAGCATCCCCTACCTCGGTCTGTTCGGCGCATGCTCGACTTCCATGGAAAGCTTGGCGCTGGCTTCGTATATCGTCAATTCCGGCGGCGCCAATTACGCCTTGGCCGGAACCTGCAGTCACAATGCCAGCGTCGAGAAACAATTCCGTTATCCTACGGAATACGGCTCGCAAAAGCCGCCGACCGCCCAATTCACCGTTACCGGTTCGGGTTCGGCCGTGCTTTCGCTCGAAGGAGATGGTCCCGTAGTGACCTCGGCCACGATCGGACGGGTCGTCGATATGGGGATCACCGACCCGTTCAATATGGGGGCAGCCATGGCGCCTGCCGCTGTTGACACGATTGAGGCCCACATGCGGGATTTACAGATCAAGCCCTCCCATTACGATCTGATCGTGACCGGCGATTTATCAAAGGTTGGCTTCGAAATCGCCAACGAGCTGCTGGAAAGACACGGCGTTCCCATCCGTGAAACCAATTATCAAGATTGCGGCATGATGATCTATGACTACGAGAATCAAAATGTTCAAGCCGGAGCCAGCGGCTGTGCTTGCTCAGCGGTAGTCACCTACGGTCATCTCCTGAAAAAAGTGAAAAAAGGCGAGTTGAAGCGGATCCTTGTTGTAGCCACCGGAGCCTTGCTCTCCCCTCTGTCCTTTCAGCAAGGCGAAAGTATCCCGTGCATTGCGCACGCCGTCTCCATAGAGAGCGGAAACTAGATAACAAAAAGGACCCCGCCATTCGGCGGGGTCCTTTTGCAACTATTAATTAGTCAACGATTTCAGCCGTGTCACCATTGTTGGCGCCTGCTGCGTTCGCTTCGTCTGTATCGATATGCATGTCCAGCGCAAAGGAATCCGAAACGCGCGCGATTACATTTTCAAGCACCAGGCCGCGCTCGCCACCCAGGCGAACTTTAAGCAATTGCTTGTCCGCAATGCCCCATTTTTCGGCATCGGAAGTGTGGAAATGGATATGGCGCGCAGCTACGATAACGCCTTGCTCCAATTCGATTTCGCCAGCCGGGCCTTTAACCTTGATTCCCGGAGTACCTTCAATGTTGCCGGATTCGCGAACCGGAGCCTTCACGCCGATAGCGAAGGAATCGGTACGGGAAATTTCCAGCTGGGAAGCAGGACGTGCAGGTCCGAGAATGCGGACTTTGTCGAATTGTCCCTTAGATCCGATTACAGCCACAGTTTCGTTTGCTGCAAATTGTCCGGGTTGGGACAATGGCTTGAATTCTGTCAATTGATAACCTTGACCGAACAACGCCTCGATGTGTTCTTGTGTCAGGTGAATATGACGTGCCGATACGCCGACAGGTACAGTTTTGCTCATGTTTGAAACACTCCTCGTATATTCTCTATATCGATGACGATTCACATCGTTACCCATTATACACCTATTTCAAACAAAAAGGAAAAGGTGTCCGCGTATGGCGGACACCTTTTTTGGGTCTTAAACGAATTCTGCAACAAGTTTGTCAAACTCCGCTTTTTCCAAAGCAAGCGATTGTTGGGCAAGTGGTTCCTCTTTGAAACCATGCACCATATTTTCGTAGCTCTTCTTTTCCTTGTTCTGATAAATAAGACCGGTAATCATGCTGCCCGTTTCCATCAGCTTCGACATTGCCATCGCCCGGTTGCTTGGATCATAATCCGGCACCGTGTCCAGATTGATGATATTTTCCTTAAACCAGTCGTAAGTGTTGACTTTATTAAAAGTCACGCAAGGACTGAATACGTTGATGAGCGAGAAGCCTTCATGCTGAATCCCCTGCTCGATCAAGGAAGTCAACTGCTTCAGATCGCTGGAGAACGATTGGGCAACGAAGGTCGCTCCTGAAGCCAGCGCGATTTCCAGCGGAGAAAGCGTGGATTCCACAGATCCTTCCGGCGTACTCTTCGTTTTGAAGCCCTCTCCGCTACGAGGCGAAGTTTGGCCTTTCGTCAGTCCATAAATCTGATTGTCCATGACAATGTAAGTGATGTTGATATTCCGGCGGATCGCATGTACCGTATGTCCCATACCAATAGCGAAGCCGTCTCCGTCGCCACCGGAAGCGATAACCGTCAAATCACGGTTCGCCAGTTTGACGCCTTGGGCGATCGGAAGCGCACGTCCGTGAATCCCGTGCAGACCGTATGCGTTAATGTAACCGGAAATCCGGCCGGAACAGCCGATCCCTGAAATGACAGCCAGGTTTTCCGGCTCAAGCCCAACTGCGGCGGCAGCGCGTTGAATCGCCGCTTGGATGGAGAAATCGCCGCATCCCGGACACCAGTTTGGTTTGATGTTATTACGGAACTCTTTAAAGGTTGCCATTCTTCACCAACTCCTCCTGAGTCAAATTGCCGGCTGCATTTTTGCATCTTTCGAATATTTCCGCAGGCAGGAACGGATTCCCGTCATATTTCAGAACGTTCACGATTTTGTCGTGATGTCCGACATTCATTTTGATCAAATTAGCCAATTGGCCGGTTGCGTTATTTTCAAGAACGACGATTTTCTTTGCTTTCTCCATTTGCTCCCGTACTTCTTCAACCGGGAAAGGATGCAACAAGCGAACCGTCATGTGGTTTGATGTGATGCCTTCTCCGTTCAAACGCAGGCGAGCCTGGTCGATCGTTCCGCCGGTAGAGCCCATGCCTACGATCAGAAGGTCCGGTTCTGCGTGAGGCGCGTGCAGGTGGATCGGATTCTCTACATCGAGCTTAGCCAGTTTACGGAAACGTTTATCCATCATCTTCTTGCGGTTCACCGGGCTTTCCGAAGGACGGCCCGCTTCATCGTGCTCCACACCGGTCACATGATGAATGCCGTTTTTCTCTCCGGGAAGGACCCTCGGCGAGATGCCATTTTCGGTAAATGCGTAACGGTTGAACATGCTCGAATCTTCGCGGTCCGGAATATCCTTGACCATATAGCCCCGGTCGATTTGGATTTTTTCGAAATCCAACGCTTCGCAGGACTGTTTACCGAGCGACAATTGAAGATCCGTCGCCAGGATAACTGGCACCTGATACTTCTCGGCCAGATTGAAGGCCTGAATCGTATCGTAGAAACATTCTTCGATCGAGCTTGGTGCAAGAACGATCTTAGGGATTTCCCCGTGCGTTCCGTAGATCAGGGCGCTAATATCGCTCTGCTCTTGTTTGGTCGGAAGGCCCGTACTAGGACCGCCGCGCTGGGTGTCGACAATAACGACAGGGATTTCGGTCATACCGGCAAGTCCGATCGCTTCCATCATGAGCGACAGGCCCGGCCCCGCCGAAGCGGTCATCGTCCGTACCCCTGCATAACTGGCTCCGATCGCCATCGTAATTGCAGCAATTTCATCTTCCGTTTGAACCACGGTTCCGCCAAACTTCGGCAGCTTTTTGATCAGATATTCCATAATTTCCGAAGCCGGAGTAATCGGATATGCACTCATAATCCGGCAACCGGCTGCCAAGGAGCCCAGTCCGATCGCATCGTTACCGATCATGAACAGCTTTTGCTTGCCGTCGGCCGGTTCCAGCTTAAAGCCTTCAAGCGGTCCCCCTGCAAGTTCCAGGACAAATTCCGCGCCCCGTTTGACCGCTTCAATGTTCTTTTCCACGATCGCCGGACCTTTACGTCCGAATTCTTCTTCCACTGCTTTATTGAATACTTCGAGCGGCAATCCCAGAAGCGCCCAGGATGCGCCGGAAGCGACCATATTCTTCATCAACGAAGTGCCCAGTTCCTCCGCAATGCTCGTAATCGGAACGGCGAACAACTTGGCATCCACGCCTTCCGGAACGACCGGTCCGAATTTAGCGTCCGCCACGATAACTCCGCCGCTGCGAAGCTCATGTGCATTAAAATCGATACTCTCCTGGTCGAAAGCGACTAAAATGTCCAAGTCGTCGGAAATCGCGCGAATCGGCTTGGTACTGATCCGGATTTTGTTGTTCGTATGACCGCCTTTAATACGTGAAGAAAAATGCCGATAGCCGTATAAATAGTAACCCAGTCGGTTCAAGGCCGTTGAAAAAATCCGGTCAGTACTTTCAACACCTTCACCTTGCTGTCCACCGATCTTCCAAGACAATTGACTAATCAAGATCGCCCACCCCTTTATGGTATCGCACTATAATTTAGTTGATATTAGTGCAGACAGAATGTAAACCTGTGAGGAATAGCATAATTACCCCAGACATTTGTGAACATTCTGTTTCAGAGTCATGTCAATTTTATGTCGCAAACATATAAAAAGCAAGCGTTTTCTACCCTTTTTCATATAGTAGTTTTCGATGAAACCAATCTCTTAATTGGATCAATTAAAGCGCTTTCTTTTTTTGTGGTAACCACGCCTTCAAAAAAGACAGTGCATTACCGGACAACCAGCCTCTAACAAGCTCCTCCGGATAGTGGCGAAGCAGCAGATTCGCCCAGTCCAAATAATGACCCGAATGACGCAAATCCTTGATATGACTCTCGATTCCGTCGAAATCCGAGCCGAACATGATCGCCTTCTCTCCGCCTAAAGAGCAAATATGCTCGATATGGGGAAGGAGATCGCTCGCTTCTACCACAGAGGATTTTTTAACGAACCACGGAACAAAGGTGATCCCTATTCTGCCTCCTAGAGAAACGATGGCTCGAATTTGATCATCCCTTAAGTTTCTGGCATGAGAGCATATACGGTACGCGTTGGAATGGGATGCGATGAAGGGGATCCCTTTTTGCTCCGCCCGCTCAGCCAGTTCCCAGAAGCCTTTAATCGATAAATGAGATACATCGAGTATCATGCCTAGCTTATGACAAGCCTTGACAAGTTCGAGCCCCCGGGTGGTAAACCCTCCTCCCCGCGGTTCAAGAATGCCATCCGCAGCCCAATTGGCATAATTCCAGGTCAATCCCAGACAGCGGACACCCCGCTCATAGCAAACCTGCAAATAGTGAAAATTCCCTTCCAGTCCGTCCGCACCTTCTATCGAGAGCAGTCCCGCGGGCTGCCCGGCCGCCTCAGCTTCTACCAGCTCTTCAACCGAGGTAATAGCCGCCACACCGGATTGCAGCACTTTTTGCTTAAACAAATCTATCTGGTCCAGAATATGCCCGAAACCGGGCTTACCGAGCCGCTCCGAGAGATATATCGCAAAGCATTGAAGGCCCACCCCGCCCTGCTCCATCCGCTTCAGGTTGACATCCAGACGAGTGTCACGCGTAAACTCTAACTCCGAATCCAGCTGCATTTTACTGAGCGCATCGCAATGAAAATCTACGACCTTATACGCCAAGCCGATCCCTCCGCTCTCTTAACTTTATTACCCGATTCGGGGAAAAGAATGCAAAAAAACCTGTCTACTCTATCGTAAACAGGCCTCTCCCGCAATAATTGCAATTATTTTATCTAGGTTCTACGATCAATTTAATAGCAGTGCGATCTTCGCCATCGATGACGATATCCGTAAAAGCCGGAATACAAATCAAATCGACACCGCTTGGCGCCACAAATCCCCGGGCAATCGCTACAGCTTTGATAGCTTGGTTGAGTGCACCCGCCCCAATGGCCTGAAGTTCAGCAGCGCCGCGTTCTCTTAGTACTCCTGCAAGCGCACCGGCAACGGAGTTAGGATTGGATTTTGCTGAAACTTTTAATACTTCCATGGTTAGTACCTCCTGGGAATAGGTTTGATTGATCCCACTACTTAGAAGATATTCGTGAGACTTCAAAAAATTCCTTCTTTTTTATTCGGAGGCACCTTCCATAAAGCTTAATCCATAATCCATTCGTCTTCGAGCAGACGGATCTTCTCTATTTTCTTGGCATGGCCCGTAGCTTCGTCAATGTCGACTACACAGCCGTGAAACTGCCATTTGCCTTCATCAACCTGAAAACGCACCGGCAACTGGGTCGTAAATTTGCGCAGCACGGCGGAGCGCTCCATACCGAGTATACCTTCACGGGAGCCGACCATGCCGGCGTCCGTCAAATAGGCCGTACCTTGCGGCAACACGGTATCATCGTTACTTTGGACATGGGTGTGCGTTCCGACGACCAAAGAAACCCGACCGTCAAGGTGCCAACCCATGGCGATTTTCTCCGAAGTTGCCTCCGCATGAAAATCGACCAAGATGCATTTGTGCTTCTTGGATAGTTCATCGACGATATCGTCCGCCATCCGAAACGGGTCATCGATCGCCGGCAAAAACGTGCGCCCCATCAAATTGACGAGAGCCAGTTCCTTTCCGTTAGCCTTGATTATAGTAGAGCCTAGCCCAGGCGTGCCTGGCGGATAATTCGCAGGCCGAACCATGCGAGGCTCGTCATCGATAAAGTCAAAAATCTCCTTGTTATCCCACGTATGATTGCCCATCGTAAGCCCGTGGATGCCAAGCTCAAAAAATTCCCTAGCGATTTTGGCGGTAATCCCCCGCCCGGACGCCGCATTTTCTCCGTTGGCGATAATGATGTGCGGATTGTATTTTGATTTCAAGCGCGGCAGCGTTTCCTTTAATGCTTTACGCCCCGTATTTCCTACAATATCTCCAATAAACAGAACTTTAATGTCGGTTCCTCCTCAATGTCGGCTTCTGACAGAATGAAAAAGCGGCCCACTGAGGGGCCACTTTTCAGCATAACCTTTACTTAGCGTATTCAACCGCCCGAGTTTCGCGAATGACGGTAACTTTGATGTGGCCCGGATAATCGAGCTCACTCTCAATCGTCTTCGTAATATCTCTCGCCAATCGGAACGCTTCCGCATCGTCGATCTTCTCAGGCTGCACCATCACGCGCACCTCGCGGCCCGCTTGAATAGCGAAGGATTTCTCCACGCCCTCGAACGATTCGGAAATCTCCTCGAGCTTCTCCAGCCGCCGGATATACGTCTCCAGTGTTTCACGACGCGCTCCGGGTCTCGCCGCCGACAAGGCGTCAGCTGCGCCAACCAGCATCGCAATGACCGAAGTTGCCTCGCAATCCCCATGGTGCGAAGCGATACTGTTGATAACGACCGGATGTTCCTTGTATTTCTTAGCCAGTTCCACGCCGA
The DNA here is from genome assembly GCF_018403325.1 of Paenibacillus vini. Lineage (GTDB taxonomy): Bacteria > Bacillota > Bacilli > Paenibacillales > Paenibacillaceae > Fontibacillus > Fontibacillus vini. The sequence goes on along the minus strand of NZ_BOSL01000003.1, from coordinate 185,180 downwards.
TTTCGACATGAGATCCTTCCACTTCATGATCAAGCGCTTTACCGATATCGTGCAGCAGTCCGGCCCGTTTGGCGAGCGTAATGTCCTCGCCCAGTTCACCGGCCATAAGTCCAGCCAGGTAAGCTACTTCCATGGAGTGCTTAAGCACATTTTGTCCGTAGCTTGTCCGGAATTTGAGACGTCCCAAAATTTTGATTAAATCCGGATGCAGCGCATGAACGCCGACCTCGAAGGTGGCTTGTTCGCCATACTCGCGGATCCGTTCATCAACTTCACGGCGGGATTTATCAACCATTTCTTCAATCCGTGCCGGGTGAATACGTCCGTCCGCCACCAATTTCTCGAGTGCGGTACGGGCAATCTCACGGCGAATTGGATCAAAGCCCGACAAGATAACCGCTTCCGGCGTATCGTCGATAATCAAATCGATACCGGTAAGCGTCTCCAGAGCACGAATATTGCGGCCTTCCCGACCGATAATCCGACCCTTCATCTCTTCGTTAGGCAGCGATACTACGGAAACTGTAGTTTCCGCGACATGATCCGCCGCGCAGCGTTGGATGGCGAGCGTGATGATTTCGCGGGATTTCTTGTCCGCTTCTTCCTTCGCCTGCTGTTCGATGTCCTTAATCATTTGAGCCGTTTCATGGCGAACTTCCTGTTCCACATTGTTTAAAATGATGGTACGGGCATCCTCCATGCTCAAATTCGAAATACGTTCAAGCTCTTGAACCTGACTCTTGTAAATCAGATCAATTTGCTGCTGAGTTTCTTCAATCCGTTTCTCTTTGCCCGCCACTTGCTCTTCTTTACGTTCCAGCGATTCCAATTTTTTATCCAGCGACTCTTCCTTTTGCAACAATCGTCTTTCTTGTCGTTGAATTTCATTCCGACGTTCACGAATGTCTTTATCAGCTTCGGCTCTTAGCTTATGGACTTCGTCCTTCGCTTCAAGAACCGTTTCTTTCTTCAGTGCTTCTGCGTCTTTCTTCGCGTTTTCCAAGATTTGACTTGCAGCTTGTTCCGCACTGGAAATTTTAGCTTCTGCAAGAGATTTGCGAATAAAATATCCGATTCCGAACCCAAAGAATAAAGCGGCTGCAACGAGAACGATCCAGATTCCTGTACTCATCTGTTCACCTCCCCGTTGTTTCCTCCAAGGCATTCCTTGGGATGTTTGCAGTTGTAAATTTTCTCATTCATCATCATACAAAGAATTCATTACAGGCCGTTTAAGGCAAGGCTTTCCATGTGTGAGTGATGCAAAGTTTCCTCCAGCCACAAACGGAAAATTTGGCCTTCATGATTTACAAAATAGAGAATCCTCACAGAGCCCATAATTTTGGAAGGAAAAAAAGGGCCCAAGTAAAAATAGATTCATGTTCATTTTATTATTTGATGAAAGAAATTGTCAAGCAAATGACAAGCAATGTCCGTTTTGCCAAACTAATCATTCTCCCACTCTTCTTCATCGCTGAATCCGTCTTCCCGCCCCAACTCGCGAATGACTCTGGAAACCAGGGATCCGGAGTATCCTCTCCGCATTAAAAAAGACCCTGTCTTGCGTTTCCGGTCAGCCGGTTCTCCTGTCGAAGTACGCCACTTCTTGGCTGCCAGCTCCATGGCGCTTTCAAATTCATCATCTTCGCTGACGGTTTGAAGGGCCTCCTCGATTAACGGCTTTGGAACCCCTTTCTGGCGGAGTTCATGACGCACCCATAACTTACCCTTCCCCCGGCCCCGAACGCGCTGGCCGGCCCATTCCTGAGCGTATGCGGCGTCATTGACCAGACCATCTTCCGTCAACCTGCGAACAACCTCGGCCGCCGTCTCCTCGCCCCATCCTTTTTCACCGAGACGCATAGTAATCTCGTAGGCTGTGCGAGGCTTGCGGCTTAAATAGTGCAAGGCATCGGCATAGGCCTGCTGCCGTTCATCGGCAAAAACAATCTCTTCCAACTCGCTCTTGGTAAATACAGCGCCCTTGATCATTCTGTACTTGATCATGACGTCTTCGTGAACTTCCAATGAGTAAGACCCGAACGAAATACGATACCGGAACTTCGGACGCTTCAGCAACGATACGGAGGTAATGGCCAGTTCGATGTCCTCGGGAAAAGCGTCAATCCCGTCGCCGCCCCCTTCCTCCGCCAGTTCGTTCGAAGAATTACCCCCGGCAGTGCCGCGGGTCATCTCCCAAAAACTTTCGTCCGAAATGTCCACGATCTCGCCCGGTTCATCCTTCCGTCCCTGTTGTCCTTTCGGCCGACTACCGCGGCTTCCATATCGTTGATCCACCTTTCTTCCGCTCCTTTGTCATTTCATATAATCTCGATTATATCAAAAAAGCGCTCTGTTCCGGGATCCCCCGGGCCACAGAGCGCTTCGTCAGCATCGGTTTATTCTTCTTCGAAAAGCGCCTGTTCTTCTTGTGACTCAGCTTCAAGTTCGCTAGCTGAAGCAGCAGGCACCGAAGTCGTCAAGTTGCTGGCTTCACGAATCTTCTGTTCAATCGCATTCGCAATTTCCTTGTGCTCTTTAAGATACTGCTTCGCATTCTCGCGTCCTTGTCCCAGACGTTCCCCTGCATAGGAATACCAGGCACCGCTCTTATCCACGATATCTTTCTCAGCGCCAATATCGATAATACTGCCTTCTCTGGAGATACCCTCACCATACATAATATCGATTTCCGCCTGTTTAAATGGAGGCGCAACCTTATTCTTGACGACCTTAATCCGGGTCCGGTTACCTACCATATCATTCCCCATCTTGATCGTTTCTACACGACGGACGTCAAGACGAACCGTAGAATAGAACTTCAAGGCACGACCGCCTGGAGTAGTCTCGGGATTACCGAACATAACGCCGACTTTCTCACGCAATTGGTTAATAAAGATGGCAATCGTCTTGGATTTACTGATGGCACCAGACAATTTACGCAGAGCCTGGGACATGAGACGGGCTTGGAGACCGACGTGGGAATCCCCCATCTCGCCTTCGATTTCCGCTTTTGGAACCAAAGCTGCTACGGAGTCGATAACGATGACATCCACCGCGCCACTGCGTACGAGGGCTTCGGCGATTTCCAGAGCCTGTTCGCCGGTGTCCGGCTGAGACAGCAACAGTTCGTCGATGTTTACGCCCAGCTTGCTTGCATAGGAAGGATCCAGCGCATGCTCCGCATCAATAAATGCGGCTTGTCCACCGATCTTCTGAACTTCAGCGATGGCATGCAGCGCTACCGTTGTTTTACCGGAAGATTCCGGTCCGTATACTTCAATGATCCGGCCGCGGGGAAGTCCCCCGGTACCGAGTGCGATATCTAGTGCCAACGATCCGCTGGGAACGATCTCCACTTGCATATGCGTGGATTCTCCCAGCTTCATGATCGAACCTTTACCGAATTGTTTTTCTATTTGACGAAGCGCCATTTCCAGCGCAGCTTTACGATCTGACAATCAGCTCACATCCTTAAATATGATTGGATACATGATTACTACATTTATAATTGTACCTTGTTTTGGAACGTTTGCCAAGCATTTTTTCGAACATACATTCGTAATTTTTTTGAGCCTGAAAAATCCTCCTTTCCCACTTAATTCCGTCTAACAACAAAAAAAAGAACCACAGCAAAACAATTCAGTTTGCTGCGGTTCTTCCGCTGTGTTCAATTATACTCCGCTGCCGCAGAACTGGCAAGGGCACGCCTCTAGGCTTCGGCGGCTTCCGTTTTAAGCTGCTTCCAGAGGTGATACAACACCGTTTTCGCAGAACGAATGCGGATCGTATCCCGGTTCCCTTTCAAATTCAATTCGAACACGGCAGTGTCGCCGCCGCGGCGAGAGATCCCGATGTATACAAGGCCGACCGGCTTGCGCTCAGAATAGCCTGGACCGGCCACCCCGGTAATCGACAAGCCGAAATCCGTATCTACAATCATGCGAACCTGCTCGGCCAGCACCTTGGCCGTTTCCGCACTGACCGCACCCGGGGCATCCTCGCCCTCCAGCAAATCATGAGGCACGTTCAGCAGCTTCTCCTTCATCGCATTGGAATAGCAGACGATTCCGCCGAGAAACACAGTTGCACTGCCGGGTATGCTTGTAATCGACTGCATCAGCAGCCCCCCTGTGCAGCTCTCCGCCGCGCTGACGGTAAGTCCCCGCTCTGTCATCATATCGACGATCGTTTTCTCGATAGGGACATCCTCTTCGGCATAGAGGTGATCCGACAGGCGCGAAGCGATTTCTTCTTTCAGCTTATCCAGCTTCTCCATAGCCTCGCTTTGTGTCTTTGCCTTGGTCGAGATCCGGATCGTTACTTCGCTTTCCTTAGCGTAAGGGGCAAGCGTCGGATCGGATTGATTTTCTACAAGGTCAAGCAGACGGGTCTCAAGCCCGGACTCCCCGATGCCGGCGAACTTAAGCATTTTGGAATAAAGCGGCTCCTCCTGCGTCAAAACATGCTGCAAAATCCACGGCTTGGCCTGCTGTTCAAACATCGGCTTCAGCTCGGAAGGCGGTCCCGGAAGCAAAATATAAAACTTTCCGTTCTCGGCGACGGCATTGCCAACCGCAAGTCCGGTCTCGTTAGGCAAAGGAGTCCCACCGTCAATAGCAAGAGCCTGCCGGCGGTTGTTTTCCGTCATCGGAACGCCGCGTCCCTGGAAAAACCGGTCGATATTGTCCATAGCCATCCGGTCGATATGAAGCGATCTTCCAAGCACCGCAGCCACGGCGTCTTTGGTCAGATCATCCTGAGTCGGACCTAGTCCGCCGGTGAATATGAGCAGATCAGCCCGCTCGGAGCCGAGTTTGATGGCCTGTGATAAGCGTTCTACATTATCGCCAACCACGGTTTGAAAATAGACGTCAATCCCAATGGAAGCTAGTTCCTGAGACAAATATTGTGCGTTTGTGTTTACGATTTGGCCGAGCAGCAGCTCGGTACCGACTGCGATGATTTCTGCCTTCACTGGTCATGTCTCCTTCCGGAGGATAGCGTTCGTATTACATTTTTGAAAAGTTAAGCACGTTCTTATTTTTTACGAAATAGTCAATTCCCGAGTAAATCGTAATAAGAGCAGCCAGCCAAATTGCGATTTGATCAAAAGGGAAGTGTATCCATTCGAACGGGAAATTGTTCAGCAAAAGCGCTGAGATCGCGATAATTTGCGTAATGGTTTTTGCCTTACCCCATTTGCTGGCGGCGATCACCGAGCCTTCAAGCAGCGCCACTTCGCGCAAGCCGGTCACGGCAAACTCCCGGCTGATGATAATGACCGCAATCCAGGCGTCGCATTTCCCCATTGCGACAAGCGCAATGAGTACGGCAGCAACTAACAGCTTATCCGCCAAAGGATCGAGCAGTTTGCCCAGATTCGTAACGAGATTATGCTTGCGGGCGATGTACCCGTCAATCCCGTCCGTACTTGCCGCCACAATAAACAAAACAGCGCCGATCAACTGATTTACGGGAAGCGAATAATTTCCCAGCGTCAGCCCATATGACCACCATTCCAAATCCAACAGCAAAAATACAAGCATCAGCGGAATCATAAATATACGGGCTAACGTGATGCGATTGGGCAGATTCATAGGATTGCCTCCCCTGACAGATCATACTCGCAAGCTGGTGTAATGCGGACTTTGACCAGATCCCTCATACCGGCTAAACTGCCGACCGCCGCATGATTATCAACACCCTGCCTGCTATGCTTGTTTCCGTTATCTTTAGCGGAAGAACGCTGAATCTTTATCAACGTGCCGGCACGCCGTTCCTCGGCCTCTTCCTCATCATATTTTATGTAGGTCGAATACCGGACGGTACTCCGAAAGAGCGGCGAGCCCTCTTCATAATTAAACATCGGGTTTCTGACTTGAATCGGCCTATCCCCAGTCGAAGCCCCGAGTGTAACGACTTTCACTATTTCTGTCATGAATTCGATCCCCCATTGCTATAAGCCATGCTCCCATTTTAAAAACCTAATTAAGTATAATATTTCCGAAACAATACTGTCAAAACCACATATAACAACCAAAAATCGATGTTCATTGAAAAAAAGAGCCCCGCGCGGAGCCACTGGCACAGCGAGAGACCGGATGCTTGCTTATTTCATATTCGTAAATTGCAAATCAACGGTAAGATCCGCTTTACGGAGCATTTGAATAATCTGCTGCAGGTCGTCCCTGCTCTTGCCGGTGACGCGGATTTGATCGCCTTGGATCTGGCTCTTCACTTTCAGCTTGGAGTCCCGGATCAGCACGTTAATCTTCTTAGCGTTCTCCTGATCGATTCCCTGTTTCAGGTTGATCCGTTGACGGACCGTGCCGAGCGAAGCCGGCTCAACCTTTCCGTAGTCCAGGTTTTTGATCGGCAAACCGCGCTTGATCATTTTCGACTGTAAAATATCGATTACCGCATTCAGCTTGTACTCGTCATCGGACAGGATCACCAGCACATCCTTTTCGACCTTCAACTCGCTTTTGCTGCCTTTAAAATCAAACCGGTTGGCAATTTCCCGCTCGGTCTGGTCGATCGCGTTGGTCAATTCCTGCATGTCCATTTTCGATACGATGTCAAAAGAACTTTCAGAAGCCATCATTCACATTCCTTTCCAATAGAGGTAGTTCAAAAAGTCACCTTATTCAACACATATCATAATTATATGTAAAAGATTTCGCAAAGTCGAGTCGACGCGCTTTCCCAATAAAAAATAAAGGACGTCCCTGACCGTTATCCGGTCAAAGACGCCCGTATTATTCGGCGTTATTTGCACTACCGTCACTGCTGGTTCCATCGGTTGTGCTGTTATCCAATCCATTGCTTCCATTAGCCGATCCTGCGTCGGCACTGCCCAGGTTTAACTGGATTTTGGAAGTGTTCTTCCCGTCCGTGACCACTTGGTCTCCGACGGTAATCGTCGTATTCGAAGACGCACCCGACTTAATGAACAAGCCTTCCGGTCCCAGTTCATAGGTGAGAACCTCACCCTCGGTGGTATTGTCGAAATACAGTTTTTCTCCGCCCTTGTCGCCTTTGCGGACTTCTACCCAGCTTTTGCCCGTAGCATTGATCACTACCTGGACAGGCTGGCTTCCGGCTGATTGAACCAGAAATTTGGTCGTGCTTCCTTCCTTCCCGTCGGGAGCGACAACCACAGTCCCTACGCCGGTATCCGTACCGGTGTCAGTACCTGTATTCGTACTACCGTTACCTTCCGTACCGTTGCTGCCGTTATCGGTTCCATTGGTACCGTTATTGCCCGCAGTACCGTTTCCGGCAGTACCCTCATTGCCTGTACCCGCATTAGTCCCGTTCTGTCCCGTGTTTCCGGTCCCGCCGTTTCCTTCCGATCTGGTGTCCGTCACCGGTGTTTGATCAGGCTGGTTGTCCTTGGCCTCGTCGCTTTTGCCCCAAACCGTGAAATACATATAAATCACTACGAGAATCAGCACGGCAAACGACCACATCAGTGTCGTCGACAACCATTTAGAATTTCTCTCCGCCGTTCTGGAACTGCGCCGCTTCTGAAGTACAGGCTCCATCGTCGGTTCAGGGGCCACATCCGGAACATGCTGCTTATGTTCGTTCAGCAGTTCATCCGGGTCCACACCCACCGCTTCGGCATATGTCTTAATAAAGGCCCGCACGTAGAAACTTCCCGGTAAAACTTTATAATCCCCCGCCTCGATGGCTTCCAAATACCGCTTGCGAATTTTTGTCATTTCTTGAACATCATCCAGAGACAAGCCTCTGGCAAGTCGGGCTTCCTTTAATTGCTGGCCCAAATCCGACACGACCATCACCTCCTGTAATTATTAAATATCATGAAATCCATGTATGGATTTATTTACATATCTTAAATTTAAGTTCATAGCTCATCGCTATAATAATTTGTAGTGAACGTATCATTAACGATTTGCTCGTCAGGATTGTTACGCAATTCTATAATAATGTCAAAATCGTCATAATTATATTCGGATTCCTTGATAAAAACATCCGGATGCTCAATAACGATTGTCGAAGGCATTTTCATCAAGTCACGAATCAGTTGGAAGTGCTTTTCATTGGAACGAAGCGTGCTCACGATCCCGTCGATGATAAACACGTTATTCGGGTTCATTTCGTCCTCGGACAGTTGACTGCGCACCGTCTGCCTGAGCAGCGTCGAGGATACGAAGGTCCATCGCTTCATCGCGCAGACGCTCCCTGCGATAATGGACTCCGTCTTACCCACGCGGGGCATTCCCCTGAGGCCGATGACCTGGTGACCGTCCCTTTTTAATACTTCACCCAAAAAATCAACAAGCAACCCAAGCTCATCCCGGGTAAAACGGAATGTTTTGTGGTCGTCGGAGTCCCTAACGATGTAACGGCCGTGCCGCACGGCCAAAAGATCGACCAACCGGGGGCTTCGCAGGGCGGTAACCGTAATGCTGTCGACCTTGCGGAGAGTCCGGTCAATCAGAGCGATTTTGTCGTCATCATCGCTTTCCAGAAGCAGACCGCGGGTTTCCCCCTCCACTCCGTTAATCGTCAAAATATTAACTTCAAGCATCCCGAGCGTAGAGGCAATATCCCCCAGCAAACCGGGACGGTTTTTATGTATTTTATATTCCAAATACCATTGTTTCGACTCCATCCATACACCTTCTCTAAGTCCTCTACACTATTCGACAAAATCGGCCCGATTTCCTGCACAGTTCATGAAAAGTCAGCTGCCGGATCAATGGCCAAAAAATGCGAACAGAATATGAATACGTGTTTTATGATATATAAAATAGAATTGAAAGGCAAGCCGCGGTATTTAGATTGGAGAAAAGCCCCCTGTAAGGGAGCTTTTCTGACCGGACTATGCGTTTTTCTTGGCCAGCTTAACCATCAGTCTGGCTATGGTTCGGCGTTCCTCTTCACTGCCCACGTCCCAAATTTCCTTCAGTGCGCGGTTGGACTCGTTTTGAGGATCCACCTTGTCGTCAAGAAACCCGCCGATTTCATAAGCGAGATTAGCGATAGCTTCCTCGCTCATGCCCGTATTTTCCGCGTGTTTGACGCGGTCACCGAGAAACTTTTTCCAGTTATCGAAATTTTTGAGTACTGTTGACATTTATAAATCCTCCTTCGATTGGCGATTTAAAATCAACAGTTGTAATATGCGATGATTACCGTGTCTTTATTCGCTCAGACGGTCTGGGTAATTCCGTCAACACGAATTCCTTTAAGTTACCCAGCCACCGTTGGGACTAATTATTTGTCCGGTAATATATCCCGACTCCGGCAACGCAAGAAAATAGACGAGCGAAGAAATTTCCTGCGGAGAAGCCAGTCTTCCGGCGGGAATTTCTTCCTCCAGCTGCTTCAGTTCATCTTCGTCAAAACGGGCCATCATTTCCGTCTTTACCGCGCCGGGAGCAACGGCATTCACTGTAACGCCCGAAGGCGCCAATTCTTTGGCCAACGCCTTCGTGAAGGCATTTACGCCTCCCTTGGCTGCAGAATAAACAACCTCGCAAGAACCGCCTGAAATCCCCCATACCGAGGACACGTTAATGATCCGCCCGAACCGCTGAGAAATCATGTATGGCATAAAAGCCTGGCTGCACAGGAATACGCTCTTCAGATTTACGTCCATCACGTCGTCCCATTCCGCTTCATCCACATCGGAAAGCAGTCCGTAATGGGATATGCCGGCGTTATTAACGACAATATCAGGCCTTAACCCATGACTCTCCAATTTATCCTTCATCCGGAGAATTTGTTCCTTGCTCCGTAAATCGGCCGAAACCGTGTACACCTTAGCTCCCTCTTCCATGCACTTGCGGGCGACCTCGTTAGCCGCCTCATGCGAGTTCATGTAGTGGATCACAACATTCATACCGACCGACGCGAATCGGAGCGCAATTTGCGCTCCGATTCCCCTGCTGGCGCCGGTGACCAATACGGTCATCTCACCGATGTTCTTCTCTATCCCATGATTTGATACCATCTTACGGACTCACCACCAGCGAGACGGACAGCTGTTCCCAATCGATATGCTCACGCAATCGAGTGTTTACCTCTTCCAGCGTCAATGACTCATAGACGGGAAGCACCTGAAACAAATCCCCGCCGCGGAAGCGGTAGCGGGTGAACTCATGAGCGATATTTTCCGGAGAGTTAAGCATTCTTAAATAGCCGCCAATCTTCTTCTTGCGGGCACGTTCGAAATCCTCTTCGCGGAACCCGGCGGCCGTCACGCTCTTGATTTCCTCGGTGATAACCTGCATCAGACGTTCCGGGTCCTTCGTGTCCCCGCCGATCGCGGAAAAGGCATAATTCGGGTTGCTGTTGTACTCGTGAGAGAAGCTGTCGGATATCAAATCAAGATCATACAGCTTCTGGTACAGCCGGGTGCTTGAACCGAGCAACAAGTCCAGCGCCAGCTTGGTTGCAAGATCGCGCCGCAGCAGTTCCTCGCCTTCAAATCCCAGCTTGGTTTCCTTAAAGCCGAACAGGCATTTAGGGAGTGACACAGGCAGCTTGGATTCGCGGCGTTTTTCATTAACGGCAAGCGGTTCTTCGTCAAACAGGCGGTCGATGACGCCTTGCGGCTTATATTCCTTGGTGGCCTGGTTTTCCCTAACCAGTTGGAATACTTCCTCGGCATTCACGCCTCCGACGATAAACAGCAGCATATTGCTTGGATGGTAAAATGCGTTATAGCAGGTATACAGCGTTTCCTTCGTAATCGTCCCGATCGACTCCACCGTACCGGCAATATCGATATGTACCGGGTGGACGCCATACATCGCTTCAATCAGGCCGAAATAAACTCTCCAATCCGGATTGTCGCGGTACATGCCGATTTCCTGGCCGATAATTCCCTTTTCTTTTTCCACATTCTGATCCGTGAAATAAGGATGCTGCACAAAGTTAATCAACGTTTCCAGGTTTTCCTTGATATTCTCGGTGGCCGAGAATAAATAAACCGTCTGATCAAAGCTAGTAAAAGCGTTGGCGGAAGCCCCTTGGGAAGCGAACTTGGCAAAAATGTCGCCTTCCGGCTCCTCGAACATTTTGTGCTCAAGGAAATGGGCGATTCCGTCTGGTACAGAAACCTCGTCTTCTCCGGCTACCCGGAAATGATTGTCGATAGAACCGTATTTCGTCGAAAAGGTAGCGTAGGTTTTCTGGAATCCCGGCTTGGGCAGAACGTACACCTGCAGCCCGTTATCCATCGTTTCGCGGTACAACGTTTCCTGTAATCTGTCATAAGTGATCGCTTCCACCGGTCATCCCTCCTTTTGCCCTGTTAAAAAGTAAATGGTGTCAAGCTGGAACGTTTCGGCCGCATCGACCACGTCTTTCGTGCCCACCTGCTCCACTTGGCTTAACAGCAGTTCCGCCGGGCGGTCTTTCCCGGAAAGTACCCGGTTAAAGTCGTAAGCGATCATTTCAAAGGCCGAATCCTGCATTTCAAGCAGACTGTTGCGGATCATCGCCTTGGTCTGGCTTATTTCAAGTTCAGAGATTTCTCCGGCACGCATACTCGCAAGCTGGGCCTGAATAATGGTAAGCGCCTTCTCGTAGTTCTCAATCTCGATGCCCGACTGAATCGTCATCAGACCTTTATGGCCGTCATAACGGGAAGCCGCATAATAGGCCAGGCTTTCTTTCTCGCGTACATTCATAAACAGCTTGGAATGCGGATAGCTGCCCAGAATTCCACTGTAAAGCAAGGCGGAGGCATATCGTTCGTCCCCGTAAGTAATCGGCGTGCGAAGACCGAGGTTTAGCTTGCCCTGATTGACGTCCAGGCTTTCTTTGATGGTCCGTACTTCTTTGGAGACAACTTCGCTGTGCTCTGGAGCATACTCTGGCGTAGAGGAGCGCTTAAGATCGAACATCTTCTCTACAAGCTCCTGCACCTCCGAAAGGGAAGTATCCCCGACTACATACAGATCCAGGCTGGCCTGCTCCAGCCAATTCCGGTAAGCGGCGTATAGCGAATCCGGCGTTATGCCGTCCAGATCGCTGCGTTGTCCGAGCGGATGCAGACGGTAAGGATCATCTTTGAACATCTCCTCGATGCAACGTTCCGCTGCGTACCGGATTTTATCATTGATGATGCTCTCCAGCTTCTGGCGGACATTTTCCCGTTCGGAAGCTACATAGGAAGGCCGGAAAGCCCCGTTCTCCAAAACCGGCTTGGTGACGACTTCACCGAGAAAAGCGAAAGACTTTGCCAGCAGCGACTCATCGCTCTGCACAAATGAATCGTTAATGGTATCCATTCTAAATTGCACGATTTGATAATTTCCACGTTTATACACATCAAAACCGAAGCCTGCGCCATAAAGACGCTCAAGCTGCTCCCGGAACTGAATCGTTTCCGGATAAGAGGCCGTGCCCCTTCTTAGGACAAAAGGGGTTAATGCCGTCGTTGTTACCGTCTTGCTGTCCAGCGGGATGCCCGCATACAGGGAAACGGCAAACGTCTTGAAGCGGGTCGTAGGCAGAACATGGATCCGAATATGACCCGCGCTGCCGCGTTCGAAAATCGTCTTGTTCAAGACCAAAACTCCTTTACGAGAGACTATTGGTGCGCGCTGCGATAACAAAATTCAGTTCCATTCTATACCAATTCAAAGGAAAGAAGCAACCTGGCGGATCAAGCGGCTGCTTCTTTTCCATGCGTAAAATTTACATGCAGAATATGTGTTTTCCTATCGTTTTAACTTGAGGCCGAGTCCAAATCCATTTGGAGGTCGCTGTTTCCGGATTAAAATAATACAGACATCCTCCGGTAGGATCCCATCCGTTTAAAGCCTGCTGTACCGCTTTTCGGGCATTCTCATTCGGTTCCAGCCAGATTTGTCCATCCGCTACCGCAGTAAACGCGCCAGGCTGAAAAATTACGCCGGAAGCCGTGTTCGGAAAACTCGGCGACTTCACCCGATTTAAAATGACGGCAGCTACAGCTACTTGACCTTCAAAGGGTTCGCCCCGGGATTCACCATAAACCGCGTTGGCCATGATTTTCAGATCATTCTCCGAGAGCCCCATACCGTTTGACGGAGACAAATCCGTGTTTTCGGCTTTAGGCTTCTCATTTTCGGTTTGTGCCGTTTCTTTGCCTGCTTGACCATTTGCCTGACCAGCTTGCCCTTGTCCTTGCCCCTGGCCCTGGTTGGCATACTCCATGCCGGGCTTCCAAGCTTTTGTCGCATTATATAGCTTCAACTTTGTTTTGGGACCGGCCAAGCCGTCAACCTTCATTCCGAATTCCGATTGGAACCATTTGAGCGATTCCTTTGTTTTTGGACCGAACTGGCTGTCCAGCTTACCATGATAAAACCCTAGAAACGCCAGGCGCCCCTGCAGCTCATAAACGTCTTTGCCAAACGCACCGTAGTCGATGACCTGTTCGCTAAAAACAGGAACGGCATGCTTGGGCGTCACTTGCTTCAGTTCTACATCGTTTGATTGACGCAGATAGCTGTATCCGTAAAAGATTCCGAACAAAAGCAGCACTAAACCTGCGGCAAACCATATCTTCATATTTTTCATAACGTTTAGCTCTACCTTTCTATTGTGGATTAACATAGTTGGATGACATTATTATGACAAGCCCAGACCCTTCCTATTCACCACACAGAATTGCCGGAATTGGCGAGCTGCTGCAGCCGGTTAAAATCCATGCAAAAAACCCCGCCGTTATAACGGCGGGGCTTGATATCCTGACTATTTCATTGTCGATCAGGACGAAATTTTACCGACTTTGTACTGATCCATACTCATCAATACTTCCCTCGGCTTGCTGCCTTCATAAGGCCCTACAATGCCTCTGGCCTCCATAGAATCGATTAAACGGGCCGCTCGGGTATACCCGACGCGCATCCGCCGCTGTAGCAGCGATACGGAAGCCTGTTTAGCCTCCAGCACGATTTGTACGGCTTGGTCGTACAATTCGTCCAGCACTTCCTCCTGTCCGGATGTGTCTTCCTCGATCTCCGGAACAAGGCTTTCATCATATTCGGCCTGTCCTTGTCCGCGTACATAGTTTACAATTGCTTCCACTTCCTGATCACTCATAAATGCACCCTGCACTCGGACCGGTTTGGAAGCGCCCATCGGCATGAACAACATATCGCCCCGTCCGAGCAGCTTCTCCGCGCCGGCCATATCGAGTATGGTACGGGAATCCACCTGTGAGGATACGCCGAAGGCGATCCGTGACGGAATGTTTGCCTTGATAACCCCGGTAATAACGTCGACGGACGGACGCTGGGTCGCGATGATCAGATGGATCCCTGCCGCCCGGGCCATCTGGGCCAGACGTGCGATCGCGTCCTCCACATCGTTTGCTGCGACCATCATCAGGTCGGCAAGCTCGTCCACGATAACGACGATATATGGCAGCACCGCGTCCGGATTCTCTTTCATCATTAAGTTGTAACCCTCAATATTGCGGGCACCGGACTTGGAGAACAGCTCATACCGTTTCTCCATTTCCACGACGATCTTCTTGAGGGCAAGTGAAGCCCGGCGCGGATCGGTCACCACAGGTGTCAGAAGATGCGGAATTCCGTTATATACGTTGAGTTCGACCATTTTGGGATCGACCATCATAAATTTAACTTCATCCGGCTTCGCCTTATACAAAATGCTCGTTATGATCCCGTTGATACATACGGACTTCCCGGAGCCCGTAGCACCTGCTACGAGCAGATGGGGCATTTTCGCCAGATTGCCGACGATCGTTTGTCCGGAAATATCGCGGCCAAATGCGATGGACAGCTTGGATTCCGCATCCACAAAGGTCGGCGTCTCCATCACTTCCCGCATGGTTACCAGCGATACCTCATTGTTCGGCACCTCAATGCCGATCGCCGATTTGCCCGGGATCGGCGCTTCCATCCGGATGTCTTTAGCTGCCAGCGCCAGGGCAATGTCATCGGTAAGGTTGACGATCCGGCTTACTTTGACCCCGATATCGGGCTGGATTTCATAGCGCGTCACTGCTGGTCCTCGTACGACTTCAAGCACGCGCGCACGAACGCCGAAGCTCTCCAGCGTAGCTTCCAGCTTGCGGGCTGTCTGCATATAATCAGCCTGATCGCCGGATTTCGCCCCGCCTCCAGGTTTGGATAACAGCCGGAATGACGGCAGCTTGTACGGCTTGGGAGCCGGTTTGGGCGGAGGGGCAATGATTATATCATCCGCCGCACCTTCTAGACTATCCGCTCCCGCTTCCGGGCCTGTCTCCTGCCCTTCGGCGGACAATAAGCCGTCCGCGGCTACCGGTTCAAGATCACCGGACAGAGCTTCCATCTCCGCAGCCGGATTACCTTCAAACACTGCATCTTGCAGTTCTTCCGATTCGGGTTCATCCAAACCGGGTTGGCCTTCGCGCTGAATATGATCAAAAAAGTCCCGGATAATCGGACCCGTTTCAACAGATGAACGTTCAACGGCCGCTCCTGGAATCGGACGATCATCATCCGCAGATTCATTCCCGGTAAAACCTCGATACTCCAGTTCATTCCAGTTAATATCTTGATTTTCAGCCGAATCCTCGTCCTCAAAAGCGGGATTTTGCTCAGTCTCATGAGCTTCGACCGGTTTCTCCTTGAAACCGAAGAGCTGAAAAAATACCGGCTTCTGTTTCTGCTTGGATGACGGAACCGGAGGCGACAATTCTTCCTCCTCTTCCTCCACTTCTTGCGGGACGGTGATGACTGGTTTCGATGTCTTCTTCGCTTTGTTCGTCACGGGCACAGGACGGAGCATGCGGATTTTTTTGCCGAGAAGCTCTCCGAAACCGCCCATTCTGGAACGAAGCAGCCGGACCATTTCCACATATGATAAACCGGTAACCAGCATAAAGCTGATTGCAAGCATGACGATCATAATCAGTTTTGCCCCTGCCATCCCGAATAGCGAATAGAGCAGCGCAAATTCCAGACCGCCTATGTACCCGCCGCTAATATTCAAGTTCAGCAAACTGAATCCGGAATCCGCCGATGCAGGATGAAACAAGGCCCCTTGAAGATCACGATGAATTTGGCCCATGATATTGCCGAAGGTTAATGAGACGACAGGAGACAATTTTTGCCCCATTGCCGAAATCGTACTCATCAATACAAAAGCGAGGACAGCAAGTAAAAATCCGCTGCGGCGCGTTGTCCACTTCGTTGGCCATTTCCGTCTGATCATCACAGCCAGTCCGACAAAAATGCCGATTAAAGGAATCACGAAATAAAACTTGCCAAGAATGAGCGCCGACATTTTCGAGAGCGTTCTGCCGACGGCTGCCTCCCCGGACAAGGCAATGATGGATAAAGTGATCAGGATGATCCCATAAATTTCATATTTGAGCATACTTCCAAGAGCTGCCTTTTTCTTCTTACGTTTGCGTGCCAAACAGGAACACCCCCCAGATGAATATTATACCATAATCACTGGAGGGTACCATACATATGTTCCCGCTATCTTAACGGAACGGGCAAAAAAGCAATTTGACTTCCCGGAGCGTAAGCCGGGTTTAAATAATCATCTAAACCGCATCGGAGAAGACGAACAATGGTGGCACGGTTTCCCGGCTCCATACGTACCTGCATCAATATTCCGCCAACCTCGATCTCATTGTACATATCGTTAATTTCCGGCTGTTCCCAATAAGCCTCTTCGGGTATGATCGTATAGTGGGTCATTGCGTAATCCCTCCTGCAGGCTGTACATTCCTCCGCGATTCGATCAGGGTATTCAATTTACTCAACCCTTCGCCGATACCGCCAATACCGTCAATCAATCCGTATTTGACCGCATCATTGCCGCCAACAGCCGTACCGATATCCCGATTTAATTCTCCCGTTTTGAACATCAGCTCTTTAAAGGTATCCTCAGGAATCCGTGAATGCGCAGTAACGAAGCGGACGACCCGCTCCTGCATCTTTTCGATGTATTCAAAGGTTTGCGGAACTCCGATGACAAGTCCGGTCATCCGGATCGGGTGAATTGTCATCGTCGCGCTTTCGGCAATAAAGGAAAAGTCCGAGGCTACGGCAATGGGCACACCGATGCTATGCCCTCCTCCAATGACAACCGTAACGGTCGGCTTGGACAATGAAGCTATCATTTCCGCGATGGCGAGGCCCGCTTCCACGTCCCCTCCCACCGTATTCAAAATAATCAGCAGACCTTCAATCCGCGGATTTTGCTCCGCGGCCACGAGTTGGGGAATCAAATGCTCGTATTTCGTCGTTTTATTTTGTGGAGGAAGCACGAGATGTCCTTCGATCTGACCAATGATCGTCAAACAGTACACATTTGATTCGCCAGGGGTAGGCACGGCGGTTTGTCCCAGCTGTTGAATGGCTTCAGTTACCGCCGCGGTCTTTTTTTCCGAATCCGGCTGTACCGGTGGCATTTCCGCCTCCTGGTTCGCCGCTGATCTTCCGGTTTCTTTGTTCATGTCGTCACGCTTCCTTCCAGCCCTCGGGCCTGTTGTCGTCGCTTGCGATCCATACATGAACTAGTATGCCGACCTTCTCCCGGTCTCTATTCCCGCCGAATTACTGTCAGCTTCAAGAGGTTGTTCAAAAAGTCATCATTCCATGACGAAGCAGATCAGGATCAAAATTCGACGTCGAATCTTGAATTCAGCCGGGCCTTCCGTTGCTCACGTACCTTATGTACGCTCCGCTACTCAGTCCCTATCTTCATCCAACCTTCTTGGTCCTGAAAACCCGACTTTTTGAACACGCACTTCAAACCAAAAAGTCCCTTACCATAAGCTTCTGAAACTCAACTCAAAAAGCCTCCTCTCCCGCAAGGAACCGTCCAATATTACCGGCAGGAGAAGAGGCGACTGTGTGCCTAGTTATAAATTTGTCATAGCCGCCAATCAAACTTCCATAATAATTGGAAGAATCATCGGTCTGCGGCGGGTCTGTTCATACAGGAATCGACCCAACGAATCCTTCACGCTTGTTTTGAGCGATGCCCATTCGTTTACGTTCTCGCTCATCAATTTCTCCAGCGTACTGGAGACGATCCGGTTTGCTTCATCAAGCAGACCTTCGGATTCACGAACATAGACAAAACCTCTGGAAATGATGTCCGGTCCCGATACGATCGTGCCATCCTGTTTGCTCAACGTTACGACAACTACGAGAATACCGTCCTGGGACAGCAGCTTGCGGTCGCGAAGAACGATGTTACCAACATCGCCTACGCCGAGGCCGTCGATCAGGACATTACCGGCCGGTACTTTACCGGCTTTGCGGGCAACCCCGCCTTGGATTTCAACGATATCCCCGATATCGACCAGGAAGATGTTCTCCGGTTCGACACCGACCGATTGCCCAAGCAGCGCATGCTTGCGAAGCATCCGGTACTCGCCGTGAATCGGAATGAAATATTTAGGACGCATCAGGTTAAGCATCAGCTTCAGCTCTTCCTGACTGCCATGTCCGGATACGTGTACTCCGGAATTGGAACCGCTGTATATAACTTCCGCTCCCAGGCGGAACAATTCATCAATAGTTCGTCCAACATACTTCTCATTGCCGGGTACCGGGGTAGCCGCAATGATAACCGTATCGCCAGGCAAAATATCCACTTTGCGGTGAGTCGAACGCGCCATACGCGTCAACGCCGACATCGGTTCTCCCTGACTGCCTGTACATAAAATAACGACCCGGTCCGCCGCCATTTTATTCACTTCTTCAGGTTCGATCAAAATGCCGTCCGGAACATTCAAATAACCGAGTTCCGAAGCGATCGATACTACGTTGACCATACTGCGGCCAATAATCGTTACTTTGCGTCCCGTCGAGAATGCAGCGTCGATGACTTGCTGAATCCGATGCACATTCGATGCAAAGGTCGCCACGACGACGCGCTGTTCCGCTTTACGGAAAATATCGTCAAGCACGATCCCTACGTTTTTCTCCGAAGGGGTAAATCCAGGTTTCTCGGCATTTGTACTATCCGACAGCAGGGCAAGTACGCCCTTCTTTCCGATTTCCCCCATTCGATGCAGGTCGGCAAATTGATCATTGACTGGAGTATGATCGAATTTGAAGTCGCCGGTGTGAACGACATTGCCTTCCGGCGTCTCGATGCACACTCCGACGGAATCGGGGATACTGTGGTTCGTTCTAAAGAAAGTGGCTTTCATCGACGATCCCAACTGAATCTCCGAGTCAGCATGGATCAATACCCGCTTCGTATCTCCGAGCAATCCGGCTTCCTTCAATTTGTTCTCGACAAGGCCCAGCGTCAGCTTTGTCCCGTAAACCGGAACATTCAAGTTTCTGAGCACATAAGGCAATCCGCCGATATGGTCTTCATGGCCGTGGGTCAATACGATACCCCTTACCTTGTCACGGTTCTCCGTCAGGTAAGTGATATCGGGAATAACGATGTCGATACCGAGCATGTCCTCTTCCGGAAATTTCAAGCCGGCATCGATAACGACGATGTCATTACCATACTGGACAACATACATGTTCTTCCCGATTTCAGCGACGCCGCCCAGGGCAAAGATCATCAATTTATCAGTATTCATTTTTTTAGACAAGTGAATCTAACCCTCCTATTATTTTGGACGTCATAATTTGTAAATGAAAATGCACCGATCAGTGCTTTTCTTATATTAATTGTTAATTAATAAATCACCGCACCCAGTCACTTGAAACCATTATACATGATTAATTTGGCAAAATACAAGTCAGCCGCCTGCCGCCTTCATAACGTTACCTTGCTCCATCGTAAAAAAACCGATGCCTCTAAGACGGCATCGGTTTATGGAAATGAAACATATTTTTGGCTGTTAGCCAAGAAGAGCGCGGATTCTGACCGCTTCGTCATCGTTTGGCGGAATCAGGGGAAGACGTACGGAACCAACAGATTGTCCCAATTCGTTAAGCGCATATTTTACGGCTACCGGACTTGGACATTCGAATAAGCCTTTGAATACCGGAAGCAACTTCTGATGTAACTTTGCCGCATTCTCTACATTCCCGGCGACAAACGACTCAATCATTTCTTTCATGGCTGGGCCGACAATATGGCCGGCTACGCTAACAACGCCGTAAGCGCCTACGGAAATGGCAGGCAATGCGGATGCGTCGTCACCGGAATAAACCTTGAAGCCTTCCGGGGCTTCTGCGGCAATTCCCGCCACCTGCTCCAACGGAGCGCATTCCTTCGTCGCAATGATATTCGGGATTTGCGCCAGACGAAGCGTTGTTTCTTTGCTAATGCTGATCACGGACCGGCTTGGTACGTTGTAGATCATGACCGGTAGCTTCGTTGAGGTCGCGATCGCCTCAAAATGACGGTACAGCCCTTCCTGATTCGGCTTGTTGTAATAAGGAGCCACAAGCAAGAGTGCATCTACCCCGGTAGCTTCGGCATCTTTCGATAACTGTATCGAATGAGCCGTATTATTACTACCCGTTCCTGCAATAATTTTACAGCGTCCGGCCGCATGTTTGACGGCAAAAGCGAACATTTCCAATTTTTCCTTATCGGATAAAGTGGGAGACTCCCCTGTTGTTCCGCAAATGACAAGACTGTCAGACTTTTGATTATCAATCAAATAATCCATAAGTCGTGCGGTTTGTTCCCAATCGATCTCATTCTTGTTATCGAAGGGAGTTACCATCGCTGTTATCAATCTTCCGAAATCCACGTTGTCTCCTCCTTAATATATATGACTAATTCCCTACGGAGCTTGCTACTTGCCAAGTTCGAATTTGGCATGCAGCGCACGTAGGGCTTGCACCATATCTTCTTTGTTCACTAGAACCCAAATCGTCGTATTGGAATCGGCCGATTGGAGGATCTGGATTTTCTGTTCGGTAAGCGCCTCTACGATCCGGGCCATGATTCCCGGTACACCGTTAATGCCTCCGCCGATGACCGATACCTTGGCGCAGCCGGATAAAATCTGAGGATGAAGTCCCAAATCGTCCAGAACCCGGCGAGCCTTAGCGGCCTCGCTGTCAAAAACGGTATAAACCGCCCCTGACGGGGTAACATTAATAAAATCGACGCTGATCGCATTCTCGGCCATCGCTTTAAACACCTGCAACTGCAGGTTGTCCGAACCGCTGCCGCCGGCTTCAACCTTGATCTGTGTCACGTTAGCCACATAGGCGATTCCGGTCACGAAACGGTCGACAATCCCGATTTGCACGTCTTTAAAACCTTCCGGATTGGCAACCAGGGTACCTTCGCTTTGAGAAAATGTGGAACGAACCCGAACCGGGATGCCGGCTTGCATGGCGATTTCTACGGCGCGGGGATGAATCACCTTCGCCCCCTGGTGGGCCATATTGCATATTTCAGCATAGCTGACATAATCAAGCTGCTTGGCGTCTTCTACAATTCTCGGATCGGCGGTGAGGATTCCGTCCACATCGGTGTAAATGTCCACCATTTCAGCATGCAGCGCCGCACCCAGCGCCGTTGCCGAAGTATCGCTTCCTCCCCGGCCGAGCGTAGTAAAGTCGCCGTTCTGGTTTTGCCCCTGGAAACCGGTAACCACGACCACATCATGGGTCTGCAGTTCTTCCAAGACCCTTGTAGGAACCATATCCAGAATTCTGGCATTGCCGAATTGACTGTCCGTCCGGAAACCAGCTTGTGCTCCGGTTAGCACGACGGAGCTGATGGATTGTTCTTGCAGCAAACTGCAAAGCATGGTTGCCGAAATAATTTCACCGCAGGAAAGCAGTAAATCCTGTTCGCGCGAAGGCAGCGAGCCTCCGCCTGAAGCTATCAAATCCAAAAGAGTATCCGTGGCGTAAGGATCCCCCTTACGGCCCATAGCTGAAACCACAACGATAAGCCGGTAACCGTTATCCAGTTCCCGGCGGATATGCGAGATGACATGTCCTCTGGCTTCCTTTGTCGAGAGTGACGTGCCACCAAACTTCTGCACCAAGATGCGCATGGGTATTCCTCCATTTTAAGTAAGCGGAGTAAAGCAGTTCTTCATTCCGTTGTTCTAATGTGTGTTCATTTGCAGATAATTCGAGACGATCCACAGGTTCAGTTTCAAGGAACCTGAATCGAATCGTCCCCGAATATCTTCTTTCTCGTTTCACGATCCATTTTTCATTTCTTTCAAAGTATATCCGTTATTTCGGAGTTTGTCGATTTGCAAAGTTTGAATGAGTTCAATCAGTCCCGAAATCGTTCAATGATCAGCGGCTGAAGCTGTTTCCCCTCGATTGCCGCATAGCAGGTTTCCGGCACAAGCTCCATTCGCGCTACGAGCGAATTTGGTTTGTTATCCGGGTTATCCTGTCCGAATGGAACGAAATATATATTTTTGGCAACGATCAATTTGGCGATGTTCGCCATATTGAAGCCCAATCCGTCGTTGGTCGAAACCGCAAGCACTACCGGGCGCCCGTTGCGAAGCGTCGCTTTGGCAGCCATCAGGACAGGACTGTCCGTAACCGCATTTGCCAGCTTGCTGGTCGTAGTCCCCGTACAAGGAGCGATGGCCAGCACATCAAGCAATTTGGTAGGTCCGAGCGGCTCCGCGTCGACAATTGAAGAAATGATATCATTCCCTGTTATATCTTTCAATTGCTTTTGCCAATGATCCGATTTACCGAATCGGGTATCCGTGCTCAGTACGGATTGCGAAATGATCGGCACCACTTTGGCGCCGTCATCGACAAATCGTTGGATCTGAGACATAACCTCAGCCAAGGTGCAATGCGATCCCGTCACAGCATAACCTACTGTTTTCCCCTGCCAATTCACTCTTCATCCCCCCGTAAATGAAACTCTTCCATAATCGACTGACTGAGCGTTTTCGCCATGATGATTCCAGCCGTTTTGGGAGCGACGATTCCGGGCAAACCGGGAGCAAGGAGCGCCTTGATTCCGCGCTTCTCGGCAAACCGGAAATCCGTTCCGCCGGGAGCCGAGGCAAGGTCGATAATAACTGCTTGACGGGGCAGTTTCGAGATGATTTGCGCTGTGACTATCATAGTCGGAATTGTGTTAAAAATCAAGTCAATCCCGACTCCGTAAGCGTTCAAATCCGTTGCCGCAAAAGGCTTCCAGCCCATTTGCACCGCCCTGGCCACATCGGCCTCCCTGCGTACTCCCACCTGTACATTCGCTCCCAAACCCTGCAGAGTTCTTGCCAGTGTAAAACCTGTTCGCCCTATTCCTAGAACCATGCAATTGGAGCCGTGGATGGTGATATCCGTGTTCTGGATCGCCATCATTACCGCTCCTTCGGCCGTCGGAATCGAGTTGTAGATCGCTACATCATCTCTTTCCAACAGTTCGATCAAGCGAAAACCGTATTCCGCTCCCATTCGCTTCAAGAAACTTTTGGCTATTCCCGTATAAACCAAAGTACCTTCCTTTATCGCTGAAAACAGTTCCTTCTTCAAGACCAGATTATCTTTGGAGAACGGTGCGGGTATCTCACCCTGATCGGAACATCCTACTACGGGAAGCACGATCACGTCCGCTTCCTGAAGCAGCTCCGGGGTCAGCGTTTCAAGAGTGACGCCGGCAAGCGGGGTGTCCAGGGTTTCAAAGCCAACCACCCGCACCGCAGCGTCCAACTCCACACATTTGTTAATCACTTCCACCTGGCGGGCGTCTCCGCCCAGAAAGACGATGGTTAGGCCAGTTAGCATCAACTTCGGCACTCCTTCCAGGCAATACAATATAGAGCATCTTATGCCGTGGCCTACAAAGTGGTGAAAACCGGGAGACGAATAATACCTTATTCCCGCGAAAAAAAATAAGGACCCCGTCACTGAGTGACGAGGTCCTTAACGGTTTTTGATTCATTTGGTTCCGGTGTGGCCGAATCCGCCGGCGCCGCGGACGGTCTCCGACAATTCGTCAACCCGGGACAAATTCACTTCCGGAACGATCTGGAAGACCATTTGGGCAATCCGCTCATTTCTCTTGATCGTGAACGGCTCCTGTCCGAGATTAATCAGAAGCACTTTAATTTCGCCTCTATAATCGGCATCGATCGTGCCTGGCGTGTTGAGGCAGGTAATGCCATGCTTGAACGCAAGCCCGCTCCGAGGGCGAATCTGAGCCTCCAGACCGCCGGGCATAGCGATGGCTATCCCGGTAGGCACTAGCTGACGCTCTCCCGGGTGCAGCACCAGTTCCTCGGTTACCGCAGCATACAAATCAAACCCTGAAGCCAGCTCCGACATTTTGCGCGGTAACTCAATGTCTTCATTTCCCGCAATTAATTGAATCTGAACATCATACGACAAGTTCATCTCTCCTTATTCCCGACAGCACACGATCCGAAGCACCTACCATAGCAAGCGCATACGGCTGGTTAAACATCGTTTTGAGCACCTCGTTCACATTATCCATAGTCACATCTTCAATGCGGGCAATCATTTCGTCAAGCGTATAATGGCGCCCCAGCATCAATTCATTTTTGCCAAGCCGGTTCATCCGGCTGCCCGTACTTTCCAGGCTAAGAATCAAGCTTCCTTTTAACTGCTCCTTGCCTTTACGGAGTTCACTCTCACTGATGCCCTTGACGGCTACCTCATGCAAGATCTCTTTTGTCAGGTCCAGCACCTCTTTAGTTTGTTTAGGTGCGGTCCCGGCATAAACGGTAAACAAACCGCTATCCGCATGGGAGCTATGGTAGGAATACACCGAATAGGCTAGGCCTCTCTTTTCGCGAATTTCCTGGAACAGTCTGGAGCTCATGCCGCCGCCCAAAGCATTGTTCAGCAGTACCATTGCGTATTGGTTTGGATCCCCGATCGGAAGCCCCGGGAAAGAGAGGCAAATATGGTTTTGTTCCGTCTTTTTGCGATGAAATTTGAGTCCGCCGAGAAAATCGGGAGCACTCAAAATATCGGCTATCCCCCGGTTTGCAAAATCCCCGAAATATTTCTCGAGCAGCTCAAGAATTGAATCATCGATATTACCCGCGACGGCGATTACCGTATTCTCGATCGTATATTTCTCGTTCATGTATTTGCGAAGATCCGCCGGACCCATGGCCTGCAACTTCTCTTCCGTACCAAGTATGGGCAGAGCAAGCGCATGGCTGCCATAAGCCGCTTCCGCGAGCAGGTCATGGACCATGTCGTCAGGGGTGTCCTCATACATTGAGATTTCTTCTACGATTACATTCTTCTCTTTGCGCAATTCTTCTTCATCGAACAAAGAACGGAAAAACATATCCGAGAGCACATCCACCGCGATCGGTAAATGCTCATCCAGTACTTTGGCGTAATAGCATGTATATTCCTTGGACGTAAAGGCGTTCACGTTACCGCCGATGGCATCGAATTCCTCGGCGATATCCTTGGCGCTGAACCGATCCGTACCCTTGAACAACATATGTTCGATAAAATGCGAAATACCGCCCATTTCAGGCGTTTCGTTACGGGAACCCGTCTTTACCCATATGCCGAACGACACCGAGCGGCAGGTCGGTATTTTCTCCATAACCACCCGAAGGCCGTTTTTTAGTTGCGTTTTATTCACGAATGGCCCTCCTAAAAGTTCTGCTTATGTTCTAGCTAGCTTTGACTGAATAAAATGCATAGCAGTAAAACTATCTTCGAAAGGAATCAAATGCAACAATATCCTATCAAAAAAACACCGAATCCTCAACTCCCCGGCAAAACCACCCGGTCACTTGACAGCGTTTCGTCTACAGTTCCTAACTGAAGTCCTTTTTTACGGATGACCTGAATCATCCCCTTAAGCGCATCTCGCGAGGAAGCTGTGGGATGCATAAGGATAAGCGAACCCGGCTCTACTTTGCTTGAGATTCGAGATATAATCGTTTCCGCTGGCGGCTTCCGCCAATCGATCGTATCTACAGTCCACAACACCGTTTTTAAACCTTGTTCGGCGGCCAGACGAACGGTCCGGTCATTAAAGTCTCCGGATGGAGGAGCGAACCAACGGTTGTCTACCCCAAGTTTCTCCTTGAGTACATCCTTCGTTTTAGAAATTTCAAGCCTGGCCCTGCTGTCGTCCAGTTGACTCATGTTAGGATGCGAATAAGCATGATTCTCAAGCTGATGGCCGCGTTTTTGAATCTCCAGCGCAATATCGGCATTCTTTTTCAACCAGCTTCCATCAAAAAAGAAAGTCGCCTTCACTTTGGCCTCATCTAACGTATCAAGCATCGGAACGATATATTCGTTGCCCCAAGCGACGTTGATCATAAAAGCGACCATCGGCTTGTTAGGGTTCCCCCGATAAATCGGGTGAGCTCCCAAATCATCGAGGTTAATCTTAGGCTTGATTTCCTTATACACATATTCAATTTCCGTACCTTCCGGCTTTAATCGCGCCTTTTGGTAAGTGCTCTCAATGTCAACTTCCAGACCGTTGTACCCGGGAATCGCCCGCCAAACCCGATCAACAACTGCATCCACCGGCTCAATCCTCCGCTTGGCTGCCTCTTCCTTGATCTTAGCCAGGAGTTCACCTTCTCCCCGACTGTCCGCGAATCTTCCGAAAGCGTCTTGGCCGCGATCCTGCCGGCCTCCGCCATCTACGAAAGCATGGATTCCGGTAAATTGCCCAAGCACAAAGACCAGAATCATGCAAAAAAATACCAAAGCGACCTTTTTCCGATTCATGACAGACTCATCCCTTCAGAGGGTTTTGTCCTCATCTTATGAGATTAAGCAGGCATTTATGCGGACAAGGGGAACTTCGACTCCCCATTTTAATAGAATCACATAACACACACGCTTCTGTAAGCAAAATACAAAGGAGTCAAAAATAAAAAAGAGCCAGAAATATTTCATTCTGCCTCTTTTTTGCGTTAGACCATGATGCAAGAAATCAGGATGGCGATTTCTCCGTTTCAGCGGTCAATACCGCTTTGCGGGAAAGATTAACCCGACCTTGCTGATCGATTTCAGTTACTTTTACAGTGACGGTATCCCCGATAGCTAACACATCTTCCACTTTAGCCACGCGCTCAGTAGAAATCTGGGAAATGTGTACGAGACCGTCTTTACCCGGCAGAATCTCTACGAAAGCGCCGAATTTCTCGATCCGTTTTACGGTACCCACATAGATTTCTCCAACAACGACTTCCTTCACGATGCCTTCGATAATCGAACGGGCCTTGTTGTTCATTTCTTCATTGGTAGAAGCGATGAATACTCGTCCATCTTGCTCGATATCGATTTTCACGCCGGTTTCTTCAATGATTTTATTGATGATTTTACCGCCGGCACCAATAACGTCGCGGATTTTGTCAGGGTTGATATTCATGATCATAATCTTAGGCGCATAAGGAGACAAATGTTCCTTCGGCTTTTGAATGCGATCCATCATCTTGGACAGGATGAACATGCGGCCTTCCCGAGCTTGAGACAAGGCATCGGTCAGAATCTGGCGGTCAATACCGTCGATTTTGATGTCCATTTGAATGGCAGTAACACCTTCCGATGTACCGGCCACTTTAAAGTCCATATCTCCGAGATGATCTTCCATTCCTTGAATGTCAGTAAGGATGGATACATGCTCGCCGTCCTTGATCAAGCCCATTGCCACACCGGCTACCGGCGCTTTGATCGGAACACCAGCATCCATCATTGCCAGCGTGCTGGCGCAAATGCTGGCTTGCGAAGTCGAACCGTTGGATTCCAACACCTCGGATACGAGACGAATCGTATACGGGAACTCGGATTCCGGAGGAATTACTTTGGACAACGCTCTTTCGCCGAGTGCGCCATGTCCGATTTCACGACGTCCAGGAGCGCGGAGCGGACGAGCTTCCCCTACGCTGAACGGAGGGAAATTATAATGGTGCATGAACCGTTTCGATTCTTCCAAATCGATGCCGTCCAGAATCTGCACATCGCCCAAAGCTCCTAACGTACAAATGCTGAGCGCTTGAGTTTGACCACGGGTAAACAGACCGGATCCATGCGTACGCGGCAACAGGTTAATGTCGCACTCGATCGGACGAATTTCATCCAGCTTCCGTCCGTCAGGACGAACTTTATCATGCGTAATCAGGCGGCGCACTTCTTCTTTGACGATGTCGTGCAGCACTTCCTTCACGTCGCCAAGAAGTTCAGGAGACTCTATGTACTTCTCCACAAAATGGGCTACCGTTTCATCGTTAATTACGTCGATCGCATCCTGGCGCTCATGCTTTTCAACGATTTTAACAGCTTCCACAAGTCGTGCTTCGGCAAACTCGCGAACCTCGCGGTTTACTTCTTCATTGACAGCGTGCAGCTTCACTTCCATCTTCTCTTTACCAGCTACGGCAACCAGTTCTTCAATAGAAGCTACGATGTTCTTGATCTCGTCATGGCCGAACATAATCGCTTCCAGCATAACTTCTTCCGGAACTTCGTTGGCTTCCGCTTCCACCATCATGATCGCGTCTTTAGTACCTGCAACCACGACATAAATGTCGCTGGCTTCCTGCTGGGCGATATTCGGGTTGATAACGAATTGTCCGTCCACACGACCGACAGCTACTCCGCCGATCGGGCCGTTAAAAGGTACGTCGGAAATGCTCAGCGCTGCGGAGGTACCAATCATAGCGGCGATTTCAGGCTCGCAGTCCTGATCCACGCTCATTACGAGATTGACGATTTGTACGTCATTGCGGAATCCTTCCGGGAACAATGGCCGGATCGGACGGTCGGTCAAGCGGCTGGCGAGAATCGCTTTTTCGCTCGGACGTCCTTCTCTTTTAATGAAGCCGCCGGGAATTTTACCTACGGCATACAACTTTTCTTCATAATTGACTGTAAGCGGGAAGAAATCAAGGTCTTTAGGTTCCGCCGAAGCCGTTACTGTACACAATACAGCGGTTTCTCCGTATCGTACCATTACTGCAGCGTTCGCCTGTTTAGCCAAACGTCCGGTTTCCAGTATAAGAGGTCTTCCCCCCAACTGCATTTTTACATGTTTTTCCATGAAATCCCTCCTTGTCACAATTAACAGTTCGGTACAAGTCTCATTATTTCCTGCTTTCATCACATTCATAAACATAGATTATCAAGCGGAAAGGTTTTAGCTAATTCTAAAGACTTGTCCCTCACAAAAATATCCTTCTACACACCAAGAAAACGCCTTGCGGCGTTCGTGAAAGTCCAGCCGTCCTGTGAATCGTGTATGTGTTCACCTTTATCGGCTGAAGCAAAAACAATTAGCTGGAAACATACCGTTAATTCAGCGCGTATCTTCAAATTCCCCCGATTAACTGGAAAACCTCCCGCTAATTACCTGCTTTATACGAATATCCGGAGTCTTTGGCGGAATTAGATGGAGGTTTTCCAGCTAACATTAGTAAGAAGCTTAATTCAAGGGACTGATCATCTAAGCTAACAAAAGCCCCGGCAGGAGCTTCCAAGATGATTTTACGACGCTGCAAAAACGTATTCATTTCCAGCTTTTTAAAAAGCAACCCAGCGGCACGCCGTCCGCTTTATCGGCGGAACCAGCGGCAACCGGGCTGCTTTGGTCAAACAAAAGCAAATTAACGACGCAATCCGAGCTTCTCAATCAAAGCGGAGTAACGTTTAACGTCTTTGTTCTTCAAGTAAGCCAACAGCTTGCGGCGTTGACCAACCATTTTCAGAAGACCGCGACGGGAATGATGGTCCTTCTTGTGCGTACGCAAGTGGTCCGTCAAATTCACGATGTTCTCCGTAAGGATAGCAATTTGCACCTCTGGGGATCCTGTGTCGGATTCATGAGTCTTGTGCTCTTCAATCAGTTGTTGTTTGCGCTCTTGAGTTAATGCCATCCTGTTCACCTCCTTATAATCAAATCGCCGTTAGCCTAGTAACCGGACGGTGAGACCGGTAACCAAGCCAAGGTTACCCGTGTCTATGCGGAAGTCCCGCATGAACAACGTAGATTAGTATAGCACAGATCAGTTATAAAAGTAAATGCCGCAAAGACAAGCCTAATCTGAGGAACTCAGTAATTGCTTCGCGGTTTCGGCATCCCTCGTAATTTGCGCAATTAATTCATCGATTCCGTTGAATTTACGCTCCTCACGAATAAAATCGATCACTTCCACCAGCAATGACTCCCCATAAAGCTGACCGTTAAAGTCGAATAAATGGACTTCGAGGGAAGGTCGGGAGACGTTGTCATGAAAAGTCGGCTTGACGCCAACATTCATGACGCCTGAGAGAGCAGTGCCGCCATAGTTTGCTCTAACGGCGTAAACCCCCTTGGCCGGCAGCACAAAGTGCTCATCCAGCTGCAGGTTTGCCGTCGGAAAACCCAGCTTCCGGCCGCGCTTCTCTCCGTGCATAACCGTTCCCTTCATCGCATAAGGACGACCCAACCAGCGTTCAACGAGCCGGACATTGCCTTCCTGCAAAGCTTTGCGGATGTCCGAGCTGCTGACCTTTTCACCTTCAATCAGGAACGGCGGTACGATGTTTAATTCCAGCGAATCTTCGCTCAGTTCTCTGAGCATGCTTGCATGCCCTTCCCCGCGGTACCCGAACCGGAAATCGAAGCCGACTACAGCGGTCTGGATCTGCAGCGGCAGGAGCATTCCGCAAACAAAATTGAGCGGGCTGACCCGCGAAAAGGCATCGTTGAACTCCACAACATATAAGTAATCCACGCCCATACCGCGAAGAATTCGTTCCTTCTCTTCCGGCGGGGTCAGGTAACCTTCATAGTCGCCCTTTTTCATGACTTCCTTCGGATGCGGATGAAAGGACATGACCGCAGACGGAAGACCGGCCTCCGCCGCAAGCCGAATCGCTGTTTCGATAACGCTGGCATGGCCCAAATGAAGTCCGTCGAACTGGCCGATCGCCAGTATTTGAGGTCTAGCCGTGTCGGCTATAGTCTCGGCTGTCAAAGGATAAGTTAAGTGTATCGTTTCCAAAATCGTCTCACCTGCAATTTACGCGGATTCGCTAGATTTAGATCATTATAAAATTATTGTCCGGGAAGAAAAACCTTTACCGGTGTCACGGCGCCGGTGGTCTCATCGGCACGATATATGCCTAAAAACTGCTGTTCAGGACTATATAACCGGATAGTATCGCCAGGAGTTGCTGACGGATGAACTACGGAATGGGACAAGCGCTGGCCTTGCAACGCGGCCTTTACCTTCTCCTCTTGCACCGTATGCGCGGGCAAATGATTCACCGCTTCATCTACCGGAATCAGTCCTGAAGCCAAAGTTCCATTCCCCACTTGCTCGGACAATTGCTCCAGGGTCAGACAACGGTCTTCCCGGATACCGGCCGACATGGTCCGTTTCAATTGTTCCATGACTGCGGGAACGCCCAAGGCTTTGCCAATATCAACGCATAATGTACGGATATAAGTTCCTTTGGAGCACAAGGTACGAAAAGAAATTCTAGGGTGTACTGGATCGGGTATAAACGAGAGCAGCTCCAACTCGTGAATCGTTACTTCACGAGGCTGGCGCTCCACGGTCTTACCTTCACGGGCCAGTTCGTATAAGCGCTTGCCGTCCTGTTTCAGGGCTGAGTACATCGGTGGAATTTGCGAGATAGTTCCTACAAACTTCGCTAACACTTCCCGAACCTCGGCTTCAGTTACGGAGACCTGCTCCATTCGCTCCAGAACGTTTCCCGTCATGTCTTCCGTATCCGTAGCCAGACCAAGAATTAGCGTAGCTTCATATTCCTTGGGCAGCTCCTGCAAATACTCGACCATACGGGTCGCCCGCCCCAGACACAGAGGAAGAACGCCGGTTACCGCAGGATCCAGAGTCCCGGTGTGCCCGATCCGTTTCATCTTAAGAATGCCGCGGCTTTTGGCCACGACATCATGCGATGTAAAGCCGGCAGGCTTTAGAATCGGCAGGATGCCTTCGTAAGAATTCATAGCTGCTTCTTCACCTGCTCAATCACGCGCGGTACGATGGTTTCCAAAGTTCCTTCGATGCGTGCGCCGGCTGCACGGACATGTCCACCGCCGCCAAAGCTTTGGGCTACGCTTGCCACGTCGACCTTTCCGGCTGAACGCATACTTACCTTCACTGCGTTTTCGTTGATTACTTTAAACAACAGGCCAACCTCAACGCCTTGAATGTTACGGGGGTAATTCACGATTCCTTCGAGGTCCTCATGGATTGCGCCCGTAATCTCCATATCGTTATCATCGACGGATACCCAGCTGATTTTACCATCTTCACTGATTTGCAGCCCGTTAAGGGCACGTGTCAGCAGCTTAAGCTGCGGCAGGGTCATCTGCTCCAATAGCAGTTCCGATAAGCCTGGCCCATCTACGCCATATTCTAGCAGTTTTGATGCGATCTCCATTACTTTGGGCGATGTACTCGAATAGCGGAATCCTCCGGTATCGGTTAAAAGCCCGGTGTAGATGGCAGTTGCCACGTTCTGATTCATCTCCAGATTCATAAACCGGATCAGATCATACAATATTTCAACCGTTGCCGCCGCATTTGGAACGATCAGATTAACAGTCCCGTATCCGTCATTGGTCGGATGGTGGTCAATATTGAGAATCTGGGCATCTTCGGAAAAATGGAGGCTGCTCTTGCCCGTCCGCTTGAAATCGGCGCAATCTACGCAAATCACATATTTATGGGACTCGGTCAGCGGAGCCTGCGACAGATCAACGATCTGTTCCGATTCGGATAAATACTCCATCCTTTTCGGAATTGGCCCTTCGTTGACCATAACGTAATTTTTACCCAGACATGAGAGAAGCCAGCCCACCACAAGGGTAGAACTGACTGCGTCTCCGTCCGGCTGTACATGCGACACTACTAGGAAATGATCATGCTCCGTCAAAAACTGCTGCGCTTGCCGGAACTCCCGTTCATTGGTCTGCATTGCCGTCTCCTTTAAAATCTAATTTTCATCTTCGTGCGAAATATCTCCAAGAAGCTTCTCGATTCGGCTGCCGTAGGCAATCGATTCGTCGATCTTGAAAATAAGCTCAGGCGTGTGTCTAAGGCGTATCCGTTTGCCGAGCTCAGTCCGCAAAAAGCCGCCTGCCTTTTCCAAACCTTTCAATGAAGCCTGCTTGGTCTCTTCATCCCCAAACACGCTCAGATATACTTTGGCTTGTGATAAGTCGCTCGTCACATCAACGCCGGTCACGGTGACAAATCCGATGCGGGGATCCTTGAGCCCGCTCTGGATCAGCACACTGAGTTCTTTTTTGATCTGTTCGCCTACGCGGCCGGTACGATTTTTGGCCATGTGTGACACCTCACCTTATTTCGGTTCGACGGTTTCCATAATGAACGCTTCGATAACGTCGCCTTCTTTGAGGTCGTTATAATTGTCAAGGGTAATACCGCATTCGTAACCTTGCGCAACTTCCTTCGCGTCATCCTTAAACCGTTTAAGCGAGTCGATTTTGCCTTCGAATACGACGATGCCGTCGCGGATCAGGCGGCATTCCGCAGC
The DNA here is from genome assembly GCF_018403325.1 of Paenibacillus vini. Classification (GTDB taxonomy): domain Bacteria; phylum Bacillota; class Bacilli; order Paenibacillales; family Paenibacillaceae; genus Fontibacillus; species Fontibacillus vini. The sequence goes on along the minus strand of NZ_BOSL01000003.1, from coordinate 151,761 downwards.
GCGCGAAATTTTGCCCAAAGTAACCATACAACCCGCAATCGTTCCGATTTTGCTGATTTTGAATGTGTTGCGGACTTCGGCGTGTCCGATGACCGTTTCTTTGTACACCGGATCCAGCATGCCCTTCATCGCCTGTTCGATTTCCTCAATCGCGTTATAAATAACGCGGTGCAGACGGATATCGACTTTTTCTTGGTCTGCCGTTGCTTTCGTCTGGCTGTCCGGACGGACGTTAAAGCCGATGACGATCGCATTAGAAGCTGCGGCAAGAATGATGTCGGATTCGGTAATGGCACCGGCACCGCTGTGAATAATTTTCACGCGGACGCCTTCCACTTCGATTTTCTCCAAAGAGCTCTTGAGCGCTTCGACCGAACCTTGTACGTCCGCTTTGATAATGACGTTCAGATCCTTGATCTCGCCCTCTTTAATGTGACGGAACAAGTCGTCAAGCGTTACGCGGGTATTGGCTCCAAGGTCGGATTGACGTTGGGTAATCGCCCGTTTGTCGGCGATGGAACGAGCTTTACGCTCATCCTCGAATACCATGAACGGATCGCCGGCATGCGGAACTTCATTCAGACCGGTGATTTCCACCGGCGTGGAAGGACCCGCTTCTTTGAGACGACGTCCCTTATCATTTACCATTGCCCGGACGCGGCCGAAACTATTCCCTGCCACAAATGCGTCGCCGACTTTCAGAGTGCCGTGCTGCACCAGGATACGGGCAACCGGACCCCGGCTCTTGTCGAGCTCGGCCTCAATGACGGCACCGCGAGCGCGTTTGTCAGGGTTTGCTTTATATTCATTGACCTCTGCAACCAGCAGAATCATTTCAAGCAGGTCTTCAAGGCCCATTCTTTGCTTGGCGGAAACGTTGACGAAGATCGTTTCTCCGCCCCATTCTTCCGGAACCAGACCATACTCGGTCAATTCTTGTTTCACTTTATCCGGATTAGCATCCGGCTTGTCAATCTTATTCACGGCTACGATAATCGGAAGGCCAGCCGCCTTGGCATGGTTCACCGCTTCAACCGTCTGCGGCATAACGCCGTCGTCCGCTGCCACTACAATAATCGTAATGTCGGTCAATTGGGCACCACGGGCACGCATTGCCGTAAACGCTTCGTGACCCGGGGTATCCAGGAACGTGATTTTCTTGCTATTGATTTCAACTTGATAAGCACCGATATGCTGGGTAATCCCGCCGGCTTCGCCGCCGGAAACGTTCGTCGAACGGATAGCATCGAGCAATGTTGTTTTACCATGGTCAACGTGACCCATGATCGTTACAACCGGTGGACGTTCCAACAGATCTGCTTCTTCATCCACTTCCTCGATCGTTTCGAAACGATCATCTTCAACCGGAATCTTCACTTCGACTTCTACGCCGAAATCGCCGGCAAGAAGCAGAATCGTATCGATATCAAGCTCTTGATTGATCGTAGCCATAACGCCGAGAGAGATCAGCTTCTTAATGACTTCGGAAGCATCCTTGTGAAGCAGCTTCGCTGTTTCGCCGACCGTCATCGTTCCGCGAACGATAATTTTCTTAGGCGTGTTGTCGATTTTCTCGCGCGGAGGCTGCTGGTTGTATCCGCCTCTTCCGCCGCGACCGCCTTTACCGCCACGATTGTTTTTGTATCCGCCCTGGCGATTATCGTCAAAGCCTTTGTTCGGTCTGTTGTTGTTATTATTATTTCCTTTTTTGAAACCCTGACCTTGGCCGCCTTGTCCGCCTTGGCTGCGGTTTCCGCCAAAGTTGCCTCCGCCGCTATTGTTGACTGAAGAAGCGTTGCGGTTTGGTTGCGGACTGCGCTGACCTGCATTCCCCGAACGAGGAGCATCACTGCGTGGCGCGCCTCCTTGGTTTTGCCCGCGGTTCGGTTGAGAACTGCGGTTGGAATTCTGTCCTGAGCCTTGACCTTGAGGTCTGGCTCCTTGGGACGAATGGTTGCCGCCGGATGGGCGGTTATTTCTTTCCTGAGTGGCTTGGGTGCTGCTCGTGGCAGCCGATGAGTTGTTGTTATTTGGTCTATTATTCATGCTTACCTGCTTTTCTTGTTGATTTTTGTTGTTACTTTGTCCTTGATTGCTTGGTCCTTGGTTGATGGTCGCCCGATTGCCTTGTCCTTGGTTCTCCTGGACATTTCGGCCTTGAACTCCACGCTGGCCGGTTCCTTCCCCGGCGGATGTTTTCGGTGTCTGACTTCCTCCTGCGGAAGCCTGGGCCGACGATTTAGCTGGAGCTTCAGCGCGTCCGGAACCTTCTCTCTTGGCAGCGGCGTTGCTCTTAATATCCTTAAAGAATTGTTCCACACGAGATACAGAGTCATTTTCCATAACGCTCATGTGGTTATTGACCGGAATATTAAGACGCTTAAGAATGGTAATGATTTCTTTACTGCTCATATTGAGCGATTTGGCATATTCGTACACCCTGAGTTTATCTTTGTTTTCTTGTTTACTCAATATACTCCACCTCCGACGTTTTCACGATTTCTTTGGTAATCATATCGGCAAACCCTTGGTCCGTCAGCGCAAGTACAACCCGTTCCGGTCTTCCAACGCTGGAACCGAGCCGTTCCCTGTCAAAACCGATCATCAAGGGGACTTCGTACGTTGCGCATTTGTCGCGGAATTTCTTCTGTGTATTGGGCGATGCGTCTCCGGCAACAATAACCAGCTTTGCCTCGGAGGAACGGATCATTTTCAGAACCAGTTCGTCTCCGGTAACCAGCTTCCCTGCCCGCGTAGCCAGGCCGAGGTGATTCAACGCCTTACTCATCGTCGCCTTCCTCCTCGGTCCGGTCCCGGGTGGAGATGAATTCATCCTCCACCGCCAGGAAATCGCGCGCCAACTGTTCATATACCTCCGCCCCTACAGGAGCCTTCAATGCACGGTCAAGCGCACGGTTCTTATGCGCAAGCTTGAAGCAAGATACTTGCCCGCAGAGATATGCGCCCCGTCCCGACTTCTTCCCGGTCAGGTCGATCGATACTTCCCCTTCCGGCGAACGGACGACGCGGATCAGGGACTTTTTGGGCATCATCTGTTGGCATGCCACACATTTGCGAAGCGGTATTTTTCTAGGTTTCATTTAAAAGACCCCCGTTTCTTGCTCCCAAGTCCATTTAGAGTTAGTCGACGGAAACGGAATCCTGCGGCATTTCATCCTGTTCGGTTCTTTCTCTTCCGAATTCCTCTTCCGCCTGGGTTTCGCTCTTGATGTCGATTTTCCAACCGGTCAGTTTCGCGGCCAGACGGGCGTTTTGTCCCTTGATCCCGATCGCCAGCGAGAGCTGGTAATCAGGCACGATGACGCGGGCCATTTTTTCCGACTCAAACACTTGAACTTCGAGAACCTTGGAAGGACTAAGCGCATTTGCCACATACTCCTCGACGCTTTCCGAATAACGGACGATGTCGATCTTTTCGCCGCGCAGCTCATTCACGATCGTTTGCACGCGAGTGCCTTTAGGCCCTACGCAGGAGCCGACCGGATCCACTTCGCTGTTGCGCGAATATACGGCGATTTTCGAACGAAAACCCGCTTCGCGGGCCACGGAACGAATCTCTACAACGCCATCGAAAATTTCAGGAACTTCCAGTTCAAACAACCGTTTCAATAAACCGGGATGAGTACGGGACAACAAAATTTGCGGACCCTTCGTCGTGTTCTCCACCTTGGTGATATATGCCTTGATCCGGTCGCCGTGCTTGAACTTCTCGTTCGGCATAAGCTCATTCAATGGAAGATGAGCCTCAACCTTGCCCAAATCGACGAAAATGTTGCGCATATCCTGGCGCTGAACGATCCCCGTAACGATATCCTCTTCCTTTTCCACAAACGCGTTATAGATCAACCCGCGCTCCGCTTCGCGGATGCGCTGCGTTACGACCTGCTTGGCAGTTTGGGCAGCGATACGCCCGAAATCACGCGGCGTCACTTCAATTTCCGCGATATCTTCCAGTTGGAAGCCCGGATTGATTTCGCGTGCCGCCGGCACCGAGATTTCCGTCCGCGGATCAAGCACTTCTTCCACCACGAGTTTACGGGCGAAGACTTTGATTGCACCGGTATGACGGTTCATATCCACGCGCACATTTTGCGCTGTATTGAAGTTGCGCTTGTAACTGGAGATCAGAGCAGCTTCAATCGCTTCGAACAGTATATCTTTGCTGATCCCTTTTTCCCTTTCCAACTCATTCAAGGCTTCGATAAAATCCATGCTCATTTGCCTCGAGTTCCCCCTTTCATAATCCCCTACGTTTCAATACCTTGTTTAGAAAATAATGGCCAACCTGGCGCTGGCAACTTTGCTGTATGGAATGGTATGGCTCTTTTTGCCGATTTCGACGACAAGCTCCTCATTTTCAAAAGAAAGAAGCCGGCCTTCGAATTCTTTCAAGCCGTCTACCGGTTCATATGTAGTCACAAATACATCTTTGCCGACGGCTTTTAATACATCCTCCGCCTTCTTCAACGGACGTTCCGCCCCGGGGGAGGACACATCCAGAAAATAAGCTGATGGAATCGGATCGTTCTCATCCAGCTTCTCGGTTAGAAATTCGCTGATCCGACCGCAGTCATCGATATCGATGCCGCCGTCTTTATCCACGAATACGCGCAGGAACCAATTGCTCCCTTCTTTGACGTACTCGACGTCGACCAGTTCAAAGCCGTTCTCATCCAAAAAAGGTTTGACCATCTCTTCCACGGCCGCTTTGATCTTCGGTGTGCTCAAGCGTACATTACCTCCATATGGTTCTTTCCTATATACCAAAGAGTAAAGAGTGGGTTTCCCCACTCTTTAAGCAACGGTTCTATCTTCATGATTACCAAAAAAATTATAACATAGTCCGGTAATAGTGACAAGTAAAACGCCTTTACGCCGGGCTAAAACAGCGATAGCTGGTTGCTTTCCGGCAGCCCCCGGAAACAGCCCATCGTACCGAGCAGTTCGACGACCGTTTTGCTCGCCTTGGACTTTTGCTGGAAATCCTCGATGGAGAGGAACTCCCCCTGCTCCTTCGCCGCCGCGATGTTACGGGCGGCGTTGTCGCCGATACCCGCCAGCGCGGAGAACGGCGGGATGAGCGCGTCGCCGTCGACGATAAATTTCGTCGCATCGGAACGGTACAGGTCGATTCCCTTGAAACGGAAGCCGCGCGATGTCATTTCAAGCGCCATCTCGAGAATCGGCAGCATATTCTTTTCCTTCGGCAGCGCCTGGAAGCCTTTTTGCTCGATCTCCTCGATCTTGCGGTATATCGCGTCATACCCCTGGCAGAACAGCTCGATATCGAAATCCTCGCCGCGGACCGAGAAGTAAGTCGCGTAATACTCGATCGGATGATACAGCTTGAAGAAAGCTGTCCGCACCGCAGAGATAACGTAAGCCGCGGCGTGCGCTTTCGGGAACATGTACTGGATCTTCAGGCAAGAGTCAATGTACCACTGAGGCACCTTGCACTTTTTCATCTCATCGATCCATTCCTGCGACAAGCCCTTCCCTTTACGAACACTCTCCGTAATTTTGAAAGCCAGTCCGGCATCCATGCCCGCCTTATAGATCAGGAACAGCATAATGTCATCCCGGCAACCGATCACGGTTTTGATGTTGCAGGTTCCGTTCTTGATCAGTTCCTGCGCATTTCCCAGCCATACGCCGGTACCGTGGGACAGACCTGATATTTGCAGCAAATCCGCAAACGAAGACGGCTGTGATTCCACAAGCATCTGGCGGACGAACTTGGTTCCCATTTCGGGAATTCCGTAAGTGGCAACCGGTGTCCGGATTTGCTGAGGCGAAACGCCGAGCGCTTCCGTCGAGTTGAACATGCTCATAACCTTCGGATCGTTCATCGGAATCGTCGTCGGATCGACGCCAGTCAAATCCTGAAGCATCCGCATCATTGTCGGGTCGTCATGGCCCAGAATATCGAGCTTGAGCAGATTCGCGTCAAACGCGTGATAATCGAAATGCGTGGTCATCCATTCCGAACTCGTGTCATCAGCCGGATACTGCACCGGCGTAATGTCTTCGACCTCGATATAATCCGGAACGACCACGATCCCGCCGGGATGCTGCCCCGTGCTGCGCTTCACGCCGGTACAGCCGGAGGCCAGCCGGTTGAGCTCGGCGCCGCGCCAGCTCTTGTGGTGTTCTTCTTCATATTTTTTTGCAAATCCGAATGCGGTTTTCTCGGCGACCGTACCGATCGTTCCGGCACGGAACACACTCTTTTCCCCGAATAACACCTTGGTATAATTATGCGCTTGAGGCTGGTATTCCCCGGAGAAGTTAAGATCGATATCGGGTACTTTGTCGCCTTTAAAGCCAAGGAATGTCTCGAAGGGGATATCCTGCCCTTCTCCCTTCAGCTTGTTTCCGCAGTTCGGACAATCCTTGTCCGGCAAATCGAATCCGCTCGGCACGCTGCCGTCAAGGAACCATTCATTATGCCGGCATTCGGGATTCAAACAAATATAATGGGCCGGAAGCGGATTTACTTCGGAAATGCCAAGGAATGTAGCGACAACCGACGAACCGACCGATCCCCGCGAGCCGACGAGGTAGCCGTCCTGGTTGGATTTTTTCACCAAGCGTTCGGAAATCAGATAGTTGGCCGAGAATCCGTATTTGATAATCGGTTCCAGCTCTTTCTCAAGACGTTTGACGACTACATCTGGCAAATCTTCCCCATAAATGGATCTTGCCGTCGCATAACAGGTATTACGGATTTCTTCATCCGCCCCATCGATAATCGGGGTATACAGCTTGTCCGGAAACAGTTCAAGATCCTCGAAGGAATCCGCCAGATCGGAGGTGTTTTTTACGACGACCTCATAGGCTTTCTCCTTGCCCAGGAACTCAAACTCCTTCAGCATTTCGTCCGTTGTGCGGAGATGAGCATCGGGTTTGCGGATATCTTTTAGCGGGCTGAAGCCGGTAATTCCGTGAATCGTAATATCCCGGTATAGCTTGTCGCGCGGATCCAGGTAGTGAACGTTCCCCGTAGCGACCACCGGTTTACCCAACTTAGCGCCGATTTCCACTACTTTACAAACGGCCGTCTGCAGCTCTTCTGCGCTCCCGACCAGCCCTTTATCTACTAGGTGCATATACATTGTCAGCGGCTGGATCTCCAGCACATCGTAAAACTCGGCGATTCCTTCGGCTTCCTCCACCGATTTGTTCAGCACCGCCTCGAAAAATTCGCCTTTCTCACATCCCGAAATGATGAGCAGGCCTTCGCGCATTTCCGCAAGCTTGGACTTCGGAATACAGGCGACCCGTTTAAAATATTGAGTATGAGACATCGACACCAATTTATATAAATTTTTCTTGCCGGTCATATTGAGGGCATAAATCCCGCAGTGGAACGGGCGGGCATTGGATAAATCCTTGCCGACCTTGTCGTTCAAGCGCTCCAGGGATGTGATCCCTTCGATTTTTGCGGCATCCTCAATGAGTCCGTTTAAAATCTGTCCCAGCGCCAACGTATCGTCGATCGCACGGTGATGGTTCTCCAGCGAAACTTTATATTTAGCCGCCAATGTGTTCAAGCGGTGATTTTTCATAGAAGGGAATAACATTCTGGCCATCTCCAGCGTATCCAACACCGGGTTGTCCATGACAGGCAGGCCGAGCTCCTTCAGTTTCGCGTTCACAAAGTCCACGTCAAACCGGGCATTGTGAGCCACGAGTACCGAATCTTTGGCAAACTCGATAAAATCCTTCAATACCGGTTCCACATCGGGAGCATCCTGAACCATCTCATCGTTGATGTTCGTCAATTGCTGAATATGATACGGAATACGCTCATGCGGATTGACGAAGGTGGCATACCGGTCAATTTCTTTGCCCTCGCTCATTTTGACGGCAGCGACTTCAATGATCTTGTTCTGAGTAACCGACAAACCGGTGGTCTCGATATCGAATACGATAAAGGTCGTCGTCTTTAAATCTTCGGGACGAGGATTAAGGACGACCGCCACATTGTCGTTGACAACGTTGGCTTCCACTCCATAGATCATTTTGATTCCATTCTTCTTCGCCGCTTTGGCCGCGTCCGGGTAACACTGAATTCCGCCGTGATCCGTAACGGCAATTGCTTTATGTCCCCACTTCGCCGCCGTTTTGACATATTCTCCAATTGGAGTAACGGCGTCCATCGTACTCATTGTTGTATGAAGATGGAATTCCACGCGCTTCTCCTCGGCATTATCTTTCCGGGACGGGGGCGCAGAAACTTCGCAAAGATCGGAAGGGATCATAACCAGCTCGGGAATTTGCATAAAGCGATCCATTTCAACTTTACCGCGGGCTCTCACCCATTTGCCGTTCGCCAACTGCCCCATGATCTTCAAATCATCCTTGGTCTTGGCAAACATTTTCATTTGCAGGGAATCGGTAAAATCGGTCAGGTAAAAAGTAAACAGCGTGTTCCCGTTGCGAAGCTCTTTACGGTCCAGGCCGAAGATTGTGCCTTGAATTGTAATCTTCTTCTCTTCATCCTGAATCTCCTGAAGCGGTACCGGTTGTTCTTTGATGTCGTAACCAATCTGCAACTTGATAACTTCTCCGTCCACTTCTTCTGCCGGAGCTTCCTCAGGTACATTCTCCATCAGCTGCTGGATCGCTTCGCGATTCTCCTCGACGATCCGCTGCTGGAATTCTTCAAACACTTCGTTGCTGTTCTCACCAGAAATCAGCTTAACCCGAAGACTTAAACCGAAGTGGGTTTCATAATATACCGTGATCGCACGATCAATCCCTTTTTTTCGGGCTAATTCCAATGTCATGGCATCCGTGAAAGCAACCGAAATCAGATCTCCCTCAACTTCGAGCGACGCCCGAGCCATCCAGCCGTTGACGGACGGTACCTCCCGCTGCACCCACTCCAGGAACAGTTTCCAATATTCCTGTACGATCTCGCTCTCGCTAATCTGGTTCTCGTAGCGGAATAAGAAAGAGATGTTCGCAATATGCTCCATCCGCTCTTTAATCCGTAAGTAAAAGGTGCGATAGATCTGGCCCGGAACAAGCGTGCTTTTGCAAAGCGTTATTTTCCATTCTTTATTGGAGCGGCTGACTTCCACTTGATCGATAAATCCATCGAGAAAATACGGATCAACCACGGTTGGCGGCATTTCCGCCTGCTTCATCAACAGTTCGAGACGCATTCTTTTTCCCTGAGTGTCGGACATGATTTCCCCTCCCATACGACACGCTTTTGTATTCCTCAAACAACAAGGCTCCCGGCGCGGGGGTCCGACAGGAATCGAACCTGTCGGCAGTTTCCTGCCGGAAGCCTTCTAAAATAAAGGTTTGTCGACTAATAGGCTCTGGCAAAAACAACCGTGTGCCGCGCTTCTTCCCCACACACCAGACAAGTCGTTTTGGTAACCTCCGGATCAAACGGAATGTTCCGGCTTGTAGCGCCCGTTTCTTCCTTCACATGACGCTCGCACGCTTCGGAGCCACACCAGCCGGCGAGTGTAAAGCCGCGCTTTTCTTCGATGCTTGCTTTCATTTCATCCAATGTATCTACGGAATAGAAGTGTTCCTCCCGGAACGCTTTGGCGCGTTCAAACATTTCCTGATGCACCTGATCCAGCATGGATTTCACTTCTTCCACCAGGTTCTCCTGGGATATTACCTTTTTCTCTCCGCTGATTCGGGATACAAGCACGCAAACCCCGTTCTCCATATCGCGTGGTCCGATTTCCAGACGAACCGGAACGCCGCGCATTTCGTATTCATTGAACTTCCAGCCCGGACGGACATCCGCACGGTCGTCAATCCCGACGCGAACGCCGGATTTTTTCAATTCGGCAAACAGTTCGTCTGCCCGGCCTACAACGGCATCCCGGGTTTTAGGAGGGCCGATCGGAATGATCATGACCTGCTTCGGTGCCACTTTAGGCGGCAAAGCCAGGCCGCGGTCATCGCCATGAACCATGATCAGCGAGCCGATCAACCGGGTGCTGACACCCCAAGATGTCGTATGCACATACTCGCGGACATTGTCGCGGTTTAAATATTGGATATCGAATGCGGTCGCAAAGTTCGTACCGAGATAATGCGAAGTTCCCGCTTGAACGGCACGACCGTCTTTCATCATCGCTTCGATCGAATACGTATCCACTGCGCCGGCGAATTTCTCCGAAGGCGTCTTCTGGCCAACAATTACCGGAATCGCTAAATAGTTCTCTACGAAATCGCGATAAATTTCCAGCATCCGCATCGTTTCTTCGCGGGCATCCTTTTCGTCCTCATGCGCGGTATGACCTTCCTGCCACAGGAATTCGCTCGTGCGCAGGAACGGCAATGTCCGTTTCTCCCAACGAACCACGTTGGCCCATTGGTTGATCAATACCGGCAAATCGCGATAAGACTGAATCCATTTCTCATACATATGCCCAATCATGGTTTCCGAAGTCGGACGGATCGCCAAACGTTCCTCCAGCTTTTCGCCAGCCGCTTCGGTTACCCAAGGAAGCTCCGGGTTGAAGCCCTCGACATGTTCTTTTTCCTTCTGGAAAAAGCTCTCGGGAATAAACAACGGGAAGTAGGCATTGCGGTGGCCCGTTTCTTTAAAACGGCGATCCAGCTCCGCCTGGATATGTTCCCAAATTTCATACCCGTCCGGTTTGAAAACGATGCATCCGCGTACAGGCGAATAGTCCATCAAATCCGCCTTCTTGATTACATCAATATACCAGCGTGAAAAATCTTCTCCTTGCGGAGTAATTTCCGTAACAAATTGTTTCTCCTCGTTAGCCATTAAACCCTAGTCCTCCCGTAATTAGCCTATCAATCGCAAAATATCATTATAAGTGACCGCAATCATCAGCAAGAACAGCATCGCAAACCCGATAAAATGCACAAGCCCCTCGCGGTTCGGATCCACCGGTTTGCCCCGCAAGGCTTCAACCCCCAGGAACACAAGCCGGCTTCCATCCAGCGCAGGAATCGGTAGCAAATTGAATATCCCCAGATACAGACTGAGAATAGCCGCCCAGTAAGTCAACTGTGAAATTCCTTGCTTCGCGATTTGCCCGGTAACTTCAAAAGTGCGCACCGGACCGCCTAAATCATCCATCGAGAATTTATTGATCAGCTGCTGAAAGCCGAGAAATATCGCTTTGGTCGTGTAAACCATATCTTTGCCTGCCACGGTGAACGTTTCTCCAAACGAAGCGCTCCGCGTAGGGAAATAAGTAACGATTGTGCTTCCGACCTTGCCGCCTTCTTCCTTATCCACTGAACGTGGGGTCAGCGTGATCGCCAGGGTCTGATCTCCCCGTTTAACCGTCCATTCCATCGGCTTGTCCTTGGATGCTTTGATCATGTCGATCAAACCGTTCGCATCGGTACCGACCGGCTTTCCGTTCACCGATTCGATAATATCACCCTGTTGAACGCCGGCCTCTTGAGCCGGCATGCCTTTCATTACTTCGCCGATTTGCAAATGACTAGGCTCCGCAAGCGGAATACCGGCCATCTGCGTATGGAGCGCGAAGAGCACGAAGGCGAGAATAAAGTTCATCAGCGGGCCTGCAAAAATAGACAGGGCACGCTGGCCCACCGTTTTGCTGCCATATTGGCGGTCCTTCGGTGCGATTTGGGTTTCTTTGCCCTTCGCCACCAGCATCGCTTGCGGATGCACGCGATAGTTTAACTCTTCTCCGTCGACATCCAGCTTGACGATGAGCCGGTCTTCCAGATCTACATCGCTCACTTCGCCGCGGATTACATTTTTCCGGCTATCGAGACGATCCAGATATATTTTTCGGACTTCTTCGCCATCCAGCCTTAACGCTACGGTTTGCCCGTTCGAAATCTGGACTAGCTCCGGATCTTCCCCGGCCATCCGGGCATACCCGCCGAAGGGCAGCAGCCGAAGGGTAAATTGCGTCTCATCCCTTTTGTAAGAGAACAGTTTGGGACCGAAGCCGATCGCAAACTCCCTTACGAGAATTCCGGCGCGCTTGGCAAAGAAATAATGTCCCCACTCATGCACCGTAACTATCACGAAGAACATGAGAACAGTCAAAAATATAATTTTAAGCAATTCCAATCGTAAGCATCCTCCTTTTGGCCACGGATCGTCCAACGTTCTTTTAGATTATCATTATTCTCCGATCAGGTACAAGAGAATACCGGGATGGAACTTTTCCGCTCCGAAAGAAAAAATACTCCTCGGGACTTACAAAGACCGCGCTGTTTCGCGGGCCCACCGGTCGGCTTCTTTGATAGCTTCCAGATCCGGTTCAGCCTGAACCTCATGTCTGGACAGAACACTTTCGATAATATGTTCAATTTGCAAAAAAGAGATCTCTCTGTTCAAAAACCGGGCTACGGCGACTTCATTAGCCGCATTGTATACGCTAGTTGCCGTTCCTCCTATTTTACCACATTCGAAGGCCAGTCTTAAACAAGGATAACGTACCATATCCATTTCGCGAAAATGAAGCTTGCCCACTTCGGCCAAGGACAGCCGTTTGGTGCTTGAAGTCCAACGCTCCGGATAGCTAAGCGCGTATTGGATCGGCACACGCATATCCGGCGTACCGAGCTGAGCGATCACGCTCCCGTCACGATACTCAACGAAAGAGTGGACGATGCTTTCCGGGTGCAGTAGAACGCCGATCTGTTCGAAGCTCATCCCGAACAACCAGCGGGCCTCAATCACTTCCAATCCTTTGTTGACCATCGTGGCCGAATCGATCGTTATTTTGGCACCCATGGACCAGTTCGGATGCTTAAGAGCATCCTCAACGGTGACATGTTGTAGCTGATCCCTGCTCAAATCCCGGAAGGAGCCTCCGGATGCCGTGAGCGTAATCCGCTCCACATCTTCCATCCGTTCACCATTAAGACATTGAAAAATCGCTGAATGTTCGCTGTCCACGGGCAACAGGGATACTCCCTTTTTCTTGGCCAATCCGGTTACGAGATGACCCGCAGTCACCAGCGTTTCTTTGTTAGCCAGTCCAATATGTTTGCCTTCGGAAATCGCAGCCAATGTAGCCGGCAACCCCGCGCTCCCTACAATCGCAGTAACGACCGTTTCCGCTTCGGTTCCGGCAGCTACCTCGATTAGTCCCTCTTCTCCGTAATACAACTCCACTCCCGACGGTATCAAGGGGCGGACCCGGTCCGCAATTTCTTTAGTCGAGACGGAAGCTTTTTTCGGACGGAACTTGTTTACCTGCTCCACGAAGAGATCGGCATTGGAACCTGCGGCCAGCCCTTCCACCTCAAACTGATCAGCATGCTGAGTTATGACATCGAGGGTCTGGGTACCGACGGAGCCGGTCGAGCCGATGATTGCTAGTTTTTTCATTACGCGCACCTCTCACCTCAATAATTTCAGAACACCGGAAGTAAAGATAATATATGTACAAACGGAAAAACGGCGATCCAACTATCGCAGCGATCCAGAATACCGCCATGACCGGGCAGCAAATTACCGGAATCCTTTATGCCGTACACCCGTTTGTAAGCCGATTGGATTAAGTCGCCCATCTGACCCACTACAGCAGCCGACACGCCAAGAATAAGCGCTCTTCCAATCGTGAGCAGGCCACCGGAAGCCAATGCAAAAATAACGGCGACGATAACCGCGCATATGATGCCTCCAATCGCGCCTTCCACAGTCTTATTAGGGCTGATTGCAGGCCACAACTTGTTCTTGCCGAATCTCCGGCCCACAAAATAAGCACCGGCATCGCTGCTCCAGATCGAAGCAAGCATCAGGAAGGTCCAAAACAGTCCATGCCCATCCGCAGTACTTCGCGTATCAGCAAGATAAGCAAAGCCCACGCCGACGTAAACCATGCCAAGAAACAGCAGTGCAACTTGTCCGATCGGAATCCCGTTTTTGGAAACAACGGTAACGACAAGAAACAGCAGCATCAGCAGCCAGAATACCGACAGTAAGTTCAGCGGCATGTCCAGTCCGAGCAGCTTCCACGGAAACACGACGTATAGTACGCCCAAATACCCGATCACAGCGGTGCCGCCAAAAGCCGGAGTCTTCGTCATACGCACGAATTCATAAAATCCGATCAAGGCCATGACCAAGACAAGCCCATGATACCAAATCCCTCCTGCCAGACAGAGCCCGAGGAATCCGCCTCCGGCTATAATTCCAGTTATCAACCGTTGTTTCAACTGTCTACACCTTCCATCCCGCTAGGATAATCCGCCATACCGCCGAGTTCGTCTTTGATACTCCGTTACCGCAGCAAACAATTGCTCGCGTCCGAATTCAGGCCAGTACAGATCCGTAAACCATAGTTCGCTATATGCCGTTTGCCATAACATAAAATTACTGAGCCGCAGCTCGCCGCCGGTCCGAATGAGCAAATCAGGGTCAGGCAATCCGCCGGTCAAGAGGCCGGAACCGATCATATCCTGAGTAATTTCCTCGGGCTGGATTTTGCCATCTTTCACATCGCGGGCAAGTTCTTTAACGCATTCCGTGATTTCCCGGTGGCTTCCATAGTTGAGCGCAAAATTCAAAATAAGTCCCGTATTGTTTTTGGTCCGCTCAATGGCTTCTTCCATGGCGGAAATCGTATGCTCCGGAAGTTCCTCGGTATGTCCCATCATCCGGACCTGAACGTTTTTCTGAATCAATTCCTCGAGTTCCAGTGCCAAAAATTCTTGGGGAAGCGACATCAAAAAGTCGACCTCATCCTTTGGCCGTTTCCAGTTCTCTGTCGAAAAGGCATAAAGCGTCAAGACGGAAATTCCAAGCTCATCCGCCGCAATCGTTGCCCGTTTAACAGCCTTCATTCCGTTCCGGTGACCGACGATACGCGGCAAGCCCAGCTTGCGCGCCCAACGGCCGTTGCCGTCCATAATAATAGCGACATGCTTAGGGATATTATCGCTGTCAGGCACAGATACAGACACAGAGCCATTCCCTTTTTTTCGCCAGAACCCAAAAACATTTTTCATTGCTCTTCCTCCAGCCGGTGATGAAAAAGAGACAAAACCCCACCGTAAAAGGAGGGGCCGCAATATGTCTCTTAAACTTCCATGATCTCTTTTTCTTTCGCAGCAAGCACTTTATCCACTTCCGCGATAAATTTATCGGTCGTTTTTTGGATATCTTCCTGATGTCTGCGCGATTCGTCTTCAGAGATGTCGGTTTTCTCCAACTTTTTGATATCATCGTTCGCATCGCGGCGAATGTTGCGGATCGCTACCTTCGCCTCTTCTCCGAACTTCTTCGTCATTTTCACAAGTTCCAAACGACGCTCTTCCGTCAAAGCCGGAATGGAGAGTCGGATCGACGTCCCGTCGTTGGCAGGTGTCAAGCCCAGGTCGGACTTTTGGATCGCCCGCTCGATATCGGCCAAGGACGATTTGTCCCAAGGCTGAATCATAAGGGTGCGGGTATCCGGTGTATTAATGTTGGCAAGCTGATTTACCGGAGTCGGTGAACCGTAGTAATCCACTTGAATCCGATCAAGCAGAGAAGGCGTGGCTCTTCCGGCCCGAAGCGTAGCAAGATCTCGTTTAAGTGCCTGGATCGCTTTATCCATGCGTTCTTCGGCATGAGTTTTGATACTTTGCGGCATTTAATCTACACTCCCTTTGACAATCGTCCCGATCTTCTCGCCCAGAACGACACGTTTGATATTCCCTTGTTCCGTAATGGCAAATACAATCAGCGGGATGTTATTGTCCATGCACAGCGACGATGCTGTCGAATCCATAACACCCAGGTTTTTGTTAAGCACTTCTAAGTAAGTAAGCATTTCGTATTTCTCTGCAGTCGGGTCGACAAAAGGATCCGCCGAATAAACCCCGTCTACTTTGTTCTTCGCCATCAAAATTACTTCTGCTTCGATTTCCGCTGCGCGCAGCGCGGCGGTCGTATCGGTAGAGAAGAACGGATTTCCCGTACCGGCGGCAAAGATCACGACTCTGCCCTTTTCCAAATGACGGATAGCCCGGCGGCGAATGTACGGCTCGGCGATTTGCTGCATTGCGATGGAGGTTTGCACCCGTGTAGGGACCTCGATTTGTTCGAGCGCGTCCTGCAAAGCCAGCGAATTCATAACCGTGGCCAGCATCCCCATATAGTCTGCAGTTGCGCGGTCAATCCCTTTGGCGCTGCCTGCAATGCCCCGCCAAATGTTACCGCCTCCGCATACGATGGCGACTTGAACTCCGAGCTCAACGACTTCTTTCACCTGCTGGGCGATCGACGAAATCGTCTCGGCATCGATACCGTACCCATTTTGCCCGGCCAGCGATTCACCGCTAACCTTCAAGACAACACGTTTAAAAACTGGCTGTTTCAATTGTATACCTCCACTATAGACCCCCTACTGAAATAAGCTATGCGGGTGTCAGGTTAAAAAAGAAGGAACACGGCGTGTTCCAACTTTTCAGACATTCAATTATATGATGGTTCTAACTTGTTAATCTTATTGTCTAACTTGAGCCATAACTTCTTCAACGAAGTTATCCACTTTTTTCTCCATACCTTCGCCCAGTTCATAACGAACGAAACGACGGATCGAGATGTTCTCGCCGATAGCGCTGATCTTCTCATTAACCAATGCGGAGATCGTTTTGTCAGGGTCTTTGACGAAGGATTGCTCAAGCAAGCAGAACTCTTCGTAGTACTTGCTGATACGGCCTTCAACCATTTTTTCAACGATTTTCTCAGGCTTGCCTTCGTTAAGCGCTTGAGCCTTCAAAATTTCCTTTTCTTTTTCCACTTCTTCTTGTGGAACTTCTTCACGACGTACATAACGTGGGCTCATAGCCGCGATATGCATTGCGATGTCACGAGCGAAATCTTTGAACTGATCTGTCTTCGCAACGAAGTCAGTTTCGCAGTTGATTTCAACCAGTACGCCGATCCGGCCGCCGGCATGGATGTAGGATTCTACAACGCCTTCCGTAGCGATACGTCCAGCTTTGTTCGCTGCAGCGGAAAGACCTTTTTCACGAAGAATCTCAATCGCTTTCGTCAAATCTCCGTTTGCTTCTTCAAGTGCTTTTTTGCAATCCAACATACCCGCACCTGTTTTTTCACGCAGTTCTTTTACAGATTTAGCATCAACAGCCATGTTTATATTACCTCCACAATAAGATTGGATAACTTTCACTTTAAAATATCTCTTAAAAAAAGGGTAGTGAGAGGTTTGACACCTACCAACCACCCTTTTTAATTTAATTCTATCGGTATTGTTTCAATATTAAGCCGTAGTTTGCTCGCCTTGGTTTGCTTCGATTACAGCGTCAGCCATTTTGCTGGTGAGCAGTTTAACCGCGCGGATCGCGTCATCGTTACCAGGAATCACGTAGTCGATTTCGTCCGGATCGCAGTTGGTATCAACGATACCTACGATTGGGATACCCAATTTGCGGGCTTCAGCAACCGCGATGCGTTCTTTGCGAGGATCGATGATGAACAGAGCGCTTGGCAAGCCCTTCATATTCTTGATTCCGCCCAGGAATTTCTCGAGACGATCTTTTTCTTTGCGAAGAATGATAACTTCTTTCTTAGGCAAGACAGCGAAAGTACCGTCTTCTTCCCAAGATTCCAATTGCTTCAAACGGTCGATCCGCTTTTGAATCGTTTGGAAGTTGGTCAGCGTACCGCCGAGCCAGCGTTGGTTAATGTAGAATTGACCAGCGCGTTCTGCTTCTTCCTTCACGGAGTCTTGAGCTTGTTTCTTCGTGCCTACGAAAAGAATGGTGCCATTCTCTTCAGCTACGCTTTTAACGAAGTTATAAGCTTCTTCAACTTTCTTGACCGTTTTTTGCAGGTCGATAATGTAAATTCCGTTTCTTTCAGTGAAGATATAACGATCCATTTTCGGGTTCCAACGACGAGTCTGGTGTCCGAAGTGAACGCCTGCTTCAAGCAGTTGTTTCATGGAGATTACTGCCATCTTCACGCACCTCCTAAGTTTGGTTTTTTGATGCTTCCTCCGCCGGCCTCATCTTCCGTCAAGACTCTCATTATGAGAGCACCCTTGATGAAATCGGTCAGCGTGCGTTATAACACCGTCAATTAATATACCATAAGTAAATACACGATGCAACCAAGTTTGCGGCTTGGACGCCAAAAAGCGAGAAGATCTCCAATTAAGAAACAAAAAAAGCCCCTATTCAGGAGCTCGCTGTATCCAAACTACAATATTTTCTCTTTATTTTACGGTACTTGAAATCTTCGAAATAATGGAGCCGAAATCTTCCCCTTGTTCAAAGGTAAAGGTACCGGTACGCACTTTGTAATTGATCTTCTTGTCTTTCGCAGCCTGCAAGAAGGCTTCCTTGTCGCTGATCACGCCTGCCTTGAGCAAACCCTCCGCCACGCCGGTCAGCGTGCTGCCGTGGGAGATCTTGTAGGTCACCGTGGCTTTGTCAGGCTCTTTGGGAGATGCCGGAGAGGTCGTTTCAGGGACGGAGACAGCGCCTTTTCCCCCCGGTAAATCAGGATCGTCAGGGGCGCCCGGTGTGTTCGGCGCATCGGGATTTGAAGGATCCACGGGATCTTCCGATTCGATTCCTTCATCCAATCCTGCTTGCTCTTGCTCAGCCTTCTCCTGCCACTCTTCCTCGGTCAATAGTTCCTGATCGGCCGAGACAACCTTCAAATTCAATGCGGCTGCCGCTTGCTCGATCTGTTCCTTTGTTTGCAGCTTACCGTTTGGTCCCTGGCCGATCATCATAATCTGCAACAGCAACGCGCCTACGATCAGACCGATGCCAAGACCTGTCATAAATTGACGATTGCGGATCATCGGGATTCCTCCCTCTTGGCAAGCTGAAGAATAAGCTGAACTTCCCCGCGTTGGAGACCTGTGCTTTTGGCGATCGTATCCACGGATTTCCCCTTTGCATACAAATCAAACAACTCCGGGTACCGGTCGCGAACGGACTCGGTCAACTCCGGCTCGAGCGTGTCCGGCTGGGAAGGTTCCGGTTGAGCGGTTGCGGGAATGATAGATTCAGCGAGCCCGGACACCTGGGAAGCGGCGACACCGGGAAGTCCTTCCGCAACATTATACGGTGCACCAGCAACTTCAGGCTTCCAGGTTGTCGAGTCAATATCCGAAGAAATCTTACCCTGAACAGCCGCCGTAACCTGCTCGTCCTGTTCCAATTGCTCCAGCCGGGAAGCATTAGACCTGGATGTAAACTCCACATCCGCCAAACGCTGGCGCAGCTCGGCAATCTGCTCTTGATGGGCCAACTGTTTTGAAGTGAAATCCTGCTTCATCTGAGCTACAAGGTCGATCAATTCCTCATTCTCTCTCTCGATCTCGGCCATATACTGCTCCAGCGTAGCTTCAAATCCGTCCGAAACTCCAGGCTTAGAGCTCGCAGCAGGACTTCGTCCCGGCAGAAGCAATGCATAGACAAGCGCCGCCGCCCCCAAAAGTACAATATAAAACCATGGATCTCCAAATGACAATGTAATCCTCACCTCTTGCTGTAAAAATGCGTGTTCAAAAAGTCAGGTTTTCAGGACCGAAGCGTATGCTTTCGAAGTGCGTTTTTGCAAAACGCTTTAGGTCGGATGAAGTTAGGGACTGAGTCGCGGAGCTAAACGTTTTCGTAGAAAACGACTTCGTAAGCATTTGCTCATGGGGTACGTGAGCAACGGAAGGCCCGGCTGAATTCAAGATTCGACGTCGAATCCGCTTCATGATCTACTTCGTCGTGGAAAGATGACTTTTTGAACAACCTCTAAAATAAATAGTCTAAAGGGACAAGTCGATATGTTTCCCCTTATACGGATGATCAGCCGGCTGTTGTTCCTTCTCCTGTGCCGCCTGTTTCTCTTCTGGTGAAGCTTGGCCCTGGCGTTGATTACCCGAGGAAGAACTGTCCTCCCGTTTTATTGTCCTGTTGTGCGCGCTTTCGTCAACATTCGAACTCCGGTGACGGTCGAGCTCGCGTTCCTTCATGTTCGCCGTGGATAATAAACTTTGATCGATCTGAGGTCTTTGCTGCGCTTCTTGCTGAATACGTCCAACTTCCTGGGTCCGGGGAACGGCGATTTGCAATTCAACAGCTTTCAAATCCATACGATCACCTCATCATTCAATCGACATAAGGTTCTATACGTAAGCCGACATAGTAATATCACCTTCGCTGAAATAAAAGGACATGCGTGAAATCGGTTCCTTAATGTATTTGGTATACCGGCCAATAACGATTTTTGAACCGCCGTATATCATTTTCAGGACATCCACCTGAGCTTTTCCGGTATCTTCCAAAGCCTTTTCAATATTAAGCATCCGGTCTTTCAGGTCGTTCATTTCCTGGATATGCAATTTTTTGGTCAATCCCAGTTTTGAGCGCATCTCTACCTTATCCGGAGTCAATTTGCCCAAAGAAGCGAGTTGGTCCAACAGAGTCAGGGCCTTTTCGGACTTGTCCAAGTTTGCCATAATTTCTTTGACTTGCTGACGTAGTTCCATCAGTTCATTGCGAAGCTCGGGCAGCACGCCGACCTCAATCGATGTCGTCGTCGACATCGGATTCCCGATAATTCGTGCAGTCACTTTTTCGCCGGCTTGAATGCTGCCGCCTACGATTAAGCCTTTGGTTCCGCTGCAAATGACGTCTTTTCCTGCACGGATATTGGAATGCATGATACTTTGGGTCACTACTACATTTTCACCCGCCAGCACGTTGCCGTCCTGGATGAAAGAACTCTTGATATTTTGTCCGGCTTTGACCAAGCCTTTGTTATAACCGATGATTCCGCCGGTAATCTCGATGGAACCTTCCGCATACAATTCGGCCCCTTCTACGCCGCCAACAACACGAATATCCCCGGCCGCACTGACTTTGAAACCGGTCAGAACATTGCCGCGGATGACGACGGTACCTACAAAATCAATATTTCCCGTACTGTAATCGACATCACCGTTAACCTCGTAGACAGGAAACACATTCAACTTTCCTTTGTCCGTCTGGGTAACCAACCCGTCGATGGCCGCGTACATAGCGGTTTGCTCGGGATTCAACACCACATTTTTGCCGACCTTGAATCTGGCGTCTTTTCCCGCTTTATTAGGAATGGCTTCACCGGTTACTGCCGTTCCGGGCCGACCGGGAAGCGGAGGAACTAATTCGGCGATTAACTGCCCTTTCCGGACATTATTAAGACGACTAACCTCTTTGTAATCCACTTTGCCGTCATCGGTTTCCAAAGGCTTAAATCTGACATCATCCATAGGAACCGCATAACGAATTGAACCATCTTCCCCTTGCTGAGGTTCTACGCCGATCGCAATCGGCGTTTTGCTGAAGAAGTATTCTCTCGGATTGATGGCAAACCGTTTCACGATATCTTCCTGAATTCCATATTTAATGCCCTGGGAATTCAGAAACTGATGGAGCGCATCCATAGTACAGGAGAAGTCCTCTTCTTTTTCCATAAATTGCAAGTAGGCTACTGTCTTGTCGTCATTTAAAGTGATACTCAGGATTTGCCCCAAATCATCCGTAAATTGCATGAGTCGTTCCTCCTTCCATCTACTTATAAGAAAATGAGCTCCTCTAATCCTCCCGCATAAGCAGGTCGCGGTGCTTTTCCAAACTGCCGCGCAGCCGCAGTATTGCCTTGGAATGCAATTGGGAGATCCGTGAAGGCGATAAAGACATCACTTCTGCGATTTCACTCAGAGATAAATCTTCATAATATAACAGAGACACGACCGTGCGTTCCTTCTCCGTCAATTTTTCAATCCCTTTGGCAAGTGATTCACGCAAATAAAACTCCTGCACTTTATAGTCGGGATTCTTTGCTTTATCGTCAACAAGCATGGACAGCCGTGTCTCCGATTCTTCTTCCCGGATCGGATCTTCCAGTGAGCAGAGCGTCATAACCGCAACTTCCTGGAGCATGTTCTGAAACTCCTTCTCGCTGATGTTCAAGTGCTCGCTCATTTCCATATCCGTGACAGTCCGAAGATACTGCTGTTCGAGCTGCTGGTATCCTTCTTCAATTTTTTTGGCTTTCTCTCTTACGGAACGGGGAACCCAGTCCCCCTGGCGCAGTCCGTCCAAGATCGCTCCTCTAACTCTCCACGAAGCATATGTTTCAAACTGTAGTCCGCGTTTATAATCGAATTTCTCGACAGCGTCAATCAGCCCCATAACTCCGTTGCTGGATAAATCATCTTTGGAAACATTCTTGGGCAGACCGACCGCCAGACGTCCCGAAACGTAGTCGACAATATGCAGATACTTCTCGATAAGTTGTTTCTTGGCCTCTAAATCACCGTGTTCCTTCCATCTTTCCCAAACATCGGCGTAATTCAGAGGGGATGTCTTCCGCTCGTTCAATTGCCTTCACCCTCCTTATTTTTCTGTCAGGTGACGAACGACCTTAGCCAGCTCTTCAGGATCTTTGTCGTCAAGTGTTTTAACTAATTTAGGCGGATGGAGTGGTGTAAACTCGTGAGCCTGTGATTGCGACTGGTTGTCCGGCGACTGCTTCAATAATTCGTTCAATTCCTCGCTTTGATCCGGCGTCGTAAAATCGAGGCTGTTTCCTTTGTCTAACTCTTGCACTTGCTCTTGTTCCTGCAGCGCTGCAGAAAGATCACTGGCATCCGAACGGACGTCCTGCTCCTTCAAAAAGGCGAAGACCCAGCTTCCCGCGAAACTCAGGAAAAACCAAGCTGCAAATCCGATAAGTCCCCGGATAAAACTGGTCATAAACAGATTATTCCCGGCCGAAACGGCAAAAGTAATTAAGAATCCGATAAATCCAATAAGAAGAAAGTACCTGAATTTTCCTGACATAGCTACAATTCCTTTATACCCATTTGTACACTGCGTATGAATAATATACCCGTTTCACAGTCGAGTTCGATCGTTCTTCCGTAATTTCCCCCCGTATCTTCGGCTAGGAGCGGAATGCCGAGCTGCGACAGCATCGCTTTGCAGGATTCCACATTTCTTGGACCGATCCGCATCGAGTCTCCGGTTCCGGCAAAGGTAAACATTTGCGATCCCCCTGCCATTTTGGCAACCAGTCGACTTTGCGAGGCGCCGAGCGCCTTTAGCTTGTTAACCAGCTCCGGGACTGCCGTGTCGGCATACTTGGCAATGTTCAACGCACCTTCCCGCGCGATTGAGGACGAAGGGAGCATGACATGAGCAAGGCCGGCCAGCTTGAGCAATGGATCAAATAATGTTACCCCTACACATGATCCAAGCCCCGTTGTGCGGATTAACCCCTGTCCGCGAATCACATTCAGGTCCGCCATGCCAACCTTAACGATATGCTGCTCATCAATCATGGCTCATTGGCACTCCCAAAGCAGCGAAAATTTTTGCAAAGGACTCGGGGTCTGGAATCAGGAAAAACTGTCCTTCCACTTCATGCTTGCCTTCGATGAAGGTCGTATCAATCAGCATGGCGGAATCGCCCATTTCTCCAAATTGCAGCAGCCCATAGCTTAGTATTGCTCCCGCCATATCCATCGCAAGCGCTGGAACGGTTGGGGTCATTGAAAGCGAGGTGAAATCGGCAAGGGAAGAAATATAGGACCCGGCCAATATATTTCCGATCTCCGAGATCGCAGACCATTCCATTTCGGAAAAGCTGTCCCCGCTTTCGACTTCGATGCCTGCAAGGCGATGCAAGAGCTTCTTGGCCGCCTCCGGGCTAAGAATAAAGAATAAATTGCCCGGCGTATCCCCTTCGACCCGGAAAAAGACGGCAAGCACGATTTTCTCGGCTCCGCCTACCCGCTCAGCAATCGCTTCGAACGGCAGCATCTGAACTTTAGGAACCGCCATGTCAATCGGCTTATCCAGCAGTCTGGAGAGTGCGGTGGCCGCGTTTCCAGCGCCGATATTGCCGACCTCCTTCAACACGTCCATTTTGAATTCCTCAAAGTCCTTAAACAGATCCACCGGTTATCCCTCTAAACTTTCCAATTGAATAATTTCACTGCGGTTCAGTACTTCTGATAAATTCAGCATTACAAGCAGACGTTCGTCGGAAAGACGCGCCACCCCTTGCAAATACTTCGCTTTGACGCCTCCGACCACATCGGGAGGAGAATCGATAGAGTCCGAATTCAAGTCGATAACATCATTCGCCGAATCGACGATAAACCCAACCTCCATCTCATTGGCCGCCACGATAATAATCCGTGTTTGATCGCTATGCTCCGCTTCCGGCAGGCCAAAACGTCCGCGTAAATCAATGACCGGAATAACGACGCCGCGCAGATTGATTACGCCTTTGACAAAAGAAAAAGTCTTGGGCACACGGGTAATCGGCATCATGCGTTCGATCGTTTGAACCTTGTCCACTTCGATGCCGTATTCTTCTTGCCCCAGTTTAAAAACGATGACTTTAATTTCCTCTCCCATGGGGATCCCTCCTTATTGGTCCCGGCTTAAGTTTGCGCAGCCGGGTTGAAAAGCAGCTTTATTTAATGAAAGCATTCGGATCTATAATCAAAGCGACTTGCCCATCCCCTAGAATGGTAGCACCGGCTACACCTTGAACAGGAGGCAGATACTTACCCAGGTTCTTGATTACAATTTCGTTCTGACCGATAAAGTCCTCAACCGTCAGAGCTGCAAGCCTGTCCCCCTTACGGACGACAACGATTTCCGTCTCTTCTTCGGACTTCTCATCGAAGTCCCGTACATCAAACAGCTCGGCTAATGACATTAACGGGATATGGGAATCACGGTACGGGATCATCGTGTAGCCGTGAACCTTACGAATTTGCTCCCGTCTGATAAGTCCCGTTTCCACGATGGAGGACAATGGAATCGCATATTTCTCAGATCCGACCTTGATCAACATCGCTGAAATGATCGACAGCGTCAATGGGAGCTGAACCGAAAACTTCGTGCCCTTTCCAAGCTTGGAATCTACCGAGACAACTCCGCTGAGCGACTCGATTTTTGTTTTAACTACATCAAGTCCTACGCCGCGGCCGGAGATATCGGAGATCACTTCTGCCGTACTGAAGCCCGGAGCAAACAATAACATAAATACCTGCTCATCGGTTAGGGTACTGGCTTCGCTCTCAGTAACAACGCCGTTCTTCAAAGCCTTCGCAAGCACTTTGTCGCGATCGATGCCGTGGCCGTCATCCTCGATTTCGATAAATACGTGGTTTCCGCTGTGGAACGCGCGCAATTCCACTGTTCCGGTTTCCGGTTTGCCCGCAGCAATCCGTTCTTCCAAAGGCTCTACGCCATGGTCCACGGCGTTCCGCAGCAGATGGACCAGAGGGTCCCCGATTTCATCGATCACGGTCCGGTCGAGTTCAGTTTCGGCCCCGACGATGATCAGATCGATTTTTTTGTCCAGCGATTTGGCCAAATCCCGAATCATCCGCGGGAAACGGTTGAATACGGAGTCGATTTGAACCATCCGCAGCTTCAGGACAATGTTTTGTAAATCGCTGCTGACCCGGCTCATATGCTCCACGGTTTCGGTCAGATCGGAGCGTTTCACTTCATAAGCCAGCTGTTCAAGGCGGGATCGGTCAATCAGAAGCTCACTGAACAAATTCATCAGTACATCCAGGCGATCGATATCGACCCGAATCGTTCTGGAAGGTGCTGCCGACACGGCGGAAGGACGGGCGCTCGTTTTGCCTTCTTCCGGCTTGGCTGCTTTACTGCCGGCAGCCGGCTTCTCCGCATTATTCGCAGTCGGCTCGGCAGCTTCTACAGCGACTGAAGCCTCTTTAATTCCTGAATCCAGCTGGCTCAGTGTCTCATGATCCAGCAGCGCTACCTGAGCCGAATCAATCTCGGACAGATTCATAATCATGCCTTGAAGTTCCGCAGCCTCTTTTTGAGTTATGTAATAGAGAGAGAAGCTCCGGTCGAACTGTTCCTGCTCGATTTCCTGGACAGACGGATGCGATTTCACAATTTCCCCGTACCGTTCCAACAGGTCGAACACCAGATAAGCACGAGCGGCTTTCAATTGGCAGTCTTCCCTTACGGCCACTTCGATGTACATTACTTTGTGTCCTTCGGTAATCGATTGCTCGAGGACCGAGTATTGGAATTCATCCAGCCGAATGGCCGCACCGCTTGCAGACGAAGCCTTATCAGCCGCTTTCGCGCCCGATTGTTGCCCGGAAGGCGCTATATCGCCGCGGACAATCGATTGCAAGGAGGCAACGATCGAACTTACATCCTCTTTGCCTTCCCCTCCCTGGGTAATATCTTGAACCATGGATTGCAGAGCATCAAGACTTTGGAACAAGGTATCAAAAATAAAATCCTGCATTTTAAGTTTATCGTTGCGCACCAGATCCAGCACATTTTCCATTTGATGCGTCAGGGAGGACAAGTCCTCGAAGCCCATTGTGGCAGCCATGCCCTTCAGTGTATGGGCGGAGCGGAAGATTACCTGTACGATCCCGAGATCATCAGGACGGTTCTCCAGTTCCAGCATATTTTCGTTTAATGACTGTAAGTGATCATTCGACTCATCGATAAACATGGATAAATATTGGTTCATG
This sequence comes from Paenibacillus vini, assembly GCF_018403325.1. Classification (GTDB taxonomy): domain Bacteria; phylum Bacillota; class Bacilli; order Paenibacillales; family Paenibacillaceae; genus Fontibacillus; species Fontibacillus vini. The sequence goes on along the minus strand of NZ_BOSL01000003.1, from coordinate 125,224 downwards.
TCCATGGTGAGGCACCTCCTTCAAGAGATTCCGTTTATTTCACAACTTGTGCAAGCTTGAAACCAATTTCATGCAACGGCAGTACCTGACTGACGCAGCCCATTTCGATCGCCGAGCGGGGCATTCCGTACACAACGCAGGATTCCTCGCTTTCCGCGATCGTGGAAGTTACACCGGCTTCGTACAGCCGTTTCATGCTTCTGGCTCCATCGCTGCCCATACCGGTAAGGAGTACAATGTGCCGCTTAAGAGTTTGCAAGGGCAGAAGTGAATCATACATGACATCGACAGACGGCCTGTGCCCATTGCGGGGCTCTTGCCCCGTCAGAGACACCTTATAGCTTCCGTCCGAGGCCGGAACTACATTTAAATGATAGCCGCCGGGTGCAACATAAGCGGTACCCGCCTCAAGCCTCATTCCTTCTTCCGCTTCCACCACGTTTAATTCACTCAAACTGTTCAAGCGCTGGGCCAACGATTTGGTAAAATTCGGCGGCATATGCTGCACGATCACGATAGGAGCCGGGAAGTTGGCAGGAAGCTTTTCCAGCACAGCCTTTAACGCTTTGGGACCGCCGGTTGAAGTTCCGATCGCAACCAGGTCGGTGAATTCCGTGCGGGCCGCGGCTTCTTTTGCTCTTTCCCTCTCCCGCGCAGCCTGCTCTAATTCCGCAGCTTGCCTTGACGGCGGTTCGGCCGGACGACGTTGCCCTGGTTTCGCCGTTGCAAGCGTCTCCGCTTTGCTTCGGGTCTTAGGCGAAACCGCCTGGTGCAAATCTTCCTTGTCTACTTTGGCGTCGCTCTGGACGATGGCCGTCCTGCTCTCCGGCCTTGTAGCCGATGCAGCCGGAGCCGGTTTGGCGTCGGTTATAGGTTTCGCCAAAGGCTTGCGGGAAGCCGGAACTTCCTTCGCTTCCGAATTCCGCTTCGGTTGATCTGCCGAAATCCCCCGGTCCAACAAGGACTCCCTGGACTTTCCGGGTTTCCTTTGGGCCGGCGCCGTGCTTAGGCTTGTCAGATGCAAGGCCGAGAAGCCCAGTTCGACCGGAGGCAGCCGCTCCGGAGCTTTGGTCTCCAGCGCAGCCGCCCTAGCCGCCCTTCGCTCCTTAGCCAGCATCGCAACCCTGATTTGCTCCCTGAGCTCTCGTCCCACCTGTTCGATATCATGTGAGCTGGTGGATGCCGAAGGCTTGCGGATAAAATCAAACGCTCCGAGTTCTAGAGCCATAATCGTCTCCCGCATTCCCTGCTCATTGATGCCCGATAGCATAATCACCGGTAAAGGGTGCTGCTCCATAATGTGCTTTAGTGCCTCAAGCCCGTTCATCTCCGGCATTTCGACGTCCATGGTGACAAGGTCCGGCGAGAGCGACTCTATAAGATCAAGCGCTTCCCTTCCGTTCTTGGCGGTACCCTGCACTTGAAATGCCGGATCCTGTTCAATAAGATCGGAAACGATTTTCCGCATAAACGCCGAATCGTCAACTACCATCACCCGATAAGGCATATCTCGTTCCACTCCTGTCCTTTATACAGAATCATTTTGCGCGCTTAAGCCATTTATGCATAAATCCTTTGATTCCTGACAAAGTATCCTTTGACTTCAGTTGTGGAACATCCATATATTTCATTGCCAGGCTTCGAATGTCTCGTGCTGCCGGACAACCCGGGAAAGCGGCAGAAAACGGAATCTGTTTCTTCACCGCCTGCATGACGTGTGCGTCATCGCTCAAATACCCAAGAGTAGGAATATCCATATCCAGAAACTGCTTCGCGACTAGCGAAATTTTATCAGCAACCTGCTTGGCTTCGCTTTCACCCGCGACCCGGTTGATGACCAGCCGGAACGCTACATCCTTCTCCAGCCCGTGCACCACCTTGATGAGTGCGTAAGCATCGGTTATCGAGGTCGGCTCAGGGGTCGTTACAACCAAACACTCGTCGGCGGCAGTTATAAACTTCAAAGTTTCCTTGGAGAGTCCTGCCCCGGTATCAAAAAGGATGAAATCCATCTCTTCCGATATCTGCTCGATCTGAGAAGTAAAGTAGTTGAGATCCTGTTCCGACAAGGTAAACAAATCCGTCATGCCGGAACCTCCCGCAATAAAGGGAAGTCCGCCGGTTCCAAGCTCGATGATCTCCGTGATGTCCCGTTCGCCTTTCAATAAATGATAAAGACTGTATCTCGGGCGAACTCCCATCAAAACGTCGATATTGGCCATGCCGATATCAGCGTCAAAAATGAGGACTTTGCTTCCAAACGACTTTAAAGCGAGAGCGAAGTTGAGAGTAAAGTTGGATTTTCCGACCCCACCCTTTCCGCTGCTTACGGTAATAATACGGGCATTGCTCTTTTTACTTATTGACTGCGGGTCAAAACCGCTTCGGGAAGTTACCAGTTGTCGAAGAGCTTGCGCCTGGTCGCTCATGAGTTACGAGCTCCTGTAATCAAATCCAGCAGCAATTCAGAATCCGCCGTCAGCAAGTCGTCAGGGACATTTTGTCCGTTGGCAATATAGGAAACCCGCAGAGGGTAGTCGTGAATCAAGTTGTACAAAGGGCCCACGCTTTCCGTTTCATCCAGTTTGGTGAAAATCACTTTGTCCAGCCCGTACCGGCTGAAATGCTCCGTAATTTTCTTCATGTCTTGTGTCTTTGACGTCAGGCTTAGGACCAGATAAGTCTCGCTTTGCTCCGACGTGCTGAGCATGCTGTGCAGTTCGGCCACATGAATTTCGTTCAAATAATTCCGCCCTGCCGTGTCCATCAAGATCAAATCGCAATGGGAGAGCCTTTGCATCGCTCTCTGCACGTCGCCCGGTGATTGAACGACTTCAAGCGGCACATTTAAAATCGAAGAATACGTTCTGAGCTGCTCTATAGCCGATATCCTGTACGTATCAGCCGTTATAAAGCCTACCTTTTTGTGTGCCCGGAAAATTTGATCCGCAGCCAGCTTCGCAATCGTAGTCGTCTTTCCGACTCCGGTAGGTCCGGCAATGTAGACGATTTTGGTCTCGTCCTGAATACCTTCCCCGATACGACCTTGCAGGAAGGAAGCGGCCTCGGCTCTTACAGCAGCTTCCAGCACATCCGATGAAGCCGATTTGCCGGATTCGATCCATTCCCGATAAGCGGCATCAATCCACTTCTCAACCAGGTCCGCGGACAACTCCTGGCATTCCAGTCGGCTCTTAATCGCCGGCAGGGGTTCAGGAAGCTCTCTGCTTTCGTGCTGCTGTCTCGCCAATTGACCGATCCAGGTCTTCATCTCGCGAATCTCTTCGAGCAGCTTCTCTTCCTTCAAGCTAAGCACTTCTGCCGGCTTAGGGGCCGGCGATGCTGAAGGAGCAGGGGGCCTCTTCTCTTCCAAGGAGGCTTGTCGCAACGCTTCGTCCCATCTACTGGCAGCCGTCTCCTCCCTGGCGATGTCAGGCCTAGCGATCCCATCAGATGGCTGTTTTCGCACGGATGAGACTGTCGACATCGGCATGGACGCCGCGACCGGCAACTCCTCCCTTTCCTGCAGCCCGGGCATCATCGCGGGACGCGCCTGCTGAGCAGGTCGGGTAGGCTGAGCGGCCGGAGGCAACACTGTGTTGCCCGCTCCCGATGAAGAAGGAGACGTTAATTGGGAGGATTTACGGTAAACATCCGGAACCGCCTGCCTCGCCATCGGAGTCTGTGCAATGCGCGCCGTCTGCGGCTGCGGTTTGGAAGGAGATCCGTCGTTGCCTTCAGAAGCTGCGATGACCTCAATCTTTCTTTTGCCGAATAATCCCATAAATCCGCCGACCTTCATATCTTTGGTACTCAAGATGACGGCATCGGCTCCCAGTTCGGTGCGTATTTTGGACATGGCGTCCGGCATCGTGTCGACGATATAACGTTTTACTCTCATAAGTTCACCACTCCGACACTCTGAATTTCTACGTTAGGTTCAAGTTCACTATAGGACAGTACCGGAATATCCTGCATGCTTCTCTCAATAACCTGCCGCAAATACATCCGGATCGTTGGTGAAGTCAATACGATCGGCTGCTGACCGGTCTGAAGCAGGCGGTTAATCTGCTCCGATAGCTTTTGGAAAAGAGTCTGTGTCGACATCGGATCAAGCGCCAAATAGCTGCCTTGATCGGTCTGCTGCACACTTTCCGCAATCTTCTTCTCCAGCGTAGGCCCCACGGTGATTACCCTCATCGTTTCACCCTGCTGCGTATATTGCTGGGTGATTTGTCTGGATAGCGCCTGTCTGACATATTCCGTCAAAACCTCGGGGTCCTTCGTATAAGTCCCGTAATCAGCCAGGGTTTCAAATATCGTTACCATATCGCGAATCGAAATCTTCTCACGCAGCAACTTGGCCAGCACCTTCTGCACATCCCCGATGGAGAGCAAGGAAGGAATCAGTTCGTCGACAAGGACAGCGTAATTCTCTCTCAAATTGTCGACCAACGCCTTTGTCTCCTGTCTTCCCAGCAGCTCATGCGCGTGTTTCTTGATCAATTCGGTTAGATGCGTAGCAACAACGGACGGCGGATCGACCACGGTATAGCCGGACAACTCTGCCCGGTCCTTAGTGGATTCATCGATCCAAAGCGCAGGAAGCCCGAAAGCAGGCTCCTGAGTCTCAATGCCTGTAATCGAATCGTCATCCATCCCGGGACTCATTGCCAAATAGTGATTAAGTAGTAATTCACCACCGCCAACGACATTTCCTTTAATTTTGATGACATATTCATTCGGTTTTAGTTGAATATTGTCGCGAATGCGGATAACCGGTACGACAAGCCCCATTTCAAGCGCGCATTGGCGCCTGATCATAATAATCCGGTCGAGCAAATCTCCGCCCTGTCCCGTATCGGCCAGCGGGATCAACCCGTAACCGAATTCGAACTCGATCGGATCGACCTGCAGCAGGTTGATCACGCTCTCCGGACTTCGTACCTCTTCGATTTGCTGCTCCTCTTCCTGAATCTCCTGCTCAATTTGTCTTTTGTCGAGATTCTTCTGCATCCGCCTAGCGGCATATATCATCAATCCCGCAAAAGGAAGCGTGGTCCAAGGACCGATCGGCGTAAACAATCCGAGCAGCGCGATCGTACCGGCAACGATATAAAGAAGCTTGGGATACGTAAACAACTGGCCTGTGATGTCATCGGCCAGGTTTCCTTCAGAGGAAGCCCGCGTAACGATAAGACCGGCTGCCGTAGAAATAAGCAGTGCAGGAATCTGACTGACCAGACCGTCCCCGATCGTCAAGATCGAATAAGTCGAGAGAGCGTCCCCGAACGACATACCATGAATGGTCATCCCGATGATAAAGCCGCCGATCAGGTTGATAAGGAGGATGATGATACTCGCAATCGCATCGCCCTTGACGAATTTACTCGCCCCATCCATCGCGCCATAAAAATCGGCTTCGCGTTCAATCTTGCTCCGGCGCTCACGGGCTTGCTGTTCATTGATCAGCCCTGCGTTGAGGTCGGCGTCAATACTCATCTGCTTACCAGGCATCGCATCGAGAGTAAAGCGGGCCGCTACTTCGGCTACGCGCTCTGACCCTTTCGTAATTACGATAAACTGCACAACCACCAGAATCAGGAAGACTACGAAGCCGACAACAGGCTCCCCTCTTGAAATCCAGGACCCGAAGGTTGCTACGACATGGCCTGCTTCGGCCTGTCCTAGAATCAACTTCGTAGTCGATACGTTCAGCGCCAGCCTGAACAGGGTCGTAATAAGAAGCATCGCCGGGAAAATGGAGAACTGTAGCGCTTCCTTCGTGTTCATGGCTACGAGCAAAATCATTAATGCAATGGATATGTTAATGATGAGAAGAATATCCAGCAGCAAAGTCGGGATCGGAACGATCATGATTAGAACAATGCCGATAATGCCTACTAGGATGAATATATCTTTGAACTTCTTCACCGGTTCTTCCTCCGATCCCGAACTTATTTCACTTTGCCTTGCAGTTTATATACATATGCCAGTACTTCGGCAACGGCTTGAAAGAGATCGCCGGGAATCATATCCCCGATTTCCGCTCTCTGAAACAGCGCCCTTGCCAGCGGCTTATTTTCAATCGTAACAACACCATGCTCCTTGGCAACCTCCTTGATCCGGAGTGCGACAAAGTCCTGCCCTTTGGCCACGACCTGCGGAGCCTCCATTTGCGATCCGTCATATTTCAGCGCTACGGCAAAATGCGTCGGGTTGGTAATGATCACATCTGCCTTCGGCACTTCTTGCATCATCCGTTGCAGCGCCATGCGGCGCTGTCTTTCCCGGATTTTGCCTTTGATGAGCGGGTCGCCTTCCATTTTCTTGTACTCGTCTTTCACGTCCTGTTTGGACATTTTAAGGCTCTTCTCATGCTCATACTTTTGATACATATAATCCAGCACCGCCAAAACGAGCAAAGCGGCGGCGATTTTAATGCCGAGGTTCATTGTGAGCTCCGCTGTGAAGTGAAATGCCTGTTCCACCGGGATTCTCCCAAGGGTTGCGAGATGACTTCTTGCCCCCCATATCGTCGTATAAACCAGGTACCCGATGATCGTCAGCTTAAATATCGATTTAAAAAACTCCACAAGCGAGCGCATGGAAAATATTTTTTTGAACCCTTTGATCGGGTCAAGCTTGTTGAAATGCATCTTCAGCGGATCACCGGTAAGAAGGAATCCTACCTGGGCATAGTTGGCGATAACCCCCATCACAACGACAACCAAAAAGACCGGAGCAATCAGCAGAAGAATCTGAACCGCATAATCCCCTAGCATGATCATTACATTTTCCTTGGTCACATCCATCGTCAAGCGGTGGTAAAAAATATCCGTAAACAAAGCGACCAATCTTTCTTTGATATAGCCGCCAAAGGCCATAAGACACATAAAAGTAGATAATAGAATGATCGAGCCGGATATATCCTGGCTTTTCGCAACCTGGCCTTTCTTTCTTGCTTCCTGCCGCTTTTTGGGCGTCGCTTTCTCCGTCTTCTCCCCGGCAAACATCTGCAAATCCAGTTTATAACGATACCGGTACGTCATCAGCGATTCCCTCCCTATGTCGGCCGACTCCCCAGCGTTCCAAATAAATTGTGCAGCGCATTAAACATCACTTCAAACAAATGTTCAAACGCGTAGATGAAGCCCGGAATCAAAAGGAGCAGTACAACCAGTCCCACAATAATCTTCAGGGGAATCCCTATTACGAAAACGTTGAACTGAGGTGCCGTACGAGCCAGAAAGCCGAGAGCAACGTCCGTTAAAAACAAGGCAACCACCAGCGGCGCAGCCATTTGAAAAGCAAGCGTAAACGACTGACTGAAGGTGCTGACCAGAAACTCCGTAACGCCTCCACGATAAATCCTTTGAAAAACATCGTTTGATAACGGGATCCAGTTATAACTACGAATTACTGCGTCAAGCAAATAGTGGTGTCCGTTAATGCTTAAAAAGACCAGCGTGGCGATAATATACTTAAAGTTCCCTAGGACGGGAGCGGAAGCGCCTGTCATCGGATCAAGCACGTTCGCCATACCGAATCCGATCTGAATATCAATAAAAGATCCGGCAGTCAAAATGACCGAAAAGATCAGGTAGGCCACAAACCCCATCAGCAGGCCGATCAAGACCTCACGGATAATCATCAAGACGTATCCAAGATCTTGGGGTATCACCTGATTCGTTCCTTGAATCATCAAAATTAACAATGCGATCATAGCGGAGAGTCCAATTTTGAATGTGTTAGGAACTCCACGTGAAGAAAAAACCGGAGCGACAACAAAAAACGCCGTCATTCGACAAAAAATAAGCATAAAGACAGAAATTCCGTGCAGTATAATCTCCATAATTTCTTCGGCCTAACCGATATAACTAGATAGGTTGTTAAATATGCTGTAGGTAAAATCGACAAGCGTCGTTAATATCCACGGCCCAAACATCAGCAGTGCTAACAGTACGGCGACGATCTTGGGAACGAAGGCCAGCGTCTGCTCTTGAATTTGGGTGGTAGCTTGGAAAATACTCACGATCAAACCGACGACCAAACCGATAATCAGCATCGGGGCACTAACCTTCAATACGGTATAAACGGCTTGTCCGGCCAAACCGATAATAAAATCCGAACTCATAACCGTCTTCCCCCTCTTTACTAAAAATATGAATGACCTGCGCTAGACCGAAGCCATCCTTTTACATAACTATGGACTGAAACTCACCAGCAGTGACTTGACGATCAGATACCATCCGTCCACCAGGACGAACAACAATATCTTGAACGGTAAGGAAATCATGACCGGCGGCAGCATCATCATCCCCATGGCCATCAGAACGCTGGCCACGACGATATCGATAATCAAAAACGGTATAAATATCATGAAGCCCATCTGAAATGCGGTCTTTAGTTCACTGATTGCGAAAGCCGGAACCATAACTGTAATCGGAATGTCTTTATAGCTCTGCGGCTTCTCCGTTTTGGTATAACTCATGAATAATTGCAGGTCTTTGGGCCGCGTGTGCGAATACATAAATTTCTTCATCGGTTCTGATGCTTTGCTCAGCGCTTCCGTTTGAGTAATTTCCCCTTTGATATACGGCTGCAGTGCCACCTCATTAATCGTCGACAACGTCGGACTCATCACGAAAATCGTCAAAAAAAGAGCCAACCCGACAAGCACTTGATTGGGAGGCGATGTCGCAGTTCCGAGAGAGCTGCGGACAAATCCGAGCACAATCACGATCCGCGTAAAGCTTGTCATTAGAACGAGAATGGCTGGAGCTACACTCAAGACCGTAATCATCAGAATAAGGGACAGTGAGCTTGTCCCCGCACCCGAGCCCGTGTCCCCTCCGATTTGGATCCCTATATTTGGAATCGGATCGACCGGTTCGGCAGAAGCTATGGAAACCGCAAACAGACTCCATAAAGCGAAAAATAATGTCACGACTAGGACTTTGTTCTTCATGAATCCCTCAACCGATCTGTAGATTGTTCTTCCTGATCCTTTAAAAGTTCCTCCATTTGAGTCTTGCGGCTTGGCATTCTCTTTACCTGAGAGTGAAACACCTCATGAAAGGACTTCCCTTCCAGTTCCTCGACTTCTTGCGGAGGCTCTTTGCGGAATCGGGAGACGAGACCAGATATGGCCGAAGCGAACCCGGCGAACTCCGTCCCCTCCTCTTCAAAAGCCTGCTGCAATACAATCACTTCTTCCGGATCGGAAATCTTGTCGACCAAGGTGATATTCTCGCCTACACCGACAAGGTAAATGCTGCTACCGATCTCGATCACCTGGAGCGACTTGTTCGGCCCGAGGCCGACGGCTCCCATCGTACGGATCGAGCGGCTTTGGGATAAAAGCGAATTCTTTTTCCCGAGAAAACGAATTAACAGAATAATCAGAACGATGATTATTGCTAAAACGGCGATGACCGTTATCAAGTTACCCCAAAGATTGACATCTCCGCCCCCATATTCTTCGGGGGTGCCGGATTGTGATAGGTACATGGCTTATCGCCTACAATCCAAGCGTTTTGTTGATAGCTTCAATTACACGATCGGACTGGAACGGCTTAACGATGAAGTCCTTCGCACCGGCTTGAATCGCATCGATAACCATAGCCTGCTGTCCCATAGCCGAGCACATAATAACCTTGGCATTTGGATCCAACTTCTTAATTTCCTTCAATGCTGCGATTCCGTCCATTTCAGGCATCGTGATATCCATAGTGATGAGATCCGGATGCAATTCCTTAAATTTCTCGATCGCTTGCCCGCCATCCTGAGCTTCACCGACAACCTCGAACCCATTTTTCGTTAAAATATCGCGGATCATCATTCTCATAAAAGCTGCATCGTCTACGATTAGAATTCGGTTTGCCATTGATTTAAAATCCTCCCTAAACTTCTACTATTGTAATTTTTGAATGCGGTCCCACTGACTGACAATATCCGTGACGCGTACGCCAAAGTTCTCATCGATGACAACAACCTCGCCTTTTGCTATCAGCTTGTTGTTCACCAATATGTCCACCGGTTCACCGGCAAGCTTGTCCAGTTCGATAATCGAACCTTGGGACAGCTCCAGGATATCCTTAATCTGCTTTTGGGTCCTCCCTAATTCTACGGTGACTTTAAGGGGAATGTCCATCAATAAGTTTAAATTATTTGCGTCAGCTTGCCCGAATGAGGGATTTCCCAAATTCGCAAACTGGACAGGCTGTACGTTTACCCCTCGTCCGGTCATTCCGCCATAATGCTGAGGCTCGCTGTAAGGCCGTTCCTGAGGCGGATAATAGTATCCCGGAGGCGCTTGCATCGGCGCTCCCATCGGTGTTTGCATCGGCGGCTGCATAGCCTGTGGAGCATGTTGCTCGACCATAGGCGGCTGCTGATAAACAGGTGCGGGCGGTTCGTATGCAGGTGCAGGAGGCTCGGCGTAAGCCGGTGGTGCCGCTGCAGCAGCTACTTCCTGAACGGCAGGTTCCGAAGATGAACCGTTGATCAGGCTATCGACCATTTCTTTGGCGAATTTAACCGTCAACAGCTGCATGATCGTTGAATCGATCAAATCCCCGATCGTCAGGCGGAACGAAATTTTGATCAGAATTTCATCGGGCGGCAGGCTGGTTACTCCGCTTCCGTTAGTCATGTTCAAAATATCGATGCCCGGCGGGGAGATGTTCACGAACCGGTTAAAGATCGTTGACATCGATGTTGCGGAAGAACCCATCATCTGGTTCATCGCTTCCTGCACGGCACTGATATGAATTTCGTTCAGCTCTTCATCCGCAGGGTTGCCTTCGCCGCCCAGCATCAGATCGGCTATAACCTGTGCGTCCCTTGTCTTAATGACAAGCGAGTTGACTCCTTCGAAGCCGTCAACGTATTGAACGTGAATGGCGACATGAGGCTTGGGAAACTCGGATTCAAACTGCGAACGCGTAATAATGGATACTTTAGGCGTTGTAATATCAACCTTTTTGCTAAGCAGTGTCGACAGGGCCGTTGCTGCACTTCCGAAAGTGATGTTTCCGATTTCGCCGAGTGCGTCTTGTTCCAGCAGCGACAAATAATCGGAGACGGTTGGTTCAGGAGCCGAGTCCATGCTCGTTTGTTTCAGCAGGGCATCTATTTCTTCCTGGGACAAATAATCTTTACTCGTCAAGTTCCTCAACTCCTTCGCTAACAATTTCATCAATTTGAACGGCGACGCGATCCTTCAGCGTTCCCGGGCTTCCGATATATTTCAGCCGGTCGCCTACGCGGATGGATAGTCCCTCCTGAACCGGTTTGTTCAGGGAGATGACATCGCCCACGGATAACTCCAGAAATTCCTGGACCGTGATTTGGGATTCGCCGAGCTCCGCAACAATCGGCAGCTTGGCTTTATGCACCCGATGCCGAAGGGCGTCAACCTCTTCGGGAACCCGGGATTTTTTCTGGGATACAAACCAATGGTGAACCGACAGCTTGGGCATGATCGGTTCAATTACGACATGAGGGATACAAAGGTTGATCATCCCCGAAGTGTCCCCGATCTTCGTACTCAGCGAGATAAGCGCAATCGTTTCGTTCGGGGAAACGATTTGCATAAATTGAGGATTAGTTTCAAGCGCCTCCATCCGCGGATTGATATCAATCACGGTTTTCCAGGCTTCCTGAAGACTTTCGAAAGCCCTACTGAAGATGCGCTCCATAATAATCGTCTCGATCTCTGTCAAAGAACCGATTTTGGACGGTGAGGTCCCGATTCCTCCCAGCAGCCTGTCCAGCATGGCAAAAGCTACGTTGGGGTGAACCTCCAGCACCATTCTGCCTTCAAGCGGCTCCGCTTCGAAAATGTTTAGAATGGTCATCTTCGGAATGGAGCGGATGAACTCATCGTAAGGAAGCTGTTCAACCTGAACAACGTTGATCTGAACGAAAGTCCGCAGTTGGGCCGAAAAATAGGTTGTAAGAAATCTGGCGAAATTCTCATGAATCCGGGTCAAGCTGCGGATATGATCTTTGGAGAATCGAACCGCTCTTTTAAAGTCGTAAGCCCGGATCTTCTTTTGCGTTTCTTCCTTTTTCAGTTCCTCGGCATCCATTTCTCCAGAGGACAGCGCCGCAAGTAAGGCATCAATTTCATTTTGCGATAATACATCTACCAAACAATTCACCCCCTTGAAAGAAAGTCTACATCGATATGCTCTAGATAGTTGTCATAACAAAGTAAGTGATATCGATTTGAATCAGTTTCCCTTCCGGCAGTGTCTTGTTGATCAGATTCGTCAGCTTGGAACTTAAATTGTCCTTGCCTTTTGCCCCTGTCAAATCTTCCGGTTTGGTGTCGGCGAGCGTCTTAATAATAATTGGCTTAACTTTGAAGTCCTTGATTTTATCAAAAGCCTCTTTAGAAGCCCCATTATCGAGTTGGAAGGCAAAATTCATCACCACGACATAGTTCGGATCAGACAAATTGGTTTTGATGTCATCGATCGTCGAAGTTACTTTTACAATTTCATCCGCTGTCAAATGTCTCGGTACAGCCTCTTCATTTACAGCAGCTTTTGCTTCGCCGCCTGCTGGGCCTGACATTTGATTAATCAGCAGGAAGGCGGCCAATACGATCAATGTAATCGAAAGCAGAATCGTAATCAGCCATGGCGCCATCTTTTTCATGACAATTCCTCCGTTTGTTGCACTTTAATAGTTGCTGCGTGGATACCGATCTCGGTGTAGTACTCTTTAATCATCGCAAGCACTTCAACCGCCTTCTCCAACACAATAATACGTTTTCCTGTGATCAGGGTTACGTACGTATCGGGTGTTTCTTCCACGGTTTCGATCATCATCGCGTTAAGCCACATCTGAGAACCGTTCAGTCGTGTTACTGAAATCATGATTACCCTCCCAAGTAGAACGGGGGAAGAAAGGTGTTCCTCCCCCGCTATCCTTCATCTTAACGCTTCAGGTTGACAACTTCCTGCAGCACTTCATCCGATGTGGTAATAATGCGGGAGTTCGCCTGGAATCCGCGCTGGGCAACGATCATTTCGGTAAATTCCCCCGTCAGATCGACGTTGGACATTTCCAGCTGACCCGCAACGATAGCACCGGTTCCGTCTTCAGTGTTGTTCGCCGTTGTAGGAACGAGCTCGCCTTCCGCGTTCGCATTCAAAGTCATGCGATATAGATTGCCGCCGATTTTCTCCAGACCTTCCGGGTTCGAAACCTTAGCCACACCAATTTGAGCGCCTGGTTCGGTTTCTCCCGTGCTCAATTTCTGGACGATAGTTCCGTCCGCAGAGATCGAGAATGCCGTTACATCTTCCCCGATCGGCTCAAGCGGAGCGCCGCCTGCGTCGCAAACAAGCAGGCCATCCGAAGTTACCAGTTGTCGGGCAGCATCCAGGTGAAAGTCACCTGCACGGGTCAAGAACGGAACTTCCTGATCTGCCGAAAGCTTCACCAGGAAAAATCCGTCTCCGTCGATCCGAAGATCAAGCGGATTGTTCGTCGTCATCGCACTGCCGCCGGTGTGCACGGTATCGATCGAACCGATGGATACCCCTAGGCCGATCTGTTTCGCGTTGATACCGCCGCTTTCGCCTTCTGCAGGAGCAGTTACGCCCGAAACCGTTTGGCTCATGATATCCTTGAACATCACGCGTCCCGCTTTGAAGCCTACCGTGTTTACGTTGGCAATATTGTTGCCGATGACATCGAGTTTCGTTTGAAAGCCGCGCATACCGGAAACACCCGAATACATTGATCTTAACATTTCGAAAATTCCTCCCAGGATTAAAAGTTTTATCGATACTTTTGACCGCATCAGTCGATCAGCGGTCAATGATGGCTTTCCGAATCCGGGCCAGCCATATGAACTAAGAAATTATTACAGCGCTGTCTATTTGGGTGAAAACATTGTCTTTCATGCTGTTGCCGTCCATCGCCGTTACAACCGTTCGGTTGTTGACATTGACAATCAAGGCCATATCTTTCATCAGAATCAGTGAATCCTTTGCCCCCTTGGCGGCGGCGCTGTCGATGGCCGATTCTATCTGGCTCAATTGTTCGGGCTTCAGCTCAATGCCTCTTTGTTCAAGCCGTTTAACCGCATGATTGCTAAAATGTAAAAGCCGGTTTTGAAGCAAATCCTTAAACGCAGGTCCTTGCGCTTCCGCAGATTTGACCGTTCTGTTTTGGCTTAAGGCGTTAGGCTGAATTCGGCCGGGATATAAACTGCCTATCCGGATGGGATCGTTCATTGCGCACCCGCTCCTTCTCCAGTCGCGTCATTACCAGCGCCTGAATTGGAATGGCTTCCTTCTTCTTCTGAAGGCTCCTCCGGTACCGGTGCGTTCTCCACCTGCTGGATTTGGGAAAGCTCGACCTCTTTTCCGCCAACCTTCACATAATGAGTTCCGCTACGTACGATAATGGAATCAACCAGACCGCTTTCAATAGTTTGAATCACTTCGGTCTTTCCTGTATTCACATCGTAATTTCCCGTCTTGGTTTCGCCTACCCAACTAACCAATTTACCGATGAGTCCCGAACTGTTGCCAAGCGACTGACTCATGGCAGTGAGCTGATTAGAAATGTTGGTCAATTGTTCGACGGAAGTGAATTGTGCCATCTGGGCAATCATTTGAGAATTATCCATCGGCGACAACGGGTCTTGATATTGCATTTGGGCCATCATTAGCTTTAAAAAGTCGTCTTTGCCAAGTTGAGTATCCTTCTTGCTGGCCTTCGAAACATTCTCCGCAGCGTAATTCGGCCACATAACTCCGGTTGAAACGATGTCTGCCATCGCTTATCATCCTCCTTTCACTTAGGCTTTTGCTACAAACGAACTTCCGGCTTCTCTTTCTCTGATTTCGGAAATCCATTCATTCCATTCTTCGTTCAAATCCTGGATTCCGACCAGTTCCTCTTCAAGCATCATTTCCCGGCGCTTCCCGTTTTGCTGTTGATTCGTGCCGCTACCTTGTTGGCGGCCATCCTGATACATATGAGAGGATAGAGACGCGTTCTGTGTTACTTCGAGCTTACCGACCTGAAGACCCTGGGATTGTAAAGCCGTTCTCAGTTGCGCCAGCTGTGCTTCAAGCGATTCTTTAGCAAAAGCATGCTCGGTTACGAATTGAGCTACCATATGTCCGTTTTGCATCGTGATCTTCACATCTACCTGTCCCAAATGCTCCGGATAGAGAGATATTCTTGCTTCAGACAATCCCCCAGCCTTTACGATTTCCAGCTTACTGACCAGAAAGCGGCTCATTTCCTGTCCGAATTTCTCGACCGGTACTTGAGGAGCTTCAGGTTTTACGGCTGCTGCCGCGCTATCGCGAAGCGCAAGTTGACCTGCGGTCGTAATATTTCCGGAAGCCAGCGGCTGATCTCCGTCCGATGTCGCATGATCACCAAGCGTCGATTCCTCACTTGCTGCAATCACAGCTTGACTGGTTACGGATCCGGCTTTGACGGTTACGTCAAGATCAGCTTTCTGAGCGAGACTATTGGTTTGAGCATCATTAGCTTTGGAACTTACGGTTTGTCCATTCTGGCTTTGCATCGCGGAATGTTCCTTTAGTTCGGCTCCTGGCAGATTAAAAATCCCTCCTGCCTGTTTACCGCTTGCCAGCTTGGTGTCGCTGTTCAAACCTGCGTCAGCCATCAGACTTTGCAAGGATTCCATCAAAGCTTTGGCATGAAGCGAATCCACTGGTGTTGCCGTCATAGCCTTAGCACTTGAAGCTGTTGCAAGCTGTAGCAATGCATCTTGAACCGCAAAACGCACGGTTTGCGGATGCTCTGCCAATGTCGGAAGCAATGCTTCGGCGTCTCCGTTATCCGCGGACTGTCCCGGGTCATTATTCTGAAGGAATTGTTGAACATTCGTAATCCAGCCTTGCAGCACGGTCAACAGGTCCGGATTTTCCGCCAGCGCTTGATCCAACTGGTCCAGTTGCTCCAACAGCCCTTGAAGCAGCGCATCCAAGCCGCCTTCTTCGCCCTCCGGCATTAATCCTTCTCCCGTATCCGTCAGCCCTGCCAACATCGCCAGCTGCGAGGTAAGCTGTGTTTCCTGCGGCTGGGTACCGCCGCCCATCATCGAGAGCAAAGCTTGATCAAAAGAAACGGTTGCCCCTTGACCGGAAACATTTTTACCGCCTGATCCATACCACAATCCGCCTACCGCTGATCCTGCCGATACATTAGATAAAGTTTGGCTCATTTTCTTATTCACCTCCTTTCACGGAATGATCTGCTATTTGCTTATCAGTTGGTTCACGATTTTGACCGAGAGCTTTTCGTCTTCTTTGGTCATGGCGTCCAATATTTTAGAGCGTGTCGTGTCGTTTACGGCCTTTAAAATTTTCAAAGCCTTCTCGGGACTGATTTTGTATGTTTGAATAATCAGCTTGGATGCGGCGTCCGCGGACATCGATCCAAAGGTTTGGCTCAGCTGCGTTTCATCGAGCGCATTCCCCGACGATTGAGCCGGTGTTGCGTCGGCTGCTTCTTTCTTGAGCCTCGATTGCAGCGCGGCAATCGCCAGCTCTTCAGCCGGCTTCACGTCCTTCAGCATGATCGAGATGTCGGCCGCCTTTTGCGGATCCATCTTCTCCAAAATCGCTACCTTACTCTCATTGCTCATCACGCTAAACATCTGGAGCGTTTCATCGGTCGTCAGCTTGTCAAAGATCGCGGCCGCTTTACTCGGACTCATCTCGGAATAAATTTGCGCAAGCTTCTTAACCTCTTTTTGATAAGCAGCTTGTTCCTCAGCCGCTTTTTCTTCTTCCGCTTTCGTTTGAGCGGATTGGAGCTGAGTCTCCAGTTCCTTCACCTTACTGTCTTTCTCTGCAACCTGCCGGCCTGCCTCTTCCAATTCGGCTTCCTGCTTCGCCACTTGCTCCTTTAACTGGTTCAAAGTAGCTTTTGTGCTCTCTTCCTGTTTCTTCTGTTCGGCCTTTTTGTCCGCTTCCTTTTCTTTATCCGATTTACTCGATTCCGGGTCCGGAATGATTTTGTTAATAAACGGGATTTTGTCCCCGATTTCTAACATCGTGTTCTTGAAACTCGGACTAAAAAGCGTAAGAAGCACAGCCAGCAAAACGACAGTAAACAAAATTGGAGTCATAAAGAACAGAAACTTCGAAAAGCCTCCGCCGGATTCCTCCAGCTCCTCATCCAATTCCGTCCGTGCCATCTTCATCCCTCCTTCGCAAACCCATTCTTGGCCCTAACTCCTTTAACGGGCTCTCATGGCGAACCGGACCGTTGCCATCTCATCCAGTTCGTTTTGTTCCCGAAGAAGCATTTCCTGTTGAAATTTTTCTTTTGCCTTCTCTTTTGCTTTCATCCAAACTTTTTCGTCCAGCATTTTGCCGCTGAGCACCGTTTTTTTATGATCCACGTTGACTTCCGCTCGCTTCACATCTCCGATTTTGCGGTTAATGCAGTCTTCGAGATAATCCATATAACGTTGAAGCTCCTGCAGCTTGATCATGGATGCCTTATTCTCCATCTCGTTCTGAATTACGGAATGCGTCCGGGATCTTTCCTCCAGCAGCTGCTCCAATGAGCATTGTTCCGACTGAAGAATACCGACCGCAGCCGAGAGCATCCATTCTGCCTGGGTCTTCTCATTGGTCTTCAAGTCCACGACTTTCTGATAAACGTAACGGAATCTCATCCTTTAACCGTCATCTCCTCGCAAATTCGGAAATTAATTGTGCCTGCGCTTCGGGCAGTGTAACCTTCTCGTTCACTTTCTGTCTGGAAAAACCCCATATACTTTGGATATAGCCGATCGCTTCATCTATTTCCGCATTTGAACCCTGCTGATAAGCTCCAATATTGATAAGATCCTCGGAATCCTTATACACAGCCAGCAGACGCTTCAGATTCTCCGCGGCATCGTTTTGTTCATCCGACACGATGTCCTTCATCACCCGGCTGATGCTGGCGAGAATGTCGATGGCCGGGAAATGGCCTTTATTCGCAATGTTCCTGTTCAGCACAATATGGCCGTCCAATATTCCCCGCACCGCGTCGGCGATCGGTTCATTCATATCGTCCCCATCAACCAATACGGTGTAAAAAGCGGTTATCGAACCGGTTGGCCCGGTTCCCGCACGTTCCATCAATTTCGGAAGCGCCGCAAAAACGGAAGGGGTGTATCCCCGCATCGCCGGAGGCTCGCCGACTGCGAGACCGACTTCACGTAGCGCCATGGCGTAACGAGTGACCGAGTCCATCATGAGCATGACATTAAGCCCTCTGTCCCGGAAATACTCCGCAATGGAGGTAGCGATGAGCGCTCCCTTCATGCGGATCAACGCCGGCTGATCGGAGGTGGCCACGATAACAACGGAACGTTCCAATCCTTCGGGACCGAGATCGCGCTCAATGAAATCCAACACCTCGCGCCCCCGTTCCCCGACCAGAGCGATGACATTGACATCCGCCGCCGTATTCCGGGCGATCATCCCCATAAGGGTACTCTTCCCGACGCCCGAACCGGCAAAAATACCGACCCGCTGTCCTTTCCCGATGGTCAGCAGTCCGTCGATCGCTCTGACGCCGATGCTGATCGGTTCCGCTACGCGAGGACGGTTTAGCGGGTTCATCGGTTTGTTAAATGTCGAGTAATGCCCCATCCTCGACGGCAATACCGATCCGTCGAGCGGCTGACCCAATCCGTCCAGCACCTTGCCGAGCAATTCAGAGCCGACCTGTACGGTAAGCGGTTTGCCGGTTCCCACGACATCGCAGCCCGGACCGATCGAGGTCAGTTCGCCGAGCGGCATCAGCAGCACTTTATTGTCGCGAAAGCCAACGACTTCCGCTTGCAGTGGCTGTGATGATTTGCTCGGATAAATGTAGCAGACGTCGCCGATGCTCGCATCCGGCCCCTCGGATTCCACCATTAACCCAATGACCTGGGTCACTTTCCCGTTAATCCGGACGGGGTCCAATTGCCGAAGATGGTCGATATAACGCCCTGAATTAATGTTCGTCATTCGGCAATCCCCGTTCCTCGGCCTGGCGCGAAATGCGCAACAGCTCTTTTTTGATCTCCGTCAGTTGCGTATCGATTCTGGCATCCACGCTTCCGAAGGAAGATCGTATTACGCAGCCTCGATCCTGTACGGTCGGATCCGGCAAGATTTGCAATTCGGCTTGAGAGTCGATGACTAGACTCAGTTCTTCCCTTGCGGCTTGCACGAAGGCAAACTGGGAAGGCGCCACGCATAATGTCAAAATCCCCTGCTCCCGCTTGCGGGACAAGCTCTGCTTGATCAAATCCACCGTATAATCCGGTTCGAGATCTAATTGCTTGTCGATAATTTTCTCGGCAATCGCGCAGCTCAGTTCCACCAGGAACGGTTCCGCTTCCTGAATGATCCGTTCTTTCTCTAAATAAGCTTGTTCGAGAACAGAGCTCGCTTCCGCCATCATTTCCTCTATTTTTGCCTGCAGCGTTTCCTCTGCCTGCAGCTTACCTTCTTCATAGCCTTCATTGAACGCTTCGGATTTCACGGCTTCCACCAGATGCTCATCCTGTTCCCTGCGCTCATTCCACCACGCTTCGATTTGCTCTCTGGCCTCGGCCAACATTTGCTCGGCCTGTTCCGAAGCGGCTCTGACCTGACTTTCGGCAAATTCTTTGGCATCGGTCAGCATCTGTTGTCTTGCTTCTTCGGCAGCCTCGTCATGAGTGGACCGGATATCCTCCTGAACCTCTCCCGAAGCCGCCTCATCTGATCGCTGTTCCTCATAAGTCTCATACGTTTTGGCTAAGTTTAGCTGTTTAAGGATGTCTACCGGCACGTATTGGGATACTTTGATCAAATTAGACAATAATGTCATCTCCTCCGCCGCGGGCGATTATAATCTCTCCGGCATCTTCCAGTCTGCGGATGGTAGCTACGATACGGGTCTGAGCTTCTTCAACATCACGCAGCCGAACAGGACCCATAAATTCCATTTCTTCCTTGAATGTATCGGACATCCGCTTAGACATGTTGCGGAATACCGCTTCGCGGACTTCTTCACTCGCAACCTTAAGCGCAAGCTGCAAATCCGCATTTTCGATGTCGCGGATGATCCGTTGAATGGAACGGTTGTCGATGTTGACGATATCCTCGAAGACAAACATCCGTTTCTTGATCTCTTCCGCAAGCTCCGGATCCTGAATTTCCAAGGAGTCCAGAATCGTACGCTCCGTCCCCCGGTCGACACCGTTCAGGATTTGTACGATGGCCTCGATACCGCCGGCGCTTGTATAATCCTGAGTTACCGTTGCGGACAACTTCTGTTCCAGTACACGTTCCACTTGGGATACGACTTCCGGCGAGGTGCTGTCCATCACGGCGATTCTTCTCGCCACTTCCGCCTGCTTCTCCTGAGGCAGCGAGGAAAGAATGACCGCTGCCTGCTCGAACTGGAGGTAAGATAAGACGAGAGCGATCGTCTGAGCATTTTCGTTCTGAATGAAGTTCAAGATTTGGTTCGGATCCGCTTTGCGTGCAAAATCGAATGGGCGAACCTGCAAGGTTGCAGTCAAACGGTTGATAATGTCGATCGCCTTGGATTGGCCCAACGCTTTCTCCAAAATTTCCTTCGCGTACGTAATGCCGCCTTGCGTGATATATTCCTGAGCAAGACAGATCTGGTGAAATTCCGCCATGATCATGTCCTTCTCGGTGCTGTCTACCTTGCGCACATTGGCGATCTCAAGCGTAAGCTGCTCGATTTCCTCTTCGCGCAAATGTTTGAATATTTGAGCAGAAACTTCCGGACCAAGCGTAATCAGCAATATTGCCGCTTTTTGCCTTCCGCTTAATCCCTGGGAATTTAATTTTGACAATGCGTTCACCTCTATTCGTCAGCCAGCCAGGTGCGAAGCAAGTTGACGAATTCGTCCGGCTTCTTCTTGGCCAGCGTCTCCAGCTGTTTGCGCACTTGGTTCTCGTTTGTGACAGTTTCCAAGTTAATGGAAGGAAACTCCGGCGTAAGCGGCATCGGGATTTCTTCTTCCACCTCTTCTTTTTTGCCTTTCCGGCGGATTAACAAGAATACGATACCCGCAATTGCCAGCAATGCCGCGGCTCCGACGCCCCATACCAGCGGGCTGGAAAGGCTCAGACCGGAAGCTTTAGTATCCGGATTATGAAAAGCTTGAGAGAAAACAGAAACTTTCTTCTCTAAATCAGCGTCTGTATAAGTAGTACCGGAATCTGCAAGATACGATCCGACAATGTTGGTCAAAATGTTCTCGATCGCCGTTTGAGTCGCCGGGTCTAAAGTTTGTTGTCCATCTGGTGGTTCAACTGCTACGTTAATGGTTAAATCTTTTATAACGTAAGGACTGGCCACAATATCCTTGGTAATTCGGTTGACCTCGTAATTGATGGTGGATGATGATTCCTCCGAAGACGAACCTCCGCTTTGCGTATCCGTTCCAGGATAGTTGGATACATCCGTTTCCCCGGTACCCGCTACGCCGCTATCAGGACTTCCTTCTCCGGTATAGCTTTTCTGAATTTTTTGGGCACTGATCTCGATACCCTTCATATTCTCGGTATCAACGGGGGTTACCAAATTTTCCTTTTGGCTAATCTGGTCAAAGTTGAGTTTGGAAGTAACCAAGACCTCCACTTTGTCTTGTCCCATCAATTTAGCCAGGAACTGTCTGACGCTTTGTTTTACGTCGCTCTCGAACTTTTTCTGAAGAGCCATATTTTCTTGCACAGCCGTAGTCAGCGAGCCGATCTGACCGCCCTGCCCTGTAGGCAGCAGTACCGTGTCATCGCTGGAAGACAACGAAATGTTCTCAACCGGCAGATTCGGCACCGAAGTTTTGACGAGATTAAAATATCCATCAACCGCTTCCTGATTCGGACGATATCCCGGCTTGAATGTTACAACGACAGAAGCGGATGCTTTTTCTTGTTCATCAGGGCTGGCAAACACATTCTCTGTCGGTAAGTTAATCAATACCTTTGCGTCTTGAACCCCCTGCATCCTCTTCAAGAGCTGTTCGATCTCACCGTTCAACGCGCTTTTGTATTTCACTCCGAATTCATTGTCAGTCATCCCGATCAGAGACGAGCTTTCATTAAAAGCTTCCCAACCGATAGAACCGTTCTGGACGATTCCTTGCGAACCGACGTCCACTTTGACGCGGGATGCTTCTTTGCTGGGAACGGAAATGCTCGTTCCGTCCGCACCAAGCTTATAAGGAATTCCGCTCGATTCCAGGTGATTAATGATCCCTGCCGCATCCGTAGAGTCCAGACCCGTAAAGGCGACTTCATATTCCGTTTTGGAAAATTGGATCGTTAGAAGAATCACCGCTAACAGAATGATTGCTATCGTAGAAATAAGTAATGTTTTTTGTTTCTTGCTGAAATGGTTCCAGTACCCGGTCAATTTATCCCGATACTGGGCAATTCTTTCATTCACAACGTCACCTCATCCGAAGCATGCTAATTTTATTAAATTTGCGTACGCATTATCTCTTGATAAGCTTCTATCACTTTATTTCTTACTTGCGTAGTCAACTGCAAACTTAACATGGCTTGCTCCGAAGCGATCATTACTTGATCCGCGCTTACTTCACCAAGCAGAAATTTATTATTCATGGCTGCCACGTTCTTCTCTTGTGCAGCTACTCCGTCCAAAGCATTGCTCAAGTATGAGCTGAATTCCTTCATGGACTCCGCAGGGGTGGGAGCAACCGGTTTACTCGGTGCGACGACGCTGTCTACTGACTTTAAAGTATTAAAGTTCATTGCCTGAATCAAAGATCAACACTCCTAACTCCTTATGAATTTCTATTTCCCGATTTGAAGTGCTTTCGTCATCATAGCCTTCGTGGCATTCAATGCTGTGACGTTAGCTTCATACGAGCGGGAGGCGGAAATAACATCCACCATCTCTTTCAACGTGTCCACATTAGGCATATATACATATCCTTCGCTGTCCGCATCGGGATGACTCGGGTTGTATACCGGTTTGAACGGGGCCGCATCTTCCTTGATCTGCGTGATTTTAACCCCTTGACTGGAGGTGGTGGTTCCCATCGCGGAATTCAGAGCCTGTCCAAATTCTGTCTTCATCGGGGACATGACCACCATTTTGCGGCGGTACGGAACCGCCTTGCCGTCCACTACTTGAGCTCTAGTGGTTTCTGCGTTGGCGATATTGGAGGAGATGACATCCATCCGTAGGCGTTGAGCCGTCAATGCCGAAGCGCTGATACTGAAACTATTGCTGATTTTCAAAATCGATTATCTCCCTTCCAATGCAGTGCGCTTCATTTTAATTTGGTAGTTGACCTGTTCTATGTAGGCATTGTAGCGAAGCTGGTTTTCCGCCAATTGCGTCATTTCGCTTTCAATATCTACATTGTTCTCATTGTTGTTCATAGCGGTTGACCGATCCGTCAGCACTGCCGGTTCCTTTAAGCGGGACGATAGACCTATGTCGAAATGTTTTGCGTTTGTGCGCCGTCCTTCCAAAGTCGGAGTCGAATCGTTTATCTGGTCTTGCAAAAGGCTTTCAAAAGATACGCTAGATCGTTTGAAATAAGGGGTGTCCACATTAGCGATATTATTGGCAAGAACCCCCTGCCTAAGATTGGCTGCCTGTATTGCTGATTCCAGCCGCTGGAATCCGATACCATTCAATAATTGCATTTAGCTGCCCCCCTAAAAAACAAATCCAAAAATCCAAAATCACTAGAAATACGTATTCAACGACTCCCTAAACAATTCCTCTTTTTTCGACAATAATCTCATATTTCATGTCTTTCAAACGTCCTAATGTAGAATAAAAGTATAGAATGTCATATATCCTAAGTTTCATGGAGATTGGATTTTATTACAATAAGAAAAAAGCACTATCTTTGACGAAATTAGCGATATTTTTTGCACTTTTTGAAAATTTTTCAATTTTTTCGAGTTATCTCGACACAATTTCAAATTTTATAATTTCAATCGATTTAGTAGTAATAATGACAAAAGGCCGTAAAACCCAAATTACTTGGGTCTTACGGCCTTAAAAAAATCAAAGTGAACAGAATAACAGGTCCCGATTACAGAATATACTGGCTTAAATCTCTGTCCTTGGCAATGTCCCCAAGCTTCTCACGCACATATTCGGGGGTAATCGTCATTTTATCCAACGTTAGCTCCGGAGCTTCGAATGACAAATCCTCAAGTAGTTTTTCCAAAATCGTATGAAGCCTTCTCGCTCCGATGTTCTCCGTATTCGCATTAACGTTGGCCGCGATAGCTGCGATTTCCCGAATGGATTCGGGAGAGAATTCGATCTCAATCTCTTCCGTCCGCAGCAGCTCGATATATTGCTTGGTCAGGGCGTTTTTGGGCTCCGTCAAAATCGATACGAAATCCTCCAACGACAAACTGCCCAATTCCACCCGGATCGGGAAACGCCCCTGAAGCTCGGGGATAAGATCCGATGGTTTGGCGACATGAAAAGCGCCAGCGGCAATAAAGAGAATATAGTCCGTTTTGACCGGCCCGTATTTCGTCATTACCGTAGACCCTTCCACAATCGGCAATATGTCACGCTGCACCCCTTCACGGGATACATCCGGTCCGGAGCCTTGGCCTTTGCTTGCTACTTTGTCGATTTCATCAATGAAAATAATGCCGGACTGTTCGGCACGTTCCACCGCTTCCTGGGTAAGATCATCCTGGTCGATCAGCTTGGAAGCTTCTTCCTGGGTCAACACTTTCCGTGCTTCCTTGATGGACAGCTTTCTTTTCTTCGTTCGACGTGGAAGCAGGCTTCCGAACATCTCCTGCATATTCATCCCCATCTGATCGTTTCCTTGCCCGGCAAACATATCCATCATTGTCGGAGAGTTATCTTCAACCTCGACCTCGACGATATCATTCTCCAGTTGCCCGGCCAATAGCTTGAATCGGACCTGACGGCGGCGTTCCGTCAAATTGCTGTCTTCTTCAGGGGTATCTTGCGTTGTTTTATTATCGTTCGCATTCTGGTTTCCGAACAGCATTTCGAACGGATTGCGGGTGTTCTTGGATTTACTTTCCGATGGCACGAGAATTTGGACCAGCCGTTCATTCGCCAGTTCCTCCGCCTTATCCTTCACTTTCTCCGTCCGCTCCAGCTTGACGGTCCGAATAGCAATTTCGACGAGGTCCCGCACCATGGACTCCACGTCTCTCCCCACATAGCCGACTTCCGTAAACTTCGTTGCCTCCACCTTAATAAAAGGGGCGCCTACAAGCTTGGCCAGACGACGGGCAATTTCTGTTTTACCCACACCGGTGGGTCCGATCATCAGAATGTTCTTCGGTACGATTTCATCCTGGACATCTTCGCTGAGCAGGCTGCGGCGGTAGCGATTGCGGAGTGCCACTGCAACGGACTTCTTCGCCTGCTTCTGTCCCACGATATATTTATCCAGTTCAGCAACAATTTGTCTCGGCGTTAAATTCCCGTTTGACATAGGTTACGTCCCCCCGATCACAGTTCTTCGACAATAATGTTGCCGTTAGTATATACGCAAATCTCCGAAGCGACCTGGAGCGCTTCACGGGCTATATCCTTTGCTTCCAGCTGCGATGCATGGCGTTTGAGCGCCCGGGCAGCCGACAAGGCGAAGTTCCCCCCTGAGCCTATGGCCAGCACATCATCATCGGGCTCGATGATTTCTCCGCCGCCTGAGATCAGTAGCATGCCGGTCTTATCCATTACGATCAGGAGCGCCTCCAGCTTACGGAGCACGCGGTCCTGTCTCCACTCTTTAGCAAGCTCTACAGCGGCTCTCTGAAGATTTCCGTGATGCTCTTCCAGCTTGCCTTCGAATTTTTCAAACAACGTGATCGCATCCGCCACCGAGCCGGCAAAGCCGGCAAGTACTTGACCTCTATACAGCCGGCGGACCTTTTTCGCTGTCTGCTTCATGACGACGCTCTCGCCGAATGTAACCTGTCCATCTCCGGCGATCGCTCCCTTACCGTTCTGACGGACGGCGCAAATCGTGGTAGCATGAAAACTAGGAACCATGGATACCGCTTCCTTCCTTTACGTTTTTACTCAAGATCTGCCTTTACTAGGCTATGTTTCAACTTGGCTCTATAACCCCTTACCGTCTATAAAAGAACGCAAACTGTCCAGCGCGCGATGAGCAAGCGCCTCGTTTTTCTCAGCCTTTTTGCGGTACCGCTTATCCAGTTTCGGGAACAAACCGAAGTTGGCGTTCATCGGCTGAAAATGTTGGAAATCGGCGGTCGTGATATAGCGCGCCATGCTGCCGAGTGTCGTATCTTCCGGGAAAACGATGCCTTCTTGTTCTCTAAACGCATTGGCGGCGTTGATCCCGGCGATCAAGCCGGAAGCAGCAGACTCCACATAACCTTCCACGCCCGTCATTTGACCGGCGAAAAAGAGGGTCGGACGCTTTTTCAATTGATACGTCGGCTCCATCAGCTTCGGCGAGTTGATAAAGGTATTGCGGTGCATAACCCCATAACGGACAAATTCAGCATTCTCCAGACCGGGAATCATGGAAAATACCCGTTTCTGTTCCCCCCACTTCAAATGGGTCTGGAAGCCCACCAGATTGTAAAGTGTTCCGGCCGCATTGTCCTGACGCAATTGTACTACGGCGTGCGGCAATGTGCCCGTGTGGGGATTTACAAGGCCAACCGGCTTCATCGGGCCGAATAGCGCCGTTTGCTTGCCCCGGCGCATCATGATTTCGATCGGCATGCAGCCCTCGAAATAGACTTCTTTTTCAAATTCCTTCAGTTGTGCAACCTCGGCTGTGATCAACGCTTCGTAAAAAGCGTCGAATTCCTGCTCCGTCATCGGGCAATTGAGATAAGCGGCTTCTCCTTTATCGTAACGCGAAGCCAGATACACCTTATCCATATCGATCGAGTCCTTCTCCACGATCGGAGCGGCCGCATCATAGAAATAAAAGTAGTCTTCCCCGGTCAGGCTGCGGATCTGCTCGGATAGTGCCGGTGAAGTTAGCGGACCCGTCGCGATAATCACGATGCCTTCCTGCGGGATTTCAGTAATCTCTTCATTCACAACCTCCACGAGCGGATGCTCATGGAGCGTTCTGGTAATCTCGCCGGAAAAGCCGTCCCGGTCGACGGCTAGAGCTCCCCCCGCTGGCACGGCATTACGGTCTGCCGATCCCAGAACGAGCGAGTTCAGCATCCGCATTTCTTCTTTTAATACGCCTACCGCGTTAGTGAGGCCGTTCGCACGCAGCGAATTACTGCATACGAGCTCCGCAAATTTGTCAGTGTGATGCGCCGGCGTCTTCACCACCGGGCGCATTTCATATAAAGTCACGGGCACGCCCCGGCTCGCGAGCTGCCAGGCAGCTTCGCTGCCGGCAAGCCCTGCGCCGATGACGGTCACCCTATTTGTATCTGCCACGCTAAATCCCCCCAGATCATGCTGTTCTTTTTCTTATGCCTATTCTTCCGCCGCATCATCGTCCTGCTCTTCAATTTGCTCCACGAAATCACAAGAGGTACATTGAAGCTTGCCCCCTTGCTTGTTCCGCTTCTCCACCACCAGTGAGCCGCATTTCGGGCACGGTTTCGGTGAAGGCTTATCCCAGGAAACAAAATCGCATTCCGGATATTTGTCGCAGCCGTAGAACACTCTGCCTTTCTTGCTGCGGCGTTCGACGACGTGACCTTCCTTGCATTTCGGACAAGTTACTCCGATATCCTTGATGATCGGCTTTGTGTTGCGGCAGTCGGGAAATCCCGAGCAGGCCAGAAACTTACCGAATCGGCCAAGCTTATACACGAGCGGCTTACCGCATTTCTCGCAGATTTCATCCGAAACCTCATCTTCGATCTCGACTTCTTTCATTTCTTCCTCGGCCACACGCAACCGTTTTTCGAACGATTCATAAAACTCGCCGAGCACCCGTACCCAATCTTCGGAGCCCTCTTCGACATGGTCAAGGTCTTCTTCCATATTGGCGGTAAACTCCACGTTGAGTATTTCGGGGAAAAACTGCTCCGTTTGCTCGATTAAGAGTTCGCCTAATTCAGTTGGCACAAACTTCTTTTCTTCAATTGCAACATACCCGCGCTTTTGTATCGTCTCCAAGGTCGGTGCGTACGTACTCGGACGCCCGATGCCGAGTTCCTCCAGCGTCTTGACCAGACGCGCCTCGGTATAGCGCGGCGGCGGTTGGGTAAAGTGTTGTTTCGGCTCGATTTCTTCTAATATGAGCTGTTCTCCTTTATGAAGAGGAGGCAGAAATTTATTATCATCCGTCGTGCCGTCGTCATTGCCTTCTACATAAACCTTCATGAACCCGGGAAAACGGACTTTCGAACCGACAGCTCTGAAAATGGCATCTCCTGCGGCAATATCAACCGACATCGTGTCCAAGACTGCAGATGCCATTTGGCTGGCCATAAAACGCTCCCAAATCAATTTATACAACCTGAATTGATCCCTACTCGTAAACGCTTTGACCGACTCAGGGTCGCGCAACGCAGAGGTAGGACGGATCGCTTCATGCGCATCCTGGGCGCTGGCTGCCTTTTTGGAATATTGACGCGGGGATTCAGGAGCATAATCATCGCCGAACTTACCCGTTATATATTCTTTGGCTTCTTCCTGGGCTGAAGAGGCAATCCGCGTCGAATCTGTACGCATATAGGTAATCAAACCGACAGTGCCTTCTTTGCCCAGATCGACGCCTTCATAAAGCTGTTGGGCGACCGACATCGTTTTGGCGGCGCGGAAATTCAGCTTGCGCGCGGCTTCCTGCTGCAGGGAACTGGTCGTAAAAGGAGCGGCAGGATGTCTTAAACGTTCCTTCTCCTTCACTTCGGTGACACTGAACGCAGACTCCCCAATCGATTTCAAAACATCTTGAACCTGCTGTTCATTCTTTAGCTCCAGCTTTTCGCCATTAAATTTGTGAAATTTTGCTTCGAACGAAGTATCGTCCGTTTTAAGTTTTGTCGTAATGCTCCAGTATTCTTCCGGCACAAATTCGGAAATTTCGTTCTCACGGTCCAACACGATCTTTAACGCAACGGATTGAACACGCCCGAACGACATGCCTTTCTTGATTTTCTTCCAGAGAAGCGGACTAACTTTGTAACCGACCAGGCGATCCAAAATCCGTCGTGCCTGCTGGGCATTGACCAAATCCATGTTGATCTTGCGCGGGGTCTTAAAAGCATCCTTAACGGCCTGCTTCGTTATTTCATTGAACACGACTCGGCAGGTCTCCGTCTGGTCCACGTCCAGGACATGGGCCAAATGCCAGGCTATCGCTTCACCTTCGCGATCGGGGTCAGCCGCCAGATAGATTTTTTTGACTTTCTTACTGGCATCCTTCAATTCCTTTAAGACGGAACCTTTTCCTCTTATAGTTATATACTTTGGACTGAAGTCGTTCTCGACTTCAACCCCGATTTGGCTTTTGGGCAAATCACGCACATGACCCATTGAAGCTTTCACGATGTATTTGCTCCCTAAATATTTGCCAATCGTCTTCGCCTTGGCAGGCGACTCCACGATGACGAGTGAATCCGCCACAGGTTCATCCTCCTCTCAAACAGTCCGTTACTCTTATGCATCATTTAAAATCAGGGCTATCCTTTAGATAAAATAGTATATAGTCTTCGTTTCAAGCCACTCTCGGTTAGGAATGGACTATATAATCTTATAAACAGAACCGGGTAATTGAACTACCGCTTTTTTCATGATTAAAGATAACAGAACTGAATGTAAAA
This sequence comes from Paenibacillus vini, assembly GCF_018403325.1. Classification (GTDB taxonomy): domain Bacteria; phylum Bacillota; class Bacilli; order Paenibacillales; family Paenibacillaceae; genus Fontibacillus; species Fontibacillus vini. Next base: position 95,417 of record NZ_BOSL01000003.1, on the reverse strand, counting down.
GTCCAAAATCCCACCCGGACTCGTTCATCAGCTCTTCAAAAGTGGAGTTCCCCTGCTCCAACATATGGTATATGCGCCGCTCGTCTATTGTCAACTCGTTTCTCGGCGGCTCCTGTGTGACTGAGGGCGAAGCGACTGAAAGCAGGTGCTCGTATTCTTCCAGAATATCACTTGGCTCCGTCACGATTTTGGCCCCTTGCTTGAGCAGTCCCAGCGTTCCTCGGCTTTTTGGCGAAGTTACGGGGCCTGGCACGGCAAAGACGTCGCGGCCTTCCTCGAGAGCCTGATCCGCCGTAATCAGCGAGCCGCTGCGCATATCCGCTTCCACTACTACTGTTCCCCGGGTCATTCCGGCAATGATGCGATTCCGCTGGGGGAACATGCCGGGGTGCCCCTTAGTGCCTATCGGATATTCGGATACAATTAATCCCTGCTCCACAATTCGCCTGTAGAGCGAGGCATGCTCACGGGGATAGATTTCATCGACGGCCGTCCCCAGAACCGCAATCGTAGCTCCCCCGGCTTGGAGCGCAGCCTCATGGCAAACGCCGTCTATGCCTCGTGCCAATCCGCTGACGATCGTGACTCCGCGAGAGCATAATGCTTCGGTTAGGATGATGCCGACTTTACGACCATAAGCTGTCGGCATGCGCGTCCCGATCATTGCAATGGAGAGGTCTGCCAGCAGTCTTTGGTTGCCGACCGTATACAGTACCCAAGGGGGTCTGCCCGTTTCCTTCATTAATATAGGATACGCATCGTCAAAAACGGTGACCGGAACAACCCCCTTCCGTTCCATCAGTTCCATCCGCTCTTGAATCCAGGATGCCTTAAAATGCCCGGCCATCTTTAGAGCCAGTTCCGCCTCCAGTCCGCATTCCATCCAATCGCCCGGAGAAAATTGTAATGCATGTTCCCAATCCGTTCTGTTGGTTACAATGTCGGAAATCCGTTTCCACCCCAATCCCGGACTTTCATGCAGCCCGATCAAAATGCTGTGTTTATCCATTTTCATCCCCCATTCACAAAAAAAAGCAACCTTCCGCCCATAGGGATCAGAAGGTTGCTTACCTTTACCTTATTATAACAGATTTACCTTAGTGTGTCGTGCAGCTATTCAGGATGCCCCGTTCTTCAAGCACGCTGACGAGCGTAGAGCCCATTTCGGACGGAGTCGGAGCTACACGGATGCCGCACTCCTCCAGCTTCGAGATCTTTTCTTTCGCGGTACCTTTACCGCCGGAAATAATCGCGCCAGCATGACCCATCCGTTTGCCCGGAGGAGCCGTTACACCGCCGATAAATCCTACGACAGGTTTTTTCATGTTATCACGGATCCATTCAGCAGCTTCTTCTTCCGCTGTGCCGCCGATTTCACCGATCATGATGACTGCATGCGTTTGTTCGTCTTCATTAAACATCCGCAAAATATCAATGAATTCCGATCCCTTCACCGGATCGCCGCCGATACCGACCGCGGAGGACTGTCCGATACCGCGAGTCGTCAGTTGATGAACCGCCTCATAGGTTAGCGTTCCGCTGCGTGAAACAACGCCGACATGGCCGGGAAGATGAATATACCCTGGCATAATACCGATCTTGCACTCGCCAGGCGTAATGACGCCCGGACAGTTTGGCCCGATCAGAATTGTATTTTTTCCTTCCATATAACGCTTCACCTTCACCATATCCAGCACCGGAATACCTTCCGTGATGCAAATAACCAGTTCCAGTTCAGCTTCAACCGCTTCAAGTATGGAATCCGCGGCAAACGCCGGCGGCACATAAATGACACTGGCGGTAGCGCCCGTAGCCGCTTTGGCTTCTCTTACCGTATTAAAGACGGGGAGACTAACGGTTTCCCCGTTTTCGAGCGAAATATCTACCGAGGTCCCGCCCTTGCCCGGAGAAGTTCCTCCGACCATTTGCGTCCCATAATCCAGCGCCCCTTTAGCGTGGAACAAGGCGGTTTTCCCTGTAATTCCCTGGGTAATGACTTTTGTATTTTTATCGACCAAAATACTCATACTTCGAGCCTCCCATCATGGATAAGGTGTTTAGTTACGATACGAGTGCAACGATTTTTTGGGCCCCATCGGCCATGGAATCCGCAGAAACGATAGCCAGTCCCGATTCGGCGAGAATCTTCTTGCCGAGCTCGACATTGGTTCCTTCCAGACGAACCACCAACGGACGGTCCAGGCCGACCTGCTTGGCCGCTTCAACAACCCCGGAAGCGATAACATCGCATTTCATGATGCCGCCGAAGATGTTAATGAATATTCCTCTCACCTTCGAATCCGACAAAATAATCTTGAAGGCTTCCGTAACCTTCTCGGCCGTTGCACCGCCGCCCACATCCAGGAAGTTGGCCGGGTCGCCGCCGTAATATTTAATAATGTCCATCGTAGCCATAGCCAAGCCCGCACCATTGACCATGCAGCCAATATTGCCGTCAAGGGCGATATAGCTAAGATCGAACTTGGATGCTTCGATTTCCTTCTCGTCTTCTTCCTCCAGATCGCGCAGAGCCAAAATATCCTTATGGCGGAACAACGCATTGGAATCGAAATTAAGCTTGGCGTCCAGCGCCATCACGTCGCCGTCTCCGGTAACTACGAGAGGATTGATCTCGGCGATAGAGCAATCCTTATCGACAAACGCTTCGTACAAGGCAAGCATGAATCCTGCAGCCTTATTCACCAGCTCTTTAGGAATGTTGATGGCAAAAGCCAGTCTCCGAGCCTGGTAAGGCTGGAGCCCAAGTGCCGGGTCAACGATTTCTTTGAATATTTTTTCAGGCGTATTCGCCGCTACTTCTTCAATTTCCGTTCCGCCTTCTTCCGAAGCCATCATAACGACGCTTCCCGTGCCCCGGTCGACCACGACGCCGACGTAATATTCCTTCTTAATGTCGCAGCCTTGTTCAATGAGCAGGCGTTTTACCTCTTTGCCCTCCGGCCCTGTCTGGTGCGTGACCAGTACTTTGCCAAGAATCTCCTGTGCATAGTTCCGTACTTCATCCAAATTTTTAGCAACTTTCACGCCGCCGGCTTTACCCCGGCCCCCTGCGTGAATCTGCGCCTTTACAACCACTACCTGGCTGCCTAGCGCCTCCGCCGCTTCTACGGCCTCATCAACCGTAAATGCCACCCGTCCTTCGGGAACAGCGACACCATACTGCTTCAGAACTTCTTTTCCTTGATATTCATGGATATTCATGCTTGGAATCCTCCTATCAACAGGCGGTATTAGAGGTATAGCTAAATGATTAAACCTAAATAATTGTACCATGTTTTTAAAACGCTTTCCTTAAAAAGTTCATGATTTATACACAACTTTTTTATATCGTTTTCATCTCATTTCGAGATCAATCACAAACTTGTAAGGTATTATTGTGTGAATTCTATCGAAAAAATAATATCAAATTGCGATCATTATCGATAAAATTCATCTTTTTTCACCATAATATCTTCTTGGATAAATGTGAACTTAGCACTTGCATTCTTGAAATCTTGAAAATCCCAATATAGAGCTATTGACTTTTTCAGGATAAAATTCTAATATACGGACCAAGAGTATATCGGAAAATATGGAAGCACCTTTTTTCCACTAGGACGGCCGCACGCATTGAACGGCCGATACAAACGGGAGAGAGGTGCTTTTATTATGTATGGCAAACTGTACAGCGCTTGTTTATATGGCATTGACGGAGTAATGATCGAAGTGGAGGTTGACCTGTCGAGCGGTATCCCCCAGACTCATGTCGTCGGTCTTCCGGATTCCGCGGTCCGTGAAGCCGTAGACCGCGTCCGGGCTGCGATCAAAAATTGCGGGTATACCTTCCCGCTCCAACGGGTCACTATTAATCTTGCTCCGGCCGACCTCAGGAAAGAAGGAACTGCTTTCGATCTGGCGATTGCACTAGGACTGTTGATCTCCAGCGGACAGGTCGCCCTGCCTGAAAACGAGCGTATCCTAATTATCGGCGAGCTATCGCTTGAAGGGGCGCTGAGACCCGTTCCCGGCGTTCTGCCCATGGTTGATTTGGCCAGGCGTCACGGCTTTCATTCCGTTCTCGTTCCGGAGGGCAATGTTCCGGAAGCGTTACTGCTGGACGGAATCACCGTATACGGACTTAGTCATTTAAACCAGCTGTCTCCCGAAGGAATGGGATCGCGAGGATCCCGGGGCACGGAGGATTCGCTGATACTTGAATCGCTGGCCCATTTGCAGCGGAGCCCACTTCCGCCTTCCTCAGAGCCCTCAACTAACGCTCATGGCTTATCCAAACCACCGGAAAATTACAGCGATGTGTTGGGTCAGCGGCACATTAAACGTGCGCTTACTATAGCGGCGGCAGGTATGCACAACATCATGCTTATCGGTCCTCCGGGTACCGGAAAAACCATGCTGATCCGCAGGCTGCCGACCATTCTTCCTCCGCTGACCTCCGGTGAATCCCTGGAGGTCACCAAAATTTACAGCTCCGCAAGCAAATTCAATCCATCGGAAACCGGTTTGATCACGGAACGGCCGTTTCGCGCTCCGCATCATACTATTTCTGGCGGAGGTATGGTCGGGGGCGGCAGCATTCCCAAACCTGGAGAAGTTAGCCTGGCCCACCGCGGCGTATTGTTTCTGGACGAGCTCCCCGAGTTTTCGCGTCAGGTGCTTGAAATGCTGCGCCAACCGCTGGAAGAACACCGGGTAACGATTAGCCGTTCCAGGGCTTCGTTTACTTTTCCGGCCCGTTTTTTGCTGGCAACTTCGTTAAATCCTTGTCCTTGTGGTTTTTCCGGAGCTGAGCCTCCACAGCCGGTGTGCACCTGCAACCCCTATCGCATCGCCCAGTATCGGGAAAAGCTCTCCGGACCGCTGCTTGACCGGATTGATATGCATGTGGAGGTGCCGCGGCCAACCAACTGGCAAAACGACGCTTCCCCGCTATCTTCGGAAGAAATGCGGTTCGAGGTGGAGAAAGCCGAGCAAATCCAGCTCCACAGATACCGCAACCAAGGAATTTCCCGCAACAGCGAGCTGTCCGGCAGCGCTCTGCGGCGTTACGCCAAACTGCATCCAGATGCAGGATTGTTGTTAAAATCCTCTTTCGACGCTCTTGGCCTAAGTATGCGGGCCCATGACCGCATTTTAAAATTATCCCGGACCATCGCCGACCTGGATGGCTGCTCCGAGATTTTGGCCGGTCATGTGGCTGAGGCGATCCAGTACCGGCATTTGGACAAGCGAAGTCAGGATACGATGTTTTAATGGCTCTCCTTATATGACTGAAAAACCCGCCAATGCTTGATGCATTGGGCGGGTTCTTTAGGTTTCAGTTATGGAATCGTCCTCTTATGTAGATTTATTGGTTTTGCCGGACCTATTCCCCTTTGTCCACTTTTAGGCGGACATTTTTCTATTTTGTCCTTCTGGAATGGACAACCCCCTAAGCACTCACAAATTATTCTTAAAATGCGGCGATTACATGATTCAAAGACTCTGCTTCTCCATCGGGCGTTAACACTATACCGATCATGTCAAAGCGAATAGGGGCATTGCTCTTCGAGTTATGGTGCAAATAAACAGCCGCCGTATCTCGAACTTGTTTGATTTTGCGCGGAGTAACCGATTCGGCAGGCGTACCGAAGCCGTTGGTACGACTGCTTCTGCTGCGCACCTCCACAATAACAAGAATATCACCCTGCCATGCAATGAGATCCAGTTCGCCGGTACGGCATCTCCAATTCCTTTCTTGAATGATGTAGCCTAATCCTGCCAGGTGTTCGGCCGCTAGCTGTTCAGCGCGCTGCCCGAGAGCTTTTCGACGATCTGCGGGACGTTTCGTAAATTCGCCTGTATTACCTGCACCAGATAAATTTGCTTTATGGGGATTATGGGAATTATGGGCTTTACGCTCACTCACGCTTCATCCCTCTTTCCGCAAGTTTATCGGAACGGTATATAAAGCTTAATATCTCGGCAACCAGGGTATATAGCTCCGGGGGAATCTGGCGGTCCAGATCCAATTTCGAAAGGACTTCGACAAGTGCGGCGTCTTCTTGGACCGGTATCGCATTTTCATGTGCCAATTCCAGAATTCTCTCCGCCAAAAGCCCGCTCCCTTTGGCAGTCACCACCGGCGCTTCATTTTGCATAGGATCATATTTTAAGGCTACCGCCTTTTTGTAACTGACAGATACTTCATTCTCTTTCTTGCTCATACCCGGTAATCCACCCCTTTATAGGGGCTTGGCGCATAGGACTGCGATTGCCCCAGCTCCTGGCCCGTACTCTCCCCTGCTTCCGCGGGAATCAGCGGCTCGGCTTTCAGGGATAACAGCCGGTATCCGGCAGACTCCAAGGCGCTTTCAATTTCCGGCTGTCTGGATTCCAAGAACACGCCCGTAGCTTCTTGCTCGCTGAAAATTTTCAACAGCACTTTTTTATCCGCAACTTGCACGTCGACCATGATCTGACCTAACGCTTTCATTTGCAGGTCAAACCAGAGGCGGCAGTTGGAGGCGTCCAATTCGCCTTTGCGACCGCGCCGGGACTCGATATGGACCGACGCGGTCTGCTCCCCGTCCGGACCGATAAACGGCAGGAACATCGTGACTTGCGCGAATGGCGTGGTCCGGTCCGTAGTCAACAGCAGCTGCTGGCCCGTCAGCTGCTGAACGATCTGCCGGGCCGCCTCCTGGAGCGGCGCAGGCAGATCATCCGCTGCGGCAACCTGCAGCAGCAGGCTCTTTAGCGTGTCGCGGGCGGAATTGCTTGCCGCGGCACCGGTTTCCGGCGCTGGGGCATCCGCCAGCGCCGCTGAAGACAAGGCTGCCTGCGCAGCGGCCTTGTCCCCTGCGACGGCGGGCCCTGCCGGCTGGCCGCCGTGTCCGCCTGGCGCTGCTGCGCCCGCAGCTTCGCCGCGTGGCAGCGGCTGCGTCACCGGCGCGGCTTCAGCAGCGACGCCGCCCGGCAATGCGCCGCCCGCCGCGGGCACGGGCGCGGCTGTGCCGGGCGCCTGCGCATGCTGCGCTGCCTGCGGCGCGCCGCCGCCGCTGGCGGCGGCCTGCTGCTGCGCCGTGCCTGCGGCAGGCGCAGGTTGCGCGGGTTCGCCGGAGGCGCCCGCGCGCAGCACTTGCTGCTCGTGCTCCGCACCGAGCAGCTTCAGCACGCGCCCCACCCACGGCTCAGCCGTGAGGGCGGGGCGTGCCTGTGGCGAAGGCCCTGCGGGCCCTTCGCCCGGCAATGCGGCTGCCGCCGGCTCAGCCGCGGCAGTTGCACCCTTTGCCAGCGCCTCCCGGCCGCTGGCGGCAAGCTGCCCGGCCGTTCCCGCACCGGCCGGCGCCGGCTCCCCATTTGCCGTGCCTTCCAGCAGCACAGCCCCTTTCAGCTCGGCAAGCACTTTTTGCAGCTTTATAAGCAATTGATCGCTCATCGACCCCGTTTGCTGAATTGCCGCTTGTCCAGCACCAGCCTGAGAAGTTGCCGTCGCATTTGCACCCGCCCCCGGTGATGGCACACCTTCCTGAATATCACTTAAGGAGGAGAGAGGCGCTCCTGCACCTGCTTTATTTAACATTGCCGATCTTTCGGCGCCTCCCAAAGCGACAGCCGCCCCTCCAGAAATCCCGGTTCCGCTTTGTCCAGCTGCATTCTCGCCATTCTGTGCCTTTCCTGCGGTAAGTACGGAATTTTCCGGCCCCTCCTGCATCTGAAGCCAGCTTCCCAATTGCTCCTCCAAAGCAGACACCAAACTATGCAACGGCGGACCAAATACCGCCTGATGTAATCCCTTAACGGTTTCACCCGTAAGCGGCAATCCCCGGTTCATTGCAATTCCTATCGCGTGGAACCATTCAGACGTTGGCAGCGAAGCCGGTCTCTGGGCATTTAAACTCAATAGCTGCTTAACATTCTCTTTGGTCAGAGGGATTCCGTTATTCTGCATCAATTGGAGCATTTCCCGGTTTCCGGGAGTATCGTCCATTCCCAAAGCTTCCAAAGCGCTTGCTAACGAAGCCGCAGATAAAGTTCCCGATGCCGGTAACTGAACCGGCTTAAGCTTCATTAAGCCGTCCTCGTTCTGAGGCTGAACCTGCAGCAAAGTCGTTTGGCCTTCTTGCAGCGGCGTTTCGAGAGCCGCATGCAGTTTGACGCCTTGAACTTGTATCACTGCCTCCTGACCGTCCTCCGATACGCTCAATACCGTGCCCCTGACCACCTGGCCCGGCTTCAATTCCAGCGTCTTCGGCGTCCCGGGTTTGGCATCTCCCAACACACTGCGTAGCAATGGTCCGATATTCATAATTTCTCTCCCATCCGCCCTTGATTCATATGGAAAACCCGCCTTGCTAGGCGGGTATTTTTAAAGAGGTTGTTCAAAAAGTCATCTTTCCACGACGAAGCAGATCATGAAGCGGATTCGACGTCGAATCTTGAATTCAGCATGGCCTTCCGTTGCTCACGTACCTCATGTACGCTCCGCTACTCAGTCCCTATCTTCATCCAACCTACTCGGTCATGAAAACCTGACTTTTTAAACTCGCACTTAAAATAGAGTTTGTTCCTCTACAAACAAATTGCGCATAAAGCTTTTACGATGCATGGGGGTAGGCCCTAACGCTTGGATTTGCTCGCGGTGCAGCTTCGTGGCATATCCTTTATGTATCCCAATCCCGTACTCCGGATAACGTGCATCCCATTCTCCCTGGCAAAGCCGATCCCGCGTAACTTTAGCGACAATCGAAGCAGCCGCAATGGACTGACTCGTAGCGTCGCCCTTGATCACCGAAAGCTGCGGAATTTGCGTATCCACCTTTTCCGCATCAATCAGCAAATAATCCGGCACAACGGCCAACTGCTCCACCGCCTGCTTCATAGCGAGACGCGTAGCCTGTTTGATGTTAATTCGATCTATTGTATCCGCATCGGAAAAGCCTATGCCCACCGCAACCGCGTGTTCCATTATAATGTCATATAAATGATCGCGCTTCTTTGCACTCAGTTTCTTGGAGTCATTTACATCCTCGAGTATTAATCCTTGCGGCAAAATAACGGCAGCAGCCACTACATCGCCAAACAGGCATCCTCGTCCCACTTCATCAATGCCCGCAATATGGGGATAGGACTGCCAGTACTCTTTTTCGTACATTAACAAATCACTCATAGTTCCTCCTTCAAATCCCGAACCTAAGTACAAGCTTACTTATCTTGGTCGTTTTTATCAAGTTCATCCGGGCCGCCAACCATCTGGTTTTGGTAATGATTTGGAAGCTATCTGAGATGATACATTACTATATATTATTAATATCGGTAAGCAGCCCCCATTTTGAGAGAAGCAAGCTGCAGAAATATCCATTTTCAGCGTAAAAAAGGCGTAAAACCCATATGGATTTTACGCCTGCTCGTTTTGAATCACTTGTCGTTCTTCCCATCAATTGGAAGACATGTCGTTCAAATCAATAAGGTGCTTCCAAAGTGTATCTGCCCAGTTTTCCGGCCCGAAGCTCGCGGAGCAGAATTCCCGAAGCTTTCTCGAGATCTACGCGTCCGCCACTGACGATACAGCCCCGCTTGCGTCCAATCGCCTCCATAACGGCTACGATCTCATCCGGATTCTCAAAATCCTGAGGCTGATCCTTCAAATCGAACCGTTCCTTGAACGGCTCCCAGTAATATTTCACCAAATATTTAACGCCAAAAAAGGCGATGTCTTCTACATTCAAAATTTCCTCGCGGATCGCGCCCGTAAGCGCCAGCCGGTAACCGACATTCTGATCTTCAAACTTCGGCCACAGAATTCCGGGAGTATCCAGCAGTTCCATCTCTGTTCCCACTTTAATCCACTGTTGACCTTTGGTTACACCGGGACGGTCGCCTGTAGCGGCTATGTTGCGTCCGGCCAAGCGGTTGATCAGCGTAGACTTTCCGACATTTGGAATCCCGACAATTAATGCACGAACCGCTCGGGGATTAATCCCTTTCGCCAGTTGTCTCTCTATCTTTTCCTTCATGAGTTCCTTGGCCATTTGCGGGATTTCCTTAATCCCTTGCCCACTTGATGCATCTGCTTGGATGGCCACATGACCTTCTTGCTTAAAATAATCAATCCACTGTCTTGTTACCGAAGGATCGGCAAGATCCGATTTATTCAGTACGATCAAGCGAGGTTTTCCTTGCAAAATTTCATCGATCATCGGATTTCTGCTGGATAAAGGAAGTCGTGCATCCACCAGCTCAATTACCACGTCAATCAGCTTCAGCTTTTCCTGAATCTGACGCCGCGCCTTGGTCATATGTCCGGGAAACCATTGAATTGTCATGCTCTTTCACCTCTAGCTCCCGATTAGGCACCCCAACCGGATGTCTTTTAATGTTTTATAAACTCAATATCTTTCAGAGGCCAAAAGACGAGATCGGCTCGCCCAATGATATCCCCGTAAGGCACATATCCGATTCTTCGGCTGTCCGTACTATTGGAACGATTGTCCCCGAGTACGAAAACAAATCCTTCCGGCACAGTACCTTCCGGCACTTGTTCATTCGGGAAATTGGCTTCAATATTGTATAGTTCATTATTGTTATGTTTCTCATTCAGAACGTCTTGAATATATGTTTCTTGAATCACTTGACCGTTGACTGTAACCGTATCCCCTTCAACTTTAACCTCATCCCCGGGAACCCCGATCACCCGCTTGATAAAATCACGTCCTTCGGAAGGCACATGGAATACGACGACTTCCCCATGCTTCGGACCACGAATATCATAGATAATCTTGTTCACGATAATTCTTTCTCCGGTATGGAAATTCGGCTGCATCGATGGACCGTCAACGATAAACGGTGCAAAGAAAAGCCAGCGAATCAGGAGGACCAGTACGACGGCGATGACAATAGCTTTCAACCACTCAAGCGCCTCGCTCTTTTCTTTCTTGGGCGGGTCCTGCGGGGAGTCCGACGGGACCGATTGCTCGGATTGAACTTGATGCTCCATGGATCCTGACCTCTCTTTGTTAAGGAATATGTAACGTATCACTGTTTTTAAAAATAGTAAAGGGGCTTGTTCAACCAAGCCCCCCCTGATCGTTAATGAATTAACGACGTACTTCTTTAATTCTCGCTGCTTTACCGCGAAGTTCACGAAGATAGTACAGCTTCGCACGACGCACTTTACCACGGCGAGCCACTTCGATTTTATCGAGTTTCGGGGAATGAAGCGGGAAAGTTCTTTCCACACCTACACCATTCGAAATTTTACGAACTGTAAAAGTTTCGCTGATTCCTCCGCCGCGACGCTTAATAACAACACCTTCAAACAACTGGATACGTTCACGAGTTCCCTCGATAACCTTTACGAACACTTTTAAAGTGTCACCAGGACGAAAGCTCGGAAGATCTTTGCGAAGTTGTTCTTGCGTAATCGCTTGAACGATATTCATCTATGACTCCCTCCTTCCACTCAGGTGTTCATGCCTCTTCCGGAAAAATCTCATGTTTTCCTTCATCATCCGCAGCGGACCACCGAATTCACAACAAAAGAAATCTTATCACATTTTTCAAAGCATAGCAAGGTATTTATGCGCTTCAGAGCTATGCAAAGTGAGATAAATTTCTTCATTTTAAGAAGGAAATGACCACTAACTTTTCATTCCACTAATAAAAATTATAGGGGGTTCATTATCAAGAGTAAAGGGTTCATAAGAAATTAAAAGATAGTGTTCAAGTTACCTATTATAAATATAAACGTATTAGCATTAATTTATTCATTATATTGCTGATTTAACCTGTATTCGTTGCCAAGCAAATACTGTCGTATCACTAACCAAAGTTGCTTTTAATTGTACGTATCCAAGAGCATCACCAGACACAACACATGATGTTCCCGTTTGACTTGTTATTTTTGCAAAGGTTGTTGCACCTGTCTGGCTATCGGCTGTAATTTTCCATGTTACTGGTTCGCTTACAACATCTGTACCTTGTTTAACAATCGCTTCATATGTTTTAGTTCGTCCTTTTGTGACTTCTCCCGGTTTACTACTGCTGGTAATCTCTAACGTATAGGAAACAGCCACATCTTTAACCGTCAATGTAATTGTTTCTTTAATCTGTTCTAACTGTGCATGATGCGCTGTAATCGTCACATTACCGGCTGTAAGCCCCGTTATAAGCCCGTTAGCATCAACCATAGCCACATCAGGGTTAGACGATACAAAGCGTACTGGTGCGTTGTTTGTGCTTGTCCAGGTCAATTGATATGTATTGCCAACGATCACATCAAAATTACTATTGTCGAACTTAACCTTAATATCTAATCCTCCAGCGATACCATTAATTAAATCGTCTGATGGAAGACTTGAATCCTTAGCACAAGTTAAAGCAACCATTCCAGGTTGGCTAAAATCATCTACCCCGGTCACTTTCCACGCCTGACCATTAAGCAAGAACCTAGCACCTAATTTAAGGTTAGAATCCATTGAGTAATTACTACAATTTACAATTATCTCCCCATCTGCTAGTGTAAGTACCTTCCCAGTAGTTATACCTAAATCTGTTGTATTAATATAGCAATCCAGAGTATAAAATAGACTCTCTGAATTAACTATGATTGTATGAGGAAGGAACCTCATGATTCCTTTGAACTTGTTGTAACGTTTTTCATTCACTTCTGATATGACTAGATACTTTTTACCGTTATAAACAACAATATCACCACGGCTAAATGGTGATAGGGAAGTGATTTTCTTATCATCATAGTTTTGTTCAAGGTTCGTATTCGTGATTAACGCCCTAACTTGGTTGTCACGAATCGTTACATCTGAACCCATTTGATCCAGCAAGAATTGAAAATCATCTGTTCCATTATCGAATAAATTAATCATCATATCACCCCTTAGCGATTGAACAACATAAAAGTGCTAGAACCAGTTTCAGATTGATTAATTGTCATGCTTCTTAGTTTGCGTTCAAGTTGATCTATGCGGTTCGTGATTGATTCTGCGAATGACGAAACAGTCATATCATCAATTTTCATGTTCTTGAAGTAATTCGGATTGTTTGCGATGGCTTCCAAGCAGGATAATGCAGTTTGAAGAATAGCCCTTTTGCTTTCATTCGATGAAGTATCATATGTAACGGTAGGGGATAGATTGGATTCCTCTAGGAAAATTGATAATTCGGAATCGGTGAAACCAGATTGTTGGATTTCTAATTTAAGGCGTTCAAGATTATTCATATTGATTGCTCCTTTTATTTTGATTTAAATGACGTTTCATTAGTGAGTTTTAATCTAAATCGTAAAATGCGATTGAGTTTTCATTTCTCAAAGGTTGAGCACCGTTGAGTTATTTCTAATCTGGAAATGAGTTTAGGAAAAAGAAAAAACCGCCTTGATTGGCGGTTAATTGAATTAATCTTGAATGGCTGTAACTACTCCATCTTCTAAATAGATATAACGATAATTAGAGTAAACCCATTGCTCATGAACTCCATACTTTGTAGTTGTTTTATTAATATCCTCTGGGCTTCCCCACTTAGATTTTCTAACCTCATCAGCAGACATTCCAATAGCTGGATTCCGTTTGGAATTCTCAATTCTTATGGCCCTGTCAAGTTCATTTTGATACGCTTCCGCTTCTTCCCATTTCTCTTTTGATTGAATACTAAGCTTCTTTTTCATGAATATATCAGAAAACCTACCATTATAATCCATAGGTATATTAACTAAATAGTACATCATCATTTCTTTATCATTTTCTTGAAGTGACAATTGTGATTGAGCAAAATAATAAATCATTCGACTTTCAGTATCCTCATCAATCTTCATAATGGTTGCAATAGCAATTTCTGAGTAATCATCGTAGTTACCACTTTTAATTTTCTTTTCAAATTCTTCATCAATTCTAATCTGTTCCTCTTTCCCTTTTTGCTTACTTTGTTCAGTTAATTTATCATAATGACCCAATCTTTCTTTATTAAAGGCATCCTTAAACTCTGTAATTTCAGCTTTAAAATTACCATTATACGCTTCAAGATTAATCATATTTAACTTTTTCAATATAGGCTCATACGATATTTTTCCAGTTGCCTTTTCAGTTATGTAATCAAATCTAGCATCCACGTATGAATATAATTCATTATAATTTTCAGCATTTTTATATTCTTCATTTTCGAGTGCCTCTTTAGCTTCTTCCCATTTTCCATTTGTAATTAGCGCAATTACTTCTGACGGAAGCTTCGTCTTTTCAGGAGTGGTTTGTTTTGCTACTTCAGTTTGAATCGAAACATCACTTACTTTAGTAACATTAATCTTATCACTCGCAACGTTTCCACATCCAGATAAAATGGCTAATGATGATAAAGTGAGAAATAAATACTTTTTCATTTTCACATTCCCTCACACCTAATATTTTCCACAATCATATCATTACCGACAATATAGGTACATAGGATTAGACAAAAAATTAGGATAGTGGTCAAGAGGAACTATTCTTTATTTAGTTTTTCATTTATAAACTGCCGAACAAAATCAATATTATCCTTATGTTGAACAGTAATTTCTGCCTCATCATTACTAATGATATTTCTGAATTTCATTGTAATGGGAGAATTACTACCATCCTGAGCAGAGAATATATAAGCCCAATCTTCTGATTTCATGTAACCCTGAATCAAAGTGAACTCCCTGTTACATGCTTCCAATTCCTCCTTGATTGCTTGATCTCGTTTTCGTTCTCCATTTTTACGCTGTTCTTCTTGCTTTGAGATAAAGAACATTTGCTGCTTATCAAAATTGTTATGATAACCGGATTTATTCCAGGCCATAGGAAAGCCCTCCTAATGAGTTATATATGTACCATTCGTCAGGAGGGTATATTTTCCTTTTTCTATTTTTTTCGTTCATGTGAAAAATGACATGCTACAGGCCCTCGTTTCAAATTTGGGGTATCGTCTTTTTGCACTCCAGCCCTGATCTACGCCATTCCATTATCAAAAAAGTGTAAGATAGTACAAATCAGCAGCAGAATAGGCCTAATTACCATTAATTAGTTGAAAATCAGACCACTATCTACATCAGAAAGGGTTCTATATGGTATACAAGGTATCTTATATAGCAGATAGGCCTAGGAATCGGGGAATTGGACGGAAGAGGATAGAAAGACAAGAAATCGCTAAAAAATCGAATGAAAAGGTTAAAAATTCGGCTACCTTTATACATATAATATAAATGGTTTAGTACCTGATACTAATTTATATAATAACAAGCGTGAAATTTTTGACTAATACTAACTATATAAAGTCCTTTGCATTCACGATTACTATAAATTATTCACTCAATCACATTATGATAATTGTTCAATCCTTTCCAACTCGCCCTGTACATCTGTTACATATGGATTATACTCTAATAATGTTTCTAGGCTTAGCCCTTTAATCTCATACAATACTTTTAAGTTATCTGTGATCTCTTTATCGTTGCTCGGTCTCGCATACTGGAACACAATTCCCAAAGTATCGAATTCATCATCTGTAAACTTTACACCGCTTGAAGCAAGCAATGTTCTGAACTTTTCAAACCTTTGTTCAATACCATGACGCAAGAACTTACTATTTAAAGCCCCTTTCAAATCGGCCAATTGGAACAATAGGCGTATTGAAACTTCACTCAAATTTGAGATATCCGTTTTACTCATGCTAATCGCTGGAACGTGGGCAATATCTAGCAAAGCACTGGTCAAAGTTTTATACAATGTTTCAAACGCTTGATAATCAAACTTATTTTGAGCAAAGAAGAAATCAGCGTTATCATCAAGAACAATTCCACCACCAATAATATCCTTTGGTATTCCATCACCTTTAAGTTGTTGCCCCTTAACTACAGGAATGCCTGAAATGTAGTGATAGTATGCATCAATGGCTTTACTTATTAGGTCCTCCATATTGTCGAGTAAAGGTAGAATATCATATAAGTCTGAACGCCCTAAATAACCGATTTCATCCTGATTATGATAAAGGATAGGCAAGCCTCCAGGATTGTTATGACTTGCTACTTGCCTTACTTCTCCGCCTTCATTCGTGTATTTATCAACGCTATCAGGCAAATAAACATTATAATAATCGATATTCTCCACACAATAATGTTCAATTAAAGAGGTATATTCCCCATGATTATCATATACTGGATGGCAATCTGCAGGATCTAGTACCTTTGATTTAATCTGTTTATCCTTGTCAATGTAAACATACTCAGCAACATACCCGTATTTGGTCATTTTATCTAATATATCATAATCAATCTGATTGTATTTACCTCGTTTATAAAGCCGTTTAATTGCATCGGTAACAACCTTATCTCCTGTCAATGTGATTGGTTTAGACATAACATAACCAACACCAAAATTAAGGATAGTCTTAGCATACTGCAGAACAATTTTTCTCGGTTCAAAGACTTGACCATTATAATTATAATTTGGCTTGTTCAGTATTCTATGTTTCCCGCTTATATACTCTTTGATATCTAAAATCTCATTTATTCGCTGCTTATTTCCAAACTTGTTGACTTCTTCAACAAACCAATATTCCTCGTACATTATGCCACCTCAACATAGTATTTATTAGCTTTTATTCCCTGCAATGCGTACATAAATGAATCGACTAAGTCATCATGATCGGATCGAGATTTATTTTCCGTTTTGTTTCCCTTTTCAATAAATGTTTGCATTTGTTTCAACGTCTCTTTGCAATTAATCTGTACTAATTGACATTCAAACATTTCTTTAGCATCCGTCACAGCCTTGTTTTTTGTAACTGAATTGCTGTTCCATCCAAGTTGAAGCCTCGATTTACCTTTGTCAAAATATCGCATTTTAAATAAATTGAGATATGGCTGTTCTCCTTCTCTTAATCGCTCTAATACACTAGTACCAAATCCATTGCGCTCGACAACGATAAACGAGTAATTAAAAAATAGTCCAATCTCTCGGACTATTTCAGCAAACTTATATACAGGTATATCATTCCGATAAAATGAAGCATATTGTTGACCATCCGCACCAAAAACAGACATTGTAGAATAGTCGTTCACACTACCTGACGCAACGTCAACACCTGCAAACATTCGCTGTTTCGGCTTCGGTAAATTATATATTTCTAACCCCTTGCCTATGTATTGTTTTAAAACATCTGGGAAATTATCATGCTTTAAAATTTCCTCTTTCGGCAGTGGAGGAAGTACATAATTTATAGCATCTGCAATTTTAGTTTGTTCGAATACTGACCTACCAGTATTAATGAATGCTTGTATATCTGTAGCTGGATACTCCTGATAAAATTGATTTTTATCCTTATCTTGTAATATGTATTCACGCCACATCAGCATATTAAGGGAACAACCCGATTCATATAATTGTTTCTGTTCCTTGCCTAAATCCTTTGCACTTAGTCGCTGTCCTTTGTTAGAGGATTTATACCATTTCACGGCTTCTTTGATATCATAGGCGAATTGTTTTTCATAAGCGGAGGAATAGAAGGGGAAGAAGAACGCTTTATATTTACTAATTCCTTTTGTTGCTCTATCATAAAGTAATTGAAAGTCATTAAATCCGTTTGCTGTAGATTCCAGTACTATTTTACTTCGCTCTGTCTTTTGAAGTGCCGGTTCTAATGACAACAATATTCCATTCAGATCATCATAAAAAGCAGCCTCCGACAATAAAACATACATAAGATTCATGCCTCTCCCCAGGTCTTTATTTCCTGTGGTTGTGCTGCGGATGGTACTACCGTTACTTAGTACCAGTTCATCACGGTTATCTCTAACAGTTGAGGGAAATATATTGTATTTATTCCTAGGTAGATGTTGATTCATTTTCTTTAACTTAGCGAACAAATCCTTTGCACTATCACCCTTGTATGAAACTATTAAATAGTTTGTATTCGGATTGGTTATCGCCATCCACAAACAATATGCAAGTGAAGCTGTCGTAAACCCTAGCTGCCTTGGCTTCAGTATCAGACTGTATTTATCTGCATTATCTATAAAATGCTGTTGTTGATCATTTAATACAAATGGTACAAGTTCCCCGTCATTATTAACAATTTTAACGAAATTCCGACAGAACAGAGGAAACGAATTAATTATCTTGTCTATCTTTTGCTTCTTTGTTAAAACCATTTACATTTTCCTTTCTTAGATTTCCAACTCATCTTCTTCATCGTCCTGTTGATTCAACCCTTTTATAGCTTCCTTCGCAAATCCTTTAATCTCTTTCCCTATTTGAAGAAGTAACTTAATACTTTTTTCGTCACCCTCTTTTGCCTTGACAGAAAGAGAGTCATATATTTCTTCTAAGTCGGTATCAAATCGAGTATTCAATAATATTGCAACCAGATTTCTATATTCCTCTGACTTTTCCCAAGCGATATATCCGTTCATGGTTTTACTTCCAACCATTTTTAAAAATTCCGATTCATTTTTCGGCTGTTTTGTTTGATCAAAATTCAATTTAAATTTCCATTGAAAATAGAGACGTTTCTTATCTGGAACGCCCCGTAATGCTTCATATATGTTCACTTTTCTTCCATCCTTTCAATACAAAAAGAGCGACCACTAGTCGCCCGATCCAACAAATGACTTTATATATAAACTTGCGTTAATTCTTCCCAATTGAGTGGATGATAATTCGATTGTATGCCAACCTGGTGTGGTTATCCATTGAGTTAGATCGATATTTGAATCAGCATAATACTGACTTCCTCTAATCACACCATCAACCGAAATTCTTACTCCAGATGCATACGTACTTTCATAAATTCCATAATCAATGCCGTGTGAATGGGGAGGGATTGAAACAGAATGACTATGAACGGGGATTGTTACTCTGTGATCATGTTCGGGCATTACAATGCTGTGACTATGTGATTGCAAGCTTATTGGATGCGAATGGTTTCCCGATGCTACCCATGTTCTGGGTACGCCGTCTATATCTTTAAAAACTGTCCCTGGCGGTATGCCGTGGTTATGCCCCCCTGTTCCTATATATGTTCCTTCGGTTTGCGTTGAACCGTTTATATTCTCTGGCCTTGTTGATGTCAAATTAATCGCTTCTCTAGTTGTTGTGGTTACTTCTCCTCCACCAGAGGAAGATGTGACCGTACTCCCTCCACCGGAAGCAATAGAACGACTATATGCCCTAAACCGTTCTACGCTAAAACTCAATTTAACCCGATCAATCCGCATCACATCATCATCAATATAAAATTTGAGTTTTAAAGGGTGCGTTGAATCCACATTGTCGGCTTCCTGTAAAGTGTCGGTTTGTAATAGTCCCTCTTCATCTAGCATTACCTTTCCATTTTTGCCTATCAAACTAACTTTAGACCCTTCAACGAATTCATAATTTCTTTCTGCCTGTTCAATCCCTTTATCAGACATTGTAATCAAAGTGACATTACCACCGACTTCAATAAAGGACTGTTCAAGCCTTTTATATACTTTTAGAACCTTGTCACTATATCCATCAACACTAGAAACCAAACCAAACTCTTTACTTCTCATTAGTTCCCTTGCTTCATTTTGTTTGATGCCCTGATACAACGTTTGACCATTTTTCAATCGTTGAGCGTTAGGAACAAAATTATTTTCAGGCGTAAAGACTGTAAAATATAATTCACCTGAAACATACTCAAACACAGTCAAGCAAATTGGAATCGCACTCTTTACCGCTCCAGATTTACATTCTTTAATCCACCTTTTAATCGGCTTCTCTTTTCTGTATGTATCGAACACATCACGGCAAACAGTAGTAATATATTCATGATTAATGTTCTCAGATTCTTTTAATTGACTAATTACGTCCAAATTATAGGAAGCAACTCCATGTATAAATATCACCTTACCATCAATTACAAACAGTTTTTGAACCGAATCCGACACATTGATATATGTACCGGATTCACCTTCGTAAACTCCTCTACCATCAGCAGCGATGATAAATTTATTATCGTAGTTGGTTGCTATACAAAGACTCACAGCACTACCTCGAAACTGGCAATGTCCTCGGCTTTAATGATTACCTCTGTTCCGTCATGATATTTAAACTCTAGATCTTCACCATCTAGGATACCTTTAACGGTTAGTTGAACCAATTCATCTGAGAATTTTAATCCTGTCGTTTTAGTTCCGTTTTTAAGTGTGAACACGATATTTTTCATTTTCTATTTCCCCTTTTTTAATTTTATCTATTGTCATGACTAGCTATGTAATTAACGTATTTGCTATATTGTTCTTCGGACAGATTCAAACGTCCATTCTCATGACCGCATATGTAGGACACTGATTTATTGATATGATTTGCAATTTCCGTCAAGGTAAGTTTTTTGGTGATTCTCTCCAATCTCCATTTAATCCGATCCTCATGCACTTCTGACCCTCCTTCACATTTGAAATAATCTCAATAAATAAGAGAGTGGGATAAACCCACCCTCACAAGGTTATGTATTAAGGTGTTACGAGTTGAGCAACCTTTTTCGGACTTGCTACATACAATGTAGCTTCAGCAACAACAAAGCCCTCTGTTGCGTCTCCTTGCTTTCCAAGCGGCTGGAACTGAGGCTGTCGCAGGAATTCAATTTTCAGATCATTCACATCAAACACTGTTAGTTTATTGTCACTTGCATATGGTGTAAGGATGAGATCAACGTTGCCGAATGAGGTCTGGATTCTATTGACCACGATCCCAAAGGTGTTTGTTTGGCTTACATAGTGATATGCATCCTTATAAAGTTTGTCCAATTCAGATTTGATCGGTGCATTTACAAGCCCAATGTACGAACCAGAGCCACTATTAGCCCATAATTTTTTGACTACCTCAATAATTGATTCCTCAATTGCTGGGCCAGTCACAACATTTGCCGAATCTACCCAATTTTCAATTCCTTGCATTCTTCGGATGTAGGGGGCTGTTGATCCATCATTTTTAGAACCTTCTGTCAATTTGCGCTCTAGATTCATTTTTAACTCTAGTAAACGGTCATTTGTTTCCTGCGCAAATTGATTGTTGATAGCATTACCCGACATTGCTTGAACAGTACCGCTGACAGATACGCCCTTTTGAAAAATTTCTGCATAGTTGGATAGTTGCGCTCTTTGAGATTGGTAAAACTGAATATCCTTGTTACCCTCTACTGCTCCGATGTCGTCTGTGCTATCCAAGGTAACCTCTCGCCATGTATGGGCAGGGGCATTAATTTTACCTACCTTACCCAAGCCCATCAGTAGCGAAGTTAGAGGTGTTTGTTGTACTCCTAATTTTGTGATCTCTTTATCAAGAGAAATCGACTCATCATGAAGATAATTTTTTGAATGAAACATTGATTAATCATCCTTTTTATGTATTTTAATTAACCAAACAATTTATTTAGTTTGGCTTGTAACATTCCTACCGTGTCTCCCTTTTGGGCAGCTTGTTCGTATTTACTTGTCTGTTTATGATTATCTGGTACATAGTTGTTACTTAGCTTTCTGGCTTCCAGCACTGCATTCAATTTTTCAATCTTCGCCTGGACTTCCCCATCATCTTGAACATCCAAAAAATCAACGAAATCTGATAAGTTCGCCTTCTCCAAACTAGAAACAAGTTTCTGATGTTGCAATTGTGCTTTTAACTGTTCGATCTCTTTTTGTTCGTTAGTCTTTTGTTTAGGGGCATACTGGAGCAACTCATCCCTTTCAGCAATTACAGGGGCTAATTGCTCGGCTTCCCAGGTTGCTTTTTTATCAGCAATAAGTTGATCAATATGTTGTTGCTGTTCTTCTGTGAACAATTCTAACACCTTCCTTTTAAGTTTAATTTTGTAATTCAAATATGAAATAAAAGAGAGAAAAAGAGACACCCCATGAAGAGGTGTCCGAGAGGATTGGAGAATACAAATCATGAAAAAAAACGCTAGATATAAGGAAATTACTCCCTATATTATATATTAATTCCAGTTTTTAAAAACCCGACATTTTCTGAAAGTATTCAGAAACTTTCTTGGAAATAGATGTTTTAAGTGTTCGGTTCATTTTCTCTGTATCCATTCGTAAGTATTCCGCATTCTTTTTGTCATCAGATCCGTTGTAAAGCCAAGCGTTTAAAATATCGTAATGGTTACGTCTTGCCAACTTCACTTTCTCAACATTCTCTTTAAACTCTTTCAATAATATGTAAAACTCGCTTCCAGGTTGGTTATGATATGTGAGCCATAATATGTAGTAATGATTAATTAGTGCTAATATATGTGCTTGGTTTGTAAAATCTATATGTTCAAAAATCTTCTGATTAGTCAGTTGGACTAAATTTGTTTCTACCTTCTTCTTTGTTGGTGATTGCCCAACCTCATATGCAGTTTGCTGCCTTAAAGCATCTTTTATATCTTTTGCCATTGTGTTAAGCTGCTTCTGTTTGTGGCTTCCTCTTGGCAATTTTTTTGCTTCCGCATACAATGCTTGCATATTGTCATATTGGGCTTTTTGTTCGTCCGTCATATCACAATAATCAACTTTTAACTGTTCATAATCTGACCACACAGGAGCAAGCGGATACTTTTTTAATGGTTTGTCTCTGATTTTGTAATTCCTCGCTAATTTTTCGGTTGCCTCATCCCTGATTTTTAGGTGATCGTCAACACAAAAATCATCATCTTCATCCTTGTAAGCCTTTTTAAGTATATCTTCAGTGCTCTGGTGTTTATCCTCAAAGTTCTGCTGTGCTTTTTCCTCCCTACTAACACCTGCAGCAATCACATAATCAACCAACAAATCAATAACCTTCATGTATTTGTCAGAGAAGTCTTTATATAAGTATCTTGATGTGTAATCAATTAAATAGTCCCCAACAACTGTGCAATCTTGCTCATTTATATCATCTGTATCACCATAGGCAAGTTTCAAATCGGCAAGCGATTGATCTAATACCAACTCAACCAAATCTAATCGGTCATCAACTGTTTGCAGTTCTTGATTAGCCTTTAACCTAAAATATTTCTTTAATACTCTTGTTATGTAATCTAATGATACTTTTAACTCTATCCAGTACAGCGGTTTACTTGTTTCTCGATGTTTACGTGGGTTGTTGTCTCTATACATCAAATAAGAATCAATACGCTGACGAACATAATCAGGAACAACAATCTCATCTATTGGAATCCATTGCTTCTCAACGTTTAAGTATGGCTCAAGTTTGCGTGAAGGTTTATGATTTGGGTTTGTAGCTTGAAAATGTTTAGCTTTACGGTTGTAGCGGTACTGTGTATTTGGCTTTGTCAATATAGTATTGCTCTCCTTTTAATTTATAATAGTGTGATTTTAATTTTTTCATCTTAATAATCCCCCTTCATAGGTTAATGTTGAAGATGAATCTTTAATGAAGTCAGCCGTTAGGCTGACTACGGAACAAAATAGCGTTAGCTTTTTGTGACGTGCCTTTAAAGGTTTTATCTTTTAGTTTTTAGGGGATGCTGTTTTGACCAACTCGGATATTTTCTCATACTTTTTTATCCCTGCTATCGCAGTGCTATAAAAGTAATCGAGAAACATCCGACCTGCCAGCACCATCCCCCTCTTTGCCTTACGGCAAATTCACCCCCTTCACTGGCGATTGGGATTCACGAAACGGATATTAAACTTGGCACTTTAAACTCCTATTAAGTATTTAGTATTATATTATAGGAATTAGAAGTGCCAACTTTGTATGGTTCAAAGTATTGATGGGTGTTCAATATCAATTAGTACATCAGCTAATTTAAACTGCTTTTCAAGATAATTATCATCTAAACGGTATGACTTTTTTTCATTGGGCAAGCCAAACCACTCATCATACACTTCTAATATCCGTGCTTTTCTTTTAACCGAATTTGTTTTAATTCTATCCTTAATCTGATTGTTCAATATCTTACCCTTTGTCTTTATTTCATCCTTACTCATCTTTTCAGAAACTTCTACTAATCTATCTTCATTTAGATGAATTCTATAAGCCTCGTATATGTAATCAATTCCTGCTATTCGATTAAGTATCTTATTAGTTCTATTTGTGAATGTTTCGGTAACTCCCTTTTTAAACACCTCAACTAATCCTGTATATCCCATTTCATTTAAAACATCTACTTGGACTTTTAAAATTAAATTGTACTCTTCATTTGTAGCTTCCCTAAGCTCGTTATTCTTGCATATCATTAATACTTTGCTCCAATAAATTGCCCTTGTATTTTGTAATTCATTCAATGCCTTCTCAACATTCCTCCCTAATAAATCATCAGTAGTATTATAGAAGTCATAAATATCAATTTCTTTTATGTTGATTTGTTTACTTAGCCCTTTGATATCCTTTTTACCTATTCGGTAGTTATCATTTATCATGTTCAAGGCAACCAGCAATCTATTTTTAGGAAGCAATACTCTATTGTCTCCAGAATATAATAGTAATTGGATGATCAATCCTTTTACATCTGCAATATAAGGAGTGATGTTATTGCCACCACGAGTAGGAAGAGGTTTAGGATTGTCAAATATCTCTGTTATGATAAAACTGTTTCCCTTTTTGTCGTAGTCAAAGTAACATTTCCACCTTTCAAGCTGCAAAACTTTGGATTTCCCATTCTTTACGTCTTCATTCAGTTTAGTACAAAGTTCCTTATAATTTTTAGCCACAAAGCCAACTGATAAATTTTCAATCTTCAAGCCTTTATTTATTCCTCTCTCATTTATTGTTTAGCAGGGCCAGTAAAGATCCTGCATGTTATGTTTTATGTTTTATTTTGCTTATGTACTGCCGTTTCTCTTAATGTAATAATTTTTGTAAATAAACAACGTTTGATCTATCTTTAGGGTAAGGTTTACCAATCAGCCCACAAATCAATTGCAGTAATGCCTTAATCATTTCAGTATCTTCATTTTTTGTTTTGAATCTATAGATATTCCCCACTTTGTTTACAATCTGCATGACATTATCCTTACTGCACTCTAATCTATCAAGCGCTTGCTTATACTTTCGATGTTCTTCTGGCTCATTGTTGTAAAATGCTTCAAAATCATTTGCTTCATCATTAATGTATTCCTTATAGTCAGCAAAGAATTTCGAAACATCTATTACACTGTCTGCTTCTTCTTGTTTCAGAAACTTATACAAATCAAATGTCAAATCATGCGATTGAATCCAGCACCAAAGAATCTCATAATATTGTTTTTGCTCCTCTTGGTTAAGCGTATTGAACTCAGTAATATCTTTATTCATAAAATAATAATTCCTCTCTTAATTTAATTTTGTGTTGAGCGTTGACAAAGTGGGACAAGCACATTATTATATATTTAGGCTATATGGTATATAAGAAACACGAAACATACCATATAGACAAGATAGCTCAATTGAATCACCCCCAAAAAAGTTAATACAAATCTAAAATACTACCTTTTGACTAAACAGTCAAGGGTTATATTAGTTTATAAAATGTTTGACCTTGTTTGACTTTCATTTTAACTCCTTTATTTTATTCCGTCAATAGGTATACACTAACCTTCTTTTAATCCTCCTCAACTGTGTTAGTTCCTTTCTGATCTCCAGCCTCCTCTCCAGTGTTGTTTGCCTATCTGATGCTTCTTTTACAAGTCTCTTCATTTTATCCTGAGCAGCAAAGATTATATCATCAACGACATTAAGCATAGATGAACACCTCCATATATCTCATTTTTGGTTGTTGCTGCTTCATAGTAAAGATATCAACAAAGTTTAATTTAGATTTATTAAATCGTTGCAGTTTACCCCAGTTGATCGGCTCCATGAACAGATGTTCCAGCGCTGCTCTTGTGTCCATTGCAAGTAGTTCATCAAGCGATTTACTTGGGTAATGGTAAGCTCCGATTTCCTCGGCCAAGTGAAGCATCTTAAACGGTTTCTTCGGATCTTTCCATAATTGACGGGCTTCAAATTCATGGATGAACTTGATGCAATCTTCTTCCGTTTTAATAAAGTGATTCAATTGTTCGATGATTACGATTGCTTTCGGGCTGATTTCACACCATTCTACAATTTTGTTGATAAGTTTAGTCATTTTGATTACCTCCAAATTTGATTTTTGCATAGGTAATTTAAGGAAGATATATACAACTCCCTAAAATTCTGATATGTTTTATATACGCCTATGCGTTTATCGGTTATAAATTCATATTAAACGCACAAGCGTATAATGTCAACATATTAATTCGGAGGTATTCATGAAAGTGATAATTACACTTAAAGAGGTAATGAAAGAAAAGGGAATTACTCAAATGGAACTATCAGATAAAGCAAACGTCAGACAAGCAGCCATCTCACAATTATGTAGAAATGCAAGGAATGAAATTAACTTAGAGATGATTGCCAAGATTGCCGATGCGTTAGAGATTAAAGATATAGGCAAGTTGCTTAAATTGGTTGAAGATTAAAGTAAATATATGCAAATACATAGAAACAAAAAAAGCCCACTCCGATAATGGAATGGGCTTGATTTATTATAGGGATGCTTGAAACTCGGAAATATTGATGCTTTCTTAAATATCCATGTGTTGAAGAGGATTATACTGATCATTCAATTTTCGTAACTCCGTACCAAACAAATTTACATACCGCTGTGTCATGGCAAGCTGCTTATGTCTAAGCATTTTCTGAAGGCTAAGCGCATCCCCGCCATTCATAAGGTAGTTTTTGGCAAAAGTATGACGGAATGTGTGAGGACTGCATCGTACGTCCTTAAAATTCATATCACGTTTTAAACGCTTGAATATTGTCTTTACTGTATCGACAGCTAACTTTTTATTTTCATCCGTTACAAACACATAATCAGAGGACTCCTTAAAGTGCTGCTCGCAGAATACTTTATATTCAGCTAATTCCTTGATCAGCTTATCAGTGACTGGAATAGAGGATTGCTCCCTCTTCTTACCATAAAGAACAAGTACCCCATTAACTAAGTCCACATCATTCCACCTAAGATTAACAGCCTCACCAAGTCTCGCTCCGCTTCCAAGGAAGAAAATTACCATACAGTAATTTCGGTAAGCTGAAAAGGAACTATATTTGTCCTTGCTTCTACGGTAGTAGTTAAGGATCTGTTTTATGTGATTTTCGTTAAATGTTTGAATTTGAATATCTTCTTTTGCAAACATAATCCCTCTAATTGGGTTCAGTTTTGCGGATTGAATTACTTCTTCCCTTTCCAAATAGTTAAAGAATACTTTCAAGGTGTGCAGCTTAGAATTAGTTGTTGTTGGGTTATTCCCTCTTTCCTCACGACAGTAAAGCAGGTAAGACCGAATTGTTCCAGTGCGTATATCCTCAACATTTACTAATTCATTATTAAATGCATACTCTTGAAACTCGTTGAGCGTCATAAGATAACCGCTAATTGTCTTTGGCGATAAGTTCCGATACTTCACATCATCATGGAAATCCTTGATAGCAAATTTGAGCAACAAAAAAACCACTCCCTCTTCAGATTGTAATGGTCTGAAAAGAGAGTGGTTCACGTTTCAATAAGCAAGTTCACATATGAACGCTACCTTATTCACTTCTTAAAAATGCCGAAATCCCATGATATGATTGGCATTGTCGTAAATTTAGATGGTAGTAGCTGTAACTACACTTCCACTCAGGTGTTCATGCCTCTTCCGGAAAAATCTCATGTTTTCCTTCATCATCCGCAGCGGACCACCGAATTCACAACAAAAGAAATCTTATCACATTTTTCAAAGCATAGCAAGGTATTTATGCGCTTCAGAGCAGGGGGATACTCCGGTTTGCGCTTATGATCAAATCGTCTTCCTTCATATAATATAACCTGGATTACCTAATTATTAAGCATCGAAGTAAAAAACGCGGTAATTTTTTGTTTTTTATAGAATACAAGAGGTATCTGCTGTTCCTCAAACGCACCCCGGTAGCGCGCGTACAGCCGCTATCCTCTCGCCGCGATCCATAATGTCCTCTGGAATCTAGCGTAACTTATCCTGTGTCTGTCGCGGAGTGACGCCCGAAGCGTTGTCGAGTGCGTTCCTTTTTCGCTGTATCTATTTTTACGTATCTGATGATGATCCGCCCCTTATCGTTCTGGTAGATATTTCCTACAACCAAACCATTATTGATTGTAAAATTGTCTCTATAGAAATTCAGGAAGGATGGATATTAATATGAGAAAAATTAAAATGACAATTAATTTCATTATTGTAGTTACGATACTTCTTTTGATTAATTTTAGTATAGAATTTTGGGACCCGCTCTTTTATAGTGTCTTATCGGAGTCTGAATACGAGAAACTGAGTATCGGGATGACCTACACTCAGGTTACGGATATAGTAGGCGGGGAGGGACACCGAACATACAGCGATCTAAGTGAAAACGGTGTAAGGGAAGTCTATTACTATACGGCCCCTAACAGCATAAATAATATGGGTCATGGTGATATCTATATCACGTTTTTTAACAAAAAGTTAATTTCCATAAAGCTAGAAGGCAGATTTTGATCACTCATCTGCAAGCTCCATGACTCTATAAACAGTGTTCCGCGTAGTTCCAATCAATCGTCACCCCCGCGCCAATAACGCCGCGCTCCCATACATACCTCCTCCGCAAATACTTCGTCAGGCATTCGTCATGACTGTATTCGTCCTTGCTGGTCCGCGCCGCCTCGTCACCTTCGTAGATATTTTCGCTGCATTCTGCACAATTTATGAGCGGTAGCGGCTCATCAGGAGGTCCCGGCGGTAAGAAGCGTTAATCCGGAGTCAGACCGTTGCTCGTTCGGTCCGACTCCGGATTATTTCCTTTGGTCTCAGCCTTCCCACGCTCACTCGGCGTCCAGATATAGTATAGCTTCTGGTTCATTTAGTTGCCCGCTTCGAATCCCTTGCGCCATTCCTCGTACGGATTCGCTGCCACATTACGCAGCCTTCCCTTTACTCATCGCAAGGTACATAATCTGGTCAATCAATGCGTAAAGGCCGAAGCCCTATGTAATTTAGTACGTAAAATCCGCAATTCCCACATCGACGACATGCATCAATCAGCACGTGAAGCTGCTGCCGAAACGACAAACAATAATCAATGCTCACTCACTAAAGAGCGCGAGCATATCCGTCGAGAGCCATCTCGGCCCCGTGCGTCAGATCACGCATGTTGATACGTATTGCAAAACGTCGTCATACTCGGTCTGCGGAACGCTCTACCGCTTCGAGGCATTACAGCACCCAGTCGTCCGGATCGTACTCGCTCATCGTTTGGCCAAACAATTGTCATAGTTCTCGCGTCTTGTTTCCCGGCGAAGACTCTCAGCAATTTGTGAGCATAGCGAATGAGTTCGTAGCCGAACACTGTTGCTATAATTGTTCAGATGATAATACGCTCCTCGAATAATTCCCAATTTGACAAACATACGGACAGCAATTTCGCAAATTGGGACATCGAAGCAAATAAAATAGCGCCCACACTCCGAAGATTTCCAAGAAATGAGCCGATGGGTTAGCTTTATGCGCTGCAGAAAATGCTGTGTTTACTCGCGAAAAGTTAGCACAGGGGTGCGCGCCTATACGCTATAATTACGTTGAAAACGATATTTTGAGACGCAAACCATTCGCTCGGGCTATCGTACAATGCCCGCAAATCCGCATAATCAAGCTATTATACCGGCGACTTATTGCGTCTTTGGATCGGGGTATGGCGCAGTCAGGTAGCGCGCGCCCTTGGGGTGGGTGAGGCCTTAGGTTCGAATCCCGCTACTCCGACCATACTTAATACCGCTCTCTCCCAATTTTATGGGAAGGAAGTGGTTTTTTTGTTTTTCGCCCATTAAAAAAGATGACTTCTGATACATCCAGAAATCATCTTATCGCTTAAACCATGGATTGAAAGTAAATTCAGAATTGAACATATAGCCTGGAGCCGGTTATTACTCGTAAGGTAATACCTCGCTTAACAATTCCTGCTCCGTTTCAAGTGGATCAATTAAAAATCCCATCATGATGATAACCTCCTTTTTGAGAGAGAGCGCTAGTGACGGCCAGCATAAAACTCTAAAATATCATCAACCGTTAGCATACGTTCCTCGTCCCGCTGTATATCTTCTTGCTGATGCTGAACTTGCATCTCTGATGTCTCTTGTTGTTGTTCCATATTCATTCTTACCTCCTGCACGAATCAACAAATCACTGATCTTGCTATCTATTTATTACCCCGATCTTCAGGAAATGCACCTGCTTCTTAAAAAAAATCTGTTGATTCGTCTAATTTATTTGTGCCTCTTCCCCAGACAGCCTCTTCGCTAAATAAGTCCGATTGTATAAAATACGCGGATCCTCCGGACGAAATGCAGCTGCCTTTTCATTATGGAATTGAGCTAGCTCATAATTACCAATCCGATCGTAACAAACGCATAACTGTAAATGAGGTAACCAAGTGTAGACAGCCTGGTTGCTGAGAACCCAGCGCGAATTAATGTCGGTGTCACAAGTAGCTTGGGTATACCAGTAAATAGCCGTCTCCAAATTCTGATTTTGTAAAAAATAAAAGCCCAGTCTGCAGCAGAACTCCGCTCTAGGTTTTCCATAGTGGAAGGAGCGAAGTACTGCCTCCAGTTCTTTTTCCTGATCACCCTGCATGTGATAACAATCCGCCATTCTCCCGCAGGCGGAATAACAATCCTCTACCCACCCTTGCCCACTATCCAAAAATTTCTCGTAATAGTGAATAGCCCGCTCAGTCTGGCTATGATCCTTAAGTTCATTGGCAAAATAAAAAATATCTCTCGGGGAAAATGTTTCACCTTTTTCAAGCCTGTTCTCGTAGATCTTAAGATTCCTGTCACTATCATGCCGGACGCTCCGATGAGTTACAGCAATATCGCTATGAATTGCTTTTCCATAAACCTCAAGATATTCATGAACCGCACCGATCCAACGAAAATGATTTTCCCTTTTGACAAGTCGGTTTCTCCTTAATTTGCTCGTTACATTTCCAAATTCGTCAAAAGCCAGATGATATTCCATAGAAACCGTGTCGATGTCTGGCTCTAATGCATTTTTTAATTCCATCAGTTTTATCTGATCCGGCTCCTCGAGCACATCATCCGCATCCAGCCAAAAAATATAGCTCTGAGTCGCTAAACCGAAAGTGTAATTTCTAGCAGCCGCAAAATCTTCTATCCATTCGAAGTCATAGACACAATCTGTATAACGCCGGGCTATCTCTTTTGTCCGATCCGTGGACCCCGTATCAACGATGATGATCTCATCCATAATTTCCGCTACCGAATCTAGACACCGATCTAAAGTATCTTCTTCATTCTTGACAATCATACATAAGCTGAAAGTAACCAGCATCCCCACCTCGCTACAAAATTAAGGATTTATGATTGCCGCTGTTAGAGTAATACCACCTATCGCATTAGCCGTCCCTGTTATAGTCAAAGCATTCAAACTATAAGTTACATTCCCCGTACCGGGGCTCAAATCGACATGATCAATAGGTGTCGTTATGAAAAATCCATTACCTGCCGCATGATGATTGGTACTATAAATAACAGTCGCCCCCCGCAGAATTTGAAACTGCGTAACAATAGTCCCGGCTGTGGACTGCCAACCAATAACCCCGGTCAACCAGACCCGGCTTGCGGCAGGAACACTGGTCATCGTAACCGTTTTTAATGTCGTCGCTGCGGCAGCAATAGGAATAGTCGAGCTTCCTGAGGTATTAGGAGAGTTCTCCGATACCTGAAATTGCCCAAAACTCCCTGTGGTGCCTGTCGTTCCCGTTGCCCCTGTCGCCCCTGTTGCTCCGGTGGCTCCTGTTGCACCAGTGGCACCTGTTACTCCTGTAGCTCCTGTCGCACCAGTGGCACCTGTTACTCCTGTTGCTCCTGTCGCTCCTGTTGCTCCTGTTGCACCTGTTGCTCCTGTTGCTCCAGTTCCTCCTGTTGCTCCTGTTACTCCCGTTGCTCCTGTTGCTCCTGTAGCTCCTGTTACTCCCGTTGCTCCTGTTGCTCCAGTGGCTCCTGTAGCTCCCGCTGCTCCTGTTGCTCCTGTAGCTCCTGTTACTCCCGTTGCTCCTGTTGCTCCAGTGGCTCCTGTAGCTCCTGTTACTCCCGTTGCTCCTGTTGCTCCTGTGGCTCCTGTTGCCCCGGTTACTCCCGTTGCTCCCGTTGCTCCTGTCGCACCTGTTACTCCTGTAGCTCCAGTTCCTCCTGTTGCTCCGGTCTCTCCCGTTGCACCAGTCCCTCCCGTCGCTCCTGTTGCTCCCGTTGCTCCTGTCGCACCTGTTACTCCCGTTGCCCCTGTTGCTCCTGTTGCACCCGATGCTCCTGTTGCTCCCGTCTCACCCGTTGCTCCTGTTGCTCCTGTGGCTCCAATTTCTCCCGTTGCTCCCGTCGCTCCAGTTCCTCCTGTTGCTCCTGTTGCTCCTGTGGCTCCAATTTCTCCCGTTGCTCCCGTCGCTCCAGTTCCTCCTGTTGCTCCTGTTGCTCCTGTTGCTCCTGTCGCTCCTGTTGCTCCCGTTGCTCCAGTTCCTCCTGTTGCTCCTGTTGCTCCTGTCGCTCCTGTTGCTCCCGTTGCTCCAGTTCCTCCTGTTGCTCCTGTTGCTCCTGTTGCTCCTGTTGCTCCTGTCGCTCCTGTTGCTCCCGTTGCTCCAGTTCCTCCTGTTGCTCCTGTTGCTCCCGTTGCTCCTGTCGCTCCAGTTGCTCCCGTTGCTCCAGTTGCTCCAGTTGCTCCCGTTGCACCTGTTGCCCCTGTAGCTCCTGTCGCACCAGTCTCTCCCGTTGCTCCCGTTGCCCCAGTTGCTCCTGTTGCTCCCGTCTCACCCGTTGCTCCTGTTGCTCCTGTTGCACCCGATGCTCCTGTCGCACCAGTCTCTCCCATTGCTCCCGTTGCCCCAGTTGCTCCCGTCTCACCCGTTGCTCCTGTTACTCCTGTTGCACCTGTTGCTCCTGTTGCACCTGTTGCTCCTGTTGCACCCGATGCTCCTGTTGCTCCCGTCTCACCCGTTGCTCCTGTTGCTCCTGTTGCCCCAATTTCTCCCGTTGCTCCTGTCTCTCCTGTAGCACCTGTAGCACCTGTTACTCCTGTCTCTCCCGTTGCTCCTGTCGCACCCGTCGCACCTGTTACGCCCGTTACTCCAGTGGTACCTGTTGCTCCTGTTGCTCCCGTTGCCCCTGCAGCTCCTGTCGCACCAGTCTCTCCTGTTGCACCCGTTGCTCCTGTCGCACCAGTCTCTCCGGTAGCCCCGGTGGTCCCGGTGGCCCCTGTGGCTCCAGTTCCTCCTGTTGCCCCAGTTTCTCCTGTCGCTCCTGTTGCTCCCGTTGCTCCTGTTGCTCCCGTTGCTCCTGTTGCTCCTGTTGCTCCTGTTGCTCCTGTTGCTCCTGTTGCTCCCGTTGCCCCTGCAGCTCCTGTCGCACCAGTCTCTCCTGTTGCACCGGTCTCTCCTGTTGCACCCGTTGCTCCTGTCGCACCAGTCTCTCCGGTAGCCCCGGTGGTCCCGGTGGCCCCTGTGGCTCCAGTTCCTCCTGTTGCCCCAGTTTCTCCTGTCGCTCCCGTTGCTCCTGTTGCTCCGGTTGCTCCAGTTGTTCCTGTTGCTCCGGTTGCTCCGGTTGCTCCAGTTGTTCCAGTTTCCCCTGTCGCACCCGTTACCCCCGTTGCTCCGGTGGCTCCTATCGTACCTGTCTCACCCGTTGCTCCTGTCTCACCCGTCGCACCTGTTACGCCCGTTACTCCAGTGGTACCTGTTGCTCCTGTGGTTCCTGTTGCTCCTGTCTCTCCGGTAGCTCCGGTAGCCCCGGTAGCCCCTGTTACTCCTGTCGCTCCAGTCTCTCCTGTTGCACCAGTTCCTCCCGTTGCTCCGGTGGCTCCTGTCGCACCTGTTACTCCCGTTGCACCAGTTTCTCCTGTTGCTCCAGTCTCTCCCATCGCTCCTGTTGTTCCCGTTGCTCCCGTTGCTCCAGTTTCACCCGTCGCTCCCGTTGCCCCTGTTGCTCCTGTTGCTCCTGTTGCTCCTGTTACTCCTGTCGCCCCTGTTGCTCCTGTAGCCCCAGTTGCTCCTGTTACTCCCGTTGCACCTGTTGCTCCTGTGGCTCCTGTTGCTCCTGTTGCCCCAATTTCTCCCGTCGCTCCTGTCTCTCCTGTAGCGCCTGTAGCACCTGTTATTCCTGTCTCTCCCGTTGCTCCTGTTGCACCCGTTGCTCCGGTGGCTCCTGTCGTACCTGTCTCACCCGTTGCTCCTGTCTCACCCGTCGCACCTGTTACGCCCGTTACTCCAGTGGTACCTGTTGCTCCTGTTACTCCTGTTACTCCTGTCTCTCCCGTTGCTCCTGTCGCACCCGTTACCCCCGTTGCTCCGGTGGCTCCTGTCGTACCTGTCTCACCCGTTGCTCCTGTCTCACCCGTCGCACCTGTTACGCCCGTTACTCCAGTGGTACCTGTTGCTCCTGTTGCTCCTGTTGCTCCTGTTGCTCCTGTTGCTCCTGTTGCTCCTGTTGCTCCTGTTGCTCCTGTCTCTCCGGTAGCTCCGGTAGCCCCTGTTACTCCTGTCGCTCCAGTCTCTCCTGTTGCACCAGTTCCTCCCGTTGCTCCGGTGGCACCTGTTACTCCAGTTACTCCTGTCGCTCCTGTTGCCCCCGTCTCACCCGTTGCCCCGGTTACTCCCGTTGCTCCTGTTACTCCCGTTGCACCTGTGGCACCTGTTGCCCCAGTCTCTCCGGTAGCCCCGGTGGCCCCAGTTTCTCCCGTCGCTCCTGTTATTCCCGTTGCTCCCGTCGTTCCTGTTTCCCCGGTCGCCCCAGTCTCTCCTGTGGCACCTGTTGCTCCTGTTACTCCTGTTGCTCCTGTTGCCCCATCCCCACCCGTTACACCCGTTACTCCCGTCTCACCTGTCGCCCCAATTGCCCCCGTCTCACCCGTTGCTCCTGTCGCACCTGTTACGCCCGTTACTCCAGTGGCACCTGTTGCTCCTGTGGCTCCTGTTGCACCAGTTCCTCCCGTTGCTCCGGTGGCTCCTGTCGCACCTGTTACTCCCGTTGCACCAGTTTCTCCTGTAGCTCCCGTTACTCCCGTCTCACCTGTCGCACCAGTCTCTCCTGTCGCACCAGTCTCTCCTGTCGCCCCAGTTGCTCCAGTTCCTCCTGTCGCACCAGTCTCCCCAATTGCCCCCGTCTCACCCGTTGCTCCTGTTGCACCTGTAGCGCCTGTCTCCCCAGTGGCACCTGTCTCTCCCGTTGATCCTGTTGTTCCCGTCGCTCCCGTTGCCCCTGTTACACCGGTCGCCCCAGTCTCGCCTGTAGCTCCTGCTGCCCCATCCTCACCCGTTGCACCCTTTACTCCCGCCTCACCTGTCGCCCCGGTCTCTCCCGTTGCCCCAGTTGCTCCGGTTGCCCCTGTCGCACCAGTCTCCCCAATTGCCCCCGTCTCACCCATTGCTCCTGTTGCTCCTGTTGCTCCCGTCGCCCCAGTTCCTCCCGTTACGCCTGTTGCTCCTGTCTCACCCATCGCTCCAGTTGTTCCTGTTGCTCCTGTTTCTCCCCTAGCCCCAATCTCTCCCGTCGCACCTGTTGCCCCTGTTGCACCCGTTTCTCCCGTTGCGCCAGTTGCTCCCGTCGCCCCGGTCGCGCCAGTCTCTCCCGTTGCACCTGTCTCTCCGGTAGCTCCGGTAGCACCGGTGGCCCCTGTAGCTCTTGTTGCTCCTATTACACCCGATACCCCTGCTGCTCCTACATCTTCTCTTTCTCCTATTGCTTCCGGTGTACCCACATTTTCCACAATGTCTACTGCGTCTAGGGCACCATATAGCAGATTCGCAGCTTGAGTCGGGCTCCATTCCTGAGCATTTTGTAAATCGGCTAATCTTTGCTGGCTCGCCAAATCGGCGGTCGACAAGGCAAGCTGAACGTTTGCGGCTTCAGTAAAAGAAAGACCTGACGAGGCAATGGAAACCGAAATTCCTTCCACCAAAGCTTCAATGGCCTGGCTCACTGCTTGAAAAGATATAGGGTCTTCGCTCAGAAGCTGATTCAAATTTTGTATCTCATTTTGAAACTCATTTTGAAACTCAATATCCGGACTCGATACTCCTTCCGAATTAGAAAACTGAGATGCAATTGCATTTAAAACTTCTTTTAATCGTTTCTGATTAGCCGGATCGGGATTCACTGCCGTATTTATCATATAGGAAGGTAAATTATCGAATAAATTCACTAGAACGGCCGGGTTTGGTTTCGAAGTGGTGAGTTTGGGAGCAGCGGGGTCTGGGGGTTCTGCGACTGGCAGGATTACCTGATGTGCTGTATTATTTTCAGCCGGTGAGGGTTGTATTCCCGCCATGGTATCGGATCCGTTGTCATATGCCCTTTCCATAAACATACGGAGCTCATTAGACAAACTTCTGGCCTGCCTGCTCCTGCCGCTTAATCTTTCGACAAACGGATATATCGTGGTGATGAATCTTTGTAATCGAATATGAAACTCGGGAATAGAAAAGCGGGTTTGAACAGCCAATAACTGCCTTGCATCATTAAAAATCAATCGTTTCTCTTTAGATGTAAAAGGCATCAGCATAAGCAAGCCGTGAAGCCTCCGCATCCGGCGAAAAACAACTTGAGTCTGTTCCAAATGTATATTAGGCCAAAGCGGCCGAATCTCTGCTACAAACCGGGATACCCAACGGGTAAAAATAAAACTCAACCTTCGACGGCCCCTTAGTCTATATCTCCTCCTGATCCTGACCGACCGCCTTCGCCCTCCAGTAGGCATTCACTTCACCTCAACCATTTCATTTGAAATAGGGCTTTATCTTTTTCACGACAGACCGTTAAATCATACTAATGCCAACATATTCTTCTACTCCTCCTAACGTGAAACTTTCAGCGCAAAAATCTCGTTTCATGCAGCCATTAACCATCTTTCAAAGCAATAAAATACCTTGCCGGATCGAAGAAAGTCTCCCTCTCCACAACGTCCGACGGATTGTATCCAAACATATCAATCTCATAGGCGGACCGCCCAACATTCCATTTTTCACGGAAACGCTCTGCATTTTGAAGCGATAAAGTCCGATAATCTTGCGACAATTCCTTGAACGTCCCATGACCTTCATGATGGACATAGACATCCTCCGCTGCCCAAAGTCGATACCCGCCGATACGGGCCCGGATACAGAAATCGTCATCTTCATAATTGCCAGGAAAAAAGCGCTCATCAAATCCGCCGATCCGCTTCACCACATCCGATGAGATTAACATGCAAAATCCGGTTAATTTATGACCATAAAAGCCTTTCCCCGCATATTGTATTCCCCTTCGTTCCGCATACTCATCAAGTTCCTCCAGACCATCAGGTCCCCCGTCCGAAACCCGCTGAATTGGAGCGACGTGGTATGACATAGGTCCGGCTACCCCGATGTTCGGATCACGCTCAATACAGGCCAACAGCTTACCAAGCCAATGCGGGGTAACGACCGTATCATTGTTTAACAGCAGGATGTAATCCCCGCTAACTTCGCGCAATCCCTGATTGATCCCCCCGGCAAATCCCCGGTTTATTTTATTGCGGATAACCTTTCCAAAATTTAAAGACCTCAAATAATCTGGAGTCCCGTCATAGGAATCGTTATCAACAAACACAAATTCAAAAGGTTCTGGTGTGTGCTTCAAGACGCTTTCTATGCAACGCTTTGTCAAATCCAGCCGATTCTTGGTCAAAATTAGGATGGAAACAAGTACCACAAGGTTTACTCCTTTCACTTTAGATAGAGCCACTGAGGGCAATTCTCATAGACCCGATGAGTCCAATATATATTTGACCGAGCCTCGCAGCCGTTCGTTATCCGGAACAATAACCCCCAACCCGTTATTTGATGATAATTCGTAAAAAGACAAAGCGTGCTCCGTCTCCATCAAAAAATCCTCGATCGCCGTTAAGATGCCGTTTTTAGGACCATGCTCCTGAACCGCATTATGAACCGTACTGTTGAAACCTCCAGCTTCCAAAAGCCCTGTGTAGCCGCGCTGTAACCCCTTCTTTTCACATGGCTGCCGGTAAGCTTCAGGGACGGTTTCCGGAGAGTAGTACATATCCCTTCTTCCATAGGGCCAGCCCGTATCGTGAAGCACCGTGACCGGAAAAGGAAGCCCTTCTCTTTGGGCCATCTGCTCTGCAAGCTTTAGCTCATGATAAACGGTGTACCAATTATGATCCCCGTCGATTAATACCATGTCATATGCCCCGATTTGGGGAAGTGCCTCCAGACTCAGGGTTTCGTACAGGCTGACTGTATCACCGTAATAACGCTGCATTAATTGGACGTCATACAAAGGAGCGGGATCAATCACCACGCACTTGGCTCCGGTATAACTGCAATAATCCAGCAGTTTGAACGTATTCATTCCTGTGAAAGAACCTATTTCTACGATCACTTTCGGCTGTACCGATAAAATCAAAGGCTTAATCACCTTTTCCCAAAATCGATGCATCCGCCACCTCCATATCTCCCTTGCGAGCAACACAAAACTCTTCCCCTAGCCCTCGTAAATTAATCGGGAAATATCATATCGTATGTATTCCAAACGACGTCCTATTCCCTTTGAACACAAAAAAGAACCGCAGCAATGCCGCGGTCCTTCTTGTCGGTCCCTTATAAATAAACTCTATTCGCTCGAGTAATTCAATTATTTAGTCTCATTCCGAAACTCTTCAAGCCATTTTATTTCCTGCGGGGATAAATCCAATGTTTCCAATAGATCGGGACGGCGCTGCCAGGTGCGGCGCAGTGCTTCTTTGCGCCTCCAGTCGGCAACATTGGCATGATGGCCGCTCAGCAGGATGTCCGGCACCTTCCAGCCGCGAAATTCGGCCGGACGGGTATAATGCGGGTATTCCAATAATCCTGTGCTGAACGAATCGGTTACCGCGCTCATTTCATTCCCCAGCACACCAGGCAAGAGACGGGTAATGCTGTCGATCATGACCATGGCCGGAAGTTCTCCTCCGGTCAGAACATAGTCACCGATCGATAGCTCATCCGTCACTAAATGCTCCCGAATCCTCTCATCGTAGCCTTCATAGTGCCCGCAAACAAAAATCAGATGATCCTCGCCGGCCAATTCCTCAGCCTTCCGCTGAGAGAACGGCTCCCCTTGGGGACACATCAGAATGACCCGTGGAGGACGCTGGGATTCAGTCGTGGCTACGGCCGAGATTGAGTCATCAGCAGTAGTTTCGAACTGCTCACCCGTTCTTTCGTTGCTCTTGGACAGCAAGTCCTCGACAGCCCGGAATATCGGTTCCGGCTTAAGTACCATACCGCCTCCGCCCCCGTAGGGCGTATCGTCGACGGTTCCATGCTTATTTCCGGAATAATCCCGAAAATTGACCGCATTTAAAGAAACGATCCCCTTTTCCTGGGCTTTTCCAAGAATGCTGCTGTGAAATACCCCGTCAAACATTTCCGGGAACAGGGTTAATACATCCATCCGCATGATTACAGCAGTCCTTCCATCAGGTGGATCTTGACCAGTTTAGCCTTTACATCCACATCCAGCACAACGTCATCGATGACAGGCAGCA
This sequence comes from Paenibacillus vini, assembly GCF_018403325.1. Taxonomy (GTDB): domain Bacteria; phylum Bacillota; class Bacilli; order Paenibacillales; family Paenibacillaceae; genus Fontibacillus; species Fontibacillus vini. Next base: position 55,819 of record NZ_BOSL01000003.1, on the reverse strand, counting down.
GCAGTTCTTTGCGCGACGGGAGTTTAACCACCCATACATCATTGGCGCCGGGACGCAAAATTTCCTCGATAACCCCGATTTCTTCACCTGCTTCATTCACAACGCGGCAACCGATGATTTCATGAAAATAGTATTCATTTTCCGGCAGTTCAACGGAATTGTCCTTGGATACCTTTAACTCGAACCCTTTAAATTTTTCTACTTCATTGATATTGTCGAACTCGTTAAATTTTACGATGTACATCTGCTTATACGGACGGGCAGCAGCCACCGTAACCGAGATTTGCTCGCCCCGTTCCGGGTGTGTCATCATCAGCTTTGCCTTCGGTGCAAAGCGCACCTCAGGAAAATCCGTTTGAAGCAGCACTTTCAGTTCGCCGCGAATTCCATGCGTGTTCACTATTTTTCCAACTGACAATAATGATTCCGACATAATTACCTCCAAAGCATTGATCTGGCTTCCTCACGAAGCGTTATCATTCGCATCGAAGCCGTATTTAATCTTCAGCCGTTCATATAAATCGAGCTGATCTTTACGCAATACGATGTTGCGGACCGTCTCCCGCCATTCCGCTTCCATTCGGGCAGGTCTCCACATGATGACCTCATCCTCAGGAAACTGGCGATGAAGCTCGGTAAGATCCTCTCTCATCATTTCCATAGCCCTCATAATCTTATTACGCCCTTCATCCTTATCCAACGTATGATTATTGATTTCTTCGGCCACATCCTGTTGGACAAAGTTATAATAATCCGTCATTACATTGTACATTAAATAGGTGGAAGAGCCCTGTGCTGCAAAAGCAGGATCCATGGATATAAAAGCGGTCTCCACCGTTTTTAGATTTGCCGACAAAATGCCCAGACGTTGCATAACCGAGGCATCCGATGCACGATCTCTTAAACTTTCAATGACCAGATCGGTTTCCGTCAACGCATTTTTCAATCCATTACCGAACGACTGATTTATCATCGCTGAATAACTTTGGTCCTGTGCCTTTTTGTAGGGCAACCCTTTAAAATTATAATAAAGACTGGCCAGCAAGCATACCAGCAGAATGCAGCTGGTCCACGCCCACAATCCAAATCTCTTTTTCATTCCGTTCCTCCCCAGCTTCAGCATGTACGAAAAAGGGTTAGGACAAACATCCTAACCCTCTTTCGTATAGCTTTAAGACAGAATGTCCACGGTAACCCGCTTATCCATCTTAACGGCTGCCGATGCTACAACCGTGCGGAGTGCCTTGGCGATTCTTCCCTGCTTGCCGATCACTTTACCTACATCATCGGGATGTACGGAAAGTTCATACACAATCAGATGTTCCTTCTCCACGACCTCCACACGGACATCGTCCGGATGATCAACAAGAGCCTTCGCAATAACGCCGACTAATTGTTCCATATGAGACCCTCCGAATCAGCAATTATTTCTGCTGCTTAAGCTCATGAAATTTCTTCATTACGCCCGCTTTGCTGAGCAGGTTGCGAACGGTATCAGATGCTTGTGCACCGTCTTGCAGCCATTTCAAAGCTTTCTCTTCGTCGATGTTAACTACTGCCGGTTCAGCAACCGGGTTGTAGAAACCAATCTCCTCGATAAAACGGCCGTCACGCGGGGAACGGGAATTCGACACCACGATACGATAGAAAGGAGCTTTATGAGCACCCATGCGTTTCAAACGAATACGAACTGCCACGAAATTCACCTCCTTTAAAAAATCAATCCATGCTTATATTTCATCCGGCCAGGTAAGATCCTGTTACCGGAATGGAAATCTCATGCCTTTGCCCGCTTTGCCGAGCTGCTTCATCATCTTCGAACCTTTGCCTTTAGGTCCCATCATATCGGAGAACTGCTTCATCATTCTCCGCATTTCGTCGAACTGCTTGATCAAGCGGTTTACATCCGCGAGCGTAGTCCCGCTGCCTGCGGCAATCCGCTTGCGGCGGCTGTGATTGATCATGTCAGGATTTTGCTTCTCCTGATTGGTCATGGAATGAACGATGGCTTCCACCCGGCCCATTTGCTTCTCATCGACCTTGATGTCTTTCATCTGTTTCATTTTGCCCATGCCCGGAATCATGTCCATGATCTGGTCAAGCGGTCCAAGCTTCTTCACCTGGTCCATCTGCTCCAGGAAATCGTCGAACGTAAATTCCGCATTGCGCATTTTCCGTTCCATTTCCTTAGCTTTCTCGGCATCGATATTGGACTGCGCCTTCTCGATCAGGGACAGCATATCGCCCATGCCCAGAATCCGGGAAGCCATCCGTTCCGGATGGAACGGTTCGAGCGCATCAATCTTCTCGCCGAGGGCGGCAAATTTGATCGGACAACCCGTCACGGCTTTAACCGATAAGGCTGCGCCGCCTCGGGTGTCGCCATCCAGCTTCGTGAGTACGACACCGGTCAGTGTCAGTTGCTGATTGAAGCTCTCGGCTACGTTTACCGCATCCTGACCTGTCATGGCATCCACGACCAGGAGTACTTCATCCGGCTTGGTCACTTCATGGATTTGACGGAGTTCCTCCATCAAAGCCTCGTCGACATGCAGCCGGCCCGCCGTATCGATCAGCAGGTAGTCATTGCCGTTATCCTTTGCATGCTGCAAAGCCTGACGTGCAATTTCAACCGGGCTGTTGCCTTCCGGAAGCGTAAATACAGGTACCTTGATCTGTTCACCCAGCACCTGCAGCTGTTTAATCGCAGCCGGCCGGTAAATATCCCCGGCTACCAGGAGTGGACGATGGTTGCCCTTCAGAAGCAGCTTGGCCAATTTGGCCGAAGTCGTCGTCTTACCGGCACCTTGCAGACCCGCCATCATGACTACGGTCGGCGGACGGTTGCTCTTGGCCAGCTTGGCTTGGCTGCCGCCCATGAGATCGGTCAATTCCTTGTTTACGATGTCGATGATTACCATGCCTGGCGTAAAGCTCTCCATGACCTCGCTGCCAACGGCTTTCTCTTTCACCTTGGCGATAAATTCCTTGACCACTTTAAAGTTGACATCCGCTTCCAGCAAGGCCAGACGCACTTCGCGCATCGCTTCGTTTACATCATCCTCTGAAACTTTACCTTTGCCGCGAAGCTTGCTAAACACGCTTTGCAATCGATTTGTCAATCCTTCAAAAGCCATTCCCCGGTCACCTCCGTTCCATTGTCTAAAATCCAGCCGCCAATGCTACAGCTGTTCAGCTTGCCGCAGGAGCTGTTTGGCCGTTTCTTTATGTAAAGCGGACATCTCGCTGTCCTCTAGCACTTTCCCCAGTCTTGCAAGCAACTCGCTGCGCTCTTCGTCCTTACGGACTAAGCCGAGCTTGTCTTCATAAACTTCCAGCATCTCTTCCGCCCGCTTGATATGCTCATAAACCGCCTGGCGGCTGATTTCAAATTCCGAGGCGATTTCACCCAAGGAAAAATCATCGAGAAAATAATATTTGAGAAATGTCTGCTGCTTCTCAGTCAGCAAAGTTTCGTAAAAATCAAACAACAGGTTGATCCGGTTTGTCTTCTCAAGCCTATTCTCTTGACTCATCTGGGCACCCCCTCCGTCAAGGAAAAACACTTTACAGCGCATCAACGTTTCCTATCATACCCGAATGGAGAACCCGTTGTCAAGTAATTCCCCTTAACATCTGCAATCACTTGAAAAGGTTGCTGTGATGGCATGCTTTCGTTGGAGATTATCCAACTATATTGCTTGTTTTTGTATTTCCATGCCTTTTGATTGTAAATAATCCAACGAGTTAAGCATAAATCCGCCCCCAAGCATTGATTCATGTAATTTCGTTGGAATTTCTCCAATCCTTCCATGAAATCGGCTGTTCTGACGTGTGCTCGTTGGAATTTCTCCAATCAAGTTACAACAGTGCTACAAAAAAGCAACAACCACCGGAGCATAAGCTCCAGTGGTTGTTCACTTCTCTCATCGATGCGGGAGAAGATACAGCAGGATCGCGAAGAAATGCGTCACGCTGCCTGCAAGGACGAACAGATGCCAGATGGCGTGATGATAAGGAAACGCCCGCCACACATAAAACACGGTGCCAAGCGTATATAAAAGCCCCCCGGTAACCAGCAGCACAATGCCCGGATTAGGCACGGCAGCCACTAACGGACCCCAGGCAATCACGATCAGCCATCCCATGATGAGATAGAAGATCGTAGACATGAATAGGAATCTTTTGACGAAGAAGGCTTTAAACACGACACCGAGCAAGGCAATGCCCCAGACGATCCCGAACAAGCTCCAGCCAAGCGGGCCGCGGACCGCTACCAATAAGAACGGAGTGTACGTTCCGGCGATATAAATATAGATCGAGGAATGATCGAAAAATTCGAACAGATCCTTAATCTTGCCCTCTTTGAAGCTGTGTACCAATGTCGAACACGAATACAACAGCAGCATGCTCACCCCGTAAATCGTAAAGCTGACGACATGCCAGGCCGTACCCTTCATACTGGAGAAGACGATCAGCAGCACCAGTCCCGCCAAGCTGAGCAGCGCTCCGATCCCATGAGTTATCGCATTCGCGATCTCCTCCCGGCGTGGATAAGTATGCGTATTGGCCATCATTTCGCCTCCTTTTATTGATCTCATTATTCTATAAACATATGGACATTAGCCCAAAACGGTTACACTTGCTCTTCCTCGGATTCTTCCTCTTCCTTGATCAAACCGGCGAACAAGCCGTGTACGAATTGCTCGGAATCGAACTTCTGCAGATCTTCCATCTTTTCGCCGAGGCCGACAAGCTTCACCGGCAAACTCAGTTCCTGGCGGATTGCAATAACGATCCCGCCCTTGGCCGTACCGTCCAGCTTGGTCAATACAAGGCCCGTGACGCCGCTCTTCTCGCCGAACAGCTTCGCCTGGCTAAGCGCGTTTTGGCCGGTAGTAGCATCAAGCACCATGAGAACCTCATGCGGAGCGCCCGGAATCTCCCGCTGAATGACGCGGAAGATCTTGTTCAGCTCCTCCATAAGGTTGGACTTGTTCTGCAAGCGGCCCGCCGTATCGCATAGCAGAATGTCCGCTCCGCGCTGCTTGGCTGCCTGCACTGCGTCGAACATCACCGCGGCCGGATCGGAACCGGCCTGCTGCTTGATCACATCTACGCCGACCCGATTGCCCCATACTTCCAATTGCTCGATCGCACCGGCACGGAACGTGTCTCCTGCCGCCATAATCACTTTTTTCCCCTGTTGCTTGTAATGGTGCGCAAGCTTCCCGATCGTCGTCGTCTTACCGACTCCATTGACACCTACAAACAGAATGACGGTGATTCCATCGGGATTCAGCTTCAAGTCATTGTTCTCGTCTCCGCGCAGCAGCCCCACGAGCTTTTCGGACAGGATCGGCTGAAGCTCTGCCGCATCTTCGATCCGGCGTTTTTTCACTTCGGAACGCAGCTCATCGATCAGGTCCATTACCGTATTCACGCCGACATCGGCACCGATTAGAATTTCTTCAAGCTCCTCAAAAAATTCCTCGTCTATTTTTTTGCGCCGCGTCACCAGCTCGGTTACTTTTTCCACAAACCCTTTGCGGCTTTTCTCCAGTCCGTCCTTGAACTGTTTCGTTACCGACTCGGTTTTGGAGGCGATGCTCTCTTTTAGTTTTTTAAAGAAACTCATAGGTTCCCTCCTAGTATATTCTCATCAAGCGATTTCCATCGTTTCCTCGTCTTCGAGCTTCACGGATACGAGCTTCGACACGCCGCCCTCTTCCATAGTTACCCCGTAGAGGACGTCCGCTTCTTCCATCGTTCCTTTGCGGTGCGTTACGACGATAAACTGGGTTTGCTCGGAAAACTCACGCAAATATTGGGCAAACCGCACCACGTTCGCTTCATCCAGCGCGGCCTCCACTTCGTCGAGCACGCAGAACGGCACAGGCTTAACCTGCAGAATGGCAAACAGCAGGGCCATGGCGGTCAAGGCACGTTCTCCGCCCGAAAGCAACTGAAGGTTTTGCAGCTTTTTGCCCGGCGGTTGAGCCACGACATCGATCCCGGTTTCGAGCAGATTGTCCGGATCGATCAGGATGAGATCGGCACGTCCTCCTCCGAAAAGCTTCGAGAATACGATGACGAATTCCCGGCGGATCGCGTCAAACGTCGTTTTGAATCGTTTGGACATTTCGTCGTCCATTTCCTTGATGACCTGGTACAGCGTCGTTTTCGCTTCCACCAGATCATTCTTCTGCTCGCTCAGGAACTGGTACCTTTCGCCGACCCGCTGATATTCCTCGATGGCGCCCAAATTCACTTCACCCAGCACAGTAATCTGCCGTTTCAGTTCCTTCACGTCCGCCTGAGTCTGCGGTACATCCTCGGGCACTGTATAAAGCAGCTTGGCCCGCTCATAGCTGAGTTCGTAATCGTCGCCGAGCTTGCGCAAAATATTATCCAGCTCCACATCGAGACGATTGGCTTGGATTTCGGTTTGACGCAGTTGTTCTTCGACCGTTTTCAGCCCAAGGCGCTGCTCTTTTGTTTCGCTCTCGCCTTCCTCCAGCTTCTTCACGAGCACGGAGCGGGAGGCCCGTTCCAATTCCAATTGCTCGCCGGCGCGTTCCTTCTTCAATTTAAAATCGTTCAGATCTTGTCGCTGGGTTACGCTTTGCCGCTCATTCTGTTTTAAATCAGACTCGATCGACTGCAAAATGCTGCGGTTCTGTTCAAGCTCCTGTTTCAGGATGCCGCAATCTTCTTCGGCGCGCCGCAGCTGCTCGCGGAGCGAATAGCCTTCCTGATCCAGTTTGCCTTCGCGAACTTTAAGACCAGTGAGAAGATCCTGCAGTTCTTCTTTGGCCGATTCATTGGCTTTACGCGCAAACTCGGCGGCTTGAATAGACTGCTGAACAGTCTGCTCTTCTTTCTCCAGTTCCGCCAGCTTCGCTTCAGCGTCCGCCTTATTCTTGTCCAGATCCTCCAATTCCTTGAGGTAATGACCCTTTTCCTGGCCATATAGCTGGAATTGTTCCGAAACATGTCTCCATTCATGATCGACCTGCTTCAAGTCGCCGGCTATGGATTGCTCCTCCGTACGCTTGTTGTCGCCAGCTTCACGAAGGCGATCCAATTCAAGTTCCGCCGCCTCCATCTGTTCGCGGACATCTTTAAGGCCTTTGCGGAGTTTATCCAGCATATCTTCGCTCTCTTTGATGTCCCCTGCCAGCTGATCCAGCTGGCGCTTCCGGCCCAGCAGGTTGCTGTTCTTTCTGTGCTGGCTGCCCCCGGTCATCGAGCCGCCGGCGTTGACAACATCACCCTCCAGCGTCACGATGCGGAACCGGTACTGGCAGCGCGCCGCCATCTTGTTCGCCCGCTCCAGATCGCTGGCGAAAACCACATTGCCGAGCAGGCTGCCAATGATATCGGCGTATCTCGGCTCAAAGCCAACAAGCTCCGCACCGATGCCGACAAAGCCGTCGGCATCCTCCATTTGGCGCTTATCAGCGGCCGAAATTTGCCGCGGCCGGATCACGTCGAGCGGCAGGAACGTCGCTCGGCCCAGCTGGCGCTGCTTCAAGAAAGCGATCGCTTGCCGGGACACGGCTTCGTTCTCCATCACGATGTGCTGCATCGCAGCGCCGAGCGCCGTCTCCACGGCGATTTCCAGCTTCTCCGGTACCCGGATCAGCTCGGCAACCGCGCCGTGCACCCCGCTCAAGGCTGATTTACGGGAAGCCTTCAGGACTTCCTTTACCCCCAGAGCAAAGCCGTCGAAATCCTCTTCCATTTCCTTCATCGTATCGCGGCGGGACACTAGTCCTTCCCGCTTCTGTTCCCATTTCCGGATGCCGTTCTGGCTCTCTTCCGCCAGTCTTTGCATCGACTGGTAGCGTTCGCTCTCGGAAATGTACTTGCCTCGCAAGTCGGCGATTTCTTTGCCGAGCTGCTCCAGCACACGCTCAAGCTCGCTCTTCTTGCCCTTCAGCCGGTCAAGCTCATCGCGCCATTTGGCTCCCTCCTCTTCGGAACGGGTCATCCGGCGCTGTACGCTTTCCTTTTGCTGATCGGCGGAACGTATCTCGCCCCTTGCTTGAGCCATCAGGTTCATGATTTCGAGCAGTTGGCCTTTAAGGCCCTCCTCCTGCGCCTGGCTGATACCCCCGGTAACGCCTATAAGCTTTGCTTCCTCGGCCGACAGCTCCGTTCGCAGCTCCGTAAGTTGCTGCTCCGCAGCAGCGAATTTAGTCGCCAGACCGTCCAGTTCCGCAGCCCGCTGAGCATAACGCTCTTCACTGACGGCGAGCGATTGCCGAAGCTGGTCCCTGTTCTGCGTCAGGTTCTTGGCACGCTCTTTAAGCACTTCGCCAAATCCTTCGCTCTTCTCGAAGCTTTCACTGTATTCCAGCAACTGCCCCTGAAGAACCTCGATCTGATCTTCCACCTGCCGAAGCGCTAGCCGGTCGCTTTCCAGCTTTGCATCATGGGCCGACACGATCGTGGACAAGGCGGTCTGCTCTTCCTGCAGCTTGGTCAGCCTGCTGTTAGCCTCGCTCCAGGTCTCATGAATTTGCTCGATTTGATGGACATATAACGAAATTTCTTTATTTTTCAGCTGCTCGCGCAGTTCCTTGTATTTGTGAGCCTTATCCGACTGCTCCTTAAGCGGGCCGATTTGATCCTCAAGTTCACTGACCAGATCGTGAATGCGCAGCAGATTTTGTTCGGTGTCATCGAGCTTGCGCCGGGCATCGCGCTTCCGGCTCTTATATTTGACTATGCCCGAGGCTTCTTCAAAAATACCTCTGCGATCCTCGGAACGGGTGCTCAGAATTTCTTCAATCCGCCCTTGTCCGATAATCGAATAGGCTTCTTTTCCGATTCCCGTGTCCATAAACAGCTCGGTAATATCCTTCAACCGGCAAGACTGCTTGTTAATCAGATACTCGCTGTCTCCGCTGCGGTGAACCCGGCGGGTAACGGTTACCTCGCTGAAGTCGAGCGGCAGAGCATGGTCGGTATTGTCCAGCGTCAGGGAGACTTCCCCGTAATTTACCGCTTTCCTCGCATCGCTCCCGGCGAAAATAATATCCTCCATCTTCCCGCCGCGCAGCGATTTGGCGCTCTGTTCGCCGAGCACCCAGCGAATCCCGTCGGAGATGTTGCTTTTTCCGCTGCCGTTAGGTCCTACTACAGCGGTAATGCCCCGGACGAATTCCATTTCCGTCTTGTCGGCAAAAGATTTAAAACCTGCTAACTCGATCCGTTTCAAAAACATACGTTCACGATCACCTCTAACGACTATTGTATCATACCCGCGGCCCCGTAGGACAGGCGAAGAAATCAGATTCCGCAGCAGGATTTAGCCTGAATTTTAGTTAAACGATTCCCCCGGACTGCCGGATAAATTAACTTGTAATCGGAACTCGTGCTAAATGTAACAAAAAACAGCCTTACCCGGCCAAAAAGACCGACTAAGGCTGCATTTCCTAATCTATGCCTGGCATCATGCGAAGCGCCACCCGTCCGGTTAGGAAGGATTCTGCTCGCTTTGCTTAAGCCGTTCCAATGCAACGGCCGCCGCCTGCTGCTCGGCCTCTTTCTTCGATCTGCCGGTTCCCCGGCCCAGGCCGCGTCCTTCCATAAATACCTCGGACACGAATTCCCGTTCATGCGCAGGTCCGCGTTCCTCGACGATCCGATACTCAAGTACGCCCATATTATGATGTTGGGTCAGCTCCTGCAGCTCCGTCTTGTAGTCCGTCGTCTGCAATTTGCCGTCCAGCATAATTTGGGAGAATACGTGACTATGAAGGAATGTCGTTACCGCCTCCAGGCCTTGGTCAAGATAGAGCGCACCGACAAAGGATTCAAACACATCCGCCAGCAGAGCCGGACGAGTTCTTCCTCCAGTCAACTCTTCTCCTTTGCCAAGAAGAACGTATTTGCCGAATTCCAGACTCTCCGCAAATTTGACCAGGGAAGGCTCGCAAACGATCGCTGCACGCAGCTTGGTGAGCTCGCCTTCAGGCCGATCCGGGAAAATCCGGTATAAATGTTCCGATACCGTCAGTTCAAGAACCGCATCTCCAAGAAACTCCAGCCGTTCATTGTCCTCATGCTGGCTAAACCGATGCTCGTTCACATAGGACGCATGCGTAAAGGCCTGTTTCAGAAGCTGCTTATTTTGGAATGCCAGTTGAAGTTTTTGTTGTAACTGCTTAAGATCTCCACTCAACAGACTGTCCCCTTATGCTTCGAATTTCTTCAGAATAATCGTGGCATTATGCCCGCCAAATCCGAAGGAGTTAGACATGGTCACCCGTACATCCGCTTTTCTGGCTACGTTCGGAACATAGTCCAAATCACATTCCGGGTCCGGATTCTCCAGGTTGATCGTCGGAGCGATGACACCGTTTTGCAGTGTCAGACCGCAGATGACGGCTTCTACGCCGCCGGCTGCACCGAGCAAGTGACCTGTCATCGATTTGGTTGAACTGATCGCGACCTTGGATGCATGTTCGCCAAAAGCACGCTTGATGGCGATCGTTTCCGATTTGTCGCCGACCGGGGTGGATGTTCCATGCGCATTGATGTAATCCACCTCGCTAGGATCGATGCCCGCATCGCGAATCGCCATCTTCATGCAGCGCTCAGGTCCGTTAGGATCCGGCTCTGTCATATGATGTGCGTCGCCGCTGAGACCGTAACCGATGACCTCGGCATAGATCTTTGCTCCGCGTTTTTGCGCATGCTCCAGCGATTCGAGGATAAGAATCCCCGATCCCTCGCCCATGACGAATCCGTCCCGTTCTGTATCAAAAGGACGGCTTGCCTTCTCAGGCTCGTCATTGCGGGTGGACATCGCCCGCATCGCACAAAAGCCCGCGAGCCCCGTAGGACGGATCGTTGCTTCCGCGCCGCCGCAAATCATCACATCGGCATCGCCGCGCTGAATCAGCTTATACGAATCACCAATGGAATGAGTTCCGGTCGCGCACGCAGTCACCGCCGTGCTGTTCGGACCTTTGGCTCCGAACAGGATCGATACATGCCCTGAGGCCATGTTTGCGATCATCATAGGGATAAAGAACGGACTTACACGCTTCGGACCTTTTTGCAGCAAAATATTATGCTGATCCTCCCACGTGCCCAGGCCGCCGATGCCCGAGCCGATCATTACGCCAACCCGTTCAGGATCAGCCTGTTCGGCAATATTCAAACCGCTGTCCTTCAGTGCGCTTGTTGCAGCGGCCACCGCAAACTGGACAAACCGGTCCATCTTTCTTGCTTCTTTGCGTTCAATATAATCTTCGGGATTAAAGTCTTTCACCGAAGCGGCAATTTGCGTCGGATATTCGCTGACATCGAAGGACTCGATCAAAGATACGCCGGATTTACCAGACGTAAGATTGCTCCAGAACGTCTCCAGATCATGTCCGAGGGCCGTTACTGCACCCATGCCGGTTACTACCACTCTATGTTTCAAACACACTCACCTCGTATAGACTTCATGTGTAATATCAAATTCCATATACCATCCAAAAACAACCGGCGGTCAAAGAAATTTCCCTCTTAAGATGAGGAGAAGTCCCGCCTGCTTGATAAGGAGGTACGGGACTTTTAAAGATGACTTTAGGTATGAGATTGTATGTAGTTTACAACTTCACCTACGGTCGTGATCTTCTCTGCATCTTCGTCTGAAATTTCCAGGTCGAATTCATCTTCGAGTTCCATAACTAGTTCTACAACATCGAGCGAATCAGCACCCAAATCATCTTTGAAAGACGCTTCAAGCGTCACTTCGGCTTCATCTGCACCAAGGCGATCCACCACAATGCGTTTTACGCGATCCAATACATCGGACATCCGGTTCACCTCCTCCATGGTATTATACGAGAATTGAGAATAAAATGCCAGAAGCGAGATTGCAAATTACATATACATCCCGCCGTCTACGTGAAGCGTCTGCCCCGTCATATATGACGCGCCGTCCGAGGCCAGGAAAACAGTGACCTTGGCGATCTCTTCAGGCTGGCCGAGCCGGGCAAGCGGGATGCTTCCCAGCATTCCCTGACGCAGCTCCTCGGAGAGCTGCTCCGTCATATCCGTCTCAATAAAGCCCGGAGCAATGCAGTTCACGGTAATTCCCCGCGAAGCAAGCTCGCGCGCCGACGATTTCGTCAAGCCGATTACTCCGGCTTTGGCAGCGACATAATTGGCTTGACCGGCATTGCCCAAGACACCCACGACGGAGGAAATGTTGATAATCCGCCCCGAGCGCTGTTTCATCATCGGACGAGTCACGGCTTTGATACCGTTAAACACACCTTTCAGATTCGTTTCGATCACAGCGTCAAACTCTTCTTCTTTCATTCGCATAATCAAATTATCTCTTGTAATGCCGGCGTTGTTTACCAAAATATCAAGCCGCCCCCACGCTTCGAGAACGCCTTTGACCATACCTTCAAACTCCTCGCTGTTGCCTACATGGGCTTTGACGGCGTAGGCCTTCACGCCAAGCGCCTCGATCTCGGAAACAACGGAGTCAGCCGCCGCTGCATTCCCGGCATAGTTCACAACTACATTCGCTCCTGCCTCGGCAAGCGCCAGAGCGATGCTTCTGCCGATGCCGCGCGATGCGCCGGTGACCAGGGCATTCTGCCCTTCCAGGATTTTTGCCATCATTCATTCATCTCCTTTCCAAGAGCTTACGGAGGTACCTTAAACTATAAAATACCAGAAAAGGATCGGCTTGTCAGTGGGTTTCAAACCGTATCTCGCAAAGCTTCCGCTGTTTGCTCCACACTTTCCAAGCTGCTCACATTAAAGGTACGGACGCTTTTGTCGATTTTCCGGATCAAACCGGTCAGCACGCTTCCCGGCCCGAATTCAATGAACGTATCGACACCCTGGGCGATTAACCAGGAAACACTGTCCTCCCACAATACGGGGCTGTATACCTGCCGGATGAGAAGCTCCGGGATTTCTCCAGCACTCTGGGCGGGCCGTGCCGTCACATTCGCAACGACAGGGACAGAAGCATCGCGAATCGTAACATCCGCCAGCTTCTCACTTAAGCGTTCGGCCGCCGAAGTCATCAAGGAAGAATGAAACGGTCCGCTGACTTCCAGCGGGATTGCCCGCTTAGCTCCGATCTCTTTCACTCGCTCCACAACTTGGGACACGCCCTCTTTGCTTCCGGAGACCACGATTTGCCCGGGGCAATTGATGTTTGCCAGTTCCACGACGTTACCGCCGCTCGTAATGTCCGCGCATAATCCGGCCAGAGCTTCCCGCTCGCCGCCCAGCACGGCCGCCATAGCTCCCTGCCCGCCGGGCACGGCCTGCTCCATGAACTCGCCGCGGGCGCGCACCGTCGCTACGGCATCCTCAAACGACAAAGCTCCCGCAGCCGTCAGGGCGCTGTATTCGCCCAGGCTGTGGCCCGCCATATAGTCGGGTTTGAAGCCTTTGCTCGCAAATGCCTCGTATAAAGCGACACTCGTAGTCAGCAGCGCAGGCTGCGTATTTGCCGTTTGCTTCAAATCCCCTTCCGGGCCTTCGAAGATCAATCGTGTCAGCGGGAATCCGAGCACGGAATCGGCCTGATCAAACATACGCCGAGTCTCCGGCGCGCTGTCATACATATCTTTGCCCATTCCTACGCTTTGGGAACCCTGACCCGGAAAAACATAAGCTATTTTCCCCATACTAGTCTATACACTCCTTGTCACGCTATTATCAAAACCAGATTTGATTACCAGACAAGCACGGATGCTCCCCAGGTTAATCCGCCGCCGAAGCCTACCAGAAGAACGGTATCGCCTTCCTTGATCCGGCCTTCCTCAGCCGCTTCGACGAGCGCTAACGGGATAGAAGCCGCTGACGTATTCGCGTATTTATCCACATTGATTACGCACTTCTCCTCGGGCAAATCAAGCCGCTGCATCGCGGATTGGATAATCCGGATATTGGCCTGATGCGGTACGAAAAGGTCGATATCTTCCTTGGTCTTCCCTGCTTTGCGCAGCACTTCCTCGGTAGCCGTGCCCATTACGCGGACCGCGAATTTAAACACTTCCCGGCCGTTCATATAAATGAAATGCTTGCCGCCTTGCACAGTCTCTTGAGAAGCCGGCAACCGCGAACCGCCGCCTTCCAACTTCAAGAGCGGGCCGCCTGCACCTTCCGCGCCAAGGTCAAATGAGAGGAAACCCCGGCCTTGCGGTACTTCGCCAAGAACGACTGCTCCGGCTCCGTCACCAAACAGGACGCAGGTGTTGCGGTCGGTATAATCCGTAATGCGGGACAAAGTATCGGCCCCGATAATGAGTGCGTTATTGTACATCCCGGTTTGTAAAAAACCGTTAGCCGTCGCCATGCTGTAAACGAAGCCCGAGCAAGCGGCCGACAAATCGAATGCAGCTGCCTTCTTGGCGCCGAGTTTATCCTGCAGAATGCAGGCTGTCGAAGGAAACGTCATGTCAGGCGTTACCGTCGCGACGATAATCAACTCCAGATCTTCCGCCGCCATACCCGCAGATTCAAGCGCCCGTACGGCCGCCTCATACGCCAGATCGGAGGTTGCTTGTTCCGGCGCCGCGATATGACGCTCACGGATACCTGTCCGCGAGACGATCCATTCGTCGTTCGTCTCCACCATTTTTTCCAAATCCGCGTTGGTCAACACCTTTTCAGGTACATATTTCCCGAATCCGACTATACCTATCGAACGTAAACTCATGATTCCGCCCCCTGTTTCCCGCTGATTTCCTCTGATATGCTCTCCGTCAACCGGCTTTGAACCGCGGTTCGCGCTTGGCGGATCGCGTTCTTGATCGCTTCTCCGTCCGACGAGCCGTGTCCTTTGACAACCAAACCGCTAAGTCCAAGCAACGGTGCGCCGCCATGCTCCTTGTAATCAAGCGTCTGCTTGAGGCTCCGCATCGATGGCATGAGCACGGCCGCGGCCAATTTGTTCTTGAGCGATTTCGTGAATTCCGTCTTAAGCAGCGAGAACATGGCCCCAGCAGTGCCCTCCAGCGTCTTCAGCAGAATGTTGCCGGCAAAACCGTCGCATACCAGAACATCACAGGCTCCGGTCAACACATCACGGGCTTCAACATTGCCTACAAACTCGATCGGCAGCTCTTCCAGCAGCGGATAAGCCGCTTTGGTCAGTTCGTTACCCTTCTTGGCCTCGGTACCGACATTAAGCAGTCCGATCCGGGGTTTGGCAATACCGTGCACCTTTTGCCGGTAAACACTTCCCATCAGAGCGTACTGGGCCAAATGTTCGGGCTTCGCGTCCATGTTCGCTCCCAAATCCAGTGCGAGAACGCCGCGCCCGTCGAGCGTCGGAATCATCGGCGCCAATGCAGGCCGTTCAATACCTTCCATCCGGCCTACGACGAGCAAGCCCGTCGTCATCAGGGCGCCCGTATTACCGGCCGAAATCATCGCATCCGCTTGGCCCTCGCGCACCATGCGGCCGGCGACGACCATCGAGGCGTCCTTCTTACGGCGAACCGCTTTTACCGGCTCATCCTCCGCGTCGATCACCTCTTCGGCAGAGTGGATCGTAAGATTGGACGGTGCATTTATCAACAACGGCTCGAGGTCGCTCTTGCGGCCGACAAGAACGATGTCGATATCGCTCCATTCCTTGGCTGCCGCCAAAGCGCCCTCAACCGTACTCTTCGGCGCATGGTCTCCCCCCATCGCGTCAATCGCGATTCGCATGCCTAATTTCCTCCTTCATGAATGGGATTGTCATCGCCTGTTGAACGGTAGATGACGAAGTTCCCCTGGAATACCATTTCTTCACCGACATAGGTGAAGACTTCGACCTTAGCTTTGCCCTTATTCCCGGACATCGGGCGGACATAAGCTTTGGCGATGCATTTTTCCCCTAAATGGACCGACCTGATAAAACGGATATCCGCAGAAAAGGTCAATGCGATCTCATCGTTGATGACCGCGACGGCCAGGGAATTGGCCTGGGCAAATACATGGTGCCCCCGGGCGATGCCTGTCCGCGAAAATACATGCTCCTCACGGATTTCAAAAATAGAGATCCCGCTCTTATCCAACTGCAGATCGACGATATCCCCGATCACCTCGTGCAACGGCAGGGAACGAACCTGATCATAGGAACGTTCAGCCATCAGCTTCATTCGTTCGCGCAGCTCCGGGATACCTAGCTCCAACCGGTCCAGGCGAATCGTCTGGATGCTGACTTTAAGCTGCCGGGTCAGCTCCTGGTCCGTAACAAACGGATTTTCTTCTATAAGCTTCATAAGCTGTTGCTGCCTGGCCCTTTTCGGCAAGCGTTCGATGGATATCCCCCCCTTTTAAAGAACAGGATGAAACATTTATATATTTATATGTTTATTTTAAGAGGTAATTCAAATAGTCATCTTTCCATGACGAAGCATATCATGAAGCTGGTTCGACGTCGAATCTTGAACTCAGCTGGGCCTTCCGTTGCTCACGTACCCCATGTACGCTCCGCTACTCAGTCCCTAGCTTCGTTCAACCTTCTTGGTCCTGATAACCTGACTTTTTGAACACGCACTTTAAACCTTGATTTTAGAACCTGGTACTAAGGAAAAGTATAAAACATCTCCCTAAAAAAAGAAAGGGGCAATGCCTATCTCCCTATTTTGAGAGTCTCGTAAGGCCGTTTCGGCAAAAAAAATAGCATCTCACCGAAATGAGATACTATTTGGTCTCTTGAGGATTATCAACTATTATTGATTGATAATTTCTCTCGATTTGTATGTTCCGCATACTTTGCATACGTGGTGAGCAAGCTTCATTTCTCCGCATTGTTCACATTTTACCATGCCCGGCACAGCCAATTTGAAATGCGTGCGGCGTTTGTCGCGGCGCGTTTTGGACGTTCTCCGTTGAGGTACTGCCATGGTTCCCACCTCCTTATTCAAGTCAACCCGGGTTCCGGTTTGTTTTTGAGGTAATTCAAAAAATCATCTTTTGATCACGAAGTCAACAAGTTAGTTAATTCGGCATCGAATCTTGGATTCATCCGGACCTTCCGCTGCTCACGTAGGCTCACCTACGCTCCGCTGCTCAGTTCCTGGATTTATCCAACCTTCTCGGTGCTGAAAACCTGATTTTTTGAATTTGCATCAATAACGCATTAATTTACTCTTTGAAAAAATCGCTGAGCGAGGCCAGACGTGGATCAATCCGTTCCGTATTGCAGCCGCAATCCCGCTCGTTCCGATCGGTTCCGCAGTTGGGACAAAGTCCCTTGCAGTCTTCCTTGCATAAAGCTGCAAACGGCAGATTCAGAAGAAAAGATTCCTCGATGTATGGCACCAGATCGACTTGATCTTCGGCCACCACGTGAATATCTTCATCTTCACCCTGCGATTCTGCCTCGGGATGATCGCTTTGCTTGAAGCTTTCTTCAAATTTGATATCGACTTTGTGAGTCAAGGGCTTCAGGCAACGGGAACAGGACATGTCCAACTCCCCGGTTAGCTTCCCGGATACGTTCACTATACCGCCCATAGCAGACACCGCCTGCAAATCGGCCTTAAGTGGTCCGGCTCCGGTAATATCCTTGCGTCCCTTGATAACACGGCTCACATCAAGCTCCTGATGGATCTCCAACGGTTTCTCGGATGAAGCCAACTGACGAAAATGAAAAATCATGAATATCACTCCAAACAAACAAAAATTATTATACCGATTTTAAGTAAGTTTTGTCAACCGTCCAGCGGCATTTCCTGTTATATCGCGGTCATTTCGGCCAATTCGTCTTCTTATGGTATATTACTATTTAAACAGAAAAGTAAATTCAATTAAAATACGTGTTCAAAAAGTCGGTTAAAGATCCTGAAATGCTTCGTGATCAAAAGATGACTTTTTGAACAACCTCCAAAAGTAAAAGGTGTGGAACCATGAATACCGTCGGACTAATCGTTGAATATAACCCGCTTCACAACGGACATGCCTTCCATTTTGCGGAGGCCAAGCGGCTGGCCGGAGCCGATGCGGTCGTCGCCGTCATGAGCGGCGACTTCCTGCAACGCGGCGAGCCCGCTATCGTGAACAAGTGGGCGAGAACCGAGATGGCGCTGCATTTGGGCGCCGATCTCGTTCTTGAGTTGCCGGTGGCTTACGCGGTGCAGCCGGCCGAATGGTTTGCGTACGGCGCTGTCGCCCTGCTTGAGGCGACGGGCGTCGTGACGCATCTTTGCTTCGGCAGCGAAGCCGGGGCGCTCGAGGCGCTGCTGCCGCTCAGCCGGCAGCTGGCGGACGAGAGCGCCGCCCTTAAGGCGGCGGTGGCCGAGGAGCTCGCCACGGGGGCGAGCTACCCCGCCGCCTACGCCGCAGCCGCCGCGCGCACCTGCGCCGGCGACGGCGGCGATGCCGCCGCAGCGCGAGCGCTTCTGATGCAGCCCAACAACAGTTTGGGGCTGCACTACCTGATCGCGCTGCGGCGGCTGCAGAGCGGCATCGCGCCGCTCACGGTGCGGCGGCGGGCCGCAGGCTACCACGACGCGGCGCCGACGGACGCCGCGATCGCGAGCGCTACCGCCGTGCGGGCGCTGCTGGCCGAGGGAGGGCTGGAAGCCGCCGCCCCCTACCTGCCGCTATTCACGGCGGATATCCTGGCCCGCGAATTTGCCGCTGGCCGCGGGCCCGTCACATGGAACAGCTTCGAACGACAGCTGTTCCACCGACTGCTCCTCTGCACGCCCGAGGAGCTCGCCGATCACCACGAAATGAACGAAGGGCTACAATTCCGGATCAAAAAACTGCTCCCGGGACTGGAAAGCCCATCGGTAACCGAGCTGCTGAAGCAGCTCAAAACCAAACGATACACCCATACCAAGCTGCAGCGCACCCTGCTGCATGTCCTGCTCCAGCACCACCGGTCAGCCTTAACTCCGGAAGCTTTGAGCGGTGGTCCCGGTTACTTGCGTGTGCTCGGGTTTAGCGACAAAGGACAGGAGCTGCTGAAGCGGATGAAGACCACTTCCTCCCTTCCTGTCGTCACCCGGGCCGCCGGGCTGGACGATCCTCAGCTGGAGCTTGACCTGCGGGCTTCCGCGGCTTACGCTTCCGCCATGCCGAAACGCGAGATGTCCGATCTATTTCGGGATTACCGACAACCGCCAATCCGCCTTTAAGAAGTCTAAGAATCAGCCTTTGGCAGGAAGCTCCTCCAGGTACTTAAGCGCATCGTCGACCTGCTTGACCGGAACGAGCTTCATTCCGCTCTTGATCTCATCTGCTTTTGCCTTGGCCTCTTTATAATTGTCCTCCGGCACAAAAAATATATCCGCATGCTGCCGCTCCGAGGCGACAATTTTAAATTGTACGCCTCCGATCGGTCCGACGCTACCATCTTCCGACATCGTGCCGGTTCCGGCAACCCGGTAGCCCTTACTGAGATCTCCCGGGGTAAGCTGGTTATAGATTTCAAGAGTAAACATCAGGCCCGCCGACGGTCCGCCAATCCGGGTATCTTCAAAATGAACCTCCTTGTCCGGATCGCTCGGCTGTACCTTCCGCACTTCGCCCACGCTGACCCCAAGGCCAGCTTTAGGCTCTCCATTTTCCTCTCCGATTTTCACAAGTTCAACCTGCTGATCGATCTTTTTGCCACCGCGTTCCAGTTCCAAAGGTACCTTATCTCCGCTGGTTTTCCCTTTCAAAGCCGCAGCCAAACCTTCAAAGTTCCCGATTTGCTCTCCGTTTAGCTTCTTAATAATATCTCCCGGATGAAAATCACCTTTGGGCGTAACCGTTTTGGAAAAGCCGACAACGAATACATACTCGGGCACCACTGCATAATCGATCTTGGCCTGCTTATATGCCGCCATGATGGAATTGGACTGCGAGCTGCTCATATAGTACCGCTGCTGAGTCTCATACTCCTCGTCATTCCGGTCGGGCTCCTTGCGAATAATTTCCGCATGCCGCTTAAATTGAGTCGTAATGAGCATTGCGAGGTTCGCATAACTCACCGAAACAGTCGTCAGCATGAACGCACCCTTTTCCTCTTGATCTCCGCCCGCCACGCTGACCATGGGCTTGATCTCATCCGCCGATCCCGGCTGATGAATCATATAGGGCGTCGGCATATACACAACGACATAGACCAATATAGCCAGCGAGATGAAATACAGCCCCGCCTTGATGACTGCAGATCTGGATTTACGCATCCTTAATTCCCCCCTTATGTCAAGAAGCCCATACTCCGAAGTGCCGCAAAACGCACTGGAAGTCTGATATCTTCATTAAGGCATGTACTCCTTGCCCTTCGCATATCTTGTACTATTCATTATTTTCGAAGAAGGTGAAGCCTTTGCATAGCGAGCGCCATGCCGGCGGCAGTCTCCCGTCGACACTCCTGTTCGGACTATCCGCCATCCTGCTCGTGATTTGTATAGTCTACGCACCGGGCGAAGCCTTTCATGCTTCCGGTCAAGGTTTATCGATCTGGTGGAGAGTCGTTTTCCCGGCCCTGCTGCCCTTTCTGGTACTAACCGAAATATTGCTGGCGAGCGGTTTCGCCCACGGCCTTGGCGTACTGCTGGAGCCGTTGACGCGAAAAGGGCTCGGTCTTCCCGGTTCCTATGCCTGGGTGCTGCCGCTTGGGCTGACTGCCGGATTTCCGGCCGCCGCCTCCGCGTCGGCAAGCTTGTATAAACAAGGCAAAATAACCGCCCTTGAGGCGGAAAGAATGGCCAGCACCGCGCACTTTGGCAGTCCGATGCTGCTCGTCGTGGTCATCGGGACCGGGTATATGAGCCGGCCCGAATTAGGCCTTTTTTTGCTGGCCGTTCATTGGTTGTCCGGAATTGCAGCCGGAGTTACGCTCCATTTATTATCCTCGGGGACTCGTTCTCTGCGGAAAACGGGGTCAGTTGCACCTAAAGCCAGCCCCAAACCAACGGTCTCCCGCTTCCGGCTTGCGGCCGTTCAAATGGAGGACGCCCGCAGAGCCGATGGCCGGAGCTTCGGGAAATTGCTGGGCGATGCCGTCAGTGCAGGGGTGCAGACACTAATGACCGTCGGCGGTTATATGATTATTTTTGCCGTCGTGATCCATGTGCTTCTTTCCGCTCTTCCCGACATTATACCGGCCTATTCCGTAGCGGGAGCGCTGGAGATCCACCTTGGCACCCATGCGGTTGCTGAAACGGCGATGCCTCCTGCAATCGTCAGCGCCTTGCTCGGCGCCTTTCTGGGCTGGAGCGGTATTTGTGCGTATCTTCAGGTTAGAGCCGTGCTTAAGCCAGTAGGACTAGGAAGCGCCCTTTTTCTGGTCAACCGCTTGATTCACGGAGCTTATGCCTATGTATTAACGCTTTTGCTGTGGCGCCCACTTACACGGTTGCTGCCGGGGACTCTTCCCGCTAACGCGGAAACCGGTTATGCCGTCATTAGGTCAGGCGAGGGAATGGGCTTTCCTATACCGGAATGGAAACAGATCGCCGGACTCATACAAATGCAATTCTCATTATTTTTTCTGCTGATTACCGGAATTCTGATTCTCTCCCTGATCACCAGAAAACGGTCAAGTTAAAGGTTCAAGAACCCTACTTAACGAACTTGGCTTTCAGCGCTTTTTCCACTTCTGCCGGAACAAGATCCCCGACATCCCCGTGAAAGCTGGCAATCTCTTTGACCACGCTGGAGCTAAGGTAAGAATATTTCGGGTTGGTCATCATAAATATGGTTTCGACTTCGCTGTTCAGCTTATGATTGGTCGAGGCGAGCTGAAGCTCATACTCAAAATCCGTCACGGACCGGATCCCTCTCACGATGACATGCGCCTGCTTGTAATCCATGTAATTCACTAACAAATCGCGAAAGCTGTCAATTTCTACGTTAGGTAAATGCCCCGTCACGGTCGCAAGCAATTCTTTTCTCTCCTCTACGGTAAACAGAGGATTTTTGCTAAGGTTGTTCAGCACCGCCACAATCAGTTTGTCAAACTGGCGGGAAGCGCGCTGAATGATATCCATATGACCTTTGGTCACCGGATCGAAGCTGCCGGGATATACCGCAATGCGCGGCGTTTTGAGCTGGTGTTCCATGTTACTCCTCCTTGCCCGGTTCCTGGACCGGGCTTGATTCTTGTTGTTCATAGTTGTAGACGGAGACGGCCGCTTCACCGTATTTCGCTTTACGGACTTCCTTGAAGGGACCGAAGCTGTCCGGGTATTCAAAGGAAGAATCGTATTCGACCACGATCGTTGCTTCCGGCTTCAGCAACTTCAGGCTATCCATCGTTTCCATCAGCTTGTCCACGTGTTTCAACCGGTACGGCGGGTCGAGAAAGACCAGATCAAACGCCGCTTCCCGCTTAGCCAGTGCTTTCAAAGCTCTTTCGGCGTCATTCTTGTATACCTCGGCTTTATCTTCAAGTCCGGCCGCTTTTAAATTGGAACGGACAACCTCAATACTCTTATATTCCAAGTCGACGAACACAGCCTTGTCCATGCCGCGGCTTAGCGCTTCGATTCCTAAACCGCCTGTGCCCGCAAACAAATCAAGCACAGCTCCTCCGTCAAAATACGGACCGATCATACTGAACAAAGCTTCCTTCACTTTATCCGTCGTCGGCCTAGTTCCCATGCCGGGGACCGCTTTCAGCGTTCGCCCCCGGGCGCTGCCCGATATCACTCTCATGCAAGTTACCATCCTTTATGTCTAAATACCTGTCGATATCGTACCATAATCGCGTAAAGATTGAAAAATCGAATCCGAGAAGATTTTGGTTCGCGGATGTATAAACACGCAAGGAACGGACAACACTTGAATTATCGACATCACAAATGTCGTAGACAACCGCGGAGAAGACTTACGTTTCCCCATAAGCTCTTCGTCCGGTTTCTCCTCTCCCATGATGGGCGCCCCGCGAGGGGTGCCCGGACAAAAGCTCTTGTAGCGTGGTATTCTACGAGGGCTTTTGTCCTTTTTTTGTGCATTGATGACTAAATCCACCAATACTACCTCAAACATATGCGATGATTCTTCACTGAACAATAAAAAAGCCACTCTCGAATGAGTGACTTTGGATCATCTTATTTTTCGATAATTCATAAATAAAACCAGGAATACCATGACTATAATAAACAAAACAATCAATCCTACTATCCAAAGGAAACATCCTAAAACCGGGTGCATTTTTAACCTTGCTCCACAATGTGGACATCTTCTAGCACTTGTAGCAACTATTCCACTACAAACTTTGCACTTAACCAAATTCTTGTTGATCTCGTTCGCCATACGCTAGTCCTTCCATATGTTTTTGTAGTCCCATAGTATCACCCTTTCTGTGTTCTAACTAGCATTGTGTCAGAACTGATTATTAGTGTTGCATTTTACACTACTGGAAAACCCGATTATGGACGTAATGATGGCTTTCGTATAAATAAATCTCCCTTGACATGATCTTACCGCGCTCATTTTTGACCGGGTAACGATGAATTTATCCCAACTGCTCGAGCTCCTTCAATTTGGCCCCGAATGCTGTGCTTAGGCGTTTTTAAAACGAATTCCTACATCTAATCCAATTATTTTCCGCCTCTATTAAAAATAAAACAATAAAATTTTATTTAAAATTTTAAAAAAAACTGCTTAAAAGCAATTGCATTGGGTAATTATTATTTGGAATAAAGGATACGTCGATAAAACGCAAAAAAACCGCCGGGGTAAGATCGGCGATTTTACGATAAAAGAAGCATTATTCAGTTTTCGTGGAGATGTCCACTTACAGTGCTGATACGTGGTTATTGCTTTGCGATGACTTGCCGCCTAGATTAAAATGGGCTGAGCGATCAGTCCCCGCTGGAGGTCCAATTCTTTCTTTACAGTGTTAAATACGTCCTGCAAAGAAGGGCCCCAAACTAAGTTTTCTTGTTTTACGTAGGTTTTGACCTCGGCACAGCTGCGGTCGTAAGTTTCCAGGTAGCCGCTGCCGACCCTTATGAGATGCTGTCTGGATTGCTTGATCAATGATATATATTCGTGATAAAGTTCCGATTGGATATATTTCGATTCAGCGGAAAGCTCGGACCATGCGAAAGCCCCGCCCTCGACGCATTCTGATGACCCATGGACGTATTCAATGTCGGAATGAACGAGAATAAACAGGCGAAGTCGCTCTTCCAGCGATTTGTAGCGTTCTTTCAAATGCTCCATCGACTCCATTAAACACACTCCTTTCTAAAGCAATCATTGAGCAGAAAGAGAGGGTTTTATTTAACCATCACGATACTCTTTCAACCTTGCAATGATGTTTCTCATAGCTTAAGTATAAGCCTTTTCCAAAATAAAGTATACAAACAATTTACAAAAACGTAACTTTTACATTAAAATATCGTCATTTAGCGTCAAAGACCCTGCTGTTTTTCCAGCAGGGTCTTATTGCGTATTCTATGCTTCGCGGCGCTTCCAGCATCAGCCCGCATTCTTTTTGTCGAACAGTCCGCGGCGGTGCATGATCGTGATTAAACGATAAAAATCAAAGCCCCCCGTCTCCGGATTGTTGATCAACGGTTCCTTTTTGTCGTAATTAACAGCGGCTTGAACAGCCTCCCTGGCCCAGTCCGGCAGCTTTGTGTTTGCCTTTTTTTCCAACTCCTCGATCCGATCAGCCTGCTTGCGTACGATATCCTGCAAAGCTTCAAACTGCTTCTTCTCCTCCGCAGTCATCGGTTCATCTCCTTCCCGGGTATCGTATTGATAAAGATTGTACTTATCCATCAAAGAGATCAGCTTGGCTACATAGTCAGGATCCGTTGCATACCCTGCCGCCGATACGGCATATGCCGCTTGCCTGCCTGTCCGGTGCAACACCGCGGCGTACCGCTTGTTTTGCAACAGGCGGGTATGATCCTCAACGGATTCCGCCCAGGAATGATATTTCCGGAACGAGGCATTAATTTTGATATATGATCCGTTTCGATACTCCGTCGTCGGCATAACTATGCTGCCGGCAGGACCGTTTCCTTTTATTCCGAATAAATTGTTTGCTTTCTGGGTAAGTCCGCTGGATCCCCAATTCGACTCCAATGCGGCCTGGGCGATGGTCAAGGAAGCCGGCACGCCGCTCCGAAGCCAGTCTCTTATTGCATCGGGAGCTATTCTAGCAATAAATTCTGTGCTGTTCATCTCATCACCTCCCTTTTAATTTATGAAAAAAGAGCAGGATGCGCTTGGACATCCCGCCCTTTAATCCCGCTACTCCATAATTTTGTCGGGATCAGCTGCTTTTTCGATTTTGTGCTCGACTCTTCTTTCGCTGCCAAGATAATATTTTTCCAGAGGCTTCAATTGATCATCCAGCGTATAAACGAGCGGAGTACCTGTCGGTATGTTAAGGTCGATAATTTCCTCAGCGCTTAAATTGTCCAAATATTTGATCAAGGCCCTTAAACTATTCCCATGCGCCGAAATAATCACCTTTTTGCCGGCAAGAATTTGCGGCTTGATTTCCCGCTCCCAGTAATCCTCCACCCGGACAATCGTTTCTTTCAGGCTTTCCGACAAAGGAATAAACTGATCGGGCACATCCTTGTATTTAACATCATTGCGAGGATACCGCTCATCTTCCTTGGTCAGCGCAGGAGGAAGAACATCATAGCTCCTGCGCCATAACAGCACCTGTTCTTCTCCGTATTTCTGCGCCGTCGTCAACTTACTCAAACCTTGCAGGGCCCCGTAATGCCGCTCATTCAGCTGCCAAGTTTTGTGGGTAGGAATCCACAGCAGGTTCATCGCATCAAGGACGAAATAGAGCGTCTTAATCGCCCGCTTCAAATAGGAAGTAAACGCAACGTCGAAGACAAACTTCTCTTCTTTCAGCAGAATACCCGCTTCTTTAGCCTCTTGAACTCCCTTTTCCGACAAATCGACGTCCGTCCAGCCCGTAAACAGGTTGGATTTGTTCCACTCGCTCTCTCCATGTCTGACAAGCACCAGTTTATACATTCTTTGCTCACCTATCCCTTCCAGTGACTTCTTCCCCGGCATTAGACCTGGCGGAGCTGGTAATGTTAATGCTCTCACGCGCTCAAATCATGCATATCCTCGGTTGGGCCGGGCAACCTAATTTGTGGTTTCGCAACTACAAAACAACTTAATCAGGAGGGTTTCATTTCATGTACAATCAAGCTTCTTCGCAACTTCGGGAAATTGAACAGCACATCAAACAACTGGAGCAGCAAACCCGCCAAGCGACCGCAATGTATCAGCAACTTTTGGAACAGGAACAACAAAATGCTGCACAGCTTGAACAGATTGCGGACAAAGAAAGAAGAGCCGCCCACACGATTCAAATGGCTCTGCAAGGCCATCAAACAGCAATGCAGCAATATCAGCATATCGTTCAACTGGCCGGACAAATCGAACAAAATATAAACTCCGTATCGAATAACTATGGCAACCCGGAGTACAGAACTTCCGCAGGCATCGGCCTCCGTCCCCTGGGCGGACAAAGCTTCGGCCAAGGAAACTCCGGTCAAATTGGCGGGTTTTCAACGGGCTCCATGAACTCCGGTACTCAATTTATGCAGAATCAACCCGGCGTTCATCTGCGGGGCTACCAATAACCCCTAAAATCCAATACAGTATACGCAGCCGCCTTATCTTTAGGGCGGCTTTCCTGTACTCGGTAAATCATCCTTATAATTAATACCCAAAAAGACCATCAGCTATTATAAACTGCCCAAGTTCTCCATCTGTGGTATAATGGGAAATCATTATGACGGGTGGAGGAACCTATGAGCAAGGTAATGCTTTTTATTTTTTTGTCGTGGCTGACCGGAAATCCTTTGATCGCCATTCTTGTTCTGCTTGTCATCATTTACTTCCTGGACCGGCGCTTTGTAGGAGTATTCCCCAGTATTTCCAAACCTTTCAAACGATATCGCAACATCTCGAAGCTCCGGCAGCAGCTCTCTTTGAATAATTTCGATGTATCTTCCAAACGTGAACTTGCCAGATTGTTGCTGGACACAAAGAAATTCAAAGAAGCCTATGACCTGCTGGAAGAAGTGAAGCCTTATTCTGAGACTTCCGCTGAATATTGGGACGATCTTGGCACCGCTTTAATCGGTCTCGGCCGTCTTGAAGAAGGAGAAGCCCAAATTCTGCACGCATTAAGTCTGAACGAGCGAGTAAAATACGGTCAGCCTTATTTGCACCTGGCAGCTGCATTCCGCGAGAAAGAGCCCCAGAAAGCACTGGGCTATGCCGCCAAGTACGGGGAGATCCAATCCTCCTCCAGCGAAGCCTACTACCTGCTCGGAAGTCTTTACCTCTCGCTTGGCCAAAAGGAAGAGGCTAAGAGTGCCCTGAATGAATCGCTTGCCGTTTACCGCAGCTTGCCGAAATACAAAAAACGGCACGAGCGGAAATGGGCCGTTCGCAGTTATTTTAAGTCACTGACATTATAATGACCCCCGGATCACAAACAAAGAACCGCGAGCTCCAATTGCTTTGGCTGGAGCCCGCGGTTCTTTTACTTATTTATTATCCATTTTCGCTTTGCCCGGTGTTCCGGCGGAATGGCCACCAATTGAACTGTCCGAACAGTTTTACCATCACCGGAATCAGGAACGGAAGCACGATCACCGCATACAACGCCAGTCCCGTTAATACGACCGTTGCGATTTGCAGCATGGAGAGCACGCCCGAAGGATACATGGACGCCATCGTTCCTCCCAAAATAACGGCGGCGGATAAAATGACCGTCCCCATATTACGCATCGAATGCAGAATGGCGTCGCTCACGTTCCAATCTTTATTTTCATTAAACCGGTCCATAAGGAAGATGCTATAATCCACACCGAGCGCGACCAGAATAACAAAACCGAAGAATGGCGTAGCCCAGCTGATTCCCGAATAATTGAAAATATCGACGAACACCCATTCCGTAAAACCCATGGATGCGTAGAAGGTCAGTACCAGCGAAGCGATCAGATAGATCGGCATCACGAGCGAACGCAGCAGCAGAACGAGAATAATGAAAATCCCGGCCAACATCAATACTACAGTCCGCGTATAGTCTTCACCGGAAATGGTTTTCAGGTCGTTAAAAGTACTGGATACGCCCCCGACAGCGATTTCCGCCTTCTCCAAGTCCGTTCCTTTGACCGCCTTTTCAACCGCTAAGCGAATCGGTTCTACCTCATTGATCGCTTCGTTCCCGTAAGGATTGCTGGAGAATACGACGTCCAGCTTCATGACTTTGCGATCCGGAGAGAGATACATATCGAACACTTGGGTCATTTGTTCGTTCTCCATTGCCTCTTCCGGTACATACCAGCCGGCAAGATCTCCTTCCGCAGCGCCAACCTCGTTTAAGTATGCTTTGGCTGAATCCAACCCGCCCGATACTTGTGCCAGGCCATCCACACTTTGATCCAATCCATCCGTCAGTTGGGAGATCTGTCCCGAGAACTGACTGAAGCCATTCTGGATTTGCTCCTGCCCGCTTTGGATTTGCGACAGTCCGGTTATCACTTCCGGAATTTTATTGACGATTTGACCCTGTCCTGCAGCCGCTTGATCCAACCCGGTTTCTAATTGGGTCAACCCGCTAATTAACTGATCAAAACCTCCGGCCAGTTGTTTGCTTCCTGCTGCGGCAGCCTCATATCCTTGATTGGCTTGATTCAGACCGGCGGTTACGCGTCCGAATTCAGCTTCCATTTGCCCCAGACCTGCCGACATCTGCGGCAAACCTTTGCCCATCTCCGTTACGGTGCCAACGATCGTCAAGTA
The DNA here is from genome assembly GCF_018403325.1 of Paenibacillus vini. Taxonomy (GTDB): domain Bacteria; phylum Bacillota; class Bacilli; order Paenibacillales; family Paenibacillaceae; genus Fontibacillus; species Fontibacillus vini. Next base: position 27,076 of record NZ_BOSL01000003.1, on the reverse strand, counting down.
GTCCGGATCGGAGGCGAGCTCAAGAAATTTATTTTCCAAACTTGCAAAACGGGCGGATAGACCGGAAAGGCTTTGGGCGGCTGCATCCAACTGTTTACTGATTTGTCCGATGCCTTCGCCAAATTGCCCTAACCCGCTTCCGATCTGCTTATAGGACTGCAACAGTTGATCATGAGCAGCCGCCAAATCCTGGGCGCTCTTTTTCACCTGTCCCAAGCCCTGTTTCAAGCCCCCGGCCCCCGTAGAACCTTCTTTAATCCCTTTTTCTATGGCGGACAGACCGGTTTGCAGCTCAGCGATTCCGTCCTTCAACTTGCCTGTACCTTCAGCCAGCTTGCCCGTGCTTGCCGCCGCTTCCTTCAGCTTCGGCTCATTTTCGGTCAATGAAGCGCTGGCCTCCGCAAGACCACTCTTAATTTTGGACAAGCCCTCATTTCCTTGGCCAAGCCCTTCGCCAACCGTTTTCACCTGACTGTTCAGCGCAAAATCCTTAACCTCGTCACCCGTCGGACGGCTCATGCTGCGTACACTGGCGACGCCGTTTACCCCGGTAACTTCACGGCTGATTTTCTCCGCAAGGGTCATGTAGTCCGCATTGTCCATGGGCTTGTCGTGTTTAATAACGATTTGCGTCGGCAAAGATTCTCCCGGCTCAAAACTGTTCGAAATCAGATTGTACGCCTTAACCGATTCGTACTCATCCCCGATTTCTTCCATGCTGTTAAACGATACATTCCCGCTGTAGCTGATCAGAAACGGTACGGTAACCGCCGCAACGATCAACAGAGCGGCCCATGGCCGCTTCAGAGAGAAGGAACCGATAGCGCCCCAGAAGCGGTTTTCTTTATGCTCCAGAGAACCGCTGAGCGGCCAGAACAGCTTCGTTCCCAGCACGGCCATAAAGAACGGAACGATCGTTACTAGCGCGATCAGCATCACTGCGATTCCGACGGCGACCGCTACCGCAGAGCGATAAAGAACAAATTGCGAAAATCCGATGGCCGAAAAACCGACCAATACCGCAAGACCCGAAAAGAACACCGTTTTCCCGGCTTTCCGGTACGTCTGGATAATCGCTTCCCATTTGTCGTTCCCATGCTGGAGCTCTTCTTTGAACCGGCTGATCAGGAGTATACAGTAATCGGTCCCGATCCCGAACATGACGGCGACCATAAAGATTTGCGTATACGTCGATATCGGAAAATCGAATCCGTCAACCAGAAACGAGACGATCGATTGCGATACCAAATAACTGATCCCTACCGTCAATAACGGTATAAACGGGGCGATTACCGAACGGAACACGACGAAGAGAATTAATAAAATAAAAATAACCGTAAAATATTCCGATTTTTTCAGTCCTTGTTCAGAACTGACGACCATATCCTCGTTGATCTGCTCTTGTCCCGTTAAGTAATGCTCGGCTTTGACCTGATCCAGCGCATTGTGGATATCCTGCTCCACCTCGGTCAGCGGGCGGTCCGAGTGTTTAACGGACAACGAGGTCAAAATCGTTGTTCCGTCTTTCGAAATCATTTTGTCCGCCGCTTCCGGAGTAGTGAACGGATCGGTGATCGACACGATGCCGATTTGATCCATTTGGTTCCGGAGCGTACCCAGAGCTTGCTCAATCTCGTCTTTATCGCCTCCGGTCAACCCTTCATCCGCATGAAACACAAGTGCGATTTGCGTTGACTTCTCTCCTCCGTTCGCATCCGAAATATCACTCAGAATCGCTGATGCGGTGGAAGAGGAATAGCCTTCCGGAACAGCAATATCCCCTTTTTCGCGAACCAGATCCGACATGGACGGGGCCGAGATGAACAGCAAAACCGCGGCGGCGATCCATACCAGTACAATGACCCATCTGGCCTTCAAAATAAACTTCATGATTCCCCACTCCCTTCCTCCAATAAATTAGCCAGCTTTTCAAATACACTGATGAATCCTTCGACTTCATCATGGCCGAAATGAACGAGGTATGTAGACACCGTCTCCATGATTTTGGCTTGCGCTTTTTTATAGTTGTCTAATCCTCGGTCCGTCAGAGACAGATAAACGACTCTCCGGTCGTCTTCGTCCCGGGTGCGCTCAAGAATGCCTTTATCCGCCAGTCTCGTAATGATTGCGGTAATCGAGCTCTTCCCCACGGCAAAAGATTCGGCAAGCTCTGTGGAAGTCACGTTTCCGCGCGTCACAATATAATCGATGATTTGGAACTGGTCCATCGTCAAGTCATCCTGCAGAACTTCACGAATTTCTCCGTGCAGTCGCTTCGTCACTGTAAAATATGCCGCCATATAACGCTCTATCAATTCTTTAGATCCTTGCATCAGTCCGAAGTCTCTCCCTCCTCAGTCTCTCTTGTCCCAATTGTTCTACAATGAAACAATTCGCTAATAGAACTATATGAGGTTCCAAGTGGATTGTCAAATCCACTTTCCTCGCACAACAAAAACCCCCTCGCCACCGGCGAAGGGGTTAAATGGCTACAATTAGCGGTGAAAAGCCTAAACTTCTTTTTAGTCTTCAGCAGGTTCTTCCGACTCATACACGCAGCGGAACTGCTCGGGTTCGTCCGGACCTGGGTTAAACCCGTTTACTGTAAATCCAATGTTTCTGAAAAAGTCAGCCTCTTCCTCATCCGTTACCGCTATAACGACCTCCGGCTGTTTCAGCAGCAGCGCCTCCACGATCAATCCCCGGCCATAGCCCTTAAGCCTGTCCTCAGGACGAACCGCCAGATGAAGAATGTCCATTTGTCCTGAAGAATTGGTAGTGAATCCGATCAGTCCGATGTTTTCCCCTTCTTCTTCAAAGACGTACAATTCAGCGCCCGACTCATACAGTTCCCAAGCCTTCTTCTCTTGCTCGGAATCGAATCGGGTCGCATATTCCATTAATTCGGCAATATCAGACTGAACCGGAAAGGATGTCACTCGAACGAGCACAGCATGTCCTCCTAATGTTTTTTCTCGATCATTTCGGTCCGACCGTCCTCGTATCCGACAATGACCGTATCTGCGATGTCAACGAACAAACCGTGATCAACTACGCCCGTCATCATTTTCAATTCATGGCTCAATTGTGCGGGAGACGGAATCTTCCCGAAGGCCGCGTCCACGATATAATTCCCGTTATCGGTTACATACAATTCCCCGTCACGGGTGCGCATTTCGAACTGGACGTCGTAGTTTCGTTTCAACTGTCCGAGCGTCCACTCATAGCAAAAAGGAACAAGTTCAATCGGCAGCTTAAATTGACCCAATTGAGGAACCATCTTGCCGCTGTCGGCGATCACGATAAACCGGTCGCTATTGATCGCTACCAGCTTTTCGCGGAGCAGCGCACCGCCGCCGCCTTTAATCAGCGCCATTTCAGGATCCACCTCATCCGCACCGTCGATCGCGATATCCAAACGTTCCACTTCCGAAGCCGGAATGAGAGGAATTCCATATTTTAAAGCGAGCTCTTCCGAAGCATTGGATGTTGCAATGGCTCGAATCTGCAAGCCCTGCGCTACCCGTTCACCAATTTTCTCAATGGCATAATAGGCGGTTGACCCGGTACCGAGACCGACAACCATCCCGTCTTGGACCAATTCGGCAGCACGGTAACCCGCCGCTTGTTTTGCGTTCATATAATAGCGCCCCCTGTAAGTAAAATACGATCATGCTATATTCATGGATACAGTTTTCATGATGCTGGAGTGGGTTCTGAACGAACCGACCGACAAGTACCATATGTAACAATCAGTTTGTTGACTGACATAATCAGCTAATATCATACCAAAAAATACAGCAAAAAAGAACTGCGCATTCCCAGGCCCGAAGGACCATCCAGGGAAACGAAGTTCTTTGGTTGCAGGTTACAAGTTATCGATTACCGTTCGGATTCCCTCGAAAGAAATATCCTCCACCGCTTGACCATTGATGAAAATCGTCGGGGTACCACCAACCTGATGGTTTTCCCCAATCATGAAATCTCTTTTCACATTCTCTATATATTTTCGTTCCTCAAGATCCTGTTCAAAGGTCTTCATATCGACATCCGGTATATTCTCCTTTACCAGCTTCATTATAAAGTCCTTGTTTGCCCAGGCCTCATCTTTTGCGCCTTGATGCTCCATCATCAGATCAAAATAAGCCCAGAAAAACTCCTGATTCTGCTGATACAACGACTCCCCCGCAAGTGCCGCAAAATTGGAATCGGGGGCCAGGAACGGAAAGTCCACATAGTAAAACACCGCTGCGCCGGTATCCAGATATTCCTTCTTGAGCTCGGTTAGCACTTCATCCTTCCACCGTTTGCAAGCGGGGCATTTGTAATCTGAAAACTCCACAATTTTGACCTGGGCGTTAGGTTCCCCCATATAAGGCTGATGCTCCAGGTCAAAACCTTCAGGAACCGCATTGGTCTCCACATGCGCCTGTTCCAAATCAGGAGAGCTCGCCGCACGATTACCTTGTTCCATACATCCCCCGACCAGCACAAGAGCAATTCCGCACACCAACCAAAACCCTATTTTCTTCCCATTCATCCTCAAAATCTTCCTCCCCGGCACAAAAAAGTAATAATTTGGACCAGTATAGAGGGCGGTACGTATGACTAGCTAGGAAGAAAATCACTTGGCTGACGGTAAGCTAACTTTGATGAATGGGCCGCGGCGTCTTTGTAACTTTCCTTTTTTCTTTCCCGCCGGTTCCTTTGCTCCCTTTACCTTCTCCCGATTCAGGTTTAACCATAATTAACAACAGCACCACGGCAATAAGGGATACGGCACCAATCACGATAAACATCATCATATGGCCTCCGCCCACCAAAAGGGAAATGACCGGCGGACCAAGCGATACCCCGATGAACCGCATGCTGCTGTATATCGAAGTAATGGTACCGCGCAGTTCCTTATCAATGCCTTCGGTAATCAAGGCATCCGAGCTGGGCAGGACGATGCCGATCCCGACGCCGCAAATGATCAGGCAACCGATCACAAAATAAATATTGTTAAATGTACTGATTCCAAACAGTGCTGCGGTAGCAAGCACAAGACCGATGACTCCGCACCATTTCATCAGGTTTTTATTCTTGCCGATTTTTTTACCCGTTATATAAGAAGCCAGGCAGAGAGCCGCTAACGGAATGGCCAGTACCAATCCCTTCAGTACCCCGTCCAGGCCGTGTTTCTTCTCCAACTGATCGGACAAATAAAACAGTACGCCGAATAACAAAAACATGCATATTCCGCCAATCGCAAAAATGGCGTACAGCCACCGGCCCTTTTCCGCAAAAACTTCCTTGACCGATTTCATAAATTCCCTCAAAGGCTTGGCTTCCTGATTCCGTTCCGGTTCCTTGACCAGAAAGATCACGAGCAGCAGAGAGATCAAGCACAAGACAGGGATAGCCAAAAATGGAACATACCAAATCCACGCTCCCAGCAAAGCGCCCAGTATAGGACTGAGCACTTTCCCGAAGGTGTTCGAGGTTTCGATAATTCCTAGGCTGTGGCTTACTTCATCTTCATCATCGAACATGTCTCCGACAAGCGGCAGAACAATCGGAAAGGCTCCCGCAGCCCCGACACCCTGCAGCAAGCGCCCCGCGATGATAATCCAATAGACGGCCGTGCCGTCGGCAAACCAGGAGGCGGCGCCCGACACCGCTCCTCCGACACCTGCGATGATCAGACTGGGAATGATGATTTTTTTTCGGCCCCATTTGTCCGATAAATATCCGGCGACCGGGATCAGCAATATGGCGACTACCGCATAGACCGTAATCAACATGCTGACCTGGAAAGATGATATACGCAGCTCACGGGAGATCTGCGGCAATATCGGAATCAACATAGAATTTCCAAGGGTCATGATGAGCGGAATGGATGCCAGCGCAGCCAGATCACCTTTTTTGTTATCCATCTTTCGGCCACCCTTCAGATTCGATAAATCATTCCATGAAGAGTAGTTTGGTTGTTAATCAGTAAAATATACTCAGCGGCCGTCCGGTCAAATCTGGATGTACGCTGATTTGTCGGTTTCGCGGATAAACCGGCTCGGTTCGCCGACGGAGTAAACGTGCAGCAAGTGCATAGCCCTTGTACATGCCGTATAGAACAATTTCCGCTCCGTTTCACGCGTATATTTCCGGTCCGATCCGTCATAGATCAGCACGGCATCGAATTCCACTCCCTTGGCCAAATATGCCGGGATAATGTGGATTCCTTTCTCAAAAGACAGCGTAGTCTTCTTGATCAGTTTGACCGGCAGGTCAGCCGACAGCTCTTCGTATGCCTTCAGGCTTTCCGCCGCGGTTTTGCAAATCACCGCGATCATATCGTAACCGTCGCTCCTTAGCGCCTGAATATCGCCCTGGATCCGGCCGTGAAGCTCCGTTTCGTCTCCGACCAAGCGGACCTCCGGTTTCTCGCCTTCCCGGTTGAACGGAACGATAGCTTCTCCTCCGTAAATCATCCCCCGCGTGAACTCGACGATTTCGCGCGTCGACCGGTAGCTCTGCACCAGGGTAATAAGCTCGCTTTCGGCTTCCCCGTAGAGGTCGGTCAAAGCCGTCGACTGCTGAAGCACCGACGCGTGTGCATAAATCGCCTGGTTTAAATCCCCCAGCGCAGTCATGCGGGCACGAGGAAATAACCGTTTCAAGAAGTACAACTGGAATGGGGAGTAATCCTGGGCCTCGTCGATGATCACATGTCGGATGGCCGTATTGGAGCGGAAGCCTAGAATCATTTCTTTTAAGTAAAGGAACGGGGTCGCATCCTCATAATACAGCTCGCCCTGTTTGATCTTGCTGAGGGTTTGACTGCAGATCGCCTCCCACTCCTCCGGCAGTTCGCCTGAACTGAGCTCCCCCATGAGTTCGGGCTGTTGAAAGAGCTGACTGTACAACTTGGTCACATCCACGAAACGAAGGGATTTGACCCATCTGCGAAGCGGTTTAAGCCGTTCGCTTACGACCATTTTGGCTAAAATGGTCTTTTCTTCTTCGTAGTCGCTAAAATGATCTCCTTTTTTTTGCTGGTTTTTCCGCATGCGCTGGTAGGCTCTCTGGTAATCCTCGGTATCAAGCAACTGAATTTGCTCCTCCACCCAAGGTTCCGTGAGCTCTGCTTTGCCGAAAGCCGCCAACTCTTTAAGAAGCCATTCCTTGAGCAATTCACACCGATTCGCCAAAGTGATCGCAGGATCAAAAGCGTAAAACGCCGCCGATATCGCATCCGCACCGATCACTTCCTTGCCTTGAAACCGTAAAGGCCGGAATTTCATCTCCTTGCGCTCCAGAAGCGCTTTATATTTGTTGATCGCATCCAAAAAAGAGGACGAGGATTTATAGCGCAGCCCGCTGATCCTTGCCGAGTAACCCTCATTTTCTTCGCTGGACAGCACATATTCCATTTGCACAAACGGGTCCTCCAGCTGGAATTCCCGGCCCAGCCGATGTTCCAAGTACTCCTGGAACGTTGTTTGCAGCATATTCTCTTCGCCAAGCTCCGGCAAAACCGTGGATACATAACTATTAAACATCGGGTTCGGCGAGAAAAGAATCATTTGATCGGCTTGCAGCGTTTCACGATGCTTATAGAGTAAATAGGCTACACGCTGCAGCGCGGCGGACGTTTTGCCGCTTCCTGCCGCTCCCTGTACGATCAGCATCCTGCTTTTGTCGTTTCGGATAATCCGGTTTTGTTCCCGCTGAATGGTGGCCACGATGCTCTTCATCTGGGCATCCGAGCTGCGGCTCAGAACCTGCTGAAGCAGCTCGTCACCAATGGTAACGCCGGTGTCAAACATCACTTTGATCTCGCGCCCGCGAATCACGAATTGCCGTTTGAGCAGCATCTTGCCTTCGATTTTTCCGGAGGGCGTTTCGTAGGAAGCAGGTCCCGGAACACCGTCGTAATACAGATTCGAAATCGGAGCTCTCCAGTCATAAATAAGAAAAGCTTCGTCCCCTTCCTCCAGAAGGGAAGCAATTCCGAGGTAGATCGGCTCTGCGGGATAACCATCCTCGGCAAAATCGATCCGCCCGAAATACGGCGACTGCTTCAGCCTCTTCATTTTGTCTAATGCAGCAGAAGCATGCTGGTGGCTTTTCTCTCTCTCCGACAACACCTGGGATTGCTGACGCAAGCTTGTCGATGTTTCCCCCACATCATCCGCTTCGCTGAAGTTGACGGTAACCTCATCCCAGAACTCCTTCCGCATGGTTACGACGTCTCCACGGACGGATCCTACCTCCCGTTCCAGCCGGGAAATATTGTCCTCAATCCGGTCTGCCACATATTCCACGCGCTGCTGTTCTTCCTGCCAAGCATTGTCCGTTCCGCTCACAATGATCGCTCCTTCTGGTAAACTACTTCTAGACGGTCTAGATTATTGAGTGAATCACCTATTGACATTCCAAAATATCCATGATATAATTCTATTAGGATATTTTTGTTCGTATCATTATTTCTACAGTCCATGTTTCATTGTATCCATTTTATGCGATAATTTCAACCTCATTATTGATTTTTTTAAACCTTACACCTGAAATAGTAAAGTCCCGCCATTCGGCAGGACTTTTTTTGATGTCAGAAATCACGTTTGTTTCGCAGGCCCGCGATTACTTTTTTAGGATTCCACGGGCACTTGGCTATGATCCGCCAAACGGTTTAGCCGCTCTAACTGATGCCCGTACTCATACATTTCCGCAGATACGATCGACAGCCTCAGGATCCCTTGCCGCTGCGTGGCATAACGATCCAGCATTCCCCTCAAAAACTCATCATTATCATGCTCAAATTGTTCGGCCTCTTTATTGTTCGGCTTCAACTTGTCATCAAATTTTAACATGATATGCTCATGGAATTTTATTAATTTCTCCAACTGCATGTCAAATTCCTTGTTCAATTCCGGAGTTCGCACCGCCTGAAAATAATGCTGTTCCACGGCATCCAGCACCCCGTAGCCTTTGCGCAGCGCCTTGAGCATCTGCTTGTACACTACAAGCTGCCTGCTCTCGCTGAATTTCGGCGTTTTGAGCTTCTTCTGGTCCTCTTCCATCAGCTTGTATTTATCCGACAAAGAGTTGATCGAATCTTCAAGCTTCCGTTTCTCGCCGCGGAATACCGATTCCTTGATTTCGTCGGAAACGGCAGTACGAAGCAACAGGGACAGCTGTTCAAAGGTTTCCTTGATCTGATTCACATATTGTACTCTCGGTTTTGGCGGAAAAACGATGATGTTGATTACAAAAGCGGAGACGATCCCCACCAAACTTAAAGCAAAGCGGTTCAATGCAAACTCCCATTGACCGGAGGCCTCCATGACGGCTACGACCGTAACCAGCGTAATCCCTATCGTTTCGCCCATTTTTAGTTTCAGACAAATCATGATTACAAGAATGCATACCAAGCCCACGGCGATCGGCTCATTGGAGAACAACAAACCGCCGGCCATGGCCAAAATGGCGCCTAAGGTGTTGGTTTGCAATTGGTCCATCAAGTATCTCCATGAGCGGTAAATGGAAGGCTGCATGGCAAATATCGAGGCGACCGCCGCGATTACCGGAGAAGATAAATTAAACCAGCTGACCAAATACAAAGCCAGTGTTACAGCCAATCCGGTCTTTAGCATTCTAGCGCCAAACGTCACAACAAATTCCTCCTGTTACTTCTCTCTCATCTCATTTTTACCCGAATTGAAAGGTTTCCGCTCATTTTGTCAACAATAAGGGTATGTAGGACCCAATTATTCTAAACGAAGAGGTGGAAAAAGTCTATGAAACAACTGAAAGGTCTTGCCGCCGCCAGCAGTCTGGCCCTAATCCTCACTTTGGCCCCCGCTGCGTCGGGCTCCGCGTACGCGAATGCTCAGCAACCCGTACATGCAACGACTCAGCCGGAGTCCAAAGACCCCCATGTCAAGCATCCGCACCCTCCGTTTCGCCATTTCCATGGCGGGCATATCGTCAAGGATACTGCAGAACTGCTAGGGATCGAGAGTAAAGTGGTAATCGAACAGCTCAAGCAAGGCAAATCTCTCCTTCAAGTCGCTCAATCAACCAAAGGCTGGAGCGAGGAGGAGTACCTCAAAAAGCTCAATGAAAAAGCGGTACAAAATATTGACAAAGCTGTCGCGGAAGGCAAGCTCGAAGCTGAGAAAGCATCCAAGCTGAAAGAGGCACTTCCGGAAAAATTAAAGAAGATGATTACTCGCACCTGGAAAAGCAAGGGTTCCGGGCATCCGACGATGGATTACCAGAATAACCAAATTCAATGGGTCCAACCTAAATAAAATCGGCTCCACTGTTATCACAAAAATACGGGAGGCCCCTGTATCCAGGGATCCTCCCGTTATCTTATAATTATGGTTCCAAATTCCCCGGAACGAGTTAGTTCTCTTCAGTTACGGCCGGCGGCACCCTTTTTCCGCCTCCAACCGGTACCTCCAAAATATCAAGCAAGAACATAAAGATCGGAACGCCCACAATTAAACCCCAGACTCCAAAGAAATGCTCCGAAACGAGCAGAATCAAGAAGGTATAGAAGATAGGCAAATGCGTCTTGTTGGACATGAATTTCGGGTTGAGAAAGTATGTTTCCACCGCATGCACCACTGCGATCATGATCAGCACGTAGACAATTTTGATCAATCCGCCAATCTTAAACGCAATCGCACAAAGCGGGATGAGTGATATAATGACGCCCATGACCGGAATGAGCCCGAGAAGGAAGATCATGATGGCCAGCGCGATTAGATTCGGAAACCCGAAGATCCAGAGAAAAATAGTGGAAAGGATCGAATTCACCAGCGCGATCAAAAATTGAACCTCGATCACCTTACCGAAAGAATGGACGAATTTCTTTCCGAAATACTCCAATTCCACAAACAGGCCGGACATCCGGCTTGCTTTGAATTTCGCGGTGAAGTTGGTGACTTTTTCTTTTTCCAGGAGGAAGAACAGACTTAGAACGATCGCTACAAACAGATTCAGGCTCCATTTGCCAATATCGGAAATCGTGCTGAGCAGGAAATTGAAGCCGCTGTCGATATAAGCGGACAGGTCTATGTCCTTAAGTGACTCGACCAGAAAATTCAATATGAGATTGTCAGGCAAATTGCTTGGTGGATTGTCGTAGAACGAGATTACCTGGTTTACCAGATCCGTCAATTCGGCGATGAAAACCGGAAGGTAATAATAAATGGCGGCCACCAGTAGTGTAATCATGATGACATAAATCAGGAGGATCGTAATACTTCGGTTTATTCGTACCACTTTGTCAACATTGCGCGTAATGAAATTGTGCAGACGGTTGATCAGGTACGTAAGAATAAAAGTAATCAGCACCATGTTAAGCATGCTTCGCGAATAGTACAGCACTAACACAACGAATAGCAGTGCGAGCACTCGCCGAAAACCCGGAATTTGAAACAGCTCTTTGAAAAACGTCATTATAAGCAACCTGCTCCCTTATGAGTAAACTTCGAAAAATAACCTATGGATTCATCTTAAGCGAGCACGAGCCTGAAAAGCAAGTCACCAGGCAGCGTCCACTTTATAATACATTGATTTTTTTCTATGGAAAGAAACATCCCTCACCTTTACCGCAACACAGCTTCACAGTTTTCGCGCTTGAGTGTAAGTTATTGCCAATTTGATTGTCTCAGCATATAATCTCGAATAAATTACGTAATGCATGATTCTAAGGACTATGACGGAGAAAAGTAAGCGAATGCGTCCAAACAGGGACGGCGGTGCCGGAGACTGAGAGCACCCCGCTGGAGCCGCGTCGCCGAAGTTCGCTCCCGAGTCGATTCCTGAACGCTGTTTACCGGCAGTAGGGAACTCCGGCCGCACACCGTTATCCGTGTCCAAGCTGAGAAACTGTAAGGTTGTCTAACAAGGGTGGTACCGCGGAGAAATCCGTCCCTTGATAGGCAGCCTTTTCTGTTTTTTCAAGCGCCAAATGATAAGGAGTGAAGCGGATTATGAGTCACACATTGGAAGAATTACGGGAAAAGCTGAACGGTATCAACCACGAATTGCTTATGCTGCTGAATGAACGGGCCGAGATCGTCCGGTCGATCGGTGAAATCAAAGAGAAGCAAGGGGTTCCGAAATTCGATCCTGTACGGGAAAGAGCCATGCTTGAGGAGTTGACCCGGAAAAATCCAGGTCCTTTCAAGGATGCGGAGGTCAAACACATTTTCAAGGAAATCTTCATAGCCTCGCTCAATCTTCAGGAAGAAGACCATAAACGCCAACTGCTCGTAAGCCGCAAAAAACAGCCTGAAAGCACGGTCATCGATGTTCAAGGAACCCTGATTGGCGGCGGCTCCCAAGTTATGATCGCGGGACCTTGTTCCGTGGAATCTTATGAACAATTGAGAACTGTCGCTTCCGCCTTAAAGGATGCTGGCATTAAAGTAATGAGGGGCGGCGCTTTCAAGCCGAGAACCTCCCCTTACGACTTCCAGGGTCTTGGCATAGAAGGTTTGAAAATGCTTAAAGAGGTTGCTGACGAATTCGGGCTGGCGACAATCAGTGAAATTGTCCACCCCGCACATATCGAGCTGGCCGAACAATACATCGACATCATTCAGATCGGCGCCAGAAATATGCAGAACTTCGAGCTGTTAAAAGCCGCGGGCGAAGCAAACATCCCCGTATTACTGAAAAGAGGAATCGCAGCAACGCTGGAGGAGTTCGTTCACGCCGCGGAATATATCGCGGTAGGCGGAAATTCGAAGGTCATGCTCATTGAACGCGGTATCCGCACTTATGAGAAGTGGACACGTAACACACTCGATATTTCCGCGGTTCCGCTACTGAAACAGGAAACCCATCTGCCGGTACTCGTAGATGTGAGCCATTCCACGGGACGCAAAGACATTTTGCTCCCTTGCGCGAAAGCGGCGCTTGCCGCAGGTGCGGACGGAATCATGGCCGAGGTGCATCCGGACCCGCAAACCGCTTTATCCGACGCAGCCCAGCAGCTCGATATTCCGCAATTTCAACAGCTGTGGGAAGGAATCCTACAGTCCGGTCTGTTTGCGAAATAACTGAAACTCTAAGCCAGAGGAATCAATACAGGCTGCACGCAAACCGGCTTGGGGACGGTTTCCGTACGTCCGGTACACTGCAATCGACCGCTTTCCCGGTCCACCTTGAACAGAACAAGGTTGTCGGAATCGCGGTTGGCAGCCACCAGGTAATCGCCAGCCGGTGTCAAAGCGAAATGACGGGGATGCCCGCCTTCGGTAGACACATGCTCCACCAAGGACAACTTGCCGCTCTCCGGGTCGATGCTGAATTGAACGATGCTGTCATGCCCGCGGTTCGAGCCGTAGAGATATCGACCGTCATTAGACACGGCGATTTCCGCGGTCGTATTCTCGCCTTCATAATTTTCCGGCAACGTCGACAGTGTTTCCAAAGGCGTCAATTCTCCGCTCTCCGCGTCAAACTTGTAAGCTGTAATCGAATTTCCGACTTCATTGATGGAATAGACGTACTTTCCGTCGGGATGAAAAGCGAGATGACGCGGACCGGAACCCGGGGGCGTCTGAGCATCGGACACCGGCTTCAGCGTTCCTGCTTCTTGATCGACAGCATAAGTGCGCACCAGATCCAGGCCCAGGTCGGCGACAAGCATAAACCGGCCGTCCGGACTGAAACGCGCGGAATGGGGGTGTGGGCGATCCTGTCTTACAGGGTCCGCTCCATGCCCTTCATGCTGTTGCTCGTCGGACAGCTCTAATAAACGGCCGTCGGCCGCCAGTTTGACCAACCCTACGTTGCCTCCGTGATATCCGGATACGGCAACGAATTTGCCGGCATCATCTTTTTGTATATGTGAGGTCGAAGGCTGGATGGTTCTTATCCGGTTAAGTTCCGACAGCGTTCCCGTTTCAGATGCAACACTAAACGCAATCGCCTCGCCGGTTCTTTCCCCACCCTCCGTTTTGCCTTCCGAAATGGCATAAACTTTACGGTTCTCGGCATTCACACATACGAAGGTGGGATTCTTCATGCCGGATACAGCGTCCAGACGGCGGAACTGTTCCGCTTCCACATCCAATTCATATACATAAACTCCGGGATCTGCCGCCTCGGCATAGGAACCGACGAACAACAGCAGGCGTTCTTTGATTTGTGACAAGATAAACTGCCTCCTTAAATTTATTTCTCCCTTTATTTTTCCGCAATTCTACGCAAAAGTCCAGCTTGTCCTCCCTAAACTTCTTAAAAATTTAAACAGTCCCCCCTACACAAACCCGTAAAAATATGGTATACTGCAAGCGCTTCCACAACATCTTCTAAAGGGGGAATTTGGAATGATGAATGTCGGACCGGAGAAGAAAGATGTATATGAGGACCTTAATCCGCACGATACTTATTTCTTCAAAATCGGGGCTCACGGATTGGTTTGTTTTCACGGTAGAAATTACAGTATAAAACAGAGACTCACTGCCGAGCAAACATCCAAGCTCGTATCGGACTCCTCGTTTTACCGCATCAGCACCAACTGTTATGTCAATCTGTTTAAAATTTCGGAAATCCGGGACAATGTAGTGATGTTCCGCGATGAAACGCACGGTATCAAAACGATTCATGTTCCGAGAAGAAACCTGGAACAGATCAAGCGTCTCCTTCCGGACGCAGGAAGCCAAAGAGCTTCCGAAATCAATCAGGTCGTTTAACCGCCCTGACGCAAGAAAAGCAGCCGATTCCGCGGAATGGAATCGGCTGCTTTTTCTTTACTTAGGATTATTTCAAATAAAAGCGAGCCGTTTCTTCCCAAATTTCGCCGGGAGCCAAACCGAAGAGCCCGATTTCATCCGCAGGCAACTCCACCTTCGGAGCATTTACAAGATTGATTTGCGGCTCCGGACAGAAAAATCCTTTCGTTGCCCCATTGTTCCAAATCATCCACTGTTTATAGGAAGTTCCTACATCATAAACCAAAGTTACGCCAAGTTTCGTATCGGTCAATTCCATCCGGTTTCTTCCGTTTTGCGCAACTGCAGTGTAATGGTTATCCATTGGTGCATAGAACGGATACAACCCTTCTCCCTTCAGCTTCAACTCATCCTCGGTCAAAGGCTGGTACTTACCTGTCGGCAGCATACGGTCGCTAAGCTCCCAGCGCTCCCCGATCGTTAGCTTCACCTTGTAATCTTCCGCCAGGCTGCCTGGCGCAAACGGAGCGTTGACCGCCGTGTGGAAAGCCAGCAGACAAGGCATTTCCTTGTCACCGTCGTTCCGGACAAACAAATGCTGCGAAAGTCCGTTTTCGCTCAGTGCATATTTCAGTCTCACCGTGAATCGGAAAGGCAAATATTGATAAGCGGCATGCTGCTCATCCACCTTAGCTGCAACGGTTACATAGCTCTCTTGCTTCGTTTGCCCGAATTCTTCCACCTTCCACTCCGCCGTATGCAAGAAACCGTGCAAGTGGTTGCCCGTCGCGTCCTCATTTACCGGAAAACGATAAACTTCCCCTTTCCATGGAAACAACCCGTCTTCATACCGGTTGGGCGGAAATAGCACTGGAATCCCGTAAATGCCCGGGTTGCTTTTGAAATCCTCCATTTCCCCGTCCGCCGGCTCACGCAGAAAACGGTAACCGCTTTCGGTGTCACGGAAGGAAAGCAGATTTCCGCCGACCCCTGGGATCATAATCGCCTCATATTTTCCCGCCTGCAGAAAAACCGCGGCTTCTCCCTGAAAGTTTCCTTCGAATGCTTTAAATTGTGTCATGTCTCAAAATCTCCCTTCAGCCTAATCCATTCTCTCAACCTGGTAAGGATTATACAAAATGCAGGTTCAAAAGTCACCCTGCCCGGTCACATATTCTGCGGGCTTCTGACAAACGCAGGTTGCGGGAAGTTCGGGGGAATTTTAATTTCCATACATAAAAATCTCTTACTTTTACATACTCAGAATAAGCGGTCCGGCGGCGATAGACTTTTTATAAGGCCAAGGACCTGTAACCAAATGATTGGGGTGCGATAGATCATGCGCAGTAAGATGTCAAATAGGGCCATGCTTATTATATTGTCAGGCATGATATTGGCCTCCTTAACGGCTTGCTGGGGTAATAATAACGGACCATCCGCGAAATCAGTTCCTTCCTCTGAGAATCCCATCATCCGCTCCGACGGCCGCGAAGATCAGGCAAATACTTCGTGGGTGCCTTTAAGCCAGGTTGCCGAGTCACTTGGTTTGCGTCTGCGGGAAAGCGACAATATGGTCCAGATGGGATATACGGATGTCATGTTTCAAGTCCAGCCCAGTCAAAGGCACGCCGTATCTTTCGGCAAACAAATTTCCCTCTCCCAAGCACCGATTACGCAAAACGGACAAGTCTGTCTGACCGAAGAAGCGCTGGGAGATCTCCTTCAAACCGATGTACGATATGACAAACGGACAGGTAATCTCCACATCGGCCAAATGAAGGATGACGGCGGAGCCTCGGACAGCAACCCGCAGCAAAAGGGTCTGCAGCGCATGGGCATCCTCAGCCTGGCCGGAAACCGGGACGAGCTTATATCCTACGCGAAGCAGTTTATGGGTGTACCTTACGATTTCGGAGCTTCCACCTATGAGCAATCCAAAGCTTTCGACTGCTCCTCTTTTACACGTCATGTATTCAAAAGGTTCGGGATCAGTCTGCCTCGTCTCGCCCGGGATCAGGCCAGGCTGGGGACTCCCGTAGAAAGATCCAACCTGCAGACCGGTGATCTGATCTTCTTTACGGTCCCGGGCCGGTTTAAAAACGATAAAATTCCCGGACATGTCGGCATTTATATCGGAAACGGGAAAATGATCCATACCTGGGGCGACCCCGGCGTGGAAATCAGCTCGATCGACACCGGATACTGGCATGACGCCATTCTATCCATGCGCCGCGTTCAACAATAAGCAAACGTGTGCCAACATCAGCCGTCATGGGACCCGAGTGTCTCCTGGCGGCTTCCCTATTTCGCGTCCCTGCTGTCCTTCCAAATCCTCTATTTTCTTTCCTTCGAATTACAAAGTATAATGAATGATAGAGTACACATAACTAGAGGAGATTAGTGATGGACGATTTGAAACAAGCTTATGAACTGTTGGGACTTCCCGAGAACGCTTCCAGAGAGGAAGTAGAGAAGGCTTTTGAGATTCTGCTTAGAAAATCCCGCTCCCGGCAAGTGAAGAACCCGGCCGATGGAGAATCCGGAGATAGCGAGTATGAACTCAAATTCAAAGCTTATAAAATGATCGTGGAGCATGAAGGTCGCAGCAAAATTAATGAGATGAGCCGGCAGCGTTATGATAAATGGGGAAGTTTTGCCGGTACCGCCGAGAAAATCGATGATTTCTTCAGGTTACATAAAACGAAGGTCATTATCGGAATTATCGCAGTCGCTGCGCTGATATTCGGAATCAACGCCTTTATCGACCACCGGGAAGAGCAAAAGAGGCTGGCTGCCCTGCCTCCGATCGATTTATCGATCATGTTTGTCGGTAATTATATGTCCGATCAGAGTCAAGGCGGCGACGAAGGGCTTGAGAAGGCCATGACTGCACAGTTTCCGGAATGGAAACGGCTGAAAGTCGTTCTTACCTATTTACCGTCGCAAGGAGAAGGCGGCGGAATGACCGATATAGCCTTCCAGCAGAAAGCTATGGCTGTTGTAGCAACCGAGAAGCCGGATGTTTATATTTTGGACGAGAATTCCTTCAACTGGCTGGGCGGAGGCGGCGCTCTGATGAATCTCGACTCCGTAGCAAATGGTGTGCTTAAGCCGCTCTTAAAAGAGGACAACCTCATCAAAGGACGCGAAGAAGAAGAAACCGAGGAACATATCTACGGCATCCGGGTTACCGACAGCCCTCTCGCCAAACAGCTGCCGCTAGCTATGCAGGATATGATCATCACCTTACGATACGAATCGGAGAACCAGGATAAAGCAATTCATTTCATTGAAAAGTATCTGGATCCGAATCATACGGATGCCGCTGAGTAATCGGCAGTACTTTAAATCCCGGCGCCATATAAGGCTCCGGGATTATTTAATTCTTGGTAACTGCGGGTGCAAAATAAGGAATTGATTTACGGAGACACTTCTACTACAATAGGGTTATAAACGCGCGTTTATAAGAAAGAGGGGAGCCTTTATGCGCAGCGAAGATATTGCCAAGTTGGCTGGGGTATCCCGCAGTACCGTATCCCGCGTCATCAACAACTATTCCAACGTTCCCGAAGCGACACGGGCCAAGGTCCTGCGAGTCATTGAGCAGTACCAATACGAACCCAACAGCTTTGCCAGAGCGCTGGCCGGCAAGCGGACCGATACGATCGGGCTGTTCGCTATCAGTATGAACGAGAAGGAAAACGCGAGCCGCATTTACCAAAACAGCTACTTTGCCCCGATCGTCGATCTCGTCGTCGACACGGCGAACGCCCGTGGATTCTATGTACTTATCCATACCGTTTATTCACCGGGCGATTTTCAAAAGATCAAACAGGCTTTCCTGCAAAAGCGGATCGACGGCGGCATTCTCGTAGGAACCCAGAAGGACATTGAGCTCGTAAGCGAATTGGTGAGCCAAGAAGCGCCGCTCGTTCTCATCGACTACGATATCTCGGAAATTATGGCTGAACGCCTGAATAAGAATCATCTGGCGGTCATCAATTCCATGGATTACGAGGGAACGATCGAAGCGATCGAATACCTGATTGAACTCGGCCACCGGGAAATCGGGATTATCAAGGGAAGAATGAATACCTTCTCCGGTCGGGAACGCTATATGGCCTACGAAAACACGCTGAAGAAGCATGGGCTGCCGATTATTGACGAATTCATTCTGGAAGGCGACTTTCTGAAGGAAACCGCCTACAGAGAAGCATCCAGGCTGGCCGAGAGCGGCAGATTACCTTCCGCCCTGTTCAGCTCGAACGACGATATGGCGATATCTGCCATGGAAGCGTTTGCCGAGCATGGGATCAGCGTCCCCGACCATCTTTCCATGATCGGCTTCGATGATGTACAGCTCTCGGCACGGATCACTCCCAAGCTGACTTCGGTGAAGCTGCCGATCGACGATATGGCCAAAGCGGCTGTGGAGAAAGTGATCGGCCTCTGCAATGCTGACGAACCAACCTTCAGCACGGTAAGTTTTCCCGCCCGACTCGTAATCAGGGATTCCTGCAAACCGGCCGGGAATTAGACGCTGCTTCGGCAGCGCAAACGCCTCACCTTATGGGCGAGGCGGTCCTTTTCTTCAAAATAAACGCGCGTTCACAAACGAAGGGAGAGACTTTATTCATGAAATTCGGACATTTTGACGACGTTCGCAAAGAATACGTGATTAACACGCCACAAACCCCTTATCCGTGGATTAACTATCTCGGTAACGAGCAATTTTTCGGACTGATCTCCAATACAGCCGGCGGCTACACTTTTTACCGTGATGCCCGCTTGCGCCGTTTGACTCGCTACCGCTACAACAATATACCGCTGGATACCGGCGGCCGTTACTATTATCTGCGCGATCATGACAACGACGATTTCTGGACACCGGGCTGGATGCCTGTAAAACGCGATCTTGACTTCTACGAGTGCCGTCATGGTCTTGGTTATACTTCGATCACCGGGGAACGCGGCGGCATTTCCGTCAACCAGCTCGCCTTCATTCCGCTGGGCTACAACGGTGAAGTACACCGCTTGACCGTTAAAAATACAAGCTCGGCTACGAAGACGGTTTCCCTCTTCTCCTTTGCCGAATTCTGTCTCTGGAATGCCCAGGACGACATGACCAACTTCCAGCGTAACCTCAGCACCGGTGAAGTGGAAGTTAAGGATTCCGTCATCTACCACAAAACCGAATACCGCGAACGCAGAAACCACTATGCCTTCTATTCCGTCAACCGGAATATCGACGGTTTCGATACGGATCGCGAATCGTTCGTCGGTCTTTATAACGGCCTGCATGAACCGCAAGTTGTCGTAGCTGGTAAAGCAACCAACTCCGTAGCCAGCGGATGGTCCCCGATCGGCTCGCATGAAGTGAAGCTGACCCTCGCACCGGGCGAAGAGCAAAGCCTCGTCTTCATTCTTGGTTATGTTGAAGTTGCCGAAGAAGACAAATGGGAAGCTCCTAGCGTCATCAACAAGAAACCGGCTCAAGCGATGATCGAGAAGTTCGCTACCGACGCCGATGTGGATCGCGCTATGGAAGAGCTTGCTTCCTACTGGGAGAACTTGCTGTCCAAATACCAAATTAACAGCGGTGACGACAAGCTGAACCGGATGGTCAACATCTGGAACCCGTATCAATGTATGGTTACGTTCAACATGTCCCGTTCCGCTTCCTATTTCGAGTCCGGCATCGGCCGCGGTATGGGCTTCCGCGATTCGAACCAGGATTTGCTCGGCTTCGTACATCAAATTCCGGAGCGCGCCAGAGAACGGATTCTCGACATCGCCGCTACGCAATTTGAAGACGGTAGCGCATATCACCAATATCAACCGCTCACCAAAAAGGGCAACAACGAAGTCGGCAGCGGCTTTAATGACGATCCGTTGTGGCTGATTCTCGGAACAGCCGCTTATATTAAAGAAACCGGCGATGTCAGCATTCTGGACGAACAAGTTCCGTTCGACAGCAATCCGGACAACACTGCCACCCTGTTCGAGCATTTGAAGCGCTCTTACTATCATGTTATTCACAACCTCGGACCTCACGGTTTGCCGCTCATCGGCCGTGCGGACTGGAACGACTGCCTCAACCTGAACTGCTTCTCCAAGGAACCGGGCGAATCGTTCCAAACCACCGAGAACATTGCAGGCGGTACGGCTGAATCCGTATTTATCGCAGGCCTGTTCGTCTATGTGAGCCCTGACTTTGCGGAAATCTGCCGGATGCGCGGCCTGGAAGACGAAGCTGCTGAAGCCGTTTCCCAAGCGGAGAAAATGAGCGCGATCACGCTCGAGCACGGTTTTGACGGCGACTGGTTCCTGCGCGCTTACGACCACTACGGCGAAAAAATCGGCAGCAAGGAAAACGAAGAAGGTCAAATCTTCATCGAGCCGCAAGGTATGTGCGTCATGGCCGGTATCGGCGTAGAAGAAGGTCTTGCCGCTAAGGCGATGACTTCCGTCAAGGAAAGACTCGACACGAAATACGGTATCGTGCTGCAGCAGCCTCCGTATTCCAAGTACTATCTGAACTTGGGTGAAATTTCTACGTATCCTCCGGGCTACAAAGAAAATGCCGGTATTTTCTGCCACAACAACCCTTGGATCATGATCGGGGAAACTGTGCTCGGCAATGGCGACAGAGCGTTCGAAGTTTATTCGAAAATCGCTCCGGCCTACCTGGAAGACATCAGTGAAGTTCACCGCATGGAACCATACGTTTATTCGCAAATGATCGCCGGTAAGGATGCGGTCCGTCACGGGGAAGCGAAAAACTCCTGGTTGACCGGTACGGCTGCCTGGAACTATGTAGCGATCACGCAAGCGATCCTCGGTATTCAAGCGGACTTCAACGGTCTGAAGGTTGAACCTTGTATTCCTACAGCTTGGGACGGCTTTGAAATCACCCGCGTATTCCGCGGTGACACTTACGTGATCCAAATCAACAACCCGGATCATGTATCCAAAGGCGTGAAGAGCATGACGGTTGACGGCAATGCCGTAGAAGGCAACATTATTGCACCGTTCGGCGACGGCGGCGTCCATAAAGTTGTCGTAACGCTGGGCTAAATCACTCCACAGCCAATGACGAAACATGGCTTTGCTAGTATCTCGTGATTGGAGTAGCAAATCGCTTTACCATAGGTAGAGCAACTTAAAGGGCCGGAATTATTGGGATTCCCAATGATTCCGGCCCTATCTTTTTTGATCCTGTGAGTTCATTGGAATATATCCAATGAAATTAAGCCTTTTCTTATCGACCCAGCGCTGTCGTTGGATTAAATCCAATGAAAGCCGTGGATGTGGCTGCTTTTGCGGGAAATTTGGACATCTGATTGGAAATTATCCAATCAAGTCTCACGAATTCCCCCTCCTTGGAGCCTCTCATTGGAATTCATCCAATGAAGGTGCCAAGGTGCCTCCTTCGATTGAGATCTCCCCATTGGCCAACCACAATAAAACAAGCTGAAGCTACAGGGTTCCCGCCCTGACCGCATTCAGCTTGTTTTATATATTCTTCAACTATACTTACTTAAGCCTTGGCCGGCTTCACTTCGACTTCCTTGCCCTGCCCTTCCCGGTTGATCTTCACTTTCCGGATGAAGAACGACAGGACAAAAGCGACGGCGGTAATACCCGTGGCAATGATAAATGCATAATCTATGCCGTAAATAGTCGCCTCATTCGTAAATTGAGCCATCAGATCCGCATTCGCGGGATCCTTAGGATTAATGCCCGCCGAGAGGACCAGCTCAGTTACCCTTTCCTTGGTCCGGGAAGACATGATGGATACCAGTAAGGCGGTACCCAGCGCACCGGCTATCGTTCGCAATGTATTGGACATAGCTGTGCCATGAGCATTTAGTCTCGCGGGAAGCTGATTCAACCCGGCGGTTTGAATCGGCATCATCAGCATGGACATGCCGAACATCCGGGCGGTGTACATCAGGATGAGATGGGTGTATGTCGTGCTGTCCGTGAGCCGGCTGAATTCCCAAGTAGTTACGATCGTGATGGCCAACCCGATGACCGCCAGCCAACGTGCGCCGATTCTGTCAAAGATGATCCCGGTAATCGGAGACATGATCCCCATCAAAATAGCCCCAGGCATCAGCAGCAATCCCGACTCAAGCGGAGAAAAGCCGCGGATCGTCTGCAAATAAATCGGAAGCAGAATCATCGCTGCGTACATCGCCATCGTTACCACGACATTAATTACTGTTGTCAGAGAGAACATATTGTACTTGAACACCCGGAACTCCAGCATCGGATGTTTGCTTGCCAACTGGCGCCAGAGGAACAGAACAAGCGCGACTACGCCCACAATCAGACTGACAACAACCTCCGTCGCCCCCCATCCCTCGCTGCCCGCCTCGCTGAAACCGTAAAGCACGCCGCCAAAGCCAAGCGTTGACAATACAATCGATAAGGAATCCAGCTTGGGACGGGATACTTCGGTTACATTCTTCATAAATATAAAGCCTAAAATAATGGACAGCACCGAGAACGGCAGTACGATCCAGAACAGCATATTCCATGGATGATGCTCAATGATCCAGCCTGATAAGGTAGGGCCGACGGCAGGAGCAAAAATCATGGCAATCCCCATCGTCCCCATCGCTTGTCCGCGTTTTTCAATCGGGAAGATGGTTAAGAACACGACAGTCATCAGTGGCATGAGCACCCCCGCGCCTGCTGCCTGGATAAGACGTCCGATCAAAACCATGACAAAGCTGGACCCGATTCCGCACACCAGCGTACCTATCGCAAATAAGGTAGTTGCCGAGATAAATAGGGTGCGTGTTGTGAATCGTTCCATGAGATAGGCACTGACCGGAATCAGCACGCCGTTCACCAGCATAAACCCGGTAACCAGCCATTGAATGGTCGTCTCATTAACTTTTAAATCAATCATCATATGCGGTAATGCCACGTTCATCAAGGTCTGATTCAAGATGGAGACAAACGCGCCAATAAGAAGCGCCATTACAATAGGCCATCGTTTGAATGTGGCCGATCCAGCATTTCCATGATTGTTCATTTTGATCTCCTTCTCTCAATATTTGAATCTTATAAAATTGATTTCATTCTCTAATATTTCAAATTCAAGGCATTAATGTATGTTTTATATAACTATGATCAGATCATGGAGTCAAGCAAGCAACAATCTGCCTAGTAACAGGTAATTTCACCAAATGAGAACATGGATATTCATTTCTTTTTTTTAAGCTCCGTTCAGCCTATTTCTTGATTCTAATTTTTTTTTGGTCCTATCCCCATTGCCCTGTCGATGTTATAATCATGGTAGATATATCCTAATTTACAAGGAGGGCATAATACCTATGTCATGGTTCAACAGACTTCCTCTTTCCAAGAAAATCTCCGCTGCTTGTTATCTTGTGGCCGCGCTTTTTGCCATTCCGGCATTGATCGTATTCACAATCGTCGGTAAGTTGCTTGTGGGGATCATCCTGATCGTAGTTCTGGGAGCGCTTACCTATCCGCTCACTCGTTATTTGCAAAATGCGCTGACAGGCTCTTTCGAGGATATCACCAATGCTTCGGCAAAAATTGCCAAAGGGGATTTCACCAGTCGAATCATGGAATCCGGGGGCATGGAAGACTTGAATCGCGCCTTCAATAGCATGGTGGACAAGCTTCGCAAAATTTTGCAGGAGACATCGGAAATTACGCGCAAGGTTATGGATTCAAGCCGCAGCATCGCGGACCGGAATCAGGAGCTCATCAGCGTCATGACCCAGGTAGGCCACTCCTCCAATGAGCTTGCTCTAGGGGCCAACGAAATCTCCGAAGACGTGAGCGGCATGAAAGATTCCATCGGCGAAATCGAACGCAAAGTGAGCAACTACACGGATTCCACCCGGGAAATGAGCAGCCGGTCCATTGAAATGCTGAAGCTGGTGGAACAAGGCCGGGATTCCGTATCCATGCAGGCGGACGGCATGCGCAGAAATATTGAAGCGACCGAAAAAGTGGCCGATTCGATCGAAGCGCTTGCGAAAAACGCCCGGGGAATCACCAAGATTACGGCTACCATTTCGGAAATTGCCGAACAGACAAACCTTTTGTCGCTTAACGCTTCCATCGAAGCTGCTCGGGCCGGAGAACATGGTGCCGGATTTGCCGTAGTTGCTCAGGAAGTACGTAAATTGGCCGAGGAATCCACTTCCTCCACCAAAGAAGTTTTTAATCTTGTTCGCAGCATTGAACAAGACGTCAAACTTGCGGGACAGAACATCAAGATCAACGAAGAAGTCGTTCGCCAGCAAAATGATATGATTCATGAAGCGGAACGGATTTTCCAAGAAATCGTGCAAAGCGTACAATATATTACGGAACAGATTTCCGCCTTCTCTAAAGAAAGCGAATCGATGCTGGAAAGCGCTCATAACATCTCCGCATCCATCCAGAACATATCGGCAATTACTCAGCAGTCCGCTGCCGGTACGGAACAAGTATCCGCATCCATGAACGAGCAAATTACGTCGATCCAGGCCATGGCCGATGAAACCGAAGCGATGAAAAATGCGGTATTCCAGCTTCAAAAAACGATACATATCTTCAAGTTTTAAGTTTGTGTCACCGAAAGAGCCTCGTCCTGATTCCGCAGGACAAGGCTTTTTTTATTTGATATAGTAAAAAAAACAGACTCGATGTTACTTGTGAAGTGTATAGGGGGCCCGTCAAAGTGACCACTGATTTGGAACAATATTATCATGAGAACAAGTCGAACCTGACCGCCTTGTCTTATCGGTTGACGGGATCCTGGGTCGAAGCCGAGGATATCGTTCAGGAGACATTTTTGGCAATGTTCGAAAATGCCGCCGGACTCGAACATATTCGCGCCCCGGGGCCTTATTTTAGGCGAGCGGTCGTAAACCGCAGTTTAAACGCTATACAATCCCCTAGATTGTCGCGTGAAACTTACTTTGGCACTTGGCTTCCGGAGCCCGTTTTTCTGCAGACATCTCATGCGGCGGATGAACCCATACTTAGAGAGGAACAAATTTCGTATGCGTTTATGACCATGCTGGAACACCTTTCTCCCCAAGAGAGGGCCGTTTTTGTGCTGAGGGAGTCGTTTGGCATAGAATATGATGAAATCGCATCGATACTGGGGAAGAATGAAGCGGCATGCCGGAAGCTGTTAAGCCGGGCTCGAAAGAAACTGGGACCGGTACCGCCTGAATCGCCACCGAGCGATCAAATTGTCCCCGGCTGGGTTAGCGCCTTCCTAAAGGCAGCTCGCACTGGTGAGTTTGCTCCCCTGCTGGAGATGTTCAACGAAGATGCCGTGATGTGGAGCGATGGCGGAGGCAAAGTCCGCTCGGCTATTCATCCGATCACCTCGAGAAAACGGATCATTGCGTTCTGGGCCGGGATTACGAAAAAAGGCTCTATGGAGGGCGATTTGGTGCCGACCTTGATCAATGGTCAAGAAGGACTTGTCTTATATAGGAACGGGGTCGCTGTGAAAGTCATTCTTATTGAAGGGGATCACACAGGTCATATTGTGAATATCTACCTGATAACCAACCCGGACAAGCTAATTCACGTACCGGCAAAGAAATGACTCTGAGCTTCG
This sequence comes from Paenibacillus vini, assembly GCF_018403325.1. GTDB lineage: Bacteria > Bacillota > Bacilli > Paenibacillales > Paenibacillaceae > Fontibacillus > Fontibacillus vini. Next base: position 778 of record NZ_BOSL01000003.1, on the reverse strand, counting down.
GTCACAAAATCCTCTCTCCACCTGTCTATCTATTTGAAGACAAAAAATATATCCAAGGTGGAGGAATGAATCATGAAAATGAGACTGAACCATTACACTGCAAATCCGGAAGTATACCGGGCGATGAGCCAACTGGAGCGCCATGTCCGAGAAAGCGGACTGGACCGGATTGTATACGAGTTGATCAAAATTCGGGCTTCGCAAATCAATGGCTGTTCCTTTTGTCTCGATATGCATACGAACGAGCTGCGCAAGCTGGGCGAAACGGAGCAAAGGATCGCCCTGGTAAGCGTCTGGAGAGAATCGCCGTGCTATACGGACAAAGAAAAGGCCGTTCTGGAACTAGCAGAAGCCGTTACCTTGATTTCAAAGGGCGGAGTGTCGGAAGAACTGTTTAACCGGATTTTGACGTTTTACAGTGAAAAAGAAACGGTGGATCTGATTTTTGCGATCAATTTGATCAACAGTTGGAACCGAATCGCGATCACGACCGGCATGTTCCCAGGTTGCCTGGACAATGCCTGATAAGTCCAATCTATCATTCCAACAAAAAGAGCCCGGGGTAATTAAACTGGTACCCATAGTTTGGACACTTTGAAAAAAGGTGTTCAGGCTGTGGGTACCTTTTTGTATACTGGAATAAGCATCGGGGGGGGGGGATTGCATGAGCAAGAAGAGATTTACCGAAGAGGACCGTGAGGTCCTATCACAAAACAAGTACGTGGTGAATGTAAGTGCGAAGGCCATAACTTATTCAGATGAATTTAAGCAGCTTTTC
>NZ_BOSL01000002.1 GCF_018403325.1 Paenibacillus vini | reverse complement strand
GGCGACTTCCCTCCCGCAGGTTGTGTTGTCCTGCGTTCTCCGGTACTATTCACCCCTCGGACTCCCTTCCTGCTGATGACTCACTTCGCCTCTTGGCTTATAGAGTATCTCGCTACGAAAAAAAAAACTTCCGTGCAGGGGAGGGTCTCCCCAGTTCACTGCATCTTCTTTCATACCGTGCCGATCTCCTTACGCCGAAGGATTCTTCACTGCCGCTCCAAGTTCCTGACAGTTTCCGTGGCCTTCATCCATTGTCTCAAGATTCGGCTTCCTCTCTTCCCCCTCGCGGGGCCTTTTTGACGACGCGGCAAGATTCACTTTATGTTACGGCCTGATACGTTGCTCGCCCTGTCTCTGACAGGTACTTTTGTCGATACGCTTTTACGCACAGATCTCGCCGTACGCAAGTATCCTAGCTACGCGGGGACTTGGCTCCTCCCGCGACCGGACTTTCACCGGCTAGAAGATGCGTGCTTAGCTGGGCACGCAGACAAAAAAAAACCGCTTCGTAAGAAGCGGTCTTTGCTCAGTACCGAGCAAAAGATATTGGATAGGAGTGGAGAGAAACCATACTGTACTTTTATTATATGTATACGTTTTCATTCTGTCAACACTTTTTTATAAGCGTTTACATTTTGCGAAATACAGGGCTTTTACAGCCCTGCACAACTATACATATACGGAATATCCTAAGGAATCCAAATGCTCTTTAGCCCGCTCCATATCAGCTTCCTGACGGAACGAAAGACGCATTACACCGGGAACGTCCTCCCGGCTTTCAATGATTTGCATATTGCTCAAGTTGATGTGGCGAACGCCGAGCTCTGTGGCGATCTGTCCGATGATCCCCGGCGTATCCGGTACATCGATATACAGATCGAACAAGGAAGTGATCGCACCTTTTCTCCGTTCAGGCAGCTCGCCGCGGAACAGGTTGGCTTTTTCAAATGCTTGCCTGATTCCCTCGCCGTCTTGTCCCTCCAGAAGTCCGATAAAACTGCCGATCTCATCATTCCAATCCCTAAGCAGAGACAATAGTACGTCTCTATTGCTGAGCAGGATATCCCTCCAGATCAGCGGGTCGCTTGATGCGATACGCGTAATGTCGCGGAATCCGCCTGCAGCCAGCGTACGATACAAACCGTTGGTACCGTTGTAATCGCACACCTGGTTGACCAGCGCCACCGCAATGATATGCGGCAAATGGCTAATTGCACCGACGATTTGGTCGTGCATCACCGGATCGACCCGGACGATTTGGGCTCTCGTGTACGCGAGCAGTTGCTCCAAACGCGAATAAGCCTCTTCCGGTACGTCGGGTGACGGTGTCAGCACATAATAGGCGTTCTCAAACAGCAATGTGGATGCCGCATCCACGCCCGAACGCTCCGACCCCGCCATCGGGTGGCCCCCGATGAAATGAATATCCGGTTTGGATAGTCTGCGGGCGCATTCCGCGACCGAAGCTTTCGTGCTGCCAACATCCGTGATTATGCAGCCCGGTTTTAGCGGAAGCGAGTAAAGCTTCTCCAGATATTCTTCCAGATTCCCGACCGGCACGCACAAAAAAATAAAGTCGGCGTTCGCCGCTGCCTCTTCCATGGAAAGAGTGGCGGCATCCACGACCCCGCGCTCAATCATCCGGTTCAAGGAGCCCGGACGGTGGCTATGCCCGATCACCGTGATCCCCGGCTTGCCTTTAAGGCAAAGCGCCAGGGATCCGCCGATCAGGCCTACTCCGAAAACAGCTACTTTAATTGTCATATTGTTCACTCGATTTCTGTTTAGTAAAATGGCAAATTAGACGCGTGCCCCTTGCCCGGACAGCACTTGCTCCAGAGCAGCGATAAACTTGGCGTTTTGTTCCGCAGAACCCACCGTAACACGGATATGATTCGGATACTTTCCGAATCCCGACCGAACGATGATACCCAGCTTGAGCAGGGACTGGAACATCTCTACGGCCGGAGATTTGACATCGACCATAATGAAATTGCCGTGTGCCGGAAAATAGGACAGCTGCATCCGATCAAATTGTTTATACAAATATTCGATGCCCTCACGGTTTTTCTCCCGGCATTCGGATACAAATGCATGATCGGTTACCGACGCCTTGGCGGCAGCCTGGCCGATCCGCGACGTATTGAACGGCTCGCGCACCTGATTGATCAGCTTGATAACGTTCGGTTGACCAACCCCGTATCCGATCCGTAAGGAAGCCAAACCGTAAATTTTCGAAAAAGTCCGCAGAACAATCAGATTAGGGTATTGGGACAGCAACTTGATGCCGTTCGAATAATCCGGATCCGTAACATACTCCGCGTAAGCTTCATCCAGAACGACCAGCACATTGGCCGGCACCTGATCCAGAAAAGAAATCAATTCGGCATTCGAAACAATCGTTCCCGTAGGGTTGTTCGGATTGCAGATCCAGACCGCCTTTGTCTTCTCCCCGATCTCTCCCAGCATCGCCTGGAGATCATGAGTTCCATTCTGAAGCGGCACCTCGATGCTGACAGCACCTTCGATATCGGCATTGCTTTTGTATACCGAGAATGTCGAATCCGCCATGATGGTTTCATCCCCCGGCAAAAAGAACGCACGAGTAATCAACGCGATAATTTCATCGGAGCCGCAGCCGAAAATAATCTGATCCCGGTTCACGCCGTGATGACCCGCCAATACTTCGGTCAATTCAGCGGCGCTGCCGTCCGGATAAAGGCTGAGATTGCTGAGTTCAGTTTCTATCGCCGCACGGGCTTTAGGAGAGCAGCCGTAAGGGTTCTCGTTGGAGGCTAACTTAATAACTTCTTCGAGTCCAAGCTCGCGCTTGACCTCTTCGATCGGTTTCCCCGGCTGATAGACCGGCAAATTGACGATTTGGGGTTTGGGCAACATGTGTATTTCCTCCCTCATTCCAGGTAACCGGGCAAATAGCCCGGTTTGGTTAATTTTTTATCTTTAATTGTGCCACAAAGTCACGAATTTGCAACAACCCTTGTTCCTTCGTTGCTTCGTTTTCCAGCAATGGCAGGCTTTCTTCGATCTTGCGTACAATCGCGCTGCCGACGACAACACCGTCGCAAATTTTCGCGAACCGTTCCGCCTGCTCTCTATTCGAGATTCCGAAACCGACGGCCACAGGCAATTCAGTCTGCGCTCTCACCGATTGAATAAACTCATCCACATTCTGGTGAAAAGCGCTCCGCTCCCCGGTTACCCCCAAGGAGGAGACGCAATAGACAAATCCTCTGGCACGGGAAAGGATCATCGAAATTCTGCTGCTTGACGTAGGCGCTACCAGCGGAACGAGCAGGATATTAGCCTGGTCGGCCAGTCTCAGAACCTCTTCCGACTCTTCGAACGGAAGATCCGGGATAATGAGACCGCTGATGCCCGCTTCCTGCAGCAGACCGAAGAACCGATCCAATCCGGTTTGCAATACCGGATTGTAGTAAGTGAACAATACGAACGGCATGTTCACGCCGCGTTCTCTGGCTTTTCGGGCCGTATCGATGCACGACTCAATGGTAATCTGGCGTACCAGCGCCCGCTCCGAGGCCCGCTGGATGACCGGGCCATCAGCTAAAGGATCAGAGTAAGGAACGCCGAGTTCCAGAACATCCGCTCCGGCGCGCTCCAGCTCTACGATAATATCGACGGTTGTTTCCGGATCAGGATCTCCGACAGAAATAAACGGGATCAGGGCGGTTTCACCCTTGGCCTTCAGGTCGGAAAATGTCTTCTCCATCAAGTTCACAGCAGCTCCGTTCATAGCTCAGCGCCTCCTTCGGTATAAGCCATAATCGACTCCACGTCTTTATCGCCGCGTCCGGACAAGCAAATGACGATCAGCTCATCCCTTCCCATCTCCGGTGCGAGCTTGACGGCCTGAGCAACGGCATGCGCAGATTCCAGCGCAGGTATAATGCCTTCCTGACGGCTGAGCAGCTGCAAAGCATCCAGCGCCTCCCGGTCTGTAATCGGATAATACCGGGCCCGCTCTATGTCTTTCAAATAAGAGTGCTCCGGTCCGATTCCGGGGTAGTCCAGACCCGCCGAAATCGAATGAGCCGGCTGAACCTGCCCGTGGGCATCCTGAAGCAAATAGCTCATGGAGCCTTGGAATACGCCTTTGGTTCCCTTGGTCATCGTCGCGGCGTGATATTCCGTTTCCACGCCTCTACCGGCGGCTTCCACACCGACCAAACGAACGTCGGTATCCTCCACGAACGGATAAAACATGCCGATCGCGTTGCTGCCTCCCCCGACCGCGGCAATCAGCATATCCGGCAGACGACCTTCCGCCTCCAGGATTTGCCGGCGAGTCTCGTCGCCGATAATCCGCTGGAAATTGCGGACCATCATCGGATAAGGATGAGGTCCGGTCGCCGAGCCAAGAATGTAGAACGTGTCGTGCACATTGCTCACCCAGTAGCGAAGCGCCTCGTTACAAGCATCCTTTAACGTACGGGTTCCCGATAGCACAGGAACGACCTCGGCGCCCAGCAGCTTCATACGGAATACATTGAGTTGCTGGCGTTTCGTATCCTCTTCGCCCATGAACACTTTGCATTCCAGTCCGAGCAAAGCCGCCACAGTCGCCGTAGCCACGCCATGCTGGCCAGCTCCCGTCTCGGCAATCACCTTGCGTTTGCCCATCCGCTTGGCCAGAATCCCTTGACCGATCGCATTATTGATTTTATGAGCCCCGGTGTGATTCAAATCTTCGCGTTTGAGATATATTTTCGCGCCGCCCAGATGTTCAGTCAGACGCTCCGCGTAATACAACGGGGTCTCACGTCCGGAATATTGCTTCAGCAAATAATCGATTTCCGCCTGAAATTCGGGATCATCTTGAAATTTACGGTACGATTCCTCAAGCTCGATCAAAGCGTTCATTAGCGTTTCCGGCACATAACGTCCTCCGAAAGGTCCAAAACGGCCATGTTCGTCGGGTACCTGTTTATTCAGCGTCATGTTCCCCTTCACCCTCTCCACAAATGCAGTTATCTTAGTCAGATCTTTGATTCCGTCAGTTTCTACGCCGCTGGACACGTCTACGCCGTCAGGAGACATGACATCAAGCAGTTCACCCACATTGCCCGGATGCAGTCCGCCTGCGGCCAAAAAAGGGATTCCCCGCTCTTTGGCCCACAATCGGTAAGGCTCGGCCTGTTCCCAGGCAAAAGCTACTCCCGAACCTCCTCCGTAATGAGGATCATATGTGTCGAGCAGCAGCCCGTCGATGACGCCTTCATAGTCTTCAACGGGCTGTCCCCCATGCAGCGTTCCGTCCGGCTTCACCGAGAGAACCTTGAATGCTTTAACTCCGAGTTGTTCCCTGACTTCCCGGCAAAACTCCGGACTTTCCGTGCCGTGCAGCTGTACGATGTCCAGTGGTGTCAAAGACAGAATCGCCTCAAGCTCTTCCATGGAAGGATTCACGAACACGCCGACGCTTTCCGGGATTTTGCCGCTTTGCCAAGTCCCCAGCACGGCAGCCAGTTCGGCAGCCTGATTCCCGCTGACCTGGCGCTTGCTTCTGGCAAAAACGAATCCGATGTAATCAATCGGCAAGTTTATCATAGATTTTAGCACTTCAACGCTTTGAAGTCCACAAATTTTTACGCTTGGTTTACCCATTCCGAGACAAACTCCCTTCGGGACCCCGAGTCCCTGAACCGTTCGTTATCGGCCCCAGCAACTCGTAAATCCCCTCTTCCACCCGCTCTTTACGCATAAACGTTTCTCCGATAAGTACGCCTTTCGCTTTTGCTTGTATCAGATATTCAATATCTTCCCTGGATTGTATCCCGCTCTCACTGATCAGAGTTACGTCAGACGGAACCAGTTCCGCAAGAGAAGATGTTGTCTCGAGCGAAGTCTCGAACGTCCGCAGATTCCGATTGTTAATCCCGATCAACTTGGCGGTGCCAAGACCGAGCGCACGCTCCAACTCCTCGCGGTCATGGACTTCCAAGAGAACATCCAGCCCGATCGCCATTGCGGTCTGTATATAACTTTGCAACTGGGCATCGGATAAAATTGCCGCAATAAGCAGTACCGCATCCGCACCCATCATCCGCGCCTCATATACTTGTCGCTCGTCAATGATGAAGTCTTTGCGGAGCAATGGGACATCGACGGCTTCGCGAATCGAGGACAAATACGCCGGACTTCCCTGGAAGTAGAGTTCATCCGTCAGCACCGAGATGCAATCCGTGCCGGCCTCGGCATAGCTTTCGGCAATCCGAACCGGATGAAAATCCGGTCGGATCAGACCTTTGGAAGGCGAGGCTTTCTTCACCTCGGCAATCAAGCCTAACTCGCGCTTGCGTCCTTCCGTCAACGCGCGGTAAAATCCGCGCGTCGGCTCCATGGCTGAAATTCTCCGCTCCACCTCGGCGAGATTGAAGCTCGAAGCCAAGCGTGCGACCTCTTGTTTTTTCGTCTCTACAATCCGATCAAGATACATAGCTCAGTTCCCCCGTTGTTTGAATAAGCTGTTCCAATTTACTGTACGCCTTGCCGGAATCAATCGATTCCGCAGCGATAACGACCCCTTCGCGAATACTGTCCGCAAGCCCCGATACATAGATGCAGGCACCTGCATTAGCAAGCACTACATCGCGGTATGCCCCCTGCTCTCCTTGAAGCACCCGCCGGATAATGTTGGCATTCGTCCCCGGGTCTCCGCCCATCATCTCCGTTAGGTGATACGTTCTGAGTCCCAGCTGTTCCGGCGTCAGCTCATAGGTCACAACTTCCCCGTTCTTCAGCTCCGACACCCGGGTGGACGACGAGATGCTGATCTCATCAAGTCCTTCCGCGCTTGTGACGACTAACGCCCGTTTGGAGCCTAACTCGCGCAACACTCTAGCGATCGTTTCCGTCTTGTTCCTGTCATAAATACCCAGTACTTGACGATCCGCTCCGGCCGGGTTCGTAAGCGGCCCCAGCATGTTGAACACCGTTCTTACTCCGAGTTCTTTGCGGGGGGCAGCCGCATGACGCATCGAGGGATGATAAAGCTGAGCAAACAGGAAACAGATACCGATGTCATCCAGACAACGTTTAGCCTGCTCGGCACTCAACTGGATGTTCACGCCCAGCGATTCAAGCACATCGGCGCTACCCGCGCGTCCGGATGCCGATCGGTTCCCGTGCTTTGCCACCCGAACGGAAACCGAGGCGGCCACGATGGCCGATGTCGTCGATATATTGAACTTGTGAATGCCAGAGCCTCCCGTTCCGCAAGTATCCAGAAGCTGCCGGGTTTCCGTGTTCAAGCGGCTGGCATGCATCCGCATGGCCTCCGCGAAACCTGTAATTTCCTCCACGGTTTCCCCCTTGATCCGCAGCGCGGTCAGTAATCCGCCGATCTGCGCGGGCGTCGATTCCCCGTTCATGATCGCTTCCATAATACCGCGCGCCTCCTGCCGGTTCAAACTTTGCCCTTCAATCAGCCGACCCAACCCGTTTTGTACCGTTTCCTGTCCGTTCATCGTCCTTCTCCTCTCTTTTATCCTCTCGGGGTATATTCGTAAAGATAGTCTTGATTAATTATGGCGTCGGCTTTCGGCTGCGGCGGAAACATCATCTCCGCCGTACGGATTGCGGTAAGCAGCGCCTTCGCCTTGTTGACCGATTCCTGGTACTCGTTCTCGGGTACGGAGTCCCACACAATGCCGCCCCCCGCCTGGACATAGGCTTTACCATTCTTAAAGACGATGGTACGGATCGTAATGCAGGAGTCCATGTTGCCGGAAAATCCGAGATAACCGATGGCCCCGGCGTAAGTACCGCGGGCTTCGTTTTCGAGCTCGGCGATGATTTCCATTGCCCGCAGCTTTGGAGCTCCCGACACGGTTCCCGCCGGTAGACAGGACAGGAAAGCGTCGAAGAAATCCTTGTCGTCCGCAAGCTTGCCGGATACTTTTGAAACCATATGCATGACATGCGAGTAACGCTCGATTTCCATGTAAGACTCGCATTTTACCGATCCGAATTCCGAAACCCGCCCTAGGTCGTTCCGGCCCAGGTCCACGAGCATGAGGTGCTCGGCACGCTCTTTTTCATCCTTCAGCAGCTCGGCTTCCAGTGCCGCGTCCTCCAGCTCCGTCGCTCCCCGCGGCCGCGTTCCCGCGATCGGACGGGTCTCCACCCGATCTCCTTCCACCTTGACAAGCGCTTCGGGCGACGTGCCGACTATGATTTCATCGTCCATTTTGAGGTAGTACATATACGGCGACGGGTTCATCGTCCGCAGTACCCGATAGACGTGCAGCGGGTCTACCTCGGTCTCGATATGAAAGCGCTGGGATAGTACAACTTGAAAAATATCTCCGGCGCGAATGTATTCTTTGCCTTTTTCGACGTTGGCGATAAACTGTTCTTTCGTCAGGTTCGACCGGACATCCCCGAGCCCAACCTCCGTCGGCAGCGGCCGCCGGTTAAAGCTCTCACCCGGCCCTTCCTGCTGCAGCAGATTTGCCGCTTCATCCAGCTTCAGCTCTGCTTCCGCATAAGCTCTGCGGATATCTTCATCCCGGTCGCCATCCTTGATATGAACATTTGAAACCAACAGGATCCGCTGCTTGACGTGGTCGAATACGATGACTTGATCGCAGAACATAAATTGCATATCCTGCATCCCCAGATCGTCGACCCGATGGGCTGGCAGCTTCTCGTAATACTGCAGCAAATCATATCCGAAAAAGCCGATTGCACCTCCCGTAAACGGCGGCATTTCCGGAAGCTCAGGACTGCGGTAGCCTCTCAGGATCGCCTTTAAATCGTCTACAGGCCGGGCAGAGACGAATGCCTCTTTCACGCCCTTGCGCTCCATGACAACCTCGCCCTTCTTCGCCGTCATCATCAGGAACGGATCCGTGCCGATAAAGGAGTAACGTGCCCATTGCACGCCACCTTCCACGCTCTCCAGCAAAAATGCCCGGTCCCGCTGGGCAATTCTGCGGAAGATGCGGATCGGAGTTTCCATATCGGCGAGCAGCGTCCGGACGATCGGAATCAGGTTATAGTCCTTGGCCATCGCAATGACCTGTTCTACTTGCGGGGTTGTCATAATAGCTCACTTCCTTTTCGTTGGTTATATATAACAAAAAAACCTCTACCGAAGTAGAGGTTGGCTTATTTTGCAGTAAGTTATATTAGCGATATCCCCGTGCAGTGAAATGCAGCAACATAGCATTACGATCCAGGAACGGATAAACCTGCTCCCCCATCATAATACAGTGCCGACTTCCAAAAAACTGCCGGAACATCTCTCGTCTCAACTCTGCTCAACTCAGCTATACTCTACTCAGCTCTATACTCACTCAGCGATAAATTCCGACCGGCACTCCTGCAGGTCCAAAATCAATCGCTACAAAATCTTAAAATTACTATACATGATGACCGCCGCTTTGGCAACTCCCGATTTGGAAAAGTTGCCAACGACCCCGATCGGATCAAGAAACGGTCAAATCGGGACGTAAGCTTTGCGCCTCATTCAAATAAACATGCTTCATTTCTCTTTGCCCTTTGTTCGTGTTCACTTGGATTAGCAGGCGAATACATTTAGGAAGCCCGCCTTTCACCGGAATTTCCGTGGAGCACATCAGAGGAACCATGTCCCATCCGCTCAAGACTCGGATTGCTCTGGCCGGAAATGTCGCATCCAGGTCAGGTGTCACCGTAATCCAGACACTGCAGATATCCTCAGGTTCAATCTGATTCCGCTCGACGACTTCCTTGAGCAATGAGGCGGTAGCCTCCAAAATCTCAGCTTCTTCGTTGCGGGTTACCGTTGTGGCACCGCGAATTCCCCGGTTATACATGATGCCCCTCCTCTTTCAATTCCGAAATGACCCGGCGGACTTCCTCCACCTTCACATCCGAGACAATTTCAACCTTCCCTATTTCGGTCGGCAGCACAAAAACGAGCTGTTGCTCTTTAAACTTCTTGTCGTGCATCATAGCTCCGATGATCTGGTCTTCTTCCAGATGACCCGGCATGACTGTCGGAAGCCCAAAACCACGGAGTATGGACGTAGTCGTATCGTATAAGGACCGATCTCTTCCCCGGTTTACGGAGATACGAGCCGCTGCCGCCATCCCGATCGAGATCGCTTCGCCGTGCAGAAACTCTCCGTAGCCGCCGATCGCTTCCAATGCATGGCCCAGTGTATGACCCAGGTTGAGGATCGCCCGTAAGCCCATTTCCTTCTCATCTTCGGAAACAACCTGCGCTTTGATCGAGCATCCCTTAGTGAGACCATATCCCAAAGCATCAGGGTCCAATGACAACAGATCTGCGGTATGCTCCCTGCACCACTCGGCAAACTCGGCATCCCAGATCAGCCCGTGCTTGATCATTTCGGACAAGCCGGCCCGCACTTCCCGTTCTGGAAGACTCTGCAAAGTGTCTACATCATACAGAACCATTTCCGGCTGGTGAAAAGCACCGATCATGTTCTTCGCCAGCCGGTGGTTGACGGCAACCTTGCCGCCGACGCTGCTGTCATGAGCCAGTATTGTTGTCGGCATCTGCACGAAGGCAACGCCGCGCATATAGGATGCCGCAACAAATCCGGCCAGATCGCCGACCACGCCTCCGCCAAGAGCCACCACCACGGACCGGCGGTCAAGACCGCTCTCGATCGCCGCCGTCATGACTTCTTCGAATACTTCGAGCGATTTCGATTTCTCCCCCGACTTAACGACCTTGCTTACCGTAGTAAACCCGCTATTCCCGAGAGATTCTTCCACTCGTTTAAGGTAAAGCGGAGCGACATGATCATCCGTAACGATAAGCACCGGACTCTTCTTGCTCAGTTGGTGCCGTTCAAAATAATCTCCGGCTTCGTTCAACAGTCCGCCGCCGATGTATATCGGATAGGACCGTTCACCCAAATCCACCTGCAGCGTCCGCATTAGTAGTTCTCCAGTTGAGCGAGGTAGCTTTTCACATTGCGCTCGACTTCTTCCATGGAGTCCCCGCCGAATTTCTCGAGAAACGCCTTGGCGACTTCCCAAGCCACAACATGCTCAAGCACGACGCTGGCCGCAGGTACTGCGCAGGCATCGGAACGTTCCACTTGGGCCGTAAACGGTTCTTTCGTATCGATATCCACGCTTTGCAGCGGCTTATATAACGTAGGAATCGGCTTCATCACGCCGCGAACCACGATCGGCATCCCGTTCGTCATCCCGCCTTCAAATCCGCCCAGGCGATTGCTGGCCCGGTGGTATCCACGTTCTTCGCTGTACAGAATCTCATCATGCACTTTGGAGCCCGGCAATTTCCCGGCTTCAAAACCGATTCCGATTTCCACGCCCTTGAACGCGTTGATCGACATCACGGCCTGGGCGATGCGGCCATCCAGTTTGCGGTCGTATTGAACATGACTGCCGAGTCCGACAGGCACGCCTTCTACGATGCATTCCACGATTCCACCGATGGAATCGCCTTCTTCCTTAATCCGGTCTATGTAAGCTTCCATCTTCTTCTCGGTTTCAGGATCGACTACCCGGACGGAGGACTGTTCAGTCACCTTGGCCATTTCATCCAGCGGCAAATTATGCGGCGGAGCTTCGATTTCACCGATTCGAATGACTTGTCCCGCTATTTTGATTCCGAATTTCTCCAAAAACTGTTTGGCCACGGCGCCTACCGCTACCCGGATCGCCGTTTCACGTGCGCTGGAACGCTCCAGCACATTGCGGAGATCCTTTAAGTTGTACTTAAGTCCGCCGTTCAAATCGGCGTGGCCTGGGCGCGGACGGTGCACACGACGCTTCTCTTCGTCCGTTCCTTCGATCGGTTCAATATTCATGATATTGCGCCAGTGCGTCCAGTCGTTGTTGGCTACAATCAGAGCCACCGGAGCGCCGGTCGTATATCCGTGCCGCACACCGCCGGCAATCTGCGCCGTATCCTTCTCGATCTGCATCCGCCGGCCTCTCCCATAACCCTTCTGGCGACGGGCCAGTTCAAAATTAAGCGCCTCAAAATCCAAATTCAAATTGCTTGGCAAACCTTCAATAATAGCTGTAAGCTGGGGTCCATGTGTTTCCCCCGCGGTCAAATAACGTAATGTCATGATGCGTTCCCCCTTTAAACTGTTAAACTGTAAAGAGCTAAAATCCGATAATTCTTTTGCTCATTATAGTATAGGACCAATCTTTTGACAAGAAAGGCATTCTACACAGAACAGTCCTAACGTTTCTTCCAACAGTCTGCCCTAAGCAAAAAAAACGCGCCGCCCCTCCTGTCATTCCACAGAAGAAACCGCGCGTCAAATTTCGGATATAAAATTTACAGAATAAGCCCCGCATTAGTTGCCGGTAGCTTGCTGATTGTCCAGTAGCGGGCCCCGCTGATTCTCGTTCGGAGTATGGTCCAGCAAATCTATAATATGCGTCTTTTCCACGCCGAGAACCTGAGCGCATTCCTGCAGCGTAAGGAATCCCCGACGGTAAGCGTCGATGACCTTTCTCTTGTCCATGGGCTGAGCTGACCTCCCTAACTCTCTTGTCAGTCATTATTGGAAAACAAAGGGAGGAATATACAGCGGCTACGCTTTTTTACGATAAAAGAACGTTTCGGCTGGCTCCAGCTCATATTGGGACGGGGAGAAAATTTGTTCCGTACTGCCGACGAAAAGAATACCTCCGGGACGCAAAGCCTTCGCAAATTTGTGATAGAGCGCGTGTTTGGCCTCTTCCGTAAAATAAATCATCACGTTTCGGCAGACGATCAGATCAAAGCCGTCTTCAAAAGGATCCAGAAGCAGGTTTTGTTTCTTGAAGGTGACCGCCTTTTTCAATTTCGCGTCAAACCGGAATTGAACGCCTTCCGGGGTAAAATAACGCTTAACCACGTCAGCCGGGACGTCCTTCAGCGAACGATCCAGGTACAATCCTTCGGCAGCCTTGGCCAAAGCGCCTTCATCGATATCGCTGGCAAGCAAATATGTATGCTGCAGCAATCCTTGATCTGCGAGGATCATGGACAGCGTATACGGCTCTTCACCGGTAGAGCAAGCCGCGCTCCATACCCGAAGGCGTGACCTGCCTGCGGACAGGCCCGGAAGCACCGTATCTCTGAGCACTTCCCAGCGGTTCGGGTTACGCCAGAATTCGGATACGTTAATCGTCATCTTATCCAGAAATTCATAGAACAGCGGTTTATTAACCATCATTGCATTATAAAAAGCATCGAAAGTTGGGTATCCGTTTTTGTTGCGGAGCGTCGTCAACCGGCGCTTCATTTGAGCTTCCTTGTACTGAGCCAAATCAATTCCCGTGCTTTTCTTGATGCTTTGGATAAATCCCGCATAATCCGGATCCGCAGCCTCGTTTCCCCTGCTCCGGGAAGACTCGTCTAATTTGATCATATCCATGGCGCTATGCTCTTCGAATAAGCAACCAGTTCATGGTCTTCAAAGAAGTTTGCAATTTCCCGTTCCGCACTTTCAGGTCCGTCAGAGCCGTGAATCAGATTGAACGGCGTGTGGGCGGCAAAGTCGCCGCGGATGGTACCTGGCAACGCTTCCGTCACTTTGGTCTTGCCGATGACGATCCGCGATAATGTAACGATATCGTCTCCTTCCCAGACCATGGCAAACACGGGTCCAGAGGTAATAAAGCTGACCAAACTGTCAAAGAAGGGTTTACCTTCGTGCTCCGCATAATGTCTCATGGCCTGTTCCTTCGACACCTGTACGAGCTTTCCGGCCACAAGATTAAATCCTTTGTCTTCAAAACGGCTGATAATTCTGCCGATTAATCCCCGTTGGACTCCGTCCGGTTTAACCATTAAAAAGGTACGTTCCATGGTTCTCCTCCTGATTTAGACAACATTGATAATAGATAATATGGAAAGGCTGCAATAACCGTATTCTACCAAAAAAACCGTCGTCTGATAAGCTTCATTTAGAGACTTGATCCGTAATCAATAGGAACGTTTGTTGACAAATAGTGCAATTTCTTTCAAATGAGTTCTCGTTTTGCTCTCAGGCAGCTCATCAAGCGCATCCATCGCCTTGCCGATAAACCGGTCGGCGAGCTGCTCCGCTCGTGAAATGCCCTGACTCGACAAGATCATTTGTATTGCCTTGGAGGCATCGGCATCAGCACCCTGTTCCCGGATTGCCGATATTTCCCGCAGTAGCGGTACTTTAAGCCCCTCCTCCTGCAGCGCATAAATGACAGGCAGCGTAATATTCCCCTGCCGCATATCACTGCCGGGCGGCTTGCCGATACTCTTCTCCGTTCCGCACAAGTCCAGCAGATCGTCACGGATCTGGAATGCCATCCCCACATTATATCCATAGCGGTACAGTAAAGAATGCACCTTGGCTGTCGCATCCGATGCCAAAGCTCCGAGCTGACAGCTGATCGCGATCAACAGCGCCGTCTTGCGGCGGATACGCAGCAGATAGTGGCGGACCGATTGATCCGTATTAAAGAAATCGCGGATCTGCTCCATCTCACCCACCGACATCTGCACCATCGCTTTAGCCAATATCCGGTGAAGCTGGGGATTTTCAAGCTGGGTCGCCAGCATCAGCGCCTTGGCATAAATATAATCGCCGGTGTACATGGCGATTTTGTTGTCCCACTTTGCTTTAACCGTAGGTTTCCCGCGACGCGTGCCGGCATCGTCGATCACATCGTCATGAACGAGCGAAGCGGAGTGGATGAGCTCGAGCGGAACCGCCACGTGCTGCAATTTTTCCAGATCGTAATTACCGAACTTCCCGCCTAGCAGCACAAAAATCGGGCGCAGCCGTTTCCCCCCGGCTTTCAGAAGATGCAGAGACGTCTCGCTCAGCAGCTCGTCATCGCCTTCGATGCTCCGGTACAGCTGCCGTTCAATAAAGTCCATATCCCTTTTCAGCGTGCCGAAAATATCCATTAATTTCATTCTTTCACCCGTGTCAGCGTATTGTCACTCCAAATGTTCATATCTACCTTGTTCGGCAGAAGCCCCATCTCATAAGCGTACGAGAAGTACAAGGCCAAACCGCTCTGCCGCTGTTCACTAAAATCATAACATAAGTTATTAAAATAATGATGCCAATAATCCGTCGTCCCGCCGATCTCGCGGCAGGCTTTATCCACAAGCGGGTTTAAATCCGCCAAGCTGCGGCGTTTGCTCTCCTCGAATGCCTCGCTAACCTTGGAGAGAAAACGGGGATGACTCTCGGCAAACGACTGCTGAACCGCCCAAACGGCAAAGGTCATGCCGTAACCGGTCCATTGTTTCCAGACTTCCCCCAAATCAGTGACGATATAACCGTGATCTCTCCAGGAAGCCTGAATGGCATGATCACCGATCAATAGCGCTGCATCGCTTTGATCCATCATCGTGTCAAGCACCGGCTCGCTGTCCCAGTAGGTCGGTTGTCCGCCATAAGCTTTTTCCATAATGATTTTCAGCAGGTTTACCGACGTTGCCGAAGTGTTCGTCAGCGCGATGACGCCGTTCTTGATTTCCTCCGGAGGCTTGCGCGAGAACAGAAGAATCGAGTTTACAGGTCCGTCGGAGCTGACCGATAAATCGGGCAAAAGGATGAAGCGATCCGAGCCGTAACCGAAAGCGAAGGAGGAGACGGGCGATAAATCCAGTTCCCCTTTCAGCATTTTCCGGTTAAGCAATGAAGGAACCTCCGTTACCAGGCTCGCCGGCTGCGGCAAATCGATAGTTTTGAAATGATGAAAAACAGGCCATACGTTAGTGTACTTAATTTTTCCGATGAGGATGTCGTCATTCTCCCGGTTGTTCACTGTGATCCCCCCATCTAGTAAAGAGAGCGTGTTCTATTTTCAAGTTGTCCAGAACTTTACCCACTAAGAATGCAACCAAATCATCAATACTTTGCGGGCCGAAGTAAAACGCAGGCATGGCCGGGATCATACGGACTCCAAGCCTGGCCAGTTTGGTCATATTTTCCAAATGAATCGCGTGAAGCGGCGTCTCGCGAGGAACAAGCACAAGCGGTCGGCCTTCCTTAAGCATCACGTCCGCCGCGCGGGTCATCAGGTTGTCCGAGGAACCGTTGGCGATCGAGGAGAGGGTTCCCATAGAGCAAGGCATTATGACCATACCCTCTACCAAAAAGG
The DNA here is from genome assembly GCF_018403325.1 of Paenibacillus vini. Taxonomy (GTDB): domain Bacteria; phylum Bacillota; class Bacilli; order Paenibacillales; family Paenibacillaceae; genus Fontibacillus; species Fontibacillus vini. Next base: position 493,088 of record NZ_BOSL01000002.1, on the reverse strand, counting down.
AACCGCTGGCGATCGATGCCCCGATATCCCCTACGGGATGGTAAGTATAGCTGCCAGAAAATCCGTCAAAATGAGATCGCAGCACAGCTTCCCGGTCCGTCGTTTCCCAGCCCAGTTCTTCCTTCATCACCCGCCAGCCGGCATTCGAAATCACCAGGTGAACGTTGATGCCGAGACCCAGCAGCGTTTTGACCAGCTTCACGCCGTATACCGCCCCGCTCGCTCCCGTAATTCCGACCACCATCGCCCTGTTCTTGTTTTCGCTCATCAGGATTGCCGCACCACCAAATCGATTAGCGTGAACGAAAACACGACGATGCTGAGCACGCCATTCATTGTAAAGAAGGCTGTCTGCAGCCGGCTGAGGTCGCTGGGAGAGACGATATAATGTTCATAAAACAAGATCAGGCACGCGATCAGCATGCCGGCGATATACCACCAACCGAGATCCGCCATGAGCAGCAGCGCAATGTATCCGAGTGCGGAAATGATATGAAATACCTGGGCGATGCGGAGTGAGTTCGCGACACCGAACCGGACCGGTATGGAGTATAGTCCCTCTTTTGTGTCAAACTCGACATCCTGACAGGAATAGATCACATCAAAGCCAGCCACCCATAAAGCGATGGTGATGTACAGCACCATGGCCGTTGCGTCCACTTTGCCGGTTACGGCTGCCCAGCCGCCCAGTGGGGCCAAGGCGATCGTCAAGCCGAGTACAACGTGACAAAGCCATGTGAAGCGTTTCGTATAAGAGTAAACCACAAGCATAACCACCGCGATCGGAAGCAGCTTCATCGCCAACGGATTAAGCTCGGCAGCCGCCCAGAACAACAGTGCAAATGAAATAAGGATAAAGAGGACAACTTCGCCGATCTTCAGAAGTCCGGCAGGAATGGCCCGTCCGGCCGTACGGGGGTTCTTAGCGTCGCTAACCCGGTCGATCAGCCGGTTTAGTCCCATCGCCGCGCTTCGGGCTCCGAACATCGCCAGCAACACCCAACCGATTTGGGCCCAGGAAGGAAGTTCATGGTTAATCGCCACGGATCCAAGCAGCGCGCCCATGAAGGCGAACGGCAATGCAAACACCGTATGTTCAAATTTAATCATCTGTAAAAAAACTGCTGCTTTCCTAAACATTTTGCGTCTCCTTCGTTCCGATATGTAAAGCGGCTACTCCGCCGGTTAAAGGATACGCTTCGACTTCGGTAAGTCCGGTTTCCCGAAAAATCTGAGCAAGCTCCTCACGGCCGGGAAACTGTATGAGGGATTCCGGTAGCCATTTGTATTGCTCGTATCGCTTGGCAATCAGCTTTCCAAGCAAAGGCAACAAATGTTTGAAATAAAAGTAGTATAGCCCCTTGAACGGCTGCCACGTCGGCTTGGACACTTCCAGGCAGACCACCATGCCCCCAGGTTTGACGACCCTCTGCATTTCTTTGAGGACCTGGCGAAGATCCGGCACGTTTCTCAGACCGAATCCGATCGTCGCGTATTGAAACGTATTATCCTCAAAAGGCAAAGCCATCGCATTCCCCTGAACAAGAACAATCGAAGAGTCCAGACCTTGCTCGGCGATTTTACGGCGACCGACCTCGAGCATATTTTCACTGAAATCCAGCCCGGTAATGCTGCCTCCGCTTGTCTGTGCCATGCTGATCGTCCAATCACAAGTCCCGCAGCAGAGATCAATCGCCGTATCGCCCGGCGACATATTCATTTTCTTCATCGTAAATTTTCGCCAGGCTTTATGGCGGCCAAAGCTAATAATATCGTTCATTTTATCGTAATTGGGAGCAATACTCTCAAATACGGAGTGTACGAACTTCTCCTTTGGTTTAGAGGACAGACTACTCATTTCAACTCTTCACCTTACCCTTCTTGAATTGCTCGTCGCTGCGATGACAATACGGACAGCATCGGTTCCACAATCCCGCCAATCTCGGAGCGGATCTTGTCGCTCTGGCATTCCGGAACCAGACCTTGCACCCGTTCCACCGATTGCCGCAGCATCGACGCAAGCTGCTCTCTGATTTTGTATTTCGTGAGCAACAAGCTCCAATCCCGTTCCCCGATCTTCCGGGCGGATATCATTTCTTTGTCCTCAGCGGTTCCCGTCTCCCAAATATGCAGGAACGCGAAGCCTTTGTGTTCCTCCGGCGAAAGAGAATAATGCTTCATTTCATCCAGCATGACTTCGCAGCGGCTGATCTCGGTCAGCAGCAATTTCCAAATATTTTGTACGGACCTGTCCAACTGCTGCGTAAATGAATGGAACAGCACCGTTTTGAGCTGAACGCGCTCCTTCAAGTATTCTTCTGCAGGGAGCAGCATTTTTCTGAGCCCGGTATAGAGTCTCACCTTGAGCCGGTTCACTTCGCAAATCGCTGCACTCATTTTTGATACCGTTCCGATTTCCGCTTTCTGCGCTAGCAGTTCATAGAACACGCTGCTGAAATAGTCGCCCGCCAATACCTTCAATTGCCGGGATCGCATCTCCTGCTCTTCCTTGCAGCTGTCGTCCACGTCGATCTTGTCGTGGGTATCCAAGCCAAGCTGCACAAGAAAAGCGGCAAGCGCGCATGTTTCCGCCGAACGGGCCGTTTCACGCCCGCCGTCGTTTAAAAACGTATAAAGCAAACGAACACGGGGAACCGGGAATTCCGGTAGCTCCGTGTGAGTTGAAATCATGTCGTATTCGACATACTTTTGTGCCAATTCTGTTATGCGATCAGGTCTCATCCTCTGCCTCCGAGCCGCTATTCCTGACATCTGCAATTCTTCAAAAATGCTTAAAGATGTCACAATCTTGTCTATTATAGCATATGTTTTTGGGGAGCGCACGAAGCGTAAGCTAATTGACGCCCCGCTTCCAGAGATGGGTTTCCGTCATTCTGAAAAGCGTACGAAGCTCCTTCGGAAGCTCATGGTCACCGGCATTCCGCAGTTCATTCATCGCCGAATCCGACCATTCCCCCCGGCGCACATCGGCGGCCAGCAGCAGATATCTCGTTCCGAGCCACCGGTCCTCCGCAACGAGACGCAGCAGTAACTGATCGATATTGGACGTCCGCTCGAAGGAAAAAGAAATCAGTTCGGCAATACCGCGATATAATTCACCTTTATCGAAACGCTCCTCAGTCACTTTTAGATCCACGGACAGCACCGAACCGTTCAAATCCACCTTAGCGATCGGGACGGGCAACTCAATCGTGGACAAGCCGTCGACCAGATTGCCGTCGTTCAACTCCGCCGGTTTGCCCGGCTCGAACACAGCCGCTGATACCGGCCGGCTATGTTCAAATACCGGACCTCCGGCTCTAGTAATTACCGAGAGCAACAGTACGGTTCCAAGTGTAACCAACAGGCTTTGAAGAATCCATTTCACTTTCACGGGACTCCCCCTCTTCCATCGTCTTCCGTTATTACCGGACAGACATTAGAGTCTATATCCCATTGTACAAAAGAAAAAAGCAGGCTATGCCTGCAATTTCAAAATCATTCTTCCGTATCGATGACACCGAGCTTCGTATAGACAACGGCTTTGCCTCTTACTTTTACAGCCGATGTATGATCGGTAAACTGTGCGATCAGTACTTCGCCTTTGTCCAGCTTTTCCGTGTGGTGAAACCGAGTGTCTTTGCCCCGAGTAAGCCCGATTACCGTGACGCCCTGCTCCTTCGCCTTGACGACAAAGTAGTCTCCGTTGCTGACGCCCCGCTCGGCTCCTCCCGCTTGATCAGCATGCTGTTGATCCATGAAGGCATTCCTCCCCAACATAATATAGCGCAAACCTTCCCGGTGCTGAAAAGTCGACTTATTGAACACGTATTAAAAGAAAAAGCCGTGAACAAAATGCCCACGGACTTTATTAACACGGAAGATATGTAGAAATCTTTATTTAATTCCGTCTTTGAGCGCTTTGCCTGGTTTGAATGCCGGGATTTTGCTCGCAGGGATTTCGATTTCCTCTCCGGTTTGCGGGTTGCGGCCTTTACGGGCGGAACGCTCGCGGACTTCGAAATTGCCGAAACCTACCAGTTGTACTTTATCTCCGCTTTGAAGAGCTTCGGAAATAGCTTCGAAAACGGCATCAACCGCTTTAGTTGCGTCTTTCTTGGACAATTCCGCGCTTTCAGCTACTTGAGAAATCAAGTCGGATTTATTCATCAGGGTTCACCTCCCTACCAAATGGATTATATCATTCTGATATTCTGTGTTTCCGTTTTGCCGTAGAATATACGTTGAACCGCGCATATTACGTGCAAATCCCCAGTAAAACCGCAGTTTTGACCACGATTCGGGGGCGCGGAACAAACTTATAGTAATACAGCCCATCGATATTTTCAAGTTTTTTAGGCGGAATAGGCCAAAAGTATATAACATCTATTGTGGCCGGACAGCAAAAAACAGGGCAGGCTGAATGAACCAGCCTGCCCTGTTTTTTATTTTAAAGGATGATGGCGATGAGTCCGCCGGAACCTTCGTTGATGATTCTTCCGAGTGTTTCCTGCAGCTTGTAACGGGCATTGTCAGGCATCATGGCGATTTTGCCCTGGATTCCCTCTCTCACGATGGAATGCAGCGAACGGCCAAAAATATCGGACTCCCAAATTTTGATCGGATCGTTCTCGAAATCTTGCATCAGATACCGGACGAGCTCTTCGCTTTGCTTTTCCGTCCCGATAATCGGTGCGAACTCGGACTCTACGTCGACGCGAATCATATGAATTGAAGGCGCCGTCGCTTTCAGTCTTACCCCGAACCGGGAGCCTTGCCGTATCAGTTCCGGCTCGTCGAGCGCCATTTCGGCAAGCGACGGCGCGGCGATGCCGTAGCCGGTAGTCTTGACCATTTCAAGTGCTTCCGCAAACCGGTCGTATTCCTTCTTGGCATGCGTGAAATCCTGCATCAGTTGAAGCAGATGATCTTTGCCGCGGATCTCTACTCCGACCACTTCCATGAGGATATGGTCATAGAGATCGTCCGGAGCATATAGATCGATCTCCGCCACGCCCTGACCCATGTTCAGGCCGCTAAGCCCGGCGCGATCGATGAAATCGTATTCCATGAAATTGCTGACGACACGATCGACATCCCGGAGTCTGCGAATATCTTTTACGGTGTCGCGAACGGAATTCTCATAATTACTGCGAAGCCAGTGGTTCTCATTCAGCACCATGACCCAGCTCGGAAGGTTGACGTTGACTTCATGAACCGGGAATTCGTAAAGAACCTCTCTCAGTACACCGGTCACGTCTTCTTCGGTCATTGTAGCTGCGCTTAACGTAATGACCGGGATATCGTATTTGGCGGCCAGTTCGCCGCGTAGTTGTTGGGCTTCGTCGCTACTCGGACGCGTCGAGTTGATGACAAGCACAAACGGTTTGCCGACTTCCTTCAACTCGGCAATTACCCGCTCCTCCGATTCCACATAGGAATAGCGCGGAATGTCGGCGATCGTGCCGTCCGTCGTTACGACGACGCCCAAAGTGGAATGCTCCTGAATGACTTTACGGGTTCCGATTTCTGCCGCTTCCTGAAACGGAATCGGTTCCTCGAACCAAGGCGTGGATATCATCCGGGGACCGTTTTCATCCTCGTATCCTTTGGCGCCCTCTACCGCGTATCCGACGCAATCCACGAGCCTAACGTTGACCTCAAGCCCTTCGGCGACCTTGATTTGCACCGCATTGTTCGGAACGAACTTCGGCTCGGTCGTCATGATCGTCTTGCCGGCTGCGCTTTGCGGAAGTTCATCCACCGCCCTTACCCGGTCCGCCTCGCTGGAAATGTTCGGGAGCACCACCGTTTCCATGAATCGTTTGATAAACGTTGATTTGCCGGTGCGGACAGCTCCGACGACACCCAGATAAATATCCCCTCCGGTACGTTCGGCAATGTCCTTAAAAATGTCCACTTTCTCCAATACCAATGATATCCCCTCCTCAAAATTCGCCGAAGGAAAAATGCTTTGAGAGCATCCGCTTCGTTATTCACCAACATTTTGAAATCTTAGCTACAGCAGGAGCGGCAGCTCCCCGTACCCGTGTCCGCCGCCGCAAATCCCGGTGGAGAGAACAAAAACGAAGCGGCGTAACTCGTACATGCATTTGGACTAGTATCATCATATGTACCAGATGCGGATTTATGACGGAATACACCGTCCGAGTCTACTTTTTTTTAACCGGCGCTTCGTCACGAGCAAGGCGGCTCAATTTCCGCCATATTAAATGAGTATGAGTCTATCGATTCCAATATGACAACGGAGCCGCTTTATCTCCCTTTTGCCTCCAGCCGCTTGGCCAGCTCCGTCAAATCCTGCCCTTTTAGCGCGCCTTCCACGAGTTCCGGGAGCAAAGCCGGCGTGCAGGCAAAGCTGGGGGTGCCGTTCTTCGAAAAAGTGTTGGCCAATCGTTCGTCATAGAACGGTTTTCCTTCATCGGACAGCGCAAGCAGGCAGAGCGTCTTGACCCCCGACTCATTCATTTCACGCATCCGGCGAATCAACCTGGACTGGTTCCCTCCCTCATAGAGATCGGAAATTAATATAAATAACGTCTTACCGGGCTCTTGAATAAACTGCTCGCAATAGGCCACCGACTTATCGATATTCGTTCCTCCTCCAAGCTGAATCCCGAACAGCATATCTACCGGGTCATTGGCGCATTGCTCCGTAAGATCGACCACTTCGGTATCAAAGACGACGACCCGGGTGTCGAGCGCGGGGATACTTGCAAATATCGAACCGATCACGGATGCCCAGATAACGGATTCCGCCATAGAGCCGCTCTGGTCGATATCGACGATCACCGTCCATTCCTTGTTGCTTTTCACCCTGTCAAAATAATAGAATCGTTCCGGTATAATCACCCGCCGGTCGGTATCGTAATTTTTCAAGTTCCGCTGGATCGTACGCTTCCAATCGATACCGCTTAACGAAGAGATCGGCGTGTGCTGCCTGCGGTTCAAGGCACCGGTCACAGCCCTTCTAAGCTCATTCTCCATATGCTTGATCAATTCGTCCACCACGGCCTGTACGAGCATGCGGGCCGTATCCTTCGTCCGCTCCGGAATTTTTCCCTTCAGCGACAGCAAGGTGCCGACCAGTTGAATATCCGGCTTCACGCTGGCCAAAACCTCCGGCTCAAACAGCAGTTGTTTCCAACCCTTGCGTTCCATTGCATCATGCTGAATTACCGAGACGACATCTTCCGGAAAAAAAGTCCTGACATCCCCGAGCCACTCGGCAAGCCGGGGAGCGGATTTGCCTCTCCCCGCCCCGCGTCCATGAGAGCCGGTGCCTGAATTCGCTCCGTTTCCCGATCCATCGGTTTGATCATAGATGGCAGCCAGCGCACGGTCCATGATCTGCTCCTCCGCGGTCAAACTCAACGGATCGGCTCCCGAGTGCCTGTTCAGCTCTTCTTCAGCGGTTGCGCCTAGTATCAGCCTCCAACGCGATAAGGTTTGACGTTCCACTACATGTTCCATCTTTAAAAATCCTCAAAATCAAAATCATTCAATTCATCCAGCATTCGGGCTTCATCCTCCTTTAAATCGTCCGTCAACATCTCCGCCACTTGTTCAATGTCTCTGCCCCAAAGCTCTCCAAGCAGCTCTGCGACCATCGTCTTCTCCTTCGAACTGAAGGTACTGAAGGCCCGCCGCAAAAAGACCAGCGCCCGCATAAATTCTTCATCTTCGAGCTTGCCAATGTATTCGTTCAGCTGTTCCCACAAACTCATTCGGGATATAAGAGCGTAGCGGTTGCGCATCGCCAAGCCCTCGAACCAGCCGGCTCCAAGGTCCGCCGGAATTCCCGGGGATAAACGACGGGAAACTTCGGCTGAGCATTGCTCCGCGGTCATTTGACCCCGCTCCAGCAAGATCGCGCAAGCGAAGCCCGAGAGCCGGGCATGTGCATCATCGCGGTCGGACAATTCCGTTAGCACCTGAATCCACAATTCTTCATCCACTTCATCGCCATGCTCGGCGGCAACAAAATTCAATTCATTCATCGAGGCCGCCATAGCTTGCGCCACCTCGTCATTGCACCGGCTTGCCTCGTTCAGAAACAGGCAGGCCTTCATGAACATTTGCCGAAGCAGAGGGGTTAGCGGCGCAGTGTCAATTTTCCGTATCCCGCCGAAACGAATCAACCGGGCCAGCCTTCCGGCCGCCGCGGCAATTTGGACGACGTCTTGACTTTCTACCGCCAGTTTTTGAAGCGTCTGACGCCCCGCCTCCATCTGATGAATCATGCCGCACTCATAAGCGACCGTAATGAGGCTGGAAGCCTCCTCTATAGTTTCGCAACTTTCCAGACGCTGCTGAAATACAAACCCGGCTGCAACGTCAACCGTTTCGCCGAGCAGCGTGGATTCAACAACCTCAATCTCCACTTCCGGGGACCACTGCAGAATCCAATGCTCCGCCCACTCGGCCTGGCCTTGGGCCCTGCTTCGTTCCTTGACAAAATGAATGCCGAGCAGCTTCAGACGATGAAACCATAACGAGCGGTTCAGGTCCAAAAAAGCGGCTTCCTCCGAGGAAACCCTGCGATTTTCCCGCAGATCGAGCACCAAGTCGTTCGCCACTGCGGTTTTGTACTTATCCAGCTTGAGCCGTTTCAACTGGCGGTTCATATCTTCCTGAATGGGTGTCTGACTAACTCCTTCCGCCAATTCTCCTATGGCTGTGCCAACTTCGATACGTGCCAGGGACTCTGCTATCACCGAAAGTTCCCCCCGCCCAAGTAGCGTCTTTGCCGCATCCCGCAAATCTCGCAGGGACGGCTGGCATCCGTCATGCAGAGCGGCCAGGGATTCAGCAAGTCTCACCCCTTCGATCACTTCCGCTGTTGAACGATTCGTACCCACATTTCTTAAATCCCCCGCAATGGAGGTCAAATAATGATAGGGTAAATCCCCAAGTCTTCCGCGAATCATCTGCTTCCACATCATTTCAAAATAGAACGGCGCAATATTGCCGGCTCCGTAACCGGTAAGCGAGGACAGCTTCAAATACGAATAAGGCATCAGCGTCAGTTTAGTCCGCCGGGAAGGCAGCCGCTTCAGTTCCTCATCGCTCATGGCGCCCTCTAAATTGAACAGCGCCGAAGCGTGATAAGCCCCGCAAATGACAACAATCTCGTCGGGCTTATGTCCCTCCGCGATCGTCTCGGCAATCCGCCTGCACATATAAGCTTCACGGACAGCATTGTAGGCGTATGCCAGCGTTTCGTTAGTTCGCTCTTGCTCCTCCGTCAACTCCCTCATTTGCCTTGAATAAGCCAATATCGCCTGGCGATAGGCATCCGGGCTCAAATTATGCTCAAAGTTCCGTTCCCAAAAGGCGTCATAATCGACTTCTCCGGAAATTTCCGCAATCCGCTGATATAGATCAAGGGGTTCGTCTCCGGACCCTTGACTTTCTTGAGTTTCTCGATGAGATCCCTCGTCATCCGATCGGTCAGGACGCACTCTCTCCCACCGTGCCTCCTGCAGGCAGATGGCTGAAGCTGATGGCAAATCGATGAATGCGCAGGCTGCGCCCTTCTTCCGAGCCCAACGCATCGCCTGGAATTCAGGTGAATAATCGGCAAACGGCCATAAAACCGTACGTACCGGCAATTGTTCCGTAAAAGCCAGGATCGCCACCGGAGGCTTGGTAGAAGAACTCGTCAAATGAACGATTTCCGAGGTGGCGTCCGACGGACCTTCAATCAAAACCGCCGTAGGCTGTACACGCTCCAAATAGTCAAGAACATGAAACGCACCGGCTGGCGACAGGTGCCGGACGCCAAAAATATGAACTCCGGCGCCGCGTCCCCCTTTCATGGATTGATCTCCTTGCATGCGTTATAAAGCCCTCGCCAGCCCGCCCCGCGTTTTTTCATCACATGGTCCAGGTACTCCTTCCAGACGAGCCGGTCTTTATCGTCATCCTTGACGATGGCCCCCTGGAGGCCGGCCGCCAAATCCTCGTCCGTCATCTCTCCATCGCCGAAGCTGGCGGCAAGCGCCATACTGTTCGTGAGCAGCGAAATCGCTTCAGCGGTCGAGATGACGCCGGCAGGGGATTTGACCTTTTCCTTTTTATCCAGCGTCATTCCGCTTCTCAGTTCCCTGAATATCGTCACCACCTTGTGCAGCGCTTCGTCTGCCGGAACCGCTGCCTGCAGATCATAAGAAGACGCAATTTCGGCAACACGTTTCTTGACGATCTCGACTTCGGTCTCCAAATCCGCCGGCGCAGGCAGTACGATCATATTGAACCGGCGCTTCAAAGCCGTCGACATTTCATTGACTCCGCGGTCACGGGTGTTGGCGGTAGCGATGATGCTGAAACCTTTCCGTGCATGCGCTTCCTTGCCGAGCTCCGGAACGGAAATCGTCTTTTCCGATAAGATTGAAATTAACGCATCCTGAACTTCCGAGGCACAACGTGAAATTTCCTCAAACCGGGCAATTCCCCCTGCCTCCATCGCTCTCATGATCGGACTTTGCACAAGCGCTTCCGGTGTAGGGCCTTGGGCCAGAAGCATGGCGTAATTCCAGGAATAACGCACCTGTTCTTCGGTAGTCCCTGCGGTTCCTTGAACGACCAAGCCCGAATTTCCGTATATAGCCGCAGCTAAATTTTCGGACAGCCAGGATTTGGCCGTTCCGGGCTCGCCGATCAGCAGCAGGGCCCGGTCCGTCACCAACGTAGCGATCGCCATTTCGACAATCCGCGTGTTCCCGATATATTTGGGAGTGATCTTTTGCTTGCCGGCCACGCCCCCGACGATAAACTTCAATACGGCTTGAGGAGACATCTGCCATCCAGTCGGGATTGTCCCTCGATCTTCCGCTATCAGCGCCTTAAGCTCATCCTGAAACAGCAATTCAGCCGGCAGGCGCATCACATCTTGCATACTATATACGTTGCTCATATCCGACACTCCTTGTGAATTAGTTTTGTGAGTTCAAAATAGAAGTCAATTGTTCTTCGGCACGGCCTTTAAATTTCGGAAGCACCGCGCGAATTCGTTCCGCATAACGCGCCGGCAAACAGCAAAGCTGCCCGAACAGAAACAACTCGATTTCGTGACATTCCGTATTCCGCTCATCCTCCATAGCGGAAACCAGAGCTTCATGAAGGTCGTGTTCCGGGATGCCCGCCCTTACAAGCCCGATCACCGCCAAATTGGCAAAACGGTTGCGGAATTCCGGTGAATTCTTCAACCGGTCCAGCAAAAATGATATCGCACCCTCATGACCGGGCCGGGCAAATGCACTTACCAGTGCCAAATGATCTAGTAGGATAAAATGATCCAGCCATCTTGAATCCCAGCTTGCCGCAATGGATTCTGGCGATGGCATTTCCACATCATAGACATAGACTTCTTCGCCACGGGCCCAATCCTGAGCTAAGCGCTTATAGGTTCGTGAAACTACGAGCCCCTCTATGGTCCCCAGCAGTCGCTTGCAATTTTTCTTGCTCCCGCTTAATGCGGACGCCCCGGTTCCCTGTTCCAGTACATTTGCATATACCTCGTACAGCCTTTGCGGAGAAAGGATCGGCTGTGCTTTAACAAAGATTTCGCATGTAAAATGAACGGTATTGGCAGATCGGGCAAAATCCAACTCCAAAGCTTCCTCCACTAATCGGCGCCCCTCCGCGGTGCCCGTCCTGCTCACGTATCGAATGGCTTCATTGGCCAAATATGACCAATCCAGTTTAAACATGTACCATTCATACCGGCGCAGCACTTCCAGATAGAGCGCTTCGAGCTCGGGGCTTTCTTTGAGATGGAGCGACCAGAGATAACGCTTGATTTGGGCCGCATTGTCCGTTATTTTTTGCTTATCTGAAAGGGGAGGTATCTCTTGCTGTGACTTTAACAGCTTTGCGAAATCCTGAGCGAGCATTCGTGTTAGTAATGGAGATTGGCAGCGGGACAAGGAAGGATTTACGAGTTCGCTGTCTTTTCCTTGGGATGCTTCATAGAGCCTTTCTACCGCACTCTCCCACCCGCTCTCCGCCAAAGCCGCATAGGCTGCCTCGCGAATGCCCTTCTTCTTGTCGCGGCTCCAGTCCAGCAGGGCTTCCTCGTATTCCTTATGCCCGGCGAGCAAATGGATCGCTGTAGTTCTTACCTCGTCCGAACCAGAGACGGCAGCTTCATATATTGCAGTTAGTACTTCTTTTCCGCCGCACTTCGCCACGACGGTCAGCTTGCGAGCTTCAAGCCTCCCTCCTTCAGCGTGAAAGCTATCCAGCAAATGCGGTACGATGGCGGGTCCGTAAGCGGGCAGGATCCGGTCCATGGCCAGATCGGCAATTTCCGTATAAGGATCACTCAGCGCTTGTATCGCCAAGGGAACCAGTCTGAGGTCCTGAAAATAACCGGACTGATAAGCCTCGTAAATGATCTCGTAACGCCCTCCTCCCCGGGTCGTCAAGGCGGTCCGGACGGCAGAAAGTTTGCGATAGGATAAAAAAGTACGCAACGGCATCGGGTTGGTAACAAGCGATGCCGTCTCGCCTTCCGACGCTCCCTCCCCTTGGGTACGTAATATCGACTGCAACAGCAGGTTGACATCCTGCAGGCGTTTGGCCGAGTCGGACTGCGGATTATTGGCCGCCGGCTCGATCAGCTCCGCGACCCCTTCCGACAATTTCATAAAAATCGGCGCCCGCTGGCCCATCTGCTGCAAAACGGGCAAAAGCCGTTTAAGTCTGTAGTCTCCGGCAGCCAAATCGCTTCCGGCTATATACAAGCGCCTGATTTCTTCGTTTAACTCCATCAGCGGCGTGTTGCTCATTTTCCCCGGTCCCTCCCTATGCTTTTATTTAGTAAATGAAACGAATGATTTCCTTCCCGTTAAGCAGGCTTAACGGCTGCACTCGCAATCTGCCGCTCAGCGTATGATGATCGAATAAGACAAGCATTACCGCATCCTGCAGTTGGTCTTGGGGTATAAGCTTTAGCAAAGGCACGGTGGAAATCTCAAGCAAATCAAAAAGTTCCAGACTTTCTCCTCGGGAATTGGAGATGAAAAACCTGCCTGCTTCATCTGCCGTCACCTCTTCAAAATGAAGCAGCATTACAGGGTTGGGATCAGCCAAGGGATTTTTGAGCTGATTTTTAACCTTTTTCACAGCTTCAGCGTATGAGTTCACGGCAAACTTCCGGACTCCGGACAGATCCGTATCCTCGATTTTTCTTGTTGTAAAGCTTTCATAACGCACGCGTCGGTTCATATCTCCGGGATATCTGTAAAGCTGCGGAATACGGGCCACATCAAAAAAACTGTCTTCTTCCCGCATCAGCTTAGCTGCTTTATAAGGACGATATTGAACCGTGCTGTGGATCTCCCCGCTGTCCAGCTGAATCCAGTAACCAAGGTCGAAATACTCTTGCCGGCTCGGGTCATCATAGCTAATAAACGATAGCTGAATCATTTCAACTTCATGTGTGGTCAAATTAGCTGCTCTTAATTCCGCAATCTGCCAGGCATGGCCAAGCCATTCTTCTATCGTCGATTCGTGATCCATGGTAAGCTCGGGATCTTCCAGCTTCTGAAGTAAATGCGCCCGTCCTTTTTTAATAAAAGCATGGATCACCGCAAGCTGCTCCGCGGCATGGGCATATGCTTTTTCTTTATCCTCTGAGGATAAAATCAATTGCAATTTTCGAAGCTGGATTTGCGCCCCGTTTAAATAGTGGCTTCCCATTTGCTTCACATGCTCTTGAATCATCTTGAGTTCCTTACTGTCCAAGGAGCCAAAGCCTCTGCGGACCAAGGTATGCGTCAGCCTCTCCAGTACGTCCAAGCCTTCCAGCTGTGCAGCAATCTTTTTCTTGAGCGCCGATTTATTTACTTTCTTTGGTTTCGATTCTGCCTCTCCGGCCAGTTCTTTGGCTTTCTTTTCTTCCCGTTTCCCCGCCTTTTCGCGCTTCGCGGCAAGCTCCTCCGGCACCCCGGCTTGAGTAAAGGACTTGCCCTCCACATAGGCATATAACAGCCCAAGTCCATGCTTGCACGGAAATTGCCTGCTTGGACAAGTACAGCGCATTACCGGATTGCCGGGTGTCATAAAATCGGCCGAAGGGATATAAGGGGTCTTTCCGCTGCCTGTACAGATCCCAAACAAAACTTGCCGGTCCTCGGTTTGATGAAATGCAGTAAACTTCCCTTTTTTTACGAGCTCATGTCCGTTTTTAATGGCCGCACTATTGGGAGCCAGTGAATCTACCCAGCTCTCTGTGATTTCTAGCAAAGGAATTCCCTCCTAAACTGGCTATGTATGTAATAAATCAATAATATTACTCTATCTATAAATGTATTCTTATGCGCCCGGGCGAATGTGAACAGGAAACGCAAAAAAGGCCTGCAACAAAGTTGCTAGGCCCGAGGGATGCTTGTAAACCGTTAAAACTGTCTACAGCTTCCGTTTCTTTATGTTTGTCATTCCGGCTGAGGTACCGGTACTCCATCGATCATACGGTACGGAAGCGATTTGACCGGCACAAAAAAAGATTGTTCGGTCAGATATTCCCGCAAATCCTTATCCGCCTGCGGAGAGGCTTCCGACTTGTCCACCGCTTGCATAATGTCAAAAGCATAGTCCGCGTAAACCCGTCCGTCTTTGTCTACCAGATAGTCCTGGGACTGACCGGAATACACGCTCTTCAGACTGTAATCCTGTGCCCCGGCCAGCTTCAGATCGACCGTAAATAGCCCGGGGTAGGTTTCTTCCTCTGATGTTACCGGGAGTTTGCCATTTTGCGAGTTACGGTATTTGTCCACCAACCGCTGGACGTCGTTAATCTTCTGGGTCGTCAGCAAGTCCAGTACTTTTACTGCCGGATCGGATTCTTCATTGATAATCAAAAAATAAGCGCTGCCGCCTTTTTCAAAAGCGGTCGTCGGAATCTCATCGATATACCCCTGTTTGTTCAGCAGATCCAGGTCGATCCGGAACTTCTCATAACGCGGGGTATCCTGCCCGGCGGTGATAATCGGCAAAATACCCTGATCGGCTTGGAACTGGTCCACAGCCCGTTGAATTCTGTCAACGCTTTCAAGGTAGGAGACCCTTCTCTCCTGCCGCTCTTCGCCGGGGTAGAGACAGCCGGCAAGCATTCCAACAAAAACGGCAAGCATGACTGCTGTGCATAGGGGACGAGCCCATACGAGGTACCGTCGTTTTCTTCCACGCCATTCCAAAATGCCTTCATCCTTTGCTATATGTTATTGTTATTGTTCACCATAGATCATCATCGTTTTGCCGCTCCAGCTGTTTTCGGATCGCCGCCTTAAGCGGATCTTCGGGCAGCTCGACTACGGCGGAGCCGATGATATTAGCCTGGCAAGCCAGACGGATTCCCTGGTTCAGCAGCGGACCCAGCTTCCGTCGTTCAGCTTCTGTCGGCGGCGTCAGTGCGTCCGCTTGATCCGGCGCCACCTTCACCTTGCACATCAGGCAGCCGGCATTGCCGCCGCACCGGGTCGGAATATGAACCCGAGCCTCGCGCGAGGCCCGGAGAACAGTTGAGCCGGATCGGACTTTCAACGTCTTTTTCTGCGGTAAAAATGTGATTTGCGTCTCCACCGGACCCTCCTTATGCTTCATGGCTACCCAGTTCGCCCCACCGGCTCGAAAGCAGCGGCTGATCCAGCAATTCCGCCATTCTGGCAATCGTTTCGAATGTCCAGTAATTCCGTTCTAAAAGGAGGAACAACAGCGGTAAATGCTGTTTCGGGTTCTTTCGGATCTCTCCGGCTATTGGCAAATAACGGTCAGGACGCGCCCTTAGCACGTTAAAAATAAACTCATGCGCTAATGGCATCAGCATTACGACCTCAGATTCCAATGAAACCGTTCCGGCCGCAGGTGCAAGAATATCGGTAACTTCCGTCCGATACAGAGCACCCTCTGTCTTCACCTGAAATCCGCCGACCAATTCGAGCGTCAAATTGCCAAGCTTGTAATGACTTAAACGGGATTTATACAATCCGCTCTCATCCAGCTCAGGCTCGTCCAACGCGAAAGCTTCCAATAAACTGTGCAGTGTGCCGGCATGCTGTGTATCGGCGTAAATATCAATATCTCTGGGTGCGGCAGAGAGCGGCACGCCTTGCAGCCATAGGGCGCAACTTCCTCCCAGCAGCCAGCTTCCCTCGGCATCCTTACAGACCTGAGACAGCTTTTGAATCGCCTGATTGACCTTCGGGTACATTTCCCCCGGGCTTTCGATCTCCATCATCATATTCCTATCCTCTTCTCTTTCTGTCCGGGCCTTAAGTTATGGAAACGATACCTGCCAAAAAGCCGGTCAGCATAATTACAAATGCGATCAGCGACAGTACTCCCCGAAGAACCCCTTTCGTTTTTGTCCGCGCAAACGTAATCAAAAAGACAGACAAGCCCATTACAAGAATCGCTGCCAAGGATAACCACATTTTTGTCATTGCGTCCATGAACATTACACTCCCAATCTTTTTTTCACGGCATTCATATGATGAATATTATAGCATCTACATCTTAAACAGGCTACGCGTTCAAATTGACAGAATACTTGCATGTAAAAAAAGCAGAAGGACTGCCATGGGCCTATGATGGCTTTCGGGAAGTCCTTTAAAAGCAATCTTATTTTTTTATCATCATTTTCATCAGTGCTTCCATATTGGAAGGGTTCATGCCGCTCTTTTTAACGGCCCCGACGATTTCATTAATCGTATCTTCCGAAACAGGCACTTTGGCCATGGCGGAAACTTGCTTGATCAGCTTTCTCAGCTCAGCCTCACTTTGCATCGTTGAGGGCTTCACCGTGCTGGCCAGCTTTTTGACCGCGCCTTCTGATATGTTTTTCCCGGTTTTTTTATTGATCGCATTCAAAGCGTCCTTGGATACTTTGCCCATATATTCGCCTCCTCCATTGTCCTCTCCATCAGTTTATGAGGCGGAGACGAAAAAGGTCCTAGGCCCTTGCGGATTACGATTCCCGCGGAGCCTAGGACTTCGATCAGTCAAACTAAGTATGCCACTGCTCCCAGGTTTCCAGAGACATTACTTCCATCTCGGTCTTGCGGTCCCGACCCATAAGTGCCTCCACGGCGGTTCTTGGATCCAGTCCCTCGAAAAGCACGTGATAGAGCTGTTTGGCAATCGGCATCTGAACCTGGTACTTCTCTGAAATCGTATGGGCTGCCTTCGTAGTCCGAATACCTTCGACCACCATGCCCATGGAGCCGAGCACTTCTTCCACCGATTTGCCTTCCCCGAGCATAAACCCTGCGCGCCAGTTCCGGCTGTGTCGGCTTGTCGCCGTCACTACAAGGTCACCGATACCGGCAAGTCCTGCAAAAGTAAGAGGATTAGCTCCCATTTCAACGCCGATTCTGGTGATTTCCGCCAATCCGCGGGTGAGCAGTGCAGCCTTGGCATTGTCGCCGTAACCGAGCCCGTCGGACATACCGGCACCAAGAGCGATGATATTCTTCAAAGCTCCGGCCAACTCCACGCCGACCATATCCCTGTTCGTGTATACGCGGAAATAGGAATTCATGAACAAGTCCTGTGCGGCCTTGGCATGAGTTTCGTCCATAGAAGCAACCACGACCGTGGTCGGACAACGTTTGACGACTTCCTCCGCATGGCTTGGTCCGGACAATACGACAATCCGGTCCTCGCTGCATTCAAGCTCTTCCGCAATCACGTTGGAAATCCGTTTCAGGCTCTCCGTTTCAAACCCCTTCGTCGCATGAACCACCAGCATATCTTCATGCCAGAATGGTTTTAACGAGCGGGTTACCTCCCGTACAGCGGATGACGGGGCCACGATCACTACCGCTTTAGCTCCGGCAACCGCTTCCTCCATCTCTGTAGTCGCATGCAAATTGGGCGGCAACTCTACCCCCGGCAAAAAGCGCTCGTTCCGGTGCAGACCGTTAATTTCATCTCTCTGCGCTTCATTCCGGGTCCATACGGCCACATCCATGTTCTTGTCAGCAAGAACGCTGGCAAGCGCCGTTCCCCAACTGCCTGCCACTAGCACAGCAGCTTTTTCAGACAACGCGTTTTCCTCCTTTGGAGCCCAGTTTGTTCTCTTTACCTTGGGCGATTTTCACGATATTGGTGCGGTGTCTCCAAAAGGCGAATATGCAAATGATCAGACTAGTCCAAAAATAGGGTCCGAATTCACCTGTCACCGCAAGAAAGACCGGCGTCAAAAACACGAAAATCAATGAACCCAGCGAAACATATCTGGTAAACACAATGGATAGGATCGCAATAATTCCCGCAAATAATGCGGGTAAAAAGACCAGGGTCGCCATGACCCCGATAGTCGTGGCGATGCCTTTACCTCCGCGAAAGCGGAAATAGAGCGGCCAGTTATGCCCCATAATGGCGGCGATGCCGCACAGCGCTGCCGCCCATTCCGACCCGCCGCCGAGCCAACGGCCAATCCAAACGGCCGCGATCCCTTTCAACACGTCAAGTGCCAGCACGAGGATCGCCGGTCCTTTGCCCAGCACGCGCAGCGTATTGGTCGCGCCCGCATTACCGCTCCCGTGCTGACGTATGTCGATTCCTTTTAAAGCCTTCGCCAGGACGACGCTAAAACTGACCGAGCCCAGCAAATAGCTTGCAATGATTCCAATGATGGGTAAAATCACTTGATTTCTACTCCCCTAACCTTCATCAGACTTACGCCGCGTAAACAACCGGATCGGCGTTCCTTCAAAATCAAAAGCTGCTCTGATTTTGTTCTCCAGGTACCGTTCGTACGAAAAATGCATGAGCTCCGGATCATTGACAAACACCACGATCGTCGGAGGCTTCACGGTAACCTGGGTGACGTAATTGATCCGCAGTCTCCGCCCTTTGTCGGTAGGTGGAGGGTTAATTGCAATCGCATCGGATACGACATCGTTCAACAGATGCGTCTGCACCCGCTTGTTATGCTGATCGGCAACATGCTGTACGACCGGAAGCAGCTTGTGGAGCCGTTGCTTCGTTTTCGCGGATAGAAATACGACCGGAGCATAGGTCATGAACAGGAAGTGATCGCGAATTTTTTGTTCAAACTGGTGCATCGTCTTATCGTCCTTCTCGACGACATCCCATTTATTGACTACAAACAGCGATGCTTTACCCGCTTCATAAGCATATCCGGCAATGTGCTTGTCTTGCTCGATGATGCCTTCTTCGCCGTTAATCAGGACCAACACCACGTCCGCCCGCTCAATCGCCTTCATCGCCCGCATCACGCTGTATTTCTCGGTCGTTTCATATACCTTGCCGCGTTTGCGCATCCCAGCCGTATCGATCAGGACGTATTTCTGGCCATCCTTCTCAAACGGCGTATCGATCGCATCACGCGTCGTTCCGGCAATATCGCTAACGATAACGCGTTCCTCGCCGAGGATCGCATTCACCAGAGAGGATTTGCCGACATTCGGACGACCGATCAAGGCGACGCGGATAACATCGTCTTCATATTCATCATCCGGCAATTCCGGCAATTTATCGGTGATGGCATCGAGCAAATCGCCGATTCCCGTACCATGGCTCCCGGATACCCCGATCGGGTCCCCGAAACCTAAATTGTAAAATTCATAAATATTGTCCATCCGGCCGATGTTATCCACTTTGTTTACCGCAACGACAATCGGTTTACCCGAACGGTATAGCATCCCGGCGACTTCTTCGTCGGATCCGGTAACCCCGGCTTTGGCATCACACATAAAGACGATGACGTCCGCTTCCTCAATAGCCAATTCCGCTTGCATGCGGATCGATTTCAGAATCGGTTCCTCATCGTCCAGCTCTATGCCTCCGGTATCAATGATACTGAAAGGCTTGCCGTTCCATTCCGACGCGCCATAAATTCTGTCGCGCGTAATCCCCGGCTTGTCTTCCACAATGGCCAAGCGGTCGCCGATGATCCGGTTGAATATCGTGGATTTCCCGACATTCGGCCGGCCTACAATGGCCACAACAGGTCTTGCCATGCACATACCTCCTACAAAATGTATTTATATTTTAATCTTTCATGACGATTTCAGGTTATACCTAGAACATCATAGCAAAAAAAAGATCAATTGGCTAACGGTGCCATGAATAAAACAAAGCTAACGAAAAATCGGCGAACCCGCTTCAAAGGGTCCGCCGATCCGTAGCCTGCCTATGTCAAGACTATTTCAATTTGCTCAGCTTGTCGCCGAAACGTTCGCCCAGCGTGATGCTCAGACCTTGGTTGCTCAACGAAACATTCGGGTTGTCTCCCAAATCTTCTTTTCTTACGCTGCTGCCCTTAGAAGGCTTTTCGCTTCTTGGAGTCGGAGCAGGAGCTTCCTCGGTTTCCTTGATGCTGAGGCTTACCCGTTTCTCGCCCGGATTCACATCCAGTACTTTCACTTGAACGGATTGACCTTCTTTCAGCACTTCATGCGGTGTGCCAATATGTTTATGCGAAATTTGAGAGATATGAACGAGTCCTTCTACGCCCGGTGCGATTTCAACGAATGCACCGAAATTGACGAGACGCTTCACTTCGCCGCTCACGATGTCGCCGGTGTGGAATTGCTCGGCAGCCGTTTCCCAAGGACCTGGAGTAGCCGCTTTGATGCTAAGGCTGATTTTGCCTTTCTCAGGATCCACTTTCAACACTTTTACTTTCACTTTGTCGCCTTCGGAAAGAACGTCAGCAGGCTTATCGACATGATTCCACGCGATTTCGGACACGTGAACCAAACCGTCTACTCCGCCTACGTCTACGAATGCGCCAAATTGAGTCAGGCGTTGAACAGTACCTTCGAGAACTTCGCCTTCTTTCAATTGTCCCATTACTTGAAGCTTGTTAGCTTCAAACTCTTCGTCAAGTACATCCTTTTGGGAAAGGATGACCTTGTTGTTCTCACGGTCGATTTCCTTCACTTTAACGCGAAGAGTCCGGCCTTTGTAGTCGCTGAAATCTTCAACGAAGTGGCGTTCAACCATCGAAGCAGGAATAAATCCGCGTACGCCTACATCCGCTACGATTCCGCCTTTAACTACGTCGGCTACCGTTACTTCGAAAGTTTCTTGGCTGTCGAAGCGTTTTTGCAACTCATCCCAAGCGTTCTCGCTGTCGATCGCACGTTTGGACAGAACAAGGCGTTCTTTCTCGTCGTCGATGCTGACAACCTTGGTTTCCACTTCTTGACCAACCTCAACGGCATCAGCTGCGCTGTCCAGGTGGACAGAGGACAACTCGCGAATAGGAATAACGCCGTCGTATTTATATCCAATGCTTACATAAGCCTGGTTATCTTCGATTTTGACGATCGTTCCTTTAACGGTGTCCCCTTTTTTCAAGGATACGATTTGTTCCAATTCTTCCTGGCTTGCCACCTCAGCGGCTTCCAATTCATTCTTTGTTTCTTCCGACATGTGAATACCCTCCTCAATTCAGAAAAACCCATTTATTTAAACCCGCTGATAGCGAAGTTCAAAACTATTCAATCCTAGCTTTCCAAATGCCCCCTGCCTTCATGCATGAGACATCCTTATCCTCGTGATTTAAGCTCCGCAATCCGGGACATGATCGCCGCGGTTGCCAATTCAGCTGAATCCGGGCCCTTTTCTTCCTTAAAAACCGTCAGGTCGACAGGAGCTCCGTAAACCACTCTCATTTTTCTAAAAAGCTTATAATTTCCAATGATAGCTACCGGAATAACGGCCGCATCGCTTCGGAGCGCAAAAGTTGCCGCACCCCTCTTGCCGACCCCTTCGTCTTCACCCTTGTTCCGGGTGCCTTCCGGGAAAATTCCCATTACATGTCCTTCGCGGAGCAGCAACAGGGAGGTTTTAATCGATTCCTTGCTTACGCCGCCACGTTTGACGGGAAATGCTCCCAGCTGCTTGATAAGCCAGCCGAATCCGAAAATATCGAACAGTTCCTTTTTCGCCATAAAATGGACCTTGCGCTTCAGCAATATGCCTATAGTAGGCGGGTCCAATAAGCTGATATGGTTGGAACAGAGCAGAACGCCCCCTTCTGCGGGGATATGTTCCAAACCGCTTGCCTCCAAACGGAACAGCAGTTTGTAGATGAGGCGAAGCGCGCCTCTGCAAAAACCGTAGATCATCCCAGTTCTCTCTCTCTCACAAAAGTTCTGCACATGGAAACGATGGATTCGACAACTTCTTCCAGCGTCATGTTCGTGGTATCCAGCAATACGGCATCCTCTGCCTGGCGCAGCGGGGAAATTTCCCTTTCCTGATCCAGCCGGTCCCGTTCGGACATATCTGCAATGAGTTGCTCCATTGTAATCTGATTCTGTTCCTTCATTTCCTTGTAGCGCCGCCGCGCCCGTTCTTCGACGCTGGCTGTCATGAATATCTTGACTTCAGCATCCGGAAGAACCGTAGTGCCGATATCGCGTCCATCCATCACGATGCCTTTACGCAAAGCCATTTGCCGCTGAAGAGAGACAAGCCTGTTGCGCAGCCCCTCGATTTGCGCATATCGGGATACTTTGGCATTGACCGCCAAGGAACGAATTTCTTCCGTCGCTTCTTGACCATTGACCCGTACCCGCTGTCCATTCTCTCCTGGTATTAATTCAATAACCAGATTGGGTAAAGTTTGAAGCACTTTTTCTTCATCTTCAGGTTCAATCCCCAATTGATTAAAATACCAGGTCGCCGCACGGTACATCGCACCGGTGTCGACGTATACATAAGACAGCAAGCCGGCAACCCGGCGGGCTATGGTGCTTTTGCCTGCCCCGGCAGGCCCGTCAATCGCGATGTTGATCTTGCCATAAGATGATGACGCTCCGCTTGCCAAAAGGGCATTCCTCCTCAAAACACGGTCTCAAGAAAAAAGCAGGCATTGCCTGCGACGTGAAAATTATACCACACATAGCAATTGGATGCAAAAGCCTTGAGTACATTGGAATTGTTTATTAGGGGCGATCAAGCCGCTGAACAGGCACTCCTTCAAACTTCTCAGCCGAAGAAAGCAAATGCCGAAAACCCGGTATCGTCAACGCCGCCTGGAATAGACATAGGGCTATAATGAGACAGATCAGCAATCGCCTCATCCATAATTCAGCTTGTTGCGAGAAGCTTATAAACAGCGCCGTATAGTCTTGTTCCTCTTCGCCTTTATGCATGAAAGCCCTCCTTCATTCGATCGCTATAGTCTGCATTCATAGCATATCCAAATGAAGGAAATACGCTTCCTTTCTTAAATAAAAAATTACCGGTTCCGGAAGTCGAATTGGCGTTCGAAGCAATAGCGGATAATTTTCTGCCGCTCCATATCCGAAATGCTGGCGAATTTCAACATAACCAACATTCGTCCGGTCTCCAGCATTTTAGTTCTGACCACTTCAGCTTCAAAGGGCGCATGCTCGATTGAACCGTTCTTATAAGGTATCAACAGCCAGCAAAACAACTGATCCCCTTGAGTCAATTTATATTTGCCGTCACACAAAAAAGAAACCCCGCCACCGCCGACATCGTCGGTATGCGCCACAAAACGGGTGTTGTCCTTCAACTTTACGGCAATTTCCAATTCAGCGACGACACGCAAAAAATTCCGGCGCTGGATCTTGGTAATCGATTCCGGCTCCGGCTTGCGGATCCGGATCAGTTGCACGACATCGTCAACGGACCCAAGCACATATGTATTGAAATAATTTTTCACACCGGCATCAGTCAAGAAATAAACAGAGAGCTCGTCCCCGACAAACAGTCGCTTGATTCGCCCGCTTCCGATTTCGATCGGCATCTCGATCAGAAAAAACTCTTCCTCGACATCGGCAATTCGGGACTTGCATTCTTTATCCGTTTCCTTATTATCCGCAGAGGCGACTTGGATATAGACCAGATCGTTTACTTTAGGCAACAACTTTCCCACCCACCCCTTAATGAAATCTTGCTGCATATTGAACAATTATATCATGAGGGCGAGACTTTGGAGCGAGATTTTTAATCGGGGTCGAAAAATACAAAAAGGAGAGCATCCGACAGCGGATGTTCCCCTTCTTGGCTTATGATCGTGCAGGCGCAGCCTGACGGGCGTTGCGTATTTCTTCAATCGTCTCTTCGCCGCCGGTCTCGGCATTGATGAAAATTTTGTAATCCGAGCCGTTGATCGACCCTCCGAATTCGTAAGTCGTCACTTTCTCCGACATATCGTTTTCGATTTGCGCAAGACGGTGGTATTTCTCTTTGTAATCCGAGTTCAAAAACTTACGCGCCTGTTCCAGCGTCAATTTCGGTTTTGCCGGAGTCTCCCGATTCTCGCGCTCGTAAACGTAGTCGCTGGCTTGCATGCCTGCTACCTGGCCGTTATCTAACGCTACCCGGACGGTAATCTTCTCGGGATAGATCAGGATATCACCCTGTTTACTTACAAAGGTAAAGGTCCCGATATTGTCATACTCGTCATACGTAACCGGCGTCATATCCTGGAAGCCTTTATCTTTCAGGAATTTCTCCGCTTGTCCTCTCGCTGCTGCGACGTTCACGGATTTCGGCCCGATCGTCCGGCTGTCGGAGTAAGAGATCAAATGACCTCCGTTCTTTGTGAAATCGAGAGTCTTAACATCCCCCTGATTTCCATGAACTTGAGCCGTAAATGAAGCCCATTCCGTTCCGCGGCCGTTTTCCACCACTTTAATGGCTCCATGATCGTTATGACCCGTAAAACGTGCAGCATCAGCTTTGACTTTATCCACGGTGACCGGAGTTCCGCCCAGCTTTTTCACCGAGCGTTTGTTGTACATGCTGGAAACCGACGGTCCCCAGTCCAGTTCCGGATATTCGCTCACTTTTTTGTCCACGGTTTTAAAACCGTCGATGATCGTATTGTCCCGCGGCTCTTTTTCGCTCGCCAGTGCGGTCTCTACGTCCATCCACCGCAAGCGGTTATTGATAACCTTGTTCTGAACGGCCTGAAGATCCTTTGAAATTTGGGCGGAGCTTTTGTACAGTTCTTTCAGATTTTTAACCTCTCCATCCGAAAGCGGCTCTTTCGTCAAATCACGAACCCCAGTCTGGTAAGAAAACTTGGAGATTCTCGATAAGAATTCCTCGGTCTTGTTGAAAGGCAGCAATGTCAGCGGCAGCTGGTTAATTTCATTTTGAGCTTCGCTCGTAATTCTCCAAACGTTGACGAGTCCCTTGCGATGGGCCCCTGTAGAAGCGGAATGGACGGCAAGCGTATTGCCGAGTTCGCTATGAAGCCTGTCCACGTGGTACGACAGATCATGGAACGCCCGTTGGTATTGGTTCTCCGCTTTAATCAAAATCGCGTTTTTCTCCTGGTTCTCCTGATAACCCCAGACCAGCGAACCGATCAATAGAATCGCGGCGATCGGAAATAAAATAGCACTCAATCGTTTATACATCCTTAAACGCACTCCCTTCTTCAACTGTCTGAGGATAGTTTGACAAGAAGATAGAAGGTTTATGCATTCAGAGCGTGCAGTTAATAAACAAGAAGAGGAGGTCGCCGTTTATTACAGCGCCTCCTCCTCAATATCAAACCGATGACGATTGTCGCAGATGCACTGCTTAAAGCCCGTATCGACCTGCCCCTTTTCTTTTTTCCCCCGGAGAATAAAACGTTCCCCGCAATTTTTACAGATGATTTTCACTTTTACCCGCACCAAAAAGGCACCCCTTCCAGAACAGCGGCCCGTAGCCTTGCTTCTAAAATAAGGATGCCCTCTTTAAGACAACTTTAATCTTGCCCTCTCGCCTCTGTAATCCGGAAAGGCGAACGATTGTTAGCCCTGTACATCTTACCGATACCTCCATACCATAAAAAGGCCATCAGCGGAATGATATACCAGATCCAGTACAGCGATACGTTCTCAAGAATCCAGTCGTATACCCCATGCCAAAACAAGGGGAGCAACAGTGAGTACAGCAAAAACTTTCGGCTCTTCCTGCCCGTTGAAAACTTGGCACGACCCAGGTAGTAGCCCATCATGACACCGAACATCGCATGCCCCGAAACCGGGAGCAAGGCGCGTACGAGCATCGTCCCGATCGAAGCATGACTCGCCAGGGCGAAAATCACATTCTCAACGGTTGCAAAACCTAGCGAAATCGCTGCAGCGTAAACGATTCCGTCGTATGGCTCGTCGAACTCCGTATGATTATAAATCATATGGAACAATACGAACCATTTTAACGACTCCTCGACACCGGCTGAAATACCGAAAGCCGATATCAATGGACCGTCACCGAGCCAAAGGGCTAATCCACGCTGCACGATCATAACTGGCAATACAATCAAGAAACCAAGCAAAAAAACTTTAATGACCATAGAGAGCGGCTCGGCATCATACTTGTCCTTCAAATAAAAGTAGGTCAAAAGCGCGATACCGGGAGCAACCGCTGCCGTGGCAATCGAGAAAAAGAGCAACGGTTATCCCCCCTTACAGTCATCCGACCGTCCCTTATCTCCCATGTTGTATGCCATCCCTATTTTCATGGAATGACATTAATCCTGACGTTTAAAATGGCTGCAGATGACGTCGATCGCATTCTCGGCCATGATTACCTCTCCGTATTCGTCCAGCATAGCCGGGGTAACCGAGGTTGCCTCGCCGAATTCGGCCAAAACGGCAATCAAAGCCGGGATCTTCCCTTCGTCAAGCTCGTCAGGTTCCAGCCTCAGAACCCATTTCCCGTTATATTTATACAGTCTGCCGGCTTCATCATGCATATGCCGCAGAACGTGAGCCGCTTCGATCAATACTTCAAAATCATCGAAAGAGTAGAGAATAGTATCGCTCTGCTCCAGCGTCACTTCCATTTCATATACTTCTTCGGGCAGTTCATCCTCATATGGCGATCCGACCCCAAAATGATGGTGATCGTATTTGCCTCGTGTAACGATGACGACCATTCCCTGGGCAGGAAGGGCGAACACTTCCACTGCAAGAGGTCCAGTTGCATCAAAGCCCACTTCGTTATATGCCTGGTCCATCATCTCGGTGAACAGGTCGTGGACTTTCGGAATTTCCTGCCACATATCCTCTTTTTGAATACCGCGTTCGCTTAGATCGTCAAACGTGAGGAAAATCCGTATTTTATCCTGGCCAAGTCTCTCAATCCTCATACAGGATCCTCCTCTCCATACCTTGTTATAACAGATTATGAAACCTGCTCTAATGTGTGCTGGAAATGGTTCTTTGTAAGTATGTTATCATTTATTTTCGGTAAATGCACGTAATAAAATAGTCAAAAAAAGAATCACTTCCGGTTCCCCTAAAGAGAAACCGAAAATGATTCATGCAGGGCAAGGATTACAAACCGGGGATTGTGGAATGAGTTTCCTTCAATATTGCGTCGACCTCGCGGCGGACATCCGGATTGCCTTTAATAAAATCAGTAATCTGCTTCAGATTGTATTCCTTCGAATGATTCTCATGGGTCGAAGAAACCGGACTGGGATGCACCTGGGCCGTTGCAGCGGCACCGATCTTATCCTGGCCTGTGGCGGCCTGCGACGATTTGGGTTGCGATGAATTCGAGTTCGTCTCGTGCGACTTCAGAACGGACCCCGCTCCGTTCATCATGGACATCAGACCACCTTTGCGGCGCGATGCCCAGACGGCGGCTACGGCACCAAACAATACACCGCATAAAAATGAGGAAGATTTCACCTAAACAACCTCCTTGGATATGTTAGAATCAATTGTAGTGTTCGCGCAATGAAACAAACTCATGCGGAATAAATACAGGAAAGCGAGATGATAAAGTTGATCAGCAAAAAAGTTCTGCTGTTTGCAGCCGTATGCCTGCTCCTAAGTGCATGCGGCCAAAAACAGGAAACACCGGAACCGACTCCCTCCGCAACTGAATCCAATGCTGCCGCTCCTTCCGGAGGCACCTCGGCAACGTCAACGGACTCGGAAACCGGTCAAAATCAGGAGAATGGAACCGATCCAGCAGGACCCAACGATCAAAACAACAATGACAAACAAAATGGGCAAGAGCAGCCGGTAAACCTTTACTATATCGACCATACCAACAATGTAGTTCCCCTTGAAGAGGGCGCCGAAAAGAAAGTGGTGCTTTTGACGTTTGACGACGGTCCAAAGGAAAAAGAAATGATCGACGACCTTATCGATACCTTGGACAAGCACAACGCCAAAGCTATATTTTTTGTCAATGGCTACCGGGTCAAAGAGAAGCCCGAACTCTTGAAGCTGATCCATGACCGCGGTCAAATCATCGGGAATCATAGCTGGGACCACATCGATCTAAATATAGAAACGGAAGACAGCGTCCGTAAGCAGATCGAGGACGTACAGAACATCGTCGAAGATACGATCGGTGAAAAACCCCGGTTTTTCCGTCCGCCATTCGGCTCGGTGAACGACACGCTGCAACAAATCGTCGGAGAGAACGACATGATCTACACGACCTGGTCCAACGACTCGCTTGATTGGGATCCTAAGAATAACAAGCCGGAAGCTGTGATCCAGAACATCATGGATCAGATGCATCCCGGCAGTAACATACTTATGCACGAACTCCCTTGGACCGTGGAGGGACTTGATGAGCTCCTGACCAAACTGGAAGCTGAAGGCTACAGTTTCGTGGATCCGCGTACCATTTCTGATAATCCGGGAACGGGCAATTAACTTATCCATCCCTGGGAAACAATTCTCTCTTCCGACTCACAAATTACTAGTATCTCCACTTTATTCGCACTTTAAAACAAACTCATACTGCATAAATACAGGAAAGCGAGATGATCCACTTGATCAGCAAAAAATTGGTGTTGTTTGCAGCCGCATGCCTGCTGCTAAGCGCCTGCGGCCAAAAACAGGAAACCCCGGAACCGACTCCCTCTGCAACCGAATCCAACGCTGCCCTTCCGTCCGGAGGCACTTCGACAACGTCACCTGAATCGGAAACCGGACAAAATCTGGAGGCTGAGCAAGAACCTGAGAATGGCACCGATCCGGCAGGAACCGACGGGCAAAACAAGGATGACGAGCAAAATGGGCAAGAACAGCCGGCAAACCTCTACCATATCAACAAAGCCTACAATGTGGTTCCCAATGAAGAGGGCACCGAGAAGAAAGTGGTGCTGCTGACCTTTGACGACGGACCAAAAGAACAAGAAATGATCGACGGTCTTATCGATACCTTGGATAAGCACAACGCCAAAGCGATCTTCTTCGTCAACGGCTACCGCGTCAAATCGAAGCCCGAACTTTTGCAGCTGATCCATGACCGCGGTCAAATCATCGGGAATCATAGCTGGGATCACATCGATCTAAAAAAGGAAACGGAAGCCAGCGCCCGGAAGCAAGTCGAAGACGTTCAAAACATTGTCGAGGAAACGATCGGCGAGAAACCCCGTTTTTTCCGTCCGCCATTCGGCTCGGGGAATGACAAGCTGCATCAAATCGTCGAAGAGAATGACATGATCTACATGACCTGGTCCAACGGCTCTCTTGATTGGGATTCCAAGAATAAAAACAAGCCGGATGCAGTGATCCAGAACGTCATGGATCAATTGCATGCCGGCAGCAATATACTGATGCACGAGCTTCCTTGGACCGTTGAGGCACTCGATGAGCTCCTGACCAAGCTGGAAGCCAAAGGCTACAGTTT
Organism: Paenibacillus vini; assembly: GCF_018403325.1. GTDB lineage: Bacteria > Bacillota > Bacilli > Paenibacillales > Paenibacillaceae > Fontibacillus > Fontibacillus vini. The sequence continues at coordinate 463,442 of NZ_BOSL01000002.1, read as the reverse complement.
CGTGGACCCGCTCACCATTTCTGAAAAACCGGAAACGGCTGAATAATGAAAGGCCATGTTCTTCAAATAACTGGATTTTCTACAGTTAATTTCACGTAATTTATTCAAAATTCAAAAATAGATGTAAAACCTCCAGTTAATTAGCCGCTATCCCTGTTACATCGGGAAATGGGGCTGAATAGCTGGAGGTTTTACAGTTAATTCACTCAATTTGCCTTTCTATCGGATAATAACTGTAAGTTTTACAATTATTTGCATCCAGCACGAATCCTGAAATTGTTGTACTTCAGTTCCGTGTTGATCCATCCAAGCGCTGCGCTTGAGGTCCCCTGGGTTTGAATCTCTTTAGAAGTCAGTCGTTCCTTGCTTCAAAAAGACCGGGAACCAACAACTCTCTTCCGCCCAAATATTTACGAAGCGCCTCCGGGATATAGATCGACCCATCCTCTTGCTGATGATTCTCCAGCAGCGGAATCAGGATGCGCGGCGACGCTACCGCCGTATTGTTGAGGGTATGGCAGAATACAAGCCGTCCATCGGTATCACGACAGCGGATATTGGACCTACGCGCCTGGAAGCTGTGCAGGTTCGAAGACGAGTGAGTCTCCCCGAAATCGCCCCGGCTGGGCATCCAGGTTTCAATATCATACTGTTTGAACGTCTTAGGCGACATGTCGCCGGCGCAGACAGCCATCACCCGATAAGGCAGCTCAAGCAGCGAGAGTAGCCGCTCCGCATGGCCGGTAATTTCGCGATGCAGCGAATCCGAGACGGCATCGTTCGGCTCACAAATCACTACCATTTCTACTTTAGAAAACTGATGAACCCGGTATAATCCCCGAACATCCCGTCCCGCCGAACCGACTTCATTACGGAAGCAGGTCGACACGGCTGCCAATCTGATCGGCTCCTTCACATCTAGAATTTCGTCCCCGTAATACGAAACAAGCGGCACCTCCGCTGTTCCAGCCAACCATGCTCCTTCATTATCTACCGAGTAGGCCTGGTCCCTCCCCGATGGAAAATACCCCGTATTAATCATTTGCTCCTCTTTCATGAGCAAAGGCACCTCAAGCGGGGTGAAACCCGCATCAAGCAGCAGATCAAGTGCAAGCTGCTGTACGGCCCGATGAAGGAGCAAGCCCGGTCCTTTCAAATAGTAGCTGCGGCTGCCAGCCACCTTTACCCCTCGGGGAATATCAATCATTCCGTGCAGCGCGCCAAGCTCCACATGATCTTTAGGCGCAAAATTCCAGACCGGCAGATCCCCCTCTCTCCTGATCTCCACATTGTCGGCATCGCTTGCCCCAGCCGGAGTATCGGCCGAGGGTACATTCGGAACAAGCAGCATCAACCGGTTGAATTCCAATTCCGCGGTTTGTAATTCCTTATCCACTTCTTCCAACTGCCCGTTCAATTCCTTCAGCGATACTTTCATGCTCTCCATCTTGGACAATTCGCCAGCTTGGACCGCTATAGCTACCTCCTTCGCCCCTTCATTTCTCCGTCTTCGTAACTCCTCCGATTCCTGCAACAGCTGACGCCGACGTTCATCCCACGTTAAAAGTTCCTCCACCGACAGGTTCAACCTTTTTGCATCGGCCGCTTCCTGTACTTGTGTCGCGTTTTCGCGAATCCACCGAATATCAAGCATTACCACCGCTCCTTTTCTTAAAAAAACACAAAGAGCGCCCTCATCCTTGGGACGAGGAGCGCTCTGCTCGCGGTGCCACCCAACTTATTGCAGCGCATACGGCTGCAATCACTTTGGATCCGCGATAACGGGCGGGCCGGTAAACTTAGAAAATTCGGTTTGATTTTCTTGGCGAAAACGCCTCCGAGTTGGATGCTCATCATCGGCATTTTAAGAATTTTAAATTTTTCACAGTATATCCGATTTGCAAATCAAGCGCAACCCCGGATTAGAGACCATGGCTTTCTCCCCAAGGAGAGTCACTGATCCCCCACCACAGCAAATAAATCATGATCGCGATGAATATGTACAATAACGAATTGTAAAACCATCTGGTAATTTTGATACGCTGGGAAGGGAACATCTCTTTTCTCGTCGGCAGTTCGCTTACGTCAGATTCATTGCCTTCCGTGAAATATTCGGTATCGCTGATAATTGGTGCGGTTTCTGAAGACACCGCCATTTCAACATAGGATGTCCCCGATGCTTTACGCTCAAGCGTTTCGGACGCCTCGATTCGGCGCGTCCTTTTACGCGTCCCATTAGCGGAGCTGCGGTTTCGTGCATGCCGCTCCGATCTGCTCAGCCTTTCGTTCATGTTTCCCTCCGATATTTGATAGCTAGTCCTGAGATGAGGTCGATGAGAAAATGACAGACGATCGGGGCCCACAGCGTCCCTGTCTGTACGTAGATAAATCCAAGGCCATAACTGCTGGCAAACACCCAGCCCGTCGGGATCCAGTGCTTCAGATAACGGATATGGATCACGGCAAACAGGATGCTGGTCCAGTAAGGTCCCAGACCGTGCTGAATCGCTCCGCGAAACAAAAGTTCTTCACAAATCGACACAACGAAAGCGATCAAAACGATATGCCACACGGGGCGGGCTTGGAACAGCTTGGTATTGATTCCCCCATCATCCAAAGCTTCCTCAAGGACGATTTTTGAAAGCAGCAAGTCAATGACCAGCATGCACCCCGCAAGGCCTACTCCCCAATAAAGGAATTCCGGGGTCTGCGGAAATTTCAGCACGGTAAGCGGATTTCTTTTTTGAAAAAAGAGAATAATCAGTCCAATAAACAAAGCTAAACCTTGAGTAAAATAAAGATTGATCAATAGCAAACGGTCATCAATCTGAGCGGGATCCACTCTCTGGATCTTCACTTTGCCGAATTTGAATTTTTTCATAATTTTGTCAAACCCTGTCTATTGTAATAGAAATACAAGTCAATAAGTCAATCAGTTAGCCAAAGGCAAAAAAATACCCGGCTCGTCCGGAAATGAGCAAATTCGACATTAATAAAATCATACCCAAAAAACCGGTCGGATTCAAGGCCGCTCCCTGCGCCCGAAACCGATCGGACGAAATAGTATTGACACCTCTGACGCCGCATGATACATTATGAAAAATTAGATTTCGCAAAAAACTGTGAAGGAAACAAAGTCGTCCGGAAGCTCCCAGAGAGCCGGTGGTGCTGGAAACCGGCAGTGGAACGACAACTTTAGCGATCCTGAGTCACTGCGTTGAACCTCTTATCAGATTGTAGGCGCAGTCGGAATAATTCCGTTATCATTCCGTCATTATGACATTGAGGCTGTGACCTGCAAAGGTCCAGTGAATTAGGGTGGTACCACGAACAACTCTCGTCCCTTACTACGGCAGTAGTATGCGGATTGGGAGTTTTTTTAGTACCTTTCGCCCAATCGCGCCAAATTCTTTGTTTGCGGTGCTCATCTATCTCTATCCTTTGGTACAGTGTAACGGTAATGGAGAAAAGCAAGTGCGTATGGTAATGCTTCCAGGGGTATGCAGGCTGCTGCGGGCAGTCCGCAATCCCGAAGAAGCAATCCTATAAACAAAAGACAAATTAGGAGGCTAGAAATCATGTTTAAAGTATTAGTTTCGGATCCAATCAGCGACATGGGAATTCAGCAGCTCATGGACGCAAGCGACGTCGTCGTGGAGAAAAAGACAGGACTTAGCGAGGATGAGCTTGTTGCTATCATCGCCGAATACGACGGCCTGCTCGTCCGCAGCCAGACCAAAGTAACCGAGAAGATTATGGAAGCCGGCAAAAACCTGAAAGTTATCGGCCGCGCAGGCGTCGGCGTTGACAACATCAACCTCGAAGCGGCTACCAAGCGCGGGATTGTCGTCATCAATGCTCCCGATGGCAACACGATCACAACTTGCGAGCATGCTTTCGCTATGATGATGGCGCTGGCCCGTCACATTCCGCAAGCGTACGCCAAGACGATCCAAGGCACATGGGACCGCAAGTTCCTGGGCGTGGAATTGCGCAACAAGACGCTCGGCGTTCTCGGCATGGGCCGGATCGGCAGCGAAGTCGCAAAGCGTGCAAAAGCGTTCGGCATGGATATTCTCGGCTACGATCCGTTCCTGACGGAAGAGCGTGCTGAGAAGCTCGGAATTACGCTGGCTTCGGTGGACGATATCGTCCGGAACGCTGACTTCATCACCGTTCACACGCCGTTGACACCGGAAACGAAGCATATGATTTCGCGTCCTCAATTTGAAGTTATGAAAAAAGGCATGCGCATTATCAACTGTGCCCGCGGCGGTGTAGTTGACGAAATGGCGCTTGTTGAAGCGATCGATCAAGGGATCGTAGCCGGTGCGGCATTCGACGTATTCGAGAAGGAACCGCCGGAAGCGGATCACCCGTTCCTGAACAATCCGAAAGTCATCGTTACTCCTCACCTCGGCGCATCCACAATTGAGGCCCAGGAAAATGTGGCTATCGACGTATCGGAGCAAGTTCTGCACATTTTGCGCAACGAACCGTTCAAGAACGCCGTGAATATGCCTCCGGTAGCTCCTAGCGTAATGAACAAGCTTCAGCCTTACTTTGAGCTCGGTGAAAAGATCGGCGCATTCTTGGCTCAACTCAACGATGTGGCGGTTCAGGAAATTCATGTCGATTACGCTGGCGACTTGGCGGAAGTCGACACTCAGCCGCTGACTCGTTATATCATTAAAGGTGTGCTTTCGCGCCATTTCGGAAATGACGTCAACATCGTCAACTCGATGCACCTCGCCAAAGCCCGCGACGTGAACGTTGTCGTATCCCAGGCTTCGGCTACCAAAGGCTTCACCAACCTGATCAGCGTATCGCTTAAAACCCAGGACGGTGCAGAACGCCGCATCGCGGGTACGCTGTTGAACGGGTACGGCGCACGGATCGTTCAAATCGATAAGTTCCCGGTTGACATCGCTCCGGAAGGACATCTGATCTTCATCTCGCACAACGACAAGCCGGGTATTATCGGCAGCGTAGGCACGTTGCTCGGCAAAAACGATGTCAACATCGCTTCGATGCAGGTTGGCCGGAAAATCGTTGGAGGCGAAGCGATCATGGTGCTCACCGTTGATAAGGAAACGCCTAAGGAAGTCCTTGCTGAGCTGACCAAGCTGGCTGAAGTCAACAAAGCTCAACAAATCGCTTTTGAATAATAAGTCTCTGAACTAAGATTCAATCCAATATGTTCCACGTTGAACAAGATTAATCTCTTCGGTTCAACAAAAAAACACCCTTTTTACAAAGGGTGTTTTTACATTTTTACGATAATTGCGGCTTTTCGACAGGCAGCAGCATATGAAATGCGGTTCCCTTCCCCACTTCGCTCTCGGCATAGATCGAGCCGCCATGGGAATCGACAATGTTCTTCACAATGGACAAGCCTAACCCCGTTCCTCCGGTTTCACCGCGGACGCGTGCTTTATCGGCTTTATAGAATCTGTCGAAGACGAACGGCAAATCGTCCGCCGGAATCCCGACTCCACTGTCTCTAACGGACAAGTGCAGCTCGGATCCATGTCCCCCTTCAGCCATTCCCGCTTCAATAGAGATCGTGCCCCCTTCAGGAGTATGACGGAAAGCATTGTCCAGCAGATTCGTCAGCACCTGCTCCAGACGATCCTCGTTCGCCTCCTGGAGTTCCAGGGGACCGTCCTTAAGCTCCAGCCGCAAAGCGATGTCATTCTCCTTCGAGCGTACGAGAAATTTGCGGTATACGCGTTCGGCGAGCTCCCGAATATCCACAGATTGCATAGTCATATCGGTATGACCAGCCTCCATACGGGCCAAGTCCAATAAGTCCCGGACAAGCCGCCCCATTCGAAGCGATTCATCATGAATAACCTGGACCAGCTCTGCGCTCTCCTCCGGAGATGTCGCCATTCCGTCAAGCAACGCTTCGCTGTATCCCTGCATCATCGAAAGCGGTGTCCGGATTTCATGCGAAACATTAGCTACGAAATCCCGGCGCATTTTTTCCAGCTTCACTTCTTCGGTAACATCGCGCAGAACAGCTACCGCCCCGCGAATGCCTCCATCCGAAGCAAGGGGGGCCATATGCACGGACCAGACGCCTTTTTTTACATGGATGTTCATGCTCTGGTCGCCTTCCTGATCCAGCACTTTACGAAACATCTGCTGAAGCGGACGCGGAATCTTTTGCAATGAGCCCTGAACAGTTTCTGCCGTTTCGCTTTCCTCATCCGGCAAATCGCCCCACATCTGCAGAATGCGTTCACCCGGGGGATTGGTCAATATGACATAGCCGCTCCCGTCCAAGGTAATAACCGCATCATTCATGCTGCGAAGCACGCTGGATAGGTGCTCTTTTTCATGGTTCAGACTTCGGATCGTCTTCTCCAATTCCTCGGCCATATGGTTGAACGTATTAGACAACACGCCGATCTCGTCGCTGGTTTTCAGCGAAAGCCGGGTGTCGTAATTCCCTTTGCGAATCGAATCCGTGGCTTGAATAAGCCGCTGCATCGGCTGCGTAATTTTGGTGATCAAAAATAACGCAAAGAACGTTGTCAGCGAGAAGCCGATCATCGAAACGAGGACGAACAGTTTTTTGATGGCTCCCGGATTCGTAAAATTCGTATCGATATAGGGAAGAAAAAACAATCCCACGGAAAGGAGGACAAATGCCACCAGACAAATGATCGTAATCCACAGCTTACCGACAAGCGTTCTTAAGAAATTCACTTATTTCGCTACCTCCAGCTTGTAACCTACGCCCCATACCGTCGTGATCATGGCAGCGGATTCCGGAGATACTTTGTTCAACTTCTCGCGAAGGCGTTTCACATGCGTATCGACCGTACGCAGGTCGCCGAAAAATTCGTAGTTCCATACATCTTTCAAGAGCTCTTCCCGGGAGAACACTTTATCCGGGGAGACTGCCAGATAATGCAGCAGTTCATATTCCTTCGGCGTCAAGCTGACTTCCTGCCCGCTGGCCGTAACCCGGTGAGCGTCATGCTCAATAACGAGATGAGGGAACACGATATTGTTGCTAGTACCGTTTTCCTTGGTCAAGTAGGCTGTCGCCGAAGCGCGGCGCATAATCGCTTTGACCCGGTAAATCACCTCGCGGGGACTGAACGGCTTGACGACGTAATCATCGGCACCGACTTCAAATCCCTGCACCCGGTTGATCTCTTCCCCTTTGGCCGTCAACATTAACACCGGCGTCGACTTCACTTGTCTAAGACGGTTACATACCTCTACCCCGTCGATTCCCGGCAGCATCACATCGAGGAGAATCAAGCCGTAATCGTTGGCGGTCGCTTTTTTCAGAGCTATTTCTCCATCCTCGGCTTCATCGATTTCATATCCTTCTTTTTCCAGATACATTTTAAGCAATCGGCGGATGCGTTCTTCATCGTCGACTACCAGAATACGGTTTTCTTGATCTGACATGGACAACAACCCCTTCATCTTCTTACGCTTGAGCACTGAATGTAGTTCATTATTGGTTAGATTATTATATCATTAGTCTGTGCCCGCATAGGAATGCAAACCCGCAATGATGAGATTGACCCCTACGAGGGTAAACATAACGACTAAGAAGCCGAGTACGGCGAGCCAGGAAGCCTTGCGCCCCTGAAAACCGCGCGATAAACGAAGATGCAGATATGCACTATAGAAAAGCCAGGTAATGAGAGCCCATACTTCTTTCGGGTCCCAGCCCCAGAATCGTCCCCATGCCTGCTGCGCCCAAATCATCGCAAAGATGAGAGCTCCCAGCGTAAAGATCGGGAACCCGATTGCAATCGCGCGATAGCTGATCTCGTCCAGATCATCCGGATCTATACTCTTCACCGTCGGTGCCAGCAATTCGCTGAGCGAACGGCGGAGAATCAAACGAAGCAGGACGTAAATGATTACGCCGGAAATCAGCGCCCACAACACCGTGTTAAGCTTGCGGCCCGAGTTATCGCCTTTCATCCACGCCGGCGCTTCAAACAACGGTTTATCCAGGCCGAGGAACGGTTGAATGGATTCTACACTGCTGTCATGCGGAGCCACAATCGGAGGCATAGAGTACATCTTCTTGTCTATTGTACTATCTTGCTCTACTTGGCTGTCAATCTTTGTCGCATTTTGCGTGAAAACAGCTTCATAACCGGAAGCGCGGAATGCGAATACGGAGACAATGAAGCCCACTACTATAATAATAGAAAAAAGCGTAAATTCAACCCACCATTTTTGCCGGCGGGATATTTTGTCTTTTGCGCTGAAGTCGATTGTCCGTAGCAAATACATTAAACCGGCGGCAAAACCGACCGCAAAGAACGATTCTCCCAAAGCCGCCAAAGTAACGTGTATGTACAACCAGATGGATCTAAGCGACGGAATCAAAGGCTGAACATCCTGCGGAAATACCGCTGCATAAGCCATAATAATTATGGCGATCGGTAAAGCAAACATACCGAGCAAAATTTTACGGTAAATCAAGAAGACGACCGTAAAGGCTACCATAACCATCATGGACAAGAAGGTCATGAATTCGTACATATTACTCACCGGAACATGCCCGCTGTACGCCCAACGCGTACCGCAATAGACCAGATGGGCTAGCAGTCCAAGGGAAGAGGTCGCAAACGAGATAATCCCCCATTTGCGTTCATGCTGCTTCGGATCGCGATTTCTCCAGGTTTTCCCCGTTACGGCCACTACATAAAAAATAAAAGATAAACAATATAAATAAAACGCAATTACAAAAGCCTGTCTACTGACCTCTAAAAAACTCATGACCGATTCCCCCCGTTATCCAATTGCTTCTCATCCACTTCCACATTCATCATTTTGAGAAATGAAGCCACTTCGCGGCGCAAGCCGAACCAGTTCTTCGAAGTGTGGCCCCCCACGGTCAATACGCCGTCATCGATGCGAAGCCAGATCCGCCGGTGCTGCCAGTAAAATCCCATAACCAGCCCGAGCATTACGATTCCAAGACCCGTCCAGACATAAGGCATCGCCCGGTCGATACGGATATTTAAGTAGCTGGAGGACTCGATAAAGTCGACATCTTCCATTCCGATTACATCCAGCTGCAGTTTGTTCTGCAGACCGCCGAGCTTTTCGTTAATGGCATCCTGCTGAAATCGTTCTTTATCGATCTGTTTGGGAAAATAAATGTACTGGCTTCCCTTTTCCGGTAAATCCGGTCCCTTGACCAAAAACAAAAATGCCGGAGCATTCGGATCTTTGGATTTGGAAATCGGCTGACCTTGATCATTTAAGGCAAAATCCATGAACTTGTTTTTCAGCTCCAGCGTATAAGGGCCAAGAGTGAAATTCTGCTGCGGGTTCGTCATATCAAGCTTGAACTTTCCGTATTGCTCGCCTGTCTCAACATTAACAAGCACGGGTTGTACCGACCGCAGCTTCGGCGTCAAGTCAAAGTCGAACTGATACGCCTTAAAGCCTTTATAGTTCAAGGGGTCATTGACCCGGATCGCATGCTGTTGAACCTCTTTCAGCTTCGGCTCCTTAGAAGGATCGCCGCAATCCGCCGTGCATTCATACAGGATCGCCTTTGTCTCAAACAGCTTCGGAACGATCTTGCCGGTACCACGGAAATCATCGGACATTTCTTCTTCGGTGTAGTATTCGACCGTGAATTTGTCGTTCTTCAAGTAAAGATTCGTGTCGGGAATTTTGGTGATCTCCCCTTCAGGGAACCAGTAATGCTTGTCGAGATGCAGACCCGGCAAACCCCGGAATAGCACGGCCAGCAAAAACACGATCAGGCCGATATGAATCACGTAAGGGCCCCAACGGCTGAACCGCTGCTTCTCGGCCAGGAGGGCGGAACCGTCCGTATGCACACGGTATCCCTTTTTCTTAAGCGGCTTCACGGCCTGTTGAACCCATTCCTCGCCGTTTCCCTCGACCGGCCCTTGGTAAACCACCTTTTGCCGGGTAAGAAATTGCATGTGCTTGCGAATCTTCTGTTTTGAAAGCGCTTTGTAAAGCGGAAGCACCCGGTCCAGACTGCAGATGACAAGAGAGGCTCCGATCATCACGAGCAGCAAGACGAACCACCAGGACTCGTAAGTGTGGGACAAGCCCAGCTTGTAATAAATATCGCCGATCGTTCCATACTTATCCTTGTAAAAGGTTGACGGATCAAAACTCACGAAATTGCTTTCCTGTTCAAAAATTGTACCGAAAATCGCCCCGATCAAAGTGAATATGATTAGATAAATAGCCACCTTGACCGAGGAAAAGAAGTTCCAAATCTTATCGATAAAGTTCGGGTTTGCGCGTTGCGAACGCCGGGCTACGCCGTCGTAACGCATCTCCAGCAATTCCTTGGAATCCGCATGTTCGTCGAGCGGCTTGCCGCAGGCTTCGCAAAGCACCGTGCCGACCCGATTCTGGTGCCCGCATTCGCACTTCGTATTTTTAATCAAAAGAAAGTCCCCCTATCTCCATCAAGGATTCACCAGCCGCTTGATTTGATCGTCCAAGGTCGCCAAATTCAGCTCGCCTTCATGGATAGAGGCAATTTTGCCTTTCTTATCGACAAAGAAAGTCGTCGGCATCGGCACAACGCCGTAATCCTGAACCGCTTCATTGTTCGTATCGTAAAGCACCGGAAAATCGATGCCGAGCTGCTGCGTAAAATTCCGCACCGTCATCTCGTCTTCGCCAGTGTTGATGCCTAGCACCACCACGCCCTGATCGCTCCACTTCTTCCACTGCGCCTGAAGCGCGGGCATTTCATTAACGCAATACGTGCACCAGGTAGCCCAGAAATTAACGACCACCGCTTTACCTTTGTACTCTTCCAGGGTATGTACCTTACCATCCATCCCAAGCAATTTGATCGCGGGAGGTTTGTCACCCATCTTAGGTTTACCGCTTCCGCCGCCGGATACAGCCGATCCGATGGCATAGACGCCAAGGATGACGATAAAGATTAAAATGACGATTTGTACCGGACGTCTCGCCTTCCCCATAACCAACTCTCCTTCTATGACAAATATCATAATCAATGGACAAAAAGTGAATATCCTATGAACATTATAACGAAAATTGCCATAGTTTCAGCCGGGGGAAATTTGAATATTATGTGTCCTTATCATTATATAATAAATTCATTTTTCTGCAATTTACGAGGCTGGAGTGCAAAAAAACCAGCTTTTCCTAAGCGGTAATCTTCGATCCGAGCCAAGCGCAAAAAAACAGGGCACAGAATCTTTACGGATTCCATGCCCTGCATTTCTATTTCGATCTGTCCGCTTGTCCTTTTGCGGACTTATTGCCTGCAATTCTGGCCTGTTTGAGCAGACCCTCAATCTCTTCCTTGGTCAGATGACGATAAAGGCCTCTCTTCAGGTTGCCGAGGTAAAGATCGCCGAAAGAAATCCGTTTCAATTTAGTAACAGGATGCTTAATCGCATCGAACATTCTCCGCACCTGCCGGTTTCTGCCTTCGTAAATCGTAATGGAGATGGTGGAGTGCTTCTGTTCGGGATCAATATCTTGATATTCCACTTCCGCCGGAGCCGTCATGCCATCCTCCAGCATTACACCCTTCTTCAGCTTGTCCAGTTCAGTTCCATGAGGAACGCCTTTTACGGTTGCATGGTACGTTTTCGGAACATGATGCTTCGGATGGGTCAGCAAATGGGCGAAATCTCCGTCATTCGTCAAGAGCAGCAGACCTTCGGTATCATAATCCAAACGGCCAACCGGATAAAGCCGTTCGGTAATGCCCTTTAAATAATCGGTGACGATTTTGCGGCCTTGGGGATCCGATGCGCTCGTAATAACGCCTTTCGGTTTGTTAAATACGATGTAAATCTTCTTTTCCGCGCCGATCGTTTTCCCGCCGACGGTAATCACATCTACAGCCGGATCAGCCTTGGTCCCAAGAGTAGTCACGGTTTCCCCGTTGACCTGCACCTTCCCGCCGAGAATCAATTCCTCACATTTACGGCGTGATGCTACTCCGGCTCCCGCCAATATTTTTTGCAATCTTTCCATGTCTATAAGTCACCTCATACACATGATACCCATAGGAAACGAAAATCACAATAGCAGCCGTCAAGCTAATCAGTCCGCCGGGGGAGCCGGAGGAGTCTGGGGCGGCTGACCTTGCCCGGAATTTGGTGCTGCAGGTGCATAGGGATCTTGATTTCCCGGCGCTGTTCCGCCAACTGGGGGATCTTGCGTCAGATTACTTTGGAGTTCCTGTTTCTTTTTCTTCTTACCGGTAATAAATCTCCATACCACGCCCAACGCGGCAATAATAACTACCCAGAACTTCCGGATAATCAGGACCAGGGCGCCGATCAGTCCGACCTTCTTCGCCACGGCCAGGCCGGCGCCGCCTACGATCAAAGCGGTGAGGCCATACTCCGCTTTTTTATCCACTTTGGGATCAAAATCCTCATACCGCTGCCCATCCTTCAGAGTAAACGCCGTCAGAATCTGATCCTCCATAATCTGCTTCGACTGAGCAAGCTCTGCCGGATCGGAGATCAACACAGCGGATACATTGCCTTCGCGCGTCAAAATTCGAACGTTATAATTAATAATCTGTTCATCATAGGCATCATGCCCGATGAGCGACCAAGTCAGGCTCCGCAGCTTCTCATCATATTTCGGCGGCGTTTCCCAGCCGTCCACGAACATATGATTCGCTTCATCACGATTCTTATTGCTCTCTTCCGTTCCTTTTATATAACTTTCAAGCAGCGCATCCGCATCGATATCATTCTTTTCTTTATCGGATATATGTCCGGAGTCTTCATATTCAAACATGACCGCCCAATTCTGAGCATCATCCATCGGAAATACCATCCCGATCTCCATCCCGCTTGGAACTCCGCCGGATTCCTGTTGGAAAGTTTGAGTGTCGGCTCCGTTAAGAAACACGAAATCCTCGCTCAGCTTCAGTTCAGCCAGATCATCCCCGAGCGTAACACTTTGTCCCGTTCCTTCAATCCAGTTCAATTCCGTTTCGGCATAGGCGCCGTTAGACGTAAAAATGGTTGCGAGCATCATGACAGTAACGGAGGCCGCTCCAAGCCTTCCTATGAATCTTTTCTTCTTCCACATGCTGTGAATTCCCTCTCTTTTCCTTATGTATTTTGAAAAATGCAGACCCGTTCTATATACCCACCAACTTCCTGATTAAATCGAATTTTATGAAAATCTTTAATATTTGAGACTTTAGTCACACAAGAGAGCACAAAAAACACCGAACCGGGAGTCTCCCCGGAACGGCGTTCAACTTGATGCAAAAGTTATGAAAGTTATGTATGATGCCCTATCCGAACAAAAGCAAGCAAACCGCGATCGCGGCAATAAAGCCGACCACATCGGAAAAGAGCCCCACCTTCAAGGCATATCTTCCGTTTCTGATTCCAACCGCTCCAAAATATACGGTGAGCACATAAAGCGTAGTATCCGTGCTGCCCTGTATGGTAGAAGCAATGCGGCCGATCATCGAATCGGGACCATAGGTTTTGATCAGATCGGTCGTAAAAGCCAAAGAGCCTGTACCCGTCAAAGGCCTCAGAAAACCGAGAGGCAGAATTTCAGCCGGTACCTGGAGCTTCTCAAGAAACGGAGTCATCCACCCTACAAAAAACTCCAGTGCTCCCGATGCGCGAAACACACTGATCGCCACCATCATACCGACCAGGTGGGGGATAATGCCGATCGCGGTAGAAAATCCGTCCTTAGCCCCGTCGACGAAGGACTCGTATACCGGAACCTTTTTCAATTGAGCATATAAAGGAATAAATGCTATCATGACAGGCACGGCCCAGGCGGACAACATATTAATCCAGTTCAGCAATCGGGTCTCACCTCTTTAACGATAGTGTAGACGCAGGCGGAGGAATCACCGGAGGCTGCTTCCAGGCATGCCGCTTTCGGTACCATCGATCCGCCGCGATCGCCGCGATAGTGGCGATGCCTGTAGCGAGCAGAGTCGATCCGACGATTTCAGCAGGATTCGCCGAGTTGAAATTCATTCGGATGGCAATCAGCGTAGTCGGAATCAACGTAATGCTTGCCGTGTTAAGCGCCAGCAGCGTACACATGGCTGGAGAAGCCGTTTCCTTATCCGGATTTAGCTCCTGAAGCTCCTGCATGGCCCGTATTCCCATCGGCGTGGCCGCATTGCCGAGCCCCAGCAAATTGGCGCTCATATTGGAAAGAATGTAGCCCATGGCGGGATGATTTTTCGGCACATCAGGAAACAGATAGGAAACGACCGGACCAAGAATCTTGGAGATGCCCTTTACGAGTCCGGCTTCCTCAGCCAGCTTCATGATGCCCATCCAGAACACTAGGACGCTGATCAAGCCTAGGCAGACTGTAACACCTGTCGCGGCTCCCTCAAACGCGGCCTGGGTCACGACATTGATATCTCCCTTCACCGCAGCGAACACAAAACCGATCAAGATTAGGGCCAGCCAAATCTTATTGATCATTATTCTCCCCCCTCTCCACAATTGCTTGGCGTTGCTCTTCAGACTGTCTGTGCCACTGAAGATTATCCTGCAAGCAGCATTGTTTTCAGGACCATTTCAAACGAATCCGACCATCCGCCCGGAACAACCTTGGCCCCTGTCCCGGTCGGCATGGCAACCGGATTCCCGAATCCCGCCTTTGCGGACGGACTCGATGTCCCCTGCGCCACTTCATATACGGGGACCGATCCGACTTCGCTATTCCCGATAGAAATCGCAATCTTTCCACGGTAACCGAATGAATCCGACTTTCCGCTCTTTAATATCAGCCTAAGCTCCACTTCATCCTTCTCCTCCTCGGAGAGCGGATAACGGAAGCTTGTGCCTGCTCTTAATCCGTCTTTAACGGCTTGCCCTTCTTCCACCAACGATTTGAGCGGGTAATGGGCAAACGCATAATCCAGCAGCTTACGATGATCACTCCAATCGTCGCCGTCGTTGATCGTAACGGCCACAACTTGCTGTCCGTTCCTCGTTGCCGAGCTGACTAGGCAGCGTCTGGCAATTTTGGTATAGCCCGTTTTAACGCCGTCTGCGCCTTCATAGAACCGCAGCATTTTGTTTTTGTTGTCCCAGCGGTAATCCCACGGATCATTCGGGTTTGGCGCTTTTCTGGAAGGAGTGCGCACGATCTCTTTGAACAGCGGATTATGAAGCGCATAGGCTGTCAGCTTGGCCAAATCATTGGCAGACGAATAATGCCCTTTCGCATCCAGGCCATGCGGATTCTGAAACTGTGTATGCTCAAGTCCGAGCATCTTTACTTTTTCATTCATGAGATGAACGAAACCTTCTTCGGAGCCCCCGACATGCTCGGCGATCGCTGTCGCTGCGTCATTACCGGATCGAAGCATTAAACCGTACAGCATATTCTCAAGGCTCATTTCTTCGCCGAGACGCAGATAAATGGAGGAGCCTTCCTTGCCGAAGGCATTTCGGCTGACTTTCACATTCTCCTTGGTTTGTCCGTGTTCGATAGCGACTATGGCGGTCATGATTTTGGTCAAACTTGCAATCGGAAGCTCGTCATCTCCGTGGGAGCTGTACAAAATTCTTCCGGAAGTGACATCAATCAGTGCAGCCGCTTGCGCATGGGTGGACGGTGCAGCAGGTGCCTTCTCCTTAGCCCCGGCGGCCGGCGGAATGGCCAGCAGCAGGCCGAGCGTCAGCAATCCGGCTAATTTTATCTTGGATGAAATTCTCATCGTCATCTTCCTCCGACTCTCGCTTGCGCGAACTAGTAATTACTATATGCAGCAGGCTCCTGGAGTATGTCCAAGCCAGGTAACCGTAGTAAAGCCGCAATTTATTAATTTATTCCAATCATTTTCTTCAAAAAAAGTCCCCTCCGGGGTTCCGGAAGGGAACGGCTCTTTAGGCAAAAGGATGGATAGCCGCTTCCGCGGCACTTGCAACATCCGGCTTGCCTGTGGTTACCGAACTTGTCACGGTTTGGACCGAGCCATTCGGAAACATGGTCTGGATTTTATCGATCAGCATGGGAACCGCATCGATCACCTTCTCCATCAAGTGGGTTTGATTATCAAGCGGAACGATGTGAACCCCCTGTTTACCGACCACGAGAAATGCGATCGGATTGATCGACACGCCGCCGCCGCTGCCGCCGCCAAACGGCCGGGCTTTGCCTCCTTCAGAGGTCGTCCCGCTCTTTTCGGGTTTCTCGTCAATGTTGAAATCACTGCCCCCGGCTGCAAAGCCGAAACCGACCCGGCTGATCGGAAGAATGACGCTGCCGTCCGGCGTTTCGACCGGCTCCCCGACAATCGTATTCACGTCAACCATATCCTTGATGTTTTCCATCGCGGTTTTCATTAGCCCTTGTATCGGATGCTCAACCATAAAAATTCCTCCTCAGTGCGATATAGATAAGTACTTACCATCGCTTTTTCGTATTGTGGGCACTTTGAAGGAGGAGTATGCACCATCCCTTTTTATTCCTAAATCGTAACGGGACTTACTCTCCTGATTGATTGCCCTTCGAAAGGAGGCTTCTCCACTTCTTCACTCCGCCCTTAACTTTCAATACGCGGACCACCAGAACCATTCCAGCATAAACAGCATTCCCGAGACGTATTTCAGCCGTACAGTTGAGCTCGGTGGAAAATAACGGGGAACCGCCGAATACGGGAACGACAAACAACTTCGGACGTTGCCGCAAGGAAATATGGTAGGAAAGCCATCCGATCAGCGTAGTTTTCAAAGCCCATAACGCGCCGGTAAGGGTTGCCGTATGGGCTGCATCGGTAAGCGCCACATTTGTAGACCATTCCATGCTGACCAAGGTGACCCGGCGAAGTGTCGTATTCAGCCACTTTTTCAATCCTCTGGTTGCCCGGATCATATCGCGAAATTGCTCCGCCCAGAGGTTTACTTTTTCCTTATCGATTTCCTGCTCCCCGGCCGAAGTATGCGTCTTGAAGAAATTATCGCTACTATTGTTCTCGACCCATAAGCCGTCCTGCAGCTTATTCAGCCCAAGGGCCGGAATCCGATAATGATATGTAAGCAGCCCGAACAATAGCGTTACATCAATCATAATCGTCTCATCCTTGTTTTCCTTCTTGAGCTTGATATGAAACGTTATTTTGGATAACAAAATCAGCGTCAGGACCAGCAGCAACAGGACCAGGATGCTTCCGAGCCAAATCCACACGGGAGTGCCCTCCAAGCCATAATCAGATAACAAGCTCCGAATAGTATGGCACGGTTATCATTAAAAAATTCCAAGTTTGGCATTTTGGCGTAGTATGCAACACAAAAAAGCCGCCCGTAAGGGCGGCTTGAGCAGACTATTCATTTGCGCTGATACGGGTACACGATCATTCCCCATCAACTCTCTTGTTCTTGTTCCTCTTGCTGCTGTTCCTGTTCCGGATTAGCTTCCTGCCCCGTCTTGTCGACATCGTCAAAAGTGAGCTGCTGCTCCTCAAGCTTCTGAAATAACAGCTGAGTCTCTTCCTCTAATTGCTCAGCACTTTCGAAATCGGCCAGATCCGGCAGATCCTTCAAACTGGCCAGACCGAAATAATCGAGGAAAGCTTTGGTCGTTCCGTATAAAATAGGACGTCCGATCGCCTCCGCCCGGCCGACCTCTTCAATAAGATCTTTGTTTACCAGGGTGTGGATGGCTCGTTCCGACTTTACGCCCCGAATTTCCTCCACCTCAATTCGGGTAATCGGCTGACGGTATGCGATAATGGAGAGCGTCTCCAATGCCGCCTGGGACAGAGAGGAACGTGAGGGTGAATAGGCAAGCTTCTCGAAATAAGGCGCGTGCTGCGGCAACGTAGCGAGCTGATAATTACCGGCGATCTGGACGATTTGCAAGCCCCGACCTGCCCGCTCGAAGGAATTCTTCATATCTTGAAGCGCATCCGCGACTAAATCCTGCCTTTGCTCAGTCACCTCCGCAAGCTGCTTCAAACTGATTCCTTCCTCACCTGCTAAGAATAGCAACCCCTCAATAATCGATTTCAATTCCTGATAATTCATCTGCCTTTACTACCCCTCTCCACTCCATGACAATATCATCGAACAACTTGTTTTGATAACATACGATTTGTTTCATTTTCATCAGTTCTAAAATCGCCAGAAAAGTAACTACAATTTCATGCCGGTACATTTCCTGATGCAGCAGCTTGGAGAACAGGAGCCTGCCTCCCTTTCCTACACTTTCCAGCGCGGAAACGACTTCCCGGATCCGG
This sequence comes from Paenibacillus vini, assembly GCF_018403325.1. GTDB lineage: Bacteria > Bacillota > Bacilli > Paenibacillales > Paenibacillaceae > Fontibacillus > Fontibacillus vini. The sequence goes on along the minus strand of NZ_BOSL01000002.1, from coordinate 445,201 downwards.
TCCTTGACCGAAATTTCATCCCGGCGAATACGAGCTACCGTGTTGCGCTTGACCGCTTTCCGGATCGCCTTCTGGAAAACCGCAATCAGGTCCGCGGCATGCAGGCCTTTGACGGGATTCTCTTCGATTTCGGGTAAATACGGTGTCAGATCCTCCGGCTCCTTGGAAAATATCAAACTGCGTTCCCACTCGCGCTCGTGAAGATGCTCGGCAATCCCTTTATATTTGCGGTATTCGATCAGTTGGCGGATGAGTTCATCCCGGGGATCCTCTTCGTCCTCCATCAAATAATCGAAATCATCGTCAAATTCGATCACTGGCGGCTTGGGCAGCAGCTGCTTGCTCTTGATCGACAGCAACGTCGCCGCCATGACAAGAAATTCACTGGTCACTTCCAGTTCCAGCTCCTGCATATTGTGTAAATATTCGAGGTACTGGTCCGTAATTTCACTGATCGAAATTTGGTGAATATCTATCTCCGCTTTATCGATCAAATGCAATAGAAGGTCCAGCGGTCCTTCGAATGATTCCAGCTTGTATAATACTGTCGTCAATGAACTTCCCCCACCCATGACATGCAAAATAGCTTATAAAAGAAAAATGCAGTACCCCGAAAAAGAAGGGTACTACATTAAATAAGCACTATTTTAGCTGATTCGTCAAGTTCGCCATTTCAATGGCTGCCATTGCGGCATCCCATCCCTTGTTCCCGGCCTTGGTGCCGGCACGTTCGATCGCCTGTTCAATGTTTTCGGTAGTCACGACGCCGAAGATAGTAGGAACTCCCGTTTTTAGTCCGACCGCGGCAACGCCTTTAGCCGCTTCGTTGCATACATAGTCATAATGCGAAGTTGAACCGCGAATGACGGTGCCCAGCGTGATCACTGCATCATACTTTCCGCTTTCCGCCAGCTTCTGTGCCGCAAACGGAATTTCGAATGCACCTGGCACCCAAGCTACGCTGACCTCTTCGTCCTTAACGCCATGGCGCTTCAGCGCATCCAGCGCTCCGCCCAGCAGCTTGCTGGTAATAAATTCGTTGAACCGTCCAACTACAATCGCGTATTTCAAGCCGTTTGATACTAGATTTCCTTCATATACATTCATCATTTTGAATACCATCCTTCCACTATTAGGAAATTATTATTTTATATTTCAGAAGACTCGTTTTGCTCCAGGTCATCGAATTTCAACAAATGCCCCAACTTCGATTGCTTAGTATGAAGGTAACCGGAATTATCTTCATTTTCCTCCATTTGAATCGGTACGCGCTCCACCACTTCCAGGCCATAACCCTCCAGCCCTTTGATCTTGCGCGGGTTGTTGGTAAGCAGACGGATTTGGCGAACGCCAAGATCCTTTAATATCTGGGCACCGATGCCGTAATCGCGCAGGTCGGCCGGAAAACCAAGCTTGAGGTTGGCGTCCACGGTATCCAGGCCTTGCTCCTGGAGTTTGTAGGCCTTCAGTTTGTTAATAAGACCGATACCGCGTCCCTCTTGCCTCATATAGAGCAATACCCCTCTGCCTTCCTGTTCGATCTGTTTCAGCGCCGCTTCGAACTGCGGCCCGCAGTCACAGCGATGCGAATGGAATACGTCTCCCGTCAGGCATTCCGAATGCACCCGCACCAGCACCGGTTCGTCTCCGCCGATTTCCCCTTTTACCAGGGCGACATGCTCTTTCGTATCGACGTCGTTTGTGTAGGCAATTGCCCGGAATTCCCCATAATCCGTTGGCATACGAACCTCGACTTCCCGGTTGACCAGCTTTTCCTTTTCATTACGGTAATGAATCAGGTCTTTGACACTGATCAGCTTGAGATCAAAGGTTTTGGCGATCTCCATAAGGTCGGGGAGCCGAGCCATGGTTCCGTCCTCCTTGATCACCTCGCAGATGACTCCTGCGGGATATGCTCCGCACATCCGCGCCAGATCCACCGCGGCTTCCGTATGGCCGGCCCGCCGCAGAACGCCGCCCTTCTTGGCGATCAGCGGAAACATGTGACCCGGACGGCGGAAATGGGCCGGTTTGGCCTCGGGGTCCATAATCCCGCGTACTGTCAGGGAACGTTCATACGCGGAAATCCCCGTCGTAGTGTCTTTATGGTCAATGGAAACCGTAAAGGCTGTCCCATGATAATCGGTGTTTTGCGCTACCATCGGTTGTAATTCAAGCTCATCGGCACGCTCTTGCGTAATCGGCAGACAGACCAGCCCGCGCCCCTGAGTAATCATAAAATTGATGACTTCGGGCGTAGCTTTCTCGGCTAACGCAACGAAATCCCCTTCATTTTCACGATCTTCATCGTCGACGACTATAATCACTTTTCCGCGCATCAATTCATAAATCGCTTCCTCAACGCGGTCCAACTGGATATCACTATCACTCATCTAAATCCCCTCCACTCTCAACTTTCTTCACGCAAATCCATGCTCCGAGAGGAACGCAAGATTGATGCCGCCTCTACTATCTTCCGATTCGTCGTCCTGAGCAGTTCCGTTTTGGGCCCTTCCGAATTTGAGCAAGTGCTCCACATATTTGCCCAGGACGTCGCATTCCATATTTACCGTATCGCCGGGACGTTTGAATGCAAGCCCCGTTTCGGCGAGAGTATGAGGAATTATGGATACCGAGAACCGCCCGCCCGAAGTCTGCACTACAGTAAGACTTATTCCGTCAACCGTAATCGATCCTTGGGGAATTATATATTTGAACATGGACGATTCTGCCGGTTCAATCTCATATACGACCGCATTTTGATCTTTGCGGACCCGGATAATCGTCCCTATTCCGTCCACATGCCCCTGAACAAGATGGCCGCCGAATCTTCCGCCTGCCGCCATGGCCCGTTCCAGATTGATCCGGCTACCCGGCTTCAAATCCTTGAGGTTCGTGTGGCGGTAAGTTTGCGGCATCACATCGACAGCAAAAGAAGAAGAGTCAAAGGAGGTGGCCGTCAGGCAAACTCCGTTGACGGAGATGCTGTCTCCCAGCTTCAAGCCTTCCGTTACCACGCTGGCCGAGATGCCAAGGACCATCGCTTCTCCTTTGCGGCTAACCGATTTTATTGTCCCGATCTCCTCTACTAGTCCGGTGAACATAAGCTCCCCTCCTTACTCCTAAATTTTGAGTCCTTCCTTAGTAGCGCCTGACCAGACAGGTGTTCCTTTGATGCACACATTATCCCCCATTTGCTCCACTTCCAAATCGGTTAAATGAACTGCGTCTTTCATCAGGCTGTAACCGTCAAACATAAAATTCCCGGGAGACTCGAGCCCTCCTATCAGCTTAGGGGCAAAAAACATGACAACTTGATCGGCCAATTGCTCTTGAATCAAAGAGCCGTTCAATCTCCCCCCGCCCTCTACGAGAATGGATGAAATCTCCTGCTCGCCAAGCTTTGCCATAGCCAATTTCAAATCAACCTTCGGTCCCTCGCCGCACGGAATGACCTTAATCCCCCGCTCACGCAAAGCAAGCACCTTGTCCGGGTCAGCTTTATCCGTCGTTAGAAGGACTGTCGGAGCTGCGCCGTCGTTAAGCACTCTGGCGCTTTCCGGGATCCGCAGCTGCGAGTCGACGATAATACGAACCGGTGACAGCCCCGGCACCGGAAGCCGGGTTGTCAACTGCGGATCATCAGCTATGATAGTTCCGACCCCGACCATGATGGCCTGATGCCGGTGCCGCATCGTATGGACCATCTCCCTTGCTGCTTCGTTCGAAATCCACTTGCTGTCTCCGGTTCTCGAAGCTATTTTGCCGTCCAGCGTGCTTGCGGTTTTGATCGTGACGTAAGGAAGCCCTGTTGTAATAAATTTGATAAATGCCTTGTTGAACCTAATTGCTTCTTCGCGGAGAACGCCGACATCCACCTGGATCCCATTTTCCCGCAAGCTCCGTATTCCCCGTCCCGCCACTTGCGGATTGGGATCTTCACTGGCAACGACGACCCGTGCCACTTTTTCCCGAATCAAGCGTTCGGAACAAGGCGGTGTCAACCCATGGTGACTGCATGGCTCAAGAGTTACATAAACCGTGCTGCCTTCGGCCATTTCGCCGGCCATATTAAGAGCGTGTACTTCTGCATGCGGCGTACCGCGCCTGAGATGCGTACCCAAGCCAACGACCGCGCCTTCCTTTACCACAACCGCCCCGACGACCGGATTGATGCCCGTCTGGCCTTGGGATCGTTCCGCCATTTGAATCGCCAGTCCCATATAATACTCGTCGTTGATATTGTTCAATTGAATGTCCTCCTTCCTTGCGAAAATGTAAAAAAACCCGCCGGAGCATTCCGGCAGGGTAAATTGAGAGAAATGTATGTACGCGAATAAAGCAAGCAAACGCAAATAGAAGATGTCAAAGCTGATGCATGACAAATCAAACGTCTGCCGTCCTCATAAAGCAATATTTTCCCAACGCAAATATGACATTGTGAAAACAATTACTTTAAGAACTGCTTCCTGTATTTGAACACATGGCGTGTCTAAACATTCATTGAACCCCATGCGTTCCGCGTCTCCTTCTCCCATCCAGACTATACTGTCGGTCCCGGAATCACACCGGCTCAGCCATATGCTGCTGGTTAAGCTCGCATACGGGTCACGGACTCGTGCTTGCTCCGATTCAAATCACATCCAGTAAAAGGATGCCTCGATCATCGAAGCCAGCCATCACCGTCGGTAGGGAATTTCACCCTGCCCCGAAGGAATGCTATTCAGTTAATTATTTGTTGCAACCCGAATGTTATCACTAACCCCTAAAAAAATCAAGGACATTGCTCCCGCCTCCGTCCGGGAATAAAAACTCCGTCTCTGAGCGAAAATAACTCCGACACCCGTTAATTCAATAAAAATTTCATCTACATTAGGAGGAATTCATTCGTGGCAAAACCTGATGATCGCTCTGATAATGTTGAAAAACTACAGTCCAGCATTCAAAATACGATTCAAAATTTCCGGGAAGGCCAGGATTATTTAAGTGAGCATGCCGACGAAATTTCCGGCGAAGAAAAACACCAAATAGAGGAAAAGAACGCCCGGCGCCTCGACAGCATTCGCGGGTTCCGCGAAGAGGTTAAGGACGAAGCGGCAGACCACTAACAGTTAAAGTATGCCAAAATCGTGCAATACGAAACCCCTCTGAGGAGTAATCCTTCAGAGGGGTTATTGTTGTTGATTCTATTCTATTTCAATTACGCTTCGTCCCAAACCGTAACTTCTTTCATTTTGTCGCCAGGGCGAACCTGATCGACAAGCTCCATGCCGGAAGTTACTTTGCCGAATACCGTATGGACGCCATTCAAATGCGGCTGCGGCTCGTACACGATGAAGAACTGGCTGCCGCCGGTGTCTTTGCCTGCATGAGCCATGGACAATACGCCGCGCTCGTGCTTTGTCGTGTTAGTCGACGTTTCACATTTGATGGTGTAGCCAGGGCCACCCGTACCGTTTCCGACCGGGCATCCGCCTTGAGCAACAAAGCCCGGAATAACGCGGTGGAAAGTCAAGCCGTTATAATATCCGGAATTCGCCAGCTTTTCGAAGTTGGCTACCGTTCCTGGCGCTTCTTCGGGCAGAAATTGAATTTCAACCTCTCCGCCTTTTTCCAAAACAATTTTCCCTTTTTTCATATGGGTCACTTCCTTCTTCGAATTATCATCGTATTAACTTCAGACAAACCTCTTCAAGTGTACTATGAAATGACGTCCGTAGCAAAATATGGCGCAAAAAAAAATGCAACAGCATCATCCAATCCGGCCTCCCGGCCAGTCGTATGATGCTGTTACACTTGTATTTCACAGTTCAGTTCCGTTTACTTGAACGACGGCTGCTTTGCAATCCGCTCGGGGATCACGTCGCAGGAAGTAATATCCTGTAAGCTTTCACGCTTTACGACAAGATCGCTTTGCCCGTTTTGAACGAATACGACCGCCGGACGACGGATCCGGTTGTAGTTGCTGGCCATAGCATAGTTGTACGCGCCCGTGCATGCAACGGCGAGCAAATCGCCCGAATTCACTTTAGGCAGCTCCAAATCCCAAATCAGCATATCCCCGCTTTCGCAGCATTTGCCTGCAATGGATACCGTTTCTTCGGCAGCATCCAAGCTGCGGTTCGCCAACATAGCTTCATACTTGGAGTCGTACAATGCAGGACGCGGATTATCCGTCATTCCGCCATCGACGGACACGTATTTACGAACACCCGGAATATCCTTGCTCGTTCCTACGGTATACAACGTCGTACCGGCATCTCCGACAATGCTCCGGCCCGGTTCCACCCAAATTTCAGGGAGCTGCGGATATGCGCTTGCAAATGACGATTTTACGGCATCAGTGATCGCTTTTACATAATCCGAAACCTGAAGAGGCGTGTCTTCTTCCGTATAGCGGATTCCGAATCCTCCGCCCAGGTTGATCACTTTGAATACGACATCCAGTTTTTCTTTAACTTGAAGAGCGAACTCGGCCACACGTTCTACCGCCAGTTGGAAGCCTTCCACCTCGAAAATTTGCGAACCGATGTGGGAATGCAAACCGAGCAGACGAAGATTCGAACTGCGTGAAGCCAGCTCTACCGCTTCAAATGCAGATCCGTTACCGATATCGAAACCGAATTTCGAATCCGTCTGGCCCGTAGAAATATACTCATGCGTATGAGCTTCCACTCCAGGGGTTACGCGCAGGAGAATATTAACCGAGAGTCCTTTGTCTGCGGCCAACGCCTGCAGCATATGAATTTCAGTAAAATTATCAACGACAAAACAACCAATATTGGCCTGAATCGCCATTTCAAGCTCTTCAGGAGTCTTGTTGTTCCCGTGAAAATGGATTCGCTCTGCAGGGAAGCCAGCCTCGAGGGCGGTGTACAATTCTCCCTCTGAAACGACATCGAGGGACAGTCCTTCTTCCTCGACCAGACGGCACATCGCCATCACGCAAAATGCTTTGCTGGCATAGGCCACCTGAAACGACAATCCCGAAGCACGGAACGCTTCCATATATTCACGGCATCTTTGCCGGATGAGCGCTTCATCCATGATATACAGCGGGGTGCCGTAAGTTTCTTTCAACTCGACCGTGTCGACGCCGCCGATCTCCAGATGTCCTTTAGGATTGATTTTGCTGGTACCATGTAAATACATCTATGCAGTCCTCCACTTTCAATTTTCACCAGTATATCAAACAACCCGCGAACTGAAAAATGGATTTTTTCGATTATCATTTGTGTTTTTTTCTGGACACGCCCAATTCATCTCTCACTGCGCGGCATACGGGTATTATCTCGCGTCTTGGTGAAGGACGGTCTTTGCTTCGAGGTAAGCACCGGAACCCGGATCAGAATTCCAGCCATCGCCTTTGCATTAAACGGAATAAACGGCCACAAATAAGAGGAGTTAAACGAACGTTGGGTACTGAGGAAAATAATGAACGCCGTGACTCCTCCTACAAGGCCAGGTACGCCGAATATGGCAACCAGTACCAGCATGATCAGCCTGACAACCCTATTGGCAAGTCCGAGCTCGTAGCTCGGCGTCGCAAACATCCCGATGGCGGCCACAGCCATATATAGCACGACTTCGTTCACGAACAGGCCGGTCTTAACGGCGATATCGCCTATGAGGATCGCCGCGATCAGACCCATGGCTGAGGCGAGCGGAGTCGGCGTATGTACGGCTGCCATCCGCATCAAGTCGACCCCGAATTCCACCAGTAAAAACTGGGCGATAATCGGGATTTTGGCCATTTTTTGCGGGCCGATGAAATCCAGCATCGCCGGCTTCAGCTCCGGATGGATTACCATAAGCATCCATATCGGAAGCAGAAATAAGGAGGCAAAGATTCCGAAGAAACGCACCCAGCGCAAATAGGTGCCCATGAACGGGGTTTGCCGGTTTTCCTCCGCATGCTGACATAAATCGAAGAACGTTGTCGGCAAAATCATGACGCTTGGCGAGGTGTCGACGAAGATGACGACCCGGCCCTCCATCAGATGGGAAGCGACCACATCCGGACGTTCGGAATAACGGACCAGCGGGTAGGGATTCCACCCTTTTTTCACGATCGCTTCCTCAAGCTGCTTGTCGGCCAAGGGAATACCGTCCATTTCAACGCCCTTGAGTTTCTCTCTCACAGCATCCACGAGTACCTTATCCGCAATGTCGTCAATATATGCGATACAAACATCGGTTTGACTTCGCCGTCCCACCTTCATCGCTTCGAATTTGATGCCGGGATCGCGGAGCCTTCTCCGTACAAGCGTTACATTCGTCAGCAGCGTCTCGGTAAAACCGTCACGAGCGCCACGAACAACTCTTTCCAGCGACGGTTCCTCCGGACTGCGGACCGGGTAAGAACGAGTATCCATGACAATGGCCGATTGTTCGCCTTCAATAAACAGAACACTCATGCCGATCAGCACATTGTTAACCGCCGAGCTGAGATGCTCCGTTTTTTCCACTTGAATATGCGGGATGTAAAGATCGAAGAAGGATCGAAGCGCACCTGTCGTCAGATTTTCCGGTGTCAAGTAGGTCAATCGCTTGATGATTTCCTGCATTATCGTATCTTTGGCAAATCCATTGATAAAAAAAAGACCCGTTCGTTTACCGCCAAAAGTCATTTCCCGGAAAACGACATCAAAACCTTGACCGAGGCCGACGACTTCCTCCAGCGTTTTCTTAGTCGTGGTCAAACTGCGGCTGATCTTGTCGTTCTTCTGCCAATACTGGATCGACTCCTTTACGGAATCCGATCGTTCGCCCTCCACCTTATGCCTCCGGTCCTCTTTCGCCTGATCTTCATCCTCCGGCCAGGCAAACTCTCCGGTTCCGGGCATGAATTCCGGAATATCCTGGGATTGCCCCTCCTGCCCTGTTCCACCCCGTTCGTGATCCATCATCGCTGACATACCTCCTTAACTGTATTAACGCCTGTACACGAACCATTCAAATAAAGATCCTGCTACCTTTCCGAACACCATCGCCATCAGGAGCCCGAGCAAATACTTTTGCATATGCAGTCTTTTGGCCAATATCGGCAGCACATTGAGCACTTCAGTAAGCGCGGCTGCCAGCATGCCGACGAAAATGCCATTGAACAGGCCGACCACACCGGTTCCTATCCAGGGACCGTGAATGTTCCAGTTCCAAAAATCCGCGATCGTACCGAGGAATGAGCCGCATACCATCGCTCCCTCGTACCAGTGAACCTTGTCATAGGATCTGGTGATTTGGGCCAGACGCGGAATCATGTCCAGCACGATATAAAGGGCAATCACCCCGCCTCCGACCGCAATGCCTCCCGCCAGTCCGAAGAATATAGAAAAGATCAGGGAGAGCGTTGGAGTCAATGCCTTTTCTCCTCTCCAGGCGCTTCGGACCGGCGCATTTTTTCGTATTCCTCGGCAATCACGTACTGATTCAAATTTTCCTGATAGAGATACATTTCCACTTCCAGAGGGGTAGGTTCCTCATTCCATTTTTTCTTGAACAAATGGTTAAAAAAGATGATCATCCCAAGCCCGAGCCCGACAGAATATGCCACTTGAAATAAATAAGGATGCTCGTCCCTTTCCCCGGTAATCATTTCTACGATCCGGACCTGGACCTCGGGCATGCTGACATCGGCGTGGAAATTCATGATCGTCAGACCGGCACCGAAAAACAGAAGCAGCCAGACGAGAACAAAAAGAGAGATGGAAGGCTTTTTCTCCCGGGTTATCATTTCAACGAGAACATGCGGTTCCCCCAACACTTCAACCTTCAGCGAAGGGAACTTTCGACGGATGCAAGCTATGACCTGAAGCATGTCGATGACGATCAAGTTACCGTCGCTATACTCCGGCCTGTCCATGATGAGCCCAAGGAGCTCCTTTTCATAACGGGGATCGGCCAGTATGCGCGCAATATCCCCCAACCGGACAGGTGCGCCAATCGGAAGCTTTACCTGCTTGCGCAGGCGCAGATAAACGGGAGAGATCGTCCCTTTCTCCATAATGGACACCCCTTTACTGCCGTATTGCCCATAGTATGCCAAGCCCGCCTGCGATTTACTCTTCGAGGGGCTCCGCTATATAAGCTGAACAATTGAAAAGAAGAGCACTCCGATACCTTCGGCAGTCCTCTTTGCTATTCAGAGCTATTCAATCGACAACAACTTAACTGTAAAACCTGCAGTTATATTTGTGAAATGAGCTCATTCGAGCTAAATAACTGGAAAATGTACAGTTAATTCAGCGGTTTCAGCTCGGAATGGCCTAAATCCTCTGAAATAGCTGTAGCTTTTACAGTTAAATTAGCCTAGGTAGCATTTGGAGTAAAAATAGATGTAGGACTTACAGTTAATTAAGCAGGGGGAAGGCTCCCTAAGCGAACTCTTATACGAGCTCAAGTACTCTGATAGCATAGTTTACTTGAACCGAAGGTTCTAAAGGTCCTGGGAGAATAGGATGCAGTTAAACAACGAAAAAAAGCACTGCCGATCACCTCGGCGGTGCTTTTTTTGATATTCGTGGAATTCCCGTTGCCTTATAGCGCTGCAGCTGTATCCAAAGCAACTTCCATCATCTGGTTAAAGGTAGTTTGCCGTTCTTCCGAAGTGGTCTCCTCACCGGTAAGCAAATGATCGCTAACAGTCAGAATAGTCAACGCATTGACTCCATATTTGGCGGCCAGAGTATATAGTGCGGTCGTCTCCATCTCTACGCCAAGCACGCCGTATTTCATCAGCAGTTGAGTCACGGTCGTATCGTCCCTATAGAACATGTCCGAGCTGAAAATATTCCCGACATGCAGCTTCAATCCTTTTTCCACCCCGCGGTCATAAGCCGCTTTCAATAGCGGGAAGCTCGCAATCGGAGCGAAGTCGAAGCCGCCGAACACATGACGGTTCATGCTGGAATCGGTGCAGGAAGCTTGAGCCAGAATAACGTCGCGGACATGGACATGCTCCTGCATGCCTCCGCATGTGCCGACGCGAATCAGGTTCTTCACTCCGTAATCCCGAATCAGTTCATTCGCATAAATCGAAATGGACGGAATTCCCATCCCGCTGCCTTGCACAGAGATTCTTTTTCCTTGATAGGTGCCCGTGAATCCAAGCATCCCCCGGACTTCGTTATAACAAATCACGTCGCTTAAATACGTTTCGGCAATATACTTGGCCCGGAGCGGATCCCCCGGTAAAAGAATAGTTTCTGCGATCTCGCCTGGTTTGGCTGCAATATGTACGCTCATGTTATGATCTCCTTCTGTTTTAGATGGCGAATCTACTTCTAGTATATAAGATGTCCTCTTTCCTTGCGAGTATATCCGGTCATTGACGCTGAAAAATCCCCTTCACAAACCGCCGCTTATTGCGACGATCTGCTTAAAGGGGATCCTGTAAAATTGGTGCTATTGCGCGATCTGGTCGCGAATGCTCTGCAAAATTTTCTTCTCCAGCCGCGATACCTGTACTTGCGAGATACCAAGCCGGTTGGCAACTTCGGATTGAGTCTGGTCGCGATAATACCGCAAATATACGATCAGCCTTTCCCTTTCCGATAATCCGTCGATCGCTTCATGGAGCGCCAATTTATCGAACCAGCGTTCCTGCGACTCGTCGGCGATTTGATCCATCAGCGTGATCGGATCCCCGTCATTTTCAAATACGGTCTCATGAATGGACGCCGGCGGCTTGTTCGCCTCCTGGGCAAACACGACGTCTTCCGGGGTGACTCCCAGCTCTGCGGCCACCTCCTTTACAGTAGGAAGCCGATTCAGCAGCTTAGACAGCTCGTCTTTCTTTTTGCGTACCTTGTTCGCCATTTCTTTGAGCGAGCGACTTACCTTAAGGGTACCATCGTCACGCAAAAAGCGCTGGATTTCACCGATAATCATCGGAACCGCATAGGTTGAAAATTTCACGTCATAGCTGAGATCGAACTTATCGACCGATTTCAGCAGTCCGATACATCCGATCTGAAACAAATCTTCAGGCTCGTAACCCCGGTTCATAAAACGCTGCACGACTGACCAAACCAGCCGGATGTTGCAGTTTACAAGCCGGTCTCTGGCCGCGGAATCCCCGTTCTGGCTCAGAGCAATCAACCGCTTCACTTCCGTGTCGTCCAAATACTCTCTCGAGGCTTGCTTCACTTCGGCATCCATAGCTCCAACCCCTAATTGTACAAAGCTTTCTTAGATACAATCCTCTTCTTCATCCGGATGGAAGTACCCCCGCCCATCTCGCTGGTGACATCAAATTCATCCATAAAATTCTCCATGATCGTGAAACCCATGCCGGACCGCTCCAGCTCCGGTTTCGACGTAAACAACGGCTGCTTGGCTAACTCGAGATCTTCGATCCCCCTGCCCTTGTCTTCCACCACGAGAGTCACCGTATCTCCTTCGATAGACGCGGAGATCGTAACGATACCTTCCGGATCTTCGTCATATCCATGAATAATGGAGTTGGTGACCGCTTCGGAGACCACCGTCTTCAAATCGGTGATTTCATCCATGGTCGGATCCAATTGAGACACAAAGGCAGCGACAGTCACGCGGGCGAACGATTCATTCTCCGACTTAGCGGCAAATTGCAGCGTCATGAAATTGCGGTCGGTCTGACTCATAGGGCGACCTCCAATTCCGAAAGAGCGGTGCTCTCGTTCTCGTAGACGGACATGATCTTGAACAGACCTGACATCTCAAGCAGCCGGTAGACCGGCGGATTTACCCCGCAAACGACCATACGGCCGCCCTTTTGTTTAATCAGCTTGTATCTGCCCAAAATCACTCCGATGCCCGAGCTGTCCATAAACTGCAAAGACTCGAGGCTGAGAACAAGATGGCGGCAGATCCCGCGGCCGATCTCTTCATCCAAAGTCATTCGGACATCGTCCGCCGTATGGTGATCCAGCTCTCCGACTAAACGAACTACAAGTGTTTCCCGGTGTCTTTCCATTTCCATTTTCAAATTCACGTCTGTTCACTCTCCTCCCTGACATGAACACAACAATTCTACAACCCGGTTGTGGATTCCTCCCCTGTGACAAAACTAGAAGAAAACCGCTACGAATCTACAAAAAACAAATGAGAGGCCGTTCGTTTAAACATAGTCCACCAGCCGGCCTTTTTGACGTCGGAAGCCGCCTTCAGTTCAAATTCCGTCAGCGCTTCCCCGTTCTGATAGACAACCAGCTTGCCGATAACTTGCCCCTGTTTAACCGGTGCGGCCAGTTTCTCCGGTGCTTCCAGCTTTTGCGTAATCGAACCCGGCTCGGTTCCCTTCTTGATGAGCACGCTCATCGTCTTGGAAGCAGCGAGTTCCAATTGGGAAGCTTCTCCTTTAGTCACTTTAACCTTGCCGATAATTTCGCCTGCCTTGTAGATCGGATGCAGGGCATATTGGGAAAATGCATAGTCGAACATAGCGGATACTTCGCTGTTCCGTGTCTTCGTGTTCGGTTCCCCGAGAACTACGGCTATCAACCGGAGTCCGTCCCGTTTGGCGGTTGCCGCCAGGCAAAATTTAGCCTCCGAAGTGTACCCGGTTTTCAGACCGTCCGCCCCGCTATAAAACCGGACCAGCTTATTCGTATTCACCAGCCAGAACGGTTTCTCGGATTGTTTACGGAGGTAGTCCTGATAGGAACCGGTATACTTGGTGATGCCCTCGTATTTCAGCAGCTCCCGGCTCATCATGGCAATGTCATGCGCGGACGAATAGTGATTGTCCGCCGGCAATCCGTTGCAATTGGAGAAATGGGTGTCTTTCAGCCCAAGCTCCTTCACCTTGTCGTTCATCATCTGAACGAACGCCTTTTCCGTACCGGCGATCTTCTCGGCAAGCGCGACTGAAGCATCATTGCCGGAAGCCATCGCTACGCCTTTTAACAATTCATCGACCGTCATTTCTTCGCCAGGCTCCAGAAAGATCTGCGAACCGCCCATAGAGGAGGCATATTCGCTTGCCATAACTTTGTCGGTCATCTTCAGCTTGCCCTTATCAATGGCCTCCATCGTAAGCAGCATCGTCATGATCTTGGTAATGCTGGCCGGTGGCAGCTGTTCATGACTCTTTTTCTCGTAGATTACCGTCCCCGTATCCGCATCGATTAAAACGGCGGATAGGGCGTTCCCGGCCAATGCGATCTCGTCTGCCGCGACTTCCTCATGCGGTCCTCCGTGATTGGCAAACCCGGTGGCAGGCCAAAACTGGAACGCGAGAATCAATGCTGTAAATCCAATTAACAACCGCTTTTTCAACATTAGTCCCCCTTTTCAATAAAAATCAGGATTCTGCTAACCTAGTATGGGCTAATTCTTGTCATATTATTCCTGATAGGGATCATTAAAGAGTTTAGTTGAACGAAAGGGGAGCTAGTGAGAGAAATTAAGATGGGTTCAACCGCCTATGTATAAAAATTTGCATAAAAAAAGGCGCAGGAGTAACTTCACTCCCGCACCTTTGTATCCACGAACCTGTGTTGCTTAAAGCCCCTTATTCCGCTAAAATCTCCGAACGCCTTCCGGCGTTACCAACGCAAACACTAGCGGTCTGCGAGGCACCTTGTCTTCGGATATTCCGTAAGCTTCTCTCACCTTGCTGCTCGCCTCTTCCAGCCGACTCTCGTACGGAGTATTCAAGTGAAGAACCGCCAGCACTTCGCCGACCTCGACCGGATCGCCGATTTTCTTGCGAAGCGTAAGGCCTGCCGCCAAATCGATCACCGAATCCTTGGTCTCCCTACCAGCTCCGAGGAGCATCGCCGCAATGCCGATTTCTTCAGCTTGAATCGACTCGACGAAGCCGCCTTTCTCGGCCTTCACTTCCACTTGAAGCTCGGCCTGTGGCAATAGTTCGGGGTTCTCGATTTGCGTGATATCCCCGCCTTGGGCTTCTACCAACATTTTCAGTCTGTCCAACGCAATTCCGCTGGCCAGCTTCTCCTGAAGGATCGCCCGTGCAGCTTCTTCCGTCTCTGCCTTGCCGCCAAGAACGAGCATATGGGAGGCGAGAATCAGACAAACTTCCTCCAAGTCTTTCGGCCCTTCTCCGCGCAGCGTCGCAATCGCTTCCTGAATTTCGAGCGCATTGCCGATCGCATAGCCAAGCGGCTGATCCATATCGCTGATGACAGCGATGGTGCTGCGTCCAACCTGGGTGCCGATATCGACCATAGCTTTGGCCAGCCGGATCGAATCGTCCAGCGTTTTCATGAACGCGCCGCTGCCGGTCTTGACATCAAGCACAATCGCATCCGCACCCGCAGCGATTTTCTTGCTCATGACCGAACTGGCGATCAGCGGAATTGAATCCACTGTAGCCGTTACATCGCGCAGGCCGTACAGCTTCTTGTCGGCAGGAGTCATATTTCCGCTTTGCCCGACCACGGAAAGACCGATCTCGTTCACCTGGCGGAAAAACTGCTCCTGCCCCAGTTCCACGGAGAAGCCGCTAATCGCCTCCAGCTTGTCGATCGTGCCCCCGGTATGACCGAGACCCCGGCCTGACATTTTGGCGACCGGTACCCCGGCTGCCGCCACAAGGGGACCAATGACGATCGTTGTCTTATCCCCAACACCGCCGGTCGAATGCTTATCAACCTTGATTCCATGAATGGAACTGAGGTCGATCATGTCTCCGGACGCGGCCATGGACAGCGTTAAATCGGCGGTTTCCCGGGCGCTCATCCCTTGATAGTAAACGGCCATTGCCCAGGCTGCCATTTGATAATCCGGGATTTCTCCGTTACTGTAGCCTTTGACCAGGTAACCGATCTCTTCGCCGCTTAGCTCTTGGCCGTCTCTCTTTTTGCGGATCAGATCAACTGCTCTCATCTTCATCCTCACCTCCCGTAATTACATTGCAGGAATAATCGCGAGCACCAGGCTCAGGAATTTCTCCCGGACACGGTCTGTAGTTTCCATAACTTCGTCATGGGACAGAGGCTGGTCCAAAATTCCCGACGCCATATTGCTGATGCAAGAAATTCCAAGCACCTCGAGGCCCGCATGTCTTGCAACGATAACTTCCGATACCGTCGACATGCCGACCGCGTCACCGCCTAAAGTGCGTAGCATACGGATTTCAGCCGGAGTTTCGTACGATGGGCCAAGCAACCCCACATAAACGCCTTCCTGAAGCGGAACCCCGTTCTGCTCCGCCGTTTTACGGGCCAATTCCCGCAGTCTGCGGCTATAGGCTTGCGACATGTCAGGGAAACGAGGACCCAGTTCATTATCGTTTTGTCCAATGAGCGGGCTGGTCCCCGTCAAATTAATATGATCCGAGATCAGCATGAGATCGCCCGGCTGGAAGGACGTGTTAATCCCGCCCGCTGCATTCGTAACCAACAGCGTCTGCACCCCGAGTTCTTTCATAACCCGGACTGGAAAAGCCGTCAATTCCGGGCCGTATCCTTCATACATATGGAAACGGCCTTTCATTAGAACAACTGGAGTTCCGTTTAAGGTGCCGATCATCAATTCACCGGCATGTCCCTCCACGGTGGACTGAGGGAAATAAGGGATTTCGTGGTAAGGAATGCTTGTTGCTTCTTCAATATGGTCCGCAAGCACGCCAAGCCCCGATCCGAGGATCAGCCCTACTTTTGGAGTGGTTTTCGTTTTTGAGCGGATATAATCCGCAGCTTCCCGTATCATGCCAATCGTGAGTATCGTAGTCATCGTCATCTCTCCCGTTTCTTATTTCAATAGCTGCAAAAAGCTCTTTCCGTGCTCGCTGGCATGTACGCCGAAATTATCGGCGATCGTCGCCGCCAAATCCGCATAGGTCGCTCTGACGCCAAGGCTTCCCGGTGCGGACAACCCTTTTCCGTAAACGAGCAACGGCACATATTCACGTGTATGATCGGTGCCGGAGTGCGTCGGATCATTGCCATGGTCCGCCGTAATAACGAGCAGATCGCGTTCGCCGACTTGCGCCAGCAAATCCGGAACCGAAGCGTCAAACTCCTCCAGCGCCCGCGCATAACCTTCCGGATCGCGGCGGTGCCCATACAAGGAATCAAAGTCGACAAGATTCGTAAACAGCAAGCCGTTGAACGATTCGCCCATTAGGCGAATCGTCTCGTCGATACCATGTCTGTTGCTCTTCGTCGGATAGGAAGCGGTGATGCCTTCGCCGGAGAAAATATCATTGATTTTCCCAACGGAGATCACATCCTTGTCCGCATTTTTCAAAGCGTTCAGGACAGTCGGTTCAGGCGGGCTTACCGCATAATCATGACGGTTTGGCGTCCGCTTGAAAGCTCCCCGCTCTCCGACAAAAGGCCGCGCGATGACGCGTCCAACCGAGTGCTCCGGCTCGAGCGTCAACCGGCGGGCAATTTCGCACGCCCGGTACAATTCCTCCAGCGGAATGATCTCTTCATGGGCTGCGATCTGAAACACGCTGTCTGCGGAGGTATAGACAATCCACGCTCCCGTTTTCATATGCTCTTCGCCGAGCTCGTCCAAAATTTCCGTTCCCGAAGCCGGCTTGTTTCCGATCATTTTCCGGCCCGTTTCCTGTTCAAACCGGGCAACCAGATCGCGCGGGAAACCGTTCGGATACGTTTGGAACGGAGTTTCGATCTTAAGGCCCATCAGTTCCCAATGGCCTGTCATCGTGTCCTTGCCGGACGAAACCTCAGCCATTTTCCCAAAATAGGCCGCCGGTTGCTCCGCCGGAGCAAGTCCGGGAAGTTCCGCTATATTTCCGAGGCCGAGTTTCTGCATATTGGGCAGACGAGTGCCGGGCACCTTCTCCAGAATGTGACCCAGGGTATGGGAACCCTTGTCCCCGAATTTATCAGCATCGGGCAGTTCCCCGATACCTACGCTGTCCAGCACAATCACGGTAATTTTATCGAAGCCGTTCTCATTATGCATGTCTTTCACTCCTTCAATCTTTGCTTGTTAGTTATCCCTGCTTGTCCCAAATCCATTCTCTTTCCCGGCTTATTGCGATGTTGACGATTGACCGGTCCAAGCTTCAACGCTGCCCTTGGCTCTTGGATGAAATTGATCATAAACCGTTTTGATATTGGGACGGGTATGATTAAGGTACATCTGGATCGTGGCAAGATCGGCATGTCCGAGCATCTCCTGCACCGAACGAACATCCGCCCCGCCTTCAAGCAAATGGACAGCGAACGAGTGCCGCAGCGTATGCGGCGTAATTTCTTTGGATATCCCCGCCGCAACGCCGTACTTCTTAATCACCTTCCAAAAGCCCTGCCGACTCATCTTCCCTCCGGAACGGTTTGGAAACAAGGGGTCTTGCGGTCCGCTCGGGCCTAAGCCAGGCCGGACCTCGCGCAAATATCGGCCCACCCAATCCGCGGTCACTATTCCAAATGGCAAGATACGTTCTTTGCCTGTATCCCCTGAGCAGCGTAAGAAGCGGACATTCGTATCGATATCTTCCATATTCAGCGAGATCAGTTCGCTCACCCGGACTCCGGTAGCATACAACAATTCAAGCATGGCTTTATCCCTAAGCCCTAGTGGGTGATTGCAGTCCGGCATACGGAGCAGTAGCTCCGTTTCTTCCACCGTTAGCACAGCCGGCAGACTTTTGTCGAATTTCGGCATTTTAACTGCAATAAGTGGATCTTGATCAATGACCCGCTCTTGGAGAAGAAACTGAAAAAAGGCCTTCAACGCCACGGAAATCCTCGTAATCGTTGCCGGGGCCTTGCCCTCTTCCCGAAGCGCGGAGAAATAGAGCAGAATTCCCGCTCTGGTAACTTCCCGTAAATCTTCGGTTTCCTTGTCGTGCAAATAGTCCAGAAACTGGCGTATGTCACGTTTATAGCTTTCCAGTGTCGAGTTGCTTAAATCTTTTTGCCCGGCCAAATATGAAATAAAAGAGGCTGCATATCGTTCTATGTTCAGCGCCTCCTTTCGTAACGTCGAATGATGTCTTACCCGTGGCACTCTATTGTTCAATTCCACACATGATCTCATTTCCCTGCTGCCAAAGTCGCTATTCCCCGTACCAAAAAAACAGGATTAACCGTTCTGCCATCGTTTCCGCTTCATGGCCCTCCGCACTCCCGGCAAGGAACACTTTAACGGCGGATCCGTCCGGTACCCGGTATTTATCCAAGGGATAAACATACGCATCAAGTAATCCCAGACCTTTATATAAAGTATAGGCCAATGCGACAAAAACGAGCAAATATTTCAGAGTTCTCAGCATTCTGCGAACCGAGATAACCATAACTCTCCCTCTTTCTTTACCCATTTTCCTATCATTGCAATAGGAGCCTGGACACTATTTGTAACAGTATATAAAGAGAGCTAGGTGTATATGCAGGTTTTGAAGATCCCTCGAGCACGTTAAAAAAAGCCCCTAACGGTCCGGCCGTTCGGAGCTTGCATTCATGTTATTATGATTTCTTGCCGCCGTTACCCGGCTGATCCCCGTTCTTGTCTTTGCAACGGTAGCAAATGCCTTGAAAATCCAAACGATGATCAAGCACCGTAAAATTGAATTCCTTCTCCAGCCGTTCCTCTAATGGACCCAGCCAGTCTTCACGGATTTCGTCCATCGCCCCGCATTGCACGCAAATCAAGTGATGGTGGTGATGCTTGGTCGTATCGGTACGCAGGTCATATCTGGCAACCCCGTCCCCAAAGTTAATCTTCTCAACCACATGAAGCTCGCTAAGCAGCTCCAGCGTCCGGTATACGGTAGCCAGGCCAATCTCGGGAGCCTTATCCTTTACCAGCATGAATACATCTTCCGCGCTGAGATGGTCATCTTCATTTTCTAGCAGAACTCGAACCGTGGCTTCCCGTTGGGGCGTCAATTTATAACCGTGGGATTGCAGCTGCTGTTTAATTTTATCGATCTTTGCTTCCATGTTCTCCCCCCCAGGATTGCCGCAACTTGCGCTATAAATCACTTCTTTCATTATAGGGGGTCCGAATCAACAAAGTCAAACATTTACTGGAGCCTGCGCCGGATGTAAAGCTGGTCCAAGCCGAAGCTAGGAAAATAAATTTGGCAAAAGAAGTTTCTCTATGAATTACTTCACTGCAAGATTCTTAATCTTGCACATCTTTTCAATAGAATCACTACTATATTTGGCATCCTCTCCCGATTTATGATATTTATGTAAATGATTTATTTTAAAATAATAGAAGGAGGGATTTGAAGTTTTATGGTATCGCTTACATTGGAATTTAGTCAGTGAAAATGTAAATAAGGGTGGTGATGGAATTTAGTGTTGGAGTTTAAGCTGCAAAGTTATTTTAAATATGAAAGGAGAATAACATCGTGAAAAGCCAAAGAGTCTTTATCGCGTGGGTTTGCATCGTAACTATGCTTGCCGGATCGTTCCTTGTCTCTTTAGGGTCACCCGCTTCTGTTCACGCAGCAGGCGGCCCCAATTTGGCCGCAGGCAAACCGGTGGCTGAATCCGGACATGCCGATGTATATGCTGCGTCCAATGTAACTGATGGTAACTCAGGTACGTACTGGGAGAGCACGAACAATGCCTTTCCGCAATGGGTACAGGTCGATCTTGGCAACACAATCCGAATTGACCAGGTTGTACTTAAACTTCCGGCCGGATGGGAGAGCCGTTCGCAAACCCTGTCCGTACAAGGCAGCACAGACGGAACAAGCTTCACGGATCTTAGGCCAGCGGCCAGCTATACGTTCGATCCAAGCAGCGAGAATAAGTCGACTGTCGATTTCCCGGCAACCGACGCACGCTACGTGCGGATCAGCGTAACCGCCAATACCGGCTGGCCGGCGGCGCAGCTCTCCGAACTGGAAGTCTACGGAGCTTTGCAAGCCGAGGCATCGGTTATTCCGGGCAAGATCGAAGCGGAAAACTACAGCGGGATGAACGGAATCGAAACCGAGCCTACCGGGGATAGCGGCGGCGGCCTTAATGTGGGATGGATCCACACCGGCGATTGGCTGGACTATAATGTAAACGTGCAAACCGCAGGTATCTACACCGTTGAGTATCGGGTAGCCAGTAACTCAGGCACGGGTGAGATTCAACTCCAAACCGGCGGAACGACGCTAGCTACCACAGCGATCCCGAACACCGGAGGCTGGCAAAATTGGCAAACCGTTACGGCCACCGTGGCGCTTGGTGCCGGGCCGCAAACGTTGCGCATTTATGCCAGCGGATACGATTTCAATATTAACTGGATCAATTTCACACCGGGTGGAACCCCCGCCGATAATCAGCCACCGACGGCTCCATCCAATCTCGCTTACACACAACCAACTTCGGAAACTGTTCAACTCTCCTGGAGCCCGGCTACCGACAATGTCGGCGTTACCGGATATGACATATTCGCAAACAACCAGCTCCGCGTCAGCGTCAACGCTTCTACGCTGACGTATACGGACCAGCAACCTCCAAACGCGACTGTCACCTATTACGTAATCGCCAAAGATGCCGCAGGCAACGCATCCTCTCCAAGCAACTCAGTAACGCGCAACGGGTCGGACAACGGCACTGAGAAGAACCTTGCTATCGGCAAGCCGATTACCGCCTCTTCCTCCACCTTCACCTTTGTGGCGGCCAATGCCAACGACAACGATACAAGCACTTATTGGGAAGGCAGCGGACATCCAAGCACACTTACCGTAGACCTTGGAGCCAATGCCAATGTGAGTAAGATCGTAATCAAGCTCAATCCCGCCAGCTCATGGTCAACGCGCACACAGAGTATTCAAGTGCTTGGACATGCCCAAAATTCCACGACTTTCAATAATCTGGTCTCCTCCGCTTCTTATACATTTAATCCTGTTTCGCAAAATACAGTGACGATTCCCGTCAATGCGACGGCGAGCAGCCTGCAACTTCGGTTTACGGCCAATTCCGGAGCTCCAGCCGGACAAGTCGCCGAATTCCAGATCTTCGGTACACCGGCTCCAAACCCGGATCTAACGGTCACCGGCATCTCCTGGTCCCCTGCTTCTCCGAGTGAAACCGACGGCATTACGCTGCAAGCCACCGTCCAAAATATCGGCACAGCGGCTGCCTCGGCAACGGACGTGAACTTTTATCTGGACGGCTCCTTGGCCGGAACGGCTTCCGTCAGCCCGCTCGCCGCGGGGACATCTACCGTTGTCTCAGCCAACGTCGGACCCCGGAACGCCGGTTCTTATGAAGTGATCGCCAAAGCAGACGAAAGCAACGTCGTCGCTGAGATCGATAACACGAATAATAATTACACCCATTCCTCCCCGCTCGTAGTCGGTTCGGTTCAAAGCTCCGATTTGATCGGAACAACTTCATGGACGCCGAGTAATCCAAGCGCGGGCAATACCGTTACCTTCACCGTGAACCTCAAAAACCAAGGGAATATCGCTTCCGCCGGCGGAGCCCACAGCATTACAACCGTATTAAAGAACGGAGAGGGCAATACGGTTCAAACTTTTAACGGGGCCTATAACGGGGTTCTGGCTGCGGGAGCGTCCGCCAACGTCACTATGGGCACCTGGACTGCCGTCAACGGCAGCTATACGGTGACAACAACGATCGCGAGCGATGCAAACGAAGCGGCCATCAAGCAAAGTAATAACATCGGCACGGCCAGTTTATATTCCGGTCGAGGTGCAAATATGCCGTTTACCATCCTTGAAGCAGAAGTCTCCTCAAACGGCACGAACGGGACAAAGCTGGCTCCGAACTTTACGCCGGGCGACTTTGCCGGGGAAGCATCCGGGCGTTCAGCCGTTTATTTGGATGCCCCTGGTGAATATGTGGAATTTACGCTCACCTCGCCGGCTAACGCCTTCGTTCTTCGCAACGCCGTCGCGGAAAACACGACCGGAACGATCAGCATTTATGCAGACGGCATCGACAAAGGAAACTTTACCGTCACATCGAAATTCTCCTATCTCTACGCAACCCCCAGCACGCTTGGGGATCTCGGATACAAAAATTCAGGCTCCAAAGCTTACTGGCTCTACGAAGATGCCCAGTTGCTGCTTGACCAGGTCTATCCGGCCGGGACCAAAATCAAAATCCAGAAGGACGCCGGCGATGTCCCATGGATTTATGTGGATATGATCGAAACGGAAAACGTCGCCCCGCCAGCTTCAAATCCGGATCCGGATAAATACGTCCAGGTTTCCGGGACGAAATCCATTGAGCAAGCGCTGAACGAATTCCGGCAAGATCCCGGCAAGAAAGGAATTTTCATTCCGGCCGGCGAATGGACGATTTCGTCAAAAATCTTTTTATACGGTCGAGCCACTGAAATCATTGGCGCGGGTCCTTGGCATACAAAGCTGACAGCCCCTCAGAATCAAACAAACACCGATGTCGGTTTTAATATTAGCTCCGCCGCCAACGGCTCTACCATCAAGAATCTGTCCGCTTGGGGCAACTATGTCTACAGGCAGGACGGACCGGGCAAATTCATTGACGGGAATGGCATGCAGAACGTTACCATCGATAACGTCTGGGCCGAGCATTTCGTTTGTCTTTATTGGGGAGTGAATTCTTCACATAATACTTTTAAAAACAACCGGATTAAAAATATGTTCGCCGACGGCATCAATATGACCAACGGATCTTCTTACAATATTATCGATAACAACTATGCCCGGGGAACCGGAGACGATTCCTTTGCCTTATTTAGCGCGGTCGATGCAGGCGGCTCGTACAATGTCGGCAATAAATATACTAATCTCACAGCCACCAACGTCAGACGCGCGGCAGCTTTTGCCGTTTATGGCGGTCAAGATAACCTGTTCCAAAACTTGTACGGCGCGGATACGCTGACTTACCCCGGCGTTACCATCAGCAGCTTGAGCTTCGGTTATAATACGTTAGGGTTTGGAGCGCTGGATACCGTCATCGACGGAGTGACTTTAGACCGTACCGGCGGTGATTTCTGGACCAGCAACGGTGCCGATGACAAAATAAACGATTACCAAAACTTCGGAGCCATCTGGTTCCATGGCGGCGACAGAGACCTTAAGAACATCCTGGTGAAAAATGTGGACATCAACAATCCGGTATATTTCGGGCTGATGTTCCAGTCCAAGTCTCCGGAAAACCTCCCGATGCAAAATATCCGCCTGGAGAATATCACGATCAATAACCCGACCCGCTATGGCATCAAACTGGTAGCCAAGGCGGAAGACGGGCAAGGACCGGCGGTAGGGTCAGCGAGCTTTACCAATGTAAAAATCAATAATCCGGGGATTACAGCGATTTACGGTGAAAACAAGAGCCCTAATTTCAACGTAATCAGAGTGTCAGGGAATAACTGGTGATTTATTAATTTGTCTCTGTTAAAGTTTAATGTTGATATGACTTATAAAAATGGAAGTTCCCAATTTGCGGAACTTCCATTTCTATAATATTTGCTTGTTAAACTAACGAACCCTTTTACTTTAAGTGTAATTGTTCACAACTTATTAATTAAATAGTTATATCTATTTTTTTTCAATCGCCATACGCAAGTTCGAGATAACTCCAATAAGCAATACTAACGAACAAACGATTTTTTCAAAAGGTGTTCCAAACAATTGCTGTATAAATCCAAAAGACCAAAGTACAACAAAAAACCAACATATAACGGTTATTTCTCTTTTGTATTTATATAGTTTAATTCTACCAACAATCAACGTTAAAACTACACCTATAATAGATATAACCATATTTATAACAGATATTGGTAGCTGTTCAGCGAATGATTCAGACCTTCCACCATTAACCCCTGTGACTGGAATACTTTTGCATAGAATAAGAAAGTGGATTAAGATAGTCAAAGAGTAAAAAACAATTCCCATAAATACAGCAGTTTTAAAATTAATTTTCCTGAGTTTTTCTAAAAAAAAAATCACCTCATTTTTCTTCCCGTTACAATTTTATTAATCCAGTAATATACTATTCCTTATTTCTCTTACCATCTGACAGGTAACTGAAAGTAAGATTTCGAAGAGTTATCAAAAATGTACTGAAGTCCCTTCCGCCAAACCGGCGGAAGGGACTTTCTTATGTGCGGCGCATATAAGCGCGTACTGTCAGCGGTGCAAAGACGACTACGATGGCTGCTGCGCTTACGAGAGAAAGGATGAACTCGGTGCCGATTATACCGGTATTGGCCAATTCACGGACAGCGCTGACAAGATGCGAGATTGGATTGACCTGCACGAACCACTGCAGCCAATTCGGCATGGTTTCCACAGGTACGAAAGCGTTGGAAAGAAACGTGAGCGGGAACAGTACCATCATGGAAATCCCCTGCACGCTTGCAGCCGTACGAGCGATGACGCCGAAAAAGGCAAAAATCCAGCTGACTGCCCATGCACAAACAATAACTAGTAAAGCGGCGATAACGATGAATCCAAAACCGCCCTCGGGACTGTAACCCATGAGATACCCCATAACAAAGGTAAGAACCGTGGCAATCGCATAGCGAATTGTATCCGCGAGTAAGGCCCCCGCCAATGGTGCTATACGGGCGATCGGCAGCGATTTGAATCGGTCGAACACGCCTTTGTCCATATCCTCGCGAAGCTGAACGCCTGTGACGATGGAAGTGCTGATGACCGTCTGCACCAGAATCCCCGGGATGATAATCGGCAAGTAACTTTGTACATCTCCTGAGATGGCGCCGCCAAATATATACGTAAACATTAGAGTAAAAAGAATGGGCTGAAGCGTCACGTCAAACAACTGCTCGGGTGTGCGGCGGATCTTCAAGAGCCCCCGATAGGCCATCGTCAACGAATTACGAAGCGCCTGACCGAAACTTGAGTGATTTTTTAATGGACGCCCGGTATTTTTCATGATTGATGCTTGTTTCATACTCTTACTTCCTCCGCCCTTTTCGATGATTCTGAAATTTTTGGACCGATGTTGTTCTCGTTTCCACCTTGTCCCGTGATCGTCAGAAATACTTCGTCCAAGGTCGGCTTTTGCACACTGATTTCGGTTAGCCGTATTCCCCGGTTACGAAGAGCTACCAGCAGGTCGGTCACTTGATCGGGATCCGTCAAAGGCGACGTAATCTTGCCGGCTTCCGCCGTTACACTGGCTCGAACATCAAGCACCTGTTCAACAATTTCACGGGCATAGGCGATATCCTGTTCTTGATCGACACGTAAATTCAGCGCCGAGGTGCCGACGGATCCTTTCAAATCATCGACCGTCCCCTCCGCCACGACCTGTCCCCGATCGATCACCGCGATGCGGTCTGCCAATTGGTCCGCTTCATCAAGGTATTGCGTGGTCAGAAGCACGGTCGATCCGGTGTCCACCAAACGGCGGATCGTATCCCACATTTGCGAACGCGTTCGCGGGTCCAGCCCGGTCGTCGGTTCGTCCAGGAATATGAGCGGAGGCTGCGCAATGAGACTGGCGGCCAAATCCAGCCGACGACGCATGCCTCCTGAGAAATGCTTCAGCGGACGTTTCGCCGCTTCGGTCAGACCGAATTCCTCCAGCAGATCACTTGCCTTGCGCCGGGCTTCCGCACTCCCCAGTCCAAGCAATCGTGAGAAAATAATCAGGTTTTCGGTGGCGCTTAACGACTCGTCGACCGAAGCGTATTGACCCGTTACCCCGATCAACTGCCGTACGATATGCGACTCCTTTACGACATCATGACCGAAGATGCGCGCCTCCCCGGCATCCGGTCGCAGCAATGTCGCTAACATGCGAATCGTCGTTGTTTTACCCGCTCCATTCGGACCTAGCACACCGTAAATCGAACCGGAGCGAACGTTCAAGTCCACGCCGTCCACAGCGCGATTGTCACCGAACAGCTTTACAAGTCCCCGGGCTTCGACGGCCCACTCGTCGTTATGTTTTTTGTTCATTCCCACATCTCCAATCACTGTTTATGCTTGAAACAATAACCCGCAAATATAAACTGAATTTAAACAGGTTCGTGTTTGTATATCTGAATTATATGGCTTCTTAGCCAGCCCCTAAAACCTTCTTGAGGCTGGATTCGAATCGGTCTGCAGACGGAAAACGTCGGCTTGTATCGTTGAGAATCTTTGGAAAAACATGCGAATAGCATCAAATAAATAAGGAAGGCTGCCGAGATTATCTCGACAGCCTGTAAGTGACACCTCATCCACTCTATAGTCAATTTTCATAAACACAAAAACCCTCCTGAAAATTGCTAAACAATGATAATGTATTGATGTATGTAGTTTATCGAGGAGGGGTTAGAATGCATTTAAAGAAATACCTTATACTCATAGCACCATTCCTGATTTTAACATTCATTCTATTCTTCACTCTTTCATATGAAAAAAGGTTTTATGCCTTTATTCCTGTTTTTGCATTTTGGATAACATACTACACCTGGATTTATATTGAGAAAAAAAGAAAAGACGGAGGGAAATGATCAACAGTGAATTATAGACTAGCCACTTCCAATGACTATGAAGATATATTAAAACTGTGGGAAAAGTCAGTGTTTGCAACTCATGATTTTGTTGAATTTGAGGATTTGCAAGATATAAAAGAAGAAATCCCTTCGTATTTACCTCATCTTGACGTGCTGATTTGGTATATCGATGATTTAACCATTGGATTTTCATCCATTAACAACCATCATCTTGAAATGTTATTTTTGGATCCTGATGAAATTGGAAAAGGATATGGAACCCAAATCCTAAGAAAACTTATCAATGACTTCAAAGTAGAATCTGTTGATGTAAATAAGGACAATGAGCAAGCAAAAAGATTTTATCTTAAACATGGATTTATTGTTGTAAGCGAAGATGAAACTGATAGTTCAGGCCGGCCGTATCCTATTCTTCATCTTAAATTGAAAGACACTTTATGAATGTTCGCTACGTCGACCAATTGATCTTTTTTCAGCTTTTCAAATTTTGTGATCATGAACACGATAACTTAAAAAACAAAGAAGGCTGCCGAGGTTATCTCGACAGCCTAAATTAAACCCATTTAACGACTTAAGTCGCAGTCGGAGCACCGGACAGTTTCTCTATATCGGTGGATCCGAATATTAGCAATGTAATGACGATAATTAATAGAACATTGCCAGCAAAATTTTCTCCATCAAATTCACTCATACCCTTCACCTTCTCTTGAGGAGTTTATTTAACTGTTGCCCGTCTTCTTCTTCAATGCCTCCATAAAGTCGTTTAAAGTGATATCTCCATTTTCGTTCATAAAATTTACAAGTTTATCGACGGTGTCATTATTCAATGTTTTAAATTTACCAACGAGGCTGACGAATAATGATGAATCAGTATACAACTGAATCGAATCCACTTTAAGCCTTCCCGTTAAAAGCAAGGCCGCAACAACGAGCTCCAGTTTTTTGTTTCCTTGTAAAAGAGGGAGAGCGCTTTGCTTGTTTTTCTGCACCTGCTTAGACCGTTTATTTTTTTGGGTTCGAGTAGACATTCTTTCTCCCCCCATTATCTGATAACGCCACTAATGAACTGCCATTGCATCTATATTATTCAATGAAAATGCATTTAGTGAAGAACATATATAAATAATATTCAATTGTTTATGTGACCCGGAAAATGAAAAAGAATGCTTCTGAGAAAGTGAAAGTTCACTTCGGAAGCATTCTTGATTCTGAGTATTTGCCGTAAATGTGATTTTTCATTATAACGTATTCTGCCCGATCATCGGCGTAACCCATGCCATCATCGTTGGGGTAACCCACGTTTCAAAAGAAGAAACCGCCATAAGCACTGCCGCCATGGCCAGCGTCAGACCGGTATAAGACAGGAACGGACGTGAGACGTTCCCGTTACGGTGGAGCAGCACCCTGCTGCGGATGATCCCCAGAGAAAAGCTTACGGCGGCTACACTGCTGATCAGGAGGGCCGGGATGACGATCAGATTATGCGGAGCGACGGAGACCAGCGCGAACAGCAGCCCTTTCCATGTATATTGGCCGACCAGGCATCCTACGGTAAAACCGATTAACACGCCTTTCAGAAAATCCAGGATCAGAATGCCCGGCAGACCGATCACGGAAAGCCCGAGCAGCCAGATCAAACCGAGCCATTTCAAGTGCAAACCGGCTACTTCCCAGTAGGTTTGAGGCATAAAGCCTTCTCCCCCTTCGTTCACCGATACGAAAAAGTTGCCTAAATAACGGGATAAATCCTGCTGCTGCTCCAACGTCAGCGCATTTACCATCAACGCTCCAAATACGACACCCATTAAAAATAGTACGCCGACAAATATATAGAGCGGTGTTTGATCCTTTAGAGTATGGCGGATAGGTTGAAGCATACGGTAGGCCCCCTGTCTTGTTCACGATTAAGCTTATACTAATCTATGAACAAGCCCTATTCCGTATGCTATATTTCCGTCACTTCTGCGTTTTGGAGACTTTGCCGTAAATTCCGCCGCCGCCCGATTCAAGCTGAAGCATACCTGAGCGTGCCGCAGCGATTTTACCGGCCAATTCCTCACCGACAACTCCGGCAAGAGCGGTCTCAGGTACCTGGTGCAAAATGTTCATCTCCGTGCCAAAAGACTTCAGCAAGAGCTCCAGCTTGGCCGGGCCCAAACCGGGGATGAACTCAAGCGGCACCTGGTAATGGTATGCCGGGCGATGGCTCGGCACTTGCGGCGCAGTGCGGTCTGCGATCGAGATGATCCGGTCCAGCACGCCTCGGACGAGCTTCGGACTTCCGCAATAAGTGCAGCGCTCGACGGCCGTTTCCGATTCGTCAATAATGTAGCTGCAGCCCCCGCAATAAGTTCTATGGTATTTCCCCAGCCGTGGATTCAATCCATAATTTCCGGCAACCTTTCTGCCCTCGACGCCTTTCAGCGCCTTTTCGAATTCCCTGTAGTTCGGCTCCCTCAGAATCAGCTCGTTGTATTCCCGCCCGATTTTACCAAGCGAATGGGCATCCGAATTGGTCAGAATCGTATAGTTGTCCAGTTCGCTGATCCATCCCGCCATCTCGTGATCGGCACTAAGACCAAGTTCAACGGCGCTGATCAGATCCGGGTCAAGCACATGGTCCAACCGGGGAGCACAGCTGCCATAAATACTCCGATGAGGCGTGAAAATATGCGCCGGAATCACCATACCGCCTCTGGCATATACCTCTTCCTGCAAAACCTTGGCCGGAGCGTATACCCGCTGGGAGCTGAGCGTAATATTTTTCATTCTTTTCTCAAGCCAGCCGGTAAAGGAAGTTATTGTGTCAAGATCCGGGAAGAACACCAGCAAATGGGCCGGCCCCATGCCGGGTTCGCGAATTTCCAACTCACTGCCGAGCAAAATGGTAGTTCCTTTGTAGGCAATTCCGCCCTCTTGCAATTCTTCCATTTCTCCGGTTTGCAGGCTCAACCTGATATCCTCCTGAACCCCCGGTGAGTGGCAATCGATAATTCCGACCAGATTGATTCCCTTACGATCCGCCGCCTCCTTTGCGATATTCGCAAACGTCAAATCCCGGCTTCCGCTTATTTTGACCGGCGCCCCTTGCCCGGTTCTTCCGATATGAATGTGCAGGTCCGCGAAAAAGGACGACAGTTCGCTATTCATCATCGTCATTTCCGTTCTTGCTCCGGTGTTTGTGCAAGCTGAAGCTGCCAGATATATGCCGCCAAAATCGTTTTTGCATCAGCAATCCGGCCTTCTGCTATATACTGCTGCACCTCATCGAACGAGGCTTCGATAACCTCCAGAAACTCGTCCTCATCCGGCGTCATTTCTCCTGCCGTCAAATCCTCAGCCACATACAAATGTATGATCTCATCCGCGAAACCCGGAGAGGTGTAAAAAGAATGCAATTTCGTAAGTTTACCGCATCGGTATCCGGTCTCTTCCTGTAATTCCCTTTTAGCTGCCTCCATCGGATCTTCATCTTTCTCCAGCTTGCCCGCCGGAATCTCCAATTCGCAGCGAGCCATCGCCTGCCGATACTGGTCCACAAGCAGTAACCGTCCATCTTTCACCGCCAGTACGGCCACGGCCCCCGGATGGCGAATGATTTCGCGCTTCGCCTCTGTTCCGTCAGGCAGTTCTACCGTATCGATTTGCAAAGAAATCACTTTACCGCTGAATACCGGCTCGGTGGAGATTGTTTTTTCCTGCAATTTCTCGTTTGTCATTTCAAATCATCCTCCCTGTCATAACTTGTCCGTTTCGAACATATGGTGTTATTATACCAAACCTGCAGAAAAGGAGCAGTTCCATGAAAAGTCATTTTTCCAGCAATGTGATGACCGCAAGAGGCAAAGCCTGGCAAGTTCGAATTCTTCTGTCCCAATGGAAAAAAGAAGCCGGCGGAAGCACTAAAGTCAAAGACTTCATTCAACTGCATAGCTCTGGCTTAAAATAAATCGACCTGAATCGACAATATTAGTGTTCAAATGATAAGTAGATGGTTAATGGTTAAAGGGGTGAATTTGAAATCTATGTTGAAAGACGAAGAAACAAATCATTCGGTTTCCGTTTCGCTTGGTGACGATATATCTTTTCTAAATTTGGAACGCCTCATCCGTTGCGGAGAGCATAAACAAGCCTTAGATACAATTCTGGAATGGAAAAACAATGATCGGCCATTCTCTGAAGAATTTGCTGAATCATTGGAGCAGCTTTCGCTTCTGGCCCGTTTATGCCTTGGAGACGTCACCGTCCAGTCTTTGACTCATTCCGGAGCCAACACCTACGAATTCATCTCCTCCCTCATTCAGCGTTCCGTCCAGTTGGGTCTGTTGGATCTTGCAGACGAATTAACCGGAGGTAACGATACATATCATCTTTGCGAATCAATTATCTCACTATATACTGAAGGTTACGTAG
Source organism: Paenibacillus vini (assembly GCF_018403325.1). Lineage (GTDB taxonomy): Bacteria > Bacillota > Bacilli > Paenibacillales > Paenibacillaceae > Fontibacillus > Fontibacillus vini. Next base: position 413,425 of record NZ_BOSL01000002.1, on the reverse strand, counting down.
AACGCGCTAAGTCCAAATTAATGCAACTGAATGCTGCGTTGTTGACGGAGGCACAACCTCCCTTTACACGCCCCGCCTATATTTTTGGCGAAATACTGCATGACGAAGGTCGATTTGAGGAAGCTGCCGTCATCTTTGAACGAATTGCTCAACAATTTCCGGATATGGCAAAAGCACGTTTTGCAGCAAGCTCCTGCTATTTACATACGACGATGAACCGACTGATGGGACGCATTGAACTTTATCGCCCCGGAGAAGAAGAACAGCTCAGGATTGAGAAGTATTTGAACGATATTTCCGAAGCCCTGAACATTGTTCACAGTACGAATTGGCATACAAGCTGGAGCCCCGCTCAAAGCCGGAACCTCCCTCCTCAGCCTTCTAAAGTTATTCATTAGCAAAATACAATAGGTTAAATCATAACAGCCGCCAATCAGCGAATAGCTAACTGGCGGCTGTCTGTAACTTAAATGAAGCGATTCATTAATTGACTTTCAGAGACTGAGCGACAATTTCCAAAGCATATTCAGCCACTTTTACAATGTCGGCAGCTTTGATCCGCTCTTCGGTGGTGTGGATATTTTCGTATCCGACCGCCAGGTTGACGGTTGGAATGCCGAAACCGTTAAATACATTGGCATCGCTGCCGCCGCCTGAAATGAAAGTGCTGCCTGACAGCCCAAGCTGAACGGCTGCTTTTTTCGCCAGAACGACTACATCGTCGTCATCGTTAAAATGGAATGCCGGATAGGCAAGATCACTGCTGAATTCAAATTTCGTTCCATACTCCCGGCAGACCGCTTCAACCGCTTCCTTCATGCTCTCGATCTGCTTGTTGATTTTCTCAAGCGAGGTGCTCCGGGCTTCCGCATACAGTTTAACGTAATCCGGAACGATATTCGTCTCGCCCCCACCTTCGAATTTTCCGATATTCGCGGTTGTCGTCTCATCGATCCGCCCCAAATTCATTCTGGCAATCGCTTTGCCAGCTACCTGGATCGCGCTGATGCCATCCTCCGGATTTACGCCGGCATGCGCCGATTTGCCGTAAATCTCAATATCGATTTGTGCGCGGGTTGGCGCCCCAATGCAGATGGACCCCACTTCCCCGTTGGAATCGATCGCGAAGCCGTACTTCGCATCCAGCTGGCCGGCATCCATCGCTCTGGACCCGGTAAGCGCTGACTCTTCGCCTACTGTAATGACGAATTGAATTTGTCCATGCGGCAGATTGTTCTCCCGCAGCACCTGAATGACTTCAAGTAACGCTGCAACTCCCGCCTTATCGTCCGACCCGAGAATTGTCGTGCCGTCGCTGCGGATCCATCCGTCTTCGCCAACGATGGGTTTGATTCCGTTTCCTGGTGCTACCGTGTCCATATGGCAGGTAAACAAAAAGGGAGCTGCGGAAGATCCCGTTTCTCCGCTAGCTTTCAATGTTGCGATCAGGTTCCCTGCCGCGTGACCGGTCCGGGATGCGGAGTCATCCTCCACTACATCAAGCCCAAGCTCTGTGAACTTGGCTTTCAGCACGTCCGCAATTTGGCGCTCATGTTTGGTTTCGCTATCGATTTGCACCAGTTCCAGAAACTGGTTGATTACTCTGTCCTTGTTGATCACTGGACTTTCCTCACTTTCATTTTTACGATAAAATAAGATAGACTGTTCAAAATCAATCGAAGAAGGAGTTATATACATTATGCAAAGAAAGTGGCTTAAAGTCGTTGTATATTTAATGCTGTTCGCGATGGTAGCTTCTACACTACTAGCTTTATTGGAACCTATTTTCCTTCGCTAAAACAGGTTTAAAGATCCGGAATAGCCAAACAGGTCATTAAAATAAGGGACAATCCCCTCTGCGGCCTGCTCTACCGTGAAATTACGTCCGGTAACATCCTCCAGGGAAGTAACGCCGTATTCCTGAATGCCACACGGGATGATTCCCCGAAACCCTTCTTCCTGAATCCCCTGCTTGACGTTAAAGGCAAAGCCATGACTCGTTATAAACCCTTTGCGGTGGCGGCATTTATTGAATTTCACGCCGATAGCGCAAATTTTTTCGTCCCCGACCCAGACGCCGGTATATTCCGGCTTTCTTGATCCTTTAATTCCGTATGCTCCCAAATAATCAATGATGACCTGTTCCAGGTCTCGCAAGTACCCGTGCAGGTCAAGCCCTTTGCTGCTGTCGAGCCACAATAACGGATAACCGACAAGTTGACCGGGACCGTGGTATGTAATATCCCCGCCCCGGTCGATTTCAAACAGGGAAATGCCCCGGTCGCGAAGCTGGTCGGGTCCAAGGAGCAAATGCTCGGGATGCCGCTGCGAGCCGATCGTATAGGTCGGCGGATGCTGAAGAAGCAGCAGGTGTTCCCCCTGCTGCTGCTCATCCATCGCTTTTACAATTTGCTTTTGCTTGTCCCAGGCTTCCCCGTATTCCATTTCTCCGATATATGAGATCCTAATGGATTTCGTCATGCTGATTTTGTCCTCCAAATCAATAGACTTGAGTGTCCAGGGAGTAGCTCTCCATATTATCTTTAACCCGCTGCATAAACCGTCCGCAAATGACGCCGTCCAGAATCCGGTGATCCAGCGACAGGCACAAGTTGGCCATCGAGCGTACCGCGATCATATCGTTGATGACGACCGGCTTCTTCACAATGGATTCAAAAGTCAGAATCGCAGCTTGCGGGTAATTGATGATCGGCTGGGTCAAAATAGATCCGAAAGATCCGGTATTGTTTACGGTAAAGGTACCGCCTTGCATATCGTCCAGCTTCAGCTTACCGGCACGCACCTTGGTGGCAAGCTCATCGATTTCACGGGCCAGACCTGCGATATTCTTCTGGTCCGCTTTCTTGATAACCGGCGTCAGCACGGAATCTTCCGTACCTACAGCCAGAGAAATATTAATGTCCCGCTTCACGATAATTTTGTCAACGGCCCATACCGAATTCATGATCGGATAATCTTTGATGGCGCTGACTACCGCTTTAAGCAAAAAGGCGAGGTAGGTCAGGTTGACGCCTTCCTTTTTCTTGAACTCGTCTTTAATTTTGTTCCGCAGTTGGACAAGATTGGTCACGTCGACCTCGATCATCATCCAGCCATGAGGAATTTCCGAGACGCTTTGGCGCATCCGGGTTGCGATCGTATTGCGAATCGGGGTCACGTCGATAAAATACTCCGAGCGGTCCCCGCCCTCTACCTCGATCGTCGGAATCCGCGGCGTTTCGGTCAAATGCAGACCGGAATGGCGGACAGGCTCGAAGGCTGCGCGGCTCAAGTCCGCTGAAATGCCGCCGGGACTGGACGTCGGTACGGCAGGTTGCTGAGCTTGAGGCTGTTGAGCCGAAACGGATTGCGCTTGCTGCGTCGGCGCTTGCGCCACAGGGGCCGAAGATCCGGCTCCGCCGTTTTCGAGATAATTCAATACGTCTTTCCGTGTAATGCGGCCGCCCAAACCGGTTCCCGGTACGTTGCGCAAATCAATGTTATGCTCCGCGGCCATCGTTTGTACGGCCGGAGAGTAACGGCTCCGTTGCGACTGATCCGAGGATGCCGAAGCAGTTGACGCAGCAGCCGGGGTTCCGGCCGATGTCTGAGAATGGCCTCCTGCAGCAGTTGCAGGAGCGGAGTCTGCAGACTCCGTTTCAATCCGGCAAATGACCGTGCCGACCGAAATCTCCTGGCCTTCCTCCGCAAGCAATTCGCCCATGATACCGTCCAGCGTGGACGGAATCTCGGCATTAACTTTATCCGTGATGACTTCACAGATCGGTTCATATTGTTCTACTCTGTCGCCCGGCTTCTTCAACCATTTGCCGATTGTTGCCGATACGAGCGATTCCGCAAGCTGCGGCATAAGGACATCGGTTAATTGTTTATTGGATGACATATTTACTCACTCCCATTTGTTAAAAAAGCGCCAATTGCGTCATAGCTTCTTTAACTTTATCCTTGCTCAGCATAAAGAATTTTTCCATCGGCGGACTGATCGGCATCGCCGGTACGTCCGGACCGCAAAGTCTTTGGATCGGCGCATCCAGCTCGAACAGGCACTCTTCGGAGATGATCGCCGCCACTTCGGCGCCGACGCCGCCCGTTTTATTGTCCTCATGAACAATAAGTACCTTGCCAGTCTTGCGAGCGGCTGCAATAATCGCTTCGCGGTCGAGCGGCTGAATCGTGCGAAGATCCAGAATGTGAGCGCTGATGCCTTGCTCGGCTTCCAGCTCAGCTGCCGCCTGCATCGCAAAGTGCAACGGCAAACTATAGCCGATTACCGTGATATCCGTACCTTCTCGCAATACATTCGCTTTACCGATAGGCACGATGTAGTCGTCTTCCGGTACGTCTTCCTTAATCAGCTTGTAGCACTTTTTATTCTCAAAGAACAGGACCGGATCCGGATCTCGGACAGCCGCTTTAAGTAATCCTTTGGCATCGTAGGCCGAATAAGGAGCGACGATCTTCAATCCCGGTGTCCCGAAAAAGATCGACTCCGGACACTGCGAGTGGTACAACCCGCCGAATATCCCGCCGCCGATCGGAGCGCGGACCACGACAGGGCAGTTCCAATCGTTATTGGAACGATAGCGGATTTTGGCCGCTTCGCTAATAATCTGATTTGTAGCCGGAAGCATGAAATCGGAGTACTGCATTTCGGCAATCGGCTTCATGCCGTACATCGCGGCACCGATAGCCACGCCGGCAATGGCCGATTCCGCAAGCGGAGTATCCATCACGCGCAGTTCACCGAACTGTTCCTGTAACCCTTTGGTGGTCGTAAATACGCCGCCTTTTACACCGACGTCTTCCCCAAGCACAAATACGTTCTCGTCCCGCTCCATTTCTTCCTTCATCGCGAGACGGATCGCATCGATATATTCCATTACCGGCATGATTAAACCTCCCCTTCGCTGGCATACACATGCAGGAGCGTATCTTCCGGTTTCGGAAACGGAGCCAATTCGGCCGATTCGATCGCTTCTTTAAGCTGTTGGGAAATCTCCCTGCTCAGCGCCTCATCCTGTTCTTCACTCCACAAGCCATTTTCCACCAAATACTGCTTCATCTTCGGAATCCCGTCTTTTCTCCAGTTCTCATCGACTTCTTCTTTCGTCCGGTAAGCCAGATCGTTATCGGAAGTAGAGTGAGGGGAAAGCCGGTACATCATCGCTTCGATCAAGGTCGGTCCTTCGCCGCGGACAGCGCGTTCACGAGCCTCTTTAACGACTCTGTACACTTCGAGCGCATCGTTGCCGTCGACGCGGATTCCCGGGAATCCATAACCTAGCGCCCGGTCAGACACTTTACCGCCGAGCTGCTTCTTGATCGGTACGGAAATCGCGTATTGGTTGTTTTCACACATGAAAATGACCGGCAGCTTCTGTACCCCGGCAAAATTCAAGCCTTCGTGGAAATCCCCTTGATTGCTGGAGCCTTCTCCAAAGGTTACATAAGATACGATGTCTTTCTTCTGCATTTTGGCAGCCAGCGCGATCCCGACCGCATGCGGTACTTGCGTTGTCACCGGACTGGACCCGGTTACGATCCGAAGCCGCTTGGAACCGAAATGGCCCGGCATCTGACGGCCGCCGCTATTCGGATCATCCGCTTTGGCAAACGCCGACAGCATCAATTCCTTCAGACTCATGCCGACTGTAAGCACAAAGCCGTAATCGCGGTAATATGGCAAAAAATAGTCCCGTTCACGGTCAAGCGCAAACGCCGCAGCTACCTGTGCCGTTTCCTGTCCGATACCGGAGACGTGAAAATTAATCTTGCCCGCCCGCTGCAGCAGCAAATTCCGTTCATCGAATTTCCGCGCGAGCAGCATATATTTGTACATGTCGACCACTTCGGCATCCGACAATCCGAGCTGCTCATGTTTTGGCTGAGTTTTAATTGAACTTTTTGCATTCATGGGAGTTACCTCCTTTAATTGGCACCCTCGCCTGATTTTAATCTCATCTTAAAACCTGGTACTAAGACTTGGGTTAACCTTATTATAATCCCTTTCGGCCTAAAAAGAAAATATAATAGTTGCATCAAAGGGATAATGAGCGTCCTTCCACTGCGAGCGCCGCTTCTCCGATGATTTCGGAAAGCGAAGGATGGGCAAATACCGCTTGTCCGATTTCCCAAGGCGTCGCATCCAGCAATTGGGCCAGCGCCGCCTGTGCGATCAGTTCGGTTGCATGTGCTCCGATGATTTGAACGCCGACAAGATCATTGGTGACGGCATCGGCCACAATTTTTACGAAGCCTTCGCGCTCTCCCTGCACCAGCGCTTTACCGATAGCGGAGAAAGGCACTTTGGCGGTTTTCACTTCCCGGCCTTGCTGCTTGGCTTCCTTCTCGGTAATCCCTACGGATGCAACTTCAGGTCGCGTATACACGCAGCGCGGTACCTGAGACGCCTCGTAGGCGTGGGATGACTCGCCGGCCAGGTGGTTCACGGCGACCAGACCTTCGTGACTGGCCGCATGCGCAAGCTGCAGTCCCCCGATGCAATCACCGATCGCGTAAATATGCGGCTCCGTCGTCTGCATATGCTCGTTGACACGGATGAAGCCTTGCTGCAGGCCGATATCGGTGTTTTCGAGTCCGATATTTTCCACGTTGGCCTGCCGGCCTACCGACACCAGCAGCTTGTCTCCTTGCAGGATAGTCACATCATCCCCGCGCTGCGCGGAAATATGTACGAGGCCGTCCTTCACTTCGTACGAATCAGTCAATACTTTAACTCCGGTCATCACCGTAACTCCGCGCTTTTGCAGCTGTTTCTGCAGCTCGCGTGCCACCTCTTCGTCCTCGGCCGGGAGCAGTTGATCCGCCGCTTCAACGACCGTGACCTGAACGCCAAAATCATTAAGCAGGGATGCCCATTCTACGCCGATGACTCCTCCGCCGACAATCAGCATCGATTCCGGAAGCTCCTCCATGGACAAAGCTTCATCGCTGCTAAGGATATGCTTGCCGTCCGGGATCAAGCCGGGAAGGAAGCGAGGCCGGGAACCTGTGGCGATGATCAGATTGGCCGGAACTACGGTCTCCATTTCGCCGTCACTCAGTTCAACCGCCACGGCTCCACTTTTAGGCGAGAAGATCGAAGGTCCGATAACCCGGCCTTTCCCTTGGAGAACCTGGATTTTATTTTTACGCATCAAATATTGAACGCCTTTATGTAGCTGATCGACGATTCCCTGTTTTCTCTCCTGCACTTTCGGGAATACCAGAGTAACGCCGCTCGTCTCAATTCCGAAACTGGCGCTATCTTTCATCTGGGCATAAAGCTCCGCGCTTCTAAGCAGCGCCTTGCTTGGAATACAGCCCCGGTGCAGGCAGGTTCCGCCAAGCTTGTCCTGTTCTATAATCACGACTTCCTTGCCAAGCTGGGCCGCGCGGATCGCCGCGATATAACCTCCGGTTCCGCCGCCGAGTACCGCCACATCGCATGAAATAGTCATAATTTACACTCCACCATTCTTATTGAATAATAATCTTTTACCATTGTACCTTGTTTTTAGCCTAATACAAATAAGCTACTAAATGGACAGAATTTAAAGAAAACGGTATGATAATAAAAAAAAGTTTTGACGAAAGGAAGTAGCCTGATCCGATGAAACTGATGATCTCCAGGTTTATCGCCGTCATCATTTTGGTCATCCCCGGCATCGCGGCCATGACCGGCTTTTTGAAGATGAAGGACGCTTTGTTTATATATATGTCCGATCATGGAGACGATACTCTCTCCGCCGTTACGTTCGACTGGTTGAACTTTACGGTCGGCCTGCTGCTGTTTGCGGTCGGTATCGGATTTCTTGGAGGCTGGATTTTCTTCAGGGACCGCAAGCGGAACTACGTCGGACCTAGAAAAAAAGCCCGCAAGCAGGCTGCAGAAACACGGCCCTGAATTGCCGGTTGAATGAATCATAAGTCTAGCTGAACGAGTCGTAAGGAGTGGGACATGCTATCTTTTGTACTGACATTAAAACGCCTGCTCAGCGGCCTGCGTCATTCGTTCAAGAAGCATCATTTTCAAGTGCTGATCTTCCTGATCGCAGCCACTTTGTTATCGGGTACCTTATTCTATGTTAAAGTGGAACATCTACCTTGGCTCGACGCCCTTTATTTCTGTGTAGTTACCCTGACTACAGTCGGCCATCCCGAATTTGTCCCTCAAACCTCACTTGGAAAAGTATTCACGATGGTTTACGTGTTCGCAGGTATCGGTCTTACCTTTAGCACAATCTTCGAAATCGCGGCCGGGATTATGTTCCCGCGAACGGGCGGTCAACGCGGCCTTCGAACGAAAGACGACCCAACGGAACAGGAACCGGACAAATCCGGCAATTAAAAAATCTTTCCCGCGCAATTCCGTGGGAAAGATTTTTTTTAGATGTCAGAATGTATAAACTTCGTAGCATTAGCTGCCTGATATCGCAAGAAAAACTTCCGCTAAACGCGGTCTGGCTTCCGTGAAAGTACATCGATAGACGTTTTTCTTATGATGGTTTCGCCTTATTCATACAAGGCGTCTCTCAGCTTGCTGGACATTCTCGGGCTGCTCCCTGCGGAAAGCCGGAGAATTGTTTTACGCAGCCTGACATTCTCCGCATGCAGGCTTTGCGTCTTTTCTATAAGCTCCTTAATCAGGTCCTGCTCTTCTTTGTTTAAAGCGGGATGCTGCAATAACTCCAGATGGGGACCCAAGTTCAAATCGTTGTTGTCCGGCATCTTATCCCCTCCTCAATCTCTGGCTCAAAACATGTTCATTGTACCACGTACAAATGTTTATATAAACCACAGATAACGGGGCGTATCGCGGGCATACCGGTTGTAGGTTTCTCCAAAAGTATGCTTCAGATGTCTTTCTTCCTGAATGATCAGCAGATGGAAGAAGAGCAAATTGCAGACACCGACTATAAGCGCGAGCAGGTTTGGGTACATCATCATGAAGCCGATAAACATCAGGTCGAAGCCGGTAAAAGCCGGGTTTCTGCTATAACGGTATATGCCGTTCGTTACTAGTGACGTTTCGGTGGATTTATCGATGCCAATACGCCAGGATGTTTTCATATACAGCATCGCCGCGATAAACACGCTCAAACCGATACCGGCCACGATAACCCCCATCCATCCGACAGGACGGGCAAATGAGATGGAACGATAATTCCCGATCCCCAAGCTGTTCAAGAACCATAGGATAGCCCAACAAAACGAAGATATTTTGACAGCCGTTTCAACGATCACAGTAGCAGGCGGCTTGTTTCCTTTGCCCAATACATTGGCGGAAATCCGATTTCTTCTGGATAACAGAACGAGTTTCATGAAATAACTTATAACGAAAGTAAAAAATAGAATTAGACTGATCACGTCTTTGATATCCATTTCCTTCATCTCCTACACCAGCAGTGGTGAATGGCGAATCAACGGAGTTTCAATTTGAACCGTGGCGTGAGTAATCCGATATTGCTCCTCCAACATCGATAACGCCTCCTGCAATATCCTTTGCTGATCCTCTTGCTCACCGATCACTAAATGGCAGCTAAGAGAATCCATACCCGAAGTAATCGACCAAATATGCAAATCGTGAACCTCTTGGACACCCATAATACGCTCCAAATCTTCCTTGACCTTGTTCTGGTCGATGGATGCAGGCACTCCTTCCATCAGCACGTGCAGCGACTGGACTATGACGCCCCATGCCCCTTTAAGAATCAACAATGCGACAAGAACACTTATGATCGGATCAAAAATATACCAGCCGAAGGCCCACATTACGATACCGCCCAAGATAGCCCCCACAGATCCCAGCGCATCACCCAGGACGTGCAAATAAGCGCTCCTGTAGTTGATATTTCCTTTAACATCGCCTTTCTTAAGCAGCGCCCAGGCACTTGCCAGATTTGCAGCCAAACCGATAAAGGCAATCAGCATCATAGGCCCGGTGGACACAGTCGGCGGATCGAAAAATCTGCCGTAGGCTTCCCTGATGATAAAACCGGCGATGACGAACAAGGTAATCCCGTTTAGCAGAGCGGCGAGAATCTCGGTTCTGTAATAACCGAAGCTTCTCCGGGAAGATGCCGGGCGTGCGGCAAACCAGATCGCAATAAGACTTAGCACCAGAGAACTGGCATCGCTGAGCATATGACCTGAGTCGGAGAGCAAGGCCAAGCTGTTGGTAATCAACCCTCCAAAAAACTCCAGAACAGCTATCGAGGCCGTAATTAGCAGTGCAATGAGAATGCCTTTCTTGTTGCCCGATCTTGCTGAATGATGATCTCCGTGATGATGTCCATGAGCATGGCTGTGAGAATGACCATGGGAATGGTTATGATGGCCATGATTGTGATCATGATTTTTATGATTATGCATGTCCTTCGCCTCCCTCATCACAATTGGCATGCTCGATCGCTTGACTTAACAACGAAATAACATGATCATCATCGCAGCTATAATACATCGTATTTGCGGATCTTCTGAATTTCACAAGCCGCAAATTCCGCAAAAAGCTTAGTTGGTGAGAAACGGCGGATTGCGATAACCCCAAAACCTCAGTCATGTGCGTAACGGAGCACTCTTCCTCCGACAGTAGGTATAGAATCCGGATACGCGTCGGATCGGCCAATGCTTTAAAAATCGTCGATACACTGTCAATGGTAGTGTCCGTTAAAAAAGAATGCGTATTTTTATCCATCATGAATCACTCCTGAATTCGTATATGAGCATATGCTCATATATAGAATAGTCTTAACGGTATATATTGTCAATGCTTAAATAATAAAAAATCTCCTCTACTGGTTGAGTAAGCCTTAACCAATAAAGGAGATTCACAGCTAAAAATACGGCATGCAACATGATATTGATATCTGTATGCAAAGTCGTTCTGGATGTCTGCATCATTTTAACCCGTTATTCCTTATCCCTTTTGGGGAACGGATCCTTTCACGACACCTTATGCTCAATTCTCAGCTTATCAGCCACCATCGCGATGAACTCGGAGTTCGTCGGTTTGGATTTGCTGATGTTGATTGTATATCCGAAAAGATGGCTAATGGAGTCGATATTGCCGCGCGTCCAAGCGACTTCGATCGCGTGGCGAATGGCGCGTTCGACGCGGGATGGTGTCGTTTTGAACTTTTCTGCGATCGCCGGATACAAAGTTTTTGTAATAGCCCCCAAAATTTCGATGTTATTGTAGACCATTGTTATTGCCTCGCGCAAATACTGATATCCCTTAATATGTGCAGGAACTCCGATTTCATGAATGATTGACGTAATATTTGCATCCAGATTCTTTCCTTTTCCTAACGGCACCACATTGGATTTCGTAAATGGCGTGGATGTAGTTCCACTGGACGTCTGTACGCCGACAAGTTGGCGAATCCGGTTAGCCAGAACTTCCATATCAAATGGTTTGAGGATGTAATACGATGCCCCGAGCTGGACGGCACGTTGTGTGATATTCTCCTGGCCGAAAGCGGTCAACATAATGATTTTCGGCTGCGGGTTCAAATTAAGGTCGCGCAAACGCTCCAATACACCGAGTCCATCCAAATGCGGCATGATGATGTCCAAAATCAACACGTCCGGAACTTTTGGAGCATTGTCGATCATCTCCAGCACTTCTTCACCATTGTATGCAATCCCCGAGATGACCATATCGTCCTGCCCCGAAATATATTCCGCGAGCAAATTTGTAAATTCCCGATTATCATCCGCCAATAACACTTCAATTTTCTGCACCGACTTTTGTCCTCCTTAAGTAAAATGATTAAGTATTTTTATTTTCTCTTCTTCCAGAATAAGGATTCGACACGCAAAAGTAAATTCCTTCTGTCGAAAATTATTTTTCTTTATTTTTTTATTATGTTGATATATAATGATACATTTATTTACACAATTTTATCTGATTCATTTTTATTCGACAAAAACCATCGTACAATCCGATTTAAAGCAAAAATCTTAAGGCGATTAACCCGCCTTAAGATTTTGGGAAGAGCTCTGATTTCCTTGCAAAATGCCGGCATCTTGAAGCATCCATTCAATAAAGCATCCGTAACCGGAACGCGGATCGTTGACAAAAACATGGGTTACCGCGCCGATTAACTTACCGTTCTGAATGATTGGACTTCCGCTCATTCCTTGGACAATCCCGCCGGTCTTATCGATCAGTCTCGGATCGGTAATTCTAAGCACGATCCCTTTGGTCTCCGGGGCGTTTTGCTTAGATACATGAACGATTTCGACCTTGAATCTTTCCACCTTTTGCCCCTCGACGACCGTCAAAATTTCAGCCGGACCCTCTTTGACCTCATCAGAGAAGGCGACCGGAATCGGCGCTTGATACACGCTATGGTCAGGGTTCTGCCCCATCTTCCCGAAAATGCCGAAATGCGTGTTGCGCTCAATATTCCCCAATATCTTTCCTTCCTTAACGAAGTGCGCGCGTTTTTCACCAGGTTCGCCGCTCTCGCTCTTGGAAATCGAAGTTACGCTCGATTGAAGAATTTCTCCGCTGCCCACGACAATCGGAGTTTGGGTATTCATATCCGTAATAATATGTCCCAGGGCCCCGTACACGCCCTGATCCGGCGCATAAAACGTCAACGTGCCGACACCGGCCGCCGAATCCCGGATGTACAGACCCATCCTCCAGGCACGGTCCTGCCCGTCAAAAGCGGGGGTCAACGACGTGTTAAACGATTTTCCGCTCCGCTTATAAGTGATTTTCATCGGTTTGTTTGCTTTTCCCGCTTTTCCGGCAATTTCGGCAACATCTTTAACGTCCTTCAATTGAACGCCGTCAATGTGCGTAATTAAATCGCCGACCTGCAATCCGGCGGCTTCACCCGGGGAGACTCTCCGGTTATTGTCATTTACTTGGTGATGGCCGACAATCAAGATTCCGGCCGATTTCACTTTGACGCCGATGGTTTGACCGCCGGGGATGACTTTCAAATCGGGAATTACATTAACCTTTACGGTTTTGAGGGGGATTTGACCGAATAATTTCATGCGAAGCTTGGCTTCTCCGCTGTGTAAGGACGATAAGTTTAGCGGGTCTCCTAAGGATACCTTCATGGTCGGCACCGCTTGACCGTTCAGCATGACGACGTCGGGCCGATCTACACTGACGCTTGCCTGTACCGGCAAAGCCAAATGGATTTGCCGGCCCTGCCCTTGAAACAAACGAAGTTCATCGGGCAGTTGCGGTAGGCGGCCTTCAGCCGCGGAGGTACCAAGAAAACAAAAGAAGAAGGCAAATAAAAGGCCGAGCAGTCTTTTCCTGAGGTTCGGGTTCAACGGCTTTCACGCTCCCTTAGCTTCTTTCGCTTGACGAAAAGGTGGTCGCCAATTGCGTACCTATAAGATACCCCGGGTCAGGCCTTTTATTACTGTCAATCATTGTCCCGGCACACCACTTCCCTTTAAACCGGGAACTTCTGCGCCTTGGCCAAATTCAGCATTTCCTGGGCATGATGCTTCGTTTTTTCCGTAATTTCTACGCCTCCGAGCATACGGGCCAGCTCCATTACCCGCTCTTCTTCCGAAAGCTGTTCAACACGGGTCATCGTCCGGCCTTCCTCGACAACCTTCTCGATCAGATACTGTTGATCCGCCATGCAAGCCACTTGCGGCAAATGCGTGATGGAGAACACCTGGCATGTCTGAGACAAACGGTACAGCTTCTCTGCGATCGACTGAGCCGCACGCCCGCTGACCCCGGTATCCACTTCGTCAAATATAAGTACGGGCACCTCGTCATGCCTTGCAAAAATGCTCTTGAGCGCCAGCATAATCCGCGACAGCTCTCCTCCGGAGGCAATTTTGCTTAACGGCCGGAGCGGCTCGCCCGGATTCGGGGAAATCAGAAACTCAGCGTTGTCGATCCCTTGCTTGCCCGGACGCAACTTCTGACCATTCCATTCAATACCGTGAGGATCTTCATTCCAAGCCAACTTCACTTGGAGGGAAGTTCTGCCCATTTGCAGGTCCTTCAGCTCGTTCTCAATCTGACCGGCTAATTCGTCTGCCTTTCTGGCGCGTACCTCGCTTAATTTAACTGCCTTTTCCATCAATCCTGTAAGCAGCTTTTCCCGACGGAGTTGAAGCTGTTCCAAAAGTTCGTCTTTATTTTCAAGTGTATCCGTTTCTCGCCGGATTTTATCGTAATATTCCAAAATCCCTTCCACGCTGTCCCCGTATTTGCGGCGTAAGGTGGAGATCATATTCAGCCGGTCTTCCACTTCTTCCAGTCTTTCGGGATTAAATTCGATGTTCTCGCGGTAAGACCGCAAACTGAACGAAGCATCCTCCAGCTGATAATAAGCGGATTGAAGCTGCTCAAGCAGCGGATTAACCTGTTTGCTGTCGTAAGACGCAACCTCGTTTAACCGTGAGATCGCCTTGGCTACCGCCTCAAGCCCCTGAGCTCCGTACAACATGTCATAGGCCTGAGAGATGGAATCCATCATTTTCTCGCTATGGGATAGTCTGACCTTTTCTTCCGAAAGCAATTCATCTTCTCCGAGTTTTAAACCCGCCGCAGAAATTTCCTCCAGCTGAAAACGATACAGATCGAGCATCTGCAATGCCTGCTGGCTCGTATTACGGAGCTCATTCCATTCCTTGTTTACCTTAACGAAACCCGAATAAGCTTCCTGGTATTCCGCTTTAACGGGCCCGATCTCATTCGCTCCGTAGGCATCCAGAAGCTCAAGATGGCGTTCGGGTCGGAGCAGGGTTTGGTGTTCATGCTGTCCGTGTAAATTAATCAGGCTTTCCCCGATTTGACGGAGCATCGTTAAATTAACGAGCTGTCCATTGATTCTGGCCGTGCTTTTCCCTTGGGCACTGATTTCCCGCCGGATGATCAGCGACTCGGCAGGGTCGCCCCCGATGCCGAACTCTGCCAGAGTGGCCCAAACAGAGTGGCCTTCAGGCAAGTCAAATGAAGCCTCCATTTCGGCCTTATCGCAGCCGTAACGGATCAAATCCGCGGAACCGCGACCGCCGGCAATAAGCCCGAGGGCATCAATTATGATCGATTTACCGGCGCCAGTCTCCCCGGTCAATACATGAAACCCCGGATGGAACGTAATATCCACCGCTTCAACCACAGCCAAATTACGTATACTTAAATGGACCAGCACGCAACGACAACTCCCTTCGAACGCAAAAATATAGAAGGTATTACTTATGAAATGAAGTTCATGATCTGTTTGATCACGAACTGACTGTATTCCTCATCCCGGCAAATCATCAGGATCGTATCATCCCCGCATATCGTACCGAGCAAATCCGGCCATTCCATATTGTCGAGCAGGACGGCGACCGAGTTGGCTGTCCCTGGAAGGCATTTCACGACGACAAGATTGCCGGTATGATCGATATGAACAAAGCTGTCGACCAAAGCGCGTTGGAGCTTCTGAACCGGATTGTACCGCTGTGCGGTCGGCATGGAATACTTATATCTGCCGTCATCCGTCGGAACCTTGATCAGCATAAGCTCTTTAATATCCCTGGACACCGTGGCTTGGGTTACTTGAAAACCCGCATTCCTTAGCGCTTCGACCAGCTCGTCCTGGGTTTCTATTTCCTTGTTTGCTATAATCTCACGTATTTTGATATGTCTTTGACCCTTCATAACGTCCTCCATGGCCCTTCATGGGCTGATTCGTCTTCATCTTCGTCTGTCGTTAAGGCAATTTCTTTGAGGGTTCCCTGCTCACTATCCACATACAGCAATCCCGCACAATCGGGATACAACAGCAGATAAGGTAACAGATCTCTTCGGAGGCCGCTGCCTGTCCATTCGATGGGCAATCGTTCCCGCGCGGTTCTTACCAGATAGAATTCCCCATCTTTGACCGCGATATAGTCGATAAACAATCGGCTATGGAGAATTTGGCCATCCACTTTAAAAGCAAGCGGTACCTTCAGCTTGTCGCTGACCACCTCATAACCGGCTGTCTCCAGCACATCTACGGCCGGATGCTCCACAATCTCCTCGTTCATCATGAATCCGATCCCTGAGCGCAAAGTAAACGGCTTGCGGACCCATGAGCGGAAACCGCGATAGCCGAGATACAGCGCGATCCCCGCAATGACAACCATCAGCAGACCGTCGGAATAATCCCCCATAACTCAATCACCTCAACTGACTTATTCGACGCAAGAATCCTCAGCTCCTGTCAATCAGGAACAATATATAGGTCAGCAATAAAGTCATGTCTCGAGATATTTATATTATAGGGGAACGCCTGTTCCGTTGGCAATATCCAAAAATCAAAAACCCGTCATTTCGACGGGTTCGCATGAAATGTCCGCGCGGCTTCCTCAATCACGCGCCGTGACATTTCGGTTATTTGCTCCGGTCCTGTTTCGTCTGAACCCGGCTCTTCGTTCAGGCCGAAATGCGCCAAAAACTCAATGTTGCCTTCACCGCCGGTAATCGGGGAAAACGTGAGTCCTTTCAGAGCAAAACCAAGCTCCACAGCGAAACCAAGCACCGTTTCCAGCACCTCAAGATGCACTTTGGAATCGCGAACTACGCCGGATTTCCCCACCTTGTCACGTCCCGCTTCAAACTGCGGCTTGATCAACGCCGCGACATCTGCCGGCCGCTTCAGCAATTCCAGCAAGGGAGGCAGAATGATTTTCAGCGAAATAAACGAAACGTCGATGCTTGCGAAATCCGGTGTCGGCCCATCCAAATCATCGGGCGTCATATACCGGAAGTTGGTCCGTTCTTTCACATTGACGCGCTCGTCGTTCCGAAGCGACCAATCGAGCTGATTATATCCGACATCGATGGCATATACGTAATCGGCTCCGTTTTGCAGAGCGCAATCCGTAAAGCCTCCGGTCGAGGATCCGATATCGAGCATAGTCCGCCCTTTCAAATCAATGCCGAATGTTCTAAGCGCCTTTTCCAGCTTCAGCCCGCCCCTGCTCACATAGGGATGGACCGATCCTTTTACGGTTAGCGGAATATCACGGGGTACCTTTGTTCCGGCTTTCTCGATCCTCTCCGACCCGCTGAGAACGAGACCCGCCATGATCGCGGCTTTCGCCTTCTCCCTGCTTTCAAAAAAGCCCTGCTCCACAAGCAGGACATCGATACGTTCTTTGGATACAGACATCGAATTCTCCTGACTTTTCCCGGTGAAAGGAGAAACTCGCGGACGGAGAGTCCGTCTGCGAGCATTCACCATCCCTATTTTAAAAGCTGTTGAATCATTCTTGATTTATGGTTCTTCATATCTCGTTTAGCTTAAAAAGGCTTCGCTTTCTTGCCGAATGCAAACTGCTGGCCGGAGCGGTACTTAAGAACTTCACCGACAACATTCTCCGCCGTCAGACCGACTTCCTGCAATTGTTCCTTGATGCTTCCGTGTTCAATGAATCGGTCCGGAACTCCCATCAGGCTGATATCGAGACCTGAAAGTCCGTGCTCCGCATAAAATTCCAGCACCGCGCTGCCCAGACTGCCGGCTTGGGACGCCTCTTCCAGTACGATCATTTTTCCGGGACGACGAGCCAGACTCAGCAGCATGTTATCATCCAGCGGCTTCAAGAACCGGGCATTGACCACCGCGGCCTGAATGCCTTCCCGTTTCAGCATTTCGGCGGCTTCCTCGGCGACCTGAACCATCGGTCCAACGGCCATGATGACCAGCCCTTCACCTTCGCGAAGCATTTCCCAGCTTCCGATTGGAATCGGAACCAGCTTCTCGTCCAGAGGAACACCAGGAACATTGATGCGTGGGTACCGATATGCGATCGGCCCGTCGTTGTATTCCAAAGCCGTCTTCATCATATGGCGCAGTTCATTCTCATCTTTTGGCATCATGAGTACCATGTTCGGAATGTGGCGCAAAAAGGCGATATCGAAAACGCCCTGATGCGTTTCCCCATCGGCTCCGACAAATCCTGCCCGGTCGATGGCGAACATGACATTCGCATTATGACGGCAGATGTCATGAACGATCTGATCATATGCACGCTGCATGAAGGTGGAATACACGGCAAAGACCGGCTTCATCCCTTCCAGCGCCATCGCCGCACACATCGTGGCTGCATGTTGTTCGGCGATCCCTACATCGATCATTCGTCCAGGGAACCGCTCGCCGAATTTAACCAATCCGGAACCCCCAGGCATAGCCGGAGTTACCGCAACGATTCGATCGTCCTGTTCGGCCAGCTCGATCAGCGTCTCCCCGAATACCTCGGTATACATTGGATTTCCAACGGCCTTCAGCAGCTGGCCCGATTCGATTTTGTACGGGGAAGTAATCCCATGCCACTTAAAGGAATCTTCCTCCGCAGGCGTATATCCTTTGCCCTTCGTAGTCAGTACATGAACAAGTACAGGGCCTTTAACATTGTTAGCCTGATTAAAAGAGTCGATAAGCCCTGGAAGATCATGCCCGTCGACCGGTCCTAAATACTTGAACCCGAGCTCTTCGAACAGCACGCCGGATACCATTAAATACTTCAGGCTGTCCTTTACTCTTTCGGCCGTTTTCGCCAGCTTGCCGCCAATGGCAGGAATCTTCTTGAGCAATTGTTCCACTTCGTCCTTCGCACGCAAATAATTGCGGTCCGAACGGATTTTGGTCAAATAATTGTGCATGGCGCCGACATTAGGCGCGATCGACATTTCGTTGTCGTTCAGGATCACCATGAGATCCTTCTTTTCGTGCCCGATATGGTTCAGTGCCTCGAAGGCCATGCCTCCGGTAAGCGCTCCGTCTCCGATAACGGCTACCACTTTGTGCTGCTCACCTTTAAGATCACGAGCCAAAGCCATACCCATGGCCGCCGACAAAGAAGTGCTGCTATGACCGGCTTCCCAGACGTCATGCTCACTCTCGCAACGCTTCACAAAGCCGCAAAGTCCGTTTTGCTTCCGCAGCGTATCGAAACGGTCCATCCGGCCGGTTAAAATTTTGTGCACGTAAGCCTGATGGCCTACGTCGAAAATAAACTTATCCTGCGGGCTGTTATAACAATAATGCAGCGCGATGGTCAGTTCGACCACGCCCAGATTGGGAGCTAAATGTCCACCCGTGATTGAGAGCTTTTCAATTAAAAATTGGCGAATTTCGGCCGCAAGCGGAGTCAATTCCTCAATCGAACATGACTTCAAATCGCCGGGCCCTTTAATTTGCGAAAGCAGCACCCAAATTCCCCGCTTTCCTATATGGATTTCTGTCTGTGTAAGTTTAAAACATCAACTTGTTGATAATAGCCTTTATTATAGCACATGATCCGGAATTGTCGAAAATGACCCCATTAATGATCTCTCTGCAATAAATAATCGGCGATGGCCAGCAGATGATCCGGGTTCGGAATGTTACCTTCGGTTATCGCGTCTTTGGCGGATCGGGTCAACCGGTCCACTTCGGCGCGAGATGCCTCCAGGCCTATAAAATAAGGATAGGTAACCTTTCCTTGCTTCACGTCGCTCTGCGTTTTTTTGCCGAGCTTGGTCTCATCGCCCACAAGATCCAGAATGTCGTCCTGAATTTGAAAAGCGAGACCGATCGAACGCCCGTAAGTTTCGAGTGCGGCGAGCTGCGTTTCCGAGGCGGACGCGATCCGGCCTCCGGCCTTCAAACAGAAGACGATTAGATCCCCGGTCTTATGCTCGTGGATATACCGAAGCTGTTCCAGATCGGTAAGTCCCTGTTCACCTTCCATGTCCGCAACCTGGCCGCCTACCATACCGGATGGTCCGGCATATACGGCGAGTTCTTCAATGATCGACAGAACGCTTTCGGCGCTGATTCCATACTGGCGCGAGGCTTGAACGACATTGTAAAAAGCATGGGTCAACAGTCCGTCACCCGCTAGGATCGCCATTGCTTCCCCGAACACTTTATGGTTCGTCAGCTTGCCGCGCCGGTAATCATCGTCATCCATTGCAGGTAAATCATCATGGATCAGCGAGTAGGTATGTACCATTTCCACGGCGCAGGCGACGGGCAGCGCAGCCTCACGGCTCGCTCCCAGCGACTCCGCCGCGGCAACGACGAGCAACGGCCGCAGCCGTTTGCCCCCGGCCATCAGTGAGTATTGCATCGACTTCGCAAGCCGTTCAGGTACGTTCCAGGCTCCCGGCAGAAACTCCTCGAGCCGGGAACCGACCAGCCCCGAAATCTCTCCGATATAGCTTTGAATCGAAGTACCCGAAGCCTTATCCAAGCGAATCGCTCTCCTCTGCCAATGAATTGAACGGCTTCTTGGTGATCTCTCCGTCCGTTTCCACGATCATTTCGATCTTGCGCTCCACCTGTGACAGCTTCTGGCTGCAAAGCTGTGACAGCTGCATACCTTTTTGGAACAGATCGATCGCCTGTTCCAACGGCACGTCTCCCCGCTCCAGTTGGGAAACGATATCTTCCAGCTGATTCATCGCCTCTTCAAAATTAAGACCCTGTTGTTCCTCCGCCATCTTCACCTGCTCCTTTCCGCATGCCCCATACTTGGCAATCCAGTTCCCCGTCGGTAACTTTAACCTTCACCATGTCGCCGGGTTCCACATCATTCATCGATTTGATCAGCTTTTTGCCTTGTTCGTCATACACCAGGCTGTATCCCCGTCCCATAACCTTCAAAGGACTCAACATATCCAACTGACGGATTCCGGACGTCAGCTGCTGTGATTTGTCCCGCAGGAGGGCGGTCATCGCCTGGCGGAGCAGCCGGTCTCCTTCGCTCTGGCGACGCTTCGCGAAGAGCAAGCTCTCCTGCGGATGGTACCGCAGCAGACGCTGATGCAACCGGCCGTGCCGGGCATCCGTCAGCTCCTTGCGGGACATCATCCGCGCCTGCAGCCGCGTCTTCAGCGTATCCAGCCGCTCCGCGTGCTGGAGCAGCGCCCGCTGCGGCTGTCGCATGGCCGGCGACTGCTGGAGCCGGCGGAGCCGCTCGCGCGCCTGAGCCAGGCGATGCTGCAGGCCCTGCTGCAGCATCTGCTCGCGCTGGCGCAGCTGCGCCTTCAGCTCGGCCGTGTGCGGCACGGCGAGCTCAGCGGCGGCGGTGGGCGTAGCGGCGCGCAAGTCCGCGACGAAATCGGCGATGGTGAAGTCCGTTTCGTGCCCTACGGCCGAAATGACCGGGATCCCCGATTCGTAAATCGCGCGCGCGACCGGCTCTTCATTGAACGCCCACAGCTCTTCCAGCGAGCCGCCGCCCCGGCCGACGATCAAGACGTCGGCCTCGCCGCTCTCGTTCATCGTCCGGATCGCCTTGACGATCGAAGGAGCCGCTCCCTTCCCCTGCACCAACACCGGGTACAGGACGACGGAAGCCTGCGGATAACGGCGCTGCAGCGTCGTAAGAATGTCGCGGACAGCCGCTCCGGTCGGCGATGTAATAACGCCGATCACATGCGGAAACCGCGGCAACGCCCGCTTCCGTCCCGGTGCAAACAGACCTTCGGCTTCCAGCTTGTTCTTTAATTGTTCGTAAGCCAGGTACAAACTGCCGATGCCGTCCGGCTGCATATGCGTCGCATAGAACTGGTATTGGCCGTCCCGCTCGTAAACCGTGACGTTCCCCCGGGCGATTACCCGGGAGCCTTCCTTCGGAATGAAAGGAAGCCGCCGGTTATGCGTTGCGAACATGATACTCTTGATCCGGCTGCTTTCATCCTTCAACGTAAAGTACATATGTCCGCTCGAGTGGTGCGTGAAATTCGAAATCTCGCCGCGAATCCACACCTCGGACAATAAGGTGTCCGACTCCATTTTCATCCGGATGTACCGGTTCAATTCTTTGATGGATAAAACGCGCTGTTCCACGGGGCTTTCCCCCTTTCCGCTCTGGCCTGCGTCCTAATGTTCTTACTAAGCCAGTCCGCCTAACCGTTTTGCCGCGATCAGCGTATTTTGCATCAGCATCGTGATCGTCATCGGTCCCACACCGCCAGGTACCGGCGTAATCGGACCGGAAACTTCCT
This sequence comes from Paenibacillus vini, assembly GCF_018403325.1. Lineage (GTDB taxonomy): Bacteria > Bacillota > Bacilli > Paenibacillales > Paenibacillaceae > Fontibacillus > Fontibacillus vini. The sequence goes on along the minus strand of NZ_BOSL01000002.1, from coordinate 391,431 downwards.
TCACGGATTCAAAATCCACGTCGCCGGCCAGTTTGCCGTTCTCCAAACGGTTCATGCCCACATCGATAACCACAGCACCGGGCTTCACGTACGACGCGTCAACAAAGTTGGCCCGCCCGATTGCCACTACTAGAATATCCGCCTGCTGCGTCAATTCCTTCATGTTGGCCGTCCGCGAATGACACATCGTCACCGTGGCGTTCTCCCGCTGCAAAAGAAGGGATACCGGCTTGCCGACAATATTGCTGCGGCCGATAACTACGGCATGCTTTCCGGCCATTTCAATTCCTGTCCGCTTGATGAGCTCAATCACTCCTGCCGGTGTACACGGCAGCAGGCTGTCGTCCCCGATCACGAGGTTTCCGACGTTCACTGGATGGAAGCCGTCTACGTCTTTTTCCACAGCAATCGCATTGATCACGGACTTCTCATCTATATGGTTAGGCAGCGGCAATTGCACGAGTATGCCGTGAATATTGTCTTGGCGGTTAAGCTTGTCCACAAGAGCCAACAACTCTTCTTGGGTCGTCGATGCAGACAGACGATGAACCTCCGAGTAATAGCCGAGGTCATGACATGCCTTCTCTTTATTCCGGACATATACCTGAGAAGCCGGATCTTCCCCGACGAGAACAACCGCGAGACCAGGGGTTAATCCCTGCTTCGTCAGAAGCTCGACCTCGCCGCGAAGCGCTCCCCGGATCTCTTCCGAAACTTGTTTACCGTTAATGAGTGGTGCTGACATGATATCCTCTCCTTTTATGGCTTGTTTATATATGTTTAGATCTTGGCCTTAAGCTGATCCAAGTCCTGTATCATCTTACCGAGCACACCGTTGACAAATTTGCCGGACTCCGTTGTACCGAAATGTTTGGCAAGCTCAATCGCTTCATTCACCGCTACTTTCCCGGGAACATCATCACGGAAAATCATTTCATACACGGCTTGACGGAGTACTTGACGATCAACCTTGGACAAGCGGCTGATTTGCCAGCCTTTCAAATAATCGGACAACAGTCCGTCGATCGCTTCCTTCCGGCTCCACGTTCCGTTCACAAGCTCCAAAATGAAATCCTTGGCTTTAGCCCCGGTCAAATCGGTAACCTCGACTTCTCCCTCATTCTCGCCGGCCGCTTCGGCCAACAGCATCGTCACCGCTTCCTCAGCTTCAACCTCGTTCATTTCCATATGATACAAACTTTGCACCGCAATTTCTCTCGCCAATCTCCGTTTCATGGACTGCCTCCTTGATTAAGTTGAACCTATCTTAATGATGAGCCAAAAACGCTTGGATCATCACAATTTCCTTATTATAAAAAGATGAGCCTTCTGAAAATTTACAACGGCCTTCATTACGCAAAAAAACCTGTAACATGCTCTCTCCACAAAACGGGCAAGATGAAGACGGTGCTCTTTTTCCGGAGAAAGCATATCACAGGAATCATTTAAATGGGCGCCAGCGCGAAGCCAGCCAGTTCTTCAGTTCCCCCCATGGCAAGAAGGACCCTTGGTCCAAATCCTTGTACTTGCCGACGGTATACCCGACAAACAGTAAGAGGGCGCAGAACATCATGTTCCAAAATCCGAAAAACAGATAGATCGGGCATAAAAACACGGCCGCCGCCAGCCCGAGCAGGCGCCCCCTGTGACTCTCCCACAACTGCTTCCAAAACACGGCGCTTCCCCCTATTCAACCCGGCTTTTCATGACAGGCGACTGGACAAGGTTCGCAATATACACCGACACATAAGACACCGGTATCCCCGTAATTTCCTCTACATGATCATGAACTTGCTTTTGCACTTCTTCGGTCAAGGCCGGTATGGAAGAATCGCCGTCAACCATCGCCCGGACCATAATGTCCAGACCCGCTTCCGTAATCCGGATTCTCGTTTTCACTTCACGGATGCCACGTACGCGGGATGCCGCTTTATAGGACAGATTCTCGATCGTCTCGGTGGAAATCTGAATATCGCCGTATTCGGTCCGCTGATCAATCGACGTAAGCGAGCGCCGGTCGCGGCGAATTGAAATGTAGAAGAACCGGATGCTGATTAAGAAGAGGATCGCAGAAACCACAATTGTCGCAATAAAAAGACCTTTGTCTTCCTCCAGACTGCTTAGGGAAAAAGGTACCGTATCCGTAAGCAGAAGGATGGCTAATACGGATAGTATTGCGATACTCAAGCTGTATACAAACAGCAGAAGTCTGTCCAAAATTTTGGCCACGACGGGAACAGCCCCCTTATCAAATGTCTGAAACTATAGTAAACCCCTGACGCGGAGGTCGGGGGTTTGGTGCCAGGTATTATTTCACCCGATGGCTCAATTCAATTTCTTCGTTACGTTCCGCTGCTTTGAAAATAACGTCATGAATATGTACGTTGACTTCCACCACAGTCAGCCCGGTCATTGTTTCAATAGAACGCTTGACGTTAAGCTGGATTTCCGTAGCCACTTCAGGCAGCCTGTGACCGTATTCTACGATAACGGATACATCGACGGCCGCTTCTTTCTGGCCTACTTCCACTTTGACGCCTTTGGACAAATTCTTCCGTCCGAGCAGCTCGACAATGCCGCCGGCAAAGCCGCCGCTCATGCCCGCTACACCTTTTACTTCGACGGTGGCCAGACCTGCAATTACTTCAATCACTTCAGGTGCGATTTGAATCTCGCCGATCTCTGTCCGTTCGAATTCCGTAGGTAAAGAACTCATTCTATCATCCGCCTCTCAATAAGTATGACGCTCCCTTTATAGCTCTCAATTTTACAGCTAAAGACCGCGCACTTATTATAAATACTATATCATTTCGGGGTCATTATGACAAACCGGAAGACTTGTTTCTAAATCTCGTGTTCTTCCAAAAATTTAATGTCAAAATCCCCTTTTAGGAACACGGGATGCTCCAGCAATTTCTGATGGAACGGAATGGTGGTATGAATTCCCTCAATGGCGAATTCGGCCAAAGCCCGCTTCATTTTGGCAATCGCTTCTTCCCGGGTAGCTCCCCATACGATCAGCTTCGCGATCATGGAATCATAGTATGGCGAGATGGTATATCCCGGATAAGCCCCACTGTCAACACGAACGCCCGGCCCGCCAGGAGCGAGGTAAAATCCGATTTTGCCCGGAGAAGGCATGAAATTGCGGGAAGGATCCTCCGCATTGATCCGGCATTCGATCGACCAGCCGTTCAGCTTGACTTCGTCCTGTGTAAAGGAAAGCGGATTGCCTTCGGCAACCGAAATCATCTCCTGGATGAGGTCGATACCAGTGACCATTTCCGTAACGGGATGCTCAACCTGGATCCGCGTATTCATTTCCATGAAGTAGAACTGGCCGTCCGGACCAAGCAGAAACTCAAGCGTACCCGCACCGGAGTAATTTACCGCCAGCGCCGCCCGTACGGCAGCTTCGCCCATTTCTTTACGCTTTTCGGGAGAGAGCACCGGACAAGGTGCTTCTTCGACAAGTTTTTGGCGACGTCGCTGCACGGAGCAGTCCCGTTCGCCAAGATAAGCGGCATTCCCGTGCTTATCGGCTATAATTTGAATCTCGACATGCTTCATACCCGTCAAAAATTTCTCCAGGTAGACACCGGCATTGCCAAACGCTTTTTGCGCCTCTTGTTGAGCCGTCGTGATCTGCTTGACCAGCGACTCCTCATCCTCGGCAATACGAATACCTTTACCGCCGCCACCGGCCGTAGCTTTAATGATGACCGGATAACCGATTTCGCGGGCTACCGCCATCGCTTGGTCCAGATCGTCAACCAATCCGTCGGAACCCGGAATGACCGGAACGTTCGCTTCCTTCATCGTCTGCTTCGCCACCGCTTTATCACCCATTTTGGTGATCGCTTCGGGAGACGGACCGATAAAGGTGATGTTGCAGGAGCCGCAAATTTCCGCGAAGTCCGCATTTTCAGCCAAAAATCCGTAACCCGGATGGATGGCGTCGCATTCCGTCAACGTGGCCACGCTCATCAGATTCGTAAAGTTCAGGTAGCTGTCCTTTGATAAGGTCGGGCCGATGCAGTACGCTTCGTCCGCGAGCCGGACATGGAGAGAATCCTTGTCCGCTTCTGAGTATACCGCGACGGAGGAAATCCCCAGCTCGCGGCATGCACGAATAATTCGAACCGCAATTTCACCGCGGTTCGCAATCAGTATTTTATGAAATTTCACTAGTTCCCATCCTCCTTGAAAGCTAACCGCGCTTCATTAAGCAGCCGCAGGTACGCAAATTACTCCGGCTTCACCAGAAAGAGAGGCTGTCCGTATTCGACGAGTTGTCCGTTCTCTACGAGAATATCGGTAATTTCGCCTTTGATTTCGGCTTCCAGTTCGTTCATCAGCTTCATCGCCTCAATAATACAAACCGTCGTTTTCTCGCCTACCTTATCTCCTATGTTCACAAACGCATTAGCGTCAGGAGATGCTGCCCGGTAGAACGTTCCAACCATTGGGGACACAATCGTATGTAGGTTTGCTGCCTTTTCCCCAGGACTTACAGCTGCTTCGGGCTCTGTAGTTACTGCCGGAGCCGATACCGCCGGTACTGCTGTAGGCGCGGTTCCGGAAACAACCGTCGGCTGCACTTGGACCAATTCGGTCTTGATAGGCTTCCGAATGCATAGACGAGCGCCTTCGTTCTCAATTTCAAGTTCTTGCACGGACGTTTTGTCCAACAGTTCAATCAATTCCTTGATTTCATCCAATTTAAACATGTGCTTTTTCACTCCTTCAGCTTTTTCAAACAAAGCCTTGGCCTTCTCAAATCAAACATTTTGAAGTAACCCATCACTTAACTTTATGTATTATATCACAATCGACTAAAATGGAAAGAGTCCAAGATTTCCTTGGACTCTTCTCCATACGACACGTTTTTCGCCTGTCGCTATTATTCGATCTTCTTGTATTTACCGCTCAATGTTCACTATTGCGTTATATATTGGACACTGACTTTATCTTGGGAAACGCCGAGTTCCTTGATAACCAGGTCCATAATGCCTACTGCGTCTTTAGCCTCCAATTTTTCGCTTACGACAAGCACTTTATATTTGTTATCCGTTTCTTCGACAACGGCATTCGCGTATTTTTGTTGTAATTTTTCTTCGATCGAATATATTTTTTCTTCTCGTTCTTCTAATGCACTGAGTTCTTTTTGAGCCATAGCCGCTTCTTCCAGCGTTTTGCTTCCGTCATTGATCGCTTGCACCAATTCATCCTGCTTTTTCATGTTCTCAGCATTACGTTGGAATTGATAAGCGGTCAGAGAATCTGTCGCAGTTACCCCCTGCGTTTCCAGCAGCTTCAGCACATCTTCATCACCGGTGCCCGTATTTCCGGCAGTGGAGGAATCGCCATCTTTCCCAGCCGCTTCTTCCTTTTTGCCATCCGATTCTTTTACGGCACTGTCTTTACCTGGATCTGAGCTATCGGCAGTTTTTTCAGTGTCTGGAGCCCCCCCGGAATTTGCAACAGGATCCGTGGCGGCTTCTTCGTCCGTGATAACCGGGCTTTGCTCGCCATCGGTAACGACTTCCGAAAGAATCACTTCCCCATCTTGGCCTAAGCCGCTGTCAGTTACTGTTTCCTGAGTCATCCCCTTATCCATGGTGGACACCTGTTTGCCGTCGGCTGCCTGATTTTTCGCCGGGCTGTCCTCGGTGAAGAGATAATATGCGGATAAAACCACCATCAAACTAAGCATAGATACCAGCCATACCGTTTGTCTTTTCGATCTCATTGAATATTCCTCCTAATAAATAGATTGGATATTATTGTGCTTGCTTCCGCGGAACGACGGAAATCCGGTAAGCCGGAACATTCAGCCCTTTCTCGACGGCATCGACAATCAATGCTTTGACGGTCTTGTTTTCGGCGCCCCTGGCAACAATCAGCACCCCTCGGACCTTAGGTTTAATCTTCTTTGTTACGATGGGCTGTTCATTCCCGGAGGCGTCGTAAGTGACGATTTGGCCATCGCGGGAGTACTGAGTGACATTTCGTTTCCCACCGTCCGCGTCAGTCTCCTCCGTCATTTCCTGGGTATCTTTCATATTGCGCTGGACGATGATCTCTTCCGTGGAATCGATCGTGACCATCACATCGACCGCGCCGACGCCAACGATCTTTTCCAATATCTCTTTCGTTTTGCTTTCCAAGGAAAGTTCAATTTTTGAGAAGGAGCTGTCATCCGGACTGCCCCCGGCAAAGGTTGAATCCGGCATTTCCTGCATGACCGGAGGCTCTCTCCCCTCCCCGCCGGGCTCCACCCGTTTCACATTGACAAAAGAATTGAACAGCATGATCGCCAGCCCTATCAGGCCTACGATCAGCAGCAAACGAAAAGTCTGGCTCCGTTTCTTACCATCAGCGCCTTTGCCGATCCATTGCTCCAGTTTCTTAAGCCATCCCGGCATCAGCCTCACCCCCTTTACGTTATTTCCCGTTTCCGCTCTTTACGGTAACGAATTCCGGGGATATTCCCCATTCCCGATACAGCAGCTCTTCGACCTTCCCTTCCAGGATGGACTGGAGTTGCCGCTGCTCGAGCTGATCTTCACGGTTCGATGATATGGCGTTTTCCGTTTCGGCCATTGCCTCTCTGGCCTGAATATCATCGCTTTCTGTCACTGGATCCAAATTCTTGCTATCACTTGGATTGACGGACCCCTCGGAACCACCGTCAATATCCACTTTCACTTTCTCAACGGGCTGTATCTCGATTTTTCGGCTTTCCTCGGCTTCGGCCTGCTCCGATCCTTCCGAGACCTCTCTCATGACGACTTCCACTTGCTTAATAGAAGGCCCGGTCCCTTCCGTTTTTGTGTCAGCATCCTTCTTTGAAGCAGCCTTCTCTTCCGTCAAAGTAACCGTCACCCGTTCCACCGGCAGTCCCGTTGTCCGCTCTATCTGTTCCTTCATTTGCCTCGCAGCCTCTTCGCCCGCCCACTGCAGGGCTTCCGCTTCTTGTTGCTTTCTAAGCTGCTCTCCCTGTAGAAGGATTGCTTCTGTGCTGTTTGCAGTATTCCCGCCGTCCTGGTCGCTCCAGTTGCCCGCAAATGCGGTTTCAATCTTCTGCTTCGCGTCGGAGGAGAAGATTCGCAGGACCGGAGACAGCAGGGTCAACAAGATCAGCAAGCTGACCACAAATTTTACATACCGTTCCATCGCGCGGTTCGGTAACAGCAAATCGATAAACACCGCGATCAAAACTACGATTATAATTTCTTTCAGCCATTCCGCTAGAAAGTCCACTCCACATTCACATCCTCGCCCGAACTTTTCCGGGTCATCTCATCATCACCGTGACATTGCCGGCCGTAAGCATGATCGTAATCGCCAGAAAAAACATCATTCCCACCGCCGCCAGCGCCGCAAACACGTAAAGCATGCTTTTTCCTATCGTCTCGAGGCAGGTTACGATCGGCGATCCTCCCAGCGGCTGCATAACGGCGGCCGATAGATTGAAAATTAGCGCCAGCGTCAGGATTTTGATCGCCGGGAAGGCGCAGAGGAATAGCAGGATGATCACTCCGACAAGCCCGATGGAGTTCTTGACAAGAAGGGAAGCTGAGATAACGGTATCCGTTGCATCCGCAAATACTTTACCTACCACCGGAACAAAATTGCCGGTAAGATACTTAGCTGTTCTCAGTGTGACGCCATCGGCTACAGAACCCGTAATGCCCTTGACCGAGATCACTCCCAGAAACACCGTCAGCAATATGCCGAGCAATGCCATCGCTATGGTCCGCAGCATGTTGGCGAGCTGAGTCAGCTTATATTTGTCGGACAAGGAGCTCACGATGTGAAGGACAGCCGAGAAGAACAACATCGGAAACACGACGGAATGAACTACCGTGCCGACGGTATGCACCATGAAGACGACGAGCGGATGTGTTACCGACACGGTCACCACATTTCCCATGGAGGCCAGCAGCGTGAACAATAGAGGGACCATCGCCATCATAAAGTCGATCATGCCGGTAATCGCACCGGTAGCGTACTTTATCGCGACATTAAAGCTGTTTATGGCCAAAACAAGAATGACCATGTAGCAGATCGAATAGGCTATCTTGCTGACCTGATTGCGTTCGAAAGCGGATTGGAGCGTTTCGAGAATCATGCTGAATACGGAGAGGAGGACGATCGTCACGAGAATGTGTCCGTTATACAGCACCTCCTGCCACATGTAGCGCAGCAACCCCGTCAATCCCGACTGAACCGAAAAACCTTGATCCTGAGAAAAGAGCATATCCATAAAGGAAGGCATATTCCCGTCCGGGAAGAACCCGCCGTAATCTTTCATCAAACTCTGCCAGTACGTCTCCACCTGATCGGTGGGAAGTTCCTCCGCCTGGCGCTGCATCCAATCCCCGGCCGGACCTTCAGCCATCGCCCGGACAGGCGTCCAGAGAAGCAGAAAGCCGAAGATAATCAGGAACATTGTTTTCAGCCGCCATTCGGAATCCTTCGTTTTCATTCTTGTCCCACCTTCGCTTAAGCCGGCAACAGTTTGATGACTGTCTCGATAATGATGCTTATAATCGGAATGGCCAAAACCATAATTAACACTTTGCCTGCCAACTCGATTTTGGAGGCGATGCTTTCCTGTCCGGCGTCTCTCACGATTTGCGCTCCGAATTCTGCGATATAGGCAATACCGATGATTTTTAGAATTGTCTTCAGGTAAATCATCTGTACTCCTGAAGATTCCGCGAGATGTTCCAGCACTTCAATAATTCCGCCAATCTTGCCGATCAGGTACATGAATATATAAATGCCGGTGCATGCGGCGATCAAGAAAGCGAACAACGGCTTTTGTTCTTTAATGACCAGGATCAGCACCGTCGCTACGAGTCCAAGGCCTACGATCTGAATCATTTCCACGGTTTATATCACCTACTGGAACAGGAAGATCGATTTTATTTCCTGAAACAGGCTGTCGAGCAGCCGGATGACCATAAACAGTACGACCACGAAACCGATCAGTGTCACCCAATGGGCCATGTCTTCCTTGCCCATCTGCTTCAGTACGGTGTGAATCATGGCGATAATGATTCCGATGCCCGCGATTTGAAAAATGGCGTTCACTTCTATGTTCATTGATTTGGCACCTCGCTATCATATTCACAGGCGATAACAGGAGTAGGGAGGGTTGAGAATTTAGTAGAACAAAATGACGATGAACGCTCCGCACAGCAGCCCCAGGCTTTTGAACATTTTTTCATAGCGGTTTTGCTCTTCCCGTGCCGCAGCTTCCTCGCTTTCCAGTTGACGGACCGCAGTCGCGATGTGACCGAGCTGGTCCTTCCGGTCGCTTGTTCCTAAGGTGAAGCTCAGTTGGTTCAGCACATCCTTCTCCGCCGCTTTCATTGCCGTATACTTCCAGTTGCTCTCAATGGCGGCCTGAAGACTGTCCTGCGCCGTCCGGTTGAACGGCGGATTCATGTCGGTGGAAGCCCCGGTGAAGATCGACTTGATCGGATCGCCGCTCTGTTCCCCGATGCGCTGGAGCGCGTCAGGCAGAGGCGTAAAGCCGTACATGATCTCCGTCTGAAGCCGCCGGAGCGCCAGAATCAGCTTGCGGATCTGGGTAGGCCGGTTCGCATACTGCCGGGCCTGAATCCAGCCGGAGAGCGTGGCTGCCGTTATGACTAGGACAGCTCCCAGAATTTTAAGCATAATCTTCCCTGCCCTTCCATTCCGGATCCTGCACCCTTCTCCTCTTTCCGTCCCAAAGGCGGAAAGCCATTCCGCGCTCACTTCGCCTCACCACGGCGTACATCTGGAAGAAAGAGGCCTCGAACAGTTTCGACAAGGCGGGGCGGGAAGCCAGATCCTCGATGCTTGAGCCATGCGCCGTGGCGATGACCCGAACTCCGGCGTGAAGCGCTTCGGCCAACGCTTCCGCATCTTCCGGCCGTCCCACCTCGTCCACAATCAGTACGTCCGGCGACATAGAACGGATCATCATCATGATGCCTTCCGCTTTCGGACAGCCATCCATGACATCCGTCCTCGGTCCGACATCGAAGCTCGGCACTCCCCGCTTGCTTCCCGCAATTTCGGAGCGCTCGTCGATGACCGCAACCTTGAGGCCGGGCCACTTCGCTTCGGAGTGTCCCCAGGTTCCGCTGCTGATTTGGCGTGCCAAATCTCGGATCAGGGTCGTTTTTCCGTGCTGGGGAGGGGATAGAATCAAGGTGTGAAATACACTGTGTTGTTTAAAATCCAGAAGATGCGGCATCATGGGATCGGCGATCCCTCGGATTTCCCGCGCTATCCGGATATTGAATCCGCTAATATCCCGGAGGTGCTCCACCTTGCCCCCGCTTAAGACAGTCCTGCCAGCCAGTCCGATCCGATGCCCGCCCGCGATGGTGATAAAGCCCTTGCGCAGCTCTTCTTCCATCGTGTAGAGCGAATGATTCGTGATCAGATCCAGCAGCCGGTTTCCGTCCTGCTTCCCCGGAATGAAAGCGGCGCCGGGCTCACGGGTCATTCCCCCCTCTGGAGTCACAAAATAGTAACGTCCGCCGGCGTTCACTTCAAGCGGGCGCCCCTCCCGGATTCGAACCTCCTCCAGACCTGCGTACAGACTGGGCGGAAGCTTGGCCAGCAGGACGCGGAGATTGTCGGGAAATACGGTTAGCCAGCTTTGGTCCATAGGCGTACCCCCCAAACCTTCTTTCTCGTAAATCGAAAATGTGTAATCATTCTTTGGGTTATACATCATATTTATGCTTGTACTTCATGTTTATGACGGTAAATCTATCATTTCTTCAAAATGCCGATTAAGAGACACGCGACTCCGCAGCCGATCCATATCATTTTCCCCCAGGAGAGCTTATCCGCCATGCCGGCCAGCCCGATCGAGGTCGTAATAATCAAAACGCTTGGGCCGACAAAAGCCAGCGCGGAGTTTACCGCAAGCGCTTTGTCGACACGCCCCAATTTCAGCATGAGCAGTGCGGCCAATATTTCGATGGTCCCCGAGAATATTCGGAGCGAAGCCATGCCGGTTACGAATTTATCAAGCATAATAACCTCCTTCTTGTCCCTATGTGCTCTTATATCGATATGCCCAAGCCCCCCATTTTATTTCTATTAGTATGCAGCGCTCCTGCCAGAATCCAAGAAAAGAGAGTCTAAACAAAAAAAGCTGTCCCTTGAAGCGGAATACCGCTTAAAGGAACAGCTCTACTCTAGTTATTAAATTGAAGAAAAACTCCGGTAATTACCGGCGGTCCTGTGGGCCGCCCACAAATACTTGGCTTTCCGTATCGAGACCATAGGCAGTATGAAGCGCCTTAACGACTTCATGCAGTTTGTTTCCTTCAATGACGCAGGACACTTTGATTTCCGAGGTGCTGACCATTTTAATGTTTACACCCTCTTTGGAAATGACGTCGAACATTTGAGCGGCTACGCCAGGGTGGCTTACCATGCCGGCGCCGACGATCGACACTTTTACCAGATTGTCTTCGGAAGTCACTTCCTGGTACGGCAGCTCTCCGCGAATACCGCTCAATACGTTCAGCGCCTTCTCACGGTCGGACAGTGCCACAGTGAAGCTGAAATCCGCTTTTCCGTCCGTAACGCCGCTCTGTACGATAATATCGACGTCGATTTTAGCTTCGGCAAGAGATCCGAATACTTTGGCTAGTACGCCAGGTACGTGGGACACGCCGAGAATGCTGATCCGGGCTACATTTTTATCGTAAGCAATACCGCTGACAACTACACCTTGTTCCATATTGACTTCCTCCTTGACTACTGTACCTTCATTATGGTTAAAGCTGGAGCGAACGATGAGGCAAACCTGATTATGCTTGGCATACTCCACCGCACGGGGATGGAGGACCGCCGCCCCCAGGTTAGCCAGTTCAAGCATTTCATCATAAGAAATTTCATCCAGCTTGCGAGCATTCTTAACAATTCTGGGATCTGTGGAATAAATACCGTCGACGTCCGTATAAATCTCGCAGAAATCTGCATTTGTCGCCGCCGCAAGGGCTACGGCCGTCGTATCGGAGCCGCCGCGGCCGAAGGTGGTGATCTCTCCGTCTTCCGTCATGCCCTGAAAACCGGCCACGACCACAATGTTGCCTTCTTCCAGCGCACGAATGACACGTTCTGGCCGGATATCCGTAATCCGGGCTCTCCCATGTTCTGATTCTGTGCGGAATCCCGCCTGCCAGCCCGTAAACGACATTGCCTTCTTGCCAAGCTGATGAATCGCAATCGACAGCAGCGCGATCGAGATTTGCTCGCCCGTCGTCATCAGCATATCCATTTCCCTCAAAGGAGGCTCATTATTCAGCAGTTTTGCCTGGTCGATCAGGTCGTCCGTGGTGTCTCCCATAGCGGAGACGACTACGATCACCTGATGTCCTTCCTCTTGTTTAGCCACGACGCGTTTGGCGACGCGCTGCATCCGCTCCGTATCCCCAACAGAGCTTCCTCCGAATTTCATTACATATAAAGCCAAATCGGACCCTCCCTAATATGCTCATCCTATCCTGCAAGCTTAACCTGCGGGTTTCTTTGCATTTTTCTATCGTAACGCTTTAACCCAGTATAATACGAAAGCCCGGAAAGAAGTCAATGCTTTTGATGACAATACAATAAAACTTCGGAATATAGAAAAAATTCCCCCACCCGAAAAGGATGGAGGACGGCGCCGGAACATAAGTCCTGTATAATTCCGGCAGACCTGCCGAACTTACGGCTATGCGCGGGAAATATATTTTCCTTCGCGGGTATCGATCAGCAGCACATCGTCTTCATTAATGAAGAGCGGCACCTGAACGTTAAGTCCAGTTTCAACCTTGGCGTTCTTGGTAGCCCCTGTTGCGGTATTGCCTTTAATCCCCGGCTCGGTTTCCACGACGCGCAGCTCAACGCTGTTCGGCAAGTTGATACCGAGAATCTCGCCTTGGTAGCTGACGATCTTCACGTTCATGTTTTCCTTCAAGAAGTTCAGTTCCCATTTCAGTTGTTCTTCCGACAACGTGAACTGGTCATAGGTTTCGTTATCCATGAATGCATGGTCTTGACCGCTGGCATACAGATACTGTACGTCACGGTTCTCAATCAACGCACGCCCGATCGTTTCGCCTGCACGGAACGTTTTCTCTACTGTGTTGCCGTTACGGAGATTTTTCAATTTGGAGCGAACGAAAGCCGCACCCTTACCTGGTTTAACATGCTGGAAATCGAGAACTGTAAAAATATCGCCGTCTACCTCAACGGTTAAGCCTGTTTTAAAGTCGTTTACTGAAATCACTAAAAGAACCTCCTCAAGTGGGTTAAACTATTTATTATTAATTTAAAATTACCCATTCCTCAGTATTGCATGACATTCCTAGCCTAAAACGATAAAATCCTTGGTCGACTCCGTCAAACGCCGTACTCCGGTCTCGGTAATAACGACATCGTCTTCAATCCGAACGCCGCCGAAGCCAGGAATGTAAATACCGGGCTCCACCGTTACAACCATCCCCGGCTGCAATACCGTATCGCTCAGTTTCGACACCCGCGGATTCTCGTGCACTTCCATCCCAAGACCATGGCCTGTACTATGTCCGAACTGGTCGCCATACCCGTAACGAGTAATTATATCGCGAGCCAGTGCGTCCCCTTCCCGGCCTGTCATGCCTGGACGAAGAAATTCCAACGTGTGAAGCTGTGCTTCGAGAACAATGTCATAAATTTCACGATGCTTCGCGGAGGGTTCACCGATGAACACGGTACGCGTAATATCCGAACAATATCCGTTCATCAACGCGCCGAAATCCAGCGTCACGAATTCGTTCTTTTGAATGACTTTGCCGCTCGCCACCCCGTGCGGCATGGCCGAACGTTCTCCTGAAGCGACGATTGTATCAAAGGAAGGGCCTGATGCGCCGTTCTTGCGCATAAAGGTCTCAAGCTCGAGCGCCATGTCCCATTCCGTAACACCCGGTTTAAGCTGTTCGAGCATATGCAGATAGGTCCGGTCGGCTAAATCTGCCGCCGCTTTCATCAAAGACAACTCGCCTTCGTCCTTGAATTGACGCAAGCCTTCCACAAGTCCCGTCACGGGTACCAGCTCGCAAGGCTGCAGCTCGCGCTCGTATGCGCGATAAGTGGAGAATACCACAATATCTTCCTCAAAACCAAGCCGGTTGATGCCTTCTGCGGCAAGAAGCTGCTTAAGACTATCCGTTACGGAAGCACCGTGCTCCACGATTTCAAACCCGGCAGCCTGTTCGGCAGCTTGAGTCATATAACGGAAATCCGTCAACAGAAAAGCTTTATGCATCGTGATCAAAACATATCCTGATGAACCGGTAAAGCCCGTCAAATAGCGGCGGTTCACATCACCGGTAATCCAGACGGCTTCGATGTTCTGAAGCTTCATCGCTTCGCGAAGCCCGATAACACGTGTGCTCGCCATAATTAACTCTCCTTCATGTTCGACTTACAAGCGGTCGCACCGGGCATTCATCCCTGCCGTTGATCCAGATGACGCAGGATCGCCTTCAAGCCCATATCATATCCGAAAGAGCCAAACCCGGCGATCTGGCCCACCGCGATCGGAGCGATCACGGAATGATGCCGGAACTGCTCACGGGCATGGATATTGGACAAATGAATCTCGACGGCCGGGATACCTACCGAGGTAAGAGCGTCCCGAAGCGCATAGCTGTAATGGGTTAATGCTCCAGGGTTGATCAGGATTCCGTCGCAATTCCCGTACGCCGCATGAATCCGGTCGATCAACGCTCCTTCGTGATTCGACTGGTAGAACGAAAGCTCTATTCCATCTTTCTCCGCAAGCTTTTTCAGCCTGTTTTCGATATCGCCCAAGCTTTCGGAGCCATAAATTCCGGGCTCGCGAATCCCGAGAAAATTCAGATTCGGTCCGTTCAGCACTAGGATGCGAAACATCCTGCTCACCCTTCCTGTTCAAAGATACTTCAAAAGAGCTGAAAACCCGGATTTTTTGAACACGCACTGTAAAAATAACCAAAAGTTATTTTATCATAGGTTAGCGGATGTTGAGAAGCTTTTTTGTCCCTATTGAAGTGCACCCTTGGCCTTCCGGGCTCCCTTCGGTTCGCGGGCTCTCTCGTTCGTATACTCTTCTGCCGCCGTATAACCGATGAATAATCCCCATAACAGAAACAGGCAAAATTCACTGAATACCGTATTAAATGACAACTCCCGGATCGGGGAGGTCATTTTCAGCATCGGGCCAAGCAGTAGAAAAATGACAGCCCACCATACGATTCCGTAAATCATGCCGGGGAGAGGACCCTTCAGCTTCCTGAAGGCTAATGTATAAATCAGCGTTGCGATGACGGAGAACAAAACAAAAAACAGCCATCCGACATAGTAACCCCGCTGAGTCTGCAAAAATTGATGCTTAAAAAACGGTTCCACCAGATATCCAGGCAGCACAGTCGTGAATTTCAGGTAGTAAAACAGGCCTTGGACAGCCCCCCAAATAAGCCCCGCAAAAATACCGATTTGCAGAGAGAAACGCAACAAGTTTGTACCCTTTTTTCGCTTATTCCGTTGCCGATTCATTTCAATCTTCCCTTCCTTGAAATTCCGATCACATTGCCGATTAGTATGCGCAAATTGAAAAAGACTAAACAAACTAGAATTTGCCCCCAAAGTTCGTTACAATGGATACAGAACTACCTCTATTACTACTCTAGGAAGGTGAATTAGTTGCCTGAGCAATCCACACCAACGATTTATGGCGGCCAAGCCGTTATGGAAGGCGTCATGTTCGGCGGAAAACACGTCAATGTCACTGCAGTTCGCCGCAAAAACGGAGAGATCACCTTCTTGGAAGTGCCCAAGAGTGATAAGAACTGGGTGAAGAAGCTTCGCAAAATTCCGCTAGTCCGAGGTCTGGTCAGCATTATAGACTCCAGCGCCAAAGGCTCGAAGCATTTAAACTATTCGGCCGAAGCCTTGGCGGATGATGAGACCGAACCGGAAGAACGGGCTAAGCAGAAGGAAAAAGAGGAATCCGGCTTTTCTCTTTCCATGATTGTAGGCGTAGCGGTCGTAGGCGTCTTATCCTTCGTAGTCGGAAAGCTGATCTTTACGCTTGTCCCGGCACTTCTGGAGCAATTCCTCTTCCAGCATGCATTCAGTAATCAGACCCTGCATACGCTGATTGAAGGAGTTATCAAAATAATTCTTCTACTGACTTACCTTTGGATTATTTCACAAACGCCGATGATTAAACGGTTGTTTCAATATCACGGCGCGGAGCATAAAGTCATCAGCGCATATGAGGCCGGCGAGGAACTGACTCCGGCCAATGTTCAGAAATACAGCCGCCTGCATTACCGCTGCGGCAGCAGCTTCATTATTTTGACGGTCATTGTCGGTGTCATCATTTACTCTTTGCCCATCTTCAGTTGGGACAATGTATGGGAACGGATGTACATTCGAGTATTGCTTCTTCCCGTAGTCATCGGAGTGTCCTTTGAACTGCTTCGCTTTACGAATTCGGTTCGCGACATCCCTGTACTTCGTTACCTCGGATATCCCGGCCTATGGCTTCAGCTTCTGACGACCAAAGAACCAAGCGATGACCAGGTCGAAGTGTCGATCGCTTCCTTCAACCGGATGCGTGAGATTGATGCCGGTATGGAGCAGACTTCGGCAACGGAAACAACAGTCGGTCGTTCTTCCTTGGATCCCGTGAAAGGATGATGCACGCATGAAAAAACAGGCCATTCTATTCTGGATCGTAATCGCACTTGCCGTATTCAACATTTTAGATGGACTGTTTGGCAAAAGGTCTTTGAATCTGGGGAGTGTGCTGGTCCCGCTTGTTCTTGTGGCCATTGTCTTCCTGCTCTATAAATATCCTCCGCGAAAATACAAAAAGACGGCTCCGAAGATCAAGCCGTCAGCCCGTACGATGGCCAAGGTCGCTGCCGAACGCCGTCCGGCAACCGGAGGTAAACGCAAAACCTATCCTTTCCAGGTGATAGAAGGCCAGAAGGGAAAGAATGACGACGATCTTCCGAAATACCACTAAATCAATTTAGCCTGCTGATACTTTATGAACTGTTCTTCGTAATACTGGGCATTCCAGTCCCCGAAGAACCGGTTTCCGGACCTCAGTCCGGATTCATAAAGCAGCAGGCTTTCTTCTTTTCCGATATCGAATTGCGTAGTAGAAATGCCAAGCGTCGGTATTTTTACGGTCCGATATCGGTTGGATTGCTCAATATACCGTTCATCGTGGGCGGACAGCATCGTTTCAACCAGCGCTTGAAGCATGGAGAACGGGCCCCGAATGACATGCGGCTGGTTCGTATTTTTGCCTACCATTTGAAAACCCACGGTCGGAATCAATTTCTCCTCGTTAGGCGACTGGTTGCGGTCAAACAGCCATAAAGGGAAATTGCTGAGAAGACCTCCGTCAACGATATGAAGGAACTGGTCGCTGAACTTCTTTCCTTTAGCCATTTTCGCCGGCAAACGCAGCAATACGGGATCGAAAAAGTAAGGAATACTGCAGCTCATCCGAACCGCTTTGGCCACTTCAAAAGTTTCGGGACGCAGACCGATCTTCGGTAAATCATCCGGGAGCACCAGAATTCTGCCTCCGGTAATATCTGAAGCGATGATCTTTAGCTTGCCCCTCTCCAAATCACCGAACGTTCGAATCCCTTTTGCAAGGAGATTTTGACGTACCCAATCTTCCAAAGCCTCGCCGGAATACAACCCCTTTTTTAACAATACCCGAAATGCCGGGCCAATAATTGCGGTATTAAATATAGGAGATCTCTTCAGAAAACTGGTAAACGAAGTTTCCATAATAATGGTCTTCATCTCTTCAGCGTTATATCCGGCAGCGATGAGAGAAGCCACGATGGAGCCCGATGACGTTCCCGCTACCTGATGAAAGCGA
Organism: Paenibacillus vini; assembly: GCF_018403325.1. Taxonomy (GTDB): domain Bacteria; phylum Bacillota; class Bacilli; order Paenibacillales; family Paenibacillaceae; genus Fontibacillus; species Fontibacillus vini. The sequence goes on along the minus strand of NZ_BOSL01000002.1, from coordinate 373,481 downwards.
GCTCCATGGCATTCCGCAGCTCGCACGGCTCCGGCCAGTGAGATCCCTTTCACTCCTCCGCCCTCGAACACTCCGTTCATGAGCATAAAAAAACCCCCATCCCACACACAAGTCTAATGCTTATGTATGATGACGGAGGTTGTCAGTATGCTAATTATCGTTGATATGAGCTCAATTTGCAGAGTAGTAGGATTGCAACAGCGGAATAAGTCCCAGCGGATTTCTTCTCAAGTCTTTTGCGCTAAAGAAGATGCTGCCCGAAATTTCCGGGATAGTGCGGTTATATTCAAGCTGATTGATAATTTCTTGTGCATTGCCCCACCCGATTTCCGGAGTGGCCAGCTTATACGGAGCATGGCCGATATAGAGCTTGACGCTCGTACCTCTTACCTCGCCCGCCCACCAGTCGGCAAGAATGTCATAGCGAACTTCTTTACGCGTCAGACTCCAGTAGAGTTGCGGAGTTACGTAATCGATCCATCCGTTCCGAATCCATGTGCGGACATCGGCATAGGTGCTGTCGTAGGCCGATATGCTGGCCTTCGTGTCCGAGCCGGTCACATCGCTCGCTTTGTTGCGCCACACGCCAAATGGACTGATTCCGTAGGAAATGGACGGATCGGCCTGACGCACGCTATGCCCGAGATCCCGGACAAACTCATTGATATTGTCGCGCCGCCAATCGCCCTTGTTGGATATCTTGTTGGCATTATAGCTCTTATAGGTGGTATCATCATTAAACTTCGAGGAGGACGTCTCCCCGGTCGGGTAAAAATAATCGTCCAAATGGACCCCATCGATATCATAGCCTTTTACCACTTCCATGATAGCGTCGATGACATGCTCCCGTGCAGCGGGAATTCCCGGATTGATGTACAGCTTGCCTCCGAATTTAACGATCCAGTCCGGATGCTGCTTCGCTACATGGTTTGCCGGCAATTTGCTGGCATCGCTGCCCGTGCTGGCCCGGAACGGATTGAACCAGGCGTGAAATTCCATGCCCCGCCGGTGAGTTTCCTCAATCAGGAACTGCAGCGGATCGTAACCCGGATCCTTGCCCGCAGTGCCGGTCAGGAATGTGCTCCATGGAACCAGCTTGGACGGGTAGATGGCATCCCCGGAAGGACGAACCTGGACGAATACGGCATTCATCCCCATTCCCTGTAAATCATCCAGTAGTTTAATATATTCGGCCTTTTGGGTTTCCTCTTTTCCGTAGGAGGCTTTGCTAGGCCAATCCAGATTGGAGACGGTCGAAATCCAAGCCCCCCGTAGTTCATCGTTAGTGGTCGGTGGTACCGGTTCGACTGGATTCGCAGATTCCGTTGGCGGTTCTGTTACCGGCGGTTCAACGATTACCGCATCCGAGGATGTTAGGGAAATCGTCTTCGTCTTTTGATTCCAATCGACTACCAGACCGAGCTGTTCGCTTACGAAACGTAAGGGTGCCATGGTCCGGCCGGCTTTATTCTCCACAGACACTTCAAGCGGAACGGAGTTCCCGTTGACCTGTGCCTTCTTCTGGCCAATTCCGAGCACCAGAAGATTCCCGTCCTTGCGGATTGTGGCCGATTTGGAAGCCGGAGACCATTCCGCCTGGGCCCCCAGGCCTTCGCTGATTACTCGAAGCGGGACCATCGTAACGTTCTCGGCCGCCTTGATGTAAGGAGCGGAATCGCTCGGAAGCAGCACGCCGTCCAGATAGATTTGAATATCGCCGGCGGTGGCAGCTGCGGCGTTGTTTCGGGTTCCCGCGACCGGCCAAATCAGCATCAGAATTAGCAGGGGAATCATCCAAGTACGTAAAAATTTCATCAGTAACCTCCAAATGATGTGATAGACATAATGACTCTACTATCTGTAAACGCTCCCCGTACCGGAAGAGTTGCGCAAAATTTGTATTTTTCAACAACAATTAAAAAAACACCTGTCTCTGGCCGACAGATGCTTTCTCTGATTCACGTATTTTACTAGAAAAGATTATTTCAAGATTCGCCCAGCAGCTCCTGTTGTACTTTCCGCAAATCCTGGGTCCGGGAATCTTCCCGCTTGAAATATTCGACGAGGCCTGCGATGCATGTGATGGAATCCCAGCTTAAATGGTGCTCGATCCCTTCCACGTCCTTATATATGTTCTCATGATCTACGCCGATCATCTCCAAAAATTCTTCGAGCAATTCATGACGGTCAACGAGCCGTTTTCCGACTTTCTTCCCTTTATTGGTCAGAACCAATCCCCGATATTTCTCATAAATCAAATATTCATCTTTATCCAGTTTCTGAATCATCTTGGTGACGGATGAAGGATGAACCTCCAACCCTTCCGCAATGTCGGAAACCCGGGCATATCCCTTTTCGTCGATCAATTTGTAGATACGCTCCAAATAATCCTCCATACTGGGCGTTGGCATCTGGTATAACCTCTTTTCCATGAGTTCACGCGGACCTGCCACATAGGAATCCCGCTACTTGTATAATGATACATGTTATGCTTGTCTGTTGGCAAGTCCGTAACCCCTGCAAGCGGGAGTCCGCCCGGAGAATTAAAACTTCAACCAGTCCGGAGTCAACTGCTGAAGCCAGATTGTAATCTTCGCCATCCGGTTCGTAAATAAGAGCACGCCCATCAGGAGCATCAAAGCGCCTCCTATTTTCATCATCAAGCCGGAGTATCGGAGAATCCATTTGGTGGAGCCTACAAAAAATGCCAATACAAAGAAAGGTAGAGCAAATCCGATTGTATATGCCGTAATGAGGCCAATCCAAGTTCCCGGCTCACTGACAGCGAGCGCGATAATGGCGGCCAGGATCGGACCGACACACGGCGACCAGCCGGCCGAAAAGCCGATCCCGAAAATAAAGGAGCCTATGTATCCCGTCGGCTTAAATTTCAAATTCATTTTCCGTTCGCGCATCAAAAAACGCGGCTGAAAAATCCCAAGCAAAAACAATCCCATCAGGATAATCAGAATCGCGGAAAGCTGGCGAATCAATGCCCGGTTATTGTTGAAAAATTCGCCAAACAGGCCTGCACCGAAACCGAGGGTGTAAAAAACGGCCGAGAACCCTAGAATAAAAGCCAACGTATGGGTCATCGTCCGAAAACGGACCTCACGCTTGTTTTGCTCGGTCTTCAGCGTTTGTACCGACATGCCCGTAATATAAGATAAATAGGATGGGTATAAAGGCAGGCAGCACGGCGAAATAAAGGAGGCAATCCCCGCGCCGAAAGCGACCCAAATATTGATGTCAGCCATAACGACCTCCTGGCAATCTTCTCGTGATTATTGTGTCAGGCGGAAAACCCCTTTTTCCCGATCAGCGTCAAAATGAGCATCGCGATGAGCAGCAGCACAATGGTGGCTCCAGGGGCCAAATTCCAAATCCCCGCCGTCATAAGGCCGGCAACGACGGCAATTTCCGCTATGACAACGGAAAAAATGACCGAGGTTTTGAAGCTCCTGGCGATCAGCAAGCTGCAGGCGGCCGGAATAGTCAGCAGTGCGGAAACTAACAGCGCCCCGACTATCTTGATCGCCGTACTGACAACCAGCGCGGTCATCACGGTGATCAACAGATTAAGCAGTTTCACCGGCAAACCGCTGACCGATGCCGCATCCTCCTCGAACGTAAGCAGGAACATTTCTTTGAAAAAGACCGAAATGATTGCCACGACAACGATAGTAACCGCTCCAACCACGTACAAATCTGTCGTATCCAAGGTATAGATGCTGCCGAACAGGTAACTGACCACATCGTTATTGTAACCCATCCCCAGCGTAAAGAACAGCGAAGCCAGCGCTACTCCTCCCGCCATAATGACGGCGATGGACAGCTCGGCGTAACCTTTATAAGCTTTCCTCAATTTTTCGATCGCAAATGATGCCACGACGGCAAACACGAGCCCTACTCCAATGGGATACACCTCGATGAGAAATCCTAGCGCTACCCCGGCGATCGTCACGTGAGCCAGCGTATCTCCAATCATGGACAGACGCCGCAAAACGAGAAAAATGCCGATCAAGGGAGCCGTAAGCCCGATGAGCAGCCCGCCTGTCAGCGCTCTTTGAAAAAAATCAGCTGTTAAAATTTCCAAGTGTCACATCTCCTATCACTTCAAAAAAAGTGCACATCAACATCATTTACTGGCCAGAGGGACCTGCGCATCCTCCAAAAGGGAGTGCTGCAAGCCCGGAATCTCACAGCTCTGATCATGCGAGTGGCGCACATAAAACTTGATGCCTCCGCAGCGGTCGCGGGGTTCTTTTCCGAGATAACCTTCAATCATTTCAATATCATGGGACACCATCAAGAAGGTCATTTGGTGATGGGCATGCATATGGAATATGAGTTCAAAAAAATCGGCCTGGGTTTGAGCATCGATGCCTACTGTCGGTTCGTCGAGGATCAGCAAATCCGGCTGGTTGATCAGCGCCCGGGCCAAGAATACCCGCTGCTGCTGACCTCCTGACAACTGGCCGATCCGTTTGCCGGCGATATCGACAATGCGCATGACCTCCATCGCTTCTTCGCATTTCTGCTGGTCTGCTTTGCCGACCCGTCTAAACAGCTTCTTGTTGCTGTACAGGCCAGACATGACCACTTCCCGGACGGTAGCCGGGAATAGTGGATTAAATGCATTCTTCTGAGGTACATAACCGATTCGATCCCAGTCCCGGAATTTCCGGATCGGTTCCCCGAACAACCGGATTTCCCCCTGAGTGGGGCGGAGCAGGCCAACCATCATCTTCAGCAATGTTGTTTTGCCGGCTCCATTGGAGCCGATAACCCCCATAAAGTCGCGTTCCTTGATGACCAGATTGAGATCGGTAATGACCTGCTGATCCTTGTAGGCGAACGAAACCCCGTCCAGCTCGATGATGTTATCATGGCAGTATGCCGCCGGAGCGGCAGTCTCTGATTTCATTAGTCCTCGTCCTTCCGGTTCTTAAAATTCCTCTCTTTATTGTAGAGCGAGAATCAGATTTTGCAAATTGTTCTCCATCAGCGTGAAATAATTGTCTCCCGCCTTCTGCTGTTCCTTGGTCAAGCCTTCCACCGGATTCAGTACCAGAGTCTCGACTCCGGCTTCACCCGCCAAAGTTTTCGCAAGTTTATCGGAGACCAGCTCTTCAAAAAAGATATATTTGATATCTTCTTCCTTCACCATCTTGGACAGGGCCACCAGATCCTGCGCTCTTGGCTCGGCTTCAGGCGACAATCCCATAATAGCGTGCTGCGTAAGCCCGTAATCCCGGCATAAATAACCGAACGCTTGGTGGGATACTACGATTTCCTTCTTAGCCGTCTTTGACAGTTCTTCGGTGAATTTGGCATCCAGAGCGTCAAGCTTTTGACTTAGCTCCGTATAGCGTGCTTCATAGTTTTCCTTGTGAGCCGGATCTACTTCAATATAGCTGTTTTTGATATTCTCAGCGATAATTTTGGCGGATTTCGGACTGACCCAGGTATGCGGATCGATGTGATGAGCCGGCACATCACCTGCTTGAGAAGAATCGGCACCGTCTCCGCCTACTTCTTCGTCGTGATGTTCTTCGTCTGCACCATGTTCCTCATGTGTCGCCTCAGTCTCAGTACCTTCATCCCCATGCCCGTGATCATGCCCGTCATCCCCTTCGGCATAAATCAGATCGATACCCTGGCTGACCTCCACGGTTTTAACGGCGGCATCCTTGCCCATTCCTTTCAGGAAGTTCGGCGCCCACCCTTCCAATCCGGCACCATTGTACAAGAATAGCTGCGCTTTAGAGGTGTTCAGAATATCCTGGCTGCGCGGCGTCCAGTCATGGGGTTCTACACCCACGGGCAGCAGGTTAATAACATTGGCGTCTTCACCGCCGATCGCCGTAGCAAATTCATATATCGGGTAGAAGCTGGTTACCACGTTCACCTTGCCTTCCACGATTTCGCCGCCCGCGCTTTTCCCGCAGCCCACCATCAACACCAGCACTGCCGCCAGTGGAAAAATAAGTTTCAAGCCTCTCTTTATGTATAAAGCCATCTCTCTCACTCCTCTTAATCGTAATAATTACAAATATGATTATAGGGGCATATTAAATCAGGTGTCAACCCTCTTTTCTTTTCCATAGACTTATCTTGCCACCGTGCACAATAAAAAACCGCCAAGGGTAAGCCCTTGGCGGTAAATCTTCTTTATTTAACAATCGCACCGTTCGGCATCGTGGCCGGTACGGTGGCCAACGTCAATTGATCTCCCTGCGATGCTGCGAGAATCATGCCTTGGGACAGTTCTCCGCGCAGCTTCACCGGTTTGAGGTTGGTCACGCAAATCACTTTGCGGCCGACCAATTCCTCCGGTTTATAGAACTTCGCGATACCGGAGACCACTTGCCGCTGCTCAAAACCGAGATCCAGCTGAAGCTTGAGCAGCTTATCGGCTTTCGGTACCGGCTCGCAAGCCAGCACCTCGGCCACGCGCAACTCAACCTTAGCGAAATCGTCGATCCCGATTTCGGCCTTCAGCTCCGGCTTGGCGGCAGCTTCTGCCTCCGCAGCCCCGCCTGCCGCGGCAGGCTCAGACGTCGGCTGAGCTTCCGCCGCGGCCGAAGCTGCGGCTCCGCCGGACATCGAGTTCGCGATGAACTCGATTTCAACTTCCGCATCGAGCCGCGGGAAGATCGGCTCGCCCTTGCCAACCTTCGTTCCGGCCGGAACGAGGCCAAACGTCTTGGCGCTCTCCCAGCTCGTCAACTCGCCGGGCGCGAGACCCAGTTGCGCCCAGATTTTGGCCGGCGCCTGGGTCAAGAACGGCTGCAGCAGAATAGAGGCAATTCGCAGCGATTCCACGAGATGGGCCATAACGGAGGCCAACTCATCTTTTTTCGCCTCATCCTTCGCCAAAGCCCAAGGCTGCGTTTCGTCGATATATTTATTGGTCCGTCCGATAAACGCGCCAATGGCGGAAAGCGCTACGGAGAACTCCAGATTCTCCATCACTTCCTCCACCTTGGCTACCGTCTCTTGCGCAAGCTTCGAAAGATCGGCATCGAACGGCGTCACGTTAGGCCGATAAGCCGGAACCTCACCGTCAAAATACTTGCCGACCATAGCGACCGTACGATTGAGCAGGTTGCCCAGATCGTTGGCAAGATCGGAATTCACCCGTTGAACGAAGCTCTCCGGCGTAAACGAACCGTCCGAACCGAACGGCACTTCGCGTAGCAGATAATACCGCGTCGAGTCCAGTCCGTAGCGGTCGATCAGCACGGACGGATCCATAACATTGCCTTTGGATTTGGACATTTTGCCGCCCTTCATCAGAAGCCAGCCATGGCCGAACACCTTTTTCGGCAATGGCAGATCCAGCGCCATCAGCATGATCGGCCAGTAAATCGTGTGGAAACGTACGATTTCTTTGCCCACCAAATGCACGTCCGCCGGCCAATAGCGGTTGAACAATTCATCATGATCCGTTCCGTAACCCAGGGCTGTAATGTAATTGGATAATGCATCGATCCACACGTACACCACATGCTTCGGATCGCCCTTGACCTTCACGCCCCAGTCGAACGTAGTCCGCGAAACGGCCAAATCCTCAAGACCCGGCTTGATGAAATTGTTGATCATTTCATTTTTACGGGATTCCGGCTGGATAAAGCCCGGATTCTCTTCGTAATACTTCAACAATCGATCCACATAGTTGCTCATCCGGAAGAAGTAGCTCTCTTCCTTCACCAACTCAACCGGACGTCCGCAATCGGGACAGTTACCGTCAATCAGTTGACGCTCCGTAAAAAAGGACTCACAAGGCGTACAATACCAGCCTTCGTATTCCCCCTTGTAGATGTCACCCTTTTTAAGCAGCCGGTCAAAAATCTCCTCAACCACTACCTTGTGGCGCGGTTCGGTAGTACGAATGAAATCGTCGTTGGAAATATCGAGTTTTTTCCAAAGATCCTTAATACCCGCCACGATATCATCGACAAACTTCTGCGGCGTTTTTCCGGCTTCTTCAGCTTTCCGTTCAATCTTTTGGCCGTGCTCATCTGTACCTGTCAGGTAGCGGACATCATATCCCCGAAGCCGTTTGTAACGAGCGATGGCATCCCCGGCAACCGTAGTATAGGCGTGCCCGATATGCAGCTTGTCACTGGGATAATAAATCGGGGTTGTGATGTAAAATGTCTTTTTGTCTGACATCATCTTCATCTCCTTTTTGAACACACATTTTTTAAAACAAAAAACTCCCGTCCCATTCATGGGACGAGAGAGTTCTCACGTGTTACCACCCAAATTCCCCGCCGCTTTGCAGCGAACGGGCTCAGCCGGTCAGTTACTGACCCTCCTTTAACGCCGGATGCCGCGCCGCCCCCTTATCGACCTTGTTCCAATAGAACAAGACGGCTCGAAGGCAGATTCTCCCGGACCATCTTCCAAGACCGTTCCAGACCGGTTTGCAGCTACCCCGGCTCTCTGTTGCTGGATCTGATGCCCTGTACTTATCCGTTCATCGAATTGAATGTTATGATCTAATATTAAGAAAAGACAATATCTCTGTCAAGCCGCCATATACAGCACTGCTATCACCGGCTTATTTCTCCATCCCGAATCTATCTCGTGACCGGCTCCTGAAAAGAACCAGGTCATGATTATTGTCGATCATCGAGGTCCGGAACCGGTTCCCCTTTTTGTCGCTTCGGCGGTACCGGATCAAGCCCTCCCGGATGAAAGGGATGGCATTTCGAGATTCTGACCGCAGCCAGCCAGGAACCCTTCAGCGGTCCATGAACCTCGATCGCCTCTAGAGCATAAGCGGAACAAGTCGGATAAAATCGGCAGGTCGGCGGCTTCAGTGGAGAAATGAATTTACGGTAGAAGCGAATCGGCCCCTGAAATGTCTTGCGTGCAAGGCCCATCTTACTTCCCTCCGCTTTGCTGGACGACCTTCTCTTGCTCCCCGGCCCCGTCCTTTCTGCAATCCTTACAATAGCCGAAAACTTCAAATTTATGCTTCACCACTTGGAACTCGTCCGGCGCATCCGTGAGCGGCATCGGGCAAAAGTGGATCGGGTATGTTTTTTGACACTGCAAACATATTAAATGATGATGATGATGTCCTTCGCTGCTGCAGCTTGCCCGGAACTTAAGACCGTCTTCAAAAACGATCTGTTCAATAGCTCCAAGCTCCTCCATCACTCTCAGATTACGGTACACTGTATCAAAACTGAGCCCGCTGTACTGCTTGCACATATATTCATATACGTCCTTCGGCGTCAAATAACCGTCCCGCTCGGCAAACAGTTTAGCCAGACTTCTGCGCTGATCGGTAATCCGCAAGCCCTGGGCGGACATCACGGCTATGATTTCCTCTGTCGACAGCATGCGACATTCCTCCCGTCATAAGCCTTCCATGAATCTCTTCTAAAGGTAGTTCAAAAAGTCATCAATTCAAGATGAACACATCTTTAATAATGAACCAAAATGATCTCTCCGTCAATGAACCGGAGAGCGAGCCGGAAAGCGGCCCCGATAAGTAAACAAACCCAGTTCGTGTTTGAGTTTCCCAGTAAAAAAAGTCCGGGACAAGGTCCCGGACTCTATCCTAGCGCGCTAAGGCGCTGGTCTTAAGGCTGTTTTACTTCCGGCAATGGCTGGAAGAGCAGATTGACGGACAGATTGCTGCCCGGTGCCGCTGTAAACAGGAATTCTACGGTCTGTTCCCGGTCTCCGGACCGGAACAGCACGCTGTTCTCATTCGGCGCACTCAAACCGCTGCTCAGGGCAACCGGAACGATGTTTCCGTTGACCATGATATTACCGGTATAGAATCCGCCGCGCGGATTAAAGGTAATCAAAGTATTTGGAGCTACACGATACAGCTTGATGGTGTATACAACGCCGAAGTTACCGGCATTAAGTTTGTATTCTCCGGTCGGTCCATCTTCTCCAACCAGGAACGGATCGCTTGAATTGTCCCCAATCAGGAGTCGAACCGGTTTAGTACCGATCAGATCGCCATATTCGATATGGCGCGTTGCATCGCTGTACGTCCCGCGGTTGTGGATATCCGAAGGAAGCACGCTCAGATATGGAAGGTACACAAACGGATCCTTGCTTGAGTCAATCATGATCACGTCATATTGAAGCGTATGGTCACTGTACAGATCCGCAAACAGGGAAATTACTTCTCCCTGCTTCATGGCCGTTGCACTCAGGTCGTTAAGAATGATTTTGCTCTCGCCCGGTGCAATCCACATATCCTTGTATTTGCTGCCTGTCTGCATCGACTGATAATAACGCTCTACCGACGCCTTACCCACCCCAGTCGCATACTGGTTAGGTCCTGCGAATCCGAAATTGGTCTGCGTTAAACGGGCGGTTTCGGTCGTATTTTTGTTCGTTGCGATCACATACATCTTAACGTTCTTGCCTGTAGCATTTGCGTGATGGATCATAAAGCGGGTATCCCCGATCGCCGATTCTCTGTACACAACCCCTTCGGAGAATACTGTTTCCGGGCTGTTACTACGGATCAGCGTCGTAGAATCTGAAGTAAACGTATAGTTTACTTTCTCCCAGGTAGGAACCTGAGTACCGTCAAAAGCATATTTATCGCCGACCGGCGTGAATATTTTGTTAAAATCATCTCGAGTGTACAGCGTTTCATTCGTGATCGTAATCGTCTTCTCAATCGAAGAAGTCAATCCGAATTCGTTGGTTACGGTTAATTTGATAGATACGGGACCCGGTGAAAAGAAAGCCAGTTGCTTGTTCTCCCAATCCCGGTCCTTGATACCTACTTCATCCGTACTGAGATCGTTATAAGTAATAAGTTCGCCCATTTTGTAAGTATCTTTATCTGTAGTGAAGTTAGCTACTGGAGGCGTATGCGGCTTCCTAACGTTCACTGTCAGCGAGAACGGATCGCTCCACTGGCCGCTGGAGTCTTGAACCCGGTAAGTTACGGTATAGGCCCCAGGAGTCATATACATTTCTTCGCGGCCGATCCACTCTTCATTAACGATTTGCAATCCAGAAGGAGAGTAGGCGTTCGTTAAATACTGAACTTGAGTTTCTCCGGAAATGACCTCTTTGTTCCCGATCGAGAACGAAGCGATCGGTTTCGTCGAGACGCTCACAATAACCCGTTTTCCTTTTTGATCCCATTCATAAGGCATGTTCAATGCTTTTGTAATGGCCGTCAGCGGAACCATGAAATTATTTTTGGCGGAATAAGAAGTACCGCTCATTTTCGTCGTAACGCCGTTCACTTTGTAATTGGAAGCATTCACTTTAAAACGAAGCTCATCGGCTCCCCGTTGAATAATCGTTTCTTTCGTTTTGTTATCGTAAGAAATTTGAAGTCCGGCGCGTTCAACGATAGCGCGGATCGAGACGTAGGATACTCCCTTTTTAACTTCCATCGGATAACCGGCGAGATATTCCTTACCGTTTTGATACATCTTTTTGCTGTCCATCATCAAAATGAGCTGTCCGGCACCGGTGCCGTTCGACAAACTATTAGTCGAAGGCGTGGTTGTCGTGGTACTTCCTCCGGTAACAGTGCTGTCTGTCCCTGTACCTTCCTGCTCGTTCCCGGGAACAGTGGTTCCACCGTTTTCCTCGGTTACTTGACCTTCAACCTGTCCTTCGGTTTGGCCTTCAACCTGGCCTTGATCCGGATTCACCGTTTCACCCGTTACAGCGTTTGGATCCTGGTTTCCGTTAGCCGGATTATTCACCGTCTGTCCGGATACGTTCGCCTCGCTCGGGGGGGTATTCGGGACAGCCTCTTCCGCACTGGCGGGAAGGACCATCGCTACTTGCGAAGCCGCTAAAAATGTTGCGATAACCAATCGTTTGAAATTCATGCTAGACTCCTTCTCTACTCCCATTTTATAAATTCTCTCATCATTCGCACATACTATTAAACGCGCAAATTCGGGAAAAGTTGCTACTAATATCATAGCAATGTAAAATTAAATCCCCTTGGCATCTTAGAGCCGTCTTCTAAAAATATACTATCCTAAACTCAAAAAAACCGGCATCCCTGCGCCAAAGCGAGAGATGCCGGTTTTTGCTTAAATTCGGATTACAATTATGACAATCCGTATCCTACTGGATACCGGTCATTTAGACCTACAGGGAGTTTCCCAGTGGGTGCGAGCTTGCCGGTCAGCACTTTGGCCAGCGCATCCAGGGAAAACGACCGGTTCTCGTAGAGGCAAAGATAGGTTCCCGTATCCGGGAAGGCATTGATATCATACGGATTTCGTGTCGAAACCACGATGACCTTGGACCCGTGAGCCCGGTTCAAAGCTTCGATTAACCGGGACTGGCCTTCCGGAATTTCCCCTTCCGCCGTATAAGTGACGACGACGATTTGCTCATAATCGGCGCTTTGCTTCAGGGCCGCAAGAATTTCTTCATCGTCAGGGTGCGTCCCTATCACGGATAACACGACTCCATCCCCGTAAGGCCGCAGGGCATTCGCCAAATTATACTGGTGTACCGCCGGTTCATCCACTTCTGTCCGGTGTCGAAGTTCCGGCCAAATGACGAGTACCGGTTCGGCGCAGTTCAGCGGCAGGTTCCCTTCATCCTTGACGAGCGTAACGCTGCCTTCGGCGATCTTGGCGAGCAGCGCTCCGCTTTCCTCCGAAGGAGTCAACGGAACAGGGACAAACGCCGGGTCCCCACCATAAGAACTCGCAGATCCAGCAAGACGCTTCGCTTTTAATCCTAGCACCCGTTCCACGGACTGGTCGATCCGCTCCTCACTAAGACGTCCGCTCAAGACAGCCTCGCGGACCGCTTCGATTGCTGCGATCTGATCACTCAACGTGTGGCTCACCAGAACGATGTCCGCGCCAGCTTCGATCGCCCGCACCGCACCTTCCGGAATCCCGCAAGATTTGGAAATAGCGTGCATTTCCAGGCAGTCCGTTACAATGACACCGTCATAGCCGAGCTCATCTCTTAGGAGATCGGTAAGAACACGGCCGGACAGGGTAGCCGGTATTTCCTCCGGCTCAAAAGCCGGAAAAATGACGTGAGCCGTCATAATAGCGTCAACCCCTGCGCTAATCGCTTCCCGGAACGGAAGCAGCTCGATACGGCTCAAGCGTTCCTTGTCATGCGGGACTACGGCGAGTCCCCGATGGGAATCCACGGCCGTGTCTCCATGCCCAGGAAAGTGCTTGGCGGTCGCGATGACTCCGGTTTGCTGATACCCCCGGATCGCTGCGTTACCATGCTCCGCCACTTTCACAGGATCTTCTCCGAACGATCTGACCCCAATGACCGGATTGGACGGGTTATTGTTGACATCGATGCAAGGCGCGAAATTAAAATTAATCCCAAGCGCAAGCATTTCTTTGGCAGCCAAGATCGCCGCTTCCTCCGTCAATCCGGCATCCCCAGCAGCCCCCAGCGTCATATTGCCCGGAATCCGGCTCATTCCCTCATGGTCCAAGCGCGCAACCATGCCGCCCTCCTGGTCGATGGAGATAAACAACGGAAGCTCCGGATTGTTGCGTGGAAGCGCCTGCAAACTAGCGGACAATGCGGCAAGCTGCCGCACCGATTCCACGTTTCGGCGGAAATAAACCATTCCGCCGATATGGTAATCCTTCGTTAATGTTTTGATCTGCTCGTCGGCCTCAAGCCCGTGAAAGCCGCAAATAAACAGCTGACCGATTTTTTCTTCCAAAGATAATTTGGACATTTTCAAACCCATCACCTTCTTTGCTCAAGATACGGACGATTCCTTGATTCGGAATTCCGAAGGAGTCATCCCAGTGTACTTCTGAAACACCTTAGTGAAGTAACGCCGCTCCTGATAGCCAACCACGGAGCCAATTTGAGTAACCGACTTGTCACTGCCGCTTAGCAGACATTTAGCCATCTCGACGCGCTGTTTGGTCAAATATTCGACAAAAGTCTCTCCGAAATGATTCTTAAACAACAAGCAGAAGTAGCTGCAACTAATCCCGAGATACTCGGAAATGTCCTCGATGCCAAAATCGTCGCCCAAATGATGTTGAATATAATTTTGCGCGGACATCATCAGCGTCTCCGAGGACTTCTTGGTTGAAAGGGATTCCCTGGAGCGGTCCAGCATGGATACGACAAGAGACATTAAGTCCTTCAAGCTAAGCGACTCCTGCAATTTGAGCCAAACTTCTTTTTCTTGGTCGCCTGATAGCATTTGCAGCTCGCGCATCTCCCGGAGCAGGTGAATCAGCAGGTAATGCAGCAGCTTTTCCGCCGCCCGGTTTTCCGACGAGTGACCTACATAATACTTCAGTTCCGTAACGACTTGAACCAGCAGTTCATGACTTCCGTTTCTGAGGCCGCTTCCGATTTGCTCAATAAACCGCCATTGGGAGCCTTCCTCATTCGAATGAGCTTCGGTCGATTTTGCAAAGATCTGGTCAGCATCCAAGAACCACTCCTGCGGCGGGCTTAAAATGAGCATCTGCTGCATGCGCTGGTAAATGAAGGACATCTCGGTTACACCGACCGGATTTTGCTCCAAACACATCCGGATCAAGATGCCTTCCTTCTCGCTGACGATTCCTTGCAGTTGATCATAGCCCGGCTTCAGATCATCCCTTGTAATCTGCTCTTTCCCCAAGGAATGAAAAATGAGACACCATTCCCCTTCTCTTACCTGCAAAACCGTATACTCCTTAATTATCGGTTTAAACAGATCTTTCAACAGGTTTTTGATATGCAGATTCCAAGCTTTACGTTCGTGCAAAGTCCAGGATATCGACCTGTGGGCGTAACCCTCCAGATCCAGGAGCAGCACCCCGCGATAATTCCGTTCGCCGGCCCGCTCCTCTTCATCCCACAATACGCCTTCTTCTTCCGTCTCCTGTCCCAATAAAGAATGAAGCATATAGTTCTCATTAGCTAAAGAGGCCACACGGTTTAAACGCTGCTCTTTGCTTCGCTTCTTCCTATTCTCCATTATCTGGTCTGCGATCTTCTTTACGATCTCTTCCAGTTCAAAATAATTAATCGGCTTGCAAATATAATCCCTGACTCCATACCTGATACCGGTGCGCGCATATTCAAATTCCTGATATCCCGTCAGGAGCAAGATTTCGCTGTCCAGACCTTCTTCGCGCAGCTTCTGAATCAGCGTCATTCCATCCATGATCGGCATGCGGATATCGCATAACACCAAATCAGGCCGGTGCTGGATTGCCGCTTCTAACGCCTCTACGCCGTTTTTGGCCAACCCGACAATCTCGAATCCCATGGCTTCCCAAGGAAGAACCTTGGATAAGTTGTTTAAAATATGAATCTCATCGTCAACCAGCAATGCCTTCAGTTTCATATTTTATCACCCAATTCATATTTTGGAATTACGCACTGGATCACTGTTCCGTGCCCAGGCTGCGAGCAAATGAATAGTCCGTATTTACTGCCGTATTGGAATCTTAGCCGATCGAAGACGCTTCTGAGTCCGAGTCCACGTCTCTCATGGCTTGGATAGGCTTTGGCGGTTTGCAGATCCAGTTCGGGGTCCGCATATTGTATGGAAGACAGCTGCTCGTTCGACATCCCGATACCGTTATCCTCCACTCTCAGCAATATCCGGTCTTCTTCAAGGATTCCCGTTACCTTGATCATCCCTTTATAATTAATGCCTTCAAACCCATGCTGAATGCTGTTCTCTACCAGCGGTTGCAGCGTCAGCTTCAACAGCATGCAATTTCTCATCTCTGCCGGGAGATCGATTTCGTATTCAAACAATTCTTCGAACCTGAATTTTTGAATCTCCAGATAACTGCGCAAATGCTCGATTTCCAAACCAAGCGAGATTTCTTCCTTGTCCTGGATACTAATTCTCAGAATACTCGCGAGTCTCAGCACCATCTCACTCACTTTTCGTCCTTCATTTTGAACCGCCAATACATTGATCGACTCCAGCGTGTTGAACAAAAAATGAGGCTTGATCTGCGCCTGTAGTACTCGAAGCTCTGCATTCGCTTTTTGCAGCTGCTCTCTTTTCACCTGATCGAACAATTCGTTGATTTTATCCATTTGGCTGTTAAACCCTTGCTGCAGCAGGAGCAGCTCATCATCGCCCTTTTCATCCACCCGTGCATTCAAATCGCCGCTCTCCACTTTTCTCATGAATCTGACAATGACCCCAATGGTTCCGGTAATCCGGTTCATGAAAAACACGTTAAAGAGCATAGCCGTTAGCACGCATACGAGGATAATAGCCACAAACCACTTGGCAAAGGTCGTTACCTCTTGGGACAAATAATGCCATGAAGTGACGGATACCAGCTTCCAAGGATATTCCTTCAAATTGTAAATCGAAATAACGCTCTCTTCCCCGTTGAACTTCCCTTTAAAGCTAAGGGAGTCGCTCGTTAGCGCCAGTTTTTTTTGAATGGAAGGCTGCAAGGTCTGTCCGTTGAGCTCCGAATGAAAATCATAGAGAACCTTCCCATCGTTATTCACCAGAAAGAAACGGGTGTCTTGCATTTTACTTCCCAGCGTTAAGTTTTGGAAAATCTTCTCGAATTCCCAGTTCTTAATCTGTACGACCAGCACCCCTACACGTTTGAAACTGTCCAAGTCCTTAATCAGCCGAATTTGTGTGAATACATTATCCGAGCCGGTTAGTTCCGGATATTCGTGAGGCGCTATCCATCTTGGAATCCCGTTCAACTTCATAACTTCGCGATATAAAGGATGATCCTTGAATTGCTCATAGGGCAGAGTCTCAAAGTTTTCCTTATTGAAGATGGTGATCACTTTGGAATCCTTATAACCATGTACATTGTACAAAAAAGCATAATCAATGGCAGGATGGTTGTATAACAGGGAACGAAAATTCCGCTGGTTAGCATTCAGTTCTAATTGATTGGCAGCAGCATCCGTCAAATCCTGCGAATCCGGGTCCTGGGATACCAACGCTTCCTGAAAAACGCCTTTGGCAATCCCGTTGTCCGTCACGTTATCCAATTCATGGAAGATATTCTTGATGCTATAGCCGATCGCCTTCAGCGAATATTCGGTCTGCTCACTGTAATTTGTCTCAATCGATCGGAACGTTACCAGAAAAGTGATGATTCCCAGGATGAACAATGGAATAATGACTAGCCCCAGAAACGCCGTAAACAGTTTGATTCGCAGATTCATTGGATGTATTCTCCCATACCGGATTAGTGCGTGGACAATCATATAATAACAATAGTATTTTAATATATTATCCTATGATCTTGAACCCGCCACTATTATCCTTTGACACTGCCTGCCGTAACTCCTTCAATAATCTTTTCCTGAAGAATTGCGTAGATAATCATAACCGGCAGTACGCTGAAAATAATCCCTGCGGACATTTGCGCATAGTTGGTATTGTAGGCGTCTCTGAAACCTACCATCCCTACAGGCAGCGTTCTTAACTCTTCGCTGGACAGGAAATAGTTGGCTAGCAAGAATTCGTTCCAGTTACCCAGGAAGTTGATGATGAAGACTGTAACGATCGCCGGCACCGTAAGCGGGATAATAATTCTCGCAAACAGCCCTGCCGAACTTAGTCCGTCAATGACAGCAGCCTCTTCAATTTCCCCCGGGAGCGAACGCATAAACGCCGCCAGAATAATGACAGAGAACGGAATGGCGTTGGCTACATAAGGTAAAATAAGCGCCATATGCGTATCTAAAATATCCAGTTTTCTCATGATTCCATAAATCGGAAGCAGTAAGGAGTTGTTCGGAATCAGCATCCCCAGCAAGATCAGCTGGAATACGACGGCACTGATTTTGTTGTAGCGCATCCGGGTAACCGCAAAGGCCAGCATCGCCGCAAACAGAATCGATAAACACGCGGAAAGGACACCGATGTACAAGCTGTTAAAGAAGTATGTGCTGATCTTAGCATTGACCCAGGCGTTAATATAGTTGTCAAACGTAATGGAGCCCGGGAGGCCGAACGGATTCGAAGCGATATCCTGGTTGTTCGTTTTGACGGATGAGAAGAGCACGAACAGGAACGGATACAGGATGACGAGCAGGTAGGCCATAAGGAAAATGTGCGGAATCGTTTTTTTGAGTGCTCTCATCAGTATTCAATCCTTTCTGTCCGTTTGGAGATCAACACTTGATACAGTACCGTAATGATGATCGTGAATATGAAGATCAGAACGGCAATAGAGTTGCCAAAGCCATGTCTAAAGCTTGTGATGGCATACCGGATCATATAAGTAGCCATAACGTCAGTCGACCCGGCAGGTCCGCCCTTCGTCATAACGAGAACGATATCGGCAGCCTTCATGGCACCAGCGATGGACAGCATGATAACAACGGAAATAATCGGCATAACGAGCGGAATCGTAATTTTCGTAGCTCTTTGGAAGCCGGTCGCTCCATCAATTGCAGCCGCTTCTTCCAGCTCTTTCGGAATGGCCAGAATCGCGGCCAACACCATAACAATGTAGAAACCTGTCCATTGCCAAGCGTTCGTAATCAGAATCGATATCATCGCCCAGTTTTTGTCGGACAGCCAATAGATCGGAGATACCCCGAATACGCCTAAAATTTTGTTGGCGAGGCCAAAGTCCGGATTGTAGATAAAGCCCCACAAAATCCCGATAACGGCCGTTGACATGATCGACGGCATAAATACCGCGGTCTTATACAAGCCCTTGAATTTCTTGACGTTTGCAATGAGCAAGGAAAAGATGACGATCAAAGGGACCTGAACCAAGCAGGAAAACAAAATGAAGTAAACGTTATTTTTAACGGATTTCCAAAATGCGACATCATGGAAGGCTGTTACAAAGTTATCGAAGCCGATATAAGTAATATTTTTGGATATTCCGTTCCAGCTCGTAAAACTGTTATTGACCGCCGTAAACACCGGGTAGATGAAGAAGGCAAGAAACAGTACGAACGCCGGGATCACAAATATCAGATAGATCAGCGGATTTCTAAGCGCTTTATTCATGATAAACCTCCGTAGCTTATGCAGGATTAACTTCGTGCTACATTTTATTTAAGATGTTAGTTCTTAATTTAGTGGAAAAGGACGCCCCCACATACTTGAGACGGGTGGCGCCCTTTTGTCATTTGCTAAAGATTATTGCCCTGCCGCATTAGCCGCATCTTGAGCTGCCTGTACATTTTCCAGCATTTTCGCCGGTTCGATTTCCCCGCCGATAATTTGTTGGATACCCATGCTAAGCGCCGTATTCACTTCCGCTTGTACAAGGGCGTCGAACGCTGGGAACGAAGTTCCGATTTCGCTGACAGCCTTGAAGATATCTTGCATGAGCGGGTCATCGGACGTAGTTTTCATTTGCTCCAGATCCATCTTCATGGCAGGGAGCACACCGTCTTCTTTCAGACCGCGAAGCTGCATTTCGTCTGTCCACATGTTCTTGATGAATTCTTTAACCGCTTGCATTTTGCGAGGATCTTCAGCAACTGCACTGGAGAAGCCGTAACCGTTGTTAGCGTCCTGCATAACTACAACCGGATCGCCTGCATTAACAGGAGGCATATTGAAGTATCCGATTTTGCCAACCATGTCGCCGGCTTGTTCAGCGTCTCTGAACACCGAGTTAGCCCACGAACCGTCCATCATCATGATCGCTTCGCCAGTAACGATTTGGTTTCTCATGTCGGCGTATTCAAAGCCGAGTTCGCCTTTTTTGTAGTAGCCTTTGTCAACCCATTCCTTATGCTTAGCTACGGCTTTAACCACGTTTTCATCCGTCCACTTGGTTTCGCCTGATTTGAAGCCATAAGTGATTTCAGGTCCGGCATAGTAAGACCACAGATTGTTTGTTGTCATCAATGGGATCCAAGCATCCTTCGAAGATTGAGCGAAAGGAATTTTGCCGTCTGCTTTGATTGTTTCGGCAAGCTTATCCAGTTCATCCAGCGTCGCAGGCACTTTCAGACCTTTTTGTTCAAAGTACTCTTTATTGTAGAAGAAACCTTCGATGGATCCCCCGATCGGAAGACCGTAAATCTTACCGTCAAGAGTAAATGGTGCCAGTGTAGTAAATTTGTCTTTGAGGCCCAGCTCATCCAAAATCGGAGTAATGTCGAGCATCAAACCTTCTTTGGCATACAGCGCTGCATCCGGGCTGCCGAATACGTCGAATACTTCCGGCGGTTTCCCTGCTGCCATCTCGCCTCTCAGCTTCTCTTTCCGGTTGACTTCGGAATCAACGGCATCAAGCTTGATCGTCAAGCCTGGTACTGCGTCTTGGGTCTGTTTAACCACATCTTCGAGCAATGCAAGACGGAATTTCTTGGACTCCCCTACTTGTGTGTGGCGAATGGTGATTTCGAACGGCGAATCATCCACCTTTGCCGCTTCACCATTGTTTGTCGATTTTTGACCTTCGTTTGCGGGTGTATTTTTTCCGTTATCGGATTTGCCGCACCCAGCGAGCATTGCGGACGCTACGAAAATCAGCGTCATTAGCAGCATCAAACTTTTCTTCATATTTCTAAGACCCTCCTCAAGAGCAGTTTGTGTTACACCTTTATTATAGAAAGCGCCTCCAATTCTGATAAGGAGGACATTTTTCTTTTTAGGGGATAATATCATCTAATCGACAAAAAGAAAGCGGTTAAACCTGACATGTATTGTCGAGTTTAACCGCTTTTTCTTATTTAGTAAATAATAATGTCATATTAGTTGACACAAAATTATTTCATGGATGTCTCTGCCTGCTGCATTCCTTCTTCAATCAAGCGATTTGCACGCTCGATTTCCTCCTCCGTAGGCGAAGGTACGCCTTCTAACGGATAGTCCCAACCTAATTCTTGCCACTTGAATACACCCATCTGATGATACGGAAGAATTTCGAATTTCTCTACACCGTGTAAACCACCGATAAAGCGCCCGAGGTTTAGCAAATCCTGCTCATCGTCATGAATGCCAGGAACAAAGACATGCCGAATCCACATATTTCGTCCGTGTTCTGACAACCATTCGGCCATTTTCAGCATCCGGTCGTTCGGTTTACCCGTCAGCTTGATGTGCTTCTCATTATCGATATGCTTCAGATCGAGCAGGACAAGGTCTGTTACGTCCAGGAGATCACGAATTTTGTCGCCCTCGTTGTATCCGTTCGTATCCAGCGTAGTATGCAGATTCCAGCGTTTCTTCACTTCGCGGAACAATTCGGTTACAAACGGAGCTTGCAGCGTCGCTTCCCCGCCGGATACCGTCAACCCGCCGCCTGAGGAACGGTAGTAGGTGAGGTATGGCTCAATTTCAGCCAATACCTCCTCTACTGTCATTTCTTTACCTTCCGTCAGGCTCCAGGTATCCGGGTTATGGCAATACTGGCATTTCAACAGGCAGCCCTGCATAAAGAGTACGAAACGAATACCCGGGCCATCGACCGTTCCGAAAGTTTCCAATGAATGTATGCGACCTTTAAGCATTTTTCGTCACCCTTTCTGATTGCACTGCCTTAACAAATGTTGTGATTTCTGTACCCGTTTCTATTTACATCGAACCGTGGAAAGTCCGGTTAATTACATCGAGCTGTTGCTCACGGGTCAATTTAATGAAGTTTACCGCATATCCCGAAACACGGATCGTCAATTGCGGATAGTTCTCCGGATGTTCCATAGCATCCATCAACTGTTCGCGGTCAAACACGTTGACGTTCAAGTGATGGGCTTTGCTGCCGAAATATCCGTCCATCATCGATACGAGATTCGATTTGCGGATCTCAGCTTCTTTGCCGAGTGCCTTAGGCACAATCGAGAAGGTGTTCGAGATTCCGTCCAAGCTGTGTTCATACGGCAGTTTGGCAACGGAGCTGAGCGAAGCAAGCGCACCCTTCTTGTCGCGTCCGTGCATTGGGTTAGCACCAGGAGCAAACGGTTCGCCCGCTTTACGGCCATCCGGTGTCGTTCCTGTTTTCTTACCATATACAACGTTCGATGTAATCGTCAATACCGATTGTGTCGGCATCGCATTACGATAAGTTTTGTGTTTGCGGATCATGCTCATGAACGATTCAACAAGACCCACGGCAATTTGGTCGACTTTATCGTCGTTGTTACCGTAGCAAGGGAATTCGCCTTCGATTTCAAAATCAACGGCAATGCCTTGTTCGTTGCGGATCGGTTTAACTTTAGCATATTTGATCGCGCTCAGCGAGTCGGCCGCTACGGACAAACCGGCGATCCCGCAAGCCATCGTACGGAGAATGTCGCGGTCATGCAGCGCCATTTCGATCCGTTCGTAGCAATATTTATCGTGCATGTAGTGAATTACATTCAGTGTGTTCACATACAGTTTGGCAAGCCATTCCATCATCGGTTTGAACCGTTTCATAACTTCATCGTAATTCAAGTACTCGGAAGTGATGGCCGGGAATTCAGGGCCGACTTGTGCGCCGGATTTCTCATCTTTACCGCCGTTAATCGCGTACAACAGTGCTTTCGCCAGGTTAGCGCGTGCTCCGAAGAACTGCATTTGCTTACCGATTTCCATAGCGGATACGCAACAGGCGATACCATAGTCATCACCATAGATAGGACGCATCAGATCGTCATTTTCGTATTGAATCGAGCTGGTTTCAATAGATACCTTAGCGCAATATTTCTTGAAGCCTTCAGGCAATTGTTCGGACCAGAGTACTGTCAAGTTTGGTTCTGGAGCAGGGCCCAGGTTGTAAAGAGTGTGCAGGAAACGGAAGCTGTTCTTCGTTACTCTAGTTACGCCGTTTACCGACATGCCGCCGATCGATTCCGTAACCCATGTTGGGTCGCCGCTGAACAGATCATTGTAATCCGGAGTACGCAGGAATTTGACGATCCGCAGTTTCATTACGAAATGGTCAACCAATTCTTGTGCTGTTTCTTCAGTCAAAGTTCCTTCAGCCAAATCGCGCTCGATGTATGCGTCAAGGAAAGAAGATACGCGGCCAAGCGACATTGCCGCCCCGTCTTGTTCTTTGACTGCTGCAAGATAACCGAAGTAGAGCCATTGGAAAGCTTCTTTCGCATTTTCGGCCGGTCTCGAAATATCGAAGCCGTACATTTCACCCAGTTGTTTCAATTCGCCCAGTGCGCGAACTTGCTCGGACAGTTCTTCGCGAAGACGAATTACGTCTTCGTCAATTACGTCAACTTCCAGGCTCTTCAGTTCGTTATTTTTTTGCTTGATCAGGAAATCCACACCGTAAAGCGCTACGCGGCGATAGTCGCCGATAATACGGCCGCGGCCATATGCATCTGGGAGGCCAGTAATAATGCCGGCTTTACGAGCAGCTCTCATATCGGATGTATAGGCATCAAATACGCCTTGGTTATGAGTTTTGCGAATCGTTGTAAACATATCTACGATCTCGCCCGGCAAGTCGAATCCATAAGCCTTGCAGGCGTTAATTACCATATTTATACCGCCAAAAGGATGAATCGTACGTTGGAAAGGAGCTTCCCCTTGTACACCTACGATTTGTTCCTTCGTTTTGTCCAAGTAACCGGGAGCATGGGATGTGATCGTGGAAGGCTTGTTGACTTCAACGTCAAGTACGCCTCCGGCTTCTCTTTCTTTCTTGGTCAAATCGGAAATAATGTCCCATAATGCTTTGGTATTATCCGTTGCACCCTTCAAGAAAGATTCGTCGCCTTCATAAGCCAGGATGTTGGTCTCGATGAAATCGCGGGTGTTCACTTCTCTCATCCATTTCCCTTTTTTAAAACCTCTCCAAGCTGTTTCAACTTCTTGTTTTGGTTGTACTTCTCTCTCAATCACCGACATCTGTAATCCCTCCATATAGTTTAGAAGTACGCGGTTTGAAGGATATATCCGCGTCTCATGATCCCTAAAATTTGTGATAATTTTCACAACTCTGACACTGATAAGTTCTTAGCTTTTAAAACATCATCCGCTGTACTTACCACCGTACCGGGGATCATTTATATCATTATCTTATATCAATACCCCATTAAAGATTGTGACAAATATCACTTTTGAAGTGATATTTGTCACGTTAGCCTTACATGTTCACTTATTCTTCAAATCTTCCATAGAAAGCGTCACGATAAACTTCAGCAAGCTCTGTCACAAGCGGGAGCTTCGGATTCGCAGTTGTACATTGGTCTTCGAAAGCACGATCCGCCAAGTAATCTACACGCGATTCGAAATCTTTCGCATCGAAGCCGAGTTCTTGGAATGTTTCCGGAATGCCGAGCTTCTTATTCAGATCACGGATGGCGTTGATCAGGCTCTTCACGCCCTCTTCCGTCGTTCGGGCAGGCAATCCCAAGATGCGTGCGATTTCCGCATAGCGTTCGTCAGCTACGAAGTGAGTGTATTTCGGCCATGCTGCGAATTTCGTAGGTTTCTTCGCATTGTAACGGATTACGTGCGGCATCAGAATCGCATTCGTACGGCCATGCGCGGTGTGATACTGTCCGCCCCATTTATGAGCCAAGCTGTGGTTGATGCCCAGGAATGCGTTCGCAAAGGCCATACCGGCCAAAGTCGATGCGTTGTGCATTTTCTCGCGGGCCAGTTTGTCGCCGGTCAGCGCCGATTTCTCCAGGTATTGGAACACCAGCTGGATAGCTTTGATTGCAAGACCATCCGTGTAGTCGCTCGCCATTACCGAAACATAAGCCTCGATAGCATGAGTCAGTACGTCCATACCTGTATCGGCTACAGCTACTTTAGGTAAGCTGTATACGAACTCAGGGTCAATAATGGCTACGTCCGGAGTCAGCTCGTAATCAGCCAAAGGATATTTCGTGTTGCCGTTGATTTTATCCGTAATTACCGCGAACGAGGTCACTTCCGAACCTGTACCCGAAGTGGTCGGAATCGCAACAAACTTCGCTTTACGTCCCAGGCGCGGGTATTTGTAGATCCGTTTGCGGATATCCATGAATTTTTGTTTCAGGTTGTTAAAGTCGGTATCAGGATATTCGTAGAACAGCCACATGCCTTTCGCGGCATCCATTGGCGAACCGCCGCCGAGTGCGATAATGCAGTCCGGTTGGAATTTAGCCATCAGCTCAGTACCGCGCTCTACCGTTGTAGTCGATGGATCCGGCTCAACATCCGAGAACACTTCGATCGCTACCGGAGTTTGGCGTTGACGGAGATAGTGCTCCACTCTTTCCACATATCCCAGTTTAACCATCATTGGGTCAGTTACAATCAGTACGCGGGTAATATCCGGCATTTTGGCAAGGTATTGCGTCGAGTTTTTCTCGAAATAGATTTTGTCAGGCACTTTGAACCATTGCATATTCACGGTACGACGATTCACCCTTTTCACGTTGATCAGATTGACAGCCGTTACGTTCGACGAAGTCGAGTTACGTCCATAAGATCCGCAGCCCAGCGTCAGCGAAGGCAGGTTCGTATTGTAGATGTCGCCGATCCCGCCTTGCGAAGACGGTTGGTTGACGAGAATCCGGCAAGTAGGCATCCGATCCGAATAATTTTGAATAATTTCTTCATTATTACTATGAATTACCGAAGAGTGCCCCATACCTCCGAATTGAACCACTTCAAGCGCGCGTTCGATGCCTTGCTCGGCTGTTTTAACTTTGTAGCAAGCCAGAACCGGGCTCAATTTCTCAGCGGACAACGGGAATTTTGGACCTACGCCTTCGATTTCGGCAACCAGAATCTTCGTTCCGGCCGGTACATCGATACCGCACATTTGAGCGATCTTCACGGCAGGTTGGCCGACGATGTTCGGGTTCACTGCACATTTGTCTGCAATAATGGCTCCGGCTGTCAGTTTAGCCGCTTCATCTTTGTTGACGAAGTAACAGCCGTTTGCAATCATCTTCTTCTTCACTTGATCGAACACTGGCTCTTCGATGATTACCGCTTGTTCGGATGCGCAAATCATGCCGTTGTCGAACGTTTTCGAAAGGATCAGGTCATTGACCGCTTGATCCAGATCCGCGCTCTTTTCAATGAAGCAAGGCACGTTACCAGGACCTACGCCGAGTGCCGGTTTGCCGCAGCTGTATGCCGCTTTAACCATCGCCGATCCGCCCGTTGCCAGGATACAAGCAACGTCAGGATGGTTCATCAAGCTGTTCGTACGATCCATGGAAGGATTCTCGATCCATTGAATGCAATCTGCTGGCGCTCCGTGCTTAACGGCAGCTTCGAGCAGGATTTTTGCGGCTTCCGCGCTGCACTTTTGAGCGGATGGGTGGAAACCGAAGATGATAGGGTTACGAGTTTTGATAGCAATGAGAGCTTTGAAAATGGTAGTCGATGTAGGGTTGGTTACAGGAGTGATCCCCATGATGATACCAACCGGTTCTGCGATTTTTTGGAAATTGTCATAAGGGTTATCTTCAATTACGCCAACCGTTTTGTTGTTCTTGATGCTGTGGTAAATATACTCGGTCGCAAACATGTTCTTAATGATCTTGTCTTCGTACACACCGCGTCCGGTTTCTTCAACCGCCATCTTCGCCAGATACATATGTCTGTCAAGTCCGGCCAGCGCCATAGCCTGCACAATTTTATCAATTTGCTCTTGATCCATGCCCATAAAAGCTTCGGATGCTTTCTTACCTTTGTCGATCAAGGTTTGAATGTAATCTTGTGCAGTCAGCTCGGCTTTTGTCGTAACTTCGTTCTTAACGGCCATTTCTCTCATCCTCCTAAGTTGGGTAATGGACAACCCTTTTCTTTCTAGTGAATTATTTCACGTTCGGGTCCATCCTTGTGAAGCTTTGCGCTTCTCTTATGGTCTTAGCATAGCACAGCTGGTTTGATTTGTATAGTGAATTTTTTCACGTACTTTAAAATAATGAAATTTTTCATTGTTCTTTGATTGTTTTTTCAGTTCAAATTTGCATTCCAGCCTTTCTAGGCCTATATTCCCAACCTATTTAGTGAGCAATATTACACTCGGTAAAAAAGTGAAATTAGTCACAATGTTGAAATTTCGACACTTTTTCAGGCTTTACAGTCCCCTCAAACCTCTAAAAACGTTATATAATTAATTTAAAATTTTCAGAAAAATTTGGAACACAAAGGGGAAATCAATGATGAGTGAAATCGTGAGCGCTACGCTGCCCCGCGGCAATACGAGCTGTTTTACAGAGCAAAACTTCAACCGTCTTCTTGTCACTATGAAAGAAAAAGCATATCCCGAAGGAACGCATTTGTTCTGGGAAGGCGACTTTTCCGATAAACTGTTCTATGTTAAACGCGGACGCGTCAAACTGACCAAATCGACCGATGAAGGAAAAGAGCTCATCCTCTATATGTATGGACGCGGAGATATGGTGGGCCAAGCGGATCCCTTCTTTAGCACTAAGCACAGCTTCACTGCAGAAGTTATTGAAGACAGCGAGATCGGAGTAATTGAACAAAAAGACCTGGAAATCATGATTTGCCAGCATTGCGATTTTGCGATCGACTTTATGAAATGGATGGGGATTCATCACCGTCTGACACAAACCAAGTTCCGCGACCTGATGATGTACGGTAAACCGGGTGCCCTCTGCTCGACCCTGATCCGCTTGAGCAATACTTACGGCGAACAACATGGTGACAATATCCTTATCAACAAAAAAATCACCCATACCGACCTGTCGAACATGATCGGCGCCACCCGCGAAAGCGTCAACCGGATGTTGAGCGATCTGCGCAAGAAGGACGCACTCGAATATGAGAACGGCATGATCGTAATCAAGGACCTCGTGATGCTGCAGGACATTTGCCATTGTGAGCTCTGTCCGAATGAAATTTGCCGGATCTAACAAAATGAGATGTCTATGGGGAAACAACTTTATAACAAGGACGGTGCAGCCTTAGTTTATCTGCCCCGTCCTGTTTGGTATAGAGGTAATATTAACCTTGCCATTCTATATTCTGAACAGCGGTGCCTTAAGTGGTAGATGTAATCGGGTATTTTATGTTGTGGAACGAGGAAATATCGCTGCTACGCGTCCTGACAAATAGTCCCCCATCATACACTTGCTGATTAAGATACATATTTTTATAATCCGGAGTATAGTGAAACACGATTTTCCTAACGTCTTTGTCTGCAATATGCGATAGGATATCCTGAATTTCAAACTCCTTTGCACTTATGATATCGAACAGATCGATACGATCCTCTTCTTTCTTATAAATAACGATGATATTCTCCTCTTCCAAATAATAAATCTCCTCACTAAAAACATTCAAACCATAGAACATGAGTATCCCTTCCGAATTAGCAGTTCCCCAGCGTTGAGAATTGGGGAGCCTTTCCAGAGATCTTTGATACATCAATGCCCGGTCAGCCTCATTTTGCATATCCAGCTTCCTGACATTTTTATTTGCAGCTGGACCAGATCGATATTCCGATATATTTTCCAGTGAAAAAAGCTGTTCCTGAACCGGACGAAATCCGAATTTCGGGTAAAAATCCAATACGGATTCATTCGCGAAAAGATATATGTATTCACACTTATGTTCATAATCATCAAGGACTTTTGTCAGCAAACGTGACGACAAGCCTTTATTGCGATAATCCGGGTGCGTCATCACCGTGCCGATTTGAACAGCCTGGCTGACTTCCCCGTTTATAATTAAATCCATAATACTTACGGACACATTCGCAATAACCCGATCTCCATCCAAATAAGAGTAAGGGATAAAGCGTTCCTTCCAATACCCTTTTTGATACCAGTCCTCAAAACTTATGCCAAACGTGCCTTGGGCTAAATCTGATAAGCTCTTTCTGACACGGTCATTATTTTTATAATCCTGAGCAAATCTAATATTGTGCATCACATTCGTCCTCCTATAATAAGCTAGCCCGCTGCATTTTATAATAGAAACTAGTTTAATAAAAAGCCAGTTAAATATTGATTTTAATCATCAATTCCTGGAGGAGACTAACCATTTTTAGTCAACAAAAAAGCTGCATCAGCAGTCACTACAGACCGTTAATGCAGCTCTTAAGCAGCTTTATTTGCTTTTGAACGGGGTTATTTCTTGCGCACCGGTGAGATAAACCAGTAGGCCATACCTACGAATACGGCGCCGCCGATAATGTTGCCGAGCGTGACGGGAATCATATTATGAAACCATCCGGCAAGCGATATCGTTTCGGGGTGATTCGGCAGCATCATGGACAAGCTGAGCAGCGTCATGTTAGCCACGCTATGCTCATAACCACTCGCGATAAAGGCATAGAGACACCACCAGATCAGGACAAGCTTGGAAATGTCATCCTTCGCCCGGTTGGCCATCCAGATGGCCAGGCATACAAGCCAGTTACACAAAATGCCGCGGAAAAACAGTTCCATGACCGGGGCGCCCATTTTCTTGGCTGCAGCCGCAAAGATCAGATGTTCCGGAGCGGCGGTTTTGAACAAACCGGAGCCTACGATCAGTAAACTGAGGATAATCGCCCCCGCTAAGTTGCCGAGAAAGACGATTATCCAGTTTTTGAGGGTATCCGATACCGTGGTACGCTTAGCCAAAGTACTGGCAGTAAAGAACATGTTGTTCCCCGTAAACAGTTCGGAACCGGCAAAAATGACAAGTGTGAGGGCGAGCCCGAACGACATCCCCATAACCATACTCTGAAACGGTGACTTCACCGCGGCCAGCGGCGCACCCACGCTAAATATCAGGATGATGCCCAGTCCCACGTACGCTCCCGCCAGGAGCGTTGATACAAAGTACCGGGGCAAACTTTCATTCATCTTCTCTTTCTTTTTAACGGCTGCTTCCACAATGGATTCTACGCTTTGTGTAAACATTTGACTTTCCCCACTCTCTCTCCCAAGTGCGTTGCTATGCAGCAATCAAGCCGCTATACAGTTTGTAATTCCCCCGCGCCAATCCATACCTGCCCATCCTCTATCTTGACCGGCACCATTTGCGCCTGGCCGGTGTCCGGAGCTTGAACCAGACCGGTGGTCAGATCGATTTTCCAGTCGTACAGCGGATCGTACAAGTAATGTCCCGAAACAATCCCTTCCGCAAGCGGTCCGCCTTTCGGATGAGGATTCTTATTTACAGCTGCGAAAATCCGGTTATCGGAGAGGCGGAAGACGGCAATCTGCCGCCCCCCGATCTCCACTACACGTCCGATCTGTACCAGAAAATGATCCACAGCACCTACAGAAATAAATTCGTTATTCTCTTTAGTCATGTATCGTACTCTCCTTTCACTATTAACCAATGTTTACAGTTGATTACCAACTTCCAAGCGATTAAACAATTTGTCGCTGTTCTCGTTGTCGCGAATCGCTTTCTTCCACGGATCCTCGACTTGCTGCAGAGCAAATTCAATCCGTTCCATAAGCGCCTTCCGATTCTCAGGATTATCTACTACAGCGGTCTTGATCTGTTCCAGACCGATGCGTTCCACCCATTCCGAGGTTCTCTCAAGATAGTTGCCGGTTTCACGGTAGTACTGCATAACCGCACCGACAATTTCGATCAGTTCTTCATCGGTCTTTACTTTGCAGAGCGAATCCGCAAGCCGGGCTTTGATCCCGCCGTTACCGCCGACGAAAATTTCCCATCCGCCATCATTACCGACGATCCCGATATCCTTCGTGCACGATTCCGCGCAGTTCCGCGGGCATCCGTTCACAGCCAATTTGAATTTGGCAGGGAAGTCGAGACGCTCGAATTTGCGTTCCAGCGTAGCCCCCATTCCCATCGAATCCTGGGTACCGAATCGGCAGAACTGCGAACCGACGCAGGTTTTCACCGTGCGCAGCGATTTAGCGTACGCATAGCCCGAAGGCATGTCGAGTTCTTCCCAGACTTTTGGCAAATCCTCTTTTTTGACGCCGATCAAATCAAGCCGTTGGCCGCCGGTTACTTTAACGACCTTCACATCGTATTTCAGCGAAATGTCCGCAATCCGTTTCAATTCTTCCGGTGTAGTCACACCGCCATACATGCGGGGAACGACAGTATAGGTTCCGTCCTTCTGAATATTCGCGTTCATCCGCTCGTTGACAAAACGCGATTCCTTTTCGTCTTCATGCGTATCCGGATTGATCATCCCGAGGTAGTAGTTAATGGCCGGCCGGCACTTCGAGCAGCCTTCCGGTTGGCTCCAACCCAGCACATTCATTACTTCTTTAGTTGTTTGCAGGCCCTTCTCCTTGATTTCGGCCACGATTTCATCACGGCTCAAGGTAGTGCAGCCGCAAATTCCTTGTTTGGCTGTTGTTTTGAAGCCGTCCCCAAGCACATACTGCAAAATTTGCTCAACCATCGGTTTGCAGCCTCCGCAAGAACGGGTGGCTCCGGTACATGCTTTGATTTCATCAACCGTTGTCATACCTTGATTCGTAATTACGTCTACGATCGTACCTTTGGTAACGCCGTTGCAGCCGCAGACGATTTCTTCATCCGGCATGCTTTCCACGGATGTGGTCTTCTTGGCCCCGCCGCCGCAGCAGCCGGTTCCCATCAATGTACCGTACAATTCATCCGTCATGACCGTTTTCTGTTTAATCAGCTTTTGCAGTTCAGCCGAATCCGTAATATCACCGAAGAGTACGGCACCGACCATAACTCCGTCTTTCAGCAAAATTTTCTTGTAGGTACGTTTCCAATCATCTTTATTCGCAATCACGGTGTGCTCCGGACCATCGATGAATTCACCGGTCGAGAACACGTCAACGCCCGAAATTTTAAGCTTGGTCGATACGACCGAACCTTCATACGGAGGGGCTTCGACGCCGCTAATGTGTTTAGCCAGCACCATGCCCTGTTCGAATAAAGGAGCAACCAGGCCGTAGCAGGTGCCACGGTGTTCCGTACATTCGCCGACCGAGTACACGCCTTCCATCGAGGTTTGCATATAGTCGTCAACAACAATCCCGCGATTGACGGTAATTCCGCTTTCCTTGGCAACCGCGACATTCGGTTTGATCCCTACCGCCATTACGACAAACTCGGCATCCAATACCGTATCGTCGGCAAACCGCAGGCCGCTGACTCTCGTTTCGCCCAGCAATTCGGCCGTTTGCGCGCCCATTTTGAATTTGATTCCCTGGCGCTCGAGCTCCGATTTCAGCATCGAAGCGGCTTGGTGATCAAGCTGACGCTCCATCAAGTCCTCCATCAAGTGAACGACCGTAACATCCATCCCAAGCTGAACCAGCCCTTTGGCCGCTTCAAGGCCAAGCAATCCTCCGCCGATGACGGCTGCTGTACGGCAGGTTTTAGCCGCTTCCAGCATTTGATTGCAATCGGCAATGTCGCGGAAACCGACTACGCCTTCTTTGTCGCTGCCTGGAATCGGCAAAATAAACGAGTTGGAACCTGTAGCAATCAGCACCTTGTCATAAGGCACCCGCATTCCGTCCGCGGTAACTACTTTTTTAGTCTGCTCATCGATTTTGGCAACCGTAGTTCCCGTATGCAGCGTAATTCCATTCTCCCGGTACCAGTTCAAGTCATTAAGCACGATATCATCGATCGTTTTGCTGCCTTCCAAAACATAAGATAACATAATCCGGTTATAGTTGGGGTGCGGCTCGCTCCCGAACACCGTAATATCAAATCTCTTCGTCAATTTCAAAATTTGTTCGACAGCGCTGATTCCCGCCATCCCGTTACCGATCACCACGAGTTTTTCTCTATCTGTTCCCATATTGGAATTGCCTCCTTCAAAATGCAATCGTTTCTTTGTCCACTAACATTTTCTTTTTCTTTAATAACTTAATTATAATTTAAAATTCAAAATACATTGTGATCTATTTCACACTAAATGTGAAACTTATCACAATATTGTTCATACATTTTTATGTTTTTCTATTGAAAAACATAATTTTTTCCCTCCTGTTCAAGGAGGGAAGGTCCATATTCCACTTTTTTCTGCTTATAAAGACGTGTAACGAGGAAACAAAATGTTATTTTCAAGGTGAATATGACTAAATGTCATCCCTTCCAGCTCTTCCAATCGTGCATAAGTCGTACGGTACGTCGTACAAGCATGCGCCGGCGGCTGAAAATCTCCGGTAATATCTCTCAAGCGTTTCAAAATCTTGCCTGCCCCGTCATGCTCCGCTTCCAATTCTGTAATCGCCGCAAGCATTTTATTTAGAACTTCTTGTTCTTGACCCAGTTCCCAATTTATCATTTTCGGAAAAACTTCCGCTTCCTCCTTGGCTGTATGTTCAAGCAGCTCGTTTCGAAGCTGGCCGTACAGTTGTTCTACTTCGACTAAATGAGGATCGTGCCCGCCATGTACGCGAGAGACCTTGATTACACTCTTATGCAGCTCCGGCAATTCTTCACGCAAATAAGCGTGATGCTTATTCACGATATGCCCGATAAGGGTTTGCGAATCCGCATCGGTCCAGGAATCCCTCTCCTCCGCATTCGGATGATCCGCGGCCAGTTTTGCCAAATCGGATAGCAGTTCATCGACTTCCAGATTTCTTTCCTTTGCCGCCTCTTGAAGAGGCCGGTTACCACCGCAGCAAAAGTCAATTTTGCGGCGACGAAAATAATCTGCTGATTTCGGGAATTCAAGTACGATATCCCGGACTAAACTTTTCTTGTCGAATAGCAGTTTCTGCTCCATCACACCTATTCCCTCCTGTTTAGCATCTCAAATCCAACTATATTCAATTTAGCGCACCTTTACCCCCTGCTTTGTGATTGGCATCACAAACCTTTTGTCCATTCTGCGCAAAAAAGCTTCCCAAGAGACATTAACTCTGGGAAGCTTTGAATCTGCCACTATTCATTTATGTGTTTTGGTGGATGTTATAACGTTTATGACTTTAATACATCGTGGTCCACGTAGCGCTCGCCATTCAGTTCACTGATCAGCTCGATGGCTACTTTAGCGCCGTCACCCGCCGTAATAATCGTGTGAACGCTTACGCCAGCGACCGTACCAGCAGCCCATATCCGCGGATTGCTTGTGCGTCCGTTTCCGCCGGTATCGATCACGGTCTTGATTCTAGGTTCTCTGCCTTCCTTAAGCTCAAGGCCGATCGCCCCCGCCAATTCCGTCAATGCTCCGGTTGCCAGGATCACATGGGATGCCTCATAGCTTCGGCCGGATTCCGTCTTTACGGTCACTTTGGATCCGCCGTTCGTATCCACTACCGTAACTTTCTCCTCAATGAACTTGGCTCCGAACTTCTGGGCCTGCTCCCGACCGATTTTTAGCAAATCCGGTCCGGAAATGTCCTTGGCTCCATAGTGATTCTCAATCCATGCCCGTTTCGTCATACTGGCATTGCTGTCAAGAACCAGGGTTTCCTTCCCTGCCTTGGCCAGAAATAATGCTGCGCTAGATCCTGCTGGTCCCGCTCCGATTACTATTACCTCAGCCACAAGTACACCCACTTTCTATATAATTCGTGCCGCTCCGCTGCGGGATAACGGCACGTAGACTACTCGATCCACTGCTCAGCCCAGCATTGCACCTGTTCCATGACCGGACTTAGCGCTCTTCCTTTTTCCGTCAGTTCGTATTCAATGCGCACTGGAGTTTCGGGATAGACATGCCGGTCGACGATTCCCTCGTTCTCCAGATCCTTCATCCGTTCGGAGAGCATCTTATCGCTCATGGCCGGAATCCCGTTAGAAATGTCCTTAAAACGCTTGGGTCCGCTCATCAATGTATGAATGATCAGACCGTTCCAGCGTTTGCCGAGAATCACAAACGCGGATTCAAAACGTGGACACATCGCGAAATTATTATCTTCCATCTGAATTCACCTCTTAATATATAAACCGATATTGGAGCCGTATGAGACTTACAATTAGTTAGTATATTTCATCATAGCATATTTGATAAGGAATGAACACCTGCGTTTCACGCCACGTCTATCTTGAATTATACAACAATTCCTTGATATGAAAAAGCGGCTGCCGGGCGGCAGCCGCTACATGCTAAGTATATTTCGGTACCCGGAAACTTATACCCACCACATATCCGCGGCGGAATCCTCGATCAGGATTTGCTGTAGGTTTCGAACCGCTTTGGTAAATCCTTCTTCTGTGGACATCAATCCGTCCTCATGCTCGATGCTGACCACATAATCGTATCCGTGCAGCCGTAGAGCGCTGATGATGTCGGCCCAGGTCTTGAGGTCATGACCGTAGCCTACCGTGCGGAATTGCCATGCACGGTCCAGCATTGCCGTATATGGCTGCATGTCCGTAATGCCATACCGGTTGACATTGACCGGATCGATCGTTGTATCCTTGGCATGGAAATGATGGATCGCGTTCTCCCGGCCCAAAATGGAAATCGCCTGCACCGGATCGATTCCTTGCCACCACATATGGCTTGGGTCCAGGTTGGCACCGATGACCTCGCCGGCCGCCTCGCGCAAACGAAGCAGTGTAGCCGGCGTGTGCACGGAGAACCCGCCGTGCAGCTCAAGTCCGATTTTCACATGATGATCTGCGGCATATTTGCCCCATTCGGTCCAGTAAGGAATCACTTTGTTCTCCCACTGCCAATCCAGGACTTCCTTGAAATCATTCGGCCACGGAGCGACCGGCCAGTTCGGATACTTGGCGTCCTCATGGTCACCTGGACATCCGGAAAACGTATTTACAACCGGAACTTCCAGAAGCTCAGCCAATTGAACCGTCTTCACATACGCATCATGGAACTCTTTGGCAATTGCCTTTTGCGGATGCAGCGGGTTGCCGTGGCAGCTCAGCGCACTAATGGTGAGGCCGCGGGATTCCACCGCCTTCTTGAAGTTATCGCGTGCCGTTTTGTTCTCCAGCAGTTCGTCCGGGTTGCAATGCGCATTGCCGGGATGGCCGCCGGTGCCGATCTCCACCGCTTTTAATCCTTGAGCGGCTACCAGATCCAACGCTTCCTCAAGCGGACGTCCTCCAAACAGTACGAGAAAAACACCTAATTTCATATCCATACCTCCTCAGGTAACTGAAATGCTCTTTTCTATATAATAAGTCCATGTGTACTGCATTAATCAAAATAAACGGTTTTGCCTGTTCTAGCCGATTCATAAATCGCTTCAAGAATTTCCGTTACGACGAGTGCCTGCTCGGGTTTGACAAGCGGTTCCTTGTCTTCAAGTACGGCTTCCACCCAGGCTCTGGCTTCGCGTACCGCGTCCGTTTCCTGCTCGCCTTCAAAGAAAGCTACGCCGCCGGATCCGAAATCAACTTTCGTTTCATACAAACGACTCATTTTTTCGCCATTCAAGCGCAAACCGTCATTCATATCGGCTCCGCCTTCCGTCCCACACAGCAAAGTTCTCGCTTCTCCGAAATCCAGTACGTTAAGCGCCCAGCTGGACTCCAGCGCAATCGTCGCTCCGTTCTTCATGGTAATGAAGCCGAAGGCGGAATCCTCTACTTTAAATTGCTCCGGATCCCAAGGCCCAAATGCATTGGCCGCATTCTCGCGGCTGCCAAGCTTGTGGAATACCGAGCCGGTAACGCTTTTCGGTTCGTAATTGTCCATCAGCCACAGAGTCAAGTCCAATGCGTGGGTGCCGATATCGATCAGCGGTCCTCCGCCTTGTTTCTCTTCGTCGAGGAACACGCCCCAGGTTGGAACCGCACGGCGGCGGAGCGCCAGCGCCTTGCCGAAGTAGATATCGCCGAGCTCCCCGTTCTCGCACAACTGCTTCAGGTACAAGCTGTCGCTGCGGAACCGGTTCTGATAGGCGATGCTGAGCTTCTTGCCGGTACGTTTAGCGGCATCCAGCATTTGACGGGCTTGTTCAGCCGTTTTGGCCATCGGCTTCTCGCACATAACATGTCTGCCGGATTCCAGCGAAGCTACGGTAATCTCGGCATGGGAATCGTTTGGCGTGCAGACATGCACGACATCAACATCGCTTTCTTCAAGCAGTTTGCGGAAATCAGTGTACACCTTTGCGCCTTCAATGCCGTATTCGGCAGCCGCCTTGGCTGCGCGTTCTTCAACGATATCGCAGAAGGCCGTCATTTCCACTTGCGGCTGCTTGGCAAGGCTAGGCAGATGTTTGCCGTTTGCGATGCCACCGCATCCGATAATTGCAACTTTTAATGTTTTAGACATTGAGTTTTCCTCCTTTTTGTGCGTAATCGCGTACCCATTTCATGCTTGTCGCGATACTTTCCAACGGTTCATTTGCGCAATAATCCTGTTCCACTACAATCCAGCTCACTCCCGCATCAATCGCAGCATCCGCAATGTCCGCAATAGGAATTTCACCCTTGCCGAGCTCCACCGTTTCCGCTGAGCCGTCAGGTTTTGTAATCATGTCCTTTAGATGGAGCAGCGGCATGCGACCCTTGTACTTGGAGATGTATTCCAGCGGACTGAACCCTGCGTAGCTGACCCAGCAGGAATCCAATTCCACTTGAATCAATTCAGGCGGAATCTGCGAATAGATCGCGTCGAGCACCGTCTCATCACCCAGCTTCTGTGTCAATTCAAACTCATGGTTGTGATAGCAGAGTACCATGTCTTCCTCGGCGCAGCGTTTGCCGATTCTTTTCAAATCCTCAATCACTTCCGCCCAGCGGGTGCGGTCAGCTTCCTCCAGGAAAGGAAATATAAGATAGCGGTTGCCGATTTCTTTATTGTAAGCGATTTCCTCATCCAGCGCATCGCGGAGCCTTGCATAAGGAGTATGAGCCCCCAGCGCGGCCAAACCGGTTTCCGCCAATATGGACTTAACCTGCTCAGCGGGATGTCCGTAATAACCGGCGAACTCCACACCTTGATAACCGAGACCGGCCACTTTGCGAAGGGTACCTTCGAAATCCTGTTCCATCGCATCGCGTACTGTATAAAGTTGCAATCCTAATTGTACCATTTTAAGTCACCCCGTATTTATTTTTTGACTATTTCATTTCAATAGCTCTGGCCTCTACCAAACGACCATCCTTATCAACCTGCAGCCGGCCCGCACTGCCCAGTTCAACATGTCGGCCCTCTCTGGAGGACTGCTCAAAGGCATGCATCGCTTCCAGCACATGATAGGCTACTATGCCGCTCGCCTGGTGCTCTCCGCCTTCGAAGATGGCCCTCGCCATATCTTCAAGCCCTCTGCCCCGTTCATTCGGTCCGGATTTCAATACGGGCGCCAATACTTCCCACTCTTGCGATCCATGACGGCGGACTTTGACTTCACCGTTAAAATAGTTCGGATCCGGAAGAGATAACGTTCCTTTGGTACCGTAAATTTCGATCCAAGGTAGCGTGCTTCCGCCCGGAATGTCAAAGCTCATCACCATCGTGCCGATGGCTCCCCCGACAAAATCGAGTGTTCCGCTGTAGTGCGTTGCCGTCCGTACCGGAATGCTTTGTCCGGCCCGCGGACCCGATTGGATCACCCGCTCCGGAAGCGGGCTTCCCGC
Source organism: Paenibacillus vini (assembly GCF_018403325.1). Classification (GTDB taxonomy): domain Bacteria; phylum Bacillota; class Bacilli; order Paenibacillales; family Paenibacillaceae; genus Fontibacillus; species Fontibacillus vini. Next base: position 335,167 of record NZ_BOSL01000002.1, on the reverse strand, counting down.
ACTGCCGCTGATCCGGCTGATCGGTCCAAGCAGCTGCACAAGGGCCGTCAAGTAATACGGACCCATATCAAACATCGGCCCTCCGCCTTCCGCATAAAAGAAGTCGGGGTTAGGATGCCAATCCTCCGGGCCTGCTCCCATCATAAAAGCGGTTGCAGCTACCGGCTTGCCGATCCATCCGTCTTGGATAGCCCGGCGGCTCGTCTCAATGCCCGCTCCCAGAAACGTATCCGGGGCACAGCCGACACGCAGATGTTTTGACGCCGCCAAATCTAGGGTCGCTCTCGCATCCGCCAGCGAAACAGACAATGGCTTTTCCACATATACATGCTTGCCACTGTTCAGCGCACTCAGGTTTACCGATGCGTGAGAAGACGGAATCGTCAGGTTCAAAATAAGATCCATATCCTGCCGCTCCAAAAGTTCTTCCACAGTGCATACGTTTGCAATCCCGTATTCTTCTGCCCGCTCCTTCGCTTTCTCCGGCAATAAATCCGCCAGGGCGTGAACTTGGATCACGTCACTCTGCGAAAGATAAGTTAAATAGGCAGGGCTGATATTGCCGCAGCCAATAATTCCTAATTTCATTTTTGTCATTCTCATCACTCCTCCCGAAGCGATACGGATGTCAGTCGACTCTTCTACATGGTATTTCAATTTGCATCTTTGTAAAATGAATAATATGATTGAAACATGAACAATCTGGTCATTATTTTTTGAGAAGCACAGGAGAATGCCCCTTATGGATCATCTAAACCTGCAAATATTGCTAGCCGGTTATTCGGTGCACAGAAAGCCGTTCCATAGCATCCAGCCTGACGGATTAGATAGCCACCTGATTCGTTTCCAGACTGCAGGCCGTTGCCGGACCCGGATCGACGGACGTCTGGAATTGGTCGAGCCCGGGGACTTGCTGCTCGTTGAACCCGGAGAGCCTTACGAACTGCGGATCGAAGCCGAGAACAGCCCGCTTGGTGAAACCGTAGTCAACAGCGGGGATTATCATATCTTTTTGTCGGGAGATTGGGTGGATAACTGGTGGAAGAAGCATACCCGGCCCAAAAAAATCAGACTCCCGCTTTCCGAGGGGATACTGGGAGCTTTCCGGCAAATTATGCTGGAGCAGCAGCGGATCTCCAATCCATCTCCGGAAATTGCGGAATACTATTTGAAGATCTTGTGCATGGATATCGACCGGAACTTGCTGCAGCAGCCGCTGCCGACCTTCCCAACCTATCTTGCCCATCAGATCAAAAGTTATATCGAGGAAAACGCCGCCTCCCCCTTTAAGCTGGAGGACGCCGCCGCCCATGTCGGGATCAGCGTGTCTCGCGCGGTTCATCTGTTCAAAGAAGCGTTTGATACGAGTATTATTCAATACACGCTGGAAGTCCGATTAAACATGGCCCGCGAGCGGATTATATTCAGTCCACTGACGTTGGAGCATGTTGCCGAGAGCTCGGGATTTCCAAGCTACAATTATTTTCACAAAGTGTTCCGTAAAAGATACGGGATGTCCCCGAAGCAATTTCGGCTTGCCGCCAGGGGTTCAGGCGCAGCTAATTAAGCTATTTGTTCGTGCACTTCTGTCCATTAAAAAAACGCCACCGTACCCTCCAGCTTGGAGGTTGGGTGGCGTTTTTCTATGATTTAGGGTCTGCCGGTTAGGTCGGCTGATTCCCGTGCTTCAAGGTTTGCTCAATCTGGCGTCGGCGTTCCTTCTTTTTCTTGACCATGGTGCCAAGAGCTACGACTCCGATAATAGCGATGACTTCAAAACTATATTTGACCAATCCGTTTGCAAACCAGTCGTGAATGAGCGGTTCCTCGACCAGCATTTTTGCAGCCGTCCAGGCTAGCACCGCAGCCCCGATCGTAATAACTACCGGGAAGCGTTCCGTAAGCTTCAGGATCATAGTGCTACCCCAAACCATAATCGGGACGGAAACGGCCAGTCCGATCACGACGAGCAGGAAGTCTCCATGTGCGGCACCTGCCACGGCCAATACGTTATCCAGCCCCATCATCGTATCCGCAATAATGATAGTACGGATAGCCGCCCACATTTGGTTGCCTGCATTGATCTCATGATTTTTCTCGTCAATAAGCAGCTTGTAGGCGATCCATAGCAGCGCCAGTCCCCCGACGAGACGAAGTCCCGGAATGTTAAGCAATTCCAGTACAAGCAACGTCATGATAACACGTACAATGATAGCCCCGACGGTCCCCCATATAATTACTTTTTTCTGATCCGCCTTTTGTACGTTTCTTGCCGCAAGCCCGATCACGATAGCATTGTCTCCGGCAAGAACGAGGTCGATCAGAATGATGGATAGCAAAGCCATCCAAAATTCCGGGCTCATAAAATCCATGTTCTCTCCCCTTTCTGTTCTCTACATTCTGTATACTCTGGTTTTCGGCATAAAAAAATACGCCGCGCTCATATTGGGCACGACGCATTATCGCATCAAAAAAGACCTTTACCCAATACTCGCCGGGCAAAGGTCTCGCTAACAACGAAAGGTTGCCAATAAAGCCGGGGCGATGAACCCGTAATGACGACTTTATTGTATCTAGCTACTCCCCTTTGGGAACCATGCATGTTTTATTGAAGTTAGTATAGCATGAACAGAGCGATAACGCTAGATTTTTCATAGTTATTTCAGAGAAACCAGCCACTGTCTCATCAATTCCGCTCATTTCTCTTTTCAGATTTGATATGATATTAGGAGAGAAAAAGGAGGCACCATGAAAAAGTGGACAACTCTGGCGGTGTATGCCGCAGCTTTTGTATTAGCTTACACATATAAAGATGCGCTGATCGCTTGGGTTACCGGGAACCCTCCTTTGTGGATCCTGATCGTGCTTTCCACCGTGCTGGCCGTGTTCCCCATCATGCCCTACCGCCTGGTTATTGCTGCGGCAGGCTATATGATGGGCGCCTTAGGCGGCGGCCTCGTGACTTTAATCGGTTCCACCCTGGCAGGCGCTCTGCTTTATTGGGGATCGGCCTACGGGTTCCGGGACGCGGCCCAAGCCTGGACTGCCCGGATCAAGCCGCTGAAGGCGATAAGCAAGGCCATCGATCGTCGGCCGTTTGAAGCGATCGTCATTTGCAGACTGATTCCCGTGCTTCCCCAGACCCCGGTCAATATTTATGCGGGGGCTTACGGTATCCCCTTTTTCACCTACCTCTCGGCCTCCGTGTTCGGGAAGCTGCCCAGCGTTTTCTTGTACGCTTTCTTGGGAGCGTCGCTATTCAGCAGGCCCTGGATCGCATTAGGTTCGGCATGCGTGTACATGCTGTTTCTTCTGCTGGTATTGTGGGTTTATAGAAAAAGAAGAAGAGGAAATCATATCGCAAGTTTTGGCTTTCTGGCAAAAAGCGATATAATGGAAGCCGAAGTAACGGGAGACATTTCATCTCCCAACGAAACGGAGGGATCGTCATGAATTCATCACAGGCTGCTGGCCTGGAACTCGCTACCTTTGCCGGAGGCTGTTTCTGGTGCATGGTGTCGCCTTTTGAAGAACTCCCGGGGATCCATGGGATTATCTCGGGGTATACCGGAGGACATATCGAAAATCCGACTTACGAGCAAGTCTGTACCGATGAGACCGGTCATTATGAGGCTGTGCAAATTACGTTCGACCCAGCCGTATTTCCGTACAGGAAACTGCTGGAAATGTTTTGGCAGCAAATCGATCCGACCGATGAGGGAGGACAATTTCATGACCGGGGCTCGTCCTACCGGACAGCTATTTTTTATCATAATGAACAGCAGCGGTTAGAAGCGGAACAGTCCAAGAAAGAGCTTGCGGAGAGCGGCCGGTTCGACAAACCGATCGTTACGCAGATTCTTCCCGCGGCCCCTTTCTATGCGGCTGAGGAATATCACCAGGGATATCATAAAAAGAACCCGCTCCATTATAAACGTTATCGCAAAGGCTCCGGACGCGAGGACTTTATTGAGCGGCACTGGTCCGGCCCGGCTAATCCGGAGGAACTCAAAACCAAGCTGACACCGATCCAATATGAAGTCACGCAGAACAGCGCCACCGAGCGCCCGTTTACCGGCGAATACTGGGACCATACCGGTGAAGGAATCTATGTGGATATCGTATCGGGAGAGCCGCTCTTCAGCTCGCGCGATAAATTCGATGCAGGCTGCGGCTGGCCGAGCTTCACTCGCCCCTTGCGCGATTACAGCATCAAGGAGAAGACCGATACCAGCCATTTCATGATCCGCACGGAGGTCCGCAGCCGGGAAGGCAATTCTCATTTGGGCCACGTGTTCGATGACGGACCTCAGCCAACCGGTCTCCGCTACTGCATTAACTCTGCTGCTCTTCGCTTCGTACCGAAGGAGGATCTGGAGAAGGAAGGCTACGGGGAGTATAAACATTTGTTCCAATAAGATTCCATCATTAAAATCTATCGCTAAATATAAAATGCGCTCCTGCCGTCATGATCTGAGGCAAGGGCGCATTTTTATTTTATTTGTGGGATTCAGCGGACTCACTTGTCCTGCTCGGAATCTTGCGCCCGGCTTTGTTTTGTTCTTGCTTCTTTTTGGCCCGGAAACGGCGTACCTTCATCAGATTACCGCACATTTTATCATCGCAATATTTTTTGGTCCGGTTACGGGTATCATCATAGAAAACCCATCTGCAATCGGGATTATCACAAATCCGAATCCGGTTTCCTTCCCCGTCGATAAGACTCCGTAAAAAACTGGCGGCCACTTCCGCCATCACTTGATGCCAGTCCTCCCGAACCGGAGTCAGGCCAATCCCAAGTTCTCCGCCTTCCAACTTCGCTTTCCGCTTCACTGGACCTAAATCCAGCATGCGGTTAAGCTCATCCACATCCTCTGCGGCTAGTGTGGCGCCGGCGGCGCAACGCACCGACATGTCATGCAAGCGACTCCGAAACTGCCGCATAACACCGACCGTTTCATCATCCGCAGGCACCTGCGCTTTTAATTGCCATTGATTTAAATAGTAGGTTTGCCATTTTTCCTGACCCAGCCGATCTTCGGAGTATCCGCTCCCCTTCCAGTCATGCCACTCGCTATTCAGAAAATCGCTCCACAGCGTCTCCACGTCCCCTACCTCCAAAACGCATGTAACTATCTATACAATAAATAAGTGGTTACATTCCGATGTTTGATGTGCTACAATCTCATTGTAACCTCTAAAAGCAGTTTTAACCAGTTACAATCTACCAAAGGAGATGAAACAATGAGCATCAATTCCGTAGATTTGTTGTCCATTCAAAAAGACAATACCTGGGATCGCGAAGAATGGATTGTTCCCCTTTCCGTAGCCCTTCAAAGCGTTACCGCCGAGCAAGCCGAATGGACTCCTCCCGGCGGAGGCAATTCAATCCGTGAAACGGTGAACCATATCAATTACTATAACAAGCGGATTCTCAACCGGCTTAAAAATATCCCCTCCGTTCCGGGAGTTCAGACTAACGAAGAGACGTTCTCCAATCTGGAGCATCCTGCGGGCGCCGAGGGCTGGATTGCGACTTTGGCCGAAACGGAACGAACCGCATACGAGCTTCGCCAAGCCATCTCCGGACTGAAGGACAGCGATTTGCAGGCTCCTTACTCGGAGAAATCCGGCGAGGTAAAGCTCGGCGAGGAATTGTCCCGCTGGCTGCTGCATGACGCCTATCATGCCGGCCAGATTGTGCTGATCCGCAGACAGCAAGGTTCATGGCGGTCCTAGACATAGACAATAGTTTCTTTGCTTCGTATCGGGGTAATGACAAGATATAATCACCGGTAAGGAGGAGTTCGTCATGCCCTGGAAAAAAAATGATTACCCGCCGTCCATGAAGAACCTGGACCCCCGGGTGAGGAACAAAGCGGTCGAAATTGCCAATGCCCTGCTCGAAGAGGGCTATGAGGAAGGCCGGGCGATCGCCATCGGTACGGCCAAGGCGGAGGAATGGGATAAGAACCATCCTCAAGACGATCGGTAACATACAAAAAAACAGCTTGAGCCTCCGGCTCAAGCTGTTTTCTTCTTCATCCCGTAAGGGATTTGACGTGGTGCAATTTCTCTCCGTCCGTAATGGACGGTCCAGGTAATCATTTTTCCGGCAATCAACACTGCCATAATGGTAAACATCGTTTCTTTAAACGGTAAGTATAGCAATGAGACCATCAGCACTACCGCATCCATCATGATAAACACGGTTCCGATCTTAATCCCGGACCATTGACTTATCATCATCGATAAAGTATCATCTCCGCCCGTTGCTCCGCCCGTCCGGATGACGAGGCCTGCGCCCAGTCCTGTCAGGAGGCCTGACAATAGCGCCGCCAGCGGCAAATTTGCGCTTAAGTTCACCGTCAAAGGCGAGAACCGTTCACACAATTCATAAAATGCCGAGAACGCCATCGAAGCAATCAGCGTATTCACAATAAACTTCCGGCCTTTCAAGAATATGGCCAAAATAAAAATCGGAACATCCAATGCGATCATCGAAAGCGCCGGCGGTAAATCGAACAAATATTTGCCCAGGAGCGCTAGCCCCACGAACCCGCCTTCCGACAATCCGTTCTGAAAATTGATGTGGTAGTACGTAAAAGCCAATAAAAATGAACCGAACAACATCGTCAATAATTGTCTGCCGTCAACTTGCCATCCTGTCTTCTTCCTCATTCGGAATCCCTCTTATCGTAGTTTGGTTGACCTTACGGCCATTCCCTACGCAAAAGAAGGTCCTGGAGGGCTTCATCCTTCGCATTGTAGCACGCTTCTTTCGTAGGGTTGTTGGCCATAAACCGACGCTCCACGAAAAAAGCTAAGTGTAAGAGAGATCACAACGTTTCCAAATCGTCCTTTGGGGATTCGTCCTTCGGGGACACATGGTATCCTGATCCTTTCTGTTTTTGTCTATTCATATTATACCACAGAAGCAATGATGACTAAACAGCTTATGTCTGCAAATAATAAATTATCGACGTTTGTGTGATTTTCTTCATTGCATAATGAACAGAGTTCACATTTCGGAAAATTTCCGTGTGATTAAGGTCACTATTGCGGGGGACTTCCCAACTCTATACTGGTTACGTACTCGATAATTTTTGAAGAAAGAAGGGTTACACGTGCTGGATGCAAAAACGATTGAAGTGATTAAGTCCACCGTTCCCGTGCTTGAAGTGCATGGACAAACCATTACCAAACAATTCTATCAAATGATGTTTAAAAATCACCCCGAACTGCTGAATGTTTTTAACCACGCTAACCAACGTCAAGGCAAACAGCCCGCCGCACTGGCCAATGCGGTATACGCTGCCGCAGCTCATATCGACCGGTTGGAGGAAATCCTTCCTGTTGTAAAAAACATCGCACAAAAACACCGCGCGCTTGGCATTTTGCCGGAGCATTATCCGATTGTCGGCGAAAACCTGCTGGCTGCAATTAAAACCGTGCTTGGAGATGCCGCAACGGACGAGATTATCGATGCCTGGGCTCAGGCCTACGGCGTCATTGCGGACGTATTTATCAGCGTAGAGGCTGAAATGTATCAGGAAGCCGAGCAGCAAAAAGGCGGCTGGCGCGGTTTCCGCCGTTTCGTAGTTGAGCGCAAGGTCAAGGAAAGCGACGTAATTACGTCCTTTTACCTGAAACCGGAAGACGGCGGCGAAATTGCATCTTACCTGCCAGGCCAATACATTACTGTCCGAGTCAAACCGGAAGGTCAGGAATTCACTCATCTTCGCCATTACAGTTTGTCTACATCCGCTGGCCATCCTTATTACCGGATCTCCGTGAAACAGGAGGACGCCATTGGTGACAATCCGGCAGGCGTCGTATCCACTTATCTGCATGAACAGATTCAAGAAGGCGATACCGTGGAGATCAGCGCCCCGGCCGGCGATTTCACGCTGGATCAATCGAAGCAAATTCCGGTCGTACTGCTGAGCGGCGGCGTCGGGCTTACTCCGATGGTCAGCATGCTCGAAACGCTTGTCGAAGGCGACTCCAACCGCGATGTTGTCTATATCCATGCTGCACGCTGCGGAAGCCACCATGCCATGAAGGAACATATCGACCAGCTTACGCGTGAGCATGCCGACAGACTCCGCTCTTACCATGTGTACGAATCTCCGGCTGCCGGCGAAAGCTGCGACAAGACCGGCTTCATCGATCTCCCATGGCTCAAAACGGTCGCCGATCCGAAAGCGGACTTCTATTTCTGCGGTCCCGTACCGTTTATGCGGGCCGTCAACCAGGCGCTCAAAGAATGGGGAGTACCGCAAGAACGTATTCATTTTGAATTTTTCGGCCCTGCCGACAGCCTGTAATAACAAGGACTAACTAGAGAACCCCCAAGGAAACCGCAAATGAAATGCGGGGATTCCTTGGGGGTTCTGCTCATGAATGATGCCGTAGCAGGCGATTAACGGTCTCCCGCCGGACGCCGATCAGCTGGCCGATTTCTTCCTGGGTCAGGTATTCTGTTAAAGGCACGCCGTGCGCATGCTGGCCCAACCATTTGGACAACAGTTCCAATCGTTCTCCCGGAGTGCCTACCGTTAAATGATCCAGCCGTTCCTGCATGAAACGCACCTTCTCTTGCAGCAGTCTCGCTACCTCAAGCGGCTTCTTCGGGTCTTCCTGCAATTCCCGGTACCATTCCTGTGCGGGAATTGTCTCCACTTCGCTGCGCACCAATGCGATCGCTGTCCCGTGCGTTTCTTTTGGCGAGATTAAGGAATGGTGAGGAACCATTTCGCCGGGATACAAAATATTAAATAATACCATATTTCCGTTCTCATGCAGCCGGGTCACTTTAAACAAGCCGCTCTTGATGTGATACAGGAACACGCCTTCGTCTCCCTGACGGAACAAAACTTCTCCCTTGTGCAATATCATTCTATCGCTCCATTCCCCATGTACACTACACTGTTATCTATCATTATAGCAAAAATTTCTCGATTCTATAAATTCTTATGTGACAACGCCAAAACCCCCGGGTTATCTACCCGGGGGTTTTTAGTATCTATTTTCACTTTTTTAGCGATTGCTCCCATTTGGCAAGCTTATCACGCCAGGGTTCATAGCTATGGATCGCAATGCCGGCAAAGGAGGAATGTCCTTTAACCATCCTTACCAGCTTATTGATTTCCCCGGTTAGAAAGGTAAAGGATTTCCCATGAAAAGACACTCCAGGCCCTTCCTTGCTCTTACCGAGCTCCACGCCGACCCATACCGGTTTTTTTTGCCGGTCCCCTTCCTCCAGGGTAGCCTTGGCAGCCGTATAAATTCTATCCGCTTCATCCCGGTAGGCCATAATGGCGACATAATCAAATTCTTCGACCATCCATCGATTCAGCGGCTTTTTCTTCTCCGCCCCGGGATAATCAATGTCGTTCAGCCAGAAAGGAACGGCCGCGCCGATTTCCAAGTCCATTTCTTTGGCGCTTTGGGTCCAGCTCCGGGCATTCTCCACCCACTCTTTGACGATGGCCGTTTGACGCTTCTGCCAATCATCCAGCAGGTAGGGCTCCACATCGAACTGAACCCCGGTAAACCTTTCTTCCTGCTGAGACGCCGCATTATACTCTTTTACCCATTCGAGAAAAGCATCCGCCTCCCGGCGTTGTTCGCGCAGCGCCCATTCCGGCTTCCCGTCCAAGGCGTGCACCTCCAACCCGGCGGAGGAAGCCTCCCGGATAAAGTTCCGGTAGCTCTCCTCCTTAACATTTCCGCCAATTTGCAAAAAAATGATCTTCACTTTCTGCTTTTTGGCAAAAGCGATGATATCTTCACTATGCTGCTGAATCAGCTTCGTGTTCCAAAGCCAGGTTGCCTTGGCTTCGGAAGCGGAAGGTCGGATAACGAGAAGCAGAAAGAACAATACGATTCCCCCGCCCAGGATGAAGAGCTGTTTCTTGCGCCCAGCCTCAAGATTCCGGATCTTCATTGTCCGCCTCCCTTTAATTTAGCCGCTTGTTTTAACCTACGATCAGCGCCTCGTCCTGCTGCAGCACATGCTGCACCGAGTGACCGATCTTGTAAATATGCGGCAAGCGGAAGTCGCGGAACGCATTGCGCGTATCGACGATCGGCACGCCTAGATGAGCGATTGCCCCGTAATCAAGGCTACTATGATTGGTCACGAGTACGATGCAGTCATACGACTTGAATTTCTCCAGATCGTACTGCACGCTATAAACGGTTACGCCGTTCTTATCGCGGAAGCTTGACGCGTGAGGATCATAGTATTCCACCGCCGCACCGCTATCTTTGTAAAGCTCATACACTTCCAGTGCCGGCGATTCGCGAAGGTCAGCGATATCCGGTTTATAGGCCATGCCCAAAATAAGAATGTTCGATTTCTTAATGGACTTCGCATACTCATTCAAAATTTTGGACGTTTTGTTCACTACATAATAAGGCATATTGTCGTTCGTCGATTGCGCCAGCTCGATGAATTGGCTGTAGAAGCGGAAGCCTTTCGCTTTCCAGGACAGATACATCGGATCCAGCGGAATGCAATGGCCGCCGATTCCCGGCCCCGGATAAAACGGCATGAATCCGAACGGTTTCGTCTTCGCCGCGTCGATGACCTCCCAAATATCGATGCCCATCCGGTCGCACATCATCGCCATTTCATTGATAAAGGCGATATTGACACTGCGGAACGTATTCTCCAGCAATTTGGACATTTCCGCCACTTTTGGCGAGCTGACCGGCACGACCGTTTCGACATATTTGCTGTACAGCGCATTGCCGAGTGCCAGGCAGGCTTCGGTCGTTCCCCCGATTACTTTTGGCGTATTGAATGTATTGAACTTTGTATTTGAAGGGTCTACCCGTTCAGGAGAGAAGCAGAGGAAGAAGTCTTCCCCGACAACATGGCCGAGGGCCTCGAGCTCCCGCTGGATCAACTCCTCCGTCGTCCCCGGGTATGTCGTGCTTTCCAGGGTGATCAACACCCCTTTTTTCATATACCGCTTAATTTGATCTACAACCGTCACAATGTAGGAAGTATCCGGATCCTGATTCTCGCTGAGCGGGGTCGGAACACAGATGCTGATGGCATCGATCTCCCGCAGGGAAGCATAATCCGCAGTCGGTTTGAAGCGGCCGGTGCCCATCACCTCGACCAGAGTTTCAGGGGAGATATCATGAATATAGGATTCTCCGCGATAAATCTTGTCAATTTTGGAGGCATCCAGATCGATGCCGACGACCTTGAAACCCTTCTTCACCATTTCTACGGCCAGGGGAAGGCCGACATACCCAAGGCCTACCACTCCCAGTACCGCGTTTTTCGATTCGATGGCTTCTAGTAAAGTCCGATATTGTTTATTCACTGCTCCAACCTCCGTTTTATCTGTATAGGTCCTTTGCTTGTTCAGAATCACTGTTTGAACGGCTTGATTTTGTTAGATCGTTTAATGAATGCAGCGACGAATCCGGGCATCCAGCTCAACCGGCGAGAAAGGCTTCGTAATATAATCGTCAACCCCGTTTTGGAAGCACATGCTGATCGTCTGCTCCACCCGTTGCTCCGTCAGAACGACGATTTTAGGAACCTGGGCGACATCCAGCTGCTGAATATGATGAATATAAGGAAGGCCGTCAATCCCGTACAAATTCAGTTCGGTCAGCACCAGGTCTGGCTTCCACGACTCCATTAAATCCAAAGCGGAGAGTCCGTTATCCGCCACGGCGGTCTCGTAACCCTGCATTTGCAGGCGAATTTCCAAAAATTCGCGGACTGTGGCATCTCCCTCGACGATCAGAATTCGGCTCCGTGAAGCACGCACTTCTTCTCTCGTGAAAATATGGATTTCTCCGGAAGCATGATCCTTGACGGAATCCTCCATTTGGATCAGCACCTGCTGCGTAAGCTCTCCCTGCTCGGGGAAGCTCGCAAGCGTCATCCGCGGATCAAAATCCGCGATGATTTCCTGCAGGCGCTGTTTCAGCAGCAGCCCTTGAAAATGCACGGCATCCAACGTTTGGCCCGGCAGCAAGATAAACAGGCTTCCCGGCTCCTCACCGTTCCAAATTTTATAAGTCAAACCAGGTTGGGATTCCAGGATGCCACGCACCTGCGTTTCCATATAAGATGGACCGCCCGCGCAAGAAATGAACAGGATCCCGCTCACTTCCTGTGCGGTTTCTTTCACGCTTTGCTCAATTTCCAGATATATGCTGGTTTGCTCTTGCCGACTTTGCAATGTCGTATTTGGCATCATTCATCCCGCCTTCCTAAAATTTGTATTGATTAGCCATGGATTTGGCTGCGTTCCCTTGCTATCAACTCCCTTCCAGTCGGTAACCGGAACGTGGGTTAAGCCGATTTCGCCGTGTCGCTCTTCTCTTGCCAGCTTTGTCGGGTCATCGTCCCCCAGGAGTTGTTGTTGCGCAAATATTGAATATGGCCTTGAATCCGCCATAGCCCGCCAAGCTGGGCATATCCGAAGAACTTGATCGCAGAGTAGAACATCATGCGCACCAGGTCGGATAGTTTTTTAAACCTCTTGAATGCAAGCTCTTCCAGCAGCAGTGCCCCGATGCTGAGCAAATAACCGCTGAGGAAATTGACCAGCCAAAACACCGCGAGTACCCGCCAATGCGTCATATCGAGCATCGTATATCCGATCAGAGCCAATAGCCCTGTTATTTTAAAGTAAGGGTTGAGCGCCTCAAAAATAATGTTGTAAGGCATCGTCAACAAGCCCATCACTTTATACTTCGGATTGAAGGCCATGTCATAGTTCTCGATCATGTTCTTCAGATTTCCCCGTCCCCAGCGTTTGCGCTGATTGGACAGGATCCGGTACGTATCCGGAGCTTGGGTCCAGCATACCGCTTCCGGACAGAAGGCGATCCGGTATTTCAGCTTGTTCTCCAGCATGTAGCGGTGGAGCTTGATAATGATGTTCATATCCTCGCCGGGATATCCGCCCCGGTAACCGCCGACCGCGATAACGTAGTCTTTACGGAACAGTCCGAAAGCGCCGGATACGATAATGAGCCCGTTGATGTGACTCCAGCCGATCCGTCCGCCGAGGAACGCCTTCAGGTACTCGACGGCCTGGAACATCGGCCACATTTTGCGAGGCAGCGATATTTCCTTAACCGCCCCGTTCTCGATGACACAGCCGTTGGCGATACGGACGTCGCCGCCGATCGCGACGGTTTCTTCCGGATTCTCCATATACATGCGGGCCATCCGGATCAACGCGTCCTTCTCAAGCAAGGAGTCCGCATCGATGGAAGAAATCAACGGATAATGCGACAAATTGATTCCGGCGTTCAGCGAATCCGCTTTACCGCCGTTCGGTTTATCTATTACATACAGATGCGGATACTGAGGATTATAATAAACCGAATTAATCGTCTGGCAGTCGATCGAGTTTCTCATTTCCGGATTCGGCAGCGGCTCCAGTCCGAACTCCCTCCGGAGTACGCCGAGCGTATCGTCGCTTGAGCCGTCGTTGATCACGATCACCTCATATGTCGGATAGTTCAGCGTCAGCAAACATTTTACATTCTCAATAACCGTCACTTCTTCGTTATAGGCCGGAACCAGAAGCGAAATCGACGGGACGAGCTCCGAACCGGACAGGGTATTGAATTTTGAGTAAGCCGCCCGGCGGAAAATCGTCATAATGTTTCGGAAAGAGAATGCCATGATTGAAAAATAAACCACATTTACGGTCATCACATAGTACGTCGCGAACAGCCCGTAAATGAGCAAGATATCCCTAAGCAGTGTAATCCCCTCCGACTGCTGCAACCTGTCGAACCGGTTTGGATTCGGAAACCCCGAAATACCGTTCATACAGCAGCTTTTTTTTGTTGTAGGCTACCATCTGGTCGAGCTTCTGATGTTCGCCTTCCTCAAGCATAGCTTTCTCCACTTGGTGCAGAGCGGCTTCCCGCTCGATCCCCGACCCGTTCTTGGCGATCTGGCACAGTACTTCAAACCCCGTCTCGCCTAGCTTCGCTAGACTCTCGGCGCTATTGCTCCGTACCCGCCAGTTGGAATCCTGCAGGGCGGTACGCAGCAGCGGAATGCTGCCGGCTGCGTGCGTGTTGCCGAGCGACTTGGCTACCGCGGCCCGGACTTCCCAATCACTGTCGGCCATGAGCTCGCGAATCGTATCGTCCTTCAGCACCGGATTGGAGCTCAAGTAGAGCTTAACCGCTTCGGCCCGCACATCCTTCTCTCCCGTGCCGACCAGCCGGTCGAGCGCCGGGACGACCTCGGGAACGGCCTGCCCCCACATGGCGACAAGCGCTACCTTGACCAGATCCGGGTTCTCGTCTTCCAGCAGCTTCAGAAGCAGCCGACTTGAATCCAGCCCCGTCTCCATAAGAATGTCGGCAGCCATATTATGAATCGGCTTGCCGTGCCGGAGCAGATGATGCAGCATTTCCTTGAGCTGATCTCCCCGTTCCGCGCTTTTAGCGATGGCGCGGGCGATCACAATCGTCAGCGGGCTGTAGCGCTGCTTCTCCAGCATAATCAGCATTCTCGGGACGGCTTCCGCCGCCCGCATGCCGCCGAGGCGGTACGCCGCCGAAATCCGGCGGCCATAGAACAAGCTGTCCAGCAATTTGATGTCTTCGCTCACGAAGCCTGCGTCTTGACACAGCTTCACCAGCTTGTCGCGAATCTCTCCCTTAAACTGCTCGATCCATTCGATCAGCTTGTTCTGGATCACCCTCCGCTCCAGCTTCGTCAGCTTGCCGGGCGGCAGGGGCAAATCGGAAGCCCCGTTGAGATGTGTTTGGATAAACTTGAAATAGTCCTGATGCTTCTGAAGATAAAGCTCTTGCTTCTTCTCCATGCGGTTTGATCTGATTCTGAACCAGAACAATGACAGCATGCCTATCCCAATCAATCCTAGGCAAAAGTAAACGAAATAGATTGCCAAGGTAAGATGCGAGTCCATAAAGAATACTTCCTCCTTCCTGATACATGCGCAAAAGCAATTTGCATACCTACAAATTCGTTACTGCTATCTGTGATCCGGCAGACTTTCATAGTATGCCTTCAAGGCATAGTAGCCCGATTTCAGATGCTCGGTATACTTGACGGTCTCCCAAGGGGACCAGGTGTATTTCGGCTGGGTACTCAGATCCAGCGTTCCGCTTTCACCGGGCCATGACGCTTCGCCGCTGGCGCGGTCCACCATCCAAGGCACAAAAGTGATGCCCGATGTTTTTTCCGTGGTAAATGTGCGGTCCTTTTTCAGCGGTCCGTAGCTGATGACCTGCAGCGAGCTCGGATCGGCAAAGCCAAGCAGCATCCATGGAATGCGCAGCTCTACTTCATTGCCGCTGTATTGCCATGAAGTCAGCGAGTTGAACTGCTCGCTTTCGCGGTCCGATGTGCCCCTTACCAGCTTCCCGACCGTCATATCCTTAAACGGTTGGGCAAACCGGGTATCCGGCGGCGTCATCGTCAAGCTGACGGCCAATTTCCACGGTTGAAAATCAACTTTTTGCTCCTCCGTCTGATCGTCTAGCATCCAGTAGCCATACTGTCCGTACAAACGGCGGTGAAAATCGTACGTAGGCGCCACTTTGACCTGAGTTTCTTCATCGCTGCCGATCACGACCATATTTTCAAGGCCGTCGCTCAGGCTTTTCCCGGGAAGCTCGGTCTTCGGCTGATCCCCGCCGGACAATATATCCGTTCCGAGATAAATTTCTTTCGCGGCCGGATCGAACGGCTCATCCAGCGTCAGTCCCACATATACGTAGGCTTCATCATGCGTCACGCGCAGCTGCTTCATGCCAGGCGAAGGATTGTCCCATACCTGCACTTCTCCTTCGGTGAGCGAGTTCCAGTCCTCCAGATTACCGTCAATCGTAATCAGGTCCTCCTTGCCCGCACCCATGGAGAGAATGCCGAACAACTTCTCGTTCGTCAGCACATTCAGCCAGTACGAGCGGCGGTCTTCCGGAATCTCGAAGCGCATCGTATTCCACGTCTTCTTGAACCATTCGTCCTGCCACATGAACAGAATCGCGCCCGCATATCCCTCTTCGTAAATATCCTTCGTAAGGGATACGTCGATTTCGCCCTGCTCCTGTTCGCTGTGTCCGCCCTGATTACGGCCTCCACGACCCAGATGCGATACGCCGAGCGAAGAAGGAACTCCGTATTCCGTAACCATAATCGGAATATCTTTGTAATATGCCTTCAAATTTTTCAAATAGGCTTTGTACGTGTTGTAATCGTCGGCCCCGTCCGGAATCGTTTCCAGCGTTTCATCCAGATGGAAGAAATCCGGATAGTACGGGTATACGTGGTAGGCGGCGAAATAACCCGCTTCCCAATCTACCGGTTCGATATGGGTGGCATCCACGCTGGCCATGTCTTCCTCAAACAGCGGCTCGCCCGGATGTTCCAGTACGTCGGTCGTCACCCAGTTCGTAAACGTAATCGGATGCTCCCAACCGTAGGAACGTTCCAACTCCGCCGTCTGGTCAACCAGCTCCGCCAGCCAGCTTTCGAACGGACTGGCTTCAGCGACAGCCGCAAAGTGCTTGCCTTGATACGGTTCCGTCCCCGCATGCACTTTGTTCGTGTTATCGACCATTTCGGGATCCCATTCCGTGCCGATATGCCAGCCCATAAGATAAGGGCCCGCATTGGCGGTATATTTTCCTCCCGATTCTCCCGGCGTCGCTTCGATCTTCAGATCGCCGTATACCGCTTTGACCGCTTTTTCAATTTCCTTGTGGAATTTCTGTTTAATCCCCGGGTTGTATGCGTCCTTGAGCTCGATCAACTGCTCCTCGGGGGACCAGATTCCCTGAATGAAATACAGCGGGTCCTTTTCTTTGTCCCGATTGTATTTAACCAGCGACTTATAGAATACAGGATTATGCACCGTGTAGATCCGAATGACATTGGCTCCCATTTCGTCGATCTGTTTAAACCAGCGCAAGTAATCGTCTTCGGTTATCGGGAATTCTCCCGGAAAATGTCCAGGAACCGTGGCACCCAGATTTACGCCTTTTACAAAAAGCTCATTCCAGGTTCCGTCGCCCTCGTACTCCATGAATTTGTCGCCCGAGGTCCGGAATTTCATCTCTGCGCCATCGGAAGTGGCGAAACTGACGTGGGCAGGAGGTAAAATCAAGGTTGCCAGAAAAATCCCGCCGGCGATCAATACGGCGCCCAGCCCTATCCAGATGGCTAGCTTTTTTCGCGCTAATGTAGTCATCGGTCTTTAATTTTTCACCTCGCTATTTTTTTGTATGCAGGCGATGAACAGTACGGTTACGGTCCCTCACGCACCTCCACTCTTCAAATTACTTCTATCATTAACCAAGTGAACCCATAATGTAACTAGGCTAATGGAAGTGTTTTGTTCCTGGGTCCTTTCCCCGGGACCTGTCTGCATTGTGGCCCATATTTCCCATAATCAGGAAAACACCATTTGTCCCGCCGCGCCCTTCTCATTTTATGAAAGTTAGTCTGAAAAACCCCACATTCCATGAGCGGTTTCCAATTCATTGTTTTCATGGAACGGGGTGCTTGCGCCTTTCGCCCTTATTAGACGCACGAAAGATTTCGAAGTTTCGATCTATTTTTACACCCTTTTCCATAAAGGTTACAGAATTGATACCAAAGTCATGTTAGAAAATCGCTTAACGACGCGGATTTTCGCTGATATGGAAATTACATCCAACTTAACAAAAAAGATACCCTGGTCCCATAATGGGCCTATTGGTTACTTACTTGAATTTCACTCCAATTACGGACCATGCCCTTATCGCCCAAATTGGTGACTAATTTCCCAGTTTCAGGTGGAATTTCTTCGCCTTTCTGTCCCGTTTGCAACCCGGAATTATTCTTGATTGGGACCCTAAATGCAAAAAAGAACAGCTATTCAGCTGTTCACGGATGCTATTCAGAGCGTCTTTCCCGATTCTTTGGCTTGTTCTTTCAGCAATGCGACCAATTCCGAGGAGTATTTTGTCAGCCGCAGGCTGATCTCGGACCGCATCACATCCCGGGTCATGCCGAAACGTTCCTGGTATCCCCGGCAATAATAATGGTAATAGACCACCATATCCGCCTGCTCTTCGTTAAGAATTCGGATATTCCGTTGTTTAAGCTCGCGTCGTAATTTATAGGAATCCCCGATGATCCGATTCAGAATGTACTGATTCACCATAAGATGCAGACGCTTGAAAAGGTTGTTGGAGTACTCCACATCGGAAATGCTCTTCTGCACCATCTTCTCCATGTGAGGCAACAGGGTGTAGTCGCGGAGCAGCCTTCGTTCTTCCGCGGTAATAATGCTGCTTCCCTGAGACCGATGCTGGTCTTCATACTGCTCAGCGTGCTCGGTCAGCAGCATCTTGGACTTCCACCGCTCATTCCCGTCAAGCTTGCTCATTTGTAATGCCCCCCAATTTGCCCGGCTCTTTCCCGCGCGACGCCGGCTTCCGTCAGCGAAGAAGCGTGGATGATCGCACTGCTCCCGTAGCGGTCTTTGATGCTGTCGATAGCCCGCTCTTTAGCATAGGCACGGGGCCGGTTATCAAACAAAGTAAGCTGCATAGTGCTGTCTTCGGTCAGTTGGGATAATGATACGCTCAAGTTACTGACCGGCAGCCCTCCCCAGTGCTTCTTAAACAGCTTATGGACGGCGGCGGCAACCTCATGAGTCAGGGACGTCGGCTCCGACAGCGTCATCTGCCGGCTAAAGGAAGAGGAACGCGTGCCATCCGTCTCCACGGCCGAAACGGAAACCACGCCGCCCAGGAAATGATGCTGCCTTGTGCGGCGGCATACCTCCACCACCAATTCGAGCAGGACGATTTCAATGTCCCTAAGCCTGGAATACAGATTCCAGCGAAGCGCCTTGCCGTGGCTGACCGATTTCAATTGATGGCGTATTCCCGAAACGACAGGGCTCGGATCGATTCCGCGTGCGGTTTGCCAGTAATACTCCGCCTGAATATCGCTCTGCTTGCCCATTTCCCGCCGCATCCGCCGCTTAAACTCAGCGAGCTCCAAACGCGCAATATCCCCGATGCAGTACAGGCCCATCCGGGTAAAATGACGGGTCATCGCGGAGGCGACCATGAACATGTGATTTACGGGCAGCTTCCAAAGGGTGGACTCCAGCTTCTCGAATGAAAGCTCAAATATACCTTCGGGCATTTTCTTCGCATAATTATCGGTCGCCATTTTAGCCAGTACCTTCGTAGGGCCGATCCCCACCCTCGTCCAGACGCCGGTCGATACAAGAACATGGTCCTGGATTATCTTAGCCATCTCATAAGGAGATCCGAAATAACCAAGCGAGCCGGTAACATCCAGAAATTGTTCGTCAATGCTGAACGGCTCCACAAGATCCGTATACGATTCAAAAATTTCCGTAATCAGAAGCGAGATTTGAATATACGTCCGCATTCGGGGCCGAATCACAACCAGATCCGGGCATTTCGCCAGCGCTTCACCGACTCGCGAAGCGGTCGTCACGCCGCGGGATTTGGCGATGGGACAAGCCGCCAGCACAATACCGTTTAGCCTTGAAGGGTCGCCCACAGCAACAGGCTTGTTGTGATACTCCGGGTGAGCTGCCTTCTCCACCGAAGCATAAAAGGACTGTCCATCGATTAAAAAGATTTGTTTTGACATAGGTGACCCCTCCATAAAAGCTTGTGATACCCGCAAACCGAGTTTCCGCACTAAAACGGAACATTTGTTCTTATTATATTCATAATACGAACAAATATTCGCTTTGACAACAGGTTATTGCTGGATATCGTAATCCTGCTGCAAAAAATGGGCTCCCAGCATAGAAAAAACGGCCGAAGACATTTAAGGTCTCAGCCGTTTTAAGGTGCAAAGTTCTATGTGATTAAAGATTCCAGTCTAAGCTTAAGCTTAGGACGGCAGGAAAGCGAACCCCCGCCAGGCAGCTATTGAGCCGTCAAAATGAGCGGCCCGTCCTGGGTCAACGCAATCGTATGCTCAAACTGAGCCGATAGTTTACCGTCCGCCGTTCTGGCGGTCCACCCATCCTCGTCGATCGAAATGCGGAAGGTGCCTTCGTTGATCATCGGCTCGATCGTAAACACCATGCCTTCCTTAAGGCGAATTCCCTTCCCGGCCACCCCTACATGTTCGTAGTTCGGTTCCTCGTGCAGCGTTCTGCCTATGCCATGGGCAAGTAAATCGCGGACGACGGAATAGCCGTTCGATTCCGCGTGGGTCTGAATCGCCGATGTAATGTCTCCGAGCCGGTTGCCGGGAACCGCTTTGGAGATGCCGAGCTCCAGGCATTCCTTCGTTATTTTAAGTAACTTTTCCACGTCAGGGCCAGGTTTACCGATCGTATAGCACCAGCACGAATCCCCAAACCAGCCGCCGTATTGCGCCACGATATCCAGCTTGAGCAGATCGCCTTCCTGCAGCGGTTCCGAAGAAGGAAAACCGTGGGCCACTACGTCATTGACTGAGGTGCAGGTTTCGGCAGGAAATCCGTTATAGCCTTTGGTAAACTGTTTGCCGCCCAGCTTCGTGATATGTCTCGCGACAAAATCATTAATTTCCAGGGTGCTGATACCCGGTTGGATCAGCTTCTTAACCTCCCGGTGACAATCCGCCACAATCTGGTTCGCCGCCTTCATCTCTTCAATTTCTCTTGGCGATTTCAATATAATCATTTGGCCTTCGCTCCACTCTATAATCTAAATAATGCCGGTAAACCGGTTAAAATAGAAACCTTATAATTTGTTCCGCCTCTTTATGCAGTGTTCCGCGGCGGATCGACGGCAAAGCGCAGCCCGCCAGCGCGGCGAGCAGCCATTCCGCCTGCCGTCCCGGGCCGGGATCATCCGGAGGCGAATGCCCGGAGTCGGCTCCATTCGTAGCCGCATCAGCCGGGGACATCAGGCTGGCCAGCGGTAGCAGCACCTGCTCACGGTATGCGGCCGAAAGCTGCTCCGCTTCCGCCTGGGGCAGCGTCCGGAAATGATCGGCGCCCAGCTGGCAGGCCAAATATAAGGCATGGTCGTCCGCCCAGGATGCCAGCAGCATCCCTGCAAGCTCCCTGCAAGATTTCGGACCGGCCGGCATGGCTGCAATCGGTCTTATCCGGCCGATCGAGCCGCTCCCTCCCGCTGCGGCCGCTGCCCCCACGGACGAAACACCCAAAATCTTTCCAGCCCGTTCAATCGCCTGAGATAACAAATCATTCAGCAAATCGGCTTTATTTTTATAGTAATGATATACCGTCCCATATCCCAGACCCGCTTCCGCGGCAACATCCCGGATCTCCATTAGCATGCCCTTGTCTAGGTACACATCCGCGGCGGCTTTTAAAATTTGGGCCATTCGCCGGATACGAATTTGTTCATTTTGCTCTTTGGTCCGTGGAGTCATTCATTGGCCTCCAGATTTTTTATTTTGACCTACTGTCATGTCAATTTAAAAATACAACAGTAATCCGGTAAATGCAAGCCGCATTATCCCCGGATCATTAACTCAGCGTAAAACAGGCTTATGCCCGAGGTTAAAAAAAATCAGCCGGATTTCTCCGGCTGTCCGACTCTGCCCTTAACACACCGAAATAAACTATTAACGAAACATTCCCCACAGCTTGATTAAATGAAGCGTGCTTTTCGGATCGATTTTTTGGGCAATAACAAATTGAACGATCTGCTCTTCCTGAACCCCGGTCAACCGTTCATTCAGCAAGGTAGCCGCCGATTTAACAAGCCGTCTGACCTTCATGCGGTCCTGCAGGTCGGATTTAGTCAATCCCTCCACCAGTTTTTTGACGCGCTCCTTGGTAGCCGGATTTTTCATTTTCAGTTTAATCCGCTCCACCAGCTGCGGACTGATTCCATATTGTTGATAACTCAAAGGCGCTTACACCTCCCGTTCCTTAGGCCTTCTCTCTAATATATGAGCGGCAGGCTGTCCATAGTGCACAACTATTTTCCAAGGGCCCGTTTGAATGATTTTTCGTGAAAGAGGCCTGGAACAATTAGTGTCCTTTCTTCGTCGGAAATAGAAAAGGAGGGTATGGAATGAAAAAAAGAATGCTGCTCTCGCTAATCGCATTAATGGTGCTGGCCTGTACATTCGGTCTCGGATATATCGTCGGCAACCAAAGCCGTGACTCAGAGGACCCGTCCTCCTTTAATCAGGCCATCCGTTCAAAATGGGTGAAGGAGGAGCAACCGCCTTTGCCGGCTATTTCGATTAACGGGACTGCCATCGAGGTCGCCAGAGGGGGTTATAGCTGGTGCCCGTCACCGGGAAGTTGTGTAAGTGTGGACGCCTCCATCCCTGAATTGAAAGCGGCCATTGTTCCGGCAGGCTCCGTAATAGATACGACAGCCCCGCAGGGAATCAAAGAATTTACATTAACCAATACAAGTAAAGATTTCAGCGGGGATTCGTATATCGTGCCCGAAACCAAGGGGCAATACTTGTATAGCATTCACTGCGAATGGTTCCTGGACCAAGGTCAGGCCGATTATTATTTCCTTGTTGAGGTCCAATAACACCGCAAAAAGAACCGGCGACATGCAACGTCGCCGGTTCCTCTATGTTAAATCCAAGTAAAATTTCTTCTATTATAATATGAAGTTAAAATTAATCGATCAGCTCGCCTTGCAAAATCTGCTCCCGCTGCAAGAAGGTACGCAGCGGCGCGTATTCCGGCGACGTCCAGAAGGACGGGTCGCCCACCAGCCGGGCGGCGTCGTCCCGCGCCGTCTCCAGCACCTTGAAATCGCTGACCATGTCCGCGATTCGGAATTCCGGCACCCCGCTCTGCTTGGTGCCGAAGAAATCCCCGGGACCGCGCAGCTCCAGGTCCCGCCGGGCCACTTCGAAGCCGTCGTCCGTGTCGGTCATGACCTTCATCCGCTCCTGACCGACCTCCGACTTCGGATCCGCGATGAGCACGCAGTACGACGCGTGCTCCCCCCGCCCGACCCGGCCTCGCAGCTGGTGAAGCTGCGACAGACCGAAGCGGTCGGCGTCCATGACGATCATCAGCGTCGCGTTAGGCACGTCGACGCCGACCTCGACGACCGTCGTCGAGACGAGCAGCTGCACCTCGTTATCGTAGAACGAGCGCATTACCTCGTCCTTCTCCGCCGCCGACATCCGTCCGTGCAGCAGGCCGACCTTGAAATCCGGGAAAGCCTGCTGCATTCCCACATACAGGTCGATTGCATTTTGCACATCGAGCTTGTCCGACTCTTCGATCAGCGGACAGATCAGATACGCTTGTCGTCCGAGCAAGATTTCGCGGGAAATGAAGCCGAGGACCCGGTCCATCATCCCGTGCTTGACCCAATAGGTCGAAATCGGCTTCCTGCCTTTCGGCCGCTCCGAGAGCGTTGAAACATCCATATCCCCGAAGGCCGTGATGGCGAGCGTCCGCGGAATCGGCGTCGCCGTCATCGTCAGCACATCGGGATTAAATCCTTTGCGGCGCAACACGCTGCGCTGATTCACCCCGAAGCGATGCTGCTCGTCCGTAACGACTAAGCTAAGCGAGCGGAAAAAGACATCTTCCTGGATCAACGCATGGGTGCCGACGATGATATCGGTCATCCCCATCTGCAGCGAGGCCAGCAGATCCTTGCGCCGCCGTCCGGTCACGCTGCCTGTAAGCAAACCGACCGTAATGCCGAACGGCTCAAACAGCTTGGTCAGCGATCGGACATGCTGCTCGGCCAAAATTTCGGTCGGCACCATGAACGCGCCTTGGTGCCCGGATTTAACCGCGGCGAACAAGGCGATAGCAGCGATGACTGTCTTGCCGGAGCCGACGTCGCCCTGCAGCAGCCGGTTCATGCAATAAGGAGAACGCATGTCCTGCAATATCTCCAGCTCCACCTTCTTCTGCGCATCCGTCAGCTCAAACGGAAGGCTGCGCACGAATTCGCGCACCGTCGCATTCTCGACCTCGTGCCGTACGCCGTCCATCCGTTCATGATTCATCGCCCGGTACGCCTGCAGCTTGAGCTGGAACAAAAACAGCTCCTCATACACCATCCGGCGGCGGGCTAGCTGCCCTTCCTCGCTGTCCTGCGGCTGATGAATGCGTTGAATCGCCCGCCGGCGCGGCATCAGATCATACTGCCGAAGCAATTCCGAAGGCAGATTCTCCGGAATCATCTCCCCGTACTGCGTCAATGCCTGTCCGATCGTCTTGCGAATCCAGGCCTGCGTGATCTTGCCGCCCACGGAGTAGACAGGCTGCAGGCTGCCGCTGCGCAGCGTCCCTTTGTCGGGAAACTCCGAGTCCGACACAGTCAATTGGCTACGCCGCATATCCCATTTTCCCGTTAGAATAATTTCACGCCCCGCCGTCAATTCCTCCCGCAAAAAGTGGCGGTTAAACCAGGTCGCCGTAAACATCCAATCCTCGGCAACCATTTTACAGGTCAGTCTCGACTTCTTGCCGTACCGCTGCAGCACGGGAACGCCCATAATTTTAGCCTGGACCGTGATCTTGTCACCGTCCTTGGCTTCCGTCAGAGAGCGAAGCCGGTAATCCTCGTAACGAAACGGATAATATTCAATTAAATCATTTACCGTAAAGACGCCAAAGGCGTGAAGCTCTCCTGCTTTAAGAGCGCTCACGCCGCTGACTTGCCTTACCGGGATTTCGTTTAAATCCACGTTTGATCCCTCACTTTAAAGCGCCCGATGATGTATTTCCCGCCACAACCTGATGGGTTCCATCGAACTTTTAGGCTGGCCAAACGAAAACGGCCACGGTGCCTGGTCCCACATGGGTGCCGACAACGGCTCCAATGCTGGTGCGAACCACCTCATGCAAAGTGAAGTGCTCCGACATCAGGCGAATCATTTCCTCGGCGCCCTCCGGATTGACGGCGTCGCAAACCGCGATGTTCAAATCTTTTTGATCCCCCAAATCGTTTATGAACAATTCGATTACTTTGGAAACGGCCTTCTTCTGGCCTCTCACCTTATCGACCGGGTAGATGCTGCCCTCCTGATCCACCGACAGAATCGGCTTGATATTCAGCAGGGAGCCGACAATCGCGGCGGATTTTCTGATCCGGCCGCCTTTTTGCAAATATTCCAAGACATCCACCAGGAAATAGAGCTTGCGTTCTTTGCCGACCCGCTCCACTTCAGCTTTGATTTCAGCCGGGGACATGCCTTGCTTAGCCAATCTGGCAGCTAAAACGACTTGCAGGCCAAACCCGTAAGTAGCGCACAGGGAGTCGATTACCGTAATATCGGCATCCACCCCGTCTTCTTCCTCAATCATACTCTTCGCAAGCAAAGCCGACTGATACGTTCCGCTCATGCCGGAGGAAATATGAATCGAAATAATAGGTGCCCCTGGGTGCTTCTGCATCAGATTTCTGTATACCTCAACATACTGGGATGGAGAGGTTTGTGAAGTCGTCGGCAGCTCGTTGGATTTGGTCAGTTTGTCATAAAACTCCTCGACAGTAATGTCGATGCCTTCCACAAAAGATTCCTCACCAAATGAAAGCCGCATAGGTACGATATGAATTCCATATTCCTCAACCATTGCCTTAGGAACATCAGCCGTACTGTCGGCCACGATAACAGCCTGCTTCAAAGAGATCCCCATCCTTTCTCCTCCGCCCTTTTTCAAGGACTCCTTAGATCTTTAGGATTCAACCGAAAACAAATAATAATAAATCGGCTGGCCGCCGTCGTGAATTTCCACTTCAGCGTCAGGATATACCTCATGAATCCAGGCTGCGAGCGATTCTGTGGTGTCGGATGCTGCTTCTTCGCCAACCAGGATCGTAATGATCTCGTCGCCGCCGTCAAGCATTTTGGTCAGCAATTCCTTGCTCGTCTCCAGCAGTCCTTCTTCCGTGCTTACAATTTTGGAATCCGCGATTCCGATGTAATGCCCGGCCGTGATCTCCAGATCGTCAAACACCGTGTCGCGGACGGCATATGTAACTTGTCCGGTCTTCACGTGCTGAACAGCATTCAACATGTTATCCGTATTGCTCTCGGCACTTTCATCTTCCTGGAAGGCGAAGGCCGCGGCAATCCCTTGCGGAATGCTCTTGCTTGGAATAACGGTCACGCTGCGCTCTCCTTCAAGAAGGTCGCGGGCCTGCTGAGCGGCGAGTACGATGTTCGAGTTGTTCGGAAGCACGAAAATATGCTGGGCCGAAATCGAATGAATCGCCTTTACAAAATCCTCCGTGCTCGGGTTCATCGTCTGTCCGCCGGACAATACGACATCAACGCCAAGGCTCTTGAAGATATCCGAAATTCCTTGGCCCGAGGCCACGGCGATAAATCCGTAAGAAGCCATCTCATCGGCCGGAAGCGATGCCGGATCAAGCGAGCGAACCGGTTCCGCCGGAATCTCGGCAAACAGTTCAGGCATCGGAGCCGCATCCATACCGGTAGTCAAGAGATCACGGTGCTGCTCGCGCATATTTAAAATATGAATTTGCGTAATTTCTCCATAACGCAGCGCAAGGTTCAGAACCTCGCCGGGCGCCTTGGAGTGGACATGCACTTTAATAACTTCATCATCCGCTATTACAATAATGGAATCTCCATTAATTGACAGCGCTTTCCGGAATTGATCCTCATCAAATACCGAACTTGGGCCTGCGCCCAGTTTGCGATTAATAAAAAATTCCATATCATACAAGAACTCGATATCTTCGGTTTCCAGCTTCGCCTGGGCCGAAATAGGGTGAGCAGCGTCGAACGCCGGATGGGGCACTTGAGACGCACGAACGGTAGCGGTTGCTTGAGCCGGCACGTAAGTCGGCACTTTGCCCGTCAACTGTTCCAAAAAGCCTTCATAAATATAAACCAGTCCCTGGCCGCCGGAGTCTACAACGCCGACTTGCTTCAAAACAGGCAAAAGCTCCGGGGTATTGGCAAGGGCTTCTTTAGCTTTGGCCAACACTTCGGTCATAAGTTCCGTAATATCCGTAGTCCGTCTGGCATAAAAGACGGCATGCTTGGCAGCTTCCTTCGCCACCGTAAGGATCGTTCCCTCCACGGGCTTTACAACCGCTTTATAAGCGGTATCCACCCCGCTTTGCAGAGCGGCCGCGAAATGAACCGTATTCAGTTCTTCGTACGATGCGGCATAACGGCCGAATCCACGGAACAACTGGGACAAAATAACCCCGGAGTTCCCCCGCGCGCCCATCAGCAGCCCCTTGGACAAAACGCCCGCCCGGCTGCCAACGCCTCCCGCTCCGTTGTTCTTCAGCTCGGTTACGCCGGCTGTCATCGTCAAATTCATGTTGGTTCCAGTATCCCCGTCGGGAACCGGAAACACGTTCAGCGAGTTGACATGCTCGGCATGCTGTCCAAGCCGATCCGCCCCGGCCAGTACCATGGCGGTAAAATCTGTTCCATTTATAGAACGCTTACTCAAGAGAATTCCCCTTCCTAGCTTGATACACGTACGCCTTGAACTACGACTCCCACCTCGGCAACTTCGAGTCCAACGACTTCACTTAATACGTATTTTACTTTTTGCTGTATGTTGTGTGCGACCTCGGAAATTTTAGTGCCATAACTGACTATAATATAAAGATAAATTGCCAATCGGTTATTCTCAAGGCTCACTTCTACACCTCGGGCTAAATTTTCGCGTCCAAGCAACTCGGCTATGCCGTCTTTAAATTGCTTTCGGCTTGCCATTCCTACCAGTCCATAACATTCCATGGCGGCCGATCCGGCGATAACCGCTATCGCTTCTTCCGAGATATCGATGTGTCCATATTCGGTATCCAATTGTATAGCCACGCCTGCACTCACTCCCCCCTAGAAATTATTATGGACTAAACAATATTGTACTATAAGAATAAAGAGAAATAAATAAAAGAAGGTCAAGGAGAAAGAAATATTGTTTGACAATCGGTTGACGGGGCTTTTTTTACTATGATATTATATTTAAGTATTGTTTTGTTTGAACAATAACTGTGAACTTGCTAATAAGCTGTTATTTTCAAGACAGGTGTATTGGAACAGGAGGTGTAATGAATGTCTCGCAAATGTTATGTAACAGGTAAAAAGCCTAGCAGCGGTAACCATGTTTCCCATGCTAACAATCGCAACCGCCGTTCTTGGGGCGTAAACGTACAAAAAGTTCGGATCTTGGTTGACGGTAAACCGAAACGCGTATACGTCAGCACCCGGGCTTTGAAATCCGGTAAACTGACCCGTGTATAAGAATCAAATCAGCATATAGACAAAAAGCACCTTTTCTAAATAGAGGTGCTTTTTTGGTGTTTCTTTTGTCTCTCTAAATCTTGTTTTTCGGCCAGGCATCCGCTCGATCTAGTTTTTGTGGAATGTGTTCAACACAGCCTTAACGAATCCTCCCAAAAATTTAGGCAGCTTGAATGTGTAAAATTTCATCGTTCACCCTCCCCATCATTCTCATGCCTTCACCACAGTCTATGTTCCGAGCCTTTTACCCGTGTATTTCCACTGCAAAAAAAAAAGGCTACATGAGAACCCTGCTCATGTAACCCATTGTATGCGAAGCGATGTATCCCTATGCCAACGGACAAGACGAGAAATACTCTCCGCCTCCGGCAAATTACTTAAGACTATTTCTTAGCTCGGCGATGGCGGCGCTCCGGTCAGATCGGCCGAATACCGCATTCCCGGCGACCAGCACATCAGCTCCCGCTTCCACGACGAGCGGTGCGGTAGCGGCGGCAATGCCCCCGTCAACCTCGATGCGCAAATGATCAAAGCCTAGCTCCGTCTTCAATTGTTTAAGCTCCCGGATTTTCCGGAGTGTTCCGGGGATAAAAGCTTGTCCCCCAAAGCCCGGATTGACGGTCATAACCAGTACCAGATCCAAATCAGTCAACACTTCGCGGACCGCGGAAACCGGCGTAGCCGGATTGATCGCGACGCCTGCTTTAACGCCATGCTCCTTGATCAGATGGATTACCCGATGCAAATGAACGCAGGCTTCGGCGTGCACGGTAATGACATGCGCTCCAGCTTGCGCGAAGGCCGGCACGTACTCCTCCGGTTTCTCGATCATCAGGTGCACATCCAGCGGCAGCTTCGTCAGCGGCGCAATCGCCCCCATCACTAGCGGCCCGAATGTCAGATTCGGCACAAAATGCCCGTCCATAACATCCACATGGAGCCAGTCGGCTCCGCCGCGCTCCACCTCAGCCACTTCTTCGCCGAGTTTGGCAAAATCCGCCGATAAAATAGACGGTGCGATATAGATATTCGACATGATGCTAGTACCTCCGTTTTTTCTCTTTCATCTCTTCGTGAAACTGAACGTAATGTTCGTAACGGCTATTTGCGATAACACCGTCGTCCACTGCCTGTCTCACTTTGCAGCCCGGCTCATGAAGATGGCTGCAGCCGCGGAATTTGCATCCCTCGGCAATCTCACGGAATTCGATGAAGCAAGTGGATAACTCCTCGACCCCAAGCTCCAGAAAATCAAGCTGACTAAAGCCGGGAGTATCCGCCACATAGGCTCCGTTTTCCAGTTCGATCAGCTCGACATGGCGGGTCGTATGCCGGCCACGGCCAAGCTTCATGCTGATTTCATTGGTCTCGAGCGACAATCCGGGAAGCATGGCGTTAAGCAACGATGATTTCCCCACGCCCGATTGGCCGGAGAAGACGCTGATTTCGCCAGCCAAACGGGATTTAACCTCTCCGGTTCCCGATCCCGTCATGGAACTCGTCACAATGACCTCGTATCCGATTTGTTCATACAGTTCTTTGACCTGAGCCGTCAGATCCTGATCCCGGGCGCTCTCATCTTCCTCCAGAAGGTCTTCCTTGGTCAGACAAATCAGCGTTCGCAATCCGGCGTGCTCAATATGAACAAGAAACTTGTCCAACAGCTGGAGGTTTAAATCCGGCTCTTTCAAAGAAAACAGCAGAACGGCAAGCCTCGCATTGGCCACGGGCGGACGAATGAGCTCCGTCTCCCGGGGCAAAATTTCGTCGACCGTTCCCTCTCCGTTTTCCGTAGGCGTATACACAACGCGGTCCCCTACCAACGGACTCAAGCCCTTCTTCTTGAAAATGCCGCGGCCGCGGCACTGGACTGTTTCTCCAGGTGCCGCGGCATCGGGCTTCACATAGTAATATCCGCTTAACGCTTTTACAATCAAGCCTTCAGGCATACATGCTTGGCCTCACTTTCATGTCTGTCTGCCTTATTGATATTGAACTTTTATCACTTGGGTCCTTTACCTTTCCCATTTCCTTTGCCATTCGGTTTCCCTTTATTATTCTCCGCATTGGCAACGGAATTGGCATTAATCATGCCGGTTTCGGGAATATTCTCATCATCTTCCCAATCCATAACACCATCGTCCTGCTGTTCTTCTCCAGGGAGCGGCAGCTCAGGCACGGTCCCCTGCTTGGCATCGATGTACGAAATCGGGTACGTATCCTGAAGCACACCGTCACGCATCACGGACACATAGCCATTCTTGTTAGGGGCCAGTACCAGGTCAACGGATAAGTATTGCGGTTTGCCGACCGTTTTAGTGCCCCAATCCAGATTTTCGCCGCGTGCATCGCCGTACATAATTTGAATCTTGCTCTTCTGTCCATCCGCGGCAGGACCGACCGGCACTTCAAATGTATATTCCAGCGCCTCCGGCGGATAGCCCGAACTTACGGTGAGTCTAACCCCTTCGGTGTCGGCCTCCACCGGATCTTTCGGATTGTAAGGCCACTGTTCCATTACTAACCCGGCTTTAGTATCGAAGCTCGATTTTTCCTGAATTCCATCCTTGGCAAGCGGTATTTTGAGTTCTTGGAGCATCGCTTTCGCTTCATCCAGCGTCTTTCCGACCAGATCCGGCATCGGAACAGTATCAAGGCCCTTGCTGACTGTCAAGACCACATCCACCAAAGCTGGATCATACTCCTCATTGACATTCGGGCTTTGTCCAATGACTTTACCGGCTTCTTTTTCGCTAAACTCCTCGTTTTTTCGGATTCGGTCCTCATCTATCCCTTTTTGAACGAGCATCTCCTTTGCTTCATCGTAAGTTAATCCGTCTAAGGAGATCATTTGAGGAAGCTCCTTCTCCGTACTGACGGTAAGATCGATCGTTGCCCCTTCTTTGACCGTCGTCCCTTCAGGCTTACTCTGCTCGTAAACAATTCCTTCGTTGACGCCTTCCTTGTACAACCGTTTGACGTCTCCAACTATCAGGCCAAGCTCTGTAAGCTTGGTAGTTGCTTCTTGTTCCGATAAATTGAGCACGCTCGGAACCTTGGTTTCAGGCACGGTAACCATCTTGTTGACATACCAGGCAACGCCGAGCATAGCAAGCAGCAGAATCACTGTAAGACTGATCCACAGGGCGGCTTTGCCTTTTCCTGACCCGTTCTTCTGCGGCTTTCCTTCATCGGAGCCCTGGGAATCTCTCGAAAGCTTGGACCCTGAGGCCGCGGCTTTGCTCTGAGGTTTAATCGCAGGAACGACTCGCGTACTGTCTTCATCGATCTCATCTGCAAAAGACAATTTCGATTCCAACCGTCTTTCCGGCAGAAGACAAGTTTCTAGGTCACGCAGCATTTCTTTGGCCGATTGGTAGCGTTCGGCAGGATTTTTGCGCATCGATTTCAGAATAATATTCTCGACACTTTGAGGAATCATCGGATTAACCTTCCGGGGCTCTTCAAAATGTTCCTGCAAATGTTTAAGCGCTACGCTAATCGGGCTTTCGCCAAGGAAAGGCAATTGTCCCGTCAGCATCTGGTAAAGCACGATCCCCAAAGAATAAAGATCCGACTTCTCTCCGGTGGTTACGCCTTTGGCATGTTCCGGGGAGAAATAATGCACGGAGCCTACAACCGAGCCTGTCTGAGTGATTGTGGCCGAGGTCACCGCCCGGGCGATACCGAAATCCGTTACTTTTACCCGTCCATTGCGACCGATCAAAATATTATGAGGTTTAATATCACGGTGAATAATTTGATTATGATGGGCATGATCCAGCGCGTCAGCGATTTGCGAGGCGATCCGGATGGACTCCTCCACCTGCAGCGGTGCGCGCTCTTTAATAATTTCGTTTAAATTTTGGCCTTCCACGTACTCCATAACGATATAATGAATATCTTCTTCCTGGCCTACATCGTACACGCTAACAATGTTCGGATGTGACAAAGATGCCGCCGATTGCGCTTCCCGGCGAAAACGGCGGATAAACTCCTCGTCATTCACAAATTGTTGCCGCAGCACTTTAATAGCTACAAACCGGTTCAGAAGGATGTCTTGCGCTTTATAAACAAGAGCCATCCCGCCTCCGCCAATTCGCTCGATAACCTGGTAACGACCACCCAGCTCATGTCCGATCATGAATTCCACTCCTTTGCGCTTGACCCTTCTTCTCCGCAATGCTCGAGTAATGCGACGGTAATATTGTCGTCGCCACCGGCCAGCAGGGCAAGCCGAAGCAAACGGTCGGCGCGGTCATTGAGCTCAAGTGCTTCCGATCCGAGCGTTTGGGTCATTTGTTCCAGTGTTACATAATTGCTAAGTCCATCGCTGCAGAGCAACAGGATTTCCCCTTGTTCCAAAATTACGGGATACAAGTCGACAACGACTTGCGGGTCCGTTCCAAGAGCACGCGTGACCACGTTGCGGTGCGGATGCACGTTGGCTTCCTGTTCGCTGATCTGCTTCGTCTTAAGCAGCTCGTTTACAAGGGAATGATCCTCGGTCAATTGGGTCATTTCGCCCCGACTGAACTTGTAAACCCGGCTGTCGCCGATATGGCCGATCATTCCTTCCCGGTCCCCGATCAGCACGGCCACGACGGTCGTGCCCATATTGTGATACTCTTCGTGTTCCGATGCTTCCCGATAAACTACATCATTTGCATGGAGGATCGCCTGCTTTAACTTTTCCCCGCAAGTCTCGACGGAAAGTCCCGAAGGAAGATTATGCAAATCCTGCACAATCGTCTCTACAGTTAACCGGCTAGCGGTGTCTCCGGCTTGATGGCCGCCCATTCCGTCGGCAACGATCGCCAGTGTGTATCCTTGCTCCAAACGGGCAACCCAGGAGCTGTCCTCATTTACCGAGCGAACACGCCCTACATCACTTACGTAAACCGTCTTAATCAAATTCGATCACCTCGTACCAGTCTCCATGTGCTTCGCCCGCAATTGTCCGCAAGCCGCCGCAATATCATGGCCTTGCTCTCGGCGGATGGTCACGTTAATGCCGTTTTCCGCCAAAATGCGTTGAAACTGAAAAATGTCGTTTCTGGATGTTCTAACATACTTGCGTTCCGGCACATGATTGACCGGAATCAGATTGACGTGGCAAAGCATGCTTTTCAGTACGCCAGCCAGTTCTTCGGCATGTTCGGGGCGATCGTTTACCCCGCCGATCAGGGCATATTCGAAAGTGATTCTCCGACCCGTTTTGGCGATGTAGTATCGAAGGGATTCCATGACATCGTCAAAAGGAAAGCGCCGGTTTACCGGCATGAGCTTGGATCTTAAAGCATCATTTGGCGCATGGATCGAAATGGCCAAATTGATCTGCGTATCCTCATCGGCAAATTTATAAATATTCGGGACGATCCCGCTCGTTGATACAGTAATATGCCGTTGTCCGATGTTCAAGCCCTTTTCATGGATCATAATTCGCAAAAATTTCATCGTGGCTTCATAATTTTCAAACGGTTCCCCGGTACCCATGATGACAATGCTGCTCACCCGTTCGCCTCGAGGATCGAGTATTTTTTGCGCCTGCACGACCTGGGCAACAATTTCGCCCGCCGTCAGATTCCGCTTCAGGCCACCCAGGGTAGAAGCGCAAAACGTACATCCGACCTTGCAGCCGACTTGCGTCGTCACGCAGATACTGTTGCCGTAATTATGCTTCATGATGACCGTCTCGATCGCATGATCATCATGCAGACCGAACAGGAACTTCACGGTGCCGTCTTTGGATTCATACTTCGTAATTTCATTCAGCGTCACGAACGCAAACTGCTCGTCCAGCTTCTGCCGCAGTCCCTTGGACAGGTTGGTCATTTCCTCAAAGGAATTAACCCGCTTCACATACAACCAATCAAAAATCTGACCTCCGCGGAAAGCGGGCTCACCTTGCTGAATCGCCCATTCCTGCAGTTCTTCCAAGCTATAATCATATATAAAGGGTTTCACTTTTCACACACCTATTCGTATAAATTTATCTGCTGTTTTCCATTCATTCCTCCTATTTTAGCATAAATCGCGATTACACTAAAGAGCAGCCCTTTTTCACGATCTTATGGAATACTTCCCAGGAAAAGAAGAGAGCCGGCGAGCACCCCTTAGACAGTGCATTCCGGCCCCTCTTCATTAAGCTCTTCAAACCCGAATCGTCCTAAACTCAGTGCGTAACCATAGAACTGAAATCATCCCGGCTCGAACGGTTCGCATCATAAAAGACTACATCTCCGTCCCTAAGCGCAAAAGACCTACCGTAAGGATCGGTCACCGTGCGGGCAAACCCTTCCATCTGAGTCCACTGATTCATGAGGGGAGCGTTAATATATTGTAAATAAGGATTACTCCCGTCCCCGTTCCTTACAGTTTCAATATTGAAATTGACTACGATATACCCGTCCTTCAAAAAAACCGGGGAATGATCGCTCAGTCCGTTATGCGTCCGGCCATATTCGGCGACATTCGTTCCTGCCTTCACGACATAGAGATCTGCGGGAAGACTGTATTCACCGTACCATTTTTGCATGGAAGCATTGACTCTTGCCGGATCAACTCCAGAGGGAATTCCGTTCTTTGGCCCGATCCATGTGCGAATGCGCTCATTCAACTCCAGCATGCTTAAACTGCCAATCGGCGTCTTTTGCCCGGAAATTCTCCGGATATAATTCTGTACATATTGCGTCCGGCTGATCCCGGATATTTGATCAAAAGTAAAATCATGATCATATTTATAAAGTGCGGTATCGATCAATTCCTCCATCGGGACGCTGCGCAACCGTTCGTTCAGAATAACGTAGCGCTGTACTTGATCCCGAGGCGATCCAATTTTGACATAGCTGCGGTTGCCCGCATGATAATACAAATCGGCTTTCATCCGGGTACCGTCTTTGGCGCAGACAAAATAAAACGAAGGAGTGATGCGGATGCGGTCGTTCGGTCCAAACATATTCCCTTTTGTTTTTAAGTCAAATTTGAAATGGTATCCGGTTTTGATGACCACGTTTTGATAGAGCGGATGGCTGCCGGGCCGAATCGGCAGTGTGAATCTGCCCGTATTTCCCCGTGCGGCGCCGTCAATGCCGTTTAACCCTACCCAGTAGGACGTACCAGTAGGCAACGCAGAACCCGCCGAAGCGCGGAATACCGTCTCCCAGTTATAATCGGAAATATCCGTAATCCGAAAATCATATACCCGTCCGATAACATCCACGGGCACCGTATCATAAGCAATATGGTGCGCAAGATCCAGATTGGCATGGTTCTGTTCACTCGCCCCGGCAGGCGCATTATGCGCTATCGTCCGAAACTCGACTTCGTAAAAGCCTTCATCGACCCATACCGGAAGAAAGTAAGTGAATGACTCTCGCGTTTTATCGACTTCGATCCATGTGTTTTTCGGATAAAACGTTGTCCGGCTCCTATCATACACATCAAAAGGAAAGCGGACCTGCTTGCTGCCTATGTATTTGAGATAGTTATTGTACCCATAGCCCCTGTAGTTGGCATGTTGTCCGCTGTTAGGCATTTCAACCGTGAACGGACGATCAAGGATGACCGCGGACCGCCCTGCTGCCGGACGGGTCTTCTGATTGTGCTCGGCATCGTCCGAAACCTCAGGATATATGACTACAGGAGTATGGACCGTCACCGGGTTGATCCCGTAAATAGCGTAATTCACATTCGCTCCGCCATTAATATTCCCGCTCATTAAGCCGTAATAAATCGTTCCCGTGCTGGGTTGGCTCGGTTGGTTGATTTTACTCGTTGGAATTGTATGACCGGGGCTATAAAGCACATTTTGGCCGATTTCCGGCGGCAGCGGCACTTGACTTGGCGTTGGCCCGGTTTCATTACTTTGAGCCCCGCTCATAATAGTAGAGCCGTTAAATGTGAGACTGTCATTTTTAACTTTAACCTTTTCAACGGCCTGTTCCGCGTAGGACTCCAGATTTTCATTCGAAATATCCGGCTTTTCCTTACCTCCCGACTTACTTCCTTTAGGCGCATCTACCGAACTGGGAGGGTTCGGGGGCGTATACCCGCTTGACTTCGAAGCCGAGAAGCTTGGCGGTGAATACCCGCTGGGCGTAATCGTGATGCCGCCGCCATTAAAGGCGTAATTCCACAATTTCGCCTGATCGATCTGATATACCTCAAGATTGTCAATAACCCAAAAAGAATAAGGCCTCTCGATCGTATATGACTTCGTCAGCGTCTCCGTTGCCGTTTGCGGATCTGGCGCATCCATTTCCCCGGTACCATCCGGCTTGGGCACCTTTTTTCCGGGATCCCACTTCAGCTCAAATTCCCGGTTTACCGTAACCTCATATGTACATTTCCCGCTCATTTGCACGAATTTATTTTTTGAAAGATAGCTCTTAGCCCATACATTCCCGTACAAACTTTCCGAAGTAGGGATTCCATCAAGCACATCAAAGTGCTCATTCCCCCGAGTATCCGCCTTGATTACGGCCCTGACGTCAGGAGGCGTTAGCGAGGATTCCTTGACTTGGCCGCTTGGGCTTGGCTCGGTGCAACCGCCCGGGTTCGTGGTTCCTC
Organism: Paenibacillus vini; assembly: GCF_018403325.1. Lineage (GTDB taxonomy): Bacteria > Bacillota > Bacilli > Paenibacillales > Paenibacillaceae > Fontibacillus > Fontibacillus vini. The sequence goes on along the minus strand of NZ_BOSL01000002.1, from coordinate 298,362 downwards.
CACCAGGGTCGGGAGGTCCACCTCCGTCGCTGTAATACAAGTTGAGGTAGTAAATCGGAAAATCCCCTCTATAAGTAAATGACATAGGATCCCCGTAAAGCGGGGCAGTTTCCGATGGATCTCCCATTGTACTCTTACGGTAATATTCATATTTATACTTTGTAGTTCCCGGAGTAGCCATAATACTATAAAACTCGTCCACTTCTAATTTTTTTTCGTAATCTTCAAAACCTTCAATCCCATCCAGCGGTTGTTTACTTGTCGTGAAGTGTTTAACAATGGCTTTGCCTTCTTGAGTGATTTCGGGTTCGAGTTCGATGGTTAGCAAGTTAGGAAAAAAATAACGCCGCCCCTCTACACCATCTGCTAAACCATCGCCGCCTTCTTCAGTAATATCTTTGTGAATAATGTGAGCAGTTAAAAGTCCATTCGTATATACCGTAAAACTCACTGAGCTAGAACCTTTACCGCTGATAGGCCCAATGGTAGTCCTGTAGTCCTTACTAACAAACTGATAATTGTCAGCCCACTTTTCACGATATCTTGAATTCTCATATACCTGAGTGGCTCCTGTTAAACCTTCTCTAATATTAGCAATTGTTAAATTTTCATTTTCATCGAACGCCTTAACATTTACACTTTTAATTTTTCTTCCAGGAAACTCAAATGAATAGTTCCAATCCAATGGCTTTATCGTATTAGGAGATCCATCCGATGTCCATTCACCATTTGATCGCATCCAAATATCATGGCTAAAATTCCCTACAAAATAATAAATATTTGGATTGTTTTTATCCTGAGTTGTCTGTAAACTTCCTGCAGCAAAAACCGAAGCAGGCATAAAAATAACGGAAATAGATGAATACAAAATACAAGATATTAGTGAGTATAATAGAATCATTTTTCGCACTCTAAAAATGCACCTTCTTTATTTCAAAGGATTTTCCAAAAAGTACATATATTCAAACGAAATATCGAACGCTATATAATCCACCTCATTGATTGTGAAGTTTTTATAGTTGTTATCATTAATTAAGTCCTTATCTTTTCTAGAATCCACGCGATAAGTCAATGTAATAGATCCATCTGCATTTTTTATCCGCATACCTTCGACATCATACCGGACACGTGCTCCTTTAACATTCTCTGATAGATAATAAATTGTAGACTTGCCTGAAGAATATCTAATTCGAATTCCGCTATTTCCTGCTTGTTTAACCTGCCATATGTCATACACAACCCGATCACCGATTTTTAGTGGTAATTGATCATAAGAAAATACATATGCATCTTTTCTCCCATCGTATAATCCATCTACCGGGTCTATAAGGTCTTTAAAACTCTCAATTTCTTGAGATTTTATCCCAATCTCCTCCAGAGTCGGCACTTCCTTCGACCCGATCCAAACCCAGTTGCCAACCTGGTCCCAACTCACCGGCTCTCCAAGGTTCTCGCTTACAAAGCGCAAGGGTACGTAAGTACGTCCCTTTACCGCCTTGGCAGCGGTGTCCATCATTACGTTCTTGCCATCGACAACGGCTACCTTACTTCCGAGTGTAAGGACAATCTCCTTACTCTCCTTCGTATAGGTCACCATGTTTCCATTAAAATTCACTTTCGCGCCAAGCGCTTCGCCAATCCCCCTGAGCGGCACTTGTACTCGCCCATTTTCAGATACAGGGTCTCCCCCCTGAAACTTTACTTTTCGGCCATCAACCAAGACCGCAAGCTTAGGACTACCGATGACCTTATCCGAGGGTGCTGCTTCTGCAATAGACTCCCCAGGGAATGAAGCAACGCAAATTGAAAAGCAAAGTAATAATCCGAGCATTTTTTTCATGATAAAATCTTCCTCTCCGAAAAGTATCCTAAATACCTACTCTTTCGTGAATCGCATCACACATACCTCCTTTTGAATTACTAATTTGATAATATTAGGAAAATGAAACAACAAAAAAACACACCTTCATCCATCGCAATGCGATAATAAAGGTGTGCTTCACCAAATCCAGTATATACCAGTAAACGAAATTCGTAAATGGTTATGTCGTATACAGGCTTTATATCACAATGCTTAGGCCTTCTTGACCAACCGTGCAATGTAAAATCCGTCCGAGTGCGCATCCTGGGGTAAAATTTGCAGCCCCACCGATTCGCGTGACCTAGCTTCCCGTAAATGTTTCCAGCTCTCCGGCTGCTCTTCAGCCGGCTCGAACTCCGGATGGCGCTCCAGAAATGAGCGGACCATATCCTCGTTCTCCGCTTTTTCAATGGTACAGGTACTGTAAACCAGCACGCCTCCGGGTTTAACCAATCCGCAAACGGCATCAAGCAATTCACGTTGAACTCCAGAGATTTCCTTGATATCTCCGGGCGTTTTGGCCCATTTTAAGTCCGGCTTGCGGCGAATGACGCCAAGTCCTGAACAAGGCGCGTCAAGCAGTACACGGTCAAAAGACTCCGGCTCGAACTCCTCGGCAAGCTTGGAGGCGTCCCCGGACAACGTCTGGATATTCTCGAGTCCCAAGCGGATTGCATGATCTTGAATCAGCTTCGCTTTGTGAGGATGGATGTCATTTGCGATAACCTTACCACTGCCATCCATGATCTCCGCCATATGGCATGTCTTACCGCCAGGTGCCGCACAACAGTCCAGCACGCTCATTCCAGGCTGAGGACTCACGGCCTCTCCAACCAGCATGGAGCTTTCATCCTGAATGGACAACAGGCCTTCCTTGTACCAAGGGGTAAGCGCCATATTCCCTCCGCTTTCCACCAGAATTCCATCCGGCGACATAGAGGAAGACACAGCCTCAAGCCCTTGCTTTTGCATAAGATTAAGCAGCCCTTCCCGGCTAACTCGAGACCGGTTGACTCTAACGCTGACGGAAGGCGGTTCATTGTTAGCGCGGCAGATGTCCTCTGCCGTTGCTTCATCGTACTGTTTTACCCACCGGGCTACCAGCCACTCCGGATGAGAATGCTGCAGCGCGATCCGCTTCACCGGCGGCAAATCCTCCGGCAGCACCAATTCTTCCTTCCTGCGCAGCACATTACGCAGCACGCCGTTCACCATTCCCGAAATCCCCTGATGTCCCCGGCGTTTTGCGATATTCACCGCTTCATTGACCGCAGCGTGAGGTGGAATCCGATCCAGGTAATACAGCTGATAAAAACTGAGTCTTAACAAATTCCGAACCCAAGGCTGCAGCTTGGCCAATCCTTTGGCAATAAACGGCTCCAAAAAATAATCGAGCGTGTTCATCCGGGAGATCGTCCCGTACACAAGTTCCGTTGCAAGTCCCGCATCCGCGCCGGACAAGCCGGATTTTTGGAGCGCACCGTTCAGGAGCAAGTTGCTGTAGGCCCCCTCTTGTTCTACCGCCGTTAATACCTGAAGCGCTGTGTCCCTAGCAGTCGTTTGAACGGATTTAGTCCGTCCGCCGCCCGGTTTGGAACCTCCCCCGCTTCCAGCTCCACTGCTTTTTCCTTGTTTCCGGTTTGGCCCTTTGTCTGCGCTCATGACAGGACCGTGCCTTTCTTCATCACGCCGCCGCGGATAAATTCGGATGACTCCATCGCCTTTTTGCCCGCGGGCTGAACCCGGGTCAGAAGCACGGATCCGTCACCCGTTTTAACTTCGATTCCTGCAGGAGACAGTTCCAGCACCGTGCCTGGAGCTTGTCCGGAAGCTGCTCCCTTCCCGCTTTGCGAAGGATTTGCGACAGACCATACCTTGAACACTTCGCCATCCCAAGTCGTAAATCCGCCCGAAAAAGGAACCAGCCCGCGTACCCGATTGAAAATATCCCGCGACGATGCGCTCCAATCGATCCGCTCATCTTCACGGGACAGATTGGGTGCGTAAGTGGATTCGGCATCATTCTGCGGAATCCGCTCCGCCTTTCCGTCTATAATGAGCGGAAGCTGTTCGATTAGAAGCTCGGCCCCAGCGACGCTCAACTTTTCAAAAATAGAGCCAGCCGTATCCTCGTCTTCAATCGGTACTACCGATTTAGCGATCATATCGCCCGTATCGAGACCTTCGGCCATATACATCAACGTAATGCCGGTTTCTTGTTCCCCGTTAATGATCGAACGCTGGATCGGCGCCCCGCCTCGATACTTAGGCAGCAAAGAACCGTGGACATTCAGACATCCGTATTTCGGGAGGTCAAGCACCGCTTTGGGCAAAATCTGGCCATAGGCAGCTGTCACGATAAGATCGGGCTTCAGCGCGGCCAGCTCTTCCACAGCCTCCGGTGAGCGCATGCGTTGCGGTTGCAGCACCGGCAGACCATGTTTCAATGCAGCCTCTTTTACCGGGGTCGGGGTAAGCACTTTTTTCCGGCCTTGCGGACGGTCCGGCTGCGTCACAACTCCCACGATATGATAACCTTCCTTCAGCAAAGCCTCCAGGGAAGGGACCGCAAATGCCGGAGTTCCCATAAAAACAATATTCACGGAGAGATCACTCCTTCTCTTCTTCCTCAGGGGGAATTTCATATACATGTTCCGCGATGTCGGTATACAGAACACCGTTCAAATGGTCGATTTCATGCTGGAATGCTCTGGCGAGCAAATCGGATCCCGTATAGGTAACTTCGTTGCCGTTGCGGTCCAATCCCTTAACGGTCACCGTTTGCGCTCGGCGAACATCCCCGCGGTAGCCCGGAATACTGAGGCAGCCCTCGGGACCAAATTGCTCTCCGTCTTTGGAGACAATTTCCGGATTGATCAGTTCGATCAGTCCGTTGTCGTCACCGACATCAACGACGATTACTCTTTTAAGAATCCCAATTTGCGGTGCGGCAAGGCCGACTCCCTCTGCTTCGTACATCGTATCAGCCATATCGGTCAAAAGCTTTTGCACGTTCGGCGTAATTTTTTTGACTTCCTTCGCTACCTGGTGCAGCACTTCATCGGGTTCCATTACGATAATTCTCAATGCCACAATATCCACCATCTTTCAAGAAATTATTCCTAATATATTATTTAGTAATACGCCCCAGAGGTTCCTAACGCATCTCTTCTAATTGGAAATATCCAATCAAAAAGCGCACATACTCCCTTAAAACGTTATTCGAATGGAAATATCCAATAGAATATTAAAAAATTGGCCCAATCGAGGCTTTATCAATCATTTCATTGGAAATATCCAATAAAAGCCTCACTTCGAGCAACTTGGCACACTCCCCATTGGATATTTCCAATGGGCCTTCGCTGCGTCAGCCAGATGGTCGGTCAAAAACGACCGCCTACATCAACATTTGCGGATCCACATCGATGCTGATTTGCAGCGATGCGTCGCGCAGATTAGCCAGCGTATCCGCCGCCGTTTCCCTGACCAGCCGGACAGCGTCGAGCGGACCGCGGTACTTCACCATGCACTGGAACCGATAGCGGTTCTTGATGCGCGGAATCGGTGAAGCGACGGGTCCCAGGATGTCGAGCGCCTCCGCCGCAAAGCGGTCCAGGTTGCCATACCAGCCGAGCCGCTGGGCCTTGCCCCGCAGATCTCCGGCAAAATTCTCCGCCATCCGCAGCAGGAGTGGCAGCTTTTCATGCGACAGCGTCACCAGAATCAATCGGCTGTACGGCGGATAATGCAGCGCCCTGCGATGATTGAGCTCCTCCCGGACGAACGATCCATAATCATGCCTGCTGGCATGAATGACGGAATAGTGATCCGGCATGTAGGTTTGGATGAACACTTCGCCGGGAAGCTGATGTCGTCCGGCGCGTCCGGCTACCTGAGTAAGCAGTTGGAACGTTTTCTCCGCAGAACGGAAATCCGGAAAGTTTAACGCCGTATCCGCCGCGATTACGCCAACCAGCGTCACATCAGGAAAATCCAGCCCTTTCGCAACCATCTGGGTACCGAGCAGCACGTCGCCCTTTTTTTCCCGGAATGTTTGCAGCAGTTTCTCGTGAGAGCCTTTCTCCGTTGTCGTATCCACATCCATCCGAATGACCCGGATTCCCGGAAACAGCTTCGCCAGTTCTCCCTCGACCCGCTGCGTCCCGGTCCCGAAATACCGGATATGCTCGCTGTTGCATTCGGGGCAGATCGAAGGTGCCGGAGCGGCGTAACCGCAGTAATGGCAGCGCAGATTGTTTGATTTTTGGTGATAGGTCAGCGAAATATCGCATTCCGGACATCCGGCCACATAGCCGCAAGTCCGGCACATCACAAAGGTGGAATGTCCTCTGCGGTTCAAAAGCAGAACGGTCTGCTCACCCCGTTCCAGCCGAGCTGCGATTCCCTCATGCAGCGCCCGGCTGAACATCGAGCGGTTGCCATCCCGCAGTTCCTCCCGCATATCCACGATATTTACCCCGGGCAAATGGCTGCCGGAAGGACGCTGCTTCATCTCCAGCAACAGCGGAGCAAAGTTGTCGTCCGCCTGCGAACGCGCCGCATGATAGCTCTCCAGCGACGGTGTCGCCGAGCCGAGAATGACTGCAGCGTTATGCTGGTGTGCCCGGTATACCGCCACATCCCGCGCATGGTATTTCGGTGTTTCCTCCTGCTTATAGGAAGTCTCGTGCTCTTCATCCATCACGATCAAGCCCAAATCCGCAAACGGAGCAAACACCGCGGACCGGGCACCGATTGCGACCTGTACCCGGCCTTCGCGGATTTTGCGCCATTCATCGTAACGCTCTCCCGTAGACAGGCGGCTATGCATAACCGCCACCTTGCCGCCGAAGCGTCCTTTAAAACGTTCGACCATCTGCGGTGTCAGCGAAATTTCCGGCACCAGCACAATAGCTTGGCGCCCCAATGAGATGCAGCGTTCGATCGTCTGCAAATAAACTTCCGTTTTACCGCTGCCGGTCACGCCGTGCAGCAAAAACACGCCATAACTTCGTTCATCCAAAGTTTCGGTTACCTTGCCGTACACGACCTCCTGCTCAGCCGTCCGCTCTAGCGGATCGGTACCCTTGAAATTACGATTCCGGTAAGGATCTCGGAACACTTCTATGTCCTCGATGACCGCAAAGCCCTTTTCAGCCAGCTTGGCTACCGTCCCCGCGGTTACCCGCAACGTAGACAACACTTCCTGCAAGGATAACGGAACACCGACCTCGAGCAGGAATTGCAAAACCTCTTTTTGACGCCGGGCCTGTCCGCTAAAGGAAGCCAACGCTCTCTCCGCTTCTTCGCCGCTCACTGCGGCAGACACCGTCTTTACCGTCTTTTTGCGGACCTTGTCCTTGATCATCTGCGTTTCCGCCAGAATTCCGCGCCGGATAAGTCCCTTAAGATCACCGGCCCGGTCTGCAAAACGGGCGCTCAAATGATCCATCGTCACCTGTCCTGCTGCTTTGACATAGGCGACGATCTCCTCTTCTTCTCCCGTAAGCAGCTCAGGAACAACGAATAAACTGCCAGAATCGGCATTTCCAGCCTCTGCATCCGCCTCCGACAAAGCGTCTTGTCCGCCTTCATCTTCGGCCACGGAAATATATCTTTCCGCCTTGCCTTTAAGCGCGGCGGGGATCATCACCTGCAGTGCCGAGATCATGCTGCAGGCATATTTCCGGCTCATCCACTCTGCCATTTCAACGAGGTCCGGCGGTAGTGGAGGCATTAAATCCAGCAGTTCCTGGATCGGCTTCATCCGAGCCGGGTCCATGTCCGACTCCCGGTGCAGCGACAGAACAAATCCCTGAACCGTCCTCCGTCCAAACGGAACGCCGACCCGGCTTCCTACTTCAATCCAACCCTTCAGCTCATCCGGGATTAAATAGTCAAAAGGCCGATCGGTCTCCCGGCTCGGCACATCGACTATGACTTTGGCAACCTTGTACGTCATTGAATCACTCCCGGTAATCGCCCTGCCGCTATCTCCATGATCCGCATCCCCAGCTCATCCTTGGCTAAAAGCGGCAGAGATTCAACCAGACCGGCCTTGTCGTAAATATTCACCAGGTTCGTGTCTGTGCCAAAGCCGGCGCCTTCCCGGGTGACGTCATTTGCAACGAGGAGATCGCAATTTTTCCGCTGAAGCTTATCCATGGCATACTTCTCCAGGTCATTTGTTTCGGCTGCAAAGCCGATCAGCAGCTGCTTCGTTTTTTGTTTGCCCAACGACTCCAAAATATCGATATTTTTAACCAGCTCCAAAGTCATCGTATCTCCGGATTTTTTGATTTTACGATCCGACACTTCCTTGGGCCGGTAATCCGCCACGGCAGCGGCTTTTACCAGGATATCGGTATCGCTCCATTCCGCTAATGCTGCTTCATACATTTCCTGGGCGGATTCCAGATGAACTACCCGGACTCCAGCCGGCATTGGCAAATGCGTGTTTGCTGCGAGCAAAGTGACGTCTGCCCCTAATGCATGAGCCGCTTTCGCTATCGCGAAGCCCATTTTACCCGAAGAGTCGTTGGTAATATAACGGACCGGATCAATCCGTTCAACGGTTCCTCCGGCGGTCACTACCACTTTTTTTCCTGATAAAGGCAGTGTATCCCGCTGTTTCTGACGTTCAAAATAAGAACTCACCACGGCCACGATGCTCTCGGGTTCTTCCATCCGACCTTTGCCGGTGTAGCCGCAAGCTAGCAGCCCTTCCCCCGGCTCCACCATCATAACGCCGCGAGCGGCGAGCTCGGCAAGGTTCCGGGTTACCGCCGGATGCACATACATGTGCACATTCATCGCGGGCGCCAGCATAATTGGCGCCTGGGTAGCAAGCAGCGTCGTCGAGAGCATATCATCGGCGATGCCCGCCGCCATCTTCCCGATGATGTTAGCCGTCGCCGGTGCGATCAATACCAGATCGGCCCAGTCGGCCAAATCGATATGGGCGATAGTCATCGGATTCTTTTCATCAAAAGTATCGGTGTACACCGGATTTTTAGACAAGGCCTGCAAGGTCAGCTCCGTAATAAACTTCGTGGCCGATTCCGTCATAATAACGCGGACCTCCGCCCCTTGCTGTACGAGCTTGCTGCACAACGAAGCCGCTTTAAAGGCGGCAATGCCTCCGGTTACGCCAAGCAGAATTTTTTTTCCGTTCATCAATGCCGTTCCCCTCGCTTTCTCCCAAAACCTTAACGACAGAAAAAAATAACAACCTCGCGGTTGTCCTAAAGAGGTTGTTATTCTAATTCCTCGACCCACGAGGTCATATGAAACTATTTGTTTTCGTCGGGCTCAACCTGGCTGCCTTGTCTAAGCTGCACGTAGTCACCATAAATTTCTTCCAAAGCCACGCCGACCTGCTTATGGGATCTGGGCTGTTTTAATTCGCTCTTCTCCCCTTCTCTCAGTTGTCTTGCTCTGCGGGAAGCCGCTACAACCAGGGAGTATTTACTGCCGACCTTGCCCAGCATTTTATCAATCGATGGATACAGCATTAAGAAACACCTCTTCTATTAGACTCATTTGCCAATCTGTAATTCTTTAGCCTTGTTCTTGACCTTACAATGTTCGGCCACGATAATCGATTCTATTCTTTGGCATGCCAGTTCGATCTCGTCATTCACGACCGCGTAATCGTAATTCTCAAGCAGACCTATCTCATGGGCTGCCACAGACATCCGGTGGTCGATCGTTGCCTGATTTTCGGTTCCCCGGCCTTGAATCCGGCCTTTCAGTTCATCCAGCGACGGCGGCAACAGAAAAACAAAAATGCCTTCGGGAAATTTTTCTTTTACCTTAAGCGCCCCTTGAACCTCAATCTCCAGAATGATGTCCTTACCGCTCTCGATCGTCTGTTCTACGAAATCTCTTGGTGTCCCGTAATAGTTTCCAACATACTCCGCATGTTCCAGCAATTGATCCTTTTCGATCATTTCCAAGAACTGTTCGCGGGATTTAAAAAAATAATTCACTCCATGCTCTTCACCGAGCCTAGGACCCCGTGTAGTCGCCGAAACGGAATAGACGAGTCCGGGCAAACGACGCCGCAACTCGTTACATACCGTACCTTTTCCTACACCCGAAGGTCCTGATAATACAATGAGTAACCCTTTAGCCATATTTCTCTCCATTTTATTCGTCGTTGTCGTCATCTTTAGTGGAAAGGCGATGGGCGACCGTTTCCGGCTGTACCGCCGACAGGATGACATGATCGCTGTCCGTAATGATCACCGCACGGGTGCGGCGGCCGTATGTAGCGTCGATCAGCATATGCCGGTCCCTTGCCTCCTGAATAATCCGTTTGATGGGAGCGGATTCCGGGCTCACGATAGAAATGATCCGATTGGCCGATACGATATTACCAAAGCCGATGTTAATAAGTTTAATAGCCATGTTAAGGTAGTTCCCCCTATTTTACTTGACTCACCAGTGTCAAATGTGACGCTATTCGAGATTCGCCGCCTGCTCGCGAATTTTCTCCAGCTCCGCTTTCATTTCCACGACACGGTTGACCAGAGCCAAATGATTGGCTTTCGATCCAATCGTATTCGTTTCCCGGTTCATTTCCTGTATCAAAAAATCAAGCTTGCGTCCCACCGGCTCGGAAGCTTGCAGCAGCGTCCGGCATTGTACGAAGTGGCTTCCCAGCCGGGTCAGCTCTTCGTCGATATTCGAACGATCTGCAAACACCGCAACCTCCATAGCGAATCGGTGTTCATCAAAAGCTCCCTCGAGCAGTTCGGATAGACGTGACTTAAGGCGGCTCCGATAGTCGCTTACCACCTGAGGAGCCATAGCGATAAGCTCCGCATGAATCTGCTCCAGCCTGACTAAGCGCTGCTCCAGATCGGCGGCCAAATGAAGGCCTTCCTTTCTGCGCATCTCCAGCAGTCCGGCCAAGGCTTCTTCCAGTCCGTCGACGAGTACGCTCTCCCAGGCCTCGCCCGCGGTATCCCCATCAAGTGCATGATCCGGCGATACCAAAACATCGGGAAGAGACAGCAGATCCTTGGCATTCAGCGAACTTTCCAATCCGTATTTCACCTTCAGATCTTCAGCTGCCCGTAAATAAGACTCCACCACGCCGGAATTCAGAACAAAAGGCAGGGAACTGTCGTCATCCTGCTCTTTGCTGATATATACATCAACCCGTCCCCGTTTTAAGTCACGCTGAACCAATCGCCGTAATCCGTCTTCATAACATGTCCATTCCCGCGGCATGCGCAGGACGACTTCGGAATAGCGGTGATTGACGGATTTTATTTCAAATTGAATGATATATCCGCCGAAGATTCTGGCGGAACTACCGTATCCTGTCATACTATGAGACAAAGACATCACATCCGTTACCCTATTGTAATTGATAATTATGAACGAGACAAGTGGCCCGCCATCTGTTTCGATTTCTCGTAAACATAATTTGTTAAAGCGACATTCATTTCATAGAACATAAATGGTGTCATTAAATAAATCCCGTTAAAATGCTCCATCGCGGTATCGAGCAATTCCTTGGCGATTTCTACGCCCATAGCTCGCCCTTCCGGACCCTGCAAACCTTCCATCCGCTTGCGTACCTCGTCCGAAAGCTGAATGCCGGGCACCTCATTATGAAGATATTCCGCATTTTTGCCGCTCGCCAGAGGCATGATGCCGATGAAAATCGGAATATCCAAATGAGCCGTCGCCTTTTTGATCGCTACGATAAGCTCGGGGTCATACACAGGCTGAGTCATAATATAATCGGCGCCGGATGCGATTTTCTTCTCCAGCCGTTCCACCGCTTTATGCAGATGCTTCACGTTCGGATTGAACGCCGCGCCCACGACGAACTTCGCCTTTTGCTTGAGCGGCTTGCCCGAGAAGGCCACGCCCTCGTTCAACTGTTTGATCATACGGATGATCTCAAAAGATGTCGTGTCATACACCGAGCTAGCGCCCGGCAAATCTCCGAATCGTGCCGGATCCCCCGTTACCGCAAGAACATGATCGATGCCGAGTGCATCAAACCCCATCATATGCGATTGGGTCCCGATGAGGTTGCGGTCGCGGCAGGCGATATGAATGAGCGGACGCAGACCCAGCTGGAGCTGAACCAAATGGCCGAGCGCCATATTGCTCATCCGTGTAACGGCAAGCGAATTATCCGCCAGCGTCAGCGCGTCCACGCCGGCTTCTTTAAGCGCGGCGGCCCCTTCCATGAATTTGCCGATATCCAGGTCCCGCGGAGGATCCAGCTCCACGATTACCGTATGACGCTCTTTCACGAGCTCCGTAATAGGTGGATTGGAATTTAGCCCCTGATGGGAAGTCGTATCTGCTGCGTTGCCGGAGGCGGTACTGACACTGGAGCCCGAACTGGAGCCGGATAGAACAACGGATTCCCTTGGTTTCGGCAAAGGCTTACCTTCCTGGAGCGGCTTCGCACGGTAGCCTTGTAATGCTTGCGCCGTAGCCGCAATATGCTCCGGCGTCGTTCCGCAGCAGCCCCCGATCAGGCGGGCGCCCAGATCAGCGAAAGAGCGTGCGCTTTCCCCGAAATATTCAGGAGTAGCTCCATATATATATTCTCCATCCACATAATCCGCCAAACCCGCATTAGGGAAGACGGAGAGCGGAACATTCAGCGGACCGTCCAGTCCGGACATTACGCTCATAATGCCCTTCGGGCCGGAATGGCAATTGAAACCAAGCACATCGGCGCCTTCATTTTGCAAAATAGCGAACGCGTCGGAGATCTCATAACCGTCCAGCGTACGTCCGACTTGATCGACGGCAAATTGGCAGATGGTCGGAATATCGGACAGTTGCCGGGCCCGTCCCAGCGCCAGCCGCATTTCGCTCAAATCATAGAACGTTTCAAACAGGAGCGCATCCACACCCTCAGCCAATAAGGCTGCAATCTGTTGCTCGTAATACTGGTTCAATTCCTGATCGGTCACACTTACGCGTCTTCCGCCGCGGATCGAACCGACCGCACCAGCCACGTAAGCGTCCTCACCCGCAGCTTGTCTGGCGATGCGGACAGCGGCTCGATTGATCTCTTCCACTTGTGCTTCCAATCCGAATTTGGACAACTTATAATAATTGGCGGAAAAACTGTTCGTTTCTATCAATTCTGCCCCGGCATCTATATATTGCCGATGTACGTCGCCAATCACCTCAGGTTGCAGCAAATTCAGTTCTTCGTAAGCGATCCCTACAGGAAAACCGAATTTGTACATATATGTGCCCATCGCTCCGTCTCCAACCAGCACCCCGTCTTCCCATCTCTTTCGCAAATCAAGTCTCATTGTCCGTACCTCCAGAGGCTTATAATAATATTAAAAAGAGCCGTGTAAGCCCATTCTGTTCATAATTTCATTCTAATGTATCATAAATCAACCTGAATGATAAGAATTGATCGCAAATTTGGATTACTTCACGTTCGGCGTGCGGCGGGGCTGCAGTTGGTTAATTTTTGATTCGGTTGTTTTCTCATAGCCCGCTTAATCCCTCGATTTTACTTTCTACGGGTTCTACCGGACATGGAGGTCGCTAATCCCCCGATTTTGCACGCTCTCCCGAGCTAATGGACATGGGAGATGTTAATCCCTCCAATTCGTACACTTTCTAACTGACATGAGGACGCCAAAGCCACCAATTCGAACACTTTTCAGCTGACATGAGGTCGCCAAACTTACCAATTCAAACGCTCTCCAGCTGACAAGAAGTCGCCAGATCCACCAATTTCTCCACTTTTCAGTGCTAACGGACATAGAGGACCTTAAATCCCCCAGTTTGCGCATTTTCCCGATCTAACGGACACAGCGGACCTTAAATCTAGTGAACAGGCTGTAATTTGAGGATTTAGCCCCGATTAACGGCTCTCATGTCCGTTAGATTTGAAAAACAGCGTGTAAGGTCAGTTTAAAGGCTCCTATGTCCGTTAGAGTTCATTCGTCAGTCATTGGTCATCATAAATCTGTAGTTAGGATCCAGCAGCTATCAACTATCGCTCATCGATCATCGATCATCGATCATCGATCATCACTCATCACTACCAGTCATTGGTCATCATCAATCAGCAATCATCTGTCAGCATTTAGCAACTCTCAACTCTCGACCATCAATCACGACTCACGAATCATTACTCATCAATCTTTACTCACTACTCATCAGTCATTGGCCATCACCAGTCAGCAACCACCAGCCACCAGCCATCATCTATAATCCATCAACCATCATCACTCAATCCATCAGCCACCGTCAAAACAAAACCGGACAACCCCTCGGCTGCCCGGCTCTTACTTAAATATCAATACTTCCTTCAAATACCGCTTCCGCCGGCCCGGTCATATACACGTGATTGTCCTGCGCGTTCCATTCGATAAAGAGGTCCCCGCCCTTTAATCCGATCCAGGCGGCCCGGTCCGTTAGCCCGTTAAGCACCGATGAGACCAGGGTCGCGCACGCCCCGGTACCGCAGGCAAGCGTCGGCCCCGCGCCCCGTTCCCATACGCGCATCTCCACACGGTCCCGGGAGGTGACGGTAGCGAACTCTACATTGATTTTCCGCGGAAAATAAGGATGCACCTCCAGCTTCGGCCCCCAAGTATCAAGCTCAAAATTAGGAGCGTCCTCTACATAAATGATACAATGCGGATTTCCCATCGATACTGCTGTAAAGTCGAACTTCCGGCCGGCCGTTTCAATCGGCTGCGCCAGCACGGGGCTGCCCTCCAGCACCGTAGGAACCGATAGGCCGTCGAGAATGGGCTCACCCATATCGACCCGTACTTGCTGGACCGTTCCCTGTTCTACCTGAAGAACTACCTGCTGTACACCGGCTCCGAGCGTTTCGATCGTGATCCGTTCCTTATCCGTATACCCTTGGTCAAACACGTATTTGGACACGCAGCGGATCGCGTTCCCGCACTGCTCGGCTTCCGTGCCGTCCGAATTGATAATCCGCATCCTAAAATCAGCTTTGTCCGAAGGCAGAATAAACACCAATCCGTCCGCGCCGATTCCAAAATACCGGTTGCACCACTGTATCGCCAGCTCAGAAACATTCTCCGGCAGGTCTTGCTGCCCGTAAAAAACGAGAAAATCATTTCCAAGGCCATGCATTTTCGTAAATTCCATCATACCTTCCACCCCTTAAAAGGCTTTGCCCGCCTCATATCCTATCGGATCAACAGGCAAAGCTTGCTTATTGGGGTAAGTCTAACTTTCAGCGGGGCGGAATGGTATTGATTCTATGCACGAATATTTGTACTTTTCGCGGTGACCATCGGACGCGGCCCGTTGTATTTGCGGCGGCGTTTGCCGGACCATACGCTGCCCGCACCCATCAGGAAGGTCGGAATGCCGGCGGCTACCAGGGAAATCGCCCATTCGCGGGTGCCGAGCGGCACGGTCTTGAAGATCGGCTGCAACGCCTCAATATACATAACTCCGAGGAGCAGCAGGACGGATGACAGCACAGCCACGACGAGATAGCGATTTTGCAAAATATTACGGTGGAAAATCGAGCGGGAGCTGCGGCAGTCGAACACATGGATCAATTGCGCCATGACCAGCGTGGCGAAGGCGACCGATTGCGCCAATGCCAGTTGTGCCGGATCGTCCGGAGCAATCCTTAAAGTCACCCAGAACGCGCCCAGAGTACACAGCCCGATCA
Organism: Paenibacillus vini; assembly: GCF_018403325.1. Taxonomy (GTDB): domain Bacteria; phylum Bacillota; class Bacilli; order Paenibacillales; family Paenibacillaceae; genus Fontibacillus; species Fontibacillus vini. The sequence continues at coordinate 282,820 of NZ_BOSL01000002.1, read as the reverse complement.
ACAACCCGCGGCTGAGAATTTTCCAGCCGAGCCGTCTGGCAAATATATTCTCGTTAGCCCCTCTAGGCTTGTGCTCCATCAAATCCTTCTCGGGCTGATCCACCCCGAGCGCCATCGCAGGCAATCCGTCCGTGACGAGATTGACCCATAATATTTGAATCGGGAGAAGAGGCAGAGGCAAGCCCGCCAGCATGGCGAACAGCATCGTTAAGATCTCACCGACATTGGAGGCCAGCAAATAACGAATAAATTTTCGTATGTTCTCGTAGATATTTCTGCCCTCTTCAATCGCCGCCACAATCGAAGAGAAATTGTCATCGCTGAGAATAAGCGAGGAAGCTTCCTTGGATACGTCCGTTCCCGTGATGCCCATAGCGATGCCGATGTCCGCAGCCTTGATTGCCGGCGCGTCATTAACCCCATCGCCTGTCATCGCCACGACATGTCCTTTGCGTTGAAGCGATTTGACGATCCGGAGCTTATGCTCCGGGGAAACCCTGGAATAAACATAAGTTTGATCCACCTGGCGATCCAGTTCCTCGTCACTGAGTCCGGCCAGCTCCCTGCCCGACATGGATGCTCCTCCGCGAGGCAGGATGCCGAGATCGTTCGCAATCGCCTCTGCAGTCAGTCGGTGGTCGCCGGTAATCATCACTGTCTTGATGCCCGCCCGGCGGCAAACCGCAATCGCATCCCGCGCTTCGCGGCGAGGCGGATCGATCATCCCGGCCAGACCGACAAAGATGAGCTGCGATTCCACGCACTCCTCGTTATCCAAGTTCTCATGCGGTTTTACATCCCGATAGGCAAGCCCCAGAACGCGCAGCGCACCGCGCGCCATCTCTTCGTTTTCCGCTTGCACTCTGCCCCGCAGCGTCCCCGTAAACGGTACGACTTTGCCTTCCCATAAAATGTACGAACATTTATCGAGCAGCATATCGGGAGCGCCCTTTACAAACGCCATTTTCCCGCCTTGATGAGCAACGACGACCGACATCATTTTCCGCTGGGAATCAAACGGAAACTCCTGCTGACGCTGGTATGACGCGCTTAATGATTCCGGGGAAAGCCCCATTTTCGAAGACAGAACGACTAGTGCTCCTTCCGTAGGATCCCCCTTGAGCTTCCACTGGGTTACAGGACCTTCCTCCTTCGCCTTCCTGCGTCCGCGCACATCCGGATCCGCTTCGAAAATGACCGCGTTCGAGCACAGAGCACTGACTTGCAGGAGACGGCGGAGACTTTGATCCTTCTTCAGGTCGACAGGATGTGAATTTTCCATAATATGTCCGACGGGTTCATAGCCTTCCCCGGTGACTTCCATGGAACGGCCCTCTACCCAAACTCTAGTGACCGTCATTTTGTTCTGTGTCAGCGTACCTGTTTTATCCGAGCAAATGACGGAGGCGCAGCCCAGCGTTTCAACGGAAGGCAGCTTGCGGACGATCGCCTTGCGTTTGATCATGCGCTGTACGCCCAAGGCCAGCGCGATCGTGACGATGGCGGGAAGCCCTTCCGGAATGGCCGCTACGGCCAAGCTTACACCTGCAAGGAACATCGCTCCGGCCGGTTGGCCGTGCATGATTCCGACAAGCACCACCATAATCGTCAGACCGAGAGCCAGGTAGATCAAAATTTTCCCGAGCTGCTCCAGCCTTCTTTGCAGCGGAGTCTCTTGGCTGTCGGTGCTTTGGATCAAATCGGCGATTTTGCCCATTTCGGTGTCCATGCCCGTACGGATTACAATGCCCCGTCCGCTGCCGCGCGTAATCATCGTGCCCATGAACCCGATGTTCTTCTGATCGCCCAGCGGAACTTCAGCTTCACTGAGCGTTCCCGCGTGCTTGCCAACCGGGTGCGACTCTCCGGTCAGCGCCGACTCTTCCACGTCAAGACTGTGCGTAACCAGCCAGCGGATATCCGCCGGAATCCGGTCTCCACTCTCCAATGCCACGATATCGCCCGGTACCAGATCCCTCGCCGGGATATGCCTAACTGTCCCGTCCCGCAGCGCATTCGCATGCGGAGCGGATAATTCCTTAAGAGCGCGAAGGGAGCGCTCGGCCCGGAATTCCTGAATGAAGCCGAGTACGCCGTTCAAGACGATGATGGCTATAATAGTAACGGCGTCCAGGTATTCGCCAAGAATGCCGGAGATTAATGTGGCGCCCATCAAAACGAGCATCATAAAATCTTTAAACTGGTTCAAAAACAGCAGCCACGGGGAAATCCGCTGCCCCTCCGACAGCTCGTTCCATCCGTACTCCTCATGTCTTCGAGCCGCTTCTTCCTGGGTCAGGCCCTGTTCACGCTTGACGCCGAACCGCTCCAGAAGCTCTTCCCCACTCCACTGGTGCCAGTTTTTTTGTTCCATCCTCCCAATTCCCCTCCCGTATTTTGTGCGATATACAGCGCGAAGGCTTTTCCACCTAGGGTAAATGTATTCCGGCCAGTCCCAAATTATCACAGCGGGGCACTTAAGTTTTTGCCTGAAGTTATGTATCATAAGAGAGAGCATGAATCCTCTATACGAGAATAGACAGGAGATTATCACTTTATGGCACTTGATGGAATCGTAACTCGCTCGATAGTTCATGAACTGCAAGCGGTCGTTGGCGGCCGCATCAATAAAATACATCAGCCTTCCCCTAACGACATCATCATCCAGCTGCGTTCCGCAGGCGGAACACGGCGGTTATTGTTGTCCGCGAATCCTACGTATCCGCGCGTTCAGCTGACGGAGCAATCTTTTCCGAATCCGATGGAAGCCCCCATGTTCTGTATGCTGCTTCGCAAGCATTGCGAAGGCGGGGTCATCGAAGCGATTACCCAGGTCGGGATGGAGCGGATCATTCATTTCGACGTGCGCCAGCGCGATGAACTGGGCGACGTTTCGCAGAAACGGCTTGTCGTGGAATTGATGGGCCGTCACAGCAATATCATACTGCTTGATCCCGCAACCGGGACGCAGCTCGACGGTATTCATCATGTCACACCGGCCATCAGCGGCTATCGCGTCGTTATGCCGGGCTTCTCATACACGGAGCCGCCGCAGCAGCATAAGCTGGATCCGCTGAGCACGAACAAAGAGAACTTTCTCTCCGCCTGGAAAACAGCCAAGGAAGAAAATCAAGGTCCGGGCTGGCTGGTCGGCACATTCAGCGGCCTCAGTCCGCTGATTGCGGAAGAAGTCCATTTCCGCGCTTACGGCCATTTGGCCGGGCAGCAGCAGGATCAGAATGAACAGCCAAGCCCGGATGAGAGTCCGGAGCAGCTCTGGGCCGCTTTTGAGGCATTGATGAAGGATGTCCGGGAGAACCGGTATTCCCCCGTTACCGGGGAGAATGCCAAAGGAAAGAGCGTATTTTCCGCCGTCCGGCTGACGATAATTCGTGGAGAAGTACAGACCTATGACTCCATCAGCGAATGTATGGAAGATTATTTCGGAGAGAAAGCCCTTCGGGATACGGTCAAACAGAAGACCAGCGACCTGCTGCGTTTCCTGCAAAATGAACGGAATAAGAACATCAAGAAGATGTCCAATCTTGAGAAGGACCTGTCGGAAGCGGAAGACGCGGAGCGCTACCGGATTTGGGGCGAGCTCATGCTGCCCTCCTTGCACAGCATCTCCAAGGGAGACCGGAGCGTCGATCTGGTCAATTATTATGACGAGGATCAGAAGACGGAGACGATCCCGCTCGATCCACTGCTCACCCCGTCGGAGAACGCTCAGCGTTATTTTAAAAAATACAACAAGTTTAAAAACAGCTTAGCCGTCATTGACGAGCAAATGGGAAAAACGCGCGAGGAAATCACCTATTTGGAAGGATTGCTTCAGCAGTTGGCCTATGCCACGCTAAGCGATGTCGATGAGATTCGGGAGGAACTGATCCAGCAAGGCTATTTGCGGGACAGAGCAAAGAAGGGCAAAAAGAAGAAAAAGAACGACCGTCCTACTCTGCACGTCTATACGTCTTCGGAAGGCATCGAAATCTGTGTCGGCAAAAACAATCTTCAAAACGAGTATGTGACCAATCGGTTGGCAGGTCCTAACGATACTTGGCTGCATACGAAGGATATTCCGGGATCCCATGTAGTGATCCGCAGCTCCGACTTCGGCGATCCTACCCTGAACGAAGCAGCCCAGCTCGCCGCGTATTTCAGCCAGGCCAAAGAGTCCAGCAGCGTACCGGTGGACTGCACTTTGATCCGCCATGTCCGCAAACCGAGCGGGGCCAAACCCGGCTTCGTTATTTACGATCATCAGCGCACTCTATTCGTGACGCCGGATGAGAAGCTGATCAAAAGTCTTCCCCATACCGTGAAAAACGGCTGAGATATCGAAAAAGCGCCCAATAAGGGCGCTTTTGTTCGTTTATCCGGCAGGAGCCCTTATTTTATTCCCGCGGCTTCTTTCAAAAGCCCGACGCATTTATCCGAAACATGGCGGCTGCCGAGATCGCCGTGAAATACGACGCCCTGTCGGACGCCATGGTAATCCGATCCTCCGGTCGGAATCAATCCGTAACGCTCGGCGAGCAGCAAATACCGTTCCACATCCTCCGGTCCGTGATCGGAATGATACACCTCCACGCCCGCTGGCCGTCCGCGCTCCAGGATCGCACTCACGAGATCATCATCCCCGTACAGTCCCGGATGAGCGAGCACAGGGACTCCGCCCGCATCGCGGATCCAATCCATCGCTTCTTCGGGCGCAATCCGGGGGAGCGAGGCATATCCCGGCTTGCCTTCGCCCAAGTAGCGGTCAAAAGCATCCCGCAGATCGGCAGCATACCCTTTGCGTACCAGCGCATCCGCAATATGCGGTCGGCCAAGGCTTTCATCCTCCCGTAGCGTCCGGTCGAGCCCGGCAACGACTTCGTCCAGCGTAATTTCAATCCCGAGATCTTGAAGCTTCCGGATAATCAATTCGTTCCTTGCGTCCCGCGTCGCTCGGAGCCCCTCCAATCTCTCCAGCAGCACCGAATTGTTGAAATTCAGGAAGTACCCGAGCACATGGATATCCTTACCGCCCGCCCTGGTACTGATCTCAACTCCGGGTACAACGATAACCCCTTGCTTCTCGCCCTCTTCCATAGCTTCCTGAAGCCCGGCCACCGTATCATGATCGGTAATGGCAAGGCCGGTCAAGCCCTTTTCCTTGGCGAGCCTAACGTTCTCGGCAGGGCTGTTCATCCCGTCGGATGCCCGGGTATGGGTATGTAGATCATATCGCTCGTTTTGATTATGTTCTCCATTCATGGAATCCGCGCCTCCTAATTAAAAAGATTTTTGATGAGCCTTCAAAAAGGTCAGAAACGTCACCGCCGAAACCGGCAATAGCGTGGATTTTAAATGAATCGAGTAAAATTTCCGTTTGAATTCCGCGTCCTCGATGTCAACCACCTTAAGCAAACCTAACGCCTGTTCGTGTTTAACCGATGACGGAGAGATGATCGTAATGCCGAGGCCGGCCTCAACCGCCGACTTTACGGCTCCGGTGCTGCCAAGCTCCATTACCGTTTCCAGCCGCTCCGGCTTGATTCCCTGGCGTTCCAGCTCCGCTTCCATCACTTGTCTCGTTCCCGACCCCTTCTCCCGGAGTACGAACGGATAAGCCACGACCTCATGAAGCTTGACCCGCTCTTTGCCGGACAAAGGATGCCCGGATGGAACGATCAGCTTCAACTCATCCTCCATCACCGGCTCGGAAACCATATCGGGATGATGCACCGGGGCCTCGACCAGACCAAAGTTGAGCTGGTGACTGACGATATCTTCTATAATTTGCGTCGTATTCATTACTTTTAAGGCAATCGAGATATGGGGATGCTTTTTTCCAAACGGACCTAATAGCCGGGGAAGCACATACTCCCCAATCGTCAGACTGGCTCCCAACTGAAGCCTGCCCTCCAGCATGGACGTAAAACGGGACATCGTTTTTTCGGTCTCCCGCATCAGCTCCATGCTTCGCCGCGCGAACGGAAACAGCGTCTGCCCCGCTTCCGTGAGTTCAATTTTTTTGGTGGATCTGACCAGCAGCTTGCTGCCGAAATAATCTTCCAGCGCCTGAATCTGCATCGTCACCGCGGGTTGTGTCATATGAAGCGCCTGTGCGGCTGCCGAAAAGCTTCCCCGCTCCGCGACCGTATAAAAAATATGAAGCTGGTGGTAATTTAACGCCATGGTTAGCCACTCCTTCTCTCTTAACAATATCATGACGGAAAGCGCAAAAAAAGCATGCTCCTCCGGGAACATGCCTTTGCATTAGATATTATCGCCTTTTGCGACTGTTCTTCATCAATGTCATGCGCCGCGAATGACGAAGCCAGGAATAGTAAGACTTCAGGTCCCGCAGTTCGATCGTTTCCGACATTCGGCCCAAAAACGTAACGATAATCATACGGTGCACCGGATTTCCATTGACGTCAAATTCACCCGGAATTTCTGAAAACTCCGCCACCATAACAAGATCGTCGTCCACAAGGTAGACGTCTTCTTCTTTTCGGTAATAAGGCTCGATTCTCCCTTGCTTCAAACAGTCCCATGCCCATCGGGCTATGTAATCCACACCGGCGCTGCTCCGGTCAATCCGGTCCTGATACCGCAGCCTGGCATGATGAGTTATGACGATATCAGCGACTCTCTTATCCCCTAGTAGAACATGAAACGCTTCATAGGTTTTCCATCGCTCCGTAACCTTGTCTCTCATGCCAACACCTCGCATTCAAATAGGTCTTTATAACTAAGTATATTTACCTACTATACTACAACATTACCTTCAATTCGACAATAAAATTTCCCGCTGGCTAAGACTAAATTAAGAAAGACGCCTAACGGCGTCTTAGGGGGTCAAACTTCTATTTATAGTGCGCGGGGAAGGACGGATAATATTAAAAAAAGCGGCCGGTTGGCCGCTGAATCGATGTAAGGTGATGCAACTAGGTTAGAGACCTAGAGACCGTAATATTGGGTCTTGTCTTCCGTATCCTTGCTGTATTCCGTTTTGATTTCATTGCGGTAGGAACGTTCGATTTTACGAACATAAGGAAGCTTTCTCACATTCTTCATCGTCTCTTCCGCCCGCTCGGCGTTCACATACATCACAACATAATGCATTCGGCGGGATAAATAATGCACGCTCCCGTATTTGTCCAAATTTCTTGCGGCCTTCAAATCGCTGACCCAAATGATATAGCCTGTACGCTCCGGAAACATGTTTTTCCCCTCCACTGCTGATGATTCAATATCCTTCTTGCTTTTAACCGCAGCCACAGCTTCCGCCGCTGCCGCATCCCCCGCCTTTTGGATTCGGATCGTTGCTCGGCACTTTAATGCTCTCCGAAACGGCATAAGCGATCGTTTCCGACATTTGATGCAGGAGATCGTCCAATTCTTTCTCCGCAGCCTTGAACCGGCGCACGGCCTCGAATTGCTCCAACTCTATCTCGACCTCGGTCACCTTATCCTTGGCCTCATGATAGTTGGGATGAAAATGGCCGAAACGCTGAGTTTCCTCGAAAAGCTCCTTCTTCGACGCCAACTTCTTGACGAGGACCTGAACATCGGCATCCTCCTCCACCTGGCGCTTCCAATATAAATACTCGGAAACGGCGGCGGACTGATTTATCATATCGCCTAATTCATAGGCGTTTGTAAGCAGCTCGGCCATGTCGACCGTGTTGATCTCCGTTACGCTCATGAATCTTCAACTCGATTCTATTCAAAGTATTCCACCCGAAAGTAGACGAATTCATCATATCACAAACTGCTTTCAAGAAGAAGAGGGGGGATTTCCGGTTTTTATCCAATTCATTCATTACCGGCGACCATTTCCGGCAGCATTAGGCGCATTGATTCCCATTGGCCCGGGCCTAGTTCGGTCAGATTTCCCTGCACACCGTCCCGCCCGTCAACTTGTGAAAAAAGATGTCCCTGCACGGTCCACTTCTCTTCTCCCGTCAAAGTGATCGGGATAAATTCCATAATCGTCCCGTCTATTCGCAGCGATACTTTGGTCTTCCATGCTATGGCCTGGGACATCATTTTCCTTGCGGTCGATGCATGATAATCCCTCATCTCGCTTCGCCACATGACAGGAATATCATTCAAGCCGGCAAATAATTGTTCCGCCCCGGGCACCTCATCAGACCGGTCGTAAAAATGAAGATTCTGACCGCTAAAGATCCATGCCCGCTCTTCGGACTTGCCGCTTAACAAGTCCGACACGGTCGTTAATCCGGGTTTCTCAAGTTTTGGATACTCGTGAACCGATGCACCTGCAGTGCGCGGCTTGGGCAGAGACAGGTTTGCTTCCTCCAATGCTCTGCGAACCTTGGCATCTTGCCCGGCATCCACGATAAAATCACGCGGCCCGATCCGCTCCAGCACCCCTGCAAGCGCCGGCAAAGCGGCGACAGTTTCGGCTGCTTCCTCATCTCGACAACGCAGCAGGAGCTTTTCCTCGAGCACAATCCGGCCCATTTCACCGGCCCACTGCTCCAGGGCCAGCGACACATTTTCCGGAACTCCCGTCGCCGAATGGGCTTTAAGAAGCTCCAGCACCACATCTGGGGTCCGGCCGAGTTCAGCAGCCCGCGCCACGCTGGATTTGCTGATCCGGTAAACGGACATCGCATCCATCGTCTGATTATCGCAGCAAGCTTCGAGCTCCCAACGAATCCGGTAAGAGACATCGGGCGGAACCAATATTTCATAATCCGGTTGAACGAAAAACACACCGGAGGGCCGTGCTGGCTCTTCATAGTTTGCTGCCGTATCCTCTATGTGGTCTACTTCGGCCGTTTTCTCCGGCAACTCATGCTGCGGCTTACGCCGCCAGCGGACTAACGTTGATCCTTTGGAATTTTTACCGATATCCAGCCAGCCGAACCCGCTTAATGCATCCACCCAGCTCTCGATCCATTCCGTGACCCGATCCGGCAAATCTTCCGAAGTCATCCCCATCGTTTGAAGGGAAGCATACATATCCTTTAGCGCGTACCAGTTCCCTTCTCGGAAATCTCGCTGCGTCAGCCTGTAAACGGCATGCTGGATGACCGCTTCGTCAGGAACATACCTGTGCAGCAACTCGCGGAACAAGACGGCCTCCATGATCTCCGGCTCCAGATCCAGCCAAGCTGTCAGCCGACTTGAATCCAGCCCCCATAAGGCCCGCTCCTTCGTGAGGAGCCCGAGTGACTGGAGTAAATCCAGCACGACGGCGAGCCCTGGCGGATATACTTCCTGATGTGGGTATCTCAGTCCAAGGCCGGCAACATCCCGATCCTGCAAATACAAGTAGGCCGTCAGCTTACCGACCGATTTTTGGTGAATTGTTCCCTTGGAGGTCATCGGCAGGCCGTTCCGGGCGATCCAAGTCAACGCCCGGAACAAATCCAGCACCAGCCCCGGCCCCGCCTCCTTGTGAAGGTGCACAGAACCGCCGTCATAAGGGGGCATGACGGCGAGCTCAACCTGCTCCCATAACAGCGGCAAGCGCTCGGGAGGGATGTAGTAAAGCTTTTCGCCCCAGGCCTTCCTGACCGCAGCCAGTTCCCCGCTTCGAAGAAGCCCGGGGAGGGCCGCTCGTAAATCAGCCCCGGTAACCCGGCCTGACGCCGCTTCATCCAACCGTTCCAGCTTGAACGGAAGTCCGGCGAAACGCCGGAGAATATGTCCGATCATGCCCCTTCCTCCCGTTCGAAACTCACCGCATATTCATAACCCTGCTCAATCAGGAACAACTGTCTGCGCATAGCAAACTCCTGTTCACGCGTCTCTTCCGATACAAGCGTATAAAAAAATGCGCCGCTGCCATCCTGTTTCGGCCGCAAAATCCGCCCCAGCCGCTGGGCTTCTTCCTGGCGTGAGCCGAAGCTTCCGGAAATCTGGATCGCTACCGACGCATCGGGCAAATCAACCGCGAAATTAGCCACTTTGGACACGGCCAGCACGGGAATTTCCCCTTTGCGAAATTGCGAAAACCATTTCCCCCGTTCTTCCTGCGGCATGCTGCCGGTAATTAACGGAACGTCCAGTGACCGGGCAATTTCCCGCAACTGGTCCAAATACTGTCCGATGATCAGGATCTGCCTTCCGGCATGGCGGTCCAAAAGTCGCTTTACAATTTCAGTTTTCCGGGGATTTTCCGCAGCAATCCGGTATTTTTCTCTACCTTCAGCCTGGATGTATCGCTCTTTTAATCCGGCGGGCATGCTCACCCGGACCTCCTCGCATTCCACTTGGGCAATGAACCCGCGCTCCTCAAGCGCCCTCCAAGGCACTTCATAACGCTTCGGACCGATCAGCGAAAATACGTCCCGCTCGCAGCCGTCTTCCCGAACCAGAGTTGCGGTAAGCCCGAGACGGCGGGTTGCCTGAATATCCGCGGTAGCGCGAAACACGGGGGCAGGCAGTAGATGGACCTCGTCATATATAATGAGTCCCCAGTCCCGCTCGTTGAACAAGCTCATATGCTTGAAGCCATCCTCTTTCTTTCCCCGATGGGTCAATATTTGATACGTCGACACCGTTATCGGACGGACATACTTTCGCTCTCCCGTATATTCGCCTACGGCATCCAGCGATAGAGTCGTCTTATCCGCGATTTCGCTAATCCACTGACGTACCGATGTAACGTTGGAAGTCAATATTAGGGTTTCACATTGAAAATGCGCCATCGCCGCAAGACCGATCACCGTCTTTCCGGCTCCGCAAGGAAGTACGAGGACGCCGCTTCCCCCGCTGTCCTGATCTCCGGCGAAAGCCTCCACGCCCTCCGCTTGATAAGGCCTAAGGTCAAATCGCTTTCCTCCGGCGGTTACAGGCCTCAGTTGGATAGATAAAGCTTGTCCCTGGTGATACCCTGCCTCATCCAAAACCGGATAGCCGAGACGAGCCAGCTCCTGCTTCAATGCTCCGCGCCACAAGGATGGAACCAACGCCCGTAAAGGATCGATCAGATTCATATGGAATCCGGCTAACCCTTTCTCTTGGGTCAACGACTCCAGCACTCCGGGGTCACCCGTAACGCATTCCAGACATAAGCGATCCGGTTCCTTATCGTAGCCATAGAGCTTTAAACTTCCGTATCTGGACATCCATTTGACGATATCCTCCGTAATTCCGCTGGGGATTTCCCATCGGGACAATCGACGCAGTCCCTGGATGACCTCTTCGGCTGATCTGCCGGCCGCGGCGGCATTCCATAGTGATAATGGCGTGATCCTGTATGTATGGTAATGAGCAGGGCTTTTTACCAGCTCGGCAAAAAGCGCCAACTGTGCCCGGGCGTCCTCAAATCCGGGGTGATTCTTTTCCAGCAAAATCGTCAGATCCCGCTGCACAATGCATGCTCCGTCCGTATTCACCGTCTGTCACCCTCCAATCCAAAATCGAATCCATGAATCTCTATATTAAAAAGAAGCCCGACAGCCATCGGCCGCGAACTTCTTATCCCGCGCCTATCAATCGGGTTAAGCTGGATTAGTGCACATGTTCCGATATCTCAGCCAAGGCCTCGCCCGCGTTGTCGGCAAATATGTTCCGTACCGCCAGATCGCCGATCGAAACGATGCCGATCAGCCGGTCCCCCTCAGTTACAGGTAGGCGGCGGATTTGCTGTTCTGCCATCAATTCGGCCGCTGCATCCACCGAGGTATCCGGCGAAGCTGTTTTAATTCCCTTGGTCATCACGGTTTCAACCGCCGTGGATCCCGGGTGCTTCTCTGCAATCCCTCGGACTACCAAATCGCGGTCCGTGATCACGCCGATCAGCTTGTCGCCGCCTTTTTCCACCACCGGAATAAATCCGGTCCCATGCTGCTTCATTTTAACGGCAACCTCGAAGACATTGTCTTCAGGAGTTACCGTAACTACATCGCGGGTCATAATTTCGCTTACTTTTTTCATGTTCATCCCTCCTTCGGACATAGAATTCCAAAGGGGGAACATTTTTATGCGCCAGAGGATGACTCATGTTCAGCGCAGTATGAATCTCTCATCGCGATCAACAGCGCAGCCGCGTGCAGCATTGCTGCTTCATCTATATCGAATTTGGGATGATGATGCGGATAAATAATGTCCTTCTCCGGATTTCCGGCCCCGACAAGCATAAAGCAGCCAGGTATCTCCCTTAAATAATAGGCGAAATCCTCGGCCGGCATAATTTTCGGTGAAATCTCCGGCAGTAGGCCAGCCGCAGTGGCCGCAGTTTCGTAGAATCGTTCGAACTCTTGATTATCGTTGACCAGGCTCGGATAGCCCAGCATATAATCCACAGTCGCTTCCGCTCCATAAGCCGCAGCCGTGCCCTCGGCCATCTCATGAATCCGGGTACGGATCAACGCCCTTGTCTCTTCGTCAAAGCAACGGACCGTCCCGGCTAAACGGCAGCGGTCCGCGATAATATTCTGCGCGGTCCCCCCCTGAATCGAGCCGATGGTGACCACCGCCGGATTCAAAGGATCGACCGATCGGCTAACCACACTTTGCAGTTGAAGCACCAGAGCCGAAGCGGCCACCACGCTGTCAATCGTTCTATGCGGCATGCCTCCGTGTCCGCCCCGGCCTTGAATATCGATGAAAAATTCATCGGTCGAGGCCATAAGCGGTCCCGGTGCGCTGCCGGCAACACCGACAGGAATCGGCGTCCATAAATGGACACCATAGATGACATCCGCTCCCTTGAGCGCGCCTGCTTCAATCATGGATACCGCCCCTCCCGGGCAAACCTCTTCCGCGGGTTGAAAAATCAGCCGGATCTCTCCCTCTAGATCTTCCTTTTGACGACTATAGTATTCCGCCACCGCAAGAAGCACCGACGTGTGCCCGTCATGACCGCATGCATGCATAACGCCGGGCATCAGGGAAGCATAGTCGCACTGCTTCTCGTCCTGAATCGGCAGGGCGTCCATATCTGCCCGCAATGCCACCGTTTTGCCCGGTTTTGAGCCGCGTATGATGCCGATCAATCCGAATCCTCCGATGCCGGATGTAACCTCAATCCCGAGTCCGCGAAGCCGATCCGCGACAAATGCGGAGGTTTCCTTCTCCATAAAAGACAGCTCCGGATGCCGGTGCAAATAACGTCTGTGCTCCACCATGGATGGAAACAAAGCTTGAAGCGCTTCCTTTTGCATTCTGCCTCACTTCCTTTTCAGCAAATCCCTTCTCCCATTGTATCAGAAAACGGACTTCCTTAATATGAGGCGTTCCATGCGGCAAACTGGAGAAAACGTCACTTTCTTCAAGGCTTTCCCATGCTTGCACAACTGATGGAAACATAATATCATGGGAAGAGAACTTTCATGACTTTTTTACGAACTTTTGGAGGAGGCCTTCGGAAAGATGATTGTTGAAAATACAGGTTTGGATGGACTTAAGAGCGATTTGGCCTATTTGGATGAATCTGCCGAGAAGGTAGGTTTCATTCGTTGGCAATGGGAATATTACAGAGCTACATACGATTATAAAATTGAGTTTAACAATGAAGAATACTTCCTTCGCATTAATACGCGCGCCGTTGAAGGCAAATTGGAGCGTCCGGACACGGTTCTGGCCATTGAAGCGGTCTACATGGGGCGGGCCACTTTCCCTCACGGTCTGGAATACGAATCCGAAATTCCTGCGCTGGTGATGAAGACCGCCAGCCATAAGCTCGCCGAGCTGAAGCAACTTTTGGAGGCCTAAGGCATAACACCCATGAGAGACAACAAAGAAGAGCCCCGGCGCGGAACTCCCGATTTCCAGCTTCTCATTCTCACTCTGCTGATGGTGGGCTTCGGGATTGTCATGGTGTTCAGCTCCAGCTCCAGCGTTGCTCAAGTCAGCGAAAAGTTTAATTACGACCCGATGTACTTCACCAAACGTCAGATCGCCTTCGGGGCGGTCGGCCTCATCGGTATGTTTATCTCGATGAACATTCCTTATGAGAAGTATAAGAAATTGTTTGTTCCGATATTTATTCTGGCGATCATCCTGCTGATGATCGTTCCTTTTTCCGGGAGCATCAACGGTGCCAGCAGTTGGTTTAAAGTCGGGACGCTGGGCATTCAGCCGACGGAATTGGCCAAGATTACTACCATCATGTATTTGTCGGCTCTTATTTCCAAAAAGGGCGAACGCTTCCGCGATCTGCGGACCGGTTACATTCCGGTCATGGTCATCGTCGGCTTTGTCGCCGGATTGATTATGCTCCAGCCGGATCTTGGCTCCTGCCTCATTCTCGTCGCAACGGCGGGACTGATTATTTTTGCGGGCGGCGCTAATCTGAAGCATATTATGGGATCGATCGCCCTGCTGATCCTGGGCGCCAGTATCGTCATGGGCGTCGGAGCGCTATGGGACAAGATCAACCCGAGCGAATCAGCCGCGGCGGAGAACAACTACAAGATGGGAAGAATTCAAGCATACATCGACCCTTGGGAAGATCCCCAACATACGGGGTATAACCTGATCCAATCCATGACCGCAATCGGGCACGGCGGATTCGCCGGGACAGGATTCGGACAAGGCATTCAGAAGCTGCATTATTTGCCGAATGCCTATAACGACTTTATTTTCTCCGTGATCGGGGAAGAATTCGGATTTATCGGAACTATTATCTTCCTGATTTTTTATATTTACTTTATTTGGCGAGGCCTGCTTGTATCCCTTCGCTCCCACAGCACCTTCGGTACTTTGATGGGTGTCGGCATCATGGGTCTGATCGCCATCCAGGCGTTCATTAATATCGGCGGGGTCACGAGAACGATTCCGGTGACCGGGGTCACGCTTCCCTTTATCAGCTACGGGGGTTCTTCCCTGCTCGTTATGATGGTAGCTATGGGGATCGTCCTGAGCATTTCACGGGAATCCACACTTCCCTCCAAGCAGGAGAAAACGAAATCCGTCGTTGTTAAGGAATCCGCTTCGTACGATTGGAGCCACCGGAGACGCCATCAGGGCTAACCACATATTCAAGTAAAAAAGCGCGAGTAATCGGGGAACCCCGTTACTCGCGCTTTTGCATTACTCAAAAATAATAGGTTGCCCCATGTTATAGAGGCAACCCTGTCTGAATTGATCGTTTACCCGTTCTATCAAAGCTCGTCGTCTTTAAAAGCGACGCCTTCCACCTTGACATTCACTTCAACAACCTTCAGTCCGGACATATTTTCCACAGCTTCCCGTACATTTTGCTGCAGCATCCGGCATACTTCATGAATCGGAGTCTCGTACAGCACGATGATCCGGAGATCGATCGCCGCTTCCAATTGACCGACTTCCACGGTAACGCCCTTTTGCACGTTTTTGCCGCTTAATCGTTTGGCCCATCCTTCAGATAATCCCCCGGACATAGCAGCTATACCAGGAGTTTCCAAGGCAGCCATTCCGGCAATTTTGGAAACAACGTCATCTGAAATCCGAATAAGCCCCATATCGAGTTGCAACTGCTCGGTCATGGTCATTCCTCCTTCAACCTCATTATTCTTCATTGTAAATGCTAATTTCCTTTTAAGCAAATATAGACCATTTTCTAACTTTCGTTTATAATCACTACGTTATTGGTTATATTGAATTTGGAGGTGTTGAAATGAAAAAATACTTATCTCCCGGACTGCTCGTCCTTTTCTTCGTACTAAGCGCCATTGGACACTACGCTCATTGGTCGGCAACTTTGGAATTCATCATCTCCGCGGTTGCGGTCATCTTTGTCGCCGGTTTCCTGGGCAAAGCAACAGAAAGCGTAGCACATTACGCTGGACAGCGCCTTGGCGGCTTTTTGAACGCCACCTTCGGAAACGCAGCCGAGCTGATCATTGCCATCATGCTCATTAGGGAAGCCAAATTCGATATGGTTAAGGCAAGTATCACCGGATCCATCATCGGCAACCTTCTGCTTGTACTTGGGCTCAGCCTGTTCGCAGGCGGATTGAAGTACAAAGTTCAGAAGTACAATGTTTCCCTTGCCGGAATGAACGGCTCCCTGATGATTGTGGCCATCATCGCCCTGTTTGTTCCCGCCATATTCCTGAATACACACGTTTTGCACGAAGAAGACCGGAACGTCCTCAGTCTCGTCGTAGCGGGTGTATTGATTGTGGCCTACATCCTGTGGCTGATCTTCTCCATGATCACCCATAAGAACTATCTCGCCGATGTTACCGAAAGCGAAGATCAGGAGCTCCCGCATGAGCACGAACCGACTTGGTCCAAGAAGCGTTCGATTATGTATCTGGTCGTCGCTACAGTCATGGTAGCGTTTGTCAGCGAATGGCTCGTACATAGTCTCGATACCTTCTCAACCAAGTTCGGCCTGAGCGAAATTTTCGTCGGCGCCTTTGTCGTCGCGATTGTCGGTAATGCCGCCGAACACAGCGCAGCCATTTTGCTTGCCATGAAGAACAAGATCGGTGCCGCAGTTGAAATCGCAGTGGGCAGCAGCTTGCAAATCGCCTTGTTTGTTGCACCGGTACTGATCTTCGTCAGCCATCTGTTCGGCAAACCGATGGACATTGTCTTTACGGTCATCGAGCTTGCCGCGATCGGCGTCGCTGTCTTTATAGCGAAGTCAATTACCCAGGACGGCCAGACCAACTGGTATGAAGGCTTGCTCCTGATTGCGGTTTATTGTATTCTCGGTTTCTCTTTTTATCTGGTATAGTTCCATCCGCCTCGCGGCAAAAAAAAGCGCATGCCCTTGATTCAAGGTCATGCGCTTTTTGCTATATGCCGGCTTCTAATTTTTATTGTTCATGGCCTCATAAAGCGTAGCCAAATTACGTTCCAGTCTGCTCAAGATCTGTTTACCTACCGTCTCCTGAACCAATCCGATGCGCACTGCATAATCGACCTGCCTGGAGAACCCGTACATCTGGGTATCCAATACTTCCTCATAGAGTGGGCAGTAACGCGTAGCCAGATTCTCCATCTGAACTTCGATCAGCTTTTCTATTTTATCCGCATCTTCTTTCAGAAGATTGAGCGCTTTGAGATTCAGTTGCTCCTGTAAATCAGATGAAGTCATGTTCATCCCCCCTATGTCCTCCAAAATCCACACATCTACTCTATTCATAATATTAGACGAAATCGGGGACCAATACAAGAACCTCGCCAAATAAACGGCTAACATATAAAAATACTCCCGCCCCGATAGGGCAGGAGTATTTCCAGAACTAGCTTATTCAGCCACTATTTTCACGTCCAAGCCGTGTTTTGCGAATACTTCAGCTACAGCAGCTTTAGCTTCTTCCGCATCCGGTCCGTGAACATGCAATTCATAACTCTTCGTGTTCACCAGGGTAGTGAAAAGACCGAGGATACTTTTAACATCAATGTACTTGTTGTCCGCTTGCAGTACAATGGATGAAGTATACTTCCCTGCTGTTTGAGCAATTTCCACAACTGCTTCATTGTTAGTGGCCATAGCAATCCCTCCGTGTCTAACTTTGAAATAACATAATCTTATGATACATTGAATCCGCTTTCCAGGCAAGGGATTTTCTCTTATTTCAGATTCTCGGGGTTAAGCCCTTCAAGCTCCGGAAGCACAAAGATCCCATCCTTACGAATAAGAACATCGTCGAAGTAAATTTCCCCGCCGCCGTATTCCGGCCGCTGAATCAGCACGAGATCCCAGTGGATCGACGAACGGTTGCCGTTGTCGGTATCCTCATAAGCCTGACCCGGCGTGAAGTGAAGGCTGCCGGCGATCTTTTCGTCAAACAGAATATCCTTCATTGGATGCAGAATGTATGGATTGAAGCCGATCGCGAATTCCCCGATATGTCTGGCGCCTTCATCGGAATCCAGAATATCATTCAGGCGTTTCGTGTCGTTGCTGGTCGCTTCCACAATCTTTCCGTTCTCAAACCGGAATTTGATGTTTTCAAAAGTAACGCCATTATACAGCGTGGCGGCGTTGTAGCTGATCGTCCCGTTTACGGAATCTCTCACAGGTGCGCTATACACTTCGCCGTCCGGAATATTTTTTTGTCCCGAGCATTTCTCAGCCCCGATCCCTTTGATCGAAAAAGAAAGCTCTGTTCCCGGTCCGGTAATCCGAACTTTGTCGGTACGTTTCATCAAATCCGCCAGCGCGTCCTGGGCGCGATCCATCTTCGCATAGTCCAGGTTACATACGTCGAAGTAGAAGTCTTCGAAGGCTTCCGTGCTGACGTTAGCCAGTTGAGCCATGCTTGCATTCGGATAGCGGAGCACGACCCATTTCGTACGTTTTACCCGCTGCTCGCTATGTACAGGATGGGAATACAGCGAATTGTACAGCTTCATTTTATCTTCAGGCACGTCGGACATGTCATTGACGTTAGCCCCCGCACGGATGCCGATGTAGCAATCCATCATTTTCATCCGGACAAGATCATATTCCGCCCACGCCTTGATTCCTTCCTCCGTGGCATTCATCAATTGGGTACGCTGAACGGTTTTGTCCGTCAACTCAACAAAGGCATTGCCGCCCTTCTTGCCGATTTCCTCGATCACGGCTTTAAGCAAATCCCGTTCATCGCCGATCATTTCTACCAGTACATTTTCTCCAGGCTGGACATCAACCGAATAGCCTACCAGGTTTTCCGCCAGTTTCTGTATTCTTGGATCTCGCATAACAGCACTCGCCTCCTCAAAAAATAACGGGCTCGGAGCCCGGAGCGGCTTCAAAAAAGAATCCGCAGAAAGTTGAACATTGGTTAATTATACCCTTCTATTGTAACACGGTGTTTCTTTGAAGTCAGCCCATCCCCGGTTCAGCGGAATTGTTCAAACCGACTGTCCGTCCGCAATACCTCCGTTTCGTGACTTCCCGATGCGTTGATATAGGTCAGCTCCGTTTCGGAAGAAAGCCGGATCGGCAGGCCGGAATTTCGATTTATAGTTAAATGATAAACGACCCTGGCATCCGCCTGATTCAGCATAGTCATTAACTGGTCCCTTCCCTCCGACCATGCTTGTTCCAACTCAAGTTTCACTTTCGGACGACGTTCAGCCTTAACTTTAAGAAGCTGTTCTTCCCAGCCCGCTTTGACCGCCTCCATTTCGTCCGCCAATTTGGCCTGTAGCCTCTGTGCGGATTCCTTCGGATCGAGCTCGATTCGCAGCACCTTCGTTCCTCTTGCAGCCCCGCTTTCCACATTGATCGTTTTCTTTTGGGCTCGGATTTCTTCTAATTGATCCAGCGGGTTCAACCGCGCAATGCCGAGATTATTGACATCCGTTTTATTGGATTTCAGATTCCAGCTTCCATCGTTCCATTGCAGCTCTGCCTTATATGCCGTATTAAGATGGGTTCCGGCCGCTTGTACCCCGTCGGTTTCACCGTTATTGCCCGTGGAAGACGGCAAGGTGGTTTGAATCGCCAGTTGGTGATGATCTTTTAGCTTCCCCGTAAAATTCACGGCATCCTCCATCTTGGAATTCCCTCCGCGAAAAATCGCCGCACTGCCGCGAAATGTCAGCGAATCGCATCCTGCCAACCCCGCCCAGGAGAATTTGAACCATTCTTCGGGCGTTTTCGCGTCTTTGAGGCCACAAGCCGACAATGTCAGAACCACGCACCACACCAAGCCCATCTTGAAATATGTCCTTTGCATCGTGATTAGCGCCTCTCTATCTCCGAGAAGCAGACTCTGCAACCGGAAAAGGTATGTTAGCTGTAGCCTAACCCGACAAGAGGAATCTATTCGCATATCAAAATAAAAAGAACGTCCCGAGGGACGTTCTGAATCATCAAACATTTCAGATAAGTCATTCATTAGGAGGAAATCCGATTACAGTCCGGTTCCTGCCGTTTTTCTTCGCTTCGTATAAAGCCATATCCGCCAGATAGAAAAGGGATTCGACGCTGATTTTCTCGCTGTCATGGTTCCATTCCGCAATTCCGCAAGACACCGTAACCTGAGGCTCCGTTTCCATCGCCACCCGGAGACGGATCGTCTCGGCGATCTGGTAGCCGCTGTGCACGTCCGCTCCAGGCAGGTAGATTGCCAGCTCCTCCCCGCCCCAGCGGGCCGCAATATCCGTTTTGCGAACCGTGCTTTTGATGATGGAGCACACCTGCTTCAATATTTTGTCCCCGGCCTGATGGCCGTAAGTATCATTGACTTGTTTGAACAAATCGATGTCTACGATGATCAATGAGCCGCCTTCATCCCGCTTCATCAGTTCTTGAATCCGGTCATCCAAATACCGCCGCGCATACAGCTCGGTCAACATATCGTGATTGGCCATCCGCTGTACTTCGGCATGCAGCGAAGCGTTGGCGATCGCCAGCCCGATATGCGAGGATAACACCTGCAGCAATCTATAATTCTCGTACGAAAAGAACCGATCCTCACGGTGCGCCAGCATAATCGCGCCAATGACTTCGCCCCGAACGACCAGGGGAGCAGCGATCAGTGAACGGGCACCTGTTTCATCCATCAGTCTGGACGTTATGTTGCCGTAAGCCTTATAGTCGGACAGAATGATAGGTTCCCTGGTAGAGAAGACAAGTCCGCTAAAACCATAGTCTTTCGGAAAATTCTCTTTGGAGAGCGACGGAATGTTGCAAGCCATAATTTCAAAGAAATCGCTGTCTTTGTCGATTTGAGAAATACAGCAATACTCCGCCCGAAAGATGGACAACAATTCCTCTGTAGCGAACTTGAACACCTCTTTGAGTCTGAGGCTCTGGTTAAGCCGTTTGGTCAGCTCGTTAATGAGCCGAAGTTCACTGACCAGCAGATTGGACTGCTCGTACAATTTCGCGTTCTCAAAAGCCGAGCCCGCCGTGTCCGCCAGCATTCCGATCAGCTGCAGATCCACCTCTTCGACTTCCTCGCGGGGCATCACCAAATGAAACACTCCGTAAACTCCCTGCTTGCCTACTAGCGGAGCCGCGATTTCCAAGTAAGTATTGTCATCCTTACCCCGCTTCTCCGTCCGCAGCATCCGGCCTTCCATAAACGCCCGGACGCACATGTGATCCCGCTCTCCTTGAAGCTGGAGCGATTTGACCCGGGGATCGCGGCTAAGATGATCCTGCGACATGAGCAGCTCGACCTTCGCTCCGGGATACATGCCTGCAATCCGTTCGAACACCTCGGTAAGCACCGAATCAACATCTATTTGGTCATGCAATTTTTGAACAACCTGGAACAGGATGGACCTTCTGTATTCCTCCCGCTTGGCCTGCTTCTGGACTTGAAGCAAGTCCAAGACGAACAGAGACTCAAATCTCTTGTAGAAGCATGTCCGGAAATATCCGGCAGCCATCTTTACCCATCCTTGCGCAAAACTGATTCCGGCCTCATCCATGTTTGCGATTTGACAACCCAGCACCGCAAATACTTCCTTCGTATGCCGTGTCACAATCGGAACTGCGATACAATGCCCTGTTCCTGAGGTAGAGGTGGCAACATCCCGGCGAATCAGACAGGCCTGGGCTACCTCGGTAGCGATATCGAGAGCCCGCTCATTCTCTGGATAGGTTGTCCCCGGTTTCAGGAGTTCACCTTTAAAGTCCGTAGCAAACCATTCTACGGGGCAAGGAGCTGGAACATCCGTCATTTCCACAAGCCAGTCGGCGTATGCGGTCTGAAGCAGGGAAGCTATATAAGGAAAGTCATAGGATGTTATATCGAGCAACCCCAGCCAATTTATCTGGTCCTCCTGCTCTTCTCCTTCAGTCAAATGCGGCAAAGAAATGCTTGTACTGCTTATATTCGGCTTAAACGACTGCGTCGGGTCATCTCTTGATTGTTTTGTCATGAAAAAGCTCCTTTTTCACTGCGTCCAGCCCGCAGCGACATAATGTAAACGAAGCCGTTTGACTCTGCCTTGAGTTGCGCCTTTATTACAGTAAGCTTTGATCCGTTCCTTGTTTATATGTTATTTTACTATCATCCAGATGGTTTTGCATTAAAATTCCTTCATTTTACCCAATTATTTTAGGACGTAAGCCCTATCGACACGATTCTTCCTTTTAAAACAAAATCCCCCGCTTGACTTTACCGCCCAATTTCATATAATATTTATTGTTGATAAAGATCTGGATAGGATCTTGATTAGGGCGTAACGCATGCGAAGCACCCTCTCGGTTTTTGTTGCTGACAGGACAGCGGCTGAACTCTCCTGCCAGAGAGCGGATTAAACTATCCTCCGCCCGCCCAAACAAAACCCGCGCAAGTAGAACCCTACACCGAAAATTTCAATTTAAAAGGAGTCTACCTATACAATGGCACGTTACACTGGTCCTAAATTTAAACTCAGCCGTCGTCTCGGCATTTCCCTGAGCGGCACTGGCAAAGATTTGAAGCGCCCTTTCCCTCCGGGACAACATGGTGCTAACCAACGGAGAAAAATTTCCAACTACGGCATGCAGCTTTTGGAAAAACAAAAATTGCGCCACATGTACGGTTTGGGTGAGAAGCAATTCCGCACTTTGTTCGCTAAAGCGCAAAAAATGCCTGGTATCGCCGGTGAAACCTTCATGGCGCTGCTTGAAAGCCGCCTGGACAACCTGGTATACCGTCTTGGTTTTGCAAATTCCCGTGCTGGCGCTCGTCAATTGGTTTCCCACGGTCATATCACCGTGAACGGCAAGAAAGTGGATATCGCTTCTTACCGTGTAAGCCTTGGCGACGTAATCGGTCTTCGTGAAAGAAGCCGCAGCCTTTCTTCTGTTAAAGAAGCTTTGGAAAACCGCTCGCATCTTCCAGCTTACCTGGAATTCAACGACAGTGCAGTAGAAGGCAAGTTCATCCGTCTGCCTGAACGTTCCGAGCTGTCCCAAGATATCGACGAAAAACAAATCGTCGAATTCTACAACCGTTAAGAATTTCCAAAACCGGCCAACCCCTTTGGGGTTTGGCCGGTTTTTTAGTCTCTATTAAAACGTGGAGCCGGAGTCTATACCATTCTGTTCTGATTATATGGCACCGAAGCGTCTATAATTAATGCTCGTTCGGCTCTATTTTCAAAAACAATATAAAAAAAGGGGCCGCAGGGCCCCTTTTCTCTTATTTCACCAGCAGCTTCGCAAATTTACGTTTACCTACCTGGATGACATCTCCATCCGCAATAGTGATTTCGGCATTCGGATCCGTAAGCTTCTCTTCGTTCACCTTGACCGCACCCTGCTGGATACTGCGCCGGGCTTCACTATTGGAAGCCGCAAATCCGAGCAGCGACAATAGCTTGATCAGGCCGATTTTACCGTCATTCAGTTCTCCTGCAGCCACCGTAATCTCTTGGATATCTTCCGGAAGCGCCCGCTGTTGGAAGACGGTAATAAAGTGCTCCTGTGCCGCATCGGCTGCGTCGACGCCATGGTACATGCGTACAAAAGTGTAAGCCAGCTGCATTTTGGCATCGCGCGGATGGACAGCCCCTAGCTTGACGCCTTCGCTAAGCACGGCCAACTCCTCATTACTCAGGTCAGTGGCCAGCTCGAAGTATTTCAGCATGAGATCGTCCGGCACGGACATCGATTTCCCGTAAATTTCGTTCGGTTCCTCGTCGATACCGATGTAGTTCCCAAGGCTTTTACTCATCTTCTGCACACCGTCAAGACCTTCAATCAATGGTGTCATAATAGCAATCTGTGGCTCCAGGCCATATTCTTTCTGCAGCGTTCTGCCCATCAGCAGATTGAATTTCTGGTCCGTACCTCCAAGCTCGATATCGGTATGCAGCGCAACCGAATCCATCCCCTGCATGAGCGGGTAGAAAAATTCATGAATACTGATCGGCTGGCCGTTCTGATAACGCTTGGTGAAGTCGTCTCTTTCCAGCATCCGGGCTACGGTAACTTTTGCCGCCAGCTTGACCACTTCTTCAAACGTCATCGGCGCGAGCCATTCCGAGTTAAAGAATACCTTCGTTTTTTCCGGATCCAGAATTTTAAAAATTTGCTGGCGGTATGTCTCGGCATTCCGCTGCACATCCTCCTCGGACAGCTGCTTGCGGGTTTCCGATTTCCCCGTCGGATCGCCGATCTTCCCTGTGAAATCCCCGATAATGAGCTGAATCTGATGTCCAAATTGCTGGAACTGACGCAGCTTTTGCAAAACTACAGTGTGACCCACATGAATGTCCGGCGCTGAAGGATCAAGGCCGAGCTTCACATTCAGCGGTGTTCCGGTAACCACCGATTTCATGATTTTCTGTCTTAATTCGTCCTCCGGCACAATTTCTACAACTCCGCGGGAAATCACCTGCAGTTGGCGTTCTACTTCTTCCTGCTGAGCCAGTGTCAATTCATCCCATTTCATCTTCAATCATCCTCCACA
Source organism: Paenibacillus vini (assembly GCF_018403325.1). Classification (GTDB taxonomy): domain Bacteria; phylum Bacillota; class Bacilli; order Paenibacillales; family Paenibacillaceae; genus Fontibacillus; species Fontibacillus vini. The sequence continues at coordinate 258,551 of NZ_BOSL01000002.1, read as the reverse complement.
ATTAATTTATATCTGCCGAAAACGACAAAAAGCTCCTTCTCATCCCAAGGGACGAGAAGGAGCTGCTCGCGTTACCACCCTAATTAAAACCGCTGCTTAAACAATGCCCATGAGCCGAGCAAAGGCAAACAGACGGTTTTCACCTCATTTCAATAACGGGTCTTCCCGGTACCGGACTACTGACAATTCTGCGTTCCCCCGGACGGCTCCAGACGGTAATTCAAAAGGGATCCGCCCATTCGGTTCGCAGCGACCACCGATTCTCTGAGCGGCGGGATTCCGCCTTCTACTAAGTCTTTCCAAGCCTTTGACGATATGCAATTAGCTATTTTATATCACAGAAACTTTCGTCAAGTCAAACCTCGGCTTCTCCCGAATATCGGTCGGATCGTGTCCGAATGGGTGGAAAAAGCGGTCAAACGCCCTTTTTTATGCTATAATGTTGCTGTTAAAAGGAGGAATTCCATGGTTCATGAAAACGATAACAACTCCGGCAAGGGAGGGCAAAGAAAGTCGCGAAGCGAATCCAGAAACAAGAAGCCCGTACGCAAACGTAGACGCGGCCGCTGGGTCTGGACTACGCTGGGATGGCTCGTTTTACTCGGTTTTGCCGGGGCCTTGTTTGCCGGAGGGGCAGTATTCGGATACGTCTCCTCAATCGTCATAGACGAACCCGTGAGATCACGTACCGATATTGAACAAAAGATCGATCATAACGAAATCACCGGATTCGCCTACTTCCGCGACGGCCAGCCGATCGGCCAGCTGCGTTCGGAAGAGGACCGGCGGCTCGTCAGCTTCGACGAAATCCCTTCTTCCGTCATCGATGCTGTCATCGCTATTGAAGACAATCATTTTGAAGAACATAAGGGTGTGGACCTGAAAGGGACCATGCGCGCCGTAAAGCAAAAGCTGCTCAAAGAAGACATCCAGACCGGCGGAAGCACACTCACCCAGCAATTGGCACGACGGGTATTTCTGAATCTGGACCGGACAGACAACCGGAAAGTAAAGGAAATTTTGCTTGCATTGCGGTTGGAACGGTTTCTGAGCAAAAATGAAATTTTAACGGCATATCTGAACAAAGTACCGTTCGGGAACGGCTCCAACGGTTATCAGGTTTACGGGATCAAAGCAGCAGCTAAAGGTATTTTCAATATTGTTAATCTTGATGATCTGAACACCGCCCAGGCCGCCTATCTGGCCGGGTTGCCGCAGCTTCCTTCTTCTTATTCCGCCTATAACGGTAAAGGAGAGTTTAACCAGGAAGCCTTCGACCGTGCGCTCAAACGGCAGCGCCTAGTGCTTCAGCGGATGCTGGAGGAGAATAAAATAACGAAAGCCCAATATGACGACGCGCTGGCGTTTGATATTAAAGGCTCGCTCGCACCGCAAACGAAGAAAGCTTACGAGACGTTTCCGTACCTGATGCTCGAAACGGAGCGTCAGAGCGCAATCACGATCGCCATGCTGAACAATCCGGACATGACTAAAGAAGAGGTCGCCAAAAACTCGCAAATACTTGAAGAAGCTCGTCAAGAGCTCCTGACCGGAGGGTATCGGGTTTACACGACGATCGACAAAAAAGTCTATAACTCCATGCACAAGGTTTCGGAAAACGAGAAAAACTTCTCCAAATACAGCGAAACCAAGGGGCTTGAACAAGTCGCCGGCATGATGATCGACAATCACACCGGGGCCATCCTCGGAATGATCGAAGGCCGGGATTTTTATACGGAGCAAATGAATTATGCAACGCAAATGATACGTCAACCGGGGTCGACCATGAAGCCGATCGCCGCCTATTTGCCGGCGATGGAAGTGGGGCTGATCCAGCCCGCGAGCATCATTGACGATTCCCCGATGATTCTGCGCGATTACCAAAAAGGATATCACATCCCGGTCAACTCCAGCGGCGGCTATAAAGGCCTGGTAACCGCCCGGACCGCGCTGAACGAATCGCGCAATATTCCGGCCCTGAAGCTGTTTAACGAAACTGTGGGCATCGAAAAGGCTTGGGATTTCTCCAAGAAACTTGGCATCACCACCCTCGATGAACAGGATTACGGGGCGCAAACGGGCGTACTCGGCGGTTTGAAATACGGGGTTACCGTGGAGGAACTCACGAACGCGTACACGGCAATTGCCAACGGCGGTGAATTCAATGACGCCTACATGATCGCCAAAATTACGGATTCCAAAGGAAAGATCGTGTATAAGCATGAGGTGGAGCCGAAACGTGTCTTCTCCAAGCAAACGGCTTATCTCATGACCGACATGCTGCGGACCGTAATCAAGGACGGAACCGGGAAATCGATTAAGAGCGATTTCAAGAAGTACGGGGAAATTCCAATCGTCGGAAAAACCGGAACGACGCAAAATTACGCCGACGTGTGGTTTATGGGCTATTCGCCTGACGTTACCCTCGGGGTATGGATCGGTTATAAAGAGCCGGTCAATACGCTGTCGGAGCCCGGCAAGTCCCGGGCCCGCTCGATTTGGGCCTTGGTCATGAACGAAGTGACCGAGAATGAGCCGGAGCTGTTCGTCACGCCGGAGTTCGTTAAACCCGACGGCATCGTATCCGCGACCGTATCGGGCTTCAGCGGCAAGCTGCCGACGGAGCTTACCAAACAGGCGGGAAAAATGGTTACCGACATATTCAATGCCAAATACGTCCCTAAAGAGCCAGATGATGTTCTGGTCCGGATGAAATACATCACCTATGAAGGAGTCAATTATATTCCGCAGGAAGCTACACCGGCGGATATGTTGCTCGAAAAAGTAGTGATGAAACGCGAAAAACCGATCAAGGAACTGATCGATGAGCTTGAAAATGCCTTTGCAAAAATGAAAGGCGGTCACAAGCCGCTGAGTTACTACATGCCGAAGGATGCCGGCGAGGACGCTCCGACTAAACCAGATCCTCGCGTCGATGACGGAGCAGCGCCTGCGGCACCCGCCAACGTAAAGCTTACGTCATCAGGCGGAAACTCCAAGGTCACATTTAGCAAAAATGCGGAAAAAGATGTGGTAGGCTATCGCCTCTATCGTTCCGAGGACGGCGGTTCCTTCAAGTATACGGGCCATGCAGCCCTTACCGGAGGGAGTACCGAGATATCCGATTCCGGAGCCGGCGGGTTTACCCATTCCTACTACGTAACGGCTGTCGACGTAGCCGGCAAGGAATCCGAGCCTAGCGCGATCGTCAGCTCCGACAGCTGGATTCCTGATTTACCGGGGACGGAGGGAGATCCTTCCGGGATGGAAGGCGAACCAGGCCAGGAAGGCCTTATGCTGCCGCCTACCGCTCCCGCCCAGGTAGTCGTTCAAGGGAACGGCGGCGATATTTCAATCCAATGGGCAGCGTCTGCTTCCATTGAGCAAATTTCAAGTTATAACATCTATTATTCAAATACTTCGGACGGACAATTTGCTCTGCTCGGTTCGACTTCGGGTACATCGTTCTCCTTCAAAAGCGATACAACCGGCTGGGTTCAAGTCACAGCGGTCAATGCGCTTGGAGAATCAACGCCGTCCAGTTCCGTCCAGTTTGGCAAATAGCAAACACCGATGGATGCAAAACGGCGGTACGCAAGGTATAAAATCCTGCGTACCGCCGTTTTTTGCTTTTCTGACCGGAATATCTTTTTAGTATACCTTAAAGTAACGAATCAACGGCAATGCTGCACACTCCGTCACTCTGAGCCGCAATTGTTTAGTCCGAATCGCTGCAAAAGAATCGATTTTCTTATGACCGATCGCGGTACCCCTTTTTACCTCAACCCAAGCACCGTCCTCCTGTTCCGCCTCCAGCACATATTCCTGGACCCGTTCGCCCTCGGAGATCTGTTCCATTAAGATGGCGTGATCGACAGATGTAATCTCCTCCAATGACAGCGTTACGGTCGTACCCTCACCGGAGGTTTGCGCGATGGGATGATCAAAGCGACGGGAGATCTCATCCCCAAATTCGATGACCCGCTCCACATCGACGTCCGGGAGCAATCCGCGATCATCCGGTGATAGGTTGAGCAGCAACACCGCACCATGTCCGACCGATCGATAGTAAATATCCATTAAGTCCTCTAAAGATCGCAAGCTGCCCTCATCATCGGGATGCCAGAACCAATGGCGGGTACGAATCGGAACGTCGCATTCAGCAGGCAGCCAGCTCGATGTCTCCGGCAGCCAGGACAACATATCACTCGTAAACATACTCACACGGGCCTCTGAAGATGTGTTCCAGCACGGATAAGGTGCAACACCATCTTCATTTCCTACCCAGCGTATGGTCGGTTGCCCCATATTAAAAATCATGGCGTCAGGTTGATGCTGTTTAACGAGTCCAATAATACGAGGCCAGTCGTATTCGCGTCCCTCGGAACCAGCCCCGTCGAACCACACCTCAATAAGTGGCCCGTATTGAGTCAGCAGCTCTGTTAGCTGTTCGGCGTAGAAATCATCGTAAGCTTCCTTATCGGCATAACAGGGCTCGTGCCGATCCCATGGCGATAAATACAACCCGAAAGCGATACCCTCCTCGCGACAAGCGTCAGCGACCTCACGCACTACGTCCCCCCGGCCGTCCTTCCAAGGACTTGATTTCACAGAATAATCGGTTGTCTTAGTTGGCCACAAGCAGAATCCGTCATGATGTTTGGCTGTCAGAACCAAATATTTAAAACCCGCCCGTTTAGCTGTACGAACCCACTGACGTGCATCAAGCTGGGTTGGATTAAACTTTTCCGGCGAATCATTGCCACTACCCCATTCCTGATCACAAAATGTATTCATGCCAAAATGACAAAACATGCCGAGTTCCATGTCATGCCATCTCAATTGCTGCTTTGTTGGTAAGGCAAGTTCCGGCTTATTCATCGTGAGCACCCACTTTCTATCCATCATTCCTTGAATGGTATGAGCTTAGCAGCATTTAGCTGCCAGAGCAGCCTGATAGTTTTCGAAATTGCTGAGGATTTTCATGATAGACCTTCTTGAACATTTTTGAGAAATAGGAAAAATTACTGTACCCTATCGTTTGCGCAATCTCGGAGATCGGAATCGTTGAGCTGACAATGAGTTCTTTGGCAATCCGCATTCTTTCATTAAGCAAATAATCCGTGATGCTCATTCCGACCTCTTTCTTGAACAGGCGGGAAAGATAGGCCGGGTTTAAGTGAACGTATTCCGCAAGCATTTCGCGGGTGATATTGTCCCTCAGATGATCGTTAATATAGGCGCAAAGCCGCGGAATAACGGATACCTCCTGATAGAGGCAGCGATGCACTTTACGGATTAGCCAGGTCCCCCATTCTTCGATTTGTTCCAAAGTCCGAGGGGGAGTTTTGATTTTCGGTGCTCCGGCTTCATGAATCAATTGATGTGCGGACAGGCCCCTTTTCTGAAGTAAATAATGAATCATTTGCAAAAACCCCTGGTAATAGGCATGCAAAACATTGGCTCCAAATTGTCGGTCGGAAGACAGGAACTGAAGACTGTTCCTAAACTGCCGGATCAGCTCTTCCTCCTTGCCGTTCTCAAGCAACAGCGCCCAGACCGTAAAATCAGGCAAGCTAGGGTCCGGGGCTGGTTCCGGACTCCGCTTGCTCAACCAATTGAGTTGATTGGACAAACTGAGATTATTGTATTCCATCGCTAACAAAGCTTTGTACATTTTCGTAAGCTCATGCAGCATAACCGGCTCGCCGATATAACAGGATACCGTACAGTTCAAATATTGACTGCAAGCATCTATATATTCGTTGCACTTCTGGCCGATACTGTCCAGCAGTGGCGGTACCTCCTCAGGCGATAAATACAGGATAGCTATCGTGACCCCTTGTTTGGTTTGCACAACCTCTCCCCTGCAGTCGCCAATTAATAATTCAGAGGAGGATTGACGAATGGCGTACTCCATCACTTCTTCATCACGCGTATTCAGTTCCCGCTTCCAGTTCTCCACGCTTATAACGACAGGTAAGAGCCGGTCGTCAGCTTGCAAAGCAATGCCATATTCAGCCGGAAGACTGCAAATGTCCTCCGCTGTAGCCACGATCCGTTCCGAAAGCAGGTCGTACCAGAAACGCTCGCTTAGAAGCGTTTTTTTCTTGTTCCAAAGCTCGTAGTATGGCTTATATTGTTCACTCTGGGCGAGTTCAGCATTTTTCTTCTCTACGGTACGGATCGCCTTCCGAATGACTTCTTCCAAAGCTTCGTACTCAACGGGTTTCATCATGTAGTCAAAGCTGCTAAGCTGAACAGCCCGCTGCATGAATCGGAAATCATCGTGAGCCGTCAAAAAAATCGTTTCCGTTTGCGGTGAAAATTCGTTTACCCACTCCAGCAGCTCGATTCCCGTACCTTTAGGCATTTCGATATCGCTAATCATGACGTTGATTTCCTGCTCTTGAAAGATCTTGATCGCTTCCCTCATGTTATAGGCATCAAAGACCGCAGTAACGCCCAATTCTCCCCAGTTAATGGCATCTTTAATCCCCATGACGGAGTACATCTCATCATCAACAATCAAAATCTGCATTTCCCTCATCCTCCTGCTGTGATTGTATGACTGATTAGTATTGCGGTTTATCCGATTGCCCTGAAAAGTTTACCGGAATTCTCAATTCTATCAATGCACCGGATGGATCACAATTACCGAAATTCAGACGAGCCGCCTGCCCGTATAAGAGCTGCAGACGATGATAACTGTTCCATATGCCCAGATGTTGATCATTCGTAAGTTGGAAATACCGACCGCTGCGTAAGGAGTCCAACATCTCATCCGAGAATCCACAGCCATTATCTGCAATTACAATGCGACAAAATCTTGGGTCAGCATCGATCATGGCCTTTATTTCGATATGAAAAGGATTCTCCATAAAATCAAACCCGTACTTGATGGCATTCTCTATGAACGGCTGTACAATCAGCGGAGGAATAGGAACCTCTTTAGCGTCTTCTTCTATCTCGATCCGAAAGGTAAGCCTGCCGGGAAAGCGGAGTTGCTGAATACACAAATAACTGTCCATATGCTCCATCTCTTGGGAAAGACTTACGAAAGGCTGGCTCGTTTTGGTCGTGAAACGAAAGTATTTCACCAAATTAAGGCACATGGCCTGAATGACGGAAAAGTTTTTGAGCTGGGCAAGATTATAGATGACATTGATGCTATTTAACAAAAAGTGCGGATTGATTTGCAATTGCAAGTGCTTCAGCTCTGCTTTATGGGTTCGGATTTGCTCTTCATACACATTAATCTTCAACTTCTGAATTTGTTGTGCCATATCATTGAACGTTTCCGTGACCACATGAAACTCCCTGGAAGGTGTGTTGTTCAATCGTATAGCCCAATCGCCCCGCTTCAGCTTACGCATCCCTTTGAGCAAGGCATTCATCGGTCTGAGAATGATACTGTTGAGATAAACCAAATACAAAGACAACAAAACCAGGGCAAATAACGGAATCCAGATGATAACCTTGCGGAACCGATAGATCGTATCCAGCATTCCTTCTTCCGGAATGAAGGCAATCAATGTAACGTCCGTCGAATCAATCGGATTACTGACGACAACATAAGTGCCGTTCTCCCCTTTAAGTCTCTGATATCCCGCGTTCGAATTGATTAGCGGCGGATCCTTAAACCCGCCGATGTCGAATCTCCCGGCCAGAAGTCTTCCCTCCGAGTTTGCAAGAGCGGAAAATCCCTCCCCGCCTAGCTGGATCAATTCCAGCGGAATCATCAGATGATCAAGCTGGACCCAGGCTCCCAAATACATGCCGTATCCTGAGTCGACAATACGCGAAAGTGCGTAGAACCCTCCGCAGTCAACCGTCATCCACTCCTTGAATGCCGGGCTGTCCGGCGCCGCCCTATCCAGAGTATCCTGGATGCACTGCTTGATCGCCATTGTCTCTTCATAAGAATTCGATCTGATCGGAGTATGAACCAGATCGCGGTTCACCTTGGAATAAGCAAATTGAATATCGACACTATTATTGAATCGGTTGTACCGGCTGAGGCTGTTCAAGATTCGCATTTTGGTCAGCGTGTAATCCGCAGAGTTATAGACCATGTTATTTAAAGACAGAATATCCGCATCGTGGGAAGTTAAATCATATAGAAAGTTTGCCTCAATACCGAGGGTTGTCTCGATTTGATTGGAATAAAGCGTTATCATATTTTTATTTGATTCTGCCGCTTGCTCCCGAACCGAGCCGGATGCCGTAAAATTACTATAAATCAGCAGAATGACTAGAGGTAGCGTAATCGTGATAAAACCAATCGTTAGCTTAAAACGAAGAGATCCTTTGGGATTCATCGTTATTCTCTCCTCTTTCTAATGTTGGTTGGTGTACTTATTACAGCAATTATATCTCAACATGTAGTAAAAGGAAGAAGGAGTTGGATAACTAGGTTCCAACTCCTGACTTGCAAACCCTTCATTATTTGCTGGTTTTAGCCCATTCGTCCAACTGCCGTTGTTTCTCTTCCAGAATCTTCTGGAAACCTGCGGCATCCCGTTTAGCTTTGTATTTGGCTATCGTTCCTTCTACATCATCGATGGCGCCCGCATTCAAAACCATTTGGAATTCTTTATCCACGTTACCCACTGCCGCCAACTCCGCTTTAACCGGCGTTTCGTCAAAGGCGAAACCTAAAGCGATAGAGCGTTCGGCGCTAGCGTTAAACTTTTCGAATTGTTCCCATTTATCGGGATCCTCGTTAGCCCACAGGTAAGAGATAAACTGATTGCCGAACATCCATCCGCCCGGGCTTGGATATCCTTGAGTTTCCGCCGTTACACCTTCTGGATAATCAATCATGTTATCCGAGACCTTGACGTAGTGCTTACCCTCGATTCCCCAATCCAGCATATTGAGCAGCTTGGCATCCGTGTACAGCATATTCAGGAACATCATGGCTCTTTCAGGATCCTTGGAAGTCCGGGAGATCGCCAGCATAGCCCCGGTAGCTTCGCCGGTCGTGGTGTAAGGTTCAGCCGTCTCCACTTGGACTAACGGAAGCCCCATCGTTACCGACATTTCCTTGTCTTTACCAGGCTTGAGCGATTGGGCCAAGGCAAAGGCTTTTCCCGATTTAAGCATATTATCGGCTTGACCGCTGCTATCCGAAGTTACAACATCTTTATCGAACCAGCCATTCAAGTTCCATTGTCTCATCCGTTTAAGGAAATCGATGAACTTAGGATCTTCCAATGTATCGATAACTTTCAATTCCTTACTGTCCCGGGAGATCATCGAGTTGTCATAATTAGCAGCGGACCAAGTGCTTGCAAATTTATTACTCACAACAGGCACTATACCCGGCTCGTTCTCTTTGATTGTCTTGAACATCTCTTCCATTTCTTCCAGCGTTTTAATTCCTTCGGTATTGAATTGATATTTATCGACTAAATCCTTATTAAGAACGAAACCAAAGCCTTGGGCGAATTCCTTCTTTGTTGGTACGGCATAGGACTTGCCATTGATTTGCGAACCTTTGATAAAGTCTTCACCAAGTACCGTCGGGATATCTTTTCCGTATTTCTCCATCAGATCGTTCAATTCGATAAATTGTCCTTTGGATACATCAAGGCCATAACCGAACCATCCTGCAGTAAACATTAAATCAAACGACTCACCGGAAATTTTCATCAAGTTAGTCTTATCCGTCCAGGAGCCCCAATCAATCGGCTTCAGCTCGATCGTTGCATTGATTTTCTCCGTCAAATACTTACTCATCTCTTCCTGGACAAGCGCCAGATCTTTCTGTGCGGTACCCGGATAAACAAGCGTAAGCTTATAAGGCTTGAGATTCGTCGTACCCTCTCCCTCATTTGTCGTTGCAGGGGTGTTCTCTCCGGTCGCATTTTTTGAGTCATTGTTTGTTTTCGAACCACAGGCGGACAGGACAAACACTACGGCCATAAGCAAAGCTAACATGGTGGACACTTTTTTCTTCATTTGGACCATTCCCTTCTTATCTATTTATTTAAGACCAGCAGTGCAGGCTTGGTTTAACCCTTAACTGCCCCGCTAGTAATACCGCTAATGTAATACTTTTGAAAGAACGGGTAAGCCATCAGGAGCGGTGCAATGCCGATAATGGCAAGAGCCATTCGCACTCCCTCGGTCGGCATCTTGGCAAGCAATTCACCGGCCTGACTGGAGGTATCCGCCTTCATTACCAGGAACTGAACATTATTTAACGTCTTTGTCATCAGATACTGTATATTTATCAAATCGGGTTTATCGATGAACAACATGCAATTATACCAGTCATTCCAAAAGGCCAGTAGATTGAAGAGCGCAATCGTGGCCATAATGGGAGCGGAAAGCGGGACCACCAGCTTAAGGAAAATCGTTAATTCACTTGCCCCGTCAATCGTTCCGGATTCGATGATGGATTCCGGAATCGTATTGGCAAAGAAACTTCGCATTAGCAGGACGTTGAAGGCGCTCATCAATAGATTGGGAATAATCATGCCGAACAATGAGTTTTTGAGGCCTATCATCGTTACGTAAGTGATATACCACGGCACCATGCCCCCGCTGAATAACATCGTGAAGAACAAAATGAACGACATCGACCGCCTTAAAGGCAGGTCCTTACGCGACAAAGGATAAGCGAAAAGCGCCGTGATAAATAAACTGACAACGGTTCCTATCAGCGTTACGAGGATGGTTACACCATAGGATCTTGCGATCTGCCCAAAATCATTAAACAGAAACTGATATGAGGCAAAGTTGAATTTGCTTGGAATAAAACTGTAGCCATTCTTGACAATAGAGCTCTCGTCCGTAATGGAAACCATAAATACCAGGACGAACGGCATCAGCGAAGCAAAGCTAAACAGAATGAAGAACAGATGAATGAATGACTTGCGAACACGTGCTGCAATCGGCATGGAAGGCCGCCTCCTCTCGTTAGAATAATGCATTGTCCTTGCTGATCCGGCGGACGGCAAAGTTCGCACCGAGAATCAGGAAGAAGCAGACGACGGATTGATAGACACCGGCGGCTGTCGACATTCCAATGTCCCCACGCACGATCATTGCCCGATAGACGAACGTATCGATCGTGTTTGTAGTCGGCATTAGAGGACCGGAGTTCATCGGCACCTGATAGAACAAACCGAAGTCCGAGCGCATGATGGTACTAATCGAAAGAAGTGTCATCACGATAATCATAGGAGCAATAAGCGGCAGCGTAATCCGCGTCATTTGCTTCCACTTGCTGGCGCCATCAATGGTTGCCGCCTCGTAGTATTCTTTATCGATCCCGATGATGGCTGCGAAGTAGATAATGGCCAGGTAACCTACGCCTTTCCATGCATTGACGATGACCAATACGTAAGGCCAATAACTCGCTTCATTGTACCAAGAGATCGAATCGAAGCCGAACCAGTTCGCAAGCTGGCGATTGACAAATCCGCTCTCGGCATTCAAAAAGCTATATACCAGATAAGCGACTACAACCATGGAAATAATATGCGGAAGCAGAAACGTGCTTTGGTAAAAACGGGTAACGACTTTGTCCTTGATCTCGTTGACCAATAGTGCCACAAGCAGCGCGAGACAGGTATTTACGATAATGAACGCTCCGTTATAGAGCACCGTATTTCTCGTAATTAGATAGGCATCCGGCGAGTTGAACAAAAACTTGAAGTTGTAGAGACCTGCCCATGGACTTCCAAAAATGCCATCCACATAATTCAATTCTTTAAAAGCCAAGATGACCCCATACATGGGAATGTAATTATTTAATATCAAATACAATAGTCCGGGAACCATCATAAGAAGCAGGGCCCTGTACTTTTTGATCTTTCTTCGAAAAGTGCGCATTCGGCCGGGAACTATTGCGGGAGAAACGGTAGGTGCATCGGATGATGCAAGCGGTTTCATAAAGCTCATCCTCTCTAGTTATTTCTTTCTGTCACTAATTATAGATGGACTCCGATTCCGCGAACTACTAGGATTGTGACTTATCATTATCACGTTTGTGACTACTTCGCCAGAAAGAACCTTCACATATTGACGATGCCGTTAGCTCCTCTTATGCTAAGTGCGTATACTCAAGGCGGTACTCCCGGGTAGTGGAGGAATCCGCCTTCAACATAGTTTTCTTACGAGGAGTGATACAAGTTGACGCAATCAGAAGCAAAAGCAGAAGCCGTAAAGAGAGTCTTTATTCTGGGTATGGATGGCGCAGGAAATTTCGTACAACAAGCGAATACCCCTCATCTGGATGCTTGGCTGCCACGCGGCGCCTTCACCTATGAAGCTCAGGCGGAATTGCCAACGATCAGTGCGGAATGCTGGGGTTCCGTTCTTCATGGAGTGAGGCCTGACAAACACGGCTTAAACAATGACAAGGCGGCTAACGAGCCCTATCCGGCCGATTCTCCCTATCCCTCCCTCTTTCGGCTGATAAGGGAGCAACAACCGGATGCCAAGCTGGCTTCCTTTACCGGTTGGGACCCCATTAACTCCGGAATCATTGAAAATAATCTTGGAGTCTATAAGGTTTCCCTGCCCGATGCCGAGCTTGTCCCAGCTCTTTTAGGCTATGTGGAAGAAAATCCTGACGTAAGACTATTGTTTCTGCAACTGGACGAGCCGGATGGATCCGGCCATCGACACGGCTATGGTCCGGATTCGCCCGAGTACTTGAAAATGATCGGAACCTGTGATGAGCGCATCGGGATGATATTGGCACGCTTGGAGCAATTACATCTTATAGAGGACAGCCTCATCATCCTGCTCACAGATCATGGCGGAGGCGGTGCGGAGACACATAATCACGGCAGCGATCATCCGATGGACCGCAACGTTTTCTGGGGTTGCATCGGCCCTGGCATCAAGCAAGGCCACCTGTCGAGTCCCGTATCCATCACGGATACGGCCCGGGTTACTGCACTGGCTTTAGGGCTGGCAACGCCGGCGGGATGGGATGCCGAATTGCCGAAGGATCTGCTAACAAGAGGAACGTTCTCCCGAGCATAGTACTGCGCACAGAATAGTATATGTTTTATGATTCTGACAAAAAAACGGGGCTATCCTGCGGCCATATGATGGCGCGGGATAGCCCCGTTTATTGCTCGATTAATTATAAATTAGTCCTCTATCGTCGACAGATCGCCCGCCGGGAGATTCAGCTCCCAGGCCTTTAACACGCGCCGCATAATTTTACCGGAACGCGTCTTTGGCAGTTTATCTTTAAACTCAATCTCTCTCGGAGCGGCATGCGCCGATAAGCCTTCTTTTACGAAACGGGATATTTCGGCCTTCAGCTCTTCGGAAGGTTCGAAGCCTTCTCTTAACGAAATGAACGCCTTGATAATCTCGCCCCGTGTCGGATCGGGTTTACCGATGACACCGGCTTCGGCGACCGCCGGATGCTCGACCAGCTTGCTCTCCACTTCGAACGGTCCGATCCGTTCGCCTGAGGAGTTGATCACGTCATCGATCCGGCCCTGGAACCAGAAATATCCGTCCTCGTCCATATAGGCCGTATCTCCGGAAATATACCAGCCCGGGATTCGGAAATATTCCTCGTATTTGGGGGCGTTGTTCCAAATGAGCCGCATCATGGACGGCCATGGCGTACGCACAGCCAGGTTGCCCATCCGGTTAGGCGGCAGCTCCTTGCCGTTGTCATCGATAATAGCCGCCTGAATGCCTGGAACCGGTTTGCCCATCGAACCCGGCTTAATCGGCATGGACGGATAATTACAGATCAGTTGTCCCCCGGTTTCGGTCATCCACCAAGTATCATGGATCCGGTGTCCGTAGACTTTATATCCCCAACGAACGACCTCCGGATTCAGCGGTTCGCCGACCGAGAGAATATGCCGCAGCGTGGACAGATCATATTGTTTCACGATATCTTCCCCTGCACCCATGAACATCCGGAAGGCGGTAGGAGCGCTGTACCATACAGTGACCTTATTTTTTTGAATCGTATCATACCAGTCCCCGGGGCTAAAACGTCCCCCACGTACTACATTAGTGGCGCCGTGCAGCCAAGGAGCGAAAATCCCGTACGAAGTCCCCGTCACCCAACCTGGATCGGCCGTACACCAGTAGACATCTCCTTCTTTAAGATCAAGGACTACCTTGCCCGTATAATAGTGTTGAAGCATGGCGTTATGAACATGGTAAACACCCTTCGGCTTGCCTGTCGATCCGGAAGTGTAATGGAGAATTAGTCCGTCTTCACGGTTTACCCATTCGATTTCGGCATCACTCGAAGCATGCTCCATCTCTTTAAAATAATCAATAATGCCTGCTTCAGGCTCAATGTCCTTTCCCACCAGAAAAATATGATGCAGCAGCGGCAGCTCATCCCGTTTTACCCTCGGCAGCAAAGTCGTTGTCGTTACAAGCGCAACCGCTCCGCTATCCTCCAAACGGTCTTTGACCGCGGTCTCCATAAATGCCTCGAACAGAGGACCGACTACGGCCCCGACTTTCAAGATTCCTAGAATACTGACGTATAATTCCGGGCTGCGCGGCATAAACACAAATACGCGATCCCCTTTGGAGATCCCCTGACTGCGGAGCACATTGGCAAATTGATTGGATTTCTCCTTCAAATCTTTGAACGTGTAAGTTTCTTCCCGGGTCGGGTCGTTAAACCGCAATGCGATCCGGTCGCCTCTTCCCTCGTCTACATGACGGTCGATCGCTTCATAAGCCATGTTGACCTTTCCGGTTTCATACCAGGAAAACTGCTTTTCTACGTCCTCCCAGTTAAAGTTGGCATACGCTTCTTCGTAGTTCCCCAGGTTTGATGAAGGGGCTCCCGCTGAAATAATTTCTCCCTGCATTTGACTCATCGTTCCATCCTCCCTTGATCTGAACAAAAGTTTAATAGAATAGATCAAAATCATGAAAACGGATACAAAGAACATGTGGTTGAAAGATCACTGAGCGACGGCTAATAGGACGGCATCCGTTTGATCAGAAACGCGAAAAAGACCACAAAGAAAAGTATGCAACAAAAATCACGATGTCAAGTGAAAATTGTGAAAATTTTATGTCGGAAACATTATAACATACGTCTTACATAGCGGCTATACTTTTCAAATTTTCATTTTTCTGTTATAAGAGAGTGGAACGAGCAAAGGAGGCGGCAATGATGGAACACCGAAAAACGTATATCCGCCATACCCTGCCCCATGAAAACCACGAAATTGTCCTGGAAGGCCCCGTAACGCCATCCCATCTCCGTACCCTGCGGATGCATCCCGAACTGGACGCCTTCCGCAAACCGGAGGATCAGCACCTGGCTCTGATCGAAATCGCCGGTCTTCCGGAAGGGCGGATTATTTTGGCCCGGGAAAATGACGTGATCATCGGCTACGTGACTTTTCACTATCCCGATGAGATGGAGCGGTGGTCTCAAGGGAACATGCCTGACCTGATCGAGTTGGGTGCGATTGAAGTGTCCAATGAATACCGATCCCTGAAAATCGGCTCCCGCATGATCTCCACTGCATTTGAAGACGGTCAGATGGAGAAGTACATCGTGTTTACTACCGAGTACTATTGGCATTGGGATCTTAAAAGCAGCGGCTTATCCGTTTGGGATTACCGCAAGATGATGGAACGGCTGATGCAAACCGTTGATATGGTCTGGTACGCGACCGATGATCCGGAAATCTGCTCCCACCCCGCCAACTGCCTGATGGTCCGGATCGGCAAGGAAGTTCCGATCGAATCCGAAGAACAGTTTGACAGAATCCGTTTCCAGCAGCGCTTCATGTATTGATTATTGACTCAAGAGGAAGGATGCGTGACGCCATGTCTGGAAGCGCTTTATTTGTTCATCACGACAAATCGATGAATTACCGGTTTCACGATCATCATCCCTTCCATCCGATCCGGTTGCAGCTCACGCTTGACCTCTTATCAAGCATAGGGGCGCTCGAGCCCTCGCAAATGCTATCGTCCCGTCCGGCATCGGATGAAGAACTGATGTGGATCCACCAACCGGCCTATATCGAAGCGGTAAAAGCTTTAAGCCAAGCTTCGCCCGAGCCCGATTGGATCGGGCGGGCCGAACAATACGGCCTGATGGACGAGGATACGCCCTATTTTGCCGGAATGCATGAAGCGGCCTCTTATGTAACCGGAGGCACGATAACGGCCGTGGAAGCCGTTATGTCCGGGAAATCTACCCATGCCCTCCATTTGGGCGGCGGCCTGCATCATGCCTTGTCCGCGAAAGCGGCCGGGTTTTGCGTATACAATGATGCTGCCGTAGCGATCGCATATGCCAGACGGCATTATAACGCCAGAGTTCTTTATGTGGATACGGACGTACATCATGGGGACGGGGTGCAGTGGAGTTTTTACTCAGATCCGGAGGTGTGTACATACTCTATCCATGAGACGGGCAAGTATTTATTTCCCGGAACCGGGTATCTCAACGAAAGAGGAGAACACCAAGGCTACGGAGCATGCCTGAACGTCCCGTTACAGCCTTATACCGAGGACGCTTCCTGGATGGAATGCTTCGAGCAGTCCATCTCCCGCCTGACGGCTTACTTCAAGCCCGACCTCATTGTCAGCCTCCACGGCTGCGATGCGCATGCGCTGGATCCGCTGAGCCATATGCATTGCAGCATGGATATCTACAACCGGATGCCGGCGATTCTGCACGAGTTGGCTCATACCTACTGTGAAGGACGATGGGTCGCCGTGGGAGGCGGCGGTTACGACATGTGGCGGGTAGTTCCGCGCGCTTGGGGGCTGTTGTGGCTGGAAATGAGCCATCATCCCTTGAAGCAGGCTCTGGACGAGGGAGATCCCGCCCATGCGCGCCTGCCCCAGAGCTGGATCGATAAATGGCAAGGGCAGACGCAATTGCCGCTGCCGACCGAATGGCTGGACGATTTGTCCCGGTGGGAAGGAATTCCGCGAAGAGAGGAGATCACAGCAAAAAACCGCGAGAATCTCGCGGTTGCGTTGCAGGAATATCCTGAGGCGTGATCTAGGATGCCTCGAAATGGCGGATCATGTCTTCCACGATCTCGAAAGAACGTTTCGAGGCGGATACGGTAAATTCGGCGAAATTCACATCGGCCGTGCCGTCCGCCTTGTCCGACATCGAGCGGAGGATGACATAAGGCACCGAGTTCGTATAACATACTTGCCCGATTGCGGCGCCCTCCATCTCCACGCAAGCGCCGCCCATCGTTTCGTGCAGCAGGCGGACCTTTTCCGAATCGGCGATGAACTGATCACCGGATAACACTCTGCCGATCACATAGCCTTGTTCCTTGCACACGCGGGAACAGGCTTCCTCGGCCAGCTTGATAAAGCCGGGATCAGCGGGGAAATCCGAGGTTTCCTGAAAAGGAATAATCCCCCGACTGAAGCCGAGCGGAGAGCAATCCATATCGTGCTGCTGGCAAGAAGAAGAGATTACGATATCCCCGATATTAAGACCCGGGTCCAACGCTCCCGCCACGCCCGTGAACCAGACCGCCCCGATATCAAAACGGTCGATCAGGATTTGCGTCGTAATCGCCGCGTTTACCTTCCCCACCCCTGATTTGCAAACTACCACTTCCTTGCCGTGAAACCGGCCCTTAACAAAAGAAATGCCCGACTGCATGACCTGTTCCTGGCCTTCTATCCCTTGCAGAAGCAAGGCGATTTCCTCATCCATGGCTCCGATAATTCCGATGGTTGTCGGCACTCGTGCTTCGCTCCTTTACTTTCAGCATCATTTTATAATGTAACCCGAACCCTAATTCCGGAAACGTTATTCTATAACATATAAAAAGCTCCTGAATCAGGAGCTTTTTGCCGTATAACCTTTTTCATATATTTGTCTGTTGTATCTCTCTTTATAATCAAAACCAGCCTTTAAATATGGCTGACGGACAACCGCAAAATCGTTTCGTGCGGCAGAATCACGCGAGGGTTCTCTACCGTTTCCTTCTTCATCAGCTTGGTAAGGAGACGCATGGCCACCGCGCCAAGATCATACATCGGCTGAGCTACCGTGGTCAGCTGAGGCCGTACCATGGAAGCCATACGAATATTATCAACGCTGATAATGGAGAAATCGTCAGGCACTTTAAGACCTTCGTCCTGGATGCTGTGGATCGCTCCAATTGCCATCTCATCCGTAGCCGCGAAAATCGCGCTAGGGCGTTTCTTAAGCCCAAGGAAATATTTCATCGCTTCAACGCCGGATTCGTAACGATAGTTCCCGATGCGAACCAGATCCTCATCGTACGGAATTCCCGCGGTTTCTAACGCGCGTTTATATCCTTGGAACCGAGCGTAGCCGTTCGCCGGATCCTGCAGCGTACCGCTGATCATCGCAATATGCCGGTGCCCGTGTCTTACCAGCGTGCTCACCGCATCAAATGCAGCGGCTTCGTGATCGATATCGACGGAAGGGATCGCCCCGTTCTCATCGCTCGTAGCACACAAGACGATCGGCACAGCCGAGGTCTGGAATGCCTGCACGTGCTCTTCCGTCACCGTTCCGCCCATGAACAGAAGCCCGTCCACTTGCTTTTCAAGCAGGGTGTTGATGACGCGAATTTCCTTTTCCTTCTTCTTGTCGGCATTACACAAAATAATATTATAGTGGTACATGTTAGCGATGTCTTCGATGCCTCTTGCAATCTCCGCAAAAATCGAATTAGATATATCCGGGATCACCACTCCGACCGTGGTCGTCTTCTTGCTGGCAAGCCCTCTTGCCACCGCATTCGGACGATATCCCAAACGTTCAATCGCTTCATAAACTTTCTTCCGGGTTTGCGGCTTCACGTTGGGATTGTTATTCACAACCCGGGAAACCGTTGCCATCGAGACGCCCGCTTCACGTGCCACATCGTAAATGGTAACCGTCACATTCTTCTCTCCATTGCCAATAGATTTTCAATCGTTGTCCAACCAAAGTCCCTGCTGCTCAATTAAATTTATGATACGACAAAATATTACTTTACGCAATGATAACGCTTCATTTTGCAAGAATTCCTCTTATTGCATCCGCGGTAATTTTAGAATGGGAAGCATGCCATACCGCTTGGCCGTCTTTAACCAACAGCGCTTGAGGAGATTCGTGCTTGACGCCAAGCTTGTCCGCCGCCGCGTTGGATACGTCGCGGTCTTCAACCACATAGATCAGCCCATATGTAATCTTCTCATTCGGAGCGTCGTTCAGGTAATCCGCCAGCTCCCGGTGAGCTCCGGCGCTAATCGGACATCTTGTGCTGTGCTTGAACAACAGCAGCGGCTGGTCCGCCGATTGCTCAAACGCCTGCTGAAGATCCTCATTAGTAGTTATTCTCTTCAATTCGGACATCCCGCATCCGTCCCCTTTCAGAAAATAATTTTCATGTTTTCTATTCATATCTTACCAAAAAGGGAAAGCTAAAAACAACTTATAACGACAAATTCATATCATTTTCATTTTATTTCGCGCTTAAGGACTGTCCTTTTTTAACAAATTTCGACAAAGGCGCCAGCCGGACGGCGATTTCATTCATCCAGGCGGTGTCCCCCAATTTTTGTGCGCATCCGTAAATATCGAGCAGCAGATTGATCCGTTCGTTGCAGCTTTGCTCCAATAACACCCTAAATGCCGAGGGGTCCAGCTTGGCTGCTTGTGATGACAGGCCGTATAATACGTCCGCCAATTCATTCATTTCGGTAAAATAAACACGCACGCTCTCGCCTTGCTCCTTTAATTGGCTTAACAAGTCGATTACATCCGCCTTAAAGGAAGGCAGCACTTCATAGTAATTGCATTCTTCGCACTCTAGAATCGGAACCCGGTCGACCTGGAACTTGTTTTCGAAAATAACCAGCCTGAAACCGAGGTTCATGTTTTGTCCGCAGCGGCAAAGCTTGCGCACAGGATCACCTCATTTAATCCTCAACATTTTATTTAATGTAATAATCGCTAAGTAAAGAATAAATAACCATGCGGCAGCATCATGAAAGAAATCTTTATTTTTGATACAATTAAAATATCGAAAATGATTTTCGTCAAGAGTTTTAAGAGACAGGAGGAGAAAGTTTTGAGACTTACTGGAAAAAAAGTGATAGCTCTGGTGGATGAAGAATTCGAGGATTTGGAGCTTTGGTACCCGATTTACCGCGTCCGGGAGGAAGGTGCCGAGGTGCATTTGGCAGGCGCCGAGAAAGGCAAAAAATACATCGGTAAATATGGCGTACCCGCTGAGGCCGAATTTGCGTTCGAGGAAATCCGTGCCAGCGACTATGACGGAATCCTGGTTCCGGGCGGATGGGCTCCGGACAAGCTGCGCCGTTACGGCAAAGTACTGGAAATCGTGCGCGAGATGCATAACGACAAGAAACCGATCGGCCAAATTTGCCATGCCGGCTGGGTATTGATATCTGCAGGCATTCTGAAGGGAGTCACGGTCACTTCAACGCCGGGAATCCGCGACGATATGGAGAACGCCGGAGCGATCTGGAAAGACGAACCGGTCGTTAGCGACGGACATATTATCTCGGCAAGACGTCCGCCCGATTTGCCGGAATACGGCAAGGCGTTCGTGGATGCTTTGGCTGCTGCCGCGAAATAGGATGAAGAACGAAAAAGCCGGAGGGAGATCACTCTTCCCCCGGCTTTAATATTGCCGTATTAGCGGCCCGCTACCGGGTCCTTACCCAGAAAACCGGACAGTTCTCTTTCGATCTCTTCGCTCGTGGTAAGCCGGAAGCAGAGTTTGCCTTCCTCTTGCCCCTCCTTGAGCGTGCTGTTCAAAACGCGATGCTTCACGCGAAGCAATGCTTGCGGCGACATGCTGAGACTGTCCACACCAAGGTGAAACCAGATCGGCAGCGCTCTCTCATCGCCGGCCAATTCTCCACATACGCTGACGGGTATCCCTTCATCCTTCGCTGCGGACACGGTCTGGCGCAGCAGGCGAAGTACGGCAGGATGAAATGGATGATACATATGTGCGATTTTTTCGTTCATCCGGTCCACGGCCAGAACATACTGTACCAGATCGTTTGTGCCGATGCTGAAAAAATCGGCTTCTTTTGCCAACAGATCCGCAATCGCCGCGGCGGCCGGTACTTCAATCATAATGCCCGCCTCGATGTCGGAACGGAACGGAAGGCCGCGGACAGCCAAATCCAGCTTAGCCTCCTCCAGAATCCGCTTGGCGCCCCTGAATTCCTCCAGGGATGAGATCATCGGGAACAGGATTTTGACGTGGCCATGCGCGCTGGCCCGCAGTAAGGCGGTTAGCTGGGTTTTGAACAGCTCGTTGCTGTCCAGGCTGATGCGGATACCGCGATACCCAAGCACCGGATTCTCTTCCTCCGGCAGCGCAAAATATTCCAATTGCTTATCCCCGCCAATATCCAGCGTCCGAATGACTACCGGATATCCTCCCGCTTTTTCGACGATCTGGCGGTATACATCATACTGCTCCTCTTCGGTTGGAAAAGTGGGGCGGTCCATATACAGAAATTCCGTACGGAACAGTCCTACCCCATGAGCTCCGTATTTCATTACCTGCTCCAGGTCCTTCACCGAGCTGATATTCCCAGCCAACCGCAAATGGTAGCCGTCTTTCGTCACCGCATCGACGGAGGCGAGTAATTGCAGCTGTTCTTTTCTGCGGCGCTGACCTTCGGCAATCTCGGTAAACCGGTCGATCAATTCCTGCTCCGGTTCCAGATAAACTCGGCCTTCATCCCCGTCAATAATGAGGAAATCCCCTGTTTGAAGCGGCTCGACAATCTTGTTCTCCAGGCCGGACACCAGCGGAATGCCGATAGCACGGGCCATGATCGCGGAATGGGAAGTTTGCCCTCCCGCCATCGTGACCATGCCCAGCACATTCTCCGGATTCAAATGCACTAATTGGGACGGCGAAAGCTCTTTGGCGACAAGAATGTACGGCTGCGTGTCGGCGGGCAGAGTAATCTCGGGCGTACCGAGCAGATGCTTCAGCAGCCGGTTGCCGACATCCTTAATATCAAGCGCCCGCTCTTTCATATATTCATCATCCAGAAGATCAAACATCGTTACAAAATGGTCGATCGCTTCCTTCACAGCCACCTCGGCCGCTTTGTACTGGCGTTCGATGATCCCCTGAATTTCACTCATAAACACGGGGTCCTCTAAAATGGCGATATGCGCGTCAAAAATGCTCGACTCCGCTACCCCGACCGTCTCCTTGATTTCATTCTTCATGAACTCGATCTCGGTTTTGGACGTGCGGATTCCCTCATACAATCTCTCAAATTCCTTGGCGAGATCCACCTTCTCCATCCGGCGATCCTGCACATCCCACTCCCAGGCGGGCAGCACAAAAGCTTTGCCTATCGCTACGCCCGCGGCTGCACCGATACCCTGTATCATGTTTCGACCCCCTAATGTCCTACTTTCGTAATATAGGATACCCTCTCTCTAATACTTTATGGTAAGCCCAGGTTTGCAAATTTGTCAAAGGAATTCGGAATACA
Source organism: Paenibacillus vini (assembly GCF_018403325.1). Taxonomy (GTDB): domain Bacteria; phylum Bacillota; class Bacilli; order Paenibacillales; family Paenibacillaceae; genus Fontibacillus; species Fontibacillus vini. The sequence continues at coordinate 236,060 of NZ_BOSL01000002.1, read as the reverse complement.
TAAATAAAAAACCCGGCCCCGCAAGGGCCGAGTCTCTCGGTAGTGATAAATTATCTCTTTCCGATCAAAATACTGTCTTCCACCTTGATGCAGCGGTCCATGATGACCGTTAAACCGCCTTGGGAAGCAATCTCATAAGCCTCGTCGCTCTCGATGCCAAGCTGAAGCCAGAGCACGTTGGCTCCGATCTCCACCGCTTCGCGGGCCACCTCCGGCGTATATTCGCTTCGGCGGAACACATTGACGATATCCACCGGCTCGGGGATGTCCTTCAAAGCGGCATAGACCTTCTCGCCGAGAATTTCGCCGCTGGCGGCCGGGTTGACCGGAATGATCCGGTAACCGTTGTTCTGGAGCGCCTGGGCTACCATATACGAAGTCCGGTCACTTTTATCGGATAAACCGACGACAGCGATATTGCCCGCATTTTGCAAAATACCCTTGATTTCCTCACGGCTCGGATTTTCAAATGCCATTTGGGATCACACCTTTCTTTACCGTTATTTTACCCACTCGACCGAAGCGCCAAGCGCAGTCAAGTGATCGAAATATTGCGGATAAGATTTGGCTACATGATGCGCGTCCTTGATAAGGAGCGGTTCCTTGCAGCGTAGACCGACGACGGTCAAAGCCATGATCACCCGGTGATCGTAGTGAGCGTTGATCGTCGCTCCGCCTTCGAGACCCGAAGGACGGCCATGAACGATAATTTCCGATTGGCGCTCTTCCACCTGTGCGCCCGCCTTTTTCAACTCATTGAGATAGTCTGTAATGCGGTCGCATTCCTTATACCGTAAATTTTCCACGTTGTAGAATCTTGAGGTGCCGTCAGCAAATACGGCTGCAGCCACCATAGCCAGCACCGCATCGGTCGCGGCATCGCCGTCGAACTCAACCGGACGAAGCCGCCCGTTGCCGAGCACATGGACCGTGCCGTCCTTATGGCTAAGCGGAACGTCCATCATTTGCAGCACATCGACAATGGCACGTTCCCCTTGTTTGCTGCGTTCCATCAGGCGGTGCACCTTCACATCGGATTTCGTAACAGCTGCCGCGGCGAGAATAGCCGCCGAGCCGGGATAATCCCCCTGAACCGTATAGTTCTTGGCCTGGTAAGCTTGACGTCCCGGAACCCGGAAGCTCATATAATCGCTGGCGGCGTCGATCTTAATACCCGCCTGCTCAAGCACTTCCAGCGTCTGCCCGATGACGACCTTCGATTTCAAGTCGCCAAGCACTTCAATCTCGCTGTCTTCCTCAAGCAGCGGGGTCAGAAATAACAAGGCGCTCAAATATTGCGAACTGACTTCGCCGGACACTTTAATCTTCCCGCCTTTAGGATTGCCGCCGCGGATGGTGATCGGCAGCCGGCCTTCTTGATGCTCAATCTCCACGCCCATCGATTCCAGCGCCTCGATCAAGTCGCTGTGCGGACGTTTACCGAGGGAGTCCGGATAGGTGTTTACAAAGGTCACATCCGGGCAAAGCGCTGCAATCGCCATCAAAAACCGCAGCACCGCTCCTGCGTTGCCTACGTTCAGTTCCTTCACATCCCGCGGGTTCTTGCCGAAGCCGGTGATGACGATCTTCTCGTCATCCTCCTGCAATACTGCGCCGAGATCCTGAATACACCGGCGCATCGCATCGCTGTCCTCGCTGTGAGCGGGGTAGTACACCGTGCTTGTACCTTCCGCCAGAGCGGCTACCAGCAGATAGCGGGTCGTATAGTTTTTGGAGGACAGCGCTCCGATTTCTCCTTTTAGTTCCGCAGTGGGCCTAACGATCATATCCATATGTATATCCCCTTTGTATGTGTTGTTGATTGATTAACCGCGGTAATGCATTAAAATCTCCGCAGACACTTCTTCCGCACTTTTGCCGGAAGTATCGATGGTTACATGTGCAAAGTTATAAGCATGCTTCCGTTCTTCCAGCAGCGCCGTGACGCGTTGTCTGGCCCCGCCGGCAAGCAGCGGTCTTCCCTTATCTTCTCCGACCCGGGCAACGATTTCGTCCACTGTAGCCGCAAGCGCGACAACCCAGCCGTATTTCAGCATTTCCCCGCAATTGCTTTCCCGAAGCACCGCTCCGCCACCTGTGGCCAGGATCGATCCCGGAACTTTAAGCGCTTCAACCAGAACAGCCGATTCCAGCTCGCGGAAATAGGACTCGCCCTTCTCTTCAAACAACTCGGGAATGGAGCAGCCCGCCTTCTCCGCAATCATTGCGTCCAAATCCAGCATACGGTATCCCGTCTCTGCGGCAAGATGTGCCCCGACCGTAGATTTACCGGTCCCCATCATCCCGATCAGTACGATAACATCGCTTTTTTTTCGCAAATTTTCACCTACTTTGTTTCCTGATCCCATGGTTCTCAAATTAACTTTTTCATATCATAACACAGGCTGGTAACTTTGGCACTTCTCCCCTGAAAAATATCACTTTTCTAACCCACCGCAACCTGCCCCTATGAAAAAAGAGCGCCGCAGCAAACGGAATGTCCGTTGCTTTGGCGCCCTTGTTCGAGCCGTTCAATACATGATTCCCAATTTGATTCTTAGAACCATTGGTGATGGAATACGCCTTCTTTGTCCACACGTTTAAAGGTATGAGCTCCGAAGTAGTCGCGCTGCGCCTGAAGCAGGTTGGCAGGCAGACGTTCCGTACGGTAGCTGTCGTAGTAGGACAAAGCGCTGGAGAAGCCTGGAACCGGAATTCCGTTCTCAACAGCGGCTGCAACCACTTTGCGCCATGCATCCTGGTAGCTTTCCACGACATTTTTGAAGTACGAATCCAGAAGCAGGTTTTTAAGAGCAGGATCACGGTCATACGCTTCTTTGATGTTTTGCAGGAACTGCGAACGGATAATGCAGCCGCCGCGGAAAATCATAGCAATATTGCCGTATTTCAAGTCCCAGCCGTACTCATCCGAAGCGGAGCGCATTTGCGCGAAGCCTTGGGCATAGGACACGATTTTACTTGCGAACAGCGCTTTGCGCACGTTCTCGATAAATTCCGCTTTGTCGCCGCTGAACGATTTCTTAGCCGGACCGCTCAAAATTTTGCTAGCTGCCACGCGCTCTTCCTTCATCGCAGACAAGAAGCGGGAGAATACGGATTCCGTAATCATGGACAACGGAACGCCGAGATCGAGGGCGCTTTGGCTTGTCCATTTGCCGGTGCCTTTTTGTCCGGCTGCGTCGAGGATCACGTCAACCATAGGTTTGCCTGTTTCTTCGTCATATTGCGAGAAGATGTCGGCGGTAATTTCGATGAGGTAGCTGTCCAGCTCGCCTTTGTTCCAGTCAGTGAAAATTTCATGCAATTCTTTGGCGTCCACGCCAAGCACGTCTTTCAACAGATGGTAAGCTTCGCCGATCAACTGCATGTCGCCGTATTCGATGCCGTTGTGAACCATCTTCACATAGTGTCCGGCACCGTCCGGTCCGATATATGTACAGCAAGGATCGCCGTTTACTTTGGCGGAAATCGCCGTCAAAATCGGCTCTACCAATTTATAAGCACTCTCTTGTCCGCCCGGCATAATCGCAGGGCCTTTAAGCGCGCCTTCTTCGCCGCCCGATACGCCTGTACCGATGAAACGGAAGCCTTTGGCTTCAAGTTCTTTGCTGCGACGTTGAGTGTCAGGGAAATAAGCGTTACCGCCGTCGATAATGATGTCGCCTTGATCCAGATAAGGAAGCAAGCTCTCAATGGTCGCGTCGGTCGCGGAACCGGCTTGTACCATGATCAAAATTTTGCGTGGCGTTTCCAGGGATTGCACAAACTCTTCTACCGAGAAAGTACCGACAAGATTTTTGCCTTTGGCTTCGTTCTCAAGTAGGTCATGCGTTTTTTGCGGGGAGCGGTTGAATACCGAAACGGTAAAGCCTCTGCTTTCGATATTGAGGGCCAAATTTTTGCCCATAACGGCCAGGCCGATAACGCCAATCTGTTGTTTTGACATGGTCTCCATCCTTTGCAAACTTTATTTTTATCAATAATATCATTTTAACTCTTTTGAGTACAGAAGTGAACCCCTTGAACCCGGCACCCACAAAACAACCCCCCATAAATCAGGGGGCCTTACAATGATTTATATCCTAGTTTGCGTTAAAAAGAAGGCTACCATTCAAGCCGGATCAATTTGATCCGCAGTTTGCGAAGCTTCTCTTTGCAAATCTCGGCCAGTTCTTTGTCTCCCTTTTGCAGCGCCTCGTATAGCATCTCCAACTCCCGGTCGAGCTCCTGCTGCAAGCTTTCAAGCTGCTGCTCCGCCGATTGTGAGGCGAACATTTCCGCCATTTTTCCCGTATCGAGAACAGGGCCTTTCTGAAAAATCACACGATGCTCCATACCGTTGATCTCTACCAGCCTGATCACTTCTCCGAACAGGATATTCTCGATCAGAATCTGCCGGTCTTTAAAGCGCTTAACCACGGCGTGACCGCGAAGATCCCCGATCAGCTTCTCCAGCCATTCGGCCAACTTGGCATCCTTGATTACGTAATCGCCCACCAGCTTGTATCCTTTCGCCAGACGCTGAAAACGAAGCTTCGTTAGCTTGCGGCCCGTTCGCACGGAAATAATGAAAATGGATTCGTTCTCGCTCCAATATAAAGAATATCCGTCTTGGATCAAATCGCGGATCAGCTGCTGTATATGCCGGCGGTCGAATCGGAGTTCCAGGTTGCAGTATTCCACTTCATAGCTTTTATTCATGGCACTCCCTCCCTTTCTTGATCAAACCCGAACCGGGCTTCAGGGCGTCGGCCGGGCCTCGCATTTCTCCCACTTGCGGCTTACCATTTCCTATTCTTCATCTTATGTAGCGGAACTTGGATTATTGATTATTTTTACCCGTTTCGGGCTGGGTCTGACTCAAAAGGGCGGTATTTCATCCTCCGGGTCGGCTGGAAGCCGGGGATTCGCCCTCAGGCGGGACCGTTCTGCAAAATATGCTATAATCGGTTAGTAAGCCAAGCCAGCAAGAGCCAGTGATGGAGGTATTAAAATGACGTTTAACGGTTTTACCGAGCAGGATTTCGATAGTTTGACAGTTCCCGGGCTTGAGCCCCGGATGGAAGCCATCATCAGTCGGGTCAGACCCAAGCTTGAAGCCTTGGGCGGCGCGCTCTCTCCATATCTCTCCGTGTTGTGCGGCGAGGACATGTTTCCGCATGTTGCCAAGCACGCCCGCCGGAAAGTAAATCCGCCGATCGACACCTGGATCGCCTGGGCGAGCAGCAAACGCGGTTATAAGGCGCTCCCGCATTTCGAGGTCGGTATGTTCTCGACTCATTTGTTCATTATTTTTGCGGTCATTTATGAAAGCCCGAATAAAGCGGTATTCGCCGATTATGTGCAGAAGCACACCGCCAAAATCAAAAAAGCCGTGCCAGGCGAGTTCTACTGGTCCATGGATCACATGGATCCGGGCGGTAAGCTTCATACCGACACGAGCTCCCAAGCGCTTAAGGACATGGCCGAGAAGCTGAAAACAGTAAAGAAAGCGGAGATCATGTGCGGCCTGCGCATCGAGCGGGATGATCCGATCTTACGCGACGGCGAGAAGCTGACGGCAAAAATCGAAGAAACCTTCGGTTCCCTGCTTCCGCTGTATCAAGCTTCTTTCTGATAATTAAGGGAGCCGAAAATTGAATATGAAATAACTTAACTGTATTTTGCGAGTATCCATTAGAATATTAAAAATAACTGTAAAACCTCCATCTAAATTTGGCTATTTCCCCCTCAGCAGGTGGTAACAGCTCAATTAACTGGAGGTTTTACAGTTAATGGGGTTAGAAAGCCGGGATTGCCGAAATTAACTGCAGGTTTTACAGCTAAATGAGTTGGAAAGTCCGATATGATGAATATCAGAAACCTTAGAGTGGCACTGGTTGCTGAAGCTGTTTCGAATGATTGCTTTGTGCCTTTTAGCTGCTGATACTGTGACTGTGACTGTGACGGAAAGATTCTAGTTGGCATTAGTTGCTGATACAATGTCGGATTGATTACTGTTGAATATAATTTAACAGTATTTTCTACAGCTAATTAGCGGGTATCCAGCAGAATATTAAAAATAACTGTAAAACCTCCATCTAAATTTGGCGATTTCCCCCTCAGCAGGCGGTAACAGCTCAATTAACTGGAGGTTTTACAGTTAATTGGGTTAGAAATCCGGGATTGCCGAAATTAACTGCAAGTTTTACAGCTAATTGAGCCAGCACGCCCTTTCCGAAACTAACCGGAGGTTTACCGGTTAATCCAATCGGTTAATCCAATCAGCTAATGCAGTCGATCGGGCGCCGTTATGCAGCAGCGAAACACCTTGCGCTGGAATCGCGCATGGTCAAAGCTGCGTGCTTCCAGCGCGCGGTGCGAAGCGACTTGGGACGATCACTATGTATAGTATCTCGCTAACCCCCCGCTCTTACCGGGTCGAAACTCCGGCAGAAGCGGGTTGTTTGCGCGATAAATACAAGTGCAGGAAGAACAGCAGGGCCATGGAGATCGAACTCGCCACGAAGGGAGCGGGGGCCCCAAGAGCGTCCCACATTTTGCCGGAGGCGATCGGCCCTACGATCATGCCGGTGCCCTGGATCGTCAGGAAAAGCCCCCACACGGTACCCTTCTCCCCCTCCGGGAGCAGGTGAGAGATCATCGTATCCCACGTGGGCAGGATCAGCGCATAGCTGACTCCAATCAGCATTACCAGCGTCCACACGACGGGTAGCGGCCGGATAAAGGCAAACAGTCCGACGGATACGGCGGCCAGCGCAAAGCCGGCGTTCAAAAACCGTCGAGTCCCGTACCGGTCAACGAGTTTGCCGACGGGAATCAACCCGAGCACGGTGACCCCGCCACCCGAGATCAGCATCAGGCTGAACGCTTCCGGCGAGAGGCCCAGCTCGGAGCGGACAAACAGCGTAATGACCGGGGTAAGCAGCCCGACGGCAAAGGATTGAAGGAACAGCGCCGGATAAAGCAGCGGGCTCACCTTCAGATGAGTCCGGATATGACGGTGCGTCTCCTTGATATTTTGCCAGATCCGGGCTGCTCCGCCTTGCCATAACGCTGCGGTGGCAGACGTGTCCGCCACGGTCTCGGTACCTGTGCCCGTGTTACGGTTCCCCGCATGTCTAGGCAGAAACAGCGATACCAGGACCACAAGCCCCATGCAGCTCAGCAGCACCCAGAATACGACTGTATAAGATACGCTGACCAGAAAATTGATGATAACCGGCCCCAGGCCTGTCCCCCCCAGGCTCGAGATCTGGATGACCCCCATGGCGGTGCCGAAATTTTTGTTTTCCTCCGTCACCGCCGTTATGCCCATCAGGACGCAGGGCCATAGCGGCGCTGTGCCGATCCCGAGCAGGGCGCATCCCAACACGATAAAGCCCATTGTTTTCATAACCGTAATGATAAAAACGGCTCCCAAAGTAATGCACAGCCCGATCGTCATCGTCAATCGGAACCCGATGCGCTCGATCAGCCAGCCTGCCGGGCTGCGGAACAGATTGTCTCCTATGTACTGGCACGAGAAGGATAAGCCGATCGCAAATGCGCTAAGCTGCAATACGTCTCCCATATACACGGGAAGAATGGCGACGATCAGGGCACCTTTTACAAATTCCACCAAAAACATAATAATCCATAGACTGACGAAGGTTGGTGTGAGCAATTTTTTGTTTACAAACTTTGTTGCCAATTCCATCGGCGTTCCTCCCCTTTCCCCTGTTTATCCCGCTACTGTGCTTTCTCCTAGTCTTTCCAGTTAGGCCCTGAACTTAACCTCCCGCTAACGTTTCGATCAGCACTCTCTAAACTTCGCTTGCATTCCGGGCCCATTTTGCTATACTCAACCTTGTTGAAAATTTACATTACGAAAGGCAGGGACGGCCCTATGGATCATCAACAAACGCCGCTATTTAACGCTCTTAAAAAGCATGCGGCCGGCAATCCCGTTCAATTTCACATTCCCGGGCACAAAAAAGGGCTCGGAACCGATAAAGAATTTCGCGAATTCATTGGCGATAACGCCCTATCCATCGACCTTATCAATATCGCGCCGCTGGACGACCTTCATCAGCCTACGGGCGTGATCGAAGAGGCGCAGAAGCTTGCGGCCGATGCGTTCGGCGCGGACTATACTTATTTCTCCGTGCAAGGGACCAGCGGAGCCATCATGACTATGGTACTATCCATTTGTTCTCCCGGTGATAAAATTATCGTCCCGAGAAACATTCATAAATCGGTTATGTCGGCCATTATTTTTGCCGGCGCCAAGCCGGTATTCGTCTCTCCCGCGCAGGACGAGAACCTGGGAATCGATCACGGGATTACGACCTCGTCGGTTCACCGCGCCCTCAAGCGCCATCCCGATGCGAAAGCCGTGCTTGTCATTAACCCGACCTATTTCGGCGTATGCGCCCACTTGAAAGAAATCGTGGATTTGGCGCACAGCTTCAACGTGCCTGTATTGGTGGACGAAGCCCACGGCGTGCATATCCAGTTTCACGAGGAGCTTCCGATGTCGGCTATGCAGGCCGGTGCGGACATGGCCGCTACCAGCGTACACAAGCTGGGCGGTTCAATGACGCAAAGTTCGGTACTGAACCTGAACGTCAAGAACGGCTTCGTCAACCCGCAACGCGTACAGACGATCATCAGTATGCTGACGACGACTTCGACGTCTTATTTGCTGCTCGCTTCGCTGGACACAGCCCGCAGAAACTTGGCCTTGAACGGCCGGCAAATGGTGCAGGAGGCGCTTGACCTGGCCCATTACCTCCGCGGCGAGATCAACAACATCGAAGGCTTGTACAGCTTCGGACGGGAGATTCTGGGCGGCGAAGCCACCTATGATCTGGACCCGACCAAGGTGACGATTCATGTGCGTCATTTGGGCATTACCGGTTATGAAACGGAAAATTGGCTGCGCGAGCATTACAATATCGAAGTCGAGCTCAGCGACATGTACAACATTCTTTGTATCATTACCCCGGGAGATACAAAGGAATCGGTAAATACCCTGCTGTCCGCGCTTCGACATTTGTCTGAAACATACTACAAAGAAAATAACGCGAACGAGCTGATCGTCAAAATTCCGGAGATCCCGCAGCTGTCGTTAATTCCAAGAGACGCCTTCTATGCGGATACGGAAGTCATTCCGTTCAAGGAATCGGCTGGCCGGATCATCGCCGAATTTATCTATGTTTATCCGCCGGGTATTCCGATTCTGCTGCCTGGCGAGGTCATCTCCCAGAGCAACATCGATTACATCGTCGACCACGTGGAAGTCGGACTGCCGGTAAAAGGTCCCGAGGACCGCTATATCAATAAGGTCAAGGTCATCGTGGAAGCCGACCCGATCTTCTAACAGAGAACACGCAAAAAAGGTGATCCCGAGCTGAATGCTTGGGACCACCTTTTTGATTATGGAACGGTTATTAAGCTTCGCCTTGTTGTGCAACAAGCTCGTTATAAGCTTCTTCCACTTGACGCCATTCGTTTTCGTCTTCGATATTGTAAAGCACCATTTCCTCGTTCTCTTCTTCCATACGAAGGATGATGCCGTCCGCTTCCGGATTGTTGCGTTCCAGCAGAAGCGCATATACTTTTTCGCCTACATCGAATGTCTCGACAAGAACCATTTCTACGTCATTGCCTTCCTCATCCGTCAGCGTCAATACGAACTCTTCATGCTCGTGGTCATGATCATGGTCGTGTCCGCAGCCGCAAGCTTCACCATGTTCGTGATTGTGGTCGCTCATTGAAATACCTCGCTTTGATTAATTTAATGTGTTGAACCCTGTCGGTTTCCCTCGTATCGTAACATTTTCAGGATGGCAGGTCAATTTTGGAATAGAGGTTCACGAGGCTTACTTGAGCACGTTGATGCTTTTCTCCGAGACGAGCGTAAAGTCCGAGCCTCCGCTAGGTTTCATGTAGAAGCCTACGGTATATTTTCCGGCCGATTTGAAATCATAGGTGTAATCTTCCGTCCGGAACCAGAAGTTATCCCGCTGCTCTTTGATATCGCTCGTTTGAATCACTTTGGAAGCGCCGTCCGGAGCCGTAATAGAGACCCGCACCGCTGAAATGTCCGTCCGCAAATTATCGATTTGGGAAAATACGTTAAACTTCAGTTTCCCGGTCTTCTTAATATCTCCAAATACCGCCTCGTCCGTAAACAAAAACATGTGGACGTTCGGTTTATAGTATTTTACCGTTTTGGTGGAGTCGTCGTATTCTATCAAACCTTCAAGCTCGCGCACAGGGATATAGGTTTTTCCGTCGATCATATACCCCCCGTCTTCCAATTCACGGCCGTTAAGAAGCGTTTTGACTTTCTGGGATGCGGAATCAGCAAACAGCAGTGAACCTCCCATCAAGGAGAACGCAACGACTAGCAAGGCAACTCTTCTCCATCTCATTTTATAACCCTCCAATTGATTCGTGTTGATGTAAATTTATACTCCATGCAGAGAATCAAGTTGCGGTGATTTACCAAAAGATTGAACATTTTTTACAAACGCAGACTTTCACTGCGATTCGAAATTGTGTAAATTAGGTGGAACAAGGAAAATAACAGCATTACAGCTCAGGAGGGATTATATGACACTACGTCTCCAAATGCTTGGTACGGGCGGTGCTTTTGCCAAGAAATACTACAATAATAACGGGTTTATCTATGCCGATGATTTCACTCTGCTGATCGACTGCGGCATTACCGCACCGCTCTCTTTGCATCAACTCGGGAAACCGGCGCTGGAGGAAATCGATGCTATCCTCGTGACCCATATTCATGGGGACCATGTGGGCGGTCTGGAAGAGCTTGTGTTCAGAATGAAATACGGAGCCGGGCGCAAGCCAGTGCTCTACATCGCCGAACAGCTGATCACCCCGCTTTGGGAAAATACATTGAAGGGCGGACTTGGCCAGGACGGGATTTCATCACTGGAGGATGCCTTTGAGGTCCGGCCGCTGACGGAAGGAAATGCCTGCAGCCTGTCGCCGAATTTGAGCGTGGAAATCATCCGGACGCCCCATATTCCGGGCAAAGCAAGCTATTCGCTCTATATTAACGATGAAATTTTCTATAGTGCGGACAAAGTGTTTCAACCCGAACTGCTGACCCACCTGGTGAAGGATAGAAACTGCCGGAAAATCTTGCACGAGGTCCAGCTGACCGGTGCTGGCGAAGTGCATACGACACTGGAGGAACTGTTGTCCCTGCCGCCGGAAATCCGCAGCAAAATTATGCTCATGCACTATGGAGATGAAATGGAAGACTATATCGGACGTACCGCAGAAATGGAGTTTCTTCGCCAGCATGAAATCTATGACCTATAAAAAAACAGCCCCCCGGAAGTGATCCGTGGGGCTGTTTCACTGTGTTTGGTTCAGCAACAAAACGGCAAACTATGCATCAAAACGGGGCAGCGCGTCCAGGTTATTGGTAGGGTCGCCGTCGGCATCCCCCCGGATGTACATCTCCCCGTCTCTTCCTTTGAATAAATTTACGCCGGCAATCGCACCGGCCTGAACTTCCTGCTTTGCCTGATCATAATTCAGAATGCGGCCGCTTGACGTTTTAAAGGCTGTCAAATCCCCATCGCCGTTTTTTTGAACCGCAATAAAGTGTTCTCTCGCATCGAGTGCCATGCTGCATCACTTCTCCTCTTCGTGGATTCCCCCTGAGGAAGGGATGTGTATAGCATGTCCTTTTTCGCAAAATCTATGAACTATGCCTTTAGCGGCTTTACCATTCGCACATGCGGGATTCCTGCGTCATCAAACGGTTCCGTGGAGATCGTCTCATATCCCAGTTTGCGATAGAACTCCTCTGCTTGGCATTGTGCGTCAAGTACCGATTGACTCAGGCCCAGTTCCCTAGCGAGCTCTTCCATAGCGATCAGCAGAATTTTACCGATTCCTTTGGAACGGAAGCTTTGACGTACTGCGATCCGCTGCATTTTAGCCGAATTGTCTTTATAGTAAGTCAATCTTCCCGTTGCCGCATATGTACCATCCACGTCCACCAGCACATGATGTGCATCCGGGCCGATCCGGTCAAATTCGTCAATTTCCAAATCGATAGGAACCTTCTGCTCCTCCACGAATACCTCTTTGCGGATATTCAAGCATTGTTCCAGTTGCTGTTCCGTTTCTACATGTATAATGACAGCAGCCATTTCTCAGCCTCCCATGTACCTTTTCTATGAAAAACAATTGAACTGCAACATTATACAAAAAAACGGTTTTCATGTATAGTTGGGACAGTATCCGATGATGAAAGGAGCTTACCAATGGTCATGGGCGTTACCATCGCGGCTGCCGTGCTAATCGCTGTCCTGCTGATTGTCTCCATGTTTTATGTCACCAAGAAGGGCTACTCCCGAAAATGGGACGAAGATTGAACGAAAATTCGGGGCCGAGCCCGAACCCGAGTCCAATTCCGTCCCGTTTATTAGGGATGACTCAGCGTTTCTTTGGAATAGACTTCGTCCCTCACAGCCGGTGAATAGACTCCCTCCGATATCGAAGGGCCGACGAACCACCAGGGCGAAGACGCCTGTCTGCGCAGCGTGGCCTCATCGGCCTTTAGGCCGCATCCCACGATTAAAGATAGCGCGCTGAAACCGACGATCAGGCAGAGCAACCGGTTTCTGGTTCTGTCGTGACCTTTGGACGGTGCATCCTTGCTATAATCGCTAATCAAGGCGGAATTCCCTCCTTCGCAACTGTTCTCATATATTATGATTCCAGTGTTGCCCGGAAAGCTTTACGCTAAACGAATGCTCTCTTCAGTCAAAGCGCTCCGTTTTATACCATTTTGTTTTTCTCCTAAATAATTTATCCATAATCAAGGAATAAAATGCCCGTACGGAAATAACGAGGAACAGTTGGGAATAGGTGAAGTACGATACCACGGAAACAATGAAATTTCGAATGTTGCTCTGACCGATATCCGCGGCCAAGGCCAGGTTAATCTGCAGGACATAAATGTAATACATCAATGCCCATGCGATCATTAAGAATACAAAAATATCGCCTCCGAAAATAAAAGGAGATACGATCGACGGAACAAACAGAGCTATGATCTGATAAACGATATTCGTAATAAAAATAATGTCCGAGATTATAATAGCGATCATGAACCAGAAATAACTGGCCGCATAATACAGGACATGTAGCTTGATCCGCCAGCTTGACCTGTTAAACAGATGATGGATGTTGTCGATAATGACATGATAATTCCCTTTGGACCACCGTTCCCGCTGCCGCATGTATACACCGAGTCGCTCCGGCTCTTGCTGATAAGCCTCCGCCTGTGGCGCTAAAGCGATAAGCTGGCCCCGCGTCAAAATCTCGAAAGAAATCGCGGTATCCTCCGTTATCGCCTCCTCGTCCCAGCCTCCAATTTCCTGGATCAACGCCGACTTGACGATAAAATTAGTTCCAGGAATAGTACCGATTTTGAACAATTCCCATAAACCCGTATGATGAACCCGTTGCACAGTTACAAGCTCCAGGTTAATGCATTGGGTCAGGAAATTCTGGCTTCGGTTTCTCGCCTTGTTCCTGCCAAAGACGGCGCCATACAGCTCGGGTTCCTCCATCGCTTTCTGCACAAGGAAGGCTAATGCGTTACGTTCCGGTGCGGCATCCGCATCATAGATGCAAAGCCACTCCCCGGTGGCCAGTTGTCGAGCATCGTTCAACGCTCCGGACTTGCCGCCCTTCCCCGTTCGTTCAAGAATCATAAAATCCCGGTCGCGATAAGCTTCCTTGTTCTTCAATACCTTCAAATTGTGGGCCGTCCGATCCGTACAGTTGTCGGCAATCACGATGATTTGTATTTTATCGGCCGGATAATTAAGCTGCAGGATGTGCTCTACCGTAGATGCTATTACGATTTCCTCGTTGTGGGCCGGTACAAGTACGCTGACCGTCGGGTAATTGTCCATATTTTCCGGGATCGTCAGCGGAGATCGATTCTGCCTGAAAATAAATTTAATCGCACCCGCCATAATTACGATAGCTTCCAGGACCGCAATCCAAATACTGATCACGGAGAAAATCAAGAAGAAATCAGACATTCGGCTTCCCCCGATCGTATTTTTCAATGACTCTGACACGAAATACGAGTGTGAAGATCGTTAATATAATGACCGCAAGGGTAAATATCGAGGAGACGATGATGCAAAGAATGATGAACCATTGATAGTCAATCATGCTGCCACTTCCTTTCGACCGCTACTGGTAGTCTATATATACTCCGCAATCAGGTCCGTCTCCGTGCCTCTTTCCAATGCGTTAATGACATCATCGGTTTGCAAAAAGAAATCGGCCCGATCCAATTGGAATCCTAGCGTTGCCGAACGTACCACGAGTTTCAGGGGCTGTCCCTTTTTATCTTGAAAATCAAGGCTCATCATCGCGTTTTTCACTCGCTCCGCCACCACCGAAAAGAAGCTGCGGTCCGTCAGCGGACAGAGGATGATGAAGCGTCCCATATCGATCGAAAACTTGGAATCCTCCATCCGGATTTGCTGCTGGATTGTGTTGGAGATCTCAAGCAGAAATCTCGAATAACGCTCCGGACCTAGCGATTCCAAAACGAGCGGCAAAAACTCAATTTTAAATATAGCTAGGGAGAAATCATATTTCTCCGGATATCGTCTAGCTAAATTGGTTTGCTTGGACAACAGGTCCGCAAAGGCTTCTTTGTTCCCGAGCCCCGTGTCCAGATCAATGGTCGGGTTCTTATCATTCAAATCTTTCAATCGAACCATCATATTTTTCGTCCGGATCAGTCCATTGTTTAAAAACGAGGCTACAAGTACATTCGCGGGAATAAGTAGCAGCCAGGACACTTCAAGCAGGTCGCTGCGTCCATGGGTTGTCAGCCACACCAGATACGTGACGGCAAAAATAAAAACCAGTACGACCGAGTAGCCGACCGGCAATAGCAAGCCCATGGCGATCGCCGCGATCGCCCCAATGCTTGCGGCCATTTCCCAGCCAGAAAAACTCTGATCCATGTACAGATTTGCATATACCGCCAATTGTTCAAGCAGTAAAAGGGCCATCAGGCTGAGGAAACCGATATCTATTCTCCGAAGCTTCTTTTGATGTTCCAAGATATACCTCCTTACCAGTCGGGTGAACCCACATATTACCTTCGCTGGAAGACTGTTTTCTATTAAATTAAACTTTTATTCATGTTCTGATGCATTTTTCATATAGACGTTTTCAGCCAAAAGAGGTACCAGATTATCGAATAAATGCGAATTTCGATCAAACACATAGCCGCCTTCAAATCGGGGGTCATTATCCCGCATGGCGATCATGTGAGGGTAAAGCTGCTCCGCCCAAGCGCGATCTTTAATTTCGCAGGCCAGCAATATAGCCAATCCGTATACAGCCGGAGATTCGTAATTCACCGACGGTTCCCTGATCTCCCGGTCATAACGCCCGGGCAGCATGTCTCGCGCGGTCAGCTCCTGCTTAAGAAATGCAGTAAGCGGCTCCACGGATTTCCCCAGCTCCGCCAGGTGAATTCCCACGATTAATTGATCGATTAAATTGATCTCCTGGTCGTAGCGGTACATGCGTGAAGTGACTTGAAACGCTTTAGGAAAGAACGTCCCGTCATTAGGCATGTTGAGCAGCAAATCCGTATGCTTGTCCAGCATACCGCGGTCTATCAGCCCGTGCCGCTGCATCGCCTGCAACGCTGCCGTATCCACGTAAACCAAGCTCAGCTCACCTGCTGAAGTCTCATGCTTGAAGTCATGATAATCGACAAAATAACCCTCTACCCTCAACGAGGACCGCAGCGTTTTCGTTAATTTTTCGGCCGTATCCAGAACCTCCTTCTCCTGCCAGAGGTCATAGGCGTCCAGGAGAGCACCTATGATTCTGAAATCATCACCAAGTGCACTGGTGTTCACCTCGGCCTTTCCGTCGGGTTGGAGCTTCCAGTACACGTAATTTTGAGGCGAAATAAATAGCTCCTGCAACAGCTTGAAGCTTCCGTCAAAGCGCTTCTTATCCTTATTAAGGACCGCCGCTTGCATCCACAGTCCCAATGACTCCGACAAAGCTTCGTGTCCGGCCACAACATCCGGGTTGTCGGATTCGAAGTCCTGAAGATACGAGGCTAACGTCCCGTTCGGATTCGTCATGTATTTCTCTACGAATGTGATGGTCGACGAAAGCTCCCGCCGATCATTTTGCCGGATATATATGAAAGTTACCAAAGCCAGAACCAAGGCCAAGATCATGAATATAAAAATAGTGTTTTTTCTTCGTTCGGCAATAAACGGTCTTAGTTTCATCTTCCCGCCCCTTTCGTGTATTAATAATGATATAAACTTCCAATTGTTATATATAACTTTTATATCCTTCGTTTGAACTTATCCCCTGTAGCTTGATAGGAAGGACATTCATCTGAAGTTGGCGAACAACTTAGGTATGGTAAAAAAATATCTGAACAGGAATATTTCAAGACGGAGGGTATACGATGGCATTTTTTAAAAGCGGGGAAAATCGGGAAAAGCATTTACAGCAGGTGCAAGAGTTTCTATTTGAAGGCGAGCAAGTTAATCATACATATGGACTTTCATCTGATTTCGTAGCACTTACCAACAAAAGAATGATCTACGTCGGAAAACTCCCGCTTAGCAAGCAAATCCAGGTCACTACAATCCCTTACAGCAAGATCGAAGAGATAGGCTTTGAAATTACCGGCACTTTCTCTTTGACGAATAAAATAAACGTGATCACTAAAGCTGGTAAACATGAATTAGAGTTTGATAAAGCAGCAAATATTAAAGAGTTTTATTTAAACCTGTCTAAACACATCTGCCAATAAGTTGATTCTCAAACAGCTCTTGTCGCCCAGAGCTTGTTTGTTATTTAGAATATTTTTGCTCGGCTTGATCAATGAATGTATTTAAAACTTCGAACTTATTTTCAGGGTCAAGTCCGAAGAATACCCCCGAATTCATATCTTTAAAGAATCTCTCTTGCCCACCAAACTCCAGTAACGTCTTGGTCCCGTCTTACTAGTTATCTCCATTATTCGGTTGCAGAGGTGTTTTGACTGAAATGGAACAGACAAGGTTCGGTAATTTGGGCTGGAGCATACATTGATGCAAAAGGAGTGATCGCAAGGTGAATTACTACTACACCTGGCAGCCCTCTACTAACACAAAAATTGTTACCGATTTAACCAAGGCTCTAAACGGTGAGTATCATGCTATTCACTGCTATGAGCAGTTAGCAAATCAGGCTCCAAATCAAGAGATAAAAAATCGAATCCTTGAAATAAGGAATGATGAAATAATACACTATCACTTGATCTCCCCTATCTATATATCTCTTACGGGGAATAAATTCTCCCCTCAACTAACTGAACCTTGTGCTGCTGACTTTAGAAGCGGAGTGCTTGCCTCATTTAAGGATGAGCAAGAAACGGTAGATTTTTATCATAGAATCGCAAGGGAATCCAATGATTCTCTTATCATGGATACGTTTCAACAAGCCGCAGCCGACGAACAAAATCATGCGGTATGGTTTTTGTACTTTATGAATCATCAGTAGTTTGCAGGAAAACCCTTGAGGCATATGGGCTTCAGGGGTTTTTCATTACCAAATAAACCGCATTAATTAAGCTTTAATGATTCGTTATCTTCTTTTGTGTTTAAATCATTAGTTACTGGTTCAACTCAAGTTTGTCGTTCGGAGTGATTACGGTTTTAGACGAGTAATTATTAATTAAGGAGAT
This sequence comes from Paenibacillus vini, assembly GCF_018403325.1. Lineage (GTDB taxonomy): Bacteria > Bacillota > Bacilli > Paenibacillales > Paenibacillaceae > Fontibacillus > Fontibacillus vini. Next base: position 218,254 of record NZ_BOSL01000002.1, on the reverse strand, counting down.
TCTCAATGAGTAAGGAAGACAAAATATTTTATAGTGGGATTGGGCTTGTTATTATTAGTTTTATTCTGACATTACTCTTCGGAAAAGAATCGATCCCTATCTTTTTATTTTCAGCCTGTTCACTTTTTGTACTGGGTTATGGCTATTATTTCAAGTCGAAAGCAGATAAAAAACGAACTGAAATTCAAGCTGAAGCAGAGCTAAACAAAAAGGAGTAACGGCAACACGGACCCTAATTCGTATCATATTCGTATCAATGCATCATCCGTCGGCGCCAAAATATCTGTGTATTTTTGCATTAAAAAACCTTGAAGCCAAACGTCTCAAGGCTTTTTTGTATGGTCTGAAGTAGGCTCGAATCCCTACTCCCCCCTGTTAAAAGGACATGCCATAGAACTTGCATTTATGTTGTACAATTTATCTAGATAAGGAAAATAAGATTAAAAGAGATGTATAGGCCATATATAATAATTCCGAAACGAAGAAGGTGTGTAAATATGGAGGATATCTTTACTTCAGATAAATTGGAGTCAATAAAATCTTTAGAATCGACTATCAGAAAACTCGAAAATGCGTTCTCCCAGATGACTCAAAAAGGCGCAAGCACAACACTAGTTGAGAAACGTCTGAAAGCTGTTACCATTGGCTTGGCTATGCTTGAACAAGTTTGGAATCAAAAGCCTCAGGATTACACCCAACACGATTTAATAGAAGCTCGGAACGTTCTTATTGGTTTAACCCCATCCGTTGAAACTAGTTATGCTAAATCAAAAGAAGGCAGTCCACAAAGAACGCTTTTAGAACGAAGACTTAAAGCGTTAGGTTTAGTTGTTCAAGCGATTAACGAGGCTTCGATATAGACTTGATCTTAAACACAGTCGTCTACTCCTTACCTTCTCTCTAGGTAAATAAAAAGAGTGCCCATAAAGGCAACCTGTAAAATTATATAGAGATTTCTATTTCAAAATACCCTTACTTATTAGATTTTCAATTTTATAGTATGTAATTCCGTCAACTTCCTTTGTTTCAATACTCGTGAAATCTTGTTTGAAAACATCAGCACCGTATAATGTTTCAAGTAACTTTTTATTAAGCCATCCTTTAGTGATATTCGGTCTTTTTCCTGTATAAATAGAAAAATCGGGATCGTCGTTGTCGTCAAGCTTTTGTGTCTTTCCGTTTTTATCTTTTACATATAAAAAAATCCAACCTTCTTCATTAACTAACCCGAACGGTTCTACAACTTTAGGTTTATTATTTTCGGTAAACTCTCTAATGGCTTTTTGTTCAGCGGTTTCACCCTCAATCGTGGTCAACTTCCCATCATTAATAATATACGTCAGAGAATCGCCAGATTGTGAAGTTCCAGAGCCAATTTCCACTTGTTTTTTTTCAGCGTTCCACTTGTAATTAACACCTGTTAAATCGCCAATTTTTGCAAGTGGTAAATACGTCTTTCCGTTATAATTCAAAATTGGATTTTGTGCATCTTTGTAGATTACACCATTAACAACAACGGGTCTATTAAACTCCGTCAGAATGAACTGCTTTACAGCCGCGAAGGAAGTAGACCCAAATCCTACAGAAGCACCAATAATCACACCAACAACAAGATAAAGCATTTTTTTCATTTCGTTTCCTCCCTAAAATAGGTAATATCACCCATAACATACTACCATATTTTTACGGGATGAACTATTTTTATTTCACTTTTTGGTAGTTTTTTCTTATATTATTACATTGAATGTATGGATAGCATAGTAAGCAATTTTAGCTTCACTGTCGTCCTCGCTATTACGTTCACTGACACAAAAGGTGAGTGGAGTGAAGAAGGAATCATTGATGAAATTAATTAATAAAGGGTTCATTAATCAAAGTACATATGCTGCTGGATTCAAACCTACACAGTCTATGATTCGTATAGAGATGGCTAGATGGTTATCTGCTGGTTTGAGTAAAGCCAACCCAGATTATGGACAGGCAATTCAGGACATGGCTGACACAGTGGTTCCGGTGACTGAGTTTTATAAAGGAGGCCTGGACAAAAACGACAACGGTGTCGTAGCGCAAATTATCGCAACTGGATTGATGAATGGTTATACGGACGGAAGTTTCGGTCCGAGTAATAAGACTAGTCGTGCTGAAGTAGCCGCTATTCTCTTGCGTTACGAAGAAGCTCAGAAGAAAGATCCTACAACAATCCAATTACTCAATGAGATGCGTAAGATCGGATTGACTGGCACGAACGTTGAGTCCCTTGGGTTCGTAATACAATCACAGCAGGACTATCTCAAGGAGTTTAAGGACTTTCGTAAGTTTTCTGGAACATTAAATAGCAGTCTAGGCAATGCAAACCTGAATAGACTTATCATTGTAGACCAGTTCAAACCTGAGTATCCGTACTATAAGGTGTTTATCGGTAAGAATTTTAACCCTGCTTATATATTTAGTGAGAAAGGTAGTTTTGTAGCTTTCCGGGAGCTAATTGTATTTCCGAAAAATGATAAGTTGCACGGAGGTAACTATAACAACGCCTTTAAGGATAGCAATGCAGGTGGTTCTGGGTTTGGGGGGAATTCTACAGTTTCTTTATTGGTCATATGATTTTGTAGCTAGACCATACAAAGGGTCTAACTTTGACGGGGTTAGGATAACCTTCAATGGTAAAACTTTTTGGGCCTTAGCTCCGGAGATTTATGTTAAGTGAAGAAATGATCAGTACTTTTTCTGGCACAACTTGTATCCATGCTGGATTTATAACAAGTAGTGAAATCCGAACTTATATTAAAAAGCCCACCGACCAAGGTTAGTGGGCTTTAATAAATTTATAGTTATGTAGAAAGCTCAGTTTAGTTATTTAATCATTTTTTGGAGATATGTTTTAACTCTTCCATATCAATTGTATTATTAGGCAGTCCAACTTTAGAATAAAACATTCCAAATCTTTGTGACAATTCCTCCACATAAGGACTTTTTAGCCTTAATCTTGGTCCAGAATTCAATCTATATGAATCAAGAAGGTTATATGGAATAGAATAAATATTTGCAAAGTCTACAATCTGGTAATTCATATCAAAAGAAGGATCTGAACTTTTATTTAGGAGGTGATATGCTGGTCTCAGACCTTTACTTACGTCACTTACAAATCCCCATCCATCACCTTCTACATCAGCAATAGGGGCAACAGTAACCATCTCAACCTTTGGCCCCGCAGGACCTGCAAGCAAACAAGCCTGAGTTAAAATAACAACATCGTCAAAATACACTTTCGCCTTAGCCTCAGCAACATTACCTTTTAGTAAATCAGGATAGTTTGTTGGATATTCGGGAATAATAATAGGACAACCTATAAGAATGTCACCTTGACTAATGACTTGATCAACACTTACTATTTCATACCAATTGTCAGACATGACAAACACCTCAAATTCTAGGCCGCTTAGGTAGCCGCCCACCGTATTCTAATGAAAAAGAAACTTCCGTAAATGCATTGGAGTGTTTTATTGGCCTAATATCGTAATTCTCAACTGTATCGATACGTGGACGGGCTGGCAACTTAGTGTGATATTCAATTGAAGCAGTCATTCCGACTGGAACATTACGGCGAGTCTTCTTCACTCTAATTGCCCCCATTCCCGAATTTTTGGTTCTCACAAATCCATCTGTACGAATATTATATGCATCATAGCTTGTCCCCATACTCAACGTCCGTACTGTAGGTGAGATTTGTTGGGGGAGTATGCCTCCAGAAGAAGTCATGACTCCCACTAGAACACAACCAACCCCAAACCTTGTCCAATTATTTATCCCCTTAGTCAGAAGTTGTTTTCTTTCTTCCGAAGAGCTAGCAACAACGTTACCCGACAAATTAAAACTATCAGTGGTTGACATTAATATTCACTCTCTCTTGTTTAAACACTTCAAAAAAACAACTTCCAATTTCAGTATTGTCACAATAAAGCCTCAGATCATACCTGCCTTCAGTTTCAATAATTTGATTTTTAATATTAGAGATGAATAAACCAGATGTTGCTATACTGGCATCTCCTTGATCTTGATAAATAGCCCAAGGAAAAGCACCAATCATCTCGTTCTTGATTGCATTGATGATTCTAATTTCAAGATCGTACTTCTTTCCGATCTCATAGTGAGAAACTGCGGCGAATATACTGAAACTTAATTGTGTTGGAAGAAACGGAACAATGAAATTAAGAACTGGTTGTGTAAGCATTACTTTTGGATTGTTATCAGCCATTGGCATAACATTTACGTCTTCAAAAATCATCAATGATCTAAATTGCATCTGTTGATTCACCACGCAACTACCTCTCATATCATTTGTAAGGTTTACCCATATTATAAACTTAAACTCTGGTATTACAAGCAAACTTTTATAATATATCGAATAAAAACACAAAATGCAATAACATAATTTCAGTATTTATATATATTTGATTCAATGCGTGGTAGTGAGATACCTTGCGAACCCGTGTTCTTTTTTTGTTTTTTTATTATACATCTAATAATACTTTAAAACCGGTCCCAAAGCGGACATGTATAAAAATGATTCTAAGTCCATACCCGTCAAACTGACGGGAGTGGAAAACCGCGAGCGACCTTTTATCGCTGAGTCCAAATTAGGCGAGGTCGGGAGTCAATACAGGCAGTTCGGAAACCTCGCTATGTCGCGAGATTTCACCTTGCTCGTAACGGTCCTAACGTTCGAGTAGAGCATAATTAAGAAATAGGATGGGTTTAAGTACGCATAGACGATGCTCAAGGGTGTGCGGTCCTTCCAGTCCCTCATAACCGTACAGACATTGATAAATCCGTGAGCATTTGTGAGCAATTTTTGTATGCATGCATTTTGCGCATGAAATATTAGGAAATAATAGGGTGAAATGGTGCAATCAGTGAGAGGATGGATAATTTCAATGTGGAGGTGGATGGTGATGGCAAAGCTTTGTTGGGTATTACATGATGGAAGGTGACAAAAGGGGATCTATCGATCCCAATAAAACAGATTTGCCTGATCGCTGTTAATTGGCCCTTACTGAAATCAGCACCGGAAAGAAGTTTGAATTTATGAAAGTCGGCTCTTAAAGAGTCGGCCTGTTGGAGCCCAAATGATTGTCCGTACTGTCAATAAAGGTGAATTGGCAACTCCAGAAGTGATTGAGGCTGTTCCGGAAGTTGCCGGGGTATACCTGTGTATCAATCTTCTTTGTCTTCACCTGTCAAAAACGCATAGACCTCTTCGATAAATTGTGTAACTTGCTCAGGACTAACCCAACCATCCGTGGATTCGATATTTTGTTTAGCTAATTCAATTGCCGCTTTTGCAGCATATTCGTTATTAGTTTTCATCATATATATTCACCTCCCTCCCACTTCTATTATTCGACAGAGAGAGCAAAAGTCCTATTAGAAATACTGTGGACTGTTTCTCACCACATTTTTGTGGTCAGTCGAACGATCAACTGATCTGGTGGCGTCTTAATTCTCACTCTCCAAAATTGGAGGATGACTATGCGCAGTTTTTCTTTATATACTTAAAAATGTTGGTGTTCGTTACCCTTGGAATCGTGAATTTCATGGTTCGCTTAATGTTCACAACAAAGAGGACCCCATAAACCTTGGGAGTCCTTGATAATGATCACTATTCCTCTACTTCCAATACACCCCCGCTTCAGCATCTCTTTCACTTTGCGATTTAAAATGATCGGTTGGTCTAACACATAGGTTAGGGAGATCAACCCAAATCGCGGACGCTGGCAAGCTTAATTCATCTCTGAAGTAAAATGACACAGCTTCCAGGAGCGTCCTCTTATTCTCAGATGATAGGCCAAGCCCGTTAGTGTGCCTAATGTGAAGTTCATACCTTCCGTCATCGTTAGCAGCCGCAACGATGTATTTACCTTCCGGGGTAACATTCAAACGGATTATGCGCGGACACTTCATATGTGTGAAAGTCAACTTTGTCCATTACGTATACACCCCAGCGGCAGATGCGGAGATATCTTCTTCTAGGGCTCTCGAAATGCGATCCATTATTTTATATCAGACTCTTTCCTTACATGCGTATCACCAATTGAAACCGTAGGGGTTGGAGTCACGAAGTTTTGAATAGTTCATCTCTGCCAGTTCCCTCATAGTCTTTAGATCCTCCTGGCCTATATCGACAGTATCATAATTTTCCCGCCGCTGTTTACTTTGTCGATCGTCCCACCATCAACAAAAGGATTACTGTTCACAATGTTATTTTGCTTGGACGCATCATTCTACGCTTTTGCAGCTTTAACAGGGGCTATCTCAGCATTTCTGGCGGCAGTGGATGCCTTGATTCCGTTATTATAGCTTGTAGCGCCTTTTTTCTGCCGGCGATCAGTTCATTAATCTTGTTTGTATACTGAGTTAATTCATTGTTCCTGGGTTGTTTTGCCGCTTCATTTTCAAGCTGAGCATTTGTACCAAACGTCATTTGATCAATTAGATCAATGCTAACACCCGGGAATTTATTCAGAGTGTTTATAAACCCATTGATAATGTCGATCCCACCATTGACCATGTTTTGCAGAATCGTCAGAACCCCAGCTTTCATGTCACCGAAGAAATTTTGAATATTTGTACTAACGGTCTTGAAGGCCGCTTGTAGTTTATTAAAGAGCTCGATGACCCAATACACTCCGGTCATAAATCCAATTTTAACCCAGTCCCAAGTGGCTAATAGCGCATTACAGACAATCATCCACGCGATCTTCAAGCCACCTACAGACTGGACCCATTTATAAATAGCCATTACTACTAGTCCAATGACCAACAATCCAGGTAGAACGTTTGGCTTGTGCCGATCTATGGCAAGGTGGCGAGCACTTCTTTATGTTCAATTCCTGGAACGGCAAACCGCTTGCGGAAAGTCTTATTTTTGCGTCAAGATAACTGTAAGTAAAAAAACAAAGAACCCTTACGCTGTAAGGGTTCTTAAGTATGATCTGTAGTGGGCTCGAACCACTGACCCCCACCCTGTCAATTAAACTGAAAGCCAGATATGGCAAGGGGTTAGTATTCATCCACATTATTAATCAGTAACCACTATTCAATTGTTTCATTAATTTTTATTATAAGATGGTCATTCAAAAATGTAAAGTGGTCGCTAAAAATTCCTATGATTAGTGGTCTATATTGCACTCTTAACCTGAATCCGTTGCCAAGCAAATACTGTCGGATCACTAACCAATGTTGCTTTTAATTGTACATAGCCCAAATTAACTCCGCTTACAACGCATGATGTTCCCGTTTGGCTTGTAATGGTTGCTAATGCCGTTGTTGATGTCTGATCGTCTGCTGTAATTTTCCATGTAACGGGCTGATCACTTACAATATCTATACCTTGTTTAACAATCGCTTCATACGTTTTTGTTCGTCCTTTTGTGACTTCTCCCGGTTTACTGCTGCTGGTTATCTCAAGCGTGTATGATACAGGCACATCCTTAACCATTAAAGTAATGGTGTCTTTAATCTGCTCTAATTGTGCATGATAGACTGTAATCGTCACATTACCAGTTGTAAGCCCTGTTACAAGCCCATTAACATCAACCGTAGCAACTGATTCATCTGACGATTCAAATCGAACAGGTGCGTTATTTGTGCTTGTCCAGGTCAATTGATATGTGCTGTCTATGGTCACATCAAAGTTACTGTTTGTGATATTAACCGAAATACCTAAACCGCCAGCAATACCATTAATTAAATCATCTGTCGGCAGAATCGAATCCTTAACACAGGTTAATGCAACCATTCCGGGCTTACTAAAATCATCTACTCCCGTACATTTCCATGCTCCACCATTAAGCAGGAACCTAGCACCGATTTTAAGGTCAGAATCTATTGAGTAATTACTACAATTTACAGTTATCTCGCCATCTGCTAGTGTAAGTACCTTCCCAGAGGTTATACCCAAATCGCTTGTATTAATATAACAATCCAGAGTGTAAAAACGACTCTCTGAATTAACTATGATTGTATGAGGAAGGAATCTTATAATTCCCTTGTACTTGGTATAACGTTTTTCGGTGACTTCTGATATAACTATGTATTTTTTACCGTTAAATAAAACAATATCACCACGGCTAAATGGTGATAGGCTTGTAATACGGCGATCATCGTATATTTGCTCCAGATTGGTGTTTGTGATCAAGGCTTTAACTGGATTATCATTTATTAAAACATCGTTGCCCATTTGATCAAGTAGGAAAGAAAAATCCTCAGTAGTACTTTCAAATAGATTTATCATTTACACATTCCTTTCTATATGCCAATTGTTCAGCAGCGGTAGTACCTAAAACACCGGCAGATACGAGTTTTTGGAGTTGAGGGATAAGGGAATTGAGTTTAACTAGGCGCTTAGTATTGGTTTGTGATTCACCTATGTATTCTGCAATGTCTCCTAAAGTTTTCAGTGGACCATTTTGGTCTTCTGATTTTCTATCTCCGCCATTCTTAATTGCCCAGTACTCCTTCAAGAACCCAGCAATCCTACCCTTTCTAATTGGATCGCTCTCGGCTTCTCCTCTTAGCGATTGAACAACATAAACGTATTAGAACCAGTTTCTGATTCGTTTATCGCCATGCTTCTAAGTTTACGTTCAAGTTGGTCTATGCGCTGAGAAAGGGATTCTGAGAAATCCGAAACAGAAATATCATCTTCTTTATAATTTTTCATTAGCGAGATATTATTTGCCACACTATTCAAAATAGAAAGAGCAGCGGCATATATTTTTCGTTTGGATGTACTGGATGAAGCATCATATTCAGCGTCTGGATTAGTAATACCTTCCTCGGCTAAGTAGACAGATAACTCTTCCGGTGATAGGGTAATTCCTTTTGTTTCTAATTTTAAACGTTCGAGATTATTCATTTTGATTGCTCCTTTAATTTAGTGGATAACGTTTCGTTATTGAGTTTTGAAGTCAATCGCAGAATGCGACTGAGTTTTAGGGAAAGAAATAACCGCCCTGATTGGCGGTTAGAATATTAATTAGTATTAGTATTTCAAATTATACTCTTCATGTTTTTTTGTGAAATTGGATAAAATGTTTTCTACACTTTGTGTAAATGAAACATAACTACCTGATGGACTCTTTGCATTATCAATAGCATCGGAATAAAGTTGAAACATCTCAACGAGCAAATTATAGGCATCCTCAAATTTCTTTGGTGGATTATTCAATTCTTTAAGTTTTTTATAAATGGAATTCTTTTCATCAACTAACTCCTCAATGACTGGTTGTTTATATTTAACCCTACTTGAAATCAAATCATTTATATTTTTATAGTTAGTTGACTTTCCTTTGTTATCCTGAATGATAATTCCATTCTTACTTTCATTAAAGTGTTCCCAAAAACCTAAATAATAACTCGATACTTCAGAGGCTTTAATGATGCTAGTTGACATTTGATATACAATTGATTGTGCATTTACTATGTATTGAGATTCTTTCTCTTCTTGATTAAATTGAATTAAAAAAACAGATAATACAATTACGATTAAAACTGTAATAATCGCAAGAGATAAAATAATCACTTTTTTCTTCCTCATTCCCACATTCCCCCAAACCTAATATTTTCCATAATCATATCATTATCGACAAATTAGGTCTATGGAATTAGAGAAATAATAGGATAGTGGTCTAGGAGGACTATTCTTGCATATTAGCGACTTACTTTTGAAACAGAGTATAGCATTGTGAAAAATTCTATGAGTATAAAAAATCTCCGTGCGCCTGCAGGGATAAACCAAAGTGCTGCTGTTATTAGCATCAAGATTATAAAGATGATCAATACTGCTGCTGGGGTCACTTTTCCATCTTTCATTTTAATTAAATATCATTGAAGCAATAATGAATAAAATGATTCCCACAATCCATAAAAAAATCTTCTCACCTTTGGATGGTTTTATTTCCAATGTTATCTCCCCTTATATTGAATTATTACTTTCATCTAAACCATTCGATATAAGGGGATATTTTCCTTTTTCTATTTTTTATTTTCCCATTTTTTAAAACTAAATTCATGGGTAATTGAGTATGCTACAGCCCCTCATTTTCGAGTTGAGGTAGTGGATATATTTATAAAATCGCCTATATATTATAAAGTTTTACATCAATCATTCACCGTCATATACCCGTTCAATCCCCCGAATCCCTGCCTTCTACCCATCAGATCATACAAATAGTACAAATTAGAAGCCAAATCTGCCGAATTACCATAAATTGATTGAAAAATAGACCACTATCTACTCTCTATAATGGTCTATATGGTATACAATGTATCTTATATAGCAGATAGGCCTAGGAATCGGGGAATTGGACGGAAGAGGATAGAAAGACCGGAAATCGCTAAAAAATCGAATGAAAAGTAAAAAATTCGGTTGCTTATTATACATATAATATAAATGTATTAGTACCTGATACTAAATTATATAATAACAGGCGTGAAACTTTTGACTATATACCCCCATTAGTATACTATATTCCATCAACGTTTTTGCTTAATCTGTCCATCCCTAAACTATCCAATATCATTTATTTAAACTGTTTAAATATATTGACTCTCAACATGAACCTTTGTTCCTTCTTCACCTAATCTAACCATCTCACTATTCACATCAGTTATATACGGTGCTTGTTCATGGATACTCTGAATACTAATAGCACCCATTTCTCTCAACTTGGACAGGTTATCGATAATATCCTTCTCACTTTGTGGCATAGCATACTGGAACGCCACATCTAGTGTATCCCATTCCTGATCAGTGAACCGTTTACCCTGCATCTCTAACAATCGTCTAAACTTCTCATGTCTTTGTTTCATTCCTTCACGTATAAACTTCTCGGTCATCATTGCTTTCAGGTTCGATAGACTAAAGAGTAGTTTGATTGAAACCTCTGACAAATTGCTAATGTCAACTTTCCCAATGACAACGCCAGGCGTGCTACTCACATCCAACAAACTGGTCATCAAATGTTTATACAACGTTTCAAAGGCAGCATGATCAAACTTGTTCTGTATAAACTCAAACGTTGAATCACTATCTAATACCAAGCCACCGCCAACAATTTCAGTCGGTAATCCATCGCCCTTTAATTGTTGTCCAGTAACCACTGGAATCCCAGTTATATATTTATAGAAGGCATCCACACTACGGGACAAGAGATCTTCCATCGAATCCAGAATACTCATATAATCATCTAAATCACTTCTACCAAACACATCATCAATAGGATTATCATTCCGATATATTACAGGCAAACCAGTTAGATTATTATATGTTCCCCTATGATGCAGATCACCGCCAGCATTACTGTATTTCTCAACTCGGTCAGGATAATACACATTATAAACACTAACATTATTTGCCGTTGTGTAACTCTCGACGAAAGCAATGTATTCATTTTCTGAATCAATCACCGGAAAACTATCTGCTGCATCAATTAGTTTGCTGGTAATCTTGCCATCCTTAATATATGTGTACTCATAACTGTTTCCGAAGCGATTTACATTATGTACAATGTCAAAATTGATCTTATCATAGCCGTTCTTATAAATCGCTGATACAGCATTTACAACCTTCTCATTGCCAGTTAGAGTAACCTTATTACCGATCAGATACGCCGTCCCAAACTCAAGCAACCGTTTAGCATAGGAGAGAACAATCTTTCTTGGGATAAATGGCTTATTATTAAACATCTCTGGCGGTCGCTTGTTTATGGCATGTTTACCTGCTAAATACTCTTTGACATCCAGCACTTTATTCACTCGCTGTTGGTTCACTGTATCATTGACAAATTCAACAAACCAATCATTGTTATATCCGTAATCGCTTATAAAATCATTAATAGTTCCCATTTATACAACTCCTTTATACATACCATTTATTATTCTTTCTTGCTTGAACTGATAAAGCCGCCGCAATTACCATGTCATCATGGTTTTTATCTCCACGCTTATTTCCCATTTTGCCGTTTACCTCAATAAAAAGAATCATTTGCTGAAGGGTTTCCCTGTCGTTAATCAGGATTAAACCCTTCTCAAATGATTCTTTGTAATCGCTTATTAGAATTGCCTTACTTGTTTCAGTTGTAAGCCATCCTAAAGCAAGTTTCCTATTACCTTTTTTGTCAAAGGTTTTATGTTTATAAAGGTTTTGATACCCGTGATCATTTCTAAGTCGTTCAATTACAGGAAGTCCGAAACTGTTCTTCTCCACGGCTAAATAAGCATAATTGAACCATCTGCATATGGTATTCAATACTTCTGCCATCTCATAAACACTTACTTTATTATGATTAAACGCTAATACTTGGACACCATCGGCATCCATTAGCGATAAAGTAGATGAATCTCCACCTGAACCGCTTGAAATATCACTTCCACCGTAGTATCTCACACCACGTTTAGGTAAATGGTAGACACTCAAACCTTTACCTATATATTTCATCAGACTTTCAGGCAATTCACCTTTGAGTTCGTCCCTTGTTAATGGTTCAGGGATATTTTCCAAACGTTCTAAAATCTTGGCTTGGGAAAAAACATTCTGTCCACTGGTTTTAAATGCTTCTTCTGGATATGATGGAAATTCGGTCTGAAAGTCCGTTAAACTCATGCTGGACAGTTTCCACTGCCGCCACATTAACATGCGCAAATTTGCACCCATGTCATAAATCCGCTGTTCTTCTTTGGTTAAATCGTCTTTACTTAGCCGTTTCCCTTTGTTTTGGCTTCTGTACCATTCTTCTGCTATATCGTGTTCAAATTTAAATTGTTCTTTATATGCATCACTTGTCCAACCATAGAAGAACGCTTTGTAGTTCGTTTTACCTTTCCACGACCTCATGAAAAGGTCATAGTAATAGTTGCCGGTTCCGTTGGCAGTTGTTTCTATCACGAGTTTACTGGTTGGATTCTTGGCTAGTGACTGCTCAACACTGGTCAATACCTTTGATTGATCTCCACCATAAAAAGCAAACTCTGACAACAATACAAACTGATATGTATTTCCTCGTCCAATTTGTTTACCATCTGATGCCGCTATCTGAACCCGTGAGTTATTTGAAAGTAACAGTTCCCCCCGATTATCCCGAACCGTATCAGGGAATTTATATTTCTCCCTTGGAAGGTTATCATTCATGAACTTTAACCGTTCAAATAGTGCGGTGACTGATTCCCCAGATAATGAAACGATCATGTAACTGGTATTGGGGTATTTGACAGCATTAAAAAGGGCGAGTCCGAGCGACATTGTCGAAAAACCAATTTGTCGACTTTTGGCGATTATATTAAACTTGCTCATCTGGTCAATAAAGTCTGATTGTTCCTTATTCAAAATAAATGGGATTGTATTACCTTCATTGTCAACGATCTTCACAAAGTTACGTGAAAACAGTTTAAAATCATCCATTACAATATCAAATTTGCTTTTCTTCTTTGTTGTTGCTGTACTCAACTTAATCTCCTTTCTGAACAACAAAAAGACACTTCCCCCGGTTGAAGAAGTGCCTTGCATGTTCTATGTATTTTCCTGTTTCTCTTTATTGTTTAGTACCAGAATTATATCTTTAACCTTCTTAGGTAGGGGAATGCCAAGTTTACCGCCATTCTCGGTTAAACTAACAAATTCAATTACGCAAAAAGCACCAGAAACGCCATCTGTAATAATGCCTTTGCTTTGTAATATTCCAACCTCAATTAAGTACACGCCGCCAATCAATAATATTATGTATAGTTTCTTTAATAATCCCTTTGTTCCGATTCGACTATTGATATTCTTCTGATAAATCCCAACCATAAAACCAGTTATAAAGTCCAGCGCCATCAATCCAAGCAACACAGTAAATACTAATCCAAAACCGCCGATCATCCATGACACTAATCCAGCCACAACGCCAGCGATTGATTTTATGAATATATCTATTCGTTCCAACTCATCACCCCCTTACAGGAAGGAGCAAAATGCTCCATCCTCTAAATATCTAAATCATCCTCTTCATCATCAATATGATTGAAAAACTTCTCCGCTTCTTTGTTATGTAGATTGATTTCCTTCATCAACTTCAACATCATATCAATGTCTTTAGGGTTAGGGTCTTTATCAATTTTTGCCTTCAATGCTTCATATATTTGAATCAGGTCATTGGCTTGTTTGGCAGCCAACACACAAGAAACAACGTGTTTATATTCCGGTGTGCGCTCCCATCGTTTGAAAGTTGCCATGCTTTTCAGGTCGCACATATGTAAAAATTGTTCCTCTGTTAGCGGTCGTTCTTTATCCATCCACCACAGATTAAATTTGTATTTAATATATAATTGCTTGCGATTTGATAATCCTTTCAGCACTTCATTTAATGTCATAGTCTTTACCCTCCAATACAAAGATGATATATCGCCTTAACCAGATCACGAACAGCCACATATACAGTAGCAAGCATGTACCCGGTCAATATATAAAGGCAAGCAATCACAAGAGCATAGAATCCTTCAGTCATTAGTTTTTTCATTTTAATTTTCATTGTAGAATTATCTCCTTTTATAAAAGTTGTACGAAATTACCTATAATACATTATTTATATATATTTAGGGAGTTTAGGAATCTTTAAAAGTCCCTAGAACTAAAGGTATTAGAACTATATCGGGAAAATATTAACCAATCAGACTTTCAAATTGTCGTCTTGGAAGCATCTTCTTTAATTCCTTATCTGTAAAATAGAACTTCAAACACATTTCAATATCATTCTGTTTCTGAGTCATATATATTTTGGATTCATTCTTACTTAGAGAATTTTGCACTAAGTTCAAACGGTACAAATTTGGCAACTTTTTCTGCAATCCCTTACCTTTCTGAATCCGGTTCCGGTCTCTAATTTCTAGGACATTCAATTCATTTAATTTATTAACTTGTGTTCTAACTGTCTTTTCTACAATTCCTGTTGCGGCTTCAATATCCTTAAATGGAAAATAAAAAACGCCTTGCACGTTTGCATGACGTTTTGAGTGTATCAGCATGGCATATGTAATCAATTTCTGATTCTTCTCTGGGCAATTTTCCATAATCCACTTGATTTCTTCTAGCGTTACAGTTAAATCTTTATTGCCAGCACTCAAATTATAATTCTTGCTGAACATGTTATTGATCATGGCATCAATTTCTTTGTAACATTGTTTAAGTGGGGTAGAGTACAATTCTGGATTCTGTCGCTCCATCCAGTTATTCAATTCCAGTTTGCATTGCTCTAGGTCTAAACCTTGATATTTCAGATACAAACCAATCAAAAACAGTGAATTGTTTCGGCTGCCTTTAAACTTTAATCCGTTTTGCAATAGGTCAATCGCCCGATCAATTGAATAATCCTCTGACTGGTCATAGTTCTTTAATGGTTTATGTGGGCTTATAGCATCCTCGGTCTTAACCATCTCAGCCGTTTCAATATCGTCTACATCCTCGGCTTGAATGATGTTTAGGATTGTTTCTGATTTCATCTTTTGAACCGTAAATAAATATTCTTCACTTTGTGCCTCGCCCATTACCTTTAATCCATCTTCAACGTTACAAAATCCGCAATAGTTATCTGTCTTCTGATGTGTTCCAAGTGGTAATTTAACGCCTAATTTGTCGGTAACTCTAAACTCAACTTTGTTTCCTGTATCAGAGAAGTGGAGTACACCGGATCTCTTTACAATGTAATCAAAAAATTGCTGTGCATGGTCTATCAGGATTAAATCTTCAAAGAATAAATCAATATGATAACCCTTGTTGCCGCTGAAACTTACGTAATATGTATGAATCCCTAGATCATCCAGGGTCTTAGTGATTTTATATGTAATCCATTTCGCCATTTCCAAACCAGAAGGAAAGTCTACATCAAACGTCATAAATTTGCTTTTTAGTTTGCCGCCAAATGTACCAACTGTTAATTCACCATTCAAGTGTTTCTCAAATTGCCAATCTGCTAATGACTTAGCACGTTTACCGCTTTTGTTTATTTGTCCTGTCTTATATTGACCGTATCCCTCTTTATATTGAATTAGGTAGTGTCCACGCTGAATTATGTATAAGTCACTTAGTTTTTTAATTACTTCCTTCATTCATTATCCTCCATTGAAAGTTATTCCCTTGTTTAATTATTTGTTTTTGCGTTCGGATAGGAAAGATGTTACCGCCTGATACAATTCATCCGATTTTGTAAACTGCCAAAATTGGTCATGAGTCCGAACATTTAAACCTGTACAATTAAACTCAATTCCTTTGTCATAGCGCAGATGTTTAACTAGTCCCTTGTCGTAAATGTAGAAAAAATTATTATCTCGTTCCATTTAGTCATTTCTCCTTAAATTTTAATAATAAAAGAGACAGCCCGTATTGAACTGTCTCTAGTAAATAAATCACTATGCTTTTCTAAAATAGTCATCATCTCGGTTATCAGCAAAGAACGAATACAAAAGGAATTTAAACTTACCTTCTGGTTTAATTGGTTTCGGCTCTCCGTTTGGATATATAAACAAACTGTCAATATATTGTTCCATCGTGATACCTTCACGTTCGATCTTTTCAAAAACTAACTCTACATATCTTTGATTCATCATTGCCTTCCTCATCCATGCTGAATTAGGATTTCCCAGATAATCCATTTCGGCATCTGATATTCTAATCTGACGCAATTTCTTTTTATTGTAATCATGCAATTCATATCTTCCCATTTAGCAATTACCCTCCTATGATTTTTGTATATACAAAATAGGGTCAAAATGCCCATTGTTGTATATACATTTATTAAACCGCCTTAATCCCTGATGTATATTTGAATTTGTTTTTGTGAGTTAATGCGATACTAAACAAGCCGTTTATATTGTGCTTGCTAAACTCTTTATTTCTGTCCATCTCAAATTTTGATGTTTGGTTAAAGGTATATGTTTGATTAAATTTCTCTGCTGATAAACTTAAAGGAAAATCAAAAAAGCCCTGCATGGCTGCAAGGTCAATTTCAGTTTCTAATATTCCGTTTTCGTTTACCTTGATTGGTGCGTCCAGGTTGTATTGTTGCTTGACTCTGTAAAATTCTGATTTATGTATTCCTGAATCCAACATATGTAATAGTTCATATAGTTCTAACTGTTCCAGCCAGTTTCGATTTATAGCCCGAAAATCATTATGAAAATACCCTAAAAACGTGCTATCTATGGCAAGTAGTATTATTTTACCTTCTCGGCTTAAAGGCAGCGGAATATTATAGAAACTAATGATTTGAAGCAATGTAGAGCCACAATATTTAGTGTAATAGTTATCTCGGCTTATTCCTGTTACAGCATTTACGTTTGCTGAATCAGGGTTTACCTTGTCTGATCTGCTTAGTTTAGTTATGTGATTATCCCATACCTTGCCACGTTCTAACGCCATATCCACGCCTATTAATGGTTTACCTGTGTTATTGGCATTATATAGTGCTGTGAAGTCGTAGAAGTAATTTATCTCATATCCCTTGACATGTTTCAGATACAAGCAGGATAGAAGGGAATCTAAATCATTCGATAAACATAGATCATATTTGCCTTGTTGCTGGTCATTTGTCCATGCTGGAAATTTGCTTTTTAATTGTTTAATCATGTTAGATGCTAAGAATCATCTAACTCCGACTTTGTTACTCCCTTTAGTGTATTTGATTAAAAGATGCTTTAACCGTCTTCCATACCAAAGGGAGCCAGATTCAATCCGTACACTTTGACACCTTCCTTAGTTTAGTCATTGCTTTGAGTAATCATTAATGAATTGTTTATAATGTTTAATTCGTTCATTTGACATTTCACCTTTGTTATTCTCGAATAGAGAAAGTAGGGTACAACTACAATTTAGATGTTTAGCAACATCGTTTTGTTTAATGCCTTTTTGGATTCGTTTGATTTTCCACTCCATCCGTTCATTCATTGAAATAATCTCCCTAAAAAAATTTAATAGAAAAAGAGAGCAGGGAAGAATCCCCACTCTCTCATGTTATGTATTAGGCTTTAAGAGTGTATTGTGCTACGGCTTTCTTACTTGCTACTTTAAGTGTTCCCTCTGCGATTACTTGACCTTTAACACTGTCACCAGTTTTGGCCAATGCTTCAAACTGTGGATCACGCAAGAATGCAAGGGAGAGAGCATTAGGGTCAAAGATTGTCATCTTGTCAGCAGAAGCATGGCGACTAAGCAGAAGATTCAAATTGCCAAAATTTGTCCGAATTACGTCAACTACAATCCCGAATACATTCGTTTGAGCAACATAATTGTATTTGTCTTTGTACAAGGCATCAATTTGCTCCTTCAGGTCAGCATTAACCAATGCAAAGTATTCACCTGTTGGAAGTCCTTGATCCCACAACTTTTTAACCGTTGCTTTTACTTCTGCTTCTGTAATTTTACCAACCGTTGCACCAGTAACCAGATTTGCAGGGTCAGCCCAGGTTTCGAGTCCAGCCATACGGCGAATGAATGGAGTAGTGGAACCCTCATTTTTAACACCTTTAGTAACTTGTTTTTCGATATTGGTTTTCAACTCTGTAAGGCGGTCTGCAATCTCGCTACTAAAAATATCGCCTTGACCGTTGATATTAATGGCTTGGGAAGTCCCGCTCACACTAACACCCTTCTGGAACAGTTCCAGCACGTTGGACATTTCAGCACGTCCAGATTGATAGAACTTTACATCCTCGTTACCTTCGATTACAGATACATCTGCATCGTTGGAGTAAGATTTCTCCCTCCATGTATGAACCGTACCGTTCGCCCGTTCAGTCAGCCCTTTAGCAAATAGAAGGGAAGTAAGAGGTGTATCGGCAACGCCAATTTTGACAATCTCTTTTGCCAAGGAGATAGACTCGCTGTTAGTTAGGTTATTTGTCTTAAACATAATAATTGATCATCCTTTTCATAAATTTTAGTTGAATAGTTTATTGATTTTTGCGCCAATCATACCGACAACATCATTGTTCTTTGCTGCTTGCTCATATGGGTTAGTTTGTTTTCTGTCACCAGGAACAAAGGCAGTATTCACTTTTCTTGCTTCAAGAACAGTGTTCAATGCTTCCATTTTTGTTTTGAGTTCATCCATATTTGAAACTTGAATAAACTCGGCAAAGTCCTCTAATCCATTGGCTTTAAGTTCAATGGACAGTTCCTTTTTAAACAATTCCCGTTCACGTTGCTCAATTGCCTTTTCTGCAACTGATTTTTCAATCGGCTTATATTGAAGTAGGTCATCACGTTCAGACAATACCGGATTGAGAATATCAGATTCCCATTGTGCTTTTGCTTCCGCAATTTGTTGTTCAACAATGGCTATTTGTTCGTCTGTAAACTCCACTTGACTTCTCCTTTCAGTTATCCAAGTAAAAAAATTTAGAAAAAAAGAGACATTCCGAAATGGAACATCTCAATACTTGGATACATATTATTATGGAAGTGAAGGATTTTCACCCTTCATTCAGGTTATAGAGTAGGCTATAAACTCAATGAAAGATAAAATTCACATGTATTCTATCATTATATAAACTTTTTAGAAAACACCCCAAAGCCTTGATGCATAAGGATTTTTTGTTGTTTTCTAAACCGTTACATTATTATATTTATTTATTTTTCCTATACTTTCTTACTCTATCTCTGATCTGTTCCCTATTAATTTCCTTCCAGCACTCAGCACAATATTTCTTGCGGTTGGAATTTGTGTGTATTCTATCATAATATAAACTTTTTTTGAGAAGCCTGCAAAGCCTTACCGCATAAGGGTTTTTTGATGTTTTCTAAACCGCTAGTTTTTATTTTTATTACTCCTATCATATGTATACCTTTGGTCAACTCAAAAATCCCTTTGTTTATATAGGTTTTTTCATTATATTTATCTTAAGAGCGGTACGTTTTTCTTCTTATTTGATCACCTGTATCCATACTGATAAATAGAATTTAACTAAAACCCGAGAAGCCTTGTGGAGTAAGGGGTTTAAGGGCTATTTGTTGTTTTCTAAACTTCTACTTTTTTCATTGTATCCTTACTGATAAATAGAATTCGATTAAAGCCTGGAAAGCCTTGTGGAGCAACGAGTTCAAGGTTTTTTTGGTATTTTCTAAACTGTCTTAATTTCTAATTTTATTACCCTTATCATATGGAGACCTTGACCAAGTACAATAAACCCTTATAAACAAAGGGATAATTGAACATTCTGATTCAATAAGTGTGTCGTTTTTGGTGAAAATTGAACAATTAAAGGCAGGGCATATATCATCCTCTGTACTTTGGAAATTAGGTATGAAACATGCTCTCCCTTAAAGACGATTACGTTTTTGAGTATATTTATCCTTCTAGAAGTGAAAACCTTTATTTTATAAGGTTTTTTTGATGCTATGTTTTATAAGCAATCATGGACATTTCTTTGAGATGTGTTAAAAAAGTCAATGTTTATAGGGATTTATAAAAAAGTAAAAGTGTCCACAGGAATTACGCTTTTGACCTGTATTCTCTTTGTTTTTTTCTTTTATATTCCCTTCTATAGTCTTTCCAGCAGGTCTCACAAATTCGATTGTTTCTACCTCTGATTACCGATCTTGTTCCACATACTTCGCATTGTATATGTCCATCGTCTAGTCCCATATCAATATTTCTCTTTAGGTTTTCAACAATTACATCACCAAAACTAGACCAAAGCGTTGTTCCCTTAAAGGCGATTATCTATTTTATAGCGATACTCTAAGAATACCTTATAAATCAAGGGATTTCGGTTTATTGAATGGAACGGTGGGAGAGAATGAGGAAAGATTATATTTTGCCATGGTAGCAAAGTTCAATAGAATTAAGGAAATATGAACTCGCAATGAATCGAATTATTTTGGTAAAGTGTACTCTCAATTGTCGGTGTTTATATAAAAATAATATATAATGTATTAATAGTGATTTCGTACAAAATAAAAAGACAGGGTATGAACCCTGCCTAGAACAAAGAACAATTCAATTATGAAATATACTCATATGGCTGTTCAGCCAGTTTGCGTTTGGCTTGTCTTAGTTGTGTTAGCGTCTTTCTGATTGTCAAACGCCGTTCAAGGACTGTATTGCGGTCAGATGCTTCATGAACAAGTTCTTTCATTGTTGCGTTGATTTGCTCGGTTAGGATTTCAATTCGTGCTGTATTATAGTCAATCCCGTGATGATAAGTTTCATAGATCGGTTGCCCGTTCCATCCTGTTACACGAGTTAATTCCCGGCAACCTTGTTGTTTACAACGGTCATTGATTTGTGTTTTCAGTTTAGTGGATTCAACATCATCCACATAAACAGGAAGTTTAGAAACCTTGTTCAGGTGCTTTTCTAATGTATCGGTAAATAGGAAGTCAAACACTTTTAATTCAATCCAATATTCACCTTGGCATTGGTCAATTGATAGCGTAAAGCGTACATGTGGGTATTGCTTTTGCATAGTGTCAGTAACCGCCTTTTTAGAATCAACGACAATATTAGTAGTAGTCATTTCATTTCCTCCCATTGGATAGTTTTTTCATAGTTTATGATGATAGATTCTCGTTCAGTCCTAAGATGCTCAATTTCCTGCTTTAGAGCCGTTTTACGTTCAGGGGATGTATAAGGTTCAATCCCTTCCTTAGCAAGCCTTAAATGCTGTCTAGTGAGTTCAAACAAACGGTCATAAGTTTCATCGTCCATGAGCCAGATCAAACGGTTCAGGCTGATTTGTGTGTCCAGAAGGTCATTGATTTGTTCGGTCATGTTATTACCGCCTTAGAATTTCATCGTGTTTAGTGGATTGTGTAAATCGTTCTGTTCCTTCATGGCACTCCCCCACAAAGCAAAGTATCTAAGGGTCATATTCACATTAGCATGACGCAAAAACTTCTGTATAAAGGCAACTGAAGCACCAGACATAAGCATACGGTGGGCAGCGGTATGCCTCAGTGTATGTGCTGATACACGTACATTTTTAAAGTTCATGTTTGCTTTCAGATGTTTAAAGATACATTTAACCGCATTGTCAGTGAGTTGATTTCCTTTGCGACAAGTAAAGACGTATTCGGGTAATTGCTTAAAATGCTGTTCACAAAACAGTTTATACTCCAGAAATTCTTTTTTTAACGAATCAGTCATTGGGATACTACTAGCAACTCTTTTTTTACCTGTTACGGTGATGACTTGATTGTTTAGATCAACATCCATCCATCGCAAATTAACGGTTTCGCCTAAGCGACACGCCGAACCTAACATAAAGACGACTAAAAAATAGTCCCTATAGGCATAAAGAGTTTTGTCACGATGCTTTAAACGTTTGTAATAATTCAAAATCTGCTTGATTTGTTCGTCCGAAAAAACTTCGATTTTGATTTCTTCTTTGGCATAAGGGATTTTCTTCGTTGGGTTAGTCTTAGCCGTGAACAACTCCATTTCATATTCAAAGTAATTAAAGAAGATTTTCAAAATATGAAGTTTGCTGTTTACAGTGGTTGGGTTGTTTTTGCGGTTCTTGCCACAATGGACAAGATAATTTTTAACAAGGGAAGCGGTGCAGTCCTCAAGATTAATTACTTCATGGCTAACGCAAAATTCATGAAATTCCTCAAGGGATGCCATGTAACTAGAGATAGTACGAGGGGAAAGGTTACGATACTCACGATCATTTTGGAACTCATTTAAGGCGAACTTTAAAAGCATGAGAAAAACCACCATCCTATTGTTATTTAAAACAATTAGAATAGTGGTTTCCTGTTTTGATAAAGTGTTTTCGATTGACCACCATTTTTATTAATGGTTATAATTGCCCGAAAACCCTTGTCCTATAAGGAATTATGATCTGTAGTGGGCTCGAACCACTGACCCCCACCCTGTCAAGATGGTGCTCTCCCAGCTGAGCTAACAGATCAGATATATAGTGAAGACAAAATTTATCTTATCAGGGCGGGGAGCTGATGTCAAACCTTTTTTACCGCGACCTTGGATAAAATCACCCCCGTGAAGCAAAATAAAGAAATCTTGAGGATGGCCGCATCCAGCTGCGTTGGATGACAACATGTTCTGTAATGGAGGAAAATGTATCAATGTTTAAAAAACGAACTGTGCTCGCCCTTGTTATTGCCTTGTCCGCAGTTTCGTCTCCGCTGCAGGCTAAAGCTTCTCCCTACCCCGCTGCTCAGATGAAAGACCGCAGCTATTATGAGGAGCGGGGCGACATTGTGTGGGAGGTGCCGACCGAAGAGAAATACATGGCCCTGACTTTTGACGATGGTCCCGACCCCCAGCAAACATTAAAAATTATGGAAGTTCTAAAGCAATATGAAGCTAAAGCGACCTTCTTCCTGGTCGGCGACCGGGTGGAGCGTTACCCCGAAGTTGTCCGTCAGGAGCTGCAGGAAGGGCACGAAATCGCCAATCATTCCTTCCGCCACCCCTCCTTCCAGGGCCTACCCGGCAACGTTATGGAAGATGAACTCATCAAGACCCAGGATGCCATTTATAAGGCAACGGGGCAAAAGCCAGTGCTCTTCCGGCCACCTGGAGGCTACTATAATGAAAAGATCATTCATCTTTCCAAGGAACATCATTTACAGATGGTGCTTTGGTCTTGGCACCAGGACACGAATGATTGGAGATCCCCCGGTGTCTCGCGGATCGCGAACAAGGTGCTGAACAATGCTAGGAATGGCGATATTATTTTGATGCATGATTTTGTCCATAACAGCAATCAAACCACGGAAGCATTAAAAATCATTCTCCCCGAGCTAAAAAAACGCGGATACTCGTTCGTTACAATCTCGGAATTGCTTTCACACAAGGTTGCGCCGAAGAACCATATCAAGGTCAGCCATTAATGCCTTAACAGGCTCACATGAATTCATTGATGGAGAAGGCGCCCCCTTCTCCATTTCCTTGCCAACCGTTCATAAGGAGAACATGGCGGAGAATATGGTTAATGTATAGGTGACAAAGGAGGGATAGCATGGAAGATCAATCTTCTGCCGAAAATCGCTTCGTTCAGCAACACTTGGCGAATGAGCGGACTTTCCTCGCTTGGATCCGTACGAGCATCTCCATCATCGGAATAGGGTTCCTGGCCGCCGGACTTGTTTTTAACTCTACCTATAGCGAAATCGCCAGGCTGTTCTCCATTATAACGGGCATGGGTTCCCTTATTTTCGGAACGTCGATCATTATCGCAGCAACCCTGGAGTACAGGCTCAAACGGGGACAAATCAACCGGAATATCTTCCGGTCTTCTTATATTATCGTAAGCCTCATGCTTATTTTGATGCTGATTATATTTGGCCTGCTCTTTTTCCTGATGTATTTTCTACTGTTTGCGTAAACGAAGCTCCATTGATTCAAGGCTCACTCTGGGGGTTATCGGTTTACATAGAAGTGGAAGGCTGCGCACACCCTAAGACAAGGATTTTTCGGAAAGGAGAGGATGATATGAGTAAGGAAAAAGATAAGTTTGAAGGTCTGGACCGCGGTCCAGGCGTAAACCCGATCCCCGTCCCGGACAATTCCGTGTCCTCCACAGATATGCTGGCGGAGGTAGTCGACGTCTTGCTGAATAATCCGAAGGAAGACCAACAAGACAAGAATCAACGACAGGAACAAGCGGATGTATCAAACCGGACAGCGGATAAATGAAAAATAGAGCCCGGCGCAAATCCTGCGCCGGGCTTCAGTCATATTGATTTAGTGTGCGGTCCAACCGCCATCCGCCGTAAGCACAGCTCCGTTTATGAAGCTGGCATCATCGGACGCTAGGAACAGTGCGGCATAGGCGATTTCTTCCGCTTCCCCCATAGGGGCGTTTCCTGCCCGCCCGATAGCCTCCATGCCAAGCTGATTCGGCGCGGTAATCGTCCCTCCGATGGCCGTGTTTACACCGCCCGGAGCAATGGCATTCACGCGAATTCCTTTCGGACCGTATACAGCAGCCGTATTTTTCGTAAGTCCTATCAAACCGTGTTTAGAAGCCACATAAGCTGCACCGCCTCTTGCTCCAAACAGTCCGCCGACAGAGGCATTGTTGACGATGACACCCTTCCCTTTGTCCAGCATAATCCGGATTGCTGCGCGCGAAGCGTACATCGGCCCATTGAGATTGACTCCAAGGACTCGTTCCCAGTGTTCGTTCGTGATTTCTCCGACCGGGATAAAGTTGTCCATGATTCCCGCATTGTTGACCAAAATGTCTACGGTGCCATAGCATCCACAGTCCGGTCTATCAATTGCTGCACATCGGATTCCTTGGCCATATTGGCCATGATTCCTAATACCTCGCCTCCAGCCTCCTTTATGGACGCCGTAACTTTATTAATTCGTTCCTCATTAACATCCGACACTACCACCTTGGCTCCCTCTTTGGCAAACAATTCCGCAATTGCTCTTCCCATGCCGGAACCCGCACCGGTCACGATCGCCACTTTGTTGGACAGTCTCATCTTAGGTTTACCTCCCGTTTGGTGTTTGTTTGATCATATGTTAAATATAGCCTCCTACCGCAAAGCAATCATAAATTTAAACTTTCAATTCAATGTTAAATCAAATTAAAATACTAAAATTTTTATAATTGTGATTTAAATCACATATCATGTGAAAATAATCACTTATACTTAAGACATCAAAGATGATCATCCAAAAAACAAACAAATACAAATCACAAGGAGTGGTAATTATGTTTAACAATTTCCTCAGAACTAACAAATACGCAATGTGGTTTTTAACCGTACTTCGGATATACCTTGGATACCAATGGATCACAGCCGGTTGGCACAAAATCACAGGCGGATTCGACGCCGCGGGCTTCTTGAATGGAGCGATCGCTAACAGTACCG
This sequence comes from Paenibacillus vini, assembly GCF_018403325.1. Taxonomy (GTDB): domain Bacteria; phylum Bacillota; class Bacilli; order Paenibacillales; family Paenibacillaceae; genus Fontibacillus; species Fontibacillus vini. Next base: position 192,366 of record NZ_BOSL01000002.1, on the reverse strand, counting down.
GAGAACACGCAGCCGTTCAAGGATGGTGGGCCACATTCCTGCAACATGTAGCACTTCCTAACGTAGACATCTTCAACGTTATGGTTCCTTACGGTGAATTCTTGGTAGGCCTGGGCCTGTTGCTCGGAACATTCACTACTTTCGCAGCCCTGATGGGACTGGTCATGAACGCAGCCTTCCTATTCTCGGGTACAGTAAGCACCAACGCACAAATGCTCTTGCTTGAAGTACTTATCGTCGTAGCTGCCGCTAACGCCGGAAAAATCGGTCTTGACCGTTATGTTCTCCCTTACCTCCGTGGGTTATTCCACAAAAAAGAAACTGCTAATCCCGTAATCCCGGCACCAAAACAAGGGATGAAAGTAAAACATACGGCATAACGCCTCAGTCCACATAAACAATACAAAAAGCCAGGGATCCTAGTCCCTGGCTTTTTTATTGCCTATTTTAGTCGAATACAGATTCCCTTCACTTCATACTGTCAGAGCTGCTTCGCCATCCCTTATAGCATAGAGCTGCGATACAACCTCCCGCCAGAAAGCCGCCGACAATGTCGCTGGTGTAGTGCACGCCTAGGTACAACCGGCTTAATCCGATCAACAGAATTATCACAAGCACCGCTGCTCCGCAAGCTCGAATCCAGCCTTGACGAGATCGCAGCAGAATCAGGGCGATCATTCCGTAAAAAGCGATCGAAACCATGGCGTTTCCGCTCGGAAAGCTGAACCCGTCCGGTTCCACCATACGGTCCCACAGCTGGGGTCTCTCCCGGTGATACAGCACTTTTAGGCCTTTATTGACGAGCCAGCCGGCTACGAGACTGACCGTCACCCACAAGGCTATCCGCCACCGCCGGAGCAATAGTGTAATGATCAGCACAATGGCAAAAACAACGATATACCCCGTCGTTGTGCCCAGTTCCGAAACCGCTTTTATTGCCGGATTTAAACTCTCCGTCCTGAGACCATAGAAAAAGTCACCGATCCCCCGGTCGATCGATTGTAAACCTTCTGTATGTATACCGAGTCCAAGCAGAATAAAACAGATAGCCATTATTCCGGCCGTAAGCCAAATTTTCACCTAGTACTTCCTCCCCCATGGTAACACCTAGCTCATTGTACAAGAATGGATCTAATTCAGGTCATCAAAAATCGTGCGCTCCGCTTTAATCGGAAAATGAACTCCCCGCTCCCATCCCAACTCGAATGCTTCAACCTGTTGGCCCGGCGGAACGTCCGGCCCCAGTTTGCCGAAAACTCGCTCAATGCTGAGGATTTGCGATTCATGAGCCGCCAGCGCCCGGCGCTTAACATCCCAGTTTCCGTTCTCCGCAATTTTGATGATGCTCGAGGAATTCGCTTCGTATGAGCTCAATTGGTTATAGTACAATTTTTGTACCGAAGGAGCCTGACCTCCGAATACGACCTCATTCACTGCATGATGAATGACAATATGATCCGCATGCCCGGAAATGCCGTCCTCCGGAAAAGTAACGACCACATCGGCCTCATGGCGCCGCAAAAAGTCGGCAATCAGCTCCCGCAACGCGGCCGGATCCGCTTCCTTCAGCTTACCGTCTCCCATCCCTGCCTGTTCCAAAGTCGTAATACCCAGAATTTCAATCGCTTTATCAAGCTCGATATCCCGCTTTGCCGCCAATTCCTCACGTGTCATTTCGCCTAAACGCCCGGTCTTTCCCGCGTCTCCCCGGGTCGCCGTAAACAAGACAGGAAGGTCGCCCCCATCGGCGATTTCCCGGATCAGATAAGAACAGCCGAACGTCTCGTCATCGGGATGCGCATAAATGAAGGCCACGGTTCTATTTTTTTTCATCTTCAATTTCCTCCTTAATCTTCTATGCAATATTTACTATACTTACTATACTTTAATATTGACTAAGTTGATAAAATTCACTACAATTCAGTAGAATCTAATATAGACGGGTGATCTAACATGAGTCAACATGCATATCGCATTTTGTTATTTTATAAATTCACGCCGATCGCTTCTCCGGAAACTTTCACGGCGGAGCATCTGCAGTATTGCAAAGATTTAGGTCTGAAAGGCCGCATTCTCATTGCTTCCGAAGGAATTAACGGCACCGTCTCCGGTACGATCGAGCAAACAGAGCGTTATATGGCCGATCTTCGCGCCATGCCGGAGTTTAAAGATATCGTGTTCAAGATTGATGAATCCGAAGGCCATGCGTTCAAGAAAATGTTTGTCCGCCATAAGCAGGAGCTGGTTACCTTCCGGTACGAGCATGAATTAGATCCGAATACGCTGAGCGGCAAACGCTTGTCTCCGACACAGTTCTACGAGCAGCTTCAAGATGAAGACGTGATCGTGATCGACGGACGAAATGATTACGAATTCGACATCGGCCACTTCCGCGGAGCGATCCGTCCCGAAGTGGAGTCTTTCCGGGAGTTCCCTCAGTGGATCCGCGAAAATTTGAGCGAGCATAAAGACAAGAAGATTTTGACTTACTGCACGGGCGGCATCCGCTGTGAAAAACTGACCGGCTTCTTGCTCAAAGAAGGATTTGAGGACGTTGCCCAGCTGGAAGGCGGAATTGTTACCTACGGGAAGGATCCCGAGGTTCAAGGGCGGTTGTTTGACGGTAAATGTTACGTGTTCGACGAACGTATTTCCGTTCCCATCAACCAAACGGATGAAGATATCGTTATTGCCAGCTGCCATCACTGCGGGGTTACTCATGACCGTTATATCAATTGTCCAGTATGTAACCTCCAATATGTATGCTGTGAAGATTGCGAAGATGAGCATCAGGGCTTCTGCTCCGACGCGTGCATGGAAGCCGTGCAGGCTGTTAAGCACGGCTGATCTTGCGCCCCGAGAGGAGTGTATGTCTTGAATCAACCAAAGGATTTGTCTACCCGCGACCGGATTTTGCAAATGATGAAAACCTCAGGTCCCCTCAGCACCAAAGAAATCACCGGACAGCTCGGCATTACGGAAATGGCGGTTCGCCGCCATCTGGGTACGATGGAACGCGACGGTCTGATCGAGTCGAAAATGGTACGCCAGACACTTGGACGTCCTACCGCCGTATACGGGCTGACCGAACTGGCTGAAGGTTTATTTCCTAAAAAGTATCATACCCTGACCCTCGATCTGCTCGATGAATTGGAACAGGAGTACGGCGAAGAAACTGTAAATCGTCTGTTTGACCGTCGTAAAGATAAGCTTAACCGGCAGTACGAAGCCGATATGCAAGGAAAAGACCTCTTGGAGAAAGTCCAGCGGTTGGCGGAGATCCAAAACGAAAACGGCTATATGACGGAATGCGAAACCCAGGAAGACGGCCATTTCGTTCTCATGGAGCACAACTGTCCCATTTCCCAGATTGCAAACCGTTATAACCACGCTTGCGAATGCGAGCTCAAGCTGTTCGAATCGCTATTGGATGCCAAAGTAGAACGCACGGAATGCCTGGCTCAGGAAGGGCGTAAATGCGTTTATGTAATTAAGCCGTCATAGCTGCATACCTGCAGTCCACACATAAAACAACCTCCGATCATCCGCAACTGCGGCTTCGGAGGTTGTTTTGTATATCTGTATTTTAGTTTATATATTATGGAATGCCTTCAACTCTTCCTCGATCGATTGCCTGATCAGAGCAATGCACTCTTCGGTTGTTTTGGCAAATACCTTATTCCCGTTGACCATTGCGTAAGGTCTAAGTTTACACAGGCCGCATAAATTCATACAGTCCGACCGCAGCACGGCGATCTCGGGATATTCTTCCTCCAGCTCCTCCAGCTCCAACGCGCTCATCAGATTGCTGTCGCACACTTCCACGACAACGATGCCCATACTCAATTTTCATTCACCTCAAAACTGAAATTATCTATATCCGATGACTCATTATGATAAAACAAGCCTCGTTTGTCAATGCAGGACATGATTTAACATACTTAATATACATTTATGTTGACTAAGCCGCAATGGATAATTATAATAGGGAGTGTTCAAAATAACTTTTACATATCTATGGAGAGGATGATAAACAATGGCACATCAATTACCAGCACTTCCTTATGCAAACAACGCACTTGAACCGCATATCGACGAACAAACCATGATGATTCACCATGACCGTCACCATAATACTTACGTAACGAACCTGAATGCGGCGCTTGAATCCGCACCTGAGCTTCAATCGAAATCCGTAGAGGAACTGATCGCCGATCTGGACAGCGTTCCGGAAAGCATCCGTACAGCAGTCCGCAACAACGGCGGCGGCCATGCGAACCACTCCCTGTTCTGGGAAACAATCGGACCAAACGGCGGCGGCCAACCATCCGGTAAGCTTGCTGACGCCATCAACAGCGAACTCGGCGGCTTCGACAAATTCAAAGAAGATTTCTCGAAAGCAGCTACGACTCGTTTCGGAAGCGGCTGGGCATTCCTGGCGGTAGACAATGCAGGCAAATTGTCCGTTTACAGCTTGCCGAACCAAGACTCCCCGATCATGGAAGGCAAAACGCCGATCCTTGGCCTGGACGTATGGGAGCATGCTTACTATTTGAAATATCAAAACAAACGTCCTGATTACATTGCTGCCTTCTTCAACGTAGTCAACTGGTCCGAAGTTGAGAAACGTTACGAAGCCGCTTTGAACAAATAATCATCGACACAAAGAACAAGACGGTTGGTCCGGGTATCCTGCCCGTGTCCAACCGTCTTTTATATTCCCTGCTCTTTCAATGAACCGGCCTCCGTACGGAATTGCCGAGAACTAAGGTAGGCCGCACATACTGATGGATCGCATCCCTGGATGACCCGGACAACGACAACAGCAAGGTCGCAGCTGCATCGCACATCTTCTCTTTTTCTACCCGCATCGTGGTCATCTTGAGGCCGCCCTCTTCCTCATATCTGAGATCATCGAAACCGACAATCGAAATGCCTTCCGGGACATACAGCCCTCTCTTCCTCAATTGTCTTGCCAATAAATACGCAATCCGGTCATTGCCGCAGAAAAAGGCCCCTGGTTTCTCCTCCAGCCCGTCCAGAAACATTCCGATTTCCTGCTCCGTGTAATCAAAACCTGGTGAAGACGTCAAAATAAAATCATCGTTGATAACAAGTTTGTGGTCCTGCATCGCTTTCCAATATCCAAACCAACGCTCCTCATGGCTGGTCGTCAAATTGGTCGGCCCGATGAATCCGATCTCCCTGTGTCCGGCTTGAATAAGGACCGATACCGCTTCATAAGCTCCCTCGATATTCGCTGAGGCAACTACCGGGCAAGGAAGATCCCGATGGTATGAATCAAGCATAACCAAAGGCGTGTCCAATTCCCAAACGGTCCTGGCATAGTCCATGTCCACGATTCCGAACAATATAATGCCGTGATAGGAAATATCGGAGCAATGCCGGGGCAGCTCCAACCGGGACTCCATATCCCGATCGATCGGGGCAATTACCGCGTTCAGCCCTTTTTTGCGGATGCTTCGTTCCAACCCCCAGATCATATCATGGTAAAACTGAAAATGATCGTTATCCTGATAACTCATGATTCGCTCGGGCACCAGCACCAGAATATTCCCGCTTTCGGGCGGTTTATCCGAGTATGAACCATAGCCCATCTCCCGGGCCGCTTGCAGCACCCGGTTTCGCATCTCCTCACTGACGCCTTTCTTGTTCAACAGGGCCAGCGATACTGCATTTTTGGATATTTGCAGGTGATCGGCGATATCTTGCATGGATACTTTCTTTTTACGGCCCATGTTCTTTTCAATCCTTCCGAAACATGATAAACTATGTTCAATATTACTTTACAAATTTAAGTTTTGTCAAGTTTGTCAAGTAACCAAACTAAACTAGCACCGCTTATCTGGAGGTAATAACTTTTGAGTTACGCAGTTGGCATTGACATCGGAGGTACGAAAATCGCCATCGGTCTCGTCGACCAAAGCGGGCAGGTCCTTGCAAAGAACACGCTGCCCACGGATCATTCCGTTCCTCCTTCCGAAATGGTGGACCGGATCGCTGCTGCCGTTAAACAGCTCGCTACGGCGGCGGGAATCAAAGAAGCGGATATTCTCGGCATCGGCATCGGGGCCCCCGGGCCGCTAAACACCAAGCTCGGCCAGATCACGGAACCGCCGAATATGCGGGGATGGTGGGGCTTCCCCGTCGTCGATTCCTTCAAACGGCATTTTGAATTGCCGATATCGTTCCAGAATGACGCCACTGCCGCAGCTTTGGCGGAGAAGTGGATCGGCGCCGCCAAGGAGGCCGATAATTTCGTCTATATCACGATCAGCACCGGCATCGGGGCAGGCATTTATAGTCACGGCAAGCTGATTACCGGAGCGACCGGAAATGCCGGAGATGTCGGTCATTTGGTCGTCGATCCTACAGTCGGCACTTGCGTATGCGGACAGCAAGGCTGCTGGGAATACGTCGCCTCGGGTACAGCCATCGCCAGACAGGCCAGCGAGCTGTTAGGGCGTACCGTCACCTCGAAAGAAGTGTTCGATCTGGCCTTGAACGACAGGGAGCCCGAAATGGAACGGCTGGTCAACCAGGTGTTCCGCAATATCGGCATCGGCTGTGTCACTCTGATCAACACGCTGGACCCCGAGCTGCTTGTGATCGGCGGCGGCGTATCCCAAATCGGAAACCCGTTATTTAATGCTGTACGGGACTATGTTGCGCACCATGCGCTGAATCCTTCGGGCCGCAATACACCAGTCATTCCGGCAGCATTGCAGCAGGAGGCCGGCCTGATCGGCGCGGCGGCTCTTGTTCATTTGAATTATTAATACGAGGAGGAACTTTATCCATGAATCAACCTATTTTTTTGGAACCCGTATTTCAAGAACGAATCTGGGGCGGAACCAAGCTGCAGCAATTGTTCGGCTACGAAATTCCTAATGACCGCACGGGCGAGTGCTGGGCGATATCCGCTCATCCCAACGGCCAAAGCGTTGTCAAGAGCGGCCCTTATCAAGGGCTGAAGCTCGGCGAGCTGTGGAATTCCCATAAAGAGCTGTTCCGTTCGGATTCCGCCGTATTCCCCCTGCTCACTAAAATCCTGGATGCCTCCGACGATCTTTCGGTCCAAGTGCATCCGGATGATGAATATGCTGGCAAACACGAGAACGGCGAGCTGGGCAAAACCGAATGCTGGTATATCGTCGATGCCGAGCCAGGAGCGGTCATCATTTACGGACATGAAGCCAAAACAAAGGAACAGCTCGTACAAATGATCGAGGACGGCGAATGGAACGATTTGCTGACCCAAGTCCCTGTAAAAGCCGGAGATTTCTTCTACGTGCCGAGCGGTACCATTCATGCGTTGGGCAAGGGAATTGTCGTGCTGGAAACCCAGCAAAGCTCGGATACGACGTACCGGGTGTACGATTATGACCGCCGGGACAAAGACGGCAACCTGCGCGACCTACATTTGGAGAAAGCCATTGACGTTACCTCCATTCCTCAGGCATACGAGCCGGTCCAATACAGCAGTAAGGAATCCGACGGACTGACCGTCACAACCTTTGTATCCAATTCCTTCTTCACCGTGGAAAAATGGAATGTAACCGGAACCGCAAATGTACCGGCTAATGAGAAATATACGATTTGCAGCGTAATTGAAGGCCAAGGCAAGCTCTCCGTCGAGGATCAGGAATATTCGCTGGCTAAGGGCGACCATTTTATCCTGCCGGTCGATTTCGGACCTTTCCAAATCGAGGGCGAACTCATGCTGATTATTTCTCGCGAAGGCGAGTAAAAACGAAACTCCCTTCTCATATAAAAAAAGACGCCCAAGCTGTCTACGGAGACAGCCGGGCGTCTTTTTTGAGTTGACTTAATTCAGCAGTTTAACGTCGCAAATAACGTTCCTCAATGATATCAAAATGATGAATGGAATGACCGGCGATAATATAGGCCAGTGCCCGTGCCGATCCCGGATGGTCGCTAAACGTGCCGATACGTGCCCAAGCTTCGTCATCGAGCTGCCGAATCAGAGATAGAGTCGCGATCCTTACGGCAGCAAAATCCTGCAGCAAAGCGTTTACCGTCTGGCGGTCCGCATGCGCATGGCTCACAAACAGATTTTCCTCAAACCCTGGCAGCGGCGTCGTATCGCCCCGGGCAATCCGAAGAAGGCGGTAGCTCATAATGCGTTCCGTATCCGAAATATGCCCCAGCACTTCTTTAAGACTCCATTTCCCTTCCGCATACCGGTAGGATCCTTGTTCCTCCGTAATTTGCCCCAGCCGCTGAATCACTTCGTCAACCTGCTTTTCCAGAAGGGAAGGCAGATTATCTTCCGGTACCTTTTGAATATAAGGTTCGAAATGTACTGCATATTCCCCCGCTTGCGGTTTTTCCAACATCGTTTATCTCTCCCTTTGTTTATGTAGTCAATCTTCCCAAACTTCATCCATCAACTTTCCGATTTGCCTTGTTCGGTCTTCGGTCTGCTTCAGATCCAGGATCCACTTTTCTCCGTTCCAAACCACGATATCCCCGGCCTTAGCTTTTTCATCCATCTGCTGCCGCGGAACATCCTTCGTCTGTCCATCGATCTCGAGAATGCAGAAATCCCCTTCAAAGCCCTCCACAATCGCCTGCATAGGCGGTTCACCTCTCTGTCGTGATCTCGTAGTTTTGTCCATCCGATGCAATTTCGATCGTCCCCTGTAAGTCATTCCGATAAACCTGGACTCCGTTTTTGTTCAACCGGTTCAGAATCTCCTGTTTGGGGTGACCATAAGAATTGTCTCCAACCTGAATTACGGCAAACTTCGGAGATACCTGCTGCAAAAAAGAAAGCGACGTGGACGACTTCGACCCGTGATGCCCCACAAGCAGTACATCAGCCCGTAAGTCCTTGCCTGAAGCCATCATGGCCTTCTCGCTCTCGCGCTCGGCATCGCCCGTCAGCAAGAAGGACGTTCCGCCATAAGACACTTTGAGCACCGCGCTCATGTTATTGCTGTCATCGCTGACTTCTACAGGAGCAAGCATTTCTACCTTTACCTCGTCATCCCAGTCCAGGCGAAGGCCGCTCTGGGCACTCTTAACCTTAAGACCTTTACTCCGAATCGATTGGAGCAATGACTCGAAGGTCTTCGTGTTGCTCTGGATTTTCGGCATGTAAATGGCGCCAATCTCATGATGATCGATCACGGCATCCAACCCGCCGATATGGTCCGCGTCAGGATGCGTGCCCACCATGATATCGATCCGATCAACACCAAACTGCCTTAAGTAATCCAGCATTTGCTGCTCCATGTTGTTATTGCCTGCATCCACCAGCATCGTCCGTCCCGAAGGGCTGATCAGCAGTTGTGATGCGCCTTGGCCGACATCCAGAAAAATGACGCGCAGCTTGTTCCCGGACGATGAGGAGACAGGAGACGAACCGTTATCCCCTTGAGCCTGGAAATCCTCCAGATTTAGTGCACATCCGGATAACAAGGACCAAATAACAACCGTGCAAATTCCCATCAAAATACGTGTCTGCCAAAACCTTTTACGTCTCATCATAGATGCATTATTCCTCTTCCTGAAATCCCTTTTTTATACTATAGCACAGGCAAGCGTCTGCGTTACAGTCATAGATCGCAAATAAAAAGACAGCCCGCCTTCCCAAAGGAGGCAAGCTGCCGTAATTTAAAATCTATTTGACCGTTACACGTACCGTAACCGTCTTCCCGTCGTACACGCCTTTGATTGTAGCGCTGCCTTTAGCAACCGCTTCTATTTTACCTGCCGTAACTTTGGCTACGGAAGGCTTCGAGCTTGTCCAAGAAGCACTTCCTGTTACGGAGGACTTCTTGCCGTTGTCATACTCCGCCGTCACAACTACCGTTTTTGCGGAGCCCGGCGCCAGTTTCAAACTCTTCTCATCCACAGTAAGCTTCATCAGCTTCGGTACTACGCTGACCTTCACGCTTACGTCATACCCCTGGTAAGAGCCTTTAAGCGTCGCGGTACCTTCCGCCACTGCTTTAACGGAAGTCGAAGAGATGGTGGCAACCTCCGGATTGGAAGACTCCCATCCAACTTTGCTAGACAGATTCACGGTTTTGCCGTCTTTATAGAATCCGGTTACTTTAATAGCTTTCGTTTTCTTTACATTCAATGTAATATTGACCGGATCAACAACAACTTTGACGATCTTTTGCTCGATCGTAACCGGAATGCTGATCGTTTTGTTCGAGTAAGTTCCTTTCAAGGAAGCTGTACCTTTGGTCAGTCCTTTAATCATTTTACCGTTATCCGTCGTTTTGATGACGGCATTGGAACCCGAGACACTCCATTCGATAGAATCGGATATGCTTGCCTCTTCTCCGTCTTCCCAAACAGCGTTCACTTCAGGAAGCTTCGTTTCTTCTCCGATAACGATGCTAAGCTTCTCGTCTTCCGTGATCAGCGCCAGCACCTTTTCCTTTACGGTAAGCGTTACTGTAATTTCCGTACTGCGGATTTGCGCCGGCGAGGTTACTCCCGTCTCCGGCAGCTTCGCGGTCAAGGTTACCGTGCCTTTATCTTCCGCAACGATCTTGCCGTCTTTGATTTTGGCAACTTCTTCATTGCTTGACGTCCATTTTACTTCCTTGCTGAAATCTACTTCTTCTTCATCCAGCTTCGTTGCCGTTACTTTCGGCAAACTGATCGATTCGCCCTTAAAGAGATCCAGTTCCTTCTTCTCAATAGCCAACTTGGTGATCGTCGGGTTCACGGTAACTTTGAAGGACTTGCTGATCCCTTTATAACTTACCTTAATCGTTGTTGTTCCAGCCGTCTTGGCGGAAATGTCCCCGCCGGAGACTGTAGCCACAAGCGGATTGGAGGAAGTCCAGGTCGCATCCGAGCTCACGATAACCGATTCGTTCACGCCGCTTCTAACTTCAGCGTCGACTTCCAGCGTCTCGCCGATGAACATCGACTGATCGCCGGAAGGATCAAGCAGAATAGCTTCAAAAGGTGTACGAACATACACGTCGGTTTGAGCTTTTACGCCGAGATAATCGACGGTGATCGTTGTTTTACCAACGGTCAGTGCTTTGATTTTACCCTTTTCTACCGTAGCAACCGCCGTATCGGATGAAGTCCAAGTTGCTTTATCGCTCACGTCCGACTTGGAGGTACTGTCGCTGGCCGACGTGGATTCCGCCTTCAATTCAGCTTCACTGTCGCCAACGACTAGCTCGATATCTTCGGCAGGCAGTTCCTTAACCACGCCATCGCTGCCTTTAACGAGATATTTCAGCGTCAATTCGGAATAAGGCGAGCTAACGGTAGCTTTATAAGTCGCCGTAAGACCCGAATATTTCGCGGTAATGGTCGCCGTTCCTTCGCCTACAAGGGTAATTTGTCCTTTCTCAATGGTCAGGACGCCGGAGTTGGAGCTGGACCAATCGGTATCAGCCGTTACGTCCTTCGTAGCGCCCTCGGAGCCTTCGATCGCGGCCAGCGCTTTTACCGTCAAATATTTATCGCTGGAACCGAGCTTGTATTTCCCTTTTTGGGAATATTCGAGCGTCAATTCCTTGTAGGAATCCTTTGCAGTGACTTGAATACTGGACTTAGGGCCTTGTGCATGATCCGCCCAGATCGTTACCGTCCCCGCTTTTAATGACGTAAGAAAACCATTAGTTACTTTAATGACTTCGCTGTCACTCGATGACCAGCTAACGGCATTCGTCAAATCTTTCTTTACGGTGGAGCCTTCGGTTGTTCCCCATACTTTAAGCTGTTTCGTCTTGCCTACCGTAAGTTCAACCGTTGTTCCCGAACCCTCGATGTCAATCGACACTACATCGCCGGTTGCCGCAAAAGCGCCACTTGGAAATGCTGTGGTAAGCAGCAGTACCATCGCCAGGAGCCAACCTGTCATCTTCCTCTTAGCAGTCATTCATTTCTCTCCTTTAATTCCATCTTTGCCGGAAAACCTTCCTTTCCGGGCCTATGCGTTTTATATCGGTTTTTAGGATATTTTCAGTAACCTTTTTAGCCAAAAACGAGACCTTGGTCCTATTAATATTTTTAATCCTCCGTCATATTCGCCGACCAATCGATAGGTGCTTCACCTTGCCGTTCCAAAAAAGTATTCATTCGCGAAAACGGACGGCTCCCGAAGAAGCCTCTTCTTGCCGCCAGCGGGCTGGGATGCGCCGAAGCGATAATTTCATGCCGGGTCGTATCGATCATCTGCCCTTTTTTCTGGGCATGGCTCCCCCAAAGCACAAACACAACCGGCCGTTCGCGGCGGTTCAATGCTTCGATCACGGCATCCGTAAATCTCTCCCACCCCTTTCCCTGGTGGGAACCGGGCTGTCCGTCCCGCACCGTCAGCACCGTATTCAGCAGCAGCACTCCCTGCTGTGCCCATGGCGTCAACGTTCCCGTTGTCGGGGCCGGGCAATCTAGATCGGTCGCCAACTCCTTATACATATTGCGGAGCGACGGAGGTATCCGGACTCCCGGCAGTACGGAAAAGCTGAGGCCGTGCGCCTGCCCCGGTCCATGATAAGGATCCTGCCCCAAAATAACCGCCTTCGTATCTTCATAGCTTGTCAGCTTCAGCGCCTGGAATAAAAACTCCCTAGGCGGATATACCGTGTGCTCCTCGTATTCCCCGTCAAGCCAGTTCATCAGCTCTTTAAAATAGGGCTTGTCCAATTCTTCCTTAAGCACCTCGTCCCAATCGTTTCCGAACATCATCCAGTCCCCTCCCCGGCTGTTATTGAAAATAAATTCACGTATCAATTAAGATTACAACAGCATTTTACCACGTTAGTAGATGTCAGACGCGATAAAAAAAGAAAAAGGTCGCAAAACGGCGCTTTCGCGCAGTCTTGCGACCTTTAACTCTTTCATTGATGCCGAGGACCGGGATCTAACCGGTACGGTAGTCACCTACCGCAGGATTTTAAGTCCTGAAACGGACTTATTGGCCCCTCTTCTACATCACGGAAAAATCAAGCCAAAATCCTTTAATTATGCGGGTTAATAGCACTTTTTTTATGTTCCACACACTTTAAGTTCAGGAGTTTGCATATGGAGCAATGTTAGCAAAATAATAGAGAAGAAGCCACGTACTTCTGCTCTTTTTACCCTTACTTAGCTGTTTGCAATATTGAGTCACTTTGTATCTAATCCTAAGGGATTCAGCACTAAATGAGTCGCAGTTGTTATACTAATAAAAAAGTATTAGAAAGAAATCAATGCTGACCTCGCCGCTGCCAATGGTGAGATAAGGTTTGTGTTAAAGAGAGCGGAGGAAGCCTTGTAGGGCAAAGATTTCCCAAGTTTATGTTTTTACGTTCTATTACCTCGCGACACTTGGAAAAGAAAAAAGTGACTAAAATCGTGACCAGTGACAAGTACGTGTAAGTAATCAACCATTACATTGAATTATTATTCTTTTCCCACTTCTCAACAATATAATTTACAAAACCAGAACAAGAAACCAACATATATTTTGCATCTTCTGTAGATGCCCCTGCAAAGTCAATACCTGCATGACGAATACCATTTTGATCGGAAGTATAACCGTAAAGCTGATTTAAAGCTGATTTCAAAGCGCCATGCAATTTCAATCCACTCTCATCCATTTTTTTAAGCGCATCTCCCAAAGTAGCTTTATTATTGCCTGTAATAATGCAGCAAAGTGACTCAATCGCGCTAATAGATTCTTTTATAGAATTCTCGTAATCTGGATTTTTACGCCTAGAGTATAAAGAGAGGGCTTTTAACATATGTATATTCACAGAATCATACTTTGTATTAGTTGATTGATCAATAGATTTTAATTCAGATTTTGTTGTTATTGGAACAACCAATCTTTTTACAATGCGATATCCAGACTTTTCTTCTTCTAACACTCGATTAAATTCCTTTGCAAGATTATTTGAATTGGATTTACTTCTTTCAGATACCTTTTCTAAGTAAACCTCAATAAAATCATAAGCGAAGTGCCACTCTTTTTTCAGAAAAAGACTCTCTAGTTTTTTCATGTTTCTTTCACGCATTAACCAATCTTTTGGATACTCATATGTAAATCCAAAAACATCTAAGATGTCCTCAACGATTTCCAAACTCGGGCTTCTTAGAGAAGGGTTCAATAGATGTTGATTTTCAACATAAAACACATTCCAAATTCTGTTTTTAAGTGCAAAATCAACATTTTCAAATTGAATTTGTTTACTTATATATCCATTTCGTTCGGAGAAATTTTGCTTTATCATTTATTTCATCTCCTTTAAACAGCACGAATCAGCACCCCTATTAGTATTCAATGATATCCTTCGAGTTTTTTTGGATTGTTTGAAATAAATCGCGGTTTCTCAAATTCGAAATCCCTTGTATCGTCTGATCCAATTCTTCATATATCTCATGGCAATGGGATATTTTTTTGATGAAGGGGGCATCCGTTTCAACAAGTAATTTGTCTTCTGGTACCTTCTGAATAACTCTTTTTCCTCCTGCTGTACTCAGCATTTTACTATTAATTGAAAAATAACACCCTAGCTCAATTGCTTGATTTAATTGTTTTTCATTACCAGTAAACCAGTGCAAAATGCAAATATTATTTTTTATAGTGTTATACAATTTCAAACTATCCAAAACATATTGAGAAGATTTTACGCTATGAATTGAAAGTACTTTGTTACCTAATGCGCTACATTCCTTAATAATACTGTTGAAAACCTTCACTTGTTCCTCTCTTGAACTAATATTTTCACCATTATTATCCAGACCTATTTCTCCAATAAATTTTACATTTTGAATCTTATTTAATAATAAAGGTAATTCATTAAACCTTTGACCCACTAATTGGGGATGTAAGCCCAATGCCACTTGAATGTTGGAATTTCGCTTACAGAAATTCACCTCTTGCTCAAATGCCTTGGGGGTTGTTGTAACTGCTATAATTACTAAATCTTCAACTAATGACTCCTGGATTATGTTTTTCATATTTGGCATTAGATCCAAATGGCAGTGCATATCATAGATCGTCATTTTCCACCTCATTACTCAGTGAAGCTTGAATAAAACTATCTACCTCTAGCACCCCTCTTCGATAGACATCTGCAAGCCTCTCAAGGTATGCTTGATCTTTCGGTAATGGGCCTGGTTTATGGATCAGTAACTTTTCTAACCCGGGTTGTTTCTTTAACCTGTCAATTGCTAATTCAAATGAACGTAATTGTATGCCTCTGCCGGTCGCGTGATTATTTAATAATTCACGAACATCTTTTTTAGTGTACCTAGTCCCATCATTTCCAGTGCCAAAAGCTTTATGCATCGCAGCCCTACGTATTAAACACGGTACGCAAAAACCACAGTGTTGAGGAGGCAACCCCTCCCATCTAGCCTTCCCCGGTGATGAGCAAGATACAGATTGCGTAATTAATTCGAATAGCAATTCTTTATTTTTACATTCGGCTGTCATTTCCCCCTTTGTTCTATTCCAATATGGATTTTCAACAGTTATTGAGAATTTTAATTTTCCCAGAACTTCATTCCAAATCCCCAGGTAATATGGATGTGTTGTTTTGGTACTATGTGAACCAACTCTTAAGTTGTCTAGAGGTACATTTAATGCAATTAGACCGTTCTCAGGCACTACCAACTTATGAACTTCTGGCAGGCCAGAAATTACAAATATCGCTAGTGCAATAAATAAGAATGAACGACTTCTTGTTGTGTTATCTATGTAACCATTAGGGATTATTTCTTTCCCAAATACCATCCATAAGTCTAGCTGTAGTGGTTTGTTTTTGCTGTATTTTTCTTCTAATACTTTAAGGATATTTTTTTGCGCATTTTTAGTGAATCCTTCCCCAGCATGGCTGATTAAAAGTAATTTCTTATTATCTTCTAAATAGTTAATTGTGCTAATCAAACTGTCCATCCCGCCCGAAAATAACGAAACTACCTCAAACTCTTGCTCCTTTTTCACTGTTCTCGATACTAACTCTTCAAATGTAATATTTCTTTTTGTAAAAACAATTTCCCATTTATCACCTGTCAAAAAATTCAGCATTCTTTTCAAATCATCGCGAGCACTATTCCAAGAGTTCACTTCCTTAACAGGAAGTTCAATCATAATTTCTCTAGTCCAAGAATCTTGAGAATTCACGATTCTAGAAATTCTAGTATCAGCCAAGTAAACTAATGTTGCTAGTGCCATAATATCAATACCGTCTTCAGTTGGGCAGATACCAATTGCCAACATGTTTTCAGTAACTCTACCAATGCCATATCCAAGAAAACCCTCATTTGTGATTAATGGAACCCTCACTATCTCCAATCCATTTTCATAATTAGTAATTATTTCTTTTCCTTCATAACTTCCAATCAATTTGAATTTATTCATTTATTCTATGCCTCACTTATTGATTCTAATATTTCATATGACTTTTGATATACCGAATCCACAATGCCCCTGGTCTGTACGCTATCAATATTCCTAATTTCTACATTCAGTTGCATCATTGCGTCTGAAACAGCACCACGTATAAATTCACCTAACTGTTCTTGAATCGCTTGAACTATAGTAATATCATTTGGAAGGGAAATAGCTTTACTACCTATGTCGTTAAGTAATCGTTCTTTAATAACATTTGCCATGTAAGTTTCAGTAAATACCAAAAATTGTTGCTCAGTCATTTGTTCAATAGGAGTAGCATTTAATTCTGGCATTGCCTCAATTGTTTCAATATATGAATTTCTTGCAATTCCCTCATCAGTGGTTCCTCCATCAGGACATACAAAATCCATGATGTCCAAAAACACATCACTTGCATTTTTCCCCATTAAATCGCCTAGTCCGAATACCCTACTTGTAGCTTCAATTCCATTATTAGCAATTTGACTCAAAAATGATATTAATTGAACTGTGCTTTTTCTCGAAGCGCCTAATCTAGTAGTTGCACTCTTAGCTCCACCTAATGAATGCTTTACATATTGTGATACCGACTTTCGCAGATTGTTACCGTTATTACCACCTGAGTTTACATATCTAGTAAAATTACCTCTTGGTTCTCGAAATCGTTCGGGATCGGCTTGTACGGGTATTGTGTTATTATTATTTTCTTCATTCATGTTATCCCCATCGTCTAACCATGTTGGTACCAATGGGGTTCTACCGCTTTGGCCTTGATTACTTGTAGATGTACCCATATTTTATCCTCACTTCTGAATTGTCTTTAAAGCAGCCTTCACGAGTACATTTCCCTCTTTAGACAGCAATGTATAGTACTCCTCTAGCTTTCTTTTTTGGTTAATGTCAACAATGCATTTGTCCCATCCACTACAAATCCATACGCCTACTCTATCCTTTTTAAATGAAGCTATTAAACCAAGTAATTCACTTTGTAATTCTCTATGGAATTTCACTAATGTAATAATTCCATCTATTCCATTCGGTTTTCTAGCCCCATCGCCTTGACCTAAAATCTTCTGCGAGACGATATCAAAAACATATTTAGCTTCTTCAAATGACAAACTTTCAATTTTATCATTAATACTTGCAATGTAATAAACTGATGAACTCATCAAACCATCAATAACGAAGCGAAGCTTTTCAGATTTAACCTGATTGAAAAAGTAATCCCGCTTTTCTTTACTAGCAAAATAGTATGGTCTCAGGTCAAGGTTACCTAGCTCTGGCTCGGACTTTGCCCAGTTACAAAGAGCTTCATTAGTCAACCATTCATTACATCTTTCACTTAAAGTATCCTTAACTTTGATTTTTTTTAATGATTTTGTACCCTTTGCATCCTTACTCTCTGTATCTTTGATCGGTTCCTCTGGTTCTTTAATTCCACCTCGTAAATATCTTTCTAATTCATCTAACGGTTTGCACCTTCCATTTTCTGAGGTCTCCAAAGCGATTTGTTCATATATTTCTGACATAAAGTTTTCAATAAGCATAATTTTAGCAAGTGCAGGCAACTCTATCTCGTCTCCAAATCCTCTTGCCTCAGCAATCTTAAACCTTAACAATAGCATATTTATAAATCTTTTTATTTTCCTTGGATTACCGCTTGTATCCTTAGCTAATATTGGGTAAATTTGATTTGCAACTACAATTTCATTTCCAACCTCTCCATACCGATCAGCTAATATTCCATGCAAATCACTGATTGTTAGCCCTTGATTTTTCCATGGTTTTTTCATTTTTTCTATAGAAGAATCTAATAGTTTTGTGAAAAGCTCATCTTTTTCATCTAATTTCGAACCAATCAATAATAGTTTAATATACATTTCGGATTCAACTTCACCTAATGTTGGAAGTCGAAAAGGTACTTGAATTAATTTTTCTAAATATCTTCTTGAAAATTCCTTGCTAAGATTGTTATCAAATGCCTCTGGAAAATGCTTCTTAACTGCATATTCAATCATGGTTTCGTCTGCCGCTATAACAAATGCAGTTGAATTAGAAAACATAAACAATCTTATGGCTTCTAGTGTTTGGATTGTTACTTCAGGTAAACATCTATCTAAATCATCAATGAGGATAACTAGCTTATCTATTTTTGATTCTTCCAATAGAGATGAGAAAGACTCTTGAAACTCTGTAAACTCCTTAGTTGTTGATGTATCTTCGAATACCTTGGAATCCTTCAAATATTGTCCTACATTTTCAATAGTACTACTAACCTTATCTGCATCAGCGAAATTTCCTTTTAACTTATCCAGAATTCCAGTTAATAACCCAATCGGCGGTACTCCGGTAGTTGCTGTTAATGCTAGACTGCCTGCACCTTTAGCGACGTTCAACCAATTAATGTTTTTCCATATCTTTTTAACAGCATCCCCGCATTTACTACTCAAGTTCCTCTTTTCTATCAGTTCTGATACTATTGCACTCATAAGTGCAATTTTAGCATCCTCAAACCCTTGATGTTTCCAACCATTAAATTTAATGCATTCAATTTTTTCATTACCCCTGAATTCTTCTTCAACCATTTCTAATACACTAGATTTTCCAGCTCCCCAATCTCCATGTATTCCTATTGATATTGGTTTCTCTTTACATTCATTAATTAATTCGATTACTGTTTTAGCAATAGCTCTGTTATTAAGCATATCAACTTTAGTTTCATTGTCGGATAAAATCATGTAGTTGCCCCCTTGGTAGAAGATTTTCATCATTGCATATATTGATTCTAATCATGCTCAATAACGTTATGGCGAGAAATAGTAAAATTTTATAATATACTCGTGATTTGTTAAATGTAGGACACTGATAATACATTTCGACAACTTCCGCAATTTCCCTTTTTTTATAAGCATTGAGGAGTACGAAAATCGACCTATTTTCGCAAAATCTACGATGTAAACTCTATATTATACCACTGATACCTATGCATAGGCAGTCTTCGCGAGGCTCTGCATGCATCGAAAGGCCGTACACCTTCAAGCGTGTACGGCCTCTTTGTATCCATCAAACCAACGGAGGAAAGAAAATGAGCCCTTATCCATCAACTGAAATCAAACGCCTTATCTCAGAATCCCTCAGAGAAAAGAACGACAGCTATGTAATTCAGGAGTTGTTTCAACATTTCCCGACAGCGACTGAACTCCTGTAAGCAAGTGAACAACAGTTAACGATGATTAAAGGAATCGAAGTAGGTAAGGCTCGCCAAATTACCGCCTTACTACAACTTGCTTAAGCCCTGACTATTCCCGTTACTGATCGAGTTGCAATTCAATCCCCAAAGATGTTTACGATCGGCTCGCACCAGAATTAAGACATTCTCCAAAAGAACAGTTCACTTGTCTGTTTTTGAATACCAAGAACCGAGCAATCTTTAAGGAGGTCATCTCGATCGGCTCTCTGAACGCAGCGGCGGTACATCCACGGGAAGTTTTCCGAGCCGCATTCAAACGTTGCAGCGCCTCTCTCATCTGCGCTCATAATCATCCGAGCGGTGATTCGACTCCTTCTCCTGAAGACGTAAATTTGACTAAACGCCTTGTATCAGCCGGAGAAATCCTCGGCATAGACATACTCGATCCTGTAATTACCTTTCGCAAAGAAGCCATTAAAGCCGAAATCCAACGTCTTAGAACGGAGCGTGACGGAATCCTCGAACGCATCGTCTGAACCAAGATTTCCTCTTCATGAAGCCAACATAAACATGGTGGCGAGCGCTTCGGAAAACCCGAAAAGGTCAAGAAAAAAGAGCGCCGTTAGCAAAAGTTAGCAAACTCGCTCCGTAAACGAAAAAAGATTCCAGCCACTTGAGCTGAAATCCCTTGATATTCTTGATGTTTGTTTGTGATGCCGAGGACCGGGATCGAACCGGTACGGTAGTCACCTACCGCAGGATTTTAAGTCCTGTGCGTCTGCCAATTCCGCCACCCCGGCAAAGGTGACCGAGAAAAATTCCCGTAGGTATGATTATATACGGAAATTCATTTAGATTCAACTCTTTTTATTTTTCATGAAACTAACCGCCTCAGGATAGACTAATCTTTATCCTTAAATGGAGGGAAATGCGATGGAAATTTCAACGGATAAATACAAAGTAGCCCCACTGGATAAGGGCGCCGAGGCGGTTGCCATTATTAAAGAGGCGGAAGAATCCCTTAAGCGTATGACCGGTGAGAAAATCACGTTGATCGCCTACGAAGAAACCGAGAAGGAATACAGGTAATGCCGACCGGCTCCTGGCGTCAAAACAAAAGGCTTCCATATTGGAAGCCTTTTTGTTCGATGTGTCATTACCAAGTATGGACTCCTAAGAACGGTCGGTTTCTCTTCTCCGCATACCGGCAAGACCGAGCAAGCCGATCAGACCGAGCCATCCCCAATTAGAGCCGTTATTGTTGCCGTTCACCGCGTGAGCCCGGACATTATTCGTCGAATAATTGCCCCCGGTCGTGTTGTTATTATTCATATCGCGGACGTTCGTATTGTTTCCATAAGCCGAAGCGGGCAGAACCAGCACTGCGGAAATCAATGCTGTAACGAGCATTGCGGTCAAACTCTTTTTCAAAGGAAGGCACCTCCTGAATTAGTGACTACATCCCGTAAGTTTCCCGAGAATCAGGACCTTTATGCAGCGGGTAATTTCCTCTGTTCTATTTTAAAAATATGTTTTATGCTGTTTTATTAAAAGCTGCAGAATTGGAGGAGAACAATAATGAAGTACTATGTGGTGGATGCATTTACGGATCAAATATTTAAGGGTAATCCGGCTGGTGTATGCGTTGTGGACGAGTTCCCTGATACTTCGTTCATGCAAAGCATTGCCTACGAGAATAACTTGTCGGAAACCGCCTTTGTCGTGCCTCGTGACGGGTATTTTGACTTGAAATGGTTTACGCCTGAGCTTGAAATGGATCTTTGCGGTCATGCGACATTGGCAAGCGCTTATGTGGTTCACCATTATGTCAATCCCGGTCTGATGGAGATGAATTTCCATACGTTGAGCGGTATATTGAACGTCGTAAAAAAGGAGGACCTCTTTGAATTAAACTTTCCTGCCCGAATTTCGGAAAAGATCGACTCCTTCCCTTTGATCGAGGAAATTTTGGGAGCAGCGCCGATTGAATTGTACGCAACCCGGAATCAGGTGAGAACTCGTTACTATGCCGTGCTTGCTGCGGAGGAACAGGTCGAACAGTTTGTGCCCGACTTCGAGCTAATAAAAAAACTGCCGCAATCCTTCGGGCTGGTCATTACCGCCAAGGGAAGCAGCAGTGATTTTGTTTCAAGATTTTTCGCTCCCCATGCCGGAGTTAATGAAGATCCCGTAACGGGCTCCGTACACTGCACACTCATTCCTTACTGGTCGGAAAAGCTCGGAAAGAACAAGCTGCTCGCCAGACAACTATCCAAGCGGGGCGGAGTTCTCTATTGCGAAAATCTTGCGGACAGAGTCTCTATAGGCGGGCACGCCGTACTTTACTTAGAGGGGAATTTACAGATCTAAAGATTATAGCCCTTTGAATTCGGCTTGGTTGGGTTTGAAATAATGCCAAGTGTCGCGAGGATTCCAAGTAAAATATCGACAGCCGTTAAAATCTCCTGCGCCATCACGTCCGTCAATATAAAAAGTCCGGTTAAATGACCGATCAACTGGATAAGCAATACAACTTGCGAGGCCACACTCACCCAAAGTGCATAATTCCGCCACCGTTTCTTTTTCATACTCGTTCCCCCTTTTGATATGACCATTTTTTAATATATATGCGCCCTATCGGATTTTTAATATAAATGAAGTTATGATAAAAAAAGAAGAACCGTCCGGATAGATCCGGTCGGTTCTCTCCTATCCATATCAGATTAGGGCCTCCCAAGTCCATAGCCCTTGTCTCCCCGTAGCCGGAACCGGCTCGGGCAGCCGCTGAACATGACTTAATTCCCAAGCATATCGCCCATCGCTGTAATCTCCGAAGATTTCTTCTTGCTTTCCTATAGATGTTTCCTTTGAAATGTCAGGTCTATCGCTACTTAAGAGAATTTCTGTTTCCGAAGATCGGGAAACGGACCAGCATTCCTCGAGCCTGCATACCGCAACAATGGCCCCGGTCGGCAAATTATCCTCATTATATCCGTGCTTGGCAAGCACGCTGCGAAAAGGTTCCCATCGGCATACCTTCTTATCGATTTTCTTTCCTGCATGGATCGCCAGCTCGCCCCGATAAGCTATCTTCCAACTGCGGGTCTCGAATTTTTTCTGTTCAAGAGCTATAAGCGTAGCCCAGGGTTGGTGTATAGTAATGGCTTTCAATCCGTCCCCTCCTAACCTGCATAGACTTCCAAAACACATACTATATCATTTCGCCCAATCAACTCTAGCCTAATTATCATACATTAAATGCAGAAAAGGAGGCCTGACGAAAATGCCTAATTACCGAATCATCGTTGACCTGTCCGATCGAATGCTCTATCTACTGGATAATAATACTGTTGTACGGGGATTCCCGGTGGGTATCGGAACTATGCTGACGCAAACACCCGAGGGAGTCTACACGATTGTCAACAAGGCGCCTAATCCAGGCGGACCGTTTGGAGCGTACTGGATGGGATTATCCAGGCCTCACTATGGTATTCATGGAACTAATGATCCCACATCGATCGGAAAACAGGTTTCCCACGGATGTATTCGCATGCACAATCAGGATGTCATTCAACTGGCGAATCTTGTTTCCATCGGAACGAGCGTTACGATTCGACAATAAAACTAGGTGTACTACTAACTCTACGGTTTGTTCAGCTAATAATTACTTGTTTTTCTCTTTCCTCTGAATGGTTACAATAGACATAGTAACCTTAAGGAGGGACGGATATGTGCGGACGTTATACCATAACAATCCCACTCGACGAATTAATCATTCTTTACCTCATTGAGAAAGCTACGACTGCCAACTATAAACCATCATATAACGTCGCCCCGATGCAGTATGTTCCTGCGGTGGTGGCTGGAAATAACGGTAATCGACTCGGGGAGCTGCGCTGGGGCCTCGTTCCGTCTTGGTCCAAAGACCCGAAAATCGGAAGTAAAATAATTAACGCAAGGGCGGAAACCCTTACGGAAAAACCGGCATTTAATCGCTTACTATTATCCCGCCGCTGTATTGTTCCAGCCGACGGGTTTTACGAATGGAAGCAAGACTCAGGAACGAAACAACCGTACAGAATTGTTCTGCGTGATGAGAGCGTATTTTCCTTCGCGGGCTTGTACGATATATGGGCGGATGAAGACGGAAATAAACTCGCAACTTGCACGATCATTACGACGGAGCCGAACTCCCTTATGGCAGATATTCATAACCGGATGCCGGTTATATTGCGCAAGGAAGACGAAGCCGAATGGCTAGCCCGCGATAACCACGACGAATCCACGCTTTTGCGCCTGCTACGACCTTATGATGCGGATAAAATGCGCGCCTACCCGGTGTCTGCAACTGTCGGGAATGTCCGGAATAACTCCGAAGAGCTCATTAAAAGCATCATATAACCGCTAGAATACCTTGCATGACTCAGCATCCATACCAACTTCAAAACAAAGCAAAAACCCCTTGCTACGCAAGGGGTTTTCAAACTATGGGCCCTGAGGGACTTGAACCCCCGACCAATCGGTTATGAGCCGACCGCTCTAACCAACTGAGCTAAGGGCCCGGATTCCAGGAACTAAAATGGATTGCGGGGGCAGGATTTGAACCTGCGGCCTTCGGGTTATGAGCCCGACGAGCTACCGGGCTGCTCCACCCCGCGTCAGTAAATAGCGACAATTAATAATATACACTATTTAAGCATACTACGTCAAGGGTTTATGGAATAAATCGTACGCCGTATTTCCCTCTTCGGGAACGGAATATTTCTATGACCCTCATCTCGTCGAATCCGTAAATCCATCCATCATGCTCCAGTCTCCGGGCCAGGCAGCCTGCTTGAAATTTGGTTCTGTACAATTTATTAAAGTAGATCCAGCGCATACCCTAAACTCCTTTCTTTATAATAGGTATGATCTCCACCTTATCTATAGATTACCCAAAAACACACAAAAAAAGCCGCCGAAACAAATCGGCGGCCCTGTTATTAATATCTGATATTTCCTGATTCGTCAGGAACGAACGGAGTACCGTCCTCCTGGAACTGTGTTTTCGGATTAAGCTTAATTTCTTGAAGCATCTTATTCCCCTTCTCCGCCCATTCCTTGAGCGCTTCATCAGGGGTCTTCTTATTCTCCAGCACCTGTTGGAAATAGGTCCGGCCCATATTGGTGACGTTGTAAAGTCCCGGCTTATCGGCCATCATCTTATCGTCCTTAGGATTGGTTGGCGGAAGCGGCTTGAGCAGATAGAACGCCTGGATGTTATAAGACAGCCCTTGTTTCGGCTGAATGTAAGACTTCCGCGACACCATTTCATACGTATTGCTCCGCGATTTCAGCTTAGCGTACTCTTCGCCGTTAATAAACTTGATATAATCCCATGCAGTATCGGCATTCGGAGCGCTGCTGTTGATCGAGAACGTATTGCTCAGATAAATGTTTCCGCCCACGTCCGGTTTCTCAGGATGAACCGGTACAGTTACTACGTCCCAGTCCACAGGCGTAAAGTTTTTAATTTTAGAGGCATTATTATTGGCGTCCGCAACTTCATTCACATAATTGCTTTCCCCAATCGTCATAGCCACTTTTCCGGACAAGAACAAGTCGCTGCTTACCGCTGTCCATACTTCGTTGTCGTTCATGCCGGAGTTGCTGTCAGGAATGATCTTATCCTTAGCCAGCTTGCTGATTGTCTCCCAAACTTTAACCCATTGCGGTGAGCTGACCGTCATGTTTTCCGCTTTATCGTCAAACGTCTTCAATTGCAAGCCGCCGACATAGGTATACTGCATATCCCAGAACGGGTCGTTGCCTTTGTAACGGTTAAAGGAGAAGCCGTATACGCGATCTTTACCTTCGCCTTTAGCGACCAGACGGGCTTTCGCAAAAATATCGTCCCAGGTCGACTTATCGGTCGGAGGTTCTACGCCAGCATCCGTAAAGATCTTCTTGTTATAATACAAGGCTGAGGATGAGAACGAAGGCGCTAATGCAAAGATGTTGCCTTCTCCCAAATCCTTGATCCCGTCAATAACGGATGGAACATAATCGGTCGTATCAAATTTATCCTCTTGGATCATCGGATCAAGCTGCTTCAACAAGTTTTCTTGAATCAACTGCTTCAGCGTACCGGTATCGGCCACAACGACGTCCACCGGATTGCTGCCGGTCATAATCTTCTTCATGCTCTCCAGGTAATCCGGCTGAACATACGGTTCTGTTCCGTCGTTATATCTGTATTGGTTGTTATCAACCGCCGGAACGATTTCAATTTTAATATTTTTGTTCGTATACTCGAAAATATCCGTGTACTGCTGACGGAACCAGGAATCATCCGTACTTCCGTACAGCACCCCGATGCGAAGTACCTTCTCTTCTTGTTTGTCCGCCGCTTTGCCGCCGGAGCAGCCTGCCAGAAGCCCCAGTGTCAAAGCAGCAGCCAGAGATACCGTTACAGCCTTGCGCAGTTTCCCAAATCCCCTCTTCATCATGACTTATCCCCCTCCAGTGATTTCGGTGCAGTAATTACGATCTTCTCTCCATCAAATTCCATGCTCGCGCGACCGCCGATGCCCACGGCTTCCAAATACTCCTTAGGCACCTGAAGCCGTCCAACCCGATCGACTACGACAAACGCTTCATGCACTTCTTGCAAACCGCCGCCCCCGAATCCGGGATCTGCGGCCGCCAAATCCAGATTCGGATTCCGCTTTACAAATTCCGTGCTCGTTAAGCCGTCGCGAATCGCAACGACACGGTCCACTTTACCCGCTAATGTGAGGTCATGGGTAACGATGACAATCGTTATTCCAAGCTCCCGGTTTACCTTCCGGAAAATCGACATGATCTGGTCGGAAGTAGCGGTGTCTACCGAGCCGGTAGGTTCGTCGGCCAGTAGCATTTTCGGCTTGTTGGATAGCGAGATAGCGATGGCAACGCGCTGTTGTTCACCGCCGGATAGCTGATGCAGCTTGTTATGCATCCGGTCCTTCAATCCAACCCATTCGAGCAATTGTTTGGCATATGCGCGATCCAGCTTGCCCGTCAGCAGCATGGGCATCTCAACGTTTTCCAGTGCCGATAAATAAGGCAGCAGGTTACGGGCATTGTTCTGCCACACGAAGCCAACGGTATTGCGTTTGTATTCCACAAGCTGATCGTCGCGGATCTTGAGCAGATCCCAGCCTCCGACGCTCACCTGCCCGGCGGAAGGCCGGTCAAGGCCTCCGAGCATGTTCAGCAGCGTAGATTTACCGCTTCCGCTGTTGCCGATGATCGCCATCATCTCTCCCTGCTCCACCGTCAGATTTAGACCTTGGAGCGCGACGACCTCAATTTCGTCGGATTTAAAAATTTTGACAAGTCCCTCACAGCTAATCATAGGTTCGGTTGAGTTCTTGTCAGAATTTTCATTCACGTTGTCATCCATGTTGTCACTCATCTTACCGCTCCTCTCCCATCTTCACGGCTTGATGCACGCGCAGACGTCTGATTTGCCAGAACAACAGGCCGGCCCCCATGATCAGCATCACGAGTACGACCACGTACAGCTTCATCGTATCCGAAGAGTTAAAGATGATGCGGAACGGCGGTACCTGGGTCGTTACGTTATCCGTCGTTTGCAGGAACGGCAGATACAGCTTGCCGGCGACTTTCCCGATCACGATCCCTAATATGATCGAAAGTCCTGCGGTCAATATTTGCTCGGTCAGCAGCATGAAGGTCAGCTGCTTGCGCGATAGTCCCATCGCGCGCAGGATCCCGAATTGCACTACTCTGCCGGAAAGATTAAAGAACCAATACAATACATAGCCGATCAGCGATACGATAACCGATACAATGAATCCTAAGCTTAGAATCCCGAAGACACCGCCGCGGGTCGGATGCTTGCTCTGAGCAGCCAGTTCGCTGCGCACATCCTTGACGGAATACAGCTCGACATCCTGTTCGGCCAGCTTTGTAACAAGCGGAGCCACTTTGGCGTCTGGTTTCATTTTCAGCCAAACCTCATACGGAACGAGCGGGGATTGATCGTAAATATAGTCCAGATTGGCTATAATAAACGGCTTCTCGTCCGGGTATTGGCTAGGCCAGTACGGAAGAATACCATATACCGCAAATTCCAATGAAGCTTCACCCATGGAGACTGTAAATACATCGCCCGGTTTAAGCTTATATTTCTCAGCCATATTCGACGGCACCAGCGCGGCGCTCTCGTTCATCCCCAATAAATTCAAATACTGATACGGATGTGCCGGGAATAAATCGTTTCGGAACCAGGCCACCTTCGCAAAATCGACATTATCGATCCCCATAATGTTGCCCTGGCCCGCGGAACGGCCGGAAATAATGATATTGCCTTTGGTTTGAAGCACGCGTGCGGCATGCTCCACGCCTTCAAGCTTACGGAACACCTCAAACGGCGGCTCCGAGTAAATCAGTTTGGTCGGCTGTTGGCCGCCGCCCTGACCTCCACCTTGGCCACCGCCCTGTCCGCCGCCACCTTGGCCGCCTCCAGCTCCGCCTTGGCCGCCGCCCGAACCTGAACCGCCTTGACCGGACCCGCCTTGCTGCGGCTTTTTGGTCATTTCGGGAGTTGCCTCCCAAACGGTTTGCATGACTACGTCAGCTCCGTATTTGTACAGCGTCCGTTCCGTCGAGTTCAGATCGATCGTCCGAGCCGCGGAGGCGTTATACACCCCCAGTCCCAGTGTAAGAACAAGTAGAATCATCAACGGATAATAGGAAGCTGCCGACCGCGATAACTGTGTCAAACTCAAATAGTACGGTACCGGAAGCCACTTTTTGCCGATCCACCCGATCAGCTTCAGCAGCCACGGGAAGACACGTAAAAAGAATAAGCCAATCGAGAAAATAGCCAACGCCGGTACAAAAAACAGAAACGGCTGCACTTGGAGCTCATCCGTGGTCATCCCGGTCTGGAACGTCAGCATTTGGCGCTCGACGAATAAATAATATCCATAACCGGCAACGCCCATCAACACGATGTCGATGAACCACTTCTGCCATCCGGGACGCTGATCCGACCGCGCTTGCTTCTGCTTCGCTTTTACAATGGAAGCACGGGCATAGGAGACCGCCGGAAGCAGCGTCGCCAAGATCGCGATAATAACCGCGGCAGCTCCCAACAGCAGCGCATCGGAGTTAAATCCAACCGGAATCGACTTCCGGTTGACGAAAGCCAGGAAGCCGTCGGCGGAGCCGATGCTCTTCGACATAAACCAGCCGAGCAACGGCCCGGCGATCATGGCGACCGCCCCCAAAATCAAGCCTTCCAGCAAATAAATGAAAATAATCTGTTTGGTGGATGCCCCCCGGCTTCGCAGTACTGCAATGTCGCTTTGCTGTTTATCCAAGGACTGGCGGGCGTTCATAACGATAAAATAAAACACCATGGCAATCATCGGTGCCGCCAGCGTAAACAACAGCGTTTGCATTTGCAGGCTCTGCTTCCGGAAATCGTTCAGCAGGCTGCCGAACGAAATATCCACTTTTGTATCTTTCAGTTTCTGGTACAGTTCGATATTCAGCCGATCCAGCGTGCTCGACAGCGACGAAAGCTGACCCGTCTGAATTTCGCGCAAATCGAACGCATAGTACCAGCTTGAATTATGAAGCGGAACGTTTAATTGTTTCAGGATACCGTCGTTAAATGCCGCTTCACCGACGTAAAACGTGTTCATCATGCCTTCCATGCCTTGATACCAATAGGCATCCGTATCGTCCAGCGGCTGGAATGCCCCGACGATTTTCACCTTGAGCGTAACATCGACTCCGCTGTATACCGGGTATTCCATTACATCCCCGATATGCAAATCCTGCCGGTACATCGCTTCTTCCAGCATCATGGCTTCGATCATCGGCCCGTCGGCTTTATCGGCGAACAATTGCCCCCCTGTCACCGAAACGTGATCTTTCAAGCCGCTCATGGAGGAAATGCTCATGGCTCTGGTTCGGCTGGCGTCAACCTTCGTCGGATCTTCGGGATAAACCTCCGTCCCGCGGATCGAACGTGTATTCACATAACTTTGAAATGGGAACCCGATCTCCTTCGGAACCCCGTCAACGATATATTGATTCACCGCTTCAAGCCCGGCGAGATCCGTTTTTGCTCCTCCCGGGGCCTGGTAGCTCATAATCAGGGAGCCTGCCGGAAGGCCTTCACTCTCCGCCTTCAGCGTGCTGGACACGACCCGTTTAAGCGAGCCGTCCGAATACATCGGTATGCTGACCGTAAATGAAACCGCGACGATCAGACCGAGTAAGGTGCTGAGCGTCAGCCATTTGGTGTTCCACATTTTGCGGAACAGCAATCGTAATAGAGGAACACCCATTAGCGACCCACTACTTTCTGCCCCGGCGTAAGCCCTTTAACGATTTCAACGTCCGTCGAGGTTTGCAGTCCAACCTCCACATCGGCTTCCCGCTTCGTCCCGTCTTCTTCGATCACCTGCACGTAAGTACGCGATCCGATCGAGCGAAGTGCGGAAATCGGAATCAACACGGCGTTTTCTTTCCGCTGCGTTACGATGGATACGCTGAGCTGACGCCCGCGTTCCACATCCTGCGGCCATTTATCAAGCGAAACGATCAAATATTTATCAATCGAATCCTTCTCAGGCGGCGTTCCGCCAATCCCCCCGCCGTTTCCATTGTCCGAGGAGGTCGTAGCGACCGGCATTACTTTGACCTTGCCGTCAAACGTTCCCGCCGCATTGATATCTACCTTCGCCTTCATGCCTACGGAAATCTTCTCCAGATCCTCCTTGGCAAAAGAAGCGGCCACAACTAATGAAGAAGTGTCGGAAATGATTCCGAGTGATTCATATGCTTTTATGGTGCCGCCCTTTTGGGCGCTCATCGATACGATCGTTCCCGCAAACGGGGCTCTCAGCGTACCGTCCGCAATTTTTTGTTCCAGATCGACCAGTTCCTGACGCTGCTCTTCAAACACGATGGACGCTTTTTCAAAATCGATTTCGCTCATTTCATCCTTTGTGCGCAGCGTTTCCTTCATCGTCAATTCCTGTTGCCGGAAGTCCAGCCGCTTCTTGCGGAGGTCCTTCTGCAAATCCTTCACATCCAGAACGACCAGGACATCGCCCTGGGCTACTTTATCGCCGGCTTTGACCTTGACCTCTTGAATATGAAGTCCGTCTTCCGTAAAATAAAGCGGTTCTTCCCGCTGGCTCATCAGCTTGCCAACCGCGCTGACGCTGAGCTCGATCGTTTCCGAACGAACGTCGTATTCCGGCTTTTTCGAGATCGTAGGCGGCGTAATGACCGGAAGGACCTCTTCCTCATCTTCATTCGGAAGCAAGCCGCATCCTGTAGAAGCGACGACAGCAAGACAAAGAGCTAGCAGCCCCAGCGTCCGACCGATCCCCCCTTTCCTAGCCGATAAATTTTCCATCCACCATTTCGTAAACATGGTCCGCTACCTCCAAGATTGTAGGATCGTGTGTAGTCATACAAATTGTCATATGCTCCGTATGTATGATGTTTTTGAATACAGCCATGACCTGCGCGCCCATTTGGGAATCCAGGTTGGCCGTCGGCTCATCCGCCAATAACAGTTTAGGCCGGTGCGCAATCGCTTTGGCGATCGCCACCCGCTGTTGCTCGCCCCCCGAAAGCTCGAACGGGCGGTGAAACATCCGTTTGCCAAGCCCGACCAGCTCCAGGCAATGGGTTACACGCCGCTTCCACTCTTGAGGAGGAACGCCTGCCATCCTTAGCGACAGCTCGACATTTTCCCAGGCGGACAATAACGGCAGCAAGGCGTAGGCCTGAAAAATAAAGCCGATCTGATTGCGGCGAAGCAGCGTTCGTTTGTCATCATTTAATTGATGCAGCGCTTGCCCTCGAAACAATATTTCACCTGATGAAGGCTGGTCGAGACCGCCCAGCATATTCAGCAAAGTTGTTTTCCCCGAACCGGATCTCCCTTTCAGCATGACCAGTTGGCCAGGCTGTACTTCCATATTGATGCCTTTCAGAACATGAATCTCTCCACCGCCAACGGGAAAAGAACGATGAACATCCCGCACGGACAGCACGGGCCCCTTCTCCATTTCCTGTATTTCAGTGTGATCAATCTCAGGGACGTAGCCGCCCTCATCGATTTCATCTTCCAGAAGTTCTGCCGCTGCGCCGGCTTCTTCCGCTGCTGCGGGTTCGACGGGCGCGGCCTCATCGGTTTTAACTGGTTTGCGAAGCCATCGCATCATTGTGTATCGGTCTCCTAATTTCATTTTATAAATGCCAAGACGGTACGGGTCGGACGAAATCGCTTCTATGTATCCATCACGTCTTGCATTATAAACGAAAATTCATACCAAAAAGTTACAAGAAATTTTACGATATTGATATTTTTATTTCCATATTTTTTACACTGATGTAATCTGCTATTTTTTGATAGTATTACGAAGATTGCTATATTCAGTGGAAAAGAGGGGAGTACGATCAAACCGTTAAAAACAGCGATTCTCCTGCTCGCACTTCTATCACCTTCTATCATCCAACCGCAAACCTACGTTGCCGGTAAGGAATTTCCTTTTAATGACATTGGGACAAGCTATGCTAAAGAGGCTATTATTCGGCTTAATGAACAAAAAATTATGAACGGTACCTCGGACAACGTATTCTCCCCCGCCAAGCCGATTACGCGCGCGGAATTTATAATAACCGTCAATCGTATACTGGGACTCGAATCGGTCTCATCGTCCGTTCCCGCCTATAAAGACGTTGCAAAAGGAGACTGGTTCTACTCCGGCGTCCAAGCGCAGACCGAACTGGGACTTACCGAAGGAAAAGGAGACGGTACCTTCGCCCCTTTTCAACCGGTTACAAGACAGGAAGCGGCTGTGTGGATCGTCCGGATTCTAAACGAGCAGGCCTCGGGCACCGGTACGGGATTAAATTACGGATATAAAGATGCGGACTTGATTGCACCATGGGCTCGCCCTTATGTCGCCGCCATATCCAAGCTTGGACTGATGGAGGGGAGCGGCGGCCGCTTTAATCCCGTCCAGTCGTTGACCAGACAGGAAACCGCAACGATTCTGGACCGTATACTTCAGAACGATGCCTGGTCCCGTAAATTATCGGCTAAGGCTCCCGCCGCTATCCAATTGGGTTGGCAATATGACCAAACCGATGAGCAGTTCAAACAATCGGTCCTGAAATCGAACGTGAATGTGTTGTCGCCAAGATGGTTCTTTTTAAATGAGGACGGCAGCATCTCCGATCACAGCGATGCCAATCTATCCGCTTGGGCCAAAAAGAACGGTAAACAGGTATGGGCCATGTTCGGCAACCGTCTCAACCAGGAAAACACGCATTCCCTGCTATCCTCCGGCGAGAAATCGGCAGCCGCCATTGCCAAAATCAAAAGCCTAGCCGTGAAGAGTGGGTTGCACGGGATTAATCTGGACTTTGAAAATGTAGCTGCAACCGATGGGAGGGCCTTCACAGCGTTCGTCTCTGAGCTGGCCCGGCAGCTTCACGCCAACGGGATGACGTTGTCCGTCGACGTATCTCCGGATCTCGGAACCGATTGGACCGAAGCCTTCGATTATGCTTCTCTCGGTAAAATTGCAGACTATATCGTACTGATGGGCTACGATGAGCATTGGGCCGGCGGTCCTGCTGGCTCCGTCTCTTCGTTGCCTTGGGTTGAATATGGACTTGAGACACTGCTGAAGCAAGTGCCCGCCTCCAAAGTCATCCTGGCCCTGCCCTTGTACGTCAGGGATTGGACAGTGGATAGCAAAGGAAACACGATAAACTCGGAGGACCTTAGCTTGGGAGAACAATTTCAACGGATCGCGCGTTTCGGCGTCAAACCGGAGTGGAACAGCCAACTCGGCCAATACACGACCAAATACTATTCATCGGCTGCGCACAAGATCTGGCTGGAAGATTCCCGCTCTCTGACCCAAAAGTACACGATGGCGCTGGAAGAGAACATAGCGGGCTTCGCCTACTGGTCTATCGGAGGAGATACGCCCGAAGTTTGGCCAGCCCTGCGCAATGCCGCTAAATATTCGGCGATCAAGTCACAGAGATAACACTACACATAGTACAAGCCCGCAGGGGAGACCCTGCGGGCTTGTTTGGCTTTTGTGCGAAGATAGGACGGGGAACTGTTTCGAATTGAAACTGAATTAAAATTGGTCTGAAATTGTAAGTCTGATATGAGTCTGAAACGAATTTGAAGCTAATCTGAACCGAGCATACCGAAGCTCTCTGATCGCAAACTAACGAACTCCAGCAACGTTATTTCAAGGTATTTTCGAGGATTTGAAATGTAAGGAACTCAGTAACTCTTATTTGATGAAATTCTATCCCATTTACAACAATACCGTCTAATTAGCGATACATAGATTCGTTAAATTCTGAAAATCGCTTTTTTCGCTCAATAGCGTGTCTCAGATTCGTTAAGTTCACAACAAAAAAAACATGACCCTTCACGCAAATGCGTAAGGGCCATGGATCATAGACATCTATATACTAATCTTCGTTTTACTTGCCGAAGGAGGACGGATCCTCTCTCCAGGACTTCAGCAATGCCAGATCCTCCGGCTTAATTTCGCCCCGCTCGATGGCCACGTCGATCAGAGCGCTGTAGTTGGACAAGGTTTGCAGCGGAATTCCTGCCGCTTCAAAACCCTGTACCGCCTTGTCCAGCTGGTAGCTGAAAATCGCCAGCACGGCCAATGGCTCGGCGCCCGCTTCGCGGACAGCCTGGGCCGCCTTGATCGAGCTGCCGCCGGTCGAAATCAAATCCTCGATGACGATTACCTTTTGCCCGGGTTTGATCAGACCCTCGATCTGGTTCTCCTTGCCATGTCCTTTCGCTTTATCGCGAATGTAGGCCATAGGGAGTCCCAGCTTCTGGGCCACGAATGCCGCGTGCGGAATGCCCGCGGTCGCTGTTCCGGCGATCACCTCGGTGTCAGGATAAGCGTCACGAATCACCGCTGCAAAAGACTCTGCAACCAGGTCACGGATGTCAGGGTAGGACATCGTCAACCGATTATCGCAGTAGATCGGCGATTTGATGCCGGAAGTCCAGGTGAAAGGTTCATGCGGACGAAGCGCCACCGCGCCGATGTCCAGCAAACGACCTGCCACTTGATTTGCAATCTGTTCAATATTGATCATTACTTCATCATCTCCTCAATGATTTGTTCCGCCGCATCGCGCGGTTGTGGCGCTCCCGTAATCGGACGTCCGACAACGATATAATCCGTACCCTGCCGTATCGCTTCCCCGGGCGTTAATGTACGGGATTGATCTCCCGCACTGCTTCCCGCCGGACGAATGCCGGGGGTAACTGTAATGAACGAGGCTCCGCATTGTCCTTTTATAGCTTGTACTTCCAAAGGAGAAGCAACGACGCCATCCAGACCAGCTTCCTTGGTGAAAGCCGCATAGGACAAAACCGATTGCTCGACGCTGCCTTGGATGCCGATTTCCCGATTTAACGTTTCTTGATTTGTGCTGGTCAGTTGGGTTACTCCGATCAGAAGCGGCTTCTTGAGCGATGCATCGCTATCCAAAGCTGATATCACGCCTTCATAAGCGGCTGCCATCATCTTCAACCCACCTGCTGCATGAACATTGAACATATCGACGCCAAGACGCGTGATGCTGTTCGCCCCGCCCTTCACCGTGTTAGGGATATCATGCATTTTCAGATCGAGAAACACCGAGTAGCCTTGCGATTTCAGTTCCTTCACAAAATCTGGCCCCGCAGTATAGAAAAGCTGCATCCCCACCTTCATGTAGCAAGGTATTCCCTTCAAGGCTTGAATCGTTTCCCGGGCCTGCTCCGCGGAAGGATAGTCCAGAGCAACCATCAGCCTGCCGGCGGCCTGTTCATATGACAACGCCATTTGTACTCCTCCAGTCATACTTGCGGCTCCGATGCGCAAGATGCATCCGGAGCCGCTATATTTTTTATCAGATTGCTGTTATAAGCTTGGCATAGCCTGGGAAGAGAAGTTGATCGTCTGCAGCATGTTCAGCAGGGCACGCACCGTATCCAGCGAGGTCATGCACACAATCCCGTTCTCTACAGCTTCCCGGCGAATCCGGAAGCCGTCGCGCTCAGGTTCTTTGCCTTTGGTCAACGTATTGATTACGAAGTGCGCCTCTCCATTGCGGATCAAATCCAGAATGTTCGGTACGCCCTCGGTCAGCTTGTGCACCGTAGTGACATGAATGCCCTCTTCGATCAATGCCGCTGCCGTTCCTTCTGTAGCGATGATCTTGTAACCCAGGTTGTAGAAGCCGCGCAGCAGCTCTACCGCTTCTTGTTTATCCTTATCTGCAACCGTAGCGATGATGGCGCCCGTGGTCGGGATTTTCATACCTGCACCGATCAGGCCTTTATATAGCGCCTTGGCATATTGCGGATCGCGGCCCATTACTTCGCCGGTCGATTTCATTTCCGGTCCGAGCGTAGGCTCGACGCGACGGAGCTTGGCGAAGGAGAATACCGGCACTTTGACCGAGACCTGATCGCTCTCCGGCCACAAGCCGTCTTCATAACCCAGTTCCTTCAGCTTCGTGCCAAGGATAGCCTTAGTAGCCACATTAGCCATCGGGATGTTCGTAACTTTGCTCAAGAAAGGAACCGTCCGCGAGGAGCGCGGGTTGACCTCGATCACATACACTTCATTCTTATAGATGACGAACTGAATGTTGACCAGTCCGACCGTCTTAAGTTCCTTGGCTATTTTTGTAGTAATATCTACGATCTTATCTTTCAGTTCATCCGAAAGGTATTGAGGCGGATACACCGCGATCGAGTCACCGGAGTGAACCCCGGCCCGTTCGACATGCTCCATGATCCCCGGAATGAGTACCGTTTCACCATCGCAGATCGCATCCACTTCGACCTCTTTGCCAAGCATATAGCGGTCGATAAGCACCGGATGCTCCGGGTTGATGTTTACGGCTTCCTTCATGTATTTCAGAAGCTCCGCGTCGGAGTATACGATCTCCATCGCACGTCCGCCGAGGACGTAGGATGGACGCACCAGTACCGGATAACCGAGCGACTGTGCTGTGCCGACCGCTTCGTCAACCGAAGTCACCGTACTGCCTTTCGGCTGGGCGATACCCAGTCTGGACAGAAGAGCTTCGAACTTCTTCCGGTCCTCGGCCTCGTCGATGCTTTCGAGCGAAGTCCCGAGAATGTTTACTCCTGCGGCTTGAAGCGGCGCTGCCAGGTTGATGGCCGTCTGGCCGCCAAACTGTACGATAACGCCGACCGGCTTCTCCTGCTCGATGACGTTCATGACGTCTTCGAAGAAGAGCGGCTCAAAGTACAGCCGGTCCGATGTATTGAAGTCCGTAGACACTGTCTCCGGGTTGTTGTTGATAATGACAGCCTCGTATCCGGCCTTTTGAATCGCCCATACCGCATGCACGGTGGAGTAATCGAATTCGATACCCTGGCCGATCCGAATCGGTCCGGAGCCGAGCACGACGATTTTCTCTTTGTCCGTATGGATGACTTCATTTTCCGTTTCATACGTGGAGTAGTAGTAAGGCGTTGAAGCTTCGAATTCGGCAGCGCAGGTATCGACCATTTTGTAGACCGGACGAAGTCCTCTCTCCTTCCGGAACAACGTAACGCTTTGCTCCGTCAGATGAGTGCCTGAAGGCTGGCCAATGGCGCGCAGCTCAGCGATCGCGCGGTCCGTAAATCCGAGTCGCTTCGCTTCATACAGCGTTTCATAAGTCAGTTCGGATTCCGAAGCAATTTTGGCTTCGAATTGTACCAGACGTTCAATTTTGTCCAGGAACCACCAGTCAATTTGCGTCAGATCCTGAATTTGTTGCAGACTGTAGCCGCGGCGGAAAGCTTCGGCCACCAGGAACAGGCGCTCGTCATCGGCCTTGATCAGGCGTTGGTCCAGAGTTTCCTTATCCAGTTCGTCCGCCCCTTTCAGGTACAGACGGTGCGTTCCGATCTCCAGCGAGCGAACCGCTTTGTGGATCGACTCTTCAAAAGTCCGGCCGATCGCCATGACTTCGCCCGTCGCTTTCATTTGCGTGCCGAGCTTACGGTTGGCGCTGACAAATTTATCGAACGGCCAGCGTGGAATTTTGCTGACGATATAATCGAGCGTCGGCTCGAAGCAAGCATAAGTTTGGCCGGTAACCGGGTTTACGATTTCGTCCAGCGTATAACCCATTGCAATTTTTGCGGCCATTTTTGCGATCGGATAACCGGTTGCTTTGGACGCGAGCGCCGAGGAGCGGCTGACCCGCGGATTCACCTCGATGACATAGTACTGGAAGCTTTGCGGATCCAGTGCGAACTGAACGTTGCAGCCGCCTTCGATGTTCAAGGCACGGATGATTTTGAGCGAAGCGGAGCGAAGCATTTGATACTCCCGATCGGACAGCGTTTGGCTCGGAGCCACTACGATACTGTCTCCGGTATGTACGCCTACCGGGTCAAAGTTCTCCATATTGCAGACTACGATACAGTTATCGTTCGCATCGCGCATTACTTCATATTCGACTTCCTTCATGCCGGCGATCGATTTCTCGATCAGGCACTGACCGATCGGGCTGTAGCGGATCCCCGATGCGACGGTCTCTTTCAATTCTTCCAAGGTTGCGCAAATGCCGCCGCCTGTGCCGCCGAGTGTGTAGGCCGGACGAACGATCACCGGATAACCGATCTCTTCGGCAAAATTAAGGGCTTCGTCTACCGAAGTGATGATCGCACTTTCAGGTACCGGCTGTTCCAATTCACGCATCAGTTCGCGGAACAAGTCGCGGTCCTCCGCCTTCTCGATGGAGGTAAGCTGGGTTCCGAGCAGTTTTACATTTTCGCGCTCCAGTACGCCGGCGCGGGCAAGTTCCACCGCCATGTTGAGGCCGGTTTGACCTCCGAGCGTAGGCAAGAGCCCATCCGGGCGCTCCTGGCGAATAATTTGCGTAACGAATTCCAGAGTAATCGGTTCGATATATACTTTATCCGCCATGTTGGTGTCGGTCATGATCGTAGCCGGGTTACTGTTGATCAGCACCACTTCAACGCCTTCTTCTTTCAGCGCTTGGCAGGCCTGAGTACCGGCGTAGTCAAACTCCGCCGCCTGGCCGATAACGATCGGTCCTGAACCGATGACGAGGATCTTCTTAAGTTCTTTATTAATCGGCATATTACAGTACTCCTTTCGCTGCAGCCGTCAGTTCGGCTTGACGCGGCTTTTGAGGATTCAGCCGCTTGTGTTCTCTTATCATTTCGATAAAGCGGTCAAAAAGATAGCTGTTATCATAAGGTCCTGGCGCCGCTTCCGGGTGATATTGCACCGAGAAGGCAGGGTATTTGGCATGCTTGACGCCCTCAACCGTTTTGTCGTTATTATTGATGTGCGTAACGATCAAATCCGTTCCCGCAAGGGAGGCTTCGTTGACCGTATAACCATGGTTCTGGGATGTGATGTAGCAGCGGCCGGTTTCGAGGTCCTTCACCGGGTGATTTCCCCCGCGATGGCCGAATTTCAGCTTTTCAGTATCCGCTCCGCAAGCCAGCGACAGCAGCTGGTGCCCAAGGCAGATCCCGAAGATCGGATATTCACCGAGCAGCTCGGAGATTGTGTTCACCGCATAAGAAACATCCTTCGGATCCCCAGGCCCGTTAGAGAGCTGAATGCCGTCCGGATGCAGCCGGCGGATTTCTTCTGCCGTCGTGTCATGAGGGACGATAACGACGTCACAGTCACGCTTGTTCAATTCGCGGAGAATCCCGCTTTTCGCACCGTAATCGACGAGAACGATACGTTCTTTGGATCCCGGGCTGCTGTATACGTTAGGCGTCGAAGTCCGGGCAACCTGGTTGCGCAGTTCCTCGATGCTGGTCGATGCGATCATTTCTTGCAGTTCGGCCACGGATTTGGAGGAAGTCGTCAAAATCCCCTTCATCGTGCCATGCTGGCGGATAATCCGGGTCAGCATCCGCGTGTCGATATCGGTAATTCCAGGGATGCCGTATTCCTTCAGCAAATCCCCCAAGTTGTACTGCGCCCGCCAGTTGCTTGGCGTTGGCTCATAGCGGCGGACGACAAACCCGTGGATCGAAGGAGCGATCGATTCAAAATCATCCCTCGAAATTCCATAGTTTCCGATCAGCGGATAAGTCATTGTTACAATCTGTCCGCAGTAAGAAGGATCAGACAATACTTCCTGGTAACCTGTAATTCCTGTATTAAAAACGACCTCTCCGGTGCTTTCGGCTTCCGCGCCGAACGATTTCCCGGTAAACAATGTGCCGTCTTCCAACAATAATCTTGCCTGCATCCTGCAGCACTCCTTTACGTAATCTATTTATAATTGCTGATTATTCGCTCCAAACCACTTTGCCGGACACGATCGTCGTTACCGGCCAGCCTTTCAATTTCCATCCGCTGAACGGCGTGTTACGGCCCTTGGAGGCAAAGTCCTCCGGGTTGACGTCCTTCTCCAGATCCAGGTCCACTATCGTCAAATCGGCTGGTGCCCCTGGTGCTAATCGTCCCGTTTCCAGTCCGAATACGCGGGCCGGAGCGGCCGTCATCCGCCGTACCAGCATCTCCAGGCTCCAGCGGCCTTCCGCGACGAACTTGGTATAAAGCAGCGGGAACGCCGTTTCAAAACCGACGATTCCGAATGGAGCAAGCTGCATTCCTTTAGCTTTTTCATCCTCGCTGTGCGGAGCGTGGTCCGTTACGACAATGTCGATCGTCCCATCCTCCAGCGCCTGGATGCATGCCTCCACATCGCGTCTTGAGCGCAGCGGCGGGTTCATTTTCCAATTGGCGTCCAGACCG
This sequence comes from Paenibacillus vini, assembly GCF_018403325.1. Lineage (GTDB taxonomy): Bacteria > Bacillota > Bacilli > Paenibacillales > Paenibacillaceae > Fontibacillus > Fontibacillus vini. The sequence goes on along the minus strand of NZ_BOSL01000002.1, from coordinate 151,925 downwards.
GGAATATCCTCTTCCGCAAGAATCAGATGGTGAGGGCAAACCTCGGCGGTCACGTTGATTCCGATCTCTTTCGCTTGACGGATCAGCCGGATGGATTGCTCCGTGCTGACATGGCATACATGGTAATGTACCCCGGTAGCTTCCGCCAGCAGGATGTCCCTCCCGACATGGATCGCTTCCGACTCGTTCGGGATTCCTTTCAGCCCGTGGCGCTTAGCGAATTCCCCTTCGGCTACCGGCGCGCCTTCGACGAGGGAATTATCCTCGCAGTGAGCGATGACCGGCATATCCATCGATGCGGCAAGAGTCATCGCATCCTTCATCATCTGCGCGTTTTGCACTCCTACGCCGTCATCGGTGAACCCGATCGCGCCCGCCGCTTTCAAGGCCGCAAAATCCGTCAACTCGCGTCCCAGCTCGTTTTTCGTAATGGCCGCGTAAGGGAGCACATGAACCAACCCGGCTTCCTTCGCTTTGTCCAGTACAAAGGAAACGACTTCGGGGCTATCCGTTACCGGCCTTGTATTCGGCATGCAGGCGATCGTCGTGAATCCGCCCTTTGCAGCGGAGCGAGATCCGGTTTCGATCGTTTCTTTATGTTCAAATCCGGGCTCCCGCAGATGGACGTGCATGTCGATGAATCCCGGCGTCACCAGTTTGCCTGCGGCATCAATGACTTGAGCCTCCGCAGCCGGCTGATCTGCTGCGGTTTCTCCGGCGGCATCCGTAATTTTCACAATTACTCCGTCCGCCACCGTGATGTGCTTGCTTTCCAGTTCTCCTTTTTCATTCAATACACTGGCATTTCGAATTATAAGCTGCATGGATGAAACCTCCGCTTGTTCTTTTGCAATCTTTGAAATCCAATTACCTTCTATGGTAAGAATCGTTACCTATATATGAATCGATGCCTATTTCATCGCTCGTTCCATAACCGCCATCCGGATGGGTACCCCATTCGACATTTGTTTAAAGATCCGCGATTGCGGATGTTCCACCACTGCGTCATCGATTTCTACGTTCCGATTGATGGGAGCTGGGTGCATGATGATCACATGCGGGGCAAGACCCGCTGCACGCTCCTCCGTAAGCCCGTACTCCAGACGATATTGCTCGGCGGATTTCAGCAATCCTTCGGCATGACGTTCCAGCTGTACCCGCAGCATCATGACTACATCGGCGCAGAGCGCCTCGTCCATGGATACATAGGGAGCTTCCGCCGCAAGTTCCGGAGCCCGCATGCTGTCCGGCGCGCACAATTTGACTTCAGCACCGAATTTCTGCAAGGCCCACAGGTTCGAGCGGGCTACCCGGCTGTGTTTAATGTCACCGATAATCGACACCTTAAGTCCCTTCAATTCTCCGAAATGCTTCTTCATCGTGTACAAGTCAAGCAAAGCTTGCGTCGGATGTTCGTTATTCCCGTCACCGGCATTCACCAGCGGTATGTTTACTCTGGTGGCCAATTCGGCCAACATGCCGACCGGCTTAAGCCGAATCACGCCTGCATCGATTCCCATTGATTCCAAAGTGCGCACCGTATCGTAAATGGATTCGCCCTTTTCGACACTGGATACGGCGGCTGAGAAGTTCAGAACCTCCGCTCCCAGTCTTTTCTCGGCCATTTCAAACGAGAACCGAGTACGCGTGCTATTTTCAAAAAACATGTTCGCTACAAAACGATCTTTCAGTACGGGAATCACTTTCTCGTCCCGGTTTTCCCAATACGCCGCCCGGTCCAGAATCGAACTGATTTCCGAGGCGCTGAGCTCTTTTAGCCCAAGTAAGCTGCGTTCCTTCAAAGTGGATGCGGTCATTGTCATCACTGTTCCCCCCGCTGCTGCAAAATCCGGACTTGATCGTTACCGTCGCTTTCCTGAAGCAATACTTCGATTTCTTCAGCCTTGGAGGTCGGTACATTCTTTCCGATATAATCCGGCCGGATCGGCAGTTCGCGGTGTCCCCGGTCTACAAGTACAGCGAGTTGAATTGATTCCGGTCTTCCCGCGTCCATGATGGCATCCATCGCCGCACGGATCGTCCGTCCGGTATATAGAACGTCGTCGAACAAAATGACTTTTTTGTTATGAATCGGCACAGGGAAAGCCAAGGGCTCTGTTCCCCGCTCTTGAGCGGCGCGGTCATCGCGGTAAGCCGTTACATCCAGCTCAAACCATGGCATTGGCGTCCCTTCGATATTTTCGAGTCTTTCAGCAAGCCGTTTCGCTAAAAATACGCCGCGAGTTTTAATCCCGGCCAGTACACAGCCTTCAATTCCATTGTTACGCTCCAGGATTTCATGGGCCACTCTGGTAAGGGCACGGCGAATGGCTATTTCATCCATAATAATATGACTCTCGGTGCTCATTGGAACTGCCTCCTCAGGATAAATTATCCAGATTCCGTGATAAGCCACAAAAAAACTCCTTGCCTGATTCGGGCAAGGAGTCTCTAGTCACAGGTTTAAGCCATGACTGTCATGCGGATTCAGGGTATGCATTGCCGCAGCAATGGTCATAATGTTCCCCAAATCCTCATTCACGTTACCTTGCCAGCCTCACGGGACTGAATTAAAGGTTCATATTGATTTACATGAATTATGACAGAATGCGGCCTGACTGTCAAGACAACCACCCTTGGATAATTATCCCTGGCTGAAATCGATGTCGGCATCCTTGTTCCTTAATAAAGAGCAGCGAAAGTTTTCCTGCTAATAAATATACATTATAATTAATATTTATTCAATCCATTTTTGCGGGTCTGCATAGAAAAAACCGCCCGGCTGCTTGCCGGACGGTTCCAGATCGTTATTCAAATATGAACTTCACATCGCCAAGACGGCGTTTGATTTCCGAGATGACCCTCTCTTCTTCCGCAGCTCCGCTTGCCGCGAACGTAACCGAAAAGCGAACGTAAGGCCCGGCATCATCCCAAGGAACCGTCGAAATCAGTTTCTCCCGGATCAGGTATTGAGCAAAATCCTCCGCCGTCGCAAATGACGGTCCGCCTTCGACCCCTTTCGGAGCGGCTACGTAGAGGAAGAACGAGCCTTTCGGTTTTTTGGCCTTGAACCCGAGTTCATTCAGCGCGGCAACCAGCAGATTGTGGCGGCGCGAGTATTTTTCGGCAATCCGCTCCGTGATTTCAGGATGGGCTAAACCATATGCTGCCGCTTTCTGTATGGCAATGAACTGGCCGGAATCGTTATTATCCTTCACATCGCTGAATGCTTTTACAATCAGAGGGTTCCCGGCCACAAATCCGATTCTCCAACCGGTCATATTGTAAGATTTCGATAAGGAGTGCAGCTCGACGCCTACATCCTTTGCTCCGGGTATAGATAGAAAACTGAGCGGCTTCAATCCGTCATAGGTTAAAGCGGCGTAAGGAGCGTCATGCACGACAACCACATTAAATTTACGGGCCCATTCCACCACTTCCGCAAAGAACTCCGCCGTGGCGCTTGCGCCTGTCGGATTGTTCGGATAGTTCAGATAGAGCAGCTTGGCCTTGCGGGCAATTTCTTCGGGAATCGAAGCCAGGTCCGGCAAAAAATGATTTTCTTCCGTCAACGGTACCGTGTACACTTCACCGCCAAGATATTTCGTATGCGTCCCAAGAATCGGATAGCCCGGTACCGTCATAATCGTAATGTCTCCAGGGTTAATAAAACAGGATGGCAGCATTGCGAGAGCCGGCTTGGAGCCGATGGAATGCACGATTTCCATTTCTGGATCGATTCCCGTTACGCCGAAGACCTCTTGAAGATAAAGGGCTGCAGCCGATTTGAATTCGGCAATTCCATTGTCCGCGTAGCCGCGGTTCTCCGGTTTGGCCGCTTCCTCAGCCAGCTTCGCTACGATCCCGGGATCCGCCATTTCGTCAGGTTCACCAACGCCCATATCAATCAATTCCACATTGGGAAAATCTCTTTTTGCCGCTGCTTTTGCGCGTTTGATTTTTTCAAATTTATAAATGGCGGTATCCTTCCCATAATTGGCTCCTCCGATACGATCGGCAAATTGACGCTGGATATATGTCTCTTGATATAATTCTATACTCATAAAATGTCCATTCCCTTCTTCAAAATCTCCCTTGTCTGGTCCTTTTTCTTATATCCAGCTTAAATGGAATCGGGGTTTTTGGAGAATGGATTATTCACCGGATCGTTTGTACTTATCGACTTTATAAGATAACTATCGAAGTGGATGTGGTACTGGATTAAGCCAATCAAAAAGAGCATCCTTCGTTCCAATTTGCACAAAATGCACGTTTGGAAAAGGATGCTCTCAATGGATCAGTCATTGAATATTCGATTAACGATTACGCAGGGAATGCAGCAGATCCTCCATATCGCCCGGAATCGGTGCGCTGAATTCCAGGTATTCTCCGCTTGATGGATGGACAAATCCCAGCACCGCGGCATGCAGCGCCTGCCCGGACAATTTAAGGCTGCCCTTACTCCGCCCGTACAATGGATCTCCGACCAGCGGATGCCCTATAAATTTCATATGCACACGGATTTGATGCGTCCGCCCGGTCTCCAATTTAAGCTCCAGCAGCGTATAGTCGCCAAAACGTTCCGCCACTTGAAAATGCGTGACTGCTTCCTTGCTGTTCCGCTCGATCACCGTATACATTTTACGGTCATGGGGATCCCGTCCTATCGGAGCGTCAACCGTTCCCTGGTCGTGACTTACATTCCCGTGAACCAGGGCGTAATACTTGCGGGTCACCGAATGCTCCTTCAGCTGAACGGCCAAAGATGCATGGGCCTTATCATTTTTGGCGGCCATCAACAAACCTGAAGTGTCTTTATCGATGCGGTGTACGATGCCCGGTCGAAGTTCCCCGTTGATGCCCGATAAGTCCTTGCAATGAAACATCAGCGCATTCACCAGAGTTCCCGAGGAATGTCCGGGGGCCGGATGTACCACCATCCCGCGCTCCTTGTTTACGACAATGACATCCGCGTCTTCATAATACACATCGAGCGGAATATCTTCAGGTACAATTTCTACCGGCTCTGCTTCCGGGACGGTCAATGTAATGACGTCCCCCTCGGCGATTTTATAATTAGCTTTGATGCGGCCGCCGTTGACGAGAATGTCCCCGTTTTCGATCCAAAGCTGAATCTGGCTCCGGGAGTACTCCTCGCCTACCTGGACTTTAATATACTTGTCGATTCGATCCTTCGCTGCACCGGCATCCGCCGTCCATTCTGCATTTCCGTCTTCAGGATCAAAGAAAGGCTTGTCCAATATCATACTTGCTCCTCTTGCTCATGTTTAGTCAACTGTTGTTGTTTTTCTCTGCGAATTTCCAAAATGGAATCCAAAACGATGAGACATACCCCGATCACAATACAGGAGTCCGCCACGTTAAAAATCGGAAAGGTGTAAGTGCCAAAATTGAATTGAAGGAAATCGACGACTTCGCCGCTTACGGCCCGGTCGAGGAAATTCCCCACGGCTCCGCCCAATACGAGCGACAGCGCGGTAGGCAGCAGCTTGTTGCCCGACGACTTCACTTTTTGCAAATACCAGATGATACCCACAACAACGACAGTCGTAATCACGATAAAAAACCAACGCTGCCCTTCCAGTATCCCGAATGCCGCCCCCGTATTCCGGTGGGAAGTAATCAGGAAAAAGTCGCCGATGACCGGAATTTGTTCCCCGATCGTTAAACCGGACGCAATCAGATATTTCGTTCCTTGGTCGATTAAAAACACAATTAATGCAATCAGAAAATAGATCACGCGGGAATTCACCTCGTTTTTTCGTTAGACTGCCGAAAGAATGCGACAGAATGTTCCACTTCTAAGACCTGTATATTGTAGCACAGCCGCAATTCACCCGTCCATGCACGAAAGGATTTTCCTTAGGTAAAACGTCATGCTTCTGCGCAAAATAGCTTTACGGCAAAATACCCAAACGATTTTTTCCGGAAAGGAGAACCTTCCATGCCACACCTGACGAAGCAGCAACTGGCGGAGCTGAAATCGGACCTTGAAACGGCCCGTGACGAAACGTATCGAATGCTTGAGGAAAAGGATCATTACGGACTTCGCGGTTCCCTGCGGGATAACACGAGCGAGTTGTCCTCCATCGACAACCATCCGGCCGATATCGGAACCGAAATGTTTGAACGCGGCAAAGACCTGGCATTGAACGAGCATGATGAACTGAGGCTGACCCGGATCAACGGAGCCCTGGACCGGATGGCCGAAGGGACTTACGGATATTGTCAAACTTGCAAAGAGCCCATCAGCTTCGAACGCCTGAAGGCCGTACCTGAAACGGCTTACTGCGTTGATGATAGCCCTCAATCCTTTGTTTCAGCAAAACGGCCGATCGAGGAACTGTTTCTGGCACCACCTTTTGGCCGTACGAGCCTTGACGAGCATGAGGATCAGAACGGCTTTGACGGCGAGGACGCTTGGCAAATCGTCGAAGGCTTTGGGACATCCAACTCGCCGGCGCTTGCCGAAGATAACGAAATCGATGACTACAACGACATGGAAATCGAAGCCTCGGAAGAGCTTGACGGGTTTGTCGAGCCATATGAAACATTTGTCGCGACCGACATCTATGGAGAGAACGTCGTTTTTTACCGGAACGGATTATACAGAAAGCATATGCAGGCCACGGAACATCTGGATAGCGAGGACTCTTTGGGCACAGGATCTAATAAGTATTGAGTTCAAGCTGTCTTTGTACGATCCGTACGATGTCCGCGATATAATCGCCGATAATCGGCAGGTTAAGCGCGCCCAGTACCTGAAGGACATAAATGATCGTTGCCGCAAAAAAAGTAAAGCCGATCGCAATGCCGACCCCTCTTGCCGTGCCGGATAACAAATTCAGCCAAATTAGACGCCATGGCCGGTTTAGCAGTTCCGTGTATTCGGCAATTCTGGATCTTTCCAACTGCCTGGTCCAGCTCAATGTTAGCCGGTAAATGGCGCTCATCTGCTCTTCGGGCGTCTGGGGAATCGGCATTTGAGGGTCTTCCGGCGGTGATTCGATTTTAGTTTTACCGTTCTTTATTCGACGCTTCATCGGCACCTCCGCAAAAATGAAACGAGCCCGGGCGGACTCTTTCGAAATGAAAGAATGCCTCACCCAAGCTCGTTTCTTCTTGGTTAATCCTAGTATGACCGCTGGACTTGCGCTCCATACAACGGATTAACCTTATTCCTTTATGCGGAACTTCCTTTATGCCAAAATATAAACTCCGATTTTTTTACCGCCCAAATCTACGGTTTCTCCTTGGCCTTCCGCGGTTCCAAAGGTTACGTCCGTAATGAGCACGTTCTCCCGCAGCACCTGTTCAAAAGCCTGGATGGCAGCTTTAAGCTCGTCGTCGACATCCAAGGTCAAATGCACTCTCTTTTCGATCGGAAGATCGAGCTTTTTACGTGTGTCCTGTACGGCGCGAACCACCTCACGCACCCATCCTTCCTGCTCCAGCTCCGGAGTGATGTCGGTATTCAGCGCAACGGTAATCCCGTACCCGGATGCGGAGGCAAATCCCGCTTTCGCCTGTTTTTCGACAAGGAGTTCCTCTGCGGTAACAGACAATTCCTCACCTTCAGGAGAAGTAACGTTCACTTTGCCGTTCTCCACGACTTTACGGGTTTCCTCGGCAGCCATACCTTTAAGAAAGCCTTGCAGAAAGCCGACGTTCTTGCCGTACTTCTTCCCGGCCACTTTGAGGTTCAGCTTTAATGTAAAATCAACAAACCCGCTGTCGCTGGTCTCCAGTTCGATCGCCTTCACGTTGATTTCTTCCTTGATGATCTCCTCATACTCGTTCAAAGCCACATCACGATCCATGGATACGATCAGGCTCGACAACGGCTGACGGGTTTTGATGCCGGTTTCGTTGCGGACGTTACGGGCCAATTCAACGATTTGCCGCGCGCTTTCCATATCCGCTTCCAGCGTAAGATCGATCAGAGATTCGTCCGCCTTCGGATAATCTGCCAGATGGACGCTTTCTCCGCCTCCCAGGTTCGTAAAGATATCTTCGGACAGCATCGGCGTAAATGGAGCCATCAGCTTGGACAGCGAGAGCAGCACGTTGATCAGCGTCTGGTAGGCGGATACTTTGTCTTCGCCCAGGCCGCTGCCCCAGAAACGGTCGCGCGACCGGCGGATATACCAGTTGCTCAGCTCGTCGATGAAAGATTCGATTGCTCTGGAAGTATTCACAAAGTCATTTACGGCCAATCCTTTGTCTACGACCAGGATCAGGCTGTTCAAACGGGACAGGATCCAGCGGTCCAGCTTATTCGCGGATGGGCGGAATGCATGCTCTTCCGGCTTGAAGCCGTCAATGCCGGCATACAGCGTCAAGAAGGCATGGGTATTAACCAGCGTATCCACCACTTTCGATTTCGCTTCCGCCACGATACCCTTGGAGAAGCGCTTGCTGTTCCACGGTGCACTGTCGGAAAGCAACGCCCACCGGAATGCATCTGTGCCGAACTCCTTGATGATATCCCAAGGGTCGATAACATTGCCCTTCGACTTGGACATCTTCTGTCCGTTCTCGTCCAGTACGTGACCGGTTGCGATAACGGCCTTGTAAGGCGCTTTACCCGTAAACAGGGTGGATACGGCCAGCAGGCTGTAGAACCAGCCCCGTGTCTGGTCAATCCCTTCGCAAATCATGTCCGCAGGGAATTGGTCCTTAAAGGTATCTTCGTTCTCAAACGGATAGTGATGCTGAGCGAAAGGCATCGAGCCGCTGTCGAACCAGACGTCGATCACTTCGCTCGTCCGTTCCATGATCCCATCTTCGCAGTGAGGACATTTCACTTTCACTTCATCCACATACGGTTTGTGAAGCTCCAGCTCCGGACTGACCTCTCCTACCGCATGAGCGCGAAGCTCGGCTAAGCTATGCGGCGCGAACTGCTTCCCGCAGTCGTTGCTTTGGCAAACCCACACATTAAGCGGAGTACCCCAGTAGCGGTTTCGGCTGATGTTCCAGTCCACCAGTTCCTCCAGGAACTTTCCGAACCGGCCTTCCCGGACATGCCCTGGATACCAAGTCACGGAGTTGTTGTTGGCGATCAATTGATCCTTGACCGCTGTCGTTTCAATGAACCAGCTGTCCATTGCGTAATACAGCAGCGGAGATTTGCAGCGCCAGCAGAACGGGTAGCTATGCTCGTATTTTTCCTTGCTGTATAGTGTGCCCTTCTCGGACAGCATTTTTACGATATCCAGATCGCAATCTTTAACGAAGCGTCCGGCAAAATCGCTAACCGTATCCGTATAACGGCCTTGCCCGTCCACGACGCTGACGAAGCTGATCCCGTTTTCGCGGCAGGTCTTGTAGTCGTCTTCCCCGTGTGCCGGAGCCATATGAACGATACCGGTACCGCTGGCATCCGTTACGAACGAAGCGCCTACGATGACGTTTACTTTATCCGCTTGGATGTAACTGAAAGGCGGCGAATAAGTTTTGCCGACCAGATCGGATCCCTTAACGACCGATTCCACGGTGTAGTCGCCCTTCATGACTTTTTCGACAAGGTTCTTGGCGACGATGTATACGCCATCCTCTTGTTTTACTTTGGCATATTCCATGTCCGGATTGACGGCCAAGGCAACGTGAGCCGGCAAAGTCCAAGGCGTAGTCGTCCAGGCAAGTACGTATTCGCCTGTATCATGGAGCTTGAATTTTGCGGTCGCACTCAGGTCCTTCACGTCCTCGTAACCTTGAGCCACTTCATGCGAGCTAAGCGAGGTTTGGCAGCAAGGGCAGTACGGGCTGACCCGGTGACCCCGGTAAAGCAAGCCCTTCTCGTGAATGGTAGCCAAAATGTTCCACACGCTCTCAATGTAGTTGTTGTCGAGTGTGATGTACGGATCATCAAGGTCGGTCCAGTAAGCGATCGCTTCGGTAAAATCACGCCATTGTTTTTCGTAGCCGAATACGCTGGCCTTACATTTTTTAACGAATTCCTCAATCCCGTATTTCTCGATTTCCTGCTTGCCGGAAATGCCCAATTCTTTCTCAACGCCAAGCTCGACGGGAAGACCGTGCGTATCCCATCCGGCTTTACGAACAACACGGTATCCTTTCATGGTCTGGTAACGGCCGACAAAATCCTTGATGACGCGTCCCAGCACGTGACCGATATGAGGAAGTCCGTTAGCGGTCGGAGGTCCTTCATAGAACACATAGTTCGGGCGGCCTTCCCGGTTTTCGATACTGCGCTTGAACGTATTCTCGCTGTTCCATTTGTCCAGGATACGCAGGTCGCGCGTGCGGGCCTGTTCTTTGATATCGACTTTTTTCATTCCTGATACTTCCCTTCAACAAAATTCTTGTAAAATCAAAAAAGCCCCGTCCCAAAAGGGACGAGACTTGACCTCGCGATACCACCCTTGTTTCAAGCCGGTCACGGTTAATACATCTCCGTAGTCAGCATGACACCTTGATCCCATACGCTTCATATGGGTCCGGTATAACGGCCGGCTGCCGGCATAGCTTACGCTTTCCCTGCGGAAATTCAGCTAGGCTTCTCCGGGACGATCTTCCGTCGGCGTCTTGAACATTGGCTTTCAGCAAATGCCAACTCTCTGGGGGACAACATCGCCGCGTACTGGTTCCCATCATCAAATCAATATAGGGAATTCACAAACACAACTTACAATATGTTATTATTTATAACTTATTTCCCAGGGGAATGTCAACCTAAGTGCAGCCTAATCGACGCAGATTGAATTTTTACTAATAAATCTCTTTCACTTCGCGGTCACGGTCGCGTTCACGTTCACGTTCTTGTTCGAAAGAACGCTCGCGGTTCTCAAGTGACTCCCACCCGTCGTGGCTCAAGAGGTCCAGTTGGGCTTCCACCAACGTACGGAAACGGGCGCGGTAGATCGAGGCCTGCTTCTTCAACTCCTCGACTTCCATTGCGATTTTGCGCGATTTGGAGAGCGATTCATTAACGATCCGGTCCGCATTCTTCTCGGCTTCCTTCACGATAAGCTGCGCTTCTTTCTTCGCGTTGTTCTTCACTTCATCGGCCGCCTCTTGCGCGACTATGATCGTCTTGCTAAGCGTCTCTTCAATATTGGAGAAATGATCCAGCTTCTCTTGCAGCGAGAACAGCTGATTGTGCAGCTCTTTGTTCTCCCGGATCACGATTTCATAATCTTTGATGACCTGGTCGAGGAATTCGTTCACTTCGTCTTCATCATAGCCGCGAATGCGTCTCGAAAACTCCTTATTATGTATATCCAGCGGTGTTAGTGGCATGATCCGCACCTCCTATTATATTTAAACCTTCCCCTCCGGGAAGCCTGTCTCCAGAACTCTCATTTTATGCGTAGGTAGTTAATTTCGACAAGAATTGCCGATCTCCTGCAAAGAGATCATACAAATTTACCGATTTTTACACGGAGTCTGCCTTTTTTTGTCATGCCATCACATTCGAGCACCTTGAAACGTCCAAAGCCCTGCAAAGCGACGATGTCGCCCGCCTTCAACATTTTGGACGGATCCTCCTCCGTCCTCCAATTCACCCGGCAACGTCCGGCCTTGATCGGCACCAGCACCTTGCTCCGGCTAAGCCGGTAAACATCGCCGGCGATGCCATCCAAACGTAAAGAAGCCGCCGTCAGATCCAGCGGCTCAAGCTCGGCTTCCGCCGTTTTGAGTGAATCCAAATCCATGATATCGGTCATAACGCCAACCCGGTGTACTTGGTGCAGATTCATGCTTAAAAAGGAGGATATTTCTTCCGCGACGATGACATGGCAGCCGTCCTCCCGAACGTGAATATCACCGATTTTCTCCCGCTTAAGCCCAAGCCCGAGCACGGCTCCGAGGTAATCCCCATGCTGCAAAGAGGCCAGTCTCTGGTCATCAGAGGTAATGCTCATTACTTTCATCCGCATCGGTTCCTCGTCCAAGTCCCGGTAATCCGGGGCCACGAGAGCACGCTGCCGCTCTGCACCATTATAACCGCCGTCCAACCGCAGAGCGGCATCAGGATGGCGGTTGACCAGTGTTTGCAATATGAAGCTCTGCCGCGGATCCAAAAAGTCGGTAAGCTTGACTTCATGATAATCCCCGGCGTTTACAACCCATTCCCAGGCCCGATCTACAAACGGACGTTCTTCCGGCTTAAAATGTTCATAAATGTCTGGTCTCATAGTCGATCCACGCTATATGCCAAAAATATAACCCAGCACGGCGATGAGGCCGACTTTGGCTAAACGTAGCGCATACAAGGCCACGATTGGCGAGAAGTCGATCATTCCCATCAGCGGAGGAATAAACCGCCGGAAAGGAGAAAGATAAGGTTCAACCAGCTTTCCGAGCAGATCGCCGATGAAACTCTCCCGTGCGTTAGGCACCCAAGACATCAGGATGTAAATAAGAATCATATAAAAATAAATATTAAACAACAAATTAACAATACTTTCGATTGTGCCGCTTCCCAAGCTGTCTTCACCTCATTCTGTTGTAATCGGAATCCTCGGTCAGTATTTCGGTAATCGCTCCCTGAATTTCCACGGTATCCGGCGTGCACAGAAAAATATTGCCGCCAATCTTGGAAATGCTGCCGCTCAGCGCGTAAATCGTGCCGCTCAGAAAGTCGATAATCCGCATCGCCTGGTCGTTGCGAACCCTTTGCAGGTTGACTACGACACTCCGGTGAGAACGCAAATGATCCGCAATCTCTTGCGCTTCATCATAAGAGCGCGGTTCATAAAGAATCACCTTGACGTTTTTTTGCGAATGAATGCTGACCACGTTGCTTCCCTTCTGGTTTCTACGGGTTTCAAAGCTCGGGGTTTCAAATTCGGGCTCATCTTGTCCCGGAAAAGTTTCGCGTTCCACGATTTCTTCCTCTTCCTGCAGGCCCAAGAAGTTCATGAACCGGTTCATTACTCCCATTACGTCTCTTCCCCTTTCCCTACTAAAAGAGTACCGAGGCGCACCCAGGTCGCCCCTTCTTCAATCGCCACTTCAAAATCGCCCGACATACCCATGGACAATTCCGTAATGGGCTCCTTTGTCACGCCCTTGGCGTTCAACTCATCCCTCAGCTCGCGCAGCCTGCGGAATACGGGTCTTGTCCGCTCGGGATCTTCCTCCTCCGGTGCCATCGTCATCAGTCCGATAATCCGAATATGAGGATACTGCTCCGCTTCGCGAAGGAAGGCTTCGGCTTCTCCCGGGGTAATCCCCTGTTTTGAAGTCTCTCCGGAAACGTTGACCTGCAAAAACACGTTGACCGTGGCGCCCGCCGCTGCGGCGCGCTTGTCCAGTTCCTGGGCCAGCGAAAGCCGGTCCAGAGAATGAATATATTGAAATTTCCCTACGACGTCCTTGACCTTTCTGCTCTGGAGATGGCCGATAAAATGCCAGACTCCTTGTCCGCCAAGCGCCTCCCATTTCGGCACCGCCACACCCGGGCGATTCTCTCCCAAATGGGTAATTCCGCTCTCCAGGACGGAGCGGGTCATCTCGGTTGTCACATACTTGGTCACGGCGATAACCGTGACCTCCCCGGGATTTCTTCCGCTTCGGTCACAGGCCGCCCAGATCCGTTCTTCTACATGCTGTATCCGTTCTTTAAGTGACAAGAAGGGATCACCTCTCTTTCAAACCAACCCAGCTGGCCATTCGCCCGGTCACCCCGTTATGTTTACGGTAAGAGAAAAACCGGTCGCTCTGACAGCTTGTACACCAAGATGTACATTCGATATGTGTCGGCAATATTCCTGCTTTTATCATAATAATTCGATTCATTTCTTTCAAGTTCAGCATGCTTCGGTCTTCCCGGACAGAGGAAACCGCAATTTTCGGCTCCCATTCCTCTCTTGGAATTCCCGCGAAGGCCTCCCGGACTTTCCCCATCACATGCTCATCCACCTCATAGCAGCACTCCCCTATGGATGGGCCGATCGCCGTCCGGATATCGCTCCTGAGGCTTCCGTATTCCTGCTCCATCTTGGCGATGACCGCTTCTGCGATCCGGCCAACAGTCCCTTTCCAGCCCGCGTGTGCCAAACCTACCGCCCGGTGTACGGGATCAACGAAATAGAGCGGGACGCAATCGGCATAAAAAGAAGTCAGCAGCACATTAGGAACGTTAGTTACGAGACCGTCAGTTGCCTGAAATGCACTGTCCCGGTCGCGGAACCCTTTTCCGATATCCTCTTCCCTGACGACTGCGACGTCCACGCCGTGCACCTGCTCGCCGCAGGTCCAGGTTTCCGCCGGGAAACCTAAAGCACCGGCCAGTCTTCTCCGATTCTCCAGCACCGTTTCGGGATCATCGTCGACATGATACGCCAAATTCAGACTATCGTACGGTGCTTCCCCGACACCACCTGCACGGCCGGAGAACCCTGCGCTTAATCCCGGTACAAGGCTCTCCCATACCTTTAGTTCATATTGTTCAGGAATATCCTGTCTAGGATTCCAAATAAACGGCTCCATCATCCATCTCCCCCTGATGTTTGTCTCTCCACAGTTTAACACATCTGCCTCTCGGGAGTCCCCTGCGGTTATACGGCCATTAACGGCGATCGGCCCGCCCATCCCGGTCGATATAAACCGTTGTCTCATAAGAAGGCTGTATCCGGGATTCCCTCAATTCCTCCATCTTGACGAGGACGACGTCGGAGCCGATCTTCACGATATTTTTCCAGGGAATAATCAGATCGGTTCCGTTTCCGAATAGCCCGAGAAACTTGGTGCTTGCCGGTACGACGATCGCCTCGATCACGCCCTGCCGCAAATCCAGCTCAAGATCGCTAATATGCCCTAACCGCTTGCCGTCCACCACATTGATGACGTCTTTGGTTTGAAAATCCGATATCTTCATGCTTGCTCTGACCACATTGTCCATCCATCATCGCCCCCTGACTGCCGAATGCTATCCCTATACTATATGAGCGGCAGCTTCAAAACATTAAAGCCTACCGACAAGATGTTAAAGAAAACGGCAGCCCTTCCTCGCTCCCCTGTCCCAATGACGAAAAAAAGGCCCCGAAGGGCCTTGCAGAGTTCACGACTTTACATGCTTCTGCATTTGTAGGATGGCGGATTTCTCGAGCCTGGATACCTGAGCCTGGGAGATGCCGATCTCGTCAGCTACCTCCATCTGGGTCTTGCCTTCGAAGAATCGCATCGACAGAATCATCTTCTCCCGTCGTCCCAACCGCTGCATCGCTTCCCGCAGGGCGATCTCCTCAATCCACGAGACGTCCTTATTCCTGTCGTCGCTGATCTGATCCATGACATAGATGGGATCGCCCCCGTCATGGTAGATCGGTTCGAACAGGGATACCGGATCTTGAATAGCGTCGAGCGCGAATACGACATCCTCCTTCGGAAGACCGAGCGCCTCCGATATTTCAAAAATCGTCGGTTCCCGGGAATTTTTGTTCGTCAGGCTGTCGCGCATCTGCAGTGCCTTATAAGCGATGTCCCGCAGACTCCGCGATACGCGGATCGGGTTATTGTCCCGGAGGTAACGGCGGATTTCCCCGATGATCATCGGCACCGCATAGGTCGAAAATTTGACGTTCTGCGATAAATCAAAATTATCGATGGCTTTCATGAGTCCGATGCAGCCGACTTGGAACAGGTCGTCCACAAACTCCCCCCGATTGTTGAACCGCTGGATGACACTCAGTACGAGTCTGAGGTTGCCATTCACTAACTTTTCTCTGGCTGATCTTACGTGGTCCTGCTGCAAAGAGTGGAACAATTCACGCATTTCCGCATTGGTTAGAACGGGCAATTTTGCGGTATCAACCCCGCAAATCTCGACTTTGTTTCGGGTCATCAAGTCTACCTCCCAAGGAGAAACATTAATGATCATTATCTCCCGGGACTGTATTTTTATTCCTGAAAAAAGTTCATGCCCGCTCCGGGCTACACCATCTTATTGAATTCCTTACGCAGCCGTTTAATGATCCTTTTTTCAAGACGCGAAATATAAGACTGGGAAATTCCAAGCAAATCCGCTACGTCTTTTTGCGTCTTTTCATCGCCGTCGACAAGGCCGAAGCGAAGCTCCATGATCATCCGTTCACGCTCGCTCAGCTTATCAAGCGCCTTATGAAGCAGCTTGCGGTCGACCTGTTCCTCGATGTTACGGTATATCGTGTCATTCTCCGTCCCTAGTACGTCGGAAAGAAGAAGTTCATTTCCATCCCAATCGATATTCAGCGGTTCATCGAAGGATACTTCTGTCCGGATTTTGCTGTTCCGGCGCAAATACATCAATATTTCATTTTCGATGCAGCGGGACGCATAGGTCGCGAGCTTGATTTTTTTCTCGGGATCAAACGTGTTGACCGCCTTGATAAGTCCAATCGTGCCGATCGACACAAGGTCCTCGATGTTAATGCCCGTGTTCTCAAATTTTCTGGCGATATATACGACCAGCCGGAGATTCCGTTCGATCAGCATCGCCCGGATTGCGGCATCCCCGGTCGTCAGCCGCTGCAGCAAATATTCTTCTTCCTCGCGCGTCAATGGAGGCGGCAGCGCTTCGCTTCCGCCGATATAATAGATTTCTTCGCTTTTCAGTCCGAATAAAAATAATAAACGGTAGTACTGCAGCTGCAGCATCATTTTCCATTTTACACGCATGGCTTATTTTTCCTCCCATATTCCATTCCCGTATTCATGAAGTTCCTAACCCCAGACTCATACACCGGCGTGAGACCGCGCTCCTTGATCCGGTTTCCCGTTGCCGAAGCTCTTCCGATCCGTTCCGCTCTCCTCGGCCTCCCCGGCTAATGACGGATGAATGATGGCCCGATACGCTCCTTCCGAAGACAAACTTCCCCCGTCCAGTCCGACAAGGACACGCGTATTCCTGATTTCCCGGCCTTCCAGCATAACGGTCACTTCATCCGGTTTCAAAGCGACCATAAACTGTGAACCTCTGTTCAATCCGCGATAAGGAACCAGTCTCAGCCGGTCCCGCCAAGGAAACTCCTCATCCTCCGACCATTCCAGAATAAGGTTGTCCGCCTGACTCCCGGCCTCGAGTCCTTTTAAGGAGCCCGGCAAAAATTCACTCCATAACGAAGTCTCCATCACCATTACCGGCAGCCGGCTCAGCGGATCGGTCAATTGATTGCCGGTATCGATCAGTCCGGTGCAGCAAATCTCCGCCTCTCCGATCCGGACCTTTACCTCCGCAAGATAAGAGGAGATCAATTCCTGCCTTCGTCTTGATGAAATCACCAGTTTGAACCAAATCAATACGGCGAAAAAAACGAAGAGCACAAACAAGGTACCGATTTGCAGCGAGAATCCCATGCCCCCGGAAGCGGAATACCAAATTCCATTCCAAAGGTCGCCGGAGCTCTGGAGCAAATAATGTATCCCCAAAATTCCACCGGCTGCCGCAAAATTGACGATGTAGAATGCCCCTAAATTCCGCAAATAGTTTTGCAGACTGCCAAAACCGAAGGCGATCCATAGCATGACTACGGAAAACAGAAATTTCACCAAAAAAGTGAACAGAAACGACAGTTCGGGCAAGAACATCATAACTACGTAGGACGCCCCGACCGCCGCGGAAAGCAACAGCCGCCAAACGACGACTTTCCGTTTCCGCATCCACGCTGTTACGGCCAGAAGACTTCCGTCGATCAGCAGGTTCATCAAAAAAATCAGATCGAGATAAACGACCATGCTTCATCACCTGCCTGAACCTGTTCTCTACTAGAATCTACCTGCCTATGACGTGGAGATGGTTCTCAGTATATAGACTTCCATATGTAAAGTCTGTCTAAAATTGAAAGCGGGAGCCCACTAATTTTGTCGACAGCCAGGAATGATATAACTTAAAAATAGAAAAACCGGCTCAAGGTTCATCTTAACCCTTGAGCCGGTTCTCTACCGCTTGCTATGTTTAAAACTGTCCCGTTACTTCCATCAGCAGAACTAATACTTTTGCCACCTGATCCCGGGTAGCCTGTTCCTGAGGAGCAAACTTGCCTTCAGGCAAGCCGCCGATCATTCCCAGATTTCTTGCGGCTTGCACGCTGTCCAGAGCAAAACTACTGATCTGATCTTCGTCCGCAAAGGAACCGATAGAAGGATTTCCTGCCGGCAGGCCGGCGAGGGAATTGCCTTTCAAATATTCGTAGCCCTTCATCACCATGGTAAGCATTTCTTCCCGCGTTACTTTCTGGTCCGGACGGAAGGTTCCGTCTTCATAGCCAGAGACAATTCCGGCCGGCTTCAAGGCGATTATGAAGCCTTGGTAATACGAACCCGCGGCCACATCACTGAACGGTGCAGTTCCTTCGGCTTCACCCAACTGCAGGGCTCTGCCCAGGAAAGCTGTCAACTGCCCCCTTGTTACCGCAGTCTGCGGCGCAAAACGTTCGTCATCGATTCCTGTTGCAACGCCACGAGCCACTAGAATCTCAATATAGGTTTTGGCCCAGCTGTCGGAAGAATCCTTGAACGTTTTGTTCGATTCCATTACGGAATAATTCCCGGTGTTCGTAGTATCAAAGCTTACGGCCCCGCTACCGAACTTTCCTCCACGGAACTGAACGTCACCGTTATCGTTCAACTGATATACACCGGATTTTCTCTTATCGCTAAGCTTCTGCATTTCTTCCTTAGACAGCAACAGAGACATCATTATCGGCTTGTTAAATGCCGAGATTTCGATTCGGTTACCAGAGTTGTCTAAGGTATAGCCGGTGAAGGAAAGTAGATTTCCGGCCGGCTTCAGATCTCGTCCAGCGACCCCTGCGTTCGACAACAAGCTTTGCGCTTCGGCCCCGTCAACAACGGCAAACCGAAGGTTCATCTCCTGAATTGTGGAGAGATTCATGGCCATTGGACTTGTTCCGGCCGCAATATTTGCCGTTGCATCCGCCGTCCGTACTTTCAAAGCGATTCCGGCAGCTTCCAGCTTGGCAAGATAGGAGCCGGTCAGCGTCAGTTCCAATGTGTCACCCGGCTGTCCGCCGGTGTTAATGACCACGGCTGACCCGGTATTAATTTGATTTAATAGACCGGTCTTCCCCGCTAATTGTTGCCGGATCAAATCCAAACCATTAGTCAACCGATCCAGGGCGGACTGAAGCTGCTTCGGATCGACCTTCCAAACCTTCTTCCCGTCTTTATCCTTCGCTTCATAGGCCGTTACCGTTCCAAGCGTATCCAGCTCTTTCAAAATAGCTTCTGCCGCCTGAGCATCGCTTGCAGGCAGGCTGCCGAGCCGTTTCTTTAAGGAGTCCAAGGAGTTGTCTTTAGATGATGCGGACCCGTTTGACCCGGTATCTCCCCCACCGTTTCCGGGATTACCCGGATTACCCGGATTTCCTGGATTACCGTTATCCGAGCCTTGTGTTTGAATAATTACGGACGTTAATGGCTCAAGTGTTATGGAACTTGATGTAAGCTGGAAACCTGAAGGTTGTGAAACGCCATTCTTGCCAGCCTCATCATTATCGACTAGTACTTTGCCTGAGGTTAAATTCTCCTGCAGGCTCAGCGTTCTCGGCTTACTGTCCGCGTTCACGAATACATAGTAATTTCCGCTGCCATCAGTTGCTTTGTTTTTGTATGCGATGAGCAGATCGCTGTCGACGGCCATTTCAGGCGACTGGATCAGCGTGACATTCTGATCTACAAGCTTCATATCGCCCAACGTAAAGGCATTGGTCGACTTTCTCAGCTCGATCAGTCCTCTCGTATACTCCCTTGTGACATGATTGACAGGGAATTTCTCCGCATCCGTCGCTTTGGTCCAGTCGAACATATTGACCGCATCGGAAGAATCATAGGAATCATGAACGAAATAGCCGAAGGCATTGCCGGACTCATCTTTCAGTTCATGATATTTTTGCTCAGGCAAGCCTTCCCCTTTCCACTGCTTGGTTCGTCCGTATTCCTGCCCCGCATGAAGGAACGCCGTTCCCTGCGAAGTCATAATCAGCAGATTCCCCAAGCGGATGCGCTTATGGATTTCCAGATCATTGGCCGGAACGGCCGGATCCTTTTTGATAGACTGAGCGATGACGTCATAGAGCGGCAGATTGTCATGAGCCTCGATATAGGACACCATATCTCCGGGATCGTC
Source organism: Paenibacillus vini (assembly GCF_018403325.1). Lineage (GTDB taxonomy): Bacteria > Bacillota > Bacilli > Paenibacillales > Paenibacillaceae > Fontibacillus > Fontibacillus vini. Next base: position 131,806 of record NZ_BOSL01000002.1, on the reverse strand, counting down.
CGCCGGCGTATTGGAAGGCTGAGCCTTGATGTTATTGAATATCGTTTCAATCGGCCTTGCACCGCCGGTAATAAATCTTGGTTCTCCCTCCGAACCGAAGCCGGACTTCAATTCATTCCGGATTTCATCCGAGAATACGCCGACATTATCCGTTTTGTTCATCCAGTCTTGGGTTGCTCCATGCCCTTCCAGAGCCGGTTCCGCAATCCCGCCGCTGAATGTCCGCCAGCCTTCCCCGATAAAGAGGACATCCGGATTGATCTTGACGGCTTCGTCGTAGGCGTTCTGAACGGCTTCATAAGTGGCATCGCCCATCATATCCCAGCGTATGCCGTCAATTTTATACTCATCGAACCAGTACTTGACGGAGTCCACCATTAATTTTTCGGCCATCTTGTGGTTAGTTGCCAGGTTGTTGCCGAAGCCGCCGACATTATTTCCGTTGGCGTCTTTCCAGGCATAATAGTCCGGCACGATGTCGTTCAAGAAGTCGGCTTTGGCCATATGGGTATAGACCACATCAAGAATAACGCCCATTCCCGCTTCATGAGTGGCATCGATCATGCCTTTCAATTCTTCGATCCGTAGCTGCGGGTCTGCAGGGTTCTCGGAATAAGCTCCATCCGGTGAAAAATAATTGTGCGGATCATATCCCCAGTTGTATTCATTGCCTTGTGTCGAATAATCGAGTTCTCTCTCTTCCATGTTCATCTCGTCCCCGTAATACCATGCCATAACGGGGAGCAATTGAACGTGGGTGACTCCCAGCGATTTTAAATAATCCAGTTTATCGCCGAACGCTTTATATGAGCCCCATTTTCCGTTCAAATCGCCTTCAATGGAAGGATCGGAAGTAAAGTCCCTTACATGAATTTCCCAAACGACAGCATCCTCCCGCTTCTCATAGCCGTCAATTTGAGCAAAGTCATATCCTTCGGGATTCGTGTCGCTCAAGTCTACGATGGCCGCCTTACCGACGATATCACCATCAGGACCGGGCTTACCGTTCGTATCCACTCGAAATGGCGCCATGGATTTGGCATACGGATCGAGCACAGCCTTTGTTACTCCTTGATTCGTGACAAAGTACTGGTAGAAGTATCCCTTCAAATCGGAGGTCTGAAAGTCGGCAGGAGACGCCTCCGCCGCCCACACCCCCTGGTCTCCCCGAACCAGGTCGATGCTGCCTATGTAACGCGTCGAATCGTCTTTGTCATAGACGCTTGCCGTAACGGAGCTGGCGGTCGGGGACCAAAGTTTGAACGTTACGCCGCCGTCGTGGTAAGTCGCCCCCAGATCGTCTCCGTCGTAATAAAACATCTCATCCAGCATTCTCCAACTAGTTGAAGCCGTAACCGTCTTTCCGGAATAGGTCACGCTCAGAGGAAGATGCTCAAGCAGACTTGCGCCGGATACTTCCGCTTCAACCGACGTAGTGCTCGTTATGTTTACTTGATTGACTTTAACTTCTGCTCCTTGGCTATCCTTAATCACAAGTTCATCCTTCAAGGCATCTGGTTCCAGTCCATCCGTCATGGTAAAGCCCAGTAAAAGTTTACTTTCGGACAAGACCTCTGCAGATACGAGTCCTACCGGAACTTCCCCGTAAGGAGAGACATAGACATTGTTGTCGCCTTGCTTAATCCATAAGCGGTTGTACCGATCCATTAGGCTAAACGATTTGTCACCGCCGTCCTTCTCGTCTCCATTATTGCGGTTGACGACCAGGAAACCTATCTTTTTGGCTTCCGGCTGGAGCGGAACATCCACATAGGCGCCATAACGGTCAGTTTGCTCTGCGACAAAAGGAACCGCCCCCTTTGGCCAATCTTCGGTAGGTGCCAGCACGTCCCCCCATAACCAAAGACCGTAGGTGCCATAATTCTGGTCATCGCGGGAGTAATGAATCCGGACCGTGTTTGCAGGCAAATCTACAGGTTCATACGAGTAGACTTGATCCGAACCCGCCTTGATCCAGACCTCGTTCATGGCCGAGGAGGACAGGGTCAGGTTTTTGTCGCCTCCCTCCTTCTCTCCCGTAGTTCGGTGTACTACAAGAAATCCGACCTTCTTCGCACCTTCGCTAAGCTTGATATCGAGGTAATATCCATAACTGTCGGCTTGATCAGGATTGAAGGCGCTTGCACCGGAAGACCAGTTTTGCGAAGGCTCCGCTACATCACCCCATAACCATATCCCCGTTCCGTCCGTATTCCCGTTGTAGTGGATCCGGACATGTCCGGCAGGCACTTCAGTCGCGACGCCACTTAGCGAGGCTGCGCTTTCTTCTGGAACGTCAGGAGCTTCCTCTGCAGCTAAACTTAACCCAGCGGAACTGAACAGTAATGAGAGTATCATAAAAAATGAAAAAATGACTTTTCCTTTTCTCTTCTTCCCTAGCTTCATTTTATCCGGCCTCCTGTTTATGCGAATAGAATGTTCAATCTCCAAGTTGCGCAATCGTTTGCGCAATCAGCACTATTCTCCTCCTCTCTATCCTGTAATAGCGGACAAGTCTAATTGCTAAATAATGAAACCGTTTGCATAATATATAACATATCGATTCCTTATTCGTCAATTCTCTAAATACTTCACGCCAGGCCACCTGCCATTACCGGGATGCCGGAAAAGAAAAAAAGACCTCCTCCCAATACAGGGAAGAGGTCTTCGGGGAAGACTTTTGATTATATAGATTATTCGTTATTGTTCCGACGATTCCGGAGGAAAGTAGGGATGTCCAACTGATCCCCGCTTGGCTGGTTCCCGAACGGTCTGAGTGAAGAAGACGTATTGCGGTTCTCCTGCGGTTGTTCGGTTGTGCCTGCAGCAGCAGGTTTGCGGCCCGGTAACATCGGCGGAGCCTTGTGCTCAAAGCCGGTAGCAATCACCGTTACCTTGATATCTTCCTTCATGTTCTCGTCGATGATGGCACCGAAGATCATATTCACTTCCGGATCGGAAGCCGAAATTACGATTTCTGCCGCTTCATTTACTTCATACAACGACAGGTTTGCTCCGCCGGTAATGTTCATAATTACACCGCGTGCACCCTCGATTGACGTTTCGAGCAGCGGGCTCATGATCGCTTTGCGAGCAGCCTCAGCCGCACGATTCTCGCCGGTTGCATATCCGATACCCATGAGTGCGGAACCCCGCTCGGTCATGATGGTCTTAACGTCGGCAAAGTCGAGGTTGATCAAGCCCGGTACGGCGATCAGGTCGGAAATGCCCTGAACAGCCTGACGAAGTACGTTATCCGCTTCACGGAACGCTTCCAGCATCGGCGTTTTCTTGTCGACGATTTCCAAAAGTCGGTCGTTCGGAATGACGATTAACGTATCTACCTTTTCTTTTAACGCCTCAATTCCGATATCGGCTTGCGAGGAGCGTTTGCGTCCCTCGAAAGTGAACGGACGCGTGACGACGCCAACGGTAAGCGCGCCGCATTCTCTGGCAATTTCCGCAATAACCGGCGCAGCACCGGTACCCGTACCGCCGCCCATTCCGGCTGTCACGAACACCATATCGGCGCCCTTCAGCGTGTTTGCGATCAAATCGCGCGATTCCTCAGCGGCCTTCTTCCCGACTTCCGGGTTGGCACCGGCCCCGAGTCCGCGCGTTAATTTATCGCCAATCTGCAGCTTATGTTCGGATTTGGCCAAATGCAGTGCTTGGGCGTCCGTGTTCACCGTAATGAACTCAACCCCCTGAACACCGTTCTCGATCATCCGGTTGACGGCATTGCTACCGCCGCCGCCGCAACCGATGACTTTTATTTGAGCCAAGCTCTCCATTTCAAAATCAAATTCCAACATACTCTTCCATCTCCCCCTCATTGTGCATGGATGGCCCGTCCATCGTAATAATCCTTATATAAATTCGCTGAATAATTTCTTAAGGCGTTCCATAACGCCTGTCTTCCCAACCGTTTCCTGCGGTCCCGCGGGTTTCGGCCGATTCGCCGTTTTCTTCGGGCTTGCATTCCGGATTCGGATGTTCTTGATCACCTTATAAAGGATCCCCACGCCTCCGGTAAATCCCGGATCACGCACCCCGATATAATCGGGAACGGCGATCCGCACGGAAGCGGCCAGTTCTTGCTGGGCAATCTTCAGCAAACCCGGCATGGAGACGGTACCTCCCGTAAGTATATAACCTCCAGGCTGTTCGTTGTAACCGAGTCGTTTGACTTCCTGGCCGATCATTTGGAATATTTCCTGTACCCGAGGCTCCGCTATCGCGGAAAGATCCTCTTGGGTAAATTCCTTATCCACATTGCTGCCAATGCGTGTTACCTTGAAAGTGACGTCCGGCGCCGCATCCTCCATGGACGCGCAGCCATACTTCAGCTTCACCTTCTCCGCCTGGTCAGTCAGCGTACGTAGGCCGTACGCGATATCGTTCGTTATAAATTCTCCCCCAATCGGAAGCGTGGATGTAGCTACAATCGTGCCGCTTTCGAATACCGCGATTGTTGTGGAACCGGCGCCGATGTCCACCAGTACCGAACCCATCGTCTTTTCGTCCTTGGATAGAGCCAATTGACCCGAACCCAACGACAGAAGAACAAGATCCCGCACCTTAAGTCCGGATTTTTCCACACAGCGAAGCAAATTATGTATCGCCGTTTTGGCACCGGTAATGATGGTCGCTTCGACCTCCAGGCGAACCCCGATCATTCCGCGGGGATCCTGAATTCCTTCTAACCCGTCAACCACGTACTGCTTGGCGACGACGTCTATAATTTCCCGTTCCGGAGGAAGCGCAATCACCTCGGCTGCCTTCAGAACCCGATCGATATCGTCTTCTCCGATTTCCCGGTCTTCATTTTGTACGGCTACAACTCCATGGCTCGTTTGGAGTCCGATATGATTTCCCGAAATGCCGACGTACACTTCCGATATTTGAATACCCACCATACGTTCCGCATGATCCACTGCATTACGGATCGAGAGAACCGTCTGGTCAATATCTACAATCGCGCCTTTGCGAATTCCTTCCGAGTCGGCAGATCCAACCCCAATAATATTAAAGGTTCCATTACTAATTTCCCCAATAATAGCACGAACTTTGGATGTACCGATGTCCAAACTAACAATGATGTCATTGTTGCTCAAGCCCCTGGCACCTCCTATTTCCCATAAAAATATAATGACGTTTGTAAAATGCACTCTCTACTTATTCAACGCGGCTTAACCTTTCCCTCTTTTTTCTACAAATTTTTTACTTCCAAGTTTTGCATAGAATCAGAGAAAAGAGGGGGATAGGAAACTAGCCCATAAAATGTATTTTATCATTGTTTGTCACTCATGAGTAGTATCATTTTCACCTTCCGTCTCCTCCCCGGAGGGCGCATAAGGCAGATAGCTATCGGCCTCGAGCAAGGTCAGCGTCCCGGGATCCTGGGAATCCATGATCAGGTTCATGTACTCCGCTTTGTCAGGCAGGACAGAGATCGCGGAAATGATCTCGAAATGCGACCTGGTATACATTTTGATCCGGTCGGGATAAGACACGGAAGGCGACGGCGTAATTTCCGAAATTTCCGAAATCAGGGAATCCGGAATTTTGGCCAAAGTAGCGCATAATTTTGCTAGATTAGGATCATCCCCGGACCAGCCGGTCAAAATCGGTTTTTCGATCGGCATGGACCCGTTCTTCAGATTGATCTTCGTTCCGTTTGCCAACAAGCCGTTTAAGCTGCCTTCCGCGGAGAGCTCATAGGCGACGACCGGGTATTCCCGAACCGTAATTTTAATGCTGCCCGGAAAAGACTTGTCCACGGTAACTTCTTCGATCGACGGCACTTTCGTAAGCTTGTCCTCAATTTTGGAGGCGCTTGTCCCAAAAAACGGGGCACCCGCCTTCAACCCGGAAATCTCAAGCAGTTCCTGGTCGGACTGATACAGATTTCCTTCGAAAGCAATTTCCGAAATTTTGCTTAAAGACGAACGAAAAAACAACACGCAAAGCAGGATAAGCACCAGCAGGAATAAAACTACCGCCACTTTCCGGCTGCTTTTCTTTTTCGGCTTGGGCTCTTTAAGGATAGGCACGTTAGCTTTTGGCATAATATTTCTCCGATATAGTTTATAGAGGTTGTTCAAAAAGTCACCTTTTGATCACGAAGCATTTCAGGGCCCTTAACCGACATCGAATCTTGAATTCAGGCGGGCCTTCCGGTGCTCACGTAGGTTTTGCCTACGCGCCGCTCCTCAGTCCCTCCTTCATCCAACCTTCTCGGTGCTGAAAAGTCGACTTTTTGAACAAGAACTTATAAGATCTGTGCTCCGTTCATCGATTGTCCATGCTAATAAGAAAAACGTCTATCGACGTACTTTCATGGAAGCCAGACCGCGTTTAGAGGAAGTTTTTCTTCCGATATCAGGCAGATAATACCCCGAAGTTCATACCTTCTGATATCTTAATAAAGCCCGTATCCCCTCCATCAGGAGGGGACCAAGGCTTGGATCAGGCCAAATCCAGTTGTTTCAATGCCGGGGTTTCCCGGTGCATTACGCCGCCGAGCTTTTGAAACATCAACTCGATCCGGTCGTAGCCGCGGTCGATATGATGGATCTGCTCAACAACCGTCTTGCCTTGCGCGGCTAACCCCGCAATGACGAGAGCGGCTCCCGCCCGCAAATCCGTGGCTTCCACCGTAGCGCCGTATAAACGGGGTACTCCGCGGATAAAGGCAGAATTCAAATCCACCGATATGTCGGCGCCCATCCGCACCAGCTCATCCACATGTTTGAATCTTCCTTCGAATACCGTCTCTTTCATCAGGCTCATCCCGTCGGCAAGCGACAGAAGCACCATCACCTGAGACTGCAGATCGGTAGGAAAAGAAGGATACGGTGAAGTAACGATCCGTTCAACCGCCTTGGGACGTCCGGTGCCGCTTACGGTTATTATATCATCGCACGATCCGATTTGAACACCGGCCCGGCGCAGCACATGGAACAGCGAGGTCAGGTGCGCCGGATTGCAATGGGTAAGCGTCACCGTTCCGCGTGTTGCGGCAGCCGCAATCAGCGCGGTTCCCGCGACGATCCGGTCGGGAATAATCTCGTAATCGCAAGGCTCAAGCGATTCTACTCCCCGAATCGTGATCGTATCCGTTCCGGCCCCCATCACATTTCCGCCCAATGCATTTAAAAAGTTCTGCAAATCTTGTATCTCCGGCTCTCTCGCTGCATTCGTAATCACCGTAGTGCCTTCCGCGAGCGCAGCCGCCATCATAATATTCTCCGTCGCTCCAACGCTGGGGAAGTCGAGATGAATATCGTTCCCCTTCAGTTTTGCGGCCCGGCACCAGATCTGATGATCGTTTTCTTCGATGACTGCTCCTAAAGCCTCCAAGCCTCTCAGGTGCAAGTCAATCTTCCGTTCTCCAATCGCGCAGCCGCCCGGCTGATAGATACAAACTTCCCCGAACCTTGCCAGAAGGGGGCCCATGAGGAAAATGGAGGAACGCATTTGCTTCATCAAATCTTCCGGCACATGACAGGAATCCGCTCCGCTCGAATCCACAATAATCGTGTCGTCTTTATGAACTGCATTGCAGCCCAAACGGTTCAAGATCCCGAGCATGACGTCAATATCGAGCAGACGGGGGACATTTCGAAGTTGCACCTTGCCTTCAGCCAGCAGGCTGGCTGCCATAATCGGCAGTGCGGCATTTTTCGCTCCATGGATACGAATGGATCCTGATAGGGGTCTCCCGCCTTCGATCACCAATTTGTCCAATGTATCACCTCCGAGTTTACCGTTCACCCACGAAGAAGACCTCCGGCACCAGTGCGACTTCAAATTTGGAAAAAATGGTGGCCTTGATTTGCTCCATGAGCCTAAGAACGTCCTCTGCTGTCGCTTGCCCGGTATTGACGATGAAATTGGCATGCAATGTGGATATTTCGGCTCCGCCAACACTATGGCCCTTGAGTCCTGCGGCTTCAATCAATCTTGCCGCGTGATCGCCCGGCGGATTGCGAAATACACTTCCGGCACAAGGCTGCTGTAGCGGTTGGGTTTTGCGCCGCCGGTCCTTATAGGCCGCCATGGCCGCGGCAATCTCCAAACGATCGCCGGCCTCCAGCGTAAAATTAGCCCGGGCCACAATTCCGCGCCGTTCATGCAAGATGGAATGCCGGTATGCAAACTCCATATCCTCAGCGCCGTAAGTTACCAATTCACCTGTCTCCAGAACAATTTCAGCGGATTTGAATATGCGTGACACATCGGACCCGTGTGCGCCGGCGTTCATATACACGGCTCCCCCCACTGTTCCGGGTATTCCGCCGGCAAATTCCAGACCGGTCATTCCCTGCTTTCCGGCCATGATGCTTAATCTGACGAAGGATGCGCCTCCGCCTGCCTCCACGTCCGTTCCCTTGAATTCGATCTCCTCAAGCCCTGTACCTAATTTGATAACGGCGCCGCGAATGCCTTTATCCGATACGAGCATGTTGGAGCCCTTGCCCACCGTCATCCAGGGAACCTGCTCTTCATGAAGCAGGCGGACGAGGTTCGCAAGTTGTTCTTTATTTTCGGGAACGATCAAGGCGTCAGCGGGACCGCCGATTTTCCATGTTGTATATTTCGACATCGGTTCGTTAAGCAACACCGTCCCGACTTCTTGGTGTGATAGTTTCGATATCCACTGCTGCATCGCAAAATCCCTCCCTGATTAACATCCGGAATCCCCGCCCCGCTTAAGCGCAAGGCCTGGGTTCCGGTATTGCCGCCCGGCTAAAGCCGGCGCCCGGGTCCATAAGAGACCAAGAAGAAATGCATTCGTCTTCCGAGATCCCATTGAAATGAAGAATGTCACGATTTATAGGGTATCTTATGCCTTCCTTATGGAGAGTGTGACAATCGCCCAGAACCAGGGCTTGCGGACGACTTATGAACGACCTGACCCGGTAAGACGCCGGATTTCCTCAACGATCAAATGGGCGGAATCCGGCTTCCCGAGTTTTCTTGAAGACTTTGACATGGATTCATGCCGCACTTTGTTGCTCATAATCTCTTGAACTGCTGTGAACAGTGCTTTACCGGAAAGCTCCGGCTCTAAAATAACCCGGGCCGCTCCGGCTTGTTCCAGCGTTCTGGCATTCTTCTCCTGGTGATTGTTCGTCACGTTCGGCGACGGAATCAGAATCGACGGGATGCCAAGGGCCGTCATTTCAGCCAGGAAGGAAGCGCCGGCTCTGTTCACGATCAACGACGTTGAAGCCAACACTTCAGGCATATTATGCACGTAAGGCAGCACCTGCAAATTGCGCGGCAATGCGCCGGTTTTGGCCTGAATGGCCTCCATCGTCGGCGCATAGTAGTTGTCTCCGGTCACATACACAAAAGAAAGATGATCCAGCTCCTTTAAATATGGAGCCATATCGACCATCGCATCGTTAATGGCTTTAGCTCCCCGGCTTCCACCGACAACGAGCACGATGGAACTGCTTGCGGGCAGTCCCAGCGATTCAAAGCCTTTGTTTTTATCCGCCTCAAAAACGGTTGTCGCCCGGGGATTTCCCGTATAAATAATGTTCCGCGCCCCGGGAAAGGCGGTCTCGGAGCCTTCGAAGCTGACCGCCACGGTAGAGACGTATTTGCTCAGAAAACGGTTTGTCAGCCCGGGTACCGCATTTTGTTCATGTATGATGCTCGGAATGCCAAGCTTGGCCGCCGCATAAACGACAGGTCCGCATACATAACCGCCCGTGCCGATCACTACGTCCGGCTTAAATTCGCGGAGCATCTGTTTGGACTTTCTCACGCCTTTGAGAAAGCGCATGACGGTTTTCATATTTTCAAAAGAAAGCTTCCTGCGGAAGCCCGTAATATCTATCGCTTTAAACGGAATCTCCGTTTTCGGAACCAGAGAGCTTTCCAGCCCTCTCTCTCCGCCGATATATAAGAACTCGGAACCGGGAATCTCCTCAGCACATCTGCTTGCTACGGCCAGCGCAGGATAAATATGTCCCCCCGTGCCGCCGCCGCTCAGTACGACGCGCATATTCTCACCTCGCATAACGGGATAAATTTAGTAGAATGCCAAGTGCCGTCAGCATCAAGGTCAGGGATGAACCCCCGTAACTGATGAGAGGCAGCGTAATCCCCGTGACCGGCATGAGGCCAATGACAACACCGATATTGATAACGACCTGAACGCCTACCATACCTACGATACCGACAGCCAGCAAACTGCCGAACATATCATCAATCGTCATCGCTACCCTCATGCCCCGCCACACCAGGATCAAGAACAGCAGAAGGACCAGCAGCCCTCCTATGAATCCCAACTCTTCGGCCAAAATAGAAAATATAAAATCCGTTTGCGGTTCCGGTACGTAGCTGTACTTTTGCCGGCTCATGCCCAGGCCCAAACCGGCCAATCCACCCGGTCCGATTGCATAAAGGGACTGGATGATCTGATAGCCCGCGCCGAGCGGGTCGGACCAAGGATCAAGGAAAGCAGTAATCCGCTGCAGCCGGTAAGGCGCAGCCAGGATGAGCCCAACGAAGCCTAGAGCCCCTACGGCGGCCAATCCGGCGAGGTGCTTGATCTTCGCGCCGGCCGTAAACACGATCAGCAGCGAGGCACCCAGCATTACTGTACCCGTACCGAGGTCCGGTTGAAGCATAGTGAGGCCGAACGCGGCGCCGATGATGCCTAGCGGCGGAAGCAGGCCTTTGGTGAAATGGGTGATTCTATAATCTTCTTTACTTAGCCAATAGGATAGAAAAAGAATCATGCCCAGCTTCATAAACTCGGAAGGCTGTATGCCGAACGAGCTGATGCCGAGCCAACTTCGGGCGCCGCCGCGCACTACCCCAATACCGGGAATCAATACGATGACAAGTAACCCGAAGCAAATCAGGAGCAGCACCTTGGCGTATTTTTTCAGAATCCGGTAATCTACGTTCATCGTAAAAAACATTGCTACGAAACCAAGAACAGCAAACAAAGCTTGACGTTTTACAAAGTAGAAGGAATCGCCGTAATCATGGAAAGCGAGTACGGAACCCGCACTGTAAACCATCACAATTCCGATTGCCAGCAAGCCGAAAATGCTGGCCATTAACCAAAAATCCGGTTTGTTGCGGCCTTTGACCATCGCGGAAGCCACCTCTTAACAAGGAAGTAGGGGCTTTTCCACCCCCCTACTTAAAGGGTATGCACCGCCTCTTTAAAAATGCGTCCACGCTCTTCATAGGACGAGAACATGTCCCAGCTCGCACAAGCCGGCGAGAGCAACACAATGTCCCCATCCTCGGCCAGGCCAGCAGCCTTGGAGATTGCGGTCCGCAGCGTTTCCGCGGCGCTGTCTCCAGTATCGACCAGCTCGATGTCGCTTAGACCCGCTAATTCGGCTACTCTTCCGATTTTCTCCTTCGTCTGGCCCAAAGCTACTATTGCCTTCACTTTATCTTTGAAAACAGGAAGGAGTTCCATATAATCGGAGCCCCGATCAAGGCCTCCGGCGATCAGGACGATCGGCTTATCCAGGGCGCCGAGCGCCATCGCGGTCGCTTTGGAATTCGTGGCCTTGGAATTGTTATAATAAGCCACGCCGTCTCTAACTTCGACGAACTCCAGGCGATGCTCCACGCCGCGAAACGTACGCAGCGGCTCCGCAAGCGACTCCGGCGCCGCGCCGGCCGCTACGCAGGCTGCAACCGCAGCAAGGGCGTTCCCTACGTTAAACCGGCCCGCCAGGCCGATTTCCGCCGTTTCTACGATCGTATGCTCCTGTCCTTCCTCATCGCGGTAAACAACGCTACGGCTAAGTCCGTCCTGTACATCCGGAACGTAAGCCGGTTTAACGTATACCCCGGCCGTACGCAGCTCCTCCGTCATCGAGAAAGGCAGCAGCTTCGCCTTGATGTAAGGCACCAATTCTCTGCAAACGGGGTCGTCCCAATTGATAACAGCCGTATCTTCCTCCGTTTGATTGGCAAAAATCTTGGCCTTGGAGGAAATATAATCGTCCATCGTACCGTGATAATCCAGATGCGTCTCGGCGATGTTCAGTAAAACAGCCACCTCGGGACGAAATTCCCGTGTCCCTTTGAGCTGGAAGCTGCTGAGCTCAACGACCAGCCAGTCTTCGGCGTCGGCCGTCTCGGCCGCTGCACAGAGAGGCGTCCCAATATTACCGGCTATGACCGGGGACAGACTCGCCGCCTCCAGCATGTTGCCGATCCAGGTCGTTGTCGTCGTCTTACCGTTGGATCCGGTAATACCGATCATCGGCGCTTTGGACAAATGATAAGCGACCTCCACCTCGCTCACGACCTCGATTCCAAGCTCAAGTGCCTTAGCGACTGGCGGTGCCGTGTAAGGAATGCCAGGGTTCTTGACGACCAGTTCTACAGCAGGGTTAATCAGCCCTTCCGGATGCCCCCCGCATACAACAGAAATTCCCAAAGCCTCCAATTCGGATGCTTCGGGACTCTCTTCCCTCGACTTTTTATCGTTGACCGTGACGACTGCGCCGCTCCGGTGTAGGGTTTTGGCGACCTGCACGCCGCTTTTCGCTAGACCGAGAACAACCACTTGTCGTCCCCGGTATTCATCTGGATGTTTCATCTCTACAACCCCTTGTTCAAGTAAAGTCCAATACCCGCCAGCACCAAGCCGACCGCCCAAAATGTGACGACGACGCGCCATTCCGACCATCCCGACAATTCAAAGTGATGGTGGATCGGGCTCATTTTAAAGATTCGCTTCCCGCGGGTTTTAAACGACACCACCTGCAGCACGACCGACAGCATTTCAATTACGAAAATCCCGCCGATGACGAGGAACAGCAATTCGCTCTTGGTAACGATCGCGATAGCCGCAATCGCCCCGCCGATGCCGAGAGACCCCGTGTCACCCATGAATACCTTGGCCGGATGCGCGTTAAACACGAGAAAGCCGAGCACTGCGCCGATCATGGCCGCCGCGCAAACCGCAGCCGGAAGTGACGTAGCCTGCATCGCAATTACCGCGTAAGCTCCGAGAGCAATTGCGCTGACGCCGGAGAGCAATCCGTCCAAACCGTCGGTAAAATTGACTGCGTTGCTGATGGCCAGCATCATGATGATAATAAACGGATAATAGAACCAGGCTCCCCAGTCAAAAGAGATTTGCGTTCCCGGAATGCCGATAGCCGTACTGTGTCCTTCCGAAATCAGCAAGGCGCAGACAATACCGGAGAACAACAATTGTCCGAACATTTTTTGTCTAGGCGTTAAACCCAGCGATCTCTTAAACACAATTTTGATATAGTCGTCCAGAAAACCGACCAAACCGAAACCAAGTGTCGCTACAAGCAATACGTAAAAATCAGTGTTGATTACAGAAAATTTCAAGAAAGCCAGCGTGAACGCCAATATGATAACGATCCCGCCCATAGTCGGCGTTCCCGCCTTTTTTTGATGGCTCTGCGGACCCTCGCCGCGAATCTGCTGTCCAAATTTCATTCGCCGCAGCAAAGGAATCAGCAAAGGGGCCGAGATCACCGCTAAAATAAATGATACGCCGATCGTTAAAAGAATAAGTCCAAAGTCCATGGGATCACCCCCCTTTCGCCGGTATTATGTCTCTAGATTGCTATTTTTGACTGCGTCGACGACCTCTTCCAGCTTCATTCCCCGCGAAGCCTTCACAAGCAGCACATCCTTCGGATGCAGCATAGAAATCAACTTTTCAATAAGCTCACTTTTATCATGATATGCAAAAATGGTTCCTGGCTCCAAATTTTCCGCGGCGCCTTCCGCGATTTTCTCGGCAAGCCGGCCATACGCAAACAGAAGATCTACCTTTTCGGGTGTAAGAAATCTGCCGACTTCACGGTGAAATTCATCTTCCGTCGGCCCAAGCTCCAGCATATCGCCAAGCACGGCAATCTTTTTCCGGTAACCGCGTTTTTTTTCAAGCACCCCGATTGCGGCCTTCACGGCGATAGGACTCGAATTGTAGGCATCGTTCAAAATCGTAATTCCGCTTGCGCCTGCAATCGTTTCAATCCGCATTCCCGTCAGTTCGACCCGACGGAGACCTTCCTCAATGTCATCTTCGGATACACCGTAATGCCGTGCAACCGCCAGCGCCGCCAGCGCATTGACCACATTATGCTCGCCAAGCAGCGGAAGTCTCAGCGACGCGCTCCCCCCAGCACGAGAGGTAAATACCGTCTCTTCCTCCATATACATAATCCCGCTCGGAGAATCGTCATTACTTCCGTCAAGGCCGAAGGTGAACATTCTCAGTCCCTCCGGTTTTTCGGTGGAAGGTTCCGCTAAAACCTGAGCGATGAGAGGTTCGTCCCCATTGTAAACAAACAATCCGCCCTGCTTCATACCGGACAGAATCTCCAGCTTCGCCCGGGCTATTTCCAGTCTGGAGCCCAGTTGCAGAAGATGCGCCTCACCGATATTGGTCACGATGGCCGTTTCCGGTTCAGCAAGCTTCGACAGCAATTCGATTTCGTGCCGGCCGCTCATTCCCATCTCCAGAACCGCGATATCGGTATCCTCCGGCATGGCGAGGATCGTCAACGGTAAACCGATATGATTGTTGAAATTACCCTGTGTTTTATGCACTTTGAAAGTCGTAGCCAGCAACGAGAATACGAGATCCTTCGTCGTAGTCTTTCCGTTGCTGCCCGTTATGCCGATCACCTTGGTTCCGCAGGCCGCAAGGTAACTTTTTGCAAGGCGCTGCATCGCTTCGAGCGTGTCGTCCACAATCACGGCCGGCCCGGGAGGGCTGCCTTTGGACTCGGACCACAGCACGGCTGACGCTCCGGCCGCCAGACAATCGCCGGCGAAGTCATGGCCGTCAAAACGTTCCCCGGCCAGTGGAATGAACAGACATCCCGGCTTGATTTTGCGGGAGTCGGTGACGACTCCCTCTATGGTGATGTCGGAATCGCCGGCATCTGCAACGTGTCCGCCGCACATGGCGGCAAGTTCCGCTAATTTTCGTTTTATCACTTGTCTAAACCCCTTATCGCTTCTTTGGCCACGATCCGGTCATCGAAATCGTGTACCTCTTTGCCGATCAACTGGTAGGTTTCATGCCCTTTCCCCGCAATCAATACTACATCGCCTTGGCTTGCCATTTCAATAGCCTTTTGAATCGCTTTGCGACGGTCCACAATGAGCTCGTATCGGTCGCTTGGTACTTGGTCCTCTTTCAAACCTGCTTCAATGTCGCTCAAAATCAGATCCGGATTCTCCGTACGCGGATTATCGGAAGTTACGATGATATGGCCGGACAACCGCGCTGCGATTTTGCCCATAATCGGCCGTTTCGTGCGGTCCCGGTCTCCTCCGCAGCCGAATACGCAGATGACTTTGCCCTGTGCGAACTCATTCACTGTGTTCAACACGTTTTCCAGTCCATCCGGCGTGTGCGCGTAATCCACGATCACTGCAAAAGATTGTCCTTCGTCCACCGCCTCTACGCGGCCCTCGACTCCCTTGATGGCTTCGAGGCTGGTCTTAATATCGGAAAGCGCGATACCTTCCAGGAGCGCGGCGGAAATCGCTGCGAGCGCATTGTATACGTTAAATTTGCCGACCATTCTTAAAGTGATGTCTTCACTGCCGCGGAACGTTTCCACATGGAAGGAAGTTCCTTTCGCCGTGATGGAGATGTTCGAAGCCCGTACATCCGCCTCATGCTCAACACCATAAGTGATTGTCTCCGCTGCCGTTTGCTTGGCAAAATAAGCGGAAGCCGGATCATCGGCGTTCAATACGGCATAGCTCCGCTGACTGGGTTCGGAAGCAAAGGTATTGCCAAGCCGGGAGAAGAGCAATCCCTTGGCCGCCCGGTACTCCTCCATGGACTTATGGTAATCCAGATGATCCTGCGTAAGATTTGTAAACACCGCAGTACGGAATTTCGTCCCTTTCACACGGCCCTGTTCCAACGCATGCGATGAAACCTCCATGACGCAATACGACATATCCGCTTCTTTCATTTCATGCAGGTAACGCTGCAGATCCAGCGATTCCGGCGTCGTTCCCGACATCGGAAAAGTCTGGCCGGCGAATCTGCGCTGAATCGTTCCGATCAGGCCGGTTTGCTTGCCTTGATCCTCAAGAATACGTTCGATCAAATATGTGGTCGTCGTTTTTCCGTTCGTACCCGTAACGCCAATCACGTTCAGTTCCGAGCTTGGCGACCCGAAAAATACATTCCCCAATATCGCCATCGCCAACCGGCTATCCTTAACTTTAAGCTGAGGGAGAGAAACGTCGTCCAGCCACCGCTGCACGACGAGCGCCACTGCGCCTTGCTCGGCGGCCTTCGCCGCATAATCATGCCCGTCAACCGTATGACCCGGCAGACATACAAACAGATCGCCGGGCTGAACGTGGCGGGAATCGATGGAAATGCCACTGCACTCCGTATGATCATCGCCTTTTAGTTCCGAAGCTATTAAGTAAGTTGTTAAGTCTTTAAGCAGCATAAAATTCCCCTCTTTCCATTACTCAAACACACCTATCCATATTATCACCAAAAAATGATAATTTCAGGAATATTATTCACTTGTTTCATGCTGGTGGCCCTGCTCCGCATCCGCTTCGCTTCCCATATAAATCCGGATCGTCGACCCTTTATCCACCCGGGTTCCCGCTTTGGGCGCCTGGTTGATCACGACGTTTCCGGCCCCGGATTTTGCAAGGTTAAAGTTCATGTTCAGGTCCTCGTATATTTCTTGAGCCGTATGTCCGACCAAATCAGGGACCGTGACTACAGGTGTTTCGCCATATTTATATTTCTTGGCGACCTGATCCGTGCGAGGCGCGATCTGCATGTACTCCAGAGCGTCCTTCATAATATTACGAACGATCGGAGCCGCTACGACGCCGCCGAACTGAATTCCTTGGGGATTATCGACCGCCGTATAGATGACGATCTGAGGATCGTCCGCCGGAGCGAAGCCGATAAACGAAACGATATGTTCATTTTGCGAATACCGTCCGTTAATAACCTTCTGCGCGGTCCCCGTCTTGCCGCCGACCCGGTAGCCGTCGATAAACGCGTTGCCCCCGGTACCGTTGGCAACTACGCTTTCCAGCGCTTCCCGCACCTGCTTCGACGTTTCCTCCGAAATTACCTGACGGACCATTTCCGGAGCGTTCGTGTGCACTACTTCACCCGTATCGGGGTTAGTCCATGATTTGGCTACATAGGGCTTATAAAGTTTACCTCCGTTTATCGCCGCCGAAACCGCGGTTATCTGCTGAATCGGCGTCACGGACACCCCTTGGCCAAAAGAAGTCGTGGCCAGTTCCACCGGCCCTACCCTAGGCAACTTAAACAGGATACCATTCTCCTCACCGCCCAAATCGATGCCGGTCTTGGTGCCGAAACCAAAATCCTTGATATATTTGAACAAGGATTCTTTCCCCAATCGTTGGCCCAATGCCACAAACCCGGGGTTGCAGGAATTCTCAACCACTTGCAAAAAGGTCTGGCTGCCATGACCGCCTCTTTTCCAGCAGCGCAGCGTAGCCCCTCCTACTTTCACAAAACCGGGATCAAAGAACCGTTCGTTTTTCAAATCGACTTTCTTCTCTTCCAACGCAGCAGCGAGAGTGATGATTTTGAACGTGGACCCCGGCTCATAAGTCATCCAGATCGGCAAATTACGGTTATAGACCTCGGCGTCCACTTCCTGATATTGAGCCGGGTCATAGCCGGGTCTGGCCGCCATGGCCAGAATCTCCCCGGTTTTGGGATTCATGGCGATGGACAAGGCTGAGTTGGCCTGAAGTCTGGCCATAGCCTGGTCCAGCTCGCGCTCCATAATGCTCTGGATCGATTTGTCGATCGTCAGCGTAAGGTTCAGGCCGTCCTTCGGTTCTACGTATTTCTCCGAGGAACCGGGCATCAACCTGCCTCCAGCGTCGGACAAGTAGGAAACACTGCCGCCCATCCCGTTCAGTTCACTGTCATACTTACTCTCGACCCCGGTAAGCCCCTGGTTATAGCCGCCCGTAAAACCGAGAATATGAGCGGCTAGACCTCCATAGGGATAATACCGCTTATTGTCCTCGGCAACGACAATACCCGGAAGAGCCAAATCACGAATTTGCTGCGCTTTTTCCATCGTAATTTTGCGTCCGCCGGGTTGCAGCCTGACTATGGATTGTTTCTTGGTGATCGTCTTTAATACGGCTTCCTCGCTCATCCCAAGTAATGGCGCCAGGCTCCGGGCCGTAGTCTCCGGCGTTTTCACCTGCACCGGAATCGCCATGACCGTTGGCGTCGTAATATTGTAAGCCAGCACGCTGCCGTTTCGGTCTGCAATTTCTCCCCGCTTTGCGGAGTAAGGAATGTTGCGCCGCCATGAATCTTCCGCCTTGGCCGACAGCTCCGCCCCTTTGCCGATCTGCACGTAGGCAAGCCGGACGGCGAGAGCCGCGAACAGCATACACAGCATACACAGCAAAAATAACAATCTTCGCCTTACAACTATTTTGGATATTCTCATCGATTGCCCCCCTGTTCCATCCAGTCACATGTTGATCTCATCACATGAATATTCAGGACAAACAGGGGTTAGAACAAGCTATGGAGAAGATCTGGAGCCTTCATCCGTGTTTTCGCCTTCCGTTTCCTCTTCGGCGGTGTTGCTATCCTCTCCGGAATCCGCATTCTCCTTGACCGGAGGTTCCAGAAGCAAATGAACTTTTCTTTGCCCGTTTTCTTCGGAGACGGTCTGGTCCACGACATAGCCTTCGCCTTCGGCCGTAACGGAAACCTGAAGCACAGAGAGAAGCTCCAACGCTTCGCGAAGCGATTCCCCCTTCAGGCTCGGAATGGACATCGCTTTGCCTTCCTCGGTCAGGAGATACATATGCTGACCCGCTTTCAACGTGGCGCCCGCTTTTGGAAACTGAGAAATAAGTTCGGTTCCGCTGCCGAGCGTGGCGTAAGATATCCCTTTGCTCTTGAGCAGGTTCTTCGCTTCCTGTAGGGACAGTTTTTTCAGATCCGGCGTTTTGACGCCCGGGTTGCTCTCTTGCACGGATTTAGAAGAAGCCTCGTCGAATTTTTTCGGCACGCCCATATATTGCAGCGACTGATTGGCGATCTTCTGGAACACCGGGGCAGCGGCGGCACCGCCTCCCAGCTCGGAATCCTTCGGTTCGTCGATCAGCACCAGAATCGCGATCTTGGGGTCGTCTACCGGCGCGTAGCCAATAAAAGATATAACTTGCTTGGTATAATCATATACCCCGTTCACCGGTTTTACCGCCGTTCCCGTTTTACCCGCAACCCGGTAACCGTCGATATAGGCATGGCGCCCGGTCCCGATTTTCTGGTCGGATACGACTTGTTCAAGATAACTGCCAACTTCCTTCGCCTTTTCCGGGGAAATCACTTGCCGTATTTCTTGGGGTTGTGTCTTAATGGTTTCGCCCGTCTGCGGGTCGGTGATCGACTTTACAAGGTGCGGTTCCAGCAATTTCCCGCCATTCGCCACAGCTGCGATTGCAGCCACTTGCTGCAGCGGTGTAACCAGCAGTTTACCATGACCGTAGGCCATTGCCGCGAAGTCCGCCTGTTGTACCGGCGTCACGACGCCCGCCGCTTCCCCAGGAAGCTCGATACCCGTTTTTTTACCGAACCCGAAATTGTCGACATATTCCTTCAACCGGTCAGGGCCCAGCATTTCATATCCCAATTTAACGAAGGCAACGTTACTAGAACGCTTAACGCCTTCGATATAACTGATTTCGCCCCAACCGGAACGCTTCATGTCATGGATCGTTTGTCCCGGCACCCGGATGCTTCCCGACATATATCTCGCTTCCGGATTAAACAACCCGTCCTGCACAGCACCGGCCAGCGTTACGATCTTAAATGTCGAGCCCGGCTCATATACCGATTTGATCGCGTGGTTATAGAAATTCTTCTGATCCACATCGACCCAGTACTCATTAGGGTTATAGGTTGGCAGATTCGCCATTCCCAAAATGTCCATCGTCTTCGGATCCGCCGCTATGACCGTCATACTGATCGGCTTCAATTCATCGAACGCTTCCTTCATCGCTTCTTCGATATAATACTGTATCGTATCGTCGATCGTCAGCTGGATGTTCTTGCCATTCTTTACAGGGTTATAAATTTCGCTCGCTTTCGGGATTTCAATCCCCCTGCCATCACTCTTGTACTCAATCGAGCCGTTCTGCCCTTTCAATTCCTCGTCGTAATAGGCTTCCAGACCGGAAACCGCATTGCCTTCACGGTCCGTGTAGCCCAATACATGGGCAGCAAGATTATTTTGAGGATAATAGCGTTTTTGTTCCTTGATCAAATAAATGCCCGTATCTTCAAGCTTATGCTTTTCCTTCAGTTCCTTGGCGAAAGCCTCCACTTTATCCCGGAGCTCCTGATCAATTTTCCACCCCTCATTGCGCACCTCGCGCTGAGAGTAGAATTGACCGTCCTTCTTCGTCGCCATCACCAACTGCTCGAGTTCTGCTTTGTCCTTGCCAAGCAGCTCATTTAATCCGTCGACGACCTCATCCTTTAAATTCAGTTCATTAATTAATTTAGGATTTATCGCCACGGTATAAGCCGGGGCATCGACGGCCAGAATATCCCCGTTCCGGTCGGTAATCGTCCCGCGGGTGGCAGTAATTGTTTTCTTCTTGGACCAGAGTTCTTCGGCGTGTTCCTGCCAGAAATCGGCCTGAACGACCTGGAGCCAGAAAACTCTCCCCATCAATACAGCAAAAAAGAGGGTAATACATCCCCCTATCAGCAGCGTCCGAAGTCTTATTCTCTTGATCATCTCTAAACCTCTTTAATACGTTATTTTTTGGCGGTGGTTACTTCGTCCGCCGAACCTTCGGTTTGCGAATTAGCCGGAATCTGAATATGGAAGCCTTCTTCCGACGTTTCAACATATCCAAGCTTCGCTGCTTCTTGCGGAATTTGCTCCTGCAGCTTTTCTTTCTGTACGGACATTTCCTTAATCTGTACGGTCATCGCCTGGATTTCAGTGTCCAGATTGTACATTTGCCGCTTAATATTGTAGAGGTTGGAATTTTGCCATAACAGACCGCCCATTACAGCCACACAGAAAAGAACGGTCACCATATAGAGCAGCTTTTCCCGAACCGGGAGCGGCGAGCGTCTTGTTACTACTTTCGTCGTTTCACGGAATCGCGGAGACTGTTGTCCGCGTTCCACTGTTTGTTCTTTTACTGCCAAATTCCCCCGAGTATACGCCATCTCACATTTCCTCCGCTTTAGAATGCAGTTTCTCCGCTACGCGTAGCTTAGCCGAACGCGCCCGCGGATTTTGTTCCAGTTCCTCATCCGAAGGAACCAACGGTTTCCGATTAATCAATTTCAATTGTCCTTGGCCTCCGCACACACACAAAGGAAAATCGGGAGGACAGGTGCACTTTTCTACATAGCTTGCAAAAATCTGTTTACAAATCCGGTCTTCCAACGAATGAAAGGTAATGACCGAGGCCCTTCCTTCCGGCGCCAAACACCGGACCGCCGCATGCAACCCTTCTTCCAGCGCGCCGAGTTCATCATTGACCGCGATCCGCAAGGCCTGAAAACTTCGTTTGGCGGGATGTCCGCCCGTCCGGCGAGCCGCAGCCGGAATTCCTTCCTTCACCAGCTCGACCAGTTGACCCGTAGTCTCGATCGGCGAAGTTTCTCTTGTTTCCGCGATCACTTTAGCGATCCGCCTCGAAAACTTTTCTTCGCCGTATTGAAACAAAATCCGAGCAATTTCGCGCTCCGGCCACTCATTAATGATTTCCCGGGCCGTCAACTGCGCCGATTGATCCATTCGCATATCGAGTGGAGCATCCGCATTGTAGCTGAACCCGCGATCTCCTTCATCGAATTGAGGCGAGGAAACGCCGAGATCGAACAAAATGCCGTCAACCTGCGGAACCCCATTATGCTGTGGGATACCATCAAGCTCAAGGAGCTTATGCTCCAGATGACGGAAATTGCTTTTTACCAATGTAAGCTTGTCACCGTAGGCGGCCAGGTTCTCTCTGGCATTATCCAATGCCCAATCATCCTGATCAAATGCGATTAATCTTCCGCCGTCGCCAAGCTGGGACAAAATAACGGAGCTATGCCCGCCGCCGCCCAGCGTGCAATCCACATAAATGCCGTCCGGCTTAATGCGCAGCCCTTCTGTCGCTTCTTTCTTAAGCACCGTGATGTGATGAAACAAGACTGCAGCCCTCCAGACTGTTCCGGGATTAGCTATATGTATTAGTCTCATGGAGCTACCCGGTTATTATCAATGTTTACAGATCGAAATTAAAATCAACCAGCTTTTCCGCAATTTCGTTGAACGTATCCTCCGACTGTTGGAAATACTGCTCCCACGTATCCCGGCTCCAAATTTCTACCCGGTTCGACACGCCGAGAACGACACAATCCTTCTCCAGCTTCGCATACTGTCTTAAATTAGCGGGTAAATTTACCCTTCCCTGTTTATCCCACTCGCATTCCGTTGCCCCGGAGAAAAAGAACCGGGTAAACGCACGGGCATCGGATTTCATCAACGGCAAGGCTTTGAGCTTCTGCTCCAGCACTTCCCATTCCGATTGCGGATAAACGAAGAGGCATTGGTCCAGACCGCGGGTAACTACAAAAGAGGTTCCCAGGAGATCACGAAACTTGGCCGGAATAATGATGCGGCCTTTCTCGTCAATGCTATGTTGGAATTCCCCCATAAACATTGGTTAGCTCACCCCTTACCTCTTTCCCCCACTTTGCACCACTTTCCACCACTATGAATACTACTTATTCTGCATGCAAGGACAAAATCCTTCTTATGTTCAAACTTTTTTTATCGGTAAAATTACCCTCAGCAGGAGACTGATGCATATTTTGGAGTTCCAAAGGCAAAAAAAGCCTTCCCCCTTCATTAAAGAAGAGGAAAGGCTTTGCTAATTGTTGCTATTCTAGTAGTCAAATTATCAACAATCTAATTAATGTTCTTGCCAGCTGTCAAGGTATGTCCGCTGTTCTTCGGTCAAGGTATCGATCCCGAGTCCGAGGCTTTCCAGCTTGTAGCGTGCAACCTGCTCGTCAAGCTCGTACGGCACGTTGACGACCGACTTGCCGATCTTCTCATATTGTTCATTCACATATTTGAGCGACAAGGCTTGCAATGCAAACGTCATGTCCATAATTTCAGCCGGATGTCCGTCGCCGGCCGCGAGATTGACGAGACGACCTTCCGCAAGAATATACATTTTGCGGCCGTCCTTCAGTTGATATTCCTCAATATTGCGGCGTACCGTCCGCACCGAGCTGGAACGCTCGGCCAGTTCCGGCTTGTTCACTTCTACGTCGAAGTGGCCCGCATTGGACAAGATGGCTCCGTCTTTCATAACGTCATAATGCTCGCCGCGAATTACATCACGGTTGCCTGTGACCGTCACGAAGAAATCGCCAATTTTGGCCGCTTCCAGCATAGGCATTACGCGGAAGCCGTCCATATAGGCCTCTACGGCCTTGATCGCATCCACCTCGGTTACGATGACATTGGCGCCGAGACCTTTTGCCCGCATAGCCACGCCCTTGCCGCACCAGCCGTAGCCAACGACAACGACCGTTTTACCCGCCACGACCAGATTGGTGGTCCGATTTATTCCATCCCATACGGATTGTCCGGTTCCGTACCGGTTATCGAACAAGTATTTGCAATAGGCGTCATTGACCGCAACCATTGGAAATTGCAGCTTACCTTCTTTATCCATCGCTTTCAGGCGCAAAATACCGGTAGTCGTTTCTTCAGCGCCGCCGCGAATATTTTCAAGCAGATCGGGGCGTTCGGAATGCAGAATCGTAACGAGATCGCCGCCGTCGTCAATAATGAGGTCCGGCTTGGTTTCGAGAGCACGAACCAAAAGCTCCTTGTACTCGGCAGGCTCCGGATTATATTTTGCAAATACGGTCACTCCGTCCTCCACCAACGCCGCGCAAACATCATCCTGTGTGGACAGCGGATTGCTGCCCGTGATGGTAACTTCCGCGCCGCCCGCCTGAACCACCTTAGCCAAATAAGCGGTTTTGGCCTCCAGGTGCAGCGAGATCGCGACTTTCAGACCTTTGAAAGGCTGCTCGGCCTCAAATTGCTTCCGGATCCGTCCCAGTACCGGCATATGGGCTTCTACCCAATCAATTTTCAAATGCCCTTCCGGGGCCAACTTCATATCGGCAACAATGCTGTTTTGATTCGCTGAACTCATGATCAATTACCCTCCTACAAATATATAATCCGGTGCGTTCCCGTTACATCATAAGGAATTCCGGTCAAACCGTCAATCCAGGCTTCCCCGTAACGATTCATATAATAGAAAATGTTATAGACTCTCTCCTGCGGTTTGCCCATCGGAAACAGGGATAGCTCGATCCGGTCAAAGTGCCGTAATCCCGCTTCATTCGTTTTCTCCAGTGCATCCTTCGCTTTGCCGTACAAATATTCAATCTGATCGATGATTTTATCCCGGTTGGCGTTTCCGAGCTTTGTCAATCCGTTTTGAATGCCGCCCAGCTGTTCGATTAAAGGATCGTACATGCCGGTAAAGGCCGACTTGATTTCCCCGAACCTCTCCCCTAAGTTCAAAGCGTCCTGTCCGGCTAGCCAAGCTTCCCGTTTAGCCTGAAAAACATCCCGGTCCGCAACATCCTCCCAGGAAAGAGCATATTTATCCATGTGCTTATGAAGCGTTCCTTCCAGCACTGTAAACGATTCGCGTGGCAGCAGGATCGGCATCTGCAAATCCAAACGCCGGAATGCCTGACGGGTCAAACCCCAATAAGCGATTTCGCCGGATCCAAGCACAGCGCCCAGCACTGGCAGCAGCGAATCCTGCATTAAAGGCCGGGTCAACACATTGTTGCTGAACCGGTCAGGGTGCTGGCGCAGCTCCTCCAGCAGTTCTTCCTTAGTCAGAGCTACCTTAGCTTTCCGGTCGCAAAATTTTCCGTCTTGTTTAAATAGAAGCAAACGCTCTCCCTCATGTATGTAGAACAGATTCGCCGCATGTTCCCTCGCATCCGCTTGGGCAGAAAATCCAAGCTGGAGTATGTCATCCGCCGCATGGCGATAAGCCTCTTCCAGTTCGTCGTTTCTGGCGATCATCTCTTCGAACACGGGAATTTCCAGCCGGCGCAGCCCGGGATCCGCTGAATCGAGCAGAATAAGCCCGTATTTGCCGAACCAGCTTCCCATCAGCTTGGCAAAGCAATCGGTCAATGTAGACGAAGATGCCGCGGCTTCGCGATACAGTTCCATCAATCCCGATTTGAATTCGGTCTGCGGAAGCAGTTGTTCCAGCTCGGCGGCCGCCTGCTCCCAAGCCTCGGCATCAAGCTCGGTCCAGCTGACCGGTAGGCGCTGATCATGTCCTTGAGCAATCCGGATCCGGGTTACCTGCAGGTCCTGCGACAAGACGTACGTGTGATTGACCTCATCCCAATCATGGTCCTCCCCTGCGATCCAGAACACGGGAACAACCGGACGATTCAGCTTCGTTGAAGCTTCTTTGGCCGCTTTAATGATCGTTATCGCTTTATAAATAACCAGCAGTGGTCCGGTAAACAGCCCGCTTTGCTGCCCTCCGACTATAACTGCCGTTCCCGGCCGCTCCAGCTGATCCAAATGACCCGAAACCGCATCATGCGGATTATGCTTCAAATTATATTCGCGGAGCTGGTTTACAAGCTCCTTCCGGTCCACGCGGAGCCGATCGCTTTGATCAAGCCATGCCAATCTGTCGCTCCAGCTTTTCTCTTCGGCCGGATTATATTCATAAAGCCCGCTAACTTTCGAAAAATCTTGAATGAGTGCTTCCGCCAGCGGTTGGCCGGCCTTCAGCGGCTCTTGAACAATATTCATCAGGTTCTGATCCTCCTGTCTTCTCTCAAAGCTAGACTACCTTAAAAATATAGCATAACCGTCTCCAAATCGCTAAGCAAACAACAGTCTTAACCCCGGCACTTCAGGATTGAAAAAAGCCCCCGCGCCGCAAAACGGCGCGAGAGCTGCATTCTAATCTTAACCTAAGCTTTGCCGGAACAAAATTATCCTTTATTCGGCATCGATACCCAGTGGCCTTTGGATACTTCGACGAGTTCCGAATTGTCGAGATCGAACAAGCCGCCGCCTGCAGAACCGTCTTTAGCCGAGTGAATCGGGCCGTTACCGTTATCTTCAAGCAGAATCCGCTTCTTGTTCTCTTCCACTTCAGGATCCGGAATCGGAATCGCCGAGAGCAGCGTTTTGGTATAAGGATGAAGCGGGTTGGCATACAGTTCTTCACTTTCAGCCAGCTCCACGATTCGTCCCAGGTACATAACCGCAACGCGGTCACTGATATGCTTGACCATGGACAAGTCATGCGCGATGAACAAGTAGGTCAGACCGAGACGATCCTGCAAATCCTTAAGCAGATTGACGACCTGCGCTTGAATCGAAACGTCGAGCGCGGAAATCGGTTCGTCGCAAATGATGAACTTCGGATTTACCGCAAGCGCCCGGGCAATCCCGATCCGCTGCCGTTGGCCGCCGGAGAATTCATGCGGATAGCGAGTTGCATGGTCAGGATTAAGTCCGACCATATCGAGCAATTCTTCTACCCGCTTCTTGCGTTCCGCGCGCGATCCGGCCATGCCGTGAATGTCGAGCGCTTCGCCGATAATATCCGTTACCGTAAACCGCGGATTAAGCGATGCGTACGGATCTTGGAAAATCATCTGCATATCGCGGCGCATTGCTTTCATTTTGCGCGGCGACAGTTGATTGATGTCCGTGCCATTGAAGCGGACGCTTCCGCCCGTTGGCTCGTACAGCCGGAGAATCGTCCGGCCTGCCGTGGACTTGCCGCAGCCGGATTCGCCCACAAGACCGAGCGTTTCGCCTTCGGCGATCGAAAAGCTGATATCGTTGACGGCCTTAAGTACATTGCCGCCGCCGACATTAAAATATTTTTTGAGGCCTTCAACCTCGATCAGGTTTTTACTCATGACGACTGTCCCTCCTTGGCCATCGGGTGAAGATCCCAGCAACGGGCCATATGCGTGTCGCTGAATACAGTCGCACCCGGATCAATGCGTTCGCAGATCTTCATGGCCTGATCGCAGCGTGCCGCAAACGGGCAGCCAAGCGGCGGTTTGATCAAATCCGGCGGAGTACCGATGATCGGAATCAGCGGTTCACCCTTCTTCTGGTCAAGCCGCGGCATCGATCTCAGCAAGCCTTTGGTGTAAGGATGCTGTGGGTTTTTAAAGATCTCCCATTTCGTACCGGTTTCAACCACTTCACCGGCGTACATAACGATAACCCGGTCGCACATGCCTGCTACAACGCCCAGGTCATGCGTAATCAAAATGATGGAGGTGCCGAGACGCTGCTGCATCTCTTTCATGACATCCATAATTTGCGCCTGAATCGTAACGTCGAGCGCAGTAGTCGGTTCATCCGCAATCAGCAGTGAAGGCCGGCAAGCCAGTGCAATCGCGATCATTACACGTTGCCGCATGCCGCCGGAAAATTCGTGAGGGTATTGGTTAAAGCGGGCTTCGGCATTTTTGATGCCGACCATTTTTAGCATTTCAATGGCCCGGTTCTTTGCTTCGCCTGCTGACAATTTCTGATGTTTGATGAGTACTTCAGTAATTTGTTTACCAACTTTAATTGTAGGGTTCAAAGAAGTCATCGGATCTTGGAATATCATGCCAATATCTTTACCGCGAATAGCTTCCATTTGTTTGTTGTTCTTTTTGAGTAAATCCTGTCCTTGAAACAAGATTTCGCCTTGCTTGATGAGTGACGGAGGGGACGGAATCAATCGCATAATCGTTTGAGCCGTTACGCTCTTACCGCTGCCGGATTCACCGACGATAGCAACCGTTTCCCCTTTACCTACTTCAAAGTTCATGCCGCGAACGGCTTTTACTTCACCGCCCTTCACCTGGAAGGAGACATGCAAATCTTTGATTTGTAAAATCGGTTCCATCATTCCACCCCCTATTTCTTCAGTTTAGGATCCAGCGCGTCGCGAAGACCGTCGCCAAAAATGTTAAATGCCAGCATCGTCAAGCTGATGACAATGGCCGGGAACAACATGCGCCAAGGATAATACAGCCACCCTGTGAGCGCATCGTTAATCATCGAACCCAACGAAGCGACAGGTGCCTGTACGCCAAGGCCTAAAAAGCTAAGAAAAGCTTCGGCAAAAATAGCGTTAGGTACAGATAGGGTAACCGTAACGATAATTGGGCCTACCGCATTCGGCAGCAAATGGCGGAACAAAAGACGTCCGGATCCGGCGCCCATGGAACGGGAAGCAAGCACGAATTCGCGGTTCTTAAGCTGCATTATTTCTCCGCGGACAATCCAGGACATATTAATCCAGCCCGTGATCGTCAGGGCGATAATTATGGTAGGCAAACTCGGTTCC
Source organism: Paenibacillus vini (assembly GCF_018403325.1). Taxonomy (GTDB): domain Bacteria; phylum Bacillota; class Bacilli; order Paenibacillales; family Paenibacillaceae; genus Fontibacillus; species Fontibacillus vini. Next base: position 103,318 of record NZ_BOSL01000002.1, on the reverse strand, counting down.
ATAACTACGAGGAGCAGGATGGTTACCAGTAAGTAGGGAATTGCATACAAAATTTCAGAGAATTTGTTCATGATACTATCTACACGACCACCGAAATAACCCATAACACCACCGTAGATGACGCCGATAAAGAGGTCAATCATCGCAGCTGCCAAACCGACGATCAATGAGATTCGGGCCCCCATCCAAGTTCGGACAAACATATCCCGACCCAGATCGTCAGTTCCGAACCAATGCTCTGCGGAAGGTCTTTGATTGGTGTTAAGCAAATCATTTGTATAATAATTGTAATTAAACACCCATTTAGCTATATAAGGCCCTACAATTGCAGCAATTACGATAAACAGCAAAACAATTAAGGCGGTTATCGCCATTTTATTGGTACAGAGCCGCTGCCAAGCATCACGCCAGGAAGAAATGCTTTCCCGCTGAATAATCTCAGCCTGCTTCTCGTCGGTTCCGATTTTACGAAAATCATCCGGCTTCAAATCCGCCGGAGTCGATATTCCACTAGATTGGTTAGCTTCCAACGTCTAGTCCCCCTTTCCTCCGGTAAGCTTGATCCGCGGATCAACAAATCCGTATGCGATGTCCGTCACTAAGCGAGCTATCATCAGTAGAGCTCCATAAAAAATGGTGATCCCCATGATGACCGGGTAGTCCCGTACAGTGATTGCCTGTACAAACTGCTTACCGATACCGCCGATACCAAAGATCTGTTCAATCACGACCGAGCCTGTAACGATATTGGCAGTCATAGGGCCCAGATAAGTAACAACAGGCAATATCCCGTTGCGGATTACGTGGCGAAATAAAATAGCATACCAGCGCAAGCCTTTGGCTTTTGCAGTTTTAATATAATCGGCATGCAGAACTTCCAGCATGCTGGATCGGGTAAGACGAGCAATAAAGGCAATTGGCTGAGCCGAAAGTGCGGCCACAGGAAGGAAATAGTACATCGGCCCCTTGAATCCCATAGTAGGGAACCAATGCAATTTGGATGAGAATACGAACTGCAGCAAGGATGCGACAACAAAGCTCGGAACCGCAATTCCCAATACCGCGAGTACCATTGCTACATTGTCTATCAATTTACGATGATACAAGGCCGCAAGCAGACCTAGGGCAACCCCGACGATTACCGAGACAACAATAGACACCAAACCAAGTTTAAGCGAAGCGCCAAAAGTATCCTTGATGATGTCAGTCACGTTCTGATTAATTTTTTTCATCGAAATCCCAAAGTCACCCTGCGCAATATCTCCTAAGTACTTGAAATATTGTTCATAAACGGGTTTGTTCAATCCGTATTGCTCATAAAGACGCTCTTGAATCGCTGGTGGGACTTTTTTTTCCGACATGAATGGATCACCCGGTATTGCTTTCATAAGAAAGAAGGTGGCGGAAATTAATATAAACAGCGAGATGAGTGTGTAGAACAATTTGTTTGCAATATAACGTGCCATACCCGTTAGCACCTCCTCTTATAAAATTCGACATAAATCGATTTTAGGGTAAACCGCTTCATTTGTCTATTCGATATATCTGTATAAGTCCGTAAAACTTGGAAGATCAATCTACAATAAAAAACGGGATATATATGGAGTTCCCACATATATATCCCGAACCAACTATTCAATTCAAGTTCAAATTGTCAATTAATGTTCAAGAATGTATGCATGAGTGTAATCAACAGCTCCGCTGAAATCTACATTTACACCCTTCAAATATGTTTTCTCAAGGGAAACGCTGGTGTAATAGTAAATAGGCATCAAAGCCATATCATCCTTAACAAACATTTCTTCTGCCTTAGCAAAATTAGTATCGCGTTGAGTGGCATCAGAAGAAGCTTTAGCTTCATTAATCAGTTTATCGTATTCGGCATTAGCATAACCAAGGTCATTGTTGCCTCCGTTTGTCATCCACATATCCATGAACGTCATAGGATCATTATAATCCGCTGACCAAGCGCCGCGTGCGATTTGATAATCCAAGTTTTGACGGTTTTTCAGGAAAACGCCCCATTCTTGGTTTTCAATTTTCACATCAACGCCCAGGTTGGTTTTCCACATATCAGAAATTGCAGTTGCAATTTTCTTATGACCTTCGCCTGTATTGTAAATTAAAGTAATGTCCGGAAGTTTAGTGTATCCTTCTTCCTGCATTCCTTCTTCAAGCAATTTCTTAGCCTCTTCCACATTTTCTTGGAAGTAGGATTTGTCATCATGCTCTTTGCGGAATTCTTCTCCGCTGGCACCAAGAATACCAGGAGGTACGTAACCGTAAGCTGGAATTTGACCACCCATGGTTACCTTATCTACCAGAGTTTGGCGATCTACTGCCATCGAAAACGCTTTACGAATCTTCACGTTATCAAACGGCTTAGCATTCGCATTAAATTGGTAGTAATAGGTGCTTGCGATACCTTTAACTTTATATTCATCAGCAAGTTCCTTTTGAACGATCGGAATTTGATCAGTTGGAATTTCGCCGTTCGGGTGTCCTGCGCGATCCAATTCATCATTGCGGTAACTAGTGAGCTCAGTTGCGCCGCTTTCTACCAGAGACATATTTACTTTTGTCAGCTTAATGCTGTCTTTATCCCAATAATTATCGCTCTTGGACACTTCGATGGTTTGGCCTTTTGTCCAAGTTGTAAGCGTGAAAGGACCATTTACAATCATCTTAGCCGGATCCGTTGCCCATGCAGCGTCATCTGCTACAGAGGAATGAACCGGGTAGAATGTGTAGAATGCTGTCAAGCCAAGGAAATATGGCGTAGGCGCCGTCAATTCCACTTCCAGCGTATTCTCGTCGGTTGCTTTAACTCCAACCTGGCTGAAGTCAGTAATTTTTCCTTCATTATATTCTTGACCATTTTTAATGTAATACAATTGATAAGCGTAAGGTGCCGCCGGTTGAGTATTCGGGCTAAGCACACGTTCCCAAGCAAATACAAAATCATTGGCTGTTACAGGATCACCGTTGCTCCATTTTGCATCTTTCCGCAAGTGAAACGTGTATTTCGTTCCGTCGACATCCCAGGATTCAGCTACGCCTGGAGCTTCTTTGCCATCGGCATCGATGCGTACAAGTCCTTCATACATCAGCTTAAGAACGGTGTTGGCTTGGCTGTCTTGCGCTTGCGCAGGATCAAATGTAGGCGGCTCCGCACTCAGGTTGATTCTAAGCGTCTGATCCGCGGCCAATTTCTCTTCACCGCTGTTTGCAGCATTCTCGCCGCTGTTTGAGGCACCATTGTTCTTGTCGTTCGATCCGCATGCCGCAAGCAGCGTACCAACCGCAAGAACTAGTGTCAAAAGCAGCAAAAGACTTTTACTCTTCTTCATCTTGCAGTGTCCCCCTTAAAATTTGTGGTATATGTTTTTAGATTATACAACCAGCGGTCAAAAAAATCCAACATAAATTTTCTGAAATTTAATCAGTGGTTAATAAAAAGGACTATTTCTTAACAAAATAGTCCTTTCTACAATATTGACTTTTTATTTTCTTAACAATTAACCTATGATGTCATTTATTTTATGTAATTCCAGATTTCTCTTTAGCAGAATCTAAGCTGCTGAAACATATGTAATGAAGCTAATGAGAAAAAGCAAAATATAGGCGATTCCGGTTCCGGCAAACGTCAGCCTCCAAACTGCCCTAAGCAGTCTTCGCATATCCACTTTGCCCTTCATCCGGTTTTGCGCTCCTCCGATCAGTCCGACGGCGATCAGCAAAACAAGCAAAATGAGATAGAATCCGAACTTTGAAGCGAAAACAATGTTAAACAAGGCGGAAACGGACAAAATCAGAAACAACGTTGTCACATCCATAGCAAGCTTCACGGCCGCTTTCTTGTCTTTCTTTAAATAGTAGGTAATGAAATACACAATTATAAAAGGAATGATCGGCATCACAGAGAGAACGAAGATAGACGTGAGCAAAATACCCAAAGCTCCACCTCCTCAGAGAATTTAATTGCCTTCCGGGCTTTCAAAAATTGTTACGGCACTTCATGTGGGCAGCGCCCTGATCAACCGCCAGAGGGTTTCATGTCCTGGAACTTGTAAATTTACCGAGCGGGCCATTTCCACAAGATGTCCATTAATGTAGTCGACTTCAGTAGGCAACCCCTCGAGAACATCCTTTAACATCGAAGAAGTATTGGTGGAAGTAGAACGGCAAACATCGGCGATAATGGCGTTCATATCGGAATCATATGGGATGCTGCAGGCTTGGTAAACACGGATGCCCTCTTCGCAAAGCTGGCGGATCAGCTCCGCTCGATCCTCACCTTCCAGCAATTCGCCGTTGGGGATTCGCAATAGGGCCGTCAGAGGATTTATAACAGCATTAATTAATAACTTCCTGTAAATCTCTTTATCGATGTCATTCGACAAAAATGATTCAAATCCTGCCTTTTCAAGCCGATTCACTAAACTTTCCCCTGCTTTTTTACTCGTTTCATTCTTTTCCGAACCTGATTTTGCAAGGTTTGCAAACCTGGAATAACCCGTAATTCCGATTCGGGTCGCACCGTGCCCCGCACGGATTACTACGGATCCTTCCTCTCTTTTTGCCCCTTCGGTAGTGATTACCGCATAGACGGAATTCCCTCCAAATGAGGTCTTAATCTTCTCTATATGTCCGACTCCGTTCTGAAAGCAGGCGATTTTCGTATTGTTTCCCATTCTAGCCTTCATGCCGCTTAACAGACTCGCATCAATATGCCGCTGCTTCACGGTTAGCAAAATCCAATCCGGTGTATCCTGCCTTGTATTTTCAGTCGCTTCTGTTATAGGGCTGGCTGTAAAAATTTTCGGCGCTATGTGCAGCTCTGAATCGTCTTGTCCTTTCACTACAATGCCGCGCTCACGAAGCGTCGCCGCTTGTTCAACTGTTCTTGTCCAAAAAGCGACCTCGTCGCCGGATGCGGCCAGCAATCCTCCGAACAACATGCCCAGTGCGCCCGAACCGATAACCTCGATTTTCATGTTCTTCTTCCTTTCCGCCGAGCTATAGCTATATAAGATGAACTTAATTGAATGATCTTGTGTAGTTTCCTACTTTCTTTATACCAGACCTTCTAACACAAAACAGCCCTGAAAATAATAAAATCCTGCCGTTTCGGCAGGATTCGCTTTTGTAATCTTGATTCCTTATTGCATTCTTTTTGCTTCATTATTTACTATTCGATTCGTTCCAAATTTCCATTCGCATCCATCTTAAATCTCGTTTTCGCTTCTTCGTCTTCCTCATTTAGAAAGGCCAACCGGCGGGCGCGATCCATAATTTGGATTAATGCCTTATAATCGTCATTCACTACCCTGTAGTCGGTCTGTACTTCATTTACTTGGGCTGACAGATGCTGATTCTCCTCGCGGAGTCTGGCAAGCTGCTCTTCTTTATCCCTCAACTCTTTCTCAAGAGATTTCACGTGCCGGCTCGTATCCTGAATCGTACTTTTCCAGCCGCGTAAAAAGCGGATCACCGCATCGATAGAAATCGTCTCTTCCGTAACGCCCTCGCTTCTGTAGTTCACTTCGTCCAGCTCAACCGGGGCCAGCGATGAAATCGCCGGATTGCCCGCAAGGCTCCCCTGCTTCTTCATGTAACTCCGTTTTTGCCTTTGGGCCTTGGCAATGCCAATCGCCGCTTCATATTTTTTGCGAACGCAACTGTTCCACCGGAAACCGCAAGCTGCTGCCGTTCTTCCGATACGTTCCCCAACTTCCTCAAAGGCGGTTAATTGGGTACTGCCTTCCCGAATATGGCGCAGAGTCACTTCCGCCAAAATCAAATCATCTTCCGCACTCCACGCATCTTGTCTCACTGCTGTCATGCTATAAAAACCTCCTAACGACATCCTAATATAACCGTCTTCCGACCGGCAGTTCCGGCAGGCTCGCTGGTAAAAAGCTTCTTACTCCATTTCTATGCCTCTCATAGAGTTCATAGAATCTATTTGATACTAAAATGTATTTCCAATTTAAAGCGCCTCCATACCTGTTTCAAAAAAATCCGAATTTCCATTCATTAATTCGGAATGACAGGCAATAATATATGTCACAGCACGAGCTACATCTTGCTAAATATTATGACTTTTCGTTTACACATGTTGGGGTAACGGGTATAATGAGGTATAGAAATCGGTAGACGTGTATACATAGGAAAGGGGGATTTTCTCTTGGATCGCATGTTCCGCGTTCTTGGCTTTTTCACATTAGCCATCGGACTTATGGCTTTCGCCGGCAACCTGATTGAAATGGCTTTGCTGTTCTTCGTGCAAACCGCCTTTTTCGTACTGTTCGGTTATCTGAAATTTACGGAAAGAACGTACATTTTGCTCTTCTGGGGTTATATGATTGTCGCCTTTACAGGCTTCAGCTATTGGACAATCTTTCAGATGGGAATGCCGCTGTAATCCCCTCTGTTCCAAACCGATTAAAGGCGATCCGGCCAACACCGGACCGCCTTTTTTCATTTTTAGTTCGATAGGAATAAAATGACTTACTGATATTTGGTTTACTGGTATCATATATATGGATGGAATCCAATTGGGGGAGCGTGGATGAAATAATTAACAGAAGAATCTCTTCTTTGTTCCTCTCGATATCTCTTACCGTCACCCTCTTGCTGCCGATGCAAACTACGGCTGCCCCGATGTCGGACGAGGAGTTGAAGGTTCTGGAGAAGAGCTTGTCGATTGTGGAGATTGACCGGGAAATTGTCCGGATCGAGACGCAACAGAAGGAAACCGAGCAATCGATTCAGCAGCTTGAACTGCAGCTTGCGGACAAGAACGAGCAAATCCGCGGAAGCCGGGATCAAGCCGGCAAGCGAATTGCCGCTTACTATATGGGGGAGCGGGAAACCCTGCTATCGGCGCTGTTGTCCGCGGACAGCCTGAAGGACTTTTTTACGATGCTCGACTATTATCAATTGATCGTTGAACGAGACCGATATATTATGGATGCCTACAAAAAGGAATATGCGGGTTTGGCGAAAACGAAACGCAAGCTGGATCAGTTATCGTCCGACCTTGATCAAATGAAGACCGCCTTGCTCCAGCAGCGGGACCGCGTCGCCCTTCTGCAGGAAAGCCTGGACGGTTCGCTAAGCGCAAGTAGCGATCCCGAGAAAATGAAAGCAATGATCCAAGAGCTGACCACTTACTGGGAAAACGTCGGATTGTATGAAATCCGCCGCCATTTCCGGGCGCTGGCGACGGCGATGTCCGATTTTCCTGACTTTTTAAAAGACCATAAAGACAGTCTCTCTTCCGGTAAGAACGGCTATACGCTGACGGTCAAGGAAGCAGACTTGAACGATTTTCTCCGCTCAAAAAATGAGCTGTTAAAGAACATGTCCTTTGTCTTTGAAGACGGGCGCATTATTGCACAAGGTCGGAGGGAAGGTCTTGAATTAGTGGTGGAGGGCCATTATACCGTTGAAAACGAACCGCAAAATTGTATCATCTTCCATGTGGACCGGCTGCTGTTTAACGGCCTGGAACTGCCGGATACGACAAGAGCCGAGCTTGAGGAAGATTTCGATCTCGGATTTTATCCCAAAAAAATAGTTCCCTTCGTCGAAGCCACCGAAGCGGACATCCGAGAGGGAACCCTGATTGTGAAACTAAAAATTGTTTTATGAGAATAACGAACTTATAAGGACTCTAATTCACTTAAGTAGGATTTATAACTGAGCTCCCCGTATAAAAAAGATGAGGACAATGCGCCATATTTCTCCATTAGCAAGGGAATTCCGGCCCCCACGGGCAGCGGAGTTCCCTTTCCATTTACGAATGAAGCCGGGATCCAGGCAGGAAGTCCATTGCGGGACGCTTGATAGTACATCGTTTTTAACACTGGCAAATATCCCGTTAAGTCAAACCACTGACGCTGCTGAAGCTGGGTTGTCATTGCTGTAATCCACAGACCGGCCGCTTCTTTATTACCCGATCGCGCCGAGACGGTGTAACTTCTTCCTCCTACCCATGCTCCGCCTGCAGGTGATTCCTGGTCCGGGTAGACGATTTTGAGATTCGGATGCTGGTGCCGCTTAGCATCGCTCCACCTTACCAAGGCAAAGGCCGCTTCTCCGTTGAACAGTTTATTCCACGTTTCTTCTTCCCCCGGTGCTCCTAGAGTCGTCAAGAAAGGCTTCATCGTATCCAGTTGCTGAACTACCGCTTCCAGCTCCTCGGTGGGCTTGAACAAGGATGTCTCATCCGTTGAACCGCGTTGTCCCGTCAGCTGCCACATGAACGACATCACAGCATAAGGGTCGTTAAAATCCAATGCGAACAAATAAGGGGATGAAGGATGTTTCTTATAAGCGCTTAGCAGCGCTCCCCAATCGCTCCCCGATGCGGGAAATTCCAGCCCGGCCTCTTTTAGCTTACCGGGATGATACACCCATACGTAAGGATCGGCATCCATCGGAACCGCCCATACATAACCATTCCACTCATTTTGTGTTAAGGAAGCGCTTAACACTTCGCCGGTCAAAGAACCCGAATAATAACTTTCGGTCGGAAGCAAGTAGCCGCCGGAAGCAAATCTCCGGATCCATGTATTGTTCAGCAGGAGAACATCCGGAGAATCTCCCAGTTCCAATTCCTGCCGAATAGCCGAATAATCCTTTCCGGCCGGAAGATTTCTCAGCTCAACTTCAATATGATATTCATCCACCACCTGCTGATTCAGCTGTTGTAGACGCAAAAAATCGGATTCATTCAATTGAACCGCAACCGAAATAGAGCCTGGGTCATTCTCCGTTTCCAGGCTTTGCGGCGTTATCGGCTCCGTTTCTCCTTGGTCCTCAGATCTCATCAGGGTCGATGTTTCGCTTGGCGACAAATTGATCAAGGCGAGTAAAAGGATGGCAAAAAGCACCCAATGGTTTTTTCGCTTCACACCGGTTCTTCCTCTCCGCTTGTTACCCCCTATTGTAACAAATCTCCTCGGAGATTGTCCTTACAAATCATTACAAAAATGACGTCACGGTAAAAAATGCCGAAGCTTTCGCTTCGGCATTGTAACAGCGGTCTCTTATGTCAATGGCTAGAGCAGGTCCGCAGCCAGTTGGGCCAGCTTGGAACGCTCCCCTTTTTCCAAAGTAATGTGGCCGCTGATTCCCTGTTCCTTAAACCTTTCCACCAGGTAGGTCAAGCCATTGCTGGCCGAATCGAGATAAGGATGGTCGATTTGCTCAGGGTCTCCCATTAAAATGATTTTGCTTCCCTCACCTACCCGGGAGACGATCGTCTTCACTTCATGCCGGGTCAAATTTTGCGCTTCGTCCACAATAATGAACTGCCCGGGAATCGAGCGCCCGCGGATGTAAGTCAGCGCCTCAACCTGTATGCTTCCCAGCCCCATCAAAATTTTCTCGATATCGCCGGACTTCTTCGTATCGAATAAATACTCGAGATTATCATAGATCGGCTGCATCCAGGGGCGGAGCTTTTCATCCTTCTCACCCGGCAAATAACCGATGTCCTTGCCCATCGGAACGACCGGGCGTGCGATTAGAAGCTTTTTATATTTATGGTCATCTTCCACTTTCATTAAACCGGCGGCCAGCGCCAACAATGTTTTCCCGGTCCCCGCTTTACCTGTTATGGTTACGAGCGGAATCTCATCGTTCAACAGCAATTCCAGCGCCATCCTCTGCTGGGCATTGCGGGCGCTGATCCCCCAAACGGAATCATTGCTTAAATATAGCGGCTCAAGTTTGGAAGCATCCCAATTAACACGCAGTAGCGCCGATTTTCCGGTGCCCATTTCATCTTTTAAAATAACAAACTCATGCGGATAGAGATTATAGGAAAGTCCCAGCGGTTTTATCGGTAAATAACGGTATGAATAAAATTCATCGATAACGGAAGGATGCACTTTAAGGGTAGAGTATCCGGAGTATAAATCCGACGGGCCGGCTGTGCGGTCGGACAAATAATCCTGGGCGTTCAAGCCCAAAACATCGGCTTTGATCCGGACAAGCACATCCTTGCTGACCAGTACGACAGGACGCGGTTCATTATTATCTTGCTGTTCCAGATGATAGTTGAGCGCCACGGCCAATATCCGGTTATCGTTCGTAATCTCGCCGAACATCTCCTGTACCTTGAGAAAACTGCGGTGGTTCAGTTCCACCTTCAGCCTCCCCCCGCTTTCCAGCAGAACTCCGTCATGCAAATGACCGATTTCACGAAGTCCATCCAGAAGCCGGGATACCCTGCGCGCATTGCGGCCAATTTCTTCCGCATTCCGCTTCTTGGAGTCGATTTCTTCCAGGACTACCGCCGGTATGACTACCTCATGCTCGTCAAAAGCAAATATTGCATTCGGATCATGCAGCAAAACATTGGTATCGAGCACAAAGATTTTTTTCACGAATATCCCCTCCACCGAACATCTTGCAGCCTCTAATTCACATACATACTTTCCCCCGTCCGGGAAATGTTAAAAAGTATAGTTTACTACAAGATCCCTACTGAAAGGACGGTGGCAGTTCATGCGAATATGGCTGTGTTTGTTATTGACGATTTTTCTGCTTACTAGCTGCGGTACGGCAACTGAAAAGGCATCACCCTCTCCTCAGAATCAAACTAACAACGGTCCCCGTGCTCAAAGCACAAACGACGGGAACAGGAATATGACAGATGGTACAGGTACCAGGGCGCTGTCGGCGACAGAAAGACAAAACCATTTGGAAGAACTAGTAAAAAGGGTACCTGGCGTAAAAGGCGCTCATTGCGTCGTCATGGGTAGAACTGCGGTTGTTGGCATCGATGTCGATTCAAAACTGGAACGCGCCCGAGTAGGAAACATCAAATATACGGTAGCCGAGGCGCTCCGTAAGGATCCCCAAGGTGCTGGCGCTATTGTGACCGCCGATATCGATCTGAACCAGCGGATTGCCGAAATCGGCGATAAAATAGCGAACGGCAATCCGATCGGCGGGTTTGCAACCGAGCTGGCCGACATTATCGGTCGAATCGTGCCGCAGATGCCGGGTGATACCCGTCCGAGGGACAATGCGCCTAAGGTTCAGAATAACGGGACCGGCAATGTCAACGACGGAATCCGCAGCAATGGAACCATTAATGATAGAACCGGCGGTCAGCAAGGCGACAACCGTACCAAGAACCGCGGAACCAAAGAGATGCAAATGGCCCCAGGCAGATAACTCGAAATGGGATGTCCCAAAAGAAAAAGCCCAGCGAAAAATTCGCTAGGCTTTTTTCATGGCAGCAAACACTTGGTTGTCCAAGAGTTCCGCCGCACGATGATCATATACTTTGGCATAGGACGGCGCGGAGGCAAGCTGCGCTCCATAAAACAGCGCATTGCGGACCGCGTCAATCTTCATGTCGAAGCAGCACATTTTGAAATGAACCCCATCAAGCGGGTCTTGAACGACCTCAGCTTTACCGTTGATCGCATAAATCGTCTCCTCGCCAAACACGGTAACCGTAATTCTCGGATGGGCCTTGATGTTTCGGACCAATCTCGACCGGTGATCGAGGGTAAAACGCAGCGTGGAATGGTCCAGGGCGTAAATCCAGGAAATTGCACTGGAAGTCGGTCCCCCGGATTCTTCGTCCACCGTACTCAGCAAAACAAATGTTTCGGACTGGAATGCAGCGTATAACGGTTCAGACAATTGGGTTACGAGTTCGGACATATGCCAGCCCTCCTGTAGTGCTAATCGTCATTAGATTCTTCATAATTAAAACAAACCGTATAACTAATTGTATTATACCATGGCCAAAAACTTGCATTCAATCGTCAATTGCCTGCTTGTTCGTCGGGTTCCCCGGCCGACGGCGGCGTTTTCGTCCCGGCAAGCTCATTCTTCAGCGCCTGCTTGGCCTGTTCCAGCTCGTCATCATCCACATAAACATAAGGGCTCTTCCATTGTCCGGTTACCGGCACGAAATCGACATTTTCCTTGGAGATGTTCCAGTAAGTAGAAATCATATTTTTCATCTGCTTGGATTCCAGATCGGTCTCCATATTTTTGCCGACCGATTCGATGACCTTGCCAGCGCCAAGCACCCCGTTCAACGATTTCGCCTGATCGATCAGAGCGTGCAGCACTTCGTTCTGCCGGCGGTTACGGTCAAAGTCGTCCGATGCCTTTGTCCTAGGATCACAATTCGACTTCCGGTAACGGACAAAGCCGAGCGCATCCTCACCGTTCAGATGCTGCGGTCCCGCCTTCAAGTTAATATCGGTTCCATCGGCACTGTCCCGATAGCACATGTTAGCATCTACGTTTACGTCGACGCCGCCAAGCGAGTCAACGATGTCGCGGAAACCTTGAAAGTTCAGAACCGTTACATAATCGATGGTCAAGCCGAAATATTTGCCCATCATCGTTTTCATTTCCTGTTCGGCGGAGATGCCCGACTTCTTCTCGGCTGCCAGGAAATTCGGATAGAAGGCGTTTAGCTTATTCGTCTTGTAGCCGTCCATTTCAAATCGGGTATCCCGAGGCAAGGAAACGACGGTAGCCGATTTTGTATCAGGATTCATGGAAATTACCATCATCACGTCGCTCAGATGGGTTCCTGTTTTCGGCCGATAATCCGTACCGAGCAGCAGCATGGTGAGCGGCTTTACCTTAGCCGATTTCTCGGGAGCCACATTAGCTGAAGTCCCTGTATCGTCAATTACCTTATCGACTGTCAGCCAAAGGAAACCAATATAGGCTCCAACGCCGACAACCGCTAAAATCATAATGCTCAACAGAACCTTCAGAAAGGTTTTTCCGCCGGATTTTTTTCTTTTCTTCGGACTCTTACCTTTGGAAGTTACTCTTTGGTTCTGCCCCCGAGGAGGCAAACCGCTGCGATTAGAACTCATGAAATCTAACACCTAATTTCGTCTGTATTAAGCCGCATGAATAATAACGAATAGAGACCGCGATTAGTTACAGCCTCCACGGACAGCAGGACTAGTCCTGCTTATTCAAGGCGGACGGCTCGGAAGCGGACTTGTCCTTCCGGCTCCGACGTCCTTCTACAAAATAACGGATTCGCACCATCAGCATCAAAACCACGGCTACGAGAAGACATTGAATAATCGGCAGCTTATCGATCTGAAAAATAAGCAGAAGGAAAGAACCGATCGCCATAAGCAGGTAAAGGATAATCTCCTTCAGAAGCGGGAGCTTCTGTTGGGTACGGAACACTTTGTTGTACACGAAAATCACAAGCACATAAATTAGAATGTAGGATATTACCGGATTTTGCGCAAACCAAGCCTGCAAGACGGGTCCCTCCTTCAATATCGTTAGTAATTATTATAGATTGGCTTCCGCATTTTTGCGATGTTTTTCGGCACGTTCGCGTTCGCTCTTGTTCAAGATCTTCTTACGGAGACGAACCGATTTCGGAGTAATTTCGCAATACTCGTCATCATTCAAATATTCAAGCGCCTGCTCCAGCGAGAAGAGCCGAGGCGTTTTCATCTTAACCGTATCGTCTTTGGTCGCCGAGCGAACGTTCGTCAATTGCTTTTCTTTGCAGATATTGACGACGATATCGTTGTCGCGAGTATGCTCTCCGACGATCATTCCCTCATAGATCTCAGCTCCCGGCTCCAAGAACAGGATACCGCGATCTTCGATGGACAAAATTCCGTACAGAGTGGAAACGCCGTTTTCGCTCGAAACAAGCACGCCCTCATGACGTCCGCCGACCTGGCCGCCAATAAGCGGTCCATAGCTATCGAACGCATGGTTCATAACGCCGTAGCCGCGAGTCAATGTCAGGAAGTGAGTGCTGTAACCGATCAGACCGCGAGCCGGAATCAGGAATTCCAGGCGAACCTGTCCATTACCATTGTTGATCATATTGACCATTTCCGCTTTACGCGAGCCAAGGCTTTCCATTACGGAGCCCATGCTCTCTTCAGGCACATCGATCAGCAACCGTTCCACCGGCTCCATCTTCATGCCGTCAATTTCTTTGACGATAACTTCCGGCTTCGACACTTGGAGCTCATAACCTTCGCGGCGCATATTCTCGATCAGGATACCGAGATGCAGCTCACCGCGTCCCGAAACGATAAACGCATCCGGGCTATCGGTTTCGTCGACGCGCAGAGAAACGTCGGTTTCCAGTTCTTTAAGCAACCGCTCGCGAAGTTTACGGGAGGTTACCCATTTTCCTTCGCGTCCGGCAAACGGACTGTTATTAACCAGGAAGGTCATTTGCAGCGTCGGTTCGTCGATTTTCAGAACAGGCAAAGCTTCCGGTTGATTCGGATCGGCAATGGTCTCTCCGATATTGATATCTTTAATCCCTGCGATCGCCACGATATCGCCGGCTCCGGCTTCTTCAATTTCAACGCGTTTCAGCCCTTGGAAGCCAAACAGCTTCTCGATGCGGGCTGATTTCTTACCGCCGTCGCGTGTCATAACCGCAACGGGTTGACCTTGGCGAATCACGCCACGATTGACACGGCCAATCGCAATTCGGCCCAGATATTCATTATAGTCCATCAAAGTGACGAGAAATTGGAGCGGTTCTTCCACGTTCTCCGTAGGAGCCGGGATATGGTCGATGATCGTTTCGTAAAGAGCCAGCATGTTCTCATCCTGTTTTTCAGGGTTCAAACTGGAGGTTCCGTTCAAAGCGGATGCATATACAACGGGGAATTCAAGCTGTTCATCGTTCGCTTCAAGCTCGATGAACAGATCGAGTACTTCATCAATTACTTCCGCAGGGCGGGCTGCAGGGCGGTCAATCTTATTAACGACGACAATCGGGGTCAACTGATGTTCAAGCGCTTTACGAAGTACGAATTTGGTCTGCGGCATGCAGCCTTCGTAAGCATCGACGACCAACAGCACGCCGTCTACCATCTTCATAATCCGTTCCACTTCGCCGCCAAAGTCGGCGTGTCCCGGAGTATCCACAATGTTAATCAAATAATCTTTATAAGTGATCGCGGTATTTTTGGCCAGAATGGTAATTCCGCGTTCGCGTTCCAGATCATTGGAATCCATCGCGCGTTCCTGGACGGATTCATGTTCCCGGTAAATACCGGACTGTTGAAGCAGTTTGTCGACAAGCGTCGTTTTGCCGTGGTCTACGTGAGCAATAATCGCAATGTTGCGGATTTGTTTTCTTTCATGCATGGGTTTTCTCCATATCCTTTCGTCTCTGTTTGCTTATTCTATAAAGCTAAGACAGCTGAATCACCACAAAACAAGCGTCGGAGTTCTCATATCCCGACGCTTGGACATATCCCTTATATTATACGCAAATTTTAGAGAAATTCAAGAACTTTCCATACATCACCAGCTTCGCCGGGTTTTTCCCCGCGCGGCAATCAACCAGATGCCTCCTATTATCAGCGCAATGGCAACCAAATAGATCAGCGCCAGCGAAAATAAGGTGATGCCGAACAATATGACGGACACGGCTCCCACAATAACGGCCGCAATCATAACCCCGTTTTGGCGGACGGATGAGAAAAATTCATACTCGTACAGTCCGACAGCGATTCCGAGGATAAATCCGGGCCAGCTGTACTTGAGGGTGGTCCATCCCCAAATGTTCGCAATAATAAACAGAACACCGTAAACGGTCAGAATCCCTCCGGGCAGCAGCAGCTCGGACGGCCCTTTTCTCCAAAAATGCCACAGGTGAAATACAATGCCCGGTATCAGCAACAGTAGCGGCCAAAGCGCCTTTCCAAGAAAACTGAATACCCCGAGTTTTCCAAGCAGGATGATGATCCCGGCAGCCAGAATCAAAATTCCGGTCATTAGCTTGTTGTTATCGGACATCCCATCACACACCTTCCGGTTAGACAATGAGGGACATGCCGCGGCAAATTACGACATTCCCTTTATGATTTCAGTTTAAATGAAAACAGCATAAAAAACCACTCTCTCCCGGATCAAGAGAGTGATTTTTTCATGCCTCGGTCGGCAAATTGAATGCGACGGGAGTTCAACGACCGGCCTGATATTTTTTCACCCAACCGAACATAATAACGAGCGCGGCCAACGCGATCGGCAGCATGTTCGTAAGAGCCGGAAGCGTCGTCTCAAGCAGCCCCCCCAGCTTGGGGTCATGCAGCAGCATATCGCCGGCCGTATAGCCAAGAATTCCGGCGCCGGCATAAGTCAGTATTGGCAGTCGCTGCAGCCAGTCTGCAATCAGATTGCTGCCCCATACCACGATAGGGATGCTGATCGCAATCCCGATAACGAGGATGGCGAGATCCCCGTTGGCCAGCGCCGCAATCGCAAGCACATTGTCGAGACTCATAATGAAATCAGCCGCGAGAATGGTTCGGATCGCACGCCACATCGTACCCGCTTCACGAACTCGTGTAGACTCCTCATGGGGTAATAGAAGCTTAAAGGCAATACCTGCAAGCAATAGTCCGCCGGCTGCCTGAATAAACGGAATTTGCAGCAGCACCACAGCAACCCATGACAAGAGACAACGAAGCAGTACCGCTCCCAGTGCCCCCCACCATACAGCCCGTTTGCGCTGCTGGAGCGGCAGCTCCTTGCTTGCCATCGCAATAACCAGAGCGTTGTCGCCGCTGAGCACCAGATTTATGATCAGAATTTCTGAAAGCAGTATCAGCTGATCCACGCTTATCCCCCTTTTTGAACAACCTCTTATCATTTTTATGAGGCAAGTGGGCAAGCTATGTCTTTATCCTTTTGTAAAAAATAATCTGGACAAATGAATCCATTTGGTTAATTAATACGTATATACGTCTGAAGAGGAAGTGACATAAGTGGAATTTTTCAGTGCAACATTTTTTCTCTCTCTGATCAATATCATTTTTATCGATTTGATTTTGGCTGGAGATAACGCAATTGTCATCGGAATGGCGGCTAGAAAGCTTCCCAAGACAGTTCAGAAGAAGGCGATCCTTTACGGTACGGCCGGCGCTATTTTGCTTCGCATCGCCGCCACGCTTGTGGTCGTCTGGCTGTTGGGAATTCCTTGGCTGCTTGCGGTTGGCGGACTCATGCTCATCTTTATCGCTTACAAAGTACTTGCCGATGAAGGTGATCACGATTCCGTCGAAGCCAAAGATTCGCTTTGGCCTGCGGTACGAACTATTGTCATTGCGGATGCCGCGATGGGACTGGATAACGTAATCGCTGTAGCCGGCGCATCGGGACAACATACAATTCTTGTAATCATCGGACTGCTGATCAGTGTGCCGATCGTCGTTTGGGGAAGCACCTTATTTATTAAGCTGCTCGGAATGTTTCCCTGGATCGCCTATGTCGGGGCGGCCGTGCTGGCCTACACCGCAGCTCATATGATTACCGAAGAACCGCATTTCATTGGCTTTTTTGAGGACAACCCTATTCTGCGGTACCTGTTTATCGCGCTCGTTATGGCCGGTGTGCTATTTGCCGGTTATAGAACAAAACAAAAGCACCGCGAAAAGGAAGAAGAAAAACGCCGGTCCCATCCGGCTACCCGTTAAACATCGGTGCCAAGACAAAACAAATCGCTCCCGGACCGGCCTGAGGCCAGCGGGAGCGATTTGTTTTCTTTCTTAGGCGATGAATTCAGCTAAGCTTTGCGTCAAATTGATGCGTAGGTTTTGGGATAACTGAAGTTTTGGTAGTGCGCGTCCGATGACAAAAGTCAAGAGAAAAGAGCGACGAACAATGGAGAGGGCAGCGTAAAACCGGAGCATTTAAAACCAATTGTTGTCGATAGTCCCTGCTCCCGCCATATTCCCGCTGCTGATATCATCAGGGGATGATCTAACAACTTCCTCATGCGGCTTGATGATCAGGGTTTCCGTATCCCGTACGGCAGTTTCGATTTGTTCGGCAAGACCGTTCAAGCCCGCTTCAATCTTCTCGATAATCCGCAGATTCGGATTCGTTGTCGGCGATTTCGGCACGAACAATGTGCAGCAGTCCTCATATGGCAGAATGGACAAATCAAAGGTGCCTATTCTCTTGGCCAGACTAATGATTTCATCTTTATCGCTCATGACAAGCGGCCGCAGCAGCGGCAGCTCGGTAGCCCGGCCGATCACATTCATACTTGGCAAAGTCTGGCTGGCCACCTGGCCGAGGCTGTCTCCGGTGACAAGTGCCAGCGCCCCGTTTTTTTCGGCCAGCAAGGAAGCGATTCTCAGCATCGACCTGCGCATTAGCGTAATGATCAAATTATCCTGTCCGGTACCGGCAAGCGAAGTTTGGATCTCCGTAAAAGGAACCAGATGAAGCTTAACTTGCCCGGCATAGCGGGACAACACTTTCGCCAGTTCGATCACTTTTTCCTCCGCCTTCTTGCTCGTAAACGGATAGCTGTGGAAATGAACGCATTCGATCTCGAGCCCGCGTCTCATCGCGGACCAGCCTGCCACAGGGCTATCAATACCGCCGGAGAGCAGCAGCATCGCCTTCCCGTTGGTGCCTAGCGGAAATCCGCCTGCGGCCGGGATAACCTCGGAATAAAGATAAGTGCCTTGCTCCCGGATCTCCACGCGCAGCTCGAGCTCGGGGTGATGGACATCCACTTTCAAGCCGGGGGCAGCCTGCAGGATCGGTCCCCCGACGAGCCGATTCATTTCCTGCGAGCCGTAGGGGAACTCCTTCCATACTCTGCGGGCGTTCACTTTAAAAGGAATATGCCGGTCGGCAGGCACGCTTCCCACGAATTCTTTTGCCGCGCTAATGATGTCCTCCAGTCTGGAAGGAGAGACTTTGACCGGGCTGATCGAAGTTATGCCGAATACATGTTTAAGGGATTCGCTGACCTCTCTCGCCGGTTCCCCATGGAGTTCGACATAAATCCGCCCGTATTCCCGGATTACCTTCGTTGCAGGATACGGCTTAAGCAGCGATTTCACGTGGGCCAGCGCGGCCTTTTCGAACCGGGACCTATTTTTTCCCTTGATTGTAATTTCTCCAAAACGAAGCAGCAGCATATCATATGATGTCATGGTCATCTCTCTCCCTTTAAATTCCTTACACGCCGTACACATTTATTGAGCGCCTCCAGCAGATCCGCAATATCCTTTTCCGTATGCTCCTCACCCAGACTGATTCGAATGCCCGCTGCGGCAGCCTCAGGACTTTTGCCCATTGCAAGCAAAATCCGGCTTGGCTCGGCCCGTTTGGAAGAGCAGGCCGACCGGGTCGATACCAGGAACCCTTCTTCCTCCAACATGTGCAAGAAAGCTTCGGACTTCATTCCGGGATAAGAGAAATGAACGATATGCGGTGCGCCATGAGTCTCCTCCAACGCAGAATTCAACTCCAGCTCCGGAAGAGTAGCTATGCCGCGAATAAGTTTATCTTTAAGCAATCTAAGGTGAACTGCCCGCTCGGGGGCCCCTTCCTTGGCCAGCCGGATCGCCTTGGACATGCCAACGGCATACGGGATGTTCTCCGTTCCCGGCCGCCGCCCTTCCTCCTGGCCTCCACCTGCAAGCAGGGGTTGCAAGGTAACTCCATCGCGTACATACAACAGGCCGATCCCTTTCGGTCCCCTTAGTTTATGCGCGGACAAGCTGTATAAATCAATTCCGCTCTCCTTGATCGGCAGCTCTATTTTTCCAAACCCCTGAACTCCATCCACATGAAAAAGCACACGCGGATATTTCTCTTTCAGCAGGCTTCCTATTTCTGCTACAGGCTGAACGCTTCCTGTTTCATTATTGACATGCATCACGGACACCAGGACCGTATCCTTCCGGATAGCCTCATCAACTTGCTCTACGGATACCTTGCCCTCTTTATTCACCGGTAAAAACGTAACTTCCCAGCCCCACTGCTCAAGCTGCCTGCAGCACTCATATACGGACGGATGTTCCGTGACCGTAGTGATCAGGTGCTTGCCCCGGTTGACATACTGAAGCGCCGCGCCCTTAATAGCCATATTGTTGCTTTCCGTGGCTCCTGAAGTAAATACAATTTCGCCGGGCAGAACTCCCAGCGCTCCGGCACATACTTCCCGCGCCCTGCGCAGCAGCTTGCCGCTTTCTTCTCCAAGCCGGTGCAGAGATGACGGATTCCCATAATGCAGAGCCATCACTTCAGCAATGGTCCGGGTCACTTCGTCATATGGAGGCGTGGTTGCCGCGTGATCAAAATATCTCATCTTTATTTCCTCCTGAACCAATCCAAATCAAATATAGACTTCAAAAAAAGATCAAAAGAAAAAACGCGAAAATCCGGCAGCCGGAGCGTTTTCCCATTTGATCTTTCCCTAGATGAACCCCTTACCTTAGCGGATTCAGTACAATCCATTCATTACCGTTTTGCCGTCAACTGCATGGCATGCGTTAAATTTCATACTTGGAGCGTGCAGCCGCAATCTTAGCGATATAATTCTGCGTCTCCCGGGGAAGCAAGTGCAGCTTATCCATCAGTTCCTGATCGTTGGAAATCCCCAGCTTTTGCAGCCTGCCCGGTCCGGCATTATAAGCTGCAAGCGCCGTGTTCTCATTGCCGCCAAACCGCTTGAGCTGATAGGACAAATAACGTGTTCCGCCGTCGATGTTCTGCCCCGGGTCAAACGGATTGCTCACGCCGAGCCCGTTGGCCGTTCCGTCCATAAGCTGCATCAATCCTTTAGCTCCAGCCGATGATACGGCCCCTGGGTTAAACGAGGATTCCGTCTCGATGACGGCTTTGATCAGACTTTCGGACACACCGTAATTGCGGCTGGCTTGGGTGATCAGTTCATCCAATTCTCCGCGTTCCTGGCCAATCGAGGCCGAGGGCCGATAAGCAGACGCCTCCACGGCTTGCCCACCGAGGACTTCGGCAGGTAAAGCCTGCGAGATCCACCCCTCATAACCGGAACCATAAGTAAGCGCAGATAACGGAAGCTTGCCCACCAGATCACTGGACTCGGTACGGCCTTCCGCCATCATCATTTCTTGAAGCAATATATCAAACAAGGAACCTTCGCCATCGACATTGGTACGTGCTGCCGCATTCCCTTGGAGGTCGATATCGTTAACGGTCTGTAACTGTATTAGCTGCGTCATGGTGCGTGGATCGATTTGCATGTTTGCTTGACTCCTCTTCACGTTAAAAAGGTGGTATACCCTATATTTTACACATGAATCGCAGGCTTGACCACCTATTTGTCGCAAAATGTAAAAATGCCTCGCTCCAGGTAAAAAAAGACCGACACCTTTGGCGTCGGTCCTTTTTACAAACTGCTCTCGTTTAGCGGGTAAAGGGTATAAGGACGAAATAACTCAGCGTGGCAACAACTCCAAGGCCGATTGCCCAGGCACCGGAAGTTTTATTACCTTGGCTGTAGGCGTAAAATCCCATCACTGCCGCCAAAGGTCCCAAGATGATGGACCACATGAAAAGCGACGCTATTCCGAAACCGACGCCCACATAGCCGACGGTTTTCCCTGCCGTAGCCGTGCCGTTTTCAGAGCGTTCGGCACGTACGGAATTGTCGGCATCGCGCCGTTCGCTTCGTCTGTCGGCGACGGTGCTCATCGGCACCACCTCTGCCGCGTACTCCTCCTGATGGGTCTTTCTAGGATAATCCACACGTTTTTTCGAGGAAACGGGATGGTCTTGTTTATCCTTTGTACGATCAGTCATCACAGCACCTCCTGAATTTGGCTTCCGGGTTACGACGATTTCGGCTTAAACGTATGACAGCAAGTTGCGGAAGACGAAGCAGCAGTGTCCTGATGCTCAGTATCAAACGATTCACCGGCAAATTCGGCGTTATAGCTCTGGTTTGCATGCTTATCGATATCGATCATGATCAGATCGGCCTGACAGAGGTTTTTTTCACCCCAATAGGTACAATTCGATACGCTGCATTTAACTATCGGTTTTTCGCCGTTTGGCATTATGATCACCTCACCGTTCATTTTCCCCGGAGGCCCGTGCCGGTATGCGGAGCGCCAGCTGTTAAATCGATACAAAAAAGATGCTGTGCAGGCATTTGCGGCATTTCTTCAGTTTGTCCATTTGACGATCCCCATATCGCAAAAAACGCTGGAAAACGTTACCCTTGACCTGCATTCACCGCGCGTCCTTTAAGAATAAAACCATCGGTTTTACCTCATTCTATGTCTATCTTTATATTGTGCAAAGGAGGACCTACATGAGATGGCAGAGATGGGCTGCGCTGGGCCTTGCGGGGGTCGCCGCTGTTGCTCTTTACAACTTGATTCCGGATTCGTCCGCCCCTTCTGCTAACCGGCAAGCTGAGATCAAAACCGTTAAAAATCCGGCCGAGGAACATAAGCTGAAACAAATGATGCTGAAGCGCGACATGACCGCTACGGAACGCCTTGCAAGGCTGGACGCCAAGAGGCATCTTCGCCTGCTTGCCGATAAATTCGCCGCTGCACAGCCAGGGAAATTACCGACAGATGCCGGAGATTTACAGAAGGATCATAAACAATTTCCTTCCCTGCGTTGGTACACGGGGAAGCAGGAACGGGAATTTCGAGCGGAAAAATTCCGGCTGGAAGCAGCGGAGCAAAAACAGCTGGACACTTATTTGGGCTTCGCCCGGAATGCCCTCCGCAAAGGAAATTCTTATGAATCGCCTGGTTTTCCGCAGGGCAATCCGAAATATGTTGTAGCTGCAGAACCCGCTCAGGGCAAGAATCAACAGGGAATGATCGCAGTGCTGGATATGGGGATTTTAAGCCGGGTACAGGATCACCAACATAAAAATCTGCGCCTCATCCCTTATCCCAAAGAAGGAAAGTATAAGATCGAATCCGTCCATGCCGACACATTGCAGGATATTACCGTAAAAACCGGCCATGACAATGAAAAAGCGAGCCATTATTACGAAAACGAAATTGTCGTCACTTTCGGGAAGGCGCCTTCCGCTGCAGATATGAAGAAGATCGAGCGCGATCTGCGTTGCAAGCCGGCGCAAAACATCGGCAACACTTATATTTTCCGTTCGGAATCGATGGATATGAAGCAATTGACAACGTATTTTAAAAAGCATTGGAAACCGAACCATGTCGAACCGCACTATCTGTACATGACCAATGAAAATGTAACCGGTCTGGGCGATGAGAATCCGGAAATCCCGAATGATCTGCTGTTCTCCGAATACCAATGGAATCTGCCGATCATCGAGACTAACCGGGGCTGGAAGTTGTCCAAAGGCAGCAACGATGTTATCGTAGGCGTCGTCGATACGGGCGTGGATCTGAAGCATCCCGATCTCCAAGGCCGGCTCCTGAAAGGATACAACGTCGTCTCACCGGGCGACGATCCCGTTGACGACGTTGGTCACGGTACCCATGTCGCCGGTATCATCTCCGCCAATGTGAACAATAACGAAGGAATTGCCGGAATGATGTGGGGAGGCAAAATCCTGCCCGTTAAAGCGCTGGACAAAACCGGATCCGGCACGACCTATTCCGTGGCCCAGGGAATCATCTGGGCTACCGATCACGGTGCCAAAGTGATCAATATGAGCCTCGGAAATTATGCGGATGCCCAGTTTCTGCATGAAGCGATCAAATACGCCTTTGATCGTGACGTGGTCCTGATTGCAGCAACCGGGAACGACAACACGGAGCGCCCGGGTTATCCCGCAGCCTATCCGGAGGTGCTGTCCGTCTCCGCGACGGATTACCACCTGCAGCGGGCATCATTCTCCAACTACGGCGATTACGTAGATGTGATGGCGCCGGGCGAAAGTATTGCGAGCACCTATCCCGACAACCAGTACGCCGCTTTATCGGGCACCTCCATGGCGAGCCCCCATGTATCCGCCTTGGCCGCTTTGATACGATCCGTAAACCCTAAATTAAAAAATACGGAAGTCATGGACATCATCCGCAAGAACGTTATTGATCTGGGGGATCCCGGTCACGACAAATACTTCGGATACGGCCAAATCGATGTCTTTTCGGCGCTGGAGTCGGCGCAGGGCAACTCGGCCCCCTTGCAGTTCTGGCCGCAGTCAATGCAGCGCAAAATGAACAAAATCCTGAATGACGCTATGTAAGACTACACTTTATGACTTCGCACAAAAAAACGGTTGGATGAGGAAATCCTCTATCCAACCGTTTTTGCATTTTTCCGCTATAAAAGTCCAATTTCCCATTCATACATGATGCATGTGAGTTGCAGTGAAGAAAGTTTGCCGTAAGCCGGGTTCTGTACTCTTTGCGGTAATAACGGGAACTACCCTCCCGCTTTGAGCGACAATCATCTATCTAGGCCGCACATTACTGGGCGGCTCCAGCGACCAACCCGGACGCGCCTCGGGCTAAGGCTGCTTCTCAGGGAAGCTGCGTCCCATTAGGTCTTGCTCCAGATGGGGTTTACCAGGAACGAAGTCACCAGCGTTCCTCGGGGTCTCTTACACCTCGGTTCCATCCTTGCCTGTGCACGCTTTGCAGCGGCCATCGGCGGTCCATTTCTGTGGCACTATCCTTCAGCTCGCGCCGACTGGACGTTATCCAGCACCCTGCCCTATGGAGCCCGGACTTTCCTCCCGCGGCCGTTAAGCCGCCGGCGATTGTCTGTCAAACTTTCAAAAGCAACACTTGATAGTATACAGCCATTGCCGCTGAATCACAAGTATGAAACTAGAGGAAATTAAACGGCTCCGTATAAATTGCGGAACTATAAACTTTGGTTTCGTATTTACCTTCCTCGAGTTTCTCCTTTAACCACGCAGCCACCCGAGGCTTCATAATCTTCTCGGCGTTATGCCCCGGATCGATCAAGGTGAGTCCGGCCATCAACGCATCTTGGGCCGTATGGTAATCGATATCTCCCGTAACGAGCACATCCGCTCCCCGGAACATCGCAGCCTTCCAGTATCTCCCGCCTGAGCCCCCGATCACCGCCGCTTTTTTAATCTGACGGTCCAAATCGCCGACCACTCGAACAAACGGTACATCCAGCTTCTCTTTCACACGCTGGACGAATTGTTTCAAAGTAACCGGCTCGTTCAGCTTGCCGACCCGTCCGAGTCCGAAGGTACGGCCCTTCAGGTCCATCGGATACAGATCGTAAGCCACCTCTTCATAAGGATGGCTTTTCAACATCGCTTGAATCACTTTGCTGCGAATGCTTTGAGGCACAATGGTTTCAATTCGGATTTCCTCCGCTTTTTCCAGTTGGCCCTGTTTCCCGATAAACGGATCGGTTCCTTCTCCAGGAACGAATGTACCGTATCCTTCAATATTGAAGCTGCAATGGCTATAATTGCCGATAGCGCCCGCCCCCGCGTTCAGCACGGCATCCAGCACGCGTTGATGATGGTCCTTAGGCACGAATACAACAAGCTTGTACATATTGTCGGTGTGGATGTCTTCCACGGAAGAGCTGCTCTCAATACCGAGCACCTCCGCCATCCAGTCGTTCATCCCGCCTTCGGTCACATCAAGGTTCGTATGTGCCACATAAACAGCAATATCATGTTTAATCAGTTTTTCATATACTTTGCCCATCGGCGTATCGCTCTGCAAATTCCGAAGCGGACGATAAATGATGGCGTGATGAGCAATGATTAAATTGGCTCCGAGCGCGATTGCTTCGTCGACCACCTCTTCATTCACATCAAGCGCGGTCAGTACGCCCGTAATTTCCTTTTGCAGCGTTCCGAGCTGAAGACCGATCTTGTCATCCTCCATCGCCACATGCTTAGGGGCAAGCTGCTCCATATACTGAATTACAGTTTGGCCTTTTGCAAACATGCCAGCACCTCCTTAAGCCGATTTGAGAGTTGATTCAACGACTCTTCTTTCTCACGTGAAGATTCCTGTTTAGACGTGGCCACGGATTGCCGGATTTTATCCAGCTTATCGATTTCGGAGCGCCATTTGGCAAACCATACCTCGTCCTTCGAGTCCGTCAAATGCGGCCCCATGAGCAAAAGCAGATCTTTGGTAAGAGAAACCGTGCTGCCGGAAATCGTACGCTCCGAATACAATTGATCGTTGAGCTTGGCTGCATCCGGTCCTGTCTCCGCCGTAAGAATCTCATATATTTTGCCGTCTTCCTCAAGGATGATCTCCTCACTCAAATACCAGCCGTTTGCAATAAGCCAGCTCCTCACGATATCCTCCCCGACATTCGGCTGAAGGACAAGCCGCTTAACTCCCGCAAGCTTGTCTTTCCCTGCCTCCAGAATCGAGGCGATCAACGCTCCGCCCATACCGGCAATCGTGATGGCATCCACTTCTCCCGGCTCGACAACGGCCAGGCCGTCTCCTTTACGGACAGACACCCGCTTGCTCTCTCCGGCTTCGGCTACCTGCCGCTTGGCCGCTTCAAGAGGACCATCGTTTACTTCGCCCGCTACGGCAAAGGAGGCACGCCCGTTTTGTACCGCATAAACCGGAAGCAGGGCATGATCCGATCCTATATCCGCCAGCCTGCAACCGGGCGAAAGCCGGTCCGCAATATGCTGTAATCTTGCTGAAAGTTTCATGACGCAACCACACCCCCTATTTTTGGTATTTATCCTCCCAAGACCATTTGCAATGGTCTTGGAAAAAAGCTAAAATAAAGAACAATAAAGAAAAAGAAGGAAATAGTTCCAAAAGAAAGAAGTCCAGGCCCTACATCTTTTTCTGTGAAAAAAAAGACCTTGCTGCTTAACTGCAGAAGGTCGGAATTTTCGCATTCGCTTATTCGAGGAAATCCTTCAGCCGTTTGCTTCGGCTAGGATGACGCAGCTTGCGGAGCGCCTTCGCCTCAATCTGGCGAATTCTTTCCCGCGTTACGCCAAACACCTTGCCTACTTCCTCCAATGTTCTCGTTCGGCCGTCATCCAAACCGAAACGCAGGCGAAGCACGTTCTCTTCGCGTTCCGTAAGCGTATCAAGAACATCCTCCAACTGTTCCTTCAGGAGTTCGTATGCAGCTGCATCGGCAGGCGCCAACGCTTCCTGGTCTTCGATAAAATCGCCGAGATGGGAGTCATCCTCTTCCCCGATCGGCGTTTCCAACGATACAGGCTCTTGCGCGATTTTCATGATCTCGCGCACTTTTTCGACGCTGAGCTCCATCTCCGCAGCGATCTCTTCCGGCGCCGGTTCACGCCCTAACTCCTGCAGAAGTTGACGGGATACCCGGATCAGCTTATTGATCGTTTCCACCATATGCACCGGAATCCGGATCGTTCTGGCCTGGTCCGCAATGGCGCGGGTGATTGCCTGGCGAATCCACCATGTCGCATAGGTACTGAATTTAAAGCCTTTCTTATGGTCGAATTTCTCGACCGCTTTGATCAGGCCCATATTGCCTTCCTGGATTAAATCGAGAAACAGCATACCCCGGCCTACATAACGTTTGGCGATGCTGACCACAAGACGCAAGTTGGCTTCGGCAAGCCTGCGTTTGGCTTCCTCATCCCCGTTCTCTATGCGTTTGGCCAATTCCATTTCATCATCTGCCGACAAAAGAGGTACCCGACCGATTTCTTTCAGGTACATCCGAACCGGGTCATTGATTTTAATGCCGGGAGGCAGCGTTAAGTCATCTTCAAAGCTGAACTCATCGCTCGATTCGCGCCCTTCCTCGTCATTATTGCGGTTTGTCAGCTCTTCATCGCTGTCGCCCGTAATATCGATGCCCAAATCAGCCAAATGTTCATAAAACTCGTCCATCTGTTCGGGATCCTGTTCGAAAGGGGAGAGCTTCTCCATGATTTCTTTATAGGTCAATGAAGACCTCTTCTTACCCTGCTCAATCAGACGGTCCTTGACCTGATCCAAGGTTAGTTCAGTTTCTAGTTCAGTATGCTGATCATTCGTCATTTCTGGCTCCCTCCTCCCTAGAAACATCCGAAAGTCCATTCTTATAGAGGTTGTTCAAAAAGTCGGTTACTGATCTGACTTTTCAACACGCACTTCTACTGTCTCTCTAGGGCAATAATCTCACTTGCAATTTGTGCCGCACGCAAAAAATCCCCGGCCCGTTCAGCCGATACCATCTCTTCCTTCTTGCGCTTTATTTCTGCCTGCAGCGGGACCTTCTGGATTTCCCGGATACAATCATCCAGCTCCTGGGTGCTCCATTCTGCCGGCGTATCCATCATGGCGATGGAAATAACGGTTTGCTCCAGCTTGTCGTCCTGAAGCGATGAGATGAACCGGCTGGCATCAGGCGCTTTTCCCTGCGCATAATAGGCGTATAGATAAGCAGCGATCGCTGTATGTTCACCGATGTTAAAGCTGTCCCCTAGACGATCGCCCACATACCGGGCGACTTCGTCATCCTGAAGCATAAAGGAAAGCAGCCTACGTTCCGCAACATGATAAGCGGGCAGCAGAACCGGCATGGACGCCTGCCCCTTTTTATGCCTACCATTATTCCACCTTTTGGCCGTATTATCCCCCGCCGGTATCTTTTTTTGCATAGCCTGGCGCATTTCGTTGCATTCCTGCTTCAAGCTGTCAAACGATACCTGAAGATCGGCGGACATTTCCTTCAAATAAATCTCCCGCTCCGTCGGCGACGGCAAGGGTGCAATTACTTCGAGCGCATCTTTGATGTAAGCGACCTTTCCGTCTTCCTCTAGCAGTATATGGTTTTTTTTCAGATATATAAGCTTAAATTTGACGGATGAAACAGCTCCATCTAACACCTGATGCTTGAAACGCTCGGCCCCGTGCTTCTGAATAAATTCATCCGGATCCATCCCTTCGCTAAGCAGGGCGATTTTCGCGGTAAAACCAAGACTTTCCAAAATCGGAATGCTTTTGAGAGCTGCGGCTTGTCCCGCATTATCTCCGTCATAGCAAACGATGACTTCGTCCGCAAGACCCCTCATCATCGCCGCATGGCTTTCGGTCAATGCCGTTCCCATCGTGGCAACGCCATTATGCACGCCGGCTTCCCAAGCGCTGATGACATCGCCGTATCCTTCAAACAATACGATCTGCCGTGATTTCCGGATTTCCGCCTTCGCCTGGTGAAGATTGTAGAGCGTACGGCTCTTGCTGAACAATTTGCTCTCCGGCGAGTTCAAATATTTAGGCTGTCCCTCCCCGAGCACTCTTCCGGCAAAAGCAATCACCTTGCCATTCCGGTTGTGCAACGGAAATATCACCCTGTCGCGAAAACGGTCAACATAGCCGGTACCATCCTGCTTGGAAGATAATAAGCCGCCTTTCTCCATCGTTCCCAGATCAAAGGATCGCTTCTCCAAAAATTGAACGAGCGTATCCCAACGCGCCGGCGCATAGCCGATTTGGAACGTGTCGATGGCTTTGTCGGTAAACCCTCTGGATTTAAGATAATCCATAGCCGGTTTGCCGTGTTCCGTATTTTTCAGCAGAAAATGATACAGCTTGGACGTCCATTCATGGGCTTGCAGTTGTTGCTCTAATTCCAGATTTCGCGGCGCATCTCCCTGGCCGGCCGTTCCGTAATCAAACGGGATATGGGCTTCTTCGGCCATCATTCTGACCGCCTCCGGGAAAGTCAGGCCTTCGATCTCCATTCGGAATTTAATCGCGTTTCCGCCTTTGCCGCAGCCATAACAATGAAAAATTTGACGGTCGGGCGTCACCGTGAATGAAGGGGTTTTCTCCGAATGAAACGGACAAAGCCCTTTCATATATTTGCCCTGTTTTGTCAGATGAACGTGCTTGCCGACCGTATCGACGATATCATGCTGCCGCAAGACTGCCTCGATGACTTCCTCCGGAATACTTCCTCGTCCGGTACTCATCTAAACCACCTTCATCTTTCTTAAGACACGTAAATAATAATTCGCTAAAATTGTACATTCTCCTGCATATCTTGCAAAAGTTTTAACAATACCCCGGTAAAATGTGCCCGGTCCTCATCCGTAAAAGGCCGAGGCCCCTTGAAATAGCGCCCTCCGCGCCGTGCCTTGGCATGATGATGGCGGCGTTCGAGCAAATAATCAATATTCCCCGGGTCAAATATTTCGCCCCGGGGAGACAAAGTTCTGCATGATTTGGCAATCGCCAGCGCCGCAAGACCGTAATCCTGCGTGACGACGATATCGTGCTTGGCAATATGGTTGGCAATGTACAGATCGGCGCTTTGCTGACTGCGGTCAACCTGAACAATATCCACGCCTTCGCTTCCGCGAAGCACATGATCGTAAGAGGAGACCATCAATACGCGGACTCCGTAGCTCCGCGCCGCTGCAACGATTTCTTCCTTGACAGGGCAGGAGTCCCCGTCAACGACAATTCGTATATCCATCAGACTCCCGCTTCCTTTCGCCGGAACTCCCGGCTGAATAAGATTAACTATACGCTCATAAAATAACTGCAAAAACTACAGCTATTTCGGCCTTTTACCAACTGCCTCAAAATAACTGCAAAACTTACAGCTATTTCGGCCTTTTACCCTCAGTATCCCAAATTAACTGTATAACCTACCGTTAATTTGAGCGATTATGCCAATTTTCCGCCGAAAGAACAAAATTAACTGCAGGTTTTACATCAAAATTGCTTCAAACGGCCTGACCGGTATGAATTAGCTGCAGGTTTTACAGCTAATTCATGCCGAGTCCGTATTTCACTGCTCCGAACTTTAACTTTCTTCGAATCAAAGCCCGGATTTTTGAACTTCCACTTCAAATCAGGTTCAAAAACCGGGCTTTCAGCATCGAGAAGATTGGATGAAGCCGGGACTGAGGAGCGGAGCGTAGGCAAACCTACGTGAGCACCTCAATTGTTTCCGAAGGAAACATACTTCGAAAGCATGAACCAGGCCCGACTGAATTCAAGATTCGACGCCAAGTATGCTTCTCCGAATTACTTCGTGATTAAAGCCCGGCTTTTTGAACTTCCTCTTCCAATCAGGTTCAAAAACCGGGCTTTCAGCACCGAGAAGGTTGGATGAAGCCGGGACTGAGGAGCGGAGCGTAGGCAAAACCTACGTGAGCACCAGAAGGCCCGGCTGAATTCAAGATTCGATGCCGAATATGCTCCTCAGAAATACTTCGTGATCAAAGCCCGGCTTTTTGAACTACCTTTGTTATTATGCCCAGACTAGTTTGCTGAAATCGGCGAATGCTTTAAGATCCCGATCGATTGCCGCCAACAAAGCAAGACGGTTCGTGCGGATTTCTTCATCCTCAGCCATGACCATAACCGCATCAAAGAAAACGGTGATGGCGTTCTTCAGTCCGCCGAGATGCTGCAATGCTTCAGCGGCATTGCGACCATCCAGCGATTTCCGGTATTCCTCGGTCACTTTGCGCCAAGTATCATAAAGACCTTGTTCGGCAGGGTCGTCCAGCAAATCGGATCTTACTTTGGCGGCCGATGCTTTGGCGGCCAAATTGCTGACCCGGCCAAAGGATTCCACCGTCGACTTGAAATCGTCCTGCTCATTCACTGCAGCCATCAAAGCGGCGCCACGGGCAACCACGGAAACTACATCATCAAATCCGGCGGTCATAACGGCATCAACCACATCGTAACGAAGGCTATCGGACAGTGTCTTTCTTACGCGCAAGCCGAAGAACTCCATCAGATCCTTCATGATTTCTTCCTGGGTCCGTTTCAGTTCATGAAAATGCTGATGAGTATCCAAAGCGATGGCAAAAATATCGCTCAGCTTTACCGCCAGCCCATGCTCCAGAATAATCTGAACGATACCGGCAGCCTGACGGCGAAGTCCGTACGGATCCTGCGATCCCGTCGGAATGATGCCGATGGAGAAGCATCCGGTAATCGTATCGATTTTATCGGCGATGCTCACGATAGAGCCGACGCTTGATGCAGGAGCGCTATCACCGGAAAACCGCGGCTGATAGTGTTCGAAGATCCCCTTCGCCACCGCCTCGGATTCTCCGGCCTTGCGCGCGTAATCTTCGCCCATGACGCCCTGTAACTCAGGGAATTCATAAACCATTTGCGTAACGAGGTCGAATTTGCATATTTCCGCGGTACGGCTGACAGATTCCGCCGTTCCCGTATCAATGCCGATCAGATCGGACAGCTTTTCAGCATTCCGGCGGATCCGGCGAACTTTATCCCCGACCGTTCCAAGCTCTTCGTGGAACACAATGCTTTCCAGTTTCGAAAGCGCGTCCTTGATTGCCAGCTTCTGATCTTCCTCATAGAAAAACTTCGCGTCGGACAGACGGGCACGGAGAACCTTCTCATTCCCTCTGGCAATGACATCAAGGGAACGGTCATCCCCGTTTCGTACCGTAACGAAGAACGGCAGCAACGCACCTTTTTCATCAAGTACCGGGAAATAACGCTGATGCTCACGCATCGAAGTAATCAGAACCTCCTGTGGAATGTTCAGGAAAGACTCCTCGAATTTGCCGAACAACACTGTCGGCGTCTCGACAAGGAAAAGAACCTCTTCCAGCAGATCGTCCTTCACCGCGATATTCCAGCCTTTTTCTTCAGCCAAGGCCTTGATTTGATTCTTGATCAGCTCTTCCCGTTCGCTGACGTCGACGATTACATGTTGGGCACGCATCGCTTCAACGTATGCGGAAGGTGCGGAAATAACCGTATCTTGACCAAGAAACCGGTGGCCTCTCGTGACGTTTCCGGACTTCACACCGGCTACTTCAAGCTCGATGATTTCTTCGCCGAACAGAGCTACCATCCAGCGGATCGGACGGACGAATTTGAAATCATAGTTGCCCCAGCGCATGTTTTTCGGGAAGTTCATCGCATGCAGAATGCCGTTCAGACCATCGGCTACAATGGTTTTCGTTTCTACCCCTGCCCGGCTTTTGCTAACATAGATATATTCCGTTCCCGCAAGCTCCTTGAACGTAAATTGCTCAGGGTCAACGCCTTGACTTCGCGCAAATCCCAAAGCGGCTTTGCTCCATTCCCCGTTTTCGCCGAGAGCGATTTTGCGGGAAGGTCCTTTCACTTCCTCGTGAACATCCTCCTGCTTTTCGGCCACGTCTTTAACGAGCACGGCCAAACGACGAGGAGTTGCATAGCTCTCAACGGCTCCATGCGGAATCACGGATTCCTCGAGCCATTTTTCCAAACGATCCTTCAATTGCTCCATAGCCGCTCGGATAAAGCGGGCGGGCATTTCTTCCATTCCGATTTCAAACAACAGATCCTTAGTCACGGACAACGCCTCCTTTCTGCAGCATCGGGAATCCGAGCTTCTCACGTTCCTCCAAATAAGTGGCCGCCACCTGGCGGGCCAAATTCCGCACACGGGTAATATACCCTGTCCGTTCCGTCACGCTGATCGCGCCGCGGGCATCCAGCAGGTTGAAGGTGTGCGAACATTTCAGGACGTAATCATAAGCCGGGAATACAAGATGCTGCTCCATCGCTTTGCCCGCTTCCTGTTCGTACATATTGAACAAAGTGAACAACATTTTTACGTCGGAAATTTCAAAAGTATATTTCGAATGCTCGAATTCCGCTTGATGGAAGACGTCGCCATAGGTAGTACCGTCAACCCACTCCAAATCGAACACATTTTCTTTATCCTGAATATAAGAAGCCAGACGCTCCATACCGTAGGTAATTTCAACGGCAACAGGGTTAGTTTCAATGCCGCCGACCTGCTGGAAATACGTAAATTGCGTAATCTCCATGCCGTCGAGCCAAACTTCCCAACCGAGTCCCCATGCGCCAAGTCCCGGATGCTCCCAGTTATCCTCAACAAAACGGATATCATGCTCCAACGGATTGATACCGAGACGCTTCAGGCTCTCCAAATAAATCTCTTGAATATTATCCGGAGAAGGCTTCAAAATAACCTGGAACTGGTGATGCTGATACAGCCGGTTCGGGTTTTCCCCGTAACGTCCGTCGGCCGGACGGCGGGAAGGCTCAACGTAAGCCACATTCCACGGTTCCGGTCCAATGGAACGCAAGAAGGTCATCGGATTGAGCGTACCTGCGCCTTTCTCCACGTCATATGGCTGGACCACTATACAGTTTTGTTCCGCCCAGAACTGCTGCAGTGTCAAAATCATTTGTTGAAAATTCATGAACCACAACTCCTTACGCATATTTAGGTCAGTTCAGGTTTACGCACCGGAAGACGCAAATAAGCTCCCGTCGCCTACGCCTGCTGCCAGACATAGGGACGAGAGCAAAAGTCCCGCGGTTCCACCCTACTTGATTTGCGAAGCGCCGGTCATTAACGGCCCGACACAAATCCACTTTTCACGAACAAATTCCCACACTCCCGGGGCGCCATTTCATGAGTTTTCCGGCCAGGCTTGCACTATCCCCGGCTCGCTATTCGGCCCAAGCTCATTACTTTTCCCGTTCGACGCATGAGTCTCCGATAAAAGGCATTTCAATGCCCATTTAAAGAAGAAATTCTCATCTATAATATATGATAATAGGTCGTTCGTCAAATTTCGTATTTGTCCAATTGGTCTAGAAATTGAAGGGATTTAAGCCTGAGTCCAAGCTGCATATCCATAAATGCTCTCATGACGGATTTCAGCTCTTTTTTCGTCGCATCCTTCACTTCGATATTGCCAAGCCTTCTAAGATCCATTTTCTCAAAAAGAGACAATAATTTATAGGTTCCTGGCGTCAATTGCAACGCCGCCGGATCGTGATGACGGCATGCACGACATAATTTGCCTCCAAGCCGGGGGCTGACCGCAAGAGAGTCATCGACCCGTCCGCAGGAAATACATGATTCAAACGAGGGTCCGTACCCTGCCGCCTGCAATATTTTCATCTCAAATAGATGGATAACGATCTGTGGATCTTTTCCGGCCGAAAGTCCTTCCAGGCACGCTTTCAGCTGCGTGAACCAAAAGCTTCCCACTTCCTCGTCCTGTAGCGTCTTGTCGAGCAATTCGCAAGCATAAGAAGCATAAGCAGCCAGATACAGGTCTTCACGTAAAGAAAAGTGAGATTCAATAATCTCACCTGAATTCAAAGTACCTAATCCGCTGTTTTGGCGAAAAAATGCAAATTCCCCAAAAGTAAAAAGCTGTGTAAGTGCAGCATGACGGCTTTTTACTTTTTTTGCTCCGCGTACCAGTACCCCGATTTTTCCATGGGACTCCGTGCAGAGCGTAATGATTTTGTTTCCCTCGCCGTAGTCCATGCTGCGGATGACGATTCCCTCCACCCTGTATAGCATGTCTCTTCCCCCAAGCCTGACCTCATTCTAAAAAAAATACCAGCGCCGAATTATTCGGCCTGTTCTTCCGGAACAAAAATCTCCTCCGCTGCCGCGGCTTCCTCCTCGGAATTGCCGCCAGCTTCTTTGTATAACAAATAAGCGTCGACATCTCCAGTCATTGAAAAATACTTCCACGAAAAATCTCGCATTCGTATTCACCCTTTCTTCGGAAAGACGCCTGCATCTTCAAAGAATAGGATGCGCGTGTAAACACGAACTATGCGTTGCAATAACTCCCAACATAAAGAGTTAAATAAATTATTTAAGCATCTCTGTGGAATCCGAGATCTTTTAATACGCGGTCCTGGTTACGCCAATCTTTCTTCACTTTAACCCAAAGCTCGAGGAAAATCTTGGAGCCCAGCAAATTCTCGATGTCATGTCTCGCCAATTTACCGACTTCCTTAAGCAGCGAGCCCTGCTTCCCGATAATGATCCCTTTTTGGGAATCCCGCTCCACAAATATGACAGCCGAGATATATACGACACCGTTATCCTCGACGCGCATATCTTCGATAGTTACGGCGATGGAATGAGGCACCTCTTCCCGGGTTAAGTGCAAAATTTTCTCCCGGATGAGCTCCGCGCAGACGAATTGCTCCGGATGATCGGTCACCTGGTCTTCCGGATAGTATTGCGGGCCTTCCGGCAGATACTTGCCAATCTGTTCCAGCAATGTATTCACATTATTACCCAGCTTAGCCGAGATAGGAACGATTTCCGCAAAATCGTACAGCTTCCGGTACTCCTCGATAATCGGCAGCAATTCTTCCGGCTGTATACGATCGATTTTGTTCAGAACGAGAATGACAGGAGTGCGGAGATCTTTCAGCCGCTCGATAATAAAACGGTCGCCTCCGCCCAATCCCTCGGCCGTATCGACGAGGAACAGAACCGCTTCCACTTCTCCGAGCGTATTCAGTGCTGTCGTATTCATATAATCTCCGAGCTTCGACTGGCGCTTATGGATACCTGGCGTATCCAGGAAAACAACCTGCATTTCCTCGGATGTATATACCCCATGAATTTTATTCCGCGTCGTTTGCGGTTTGTCGGACATGATTGCGATTTTTTGACCGATGATTTGATTCATCAAGGTCGATTTGCCGACATTCGGCCGGCCTACGATGGCCACAAAGCCGGATTTAAATTTATTTTTAGCCATGATGTTATTCCTTTCCGTACAGGAAACCTTTGTTATTTTTCGTTCAAATCGGAGGAGCTGAAATAGTAAGGAAGCAGTTCGCCAACCGTAGTCTCGCGGATATCCCCTTTGAGGTTGCCGAGAATGACCGGCATATCCGGTCCGCACAACTCAAGCATTACCTGCCGGCAGACGCCGCATGGCGAGATCGGACCTTCCGTATCGCCGACTACCGCTATAGCCTTGAAGGTACGAGGCTGAAGGCCGTCCGCGATCGCCCTGAAAATAGCCGTACGCTCGCCGCAGTTGGTCGGTCCATAGGCCGCATTTTCAATATTGCAGCCACGGTGGACACGGCCTTCCTGATCCAGCAGGGCCGCTCCCACTCCAAAACCCGAATAAGGTATATAGGCGGCCGTCCGGGCTTTAATCGCTTCCTGAAGCAAAGCGCTGTAATCGATATTCATACTCTATCATCTCCCATTCTTTTGATCACTAGCCCCCGCCGAGCCAGGTCATAACCGGGTTATAAAACAGCAAAATCCCGATTAG
The DNA here is from genome assembly GCF_018403325.1 of Paenibacillus vini. Taxonomy (GTDB): domain Bacteria; phylum Bacillota; class Bacilli; order Paenibacillales; family Paenibacillaceae; genus Fontibacillus; species Fontibacillus vini. Next base: position 66,519 of record NZ_BOSL01000002.1, on the reverse strand, counting down.
AACGGCAAAAGCCGCGGCGACCAGGACAGCTCCGGCTGCGGCATCCTTGGCAATTTTGGCCAGTCTGTGCCATTCCGGAGTCGCCAGATCGACTGCAGCTTCAATAGCGGTATTCAACAATTCAGCCGTTATGACCACGGAGATCACCAGGAGCAGCAGCGCCAGGTCCCTCACCGGAAGCCGGAAGAAGAGCGCGGCCAGGATCACAAGGATCGCCGCCGCTACGTGAACCCGGAGGTTTCGCTCCGTTCTCAATGAAGTTATTACCCCGCTCCAGGCACTTCGAAAGGTGGCGCTCCATTTACGCCGGGAGACCATTAGCGAACAAGCCCGACCTGGGCCAGAACGGCTTCCTGTTTCCCCATCATCACTTTTTCGCTCGCCACGTCCTGATGATCATAACCAAGCAGATGCAAAAAGCCGTGTACGAACAAAAATCCGATCTCACGGGTTAATGAATGACCGTAATCTTCCGCTTGCGCCTGAGCCCGTTCAACGGAAATAATAATATCTCCGAGCACATCGGTCATATCATCCAGTTCTTCTCCCTCTTCAAGCTCATAAACGATATCCATTTCCTCGTCCAGAGACTCGTTCATCGCAAAAGAAAGCACGTCTGTCGGACGATCGATCCCGCGATAATCCCGATTCAATTCATGAATGGCCTCATCACTGACAAATGTAAGGGCTACTTCCCCTTCCGTCACGCCTTCAACCTCACCCGCTTTTTGCAACAGCTTGTCCAGCAGCTCAATCAAATCCTCGCCGATCTCCATAATCTCCTGTTCATTGTTCCAAGCCAGACTTAGTCCCATTCACATCAAGCCCCCTATCCTTCTCGTCATTTGCTTTTGTCTTCTTGATTTGTTCCGGATACTCAATCCGGGAATGGAAAATTCCCATCACCGTTTCTTTTAATGTTTGGGCAATCAGATCAAGCTCCCGCATCGTTAAATCGCACTCATTGAACTGGTGATCGTCCAGCCGGCTTTTGATAATCTTTTCGATCATCGTTTCCACCTGCTCTACCGTCGGTTTGCGCAATGAACGAACGGCCGCCTCGACGCTATCGGCTATCCCAACCACCGCAGCTTCCTTCGACTGGGCCTTAGGACCGTGATATCGGAAATCTTTCTCCGTAAAATCCGGCTCCACGCCTTGTTCTTCGGCGAGAGCAAGCGCTTTGTGGTAGAAATAATGCAGGAACGTCGTTCCGTGATGCTGCTCCGCAATATCCCGGATCGGCTTCGGCAGCTTGTATTCCTTCTGCATTTCAACTCCGTCTCTGGCATGGGCGATAATAATCGATTTGCTCAGTTTCGGGTCGATGAAATCATGCGGATTTTCCATATTGTTTTGATTTTCAATAAAATAGCTCGGCCGTTTCGTTTTCCCGATATCGTGATAATACGATCCGACGCGGCACAGCAGCCCGTCCGCACCGATCGCTTCCGCAGCCGCCTCCGATAAATTGCCGACCATCACACTATGGTGATAAGTACCCGGCGTTTCCGTAAGCAGCTTCCGGAGAAGCGGGTGGTTCGGGTTGGACAATTCCACCAGCTTCAACGCCGACAGAATTCCGAATGTCACCTCAAAGAACGGCATCAGGCCAATGACCAAAATTGTAGTCAGCAAGCCCCCCGCAATCGCGAAGCCAATCGCATACAATGTGCTTGACTCCGTCCATCCGTTATTGTTAATCACGATCAACGTAAAGACGGCAACAGAGCCGAACAGGCAAGTCATGATACCGGCCTTCAAGAGCGTTGACCGCTGGCTCGCACGGTGAATGGCAAATATCGATGCGAATGAAATAACGAAGGCAAAAAAGCCAAACTGAAAATCGAATATTTGTCCCTGATGGACATTTAGAATCACACTGGCCAATATACTAAACAAGATCGAGCAAATATAAGCCAATGACAGATCGATCAAAAGAGTAATCAGCATGGCACCGGTCGCAATTGGCGCCAGATACCCGATATATGGCCGCTGTTCGTTTTGCACGATCCCCGTAATATGCATCGAAATGATAGTGATCAGAATAATTAGCAGCAGCATGACAAATTGAGAGTTGTTGTATTTAAACCTGCTGACTCCCTCAGATTGGCGCATAAACATAATAAGCCCGATCGTCATCAGCGACGACAGCAAAACGAGACCGAATTGCGGCCAATAATTCACCTCATCCTTAAGCAGTCCGTTCTTTTCGAGAAGCGTATACATTTCCTGGGTAATTTTCTCGCCCTTAGCTACGAGAACGTCCCCTTGCTTAATATAAACGGTAGGTGTATTTTCCCGCGCTTCTACTTTTGCGGTTTTGGTGGCTTCCTCGTCATAAAACTTGTTGGCGGTGATGGATAGACGTGCCAGCTCCTGCACGACTTCGCGCGAGATCCGCTTGCTCAGCGAGCTCGTGCTGACCATTTCAGCTACCTTGGCCCGAGCCGTCTGGGCATCGACGATCTGGTCCGTCATCAGACGCGCGACGATGTCGGCGGCTACCGGCTTCATCTCATTGATATCCTCAGCAGTCAATTTCGGAATCTTAATAAATGTTTCTTCCGAAATATGATACTGCTGTTCGTCAACCTTTTGCGTGACTTCCTGAAAAAGCGTCGAAGAATAAGACCCCGAGTTGCGGTTATTCATGATGAAATTCTGGACATGGTCCTTAACGCGCTGGGGCAGCTCTTCTTTGTAAATATTAATTTTATCCTCTGTCGCCACCTGGTCATCCTGGTTCAGCCGGAAGATCCGGTCGATCAGTTGGCCGACCAGCGCTTCGTTACGGAGCGGCAGAATGGTATAGACTTGTCCTACCTTCTCTGCGGCCTCTTCCTGCGCCTTCAAAGTAGCCTTCGTATTCGGTATTTCCATCGGAGCCAGAATTTCTTTATCGCTAGGCATTCCTACGGCAATGTCATATGTTTCGGGCAACAGTTTGGGAGACAGACTCACATAAAGCATGGCAATTAACACAACATACAGAACGTAACGAACCGATGTGCTGTGTTTCCATCCCGCGGTTCTGGCGTGAAGCTTACTTTTCTCTTGTCGATCGTTTGAGTTTGAGGTCATAGAGACAGCCCTCCTGAAAAATTTAAAGCCCGCCGAACCCTGTTTTACGCATTACTCCGGTAAGCCGCAACGCGAATGTAATGCTTGATGAATCCCGCTAGGGAGGGTTCGGGGGCTGGATGATTAACCCTGATTTTCAGCAGCACGGTCATAAGCAACGATTATTTTCTGCACAAGTGAATGACGAACGACATCCGACTCCGTAAAATAGACGAATCCGATCTCTTCGATATTCTCCAATATCTTCCTGGCTTCGTTCAAACCCGACTTTTTCCCTTTCGGCAAATCGATCTGGGTGACATCGCCGGTGATGACCATTTTCGAACCGAAGCCTAAACGGGTCAAGAACATTTTCATCTGCTCGGGGGTCGTATTCTGGGCCTCGTCCAAAATAATAAAGGAGTCGTCCAGCGTCCGGCCGCGCATATAGGCTAGCGGAGCAATCTCGATCAGGCCTCGTTCCAGCGCTTTCGCCGTTTGGTCGGGCCCCATGACATCGTAAAGAGCGTCATACAATGGACGCAGATACGGATCTACTTTTTCCTGCAGATCGCCCGGTAGAAAGCCAAGGTTTTCGCCTGCTTCCACGGCGGGGCGTGTTAAAATGATCCGTTTGACAGCGCCTTCCTTCAAAGCGGTAATGGCCATGACTACGGCCAAATAGGTTTTACCGGTCCCGGCCGGCCCGATACCGAAGACGATGTCTCTCTTCCGGATCGTAGTGACGTAATGCTTCTGTCCGATGGTTTTGACTCTTAAGGGCTTCCCGCGGAAAGTGACGGCAATTTCGCCCTTATATAAATCAAGAAGCTGATCCGCGCGAAGCTCCTTCGCGAGATCGATGGCATATTGCACATCTCTTTCGGTAAGGATATACCCGTTGCGGATCAGCTCCAGCAGCACTTCAAACAACTGCTGAATCCGCTCAACCTCGTGCTCTTCACCTCTTACGGATATCTCCGACTCTCTGAGCACGATACTTGCTTTCAGATGCTTTTCAACCAGTTTCAGAAATACATCTTGAGGGCCGAATAGGGACAATCCTTCCGCGGCGTTTTGTAGTGTGATCTTTATATTGAATAGTTGTTCTGACAAGTAGCTCATTCTCCTTGGTCATGTACTATCGGAAGTTCTTCCGCTATATTTTGTTCCACTTCAAAAAGCACTTTCATATAAACTTTACCATTGTCTGTCTTCTCATGCAAAATTTTTTGATCCAAAATGATGCTTGTCGCCCCGTTTTTAGCCAAAATGTCTCTTTTCGCGCGTTCGATTCCGTCTTTAAGCGCCTGTTCCCGAGACAGCTTGATTTCGAGTTCCGTCGTTTCGAGCATCTTCTCGCTCATCCAGCCGATCGGGAGCTTAAAGCTTCTCCAGCTCAAAGGATCGAACTCCGTGAGGACCTGAGATCGATCGAAGTCCACTTTTCCGTATCCTGTGAGTTGAATCGCCGTCTTTCCGAAAAAAAGATAACCCCGCTCCTTCTTTTCACCGGTATATACCTTTTGTTTGCGGACGAGCGGGACTTCGATCTTATACTCGTGCCATACGTTTCCCTTCACCTCGCCCTTGGAAACTACCATCTTTCCTCCCTGTATTCCCGATACTAGAACTTGGCCCTTTTTGACACGGTCATTTTTCTTTACTTCAGGCTGGCCCTTTTCCGCATAAATATATGTAATAATCGCATCCGCCTTGCTGACCAGGTGCCGCGGGCTCGCAAGCCCTTGCTCCTTTGGCTCTGTCGCCTCCACAACCTGAATCGAGATTTTGGTTCCCGTACGAGAGACACCGACCCATGACGTCCCCGGCAGCTTGCGGTTTAACTCCGCCGACAGCTTGTCCTGTCCGGGCAACGAGAAAATCCATTGAAACGGATAAAGACCTTCCTCGCGCGCCGCCTTTAGTACATCTTCATCCGGTATTTTCACATTACCCTTAACTTCGATATCCCACACCAGTTGGGAGAGACTGAAAATGACGGCCACGAACAGGGCAAAGCCGACCGCAAACCATTTTCTCCGCCATAGCCTTATCAAGATAAAAGGCAGGCCGGAGCGCCGCTTCACCTTTAGGCGGCAGCCCGTCCTTTTCAAAAGCGGACGCAAAGAAAAAAAGTCCGCAACCTGCAGGTTCATTTCCATTTTTCCGTCCGGCAAAGGCACTAAATCCCAGATTTGAATGCCGCCCCTGGAGAGCTCATTAATGAACCGTTCGATATTTCCGCCGCGAATCACGACGGTCACGGTTCCTTGCAATTTGGAAAACATCGGTGATTTCACTAGGATCCCTCCGTTTCGCGATATTTAATACCGGAGATCCGCCCCTCTACCACAACTTCCTCCGGCATAATCTCCTTTATGACAAGCCCGCTCCCTTCAACCTCCAGCATGCCTTGGCTAAGCTCCAAATGTAGCGATTCCGGGGAAAAATGCACTACTCCCCGATGGTTCTCTATGTAAAGCTGCTTACCTCCGATCAAGGTGAGCCTGGGTAAATCGAGTACGAGATCACTCGGCAAGTCGAGCGCATCGACCGTCCATTTCCGGAATTTGCGGACAAACCGGCTCATATGAGGCAATCCTCCTTCCTCTACCTTACAAAGTATGCGGAAGGACTCCCATTTATGAGAAACAGAAAAAACACCCTCTACGAAATGTAGAGGGTGTTGCTTTCGTTTCACCTATTGCAAAAGCTGTTGAACTGCCTGATTGACCAGCTTGCCGTCTGCCCGGCCTTTGACCTTAGGCATAAGCGCGCTCATCACTTTCCCGATTTCAGCTTTGGAAGTAGCACCGGTTTCCTGGATGGTCTGCTGTACAATGACTTTAATTTCTTCTTCACTCAGCTGTTCGGGAAGGTATTTGGCAATAATCTCGGCTTCCGCTTTGACGTTGGCGGCAAGATCGTCACGACCCGCTTTTTCAAATTCTTGGAGGGCATCTTTGCGCTGTTTGATTTCACGACTTAGGATATCAAGCACTTCATTATCGTCCAAAGGTCTTTTCAAATCTATCTCAAGATTCTTTATAGTAGCACGAACCATTCGAATGGTGGAGAGTTTGAACTTGTCTTGACTCTTCATCGCTTGCTTCATATCTTCGTTCAATCGCTCGCTAAGATTCATGGTAGCATAATCCTCCTAAAACTTTCTCTTACGAGCAGCCTCAGACTTTTTCTTGCGCTTTACGCTTGGCTTTTCATAATGCTTGCGTTTCTTCACCTCAGCCAATACGCCATCTTTAGCGATAGAGCGTTTAAAGCGACGAAGTGCAGCATCAATTGTCTCGTTTTTGCGAACTTTAGTTTCAGACACCAGTTTTCCCTCCCTCCGACCAGACCGTCCAAGAGCATAACACGGTTCATCATTCTTCATTATAGGGGAAAAATAAATAGGGTGTCAACCTGAACACCCATTTTTAATATATGGAAGAATATCCGTCCCGGATCAGGCGTGCGAATCTGAATTCTGCACAAGGGCTCCGAGCCGCGTTCCGCCAAGTAAATGATAATGAATATGGTACACCGCTTGTCCGCTATCCGGACCGCAGTTGTTGATCAGCCTGTAGCCGCTGTCGGCCACACCCAGCGTTTTAGCCACTTCCTGAGCAATGCGGTGCATTTCTCCGATCAGAGCAAAATCCTCCGGTCCCGCATCATTCATCGTGGGGATATGCTTCTTCGGAATAATCAGCACATGGGTCGGAGCCGCAGGCTGAATGTCATGAAACACAAGAAACTGCTCGTCTTCATACACTTTGTTCGATGGGATCGAGCCTTCCGCAATTTTGCAAAACAAACAATTTTCCACCTGAAACCCTCCTAGATTGGCGTTAGCGTGTATCGAGTAAACTAATTTTGAATAACCTCTACCAGCTATCATACCTAAAATAGGCAAAAAAAAGAAGCACCCTGCTCACTCAGCGAGTTCGCTCGTCGCACGGACGTATTGGACCGAAACATGAAATGAAATCTCTGTCTCCAATACGTCCGGCGGGGTGCTACACAAAATTGATGTCGGCTAACTGTAGTATAACAGCAGGGTGATACTGTATCTGTGATTTTGGTCACGAAGTTCAGTTATATAAGCTGAAATTAAAATACAGGTCTACATCAGCTCCATTACTACTCTGGAGCCTTCGCCTCCGTGTTCAGCCGGAACGACGACCAGCTTGCGGGCAAGACGTGCACGCAGTTCCGCTACATGCGTAATGATCCCCACGGACAGATGATCATTATGGAGATGCTCCAGTGAAGTTATCACTGTATCCAGCAGTTCCGGATCAAGCGTTCCGAAGCCTTCGTCCAGGAAAAAGAACTGCAGCGGGTATTGTCCGCGCAGCTGGATTTGGGCCGACAATGCAAGCGCAAGAGCCAGGGAGGTCAAGAAGGTTTCGCCTCCGGACAAAGTGGAGACCGGTCGTTTGATCCCTCCATTGGCATCGTCGCAAACGACGAAGCCGCCGCCGGAGTCCGTTTCCAAGGCATACCGCTGCTTCGTCAGCGAGCGCAAACGCTGGGAAGCGGCGCGGCTGACGTTCATCAATTGTTCCTCAGCGACATATTCGACAAAAGCATTGCCACGCAGAGAGGATTGCAGTTTGGCGAGCATATCCGAGTGATGCTCCTGCTTCAATCTTTGAGCCTCCAGCTCCTTCCAGCGAAGATGCCTTTCCCCCAGATCCTCCAGGTCGCGTTCGGCTCGGGCCTTACCTTGCAGGGCGGCTTCATCCATAGTCTTCGCGAGCTCCAGCGTACGGACAGAATTCTCCCAGTCTTCCTCAGTAGCGACTCTCCCGTCCAGCTTGGCATCCAGCTCCTTAAGATTAATTTCGTGCTCGGTCTCCTGATCGCGGTGATTCTTAATCCTTGCGGCATGGATCTCCGCCTGCTCAGGGTCGATGTAAGCCTCGGACGCTTCCGTCTCATTTTGAAACGGAGAAGCGGCGAGCTCGCTTTGCCAGCGGTCCAGGCATTCGGCTTCCTGATCAGCGGCCGCCTGGGCCGCCTGGCGGGCCAAGGCGTGGGCCTGCTCCGCCTCCCGATTCAGGGCATCACTCTCCAGCTGCTGCTTGCGGCTTTCCTGAGCCGCCTGACGCAGCGCTTGCAGACGGCGCTCCGTCTCAGGCAGCAGCTTCTCCACGGAGTCCTCGCCGATCCATGACGACAAGCGTACGCGTTTTTCTTGGAGCAGCGTAACCTTCCCTTGTTCCTGTACCTCCAGTTGAAGCAGCTTCTTGTCCAGCTCAATCAGCTGCTGGCTTAACAGAGATATTTTCGCTGATTTCTCTTCGATAAACGGAATGCTTACCTCGAGCCGCTGCTTGATCTCATCGCTCTTCTTGTCTTTTTCTTCGATTTGTCTCTGCAGCATCTCCGCGGCTTCTAAGCTAAGGTCGGGATAATCTTCTGTCCATTCCGCCATTTTTTCTTTAAGCTCGTCGGAAAGGGAACGGCTCCGCCGGACGGCCTGCTCCAGCAGACCTGAGGCAGCCGCCGCTTCCGCCTGTGCGGCTGCCCGTTTCGGCTGCAATTCGGAGAGGCCTGTTCTCGCCGCCTTGATATTCCGTTGCAGTCCTTCCAATTCCGAACGCAGCCGGGCAGACTGGCTATCCAGCTCTTCCGCATGCTTGCGAAGAAGGACGAGCGTTTGAGCGACTGCGGACTTCTCTAGACCGACGCCAGCGGCAAACCCTGCCTGCTGCTGTCCGGCAGCCGCCTCAGCCGCCATGCTCAACCCTGGGGCCCTGCCGGAAACTTCCGGCTGCTCCGTACCGAGACTCTCTAGCAGGCTGCGGCAGATGTCCAGACTCCGCGAGACAGTAAATTTCAATTCTCTGATCGAGGTTAAAAGAACGCCGAATTCCTCAAGCTCGCTTTCGTTTCCATGAATCTGCTCATCGCCCGGTGGCATTCCCGGATGATGCGCGGAACCGCATACCGGGCACGGCTGGCCTTCCTCAAGCTGCTCCGCCAAACGAATCGACCAGATTTGGCGCTCCCTGTTCTTAAGCCGGGCTCTCAGTTCCGCTTCCGAAGAAGCCATAGCGTGCTCAGTGGCGGCAATCTGCCCCTCCAGCGTATGCAGCCGGGACAATTGTTCCAATGCTTCTGCAGCATATTCCCGGCATAAAGATTCCGCCGATTGCTCGCTGGCCGCCAGCTCTTTCCATGAAATCGCGGCTTGCTCCGCCTTCCCTTGAAGCGTGGTTTCCTCCAGCGCAGCCTTGGCGGCTTCTTCCTGCAGTCTCGCGATATCCTGCTTGCGGCGAGCCGCCTGCTGCGCCTGCTGACGCTCGGAAGCTTTGACTTCGCATTCCCGGAGCAGCTGCTCCAGCTCCTGCTGGCGCTGCCGGGCTTTGGCGAGGAGCTGCTCTTCCTTCTGCAGCTCCTCCGCTTCGGTGCGGCGCTGGCTGCCTTCCTGCTCGCGGGAGGCTTGCAGCTCCCGCAGCCCCGTCGCCAGCGCATCGCACTCCAGCTGGAGCTGCCTTGCCTGCTCCAGCTGGTCCAGGCGCAGCAGCAGCGAGGGCTCCTCGCTGCTGAGCGCGCCGGCGGCCGCCTCCGCTTGCTCGGCGGCCCGTGAGGCAGCGGCCGCAGCCCCTGCGGCCGCTTCGCCGGCGCGGCCGGCGGCGGCGCTGCGATCCGCCGCCAGCTGCCGCGCCGCTTTCCAGGCCGTGAGCGCCGGCCTGATGCTGCCTGCGGCAGCCGACTTGGCGAGCCGCGCTTCCAGGGCGCGGATCTCGCCGTCGTGCGTGCGCAGCTCCGCCAGCAGAGCCGCACGGCGGCGGCGCTCCTGGCTCAGCTCGCGCACCTTGGCGAGCTGATCGCTCCGCTGCTGCGCTTCGCCAAGCTCCCGACGCCGCGTCTCCGCCAGCAGCACGGCTGCTTTAAGCGCAGCCTCGGCTTCGCGGAGCGCTTCTTCCGAAGCGTTGCCGAGACCCTGTTGCTCGGCAGCCAGCTCCTTCAGCTTCTGCTCCGCTTCCTTTACCTTCCGGGTCAGCTTTTGACCGAGCAGATCCCCATACTTCTCCAGATGGAACAGCCGCTGGAGCATCTGTCTCCGGTCAACGCCCTTTAACGACAAAAACTCGGCGAATTTCCCCTGCGGCAGCACGACGGCCCGGGTGAAATCATCCATTTTCAGCCCGATCTTGTCCTCCACCTGCCGCGTTACTTCCGCAAGCTTATCGGCGAGTACTTTTTCCCCTTCCGGAGCAATTTCGATAAAACGGCTGATCGTATTGCTCACGGAAAGCTCATTTTGCCGCTTGAAGCGGCGCTCCACCCGGTATCGTTCAGGGCCTTGAGCAGACATAAGTTCAAAAGTAAATGAAACAAACAGGGCATCCTCCGAGTGATTCATGATCCCCTGGGTTCCGCCCGAAGCACGGCCTACTTTCCCATACATCGCCAAGGTTATGGCGTCCAGCAATGTGGATTTTCCGCTGCCGGTCGGTCCGAAAATGCCGAACAAGCCGGTGTCGCACAAGCCGGTAAAATCGATCTCCTGCATTTCCCGATAGCTTTGCAGGCCCGACAATTTAAGACTTATCGGTTTCATTTATTCCGCCTCCCCGTCTCGCCGCTCTTCATCTTCGGAGACCAGCGACATAAACAAATCGACCAGTTCTTCCTCCGGCTCCGCTCCGCCGCTCTGCCGCTGATAAAATTTTCGGAACAGTTCATGTACAGGCATCTGAGCGCGGGAAGACACCAACTCCTCGGCTTCGTGTCCGGGGTAAACCGGACGGATGTGCACGATACCCTCATGCGCTTTCCGCAGCTTCTGAATATCGCCCATTGACATCGCTTCGCCGAGATGAAGCTCCAAATCGATAAATGCGCTGCGGTCCCTTCCTTCATCCAGGTACCGCCAAACTTCCTCCAACCCGCCGCGGCAGCTCCATCGGACAAGCGGCTTGCCGCTCGTCAGAAACAGCTCCTCCGTTTGGGGAATTCCGCCCGGCACCACGTCGACCTGCATCACCGATTTGGCTTGTCCCGCTTCCGAGAAGCTGTAGGCCAGCGGCGACCCGCTGTAACGGACCATTCCGCCCGCTTTAACCGCTTGCGGGCGATGCAAGTGCCCCAGCGCCGTATATTGAGCTCCAATATCCAGGGCGGAAGGATCTACGGTATAAGCGCCGCCGACTTGAATCGGCCGCTCCGAATCGCATTCCAAGCCGCCCAGCACATAAATATGACTCATTGCCAAATTAACGGTATCCGGTTGAAAGGCTCCAGAGAGCTGCCGCATTAATTTGCCGACTTTAGCGCTGTAGGCGATCCGCAATTCCGTTTCGTCTCCATCACCGGCAAGCAACTCCGCCAGCCTTGCTTCCGAAGGGTAGGGAAGAGCGGCGATCACCGCGGTTTCACCTGTACGCGGCACGTGCAATCGCACGCATTCGGACGTCGGCAGTCCAACCAGGGATATACCTCGGCGGGAAACGAGCGGAGCCACGGCAGAGACCCGCTCCGGCTGATCATGATTGCCCGAGATTACAACAAGCTGCCGCCCGTTCTCCGTAAGCCGCGCGGCCGCCTCATAGAACATGGTCTCCGCCGCAGCCGGCGGGTTGACGCTGTCGTAGACATCGCCGGCCATCAGGATGGCATCCGCCTGCTGCTCCTCCGCCATCAGGACAAGCTCCTCCAGAAACTTCTCTTGCTCCTGCAACCGGCTCCTTCCTTCCAGTGTCCGCCCCAGGTGCCAATCCCCCGTATGCAATATCCGCATTGCTCTTCCCCCATTTCTAAAACTCCGTTAGTTGTCTTGTTGCTCAAACCTTGACGGCTTCGCCGCTATCAAAGAAATACAACCATTTCTCATCCACGGGAACGCCGGTAATTTGCTTCACAGCGGAAGCATAAAGCTCCAGCTGGAACCTGTATGCCTCAGCCAACGCGGTGACGCCGCCCCGGTGGGCCAGCACCTTGTCGCTTTTGTAATCCAGCAAAACCTGTTTGCCGTCCACATAGAACAGGCAGTCCACGATCCCCTGAATCAATACGGTCTCCTGATCCAGAATCTGCGCGATCCGAATACCAGTCCCTGATTCTTCTGTAAGTTGCCCGTTCATCGGCGGTGCAAGACGCGGATAGGCGTCGGCCGCGGATAAACCGTAACTGAACGGCATCTCCCGCCGGACCCAATCCGCTTTTCGCAGCATCTGCCCTAGAGGACTATTTAAAAATTCCGTAATTCTAGGCACATCCATCTCCGCAGTTTGTTCCTGGGTCATGATCTGTCGTTCCACCAGCAGAGCCAACGTCTCGATGACCGTACTCTCGCCGGGCTCCTTATCCAAAGGCAAATGCTGCATCACGGTATGGTAAGCGGTCCCCCGTTCGGTAGGAGTCATCCTCGCCTGTTCCATGAACCGCGGCCGGCGGAGATGAAGCTTGAAATCCACCTGTTCTGGCGATTGCTCCATCTCCTTGCGAAGGTCGGCTTCCGCAAAAACATCAAGCGGCGGCATCTCCTGTTCGGCTAACATCTTTTTCATTTCGGTAACCGAGGTCTTGGCCGAAATTTGCGTGGACAGCTCATAGAGGTAAGACCAGCCGAGCTTAACTCCAATCTGCCGGCCTGCTTCGCTGTCCTCCGGTTCTTTTACGCTCACGGGTCCTCCAGACAATAAAGCTTGGATCTGAGCGGAATTCACTCCTTGATCCGAACTTAATCCCGTGATCGGATTCTCCGCTTCTTTGGACACCGCCGCCCCAAGCATAGCAGACAACGCGATCTCTTGGGCAGGCAGGAAGCCGATAACCCAATCCGAGCTGCTGTCAGCGAAAATCGCAGGGGAGGTTTCGGGTAATCCCGCAAAACGCCGCAGCTCTGCCGCGGCCGGATGCCGAATGAGCGACGGCCCGATCCAGTCCAGATAAGACCTCCCCCGGGCAAGCAGGTAATCGGGCAGTTTTTCTTCCCGGATTTCCAGCGCACCGCTCCAATTCTCAACCGCTGCAGTTAGATCCTTGACCGAGGAGATCAGAATCAGCTTGTCCTTCGGACGGGTCAGAGCCACATAAAGCACGCGCATTTCCTCCGCGAGCAGCTCCATTTGCGCCCGCCGGCGGATTGCCAAATTCGGCAGCGTCGGATAACTTACGCGCAGTTCACCATCCACGAATTTCGGACCGAAGCCCATTTCCTTATGCATGAGGAAATTTGCATTCAAATCCTGCCGATTAAACATTTTGGATAGCCCGGCGACAAATACGACGGGGAATTCCAGCCCTTTACTCTTATGGATGGTCATGATCTGAACCGCATCCTCTTGTCCTCCGGCTGAAGCCGCGGCGCCCAGATCCCCGCCATTCTCACGCAGCCGGTTCACGTACCGCAAAAAACGGAACAGCCCCCTGGAAGAGGTCGTCAGTTCATATTGTCTCGCACGATCATGCAGCGCTCTTAGATTTCCTTGGCGCAAGGCGCCTCCAGGCAGGCCGCCAACCCAATCTAAATAACCGGTATCCCGGTAAATCCCCCAGATCAGCCTGCTAAGCTCGCCTTCCCTAGCCAAATTGCGCCAGGACTCAAGCTGATTCAAAAAAGCCTGCAGTTTTGCGGTAAGTAAAGGCGAAACTTCAGCGGAATCCTCTTCGGATAACTCCACTGGACCCTTCACGGGTATTCCGGATTGTTCACCGCCCCCGCCTGCGGCAGCGACCAGTGCTTCAAAGTAACTGCCTGATCCTGCAGCGAGCCGGATTTCCGCCAGCTCTTCCTCGGACAATCCGTAAATCGGCGACCGCAATACGGCGGCTAGCGGGATATCCTGCAAAGGATTATCTATAATTTGCAGCAGCGACAGCATCGTCTCCACTTCCGAAGCTTGAAAATATCCCTGGCTAAGCTCTCCGTAAGCCGGAATTCCCTCGATGCGAAGCTCTTCGATCATAACGGGCGCCCAAGACAAAGTAGAACGGAGCAATATAACCATGTCCCGGTATTCTACCGGCCGTAAATCTTTCAATTGCTTATCATAGATTCTCAGGGGCGGCCTTCCGCTCTCTCCCGTCAGTTCGCGAATTCGGGCGGCAATCGCCCGCGCTTCCAGCCGGACGGCCTCCAGTTCGACCGCAACCTCTTCTTCTGTTCCCGGTTCCATAGAATTTCCTTCTGCCACCGCCTCTCCTGTGCCGGAAGCGTGAGCTTCCGAGCTACGATCAACTAGCAACAGCTCCGGACGGTAGTCGTTGTCTCCGGCCGAAGCCGGAAATCCTTCGCCATAAACCAATTCCGCCCTGGCATCGTAGGCAATCTCCGCTACGCCCTCGTTCATGATCTGGCGAAACAGCAAATTGACCGCATCTACAACCTCACGGCGGCTTCGGAAGTTACGGGCCAAATCGATCCGTAATCCCCCGTCCTCAAAACTGTTACCATAGCTCCGGTATTTCTCCAAAAACAATCCGGGCTCCGCCAGCCGAAAACGGTAAATACTCTGCTTCACGTCACCGACCATAAAGCGGTTCCCGGGCCCCTCGCGGGAAATTAAGCGAACTATATCTTCTTGTACTGTATTCGTGTCCTGATACTCATCAAGCAGCACTTCATCATACTGGGCCTGATATTCCCGCGCCGCATCCGAAGGCACAGTCATTTCCGGAGTCGAAGCCGAATCGCGCAATATCTGCAGGCAATAATGCTCCAAATCGGAAAAATCGAGCCATCCCTTGGCCGTCTTTTCCCGTCTGTAGCGTTCGCCGAATTCGATAACCAGCTCAGCGAGTGCGCCCATCAATGGAGCAGCCGAATGAAGCTCCCCCAGGAACGCTTCCGCCGTCCTGCCGAATAACTGGCCCCGCAAATCGGTGACCATCTTCTTTGCTTCTTCGCGTAAGCCCTTTACCCGTTCCTGTATTTGCGGATCGGTCTGGTCTTTCTTGCACGGCTTTAATTTGCCGAACGAGGCGAGTTGGAACTTTCCGTACAGTCCGGACCATGGCCCATCCTCAACAGCGGACCGCAATCCCACAACCATCCCGAGATCCTCTTCCAGCGTCAAGGCATAAGGCTCGGGACCGCCGGGGGAAAGCGACAGCGTTTTGGCTTGGCGGAGCAGCTCCGCAGCCCCGTCCAGCGTAATTGACGTATCGGTTAAAATACTCGCCACCCAAGGGCTTGCCTCCAATGCCGCGGGATCGGGAGCCAGGAAGGAAGACGCCGCCTGCCGCAGCCAATGCTCCGGCCAGGAATGGCTTCGCGAGAAATCGTACAGTTTCTGCACAAGCGCAAACACGGCATCATCGCTTCTCTCGCCGCTGAACCAGTCAACCAGCGATAAGAAGGTGCCGCCCTCCTGCTCGGTGGCGTATTTTTCTTCAAACAGATCCTCCAGCACCTCCTGCCGGAGCAGTGCCGTCTCGCTTTCGGAAGCGATACGAAACCCGGGATCAAGCGGGATCAATGTGTAATACCGCTGGATAACTTCCATGCAAAAAGAGTGCAGCGTCGTAATCGACGCGCGGCCAAGCATGGCAAGCTGCCGTGTAAGATGCTCGCTGCCCGGATCCCTTTCCAGTTCTTTCTCCAGCGCTTCGCGAATCCGCTGTCTCATTTCCGAGGCGGCCGCTTTCGTAAAGGTAGCGACAAGCAGGCGATCGACACTCAGCGGCGCATCGGAAGCGGACAGCTTGCGGATAATCCGTTCAACCAGCACGGCGGTTTTGCCGGAACCTGCCGCCGCCGCAACCAGGATGTCGCCGCCTGACAGCGAAATCGCCTTCCACTGATCATCGCTCCAATAGCTGCCGGGCGGTTTGGGTATCGTCAACATGTCTCATCCTTCTTTCCATCCGGCCCCTCCAGCAGTTCCCACAGCTGGTCCTTACCGGGCTTGTTCAAAATTTGATAATCGCTTCCGTCCATCGACTCTTCGAACCGGCATACCGGCTTGAACGCACAATGCGTGCAGGCCGTCTCGGTTCCGAGGCGGTACGGCGCTATTTTAACATCACCGTCTGTAATTCTGGTGCCGATATCCACGATCGTTCGGCGTACCGAACCGAGCAGTGTCTGCCACTGGTCCGGCGTCGCGACGGAGGCGCTGCTGTAAAAGCCTCCATCCGCTTTCACCGCCACCGGCAGAATTTCGGAATGTCCTTTTTCCAGTTCCCCGTCCATCTGAGCGATTACGTCTCTGTCCGCCAGCAGCAGGCCTTTCATTTTGAACCGCTTCAGCAGCTCGGTCCGGGCCTCTTCCGCACTAAGTCCGTTGCTGCTCTGGAGCAAAGGGTTTTGCACATGAAAATAAAGCGTTCCAGCCGGCATAGCGGGCTGCCCAAGCCATTCTTCCGCCGAGCGCAGCAATACATCCAGATAAGTAAGCATTTGAAGCGACAGTCCGTAATACACTTCATGCAGCTTCAAATCGGTCTGACTGGATTTATAATCAATGACCCGCAGCAGAACGCCGTCTTCTCCTTCAGCCATATCAACCCGGTCGATGCGGCCGACGATTTCCATCACGCAGCCGTTCGGGAGCTCGAATGTCAACGGCGGAAGAGGCCGCCCCGGTCCGAAATCCAGTTCCAGACCGACCGGCTCGAAGCTGCCCCGCCGGGATTGCTCTCCCAAAATGACGGAGGCGCGGCCGACGATATTCTTCAGCTTGCGTGAGATATATCCGTACCTCTTCGTACTAAGCAATATTTCACCTTGAAGTTTGGGAGCCAGTTTATCCACCGCCGCATCCGCTTCCCTTACGCACTCTTCCGGTGTCAGACTGCCCCAGCTTCGGTTCTGTTCCTTAAAGGTTATCGCCATCTGGCTCAACGCCGCATGGAACAGCTGACCGATATCCGGCGCCTTAAGCCGATACAGCTGCCGTTCCTTCAGCTTGAGGCCATGTGAGGCGAAGTGAGAGAACGGGCAAGCTGAAAACTTCTCCATTCGCGATACGCTCGTACGGAGCCGCTTGCCGTACAATTTGCGGCTGGTAGCCGGGGAAAGTCCGCTGACCCTATTCCGGTAATCCAACGACCCCAGCAGACGGTCCACATATTCCTCCCATTCGGGCCGCTCCTTATACCACTGGAGCACGCTCCACCAAATCGGCGAAATAGGCTGTCCGGACTTCCATGCCCTTAGCTGGTTCATCAGCCGCGGCAGCGTCGGAACCGGGCGGCTGATAAATTCAAGCTGCTGCTCCCGGGGCGCGGAAGCCGGCGGAGCATCGTCGATTTGTTGTTCTTGCAGCATTCCCGCCGGAAAAATCTGCTTCATATGCCGAATCACTTCGGAGGGTAGCAGATTTTTGCCTTCCTCGTCCGCGGTCGGATAACTCAGCCACAGCGAACAGCCCGCCGCGGAAAGCGCTCCATAGATCAGGAAGCGCTCATCAAGCAGCCTGCGCGTCATGCCGGGAGCCAATTCAAGTCCGATTTCCTCCAGTCGCAGACGCTCCTGATCGCTCAGGATCCCCTCCTCCTGAAGATTCGCCGGCATGATTCCCTCGTTAATGCCCAGCAGGAAGGCGTGCTTGACATGGCGCGTCCGGCTTCGGTCCGTACTGCCGACCAACACCTGATCGATGGCCGGCGGAACGAGACCCAGCTGCAAATCCTTGAGACCCGTCTCCAAAATTCCGGCAAACAATTCGGAAGCCAGGTTTTCTTCGCCCATCATCTCCACGATCTGATCAAGCAGGTCGAGAACCGCGCTCCACAACTGCCGATGTTCCATCGCCTGCTGAGGATGTCCGCCCTGAAGAGCCCGATGAGCCAACAGATCCAATCGCTGCGGCGCCTCGGTCTCCTCAAGCAAGAGATAAACGGCTGCACACATGTCCCGTATTGTTTTTGCGCGCTTTAAGCGCTTCTCAAAGGCAGACAACGGCACCGTCACCGCTGCGCGGCAACGTTCAAGGAACTGGAGTCGTTCGCTCTCGGCGCGGTGCCGGCTAGCTTCGTCCGCTTCCAGCGACAGGCTTGGCGTCCCTTTCCATGGACGTCCGTCCGTCCAACGGTATCCCTGGATACCGCTGGCCAACACATAATTCTCTAATATGTCCATATCCGCCCGCGTCAGGCTTCCATCCATAGGAAGGAGGAACTCACTCTTCACGCAGCGGAAGACATCTTCGTATTTCCAAAATTTCAACGCCACGTCCAGCGCTCCGCGGATCAGTTCAACCAGCGGATGATGCAGAACGCTAGCCTTCTGGTCCATGAAAAAAGGAATTCCGTAATCTTCAAACACCGGCCGGATAATGTGCTCATAATCGCCGAGATTTCGTACAAACAACGCCATATCCCGCCAGCGCGCACCCTTATCCCGCGCCAATCTCAACATTTCCCGGGCCGCTCCCTCTACCTCGGTCCGGCGGCTTCCCGCCGAACGAAGGGACAGGGATTCCTCAAGGTCATCCGGTGCGGCACTTCCCGGCCATGGCGTCCTCCGGTCATAGGCCGACTCCAGATAAGACAGCGTCTCACTGCTGCGGAATCTCGGAAACGGGCGAGCCTTGAGCAGTTGGGCTGGCTGCACGTCCACGCCAACCGATTCGGCCAGTGCCCGCAGCTTCATGTACGTTGTCGCTGTTTGATGAAACAGATTCAACTCATGTGGAGGGGCGCCGTCGTCATAAGGCTTATCCAGCGTCAAGGCGACCGTGACCGATGAGGCAACCTGCATTAATACACCCAGCGCCTTATATTCCTGCGGAGTAAATGAGTGAAAACCGTCGATCCACAGATCGGCGCCGCGCAAGTAAGAAGAGTCCCGCGCGCCTTCGGCCAGTTTGACGACATGATCCTCAGCATCGATGTATAAGCTCGATAGCTCCGCGTCGAACTCGCGGTACAGGATGCTCAGGTCATGCAGCTTGTCCTTGAGCAGCGGAGATTCCCCAGCGGCTGCTTCCAGCAAGCGGAGATGTTCATCGAGCCGGGTAAAATCGGCATTATGCTTCTTCAACTCCGTGTACAGGGAATTGATCCGGTCGATCAGTCCCAACTGATCGCTGCCGTTACCGTACAACTTCAGATCCGCTTTGCGGCGTCTGAGAATTTTGTACAGCAGCATCTTCTTCCCTTCCTCACCGATAGGAACAAGGGCTGCACCGCCCGTCTCCTGCATGACGCGAAGCGCCAATCGACGGAAGCCGAGTACCTGCATGCGCACGGTTCCCCGCAGACCCGGGGCTCTGACTAGCGCCTGCTCGATCTGAAATGTTCCCTGCTCGGGAGCCAACAGCACCATCGGAGGACCCGACGGGTCCTCGCGAAGCTTCGATGTAATCTGTTCCAGAACCAGGCTGCTTTTGCCGCTGCCCGAGCGGCCTATGATGAATTGTAATGACATGAAATTGCCTCCCGCCTGCGAAGGCATCCATCCCTCGCCAATATGCGCTATTAATACTCCGTTTTTTCTACAGTTTACTATCCAGTATATCATACCAGACAAAAATAGGAATGTACGTTCCCCGCCCTGCAACAAAACAATCCCTTCCGGAACATCCAGAAAGGATTGCAATTAAAGTCCATTATTTAAAGAAGTTTAAGAAACTCTCAAGTGTAATCTCATTATCACACGAGTAAACAGATTAATCTAGTTGTTGTTACTTCTTACTTAAAATAGTAAAAATATGTTTTCCGGCAAATCCTACTAGAAATTTTTGCTGCGGACTTCGAACACGGCAAATTTCAGATAGTGTCCCTCATCCACGCCGAGGATTTGCGGATGGTCTTTACCGGCCGCCCGCCATTCGACGAGACGGAGGATTTTCCCAGCATCGACTGCGGCTTCCTGAATCGTCTCCAGGAAAAGGTCGGGGCGCATATGGTACGAACAGCTTGCCGTTACCAGATAACCGCCCTCGTTGACCAGCTTCATCCCATGCAGGTTAATGTCCTTGTATCCCCGGCAGGCACCCTTGACCGCTCCCCGGGTTTTGGCGAAGGCCGGCGGATCAAGGATCACGACGTCCCACGTCCGTCCGCCTCCGGCCGTCATAGGGACGGAAGTGTCGGTTTTGGCTTCACTGCCCGCCGCGGCCCGGTTGCTGCGTTCGGCCAGCCCTTTGACTTGGCTGCGCAGGTAGTCAAATGCATCCGCAACTACAAATTCAACACGGTCCTCGAAACCGTTCAGCTCCACATTGCTCTTTGCACTCTCGATCGCATGCTCGGAAATATCCAGGCAGGTTACTTTTTTAGCCCCGTATTGGCACGCATGCAGCGTAAAGCTGCCCGTATGGGAAAAGCATTCCAATACCGTCGCTCCATCCCAATAAGGGAAAGTCACTTCCTTGCCTTTGCGGTTGACCGGAACCCGGCGGGTCCCTCCCTCTTCATCCGGTATTTCCTGCAGCTCTATGCCGCTGCGCGCTCCCCATCCGGTCATGAGCGGCTTGATGGAAGCACGGTTTTCGCGCTGATCAAAGAAATATCCGGTCTTTTGACCCTGCTCAATGTCGACCTTGATCTTCAAGCCGTTCTCCGTAACCGTAACATGCCGCGGCGGGTTCCCGTATAACGGTCCTTTAACCTGCTCCAAACCCTCCATTTCCCGAATGGAAACGTCGCTTCGCTCATAAATGCCGACGGGCTGCAGTACAGTAACCAACGCTTCGACAATAGCGTCTCTGCATAGATCCATGCCCAAGGTCAGCAATTGGACCACCAGCACTTCGCCGAAACGGTCAACGATCAAGCCCGGCAAAAAGTCGGCTTCTCCGTACACAAACCGGTAAGCATTCTCATGAACGAATCGCTCCCGGTGCTTGAGGCATTCTTGAAACCGCTCCACGAAAAAGGCGGTATCCATCTTTTCCAACATGACGAAGGAAACGGCCCGAACCGTAATTTGCGATGCGGGATTATAATACCCGGTGGCCAGAAACCGGCGCCGATGATCCAGTACCTGTACCAGACTGCCCGCCGCCGGCTCTCCTTCCACACTCTCAATTTCACTCTTGTAAACCCAGGGATGGCCCTGTTCCAGACGCTTCTTGCGGCTGCGCGATAAAATAACGGATCCCACGATAATCACTCAACTCCTTAACTAGTTTGTTCGTTCAAATTGCTACAGTACTACCGTTCCTATTCCTGTGGCTGTCATCAGCTTTCTCATCGCCACTATAAGTCTGTACCGTACCCCGCATGGACTTCTGCCAAGAGGCATATATGTAACTTGTATAGGTTGTTCGATAAATGACGGAGCATAAAAAAGGAGGTCTTTACCGATGTTTCACGCCATCGTTTTTCCTGTCACTTTCGGACTGGCCCTCTTTCTGTTCGGCATGAAGGTGATGGAGTCCGCCCTTCATGCCTGGGCCGGCCCTAAGCTGATCCGGGTGCTGCATCTCACAACGAGAACGCCCTGGACCGGACTGCTGTCCAGCACCGTCGTATCCGCAGTCCTTCAGAGCAGTACAGCTCTCACAGTAATGACGATCGGGCTCGTGAACGCCGGGTTGTTGTCCTATGCCCGCACGCTCGGCATCATTCTCGGCGGCAACATCGGAACCTGCCTGACCACCGAACTGATCGCCCTGGATATTTCCAGTATTGGCGTTCCGCTCCTCTTTATATCCTTTCTGGTATGGGCCGCGGCCGTCACTCTATTGGAAATGCTCCCCGGTTGGAGGTCCGCCAAATGGTCCGGCCTGCTCATGCCGCTCCAATTCGGCGCCCTGGCGACCGCCGGATTCAGCCTCATCATGATTGCAATCCGCTGGATGCAATCGACCGGGCCTGCGCTCAAAACCTACGGCATCATCGACTGGCTGCTCGGCCACGCGGGAGACAGCCTGCTTTGGGGCGCGCTCGCCGGAGCTGTGCTAACCGCACTGATCCACAGCAGCGCAGCCACGATCGCAATGACGATGGGCCTGGTCGGCACCGGTGCCCTGCCGCTTGAGCTCGGCATCGCGATGGTGATCGGCTCCAATGTCGGCACCTGCGTCACCGCGCTGATCGCTTCCATCGGCGGAACGCGCTCTGGCAGCTTTGTCGCCTGGTCGCATGTCGTGCTCAATGTGCTGGGCGCAGTGGTGTTTCTCCCGCTGACGCCGCTGCTGGGAACAGCCTCGGCCTGGTTGTCCTCCGATCCGGCGGCACAGATCGCCCATTCACAAACGATATTCAATGTGGTCTGCTCACTTGCGGCCCTGCCGATCTGCTATCTTCCATTTTGGGCGCGCCTGGACCGTCCGCCAACGTCTCATAGCACTCCCAATGCACCCCAAAGAACATAATAGGGGTTGTTCTAAAACTAAACTTCCAGCTTTAGCATCCGCAGCGCTTTTTCCAAAATAAAATCATTGTTGTCATACCCGGATTTCAGCTGCTTTTCCCAAGCGTCCTTCGGTTCGTACCACGCCACGCTGCGGATTTCTTCCAGTTGGGGCCGAAGCTGGCCGCCCCGGCTTTCTACGAGGTAATAATGAACCTCTTTATCTACGGCTCCGTGAACGGGATGATTGTACGTATAGGCGATAATATCGATAAGGTCATCGATATTGCCGACTATGCCGGTCTCCTCCCTTATTTCCCGAAGCGCCGTTTCCTCTACCGTCTCCCCGGGCTCGCTTTTTCCCTTGGCAAAAGAAAGTCTGCCGTACCGGTCCGTAATAAGCTGAATCTGCAGCCGGCCGGCATTCTTGCGGTAAACAACGCCTCCGGCGGATATTTCCTTGTCCGGCATAATCCTCGCCTCCTTACCCCGTATTACCCCGATTCAAAACAAGGACTTCAACCCCGGCGGGGTGAAATCCCTGTTTATGTCCCATCCTATGTTCCACGGGTCTACCCGCTAACCTCTTAAATCTACGCCAACGCCTGCGCTGTTTCATCCAGAACGCGAACCAATTGGCCCTCGCTCGTATTCGCATCGGCCTTCGTCATCTTGACGCGGCAAATTTTGCCGGCCAGGTCCTGGGAACCGTCGAATTTGATTTGCAGATAGTTGTCGCTGAAGCCGGTCACGAAGCCTTCTCCCCAAACGCCCTTCTCATCGCGCTCGGGAATTACGTCCAGCACCTGTCCGACAAACTTCTCGGCATAAGCCTGTTGCATTTGCTCGGACAAATCGATCAATTCCTGCACTCTTGCATGCTTGATCTCTTCATCGACCTGGTCTTCCATGCGCGCTGCAGGCGTTCCGGTCCTTTTCGAATAAGGGAAGACGTGCATTTCCGAGAACCCGATCCGCTTAATTGCTTCGAAGCCTTCCCGGAACAGCTCATCGGTCTCTCCAGGGAAACCGACGATAATGTCGGTAGTGATCGCCACATCCGGCATGAACTCGCGGATCTTCTTGATCTTCCCTTCGAATTCCTCGATCGTATATTTCCGTCTCATCCGCTTCAGCACTTCATTACTGCCCGCTTGCAGCGGAATGTGGAAGTGGCGGCACATCTTCGAGGAGCCTTTCAGCACCTCAAGCATACGGTCGTCAATCTGGCTCGCCTCAATGGAACTGATACGAATGCGTCCCAGGCCCTCCACCTTGTCCAATTCCCAAAGCAGGTCGGACAGTCTGTAGTTGTCCAGATCATCGCCGTAACCGCCGGTGTGGATCCCGGTCAACACGATTTCGTTATAACCCGCGGCCACCAATTGGCGAGCCTGAGCTACGACGCTTTGCGGATCCCGGCTGCGGGACAGCCCGCGGGACCAAGGAATGATGCAGAATGTGCAGAAGTTATTGCAGCCCTCCTGAATTTTCAAAAAGGCGCGAGTATGATCCGCGAAATCGGGAACGTCCAGTTCCTCGAATTCCCGGGTTTTCATAATGTTGCGAACGGCGTTGATCGGTTTTCGCTGAGCTTGAATTTCATTGACGTACGGAATGATTTTCTCGCGATCCTGCGTCCCGATTACCAGGTCGACGCCCGGAATATCCAGAATCTCGGCAGGTGAAGTCTGGGCGTAGCAACCCGTCACAGCCACGATCGCGTCCGGATTGCGCCGAACGGCACGGCGAATAATTTGCCGGCTCTTCTTGTCCCCCGTATTGGTTACCGTACAAGTATTAATCAAATAAACGTCGGCCGTCTGTTCGAAATCGACCTGTTCATACCCTTCGTTTTTAAATAGCTGCCAGATCGCTTCTGTATCGTAAAAGTTCACTTTGCAGCCGAGCGTGTAAAATGCAACGGATGGCATCCTCACATTCCCCCCATTTCTCCAGATTCATACATGATGCAAGTCAGGGCGGCCATGGCGGCCGTCTCCGTCCGCAGGATACGCCTGCCCAGGCCGATGGATACAGCCCCCGCGGCTTCCGCTTCCGACACCTCGTTCTCGGATAAACCGCCCTCCGGTCCGACGATGACGGCGATGCTGCACGGCTGTCCGGCCGGATGCTTGCCGACGAGCGGCTTAAGCACGTCGCGAAGCTGCTGGCCGTGCTCCTTTTCGTAACATAAGCATACCAGATCATAAGCGGACAAGCCCTTCAACAGCTCGCGCCAGGATACCGGAGAATCCACGGCTGGCACGCGGCTGCGATGCGCTTGTTCGGCAGCTTCCTTGGCGATTTTACGCCAGCGCGCCGTACGCTTTTCTTCTTTTTTTCCATCATATTGAACAACGGTACGTTCCGACAAAAAGGGTAAAAACGAGGCGGCTCCGATCTCCGTACACTTCTGGATCACGGTCTCCATCTTGTCCCCCTTCGGCAGACTTTGCGCCACCGTCACCCGAAACCACGGCTCTCCCGAAGGTTCGAGCGTTTCTATGATTTCCGCCGTCACTTCCTGCGGATCTATCGCAATAATCGCGGCGAGCGCATCGCGGGATTCCCCGTCGCTGACGATCAGTTTATCCCCCGGCTTGGAGCGCATCACTCTGCCGATATGCTTCGCATCATCGCCGGTAATGGTAACCGTCTTCTCCCCGAACTGTGCGGGCTCTATAAAATATCGCTGCATTCGTCATCATTCCTTGAAATCGAACTAAAAATCACCAAAGACCATCATACAACTTTTGATTTGCGCTTTCCAGTACCTGATCCCGGTAAAAATATCTTATCTCTTCAGTCCCTTAAGCCCCGAATAAAGTGCGGAAGAAAATCAGAAAGTGTGCCGCCAACGAATGGGCCGCATTATACAGCGGAGCAATCGTATATCTTTGAAATCCCGGTACGATTAAGATAATCAGGAAAATGAGCACCGACCACTGTTCAAACTGCTGAAGCTTGCCCAGTACGCGGCGCGGCACCACATCTTCAAGAATCCGGTAACCGTCAAGCGGAGGGAGCGGAATAAGGTTAAATAAGCATAAGAAAAAGTTCATGACGATGAACAAGCTGAAGAAAATATGAACGGCTTGCGATAGTTTATCGTCGCCCATTAAAGGCGAAACAACGCCAAATTGCAGCAATGCCGCATAAATCGCGGCCCCCACGACCGCCAGCAGCAAATTGCTCAAAGGGCCGGCTACGGAGACGATTACGCCCATCAGGCGCGGCCTGCTGAAATTGTCCCGGTTGACGGGCACAGGCCGTGCCCAGCCGAATCCCGCAATCAGCAGCAGAATGATCCCGAGCAAATCGAAATGCACCGCAGGATTCAAAGTGACCCGGCCAAGCAGCTTGGCCGTCGGGTCACCGAATTTGTTAGCGAAGTAAGCATGAGAGAACTCATGAAGCGTAAACGCAATAACCAGCGTGATCAAATAAAAAGGAAGCTGGCTTAGCGGAACGCGCAATATACTATCCAGAAAATCCATCGATTACCTCTTTCTCGCTACGAAAGCGACCCAGTCTTCATCCCGAGCCGTCTGTGCAATTTCAAATCCTGCCGCCACCAAGGCTTCCTCGACAGCTTGTTCCTTGTTCTTATATATTCCGGAGGCGATATAATAACCGCCAGGCTGCAAGGCTTCATACACGTCTTCAATAAACAGCAAAATAATCTCCGCCAAAATATTGGCGACGACGACGCGCACCGGAAGCTGCACATTTACCTGGGCATCGCCTTCTTTTTTAAGGACGGACAGCAGGTCGCTCTCCACCACCAGAATTTGCTCTTCCAACCGGTTCAGCCGCGTGTTCTCCATCGCACTGGACACTGCGACCGGATCGAGGTCCAGCGCCAGTACCCGGGAAGCGCCAAGCTGGCATGCGCCGATCGCCAAAATGCCCGATCCGGTGCCGACATCGATGACTTCGTCTCCCTCGCGGATAACGCCTTCCAGAGTTCGAAGGCAGAGTGAGGTGGTCGGATGCGTCCCCGTACCGAAGGCCATTCCGGGATCAAGTTCAATAATGCGCTCCTCTGGAGACTCAGGCTCATACTGCTCCCAGGTCGGCTTAATGGTCAAGCGGTTGGAAACGCGGATTGGTTTGAAATACTGCTTCCAGTTGTTCGCCCAATCGTCCTCGCTGACATCTCTTACCGTGATCACCGGATTTCCGGGATCGATATCGTATTCCCGAAGCTCTTCGGTCCGTTCCTTCACCTGGGAGACTACTTCCTCCATATCGATTCCTTCGGGGAAATAGCCGCTGATCTTCGCCTCGCCTTCGGGAATATCGTTAGGCGGAATTTCAAACCATTGCCCCAGGGATGTGTCGCGCGGCTTGTCGTTATCGACGTGCTCTTCGATCGTCACGCCCCCCGCTCCCGCTTCATGCAGGAAATTGGAGATCATCTCCACCGCTTCCTCGGTTGTATGTATAGTCAGTTCTTTCCATATCATCGTAAGTTTTCCTCCTTGAATTCGTGCATAAAATCTATTGTACTATAGAATGAAAAGAGTGACAAAAGATGCCCCAATAAACAAAATCAAAAGCGGCCGGGCCAGTGATTGTCTGGCCTGGTCGCTTTATCTTTTCATCGCTTCGCTTCATTAAAGTCGAAATCAATCGATCATCATCATCCGGAACATTTCATGCAGACCCAGTGTGGCTGCGCCTACGGCCGCTCCGTTCGTCTTCCAGTGGGCGGCCTGCACCGGAGTGGGCTCGGGAACCCCGTGCTCCAGCTCCTGAATGCGAGCCGCCAGCTTGGCGAACAATGCATCTTCCTCTGCAATCCATCCGCTTAGAATAACGGCTTCCGGGTTCATCAAATTCAACATCCTGTTGCAGTCCGCAGCAATATCATTCAATAGACGTTCCAGTTCATCAGAGACCGGGCTTGTCCCCGACATGCCGAGCCGGGTAAATTCCTGCAAGGTTTGCTCCGGTGTGGCCGTTTCCGCAAAATGTTCAGGGAACTGCAGCTTCAGGCTCTCCGCATAGCGGATCATGCTGAATTGCCCGAGCTCCGGTGTTCTTCCCGCCCGGCCGCTGCTTCCCCGATAAATGTGGTTGTCGATGACCAGCCCCGCTCCAACGCCGTAGTCGATCAGGATATATAAAATGGTACGCAATCCCTGCGCCGTTCCGTTATACCGTTCGGCAAAACCGGCAGCGTCGATGTCGTTCACCAGCTGTACCGGCGCTCCGAGCGCTTCCTCCATGATCGCCCCGAGCTCCAGGCGGTCCAACCCGATCGGGATCGCACCGATTACCGTTTGCTTACTCTCATCGATTCTGCCGGGCACGGAAATACCGATGCGCCGCACCTGCTCCAGTCCGATGTCGTGATGCTCCAAAAACGACATCACCGTCCCCGCAAGTTCATCACGGATCTGCTCAGCGCCTAACAGTCGCGGAATTTTTTGCACGGCCTTTAGTTCGCCTTTCATGTCGAGCAAGACGCAGCGCGGATTGGACAGGTCGATGCCTACCACATACCCGCTGTCCGCCTTGATCTCCAACATTGTCATTTTGCGTCCGACCCCGCTGCCGCTGGTCCCTGTTTCGTGAACAAGTCCTTCTCTGATGACTTCGTCAACCAGGATCGATACGGTCGAAGGACTGAGCTTGGTTTCCCTGGACAGTTCGACCCTGGACACCGGTCCTCGATCATGGATCAGGTGCAGCAGCAGCGCTTTGTTGATTTCCCGGAGCATTTGTTGATTCCCGATTTTATTCATTACCTTATCTCCTGCCGCTGTTATTCATTTCCCCATTATATCATTTGCCTACGGTTCCGGCTTTGGATTCCAGGGCGGAATCCCCGAACGACTTTCGCGTCAGCCCCAACATGAACAAAAATCCGAAGGCCCCCATCAAGGTTACCAGGGAACTGATCCTGTAAAGCGTGACGGGACCCAAATATTCGAACATCCAGCCGCCGGCCAGACCGGCAATGACGCCTGATATTCCGCCCCAGGTCAGTCCGTACACAGCTTGCCCGGTGGACCGGAACGAATCGGGTACAAGCAGCGAAGTCAGCTGTGTCCCGATATAGTAGTACGCTCCGAAAGTAACGCAGTGCATCAGTTGAATCCAAACGATTCCGCCCGCCGTTTCCACCGAGCTCATTAACAGCCATCTCAGCGAGTAAAGACCGCTGACTACGACCATCCAGGCGATCATCTTGTGAGGCGAAGGCTTTAGAAAACGATCCAGCAGCAGAAAAACGGGAGCCTCCAAAATAGCCGTCGCAAATATCGACCAGCCGACGATCGACGCCGATCCGCCCAAATCCGAAATATAGATGGCTACAAACGTGTTGTTGACCGAATTGGGTACGGATACCAAGATGCCGATCAGGACCAGAAGCATAAAGGGCCGGTTCACGAACACCTGGCGGTAGCCGCTGTTGGAAAACACGTCTTTCCGCTTCCCTTCCCCTCCGGTCGGCAGTAAAAAGGCAAACACCAATGCCAACAGCATCATGGCGTCAAATACGATCCAGAGCCGGTTGATTCCTATCCACCCGATGACAGGACCAAAAGCCGCGGCGCTGAGCGCCCAGCCCAATGAACCCCACAGGCGGAAGGCTCCGAATTTCAGCCCTGTACCTTGGATCGAATTCAGAATCAGACTGTTGCTTTGCGTATACAGAGGGCTTTGGAAAAGAAAAAACGCAAGCAAGGTTCCATATATGACCGGTTCATTGTTCGTCAGAAAAACGAATTGCATTACGATCAGCGCCGCCGTCAGCGTGATAATCAGAATCAGCCGGTTGTTGCGGAGCCGGTCCGCCCAATAGGCCCAAAACGGGTTGGCGATCAGGGACACGACCGGGCCGCCCGCCAGGATGGCCCCGATCGCGATATTAGAAACTCCGAGATTCCTCAGGTATAAAGCAAAGAACGTTCCGAAAATGGCCAAGGCACCGTACAAAACAAAATTGAACACTTTTAGCATCAGGTACGCGTTGCGGTGAATCCCGCCGGTACTTTCCGACATCCGGATTGCCCCCTCTCCACGTAAAAACATCTCTTTTTATACCGCTGCCTAACCGTTTTTACAAAGAAATGGAGCAAGAGACCGAGCGCTGTTTCACTTCGTCCGCCGAAACTTCGCGACCCATCTCATGGGAAAGGAACAACCCTTCACTGATCAGCATGGTATTTAACGCAATCTGTGCTGTCGGCAGAAGCGGAACCTGGCCCGACAAAGCTGCGATCCAATGGTGCTGCGACGAAGCGTACGCATCCGGATAAGGACTAAGCCGCTGATGCCGAAGCGCGGCCAATTCCAGATTCACTGTACAGTCCATGTCCAGATCCGCGATCGTAGTATGATAAGAGAAACGGTTCGGCTCCTTCTCGGAGACCGCGCCGGAAAACCTGATCCCGCCCTCCGATCCGACGAGCGAGCTGCCCTCCAGCCCGCCAAGATGAAGGGACCAGGATTCGATAATATCCAAGGTGATCCCTCCGTCCATTTTGACGAACCCTGCACCCATCTCCTCGACGTTAAACCCGCTGGCCGCTCTGCGCTCCTCATTCATAGCCATCTCCTGATACACTTGCCCGGAGATCCGCTGTACTTGCGGGTTTCCTAACAGGTACAGCATCCGGGAGATATGATAGACACCCATGTCATACATGGCTCCCCCGCCTGCCGTTTCCTTCCGCGTAAAAGATGCGGTGCCGTAGCCGTCCACAAATGGACGATTGCGCCGCCGGAAGCCGGTTGAGCGGGCGTGATACAGCTTCCCCAGCTTTCCTTCGTCTATGAGGCGCTTTGCCGCCCACGTCTCCGTGTCGTACAATTTTCCGAGTTGAATATGCAGCATTCGTCCGTATCTTTCCGCATCCTCGACCATACGAAGTCCGTCCGTGTAAGAGCCGGCGATCGGCTTCTCGCAATAGACATGTTTACCGGCTTCCAAAGCCGCGGAGGTCACCGGCTGGTGCAGGTTATTATGCAGGCACACGTCCACGGCTACCAGATCCTCCTGAGCCAGAAGCTCACGAAAATCGCTGTAAACGTTCCGGATTCCGTATTTCTCCGCTACTTGTCTGGCCTCTTCGGCATTAACGTCGCATACGGCTGCCACTTCTACTCCCGGGATGTTCTTGTATTGATCCAAATGCATTTTTCCGATCTGTCCCGCACCTATAAGTCCTATTTTTACATTCTGCATTCTGTTCCTCCTGTTTGTCTCTGCCGCGGATCAGATATCCGCTTCCGCCAGTCGTTTTTTTACTTGCGTTATGACATGCTCGATTTCAATATATGGATTTGACTGTGCATTATACTCGATTGCCCAGTGGCCCTCATAACCGTAACGGCGGAGCATCCGGACGATGTCGGGCGCCTCCTCTGATCCAGCGATGTTGGCGTCAAAATGGGTATGAATGACCCAGGGAGCCACGATTTCGTTGCCGTCTTCCCTGTCCTGGTCCCATCGGTCCAAATGAACCAAAATACCGAAATTCGGTTCATCTACCGCTTGAGCGATCCGGGCCAATTGCTTCGGTATAAGGGAAGGACCCATGTGGTTTTCAGGCCCGATCTTTATACCATAATCGCTGCAAATCCGGCAATATTCCCGGTACTTGGTGACGATCCAATGAAATGCCTCCTCCGAGAATTCTTGTTCACCGTAGCCTCCGGTATCGATCCGGACAGTTTCGGCTCCCAAAATAACCGCCGCCTTTAAATGATTCAACGCGCTTTGGTAAAGCGCCTCACGCATCTCGGGATCCGGGTCCCATAAATGAGCTGTATCCACGGCAAGATTAATCAGTCTTAATTCTTTCTCATTCAGCGCTTCCCGGACTTTACGCAAGTAGCTCCCATCCGCCAGGGTAAGAATCGGTGTCGTACGCTCTGCGATCTGGGCGTTCCACAAATCAACCGCATCCAGCCTGTAACGGTATTTAACCGTTTCCAGATATCCGAATACATCCATTTTCCCTTCCAAAAACAATTGATTGAAAGAATACCCGCCCAACGAGATTTTCATGGATTACGCCTCCTAGGTAATTAATTATTTCGATGAAAAAATTAATTACCTTCAACATATTATGTTTCCTAGGGACTGTCAAGATCCATTTTAAACTTGATCATGACAAAAGCCGTCGGAGCTTTCTCCGACGGCTTGCTTGCCTAATAGGTCTGTTTCCCGGATGAATCTGTGGAGTTGCATTACAGATTCAAGAACTTATCGCCCGGGCCAGGAGCTGTGCTGGCCCTGCTGCCGTGCATCAGCCCGTTCACTGCGTTCAATGGCTTCCCAATCTTCTTGATCCGCCAGTTCATCCGAGAATTCGACGTCCTCATTATGTCCGATCGAGAGCCGGGACGGTTTGGCCGTTTGTCTTTTCGTCACGCGATCCAAATTCTTTTCGCTCATAAATAAACTCTCTCCTTCCATGGTTATCAGATTTCAATTGTCATTCAATGATATTTCCGGCCTACATCAGTCCGCCGGCTTCTTCCACGATTCTCAGCGCTTGGTGGTGGATCCCCTCGTCCACAACAGCCGTAAGCAATATGTCATGACCCGTGGGACCGCCTTGACCGCCATGGCTCATGCCGCTGGCTGCCGGGTCCGCTGCGGCCAATATCCCTGCCGAGGTGTTGGTTATCATCGCATCCTGGGTAATTGCCGCCAGGCTGCTCACTTTCCCCGTGATCGGGTTCATCGGATCATAGCCTTCGCCGGCGTACCGGCTGAAACGGTCGACCGATACCTCAACGGCCCGCAGCGCATTCAGCTTTCTGGCTACGCCTTCCGCTTCTTCCGGGCTTTTGAAATAAGCCAAAATATTTTTTTCACCCATTCCCATCCCCTGCCTTTCCTAGCTGAAACGTCAAGTGAACCCCTTCGGTGCGGTTCTTTCGATTAGAATGCTATCTTTCTTCATGGTTTATTCTGTGCATCTTTAAAATTTGAAACGCTTTGACAGCTAGTCCGTATTACCGTTATGGCATTAGATCATACTAAAATTCATAGGAGGGTTACCACATCAAATGCTAAAGAAATTAACGATGATCGTGATGGCGTTTACGCTGATTTTCGCCTTCACTTCACCAGCCCTGGTCGATGCAAAACGCGGCGGCGGATTTAAATCCGGCCCACGTTCTTACACGCCGGCACCCAAAAAGTCGACAACCAGCGATTATCAGAAATCCGGCGATACTTCCAGTACTAAAAAGTCCGGAGCCACGACAGGAAATAATTCTGGCCGCGGATTCTTCAGCGGAGGAGGCTTCATGAAGGGCTTAATGATCGGCGGTTTGGCCGGCATGCTCTTCGGCGGACTATTCGGAGGAATGGGCTTCCTCGGCAACCTCCTCGGTCTCGCAGTAAACCTGCTAGCCATATATGCAGTCATCGCCGTTGTCGTTTGGCTTTTCCGCCGATTTAAGAAGCGACCGCAACCTGATGACTACAACCGCGGAGGACGATATTAAGCTATGGTTCTCAGCATGGACGAAATCATAAACGCCATCTGCATTCATACCGCCGAGCGTACAGGACTTCGTCCTACCGACGTTCAAGTGGAGCTCAGCTGGGATGAAGACACCGGCTATACCGGAGAAATTTGGGCGGGCGGCAGAAGCCGATATATCGTCGAATCCAATATTCTGGAAGCGATTATGCAATATGTATATAAGGAATACGGTATCCGTGCTTTTCGCGATGATATCACGCTGGATCTGGATGAAGAAATCACCGCATTAGTCCGGCAGTAATGTTCCTTAAAGGCCCTAAACAAAAAAGCAGCAGTTCGAAGGTTTTCCTTCGACTGCTGCTTTTATATTACGGTCAATCTCCACGGAATGCCCGTTTCATCCGATCGAAGAACGATTGTTCATGCTCGTGCGTATGCTCGCCATCGAGCGCCGCGAACTGCCGCATCAAATCTTTTTGTTCATCGCTCAGCTTGCTAGGAGTTACAACCACGACCTTGATATGCTGATCGCCTTGTCCGATACCGCGAAGCTTCGGTACCCCTTTGCCTTTGAGACGGAAATAAGTTCCGGTTTGCGTACCTGCCGGAATCTTCAGCTTTACTTTCTCCGTCAAGGTCGGAATCTCAATCTCATCGCCAAGCGCCGCCTGCGCAAATGTCAGAGGCACCTCGCAATAAATATCATCGCCTTCACGCTCGAAGAAATCATGCGATTTCACGCGGATAACAATATACAGATCGCCTGCAGGTCCCCCGCGCAATCCGCCTTCGCCTTCGCCGGACATCCGGAGCTGAGCCCCATCGTCTACGCCGGCAGGAATGCGGACATGGATTTTCCGCTGCTTCTTCACTTTGCCGCTGCCGGAGCAGGTATGACATTTTTCCTTGATGATTTGGCCTTTGCCACCGCAGTTGCTGCACGCGCGACGATTGACCATCCGGCCGAACGGCGTGTTCTGCACGACCTCCTGTTGTCCCGAGCCGTGGCAGACGGAGCAGGTTTCCGGCTTGGTTCCCGGTTTTGCTCCCGAACCGAAGCAGGTATCGCAATTCTCGGTCCGTGGAATCGTAATGTCCGTCTCTTTGCCGAACACCGCCTCTTTAAATTCGATCGTCATGGTGTATTGTAGATCATTCCCGCGCTGCGGGGCATTCGGATCCCGGCGACCACCGCCGCCTCCGAAAAACATATCGAAAATATCGCCGAAACCGCCGAAATCGCCGCCGTTAAAGCCGCCGCCCATCCCTTGGTTCGGATCGACATGTCCATACTGATCATAGCGGGCGCGTTTGCCCGAATCGCTCAGGACATCATACGCTTCCTTAACTTCCTTAAACTTGGTCTCCGCATCATCCGCCTTGTTTACATCCGGGTGATATTGACGCGCAAGCTTGCGGTAAGCCTTTTTGATCTCTTCATCCGAAGCGCTCTTGCCAAGGCCCAGCACTTCGTAATAGTCCCGTTTTTCAGCCATCCTTCCACCCCCGTTATGACTTGCTTGGCGTGCCGGAACAAAGTCTCCTTAATCCGGCAAAAGGAAAGTCAAAGCACGGAAACAGCCCGCACTTTGACCTTCCCAGTTCACCTAAGTCTATTCACCGGTCATGCAACCTGTGATTTAGCCCAGTTCTTAGTCCTGCTTCTTGTCCTCATCCACAACTTCATATTCGGCGTCGACTACATTGTCTTTACCGCCTGCAGCCGATGCTCCTTGAGCGCCTTCAGCCTGTTGTTGATCCTGTGCCGCTTGCTCGTACAGCTTAACGGACAACTGTTGTACGATCTCGGTCAACTTTTCGGATGCCGAGTTGATACTTTCCAGGTTATCGCTTTCCAGCGCTTTTTTCAATTCTTCTTTCGCTGCGTTCGCTTTCTCCGTTTCAGCCGCATCGACTTTATCGCCAAGGTCCTTCAGCGTCTTGTCAACGCTGTAGATCAGTTGGTCGCCGTTGTTTTTGGCTTCAACTAGTTCTTTGCGCTTCTTGTCTTCTTCGGCATGAAGCTCGGCGTCTTTCATCATGCGTTCCACTTCATCATCGCTCAAGCCGCTGGAGGAAGTGATTGTGATCTTCTGACTCTTGCCAGTGCCTTTGTCGGTAGCCGACACGTTGACAATCCCGTTGGCATCGATGTCGAAGCTGACTTCGATTTGCGGCACGCCGCGCGGAGCCAAAGGAATGTCGCCCAGCATAAAGCGTCCGAGGGTCTTGTTGCCTGCAGCCATTTCGCGTTCCCCTTGAAGTACGTGGATTTCAACGCTTGGTTGATTATCCGCATAGGTCGAGAAGACTTGCGATTTGCTTGTAGGGATCGTTGTGTTGCGCTCGATCATTTTCGTAAACACGCCGCCAGCGGTTTCAATCCCCAGCGACAACGGAGTTACGTCAAGCAATACGACATCTTTGACGTCGCCGGTCAGAACGCCCGCTTGTACGGCTGCGCCCAAGGCAACAACTTCGTCAGGGTTCACGCCTTTATGAGGCTCTTTACCGGTCAGTTTCTTGATGGCTTCCTGTACAGCAGGAATCCGGGTAGATCCGCCCACCAGCACGACTTTGTTAATGTCGGCAGGAGTCATGCCGGCATCGCTGAGTGCACGGCGAGTAGGTCCCAAAGTCCGTTCAACCAGATCTGCGGACAATTCTTCGAATTTAGCGCGGGTCAGGTTCAATTCCAAGTGCTGAGGCACGCCGTCAGCAACGGTGATGAACGGAAGCGAAATGGTCGTCGTCAGAACGCCGGACAATTCCTTTTTCGCTTTTTCAGCAGCATCTTTCAAACGTTGTACAGCCGCTTTGTCTTTGCTCAGATCAATGCCTTGGTCTTTCTTGAATTCTGCTACCAGATAATCGATGAT
Organism: Paenibacillus vini; assembly: GCF_018403325.1. Classification (GTDB taxonomy): domain Bacteria; phylum Bacillota; class Bacilli; order Paenibacillales; family Paenibacillaceae; genus Fontibacillus; species Fontibacillus vini. The sequence continues at coordinate 30,898 of NZ_BOSL01000002.1, read as the reverse complement.
GACTTGGTCAAAGTCGTCGCCGCCGAGACGGTTGTCCCCGCTAGTGGCTTTAACTTCAAAGAAGCCGTCGCCGAGTTCCAGAATCGATACGTCGAAGGTACCGCCGCCAAGGTCATATACGAGAATTGTTTGATCTTCGGATTTCTCCATACCGTAAGCCAATGCCGCAGCAGTCGGCTCGTTGACGATGCGCAATACTTCAAGACCGGCGATTTTACCGGCATCTTTGGTAGCTTGGCGCTGGCTGTCGTTAAAGTAAGCAGGCACCGTAATTACCGCCTGTGTTACAGGCTGGCCAAGATAGGCTTCGGCGTCCGATTTCAATTTTTGCAAAATGATTGCGGAAATTTCTTGCGCCGTGAAATCTTTGCCGTCAATGCTTTCCTTATGGTTCGTACCCATATGTCTTTTGATCGACATGATTGTACGGTCCGGATTCGTGATCGCCTGACGTTTTGCCGTTTCACCGACAACGCGCTCGCCGTCTTTCTTAAAGCCTACAACCGAAGGGGTTGTACGCGCGCCTTCCGGGTTCGGAATTACGACAGCTTCGCCGCCTTCCATAACCGCAACGCAAGAGTTTGTGGTTCCAAGGTCAATACCGATTACTTTACTCATAGGAAATTATCCTCCTTAATTGGTTGCTGTTTCATAATTTCTGTTCGGTTCAGTTTAACCGCTGACTTTAACCATCGCCGGACGAAGCACTTTATCTTTCAGCAGGTAACCCTTCTGAACTTCTTCCACAACGATGCCTTCCTCATATTCATCGCTTTCGACCTGCATGATCGCCTGATGAAACTCGGGATTAAACGGCGTGCCTACCGACTCCATCGGAGTCAAGCCTTCCGCTTTTAATACACCTTCAAACTGGCGGAAAATCATTTCCACCCCTTTGGCGTAAGAAGAAACATCTGCGTTCTCCGACACCGTGCCCAATGCGCGTTCAAAGTTATCAATGACCGGCAGCAATTCGACGATAAGTTTGGAGGAAGCGTATTTACCAAGCTCTTCCTTCTCCTTCACCGTGCGACGGCGGAAATTATCGAAATCGGCCTGCGTACGGAGCAAACGCTGTTTGTGGTCCTCCGCTTCAGCCCGCAATTGGTCCAGCTCGGCTTGGCCTACAGATCCAGTCTCCTGAACCTCTTCTGCGGACACCTCGGGCTCTTCCACCCGGTTCGGGTCCTGATTCTCAGTACCGTTCATATTAAACTCTTCTTCCACACCCGTCTGGATGTTATCCTGAATCGGCTCTTGTTCCTTCAAGATGTCACCTCCTTAGCTATAAATGTTGCCATGTTGTCTGGTACGCTTAGTTTGCTCATTTTCATTATTAATGCAGCCGGGATAGAAACTTGGTCAAGTCTTTAGATAATATATCCAAAATCCCGATCACCCGGGCATATTCCATACGGGTCGGTCCCAAAATGCCGATCGTCCCTACGGCTTCGCCTTCGATGGCGTAAGTCGCCGTAATCAGGCTGCAGTTCGCGAAAGCCTGGTGGTCGTTCTCGGTCCCGATCCTTACTTGAATGCCGGTGCCCGTCGACGCTGAAATCATCATTTTCATTAAGGTCGGCGTTTCTTCGAATAGGTCGAGTATGCTTTTCACTTTATCGATATCCCTGAACTCGGGCTGATTCAGCATATTTGTCGTTCCGCTGAGAAACAGACGCTGTCCGTCTTGACCGCCATCCAGCGCTTCATCCAGTACGTTCATCAGTTCCTCGAAATGTTCGACATGCCGCTGCATCTCTTGCCCGATTTCGTTGTATAGAGCCGTCTTCAGCTTATAAATAGGTACCCCTGTAAGCTTCCGGTTAAGCAAATTCACGACCTTTTCCATATCGGACACGGAAACTCCGGACGGGATCGAAACCGTTTTGTTTTCGACCTGGCCCGTGCTTGTCACAATAATGGCAACCGCCGTGTTCTCGCCGAGCGGAAGCAGCTGAAAATGCCGCAGAGACGTATGAAAAACTTCCGGCCCAAGCAGGATGGAAGTGTAATTCGTCATATGGGACAGTATCGTTCCGGCATGCTGCACAACCTGTTCGATTGCATTCAATTTTTCCGCGAAGAAAGTCTTCATCATCTTGAACTCGTTTGGCTCAAGCAGATTTAGTGGAGCCAAGTGATCCACATAGTACCGGTATCCCTTATGGGAAGGAATGCGTCCGGCCGAAGTATGCGGCTGCTCCAGAAATCCGAGTTCCTCCAGATCGGCCATCTCGTTGCGGATGGTAGCCGGGCTATACCCGACATCCCCCCGTTTGGAGATGCTTCGGGATCCCACGGGTTCCGCCGATCGAATATAGTCATCTACAATAGCCGTCAGAATCATTCTTTGGCGTTCCGTCAACATGGAAATCCCTCCTGTTTACTGAATGTTTGAAGCTCGTTAGCACTCTAGTCTGTTGAGTGCTAATCACTAATACAAAAATACCAAACCAACCTGACGATTGTCAAGTCAGTTCAGTATCTTAAGTACGGCTATTTCATCGCAAGCATGCTGCTTGGCGCAGTTTACGCAATCCGTCCAAACCTTTTCGGGAAAAATTTCTTTTTCCACTACGGTAAATCCGTTCTTCAAGAAGAAAGAAACCTCATAGGTCAAAGCCATTACCTTGAATAGCGAGCGTTTCTTGGCTTCATGCACAAGCTGCTCAACGAGCATGGATCCGAGTCCCCGGCCCTTGTAACCTTCCGCAATGCCAAGCGACCGGATTTCCACCAGTTCTTCACCCAGCTTGCATAACGAACCGCAGCCTACGACGATTCCGTCAATTTCAGCGACGACAAAATCATGGATCTGCCGTTCCAGCACGGCGCGGGAGCGCGGCAGCATAATCCCTTGACGACTGTAATTCTCAATCATTATATAAATCGGCTCGACATCTTCAATTGTCGCTTGTCTGCACACGGTTACGGCCTGCATAGTCTCTCCCCCTCGAACCCATCCTAAAAACTGATATGAATAAATATACATGATGGCGTATAAAAGTTCAAGAGAGAAAATGCGTAATTATCTGCACAAGCTCACAATTCCAGTGCAGGGCCGATCAACCCGATTACGTCGTCAATGCGCCGATAAACTCGGCAAACACCTCATTGCCGAACAGAACTCCTTTTTCGCTGAGACGATAACCGCCATGATCTTCATGCATCTCCAACAAACCCGCCGAGGTCATCTTATGCAGCTGATTACGGAACGTTTCCTCCAGCGTAACCCCGAATTGGGCGGTAAAATCGGACATGCGGATTCCATCCAGCATGCGAAGGCCGACCATCACGAAATCTTCCATGGCCTCTTCCTTAGATACGGGGAATTGGTCCAGTCTCGGGAGCTTTTGCTTGGCAGCTTCGACATACGGATTGACGCCCTTAATATTCATATGGCGCTGACGTTTGACATAACCGTGGGCTCCGGCGCCCAGCCCGTAATAATCCTCATTTCGCCAATAAGTAATATTATGCCGGCTCTCATAGCCCGGCTTGGCAAAATTGCTGATCTCATACTGCTTGTATCCGGCGGCCTTCATGCGCTCCATAAGCAGAAGGTACATTTTCAGTTCATCTTCCTCACCGGGAAGCGGGAGCTGATTTTTTTGAAAAAGCGTATGGAACAGCGTGTTTTCCTCCACCTTGAGGCTGTAGATCGAATAATGCGGCAGCCCCAGTTCCAGCGCCCGGCCGACGCTGTACTCCAGCATTTCGACCGTCTGGTTCGGCAGACCGAACATCAGGTCGATCGACAAATTATGAAGTCCCGCCTCGCGGGCATTCTCCAGGCTCCTGTAAACATCGTCCGTATTATGAATCCGGCCGATTCCCGAGAGCAGCTCATTTTGGAACGCCTGAACTCCGAAGCTGACCCGGTTGACGCCGCCGGCCTTCATGACCGCCAGCTTTTCGGCATCCGTCGTACCCGGGTTTGCTTCCATAGTAAACTCGATGTCTTCCGCCCAGTCCGGAAAGTTTTTGCGAACCGATTTCAGGAAGAACTCCATCTCCTGCGGGTTAAGCACCGTCGGTGTACCTCCGCCGACAAAAATCGTCTTGATTTCACCGGGAGGGGTTGCCTGTACGGTCAGCTCCATCTCTCGATCCAACGCCCGCAAATAATCCATCACGGGCTGATCCTTCAGCACGTACGAATTAAAGTCGCAATAAAAGCACTTGTTCGTGCAAAAAGGAATGTGTATATAAACCGCCTTGGGAGCGGCATCGTTTTCTTTCCCAAGCTCAGGCATTCCCTGGCCCTGCTGATCTGTGATCCGATTCATGGTAATGCCTCCTTAATATTGCTTCGCTACAGTTTTTGCAGCTCTTGGTATGGCCTTCTTCTATAGTAACTGGCTGTTTACGTGATTCGGCTCCTACAAGGAAAGGAAAGCCCGCAGGCTTTCCTTGGATCGTCGATCACACCGACGCGCATTTTTATTTGTCGTCTATTTTCAGTACCGCCATAAAAGCTTCCTGCGGCACTTCGACATTGCCGACTTGCTTCATGCGCTTCTTGCCTTCCTTTTGCTTCTCCAACAGCTTCCGTTTCCGCGAAATGTCACCGCCGTAGCATTTGGCGAGGACGTTCTTGCGCATCGCTTTGACCGTTTCGCGAGCGATGACCTTCGTTCCGATGGATGCCTGAATCGGCACCTCGAACATTTGCCGCGGAATGAGCTCACGCAGCTTCTCGCAAATGATCCGTCCGCGATGGTAGGCACGTTCCCGGTGTACGATAAAGGACAAAGCGTCAACCTGTTCGCTATTAAGCAAAATATCCATCTTAACCAGATTGGACTGGCGATAGCCGGACAACTCGTAATCGAATGAGGCGTATCCCTTCGTGCTCGACTTCAACTGATCGAAGAAATCATATACGATTTCCGCCAGCGGGATCTGATAAGTGATCGTTACCCGTGTCGTATCGAGGTATTCCATATTCACGAATTCGCCGCGTTTCCCTTGGCAAAGCTCCATGACGGTCCCCACGAAATCGTTCGGAACGATAATGGCTGCCTTCACATAAGGTTCTTCCACGTATTCGATCTTTCCGACCTCCGGATAGTTCGAAGGGTTATCGATCGAAATCGTCTCTCCGTTCGTCAGGGTGATTCGATAAATTACGCTCGGCGCGGTTGTAATGAGCGGAATATTGAATTCGCGCTCAATGCGCTCCTGGATAACGTCCATGTGCAGCAGGCCGAGGAATCCGCAGCGGAAACCAAAGCCGAGTGCGCTAGACGTTTCCGGCTCGAAGCTGAGCGAGGCGTCGTTGAGTTGCAGTTTCTCCAACGCTTCGCGAAGGTCGTTATAATCCGAGGTTTCGATCGGATAGAGACCGCAGTAAACCATCGGGTTGATCTTCCGGTAACCCGGCAGCGGCTCTGCGGTCGGATTCTTCGCGTCTGTTACCGTGTCCCCGACCCGGGTGTCGCCCACATGCTTGATGCCGGCAACGATAAACCCTACGTCTCCGACTTTCAGCTCGTCCACAATCGTCATGCTCGGTTTGAAGGCACCGACCTCGATAACTTCGAAGGTTTTGTCCGTCGCCATCATTTTTATTTTCGAACCGGACTTGATGTGTCCGTCAACGACGCGCACATAAACGATAACGCCCTTGTAAGGGTCGTAATGCGAATCGAAAATCAGCGCTTTGAGCGGCTGGTCCGGGTCTCCCGTCGGAGCGGGAACCTTCTGGACGACCTGTTCCAGAATTTCTTTGATGCCGATTCCGGCCTTCGCCGAAGCAAGCACGGCTTCGCTGGCATCCAGCCCGATCACGTCCTCGACCTCTTGCTTCACCCGCTCCGGATCCGCGCTCGGAAGATCGATTTTGTTGATGACAGGCAATATTTCAAGATTGTTATCCAGTGCTAGATACACATTGGCCAGGGTTTGAGCTTCAATACCCTGCGCCGCGTCCACCACAAGTAAAGCCCCTTCGCAAGCGGCCAGGCTTCGGGAGACCTCATAAGTGAAGTCGACGTGTCCCGGCGTATCGATCAAATTAAGCAGGTACTCTTCCCCATCGTCTGCGCGATAGGTCAAACGTACGGCCTGCAGCTTGATCGTGATGCCCCGTTCACGTTCCAGATCCATCTTGTCCAGAACCTGCTCCTGCATTTCCCGCGAGGTCAGCGCCCCGGTATATTCAAGTATCCGGTCCGCCAGCGTCGATTTACCATGGTCTATATGAGCGATAATACTGAAATTCCGTATCTTCTCTTGTCTTGCTCTAATGTCAGTCATCCTTACCCCCACCACAAATCCTTGAAGTACAATCAATTTATTATATCAGTTGCAAAGGGTTGCATCAATGAGTGAGACCGCTAAGTGGACAATTCATCTCAATTATGACTCAGGCGGGTTCGTAATCGAATCCCGGTAGATGATGGAAGCCGACATATAAATCGTCTCCTTCGGAAATTCCGGGTGGTTCATATGATTGAACAGAACCTGCACTGCCCGTTTGCCCATCAATTCTTTTTCAACATTTACTGTAGTAAGCCGAGGCTCAGACAAAAAAGCATCCTCAATATTATCGAACCCCGTAATGGATACTTGATCGGGAACGCCAATATTCATCGTTCTTAAGGCGCTTACCGCGCAGGTCGCGATGGCGTCATTGGCGCAGACTAATGCGGTCGGGAAGTCCTCCTGTCCCTTCATATCCTCCAGAATGGATCGAATCTGCTCCGTATGCTCAACCCTTGTCTCACCTTGAAGACCTGTGAGCGGATGCTGCTTCGGCACTTCCAGCCCGGCTTCCTCCATCGCATCCTTATATCCCTTCCAGCGGCTGAGGAAACTCAATGAATAATCCGTATTCCCCACAAAGTAAATGAAGCGATGCCCTAAAGAGATTAAATGATGCGTGAGTTGGGAGGTGCACTCCCTGTTGTCGGCAAACAGTTCGCTGGCTTTAACCAGCGGTTCCTCGTGATCAATCAGCACGATGGGCACCTGTAGTCTTCCGACCTCTTGAAGCACTTGGGGACTGACCTGTCCGACCCCGATAAAGCCTTGTATATTGTCCTGATGGACCAGGGATAAAAAACTGTCCGCGGTCTGATCCGTAATCACGACAGCTCTGGCATTACTCTCCTCCAGCTCCTGGGTGATCCCGTCCACGATCCGTCCCCAGTATACCGAATCCAGAAGCTGATAACGCACATTAGGGAGCAGCACCACAACCGTTGTTTTCCCCGTTTCATCCCCATCCGGCGATCCTCCGTCAGCCCCGGTTGTGCGTGCCTGAAACCGGTAACCCAGCTTTGCGGCCATCTGCAGCACGCGTTCCCTGGTCGCCGTATTGACGCCTCCTTTGCCGGAAAGCGATTTTGAAACGACATATTTGGATACTCCTGCCGCATCCGCCACATGCTGCATGGTTACTTTTTGGCTCATAACATTCTCTCCAGACATCTTATTGCTATTTGTGGAAACATTGCTTGATTCACAACATTATAGCATTGAAGCGCTGTATAGTTCTATCTCCGGTTTCAATCTAAATACAAGAGGAGCGGATCCTCCGATCTAACGGGGAATCCGCTCCTTTTGATCAAACTGTAAGTTATTAGTTCTTATGATATCCCTTTACTTCATCAATATATACGATTGCATCTCCTATGAAACCGTCCGGTGCAACAATTTGGACGCCTACAATATTGCCTGCCTTTAGATCTTCTTTAGTAAAAGGAGGAGCTGTGAGATCGTTTAGATATGGGTTCATGTTGGAAAAATCAATTCGCAATGTCGTGAAGCCTGCCCCGTCATCAGTAAAAGCGCCGGAATCGATCCAGATTCCTTCATTCCGTAGTTTGATGAAGAGTTTAGCTTGAACGCCTGGAATGTCGGAAACGATTTTCACCTTCGCTTCGATACCGTCGTAAGGACTAAAGTCTACGGCAGCTTTTCTGCCGACTGCCATAAATTCCCCATCTGCTTGCCAGTTCACTTCGTTCTTCAGAACATTCCAGTCCTGCCCGTCCTCCGTGTAAACCGCCTGAGTCACTGTGACATTGCCCGCTTCTTTCGCCCAGCCTTCCGCATCCTTGTCAAAACCGAAGAAAAGCTGCGGCTCGGCTTTATTCAAAGTAATATCCTTTAAATAAAGCACGGCATTTCCGCCGTCGTTTCCAATATCCTCGACCTTGATACCGATCATCTTGACATCTTTCAAATCTACCTTTTCGCCCGTTGCAACTTGAGGTAACGAAATCGTCAAGCTCGTGTAGCCGCTGGAATCGACAGCTGCTATACCGCTGTCAGACCAAGTCCATTCCGATCCGCTCTTCAGGAACAGACGGGCTTTGGCTGTGCCTTGGCTTAATTTCACTTGTGCGGTAATGCTGTCCAGACCCTTAAGGTTCAAACTGGATGTCGAATTGTATACTTCAAACTCTTCTTTAGATTTGCCATTCTCGAATTTACCCGTGTTTACCAAAGGAAATTCAACGCTCAGCGCCTTCTCGGAATCATCAAATTTTGGAGCTTGCGCTTTGGCTGAATTTTCGCCCAGGCTCCATCCATCGACATCCCCAGCGGACTCAAATTTGTATAACACGCCCGCCGGCAAACCTGGCGTTTCTTGTCCGTTATCAGGGATTTCCGGAAGTTTGCTGTCCTTCACCGCACGAATATCGTCAAAGTAAAGGATCCCGTTATGCGCGCCGTTATCCATGGAATTCACATAAATGTTGAAGGCGGTCACTTTTTTCAGGTTTTCCTTGGAGATCGGCCCGCCTGTATTCCAAGAAGGGCGTTTGAACTCGCCGAATGGAATGGTCAGTTCTTTCTTGCCGGAGGCATCCAGCTCGGGGTATGCCTCGTAATAATTGTTGCCCTCCATTTGAAGCTGGATAACCAGTTTGAGCGGTTTGCCTTCTTCTGCATAGGCTCCTGTATCTCCCGTTGCTATCCAAAGATGCAGCGCATTGCTATCCGACCAGTCTACGGTGCCCAGGTTTTTGCCCACACCCGTATATCCAGCCGATCCGATACCGTACTGCAGCTTCATTCCATAGTCGCCATTCAGCTTGTGAACCGAATCTAGACTAACGCTTACATCGTCTCCGCCCGCTTTCGGATACTTCGACGATACTGCATCATCGGATCCGCCATAGGCTTCGAAATCATCCACTAGATTCGTATCCTTAATCGGAGCCGTATAAGCACTGAACAGACCCAAATTGTCAACATAAATGGATTCGATGCCGTTTTGCTGCAACGAGCTTCCTACTAAAGAAACCGCCAATCCCGATGCTTTAGCAGCGGCCTCCGCATCATTTAATTCAATGACAGCATCATACTTGTAGTAAGCTTTGCCGGCAATCGTTACTTGAGCCAGTTCATTTAATGACTGCTTGGTGGCGTTGTATTTCTGACTCCAATTTTCCGGATACATCGCAACTGCGTGTATTGCTGCTCCAGTTCCATCCAGTGACACTGGAATGAGTGCAGACAGCTTCAAGCGCTTGACTTTAGCCAAATCAACATCCGACAAGGCCTTGTCAGTCAACTGCAGTTTCAACTCCTGCCAGGTGTCTTTAGCCTCCAGACCGGATACCAAGAATTCCAGCTTGCCATCTCCATCGACTAAACTATGACCAAGGCCCAGTGTTATTGTTTCAGGCCAAGATCCGTTGTTCTTAACCGCTTCAAGATCGTCAGCCTTATCAAACGTGTATTGCTTGATGGCAAGTTCCCGAACTTTTACGAATACCGAAACGGTTTGATCCAGGGTTGCTCCACCTGAAAGGTAGGCCCGGACTGTAATGTCTGCCGTTCCACCGTTTAACGCCCCATTAGGAAGCCATTCAGCAGAATAATAACCGTCGGCGTCCAGCTTCATTTCAATTTCCGTCCCGTTACTTCCGACACTGTAGGTTACTTTAGCCGGTACCGTGTTCAGTACTTTGGCACGAATGACCGAAGGCGCTTCGCTGATCGTTCCTATATTCGTAGGAGTCACGATATGCATAAACGGTTTTTCACTCGCAGCGATGACGGTACGGTTATAAATATTCGCTCCCTTAACATCTCTGGAGAAAGACGTGTAAGGATCGTTATAAAATTTGATGAAATCAGGCAACAGCTCATGGCTGCCTTTTCCCGGAACGTCCTTATACGGTACAAACAAATTGTTACCTTCGCCAAAATTGGCCCAAGTCAGCATATAGGATATTCTTTTGGCATCAGGATCGCTCTTGATAGCATCCGTGATTTTAGTAAACCAGCTCAGCTCGTTGTTTCCGGTCGTTTTCATCCCAGCGGCGCTGTAGCCGTATTCCGACAAGGTCGCAACCTTGCCGCGGCTGTCCGCCAGCTTCGAAATCATGGCCAGATCCTTCACAAGCCCGTTCAAAAACCCTTCGCTGCCTGCATTTTCCTTGTTGTCATACTGGTCCATGCCGAGAATATCGACAAACTCGTCTCCCGGATAGGTAGTCAAGTATTCATTCGGATTTCCGTTAAACGGTCCGTTCGGTGAATATACATACAGGAAGTTGCTTACATTCTTCACATCCCGTAAATACTCCACTGTGTAGCGGTACAATTCCACATATTCGCTCTTCGTCGTCGTGGCCGCTCCCCACCAGAACCAGCCGCCGTTTTGCTCATGGAACGGACGAAACAATACGGGAATCGGTTTGCCGTTATCGTCCTTCAACTGGTTGGCGAAAGCGGCGATCCGATCCAGATATTCGCGGAATTTGCCGTTTGCGTCGCCGCCCGGCAGAATTCGAGCTACAACGGATTGTGTAGCATCCGCGGTATTACTCGTATCATTGAAGGTGCCCCCCGTGACCGGATTGTACGGATGCGTGCTCAGCGTCACGATTCCGCCGAGCTCATATGCTTCCTTCATCGCTTTGGAAAGCGCGATGCGGCTCGCTTCGTAATCTCCGGATACGCCCGGAGGATTCTCAAGCCCATCCAGGCTAAGCGTGTCCCAACCGAATACTACCGGATAGTCTCCAACTGAATTGTTTACGTCCGATATGGTTCGGCCTTGATCGTCTTTCCCGGCAAAAGAAACCGTGGTATCGTGCTGATGCCCGAATAAAACGTTCTTACCGCGCGTTTCATTCAGGTACTCAAACAGCGATTTCGTCTCAGCCGTCGCCTGATCATCTACCAGATTCACGCCTTTTACTCCAGGCGTCCCCGGATCGGTCCCCGAACCGCCGCCGCTCCCTGAACCGGAACTCGAGCCGCCGTTGGCGGTACCACCCGGATTAGGCGTAGTACCTGATTGCGTGATTACCTGTAATTTCCCGCCTTGAAGAGCGTATTTCTTGTTCTTTTCAGCGGTCTGACCGTTAATCTCGACATTATCAGCCAATACCGTGATTTCACCGATGCTGCCTTGTCCTTCCAGCGTAGTACCGGCCGCTCCACTGCCGATTGTGATACTGGAGACTGCGGTACCGTTCCCCAATTCCAAAATAGCCGCAGTGTTAAAGTCAGCATGTCCCAATCGAGTCGTTCCCGACAGGACGATCCTTACCTTGCCGCCGATACGATTAGCGATCAGGTTCGTTATTTCCGAGTCGGCAATATGTATCGATTGGTCTCCGCCTCCCGATACAAACGCCGTCCCCTGTACTTTTACCTGATGCAGTTCGGCATCCCCGTTACCAATTCCAGGAGTCAGGTACAGATTTCCGGAGATGCTGCTGTCCTTCAAAATTACACCGGTCCGGTTAATCATGACATGGCCGGCAGCTTCTCCGCCCGTAACGGTTCCCGCACTATGATAAAACTTGCTCACCAGATGATCCAGCACGGTAACGAGCTCTGCCCGGGTCATAGGCTGGTTCGGGCGGAACGTGCCGTCCGGATAACCGGAGATGGCCCCGCTTAATGCCGAAACCGCTTTACGGGCATATTCGCTGATATCTTGTTCATCTTGGTAATTCGTCGGTTTAACAGCGCTTTCATTTGTTAGTGAGAACGCTTTCGAAATCAAGGTTACAGCATCCTGCCGGGTTACATTGGCAGTGGCCTTCGATAAGTTGCCGGGAAATCCTTCATAGTACCCTGCGGCTCCTGCAATCGCCATGGAATCGCTGTACCAGGCTTCCGCCGGAACATCCGCAAACGGCTTATCTGATTTCGCTGAGAAACCAAACATCCGGTTAATGATCGTGGCCAATTCGGCCCGGGTTACCTTTTCATTCGGATGAAACAACCCGTCCGGATAACCTTTGACTACCCCATAGCCCGTCCATTGATCGATGCTGGACTGCGCCCAATGCGCTCCACTCTGAACGGCAATGGTCTGAGCCTTCTCCACCGTCGTACCGGCGGCTTGAATGGAACCCATCGGCACCGCTAACTGCAGCGTCAAAACTGCTGCCAGGAGGGCGGCTGTTCCCCCTCTTCTAATTTTCTTCAAAAACCTCACCCCTTCAGTTCATAATGAGTGCAATAAAAAAATGAGCACTAACCTCCCTTCAGGTACTAATATTTTTGTCTACGTCATAAATATTAGCATCAAGAAGCAAATAAAACAATAAAGTTAGCGCTAATTGAATAATATAATTATTATATTTTGATAATATTTAGATAACAAACAACACAAAAGCCAATTTGAATTAAAACTTAAAAACCGACAATTTTTCTTTAAGCTTCGCCGAGGCCTGCTCCAGCTTTCCGGATAAAAGGACAAGCATTTCGCTGACATCCTGCTGCTCTCCGCTCAAAGAAGCCACTTCCTCGGAAGTCGCGGAGGATTGCTGCGCTACGGCGCTTACATTGCTCATCGATTCGGACAACACGGACTGGGAATCATACAACCGGCCGATCGAGTCCGTCACCGTGTCCAAGCGTTCGATAAACGCCCTCATCTCCTCTCGGACGGCAAAGAATATCTCATTCGTCTCTTGAACCGCATCCCTCTGCCTGCCGAATAACGGCGTCACTTCGGACAGAGCGGCAACCGTCTCATTCATTTCATGCATGATGCCGTCCGCAATCGTGGCGACCATTTCGATCGATTGCCTGGATTGCTCGGCCAATCCGCGGATTTCATCGGCCACGACCATAAATCCTTTGCCCGCCGCTCCTGCTCTCGCCGCTTCGATCGTCGCGTTCAGCGACAAAATATTCGTCTGTTTCGTAATGTTTTGCATGACATCCAATACCTGAAGCACCGAGGAGGTCGTCTCTTTCAGATCGTTTACCCTCTCCACCAAGGCTCCGGTCTTTTGTCCGGTCAAACCGGTCTGGATTTCCAGCTCCTCCAGTTGCCCGATCCCCCGTTCACTGGATTCTCCGACACTGACCGCCGAGTCCCCCATCTCCCGGTTTACTTCAATGAATTGCCGCATCTGCCCGGACATTTGCTCCGTCAGCTCGTTGCCGCGCTCCGCTTCCTGGGCCAGATTCGTTGCTCCGATGGCGATCTGTTCGGTAGCCGCTGCGATTTCTTTGGCCGAGACCGCCGTTTTGCGCGAAGCTTCGCCAAGCTCCCTGGCCGTGTCCAGTACTTCCAGCGCCGTCTGGCCGGTCTGATCGACTAGCCCCGTAATCTGTTCCATCATTTCATTAAACGAAAGGGACAATTCTCCGATTTCATCCTTGCTTCGGGAGCTCATCCGCACCGTTAAGTTACCTTTGGCGGCTTCACGCATTAACATCTTCATATTAATGAGCGGACCGGCGATCGTTCTGGCCATCCAAAAGCCAACGGCGACTGCGATCAATGCTACGATCAATGCGGATAAATAAGTGGTCATTAGGATTTTCTTGGCATCCTTAATCAGTTCATCGACAGGGATGACGCTGATCAACCGCCACTTCGCAGAACCTAGCGTACTGAATACGGTTAAGCTTTTGTTCCCGTCCTCATCCTTACCATGCAGGCTCCCGCGTTCCTGCTCCGGATCCACGTTACCCATAACGGCATCATGCCCCGCTTGCCCGGCCTCGGCCGAGGAAGCAATCAAATCCCGGTCCGCTGAAATAAGCTGAACCACCGACTTGTCGCCAAGACTTATTTTTTTCAATTCTTCAGTTAATACGGAGCTTTTAATGTCGGCTACGATGACATAGCTTGTCCCGACCGAACCCGGCAATGCCTTCGCCAAACGGAACAATGCTGAAGGTCCTTGCCCCTGCCCGCCTTCCTTTTCCGCCATCCAGACCGTTTTGTCCGTTGCCAGCGCCTGTTCGAACCACTCCGCCTGCTTGGCGCCCTCAAAGAAAGCATCATCCTTCATCCCGGACGTTACGCTTTGCATGACATCATTCTCAGGAATCAGATATACGCCCAATACTCCCGGGTTAGAAAACGCCCAGTTTCCGAGCGCCGAAGTTAGCTTCTGCTTGATGATGATTTGTTGTCTGGCTTCGGTACCGCTTAACGATCCTTGCCGTACCAGATCCTGTATTTCATTACTGAACATCGATTGCTGAAGCGAATCCTCGTATCGCTTCAGCACCAGCTCCAGCTTCTCCGCCGTCTGATTGACCGTTTGCTGGTTAGACAGCTCTGCGTTACGTTCAATCGTGTTTCTGGACATTTGATAAGAAACTATACCCAGGCTCAAAACGAAGACCAAAGTGGCTACGAAAAAAATAAAAAACAAACGTGCTCCTACCGACTTCGATGGATGAATTCCAATTTCGCGAAATCGGGTATAAGGACTTTTTGTATGATGCGGTTGATGGATCTTCATTCCAATTCCCCCTTTGAACCTGTTCCTCATGATAGGACCTGCTTTTTATTACATTTTCAATAATTCCTGCATAACTCGGTCGCCCAAATAAGGCAGGTACTCGTGACCATATTCATGGTATACGACGAGTTCCTTGTCCGATTGAATCTTGTTATAGGTTGCAAACTGCGTATAAGGCGGGCAAACCGTATCGGCCAAGCCTGTCACAAATACAACCCGGGCCCGGATCCGGTCCGCAAGGTTCTGAATATCGATATAGCCGAGCTTGTTGAAAACCTCATCCTGCCGCTGATGCAGCGGATCCATAAACCGGAAATAATAAGCGATTTCTTCGTAAGCGGATGACGTAATCTCCATTTCCCATGCTTTTTTATAATCCGTCAGGAAAGGGTATACCGGGATCGCCAGACTCACTCTCGGTTCCAAAGCAGCGCAAGCTACCGTAAGCGCTCCGCCTTGGGAACAGCCGTGCACCGCAATTTTCTCCTCATCGACCTGATCCATGGACATTAAAATCCGGACGGATTGCACCAAGTCGAGAAACACGTTACGGTAATACAATTTATCGGGATTTTCCTCATCGATGCCGCGGATGATATGCCCCTTCAACGTCGTGCCTTTTGTAATGAAATTGTCCTCGGACATCCCTCCCTGTCCCCGGCAATCCATCGCGATCACCGTAATGCCGTGGGCGGCGTAGGACGCTTTATCGGACCAGTCTCCGCTGCCCGTATGGTAACCGTGAAACAGAGCGAGCCCGGGTCCCTTTTCGGATTGGAGTTGTTTTGGCTTGGCAAATTTCGCATGCACTCTTGCACCGCCGACACCGGTAAAATACAGATGGTAGCACGCGGCAAGCGGCGTCTGGAAATCAGCCTCCACCAGTTCGTAATCGAGCGGTTGAGCGTCCAGTTCCTTCAACGCCCGATCCCAATAGGCATCAAAATCGTCCGGTTTCGGACTGATCCCGGTGTATTTCAGCAAATCTTCCACTTTATCGTTAGCCATGGTTGTCTCCTCCTAATAAGACAAAAACGGATAATTCCATAAGAGTTATCCGTTTTCGCTGACTATTATTACTTGATGTGATTAGTGATTACATAATTCCGATTTCGGAGTCGTCGCCTACTTCTTCATGCGTTGCTTTTACATAATCAACGATTTCCTGAACCGTGGTGTAGGCAACGCCTACATACGTATCCGCCGCCCCGTAGTAGATGGCGATTTTTCCGGTTTCCGCATCAGTTAAGGTCGCACAAGGGAAGATAACGTTAGGTACAAACCCGCGCTCTTCATACCATTCTTCCGGCGTAAGGACGTAAGTGCTGGAACGGTATTTGACTTTGGACGGTTCGTCCTTGTCAAGGATCACGGCGCCCATGCTGTATACGAGCCCGTTGCAGGTTCCGGTAACTCCGTGATAGAACATCAGCCAGCCTTCGGAAGTTTCGATCGGAGCGGGACCGCCGCCGATTTTAACTGATTGCCACCAGCCTTGTCCGCCTTTTGTCATAACATGCCGATGCTTGCCCCAATAGACGAAGTCCGGGCTTTCGCTCAGAAATACATCGCCGAATGGCGTATGTCCGCTGTCGCTCGGGCGGGAGAGCATCACGAAATTGCCGTTGATTTTTTTCGGGAAAAGCACGCCGTTCCGGTTGAATGGAAGGAATGGATTTTCCAGACGTACAAAGGATTTAAAGTCGGTCGTCTTCGCCACGCCGATGGATGCTCCGTAAAAATCTGTGCACCAAATGATATAGTAAGTATCTTCGACCTTCACCAGGCGGGGATCATAGGCATAGTTCGGTTGAAAAGGCTTGCCTGCCTCGTCTACGAAAGGAATGCGCTCCTCTTCAATTTTCCAGTCCAGCGCGTTATCGCTCCACCCCATATGCAAATGAGGGCGGCCATTGATCGTTTCGGCGCGGAATACACCGACAAATTTTCCTTCATACGGAACTACGGCACTGTTAAAAATACGGGCGATGCCTTTGGCCGGATTTCTTTTTACGACCGGATTTTCGCTATGTCTCCAGACAGGTCCTACTGCACCTTCCGGTTTGTCTTGCCAAGGGATATTCGGCAGGTTCTCTCCAATAATGTTGACTGTAGTCATGATGCAATCTCCTTCCATAATGAAAAAATGTTTTTTTATTTAACCGAGCCTTGCGCAAATCCGTTATAAATATATTTTTGAAGGGCCAAGAATACGATAAGAATCGGAAGAATCGTAATCATAATGCCGGCGCAAATGACTTCCCACTGGGAGCCGTATGGGCCTTTAAATTTAAACAATGCGGTCGAAAGAACCTGAAGGTCCTCACTCGGCATATAAAGGAAAGGCGTATAGAAATCGTTATAAATATTTACGCCTTTAACGATGATTACCGTAACGATGGCCGGAGCCAGAAGCGGCAGGATAATCCGCCAGTAGATCGTAAAATAGGACGCTCCGTCCAGCATGGCCGATTCATCCAGCGATTCCGAGATGGAATCCAAAAATTGAATGAAAATGTAAACGGCGATGATATCGGTCCCGAGATACAACAAGATTGGAGCAAACCGGGTATCCACCAAATGAAAGAAGTTGATGATCCGGAATGTCGCGACCTGTGTAGTTACACTTGGAATCAAGGTAGCCAACAGAAATGCGCCCATCAGAAGCTTGTTACCCCGGAATTTGAAACGATTCAGTACGTACGCGATCATGGACCCGATGAGCGTGGCCCCGATGATCGAAATAACAACGATAATGACCGTGTTTCCGAAACCGAGCAGCATTTTCCCGTTGATAAACGCTTTGGAATAGTTAGCGAAATTAAGCCAGTTATCCGGAGGCGTCAATGGACTGGTTTCGCCGTATTCCTTATTCGTCTTAAAGGAGGCAAACAGAACTACAGCGATCGGAATCAGAGCAGCAAACGCGCCAAGGAGCAAGCTTGCGTACTTTACAATGCTCGCCGCCGTATACTTAAGTCTGTACATGTTTACTTCTCCTCCTTAATCAACAAGCGCTGCAGTAAAGTCACGATGATGACGATAAACAACAGAACGACAGCCATGGCCGAAGCAAGGCCCAGCTTGTTGTATTTGAACGCTGTGGTTACGGTCTGGATAACGAACGTATTACTTCCGTTCGATCCGCCAGTCATAATATATGGAATGTCGAAGGCGCTGATGGCTCCGCTAATAGCCAAAATCAGATTTAACTGCACAATACTCTTGATGCTCGGCAGAATAATGTGCCGGAATTGATGCCAGCGGTTGGCACCGTCAATTTCTGCGGCTTCATACACGTCTTTGCCGATCGAGGAGATCGCGCCCAGAAAAATAATAAAGTTGAAGCCCATGTATCTCCAGAGAGATGCTCCTGCAAGCGAGATATTAATGATCTTCGGATTCAGCAGCCAGCCTTGTGTGTAAGCACCCAAGCCTATGGACTGCATCAAAGTATCAAGCGTACCGTCCGGTCTGAAGAAGAACAGGAAAATAAAACCGATGGCCACCCCGTTCAGCAGGTAAGGGAAGAACAGGACGCCTTTAAAGAAATTCTTGAAGCGAACATTGAAGCTAAGTATCGTTGCGAAATATAAGGCCAGGGCCATCTGTACAAAGGAGCCCGCGAAATAGTACAAACTGACTTTAAATACGGTAAAATATTTAGAATCCGTAAAAATCGTTTTGTAGTTTTCCAAACCTACATAATCATAGCTTTTGCTGTAACCGTTCCAATCGGTAAAGCTGTACTTGAACATATTAAATACGGGCAAATATGCGAAAGTAAACAATAACACGACCGGAATTAGCGAGAAGGCGACAATGATGACCTTCCGCTGTGTTTTGTAGCTTAAATTTTTGAACACCACTCACACCTCCAATAATCTTACTGCATATGGTCTCTGTCTCTACAAGTCAAATATAAGGGAAACGCACCTAGCGCGCGTTTCCCATTTTTTTTATTTCCGGGTGTCAAATGCTTGGTCGGTCTGTTATTCTTTCGTTACTTTCGCGCGGGATTTCACCCATGCGTCATTCAGATCCTTCATGATGTCATCATAGGATTCGTTCAAGTTGCCGATGGCTGCTTCGATAATGCGTTTCTTGAATTCCGGCTGCCAAAGACCAATTTCGGCATCCTTGTCAATTTTGTCGACCAGGCCTTCTTGACCAGGCTGGGAAGGAGTTTGAAGTTCGAATTTCACGTCAGATCCTTCAAATTGTTTCAAGGTTGCAGGAAGCGGAGCGCCAACAACCGGGCTCATACCGCCGGCTTGTTCTGTAGGATAGTTGGACTCGTTAATGAACCAGTCGATCCAAGCACGTGCCGCATCTTTGTTTTTGCTGTGTTTGTTAATACCGACTGTGTAATCGTCAGCAAGCGGCATGATTACTTCGCTTGCATTTGTAGGGAATGGCATATAAGCGATGTCGTCCGGATTTGCGGCCAAGCCTTGAACTTGTCCGATCGCCCAGGAACCGAGTACCATGGCACCGATTTTGCCGTTCGCCATATCAGCTTTCGAAGCTTCCCAGTTTGTTGTTGTTGGGTCTTTTTCGATCAAACCTTCTTTTGCAGCGTCATACATTACTTTATAAAGTTCGTAGTGTGGCTTGCCGGCTACAAAGTTATCGTCCGTGTTCGGCTGTTCCACGTTTACATAATCCACGCTGCCTGCTACTGTGGTCAGTACGGCTTCCCACTGGGTCAAAGGCCAGCTGTCAGCATAGTTCGTGTACAAAGGAATCGCATCGCCTTTATCCTTAATAGCTTTCAAAGCGTTCAAGAATTCTTCAGGTGTTTTAGGCGCTGTTGTAATGCCTGCATCCGCAAACACTTTTTTGTTGTACAGAATGCCTGAGAAGTTCACGGCAGTCGGAATCCCGTAAACTTTACCGTCCACAGTTCTTTCTTCCAAACCGATATACTGTTTGCTCAGTTCGGACAATTCGCCAAGCGGCTCATAAAAATCAGGAGAATCCTTAAGCGGAATGCTTGTCGGCAAGAGCAGTACATCGCCGTAATCATCGGAGTTCATACGAACCGTGATTTGACCTTCGTAATCGGACAAAGCTTGGAAGTTGACTTTAACGTCAGGATATTTTTTGTTGAATTCTGCAGCGTAGTCTTTGAACACCGTATCTACGATATCTGTTCTCTGAGTGAGCACGGTAATTTCTCCGGCGATTTTCTTCTCTGTTTGTTCCGACGAAGAATTGTTCGCCCCCGTGTTGTTTGCAGGCGTGTTGTTTTCCGCCGCGTTATTGCTCTTTCCACATCCTGCCAGCATTGAGAGTACGAGTACCAATGCCATGAAACCAAATAGTGCTTTGTTTTTCTTCACTTCATTAACCCCTTTCAACTTAACTATTTAAGTTATCGATAAACTACTTTTTTATTCTATCTTGAATACGCTTTCCCGTCAATTACGAAATTAATATTAGTTAATTAATTAGTTTATGTGTTAAGTTAATTGTAGCTTAAATAGAAACATCGGAGTCTGTCTCTTTATCTTTATTAACGATAAATGTATACTGATTTTATATTAGTTAAGCTGATTCCGGATAAAGTTTAACAGGACGGTGAATGAAGTTAATGAAAAGTAATATTACGATGAAAGATATCGCTAATAAATTAGGGGTCAGTAGCGTAACGGTATCAAAAGCGCTAAACGATAAAGAAGGAGTCAGCGACAGCCTGAAGGTTACGATCAAAAAAGTCGCCGGTGAGATGGGTTACCGTTTTAATTCGGCGGCCAAATCCATTAAGGATGGACTTTCCTATAATATAGGGGTCATGATCCCGCAACGTTTTACGGGCATGAACGATTCTTTTTACCTCCGGGTTTATCAGGAAATTGCTATTCATCTGGATCATTACGGCTACTTTGGCATCCTGAATATACTAAGCAGCGAAGACGAGGAACAGTTGAACTTTCCGCGGGTTTACAGTGAGAACAAGGTCGACGGGATTATTATTTTGGGCCAAATCAGCAAAAAGTATATCGAAACGGTTCAAAATATGGACCTGCCCAAGCTGTTTCTGGATTTCTATGACGAGCATGCGGCGATCGATTCGATCGTCACGGACAATTTTTATGGAGCCTATGAATTGACCAACTATTTGATCCAGAGTGGACACCGTGACATTGCTTATGTAGGCAACATATACTCTACAAGCAGTATCCAGGACCGTTTTCTCGGTTACTACAAATCTTTGCTTGAGCATGGTTTAGCTTTTGAAGACCGGCTGTTGCTAAATGATCGCGACGAGCGCGGCTATTATATCGATATCGAACTTCCGGAGAAAATGCCGACCGCCTTCGTCTGCAACTGCGACCAGGTAGCATACAACTTATGTGAGTTTTTAAACGCTTCGGGATATAAGGTGCCTGAAGATTGCTCCGTAGTCGGCTTCGATAATGATCTCTATGCTACGCTTACCTCCCCTCCGCTCACTACGGTGGAAGTGGATATCGAGCAGATGGCGCGGACGGCCGTCAAATCGATTATGGACAAAGTGTCCAACCCGAACCGCCGGAACGGCCGGGTTCTCGTACAAGGCAAAATTATTTATCGGGATTCCGTTCGTACGTTAGAAGCTGACCAAGTAAAAATAAATAACAAACACAAATAAAATTCCAAATCATAGACCTATCGCAAAAACCGCCGGTTATATCGGCGGTTTTTGTTATGTTCGGGTTCGTAAGATCCAATCACTCAAAAATTAAAGTGTTGAAATCATCGGGTGTTAGACTTATATTAAACATAAGGTAGCTAATTTGTTATATAAAATTATAACAAACAATAACAAACATCATGATCACAGCTAAGCGAGGTGTTGAAATGAAGCAGCTAGATGAATATGTAGCTGGTATGACTTGGGGTTTCATGGGCGTCCGGGGCAGTTGGGCTAACGACGAGGCTTCCGCATCCATGGAAACGATGGCGAGGAATACCGGCGTCAACTGGACAGCCATCGCTTTCTCCGCTCTCCAGGATACGGCGTTTTCAACAGAAATTCCGTACTGGAACGAGCCTACCGTAACCGATGATGAAGTTAAATGGGCCATTCAAAAGGCCAAGTCCCTTGGGCTTAAGGTTTGCCTGAAGCCCATCGTCAATTGTGCCGACGGCACTTGGCGGGCGCATATCAACTTCTTTGATAAAGACGTGCCTTGCGAACCGAAATGGTCCGACTGGTTCGCCTCCTACCGCGATTATATTCTCCATTTTGCGCAAATCGCCGAAGAGACCGGTTGCGAGATGTTCTGCATCGGTTGTGAAATGGTGCAAACCGACCGGCGAGAGGCCGAATGGCGCCACCTCATCTCGGAAGTAAGAAAGGTATACAGCGGTCTTGTTACCTATAACTGCGACAAATATCAGGAGGATAACGTCGGCTGGTGGGATGATCTCGATCTGATCAGCTCCAGCGGCTATTATCCGATCGATGACTGGGACCGGCAGCTGGATCGGATTGAAAGCGTTGTACGGAAATACGACAAGCCGTTTTTCTTTATGGAAGCAGGCTGTCCGAGCCGCACCGGATCTTCCGCGATCCCGAATGACTGGACCCTTCAAGGGGCGACCAATCACGCCGAACAAGCAGATTTTTACCGCACGATGTTTCAGAGGAGCGGTGAACGTGACTGGGTACGCGGCTTTATGCTCTGGGATTGGCCGGCAAAACTGTATGAGAAGAGCGAGGCGGCCGATGATGACGGTTACTGCATTTACGGAAAAGAAGCCGAGGCGGTAATATTCGAGGCCTACGCAGCCAGAAACGGCATGAAAACTAAATAGGAGGTTGTTCCTGCGTGAACAAACAACAGTGGAAAGAAGAGCTGCAGCAAGAATTAAATGATAACATTCTAAAATTCTGGATCGACAACAGTATCGATTCCGAGCATGGCGGCTTTATTGGAGAAATCGATCAGCAGCTTCAGGTGGACAGCAAAGCGGATAAAGGGCTCGTACTGAACTCCCGTATTCTATGGACGTTCGCCTCCGCTCACCGGTTGCATCCTTCTCCGAAATATCTGGAGATGGCGGAACGCGCCTACGATTATTTGCTGAATCATTTCCTGGACCGGGAGCATGGCGGTTTGTTCTGGATGGTGGACTATCTGGGACGTCCATCTCAGGATAAAAAACAGGTGTACGGCCAGGCCTTCATGATTTACGCCTTAGCGGAATATTATCGTGCAGCCGGAAATCAGGAAGCATTGGATCTTGCGATCGAGCTTTATCATCTGCTGGAGAAATACAGCTATGATCCGATCCATAAAGGCTATGTTGAAGCGTTGTCCCGGACCTGGGAGCAGACCGGCAACCTCAGCCTGAGCGACAAGGATTTGAATGAGAAAAAATCCATGAACACTCACCTTCATGTGCTGGAAGCCTACACTAATTTATACCGGGTATGGAAGTCGCCTGAGCTCAAACATAGCTTGAACGAGCTCATCGAAGTGACTTTGGACCATATTATCGATTCCGAAAGCTCTCATTTCCTGCTGTTCTTTGATGAGGCATGGGATGTAAAAAGCCATCATATTTCCTACGGCCACGATATTGAAGGCAGCTGGTTACTCGTGGAAGCCGCCGAAGTGCTTGACGATCCGGGTGTGCTTAAGCGCGTTATTCAGACAGCCATTGCAATGGCTGAAGCCGTGCATGCCGAAGGTATCGATAGAGACGGCGGCATATGGAATGAGGCCGATCCAAGCGGCCTAACCGACACGAACAAAGACTGGTGGCCGCAAGCGGAAGCCATGGTCGGATTCTATAATGCCTACCAAATGACGCGTGACGAAAAGTTTGAGGAAGCAGCCGTAAATTCCTGGAAGTTCATTCAAAACTATATCGTCGATCGCAACGGCGGCGAATGGTACTGGGGCGTTGACCAATCCGGCACCCCATTGCCGAACGAGCCGAAAGTCAGCCCTTGGAAATGTCCTTATCATAACGGCCGGGCTTGCCTGGAGATGCTTGAAAGACTTGACCGTCAATAAGAATTCAGCAAGTCAGTACAAAACCAATTAATTCATTATCCTTAGGAGGCAAAACATGAGCTTATTTGAAGAAAGAAAGAACCTGTTGACCGAACGTTACGAATCCTTGATCACCCGCCGCAATGAAGTCGTTTCGGGCGGCAATGGCATTTATGACCGTTACAAGCACCCTATTCTGACAGCAGAACATGCTCCGCTGATCTGGAAATACGACTTCAATCCGGAAACCAATCCATATTTCATGGAGCGCATCGGAGTCAACGGCGTATTTAATCCGGGAGCCATTCAATTAAACGGAAAGTTTTATCTTGTCGCGCGTGTGGAAGGCGTAGACCGCAAATCGTTTTTTGCGATCGCCGAGAGCGACAACGGCGTAGACGGCTTCCGCTTCTGGGACAAACCCGTCGTGTTGCCTGAAACGGACGTACCTGATACGAACGTTTATGATATGCGGCTGGTTCAGCATGAAGACGGCTGGATCTATGGCTTGTTCTGCACGGAGCGCAAAGATCCGGACGCCCCTCGCGGCGACCTCTCCAGCGCAGTTGCCCAATGCGGCATCGCCCGGACTAAAGATCTGATCACTTGGGAGCGCCTGGCCGACCTGAAAACCGCTTCCCCGCAGCAGCGTAACGTCGTGCTTCATCCGGAGTTTGTGGATGGCAAATACGCCTTCTATACCCGTCCGCAGGACGGATTCATCGATACGGGTTCCGGCGGCGGCATCGGCTGGGGTCTGTCCGATACGATCGAAAACGCCGTGATCGAGAAGGAAATCATCATTGATGAGCGCTTCTACCATACGATCAAGGAAGTCAAGAACGGTCAAGGCCCGGCACCGATCAAAACCGAACGCGGCTGGCTGCATATCGCCCATGGGGTTCGCAACACTGCGGCCGGGCTCAGATATGTCTTGTACGCCTTCCTCTCCGATCTTGAGAAGCCTTACGAAGTTACGCATCGTCCGGGCGGACACCTCATCGCTCCTGAAGGCGAAGAACGTGTCGGCGACGTATCGAACGTAGTCTTCTGCAACGGCATCATCGCTACGGATAACGGCGAAGTGTATATTTATTACGCTTCCTCCGATACGCGTATTCATGTGGCTGCCACAACTGTAGACCGCCTGTTGGACTACGTGGTGAACACACCGGAAGATGCTATGCGTTCCTTCGCTTGCGTGGAACAACGCATCGGGCTGGTTGAACGTAATTTGTCCCTGAAGTAAACATTATTTATAAAACAAGGGCCGATCCACGCAGTTATCTGCGGGACCGGCCCTTATTGCTTGTTTCGAATCTACAGGTTATTCTCCCTCTTATTGCTCCGCCGAAGGAGCCGCACTGGAATCACGGTGAACCAGCTCAGCGGCTACCAGCACCTTCTCGTATACTTGTTCCGGATGCTCGATTCGTTCGATCAGCTTACGGACAGCCCTGCGCCCCATCGCTTCTTTAGGCACATGTACCGTTGTGATCGGCGGTTCGTTGCGGTAAGCGTCATCGATATTATCGAAGCCCGTGATCGTGATCTGGCCGGGCACGTCGATTCCGACCTTTTTCAGAGCTTGTCCCACACGAATCGCAATCGAATCATTGGCGCAGACCAAGGCGGTCGGTAACTGGCGCGATTTCTGCCGGGCCATAATCCACTCTTCGAAATCAGGCACAAATTCACCTGTATCCACGCCGCGAAGCCGCAGCATCGGATCACTGATCTCCGGCGTCTCCAAATCATTCTCTTCCAGCGCTTCCCGGAATCCGGACCAACGGTCGCGGAAGCTGCGTGAAAATTGAATGTTTCCTAAAAAGTGAAGCCGAGTATGTCCAAGGCCCATCAAATGATTGCACAAACGGAAAATGCTGTCCCCGTTGTTTGCGAATACCGTGTCCGTCGGAATAAGGGCGTCCTCATGATCCACCAGGACCATGGGAATCCCGAGCCGGTGCACTTCAAGCAAAAGCGAAGAATCGATTTGCCCTACTCCGATCATTCCCAGAATTCCATCCGGATTCAACACATGGATAAAATGGTCTACCCGGGATTCCGAGACGATGACCATGCCAAGGCTGCGGGCCTCCAACTCCTCCGAAATCCCCTCCAGTATTTTGCCCCAATACAGCGAATCCTTCGTCTGAAAACGGATATTCGGCATCAATACGATGACCGATTGCTTCCCTGTAAAGGAAGTAGACTGCTGAGAAATGGGTTGGTTTTTCATATAAGCATTTTTTTGAGCAAAATAACCTAGTTGTGAGGCCGCTTGGATTACCCGGTTCTTCGTGGTCTCATTCACCCCGCCCTTGCCTGATAGCGCCTTGGACACGACAAACTTGGACACTCCCAGGTGGTCGGCGATTTGCTGCATCGTAATTTTCTTCAACTGACAATACCCCCGCAAACAATAACTGTTTGTTCAATGTGCTCATTCCATTATAACAAAGTCAGCTGCGGTGATACATTGGAATTTGGACGGTTCGTAAAATTATTCCGTAGAAGGCCCGAACCAGGAAGCAAACCAGTGAATCCCCTTGCGGGATACCTGTTGAAGCAGGTTTGCGGTCTTGTCCGCAAAGCGGTCTACCGCGGGAGGAGCCGGTTGAGGAAGCAGTAAATCACCAGGCGTCAGGGCCGCTCCGCCGTTAGCCCCATCAACGTATTGCCTGCCGTCGGCGGCGTATTGCCCGTTATTTGGGTTACCGTAGTTATAGCCGTTATTATAATCATTGCTATATCCGTTATTGTACCCCGTTCCATACCCTCCGGCGTTGGCATTACCGTTGGCATACCCGGGAGCCATGTTCTGATTCCCCGCCTGTCCGGCCGGTGTTCCATTGTAAGCCCCGGCCGAGCCGACCTGGACACCGTTATATGGAGATCCATTGGACCAGGCATTGGTTGGCCATGCTCCGTTTTGCGCGAGACCGGATTGACCCGCCCCCGAATCCGAGAGCTGCATCCCCAAAGTGACGCCGGCCACGAGCAGAATCCCGTACAGCATGCCCTTCCTCAACGTTTTCGCCATGAAGTCCGCTCCTCCCCCTGAAATGGTTACGAGTTTTTATGGTTGGAACCGGCGGCCGTCTTCGCCGCCGCCTTTTCCTTTACCTGTTCCTGCGAGCCGCTCTTGGTCAAAGAACCCGCCTTCTCCGCATCCTGGCTTTCCCAATAAAGATCCGCTATGATGCCGGCCAGCACCTTGGAGGTCCGCTGGAGCTCTTCCTCCGTATTATCGATTCCGCCGATTTCAATTAAGATACTTTGCGGGGATAAGGACTGATTGTATTCCCCATTACCCTGGGAGCTGGTTTTGCCCCATATGCCGCGGGAAATGCCCGGATGGGACTTCTCCAGCCGTTCATGAATCGAACTTGCGAAGGCTTCATTTTTCCGCCAGTTTTCATTCGCGTGACCGATAATAAAGTAGACTTGGGCGTAAGTCTCTCCGCCAATCTCCGTTGTAGTCTTCTCGTGACGCTGCGAATCTCTGTGAATATCGATAAAATATTGCAGCTGCCCGTTCTGAGCCATGGCAGTCTTTACGGTCTCTCTAGAATATTTATATGAATAATTGTAATTGTAATTACTTACGGTAGACGCATAATTCTGAAAAGAGTGCAGCGTCGCTACCCCTTTATGTTCCAGGGCATTAGCAAGGAATTCGCCGACGAGGCCAACGTTCTTCTTCTCCTCCGGGGAACTCGGATTATCTCCGGTCGTCCCGAGGAGCGGATTATATGATTCCTGCGGATGGGAATGATAGATCATGACTATATTTTTGTTTCCCGGCTTAATAGCAGGATCCTCCTCCGTCTGATCTTGTCCTCCGGCTTTGGGGTCTGTCGTGCCCTTATCGGGTGGAATCTGTCCCGCAGGATCCTCATCCGGCGGCTGGTTCCCCGCATCCGGTTCTGGATGATCGGGTGCTGAGCCTGCGGCTCCAGTCCCCGGACGGTAATCCTCCGGCGCTTGCACCGTCGTATTGCCCGAACCGGTCCGCAGCAGAATGGGACTGTCCGCGCCGAGGCCCGGTACTTCGCGGGCGACCAGGCTCTTCGGATCGGCCGGATTCACGTCGGTCAGCAATTGAAATACGAACTGGGACATCTGTTTGCCTGAAAAGGCGGGCGTTTGTTTCTCACTGACCGAATGCGGCAGCTCCATGCCGACCATTTCGATAAAAAACCGGCTCGACAGGGAAGCAGCCAACCCTTTCATGGAAGAAACCGGCGAGGTGTTCAAGTTTTTCTCGGCAATCCCTAAAGTGCCGAGCAGAATAAAAAATACGACCGACAATACCGACATCAGCAGAAAAGTTTGTCCCATCGCCAGCACGTTCATAAAGTTCCGCTTTATTTTTCCGATGTTCCACGCTCTGAATTTCATTTCGTCATGTCCTCCTCCAGCCGCTAAACCTTAGGCTTGAATCTCTTTACTCCAAATCTATGAACCTAGCGGAAAGTTTAGAACATCGGATTCTCACAAAAAAAAGAAGTCCGCTAGATTGCGAACTTCCTGAGAGGGAGGAGACCCATTTTGTTAATGAGATGTTAATGAGTATAGGTAGCGACGTTATCGGGGTTGACGGCATCATGCAGCGCCAAATTCAGCCCGCTCGCGATGACATTCGCAATGTCTTCGATAAATTCATCGATCTCCTTGGGGGTTACGATCAAATCATGGCCGAGCGGTTGAAGAACCTCTTTGACGAGCCCTAGGCGTTCGCCTTCGGTAAGCTCGGTGAGCAGCCCGAGAATCTGCTTCGTTTGCGGTTGCTGTCCGGCGCCGCTCTCCTGATCGAAATGAGTCTTCATCAAATCAAAAACATTATTCACAATCGTGGACGCGTAGCAGACCGTCGGCACACCAATCGCAATGCACGGAACGCCCAAAATTTCTTTGGTCAGCCCGCGGCGTTTGTTTCCGATCCCCGAACCCGGATGGATGCCGATATCGGCAATCTGAATCGTCGTATTCACCCGCTCCAGGTTTCTTGCCGCCAAGGCATCAATCGCTATAATGAGGTCGGGTTTGGTCCGGTCGACAATCCCCTGGACCACTTCGCTCGACTCGATTCCCGTAATCCCGAGCACTCCCGGCGCAATCGCGCTTACCTCCCGGTATCCCGGGGATACTTGATCCGGAGTCAATTCGAAGAAATGGCGGGTCACCAGCACATTCTCGACTACGAGAGGACCGAGCGCGTCCGGGGTCACATTCCAGTTGCCGAGACCGACGATCAACACTTTTGCCCCTTCGCTGATGCCGATTTTGGGAAGGAACACGCTGAACTCTTTAGCAAAAGTAGCCGCTACCTTTTCCTGAAGATCGCTGTCCTGGGTACGCAATCCGGGAACCTCGATGGTGATGTAGTGTCCGACCATTTTACCGATCTGTCTGGACGCCGCTTCATTCGTTACATCCAGACGGGTAACCTTGATGCCTTCGTTCTCGTCAATCTGTTCGTTCAACCCGGGTACCGGCCCGCCGTAAGCGGTCTCCGCCATCTCTTTCGATTCTACGGCCAGGTCGGTCCGGACGGAATAGTCCCGCAAATCCAAATTCATGTCATAATGACCTCCTTTTCCTCGGTTGCCTTTAGTTTGCGGGAGAGGCGAAACTATTATGCACTCCCACTGATCTTAGTTTCGAGGAACTCATTGCATTTTGGCGGGGGTCATGATAAAATATTTTAAGTTGTGAATCATCTGGGATGATATATGCTTTACAGGAGGTGAATGCAATGCCAAACATTAAATCCGCTATCAAACGTGTAAAAACAAACGACAAGCGCCGCGCTCTGAACGCTTCGCAAAAGTCCGCTTTGCGTACGGTTGTTAAATCTGCCGACACCGCTCTTGCGAACAACGAAGTGGAAGTAGCTAAAGCCGCTTTCGCCGCTGCTACCAAAAAGTTGGACAAAGCTGTTACTAAAGGTTTGATCCACAAGAATGCAGCAGCCCGTAAGAAATCCCGCTTGGCTAAAAAATTGAACGCCCTTACGTCCCAAGCGTAAGCGTCGCTATTTATAAACTTAAGCTCAAAGAGACCTGAACGATTTCGTTCAGGTCTTTTTGATGTTATTTACAAAACACACGTTCAGCATCGGATTATAATTGCGCATGATCGGCTGGCGAAGTGGATGGAAGGAGCGGCTGACATAGGGAACGGAGGGAACGGAGGGAGCGGAGGGAGTGACCGGAGCTACCGAACCTTGGTGTAGCAAATCAATGATGCGATGATGCCCAGCATTGTCAATAGAGCTTAAGTTCCCCACTCGCGGCGGCTGCTTAGGGATTATAAGCTTCGCGTGTTTTAAAGGTCGCTGAGTACGACGTTGCTGGGTAGGTGAGTTCGGTGAGTTTGGTGAGCTAATTAGTTGCTATTTAGTTACTTCATTAGTTACGGTGACTCGGTATGATTCACTCTAGTAATTCGGTTTTCAATAGCTCCCCCAAAAATAACTGTATTATGTACAGTTAAATTTCTGCATTTAAGTTAGTTTTGTAATTTAGCTGTATTTCCTACAGTTAATCTATAAAGCCCCCTAATCACCTTGGACACTTTCAGGCTAAACGATATACAATAAAAATTAGCTGGAGGTAGTTCGAATGAGAGTTCAGCACAGTAAGTTCGATGAGCTGCGAATACAGGTCGTCGAGGAAGCACTGGACCGGGGGAATGTGGCACTAACCGCTCGAAAACATGGTATCTCCCCCTACTCTTTATACAAATGGGTAAAACAATACCGAGATGAGGTGGAGATAACGATGGGTAAGAAGAAAGACCTGAATAACCTTAATCCACAGACTGCCCAGGAATGGGAACAGAAATATGAGCAGGCAGCTAAACTTCTTGGTGAGAAAGAACTTGAGATAGCGATCCTGCGAGAACTTGTAAAAAAAAAGTATCCACACATCCAATTCAAGTGGCCCGAAAATGGATCCTGAAAGGCTACAAGGTGCGTCCCGTGCTTAGGATCTGTGGTGTGCCGCATTCTACTTACTACTATTCTCTCAAGCATACGAGCCCTAAACAAGCACCTAAAGGTGGCCGTCCTGTATCGGGATATTCCTATACTTTTGAAGGGAAGAAAGTGACAGATACACGAATCAAACGCCTGATTATAAAGCTGTTGGAAGGCGAGGAACACACCTACGGATACCGAAAGCTGACCATCGCCTT
>NZ_BOSL01000001.1 GCF_018403325.1 Paenibacillus vini | reverse complement strand
TGAATCACGATACTCTTTAACCCACAAACGAATGGTTTCAGGATGCAAATCATACATGCGGGCCAACACCCCCACCTTAATTCCAGACAATGCTTCTTTAACGATTTGAATTTTGATTTCTTCTTTCCGCTTTTTCCCCATACTGGATCCTCTCCCTTACTTCTAGTATAAATTTTTTGGGTAGGAGGACTCCAGTTTTATTAGGGGGCCTAAGAGTATTTCCAATGAGTTTCCGCAAAAAGCAGTACAAGCCCCATCTTTGTCCCTATCCTATTGGATATTTCCAATGAAACTCCGCCAAACGGCGTTTGATCGAAATTATAGTTGGAAATATCCAATTACCTATCACCTATCTGAATCAGCTGCAAACCTATCATCAAGCGCATCGGCCGAACTCATTGGAGATTTTCCAACTAACTAGCGATTTATCTGCTTTTCGGACGAAGTCATTGGATATTATCCAATGACTTCCCCAAAAAACTATGAAAGCTGTGCTTTTCCGGCTTTTTCGTTGGATTTTATACAATGAAGAGCCAGTTTCCCTAAAGTTCCTAACGTTTAATTGGATTAAATCCAATCACATTTTCTCGATGCAACGCGATATTCTTCTTTTACTATAACGCATTAAATGAAGGACGTGCCACTACATGCGCACGATTTTTGTGCCGATCGTTTCGCCTGCCAGTACCTTGCGCAAGACGCCGGGCTCGCTGCCGTCCACGATGACGACTTCATTAACTTTGCCGCTGATGCAGGCAATCGCCGCCCGTACCTTAGGGATCATTCCGCCGTAAATCTCACCGGTCTGAATCATGTCTTCGATTTCCTGGACGGTCACCGTTTGAAGTACTCTTTTCTCACCGTTGACCGTTTTTAAGATGCCGGGCACGTCTGTAACCACGATCATCTGCTGTACACCCAGCACGGAAGCAACCGCCCCGGCCGCGGTGTCGGCATTAATATTGTAACGCTGTCCGTCCGCATCGATGCCGACCGGAGCGATGACCGGCATGAAGCCGAGCTTCACTACGCCTTCGATGAGCGCCGCATTGACGCCGGTTACTTCGCCCACGAGGCCAACTTCGGCTGAGTTTGTCACCGGCTTCGCCTGAATCAGAGCACCATCGACGCCGGACAAACCGACTGCTTTGCCTGCCGATTGACCGATGCGGCGCACGATTTTCTTGTTGATGCTGCCCGCCAGTACCATCTCAACCACGTCCAGCACCTCTTCGGAGGTATAACGCAACCCGTTTACAAAATGGGTGTCGATTCCGAGTTTGCTCAAATTGTCCGAGATGGCCGGTCCGCCGCCATGCACGATCACAGGCTGGGTTCCGTTCTCCTGCAGTTCAGCCAGATCTTTATAAAACGAATCCGGCAATTCCTCCAGAGTGCTTCCTCCACATTTCATAACAAACGTCCGCTTCGCGCCGAGGCCAAGGCCCGCGGCGGACAGCTGGCCGCCTTCCAATACGATTCTCATCTTAACGCTCCTCTCTCCGTCAAATCGGTAGCTATCTTATCCTCTATTATGGTTAAGTGCGGTAAGCCGCGTTGATTCTTACATAGTCGTACGTCAAATCGCATCCCCACGCCGTGGCGCTGCCTTTGCCGTTGTGCAGGTCGACATGGATCGTTACCGTGTCGCCCTGCAGGTAGACGAGGGCTTCCTCCTCGTCGAAAGGAATCGGCCGGGAACCGGACAATACGACGATATCGCCAAGCTTGATATCGACGGTTTCCGGATTCACCGGCTCCCCGGCGCGGCCGACCGCCGCGATGATGCGGCCCCAGTTGGCGTCGGCCCCGAATACGGCCGACTTCACCAGGCTCGAGCCGATCACCGTCTTGGCGATCGCGCGGGCCGATTGTTCGGTGACGGCGCCTTCCACCGTCACCTCGACCAGGCGCGTGGCGCCTTCACCGTCGCGGGCGATTGCCTGCGCGAGCGTCTCGCACACGTGCCGGAATGCGGCCGCGAAGGCCTCCCAGTCGGGATGGCCCGGCGCCAGCGGCCGGTTGTCGGCCAGGCCGCTGGCCATGGCGACCAGCATGTCGTTCGTGCTCGTATCGCCGTCGACCGTGATCATATTGAAGGTCACGTCCGTCGTAGCGCCGAGCAATTGCTGCAGCGCCTGCGGCTCCACCGCGGCGTCCGTCGTCACAAAGGCGAGCATCGTCGCCATGTTCGGATGGATCATGCCGGAGCCTTTGGCGGCCCCGGCGATCAATACTTCGCGGTCGTCAACCGCCAGCCGGACGCAGACCTCTTTCTTTACGAGGTCGGTCGTGAGAATCGCCTGGCAGAATTGCTCGGCCCCGTCGTCCTCAGCCGACAGCACCGCCGGCAGACCGGCGATCCCCGTCGAGACGCGGTCCATCGGCAGCAGCTCGCCGATGACGCCGGTCGAAGCGACGGCGATGTCGTGCTCAGCCAGCCCGAGGGCGTCTGCCGCGGCGGCCCGCATGGCGTAAGCATCGGCTTCGCCCTGCTTCCCGGTGCAGGCGTTGGCGTTGCCGCTGTTGACGACGACGGCCTGCAGCCGCCCGCCTGACGCGATGCTCTCACGCGTCACTTTCAACGGGGCGGCCTGGAACACGTTCGTCGTATAAACGGCCGCCGCCACCGCCGGCACCTCGCACACGATCGCGCCGAGATCATTGCGCGCCGTTTTTTTCAAGCCGCAGTGCAGCCCTCCTGCCCGAAATCCCTTCGGCGAGGTAATGGAGCCCTCCGGCGCCACGCTAAACAAACTAACTACTCCCATGACCTTCTCCTTTCGTTTTGACGAACAAATCTAGAGGTTGTTCAAAAAGTCATCTTTCCACGACGAAGGGGATCATGAAGCAGATTCGACGTCGAATCTTGAATTCAGTCGGGCCTTCCGTTGCTCACGTACCCATGTACGCTCCGCTACTCAGTCCCTAGCTTCATCCAACCTTCTTGGTCCTGATAACCTGACTTTTTGAACTCACACTTATATAATCATTCGAGGTAATCAAAAAGTCATCTTTTGATCACGAGGTCTTTCAAGTGGTTGATTCGACATCGAATCTTGCGTTCACCCTCGAAGTCCGGTACTCATGTAGGTTTTGCCTGCACTCCGTTCCTCCTTCTTCGGATTCTCGCAACCTTCTCGGTGCTGAAAAGCCGACTTTTTGAACTTGCAATATCAGTTGAATTTATTTCAGTTCATTTTATAATGGCTAATCTATGGATATACCGGACTTAACAAAAGCCCTGTCGTTTCGTCCCAGCCCATCATCAGATTCAAATTCTGAATCGCCTGGCCTGCGGCACCTTTAACTACGTTGTCGATGACAGATACGATGGTCAGACGCCCGGTCCGCTCATCTACGGCAAAACCGATATCGCAATAGTTCGAACCGAACACTTCCTTCGTAGCCGGCCACTTCCCGGCTTCACGGACTCGTACGAACGGCCGACCCTCATAATAGTGGCGATACAACTCCACGAGCTCCGCCTCGGTGTGGGTCCCAATCAACCCCGCATACATCGTGGTCATAATCCCCCGGGTCATCGGTACCAGGTGGGTTGTAAATGTAACGGTTACCGGTTCGCCGGCAATCTGCGAAAGGCATTGTTCCACCTCGGGAATATGCTGATGCTTATTGACCTTATATACTTTCAGGTTTTCATTGATTTCCGCATAATGGGTCATTAGGCTCGTGCCCCGGCCCGCTCCGGATACCCCTGATTTAGCGTCTATAATAATCGACTTGGGATCGATCCAGCCTGCATCCAATGCAGGGATTAAGCCCAGGAGCGTTGCGGTCGGGTAACAGCCTGGATTGGAAATGAACTCCGAACCTTTCACGGCATCACCGTTCAATTCGGCTAATCCGTAGATCGCCTGTTCCAACAGCTCCGCAGCGGGGGCTTCGTGCTTATACCAGGTTTCGTAAACCGCCCCGTCCTTGATCCGAAAATCTCCAGAGAGGTCGATCACCTTAAGTCCGGCTGCCAGCAGTTCGGGAACCAGCTTACCGCTGACGCCTGACGGCGTGGCCGTGAATACAACATCCGCTTTTTCAGCAATCGCTTGCGGATCAACAGCCTCCAGGTTTTGCAGCACGATTTCGCTCAGATGCGGAAATCCGTCCGTAATCGGTAAACCCGAGCTTGATGACGAGATGACGGATGTGATCTCCACCTCCGGATGCCCCAATAAAAAACGAATCAGCTCCACCCCTCCATATCCGGTGGAACCGACAATAGCGACTTTTAATTTTTCTCCACTCACAAGCTTACCTCTCTTTCCCCTCTTACGGCTCTATAAATTCCGTCTGATGCATCCCTAGTTGCAATTACGTATTATTATACATTCACATTTATATATATACAATGAAATAATTTTGATTTATGTCATCCTTTTTTGATTATATACCAATTTATGGTTTGACGCAGTGATTGTTTAACAACTATTCTGGAAGTATCTGTGCTTTTACATAACTTTAGGAGGTTGGATTACATATGATTTGTATGCAGTGTGGTCAGGTTTATGAGAAAGGAAAATTTTGTGTTAAATGCGGAGTGCCGCTGACTGAGCAATCTGTGCAGGAGGCCCCGGTTGAATCCGCCGCAGCTATGGAAGGCCACATAGGACCGGATTTCACGTCTGCATCGGCATCAGCATCAGCGCCCGAGGCGGCTTCGTTTCCGACGATGACACCAGCCAATTCGTCCGCCCCGGCTCCGACCCCGGCATACATACCAGTTTCTGCACCACCACAGATACAGCCGGCAGCTTCTGCCTCGGCACCACCAGCACATACACCCCAGGAAGTTCCCGCACTGCCCTCCATGGCCAAAGGCTGGGACCAGGTGAAACAGAGCCAGTTCGTGCAGCAGGGCTCCCAAATCAGCAAGCAGTTCGGCAATTTTTACATCAAGGCTTTAATGCATCCTTTCATGACGGCCAAAAATGTCGGCAAGCCGCATTTCACAAACGGACTGCTGACCATTATTCTGACTTCGTTATTGCTTCCGCTGGTCTTTTATATTCCTAACCTGTTGGACGGATATGGCGAATATTTCGGAAAAAGAGTGCTCCGGCCGTTCCTGCTGATATGGATCGCCTTGATTCTGGCCAGCGCGCTTGCTTTTGCAGCCATCCGGCTCGGACGTATTGCTACCGACTTTATGGCCGTCACCGCCAAGCTCGGAACAATGCTCGTTCCGGCAACGGCGTCTCTGCTGCTCTGCATACTTAGTTTCGTGCTTGAGTTGGGAGACAAATTTAGCCTCTTCCTGTTTATGATTTCTCTGGCCTTGATTTTTGGGTCCATCACCGCAACCGTGCTCAGCTTCCGCAAGGAAAGCATGAATGGACTGGATCCGCTCTATGGAGCCGTCATTGCGAACCTGGCCTTCGGATACATTCTCGTCAAATTTGCAAATTCCAGCTTGGGCTTTGGCTTCGGCGGGTTGTTCTAAATTCACTTTTGGGAGGTAAAGGAATAATCTATGAGTTATTGTATTGAATGCGGAACAAAACTTGAGGCCCAGGTCAAATTCTGTCCGGAATGCGGGGCCCCGGTCGAACAGATCGAACCGGCGAATGCACCGGCAGCGGCAGCACCTAGTCCGGTAGTTGAACCGGCAGCAGAAACTTCTACTCCGGTAGTCGAACCGGCAAATATTCCGGCTTATGTTCCTGCTCAGTCCCTTCCCGAGCAAGAGGCCAAAATCGAATGGAAAAAAGGAGCAGGCTCCTTCCTGTCCTGGATTAAACGCCGCAAGTGGATTGTGATTGGGGTGCTTGCCTTCGTTGTTATCCTTGGCGGCCTTTATGCCACCGGTGCCTATCTGACCGACGGAAACCGGCTCGTTGCCAAGTTTGAAAAAGCTTTAAAAGACGGCGATGCCGAAACCCTCGCGTCGATGCTTCAACCCGGAGAAAAGAGTCTGGTCATTGACAAGGACAGCGTGAAACCGCTGCTGGATTATCTCAAGGACGACACCTTTAACCGGGCTGCCGTCGCTGAAGATTTGCGGGCCCAGGTCAAATTGTACAAACAGAAAAAAGATGCCATGATGGCCATGGGAAGCTATGACGATTCCATCGTCAAAGTCAAGAAGACCGGCAAACGGCTCCTTTTTTACAATGATTACGCACTGGTAGTTACGCCTTTTTACCCTTATGTCACTACCACCTATGCCGGAACCAAAATTACGGTAAACGGAAAAGAGCTGGTTACCTCCAAAGAGGAATACTACGGAGATAAAGTCGGCCCCGTAATGCCGGGCAAACATACGTTTAAAGCAAAATACACCGGGGATTACGCCTCCATGGAAGCCGAAAAGACATTGACCTTGAGCGACCCCATTGCTTACTATGACGTGGATCTGGATTTGGACGGCAATTATATACGGGTAGCTTCCAACTATGAAGATGCGGCTATTTTTATCGATGGTAAAGATACCGGCCTCACCCATGGGGACTATGCGGACATCGGACCAATTCTTGTGGACGGCAGCAGCGAGGCTTATGCGGAAAAAGAATTCCCTTGGGGCGTTGTAAAAAGTGAGGTCTTCCCGATCGACACGGATTATATCCAAGCGGATCTCGAACCGGAAAACGAGGCTTTCCGGGAATCGGTTAAATCCGCGACCCAGGGTTTCTTCCAGGAGTTGGCGACTGCACTGAGTTCGCAGGATACCTCATCAGCGTCCCATATGTCGGGTGAAGTTAAGCAGGCCGTGGATTACTTGATTCAGGAAATGCAAGCACAGAATATTGTATATGATGGAAAAGTAAACAAAGTCGTCTTCGATATGAGCAGTATTGAGCTGTTGGAATGGGGCGAGGATTTACGCGCTAATGTCAGCGTTCAAGCTCATTTCAGCCAATCCTTCAGTCTTTCTGAGGATCCGAATGCCTCCGCCTCCGAAGACACCATCTTTAATCAGGCCTGCGAGCTGACGTATAAGGATGGACAATGGATCGTAACAGACTTCTATGACGAATATTATTTTAATGATGCCGATACGGAAGAAATGATGATGTAAAAAAACAAGGGCGAGACTCCCGGATACGGAGCTCGCCCTTGTTGCTTTTTTATTACTCGGTAGATGGTAGAAGCGTCACGGTGTCCGCTTGAAGCCTTCGCCCAATACTTCATGGGCGTTCGTGATGATGACAAAAGCCGTCGGCTCCAAGGTCTGCACCAGCGTCTTAAGCCGGGTCACTTCGCTCTGGCCGACGACGACCATAAGCACGGTCCGATTGTCCCCCGTGTAGCCGCCTTGCGCATTCAGCTTGGTCAGCCCGCGGTCGAGCTCGGATAGCACCGCCTTAGAGATCGCTTCGGTATTATCCGCGATGATATAAGCCACCTTTGTATAATTGAAGCCTAGCTCAATGGCATCGATAATCTTGCCTGTAATGTACAGGCCGATCAGCGCGTACAGCGCTTTTTCAGGTGAAAGAATGAAGCCGGCAAGAGCGATCACCATGCCATCCATAAGCACTACGCATACGGAAAGGCTCAGGCCGCTGTACTTCTGAATAATCTGAGCCAGCGTAGACAATCCGCCGGTAGAGCCTCTGCCCCGGAACACGATGCCCAGACCGAGGCCAACGCCGATCCCGCCATATAAAGAAGCCAGCAGCGGATCTGTAGTCGGCACGGGAAAATCCTTGGTTAAAAAGACAAACAACGGAAGTACCACCGTTCCAAGCAGGGAACGGATCGCGTAATCCCGGCCTAGCAGCATAAATCCCGCAATAAAGAGCGGAATATTCAGAGCCCACTGTGTGTAGGCGGGTTCAATGCCGAACAGCGACTGCGCGATGACGGACAAGCCGGACACCCCGCCGGAAGCGATGTGATTCGGCACCAAAAATAAATTAAAGGCCAACGCGGTGATGAAAGACCCCACGATAATCATCAGGGTGTCGATCGTATGCCGGGCGGGTCCGGTTAATGGAATGTATTCGTTAATTCTGCGTTTGCGGGTTTTCGGCGGCACCGCTTGCCCCTCCTCACTGATCCAAAAAAATTCCCGCACCTTGGCGGATGCGACCGGCACTGGAAGAGATACTTGCTTCCTAGGGGGAAGACAGCGTCCCTTCCTGACCGGACTTCCGCGGTGCAGGAATCGGTTCTATCCTTTTTCTACCGGCTTGCCTAGTGACAAATGCCGGGAGTATTGCATTATTGCGCTTCGCTCTGAATCTGACTCCGCAGGTATCCATCGATAAAGGCATCGAGATCGCCGTCCATGACGGCGCCAACGTTGCCCGTCTCCACCGAAGTGCGATGGTCCTTGACCATGCTGTACGGGTGGAAGACATAGGAACGGATCTGGCTGCCCCAGGCGATATCGGATTGCTCGCCGCGGATCTCATCCAGCTCCTTCCGCTGCTCCTCGAGCTTGCGCTCGTACAGCTTGGAACGGAGCATCGTCATCGCGCGCTCCCGGTTCTTGATCTGCGAGCGTTCGTTCTGGCACGTCACCACAACGCCCGTCGGCAAGTGCGTAATCCGCACCGCCGAATCCGTGGTGTTAATGTGCTGGCCGCCCGCGCCGCTGGCCCGGTACGTATCGATCTTGAGATCCTCCGTCCGGATATCGACTTCCACGTCCTCCGTAATTTCCGGCACGACGTCGCAGGAGACGAAAGAAGTATGTCTGCGGCCGGAAGAGTCGAACGGGGAGATGCGCACCAGGCGGTGCACGCCTTTTTCCGCCTTCAGATAACCGTAAGCGTTATACCCTTTGATCAGCAGGGTTACGCTCTTGATGCCCGCTTCGTCGCCCGGCAGATAGTCGAGCGTCTCCACTTTGAAGCCGCGCTTCTCCGCCCAGCGGGTGTACATCCGCAGCAGCATTTGGCCCCAGTCCTGGGACTCGGTGCCGCCGGCGCCCGGATGCAGCTCCAGGATCGCGTTCATCTTATCGTACGGCTGGTTCAGCAGCAGCTGCAGCTCGAATTCCTCCAGCTTCTTCACCAGCGATGCTACCGATGCGCCGATCTCAGCGGCGAGCGACTCATCGCCCTCTTCCTCTGCCAGCTCCGCCATCATTTCAGCATCGTCGTACTCTTGCTGAAGCGCGCTGTATTGATCTACGGAAGATTTGACAGCGTTGAGCTCAGCAATTAAGCTTTGCGCCTTATCGTTGTCGTCCCAAAAATCGGGAGCCGCCATCTTTTCCTCATAGTTCGCGATCATTTCCTGCTTGAGGTCTAAGTCAAAGAGACCCCCTAAGGTTGGATAATTTCTTGGTTATTTCCCGCATGTCCTGTTTTACGCTCGGATCGATCATGCTGTAATACCACCTTTCACAAATTAATAATATGCAAGCGAAAAACGGGATGCCATCCGACACGGACGGCCCCCCGCTTTCTTTCAGAGCTTCCTGATCTCTCGGCTCTCTTATGCGTTCTGCCCGTGGCAATGTTTGTACTTCTTGCCGCTGCCGCAAGGGCAAAGGTCATTACGCCCGATTTCTTCCCCGCGTTGTACCGGACGCTTCTCGGCCGGTTCTCCGCTGGTAGAGATCTTATCCTCATCCACGACAGCTTGACGCTCCTGGTTCGTTTCCACTTGGGCCTTCATGATATACATGGCCACTTCTTCCTGGATGCTGGCAACCATCTGATTGAACATCTCGTAGCCTTCGAACTGGTACTCACGCAGTGGATCCGTACCGCCGTAGGCGCGAAGGTGAATCCCTTGGCGCAATTGGTCCATGGCATCGATGTGATCCATCCACTTGCTGTCAACCGAGCGGAGTGCGATTACTTTTTCGAACTCGCGGACCATTTCCTCGCCCAGCGCTTGTTCGCGTGCATCATATTTTACCATGACACGGTCAAAAATATAATCCACCATTTCGTTCGATTCTTTACCCCAGAGCTCATCCTTGGTAACTGCGCCTTCATCCAACAGCTTGCTGTTGACATAATCGGCGATTTCCTGCAGCTCCCAGTTCTCCGGAATATCATCGCTGGTGTGTGCTTCAACGACCCGCTCGATAACCGGTTTAATCATCTCTACGATAATCTGCTTGATATTCTCGGATTCCAGCAGCTCGCGGCGCTGTTTATAAATAATTTCGCGTTGCTGATTCATGACATCGTCATATTGAAGAACGACTTTACGAACGTCAAAGTTATTGCCTTCTACCCGTTTTTGTGCGGATTCGATGGCACGGGTGATCATTTTGCTCTCGATCGGCTGATCTTCTTCAAAGCCCAAACGATCCATCATGTTCAGAACGTTGTCGGCACCAAAACGCTTCATCAGTTCATCGCCAAGGGACAGATAGAACTGAGTCGAACCCGGGTCGCCCTGACGACCGGCACGGCCGCGCAGCTGATTATCGATCCGGCGCGATTCATGACGCTCCGTACCAATGATATGCAGGCCGCCAACCTCGGATACGCCGTTACCCAGCAAAATGTCGGTCCCGCGTCCCGCCATGTTGGTGGCGATCGTCACGGAGCCCGGCTCACCGGCACGGGAAATAATCTCAGCCTCTTCGGCATGATACTTCGCGTTCAGGACTTTATGAGGTACACCCTTGCGCTTCAGCATTTCGGAGACCAGTTCGGAGTTCTCGATCGAGATCGTACCTACGAGCACCGGCTGGTTCAGCTTATGACGGTTGACGATTTCGTCAACCACCGCTTTGAATTTGCCGCTTTCGCTCTTATATACGACATCCGGCAAATCTTGACGCTGGTTCGGCCGGTTCGTCGGCACCTGCAGCACTTCGAGGCCGTAAATTTTCTTGAACTCCTCTTCCTCTGTCTTGGCCGTACCGGTCATCCCGCCCAGTTTGCGATACATACGGAAGTAGTTCTGGAACGTAATCGTAGCGAGCGTCATGGATTCGTTTTGAACCTCGATGCCTTCCTTCGCTTCGATCGCTTGGTGCAACCCGTCGCTGTAGCGGCGGCCTTGCATAATCCGGCCCGTAAACTCATCGACGATCAGAACTTCATCTTCCGTCACCACGTAGTCTACGTCACGACGCATGATTACGTTCGCTTTAAGCGCCTGCACGACATGGTGATTCAGCGTAATGTGGCTGTGATCGTAAAGGTTCTCGATGCCGAACGCTTTCTCAGCCTTCGCTACCCCTTTTTCGGTAAGGGATACCGCTTTTACCTTAATATCCACCGTATAATCTTCTTCGGCAACCAGGCGCTTCACAAAACGGTCAGCGGCATAGTACAGCTCCGTCGACTTCTGGGCTTGTCCGGAAATAATCAGCGGGGTCCGTGCTTCGTCAATCAGGATGGAGTCCACTTCGTCAATGATACAGAAGTAGAGCGGGCGTTGTACCATTTGTTCCTTGTACAGCACCATATTATCGCGGAGATAGTCAAAACCGAACTCATTGTTCGTTCCATAAGTAATGTCGCAGGCATAAGCTTCTTGCTTCTCATGATGCTCCATGCCGTTCAGATTGACCCCTACGGTCATTCCGAGGAAATTATAAATTTGTCCCATTTGCTGGCTGTCGCGCTGGGCCAAGTAATCGTTGACGGTAACGACGTGTACACCCTTGCCCAGGAGTGCATTCAAATAAACCGGCAGGGTCCCGACCAGGGTTTTACCTTCACCGGTCTTCATCTCAGCGATCCGGCCTTCATGAAGGGCCATCCCGCCCACCAGCTGTACGTTAAAATGGCGCATGCCCAGCGTTCTCTTGGACGCCTCCCTGACTGTCGCAAAAGCTTCCGGCAAAAGCTCATCCAGCGTTTCGCCTTTTTCGATCCGTTCCCGGAACTCGGCGGTTTTCGCTTGCAGCTGCTCGTCCGAAAGAGCCTCAAATTGTGGTTCCAATGTATTAATATAATCTACCGTCTTCATAAGACGTTTGACATCACGTTCGTTCGTGTCGCCAAAAATCTTCTTCATTAATCCCAGCATGGTTTACCCCTTTCATGCATAAACAGATGATTTGCCTAAATTGTAACAGTTTGTAAGGCATGCCGCAACACACGGCATCACCGCAGGGGCACTGTCAAAACCCCATCTATACGAATAAAGAGCCCTACCCGCGCGCGGGTAAAGGCTCGTTCCTTTTACTTCAATTGCAAGAATTACCACTCTCATTCAAACAATCGTCATGATTGGATACGTTAATAATTATTCTAAAAATAAATGATGGATCACGAGATTAACAAAAAATAGGTATCTATTCTTTCTCGATCAGCCCGTATTTCCCGTCATTCCGTTTGTAAACCACGTTAATTTCCTGCGTATCAATGTTGGAGAAAACAAAGAAATTGTGGCCAACCATGTTCATTTGCAAAATTGCTTCTTCCACATCCATCGGCTTCAGATTAAAGCGCTTGGTGCGGACCAGTTCCAAATCGTCGTCAATGTCTTCCATCGTAGCTACGTTGCCGTTACCGGCCGTATTCTCAACGAACAACGTCTTCAGACTGCCCTCTTGGCGGAACTTACGGTTAATCTTCGTTTTGTGCTTGCGAATCTGGCGTTCGAGCTTGTCCGCAACCGCATCCATCGATGCATACATATCATCGCTGCGATCCTCTGCACGAAGCACAACGCCGCCGGAAAGTGGTATCGTTACCTCAACCACGTGCAAGCCGCGCACGACACTTAAAGTGACGTGACCTTCGGAAGCAAGGGGTGCATCAAAGTACTTGTCAAGCCGGCTGAGCTTCTTGTCAACATAGTCTCTCAAGGCCTCAGTCACTTCAATTTGTTGTCCACGAATACTATAATTCATTGGGCACTCCTCCTTTGCTTTGCACCTTCATTATACCACAGATGTTAGCCCAAAGTAAAAATTGTAAATCCAGCATAAAGTGCTGCTAACTAGGCTAATAGCGCTGTTGCAGCGTAAAAAAACCGCAGAGCGCCCGGTTGCGGGAACTGCGGTAATTTTGAATGTTTTATGACCATAAGTTGAGCAATGATCCTGCATCCCATTCTTTAGTTCAAATTGTACTTTTGCACTTAACGCTAATCGCACCGGGCTTTGGCTTTTCTTCGTTCCACGATCCTCCAGATCAGGAGCATAACAAGAGCACCGAATGCTGCGCCCGTCGTATCCAGCATCACATCCTCCACCAGTCCGGTCCGATCCGGCATAAAGGTCTGATGCAGCTCATCCGAGCAGGCATAGAGAAAGGAGATCACCACAGTCCAGCCAAAGTCCCTTCCCCTTCGTCCGGAATTCAAGGCAAATGCCACAAATAACCCTAGCAATCCATACACCGAAAAATGGGCGCCCTTGCGAATAAAAAATTCGATAAATCCTGCCGTTCCCAAGCTCTCGGCACTAATCTCCCGTCCTGCATAAGTAAAGGAGATTCCATCCAACCATTCAGAGGCCGAGGTATGAGTGACCTTCCTCTCGATTTCGGGCTGCAGGTTCTGCTCCTCATATGATTGGGCCGAAAGAGCGAATAACAGTATCATGATAGCCAATGTTGGGATCCATTTGAGAAGCTTACGGAAATTCATGAACTCACCTCGTTTCGAATCTGCTATGTTGAAGCATTGGTGCGGGTTCAAAAGACATGGACGTGAAGGTACTTGCGC
Source organism: Paenibacillus vini (assembly GCF_018403325.1). GTDB lineage: Bacteria > Bacillota > Bacilli > Paenibacillales > Paenibacillaceae > Fontibacillus > Fontibacillus vini. Next base: position 739,217 of record NZ_BOSL01000001.1, on the reverse strand, counting down.
CATTTCCAGCAACCTCACCGAAAAAACAAAATAAGACCCCGGGTAAGTTCCCAGGGTCTGTTGCTAGCGAATCTTCAATTCTTAACCATCATACCGTTATATGTAGGTCGCGGCTGTGCCGGGATGATTATAATTTGATTACGTTAGCGGCTTGCGGTCCACGAGCGCCTTCAACGATTTCGAACTCGACGGATTGTCCTTCTTCCAGAGTTTTGAAACCTTCCGATTGGATTGCGGAGAAATGTACGAATACGTCGCCGCCCTCTTCAGTCTCGATGAAGCCATAACCTTTCTCTGCGTTGAACCATTTCACTTTACCTTGCATGCACTAACATTCCCTTCATTATCAAATAAGAGTGTGACCCTGTGACCAAGCCCACATTTCTGACTATACCACCCAAACTTCACCAGTGTCAATTACCAAGGATTAGGTTTTCCTGTAAAAGTATTGTAAATTCTTGTCGAAAGAAAACTGGCGGGGAGTTAGTAAGCAAGAGGCAGATAAGGATCCCATTTATATTTAACCAGAGTAGGAGTAATTGAAACTATAAAAATAAAATATTAAACTTGAATCTTATAATTTTTTCCCGTTCGCTCCATTTTGGAAACAAGATCAGTTATTAATTCCAATCCATTCAATAACATAGTTACCTGCCGTTGAGGTGAATCTTGATGCAAGGCACCATACTTAAAAATAAGGTCCCTTCAATAAATGAAATCGCATTTGAATAATTGATGTTGTTACCTATAAAAATATCATTAAATGATAAGAGATTCAGATCAGTCAAAATATTGTTCCATTGGCCAATTCTAAATTACCATGAACGAAAGTCCGCGAGAGTCTGATAACCATAGTACTCATTGAAATGGATGGACTTGCATCATTAAGGACGTATGAAAATATTCTTGGAATCAGGAACTCCAAATCTTCCGGAAGATTTAAGTACCATTTAACTCCTTTGCGGTGGTCTATTTCAATATGATTAAAGGAACTTCTCTGAGGTTTCTGTTGGCGTCAAACCATTTTTCCAAATGATCGGCGTCCATCCATTCTGCATCTTTTACGACTATCGCGCAGAATAAGATAATCAAAATTAACCAGAGAGCAGGTGTACCTAAGGTTAAATTTATGAAGATACATAATATCCCCCATTTAGTGGGATAGCTGTATGGATTAATCATACCTCTTCCGTATCTACAAATTGTTGGCGATATCCGGATCAATCTGCTCGGGCATTTCAGTGTTTCTCGGAAAGATGCAAAACTATTACACACTCATTAATATAGAATGGCGAATATTCTTGATTTGACCACAACAACATCGGAGCCTCATGGATCGCATGGATATGCAAACTCTATAATTCACTTTCCGATGTATCCTTCAACTAAATCCTGTTGGACCCCTCAACCTAACAATTCGGTATTTGTCCTCTTCGACTCGGCTATGTTTAATCGTGCATTCTCTTGGTCTTGCTGTAGATTAAGAATAAGCAACTCATTATCTCGTTTCTTTTTAGCTTTTATATCTACCTGATTCATATCATCCCATCGTGCTCAAGATGAATAATCGTTACGAACCCCATCCAAAGGTGCGTAAACAATCTGTTCATGTATCATATCTTCATATCTTAATGAGCTAGGAAACAATCGAACATAACAATCGGCAATAGTCTCCACTACCTTACCATCTACTGAATTATCGTAACCGATATCAAAGACGCATTTCCTCCTCTGCTGCTCCATCTGACTAGTCTAACTTATTATTTTCCCGCGATCATTGACAAGTAAATAGTCATCAGAGTCCACAACAAACACTCTTTGAAAGAGGAAAGTTCCTAGCAACAGAAAAAATCATTAATTCACTCAAAAAGATACAATTTCATTTACTCATGTTCCTCGCAATATGAATTTACATCAGTTCTACTGCTGGGCCGGTATCCACCACAACAACTTCGTCTGTCCAGGCAGTGTTCTATGGAGCGTTCTGAGTCCCTGATTATCGTCGCAACGGCTACTCCCATTCAGTCTATCTCTACTATCTCTGTGCTATTTCACACCATTTTTTCTAACAGTATTTTATCTCTACTTGTTAAAAATGGACTATTTATCAATTCGCTATAGTTTCGCTCCAATGTGTTTTTCATGTAGTTAAATAAACCTTGCAGTTCATCTTGGTCCTTAATTTTATCACACATAAACAACATGTAAGAAAGTTCGGAGTATAAGGCCCTTGATGCGATTTCAGGTACAGCATTTGATAAATATATAGTACGCTCGCGAAAAGCGCTAAGGTACTCGGTTAATATCTCGTAAGAGATTTTATCTGTTTGAATAAAATTCGTCATATTTCCTTCATGTTTAGTAAACCTATATAGAGGTTTACCGTGTGCCGCAGTCATATTTGCCTTAGCAAAAAGTTTATAAATCACATGAATGTCATCTACCAAAACATTCTCAACATAACTTATTCCGTCAAATAATGATTTACGAAAGAGTTTGGTAGGTGGGGCTACGTTGTATTTTTCTCTAAGCAATAACTCATGGAGACCTCGAACCTTATCAAGCAACAATGTCTCATCAAAAATGAAATATGGAACCAATATTCCGTTAATATTATTCCAACTTCCACAAAGTGAAATATCAGCATTATATTTTTGACTAAGGCTCCATAATAATTCGAGCATCTCCGGCTCACAGTAATCATCATCGTCAACAAAGGTTATATAGTCTGTCGTTGCAAAAGAAAGCCCCTGGTTTCTTCCTATAGGTGCTCCTCGATTCTCTTCAATATCTATAAGCTTAATTCGTTTATCTTTAGCAGCATAATATTGGCAAATCGCTTTACTGCCATCTGTAGAACCATTATTGACTATAACAAATTCAAAATCCTCAAATGTTTGAGAGAGCACACTTTCAATTGAAGATGGTAAAAATTCTTTACGATTATAAGTCGACATAATAACACTAAGCAGGGCCAATTTATTATTCCCTCCAAAGAGATTCACAGTTTACGATATTTTCATCATCCAGTAGGTTCTCTTATATAAAATATTACGCACTCAATTAATTAGAATAATTCGTCCATATGAAATCCCGTGATTCAATCTATGGAGCATTATAATTGTCCTTATAAAATCTGTCCAGTCTAGCGATAACAATCTCTCAATGTACTAATATTTAATTAGGATGACACCGATATAATGAATACTAGATAGTGTGAGAAATGAAGAAAGAGTACTAAACTAGCACACGGATAACACGACCAAAAAGTCTATTGTTTAACAGAAAAAAGGGTAATGAAAGGGATATTGACGTTGAGCACAAATGTATACAAACGCTTTGTTATAATGAGAGAGCGTTGTGTAATCCAAAAATTGTAGTTGGGGTGTGAAATTAGTTATGAAAGTAGTTATTCTAGCAGGTGGTTATGGTACTAGAATAAGTGAAGAAAGTCATTTAAAGCCAAAACCTATGGTTGAGATAGGAGAGAAACCCATCTTATGGCACATTATGAAGATATACAGTCATTTTGGATACAACGATTTTATAATATGTCTAGGCTATAAAGGCTACGCTATAAGGGAATTCTTCGCCAATTACTTTCTTCATGCATCAGATGTAACCTTTGACTTTGCAAATAATAACAAATTAACTATTCATAATAATGTCTCAGAACCATGGCGTGTAACATTGGTTGATACAGGATTAGATACAATGACGGGCGGAAGGATAAAGAGAATACAAAAGTATCTGGGTAATGAACCATTTATGTTGACCTATGGAGATGGAGTTTCTGACGTAAATATTAATGATCTAGAAAAGTATCATTTAAATTCTGATGCTCTAATCACAATGACAGCGGTTCAACCTGGTGGTCGCTTCGGAGTATTAGATATCAACGACACAACAAATCGGGTTGAAAGATTTGTTGAAAAGTCTAAAGAGGACGGCGGTTGGATTAATGGTGGGTTCATGGTGGTTGACCCCCAAGTTTTAGATTATATAGAGGGCGATGATACTGTGTTTGAAATCCTTCCTATGGAGAAAGTGGTAAATAGGGGGAAATTGAGTGCATTTAAGCATCCTGGGTTTTGGTATTGCATGGACACAATGCGAGATAAAAATATATTAGACAGACTTTGGGTAACTAAGGAAGCTCCCTGGAAATTATGGAAGTAGAAATACGACTAATTATATGAAGAAAGGCTGAGATTGATGTCTAAAATAACCTTGGAAGATATGAAATTTATTTTTGACTCATTAAGCGAAGATAATAAAAATGCACTGGATGGTAAAACCATTCTAGTAACCGGTTTTGCAGGATCGCTTGGATATTCATTAATGCATTTTTTTAAAGAGTATGGAGACTTACTGGGAATAAAAAAAGTATTTGGTATCGATAACTATATGTTTGGAAAGCCGCAGTGGATCGAACGATTTTCAAAAAACACTTTATTTGATTTGCGTGAAGCCGACATTATTCAATGTGACCTTGAATTTGCAGGTAGCGCCGATCTGATTTTTCATATGGCCTCCCTTGCATCTCCTGTTTATTATCGCCAGTTTCCAATTGAAACAATTGATGCTGATGTTACTGGACTCCGTAGGTTACTTGACTTTTACAAAGATAAGAAAATTAACGGCCTCCTATTCTTCTCTAGTAGTGAAATTTATGGAGATCCGCATGCTTCTCAAATTCCAACTCCAGAAAGCTACTGGGGCAATGTTAATACCTGCGGTCCCAGAGCATGTTATGATGAGTCAAAACGATTTGGAGAAACTTTATGTTATAACTTTGCACGAAACTATGATATGCCTATTACGATCGTCCGACCATTTAACAATTATGGTCCAGGTATGAGAATAAATGACCAAAGAGTAGTGGCGGATTTTGCAAAAGCAGTTATAGATAATCAGGATATTGTTATATACTCCGATGGGAAGCCAACTCGCACATTCGATTATATCCCTGATGCTATCATTGGTTACATTAAATGCGCCCTTTTTGGGGAGTTTGAGGTTTTTAACATTGGCTCTGACGGACCTGAGCTTTCTATCTATGAATTGGCGGAGTTATATAAAAAGGTAGGAAAAGAGCTCTTTAGTTACGAAGGAGAAATAGTTTTCAAAGACCACTTAGATAAAGAATATTTAATTGATAACCCCAACCGACGTTGCCCAGATATAACAAAGGCTAGAAACTTTCTCAAATACGAACCTCAAATTCATATCGAGGAAGGTATTAAACGATACTTAAAGTACATTAATGAGTGCGAACGGGGTGAAATTGAGTGGTAAATAAATTCTCTATTGATCTTTTGGCAAAAGAACCAAATCAATTACAATATTTGACGGAACTTTGTTCGAATTCGATGAACTCAGACAAACCAGTTATCTTATTTGGTTCTGGGACAATTGGTAGGTTATATCTGCAATTTCTCAGAAAAAATAATTTTATGAGCGATATTTATTTCTGTGATAACAATAATGCAATGTGGGGAACTCTTATAGAGGACGTACCAGTTATTAGCTTTAACGAGCTTATAAATAAATATAAAAATAGTTATATTATTGTATCTTCTTTAGACTATTTCGATGAAATTGCTCTTCAATTAAAAGACAATAATTTATCTTACATTATGGACCCAGGAGTACATCTCGCTCTGTTAGATACCGAAAATACTCTTGAATCATTTCAAGGGTATTCTTCCTTAATCGAAAAAAAATTGGTCCAATTTCAAAAAGCATATGACATACTATCTGACGAGCTATCAAAAAAAATATTTTGCGATAGAATTAATTACTGTAATACCATAAGCTCAAAATACCTTTCTCCTTTAAAAAGTAGTTTTCCACAGTATTTTGATCCTGATATTATCAAACTTTCTGATCAAGAAGTTTTTATAGACGGCGGTGCCTATATCGGTGACACTGTAGAGGAGTTTCTTAAGGCTACTGAAGGAATGTTCAAAAAGGTTTATTCCTTTGAACCTGAAGAGAACAAGCACAACAGTTTCAGGGAGGTTGCAGGAGGGGACGAACGGATTCAACTTATGCCATACGGCTTATGGAGTAAGCGAGAGATTCTTCGATTTAATTCGCAAGGGAATTATGCCAGCGGATTAAATGAAGTTGGGAATGCTGAGATACCTGTAATTTCAATAGATGAGGTTCTGAATGGAGCACCTGTTACATTTATCAAGATGGATATTGAGGGGGCAGAACTTGAGGCGTTAAAAGGAGCGGAGGGATCAATTAGAAAATACAAACCTAAATTAGCAATCTGCGTTTATCATAAACCGCTTGATATTGTGGATATACCATTATATCTAACCGAACTGGTGCCAGAATATAAAATCTACTTTAGACATTATAGCGTAGGTATGTATGAGACAGTTTGTTATGCAGTTACTGAATAACTTTTTTGGAAAGGTTTAAAATATATGACATATTCAGATCCTTTAGTTTCTATTATTATCCCTGTATTTAATGGATCTAACTTTCTACAGGAGGCAATTGATAGTGCTTTAAATCAGACATATCCTAACATTGAGATAATTGTTGTCAATGATGGTTCAAACGATAATCAACTAACTGAAAAAATTGCCTTGAGTTACAAGAACCGAATCCAATACTACTATAAAGAAAATGGCGGCGTAGGAAGTGCTCTGAATTTTGGAATTAATAAAATGAAAGGCGACTATTTTTCTTGGTTGAGCCATGATGACTTATATACCCCTCAAAAAGTTGAATCTCAGATGAGCATACTCAAAAATCATGAAGACAAAACACTTATTGTGACGGGGGGGTATAAGGTAATTGATAAGTTTAAGAATTATCAATATGATGTAAACCCAATTTCCAAATATAGCAAAGAGAAGCTAGAGGGTTCTCCCCTTTTCGCTTTAATGCGGGGGGCTATTCATGGATGTTCAACCTTAATTCATAAAAGTCACTTTCAAAAAGTAGGTGTTTTTCGCACTGATTTGCCAACTACACAAGACTACGACTTCTTTTTTCGATTACTTCGCGGAGAAAGAATTATCTTTCAAGAAGGACTCTATGTTCTATCAAGAGAGCACGAAGAACAGGGAAGTAAACGTATAAAATCTCATGTTAATGAATGCAACCAACTATGGATTGGATTCCTGGATAATACGTCACATGAGGAAAAGATAAAAATGAGTGGTTCAGCGTTTTTATTCTACAAAGATACTTGGGTATTCTTAAAGACAGAAAGACCCTATTATACTAAAGCAGTTGACTATGCCAAATCCCGTGCTATTAAGGAAGCACGACAATATCAAATGCTTCATGGTGATGGTGCACTTAATAGTGAAGAAGCACATTTCTTGTCTACCTTTGAATCTTGAAATTATAGTATCATGATCTAGCTATTTGAGGTGATTATTTGTTTAAGGATAAAACGTTATTAATTACGGGCGGTACTGGATCTTTTGGCAATGCAGTACTTCGGCGATTTTTAGACACTGAAATAAAAGAAATAAGAATATTCTCCCGTGATGAAAAAAAGCAAGATGATATGCGTAATGAATTTAAAAGTTCAAAAATCAAGTTCTACGTTGGCGATGTAAGAGAGCGGTCAAGTCTTCAGTCAGCCATGGTTGGGGTGAATTATATTTTTCACGCGGCAGCCTTAAAGCAGGTTCCTTCGTGTGAATTTTTCCCATTAGAGGCTGTTCGAACGAACGTATTAGGTACAGAGAATGTACTTGAGGTTGCCATAGCCAATGAGGTTGAAAAAGTAATTTGCTTGTCTACCGATAAGGCTGTTTATCCAATAAATGCGATGGGAATGTCTAAAGCACTAATGGAGAAGTTAGCATTTTCGAAATCAAGATTACATGGAAGTGGAAAGACAGTAATATCTGTAACTCGATACGGTAACGTCATGGCATCCCGTGGTTCGGTAATCCCATTGTTTGTTAAACAGATTAAAAGTGGTCTCCCCATAACAATCACTGATCCGAAAATGACTCGATTTATGATGTCACTTGATGAAGCGGTTGATCTTGTCCTATTTGCATTTAATCGTGCAAAAGGAGGAGAACTATTTGTTCAAAAATCTCCAGCTGCGACAATTGGTGACCTTGGAGTAGCTCTGAATAATATATTTAAAGCAAATATTCCAATTGAATTTATTGGAACTCGGCATGGCGAAAAGCTCCATGAAACTTTATTGACGAGAGAAGAGTGGGTCAAGGCGGTCAACTTAGAAGATTTTTATATGGTACCTTTAGATGTTCGCGATTTAAATTATGGAAAGTATTTCGTCCAAGGCCAGCAGCAGGTCTCTGAGGCGGAAGATTACAATTCTTTAAATACTTATAGATTAAGTACTGTAGAAATAGAGAAGATGTTGCTTTCATTGCCCTACATCCAAGGTGAATTAAAGTCTTCAAATTATAGCGAGGGTATTTAATATGAAGGTCATGACGATTGTGGGGACCCGCCCAGAAATTATAAAACTAAGTTGTGTAATTGCTGAACTGGATAAGTTTACTGATCATATCCTCGTTCATACGGGCCAAAACTACGACTACGAATTAAACGAGATTTTTTTTGAAGAAATGAACATTAGGCAGCCTGATGTATTTTTGGAAGCCGCCGGGGTTACTTCCTCCGAAACTATAGGAAATGTAATTATTAAGTCCGATGAGCTATTTAAGCAATATCGTCCAGATGCTTTATTGCTATATGGTGATACTAATTCTTGCCTATCCGTTATTTCAGCAAAGAGAAATAAAATTCCGATATTCCATATGGAAGCAGGAAATAGATGCTTTGATCAACGCGTTCCTGAAGAAGTTAACAGGAAAATTGTCGATCATCTCAGTGACGTTAATATGACACTAACAGAACATGCCCGAAGGTATTTAATTTCAGAAGGCCTCCCACCGGAGTTGATTTTCAAGACAGGATCAAGTATGAAAGAAGTGTTAAACCATCACTCAGAAAAAATTCATCAAAGTAAAGTACTGGATAGATTAAAATTAAAGCATAAAGATTATTTTGTTGTAAGTGCACATCGTGAAGAAAATGTCGAATCAACCAATAACATTAATAATTTGATTAAAACGTTAAATGGTATTGCTGAAACACACCATAAACGCGTTATTGTTTCCACACATCCAAGAACGAGAAAACGTCTTGAGCAACTTGAAATTGAGTTTAACAAGCAAGTTGAGTTTGTGAAGCCACTAGGTTTTGCAGACTATATTCAATTACAACGGAATGCATACTGTGTAGTTTCGGATAGTGGTACGATTACAGAAGAAGCTTCATTATTACGTTTTCCTGCAATAACCATTCGAGAAGCGCATGAACGGCCTGAAGGCATGGATGAAGGAACCCTAGTAATGAGTGGGTTGTGTCTTGAAAACGTACTATTAGCAATAGATGTAGTAGTTTCGCAACACAATGATGATATAAACTTTCCACATGTGATTAACGATTTTGATACAAACTCTGTGTCAAAGAAAGTTGTACGTATTATCATGAGTTATACCGACTATATTAATCAAACCGTTTGGAAAATTGGGAAATGATTGGTGGTAAAGAAGTAATGCGTATTGTAGTTTTAGGAGCTACCGGCATGGCTGGTCATTTAATTTCATTGTTTCTAGAAGAAAATGGATATCAGGTTTACCGTATGTCTCGTAGTATAACTCCTTCAAAGACTGCGAAGCAAATTGATGCAACTGATTTCCCAGCTCTCCTTCATTGGCTTGATCAGGTTGAGCCTTCAATTATTATTAACGCAATTGGATTACTTCAAAATGAGAGTAATGCTCAACCCCACCAAGCGATATTACTTAACTCTTACTTACCGCATTTGCTCGAACATCATTTCAGTAAAACGACAACACGTTTGATTCATTTAAGTACAGATTGTGTGTTTTCAGGGAAAACCGGAGGGTATACAGAAAATTCATTTCCAGATGGAATGACAATTTATGATCGTTCTAAAGCACTTGGCGAAGTAATAAATTCCAAAGACCTTACCTTTAGAATGTCTATTATTGGTCCTGATATTGCCCAAAATGCTTCAGGTTTATTTCATTGGTTTATGAAACAACAAGGAAAAATCCATGGATTTACAAAAGCCATTTGGAATGGAGTCACAACGCTTGAACTTTCTAAGGCGATTGATGCAGCGATCCAACAAAATTTGACCGGGCTCTATCAATTAGTTCCTGATCAATACATCAATAAATACGACCTGATTAATCTTTTCAAACACGAGTTCAATAAAATTAATGTTGAAATTATTCCCTATGAGGGTTTCATTTCTAATAAAACTCTCATTAATACAAGATCTGACTTTATTTTTAGTATCCCCTCCTATCCCCAAATGATTTCTGATATGTCCAAATGGATCCAAGATCACAAAGAACTATATAATTATTAATTTATGCGAGACTATTTGAGGTGTCCAAATGAGTGAAATACTGCAAAGAGTTCTGTTTGTAAATGGAGTACCCGTTGATAAGGGTGGCGTTGAATCAGCAATCATGGAGGTATACAGAGGGGTTGATCATAAGCGACTTTTAATTGATTTTGCTGTAAGGAAGCCTCAGAAGGGGTATTTCCATGATGAAATTGAAAGTTATGGTGGAAGAGTGTTCAATCTATTTGAACATACTAAACATAAAGGTAATAAAAAGTGGAACTTTTCAATGGATATTTACTCAGTTATAAGTCTCTATAAATTATTAAAGAACAAAGGACCCTTTTGCGCTGTGCATATAGCTCATCCTATACTTGATGGATTTGTTATAATAGCAGCTAAATTGGCAGGTATTCCAGTCCGGATCGCACACAGTAATTATGTTGAAGTGGAAGATAAGAATGGCCCAAATTTGAGGAGGAAGTTAACAAGAAAGTTAAGATTACTTTTCTGTAAGAGACTTGCTACTCATCTGTGGGGTTGTTCAGCAGCCGCGATGGAGTTCCAATTTGGAAAGGATTCAAGGGACATTCGAAGAGAGGTTGTTCCCTGTCCAGTAAATTTAAAAAAATTCATGTCAAGCTCCTTGAATAAAGAAGAAGCATGCAAGGAACTAGGTATTTCCATGAATAAGATTAATTTTCTATGTGTAGGAAGATATGTCAAACAAAAAAATCAGTTGTTCCTTGTAGAGTGTTTTGCAGAAATGACGAAGATTCGAGCAGATCTTCAATTAATTCTAGTAGGCTCCGGGCCCTTGGATAACGAAATCAGACGGCACGCCAGAGAATATGGTATCGAGAATCAACTCATAATGCTTGATGCTAGAACCTACATTCCTCTTGCACTTGCCGCGTCTGACTTTTTTATTTTACCCTCTATCTCAGAAGGATTAGGTATTGCCCTTCTTGAAGCTCAAGCATCCGGCATTCTTTGTTTTGCATCTGACGCATGTCAACCGGAATCCAACATGGGGCTTATTGAATATCTTCCTCTTGAAAAAGGGGCGCAGTACTGGGCAAATTATATTTTGTACCAAGTTGAAAATGAAAGCACTAGTGAAAGGCAGATTGATAAAAAGCACCTTGTCAAATTTGAAACTTCTTATGTAGTGCCTCGAATGCAACATGTCTACCTTACCGGGGACAAATATTCTATTATCTAGAAACCAGTAATAACAATAGAGGGGGTTGTGAATTTGAATTATACAATTACAGTATTGGGGCTAGGCTTTGTTGGGATGACAACTGCATTGACTTTTGCTGAGAAAAATCATCAAGTTTATGGTTACGATATTGACACAAGACGAATGGACTTACTTAGACAAGGAATTCTTCCTTTTTCCGAACCAGGGCTTGATCAGGCGCTAACTCGTCATCTTGGTCAGAAGTTTAATATAGTTGAAGATGCGGAATCTGCAGTTAGAAGCAGTGACTTTGTCTTTTTATGTGTTGGAACACCTGCAGAAGGAAACGGAGAAGCTGATCTAAGCTATATTTACGATGCTGTTCGTATGTTTTCCTCCGTCTTACACGATGGTAAACATCGTGTTATTGTTGTGAAATCAACAATTCCCCCCTCAACAACGTCAGAAAGGATAATTCCTTATATGGAGGAAATTGGTTTATATCCCGGTGACATGTTTAGTGTAGCTAATAATCCTGAATTTTTGAGAGAAGGTAAGTGTTGGGAAGATGCGATGAACGCAGATCGAATCGTTTGTGGTGTAGCAGATCACATTGCAGAAACTATGCTTCGTTCATTATACAGTAGTTTTAACACTCCATTTTTCGCTGTATCACTTAACACAGGTGAATATATTAAGTATCTATCAAATACTTTATTGGCTACGATGATAAGCTATTCAAATGAAATGTCTAAAGTTGCTCATGTAGTAGGAGATATTCAAGTTAAAGAAGCATTTAAGATATTACACTTAGACCGTCGCTGGGAAAGCGGAAATATGGCCTCTTATGTTTATCCTGGTTGTGGCTACGGGGGTTATTGTTTGCCAAAGGATACAATGGCCATGTATGCTACCGGTCGCTTGAAAGGCTATGAACCTAAAATATTGAGGGAAGTAATAAAAGTTAATGACTCGATGCCTCAGTTTATGGCGGATAGGATTATGAATATCGCAAGGCCGTCCGACAATTTAGGGATATTGGGACTTTCATTCAAGCCAGGATCAGATGATGTTCGAGATAGTTCTTCTGCAAAAATAATCGAAATATTATTGAAAGCTGGATATACAAACCTATTAGCTTATGATCCAATCGCAAATGATGCCTTTAATGAAAAATATAGCTTCAATGATATTAAATACTGTAAAGATTTAAGTAGCATTGTTGAGCAGTCCGATATTCTTGTACTTGTAACTGCATGGGAAGAGTTTAAAGGAATCGAAGATGTATACTCTGGAAAACCCATTATAGATTGCAGGTATTTCTTATGAGGTGATAAAATGCCACTATTAAGCATCATTATACCAGTTTATAATGTTCAGAATTATCTGGACGAATGTTTGTTAAGTATAATAAGTCAGGACTTTAAAGACTATGAGATTATTCTGATAAATAATGCATCACAGGATAATAGTGGCGTTATTTGTGATAAGTATGCTCTGAAATACCCTCATATTAAGGTAATTCATCTTGAGGTGAACGCACTCCCAGGGGGAGCACGTAATGTAGGATTGAAGTACGCAACAGGGGAGTATATCCATTTTTGCGATAGCGACGATTACTATTTAACCAAAAGTCTATCTAAAATTGCTGATACTCTAATTTCGTTTTCACCGTCCGTTCTAATGGGGCAATTTATCTGTAAACCAGAGAAAGGGGCATTTTTCACCAATGATGTGCCTCTTTCTCAGGAAATGTTCAAACAGTGCAACGCTGACCAAATTGTACAGTATTTACTTAGCATTCCCAACTTACTCGCAACACCATGGAGAGTTATTTTAAAACGCAATTTTTTAGTCTCACAGAATCTTTACTTTATAGAGGGCTATTTTGCAGAAGATGAGGAATGGATTCCTAGGGTTTTATGCAGTGCGGATTCCTTTGCTTTGTGTTCAGAACCATTTTATTGCTATCGGCCCCGATCAAATGGCTCCTATACCTCAACTAAAACATATTTGCATACCAGATCCCATCTTGTAGTTGCCATGAATTTATTGAAGTTCTTATTTGAGAAAAAATATCAAGGTACTCGAAAAGAGTTCATTTGTACTCGTATAAAATATCTACTAGGACTTTTTGCGACTCGCTGCGATACCTTTAATGAGAATGAAATGTGTGAACTGGCTTCAATCATTGAGAGTAATAAAGATATCTTTTTCAATTATAGCGAACTTTCACAATCAAATAATTTATTTGATTTCGTCAACCTTTACGGTTCATACATGGGCCTAAACACGTATTGCAAACATGTATTGAATAGTACGCTTGAACTCGTGCAGGAAAAACAAGAAGCTCAAGATATATATGTTTTTCCGACCGGGTATAGTGGAGAAGGTACAGCTAGGATGTTAAAAAGCTCCGGGTATAACATAAAAGGATTTCTTGATAACAGTCCCGTTAAGAATGGCTGTCTTGTGGATGATTTACCTGTTAATTATCCTACGATACTCAAAAGTTATCCGTCAGATAGGTTAAGACAAACGTTTGTTATCGTGTCAATTCAAAGAGAGGACACGGCACTTCTATTAATGAACCAGCTAAGAGAACTTGGTTTAAGTAATACTCAGTTTGTGACTAGATTCTACTAAATTGCGCACAGTGAGATAAAGTATTGCTCCTAATTTTTGGAAGAAAGATTCCTTGTACACCATTCCTTCAAAGTTTAGGAGCAATTTCACATTTCCAGCTATATTTATGAATTTCAGATAGAAGTTAATTATCCTGTATTAATCTCGTCTAAAACCTTCTGGGTTTCTTGATAAAAGTGATTAGTAATTCCCTTTTCTTGAAATGCATTGATCATTGTTTCGTTAGCCCACATGAGCTGAATATTCTGAACTTTCTCATCCATGGACATTTCCCTAGACTTAGAGATAATTTCCAAGCAGTTTACCACTGAAAAGTACATCTTTTCTACTAGAAAATTACTATTTTGCTTACTTAACTGATTCCAGTTTCTCAACAACTCACTGCTTTCTTCATAAAGACGAACGTAATCCAGATATCTCTCCTTATCAATTTTTGAATGATAATAAGAAGTAGCTCTAATTCTATAGAAATGAAGTGCTTTATCTATAGATACTACAGACTTTGCAATCTTCAACAAATCTAAGCAAAATAGAGTATCATCCGCATGCTTAAGAAATCTGGAGTTTTTCACTCTATATTCGTGGAGTTCCGTTAATACTGAAGATTTTATAAGTTTCCCCCAATAAACGCTAAACATGAAATAGAAAGATGGAAACAATTCACCCATTCGGGTTATATCATCCATAAATAATCCTGGGCACAATCGCTCTTCTCGTGGTTGTCTATTTCCTTCATAAAACTTCTCTGTCCCTCCAACTGCAATATCTGCATTGGTCTTTTTTGCAGCTACATAAAGCTCTTGTAAAAAGTCAGGATGCAAATAATCATCGCTATCCAACAAACACCAATACTCGGTTTCCAGATTTTCAAAATGAGCATCAAACTCAGGAGGATTAGGTTGACCATAAATTATACTATTCTTTTCATTTCTATAAAACTTAATTCGCTCATCACGTAAAGCATATTGCTCTATGATGTCCCCCGTTCTGTCTGTAGATCCATTGTCTAGAATTACCCACTTGAAGTTTGAGAGGCTCTGATTCAAAACACTTTCAATACATTCCGAAATGTATTGCTCAACGTTGTAGGCAAGAGTTCGAATTGTAATTACAGGCTTATCATTGAACTTTAATGAAATGGTTTCATTCCACTTTTGATTCACCAGATCAAATAATTCCTTATATATTTTTTTGATTTCAACATCAAAAATTGATTGCATTTTCTCAATGCTATAGTTAACATCCTCAAGATTCTTATATATTCCCTTGAATATTTCGGAGTCTAATGTTATTATCCATTCTTTATATTGATTGAGAACCACACGCTGAATGGAAGTATCATCACTTAGCAATCCATTGGTCAAGCAACTAAATAAATTGCGGATGAGATAGCTGTTTAAATAATAGATGTATGTTTCCTTTTTACGAAATTCACTTCCATAAATTTCAATATTTTCTTTTACATTATTAAATACAGTAATCACATCACTAACATATTTCTCTGGGGTTAAATAACCGGATTGTGTGACTTGTCCCTCCCTTTTCCTGTAATCATATATTATAGCATCGATCAATAATATTTTATTTGCTTTAAGATAAGCATGTGATATAAAAACTTGGTCCTCACCAAAACTAATATGTTCGGGAAACTGAATATTTTTTATAAGTTTCCTTGTATACAATTTGCCCCAACAATAGGGGAGTTGCAAAAGTTCCCGATTAGCATAAATAGTTTTTTCTCCGCTAATATTCAGACTAGGATAGGCATTAAATACCCAAGAAAGTTCCCTGGATTTAGCATTAAACATATTATGATGGCCTACAACAATATCCGCTTTACTTTTAATGGCATTTTCATATAGGATTTCTAACGAGTCTGGCATCAATAAATCATCCGCATCTAGAAAGGTTATATAGTCACCCTGTGCCAAACCTAAACCTATATTTCTAGCGGAAGACACGCCCTTACCTAATTGCCTAACTAGTACTAGCCTGTCATCTCTTTCGGTATAGCGTGAGACAATTTCACAACTACGATCTGAGGAATTATCATCAACAACAATTAGCTCAAAATTCTCCATAGTTTGTACTAAAACTGATTCAATTGTTTCAAAAATATATTCTTCAACATTAAACATTGGCATAATAATGCTGATCTTTATATCTGTCTCCAAAGTTATCCCTCAAATCTATCTTAGGTTTATTCAAATCTATCTTATTTTATGAAAATAAATCCACTTCAATTTTGTCAATTAATGATTGCACTTGTGAATTTGGAGATTTAATTTGCTTTAAATAGTGCAATGAATCTTCAAACCTTTCCGCCTTCACCATTAAAAATCCTAAGAATGAAAGGATTTCATCATTTTTTTCGTACTTTAATAAGATGTTTCCAATCACTATAGCAAACTCCCACATTTCATTATCATAAGAATATTCAATCATAAATTTAAGACTACTTATTTTATTTATAATGTCTTCTTCAATAATATCTTCTAGATCCCCCATTAATCTAGGTTCCTTCTGCAGTAATTCTACCAATTCACCCATAGCACCTTTCCGTTGGACGTTATGTTCGACTCTTAAAATGTTTAGTTTTAATTTCCTTTTCCTCTCTCCCCTAGCCCGAACAATATCCAATAGCCGAGCAATCCAATCCTCTATCTGCTCACTTTTCTCCGGAATTTTCTTAAGCCAATAAAGCGCTGTATCATCATCACCTATTCCGTAATACACTGTCCCTAGATTAAGTAACGTTGTTGAATCAATAGGATCTAATTGATGAGCCTTTGAGAGAAGTGGATACACCCGTTCCATATCTTTTTTCTCAAAAGAAGATATGGCCAAGTAATTCAACAGTGGAATAATGGGTCCGTTATATGATTCAATCGCAGACAAAATTTTAGATGGAGAGCTGGTCAATATCTTATTAACTATATTTTCACTCGGATTTTGAAACAATTGATTAAACAGTTCATGCAACTTATCTGGATCAAGTTCTTTTTGAGCTTTTACAAAAAAGCTACTCACATTGAAGTATCTAGGCAGTTCTGATTGAATTAAACGCTTAAGACCCTTCACAAATAATTGTTCCTCTTGTTTTAGATCAATTTCTACATATTCAACACTAAGAACAGCAAAATTTGATTTAATCAACATATCTTTAAGTTCTTCTAAGCTCCAACATGTCAGTTGCCGTACTCCTAATCCCCCACCATTAACCAAATCTCTGACAGTAGAATAATTAGGGATATTAGGAAAGTCGACTATAAACATGCCATCATTTTTTAACAATGAATAACATTCATCCAGCATTTCCTGTAGATTATGTGTGGTATTTAGGATAATATAATCGAACGATTCGTCATGCAGTCTAGGATCCGAAATACTACTCATTAATTGATGCTGCATTCTCTTCTGTACTAATCTTGCATTGCTGTTAGACTCAATACCATATATTTCTGCCTCCGGATATAATTCTTTAAGAGTAAGAAGTGATGCCCCACAGCCGCACCCTACCTCTAAAATACGAAGGGGCTCCGCAACATCAATAGTTAGTTGCGCATATAGTTCCATTCGAGTTTTCGTTAATTCTGAATCAAAGCCCCACTTAGTCTTAAATGCTCTTTCCATTTCCGAAGAATTAGTATTCTCTTCTCCATAATGATGAACAAATACATGCTTGCAAATCATGAGTTTGTAACTCGCCTCTGAGATTCGTAAACAGTAGTCGTTTGCCATCAGATTTCCGTCTAACTTCTCATCGAATGGACCAATTTCTTGAATAATGCTCTTTTTTATGAACAAGCAAAAATCCGAGATGATGAGCTTTTCTACTTGTCCGAAACTGCGGTTGCAATAATGTCCGTAACTAATCATATCTTCAATAGAATTGTACTCAACCTCAACAGCCTGGTCTCCCTCAGCAAAATTTGTAATTGGACCAACGGCAGCAATGCTCTCATCTTGATATAAGGACTGCATCAAATATTCCAGCCAATACTCTGTTACTAACGTATCACTATGCAAAAACAAGAAACTCTCTCCGGTAGCAACTTGCAACCCGATATTCCAAGCCTGCCCTTGGGTCAATTGCTCTTCATGAAACAGTGTGAGTATATCCGACTGCTCCTTGAGCCAATTCCTCAAGGGAGAGTTTCCATGTTCCACAATAATCAATTCATAATTACCTGGATCGGTAGATCTCCGTATACTGTTCACTGCATCCTGTGTATATTCAAAATAATCGGATGAACATGCCATTATAATACTTGCTTTTTCCATGTACTAATCTCCTATAACTTTTGATTATTTATACAATTCTAATCTATCCAAAGCCGGTCTATAATCATATACCGCTGCCAATTCATATTGTTCATTCGCTTTTACTAAATCGCCAGTAACTTCATAATAAACACCCAAATTATAATGCGCTGCAAAGCTTCCAGTTCCAACCACGCTTCCTTCTTTCTCTGTTTCCCCAATTTCAAGTGCTTTCATGTAGAACTGTTCTATAGTCGAAATCATATGACCATATTGATCCGGGTCACTTAAAATTAACTCCAGCAAATAAAGAGCCGAAACAAAATAAAAATCGGGATAATCGAACATAAACTCCTGTTCGTTTTGGATAACAGCTATCCCCTCTTCCAAATGCCTCGAGGCGATAATTGAATAAAGATAGTTTATTATTATACTTGCTGCATATCCTTCCATTCTGTTCATTGCTTGATAAGCTGATTTAAAATAATGAAAGGAATGCTCGTGATCCTCGATCCCTCGGTACTCTTTGGCAATTTGATAATGATAATAAGAATCGCCGGGATTCAGATCAATTGCCTTGAGTAGAATCGGAATATTTCGGTCGCTTTTTGTTTGCTGTAAGTAACCGTCGTGTTGAATCTCCACATTGACTTGGATTCTTGGAAGCTCAGATACAATTTGTTCATGTATCATTCCCACATATCTACAGCTGGCTGGGAATAACCTGGATATATATGTTATTTCATGATTGATGCCGTCGGAACCTGAAAAATCATCGATTCGCTTTACTTTTCCGATGGCTGGTCCTTTTGAAATAAAGGTCCGAATCGTATCATAACTATCATTTGATATATACTCATCCGCATCTAAGACCAGGCACCAATCGCAGCTTGTCTGATCCAAGGCATAATTGCGAGCCGCAGAAAAGTCATCAACCCATTGGAAATGGTATATTCTGGCTCCAAAGTCTCTAGCAATTTCAATGGTTTGATCTTTGGAACCCGTATCTACTATGATAATTTCATCAACGTATTTCGAAGCACTCTCAAGGCAGCGCAACAAAGTGCGTTCCTCATTTTTTACTATCATCACTAAAGAAATGGTTGGTTTCATAATTTACCTCTTTAAATAATTACATTTAATTTTATTATCGGTTTTTTTGTCGATTTCCAAGAGGGATTGCATCAAATATACCGAAAGAATTGTTTTCCATTTACTTCCCTTGTGTTATTACTTTATGGTAAAGGAGAATTATCCGATAATATAATTGTAGGTCTACATAACTTGTCACTAAGAAAGGACCCTAAGAGATGCATAGTCATGAAAAAATTAAAATAACCATGTTTCACTTGTCCTCATCAGGCTCAAACAACTATTATCTGTTCCAAGCTGCATCCGATGAGCTACGTGCCAAGTACGATATCGAACTCTTGACGATGGAACAGGCAAAAAATAGCCGCTATATTGATCATAGCGACGTTTATATCACTACTCATGGAGAATATTTATCTGATTACGATAAAGTTAATATTGATTTATGGCATGGATTTCCGTTAAAAGGAATGGCCAAGATGGACAAGCAGGAATCGACTCCTGATGAACATATTGTTCAGCACTGGGCAAAAAAGGATATGATTATGTCATACTCCGCTCTTTACAATACAGCAATGAATGCCTGTAATGGCGGGAATATAGCTCAATACAAAATTACGGGACTTCCTCGGAATGATGCTCTTTTCTCTCCGAACAGCAAAGCTAATTTCAACAGGATATTTCCCGACTTAAATATCGATCAAGATAAAATCATCTTTTTTATGCCGACATTCCGCCAATCCATTATGACTCCTGGAAAATTGGAAGGCGGGAAAAACACCCAGAATTTCTTCGGTCTATCCAGTTTCGATAAACAAGCGCTGATTTCTTTTCTTGATGAACATGGCATCACACTGGTAGTCAAGCTTCATCCGTTTGAGGAAAGCTTCTTTGCCAAAGAATTAAAAGAATTTGGTTCACAAAGGATTCTTGTCTTAAATGATTCTCATTTAAGCACGGCACAAATGGATTTATATGACGTTCTCGGCGCAGCTGATATGTTGATTACAGATTATTCTTCTGTTTATATTGACTACTTGTTACTGGATCGGCCCGTTCTATTCATTCCTACGGATTTAGATGAATACAGAGAAAATCGAGGACTGCTATTTGAGCCTTATGAGCTCTGGACTCCTGGCCCTAAGATATATTCCCAAGATGCTCTCCATCAGGCTATTGCCCAGTTTATCTCCGAACCCGAGTCATTTGCTGCAGAAAGAACAATCATCCGAAATCTATGTCATTATTATCAAGACAATAAAGCGTCAGAACGCATCTGGAGGCTCATCGACGAGTATATTAAGGACAACATGGCAGTAATTCTGGAACGAAGAGATACTTTCAATTCTCATAAACAATTACAAAATCAAATTAAGCAGAGAATTCAAAAAATGATAGAGCAAGAACAGCTCGCTCAGGCAAATGAGGCTATTAACCGATATCTCGAAGCAAATTCTGCTGATCCTGATATTTTCGCTATGAATGGCATGCTTCATTTACTGACCGGAAATCCCATAGAAGCCATCAATTCTTTTGAGAAGGGCCACAACCATTTCCCTTGGGATGAAGACCTGCTCTATAACCTGGGCTATGTTTATGAAATGATGAATGACAATAATAATGCAATTAAATATTATCTGAAGGCTCAACAAAAGACTTCCCGGCCAGAAATGAACGACCTACTACAAGAGAGACTCGCAGCGCTATCAAACGAGTACTAGGAGGTTTCAATTTTGAAAAAAGTAATTACCTACGGTACCTTTGATCTCCTTCATTATGGACATATTCTCCTCCTCAAAAGGGCCAAAGAACTTGGAGACCATCTTACCGTCGCTCTTTCAACGGACGAATTCAACGCCATCAAAGGAAAGGGTGCCTACTTCTCCTATGAAGAACGAAAAATGATGCTGGAGGCAATTCGCTATGTGGATCAGGTTATTCCGGAATGCAACTGGGAGCAGAAGCCTTTGGATATCATTAAGTTAGACATTGACGTATTTGTTATGGGGAATGACTGGGAAGGCAAGTTCGATGAATTGAGAGATTTTTGTGATGTTATTTATTTAACGAGAACCCCAGACATTTCAACAACTTCCATCAAAACAAACCTTAAAAGCTAAACAGGATAAACAAAAGCCACCTTTAACAGGTGGCTTTTAAGTTTATGTTATTATTTTCTCGTCGATAAATTGCTTTACGAATGATATCGACGAAAATTGAGGAAATTCCTCTTTGAACCTTTCAACGTAGTACGTCTTATTCTCGGGTTTAGAGTATTGAATTAAAAATCGATAAAGGTGTCTGGCCCCAGGCTCTTTCTGGATTGCAGCGGTCATGAATTCGACGGCTTCCTCTTCAAAATTTTGAACAGCGTGATAAAAGCCTAAATTCTCAAGACTGTTAAAATCCAGCTCTTGCCGGGACAACAAAATAGAATAATAATTCATGGCCAAGTCCAGTAGATTAACACTATAAAAATAATTAGCTAGCTGATTTACAAGGCTACTTGTTTCGAATATTTTAACGAATTTATCAAACAACTCGTATTGTTCTAATATAAATAGTTGCTTGGAGATAAGAAACAACTCATGGGAATAGTTCTCTAACACAAGGCGGTCCTCAGGAATACAATCTTTGGAAATGAATTGAATCATGAGATCATTTAGTCCGGAAAGCTGTCCATTCTCTAGCAATCTCTCTATTTTTTCAAGCGGTTGACAATCCCCCCAAATTAACGCGCCCAATAGAGTTTGAACCCATCTATATAATTGGCTGTCCTCATCTTTTTGAAATGATAAGCTCGTATAGCTTTCCCACTTCTCCTTATTTTGTTGGATTACAGCCAATCGTACCTGATCAGAGTTGGTATATTGTTTCTCGTCCCGCATAAATGGCGAATATGCCTTTATTAATTCTTTTTTCCCTAAAGCTAACGCAACTTTATATAATAGCAGCATTTCTGTATCGTTCTTTTGATCGTAAATCTGATTTAGTAAGTGATGCACTGATTCAGGGGTATCATTAAAACTCAACCATTCTGCAAGCTTTAAAAGAATCCTCGGATTCTTGTTGTTTTTATTCAGCATTTTTGAAAGCCAATAAATAGCCTGTTGATTATTGTTCATTCTGAAGTAAATCTCAATTAACTGCTGCACAGGCATGTCAAAGCTATACATTGGGTCAACCAACCATATTTCCTGATTCTTTCTTGCCCTAGTCTCTGCTATTTCAATCGCTGTTGTATAGCACGCTATAGCTTCTTCAAAAAAACCCAGCGTTTCGTAGTGTACACCTTTAATAGAATAATACTCTGAATATTCCTTGTACTTTGAGAGTTTACTCTCTGTCCATTGCCATGACTCATGTAGTTGGTTCTGTTTATAGTAAAGAGTGATAAGACCGACTAAGCAATGCGGGTACCAGACAACTTTGGAACTAGCACCTTTTAGAGCTTTTTCGTAACATTCCAAAGCCTGTTGCTCATCCTTAGCATACCGGTATTGATTTCCTAGAGTAAACCAGTCATATTCGCTCATCTTACTTTGACTCTTCATTTGATTAAAAATAAGCATATTGCGTTCATGCTTATTCTTCTCGCTAACCCTCTGATTCTGATAACCCGTATGATAGATGTTCAAATCGAGTTTCTTATGAAACAATTCCCCTTCGGAACCTAGAGTTAATTGTTCATGAATCGGTCGTTCAAAGTGAATCCCCTTATAATTAGGAAACAATCTGGTTACCGGAGACGTTGTGATCTCATCCTGATATTCTTTGTCCCCTGTAAAGTTAATAATCGGTAAGGTATAGGCTAAATGATGGACCGGCTGCTCATTATCAAGGAATTCATTCCACTTCGGGTAATCCTCAGCAGACAAATACTCATCTGCATCCATCACCAGAATCCACTTTCCTGTTGCATGACGAAGCGATTCATTACGAGCAGCCGCAAAGTCATCGATCCAAGTGTAATTGAAAATCAAATCCGTATATTGACCAGCAATTTCCTTGGTACGATCTATAGACCCTGTATCTACAATAACGATTTCGTCAGCTAAGCCCTTTAAGCTGTCCAGACAGCGGGGTAATAGTTCTTCTTCATCCTTGACGATCATGCACACGCTAAGTCGCTTCATATAATATCCAGCCCTTTAGTTTAATTCTTGCGGTCAAAAAACATACTCTCCGGCGTATAACTTGAGTTATATGCCGATCTTTGATCCTTGATTGTGCCGCGGTTCAATAACCACTGACTAGCTTCGCTTTTGAAATGCTCCATTCGATCCAAAATCATAGAATCGTATTTACTCAGGTCCTTCAGCCGTTTGCGATCCTGATCCGCAAAAGATTCCTTTAAAGGCAGGATCTTCTCCACCAATTCTTCACGTTGCTCCGCAAAAGCTAACAGTTCCTCAAAGTCAACCTCGTTGATTCGACTAACGAGACTTAGCGTTGCATCCTCCAATTGGGAAATATACTCTCGGACTATCATCATTTATTCTGGTCCATAGTTGCATTTGCCGTTTTCGCAGCTATTTCCCATGCTTCCCTTAATTCCAGCATATAAGTTAGCACCTCTTCGGCCGGGGCTTTATCTTTCTTCATATTTGCCATAATTAACTGGCGAATCATGTATTCATAGATCTGTAACAGATTCTTTGCAATCGGGTACGCTTGATTTAAAGAAGCAATCAGTTCATGAATAACTGCCTGTGCTTTGCACAAGAAGGTGTTTGTCTTTTCATAATCCTTCTCTTCAATCCCTAAGATACCATTCCGAATAAATCGGATCCCTCCATCATACAGCATTAGGAGTAGTTGGGCTGGCGGAGCAGTTTGCAGTTGAGTTTGTTGATATTTCTGATAAGGCGAATTAATCAAACCAAGTCTCTCCTTTTTACTTAAGATAACATGCTAAACAGACTGGAAGAGGTACTATTGTATTTGTTCATAGCCGTTTCCATCGCCGTAAATTGCTTATAGTATCGGGTCTCAATCATAGTCAATTTTCTATTCATTTCGGAAATTCGATCATCCAGGTCGGATAATTGGTCTCCTATTTGGCTTTGAGGCAGAAATGCAGTAGTAATATCACTGCTATATTTCGAAGTGCCTGCCCGGTCCGATAGATTTTGCAATGAGGCTTGGTTAATTTTCTTAATCCTATTAAAAATACCGTCAGCTGAATTATTTTGCACAGTTGAAGAGTAATTGGTCTGTCCAAACAAAGCTGTAGCTTGTTCCGGATTAGCCTCAAGTGCTGTTCTCAGCTTAGTTTCATCAATGTATAGTTTTCCTCTCTCGCTGTAACTTCCAGTAGTAATACCGAATTGAGCGAGATTGATTTTTTCTCCATTAGGAAGTACCACATCAGAAATAAGAGCCGATCTCATATCGCTCACGGTCTGACTCAAAATCGAGTCATTCTTGAGCATACCGCTTTTAGCTTTCTCTTCCCAAAGCTTTATCTCGTCTTCTTTCATTGCCGATCTTTGCTCACTGGTTAGCGGGAGATATTTTCTATACTTTTCCTCACCAAGCTTTTGATTCAATAGGGCCAACGACTCGTTATAAGACTCAACAAATGATTTGATCGTACTAATCATTTTATCGGTATCCTGGGTCACTTCAATTTGCGTGGATTGACCTGAAGGTGTAGTTCCGTTTATGGTAATCTCAACACCATTGATCAGAAACCGGTTGGACGCTTGAGTCGTAGTAATCCCGTTGATGATCACTACAGCATCCTTTCCTTCATTCTGGCCTGTTGTTGTCAGGTTGGCATTACTATTAAACAAATCTCCCTCTATACTAATTGGGGCGCTTCCAGTCTTGGACAAGGATACTTTTCCGCTAGATGAATCATACGAAGCCGTAACTCCTGTGCCGCTAGCTTGATTAATTTTTGATATGAAGGTTTCAATAGTTTCGTCCGGTGTAAAGGAAATGGTGGCCGAACCAATTTTAACACTAGAGTTCGAACCGCTATAAATATCCGACATTTTTGTCGCACCTTTAATTCCTTTAAAGGTTAATTCACTAGGATCCGCCACAAATTTTGAATTACTATTGAATAGCTCACCTTCTAAGGCAATAGGACTGCTACCCGTCTTTTTATTCGTTAAAGATAAACTCCCTGAAGCAGAATCGAACACAGCAGTAACTCCTGTGTCTTTATTGCTGTTAATCTTATTCACCAAGGAATCGATCGTTTCATCTGCAGTAAAATTAATAGTGGCATCCCCAATTTTTACACTTGTTTCTGAACCGCTATAAATATCCGAAATTTTTGTTGCGTTTACAGTTCCTTTGAAGACTACGTTTGTCGCGGTAGCCATGCTATTGACACTAATATTCAAGACAGAATTCGTTGCAGCCCCAGTAGCCGTTGCACTGACATTCGAGGCACCGCTAATATTGGCCTTTTTTGAATCAATCGAACTACTCAAACTGAAGTTTGATAGTTTTTCGTTAAACCCCACTAATTTTGTACTGACTTGACGATACCCGTCACGTTTCCATTCCGTTTGTTGTTTCTGCTGGTTCAATTTATCCAGCGGAACTCTTTGGGCTGTCATTAATTGCTTAACCATTGCATCGATATCCATGCCGGATGCCAGACCACTGATTCTCATAATTCTCCTCCTTTATGCCTTTTTATCAATAAACAAGCCGTTTAGTTCCATCATATTAGCTGCCACATCCAACAGCTTCTCCTGAGGTATCTCCCGAATTAAATCTCCTGTTTCCTTATTGAATACCTTCACCATAATGGTGTGAGTTTCTTGATGGACTGAAAACTCCAACTTTTTTTCCGGCCCTTGCATGGCAAGGATCGTTTTTTCCAACTGCCGCCGTATTTCTTGCTGATCCGACTCGCTAGTTTTAGGTATTGCAATTGGTGGGTTAGTTACTATATTTACTTTGCCTGTAAATTCAGGATCACTGGTATTGTTGTTTGATCGACTAGGGTTGTTAATGCCAATAACAGGTCCGCTCCCTGTGATTCTACTATCCACTAGCTGCCCCTCCTCCATAAAATTGGAACGGTCTATGCTGGATTTCTTCTCTGTTGTTACTGTATATATCGGAATTTTCTACATGTTTATTTAGAGAAATACAAAAAAGAGACCTTGTTGTTCAAGGTCTCTTTCTGCTGAAAAGTCAGTATTAACGAAGTACGGACAGAACGCCTTGTGGTGCGGAGTTCGCTTGTGCCAACATCGATTGGGAAGCTTGAAGAAGAATGTTGTTCTTCGACAATTGAACCATTTCCTTCGCCATATCAGTATCACGGATACGGGATTCGGCAGCTGTCAAGTTCTCAACAGTTGTACCAATGTTGTTGGAAGTGTACTCCAAACGGTTTTGAACAGCACCCAGTTTAGCGCGTTGAGTGGAAACACTATTAATAGCTGTTTCGATTGCTGACAATCCACTAGTAGATCCCAAGCTGCTGAAACCAGTAGTGGAGATAGTACCGATTGTAATCGAGCCCGTTGCCTTGTCGTTAACGGTAATGGTAGCGCCTTTAGTAATGCTGATACCGTTGAATGTTGTTTTGGTCATGATGTTATCGATTTGTTTACCGAGTTCGCTAAGCTCTTCGTTAATGTTGCTCTTGTCATTCGAGCTGTATGTTCCACTCGACTTCTGAACGTTCAATTCTTTCATACGAGTCAGCATGGAGCTTACTTCGTTCATTGCACCTTCAGCTGTTTGCACGAAAGAGATACCGTCTTGAGCGTTGCGTTGAGCTTGCTCCAGACCGCGAATTTGACCGCGCATCGATTCGGAGATGGACAAACCGGCAGCATCGTCAGCAGCACGGTTGATGCGAAGACCGGAAGACAGCTTTTCCATGTTCTTGCTAGTAGCTGAAGTGTTCAGGCCCATGTTACGGTGCGTGTTCAAAGCTGGTACGTTGTGATTGATAATCATATGAGATTTCCTCCCTGAATTTGAATTGTCCCACGTCCTTGTGGTGATTGGTCTGAAGGTCGGCCGCCCGTTTCAAACCTTTCTAATGAATATATCGGAAGTCCCAGTTCATTTGTTTATAGAAAAATATTATATTCTAAAAAAAACTTTGTTATTATAATCTCTATAATCCAAGCGATCTTTCGATAATATCGAGGATCGACGAGTCTACATCCTCATCAAATTTCCTTGCGAACAACGCATCACTTTGAAAGATTGTCTGCAAATAATCCATCGTTATTACAACAGGCCGCTGAAAAGCTGTTGCAAACTGCTGCATATTAATAAATCGATAATTCCCATTGACGTGTGTTTCTTTAAAATCACCATTTAATAATAAGGTTTGAAAGAACGCTTCATCGGGAATAAATGTGTATCTGTAATAATCCTGCATTTCAAACGACAAATGCGAAGTAGCAGCATATTCAGCAAACGCCCGGGTAATCATCTTCCATTGTGACCCATAGTATGGCTCAATTTCAGGAGAAAAGTAATCCTCAAACGGCCTCCTT
Organism: Paenibacillus vini; assembly: GCF_018403325.1. GTDB lineage: Bacteria > Bacillota > Bacilli > Paenibacillales > Paenibacillaceae > Fontibacillus > Fontibacillus vini. The sequence continues at coordinate 711,127 of NZ_BOSL01000001.1, read as the reverse complement.
TCCCCCAAATTCACTATCTTTCCGCAATCTTCTATACGATAATAAGCCTGCATCTGTTTCTTTTGATTCGGTTCCAAGTTAATAGGTTTTGCCGTCAAATAATTTGAATTTTTGCCTAATAGGAATTGCTCCAGCTGTATTTGTCTTACTAATGGGAAGTCCTGCCCGCTTAAATTGATGTAATATGACCAATCCGAATCCCAATTGAGTAAATAAGTGAGGGCATCCAATTCAACCTGTATCAGAGACCATCCTCCCCAAGACAGAAAGCGGGACGGGAGAATTCTTATATTGGAGTTGCTTTGACTTAAATTATTGGCAAGCTCGTGAATTTCTGCATCAGCACTGGAGTCGATATGGATAAGATAAATATGATTTTCAGCGTATATGGCGTTCAATAATCTTAAGAACATAGCTGGCTTATGATGAGCCATAATAAAATAAGCAATCTTCATGTTTCTTAAATCCCTTTCCAATCTGACAATTTCCGGATCAGTGCCATCCGATCATTGGAAGCCTCCTTATTGCTCTCCTGGATTGCCAAATAGATCTCCTTCCGATGGATCTCCACATCTTTTGGCGCTTTAATCCCTAGTTTTACTGTGTCTCCTTCGGACTCAAGAACAATGATTTCTATATCGTCGGAGATTATGATAGACTCTCCTTTTTTACGGCTCAATACTAGCATTGATCTCACCGTCCTTCGCTTGGCCCGCCTTCTTCTTGAGAAGAGGATGCTTGGTCGTATACCTGCTATTGTTCAATACTACCTGCTTTCCCAAACGTTCCTTCACATTTAAAACTAAAGGGGCCATCAAATTTGCCGTTACATTAGACAAATCATCTCCCCAAGTTACGATCGTACAAATACCAACTTCACTTTTGTCGTTAATATTAAGCTCGTCCCGGTCTTGAATAGGCAATTCAAATTCATAATCTTGAAAAAAAGAAAAAGGGTTGGTTACGATAAACGCCAAGTCTTTGTTTTCAATGGACTGCAACAAGGAGAAGTCTTCATCATGTTTATAAAAAACATATTTCGTGCAATGTTCAAATCCGGGAATTCCTTTCCCGAAATGAAACACTTCATCTTCACTAAAATCCCATTCTTTTTGTGTTCTGGTAACCATGGATTTGGTCGCCCTCCTTGTATTAAAAAAGCTACGAACATTCAAAGTTCATAGCTTAATTATATGCCTGCAATTTAGATTCACCAAAACTAGCTCAACGAATAAAGTCTACCAATGTTGGAGAAATAATTTTCGCTCCTGCGGATAAAGAAGCCTGGTATATATTTGATGCGATGTTCGTCTGGATCATCACCTCAGCAATATCGGCATCCTCGGTTTTGGATTGAAGTTTAGTCAAACTAAAATCTTCATTTTCCAAACGGTTCTGCATTAACTCGACGCGATTGGTACGAGCCCCTGTCTCCGCATGGACAGATACCATCTTATTTAAGCGAGAATCGATATGGGAAACTTCGGCGGCGATCCCGGTAAAGCTACCGGTGCTTATAGCCGTGGAAATCTTATCGATAATATTAAATACATTATCCGCCCCGCCCTTCGGACCAAAGAAGTCATTTCCGGAGGTGTTAATTTGGAAGGTAACACCTTGTCCTACTGTATATTCAACAGCACCTGTGTCCGTAATAGCCGCTGCTGGGTCAGCAGCATCATAGGGCTTAATGTTGTAGGTCTCACCGTTAAAAATAAACTTTCCGTTGATCTGAGTATTCCCAAGATCGGACAATTGTTTCTTCAGTTCCTGCAATTCGGCTCCAATGCTGTCCAAGGCCGACTGAGGATTTGTTCCACTGCTCGCCTGCACTGATAATTGCTTAAGACGATTCATAACATCTTCAGCCTGAGACATCACCGAATCCGTAGTATCCAACCACCCCAACGCCGTGTCGACATTGCGCTGATACTGGCTATTGGCAGACAACTCAGAACGGTAACGCAAAGCATAAGTCACGCCGACCGGATCGTCGGACGGCTTGTTTAATTTGCGGCCGGTAGATTCTTGATTTTGCAGATCCGACATTTTGTTCAGGTTCTTGTTCAGATTGCGCAGAACCTGGTTGCTCATCATATTTGAAGTTACGCGTAATGCCATGAGAATTCTAACCTCCTAAGGATCAACGACCTACCGTGCCGGTTCCGTTGATGAGTTTGTCCAGCATTTCGTCAAATGTAGTCATAAAACGGGCGGCGGCGGAGTAGGCATGCTGGAACATGAGCATGTTCGACATTTCCTCGTCAAGGGAAACTCCGCTAACCGATAGACGATTGGAGTTCACTTGGTCGGTCAAAACCAGGGCATTGTCCGCCTGGCGTTTGGCCTCATTGGCTTGAACCCCTACTTGTCCGACGATGGCTTTAAAGTAATCATCTATAGTCGATGTTGCCGTAGTGCCGGTGCCGAAGGTGAATTTCACGTCCTTCAGGTCGGCCATTAGCAGAGCTAAGCCGTTATTTCCTTTAACTACGGTCTCTGAGGGCCCCGTCCCGGTCGTTTTAAACGAGGTAGCAATCAGGCTCGGATCATCAATAATCGCTTGGCTCAACGTAATGTTGCCTGCAGTTAAGGTACCTCCGCCGGCTGCGGCGAAGAAATCCCCGCCAGCAACCGGCGTTCCGTCATTCGCATTATACCCGAGTTTATGAAGGCCGTTGATGCCCTTTATCGTAACAGGCAAATCCGCGCCGAGCGTTCGCGTATTCCCCGAATAAGTAACCCCGTCAAGCACCGTTCCTTCCGGTAAAATCGTCCCCTTAGGAATCGTTACCTGAATATCTCCATTAACCAAGGAATTCGCAAATTGATCGAGCTGCGACTGATAATCCGCGACATACTTGTCACGGGAAAGAATCATGCCGAATACTTCCCCGTTGTTAAGGGTGCCGGCGGCATAGGCGTTCTGCAGAAGATCTCCGGTTATTGGGGTCGGAGTCGAGCCTGCCACAAGAACCTGGCCGCCCATAGAAATCTGATAACCCTCTGGAAGATTAGTAACTTCGATATTTACAAGCTTAGATAGCTGATCGGTCAAAAGATCGCGTTGATCCCGAAGATCGTTCGCGTTGTCGCCCAGACTTTCGATCCGGGTAATCTGATTATTCAAGTCCGCGATCGAGGACAGCATCGAGTTCATACTGGATGCATTAACTTCCACGTTTCTCGTCAAATCCCCGTTCAGATCGCTTAACTGCTTGCTCGTATGGTTTAACGCATCCGTCAGAGCGAGCGTCGTTTCTTTCACGATTTTCCGGTTCGTGATGTTCTCCGGATCTTTACTGAGATCCGACCAAGCACTCCAAAATTTATTGATCAGCGAGCTAATTCCGGTATCGGAAGGCTCATTGATAATGGCCTGGAGCTTATCTAGCGTATCATACTGGATATTCCACGCACCCAGTGACTTATTTTCGTTACGGAACTGCTCGTCGAGAAATTGTTCCCGGATTCGTTCAATTGATTTCACCTCAACCCCGGTGCCGAGCTGCCCAGGATTCACGGAACGGTTAATTCCGTACGCTTCCAGCGGACGAGCCGCGCTCATCTTGACCGTTTGGCGGGAGTATCCGTCCGTATTGGCGTTTGCAATATTGTGGCCGGTCGTATTCAAAGCGATGGATTGCGTGAACAAGCTGCGCTTTGCCGTCTCCAGCGAATGGAATGTTGATGTCATAAAATCCTCCTTGTCGGGTTAAGCCCGGGCGTCAAAATACCCCGGTCCTTTAAAGCCCGATGGCTTGTCGGTCGGTGGTTTATACGTAGCCTCCTGCTCGGGAGGCGCTCCCAGCAATTCAACGGAATAGTTTACAAAAGCCAGGGACTGTTCGATCAGCTTCTGATTGAGATCGTTAAGCCTCTTCAGTTCATGAAGCGTCCAAGATAGAGCGGATTGCATATTCTTCAAGGCTTCCTTCTCCGCAGGGTCAAAGACAAGCCGGGTCAATTCCGTGATGTTCAATTGGAGCATGGACTTAATGCCTTTTTCCTGCAAAAACGCCTGGCAGGCAGCCAAGCGCTTTTCTTCCAGCGCGGAAATCTGCTTCATGAGCTTCGACTCCTGATTCATGATCGAAATCAAGGTCTCAATATCGTTCGCCATAATGGCTTCTTTCTTCGACTCTCCCCATTTCAGCATACTCAGATGGGCTTCATTCAGCTCGTTTAACGAGTCAATCAATTGCTGTATAGCCATAGTGCCCCCTATTTATCAGTAAAAGACTTGAAGTATGGAAGAAGCTTATCCGCCAGCTTGCCAGCGTCAACCTGATAGGTTCCGGAGGAAACCTGGGATTTCAGCTCCTCGATGCGCTCAGCCCGGCCCGGTTCCTGGGCGCTTGCCTGAGCCTTAAGAAGCTCCATGGCCTCCGTCGAGATTGACACTTCATCCTTACGGCGGGCTTTATTATCCGATTCCTTACGCTGCGATTCGATTTGCCGTTGATAGTTATTTATGGCTCCGATTCGTCCGGTCTCATTAATTTTCATGGGCTCCACCTTTCCTTCCAAAATAAAAAAGCCGATATTCTTTACTAAGTTTATCGGCGTGTGATGAATCATATTTAATAGCGAACCATTGGTTTATAAAGAATATTATGCCAAGATATCTACAGTTTTAACGCACAGGTCCTCGAAATTTGTCGATTACCCCGTAGGCACCTCCGCCTCGATTGTCCTCGCCCGTCTTATTGCTATCCTGGGTTCCTTCCCTCGCTGCAGCCGTTAAGTCCTTAGCAAGGCGGCTCCGGCAAGAATCGCACAGGTTACCGTCGCGAATAAGAACACCGCACACTTCACACGGATACATCATATTCGGATTGTTGGCGATTGAGATCCGTCCCTCTCTAATAAACTTGGTGATTTGGCGTATTGAAACTCCTGTAGCGTCAGAAACCTCCTGAATCGTTGCGGTTTTCTCTTCGCGCAAATATTTAAGGCATTTCTCATACTCCTGTTCGATATCTTTCATACAGGCTGGACAGATGTCTCTGAAATTCTTGGCAAACAGTTTCCCACATCGCGGGCAATTCCCTAGATTCATCTCCATTTGATGCCGCGTCCTTTCAATTTACATATTCTGCTGATAGATTACCTTATTTGAGGATATTCGTCCAATGTTTTATAACCGAGTTCATCATTAGGAACGAGCCCAGGTCAAGCTGTAGATTTCCGCCGGCCGGCCCAACAAAGCGCATGTCTCATGAAGGATGGCGGCACAGGTATCCACCGTACTTCCCGTAGTATAAACATCATCAATCAGCAGCAGCTTTATGGGGGCATAAGAGTAGGCATTTCCAAATTCATTTTTATCCGATGCAAAAATAGAGAGAGGAAACTTGCCACGCCCCCGGCTTGTCCGGCGACTTAAAACCGCATATAGCAGGCCCTCCACATCGGTAGCCGGAAGGAACACCCCGTTCAAATCACGCAGGCGCTGCCAGCGGCTTTTGAAGCTTTGTTTTTCGGTATGCTTCGAACGAATAAGCAGCTCCATGAGAGGTGCACCAAGCACGTTAGCCGCTTCCAATGCCAGATTCCTTGCCTGATTAAAGCCACGCTCCATCATCCGGTCCGTACTTACGGGCACATAGGTAACCGCATCAAAGTAGAAACGGCCGGTTCCCGTTCTCTCGCCCAACTCTTTTGCCAAGCGTTTCGCGGCTGCACCCGTCATCCTTGCCAGAACGGAGCCAAGGGCTTCATTACCTCTGAATTTGTATTGTGCCAACCACTCCCGCATCATGCCATTATAGGAAACGACACTCCGATTTAACACAAAACGTCTGTCTTCCTTTCCGGCCCGACTACAATCCGGGCACCCGACTGGCCGGCCGCATATATCGCATCGTACGGAAGTAATCCATGGTATTGAAGCATAGCAGGAGGAGCATATCTCCGGGTAACCCGTCACTTTATCGGAGATCGTTTTACCGCAAGTGAGACAAGGAAGACCTGGCGGAGCAAGCAGATTATGCAACGGGGACAATACGGCCTCCTTAGCGTTGCTCCAATCGATCATTGCGTAATTAGCCGTAGTCGTTTCATTAACGATTTCTCCCGGATAACCGGGTTCGCCTCCATATCCGCTAAGATCTCTACCTTTCGCCTGGTTCCAAACCCGCTTTCGTTCTCGAGGCGCTCTCTTGGTTTTCGCACAGTTACAGGGAATATTCATCATCCGCTTACTGCCTCCTTCTTTTCCTTGAGGAATCCGTTTTTTCCTGCGATGACATTCATCGACCGAATCTGTCGCATTGCATTCTTTTGAGACTTAGTCCACTCTTTGGAGACGAAAACGACCGTTCCCCGAGGATCGTCCTTAGACCTCCCCGCGCGGCCCGACATCTGCACCAATGAGGCTTCATCAAACAGCTCGCTGTCTGCATCCAATATGTATACATCACTTTTAGGCACGGTTACTCCCCGTTCCAGAATCGTCGTGGTCACCAGAAGCCTCGTGTTCGCCGCGCGAAAGTCTAAGACATGATCACTTCTACTCTTATCCTGCGACGAGGTTCCTTCGATCGGCAGCCCCGGAAAATGACTGCGAAGCAACGCGACAACGGGCTCGATATGACGAATCCGGGAGACAAATACAAAAACTTGCGCTCCTCTGCGGATTGATGTCTCTAGGGAGGAAATCAGTTCCTTTCGAAATATCCGCCTGCGGAGGCAGGCCTCTACGGATTCCATGTGGATACGACGCGGCACAGGAAGCGGATGGCCATGAAAACGCGCCGGCACTTTCGCATGCGGTAAACGGCCTGCCCGAACTTCCCGCTGCAGATTGGCTGGAGGCGTAGCAGAAAGATATATGAATCGGCCTTCCACCTTGCAAGAGTTCTCAGCGGCATAAGCAAGCATCGGATCGTTATGATATGGAAAAGCATCCAGCTCATCGATAACGACGAGATCAAAGGCATGGCTAAAACGCAGAAGTTGATGGGTTGTCGATAAAAAGAGCCGGCCTTCCTCCCATCGCTGCGGACTTCCGCCGTACAGAACGGCCATCTTTTCATTCGGAAAGGCTTTAGCCAGCCTCGGGGCCAGCTCCAGAACGACATCCCGGCGCGGAGTCGCAACGAGCACTTTTCCTCCTCGATCCAGCACATAGCCCAGCAACGGAAAGATCATCTCGGTTTTCCCTGCTCCGGTAACCGCCCATAGTAGAAACCGCGGCGGCCGGCGCACGGGTGGTGCGGATCCGAAAGCGAGCATGACTGCGGGCCTGGTCGCCAGCGGGGAAGCGGGAGCGGGAGCTGCCTGGGGAGCGGCGCGCCGAGGCAGCAGCCGGGCCCAGCCGCGCTGCGGTACAACCGGCGCGGTCCTGGCCTCTGGAGCAGCTGCCTTAGGCAGCTGCTGCGCCAAAAACTGCAGCGCGGCGCCCGCCGCCTCGCGCTGCGCGGGGCTCAGCCCCCACCGGTCCAACTGGGACGCGGTGGGGGGCCCCGCCGTGCCGCCTACGCCCGCAGGAGCCGGCGGCGGCACGGCAATGGCGCTGCTGCCGCGCAGCAGCAGCGCACAAGACCGGCTGCGCCCCAGCGCGAGGCAGGCCTCGCAGTAGGCGCAGCCGCTGCAGCCGCACGACCCGCAGGGTGTGCGGCGGTGCACCCCGCTGCCGCAGCGCCGGCAGCGGAGCTCGGGGGCCCGCCGGCCGAGGCGGCGGCCCCGTGCGGGCCGGGCGTCAGCGAGCGCGACGCCCGACGTGAGCTGCACGCGCCCCTGCAGGTGCGCGAGCTGCACCGCAGAGCGCCAGCCTCGGCTCAGCTCCGGCAGGCGCTCCGTAAGAAGCTGCTGCAGCTCCGCCTCCAGCAGCGACCTGTCCTCCAGCGCGTCTGCGATCCGCGCCGCCTCTAGCTGCAGCTCTTCCCAGTTCATCGCTGCGTCCATCACTTGCTCCCTTTCCGCCTGCGGACTACCTTTCTCTTCATTAGTCCATAGCAAACAGGGAGTTTCCAGCCGAGGGGAATTTCCCGGATCTCTATCGCCTTCCAAAAAGAACTTCAAGTTAGACGCTATGTAACTCATCCATTCTTTTGGCTCCCAATAATCCATCTCCCTGGAACTCCGGAAGCCATCTCTAAGTAAAACCGCCCAGCCTAACGGCATCAACCCGGAGAGTAGCACGAACACGAGAACCCTGGGCGAAGCAATCTGTTCCCCCTCCCCCGCAACCTTCTCTTCAAAATCCCCCCTTATGCTATCGACCTCACACTTCTCTTTCCCTTTGACCCACCACCATAAATCCACCCTGCAATCCAAACTCACCCCTAATTCCCACCCTTGTTCCAGTCTGATTGCATATAGACTCGCCTTCATCCTAACCCTCCCTAATTTTTACTAAGCTCTATTAAGCTTTACTAGACTATTAGGAATTCAATATATTCCTTTTTTAACATTATCTGAAAACCCATGGTCTATCTGTAACATTTGCAACTATATACAAAATCCTTGGCTTTACTACGAACATAACAGGTTTTGCAAATATAGCGTCCTTTTTGGCTCCTATGTTCCAGGTCGAGGCGATAATGGTAGTTTCCATCCGTCGAGAGACGCCTACGCTTCTTCGGACCCAACTACCTCGCCACAACACAAAAAAGCACACTCCTGGGCCTTCGGCCATCAAAGAGTGTGCTTCACACTTTACATTGTTTCCTGATATTTATTTGTTTTCGTTGCAAACGCATTTTACACATGGACATATGGGATTTTAGCCGCCTCCTGCGGGACACGGAGATCCACATATACTTGAATTTCCTCTTCCGTCCATGCGGTCGCCTGCCGGCTGATCTCATCAGCATCTGCATTCATCAGGCCGATCGTAGTCAGCTCGATTCCAGCCTGGTCCCGAAGGCGTTGAATGATCGCTACCGTATCATCCTGCGACGCTTCGTCCAGCACCGTCACTTTAACGGATTCACCGCGAAGCCGCGCATACCATGATAACGCTCTTAAATACCATTCCATCTGATTCCCATGATTATGGGTTACTAAAATATAATGCAGTCTTTTGCCATCCTTGGGCTTTTCCCTCAGGAGTACTCCGTGTAGGAAATGCACCAGGACCGCCGCTAATCCATAGCTAAGTACAATCCAACCCATGTAAGAAACCATGGAACCCCTCCTTTGTGGGGGCCGTTCAATCGCAGCGGTTGATTGATCCGCTAATTGAACGCTCCTATTATAACGACAATATATGCCGCTATGATGGAGTCGGTTCCTGGGCTGTGGTTCCCAACCATCCGGCTACCCGCCGGAGAAATATGTACGCAGCCCTGCAGATGGAATGAATCCATGATTCTGAGGGAAAAGGAAGCAGCCTAAATATGTTACTGAAACTGAGAAATAAACATTTAGTCCTCATATTTCATGATCCAGTAAAAAATGGCAGCCTAGCACGCAAAAGGCCTTCTCGCAACGGATTCAGGACGCAGTCTCCCGCTATTCCTGTATCGCCGCCTATAGGCGGTTGGTGCGATAGCCGGTCTTCATGTCGGTTATCAGGTTACAGGGTAACCCATCCAAATTTGATCGCATTAATTACCGCTTGCGTCCGGTCATCCACGTCCATTTTTTGCAAAATGCTGCTGACATGGTTTTTAACCGTCTTCTCGCTAATAAAAAGATGTTCGCCGATCATTTTGTTGCTGCGGCCTTCCGCCATCAAACGGAGCACTTCGGCTTCACGGCGGGTAAGCGGATTATCTTCGCCTGCCACAAATTTAACGCCAGCTTCGCGAATCGCGTTGTCTTCGGCGATAGCGCCAGTCTCGCTTAAATACTCCATACGGCGAAGCTGCTGAATCAGTTTGCCCGTTACTTTCGGATGAATAAAGGCATTGCCCTCGGCAACGGTGCGTATCGCATTAATCAGAGACTCGGCTTCCATGTCCTTCAACAGATAGCCGGTAGCTCCTTTACGAAGCGTCTCAAAGACGTAACTTTCATCATCATGAATCGATAAAATAATAACTTTAACTTCCGGAAGCGCCTCGCGGAGCTCGGCTGTTGCATCCACCCCGTTTAATAACGGCATGTTAATATCCATAAGGACAATCTCCGGATGAAACTGCTGGCAGCATTCCAGTACTTGGATGCCATCGCCGCACTCTCCGACCACTTCGATGTCTTCCTCCATATTCAAGATCCGTTTTAATCCCTCGCGAAACAATTGGTGGTCGTCAGCCAAGAGTACTTTAATAGTTTGTCTACTGTTAGAAATGAGGTTATCCATCCTGGTACTCCTTTCTCTTCTCTGCGTTAGTCGGAATGTGGATAATGACTTTAGTGCCCAAATTCGCTGTTGACTCGATTTCCATTCTTCCTTCTAGCAATTCCACCCGTTCTCTCATCCCGATCAGACCGAAATGGGTATGCTCCTTCGTCTTCTTCTCCAATTGGTCCACTTTGAAACCTAGTCCGTTATCCTGGACTACGATTTTGACCATTTGAGCCTGATAGGTGATGTCCACTCCTACGTAAGTTGGGAAGGCATGCTTGGCTGCATTGGTGAGAGCCTCCTGAACCAGTCTGAATACCGCTGCTTCCATTGGAGAAGACATCCGGTGTTCCTTGCCTCTTGTTTCGAAGGTCGTCCGGATTTTCGTTTTTTCCTCAAAATCATGTACATATTTGCGCAATGTCGGAATTAAGCCGAGATCATCCAAAGCCATCGGCCTTAAATTAAAGATGACTTTCCGCATTTCTTCCAGACTGGAGCGGACTTGACTCTTCAAATCTATTATTTCGTCCTGCACCATCTTAAATTCCTGCTTTGCAAGCATTCTTTCTACAATTTCCGTCCTAAGAACTAGATTTGCGAGCAATTGTGCGGGACCATCGTGAATTTCCCGCGAAATCCGCTTTCGTTCTTCTTCCTGCGCCAAAATAATCTTCAAGCCAATCATCTGCCGATTCTTCGCCGACTCCAGAATCCGGGAGACCTGTCCCAATTCACCGGACAAATACTCCAAAACGACGCCCATTTGCGAACTGACGGTTTCCGCGCGTTCCACTGATTGCTCGACATTGCGCGCCCTTTTTTGCAATTCATCGCGGCGGGCTTTCAAATACATTTCTTTTTCACGAAAAATCAAAAGATCCAGTTGAAGCTGGGTAGCTTTCTCATAGGCTTGCTTGATGTCCTCTTCCTTGTACCGCACAAAATCCCGGCTGACTTCCGTCAGCCGGATGCGGGAACGCCGGTAATTAATTTCAAGTTGATCGACCTTTTCCACGGTCTCTGCCGTTTCCTTTACCACTTGCTGCAGCTCATTGTTGAGCGTTTTGAGCTCATTGCGCGCAGCATCCAGGATCTCAAGGATTTGCAGCTTGCTGTTTTCCATGACGCCAACGGCGTTCTTTATAACACGGTCAATTGCATCAGCTTGATAATCTGCCACTTCAACCTTCTCCATTTCCAAGTTTCCATTTATCCAAAACTTATCATATCACGATTGAAGGGTAATCGTTTTGGTTTTCTTTTCCCAATTTACGTTAATTCCTAGTTGTTCAGACACCAATCTCAGAGGTACTAAAGTCCTATTATTGGCTATGATCGGAGTAACTGCGGACTGTTTCGCAGCCCCGTTCAACATATATTCCTTCTTGCCGACCGTTAATTCAAGGACTGTGGTACCACGCGTTACGGTAATTTTCTTCGCCTTTGCATTCCAGGCCGCTTGTCCGCCAAAAGCATCCAGCACATATTTGATCGGAACATACGTCGTTCCGTCCTTGATCAGCGGAGCAACATCCAGCGTCTGCTTCTTACCGTCAACCGTCATGCTGCTCTGACCCGCTACCATTGTCACAGTTGCGCTAGGCATTCCGGTATCCCCACCCGTAACAGGGGCTGTAAAACGGATGTTGTCAAAAGATACGCTGCCGGTCAAGGCGCGTTCATCTTGTCCCTCTTCCAGATTGACGACATACAGCCGTTTCAGCTTGGCCGGATGTTTGATGGCGCTCGCGGTCAGGTCCACGGTGATTGTTTTCCAGCCGGTGAAATCAAGCGGCCGCGCGAGATCCACGTAAATGCTCTTGCCGTCCGCAGCGGCAAACTCGGCCCGCAGCCAGTTCAGACTGGCGTCGCCTAATACGTCAATCGCCATTGAAGTGGCGCCTTCCGGAATGGTTTTGCCTGTCGTGCCATTGATTTGGGCGTAAGCGAACTTGTTGCCACTGCCGCCGGTAAGATCGTAATCCAATTTCAATACCTTGGATTTCTCGCGTTCTCCGGTACCCTGAACAATAGCAGCCGTTCCTTTGGCTTCAGTCGGCAATCCTGTAAACGATACAGGGTAGGTGGCATTCTCAAAATTCTCCCAAACCTGCTCCGAAGAAGCCGAGAATACGATCGGCGTACCGCTAAATCCATCATATTTTGGCGTAGCGTAAGCTACTTTTGCTCCATTGTTTACGGATTGAACGCTAAGCACTCCATTCTGGACGCTTGCCTTCATCCCTGTGAATTCCCACTTCACGGACTCATCCGGAACGTTCACGGTGTTTCCGTTTTTAAGTTTGGCAGTAACCGGTACGGATACCGAAACCCCGGCTTCCAGGGAAGCAAAGGTCGTTACAGGCGTCAGACTGCTTAGGTCCGCCCCGCCAAGCACGGTTACTTCCATGCTGTCCTTGCCGTCACCGCTGACCGCCGTAATTTTCGAGGTTCCTGCTTTTATACCCTTAAACCCTTCGCCGGTCCAGGCAACATTGCCGTTGTCCGATTTCCAGGTCGCCTGAATGCCCGCCGCATCCACCGGGTTATAGTAGATGTCGTAGCCTTTTAACGAATATGCAGCGGTTTGACCGATCAGCAAGGTAGAAGCCCCGCTAACCTTCAATCCTTTCAGCGCTCCTTGAGGCGCTGTCGTATACACCCCAAGCCCGTTGGCCACTGCACGTTGCCCAGCCGAGCCGTTTGAGGTTGTAAAGGTCAGTTTCGCCTCCGTCTCCGCTAGAGGGCGGGTAACCATCGTCGTAGACCCGCCGCCGTCCAGATTGACACCTTTCCAGACGCCGATCGAAACCATGAATTTCTGCAGCTCAGCCAATGTCAGACCGGAGCTGGAACCATTCTTTTCAACCGTGATAATGTATACTTTCTTCCCGTCTTGCGAATATCCGACCGCAGTACGGGCAACAGCGCTGCCGCCGCTAATCGACGTGGTGGAACGAGTAAAAGCCGATGCCTTACCTCCATCTACCAAGAGGGTGTGCCCGCCGATCATCATCTTGAATTCCGACGGATTCAATTGCTGGCCGCTAGTTTGAGAAACGAGTTGGTAGGAAGCATCCACCCGCTGGCCCACCGTCATATGCGTGGCGATAAAGTCTGCAGCTTGTCCATGCGCACGCAAAATATAGCCGTCCGAAGGTACCTGTCCGGGAATCGCAGCTTGATAGGAAATTTGTTGAATAACGCCTCCCTGCACCAGCACTTCGGTCGGAGTCGTTCCGCTCGCTTTCGGGCGTTCCTCGGATTTCCAAGCGCTTGTATAGATGAACATATTATTCACGTGGCTGTACGCTTTGTCCGGTTCCGTCGTATAAGACTCCTGGTTAATCCCCGTAAGCGGGAATGTAGACCCGTCTTCCGCCATCACGGTACCCGTAAAATTATAACGGTCAATCACCGGCGTATTGTCGCTTCTCACGCCAAATGTAAACATCCCCTGAAGCTTCGCCGGGCTGGTTACCAGCGTTCCTTGAGATACGGCCGCACCCATCGGCACGCCTTGTCCTCCCGTGGCAAAGAAGTCGCCGTTCACGCCGGCTACCGCACCGGTTTCTTGCGCCATGCCTTCCACGGATTGTCTAGTCGTCACTTGGCCCCCTTTGCCTGTCATCACATCCAATTGGACATAAGGATTGCTCAGATCCACTTCAATTACATCGGCTAGTACTTTAACCTGTTTACCTGAGCGCGTAGTTGTATATTGATATTTTACCAGCTTCGCGCCGGACGTAATGTCTTCAGTTCCTAATTTGGTCGCCTGACTTTCCGCCGCATATACGGTAGACGTTGTTCTCCCAAACGGCTCCATTAAAACCATCGGCTGAATCCAGATCAAGCCCGCTAATGAGACTAGAATCAGTTTTTTACCTTGGCCAGCCGCCATCCGCACTATTTTAGCCCTTTTCCCGGCTTCCTCTCTTTTAACAACCATTTTTGTAAGCTACTCTCCCATCTTATTGCAATCTGTTATCCCGGGCTCTGTCCACCCGCGGGAATCTAGTACATAAATAATAGACTACAAAATGCCGGAAAAGTTACGAAAAAAAAGCAAATTTCATGGAATTACAGTTGGACTACTATATACATAATTGCTATAATTACCCTATAAAGTGACGAAGAACGTCCTGACAATCTGATTGATTCAGAGGGTTGGGGCTTTTTTGTGCTTATAAATCAATTTGGGGGTCGGTAAGTGCTATGACAGAAAAGTTTGAATTGGCATATGAAGTCTTTTTGAAGTCTCACATGGATTCCAAATCCAAGGATCGAGAGGAGCTGCTTGCCATAAACCACGGTTACGAAGAAATGCAATTCCTCAAAAATGTATGGTGGCCTTTGTTCGGCAACTTGAATCATCTGCATCCGGAATACGAGGTTAGCGATTGGAGCGGAAAGACCCATTTCGCAGATTTTGCTTATTTGCCGGGTCACCTGAAGTTGCTGATCGAAATCAAAGATAACGCCTATGAAAGAGTAGCAAATCGCGAGGACTATGCCGACGGGTTGAACCGCGAGCTATTCCTTCAAGCGTCGGGCTACCGGATCATTTCTTTTGCCTATGACGATGTGGAGCAACGGCCCGAATTATGTAAATACTTGCTCCAGATGCTGCTCATCCGTTACCAGCCGGGCCTACACTCTACAGATCGTCCATTATTAGCGGAAATGGAAATGATTCGCCTCGCGCTAAACTCACCTCTTCCGATCTGCTCCCAAAATGTCGCAGAGCACTTTAATACCGATCATCAAACCGCCATTAGAATGCTGCAGTCTTTATGTCAAACAGGTTGGCTCCGCCCCCTATGCACCAAAGCAAGTGAAGGAATCCACTATTATGAAATGATCCGAGGAAAGGATGAAATGATGGATGAAGCGGTGCTCAATAGGCGTGTGGAGGCATTGTACACAAAAACAAACCTCCCAGTGACCCAAAGGGCACCGGAAGGCATTTGTAATTAAATATTATTCAGTTTATCCAGCACGCGTTTAAGCATGACAGCGGCTTGGGCACGGGTTGCGTTACCGCCCGGTTGGAACAAATTCGCGGATACACCTTGAATAATCCCCTCTTTTACCGCTATTGCGACCGTGTCCTTGGCCTGGATTTTGGCGCCGTCTTTGAATCGGGCCAGTGTCTGCGCTGAAGAATTTCCAGGGTATGTATTATACCCCGAATATTCCATCGCGCGAACCATCATAAGGGCCATTTGTTCCCGCGTGATAAGGTTGCCGGGTTTGAATGAACCGTCAGTATAGCCGTTAATAATTCCCGCTTTTGCCGCGGCTCCGATATACGCCGAAACGGAACTTCCAGAAGAAATGTCGGAGAAGCGCCTTGCATTCGACTCGTCTCCTGACAATCCTAGTCCTTTCGCCATAAATACGGCAAATTCGGCTCGAGTGATATTTTTATCCGGTTCAAACTTCGCTCCGGATCGGGAATCGATGATCAATTTGCTTGCAAGCTCGGAAATATCCTTTGCGGCCCAGTGTTTTAAAGTGTCAGTAAAGTAACTGTAACCGGCAGCAGGTCCGATTGCTGCATTTCCGTTAAATTTTCCATTAAATAGAAGACTACTTCCGCTTCCTTTTACAGTCGAAGGAAGATAAGATGCGGTTCTGGTGGTCAAGTCATATTTCATCAAAGACGTCTGGGTACTTGATGTTGTATTAGCCGCTTTAAAATAAACTTGCCCTGCAGTGGTGACTTCAACCGCTGCTTGTGCCGCGGTGCCATTAAAGGCGGACACATACACCTGGATCGGATCCAGCAACGGTGTTGTAGTTACCCCGTTATTGTAATTAAGCGTAGGCATTTGCACCTTGGTAACAGACTCCATTTGAACTGTAATGTTGGCCGAAGTTAAAGCACTTACATTCAGCGATCTTGCGATCTCCATATAAGGAATCTTTTCAATCGGAAGCTCGTACAGAACAGATTTATACTTCACTGCGAAGGTACCTGTTTTACCGCTGCTGTACATATCCATTAAAGCAGTGAACGGAACGACAACTTCCACGGCCTTTTCGGTCGAAGGAACCTCAAAGACGATCCGCTTTGTAGTAGCGTTACTTGATGTCAAGTATTTGAATGCAGTTTGCAGTTTAGCGTTGTCGATCGTGTATTTCTTAATTCCTTGCCCGAAGCGGGAACGGCTGTCGGAAGCTTGAGCAGTATTGATATTAAGCAAGTAACCGCCTACTCCGAAATCGACGTTGGACATCGTAGTCAGGTAATCCGGTTGAGTCCCGTTCGGTGTTGTTGTCTGACCGACTTGGCTGCCTGCAGTATTTTGTACAGCCATGTTGTTAAAGCTCTTCAATTGGTTACCGAGCGTATCATACAACGGCGAGGCACCGGTTAAGTAAGAGAGTGTTACGACCTGGCCGGCCGTTACCGGTGTCGAAAGTTTTAATGTTACCGTATTCCCGTTGACCGTAGCGGATTGAATACCTATGCTGATTTTGTCATAGAAAACGCTAAACTGGTTTACCGGAAGATACGTCATGATTCTTAAAGAACTGTTAAACGTGACCGTTAAAGTGTCACCCGTAATGGATGCGGAGCGAACCCCTTCAGCCACTGAAGTATAATTCACCGGCTGCAAATTAATATAGCCTGCAAAGTTACCGTTCGCATCGGCAATCCCGCTGGTTCCCGGAACGTAGGACACGGTTACGCTCTGTGCCTGAGTAAACGAAGAAGCTAGGGTAAGAACCACACGATTGTCTGCGATCTCAACGGCTTCTACATAGACCGGAGCGTTATTTACAAGCACAGAGAACTGGCTTTTGAGAGGAAGCAGGGTAGTTCTCAAGAGTTCATTATAGTTTAAAATAACCGTTCTCCCCGAGCCCTCTGCCCCCTTAAATACCGGTGCAACTGTATCATTAGTATTTCTAACAAAGTAATCGCTAAATCCGGCTATCTGGATACCTCTATAATCTTGTAACGGATAAGAGCCCGGGGTATAAGATACTTTAACCACTTCACCGTTTGAAATGGAATTGGATAAATGTAACGTAATCGTAGAACCATTATGAGAATAACTGCTGATTGGTTTTGTTGTTCCATCTGCGGTTACTGTAAATTGCTGATAAGCGTAACTGGATGGACTTTTTATGGTTTCGCTAAAATACAAGGTTACCGCATTGCTGCTGGCGTAACCGTCTTTTGGTTTTGGACTTACCGAATCTATGCCATTAGTAACCACCTTGTTCGAGAAAGTGGCGGCTGCGTTTCCATATTCATCTTTGATCGATTGGCCCGTGTAACTAATTTTGACGTCTTGTCCTACGGCTACTCCTATTTCCAAGTTCACATATACATTTTGCCCCGAAATGGAAATATAACTAACCCTACGGCTTTCCCCATTTACGGTCACTGCAAAACTAGAGTCCGCTACGAATGCGGAAGTATTGAGATTCTCATTATACAGCAAACGTATAACGGTATTGCTGTGCATCGTCGCGCTCTGAAGTACCGGGGCTGTTTTATCATTTGCCTGGGCGGTTGTAAAATTCCAGCGGCCGCTCCCCGAAAATCCTTCGAAATAATTGGAACTATTATCGGCATCCACCAACCCGTACCGGTCAGCCTCAATATAGTAGGTAGCTCCTGGATCAAGGCTATTCTTAGGTATAATCGTTACTTTACTATTGCCTGTTGCGTTTACTGTGATGGGTACGGAAGAGGCATTTCCTGACTTTCGTAATGTAAAACCGCCTACAGAGCTGTTCAGCTTAACGTTTCGATTGAATTGAACAGTAGGCTGGATATTTACGCTAACATTTGTACTACCACTTGCTGGGCTAAAAGAAGTCACCGTAATCGGTACATTATTATCCGGGACAGTTCTAAATGACCAGTATTCAGCTGCATTCACTGTTCCGTCCTCCCCAATAAAGGTTCCCTTGGGAATTTCAATCGTGTACAATGTGTTATATTCAAACGGCATTGACGGTGTAAGTTCCACATCATAGGTAGCTGTAGTTACGGATGGGTTGATTTTATCAAATGTAGATATTCCTGTTTTCGTAATCCAGACATACCCGTTTGATGTAACCTTTTGATTAAACTTCAGATTAATCTTCTTATTGATTGGCATATTGGTCTCTCCAATACCGGGACTGGAACTTACCATTTTCGTAGGAGGAACCAAGATCACGGAATCGTCAGCGGCCGATACTCCCCCTATGTTAAACAAGCTCACCATAATGAAAATCAGAATCATTACCGATATGGTTCGTTTCATCCTTAAAAATTCCCCTTTCGATCATAAACCTTATGTATTCAGCCCAATAGGACATTAAATCCACACTTATAATTATTAACGGCAAAAACGCAAGCGAAGTTTAGGAAGTTATGTAAGATGGTTTTTCAATTGTTAGAAAAGAAAAGAACAGGATACCTCTGCTGAGGTACCCTGTTCTTTATCTTCAATGATTACATTACAATCCAGCTTGAGCTTTAAGCGCCTCAGCCTTGTCCACACGTTCCCAAGGTAAATCCAGGTCCGTACGTCCAAAATGGCCGTAAGCGGCTGTCTGACGGTAAATTGGACGCCGGAGATCCAACATCCGGATAATTCCCGCTGGGCGGAGATCGAAGTTCTCACGAACCAATTCGACCAGCTTCTCCTCAGATACTTTTCCTGTTCCGTAAGTATCCACATTGATGGAGACAGGAGTTGCTACACCGATAGCATAAGCGAGCTGGATTTCTACTTTGTCAGCCAAGCCTGCGGCTACAAGGTTTTTCGCTACATAACGGGCTGCATAAGCAGCGGAACGGTCGACCTTTGTCGGATCTTTACCAGAGAAGGCACCGCCGCCATGGCGAGCATATCCGCCGTAAGTATCGACAATAATTTTTCGCCCGGTTAATCCGGCATCCCCTTGCGGTCCACCGATAACAAAACGCCCGGTAGGGTTGATGAAATATTTGGTCTGCTCGTCCAACAATTCTGCCGGAACGACAGGAAGAATGACTTGTTCTTTGATATCTCTCTGGATTTGCTCCAGTGTAATTTCTTCGGCATGCTGCGTGGATACAACGATGGTATCGACGCGATTAGGCTTACCATCCACATACTCAATGGTAACTTGAGTTTTCCCATCGGGACGAAGATATTCCAGGGTTCCGTCCTTGCGAACTTCAGAAAGTCGGCGTGCGATACGGTGAGATAATGCTATAGGAAGCGGCATTAATTCAGGCGTTTCGTTCGTCGCAAAACCAAACATCAATCCTTGGTCACCTGCACCGATATTTTCAGTTTCTTTATCCATTTGTTCCGGATCGCGGTTTTCCAGCGCTGCATTTACGCCTTGAGCAATATCGGCAGACTGTTCATTCAGCGAGGTCAGAACAGCGCATGTATTGGAATCAAAGCCGTATTTGGCACGTGTATAACCGATCTCTTTTACCGTTTTCCTAACGATGGCAGGAATATCTACATATTCCGACTTTGTACTGATCTCACCGATCACTAGAACCAGTCCGGTAGCTACGGAAACTTCGCAAGCTACACGTGCATACGGATCGTTGGCCAAAAATGCGTCAAGAACCGCATCGGAGATTTGGTCGCAAATTTTATCCGGGTGTCCTTCCGTTACGGACTCGGAAGTAAATAAGTGTCGCCCTTGTATGGACATGAAATCAACCTCCCCTATGGATAGTATGGCAATTGCCGAAGTATCCAATACTAAAAATAATGGCGTGATTGAGGACCCATAAAAAATGAACCTTTTCCTTAGCGGAAAAGGTTAATCCTCAAAAGTCATATTAACGTATTTGCCAAGTCATGTCAAAATAATTAGGACAAGTTCATTAAAATCCTATAATAACATATCTCTTTGGGCCTGAGCCACCAAACGTTTTGTAATTTCGCCACCGACGGAGCCATTTTCCCGAGATGTTAAATGCCCCCAGCTTCCGCCTGTGCTTGTTCCACCACCAAATGCTCCAAGCTCACCTGCAAATTCTGTATCCGCTCCAGCCAAGCCTCCAGCTCCACTGACGGGCAATCCAAATTCTGCAGCGATTTCATATTTCCATTGATTAAGAACTTGACGGCTCTCGGGGACGATTTTACGATTACTTCTTGCCATGAATCATACACCTCCAGTAATTTTATACCTCGGATGTAGTATGTGCATGGCCTTCAAGGCTAGCCCTATTAATGTTTGTTACTTTTGGCAAATTCATGTGCTTGAAATTAAACGTTTATTATTGGATTTTATAGCCGCCTCTTACCATAACAGTTAAGTTGTACTTGTTTCCTTCTTGAACTTGAATCCCTCTCCCGTCTCTAGGAAAAGAAAGTAAATGGTTGTTCGCAACCGCTCCCCCATTCGTAATGTCCTTACCGTCCGTTAAATCTGCCACCCCATTTAAATCTTGGCTGTATATAACTGCTTTTCCGGCACGAACAACAAATTCTGCTCCTGCTGAGGCAATCAGAATCTGCCCCGGCTTTACATCCACTATGGATACTGCGTCAGATGAACTTCCGCTTCCTTCACTTGTCGATGGCGTTGTTGGGTTTGTAGGTGTTGTTGGAGTAGTGGTGGCTCCACCACCTTTAATTGCCTGTTGGATTGCTTGTTCGACGTAACTCTTGGTTACTACAGGATCGTCAGCGGTTCCTGGCTGATTTGTAACTCCTGCTCCTTCTGCTGTCAAATTCAGCACGGAGCCTGTCCAAATACTTGCCCCGATGAGCCCAACGGCAGCGGTCGTTTTCCATATCTTATTCATAGAATCCTCCCAAAATGATTAATCTAGTAAAGCTTATAGCAATGTGCGAGATCCCTGATACAGGGATCTCGCACATCTACTTTATGAAGTTGAGTAATAAAATGCCTGAGAGCCTATTTTGACACGGTGGCCTTCGAACAAATCATAAATATTCAAAGTATAGTTTCCGCTACGTTTATCTTCAAATATCGAATCGCTGAAACTGAAGCTTGAATTCCCGCCTTTACCCACCTTGAGATCCGTCTCCGGTGCAAATTCCTTCTCAAATTTTCTACCACTTGGATCCACTAATTCAAATAAGAACTTATGGGAATATTCACCCATCGTATAGTCGTAATCCCGATCTAAATTGTATTCAAAAGTTACATGGACCGACGAAGATCCGTCCAGAT
The DNA here is from genome assembly GCF_018403325.1 of Paenibacillus vini. Classification (GTDB taxonomy): domain Bacteria; phylum Bacillota; class Bacilli; order Paenibacillales; family Paenibacillaceae; genus Fontibacillus; species Fontibacillus vini. Next base: position 689,712 of record NZ_BOSL01000001.1, on the reverse strand, counting down.
TGGCTACTACATCTTTGACAGTCAATACATACGGGAACAACAGCATATCTGTCAGAGTCCCTCTCGCTGTTGGTGTGCTTATAGTCAGATCCAGACTTGCCGCATTGACAAATCCGGTAGGCTCCCCCTTGATTGAAGTGAATTTATTATCTGTAATCGACTCACCGACCATCAGCTTCAGTTCCCCTGCCGCTGCCTTCTTCGGTACCTTCGCCCACACGAACACGATCGATTTTTCATCCGGTCCGGCGGACGTTTCGATTTGTTTTACCGAAGCCTTGTAGGTTTGACCCTCTGTTCCCTGATAGAATGCAGTGAGCTGCGACAGATCGGTCTGGCGATCTTCCAGATTGGTGGCGATGAGCTCCGTGTAGACGAGATCCGAGGAAACGCCCGGATATACAAAAGATCTCCGTTCACTAACTTCCGCCTGACGACCCGAGCTTCCGGCCGTGTACGATTCTCCGCGTTTAATAAGTTTCACATCATTGCTACCGTCCTTCTTGCCGGCGAACTGAATCCATTCCGAACTGCTTTCTCCGATCTTCTCCAGCAGAGAAACCTGCAGATCCGTAATATCCAAATCGGAAGGCAGCTTGGATACGACATAGACATCCGTCGATTTTCCCGCGCCGAGCAAATTAATGCTTTGCGTGGACACGAGCTCCGTCTCTCCGCCCAGAGGAATGGAATCAACCTTGTATTCTCCTGTCAGTGCAGGCAACGGAAGCGTCTTGATGCCCGAGTTGGACAACGAAATTCTTGTGCTGATTATCTGACCGTCACTCCACGGCAGACGTTGAATCGAATCCATCGCCACGCCGAGAAGGCCGTTTTTCGTTTGGACATACTGGGTTGTCCCGACGGATTCTTTCGGCTCCGGAAGCTTGAATACGCCAGCCGGGAATTTGAAGCTGGTTGCCGCCGCTTCTTCTTCCCCCGCAGGGATATTTAAAAACAACTGATACGCTGAAGCATCAACATGGGCCGGAAGCATTACTGAGAATCTTAAATTCCGCTCCTCCATCGGCTTCATCGTCAGGCTATCAAAAGCAAGGGTTGTGATCGGCAGCTCATACCCGGAATCCGTATGAAGAACGGGCTCGTATTTGGGCAGAGTGACGGTCTTGCTGCCCGTATTGATTAACTGCAGCTGAATGGTCAAATCCCGGTCGCCCTCGGTTTGGCTGATGTTCGTTCCGCGAACGCTTGCCGTAACCACCCCATTGTTTTGCAACTGAATCTCTTTATCCCCATAGGCCTCTACAGCCATCGAATGATTTGCCACATTTGGAAGCTGAAGCGTGGCGATCGGGAGGTTCTGCTTCGACGTTTCATCCTCTTGAACGACCTGCAGCTCCGCCTTGGCCAGATTGATACTTTGCGGAATCGCCGTCATAAACAACAGCAGCTTCGAGTCCTGCGGCTGAACCTGGTATCCCTGGCTCGCCGAGCTGGCGGTCAGCGGATAACTCGCCCCGTTAGACGTTTTAAACACGTATTTCACTTTAGGATCTTCAAACAGCTTATAGCCGATATTGTTCACCCTTACGGCAAGACTGACATAATTATAATTACCTGACTTATAAGCAGAGAGGGAATCAACCTTGAGCTTGACTGGATTGTCCAAGAAACGCAGCGTCTTGGAGTAGCCGACAGGCGTGGAAATCGTGTAGGTGGCAGGAATTTTGAAATTGCCCTTAAGCGCTTCATAGTTCGTTTGGCTGAAATCCCACTTCACGACCTCAAATATCAGATCGCTGTATTTTACGTTCTTGCCGATACTGGTCACATAAGTGAGCGTTGTCGAAGATCCGGGAGACAGCTTCTTCTTCTCCTTGTCCTTGGTCATCAATGTCGTACTGTACTTCGAACCGCTGGCGGTTCTGACCTTGGACCAATAGTCGATCAGATCGAGCGTCTTACTGTCTCCATTTTTAATCGTCAACGTGTAGGTGAGTATATTCCCTTCATCTTGGGTAAGAATATTAACATCCGACAACTGAACCGTACTCTTCACCGTAATTTTGACAGGTTTCAGATTGGCCAGCGTATGCACGACAGGAATTTGAGTTGACTTCTTCGTCGTGGACTTCGCTGCGTTTGCCGCCAAAGCCGAGTTCCCCGTTGAGCTCGAAGCGATGGCCGCCTGGGAGCTCGCCATCAATATTGCAAGGCCGAGCAAAGCCCCTGTGTATGATTTCTTATTCAAACGTATTTCCTCCTATAAGTTATTCTTTATTATATAAACGTAAGGAGATAGGAAATGTTTCTATTTTTTTGAGGATTATGCTAAATGGACCGAGGATTTGGAATGTTTTAGCTCTCTTTCCTTCATTTTAGCCTTTAGTTCGGGACGGATGAATGATATAGTTCTATAAAGTTAAGTAGGATTAAACAAAGAAAAGAGTCAACTACCCAAGGGTAATTGACTCTTTCGGAGAATTATGCTTATTTGCTGTGATCTACATCAGCATTCAGATAACGATAAGTCAAAGGCAGCTCATAATCACCTTTAAGCACTTCACCAGTTGCACTAGTCAGTTTCTTTGAAATAACTAGCATATGCGGCTCGGATTGTTGATCTTCTTGATCCAAATTAGTCATATCACTAGTCAGACCGGTTTCAGCCAAGAAGTTTCCTGGAAGTGTGATTCTCACTCTTGTACCAGTGAGCACCGTTGTGCCAACAGTATATTTGCCTTCAATGGCGGAAACCTTTGCGCCTACTGGTAATTGTTTACCATTGATTGTGTAAACTACGGAAGTCAGAGCATCCAAAGACATTTCTGTTCCGAATTGGATATCCACTACATCGTCACCATTGTTGTAAGTTGCGTCAGTAGCCGTTGCTGCGCCAGTTACGTCGTTGTATGCAACAGCCCAGATTACACGAGGTTCTCCTTGGGCTGCTACAGCGCCCTTAACTTCCAATTGGTAAGAAGTTGTAGCCGATGTGTTTCCGATATCATCGGAAATGGATCTAATGTATAAAGTCCATGTTCCGGCATCAAGAACACCTTTCGGAGCAATAGTGAAACTCATATCATCTTCACTGATAGCACCTTTCAGTTCACCATCAATGGTTTTGGATTGGTCCGCATTAACGAACTGGAAGGTCGGTGTTGGAATCCCTTGCCCGCCGAATTGTTCTTGAGACGGAGTCAGATTCGGAATACTACTTGTAATTTGTACTGGTTCGGACATTTTCACAAAGAACTCTGAAATTGGTCCGCCTGCAGAATTGGTCTTTTGATATGCATCAGCAATTACAGGTGATTTATCGTCAAGACGAAGAGTCAATTCTTGAACTTTGTTTTCAGTCATTTGAACGTCAAGAATATTCTTAACATTTGCTTTATCAACTGTAATCTTCACTTTGTTGAAGCCCGGTGCATAGTAGTTTTCTTTAGTATTTGCAGTTTCATGAATAAAAGTCCAGTCTGTGTTCAGTTCGAGCAGGTATTCGTCATTGTCTTGACCGCCGATTGGTGTAACAGTAACGAATTCTGCTGTATTAAACCCAGGTGCCTCAGTAGCAAGTGGCTGATAATTATAAGTTACCTTATCAGCATTAAATCCGTCAGCATATTCAAATTTAAAGTCAGATGCAGCCAATTGATCTTTCAGCGGCTGATCGAATTTTACTCTGAATTGCTCTGGCGAATCTTCAGTGACTTCTACAATTGGAGCGTTCGGTGCAACCGGAGTTACAAATTTGAACTCTTGAGTTGTTGCAACGTTTTGTCCCGATCTATCCGTCAAGGCTGCATAATCTTCAATATTGTAAGCTTGCAGAAGGTTTTGTTTACCTTCACCTTTCAGGAACTTAGCACCATCTGCACTCAATACGATGGTTACATAATTTCTGTTATCGACAGGGTTTTTAGCGTCAGCAACATACAGTACCGGTTGCCCGTTCTCTACGATTGCTTTACCAACTTTAACAAGTTGTACATCATCTAGCGTCAATACATGGCCGTTCAGTACCCAGTTAGTTGTAGTCTCAGCAATATCAGCAACTACAGGCTCGGAGAATCTCGTTACAAGCGTTCTGTAGTTAGGGATATCAATACCTACAGCTTCAGGAGCTTTAGCATCAACCAAGTTGAATTTGATTGTGCTAGCGATCAGGTTGCTCGAAACTGCATTTATTGGGGCTATATCAACCGTAACTGTTTTGTTATCATTCATACTTTGAGCCTCGTCGAGAACGAGTTTAACAGTTTTGTTATCTACCTTGACGATATCAGTAACGGTCTTACCGGCTACTGTAATAATCGAAGGATTAATAGCCCATTCAGCGTACACATCTGCAAAGTCAAATGCTTTATTGAATTGTACGTAAACATCGCTGGCTCTGTCGGATTCAGCGTAAGTTACGAATACTTTTTCATCGGTATCTCCGCCTTGTGAAGCTGGTACATAAGATACATTTACATTCGCAGTAGTACCGATTGCTTTGATGTCGTCAGCATCAGTGATGGCAACAACGATCGTATCAACAACAGCTACTGGCGAAGACAACGAGGTCAATTGAACTTGTGCTACGCCTTTATTAAATGCAACGGTCTCTTTAGCGAATCTTGCGCCTTTGAGGGATATAAATTTAACTGTTCCTTCAAAAGTTTCATCAGCTACTCCGTCCTTCAGAACTTTCACGGAGAGAATCGTGTTGTCAGCACCGTTTGCAACCAAAGTAGCGTCTTCATCGTCAACAGTTACTTGAAGTGTAATTCCGTCAAGCGTGCTATCGAAAGCTTTGCTGGCTTCGGAATTACCGTGGCGCACTGTCAAAGTTCCTTTACCGCTTACTTGAGTCCCTAGGGTAAGTACATACTCACCTGCAGTGTTGGTTGCAGCAATTGCTGTTACCAAGTACGCTTGAGAGTTGCTATCCGTTACAGTGAACGTGTTAGCAGCCGGCAAAGTGTTAGGAACATTACTCAATTGAACAGTAACGCTTGTACCTTTAATTGTCGATACTGCATCCACTTTAATACCTGTTTCGACTGCGTCCGGATCTGGAGTTGTAGTTCCATCAGGATTTACAATTACTGTGCCAGCAGGCACTTGGTAACCGTGAGCTGCAGCATAGTTATTAAACTCCTGACTTAGATTAGCAAGACTTGGATTGGTAGCCATGAAGTCTTTGTAGATTGCTCTTGCACCATTAAGATCCAAAGCTACATTATCAATACCTGCTTCATTGTTTAGCTTCAAGAGAAGTTCACTATGAGAAGCAACATCGTTTGTTAAGTATTTCTTACCATTTACATAGTATCCGGAATCAGCAAAGGCACTTGCAGCAGGTGCGAGGGCCATAATGGCAACCATTGCGGAAACTAATGGTTTTGCGTATCTTTTCATTTGGACGCTCCTTATTACATAGTTTAATAGTTTAGTTATACCATACAGTTGATGCTTATGCACCAACTGTATGGTTAAAAAATCTGTCAGAAGGATTATTGCACTGTTACGTCAACCGTACCAACTTGTTGTGTGCCTTTGTATGCAACAACTTTCAGAACGTCACCTTTAGCTACACCCAGCAGTTGAGTATCCAGTTTGCCGTTGGAAAGTTTAGGATCTTGGATCTTGTTTGCACCTTTATAGATTTCAACGCTTGTAACTTCAGCGTCTAGATCTGCAGATACAGTAGTCATCAAAAACCCGTCAAATTTCGCTGCAGCGTTTGTGATTGCGTCAGTTGCAACGACTGCAATCGTGAAGCTAACTACAGTTTGGTTACCAGCGTTGTCAGTTACAGTCAGTACATATGCACCGTTGCCGGCAATTGTATTGCCCAGAGTGTAAGGTACAACTACGCCGTCTTTAGTCAGTACTACAGTTTTGATGTCGGCATCTGCGCTGGCAGGAGTTACACTCCCATTGTAAGTTTTGCCGTTCTCAACACCTGTAACGACTGGAGCCGGATTGTTAACGCCATTTGTGAATGCTACATAAGTTCCGGAGTCAGCTGCAGTGTTGTCGCTCAGGTCCTTGATGAACTTGGCGTCTTTCACTTGTACAGTGTACTCAAGACCAGCAGCTTTACCGTCTTTGATTGTGATCAACAGGTTGTTGCCGCTAACTGCAGTTGAATATTCGCTTACTTTCAGCGTAGTGCTGTCAGTGTAACGAGTAACAACCAGGTCGTTAGCATAGAAGGATGCAGTAGCGCTATCCAGAGCTTCGGAGAATGGCAATGTAATTACGTTGCCGTTCACATACAGAGTAGAACCGTCTTTAGCTGTAACTTCAGGTTTTACTTTGTCTTTGATTGCAATGTTAGCCGCGCCTTCAACCGCATTGCCGTTTCCAGCCTTGGCAGTGTTGTCAGCTTTCAATGCCAAAGAAACATTTGCCGCAGTTCCCAGGTCGCTAGTTTTCAGCGTTACCAGGTCGCCGTCGATCGAAACGGAATTGATTGTACCACCGCTCAGAACGAAGTCAGTAGTGTTGATCGAGCTGATTGGTTGGTTAAATCTTACTTTAATTGTGTCTTTAGCATCCAGAACTGCCGGTTGAGCAATGTCGTTGTCATAAGCTTTGACAGCGGCTGCTACTTCAGCAAGCGGAACATGAACTGTCCAGCCTTGGATTACGTTTCCAGCTGCATCCTTCACGCCTGCTACGACGACATCGGAAACTGTGCCAGCTACGCCATTCTTTGTGAAGGATACGACAGTGTTGCCGATCTTCTCAGGCAGAATGATGCGAACGGATTTACCATCGCGAACTGGAGTAACTTCAGCATCTTCTGGCATTGCTCTTTCAACACCGTTCACTACTACGCGGTAGTTGTCGAGTGTACCGATGCTGCCAAGATCCATCTTCTCGTTGAATGCAATTTCAACCGTTCTTGTTGCGCTGTTTGCGGAAACGCTTTGGTATTTAGGACCAGTTACGTCGCCAACTTTGATATCAGTTGTGTGGTCGATCATAACATTCTTCAGAGCTGTCAGGTCGGCTACGCCGGAAACTTTCAGCGTGTTGGTGCCTTCAGGCAGATCTTTGTAAAGAATGATAGTGAACACACGGTTTGTTGTGTTGCCGGATGCTTTAACAACGTCTTTGATCGGAACAATTTTTCCGTCTTTGTCCTTCACAGTGTAGTATTTGCGGTCAGCCGCATCTACAGCTTTGGAGAACGTTACGTTGATTTCGGTTGGAACATCGCTGTTGGATTTCACTTCAGTAACTTCCGGACGAGTTTGGTCAACAGTTGCATTCACTTTAACTTCAGTTTGAGTGATTTTGTTGCCGGAGTAGTCCTTCACGTTTTCAATATACAGCGTTGTTTCGTAAGAAGGCAGTCTGTCGGAAGCGTTGAATTCAACTTCGTATTTGTCGGAAGCGAGTTTCTTGACGCTTGCAGCTTTCTTCTTGGTGTCGCCGGATTTCCAGTAAATATTGTCTTTGTTTACTGTGTCCGGATCCACTTCTTCACTGAAAGTGATTACTACTCTTTCGAGTGTTGCTTCAACTTTAGCAACCGTTGGAGCTTGAGTGTCTTCAACCACTGTGAATTTGTGTTCGGAACTCAAAGATTTCAGACCAAAGTAGTCTTCAACGCCTGCAACAACCACTGTATGTTCACCAACCGCAAGTGAGCTGGAGTCATATGGAGTCAGGATTACTTCTCTGGAACCGTCAGTTGGGTTGCCATAGAAAGTTTTGCCATCCAGTTTGAAGTTGGATTGAGTTGTTTTCTTGATTGGCTCGGAGAATACGACTTTAACAGCCTTCGTTCCAAGAGCCTTAACTTCTACAACTTCTGGCAAAGCGTTGTCAAGCGGAGTGAATTCAACGTCACCGTTGATCACTTTGTCGCCAGCTTTAACGTTTTTAACCGTTACTTTGTTAGCCTTTTGGTTAGCGAGGGCATCCTTCACAACCAAACGAACTGTAATTTCGTCGTCCAGAAGCGTAGCGGAATCAACCGTACCGGATTTCAGCGTGTAGTTGTCTTTGTTGGTAGCAGTAGATTGATCTACTTTACCGTCGAACTTCACGTCAACTTCCTTCAGGTTCGATGCACTTGCAGATTCAACTTTAGTAGCAGTTGTCACAACATAAGTCACACTGTGTGTGTAGTCATGACCGTTATGAGTGAATTTAACATCGGTAGCTTTGTTAGCTTCCAGAGCTGTTTCCAGAGCAACTTTAACTACATCGCCATTGGAGAGCGTGAACTCAACGTTCTTGCTGTCCTTAACTTCGTATTTAGTTACTGTAGGAATTTGAGCTGCTTCGTAGATTGCATATGCTGCAACTACTGCTTGGGAGCGGGAAGCGTTAGCCTGGTAGTTGATACCTTCTTGCAGGTAACCAGCTTTAATTGCCGCTGCTACATAACCTTTAGCCCATGCGCTAGCAGTATTGTTAGCATCAGTAGGAACGTCCAGTTTCAGAGCAGTTGCCAGAACTTTTGCAAGCTCTTGTACTGTTACATTGCCAGTAGGATCGAACAATTTCTTAGTAGCGTCTTTACCATTGAGGATACCAGCTTGTGTAGCGGATTCAATGAAAGGAGCTGCCCAGTGGTTAACTGTGTAGTTCTTATCTTTGTAAGTTGCTACGCCAGTTACTGGCTCCAAACCAATGGATTTAACGATGATTTTAGCAAGTTCTGCGCGAGTCAGTGCTTTCTCCAGGTGGGATTGACCATCTGGATAGCCAGTCAAAATACCAGCTTCTTTCAATGCGTTAAATTGTTGTTCGTCTGTCAGTTTAGCACCATCAGCACCGAATGCTACGGAAGCAAACATAGAGAATGCCATTGCTGTAGACAGAGCTACGGATAAAATTTTCTTCATAACCTTTTTTTCTCCTCCTTGATTAACTATCGCATGAGAATTTTCTTTAAATGAATAGCTCGTGTTACTCATTAGCCATTGCACCCCCTTTCCAGAGCCTGAGCAGATTTCCTATAAATTAGGTCTGCGACGGGAGCCGCAGAAACTTGTAAACCATACCATACTGAATAAAATGTAGAAATAGACTAGTTTCCTAATCCTACCTAGACATTATACAATGAGTCCCTAGTGCCGTAAAGCTAATTTTTCTAATAGATAGACAAGTTTCCCCATGAGGAACATGCTAGGATGTCTAAATTGGTCATCATTGTCAATGCTCTACATCTTAAACGCACGAGATTCGAAAAAGTTGCGGCCTTTCGAAAAAAAATTGCAAGATTGTTACCTTTGCTAAGGTTCACCACTTCTACAACATTTTAACTCCAATGCCGTCTGACGGAAATTAGTATAACATCCTTAAAATTGTCAGTCACTAAGCAACTTTTTCCATTATCAATACCCATAATCTATGTAGATCAAACTCAAATAAGACGTCCAAAATGGACGCCTGATTTGAATAATATGAGGAAAGGGCTTCCTATTTATCTTACTCTCATCGCCAGCTGGATAATGCGTGTGCGCATTTGCGGATCTGTCCCAAGCTTGGCATACATATCGTCAATAGCTTGTTTGTTGTCCCTATAAGTCTTCTCATGCGTCATTGTCATATGAGACCATTCAATCAACTCATTCTCAGCTGCACGCAAATCATTAAACGCCTCATGAAAACCCGTTTCGAGTACCAGGCTTTCCATAACCTCCTGAGTGACTTCCTGCAGCTTGGCCGTCTCCTCAATCTTCTTCTCTAATACCCGGGATCTATCCTCAAACTTTCTCTTAGCTTTCGAGTAGCCCAACTGCGGTTTTGCCATGATCGGTTTCATCTGTATAATTTCACCCTTTTGCAAAAATATCTACTACAATTGCTATTGTATCTTAATCTCCAACAAATTACAAAATGATGTAATTGGAAAAAATATGCCTGCCTATGCATCTCCCCCATAGACAGGCTCGCAGTTCATTAGATTAGCTTAAGTTTTTCGGAAAAATACTTGTGCTTTTCTTGAGAAGTTCTACAGCGATTTTTCCAGCTTCAGCTCTCGTCATACTATTCTTTGGATTAAAGTTAATGGAAGCCTTTTTGCTTCCCGCTGTAGTTATACTTTGTCCATCCATGATTTTAGCCTTATAGACTGCTTGAACCGCCGGACGCGCGTAACGATCGATTTTGCCCGAGTCAAGGAATTGCTTGGCCAGCGCCGAGTTCAGCTTGTCATCGTTGGTCGGCAGCTTCAGCTTGAGTGCACGAGCCACCATCATGGCTGCTTGTTCTCTTGAAACAGGCTCCTCAACCCCAAAGTATCCTTCAGAAATTCCTGTAATAATTCCAGCTCTTGAAGCCGTCTCAATGTATTTGAATTCCCAAGTGTCCGTTTTTGCACCAGGAACGACGTCAAAGTAAGTTTGAACCTTGTTGTCGTAGTTCAACGGAATATTCAAACCTTTTACAAGTAAAGTAGCAAACTCACCACGAGTGGTTAAGTCATCTGCTCCAAAAGCATTAGCTTGTACATTCGACATTATGCCTTTCGAGTACAAGGCATTCAGAATATTTCGTCCCCAAGGATGGTTTGTAATGTCACTAAATCCACGACTTTGTTTCATTACCATATAATAACCGAAATCGTCGAATGGAACAGAAATGGTATTATTCTTGGTGTCTACCGATCCTCCGAGATTTTCCCATTCGGAATTCTCATTGAAACGGAATACGGTTACCGCTGTCCCGGCATCATCCACAACATTCTTGTCATATTGAAGCTTCAAAGTCCCACGTTGACTAGGAACTAACTTTCTTTCTGGCTCCCTGATCATCACATCCCTGAAATTTTGCGAATCAGAGTACTGTGGAAGGATCGAGTATGGAGGAAGACCATTGGTTGCCGGTTTGTACGTATCTCCGCTTCCAGTTTCACCAATACCGCCGTGAATCCAGAAAACATTCGAAACTCGTGTAAAGTTACTGTTCCTCGCCGTCGAGTTGAAGAATTCAACCAGGTCTTCTGGAAGAGTAAGTGTAGCAAGGCCGTTAGGCGTTCTTTCATCCTTATCAACATTAAAAGTATTTCCATAATCATTCCGACGTTCTAAAATACCATTTTTAGGATCGGCAATCCCGAATAGCAACTTATTATCCGGATAGAATTTCGTTACCGAACCTTCGGATACATTTGCCGTCTTCAAAACCGTACCTTTAGGGAAAGAAAGCTCCAACGCTTTATTAAATGCACTATACTTATTAGCTGCCTTCTCAGTCATGTACTGAGAGTCTACAGCTATGGCACTTGTATAGTACACATCGATCGTCTCATTCAGCGTCTCATCGCCGCGAACGATCTGGATCTTAACTTTATTGGATTTATCCGGTTTCAGTCCAACGTAATCGTAAATGAACCGTGCCGGTGCGTTATCAGGCAAATCAGTGCGTTTAATCGCCTCATCTTTACCAATAAGAACTTGAGTTGCGCCTTCTGCTTCAATATCAAATCTTACAAAGTTTTTATTCACAATGATTTGATCGCCTACTGTGGCGACCGGAGACAAAATCCGATAAGGTGCCAATACCCGAGAAATCTCAAGTCTTTGCGATGTACGTGCGCCTGTCGAATTGATCAGTTCCAGGTTGTACACCTGACTTCCCAACGTATCCAAAGAAATATTCTTAATCCGAAGTACGAACTTGCCGTTATAAACAGCCAGGTCATACTGTAACGGCGTTGATTGTCCGCTGCGAACAATGGAACCAGTAACGATCTTCGTTTCCGTCATGCCCGTATTAGTCAAGAGCGTATCCAGGTTTTCACCAACTGGGGCGTCCGTTTGCGAAGAAAAGACACTTTCCGTGCCGAGTAACAAATTAATAATTCTGGCTCCTGATCCTTGAATAATCAAATCATAATTTTGTGCGCTAGTCTCATACTTATCACCGGAAAACTTGAACTCCGGGGAACCTGATAAAATATTGGTCAAATCGGTATTTGCACCACTGGTATCAGCCAGACTCAACCCGCTAAAAGTTACGGAAGGATCAAAAACTTTCGGCCGGAATACCGTAATGTTTGATACATTCGTATCTTGAATATACAGTCTCAATTCTTTGATGACTGTTCTAGAGTTACCTTTGCCATCCATCGAAACGCCAGTGAACTTGATCCGGTTTTCTCCATAATAGAGTGGACCGGAAATATCGATTGGAAGCGTAAATGAAAACTTAGGAGACGCCGTCGTTGGACTGAACACGATCACAGGAGTCAGCTTATCATTGGAAATCCCGTTCACAAAGAATTGGGGACTAGATAAGTTCTCAAAATCCCGATATTCCCCTGAAATCTTTACACTGAGCTGCCCAGAATCACTGGAATCCTTGGTAATAACCTGACCATCATAAAGCCCTTCAACATAGATATAGTTCTTTGTCGAGTAAGAAATCGTTGCCGTTTTGGAGGCTGCAGAATTTCTGATAGAGAACTTCACTTGTTGTTTACCCGTTGAGAACCCGCTAACCTCGTAGACATGCTGGTTTCCAGAGCCGCTGATATGGGTCAAGGTCGGCCCGATACTACCTTTCGGCATGTACACTGCAGTCAAGTCGCCAGGTGCAAAGTTCTGATCAGCTGCGACCAAAATATAAAACTTCTCTTTATCCGCTTCGGTACCATCCAGATTAGGCAAGGTGTTGATGTCTGCTGGAGGTGTAGCATTGTCTTTCATATACTTCAGGTGAGTAATCGTCGCTTCGCCCGGCAAATATTTAAAGTTAATATTCGCAAAGGTGGAATACACATTGTCATATTGAAGACTTAAATTAAACTTCTGATCGCCGTTGGAAAAGGTAATCGGAACTTCGACGTCAACTATTCTGTAGGCTTTAGTCGTTCCATCAGGAGCAGGGACCTCGGTTTCTTTTGTCACTGTAAAGGTAGTCACTGGAGCCGACCCACCATTAATATCCGTAAGAGTGACCGTTCCCTTACTGCCGAATGAATTACCTGTATCATTCAGCAACACCGAGAACTTAATCGTTCCTGTGGATGTCACTGGAGCCGTCTTATTGTCAGTTACTGTTGCAACTTTGTTATTTACATCATAGTTTTGCGCATTATAATTCAGGATTATAGAATCAAACGGCTTAGTTTTATCAAAATAATAAACTGCCCGTTCAATGGCTACCGAATCGGCACCACTTTTGATGGTAATTACGATCTTATTAGAACCGGGAACCAGATTAAGCGCAGGGGAGAAAAACTTACCCGTTTGCGTAAGCGTCGTTACGAGTCCTGTACCGCCATTCACACTAACGGTAACTTCCGTGGCATTCTTCACTTCTCCGGAAATCGATACATTATCCTTATCCGAAACCACCTCAGCGCCTTCGTTCAAATAGATCGTACCGTAGCTGGAGCCCAACAATTTCAAATCTTGTACATAAGGCACCTGATCAAATAGAATATAGAAGGTGTCCTCGCGTGTGATCCCGTTTTGGGAACCCGATAGCGTGATTTTGTTGAATCCAGGGAATAGAGACAGATTCGTCACTTTAAACTTTTGCGAGTAATCCGTCGATGACGTGTCTCTGGAAATACTTCCATTCTTAAACTGCGAACTATCCGTTTCCCATGTATTCGTCTTTGAATTCATAGTCAAACGCTCAACTTTTACCTTCAATGTTTCCTCAGTTACATGTGAATAAGTACCGGAAAAATCAACAGTGGCGCTTGTTGTCAAATACATTCTGGAATCCCGTTGGATTTGATCAGAACCTGGGCCAAGCGTCAAAAGGGATGTGTTTCTCAGAGTTACGTCATCCGGAATAAAATAATTGGCGGCCGTAGCTGCGCTGGCCTTCTGAACCATGCCCGGCGGGATCAATGTAATGAGCAATGTTGCCATTACGAACCATAAGAAAAGCTTTCTAAAGCGTTGCATGCTTATCTCTCCTTTATTAATATGTCGTGATCTCCGTTATAATTGGTCGGAAACCGTCCAAAAGTCGTATAGTGTTGTTATCGGTCACGATGTGGCATTATTTTAGAAAAATTGGCAAAAAAGGATCGGGCAAATTCAAAGAATTCAAAATAAAAAAAATGGCCCTTGGCGATTAGCCAGGGGCCATTCTGATATGAAAAGACTATTTCGCCAACTTCAACTGATGAATATCGGCTTCCTGCTCAATAGAGCGGGTAGCCAGCTTGTCCAAAATCTTCTCGTGCCGGTCTTGGGTTGCTTTTACCGAGGTGAGCTCTCCATGAAGCTTATGGACATCCATGCTAAGGGCGTCTAGTTTCGCGTCAGTTTCGTCCTGACGATCCCGGATAGCCCGAACGATCGCGTTAGTCTCACCAAGTTGTACTTGCATGAGTTCCTGCGTTTCCTTGAGTCCAAGGATGTCCGACTTCATTGTCTGCATATCTGACTTCATTGAGTTCATATCGACCTTCATAGAACTTTGCTCAGCTTCAATATGATCCAGCTTCTGTAGTATCTGATGGAGTAGTTGTTCGCTCATTCGAAGAACTCCCTTCCATTCGTTTAGCTTGTATAAGTGAACTTATTATACCCCAATATGGCGAATCACGTCGAGTGTATTCCGCCAGCTTTATAATTAAACAGCAACCCCCGCCGCTCGGTTCGAGCATAGACGGGGGTTGTCCCATATAAACGTATAATTGCTGTCATCGAAGATACAATATTGCAGGTAGATCTTACTTGGAGCTCTCCTCTGCGCCGGCCTTCATTCGCAGGCGGGCGAAGAAGTCGAGCAGCGGGCGCTTCGTTTTGCCGATCAGACCGATCACCTCGGCTCCGATTTGCAGGAAGAACACCATGACGCAGATGACGACGAAGGTGACCCAGTTGGCGTTGTACATGGCCGCAGACGATTGGATGACAGCCAATACGCCAAAGAAGGCGGCGATGCCGTAAATGATCAGCACGGTTTGGCGATGGCTGAAGCCGAGCTCGCGCAAGCAGTGATGCAAGTGGCCTTTATCCGGCGAGAAGATCGGTTTCTTCTGCATCCAGCGGCGCACGATGGCAAACAACGTGTCCGAAAGCGGTACTCCGATCAGGATCAACGGTGTCAGGAACGACACGATCGCTACCTGTTTGAAACCGAGCAAGGACAGCAGCGCCAAGCTGAAGCCGAGGAACAGGGCCCCGGAGTCACCCATGAATATTTTGGCCGGGTGAAAGTTAAAGTACAGGAAACCGATGATGCTGCCAAGCAGCAACAGGCACAGCAACGCAACCACGACATTGCCCATCAGGAATGCCATGACGGTGATCGTACCGATCGCTATGGCAGAAACCCCTGCAGCCAGACCGTCCAGTCCATCGATCAGATTGATGGCGTTGGTGACGCCGACAATCCACAAAATCGTAAACGGAATCGCAATCCAGCTTTCAACCGAAGCATACGTATGAAAAGGAATATTTGCAAATTCAAGGCGGATATCAAATCCAAAAACGACAACGCAAGCCGTCGCGATTTGAACGAGAAATTTAAATTTGGCCGGCAAATCGAAACGATCGTCGAACGCACCAAGCAATATAGTCATGGTTCCGCCGACAAGAAAGGCTTTGACGAAGTTCACTTCGCGTACCGAAAAACTTTCCGGAAGAAACGGTAGAACCAGGAAGAACGTAATCACAAAAGATAAGAAAATAGCTAATCCACCGAGTCTCGGCATAATTCTTGTGTGCACTTTTCGAGCATTGGGTACATCCACCGCGCCGACTTTAACGGCAAACTTCTTTACGAATGGCGTCAATCCCAGTGCCAGACCGAGCGAGACGATAAACCCGATGGTATAAATCATCCACATGTGTATTTCAACCCCCATTTATTCTGCCGGAATGAATTATACTCCGTTTCAGGAGAAACACAACCTCCGTATTTGAGCAATAATACGCTGTTTCGGTCAATAATTCAATGGTTTAGCCCATTTTCGTCAGGTTTTCTCCCTCACGCAGTACGCGCACTACGAATTTCGGCAGCGCAAGCATCCTCCGGAAGCGGGTAGGCTCCGATAACAGGCGGTACAACCACTCCAAGCGAAGCTTCTGGAAGGTCATCGGCGCCCGCTTGGTTTTGCCGGAAATGATGTCAAAGCTTCCTCCAACTCCCATCATGATCGGCACGCCCAGAATCTGTTTGTATTTTCCGATCCATGGCTCCTGAGTGTCGGCGCCCCGGGCTACAAACAGCAGATGAGGCGAAACCGCCTTGATGGCATCAATAACCTCCTGATCTTGATCAGGACCGAAGTACCCGTCACGAAATCCGACAATTTCCGTTCCCGGATATTGCAAAGTTAACCGTCGCGCCGCTTCCTGAATCACTTCGCTTGTCGTCCCAAGGAGATACACCTTCCAGTGGTGCCGCTCCCCTTCCTTCATTAATTCATGAAGCAGATCGAATCCGGCTACGCGTTCGGCCACCGGTTCACCGACTTTTTGTGCGGCCCATACTACGCCGGTACCGTCCGGGACGATCAATTCGGCCTTCTGCATCATTTGTTTGTAGGAAGGGTCTTCCATTGCGGCCATTACCATGATCGGGTTGGCTGTAATGATTTGATGAGGCTTGCCTGAATTAACGGCTTGCGTTAAATACTTGACCGTATCCTTCATCCCCCATTTGCAGACTGGGATTCCCATGATCGATACCGTCGGCAGAACCTCAGCCTCATTTTGCTTCGTCTTCACCTTGCTCACCCTTTGCTCTGTAAAAGTTCAACAATGCGCTGCGCGGGGATCCGGGCTTCGCGCTTCAGCTCCGCAATTTTCGGAGCATGAGACTTGCGCCAGACCCCGCCCTCAAGCAGCAGCCGTTCAGCTTGCGAGGCAACGATCCGGGGATCGAGCTCCTCGGTCGTGCCGACAGGCACGCTGCCGAGGCGCCCCATAAATTGGTCGATCTTCGGATCATAGGAAACGCCGAGCAGCGGCACTTCCTGCGAAGCCGCGTAAATGAGGCTGTGCAGCCTCATTCCAACAAGCAGGCGGCAGCGGCTTACTTCGCGGAGCATCTCGTACGGATGCTCCGTCTCCGCCGCAATGCTGACGGTGCTTCCGTGTTCTGCTAGGTTTCCTAGGCGTTCCATGACGAAGCGGGAGGCTTCGTCATCGCCAGGGAAATGAAACGGCAGAAAACGGATATGCACCGGAACGCGGCGGCTGAGCGAAGCAAGGCCTTCGGCCAGCTTCGCCAGCTCGGTCCGCTCGGAGTTCCAGAGGCGGACCGATACCCCGACTACCGGAAGTTCGCCGGAGTCGGCCGCACCTGCAGGGACCGTTTCCTTTTCCGGCAGGACTATCCCCATCACCGGATCGGGGACGACCTGAACGGCTTCCTTCCGGATGCCCATGCTGCGCACCAGCTCGGCCGATTCCGGATCTCTCACCGAAATGTATTCGCAGCGGCGGAACACCGATGCGATAAAGGGACGGAACAGCTTCCGGCGTACCGGCCCTACGCCTTGCGCATAAATGAAGGTCGGCTTGCCCAACCATTGGGCAATCTTGATAATTCCCAAATAATAGGGAATCGAGCCGAGCCCGGTGGCGTCCTGAAGCAGGCTACCTCCGCCGCTGATCAGGCCGTCGCTGTTCTTTATAGCGTTCCTTACCTCGGCAAGTTTCATCCGATGTACGGACTTCACGCCATAAGTTCGGCTAGTCCATTCAGGATCGATGGATAAAACGACCGGAGTGATCTTCATACCCGCCGCCTGTCCTTCATGCTCCAAGGCGGAGAGTATTGACTGCAGTACAGCTTCGTCCCCGCTGTTACGATATCCGTAATATCCCGACAGGACTAAGGTTTTAGAAGACGCGGCGACCATTTATCCCAGCACCTTTCAATAATATGCCATATGAGCACGGCGATCAGGCCGACGATAAGACCAAGTCCGAGACCCAGCACACCACGGATCAACGAAAGAACTGCCGGCGTGTGGATATGCGCGAAAGTATCGACCATGGATAGCTGTCCCATTACCGCAATGACCATGGCATACAACGCCCACCGATAACGGAAAGCAGCAAAAATGCCTACAATAAACAGCGGGTGCGCCAGCAAAAACTCTTTATTCCGCGGGCGTACGCCAAACGTATTTTCAAGGAAGGAACGGAACCAGGCTTCTCCCGGAAGGAGAGTACCGGCATTTCCTGTTCTCGATAAATAGTAAAGAGCGGCGACACCAAGCACGGCTGCGGCAACGACCCAAATGAGCGTAATCGGCATCCGCAGCCAATTGCGCAGTTCCTGCCATACCGAAGAACCTTGATACAGGAACACATAAACGGCAATCAAAAAGATCGGCCCCAAGTGAAGCAAGCTTACCCCGCGGAATTGATTAAGCACCAGACTGTAAGTAATGTTATTCAGCAGCGCTATTACGAACGGAACGGCCGCCAGCGAAATCAGCGCTGTTTTAATATAAAGAACGATCGTATGGGTCAATCTCCGCCCGGCTGAAATATCGGGATGAGCCCCCTTGATTTCTTTAACCTTGCGGATCGCAAGGATCGTCGCTATCGTCGGCGCGCTGATGGCAACGCCCAAAGCTAACGCCTGCTCAAACAGAGTCGGCTTCAGGACGTAAAGTCCGGCGGAACCGATCAAGCCCAGCAGGAAAACAAGCAGTGTCAATGGAGCAATAAAGTAAGAAACCAGCAAAGCGCAGAAAGCAACTCCGCCCAGAACAACAAACGCCTTTAGGTATTTCTGCCAAGAAGAATCATGAATTTCAAAGGCTTCTGCCTGTCCCATTTCGAAACCATTATCTTGAATGCGCTGAATTGCCCCTTCCGGACCTTGCAGCGAATCGATCAAATTGTTGATCGGGTTCGTGATAGCCGCTTTAGCCGCATCCTTGGAAGGCGAAGCATTCAGATATATCATCCGGATATTCCGGTCCTTTGTTGCAAGCACGAACCGGTCGGACAAAGTTTTCTTATCCTGTCCAGCCTCAGTATCGGACAAAGAATGCAGACGTACGATATTGTAATCCGTCAAATAGGCCAGTGTATTCAATCCTTTTTGCGGAGCCTTCAAATTCTCGATGGCTGCCAAACCGATACCGTGCTTATTCAACAGATCCGCAAAGCCCTGCAGACTGTTCATAGCACCGTTATCCTGATACCCCTTCACGGACTCCCCGTCAAAGAGGATACGCTTCACTCCGTTTTCCGCTAAAAAAGACAGTTCCTGATCCAGGGCATCCTGGTCATAACGGATATTATCCGATAACCGTGGGAGAATATTGAAGCCTTTGTCACGCAACATTGCGAATGCAAAAGGATCCATCTGCATCGGCTTCATTACCGCCTCTTCCATTCCCAAACCGATTGCAAGCCCTTCACGGTCTTGGTACCGCCATGGCATCACGGGAATGTCCAGGTTACGGAACGTCTCCTCGATCATAGGACGCAGCTCTTGTTCGTTCTCCGTACTAGTAAAAGCGATATAAGTATAATTCCCCTCAGGAGAAACGACCGTTTGCGTCATCTTTGCCACATCCAGCGCGTTAAACACCATAATCCGGCGCGCCTTCGACAATTCATCCAGCGTGCTTTCAAACATCGCTATCGTATTAACGCCGGCCGCTTTTAGGCGTTCCAGCTGTTCATCCATGTAAGCTGCCGGATTGGCTTGATAAGACGCAATGTCCAGCAACCCCCGATAATTGAAAACAAACTCTACCTTATTTGCCGACGACTCCGTTTGTACCCGCTGTACGATTACAGGCAAAGAAGCCACAATACCAACTATAACCAAGATCCACAACCACTTGCGGGAAGCGTCATTCCACCGCTGCCAACT
Source organism: Paenibacillus vini (assembly GCF_018403325.1). Taxonomy (GTDB): domain Bacteria; phylum Bacillota; class Bacilli; order Paenibacillales; family Paenibacillaceae; genus Fontibacillus; species Fontibacillus vini. The sequence goes on along the minus strand of NZ_BOSL01000001.1, from coordinate 669,963 downwards.
TCGAATCACAAAGGTACCTCCTCAAAAGTAAAAAATTATGCATCTACGCGAGCCAGCACTTCATCTTGCAATCGGGCAAGGCGCGCTTTCGCATCCTCGTTCGATGTGCCGCGTACCGCGAAGTAGAATTTAATTTTCGGTTCCGTTCCCGAAGGACGAAGACAAAACCATGAGCCGTCCTCCAAAAGAAACTTCAGCACGTTTTCCTTAGGCAGGCCGTCCAGTCCTTGCGAATAATCCAGCAGATCCGTCACCGCGACACCCGCGATACTCTTAGGCGGATTACTGCGGAAGTCATTCATCAGCGCGCCGATTTGCGCAAGCCCGTCTTTACCCTTCAAAGTCCGGGATGCTAGAGTTTCACGATAATATCCGAATGATTGGTACAGCTCCTCCAACACATCGATCAACGTTTTCCCTTGGCGTTTATAATAAGCCGCCGCTTCACAAATCAATGTCGAAGCTACGATGGCATCCTTATCCCGGGCATAGTTGCCGGCCAGATATCCATAGCTTTCCTCATAACCGAACAAATAAGTATGCTCGCCCGATTTTTCGAATTCGTTCATCTTTTCGCCGATATATTTGAATCCGGTCAGCGTATTAAATACGGTTGCCCCGTAATGACGGGCGATCGCGGCTCCCAGCTCACTCGTAACGATCGTTTTGACGACCGCGCCGTTCGCAGGAAGTTTTCCGGTTTCTTTCATTTGACTAAGAACATAATGCACAAGAAGAGATCCGGATTGGTTTCCGGTTAAAATTTCATACTCTCCGTCCGCATTCTTTACAACCGCGCCCATACGGTCCGCGTCCGGATCCGTACCGATGAGAATGTCAGCGCCAACCTGTTTACCAAGCTCGATCGCCATAGCAAAGGCTTCGCGCTCTTCCGGGTTCGGAGATTTCACTGTAGAGAAATTGCCGTCCGGCAGCTCTTGTTCTTTAACGATATGAACCTGGGAAAATCCGAGCTTCTGCAGCGCTTGACGGACCGGAAGATTACCGGTTCCATGCAGCGGCGTAAATACCACAACGACGTCCTTGGCCGCACCCGAAACCATTAACTCGCGGTTTACGCTGGTTGCGGCTACCGTTTCCACGAAAGCCTCGTCTTCCGCTTCTCCAAGCCATACAAGCAATCCCTTGGCTTCGGCCTCTTCACGGCTAAGACGCTTCACTTCAGCAAGCGACGTCAACGCCTGAATGTTCCCGATCACGCGCTCCGCTTCATGAGGCACGAGCTGACCGCCGGAAGCATTGTACACTTTATAACCGTTATATTCAGGCGGATTATGGCTCGCCGTAACCACGATGCCACCGGTTGCCTTCAAACTGCGCACCGAAAAGGACAGCTGCGGCGTAGGGCGAAGCGACGGGAACAATTTGGCAACAATGCCGTTTCCGGCCAAAACAAGCGCGGCTTCCAGCGCGAACTCCGGAGAGAAATGACGGCAATCATGGGCAATGACCACCGATGGCTGGCCAGCCTTATCGCCATGCTCCTCCAATATATATTTTGCAAACCCCTGGGTAGCCCGGGCAACCGTGTAACGGTTCATTCGGTTGCTGCCTGCGCCGATTACGCCGCGAAGCCCCCCGGTACCGAACTCCAGCTCCCGGTAAAACCGGTCTTCAAGTTCGGATGGATTAGTGTCCAAATCGCGCAGCTCCTGTTTGGTTGCCTCATCGATGGAAGGATCGTTCAGCCAGCTTTCTACTTTTTCTCTAATGTTCAAGTTCAACTCAGTCATGGTTTCAAAAGTCCTCCTAAACAAAATTTTATCTAACTCAGGATAACGCAAACATAATTTCGCCCTCTGCGACAATTTTATCATCGACTTTGGCGACTGCTTTGCCCTTGCCAATCGAGCCCTTCATACGGGTGATTTCCACTTCCAGGCGAAGCTGGTCGCCCGGAACGACCTGTCCGCGGAAACGGAAGCCGTCCATGCCGGCGAGGAAACCGATCTTCCCGCGGTTGCTCTCCACATTTAGAATCGCAGCTGCCCCTACCTGGGCCAAAGCTTCAGCAATCAGTACCCCTGGCATCACCGGATAATCGGGGAAATGACCCACAAAAAACGGTTCATTGATCGTTACGTTCTTGATCCCGACGGCTCTCTTGCCGTCCTCCATCTCCAAGATCCGGTCCACCAGCAGAAATGGCGGGCGGTGCGGAATAATCTCCTGAATTTGCTTGATATCGAGCATTATGTAATACCCCTTTCCATTTTTCATAAATCTCAAATTGGTTATGCTTAGACATCGGATTTAAAATGCGTGTTCAAAAAGTCAGGTTTGCAGGGCCGAGAAGGTTGGATGAAGTTAGGGACTGAGTAGCGGAGCGTACATATGGTACGTGAGCAACGGAAGGCCCGGCTGAATTCAAGATTCGACGTCGAATCCGCTTCATGATCTGCTTCGTCGTGGAAAGATGACTTTTTGAACAACCTCTTAAAGTTTCGTATAAAAGATCAGGCGGACGGCCACACTGTAATTATCCTTCGCGTCTGCAGAAGCGGAGGTTAAGATAAGGGGCTTATCCGCAGGCGGCCTATACCGCTTTCGGATAAAGCCCTTTTGATTTTCACACTGGTGACAGTCCCCCATCATTATACATTTTATGGCCTTAAAAAGAAAACTCCCGATTCCGGGAGTTTCTGTAACTTTTTATTCATATTTCTTCCATTATATAATAACTCTTAATCAACAGGCCGCAGGCTAAGGTGCGAAAACCAAGTCGAACACATGCCGCCAGGTTTCCCACTGCCAAACGCCGCCAATCTCCTGCTTCCCTAACACCACATAGCCGACAACCGTTCCGCCGACCAAGGCCACTACCAGAAACAATAGTACAAGCACGATTCGCAGGAGGGTGATCCACCCGGACCGTTTTGCAACAGCCGGGCTATTCTCTTCGGTCATGAAAGTCCACCTACCCGCGCAAGTTATTGGCCAAGCCCATCATGGTTTCACTGGACGAGAGCGCCCGGGCCGCAAGCTGATAAGCCCGCTGTACCTGCAGCATCTCCGCCATTTCATCCGTCAGATTGACATTGGAGCCTTCTAACGCCCCTTGCCGGATCTGGGCCTGCTGAGCTTGAGGAAGCAACGCCGTTTCACTCAGGACATCCGCTTCCACTGCACCGGAAGCAAGTACAAACAGATTTCCGTCAACCTGTTCCAAGGCTTCCGGCCGTATTGGAGTCAGCAATTGAATCCGCCCAAGATCATTCACTTCATTTCCGGAAACCGCACGGATATTTCCCTGTCCGTCAATTTGCAGCTTCGAACCCGCCGGGACCGCAATACGTTCATCATCCGCATTCAATACGAATTGACCCATATTGTTGACCAGGTATGTGGATTCAGGATCAGAAGGATCCTGTTGAAGATGAAAATCGCCGGCCCGGGTGTAAGCCTTCCCGCTCTCGGTAAGCACCGCAAACAATGCATTTCCTTCAATAGCAAGATCCGTTGGATTATCGGTTAATTTAATGGAACCTTGGGTGAAATTGCTCGTAATCGACGTCATTCTGGAACCGAATCCGAGATCAAAACCGGAGGGTGTTGCCCGCCCAGTCAGCTCCATCTTGGAAGTCTGCTTCTGGACACGGGTCAATGTGTCTTCAAAGGAAGCTTCCTTTCGCTTATACCCCGTAGTATCCATATTGGCGATATTGTCGGAAAGCAAATCCAAACGCTGCTGAATCCCGTTCATGGACACCATGGCGCTGATCATGGAGTTATTCATATGGCACCTCCTTTAATTTAAACTTGGTCTAGACGCGGCCGATATCATTTACCGCCCGATCCAGGCTCTTATCATAATATTGGATAATTTTCTGATTCGATTCGTACGCACGTTGGGCAGCAAGCAAATCAACCATGGCCTGAGCGGTATCCACATTCGAAGTCTCCAGGTATCCTTGACGGACTGCAGCTTCATCCTCCACCGTAAGCCCGATGCGAATATCCGCGGCTTCGGGATCTTCAGCCCGGTATACGCCATTGCCTTCTCGAACCAATTCTTGAGGCCGGTTGACTACCGCCACTCCGAGTCTGGCGACCGGGACAGCGACTCCATTCTCATAATAAACAAAATTACCGACGGCATCACTTTGAACCTGATTGATCGACATTCCAGCAGGCAATACGATCGGATTCCCGTCAACTCCAAGCACCCGCTGCCCCTGCGAAGTAAGCAAATCACCTGCAGCATTCACCGTAAAATTACCGTCCCGAGTATAACGGACCTGATCATTATTGTCCAGCACCGAGAAAAAAGCCTCCGGACGGTATATAACCTCTCCGTCTTCGCTCAGGTATTTACCTGAAGCGTCAAAAGGAATAGGCAATCCGGTAGCGGGGTCATTCAAATTCAGGCTGGATAACAGTCCGAAATTGGACGCCTTGCCCGTTTCTCTCAAATCCCCCTGTACGTAAGAGGCCAGACTTTCTTCCGCAAACACGCCGGTCGACAGCTTGCCGATGCGCTTCGCATTCCCTGATTCCTTATCCCCGACGAGCGAAATCAGCATATCGGGAAAAGAGTGGCTGACGGCATTAACCTGTTTGTAGCCAGGCGTATTGATATTGGCGATGTTTTGCGTTACCGTATCATGCCGGCGTTGCTGTGTAATCATGCCGGATGCAGCGGTATATAGTCCTCTTAACATGGGCAAACCTCCATACTTGACTCATCTATTTCACCGCAACAATTATTGCGGTTATATATTCAGGATCATTCATTCCAACAACATATCTTATATTTATATCGGATAATCAGAATTTTTTCTTAATAACCCGATCCAAATTGTCCAACATAATGCCGGTTCCTTTCACGACGCAGTGCATCGGATCTTCGGCAATCAAAACCGGTACGCGGAGTTCTTCAATCAAGAGCTCGTCCAGCCCGTTCAGCAGAGCGCCTCCGCCTGTCAGAATAACGCCCCGGTCGATGATGTCGGCGGACAGTTCCGGCGGAGTACGCTCCAGCACTGATTTTGCCGCGGTTACTATAGAAGATACCGGATCGGTCAACGCTTCCTGGATTTCAGCCGCAGTGATAGTAATCGTGAGCGGCAGCCCGGATACCATGTCCCTGCCCCGAATATCCATTTCCGCAACCCGTCCCGAAGGGTGTACCGTTCCGATGCCGATCTTGATATCTTCGGCGGTCCGTTCCCCGATCAGCAGCTTGTACTTCGTTTTAATATATTTAATAATGGCGGCGTCAAACTTGTCCCCGGCGATTTTAATGGACGAAGCCGTGACGATGTCTCCCATGGAAAGCACCGCCACATCCGTCGTCCCTCCGCCGATATCGACAACCATATTGCCGCTCGGTTCAAATATGTCCATTCCTGCGCCGATGGCCGCAGCCTTCGGTTCCTCTTCCATAAATACTTCTTTGGCACCGCTATGTTCCGCCGCTTCGCGGATCGATTTCTGTTCAACTGAAGTAATGTTAGTTGGCGCGCAGATCAAAATACGGGGGTGGCTGTACCAGCTTCTGCCTCCTACCCGATCAATGAAATACTTGAGCATCGTTTCCGTAATTTCAAAGTCGGCAATAACTCCGTCCCGTAATGGACGAATCGCAATGATATTTCCCGGTGTACGGCCAACCATCCGTCTCGCATCTTCACCGACCGCAAGCACCCGTTTGGCGTCACTGTCGATCGCAACCACAGACGGTTCGTCGAGGACTACTCCCTTTCCTTTGACATGAATCAGCACATTGGCTGTGCCCAAATCAATACCAATATCCTTGCTCATCATCGCGATGCTCCCCCAGAACGTATTTTATGACAAATATATGGTAAAAGTTTCCCCGAATTACGGAGCCGTAATTCGACATCTGGCTGCGAAAAAACCTTCAAAACTCGGGAAAATGAGATATAAATCCACAATCTCATACCATATTTAAAAATACCATACTTTGGGGGAGGTGTTCAATCACATTCATCGGGATGCCAAACATAATATTTACCCATTAACGAGCGGAGCTAATCACCTCCCGTTTGGATTGCCCTTTCTTCTTATACTTGATCTTCGTCGCCTCGCCTCCTCGAAGGTGCCTGATCGACTTATGGTATTCGAGAATGTGCTTGACCTGGTCCGCCAAATCCGGATTAATCTCCGGCAGACGCTCGGTTAAATCCTTATGCACCGTGCTTTTAGATACGCCGAACTCTTTGGCTATAGTCCGGACCGTATGCCGAGTTTCCACAATGCAGCGACCTATTTTAATCGTCCGTTCTTTGATGTAATCGTGCACGCTCCCGCCTCCCTACTCGAGATAGTTTGGTACATTATATGAGGGGCGTGCCCATATATTCTTTGTTTCCAAGCCTGACAAGCCCGGGCGAGGCCAATTATTTTGACAAGTGCTCCTGCAAAGCCATCATTTTTACCTGCTTATTTTAACGGATTCCCTCTACTCCAGCGCGATTCGCGAGTGCGGACGAGCCCATCACCCCGATACATAAATCCGCTCCATCCAGATAAAAAAAGACTGTCCCTCAAGTCAATATGACTTTTAAGGACAGCCTTCTGTGATTCATTTTCTTTTTCCGTCTTATTCGTGTTTCGGCAAAACGCTGGACGGATTAATCAATTCGCCATTTTCATATACGGCGAAGTGAACGTGGTTGCCAAGGTCTTTTTCCATCTCATTCCGACCGGCTAATGCGATCGTATCGCCTTGTTTCACTTCGGCATCCATTTTTACTTTTACGTCCGACAGACTTTCGTAAACGGTTTTCAAGTTGTTGGCATGCGTAATTTCAACTACGAAACCGAGCAAAGGAACTTCATCCACCCGTGTTACTTTACCGCCCATAGCGGCCGTTACTTCAAACGACTGGTTATCCGCCCGGGCCAGGTCGATTCCGGTATTTGCGATAAAGGTATCGTTATACTGGACAAGCGCGGCTTCATGATCCTCGGCACTCGCTTCATTGTCATAGAATGGCTTCACTACGGTAACATCCGCGGCATTGGCTACCGGCCATACCAGATCTTCAGCTACAGCTACGGTCTCGGTGGCCTTGTCTTTGCCGCTTTCCTTCGCGGTATCCTGACCCAGCAGGTCCTCGCTGCCCGCCTGCTCTACGGAATCCGTCACGCTGGCAGGTGTGGAGTCCATAGGCTTTTGGCTGGCATCCTGGTAGACCCACACTAAGGTTAGTATAATTGCCGCTGCTGCCATGTAAGCTGCCGGGTAAACCCATCTCTTCGACAATACTTTTTTCCACGTGGACACCGGTACTACCGGCTCTCCCATTGCAATTTTAGGAGACTCCTCATGGGATTTCTTCTTGTTATTTTGTTCATTCATTGCTCATCACCTCAGTAACCAGTGTTACCGGGGCCGAAGCTTTTATACTTCGCTTATATCATTTTTTGAAAATTTTACAAGAGAGTCCGATTCAGAAATAGTTACTTTAAGAGACGGGCCGCTTGTTGAAAGGAAATTCCGGTGTAATAGTGTTTGAGAATTTGAGTAGTCGTATATCCTTTCTGCGCCATTCCGTTCGCCCCCCATTGGCTCATTCCCACGCCATGACCATAGCCGTAGGTGGTGATTTTTACGTTTGTTCCGTCATATTGAATTTTGAACTGGCTGGAACGAAGCCCGAGCTTCTCTCGAATCTCCCGGCCCGTATAAACCTTATCCCCCACCTTAATCTCCTTTACTCTCTGTCCGGAAGTGAAAGAGTTAACCCGAAAGAGATTCCCGGAAGTAAGACTCTTGCTGCCGCCTGCCGAGACGGGTACGGCCGGAACGGTTTGTCCCAATTTACTAAAAACCTCATTAAGCTTAAAAGTTACTGTCTCTTCGTTATTTGGGTTGGCTACACTGTCCCAAGGGCTGGGTACACTACGAAGATAAGGAACTCGAAGCGACCAGTACTCCTCGGAGTTCTCCGTGTATCCCCCGCTGGCCGAGAAAAAGGATGCTGTAATCGGCTTTCCTTGATAGGTCATCACAATGCCGCGGGTTTCTTGAATGGCGCGTTCCAGTTTGGATAACTCCCTGGCTTTGCCTTTGTCCTTCCATTGCTCCAGCGTCTCTTTCGAGAGATATGCTTGGTGATCTACCGTATCAAGCACGTCCGCCTTACCGCCGGGGACACCGCTGGTGTCGTTGGCCGCCAAACGGCGGACGATGAAGGTTCGGGCCGCGATCGCCTGCGCTTTGAGCGCTTCAAGCTCAAAGTCCGCCGGCATCTCGGCGGCCAGTACGCCGGTCACGTATTGCTCGAGCGGCAGGGTTTCCACGCTGCCGATGCGTGTCAGATACACGCGCACCGGCGTTTTGTCCGCGGCGGCCGAGTCCTCCGCCGGGACGAGCCGCTCCGCGCCCGCGCCGGGCGCGGGGCCCGGCAGCTGCTGCAGCTGCTGCGCCCGGGCGGCTGCGGCCGCCGGGTCGGCCGGCGCCGGCGGCGGTCCGGCGCCGCGCACCGCCAGCAGCGCGGGCAGCAGCACCGCGAGCGCGGCCAGGCCCGCCAGCCCGGCGGCTAGCCCGCGGGCATCCTTCCTCCTTCCGCCTCCGCGGAAGGAGGAAGGGCGGCGGGCCCGCGAGCCGGGCGCGATGCGCACGCGCAGCGGCGTCTCCTGCTCAGGCTCGCCATCGGCCGCGGCCAAGCGTTGCTGCGTGTGCTGTCCACCCGGCGGCTTCAAAGTGCCACTCACCTCAGCTGCGCCTGATCCTACCTCCTCTACGCTAATCGGCTCCGTTGTACCCTTGCCCGACTCCTCCTCACCCCGGTTCATTTTTACTGTAATTCTATGATTTGTTCCCGGTTCCTTAAATGGACCCCACTTCTCATTCATTCCTAGATTACCTCCGTCCGGATTCGTGCTGCAGCGTAGCGTAAACATACCTGCTGGCGAGCATGCCCCTACCCTAGCGTTTCTCAGGGTTATACCTAATGCTCGATATACTTATAGATATGAATTCCGCTTATCTGCTAGAACCCGTTTGAGAAAAGTAGGCTCCCGTCAGGTCAGTAAAGACACCGTTTGTTCATATCATTCAAGCCCTAGACTTGCATACAGTCGTTTTTTGCCTCATATACTTACGTGATGATATTTAAAACAAAGACCTCTAATCACCAGACTTGATACCGCTTTCTTTTCATACCGTCTTCATTTCTATAGAACTCCGATCATTTTCCCGCAAAACAGCAAAAAGACCAGTCCCCGAAAGGAATGGCCTGCGTTTTCTTATTTAATAGTCGTGGATTATGCCCAGCTAGGTTGAATTTTGAGAATTGGCAGATCTTCTTGAACCGTAACCGAGGTCTTTTCGGCTTCCGATGAAGTCTCTTTCCCTTCCGCAATGCGCCAAATGTCGGCGCCAAGTCCGGATAATTTCTCCGCCAGATGCACGTACCCGCGATCAATATGATGCGTACCGCTAACTTCAGTCGTTCCGTCAGCAACCAAGCCGGCAATGATTAGGGCAGCCCCTGCTCTCAAGTCCGTGGCGCATACTTTTGCGCCGCTTAGTTTAGCTCCGCCGGTAACAATCGAACTGCGGCCTTCCACTTTAATTTCCGCGTTCATTAAACGGAACTGGTCTACATGCATAAACCGGTTCTCGAACACCGTTTCCGTAACTACACTCGTGCCTTCCGATACGAGCAGCAATGCCATCATTTGCGACTGCATATCCGTTGGAAATCCCGGATACGGCAATGTCTTGACGTCCACCGCTTTTAACGGTTTGTCGGCAATGACGCGCACTCCATTTTCAAATATATCGACACGAACGCCCATCTCTTCCAATTTAGAAACAATCGGGCCGAGATGATCCGCGATCGCGCCTTCCACAAATACGTTTCCTCCGGTCATAGCCGCAGCGATCATAAAGGTCCCTGCTTCAATGCGGTCAGGAATTACCGTATGCTCTACTCCGTGAAGCTTTTCCACGCCTTCAATTCGGATGACACCTGTGCCTGCTCCCCGAACGATAGCGCCCATTCCGTTCAAATAGTTGGCCAAATCGACGATTTCCGGTTCTTTGGCGGCGTTCTCGATCACTGTCGTTCCTTCGGCCAAAGTAGCTGCCATCATAATATTTTCCGTTGCCCCGACGCTGGCTACATCCAGATAAATCTTCGCCCCGCGTAGACGGCCTTGGGATTTGGCTTCAATGAAGCCCTGGCCCAGATTAATTTCCGCACCCATTGCCTCAAAACCTTTAAGATGCTGGTCAATCGGTCTTGTACCAATCGCGCAGCCTCCCGGCAAAGAAATTCGCGTATAACCCGTTCGGGTCAATAAAGGACCCATGACAAGAAAGGACGCCCGCATTTTGCGCACCCATTCGTACGGCGCTTCACAGGAAGCGATGGTTTGCGCATTGACCGTAATGACTTCACGATCATATGTAACAGTCGCTCCCAGCGATTCCAATACTTTATTAATAGTCATTACATCATCCAAAGGAGGAGCGTCACGAATCACGCTTACGCCTTCCTCACCCAACAAGGATGCTGCAATGATTGGCAGCACTGAATTTTTAGCTCCGCTTACTTTAACGTTCCCGGCCAAAACATTGCCACCGCGGACGATAAATTTGCTCATCTTGGTTCCCTCCGCGCGTTCATTTTCACCATTTCCCCTAAACTTCATCATATCATCGGTCATTTGAGGCGCACAAGGCTCTAAACCTGTCGAAAAGTACAGTAATACCGAGGAAACGGCGCTCTCATTAAGCCAGAGTTTCCGTAACGTATCGTAGTCCTTATTCACCATTGTTGACACAATGTTTTGATGTTATTCGACAATTTCCTTGTCCCCTTAGTCTAACACACTTATAACCAAAGACTTAGGAATTAAAACATATACTTCAGCATTTGCGTGTATCCCCAGTACTCGAGTACGAAGGCTGCGACAAACCGTCCCAGAACGACGGACAGAAGCAGATGGAGCAATTTCCCCTGCGGTCCCTTCGGATGGCGAATGAACAAATCCAGTTTCAGGTTTTGCAGCGCCCACCAGGACATCGCGATACATGCCAGTGACACGAGGATGGCCGTAAGGCCGTTTACTCCCACCGATACGGGTACAGATTCGATTGGATTCACTTGAACTTCCTCCCGACACGATATATTTATGCCGCAGATACCTAAACGGTTAATATATCCCCTAAATATATCGGATAAAGTAATGTAAAAATATAGACCTTATATATCATACTTGCCAGCGTGATAATAATCCAGCATTTCTTTCACTTGCAAAGGCTTCCAATATCATCTATTATTCACTTTATTCAATTTTTTGTATCCGCCCGGAAAGGAATGAATTGTATGATGATTGCCGAAGTCATAGTCTACACCTTAGCCGATGCCCAAATCGCAGCTTCTAACGGGGCAGATCGTCTGGAAATTATTACATCACCTGCGGAGGGAGGATTAACTCCATCCCTTGGCCTTGTTCAGATGATTCATGAGGAGATCGACCTGGATTTCCGTGTCATGATTCGCCCGCATAGCAGAAGCTTCTGCTATGGACCGGACGATATTCGTACCATGGAGCGCGATATTGCAGTCTTCCGGAATATCGGTGCCAGGGGATTCGTCCTCGGGTTGCTCACACCCGAAGGCAACATCGATGAAATTGGGCTTACTCGTCTGCTAAAGGCCGCCGAAGGATTGCCTGTAACGTTTCACAGGGCTTTTGATGAAATCCGGGATCAGGAGCAGGCTTTCTCCGTATTGAGCCGTTATCCTCAAATCACCCACGTTCTCACCTCTGGAGGACGCTCCTCAGTCCTTGAGGCTGCCGACGTCATTCGCCGTCTGAACCTGCTTAGCGAGCAATCCGGCCCTACAGTGCTTCCTGGCGCAGGATTGCATTCCGATCGTCTGGAAGCCTTCCTGAAGGAAACGGGGGTCCGCGAATTCCATATAGGCTCTGGCGTACGTATGAACGGAGATCTGATGCAACCGATTGATCCGGACAAGCTTACCCGGGTTCGCAGCATTGCAGACCGCTTCCAATAAGAGGTTGTTCAAAAAACCTTCTTGTTGCTGAAAAGTCGACATTTTGAATACACACTAGAAGGTTGTCTTTAATATGTTCGTTGTCGCAAGCGGTGATTCCTGCATGACATAAAACGACAAAAAACCGGGCATGAAAAGCCCGGTTTTTTGTCGTTCTCCTACTCCTTAGAGCGGCTGGATACATTAATCCGCGTAATGGCTTTTTGCAAGGCCAATTCCGCGCGGCGATGATCGATCCGGTCCTGTTCGGACGCCGACAATCTGCGTTCCGCCCGTTCCCGGGCTGCGATCGCCCGCTCCAAGTCGATCTCTTCCGGAAGCTCAGCGCTTTCGGCCAACACGATGGCCTTATCGCCTTGAACTTCGACAAACCCGCCATGAACGGCGATCGTCTGCGTCTTGCCTCCGGATCTAATCACAAGCGGAGCTACCTGCAAAGGGGTCACAAAAGGAATATGCCCCGGCAGGATGCCGAGCTCCCCTTCCAGTCCGCGAACCGTCAGGCTTTCCACTTCGCGAGAGAAAACGACGTGTTCCGGTGTGACGATTTCCAATAAAAAGGTGCTCACTTTCATCCCTCCTGTTCGTGGGACGTTCATTTCTGAAGCATCCGCAATAACGGCGCGGTGTTACAGCGTCTTCGCTTTCTCCACAGCTTCTTCAATGGTACCGACAAAGAGGAACGCCGCTTCCGGAAGATCATCGTGCTTGCCGTCCAGAATTTCCTTAAAGCTGCGTACAGTTTCCGCAATCGGTACGAACTTCCCTTGGATACCGGTAAATTGCTCGGCAACGAAGAATGGCTGCGACAGGAAGCGTTCGATCTTCCGGGCACGGGCCACGAGCAGCTTGTCATCCTCGGACAATTCGTCCATACCCAGGATGGCAATGATATCTTGAAGCTCTTTATAACGAGCCAAAATTTGTTTAACGCCTTGAGCGACGTTATAGTGCTCTTCGCCGACAATTTCCGGAGTCAGAATCCGGGAGCTGGAAGCCAGCGGATCCACGGCAGGGAAAATCCCTTTCTCGGAAATTTTACGCTCCAAGTTTGTCGTCGCATCCAAGTGAGCAAACGTCGTGGCTGGAGCCGGGTCCGTATAGTCATCCGCAGGCACGTAAATGGCCTGGATCGAAGTAACAGAACCTTTTTTCGTCGAAGTAATCCGTTCTTGAAGCTGACCCATTTCGGTAGCCAGCGTAGGCTGGTAACCTACCGCGGAAGGCATCCGGCCGAGCAAGGCCGAAACTTCGGAGCCCGCTTGCGTGAAACGGAAGATGTTATCGATAAATAACAGTACGTCACGGCCTTCCTGGTCGCGGAAGTACTCGGCCATCGTCAGGCCGGTCAACGCTACGCGCAAACGCGCGCCAGGAGGCTCGTTCATTTGTCCGAATACCATCGCCGTTTTCTCGATAACGCCGGATTCCGTCATTTCCATGTAGAGGTCATTACCTTCACGGGTACGTTCCCCTACGCCGGCAAATACGGAGATACCGCCATGTTCTTGGGCGATGTTACGAATCAATTCCTGAATCGTTACGGTTTTACCAACACCCGCGCCGCCGAACAAACCGATTTTACCGCCCTTGGCGTAAGGAGCCAACAGGTCGATAACTTTAATCCCGGTTTCCAGAATTTCGGATTGCGTTGACAGATCCTCAAACTTCGGAGGTTCACGGTGGATCGGATTGCGAACCGCAGTTGCAACCTGACCTTTATTATCGATCGTTTCACCCAGTACGTTAAATACGCGGCTCAGAGTTGCTTCGCCGACTGGTACGGAAATCGGAGCACCCAAATCTTCGGCTTCCGTTCCGCGCACCAATCCGTCCGTCGAGGACATCGCGATACAACGAACCAGGTTGTCGCCCAAATGATTGGACGCTTCCAAGATCAGTTCGCTAGAACCTTCCTGCGCGTTCTGTTTTACAATTTTAATTGCGTTAAAGATTTCCGGCAGTTGACCACGGCCAAACTCGATATCAACAACCGGACCCATTACGCTAACAACGCGTCCTTTGTTCATCTTTGTTCCCTCCTAAAAGTTTTGCGGTCACACGCCAAAAAACAACAGGCAAAACTGCTCGGATGTGGATTCCATGAGCTTTGCTTTTCCGCAAACTGTCATCGTAACCGTAAATGAAGCCGCGAGTAATCCCCGACAAGTTGGTTTAATAACAAAGAACTCAACCTGCTTAAGGGATTAACCGGCATTTGTTTTTCTGACCAATTACGAGCTTATTAGCCTTGTGCGTTTGCTCCTGCGACAATTTCCGTAATTTCCTGGGTAATAGCCGCTTGACGTGCACGGTTGTAAGTTAATGTCAGTTCATTGATCATCTTGGTCGCATTTTTCGTAGCGCTGCCCATTGCAGTCATTTTTGCACCAAGTTCGCTCGCCTTTCCTTCAAGAAGCGCACTAAAAATGAGAGTTTCCGCATATTTCGGCAACAAGATTTCCAGTACTCCTTCCGGCGAAGGTTCATACTCGTAATCGGCTGTTACGCCATGATGCTCCACGTTGTCGAATGGAAGCAGGCGGTCGACAGTCGGTTTTTGGGTAATCGCGTTAATGAATTGACTGTAACAGAGATAGATTTCATCATACTGTTCCAGTTCGAATCCTTGTACAGCGGCATAAGCCAGCGATTTGATGTCGGCGAATTTGGGCGAGTCGGACAAGTCGGTTACGGATTCTACTACCGGAAGGCCTCGGCGGGTAAAATAGTCGCGGCCTTTACGGCCGATCACGAACAAGCCGTATTCTTCGGTAGAGGCGTGCTTGCTCTTGATCGTATCCATTACGTTTCTTAGCAAGTTCGCATTGTAACCGCCGACAAGACCGCCATCGGAAGTAATTACAATATAAGCCGTACGCTTAATTGCACGCGAAACCAGCATCGGATGAGAAACGCCGTCCGAACCTGCTGCGATGCTAGACACCACTTCCTTCAGTTTATCAACATAGGGACGTGAGGCCTGCGCTTTTTCTTGTGCCTTTCTCAGCTTGGCCGAAGCCACCATCTCCATCGCTTTCGTGATCTGACGGGTGTTCTGAACGCTCTTGATCTGGCGTTTTATTTCGCGCATCCCTTTTGCCATGATTTCACCACCTTAAAGATGTTGGCAAATCCCTTGCCTGCATCTTAATCTTCAATCTGTTCGCAAACCCATTCAGTCACAAACCGGCGATCCGGCAACAAGCCAGGGCCGGTTTGCAAATCATCTTTATTAATAGAGGTTGTTCAACAAGTCATCTTTTGATCACGAAGTGTTTCGAGATGTTGATTCGACATCGAATCTTGCGTTCACCCTCGAAGTCCGGTACTCATGTAGGTTTTGCCTACACTCCGTTCCTCCTTCTTCGGGTTCTCGCAACCTTCTCGGTGCTGAAAAGCCGACTTTGAACTTGCACTTATACGGAAGCCGCAAAGCCTCTCTTAAACTTCTCGATAACTTCTTTCAATTTCGCTTCATTGTCGGCGACCAGATCCTTTGTAGTGCGGATCGATTGCAGAACGTCATCATGTTGACTCTTCACGAAGGCCAGGAATTCGGACTCAAAACGACGCACATCGGCAACTGCGATGTCATCCAGGTAGCCCTTTACTGCCGTATAAAGACTGATGACTTGCTCTTCAACCGCCAAAGGCTGGTTGACGCCTTGCTTCAGGATTTCCATCATACGGGAACCGCGGGTCAGACGAGCTTGCGTCGACTTGTCGAGGTCGGAACCGAATTGGGAGAACGCTTGAAGCTCGCGGTATTGTGCCAAATCCAGACGGAGCGTACCGGCAACCTTCTTCATCGCCTTGATTTGAGCGGAGCCCCCTACCCGGGATACGGAGATACCGACGTTGATCGCCGGGCGTTGACCGGAGTAGAACAAGTCTGATTCCAAGAAGATCTGACCGTCCGTAATGGAGATTACGTTGGTCGGGATATACGCGGATACGTCCGAAGCTTGGGTCTCGATAAACGGAAGCGCCGTAATCGATCCTCCACCGAGCTCATCGCTCAGTTTAGCTGCACGTTCCAAAAGACGGGAATGCAGATAGAACACATCACCCGGATATGCTTCACGACCCGGAGGGCGACGAAGAAGCAAGGACAATTCACGGTAAGCTGCCGCTTGTTTAGTCAAATCATCATAAATAATGAGGACATGCTCACCTTTATACATAAAGTATTCAGCCATAGCAACGCCGGCGTAAGGTGCGATATACAGGAGCGGAGACGGTTCCGATGCGGATGCGGTCACGACGATCGTGTAATCAAGCGCTCCATGGCGACGCAGTGTTTCGACAACGTTGACAACCGTAGATTGCTTTTGGCCGATTGCGACATAAATACATTTTACGCCATTGCCTTTTTGGTTAATGATAGTATCAATAGCGATTGCCGTTTTACCGGTTTGGCGGTCGCCAATGATAAGTTCCCGCTGACCGCGGCCAATTGGAACCATCGAATCAATCGCTTTGATTCCGGTTTGCATCGGTTCATGAACCGACTTCCGGTCGATAACGCCCGGAGCATTGTTTTCAACCGGACGGAATTCCGTAGTTTCGATAGGACCCTTGCCGTCCACCGGTTGACCCAGCGGATTTACAACGCGGCCCAGCAATGCTTCGCCAACAGGAACTTGCATGATTTGCCCCGTACGTTTCACTTGGTCGCCTTCGCGAATTTCGCTGTATGGCCCCAGGATAACGACACCGACATTGCTTTCTTCCAGGTTCAACGCAAGTCCAAATACGCCATTTTCAAACTCGAGCAATTCGTTGGCCATGGCGTTTTCAAGTCCGTGGACACGGGCGATACCATCACCAACTTGAATAACGGTGCCGACTTCGGCCACTTCAATTTCCGATTTATATTGTTCGATCTGACTTTTAATCAGTGAACTGATCTCTTCAGGTCTGATACTCAAGTGTTTCACCCCTATCTACAGTGCTTGTCTTCGAAAAGACTTTTCAAGCCGTTCCAGCTTGCCGGATAAACTTCCATCGTACAGCGTATCGCCAAGTTTCACTTTGATACCGCCCAGCAATTCCTTATCCACTTCGTTCAGAATACGAATTTTCTTGCCAACCAGAGCACCAAATTCGGCTGCAACGGTTTGTTTTTCTTCTTCACTAAGAGGGTAAGTACTGTACACCAATGCATCGGCTAACCCGAGAGCATCACCTGTAATTTTGGTGTAGCTGTTCAAGAGTTCTGGCAAAATCACGGTTCTTCCCCGGTCAACAAGCAGCTTGACAAGAGAAATAACCGGTTTGGAGAGTTTCCCCTCCAATCCATTTTGGATGGCTTCCCATTTGGTGTCAGAGGAAATGTTAGGGCTCTGAATAAACTGCCTGATTTCAGGATCATTATGCAAAGCCTCAACCAGGGCTTTAAGCTCCTGCTCGACTTCAAGAGTTCGGCCTTCCTGTCCAGCAATCTCATAGAGTGCCTTAGCATATCTGCTGGCTACCACTACTTCCCGACTCATGATTTGCTACCTACTTCTTTCAGGTATTGGCCTACGAGTTCCTCTTGCTCAGCAGGATTGCTTTCGACTTCCCGTTTAATCAGCTTGGAAGCGATATTCACAGAGAATGCGCCGATCTCGCCGCGCAAGGCCTCAACCGCTTTCATTCTCTCGCTTTCAATATCGCGCACCGCTTCGTTCTTCACGCGAGATGCATCTTGTTTAGCTTGTTCAAGCAATTCTTTCGCCTGCTTGCTGCTGCTTTGTCTGGACTGCTCGATAATTTCGAAGGCTTCTTGACGGGCCTGTTTCAGAGCTTCTTTTTGCTCTTCCACATATACACCAGCTTGCTCTCTCGTCTGTTTGGCCTCTTCCAATTGGGACAGCACCAGTTGACGGCGTTGTTCCATGATTGCAAATAATTTACCGAACGCAAATTTGCTAAGTAACCAGTACAGAATAGCAAATGAAATCATCGTAATTACAATATTTTCCCACAGGACGCTCACCGATGTCACTCCTTTCCGATAGCTACACTACCACTTCAATTGCATATAATATCAACACTCATAAAACGAAGGCGCGGATGGCATCGGCCCTCCCCGCCAAACCGTAGCTATTATTAAGAGAACATGATCAGGAACGCGATAACTGTAGCGGCAAGCGGAACTACTTCGACGATACCGACACCGATAAACATAGTCGTTTGCAACGGACCGCGAGCTTCCGGTTGACGTGCAATAGATTCTACCGTTCTGCTTACGATCATACCGTTACCAAGACCTGCGCCGAGTGCACCCAAACCAACTGCTATAGCTGCTGCCAAAAATTCCATTTAAATTTCCTCCTTAAATTTTGTTAATAAGTTTTTGATATAATACACCTCTTAGAGATTAGCCCTGAGGCAGGCTCTTCGAGTTTATCAATGATCTTCTTCATGAATCGTTGTCTGGGCAATGTAAACCATGGTCAAGATCGTAAAGATGTAGGCTTGAAGCGCGCCGACAAAAATACTGAACCCTTGCCATATTCCCATAAACGGAATTCCCAGGAAGCCCATTTTCAAAATAACTGTAATCAGGACCTCGCCGGCAAAGATGTTTGCAAACAACCGGATTGCCAAAGCAATAGGCTTGGCCAAGTTCTCGATAATATTAAGTGGAAGGAATACCGGGAACGGTTCAATGTAATGCTTAAGGTAATGCTTCCGGTTATGCTTCAGACCGAGGTAGTTCATCAGGAAAAAGACGATGATGGCCAGACCCGCGGTTACAGAAATATCGGCCGTAGGCGATTTCCACCAAAGTATTTCAGCATGCTCCCCGCCGCTAAGATTACGTGTCGCCTCAATAACAAATCCGAAAATCGACTCCGGCTTATGGGCTTCTGTAATGATTCCCATCGGCAAACCGAGGAGATTGGAGACGAAGATAAAAAGAATAAGCGTTAATCCCAAAGAGATGTAAGGCTTCCCTTTTTTCAGATCCATTGCACTTCCGACGACCCCTTGAACAAACTCCACAACCCATTCCATAAAGTTCTGAAGCTTCCCTGGATTCTCCACTGATAAATTGGCGACGGCCAGTCTGCAAAGTACGAAGACGATGAGACAGCTGACAAAGAGCATAAGAACTGCGGAAAGATCCAGATTAAATCCACCAAGGTTGATTATCGGTGCTTCATGCATGTGTACGTACTCACCCCTTTCCACTAATCAGCTCGTTAAGACTTGTTTCTTAGACCAATTACTATACTTGTTGGTATTGTCAAAATCTGCGGTATAAACACACCGATAATGGCGCCGGGCATGGATACCTGCTCCACTTTGGCCGCAATCATTACCGTTACAAATACCAGACAAATTCTAGTAACAAACCCGAAACTGTATCGCTTCTTCTCCTGACTGACCACGAGGTTGACTAACCCCCGCACCTTCGAGGATAAGAAACGGACGTACACCAATCCAGCTGCAAGGCCCAGAATCAATCCATTACATAGAGGCCTATGCTCCGGGAGAAAAGCCCATCCAAGTAACAGAGCAGATAACATCAATAGAGTTATCCGGGATACGGCTGTGACAATGGAGTTTAAATCATCCATCTTGTCCCCCTATAAATTTGTAAATTAAGAAAATTATGTTGGTTATTCCAAGCAGCAAGCCAAGAATTAATCCGAGAGCAATCCATACCTTGGAAGCCTCGAAATATGACACAAGCCACTTGGAAACCAGAAAACCCGACAAAATATAGATAACAAGCAGAATTCCAGCCCCGCTAATATAAGAGGCTATCATCCAAGGTTTAACTTCTTTGTTAGATTTATTCATCGATCGCAGTCCCAACTTATTTTACTGAATGTGACGAGTTTTTGTCAACGAAAGCGTTGAAGCGATGATCCTTTAAATCAAAGCAAGAAAGCGTTAAACCGTACAGTATAACTGTATGCTATCTTCATGAGAAACACAATTCTTGATCTTTTCAATTTGTGAACTTTCTGTGAAATTGTTCAGGACGCTCGCTTATAATCCCGAAATGGTGACATAATGCATTGACAATCCGTTCCGATGCCTTTCCATCTCCGTACGGGTTAGCGGCCCGACTCATAGAATTATATAGCTCGCTGTCGCTGAGCAGCGCCTTTGTCCGCTCATATACCATCTCCTCATCCGTGCCGACGAGTTCCAGCGTTCCCGCTTCGATGCCCTCCGGGCGCTCCGTCGTATCGCGAAGCACCAGTACAGGAACGCCAAAAGACGGCGCTTCTTCCTGTAAACCGCCGGAATCCGTTAGGATCAGATGTGTATGTGGATAGAAATTGTGCAAATCCACCACATCCAGTGGCTCGATTAGTTTAATACGGGGATGGTCTCCCAAAGTTTCATACGCCGGTTCTCTCACCGCTGGGCTCAAATGCACGGGGTAAACAATGGCCACATCTTCAAATTCATCCGCAATCCGTCTGACAGCGCGGAAAATATTCATATGCGGCTCTCCCTGTGATTCACGCCGGTGTGCGGTCATAAGAATAAGCCGCTTTCCGGCGGCCCAATCCAGCACAGAATTGTTGTAATTCGGCTGTACAGTATATTGAAACACATCAGTTACTGTATTGCCTGTGATATATATGCTTGACTCCGGCTTGTTCTCTTTGCGCAAATTTCCCGCAGACCAGTCTGTCGGGGCGAAATGCAAGTCCGCCAGCACTCCCGTTAATTGCCGGTTCATCTCTTCCGGGTAAGGTGACAATTTATTCCACGTGCGAAGACCCGCTTCGACATGGCCGATCTTAATTTGCTGGAGAAAAGCTGCATAACTTGCCAGAAACGTCGTAAGCGTATCGCCGTGGACGAGAACGATATCCGGCTTCGCTTCGCGAAGGACCTTTTCAAGTCCCTCCAATACGCGAAGCGTAATTTCGTTCAAGCTTTGATTCGGCTTCATAACATCGAGATCATAGTCCGGGACGATCCGGAACACGTCCAGCACCTGATCAAGCATTTCCCGATGCTGCGCCGTTACGCAAACTACGGATTCGATATGCTCGGGATGCTTTTCAAGCTCCAAAATGAGCGGAGCCATTTTAATTGCTTCCGGTCTAACTCCGAAGATCGTCATCACTTTGATTTTTGACATGGCTGCTTCCCTTCCCTAAACCTATTCTTATTTCGTACCGTACAATCTGTCGCCGGCATCGCCAAGCCCAGGAATAATATAACCGTGTTCATCCAGACGCTCGTCCAGTGCAGCAACATAAATATCCACATCCGGATGGGCATCCTGTACCGCTTTGACACCCTCAGGCGCCGCGATCAGGTTCATCATCTTGATTTGCGTGCATCCCCGCTTTTTAAGCGCTTCAATTGCAGCGATCGCCGATCCCCCAGTTGCAAGCATGGGATCGATTACGATCAGCTCACGCTCCTGAACATCCGTAGGAAGCTTAATGTAGTATTCGACCGGCTGCAGTGTCTCCGGATCGCGGAATAGCCCTACATGGCCCACTTTAGCGGCAGGAAGCAATTTCAGCACTCCGTCCAACATACCGAGACCCGCCCGGAGAATTGGAATGAGTCCCAGCATGCGTCCCGAAATGACGCGGGATTCCGCTTCCGCCACAGGCGTCTGAACTTTAATCGACTCCAAAGGGATTTCTCTTGTAATTTCATAGGCCATCAGCGTGGCCACTTCATCCACCAATTCACGAAAATCCTTCGTGTTGGTCCGCATATCGCGGATAAATGTCAGTTTGTGTTGAATTAAAGGGTGATCGCATACCACCAGTTTTGCCATTGTTTGTCCCTCCGGTTTATAGCTAAGTCTACACTTGCGGCAACCCCACATTCCGAGTGTTCCGCAAATCTTGTTTATTATATCACTGTCCTTTTCTGATTACCACGAACCATGTCGCCTCCATATTCTTTGTTTAACAGGACCGTACAATCCACGCTAATCCTGTTTATCCATCTCGCTCTGTCCTCGAGCTTGGATGTCTGCAATTGCTTCATCCAGCGTTTTAAGACCAGCCAGAACCGCTTTTCCCTCCGCATTGATAATGTTATCCAATTTACTCGAGAAACCCTCGGGCAAACTGCTATAGTCCACGGACATATCCTTCAGATTTGGCTTCTGATCATAAAAGGCCTCTATCCGTTTACCGTCCGGATTGTATATATGCTCCGTACGGGTCGAAGGATCAAATCCCGCCGTTTTGGATTTCAATTTTGCCGCTTCCTCGCTGTTCACGAATTTGACGAGCTCCCAGGCTGCCTGAATCTGATCCGGGCCAGCGTCGGCATTCACCGTAAAAATGTTCGTGAAGAACAATGAAGACGTCGTCGTTCGATCGGCATCATCCCCCGGGCCTGAAGCCAACTCCCAATTTAATTGGAATGTGCTTCCAAGGTCTCTCTGTGCCCAACCGATCGCATTATTAATGTAATAGAAATAATTAACTGTCATTGCGCTTTTGCCCATAATGAAAGGATCATAGTCCGATCCCCCCAACTCGGGGGATACTACTGCTTTCGATTGATAGGCTTTCAAGGCCGTCTCAAAGACATTTTCAAAGGATTTCGTATCCATCGTTACCTTTTTGGCTGCGGCGTTCTGCCGGCTGATACCGCGGCTTAGCGCCATCTCACTAACCATAAAGGAGAAATCCTGCAGATAAAGCCCGCTGATTCCTTCGTCTACCGGAAAACGCTGGGCTAGTTGAATTATTTCCTCCCAAGTCATCCGGTCTTCCGGATACGGGATTTGATATTTATCAAACAGATCCTTATTGTAGAAAGTCGCTTTGTTCGAAAATGTCGGCGGCAGACCGTACAGCTTGCCCTCTCCCCGCTGTCTCAGAAAATCGATGATATCCGGATGCATTTTCTCCAGGTCAAAAGAGTCATTCGTGATCATCGCGTTTAGATCGTACAGCTTGTCCTCTTGAACAAACCTTTCGTAGTCCGGGAATCGAAGCGCAAGAACATCCGGCTTGTCCTGTTCTACCACTTCATCGACCCCCTTCAACGGGTAATCGACCACCGTAATTTCTACATTCGGATACTTTGTGAGGAACAATTCCCCATACGCTCTCATAAACCAATCTTCTCCGCCCGGGTAGAGAACCTTAATGGAAGCTTTCATATTCGGATCGGCCTCATACTTCAAGACATCCTTGCCTGACGCGCAAGCCGAAATCAGCACCGTTAGCGCCGCCATCGCAGATATCGAAGATAGCACTCCCTTAAATCGCCTTATTATCATTTTCGCGGTACTCTCCTCACTTTTTATTAGAGACCTTGTTCTTGGCAGGCAGAGTTGTCCCGTTGCTCTAACAGATCGTGATGGTTTACCCGGATATGAACAAGTTCGTCTTCAGGTTGATGAAACAATATGAGTCTTTTGGATCAATTGGATATGGTTTGCTAGGTTGGGTGTCTATGCTAGGGAGTGATTGAAGCAGCGGAAAAGAGAACTACATTATTTATAGAGGAAACGAGCCGGTATTCATATCCTGCACTCGTTAATTGCGAACGTTGGGTTTTATTATATAGATGTAAGCGCTTTTGTCAAATCGGATAATAACCACCCCAGATCGATGGTTGATCTGGGGTTTTCAGGCTTTGCTTTATTTCTTCTCCTGCCCTTTAGAGAGTTCTGCCTGTCCGCGCTTCTCTATGGAAGCGAGTACCTCGTCCACGGTCTTTACCCCTGCGATCAGCCCGGTTACTTCCTGATTAATGATCTTTCTTAAACTAAATCCTTTCGAAATTTTTGTGTAGTCGATCGTACCCCGATCCAGGTTTGGCTTCTGAGTGTAAAAGGCCTCCATCCGTTTGCCATCCGGATTATAGTTATAGTCGGTACGCGTCATCAGGCTCAGTCCTGCCGTTTTCGACTTTACCTTGGCCATTTCCTCGCTATTGATGAATTTTACTAATTCCCAAGCCGCTTGTTTTTGATCCGAGTCTGCGCTAACGGTGAGAATGTCTGTGAAAAAATAAGTAGATGAAAGCTCGCGATTGCTGGAATCGGAAGGAGCCGAAGCCAATTCCCAATCTAATTGAAACTTATTGCCTAAATCCTCCTTGGCCCAATTGATTTCATTATTAATGTAGTAAGAATAATCATAGGCCATGGCACTGGTCTTATTAATGAAAGGATCATATTGCTGAGTACCCGCAGAGGGTGATACAACAGCCCCTGACTTGTACGAATCAAGCACCGTCTCAAAAACCTTTCTGTACCCTTCCGAATTTATAGTCATCTGTAGCTTAGCGGTGTTATAAGGGCTTAAATTGCGGCTTGTGGCAAGTTCGCTTACCAGAAACTCATAATCGCGAATATATAGGCCATTAACGCCTTCCTGAGCCGGAAACCGTTTAGCCAGTTCAATAACCTCTTCCCATGTCATTTGATCCTTCGGATAGGGAACTTTGAAACGGTCGAACAACTCCTTGTTGTAATAAATCGCCTTGTTATAAAAAGTTGGAGGCAACCCGTACAGCTTACCTCCACCTCTTTGTCTAATAAAGTCGATGATTCCCGGATGCATCCCATCCAAATGAAATGCGTCGTTGGTAATGACGGTGTTCAGATCATATAACTTGTCATCCGCGATCAATTGTTCATAGACCGGAAGATCGAGCGCCAATACATCGGGCTTTTCGCGTTTCCACCACGACTCATCCATTCCCCCTTGGGGAGACGGGATAATCGTGATTTCAATATTAGGGTATTTGGCATTAAACAAATCCCCGTAATCCTTCCTGAACCATTCCTCCCCGGCAGGATACATGACTCGAAGCGTAGCCTCCATTTCAGGGTCCGCCTGAAATTGTATGGTTTCCTGGCTCTTTGAACAAGCCGCGACGATGGACATAACAAAAACGAACAGTACAACTTTAACCCCTAACTTCATTCTATTTTTCACTTGTTCGCCCCCATTCTATCATTTTCATTTTTGATCTAACAGCCTCTGCCCCCGCTCCTCCATCGAGGCAATCGCCTCGTCGAGGGTTTTAACGCCGACCATAACGGCTTTACCCTCGGAACTGATAATCTCCTTCATATGGGTATAAAACCCTTTCGGGACGTTATCATAAGCGATCTGGATGGGATTCACATCAGGTCTTAAGCTATAAAAAGCGCCCAGATTCTTTCCTTCAGGGTTGTAAATGTAATCCGTTCGCGCAGGCAGCGTAAACCCATTTGTTTTTGACTTGGCTTTTGCGAATTCTTCACCATTAACAAACTTAACGAATTCCCAGGCCGCCTGTTTTTGCTCCGATTCGGAATGAATAGAAAAAATAGCGGCAATGTTAAAATAAGGCGAAGTATCACGGTTCGTCTCCTTCACCGGAGCCGTGGCTACATCCCAGTTTAAGAGAGGCTTATCTCCAGTTCCCGCTTTGGCGGGGATTATGTTGTGGTTAATGTAATAGTAATAATCCACCGTCATGGCACTAGCACCTGTTATAAATGGATCATAAACCTCGAAAAGATCAACTTCAGGCAGTACAACTACCTTTGCTTCGTAGGCTCCGAGAATGTCTTGAAAAATACTTTTATATGAAGCCGTATTTACCGTTACCTTCTGATCTTTGACGTTAACCTTGCTTAGTCCGTAACAGCGAGCCATATCTTCCGATAATGAGTAAAAGTCACGCATAAACAATCCGCTAACTCCGTCCCTTGCCGGAAATCGTGCAGCTAATTGAAGAACCTCTTCCCATGTCATTCGGTCCTGAGGATATGGAATACCGTAGTTGTCGAACAAATCTTTATTATAAAATAGAGCTTTTGTCAGAAACACGGAAGGGAGTCCGTATAGTTTCCCGTTACCGGCGTCTCTAAGGGAGTCGACAATCCCCTGATGAACTCCTTCGAGATTAAAGGCATCTGTGTTAAGTAATGCATCCAGATCATACAGCTTGCTCTCATGAAGAAGTTGTTCATATACGTTCTGCGAGGTTAGGAAGATATCGGGCTTTTCTTGCTTCAATACTTCTTGGAGATTGCTTTCTTGAAAAGAAACCACATTCAGTTCAATATTCGGATACTTCGCATTAAACAAGTCGCCGTAATCCTGCATAAAGTCATCTTTGCTGTCGACTGTCATGATTTTCAGATTGGCATTCATCTGCGGGTCGCCTTCGTACTCAACAGTTTCTTTACTGGGTGAGCAGGAAATAAGAAGAGATAGAACGATCATTCCTGCAAACACGGCTGTTACTCGGGTTTTCAATTCTGTGCCCCCTATTTCTTCACTTCTCATCCAGTAACCGCTGCCCCCGCTCCTGCATTGATTCAATCGCCTCGTCGCGGGTTTTGGCACCTACCATTACAGCTTTAGCTTCAGAACCGATAATACCTTTCAAGTTCGTATAAGTTCTCGGTGGAAGCAGATCATAATCTACAAAACTATGGGTATTTACGTCAGGTTTCAAATTATAAAAGGCTTCCATTCGCTTACCATCCGGGTTAGGGATGGCATTCGTCCGTGTAAACAAACCGAGGTGAGAGAGAGATTTTGAATTCACCCTGGCCAATTCTTCGCTGCTGGCGAATTTAATGTATTCCCATGCCGCCTGTTTTTGCTCCGAATCCGCATTGATTGCATAAATACCGCCGATCTGAAAATAAGGTGACGTATCACGGCTTGATTCCTTGACCGGTCCGGAGGCTAAATCCCAATTCAAATTGAACTTGTTACCCTGTTCCGCTTTGGCCCAATTGATATGACCTTTTATATAGTAGTTATAATCCACGGTCATGGCACTTTTACCTGTAACAAAGGGATCATAGACTTCAAATGGATCCAGCTCAGGAAATGTGGCGGACTTCGATTCATGAGCATCCCAGATCATTTCAAATATCTCTTTGTAGGATGCCGTGTCCAATGTTACCTTCATCTCTTTCGTATTAATTGGGTTTACTCCCCGACTCCATGCCAAATCTTCCACCAGATCGGAAAAAATCTTGTAAAATCCGTACACTCCGTCTTCTGCCGGAAACCGCTCCGCCAGTTGAAAAATCTCTTCCCATGTCATACCATCTTGAGGATAGGGAATGCCGTACTTATCAAACAAATCCTTATTGTAAAAAACCGCCTTACTCATAAATTCAGTGGGAAGTCCGTATAGTTTCCCGTTCCCAATTTGTCGTAAATAATTGACGATTTCCGGGTGGATTCCTTCAAGTTGAAACGCATCGTTGGAGAAGAGGGCATCCAGGTCATATACCCGGTTTTTTTGCAAATATTCCTTGTACTCCTCAAATGAAAGAATAAAGAGATCCGGCTTTTCTTCCTTAATTACCTTGTCCATATTAGCTGGCGTATACCGGACTAGTTGAATTTCAATATTCGGATACTTTACCTTGAATAAATCCCCATACTTCTCCTTGAAATATCTTTCATCTGTAATCGTCAAAATTTTCAAGGTGGCCGTCATTTCCGAGTCGCCTTCATATTTAACCGTTTCTTTATTGGGCGAACAAGCCACGACAAGCAGAGACCATACCATAATAGTTAATACGATCTTCAATCTTTTTTTCATAACGATCCCCCATGACGATGCACTGCCAATGTTAATTAGCTGTTCACATGGTGCTTTTGCAGTAGATCGAATTTATTTTTAGACTTCAATTGACTTACCATCCGTTCAATAGCAGCAACCAAGTATACGGCGTCCTCCTGTGTAACCATCTCATGCAAGCTGAGTCTGATACTGCTGGAAGAAATCGTTTCATCCTGCGTCATAGCCATTAAAACCCTGCTAAGTTTAGCCTTTGACGAACAAGCGGATTGTGAAGAGACTATAATTCCTTGTTTGGCCAGCATGCTAATCATCATCGCCGAAGTGACCCCTCTCCCCCGATATGAAAAGTTAATGATATGAGGGGAAGAAAGCGGGGGTAATGGACTATTCATTACTAACCCGGGAATCGTAGCCAATCTGGAACAGACCAAACCATGCAGAGTCGTCAAATACTCAAACTTCTCTTGCCGTTCCTCAAGGGAGGCCACGATGGCTTCGGTAAAACTTAATACCGCGGGAACGTTCGTAGTGCCCGGTCTTACACCCTGTTCCTGCTCGCCGCCGTACATCAGCGGGCCTATCTCAATATACTCTTTGGCTACTAGCAGTCCGATGCCCTTGGGTCCCCCGATTTTGTGTCCTGACACAGTGTATAAATCGATATGTTCTAACTCAACCTGTAATTTTCCAAATCCCTGTACCCCATCCACATGAAAATGAATTTGCGGTTCCGACTTTAGCAATTCCGCAATTTCGGCAATCGGCTGCACGGCTCCTGTTTCATTATTCACATGCATCACGCTCACGAGGATGGTATTGGCTTGCAGTGACTCCTTCACGGATACCGGACTTACGATCCCGTTACTGTTGACGGGAAGAAACGACACTTCAACTCCTTCCTCCGCCAGTTGTTTACCGCATTGGTATACGGAAGAATGCTCAATTTGGGATAAAATAATATGGGGATTTCGCCCCGTCCGCTTCTTCCAGGCCCGGGCCACACCTACAATTGCAAGGTTATTGCTTTCTGTCGCCCCGGACGTGAAAATCACTTCCGTAGCTTTAACTTGAAGATGTCTGGCTATTTGCTCTCTGGATTCCTCCACCCGAAGACTCGCCTCAAAACCCATTTCATGCATGGATGACGGATTGGCATAATTATGCTTGGCCGAGTCCATCAGTGTCCGATACGCCCGAGGATGCAAAGGAGTGGATGCACAATAATCAAAATATAAAGAGTTCATCATTTCCTCCTGACATAATTTCTTAAGACACTTATGAGGGTCCCTTCTCCACGTGTTCCGACCAACTCCAACAACTCGTTTGAGGAATAGACCGTCCCTTTGTCACAAATCTGATGATTCTCATTGGCGACCAAACCAAAGGGATGAGAACGGATCAGAAAATCCTGTTCCATTTGTTCTGAAGATAGCGAAATGATCGGCCACTTCCGCTGAAGAAATTCATCCAGTTCTTTATGGTCCTCTTCGCTCCCCGTAGAAAATAGAATCACGCGGGCCTGAGGCAAATGGATCTGCTGAAGCTCTGGCACCAACTCCATACATCGGACACAGTGCATTGAAATGAACAGCAGCACTTTTCTTTCTTGAATGGAACGAAGATTCAGGGCGTTACCGCTCTGATCTATATAATCTTTATCCGGAAGGAAACTCCAGAGATCCGGACCATTTTCGTTAATCATATATAGGCTCCTTTTGCATGTTCACTAATGATTCAAGCTCCTTAGCGTCCCTAACGGTTCCTTTCGATAAAACGTAGCCGTCCCCGGAAAGAAGATATAGATAAGGAAAAACCGAGGTTTTAAGCTTTTCCCTTTGATCAGGACCGTATAGAACAAACGGGGAAGTAATCCGGTACTCCTTCACAAGCTTATTCACTTTGGACTCGTCGCCTTGAATGTAGAGAATAGTTCTTTTGGCGGGCCATGTTTCAATGAGCGTACTAAGCTTGGAGAAAATGTCCAGGCATGACAAACAGTCCGTTGACAAGAAAAGAACGATTCCCCCCTCCTCCCCCACCATCCCTTCTGGAAACAGGCTGCCTAAAGGCAACCCCTGATCACGGCTAGGCCATGTCGGGGAGGACAATTCCAAACTAGAGCCCAGCTGTCCGGGATTGGCTAACTCGTCGACGCTCTCGATCCTCCCCTCCGCATTTACGGTTACAACGGTCGGGACCCGCTGAATTCCGAACATCTCTATTATTTTGGAAGACCTTAAGATAGGAAACTTATATGAAATATCCCCCAGATCGGCATCCGAGTAAGGCTCGGGATCACCTTTCAGGACCAGAAAATGATTTCTTTGAGAGTAGCCCGCCAACTGCTTTAGCACTTCGACACAGGACCCGCAGCTGTCACTTAGAAAAATCAATTTTGAAAGACGTCCGGGAAGCTCCTCTGACTTCACCTTTCTTCCCATTTGGTCTCGCCCTTTAAATAGAGGAAGAAAGTCGCCTACTTTCCCTCCCCGGGGAAGAGCTCCCTCCGTGAGCACCTTACGTTGCGCCTTAGCTTTTGAAGAGATAAATAGCTTGCTTATCGGATCAAGTACTTTTTTCATGCAATCACTCCGTTCATGTCATACCATTGGGACTGGGCTCCATACATACGTGCATACTCCCCTTGACGCTGGATCAGTTGGGAATGAGTTCCTTGCTCGACAAGACGTCCGTCTTTCAGCACTAAAATCAAGTCCGCATTACGGCAGCTTCCCAGCCGATGGGAAATCATAATGCTCGTTTTCCCCTCCACCAATTCGGAGAATCGTTCGAATAAGGCGGCTTCGGCAATCGGGTCTAGTGCGGAAGTGGGTTCGTCATAAATAACCAGCTCGGCATCCGCATTAAAGAAGGAACGGCTTAACGCAACCTTCTGCCATTGGCCTTGAGACAATTCTTTGCCCCCTTCATATTCATGGCCCAATAGCGTGTCATATCCCTGTGGGAGTGAGTGTGAAATGAAGTCCACCCCTGTCTTGATCGCCGCAATATTCAACTGTTCTCTATTGTCCAGGGCCGAGATCTGTCCGAACCCGATATTCTCCTTCAACGTTAATTGATACTGCATAAAATCCTGAAAAACCGCGCTAACCAACTTGGCGTCTTCGTCCGTGAAAATATCCTTCCCATTCCAAAGTACATTTCCGTATTGAGGTCTATAAAGGCCAAGCAGGCATTTGGCCAACGTACTTTTACCGGCCCCGTTATGTCCGACAATAGCCACTCGCTGTCCCGGCTTAATGTGAAACTCGACATCCGACAAGGCAGGCACACTCTGATTGGGATAGGTAAAGCTCAGTCCCGCTACCTCCAGACCGCCAATCGTCGCTTCATGGGATCCGGGCACCAGCTTCCGTAATTCCATTCGCTCATCCGGTTTTTTATCCGGAAGATGCAGAAACTGGATCAGTTCGCTTGTAAACAGGGCGTTCTCATAAATGCCCGACAAATTCGCGGCAATCAGCATCACACTGTCTTTGGCCGTCGTCACGGTCTGAATCATCGCCACAAAGACCCCGATCGTAAGGCCGCCCGTAAAACTAATTAAAAGAACAACCACAGTAGCAAGGGCCGTAAACGCGTAAGAAAAAGTCTCGGAGAAACCGCCAAGCCACTGGCCCGACTTTTCCAGCGCGGCCTTTTCCTTCGCATTTTTCCAGTACAACTTGCCCCATTGATCGATGATGTAAGGATACAGCTTGAACAGCTTCATTTCCTTGGCGGACTCCCTGCTGGTCATCAATCTCATAAGATATTGAACTTTACGGCTTGACGGGGTTTGCTCGATCATCTGCTTATATCTTTTCTGGCCCAGTTTCATATTGATCAGGAAGGAAGGTATGATTAAACACAGCACTCCCACGGACAGCATCCAATGAAACCCGGCCAGAACAAAAAGCAGTGAAACTAACGTAATGATACTTTGCAGCACCAAGAAAAAATGATCCAACACCGAAAGCCCGCGATAAGCAAGTCCTTGTGTGACTCTCTGCAGGCGGTCATAGTATTCGGATTGCTCGAAATAGATATAATCCAGTCTGGAACACTTATCGGCGATCTCCCGGTCCATTTGAAACTGCGCCTTTTGCTTGATCACCACAAGAAGCATATGAGCCAGCGACCTTAAACCTAGGGCAGTCAGAAAAAATAGGGCCTGCCAGCTGATCGTCGTCAACGCCGGCAGCAGCATTTCCTTATTTCCTTGGAACAATACGGCGGCTTGCTCTACCAGTCGCTTGGTCAGATAGATTTGAACCGCCGGCTGCAAGGCCTCAACGATCCGAATGACCATCATTACAGCCAATCGGACAGGAGCCGATTTCCATATGAACGGAACGATTTCAAACAATAATCCACGAAGGACTCCCTTATGGTTCACCTCGGCTACACTCTTTCTCATTATTTTGTATCTAGGCGAATGCCCGGCTATCCATGAAGGCTATTTCTGATCCAGCAATCGCTGCCCTCTTTCTTGCATGGAAGCTATAGCTTCATCAAGGGATTTGGCGCCCACGGTTACAGCCTTTAGTTCGGAGTTAATGATTCCTTCCATACCTGCAAAAAAGCCCTTCGGCGGAGCACTGTAGTATTCATGGGGCATCCATTTGTCCCTAGGCTTTAAAACATAAAAAGCCTCCATCCTTTTCCCTTCAGGATTATAGATAAAATCCGTTCTTGTAGACGGAACGAAACCTGACGTTTTTGACTTCATTTTTGCAAACTCTTCTCCATTCACGAACTTTATAAGTTCCCAAGCTGCCTGTTTTTGTTCAGAGTCAACATTTATACTTGTAATTCCACCAAAGTAATAGTAAGGTGAGGTGTCCCGACTTTTCTCATCAACTGGAGCAGATACTACATCCCAATTTAATTGGAACTTATCCCCCTTTTCCGCTTTGGCCCAGTTAATCTTGTTATTAATGTAATAATAATAATCCACAGTCATAGCACTAGTGCCGCTAATAAAAGGATCATATACTTCAAACTGGTCCATTTCGGGAATTACTACTGTTTTCGACATGTATGCATCTACTATAGTTTCAAATATCTTCTTATATGATGCAGAATTAATGGTCAGCTTCATATCTTTGATATTGATCATACTTAAGTCGCGGCTCCATGCCATATCATCAACAAAGGCAGAAAAATTCAACATGTATAAACCACTCACCCCATCACCTGAAGGAAAGCGTTTGGCCAATTGAATCATTTCCTCCCATGTCATTTGATCCTGTGGATAGGGTATTTTGTATTTATCAAATAAGTCTTTGTTATAGTAAATCGCTTTAGTTTGGAATTCTGGAGGAAGTCCATAGAGCTTGCCGCCCCCTATCAATCTAAGATAATCAACAAACTCCTGATGAACCCCTTCAAGGTTGAATTTATCATTCGAAAGCAAATTACTTAAATCATAGAGTTTATCTTGTTCAATAAGTTGTTCGTAATCTTGAACGGAATGTATGACTACATCCGGCTTTTCCTCATTCATTGCCTTCTCCAAGTTATCTCCAAAATAATTAATCACATTTATTTCAATATTCGGATACTTGGCCTTAAAGAAATCCCCGACTTCCGCCATAAATTGATCTTCACTTTCAATTGTCATAACCTTTAAAGTTGCCTTCATCTCCGGATCACTGGTATAACTTATTTGCTCTTTAGTATTTGAACATGCTGTAATGAGTAATAAATTACCTAAAAATAATACAATTATATATATTTTCGCAAATTTCAACCCTTCCATCCCCCTTTACAGAGATTAAAGAAGTCTACCGTCTAAACGGCTGACGGTAGACTTCTTTAATTTTAACAAGTTGTAGTACAATTGCAGATTGAGCAGCCGCTAGAATAATAAGAACAACGTTGTTTTCCACCTGAACAATTATCAGAAGACTGACAATAAGTATA
The DNA here is from genome assembly GCF_018403325.1 of Paenibacillus vini. Lineage (GTDB taxonomy): Bacteria > Bacillota > Bacilli > Paenibacillales > Paenibacillaceae > Fontibacillus > Fontibacillus vini. The sequence continues at coordinate 636,499 of NZ_BOSL01000001.1, read as the reverse complement.
CAAATAAGCTCCAGAACACATATTTTTTCACCTCCTTTCAAGAAATTTATTTTTATAGTTAAGGCAGAACCGCCTTAGCTAACTTAAGTAAAGAGCCTCAAAAGATCCACTTATTCATGAACAGCAGATTTAGCTAATCTTAGACCCTACGCAGAAACCCGCTCTTCTCCATGCTTGACCAACGCTTGTAGATGTTCTTCGTTGTTTATGATCCCCTTTGCTTTTATCAAGCCATCCGGAGAGACATAGTATCCAAACGGAACAAAGGGAGTTTGAAGATCCTTAAAATTCTCCACGTGAATAATCGGAACTTGAAGCTCATATTGCTTTATGGCTGCGTTTACCTCGTCCTCCGGTCCGGACATCATGAATAAATATTGGTATACAGGCATTTTCCTCTGCACATCATTGATGACCGAGTATAGCTTTTTGCAAGCCAGGCATTGGGATGAGGTTAAAAATATCAGCGTACCTAGCTTTCCATGTTCCTTAAGGCTGAGAGCTCTTCCATCCATAGGAATACGGCCGTTAAGAGGGAATTCTACTCCCTCAGGCAAACCCTCTTGCTGTTCATAAAGCATACTTCTGGTTGTGATGGCGCTCTTTAAAATGACGATCACACCGTAAGAGATCAAAATAACGATGGCCCATAAGAGCAAATACGAGATATCAAACATGTGCGGCATGCCGTTTCACGTCCTTTAATCAGATAATGTGTACTACTCCTGATAGAGCTTATGGTACTGTCTCAGCGTTAACCCCAATGTGTAGATGACCAGGATCCCTAGAGACGAGAGCACTAGTGTGGATATTTCATTGAAAGATGCTAAAGTTAGCGTGGAAGAAAATGGTGCTACTAGGAGATAGATGCTCAAGAGAAAGAGGACGAGATGTCTTGTATGCGGCCCCATACCAAACCTTTCCGATATAAGTCCGCCAAACCACTGGTAGGTTACCATTCTGCCCTTGGCTCGCCAGCCTGCCCACGCAAAAGAGCTGAGCAGAAGTAGAGCAAGCACCGCGCCATACCGCAACGTAATGGGGAACATCAACAGAACACAAACAACTAATTCGAGAAGAGGAATGGCTACTACGACATTTCTTGCCCAAAAAGGTGTAATTCTAAGCTGCCTTAATGTGACTCTGAAGGAAGATAATTTGCTAAATTTAGCTGCGGAAGACACGGCAAATAGAACGCTTACAAATACATGAATAAAAACAAACCATTCCATTTTTTAATCTCAACTCCTAATCTCGTATTCATTTCTCTTAAACAGGCCAATTTGCGCAATCGTTTGCATTTTTGCCAATAGAAGATGTTTCCTTATTAAATCTATGGAATCCTAAAATCCGACTTGTGATTTATCTAAGAAGCAGCGTTACCGAGGGGGCCAAACAAGGTGTGATCCAACTTCACTAAGTTAAATGCAAGCGTTTGCTCAAACGAGCGAAATGATCTCATTTAATATGTATTAAGAGGTGATATGATCCTTATATGTTATAAGTTACCATTTATCTTGATTATATCCTCCTTTCTATTGGTGTCAATTACTTTTTTTGAAGTATTTACACGATTCCCAAAAAACCTTTACTCTTCACTAAAAAGGCCCACCAGCAAAACTGGTCGGCCTTCCAAATTGCTTATTGCCTTCTACCCGCGATTCACCGAAGTGGCATATAGCCAAGCCGGTCCAACTCTTGTGCAATGACGCGGTAACCGCGGCTGTTCGGATGGACCCCGTCCAGAAAAAGCAGTTCTCTTTCTTTTCCCTCGAACGCCGGATAAATGTTCGCTACACGATAATTGGGTCCGCCCAGTGTGGTAAGAAACGCGTTATACTGGCGCGCATATATCCCTGCCTCTCTGATATTCGGAAACGGATTGTACACGCCAACCATCCGAATGATAAATGGCTTCCGCTGCGGTGATTTGATTTGATACAGGTTATATACGATTTGGCGCACATTTCCTTTCGTGCGGTTCAACACTTGAGGTATCTGAGAACCTTGCAATCCAGATCCGTCGGCAATAGCCTTGGTATAGGGCCTAAGGTCATTCGCGCCAATGGATACGGTGATGATATCGGCCCGCCGAAGCGCCGCCCGCATTCGCGGATCACTCTGGACCATCGGCAGCAACTTTTGCGAGGTGAGCCCGTTCACCCCTAAATTTTCATATCCTACAGAGGTACGGAGGCGACTCTCCGCCATACGCCGATAAGCAGGCGCAAATCCGCCGCTCAACCAGGCTCCCGCGCCGGTCGTTAATGAATCCCCTATGGCCGTGTAATGGTAACCCATTGCAACACCTCCTCCGTTCATCCATTCCGGTATCTAATATCGTATGAAAAAAATACGGGACAGGACAGGGAGATTCGCGTATTCTTCGGCTGGGCTTCCATTCGGATTAAGAACACAAAAAAACGCCCGCAGTGATCTGCGGGCGGTAAAACTACAATTTTCGATTATTCGTAGCTGAGTTCCGGATAGATAGGGAATTTATCGGTCAATTCGGACACTTGTTGACGGGCTTTAGCCAAGCTCGCTTCATCCTTGGAATTCTTCAAGACAAGCGCGATAACCTGACCGATCGTCTTCATCGCTTCCTGATCCATGCCCCGGGACGTAACGGCCGGAGTACCGATGCGGATACCGCTGGTTACGAACGGACTGGTCGGATCGAATGGAATGGCATTCTTGTTCACGGTGATGCCGATGGAATCAAGCACATGCTCGGCGTCCTTGCCCGTGATGTTCAGATTGCGGGTGTCGATAAGCATCAAGTGGTTATCCGTACCGCCGGATACCAGGTTCAAGCCTTCGGAAACCAATGTTTCCGACAGCACCTTGGCGTTCTTCACAACATTTTCCGCATACGTTTTGAAGGAAGGCTCCAACGCTTCACCCAAAGCAACGGCTTTGGAAGCAATGACATGCATCAACGGTCCGCCTTGCGTTCCAGGGAACACGGCCTTGTCGATAGCAGCGGCCCATGGCTGACGGCAAAGGATCATGCCGCCGCGCGGTCCGCGCAGCGTTTTGTGCGTCGTTGTCGTTACGAAGTGCGCATGCGGCACTGGATTTGGATGCAATCCAGCGGCAACGAGTCCGGCGATATGAGCCATATCGACCATGAACAGGGCACCTACATCGTTAGCGATAGAGGCCAGCTTTTCGAAATCGATGATGCGCGGATAAGCACTGGCACCAGCTACGATCATTTTAGGGCGATGTTTGAAGGCAGCTTTGCGAACTTCATCGTAATCGATAAGAAAAGAATCCTCTTGAACTCCGTAAGCCACGAAGTTATAGAACAAGCCGGAAGCATTGACCGGACTGCCGTGCGTAAGGTGACCGCCATGGGCCAGGTTCATCCCGAGAACGGTATCCCCAGGCTTCAAAGCCGTAAGGTAAACGGCCAGGTTCGCTTGAGCGCCGGAGTGAGGCTGTACGTTAGCATGCTCGGCACCAAACAGTTCCTTCGCACGATCGCGCGCGATATTTTCCACGATATCGACATGCTCGCAGCCGCCATAGTAGCGTTTGCCGGGATATCCTTCCGCATATTTGTTTGTCAATACGGAGCCCATAGCTTCCATAACTGCTTCGCTGACAATGTTCTCGGATGCGATCAGTTCAATGTTGTTCCGTTGACGTTTGAGCTCCAGATTCATCGCTTCCAGTACCGCCGGGTCTTGCTTTCTCAATTGATCCATGTTTCTTAGTCCTCCTATGCTAAAATAATTAATCACTTAGTCACAAAACCGTGAATCCTGACTTTGCGGCAGCGTGTACACGGCGCGTTCCCCGCCGATCAGCTTCGGTCGGCTCCAGGCTGCGTTCACCCGGGCTTTGCCTACGTACCGCAGGGTCGGCCGAAATGGCACGGCCACTCGGCGCAAATGCATGCCGATCAGCGTCTCGCCGATGTCGAGCCCGGCATGGGCCTCCAAGCTTTCGGCCAGGCATGGCTCGATCAACCGCTTATAAGCGGTTGCCGCCATGGAACCTCCGGCCTTCGGCACTGGAACGGCGGCCACTTCCGTAAGCCCCATACGTTCCAATACCTGCCGCTCCACGACAAGCGCCCGGTTCAAATGCTCGCAGCATTGAAAAGCGACATCGAACCCATGTCTTTGCCGAACCTCATCAATGCCAGCGAACAGCTCTGCGGCGATATTCTCCGCACCGCCTGTGCCGATTCGAACCCCCGCCACTTCGCTAGTACTGACACCGACAACCAACAGACGCCCGGGCTTCAGCCCTGCGGCTCCCGCTAGCTCTTCCAAAATTTCCGCGACCTGCCCTCGGATATCTCCAAGCTCTGCCGTTTCCATGTTCGCCTGCTCCTTTCACTCCGAAGATGCCTCTGTCTCGATAAAACAAACTATCTTTATTATACCTAAAACCTCAGGCATATTAACGACAAACTTCGAGCAAGTCATACAAAGAGAGAATAAATTCAACCTCTAGAGTAAATAGGCGGCAAGGGACGGCATACAAGAAAGCGGATTTACGACGAAAAAAGAGCATGACGCGAGATAGCGTCGTGCTCTTTGCCCAGGCGACCGGCCGTATGTTCCGATGCTCCACCGTGGTTTGATCCACTTTCGTCGCCAGTCACATCGGATCTTCATTACTAGCTTAAGAATAAAACATAAGCGGAACAAATGCAACCGGGTTTTTACCCGGAAGCTCTGCCGCCAAACCGATCCTGCTCCAGTTTGTCCAGTATCTTCATCAAAGCGTTACGGATTTCCGCCGCAGTCCGGTCGTATTCCCCGCGAGATCCTCCGAATGGATCGGAAATGTCATAACCCGGCATCCGCTGCAGCAGCTCGGCGAGACGTCGCTGCGCCGCCTCATCCGGCTTCTTGCCCAGTGCCCGGTCCAATTCCAGATCGGCCGCAAGCCGCTGGAGTTCTTCTCTCTCGGCTAAGACCGCCGGGTCGTCTTGGGCGTATTCTTTTAGCGTATATATTTTATCGGCCGCCTCAGGGAATGTATAGATGATTTGCCGCTTGTGACTCTCGGTCAATGCCAGGATCAAATCGGCCCATTCTACCAATTCCTCATGCAGCGGTGTCGATAGAATACGATCTCCAATGCCTTGTTCCCGAAGTACGGCCTCCGCATGATGCGATATCGACATTCCTTTGGCCGCGGCAACTCCCGCAGAGCGCACCTCTACTCCTATATTGCGCTCTCGGGCCAATTTGCGCATCATCCCTTCCGCCATGGGACTCCGGCAAGTGTTGCCCGTACAGACAAACAAAATTCGCATTTTCAGTCACCTCCGCAAGGATGCCATTACTGTTTTCCTTAATCATTGCTATTGTATCAGAAGATAAACATGAGGCCAAACGCAAGCAAAATCGCTCCCCCCGCAGCCTCCCCGTAATCGCCGAGACTCCGGCCTACGCTCCGTCCCAGAGCCAAGCCCATGATGGACATCAGTCCGCCGAAGAAACCGAACGCAAGCACCGTGATCAACAGATCACTATGAAACATCCCTAAAGATACTCCAACGGAAAAAGAATCAATGCTGACGCTAAGCGAAAATAGAAGTACTCCCCACAAGGTGCGATGATTGATCGATTGAGAACCGTTGCCTTTGACTGAACTATAAATCATATGAGCGCCAAGCAGCAGGAGCAACCCGCCGGAGACATAACGGGCAAGATGCCCGAGCAGTACTCCCACATATTGACCGGCAAAAATACCGATAAGCGGCATAAGGACATGAAAAAGAGCTACGGCCGAACCGATGCGGATGGCATCGTTGCGCCGTACCCCTTTCATACCGATACCGATCCCCAAGGAAAAGGCGTCCATCCCCAAGGCAACCGCCATAAGCAAAATGGTCATCAATTCCCCCAGCCGCACAAATGCCTCTGTCATACGTTCACTCCTCCATGTCCGAAAACTTCTTGTACAACCATATGCGGACAAGAAGTGTTTCATGACATGGGAAGGCTATCTGCAAAGTTCAAATAGTCAGGTTATCATCTCTATTCTGACTATTCTTCCTCACCAGGTTCCAGGATGCCGGCCTCCAAATAGTTGATGTATTGTCTTAGCTTATTGGCCGAGGCCCAACTGATATCCCCTTGCTCAAACATCGACTGCACCTCGTTGCGCTGGGCCTGAATGCCTTTGATGCGCAGTTCGTTTTTATGCTGGTTAAACACATCTTCATCTTCAATAGCGCCCATCGCCCCCGAATGTCCCTGTAGGCGCTTGATTAAATCCTTATACTGGGCTATTACCAAAATCGATTCCCGCCGATTCTCCTCATTGACTTGTGCCTCGACGGCTTCAAGCGCAGCTATGGAGGTCCGAAGTCTTGTCGCCTTCAGCTGTTCCATCGTTTCCGGTGGGAGGTCCAACGTTTTACGTTTGAGAAACTGCTTCGTAAACAGGCGGCGAATCCGAAAGAGCGATACAAGGACCTGCATTTTGAAACGGCCTGACATGACCATCTCCATTTGATTCATGACCTCTTGGATTTTGGACGCCAGTTCCCCGGTAATTTCACCGCGGTCCAGCATATTTTGGATTTCCCGCCGTTCCGCTTGCAGCCCCGCAAGCCTTAACTTCATCATTGCATTGTTCCTTTTCCGGTCGGACCACTCTTGCCCCCGCCCGTTTTGCAGCTGGATCAGTTGGCGGTGATAGCTCCCGAGCACGGATCTCGCCGCAGCTTCATTCTCCTCCCCGGTTGCCTCCTTTATCGCCTTGATACCGGCTTGGAGCATGGATATCCGGGCTTCCTGTTCGCGTTCGGCGACAGGATCGGCGCCTTCCTCAGGCCGTTTGGAGAGCAGCGGCAGCACCACGCTGGCAATAATCAGCGAGCACAGAATAACGCCGGCCGCCAGAAATATAATTAAATCCCGTTCAGGGAACGGACTTCCATCCTGAAGAAAATAAGGAATGGAGAACGCCGCAGCCAACGTGACCGCACCCCGGACGCCCGACAGGGATATGAGCACAAAGGACATTAGCTTCGGTCTACCCATGCTTTCCCCGCTGCCAAGCAGCCAAGAGCCTTCCCAGAATAAATACACCCATATAAATCTAAGCACGATCAGCCCCAAAGAAATCAGGCCAATAAATCCAAGTACCTGCAAATTGCTGTAATCCGGGCTTTGAAATATCGTTTCTGTCGCGCCTGGGATCTGCAGACCTAAAATGACGAATACGAGGCCATTTAAAATATACAGGATCACGGACCAGGTATTCTGCGATACCATCCGGAGTTCAGCCTGCATCGATTCGTTGCGGTCCCGTTCGATCGCATGGACGATCCCTCCGGCCACTACGGCCAAAATTCCGGAAAATCCGAGCTCCTCCGTCACCAGATAAATCACGAATGGCGTCAAAATCTGGATCAGCATATGTATCGTAACATCTTCCATACCAAGCCGCCGGATGAACATCCGCAGCCACACGATCAAAAAGGCGACCACAGCTCCGCAGATCAGTCCGCCGATCGCGATCCATAAGAAGCTGAGGGTAGCTTCGGTAATCGAAAATACCCCGGTGACCGTTGCCGCCACCGCAAATTTAAACGCAACCAGCCCCGAGGCGTCGTTCATCAACGACTCTCCTTCGAGCAGCCGCATTATGCCCTTAGGGAGATGGATTCTCCCCGCCAAGGCACTTACGGCCACAGCATCCGTCGGAGATAAAATGGCGGCGAGCGCAAAGGCCGCTGGCAGCGGAATGCTCGGAATAAGCCAATGAATCAGATATCCGCCCGCAAATACGGTGACAAACACCAAGCCAAGCGCGAGGAGCAGGATAGGGGCCCTCAGGTCCCACAACTCCTCCCGAGGCGTCCGCTTCCCGTCATTATAGAGCAGCGGGGCGATAAACAGCAGTAAGAACAGCTCGGAATTCAACGGCAAATGAATGCCGATCGGCAGCAAAGCTACCAAAGTACCTAATATGATTTGCAAAAGGGGGACCGGCACAAACGGAATAAACCGGTTCAGTACATTCGATACTCCAATCAATACAAGCATAGTGAGTACGATTTCAAATATTTCCAAAATACAGTTCCCCCTGCCGAAGTAAATATCAGTTGTGTTCGTCCCCGAATAAATCCATCTGCTTCGGAGGCAGTCCCGCCGTTTTCAGACCTAGAAGACTCATCATCTCCATCGCGTTTGGAGCGGCATCACCGCCGGAATTGTTATTAAAAATCATGCAAACTTCCCCGGTGCCCTTCTTTTCGAGGATGTCCAGCTTGTCCCGCCAATCCTCCAGCTCCTCCCGGTTATACCGGTAGAGATTGCGGACTTCCCGCCAATTCGGCGCACTCCCCTGCAGCCAGCCGCCCGTATTGCGCCCATGAAGCCGGACGATCGTCAATTCGGAATTTGTCGGCTCCAGGACTGCCGGGACAGAGCCCTGCCCGACCTGCGGTTCATCGCAAATTATGTGAATCCACCCCTCCTGCTTCATAAAAGAGAGCGTGTCCTCACGAACATTCGGTGCATACCAGCTCTGGTTCCGGAACTCGAGGGCCAGCGGCAAGGAACCCATCCACTTCTTTACGGCGCGAAGCTGCCGCACATTGTCCGGACTGCAATCAAACCAAGGGGGAAATTGAAACATCACGGCTTTCAGACGGCCCGACTCTACGATCGGCCGAATCGAATCGAGATAGGCTTGAAACATCTCCCCCGGCCCTCCGTAAGGATTCTTTCCCCTATTATGCCCGGTCATTCCCCGAAATGCCTTTAATATAAAAGTAAAATGCGGAGGCGTTTCTTCAAGCCACCGCCGATAAGTATGTTCACCAAGCACAGCGTAGAAGGAACTATCAACTTCCACGACCGGAAAATGCCTGGCGTACAGCGCCAGCTTCGCTTTTGCCGGAGTCCCGGGAGGATACAGCTCCTCATGATCTCCCCATCCGGTTAAACCAATTGTAATCATAGTACCCCGCCTTTCCGTAGGGAATAAGGTCAGATCACCTTATAGAGTTTGTTCTCTTACACATAGATTACCTGTTGGCCCGCCGCTTTAAGCAGGCGGTTCATCACGGCGGCGCCGAGTCCCTCCTGCGGACAGGACTCGGCCATAATAAAGGTGACGCCGCTGTCGTCAAAGCGGCGGAGCGCCGCGTAGAGACGATGCGCAGCCGTCTCCAGCGCCGTTAGGCTGCCGAGCGATAGCACGCAGTCGGCGCGGTAGAACGGGAGATGCTCGTCAAAGGCGAGCACGCCCGTTATCTCCCCGCGCGCCCGGGCCGCGTCGAGCTCGGCCTGGATGCGGTCCGCCACCCGCTCGGGGGCGGACCCGGACACTACACGCAGCGCACCGCGGGGTGCGTAGTGCGTGTACTTCATGCCGGGCGAGCGAGGCGCCGGCATGTCCTTGGCTTCGCTGTCGCCGCCAGCGTTTTGCAGGGCGGCGTCCAGCCGCACGCCGCCTTCGGCATGGCGGGCGAGCTGCTCGACCGTGATTCCGCCGGGGCGGAGCACGGTCACAACCCCGTCGTCGCCGGCCTCGACCACTGTCGACTCCACGCCCACCCCCGTGGGCCCGCCGTCGACAATGCCGTCGATGCGGCCGGCAAGATCATCGCCCACGTGGCCCGCCAGCGTGGGGCTCGGCCGCCCGGACCGGTTGGCGCTCGGCGCCGCCACCGGGCACCCCGCTGCGGCGATGAGCCGCAGCGCGATATCGTGGGCCGGCATGCGCACGGCCACCGTGTCCAACCCCGCCGTCACGCGAGGCGAGACGGCGCCGGGGGCCGCTGGCAGCACCAGCGTCAGCGGCCCCGGCCAGAATGCTTCCATGAGCCGGCGCCCCGTCTCGTTCACCGCGGTGACGAGACCGTCCAACTGGCTCATGTCCGCGATGTGTACGATCAGCGGATTGTCGGACGGCCGCCCCTTGGCGGCAAATATCGCCTCCACCGCCGCCGTGTTGCGGGCATCCGCCCCGAGTCCGTACACCGTCTCCGTCGGAAAAGCCACCGTTCCGCCCGCCGCAAGCACCTCTCCCGCTTCGGCCAACGATTGTTCAGCGGCAATAACCTTTGAATCCTCTAAAACATTAGCACCCTGGCCAGCTTCATCATTCACCAAGGCAGTCACATCCCATAAACGGGTAGAACGTCTATTTTCAAAACCTGCATCTTCCATCATCTTGTCTCCCATAACAGTTGATCATCCCAAACTTTTCAAAGATATACTCTCTATTATAACAACCCTCACTTAAAGTTAGCCACCTTCAGCAGAGCCGCTCGTCTCACATTCAACTCAGTAGTCGTACCTTCCTCCCCTTAACATCCGCTCCAGATCCTCCCGGACCACTCCCCATCTCCCCCCAATATAAAAGAACCGCACAGGCTATCCCCGCACGGTTCACTTCACAAAGATTTCTTATGAGAACAAGCCCACGATCCAGTTCCACAGCTTCACCAGCATATCCCACAAAAAGAACCGAACTTCCGTCTCCTCCGGGTCAACCTGATTAACCCCCTCGGCACCAGGACCTGTCTGGGACGACGCTGTCTTCACTTCGCCTTTACCGGACGATGTTTGCTTAGCAGACTTCGCGTCCGCCCCGGCCTTTCCCTTGTCCGCTTTGCTTTGCAGCGCATCCCCGCTGCCGGCATCCACAAAACATAACGGCGGGAACAACACACACCACCAGTTCTTGCCCTTTCCTTCTCCAAGCGTTACCCGCAACGCCTCATAATCACCCGCCGGGTACACGGCACTGCCGTACATTTTCGTCGGAAAAGGCACCACCGCCAACTCGACCTTGTAACTATATTTTTTGCCGCTACCGGCCAGCGTCTTCCCTACCAGGCCTTCAATTTCATCCATATGATCACGAATGACGCCGCGCGCCGCATCCAAACTTTGTGGATTATCCAGCTCGGTCACCCAGCCGTCGATCTGCTTAATCACCGCATCCCTTACGCGGCGTTTAACGACCTGATCCCCCGCTTTATCCGAATTGGCCAAAATCCGCAGCCGGATCGACTCCTGAGGAATCCGGCCTTCGGCTGCCGCCGAATCTATTTTTTGTCCCTCCCAGGACATCATCAATATCATAATACTAAATATAATAAGAGCTACTGTTTTGCCTCTGCTCGTTTCCGTTCCCTTGCCATTCCCATTCCCAGCTTCCCGCATCGTCGCTACTCCCTTCTCCATCCCCTGATGTCTATCAGTATGTCCGGTTAAAAGAGAGCTAAACCTATTAATCTATTAAAAATTTATTAACCATAACCTTACTCATATCTTTACTCATAACCTTTATACGCAACCCTTTCTTCTATCCATTCATTACAATTCATTCCTTACTCTAAACTGCTCCATTAAATGAAGCAGCGGCAGAACAAGACTCAATAATTGAAGTCTTAAACTGCCGCTGTTGTTGTTTAACTAATGTTACCTGTTAGTTCAATGAAAAAGTAGTCATATTGGGGGCTACTCGCTACTCTGCTCAAGTACGCTGTTCGGTTAAATACGTCCCGTTTATTTTAATTTTCTGCGTAACGTGCCTGGAGCTTTTGTTTGTGCGATTTTAGGATATCCTCAAGCGATATATCATATTTATTTGCGATCACAATGAGATTTCCTAAAACATCTCCAAGTTCTTCCGTTAATTCGGTTTTATTTTCTTGAAATGTGCCTGCAACCTCATCCGGACGATCCCTGCCAATCTCTAATGCACGAATTGCACGAGCTACTTCCCCGGTTTCCTCAGCAAGAAAACCAATACGGACAAATATATCTAAGTCTGACCAGTTGCGATTCTTGTAATATTCCTTCACCCATTGTTGAAATTCAATAATATCCATGTTTCCCTCCAACATACCAAGATTGCTCCATCTCAAACAATTTTATCGATTGATCCCCCGGCCTCCCTACCTGGGGCAATTCAATCAACACGCTTCACATTTCACCGTCCTCCCGAGGTAGACAAATCGTCAAAATGTCCACCTAAAAGTGGACATTACGCATATTTACACGCCCGCCAACAATCATCAACATCTAGTATACCAGACATTCCAACGTACTATATATAGAAATGTTAATCCGAGGTGAGGTATATCTCTTTCGGAGAAGAGTGTCCACTCTTTGAAAGACAAATCTTCATATTGTTCCACCGTGGGAGGACACAAGTACTTCATTGAATTTGGACTCCGTTTTTGGACTCCGCCCGTTTCCAGGTTCGATTCTTTTTTTCTAAGGATGTAATAATAAACACTATTAAAAAACGGCAATCCCCAGAGGAATCGCCGCTTTCAACTATCGGTTTTGCGTTTTTAGTTTGGTGAAACGGGAGGCAGGCATCTGCTGCTCCTCGTCGGTTTCATGACCGTGAATGCGAATGCTCATCGCGACTCCGATGCAGGCCATATTGATCATCAGCGAGGTTCCTCCGTAACTGATGAAAGGGAGGGTGATCCCGGTGAGGGGCATCAGACCGATAAACATGCCGATGTTTTCGAAAATCTGGTACAGAAACATCGCTACGATCCCCACGATAAGGAACGGTCCGCCGCGATCCCGGCACTCCAGTGAAATGAGAATTAGCCTGTGTATCAGTACAAAATAGATCAGCAGCAGCACCGAGCTGCCCAGGAAGCCGAATTCCTCGGCGATTACTACGAAGATGGAGTCGGAATAGGTTAGAGGCACGCGTTCGGACTGAACGGTCTCTCCTTTTAAGTAACCTTCTCCGGTCATACCGCCTGATGCGATCGCCAATTTGGCGTTCCGTGTGTGATAAATGGCTTTTTCGGTCGCTTTTTCCGGTACCAGCCAAGGGTCAATCCGTTCAATCCAGTGTTCGCGCCCGATATCTACAAAGAAGGTGTACACCTTGTCATGATACACTTTATACGCGGTAATCCCGCCAAAAACCGAGCCTGCAAAGATCACCAATGCAATCAGGGCATGCATGTATTTAATGTTACCGATCCACAGCATTCCCGCCAAAATCACCAAATAACTGAGGGCGTTACCGAGGTCATTTTGCGCCATTACGACTAGAAACGGAATGAATGTAATCAATAGAATTGGCACGACGTCCCGCCAAAACGACAACCTTGGCTTCCGCTTGCGGAGCAGCATGAAGGAAAGAAACAGAATCAGCAGCAATTTGAAAAATTCGGCCGGCTGAAAACTGAGTCCCCCCGGCAGGGTAAGCCATCCGGTCGCGCTGTAATACGTATTACCGATGAAAAATACTACGATAAGCAATCCGACCCCGAACAGGTAAATGTAGGGCGAATACTTGATAAATAGTTTGAAGTCGATCAGGGAAAAGGCAAAAAACGCCGCAAATCCAAGCAGATAGTATACGCCCATCCGTATATGATATCCGTGGTAAGCCGTATTCGATGTGGCGCTATAGAGTACCGCGATGCTGATGCCCATAAGGAGCAACAGGATGAACACGATCGTGTAGTCGATTTTTTTAAGTTTGTTAAGCATTACTTCCCGTCCTCCGCCATCCGATTTTTCCTTCGACCTGAGTAAACAGGCATCCATCCTTCGTTCTCCAACCAGCCGAACAAATAGTTTACCTTCTCATTGTAAAGGAAGACTCCCGCTAAAGTCTATTGGACGATGACACCAGTCCTAATTACCCCTGTTTGCACAGAAAAAAGACACCGCCCGTCAGGCGATGCCTATCACATGCCGGTCAATCCCCGCGAGGTCCGTAACCGTGACGATCTCGCGCCAGCAGCCGGCTTGGCGCAGCAGCTCTGCAACATCGCCGGCCTGCCCCATCCCGAGCTCAAAGCCGATCAGGCGGGGCGGACGAGGCAGCAGCGGAAGCTGCGCCATCATGACGCGGTAAGGCGCGAGCCCGTCTGGGCCGCCGTCAAGCGCGCCGCGCGGCTCGTAGTCGCGCACCTCGGGCTGCAGGTGCGCGATGGTATCCGCCGGTATGTAAGGCGGATTACTGACCACAATGTCCAGCGGCTCGCCGGTGAACGGTTCAAGCAGGTTCCCCTGCTTGAACGCCACGTCCAGGCCGAGCCGCCGGACATTCGCTGCCGCCACGTCCAGCGCTTCCGGCGAGATGTCACTCGCCGATACGCGCCATGACGGGCGCAAATGGGCCAGCGCGGCTGCAATCGCGCCGCTGCCGGTACCGATGTCGGCGGCCAGCGGGGCGCCGCCGGGCCACAGCGAATCGCCGATCTGGACGATTCGCTCCACGAGCAGCTCCGTTTCCGGGCGGGGAATCAGCACGGACGGCGTGACCTTGAAGGTCAGGCCGTAAAAATCCTGTTCCCCGATAATGTACTGCGCCGGCTCGCCCGCCGCTTTGCGGCGGATCACTGCCTCCCAGGCGTCTCTATGATCCGCCGGGAAGGGATCGCGCAGCGCGGCCAAATACGCCGCGCCTTCCAACCCCAAAACATGGCGGAGCAGCAGCTCCGCATTGAAATCCGGCTCGTGCACGCCCCGAGCCGCTAAAAAAGAAGAAGCCTCTCTACGGGCTTCTGAAATATTAACCTCTCCTGATAACACATATCCGTTACCGTCAGGCATGTTATTCTCCTTTGTCCATCAGTTCGGCCTGTTCCGCAATCGTCAGCGCCGAAACGATTTCCTCGATCTCTCCGTTCATGACCTGATCGAGCTTGTGCAGCGTAAGACCAATCCGGTGGTCGGTCACCCGGCTTTGCGGGAAGTTATAGGTACGGATCCGCTCACTGCGGTCCCCGGTTCCCACTTTGCTCTTCCGCTCCCCGGCATACTTTGCCTCTTCCTCCTGGCGCATCATATCCGAGATCCGGGCGCGAAGCACCTGCAACGCTTTCTCTTTATTGGAGTTTTGCGATTTGCCGTCCTGACACGTTGCCACAATGCCCGTCGGAATGTGCGTTACCCGCACCGCCGATTTCGTCGTGTTGACGGACTGGCCGCCCGCGCCGCTGGAGCAGAACGTATCTACGCGGATGTCCTTGTCGAGAATTTCAATGTCGACTTCTTCGGCTTCCGGCATGACCGCCACCGTCGAGGTCGACGTGTGAATCCGTCCGCCGGATTCCGTCGACGGAATCCGCTGTACCCGGTGGGCGCCGCTTTCGTATTTCATTTTGCTGTAAGCGCCGCGTCCGTTAATCATGAAAATAACCTCTTTGAAGCCGCCAAGGTCACTTTCATTCACATCCATGATATCCACTTTCCACCCTTGGGTGTCGGCAAAGCGGGTGTACATTCGGTACAGGTCGGCTGCAAACAAAGCCGCCTCGTCCCCGCCGGCAGCGCCGCGGATTTCCACGATTACGTTTTTATCGTCATTCGGGTCCTTCGGCAGCAGCAGAACATGGATTTTCTCCTCCAGTTCCTGCTGGCGTCCGGAAAGGTCCTCGATTTCCATCTTCACCATTTCGCGCATGTCATCGTCAAGCTTCTCGGCCTGCATCGCTTTTGCGGCATCCAGCTCTTCCATGACCTGCTTGTATTCAGTGTACGCCTCATAAGCCGGCTGTAAATCCGATTGTTCTTTAGAATAATCCCGCAGCTTCTTCGTATCGTTCGCCACGTCGGGATCGCAGAGCAGCTCGCTCAGCTTCTCATAACGGTCGGCCAGGGATTGTAGTCGGTCCAACAAGGAAATCACCTCTTTCTTCATAAGCAAGTCGAAAACATCGTCGTCACATCCGCACTTCAAAATCCAGGTCGGACGACTTTATATTATACCATGAGAATATTATTTTGAACAGAATAGCTTTCACTGGCAGTTTTTAATGATTCTTCGTCGGAAATGATGTAAAATAATCTAACATCAAATCCCCATTAAGCAAGGAGGGATCTTTCATGGACATGTTGGATTTGAAAGTATTCATTGCCGTAGCCGAAAACGGAAGTATGCGTAAAGGCGCAGAAATGGTCGCCTTGACCCAACCGGCTGTCAGCTTACGCATTGCCGGGCTCGAGAACGAGCTGAGCGCCCCGCTCTTTCTCCGTACCCGATCAGGAGCGCTCCTGACAGAGGCGGGACGCAAATTTTATTTTTACGCCCAATACGCCCTCAGTGCGCTCGAAGTGGGACAGCAGAAAGTCCGGCAAATTGCGCCTCCCTCTGCGGATGGCCATTTGAACATAGGCATCGTAGAATCACTGAGCCATATCATGTTACCTGCGATCGTTCAAACGATGAAAAGCCAAGACGCCGTCTCCTCTTGGAAAATCAGCACTGGAGAATCACTTGACCTTGCTTTGCGCGTCACCTCCGGGGAGCTGGACCTTGCTTTTATCAACCATGAATTCTCGCCCCTCCCCCATATAGAAACGGTCAAACTGTTTGAAGAACCTCTCGTCTTCATCGGGCCCAGACAACCCAATTTCCCCCGGTTCCGCAGCCTGTCGACTTATCTGCAGGAGGTGCCTTTCATTCTGTTAAAAAGACAAATGCCGCTGCGCGAATTGCTGGAGTCCCACTTGTTCGAGTCACTGCGGATGCATCCCCGCAAGCTCATCGAGGTGGATACGTCATCCCTGATCCGGCAGATGGTGGCCCAGGGTAGCGGTTGTTCCTTTTTACCCGTTTCATCTCTTTGGCCAAGTCATCATGAAGTACCTATCGAACGCATCCAGCTTGATGAAGTCTGTCTGAAGCAAAAGTTTTATTGCGCTTATCCCCTGCATATCTCCAAGCAACTTCAGCAATTCCTTCAACCCTTAAAGGCTCAGATTCTCGAGCAAGTCGGTAATTTCCGCCGCAACGACACCTCTTATCCCAATCAAATATGAAGTAATATGTGTTAGGTTTATGTACATAAACCTAACATTTAAATTCCTTATCACCCACTTTGTGTGAGATATATTACTATACACTTAACACAGAGGAGGTGGCGATGATGAACGCTTATAAAATGGAACTGGAGAACGTGAGTAAAACCTATCTCGGGACTGATGGAAATCCGGTAAACGCATTAGGACCGATCCATATGCAGATTCCGAATCACCGCTTTATCAGTATCGTCGGTCCGAGCGGCTGCGGCAAATCCACATTGTTCAACATTATATCCGGCCTGGTAGAAACGTCCGATGGAGCCATCTATGTTGGGGGCAACCGGGTTGACGGACTCACCGGAATCACCGGCTATATGCTGCAAAAGGATTTACTCTTGCCCTGGCGTACCATTCTCGACAATGTCATTCTCGGTCTTGAAATCGAAGGCATCCCAAAAAAAGAGGCGAAAGCCAAGGCCTTGCCCCTTCTTTATAAATACGGGCTAAAAGGGTTTGAGCATCATTATCCCGCGCAGCTTTCCGGGGGGATGAGACAGCGGGCCGCCCTGCTTCGCACGATCATGTATGACCGCGAAATCATTTTGCTGGACGAGCCTTTCGGCGCGCTCGACGCGCAGACGCGGGCTATGATGCAGGAGTGGCTTCTGGATTTATGGGACGACTTTCAAAAGACGATTTTGTTCGTTACCCACGATATGGAGGAAGCCATCTATTTGTCGGATGAGGTGTATATTATGACTTCCCGCCCCGGCACCATCAAACGGCATTTAATGATCGACCTTCCGCGGCCGCGCAAGCCGCAAATTATTACTTCCCCGCAATTTATCGAGTTGAAGGAAGAAGCGCTGCGTACGCTTTCCGAAGAAACGATGCGCGCTTATCAGCAGGAATCCGCCGGTTAAACCGGTTTGGTCTAACTATGAAAGGAGTGAGGACATTGTCACATGAAGCTGAAGCGGTAAGCAGTCGCGGCGGAGGCATATCCGCCGGAATCAAGACTCCACGTCCCAAATCAAATTGGTTGAAACATGAAATGGCCGTGCCCAAACCGTGGGCCGTAAATGTCGGCCGGTTCGCCCTGTTTATTATCATGTTATTGCTCTGGGAAATCGGAGCCCGGTCCGGACTCATTAATTCATTCTTTTGGAGCCAACCGGTGGAAATCGCCCGTACCTGGTGGATCGGCGTTCAGACTGGTGCCGTCTGGCAGGACACCCTGTATACGTTTCGTTCGACCGTCATTGGATTTGTACTCGGCACCTTAGGCGGAACCCTGCTTGGACTATCCTTCTGGTGGTCCAAATACTATGCCCGGATTAGCGAGCCGTTCATCATCATGTTTGAGGCGATGCCGAAACTTGCCTTGGCTCCGATCATCGTCCTTGTGTTTGGGATCGGCATCGGCTCCAAGATTGCCATGGGCTTCGCGATAACCGTCGTGATCACCACTCTGACGACATACAACGGCGTGCGCAGCGTAGATAAAGATCTTGTACGCATGGTTTACTCGCTCGGAGCATCCCGGATGCAAGTATTCCGTAAGGTCATCGTCCCGACGGCCATTCCTGCTATGATCTCTGCACTTCGAATCAATATCGGGCTCGCGCTGACTGGAGCCATTGTCGGTGAATATATCGGCTCCGAGCGCGGGCTGGGCCGGATGATCTTTTACGCCGGTCAGACCTACGAGATCAGCCTCATTTGGGCTAACATCTTTAATCTGTCCATCTTGTCCATGCTATTGTACGTACTGATCGGCAAGCTTGAATCCTTGCTGCTCAAAGGGTTTATGCACCAGAAATAAAAGGTTCCATACAAAATAAAGAGGATTTTGGGGAGGAATCAGCCATGCGTCAAAAACACCGTTTATCCCGAATCACGCTTACCTTGGCTCTAGTAGCGATATTCGTCATCATTACCGCCTGCGGCGGCAGGAGCACGGCATCTTCCGGGCCGGACACCGCTGTACCGGCCAAAGCTGCGGGCAATACCAAAGAGCTGATTATTGCCGAACCGGTGCATAGCACGGGTTATCTCCCGCTTTATATCGCGATCCGCAAAGGGCTGTTTGAAGACATCGACGTTAAGGTGGTCACCCTGTCCGGCGGAAGCGCCCATACGAACGCAGTTCTCACGGACCAGGCCTTCGGCTTCATCGGCGGGCCGGAGCATAACGCTTTTGCCAAAGCCAAAGGCGCTGAACTCCGCGCCGTAGTCAATATCGTCAACCGCGGCAATGTTTATCTTGTAGCCCGCTCCGGGCTCGACCCCGGCACGGACATCGCCGCCTTTATGAGAGGCAAATCCGTGGCCGTAACCCAATACGGCGGAACACCCAACTCCATCATCCGCTATTTGGCTAAGGAGTGGGGATATGAGCTGGATAAAGATATCACGCTGAAGGAGGTGGATAGCGGAGCAATTCCGGCAATTTTGCAGCAGGGGCAGGGCGATGTGGCCGTCGTTACCGAGCCGATCTTAACCCAGGGCATTCAAGAGGGCATTTGGGGCGAGCCTTTTTACAACGTCCCCCAAGAGCTGGGCCCTTACGCTTATTCAACAATTAACATCAAGCAAGACAGCATAACAAAGGATCCTGAAACCGTGCAAAAGTTCGTTACCGGCATTCAAAAAGGACTGGAATTCTTACAAGATAATCATGAGGAAAGCATGGAAATTGCGAAACAAGAATTCCCTACCATGGCAGAGGATCTGCTGAAAACTACATTAAATCGATCCTATGAAGATGAGATGTGGGAATTCTCCGGACAAATCAGCGAAGAGGCCGTTACTACCGGTTTAGCGGTCGTACGCGCTGCAGGGCTTTTGAAAACCGACACCATCGAATATGCGGATATTATCGATATGCAGTTTGTAAAATAATTTAACTTTTCAAGGAGGTTATAAGTCATGCGGATTTGGGACTCTTTTTTAACGGAACGGGACAAGCAGGTTTTCGGCGGTGCGGGTTATAACGCCAAAGGAGGATTCGGCAAAAGGCCTGCCCTCCTGGTTATTGACGTCAGCTACGCCTTCTGCGGGCATATCAAGGAGCCGGTGCTTGACTCTATCAAGACCTGGCGTAACAGCTGCGGTGAAGAAGCCTGGAACGCGATCCCGTACATTCAGAAGCTGCTCGGAGCAGCCCGGGAGCAGCATATCCCGGTATTCTATTCCACCGGTATCGACCGGCGCCCCGACGGTTTTGACGGGGGCGGCTGGAACCGCAAGAACACCCGCTCCGAAGATAACTCAGGCGTCCCCGGCTATGGCGGCAATGAGATCGTACGTGAAATTGCTCCTCAGCCAAGCGATATCGTGATCGAGAAACTGAAGCCCTCTGCCTTTCACGGTACTCCGCTGGTCGGCTTTCTCACCGACCTTGGCATCGACACCCTGTTGGTTTGCGGCACAACGACCGGCGGCTGTGTCCGGGCCAGCGTCATCGACGCTTTTTCTTACAACTTCAATGTCGGCGTTGTGGAAGAATGTACGTTCGACCGCGGTCAGGCCTCACATGCGATCAACCTGTTTGATATGAACGCCAAGTACGCCGATGTGATCAGCACCGAAGAAGCGGTGAATTACCTTAATCAGACCGAAACAGGATTGTTCGATCACAAAATCAATTTCAACGCTGTTCCTCATCCCCAAGTCACAGCTTGATCCCGCCAGGAATGAATCCAACACGGAGCCCTCTCCCACGGGGCTCCGTGTTCTTTGTCGCAAAAACTAGGAGGTACGGCCATGTCCATGCACCGATTGCCCCAATTATCATCTTCTCGTTACAGTCCACTCTGGATCTCAATTTCTTGCGGCCTGTACTGGTTCGCCTTTTCATTGACCCGCCCGATCATTTCCCTGTACGCCTCTTCCCTTGGCATGGAAGGGATCGGAATCGGCGCCGTATTGGCCGTATATTCCCTGATGCCCCTGATCGCCGCGATCCCCGGCGGCCTGATTGCCGACCGGCTTGGGCGCACCTTCGTGCTTCGTACCGGTGCCTTGACCATGCTAGCCAGCGGATTGCTGTACTGGCTCTCCTCCGGCCCGGGGCTGTTAGCCCTCGCTCAGCTTCTGGCCGGTCTTGGTCAAATGGCGGTTTGGCTAGCGGTTCAGGTGCTGATTACCGAAGGTCCCAAACAAGGCAGCGAGAGCAGGTTCGCAACGTTCTCCCTATATATGGCGCTGGGCCAGATGATAGCCCCTGTCTTGTCAGGCTTCTTATCGGATCATTATGGATATTCCTTGGTCTTCGCAGGATATACCCTTACCAGTCTCCTGCTCACTTTAGCCGCCTGGCGATGCAAAGAAACCGCTCCCGACACCACGGAATCGGCCGCAACGGAAATACCCGAGCCTGCCCCTTTAACCATGCGTGCTAAAATGGCAGTCCTTTTTCAACAATGTTCGTCCTTGCTGAAGAACCGCTACTTCGTCGTTATTTTAATGACCACATTCATTTCCTTGTTCATTCTGGACATACGAACGACCTACTTGCCGATCCAGCTT
Organism: Paenibacillus vini; assembly: GCF_018403325.1. GTDB lineage: Bacteria > Bacillota > Bacilli > Paenibacillales > Paenibacillaceae > Fontibacillus > Fontibacillus vini. Next base: position 615,224 of record NZ_BOSL01000001.1, on the reverse strand, counting down.
CAATCGCTAGAAATGTCGAACACCAGGGTCGGGCTGCTGGTCTCAGCCGGGGCGCTGTCCGCCGTATTCGTCCGCCCGATTTATCCATGGCTGATGGCCAGGCTGCCCTTCTCCCGGCTGCTGATCTTAACCTATGCCGTCTCGCTACTGTTGTTGTTTATTACTCCATTGCTGACTAACTATTACTCTTTAATGGCGCTTGTTCTGGTCACAGGCCTGGCACTCGGCATCAATCAGCCGATGACCCTTTCCATGATCGCAAGATCGACCGCCCCCGAAGAACGCGGGCTCGGCATCGGACTGCGGCTCATGGCCAATCGGGCCGCCCAGTTAATGAACCCACTGCTGTTCGGTGTATTCACTTCATTCGCGAATCTCGGAACTGCCTTTTTGCTGGTGGGATTATTTCTGCTGCTTAGCTGTTCATTCACGGTGTGGTTGTATTCCACCACAGAAGCTGGACGAGATAAGGCTGCCCGGTACACGAAAAAGGGGGACTCGCCCCCAGGCGAACCGGCGGGCGGCGTACCCGGTAGAACACAAGAAACCGCATCCGGCTGTGAAACTCCAGGAATATCTCCAACGGTCATTCCGCCGGCCCGCTGAGCGCGGAATAACTAAAACAACCCCCGTGTTCGATAATGAACCGGGGGTTGTCTGGTACGCCTATTATTTAAACGTTAAACCGGAAATGCATGACGTCTCCGTCCTGAACAACATACTCTTTGCCTTCCAGGCGAAGCTGTCCGCGTTCCTTGGCGGCGTTCATGGAACCTGCAGCCATCAAATCGTCATAGGATACTACTTCCGCTCGGATAAAGCCGCGTTCGAAGTCGGAGTGAATAACTCCGGCCGCTCCCGGCGCTTTCGTCCCTTTGCGGATCGTCCAGGCGCGTACTTCCTGTACGCCGGCCGTGAAATACGTATACAGGCCGAGCAGGCGATAAGCCGCCTGGATCAAACGATCCAACCCGGAGGCTTGCAAGCCGAGCTCCTCAAGGAACATAGCCTTGTCCTCGCCTTCCAGCTCGGCGATTTCCGCTTCCACTTTAGCGCTGATCGGAACGACTTCGGCATTCTCACCGGCCGCAAATTCGCGAACCTGCTGCACGAACGGATTGCTGTCCGCTTCGGTAACACCGTCCTCGCTCACGTTGGCCGCATACAATACCGGCTTGAGCGTCAAAAGATGGAGGTCGCGGACGATCAGCTTCTCATCGTCGGACAACTCTACGCTACGAGCGGGCTGGTCGTTATACAGAGCTTCTTTGATGCGCTCGAGAACTTCCACTTCCTGCGCATATTGCTTGTTGCCGCCCTTCATATTTTTGCGGGAACGCTCGATCCGCTTCTCGACGCTGTCCAGGTCCGCCAAAATCAGTTCCAGATTAATCGTCTGGATATCGCTGATCGGGTTGATTTTGCCGTCGACGTGCGTGATGTTCTCATCTTCAAAGCAGCGGACTACATGCACAATCGCGTCCACTTCACGGATGTGAGCCAAAAATTTGTTGCCGAGGCCCTCGCCTTTGCTGGCGCCGCGGACAAGACCCGCAATATCCACAAATTCAAAAGCGGTAGGCACCGTCTTGTTAGGGACGACCAGCTCGGTCAGCTTGTCGAGACGCTCATCCGGCACTTCAACCACGCCGACGTTCGGATCGATCGTACAAAACGGATAATTTGCGGATTCCGCCCCCGCTTGGGTAATTGCATTAAACAACGTGGATTTCCCGACATTCGGAAGGCCCACGATTCCTGCTTTTAAAGCCATATCTATGACAACTCCTCATTCTTGTAATTGCTCATCTTCTTCAACCATAGTACCTATCCCCCGGCCAGATTTCAAGGACATCTCCAATTTTACAGCTAAAAGTTTATGTTCAAAAAGTCGGCTTTTTGAACATGAGTACCGGACTTCGAGGGTCAACGCAAGATTCGATGTCGATTCAACTGCTTGAAACACTTCGTGATCAAAAGATGATTTTTTGAACAAACTTTAAAAAGGGTACCAAAACTTCTCCGCCCAGAACCCCTTTAGCAGGATAGCCGCCACTAATAGCAGTACGCAGAGGAGCAGCATCCATTTGTCGCTGCGCGACATTGGCATGCCCATGTACCAGGTTCGCTTGCTTCCGGTACCGAAGCCGCGCAAATCCATGGCATTCGACACCGACTCAATATGCTGGAGAGAAGATTGAAGCAGCGGTACGACGACCAGGGATAAATTCTTCATCCTGCGCCACAAATTACCGTCGCCGCGCGAGATGCCCATCCCCCGCATCTGCATCGCGTTCAAAATATTTTTGAACTCCTGTGTCAGGTCCGGGATATACCGGAAGGCGATGCTTACCGCGTAGGCCATTTTATAATGAACGCCCAATTTATTAAGGCTGGCCGCGAACCGGCTCGGATGGGTCGTGAAAATGAACAGCATCGTAACCGGCAGCAGCGTTAAATATTTGGCGGACAAAGTAAGTACGTAAAAGAGCGTCTCCGCGTTGATCGTATCGTACCCCACCGGAATCAGCGGCGTGTTGCTGCCGGTCAGGGTAGAGCCGAATCTCGGCGTAATGATCAGAATAAAAATGCTGTTGATTAACGTGAACACCATTAGCACCCAGAATAATAACGCCATCCGCCGGAACGGAATCCGCGATAGGAGCAGCATGCCGATTCCCGCAGAGAGCATAACGGCGAATATCCGGAGGTCCAGGAACAGGAAGGTCGACACCGTCCAGGTCAAAAGAAGAATCAGCTTCACGGCTCCGTCCATCCGGTGGAATAGGGAATCTCCCTCAACAAACAGATTTCCCGCTTTACTCATCGGCTTCCTTCACCTTCTTCTCGGCTTCGATAAAAGCTTGCACGAACCCGGACGGGGAGGATAACCCCCACGCCTTCGCAAAGCGCGACAAGCTGGTCTCCCGCAGGCGGGCCCGTCCCGTCACCTCGCTGTCCGAGAGAATCCGGGGCACCGTATCGGCGGCGATAATTTCCCCCTCCGCCATAACGACGGCCCGGTCCGCATACTCCAGCGCCAGGTGCATATCATGCGTGATGAACAAAAAGGCCATCCCTCGGCCGGCCAACCCGTCGATAAAATCCATGAACTCGGTATAATGACGGTAATCCTGGCCCGCCGTGGGCTCGTCAAGAATCATCAGCTTCGGCTCCAATGCCAGAATGGACGCAATGGTCAGCCGTTTCTTCTGTCCAAAACTCAACCCGGAAACCGGCCAGTTGCGATAAGGATACAGCCCGCAAGTGTGCAAGACTTCATCGATTCTCCGCTCCCGCTCCGGGGAAAGTACGCCCCTCGCCGTAAGACCGAGCGCAATCTCGTCGCGAATCATGTGCTGGGTGATCATATGATTCGGATTTTGCATCACATAACCGATTTCTTCGCCTCTTTGCCGGATACTCCAACGGCTTAAATCCTCACCGCGAATCGTAATCGTCCCGGATTTCGGCTTCAAAATGCCGGTAATGAGCCCGGAAAGCGTGGACTTCCCCGCCCCGTTGCTCCCGAGCAAGGCCAGCCGCTCCCCTTCCGAAATCGAGAAGGAGACATTTCGAACGACATCAGTTCGACCGCGGCCATAAGCAAAGGAAATATCCTTCAGTTCGAGCAACGGGGCCCCCGAGAGACGCCCCGTGGCAGGTTCCACTCGCTCCGCCCAGGCCTCCAGCCGGCTTCGGATCTCGGTCTCCCCGAGATATTCGCTGCCTTCCGGAAGATTCCCGTCCCCTGCAAGAGTAACGACTCCTTCCGGCGTGGCAAGACTCTTGAGCCCGCTAATCGGAACACCGGCATATTCCAATGCGTTCAAATACAGCGGCTGCCTCAAGCCGTGACGTGCCAGCACTCCTTCTCTAAGCAGTTCCTCGGGTGTACCGATCGCGGCGATTTCCCCTTCACTCATCACGACGATCCGGTCGATCGGCTGGGCAAGAACATCTTCAACCCGGTGTTCGATAATAATGACCGTTTTACCTTCGCGCCGATGAATGTCCTCGATCAATTGCATCGCCCTTACTCCGCTGGCCGGATCCAAGTTGGCCAGCGGCTCATCGAAAAGCAGAATGTCCGCGCGGGTCGACAGCACTCCCGCTAGAGAGACACTCTGCTTCTGTCCTCCGGACAAATCATGCGGGCCCTGTTCCTCATAAGCCAGCATGCCGACTAGATCCAGAGCGGTGACGACTCGTGCCTTCATGACCGACTGAGCCACTTGTTCATTTTCCATTTGGAAGGCTGTATCTTCCCCGACGGTTTGACCGACAAACTGGGCATCCGGGTTCTGCAAAATGGTGCCCACGCTGCGGCTCCGCTCGAAGATTCCCTGCTCTGATACTTCAAGACCGCCTATGTATAAATTGCCCGAAACCTCGCCCCCGTAGGAAAAAGGAATTAGCCCATTGATGCAATGGGCTAAGGTTGATTTGCCGGAGCCGCTCGGCCCGGCAATCCAGATTTTCTCCCCGGGCGAAATGTCCAGGTAGATGTTCTTCAGGATGGGTTCGGATTGGCTTTTGTAACGAAAACTGAAATTTCGAAATGAAATCGCCGGCTGCATATTCGCTGGTTTCTCCTATCTTTCCACCGTTAAATTCGTATTGTTCCGGTTGCGCTTGGCATACGCCCACACTGCGGGAATGCCGAGAATTACGAAAACCGCGGTATTGGCCAATCCGGCGGTTACCGTTTGAATGATGATTTTATCGTTCGGCTCTCCCATGACGTAAATATCGAACAATCCCGAGAAAGCCAGGGAAACGAAAATCCCGACCAAACCATAGATCAAGAACCGGACCACATGGCCCTTCCGGATCTCCCCGTCCTGCGGGTTGAACCCCTTGGACAAATAAATCAGACCCATAAAGGCCGCCGTTATCCCCGATCCCAACGCCCAGCCCCACCAAACGGTGCCGCTCGTAAGGAAATCGTTGATCACATGGCCGATGAGCCCGGCCACAAAGCCGACCACCGGTCCGAACAATGCCCCGAAGATCGCAAGCAGCGCTACTGCCGGACGAAGCTGCGTATCCGGCGCAATCGGAATGCCGATCCAGCTTGTCGCTCCGTATAACGCCGCCCCGATCCCGATGGTGACCACTGTCCGCGTATTCCATTTCCAAATCGATGACTTCATAACGTTTCCCCCTTTGTCTGAAGCTTGCTAACTTCAATATAATGGGAATGTTTCAGAAACGCAATGAAAAATTCACTGTAATCTTCCCGGATTTATATGATTAATTTATTTACACCTCACGCCGCACCAGCCGCGGCGTATTCCGCAGCGCCGAAACGGTCCCGGCGCCGATCCCGAACATGGCGGTGCGAAGCTCCAGCTCGACTCGCTCCAAGAGCGCATCGAGCCGCTCCTCCGAATGCACCGCCGGTTCCAGCAGCGCTCGGCCGAACCCGGCCAGATCCGCGCCAAGCGCCAGCGCTTTGGCGGCGTCCACGCCGGTGTTCAGGCCCCCGCTGCCTATAAGGGCGGCATCCGGCGCCGCCGCCCGCACTTCGCGGATGCATTCGGCGGTGGGGATGCCCCAATCCGCGAATGCTTCCGCAGCCGCACGCCGCACCGGGTCGGCGCTGCGGAACTTCTCGACCTGGCTCCAGGAGGTTCCGCCGGCGCCGGCCACGTCAATGAAGGCTACGCCCGCTTCGCGGAGGCGTCTCGCCGTACCTCCGTCGATGCCCCAGCCGACTTCCTTGACGCCGACGGGAACCGGCAGCGCCCGGCACACTTCCTCAATGCGGGCGAGCAAACCGCCGAAGCCGGTATTTCCTTCCGGCTGGAACACCTCTTGCAGGCTGTTCAAATGCAGCACAAGCATGTCCGCTCCGGCAATATCGACCGCGCGCTGGCATTCCGCCGCGCCGAAGCCGTACCCGAGCTGGACCGCGCCCAAATTGGCGATGATCGGGATGCTCGGCGCCTTGCGCCGGACCGCGAACGTGGGAGCCAGCTCCCCGCGTTCTACGGCGGCGCGGACCGAGCCGACTCCCATCGCCCAACCCCGCCGCTCCGCCGCTTCCGCCAGGCGGTCGTTAATCTCCCCGGCGAGCTTGCTTCCGCCGGTCATCGAACTGATCAGCAGCGGCGTGTGTACAGCCGCGCCGAGAAAGACCGTCTTCAAGCTGACCTCGTCAAAGTTCAGCTCCGGCAGCGCGTTGTGGCGGAACCTGTATTTTTCAAATCCTGTAGTAATCCCTTCACCGCCAACCTGTTCTTCCAGACAAAGACGAATATGCTCGGATTTGCGCCCGGATGTATCTCCCATCTTCGTTCCTCCTTCTAACGTAAATCTCAGTTTTTACTTCCTCTATATAAACCTTGGACTCATCAAACTGACCCCTTCGCTATATAACCCGCTACCAACTGGCCGGACAAGGTGACGAAAGGGACGCCCCCGCCGGGATGCGTCGTGCCTCCCGCATACCAGAGACCCCTTATATCCCGGCTGCGGTTGCCGGGCCTCTTCAGTTCCTGCATAAAACTGTGTGAAGCAAGCCCGAACATGCCTCCCTTATAGGAGTATGTATCCCGTGCCAAATCGACCGGCGTATACCGGGCGAGTTCATGCTCTTGGACCAAATCGTTTAATCCGTGCTGTCTTAATGTGGAGAATACCGTTCTGGAGTAAGCTTCCCCTTCCCGCTCCCAATCCCATTCCCTCGATAAATAAGGGGTATGGGTCATGATAAACAAGTTGCTGCAGCCTGGAGGGGCCGCCCCTTCCTCCGAATAGGAAGAATTGCAAATGTATACCGACGGGTGGGTCGGCGGACGACGTCTGGAGAAAATATCATGAAATTCATTCTCGTAATTTTCAGAAAAGAACACAGTGTGATGATGGAGCCGGTCTAACCGGACCGGTACCCCCGCGAGCTGGACAAAGGCCGACAGGGAGGGCTCGAAGGTGGAAATCAGACGATCGGTCATGGAGGGGCGGTCCTTCTCCTCCAGCAATCTTTTGCTAAGAGAAAGCGCATCCCCATTGACGATGACCAGCGGGGATTCATAATCGCCCTTCGTAGTTTCAATCCCTCTAACATTACGGTCGACCACGCGGATTCGGGTCACTTCTACGCCAGTCTCAATTTCAACGCCCAGTTCTTCCGCCAGACGCTTCATCGCTTCGATCAACTGGTAGGTTCCCCCGCGGACCGTATATATCCCCTGATCGGCTTCACAGCTTGCCAGCATGCCGCACAAGGATGAAACCTTGAACGGGGAAGAACCTACGCGGGCGGCATATCTTCCGAACATTGCGAGCGTATTGGGATGGCTGAAATGCCGGCGAAGCTGGCGATTCAAAGAATGGTGAAGCTCCGGTACCAGCAGGCTCATGAGTATTCTGGGCCACCATTTATCCAAACCATTAAGCGGAAGCCGGGTGAGGATATGTTCACTGGCGTAACGGAGCATCTGCCGAGACTCCTGAATAAACGCAGGATAGTGCAAGGCGTCCTCCGGGCTATAGGTGCCGATTTGATGCTGCATAAATTCCACGTCCCCGGTCAAATCAACGACATTCCCGTCGGCAAACACACTGCGCGACCTAGGCTCAAGCGGAATCAGCCGTACATAATCATTCAGGTCCCGGCCAGCCCGGCGGAACAGATTTCGAAAAACATGCGCCATTTCAATCGTTGTAGGTCCCCTGTCAAAACGGTACCCGTCGATCAAGACCCGCTGTAACTTGCCGCCAACGCTAGGTTGGCGCTCCAGCACGGTTACCCGGAATCCCCTGATAGCCAACTCAATGGCGCAGGACAGGCCTCCAAAGCCCGCCCCGACAATCAACGCTTTTCTATCCATCTGTACAACGCCCGCCTCCTTTTCATTAAAGGATGAAACAACTTCCCTTACAATAGCGGTGACATCAACCGGGCAGCCGATTCCATGAAGCGAACGACGACCTTTTTCTTCATAAACGCTTTTCTTTTGATTTGCTTCGTGGACAACAAGTCCCGTTCGAAATCCTTGACGATTTTGGCAATGCTGTCGTTCTGGACGAGCAGCACGTTTACTTCGAAGTTAAGATGGAAGCTGCGCATATCCATATTTGCCGTACCGACAGTCGCAACCTCTCCGTCGACAATGAGCAGCTTGGAATGAAGGAAGCCCTTCTCGTATTCATAGATTTTCACGCCCACCTCAAGCAACGAGAGAAAATAGGAATGCGAGGCCAGGAAAGGCAGCCACTTGTCCGGTTTGGCCGGAAACAAAATCCGTACGTCGATCCCTGACATAGCCGCTACGCGAAGGGCCGTCAAGATATCCTCATCAGGTATAAAATAAGGCGTCGCGAGCCAAACCGATTTTTTGGCCGACGTTATCATGGCGAAGAAGATGTTCTTCAAGGTGCTGCTTTCGTTATCCGGCCCGCTGGGCAGGACTTGAACCGCGCCGCTGCAGCCCTGCTCCAGCTCGGGGGACAGATATTCGAGGTCCATGATTTTTTCGCCGGTGACATACTGCCAGTCCTGCAAAAAAATAATCTGCATCGACCGGACGGCCTCCCCTTTGACCAGCATGTGCGTGTCCCGCCAGAAACCGTAAGTTTTGCTGCGGCTCAAGTATTCATCGCCCACGTTCAGTCCGCCGATAAAGCCGGTATTGCCGTCGATGACGACGATTTTCCGGTGATTCCGATAGTTGACCCGGCTGGAAAGCGCCAGGAAGCGTACTTCGCCGTAGACTCCGACCTTGACGCCGGCATCCCTGAGTTCCTTGATAAAAGATTTCGGAAGCCCGATACTGCCGACCGCATCAAACATGAACCGGACCTCCACGCCGGCTTGCGCCTTCTCGATCAGTGTCTTTTGAATTTCGCGGCCGATGTCGTCCGCCCGGTAAATGTAATACTCCATATGTATGTGATGCTGGGCCATTTTCAATTCCTTCAGCAGGGTCGAGAACGTCTCCTCCCCGTTGGTCAACACCCGCGTCCGCGTCGCCATGGAAAACGGAGTTCGGGCAATCCGCTGCGACATTTGCAGCAGTCGCTGCTGCCCTGGTGTAAACTGCGACAGATCCCGGGGCAGCATATTGCCGTTATGGTCGATCCGTTCGAAGCTCTGCCGGTCCGCCTCCGCTTTCTTATCGAATTTCCGCCGTTTGAAATAGTTTTGCCCCAGCAGGAAATAGAGCACCAAGCCAACGACCGGCAACAATGCCAGTACAAGAATCCAGGCCATCGTACTGGAAGGATTGCGATTCTCCATAAAGATCGCAAGACCGATCGTGACGACAGTCAGGGTTTGAAATATACTGACCAGCATCCCGCCGAATTTACCGAAGATGCCGAATCCGAAGAAGTAAAAAGCAAACAGGATGGCTGCGATTAATATAATTTGTAGTCCACGTCTCATGGTTGTACTCCTCTTCCCTATTTTGTTGCACGTTCGCCTATCTCTCTACATTTTACATGAACCTTCGATATCTTCCTACCATTAAAAGATCCTGACGATAAAGAAACACTGCCCTGCCGCATTTCTGGAACCGAACCCTGCTTACCGCGTAAATTTGTAATGTGCTTTAAATATGTAATATAATCATTTTGACCCGTTGGTCAATATGAGAACTTAAGAGTCAGGAGGAGGTGAACCGTTATTGTCCGTTAAATCTGGAGATAAAAGAACGCTGATTCTCAGAACCGCCATGCAGCTTTTTGCCGCCAAGGGTTCTTCCGCCACTTCGATGCAGGAAATTGCCGACACCTGCGGCATGTCCAAAGGAAGTCTGTACCTTCACTTTAAGTCGAAGGATGAGCTGGAGTTCAGCCTGTTCGATTATTGCTATCAATTGCTGCAGGAACATTTGCTGCAGGCCGAAAATCAGCCGGGTCTCAATCCCCGGGAACGACTCATACTGCAAATCGAAGTATTGCTCAACCTGGTGCTGGAATTGCGGGAATTTCTGCTGATGCAGTTTCGGGATTGGATCAAAAACGGCAACCTGTACCGCGGGGAGCCTGGGGTCATCCGGGAAAACAACGCCAAGCTGCACCATTACAGCAAAAAGGCGATTGAAGCGGCTTACGGAGAACAAATCTCACCTTATACGGCGGATCTGATCATGCTGGTCCACGGCATTCTTGGAGTCTACATAAGGTTGTTGTTTGATCCGGCCATAACGGTCGGTACCCATCGGATGGCCGTTTATATGGTCGATCTGCTTGATGGAGCTGCAGAACGGATGATCAGCCAGCGCCCGGAGCCCTTGATCAGCGAGGAAGTCCTGAAACGCTGGGGAGCGGACGATACCTGCATGAAGGAGCCGGAACGTCACCCCCTCCTGGCAATCCGGGAACTGAAGGAATTAATTGAAAGCCGGGTGGCATCTCCGGATGTCCGCCAGCAAGGACGCGAATCGTTGCAACTGATGGAGGAAGAAATCCTCGAACTCCGGCCGCGCCGGGTCGTTCTGACGGGAATGCTCGCTAATGTCAAAGCTATTCCCGAACTGGATGATCGGATGGAGGAACTGGAACGACTTATGCGGCCTTATTTGAATCATGCGTAAATATAGAGAGGAGCGGAAGACCTAGCTGATGAAAAGTATCATTCAATTCTCACTGCGGAATAAATTTGCGGTTTGGCTGTTGACGATCATCGTCACCGTTGTCGGCTTGTACAGCGGCCTTACGATGAAGCAGGAGACCATTCCGAATATCAATGTCCCTTATCTTAGCGTTACTGCAATATACCCGGGAGCAGCGCCGGAAGGCGTTGTCCAGGATATTACCAAGCCGCTGGAGACCAAGCTTCACAATGTCGACGGAGTAAAAACGATCACTTCGACATCGATGGAGAACGCGGCTTCCCTGTTCATTGAATTTGATTATGACACCAATCTGGACAATGCCACGGCTGCCGTCCGGGAAGCGCTGAACGATGTAGCTTTGCCGGAAGATGCGCAAAAGCCGCAAATCACCCGGTTCAGCTTGAATTCCATGCCGGTGATCTCGCTCAGCTTGTCCGATAACGAATCCGGCGATCTGGAAGCGTTGACCCGGACGATCCAAAACGACGTCCAGCCAGCACTTGAAGATCTGGATGGCGTAGCCTCGGTACAGATTGCCGGACAATACGTCAAAGAAGTCCGCCTCAATTTCGATGAGGCGAAAATGCAGCAGCTCGGACTTAGCGAAGATACCGTAAAGGGTATCGTCCAAGCTTCCGCGCTGCGCGTTCCGCTCGGCCTGTTCGACCTGGAACAATCGCAAAAGGCTGTCGTTGTTGACGGCAACATCACTACTGTAGATGATCTTAAGAACCTCGCCATTCCGGCTATGCCGAGTGCGGGTGCTGCCGGCGCGGGTGCAGGCGCTGCGGGCGCGGGGGCGGGTGCCGCCGGTGCCGGAGCAGGCGCTGCAGGCAATGATGCCGCTGCCGGAGCCGGTGCGCCTCAAGGCGGCATGGCTGGCATTCCGGCCGGCATTCCGACCGTAAAACTCGGAGACATCGCCAAGATCGAAGTCATCGGTCAAGCCGAATCGATTTCCCGCACCAACGGTGCCGAATCGATCGGGATTCAAATCGTGAAGGACAACGACGCCAACACCGTCGATGTAGCGAACCTCGTCAAGGACAAAGCCGATGAGCTTGGAAAACAGTACAGCCATATCGACTTCACCGTATTGCTTGACCAAGGCAAGCCGATCACGGACTCTGTCAACACGATGCTGTCCAAGGCTTTGTTCGGCGCATTGTTCGCCGTTCTGATCATCCTGTTGTTCTTGCGGAATATCCGCTCTACGATCATTTCCATTATCTCCATTCCATTATCGCTTCTAATCGCGGTTCTTGCGCTGAAGCAGATGGATATTACGCTGAACATGATGACGCTCGGCGCCATGACGGTCGCCATCGGCCGCGTGGTCGACGACTCCATCGTCGTCATCGAGAACATTTACCGCCGCTTGTCCCTGACCGGTGAGAAGCTGAAGGGCGGCAAACTGATCATCGCGGCAACCCGGGAAATGTTCGTTCCGATCATGTCCTCGACCATCGTTACGATCGCCGTCTTCCTGCCGCTCGCTTTCGTAAGCGGAATGGTCGGCGAATTGTTCAAACCGTTCGCCTACACGATGGTGTTCTCGCTACTCGCCTCGTTGCTGGTTGCCATTACATTGGTGCCTGCCCTGGCGCACACCTTGTTCCGCAAAGGCCTGAACAAGAAGCATGACCATGACAGCAATCCGAAAGGAATGGCACGGGGTTATCAACGCATCCTCAACTGGTCGTTGTCCCATAAGCTTATCACCTTTGGACTTGCCATCGTCCTGCTGGTAGGCAGCTTGTTCCTGTATCCGCTCGTCGGCGTCAGCTTCCTGCCGGAGCAAGAAGATAAATATGTTATGGTTACTTATTCTCCGGCTCCCGGAGACCGTCTTGAAGATGTCCAAGAGAAAATGCAAAAGGCGGAGCAATACGTTTTGGCCCAGGAAGACATGGATAAAATGCAATATTCCGTCGGCGGAAGCAATCCGCTTGGCGTAGGTTCTTCCAACTCCGCTCTATTCTATATCGAATATAAGAAAGATACGAAGCACTTCGAAGACGTTAAAGAAAAGCTCCTGCTTGGCTTGAAGAATGAAGTTCCCGACGGCGAGTGGGGAGACATGTCCGAAATGATGACGGGCGGTATGGGCGGCAGTACGCTCAGCGTCAACGTATTCGGCGACAATCTGGAACAGATCAAGCCGGTATCCGATGAAATCCTGAAATTGGTTCAGGAGGATACGAAGAACTTCGAGAAAGGCGAGACCTCGCTCTCCACGGCTTACGACCAGTACACTTTGGTAGCGGATCAGCAAAAATTGAGCTCGCTCGGGCTGACCCCGGGACAAATCGCAATGAAGCTGAGTCCGGTTCGCGAGCGTCCGGTGCTTACCGAAGTTAAGCTTGACGGCAAAGATTATAAAGTCTATATCGAAACCGAAAAGAATGCTTATACCAGCATTCAGGACATGGAAAACGAGACGCTGACTTCCCCGCTCGGCATGGAAGTGCCGATTAAAGAAGTCGCCAAGGTCGAAAAAGGAAGCTCTCCGGATTCCATCATGCGCATCGACGGTAAGACGGTCGTTGAGGTAAGCGCCAAGATCGTCGCTACCGACGTCCAAAAAGCGTCCTCTTCATTGCAGGACAAAATCGACGCCATGGATAAACCGGAAGGAATCAAGGTAAGCTTCGGCGGCGTAACCGAGCAAATCAACGATACGTTCGGCCAGTTGGGTCTTGCTATGGCTGCTGCGGTCGCGATCGTATACTTTGTACTCGTGGTTACGTTTGGCGGCGGTCTTGCACCGTTTGCAATTCTGTTCTCGCTGCCGTTTATCGTGATCGGCGCCATGATCGGCCTGCTGATCGGCGGCGAAACCCTGAACGTGTCAGCTCTGATGGGCGTTCTGATGCTGATCGGGATCGTCGTCACCAACGCGATCGTTCTCATCGACCGCGTCATCCACAAGGAGCGCGAAGGCCTGTCCACCCGCGATGCATTGCTTGAAGCAGGGGCTACGCGGCTTCGTCCAATCCTTATGACTGCGCTCGCTACGATCGGCGCCTTGCTGCCGCTCGTTCTGGGCTGGGAACACAGCGCGGGCATCATCTCCCGCGGTCTCGGCATCACCGTTATCGGCGGCTTGATCAGCTCCACCTTGCTGACGCTAGTCATCGTGCCGGTGGTCTACGAGTTCCTCATGAAATTCCGCCGCCGTGGTCCTGCGGCCGGAGATTTGGATTAATCTTTAACACAATAAAAGCCGGGCGGAGAATGGTCTCCGGCCCGGCTTTTTATTTTGTTCTATGGATTCCTGTTTCACTATCTTCCTTACACTTATTCTGCAAATTTCGCCATGCATAGAGGTTCTCAAGATCCGTTGCGAGAAATTGGACAAGCAGTTCAGCCAAACCAATGTACATCGGGCTGGACGTCGCCGAAGCCAATTCGCCCGAGAAACGGGGCGCCCACTGCATCAGATGGTTCTCAAGAAAGCGGATTTGCACATCCGCCAGCTCCAGGCAGCTCTCATGAAGACCGGCTTTACTCAGCATTTCTTCACTTAAAACCGCCATGAATTCCAATTCCAGTGCAATATGATCGTCTCGTTCGCCTGAAATCTTGTTAAAGACAACGCTGCTCTCCATATAGGTGTTTCTGATATCCAAAAGACAGACCAGAGCGTCCAAGCTCTCTTCCTTTGCGCGGTACTGACATTCGCAAGCGATCATGACGGCGTTGTCGCCCATGAATAGCCGTCTGTATTCCTCGGCTTCCTCATAGCAGACCTGCCGGAAATTCTCTTCGGGAATGCCTTCCAGGTAACTCTTCAATCTCTTCCCGCCCTGGCACATAGGAATAATATTCTTCAGTTCCACCCGTCTGCGCCACTGAGCAATCAACGACATCCGCGGCGGACGGCTCAGAAAATCCATTAGTAACTCATAAACCCAACCTCTAATCTCCATCCAACGGGCTTGCTCTTCCGGAATTTGAACAGGCTCCTTAAACAGCATGGTCATATCGGTCATCTCCCTGATCTTTTAAAGGTAATTCAAAAAGTCATCTTTTCATGACGAGGCTGTTCATGATGAGGGTTCGACATCGAATCTTGAATTCAGCCGGGCCTTCCGTTGCTCACGTACCCCATGAGCAAATGCTTACGAAGTCGTTTTCTACGAAAACGTTTAGCTCCGCTACTCAGTCCCTAGCTTCTTCCAACCTTCTCGATCCTGAAAACCTAACTTTTTGAATAATAACTTATAAGTAATGCAGTGCTGACATGCATGATCCTGACACAACAAATGTATTCTTTGTTTAAAAAAAGATGACTTCCTTATTTGACGGAAATCATCCATTGTACATATACCGACACATGATTAAGGGGGATCATGTATCTTCATGCTCTATTATACTGTAAAATGAAAACGCTTTATGTGAAATATTTGACAGATTATTAACAAGTCGTTGGAACCTTCTCTTAAGCATTCCCCTTATGATCTCTATCTAGCCAATCAAGTGCTTGGCGGTAATCATCGGGACGGTTCATATTGAAGGGGATTTGTTCCAATGGGAGCCCGGTCGCGGCGGCTATTTCAGCTCCATCCGCATATTCGGCATGCAGTCCTTCCGTCCATCGGGTCATCTTCAAGCTCCCGGCTTGAAGCTCCTTCTCCAGCCCGGGCAATACATTGCGGCGGTACGCAGCCAGCAAGGGCTGTACACGCCCCTGTACGACCGGAATAATAGCTTCTGGTCCACTTGACTTCTCCGCCGTCCGCACACGCTCCACAAGCCATTCAAATACTTCCCGGGAAGCAAAGGGCATGTCGCACGCGACTGCAAGGCTCCACGGAGTCTCAGCGGCCGTTAATCCGGCATGCAGTCCGGCCAAAGGTCCCGATCCGGGATAAACATCGGAAAAGATTTCCTTTCCTAAGTAACTATAGGCTTCCGGCTGATTGCCCCCGGCAATGATAACGCGCCCGACGACCGTGTCCAGCTCTCGGACCAGCCTTTCAATAACCGGTATGCCCTGCAGCGGCAAAAGCGCTTTGTTGCTTCCCATCCGGCTAGAACGTCCTCCGGCTAAAATAATGGCGGTGATCTCGATCAGAATCTTCCCCTTTCTTCAACAAATACTGGAAAAACAAAAAGAAGATGGTTTGTATCCCCTTTCATCTCTGTGTTACATTGGGAACATAATCACTTATCATTTTCCCACACAGTACAATCGGAGTTGGACAGAAAGGAATGGAGCGCTTGCCGGACAATACCCAGTCCTCGTCTAAATTGCCCTTGGGGCTGCTTAATTTTTTCGTTTACGGTACGATGGTTATCTTTGCTGCCTTTTTTCAATTATATTTGCAGGACATCGGCATGGACAAGCTGGAGATTGGCAGCCTTATGGCTATCAGCCCGTTCATTTCGCTCCTGGCTCATCCTTTTTGGAGATATTTAAGCGACCGCGGTCAAAATATAAGAATCATTCTATTGATCATGCTAACTGGCTTGCTGATAACAGGCCATCTTGTGTTCAAAGCGGATACTTATCAAATGCTGTATGTATCGATGCTGATGCTTTTCTTTTTCCAAAGCCCGCTGCTTGCTCAGTCGAATAGCCTGACCCTGGGATACATTGAAGAGAGCCGGCAAAAGTTCGGCGCCTATCGGCTCTGGGGCTCTATGGGCTGGACATTCGTAGCTTTGACGGCAGGCCCGATTATCGATAGCGTTGGCCAGAACGGAATTTCCCTGCTCTTCAGCATCACCTTGATGCTGGCGATGGGGTCTGCCCTGCTTCTGCCGCCAATCACGCTTACTACAAACACGCCGTGGATCTCGTCCCGTGAAATTCGCCGTACCCTGCAAAATAAACATTTTCTTGCCTTCGTATTGTGCGGGACATTGGTCGCGATTCCAAATGCAATCAACGGCATCTTTATGCCATTATTCATTAGCGACCTGGGAGGGTCGCGATTCCAGGTCGGCGGCGCAGTATTCCTGTCGACCATCTTCGAAGTGCTTGCTTTCGTCCTGTTGAACCGTTATCTGAAGCGTAAAATCACTGTTCTGATGGGATGCTTGACGCTCGTCAGCCTGTTGTTCGCGCTGCGCTGGAATCTGATGGCCGAGGCGACGGATCCGGTGCAGATTATCCTGATTCAAATCCTCCATGCCATTACCTTCGGCGGTTTCTTCTATGTAGGAACAAGGCTTACCGCCCTATTCCTTCCGAGACCGCTTCGCTCTGCCGGCCAAGCCGTCTATGCATTTGCCTTGAGCGGAGTATCGGGCGTGATCTCAGGTTTTCTGGGCGGATGGGTGTTCCAAAATTTCGGCCCCGTCATCATGTACAAAATGGGGGTCGCTCTTGCGATCATCGGAGCGCTCGGATTCGGCTTACTGTGGCAGCATATCCGCAAAAACGGATACTCTCCATCCATTCCGCAAGAGCAATAAAATGCGAGTTCAAAAAGTCAGGTTTTCAGGAAATTCAAGATTCGACGTCGAATCCGCTTCGTGATCTGCTTCGTCGTGGAAAGATAACATTTTGAACAACTTCTTAAAGAAAACAAGCTCCGATCTGCGTCACGCCCATCCGGCAAATCCGGGAAGGTTACGCCGCTGATTCTGGAGCTTTGTTTTCTTGGAGATGCTCGTCGATCACCGGGGTGATTGCGGCTCCCAACTAAAGTGTACACTATGAAATGCATTTCAGAGCAAGATTAATTAATAATTAACAAAAAATCATAATCTATCAGTCATTCTGTCCCCTTCCCAGGGTCAGTTTCAACAAGTATGGCGTAACGAGAGTCGTCAAAATAACTACAATGACCAGGACCGTAAAATACTTTTGCTCCAGTAACCCGTTCTCTAAACCCAATGTTGCGATGATAAGCGCAACCTCCCCGCGCGATACCATCCCCGAGCCGATTCCCGCCGAGGACCGGAGCGAAAACCCTGTCAGGCGAGCCCCAAGCCCCGAGCCTACCAGTTTGGTTACCAACGCAATCAGGAAGAACAGCACCAGAAGACCGAGCTGACTCCCCAACCCATCAAAAGAAACGGAGAAACCGACGCTGACAAAAAAGATAGGTACGAAAATCGTGTACGCAATAGGCTCCAGCTTCTGCTCAACCTCATGTTTATAGCTCGTTTGCGAAATCGCCAATCCTGCGGCAAACGCACCGATAATGCCGGCTACCCCGAGCTCCTCCGCAATGTAAGCCAAAAAGAAACATAAAATCAGGCCGGCGCTGATAATCGACTCAGTCACGCGGAGCGGGGCAAGCCACTTCATGATCCATTTCGCTATTTTCCAAATAAAGAGTCCTGCAATCAAAAAGAAAATGAATTTCTTGCCGATGACCATCGCCAGATTTACATCTCCGCCGCCGAACAGGCTCATTACGAACGCCAGCAATACTACCACCAGAATGTCGTCGATAATCGCCGCTCCCAGAAGTGTCGTGCTTTCCCGGGTATTCATCAAATTGAGATCTTTTAACGACTGGACAGAAATACTGACCGAAGTGGCCGACAGCAGCAGCCCCAAGAAAATCGCGTGAGCCGGTGACATTCCGATCGCAGCCCCTGCTAAATAACCGCCGGCAAAGGGTAAGATAATTCCGCCTATCGCTACAGCCATCGATGAGGTTAAGGAGCGTTTTAAATCTCCTAAGTCAGTCTCCAGACCAGCCATGAACATCAATAAAAGCACACCGATTTCACTCAACTCTCCGATGATGTGAGAGTTCTCTACCCATCCGAGCAGAGCGGGTCCAATAACTACTCCAATGAGCAGTTTACCTACGACCGCGGGCTGCCCTAAACGAATACTGAGGTCCCCGGCCAGCTTGGTGGCGAGCAAGATGATTAGAATTGTTAAAAAGAACATAGAACTCCTCCTGTACAACTTTTGTATTTTGAATGCCTAAAAAAAAACAAAAAGAAGCCTTGGGTGACCAGGCTCCTCCATAAAAAACCAATATTCAATTATTTATCTAAAATTTATTTCGGCAATTGAAACGAGCTTTTGAGCGATACAATCAGGTTAAACACCGGATGCCCCGGCTTCGAATATTTCGAATCGACGTTGAAATAGCCGTGACGGAAAAATTGGAATTTGTCTTGCGGCTGCGCATCCTTCATTCCCGGCTCCACATAGCCGTGCATGATGCTTAAAGAGTTCGGGTTGATCCGCTCCAGGAACGGTTTTTCCTCCGCGCCTTCCTCTTCCGGCTCTTCGTCCAGAATCAGCGGCTCATACAGCCGGAATTCGGCAGGTACCGCCTGACTGGCTTCCACCCAATGGATGGTTCCTTTGACCTTGCGGCCGGTAAACCCGCTGCCGCTCTTCGTTTCGGGATCATAGGTGCAGTGAATTTCCACCACGTTGCCGTCCGCGTCTTTGATCACGTCGTTGCATTTAATGAAATACGCATGCTTCAGGCGGACTTCATTGCCGGGGAACAGCCGGAAGTACTTGCTCGGCGGATCCTCCATGAAATCTTCGCGCTCGATATAAATTTCACGGGAAAACGGAATTTGACGGTTGCCCATCTCTTCATTTTCACTGTTATTCTCAGCTTCCAACAGTTCCGTTTGGCCTTCTGGATAATTGGTGATGACCACCTTAAGCGGGTCGACGACCGCCATGGTGCGCGGCGCCTTCAGCTTCAGATCTTCCCGGATAAAATGCTCCAGCATTTTCAGATCGATGGAGCCGTAGGCTTTGGAAATCCCGGTTTCAAAAACAAACGCTTTGATCGCTTCCGGTGTATATCCGCGGCGGCGAAGGCCCGAAATCGTCGGCATGCGCGGATCGTCCCAGCCATCGACAACCCCTTCGTCGACGAGCATTTTCAGCTTCCGCTTGCTTGTTACGGTTTGCTCCAAATTGAGCCGTCCGAACTCATATTGATGCGGCTCGCTCGGCATTTCCGTTTCGGCGATAACCCAATCATAGAACGGGCGTTGATCTTCAAACTCGGTGGAGCAAAGGGAGTGCGTTACTCCTTCGATCGCATCCTCCAGCGGATGGGCGAACGTATACATCGGGTAGATGCACCATTTGTCGCCGGTATTGTGATGGGTAGCATGTACGATCCGGTAGATGACAGGATCCCGGAGGTTGATATTCGGCGAAGCCATATCGATCTTGGCGCGAAGTACCTTCTCTCCGTCTTTGAACTCACCGGCGCGCATCCGCGCGAACAAATCCAGGTTCTCTTCGACCGAACGGTCGCGATAAGGGCTGTTTTGCCCCGGCTCCGTGAGCGTCCCGCGCGTTTCGCGAATTTGATCGGCGCTCAAATCATCCACGTAGGCTTTTCCTTTATTAATCAGCACGATGGCACGATTGTACATCTCTTCGAAATAATCCGAAGCAAAGCGCAGTTCTTCCCATTCAAAACCGAGCCATTTCACATCCTCCTTAATGGAGTTGACGTACTCGATATCCTCTTTTACCGGGTTCGTATCATCGAACCGCAAATGGGTCCGGCCCCCGAATTCATCGGCCAGGGTAAAGTTAATCCAGATCGCCTTGGCGTGGCCGATATGAAGATAGCCGTTCGGCTCCGGCGGGAAGCGTGTCACTACGGTTTCCACTTTTCCGTTCTTCAAATCTTCGGTAATAATATTCTTGATGAAATTGGGAGGGGTACAGTTATTGTTCTCCACGGTGATCAACCTTTCCATTCAACGAAGTTCAAAACTTTTGTTTATTTTCTCCGAATTTTCTTCTTATAAATATACCGATAACTTTAAGAATGTTCAACAGGACACCACATCAAAATATCATCGACATACAGTCCGCCCAAGTAAAACTCCTCAACCAGACGGCCCTGCTCCTCAAACCCGCAGCTCCGGTAAAAGGAGACCGCTCCGGGATTGCTGGCCAGGACGCGCAAGGACAGCTTGCGGACTCCACGCTCGGCGGCGAGCTGCTTAACGGCCTCCATCAGCTTACGTCCCACGCCGAGTCTCTGGTATGCGGGATGAATGGCGATATTAAGTTCATAAACATGACGATTGCTCTCCAAGGGAGTCGGATGATCAAATCCCAAATACCCGCAAACTTCCTCTCCGATCCCGGCGACGAGCTGGCTTCCCGGCGGACATTTCTGCAAATATTGCTCCCGGGAGCTCCACACAAGGCGCTCGGCCGGCGTGGAATGCTCGTCCCAGGTAAGGGAGTCGATCTCCATTAACGCCCCAGCATCGCCCATTTGCGACAACCGGATCCAAAGTGATTCCGACATACATGCACCTCCAACATATGACTTCGATTATACCCCAAAAAGTTAAATTATACCGTGCGATAAAGCTTACC
Organism: Paenibacillus vini; assembly: GCF_018403325.1. Taxonomy (GTDB): domain Bacteria; phylum Bacillota; class Bacilli; order Paenibacillales; family Paenibacillaceae; genus Fontibacillus; species Fontibacillus vini. The sequence continues at coordinate 594,353 of NZ_BOSL01000001.1, read as the reverse complement.
TTTTGCATCGCGGTTCTTATAAGCGTGAATCAGAAATGCTCCTACCGCCAACATTGAGATAACCACCGCCAGCCAAGCCACCGGGACAAGTCCATTCCAGTCGAACAAGACGCCCATGGCGTACGGGCCGACGACCCTTCCCGCGGCACCCATCCCGCCAACAACGCCTAGATAGAACGGCGCCGACTTGCCTGTCCGATCCGAAATAAACGATGGAATGGCCGGTGAGATAAGCATTTCTCCAAAGGTGGTCAGCACCATCGCAAACACCATGCCAGGATACGAACGGAAGCCGAGAATCGCTACATATCCCAGCATATAAAAGATTGCGCTAGCCGTTAATTGCGCTTCCGCCGATTCGGCAAACGTCCGTTTGATCCACAAAATAAACGGCTGGCCGACGAATATCAGCACCCCGTTTAGTGTCCATAAAATACTATAATTCCACTCCGGCATCCCTTTGGAAAGCGTAAACGGCGATACCCCATTGTTCCAGATGCAGTTACCCAACCAAAGGAAGAAGGAGCCAATGCCCATAAACAGATAAACGTTATAGCGGCTTAACAATTTCCAAGCATTCTGGCCTTCCGACGTGCTTTTGCGTTTCTTTTCCATCTGCAGGTCGCCCTCGTTTTTTTGAACTTTGTTCAAATAAAACCAGAAGAAAATAGCAAATGCCGCCGACGTCACCCCGTTCATAATAAAGCTCATATCATAGGAAATCCGCGCCAAAAATCCGCTGAGCCCCGTCCCCAGGGCAACGCCGATATTGTTGGCTACATAGATAACATTAAATAATTCTCCCCGGCGCTCCGCAAAACGGAAGCCGATAAATGCCTGAATAGCAGGCATAGACATCGCGTTAAAGAACCCGATCAATCCCATCAGCAGCATAAACAGAGACCAATTTCCGCTCCCCAGAGGCAACAGCAGAAGGAAAAGCGCGTTCATCCCCACGCCGCCGACGATCAGCCTTTTTACGCCCAATTTATGATATAACGAGCCGCCGAGAATTTGTCCCGCGATCCCTCCCAGCGACATAACCAGGATGACCAGACCGGCATCGGCCCCGCTCCTGCCCAGCACCTTGAATACGAACATCGTAATCAAAGGCCACATCAGAGATCCTCCGGCTGAGCTAATCAGACTGGCGACAAGGAAAATTTTGATTTCCTTCGGATACGCCTGCAACCATTTCATTCCACTTCTCTCCCCTCTGCCAAGCCTTTATCCCTATAATTATGTACAAGAAAATAACAAAGGGAGCCCGATTCGGCCCCCTGTTACCGTCACTTTTTATAGTGATTGCAAGTATTTGCAGCCCAGATTACCATAGTATCGCCTAAATAGTCCGGATTTCGCAAGCACATTTATTGACGCTTTACATCAACAACGGTCGAGAAAAAGACAGCCCCTCCGCCCATGTCGGCGAGCCGGTCCGGCGTAAGGGCATTGGCGCGGCGACGCTGCCCGTCCCGCCCCCACCATAGACCTTGGCTGACTACCGTGCCCGGCAGCATTTTGTCGGTTACGTTTGCTTTGATCTGATAGCTGCCCCGGTCGTTCCAGACGATAACATCATCGCCGTCTTCAATGCCGCGCGCGGCCGCATCCTGCGGGTGAATTTGCAGCAGTGGGCTTTTCTCCAGTGTCGTCAGCTTCTCGACATTGCCGAAGGTGGAATTCAGAAAGCTGTGATTCGGCGGCGATACGAACATCAGCGGATATGGACTACCCTCTCCAGGACGATTTACTCCGTCATATCCCTCGTAAAGCGGGATGTATGTCGGGAGCGGCGGAAGTCCGGCGTCCGCCATCCGGGCTGAGTATAGCTCGATCTTCCCCGAAGGCGTCGTCAGAGCATCCAGATATCTCTGCTGATGCGCCATGTTCAGCTTCATCGCCCGGTTCTCCTGCAAGCCTTCCAGAGAGATCCCCTCCAGATAAGGATTGTCCGGATAATTCAGCGCTTGCCGGATCATCTCCTCTTCCGTCTCCTGAAACGCTTCTTCCCCGAAGCCCATAGCCGCGGCCAGCAGCCGGAACACTTCCACATTGCTTTTGCTCTCTCCCTGAACCGGAATGACCGGTTCCTGAAGCTGGACATAATGATGCCAATAAGAAACATACAAATCCGTATTTTCAAAAGACGATGTCGCCGGCAGCACAATGTCCGCATATTTGGTCGTATCGGTCAGGAATAAATCATGAACTACTGTGAATAGATCTTCCCTGCGCAAGCCCTGTTCGACCTTGCCCGTATCCGGCGCCACCACAGCCGGGTTCGAGCAGTAAACAAACAGCGAACGGATCGGCGGATCAAGCGTGAGCAACGCCTCCCCGATGCGGTTCATATTGATGGTACGGACCTGGTCATCCGACCTTAAGTCCGGGCGCTCCAACGCATCCGAATTCATATTGGCGTAAGCGCCGTTCGACTTGAACGCTCCGCCGCCCGGAACGAGCCACTGCCCGGTCAAAGCCGGCAGGCAGCTAATCGTACGGATCGCCATTCCGCCATTATCATGGTGTTGAAGCCCGTTGCCCATATGAATATAAGCGGGCGAAGTCTCCGCATACATGATTGCGAGGGCTTCGATATCCTCGGCAGGAACCCCCGTAATCGCCGAAACATGAAGTGGCGTATAGGTTTTCACATGCTCGCGAAGCTCCTCATGACCCAAGGTATACCGTTCAAGGAACTCTTCGTTCACCAATCCCCGCGCAAACAGCACATGCATCATACCTAGCGCCAACGCACTGTCCGTCCCGGGATATAGCGGGATGAACCAATCGGCTCTTTGGCCGGTACGGTTGCGGTGAACGTCGATGACTACGAGCTTCGCCCCCTGCTTCCGGGCCTTTTCAATCAGGGCGACCTGGTGCATATTCGTGCTGACGATATTGCCGCCCCACACAATAATCAGCTTTGCCTTCAACGTTTCTTCCGGGCTGGTACCGCCGCCAAAGCCCATCGTGTATTCCCAGCCGGCACTCCCCGCAGCCGTGCAGATCGCCCGCTGCAGTTTGGATGCGCCCAACCGGTTGAAGAATCGCCGGTCCATTCCCTCGACGCTAAGAATCCCCATATTTCCGTAAAAGTTGTACGGCAGGATCGATTCGGGACCATGCTCTCGGGTCAGTTCCTGAAATCGCCCTGCGATTTCAGCTATGGCTTCATCCCAGGTAATCCGTTCGAATTTCCCCTCTCCCTTAGCGCCGATGCGCTTCATAGGGTACAGCACCCGTTCAGGATGATAGACCCGCTCAGCCATATTACGCACCTTATTGCAGATCGCTCCCTGCGTAATCGGATGGTCGGGATTTCCCGTCACCTTCACGATCTTTCCGTTCTCTTTATGCAGCAGTAAACCGCAGGTATCCGGGCAATCAAGCGGACACACCGCGGGAAATATTCCGTTCTCTTCATGAATCATTGCGAGCTTCCCTCCCTATCTAAGTAATTGTAGAAAAAAGCCCAATCCTTGTCTACAGGCAAGGTGGAGCCGCCGTCTTTCCAACAACGTGTAAGACGAAAAAGGCCGCTCTTCGCGAACGAAGACGCAGCCTTTAGACCGTTTAATACCGAAGTATATTACTATGAAGTTACAGCCTTGAGCCAGCTGCTTAAGGAAAGAGCATCGGACCGGAAGATGGGGCCGAAGCATTAGCCGAAGCATTGACTGGAGCATTGGCTGGTACATTGGTTGGTCCATTATTCGATACATTGGCCGAATTTACCTGTTTTCCCGTTAATGTCGTTCCTGCACCGTTGTCTTTTAAATAGGCCGTCCAGTAAGCACCGGCAACAAACAATGCGCCGCCCACGAGGTTCCCCAACCATACCGGAACAAAATTTCTGAAGTAATCTCCCCAGGAGAAGTAGCCTTCAAAGATGGCAGCCGGAATCAGGAACATATTTGCTACGACGTGCTGAAACCCGATTGCAACGAAAGCCATCGTCGGGAACCAGATCCCGAGAATTTTCCCGCTCATATTATCTGCACCATAAGACAGCCATACGGCAAGGGCCACGAGCCAGTTACAGCCGATCCCCGATATGAAAGCCTGCAAAAAGCTGTCATCCAGCTTATGCCCGGCCATATCAACCAGTTTATCCAGGTATACGCCGCTGGAGGTCAGCCCTACGATATGTCCGAAAAAGTAAGCGACGAACAACGCGCCTACAAAGTTACTTATAGTGATGAGGACCAGGTTTTTGCACATCTCACCCGTCGTAATCCGTTTCGCCAGCCGCGATAACGGCACGGCCATCATGTTTCCTGTTAGTAGCTCTCCACCGGCGAGAAGCACCAGGATCAGACCGATCGGGAATACCGCTGCGCCGATAAAAGAAGCGATGCTGCCCCATTCTTTCGGAGCGCCGGCTATAACGCGAATATCCAGCAAAAATCCGAGGGCGATAAAGGCCCCGCCTAAAAACCCAAGAATCAAAACCGTCAGCAAAGGATTGTGCGCCTTCTTGATGCCCATTTCGACCGTCACTTTCGCAATTTGATCAGGTTTATTGTAAGCCATGATTCATTCTCCTTTAGGACTATGTTTGTAAACTCTCCTACTCCGCCTTTATTGTAACTTGGGTATTTCAATCCTTAAGTAACATAAGTCACGACACGGCCTCATAAAGTGAAGAATTTCACACAAATATGTAAAAAAGAAAAAGCCGGCAGAATGATCAATTCTGCTGGCGGGAGATAGTCTGGAATGGGGTTAATTCTGTGGTCCGGTGTTACGCCTAAACCGTTTCTCTTACCGGTACTTCCGGCAGTGCGCCAAGGCCTGCGCTGTTCAAGAAGTTCCAAGGCTTGTTGTAATGAGGCTGGAAGAAGAAGTCGACGAACGCCAGCTCTTCCATCTTCATGCCGTTTTGGATGCAAACCGAAATCGTATTGATCGACTGCGTCAAATCGACCTTCGACATGATTTGAGCGCCCAGAATGCGTCTGGTTTCTTTTTCATAGACTACTTTCAGCATTACCGGCTCATGGGTCGGCATAAATTCAGGACGATAGTTATCCGTAATCATGACCGCTTCCGCTTCAATACCGGCATCTTTAGCGGCCGTTTCCGTCATCCCGGTTCCTGCGATATTATCCTCGTAGATTTTGATACCCGAGGTTCCTTGAGTCCCCATATATCTAACCGTTGGGGCCACCAGATTACGGGCGACCAAAGTTCCCATCCGGACAGCGTTGGTAGCGAGTGGAATATAGGCATGCTTTTTCGTCGGATTGTAGAAGACCGCGCAGCTGTCGCCTGCCGCATACACATCCGGCGTACTGGTCCGCATATATTCATCCACAATAATCGCGCCGTTCGCGAGCATGTCGACTTGCCCTTTCAACAGGTCCGTATTCGGACGGAACCCGATGCACATAATGACCAGATCCGCATCGTACTGACCGCGGTCCGTTACCACCTGGCCCACTTTGCCGTGCTCACCTGTGAATTTCGTCACTTTCTCGCCCAAGGCAAGAGTAATTCCATGCTCATGGAGCGATGCTTCGATTTTATCCGTATACTCGGCATCCAGATACTTGCTCAAGATACGGTCTTCCGCATCGATCAAAGTCACCTGCTTGCCGTTCAGTTGGAACGCTTCGACCAGCTCTACTCCGATATAGCCTGCGCCAACCACGACGATGTTTTTAGCTTGCTCGGCCTTTTCGATAATGGTGTTCGAATGATTGAAGTTTTTCGAGAGCAGAATGTTCTCCAGCTCGATGCCTTCGAACTTCGGAATGATCGGCCACGAGCCTGTCGTCACGATCAACTTATCGAACGTATCAGTTAACTCTTCGCCGGTCTCCAGGTTGCGGGCCTTTAGCGTTTTTGCCGCCGTATCCACCGCAGTTACCTCATGGCGCATCTTCGTGTTCACGCCCAGTTCAGCCAATTGTGCCGGCGACGAATAGAACAGGCCTTGCGGGTCTTTCACCATGCCGCCGACATATAAAGCAATGCCGCACGACAGGAAGGAGATGTTGTCATTGCGCTCGTATACCGTAATTTCCGCCTCCGGGTAAAGCTTTGCTGTATTTACAATGGCTGCTGTTCCTGCGTGAGTACATCCGATAACTGCTACTTTCATGATTTCTTCCTCCTCGAATCCCCTGTATTGTTTTATTTAATAAGTTTGTAATCGTTAGGGGTATTATTTGTGAAATTAGTCACTTTAAATTTGTTGTGATTGTGAATTTGTTCACCTGATACTCTTATTATAGTGTGACATTTTTCACATTGCAAGTAGCAAACCGCCATTTCAAAAAATATTCACAATTTTAAATATTCTTGGAGGGCTGGCTGATGATATTGTCCCTTTGTCCGCCTTTTGAACGGACATTTTAACGTTTTGTCCTTCTGAGGCGCACAATTAGGGGGCTTGCTAAGTTTAATGGTGGTTTATTAACTATTCATTGGCTCAGGTTTATTATTATTTCTAGCTTTACCCGATATCATGAGTTGAACTTTGTATTTATTTCATTTCATTCGGTTGACGAACGCAAAAAACCGCTCGGCCGAAGCCGAACGGTTCTCAGGTTTATTTGGAGGAAGCGGACCGCGCGCCGGCTGTCCGCATCAGCCACAGGAAGTACGGCGCGCCGAGCAGAGCCACGACCAAGCCGGACGGGATCTCTTTTGGCGCGAGCAGCACGCGGCCGACGATGTCCGCAAGCACCAGGAACACGGCCCCGAGCAGGGCCGAGAGCAAGGTCAGCTTGCGATTCGAGTTCGGCACGAGCAGCCGGGCCGCATGCGGCGCCAGCAGGCCGACGAAGCCGACGGTGCCGACCGTCGCAACGGCCGAAGCGGCGAGCGCCGCGCCAAGCAGGCCGCCGAGCATGCGCGTCCGCTCGGCGGAGACGCCGAGGTTGATCGCCGAGGCGTCGCCTAGGGCGAGCAGATCAAGGCGGCGGGCCAGCCACCAGGCGAGCGGCAGCAGCACGAGCGGCCAGGCGAACAGCCAGCCGAGGTCGTCCCAACCGCGGGCGTAGGTGCTGCCCGACAGCCAGGTCAGCGCCGAGGCGACGCGAAGCTGCGCCTTGACGACGAGCGCCTGGATGCCGGCCGAGCCGAAGGCCGAGACCGCCATGCCGATCAACGCGACCTTCGCGGGCTGCATGCCGCCCTTGCGGCTGATCGCGAAGATTACGAGCGCTGCAGCGATGGCGCCAAGAAAGGCTGCGACCGGCACGACCGAGCTCGGTAACTGCGGCAGCAGAATCAGGAAGACGAGCGCGCCCAGCCCTGCGCCGGACGTAACGCCGATCACCGAAGGATCGGCGAGCGGATTGCGCACGACGCCCTGCAGCAGCGTGCCGCTCGCGGCAAGCGAGGCGCCGGCAAGGGCCGCCACCAACAGGCGGGGCAGCCGGGTCTCGATCACCATATACCTGGTGATCTTGCTGGCCTCGCCCGTCAAAGCGGCCCATACGTCATGCAGCGGCACCGTTGTGCCGCCGAAGACGAGGCCGGCGCCCAGCGCGAGCAGCAGCAGGAGCCCCGCCCCCGCCAGCAGGGCGGGATACGGCAGGACGCGCCGGAAGCCCGCGCCCATGCCGGAGGAAGCGCCCTGCACCTCGCCGCGCGACGGCTTCATGCGGTACACTAGCCAAATGAGCCACGGCGCGCCGAGCGCCGCCGTGGCGGAGCCGGCCGGCAGCAAGCCGAACGCCGGCTCCAGCAACAGCACGGCCAGATCGGCCGCCACCAGCACGATCGCTCCCCAAATGACCGCGCCGGGGATGAGCAGACGGTGGCGGTGCAGGCCCATCAGCCGCAGCAAATGCGGCGCAATGAGACCGACGAAGCCAATCGGCCCCACCGCACTTACCGTCACCGCGGCCAGCAATACGGCCGTCAGCACACTGACCGTCCGGGTTAATCCGATCCGCTGGCCGAGCGACTTGCCGACATCTTCATCCATCAATAGAATGTCGAGATTCCGGCTGAACAGGACCGACAGCAGCAAGCCGCCCAGCACCCACGGCCAGATTGCCGTCACGTTATGCCAATCATTTTGGATCAAAGAACCGGAGCCCCAAAGGAACAGGCCTGCGGTTTCATTTTCAAACAACAGTTGAAGCGTGCCTGTCAGCGAGGAGAGCACCAGCGTAAGCGACATGCCGCCCAAAGCCAGGCGTACGGGCGCGCTCCGTTTCCGCCCGGCCATCAGGAACACGACGGCTCCCGCCAGAAGTCCGCCCGCCATCGCCGTCAGCAACGGGAATCCGCTAATCAGCGACGGAATAAAGATCGTACCCGCCACCACGGCCAAATAAGCTCCGGCGTTAATGCCAAGCGTTCCGGCGGAGGCCAGCGGATTGCGGGTCAGCGTTTGAAGAAGTACGCCTGCCACGGATAATGCCGCTCCCGCAAGCGCACCAATCAGCGCCCGGGGCAGTCTTACCCCGCGAACGATCTGCTGCAGCGGGTCGTCCAGGGTCGGGTGAAACAACGCTTCCCCGATCAAAGACAGCGAGATGCCGGCCGTTCCCTGCGTGATCTGCACGCAGAGGAGCAGCAGCAGAATTAGCGGACCGGCCCCGAATACAAGAAGAAGCGAACCCCGGGAGGTTCGCTTCGAACGAGTTCCGGCATTCGCGTTAGCCGAAATGAGACCCGTACTCATGGCGCCAGCACGGACACGGCTTTATCCACAAGGGTTTTCGCCGATAACGGTCCGCCGAACACCCACGAGTCTCCTCCTAACGCATAGGTGCGGTTCTCTTTTACGAAATTCAGGTTTTTCCAAACTTGGTTTTCCTTCAAGTGCGTTTCAAACACATTATCGTCATCCTGCACGATATACAAAAAGTTCGAGTCCTGAAGCGCCGGGAAAGCCTCCACGGATTTCTCCGAATAGCCGTATACTTCATAGGCCGGTTCCTTATTTGCATTTTGAAGCCCGATTTTATTCAAAATCTTCACGGCCATCGAGTTATCCGTAAAAATACGGAATACCGGCGAATTTTGGTTACTGAATGCCTGTACCAGCGTAAACTCCGCATTTTCCTTGCCTGCGGATTTCAACTTCTCGGCCGCTGCCTTGTAAGTCTCGTCCAATCCGGCCAGCACTTGTTTAGCTTCTTCCTGTTTGCCCACCGCATCCGCAATCGTATTGAACGTATCGATCATTTCCTGATACTGATCCACGCCGTTCTCATCCTGATAAGGCGAAAAAGCAATCGTCGGCGCGATATCCGCCAGTTTGTCGTAAATGTCCTTTGCCCGGAAATCGGAAGTAAGAATCAGATCCGGATCCAGCGCCATAATCGCTTCCAGGTTCGGCTCCTGACGGGTTCCCACGTCCTGCACGTTCGCATCCAGTCCAGGCGTAGTATTCACCCAGGCTTGGTATCCCTTCACATCGGCTACGCCGACAGGCTGAACTCCCAATGCGATCAAATCCTCGGCATACGTATATTCCAAGGCTACGATCCGTGTCGGAGTCCCTTCAACATCCGCAGTACCAAGCGCATGCTTGAATGAACGCACACCGTCTGCCTGCTGTCCCGAGTTGGCCGCATTTTGAGATTGTTCCGCCGTATTCCCTGCATTTTCCCCGTTACCGGCAGGTGCCGGGTTATTGTTGTTTTTCGCATTTCCGCACGCCGCCAAAACCAGGCAAATGCAAATTACGGAAGCCATCATCTTTAACATTTTCATTTTTCTCATCCTTAACTCCCCCATTATGTAAAAATAAAGCCTTAACTCCACCTACGTCGCCTTCTCCTTCGCTGCCATCGCAGCTACCAGTTCTTTGCGCTTGGCTTCCCGGTCTGCCTTCGACAGTTTTGGACAGCCGTAACAATACCCGTGTCCTGAATCCGTCCGGTAGGCCAGACAGCAGGTCGGTTTCATTCGAGTCATCTCACCGGGCCGATAAGGATCATCGATCCAAGTTTCTTTCAAATCGAACGGATTTCGTTTCAAACCGAACCATTGGGCATCAAGGACTCTCGAAAAAAAGGCGTACTGCTCCTTAAACGGTTCAGTCACGGAAGGGTCGCCCATCTGCTTGCCCAAATAATCCAGGTAAAACTCCACGCCGAGCGGCATTTGTCCCCATAATTGCGCCACCGGAAGCCCCGAGATGGCTGATGCCGTTTCCATAACCGGGCGGAGCGTATCCCGGATGAAAGCTCCCAGCACTTCCTCACGCCAATCGCTTATATCCCCCGTCGGCCAAGCATTCTTAGCGGAATCCTTGATCACGAAGAAAAACCGAGGATAATCATTCACTATGCCAATTTGAATAGTGAGATTTTTAAGCGAAAAATCTACGCCACCGTCGCACCCCGCAACCATATAAAGCAGGGCGGCAGGAACGACTCGCCAACAAGCTGCATAATAGGTTGCTGCAACCTGGATGTCTTTTCCTTTAATCTGCTCCCGGTAAACCTCGAGCAGTTGCTCCGCCTGTTCACGATCCGGCAGGCGTTCCGCCGGTATCGTAAACAGGGCATCCGCCCTTTCTTCGGTTACTATGGAGAGCGCCCGATCAAGCAGCCCAAAATCAATATCCATCACTACGCCTCCTGTACTTCTGCCGGTAACTTTCCCTACAGGAATGAGACCACCTTATTATTGGCCGAATCATCCTTCTTACCGGGCCGGACCTTGCCTTCGGTAGCTGCGCGGTATAACTCGTACGGAAGACAAAGCGGCACCCCGCTGCGCGGATCGGTCACGATATCCGCTTCGATGCCGAACACTTCGCGCAGCACTTCGGAAGTAACAACCTCTTCCGGTGCTCCGACGGCAACTGCCTGCCCCTTCTTAATCGCAATCATATGATGGGCGTATCTGGCCGCGTGATTCAAATCGTGAACGACCATAACAATGGTCCGTTGAGACTCGGCATTCAGTTCCTCAAGCAGTTGCAGCACTTCCAACTGATGAGCCATATCCAGGAAAGTGGTCGGTTCATCGAGGAACAAAATATCGGTTTCCTGGGCCAATGCCATTGCAATCCAGGCCCGCTGGCGTTGTCCGCCAGACAGTTGCTCCAGAGCGCGGTCACTGAACTCATTCATCCGCGTTGCCTCAATCGCCCATTCGATGATCTTGCGGTCTTGCTCTTTTAATCCGCCAAACCCTTTTTGATGCGGAAAACGGCCATATGAAATCAATTCGTACACCGAAAGCCCTTCCGGTGCGGTCGGGTTTTGCGGCAATATCGCGAGCTGCTTGGCAACTTCCCGGGTGGACTGCTTATGAATCGACTTGCCGTCAAGCAGTACGCTTCCTCCCTTAGGCTGCAAAATCCGGGCCATCGTTTTTAAAATCGTCGATTTCCCCGACCCGTTCGCACCTACCAAAGCCGTAATTTTCCCTTGGGGGATCGATATATTCAAATCCTGGACAATCAACCGGTCCTCATACGCTATATCCAAATGGGAGGTCTTCAATGACGCCATGACCATCTTCCTTTCCGTATATGACCTGAAAATGAGGTCCAAAAAAGATTTCCGTAATCTTCTCTACTTTCTAAAGATACTGATAATCATTATCACTTGTCAACAGGAATTTATGTCCGAAGACGACAAAGAGGCGCCTTGACAGGCGCCCCTTTACTAAGTTTAAATTCATTTGTTTTCGCGAGCGTTCTGAGCCAGCCCCACCAACATATGCGCCAGCGCATGCTGTTGCTCCGAATTCCCGGCCTTCCACAATTCCTGGAGCAGCTTCTCTTCCCGGTTGCGAGGCTCCTCTTTGGCTGCCAGATAATTGCCGATCCGCTCAGCCGCTTTTGCCATCGTCTCCTCGCTCAAGCCGATATTTTCCGCGAGCTCGACCCGTAAACCCAAATATTTTTTAAAAGTATCGAAACTCTCCAGAATTTCATCCTTTGCCTTATCATCCATCCGGTCTAGCGCCGCATCCACTCTTCCCAGCGCTGTCTGGCCTTCCTTGTTTACAACATGGTTATGTTCGGACATGCATAACGCCTCCTTCTGAGATATAGAGTTCGTTAGTACATAACCCGCACGCAGAATCGTGAATCAATCCGTCGTTCTAACCGTGTTGATCGCTTAAGGATTGGCTACCGGCACGGCATCGTAATACTCTTCCAGCGTAATATCCCGTTCGGCGATATCCGATGCAATTTCCTTGCCTACATAACGAAGATGCCATGGCTCGTATTTGTAGCCGGTAATATCGTCTTTACCTTCGGGATAACGAATAATGAAGCCATATTCCGATGCATGCTCCGCCAGCCACTTCGCTTCCTCGGTATCGCCGAAGCAATCCTCCGCGGCGCATTTGCCGTCGCTGCCCGACACGTCGATGGCCAAGCCAGTTTCATGCTCGCTATGCCCTGGCACCGCGCTGTAGGTTTTAGCCTTTTCCAATCCGTCCTTTTTTACATAACGGTTGAAAAGCGATGTCTGCGTACTGTGGGAACGATACGCCGAAACGCCGGCCAAGTAAATTCCGTCGCTCTCCGCGCCTTCAAACAATTTCTCCAAAGCCGAAGCGGCCTCTTTGCGCATCATGCGTTTCTCGATCTTCTCTTTAAAGGTGAAGCGAACGTCCGGATAGACGAGATCGCCAGGCTTATGATCCTCCGGCAAGGCGAATTCCTTGTTCACCAGCACGGCCACGCTGTCGGCATCGGCCGCTGCGGACTGACTTGCATCCGGCTTTGCTCCGTTCCCTTCTTCTGCCGTACCGGAATCTGTCCCTCCACCTGCTGCGGAAGTATCTCCCTGATCCGCTCCAGTGTTGGTCTCGCCATTAGCCCCATTATCGGTATTGCCATCGGTTCCGCTGCCGGACCCGCCATTAACACCTTCATTTGCACCTGTATTCCCTGCATCATTCAGTTCGGTTCCCGGTGTCTGATTCAATGGTTCAGTATCCGCCGGCTTATCTTTGCCGCATCCTGTAAATAAAACGGCAGCCATCACAAGGACGACAGCCGATGTTGTCGCTCCCCAACCCGTCCGAAGCTTCATTATGATTCCCCCCATGTGTGTGTGTTTCTATACTGACGCCTCTGCGGACGTTTTAGTTGCTGGTAATCGTATCTAAAAGGCGCCCCCATTCTCAAAGAACGGGCGGCTGCCTTTTCATTTCTAAATTAGCGGTGCCCGGGTGATTAACGCCCGCGACGGCCGCCCTCATTCCGGCCGCGTCTGCCTCCAGGGCTCTGATCACGTCCGCCGCGCCCGCTGCCGGATGCATTCCTGGAGCCGCGCTTCGCGCCGCCGTCCTGGCTGCGCCCGCCTCTTGCTGCGCCGCCCGCCTGGCCGCCGGTTCCCGGTTTCCCCCGGCCCGAGGATCCGCCGCGTCCGCCGCCTTGCCCTTGGCCCTGGCCGTTCCGGCCGCCGAATCCGCTGCCCTTCCGGCTGCGCTCCTGTCCTTCCGCGGCGGAACGTCCCTGCCCGGTGCCTGCAGGCTTGCCGCTGCCGCCTACGGCGGACACTCCGCTCTTCTCATACCGCTGCCGCTCCAGGCGGCGGGCAATACCGCGCTCGATGTTCCGGAGCGCTTCCACATCCTTCACCGCCGCAAACGTCACGGCGATGCCCTTCTCCCCGGCCCGGCCCGTCCGGCCGATCCGGTGGATGTAACTATCGACATCCTGCGGAATGTCGTAGTTAAATACGTGCGTGACGCCCTCAACGTCGATGCCTCGGGCCGCTACATCGGTCGCGACCAGCAATTCCAGCTTGGCGTCGCGGAATGCGCGCATCACCTGTTCGCGCTTCGACTGCGACAGGTCGCCATGGAGCTCGTCCGAAGCAAAGCCCGCCTCTTGCAACGCTTCATTCAGCGTGCTTGCCCGGCGTTTCGTACGGCAGAAAATTACCGCCAGATACGGACGGTGCTGCCGGATCATCGTGATCAATGCCTCTTGCTTGTTCCGGTCCGTGCATTCCACGACAATTTGCCGGATGCTGTCCAGCGTCACGCGGGAGGTTTCGGCGATCCGGATATCGCGGGGCTGCTGCATATACGTCTTGGCCAAACGTTTTACGTTATCGGGCATGGTTGCCGAGAACAGCATCGTTTGACGGCTGCGCGGAACAAGGCGGATAATTTCCTCCACCTCGGCCAAAAATCCCATATGCAGCATCTGATCCGCTTCGTCCAGCACCAGCATACGGACAGAGCCGAGCGTCAGCGAGCCCCGGCGCAAATGGTCCAACAGCCGGCCCGGCGTACCGATGACGAGCTGCGTCCCGTTCTGCAGCTTGCGGAGCTGCCGCTCCACGTCCTGCCCGCCGTAAGCGGCCAGCACGGACATGCCTTCGCGGGCTGCCGCCAGTTTCCGCGCTTCCGCGGTAATCTGAATCGCAAGCTCGCGCGTCGGCGTAATGATCAGCGCCTGCGCATCCGGACGGTCCGTCCGGATTTTCTCCATGATCGGCAGCAAGAACGCCAATGTTTTTCCGGTGCCCGTTTGGGCCTGGACGATGACATCCTCCCCCGCAAGCAGCTCAGGAATAGCCTTTTCCTGTACCGGAGTGGGATTCACGATCCCTTGTCCCTGCAATATTTGTAAAACGGCCGTCGATAGACCCATTTTCTGAAAAGTTGTCAAAAAGTTCACCTCATTAGTTATTAGCCCGGCATTGGATTAGCCACATTTTTCCCTTGTCTTCCTAATTCTAAAAGCGGGCCTTTTTATTGTAACAGAGATTGTCTCGAAAATCCGGCTACCTTTTAAGTTTTCATCCGGATAACGAAGAACCTGGCCTCTGTCCGCCAAATCCCACATGAGATCGAAGAAATATAGCCCTCTCCAAGTCCTCCAAGTCCTCCAAGTCCTCCAAGTCCTCCAAGTCCCTCCAATTCTAACGAACCTAGGAAGCCTTATCCGATCGAAAACTAGTAAATTTAGATTTTAACGAACTCAGTACACGTTATTCTTCAATTTCCAGCCAAAAAAGGGTCAAAATCTTCAAATAAGAATCCTCAGATTCGTTAGCCTAAACAAACAGTAAATTATCACGAAATAGCGTTCCTCAGGTTCGTTAAAAAAATCGGAGAAGTAGGGGAATGTCAAAAAAAGCCGGCAGCCTTCAGGCGTACCGGCAATTTAGACTTGGCCCGTCAAAACCTCCCCGAACGGAAGATGGAATACAGCAGCCAAATGACCATCAGAAAAGCGACCACAAAACCGATTTCGATAGCAGGGATGTTCCACAGCACGGTGGGCATTCGGGTTAAGGAGGAGCCGATAATAAGTCCGACCATAATAATGCTGAATGCCAATAGAACAATGCTGAAGGAGAGCCGGTTTCCGATTTGGTCGAGCTTCTTCAGGAAATGCTCCATTTCCGGCACGCTCATCTCCATCTTCACTTTGCCCTTGCCGAGCAAAGTGAAAAGGCGGTTCACCTGCTGGGGAAAACCCGTCAGCGCTTCCGCAAAGTCGACGGCCCCGCCGATGAGCTGTTTCCCCAGGCGGCGGCTGCCGAACTTCTCCCGCAGCAGCTTCTTGCCGTAAGGCTCCGCCAAATCGAGAATCCGAAGTTGCGGGTCCAGACTGATCGCCACGCCTTCCAGAGTGAGCAGCGCCTTGCCAAGCAGAAGCAAATCCGGCGGCAAAACAATCCGGTGCCGCTGGGCGGTTGCAAACAGATCGTTCAGCGCTTCTCCGATGCTGATTTCCGAAAACGGGATATCATAGTAGCGATCATGAAGCCGTTCAAGGTCCGTGCGTAATGCGTTCAAATCGCGCGTATCTTCCAGCAGTCCCATTCGCAGGATGGCCCGGAGCATTCCCTCATTGCTGCGCCGCATCAAGGCGATCACGAGCGAGGAAAGATGATCCCGCATCTCGGGGCTTAAGCGTCCGATCATGCCGAAGTCGATAAAGGCCAGCTTTCCGTCCCGGGTTGCGAGCAGGTTGCCGGGATGCGGATCCGCATGAAAGTGTCCGCCCTCAAAAATCTGCTCGAACATGGCGTTCACCAATCGCTCGGCGATCTCCTTAGTGTCGAACCCGCCCTTCCGAAGCTCGGTCATCCGGTTCAAATGAATGCCCTCCACATAATCCATCGTCAAAACTTTGGACGTGGAGCAATACCAATGGACTCCGGGAATGCAGACCTCTTGGCTGTCCTTAAATTGCCTGCGGATCTTCTCCATATTCCGGCCCTCGATGCTGTAATCCAATTCGGCCGTGATCGACCGGGAGAACTCTTCCACCATTTGCGGAATTTGATACCGGTTGACCCAAGGCCAGTGCTTTTGGGCCGCACCCGTCAGGTTCTTGAGAATATCCAAGTCCCGTTCGACCTGGGGCACCACGCCGGGGCGCTGAATTTTTATGGCTACAACCTCGCCGGTAACAAGCTGCCCTTTATGGACCTGTCCGATCGACGCCGCGGCTATAGGTACTTCTTCGAATTGGGCCAGCAGTTCGGCAGCCGGCATCCCGAATTCCTGCTCGATGATAGCGAGGGACTCCTCGCCCGAAAACGGCGGCACCTGATCCTGAAGCTTCACGAGCTCTGCGATAATCGGCTCCGGAAGCAGATCCGAACGGGTGCTGGCGAGCTGGCCCAGCTTGACGAACGTCGGGCCAAGCTCTTCAAGCACAAGCCGAATCCTCTCTCCCAGGGAGAGGCTGCCCACCTCGGTCTTGTGAATCCAGCGGAGCGGCACGGCGAAAAGCCGATTCAGCCCGATTTCTTCGGCCATATAGCCGAAGCCATGGCGCATCAGCGCCATGGCGATCTCACGATAACGGCCGGAATGCCGGACACGGATGCCCATGGCTTACGGCTGCTGCAGCTCGGCGAGCTTAATTTCCAGTTCGGCCACCCGTCGCGCCAATTCTTCCATTTCCTTGGCCGAAGCAAGGCCCATGGATTGCAGTACGGATTTTACTTGTTCGTTCACTAATTCCTTGAAGCGGTTCTGTTCTTCCGCCCCTTTATCGATCAGACGCTCCACAAGCTGTTTGGATTCCGAAGGCGCGAGCTCGCCGCGTTTGACTAAATCATCGACAAGGCTTTCCACCTTTTCTTTGCTGACAATCGTAAGTCCCCACCCCAATGAGATGGCCTTCTTTAACAAATCGCTCATGCTAAACATCCTTTCCCGTACATTCATGTGATCGAAAAGCATAGCCCTTACCATAGTAATACCCATGGTTCCGCCAAATACTACCTACTCCCCGATTTTCTCGTCCGGAGCAGGTTTTCTTTCACCTGTCAGGGGTTCCGTCTCTCCAGCATAGTATTTGGCCAGCTCCACCATCATGCTGCCCATGCGTTCCTCGCGCGGAGCTACCACACGGGGAACTCCCGCTTCAAACAAGCCTTGCGCTGTGACTTTGCCGACCGCCACAGCGATGACAGGGCCCTGCAGCGCATCCATCAAGGCTTCCCGTTTTCCCTGACCAGCTGCATGCTCCATCAGAAACCGGACCTGCGGGCCGCTCGTAAACGTCACGGCATCCAGCCGCCCCTCGATCAGGTCCGCAAGCAACAGATCAAGTTCTTCGCGGGGCGGAGCGATATGCCGGTACGGAAGAATTTGTCTGCAAGAAGCCCCCTGCTCTTCAAGCCAGGATACCAGTCTGGGGGCAGGATCGCCATGGAGCTGCAAGATAACGTCCTTCCCTTGGAAATCATGTTCCGCCAAACCGCGAATCAGCCCTTCAGTGCTGCCGTCGTCATCCCTTACAATCGGGGTAAGCCCACGCTTCTTCAGTACATTTGCCGTCTTGTATCCTCTCGCGGCAATGCTGCTGTTTTGAAGGATATTCAGCCAATCCTCGGCAACTCCCATGTCCTCGGCCATATCGAACAGCGCGTCGATTCCCATCCCGGTCGTAAATATCGACCAATCCGGCGGATGGGAGGCCCAGGCAACGAGACCGTTTCTCAAATCCAGATCCTCCAACAGCACGGTCCCCTGGGCGGGTCTGTATAAAGGAATGCCTCCCATATTTTCGACCAGTTTACCGAGCTCTTCCGAGCGGCGCGGACCGGTGATGGCCACTCTTTTCCCTTCCAATCTGCGTGCCATGTATTCCCTCCTATTCAAGGTCTCTCGCGGCCTCTTTCTGTCTCTTCCCGATTAAGCCTTCGCCAATTCAAGTCAATCCTAGAGCTTCTGTACCTTGAATTTCCCGACCAGTTCCTGAAGCTTTACGGCCATCCGGGACAATTCCGCTGAGGAAGAGGCGATTTCATCAATGGAGGCAAGCTGCTCCTCGGCCGCCGCCGAAATGGTTTGTGTGTTTCCGGCCGACTCTTCGGCTACGACGCGTATGCCGCTTATCGATTCGGTAACTTTTCCGGCGCCGGCAGCCAATTCCTGAGACGATGCCAGCACGCCCTCAATCTTATCGGCGGTTCCCCGGACCGCTTTGCGGATCCGCGAAAAGGAACGGCCGGACGTATCCACTGCGATAATTCCTTCTTCCACGCCTTGCTTGGCGTTCTCCATCGAATTCTGCGCACGGCGGACCTCCGACTGGATGCTGCCGATCAATTCTTCGATTTGGTGGGCCGACTTTTCCGACCCCTCAGCCAGCTTGCGCACTTCCGAGGCCACCACGGCAAAGCCCTTTCCTTGTTCCCCGGCTCTGGCCGCTTCGATGGAAGCGTTCAAAGCCAACATATTCGTCTGCTTGGCGATCCCCGTGATCACCTCTACGATGCCTCCGATATTCTCCGTAAGCTCGCTTAACGTTTCGATTACGGATCCCAGCTCTTCGACGGTATGCTGGATGTGCTCTATTTTCTCAACGACGCTGATTACGGAGGAATTCCCCTCCTCAGCCACCGCCGTCGTCCGCTCCATGGTTTCTGTAAATGTCCGAATATGCTCGGAAATGACAACGGCCTGACTGGACATCTCCTCTACGCCCCGAATGCCGGTTTCGATGTTATTCATTTGCTGCTCGCTGCCTGCCGCCATTTCCTGAATCGCAACGGTGACGTCCTGAATCGCTTTCGTCGTTTGCCCCGCACCGGCGGAGAGGTGCTGCGCCGAGGCGGACACGCGGTTCGTCGTATCGTGTACGCTGGTGATCATATCGTTCAAGTTATCGACCATACGCTGCACATGATTACTAAGGATACCGATTTCATCCGATCTGTTTAATCCATCGACCCGTTTCGTTAAATCTCCCTGACTGATTAACCGGGCCGATTCGCCCAACCGGTCCAGCGGAACAGCGATGCTGCGGATCGCAAACCAGGCCGCCGCTGCCGCGACTACCAGCGAAACGCCTGCAATGATCAAGGTCCTTCCTTCCATCTCACTCGAAATCAGAAACTCCAGTAAAATCGGAACCAGGGCGGCAACAACAGTAGACACTAGCAAGGTGATTCTGACGCGTTTTTTCATGAATACAGATCCCCTCTTCAAAAATCTTTACAAGTTTACCTATTTCGACATCTCCGGCTTCATTTCCTTTAGAGTGGACCCGCGTAATCCCCAAAAACTAGGATATGTATCAGCTTTAATAAAAATGAAGAGCCGCCCCCAAGCCGCATGCTTTTGGGACAGCCCTTTTGTATTTTCATCATAACATTGCCTATCCGCACGAACCCCGCCGCTTGTTCTCAATCCGCCAAACGGTAACCTACCCCTCTTACGGTTGCAATATATATCGAGTTTACCGCGCGGTCTCCGAGTTTCTTTCGCAAGCTCTTAATGTGAACGTCAACGATATTGCTGCCGCCCAGGAACGAGGTTCCCCATACTTCCGTAAGCAGTTCTTCCCGCGATAGAACGGAGCCTTCCCGTTCCAGCAATTTTACCAGCAGTTCATATTCGGTCTTGGTCAGGCCGATCTTGGCCCCGCTGCGGTATACGGCCATTTTGTTGCGATCGATCCACAGATCCTTGAAGATTGCCGGAGAAGTCCCGGTCATCAGACGCGATGCCGGCGTCCGTTGGCCTCCGTTGCGGATAATGCGCTGGGCATGATAGTTAATCTCTCCCGGACGCGCCGGCCATACGAGAAGCTCTTGATTCATCATTCCTTGATCCAGCTTCGGAAGGAGTGTCTCATTAACCAGCAGCAGAGACGGAACATTGCCCGCATCCTGTACCAGCGATTTCACGAGAGCCGCTTCCTCCGGATCTTGAAACGGAGTCAGGTCGAAAATCAGCAGGTCCGCCGTTTGTGCGTTGCGGATTCCTTGCTCCCAATGATGGAACACCAGGACGTCGAAGCAGTCCTCGGACAAATCGCGAACCAGTTCGTGAATTCCTCCGGGAAACGGACTGACCAGAATTACCCGCTGCGTTACCGGACACATTTCCCGGCCGTCGAAATGGTCCAGGACATCCTTGCCGCTTTCCTCCGGCCGTCTGAACGGGGTTACAGTTCCAGCTTGAACGCGCCCCCGGGTCTTCACTTCTTCTGCCGACACGATGGACACACCCCCCCGAATACTACATGGGCATGATGCACGTCATACCCGGTTTCTTTGGCAACCGTACTGCTCCATTCCTCGGGCACCTGGGACATCACCTCGTCCACCCGTCCGCACACTTCACACAAAATATGCTGATGATCATCCAGCTTGGCATCGTAGCGGCTGGCCGCCTCGCCGAGCTTCAATTCGCGGATCATTTCTTTGTCCGCCAAATATCGAAGTGAATTATATACCGTTCCATATGCAAAATTGTAGCCTTGCTCAACCAGTCTGTTCATGACCTCAGCCGCAGTCGGGTGATCGTCGGCATTCCGAACGACGTCATAAACGGCTTTGCGCTGGGTCGTCAAATTTAAGGATTTCATATATTGGATCATTCCTTTAATGACTATTTTAGACTTAGTATAAGTCTTAATTCATGAATAGTCAATTTTACTTCTTCAATGTAGGCTTGCATGTTAAGGCGTTTATTTTTTCATACTAAAAAAAAGGAGGGGGTTCCGTTGCTGATCAAAAAATACCTGGTCACCCTAATATTCTTATCGCTTGGCCTTGTCTATGCGATCTTTGTGGACGTTTTGCTCGGGCAGCCCTGGTATACTTTCTGGAAGAACTTTAACTATGGCATGGTGACCTTAACCCAAAAATTAACGCTGGCGGCCTTGATCATATTCATGATCGTACCGGATCTTCACCGTAAATTCATGAGCAAAAGGAGCAGTCATGCCCAGGCCGATCATTCTTCCGATTTTAACTCAAACACAGGTTCTAATTCGGACTCCGGTCATCTTCCCGACTCTGAGCCCCGCTCCGACCCTGCCTTTTTAAGCGAAACTTATAAACAAAGCCGGCAAGAAACAGGATCAAAGGAATAACGACAAAGAATACAGGATCCACTCTGTACAGAACTTCTCCTCCCTTGGTCAGATGATCGCTGAAAGAGCGGGAAATCATCAGGGAAAATAGCAAAATGACTACAGCAACCGGATACAGCAGCTTCCTGTACGGGATCTTGAAAATATCCGACATTCCGATGACCGCCGCATAATAAAACAAGCTTATTTTGAAAAATACGCCGATAATCAGGATCATGACCACCAGAATATCGGTGCGCTGTATGAAGTCCGCAATGGAGGCTTTCCCGATCATCGTCAATAAAGGGAAGACCGACCTTTCGGTTATATCGACGCCGAGCACAGCAATCGTAGACGCTATGGCGCCCGAGAGGATCAGTCCCGATAATAGGATCGCAAGATACCCTGCCTTCACCCCCCCTTTTTTGTTGCTTAACGACGGCATGACAGTTACGAAGCAGATGACCTCCGCAAACGGAAATTGATAATTTTGACGGTACACGGACACAAATACATCCCTAACTCCTCCGCCAAGAATCGGTCGCAACCGATTGAGATTCATAATATCCGAAAAAAAGACCACCAGTACGATAAACGCCCCGATCACCATGACGACAATCAAAAATATGAATGCCGTACGAGCCAGGACCTCGACTCCTTTATGAAGCGCATAGGCTACCGTCAGAATCATCAATAAGTTGATAATCATGAGCGGGGTCTCCTTCAGCGCAGAAGCCAGAACCAGTAATCCCCCATCCATCAAATCCCGGGAAGCCTTATGCAGAAAAAACACCACATAAGCGATGCCGACCGCCGTTCCGAGGTATTTTCCGAGAAGCACTTTGCAATAAGAAGTGGGCTGCATGTCCGGAAACAGCTTATTCAGATTGGCATAAACGGCAAACAGCAAGCTTCCGGCAGCCATACCGACCAGAATAGCCAGCCAGGCATCCCTGCCGGCCAATATCCCCACGTTTACGACCAGCGCAGTCCCCATCTGAAACAGCACCATCAACGAAAAAAATTGTAAAGAGCTGATTCTTGTCTTGTCCATGGCGGCGACATCCCTCCTTCTTTATTTGCTCTTGATGTTGTACTTGTAGGAACGGTCCCTCATCTGAGTATTGCGGATTATAGATTCCACCTCACACCGGACCTCGATTGTCGGATAAATCGCTTCCCATTGACCGCTGATTCTCGACCAGACTTTGGGGTTCTGACGTTCTATCTGTTGTCCAAAATAAAATATATCGCTTTTAAGCCCCTGGGCTTTTGCTACCGCGCCCTCGAGCTTCGCAGCGATGACCTTGTTCGCCTTCTCCTCGATCTTCGCCAATACGCGCGGATCCCGTAAATCGGTCGATGTCCCCGCCTCGCGAATCGAAATCTGCGGCTTCACCCTTAATTGGATGACCGGCTTCAGCGGATTGGAAATATCCACTTTCGTTGCCGTGCTTGTTTCAAAAACATCCATTGTGATCTCTTCATGGTCTGTTTCATCCTTTACAACTACCACCGTTTTCTTCATCTTGTTCATGGCCCATACGAGGCCTTTGCACTCTTCGAGATCCATCCAGCCCACTAATTTATCGCCCTTGAATATGGCCATATCATCAATGATGACGACTCCTTGGGCATTCGTTCTCTCCAAATTGCTCTTGTCCCCCGATTTCTTGAGATCCCCCAGAATATTCAATCCGTTCATAACCGGCCCCCCTCCAGGAGCCAGCAAACCCCGGATCACATCGTCAATCTCGAGGGAAAAATTAGCCCCCAGCTCATTGGCAGCCAATTCCGTTTTCTGAACCAGTGCATAGGCGGTAATCCTCCCGAGCGGGGTAATCGCCGAGACAATATCAAGCGCTCTGGTCCCCTTTCTGGCGACATACAATTGGGTGGACAATCTGAGATCCGAATCCCGATCGAGAAAATCGACAATGCCGGAAATGCCCTCCCTGGCGACTTCCTCGGATATTACTACCATCCTGGTTTGAGCCGTTGAAATTAGGCGCGGTACTTTCAGCGATACATTTCGCATCGCTTCCACCACACTTCGCCCGGAAGCGCTATACACCGAAGTCGGGGTCCCTCCGCGGCCGATTTTTCCAGAAATCTCATCCGCAATGATAACCTGCAGCGAGACCAGAAATCCTTCCTTGGAACGGTCAATGCCAATGCCCGAAACAATCGCTCTTCTATTCAGTTCCCTGGCATCCCAGCATCCCGATGTAATGATTATTAGGAAGGCGAGCGCCAGAAATGCCGCTGTCTTCGTCCGTTTTTGTACCATAGGTTACCGTTTCTCCTTGGGTGAAATTCGAGCTTGATGCAACTCGCCTCACTGCCTGTTCCCGCCTGACCCGTCTTGCTGTCCTGGCCTTCCGAGCGGCGCAATTTCCTCGGCTTTCTCGATGTTGGTCTTGTGGTTGCCGATCTTTCGGGAACGGTTGTTTAATGTCCAGAACGGCAATCTTAGAATCGTATCCTTCTGACTCTGCATAACAAACGGGCTGAGCGGAGCCAAATAAGGCACTCCAAAAGAACGCAAGCTGTTCATGTGCGCCACGAGTGCAATGAGTCCGAGCGTAATACCGTAGAAGCCGAACATGCCTCCCAACACCATGAAACAAAACCGGATCAACCGGCCGGCAATCGATAGATTGTAAGCCGGGAGCGCAAAACTGGCAATACCCGTGAGCGCAACGACGATAACCATGACCGGCGTGATGATTCCCGCCTCCACTACTGCCTGTCCCAAAATCAGTGCACCCACGATCGAAACCGTTTGGCCGATGGCTCTTGGCATTCGGACGCCGGCCTCCCGTAGAATCTCAAAGGCGACTTCCATTAGCATCGCCTCGACAAAGGCCGGAAAAGGAACCCCCTCCCTCTGCGCCACGAAGCTGATCAGCAGGAGGGAAGGGATCATTTCGTAGTGAAAGGTAGTCAGTGCAATATACACCGAGGGCCCCAACAAAAGAATGATGAAGCTGATATAGCGGATAAGGCGCATCAAGATCGTGATGTCATAACGTTGGGCATAGTCTTCGGGAGATTGAAAAAAGTGGGCAAATACGGTAGGGAGAATCAGTACAAACGGAGTACCGTCCACCAGGAGTACGATTCTGCCCTCCAGCAGGTTTCCGGCCGCGACGTCCGGCCGTTCCGTATTGAACACTGTCGGGAAGGGTGTAAACGTCTCGTCCTGGATAAATTCCTCAATATAAGCGGACTCCAACACGGCTTCAATCTTTATGGCATGAAGACGCCGCTTCACTTCCTCCACCAGATTTTCGTCCGCCAAACTTTTGAGGTACATAATCCCCACATGGGTATGGGATACGGTTCCAATCTTCATTGTTTCAAGCCACAGGTCGGGATTTTTAATCCGGCGGCGGATAAGCGAAATATTGATGCCGATCGACTCGACAAAGCTATCCTTCGGCCCACGGACGACGAGTTGG
Organism: Paenibacillus vini; assembly: GCF_018403325.1. GTDB lineage: Bacteria > Bacillota > Bacilli > Paenibacillales > Paenibacillaceae > Fontibacillus > Fontibacillus vini. The sequence goes on along the minus strand of NZ_BOSL01000001.1, from coordinate 569,645 downwards.
GATGAAGGCTCGGTCACTGCGCGCCACTCCCCGCCCGGGGTGCTGATCACAAGCGCTTTTTCGCAGCCTTCCAGTAAAATAACCGTATCTCCGGATAAGACCGACAACAGCATATCCTTCCAATCCATGTGGATTGAGCAATCCCCCGAAGCGAGCGCCTCATTTAAAATCGTCTCCATCAGGCGGTCAGGGTCGGTGACAAGGTTCGGATCAGGTTTAAATTCGATCAAGGATCTCATTACTACGTTGTTTATCGTTCTTTCATCGCTGAGCCCGTTAAGAAATACAACGGCCGCGTCAGCCTGACGGGAGGCGGGCTCCCCGATTTCAAATTGCCGGATGACGATATCGGGGCTGTTCCCCGATTCTTCCCGGATGAGGTCCAGCATGCTCTTCAGATGTCCCGAAAATGCCCTTGCATCGGAAGAATTTATGTTTTTCCCGGAAACTTCAGATTTCAGCGAATCTCCGTTCTGCGCGTTCCTGTTTTGCTGGCCGGTCCGGCCGCGGGACCGATTGCGTATCATACTAAGCAGCTCCTATCCATATCGAATCCTGATCCCAGTATCTGCTTTTCATTCCTTTTTCATGCGAAGGCCCCTGACCTCGTTTCTTATCTCCTTGCAGTGGTAATAATGAGACAATAAACCAACAAGGAGGACCCTCTTATGAACAGCAGTTCGTTCACCTCTCCCGGACTTCCCCGATATCCGGAATCGCTGTGGAGAGAAACATCGTCTTTCCCTTCATTTCCCGCGCTGAAAGAGGACATTCAGGCCGATGTCCTTATCGCAGGAGCCGGAATTACCGGAATTACCTCGGCCTATTTGCTTGTAAAAGCAGGATATAAGGTGGCCGTCGTCGATGCGGGTAAAATCCTGGACGGGACGACCGGATATACCACGGCGAAAGTGACCGCCCAACACGGACTGATCTATGACCAGCTGATTTCCCATTTCGGGGAAGAAGGAGCCCGGCTGTATTTTGAAGCTAACCGGGACGCCCTCCGCTTTATCGGAGAAACCGTTCGCGAGCATGATATCGACTGCGGCTTTACTAAGGAAGACGCCTACTTGTATGCAGATTCGGATGATCAGTTACAGCAGCTTGAAAAAGAGTGGGCCGCTTATGAAAAGCTGAATCTGCCGGGAGAATGGTGCGATACGATTCCGCTTCCGATTGTAGTCAAAGGAGCGGTCAAAATGCCGGATCAGGCCCGGTTTCACCCGCTTCAATATTTGAATACGCTAGTCGACTATGTAATCAAGCATGGCGGCGATTTCTATGAAAATACGACCATGGCCGATTCCGCTGAAGAGACCGGAGACGGAAAGCTGCTGCTGAAGACGGAGTCGGGCGTGACGATTACGTGCAGGAGCGCTATTTCAGCTTCGCATTTTCCTTTCTACGATGGGGGCGGACTCTACTTCACCCGGCTTCATGCCGATCGTTCCTATGTCGTAGCGATCGAACCCGAAACTCCTTACGCCGGGGGAATGTATATCAACTGCGGCAATCCGAAGCGTTCGCTCAGAGCCGCCGAGCTGGACGGCAAAGAAGTGATTCTGGTCGGCGGGGAATCGCATAAGACCGGACAAAGCGATTGTACGATCAAGCACTACGAAGAGCTTGAGAAATTCGGCGGCATGACATTCGGCGCGAAGAGCGTTCCCTACCGCTGGTCCGCCCAAGATCTGGCGACCATCGACCAGGTTCCTTATATCGGCCCCATCACCGCCAGCCACCCGCATATTTTCGTAGCTACGGGCTTCGGCAAATGGGGCATGACCAGCGGCACATTGTCCGCCTTGCTGATTTCCGACCTGATTCAGGGCAAAGACAGCCGGTATGCCGAGCTATTCACCCCTTCCCGTTTCAAAGCTAATCCCGGAATCAAGAACCTGGTCGTACAAAATGCCAACGTTGCCAAAGAATTAGTATCCGGCAAAGTTGACATCGTCCATCGAAAAGTCGAGGATCTCATGCCGGATCAAGGCGCAGCCGTCAAGCATCTGGGCAAAAAAGCCGGCGCCTACAGAGACCCCGAGGGAAACATCTATCTGGTGGACACCACCTGTACGCATATGGGATGCGAATGCAAATGGAATCCGGCCGAACGCTCCTGGGATTGTCCTTGCCATGGCTCCAGATTCGACTATACCGGCGCCGTGATCGAAGGACCGGCTACGGAAGATCTGCCCCGGCTCAGCCCGCAGTACGGAAGCCGGGAATAGAAACTGCGTGTGGAATGAGCGGCTTCATATAGCGATTGGATTAGGGTTCATCCCCTTTTCCAATCGCTATTTTCATGTGGGAACAGCCCATTTTTAGAGGAACGCAATTCACTATGTTGCATTAATCAGTACTGTATGATACTATCTATTCAGCAATACTAATCAATATTCAGTACTAGAAATTAATAAACAGCGAAAATGAGGCGATATCATTGGATATAAGCGTCCAATTTAAGAAAGGCGCCTTGGAATTATGCGTGCTGGTGCTAATCCATGAGCGTGACCGCTATGGATATGAGCTCGCCCAATCCGTGTCCCAGCATATCGAGGTTGCGGAGGGAGCACTCTATCCCCTGCTCCGGAGACTCGTCGGCGAGGGCTACTGCACAACCTATCTGCAGGAATCCACGGAAGGCCCGCCGCGTAAATATTACAAGCTGACGCCCGAAGGTGAACATTATATGAAAAAGCTGGTTATCGAGTGGAAGCAATTTGTAAAAAGCGTATCTAATTTAATCGAGAGAGGAAGCCGCTTATGAATAAAAGTCAGTTTTTGGCGCAGCTTCATGACCATCTTTCGGTTCTGCCGCCGGAAGAACGAAGCGAACTGATGGAAGATTACGAGGCACATTTCGCCTTTGCCCTGCAAAACGGTAAAACCGAGGAAGAAATTGCGCAGGAGCTGGGAAATCCCGCCGAGCTGGCCAAAGAAGCCATCGACGGACGCTTTGCCCCCAAAGAACCCGTATACTGGTTTAATCCGGCCAATCCAGAGCCGGCCCCCATCCAGACGCCTGTCAGACAACAGCCTGTGAAACGGCGCGGCGGAGCCGTAACGACGATGGTTTATATCGGACTGTTTTTCCTGAACCTGATTCTCGTTCCTCTATTAATCTCCTTCTGGTCTGTCGGAATCGCTTTGGCCGCCTCTGCTCTGGCAGGATTACTCAGTCCGCTGGCAGTCGTGCTTGATTATTTCGCAGGTCATGGATATTTTGCTGCAAAAACCTACGCTACGGTAGCCCTGGTGGGTGTGGGCATTTTTCTCGCCATTGCCTCGCGTTATATTTTTAAAGCGCTGGTCCTGATCAGCGTATCTTATTGGAGATGGAATGTACGGGTAGCCAAAGGAGGAGCGGGACATGAATAACAAAAGGTGGTCTTTGCTGGCCATTATTTTAATCATTATCGGTTTTGCCGGGATGGCTTATCAGAGCTTTAATTTTGGGGATGAGGATCCTTATCACGAGCAAAAATGGACCTTGGAATCATTGAATTCTCTAACGGTAGAAAGCGGATATGATATCGATGTCGAGGTCATTGAAAGCACGAACGGAACCAATTATATCGAGATTCGCGGCAACATGGCCGAGGATACGATCAACAGACTGAAAAAAACAACTGTGTCCGGCCCGAATGTCAACCTCGATCTTTCGAGGTCAAATAAGTGGAGTTTTATGGTCATCAACTTCCAATCCAGCAAGCAGCATATGACCGTGGCCTTAACCGATCCGGCCATGATCGATCAAATTAACTTCAAGCTGCACTCCAATAGCGGACAATTTAAAGGCTTGAGCGCCAAAAATATTGAGCTGACGACGTCTTCGGGGAACTTGACCGCTTCTTCCATTACCTCCGAGCATTTGACGATGAAGGCGACATCCGGCAATTTGAAGGCTTCTGAGATTAAGGGAGAAACCGAGATCAGAATCGGCTCGGGCAATGTAAAAGTAGAGCAGATTCAAGGGAATCTAACCGCCCACGGAACCTCGGGCGAACTTTCTGTTGAAGACGCGGAAGGTGCGATCGATGCCAAGTTAAGCTCCGGCAATATCCGACTCAAGAATTTCACCGGGGATGGCGTGATCAAGAGCACGTCCGGCAATATTACATTGACCAACCAACGCTCCGATTCACTGGACATTTCCCTTACCTCCGGTAATATCACCTTAAGTGCAGACCCTGAATTCAAAGGAATTTATGATTTGAAGTCCTCGACCGGCAACGTCAAGGCTCCCGACTCTCCGATGCAGACCCGGGATGTGATCAAAGCCAGAACGACGTCGGGAAATATAAAGATTCAATAAGAACGAACGACCCTCTGGTCGCGTAAATAAACAAAAGGGTTAAACCGCGGCGAGATGCCGGGTTTAACCCTTTTTGCAATGAGGTTTGTTCTATATTCGTGCAGCCTGTATCAGGCGATTTCCTGTGCTGTTTCTTGCGCGATCGCTTCGCGGTAGGACTGCAGGGAATAGTAAATGACCGTATCCATCATCTGCCGGTCCGTATCAGGTACAAGCTTCATGGCATACTCCCAAGCGTTCTCTTCGATCCGCAGGGCGATTCTCTTCCGTTCCAGCTCACTGTCACAAATATCGAGGCGGTTAGATAATTCAGCCAACATCGCATCTTCCGCATGACCGAGCTCATGAGCGAAGACGATCCGGAGCAATCGCTCGCAACCGTCAACCGAGCCGAACAGTGTAAGGCACTGCTTCTTAATCTCTCCCAGATACATCGTCACCGAGTGATCCGAGAGGCTGTACTTGCCGCCTACATTGCGGCCCCCCGGGAACCGGGACTTGATATGGACGGAGACCTCGCTGCCTGACACTTCCAGCAATTCATCAAGGATTTGCTTCGCTGTTGTTCTTTCCAATTAGGCTCCCCTTACTTCATCATAGATTGACACTGCGCAGCCGCTGTGGCGAAACTGCGTTTTTGGCCTAAGAATGATTATAAAGGAAAAGAATGGGGAAATAAACAACAAACCAATCATTACCCGAAAAAATCCAGGCTCAAACATTACAATAATGTGAAATTTTTCTTTTTGTACGATTACTTGATTTTTCCATAGCCAGCACATATACTTTCAATATCTTGTTTTACGAATGGAGGTGGGTAGAAGTGGATCGCAAGTTTGCGTGGAGTCGAATTGGCCAACTGCCGATGGCAATGTTTGGCAATGTTCATGCTGAATTCCGTAACGGGATAAGTCTGTCCATTTTTCCAAATTCGATATCCATAACTAATTGCGAAATGCCGCTCCTACCCTACCTCACGGACTGAAATTGTACGTGTGAAGAAGGCTGCAGGTTTTTCCTGCAGCCTTCTTTTTGTTCTCCGAAGAGGTACGGGCGGACGGCATTGGCCGAAGGAGATAATTACGATGATGATTCAATGTGCCCATATTCAAAAATATTACGGTGCCGAACTGGTGCTAACCGATGTATCGTTCGAAATCAAAGAAGGCGAAACCGTCGGACTGATCGGGCGGAACGGAACCGGCAAAACGACGCTGATGCGCCTGCTTACGGGCAGCGAGGCTCCAGATCAGGGAGCGCTGATGATCCGCAAAGACGCGGTGATCGGCTCCCTCGCTCAAATCCCCGATTACGGCCGGGAGGAGACCGTATACCATGTGCTCCAATCCGCTTTCCGGCCGCTGCTGGAGGCCCGGGCGGAAATGACGCGCCTGGAAGTCGAGATGTCCTTGGCCGCAGCCGATGGACAGAACGATTTGGAGCCGCTCCTCCAGCAATACGGACGGCTTCAGGAAAGCTTTGAGCGCGGCGGCGGTTATGAAATCGAGGCGGGAATCGACCGGATTGCAGGCGGGATCGGTATCCCGAAGGACCAATATGACCGGCCCTTCTCTTCCCTGTCCGGCGGTGAGAAAACCAAGGTCGGCCTTGCCGTCATTCTGCTGCAAAATCCTGATATTTTGCTGCTCGACGAGCCGACCAACCATCTCGACATGGCGGCGATCGAATGGCTGGAGGGTTTCCTCCGCTCTTTTGACGGTACAGTGGTTGTCATTTCGCATGACCGTTATTTTCTCGATGCCGTAGTCGAAAAAATAGTCGATATCGAGGACGGCGAAGCGTTCACGTACCACTGCAATTACAGCAAGTACAAGGAAGAAAAAGAAACCCGGCTGCTCCAGCAATTCGCCGATTATCAGGAACAGCAGAAGAAGATCAAGAAAATGCAGGAAACGATCAAACAGCTGATCGAATGGGGCAACCGTTCCAATCCGCCGAATCCGGGATTCCACCGGCGCGCGGCCTCGATGCAGAAGGCGCTGGACCGGATGGTCAAGCTGAAGAAGCCGATCCTGGAACGCAAACGGATCGACCTCCAATTGGAGCAGGCCGATCGTTCAGGCAAAGAAGCGCTCATCCTCTCGGAGGTCAGCCAATCCGCGGGCGGGCGCAAGCTGTACGAAGGAGTCTCCCGGACGCTGAGATACGGGGAGAACGCCGCGCTGATCGGCGGCAACGGAGCCGGAAAGAGCACGCTCTTAAAGAGCATTCTCGGATTGAGTTCCCCTGATGCGGGTGATATCCGGCTCGGTTCCCGGGTGGAAACCGGATATCTGGCCCAGGAGTCCGCTCCTGCCGATGAGGAAGGGACCGTGCTGCAATACTTCCGCGATGAGCTTGGAATGGAAACGGGAGAAGCGAGGAATCAGCTCGCCCGATTTCTGTTCTACGGCAGCGACGTTTTTAAAAAGGTCCGCAGCTTGTCCGGCGGGGAATGGACCCGGCTCCGCCTGGCGATTCTGATGTATAAGAAGCCCAACCTGCTGCTGCTAGACGAGCCGACGAATCATCTCGACATCGATTCGCGCGAAGCGCTTGAAGAGGCGCTGGAGGAATACCCCGGCTCCCTCCTGGCCGTTTCGCACGACCGCTATTTCATTAACAAAATTGCCGGCCAGGTCTGGCTGCTGGATCACGGACAGCTGTCCGTGACTTGGGGCAATTTTGACGACTTCCGCGCGGAGCGGCTGAAGCGGGAAGCCGCAGCGGAGGCCGCTGGCGCGGACAGCCAGCGGCGGGTTGCGCCGCGCGGCGATGGCGGCGCGGCTACGGGCAGGGCAACCGCTGCTGCGCAAAGCGGCGGTGCCGCCCTGGCGCCGGCGGCGGGCGTTGCCGGCCCGGGGCCGGCTGCTGCGGCAGGCCCCGGCTCTGCCGCAGGCCGGGAGGCGAGCCGCCCGCCGAAGGCGCCGAATCCAGCTGCGGTGAGCAAGCTGGAGCGCGATATCGCCGCCGCCGAAGCGGAGCTGGCGGCGGTCGACGCGGCCATGCTGGAGCCGGAAGCCGCCTGCGACGCCATGCGGCTGACCGAATTGCAGGCCGGCCGGAATCAACTCCAGCAGCGGGTGGATGATCTGCTGGAGCAGTATTTTGCCTTGATCGAGTAAAGTAAAAGTCGCCTTACAGGAGACGAATTGACATGTACAACGATCAAGCGCTGCGGAGACGATCCGCAGCCGATTGCTGGAGCTGGCCGGGGAATTCTCCCCGGCCGCGCTGGCGGCCCAAAGCAATTCCGGCCTGAGGTAGACACAGGGCTTCAGCGTGCCGCGAAGTGGGTATACGATATGGAGGATCGGGAAGACCGGAAATGTTTACCAATGGGTTTCGCAACGCGGTCCATGTCGATTTCGGACAGTCGCTGGAGCAAAGATGCAGCGTGCCGTCTGAAACTTTATGAGCCTTCCAAGCGTTGAAGGATTGCATAAGCTTTTTTATGGATATAAACTGATATAATGGGTCTGAAAGGAAAATGAAAACATTCATGAAGTAAAGGAGTTGAAGAAATTTGTTCTCACCAACAGGAATGAGCCGCAGGGCCAGGGTTCTCTTGATCGGATTGATCGCCTTTACGGGCATTCTGTCCTGCATCATCGTCCTCGCGTACAACGATTATTTTCTGCTGGGAGATCCGGTGAATCCGAACAATGACGATGTAAAGTACATTCAAAGCTCGCGGCTGCTGCTGAATGAAGGAGTGCTGGCGTATAACACCAAGGAAAGGCCGTCCGCCTTCATTATGCCGGGGATGCCGTTTATGTTAGCCGGCTTCATGGCGATATTCGGTCAAGACCAAGGGGGCGTCATCGCTTTCCGGATTTTTCAATGCCTAGAACAGGCCTTATCCGTTTATCTGATCTTCTGGATCGGCAGACGCCTGTTCAACACACGGGTCGGTCTGATCGCCTCCATCATTAGTGCGTTGTATTTACCCGATTATTTCTCTTCGGGCGTCATCTTGTCGGAAACAACCTTCCGGACGCTGCTGCTGCTTCTGGTATGCGTCACTATTCTCGCGCTGGAACGTAACCGGACGAGCCTGTACATACTGATCGGCGTTCTAACGGCTGCCGCCGCCTATTTCAAACCGCATGCGTCGCTATATCCCGCCGTATTTCTGGTGCTTTGGTGGAGGGACAAGCTCCCTTGGCGGCTCGCGCTTAAGTACATGTTTCTGATCGTTATCGTCTATGCGGCTTTGCTGACGCCTTGGTGGATTCGCAACTGGGTCACTTTCCACGAGTTCATTCTGTTTACCAACTCGGGAGGCAGCCCGTTCCTGCTCGGAACCCGGATACACGGGCAGCTGCCGCCGGCCGGATTCTTCGAGGCCCATCCGCAGTACGATCCGGAGACCTTGTTCAAGGGCTCGGACAGCACGGCGATTCAAAAAGGATTGGACGTCATCTCTTACGGTTTTAAACATGAGCCGCTGAAATACTTATATTGGTTCACTTTGGGGAGATGGGTGGAGCTGTACTTCCATCCCTTTTATTCGCGTCCGATCTGGCCGATCACCCGCCCTGTGATGAACGTCCTGCAAATTGCGCTGATGCTGGTGAATATGGCAGGGATCGTCTGGGCGCTGGTTAAATGCTCTTTCTCCCGCCTGCTGCCCCTGTGGTTGGCGATCGCCTATTTCACGGTCATTTACCTTCCGTTTGTCGCGTTCAACCGATACGGTTACCCTAACATGGCGCTGTTGATCCTGTTCGGTTCTTATCTGATCGAGCGTCTGCTGGCCAGATACTCCGGTTCGGACCGACTTGAAGCAAGGAGGTCGTCATCCCTATGAAAACGCTGATTATTATTCCTGCATATAATGAAGAAGGCAGCATTGCGGGCGTCATCCGGGACATTCGCCGTCATACGCCCGAGGCCGACATTATCGTCGTCAATGACGGGTCGACCGACCGGACGGAGCAGATTGCGGAAGCCGACGGGGCCAAGGTGCTGACGCTTCCTTACAACGTCGGGATCGGAGGAGGCATGCAGACGGGATATCTGTATGCCCAGCGCATGGGATACGATATCGCGGTGCAGATGGATGCCGACGGGCAGCATCCCGCTGAGGAGCTCCCCAAGCTGATCGCTAAGGCAAAAGACTATGACCTGGTCATCGGTTCGAGATACGTGGAGACGACCTCCTATCGCTCCTCCCGTCTCCGCCGGATCGGCATGGTGTTCTTCTCGGGCCTGGTCTCGCTGGTAACCGGTCAGCGTTTTACCGATACGACCAGCGGCTTCCGGGCTGCGGGCCGTAAAGTGATCGAGTTGTATGCCGACTATTATCCGATGGACTATCCCGAAGTGGAGTCGATCGTTTATTTGAAACGCAAAGGATGCCGGATTACCGAGGTAGCGACGGAAATGCATGACCGCCAAGCCGGCAAATCCTCAATTACCCCGTGGAAATCGGTCTATTATATGATTAAAGTAACGTTAGCCGTATTGATGAGTGCGATCCGTTACGACAGAACGGCGGTGTCCAAGCCATGATGATCTATGTATTATCCGTCGTGCTGGCCTTCCTGTTTCTGCTTCTGGTGCTGGAATTGGTCCGCCGGCAAAAGCTCAAGGAACAGTATTCTTTGCTGTGGATTCTGTTCAGTGCGGTTCTGTTCATCGTTTCGTTTAACGTATCTTTCATCGAATGGATTGCAGCGAGGCTCGGAGTTAAATATGCGCCTGCCATCCTGTTTTTGTTTGGACTATTATTTTGCTTCGCATTCATTCTTCACCTGACGATCGTCGTTACGAGGCTCACGGCCCAAGTGCTGCGGCTGACCCAGGAATTGACGATTCTGAAGGAACGGGAGGCTCTCCATGGACAAAACGATTAGTTATCTCCTATTATTAGGCAACATAGTATTACTGGTCACAGGCCAGATGTTATTTAAAATCGGGCTGGGACGTTCGGGCGGACTGCACTGGGGTAAACTTGTTACCTCACCGGCCGTCATCGGCGGCGTTGCGCTGTACGGTATCGCCACTTTGCTCTGGTTTGCGGTCCTCACGCGAATGCCGCTCAGCGTTGCTTACCCGATGCAAGCATTCGCTTACGTGCTGGCGATGATCCCCGCTTATTTCATGTTCAACGAAACGATCACGCCTACCAAGCTGGCCGGAGTCGCGGTGATTCTTTTCGGGGTGTATTTGCTGGCGAAGTCATGAGGAACAAGCGGGCATAAGAGCCCTAATTTGCTTGTAAACCATACATTAATTGCTGGTCAGACAACTAACTGGAAAACCTACAGTTATTTTTAAACAAAAGACGATTCCTGCACAATTAGCTGTAAAATCTGCAGTTAAACTTGGAGTAAAAACGCTGAATCAACCAATACGGTTGAAATAAATGCAGGTTATCCATCTATTTTGCGATAAGAGTGTATTCTCTTTAAATTAACTGTAGGTTTTCCTCTTTAATCAGCTAGGCTGAGTACTATTGTGCCGATTTACGTATACCGCACGTACTCACACTTGCTTCGATTACAAAACAACCGCCTGGACATAATAGTCCAGGCGGTTTCTTTTACTTGATATGATCAACTCTCAATAGAGACCAGCTGTTTGACGGCTTGATCCGTCTCTTCGATTCTGCGGACCATCGGTTCATTCTGGGCGGTCAGCGTATCTACGGTAGCCAGCAATTCCTGCAGCGTTGCCGAAGATTGCTCGATTACCGCCACAAAGTCGTTGACGGAATGTTCAATTTCTCCAGACGTTTTCTTCACGGAACCCGCTACCTCCGAAATTTCAGTCGCACCGACCGTCAGCTCGCCAACGCTTTTGTCGATCGAATCAAACGCCCGCTTCGTCTGATCAACAAGCTCCAGGCTCTGCTTCATGCTTGCCGCATTCTCCTCCAGCCGGATATGGGACACATCGGCTTGACGGGTAACATGTCCGACATTTTCGGTAATCTGTTTCGCCGATTCATTCGTAAGATCGGCCAGCTTGCGAATCTCGTTGGCAACGACCTCGAATCCCCGCCCTTGCTCTCCTGCCCGAGCCGCTTCAATACTGGCGTTCAACGACAAAAGGCTTGTCTGGCTGGCAATTTCCTGAATCGAAGACGTCAGTTCGGCAATTTGATGAATGTTGGTGATCAATGCGCCGATTTCCGATTTCATTTCATTCATATTATCGTGGAACTGATCGATCGTTGTGGTCAACTGCGTGATTACTTCCGAACCATCCGCGGAAGCCTTCTTTGTCTCCATGACGGTCTCTACCAAATGAGTCATGGAGTCCATCATATGACCGATCTTCAGGTTGGAGGAATAAATCAGATTGGATATTCCGCCAATGGTTTCCGTCTGAACGGCCGACCCCGTTGCCATTTCCTGAAAGGCGGTGTTCATTTCCCGGAATGCCTGCTGGCTATCCTGGCTGTTGACCCGAATCTCTGTAATGCTCTGGGAGATCGTTCGCGTGGCTTCAGCGGTAACCTTTTCACGATCCAGTTCTTTCGCGAGCATCTCCGTTGTGCTTTGGCTCAATTCGCCTACATGATTCAGCATCTTTCTGCTTAACCCCGACTGGGCGAGCAAAACCGCAGCCGAGACGATATAGTAGAACAAATATAATGAAAACTCTATGCCGGAATTGGGAACGTCTGACGGAGCCATAAAATAAGTAACAAGGAGAAGTACCAAACCGGAGCCGAATGCGGACCATACGACAATAGGTACGTTGTACATCAAGCCGATACTAAGTACGAAGAAGGCCGATAACCCTCCAGTTGCGCTGCCCCCGTTTTGCAAAATGGGAACCACGGATATAGCAAACATCCCCAGAACCGAGATTAATGAAATCCAACGTTCAAACTTTTTAGTCAGATGCCCAAACCATACTACCGCTACCAATATGACGCAAGGAATCATAATCGACGCGAACGCCGTACCCCCCGCACGTAATCCGAGCAGCATAAATATCGTTAATCCGACCGTAAAGGTAACCATCCAACCATCCAACAGATCATTTGATTTCTCTTGCGTAAATCCTGATAAATAAACTGAGTTTGATTATCCTGCTCCACCATACCCATTTCCTCCTGCCAGCATTATATGTGTGATAATAAAATGAATATCGGCAGGACATGTCGAATCGTGTAGAGTGTTATCGAAAAATGTTGGCAAATATCCTGATATTAGAAAATTAACTTATAAAGTTCCCGACTTAGTCATACCAACGAACCTCATATTCGCAATGCTCATCCCCGCAGACATTACATTTCGTCTCACGGACGCTAACTTTTCGGTTCATAATCCGTCCCAGCGCCCCCTCAATAATCGCTCCCTCCAGGTCGCACACCTTCTTCTCCTCCAGAACGGGAAGTCCCTTGCAAAAACAATCGTCCACTACGATTTTGATCAAGCGTTCCTCCCGGTGAGTTACGCGGGGCAATCCGATCTTTAGCTCGGCAAACAGATCCAACAATTCCTCTTCCGTGGACACCGGCAGGCTTTCACCGATTTTCCGGCCGATGGAGGCCGTCGTCCCTTTACCTTCCAGCGGCAATCCCTCACGCATTCCGATCAGCCGGATCGCCCGGAACAGTTCCAGCGGTACCTCTTTGCCAAGCCGGGTACGATCCACCTGTTTTAAATCGTCAAAATTAAATCCTTTCATCGTTGTCTCCTCCTGTCCTGTATAAAGCCTCTTATCTCCATAGCCGCTTCTCTACTACCAATTTGCACTATCTTCGGATTTCCGGCCTTGATTTAAGTCAAGTTTTGTCCCTTTTATTTGTGACTAAAATCACGAGAACGACTTCCACCTGTTGGTAACTTAAAAATAAAGATATTTGTCGAGGTGATAACGAATGGCTTGTTTATTACACTCAAACGGAGCAGGACAACTTCCCTCCTGCCTCTCCCGCGTTCCGGTATTCAGTCAGCTTCGTCCCGAGGAATTCGAGCTTCTTCACTCTGTGATGAGATCCGGCCATTATGGCAAAGGGGAGAACATTTTTAAAGAAGGAGACCGCTCGGATTCGCTCTTTGTTCTCAGCCGGGGGGTCATCAAATTGACCAAGCTTGAAGACAACGGAAAAGAACACATTATCCGGTTATTGTTCCCGGGCGACTTCTTTGGCCAATTTTCGCTGCTTCAGGAAAAACCTCATTATGCCAGCGCGGATGCGGCAGACGAGGCCGACATCTGCCGCATTTACCGCGCCGATTTCCTGGAGGTGCTGCGCCGCAGCCCGGATACGGCCGCCCGGTTCATGAGCGCGCTCAGCGGACAGCTTGAAGAGGCCGACAGTTGGGCCGCCGTTCTTACGCTGCTTGAAGCCGACCGCAGGCTGGCTAAAATGTTGCTGTACTTCCGCAACAAGTCGGTGCCGTTCTCCAACGAATTCAACCTGCCTGTCAGCAAGAAGGAGCTTGCGGGGGTGATCGGAGCTACCCCGGAAACCATCAGCCGTAAGCTGGGCCAACTGTCAAAGGGCGGCATTGCGGTGGTCCGCGGAAGAAAGATACGCATTTTGGATGAGGCCAAGCTGAGGAGTCTGGCGGGGGAAGCTTAGGAGCAGCAAACCCGGATTCTATAGTAAAAAAAGAGGCCGTCCCAAAAGCAGATCATTCATGACTTTTGGAACAGCCCCTTATTTTTTTGGAGGTACACATTTGGTTGGAATAAATCCAATGATATTGCCTACCGGGAGATATCAATTAGACTTCATTGGAAATAATCCAATGAAATTCTTAGATTACGGTGTAATTGATCCAACTGTAGTGTTTTTATTGGAAAAATTCCAACCACATTCTAATCGAAAGGAATTCAAGCAGCTCTCATTGGAAATAATCCAACGAGCAAGAGTTAGATGGTCTGTCCGCTCGTTTTTCTCGTTCCCAATGCTGGGTTTGATAAAGATTTAGCCTACTTCCTGATCAAAGCCGCCGCCCTTCGAAAATTGGCTGTTGTACAGATCGGCGTAGAATCCGCCTTGCTCCAGCAGTTGCTCATGCGTGCCTTGCTCGATTACGGATCCGTGGTTCATCACGAGGATAAGATCGGCATCCCGAATCGTCGATAACCGGTGGGCAATAACAAAGCTCGTTCTGCCCTTCATCAGCTCGTTCATCGCCTTTTGGATGTAGACCTCGGTCCGGGTATCGACACTGCTTGTCGCCTCGTCCAGGATCAGGATAGCCGGATCGGCAAGAATGGCGCGGGCAATAGTCAGAAGCTGCTTTTGCCCCTGCGAGATATTCGATGCTTCCTCGTTCAGAATCGTATCATATCCGGCTGGTAGCGTCCGGATGAAGTGATCGGCATGCGCCGTTTTGGCGGCCTGTATGATCTCTTCTTCCGTTGCGCCTTCGCGACCATAGGCGATATTCTCGCGGATCGTTCCGTTGAACTGCCATGTATCCTGCAGTACCATACCGAAGAGGCTGCGGAGATCCCCGCGTTTCATATCGGTAATATTGACGCCGTCGATCGTAATCGCCCCGTCGTTCACTTCATAGAAACGCATCAGGAGATTGATCAGCGTCGTCTTACCTGCACCGGTCGGACCGACGATGGCGATCATCTGCCCTTGAGATACTTGAATGTTCATGTCCTGAATCAGCGTATGTTCCGGGTCGTACCCGAATTTCACATGATCAAAGACTACATTGCCTTTAGGCTCCTCAAGAACGACAGGATGTGAAGCTTCCTTCACTTCTTCCTCTTCATCCAATATTTCGAAGACGCGCTCCGCCGAAGCTACCGTGGATTGAATGATGTTGGCGATATTCGCCGTCTGGGTAATCGGCATAGTAAACTGTCTTGCGTATTGGATAAACGCCTGAACATCCCCGATTTCGATACTTTTCTTCGTGACCAGAATACCCCCGACTACGGAGACGAGCACATAACCGATATTGCCGATAAAGCTCATGATCGGCATGATCACGCCGGAGATGAACTGCGCCTTCCACCCTGCATCGTATAGGCGGCCGTTAATGTCGTCAAATTGTTCCTGGGAACGTTGTTCCCGGCCGAACACTTTGATAATTTTGTGGCCGGTATACATTTCTTCCACATGTCCGTTCAGCTCTCCCAATTCTTTTTGCTGACGAATAAACTGCTTCTGGGAACGCTTGGCGATCGACGTGATCGCGATAATGCTTACCGGCAAAGTCAGCACGGCGATCAGCGTCATCAGCGGACTGATCGACAGCATCATTACCAGAACTCCGATAATCGTCAATATAGACGTGATTAGCTGGGTCAAGCTTTGCTGAAGCGTGGAGCTGATATTGTCCACGTCGTTGGTCACCCGGCTCAGAATTTCCCCGTGCGTCCGGGCATCGAAGTATTTCAGCGGCAGTCTGGACAGCTTGTCGTTCACATCACGCCGCAGGTCGTAAACGGTCTTTTGCGCGACGCCGGCCATCAGATACTGCTGGAAATAGCTGAATATCGAGCTGAGCAAGTACAGGCCGAGCAGGACCATAATGATCTGCCACACATAGTGGAAATCGATCGCCGCCCCCGGAATGCCCTTCATTTTGCCGATAATTCCTTCAAACAATTTCGTCGTTGCTTTACCCATGACTTTCGGGCTGAGAATACTAAATAGAGTACTTAAAATAGCCATAACCAGGACAGCGCCCAGTTGATATTTATGCGGACGCAAATAGCGAATCAGACGTTTTAGCGTACTTTTGAAATCCTTGGCTTTCTCTGCCGGCATCATCATGCCCGGACCGCCGGGCCCATGTCCGCCGGGTCCGCCGCGTCTGACTCCGGACCGGCCGGGACCTTTTCTTGATTGCTCCTGGCTCATGCGATCTCCTCCTCCGAAAGCTGCGAATACACGATCTCGCGGTATACGTCACAGGTCTCCATCAGTTCGTGATGCGTGCCGATCCCGGCGATCCGGCTTTCGTTCATCACGATAATGCGGTCCGCATCCAACACGGTGCTTACCCGCTGTGCCACAATAATAACGGTCGACTCGCGTGTTTCCTCTTTTAACGCAGCGCGCAGCTTGGCGTCGGTCTTGAAATCGAGCGCGGAGAAGCTGTCGTCGAAGATATAAACTTCCGCCCCCCGGACGAGCGCTCTGGCGATGGAAAGGCGCTGCTTCTGCCCGCCGGAGACGTTCGTTCCTCCCTGTGCAATCACGGAATCGTAACCTTGCTCCATTCCCGCGATGAAATCGGAAGCCTGTGCGATTTCGGCGGCATGCCAGACTTCCTCGTCCGTCGCATCCTCCTTGCCGTAACGGATATTTTCCTGAATCGTTCCTGTAAACAGGACTGCCTTTTGCGGCACAAAGCCGATCTTGGCCCGCAGCTCTTCCTGCGGCAAATCCCTTACGTCAACGCCGTCCACAAGCACTTTGCCTTCTTCCACATCATAGAAGCGAGGAATCAGACTGATCAGCGTCGACTTGCCGGAACCTGTACCGCCAATGATCGCGGTCACTTCACCGGGCTTGGCGCTAAAGGAAATGTCCTGTATCGCCGGTTGCTCCGCACCGGGATAGCTGAACGTTACATTTTGAAATTCCACATATCCCTTTTGACCGGAAGTCGATGTAGGGGTCACTGTATCCTTAATAACAGGAACCATTTCCAACACCTCATTGATCCGCACAGCCGAAGCCGAGGCCCGGGGAATCATCACGAACATCATCGATACCATGATAAGGGAGAACATAATCTGCATAGCGTATTGCAGGAATGCCATCAGATCTCCGACCTGCATATGACCGGCATCAATCCGCAGGCCGCCGTACCAGATGATCGCCACGGAAGAAACGTTCAGCACCAGCATCATAATCGGCATCATAAAGGCCATCACTTTATTTACCTTGATCGAAGTATCGGTCAAGTCGAAGTTGGCCGCGTCAAAACGCTTCTTCTCATGGTCGATCCGATTGAACGACCGAATGACCCGAATCCCGGTCAATCCTTCGCGCATAACCAGATTCAGTTTGTCAATTTTCTTCTGGATGGCTTTAAACAGCGGAATCCCTTTTCTCGCGATCAGAAAAATCGCTGCTGCCAGCACAGGCATAATGACGATAAAGATGAGCGACAAGGTCGCATCCTTCGACACAGCCATAATAATACCGCCGATACACATCATCGGCGCCATGATCATCATCCGCAGCATCATAATCAATACCTGCTGGATCTGGGTAATGTCATTGGTGGTACGGGTAATCAGCGAGGCCGTACCGATCTTATCAAACTCTTCAAGCGAGAAATTCGATACGTGGCCGAACACTTTGCCTCGCAAGGTTTTACCGAACCCGGACGCCGCCTTGGCCGAAAAATAACTTGCCCCGATCGAACAGGCCATCCCGCCCAGAGCTACAAGCAGCATAAACAGGCCTATCTTCCAAATATACGGGGTATCCCCCTTAACGACACCGGTATCCACGATATCGGACATCAAAGTAGGCAGGTACAATTCGGAGAGCGTTTGAAAAAACACCAGCACCAATACTGCCGCTACCAGCCAGCCGTATGGCTTCAAATGCCGGAAAAGCCTAGTCATTCCTATCATCTCCACTTCTCTTTTACGAATGATTGATGTCTTGTTTATGTTTCTCATCCAAATACTGAAACACCAGTTCCAACAGATCGGCAAGCTGGCTGCTCCGTTCCGGGCCCAAGAAGCTGTTTAGCTCCGTGAAGTACCGGGCATATGCCGCCTTTACCTCGCGCCTTATTTCCTCACCCTTCTCCGTGAGCTTGACGCGAACAACCCTCCGGTCTTCTTGATCATTAAACCGGGTAATCAGGCCCTGCGTCTCCAAACTGCGAACTAGCGGGGTTACCGTAGGAGGGCTCACGCCCATCATGCTGCTGATAGTTGAGATGGCCACGCCCCGATTTTCCTTTAAACTTCCTTTTTGGATAAGCAATAATACTTTAAGCTCGCTCGGGGTGAAGCCTTCCTTCGGAGTCTTATGCCACTCCGCTTTCCGGAACCGGCTTAGTACCTCCATTAAACGCTGGGCCATCGGATCCTCGCCCATATTCAAGTCATCGCCTCCATTTATTTATATACTTTAATATTTAGGTAACTTATTTATTCGTAAGCCTAATTATAGGAGCCTAAAATTCCAAAGTCAAGCAGCGCTCCTAGCGCTAAATAAACCCAAAAACGACTTCCACTAAAAAAGACCGTTCCGAACGGGTTACTCCCGAATCAGAACGGTCTGTCTCTTATTTTGCTTCCTTAGGTTGCTGCGGCTGAGCCTCTGACTCCGGCTTTTTGCCGAGATCATCCAGGCTTCTGAACTCATAACCCTGGCGGCGGGCTTCGTCGATGATCGATCCCAAGGCGGCAGCATTGTCCTTGGAAACGGAATGCAGCAGAATGACGGCCCCGGGATGAAGCTGGGATACGACTTTCTGGTAGGCGTAGGACGCCCCTTTTTGGTCATTGACATCCCAGTCCTTGTAGGCGACCGACCAAAACACGTTCGTGTACCCGAGCTCCTTCGTCACCCGCAGTACCCGTTCGCTGAATATGCCGCGCGGCGGGCGCAAATAGCGCATTTTATCGGTGCCGGTAAGCTGCGTGGACGCCTGCTTCACCCGGTCCAGCTCTTCTTTGATCTTCCCGTCCGGGATCGTCGTCATATCCGGATGGCTCCAAGAATGATTGCCGACCAAATGCCCTTCCGCTGCCATACGCTTCACAAGCTCCGGTTGGTCCTTCACATAATGGCCTGTAATAAAAAAGACTGCCGGCACCTTCTTCGTTTTTAACGTGTCCAGTATCGGCGTAGTGTACCCGTTCTCATACCCGTTATCAAAGGTTAGGAACAGGTCTTTGCGGGACGTATCCCCCAAAAAAATCGCGCCGTGCCGATCTACGATCTCCTTAAAACCTTCCTCGTTAATGGAAGGAAGCTGACCGCCCACACTTCTTTTAAATCCGAAATGATAAGGCACATCGGCAGCGACAGCGGCAGAGGCCATTTCAGTCTTGGCTGTAGCCGCAGCAGAAGCCGCAGCATTCCCTACGGCTGCAGGGCTGAGAAGAAAACAGGCAAGCAGCCCCGGAATCAAGGCAACCTTCATAAGGAAAGTTCTCTCCTTCTTCATGAATTGTTGTGTTAAAGAAACCTGGCAGTTCGAGCTCCAGCTTGCAAGCTCTGCTCCAGTGCTCTGCTTAACTTCAGCCTTTTTTGCCGGAAATATGCATGCCTTATAGATTCATTCATAGCACAAAGGTGTAGCTGAGTTCTATTTCTTCTCGGCCAGATGGCTATGCTTATAGCCGTACATGAAGTAAACGCATAACCCCAGCGCCATCCAGATCAGGAAAGCGATCCAGGTGATCCCCGGCAGGCTGATCAGCAGGTACCCGCAGGTGAGCACCGCAATGATCGGAATCAGCGGAACGAGCGGCACTTTAAAGGACCGTTGCAAATCGGGGCGGGTTTTCCGCAAGATCACGATCCCGAGGGAAACGGCAATAAAGGCGAACAAGGTTCCGATACTCACCAGATCCGCCAGCTTGTTCAGCGGAATGACCCCGGCGAAGATGGCAACTACAATGCCGGTCACCCAAGTACTGACCGCAGGCGCCCCCGTTTTCGGATGCAGCCGGGACAGCTTCTCCGGGAGCAGGCCGTCGCGGCCGATTGCGTAAAAAAGACGGGTTTGTCCGAACAGAAGCACGAACAGCACCGTGGTGATCCCGACGATCGCGCCGAGTGAAATAAAGCCGGCCACCCAATCCTGATGGATGAATTGGAGTGCAAAAGCAACCGGGTTTTTTACATCCAGCAGCGTGTACGGCACCATGCCGGTCAATACCGCGGTGACCAGAATATAGAGCAAGGAGCAGACGACCAAGGACCAGATGATCCCTTTGGGCAGGTCCTTTTGCGGATTTTTGACTTCTTCGGCCGCTGTAGCGACGACATCGAAGCCGATGTAAGACAGGAATGCCGTGGCTGCGCCGGTGACCACGCCGCTGAAGCCGTACGGCATGAACGGTGTCCAGTTGGACGGCTTCACATAGAACGCACCGACGGAAATGAACAGAATAATGACCGCTACTTTAATAATTACCATAATAGAGTTAAGCCGGGTGGATTCCTTGGCCCCGCGTGACACGACAAAAGTAAGCAAAAGCACGATCAGAACCGCAGGCAAATCAAAGTAGGTTCCCCCTGCCGGATTAAAAGCGCTGCTGATCGCTTTGGGGATTTCCAGTCCAAATCCCGATAACAGTCCTTGAAAATAGCCCGACCAGCCGCTCGCTACCATAGAGGCGGCGAAGCCGTACTCCAGGATCAAGTCCCAGCCAAGAATCCAGGCGATGATTTCGCCGAAGGTTGCGTAGCTGTACGTGTAGGCGCTTCCCGATACGGGAACCATAGAGGCAAATTCCGCATAGCACAGCGCGCAGAACGCACAGACGATTCCCGCCAGCAAAAAGGATAAGATAAGGCCTGGCCCGGCGTGCTTGGCGGCAGCCACTCCGGTCAACACAAAAATCCCGGTGCCGACTACACAGCCCACACCGAGCATGGTCAGATCAAATACGCCAAGCTCCTTCTTCAATCCTCCAGCACTGGAGGCCGCTTTTTCTTGAAGCATGGATGTAATCGATTTTCTTCTAAAAAAACTCATCTAGGCTCTGTCCCCTAATATTGAAGTATTTAAACACATTCCGTAATTATAATAAAACCGAACTTACATGACTAGGCAGCTCTACATGGTTAATTTACCCAAAAAGTGAACATTTCGTGGTTTTTTTATACATTAAAGAGAATATTCGTTATCCCCAGGAGAAGTCAGAACCTCTTGCGCAAATCGGATCCATTCCCGGGTAGCAAACGATAAATATCGGTCTTCTCGCCATATAATGCCCAATTTCCAAGGAATAACCGGGTTCACAAGGGACAGAATCCGAACCCGCTCCTTACCGATTTCACGGCAAATCGTCTCCGGCAGCAGGGTGATTCCGAGGCCGACGCCCACCATCTCACTGATCAGATCCCACTGGGAGCTTTCATATATAACATGCGGTTGAAACCCCGCCTTGGCGCATTCCGCGATAATCCGGTCGTGCAGCGTAAAATCCTGCCGGAAAAGAACAAACCCGTCACCCGCCAGCTCCGCCAATTCTACCTGTTCCCGGTCGGCCAGCGGATGTGAAGGATGCACCACCAAATTCAGCTTTTCCTCGACAAACGGAAAACTGCACAGCCCCTCCTGGACTGTTGGCAGCACCGCCACCCCGACCTCCAGCAGCCCGTCCGCAACGTCGGACTCCACCTTCTTCGCCCCATCCTCAAACAGTTGGATCGTAATCTCAGGATAGCGCTGATGAAATTGGCCAATGACCCGCGGGAAGAAACTCGAGCCCACCATAGGGGGCAGTCCGATCCGGATATGTCCTCTTTTCAGGTTTCTCAAGTCATCCAGTTCCGCCGTCAAATTTTGAAAAGAGGTGACGATCTGTTGTGCCTGCGTAACGATTAGCTGCCCGGCATCGGTCAGCTCTACTCTTTTACCGACCCTGTCGAACAGGACAACCCCAAGTTCTTCTTCCATCCCCTTTATCGTTTTGCTGATCGTCGGCTGAGTAACAAAAAGTGCGCTGGCTGCTTTTGTAAAGCTCTTCAGGCGCGCAACCTCGATCAGATACTGCATCTGCCGGATATCCATCTTTCGCGTGTCCCTTCTACATTGACTGTTTTACCATAGACAAATGGAATGCTATTCATTCAGTATATTCATTTTACCCATGAAAGCAATTGATGTAATATTTTCAATATCAAATCTAACTTTGCAGAAAGGAGCCCACGACCTATGGGAATGGTTAAAACGATCGGAAAAATCGTGATGCAGGTAGCTATTCTGATCCTGATCTCGATAGCAATGAATTTCCTGGCGCAGTGGCTTCATCTGCCGATACCGGGATCCATTCTGGGCATTATCGTCCTTTTCACATTACTAAAAACGAACATCATCAAATTGACATGGATCGAGCAGGGGGCGAATTGGCTGCTTGCCGAGTTGCTGCTGTTCTTCATCCCTGCCGCGGTAGGTGTCATGAAATATATTCCGTTACTGGAGCACGACGGTGTACGGATACTTATTGTAGTCATCTCCAGTACGGTAATCGTTATGGTCAGTTCCGGCCTGGTCGCCTCTCAAATCGCCAAAAGAAAGGAGCGCAAGCTATCATGATTCCAGGCTTGATCTGTCTAATCGTTACGCTCGTTGTTTATGGATTGTCGAAACAATTGTACCGCATCCGGCCGCGGGTATATTTGTCGCCGCTGCTTATTACTCCGCTTGTGCTGGTCATCGGATTAATCTGGATCTCTGTTCCTTACGAAACTTATCATAGCGGAGGAAAATGGCTCAGCGCTCTGCTGCAGCCGGCCACCATTGCTTTTGCGGTGCCTCTTTACAAATACTATAACGTGCTGAAAAAGCATGCGGTGGAAATTCTGGTCAGTGTCCTCACCGGCTCGGTGGTAGCAATGATCTCCTCCGCAATCCTGGCGGAGTGGATGCATCTGGATGCCCAGCTCGTCAGCAGCTTGATCCCCCGTTCCGTTACGACCCCGATCGCCATGAGCGTATCGCAGGTGATCGGCGGGGTTCCGAACATCACCGCAGTCTTTGTTATTTTGACCGGCCTTCTGGGTGCCATGCTCGGACCGATGGTCATGAAGCTGTTCCGCATCGAAGGCGAGGTTGCCCGCGGCGTCTTGTTCGGTACGAGCGCTCACGGCACCGGCACCTCCAAGGCGTTTGAGCTGAGCTCCCTGACCGGAACGATCTCCAGCATCTCGATGATTCTGGCCGCCCTGTTCACGCTGGGCGTGGCGCCGATGCTGATCTCAGTGCTTATTCGTTAATTCGAAGTAAGTACTTTAACTATTGTTTCCTCCTAATTTTCATATATTGATTTCTCTCTTGGACCCTGCCATTGGCGGGGTCGTTTTTTTTTCGCCATAGCGATATTTAGGGTTATACAATTCCATTCATATTTAACGGTAACTTTACCCCGCGTTGATGCCGGGATAATCCCCCTTTCCTAAACTGATAGAGATATCTCTACCAAGCCGAATTGAAAGGAGAGCATCCCCGTGAATTCTTCCGCCCAAAATGCACCCGCTCCGGCCGTAACTCCGGCATCTTCTTATAAAGCGGTTCGCGCAAAAAAACGGAGCCTGTCCCGCCTAAAGGAACCCGCTTTGGCTTACCTCTTTCTGGCGCCATCCATTTTGCTTTTTGGATTGTTTCTGCTCTACCCGTTGATGCGCTCCCTATACCTCAGTCTCTTCCTGACCGACCCCCGCGGCCATATCGCCGCTTATGTCGGGTTCGATAACTTCCGGCAGTTGCTGACCTCCTCCTCATTTTGGAGCAGTCTCGCCGTAACCGGAAAATTCGCGCTCATCACCGTACCCGGCGGGCTTCTGCTCGGTTTGATCATGTCCGCGCTCGCCCATTCCCGGCTCAAGGGGATGTGGATTTTCCAGTTTATATTCTCGCTGCCACTGGCGCTCTCGGTGAGCACTTCCGCCGTCATATGGATGATGCTTTTTCATCCTACCCTCGGGATGTTCAATTACTTTCTCGATCTGGCCGGGTTTCCGGCCGTGCAATGGCTAACCGATCCGAAGTGGGCGCTGCTGTCCATTTCCGTCATGACGATATGGATGAACTCAGGCTTCAACTTC
Source organism: Paenibacillus vini (assembly GCF_018403325.1). GTDB lineage: Bacteria > Bacillota > Bacilli > Paenibacillales > Paenibacillaceae > Fontibacillus > Fontibacillus vini. Next base: position 545,619 of record NZ_BOSL01000001.1, on the reverse strand, counting down.
ATCGTGCTGCTCAGCGGGCTACAGGGCATCCCCGAAGACATGTACGACAGCGCAAAGGTCGACGGAGCCGGCCCGGTCCGGACTTTCGTACGGATTATTCTGCCGCTTCTATCTCCCGTCGTTTTCTTTTTGACGGTCGTTTCGCTTATCGGAGCTTTTCAAGCATTTGGACAGATGCATATTTTAACCAAGGGCGGCCCCGCCGGCTCTACAGAGGTTCTTGTATATTCCATCTATAAAGAAGCCTTCGTCAACTATCAATTCGGCACCGGCAGCGCCATGGCCATCGTGCTCTTTGTGCTCATCATGATTCTGACGCTGATTCAATTCACTCTTGTGGAAAAGAAGGTGCATTATCAATGACGCTCCCCCTCCCGCTTCGGAAAAGCGCGGTATATCTCTTGTTGTGCCTGATGGCGCTCTTTATTGTATATCCGCTGCTCTATACGTTCCTCTCCGTCTTTATGACCCCGGAGGAGACCAATCAATTCCCGCCCAAGCTGCTGCCTTCCAGTCTATATCTGGGCAGCCTCGAGGCAGTAATCGACCTCATTCCAGTAGGGCGTTTTATCCTTAACAGCTTTCTCGTCTCTGGCCTGGTGATGATCGGGCAACTCATTACTGCCAGCTTGGCTGCGTATGCCTTCGCGTTTATTTCCTTTCGCGGAAAAGCGATTTGGTTCGCCGTCTTTCTATCGACCATGATGATTCCATGGGAGGTTACGATGATTCCCAACTTCCTATTGATCAAATCATGGAATTGGCTCGACACCTACCCGGGGCTGGTCTTTCCTTTTCTGGCTTCGGCATTCGGGGTTTTCCTGCTCCGCCAGTTCTATCTGCAGCTGCCCAAGGAACTGTTCGAAGCCGCAAAAATGGATGGATGCGGGCATTTGCGGTATTTTGCCAACATCGTCCTGCCGCTCTCCCGCCCGGGACTTGCCACCTTGGCCGTATATGTCTTCCTGAACACCTGGAATATGTACCTTTGGCCATTGCTCATCACCAATACCGCCGAAATGCGCACCGTTCAAATCGGGGTCAGCATGCTGCAATTCGAGGAATTCACCGCCTGGAACATCGTATTGTCCGGTGTGGCGCTCGTCCTGCTGCCGTCTCTGCTGCTGATCGTTCTCGGTCTTAAACAGCTTGTCCGCGGCTTGACCGCGGGGGCGGTAAAGGGGTAGCCGCTCGACGTTATCCGTAAAGATCCCCGTCCTTCAGGACGGTTTTAAATACAAAATCTTATATTTATAAGATGATTTAAAAGAAGGGGATGCAGGCAAGGGAGTAAAATGATTCCGAAGAAGTTCAAAGCTTTCTGCAAGAAAGCTGCATCGGAAGCATAGGCTGCGGTCGCCTTTGGTTCCGGATTTCTACCGATTCAGATTCTATAAGATCAAGAAATCTGGAACCAACAGCGATCATAGGAACATTTTACGTACTTGCCCCCCATCCCCTTTAATAGTTCATCTTATATAAAAAGGAGAGAACCATCCGAAATGAGACAACCGAAGCTGAAAAGTTCCTTATTGCTGATTACCGTATTGCTGCTGTCCATGCTGGCGACGGCCTGCGGAGGGGCCAATACGAATACCGCGTCCAATGCCGGAGCGGCAAGCAACAACAAACAAGCTGCCAACGCAAACTCAAACGGGAACAAAGAAGAGACCTCCGCATCCAAGACTAAAGTGGTCTGGTGGCATTCCATGGGCGGAGAGCTGGGCAAAGCGGCGGATCAGTTAGTGACGGACTTCAACGCCTCGCAAAGCACCGTAGAAGTCGAAGCCGTTTATCAAGGCACCTACGACGAGAGCTTGAATAAAATGAAAGCCTCTTTGGATTCCAAGAGCGGACCGTCCCTGATCCAGGTATACGAAATTGGCTCCCGCTTCATGATCGATTCCGGCGCCATCACCCCGGTCCAGAACTTTATCGACCAGGAGAGTTACGATGTCAGCCAGTTGGAGGAGAACATCGCCGGCTATTACACGTTTGATGGCAAACAATACTCCATGCCGTTTAATACCTCCAATCCGATTCTCTACTATAATAAGGACTTATTTAAAGCCGCCGGACTCGACCCGGAGAAGGCGCCAGCTACATATGAGGAAGTAAAACAGGCTGCCGATAAGCTGGCACAAAAGGGAGCCCCCGCTTCCTTCGCGATCTACGGCTGGTTTATGGAGCAATTCTTTGCAAATCAGGGAGCGGAGTACGTGAACAACGGAAACGGCCGGACCGCTCCGGCTGATGCTTCACTCGTAAACAGCGAAGCCGGCACGAAGACTCTGGATTGGTGGAAAGGCCTCATCGACAGTAAAGCCGCCATCAATCTCGGACGTAAAACGGATGATACGAAAAAGGCGTTCCTCGCCGGACAAATCAGTATGACGCTGGATTCTACGGCTAGCCTGCGCGGCATCGTTGACGGCGTAGGGGATAAATTCGAAGTCGGCACCGCATTCCTGCCGAAACCCGACGGTACGGAGGACGGCGGCGTAGTAGTCGGCGGAGCGAGCTTGTGGATCTTAAACAACAAGCCGGAAGCCGAGCAGCAAGCCGCCTGGGAATTCATCAAATTCCTGGCTCAGCCGGATACCCAAGCGAAATGGCATATTTCTACCGGTTATTTCCCAATCACGAAGAAGGCCTATGAAGAACAAATCGTGAAGGATAATCTGGCCAAATATCCGCAGTTCCAAACGGCGATCGACCAGCTTCATGCCAGCAAACCAAGCCAGGCAACGCAAGGCGCTGTAATGGGCGTGTTCCCTGAAGCCCGGCAAATCGTGGAAAGCGCCATCGAGGAAGCGCTCGGAGGCTCCAAGACGACGAAGCAAGCCCTGGACGATGCCTCTAAAGAGATTAGTAGCAAAATAGAAAACTATAATAAAACCGTCAAGTAACAGTAACTTTCATGTGAGTAGCAACGTTAATATTTTGTCGGCTCGAATTTGGAATAAAGAGGCTGCCTTCCACCCGGAAGAACGGCCTCTTTTTCGATTCAGCAACGGGGGCGCATTCGTATTTTTTGCATTGTCGATTATTGCCGTCTGGGGTATGATCATATTATTTGAATACTATTCTTAATCTAGCAAAGAGGTGTACACAGGACTTGCTGTTTAACTCTTACGAATTCATTTTTGCCTTCTGGCCCGTCTCATTTGTCGTCTATTTTTTACTAAATCGCTTTTGCCCCCCGATTATCGGAAAACTGTGGTTGGCCCTCGCGTCCCTGTTTTTCTATTCCTGGTGGAGCATTAAGTCCCTACCGCTGATTCTCGCTTCAATCGCCTTCAACTACATTATGGGCCGCGCCATCAGCCATGCTGATAAATCCAGGTCCGTCCGAAAGCTGCTGCTTACGCTCGCGATTACCGGGGATGTTCTGCTGCTCGGCTATTATAAGTATGCCGATTTCCTGATAACCAACGTAAATTCGCTGTTCTCCGCGCAACTTCAACTGTTGCAATTGGCTCTGCCGCTCGGAATCAGCTTCTTTACCTTTACACAAATCGCCTATCTGGTTGACGCCTACCGGGGTTCGGCCAAGGAGTACAGCATCGTAAATTACGTGCTCTTCGTAACCTTCTATCCTCATTTAATCGCAGGTCCGATCCTTCATCATAAAGAAATGATGCCGCAATTCGACCGGGCCCGCAGCAAAGTAATTATTCCGGGCAATGTTGCAAGAGGATTGTTCGTATTCTGCATCGGTCTGTTCAAGAAAGTCGTCATTGCCGACACTTTAGCTCCGATCGCAACGCAAGGCTTTGACGTATCCGCCCATTTAGGGTTCGTGGAAGCCTGGACTACGTCGCTGGCCTATACATTGCAGCTGTACTTTGATTTCAGCGGTTATTCCGACATGGCGATAGGGATCGCCCTGCTCTTCAACATCAAGCTGCCGATTAACTTCAACTCACCATACAAAGCCCTCAGCATCCAGGACTTCTGGCGTCGCTGGCACATGACACTGAGCCGTTTTCTCAGGGATTATATCTATATTCCGTTGGGGGGCAACCGCAAAGGTCATTTCCGCACCTACTTCAACCTGGTCGCCACCTTCGTGATCGGCGGGATTTGGCATGGCGCGGGCTGGACATTTATCATCTGGGGTCTGATGCACGGTGTCGCTCAGGTCATCCAACGTTTGTGGAAAAAAACCGGAATCGTGCTCCCGAATTGGGTTGCCTGGTTCATTACGTTTATGTTCATCAACTTCAGTTGGGTGTTTTTCCGCGCCAAAACATGGGATGACGCTATCAAAGTGTTCCGCGGCATGTTCGATATCGGGTCCATCGACCTGTCGATGAGTCTGCTGGGACAAGTTCTGCTGATTTTCGTAGGACTGGTAGTTGCCGTCTTTGCCCGCAACTCGATGGAAATGAACAAGAAATTCCGGCCTAACCTGAGACACGCCGCGTTCATCGCGTTCCTGTTCGTGTTCTCCGTCTTGTATTTTAACCAAGTCAGCGAATTCCTGTATTTCACATTCTAAAAAATATCCCGGATATTCATCATTCTGCGAAAGGGAGATCACTTCTTGAAGAACCTTCGTTTTATTGTTTCGTTCCTCGTCTTTATCGTGCTGTTCGGCGCGATCGTCGGAACGTTCGTATATGCCGTCGACCCTCTCCAGCAATACCGGAAGGCGTCTTATCAGCCTCTTTTCTCGGGGGAACAACGCTATCAGAACCCGGGGCTGGCCAAAAATTACAAATACGACATGGTCATTATCGGCAGCTCCATGACAGAGAATTTCATTCCATCCCAGGTCGGCGAGACACTCGGCGGCAATGTGCTTAAGCTGTCGACGGAGGGCTCAACCGCCAAGGAGCAAAGCATGATCGCCGATGTAGCTTTCGGTACCGGACAAGTTAAAAAAGTACTTTGGGGCCTCGATTACTTCTCGTTGCGTGAAAATTCCGTGCGGGATGAACAGTCTTTTCCCTTTTACTTATACGACGATAACAAGCTTAACGACTATAAATATATTTTCAATATCTCTAATGTAAAGCATGCTTTCGGCGCCCTGTTTCTGCCCAAGGACAAGTATCCCCAATACCGCAATTTGGAGAAGCTCAATTACTGGGGGGGCTATGCTAAATATGGCGCGGATCGCGTCATGACCAAATGGAAAGAGGCATGGAACTCCGAGCAGACAACATCGGTAAACGAGCCTTCGCTGGACGTAGTTAAACAGCGGTTTCAGGACAATATTCTGAGACTGGTTAAGGAACATCCGGAAGTAGAGTTTACGTTCTATTACCCGCCGTATTCCGTCATCCGCCAGCAGGTATGGTACAGTTTGAATCCGGAACGCTTCGCCAATCAAATGGCTATGAAAAAGTATATGTTCGAGCAATTCAGCGCCTTTGACAATGTGAGTATTTACGACTTCCAAAGCGATGACTCCATCACCTACGATCTCGGTGTATACAAAGACTTGTCGCATCACTCGGCGGAAGTGAATCAGCGCATTGCGGAAGAAATCGCTGTGGGAACGAACAAGGTCACCGCCGAAAACGTGGATCAGTTCAACAAGGATCTTGAGCAACAGGTGCAGAGCCTGGTCATCAATGAAAACGGACCCCTCTTCTCGCTTACTTTGACCGTCGACGGACAGCCGGCTTCCTTCCAGCAAATCCCGACTACGTCTAAGGATCAGGTCCGCGTTCCGTTGAAAGATTTCGCGGAAGGCATCGGAGCGGAATTCATTTATGATACCGCCGCCAAGAAAGCAACCCTGACTCTCGGCGATAAAGAGCTCGTGCTTAGCGTCAATGATCCGCTGGCAAGCGTGAACGGGGAAGCTGTGAATCTGGATTCGCAGCCCGTCATCGTCAAGGGCCGGCTGGTCGGACCTGTTGTACAGTTGACCCAACTTTTAGGCGGAGAAATTACGACCACCGAAGTTAATGGGGATCCTCATTTCGTGAACTATGATATAACATTTTAAGAAAAAAGCTCTCTTCCCGCGATGCAGGGAAGAGAGCTTTTTGATTATGACGGCCGAGCCTGACGAATCAATCTAATTACTCGGGGGCGCCCGCGATTGTCACCGGCTTGCCGGTTGCGGCCGATTCCAGCGCAGCGCATGTTACCCGCTGTGTCTTCACGGCATCGGCGTAGCCGGAAAGAATCCCGGACGTATCTCCGGTTCGCAACGCATGGATAAAGGCTTCGCTTTCTTTTACATAAGGATTATCATCTATTACATAAGAGCTCTTCTCTCCCGCTCGTGTTACTTCCAAACGATCCGGGTTCCAGTCCAGAATTCCTTCGTCGGTATACAGCTTCAGGCCAACTTCACCCACACCGCCCGGCAAAACGCAGGTATTTGAAATATTCGCAATAGCCCCGCTATGCAGTTTGAGGGTGACCGTGCCCACATCCGCAACATTTACATTTTCAAATTGATTATGAACTACGCGGTTGCCATAGGTCGCATAAACTTCTTCCACTTCGCCGGCCGTATAGCGCAGCAGATCCACGATATGCGTCGTCTGTTCGATAAACTGGCCGCCGGAGCCATCTTGCCTTCTCCACCAGGAAACCTGCGGCATATCTCCCATCCAGGTGCCGAGAGCCATCCCGATCGTTCGGCCATCCAAAGCATCCTTCATCTTCTGAATGGAGGCTTTGTAACGGAAGTGGTAGCCTACGGAATGAATGACCGGCTTCTTCTCCAGGCTATTCAGAATGCTAAGCGGGGTATCAAGCTCGGCGCCGAGCGGCTTTTCTACCAAAAACGGAATTCCCCGCTCGATCAGCTCGGCTTCAATGTCGCCATGGGACATCGGCGGAATACAGAGGTATACGGCATCCAGTTTCCCTCCATCCAGCATCTCGGTCAAACTGGCATAGCCGCGAGCTCCGGAATATCGCGCCGCCAGGGATTCTGCCTTGGGCAAGCTTGTTCCGCTAACTGCCGCAACCCGAACTCCATCCATCCCGGCCAAAATATCGCCATGCACTTTGCTGAACCAGCCCGTACCTACAATTCCGATATTCAAATCCATGTTGTCTGCCTCCTGAATTCGTTTTGTCTTATTTCTTAAGCGTAGCGGTTATTTAGGCGAATCACAAGGGGAGCAAAGTTTCGGAAACGCAAAAACCAGTGGCAGAAAATGGAACCCTGTGGAATAATATAATCAAATTTGTTGGGAAATTAGGGGTGCTTATATGCAAAATGTTACGCTTGAACCGGTCGACTTGGCTTTAGCGGAGGAGATTACGGAGCTTGTTATCGCCTGCGATATTGACGAATACGGACAGCCTGATTTCGTGCTTGAAGACTTGCTGGACATTTGCAGCGACATTCCATTAGCCACCAATTCATGGATGATCCGGATGAACGGCGAGGTGGCGGCTTTCGCTTTTCTTGAAGAAAATGAAAAAGGCCGTTTGTCTTCTTACGGCTATGTCCATCCCAAGTGGAAAAGTCAGGGGCTGGGTCCTCTTCTCCTTGAAGCCATTGAAAACAGAGCCCGCGAATATACACTGGATTCCACCGAAACTGCCTGCACCCTCTCCAACGTCATCCCTGCGCTCAGCGAGGCGGCCCGGCAGTTGCTGGAAAACCGCGGTTATGTCTTTCAACGGAAGTATAGCCGGATGGGTATGGAGATGCAGACGCCTCCTGCTCTATCAACTCCAAATAACGGCATATCTATCAATCTGTATAATCCCGCAACCGATGAAGATCTCCTTTGGTCCGCTTACTGCGAGACGTTTCAGGACACTAGAACCTATTATGAAGTAGACAAGTCCCAGTGGTTAAAAGAGAAAGGCGGCGCTCATTATGACCGTAACTTTTGGTTCATAGCCCATGCCGATAATCAATTAGCCGGCTTCATTATCAGTAAAAACTTCGGGGATCACCTTTATGTCGATCTCCTCGGCGTAAGGCGTCCATGGCGCAAACAAGGCATCGCCCGCGCTCTGCTGGAACACGTATTTCACGCTGCATATAACCGCGGGATAGAGCAAGTCCTGCTCAGTGTCGATGACGTTAGCCTGACTGGCGCAAACAAATTGTACGAAGCCGTAGGAATGAAAGCATTGTTTCAAATGGCTTTTTACGAGAAAAAACTGTAACCTAAAAATTGCTCTATTTCCTCTATCCCTGAATTCTATCGCCAAGCGGATCAATCCTTGAGCCGCCTGGCTTTTTTATGCATTAAGCTTGTTTCGATGCTTCAATTATCTTACACGAACTGTAAAGTTCATCTCAAAAGGTCATCAACTTCATCTAAATAAAGTTTTGTTTATATCTTACATAGATATTACAATTAGAGTTAGAAAAGTCGTGAAAAATGGAACAAACCATAATGCTAAAAAACGAAAGGTGGAGAACACATTGGCAATTACTACACAAACTAGTCCCGAGCTCCAAGCCGCACAAGAATACGTGAACGAAGTCTATGAAACCGTCAAAAAACGCAATCCCGGAGAAAGCGAATTTCACCAGGCCGTAAAAGAAATCCTTGATTCCCTCGTGCCGGTATTCGCAAAGAACCCTAAATACAAAAACCATGCGATCCTGGAAAGAATCGTGGAGCCTGAAAGACTGATCTCCTTCCGCGTGCCTTGGGTCGATGACCAAGGTAAAGTTCAAGTGAACCGCGGCTTCCGCGTTCAATTCAACAGCGCGATCGGACCTTACAAAGGCGGACTTCGCTTCCATCCGTCCGTAAACGCCAGCATCATCAAATTCCTCGGCTTTGAGCAAATTTTCAAGAACTCCTTGACCGGCCAGCCGATCGGCGGCGGTAAAGGCGGTTCCGACTTCGATCCGAAGGGTAAATCCGATAACGAAGTCATGAAATTTACCCAAAGCTTTATGACAGAATTGTCCAAATATATTGGTCCAGACACAGACGTACCTGCCGGCGATATCGGTGTAGGCGCGAGAGAAATCGGTTATATGTTCGGCCAATACAAACGCCTTCGCGGTGGAAATGAAGCAGGCGTCCTGACAGGCAAAGGACTTACGTACGGAGGAAGCTTGACGCGTACGGAAGCTACCGGCTACGGTCTGGTTTACTTCACCGACGAAATGTTGAAAACTAAGGGCGAAAGCTTTGAAGGTAAAACGGTTGTCATTTCCGGCTCCGGTAACGTATCGATCTACGCGATCGAAAAAGCTCAACAACTCGGCGCCAAAGTTGTTGCATGCAGTGATTCCAACGGCTATGTTTATGACAAAAACGGCATTGATCTGGCAACAGTTAAACGCCTCAAAGAAGTGGAAAGAAAACGGATCAAAGAATATGTAAGCGAGCATCCGTCAGCGGAATACCATGAAGGCTGCGAGAACATTTGGAGCATTCCTTGCGACATCGCATTGCCTTGCGCAACCCAAAACGAAATCAACGAAGAAGCTGCCAAGACGCTCGTAGCGAACGGCGTGAAATTCGTTGCCGAAGGCGCCAACATGCCTTCCACTTTGGAAGCCATTGAAGTATACCTGAGCAACGACGTGTACTTCGGACCGGCCAAAGCGGCCAACGCCGGCGGGGTTGCCGTATCGGCTCTGGAAATGGCGCAAAACAGTGCAAGACTGGCCTGGACGTTTGAAGAAGTTGACGCCAAGCTGCAACAAATCATGAAAAACATCTACAGCAACAGCGTAAATGCGGCTGAAGAGTACGGTCATGCAGGCAATCTCGTGGTCGGCTCCAACATCGCCGGCTTCCTGAAAGTCGCCGACACGATGGTCGCTCACGGCGTGGTTTAATCATAATATAATTAGCTTGAAGTAGGAGAGTATCCGCGGGGCCATGGCTCAGCGGATACTCTTTTTTAGTTGTTTTAGAGAGCCTTAGGACAGATTTAGATTAGTCTTTGAGCTGGTCTTGAACAGGTCTCGAAATGCGTTGTAACAGTAGAAAAAGTCATCGGAATAGTACGGGCGGTGTGATTATGCTGGAGCATACTGAATTAGGGAGGAATCCTGCAAAAGTGCAGTAGTTTATTAATTTCCTGGCTCGAAAGGGAAGTATTGCTGCGAAAATACATCATCCCTCCTCATTCCGAGTAACTTTATCTCCTACAAGCTAAAAAATGCTGCCCTATTGCATCAGTTACACTAATATTACGTTGTCTGGACTCAAATTAATGTAGAATTGCAGGAAATTCAGGGAATATCAAAGAAATGAGATTGCAAGCCAACCAATACCAACGAATGCTAAGAGATGCCAAGGAATGCTATAGAATGCTAAAGAGCCAAAAGAGCCTGTACCCAGGATCGCATCTCCGATCAAAGGTACAGGCTCTTCGCTTATATGTCGTTTTGTACTTGTTAGTTATTAGTAAGCCAAAGCGTCCAATGCTTTGATGTGGGACAAGTAACGGATGTTACTTGCTTCTTTCATCATCGTAGCCGTCAAGCCGCGCAGTTGCGTGTTGCTTGCGCCAACCGTAGCTACGGCATCTTTGCGGCCAAGGCTGGCCAAGGTTCCCGAGTTGACCGGGCTGAAAGTTTCCAAATGCTTGCCGGTTAAGGCTGCATACAGGTTGTAGCCGATTAGCTCGCCCATTTGCCAAGCGATTTGCGCGGTTGGAGGGTAAGGACGTCCGTCCGCTCCGAAGTATACCGCACTGTCACCGGCAACGAAAACATCGCTATGCGAAGTGGATTGAAGGAAATCGTTCACAGTCGCGCGGCCGCGGTTAACTTCGAGACCCGACTCGCCGACAAGCGGATGGCCTTGTACGCCACCGGTCCATACAAACGTATTGGCGACAATCTTTTGTCCATCTTTCAAGTCGATTGCATTGCCTTCCACATTCGTGACAGGCAGGCCGGTCAGGAATTTAACACCGCGTTTCTCCAGGCTGGCCGTTGCGCGTTCAATCAGCACATCCGGCAGAACCGGCAGAATCTTAGGACCAGCTTCTACGAGCATAAGCTGAATCTCGGATTGGTTCACGCCGTATTTCTTGCTCATTTCCGGAAGCTTGTCGGCGATTTCCCCGACCAGCTCAACCCCGGTCAACCCTCCGCCGCCGATAAGGATCGTAGCGTCCGCAGGGTTTTTCGATTTGGCATACTCCGCGATCCGGTCTTCAATATGACGATGAATGCGGTTGGCATCCTCCGCCGATTTGAGGACCATGCTGTACTGCTCAAGTCCCGGAATTCCGAAATATGCGGTGATGCTGCCAAGACCTACAACGAGAGCGTCATACGAAAGAAGCGTACCGTCGGACAGCTTCACTTCTTTGCTGTCTACCGAGAATCTCTCTACTTTCGCGATGCGAAGATCGATGTCTTTTCCTTTGAACAGCTTCTCCAGCGGCAAAGCTACCGCCCGCTCAGCGATGCTGCCTGCAGCAAGACGATGCAGTTCAGTAATAATCTGGTGTGTTGGATACTGGTTGACTACGGTAACCCGTGCTTCTTCCTTGGTCATATATTTACGCACGTTCAAAGCGCTCAGTACACCGCCGTAACCGGCACCCAGGATAACAATATGTTTAGACATAGTAATTCTCCGTCCTCCGTTCTGAAAAAATGAATTAGTATTTATTTTTGCTTACTTTTCTCACCGGCAACCTGAAGATAAGCATTTACGAAACGGAACAGTTTCTGCGCTTCAGGATCTTTAAGCATTTTGAGCAGACCGAAAAGACCGATAACTTCCTGGCTCTCATCGGCGCGGTCTTTGGCTTCAATCACAGTAGCCGCAAGATTTTTAACTTTGTCTTTAACCGGTCCGGCGATTTCCGTAATCGCCCCGATTGTATCGCTCTTTAAAGTTTCGTCCGTAGCTACCGTTTTGGCAAAATCATACGATTTAGTCATCAAATTAACCAGCTCGGTTAGTTTAGGCAGCTGCTGAACCAGGACCGTCAAGGATTCCTGGACTTCGGGCTTGAGCAGTTGATCAACGATATCCCGTCCGGCATTGTCGGTGGACGAAACATTCGTTTCTACTGCAGAATTTGTTTCAGTGGTCGGTTCTGACATTCCAATTCTCCTTTACAATAAGCCTTAATGCTTGAATTTTGGGTTGATCAGGGACCCAATTCCCGTCACAACTTAACTAAGTAAGTTAGTGAAAAATTGAACAATTAAGAAGTAAACAACCCGTCATCCATTGTAACATATTTTCTACAAAAATAGTCATTAAGTATTAACTTAATGACTAAAATAAGTGAATTTCATCATAGTTTGTCCTATTTAACTCAACCTATTCTGTGCTTACAGTCGATAAAGGGCCTGCTTTACCTGGGATTTTACATGATCTCTGTGCAACGCGTTTTACTCGGGAAATCCTAATTCCGGTATAATTTCCTGCAAAAAGTCATAAAATAATTTCTCCGTCGGCGGCAGTTCCCGGTTTGCCGGAACGATCACGCCCACATCCCTGGTTACTCGCGGCTCCGTTATTGGCAGAATTACGATCGAGGACGCAATATGCTCGCTCAACGCGATTTCAGGCAATACGGTAAGGCCAAGTCCCGCGGATACCAGTCCCTTGATCGCATCCAGATCATCGCCTTCAAATGTTACCTTCGGCTGAAAGCCAATATTCGCGCACGCCTCCACCACGATTTCCCTCAGTACAAATCCCTCAGGGAACAGAACGAACAAATCGTCCTTCAATTCATTCAGCTTAACCGAGGCTTGACCGGCTAAATGATGACCTGCCGGAAGCAAAGCGACAAACTTCTCCTGAAAGAGTACGGTGCTTTTGATTTGCGGTTCATTATGCGGGACAGGCCCCATGATCGCCAAATTCATGTCGCCCTTTGCCACCCACTCGACCAATTCCTTATAAGACCCGTGCTGCAATTGAAAATGAACAAACGGGTGCCGCTCCCGAAAAGCGGAAACGATCTTCGGAATCATCTGCGCCGCCAGGCTGCTCGGGAATCCGATCCGAACAATCCCGCGCTCCGGGTCCAGATACTCGCTGATCTCCTGTTGGGCGTTATCTATTACCTTCATCAAATGTTCCATATGCTCCAGAAACAATCGACCGATCGGTGTCAGCTTTACTTTTCGGCCTTCATGGATGAACAAGTCCACCCCGAGCTCCGATTCCAGTTTAAAAATTTGCCGGCTTACCGCCGACTGCGATACATGCAGCGCATAAGACGCTTCGGTTACGTGTTCCAGCTTCGCAACCTCGATGAAATATTGGATTTGCCTGAGTTCCACTTCGCCGCCTCCGCTCCCGCGGATATCCCGCCGATATCCCGCCAGATTCAATATTCCAAAAACACTTCCATACCATGTAATATCGATTGATTATCCCTCATTATATAGGGTATCCCTCCGGAACGGAAGCCTTACACCTCTTCTAGCTGTTTCTGCTGTAGAGGAAAGCCTGATTGTGCACAATTTGGTTAGACTGGCTAGACTAGCTAGACCGGCTAGACCGGCTAAATCGCCAGAGTCCGCAACTTAGGTTAGGGATATGGAAGTTCAATAAGCAAACAAGGTTAGATCCGGGAAGGGAAACCATTCCTTGATCTAACCTTGTTGTTATATACATGGGTTGCCTAAAACAAAATAGAGGGAAAATCTGCAGCTAATTGCGACGAATTCGGGGAATCCCATCAATTAACTGTAAAACCTACATGTAATATCACCAGTTTAGCCGAATTGGGCTCAAACGAGCGAAATTAGCGGGAGTTTTTACAGTTAATTCTCCGATTTATTCTCTCGGGCTAAAAATAGCTGCAGATTTTACACTTAATATACGATTGGGTTGACCGTCACCGTGTGACCAAGCACCGCGCGCCGGGAAGGCGGTTAAGGCCTTGGCCGGCGATCTGGCCCGCGATCTGTTCGACGATCGGCCCGACGATCTGTCCGGCGATCTGGCCGACGATCGGCTCGGTAATCGAACCGCCGGACCGATTACCAATCCACTTATTCTCCCGGGCGGTCCAAATGGTACAGGTTGCGATACCGCGGTTCGCGTTCCATCAGTTCGGCATGGGTACCGCGCATCAGAATGCGGCCGTGCTCCATGAAGATGATCTCGTCCATCTCCTCCGCTCCCACCAGATGGTGGGTCACCCACACGAGCGTCTTGCCCGCCGTCGACCGGAATATGGTCGACAGCAGCTCACGCTCGGTACGCGGGTCGAGCCCTACGGTCGGCTCGTCGAGGATCAGCACCGGCGTGTTCTGCAGCAGGACGCGCGCCAAGGCGACGCGCTGCCGCTCCCCGCCGGAGAACCGCTGGCCGGTCTCCCGCATCGGCGTGTCCAGTCCACGCGGAAGACCGGCGACCAGCCCGCCGAGCTGCGCCTGCTCTGCCGCGCGGGCAATCTCCTCCATCTCCGCGTCCGGACGCCCGAGCCGGATATTGTTCGCCACCGTGGTGTCGAACAAGTGCGGGCTCTGGTTCAGCACGGAGATGATCCGCGGAATGCCGTCATCGCCGAAATCGGCGGCCGGCATTCCATTAATCGTAACCGCGCCCTCCGTAGGCGCGATGGCCCCCTGGATCAGCTTCAGCAGCGTCGACTTGCCCGCTCCGCTGCGGCCGATCACCGCAACCCGCTTGCCTTGCGGGATGTCCAGCGTAACGCCGTCAACGGAATTGCCGTCTTCGGCTCCGTACGCAAAGCGGACACGCTCCAGCTTCAGGTGCGCGCTGGAAGCGGCCTTGGCAATCGTCTCCGGCGAGACGGAGTAGTCGCCGTCGCCGCCGCCATCGCCCCTCGCATGCCCGCCACCCGAAATCCGCTCCAGCCGGTTCAAGGACTCCCTGTATTCGGGAAGGCGCTGAACCGCCTCCGACACCGGGAGAAACGCATCCGCCAGCGGAATAATGACAAGAACAAAGGCAGCGATTAGCGTATAGTCGATCCGGCCGGCCGCTGCCTGGCCGCCAGCCCAGTAAATCATCGATACGACCGCGAGTCCGACCACCAACTGGCCGATTAACATCCGCCAGCGGGCCCAGGATCTGAGCTTACGCTCCTTGCGCATGACGGCGGCTTCATCCCGTTCGTATTCGCGCAGGAAAACGTCCGATCTTCCGCTGATGACCCAGTCACCGATGCCCATCACGGCATCGGTCAGCTTCTGGTACAAGCCGTTCCGCTCCCGCTTCACTTCCGTGTCCATCCTCCGGGTCAGCTTCAGCGAGATATATGGCAGGACGGCAACAAGAACGAAAATATACAAGGCGATCAATAAAGCAAACGTCCAGTCAAAGAAGCCGAGCGCGATCACCACCGCGGCATAGAGCACCAAGGCGATGAGACTCGGGAACACCGTGCGTATATAGACATTCTGCAATTGTTCGATATCATCGGCCAGCGCCCCGAGAATGTCTCCGGTCCGATAGCGGGACCGGATAAACAAAGCTTGCGGTTCGAGAATGCGGTACAAACGGACCCGCATTTTGGAGAGAATCCGCAGCACCGCATCATGACCGACCAGCCGCTCCACATAGTGGATCACGGCGCGCCCGATGCCAAAGGCCCGAACGCCGACGATCGGCACATATACAAGCAGGACGTTGTACGGCATGGTCGCCGACTTGGAAATCAGAAAGCCGGAGGTAAACATCAACATCGACGCGGCGAGCAGCGTCATTACGCCGAGAATCAGGTAAAGCGCAAACCGGCCGTTATACATCCGGAAATAAGGAGTAATCCACGGTTCTTGTCCCTGCTGTCCCTGAGCCTTCATCGTAATCCCTCCCGCTGCAATGCCGTCAATTCATAATAAGCGCCTTGGCGTGCCAAGAGCTCATCATGCGTGCCCGTTTCGGCAACCCGCCCCTGCTCCATGACAATGATCCGTTCCATGTCCTGCATCCAGTGCAGACGGTGGGTTGCCAGAATGACGAGCTTCCCTTCGAAGAGGGGCAGCATCGTCTCCTTCAGTTCATATTCCGTCTCGATATCAAGATGCGCCGTCGGTTCATCAAGCAGGATGACCGGCCGTTCGCTCAGCAGCGCCCGAGCCAGCGCCACGCGTTGCTCCTGACCGCCGCTAAGCGGGCGTCCGCCGCCGCCGATAGGCTCGTCCAGCCCACCGGGCAGGCTGCGAATCAGCGTGCCGAGTCCGGCGGCCTCCGCGGCTTGCTCCACCTCAGCCGATGAAGCATCCGGCTTGTTGAAGCAGATGTTATCCGCCAGCGAGCCGCTGAAAATATAAGGCTTTTGCGGAATATACGTAATCTGCTCCCGCCACGCCTCCGGGCTCAAATCGCCAAGCACCGTACCGTTCAGTTCAATGCTTCCTGTTGTCGGGCGCAGGAATCCGCCCAGCACATCGATCAGGGTCGATTTGCCGGCGCCGCTCTCGCCGATCACGCCGATCCGGCCCATTCCGCGAATCTCCAAATCCACGCCCTCCAAGGAAGGCTTGGCTCCCGATTCTATCGCATCATCCGCTCCTTGGCCACCATCAGCCTGGCTTTCCTCAGCCTCATGTTTCACGCCCAATCCCCGCAGCACCAATGTGCTTTGCGGCGTCCAGCGCAAATCGGCTCCCGCCGGAACCGGCGCCGTCTTAGACGCCTCTTCCTCCGCTGCGGCGATGATCGATTCCATCGCTGCGCCAGCCTCTTTGCCGTCGAGGGTCGCATGATAATCCGCGCCGACCATCCGCACCGGCAAGAAGTACTCCGGCGCCAAAATCAGCACCGTCAGCGCGGGCAGTAGCTCGATCCGGCCCTCTACCAGCGGCAGTCCCAAGCTTACGGCCACGGAGGCTACGGACAGCATTGTAAAGAAATCCAGCGCAAACGAAGACAGAAACGCCACGCGGAGCGTCCGCATCGTTGCAGAACGATAGGAATCGCTGACCCGCTCGATGGAATCAATGTGCGTTTTGCTGCGCCCCAGAAATTTCAGCGTCTCCAACCCGCGCAGCGAATCGACGAAATGATTCGACAGCGTACGGTAAGTTTGCCATTGCCGCTCCGTCTGTTTGCGGGCAGCCAAACCGATCAGAATCATAAAAATGATCAGAATCGGCAACGTCACCAATAAGATGACCGCCGAGGTTTTGTTCAGGGTAATAAAGACGTACAGCCAAACCAGCGCCGGGGTGATCCCCGTCGCCAGCATCCGCGGCAGAAACAGCTCCAGGTAGTTACGAAATTTCGTTACGCCCTCAAGAACGAGGGTAACGAGATTGCCCGTACCTTCCTGCCCGGCAAACCGGGGCCCAAGCTCAAACAGCTTGGACAGCACTTGCTTCCGCAGGGATTGCCCAGTCTGCTCGGCAAACCGGTAGGCCGTCTTCTGCATAAGTGCTCCGCATCCCTGCCGGACCATAAAAGCAAGCAGGAACATGCCGATTCCACCGGCCTGTTCCTGCAGCTTAGCGCCGGCAAACAGGGCGGAGATGACCTCCGCCAGCCATTTAGCCTGCAATATAATCGCTATAGTTTGAATCAGGGTCAAGCCCGCCATCACGGCCATTACCGGCTTGATCCCTTTGTATTTCATTAGTCCCTGGCCCATTAGTACTCCAAATGCTCCTTTTCGTGAACACGTTTATGGAAAACAAAGTAGCTCCAGATCTGATATCCCAGTACGAACGGCAGCAGTGTCAAAGCAACGATCGTCATAACCTTCAACGAGTAATGACCGGAGGCCGCGTTATGAATCGTAAGCGAAAATGCCTCACTAATCGAGCTGACCATCACCCGAGGGAACAACCCGACGAATACGCCCGAGATCGAAAGCACGGTCAGAGCGCCCGTCATGCCGAATGCCCACCCGTCTTTGCGCTTGGTCATGAACATTCCCGCAAGCAGGAAGCAGACCAGACCCACTACGGCCATCAAACCGAGAGGCAAAGCGCGAACTTCGAATACATCCGTCTGGAAGTAAGTCATGACAGCAAAGATGACGAACAAGGCGGCCAACGGAATCAGCAGCTTATGTGCCAGCTTCCGGGCGCGATCCCGTAAATCTCCGGTCGTGCGCAGCGAGGTGAACATGAGGCCATGCACCAGGCAAAGCACAACTACGGTAATACCGCCTACTAATGTATATATATTAACCATATCGAACAGTCCAGCCTTCATTTCCATGTCGCCGTCAATCGGCAAGCCCTTAAGCAGGCCGGAGAAAACGACGCCGAGCAGGAACGGAGGCAGCAGGCTGCCGAGGAAAATAGCGACATCCCACGTTCCCTTCCACTTTCCATTGTCGACTTTTCCGCGGAATTCAAACGCTACCCCGCGCGCAATTAAGGCAAGCAGAAGAACTACGAGCGGAGTATAGTATCCGCTGAACATGGTGGCGTACCAGTTCGGGAATGCCGCGAACATCGCACCCCCGGCGGTCAGCAGCCACACCTCGTTAGCGTCCCAGAACGGACCGATCGAGTTAATCAGGACGCGGCGCTCCATATCATTCTTGGCGAGAAAACGGGTACTCATTCCGACCCCGAAGTCAAATCCTTCAAGGAAGAAGAAACCGATGAACAATACGGCCACTAACACAAACCAGAGTTCATTAAGAGACATGGTGGTATCCCTCCTTCGAGAATGGATCTGACGAATGGTCATCAGAAGCGGCTATGGCGTTCGGACCCTTCTTGATTGTTTTCACGAACAGGTAAACCATCACGATAGCCAATGCAGTGTAAATTAAGCAATAAGCAATCAGGGAGAACAGCAGCTGCCCCGATGTAACGCTTGGCGAAATGCTGTCTTTCGTTTGCATCAATCCGAATACCGTCCAAGGCTGACGCCCGAATTCTGTCATAACCCAGCCCGCCGTATTGGCGATAAACGGAAGCGAGATCGCCCAAAGCATGCAACGGTAGAAAAATTTATTCGGCTGCTCCAGCTTTTTGCGCCATGCCAGATAGGCGCCGTACATCCCAAGCACAATCATCAGACATCCGGCGGCAATCATAATCCGGAAGCTCCAGAAGGTCGTGCGTACCGGAGGAATATAGTCCCCGGGACCATAAGTTTGTTCATACTCCGCCTGCAGCTGATGCATGCCTTTGACTTCGCCCGAGAACGAACTGTACGACAAGAAGCTGAGCAGATAAGGAATCTTGATTTCAAAATTGTTCTTTTCATTTTCAGAATCGATATGTGCATAAACCGTCCAAGGTGCAGGGTCGCCGCTCTTGCCCCACAAGCCTTCGGAAGCCGCCATTTTCATCGGTTGCGTTTCTACCAGATATTGCGCCTGCTGGTGCCCGAACAACGCGGTGGAGAAAGAAGCCACCAAGCCGACAATGACCGCAATCGTGAACGACTTTTTGAAAAATTGAACATCCTGCTTACGCAGCAATTTATAGGCACTGATGCCGGTAATCATAAACGCGCCGGTGGCGAATGCACCGAGCACGGTATGCGGAAATTCTACCCACAACTGGCCGTTGCCGATCAAGGCGAAGAAATCATTCATTTCTGCGCGTCCGTTGTTGATCTCGAAGCCAACCGGTCTTTGCATGAACGAGTTGGCGGCCAGAATCCAGAACGCCGACATGGTCGTTCCGAGCGCTACCAGCCAAATGCAGAGCAAGTGGACTTTCTTGGACAAGCGGTCCCAACCGAAGATCCACAATCCGATAAAAGTAGACTCCATAAAGAAAGCAAACAGGGCTTCCACCGCCAGAGGCGCTCCGAAAACGTCGCCTACAAACCGTGAATAGTCCGACCAGTTCATGCCGAACTGGAATTCTTGAATAATCCCCGTGACGACGCCCACCGCAAAGTTAATGAGGAATAGCTTGCCCCAGAACTTCGCCATCTTCTTGTATTCCTCTTTGCCTTTGACGACATACATCGTTTCCATGATGGCGATCAGAAGAACCAGACCAATGGACAAAGGCACGAAAAAGAAGTGAAAAATCGTTGTCGCCGCAAATTGAAGTCTCGCAAGCACTAACGGATCCATAATTTTTCTTCCCTACTTTCTTCAAACAAGATTAATTCTTAACTAATGTGAATTCTATCACGGAATTATGAAGATAGACGGGTAAAAAGTAATAATTTTGTGACAAGAATCACATGATAGATGTCACATTAGTGAACAAAGTCCTAAAAGCCCAGTGCTGGCGCGACTTTGCTTCTTATTTGTAGGGTTGTGAAAAAAATGTGTCAGCTAGTCACTGCTTTAGATTTCCGTCCGTCCAGCATGTGCCAGATCGTCAGCACGGGGTGGGACCACAGCATGCGGGGACCGGAATAGCGCATTACTTCCTTAATCATTTCTCGGGGATCCGGAGCATAGCAATGAACCGGACAGTCCACACAGGTGGACTTCTCTTCCCCGAAACGGCAGTAAGTCAGCCGGTTCATCGCATAACGGTGCAGCTCGCGGCAATCTTGGCATAAACCGCCTTCCTTCGTAACCTCTCTGTGCTTTCCTTTGCAAAAAATCAAAATCATATGCCCGACGGTTGCCTTCTCCCGGCTGATTCTAGGCCCGGCCTGGCGTCGTTCCTGCCCCGAGCCTTTAGTCAATGTGTCCATTTCCAACCCCCGCTTAAGTAATGTGAATTTGTGGGATAACCTCTGCCTTTTTCGTAAAAAATCCTAATTTGTGTTGCACGGGCTCTCTCACGGCAATTTAGCGGAAAACGCCTTTTGCCACAAAACCCAGTTGGCCGCAAGCAGCAACGCTGCGTACACATATACGCCAAAGCTGACCAAAGTCGCCGCATAATGCACCAGAGCGAAGCCCCCTAACAGAAGCATGAGCGGAATCATGCGCATTCCTTCACCCTGCTGAGCCGTTTCTAACCGTTCGGAGAACGGAAGCGCTTTGCTTAGATAAGCAAAACTAAGCACGGAATAGGCCAAGATAGCGAGGCCGGCCACAATCAAATCGGGAACAATTCTGCCCCCGAAAAGGATGGCAAATACGACGGCCTCTACCGCATACAGAGGCAAAATGAGCCGGACCACAGCCGCCATCAGGGTTCCCCGGTATACCGGAACGCGATCGCCGATCGGCAGAACCCGGTAAATCCATGCCGCCTTGTAGCTGCGCGAATATTTCAGCATCAATATGACGTTCGGAACCAACAGGGCGCAAAAGTAAATGAACAGATGCAGCTTCGTCCCCGGCAATCCGGATAATCCGCGTTCCCTGCCGCTCGTAAACAAAAAGATGAAAGGGAAGATCAGCGAGAAGCCGATAGAGGGGTACACTTTAAGCTTAAATTCCCGTTCATTCCCCATCATCGTCCAGGCAAATCTGAAAAATACCTCTTCTTGCGGACTTGAGCCTAGCAGATGTGAAATGGATTTCAGCCATTTTCCGGCGCCTTCCTTTTTACGGCTCCCCGGGTCAGCCAGCTTTTGCAAATTCCTTTCCAGCGACGGCATCAGTTTAATGTACAACAGAAATGTCAGGATCGGCACGCATAAAGCCAGCAGCGAAAACAAAAGGTACGGTATACTGTTGTCTCCGTGCAGCAGCGTCTCAAACGGCGCGCCGAACCAAACCGGAACGATGACAAATTCCCACCATTTCGGCTGAAACACCGCTTGCTGCAAATCAACAAAGTCGAAGAGCCTGATAAGCAACTGATACCCCAGCGCGATAACGATGGTGAGTCCGATTTGCACATAGTTGATGAAGTCCTTCAGCTTCTCGCCATCAAAAAATTTAAGCACAGCCAGGTAAATCAACGCCGTAATCACGACGATTAAGAGGTCCATCAAAATTAATTCGGCCACGAACAGCAGAAAGAATCCTATTCCATGCCGGACGAGTCCTACACCCAGCGGAACGATCGCAATTGCCCCGGTCAGGAAAAACATATAGAAGCAGATATGCAGCATCTTGGCCATCGCAATCGTTCTGCGGTTCACCGGCTTCGTGGACAAAATGTTCCGGTCCCGGATATCCAGCAGCACGGAGGAGAAATCTGAAATCAGCGAGGTCATGATCATAAACATGAATATGCCGAAAATCAGGCTCATCTGAAAAATAAAGTTGTCGCCGAGCCCCACAAACATGGAGCTGAACGCACCGAAGATCAGATACAGCCACAAAGAGCTGAAAAACTGGTTTTTTTCCGTTCCGTTTACCTTCCCGCCATCCGCCTGATCCTTATTCCTGGCCTTACCGATAATAGTGGGTACTCTTCTTCCGTCCATCGTCAGCTTGATTTGGAGAATGCGGCGCATCACGGGGTAGTCTACTCCAAATTTTCCGAAGACGCCTTTGAACCGGTCCAGCACCCATAACGTTCTCATCTCTTTCATCGGCTACACCTCTTGCACGATCGCCACAAATTGCTCCGCGATCTCTTGATGCTCGTTAAATCCGGTCAACTGATTAAAAATCTGCTCCAGAGACCCCTCCTGGCTCTGTCCCTTCAGCTCTTCAAAGCTGCCGTCCGCCACAATGCGCCCTCCATCCAACAGAATGATGCGATCGCTGATCTTTTCCACGACGTCCATGATGTGAGACGAATAAAAGATCGTTTTCCCTTGGGCAGCCAGCAGGGCGAGAATTTCCTTCACCACCATCACGCTGTTGGCATCCAGGCCGCTTAACGGCTCATCCAGAAACAGAATATCCGGATTATGCAGAAGGCTGGAAATAATCAGCACCTTCTGTTTCATCCCTTTGGAAAAGGTAGCGATCCGGACGTCAAACACATCCTTCAGCCCGAACATCTCCAGCAGGCGTCTCGCTTTGCTCTCCGCATCCGCTGGCTTCAGGCCGTACAGCTCGCCTATAAACGTCAAATACTCCCGTGCCGTCAACGTATCGTACACTTCTGCGACCTCCGGCACATAGCCGATGCGCTTCTTGTAATCCACGCCTCCGTCGCTCGGGCTTTCGCCGAAAACCCGGACTTCGCCGGTATAGCCTTCCACCAGGCCAAGCATAATTTTAACGGTCGTACTCTTTCCTGCCCCGTTAGGGCCGATGTATCCAATAATTTGACCGGGGTTCACATCCAGATCGATTCCGTTCAAGACGTACCTGTCCGAAAATCTCATTCTTAAATCTCTTAAGGTGATAACAGGACTGTTATTCGAGTTGCTCGAGTTATTCGAGATCATATTCCCACCCTTTCCGTTTTGAATCTTTTCTAGATCATCTCTTCATCCCGACTACGGCGTGATTGGATATAATCCAATCATAATCCCCAGGAAAGTTCGCGTCCCATTACTTAATTGGAGGTTTTCCAATCAACGAGACCCGACACTATCAAAATGGCTCTCCGTAAGCACCACGGCTTGGATTTTGTCCAACCAAATCTCTTACAGGCTTCAAAATCGGCGGATTGCTTGGAAATTATCCAATCAATCCATCCATCGAGCATGCTTGCGGAAGGTCCCTTATATAACATTACTGCAAAAAAAGACGGAACCCTTCACGGATTCCGTCTTTTCTATTCTTCATATTGATTTCAATCCCGTTTATGCCTCTTGTTCTTGGCTTCCCGCAGCCGGAGCGGCCGGAATGAACCCGCTGATGTCCACGCCCAATCCTTGCGCAAGCCGCATGCCGTACTCGACGTCAGCGCGGAAGAAGTTGCAGATGGCGCGCAGCCGGGTTTGTTCCGTCGTCTGCCGCAGATCGTTCACCAGGTTGCTGATCAGGTTAGCCTGCTCTTCAGGAGTAAAGCTGCGATACAGTTCGCCCGCTTGTGTAAAATCATCGGTCTTGGCGATTTTCTCGCGGCCGATATGCCCGGTTACCGGAACGACGCTATCCTGGTAATGCGGGTCTTCTTTCGGACTTTCTTCCAGGCTATTCGGCTCATAATTAACCGGCGATGGGTCCTGCATGACATTCATCAAGCCGTCGCGCTGATGATTGCGGACCGGCGCATACGGGCAGTTGACAGGAATTTGCAGATAGTTCGCGCCGAGCCGGTAACGCTGCGTATCCGGGTAAGAGAACAGCCGGCCTTGCAGCAGCTTATCTTCGGACGGTTCAATGCCCGGAACCAGTACGCTTGGAGAAAATGCCGATTGCTCTACTTCGGCGAAGAAGTTCACAGGATTACGGTTCAGGGTCATCGTGCCGACTGGAATGAGCGGATAATGGGATTCCGGCCATACCTTCGTCGGATCCAACGGATCGAAGCTCCAAAGATCGAGATCCTCTACCGGCATCAACTGTACGTTCAGTTCCCACTGCGGGAAGTTCCCTTGCTCGATGTGATCATGCAGGTCCCGTGTCGCATGGTTAAAGTCTTGCCCTTGTACTTCACGCACCTCGTCCGCCGACAGATTGACAACTCCCTGTTTGGACTTCCAGGTGTATTTCACGTAAGTAATCTTGCCTTCCGCATTGATCCACTTGAAGGAGTGAACTCCGAAGCCGTCCATTTGCCGGTAGTTCGCCGGCGTGCCGTTATCCGAGAACACCCAAGTCATCATATGCGTCGATTCTGGCGACAGGGACATGAAATCCCAATACCGGGCCGGATCCTGAATGTTCGTATCCGGCGCAGGCTTCAGTGAATGAACCATATCCGGGAACTTGATCGCATCGCGGATAAAGAATACCGGCAGATGATTGCCGACGAGATCATAGTTACCTTCCTCCGTGTAGAACTTTACCGCGAAGCCTCTAGGATCGCGCGCCGTCTCCGGCGAGCCCTGACCGTGGATAACGGTCGAGAAACGAACGAACACCGGAGTTTCGCGGCCAGCCTCCTGCAGGAAATGCGCCTTAGTAAACTCGGACATGCTCCGCTCCGTAACGAACACCCCGTGAGCGCCGGCTCCTCTCGCATGAACGACCCGCTCCGGAATACGCTCCCGGTCAAAATGCGCGATCTTCTCCAGCAGATGGTAATCCTCCAACAAAGTCGGACCGCGTTGTCCTGCCGTCCGCGAATTCTGATTATCTCCCACTGGCGCTCCCTGATTCGTCGTCAATCTGTTGTTGCTGTTCATCTATAAATCATCCTTTCGGCTTTGATATTGTATTTAGACTTAATCTAAGTTCTGAATTAAATTCTACCATGCCCGCATGAAAAAGTGCATGAAGGTTAGATGAGGAAATCATGAACGCTCGAACTCCTGACCTCCGATTTATCACTGCCATTATATAAGTAATCCCCGGTGAATATTCCAAGCGGACCCAAGGCTGATAAGTAAGACAAAGCCCAAACGCAAAAAAGCAAACCCTGCGCATAAGAGCGTAGGGCTTGCTTGCTGCATCACAGATATGGCCTGCGTTATATTACTGAATTCCTTCTTGCACTTCTTTCAACATTTCCGGTACGGACAACAGGCCGCCCCCGGAAAGGTACCAGTAGTTAGCGTCCAGGTAGACGATCTTGCCGTCTTTGTAGGCATTCGTCTTTTTCACGAGGTCGTTCTCAACCAGCTTAGCGGCCGGTTCGGCTTGCTTGCCTTCTTCAGTTACGACAGCATCGCGGTCTACGACGAACAGATAATCCGGGTTCTTCTCCGCTACGAATTCGAAGGAGATGGAGTCCCCGTGCGTATCGGCTTTAAGATTTTCATCGACTGCAGGGATACCGAAAACATCATGAATGATCCCGAAGCGCGAGCCTGGTCCATAGGCGCTGACTTTGCCGCCAGTCGTCAGGATAACAAGCCCCTTTTTCCCGCTGGAAGTCGCCACATCGTTCAAAGCTTTGATCGAATCGTTAATCGCCGTAAGCTCTTGTTCTGCTTCAGCCTCTTTGCCGAAAATTTCGCCGAGCGTTTTCACGTTTTCCGTGAACGAGCCTATATAATTGGCAGTATCTACGCCCATAAAGATCGTTGGAGCGATCTTGTTCAACTCTTCATAAGCCTCGGAAGAACGGCCGGAGATGAAGATGACATCCGGGTCCAATGCATTCAGGCCTTCAAAGTCCGGCTCAAACAGCGTACCCGCATTTTTGTACTTGCCGTCTTCGTATTTCTTCAAATGGGTAGGCAAACTGGCTTGTGGTACAGCCGCCACTTCCACGCCAAGCTTGTCGAGCGTTTCCAGCACGCCCATGTCGAACACAACCACTTTGGCCGGGTTCTTTTTGACCTTGGCTTCGCCCAGCTTGTGCTTGATCGTAAGCTCTTCATCCTCGGCTGGTGCGGCAGCTGCCGGCTGCGTAGTATCCGTGCTTCCAGTAGCTCCAGCGTTGCCGCCATTGCTTCCGCTGTTTTTGTTCGCTCCGCAAGCGGCCAATACAAGAACCATAACCAGAGTAGTAAACATTAACGCTAACTTTTTGCTATTCACCTGAATTCCCCCATATTTTCACAATTTAAAGTCATTTCGAAAGAATGCTTAAGCAAAATACACGCATATTTTGTTGCCGCCGATCTCCTGGACCGGAATTTCCATATCGTAAACTTCACGCAGCACGGACGGTTCGATAATTTCATCGGTCGTGCCTTCCTTGACCACCTTGCCATCCTTCAGCGCGACAATATAGTCGGAATAGCAGGAGGCAAAATTGATGTCGTGGATCACCAGCACTACCGTTTTTCCAAGCTCATCGACCAATCTGCGCAGTACCTTCATGATTTGCACAGAATGATTCATATCCAGATTGTTGAGCGGCTCGTCGAGCAGCACGTACTCCGTGTTTTGCGCGATGACCATGGCGATGAACGCCCGTTGCTTCTGACCCCCGCTGAGTTCGTCGAGGAATTTATTCTGCATCGTTTCAAGGTGCATATAGCGAATCGCCTCGTCTACATAGGCTTCGTCTTCCTTATTCAAGCGTCCCTGCGAATAGGGAAAACGCCCAAAGTTTACGAGATCCCGCACCGTCAACCGAATATTGATGTGATTGGATTGCTTAAGAATTGAAATCTTTTTGGCAAGTTCCCCGCTTTTCCATTGCCCGATTTCACGGTCTTCGATCAAGACTTCGCCCTCGTCCTTGGCAATCAGTCTGCTGATCATGGACATCAACGTGCTCTTCCCCGCACCGTTCGGCCCGATAAAGGAAGTAATCTTTCCTTTCGCGATCTCCAGCGAGACATTGTCGACGACCTTTTTACCGCCATATTGTTTGGAAACTCCTCTGACCTTTACCACGATTTATTCTCCTTTAGCAGCAGATAGATGAAGTACACCCCGCCGATAAAGTTGATGATGACGCTTAGCGAAGTGGAGAAGGTAAACACTCTCTCGATGATCAACTGACCTCCGGTTAAGGCGATAAAGCTGACCAGGGAAGCGCCGAGGATCAACGTTTTGTGACGGTAAGTATTCAGGAACTGATAAGACACATTGGCCACAAGCAGCCCCAGAAAAGTAATCGGTCCGACTAAGGCAGTCGAAATCGATATCAGGACAGCGACGACGATCAGCATCCGCTTGACGACATATTCATAACTGATGCCCAGGTTGACGGCATGATCCCGACCCAAAGCAAGCACATCCAGATACTTGGTAAACCTCGCAAAATAAAGCGCCACAAGCATCACGCCGACGAGCGACAGCCAAAGCAGATCGGAATTGACATTATTGAAGCTGGCGAACATTTTATCCTGGATGACCAGAAATTCATTCGGATCAATCAGCTTTTGCAGGAACGAGGTCACACTCGAGAAAAAAGTTCCGAAAATGAGCCCGATCAGCAGCAGATGATAAATGTTACGCCCTTCCCTGCGAAACAGCATTCTGTACAGCAGCATGGCGAACACGACCATCAGTCCGACCGCCAGTACAAAGCGCAAATTTTTGCTCATCATGGTTAAGGCCGTTCCCCCGATCAGGAAAACGATCACCGTTTGAAGGAGCATATACAGTGAATCCAGGCCGATAATGCTCGGCGTCAAGATCCGATTGTTCGTAATCGTCTGGAACACCACGGTCGAAAAAGCAATGGCTGTTCCTGTAAGGAGAATGGCGATCAGTTTTCTGCCCCGTCTTGGCAGTATGTAATCCCAATGTCCGCCCGCCTCGATCGTCATAAAGACGACAGCAAGCAGAACGGCGATGCCGGCAAGGATCCA
This sequence comes from Paenibacillus vini, assembly GCF_018403325.1. GTDB lineage: Bacteria > Bacillota > Bacilli > Paenibacillales > Paenibacillaceae > Fontibacillus > Fontibacillus vini. The sequence continues at coordinate 517,738 of NZ_BOSL01000001.1, read as the reverse complement.
TAGTTTGGTTTTATTGCTCATATGTCTTTCTCCTCAACAGCAGATACAGGAAAATACCGCTTCCGATTACCCCGACGGTCAGTCCGATCGACACCTCATACGGATAGATGATCAAGCGTCCCAGAATGTCGCATGCCAGAACGAAGACTGCGCCCAGTAAAGCCGTGTAAGTCAGGTTTCCCTTCAGGTTGTCGCCGCGGAATATCGTGACCAGGTTTGGAATAATTAATCCCAGAAAAGGAATCGACCCGACCGTCAGCACGACGACCGAAGTAACGAGCGCGACCAAACCTAACCCGATGTTGACGACCTGCTTGTAATTCAAACCGAGGTTGACGGAAAACTCCTCGCCCATGCCCGCGACCGTAAACTTGTTGGCGTAAATATAGGAAACCGCCACTAGAGGCACGCTGATAAACAACAGCTCGTAACGGCCCTGCATGATCATGGAGAAATCCCCATACAGCCACGCGGACATGCTCTGAATCAAATTGTATTTATACGCAAAAAAAGTAGTTGCCGAACTGACGATTCCGCCGAACATTAACCCGACGAGCGGGATAAAGATCGTGTCCTTGTATTTCACCCGGTTCAGAATTGCCATGAATATATAAGTTCCGAGAAGGGCGAAGACAAAGGCTATGGACATTTTGACGAGCGCTCCCGCCGATGTAAACAGCAGCAGGGCCACCATAATGCCGAAGCTGGCGGAGTCCATCGTGCCCGCCGTCGTCGGCGACACGAATTTGTTCCGGGTCAGTTGCTGCATGATCAAACCGACGATGCTCATGCTGACTCCGGCGATAATGATGCTGACTAGCCGGGGAATCCGGCTGATCCACAGCAGTTCCCAAGCTTCCCCTCCTTCCGGCCCGAACAGGTCAAACAGTGACATGCTGGAAGCTCCGATAAACAGGGATGTAATAGAGAGTACGATTAATAGTGCTATTAGAATGGTGAGAGTTTTCTTCATTATGAGATCGTCCTTACTTTGCCCCCTCTGGCCTGGAGGAAGCCCAAGTGATTCGCTGCCGGCAGGACAGACGATGAATAATTAATAATGATATTCATTATCAATTAGATTGAATTATACCGTGCGTATTTTCACACTGTCAACCGTTTTAAAATTTAATTTATTATAAGAGACTCTTTATTTTGCTGCTGAAATCCTATTGTACGAACATATGTTTTTGTATAAAATAAATTGGAGAATATTAGTACGTGTTCAAAAAGTCGACTTTTCAGCACCGAGAAGGTTGGATGAAGGAGGGACTGAGGAGCGGAGCGTAGGCAAAACCTACGTGAGCACTGGAAGGCCCGCCTGACTTCAAGATTCGATGCCGTATATGCAACCAGATGAACTTCGTGATCAAAAGATGACTTTTTGACTACCTCTTAGGAACGGGCATAAAATTGACGCTCCTAGATTGAATGTACATCGATGCATGAATGGAAGGGGTGTCCGGCTTGGCTGAACAATCAAATGAACCGAACGAAAACAACAAACGAAGGACGAGGACGAAATCCTTGGGCCATTACCGGGAAATGCTGGGCCGGTACGTATTTACTCAACGCAGGCTGCTGATTTGGTTAGCGGTGCTGCTGCTGGTGTCCATCGCCCTGCAGCTCGTGAATCCGCAGGTAATCCGTTATTTCATCGATACGGCTCAAGGCGAAGGCAGTTTGAATGCGCTTTATTATGCTGCCGCCATCTTTATCGGATTCTCCCTGATCCAGCAAGTGATTTCCGTATGCGCGGCCTATTACAGCGAGAACCTGGGCTGGACAACGACCAATCGGCTGCGGGCCGATCTCGTTGAACACTGCCTCTCGCTCGACATGACCTTCCACAAATCTAACACCTCAGGCACCTTGATAGAACGGGTCGACGGCGACGTCAACGCGTTAGCCAACTTTTTCTCCAGCTTTATGATCCACCTGCTAGGCAACATTTTACTCATGTTAGGCATTTTACTTCTGTTATTCCGTGAAAATATTTGGATAGGCGCAGCGATGTCCCTATTCGTGGTAGGAGCTGTTTTTGCCATCCAATGGATCCGCAAGTTCACCGTACCGGTTTGGACGAAATGGCGCGCCCAGAACGCCGAATTGTACGGCTTTATCGGCGAGCATCTGGAAGGAACGGAAGATACCCGCGCCAACGGGGCGGCCGGCTATGTCATGAATCGTTTTTACGACCTGTCGCGGCGGATGTTGCCCGTACGCATCCGGGCTTTCATGGGCTTCGGGATGATGTGGAGCACTACCATCTTCGTCTTCGCCCTCGGGAATGCCGCCGCCTTCCTCGTCTGCGCCTGGCTCTGGAAACGGGGCGAGCTCACGATCGGATCCGTCTATCTGGTCTTCTATTATACGGAGCTGCTGGCAAAGCCAATCGAGAAGATCCGCACCCAGCTTGAGGATTTGCAAAAAGCCGATGCCAGCCTGATCCGTGTCCGCGATTTGCTTAGCACGAAGCCGCAGATCACCGACGGCCCGGGAGCCCCGCTTCCCGCAGGGCCGCTGTCCGTGCAATTTAACGGTTTGACATTCTCTTACGAGGCGGATGGCGAGCCGACGCTGCGCCATTTGGACTTATCTCTGAAACCGGGCCAAACGCTCGGACTTCTAGGCAGAACCGGCAGCGGCAAATCGACGCTGGCCCGCCTGCTGCTGCGCTTCTATGATCCCCAAGAGGGATCAATTGAGCTGTCCGGAGTCGATATCCGGGACTGCAAGCTCCATGAACTGCGCAGCGGCGTAGCTATGGTAACGCAAAATATCGAGATTATGGAAGGTACCGTGCGCGACAACCTCTCCCTGTTCGATGAAGAGATTAACGATGCTGAAATTCTCTCCGTCCTGAAAGAGCTGGGCCTGGAAGAGTGGTTCGCTTCGCTTCCGGATGGCCTGGACACGGTGCTGGCCTCCGGCGGAGGAAGCTTGTCGGCCGGCGAAGCCCAGCTGCTCGCCTTCGCCCGGGTATTCCTGAGCGACCCGGGGCTGGTCATTCTGGATGAAGCCTCTTCACGGCTGGATCCGTTGACGGAGAACCGGATCGAAGCGGCGATCAGCCGGCTTCTGGAGGAGCGGACGTGCATTATGATCGCTCACCGTCTATCGACGGTACAACGGGCCGATCAGATTTTAATTCTGGAGAACGGGCAGATTGTGGAGAACGGCCCTCGGGCTGAACTGGCTCGCGATCCGCAGTCCCGGTTCAGCCGGATGCTGGCCGTCGGGCTTGAGGAGGTGCTGGCATGAATACAAGACATTTTTTCTGGAGATTACTCCTTTATCGCCCTGTCTTCTATTTCTCCAACCTGTTTGCATGGATGGTCATACATATGGCCCCGCTGCTGCCAGGGTTGATTACGAAGGCTTTCTTTGACCACCTTGAGGGCACTTATGATTTCCCGTACGGAATCTGGGGGATCGCCGCCCTGCTGGTCGGCGCCGCGCTAGCCCGAATCGCGCTGATCGCCGGCGGCTTCTGGACGGACGCCAACTTCCGGTTCCGGATCAGCACCCTGCTGCGGAGAAACATGCTGGCTCATGTCCTGAAAGAGCCCGGCGCCAAAGCGATTCCATGTTCTCCCGGGGAAGCGATCAGCAACTTCCGCGATGACGTCGATCATACGGAAGAAGCGATGAGCTGGTCGGTCGATATGTTCGGGCTGATCGGATTCGTAATCGTCTCGAGTTATATTCTGATCTCTATCGATGCGCAGATGACATTCTTCGTGTTCGTGCCGCTGATTCTGGTCGTCACGGCGGCGCAAATCGCCACGACGCGCGTCCAGAAGTACCGTGCGGCGAGCCGGGCCGCGACGGCCAAGGTCACGAGCTCGATCAGCGAGATGTTCTCCAACGTTCAGGCGATCCAGGTCGCCGGTGCCGAGACGCGGATCGTACGTCGTTTTGAACGGTTAAGCGATGAACGCCGCCAATCGATGGTCAAAGACAAGCTGATTACCGAAGCCTTGTCGTCGGTGTTCACGAACTCCGTAAATCTTGGCACAGGCCTTATTCTCGTGCTTGCCGGTTATAAAATGCGCAGCGGTTCGTTTACGGTCGGCGACCTGTCTCTGTTCATCTACTATTTGACCTTCGTCACCCAATTGATTTCGAATGTCGGCAACTTCATGACCTATTATAAGCAGATGGCTATCAGCTTCGGACGGCTGAAGGATATGCTGCAAGGGGCGTCCGCCCGAATTCTGACCGCGCCGGCCTTCATCGGGCTCGGCAAGCGGCGGGCGGCCGCAGCGGAAACTGCGGGCGCTGGGGGCGTGCGCGAGCAGGGTGATGGCGGCCGGAGTGCGAGCGGTGAGGCGGCCGTCGGCGATGCGATGCGGACGACGGCGAAGGCAAGGCGCGAGGAGGACCGACTCGGCGCCGATGTAGCGGGGACGGTACAGGCGGACCCGCTGCAGGTCCTGGAGGTGCGCGGCCTGACGTACCGTTACCCCGAGACGGGCCGGGGCATCCAGGGGATCGATCTGCGCCTTGAGCGCGGATCGTTTACCGTGATCACCGGCATGATCGGCTCGGGGAAGACGACGCTGCTGCGCGCACTGCTCGGCCTCTTGCCGGCCGAAGGCGGCGAGATCGCCTGGAACGGCCGGCGCGTCGAGACGCCGGCGGACTTCTTCGTTCCGCCGCAGAGCGCGTATACGGCGCAGATTCCGCGCCTGTACAGCGACAAGCTGCGGAACAACATCCTGCTCGGGCTGCCGGGCACCGACGGCAGCCTGGAGCAGGCGCTGCACGCCGCCGTCATGGAAGATGACGTGGCGCAGCTCCAGCACGGCCTCGACACGATGGTCGGGCCGCGCGGGGTGAAGCTCTCCGGGGGCCAGGTCCAGCGGACCGCGGCCGCCCGGATGCTCGTGCGCGACGCACAGCTGTACGTGTTCGACGACCTGTCGAGCGCGCTCGACGTCGAAACCGAACGTAAGCTGTGGGAGCGGCTCTTCCGCGACAGGGGCGAGGCCACCTGCCTCGTCGTGTCGCACCGCAAGGCCGCGCTCTCGCACGCGGACCACATTATCGTGCTCAAGGACGGCACGATTGAAGCCGAAGGCACGGCGGAGCAGCTGCTCGCCGTGAGCCCCAGCTTCCGCCAGCTCTGGCACGGCGAAGAGAGCCATGCCGGAGCGAAGTAAAGCTCCGGCTCCAAGCCCCCTCCATTCGGGATGAAACCGTCCCGATTGTGGCATAGTAACGCAAGAGATTTCATCATGCTCTTGCGAAGGAGGAAATTCTGTGGAGAACCTGCATGAGTTTGTCGAAAAAGTCCATGATAAGCAGGACAAGGACGAACGCAACCGGAAACGGGGCAAAGGAAATCCCGCCGGCCAACTGCCAACCAAACAGCATGGAACCCAGAAATAAATTGCACTATTAAACAAGAGCCGTCCCCTTCAGCACATTACTGAGGCGGACGGCTCCTTTGATTCTTCAGGACAAATTAATAATTTTAGTGATCGTAAAGATCCTCGCCGGAGATGTACTCATTAGGAACGTCATCCCCCGGGCTAGCATGATTCTTGATTTGGCTAAGTCGCCCTGCCCGGCCTTCTCCGCCGTTGCCTGTTGAAGCATTTTGGGCGTTGCTGCTGCCGTTGCCGACCCGCCGGTTGTGCTGCTCGCGTTTGCTCGCCATGTCTGTAACCTCCCGATGTCAACTTCATCCTGTTGCATTTGAAGCAGGCATCCTGCCCGTTTCTAGCCTTTGACAACGGGCAGGTTTTTATTCCTTAATCGTTACCGTTACAGGCGACCATTCCGCAATTACGGTTTGACCGTGAACCGATACGCTGCCTTCCGGGGTAAGGTCTTTTTCCGTCATAATTCCGAGCGCGATGGTAAACCGGTTGAATTTGATCGGTACCCCGCTCTCTCTGCGAATTTCCGTGCCGTTCACGAAGAAGACAACTTCGTCGTTCCCGCGATTGTAAGTAATTTTATAAGTGTTGAATTCCCGCGCTTTGAAGTCCGTATCTTCCTTAAACACGCAAAAATACTTCGTCTTGTCGCTGGCCGGCACTTCCACGCCCGGGAAAGGCAAAACGGCATAGACGCTTGCATATTTGTCGTTGCCCGCAAAGAAATCGAGCGCCGCGCCGGTCGTGAAGTCAAGCAGGTTCAACGATACATAGCCATCGTACAAATCGCCAGGCGCCGTATTTTGCGAGCGGGCACGGATTTGCAGTTCAAAGCTGACCTCGCCGGACTCAGGAACTACGACGTCCTCCACGGAATAGTACATATGCTTGGCATTGTCCAAAATTTGAATTTGATGGTTCTGACGGCTAAGCGGAGCACGGCAGTACAGAATACCGTTACGAACGATAACTACGGCCTCCGGCTCGCGATATTCCCAAAATGACCCGTCGGGCAGCGGGAATCCGCCTATTTTCCAAACTTGTCCCTCATTCAATATCGTATGAAAATCGCCGAATACTTTTTGTTGTTCCATGAATTGTCGCCCTCTCTCTTAGAAGTGATCTTTGTAAATGTGATTTGTTATAGCATTAAAGCTGGATCAAGCCCTGCACCAACAGGGCCGCCATCATAATCAACCCGCAACGGATCGAGGCCTGCAATGATGCCCCCATCAGCGGCAAGTAGGCCGCGGAAGGATTATGCTCTTTCAGCCGGCCATACACCCGATACACGGGGATAATGGTGAGCAGCGCCAGCAGAGAATATAGCGGCAAAGTCCCGATCACCGCGCAAAGAATCAGAAAGGCATAGGCCAGAAAAAGCATCATTTTCGAGAAGTTCAGCGCACGCTTTTCGCCCCAGACGACGACCAGCGTATTTTTCCCGGCCTGCTTGTCCGCCTGCCAATGTAAAAAGTGGTGGTTAAACAGCACCAGCGTCGTCAGCAAGCCGATCGGCATGGAGAGCAGCACGGAATCGATGCTTAAATCCTGTGTCTGCACATAATAAGCCCCCATCACCGGTAGCACGCCGAAAGACAGCAAAATAGCCACTTCACTCAGCCCTTTGCCCCGGTATCCAAACCGGATCGGAGGAGCCACGTAAAAATAAGCGATTAACCCGCCCAAGCCACCAAAGACCAGTACCGGCCAGCCGCTGAACACGCTCAATACTACGCCGCACAATACGGCCAGACCCAGCAGCGACCAGGTAATCGCCGAAAAGGTCCGCTCGGACATCAGTCCGCCGGACAGAAAACCGGAGTTCGTCGAGATCACCTCCGGTGTTTCTTTGGCCGCGACGTCGGCTCCATTTCGGTAATCCCATAAATCATTGATCATGTTCGAGAACAGATGGGCCGCCCCCGCACCAATCAGTGTAATGACAAACAGCACCGGGTGAAACACGCCTTTCCACATAAAGGCCCCCAGCGCGCCGAGAAATACAGGAACCAGCATCACGGGAATCACTTGAAACCGGGATGCTTTCCTGAAAGTTGTCCATATGTTCACCGGTTAATTCACGCTCCCATGTTATAGTGTGTTAAAAATATCACTATTCAATTATACATGATCTTTTTCATAGACGAGCGGGGAATTTTTAGAAAGCCACGAACTGGACCAAAGTCCAGGTTTTTACTTCCCCATAGACTGAAGATACCCGGCAATTTTTATAGTATGCTGTGAGAAGATGAATACATAGACGAAGGAGATACGATACGCATGAATAAAAGATCTTGGATCGGCCCCGTACTGATCCTGCTCGGCTGCTACTTATTTTTCTTCCGTAAGGAAGCAATGAGCACGGGCTCATTATTCGGGCATTTCTGGCCTACCATGTTCATCATACCGCTCGGACTGTTTTTCCACTGGCTCTACTTCTCCTTAACGGAACGGAGAGCCATCGGACTGCTGATTCCGGGAGGCATCCTGTTTACCGTCGGACTGGTTTGCCAGTTATCCACCCTGTTCGACAGCTGGCAGTATCTGTGGCCAGGCTTTATCTTAGCCCCTGCTATCGGATTGTTTGAGTTCTATTGGTTTGGAAACCGCAACAAATACCTGCTGATCCCAATCAATATTCTGGGCGCGCTTTCCCTGCTATTCTTCGCCGTCTTCTCGCTCGGAACACTGTATAACCGGATGATTCTCGGCCAGCCTCTGCTTGCAATCGCCTTGATCGTAATCGGCGCCGGCGTCATGATCGCCCCGAAATCAAAAAGACGCTTTTAGAACTCTCTACGAAAACCAGCCCCCGCGGTGTTGCTGCGGAGGCTGGTTTTTTAGCTTTTTTTACGAAGGTTACAGGGACTCTCATCAACATTTAGCATATTTCATAGACTATTTCTCAATTTGTTCTCTTGTAGAGGACAAAATAGGAAAATGTCCACCTGAAGGTGGACACAAGCCTAAAATGGCTCCTCGATTATTTACTACTATATTTAGCATCCAATCCTCGATCACCTACCATATACAGACATCCATTGAAGGGGAGCAGCATATGTCTTCTACTGAACCGTGTCCACTATTTGAAAGACATTTTTGTCAGTTTTGTTCGCCTCGAGAGGACATTTGGTTATTTCTAGGTTCGGTTACGTATTAAGACTTGGTTTGGATCTGGTTTGGATCTGGTTTGGATCTGGTTTGGATCTGGTTTGGATCTGGTTTGGATCTGGTTTGGAGCTAGTTAGAACCTGATTCGTATTAGTTCGGCATTAGTTCGTACTTGGTTCGTACTTGGATCTTACTTGGTTCTGTCCTTGCTCATACCTAGTTCAGTACTAATTTAGAATATTATCGTTCTGATGATTGATTTGGCATATTCCTTAACCGCGATCCGCCTTTATCGCCCACGGTTGCCGGACAGAGGTAACTGTCTTTCCGGTATTAATCGCTTCCGCCATAAGCAGGCTCAAATATTGATCCTGCGAGGCTTCCGCCAAGCTGTAGAAGGATGGTCCGCCTTCGATATATTCGCCCATGTTTCGCAGGCTGGTGGCGATGGCGATTTCCTCGTCGCTTAGACGGGCCAAGGGGAAGGGATTCCGGTACATCCATTCGGCCCCGGCAAGGATTCCTTCATGGAAATAACCTTCGAGGTTGCCGTCCTGACCGGCGTCGATCCTCCGGAGCTCCATCGTCACCGGCGTCCGGAAATCTCGAAGGTAGCGGACCTCCCGCCCTTCGAGCTCGCCGCGGTGCCCCCGGACGAGTACCCTATTCCGCCGGATCCAGGAGAAGTACTGGTCGTAGGTGAAATCAAACAGGGCACTGCGCCCGCCGAAGCTGAGCAAGGCCAAGTCCTGTTTGGAGTCGGCCAGTGTTTCTCGCTCCGGCAAGCCACGGCGGCTCGGACCTTGCGTCAGCGGCGTGACGATTTGCCGACCGTTAATTTCGGCGTCCTCAAAGCCGACTCCGAGCAGGTGCCGGATCAGGCTGATCCCGTGGTATCCATGGCCCGCCGATACCTGGACGTGGGAGATTCCGCCCAGCATTCCTGAGCGGACTACCGCCAGCCTTGCGGCATGCATCGGCTGGTAGATAAACTGTTCGGCCACCTGTACAAGATTGGTGCTGCTGACTTTATCGTGCAGCCGGAGCAATTCATCCAGGCTTCCCCCAGGCGGCGTCTCCGTGAGTACCGGAATCCCCATTCCGGCCAGCTTTGCTATGTACTCCGCCGCTACGCTTCGGGATAAGGTCAATACAACAAATGAAAAGTCTCGCCGGCCCAGAAACCCGTCCAGATCGGAGGTTGTCTTAATACCCCAGCGGCTTTCCATTTCCCGCGCTTTGGCTTCGTCGCGCATCCAGATTTCGCTGACTGCGAATTCCTCGGGAAGCGCCTGCGCAATCCGCAAATAAAACTCGGCCCGCCAGCCTCCGCCCATGATGCCGAAGGTGATTTTCCTCTTTCTGTCACCCTGCTGTTCCTCGCCCATGTTCTCCATCTCCTTTACTTTTTTTCCATCCGTATAACCTCAAGCAAAGCTATCTTTTCATTTTACTACAAAAAACCGGAAGACCGCACGAACAGCGGTCTCCCGGTATTAGCTTCGATATGGACTCGACCCAAGTCATCCGCATCTTCTCGCAGATTTCAAACCAAGGTCGGTCTTGCTGTAAGTAAGTTACATCGTGATCAGAACCGCAAGTCCCAATACCGCGATGCGCGCTAGGTTAGTTAGAACAAAGTTTTGCACCGATAACGCAAAGGTAAATTGTTTGGTCGGCACCTCCGAGAATTTGCGAATATTTTTACGGACAGGGATCAACGTCAACAACGCAAGCACTAGTAGGAATGGAGATACGCCTAAGAATAACAAGACCAAGATATCAGCGTAAGCCGCATAGTACAGAATCCGGAACAGCCGCAAAGCATGATTGCGTCCGATGTAGACCGGCAGCGTGTAGCGTTTATTCTCAATGTCCTCCTCCAGGTCGCAAATGTTGTTCGCCAGCATGATATTTGCAATCCCCAGAATCGCAGGAATAGAGACGAGGAAAATCAGTATCACCTCCACAAGCTGAACCTGCAGCAGAACGGTCCCATTTTCAAGAGTCAGAGAAGCCAACTTCTCCTCCACATGGATATAAGCCGAGATAAACATAATGACAAATCCCATGAACAGCCCGGAAAAAATTTCGCCCAGCGGCATGCGGGAGATCGGGATCGGCCCGAACGAATACAAAATTCCGACCGCAAAGGACAATCCGCCAAGCAGGAGAATCAGCAGTCCTGTTTCCAAAAACAAAGCGATCCCCGCCCCAATGGCTATGCTCAGCAAAATAACAATAATGGCAACCACCGCACCGGGATTCATCTTATACTTGACGATCGCGTTGTGGACCTCATATCCATACCCGTGCTTTTTGGAAGCTTTTCTAAAATCGTAATAGTTGTTGATCGCGGTTGTAGCCATATCAAAGCTTAGCAGTGAAAGCAGCATCAGAACGAAGTGTCCGACCTGGAATTCTTGAAAACGAAACAAGGCGTAGACCGTTCCCAACAAAAAGGGGATCATGCTGGCCGCTTTTGTCTGAATCTCCACCAGTTTGAAAAATTTTCGTATCGCCATCTCCATCATCCTTTTACTTATCTTAAAAAGATGATATCTAATTTTTGAAATATCTTCTGTTTTAAAAGTCCTTGACAATCCCAATCGGAAGTGTTTTCCATTTGAATTGTCAGAAAATAAAGGATATTCCGGGTTTGTGTAGAAAGAAGTTAGGTACTAAGCACTGCATCGTAACACTTTGTACCTCTTATCTCCTACTCACCTGAATCTAACCATTACTCTCACCACTTTTCGCTATAGGGGGATCGTCAGGTATGACGCTAAAGAGATTATCGTCTCTACTTCTGCCGGCTTTATTTCTGGCAGGACTAGCGCTCGCTCTGTTTTGTGAGTCTCACGAGTTGCACCTTATCTTCGGATTATCGCTGACTTTTACGAATATGGTACTATTGCTGCTCACCCGGTATTATGGAACCATTTACGGATTCTCCGCTGCGACCGCCGTTTATGCCGTATCCATATTTGTTTGGGACAAGCCGTATTCCCAAGCTATATTCCTTCTGGAATTGATCGTACTCGGCTTGCTGATGCGCTGGTCCAAGCGGGACCGGATAGTTCTGGCGGACGGCCTGTTTTGGCTGTTAATCGGTGCCCCTGCCATGCTGTGCGTTTATTATCTTACCTATCAAACCATCTCTATAGAAATTGGTCTGATGGTCATTATATTGGCGGCCAACGGATTGTTCAATGTTCTGTTCGCGGATATTTTGTGGAGGTACCTGCCTAATCGACGGCTAAAAAAGGGCTTAGCCTTTCAACAAAGACCGCTTTATTTCAGCACGGTTCTTTTCCATATTATGATCGTTTCGATCGCCCTGCCCTTTCTGTTCTACATCGTCAATAATAGCTGGAATACGTATGCCTCGTTGTCCAACTATTCGCTTCAGCTTGCCTCAAACACCGGGAGACACATCTACGAGGAAATACGAAACTTTGAAGCGAATACTATGCAGCTAACATCCCCGGACACGCCGGAAGCCCGAAATTTGCAAACTCTTGCCCAGCGGTACGCGTCCGAAGACCAATATCGGATCATCATTACCAGCCTATCCGGGGAAGTGCTCGCGGATAGCGGAAACAACGACAATGCCGCGGCTTTGGCTCGTTTTGAACCCGCCGATTCGGACTATAAAATTCAAGATAACTTTTACTTGCACGTTCCTGAGAAAAAGGCCCGGATTCTGCCTGATCAGGAATGGCATGAAGCCGACTATATTTACAATACGGATCTGGGCCCGCTGCCCTTGCACCTGACGGTTCTGGTGCCTATGCGGCATTATCAAGAGCAAGTCTACGGGCAGTACACAGGCCAATTTGCGTTCCTGATTCTCTTCTTTATTAGCGCAGCTATTGTTGGCCAAATCATAAACCGCCAGCTGTTACGGGGTTTGACTGGACTGACGGCACTGACCACGAATCTGCCGGGAAAACTATTCACCGCCCACAAGACGGAATGGCCAAAAAGCCGGATTTATGAGATTCGGTCGCTGATCCGCAATTTCCGGGGAATGTCGATCAAGCTTGTACATATGGTCCAGGATTCCGAGCATAACAATCTGCTGTTAAAAGAACAAACCAACCGTCTGCAGCAATCGGAAAAGAAGCTGCACAGCCTCGCCTACTATGACGAGCTGACCGGCCTGCCTAACCGGTTGCACTTTTTGGAGTACACCAAATCGCTGGATCTTGACAACTCTGACCGCACTTTGCCTTTTGCCGTGATGTTTGCCGACTTGAACCGCTTTAAGCAGGTCAATGACACGCTGGGCCATACCGTGGGAGACAGACTCCTGAATAAGGTCGCCGGCCGCTTTTCCGGCATCGTTTCCGAACAATGCAAAGTATTCCGGCTAAGCGGGGACGAGTTCCTGTTCGTCCTGCATTATGAGAATATTTCGGATGTTCAGCGGACCGCCCAAGTCATTTGTGACTGTCTGGATGAGCCATTTGATATTAACGGAAGAAGCTTATATATGTCCGTAAGCGTCGGGATCAGCGTATTTCCGTTCGACGGCGACGAAATGGATCAGATTATGCGCAACGCGGATATTGCTATGTATGTTGCAAAGGAACAGGGCGATGGATTCTACCATTTTTATGACAGCCTGATCGAAAATCAGCGCGCGGAAAATATGCAGCTCGAGAACGATTTGAAAAGTGCGCTGCACGGCGGGCAATTCACGCTGTATTATCAGCCTAAGATCGATGCGGGAAGCGGCGAAGTAATCGGCGCCGAGGCGCTGATCCGCTGGATGCACCCGGACTTTGGCGTCGTTTCGCCGGCGAAATTCATTCCTCTGGCGGAAAACTCGGGAACCATCCTCGACATCGACGAATGGGTGCTTCGCGAAGCCTGCCGGCAAAATAAATCGTGGCAATCCCAAGGACTCGCCAAGTTTCCGGTAGCGGTAAATATATCGGCGAGACATTTTTATCAAAGCAATCTTATTCCGATGATTACCCGCATCCTTAATGAAACGGGCCTGGCGCCGGAATGCCTTGTCCTGGAGATTACCGAGGGCACGCTGATCCATAATGTCGAGTACGGTGTACAGGTCATGGAAGACCTGCGCAAGATGAGCATTCATATCTCGATGGACGATTTCGGTACCGGCTATTCCTCGCTCAGTCAATTGGACCGTCTGCCGATCAACGAAATGAAGCTGGACCGTTCCTTCATTCAAGGCCTGGTGGAGGATTCGAAGAAGTCATCCATCGTTCGTGCGGTCATCGAGCTCGGCCATCATATGGATTTGCGGGTCGTGGCCGAAGGGATCGAGTCGCCGGATGAACTTAGATACTTGACCGAGCTGGAGTGCGACCAATTCCAGGGCTATTATTTCAGCAAGCCGCTGCCTAGTCAGGAATTCTCCTCGTTCGTTCGGCAATGGGACGGATCTGCTTTGATCCAGATCCCATGAATACTGAATTGCGGGGCTATCTCTCATAAGATACAATGCTTACAACGGCACTCATCCTACAATAAAGCGAGGTATCAGCTAATGGGTTCATTCCAAAGAGAAGATCTTATCGGCTCATTGATCTTTTTCCTTATTCTAGTAATCCTCGCCTGGATCAATCTGCGTAAATTAAGAACGGGCACCTATGATTATAAGGCGCTCCGCAAGCGGGGACTGATGTGGACGGAGATCGCCGTGGTTCTGTTCCTCATGCAGTTTATTTTACGCAAAGGGGACAACCGTTTCCTGCTCGTGCTTGGAATGTTTGTGCTGTTCGCCGCCAGTCAGTGGCTCGGCGCGATTTATTATGACCGCAAGAATAATGGGGAGCGATAGAATAATCCAATATAATAATCCAAAATGGCGAAGAACGCCCCGATTCATTCCATAAGAGTGAAGATGGGGCGTTTTATCTTTTTTAGGAGGGATATCGTATGAGTTTTGAGACCGCACATGCAGCTTATGTTAAGCATCATTTACAAAGTCGGACCGGAGAACGTAAAGGCCGCTTGGAGCGAGGTCACCGTGAAGCTGAAAAACTATTTTGCAGCAACGTCTGGTGGCCACTACGGGGAGACTTTTCCGGATTGCATCCGGAATACGAAGTACTGGATTGGCGTGGATTTTCCTATTTCTGCGATTTTGTATTTCTCACCGAGCATATAAAGCTAGTCATTGAAATCAAGGGTTTCGGGGCGCATGTTCGGGATATGGACAGGCAAAAGTATTGTTATGAATTGAATAGGGAAACATTTCTGACGGCTTTGGGGTTTCATGTTATCTCTTTTGCCTACGACGACGTCGCTCATCGGCCTGACCTATGTATTACTTTACTAAGAATGGTGCTAAGTCGTTTTCACCCGGAAACTTCCCCCGTCAGTATCAGAACTGTAGCGGAACGAGAAACCCTACGGTTGGCCTGTCTTCTTGCGCGTCCTGTTCGTCCTATCGATGTGGAAACCCATTTAAGTGTGAACCATCGAACAGCAGTGCGAATTCTGCATTCTCTATGTTTGGAAGGGCTACTCTCTCCTGTAACCGGAGCAGAAGGAAAATATGTCGTCAGATACGAGCTACAGCCCCATGCCTTGTCGAGATTATAAACCGGATTATGGAGTAGAATTGGAGGATAAATACTGCAATTATACATCCTTCAATCCGATTAATTCTTGTATCGTAGAGCATTTCTGCAAAAATACATCATTTTTATTAAAATGGCTCCTTTTACTGCGGTTGTGCTTGGAAATCCTGTATAAATGCAGAAATTCTTCTCTTACGGCCCAATTCGGGAATAATAGCTGCACTATCGCATCAATTTCTCATCTGCATAGCGTGGCTTAGCGCGAACTAGAATAATGCATATGATCTAGCACGACCCAACCCAAAAAGACCCAGTTTCAGCTCAACTTGCTGAGCTAAAACTGGGTCAATTGATAATTCAAGGATATGAACTCATACTGGAAAGAGCCGAATGTATAAAATACCGGTTGCGACCTTCCCGTTTCGCTTCATACATCGCCTCGTCGGCTTCCCGGATAAGCTGGTCCAAATCACATGGACCGCCCTCATATACGCAAATCCCTATACTTGGCGTAGCGATGAGTGAATAGCCTTGATAATTGAAAGGAATGGAAAGACTTGAAATGATCCGCTCTGCTACCTTGGACGCATGCGTCGAATCGCTGTGGGTTAGCAGCAGTAAGAACTCGTCTCCACCAAGCCTGCATACCATATCGGTATCCCGAATATGTCCGGTCAATCTTTCGGCAATTCCCCTCAAAAGTAAATCACCAGCACTATGGCCAAAAGCATCATTCACCTCTTTGAAGTTATCCAGATCGATAAACATAATCGTTAGAGGATTCATACCTTCATTTATGTATTGTTCAAACCGCATATTGAACATGGCCCGGTTGGGCAAGGCGGTCAGTTCATCATGGTAGGCCAGGTATTCTACCTGTTCCTCCAGCCTCTTCCGCTCTGTTATGTCTATTATAACTCCCGCTAATCGCTCAAGATGCCCGGTACTGTTAAAAAAGGGGTTCCCCCGGATCTGCGTCCACCGGTACTCTCCATCGCTGCGGACAATCCGACATTCTACCGTAACGCTTTTCTTGTCCAAAACCATTTCTTTTTGGGCCTTCATAATCCGCGATTTGTCCTCAGGCAATACAATATCTGTCAACATCCGATAGTCGCCCTCAAAAGCTTCCGCAGGCATTCCGGTAATATGAATGATACCTTCGGACAGCTGCATGACGCCTCCGCTCAAATGATATGACCAGGTGGCGATTTCAACATTCTCCAAAATGTTGCGGAGTTGACTGCCGCTCTGTTCTGCCTTCAGCCAGAGAGATTTGATGAATTTGGTGAAATAGAGACAGAATGCGGTTGCAAACAATCCAAAAACGACGACATAGGCAATATCGCTGCGGTCAACTCCCGCAAACATTTCATCGTGCAGCACATTGAACATATAAATAGCGGTTGCAAGGTACAAAGCACCAGCGAGTAAGACAGCCCGATAATCAAGATATATTAAAGCAAACAAAGGAATCAGGCCTAGAAAAATGAAGTTGACCAAATAAGGATAGTTTAAAGTAAGCGCCAGCAAAAACACATATAACGAAGTAATCATCAAAAACATCGTCAGTTCCGAGAAACGTTTGCTTGCCACAAGCAGCAGCAAAACAATACCCAGCCCCAGGCCGACGGGGGGATATAGGACATAGATGCTCTGGTCCACAACCAGATTTACCACTAGAGAAATTGCATAGAAGCCCCACAGCAGCTTCAGTATCAATACATTTCGCCGGTGAATTTCTTGTTCCCTGTTCATAATCTAATTCACGTCTCCAAAAATAGTAATAAAGAACTAGATTTTCTTACTTCCATATTACACCTTTGGGAATTATAAGGGTACTGTTTTGTGAAAAATTATGATTTTCAGCAGTTTTATCTGCCTTATTGAGCGTAATCACCGGAATAATTGATCAAAGAAGCATCCTGAACTCCATTAATATCGGAAATCGAATGAAGGAACGCCGTATTGTCGTCCCTAAGTCGCAGTTCAACCGTAAGTTCGGTAAATTCCCTTCTTACCGTTTTTGACTTTAGGCGATACGGTAACTTGCGCAGTTGCTCCCTAACCTCATTCGCAGCCTCTTCTGTGTGGCGGATGATCAGCAGGAAAGGCTGCTCTCTGATTTTGCGGCGAGATAGCCATAACAAGGTCACTCCAATTAGTAACGAACCGAATAAGGCAATCGGATACAACTTCGCCCCCGATGCAATTCCTGCCGCAAGAGCCCAAAACATATATACGATATCCAGAGGGTCTTTTACAGCGTTCCGGAATCTCACGATGCTCAAGGCCCCTACCATTCCGAGCGAAAGCACGATATTCGTACTGATCGTCATGATGACCAATGCTGTAATCATCGTCATTAGAACAAAGGATACATTGTAGTTGTAACTATATACAACTCCTCGAAATGCCTTTTTATAAACCCAAAAAATAAACATCCCGATAATAAAAGCACATAGAAGTCCTAAAAAAACGTCAATATAAGATATATTACGAAAAGCCTCCAGATTTAGAACGCTCTTTTTGATAATGTTATCAAAATTCAGGTTATCTCCCACTTTGTTTCCCCCTGTAATTATTCTTTAAAGTGCCGATACCGGGCTTCCCGACAAATGACATACTTTGAAATAGAAGAACGGACATGTTTTTCCGTCTCAATGATTTGACGGACATGAACGGGCAAAAATGAGTCGTACTTCACTTCCATAATGGTCAGCGGGCCCATAATCGCTTCTCTTAACACCATGGCGTCGTCAAACAAGTCTACGGTATTAACACCTGCCGATAGCATTTTATCAAAGGTAATTCTTACATTACCCAGATCGTATACATAAGCTTCCCTAATATAATCGACGATTACAACGGGGCGAAACGCTCGATGCACCAACGCTGTCCGAAATTGCTGTACCAACGCTTCTTCCCTCTTTGAGAGAATTTCTGCGTCTCCGTTCATGATAGACTCGTATTCCCTGTGTGTTAGCCGGGCTGCATCCTTACAAACATAATCACCGTACTTACTTTTCCGCTCCAAAGAAATATGGTCCTTACTTCCGTTATATATGCGGATCCTGTACTTCTCTCGCGCAAAAACTCCATTGTTCTTATCGTGCAACGAATGGTCATGAACCCCGTCGAAATACAGGCTGCGTATGCCGTAGCCCTCCCGGCCGGGCGAATGGCTATCCATCCGAAGCAACGCCGCGGCCTTTTGGCTGAGAGAAAGGTATTCGTGTGTGTTCAAATAATATTTGAATTCATGACGCAGCTTTCTTCCTTGAAATTGCACAGTTATTCCACCTCAAATTCCCTTATTCCATAATAGGGCTGTTCCTCAGTATCGAAATATTTGTCGAAGGCGATCTGCGAATGCCCCTGAGTATCACGCACGATTACCTTCCAGTAATAGATTCCTTTCGGCAGCCCGTCCAGCGTGACAGTATTATTAGAAAGGTCCTTTTTAGTAGTGACAACCTGAGTAAATTCAGGGTCTTTAGCTACGGATAAGTCATATAGAAGGTCATCCCCTTGGAAGTCATAAGACAACCCCCAACTATACGTCTGTTTACCGTCGGCTTCGGTCTTCACATCGTCCAAATAAAATGGCTTAGGCTTCTCCAAATCTTCTAGAAACAGCTTTTTCCCCATCTCCGGAACCTGGGCGATATACTCCATCTCCTCCGATAGTCGGCTCGTCATTTGCGGCAGAAACTTAATATCAGGTGCGCTTTCCAAATAAGGTTTGACCGTACCTTCATAAAGCTCCATTTGGGCCGTCACCGTATCCTTATTAATGTATTTGGACACTTCTTCGATCTTATCCTTGAGCTGCTGAATATGAGCCTCACTTCGGAAATAACGATTGTGAAGTACGCTTCCCCAATAGTTACTGAGCCCGTTCTGGTAATCACTGATACTCTTCTCCATTCGCTGGACACCCCAAGCCCCGTCATAATCCCACGGGAGAAAGTACCATTTGTCCGAATTTAAAGGAGAATACAGATAGAAGTTATTCGCGTCCGTATCCATATTGTCCGTCAATATATTTACGGCCAGCCAGGTCAGGTAATTATCCAAATCAAAATGCTCTTCAATAACTTTATCAATAGGTATCGACATATCGTTGACATCGTTCAGCATAGCAATAAGCTTGTCATGGTCCTCATATCCTTTAATCTCGAGAATCGACTCAAAAGCTGCCTTGTCATACCCTGGGTCCGATAGTTCTTTGATTTGATCCGGGTAACGAAAAAATTCGAAGAAGGCTACTTTATAAAGCTGACCGTAAGGGTCAAGCCAATGCGATTTTAAAAACATTTCATTCGGTTGTTCGATTTGAGTATAGAGTCCGTAATTTTCGTAGCCGCCAGGATTAGCCCCTTCGGATAAGTCCTTCACATACAGATGGACGAATTGAGTTCTCAAACTGGTGATATCCGGAACCTTCTCCAAGAGGTCGAACGTCAGTTTATTGCGAATTCTTGAGAAGTCAAAGGCATGTTTGTTCAAATTAATCGTCCGCTGGTTCAACCAGGTTCCCGCTTCTTCATTCAGGCGAATCTTATAAGACTTCTGCGAAGCATACCGAGCCGTATTACCACGCAGACTAATTTTGCCGTTGAACTCGCTGATTCCGTAACCGAACATCCCCTGCTGCGGTCCGCTGCCGTCGACGGCCCCCTCCTGAACAATGACCTTCATATTATCCTGACTGTAATGATCGGTAATCCGATTCAATGCATACCAATTGAGCCCGGTCTTCGCTTTCTCCTGGTTCTGCGGCAGAACCGTTACATACAACGCTTTTATCGAAGAATCTTCATCCCGTTCATAAACCCGCTTATCTTCTTGAAGACGACTGATATCCTGCTCCATCTTCTCCGACCCGACGACGGAGGCTGCTACCGCTTCGCCCGAGACAGTGCCGGAATCAATTGATGATGTTGCTGTACAAGCGCTCAGCAAAACAGCGAGTAGCGAGACCGAAACAATAATAGAGAGCGACTTTCCGGGAATTTTGCGGAATGTCTGGTTCTTTGGCCGCATAGTGTGCATGGGCTGCATACAGAAGGTAAAGTAATCAATATTGCCAAGCACTTGCATCAGCCTGTAGATCGCCGCAGCCAACCCTAAAAAGGAGGCGATAAACATCCCTAATCCGTCACTGTCTGTTTTATAAGTCGCATAAGAAATGGCCACGTTCAGAACGACGAACAATAGGCTAATCCAAAGAACTCCTTTGCGATCATCAAAGTACATTAACAAATGCAATAGGACGAACATGATGATGAATAGGAAATAACCAAGGGCCAGAATCGTAAAGATATCGATCTGCTCCATCGTAAATCCCGTTCCCGGCAGGAATTTCATTCCCAGCGCAAGCGAGATTATCGTAAACAACAACTGCACTTCGGTCAGAAAGCTGATTTCCAGCATCAAGGTTCTCTGCATCTCCTTCTTGGCCCTGCTCATCTCCTGATAAGTTCCGCCATGAATTACCTGATTGTAATACGTTCTGAATTTCTCATAAAAGCGGGTCTCCACAGAGACCACGAAGGTGACCAAGGTGGGAATGACCGAAACAAAAGCATAAAATACCGGCAAGTCATAAAACGGCGACGTCCAAAATTGATCTCTAACCAGCGTCCCCTTAGAGCTAAACCAGTACACAAAGCAGTGAACATAGATCCCGGCATACATAAATGTGCCGATAAAGAACAAGGACGGATACTTCCTAAAATACGAGAAGAAAGCAAAATAAAGCCGCTCCTGTCTCGCTGGAAATACCTGTTCAAAATGAAAGGATGACAACAGTGCGATTAGCACGAATCCAACATCAATGGCGACCAATGCCGCCGTTGCCGGGTTTATTTCCGTATAACTTAGCAGAATCCAGCCTGCGACTACCGAGACTAACACTCCAACAGCGAAGGTTCGCACTATTCTTACGTAATCCTTGAGAGCCGACAAATAAACCGACTGAAACCAGATCACTACCAGAATCATAAAAAATAAATACGCGGCTAATTTATAACCCTGAGTCGCCGCTACGCCCCGAAGAAAGAGCCAGGCCGTTAATCCGCTGAAAGGAAGACACACGGCTAAGGCCCCATAATAAGACGATAGGATCCGGTCATATTTCTTTTGGAAGATCATATCCGCAATATACCGGGTCAATACCATAGATAAACCGCTCGTAATAATAATCGAGAATATGAAGGCGTATTGCACCGTGGCAATGTACAATTCCCAATCCAAGTAGCTCGCCTCATTGAAGGTCATCAACCGTTGCAGCACTACAATCAGAAACATGCTTAGGATCATGGGCCCGACAGTAGTTAAGGCTGAGAAGGCATAGGCCTTTACGTTGTTGAGAAGTCCTTGTTCACGAAACAATTTTCTTAATTCAAACCCGATGCCGGCCATAACGCACCTCCTTCAAAGAAGCGTATAAATTTCGGTAATTTTCAATAAAGTCGTGGTGCTGATAATGAAGCGTCACTCTTTGTAACGCGTTTCTCCCCATCTCTTCCCGAAGTTCCCGGCTCCTGCAAAGTTCGATAACCCGCTGGGCCATAAATTCATAATGCATGACGGGTACTACGAAACCGGCAGGCCCGATGCCGTCATCAACTCCATAGAGAAGTTCCTTGCAACTACCCACGTTTGTGGATACGAACGGCTTGCCGCTGGCCATGCCCTCCAATACAGCCAAAGGCTGTCCTTCGCTAATACTGGAAAGCAGGAGAATATCCATATGCCCCAAATAATCCTTCACTTTGACTTCACCTGTAAACTCGATATCCTTAACCTGAAGAGATTCCACCATTTGAAGACACTCTTGGAAATAGGTGTCGTCCTCTTCTGTTGGACCCATGATGGTCAATGTGGCATTCGGCACCTCGCGTTTAATCAAAGCAAAGCTTTGGATCATCGTCTTGATGTCTTTGATCGGAACAACGCGGACAACAGCCCCGATTCTTATCGTTTGTTCATCCGAATTTTGATTATTGGTATAGCCGCTATCTATGTGGACTCCATTCGGAATGATGGCGATCTTCGAACCGTCGCAGCCAAGTTCCATTTCAATTTCCTTATTGCGGTTAAACAAGGTAACCACTTGGTCCGCCGCTTCATAAATACTGCTCGACAAGGTATAGAAATACTTGATCCATAAATCTTTAAAATATCCCTTTACCCAATCCGCCTTAATGATTTCCTCTTCCCGTTCCCGTGAATAAATGCCGTGCTCCGTCAAAATAAGCGGTTTTCCATACAGATGCTTGGCCAGCGTTCCAATAACACCTGCATAACCGGTCGAGACGCTATGATAGATATCCGCCTCGGGAACTTCGTTTCGAATCGTAAGAAAAAGCGGGAGGATCATCGAACGAATCGTCCAAAACATTTCGGTAAACGGCACCAGTTCATACTCCGTCCGGCAAATCTCCTCAACCATATCGAAATAGTTCTTACTGGACAAAAAATCAGCCGTATGGTGAAATTGGCGGGAGCGAATCAAATCAAAAAATCCCCCCCAATCCACTGTCGCCCTGCCGCTGATTAGCGAACTCAAAATCTCTTCTTCCTGCTTGCTAATCCGGAATCGGCTTCCCCATTCGCCCGTTTCATCCAGATAGGCATCCAGAAACACTTCCTTCACCTCGATGATATTGGCCGGAAGCTGATATTTGAATTTTCCCCGATTTTTGCTCTGTGCCCCAATCGAATAAATAATGAATTCATGTTCCGCCAACTGCGACGTCAAACTATGAATCCAGCTGGACACCCCTCCGGTGATATAGGGATACGATCCCTCGGCTATTATACAAATTCTCATAATGTTCAATCGCCCAATCCTATTTCAAATTTGTCCTCGGTCACTGTCACTAGAAATACCTGATCGTCGATTTTTGTTACAGTACAATTCTGAAGCCGGCCTATACGGCGCTCAGTCCGCAAAATGAAGAAATTATCCTGCTCAAGGTGGGATACTTCTCCCTTAATGCTGTTTGCGCCCTTCTCCCAACTCACTGTGGAGCCCAGTACATCCTCCATATCCAAGGCAGCTTCTGTGGAAGTCATGGCCCGGAGCCACGGATAAGTCGTCCGGAGTCGCTCCAATTTCAATGTAAATCCCTTATACAATTCCTCCCACGATAAACTTTGGCCTCTCATTTCATCGAGGATATCGTCAGGGTGAATAAAGTGTGAGTAGAACCCGAGAGAGGTAATCGCGTTTGCCTCCGCCCACTGTTCGAATGGAGAATCCATATAACCTGAAGAAATTCTCGGCATTTCAATAATTCCGTCCGGAGCGACCTCGAATTCTTGAACGTAAGACACCTTGTTAATATCTTCTTCGTACAAAGAAGAAATGACCGTTAAATTGGGCCAAGCCTGCTTCAAGGCTTCGCGTCCTACCGAATCCAGCATATTGGAAGGAGGAATATAGGACATAATCTGGTAATTAGGAAAGGCGCGATGCGCAAATTCCAGCACCTCGGCTACGGCTTGCTCCATCTTCTCTTGGGACTTCCAGACCTTATACTCGTAATAATCCGCAATTCGCAGATCCATCTGCAGGGACTGATGGTTATAGCCGTGAATTCCAATTTCACCACCGCTTTTAATGACCTCCCGCCCGTACGAAATCAAATTGTAACGATCTTCGTCCGCAGGATATTGGAAAGGTCCTTCCACATCGTTCTGATAAGATTGAATAATTCCCGCCGTATACTTTAACCCGGCTCTCTTGGCAGCCTTCAGCATGTCAGGCCACCAGATCTCCCTATAAAATTGCTTGATATCCTTGTGATAGACGTCATAGATGGAAGGCACGCTCCCTTCCGGGATGGGAGAAGGAAAATCGTCGATATAGATCAGCTTAGAATTAAAAACCGGGTAAATATAATCCGGTTCCAGCATGCTGATCGCCCCTGA
Source organism: Paenibacillus vini (assembly GCF_018403325.1). GTDB lineage: Bacteria > Bacillota > Bacilli > Paenibacillales > Paenibacillaceae > Fontibacillus > Fontibacillus vini. The sequence goes on along the minus strand of NZ_BOSL01000001.1, from coordinate 493,722 downwards.
GAATAACCCACGGTTCACCTTCTCCTGCAGCATCGTCCCGTTCATAACCAGGAATGCGCCGTCGCCGTATTCCGTTCTCCAGATCAGCGGATTGCCGTCCATCGCCGACGCCAGTAATTCTGATCTCCCGTCGATTTCAACCACGTTAGAGATGTTTACGAAATAGGGATCATTCGACTTATAGCCCTTTTCTCCGATTAATATATTGGAATTCAGCTCAATCCCTTTAGCAGGATAAGTCCCCCCCACCGAAACGATGCCTAATTTCCGATATAATTGATAAAAGGCAGAGTCTGTCTCCAACTGGCTTGTAAACAGCACATAACCACCCTGTTGCACATAATCAGAAACAGCCAATATGTTTCCGATCGGATCCAGTTGTTGATTCGTTATGATAGCAGCCACACAGCCCTCTAGACGGATCGCTGAGCCTGAGGATGTGTCCGTAACCGCTGTTTTCTTCTTCATGTACTGCAGCATCCGGCTCGTGTTATTCTTGACACTTACACTGTATTCATCCTCGGAATCATAGAAGATGCAGTAATCCGGACCCGAGAACTCCAGCGCCTGAATCTCCTCTGCAGTCGCCACGCGGAGTTGCCGTTCCTCCGCCATACTACCATTGCGGCTGAATTGCAGAACATACTGGGAACGGGCAATTTGCAGCGCCAATGCCAACACGATAACGGCAGCCAAGATGACGTAAACGTTTCGTTTTAAATTAAATCCGTCTTTCACTGTAGGCGCCTCCTGACCAATACCTCACCAGCGTTAAAGCCCGATTGGAAAGTGTAAGCGGCGATTTCTTCAGTAACTCCAGAACGGTTTGTACATTATCATAGGATCGCATATGATAGTAAATCTTTACCAAGCCAAGATACGCCTCCTCGCTTTGCGGGAATCTCTCTAGGTACAACTGCGCGGTACGCTCGGCTTCCCGCAAGAGCCCAAGCTCCAGCTCCGACTCCATTTTCCCTTGATAAGCCGATTCCATCCCCGGATCAATTCCGATCAATTCATCCAGGACTTGAATATAGGAGACTCTATAGTTTCTCAGCGTCTTCTCATCCAGAAACCCGCTATTCATATATTGATCCAGCACTTCTCCGTATGCCTGCAGCACTGCTGGATCCTGTTTATTCGATTCATATTGGACGGAGAGCTCCTGCATGGAAAGAGTCAGCTTTCTTTTGATTTCCATTACGGCGCTCACAGCATAATGAGAAGTCTCGGTATCTTCATTACTGATTGCCTTTTTAAGAATATCCATGTACTTAAAGGCGTCCTGTTTCAGCACTTGAATCATAACTCTGCGCCGGTCTGCATGCTCATTAACCAATAGCGCCTCCTCAATAGAGACCACGTTCAGTTCCTCCGCGGAATTAAACTCCATTTGGATCGCCGATAACTGCTGCCCCTTCCCGTCATGCTCGAACAATTCCTCCATTTGCTCCGGACTCGCCGGCCGTAACCATGATTTGGGCCAAAACACCGGAAACAACCACCCGATCAGAGGGAATGCGGCGACAAGTACCCACCTCAGAATCCAGTTACGCGGTGTTTGGCGATAGCGCGCCCATAACAAGATACCCGAGATGAGTATGTATACGATAAGCAGCCACTCAACCATAGGTAACTTCCTCTTCAAGTATTTTCAAGAATATATTCCGTTCCGCGAACCGTTCCAAAATCCGTGCAACGTCCTCAGGTCCCGTATTCGATAACAGAATCATCAGCTCATTCGCCGCTCCGAGTCCGATATAATCCGTTTCCCTCAGCAGGCCTTTAAGCTTATGTGAAAAGTCTCTGAGTGAATCAACGTGACCGCTTTGGACCAGAAGTGAGTAATTGATGTTAAGCTTCTCTTTGGCCATTCTCTTATTCCTCAGAATCGACTGAAACACTTCATTCGTCAGGATCGAAGAGTCTTCCACATAACGCAAACTTTCAGTCGCCTCCACATAAGAGAACGCTCTCGATAGAGAGGAGGATACCAGTTCCACCGTAATCTTGAACAAGTTTTGATAATACAAAGAAAAATTCTCGAACGGAATATCGTCCAATGCAATGATGGCTACCGTCTCGCCGCGTCTTTGAACCGGAGCGACCATTAGTGGAACACCAGGTTTGAGTTCCCGGTTGACATAAATCTGGTCGCCGAGAAACACACGACCGACATAATCATGTTCCTCCACTTTCAGCGATTTTGCCGTTTCCTCACCAATATTCATGGAATGCGCCACCAGCCTTAAGTAATCGCGATTCGAATTTGCGATATAAATAGACACGGCTCGTGTATTCATAATAGATTCGATCACATTGACCGTGGAGACAAAGATTTCATCCGGCTCCAAACTGTCCAATTCTTTAGTAATCGAGTGAATTTTGCCGAAGCTGTCCCCGCTATTCATAATTCGCTGTTGCAGCTCGTTCTTAACTTCCCGGACCTCCCGGTACACGCCGTTAAGAAATTCGTATTTCTCGCCAAGCTCTTTAATTTCGATATCTTGGGAGGCAATCTTACCGTTTTTGCGTTCAACCGCATAACCGACCACGAGGCCGATGCATAAATAAATGGCAATTTGAAAGAAAAAGTCCGTATCGTACAGCATGGAGACGAGTTCATGCCCATTGAGCAGCCGTTGATAGGTCAACAAACAAACGGACAACGCAACAGCCATAATCGACTGACGATTGCCATACATAATTCCGATGATGGTTATGTAGAACATCTTGATGTCAATGAATGAATAGGCCATATCCCACTGACTTAAAGTGAGCCAAGATATCAAAATGAAAGCGAGTAAATTCTCAAGATAGGGTTTGAATACTTGGATAAAATAGCGAGTACGTGATGTGGGGTTTGGTGCTTGGTGTGTAATTTCAAGGGATGCGGAGTGTTGCTGTCTAAACCATTCGTACGTTTTGGTTAAACCTTGCCTGAGCCCGTACATTGGCGTCCAGTCAAGATCCTTCTTAATATTTTCGTTATTGAGCACGGACCTATGAATATCTCCGGTTCTGGCACCTTGATAAATCAGATCGGGTTCCGTCCCGTGCAATTCTTCAAACAATCTGATCAGACTGTTTACAGAAGTCTCTGTTTGGGTAGATAGGTTATATACGCCCATAAGCTGCGAATACGACGCCCTGTAAATAGCATCGGCTATATCTTCTACATAGATGAAATCCCGGGTTTGCTCCCCATCGCCGTGGATATGTATGTTTTGCCCTGCAATGATCCGGTCTGCAAATATCGAAATTACTCCACCTTCTCCAATGCTGTTCTGACGCGGGCCATATACATTGGAAAACCGGAAACACAGCGTTTCAAGGCCGTACAGATCTCTCCACTTCTGACAATAAGTTTCGCCCACCCATTTGCTCATTCCGTAAGGCGAAATAGGGTTGCATGGTGCTGATTCCGGCAGAGGGACATCCTCGCTTGTTCCATAAACCGCGGCTGAGGAGGCAAATATAAACTTCTTGGCGCTATATTTACTTGCCAGACTGAGCATGTTTATCAGACCTAAGACATTCGATTTGGCATCCTGCCTGGGATTCTCAACAGAGGTAGCCACATTTACCTGTGCGGCCAGATGAACGACGGCATCAAATCGATTTGATGAGAAGATTTCCTCGCATTTTTGATCCTCGACGGATAACTGATACCCCCGGTGCTTGAAGTTAACATTGTTCAGTTTACCGGATGACAGGTCATCGATAATAAAGACCTCGTAACCCTCTTTATGAAACCTTTCCGCAACATGGGATCCGATAAAGCCATATCCGCCTGTTACTAAAACTTTCATTCTACCACCTCTTCTTACTGAGATCGTCAACTGAAATCTTCAATTTTGTAATATTTGTCACTGTCTTTGAATCCATATAATATCATAGATGTTAAATATGCACTACCAATTTTTAACTAAAAAAACCCGACTCCAGACGGATTTCAGAAAAAAGACATATCCTGATCCGTCCAAAACCGGGCCAATTTATTCAGGTCCATTTAACTGTTTTACGAGCAAAGCAGTTTCATTTGAGAATCTCTTGAACCGCGGTCATATCTCCACTCTTGGGCAACTTATACTTATCGGAGTCGTTCCATACGTAGCCTATTTTTACAATACTGTTTTGTGTGAGTTTTCCAAGGTCACTCCAAGGCAAGTAGACTTCCAATAGATCGTCCGAGAGAAAATAATTGGGCGAATCCGAGTAGCTCTTCAAAAATTCCCACTTCCAAACCGTTCCATTCGAACCGTTATACCGGTACAATCTGCCGTTCTCGAGAAGATAATCCGCTCCGCTCGATTTCCAATAAGGCGCTTTAAATCCCGTATTTATATTATTATCCGCATTAATGAACAACTGGCTCTTGGTGGTTAACTCGCTCCCTTGAACAAGAATATATAAAGAGGAGGCATCCTTTGCTGCCTTCATCGACGAAGCTTTACCAGATCCTGTAGAATGTACTGGAATCTTGCTCCAGTCCTCTGCATCGCCGTCAATCGTAATTGATGGAGCGGGAGTGCCAATATTCGACCCAGAGAACTCTACAGCTCCGATATCGATGGCTGCTCCCCGAATTCTGACGGATCCCGTCAGATCATGTTCTCCTGGATTCAATGCCGACCCTTTATCGATGGCAGGCGACCCCTTTTTCAACTGAATATCATGGGCCGCCTTATTCGCAAACAGCGGATTTCCGAACAAGGAACGGGTATCATTTCCCGTACCTTGTTTGTAGGAAGCCAGCGAGCTATAGCTCTTTCCTACCCATTTCCACTGGCTTCCCGCCGTTCCTGTCGAGTTATAGTACAGATTATAATCAAATTGATTATTCGATCCGCTGCTATTCAGTTTATTAACCGACAGCTTTCGTGAATTACTAAAAATAATGTTGTTTTTGAACTGATTGTCAGTATTGTTCCATTGCAGAGTGATATCTCCATATCCTTGTCCCAAACTGTCATTCTCCACGAAAGTGTTGTTCACAATTACGTTCTGCGACGCTCCGCCGTTGCTCGAGCTTGAGCCTCCCATAATCAGTCCGGCGCCGTAGTTGTCGTGAATATAATTATTTCTGACAACGATGCCGCTGGTCGTTTTTCCTCGCTTTTCACTGGCAAGTTCAATCCCAAAATCACTATTGTAAATCTCGTTTCTCTCGATGATCACCTTTGTCGCGCCATCAGCGTATATTCCACCTGCAGCGTGAATCCCGGTTCCATAAGCCTTATTCCCGGAAGAATCGATGCGATAGACTATATTCCCGGAAACTACCCCATTTCGAGTCTGATCCACGCATGAACCAGAGCAAGCCCCATAAAATCCGGCTAGTTCAATGCCGATATTGTTATTCTCATAAACCCGGTTATTGGTTACCGAGAACCCGTCGATATTGCCGCTTAATGTCAGCGACTCGCTCTTTCCAGTTATCAGATGATGGACCTGATTTCCGCTGATCACCAATCCTGTAATTGCATTGGATGTATTCCCAAGTACGTGGATGCCGTGCCCGTTTCCATCTTTGGAGGTATTCTCAATATGGTGAACATTATTATTCAGTATTTCAATCTGGCTGCTTCCGTCCTTTACCCGAATACCGGCCGGATCTGCTGAGGAGCTGGACGTGGATAAGTTTCGAATTTCAAAGCCGGCGATTGTAACAAAATTAACATTAGAAAGCTGCACCAAGGCCTGACTTCGTGATAACGAGAGCCCTGTCCCGTCGATAATCGGGGTTTCCTTTTCATAATTTCGAAACGTAATCCGGCCGGATTCCGCCGACCCGGAAACTTTGATGTTTACGAATTCGTTGTATACACCACCTCGAACATACACGGTATCACCCGGTCTGACAGAATCCGACGCTTTCTGGATAGTTCGCCAGGGCGCCGACAAAGTTCCCGGATTGTTGTCATTTCCCGACGTAGCCACATAGTAGACCGTTCCCATTGCGTCAGCAAATACACTATTGGATTCGCTTATATATAATGAAGCAGGATGATTGATAAATAGAAGTAAGGCGAGGCACAATGCTCCGGATAACCACCTCTTTAAAGTTCCCATCTCTCACACCTCTCTTCTTTGTTTCCTAGAAAATACCATCCTCATTTAGAGTTGTCCATAGGCAATGACTTGCCTGAAATAAATTCGGGTTTATTACCGAATACATTTTTGCATGTTCAAGCGTCGGTTGTAAGCAATATCTAATGAAAAATCCCCTTCCACTCAACAAGGAAGACCATCCTGACAGATGTCTTCATATTCTTGTCTACTAGAAAGGGGATTTCTATTCTTATCATTATATTCTTTCATAATCACGCTAATAATATACTTGCTTAAGGCACGTATTGCTGGACGATGCTTGTTACCTGCCCGTTCTCTATCGTCAAATGATACGGAAACTCTCTTACATCGAGAACCCCGGTGTTCTGGAATAGGCTGAACAGCTTCTCCAAGCTTATTTGTTCATTCCACGAAATATCGACATCCTCGGGATTTCCTGTATGATCATAGATTTGCATAAGGACCTGGGCATTCGCAGCGACCGGATAGCGCTCCAGTCGGTCGTCCTCATTTACGATATAATAGCCGTCAGGCGGACCGTCGATGCCGGCATCCGGTTCCATTTTGGCGAACACGTCCTCGGCTTCCTTCCCGGAGTACCATTCTATAGGATCAACCGTGAGCACACCGCCGTCCGGCCGAAGTTCCAACTGATCGATATAGACCGTTAAATTTTGCGATTCCCGGACAACATCCGGCGACTTATCCGACTTGGCGGCTCCAGAGCTGGACGTAGTTAGCGAAGACATTACGACGACAAGGAATATGGGGAGCAAAACCGTCATTAATTTTCTCATTGCTTAGTTCCCGCCTTTCCGGTCTTCGGCATGATCGCGAATGTTCTTTCGCCTAACTCCGGGATTATGCCTTTTAGTATAAATAACCATTTCCCAAACAATGAAACATAGCGTGTTGCTTCTATATTCATTATATGACCCGCCAAAGGGAAAAGGATCACAATGAGGTTAAATCTGGTGACAAAATTTTATTCATTGTATCCGTTTTAATGCGCCGGGAAGAATGCCAGCTGAATAATAAAGATCACCCCGAATACATAAAGCAGGGGATGAACTTCACGTCCTTTTCCGCTAACCAGCTTCATCACAGGATAGGTGATAAACCCGACGGCGATACCGGTCGCGATGCTTGCTGTCAGCGGCATCATCAGCAAAATGGCGAAGGCCGGAAAAGCCTCGTCAAACGATTTCCATTGAATGCGGGCCAATCCTTCCATCATAAAGCACCCGACGATGATGAGCGCCGGAGCGGTGATGGCCGGCAAGGAGGAAATCGCCCCCATCAGCGGCGACACAAACATCGACAGCAGGAACAAAACCGCCACGACCAGCGAGGTCAGGCCCGTCCGCCCGCCGGCAGCGACGCCGGTAGTCGATTCGATGAACGCGGTCGTCGGGCTCGTGCCGAACATGGAGCCGACTGTCGTAGCCGTTGCATCCGCCAGCAACGCCGATTTGGCGCGCGGGAATTCCCCGTTTTGCATGGTGCCGGTTTGTTCAGCCACGCCGATCAATGTGCCGGTCGTATCGAACAGCGTCACAAGCAAGAAGGCGAATACGGTGGAGTATAAGCCTTGAGTGAAGACACCGGCAATGTCCATGTCGAAGAAGACCGGCGTCGGAGGCGCCGAAACGAGGCCGCTGTCAAAATGGAGCTGACCCGTAAAATAGCCGATCAACGCGGTCAGCGCCATACCGATAAACAGGGCACCCGGTATCCGGCGTGCCATGAGCACAAGCGTAACGAAGACGCCGAAAATCGTCAGCAGCGTTACCGAACGGTGCAGATCGCCAAAGGTGACGAGGTTGTCCGGGCTGGCGACGACGATGCCGGACATTTTCAGGCCGAGAAAGGCGATGAACAGGCCGATACCGGCAGTGATTCCGAACTTCAGCGAGTCGGGAATCGCGCGGATCAGCGCTTCTCTGAGCCGGGTGAGGCTTAAGAGCAGGAACAGAACCCCGGCAATAAATACGGTGCCGAGCACGATTTGGTAAGTCAAGCCGGTAGATGCGACCACGCTGGTGAAATAAGCGTTGAGCCCCATCCCCGGAGCAATGGCGATCGGATGATTTGCGAACAGCGCCATGAACAGCGTGCCGACGACGGCAGCGATGACCGTTGCCATGAACACCTGGTCGAACGGGATCCCGGCGGCATGCAAGACGGCGGGATTGACGACCAGAATATACGCCATGGCCAGAAAGGTGGTCAGCCCTGCCAGCAGTTCGGTTTTCACATTGGTGCCATGCTGTTTTAATTTGAAAAATTTATTCATGTGGCTCTCCCTTCTTAGGTAAACATTTCATGTTGTTCAGCCCTTTAGTATTCTCCATCTATCCCCTATCGTCGTCAAGCGATTCGTGATTAATTCCACAAGACCTTCGATTTTAACAATTATTTATAAAAAATAACTCCCTCCCCATGAAAATCAATGATATATTGGTCCTTATGAAATATTAACCCGTTTCATTTTCTATTTAGAGTCAAAGGAGACCGATTACTATGATCAGCAATGAAGCAAAACCTAAGGTCGCCTTGATTACCGGCGCCAGCCGGGGAATCGGCAAAGCGATCGCACTTGAGCTCGCCAAAGCGGGGCACCACCTGTTCATCAACTATTACGGTGATGATAAGGAAGCCGCCGACGTTCAGCGGCAAGCGGAAGCCCACGGCATACGGGCCGAAATCTACAACGCCGATGTCAGTGATCCTGTTCAGGTGCAATCCATGTTCGCCGCGCTGGACAGCGCGTTCGGCCGGATCGATATCCTCGTCAACAATGCGGGGATCGCTCAAACCTCCAGCCTGACGGAGATGACGAACGAACAATGGGACCGGATGATCAAAATTCATCTTTACGGCGCCTTTTATACTTCACGCGAAGCGGCCCGCCGGATGCTGGAACAGAAGTCCGGCAAGATCATCAACGTCACCTCGGACCTTGCCAGCCAAGGCGCAGCCGATCTGTCGCACTATGCTGCGGCCAAGGGCGGAGTGACCGCCTTCACTAAGTCGCTCGCTCGGGAGCTTGCCCCTTATGTGCTCGTGAATGCTGTCGCTCCGGGCGGCACGTTCACCGATGTTCGCTCCTCTCTGGAGGAAAGCGACAAGAACGATGCCCGCTATTTGCTCGGCCGGCTCGCATTCCCGCAGGAGATTGCCAAATCGGTGCTGTTCCTCGCCTCGGACGATGCGAACATCTATACCGGCCAGGTGCTCGGCGCCAACGGCGGCAGCGTTATGAACGGATAACAAGCTAACTGTTACCTCCTCGAATATACGTGATAAACGAACAAATCCCGATAAGCATTCGCCTTTCCGGCGGAGCCTATCGGGATTTGTTCTATTGTTGCAGCATAAATTTATGTCGGCTGTTACGGCTCCCATATTACGGTGGGTAGCCCTTAACTGCTTATCTAAATTGAGATTACCAGGCGTATGCCTTTGGCGCCTCTCCGCCCGGTCCCGGGAAAATCTCATTCAGCGCCTTCAAAGTATCCTCGCTCAGCTCCAGTTCAACGACGCGCAGCGTATCCTCAAACTGCTGGAGCGTACGCGGCCCGATGATCGGCGCGGTCACCGCCGGATGGGCCAGCGTCCAGGCGAGCGCCACGTTCGCCTCCGACTCGCCGAACTCCTTGCAGAGGGCTGTGAAGCGCTCCAATTGCGGGCGCAGCTTCTCCTGGCGCTCGCTCTGCTTTGCCGTCCGCGAGCCCGGCTGCGGATTCCAGTTGCCGCCGAGCAAGCCTCCGTCGAGCGGGCTCCATGGAATGACGCCGATGCCAAGCTCCTCGGCGGCCGGGAGAACCTCCAGCTCCGGCAGGCGGCAGAGCAGGCTGTATTTGTGCTGCTCGGAGACAAGCCCAAGCAGACGATGATCTTTCGCTTCATACTGCGCTTTGACCAGATCGCGGCCGGCAAAGTTACTGGAGCCGACATAACCGATCTTGCCTTGCTTTAACGGTATATCAAAAGCGTTCCAAAGCTCGCTCCAGGATACGCTCCGGTCTACATGATGCATCTGATACAGTTCGATATGGTCAGTTTGAAGCCGGCGCAATGAGTCTTCGAGATGCCGGCGGATCTTATAGGCGGACAGTCCTGCGCCGCCGTTCGGGTCCTCATTCGGGTCACCCATTCCCCCATAAACCTTTGTCGCAAGCACTACCTTTTCCCTTCTTCCGCCGCCTTGGGCAAACCAGCGTCCGATAATTTCCTCGGTCCAGCCCCGGTGCGGCGTTCCGCCATACACATTGGCGGTGTCAAAAAAATTCACTCCTGCATCCACGGCCGCGTCCATGATTTTGAACGCTTCCTTTTCCTCGGTACTCGGTCCGAAATTCATCGTTCCTAAACATAGACGGCTTACTTTCAAACCGCTTCTTCCTAAATTCGCGTACTTCATCGTTACAACCTCCTCGAAATATGATGGCTGGCATAACAGAAGCAGACTACTTCTCCATTATATACCTGAGGGAGGCTTGAACAAAAATAACGGTATGTTTACGCGAATCCGAAGAGATGGACAGTCGCGAGCCCGAGCCCGGACAGCACCAGCGAACCGAGCAGTCCGGCCCAGAAAGGCCGGATGCCTAATTTTCGAAATGCCGAGAAATCGACGCCCAGCCCCAAACCGGCCATCGCCATGGCGATCAGGAGATAGGCCGCAGTTACGATCATGCTTGCCGCCTGCGGAGGAACGATTCCCCAAGTATTTATGCCGCTCATCAGAAGAAAGCCGAATATAAACCAGGGGATGGTGCCGACAATTCCACTTCGCGCGGTTTCCCCTTGGTCCTCTTGGCGCGAACGCCGAGGGGTTTTGCGCTGCATCCAGGCTCCCACTAAAAGAGCCACTGGAACCAGCATCGCTACACGGGTGAGCTTCACCACGACCGCCAGGTCGACAGCCGATTCCCCGCCGGGAGCGGCCGCTGCGATAACGTGCGCAATTTCATGGAGCGTCCCGCCCGAGAAAACCCCGTATCCTTCAGGGGTAAGCCCCAGGATCGGATAGAGCAAAATATAGGCCAGCGTAAACATCGTTCCAAGGATGGCTACGATCGCGGCACTGATTGCCGTCTCTTCGTCTCCCGCATCCACTTGCGGGGCGATGGCCACAACGGCGGCCGCTCCGCAGATTGCGGTGCCGCAGGCCGTCAGCACACCTAACTTGCGGTCAACTTTGAGCCATTTTGCAAGCCCGTATACGACGAGCAGCGTTACAGTTATATGAAGTAATGCAATGACGAACACACCGGGTCCGGCCCGGACGATATCCCCTAAGTTCAGCCGCATGCCGAGAAGAATGATTCCGAAGCGGAGACATTTTTTGCTCGAAAATGAAACGCCTCCCGCAGCCTTGACCGGAACGCCAAACACGGCCCGCCAAACCATGCCCAGGATAATCGCAATTACAAGCTGGCCCATAATATTTAAAAACGGAATTAGCGACAAGCATTTAGCTGCCGCCGCAAGCAGCAAGGTCAAGCCAAGTCCCTGCACAAAACCTGATTTTTGACTCCGTTTATACGGTCGTGCTTTCATGGATGTCTGTACCGTTTGTGCCATGTTGTTCACTCCAAGCCTGTTGAGTTAGAAAGGATCCGCGCGGTCTGTACGTTCATGTTATCTCCGCAGGCCAGGAAAGTGAAATACGAATCAGCTATCCCTATCATCAGAAATACTAATGATTGGATTGTTGCGATCATGGGGTAGAGATAAAATGGAGTGAGAGAGGAAGTGAAGGACTTGATCGTGGAAACACTTCGCGTATTTGTAACGGTGGCCGAGCAGAGCCATTTCTCCCGGGCGGCCGAACTGCTAAACTTGTCCCAGCCGGGGGTCAGCATGCATATCCGCAATCTTGAAAATGAATTCGGAGCCCAGCTGTTGAACCGCTCCCCTAAGCATGTGAAGCTGACGGAGGAAGGCGAGATCTTGTATCGCCAGGCGAAGCAGATTCTGGCATTGTATGAAGATGCGAAGCAGGAAATCCGGCTGCTGCATGAGATTGTGACCGGCTCCATTCATATCGGTGCCAGCTTTACGATCGGGGAATATATTTTGCCGCGTCCGCTGGCGGAGTTTGCCGCAGCCTATCCGGAAGTGGAATTGCAAGTCATGATCGGCAATACGGAGGAGGTCACCCGGGGCGTCCGGCTCAGCCAACTCGATCTCGGTCTGGTGGAAGGCGAAGTTCCCGATCAATCCGATCTGCAGGTTACGCCTTACATGAAGGATGAAATGATCGTAGTCGCTGCTCCCGAACATCCCTTGTCCTCGCTTCGCCGGGCGGAACCGTCTGATCTGCAGGACAGGGTCTGGGTTTTGCGGGAAAGCGGCTCCGGCACGCGGGCATTCAGCGACCGTTTCTTGCAGGAGCGCAGCCTGAGCATGAGACATTCCTATGTCTTCAATAGCAGCCAAGGCGTAAAGGAAGCGGTCGCCGCCGGTCTCGGCATCGCCCTGCTCTCCCGCTGGGTCGTCCGCAAAGAGCTTGCCGCTGGTGAGCTGCTCGAAATCGAAACCAACGGCGCTCCTTTGCAGCGCAATTTCTCCCTGATCCGAAACAAGCAGGCTTCCCCCACTTTAGCCGTGGATATGTTTCTTCAGAAACTGTTGCAGAAGGGTAACTAGCAGAACACTAGAAGGATTATGTACATAGGCGGCGCATAAGTCGGCTTTAAGAAAAATAACGGGAATTTCTGCAGTTAATTTCACCCGATCTCTAGATAAGAAAAAAAATAACTGGAAAACCTCCAGTTATTTTTTGTGTTTTTATTACTTTGGGCTAAATACGCTCGGAATAACTGTAGGTTCTGCAGCTAATTCGGCTAATGGAGCATATACGGACCAATTAGCTGTAGATTTTCCCGTTAATTTAATTCGTTGGCAGGCCAAGATTCAGTCGCGGAGCTATTCACTCCCCGGATCTCTCCTCGTTGTCCGATTGCGGCAATGTTGCCTTATTAGCCGGAGCCTGCAAAGACGAGGGCGAAGGCCCTGCCTCGGCCAGACGGAGAGGAGCGGCCGCTTCCGTTGCCATGCCGCTGTCCGAGTCCGCTTCGACATAATGCTTCAGCATAGAGAGCTTGTTCTCCCAGAAGCGATCGAAGTAGGACAGCCAGCGCTTCAGCTCTTGCAGCGGATCGGCGTCAAGCCGATAACGGGTCTCCCGGCCAACCTTCCGTTCCCTTACCAATCCGGCATCCGTAAGAACGCGCAGATGCTTGGAGACGGCAGTCCGGCTCATCGGAAAATGGCCGGTGAGGTCCTTTAGCGGCAGCTCGCGGTCGCCGAGCAGGCTCAACAATTCGCGCCGGGTCGGATCCGCGACCGCCTGGAACACATCCTGCTTCGGCGCGGCGGCCGGCATCGTCAACCCCCGACGTAGGCGGACAGCTTGTTGACCAACCCGCCCCAGCCTTGGTCCATACGGTCGCGCACGATTGTATGAGGCTCGCCGAACTCCGTAACATGATCCGCCGTCCAGCCGCCATGAATCACCGTAAACTCAATTTGCCCCTCTATTTCCACCAGTTCAAAAGTAAGCGTCCAGTCTTTGCCCCAATTAAAGGACAACTTGTTCGGAGGATCTACTAGCGTTACTTTACACGGGGACTCCCCGAAAGGACCTGCCTGCAAATGAAACTCATGCCCGACCACCGGCTTAAGATCATTCGGCATAAACCAGGAGGACAACCCCTCCGCAGTTGCTACTGCTTCCCAGACCTTCTCTGCCGTTGCATGCAATAAAATCGTATGCCGGATGTCCGGCAATGTGCTGTTTGCGTTATGTTCCATAAATATAAATTCTCCCTTCAGATTGATATCAAAACCAGAACACACAAACCAGAAATCTAAAATTAAAAACCATTTGGTTTCATTTCGTGATTTCATTATATGAAACCAATTGGTTTCATGTCAACCCAAACGAAAGACCGTATTCCCCCATAGGTTGTGAATACGGTCCTTTCTTCATTCCGCTTATTCTTTTATGCGGATTTCAAACAATCTCGCCGTCTTCACGGCCGGCAAGCTGACTTTCAACTCCCCGTCCGCCGGGTTCCAATGAAACTCACCCGCAAAGCCCTGAGGATAAGCACAATGTACATCCAGCTGCTTACCCTTCAGCCAATTCAGCGGGATGACCTTCTCCGCCCGACTGCCCGACTCTTCGGACCGTACCCGCCAGACCGCCAGATACACGCGGTCATCCTTACGGAGTCCGAAACTGACCCATTCATCCTGCTGCGTCGGCAGGCCGAGCGGCCAGAACGGCAGCGCCTCCGGAATATCGCAGCGGATCGTTTTGTAGTAGTCGAGCGCCTCCTTGACCAGCTCCCGGCGCCGCGGGCTCAGCTCGGCAAGATGTCCGCTCTGATGAACCCGAAGCAGCAGCGCGTTCACCATGTTGAACACGACCTCTTCGTCATCGCCCTCCCGCAGCGGATACGACCAGATCGCCGACTGCTCCGGAGTCAATGCGGAAGGCGATGCCGCCGCAATGGCCGCATAGTTGACGTAGTCCTCCTGATCCGAGGTGGACTGAATACTGTGCCGGCTAAGCATGGCATAGTCCATCCGCATACCTCCGCTGGAGCAGTTCTCGATGACCAGATCCGGGTAGCGGGCGAAGATTCCGTCCAGCCATTCCAGATAGGCGCGGTTATGCTGCAAAAGCCCGTCTCCGAAGCTGTCCGCTTCTTGTTCGGTCCCAATTCCCGCATTAATGTTATAGTCCATCTTGATATAGCCGACCCCGTAATCCTCGACCAGGCGGCGGATCACTTCCGTCGCATGCGCGGTCACCTGCGGATTGCGGTAATCCAGTTGATAGCGGCTCCGGTCCTTAACCCGTTTGCCATGCCGCATGAAAAACCAGCTGTCATCCGTATCCTTCAGCTTCGGACTGTTGATGCCCATGACCTCCAGCTCCAGCCATAGACCTGGGATCATTCCTTTGGTGCGGATGTAATCCAGCACGAATTTGATTCCCTCAGGGAATCGTTCCTCGGACGGCAGCCATTCTCCTACGCCATCCCACCATTCACCCGGCGCATACCAGCCGGCATCGATACAGAAGTACTCGCTCCCTACCTCAGCCGCAGCATCAATAAGCGGCAGCAGCTTGGCCGTTGTCGGGCTGCCCCACAGGCAGTTCATATAGTCGTTGAAGATGACGCGCAGCTTACGGTTATCTTCATTGGGTCGGCGAATCACCCGCCGATACCGGGTCAACGCCCCGATCGCTTGCTCAAAGCCTCCGCTTACCGTCCCCACAGCAACCGGTACACTTACAAATTGTTCTCCAGGCTCAAGCTGAACCCACCAGTGATTATCATGCTCAGTCGGGCCGCTGATGAGCAAATTAAGATGATTATACTGATCGATGATTTCCCAGTGCCAGGAGCCGTTATGCTCAATTTGCCAAAAGAGACTCGATCCCGCTTCCTCGTTTTCCAGGACCGCCATCGGGATATACTCGGCAGCCGACCAGGAACCGGTATTGCTGCAGGACACCCGCTTGGAAGTCCGGTCCGTCAAATGCGACAATCCGAGCTCAGGAAGCCGGTAGGATCTCCATTGAAGCTCGCTCTGCCAGCCGGTGTGCGGAAGAAACAGCTTCATTTTGTCATCCCGGGAGGCTTGTCCTTCTTTATCGATCCCGGTCAATGCAAAGCTGGAAACGTACTCCACGCCCAAGGCTTCCGTTCCGCCATTACTCAAGACCGCCCAGACCCGTGCTACCGGAATTCCGTCATAGAATTGAAAATGCTGGACCGCCCGCAGCGAAGTCACCGGGTCCTTCAAGCTGATTTCCAGCTTGCGCCCGATTGAATTCCGGGTATCCTCATGACCGTCATATTGCATGCGCAGGCCCGGATAGGTCGCCCGATGCGTTCTTCCGTGATATTCTGCGCGGTCTTCTCCGGTAAGCTGCAGTTCCATCAGCCGGAAGCCCGGCTTTTGCGCTTCAGTCACTGTCTGCTCATCATAGGGAGTTGCCCCGAAATGAAGCAGCCGCACATCCTTCTCCCCAGTTACTTCGAGAACCAGATAAAGTCCGTTTTCCGAAAAATTATAAATTTGGGACATTGTCGTTCACACCTGCCTTCTTTGTAATCCTCCGTAAAGGTGACGTAATCCTATGAAGCTAATTCTATAACTACCGTATCCAAAAATAAACAAAACGCAGCACCGCCCGGTGCTGCGTTTTAGTTGAAGCGGCCTTTGTGTTATTGAGCAGAGCCCAATTGCACCCAAGCTTGCTCGATTTCAGTAACGGCTTGGTCTTTGTTTTTGCTGCCGCCGATGTAAGCTTGCATAATTTCACCGAATTTTTGATGGAACGTATCCAGCGAGTAGTTGATGGCCAGATCGCCCGACGCTTGAGTCTTCAAAATTTCGTCCATTTGTTTCGGCATATCCAAATCCGGAAGCGGAGCATCCTTGATTGGAGGAATTACTTTGGCTACGCCGGAGAACCAGTTTTTCCCGTATTCCGAAGTGTACAGCCAGTTAAAGAATTCGATCGTTTCTTTAGCGACCTTGGAATCTTTGTTAATCCGCAGCGCTTGGTCGGCACCGGTAATAATCATGGATTGCTCGGCCTTGTCGCTGACAGGGTAACCTGCGATGCCGATTTGGATGTCCGGCGTAATTTTCTTGATCGCTTCTTCATCCCATGCGCCTTTACCGTTCAGAATCGCGGCTTTACCCGAAGCAAAGTCGCTGACTTGCGCGTTGCTGTCGCGTTCGAGCGGCTTATCCGTACCATGTTTAATCGTAGTGTCTACATAAGCGAAGAAGTTGTTGTAGAGAACCGGATAATCTTTGATTTTTGCGTCACCGGCAATGAACTTGTCAACGAGCTCTTTTGGAGTCACGCCTGCGTCTTGAGCGGCGGCATCAACAAAATGTTGGAAAATGTGTTTCCATACCCACCATTCTTTATAAGCATTGGCGAAAGGCGTAATTCCTTTGGCTTCCAGCTTGGCGATGGCGTCGTCCATTTCAGCTGTTGTTTTTGGGAACTCCGTAATTCCCGCTTCGTCAAAGAGCTTCTTGTTGTAAACCAGCGAGAACAGATTGCCCTTAACCGGAAGTCCGAGCACCTTGCCGTCCGTGGAGCTCATGTTGGCGCGAACGGCGTCGGTCATGGCTGCCGTCAGCGGCTCATCGGTAAGATCTGCGCTGTACTCGGCATAGGTGTCGATGTCCCCGCCTGCCGTCGTCTGGAATACGTCAGGCGTACTGCCTGCTGCGATTCTCGACTTCAGCACCGTGTTGTAGTCGGCTTGCATGATTTCCAGATTAATCGTAACGTTCGGTTTTACCTTTTTGTATTCTTCGATGTAAGCATTAAACGCATTCGTATATTCCGGAGAAGCGGTGAACATGTTGATCGTAACTTTCTTGTTGTCGTTAGCGGCACCGTTGTTTCCGGTATTTGCTCCGTTTGCCCCTTCATTGGCACCGTTATTTCCGCTGCAAGCGGATAACAATCCCATGATCAGAGTCAAGCTGAAAAGGCCGGCCCAAATCTTCTTTTTCATAAATTCAAACCCCGCTTTCTTGTGTATGTTGTCTAGAGGCCTTGCCTGCTATGGTCCTTATTCTAATGAAAAGGCAGCAGGATAAAAATGTAGATAAGTGATGATTTAAGGGTAAAAAAGTGAAGTTGTCATCCAGTTCACTTTTTGCCCTCTCCGGCACGTTGATTTCGGTATTCGGACGGCGAAACGGAATAATAATTCCGGAAGGCTTTGCTGAAATAGTTCTTATCCTTGTACCCGAGCATCTCTGAAATGTCCTGAATTTTCAGGGATGAATCGTCAAGCAATTGCTGGGCCTTGTCCATCCGAACCTTTTGCACATATTCATGAATTCCGTAACCGAACTGCTGCTTAAACAGCTTCATCAGATACTCCCGGCTGAGAAAGTACTTCTCCGTAAACATGGAAATCTTAATATCCTCAAAATAGTGGTTATCAATATACTCCTTGATATCATCCACGTTGAACGAGCGATCCCCGGCTATCGACTTGCGGATTTGCTCGCTGTAGTATTCCAGTATTCGCATGAGCAGGCTCTCGAATTCATCGAAAGTAGCGAAATCGGTTTGCAAACGGAAGGACCGAAGTGCCCGCTCTCCTCCGGAAGAAGGCATTTTGTCGGCAGGCACGCCCAGTTCCAGCGCGATATCGTTAAAAAGCACCACCATCTCGCGGATCATGCGATCGGCATCCCCCAAGCTGAACAGCCCGGAAGTCCTTACTTTCTTAATAAATTCTCCGAGTATGGTTTTTGCCTGATTCAGGTTCCCGGCTTCCAGTGTACTGCGCAGTATCGATACCCGCCCCGTCAAGGAATGAACATCCCGGTTCGGCAGCTTGTCCTGAGGACCGATAACCGCCTTACCTGTCAGCTTCAACAGATCGACCGCCTGCACCGAGGAACTGGCCGCTTCATAAGAATCGGCAAGCTCCAGGGCGTCGGAACAGGGCGTCCCCACCCCGCCAGCCGAGATAATGCCGAATAGCGAGCTTAAGGTCGACACCACTTTTTTTAATAATTGTTCCGATTGAAACAGAAGCTCTTGAGGATATCCGCCACGTGAAGTATAGACGGCTATGACTTCCCGCTCCTGCTTGGGATTCGCGAAGCTGAAGCACTGCAGACGATCGTCCGACATCTCGTTAATGACATTGGCGACGGCAAAATACAGCAGCTCGGTATCGGAGTTAAAGCGGCTGTCGCGGATCGACTCCATATTAAGAATGCGCAGCACAAACGCTCCGTAACGGAGGTTTTCGTCCTCCGCCCCGATCAGCGCCAGAAAGGCTTTGTTGCTCTGTTTTTTCAAACTGCGTTCTATAATCGATAAATAAATTTTTTCCTTCAGCTTCGGCAGCGACATATTGTAGGCGATATTGCGGGTAATGGATTCACTTCGAACCTGCCGCTTCGCCTCCAAAAGCCCGATCGCTTTGCGCAGCGCCTGATTCAAATCCTGCCGGTTAATCGGCTTCAGCAAATAATCGACCACCTTGGAGTGAATGGCCTGCCTGGTAAATTCAAAATCGTTGTACCCGCTTATGACGATCGTCAGCAGCTCCGGGTATTCCGATTCTACGATCCGCAGGAATTCCACCCCGTTCATCTCCGGCATTTTCATATCGACGATTACCAGATCCGGCTTGTGCGCCTTCAGCATTTCCAGCCCGGACACTCCATCCGTCGCCTCCAACACCTCGTCAACCTGCAGCCCTTCCCAATCGCCAAGAATTGAAATCGCCTCGCGCAGCGGCTCCTCGTCATCAATGATGAGCACTTTATACATGACTCTGGCCTCCCCGCGGAATCAGCATCCTCATTTTCGTTCCGTTTTCTCCGCTCTCTATCTCTAAACCGGCCTCTTCCCCATACAGCAGCTTCAGCCGGGTGTTCAGATTCTTCAGTCCGATATTCTCTCCTTCTTGCTCCTCCCATTCCGTGCGGAAGGACTGCAATACTTGTTCCATACGAGCCGGAGAAATACCGGGGCCGTTATCCTCCACTAGGATTACCGCATGACTCTCTTCCAGCCCGGCGCTAATTTTGATCGTGATTCCTATCGACACCTTTTCAACTGCGTGCTTGATCGAATTTTCAACTAACGATTGGATTGACAGTTTTGGAATTTGCAACTCCATCAACGACTCGTCCCACTCGACTTCAACCTCGAGCCGGCTGCCGAATCTCGCCTTTTGCAGAGCCAGATAACGGTCTATATGCCGCAGCTCTTCCTTAGCGTATACGATGTCTTTCCCGCTTATGCAATATCGGAGCGTGAAGGCCAGCGCGTCCACCATTTCCGCAACGTCATCATCCCCGCTCTTTAAGGCTTTGGTGGAAATGGCCTGAAGCGCATTATACAAGAAATGCGGATTTATCTCGGCTTCCAGCGCTTTCAGGATCGCGTTCTTCTCCACCAGCTTCATCTTGTACCGTTCATTGATCAAGTCGTTGGTGCGGGTGACCATCCGGTTGAAATGCCGGGACAGATAAGCCAACTCGTCACGTCCCTTCACCGGCGCCGTCACATCAAAGCTCCCTTCGCTGAAACGCCTCATTTGGCGGGACAGCTTCTTAAGGGGCTGAGTTATCGCGTTAGAGATCAACGTCACAAGAATTACGGATATTAAAAGAAACAATAAGCCTATGAGATAATTCAAGTCCCGCGTTTTTCGCGCCGCCTCGTAGATGTTGCTGTAAGGAATCGGTTTGATCAGCTTCCACCCGTCCTGTTCACCGACGTTGTACACGATCAGGTACTTCTTATCCCCCGTAGTCCAGGTGATCGGCTCACGCTCCTTCTGCTGCTCCAATCGAGGCAGCAAGTCCGCCTGCTTCATGCGGTTATAGAATTCCAGGTCGTCCGAGTGAAACGGGACGTTGTCGGGATCCAGGAACAAGAGATGCTCCCCGTTCTCAAACGGGATATCCTTCATAATTTCATTCTTCATGGTTGGCTTCAAATAAAAAGAAATAACCGCCCTGGGCTCCCTGGAAGCGATAGACCGGATCACGCGGTGATAAGCCATAAACCCGGGGTCGGTAATCGCGGAATACCCCGGGTTCTCATTCAAGTCGGCAAAGGATTGGTAGGACCGGTTGTTCGGACTTTCCATGGCATGCTTGTACCAGTCCTGATAAGGGATTTGAGCCTCATAGCTAACCTTCAGCTTGGTATCGTAAGCCTCCTGGGTAATTGAATAGTATTTTCCCTGGCCAATCAGGTAGATGTAGATACTGTTTAAATCATTGCGTGAATAAAAAAGGTTCCGCAGGTAATCCTCCAAATACATTTTGGAGGCGTAATCCTCATCCTCATTGATGATAGCCCGGATGAGGTCGTCATACCGGATTTGCGGCAGCGACAGCTGCTCGATCCCGGCCAAATAATCCTCCAGGTTCTGATTGACCAGCTTTAAATTGTTTGCCGTACTGGACATATTGTGGTCGACGGATTCCCGTTGGATGATCTGATAGGAAATTATGGTCAAAGATCCGACAACGAGGATAATTATCGTGGAAAAAAACAAAATAAGCTTATTGACCAGCCGGCCCGACATTATGTCGATCAGGCTTCTGAAAGCTCTTCTTATGCGTTCGATCATGGCACTCATCCTTCGGCGTAAAGCTTCGTGTTCACTCTTTTACAGTTCACCTTTTTACCCTTAACTGTTTTCTTAAATCCATTTAGGGCGGATTATTCCCTGCTCTATAATACATTATAGACGATGTTCAAAAAGTCAACTTTGAACCCGACATAAAGAAATCCATAGGCGACGCTACGTGATCGCCGGGAAAAAAGAGGTGCATTTATGTTTAAACAAGGGAGAAGACGGGCCGAAAGACTTGAATTCGGAGCATTTACGCTACCGATCCTGATTTGTGTAATCGCTGTATTTTATTATCCGTTCATTATGACGATTCGCTACTCCCTGACCAAATGGAACGGGATCTCCAAGCATCCTAAATTTGTCGGACTTGACAACTTTAAGCAAATTTTTATGGGAGACGCGAACTTCACTCACGCCGCCTGGTTCACCGTGAAATATGCCGTTCTCTATATCATTCTGGTTAATGTACTGGCCATTCTGCTGGCTTTGGTGCTGGACATGAAGCTGAAATCGACGAACTGGCTGAGAGCCGCTTTCTTTATTCCGTACATTCTCAGCTTGGTCATTGTCGGCTTTATCTGGAAATTTATTTTTATGCAAGGCTTCGAATCGTTGGGGGCAAGCACCGGCTGGGGCATTTTCCAGCTCAGTTGGCTCGGTGAACCGGGGCTCGCGTTTATTTCTGTACTGTTCGTCTCCTTATGGCAATCGATCGGTTTCTATCTTGTTATTTACATTGCCGGTTTACAATCGGTACCGGATGACTTGAAAGAAGCGGCCACCGTGGACGGGGCCGGCCCGGTTCGCCGGTTCTTCAATATTACGCTGCCGCTGCTGGCACCATCCATTACGATTTCCGTATTTATGGCGCTGACCAACTCGATCAAAGTATTCGACGTCATCCTGTCGTTGACCGGAGGCGGACCCGGCGGAACTACTTATTCCGTGGCTTACGATATCTACCGCGACACTTTCCAGAACAATCTGTACGGATACGGCACAGCCAAAGCGCTTATTCTGTTCGTGGCCGTTCTCGTCATCACCGTCATTCAATTGACGATCTTCAAACGCAGGGAGGTTGAGGCCTAATGAAAACCAACAGAGCCGGACGCATCGTCCTTGAAGTCGTGATGGTCATTTTGTCCTTGATATTCCTGTATCCGTTGTTCCTGACCATAATCAATTCCTTAAAAAGCTTCTCCGAGGTCATGACCGACGTTATCGCGCTTCCGAAATCCCTGGTGTTCGAGAATTACTCGTACGTTTGGAATTTCATCAACTACCCGCGGCTGTTCCTGAACAACGCCGTGATTACGATCCTGGGCCTGGCAGGGATCATTCTGGTCTCCTCCATCGCCGCTTATAAACTGGCACGGACGAAATCCAGAACAAGCTCGATCATCTATTTCCTGTGCATTATGCCGATGCTTATTCCGTTCCAGTCCATCATGCTGACCGTCCTCCAAATGGCGAAAAACCTGCATCTTTCTGAAAGTACCTGGGGACTGGGTATCATGTATTGGGGCTTCGGCGCACCGCTGGCTCTGTTCATCTATCATGGTTTCGTAAAAGGCATCCCTAAGGAAATCGACGAAAGTGCCACTATCGACGGCGCATCCGGATTCCGGCTGTTCTTCAGCGTAATCTTCCCGCTGCTCAAGTCCGTAACGACCACGATCATCATCATCGACGTCATGTGGATCTGGAACGACTTCCTGCTTCCACTCCTGATGGTCAACGGCTCGCCGGACACCAAAACGCTGACCCTGGCTGCCTACACCTTCGTCGGGCAGTACA
Organism: Paenibacillus vini; assembly: GCF_018403325.1. Taxonomy (GTDB): domain Bacteria; phylum Bacillota; class Bacilli; order Paenibacillales; family Paenibacillaceae; genus Fontibacillus; species Fontibacillus vini. Next base: position 470,656 of record NZ_BOSL01000001.1, on the reverse strand, counting down.
CCTCGGACTGGCAGTATGCAATGACCGCCATGGTGATGGCCGTCCTGCCATCCATCGTCGTATTTATCTTCCTGCAAAAATACATCGTCAAAGGCGTTGTCGCCGGCGCGGTGAAAGGCTGATCCCTCCCGATCCGCTCTCGCGGATTGGAGAGAATGGGTTGGTGGATCGAACCGAATGGATTGAGAGAATAAGTAAAAGAAAAAGGATTGGCGAAAAACGGCTCGAAAGCACTTGGTGCTTGGCGGGCCGTTTTTTTGTTGTCGCAAGGTCGCCCGGTATGCAGGACATTTGGGAGCTTGCTTAACAATTCGTTAGCCGACTTAAGATAGAGGCGAAAATCCCCGGACACACTTGGGACAAGTCCTTCGGGTGAGGGGATAGTTGCTTGGTGGCGGTGAGGTTGTTCGGGAGTGGGATAGTTACTTGATGCGGTGAGGTTGTTCGGGAGTGGGATAGTTACTTGATGCGGTGAGGTTGATCGCGAGTTGGACATTTACTTGGTGCGGCGAGGTTGATCGGGAGCGGGATAGTTACTTGTTGCGGCGGTAAGGTAGCTCGGGAGTGGGATAGTTACATCGAGTAATTAGATTACTTTGGAACTGGCGCAAATCCTAGGCCGACCCGGTTCGTACAAAGTTGGAACTCACGGATGATTATCCCTGCCTCAGGAGAAATTAACTGGATATTCTACAGTTAATTTCACTGATTCAGGCCAAAATAACTAATTAGCTGTAAAACCTGCAGTTAATTCCCCCGATTAGCCTGCTAAACTGTAAAACATGCTAAATTAGCTGTAGGTTTTACAGTTATTTTTCTCAATCATTCCCTAATCAAAAAAATAGCTGCAGGTTTTACAGTTAAATTTGTTCATAAGGGGAGTTTTGCCCCATATAGACACGTACGCGTGGGATGCAAGCACTCAAACTTTGTGCAACTGCGCCAAACAACACCAACACAACACTAAAAACAAGGCATTTGCCTTTGGTTCCAGCCCATAACTTTCAATTCTCCAGTTACTTTTGGTATGATAGTGATCTAAAGTTCGTGAAGAGTGCATACCTTTCCTTAAACCGGAACCTAAAGTATGATCCCGCTGTTCACTAGCAAAACTAACTTATCAGGAGGTATCGAATTCATGTCTGATCTTAATTATGGTCTCCATTCCGCTACCGATTCCAATAACAGACGGCTGTCCACGATTCCCCTGTCCATATTGGATCTTGCACCGATTACCGCCGGAAGCACGGCGACTCAATCTCTGCAAAATACGCTCGACCTCGCTCAGCATGCCGAAAAATGGGGCTATCTCCGCTTCTGGCTTGCCGAGCACCACAGCATGCCCGGCATCGCAAGCTCGGCTACGTCCGTGGTGATCGGCCATGTCGCCGGCGGAACGAGCAAGATTCGGGTCGGTTCCGGCGGCATCATGCTGCCGAACCACTCTCCGCTCGTGATCGCCGAGCAGTTCGGCACGCTCGAGTCGCTGTACCCGGGCCGGATCGACCTCGGCCTCGGCCGGGCGCCGGGCTCCGACCAGCTGACCTCGCAAGCGCTGCGTCGCGGCCCGGGCAGCGACGGCCAGGATTTCCCGGAGCGGCTGCGCGAGCTCCGCGATTATTTCCAGCCCGTATCCGGCTCGTCGATGCGGGTCCGGGCCATTCCCGGCGAAGGCTTGAACGTCCCGATCTGGCTTCTCGGCTCCAGCGGCTTCAGCGCCCAGCTGTCCGCCGCGCTAGGCCTGCCGTTCGCCTTCGCCAGCCATTTTGCGCCGGATTACTTGCTGCCGGCGTTCGATCTGTACCGCGGCCATTTCCGGCCGTCGGAATTTTTGGAGAAGCCGTATGCGATGGCCGGCGTTAATGTCATCGTAGCCGATACCGACGCTGAAGCACGCAGGCTGGCGACATCTCAGGAGCAGCAGTTCCTGAACCTGATCCGCCGCCGGACCGGGCAGCTTAGCGCCCCGGTCGACAGCATGGAGTCGATCTGGACACCGCAGGAAAAAGCGCTCGTTCAACGGCAGCTAGGCTTCGCCGCCATTGGTTCGCCCGAGACGGTACGCGCCCGGCTGGAGGAGATTATACAGGAGACCCAGGCCGATGAATTGATCGTCGCCGCCCAGGTTTACGACCACAAGGCCCGCCTCCGTTCGTACGAACTGCTGGCCGAAATCAAAAACGGATAAGCTTTCGCAGCAAACACAAATAGACTCAAAATGCGTCTTGTACACAGATGCATTTTGAGTCTATTTTTTCACTAACCGATCCTAACCGCCGCTTGATGCTGAAGCTGGCGAAGCTGCTCCCGGATCGCAGCTGCTTCGCCAACCACGATCAGTGCCGGGTTGCTCAGCTGGACGGCGGCGGCCAGCTTATGCACTTCCGCCAGCGTGCTGACGAACGTACGCTGGCGGCCGGTCGTGCCGCTCTCGATCAGCGCCGTCGGCGTGGTGCCGGCCTTGCCGTGCTTCAGCAGCTCGGCGCGGATCTCCCGCAGCTGGCCCACTCCCATGTAGATCACCAGCGTATCGACGGCATGGGCCAGCAAATCCCAGCGGATGGGCGGTCCGCCTCCGCCCGGCCCATCCGTTCCCCCCGGGCAGCGGCTGCCCGTTACGCAGGCGAACGACGCCGCTATGCCGCGATGTGTCAGCGGGATGCCGCTGGCTGCCGCCGCGCCGATCGCCGAGGTGATACCCGGGATCACCTCGTACGGAATTCCGCGGGCGGCCAGTGCCAGCGCCTCTTCCCCGCCGCGCCCGAAGACGAACGGATCGCCGCCCTTCAGGCGAACTACCCGTTTTCCTTCCAGGGAGTAATCGATCAGGCGCCGCTGAATCATCTCCTGCGTCATCGCGTGTTGTCCCGGCGACTTGCCGCAATAAATCCGCAACGCCCGGGCATCGGCGTACAAGAGCAATTCCTCGTTCACGAGGCGGTCGTACAGGATCACTTCCGCCCCGCGAAGAGCTTTGAGCGCCTTGACCGTGATTAATTCAGGGTCGCCAGGACCCGCGCCTACGATGCTTACCAACCCCGGCCGGATCATACCCCATCCCCCGTTCCGGGGGCCGCCGCCGGAGTCAACCGATGATCCGGCACTTCCGGGGTACTGCGAACAACCGCAAGCTTGGAGCTGGAAGCAGCTTTCTTTTTATAAGAGACATACAATCCCAGTCCCGTAAACAACACGCCGCCTACAAGGTTACCGACCAAAACGGGAAGCTGGTTCCACAGCCACCAATCGGACAAACTGACATCCGCCCCCAACATCATTCCCGCTGGGATGACGAACATATTGACGACCGCGTGCTCGAAGCCTTGGCCAAAAAAGATTAGAATCGGCAGCCACATCGCCACAATTTTTCCTGTCGTAGAACGTGAGGTCAACGCCATCACCGCTCCCAGCGTGACCATCCAGTTACACAGCACCGCCTTGATAACTACCAGCCCCATGCCCGACAAACCCATGGATGCATAACCGATCGTTTTGGTCTCGCTGGCCTGGATCAGAGTCTGCACCATGGGGTGACTCATATCGGTACCCATTTTCGTAATGGTCAGGCCATACAGAACCGCATATACAGCACAACCCAGCAGATGACCGAGAATGACCCAGCCGAAATTCGCCAGCATCCTTGAGAATGTTGTCTTTCGTTCCAGAACCGCGAGCGGGATGAGCGCAAAGCTGCCGGTCACCAACTCAAGCCCGAGCAGAATGATAATCACGAAACCGACGGGAAAAATCAGCGCTCCCACCATCCCCAGCGAAGTCTGTGCCGTAGCGGTAAAAGCAAGCGTCGTGGCAAAGGCCAAAATCGCTCCGGCCAGAAACCCTTTGACAAGCATCTGAGAAACAGTCAACGAAGCTTTGTTCGCCCCTGCCTCAACCATCGATTCCAGCACTTCGGCAGGCTTTACATAATCCATCGGTCTCATCCTCCTTCTTTAATCCACGGTGATATATACGGAGCCGGTCTCGGCGTCCACTTCGGTCTCATAAACGGTTACCATTCCATGATCCGGCTCTTGAACTCGGCCCGTGTGCAGATTGATTTTCCAATCGTGAAGAGGGCAGTGAACCGAAGAACCGCACACCATCCCCTCCGAAAGCCGCCCCCCTTTATGAGGACAACGGTTCTCGATTGCCCGAACACTCCCGTCGCTAAGCCGGAATACGGCGATTTCCTTATCCCCGACCGCAAGCGTACGCGCTCCTTGCCCATCAATCTCCTGCAATTGGGCCACCTTAATTTTCGTTATCATCGCCGTTCCCCTCCTATACAATATGGATAACACTTCCCGTAACAAGCCCGTTCGTTCCTCGAGCCGCCAATCGGTTATCCGATTACCGGCTGAACACTGGCCAACGGCTCAAAGTTTTTGCGCAGCGACTCAGTTTCGATAATCTCCTTCCAAGGGTCTGTCGTGCGGCTTAGCGTCTCTTCGATCCGACCGGCAAGCTTCTCCCGTTCCTCGCGGTTCTCCAGCACCGCCTTGATCGTACCGAGCCCGACACGCTCCACCCACTGTGCCGTACGTTCGTTCCAGCTGGCCTGCTCCCGGTAATACTGCAAGTAGGCGGCCGTCCATTCCATGACTTCATCCTCCGTCTTCACCGTGCAGAGCAAATCCGACGCCCTTACTTTCACGCCGCCGTTTCCGCCGACATAGATCTCCCAGCCTCCATCGATGGCCACGACGCCCAAGTCCTTGATCGTTGCCTCTGCGCAATTACGCGGACAACCGGAAACGGCAAGCTTCACCTTCCCCGGCGTGTTAAGCCGTTCAAAAGCTTTCTCTAGCCGAATTCCCATACCGATCGAATCCTGGGTGCCGAACCTGCAGAAGGTCGAACCTACGCAGGTCTTTACCGTACGCAATGCTTTGCCGTAGGCGTGGCCGGAAGGCATATCCAGCTCCGCCCATACTTTAGGCAAATCTTCTTTCTTCACCCCAAGCAGGTCAATCCGCTGTCCTCCGGTAAACTTCACCATCGGAACATCATATTTTTCTGCAACCTCCGCGATTTTTTTAAGGTCGGCCGGTGAAGTCACGCCGCCATAGATGCGGGGCACAACTGAGAAGGTGCCGTCTTTTTGGATATTGGCATGGTAGCGTTCATTTACGAATCGGGACTCCTTCTCATCTACGTATTCCGTCGGCCATAGCATCCCCAAGTAGTAATTCAAGGCGGGCCGGCATTTGGAGCAGCCTTCCGGCTGGTGCCATTCCAGTACGTTCATGACCTCTTTGACACTTTTCAAGCCCATCGTTCTGATGCTCTCCACGATTTCTTCGCGGCCCAAAGAGGTACACCCACAGATTCCTTCTTTGACCGGTTCACCGGATATTCCATCTCCATACAACTGGAGCAGCCCCTCCACCAGCGGCTTGCAGCCGCCGCAGGAGCCGGAGGCCTTCGTGCAGGTCTTAATTTCACCGACCGTACTGCAACCGCCTTTCACCGCTTCGACAATCGTGCCCTTGCTGACACCGTTACAGCCGCAGATGATTTCATCGTCGGCCATAGCCGATAATCTTGCCGCTTGGGATTCTCCTCCAGCACCGGCACCTCCCGCAGGAAATCCGAGCAGAAGCTCCTTTTCCTTTCCGGCAACCGACTCCCCATTCTTAATTTTCGAGAACAGGGAAGCTCCGTCTGTGGTATCTCCGAACAAGACAGCCCCGACCAGCCTATCGTCCTGCAATACGATCTTCTTATAAGTTCCGTCCAGATCATCTTGAATCCGCAGCGACCGCGTTCCGGGCACATCTTGGAAGAACCCTGCCGAAAACACATCCACCCCGGATACCTTCAATTTCGTAGAGGTGACAGAACCCTCATACCCGCGCGTCTCCACCCCGGCCAGCCGTTTGGCAAGGACCTGGCCCTGTTCATACAATGGAGCCACTAGTCCGTAGGCGATCCCCCGGTGCTCCGCGCATTCGCCGACAGCGTATATGCCCGGCATGCTCGTTTCCAGATAATCATCGACCACAATTCCGCGCTCCACTTTCAGGCCTGACGCTTTCGCCAGCGCCACATTCGGCTTAATACCTACGGCCATCACGACCAAATCGGCCAACAGGGAGCTGCCGTCCGCAAAATCAAGTCCCTCGGCCCGACGATCTCCCCGTACACCGGCCGTTTGTTTTTGCATTATAAATTTCATGCCTTGGGCTTCCAGCTCCAGTTGCAGCATTTTGGCCGCAGGCTCATCCAGCTGACGTTCCATTAAATAAGAGTGAATGTGGATCACCGTTACATCCATCCCGAGATGAAGCAGTCCTCTGGCCGCTTCCAATCCGAGCAGCCCGCCTCCGATAACGGCGGCTTTTTTATATTTTTTTGAGGCTTCCATCATCCGATTACAGTCCTGAATGTCCCGGAATCCGATCACTCCCTCCTTATCCGCTCCGGGGATCGGGAGAATAAACGGATTGGAGCCTGTCGCCAGAATCAGTTCATCGTATCCCGCTTCCACGCCCGCTTTGGAAATGACCTTCTTATTCCCGGTATCAATTCGGGTAACAGCGTCCCCAGTGTAGAGTCGGATCCCATTCTCTTTGTACCAATCCCAGTCGTTGATCACGATGTCCTTCATATTGGACCCGCCCGCGAGTACCGATGACAGCATAATCCGGTTATAGTTCGGATAAGGCTCCGCTCCGAAGACAGTAACATCATAAGTATCCGGCGCCAATTTCAACACATGCTCAATCGTACGTACACCCGCCATCCCGTTTCCTACCAGTACCAATCTCTTTTTCTCACCCATATCCGGTTCTCTCCTCCCGATCTTTCCTCTTCCCGCGAACTAATAAGAAACAGAAAAAGCCCGCTCCGCCTGGGAACAGACATGAAAATATACCCTTCATGCTGATCCCTAAATTGCGAAGACAGGCTCCGTTGCCGCTTCATACCGACACGTCATTGTGTCCGTAAAGAATATTAAATTTAATTTATTGAGGTTAATATAACCAACAATTTAATCCATGTCAATATATATAACACAAATTAATAATTCACTGGAAATCATGTCACATTTTATAACATAAAGTACAAATTATTGGCTTGATGATTCATTCCCAACTCAGAAAAATAGCGAGAAAATATAAAGAAAGTTTCCTACAGGTTGATTCCATGTTAGGTTTGTTGCCTTTCAAATGATCTCGAAATGAAAATCGGCCAATGAAATAAAGAGGAGGCATCCTTCCGATGAATTTCCTGCTGATTATCCGCGATCAGACCTCCCCGATAGGAGAAAAAGCGTCTCCTCCGAGTGCTTCCGCTCCCTTTTGCGAGCCTGAACGCATACTGAAAGCTTACGGATACGATGTATTGGCCTCCAGTGTGGAGAGGGATTTTCGCCGGAAGATCAGGGAGGCGGACGCAGTCGTCCTTCAAATGCCTATTCCTGGCATCCGTGTCTGGGCCAATCTAACGGCAAAGTTGAAGGCTGTCCCCTTAATGTGGTGGTGCAGTGAAATGACAGCTGTTTCGTCCTTAGCATCGAGTAAGAATGAGGGTGAGGGCGAGGACGACATTCCGGTTGACGGCATCCTGACTCCTTCCATGTCCGCCAATGAGCTTCATTGGGCGCTTCATCTCGGTGCCAAGCATTTCTTGGAACGCCGGCAATGGATGGAGGAGCGAACACAACTCATATCCCGACTGGAGGAAAGGAAGTGGATCGATCACGCTAAAGGGATTTTGTGTGAAATAAACCGGATCTCCGAGGCGGAGGCTTACGAGGTGCTGCGTAAACGGGCGATGAATGAGCGTAAGCGAATCGTCGACATCTCGGCCCTAATCGTTAAAGCGCATCAACAATTAAAAACTTAGCCTGCAACCTGGGAGTATCTAGCCGCCACTATCAGACTGGATTCCTAACTAAACAGAAAAAAACGGGAGCCATAGGCTCCCGCTCTCCGTTTTCTATAGACTATCACGGCATCCAGATACGGAAATTTCCGCTTAGGGCAAGCAAGGCAAACAAATATAAACAGTTATCGTAATATCTGCGCACCCCTGTCCGTAGTGGCGTGTTCCAGAACAGTTCCACACTCGCCCGAGCGTTTGGCCCTTCTGCCGCAAGCGAAGCCATTGCATTCGTGGCAAGAAGTCCGACGGGATGCAGCGCTTTTTCCTCGAAGGGTTCTCCTTCAATTGTGTATCTGCGGTAATTGTCCGGCTGTTTATCCGCGAAAAACGCCTGAATCCGGTCCGCCGCTTCCCGTTCCCAACCATCCGCCCCAAACCATTCCCAGTCCAGCCCCAAATTGGCGGCCACTCTGTAAGAATCGCTGAAGAAGTGTCCGAAGCCCCGCACATGGTTCGGTGTCCCGTCATAGTGGGCATATTCCGGAGCTAGACCGGTAACGGGATGGCAAGCCTTTTTCAAATAATCGCGGCTGGCTTCGGCTGCCTCTTTCCAGAACGAACGATCTTCCGGATAGGCCCACAATGCGAACAATTCGTAAAAATGCGGCAAGTGATATGACGGGTCGGAAAATTCGCAGTTCGGAATGAACTTGATCAGCTTATTATCCGGGTTCCACATCGGGTAACCTACGCCGTCTTCACCCCGGTGAATACATGTCCGAAGCAAATCCCGGGCTTGAGTACCGTAATCGAACGGCGCTTCCCGATCCCCCCAGCGGTGGGACGCGAAAAATAACGCCATCGCGAAATACTCCTCCCCGTCCGGCGCCGGCCCGTCCGACAACCGCGAGCCATCGGTAGCGCAGGACCAGGCAAAATAGCCTGCATTTTCACCGGTCGTCATATACATATAAGTCATCGTCCATTTCCAGAGCCGGTCGAACACATCCTGGCGATCCATTTGGACGGCCATCATCATGCCGTAAGACATTCCTTCGGTACGCGCATCCAGGTTACCCGTATCCATCATGTAACCCATATCCTCACCGGATTCATGATAGATTCGCGTATCTTCGTCTCCCTCGAACATCTCCTGCCAGGTTTGTTCCAACCGTTCGGTGATCTCCTGCTCGCCATAGCCGTACTCCGCCAGCAGATTCCGGTATTGCCCTGTATAAAAAGCCCCCGATTGTTCCTTAGTGATCATAATTGTGCACCCTCTCCCTGTCCTGATGATAACGCTATCATCAAAGTACCAAACGATGCCGCTGCATTCCATGTGCAGATCGCGCCGATTTTTACCCAAATCAAGCTTCGTTCACCGGGATGCCGAAATAGCGCTGTGCATTGTGGAAGCAGATGTCTTGGACCATTTCCCCGATGTAATCGTAATCGGCGGGCAGCTCCCCCTCGTCGATCCATTCACCCAGCAGCCGGCAAAGGACCCGGCGGAAATACTCATGACGTGGAAACGACATGAAGCTGCGCGAATCGGTCAGCATGCCGACAAAGGTACTGAGCACCCCGGTCGAGGATAGCGCCTTGAGCTGCTGAAGCATGCCCTCTTTCTGATCGTGAAACCACCATGCCGCGCCCAACTGGAGCTTCCCGGCGATTTCCCCGGTTTGAAAATTTCCGATCGTTGTGGCGATAAGCTCGTAATGGTAAGGATACAAACTGTAGACGATCGTTTTAGGAAGACGGTTCATTTTGTCCAATTCATTCAAAAAAGCATTTAAGGCCGCGCCCAGATGATAATCGAGAATCGAGTCGAAGCCGCTGTTCTTGCCAAGACGCCCGGTCATCCGGTCGTTGTTATTGCGTATGGCACCGATATGCAGCTGCATGGCCCACCCGCGCGCATTATACATTTCACCCAGACGCAGCAAAGTTAAGGTGCGGTACTTCCGTTCTTCCAGAGCTGTTATGGCCTCTCCTTGAAGTACTTTAGCAAAAATCGTCCGGACTTCCCGCTCCGTGGCGGCTTCATACGGAAAATCTCCGAAGCCGTGATCCGCTAACCGGCATCCGTTATGGTGGAACTCATCCATCCGAAGACCTAGCGCTTGAATTAGGTCGTCATAATCTTCGATCCGGAGCCCCGCCCGCCGCTCCAGTTCCTTTATGTATTGCGCGAAATCCATAGCCTGAATGTCCAGCGCCCGATCCGGCCGGAATGTAGGCGCTACGGTAGTAAAGCTATCGCCTGTTCGGCGTAGCTTCTGATGCGCCTCCAGCCCATCCGCCGGATCATCGGTCGTACAGGCTACGCGAACATCGAACCGCCGCAAAATGCCGGCGGCATGAAGGGAAGGATCGGCAAGCTGTTCATTGCAACGGTGCCACACTTCTTCCGCATTGTCTCCGCTGAGGCGCTCCTTGATGCCAAAATGGCGCTGCAGCTCCAAATGGCTCCAGTGATAGAGCGGATTGCCCGCCAGCCTCGGCACAGCGCCGGCCCAGGCTTTGAATTTGGCCAGATCGTCGCTCTCCCCGGTAATCAAGGACTCCTCTATACCCAGCCAGCGCATGGCGCGCCATTTGTAATGATCGCCTTCCAGCCAAAGCTCGGTCAGATTGCGAAAGCGCCGGTTGGCGGCAATATCATCCGCATTTAAATGATTGTGATAATCGTAAATCGGCATCCCCGCTGCAAAGTCATGGTATAAGCGTTTGGCGCTTACTCCGTTCAACAGTAAATTTTCCAAATCCCACGGCTGCATTCCCCAACACCCTCCCTGGTACAGTAAAAATATATTCAACTTTTCAGTTCCATACTACCATACAAGTATGGTAGTATGGAACAAAATAGGAGGTGATCGTTTGAAGGAATTGTTGCATGCCCCGGCAGGCTCTGCGGGAAACAATGTTTACGCGCAATTAAAACAGCAGATCGTCAGCCTTGAATTGCCACCGGGAACGACCTTATCGGAAAAGGAAATGTCGATAGCCTTCCAAGTCAGCCGGACCCCGGTTCGCGAAAGCTTCGTGCGCCTGGCCCAGGAAGGACTGCTTCTGGTCCTGCCTCAGCGGGGTACAAAGGTTTCGTTAATCGACCCCGACTTGGTCGAGGAGGCGCGATTTATGCGGGAGCAGTTGGAGCGCGCCGTGATCAAGCTTGCCTGCCAGAGCTTTCCGGAGGAACAATTGACCGCTTTGGAACGCAATCTGGAATTGCAGCAGGAATCTCTTCGCTTGCATGATGGCCGGTCCATGTTTGAGCTGGACGAGGAGTTTCACCGCATTCTGTTCGAGGGCTGCCGCAAGCTCGGCACTTGGTCGGTGATTCAGCAAATGAACGCTCATTTAAACCGCAGCCGGATCCTCTGGCTGAAGACTGACCCGCATTGGGAGCATTTATATGATCAGCATCGGCAAATGTTCGAAGCGGTGCGTCTGCGGGATGAAAGCCGGGCCGACAGCGTGATGCGCGAGCATCTGACTTTAAGCATCGCGAATCTGAGCGTGCTCAAAGAGAAATTCCCGGACTTTTTCGTTACCGTGCAGTAACTCCAATTTTCCCGACACATATTGTCATTCACATATTCATTCATACATTCATAAGGCGGTGGAATCATGCGTATGGTATTTCGCTGGTTCGGCGAGGGCAATGATACGGTTTCGCTGGATCAGATCAAACAAATTCCCGGCGTGGAAGGTATCGTTTGGGCGCTTCATGATATTCCGGCGGGAGAAGAGTGGCCGATGGAGCGCATTATGGAGATCCGGCGGTTGGGAGATCAATACGGTCTACATACTGAAGTAGTGGAGAGCGTAAATGTACATGAGGACATTAAGTTGGGTCTGCCTTCCCGCGACCTCTATATCGGCAACTACATCCGGACGATTGAAAAGCTGGCCAAGGCCGGCGTAAAAGTCATTTGCTACAACTTTATGCCCGTGTTTGACTGGGTTCGGACGGATCTGCACAAAGAGATGGAGGATGGCTCAACCGCCCTCTTTTTCGAGCAGGCTAAAATTCGTGGCGTCGATCCCTTGGAACTCGTACGTCTGATCAATCAGAACAGCGCCCTGACGATGCCGGGTTGGGAACCGGAACGGCTGGAGCATTTGACCTCGCTGTTTGAAGCTTATCGCCAGGTATCGGAAGAAGATCTCTGGGAGAACCTGAAGTACTTCTTGGATGCCGTCATCCCTGTAGCCGAACAAAACGGAATTTTAATGGCCATCCACCCGGATGATCCGCCGTGGCCGATTTTCGGGCTGCCTCGGATTATGACGAATCAGGCCAATTTCCGAAGATTTCTGTCCCTGCATGACAGTCCTTCCAACGGCATCACGCTGTGCACCGGATCTCTCGGCGTAAGTCCGGACAATGACATCGTATCTATGATCCGCGAATTCCAAGGACGGATTCCTTTCACGCATATCCGGAACGTCCGCGTTTATGAGAACGGAGATTTCATCGAAACCTCCCACCGGACATCGGACGGCACGGTCGATATTAGCAGCATCGTCAAAGCTTATTATGATAGCGATTTCAAAGGCTATTGCCGTCCCGATCATGGCCGCCACCTATGGGGAGAGGTTTGCCGTCCCGGCTACGGCCTGTATGACCGCGCGCTTGGCATCATGTACTTATGGGGTCTGTGGGACGCCTTTTCCTCACAAAGCACGGGGTCTTCGTTAAAGGAGGAGCATGATCATGTGCCCACTGCCTAAACACAGTTCATTGGATGGAAAAACGGCGGTCATCACCGGAGGCGCAGGCGTGCTGTGCCGGGCGATGGCTCTGGAGCTGGCCCGCCAAGGAATGAAGGTGGCGATCCTGAACCGCACGCTGGAGCGGGGCGAACAGGTTGCGGAAGAAATCCGCATGAACGGCGGCTTGGCGATTACAATTGCCTGCGATGTGACGGATGCCGCTAGCGTCCAGGAAGCGGAGCGCCGGGTGCGTGGGCAGCTCGGTCCATGCGATGTTTTGATCAATGGTGCGGGAGGCAATCAACCCAGCGCCAACACGACCAACGAAACGTTCAAGAGCAGCGACCTGGTTGACCCGGGTGTGACGACCTTCTTTGATCTCAGCCTGACGGGAGTACGTAACGTCATGGACCTTAATTTCGTCGGAACCCTGATTCCGACGCAGGTGTTCACCAAAGAAATGATAGGGCGGCCCGGAGCGACCGTGCTTAACATTTCTTCGATGAGCGCACCGTCCCCCATGACCAAGGTACCCGCCTATAGCGCGGCCAAAGCGGCGATCAATAACTTTACCCAATGGCTGGCCGTACATCTGGCCGAGTCCGGCATTCGCATCAACGCCATGGCCCCCGGCTTTTTCCTGACGGAACAGAACCGCAGCCTGTTGACGAATGAAGACGGGTCGCTCACCGAGCGCTCCCGCAAAATCATCAGCCACACACCGATGCGCCGCTTCGGGGTTCCCGAAGATCTGCTCGGTACGCTGCTCTGGCTGGTCGACGCCGACACTTCCGGCTTCGTTACCGGCACCGTCATCCCGGTGGACGGCGGCTTCATGGCATACTCCGGCGTATAACTATTGCAATAGGAAAATAAAAAAGCAGCACCCGGAAATGCATCTCCGGGTGCTGCCTTTTACATCGTCCTCCTCAGGAGGGACTTTGATTTATATATCCCTTTGTCCTCCTTTTAGGTGGACATTTTTCGTTTTTGTGCGCCTAGGAAAGACAAAATTAATAAATTTGTCTCCCCTGCTCATCCGGTACCCCGGACTTGCGGTAGAAGTACGTATTAATCACGTCCCGCCAATGCTTGGCGTGTTCAGCCTGCTCCGCCAGTCTTGCCTCGACCGCTTCAAAACGCTCGGCATCGACCCGGTCTTTCAAGACAGACCAGACCATTCCCAATCCTTCCGCCGCTTCAGCTCCGGCAAAATGCGTATCATAGATATGCTGAATAACCGTGCTGCCGGAGTGTAGGCGATGGCTGTAGGGCACGTGGTGGAAAAACAACAGCAGTTCATCTGGACAATTCTCCAGCGAATCGTACATCTCCCGATTCGGGCTAAAGTATTGAGCGGTATATCCCGTACCCGAAGCTACGGTGCGGTCGACGCCGATACCATCGCGGTCAGCGAAATGGTAGGTCCCCCACCGCGAGTACTCGTAGCCGTCTACATCCGGACCGTAATGGTAATGAGGTACGACCATCCAACCCACGCCCAGAGGGGACGTATAGCTTTCATAAATTGACCAGGAGGCCATCAGCATATGCAGTACTTTATCGATGACAACCGGTTGATTGCCAAAGGTCAGCCTCGCCCACTCCTCCGCAATCTCCTCGGCGGAGAGGTCGGGATTCCAGATTAAGCGTCCATATCCGTATAGATTGGCTTGGGCAAGCGGATGCCCGGTCCAGCACTCATCGTTCCCGATGTTGGACACCGCCGCCACCCCGCTGATCTTCATGCCGAACAGCGAGCCTTCCACGATATTTTTCACTTCTCCGCCGCTAGTTACCGCGTGCGTATCAAAATCCAACACCTGCTTCCATTGCGGAACCAGGTAACACAAATGCCGCTGCTGCCCGGTGTACTCCTGAGTAACCTGAAATTCGAGCACTTGATTGGTTCGGGTCATAGCCCCAAACAGCGGAGATACCGGCTCCCGCACCTGAAAATCCATCGGGCCGTTCTTGATTTGGAGCAGCACATTGTCGCGGAACTTTCCGTCAAGCGGCTTAAAGTGGTCATATGCAGCACGCGCCCGGTCCGTGGACCGGTCCCGCCAGTCCTGCATACAGTTATAGACGAAACAGCGCCAGATGACGAGCCCTCCGTGCGGCTCCAACGCTTCAGCCAGCATATTCGCTCCATCGGCATGATCGCGGCCGTAAGCAAACGGTCCCGGCCGGTGCTCGGAATCGGCCTTGACGACAAATCCGCCAAAATCGGGAATATGCCGGTAGATCCGATTTGCCGTTTCTGCCCACCACTGCCGGACTTCTGCATCCAGCGGATCAGCGGTGCCGACACCTCCGATTACAAGCGGTGCCGCAAAGTTGATGCTGAGAAACAGCGCAATGCCGTATTCCCGGAACACGTCCGCTACGCGGGCTACTTCAGGCAGCCCCTCTTCGGTTATGAACCGGGTTTCTATTTCATGCACATTCACGTTATTAATAGAAATCGCGTTGATTCCCACCGAAGCGAGCATCCGGGCATAATCGCGGATACGAGATGTATCTTGGACGATTTCCCCGCCTTCATAGAAGATCGAGTTGCCCGCATAGCCGCGCTCAATTGATCCATCGGCATTATCCCATTGGTTGATCATCCGCAGCCGGTTGACCGGAGTTTCCTCTGCCGCAAGCTCTTGCGGATTCATCCCAAGGGCGATGGCCCGGAGCAAAAAGAATACACCGTAGAGCACGCCTGAAGAGGAGCCTCCGGTCAGCTCAAGCCGAATACTATCGTCTGTCGAGAACCTTTTCAGCGAAAAAGCCTCATCTTCCTTACCCCAGGCAGAGACCGCCCGATCCCCGCTAGATGCTTCTCCCGTCTTTATCCCGATCCGTAAATAAGAACCGCTGGAGGGAGCCGCATTCATAAATTCAGGATTTATTCCCAGCATGGACTTGGCGCCTAGTTCGAGTTCGCGCAACGCCGCGGCAAAAGCTCCAGAGGATTCCCCCGCCACAACGATCCGGCCAAGCAATTCTCTGTACATGCCGCGAAATCCATTCTCCCCGACTTCGTTATACTGAAGCCAAGTTCTATACAATGTACTCCCCACTCCCATGCTGTTTTCCTCCTGCAAAATGAATTATTTATATAAATGGAAAGAAACACCCCTTTAGGGGGCGCTCCTTTGTACTGTATTATATTGATCTCCTGCTCTGATCTCATGCTCTGATTTCCTGATCAGATCTTCTATTCAGATTCTCTATTCAGATTTCCTAATCAGATCTTCTATTCAGATCTCTTATTCAGATCTCTAGGAATCAGTTCCCGGTGAGGTTGACCAAACGGTCATAAGCGGGTTTGGGCTGGTGTTGTTCGTCGAATAAGAACGGCCAGTTTTTCCGGCCGCGCACCGGGAAATCATCCAGCCACGTATAATCATCGGCGGCTCCCCAGAAAGTAACCGCGCTGATCACCTCGCGGTATTCCTTCAACAGCCGGAATACAGCTTCATACCGTTCGGCCTGGCGTTCCAGCATACCCGGGGCAGGCACCCGGAGATCGGTCCGTTTGTCCTCGAACTCAAATACCGACATATCCAGCTCCGTCAGCTGCAATTGCAATCCCAAGGAGGCATACTTCTCAATAGCCGCCCGGATGTCATCCAGAGAAGGATCGAACAGGTTCCAGTGGGCCTGTAAACCGATCCCGTGAATGGGAACTCCCTGTTCGAGAAGCGACTTGACCAAAGTATAGATCTTGTCGCGTTTGTGCGGATGAGATTCGTTGTAATCGTTATAAAACAACAGCGCATTGGGGTCTGCCTCATGAGCGTATTCGAACGCTTTGGCGATAAAGTCAGGACCGGCAATATCGAGCCATTTCGACGGGCGGAGCAAAGCGTCGCCTTCATCGGCGATCACTTCATTCACCACATCCCACGCATAAATATCCTGCTTGTAGCGACCGACCACGGTTTGGATATGGGAGCGGAGCCGTTCCAGAAGCAAGGTTTTACTCGCAGGTCCGCCCTGGCTATCCTTGAACAGCCAGTCGCCGGTTTGGTTATGCCAAACCAGGGTATGGCCGCGCAAGGCCATACCGTGCTTGCGGGCAAAGGCGGCGAGATCATCGGCTTCATCGAAGGTATAGGTTCCTTCCTCCGGATGTACGCTGACAAACTTCATTTCGTTCTCTGCAGTAATACTGTTATAGTGACGTGCCAATAAATTCTCCTGCGTCCGGATCGTGTGCGGATTGACCGCCGCACCGATCCGGAAATCATTTGCAAACAAATCCTTAAGAGCAGGAACCGTCGATTCGGTTGAACTCACTTCAATTACCTCCTCTTGTCTGCCGGGTTACAAACCAGTCAAAATGAGCCTTGCCTGAAGCGGTCTTTCCGTTCCCGCTGGCGTAAAGGCCGATGACAATACCGGTAAAACACATTTTGTTTACAAAGTCTTCCGGTGACAAGGCTCGGGCTGGCCCGCCGCTAAGTTTAATCCATTCCTGTCCGTCCAACGAATAGTACATCGAATACTCGGTGACATCGGAACGAATTTTTAGATACACTCCGTCGGAATCCGTCGGCACTTCGGCCGCCATCAACCATTCGCCCCTCACCGTCAGCCTGACACCGATCGTTCTCAGTCCGGCCTCCTGCTTCATGAAGATCTCGTAGTGGGCATCCTCATCTCTTCTGGCGCAAATTCCGGCCTCTTCCCCGTCCATGATCGAACCATAATCAAGATAGGTGCTCCATTCCGCTTGTACATGCTGCTGTCTTCTGCCGACAAAAGCCACCTGGCCGACATCACTCAGCCCTGCGGACTGTCCGCGCAAAGTAAGCCAACCTGGCCGCTCCTCCAAGGACCAGCTTCCCTCTGCAGGATTGCGAAGGAACGTCCAACTATGCGATAACCCGCTTTTATCAAAATCGTCGCTGCCTTCCGAAAACGCCGTCGTCCGCGCCTTTGTCGACGAACCCCCCGGCAGCCGCGTTACCCGCATTTCAAGGTTCACGGTGCCCTCATTGTTATCGATCATCGGCCAATCCTCTTCATTCCAGATCACCGGCGCGAGGAAAGTTTCTCTTCCAAGCACGCTATAGCCCGAATCGACGAGACGCACTCCAAGGAATACGGCCCACCAGTCTCCATTGCCGTCCTCCACCAGATCGGCGTGTCCCAAATATTGAATCGGATGTTCAATGCCGCGGTGTGTCAAAATCGGATGTTCATACAATTCGAACGGCCCATAAGGGCTGGAGCCCCGGCCTATAATCTCCCGATGCTCCTTCGCGGTGCCTCCGGAGGCGGTCATGATGTAATACTTCCCGCCTATTTTGTACAAATGGGGCCCTTCCGTCCACGGCCCGCCATCGCCTCTCCATATGACGACCGGCTCGGACAAAGCCTTACCTGTAGCAATGTCGATCTCATACTGAATCGCATGCGAGTCATAGTCCGCGCCTTGCTGAGCAGTTACATACACTTTGCCATCATCGTCAAAGAACAGGGACGGATCAATGCCGCCATACGGAACAAGGATCGGATCCGACCAAGGACCCGCCGGATTCGTAGCCGTTACATAAAAGTTGCCGATCCCCCGCACATCCGTGGTAATCATATAGAAAGTGCCGTCATGATATCTTAGAGTCGGCGCATAAATACCGTCCGAGCTTTTTCGGTCCGCTACATTTAACTGGCTGGGCCGATCCAGCACATGCCCGATTTGCTCCCAATGAATCAAATCCCTGCTGTGAAAGATCGGCACTCCTGGGAAGTATTCAAAGGAACTGCATATCAAATAATAATCATCCCCGGCCCGAGCGATGCTCGGGTCGGGGTAGAATCCCGGAAGTACCGGGTTGGAATAGGTTATCGATGGTTTAGTCATTATTCTTTTACGCTCCCTACGTTAAGTCCGACTACAAAGTATTTCTGCATGAACGGATATACCAAAAGGATTGGCACAGAGGCTACGACGGTTACCGCGGCACGGATCGAAATTGGCGTAACCATGTCGGTTTTCACTCCGATGCCGTTAGCAACTGACGGATTACTGTTCGAGTTCATACTGGATGATAACAGCTTCATCAATTCATATTGCAGCGTACTCAGCTCTTGATGAGATGAAGTGTAAATGAATGCATCAAACCAGGAGTTCCAGGCACCTACAGCTACGAACAACGCAATGGTAGCCAACACCGGTTTACAAAGCGGGAAGATAATCCGGATGAAGATTTTAAAATCTCCGGCCCCGTCGATTCTCGCCGATTCAACCAAGCTTTCCGGAATCGTTCCGATATAGGTCCGGATGACGATCATATTAAATGCGCTGATCATCGATGGAATAACGTATACCCAGAAGGTATTAAGCAAATGCAAGTCTTTCATCAGGAAGTACCCCGGAATCAGACCGGCGTTAAAGTACATTGTCAGGATAAAAACCAGGGTAATCGGCTTGCGGAACACATACTCCTTCCGGCTCAGTGTATAAGCCAGCATGGTCGTCAGACCCAGATTGAGCAGCGTCGAAAGCACCGTTCTCGCCACGGAAATCCAGAATGCGTTATAGATCGTTCCCGAAGCGAATACCGCCTTGTAGTTCTGCCAAGTAAATTCTCTCGGCCAGAGGTAGATGCCACCGCGGATCGTATCGTTCCCTGCGTTCAAGGAAACGACGATCGTATTCAGGAAAGGATATAGTGTAACAATAACAAGACCAATCATAAACAAGGTATTAAACGTATTAAAAAGAATTGGTTCAAGTCTGCTTCTTCCGATAGGTCTAGACACTGCGGCAGTTGATGCCGGTCCAGGGCTGATGGTTTGGTTTGCCATAACTATAATAGCCTCTCTTCCCCTAGTCGTTTGGAGACTCCGTTTGCAATCAGGAGCAACGTCACACTAACGACCGTTTTAAATATACCGGCAGCAGTTGCTAAGGAATAGTTGCCTTGAGCGAGCCCGTATTTCAGGACGAATATATCAATCGTTTGCGACCAGTCGACAACGAGACCGTTGCCAAGCAAGTACTGAATTTCAAAACCCGCCTCCAGAATATGGCCGACCTGCATAATCAACAGAATAATAATTGTAGGCTTGATACCCGGCAATGTTACATGGAACATTTTCCGGTAACGGCTTGCACCGTCAATATCCGCGGCTTCATAAAGCGCCGGATCAATGGATGACATCGCAGCCAAATATATAATCGTACTCCAGCCGACTTCTTTCCAAACATTCGACACCCCGACGATTCCCCAGAAGTATTTGCCATGACTGAGCCATTGGATCGGCTCACTAATCAGGTGAAGCTTCATCAGAACATCATTGACGATCCCGTCCGAAGCCAAGCTTGTCGCCACAATCCCGGTAACGATAATCCAGGACAAAAAGTGCGGAAGATAGGAAATCGTTTGTACGGTTCTTTTCCAAAATATTTTTTTAATTTCATTCAACAGTAACGCCAATATAATAGCGGTTGTAAACCCTAGAATCAGGTTAATGACACTCATCGCCAACGTATTGCGCAACACCTGCAAGAAATTGTCGTCTTTAAATAGAAACTCGAAATGCTTAAATCCTACCCATTTCTGATCGCTAAAATCCTTAGCCGGTTTGTAGTCCTGGAAAGCCATTGTCCAGCCCCAGATTGGATAATAGGCGAACAATAGGATGTACGCCAGCAGAGGCACGGACATATAAATCAGCTGGCTCTGATCCTTGATGAGGGACCAGGTGATTTTCTTATCTTTTTTCGGCGTCCGATCGGCTCGATTTTTCTTCAAGGTCTGCTCCATAGTTTTTTTCTCCCCAAAACCTATTATTTCGGAAAGTGGAAGGCTTATGACCGCCTCCCACCTTCCAATTCAAAACCTTATTTCACTGTCCAAGAGTCCTTTCTCCATTGCAGCACTTCATTAATACGGTCTTCGTAGGCTTTGATGTTGACTTTGCCGATTTCTTTGACATAGTCAGCCCATACGCTTTCGAACTCTCCCGGTTTTGCCAGGATTGCCTTTGGCAAGAACTTCGTTTGCAACTCGTTTAGCTTCGTATTTGCGATTTTCGCCTCAGATCCGTCTACCAAATCAACAGACCATGCCGGGTAGGCAATATCGTTCTCAGGAGCCGGGCTGAAGAAGTCAACATAAGTGCTGTATCCGTATTTGGAGAGGAATTCCTTATCATAATCTCTCAAAGCAGCCTGCATTTCCTCAGGCTGAGCAGCGCCGTCGGTAGCATTTCCGTCCGAGAATAAACCCTCCATTTTTGGAGCTTGACCGAAGAAGGAATCGGCTTTATTCGCCAGTTTCCAGGTTGCATCGGTAAACTGATCGCGTTGTTCTTGCGTTTTCATGAAGCGGCCGTCTTTGACAATGTAATCTTCGCCTTCGATACCCCAGGCCAAGATTTTTTGCCAATCTTCTTGAATCAACGTATCCAACAGCTTGATGATTCTAATTTGTTGTTCTTCGGATGCGTTGACAGTAATGCCGAAACCGTTATTCAGGTTCAGAGCCGGACGATCTTTGTAATGATCCTTGATGCTTTCATCAAATACAAGCGGAAGACCGACGTAGGTTCGATTATCTTTCTTTTGGGTAATCAGTACGTCTTCTGCTTTTTGGAAGTTCCAGTGTTGGTCAAACATACCCAGAACTGCGCCGCTGGAGAGTTTGGCCATATATTGGTCAAAGTTTTGAGTGAACGTTTCTTTGTCAATGACGCCTTCGGCATTCATTTGGTTCAACTTTTGATAATACTGTTTTGCAAAGTCCTTATCGGCGAAAATTTCTGCTACTCCGTCTTTAACGACTACGCCGCCATCATTCGGATGACCGATCAAATGCTGAGGCGGGTTAAACAGACCCCAGTTTTTCCAGTCATAGTTCAGAATTTCAAAGCCAACCGTCGGCGTTCCGTCGATTTCCGGATGTTTTGCCTTGTATTCTTTAATCAGGTCAAAGTATTGATCCAATGTTTTAACTTGTGGATATCCTGCTTCTGCCAATACGTCCTTTTGAATCCAGAAGGCTGGACCAGAATACCAGGAAGAGTTAACGTCTGCATTCGTCGCACCGTAGTTAGGAAGATTGTAAATGTGACCGTCGTTAGGGTCTTTCATCATGTTCCAGTACTTCTCATAATGCTTCTTCAAGTTCGGAGCATGTTCTTCAATCAAATCTTCGAGCGGGATAAACGCGCCTGCCGCCGTTAGCTTTTGATTCGCTGTCATCATGTCCGGATAGTCGCCGCCTGCGATCATAACGCCAAGCTTTTGGTCAATGTCGCCTGCCAGGAACTCGAATTTAAAAGATGCGCCTGTCTTTTCTTTAATTAATTTGTAGATCTTGTTGTCGGGTGTTGGTTGCTGGTCGGGCTGACCAATGAAAACAGAAATTTCAAACGGTTCCACTCCATTTGCGGCATTCTCCCCGGTTACTTGTCCGCTATTGCCGTTATTGCCTTTTCCGGAATTTGCAACTTTGTTATTTCCGCCGCCGCATCCCGACAGGATAACACTGAGCGATAACAACATGATTACGCCAAGCCGGAAAATCGATTTGGACTTGCCCCCCATGTAAAGCACCTCCGAATATATTTGTTACATCTAGACTTGAAAGCCCTTTCATGTAACTTATCTTTATTGTAAAAGCGCTGCCAAACTGGAACTATATCGCAATTAAAGCATTACCCCTAAAAATATTAGTTCCTGTTTTTGAATTCATTTGGGGACATACCCATCCTTTTTTCGAACTGTTTTAAAAATTGGCCGTAGTTGGCGTAACCTACTTTCTCTGCGATTTCACTGTTTTTTTGCCGATTTTGCTTAAGGTGTGTGACGGCTTCTTCGATCCGAAGGTTGTGGACGAACTCGTTAAAGCTAATGCCGTTCTTCCGCTGCAGAAGCTGCCCCAGGTATACCGGATGCAAATAGAAAACCTCCGACAGCCTTTTGATGGTCAGAGCTTCCCGGTAATGTCCGCGGATGTATTCATTGATCTCCTGAATAATGCCTTGCGACTTGAGCGACTGTTCGCGGTGCATCATTTGGATTGTATCCCTGCCGCAATTAAGCAGATGGCCCATTAAGTCATCCAGGAGAAGCACGGCGTCCGACAGCCCCGAAAGCAGAAGATTATATTTCGCTAACAGGGACTCGACCTGTTCCCCGTCCGATTCCCGTAAATACTCCATGATTTTGTACATCAAATGAATCACGATTTTCTTGACGATCTCCGGTACAATCTCCATCTCCCGGAAACTTCGCGCCGCCGATTCCACCGCCTCCTCAAAACCGGAGACATCCAGCAGATTCATCGCGCCCGCTATGCCGTCGATCAGCCGGATCTGGTCGTAGTCGTACTGAAATCGGCAGCTCCTGACCGCCTCATACTCCTTGATGGCGGCGTATGCAGGATCGTAAAAGTTATGAACGATTGCTTCTCTAGCCGTCCTATAGCAATTTTCCAGATGGAACAGCGATGATTCGCCGGCCCCAACAGACATAAAGACGTGATAAGAGGAGTAGATCTGTGACAGCTCCCTTAAAATTTCCCACGATTCGTCCCTCTGTCCCCTTGCAGGATCATACCCGAAAACAATACCGAAGCAATGCATCTCAAGATCAATCAGATAAATACCTTCCCGATCGGACAACAACGAAGCCGCCGTTTCCCGTAGCTGCGAGTAGACCGGCGGATCGCATTTCACCAGGCAAAGATTCCAGGTCTCCCGGATGCCGGACAAACGTTCCAGAACCGTCAGCTCGCTCTGGGTAGGCGGCTCTTTGGTTACCAATTTCTTTAACAGGCCGACAGTTTCTTCATAAGAGGCAACTTGGCTGATCTGTTGGCGTTCGTATTCGTGCAGAATTTCCTGATAAACGGTCTGCAGCTCCTTCTCGGCTTCATCCTGGTCGATCGGTTTCAGTAAATAATGCAGGATGCCGAAGCTCATTGCTCTCCGCGCATAGTCAAATTCGCTGTATCCGCTCACTATGACAAAGTTGACCTTCCGATCACCGTTCTTCTGCCAAGCGCCGATCATTTCCAGTCCGTCCATCAGCGGCATATTCACATCGGTGACCACGAGGTCCGGCTTCAGCTCCTCAATGCTTCTTAAACCTTCGGCCCCGTTGCTGCAGGTGCCGCATATTTCAAACCCGAGCTTCTCCCAATCGATCCATAACTGCATGCCTTCCAACGCAGCGGGCTCATCATCGATCAAGATCACTTTAAAGCGCATGCTTTATTCCCCCTTGTCCAGTCCTTCTTGTTGGTTTAGTTGTTTGATGGGAATTTCAAAGGAGACCTCCGTTCCTTTATTCGGCTGGCTCACAATGTCAAAACGGACCAGATCGTCATAATAAAGCTCCAGTCTGCGGTATACATTCCGAATTCCGATGCTGTTGCCGGAGACATTCTCGCTGCGAACGGCAAGAATCATTTCTCTTAGCTTGACCGGCTCGATCCCCTTTCCGTTATCGGAAACGGCAATTCGAAGCCGACCGTCGGCGAGCTCCGCGCTGATCGTGATGATTCCCGCCTCGTCCACGGCCTGAATGCCGTGCTTGCAGGAATTTTCAACAAGCGGTTGAATGCTCATCTTCGGAATCTTGTAATGCAGCACATCCTCTGATATATCAAACCTGTATTCAAATTTATCCCTGAATCTGAACTTCTCGATCTTGAGATACATTTCGGTGAACAGGATCTCTTCCTCCAGGGTCACCAGATCTTCCTTCCAGCTAAGCAGTCTCCGGAGCAGCTTGGACAGGCTCTTGATAATATCCGTAACTTCGGAATACTCGTATTTCGTACAGACGACGAGAATTGCATTCAGCGTGTTGAACAGAAAGTGCGGATTCATCTGGCTTTGCAGGAAATTCAACTCCGCCCGTACCCGCTCCATCTCCAGGCTTTTCTTCTGAATCTCCAATTTATAAACATTGTTGATCAGGGAGTTGATCCGCGCGGTCATCATATTGAAATTCTGAATCAATCCGCCGATCTCGTCGCGGCCTTCATCGATCCGAATCAGGTCGAACTTCTCGTTCGTGACCTTCTGCATGTGCCGGGACAGCCTCTTCACCCGGTAATTATAAGATCTAAGCATGATATAAATAAAAACGGACGTAAACAATGTAATTACCGCGGCAAGCACGCCGATCGATACTTGCATTTCGAACATGGCCTTCGCCACTCTCTTGCCTTGTGGGACGCCGACCAGCTTCCAGCCCTTTACGTACCGGGCCGTACCGATAGACACCGTACGAACGTCTTTATCCTTCTGATCGCCGGTTAACTGAAATAACGGATAGTTATCGGTAACTTCCCGCTGATAGCCGCTTTCTGCCGACATAATGATTTCGTTATGTTCGTTGACCAAGTACAGATCCAAGTACTTCTGCTCCCGGACAATTACGTCATAAATTTTACTGAGGTCGATATCGATACGAAGCAATTTGAAATATCTATCGTAAACGTCGAAGTAATCCAATTCCTCGATCACGCTTAAATAAGGGACCGTTGAGGTCCGGTTACTCACTTCGGTTGCCCGGTAGGCGGCCACCAGAACCGGGTCGCTGGATTCATTCCATAACCGGTACCAATCGCTGTTTCGAACCTCATCATCAATCACATGGTAATTGCCCCCCGACACGATCGTGGGATTGTTCGTGTAGATGCCGATCCGTTGGAGCTGATTGTTTACCGGAATATAGCTGCTTACCCGGTTGCGAAGCTGTTCATCGAACGTCTCGTAGAAATCCACCTCGGATTTATAAGTCCGGTCCATCATTTCATAGAGCGTCTTATCCGTATTCAGGGCATGGCTGACGGCCACTCCGCCGTCCATGAAATCATGGATGTCCTTTCTGGCCCGTTCCAGCGAGATTTCAAGGTTCTGCTGCTCCCGAGCCTTAATGAGGTCCGACATACGGTTCATTACAACGAGATGAATAATGATGATGGGCAGCAGTACGCCGATCAGGTAAATCAGAATAAATTTATAATTCAAGGGAATATCGTTTACAATTTTTCTGAACTTGAATCGCCTCTTCAACATTTCCGCACCATCCTGCTATTGATCTGCCTGTTTCTTTTCAGCCTCGTGTTTATATGCCGAAGGCAGCATCCCGGTGCTGCTCTTAAATTTGCTAATAAAATAATCCGTATTCGGATAGCCCACCTGCAGCGCCACCTCGGATATTTTGATCTGCGTTCGCTTGAGCAGACTTTTCGCTTCCTCAATCCGTTTCTCATTCAGATATTCGTTGAACGGCTTGCCGGTTTCTTTCTTGAACAATTGCCCCAGATAAGTGGCGTTCATATGAAAATGTTTAGCCAGGTCCTGAAGCTGCAGCTTGTTCTTGTATTCCCGTTCCACGTATTGGATGACATGAAAAATCGTGTTGTTTTCATTTTGCAGGTCCAGCCGTGAAAGGAGCGAGGCCGCCTCCAGACATAGAGCTTGCACGTACTTCTTTAGGCCGGGATAGTTGTCTATTCCGGTCAAGCTGCCGTACTGTTCCCACATGCTTTTCATTAAAGCATCGGGTTCCCCGTTCTTGGCCGCAACCCGATTGCACAGCGTCAGCTCCAGATCGGCAATATGGGACTTGGCGATTTCGATGCTGTGCAGCCCGGAAACAAAAAGGGCCTGTAATTCATCAACCAGGCAGCTAATCTTGTCCTTATCGTCAGCAAGCACCTTTTCGATCAGCTGCTTTATTTTCTCTTTGAAGATATCGTCCGCTCCTGCCGGTTGTTTGCAGTATTTATAGTAAAAAACGCCCTCTTTACCATGACTGCGCTTACATTTAACGACCTCCAGCGCCTGCAAATACAATTCCCGAATGGACGGGATTCCGTCCCGTGAATCGCTAAACGTTATAATGACGGGCCGATTCAAGTCGGCGGAAAGCTCCCTGTGCATCCGCAGGCCAATTTCCTCCAGGCGCGCCGAAGAGTAAACATCCACCGGGAGGATCACCCCGACTCTTCCCGCGCTGTCCAGAAACGACCGGTCCCTCTCTTTCGAGAAATATTCCCGTACCCGATGTCTTAAATCATCCGTACCAGGGACGGCTTCAATCAGTACGCAGGTTAGCTTGGCTCCAGGCTCCAAATCCAGCGAGCGTACCGCCTGCCGTTCCAAATTCTCGTTATATTCCCCTTGGATGAACCGGTTCAGGAGATTATTCGTGAACAGGAACTGCACGCGGCTCTGGTTCTGTTCCGTGGCAAGCTCCTCCCGGATCGTTCTCCCTACCCGCTCCAATATAGTTCCGATCTCATCCTCGTCGATCGGCTTAAGCAAATACTCCGTAACCTTGTGTCTCATTGCTGTAAGGGCGTAGTTGAAATTGTCATACCCGCTTAATATGACAAATTTGGGTGGCCGTGTCAGCGTCTTGTTGGATTGTTCCACAAGCTCCAACCCGCTCAGAACAGGCATATTGATGTCGGTAACGACAAGCTCAGGCCGCAGTTCCTGGATCATCTTGAGCGCATCGGGCCCGTTCAGAGCTTCCCCGCATACCTGAAACCCGTGAGTCTCCCAATTCACCATGGTGCGGAGTCCCTCCAGCACCCAGGGCTCATCATCTACCAAAAGCACATTCATCATTTTTCATCCGCCCCTTCAGTTGAACTTTTCAATTCCCATGAAAGCGTACTCACAAGTTAATGCTACCATACTTGTATGGTAGTGAAAACTAAAACATGCAGTGAACCAGACTGGAGGGAAGGCCCTTTTTGTTCTTCAGGCACCAAGAATATACAAAATGGCGGTGCATAGATTATCTACATCTCCATAGCACCGCCATTTGATTGTCTTTATTTACTTTTCGGTAAGCCCTATGGTTTGCGCTCATCGGGTCATGCGGTCAGATCCAGTTAATATAACTGAATCCATACACGGACCCCAGCGTCATGATGACCGTCCAAACCGCCAGGCTGACACCCATCCAGCCGATCACCCGGGTGCGTGAGGAGCCGAAGGTCAACGCCATCAAAGCCGCAAGATCCGTGCCTACGAGCACCGGCGCCAGCAGCGCCAACCCCGGAAGACCAAAGCGCTCCCACAGGTTCTTCGCTCTCGTTTCCCTTTTGCTCTCCTCAACAATTCCCTTCTTCAACCTTCGCTTATCCCGCCAATTCCGGTAAGTATGAAATAGTAGTCCCAGCAGTACGATCATGATAAAGTTGCCCGCAAAACCGACGACCGCGACGGCGACAGGCGATAACCCCCATACAATACCGGCCGGAACGACGATAAATACATCCAGCCAAGGCGCCGCCGCCAACAAGAATAGCGCGACGTATTGCCAGATTCCGTCCGTCTGTTCAGCCCATTCCAGCATTCGTTTCTCTCACTCCCTCTTGTATATCTTAATATGCTCCGCGAATATGCTCTGCCACCTGGCTGAGATAATAATCACGTAAGCGTTCCAGTTCTTCAGGAGTAAAAGACGGTACCTCCAGCGTACCCAGATTGTCTTCGACCTGGCGAACGTTCTTGAAGCCCGGGATCACGCAGCTGACTTCCGGATGATCCAGAATCCAGCGCATCGAAGCGCGGGCCATGTCGCCCCGGCCTTCGGCGATCCAGGACAACCCAGATGCCAGCTCCACGCCCTTGGCAAACGGCAGCCCCGCGAACGTCTCGCCCACATTGAATGCCTCGCCGTTGGCGTTAAAGTTCCGGTGATCGTTCGAATTGAACGTCGTCTCCTTCGTAAACTTGCCGGTCAGCAGCCCGCTGGCCAGCGGCAATCGGACAAGAATGCCGACCCCCGACTGCTCGGCCTTAGGAAGCAGCTGCTCGGCCGGCTTTTGCCGGAACAGGTTAAAGATCACCTGCAGCGCCTTCACGCCGGGAACATCAAGACAGAATAACCCTTCCTCCACCGTCTCGACGCTCACGCCGTAATGGCGTATTTTGCCTTCGGCCTGAAGCTTATCCAATTCCTCAAACACCCGGCCATCCTTCAATATTTCAAAAGGAGGACAATGAATTTGGTACAAATCGATGCGCTCCCGTTGCAAGCGCTTTAAACTGCGCTCGCAATACTCACGGATCGAAGCTTCGGAGTAGGTGCGGGGGTCATGAATGTCTCCTGCCCGGCAGAACTTGGTGGCGATATGTACTTCGTCTTCCTTGCCCTTGGTCGCCTTCGCCAGCAGCTCCTCCGCATGACCTCCGCCGTAAACGTCCGCGGTATCGAAGAAATTGACGCCCTGCCCAATGGCATAATCAAGGCCCCGCAGCGCCTCGGCATCATCCGAGCCTCCCCAGTCCCCGCCAATTCCCCACGTCCCGAAACTGACCTCGCTGATCTTCAGCCCTGTATTTCCCAATGTCCGATACTTCATCTGTCTTCCCTCCTGATTTAACTCTTCATAATTTAAAACTCGTTCTCTATGAGATTAATAAAAAAAACG
Organism: Paenibacillus vini; assembly: GCF_018403325.1. GTDB lineage: Bacteria > Bacillota > Bacilli > Paenibacillales > Paenibacillaceae > Fontibacillus > Fontibacillus vini. The sequence goes on along the minus strand of NZ_BOSL01000001.1, from coordinate 441,677 downwards.
TTTTCCTGCAACCACGGCTACAGGAAAACGCTGCTTGACTTACAATCTTATTCCGGCCGGCGAATGGAGAAGACTGGCCCAACGCCGGCGTAATCGTTGCCCGCGAGCCGGCTTACCGCCTTCAGCTCCGCGGCAGTAATCCGCCCGCCCTCATACACGGATTCGGCGATATGGAAGCGGACCACCCGCCCGATCAGCAGATCGGCCGCCGGTTGCTCCGCCGTGCCGCCGAGCTGAATCGCCCGTTCCAGCACGCATTCCATCCGGACCTTCGCCTCGGCGACACCCGGAACAGGAATGCTCTCGCTCGGAACCGGCGTCAATCCCGCCAGGGCGATCTCGCTCTCGTCCGGAGGGAGCGCGGCCGCCGTCTCATTGATCTGCTCGATGTTGGACTCATCCGAAATGTGGACGACGAAGGCGCCCAGCTCCATCGCATTCCGGGCCGTGTCCTTGGGGAGACCCTGTTTGCGCTGGACCGATACCGAAATCATCGGCGGATCGGCCGTCACGATGTTGAAATAGCTGAATGGCGCCGCATTTAACACGCCGGTTCCGGACAGCGTAGTTACAAACGCAACGGGTCTAGGGATGATGCTGCCCGTCAACAGTTTGTAATTGTCCCGCTCGCTTTGCAGATTCGGATCGATGGATAGCATGGTGGATTCACTCCTTACGGTACGGTTACGTTACGAAAAAGTCCGTTGGTACCAGGCCGATGCGGCGTCGATTTCCGATCCGGTCAACTGGTGGCCGGTGGACTCCCAATGGAGGTTGACGACAGCTCCCGCTTCGCTCAACAACTGTTCAAGATCTTCCGATTCCTGCGGCGGACAGATCGGGTCATTGCGTCCAGCTCCCATAAACACGGGCACTCCCGAGAGATCCGGCAGTTGAATGCCCCGACGCGGCACCATCGGATGGTGCAGAATCGCCCCGCGCAACGCATCGCTGTAATGGAACAGCAGGCTTCCGGCGATATTTGCGCCATTGGAGTAGCCGACGGCCACCAGGTTGCGGCGGTTAAAACCGTAAGTTTCGGCCGCCTCATCCAGGAAATCATAGAGCTCCTTCGTGCGGAGCACGAGATCCTCCTCATCGAATACACCCTCCGCCAGCCGTTTGAAGAAGCGCGGCATGCCGTTCTCCAGCACATTCCCCCGGATGCTGAGCACCGAGGATTGCGGCGAGATCATCCCGGCCAACGGAAGCAGGTCCCTTTCCGTTCCGCCGGTACCATGCAGAAGCACCAGCACCGGCGCTTCCGCATTGGTTCCTTGCTGATAAATATGCTTCATTCCTTATCCTCCTTCAATATACGAACCTCGATCGGTTCCAAGTTCGCTTCGATCAGCGCCCGCTGTTCCTCGTACCAATCCGGCAGCATCAGCTTCTCGCCAAGCTTATCTGCAGGTTCATCCCGGGCAAATCCCGGCGGATCGGTGGCAATTTCAAACAGGATGCCTCCTTCCTCACGGAAGTATACGGCATTGAAATACTGGCGGTCGACAATCGGCGTGACATGATACCCGAGGCCCGCCAATTTATTTCTCCAAGCGACGTGATCCCCGTCATCCTTGGCTCTCCAGGCGATATGATGGACGGTTCCGGCACCACCGGCACCGTATTCCATGGGCTGGATGTTGATATCGATAATATTACCTAAATTCCCCTCCGATTTGAATCGTGCATAGGACCCTTCTTGTCCTATTTTTTCCATCCCAAGTACTTGCTCCAGAAGATGGGCCGTTTTATCGGGCGACACACTGTAAAGGACAGCTCCCCCAAACCCTTTAATTGCTTTATCGACAGGGACGCCGCCGAACGCCCAAGTGCTTGCTGGGCCTTCCGTCCGTTCAACAAGCTCCAGCAGCAATCCGGAGTTGTCCCGGAAAAGCAAGGTTTTCTCGGAGAAACGTTCTCTCGTTTCGACGGACACATGAAATTTCAGCAATCGTTGATGCCAGAAATCAAGAGTACCCTCTGGCACGGCATAGGTGGTAACCCCGACCTGACCTCCCCCGATCCGGCCACGCCGTGATCCCGGCGCCGGGAAGAATGTAATGATGGTGCCCGGGCTTCCCTTCTCATCGCCAAAATACAGATGATATACCTCCGGAGCATCAAAGTTTATAGTTTTTTTAACGAGGCGCAAACCAAGCACCCCTGAATAGAAATCGACGGTTTCCTGAGCATTTTGTACAAAAGCGGTAACGTGATGAATTCCTGCTGTGCGTTGTGACATATTGTTTTCTTCCTTATAGGTATTTAACGAATTCGGCGACCGGCTTCCGGTAGCCGCGCGGACGCTGACTGGATGTGTCTTCTTTGCCAATGGCGACAAGCATGACCGGCACGTAATCACTCGGAATCTCCAGTGCTTCTCTCAAAGCATCCGGATCAAATCCGATCATCGGACAAGTATCCCAACCCAGCTCCTTGGCAATCAGCATCATCTGCATTGCGGACAGGCTGGCGTTGCGAATCGCATCCTCCCGTTGGAACGTCTCTCCCCGCTCCTCGTAGAATGCGAGCGTCGATTCAACCGTCATATCATATTCTTGTTTATTGATGACTCCTAAATTCAACAGCCCTTCATTTAACGCAGCTACGTCCTTGTAAGCCTTAGGATCTCCCAGAACGGCGATCACGGCGGATGCGGTACGCACCTTATATTGTTTATTGGCGACTTCGTATACTTTTTCCTTAAGCTCCGGGTCCTTGACCACGACATAACGGGTATGCTGCAAATTGAATGCCGAAGGCGCGTACTTGACCAGATTGAAGATCGTATCCAGATCCTGCTCCGGGATTTCCACGTCTTTCAAAAATTTGTTGGCCGACCGGCGTTTTTTTACTAAATCAATAAATTCGCTCATTTCACAGTCTCCTCTTTCCGAATTAGAACAACAGAGCGTCCAGCGAGTAATCGCCGGCACCGATCAAAGCTACGCCAAGGGCAACCGCGATAATGAGCAAGTTGTATTCATACCCGTTCGCCGTGGACCAGTATCCGTTCTTGCCGTGCACCGTAACGATCGCCATGATCATCGTAATCACAATCAACGCAGCGCCGAGAGGAGTAAGCAATCCCGCCGCGAACAGCAGCCCGCCGATAAATTCTCCAGCTCCTGCCATTACAGCCATCAGTACCCCGGGCTTCAATCCCAGCGATTCCATCCATCCTCCGGTCCCCTTCGGACCGTAGCCGCCAAACCAACCGAACAGCTTTTGCGCCCCATGCGCCATAAAGGATAACCCGACCACCAACCGTAAAATCAACAAGCCCAATGCTATACTCATCATTCATTTCTCCTTTGATTATAATTTTAAATAAAGAATCTTGATATTAAGATATATGATCTAAAAAGAGTCCCCAAGCCTTCCTTCCTCCGGGCCAATCCCGGCTCTGTATCGACTCGGGGTTCGTGTTTTTTTTCTAATCGACTCACCCGCTAACCCGCCGGCCGCTATTTGAAGCCCTCCTGGGCATACTTCCCCAGCTTTTTCAGCAGGTCTGAAGCGATCTTCTTCTCTTCTGCATTCAGTCCCTCAGTTGCCTTAGCGATCACTTCCGCATGCTTGGGAAATACCTCTTCAATGAATCTCGAGCCTTCCTCCGTGATTTCGGCAAAGGTCTGGCGGCGATCTTCCTCACAAGCTCTTCTGCGAACATAGCCTTTCTTCTCCAGCTTGTCGACGACATAAGTAATGTTGCCGCTGCTCATAAGTACTTTACCGCCGATTTGCTGAATCGGCTGAGAGCCTTTATGGTAGAGCAGTTCCAAAACGCCGAATTCCGTACGGGTTAAACCGTGCTGCCGGATATCCCGGTCCGTATGGGCATTCACCCATTGGCTGGCCCGCGATAAGGCGATATGAAGATTCAGGGCATCCTCCTGATTATAAGTCATGCTGCATTCCTCCTTAGCGTATGCTCAGCGTTTATCTCAATTTGTTTTATCTCGATGTCATTTATCTTGATATTAAGATAATTTATTTTCGATCTATTGTCAAGCGCTATTTAAAAAAAGATGCCTAAGCGGCTAATTATTGATTCCCGCCTGGCATCCCATCAAGCATCCGTTCGAACTTTCCCCGGCTCATCATTTCATGGCTGACATACTTTCCATTATAGAAGAAGGCGAAGGTCGTCCACGGTACCGGTGCCCGCTGCGCTTCCTCCCTGGAGTTCAAGAGATGCGCACAAAAGGGAATGCCTCGTTCCGCAGCCGCAGCTCTCCATTCTTGCAATACGCCGAAGGCAAACGGGCACTGTTGCGTATAGTAAACGACGATCCCGGGTTGATCCACGGCAAGCGACCTGGCCTCCTGGCGAAAAAGCGGCTGCGGAGCGGAATCGTTCCATTGCAGCACGGCCAATTCATAGTAAGGGCCTGCCTCGTCAACGATCCGAAAGCCATGGTGCAGGAAAAACTTGCGTTCGCTCAAATAAGGCATTTTTTTGCCGGCAAGCACATGCACAATCCCGTCCATCCCCCTGTTCCGGGCATCTTCAATGCAATGCTCCAAAAGACGGCGTCCATAGCCCTGACCTTTATATTTTCCACTAACCCACAAACAATTAATCATCATAAAATTGGGGGCATCCACAGGAACCCATGCCGCTTCAGCCGGAAGATATTCGATGAACACTTTGGCACGCTCATTTAACCTGTAGAAGACGAGACCTTCAGCCATCCGGTCCTTCAGCCAGCTTTTTTTGCCGCTTACCGCTTCTTCATAAGCTTTGGCGCCCAAGGCACAGCAAATATGCTCCGTCTCCAGCAGCTCCGGCGTCATGGTCATGAATTCCATGCTTAGTCCTCCCTTATCCAAGCTTAGGATTGTACTGCAATATATATCGAAACGACCGCATTCCCGGGATCGAAGTCCCTCAAGTCGTAAAGCTCATAATCTCCGGTAAAAGCCCGCTTTTCCTGCGCATCCTCAAAATAAGCCCATATTCGTCCCCAAGCTTCCGCCACTACGGTTTGCACCGGACCCCTGCGGGTCTCGAATACGATAAATTCGGAGGCCGGTATAACGGCTTGCAGCAAGCCGCTCTTAGTGAGATCGGTGTATTCAATTCCGGACTCGTGCAGCTCTTGATCCCCAGCTTTCTCTGTCCCTTGCTCATGACCGATGATCACCGTGTATGCTCCCGAGGCGTCGCTCTCATAATCGATATAAAGCGCATAGAGCGTATTATTGCCCGTTCCGTTCTCTCCGGCAGCCGCCGGGATGATCTCCCTCTCCCGAAAATAACGGTCCCACAACTCCGGAAGGCGTCCATTCGGCCCTGCTTCCTCCGCATTCGTCGTCCGTACGCTGATCCCGGTCAGTCTGATATCTTTTTGTTGAACATAGGTTTTTGGCATCTTATATAGTCTCCCTTCATTCCTACGTCCATTGTAATTCGGGAATGTGGACATCAGTATGTCCAGTTAGAAATCGGAGGATCGCTCTCATACAGCCGGACAATCCGCTCCGCCCGCAATTTCATTTCCTGTACCAGCGAACCGGGGGTCAACACCCTGACCAGATCGCCAAAACTGAGCAGCATGGAGTAAAACCACTCATCCCGGGAAAACACCCCTTGGACGAAGATATTCCCGTCCTCCTGCACCCGAATCTGTTCCGGGAGAAACACGTCCCCTATGCGGTAGCGGGCTTCGAGCCGAAAGATCAGACTCACCTCGCACTCATCTTTGCGGGACCAGGCCGGATCCCAGCTAAAACCGTCCAATATGGGAGCCTCGCGAGGATTAAAGCACTCCTGCAACAAGGAAAATTCCATGACCCGCGAAAGGCGGAACACTCGAAAATCACCGCGCATCCGGCAATAAGCCTGCAGGTACCATACCGAGCCTTTCATAATTAAGGATGCCGGCTCAACGACGCGGATATGTTCAGTTCCGTCCTGATGTATGTAAATTAAGCGGACCAATCGCTTGTCCACAATCGCCTGTCTTAACATGGCAACGTTTTGCTTTATCGCCGGCCCTTGACCCCAGGGTTGAAAGTCAAAAACCAGTTCGGAACCGCCGGACTCCCAGGCGGTCTTCCCGGAAGGCTGCAGCAGAGCTTTGAATTTCTCAAGCAGGTCCGCATAAGTCCGATCCTCTAATGCTTGGCTTGCCCCTCTGAGGGCCGTAAGCAGCGAGGCGATCTCCCCTTGCGAGACCAAGTGCCGGTCCAGCGTATATCGATCCATGATCTCAAAACCGCCGGCCGTCCCTTGCAGGGCCGTTACGGGAATTCCCGCCAGGCTTAGGGTTTCCATATCTCTATAAATTGTCTTGACGGACACCTCGAACCGTTCGGCGAGCTCTCTGGCGCTCATCCGCCCCCGGTTCAGCAGCAGGACCGTCATGGCTAACAAGCGTTCCGTTTTCACCTCAGTATGCACCTTCTCTACTCGGTTACTCAATCATGTCATGAAATCATGTCACGAATCATGGCATGAGCTTACACCCATTAATTTCGTCCCTTGATGGCTAAAATCCTATTTGAGATTAACATTTAACTGTATTTCCTCCAGCTAATTTGTTTCTAAATAGGGTAGGAGACTAATTTAGCTGGAAAAGATGCATCTAATTTGGCCCTGTTGAACAATATTCCATATAATCCGAGAAAATAGCTGGAGGTTTTACAGTTATTTATATTTAATACCGCGCGCCAGCACCAGCCTCAATTTAAACTTACATTTTCTAACCTTACACATCCTGTATTTAACAAAAAAGAACCCGGCACCTATGCCGGGTTCTTTTCCCATAAGAATATATATCGTAATTCGTTTACTTGGCTGTGTAACCGCCATCGATCGGAAGTTCGATTCCGGTAATGTACGAGGACTCGTCCGACGCCAGGAACAACACGCCGGCCGCGATGTCTTCCGCCAAACCAAGACGCGGAAGCGGAGTTACGGAATTGAACCAGGCTTTCATTTTCTCGTCCTTCATCAAGCCTTCTGTCATCGGGGTTTGGATAATCCCCGGATGCACCGAGTTGGCGCGGATGTTGTGTTTCGCAAAGTCTACGGCCGTCGCCTTCGTCAGCATGCGGACAGCTCCTTTACTTGCGGTGTACGGGCCTGCCCCGTTGCCTCCGGTCAAGCCTGCGATCGAGGAAATGTTGACGATCGAACCGCCGCCGCCTTCGATCATATGCGGAATTACATATTTTTGACCCAGGAACACGCTCTTGATATTAATATCCATAACTTTGTTCCAGAGCTCGACGGTAGTATCCATCATTGGGGTAGGACTGGAGATACCTGCATTGTTGACCAGAATGTCGATCTTGCCAAACTTCGCGATCGTTTCATCCACGACGCGCTTCCAGTCTTCTTCAGATGTAACGTTGTGAGCCACGCCGAGAGCTTCGCCGCCATTTTGATTAATTTCTTCCGCTGCCGCCAGAATCTTTTCTTCCTGGATATCCGTAATAACTACCTTGGCGCCTTCTTTGACAAAAAGAAGCGCATCGGCCAATCCCATGCCGCCGGCGGCACCCGTAATGATAGCTACTTTATTATCTAATCTTCCCATGTTCAGTTCCTCCTGATGAGTTATTTCGAATCTTTTGGTTTTCATTTTGAATCCGAATCCGGATCCTGGCTTTGGATGTGTTGAAAGCTATCGATCATCTTCTGGTAGGATGCCAATAACAAATCCAGCTCCTGCTCCGTAAAGTTGGACCACATTTGCTGAGTAAGCTCTTTATATCTGGCCACAAGCCGCCTTTCGACTTCCCGGCCCTGATCCGTTAAATGCAGATTTACGCTCCGCCTGTCCGCATCGGATGTCCTCCGTTCAAGGTACCCTTTGCGCACTAATTTATTCGTCAGATTCGTTATGGCGGGCAAAGTTACGTCCAGTTCTTCCGCCAATTCCGAGCTATTGCGCTGCCCGGTACCGCTTAAAATCTGCAGAATCAGATACTGCTGAGCAGTAACATCGGGATCGAGCAGTTTACCGTACGAAACGACAAACTTGGTCATCTGCTGCGATAACATGAACGAAAGTAAATCGCCCTTTTCCAGCCTCGATCACCTCTATCTTTAAATAATAATTATTAGCTTTTAATAGTTAATACCTCTTAACTATTATGCTTTAATGATACTTCTGATATACATAAGAGTCAAGAATCTGTCAGAAACTGCCTTGGTCCTCGTCCGGCATTGTTCCTTGAATAGGATTTCAGTCGGGTAATCCATTATAATGGAGGAGCAGCAATGAATCGAAATCAATTATCCAGGAGGTAAAAGAATGGAACTTCAAAATAAGAAAGCCATTATTACGGGGGCAGGCAAGGGAATCGGCAAGGCGCTGGCCATTGCGCTCGCCAAGGAAGGCGTACATCTCGGCCTGATCGCACGGACAACCGCGGATTTGGAGTCTCTGCAGCAACAGCTTGGCAGCGAGTACGGGATTAAAGTACATATCGCCTCCGCCGATATCTCCGAACAAAGCGAAGCGACTTCCGCTGTTTCGAAGCTGATTGAAGAACTCGGTTCTGTAGACATTCTGATCAACAATGCGGGGATTGCCAAGTTCGGCACCTTGGTGGACATGGACCCGGCTGACTGGGAACGGATTATCCGGGTCAACCTAATGGGGACCTATCATGTAACCCGCGCCGCCCTGCCGCATATGCTTGAACAACAAAGCGGAGATATCATCAATGTCGCCTCAACGGCCGGAGAACGCGGATTTGCAACCGGCTCGGCTTATTGCGCTTCCAAATTTGCGCTGCTCGGGATGACCGAATCGCTGATGCAGGAAGTCCGCAAATCCAACATCCGTGTCGTGGCTCTTACGCCAAGCACGGTGAATACGGAACTGGCCGTAAACACCGGCCTCAAGATCGGGGATGAGGACCGGATGATGCAGCCGGAAGATGTGGCTGAACTGGCATTGGCTACCCTCAAACTGCCGAAGCGGGTGTTCGTCAAAACCGCGGGCATTTGGACCACCAATCCGCAATAAAAATAACGCCCGCCGTCCAAAGCCATGGACGGCGGGCATTTTTAAAAGTGCTTTCCCTTTATTTACGGATGCCGGCCCGAGGTCCGACATTCATAAATACATTGATGGCGAACAAAATTACGCTCACCACCACCAGTGTCGCTCCGATCGGGATGATCGACTCGAACGATGTCTTGCCTTCCAGTACAAAAGCAAGGCCGATCATCATAATCGGTAAACCGATCGAATGGGCCCAGAACTGGATCTTGCCTAGTACACTTGCCGCCGCTCTTGGAAATAACCAATAAATAACGCCTGCTAGCGCAAACGAAGCCCAGCCCAGCAGATTAAGATGAGCGTGTACCCCGGTCAACGTGTAATCATGGGCTATGGACATGTACATCCCTAGCAGCACCCCGATTACAAAGTAAACAACCGAAACTTTAATATACGTGACTCCCGTGATCGTCATGTGCGCCTGCCTCCTCTTTTCACAAAAAGTTCAAACGCTTGATTCCCCACATTCTATTCACGTATACATGAAAACATGCTAGAGTATAGCCTTCTATCGCCATTCTTCGGGCAGCAACCTATTGTAGTGCGGATGAAGGTAACGGTCGTCTATTAGTAACAGCACTCCATGATCATTCTCCGAGCGAATAAGCCGGCCTCCGGCTTGAAGCACTTTGTTCATTCCCGGAAAAACATAAGCATAATCGAACCCGTCCTTGCCCTGTTCATTAAAATAATCCCGGATGATGTCCCGCTCCAGGCCGATTTGCGGCAGCCCGACACCAACCACAGCTACCCCGGTCAACCGGTCGCCGACCAGGTCGATCCCTTCGGAAAATATGCCGCCCATCACCGCAAAACCCACCAGCGTTTCCTTATTATCCGCATCAAATGCGGCAAGAAAATCCTCCCGTTCCTGTTCGGACATCGCCCCTTGCTGCACCAGGAAGCGAACGTTCTCCATGGGCCCGGCGGTCACTAGTTCATAGATAAGATTCATATAGGCGTAGGAAGGGAAAAAATACAGATAGTTGCCGGAACGCCCGAGGGCCAGCTGTCTCAGCAACTCCGCAAGCGCCTCTTTGGTCTGCTCCCGGTCCCGGTACCGGGTCGAGAGCGGATGTATGGTCACTTCTAGCTGTTCGCGAGCAAACGGCGACGGAATCGAGACCGTATAATCCTCCGGCGTTGCGCCCAGCATGTCCCGGTAATAGGACAACGGCGACAAGGTGGCGGAGAAGAGAATCCGGGAGCGGAATCCTTTTCCCATCTCCCGCAATAGGTGCGAGGGATCGAGGCAGAACATTTTAATTCTCAGGTCCTTGGCAGTAATCTCCGCATAAGTAACATAACGTTCGTCATACAGTTTACCGGTTCGGACAAAGCTCTGTGCGGCAAAATAGGTTTGCAGCAGCAACGCCGCATCCTCAGTGGCCGCCCCGGCCCCCGGTCCGGGCGAGGCCAGCTCCTGCTCTGCATGGAAAATGAATTCTTCAGCCAGTTTGAGCAATTCCTCCGGCTTGTTCCGGTCGATGCGGTGCGGTCCTTCCGTTTCTTTTCGCAGGGCGATGAAAAAGCCGTTGACCGCCTTGGCAGCGCGGTATACAGCGGGATTCATCCCTTTGTATACCCGTTGCAGGGCCAGAAAATCGGCTTTGTTCAACTCCGCCGAGTACATCTCGCGCGCCCGGTCCACGAGGTTATGGGCCTCGTCCACCAGCAGGGCCGTCCGGCTCTTTTGCTCGCCGAACATTCTTTTTAAAGACACTTTAGGATCAAAAATATAGTTATAATCGCAGATCACCGCATCCGCCGCATAGGCGAGATCCAGCGAATATTCGAACGGGCAAACCCGATGCTTGCGGGCGTACTTCTCAATCACCTGCCGCCCGATTAACGTCTCATGAGTCAAAATATCCAGCACGGCGCCATTGATCCGGTCGTAGTATCCGTCCGCGAACGGGCAGTCCTCTTTGCGGCAGCTAACCTCTTCCTGGAAGCAAACTTTGTCCTTTGCCGTAATCGTAACGGCATGCAGATGCAGCCCGCCCGCCTGCATAAGCGCGAAAGCCTCCTCCGCCGCGGTCCGGGTAATCGTCTTGGCGGTCAAGTAAAACAGATGCTGCAAATGCCCCTCCCCGATCGCTTTGATCGCGGGAAATGTGGTGGAGATCGTTTTTCCGATTCCGGTAGGCGCCTTGGCGAACAGACTGACTTTCTCTTCAATCGTTTTATAGACGGCTCCCGCCAGTTTCCGTTGTCCGGCGCGGTAGGTCTTGAACGGAAAAGAGAGTTGTGAGATGCTGCGATCCCTGGCTTCCCGGTGTGTGCGAAGCATTTCGGCGTAAGGAGCGTATTGCCGAACCACCTCTTGAACGAAAGACTCCAATTCGGCATAATCCGCCTCTTCGCGATATCGTTTCAGTTCACCGGTTGGAAGCTGCATGTACGTCAGCTGAATCCTCATCCGCGGCAAGCAACGCTCCCTGGCTACCATATACGCATAGCATCTGGCCTGCGCCCAATGCACCGGATACGTCTCTTCCGTGATGAGCGCCAGGTCGCCTGAAGTAGACTTGATCTCATCAATCGTCATCAGCCCGTCTTCTTCCGCAAGCAGCCCGTCGCAACGTCCATCCACGACAAAGAGGAGATCCCCGTAAGGAATCTCCGCAGATACATATACTTCTTTCTGGTCCGTCTCCCCATACTGCCGCTGCACCTGTTGATGGGCCTTCGTCCCCTCGACCAACGTGGTCATAGTGCGGAACCCGCTGGACAGATCGCCACTGCTAAACACATACTCCACCAAGGGTCTTACCGCTATATTTATCACCGGATTGGTCATCTTTTCACCTGCCGTGCTTTAGTAGAACATTTGTTCTAAGTATAGCATAGGCAGGGAGGAATTGTAATGTGGGGATTGAGGTAGCACCACCGTAAGCAGCTACATAATGCTTAGCTTCTTCTCAAAAGATTCTTGGAACCATTCGTAGTTATCATGGATACGTTCCTTGTCGGCATCACTTAAGTCAAAATATCTTTCTAAAATTGCATTGAGAAACTCAGCTGAAAGTGACTCTCCGAATGGTTGTAAACTATCGGTTGATAAATTATCCATTATTGCTCCTATCAATGCTGTAGATGCATTTGTTAATTTTTCGGTAATAATCTCTTTTGCTTTTTCATGGTCAACTTCATAGAGCATATTAAATGCAACAGCTTGAAGAAATTCATCTCCCAAATCTTCTTTGAGTATTTTAAGGCAATAAGGTACTGCCCCTTCCTTATCTCTTATAGAAAGTTCTGTTAAAGCAGTAGTTACTTCATCTAAATTATCTAAGTTTGTTATGATTGTAATAAGTTCAGCATTATTCATACTTGCAATATAGGTCTCGTAATTTTCCGATCTATCCAACGCATTTGCTAAGTCCTTGTTGTCCATATACTTCACCTCATCAAAAAAAGCTCATTCCTACTCATAAAACAAGTTGGAGAGAGCTTGAAAGTTTATCAAGTGTTAGAATCAGTTAGTGTTTGGTTTGTTGGTTGTATTGTACGATCTTGTTGTAAAAATTGTAAACCCCAGTTTTTCAATCCTGCAAATACTCCCTATGTTTTATATGATTCTGATTTAATAAAGTTATCTACTAAAAATTTAACATTATCACTTAGTCTCTCAAAAAGTTCGTTAAACTTAATCTTTGCATCCTCATTGTCTAGAAGAGAAAGCGTAGCTATTGCAACATGTCCGAATTGCCATGGTCCAATAAATTTACTGTCTGTTAAAAGTTCCCCGAGTCCAGCTAGCCTATCTACAATTCTTAAATTACAGTAATTTCTTTCAATCAATTTGAACATTGCCATAGCAACAACCCTTAAATTTTTAGCTTCTAAACATACTATTAAATCTTCGCTTTTTATCTTATCAGTTTTAATCTCTTCTGCTAATTCAGCTATTGAAGCCATAGTATCTTCCTTTCAAAAATTTTATTCAGCACTGGGTAGGCCCACCCAAAAAAGAAACCTTGAAAGGCATGAAGCCAATCAGGGTTAGTATAGGACTTGCTTAATTCACGCCTAAATATTTGTTTACAATAGACTCATTTGCTGGATGAATGATAGCTACTCCATCAGACCATTCCGTTCCGTCACTATTCAAAGTGCGGCCGCACGTATCACACTCTAAAATTAATTTTTTCTCCGCTGTCTTCAGAACTTCAGCAACAACATAATTCAACTCATCATCTTTACACCTTGGACAATCTTTTCCTGAACGAAGTTTAACCAAATCCCAAAGTGTGTCACCTAATCTCATTACAAAGGAATCTACTGTATCTGGCTTTAAATTAAACATCCTTTTTGATTCTAGATCAAGCAATATCTCCGGTTCTTTTGAAATATAGTCATATATATCAACATCCAAAATTGGGCTAAGTCTATTCCAATATACTGAATATTCCAACCCAGCCTTATTCTTTTTTATCCAATCAACCAAAATTAAAAAATAATCGACATAACTGTTAAATAATAAGGGGTTGCTCATTAAACTTTTAAAGTCTTCCCAAATGAAAGCGTCCAATGTTTTTTCAAAGTCTTGCATTTCTATCATCCTTTCCTAAATATCAAGCCTCATGGTGCTGGTACAGGATAAGTTGTAATCAAATTACCTGCTTTGTCTGTAAAAATTTTAATCCAAGTGGTTTCTCCACCACCATATTTTAAGGCTGAATTACCAACAACCTCTCCAACATTTACTGTTCTAGTGAACTGACCCCCACCAATGTCTGTAACAGTAGATTTGACAACGTCTGAACTCTGTAGAATTTCCTTTAACTTATCCGGCGCAATTGAGAAAATCGACCTACTATTAGCTAATGGTCTGTTAAAATGCCCTTCAAGAATATGATCAAATCCTGCTGAAACTGGTTCTCCTGTATCTCTTAATGGAGTAAATCTGGTTCTCCCATTAGCAATATTTATCCTTGATTGTACAGTTCCTAAACCTGTTGTAACATTACCCGTCCCCTCAATCGACTTATTCACCTCTGGAGTCTGCGGTGCCTCAACTGCTTTTGGAGGTTTAGTCACATCAGGACTTTGGAGTTCAGAAGGCGGCTTCGTTTCATTTCCTGTTATTTTGTCGATATCCTTAATCGGTATATTTATGTCTATCTTCGATTCTATTATAATAAATACCTTCTTAAGTCCTGCCCCAACAATACCTCCTCCAACTGCACTTGTTGCTGCGGCTATAATATTCTCCCCCACCATGCCGCCGATGCGTTCCCACCTCTGGCTCGGTTTGAGTTCCTGCAGTTCTACATATACATCCTTAAGTGAGGCCCATTTATTCACTGCCGCCTTCCGAATATAACTTAGCGGATCCTTACTGAACTTACCCGCTTCCTCATTCAGATTTATATAGACCTGCTTAATTCCTTGAAGTAGAGCCTCTCCACTAGCAACCGGATGTGAAACGATTTCTGCGAATTTATCTGCTATATTGTTGATGCTATTGTCCAGCCCTATATAGAAGCCTTTGCCAAATGCCAGTACCTCATAACCGTCCAGCATGGATTCTTTATAGGATTCCTGGGCCGATCTCAACTCGTTTATTTTTTCTTCCAATCGCCGATACGCTTCGGATCGTTCCCAATATTCCAAATAATCATAAGTTACGGGATCATATCCTTTAGCCAAAGCAAATTCCCAGAAATCAAGAACATGCTCATCCATTGTAATGTCCACGCTTACTTCTCCAGGCATAACCTCATAGCCGAATTCATCCAAAAACTGACGAAGAAGCATCTTCAAATTGGCATCATTGGGTTTTACATCGTCAAGGCTTTCTACCGTCTTAACCTTCACTACCTTCTGTACCCGCTTATTCAGTTCCACCGAATTACCTGCACGAAGTTGTACCGTTTTCATGGCACTTTGGATCTTCTGTTCTGCTTCCTTTTCTACTCTGACGTAATCCTGCGCTACCCGGCGAAGCGTCTTTGCTTTACTACCTAGACGGTCATCAATGGATTGCGATAACTTCCGAATCTCCTGAAGCACCCGATCGACCTCATTTACCGCTGCTTGGACAGAAGATTCGGAATAAGCAGAGCGGGTGTCTCTAATCAATTGTGAGATATCCCGATATACATTAGCTGTGCTTTCCCCAATGCCCATGCGCAAACGCTCCATATGGTTTGCAAGCCCCTTGATTTGATCCGGATCTACTTTCTGATTCAACATGGCCCTCCTTTCCGAGCTTGTATTGTCCTGACTTTCCTTCCGAATAAATACCCCTCCATTACTCCGTGTCTCTTTCAAAGTGAGGGTGATTGACATGGATGTAATGAAAGGGGTATAGGGTTCAAAACTAATTATTCAAATCATCAAACATGGAGCCAACGACGGTGATGCCGATATGATCCAGTTCCTCTACGCCATCCATACTACCCAGCACGTTATAGGCGTGATTCCCCGTCAAATCAATAGAGTCCATCGAAACGTGGATTGAATACTCCCCATCTTGCATGTTCGCATGCGTATATACCGGAAGATTGTTCGGATTGATCTTGATCGTGACTTTTGTTGTCTCAGTAATTCTGTAAATATGCTGACCATCTTTAACGTATTCCCGGTATTTGTAATACAGGTTCTTGCCTTCTGTCTTGGACAGGCTATAACCTTCCATCACCATTTTCCAAAAATCATGGGTATAACCGTCGCGGTTTTGGGAGTGCGGGATCTCGTTCACTTTTTTAGTGTAGCGTTTCTGTGTCGTGTCGTTTCTATCCAGAACTTCCAGAAGCACCGCACCATTTACACCCGTGTTATTCTTTGCTGTCAAAACCCCCGGCTTTGTCGCAAAGCCCCCGCGGTTATTAGATTTGAGCTTTTCATTCCGCAAGTTGACTGCTTCCTTGTTGCTATTGATATAAATGAGGTCCGATTCATATTTAAAAGAATCAATTAGAGAATCAACCAGATCCTGGTGATCTGCGGTATCCTCCGTCGTCTGCTTGTAAGTAACCGTCTTAACGGTAAAAGTGTATTCCCCTGCCGGATTAAAATAATACCCCGATTTGATCGGGTAATCATACTTCTGCAGTTCCTTATCGGTTGCAAATACCGCCTTGTCATACTGCGACTTCTTGTTTGTCCGCTTGCTCGCCGCGCTTCTCGCCTGGCCGTACTCTTCTTCCATCGTCTTCTCAGCGTGTATAGTAACCTCTCCACTGGCTTGTTGAGTAAATTCCCGCTCATACTGTCCGGGAACCATCTCCCATTTATACGGCTTTTTGTTTTCGCCCAAATGATTCATCCAGCGTATGACGTCGAACTTATAAGGCTCATTCACCCAGTACAATTTCTTTTGCAGCGATTGCGGACTGTTCTCTTCAATCTCTGTTTTAAAATCAGTAGGCGGAGGGACCTCTTCCATACCGTTATAGACGTACATTTTGAAAACAGAAGGGAGTTCGCCGGGAGTGAAGTCCGCAGTGGCGGTGCTCTCAACGGTCCTTGTTTGGGTGGTGCAGATATCTTGGCCGTCCTTATCCTTTCCCTCACAGGATTGATAGGATTCTTCGTAGGTGTACGGCCTACTCACAGAGCCGGAATAAGAAATTTTTCCGTCCCTAGTCAACGGGATTTCGGGATCTTCCGGATTCAAGTACGATCCCTTTGCCGGATTATCCCCAAAATCCTCCCGCTTTATCGTGTATCTGGCGATCGGGGACCTAGTAAAGGATTCTCCTGGTTCATTAATGTCCGGGTTGGGATCATCATCAAAATTCCGGTATAAATCCTTAGGGTCCTCTACAACATTTAACCGTCCCGTTGCATTGGCACCTTCCTTCCACTTTCCTTGGGGAAGCTGCAAAGTTGCCGTATTGGACGGAAGGTCTTCCCTATACTTGATCGACAGGGCATCATAAGGCAGTGCTTGCGGAACCGTCAGCTTAATCGCATCCGGGTCCGAATCCAGAACATTGTTTGTCAAATCGTCTTCTTTCGGTGAATTCCCGTCTTTGTTAATTTTGAACTGGACGCGGACATCGCTGTCCGGCATTATAAACGAGGCATTCAATAACCTTTTCCCGCCCGCAGGGATGGCTAGATTCCCAGTCTCCGCGAGTGCGTGTCCCGTGAATTTCAGGCCATCGTCAGCCGTCAATCGCTTGCCATCGGCTTTTCGGGTAATAATCCATTCATATGGAGCTGTGACCGGTTCTTTAAAATCCGACCGTATCCGGACGCTCACCAGCACCCCTTCTTCGGCCACCTCTGCGGAAGGCAGAGTTTCGAACTCGGCAGACAGATCTGGTCCTTGATCTAAGGTAGAGAAAGCGGCAATCGGGATTCCAAGGTAAGTAATGCTTCCATCCTTATGGTTTATGTAAATGCGGCCGTACCCTTGGGAGAGATAAGTAGGAGGCTGAATGACATGAACGTAATCGATCCACTTTCCTTTGCCGCGGTTGGGTTTGGCTCCTTTGGTGTAGACGACAAGACCGGCCCGTTCCTTATTTTTGTGATACATGAGTCCATCCCCGTATTTTCTCCCGCCATATTCGCGGTCCAATCCGGCCTGAATTAACTTCTCAAAGGTACCGTCGGGAAGGGCTTCTTTCAGGTTGTCGGGGACGTTTTTCATTTTGTAGTTGTCGAAGTTATTCTTGCGAACCTCTTTCATATTTTTCCAAGGTTCAGAAACCAGATCGAAATTTTGAATCTGCTTTCCGCTCCATCCCGCATCCCAAGGAAACCCCTTGGTGGAAACAGGATCTCCATTAATAGAGTATCCTGAATAGCGATACATTTTAATATCTTCAAAGTAGTCATCATGACTCTTACCGTATACTATTTCAAATCCATAAAACTCAGTAGGCTTGCTTAGGCCTTCCTGTATTCTTTTTTTTATTATTCCTTCTTGATTAAAAGCTCCCTTTCCGGTTCTTTCTAAGAAATAGTCTTCCTTTTCATATATTTCATTCATATCATGATTCGCTCTTTTAAGAACTTCATCAGCAGCGGAAGCACCGGCTTCATTTAACTCATTTAAAAGTTTAACAACTTTACTTGCATCGCTCTTCTCAACTGCCAGTGCTTTATATGGAATCACGCTAAATAAAAGTATTGATATTAAAATCCACATTGTTATTTTCTTCATGACACACCTACTTCATATAAATCTTCAAACTAGTATCTTCATTCTCCTGAGATCCCACCCAAATTTCATAAGTATCATCCTTGAACACTTTTGTTTCAAGGATATCCCCCCGTACTTTTTTCTTTTTCACGTATGCCATAATGGTATCCACTGTCTTTGACTCTACCTGTTGCCTTAAAACAGCCTCCATTTCCTCAACTTGTTTGTTATAATCTCTACCCTTGGTTGTAAATGTAACTCTTAATCCAAGCACAAAACTACCCGACTTTAGTTTGTCATACTTTCCATCGTCATCAATACTCAATTTAGACCCCGTATTGTAATACACCTTAAATCCATGGATCACATCTTCTTTTACCGTATCTTCGTCTGACCCACCGTTAGGGCCTGTAGGTTCTTCAGGATTGGTTGGTTTGGCTGGATCTTTCGGGTTCTCTGAGTCGACCGGTTCCTTCGGATCCGTCGAAGAGTTACCGCCGGTACTGGCCGAATTGCTGCCGCTGGCGCTCATATCAGAAGTTGTAATCAGCACCGTATTGATCGCAGCATCCCATTCCACCGTAGCGCCGAGTCCTTCACTCACAAAGCGCAGCGGGACGAACGTTCGGCTTTCTTTACGGAGTGCGGCCGTATCCATTTGTTTCTTTTGTCCGTTTAAGGTGTACGCTTTTTTATCCAAGGTCAAAATAATGGAATCGGAATCCAACACTACCGTCACTGTTTTTGTGGCTGACTTCCAGTCCACATCCGCCCCTAAAGCCTCACTCACAAAACGCACCGGAACCTGTACCCGCTGGTTTTTGTCCGCAAATGGCTGAGCGTCAGGAAAATAAATTCGTTCTCCATTCACTTCTACCCTCAACGGCATTTTAACCGCCGCCCCAAACGAACTAGCCGGGAGAATCGTAACCAATACAAGAATTGCCGTAAACATCGATAGTACCTTTTTCATCATAATTTCCTCCTTTAATCGAAGAGATAAATTTTTCCATTTAACAGTATCTAACTGGGTATTTTACTAGAATGACCCATTTCATACAATAGCTAAGTCAAAACAAAAAAAGCCTATTCCCGCCCCTTTTTTTGGACAGAAATAAGCTTCTCTATGGTAGGATCATTTTCAGGTTCATTCCTTTAGTCTGATCCAATTATATTTAAAAAATAGGGTCATCAACAGGTTCGAGAGGAAATGAATGAAGAAAGGGACGAGAATATTATCGGTTTCGGCATAAACCCAACCAAAGACCAAAGCGGGCACGGTTATATTTAAGAGCATTAGCGGCTTCTTGTAATATTGCACATGGAAGGCCAAGAACAGGAGTGCCGTCGCCAGAATCGCTAACCATTCCTTTTTCAAAAATAACAGCAGTCCGTTTTGGATGAGACCACGGAACAACAGTTCTTCGAACAAGGCTGCCGAGAACATGAACAGCACTATCTTCATTAATGAAAGATGTTGATAATTCTTGTTGGCGTCGTCAATATGCTCTGAGGAAAGGCGCTTCGTCAGAATCACCCCGAGCAACAGGATTCCCGTTAAGGGAATTAAGGTATAGAGCGCCCACTCCAGTGGAGACTTTTTGAAAGATAAGATATCCGGCAGGCTATACGTCCCTTGAACGACCAGCAGCATAATAACCGCAGCGCAAACCAAGGAAAAGGAAAAGAACACCGCAATCGCCTCTTCCGGTTTGGATTCCCTTCTATTACTTTGGCCGGTCTGATCCTTCTTCAACGTTTCCTTCATCTATATACTTCCCTCTTCACTTCCTTGCCCGGAATTCATCCTCCAGCAGGCCCATCGTAATTGAATCATGATATTCATGATTATAATACAAGGCCTCTCTCTGGACACCCTCCCGTTTGAAGCCCAGCTTCTCGTAAACATGCAGCGCCCTTGGATTGTAATCAAAAACATTCAGTTCAATCCGGTGCATATTCAGAATGCCGAATCCGTAATCCAACATCAGATTTAACGCCTCCGTGCCGTAGCCTTTGCCGGTCTGGGCCAGACTGCTTATAGCAATCCGGATATTGCAGTTCCGATTATAGGGATCGATGTCCTGCAACGCGATGTCTCCTATCAGCTCGTCATTCTCGCACAGGGCAATCAGTAACAACACGCTGGAGTCATCCTGGATTTTACGCTCGATATAAGCGGAGATGCCCTCCTTCGTAAAATGCCGTTGGGTTCCTGTCAGCCTTCTTGTCTCCGGGTCGTATAAATTATGAAAATACCATTCCGCATCCTCCGCGCCAATGGGGCGCAAATAGACCTGCTCCCCTTCCAAAAACCTTGCTTGAACCGTCATCTTTTTCATATCTCCTTCAATATAATTCTCTATAATTCTCTTGTCCCAACTATATCAAGCTGTTGTATATTAAAAAATATACAAATCTATTTAGAATTAAAGGACAGATTGATTAGCTGAGGTGATGGGATGTACCACTTACCGCGTCCGTACACGGCGAGTTCCAAGCCTGCCTTCCGGTACATGGAAATTTACGAAACGATGAAACAAGACATTATTTCGGGCGTTCTGCCGGAAGAACATCGTCTGCCTTCCATTCGGAAACAGGCTGAGTTTCTGTCCGTCAGCACCACACCCGTCGAGCTCGCGTATCAGCAACTGATTGCCGAAGGTTTTATTGAGAGCCGGCCGCGAAAAGGGTACTTTGTCGTCAAGCTGCCGGAAAGCTACGGGAAATTGAGCCTGAACAGCAGCTTTAGTGAAGGACAAGAACAAAATCAGAGAACCGGGCGCAGTCCACTTGCATCTTCCGCGGTTGAGCCTGCACCTCTTCCGAAGCGAAAAGATTGGACATACGACTTTCATTTGTCTAAAAACGACTTCAGCCCGTTTCCTTTTTCCATCTGGAAAAGGTTATTCAACCAGCTGTTTCAACCGGAGACTGGAGACTTGCTGTTTTATGGGGAAGCCCAGGGGGAGGCAGGTCTGCGCCAGGAAATTGCGTCGTATCTTCGCCAGTTTCGCGGCGTCGTCTGCCACCCCGACCGGATCGTCATTGCAGCGGAGCAGCATTTGCTTATCCAGTTTCTTGGGCAAATGTTGAAGCCTTATGGCAATGCCGTAGCCGTAGAGGATCCCGGGTATCGAATCATCCCGGCAACCTTGCGTGCCATCGGATACCATGTACACCCGATCTCTCTTGATGAGGAGGGATTGCGTCCCGATTTACTTCGCCTGAGCTCCGCACGAATCGCCAGCGTCTCTCCCTCTCACCAGTTTCCGCTGGGCATCGTCATGCCGCTCACCCGCAGACTGGAATTACTGGAGTGGGCTAAGGAAACTGACGGATTTCTGATCGAAGACGACTATGGCGGAGAATTCCGTTACCAGGGCAAGCCGGTTCCCTCTCTCCAAGGACTCCTACCGAACGATCACGTTATCTACCTTGGAGGTTTCTCTCAGGTACTGGCTCCGGATTTTTGCATCCATTACATGGTCCTTCCCGAACGATTGGTTCCGTCCTTCCATGAAATGCGGCGGGACATCATGTTCGAGGCCTCGGCTTCACGAATCCATCAGCGTACCCTGCAATTGTTTATGCAAAAGGGCTACTTCGAAAAGCATGTCCGGAGAATGCGAAACGTGTACCGTAAAAAGAACCAGCAGTTGACGGCCTCCATCCGAAATCACTTCGGAAGCCATGCCGATATCCTTGGAGACAGCGCCGGACTGCATATCATCCTGGAAGTCCGGTCGCCGCTGCCGGAGGCTGAACTGATTGCGCTGGCCGATCAGGCCGGTGTCCGGGTCTCCTCCGCCGCATTTTTTTGGAACAAACCGGAGGAACGCATAGAAAAACGCTTTATGATCGGGTTCGGAGGCATCAATATGGACCTGATCGACGAAGGCATACGTCTATTACGAGACTCGTGGGCACCCCATTTGCTTTGGTTAACGTTAGCGCCATTCCTCGCTCTATCAATGTTCGGTTCAAGTCGTGTTATTTTGTTATTACATATACTATAATTAATGATAACAAACGCATACAAAGGAGATCGTTATGAGCTTTCAACCTAATTTCGTCTGGGGCGCCGCAACGGCCGCTTATCAAATTGAAGGGGCTGCAAGAGAAGACGGTAAAGGCTTGTCCGTGTGGGATATGTGCTCCCAAATTCCCGGATTCGTAAAAAGCGGGCACACCGGAAATACCGCTTGCAATCATTACTATCGTTATAAAGAAGACGTTCAACTGATGAAGGAAGTCGGGCTCCAAGCCTATCGGTTATCGATTTCCTGGCCGCGTGTACTGCCAGAGGGGACCGGAAGAATCAACGAGAAAGGCCTCGATTTCTATGATCGCCTGATCGACGAACTGCTTGAGAACGGCATTGATCCTTATGTAACCTTGTTCCACTGGGACTACCCTCATGAATTGTACAAAAAAGGGGGCTGGCTGCATCCCGACAGCTCCGACTGGTTCGCGGAGTACACCCGGGTCATCGCAGACCGGCTGTCCGACCGGGTCACCCATTGGTTCACGCAAAACGAGCCGCAATGTTACTTAGGGCTAGGCCACTTTACCGGAGAGCATGCCCCGGGCCTCAAGCTCGGCATGGCCGAGTTCCTGCAGGCGACGCACAACTCGCTGCTGGCTCACGGCAAAGCGGTTCAAGCGCTGCGTCAAACCTCCAAACAGCCATGCGAAATCGCCTATGCACCGGTAGGCATCACCTCTTTCCCGGTCACGCCGACACCGGAAAATATCGAAGCCGCACGAGCACGAACCTTCGGTATTACGGATCCGGGCTTCTGGATGAATACGTGGTACATGGACCCGGTATTCCTCGGGAAATATCCGGAAGACGGACTGCGCGTATTCGAGCCTTGGCTGCCGGAAATTAAGCCAGGCGATATGGAGACCATTTGCCAACCGCTGGATTTCCTGGGTCTGAACATTTATCATGGAACTCCCGTGCAAGCGGGGCCGGACGGACAGCCGGAAATCATCGGCAATGCGGTCGGTCATCCGGAAACGATGATCCGCTGGACGGTAACCCCGGAATCGCTGTATTGGGGACCGAAAATGTTCCACGAACGATATGGGCTGCCGATCATGATCACCGAAAACGGCCTGTCGAGCATGGATTGGGTGAGCCTGGACGGACAGGTGCATGACTCTCAGCGGATCGACTTCTTACACCGCTATTTGCGGGAATACCGCCGGGCTGCAGCCGAAGGCGTGCCGCTCAAAGGGTACTTCTGCTGGTCCTTTATGGACAATTTCGAATGGGCCGAAGGTTACCATGAACGGTTTGGGCTCGTCCATGTCGATTACGCCGACGGAAAACGGACGATCAAGGACTCCGGCCGCTGGTACCGTTCGGTGATCGAGAGCAACGGCGCCGACCTGTAAACCATCCAATAATGAAGCCTCCGAACTCATCCGTATGGGATGAATCGGAGGCTTTTTGGTCCCCGCTAAAATGTTTATTCCATTAAAGCGTTATCACCCAGAATTTGCCCTTGATCTTATTCCGGTTAAGCTCAATAATTAGGAACTGAACTTACTTTTTTATAGTAAATTGAAAGGTGTACACCATGAATACAACTCCAATCATCTCTGAAAAACCGGCCGTAAAAGAACCATTTCCGGTCGCTCTACTGTCCCTGACTGTCGGATCGTTCGCCATCGGCATGACCGAATTTGTAATTATGGGACTCTTACCAAATGTTGCGGACGACCTGCATGTCAGCATTTCTTCGGCAGGGCAGCTGATTACCGCTTATGCCATGGGCGTCGCCATTGGGGCACCCATTTTGACACTGCTGACCCAGCGTATTCCTCAAAAGGGATTGCTTTGCCTGCTGATGATCCTGTTCATTCTCGGCAACGGGATATCGGTCTTTGCTCCGACCTATGCCGTACTGATGGCGGCGCGGATTCTGACGGCGCTGACACACGGCACCTTTTTCGGCGTCGGTGCCGTTATAGCCGCCGGACTTGTCCGGCCGGAAAAGCGTGCCGGAGCCGTATCCATCATGATGGCCGGCCTGACCATTGCAAATATCGTCGGCGTCCCGCTTGGAACCTTTATCGGACAGCAGCTCGGCTGGCGGGCTTCCTTCGGCGCCATCGCCCTGATGGGCGTAATCGCCTTGGGAGGAATCCTGCTGTTTGTCCCGCATTTGCGCCAAGAGCAGCAAAGCGGCGTAGCCCAGCAAATTCGCGCACTGCTCCGTCCCAAGCTGCTGCTGTTCCTGCTGATCGGAGCGCTCGGCAACACGAGTCTGTTCGCTGTCTTTACCTATATCGCCCCTTTGCTCCAGCAAATCAGCGGCTTTGCCGAGCATAGCGTCACCTGGATTCTGGTGATCTTCGGCTGCGGCGTAACGCTCGGCAACATGATCGGTGGGCGGCTTGCCGACTGGAAGCTCATGCCTTCCCTGCTCGGGCTCTATCTAATGGTGGCCGTGATTTTAGGCGTCTTTACCTTCACGATTCAGAGCCCTGTCCTTGCGGTCATTACGATCTTCTTCTGGGGCGTCGCCTCCTTCGGCGTAATGCCCGGCCTACAGGTACGGATCATGAATCTGGCCCAAGCGGCCCCTGCGCTCGCCTCGACGTCCAGCCACTCGGCCGGGAATTTCGGAAACGCCGCAGGCGCTTTTATCGGCGGACTCGTGATTACCCATATGGGGCTTGCTTCGCTCCCTTGGGTGGGAGCGGCGATCGTAACGCTGGCTCTTATCATTGGTGCCATCAGTTATGCCCAGGAGCGGAAGCAAGGTAACGGAGCCGCTTAATCGGAATTCTCCGGAAATTTCCTATCACAGATAAGGCCCGCTTAGGGCCTTTTTTGTCTGTTTGACCTCCAAAAACGCCCCTTATTTCTCTAATCTCTCATTTCACAGTAAATTAATTGACCGCATCCCAGTATATGGATATATTAGTGTTATACCAGATATAAATCCTCCAATGCATTACTAGTAATTTTCATATCCTTGGTATGAGAATGACTCTAGGAGTGGTGCCATTGAATTCTCACTCGATTCTATCGGAATTGAATTTATTTATGAAACGTAATGAGCTTAGTGTAAGTCAATTAGCAAAGAAGCTGGATTTCAATGTAGGAACGGTTAGTTACATATTAAGCGGTACACGTAAGCTGACGATTGATCAGTTGGACTCCATTACTGAGGTGCTGGGTTATCCTAGAGGCCATTTTTATACCAACTACATTCGTGAGTACCTGGATGGGAATCGCTCCGATTGGCGCCGCATCCGCCCTCTGCTATTAAATTGCGCAGAACTGGACCAGCTGGACTGCATTCAGGATGTCGTAAATTTACTGCTGGATCATTTGATTTATGCCGGACCCCTGTTTGATATGGCAGAGGAATTATTCCAGGCCGGCAATTATAAAGCAGCGGAAATCCTCTATGAAAATGTGGCAGACAGTGAGCGGAAACAGCATTCCGAGCGGTTGGCGATGTGCCAGTATCGGCTGTTTAAGATCCGGGTAGGAAAAGACCAAATGCTGAATTTCAAAACCGTCTGTCAATTTGAACCTTACGTAGATCGACTGGATGAAGTATTTCAAATTGAGGCCCTTAAGGATTTAGCCAATGTGTATCGATCTCTTCAACAGTGGGACAATGTAGAAACTTTCACCCGCGAGATGGAGAATAAGGCCAAAATATTATATTTTCATAAGCCGGGTTCCGAGCGGGTGTTCTTGGAGTACCAGAACAAATTAGGCAGGCCGATGTTTACATATATCGCTTATGCGAGTCTTCTTTATGCTTGTGTTGCCGAAGGAAGGGGAGATTATGATCTGGCCTTAAAATACACCTATGAATATGCCGATTTAAGCTGGGTGAGAGAATCCGATAAAGATACGGAACATTGGAAACTGCTTTTTGCAGAATGGGCACAGGCCAACATCTTCGCAAATCGGATTATGAGCGGAGATTCCAGTGTACTTCCGGATTACGTTGATTATATTGAAACTAAGCCTGATGAAATTATTACGGCGCTATTAAATATGTTATTCGCCGCAAATCGGCATCATTTCGATTTAAATTCCGTTCTGCTTAAATTTGATTCAGAAATCAAAGCATTTGCTCCCCAAAAGAATCAGCTATACAGAACCGAAATTATGTTTGATTACTATGACAGTTTCTTATACGAACTGACCCTATATTATCTTCGGACGGGTGATTTCGAAAATGGTTTTACAAATTTGTTACAAGGTCTGGATTTTTCATGTAAAATAAATAATGAGCAGCATATTTTAAAGTATGTCGGGTTATTTGAGGAATATAGGGATCAGGCATCCAGTGAAATACACTTATCATATAACCATCTTATTAGAAAGGTGTGTGCGGCCGTATGAAAAGAAAGGCGGCTTTATTAGCAGGTGGCTTGGTTTTAGCGGTGGTATTTCTTGTATCCGATCCTATTTTCACAACTCTTGGCCAACATGGAAGCCTTTAATTAGAACTCCCTACATATCAAATTAACGTAACATGATAAAGAAAAACCTCCAATTACTTGGAGGTTTTCTTCATTTTAACGCCTATCTCCCTCACTCCGCCTCCCGCAACCTTTCCACAATCGAAGCCTTGGACAGCCAACGATATGCGATCAGTGTTATGGCAAGAGAGATCACAGCCAGCAGCGGGATCGCAGAAGCGACGGGCCATACGGACATATGGAACACCGTGAACGCAAGATTCACGGAAATGGTTTTGGCAACGACATAGGTCAGGTACAACCCGGCGGTGCCGCCGATCAACGCGACTAGCACAACTCCATATAATCCTTCGTAAATCAGCGTCTTCTTCAACTGTTTGCGGGTCATGCCCACGCTCTCCAGAATCGCGAATTCATTGCGCCGGGTAATGATACTCGTGATAACCGTGTTGATATAGTTCAGGATACCGATTAGCGCAATGATGAGACTGAGTCCGTAGCCGATGGTTTGGAAGACGCGGATAAATCCGTCCATCTCCTTCTGGTAATCTTCCCTGGATTTCATCATCAAGTCCGGATACGAGTCGACCAATGCTTGAGAGCTCCCCAATACTTGCTCCAGCTTGGCGGGATCGGCGTGCAGGGTGGCTGACAGGATGCCGGGATCCGCAACAGATCGTGCAAACTCCTCCCCCGGTATATAAGCATTGAATCCGCCCGACGTATAAGACTGAGTTCCTGCGGCATAGAGCGCTTCTTGCTTGAGCACCGCCATTACCTCATAGCTTTTATCCATCCCCTCTAGTTGAATGCGATCACCCGGCCGGAAATAGGAAGCCGTTTCGTCTTCTCCCAGAGTTGCTACTGTGATCAGCATGTATTGGCCTGAGGCAAATTTCTCCGGGTCAAAGGAACCCGAGAGAATATCGCCTTTCTGGAGGACATCATTCCAACCCGGATCAATTCCATGAAGTTGCACCCAGACCGCGCCGCTACCAAGTACGGAAGTATATATAGGCATTCTCGGATCTTCGTCTTTTGCCAATGGCTCTAAATACCGCTTGATCTTCTCGTCGATTTTCAGACTTTCGCTGCGAAAATACACCTTATCCAAGTGCTCAACGCCATCGATTGCCGCAAGCGATTGGATAATGTCCTTTGTGATCGCAGTAGTCCCTCCCACCGAGCCGCGCTGGGATGGATCCGGCATTTCCTTCACAACGACATCGCCCGAAATAAACGTGCTCAGATACTTGTTTACGTCAAAAGACGAAATCACCGTATATATGATGCTGAACAGGATCAGGCTCAGAGACAGCGAAGCCAGCATCAAAACCAGCTTTTTCTTATGCCGGAACAGGTTCGCCCAGGCCATGCGGAGCAGTTTGGCCCCTTGCGTCGAGCGTTTTTTCTTTTTACGGCTGACATCGCCCAACCCCGTATACCTGACGGCTTCGATGGGAGATATCCGCGCGGCAGTTCGACCAGGTTTGCTGGCGGCAATCCGGACGGTGAGATACGAGAACACCGCCGCTCCGATGAAAATCAACGGGCTAACCGAAAACGCCGTTTCCTCTTCCATCGAGGAAAAAGTGCTCATCATCGGCGTCAGCCAGACACCGATCCCATAGCCGGCGGCCAGGCCGAAAGGCAACGCGATCAAGAACAACCGGTTCGCCTGCATCGTTATGATCCTGCGGAGCTGCGTTGGCGTCGTCCCGATCGTTTTCAGCAAGCCATAAAATTTAATGTCCCGGACCACGGAAATATGAAAAATATTATAAATGAGCAAATATCCGCTCAGCATGATGATCAGTACCAGCCCTACATAAGGCAGCACATTCATGGGATCTTCAAAAATCCCAACGCTGGCGTACGCCCAGTTTACTCCATATTCCGCCTTGATTCCGGTGTCCGCCAGGACCTTCTTAATTTTATCCTCAATGCCAAAAGAATTGTTAAACATGACGGACAGATCCGTCGTATTCGTGTAGGTTCCCGTAAGTCTTGTCTGCTCAGGATTGATCCCCGAAAGATTCTCCTGAACAAATGCCTCCGAAACAAAGGCTAGTCCCGCCATGGCGACGAACTGATCCGCTTCGTAGAAGCCGGACAACTCAAACGTCTTCGACATCCGCTCTCCGTTGATCTCCATCTCCAGCGGCACCTTGGCCCCCAATTGATGCGAAACGCCCAACAAATCCAGCGCCCAGGTGTTCATGGCGATTTCATTCTCGCCGTCCGGCAGCCCGCCTTCTTTAAAATGGATAAAGCTATGTTTGGCGGTGTTTTCATCGAACTGGCTAATTTCCATACGTGAGGTCCGGAACACCTCATTCATAGCATCACCGACATGGATGAACTTGCCGTATTCTTTGATCGAAGGGTGATGGGCAATTTTGTCCGTCTCTTCCGGCGTAAGATACTTGAAGCCCCCGTGGTAATCGCTGCCCACCGTCTTCATTTTCGACAGCTCCATAGAACGATTAATGCTGAAGCCCATCGTGAACACAGAGGTGATCAGCAGCGTCGTCAGTACAACGGCACAAACAATGATCAGGTTGCGCATGCGGTTGGTCCGCAGGCTTCGCTTGGCCAGCCGGTAAATCCCTTGTCCGTTTTTATTGCGTATTCTCATAGCCTACCTCCCCGCTCCGCCGGCTCCGGGACGGGGTGCAATCCGGCCGTCCTCGATCCGGATAATCCGGTCCGCAGTTTGGGCAATTTCCTCATTGTGAGTGATCATCACTATGGTCTGATTGAACTTTTCGCTGAGCTGCTTCAGCAGAATCATCACTTCCTGGCTTGTCTTACTGTCCAGGTTCCCCGTAGGCTCGTCCGCCAGCACGATGAACGGCTTCGTCGCCAGCGCTCTGGCGATCGCTACCCGCTGCTGTTGCCCCCCCGACAAGCTGGACGGTAAATGAAGCACCTTCTCCTTCAACCCTAGCGCACCAATAATCCGGTCCACATGCTCCTTGTCCACCCGGGTGCCATCCAGCTCGATCGGCAGCACAATATTTTCATAGGCATTCAAGATCGGAATGAGATTATAACTTTGAAACACAAAGCCCACCGACCTCCGCCGGAATATGGTCAGATGCTCGTCGTTCATGGCAAAAATATCATTGCCGTCCACATGCACTTTCCCTTCCGTCGCGCGGTCCAGGCCGCCCATCATATGCAAAAGCGTGCTTTTGCCGCTTCCGCTTGTTCCGACGATTGCTACAAACTCGCCGCGATCTACCGTGAGCGATATTCCATCCAGGGCTTTGACTACCGATTCGCCTTTGCCGTAATATTTTTTCAATTGATCGATTTGCAATATCGACATTCGTATTCTCCTCCGGGTTTATTGATGTCTGCGTTACATAAATAAGAGTCCGCACCTGACGGTACAGACTCAATATAGCAAATCAATCTGACACCCCGGTGTCCGAAATATAACGGAATGGTCATATTGTCTCCTCAAAGCGCAGGCAGGAATACCGTGAAAACGGAGCCCTCGCCAAGCACGGAGGATACCTTAATGTATCCGCCTTGGGCCGTGAGGATTTCACGGGTCAGGTACAAGCCGATACCGACGCCTTCGTAATCCGCCGTTCTCGGGCTGCGATAGAACCGCTTGAAGACGGCATTCCACTCGCCTTCCTCAATCCCGATGCCGTTATCGGCGATGTCGATCCGGGTGAACATCTCGTTCGCCCGGGCGGTAACGGAAATCACCCCGCCGGTAGAATAGCTGTATTTCACCGCATTCTCCAGCAGATTGAACAGCGCCTCCGCCGTCCATTTCGCGTCATGCCTGGCCATCGTTCCGGGATCACAATCGATCCTGATTTCGATCCCTTTGCGCTCCGCCGCGGCATAAATTTGCGAAACAGCCCCCGATACCGTTCCGATCAATGGAGCGAGTTCCGTATGGATCGCTATGACGCCTGTCTCCAGCCGCGACATTTTGATCAGGGAACGAATCAGCCAATCCAGCTTGCCCGATTGATCCCTAATCCTTGCAATATATTGGCGGGCCTCTTCATCGAGTCCCGGAGTTTCTCCGAGAAGATCGGTGTACAGAACAATGTTGGTGAGGGGCGTTTTGGTCTGGTGGGAAATATCCGAGATCAGCGCCTTAATGCTGCTCTTCTCGGCCTCCGCCTTTCGTTTATGAGTGTTAGACAACTCGACATAACGCATAACTTTGTGCTCAAGAGAGGAAACCCGGCTTTCCGTATAACCGGTTTGCCGCGGCTGTCCGCCCATGGCCCGGTCCATCATCTCGTTTAGCGCCGTGACGGTTGCGGATGCCTCCGACCTCATCGTTCCCACAAGGAGCCCCCCAAGCAGAAGCAATAGAATAACGAACGCCGCCGAAGCCCATCCTACCGCCGTATCGAGGCCGGTAAAATACGTCACGGCTCCGATATATCCTCCTGTCACCAGCACAAAAAGCCCCGCAAATACCGCATATATGATGCCCCAGCGGGAATCACCCTTTTTTCTCATCGCCCGCTCCTTCAGTCCATACATAACCCAACCCATAAACGGTTTTAAGATAGACCGGCGAGGACGGATCGTCTTCGATTTTGGCACGCAGTCTCTTCACCGTAACCGTCAGTGCGTTCTCATCCACAAATTCCGCTTCCCGGTCCCAGATCTGATCCATAAGCTGCATTCTCGTCAAAATCCGGCCCCGGTTGGACACCAGCGCCTTGAGCAATTTCTGCTCCGTTTTGCTTAGAGACAGGCTGCAGCCCTGTTTACGGAATTCCATGTTCCCAAAATCGAGTTCAAGCGGACCGATGACCAGCTTCTCCTCATAGAGCGAACGGCTTCTGCGGAGCACCGCCATCACGCGCGAGCGCAGCACCATCAGGCTGAAGGGCTTCGTGATATAGTCGTCACCGCCCAATTCGAAGCCCAGCACAATATCGGACTCCATATCATTGGCCGTCAAAAAAATGACGGGCACCTGCGAGGTCCGTCTGATTTGTTCGCAAAAATCCAGCCCGCTTCCGTCCGGCAAGTTTACATCCAGCACGATCAAATCGATGCCGCCTTGGGCAAACCGGCGTTCCGCCCCGGCCAAATCATAGGCTTGTTCGATCGCGATTCCGTCTTGCGCTAAAGTAAGGGCGATCCCTTTATTCAAGCTAGTGTCATCTTCCACAATGAGCAACGTAGTCATGCGCAGACTCTACCTTCCTTCTTCATTGGCCTTATTATACACAAAGTTCCATTCCCGTGAAGCATCATCCGTTTCATTCCTATTTCCCGTAATACCTGTTCTTCAAACGAATTAGATGCAAATTTAGTTACACAAAAGCCCCGCACCACGCTTGGCATTGTCGATAACTTATGCCAAGCGTGATACGGGGCGAAGCCGCATAACTCTATTCGGTTAATCAAACAAACTGCTGCTTACCCGGCCCGAGGCACGGTCTACTTCCAGCCAGTCACTGGTGGCGGTGTGTTCGTCATCTTCCCCGTTTCGAACAAGCTCGTAAAGGTGAACGACCACGGTTGCTTCATCCGAGCGGTCAACCTCCATAATAAAGATCGACCCGATATTGTCTTCTCCCCGGGCGTTATTAACGTACCTGGTCATGTTGTTCAGTCCAGTTGCAATATAGAAGGCCTCTTGCTCACTTAATTTGTACTCCTCCGTATTCAAAAATCCCGGCTCGCCCTCATCAAACTTCTGCATTTCCAAATCGATGAGCCGATCATGGTAGGATTTGCGGAGCACCCTGTAGACAAGATCCTTATCCGCTCCCAAGGACTGCAGCTTATCCCGGTTATCAGCCACATTGTAGTCCGCTGCCTCCCCCAAATTCTCCAGGCTTCGGGCCGGAATATCATACAGAGCCAGATGTCGCTCGGCTACTTCGCTCTTATCGAGAGTGTTTTGAGACTCTACAAGCAACAAAAGCCGTGTGTCGTCGAGCTCGAAGGTGTAAACGTCGGAATAACCGCTGCTATAGGCTTCCGGCAGCCCAAACAATTCATATAGCTTCGTTAGAAACGACGCCTCCTTGCTATCGGAATTCGATAAGTAGTAAGTCCCCTTCGGCTCGGCGTTCATGCCGCCATATCCTGTGCCCGGATAATCCACAGTAAGTGAATTTTCCGTAAATCGTAAGGAGACATCCTTGAACTCCTCATCCTCCGGCTTAAATTCGGACATGTCTGCGTCCCATCCGAAATCAAATTCCATAGCGCCGTTATGGTGGCTGAATCCCCTGACGACCGACAAGCTTAAATGATATCGGCTCTGTTCTGCGTTCAGGGCGGTCACTTCAGCGAAACCCACATTTACAGGACTGTAGTTTGAAATCAAGTATCGTCCAGGCACCACGGTCGCAGCTGTAGAATCCGGGGCTATTTTATCAGGAGCTATAGAATGTGGGGCCGGGGAATTCCCGGCCGCTTTATCACTCGAACACCCTGTTACCACAATCATAAGCGCCAATGACAGCAGCAGGGTGGAAATTAAGCGGAAGCCTTTTGCCGCCCCCGAACTCCAGTTCATGTTCATCAGGAGAGTCTCCCTTTATCTTTTTAACCTTGCGAGTCCGCCGAGATGTTCTCCTCTTCTGCTCCCAACTTGTTGGATACCTTCTGATAAATGTAGGAAATCCCCAGCAGCACGACCCCGAAACTGAAATAAGCCACAATTTTGCTGCCCGTCGACATCAGGTTCAAATCGAACAGCAGCATTTTACCGGTTGAAAGCAGGGTCAAGCCCAATCCAACCCGCCGGATCACGAGATATTTATGCCGGAACCCGTAAACGATGTATCCGATCGCAAGCAGCAAATACGTCAGGCTAAACAGCCATCCGATATGCCCCAGCCTGAATTGCACGCCAAGGAATGCCGTAATCGTACCGAACAGGTACACCGCAAGAATGACCGGAATCCATTCCCGCATCCCCATTTGTTCTTCAAAAATGCTGATAATCAAATCGCGTCCGCTGAAAAAGACCAGTAAATTAAAGCCGATCAGAATCACCAGGGCCATTATATTCTCAGCTGAATTATAGGAACCGGACGGATTTAGCGCCGGGATCGTAAAGGTGACCGCCATACAAGCAAGATATCCGATACCGTACAAAATACGGGTGTAATACTTGACGAAACTATCATAGAGAACCGTTGTCTTGGACAAGGCGTAAGCCGCAACCAACGTGACGGCGCCGATCAGGAGCACTCTGTAGAAGTCGTACAGGTCCGCTCCCCCAGGCATAAGCTGTTTATAGATACGGCCAGTTTCATACAGCAGGTACAGCCAGGTATTGACGAGCGCCACATATTTCATAACCGAAAGCAGAGTCGTTTCTCCCGAACCGTAGCGTCTCGCATCTCCCGCATCCTGCAGCCGAATGGCATAGAACAAAATGAGCCCCAGCAGCCCCAGCGAGACAAAGGTGTACTTCCAGGAAAAATCAAGCGCATCCTGATTAAACAGGCTGACCCAGGAATCGACCAGCAAGAAGGCGCCAAGGCAAAGCCCCACGATCCCCCAGCCGATCCGCTCCAGCTGCTTGTAACGGTAAAGGTGGCCGAGTACCGACAGTAGAATCCCCTCGATTAGCCATGCCAGGGACATATAAGCAATGCCGAACTGGAACGGAACGATTAGCAGTGAGAACGTAAGCGAAGTTCCGTAGAACAGCAGTCGGGTTTCTTTTTCCGGCTCCAGATACTTGCGGGACATCCGGGCAAGCCCAAAATACGCCGCGCAGAATACCAGTGCCAGCAAGCCCCTGAGATGGTTCCAATCCGCACGCTCCAGCAAGCTGTACAGGGTCGCGCAATTGATGACCGTATTCAGCGTGAGCAGGGCGAAATCCCACCAGGAGAGCTTGGTTCTATTTCTAAACGGAACATACAAGGTAATGCCCAGATACATCAGGAACGTAACGACGGAATACAGCATGCCTACCGCCGGAAGATCCGCAATGAACACGAGCACCAGCATCGACACGATGTTAAAAACAAAGCTTATGTAATTGACGACCAGCCAATGCTTGCGGAATGAAATGATCAGAATCAGCGCATTCAACAGGAAAAGGTAGCCCATCGAGACATATACGGCGCTTCCTTCCAGACCGTATGCCGCCATGTAAGAAAAGAAAGGCAGATATCCGCCTACCAACCCGAAGGAACAGATCGTTCGGGATTCATACCTGAGCGACAGCAAAATGGCCGTGGCCGTGATCAGGATCGAAATGGCCAGCGCCACAAATAAACTGAGGATTTCCAATAAAAAATAGCTGTAAAATACCGATCCGTACAATACCGAGATGCCTCCGCCGAGCAGCCCCAGCGCGAAGACCTGTTTGTTTTTCCGGAACAGCCATGCTCCGCCGGCCAGCATCAGCGCCCCCAGCAAGAAGATGACTCCACCCTTCATATAGTCGTTGAACCAGGCGGAAAAGGAATATCTAAAAAATGTGCCTACCGCCAAAATGATGAGCAAAATCGCCAGCTTGTTGATCCAGCTCATTCCGATTTTCATTTCCAACCGGTTCTGTTTCATCCGGCGCTGCATCGTCTCTTCGCTAACGCCTTCCGTTACCAGCTGCTCATATCCCTGCGCCGCTTCTTGCCGGATTTTCCGGTCCTCCTCCAATACATGCCGGCGATGGTCCGCCATACGGTGGTTCAGTTCTTCCTGGAACTGTCCCAGTTTGGCGGTGATGACCTCCTTATCCGCTCCCAGATGTCTCTCCGCTTGCTCGTAAAGCGCATGCATCCGTTGTCTGGCGCCATAATCCACCGCATCCAAACGGTTCATATGCCCAGGCCCCGTAGTTGCAAAATAAGTCTCCAGCTTTTCCCGCGACGCTTTGATCAAATTAAGCTTCTCGTCCAGAATCTGTTCGGAGAGGGCGTGGCGGAGCCCGCCGTTTTCTTTTTCCAAAACATGCAGCCTAGCCTCCAGTACGCCGACCCGCTGCTTGTATTCTTCATACTCCCGGCGCAGCTTCTCGTTCTCCCTTACCGCATCGTTGGCTTCAAACTCGGCCATAAGGTCCTGATATTCCTTGCTCAGCTGATTTTGTTTATCTCTGATGGAACTGAATCGATCCCTAAAATCCTTCATCCCTTTCCTCCATTACCGGCTTGATGTTTTATTTATTTTACTACAAAACCGCGATCTTTCCCTTGATTTTACAAAAATGTTTCTTGTCGAGTTCTTGCGCACAAGCACAGGGTCTAGTATAGAGACTGGACTTCAGTCCTGCCGGGATTGCGACATCCGCCCGGTTTCATAAGCCCCGGCAGTCGTTATACTGAAGACGGCATTACGATATGTATAGTGAAAGAGAGGATCAAAGATGCAGCCTGCGAACGCCACATATTTAAAACGGTTCATTCAATGGGCCTGGATGGGCTGGGAGCAATGGTTCGACCGTTTCGGCAGGGCCCGCTCTCTTTATTCCGGGCATTACGGCATATGTAAAATGTTCGTGATCAAATACCATGGGCCGAGCATTGCTTGTCAGGATGGGACCTTGATCCGTACGGGCGATTGGATCGGGGAGCTCCATCTGGATAACCGGTTCATTCTGGATATGCTTCGTACCCACGATGCCAACCAGGTCGCGCTGCGGGTAGCCCGGCTGACGCGCAGTTCCATGCGCCAAATCAGCGAGGAAGTGAAAAATCTTCCCCAACTTAGGCATGTAAAAGCACTGCAGGGGATCACCTTGCTGCACAGAGGTATTACCCACGGATTAGGTTTTGAAACGCATCCTCTGAAACAAGGCACCTTCCGGTCACTGACCACCTCTTACTTACGGCTGCTGCTTACGGTTTTCCACCCGCGGAACGGAGCCCGCATCGGCCCTCATGCCGAGAAACTGATCCCCCTCCGGCTGGTAATGACCCGGGCAGCGTTGATCGAACGATTCTCCCCAGCACCTAAGACGGCGTAAGAAAACGTCTACCCGACGTACCTTCAACCGCTGAACACACATGAATTTTTAAAGCAAAAATAAATTACTAAAGCTATACAAAGAGCCCCGCAACGCGAGGCTCTTGTCGAAAAATGTTCCACGTGGAAGAATTATGTCGAATTATGCAATTAATGAGGAAATTTTTGGTGCCGAGTCTGTTGCGGAGTTCTAAAGCGGAGTTTTATATAGGTAGATTTTCGTCCGGTACATATCTCTGCAAGTGACCACCCGTTCCGGCGTCCAGCCGGGAAGCGCGAAGCAAATACTGATCACGTAGGTTCCGGAAGCCAGCTTCTCACGAAAAATCGGGTCAAGCCGGCTCATCGCTCCGGGATATAAATAACAGAGGACCGCATCCGCTTCCTCAAAGGCATACTCATACAAATCCTTGTTAATAAAAACGGTATTCCGGTTAGACTGCCATCTTGATATCAAGCGGGAAACCGCGAGCGGCACGGGCGAATTCTCGATGCCGATGATACGCCATCCAGGATTTAGACGCGAGGCCTGAAAAGCAAGCGTCCCCCAGCCCGACCCGGCCTCAATGATCGTTTCGATGCCGCTCAGCTTGCTGAGTTCGGTAATGACCGCTTGTCGTACGGGGGCCGAGGTAGGCATAGGCGAGATCCCGTTCCTCCAACTGGAGAAGACGATGGATAACGCCGCCAGTAATGCGATGAATAGAAAAAGGCCCGAGAGCAAGGTATGGGCGGAGATCGTCATAGATGTTACAGCCCCTTTGGTTATCACTTAAGGCGAGCACGGTACTGCTGCCGGGCGCCATAATTCCATTCTAAACGGATCTCAAAAAGGATGACAGTGCTGATTGGCCGTTGGTCGCGGTTTAAGGCTCCAGCACCACCTTCCAGTTGTTGTTGCAAAGTGCTGATATCGTCATATGCCGACCGATATACTCCTCGACCAAGTCGGCGGTATCCGCGGAAATCTCCCTGATGACCTCCTTGCCCCGGAACATATCGTAATCCCCGCCCCCGCCTGCCCGGTAGCTGTTCATGACGACATCCAGCTCCAGCTCATCCGATAGCTCAGCGCCTTCATACAGCAATCGGATTACCCGGCTTCCCTCAGGCTTAGCCACATTCAATACGTATTCGATGCCTTCCCACATATCGTAATTGTAATGCTGGGCTTTCGGCTCCAGATAAACCGGATTCACTTCTAGGTCCCCGTCCTTCCCCACCGTGAAATAACAGGCCGTCTGCTCCAGCGCCGCCCGGATATCCCGTCCGGTCAGCCGCAGCACGGCCAGCGTATTCGGATACACGAAATTCGCAAGCACATCCCGCCGGGTGATGATCTCCCCGAATCCCGGTGATTCCTCGTGAAGCAGCGCCGTACAGGAAACTGTAACGCCCGCCTTCTCCATCTGAACCCGGTTGACGAATTCGATAAAAGGATGCTCCGCAAGCCGGCATCCCAGCGGGCTATCCAGCGTCATGTCGCCCTGGGTCCGCCCGATTGGCTCATCCAGCCACCGCTGCGTCCGCTCCTCCAGCTCCCGGCTCAATGCAAGCACGGCTGTTTCGGCTTCCAGCGGCCCATCGGGCTTCAAAAGCTCCGCCCGCTTCTGCCGGATCGTCCATTGGCCCTGTTCATGGACCAGCTCCACGCTGACTTTGCCGATCGCCTGGCCGTTGCAGCCCGGCTGGATGATCGTTACGCCGCGAACCTCTCCGGCAAGCAACCGGTGCTGATGCCCGGTGATCAGCACATCGATGCCGTCCACGTCGGCGCACATCGCATACCCCTGATTCTCGCCGGTTAATTTCTCCGCCGCCTCGCCGGTCCGCAAATCCCGCTCGAATCCGCCGTGATAGGCCACAATCATCACGTCCGGCTGCTCCTCCATCCGGATGCGGGGTACCCACTCCTTCACCGTTGCCAGCGTATTATGAAAACGAAGTCCCTGGATGTTCGCGGGATTTTCCCAGTTTGGAACGTAATGCGTGGTGACGCCCAGTACTGCGATTTTAATGCCTTCTATCATTTTAATGAGATACGGCTGGCCAAAAGCAGGCTCCGAACTCCCTTGCATCGTTATTCCGGCGGACAACCAGGGGAACGAAGAATCTTTCATTATTTTGCTGAGCGGTTCAAGGCCGTAATTAAACTCATGGTTACCGGGTACGACGCCATCGTAACCGAGCGCGTTCAGCGCCTCGATCGCAGGATGAACTTCAGCTCCATGCTTTATCGCATACGCAGCTAACGGCGAACCTTGAATGATATCTCCATTGTCCAGCAGCAGCAAATCAGGGTCTTGCCTGCGTTCTTCGCGGATGATGGCCGCCAGTTTCCCAAGGCCTA
The DNA here is from genome assembly GCF_018403325.1 of Paenibacillus vini. GTDB lineage: Bacteria > Bacillota > Bacilli > Paenibacillales > Paenibacillaceae > Fontibacillus > Fontibacillus vini. The sequence continues at coordinate 402,778 of NZ_BOSL01000001.1, read as the reverse complement.
GGTCTACTTCATCCCGCGTCCGGTAATTCGTCGGATAGAGATACCCGTGAATATCGCTGGTCGCCAGCAGCGTAATTGTCTTCTTTGTCTTGGTCGTATTCCTCGTTTCGAACTCGGCTTCCATCTTCATCGGGATCGCCCCTTCCTTAACATTCATCTCAAATTCTAGCAATCAAAATGCAGGTTTATATTAAATTTCTTGTATTTTACAAAAAATTATCATTTCTCTGACGGTCCGTTAATAGTCCAACTTTATAGTGAAACCAGCAAGACCCGATTCATCCAATAAAAAAAAGTGGAGGTCATACCGTTTGAAAAAGATCACGAAATTAATGATGCCCCTGTTTTTGTCCATTGCCGTAATCAGCGGCTGCGGTGCTAATGAAGCCGCCACCAACACCGGAGGAAAAGCTGCGGCAAATGCCGGCCAGAATAACTCGCAGGGCGAGAACGCCAAGAACAACTCGGCACCGGAAACGACGGGCTATGTTCCCGAGAAGCTGACCGTGCAATTCGTTCCTTCCCAGAACGCCGATACGCTTGAAGCCAAGGCCAAGCCGCTTGAAAAGCTGTTGTCGGACAAAATCGGTATCCCGGTAGAGGTCAGCGTATCGACCGACTACAACATCATTGTTGAAGCCATGGCTTCCAAAAAAGTCGACGTCGGCTTCCTGCCGCCGACCGCTTATGTGCTTGCCAAGGAAAAAGGGGCAGCTGAAGTAATCCTGCAAGCGCAGCGTTTTGGAGTTAAAGACGAGACCGGCGAACCGACGGACGAACTGGTCGATTTCTATAAAGCGATGATCATCGTGAAGAAAGACTCGCCGATTCAAAAGGTAGAGGACCTCAAAGGAAAGAAGATCGCTTACCAAAACGTGACTTCCTCCGCAGGTTATGTATGGCCGGCAGGAAAACTGCTGGAAGCGGGACTCGATCCGTTGAAGGATGTTGAACCGATCACCGTTAAGGGACATGACCAAGGCGTACTCGCCGTACTGAACGGGGATGTCGATGCGGCGGCGATTTTCCAGGATGCCCGTAATGTGGTGAAGAACGATTACCCTACTGTGTTTGAAGATACCCGCGTGCTGACGTATACGGAGAAGATTCCGAACGACACGATCAGCGTCCGCTCCGATATGAGCCAGGAATGGATCGAGAAGCTGCAAAACGCCTTTATCGAGATCGGCAAAGACGAAGAAGGCCACAAGATCATTTCCGAAATCTATACGCATGAAGGCTATGTAAAATCCGAAGACAGCATTTTTGATATCGTCCGTGAATACGGCGAAAAAGTGAAAACGGAGTAAATGATGATTGAAATTCGAAATGCATCCAAAACCTACGCTAATGGAACCAAGGGACTGAACCATATCAATCTGACGATCGGCCAAGGGGAATTCGTGGCCGTCGTCGGATTGTCCGGCGCCGGCAAATCCACCCTGCTGCGGTCGATGAACCGGCTCCACGATATTACCGAGGGAGAAATTCTCATTGGCGGCAAGTCGATTACAGCAGCCAAAGGTAAACAACTGCGCATGATCCGCCGGGATATCGGCATGATCTTTCAGAGCTTCAATCTCTTGAAGCGAACCTCCGTGCTCCGCAATGTGTTGGCGGGGCGCGTCGGCTATCACTCTACCCTGCGCACCGTGTTAGGCCAGTTCCCCAAACAAGATGTGGAACTGGCCTTCCGGGCGCTGGACCGGGTGAACATCGCCGAGAAGGCTTATGTCCGGGCCGACGAATTGTCCGGCGGGCAGCAGCAGCGAGTGGCGATCGCGAGGGTGTTGGCGCAGGAGGCCAAAATCATTCTGGCCGATGAGCCGGTCGCATCTCTGGACCCGCTAACGACCAAGCAGGTGATGGACGATTTGAAGCGGATCAACCAGGAATCCGGTATCACGACCATCGTAAACCTGCATTTTATCGATCTGGCCCGGCAATACGCCACCCGGATCATCGGCCTTAGAGCCGGGGGGATCGTCTTTGACGGCCCGGTTTCGGAGGCGACGGATGAGCGGTTCGCCGAGATTTACGGCCGGCCGATCGGCAAGGAAGAAATGCTGGAGGAAGCAGCCGTATGAATACCCAACCCGAACCGGCTAACCCGCCTTTGAGTTCTGTTGTCCGCCCAAAGGCGCCCGGCAAAATCAAACATTATCTGACCTTGGCCATTATTCTGCTAATGATCTGGGGCAGCGCCGCTCAGACGGATTCGACTCTGAAGGAGCTTGTTCAAGGCTTTCCGAATATGCTCGATCTGCTGCGCGAAATGTTTCCGCCGAAATGGAGCTATCTCGATAACATAGCGGAAGCGATGCTTGAGACGATCCGCATGGCCCTGATTGGAACGACGGTCGGAGCCATCTTGGCCGTCCCTGTCGCGCTTTTATGTGCGGCTAATCTGATCAGAAACCGATGGATTACCTATCCGGCGCGTTTCGTGCTCAACTTGATCCGGACGGTTCCCGATCTGTTGCTGGCCGCTCTTTTCGTCGCGGTATTCGGACTGGGGCCTTTACCGGGCATGTTCGCCTTGTCGGTCTTCTCGTTGGGCTTGATTGCAAAGCTGACTTACGAAGCGTTGGAAGCCATCGAGCCCGGGCCGCTGGAGGCCATGACCGCAGCCGGCGCGAATCTGGTGCAAATTATCGTCTATGCCGTAATCCCTCAGATCCGGGCTCATTTCGTTTCGTTTACTCTGTATACGTTCGAAATCAACGTCCGCGCCGCGGCTGTGCTGGGTCTCGTCGGGGCCGGCGGCATCGGCCATTATTATGAGGTGACGCTTGGCTTTTTCGAATACGACAAGACTTGCATGATCATCATGTTCACCCTTGCCGTCGTGTTAATCATCGATTATGCCAGCACTAAACTGCGGGAGAAATTGCTATGACGACTAAACCATGGAACGAAATCGCACCCAAGCCGAAAAAGAAGGCTTCCCGTTGGCTGATCTATGCCGCGCTGGCCGTGATTTATATATGGGCATTTGCGGGGATTCCGTTCAACGGCATTAAGGAAACGGCCGGGCAAGTCACAAAAGCGATCTTGTCCGGCCTGTTCTCCCCCGATTGGGATTATGTCTACCTGCCGGACGGCGAGGATTTGCTGCGCGGACTGCTCGATACGCTGGCTATCTCCATTTTGGGAACGTTCATCTCTACCCTGCTCTGCATCCCGTTTGCCTTTTGGGCGGCGGGCAACATGAGCAAATTCAGAGCGGTTTCCGGCTCCGGTAAAATACTCCTTAGCCTGATCCGGACGTTTCCGGAGATCGTGATGGCGCTGTTGTTCATCAAAGCGGTCGGTCCCGGATCATTCGCAGGCGTACTGGCGCTGGGACTTCACTCCGTTGGTATGCTCGGCAAGCTGTTCGCCGATGAAGTCGAACAGATCGATCCCGGTCCGTCGGAGGCGCTGATCGCCGCCGGAGCGACGCGGCTGCAAATATTGCGCTTTGCCGTTCTGCCGCAGGTACTGCCCGGCTTCCTGTCCTACACGCTCTACCGATTTGAAATCAATCTGCGGTCCGCTACCATTCTCGGCGTTATCGGCGCCGGGGGCATCGGTACTCCGCTTATTTTTGCGCTCAGCTCCCGCAATTGGGACCGTGTCGGGATTATCCTGCTAGGGATCATTGTCATGATAACGGTAATTGACCTGATCTCGGGAGCGATCCGAAAAAGGCTCGTGTAATCCGTGAATAGCTGCGGAATAATTCTCCATAATAGAAAGGACTACACGCTTACCAAGGAGGATTTAAGACGCGATGCTGGACAATCTTGAAAGCAACTACGACTGCGCAAGCGCCGGAGACGATCTCCATCAACTCAAGCAGGAGCTTGCGACCCTTCGGGGACAAAACGCCGGGGATCAAGAGTCTCAGGAACGGATCAACCGGCTGGAGAACCAAATCTCTTTTATTATGAACAAATGCGATATTAACCAGTAGCACAGTGACCCTCTTTTTCCGGCTATCCGGGCTAAAGGGGGTCTTCCTGTGTGGAAGCACTTATTTGAAAATATCTCAAATAGTTATATGGTCTTCATCCTGAACATTGTGATACGATTTCCCTTGTGTTGGGCAGCGGTGGCGACAGCCCCAAGCCCGGACCGAAATTTTCCGCTTCTTGGAGGACACATGGCAAATCTGCAGCCTGCTCAGGCTAAAACAAAACGCAGCATAAAAGTTCTATTCCCGATGCTGACCGTCTTTATCGGTTTTTTTATTTTCGGATCCTCTGAAAATGTGAAGGGCCCCGCGATACCGCGCATCCAGACCGATTTCCATTTGGATGAAATGCAAATCGGGACCCTCTTGTCGCTGAATTCGCTCGGCTACCTGCTGGCTTGCTCCTTTACCGCCTTTCTTGTACGCAAATGGGGCGTCAAGTGGGTTAGCGCACTTTCGTTCGGCCTCATGGCCTTGACGGGCGTGTTGATGTTCTTTTCCCGTACGTATCCGGCTCTGTCGGGCTCCTATTTTCTCATGTACATCGGTAACGGCATGCTGGAAATCGCGCTGGCGGTCCTGGCCGCACAAATTTTCGTAAAAAACATGGGGACGATGATGAATCTCGCCCACTTTTTCTACGGTCTCAGCTCCATCGTCGCGCCAATGCTCGCCACCGGGCTGATGACGCTTAGCATCGGCGGCCATACACTCGATTGGAGAGGCATGTACCTGATTATTCTGCTGCTCTCCCTCATTCCTATGATCCCTGCCGTGCTCGGCCGTTTTCCCGCCAAGGAACTGGCTGAGGAGGACCGGATTCCGGTCAAGTCCCTGATGCGCGACCCGGTGATCTGGCTGCTGGTAGCGATTCTTTCGTTCGGCGTCATTTCCGAAATGGCGGTCGGCGGCTGGCTGGTCAACTTCCTGGAAAAGGCGTACCACTGGGAGACCGGGACGGCCTCCGGGATGCTATCCGCATTCTTCCTTTGCTTCACCTTTGCCCGGCTCATTGCGGGCCCGATCACGGATAAAATCGGCTATACCCTCTCCCTCATCCTATTCGCGGGATTTACGGGGATCTGCACCTTTGCCGCCATTCTGGCAGGCGAGCCAGGGGCGGCATTATTCGCGATTGCCGGGATCGGCATTGCGCCGGTATACCCGACCATTATGGCCTTGATTGCAGATCGATATCGCGGAAACAGCGATACGGCCATCAGCTTTATCGTAACTTTAATGGGGGTAGGCAGCGTCCTCGGCAACTATCTGATCGGAGCGATTACCGACGGGATCAAGCAGCTCTTCGTAACGGGGCACGGATCGGAGATTGGCTTGCTGCGCGGCCTCCAAGCCGGGTATGCGTTCATCGGCCTGTGCGCGGTGATCTGTTCCTTCGCCAGCCTGATCCTGTATATCTATTTAAAGAGACGAAAAGAGCTTCTTTAAAAGTTAAATTTGTTCCCCCCCGGCCATAAGGTCCATACTGGCCCTTATTTCCATGAAATCTGAACATCACCCGAAAATAAGGTCCTTTTGGGCCTTATTTATTTATATTTTGCTAATAATCGTCTTTGAGGGCTCCATATCTGCGAAATAAGGCCCTGAAAGTCCGCTATTTTCCACCACTCGCTGATCATCAAGCAAATAGCGCCCTGAAGGGCCCTTATTTCTTCATCTAGCGAGACGGGAGGCTGTGTCATTAGAATGGACTCCGATTCATATGAATATTAAAATTCCTTCATTTAAATAAGAGGAATTCAAAAAAACCTGTCGAATAAGGTTGAAGGATTTGACTATTTTCCAAACATTTTTGAAGGAGGATTTTTTGTATGTGGTTTGTTGTTTTACTCATTCTGGCACTCTATGTTTTGTTTGCCGGCGCTTATTTCTCTCTGGCCAAGAAGGCGGGACTGGACCATATCGCCTGGTTTGCTTTCGTCCCGGTGCTGAGCAACATCCTGCAGCTTCGGTTGATCAAGCAAAGCGGCTGGTGGGTGTTGATGCTGCTCGTTCCCGTCGCCAATTTCGTATTCCAGATCATCTGGCAAGTGAAACTGCTGAATGCATTCGGCAAGAACGGCGCTCACGTCCTGTTCTGCATCTTCCTGCCGATTGTTTACGCGATTCAATGGCTCGTATGGGGCTATTCCAGCAGCACTACATACCGGCTTAACGATCCGTTTCCGCCGCACAACAATTTCGCAGCTTAAGCAGCGTCTAGTACATACTTAGTTGTCTAGAAAGTCTAGCCAAAACAAAAAGACCGATTCCGTTTCAAACGGATCGGTCTTTTGTTATGTCCGAATCACTAACAAGATCAGAACGGATTCAGAACGTGGAAAAATACGTTAGGCGAGGCCATCCGATAATAATAGCTGCACCAGCCCGCTCCTTTTTGATTGAAGCGGTTGACCGAGCTGTACACCAGACGTTCTTGCTCCAGCTCTTCGATTCGCCCAATCCGCCCTTCCACATAATCAAGCAGCCGAACTGCCGCCGTATCCAGCCGAGTCAAGACCCCGCCGTAGCGGATGTCGAGCACTTCCCAGCCAAACGGCTTGAACATGCGCAGCCACTGACTCCGATGCGCGGCCCGGAGCTCCTTCACCGCCTCCGCGATGGCCGGGAGCACCTCTTCCGCGATCGCTTTCAGCTCCGCGCAATCCCCCGCGTCGTAAGCCCGCTTCAGCTCGATGCCGATCTCACTTTTTCGCTTCAACACCGCACACAATTTCTCCGGCACCTCAAAGATGTAATCCAGCTCCGCGTCCATCGTCCTCCGGTCCCGGATGTCCTGCTCCAGCTTTGCATAGTGGGCGGACATGTCCAGCCCTTCGATCTGCTTGTCAAACAAGCCCAACAGCACGTCTTGGTACAGCAAGAACTTCGAAGGATTACTCTGCTTCCGATTATTCGGCTCCGCTCCCGGAGTCTCGTCGAGATCCTTCAGCTTCAGGAACGTCTCGGCATCGATCCCCGTACAGAACTTGACTCGCTCCGCTACCTGCTCCCAGGCCGGCTTCCCGGCCGAATACGCATGCTCCGCATAAAACTGCAAGCCCAGCAGCGCCCCTAACGGATTGCTTTCCATGCCGTCGTCGCCCCACATGGTCGCGTACACCTCACGGATGCCCTCTCTCTTGCAGACCTGCAACGCGGCATCGGTCGCGTTCAGCGAGAGACCGTAGTTGACTCCGAAGGTGTTGAATACCCATACGGCGCCGGCAAACACGAGATTGCAGCCGAGCGGCTTATGCTTGGCGATCAGCTTTTCATAATCCTCCTGCTCCTGATGCGCGTAATCCCAGTAGACCATGTCCACATCCTTAGGAATGCGGCGGGCCATTTCCTCCGGAATCGGTGTCTCGGCATCGTAGTGCTCGGTGCCGTCGGCCGAGGCGAACTTGAGGAACATGTCGCTCCACATCATCGGCTTTAGGCCGCGGCTGCGCGCGGCTTCAAGCACACGCTCCAGATGTCCCGCCATAATATCGAACCGGGATTGGTAACCGTTCCGGTCCAAGTATTTTCCCCGGCCCAGCTCTTCGGCTTCATCCATACCGACATGAATCTTACGGCTCCGGAACGGCGCGCTTGCCGCCTCCAGCATATTCACGATCAGTCGCTCCACCGCTTCATCGCCAACCAGGAGCGCCCCTTTTGTATCTTTATACTTCGATACCGGCTCCCATTTCAGAAATTCCTCCAAATGCGCCAGCGTCTGAATGCTCGGAAAAGCCTCGATGCCGAACTGGTCCGCATAATCGTCGATTTCCCGGAGCTCGGCCTGCGAATACCGTCCCCGCATATAGCCAAAGTAAGGCTCGCCCTCGATTTCGTAGGTATCCTCCATATACAGCATGACCGAATTCAGGCCCATCAGGGCCATTTTGCGCAGCATAAATTTGAAGCTGTCCACCGTCAACACGCCGTTGCGGGATAAATCGAACATCGGCCCGATCGTGTCAAAATGCTGCTCCTCTTTTATATGAAAAGGTCTTCCGTTCCGCCCATACTGCACAAGCAATCCGAGCCCACGGAAAAATTGATGTTTCTGCGCATAGCGTATGTACGCCGCTCCATCTTCGAGCCCAACCTCCAGCCCCCCGGCCGACAGCTCCACTTGGATCTGCTGCCCGTCTCCGGCTTCAATGAACGACAACTCCTGCGAAAGCTCCCGGATGCCTGGCAACAGCCCTGCCACGTCCCCGGTAAAATGAAGCTTCATTCGTTCTTCCTCCTCGTATTGAAACGTTTACACAAATTGTATCTTCATCCCGGAAGTCTGGATAGGGGTAAAATCCGCTTATTGGCGCGCGCTCGCCCCTGTCTCGATCCATCACTTAAATCGCTTGAAAATCAGAACCCGTTACCTTGCGGCACAGTTATTTTTCATCGTTCCATCTGCTTGGGTGGCAGAGTTGCTTCTTCCGGGGGTTATAGTTGCTTCTATTCCTGCGATTCTGTTACTGCCTACTTGCTCAACTGCTGATAGGCGTGTCTAAGTTGCTTCTTCCGGGGTTAAAGTTACTTTATCTACCCAGCGCAACTAATTAACTGTATAACCTACAGTAATTTAAGCCCAATCGGCTTATTTGCAGCATTTAGCTGGAAAAACTACAGTTAATTTTGTGAAAATGGCCTTATACCCGCTAAAACCTTGAAATTAGATGGAGGTTTTACAGTTAATTTCGAGTTCTGGCCGTCGGGCCGAAAAATAACTGTAGGTTCAACAGTTATTTGGACTGTTGGAACAATATCAGGAGCTTCCGCCTCCTTAAATCCCAAAAAAACAGGGCCGCCTTTAACCCGCAAGGCAACCCTGTCTTTATTTAGCTTGATTAGCCAACGCCTACTAGCCAAGTTTACAGTTCGATGCTCAGCTCGCGTGCGCCATGGTCCGCGGCGATGATCACGCCAGCCGCATCCTCGGAAGCCTTACCGCCGTCAACGGTCGATACTTTGGTGATACCGCGAAGCACCAGCTCCCACGGTTTATCCGCTCCCTCAGCGGTAACCGTCATCTTGCCTCCCTGACAGGTCACCTTTACTTCCAGTTCATGCTCGCCTTTAGCGTTGCATACGGAAGCGGATGCCGTCTCGCCGTCGCCGAGCTGAAACAGATGCAAGGCCACGCCATCGGCGTAATCGTAGTCCGGCCGCAGATCGTTCGCGCCCACCGCGATCAGACTGCCCGGGCGGACCATCAGCGGCAGGCTGAAGTAATCATGCCGCTCCTGCACCCAGCGGCCGCCTTCCGTAACTGTGCCGCTCAAGAAGTTGGTCCACCGGCCTTCCGGCAAATAATACTTGGCCGTGCCTTCGTCGTTGAAGATCGGGGCGACGAGAAGCGAGTCGCCCAGCATATACTGGCGGTCCAGCGTTTCGCAGGACGCGTCGCCCGGGAATTCCAGGACCATGGCGCGCATGACCGGCACGCCCGTCCGGGTCGCTTCCACGCTGGTGCCGTACAGATACGGCATCAGCGTGGATTTCAGCTTCGTGAAGTGGCGCAGCACGTCGCTTGCTTCATCGTCGAACAGCCATGGCACCCGGTAGGACTGGCTGCCGTGCAGGCGGCTGTGCGAGGACAGCAGGCCGAAGGCGGACCAGCGCTTGTACAGGTCCGGGGTGGCCGTGCTCTCGAAGCCGCCGATGTCGTGGCTCCAGAAGCTGAAGCCCGACAGACCCAGCGACAGACCGCCGCGCAGCGTTTCGGCCATGGAGTTGTAGGTGGCCGAGCAGTCGCCGCCCCAATGAACCGGGTACTGCTGTCCTCCTGCCGTTGCCGAGCGGGCGAACACCATCGCTTCATTTTTCCCCTTTGTCTCCTCCAGCACTTCAAACACCGCTTTGTTGTACAAATGCGTGTAATAGTTGTGCATCTTGACCGGATCCGAGCCGTCGAAATAAACCACGTCCGTCGGAATCCGTTCGCCGAAGTCGGTCTTGAAGCAATCGACGCCCATGTCGATCAGCGCTCTCAGCTTGTCCTGATACCAGCGTACCGCGGCCGGGTTCGTGAAGTCGACCAGCCCCATGCCGCCCTGCCAGCGATCCCATTGCCAGACGTCGCCGTCCTTCGTTTTCACCAGATAGCCGTTCTCCTTGCCTTCATCGAACAAGTACGACTGCTGCGCGATGTAGGAGTTGATCCAGACGGAGATGTTCAGGCCCTTGCTTTTTAAGCGGTTCAACATGCCTTGTGGATCCGGGAACACGTCCTTGTCCCACTGAAAATCGCACCAATGAAACTCCTTCATCCAGAAGCAATCGAAGTGGAACACGTGCAGCGGAATGTCGCGCTCGATCATGCCGTCGATGAAGCTGTTTACCGTGCCCTCGTCATAGCTGGTCGTAAACGACGTCGTCAGCCACAGGCCATAAGACCAGGCCGGCGGCAGCGCCGGTTTTCCGGTCAGCTTGGTATAGTTGTTCAGCACTTCCTTCAGGTTGGAACCGCCGATGATATAATATTTTAACGTTTCGCCAGGTACACTGAACTGCACCTTGGATACGACCTCCGAAGCCACTTCATAGGAGACGCGCTCCGGATGGTCGACGAACACGCCATAGCCATAGTTGGAGAGATAGAAAGGTACGTTCTTGTAAGCCTGCTCACTGCACGTTCCGCCATCTTCGTTCCACAGGTCGACGACCTGCCCGTTTTTCACGAACGGTGTAAAGCGTTCGCCGAGCCCGTAAATGTATTCACCTACGCCCAAATCCAGCTGTTCACGAATGTAGGTGGATTGGTCGGGCATTTTCATATGCCCAGGGCTCTTATAGCCGCTTCCGGTCAGACGCTTGCCATTGTACATGAAATGCGTGCTCCAGCCCTCGTTCTTATGGACCTCAATACTAAGATTTCCGCTGGTCAGAGTTGCGATCTCCTCGCCATTTTCGACCGATACCTGTACCCCTTCGTCGACATGCTTTTCAAATACCGGCCCCTTAGGCAGCTTGCCGCTGTGATGAACCAGTTCCACCGCAATAACGTCCGGCATGGGGGAAGTGTAGTTGACGGTCAGAATCGCGGTATTCAGCGTGTCGCCACGCGTGATGATTTTTTTGCAGGAAGCCAGTACGGTCAGTTGCTCCGGCGTTGTGCGTACGCTTCGAACCTCCACCGGATAGTTGAGCGTAACCCCCGGTCTTACGTGCCAATACCCATCAGTAAATTTCATCCCTGTTCCTCCACCTGTCTATATATATTTATAAAAAATACGGCCTAAGCTCCGGCACAATATCCAGCGGCGATTGGCCGGTCAGTGCGTTCACCAGATTTTTTGCGGCGGACATCGCCATATTGATCCGGGTTTCGGCCGTGGCCGACCCGATATGCGGCAGGGTTACCACATGGTCCATCCGCAGAAGCGGATGGTCCGGCGAAACCGGCTCCTGCTCGTAGACGTCCAGCCCCGCGCCTGCGATCCATTTCTCCTCAAGCGCTTTGACGAGCGCTTCTTCCCGAACCGTCTCCCCGCGGGAAACGTTGATAAAAACAGCATTTTGCTTCATGAGCTTGAACTGCGCCTCATCCATCAAATGCCGGGTCTCCGGCGTCAGCGGGGTTAGAAGGAGCACGAAATCCGAGGTGCTCAGCAATTCCTCCAGCCCGCAGTAGGTCAATCCAAGCCGTTCCTCCGCTTCCGGCTTGCGCCGGCGGTTGTAGTACGCCACATCCATTTCGAAACCGAGGCTCGCCCGGCGGGCTACCACCTCGCCGATCCGGCCCATACCGATGATGCCGAGCCGTTTATGATGCACATCCAATCCGTACAGTTCCGCATCCATGCCCTTTTTCCATTGTCCTGCCTTCACCAAGCGGTCGAGCTCCGGCACTCTGCGGGCGGACGCCAGGAGTAACGCCATCGCCAGGTCGGCTACCGTATCGTCCAAGACGTAAGGCGTATGGGTGGCTACGATTCTCCGTTCTTTTAGGGCCTGTAAGTCCAAGTTGTTATATCCCGCCGACAAATTTGCTACGACTCTCAGGTTGGGGCCGGCGGCGAGCACCTTTTCATGAATCGGCGTTCCCGTCACTAACAGCCCTTCGGCCTCCCCGACTTCCTCCGCCAGCTTGGCATCGGTAATATCTCCCGGCCCTTGCCAATACCGGCATTCGCAATGTTGTTCCAGGAACTCCGCCGCTTCCTCAGGCAATTCCCGCGCAATATATACCAAAGGCTTCATGCCCTCTCCCCTTTCATAGGCAGGCGGTGCAATTCCGCCTTTAATCCTTCATGGCCCCGGCCGTAACGCCGCCGACCACATATTTCTGCATAGACACAAAGATGATGATGATCGGCAAAGCCGCCAGCGTAGCCACGGCCATCAGGTTGTTCCATTCAGTGCCGTACTGCCCGATAAAGCGGTACAGTCCGAGCGTCAACGGACGAACTTCGTTGCTGGAGGTCAGCGTCAGGGCGAAAATAAAGTCTCCCCACCCGAACAGGAAGCAGAAGGCGCCGACCGTCATCAAGCCGGGTTTTACCAGCGGCAGGATGATTTTAGTAAACGAGGTGAACTTGTTGCAGCCGTCGATCTTCGCCGCTTCCTCCAGCCCGCCCGGCAAAGCCAGGAAAAACGGACGGAGCGTAATAATTGCAAACGGCAGCGAGTGAATTAAATCCGCAAAGATCAGTCCAGCGAAATTGTCGATCAGCTGGACCTTGGAAAACATGATATAGAGCGGCATCGCCATCATAATTCCCGGCAGCATTTGAATCGACAGCACCGAAATCATGATCAGCGCTTTCCCCTTAATGGAGAGCCGTGCCAAAGCGTAGGCTGCCGGAACCGACAGGAGCAGCGACAGAATCATGGTTCCCGCGGCGATAATGAAGCTGTTTCCGATATAGCCGATCATGTCCTGGTTTCGGACAAAGTTGTTGATATACGATTCGAACGTAGCCGCGACCGGCAAAATATGAGGTGGATTGTGATAAAGCTCCGTAACCGGCGTGACCGAGGTTTTAACCATCCAATATACCGGGAAAAGAAAGACGATCATAATCAGAATGCCGATCAAGGTTCCACCGGCGGAACGCCATTTTGTCTTTGTCATTTAGTGGACCTCCTCTTTGCTGGACATTCTCAGGTACACGATGGAAATGACGATCAGAATCAAGAACATGATCATCGACACCGAAGCGCCCTGACTGAATTCAAGCGTCGTGAAGGACATTTGATACGCGTAAATCGGCAGTACAGTCGAAGACGTTACCGGCCCGCCCGAGGTCATGATGAAAATCAGGTCGAACACTTTGAAGGTATTGATGATACCCAGAATCAGCAGCACGAGAATTGTCGGGCGCATCAGCGGGAGGGTAATGTGCCGGAATTGTACGAGCCGGTTGGCCCCGTCCAGCTTGGCCGCTTCATACAAGTGGTCGGGCAAGCCTTGCAGACCGGACAACAGAATGATCATATTGAACGGAATCCCGATCCAGATGTTCGCTACCACCGTACCGAGCAATGCGGTGCTTCCTTCGCTCAGCCAGTTGATCGGATGGTCAATGATTCCTAACGTTTGGAGAAAATAGTTGATGACCCCGAAATCCCCGGACATCATCCACTGAAACACGGTACCGCTGATGACCACCGGCAGCATCCAGGCCAGCAGCATTAAGGAACGGAACAGATTGCGTCCCGGAAATTTCAAATTAAAGAACAACGCGAGCGCAAAGCCGATTGTAAATTGAAAGAACAAGCTCAACACTGTAAATACGACGGAATTTTGCAAAGCCGTATAGAATACGGGATCTTTTAAGGATTTCATGTAATTGGCGAAACCGATAAAATCATGTTTCCCGCTCAAGTTGTAAACGTTGACGTTCTGAAAACTCATGATCAGGTTGTAGATCAGCGGAAAGCCGATGAAAATCACCATAAATACTAACGCAGGCAATACAAACAAATAACTGTTCCACGATGAAAACCATTTCGCTTTACGGGACAGCGTATAACTCCCGCTTGCTCCTGACTTGTGGGACATAACCTCTCCCCCTATTTCTGTTGGTATGAGGGACACGCAGAGGTTTTCTTTCTCGACCCTGCGCATCCCGCCTAACTATTACAATGCTGTTATTTTTTCAGGAGCGGCTCAATTTTGTCGCCCGCTTCTTTCACTGCTTGCTCCGGTGTCTTGCTTCCGGAAATGACTTCTTGAATCATGATTTGGATAGCTTCGGACATTTTCGGATATTCCGGTCCGTACGCTCTCGCTTTAGCGACTTCCATCGCATCGGCAAACACTTTCAGATCCTTGTCATCCTGCCAGAACGGATCCTGCAGCAGGTCGGAACGGCTTGGGAGGCGTCCGGCAGCCTGATCAAACGCCTTCAAACGTTCTGGCTCGTTGGCGAATTTGATAATATCGAAGGCGATATCCTTATTTTTGGATGCGTTTGTAATCGCCCAGTTTTCCCCGCCGAGAATGGTACCGCCTTGCTTGTTCTCCGGCAATTGGACAACGCCCCAGTTTACTTTGCCTTCTTTTTTCAGGAGTGGAATCTGCCAAGTACCGTTGATCATCATTGCCACTTTGCCTGTCGAGAATTGCACTACGGTATCTGATTGCTTCTGGTTAATGACTTCCTTGGACATATAGCCATTCTTCACCATATCCTGGAGCAGCGTAGCCGCCTCGATCGTACCCTCGCTGTTGAAGTTCGTGATATCCGAACCGGATTGGTACATCAGCGGAAGGAACTGGAAGGTACCTTCTTCGGTTTTCACCGCGGTCATCGCAAAACCGTACACATCCTTCGTAGTCAGTTGTTTGGCGGCTTCTTTCAGTTCTTCCCAGTTCGTTGGAGGCGTCAAGCCTTTGGCTTCAAACATATCTTTGTTGTAATAGAGGGCCAGGTTGTTGCTTCCGATCGGCACCCCATAGTTCTTGCCATCATACACGGTCGAGGACCAAGGGCCTTCGTAATATTTATCCGCTTGTCCCCATTCCTTGATCGGTTCAGTCAAGTCCGCCAGGATGCCTGCAGCGGCAAATGCTTGGTGATCGGGATTGTCCAGCCAAACGATGTCCGGCATTTGATTGCCGACCGATCCGAGCAGTAATTTGTTTTTAATATCCGCAAAAGAAATATAAGTCCGTTCGATTTTTACGTTCGGGTTAGCAGCTTCGTAATCGGCGATGATCTCTTTCAACGCGCCTTGAGTGGCTTCGCTGGTCATCGAATCCCACCATTGAATGACAACCTTGTCTCCGTCTTTGCCGGAGCTTCCCGAATTGCCGGAACCCGACTCCGTTTTTGGAGCGCATGCCGATAACAAGACAACCAATGCTACCATTGCCACCATGAGAGCCCTTACATTTTTGAACATGACCTTTCCCCCTACTGTGTTGTTTATTTGCATGCACTGCCGTTTGTCCTGATGTCTTAGAAAACGGTAGGCAGTTATGCCGACATCTAACTTCTGCCATAACATCACTCATATTCAAATCATATTACCAATCATAAAATGATGTACGTACATCATTTTGAGGTAAAAAACAGCGTTATTACTCATTTACTGTTCAGATGTAATAACGCGCGTTTTCTCTGGTCACCAGCTCCAGCTTGGTGATGTTTTCTTTCATGCCGACTTTGTCGCCGGTCACAAGATGGTCGAACATCGATTTGACCGTCAGATATCCCTGATTCACCGGGTCCTGGCAGATCGTTGCGGTGACGATCCCTTTTTTCATATATTGATAGGTTTCGTCCGTCATGTCGTGACCGATCAGAACCGGTCGGTTCTCTGCGGGATACTCTTCCAGATGTTTGGCGACGACGTCGAGCCGGGCACTGGATACGTAAATACCGTCCGCTTGCCGGAAGTAATCGGCGAAAGCCTCGGGAGATTCATAATCCTCCTGGCTTAACTTGAGCGGCCCGACCATTTCAATATGGTCGTATTCCGCAACGACTTCACGGAATCCCGTCACCTTCTGCTGCATCTGAAAATTCGTGTAGGACATTACCAAGCCTACCCGCGTCTTGCCTCCGAGAAACTTGCACAACGCATCCGCCGCGAGGCGGCCGGCAATCCGGTAGTCGCAGCCTACATAGAACAACCTCTTGCTGAGCGGTGAGTCACTGTTGAACGTGCAGATGGCAATCCCTTGATCCACACCGCGGTCGATCAGATCGGCCATTTCCTGCGGATCGTTCGGCGACAGTGCAATCGCGTCGTATTTTCCGGAATCGATCAATTGCTGCACAATTTTCTTCTGCGGGTCCAGATCGTATTTCTCGGAGCGGATGATGGTGACGTTAAGACCGTAATCGCGGAATTCATCGATTGCAATCTGAACGCCCTTCTCCACCTGCTTCCAGAAATATTCCGGAAGTTCAGGGAACACAATCGCCATGGAATAATCATTCATCCGCGACAAGAAGCTCGCAGATTTGTTGGGCATATAATTCAATTCTTTGATCTTATCCATGACCTTATCGTAGGTTTGGCGCTTTACGTTACCCCGGTTATTCAACACCCGGTCCAGCGTAGCAACGGAAACCCCGATTTGCTTGGCCAATTCCTTGATCGTTAAACGTCTCTCTTGTTCCATACTCTATCCTCTGCCATTCTATTTTTCTTGGCTAAAGAGCTTGTCCAGGGGCCGCTCTCCGTGCACGAAGTGATAACCCGACTCTTTGAACACCTCTTTGATGGTTTCATAATAACAACCTGAGAAGGAAGTGTCAACGCTTTCATGATTGAATTTTAGATATTTTTGATGTACGGACATCATTTTAATAATAAAAATAATAGTTGAGCCTGATTTTACCCTCTGTCTACAGCCCCTGCCAGTCACGTTTCCCTGCAATAACCTGTTTGTTACTCTAACTACTGCGGTACTGTTACTATCTGCTCGTTCCATCTACAGGGTGCTGTGAAGGTACTTCTGATGGGATCCTTGTTACTCTAACTACTGCGACACCGTTACTATTTGCTCGCTCCATCTACATGGTGCTGTGAGGTTACTTCTGGTGGGGTTCTTGTTACTATGACTCCTGCGGTACTGTTACTATTTGCTCGCTCCATCTACATGGTGCTGTGAGGTTCTTCTACTGGGGTTAAAGTTACTTAAACTGCTCAATGTTAATTAACTGTATAACCTACAGTTATTTAAGCCCATTCGGCTCATTTGCAGCATTTAGCTGGAAAAACTACAGTTAATTGCACGCAAATAGCCCGATACCTTCGGAATCCATTGAATTAGATGTAGGTTTTACAGTTAATTATCGCGCAACCCTGCAAATTCAAATATTAGCTGTAGATTTTGCAGTTAATTGGGGACCACCACTGGACCGCCACTGGACCCCCACTGGACCCGATGGGCCCTACCCAACCCTACCTACAAAAAAACTGCCCCGGAAAGTGAATTTCCAAAGCAGTCCACCGCCACATGATTGTGCTAGCACGATTATGCCAACGCGGCGATCATGCCAGCGCGATTACATCGGCATTATGATGATATGCTTATGACGGCGTTTTCTCCATCCGTTTAATTTGCTTGCTTCTAAGCTGACCGCATGCGGCGTCGATGTCCGTTCCGTGCTCCAACCGGACGCTGACGCTGACGTTCTGCTTCTTGAGCTCGTCGTAAAAGCCCAGAATCGCATCCTGGTCGCTGCGCTGGTATTGGCTGTGCTCGTCGACGGGATTGTACGGAATCAGGTTGACGTTGATTGAAGGTCTCCGGTCTCCGATCAGCTCCGCCAATTCCATCGCATGCTCGCGCTGGTCGTTGACCTCCCGCAGCAAAATATACTCCAACGTGACCCGCTGGTTCGTCTTCTCCATAAAGTAATCGATCGCCGGCAACAATTCCTCGATTGGAATAGCTCGGTTAATCTTCATAATCCGCGTGCGCAGTTCATTGTTCGGCGCATGCAGCGATACGGCCAGATTCACGCGGAGGTTGAGATCCGCGAATTCCCGGATTTTGTCCGCAAGTCCGCTGGTCGATACGGTAATATGTCTAGGTCCGATTGCCAGACCCTTGGCATCCATCACCGTGCGCAAGAAGTTCACGAGATGCGTGAAATTGTCGAACGGTTCGCCGATCCCCATAACCACGATATGGCTGACCAGTTCTCCTTTACCGGCAGCATCCAAGAAATGCTGGACCTTCATGATCTGTTCCGTAATTTCCGCCGACGTTAAATCCCTGCTCTTCTTCAGTAAGCCGCTGGCGCAAAAGCTGCAGCCGATATTGCAGCCTACTTGCGTCGTCACGCATACGGACAACCCGAATTTATGTCTCATCAGCACCGTCTCAATCAGATTGCCATCTTCCAGCTTGAACAGGAATTTGACGGTTCCGTCGGTAGACTCCTGTTTTGTATGCACAGCCAGCGTTTGAATGGAAAAGTGCTCCTCCAGCAAAGCCGCTACCTCCGGCTTCACCGCATTCATCATCCCAAAATCGGACGTCCGTTGACGGTACAAGCCGTCCCATACCTGCAAGGCCCGGGATTTTTTGTGGCCGTGTTCCTCCAGCCAAGCCCCGAGCTGATCTAAAGTTAATCCATAAATGGATGGTTTATTCATGTGCCTGCCTCTTTCTTTTGAAAAACTATGAATGATCTCCTGCTATTGAGTGCAATCTGTTCTATTGTCCCAAATTTTTAATATGAACACAAGCAAGTTCAGGATACCAGATTATTGCTTGGCGACTGAGGTTTGGGCAAACTTTTATTCCACCTTCAAAAGCTCTATACTAGTCATGAATCAGGGTACAGGCTGTACACCCGAGGTTACGACACATTAACGTCCAAAGAAAGGAGCTGTTCATGATGATCGTAGTAACTAACCGGATTAAGGTTAAAAAAGGCATGGCCGCAGCGATGGCTCCCCGCTTTACCGCAGCGGGCCCGCTAGACTCGTCAAAAGGCATCCTTAAGGTGGAGGTATTGCTCACCCAGAACCTGACGGATTATGATGAGCTGAACGTCAACACTTATTGGGAATCGATTGAGGATTTTCACGCTTGGAAAGACAGCGATGCTTTTAAAGCCGCGCACCAGCGTCCCGGCGCAGGTTCGGGCCCATCGGACGGCGAGGCCAAGAAGGAATCTCCGATTCTCGGGAGCGAACTCATTACTTATGAGGTAGCCGGGATCAAAGAGATCGGTTAAAACGGATCTGATGCAAAAAAAAAGGCTGGCAGGAGCAAAACTCCCGTCAGCCTTTTCTTATGGAATTTCAGCGAGCGATATGCCCGATTAATCGCGGCTCGCAATTTTGGCGAGCAGACGTACCATTTCGAGGTACAGCCACACGAGTGTGACCATCAAACCAAATGCTCCGTACCACTCCATGTATTTAGGAGCCCCTTGCTCTGCTCCTCTTTCGATAAAGTCGAAATCGAGCACGAGATTCAATGCGGCCACGATAACGATCACTACCGAGATCCCGATGCCGATTAACGAGCTGTCATGCAGATACGGCATGGTGATGCCGAACATTCCCAGAATAAAGCTCAACAAGTAAACAAGTGCGATCCCGCCAGTAGCGGCGATGACGCCCAGCTTGAAGTTTTCGGTAGCTTTAATCAATTTCGTCTTGTACGCGATAAGCAAAGCCAGGAATACGCCCATCGTCAGCAATGCGGCTTGCAGCGTAATTCCGTTAAGAAGCGATTCGTATTGTGCGGAGATCGCGCCCAGGAACATCCCTTCCGCGATGGCGTAAATCGGAACCAAATAGGGCGAAGCCTTAGGGACAAAGCTGGTAATCAGGGCCAAAATAAAGCCGATGATCGCCCCCCCGATTGCCATAGGGATCACATTGTAGCCGTCAAAATAAAGCATCCATGTACTGAACGCACTGCCCAAAAGGATAACCAACGTAATGAAAGCTTTGTTGACTGTCCCTTCAATCGTCATCGCATTCATGCCGGAGAATTGCTCGTGCCTTTCAAAAGTGCTTTCTTTCAAAGTAGGATTACCACTGCGTCCGATCA
Organism: Paenibacillus vini; assembly: GCF_018403325.1. Lineage (GTDB taxonomy): Bacteria > Bacillota > Bacilli > Paenibacillales > Paenibacillaceae > Fontibacillus > Fontibacillus vini. Next base: position 382,841 of record NZ_BOSL01000001.1, on the reverse strand, counting down.
AGAAATACTCACCTCATTTATGAATTTCTTTCATAATATCATATTTTCTCTAAGTATTAAGCAGCTTTTTTTGCTCCGTTCTTTGGCGCCCTCTGTGAACCCTTATACCGATGGGAACGATCCAAAATCGGCTTCTCTAAAAGAAAATACGATAATGAAGCAATTGCGTAAGAAACCGCAAGAACGCCAAGCGAAAGCCAAATCCACCGGTCCAGATCCACGATGCCTCCAAAGTGGAAATCCTTGATCCAATACTTGACCGCTAGCGTCATTAATAGGTTATGCCAAATATACAATCCGAATGACACCTTGGCCGTATACCGGAAAAAGGGATTGTCCATGCCTTTGCCGACCCAGCGGGAGAACGGGACCGTCATGAGGAAGCAGCCGATGAGGATCGTGAAAAAGGGAAAGAAGAACGGTTGCTGCTGGATGCTCAAACTGAATTCCGGTTTATGGCGGGCCAACCAGAGAAAGAGTGCGGCGGCGATCAAACTGATTGCGCTAAGCGCATCAAAGAGTCCGGCGACTCGAAGCGTTGCCGTTACCTCGGCTTTCTGAAAACGGCAAACCAGACCAGACGCGATGATTCCAATTGAAAAGTGGCCGAATAATCCGATCGGATTGTAATTAGGCATCCAGAATTTAGCGCCGCCGATGAGTCCATACTGCCAGCCGCGCAATTCCTCACCCGGCGTGAGAAACCGGTGAATCAACTGGTTGACCACCACAATCAATAGCAGCACGCCGACCCAGTAAAGCATTGCTGCCGGAAAAGATCTCTTTTTGCTAAACAGCTTAAACAGACCATACATAAAAAGAGGCATAAGAATATAACTGAACACTTCAAAGCTGATCGACCAGAACGGTCCGTTGATTTCCGAAGGGAAAAAGGTGGTGTAGTGAAATCCCGAGGTGAAGGTCAAACCGGTTAAGGAGCGGAGCCAAAAATGCGGTGAGTCTATGTTGAGGGTCAGCACCAGAATCATGCAGAGGATAAAGGCGAAGTAGTAACCGGGTATGATTCTTGCCGCTCTGCGGACGACGTACTGTTTGATGCTGGGATATTCCCCTTCATGAAGGTAGCGTTTCCAAAAAGGATAAGCCAACAAAAAACCGCTAAGCACGAAAAAGATACTTACGCCTACGTTGCCCAAGATCAGAAAGGATTGCCACTCCTGAACCGGGGGCTTTTGCTGCGATACTGCCATGGTTTGCGCAAGATGATGAAAAATAACGCCCAGACACGCCAAGGCTCGGAGCCCATCGGCACCGGCTAAATGGTTCGGCTGTTCTTTTAACGTTTGTTTCAACGTAGATCCTCCTTTTATGTACTTTTTTACTAACGTTCCGTTGTTCTAATTTTCCTATTTCTTCCTATCCTATCACATCTCCTTTATTCCAGAAGAGAGGAAGTTCTTCTTATTGGAAGTGTAATTTTTTCTTGTGCCCAGGCCCGTGTTCATTTCCCGCCCCCTGCGCCCTGTAGCCTGCCCATTTCTTGTCCCTATCCAATCCCTGTCCAATTTTCCTGTCCCTATCCAATCCCTGCCCAATCCCTGTCCAATTTCCATGTCCCCCTCCACCCCAATTAACGGGAAAAACTACAGCTATTTTGCTCGTTTGGGGCGTTTCGGAGCAATTAGATGCAAAACCTACAGTTAATTGGGCTGTAATGTTATAAAAGGGCTTGTTTAGGCAGAAATAACTGCAGGTTTTACAGTAATTTTCTTCTCGTAATAGATTTGTGCAAAATTAACTGTAGATTTTACAGCTATTTTTATTATTTATTTTTAAACACCAGATCAAATATAGTTACCGAAGGGAATTTAGCATATACTGGATATAGAAGAGACGAAGAACGTCCCGTTTCACTCGGAAGAGTGAGGCGGGGCGTTTTTATTTTTTAGCGAGAGGATGTTTAACAATGAGGTTTGAGGAAGCGCACGAAATCTGGATTCATGAGCATTTGGCGAATAGAAAGGGAGAACGCCGGGGACGGCTGGAGCGAGGTCATCTTCACGCAGAAAAGCTATTTCTTCGAAATGTTTGGTGGCCATTGCGAGGCAACTTAGAACATCTCCACCCGGAGTATGAAGTTTCTGATTGGCGGGGCAGGCCCTATTTTACGGATTTCGCCTGGATACCGGGGTATGTGAAACTCATGATCGAAATCAAAGGGTATGCCTCCCATTCCCGGGACATGGACAGACAAAAGTTCAGCAACGAACTGAACCGCGAAACCTTCCTGTATGCGATGGGCGGCCACGTGATCTCCTTTGCTTATGATGATGTGGAGCAGCGTCCCGAGCTATGCATAACCTTATTGCGAATGGCCTTGAGTCGATATCAGGCAGAATTTGCCCCGTCTGACCGGGCTATTTTCGCCGAGAAGGAGCTCATTCGACTCGCTGTCCAAATGACCGGACAAATTCGCCCAAAAGATGTAGAACTCCACTTTGGAGTCAATCACAGAACAGCCGTCCAGATGCTGCAGAGGTTATGCGACAAAGGCTGGCTGCTCCCCTCTCTCCGCGGAACCGGCCAAAGGCTCGTCCGATACAAGCTGGCTCACAATGTCCTGGATTACTTTAATTGACTGGAGACAAGTTGGGCAGAAGCTGGGAAAGTGCGGGGAAGGCACTGGAAAAGTGCTAAGAAAGTGTTGGGACGGAGCTAGCGAAATACGGCGAGGAAAGGCAATTTTGGGGATAAAGGGGGAAGTTGGTTAGAGTAGAGTTGGGTGAGTGTGCTGGTTGAGTGTGCTGGTTGAGTGTGCTGGTTGAGTGTGCTGGTTGAGTGTGCTGGTTGAGTGTGAGTTAAGGTGAGTTGATAAAGGTTAGTCGCTCCTTTTAGGCGATTCCCAGCAACTTTGGGACTATTCGAAGAAATTAGATGTAAAACCTACAGCTATTTTTCTCGTTTAAGGCGTTTCGGAGTAATTAAATGCAAAATCTGCAGTTAATTACTCCATATACAAGGATTAGCTGAGTTTGACCTGAAATAACTGTAGGTTTTACAGTTATTTCAGCGTCAGGTCTCTTTTATTTGAAATTAGCTGTAGAAAATCCAGTTAATTAGGGACAGGACTGGGCTGGACCGGGCTAGCCTAGGAAAGCGAAAGCCCGCTGTCACTCGCCAGTCGTTACAGCAAAAACATCGCGACGACTGTTGTGACGCCGAGGCCGATCAGCACCGGCTTCAGATTGCGCCGGGCCAGCTCGAACGGGCTGACGCCGCAGATGGCCGCGGCCGGGATGAGCGCCCACGGGATCAGCGTGCCGCCGCCGACCCAGATGGCGGCGATCTGCCCGAGCGCCGTCAGCGTGGCGGCACCGGATTGAGTAGCGACCGCGAACAGCTGGGCGATCGACCCGGCGAGGGAGATGCCGGAGAAGCCGGAGCCGTCGAGGCCGGTGATCGCGCCGGTCACGGTCAACGTTACGGCTCCCACCGCGCCGTTCAGCGGAACGCTGTTCGCGAGTGCAACCCCGAGGTCGTTGACGATCCCGTGCGAGGCTTCCGGAAGCACTTTGCCGAACAGATCCGTAAACGCCGCGTCGCCCAAATAAAAGAACGCGGCGATGGGAATGACAGGGCCGAACACTTTAAATCCGAAAACGAATCCGTCGATCATATATGACGTCACTTGTTCAAGTCCCCGATTCCGGTGAGCCAGCAAAGTGACGGCAATCAATATCAGCACGGCGGTTCCTCCAACGAGTGCCGTCGCGTCCCCGCCCTGCAGGTTCAGCCAAAACATCGCTACCACGTCAGCAAGAAACAGGAGAGGAATGAGAACCGCCAATGTTTTTCTTGTGCCCGGCGATATCACCGCGCGCTCCTCGATCCGGATATTGAGGGAAAGCAACGCGGAGGACGAATTCTCCGTGACGAGCCCATCCCTCCATGTCCCCCGCTTCATATCCCTTCGCATCATCCAGAATGCCGTCACCGTAGTCACTAGACCCATCACTATCACCAACGGCACACTGGCTGCCATGACCTCGCTAACCGGCAGACCGGCCGCATCGGCCGTCAACTTTGGAGCTCCTTGTATAATATAGTCCCCGGACAGCGCGATGCCATGACCGAACAAATTCATCGCCACGGCGGCTCCCAGAGCGGGAAGTCCGACACGAAGCGCAACCGGTAAAAGCACGGCGCCGATTAAAGCAACTGCAGGTGACGGCCAGAAGAAGAACGAGGTCACCATCATAATCAGGCCGATCCCCCAAAAAGCGACGGTCGGCGTACGGATAAAACGAGTCAGCGGCGCGACCATCGTTTCATTAATTCCCGTGATGATCAGAACCCGGCTCATCGCCACGATGATCGAGATGATCATGATCGTCCCCATCAATTCTTTTGTCGCATAAATAAAAGAGTTGAAAACCCCCGAAACCGAACCGCTCAGCGTCTCCGTCGCAAGCAAACCGAGCAGAAAAATACCCGCCACGCAGATCATCGTCGTATCCCGCCGTTTGATCAACAATGCCAGAATAAACACGATGAATGCCAAGTACACGTAATGGATTGCCGTAAGCTGAATTCCCATTACTAAACCACGCCCTTCCTTTACTTCCAAAGTGGTTGTATATGCTATGCGGAGGCCTGGGCATGGGTTCGGATGGCGAGGAAGATATCGCTTTAATATTGAATTTTTAAATTTTGAAAAAAAATAATTACAACATTTAAGCAATCCATTATGATAAAAGCTGGAAACTACAACTTGAGAGACAGATTTTAATAGAATCATATTCATAGAATCCTAAGGGGGATCACACCAGAATGAAGAATCAAAAGCTCGTAATCAAGGTCATGACGACCGCGGCACTGCTTAGTGCCCTCGCGCTTCCCGTTTCGGCGGCGACGACGCTGTCCGATATCGACGGCTCCTACGCAAAGAACGCGATCCAGGAACTGGTTGAGAAGGGTATTATCAATGGAAAAGGGGACGGCAAATTCGATCCTACGGGAAAAATCGAGCGGCAGGATTTCGCGATCATTTTGGCCAAAGCATTGAATCTGGATACGCAATCCGTACCGCCGACGGCAACCTTCTCCGACGTTCCTGAACCTCATTATGCGTTCGCTTACATCGAGGCAGCCGTGAAGGCCGGCCTAATTAATGGCGTAGGGGACGGCAAATTCGGTACGGGAGCGAACTTATCCCGCCAGGATATGGCCGTGCTTTTTGTGCGCGCACTGGGTGTAGATGCTACGGGAAAAGGCGCAGAGCTGAAATTCTCCGATGCCAGCAAGATCGCCGATTACGCCAAAGATGCGGTAGCCGCAGCCGTCGAACTGGGGCTAATTTCCGGCAATACTAACGGTACCTTCAACCCCTCCGGCAACGCGGAAAGACAAGCTGTAGCTCAAGTAGCTGCCAAGTTTCTCAAGAAGGCTGAAGAATTAAAAAATCAAACCACTCCTCCTTCAGAAGAAACAGGAACAGGTTCGGGAACAACCCCGCCTCAAACCCCTGCTCCAACGACACCTCCAGCGAATACTGGAAACAGCGGCGGCGGTAGTAGCAGTGGCGGCGGAAGCAACAGCGGCGGTGGAAGCACCAACCCGGGTACGCCTGTGGAAACGGAATTGGCGCAGCCGACGCTTTCTTTTAGCAACGGCCGGACGATTGTCATGACCTACAACGAGACATTGGACGAACGTTACAAGCCGACTCCAGAAAATTTTAGACTCACAAAAGCCTCTGAAATCGAGGAACAAGACTCCACGGTTTATATTAAAAGCATTCATATTCAAGGCAAATCCGTCCTGATCGAAACAACTTCCATCCTGAGACTAGGAGAATCCGTAAATTTATCGTACAATATTCAACCTTCAGAACAAGCGATTCGGAGCACTTCGGGCAAATTGTCACCGGCTGTCACGAATAAAACTATCACATATCAAGAAGACCCTGCAGCCTATCTTTCCAAGCTTATTGAGGAAGCCGAGCAGCTTCTGTTGACAGCTGAACCGGGAGTTCTTGTTGGTAATTATCCACAGGATGAAATTGATCTTCTTCAAGAGGCTATCGACAGCGCTAAAATCATCCGCGACAGCTCGGAAGCCTTGCCTGAGTCCATAGTGATGGCTATTTACTCCTTGGAAAATGCACACGCGAACCTTCTGGACGCACAAGTGAAACCTCTTATGTTATCCTTGGCTGAGAACGCCTCCTTTGTGATGAATCGCCAATTGATGGAAGGTGCTATCTCCATCGAAAATGGGCCCCCTATCGAACAATATAATAAACGGAACATTAACAATCTCATTAAAATTCAGCGCGCCGATCAGGATCAGGAGCTTTATGTGAATATTGTGCCTAATGACTCGGAAGAGCACGATTTCAAAGTAATTATGGACGATCAACGGGTAGGGTATATTGATATCGAATCGAGCGATAGCGAGATCCAAGTCGATAAAACCTCAGAGGGCGTAGACATTTCCCTGCCGGCCGAATATGACAATGAGGAAGCTTCCCTCCTATTTAAGCTGACCGATCTGGGGGCCCCCGACCTCGTACAGCAAGTGGAGCTGCCGATCACATGGGACGAAGTTGCACCGACGATCAGCGTTACCGAAAGCACGTATAGCGACGGCAATATCACACTGGTCTCCAGCGAACCGCTGTTAGGTTCGTTTCAGGACATTAATATTACCTACAATTACGATTCATCCGAAGAAGAAAATAGTATCTCAATTCCTCTGGAATTCGGCAATGACTTCAATGTCAGCAGCTCCTTGCCAGGTCAAAGCCAACTGACAATCCGCCTGGATGATCGTTTCATTACGGAAATATCCAGCCTACCTTCCGGAAGGTTTGAAATTAGAATTGAAGGATTTACGGATTTCGCAAAAAATCAACTGATCATGGAAGAGCCAATTACAATTCCCGTCCGTACCCTCTCTCATGAGCAAGATTGAGGTTCGCGCCTATCGCGGCGCTATCCCGGCCGCTTTTAGCGCGCTGACGCCGAAGGAGCTCCTGCCATTGATGCAGGAGCTCCCTCCGTCTTATGCGGCGCTTGGGGCAAGCCTGGATGGCCGGCCGGTCGGCTTGGCGGTAGCCAGCCTGCAGGCAGGCCACCCGGCAACCGGCGGCGCCAAAACGGCGCAGCTGCGCGCGCTGGCGGTCGACCCGCCGTATCGCCGCAAAGGCGTTGGCCGCCAGCTGCTCGGCATGCTGGAGTCGCTGCTGCGGCAGAACGGGGCCGCTCTGATGCGCGCGGAGTTTGTCGGCGGGACGGAGACGGGCTCCGTCAGCGCAGCTTTTTTGCAAAGCTGCGGATTCGCTGCGCCGACGCCGGGCATTCATATCTGGAGCGGTCCGCTGCGGCAGGTCGTCGAAGACCTGCCGAGAATAGAGCGGCTTAGGCTGCCGAAGGAATTCACCTTCGGCCCGCTCTCCGGGCTCACGGAAGAGGAACGGTCCGTCATTGCACACGGAACAGGGATCTGGTATCCCCCGATCCTGGACCCGTTTGCGGAAGAGGACCAAATCGACAGGGAGCACAGCTTGATTTTACGATATCATCAGGTGCCTGTTGGATGGATCATCGTGGAGCAGTTTGATGCGCGAACCGTACTCTTAAAAAGTATGTTCGTGAAGGATAAGCATCAGCGGCTTGCTCGCGCCATATCGCTGGGGGCCGAAGCCTGCCGCCGGATTATCCGGGAAGGGAAACTTACGGAAGCTATATTTTTCGTAGAGGCGGAGAATGCGGAGATGGTCCGGTTCATGAACCGGCAGATCGATCACCCTGCGATTCATAAAGAAATTCTTTGGAGAACGGTCAAATCCCTTTGACCGTTCTTTCTTTTGAATCGGCTGTGTCTGCCGCAGCAGGCTTGCGTCCTTTACGGCCGACTTGAATTTGTTGAAATACTTCTTCCGAGATCTCTCTTAATGTAGCCGGGTGGATCAATTTGCATATGCTTATTTTCTGGTAGTCAGATTCATTGATCTTCCCCTTCTCCAGAATTTGATCCAGCACAGGCAGACGGAAGTCCTTGATTGGCAGGTACGCCAGGATGATCCGCTCCGTATCCGTCTTAATGTACATCTTAAGCCCGGACAACCGCGGGAAGAATAACGATTTGTAGTCCAGCTTGATGACCAAGTTGTCCCGGCTCGCATTCCGGATCGACGGGATGTTGCTGGGCAAGGAAGCGAAATATACGATTTGTTCAAAGGAATAGTCCAGTTTCGGAATTTCCAGATTCAGAGCCCGGGTTAGCCTCCGGGCAGTGGCTCTGAGTTCCAGACCGTAAAAATACCTGCCGCTGGCCACTATCGTCAGAACGAACAGCAGCACAATGAAAAATGTAGCGAAACCGGTTGTCATGGTTGTGCCCTCCTAGGATACGACCCTGTTTTTGCCCTCCGCCTTAGCCTGGTACAGCGCCTGGTCCGCAATATCAACCAGCTCGAGCGGGGTTAATGGTGATGATGTGCCCGCCGAGGAGGCTACCCCCAAGCTTACCGTCAATCGTCCTGCCGGCTGCTTATTTCCGCCCGGAAAATCTTCATTTTCCACCTGGGTCCGGATTCGTTCGGCCACAAAGGCAGCTTCTTCCTTGTCCGTATCCGGAAGCAGAACTACAAATTCCTCTCCGCCAAAACGGAATGCCTTATCATTCTTCCGGATGGAAGAGCGGATGACTTCAGCCAGCCGTACTAATACCTCATTTCCGAGCAGATGTCCGTTCGTATCGTTGAAATGTTTGAAATAATCGATATCCAAAAGAATAATCGCCAGCGGCGACTCCCCGGAACCCGGCCAGAACGGGGTCAGCAGGGATTGAAAAGCACGCTGGTTGTGCAGCCCGGTCAACCCGTCTTTGAGCGCCATATCCTCCAAAGCCGTGTATAGCCGGGATTGCTGAATCGCAATCGCAGCTTGGTTGGCAAGCGGAAGCACGCTGTCGATATCGGTTGCCGTAATCGGCTTCTTATTGACCGGATTGTCGATCAGAAGCACCCCGACCTTATTCCCTTGGCTTACTAAAGGGAACACCGCCATCTCACCCATATTAAATTCCCTTGCGAACATTTGCAGCGTCGAATCGCTTTCCTCAGATGAAATTCCCTGAATATGAAGCGGGGCGCCTTTCTCCAGAACTCTCGTTAAAAAGTTAGGCTTGTCTAGCGGAATCTCTATCTTTTTCACGCGTTCGTTCAGCTTTAGATCCGAAGACTTCTCCTTCTCCTTGATCTCGATCAGCTCCACGAGCTTGTACTTATGCTTCGTAATCCGGTCCCAGATCGCGTAACCTTCCTCGGCCGACATAGGTCCGGTTCCCATGATGCCGTGCAGCTTCGTGCCCTGCTCATTCATGAGCATGATCAACGCCCGGTTGAAACCGAGCCCGTGACCGGCTGTCACCGACGTTAATATCGTCTGAAGCAGCTTGTCCAGATTGAACGTTTGCTGCATGGACAAGCTGACCTCTTTGAATACATTCAATTGTCTCGAGTTGTCCGTAAGCTTGCCGAGCCAATCATCGCCTTCTTTCCGCAAATGGTTGATGTGCCTTATAAGCAAATAAACACCGGTCGCAAATAAGATGTAGGTCGGCCAAATGGAAAGCTCCCGCACGCTGCATTGAGCGAACAGAATCAACCAAGAGGCAAACGTGCTCATCAAGCCTCCGCGAATGCCGAAGCACAGCACCGAGATGCCTATGAAAACAAGCAGCATCCAATTCGTATGCTGGAAATCGAACAAATACCCTTCCACCTCGACCAGAACCAGCGTTGCCATAATAAGAATCCATTTATTCAGCGTGTCATTCAGTTTGAAACGGAACATATTGGTCGATGCGGCTAGCAGTACGGTACAAAAAAAGACCAGACTATAGTGTGCAATCATCGGCAATCTCTCCTGATTCTGAGGTGACTTAGTTGTAAAGACCTGAGTATATTGTACCATCAACGCCTGGCCGTTCACTATATATTTCGGTTTGAAAATGGCCAGTTTCGGTCTATGCCATGACGGCTGCTGTTTTTTCTGCAAAATCGGTTGGGAAACGGTACGTTTTTTGTTACAATGATTGAAAATCGTTGAATGTAAAGGGGATCATTATGGAATATATCAGCACCAGGGGGAAAGTGGCGGGAATCGGCTTCGTGGAAGCAGTTCTGATGGGACTGGCCGACGACGGCGGTTTGCTCGTTCCAAAGCATATCCCGCAAGTATCGCAAGACACGCTGGCCCAGTGGCAACAGCTCTCCTACCCGGAGTTGGCTCTTGAAATTTTCTCGCTCTATATCGACGGGGAAATTCCGCGTGAAGATTTGAAGCAGCTTGTAAATGACAGCTACGCTACGTTCCGCGACCAAGAGGTAACGCCTCTTCGCAAAGTTAAGGACAATTTGCATGTTCTCGAATTGTTCCACGGACCGACGTTTGCCTTTAAGGATATCGCTCTGCAGTTTTTGGGTAACCTGTACTCGTATATCTCCCGGAAACAAAATTCCATCATCCATATTCTCGGCGCCACCTCTGGAGATACCGGAGCTTCGGCCATCGAGGGAGTCCGCGGCAAAGAGGGCATTAAAATTTGCATCCTGCATCCGAACGGCAAGGTCAGCAAGGTGCAGGAGCTGCAAATGACGACGGTGGATGACGCCAATGTGCTGAATCTTTCGGTCGAAGGCAATTTTGACGATTGTCAGCGTATCATCAAGGAACTGTTCGCGGACGTGGCGTTCAAGCAGGAGTACCATCTGCGGGCGATCAACTCGATCAATTTCGCGCGTATTCTGGCGCAAACCGTATACTATTTCTACGCTTACTTCCAGCTCGCGAACCAAGGCGCGGCAACAGGTGCTGTGAATTTCAGCGTTCCAACAGGCAACTTCGGAGATATCTTCGCCGGCTTCCTTGCCAAAAAGATGGGTCTCCCGGTCAGCAAATTGATTCTCGCCACTAACGAGAATAACATTCTGGAACGGTTCGTAAACGAGGGAATCTACCAGCCTGGAGAATTCCATATGACTTACAGCCCGTCGATGGATATTCAGGTGGCCAGCAACTTCGAGCGCTACCTGTATTACCTGCAAGGGGAAGACGCAGCCTCCGTTGCCTCCCTAATGGACAGCTTCCGCCAGGAGGGTCGGATTACCGTATCCGGCGACCGGCTCACCCAGGTGCAGCGTGATTTCACCGCGGCCAGCGTGGAGAACGACGACTGCCTCGCCACGATCGGACAGGTGCACGACGACTTCGGTTATCTGCTCGACCCGCATACCGCTTGCGGCGTGGCCGCAGCAGGCCGCTTCACCGCGAAGGGCGAAGTCACCGTGGCCTTGGCGACGGCTCACCCGGCCAAGTTCAATGAAGCGATCGAGCTGATCCAGATCGAACAGACCTTCCCGCCGCAAATTCAGGCGATCTTCGACAAACCGCAGCATCAAAAGCTCGTCGATGGCTCGAATGACGCAGTGAAGGAAGAACTGCTGAAATTCTTTTAATCGATGACACGATTTTAAAAGGCTGGTCCTCGTCATCTAACAATGATGCCGGACCGGCCTTTTTTGCATGGAATGAAAGGTATGGGATTTTCTTTTTTACGGATTCCATGTATGATGAACGAATTAGCCTATACAAACAAACGTTCGAAGGGAGTATATAAATTCCATGAAGGAGAATGCGATTCGTTGCGCCTGGGTCAACGCGGACCCGCTATATATTGCCTACCATGACGAGGAATGGGGCAAACCGCTTTACGACGATCAAAAGCTGTTCGAACTGCTCACACTGGAGGGAATGCAGGCGGGGCTGAGCTGGTACACGATCTTGAAGAAACGTGAAAGTTTCCGCGAGGCATTCGACCATTTTGACCCCCATATCATCGTTAAATACGGACCGGACAAAGTGGAGGAGTTACTGCAAAATCCGGGAATTATCCGCAACCGGTTAAAGGTCCAAAGCGTGATCACCAATGCTTCGGTATATTTCGATATTATCAGGGAGCACGGCAGCTTTGGCGGCTATTTGTGGAGCTTCGTGGACGGTACGCCGATCATCAATCACTGGGAGTCGATTTCCGACGTGCCCGCCTCCACCCCAATCTCCGATTCGATGAGCAAAGCTTTGAAGAAAAAAGGCATGAAATTCGTCGGCTCCACCATTCTCTATGCATTCATGCAGGCTTCCGGCATGGTAAACGATCACACGCTGAATTGTTACTGCCGGGCTTGATCCGAGGATCGACATCATTTGAACGCTATGGAAAGCCCATCCCGCAACGGTTTATGTCCGAAGCAGAATGGGCTTTTTAGGTGTGAAAATATATGAGACCGCTGTATGAAGGTGCAGGTTACAGTATTCCTAAGATTCCCTGTCCGCCAGCTGCTGCTGGGCAAGCCGAATCATTTCACGGACCATCGATCCGCCGATTTTTCCGCCGATCTGACCGGCCGATTCGGTAGTCAGGTTGCCGTTGCCGCCTTGCTGGAGCGGAACGCCCAGCTCCTTGGCCACTTCATATTTCACATCGTCCGGCCGGTTCGGATCCACATCATATCCTTCACGACGCATCACTTCCGCTTTAAACGCCTGCATCCCGCGCTCCGCTCCCGGGACGGCGTATTTTCGGTTTCGTCTAGACATTTCGCCCACTCCTTTTGGACTGTTTGAACCTAACATGCCCAAGAAGGTCGAATTTGATTCTTTAACACCCTGCTTTAAAGTGTTTTGGCATTGAACGTATCTCCGCCTTCGATCGTGCCGTTCTCAAAGCCCTTATAGAACCAGCGCTTCCGCTGTTCGGACGTTCCGTGCGTGAAGCTCTCCGGCACGACATAGCCCTGAGCCTTCTTCTGCAGGGTATCGTCGCCGACCGCCGTCGCTGCGTTCAGTGCTTCCTCCAAGTCTCCCTGCTCCAGCACTCCCAGATCGTCCCTGGCATGATTCGCCCATACCCCCGCCAGATAATCGGCTTGCAGCTCCAGCCGGACGGACTGCTCGTTAGAACGCTTGCTGCCCGACATCTGCTTTTCCGTCGTTCCAAGGAGCGTCTGGACATGATGGCCTACCTCATGCGCGATGACGTATGCCATAGCGAAGTCGCCCGGAGCCTGAAACTTCTGCCGCAGCTCATCGTAAAAGCTGAGATCAATATAGAGCTTCTTGTCGCCTGGACAATAAAAAGGTCCTACGGCTTTCCCGGCAGTCCCGCAAGCGGATTGGACGCTGTCCGTGTATAAGACAAGAGTCGGCTTTTCATAGACCAGCCCTTCTTCCCTAAACAGCTCGGTCCACACGTCCTCCGTATCCGCCAGCACCACGGAGACAAACTGGGTGAGCTCCTTCTCCTCTTGCGTCTCCTGGTAGGGAGCGCTCGTCTCCGAGCCGACGGAGGTCAGCGAACTCAGCAAGTCTCCGGCATTTCCCCCGCCGAGCAGCGTCACCACCAGCAAAATGATGATACCGCCGATGCCGCCGCCGATCATGGCGCCGCCGCCTTTGCCCCGGCGATCCTCTACGTTCGAGCTTCCACGTCTTCCTTTCCACTGCATGGTCATCCCCCCTAGCCCATTTCGATCCTGGTAAATCAGATTGTCTTATTTAATACCCACATTTGGCTAGGGAACCGTCAAACCGAAAAAAATCACCGTTACCAACATTTAGCACCACAACTATATCCGTTCCAATTCGTCCAATTAAGTAACAAATAACGACAAGGTGATGAAAAATATGACAACACAAAAAGCCACGATCCTTCTTTTGCTTGCTGCGTCTCTTCTCGCTTCGACCCCAGTTCATGCCGAATCGTCGGCCTCGGACTCTACAAATACAACTCTTCCTATAACCGAATCATCGGTTGATCCTGCAACCGGTTCAGTACCCGGTCCAGTATCCGTATCCGTCTATTTGGACGGACGCCAGCTGCAGCCCGAGACGAATCCGCTGCTCATAGACGGCACCGTGCTCATCCCGATGCGCGGACTGTTTGAAGCCCAAGGCGCTAAACTGACTTGGGAAGAAGCCAGTAAAACGGTCACCGCTACTAAAGATAACACGGAGCTTATCTATCGGATCGGCGAACAAACCGCACAATTGAATGGGAAAGCCCTGGACCTGACCGTTCCCGGACGGATTGAGAACGGTTATTCGCTGGTTCCCCTGCGTTTTGTCAGCGAAGCGCTCGGCAGCACGGTAAAATGGGAAGCCAACACAAAGACCGTTATGATCACTTCCCCTGACCCGATCAATTATGAAACCAGTATTCTATGGGGCGTCAACCTGCGCAGTGCGCCGGATGCGGAGAGCGAAGCCGCGGAGAATTTGCTGCCCGCCGGAGAGAAGGTCCACGTCGTTCGCGAAGTCTCCCCGCTCTGGTTAGAAGTACGCACGCAGGATAACCGGACCGGCTTCATCTCGGCCAAGCCCAAATATACCGACTACTCCAGTACCGCATTGCGGGAGAAACAGGCGGATGAGCTCATCGCCTACGGCATGAAGTATCTGGGCACGCCATATGAGTTTGGCGCCTCGCCGACACAGACGCAAACCTTCGACTGCTCGTCGTTCGTCAAGCGCGTTTTCGGGGATACCCTATCGATTGAACTCCCACGAGTTTCTTACGACCAAGCCAAAGTTGGAAAAGAAGTCAGCCTGGATGATCTTCAAAAGGGGGATCTGCTGTTTTTCGATTCGCGGGGACTCGATATCGGTCACGTAGCCATGTATGCGGGTGACGGCCAACTGCTGCACACCTACTCCGTCAAATACGGCGTTCGTTTGGAGAATTTCTCCGACTCTTGGAAGAAGCGGTTTGTTACGGCTCGAAGAGTGTTAGAGTAACCTAGAAAGACTAACTGTTCAGTGAGGAAGAATCGTGTGGGAGGAACTGATTCTAAGGTTTTTACGAAAACCTGGTGGTTAGAGCTCGTACACAGGGGGCATCCCGGGAGAGATGATGGTTGTACAGACGCTAAGAGTGGATGTTACCTCGAGCGTCTCTCCCTATATAAAATTAAAAGAGGATTGGACGCATCCAATCCCCTTAAGTGTTAGCCGAAGCTTAACACCGCTATTAGTTATAATATATACTACCACAATTCCCCATATGCGTAAACAGCTAAACAAAATTTCCCAGAGCGCCTATCTTCCTTCTAAAATCCGAACCTACTATGGAGGTATATACCGGGATAGGGATCTTACTCCTTAAGATCTCTGACTCATTAACGAATGCTCTTATTAGCTTCCTTAAATCAGTTTTGGAGCTCCCTAACTTTTTTAATATAAAAACTACTATAACAATATAATCTACAATAGAATGAAAGGTAATGTTGTCTACCTTTGTTTCGTGCTGAAGGTACTCCTTCAATCTGGCCGGCGCATCCGCTTTACTAAATCTACAGTCAAAGACTACCCCGTTATGGGCTATTGCATTTCGCAAATCTTTGATCAAAAAGATAATATCCTCGAGGATTCTCCCATTTTGATTATGAGAAGTACTATGAATATCGAGGTCCTGAGCAATCAGAATGCGAGTATCAATGTTTAAACATTGTATAAAGAAGCCGAAAATCCCCAAGGTAATAACTTCAAAAATCGCCCAGAGCGGGATAGGTTCATTTTTATGAAAGAAATGTTGAATAACAGCTTTTTTATCTGAGAAGTTATAGCTAATGGAGCCATATATCTTATCTCTCAGATCTAATCTGCTCTTCATTTTTTTGTGATACTCCTTGCTTTTAACATCATGCTTTTTGTAATCATTCAAGAGATTAGAAAAAATGTACTCGAAATCAATCGGGCCGACTTGAACCAATCTTTCAAGGGTATAGTTTTTCAAAGCCGTTTCAATAAACATAATTTTAGAGTATAATAGCGACTTTAAATTTGAGTCATATTCATATACTGCCACCACTTCGTCGAAATGAGTATAGGATATTTTATTCGTATTATTTCCGACGAACCTATAGCCTTTGTAGCCATGGTAATAACCTATATTGAGCAGTTGCTGCTTATGCGTACTCCCCTGTATGGTAATTCCATGATTGTCACGCAAGTGCCGCATGAGACCATTCGTTGTTTTCCCTTGAACCATCCTATTTACACCTCAGTAAAAGACGAAATAATTTACACTAATAAGATTCTATCACAACCATTAAAATAAAATCTTAATTACCGTAAAATATTTACAGGAGTGAGCCGTTCGGATCTCCCTCTCACTTGGCCACCGTCTTAAAATACCGGTAAACCCGCTGCAGTTTCTGCTCATGCCGGCCCCGGGGGCTTTCCATCGATCCGAATTCAAAAAATTTAACCGGGCGGATGCCCACATATTGAAGCAGGGCCTTGCGCATCAACACTTTATGGGCGTTATTAAGCCAGTAGAGCGGGTACAGCGCAGGCCCTTTCATCGTGGACACGCAGACGGCGGATTTTCCTTTCAGCAGGCCCTCCGGAAGCAGCTTGCCGTTATCCCGGTAGGCAAAGCCGGAGGCAAACATTTTATCGATGTAGCCGAGCAGCATAGCCGGGGGGCGGCCCCACCAAATCGGATATACGAATACGATTTTGTCCGCCCATTGAATCTGCGCGCGGTATTTTTCCAAAGCCGGATCGGCATGCATATCCCGTCTGCGCTTCTGCTCATGGAACACGAGCACCGGATCAAACTCTTCCTCATACAAATCGAGCACCTGGACCGCTGAAATCGCAGGATTCTCGCGGCTGCCTTCCAGTACCTTTTGCAGAAAATCATAATTCAAGCTTCGATGATTCGGATAGGTGTAAATCACCAGCAGGTTCATGCGTGCCACTCCCTTTAGTTATCATTTGATAATTATCTGCTATCTCTGATCATAAATGGAATGCCGTTTAGTTGTCAAATGATAATTGTTTTATGATAACAACCCTGTTATCTTGGGAGGGAGGTGATATCGTGGATAAGCATCAGCTATTCCGGCAATTTGTCGGTTTTACGACAGCCGTGCATGAAGTGAAGCATGAAATGACCAAAGACGTGAAGACTGCGGACATTACGCCGGTGCAGTATGACATTCTGGAATATATTGCAGTCAGCCAGCCGGTCACCCTAAGCCAAATCAGCGATTGCCAGCATCTCTCCATGCCGAATGCGAGCCGGGAGATCCGGAAGCTTCAAGACAAAGCGCTCTGCGAAAAATATACTTCAGCGGAAGACCGCCGCGTGCAATATATCCGTCTGTCTCCTGAGGGGCAGGCTTTAATGGACAAGGCCTTTCAAGTGATCGAGAGCCGTTTTCTGGAGCGGATTGCGGGATTATCGGACGGTCAATTGGGCGAAATCAGCCGGGCGCTGGATGTCCTGCAAAGTCATGTCTTTTCTCAAAAACAATAAAAAGAACCTGTCCGGAAGACCAGGTTCTTTTTGCTATCAGCGAAATTATTCTGACTTAAATAGTCGTTCAAATACAATGATATAGTCGGCTTATCGGCAGTGATATGCTTATAAAGTGTATTAAAATATTGGTATCCGTTAAATCCTTTTCCCATCATAAAGAGAGGTGTGCATCTATGAAACTTTTGTTATTATCGGAAGAATTAACCCGACAGTACTGCCGGAAAATTTTGATGCCTGAAGGGGCAACTGAAATCTTGGCGGACATCGCCAACAAAATAAACCGGGATCAGAAACTTTATGACATTTATACGGAGTTCTATAAGAATTATATCGACAGCGGGCACTGGACGACGACTTGGGATTCACCGCCTATGGATCCTTATGTAGAAGAAATCTTCGGAAAAGAAGCCTCGCTGTTCTATCTGCATGCCGCATTGCAAAGACTGCCTCTTACTGAACAAAGGTATGCCGAGCGAGGGCTGAGCGAACAATTATTGGTAGAAACTCTGAGCGACATCGGAGTATGGGTACAACACGCTTATAATTTATTAGGACACTACGCCATTAGAAACTTCGGATGGATCTGGAGGCATCTTGAAGCCAGAATGTTCCGGCTGGGCGGAATACAATTTATGGCGACGGAATTTTCCGGAGTCGTTAAAGGCTTTTACAATGAGAATGAAAAATCATGTTTGTTCTTGTGCGGTGAAGGGATGGAGCTAAGAGCAAACGGCGATATGCAGGGAGTTTGTAATAAAGAGAAAACGACCGATGGTTTCGTTACGGAATATCGGGAGACCGAAGATTATTTTATCGGGAATCCCATCACCCCTCTCGGCAAAGGCTTGAATAAGCAGGTTAAGCTCAAAAAGAAGGAATGGACCAAGGTGCTGGATAAAGGGGATACCGTGTTTGAGATCCACATTCCGAGAAATACCCCTTTCGATATGGAGTCCATACAGGCCAACTACAAGCAAGCCAAAGAGTTTCATGCCGCCCATTTTCCGGAGATTGAGTCTAAAGGTATGGTATGTCACACCTGGTTATTTACTCCCCAGCTTCGGGAGATGCTGCCGCCGACCAGCAATATCGTCAAATTCCAAAAGCAGTTTTACCTCTATCCGACTGCGGGTTCGGTGCGCTTTTTATGGAACTTTGTATTTAATGACTTGACCGAGTTAAAAGATGCCAAGCCCGACAACTCATTAAGGAAACAAGTTCTCCGTTATCTGGAGGAAGGTAAAGAGATATTTGATATGAACGGAATTTTTCTTGATATATGCGGGGATTTTGGAACCGTAACCTACGAAACGGAATAAGCACAAAAAGAAAAACACCGGAGGAGCCAGCTAATGCTAATTGGTCCCTTCGGTGTTTTTTTATTCGGCATCAGGCGTTGAGCTTCTCCAGCAATCTCGGCTCATTAGTTTATTGATTCAGAATACTCTCTTCCAACATCGCCGATTTGTCTCCGTATTCCTTGATGATATGCCGCTCGCCCCAAGCGCACAGGGAATCGAGGATTCCTCGCAAACTCATGCCGTATTCGCTAAGCTCGTACTCGACCCTTGGCGGTACCTCATTGTAACTGATCCGGTTGACGATGCCGTCCTTCTCCAGCTCCCGGAGCTGCTGGGTCAGCATTTTCTGGGTAATGGCGGGCATGAGACGCTTCAAGTCGCTCGTTCTTTTCTTACCGTGCGTTAAATGGCAGAGGATGACGCATTTCCATTTTCCCCCGATGACTTCCAAAGTAGCCTCTACCGAGATGTTGTACTTCTTGTTCTTGTTGGCTACAGCCATGTTTTTGCCTCCCTATGATTATCCAATAGGCACTTTTTAGTACCTATATCACTTTAAAGTACGTACTGTTCAATGTTGTTTCAATACATGATAATAACACTTGCCGGCCGGCGAATACAACTTGGAGGAGTGGAACCTTGAATCTAGAAAAAAGACGCAGTACTCTTGCGCTTCTGGCTTTAGCCGTCAGTGCTTTTGCGATCGGCACCACCGAGTTCATCAGTGTAGGACTGCTCCCTCTGATCGCTGAAGACTTTCATATATCCGTTACGACCTCAGGTTTGACCGTAACATTGTACGCCCTGGGCGTGACCTTCGGTGCCCCGATTTTAACGTCCCTGACCTCCGGCGTTTCCCGAAAAACGCTGCTGTTAGGGATCATGATCGTTTTTATTGCCGGTAACAGCCTGGCTGCCGGTGCGGGAAGCATCGGCGTGCTGCTTGTCGCACGCATTGTATCCGCCTTGGCGCACGGCGTGTTTATGTCCATCGGATCGACGATTGCCGCCGACCTCGTCCCCGAAAACCGGAGAGCCAGCGCGATCGCGATCATGTTCTCCGGGCTAACGGTAGCGACCGTGACCGGCGTCCCGCTCGGAACCCTGATCGGCCAACAATGGGGCTGGCGTATGGCCTTCCTCGCGATCGTAGCGATCGGCGTGCTGGCGTTCATCGCCAACTTGGCCCTCGTCTCCGGGAACCTTCGCAAAGGAACGCCAACCCGGCTTCGCGATCAGCTTAACCTTGTTACCAACGGACGATTGCTGCTAGCTTTTTCCATTACTGCCTTGGGGTACGGCGGCACTTTTGTCGTCTTTACCTATTTATCCCCTTTGCTTCACGAGATAACCGGATTCAAGGAAGAAACGGCAGCCGTCATCCTTCTTATATACGGAATCGCCATTGCCATCGGCAATGTTATCGGAGGCAAGGCCGCCAACCGGAAGCCGGTAAAAGCCTTGTTCTATATGTTCGCGATTCAGACTCTCGTGCTGTTCATCCTGGCCTTTACTATTCCGTATAAGACGGCCGGGCTGATCACCATTTTCCTGATGGGATTGTTTGCTTTCATGAACGTTCCCGGCCTGCAAGTTTACGTCGTCCTGCTGGCTGAGCGCTTTGCGCCAAAAGCGAAGGACGTGGCTTCCGCGCTCAATATCGCGGCTTTCAATGCGGGTATTGCCATCGGCGCCTATCTGGGCGGAATCGTGACCGACCGTATCGGGCTTGTTCATACCACCTGGGTCGGAGCGGTCATGGTCCTTAGCGCCGTGTTCCTAACGGCTTGGGCACGTACCCTGGAGAAAAAGGACGTCGCCGGGACCACAGCGGCCACCCGCTCCATGAATCCCGCCCCGCAAAATGGGTAACTATAAAAAGAATTGTAGTTTCGAGAACTGAATTAACTAAATGAATAGGAGTTGGAATAAAGAATGATTAATCATTTACAAGATACGGTTACTTTGCACAACGGAGTAAAAATGCCCGGACTGGGTCTAGGGGTTTTTAAAGTCGAAGAAGGCCCTGAACTGATCCAAGCGGTAAAAGCCGCAGTGAAGCATGGCTACCGCAGTATCGATACAGCGGCAGTCTATCAAAATGAAGGCAGCGTGGGAGAGGCTATTGCCGAATTGTTCAAGGAGTCTACGGTCGCTAGAGAAGATCTGTTCGTTACCTCGAAAGTATGGAATGCCGATCTGGGCTATGAGTCTGCCTTGGCCGCCTATGAGACAAGTTTGAACAAGCTCGGTCTGGACTACCTCGACCTGTATCTCATTCATTGGCCGGTAAAGGGCAAATATAAAGAAGCTTGGAGAGCGCTGGAAACCTTGTACCGCGACGGTCGGGTCAAAGCTATCGGCGTAAGCAACTTCCAGGTTCATCATCTTGAGGACCTAATGAAAGACGCAGAAATCAAACCTATGATCAACCAAGTGGAATTTCACCCTCGCCTGACGCAAAAAGAAGTTCGCGCATTTTGCCAGGAGCATGGCATTCAAATGGAGGCTTGGTCCCCGCTCATGCAGGGCGAGCTTTTGAATAACGAGGTATTGAAGGGCATCGCCGAAAAACACGGAAAATCCGTAGCCCAAATCATCCTGCGGTGGGATGTGCAGCATGGTGTCGTCACGATTCCAAAGTCTACGAAAGAGCAGCGGATTATCGAGAACGCAGCACTCTTCGACTTCGAGCTGACGGAAGACGATATGAACCAAATCGACGGTTTGAACGAAGACCGCCGGGTCGGTCCGGATCCGGACAACTTCGATTTTTAACCCGAATGAGCGCATAAAGAAGAACCTGGCCCCTCCCAGTGGAGTGAAGGCCAGGTTCTTCTTTTGTATATATTTCGCCGATTCTCCCGGCTTATTCCTGCGGCTCTCCGGCTGCTTCCCAGCGGGCGATTTCCTCCCGGACCCGCGGCGCCACCTCGGTGCCGAGCAGCTCGATGGACCGCATGACATCCTCATGGGGCATCGTACCGAGCGGGCAATGGAGCATAAAGCGGGTGATACCGACGTTCTTGCGCAAGTGGATAATCTTCTGCGCAACCGTCTCCGGGTCGCCGACGTACAGCGCCCCCTCCAGACTTCGTGCGGCATCAAAGGAAGCGCGGCTGTAATGGCCCCAGCCCCGCTCCCGGCCGATCACATTCATCGCAGCCTGGGTCGACGGGAAGAACTTATCCGCTGCGGACGCCGTATCCTCGCCGACAAAGCCGTGCGAATGCGAGGCTATCGGCAGCTTGGATACATCATGCCCGGCCTGGGCGGCAGCTTTCTTGTAAAGCTGCACCAGCGGAGCAAACTGCGTCGGCCGGCCGCCAATAATCGCGAGCACCAAAGGAAGTCCGAGCAATCCGGCGCGGATCACGGATTCCGTGTTCCCTCCGCTGCCAATCCACACCGGCAATGGATCCTGCACCGGACGCGGGTAGACGCCGAGGTCCCGGATGGCCGGACGGTGGTTACCGCTCCAGGTAACCTTTTCCGATTCGCGTAGTCTCAGCAGCAGATCCAGCTTCTCTTCAAACAATTCCTCATAATCGTTCAGATCGTAGCCGAACAGCGGGAAGGATTCAATGAAGGACCCTCGCCCCGCCATAATTTCCGCCCGGCCGTTCGACAGCCCATCCAGGGTCGCAAAATCCTGGAACACGCGCACCGGATCGTCGGAAGATAATACGGTCACTGCGCTCGTCAAGCGAATCCACTTGGTCTGGGTGGCAGCGGCCGCCAGCACGAGCGTAGGCGACGAAGCCGCATAATCCTTCCGGTGGTGTTCCCCGACGCCGAATACGTCCAACCCTACCCGGTCGGCGAGAACGATTTCCTCGACGACTTCGCGAAGCCGCTGCGCGTGACTAATCACCTCACCGGTTTGAACATCCGGTGTTGTCTCAACAAATGTGCTTATTCCTATTTCCATGGGCTGTTCCTCCCGAATTGTCATTTGGCTGCTTACTTTCCGTAACCAATGTCTTTATTTTGTACTTTTGAGACGGTTTTTTCAAGTTTACTGTGTTCTACTACGCGCGCCCGCTTCATTCTGGTGCAGTTGTTGTGCCTTTACTTATGGATACTATGGCAGCCTTTTGGCTGACGAGTCACATTTAGTCCATTTGGAAGCTCGACAACCATAGATCGCCAACTTCTAACGGACACCAGCGCCGTTATCTCCTCCAAATTCGCCGTTTTGAAAATCTAACGGACACAGCAGACCTTATTCGGAGAAAAAGAGACTCCGCGTGGCAATAATTACCCTAATAAGAGCTGTGGTGTCCGTTAGAAATCAAAACCGGCTTAAATCGCCCAAATAACGGCCGCTGTGTCCGTTAGAATAGATAAAAACCCGGCGAGGCCTAGTCTCCCGGAGGGATCTGCGTATAGATTCCTTTCCCCAAAAAGGAGCAGACCGGTTCGACCTTATCCTGCCCATTCGCTCCCCAGAAAAAAATAAGCGGAACCGCTCCGGCTCCGAAAACACCGGCGATTCCGCCCATAGGCTCACTAGTCCATATAGCAAGGGTCGTAACCTACCCTCAGGTCAGTTTTAAAACCTGGAGTTCCCGGTCCTCCACCGTTGCCTGGTAGGCAGGCGTCCAGGTTCGCTGAAGAGAAGAGGCACTCGCTCCCGCCAGCAAGCGCTCAAGCCCTGCGGTCGCGTCCGTGCAGGATCGGCCAACCACGCCATGGACCCGTTCCTCGATGAAACCATCGGCATTCTGCGTCACAGTAATCGACTTGTCACCTGTTCCGAAGGCCAACACGAAGGAGACTCCTTCCGTGGTCTTATTTTCACGGACTTCTGCATGCAGGCCCGCCTCTTTATATTGTTTGCAGGCCAGATGGACCGCACACCGCAGATAAGCGGTTTGTACTTCATACAAAAGCTGTTCTCCCGCAAGGTCCAACGCCTCCCCGGACAGCTCGCCGGACTCAATCACCGCCTGCAGGCCTTCCTCGGATTCCATAATAATCAGATGAAGATGACCTCTTGTACCCGTAAGCAGCTTGCCGAGTGATTCCCCGCCAATCCCCAACTTCTTCTGCAATTCTGAACTGAAGGCGTTCCATACCTGATTCTCGGGCTCCAACCCGGTATCCCGCATTGCCCGGAACAACAACCTCTTGTCCTTAAATACCATAGGGAAAGTCGTACAATGGCTCATTATCCAGTCCCCTCCTTAGAAGTCAATATTCCTTCCAACCGTCACCTCGGCCATGGCCGGGCTTTCCGGAGCCGATGAGAGCGCTGATTCAGGAGCCAAACTGGCTCTAACAGCGTTGTCAGTCGCCCAAGTCCGCATATATCCGATATCCTCCTTGCGGACACGGCTTAATGGTACGGATTGGACGATGGCCCGCTCTATATCTGCAGAGGTTACGTCACCTTCCGGATGCCCCTCGCTGTTTCTAACAAAAAAGGCTTCCAATAAGGCCTGGTTCACGCAAGCCTCGATCTCCGAACCGGTTAAGCGTACTCCATCGCCTAAACTTGCTTCTCCCGACAACTTCACCATTTTGGCGATATCGAAATTCTCGGGGTTCCGGCCAATACGTTTGATGTGAATCCGGAAAATTTCGGCGCGTTCCTGCTCGTTCGGCAGATCGACAAAGAAAATCTCATCGAATCGTCCTTTGCGCAACAACTCGGGCGGAAGACTGCCGATATTATTGGCCGTGGCAAACACAAAGACCGGACTCTTTTTCTCCTGCATCCAGGTCAAAATCGTGCCGAAGACGCGGGAGGTTGTGCCCCCATCGCTCTGATTGCTGCTAGCCAGGCCTGATAAAGCCTTCTCAATCTCGTCGATCCAGAGAATAGATGGCGATACGGCTTCACTCATGGATAGAGCCAGCCGAATGTTGGCTTCCGAAGATCCGACATACATCCCGAAGACGCGGCCCAGATCGAGCCGGAGAAGCGGCATCTTCCAGGAGGCAGCCACGCATTTGGCGCTTAGACTCTTACCGCATCCCGGGACCCCGACAAGCAGCACGCCTTTGGGCCAGCCTATTCCGAACTGCTCCGCCTCCGGCGTATACGCCTTCTTCCGGATCTCCAGCCACTTTTTCAAATTGTCCAGACCGCCGATGTCGGCCGTCTCCAGCTTTTCCGTGTCCACATATTCCAAGATGCCGGATTTACGTATATTCTGCTTCTTTTCCTCCAGAATGAAGTCGATGTCCTCGCCGGTGATTCTTTTATGTTGAACGAGCGACTTGGCCAAGCAGTTCTCAATCTCAGTCTTCGATAGGCCGATGGATGCTCGTCCCAGGGCGTCTAGCGCCGATTCCGAGCAGTCGATCTGAAGGTCGTTGCGGTCCCTGTATTGCTGGGCAAACTGGGAGATGATCATTTTAAGCTCGTTCAGGTCCGGATAAGGCATGTCAATGATCGTGACTTCCTTCTGTAGCTCAGTCGGTATTTCCATCAATGGACCGACAATAATAGAATTGGACGGCATTCGTTCGCGAATTTCCTGAGCCAGTTCCTTAAATCGACGAATATAGACGGGGGAACTGTTCAAGTGGGACTGAAGATCCAGCCATACGAACAGAGACGGCTCTTCCGCAAGCTGTTCGGCTTTAGCGATCGCGGTCATAAGATCTACGGTATCGGGGTGCACCGCCGTGTTCCCGTCCATAACCAATCCTCTCGTGCAAGACCAGGTCAATAACCGCTTGTTCAGTTTGCGTGCCAAATCGGTAAGGAGATCCAGAGCCCGTTCTTCCTCCAACGTATTAATTAGAATAACTCCATATCGGGCGCGTATAAGGACCTCAAGTTCTTGGATAAATTCATCTTTGGTCATATTCAGGCTCCTGTTTCAGATAATGTTGTAAGTCCCGACGTTGCGCGGGATCAGGGTAACCGGACAGCCTCACAGAGCTGTCGGTATGCAGCGACACTTCCAATCGCCGTTCCGGAGTCAGTGTATTCGGCTCTATGCGGTCTGTAACAAGGATAAGCTGTTTGGAACTCCAGATTTCGGAAGAACCGGCCTCTTCTTTATAAGGCCCTGCGAGTACCGCGTCCGCCAGTAATAGGGTTGAACGAGCGGCGGCCGAAGCAAAAATCCGCTTTGGAGAAAAGCCGCTGAATATTAAAACGGTCCCCGAGTTCCATCTTCGAAAAGCTCTGATGAGCTCGGAGACCGCCTCCGGTTGTTCCAACGGTTCTCCGCCTGACAAAGTCAGTCCGTCCACGGGCAGCCTTCCGAGTTCTTCGCCCATGGCTGCGGGGTCTGCGATACTGGCTGACGGGTGCTCCGCTCTGTGCGTACCGGGATTGAAGCAGCCCGGACAGCCCAGGCTGCACCCTTGTACCCAAACCACGGCACGAGCGCCGGGTCCGTTGACAAAGCTGCAGCGGTTGATATCATGAACAAATAATTGAAGACTCACAACCAGCACACTTCCTAACCTTTTTTTACGTAGAATTTAGAAATCAATGACGCGCTTGCTTGTGCTTTCCTGTACCGGATTCATGCTTGCTGGACCTGAAGATTTCTCTTGGTCCGTTGCACTAGGGCTTCCCTGCACAGAAACAGCTTCATGCAGATCCAGGTGGCGGATCACAGGCCGCGGCTCACCCGCCGGAAATCTTGGCTCTTCCGGGCGAGTCCGGGTTGTTTGCGCCAGACCCGCCAATCTGATCGGTTCCATATACACCCGGTCCAAGTCCGTCAGTAAAGCCTGAATGAACTGTTCCGGGGAATCCTGATGGCTCTCTCCTTCCAGAAAAAAGCGGATTACCGTACCGTCAACCAGCTTCAACATGACGATAACTCCTTGGCCGTACTTCCCCTCACCATTAATACTGAGGCCAACCACTTCCCTTAACCGGATTTCATACCTTTCCCCGGCCTCGGACGAGGCCATAATGATGACGATCAAGCGATCCGGCGTCAGAGCAAGCACCTTGGCATTTTCGGATACTTTGGACCATTCATCAAAGTCTTTGTAAAGAGCCGTAATGATTTCGCCCTCTTCAATAATCCCCAGCTCTTCAAGCTCGAACAGGCTTGCGTCGTCAATCGGGGTATGCAGCCTGATTCTCCGCTTCATTACCTGAGACGCAAAAATGCCGCCAATGGCTATACTCCCTGCATAACCGTTTAAATAGTCCATCATCCAAAAAATAAATACCATTAGAAAAAGAAGCCATTGCGCCACGGTTAAATAAGTTCTCTTGTTTTGGGCCGACATCCGGTAATACCAGAAGCCCTTTCCGGGCTTGTAAGAGTCAAGGATCCCTTGAATTTGCCGATTGAACTTCATAAGGGCGAACACACTTGCAACTATTGCCAACAATAACAAAATGAACGTGAGCCACTCTCCCTCGGAGAGAGCAAAGATCGCTCCCAAAAACCACATAGGAATGCCAAGAAAACCAATGAATCCCCGCTTGAATTTTATCTTACCAATTACCTCTTTATCATCCATAGCAATACTCCTTCGGTTTCAAACAGATTACTACCATTTTCTCCTTTCGCCCAACATTTTCCTGCCTCGAGAGTACAAACTGTCTCTTAATAATCTTCACTTCCCGCCATCCGTTCACAATGACGCCCCCTTCCCTCATCTCCATAAAGCATGCGGCTCTCGCCCGCACCGCCTTCAAATACTCGGACAATCCAATCGCTCCCAAGTCACCATCTGATATACTTCTCCTAAGTCGGTTATAATTTAGTTCAGATGAACAATATAAATGGCAGGTTATCCATTCCGAACCAGCATGACTAATTCAAACAGAAGGAGGGCCTCCCGTTGTTTCAACTTTCCGAGAAACAGGCTCAGGAAATCGTGGATAAAATGATGAAAGACATCCCATATAGTATCAATATTATGAATGATCAAGGCGTCATCGTCGGCAGCGGTAAAAAAGAGAGAATCGGCACAGTTCATCCCGGAGCGGTAAAGGCTTTGTCCACGGGGAAAATGGTCGAGGTGTGGAAAGACGGGCGCTTTGAAAAGAAGGGCACCAACGAGCCCATCGTCATAGACGAGGAGCGGGTGGGTGTGATCGGGATCTCCGGCAACCCGGACGAAGTCCGCCCGTTTTGCAATATTGTAAGAACCACGGTGGCGCTTCTGATCGAGCAAAAGACCGCCCTTGAGAATTTGGCTCACGAGGCGAATCGTAAAAAGGCCTTTCTGGAACTGCTGCTGAGCCATCACGGCGCCTATTCCCAAAAGTTAAAAAAGGAAGCCGCCGCTTATAAAATCGACTTGCTACTAAAAACCGCTGTGCTTTACCTGAAGCACCTTGATTTGAACAACGAAGCCTCAAGGTTATTGCTGCCGTATCCCTCTTTTCGCATGGAACAGGATTATGATCTGCTTCTAATCCAAAATCCGGCCGAGGTGGACAAACTCATCAAGCAATTGACCAAAAGCCAACCAGGCCTGCTGATTTCCATCGGCAACGTGGAGGCGAGCATTTCGGAAAGTTTCCGCCAGGCCAAATCCGCCATGAATGTAATGCTCGCCTTAAAGCCGCCCTCACAGGTGATCCGTTACGAAGAGGCGGCCTTCCTGGTCAGACTGAGTCAAGCCAATCTGGCCCCGAATCAGAACGTTGTCGGCAAATTGGAGGATGCCTTAGACCTGATGGAAACGCTAAGAAGCTTTATTCATAATAACTGCAGCATCTCCACTACGGCCGACGAATTGAATATCCACCGCAATACGCTGCAATACCGCCTTAAACGAATTCAAGTGCTGACCGGCAAAGACCCAAGAAATCTGCTGCAGCTTTTCGAACTCACCCACGGCTTACTTTCGCTGTACAAATAAAGGGGCCCAAAGAGGGCCCAAAAACAAATCAGACCCGGGAAAAAGCTCCCCCGGGTCCGCATCCCAATCTCTATTGGTTAAACTTAAGCACTCTGGCAATATTCTCGCAGGTGCGCTCTACATTTTCCGGCCCTTCGGCCAACAGCTTATCGAGCTCAGCCGCTCCGGGGACTATGCCGAATACCGCATCGATCCCTTCCGCATAAAGCGTATCAATTCCCTCGCCGATATAACCGGCTACAGCTATGACCTTCTTGCCTTCCTCTTTTGCCGCCTTGGCTACTCCATAAGGGGTTTTGCCGAACTTCGTCTGGAAGTCGATGCCGCCTTCCCCGGTGAACACCAGATCCGCCTCAGCCACTTTTTGCTTCAAGCCGGTGTATTCGATGACAATCTCGATGCCCTTCTGAAGCACGGCCTGCGTAAAGATCAGCAGCCCTGCGCCCAAACCGCCGGCCGCCCCTGCACCCGAGACGTCCTTTACGTCTTTGCCCAGTTGCTGCTTCACGATGTCGGCGTAATGCCCGAGCGCCGCATCCAGATGCAACACCATTTCCGGCGTAGCTCCTTTTTGCGGACCGAACACATGGGAAGCTCCGGTTTCACCGCAAAGCGGGTTCGTCACATCGCAGGCTACAACCAGATCAACCTGCTGCAGCCGTGGATCAAGGGACGATACGTCGATCCGGGCCAGTTTATCCAGGCTGCCTCCGCCGCGGGGAAGCGTATTCCCCTCCGCATCGAGGAATTTAGCGCCAAGCGCCTCGGCCATCCCTGTGCCTCCATCATTCGTAGCACTTCCGCCGATACCGATAATGATCTTCTTGATACCCTTGTCCATACATGCCCGAATTAATTCCCCCGTGCCGTAGGTCGTTGTAATGAGCGGATTTTTGGTCTCCTTCGTCACGTAATGAATCCCGCTGGCCGAAGCCATTTCGATCGCTGCGGTCGTCCCGTCACCAAGAATGCCATACTTTGCCGTGACCGGCTGGCCCAGCGGGCCCATGACCTCCTGTTCGAAGAGCTGTCCGCCGGACGCATCCACCAGCGATTGTACCGTCCCCTCTCCACCGTCCGCCATCGGCACATGAATATAGTTTGCAGACGGGTATACCCGGCGCAGACCCTTTTCCATAGCTACGCACACTTCTTTGGCCGTCATGCTCTCTTTAAAAGAATCCGGTGCCAGCACAAATGTCTTCTCTCCCATGTTCTCACCCCATATAGAATCTATGATCTATTAATATATTTAGAAGAAAAATCCGTAGATTAACGTCGCAACAATCGCCATCGTTCCGCCGACTATAGCCTCGTAAGGAATGAGGCCCATCCGCTGCTTAATGGTCATTTTCATGGCGCCCGCCGTCACGTGGAAGTAGTTGCCTTGCGGCAAGGAGTCAATCACGGTAGCACCTGTGTGAACCATGACGGCCGCTGCCAGCGGAGCCGTTCCCATGTCTAGAATGGCCTGACCAAATGAGCCTGTTGCCAAAATAACGCCTGTCGAGGTTGAAGCTGTGGCCGCTGCCATCAAGATACCGGCAATCGGTGCCAGGAATGTGCCGGAAATCCCGGATGCTTCGATCAGACCCACCACCTGCGTGGACAGGTCGGAAGCGGAAATCAACCCGGCAATCCCGCCTGCACCGATCAGGATCAATACGGTTGCCGTCATTTTATTCAAACCGGAAGCGGTATACTCCAGGATTTTCTTGCTTTGACCCATGGCCAGCATGCCTACGATACCCGCGATCGGCAGGATGTACATGGCATCTACCTTGAAACTAGCGAGAGCGTCGATGCCGGAGATCGAACCGATCGGGTTGATCATGAGCAGAATAACCGCTACGAGCGGAGCCACAATCGCTTTCCCAAGCGACGGATATTTCGACGTGTCGGTCTCATGGTCTACTGCTTCTTCGTCAGTCACCATCACTCCTTTATTTTTCAGGAGAGAAGCAACAATCACCGTGACGATAAGTCCGCAAATTGCGGGAATAACACCGGCCAGCATAACATTGCTCAAATCCAGGTTGAATCCCCGTGCCGCCGCAATCGTATTCGGATTGGGAGATATAATATTCCCCGCCTTACCGCCGCCGGACAATGCCAGAAGCAGAGCAACCTTGGAGATTCCCATCTTGTTCCCTACCGAGAGCGCAATCGGCGCTACAATCAACACGGCAACGGGAATGAACACGCCCACCGCAGTAATGATCATGGTTGCCAAGGCCAGCGCGAGAATCGCTTTGCTGCCGCCAAATTTTTTAACGATGGCCTGGGCAATCGTCTCAGCCGCCCCCGATTCCATCATCACCCCGGCCAGCACACCCGCTGCCAGAACCCGCAGAACCGTCCCCATCACGCTTTGCGTCCCGCTGACCAGTACGCTAACGGTTTGTTCCAAATTGGCGCCGCCAATTAAAGCGCCTACAATTGCTCCAAGAAATAAAGCGTATACAGGATTTAATTTTCTTAATATCAGAATGATAGCAATCGCCAGACCCGCCAACGCGCCAATCCAACTAATCGTTAATCCTTCCATCTGTCTTACCCCCCAAGCTAATGTTGAATACGCTTTCATTATATAATCCGTCCCGTTAAAAAAATATTGATAGAGGGACGAAATGTATTGTGCACTTGCACAAAGCCTAGTGGGGTGCCGTTGAAATCGGATACATAAATGTGGGACAATAAGGGCGGAACGCACTTGATTCTCACTATTGGGAGGTTTACATACGATGAAGACCCAGAAACTCGGAACCAGCAATCTGGAAGTGCCTGTAGTCGCAGTCGGCTGCATGCGGCTGAACTCATTGGATACAACGGAGGCTGAGCGCTTCGTTCAAACTGCACTCGAGGAAGGCGCCAACTTCTTCGATCATGCGGATATCTATGGCGGAGGCTCTTGCGAAGAGATCTTTGCCGAAGCAATTCATATGAACAGCTCGATCCGCGAAAAGATTATGCTTCAATCCAAATGCGGCATTCGCCAGGGCATGTTTGATTTCTCCAAAGAACATATCTTGAATTCGGTCGACGCTATTTTGAAGCGCCTGAACACGGAATACCTGGACGTCCTCTTGCTGCACCGCCCGGATGCCCTCGTCGAACCGGAGGAAGTCGCAGAAGCGTTCGATCAGCTTGAGGCTTCGGGGAAAGTCCGCCACTTCGGCGTATCCAACCAAAACCCGATGCAAATTCAATTACTGCAAAAATACGTGAAGCAGCCGCTCGTTGCGAACCAACTGCAATTGAGCATCACCAACGCCAACATGATTTCCGCAGGCATCAACGTCAACATGGAGAATGAAGCCGCCGTGAACCGCGACGGAAGCATCCTCGATTTCTGCCGGCTGCACGACATCACGATTCAGCCATGGTCACCTTTCCAATACGGCTTCTTCGAAGGCGTCTTCCTCGGCAGCGAGAAATTCCCTGAGCTGAACCAGGTTATCGACGAGATTGCAGCCGCCTACGGCGTCAGCAACACGACCATTGCCATCGCCTGGCTCTTGAGACACCCTGCGCATATGCAGCCGATCATCGGCACAATGAATATCGATCGGCTCAAGGACTGCATTCGCGCCGGAGAGATTTCACTCACCCGGGAAGAGTGGTACCGCATTTATCGTGCCGCGGGAAATGTACTGCCGTAAATTGCTATATATAATGTACAGAAGAAGGGGCCTGATTATTCAGGCCCCTTCTTTATTACTATCCTATTCCAGTATAGATTTCTTCGCCGTCTCCAGTGCGGAGATCACTTTATCGCACCAGGCGTCGAACTCCGAATCCTCTACTTGATGCTCCGGATGGGCGAGAATGTACTGAATTGTTTGCTTGATCCCTTGATCCACCCGTGTAGTTGCGAAAAAATCCGGCACCAGACGCTTCAGCTTGGAATTGTCGAATACAACGGTGTTGGATTTATCCCCCAGCAATCCTCCCTCCAGATCGTCCTTGCTGCAAGCCGCCAGGAATTCGGATGAAACATGAACCGCGTTTAGCTTCACGCCGAGGGCGTCCGCAATCACTTCATAGATCTGGTTCCAGGTTACACTCTCATCCGACGTGATATGAATCGATTCGCCGATGGCGTGAATATTGCCCATTAATCCGATGAAGCCCTTGGCAAAGTCGCTGTTGTGCGTCAGGGTCCACAAGGAGGTTCCATCACCATGAATAATGACCGGTTTATTCTCCAGCATTCGTTTGGCCACCTGCCAGGATCCCTTGCTCCCGTGAACGCCCAGTGGAATGGACCGCTCGTCATACGTATGGCTCGGTCTGATGATCGTAACCGGAAAACCGTGCTCCCGATACTGCTTCATCAAATATTCTTCACAGGCGATTTTATTCCGGGAATATCCCCAGTATGGATTTGAGAGAGGAGTTCCCTCTGTAATTCTATAATCGGACAAAGGAGTCTGATAAGCCGACGCCGAGCTGATGAACATGAACTGCTTCGTTTTTCCGTTAAACAACCGGTAATCCCGTTCCAGCTGCGCCGGTTCAAAAGCGATGAAGTCGGCAACCACATCGAACGTATGGTTCTCAAGAAGCTTGGCTACTTTCGCCTCGTCATTAATATCCGCTTGAATCGTTTGAACCCCGGCCGGCAAGCCTTGGTTCCGGTTCCCCCGGTTCAGGAGATAAAGCTCGCAGCCACTCTCCGCCAGCTGTCTTGTTATGGCTGAACTGATAATTCCCGTTCCCCCGATAAATAGCGCTTTCATTTTATCCGCCTCCTAGTCGTTTGAACTCTAAGTAATCCTGCTATAGGTCGTCATGCTAATGATAATACGGGAGTTCGTATAAGACAAATGCAGCTTCTTTTCATTCCAAATTGTAAGAATTGTAAAATATTATCCCTATTTTAGTTAAATTTTCCCCTTCTCAATTAACTATATTACTTCCATGATTAAATTGGTGAACTTTATGTGAATATTCACCAGTCCGTAGAAAAGGAGGATGATGATACTTCGATTCGAAGCTTTAAAGAATAAATGTGGGGGGATTGATACTCTACGCCACTAAAGAAACGCATCCCTGATAACTTTGATTTCGAGTAAGCTGGTTGCTGCAAGTCATCCATACCGTTTTTGAAAGATTGCGATTGACGTAAGCAGAGTCGTTACGGTCAACACATCATTTCATAACCCGATGACCCCTATTCAACGGCATTTTGAAGAGCTATCGAAATTTATAATTATACAGAGGTGAAAACGTTGAATCCATGGATCCCCAGGAAATGTCCGAAATGGATACTTTATTTTCTTATATTTGCAATGATAATTACACCGCTGTTCTCTTCATCCGCCAATGCGGCAGAGGATGCCACGCCTCCTCCTTCAACCTCCATAGATCTCCCTGCAACTGTAACCGCTTCAACTTATGAAAACCAAGACCCTTTAGCTCCACAAAACTTAAGGGTAGTGCCATCTTCGATTACATCGACTGAAGCCACAATAGAATGGGATTACGATCCCGAAAATCCGAATCACAAGCTTGATATCGATGTTTGGTACGCCAATAACGACGCCTATTATACTTGGGGAAACAGCGGCAGCCGGACCCTGGATAAATTGACCCCCAACACTACCTACCAACTTTATATTACGTGGCTGGAAAGACCTGCTCCGGAAGCTGAATTAAGACATAAAAGCAATGTTATAGAGTTTACGACTCTCGATGGACCGGAAGCACCCGTGAAAACTACAGGGCCTGCCAATCTCCGGCTTGTCGAAGCCACACATAACAAAGCAACGATAGAATGGGATTATCTCCCCGGTGATAAAAATAATATCGACATCTGGAATGCAGATACAGACGCCTGGATTACATGGGGAAATTTGACCACTCGTGTAGTCACCGGTCTGCAGCCGGAAACCACCTACAGAATTTATATTACCTGGGATGATCACAGACCTTCCAAAGAACTTAAGAGCAATATTCTCGAATTTAAAACTACCGCCGATTTGACCGAGTACAAAGATGCTCCGCTGGCACCTCCAAGCTATCTCAAAATAACGGAGGTTACGGAAGATACGGTGACCCTGAACTGGGGATCCAGCCCTCGTGCGACCGGATACGATATTTATGTAAACGGAGCCTGGAAAGGCGGCACTTGGAGCAATGCCGATACTACCAAAACCTATGGTCCACTGGAAACGGGCGAAACCTATACTTTCGAAGTTGGAGCACAAAATCCGGGAGTGGAGGATGTCTCCAAAAACAGCAATTCCGTTACGATTAAATGGGGAGAGCTTGCACAGCCTGAGGGCCTCCAAATTGTGACGTCAACCCGATCAACCGCCGCTTTGGGGTGGGCACCGGTTCCTGGCGCCACGAGCTATGACATTTACCAAGACGGCGTTAAAATCGGAACCAGTAATGAAAACCGCTATGTGGCCACAGGACTTACGGAGGGCACATCCTACCGTTATACCATCGTAGCCAACAACAGCTTATGGTCGTCTCCGGAAAGCGGAGAAATCACCGTAGTCCCAGGCAGTAATTATAATAACATTACCTATTACACTTCCTGGTCCGCCAGCACGACCGCACGGAATTTCCATCCGTCGGATATCGACGTATCCCAAATCACGCACATCAATTATGCGTTCGCGGATATTTGCTGGAAGAAATCCGGAAGTGCCGCAAGAGAGTGCCAAGATCCTGAAATCCCTTCCCAAGACCGTTACGTTTATGACGGTGAAATGATTATTGGCGACCCGGAATTTGACTTTACAAATTTCGCATCCCTGGTATCCATCCGGGAACAGAACCCGCATCTCAAACTGCTCATCTCCGTGGGCGGCTGGTCCTGGTCCAACAATTTCTCCAATATAGCGAAGACGGAAGAAACCCGGCGCACCTTTGCCGACTCCGCAGTGGAATTCCTGCGGGAGCATCAGTTGGATGGCCTCGATATCGACTGGGAATACCCGGTTGAGGGCGGAGAAGACGATAACGCAAGAGGACCGGAAGATACGGAGAACTTCCCGCTGCTGATGAAGACTGTCCGCGAAGCGCTGGATGCGGCAGGATCCGAGGACGGCAAGTACTACTTGCTGACGATCGCATCGGGCCAAGGGGACAACTTTGTCAAAAATGCGGATCTCGGAAACTCCGTGAGATATATCGATTTCATCAACATCATGACTTACGATTACAGCGGAAGCTGGGAAACCCTGGGCCATCACAATTCGCCTTTATTCTTTGATAAAGACCACCCTAGAGCTTCCACAACAGCACCAAGAAACAATGTGCTCGGCGGCTTGCTGGGTCATTTGAACGGCGGAGTCCCTCAGCAAAAACTGGTTGTAGGCGTACCGTTCTACGGTAAAGCCTGGGGCGGATGCCCGCCGAATGGCGAGTATCAAACCTGCGCCCGCGCGATCCCGGGAACTTGGGAGACCGGCATATTTGATTATACGGATATTGAGGATAACCTTCTGAATAGGGATGGCTATGTCCGTTACTGGAACGAAGCAGCCAAAGTAGCTTATCTGTATAACGAAGAGAATCAGGACTTTATCACCTACAATGACAAAACTACGATGATGTATATCGCTTCCTTGGTGAAATCACTGGACATCGCAGGCGTAATGAGCTGGGATATTAGCGGCGACCGCAATCGGACGCTGACTACCCAGCTGGCGCAGGACCTGCCGACCGACGGCAGCGTAAACCCGTTGGCATTAGCCGCTCCGGGTAATCTTACTTCCGGTTCCAAAACCGCGAACTCCATTCAAATCGGATGGGATGCGGTTGCAGAGGCGGATGAATACGAAGTCTATGTAAATGACGCCATGGCAGGAGTTACAACCGATACCAAGTACACAATTGCTTCACTCGCTCCTAGTACGACGTACAAAATCCATCTGCTGGCGATCGACAAAGCGGAAGACGAAATCGTCCAGGTGTCCCCGGCTTCAAGTAAACTGAGCGTTCAAACTTCGGCCGCTCCGAGTCCGGGCGGAAACGGTGGCGGATCGGGTGGATCGGGCGGTTCCGGAGGCTCTGGCGGTTCAAGTACGCCTGCTCCAACCCCGCAGCCACCTAAGAAGGATGGCCAGTTAGAGGCGAAAGTGACGCTGAGCGGAAATAAAGCCGTTGTCACCTTGCCTGCCGGCCCAGCTGCAATCCAGGCGATCAACAATTCAACTACGTTGAACTTCCAAATCTCTGCCGGAGACCAAGCGAAGCAAGCAGAGGTAGAAGTTCCGCAGGAAATCTTGGACGCCATTGCCAAAAAGGGTGCGCAAGCAACTTTATCCATCCTTGTCGGCGGGAAAGAATATCGGATCCCGGCGGCATTACTCACCGGGGGCAAAGCCAAAATTTCGATCCTTGCTCCTTCTGAAGCGGATCAGGCAGCTTTCTCAAAATTGCTGGGAAGCAAAAAATTATTGGCTGAACCGACCGTATTTAAAGTCGAAATTTCGAAACCGGATCAGCCGGCGGAGGTCCTCGGGTCATTCGGAGCTTCTCCGGTTAGCGAATTCATTACATTTGAAGCCGGTAAGGTTAATGTGAAGAACCTGGCCGCCGTCGTCTATATCCCGGGTACAAATGAAATCCGCCCTGTCCCTGTGCTGACTCGGGTGAATTCCGACGGGACGATCACCGTGGAAATCAAGAAAACAGGCAGCGGAATCTACGCCCTGATCGAATCCCCGGCTCCGGCCTTATCTGACGCCTGGTCTGCTTGGGCTAAAGAAGATGCGGCTCTGGCTGCAGCCAAAGGAATCATCAGCGGAGATAACGGAGGCAGACTGAACACGACTCGTGCCGAGATCATTTCCATGATCGTGAGAGGCTTAGGCATCCTTCCGGATCCGGAACATCCTTCCGCATTCTCGGATGTGGATCCAGGGTCGAAATTCGCCTCTGACATTAACGCCGC
The DNA here is from genome assembly GCF_018403325.1 of Paenibacillus vini. Taxonomy (GTDB): domain Bacteria; phylum Bacillota; class Bacilli; order Paenibacillales; family Paenibacillaceae; genus Fontibacillus; species Fontibacillus vini. Next base: position 345,458 of record NZ_BOSL01000001.1, on the reverse strand, counting down.
TTCCGCTCTGGGTCTTATCAATGGCAGAACGGACGGTACATTCGATCCTAATGGATTCGTCACCCGCCAGGAACTGGCCGTGATGCTGGCCCATGCCATGGAATATGCCGGACAGAAGAATGAGGCAGCCAGTTCCGTGCTGAATTCATTCAAAGACCAGTCTGCCGTAGCTTCCTTCGCTAAGGATGCCGTAGCTTGGATGGTGGATCAAAAGATCCTTCGCGGCATGTCGGGCAACGAGCTGGCACCGCAAGGAAATGTGACTCGCGAGCAAATCATCGTTACCGTGATGAGAATGCTCCGCGCACTGGAACTATCCAATTAATGCAGAAACAGCAAGCCCCGGTCGGGGCTTGCTGTTTTTACTTCCGCTATGAATTTATATAGCTTCTGCCGCCTGACTAACCAGCGAGGATAGTACCTCGTAATCAACCGGTTGGCCTTCGCGAATTTTGATCGTTTTTCTTTCGGGCGGACCCTCGAACACCGTTCCCTCCGGCAATGTAAGCTCGCTTGCATTAAAGATCGTAAAGCTGACTGCGTCCTTGGAGGTGGAGATCACGGCTGCATATTTTCCGTTTTTTAAAAAGTGAGGCTTCTTATACTGTATGCGCTCCTGTACCTCCGGTACAGACCGGTGAACCATCTCATACAGCCGGGTGCACACCTCGGCCTGCCAGGGTACCTTTACCTCGCTAATAAAATCCTTAACTTCGCTCATCGTCTAACCTCCGGTTTTTAAGTCTGTATAGGCTCTATCATAACCAACTACGGTTGCGAAACGATTTGCCAGGTAATGCCGAACCGGTCCTCGATTTCTCCGTAGTAGGCTCCCCAAGGCTGCAATTCAAAAGGATACTTGTTAGTCCCGCCTTGACCCAATTGGGCATACGCTTCTCTTGCCTGCGTTTCATCCCCGAATGAAAGCCCAAGGGCAATACTGCGGTTCGAGCTCAAGGATTCGAAGGCATCGCTCAAAAACAAAAGATTCCCGCCCGCTACCGACAGAGTCATATGCATTACTTTATCCTTGATTGCTTCCGGTGCACCCGGAAGTTGACCGTGTGTCATGATCGATACGATCTCACCGCCAAGCGCCTGGATATAAAACTCCGCTTGCGCTCTCGCATCCTTCGAGGAAATGTAAGGGGTCAGTTTGGCTGTCATATTCATATTCAACATCCTTCCAAATGGTTGTTTTTACCGAATTTCCGGGACCCGGAATTGCGGCTTATATAAATACGACGAACACCGAAATGCCAAATCGACATGTTTTCAAAAAAAATTAAAAAAGTTTTTTTGCACGAATTAACCCCTTACTCCGTTCCCGTTTCCGACACCGATTCGGGACCCGAATCGGTAACGCAATCGGAAGCCCGTTTAAGCAGCATGGCCCGTTCGCGGGCGTTGCTTGTAAGAGAGGCGGCACGTTTAAACTCTTCGCACGCCTCTTGGACTCGCCCCAGCTTCATCAGAAAATCGCCGCGCACGCTCGGCAGGAGATGATACTCCTTCAAGGCCGGTTCCAAGGCTAGCGCATCGACAATCTCCAAGCCTACCTCCGGGCCGAACGCCATCGCGAGCGAAACGGCGCGATTCAGCTCCACGACGGGCGAAGGAGCAGCTTGCGCCAATGCCTCATAGAGCGCCGCGATACGAATCCAATTCGTTTCCGACGGAGTTCGGGCCCGGGCATGGCAAGCCGATATCGAGGCCTGCAGCGAATACGGGCCCAGCGCGCCGGGAATTCGCCCCGCACGTTCCAGGGCTGCAAAGCCGCGGCGAATGAGCAGTTGATCCCATTGCGCCCGATTCTGATCCATAAGAAGGATCGGCTCGCCGGAGGAATCTACCCGCGTTCTTAGCCGCGAAGATTGAAATTCCATCAGCGCGACCAAGCCGTGGACCTCCGATTCGGACGGGACGATTTCCGCGAGAATGCGCCCGAGACGAAGCGCCTCCTTGCAAAGCAGGGGGCGCGTCCAGTTCTCGCCCGAGGTTGCGGAATATCCCTCATTAAACATGAGGTAAATGACCTCGTACACCGACGAGAGGCGACCCTTTAACTCCGGTGCCTGAGGAACCTCGAAGGGAACCCGGGCCTCCGCCAGCGTCCGCTTCGCCCGGACGATCCGCTGGGCGACGGTAGGCTCCGGCACAAGGTACGCATGCGCGATTTCAACGGTGGTCAGCCCGCCGAGCAACCGTAAAGTAAGCGCGACGCGCGCCTGGGAAGACAGAAGCGGATGACAGGTCATGAAGATTAAGCGCAGCAGATCATCACCGATATCCTCTTCAACCACGGCGTCATATTCCTGATCCTGCTGCCGCATATCCATCTCCCGGCCAATTTCCTCGTACTTGCGCCCAAGCACCCGGTCTCGCCGGAGATAGTCCAGCGCCCGGCGTTTTGCGGCCGTCATGAGCCATGCGCCCGGGTTGTCCGGAATCCCCGTCTCCGGCCACTTTTCCAGGGCCACAATGAGCGTATCCTGCGCCAGGTCCTCAGCGATTCCGACATCCCGGACCATGCGGGTAAGCACGGCGATGATTTTTGCCGCTTCCATTCTCCAGATGGCGTCGACCGTACGATGGATGGAGGATGCCATCACTAACTCTTCGGCCGTCCCAGATCTCGAAGCTGAGCATGCAATGCCAGAGAATCGGGGTTTGAGGTCAACTCGGGCGTTTCAATCACTTCACGAAGCTCAATGACACCCTCTCCTCTGCCATGCGGATCCGGCATACGCATAGCCCACTCGATCGCCTCTTCCCTGGAGTTCACCTCGATGAGCGTAAAGCCCGCAATCAGCTCCTTCGATTCCGTAAAGGGCCCGTCCATAATTTGCGGCTTACCTCCGGGTTCCGGGTATGAGATGCGGATTCCGCCCGAGCTTGCATGGAGCCCCTCCGCGGCCAGCATAACGCCGGCTTTCACCAGTTCCTCGTTGTATTTCATCATAGCGTCGACGAGCTCCTGGCTGGGCATGATTCCCTCCTCCGAATCCTGCGTAGCCTTGACGATCATCATAAATCTCATCGCTCATTCCCCTTTCTTGCTCATATATGTATACGACGAACAAACTACGGCAAAATCGACAGGCATATGGGAGAAGCGGCTGCAGAACCCAAGATTCTACAGCCGCTTTTGTATTTCGCATTTCTTTACGGAGTCCATTGATCGTGGATAATGCCCACAAGCGAATGGTCTTGCCCGATCGCCTTGAATACCAAACGCAGTGTGCGCCAATCCTTGCTTTCAGCGTCGTCCGGATCGCTAGCCCCGATATAATATTCAACAAAATCATATTGGTCTTTGGGATAGACATCATATAAATTGCTGATCTTTTCTGGACCGTTGCCCTCGTTTTCCGAGATCTTGGCTTCTTTGATAAAGTCCGCATCGTAGACAAACCGCTCATGATACTCCGCGTAAGTCAACTCGATTTTGTCTCCGGTGCCGGGGAACTCCCGCCAAATGCGCTTCGTTGTATCCTTCATTAACCCCTTCAGTTCGTCGCGCGAGAACACGAGGTCTTTCTCCTGGTCAACATTTCCGTAGGGGGAGAATCGAACCCCTTCCTCCGCATCCGCCCAGTTTGATACGGTGTTCATATTGCCAGATTTAAGGGCTCTGATCACCGTTGATGCCGCTTCAAGCGCAGTCGGCGGAGTCCCCTCCTCCGGAATCTCGCTTGGTTCCTGGTTCGGTGCGGAATTGTCTGGAGTATTCCCTTCCGCCTCATTTTGAGGTTGATTTTGCATTTGATTTTGTGGCTGGTCTTGTACCGGTCCCTTTGGTTCCGGCGCCTTATTGGAATTTCCGCTGCAAGCTGCAAGCATAACCACCATTAGGGCACCGATCACCATCCATCCTATCCTTCTAGGTGAGTACATGATCTCTCTCCTCTCTTTGTCATCACCCTTTCAGACGATTATAGTTACGCAAAGGTTTCTATTTAATGGAATTTTTATTCCGATACCGGTATTTTTACGGACACTTTATATTCCGTACCCGGCTTTAAATCGCTAAGAACACCATTTTCTAAATAGACGCCGTTAGCGTAAACCTCTGTTGCCGTTACGCCCGGCTCCCGCTTCATTTCAATCTGAAGTGTAGCGCCTCTGAATTCACGCCGGACCTTAGCCTCACTCCATTCGGAAGGAAGCTGCGGTCGAATGGCGATGCCTTCGGGAGTTCCCTGTACTCCGAACAAGCCGTCGATCAGGCAGCGGTACACCCAAGGAACCGTCCCCGTATTGAACAAATGGCTGGAGCGTCCCGCCGTACGAGGAAATTGACGGTAGGCGCCGCGGTAATAATTCGGGATAAAGACCGGCAGCTGGCCGCGTTGAACGATATCCTCCATCGTCGGTCCCGGCAGCATTTTTCGCAGCAAACGGTACGCATCCTCCCGCTCTCCCACGGAGTAAAGCGCATAAATATAGAATGCCGCGGCATGATTGTAGACGGCGCCGTTTTCCGCCGAGCCCGGATGCTTCTGGGTAACGCGCCCCACATCCTCCCGCATGGAGGTGTAAGACGGAGCAAGCTTTTCAACCCCATACGGCGTCTCCAACTGCTCTCTTACGGCACGCATCAGCTTCTCCCGCTTCTCTTCATCGGCAGCCCCACTGAGCAGCGACCAGCCTTGCGGATTGATGAATATCCGGCCCTCCTGATCCGTGCTGATTCCGAACACCACATTGTCATCCGTGATCCCCCGGGCATACCATTCGCCATCCCATAGATATCGATTGATAACCTCGTTCGTTTCTTCGGCAGCTCTCCGGTATTCCTTGGCAATCTCCGCCTGCCCGCCGTATTCGCAAATATCCGCCCAAACCTTGAAGGCGTACGCCGTCGCAATCGTCAGCCACCCGGAGACTCCTTTGCCTTTGTAACCCACCATATTCATCGGATCGCACCAATCACCCTGATTGATATAGTTCAGTCCGCGCTCATCCCGGTCACCCGCAAGCCATTTCATGGCCTTATGAATATGCTCCAATACGGTTTCCGTCCCGGATCCGTCGGCATAAGGAACCTGTTCCTCCAGAATCGAATAATCGTTGCTCTCGTCTAAATAAGTGCTGAGGCATATAGGCAGCCAAACGCAATGATCCGTATGGGGAACCTGATTGATATATTTCAGCTCGGCATCCTTATGGAGAATGATACCGTCTGGCATAGACCCGTCCGGTTTTTGCTGGCTCAATGCAAGGAGAAAAGACTCCCTGGCCACCTGCGGTTTGATATAGCTCATCCCCATATGATCCTGCAGAAAGTTCCGGGTTTGCGGATCGGTCGTCAAACGGTTCGTTTGCCCGTGATAGTACACCTGCCGCGGCAGCCAATGATTCACGAATTGATCCAAGTCGGGATCCGGGGTCGAGATTTCGATACAGCCTCTGCCTTCTCTAATGTACTGGTCATATTCCCGCTCAGCCGCTTCGAATCCGTCCTCACCGTTCACGTTACTTTTTATAAAATAATCTTCGCGGATTTGAGCGACTTGCTCCTCATTCTTGGCCGGGCCGAAAATAAACCGGTAGGCCTCCTCCTCGCCCGGAGCCAGCCTAATCCGGTATTGCAGAACGCCGACAGGCGTTTCATACCGAGCGTCTCCTTTGGACAGCTCCTCCTCTTGAAGAGCCGACGGCCCCGTAATGCCGCCTTCTCCCTCGAAGGCTTCCTGGTTCACTTCCCAGGCGACCGGTTTGCGGTCCGCCAGCAAAAAGGTTTTATCACTGAATTCCTTGATCTTGGCGTAATCCTGATATTTCTGATAAGGCGTAATCGAAGAGCAGACAATTGCCTGCAGCTCTTCATGATATTCTCCGGACTGATTCATCCAGGACATATAACCGACCGTAAAGTACGGATAGATACTCAACTTTCTTTGTCTTTGCGAAAGGTTGGTCACCTTCACGCGCCACAGCTCCATAGCCTCCTCTTTAGGCAGGCTCAAGCTCATTTCGATGAGAACGCCGCCGCACTCCACCTTCCATACGATGCTGCTCTTCCCCACGGCAAACGTATAACGATCCGCCGGAACCCGGACAGGCTCATAAGGCGCTGAAAAAACCTCCCCAGTCTCCTCGTCCTTCACATACACAAAACGACCGGGATGATGGGCGTAGTAAGGCTGCTCGGGCTGCATAAACGTCTTTGCTTCCAGATTCGGCGCATACGAATATTTTGCCGGTTCCGGCTGCATAAACTGAGCCACCGCATATCCGCGGCAGTTCATATGAATCATCATCTTCTCGTTCCATAGAAACCCGGAAGCCTTCGGGAGAAGGGTCGGGCTCGACAGTTCATAAAATTCATTATCCTCAGACGCTCTGATCATCGTATACCTCTTTTCCATATAGTCTTCATAGTCTTCGAAACGAAGCTTGCAGATTGGAAGTAGGGTGTGCCGGTATGTTTCCTATTAATCTGCCTTGGATACTTTTGGTATATATTATAAATGAAAGAGCACCCGGTCGGGAAATGTCATTGAGATAAGCTCAAAAAAACCGAAAATAAATATGATATCCGAACCTGATATCACTCAGATTGGCTGGAATAAGGACTATATCGTATATAAACGTTTTGAGGATGGGGATAAAAGTCATTGGGGAATTTTAAACATGGAGGTCCGCCTATTATTACCCTTATTATACAAGAAAACAAGATACTCTTCCGCTAGAAATTCCGGAAGAGTATCCTGTTTATGAGTTTTTGACTTTTTCAGTGGCCTAGACTTTTTCCCATGCCGTTTTAGATCTATTTTTATTCCCAATCTTATCTTTGAGCTTATCCTTATGACATTGACCCGGATCGGTCGCCTTTCCTCTGGATCCATGGATTTCAGAACACGCATTCTGTGGCGATCGTCGGACGCTTAAGCAATTCCCAGCCGGTCTTGGCGCTTATAAAAGAGGCAAGCTCCAAACCCATCCGGTAATGCGTCTGATAGCCGGGATGATACCGGCCGCCCCATCCTTCCACCTCGGGATGGATCAATCCCAGATCCACCACGAATACCTTCCCGTTTCCGTTTTGGTTGAAATGGGACACCACCTTATTCACGCTGGCAAGATAGTTGTTATTCATGGTTCCGACGCAGCAAAAGACATAGGGATCGTTATATTTGTCCAGAATAGCCTGGATGAATCCGATATAAGCCGCAATATACTCCTCGTCATCAATGGGCGTAGAATAATCGTTTTGACCCAAATTAATGACGACTCCTTCTGGAGCATACCGGGAAAAGTCCCAAGGTGCCGTCCCTTTGCCGAGCGTCCCGTAAAAATGTTCCGGCAAGCCTTGCTTGTTCCCTATTGCATCCTGCCAAACGCCAATTCCGCAAATGGCCATCGTATGATATTCCGCATTCAACATTCTGGCGCTGATCCCGACATAGGACATGTATCCGTCGTCCAGATCCGGAGCTTCAGCGAGCTCGTGCGGATGCCCGATTCCCGCTCCATCCGTGATGGAATCGCCGAAGTATTCAAGCCGGAGCGGTTTGGCCGAGGGCGGGGCAAGGAAGCAGCCGCCATCAGGCAGAGAAAAATGATGAAAGGCAATACTTCCGGTCAGAATTCCCGTACGCTTATGGATCTCTAAAGTGTGTTCCCCATCCGGCAGCCCCTGTTCGATTACGTACTCATGAACCCCCTTCTTCAGATTGATCCAATTCCGGGCGACGCCGTCCACTACGATTTCAACATAATCCTGGCCGTCGGAATCCTCAGCCGTCATCGAGATGGCTGTACCTCGGAATGCAACAAAAACAGCGCTGTTAACCCATCCGCATTTTGGATGCTCTTTTTCGGTGAGATCAAATCTCCCCATCAGCCTGGCATATTTGATAAAGCTAAACTCCAAAGTAACTCCCCCTTCAGCTTTCGGCATAAGCTTGTAGAATTCCACTTAATAAAAAAATAAAGTATACTTTATTATATAATAAAACTATACTTATACTATCATTTTGTATATATTCCGGTCAATTATAAACCAGATATCCCGTTATAATATATACATATATAATGTAAAACAGGTACAGATGCTTGAATTTATTATATAAATAAAGTATACTTTTATAAAATAATTATAGAGCCGGATAGGATTCAGGAGACTGTAAAAGAGGAGAATTTTTGTGAACGAGCCGAAGTACGAAGCGGTAAAACAAGCGCTGCTGCATCAGATTCAAGCCGGAGAGCTTCAACCCGGCGATAAACTGCCGAATGAAGAAGATCTTATGAACCAATTTCAGGTCAGCGGAATAACCATTCGAAAAGCGATGACGGAACTGGCCAACGAAGGCGTAATCACGCGAATCAAAAGAAAGGGCTCTTTCGTAAACGGAGCTCAAGCCGCGGACAATTCGAGTCATTTGATCGCGTTCATTTTATCGGCAGAGGACAACTTCGACGTATCGTATATGAAGATCATCAAGGGAGCGCAACAAGCGGCAGCCGAATTCAATTACTCCTTAATCGTGGAATGGAGCAACGAAAATTTGGCCGTCGAACAAGCATCCATTCAAAAAATGCTGGACCGGAAGGTCGACGGTTTCCTGATTTATCCGTTCGATCCGATCCAAAGCAAGGATAACTATCTGCTAATCGAAAAAAACGACATCCCCTACCTGTTGGTAGATCGGTACAACGTGGATCATCCCGGCTATTTTTCCGGATGCGACAATTACGACGGGGCGATCCTGGCTACCCGGGAGCTGATTCGCCTGAAGCACTCCAAAATAAAATTCGCAAGCTTTCACTTCTTCCTTCAATCCGAGCAGGAGCGGTTCGCCGGCTATTGCAGTGCCATGCGCCAGGCAGGGCTTCCGGTTACCGACGATGATTTGTTGACCTGCATCGATTATGACGCACTGGTCGACAGCATTTTTAAGCGGGACGTTACCGCTTTGTTTTGCTCCAATGACAAGCTTGCCATTGAAATCATCGGACAACTGACCGGTCGCGGCGTCAAAATTCCACAGGAGGTTTCCGTTATGGGATTCGACGATTGGGACCATGCCGGTAACCTGTCGATCGGGTTGTCCACCGTCCGGCAAAATTTCGAGGAAATCGGCAGAAACGCCGCGAATTTACTGAACCAGGTTATTCAAGGCAAAACCCATGGAGGCAACACGAAAATATTGTCGGGCGTCTCTTTGGTGATCCGGGAGTCTACCTGCGAGAACCCTTATGTATAACTTTTAAACTAAATAGATCATCCATGAAAGGAAGTCATTTTATGAAATTCGACTTTTTGAACTCAAGCCTCAGACATGGGCTTTTTCATCAAGAACAGGACGGAATCTCCTGTTTTCTTCCGGGGAGCGCGATAACCGTGCGCTTTCAGGGACGGGAAATCACCGCCGAAATCGAGGATGTCAATGGAGAGGGGAAAAGCTGGGTGAACGTCTATATCGACGATCTCCCGGTGCGGGTGATGAGAATAGATCCGGATAACCGGTTGTACCAGCTTGCGGACGACCTGGAGGACGCGCCCCATACCTTAACGCTGCAGAAACGCACGGAAGCGGCATTCGGCAGCATTAAATTCACCGATTTAACGACAGAGAACGGAACTTTTCTCAGCCCGCCGGCCCCTCTACCCCACCGTATGCTCATCATCGGCGATTCGATCACTTGCGGCTTTGGTAACGAGGCGCAGATTCCCTGCGATTGCGATGCTTCGCGAGAAAATATCGCGCTTGCTTACAGCGCGCTGACCGGTCAGCTTTTGAATGCTGAAACTTTGATCGTAGGCGCATCCGGTACGGGTTGCTATCAGAATTTCGGCGGTGCCAAGGAAGGCCGCATGTCGGATTATTTTATGGAAACTATCTGTCCTTATCTCGATCAGGAAGCCATGGATCCATTCGTTCCTGAAATGATTGTCGTTAATCTTGGAACCAATGATTGGTCCGCGCCCATCGAGCCTACGGATTACATTGAACAATACCGCAAATTGACAGGTTTCATTCGCGACAGATATCCATCCGCCCAATTGTTCTGCGCCATCGGCCCGATGACCCTTGGTCCGAGCCCTTATTTGAAGGCTCTTGTAGAAAGTCTCAACGAGGACGGCGACGAGAATATTCACTTCGTGGAGTTCCCGCTCATCCAACGGCCGGAAGACGGCATGGGAGGCTGCGGACATCCCTCCGTCAAGAAGCATCGTCAGATGGCCGAACACTTGGCCGGGACGATCACTCAGGCTTGTTCCCTGTCCAACCCTGTTTCCCGGTAGTCTTGTCGTTATAACATAACGACCCGCGAAAAGAACCGCTTCATACTCAATGGAAACAGAAACGGACTAGCGTAATCTCCAACACTAGTCCGTTTCTGTTTGTTCATTTTCCGTCTTTTTGAGTTGCTTTCGCTCGATACGGGCCATTGGAGCAAGCTACGGCTATTAAAGAAAAAGCAATCGCACACGCCAAGGAAGTTACCTAACGGTTCTAATAAGAGGGAGAATCATAATAAAAAGCCTGTTGAAATTTTTCAACAGGCTTTTTATTACTTTTTGCGCGGGTCGTTGTTCGGATGAACGGCAACACTTCTATTTTTTTGCCAAGAAAGCGTCAACTTGATTCTGAAGCTCGGTCTGGATTTTCCCCAGCACCGCTTCGCCTTCCCCTTTGAACTTGGCGAAGTATTCATCCGGATCAAGCGCCCCGTTAAATATTCCGCTATAATATTTGGCTTGAATGGTCGCAAACTGGGCCACTTCGTTCTTCACCGGAGTCGGATCGAAGGTAAAGCCGGTCATGACATCCTTCGTGAAGTTGTCGGCCTCAGTAATGAATTGACTGAACTTTTGAGTTTCTTCGTCCGTACCGACCCATTCCCGTTCTAACGTAGGATTGAGCATGAGTTGAAATGAGACGATGCCGCCATCGTTGTTCAGTGTCTCGTATTGATGCTCGCCGGCCTGTTTCCAGTTTACGCCTTCAATCCCGTGCTCTAGCAGATCATAATTCTCCTGTCGGTTCGCCCAATCTAGAAACATCATCGCGCGATCTTTATGTTTGCTCGTCTTTACAATGCAGATGAAATTATCCATTTTGAAATTGGACAGGTTCTTACCGGGAGTTAGGTCAAACAAACGAACGGCTTCCAGCTCACCCTCGGGCACAACCTGCTTTAACTGGTCGTTGTACGATTGGGGAATGCCAAAGACCATTTGGGGTGTGGCTGCGACTTTGTTCTGAAGCTGCATTTCCGCCGGATTGCTTTTATTCGTCAAGACGTCCTGCGACATCACTTTGTCGACGAATAGTTTGCGGACATCCTGAATATTGGACCAGATCTTCGGTTCCTTGGTTTCAAAGAAATTATAAACCTTTCCATCGTTCCCCTTGTAATACAGCATCAAGCTGGCTCCGGCAAAATTCGTCGGACGGATGTTGACGCTGGTATCGTCCCGGATCAGCCAGTTGACCCAACTGTAAGTGACATCGTCTGCGCCTGCGAGCAGCGGCGTGATCCCGGACTTACTGTCACGAACGGCATAGAGATAAGCTTTCAGATCCTCATACGTTTTTACGGGCTGCAGGTTCAATTGCTCCCTCAAGTCCTTGCGGATGAAGACGGATCTCTGCTGGGTATAGGCGCTCCCCAACGGAACGCCATAGATGCTGCCGTTAATTTTGTTCGCGTCCCACATTTGTTCCGGTCTCGTATTTTTCACATTAGGCCCGTATTGATCCAGAAGTTCGCTTAATTCTTCATAATAGCCCTGAGAAGCCATGGTGTCCAAGTGCAACCACGGAGCATCGAATATCAAATCTACACTTTCTCCCGAGGCAAGCATGACGTTGGTCTTCTGATTCAGATCGGCAAAGTCAACGAATGTAAATTTAACCTGTGTGTTCATCTCGGCTTTTAATCTCTTGTTGACTTCTGCCAGCACCTCATCGTAATTAGCTCCTTTCGCCCCTGGAACAACAACCTCCAACGTAACTGGATCAAGGGATGAAGACCCGGTCCCCCCGGAATGATCTGGCGCGGAAGCGTTCCCGCCGTTGCCGGCACACCCGGATAAGGCGATTGCCAGTCCGAGCAGCGCTGTCCCCAAGAACTTGCGTTTTGATTTGGCCATGTATATTTACTCCCTTCAAATAATCATCTTATATAGAAGCGGCCGGACCGGTCCATATCGACACGCTCAGCCATTCGTATCAAGCCCCGCTTAACCTTTTATCGAGCCGAGGGTCAGACCTTTCACGAAATATTTCTGAACCATAGGATAGACAAGTATAATCGGACCGATCGTCAGGCATACCGTTGCCAGCTTGACCCCTTCCGCCGGCGGCAGCGTCAGCACATTGCCGTGATTGAGCGACGTGAGCTGCATTTGCGACATAAGCTGCCGAAGAAGCAACTGGAGCGGGTACATATCGCTGTTATCGATAAACAAAAGCGACAGCCACCAATCGTTCCAATATTGCAAGGCGTAGAACAAGCTGATCGTCGCAATGACCGGCGTCGAGATCGGCCGGATAATTTTGAAGAAGATCGTCCACTCTCCTGCGCCGTCAATGTTAGCCGATTCGTTCAATTCATAAGGTAAAGAGCGATAGAACGAGACCAAGATAAACGCAAAGAACGGATTCATGACATATGGAAGCACAAGCGCCCACAGCGTATCTTTCAGATGCAGCCACTGCACGACCAGAAGATAGAAGCCGACGAGCCCCGACCCGAAGACCATCGGCACGTAGGTCATGAACGAGAGGAAGCCGCCGTATCGGTTTTTCGGATGGGCCAGCACGTAAGCAAACAACGCGGTGACGACAAGGCCGATCGCGGTTCCGATGGCCGTTACAGCGATCGTGATGCCATAGCTGATAAACATTTGTTTGCCCTGAAGGAGGAATCGATACGACTCCAGCGTGAACTCATCCGGCCAAATGGAGTATCCGTTCACCGCCAAACTTCGGGTGCTGGAGAACGAATTGATGACCATCAGCCAGAAAGGAAACAAGCAAACCAGCGCAAACATAATCAAAAACAGTCCAAACATGAACATCGCCATTTTATCGGAAATGCCGCCAGTCCGCCGGACTTGCGCGGGCGGGATCAGAGCAACCGGACGATTCATATGAAGTTCACCTCCCTTACTTTCCGCGAATTTAGAATAATCTGGAGTCCTTATCGATTTTCCGAACCAAGGCATTAAACGAAACGACGGCTATAAGTCCCATGATCGACTGATAGAACACGATAGCCGATGACATGCTGAAATTGCCTAGTTGTCTCAACGCCCGGTAGGAATACGTATCGATGACATCGGTCGTCGGGAATAAAATCCCGTTGTCCCCGATTATTCCGTAGATCATCCCGAAATCCCCATAGAAAATCCGTCCGACTCCCAAGAGAACCAGAATGATGATTTGCGGCTTCAGCAAGGGCATCGTAATGTATCTCATCTGCTGCAGCCGCGTGGCTCCGTCCAGGCGGGCGCTCTCATAGTAATCGGAGGAGAAACCGGTAATGGCAGCGAGCAGAATAATTGAGTAGTAGCCGGCGCTCTTCCAGATTCGCGTTAAAGTTAGAATGATCGGCCATACCCATGGGGTCTGGTACCAATTGACGGCTTGAAGTCCGCTCATGCCCAGGACGCGGTTAATCAGACCGTCCGTATTGTTGAATAGAATGAAAGCCATATATCCTACGACGACCCAGGAAATGAAGTAAGGAAGGAAGACGACGGATTGGATCGTACGCTTAAACCATTTCAAGCGAATCTCATTCAAGAAGAGCGCGATGAGAAGCGCAAAGACCATCTCGAAAATGATGAACAATCCATTTAAATACACTGTATTGACCGTAACTTGAATCCAATCCCGATTGGAGAAAAAGAAGCGAAAGTTGTCCAGCCCCACCCAATCACTGCCCCATATGCCTTTGCTGATTTGAAAGTCCTTAAACGCCAGCAGATGTCCGGACAGAGGAATGTAGGAGAAGACAACGAGAAAGACGATTCCCGGTATCGCCATCGAATACAAGCCCCGGTTCTTTACAAGATCTCTAAACATTCTCAATTTATAGTATCCCTCCATTCTGTCTGTTCTGTCCGATGTGGCCATATCCTGACAGTGTTTATTATGTACGGAAGTAGAATCGCGGAATAGTCCTCATTGTGTCACAAGGGGTACTAAAACGCGGTAATCCGGTCTCCGGAGTCATCCTAATTTGTACTTTGTCAAAATGAGGACTTCACACGAAAGCCAGGATATGATTGAGTAAAGAGTGTCAATCCATGAAGCACGGGGTGCTGGAATTATATGAAGATCAAAACTTTTTTGCAGAAGACTTATTTTCGTACTTTTCTATTACTAACCACTGTTCTGATCTGTTCCATGATTCCTTTCGTTTATTTCCTGTCTGCGGAATTCGCGAAATACACTATGCTGGAGGTGCGCAGCAATTCGCAGAACGAAGTCAACAATCTTGCTTCGAAGACCGAAATGATTCTCGGCAATTTGAAAGCATATGGGCTAAGCATGTACGCCGATCAGAATATCCAGAACTGGTTCTTCAATACAAGTAAGGATCCGCTCGTCGACCATGCTGCGCTTGTCGCCCAATCCAACTTCATGTCAACCGAACCGCTTATCCAGCGATCCTATCTCATAAATTTGAAGCAGAGTCTTGTCGTTGACTCCAAAGTCGGAATCGTCCGGTTTGAATCCTTTGCCGACCAGGGCATGCTGGAGCGGGTGAAATCATTCCGGCGCCAGTATTTGCACTTTTTTGATCATCCGACGGACGGTTCGAATTGCCTGGCTCTAATTCTGCCCGCGACTCCCGAGAAGCCGTCCGATTTCTATCTCGTGCTCCTGATCGATAAACCGCAGCTGTCAAAGCTTCTGTTCGGCCAAACAATCTCCTCGGAGCAAGACATTCGGATTCTCGACGAGGACGGATTAGTCTTATTAGGCGCATCCAATTCCGCATTGGACGAACAACTTTATCAAGCAAGGCGGGAGGCCCAAGACAGCGATTTCCAGGTCCGGCTCCCGCATCAGACCTGGTTCGTCAATACAGCCGAGCTGACTACCGAAAACTGGTCGATATATTACTCGACCGAGTATCATATTTTGACTCGCCATATATCCTCATATCAGCAAAAGTTGATAACGTATACATTGCTGCTATTGGGAATCGTTTCGGCGTTGTTCTTCTGGAGTTCGCGCCGCTCCTTGCGTTCCATTACCTTTATGTCGGAAAAACTGAAGAACAAAATAGCGGTCGCAAACTCCGCGTCCGATGCCAAGCCGGATATCCAATGGATCAACGATGGCATCGATATGCTGCTGAACAATGTGGAGCAGCTTCATGCCTCCATGAGAGACCAATCCGATCTCGTTCGAAGTGAATTTCTCGCCCAGTGGATGCTTCACGGATCACCTGGCACCCAGAGCTACGAATATATTCAGACCCGGACCAAGCTGGCTTCCTGTAAAGTCCTGTTTTTGGCCGTCCTGCGGATCGAAGCTTATACGGTCTTTTGCGAACGTTACGATTTCCCTTCCCGGAAATTGATTAAGTACGCGATACGCAATATTAGCGAAGAGGTGATTGGCGCCGGTTCTTATGCGGCCGAGGGCTTGGATATGGGCGGCGATCATCTCATCCTCGTCATCGGCGGCCATGAATCGGGCGAGCTCCAACTGCAACGCCTTCTGGAAGAGGCGCACAATCAAGTGGCGCGCATTCTACGCGTCGATACAACCGTCGCGATTAGCAATGCCTATGACTTCGGCGCTAATTTCCGAAACGTATACGATCATATCTACGAGTTGACGATGCTGCGATTCCTTGACGGAGAAAAACAAATTTTTCTGGAGAGCGATTATGAGGAGTTTATGGCGGGGTATCCTTCCGCATCCGAGGCGCTGGAGACGGCCGAGATCATCAAAGCGATCCGCCGCGGCCGCGCGGAGACCGCCGTTGTTCTGCTGCGCCAGCAGATGAAGCACATCCATGAGCTTCCTTATCGCGACTGCAAGCTTAACTTGACCTATTTCACCTACGATCTGCTCAAAAACTTCAACAAATCCAGCGTCTTGCACGAGATCAGCAGCATCCATCAACTGCTGGAGCGGTACAGCACGCTATCCGAGTTTCAAGCTTGGCTGGAAGACATCGTCACGACACTCGCGTCCGAGACCGAAGTTCCGAAATCCTCGAACCGCAAGGAAGAGATCGTCCTGGAGATCAAAGAATACGTGGACAACCATTTGCAGGATGCGCAATTATCGATAGAGCAGGTAGCCGACAATTTCTCCTTTTCCGTGAGCTATATCCGGCAGTTATTCAAGGAGATCATGAACGCGTCTTTGTCCGAATACATCCTCCAGGAACGAATCGAGCGAGTGAAAGAGAAGCTGGTATCCAGCCAACTCTCGGTACTGGAGATTGCGGATCAATGCGGCTTCATATCCAAGGGGCATTTCTTTTCCGCATTCAAGAAGTTCACGAACCTTACTCCGAAGCAGTATCGGGAAATCCATGGAGACTCGGCGATATCCCGGTAAATTAACTCCGCTCTCCCCTTATCATGAAGAAACGGCTGGAAGAGACCCCGCTAGCCAGCTATTTCGCAGGAATGATTCTAGCAACCTCAATAGGACCCTTCCGAAAAGCCGAGAGCTTTTCAAGAAGGGTCCTATTCGGTATCAAAACGGTCGGCCGTAATTCGATTTTATTTACTTATTCCTGCAGCGGCGAATACGCGATCGAACCCTGCCTTGGAACGGCGAATCAGTTGCTCCGGCGTATCTTTCGGCATGTCTGGCGTCAAAACTTCCTGCGACACGATTCCGTTATAGCCAATATGCTGCAACCCTTTTAAAAAGCCTTCCAAATCGATGACTCCTTCTCCAGGGTACAGACGATCGTTATCCCGTACAACCTCGAGAGGCAAGTTCGGCGCGTCGTTGATATGCACATGAACGATTTGCTGCGCCTGCAGCCGCTCGATGTCGTCTGAAGATAGACCGTTCGTATACCAGTGATACGCATCCAGCAGCAAACCGACATTCGGCTCCCCGATCGCGTCTATCCAGTCCAGCGTCTCTTCCATCGTCCAGATGAAAGGGTATTTCCAAGCCGTCCGCAGATGATGCGGTCCGACGAATTCCAGTCCCATCCTGATACCAAAGGCACCGAGTATTTGGGCGCAGACTCTCAGACGCCGGGTGGCGAGCGCTAAAAAGTGAGCAGGCTTTGCGTCGGTCGATGGCAAGATGTACGTGCAGCAGCGCGTGCAGCCCAACGACTGAGCAGCAGCAGCCGCTTCAGTCAAGCCGGTCAGCCCCGCCCGAAACTCATCCTCGTCGGCCCTCCATTCTACAGGCAAGCCGATCGCACCAATGACGACTCCGTGCTGTTCGAGTTTTTTAAGGGCCCCATCCGTTCCCAGACGTTCGATCAATCCCCTGGCATCCACGTCAACCGCCCGAAAACCGCTCGCGCCCGCCAGTTCGATGAACCGCTCTTCACTTTCCACCGCGCCTAGGCCGTCAAGTGTCAATCCTCTCAGCATTTCATGATCCTCCCTCAATGAACAGAAGTGTCAGTCAGATTTCGATCGGCGCGCTCTATTAATTGGAGGTTCCTTGAACTGGCTCAAGCCCCAGCTCCGGATTCGCCAAATCGAGTTTATACATGACTTGATTGTAGTTATACCGCGGCGTCGGGACATGACTCGTGAACGTATTCGTATAAGTCCCCTCGAAGTAAATCACCCGGCCGCCATCTTTGCTGAAGTTCTTGTGCTGGGCCACGTTATAAAAAGTATAATCGTTATGCGTTACGATCTTTTTGGCAGTAGTCCAAGGGCCTTGAGGGGCCGAAGCTTCCGCATACCAAATTTCCCCGAGCACCGACGTCTTGCCTTGCATCTGTTGCCCGATCATTACGTAACGCTGCCGGTAATCGTTCCATTCGACGGAGCTGAAGGCGATTTCCACCGCTTCGCCGGTATCGGCATCTTTCAATTGATTATAATGCGGGTCATCCATTTGGATCAAACCTAAATTAATGAGTTCCTTCTCTTGATTCTGGGTAAGCGGCGGCGTGTTCTTCTTCCAGCCCCAGACGAGCTTGCCGTCCGCGTCGCGTTCCAGCGACGTTTGAGCCCCGTTGTATGCCGTTCCCGGAGTCAAGCACGTGAACGATTCGTATTGGGTATAATCGATGATGGCGTCATAGCTGGCGGCAACGCGCAAATTTGGCATCCGGTGTTCGGTAAAGAGCCAGTAGCCCGACCCGTTCTCCTCGTAATACATCGCCTGGCCGCCCGGATGGCGCCAATCGTCTTTGGAAGGGAACTCGACGACCTGTTCGAACTCCTTCGTATTGTCGTTAAAGGCAAGAATGCCGAAGGCAGTGAGATCGGGATTATGCGTGCTGTAACCGGCGAGCAGACGCTCCTGTCCGGCGTTGTCCTCGGCGGTCATCAAACCGAACACCCAGGCGATTCCGGCGCCGTCGGGTAGCTGCGGTACCAAGCTTTTGACGAAACCGTCGTCTTTCGTAAAATACTTCAGATTTACACCGACGTCCGGGTCCAATCCGCTGTTTTGCGGCAGTTCGGAAGTCGCTCCCGTCACGCGGAAGTTCCCCAGCGGATAGGCCGGTCTGTCGGTATCGCCCCAGAACCAGTAAAGCTTATTGTTGTACTCGATCGTCTGTACGGAATCCTGCCCCATGACCAGACCATTAATCAACGGTTCCTGGATCGGCGCATTCAAACCAAGCAGCACGCTGTCGCGGTAGATGCCCTGTCCCGTAACCCGATATAGCCGTTCCGCGATGTTAACCCGGTTCATCTCGATCGTAATCATGCCCCCGGGGGTGGTCTGTACGGCTTGCCCGCGATTGCCGAACATGTCAGCAGGGAAGTCGTAGCCGTGGCTCGACAAATGGAAGAAGACCGACTGATCCATCAAGCCGGGCTCGTCGAAGACCACGACACCGGCACTATCCGTATAATACAGAACGTTGTTCGTCGTCTTCAGTTCAACAAGAGGAATGCCCCGGCCCGTCTCGGCATCCACGACCTTGATCGTGAACGGCTTCCGGACCGCCTTCTTCGCGATGCTCACATCTTGCCCGGCGCTGTCTTCCGCCGCTTGCGCCGCCGTCACGACGCCCGGTGCCGTCATGGCCATCAGCATGATGCAAGCCCATATCCCCGCATTTTTCCACTGTTTCATTTTCATTTACTTACCTCCCGACCTTTGTCGTTTTGATAAAATGAAATCGTTGCGTCGTCGAACGTCCTCTATTCAAACCGCCGATGATGAACTCTCCCCCACAAACCACCTCCCTGCCTGGGATTTTCAAGCCATACCGCTCCATGAATCAGGCATTTGACGTCAGGAACCGGCCCGCATGCGCGACCAGTCGAAGCCGATCGCCGCCAGCAGTGCGCGTGCAATCAACAGATGACCGCTCAAGTTCGGATGCACCCGGTCGGAGGCCAGCGCAGTAGGATGCACGTAGTCGAATTGGGCGGCGAAAGTCGCCTGCGTATCCACGAATAGGGCGCCTACCCGCTCCGCAACCCGCTTGGCCGCAAGCCCGAACTCGTCCATCCGGCTGCGCATGCGGTCTTCGGTATTCGGCTCCAGATAGAACGGCGTCATGATCACGAGCCCTTGCAGACCGGGCTGCGAAGAACGCACCAGTTCTTCCAGGGTCCGCTCATATTCTTCAAGACCCACATGCGACTCCGGGATCGCGGGTTGGTCAAACTCCCGCCATACATCGTTAATACCGATCATGACCGTCAACCAATCCGGCTTCAGATCAAGCACGTCCGTCTGCCATCTGGCCTGCAAATCCCGAACCGTATTGCCGCCGATGCCCATATTCGTCACGCGGATGGAGAGCTCGGGATATGCAACCTGCAGCATCGCATCCACGAGCGCGACATACCCTTTGCCGACGCCTTGGAACAGCCCTTCCCCGTACGGATATTTACGTTCGCAGTCCGTGATCGAGTCGCCGATCAGAACCAGGCGTTGCCCTTCTTTCAGTTTCATCCTCTATTCCTCCCGTTCGGACGGAGCCGAATCGTCTTCACCTCGAACGGACGGAACTGAAGCGATACCTCTTCGCCCTCGTGCGGCAAATCCGCCAACTTCTCCTCCAGCATATTCGTCTCGTAAACCGCCGCAATGGACAGCCCAAAGTGAAGCCCGCACTCTACGGAAGCTCCCTTGCTCTCGTACAGACGCACGATCCAATCGCCCGATCCGTCTTCGGCAAGTTTGACCGTCTCCGCGATCACATTGGCTTGATCGATGGCGAGCAACGATTGCGCCTCACGGCTTCCTCCGGATACGAGGCTGACGGGATAGTTCAGCTCGTAGGCTTCCCGTACGACGGGACTGCCCAGGAACGCGCCGTTCCAGAACGTAAATCCGTAAGTAAATTGGTGCACCCCTTGATCGGACGTCTCGTCCGGATACGTCGGAGCCCGAAGCAGCGTCAAGCTCATCGTGTTGTCGTTGACGGAGATCCCGTATTTGCTGTCGTTCAGCAGCCCGAAGCCGCGGTTCGCCTCCGCAAGCGCCGACCATTTATGCTGAACCACTTCGTAACGGTCCGCATCATGCGGACGTGAGTCATGATTCGGCCGCTTGACGTAACCGAACTGAATTTCCTGCAGCGACTCGTTTGTGTGAACGCGAACCGGGAAATCGACCTTTAGCAGCTTGTTCTTCTCGCGCCAGTGAATCGTCGTATGGAATTCCACCCGGCGGCTGCCGGCACAGAGCCGGATATCCTGAACCATTGTCGATTGGTTCAGTTCGCGCTCAACCCGGATATTCGCGAAGAGCGGGCCGTTCGCGGTAACGGATACCTTAGCGCTTGCAGTAAGCTCGAGGGGTGCCAAGCGATAGCGCCGATCGATCTCCCAAGCATCGAAATCCGAATTTTGATCCCGGTACATCCGCATGACGTTGCAGCGATCCGCCGCCCATTCCATGCCGGTCTCCTTATCATAAATAGCCGTTATCTCGCCCCGCTCGTTAATTTCAAGCTCCATCCATTCGTTCTCCAGTCGCGATGCCGTGGCAAGGACTGCAGACGCTGAAGGAACATCCGTCACTTCCGCTTCAGTCCTGTACGTCGACCAGCCCATGGAAGGGGCCTCCACCTCGGCATAGGTAACGCCTTCGTGCACTTGCACCGGCAGAACCGCTCCGTTCCCGTCCGCAATGCCACGAACGCCAACAGGCAACGCGACCAGTTCCTTTCTCGGCCAGGACAGCGAGTTAAAGACGGTTACTCGGGAGACATCGCCGTCCATGAGCGCATCTCTTGTATCCGAAGCCAAGTCGTACACGTTCTCATTCAATGCCTTCAGCTCCATCTGCGCCTCTTCATGGACGCGATGGATGGAGGAGCCAGGCAGAATGTCGTGGAACTGGTGCAGCAGCAGAGTCTTCCATAGCCGGTCCAGATCCTCGTAAGGGTAAGCCCGGTTATTAAGCAACTCCGCCGCAGCCCCCCAAAGCTCCGCCTCGCGGAAACCGATTTCCGCCTTCCGGTTCAGCTTTTTAATGATCGCTTGCGTCGTATAAGTCCCGCGGTGAGCAGGATAGTAGAGCTCTCCTACGTATTTGGCGTCAGGAATGCCTTTTTCAATTTGATCCTCGAAAAATTCAATCGGCGAACCATGCTTCGTCTTGGGAACGCCCTCCAAATTGCCGAGCCTGCGCATAAATTCGAGATCATCCCGATTGGATCCGCCGCCCCCGTCGCCGTGTCCGAACTGGGTAAGCCGCGTAGAAATGCCTTCAAGCTGAACGCGATCGTTCCACTGATCGATTAAGAACGACGGATTGATCCGAATCGGGTAATAATCGCCGTAGTTCATCAGATGCGTCAAAATTTGCGAACCGTCGATCCCTTCCCACATGAATGTATTGTGGGGGAACGGGTCCGCTACATTATCGTAAGTGCCGAACAACTTTGTAGACGCAAAATAATGGATCCCGCAACCCTTCATGATTTGCGGCAGATTTCCGGTATAGCCGAAGACGTCCGGCAGCCACAGCATCTCGTTGTCCACGCCGAATTCGTCCTTGAAGAACCGCTTGCCGTGCATCGCCTGGCGAATTAGGCTCTCGCCGCTAGGCAGATTCGTATCGGGCTCTACCCACATGGAACCTTCGGGAACGATTCTCCCTTCCTTCACCGCCTGTTTGATTCGCGCATACAGCTCCGGATACAGCGTCTTGACCACCTGGAACAAATACGGCTGGCTCTGGGTGTAAGTGTATTCGGGATATTCGTCCATGAGCGCCAGCTGATTGGACATGGTCCGCGCAATCTTCCGCTTCGTCTCCGCTATCGGCCACAACCAGGCGACATCCAGGTGGGACTGTCCCATCAGGTACAGGGTCGGCGCCGTCGATCCGTTTACGCAGGAGAGGAGCGGCTCCATGATCTTCCGGCACTGCTTTGCGTTCTCACAGAGCGATTCCTGACGCAAGGTCAGGTCGATCGTCGCGAACACCTGAGTCAGGCAACGATCAATCTCCGCAACGCGAAGGGATCTGGCATCAAGAGTATTGCGGAGATCGTACAAGCATTCCAAATCGATAAAAAACTGATAGACTTCCTCTTCAAAAACGCAGAGCTGCGACTCCCCGAACGTCGGTCTGGAATCCGAATGTCCGGCATACGCTTCCGCGACGATTTCAAATTGCTCGCCGGCTTTCGCCGAACGGGTTAAAGTTAAGTAATGATGGTTAAGGTCTTTCGCGCCGCTCACGATACCGTTAATGTATACGGTCGCTTCGGAACCGAAATCAAGCTTGGCCACAAGCCGTTTGCCTTCGGCCTCCTCGGGAACGACGACGGCCCCACGGAACCAGCCGTATCCCCATTTTTCTCCCCACCGTTGACCCGGAGCGACGCTCCGGAACGGTTGTCCATCCATTTCATGAATGAACAGTTGTTCCATTGTCGTAAAACCGGAAAAATCTATCGAAGAAAGCTTCGTGATCATAAATTGATCTCTTTTGTTTAGCAGCTTTTCCGCATGGAATAAAATCTCTTTTTTTTCACTCAAGGTTTCTCACATCCTATGGTTTCGTTATCTTTGATTTGATCTATCGACTTGCGACATACCGCCCCTCCGCGGCGGCCTTGCAGCGGAGGGACGACTAACTATTAATTTCCTAGCGCTCTTTGAGCGGCATCGTTATAGATTTTCAGCGCTTCGTCAATGTTGCCCATTTTTTTGACCTTATCGGTAAATGCCTGCCAATTGTCAAAGCTGTTCTTGCCTGCCACGAATTTGGCCTGTTCTTCCGTAACGAACGTCTTGATCGGGTTCATAATCTCCGAGACCCGCTGGCTTTCGCTGCCCGTGAGTTGAATCGACGGTTCGCTCAACCAGGAAGGAACATAGTCGTTCTCGGGCATAGGCAGACTTGTCAGGAATTCCGCCTTCTCTATCGGCACCTCTTCATATTTGCCGCCAAATACCGTATAGTCCGTTGCGGCAAAATCCACGAACGCTCTCGCGTCGCTCACCATCTGCAAGCCGGGGTTATAATTGCGACTTGCGCGCATGCCGTATTTATCGCCTTCCAACCAGGGATCCTTGGCCGTTTTCAGCGAGTCGACAAAGGTCGGAACGCCGTCTTCCCCGATTGTATAGGTCGTGCCCTCGATTCCCCAAGTGATGAGTTGGATCATTTCATCCGAATACTGATAATCGATGAATTTAATCAATTCTTCGGGGTTTTTCACTTTTGAGCTTACGCCGTAGACGCCCCAGCCCAAGTCGGGGGTATTGCCGTTTACGACCTCTTGCCAGGCCTTTCCGTACTTCGGATTGTCAGGATACAGCGACACCGCGAAAATCTTGCCGTCGTCGGCCGTTCTCGTATACTCGGCCGGCGTAGTGAACCACTGCGTCAGCCACATAAAGTTGTCGCCGTTCAGCGCTTTTCTTTTCAGCGTATCGTCCGTATCAATGGTGTACTCCGGATCCAGCAGCTTTTCCGAATACAGCTTATTCGCAAATTGGAGCGCATCTTTATATCCTTCATCCAGCACCCCGTATACGTACTTCTCACCGTCCCAGAAAATTTCGTCCCGGATATGGTTCGCGGAGAACAGCGATCTCAAGCTATTCCATTTGGTCGCGACGGGATATTTGTCGGGGTAGAGTTCTTTAAGTTTTTTGGCAGCCTCATAGAATTCATCGAGCGTTTCCGGAACTTTGATGTTATTGGCCTCGAACACGTCATAGCGGTAAGCGGACGTATTCTGGATGAGCATGCCGCGGTCCTCGGGGAATCTGGGCGTGGAGGTTTCTTTAAAGGTGTACATTTTGCCGTCGGCATCCGTTACCCGCTTCATCCCGTTCTTTACCTTGCCAATGTAGTTCATATAGTTCGGCATTAAATCTTTATACTGGCTCAACTCAAGGAGCTGGCCTTGTTCGGCCATTTCGGTCGTATCATAGAATAAAGGCGTCACGAAAAAGTCCGTCAGATCGTCGCTGGCGATCATGAGCTTGACTTTCTCGTCATACTCGGAAGACGGAATATAGTTATATTTGATTTCTACCTTTTTGCCCATGTATGCTTCCATGCGTTTGTGCCATTCCTTGCCTACCAAACTGTTCGGATTGTCCACGCCGCTCGCCGGCAGCGTCACCGAGAAGCGCACCACTTCCTGACCCTGATCGTCTCCCTTGTCGGCATAATTTTTGGAATCCTTCGAACATCCGGAAAAAACCATCAGCGTGGCCAATCCAAGGATCAGCATTTTTGCCAGTTTGTTCATTCAATTTCCCCCTATTTCGTACGATAAACCGCTTATTCGAATCCACAATCCGCTTGCAATGTACTCTTTGCGCACTCACCTCCCTGCACCGCCATATCCGCCCTTAACCTTTGATGGAGCCGACGAATATTCCTTTGGTGAAATGCTTCTGGAAGAACGGGTAAATGCACATGATCGGAAACATGGTAATAATAATGACGCTCATTCGTACCGCCTTCGGATCGAGCGTGTCCCCCGGGCCGTTGACGGCGACCGAGCCGCCTCCGATCCGTCCTTGAATCGCAGTCGCATCCAAGGTGAACAGGTAATTTCTCAACACCATCTGCAATGGGTACTTATCCTGGTCCCGGAGATAAATCAAAGCCTCGAACCAGCCGTTCCAGCTTCCTACCAGACCGAATAGCGCAAAGGTTGCGAACAACGCCTTCGACAACGGCAGGATGATCTTGAACAGAACGACCAGGTCGTTCGCCCCGTCGATATAGGCGGAGTCCTTCAGCTCGGCGGGAATGTTCAGAAAGAAGGTCCGGAACAGAAACACGTTGTAAGCGCTGATCGCGCCGGGAAGAATCATGACCCAAACCGTATCCAGCAGGTTCAGACCGCGCATAAGCAGATAGGTCGGGATCAAGCCGCCGCCGAAAAACATCGTGATCATAAGAAAAATGGTCAGAAATTTCTTGCCCGCAAATCCCGGGATCGTGAGCGGATAGGCCATCAACGCCGTAAATAGCAGCATGATGCCCGTAGATCCGACCGCATAAATGATCGAGTTCAGATACCCTTTGAAAATGTAAGGATCGTTAAATACCGTCGTATATGCTTCCAGGTTAAATCCCTTAGGCCAAATCGTTACGCTCCCGGAGGAGATGTAACGCGTGCCGCTTAGTGATGTCGCGATAATGTTCAGTATCGGATACAGCACGACAACCAGGATGAATAGCATGATAAGAAGATTTATTGCATCGAAAATTCTGGAACCTAAGCTAGCCTTTTTCAACATCCCACCACCTAGAACAAACTCGTCTCTGATACTTTCCGGCTTATCCAATTGGTCAAGAAAAGAATACTAAAGGAAATCACCGACATGAATAATCCGATGGCCGTCGTGTATTCGTATTGCGCGCCCAGTATACCTTGGCGATAAACATAGGATCCGATGACATCCGCCACCTCGTAAGTCTCGGGCGAATAGAGCAGAATGATCTTCTGGAAATCGCTCCCGAGGATTCCCCCCACGGCAAAAATCAGCAAAATGATCGTGGTCGGCTTGAGCGATGGCCAAGTGACGTTCAAAACCTTCCTCCATCGGCCTGCGCCGTCTACCTCGGCTACGTCATAGAGCGTAGGATCTATTCCGCTTAATGCGGCAAGATAGATGATCGTGCCGAACCCGACGCCCTGCCATATGCCGGAAGAGATAAAGATGGTCCGGAAATAGCCGGGCTCGAGAAGAAACATAATCGCATCTCCGCCGAAGAAGCCGACGATTTTGTTAAACAAACCGTCTCTCGCCGTAAATTCCTTAAGCAGCCCAGCAACAATGACGACCGAAATAAAATGCGGGAAATAAGAAACCGTCTGCACGAGCTTCTTAAAGCCCTTGTTTTTCAGTTCATTAAACAACAGGGCCAAGATAATCGGCGCCGGAAACGACCATAATAAAGTATACAAACCCAGAAGCAACGTGTTCTTCAAAACCCTGAACGCCATGGGATCGTGAAAGAAGGAAGTGAAGTACTTGAACCCCACCCATTCGCTTCCCCAGATTCCCTTGGAAGCGTTGAAGTCTTTGAAAGCGATTAAAATTCCGTACATCGGAAAATAGTGAAAAATTAATATCGTCAGAAAACCGGGAAGCACCATGAGATAGAGATAGCGGTGCTTGTAGATTCTGGCCGCCAGCCTGTTATTGGTTGTCTTCAAAGATACACCTCCTGACTGTTAACATGGTGTGGTCGGTTACGGCCGGCGCTACGGGTCGCGGACGCATGAGCCCTTCCATTGGGTTCGCTTTATATGTAAGCGCATTCATTTCACCTCCAGGCTGTATCCTAACGTTCGTCGAAAACGCTTTTGCCTTCGGCTACCGTCCCCTACAGATATAAGCATCATGGTGTGTTACAAGTTGTTATGCTAAGTAGAAAATAACACATACTATTTAACTCGTCAACACATCAGAACCAAATAAATGATCAACATTAACTAAGTATACTATCTGTGAACGATCCCGAACTGGCGATATAAATGCGGCGTTAAGCTATGTCTCCGCTTGAACAAGTCGTAGAAATAACTGACATTATCGAGCCCGATCTCCAAGCTGATATCCACAATGTCCATATCCGTGTTCAGGAGCAAATTCTCGGCGTAGGACATTCTTAATTCGTTAATATACTGGGTCGGGGACATCCCGAGATACATCCTGAACATTCTGCATACGTAGGCATGCGATTTGCCCGAAATTTGGACAAGCGCAGCCGTTCCCCGCGTGAAATGTTCCTTCTTTCTCGCTTCCCGGCATAGCGCCCTAAACCATTCCGGCTGTCCGTTTAGTTCGATGTGATCCGCTTCGGCCTTAATGTACCGGGAGAACAGGTCGGTCAAGATGGCTCTTACCTCCGCTTTGAGGGCCGGCTTCTTCTCCTGCGGAATCAGGCTGAGCTGGTCCAGCCGGTAACGCACATATTCCTTCTCCGTTTTGGACAACAAGGTCGACGGCGGCATGGCCGGCTCAAGCAGCCTTTCGCTTGGGAACCCTTCTCCCAGGAAAGCAATCAGGTCGTCCAGGACCTCCCGACGGAACGACAAATTGATGAACCGGCAATCGCTATCCTTCGTCTGCTCATAGTAATGAACGTCCCGGTCCCGTATGAACACGAGCGTATTTTCCCGCAGTAGTTGCCGGTTACCGTTAATGACATGCACGACGCTTCCCTTCAGGATAAGAAACAATTCAAAAAAATCGTGTGTATGCATGCCGATCGTATCGCGCACCGAAGCGATCAGCCGATAGTGGGCCTGAATTTCGGAATCGATGCCGTCCGCCGCAAGCAGCTTCAACATAGCGATATTCCTCCTTGTTCGTATATTGACCATGACAAGTTAAGTCCTATGATGTCAAAACACCATAATCCATTCAAAAATGGAGCAAGATTTGGGGCAAAGCTATCGATTAAGATAGAATCGTTATTGAAGCCTGAAAGGAGATTTGCCAGATATGAACTTAATGGAACTGCGTCAGCAATTCGAAGCCGACAAACGTATTTACGAAAGCGCCAAGCTTGTCTTCCGCGGAGTCGACGGCTTCGATGTCTACAATCCTTCGATACCGTTTGAGTGGAACGGCAAACGCTACATTTACGGACGCGTGGAAAGACGCCATGAGTGGGCAAGGTCTTGGGTTCGCTTGTTCGAGCAGAGCGGTCCCGACGAGTGGACAGCCGTGCCGGATACGATGATTTATCAGCTTGAAGACCCTTATATTAGCGTAATCGACAAACAAATCGTATTGGGCGGAACGCATGTCCGCAACAAGCAGGGACGGCTCGATACGTTCTACGGATATTTCTACAAAGGCCGCGATCTTCATGATCTGTACTACTTCACGACCGGACCGGATTATATGAAGGACATTCGGCTCGTAGAGCTTCAGGACGGCAAAATCGGCGTCTTCTCGCGGCCGCGCGGCGAAGAGGTGCGCAAGGAATTCGGAAGCGAATCCTTGGTGGGATTTACCGTCATCGACAGCCTCGACGACTTGTCTCCGGAAGTCATCGAGAACGCTCCTTATATCCGCGGACTGTTCCAAAAGGATGAGTGGGGCGGCTGCAACCAGGCCTACTTGCTCGAGAGCGGGAAGATCGGCGTCATCGGCCATATCTGCTATGCGCAAGGTGATACATCGACCTATATGAACATGGCTTTCGTGGTGGACCCGCAGGCCAACCAATTCTCGGATTTGAAAATCATCGGCACCCGTTCTTGTTATCCGGATGGACCCGCCAAGAAGCTGCACCTGACCGATTGCGCGTTCACCGCCGGCATCGAAATGCGTTCCGACGGCAAGGTCAACCTGTACAGCGGTATCGGCGATACCGAAGCTGGCCGTATCGTTATCGACTACCCGTTCGAGAAGGAAGGCGCCATCGTAACCTTCTAAACGAAATACTCAAGCATCGAGCTGCCAGATTGCCCGGCGGCTCGTTTTTGTCGTTGACGGCGCAATGGCTCTCAAGTAAGGTATCCTTCATATTGCAAGGCAAGGTATCCACCTTCATTCAAGTTATTATGATAAGTAAAACAAAACACATACTTTGTTCGACCTCATAGTAATACAGACGTTCACAAAATTCAAACCTTTTATCTCATTCCACTCCCTTTTCTGCCTGATTTCTGAAAATAACCTACCTTTTCGACAAAACTTTTTCCCGGATACGCTCCAAGTACGTATACTTTTTAAAACAATATGCGCTATAATTGAGGAAATGTTTAATACGAGGTGAACCTACTTGAGCAAGAAGGACTTGGCTCTGCCAAAGTACCAGATGGTGAAAGACTATGTCTTATCCCAGATCGAGAATCAGGAATTTACGAAGGACGACCGGATTCCCAGCGAGTCGGAATTTTCCAAGCTGTTGGATGTCAGCTCCATCACCGTCCGCAAGGCGCTGTCGGAGCTGGTGAACGAGGGCGTGATCTACCGCGTCAGAGGGAAGGGAAGCTTCGTGGCCAGCCAAGCGGCCGTCCCGGAAAAAACCTCCAATCTGGTGGCCTTCGTCATCTCCGGCATCGACCTGTACGATAGTTCGTATATGCAAATCATGAGGGGTATTCAATCCTTTCTGGGCAAGCAGGGCTGCAAACTGATCATCGAATTCGTGGAGAACGACTTCGACCAGGAACGGGAGCTCGTTTTGGAGCTGATTCAAACGGAACTAAGGGGAATCCTCATCTATTCCTCCAATCCAGAAGCGGCGAAGGGCTATCTCGGAGAAATTCGCAAAAAAGCGATCCCGTTCGTGATGCTTGACCGTTCCCCTTCCGGCTATCCGGTTAACGTCGTCACCTGCAACAACCACGACGGAGCTTATGAAGCCGTAGAATACTTAATAAAGCAAGGTCATCGCCAAATCGGATTCGCAGCTTACGACTACCACCTGAGCCCGGAGGTTGACAGATACAACGGTTATTACAACGCTATGTCGAATGCGTCCCTTCCGATCCCCGAATCGCTCTTGTTTCTGGACAAGGAATTGGACTACGCCGCGCTGGCGCGCCTTATCCAAACCGGGGAGCTGACCGCCCTGTTCTGCGCCAACGACAAGCGGGCCCTGGAGGCAATCGAACAGCTCACCGCGCTCGACATTCGGATCCCCGAACAAGTATCCCTCATGGGCTTTGACGATTTCGAAAGCTCCAAATTCGCCAAGGTAGCTTTGAGCACAGTGAAGCAATATTTCGACGTTCTTGGCTACGAAAGCGCCAAGCTGTTGTTCGAAATTACCGAAGGCTCGTCTTACGGCAACAAGAAGGTCATGTTGCCTACAAGTTTGGTGATACGGGATACGATTAAGGCAGTTTGAGGGCTGTCGTTGTCTCCCTCCCATAAGAAGGACAACCTCAAGGAAAATGTCATTAAGTTAAGGCGCAAGGCCAAAAATCAGGAAGGAGCAGGTTATCGAAAAATAGATAGCCTGCTCTTTTTTGTGCGAAAGAAGAAATAGCAACTGACATATAGATGAAAATGTGTGGTGAAGCCCCTTGGAAAACGAGGTGGTTACGCCAAAGAATGAGTACGCGATTTCACTAAAACAAACATTTTGAAAGCGGGTATTCTATCCGATTTGTTTGGTTGTACCCTTTTTTATGCTTGCAACAAAAACAAACGACACAGGGCTTTTTCCTATGCCGTTCCACTTTTCATTTTATTCCCAGTCTTATCTTTGAACTTAACTTAATGATGTTACCGGTCGGTTGCTCTTTTTGCTATGAGGCATATTCTTTATCAGGTTCCGCAAAAGGTACGGTAAGCACAGTTCGATTCCGGTGGCAATTCGGCGTACTCGGCTTGCTCAGGGGAATGCGCGTAGGGGTGGGAAAGCACTTGGAGCAACCGCTCCATCAAGTTGTAGTCCCCTTGCTTCTCAGCAGCCGCAAGCGCTTCTTCTACCCGGTGATTGCGGGGAATGACCGCCGGATTGCTGCTGCGCATTAGCTGCTGACGGGCAGCTTCGTCCTCCGGCTGGCGACCGAGCCTCGCTTCCCAGCGCTCCCGCCAGCGGGAGAAGTCCTCGGAATCAAACAGGCCTTCGCCCTTCATTTTGCCTAGCGTCAGCGCCACGAACGTGTTGGTGTAGTCCGCCTGGTGTTCTTGCATCAGGCGGAGGAGGTCCGTGATCAGCGTCTCATCCTCCGGTTCTTCATGGAACAGGCCCAGCTTCGATCTCATTCCCGCCAGCCATTTCCGGTGAAACGCCTCGGCAAATCCCTTCATGGCATCCTCGGCGGCTTTGACCGCTTTCTCCTCGTCGTCATCCAGCAGCGGTAAAAGACTTTCAGCCAATCTCGCCAGGTTCCACGCGGCAATCTTCGGTTGATTGCCATAGGCGTAGCGGCCATGGCGATCAATGGAACTGAACACCGTTGCCGGATCATAAGTATCCATGAAAGCGCACGGACCATAATCGATGGTCTCCCCGCTAAGAGTCATGTTATCGGTGTTCATTACGCCGTGCACGAATCCCACGAGCTGCCATTGGGCGATTAACCCCGCTTGGCGCTCGATTACCATTTTTAGCAGGGCAAGATAACGGTGATCTTCCTTCTCTGCCTCGGGATAATGCCTTTGAATCGTATAATCCGCCAAGGCCCGGAGATCGTCAATTCCCCGTTGCCGGGCGTACTGAAACGTGCCGACCCGAATATGGCTGGCTGCCACACGGGTCAGGATCGCACCGGGAAGATCCTGCTCCCGGATCACGGGCTGCCCGGTCGATACCACCGACAGGCTTCGCGTTGTGGGAATGCCCAGAGCGTGCATCGCTTCGCTGATAATATATTCTCGCAGCATCGGCCCAAGCGCTGCCCAGCCGTCGCCCGAACGGGAATAAGGCGTTCTTCCCGCGCCCTTTAACTGAATATCGACCCGCTCGCCCGATGGGGTGATGTGCTCACCCAACAGTATGGCCCGGCCGTCGCCCAGCATCGCGAAGTAGCCGTATTGGTGACCGGCATAGGCCTGGGCCAGCGGCAACGCCCCCTCCGGCACCTTATTGCCCGCCAGCGCCGCCACGCCGTCCTCGCTTTGCAGCGCCTCTGCGTCCAGGCCGAGCGACTCGGCCAAAGAGCGATTCAACATCGCCATCTTCGGCGACCGTACCGGGGTTGGAGAAAGCTTGGCAAAAAAAGATTCCGGCAAAGTAGCGTAACTGTTATCGAATTTCCAGCCTGCATCCGTTGTTTTTTGCATCCTAGATTCTCCTTCTCTTTGTCCATCATTATCTTATATTTTAGTTTTTTCCAAGGCATAAAACAAAATGCAATATCCAAGGCAGAAAAAACAAAGAAGGAGAGGACCTGTTCAGGACCCTCTCCTTGTGTTTCAACAGCGTCTCGGTCAGCTTTGGCTCTGGTCCGTCGTCTCGGTACCGGACGGCGCCTTCATGCCTTGGCCGCCTCGCGGTCCACCGCCGCCTTGGCCTCGACCGCCTCCGCCTCCGCCAAACCCGCCTCCGCCGGTGGTAACGCCCGACTCGTTGACGTAAGTGACGGCGTCACCCAGCGTAAAGCTGACAATTTTCGTGCCGCCCTCCAGCTTGCCGCCTTGGACCAGCCCATTTTTGACTTGTCCCGTTGACGTTCCGCCCGTGTAAATCGTATAGGTCTCGCCGGACTTCAGTTCCGGCGCGGAAATCACGATGCTCTGGATCGATTTCTCCGGAGTAAAGCTCAGCACAGGCGTGCCTTTGCTATCCGCCAGCGTAACCAATGTACCTGCTTCCAGGGTCCCCGGGAAGGTCATCAGTAGGGAACGCTGGGAGGAAGACTCCGACGGCGCTTGCGCCATGCCCGAGCTGCCTGCGGCTACAAGTAAACCTCCGGTCTGTTCAAACGTGCCGTCGTAGTCGAGACTGCCGTTGCCGCCGTTCGTCGGTCCGTTCACGATTGCGGTCCCGCCGGACATGGTGATGGAACCGTTGGAATCCAGTCCGTCGCCAGCCGCGTTGACGGTGAGATATCCGCCGCTGATGGCCAGCTTCGCATTACCTGCAGCCCCTGGACCTCGGCCTCCCGCTTCCGTAGTGGTCGTCGCGTCACTACCCTCGGTAGTATTCACGCCATCATCACTGGCCACGACATGAACCTCGCCGCCGGAAATGGCGATCTCCGCGCTCTCAATCCCTTCATAGCTCTTCGTGATGTCCACCGTGCCGCCGGAAATCGCAATCGAAGTTTCGGCGTGCAGCGCGTCGTCGCCGGTCGCCAGGCTCAATTCTCCGCCGGCAATGCAGAGACTTCCGTTGCTGTGGACCGCATCATCCGCAGAATCGACCTTAATCGTACCGTTATTGATTACAATGGCTGTCGCCGCTTTAATTCCCTTAGCGCTAGTCGATTCGCTTTCTTCAGTTGTTGAAGCAGCATCGGTTTCCGTTTGAGCCGTGTCCGTGGTTGCAGCCTCAGGTTTAGAAGAGCCGGCCTGCGCTTGATCTTGGGCTCCGAAGCCAGGGCGCTGCATCCGCTCTTCTTGATGCGGTGCGGCTTTGGCGCTTCCTCCGCCCGTCACCAGACTAAAGGTGCCGCCCTCGATCAGCATCGAGGCTGCCGACTGGAGCCCGTCATTGCCGGATTCGATATGGAACGTACCGCCTTCAATGACGAGATTGCCCTTGCCATCCTCACTGTCATTGGTCGTCTTGATCCCGTCCCCGCCGGCTTGAATGGTGATGTCGCCTTCCTTGACAGCAGCCACATCGCGGCCAAGGAGGCCGTCATCGGCAGCCGTAACCTCGAGCGTGCCGCTAACGATTTTCAAATCATCCTTACTGGCGACGCCATCTTTGTAATTGCCTTGAACGCTTAGCTTGCCCGTACCATTGATGGTTAAATCGTCTTTGCTGTAAATGGCCGCCGTCAGCTCTTCTTCCGAAGCAGCATAGGTCTTGCCGTCAGAGACTTCATTGTTCGTTCCTTCAGCCAGCGTCAGAATCGTCTTGTCCGCACTCTTCACCACGATCGCCGAGCTGGCGGAATTGTGGACTTGCGCACCGTTCAACACCAGATGCACGACATCGTCGTCTCCGGCATCGACCACAACGCTGCCCTCATCCAGCTTGCCGCTCAGCACGTAGGTACCGGCTGCGGAGATGGTGACGGTCCCGCCTTGCGCTTTGGCCCCCGAACCGCTTACCGTAGCGGATGAACCGTTCATGTTAATGGATGTCGCCTTATCCGCGCTCCAATCGGCATTCGTATCGTTCTCATCGTATTTCACCAGATCGTCCAGCTTCAGGCTGGCCAATTGTACGTTTGCCGTGTTGCCTGTACCTGTCGTCGTTGAATTTACATCGATGGAAGATTCGTTTGCATCGTTCGTAGAACCTGCAAGCGTGGTCGTGCTGCATCCCGACGCCAGCAGGGCGGACAGAAGCAGAAATGCGGCGGCTTTAACGTTATAAGAATTTTTCATGGTTTTAACCTCTTTTCTCTTCTCATTAATATTCCTGCATGGCAGGATTCATCGTAAGCGTGATATCCAGATTGCCGTTGCGGGTCCGGATCGCGTCCAAAAAATCTTTCTGATTCGTGGCCGGACCCAGGTTGACGGCGTATACGAGTTCATACAGACTGCCCAACTCGGTGGTTTTGACTTTCCTCAGTTCATATGCGACGCTATGCTGGCGGAATACCTCGTCGAAGGCTTCCTCGTATCCCAGATTCTCCGGGATGGTTACTTTCAAGGTTTTTTGCGAGTCTTTTCTCATGCCGAATTTAATCACCTTCAGAACATACATCAGCACGCAAAGTACAACTGTGAACAGCACGGCATAACCAAAAGCTCCAACGCCGGCGGACAATCCGGCCGCCATGGAGAACAGGACGTAGGATATATCCTTGGAATCGCCCGGCGCACTGCGGAACCGGATGATGGAGAACGCCCCTGCCAAGCTAAAGGCCCTTGCAATGTTGCTGCCGATCAGCAGGATGATGATCGCCACGATTGCGGGAAGAATCATCATGGTCAGCGTGAAGCTTTGGGAGTAGGCCGGCTGGGTTTTCATATAAGTGAAGCTGATGATGGCGCCCAGCACGATGGCGATCGCCAAGGTAATAAGGGCATGCGATAAAGATAAGGTAGTATCCGTAGCAGCGGTTGAATTAAAAATGGACTCGATCATAAAACAATTCTCTCCCTTTCCGTAACAGATGCCTTATTATTGCGTATCGATTTTTTGTACTCATTGCCATATTTCGAGAAGCTTGTACGGTACATCTGATGCTCAGACAGCATCCTGGACAGCCATACCGGCATGGTCTTCTCGGCTTTAACCTCCATTAGCCATTGGCCCCGTTCCAGCAGTTGCTCGCCGTAACCCCCGGCTTCCAGCTTCAGATCATGACGCCGTGACCGGATGTTCGTATCAAACGTAATCCGCAGATCCCGGTTTCCCTTGCAAAAGAGTGCGATCCGGTCATAAGCCAGGTATACCATCGGCTGCAGCTCGTACCGGCTCAGGAAATATTCGATCTCCTGCATGACCTGCCGGTTCATGCCTTTCCGATAAGCGGGCGCCTGGCCCGTCCGGACAAATTCGTAAGCCTCATTCAGCTTTAGCGCCGTTCTTCTTTTGTTGACCAGGCCGAACACCTTTTTCTTCAGCTCCAGATAAACCTTGTCCTCGCACCCCGGCACTCCATAAGAACGGATCCTCAGCTTTTCCCGGTATTTGGGCTTGGCCAGGCTGGTGCGGATGAGGGAGTGATGCTCCGAGTCATAATATAAATTGCTGATCGTGTAGAACTTGTCATCCTTGTTGTTTTCATCCGGTTCCATATATGCCATCAGATCATTGTAGATGTTGTAGAATGCCTTGGTATCCATCAGATATTTGTTCTCATAACGGTTAAATACTTCAATCGCCATTCTTCATGCTCCTTTCCTTCGCTTTGGCTCTCGCTTGCTTCCATGTCTTTATCTTACAACCCCAACCTTTAACGAAACTTAAAAAGGTTGTTCAAAAAGTCATCTTTCCACGACGAAGCAGTTCATGATGAGGATTCGACGTCGAATCTTGAATTCAGCCGGGCCTTTCGTTGCTCACGTACCTTCTGTACGCTCCGCTACTCAGTCCCTAGCTTCATCCAACCTTCTTGGTCCTGATAACCTGACTTTTTGAACTCGCACTTAACCTATGATCCACAAAAAAATTGCCGGGCCCCGGCCGGTTGATGCTATCATTAAGTACATGTTCAAAGGGTCACTGTTGGAGTGACTTTTGGACAACTTCATTAAGATTGATTAAAGGTTTCCTTCCTATAATGAACTTACATAGCCACACAAAATGAAGGAACGAAGGAGAACAACATCCCATGCGCATCTTAATCGTCGAAGATGAAGTGCATCTTGCCGAGGCACTGACTCAAATATTGAAGAAGAACAATTACTCCGTCGACACCGTCCATGACGGCCGGTCCGGATTGGACAATGCCCTCAGCGGAATCTATGATTTGCTGCTGCTGGACATCATGCTGCCCGAGATGGACGGAATCACTTTGTTGAAGACGATCCGCTCCGAGGGAATCGCCACACCCGTCATCATGCTCACCGCCAAGGGCGAAATTTCGGACAAAATCTCCGGCCTGGATTACGGCGCCGACGACTACGTCGCCAAGCCGTTCTCGACCGGCGAGCTGCTGGCCCGCATCCGGGCAGCCTTAAGACGTAAAGGCGAGGTCGTTCCCGACGACAGCCTCAAGTTTGGAGACATCGAATTGAATACCTCAACCTTGAAGCTGAGCTGTAACGGGAAAGAGCTGAAGCTGATTTTGAAGGAAAGCGAGCTGCTGGAACTGCTGATGACGAGAAAGCAGGCGGTAACGTCCAAGGAGCAGATCATCGAGAAATTATGGGGTTTCGATTCCGAAGCGGAGTATAACAATGTGGAAGTGTATATTTCATTTTTGCGGAAAAAGCTGACCTTTCTGAACGCCTCCGTCAAGATTCATACGATCCGGGGCGTAGGCTACGTGCTGGAGGTGATCTCCTGATGTTCAAGAAACTTCGCAACCGGTTCCTGCTCATGAATATGGTCATCATTTCGATTATCATGCTCGTCGCCTTTACGGCCATTTACACGATTACGTATCAAGACGTGCGCCGGGATATCGGGATAGAGCTTCAGCAGGTTTCAGAGTTCTACCGGAAACCTGGCGGAAATCTCGACAAGGGCGGCATGGGCATGGGAGGCGGTATGTCCGGTGGAATGGGCGGCATCGTCACCGATAAGGAAGAGACCGGCCAAAGCATGCAGCAAATGCCGGGAGACCGGGCCCGCCGCTCGTCGCGGGGACAGAATCCTCCCCCCGAGCTCTCCGTCTCGTTTGCGCTGCAAACGGACCGGGACTGGAACCTGTTATCGGTCAATTCCCGCTTCGATATGGATGATGAATTCTATGAGCTCGCGAAGGAGAAGGCCGATCTCCATCCGGCCCTAAACGGCCGGTTCACCCTGGACGGGAAGCAGTGGGCATACACCGTGCAGCAGAGCAAGGACGGGTACTCCGTCGTCTATCTGGATGTTTCCGCCCAGCTCAAAATCCTTACCAATCTGATCTACACCTTTTCCGCAGTGGCTCTGATCATGCTGGTAGTCATCTACTTGACGAGCCGTTATTTTGCCAACCGTTCCATCGCACCCGTCAAAGAAGCCTTCGACAAACAAAAGCGGTTTATCGCCGACGCCTCGCATGAGCTGAAGACGCCGCTTGCGGTCATTAACACCAACGCCGACGTTCTGCTGGCGAACAGCGAAGATACGATAGAGGAACAGGCCAAATGGCTGCATCATATCAAATCGGAAACCGAGCGTATGAAGACGCTGACGAACGACCTGCTATACCTTACGCAAATGGATGATGCCCGCGAGCAAATGATTCATGTCCCGTTCAACCTGAGCGAAGCCGTCGAGAGTATCATTCTTACGATGGAAGCCGTCATATTTGAAAAGGAAATCGATCTTGCCTATGAAATCGAACCCGGCCAGATGTTGACGGGCAACAGTGAGCAGATCAAACAGGTAGTCATGATCCTGCTGGATAATGCGATTAAATACACTCATTCGAAGGGCACCATTGAGCTGTCATTGAAGAAACAGCATAATCATCTGCTGCTAAAGGTGAGCAACACGGGCGAAGGCATCGCCCCCGAGCATCTGGGCAAAATCTTCGACCGCTTCTACCGGGCGGATACCTCCCGCTCCCGCAAGCACGGCGGCTACGGACTCGGACTTGCGATCGCCAAGTCGATCGTGGAGCAGCATAAGGGGAAAATTTACGTGAAAAGCGTACCGGGGGAAACAACGAGTTTTTACGTACAATTGGGCTGAGGATCGGTCGATTATGATTATTCACGGAATTCCCAGCCATGAGGATGACCATTTGATATAATAGCGGCATCGCCGCCAGTGTGCAGACCGGTATAACAAGATGATGGTATAGGAGGATTCGCAAAAGTGGCCGTACTAATCAATCAACAAATTAGAGCATCCGAAGTGGTTCTCACCGGGTTGCGGGGGGAAAATATCGGCATCGTATCCAGATCAGAGGCGCTCGCCATGGCCCGTTCCGCAGGAGCGGACCTGGTCTGCACCTCCCTGATGAGCAGCCCGCCGCCCTGCAGCCTGATGGCGAAAGGCAAGGCAAAAGCGGCCGCCCAGAAGGAATCGGCCGCACGTAAGGGTGATGCCGGCCGGTCAGCCGGTCGCGGCAGCAAGGAAAAAGTGAAGGAGCTTCGCTTCACCGCTCATATCGAGGAACATGATTACGACACGAAGCTGCGCCAGGCGGACAAGCTTCTCCGCTCCGGCAAGCCGGTCCAATGCGTCGTCAAGGCCTCCGGCGCGAAGGAATCCGCCGCAGCCAAAGCAGTCCTGGAGCGGCTGTTGGCCGACCTGAAGGAAGTCGGCGTGAAGGAAACCGGCATCCAAACGAGCGGCAAAGGCTCGCAGGTGAAGGTGAATCCGCGCTAAGGTACGCGCAGCTAGTCATCTAGTCAGCTAGTCATATAGGCGCCACACCACACAGTGCCGGACCCGGCCGGAATCTCTCTATCCAAGCTTAATCGCTTGATACAGATCCTCCGGCCGGGCACGGTATACTTGAAACTTCTGTCCGAAGAAGTCGACCTTCTCCGCGGCGGTAAAACCGATGCGCTTCAAAACCCTTCGTCCGTCATCCGTAATCGCAATAGCGCCAATCTCATCGACGATGATACCTTCGCTCTCCAGACGCCGCAGTTCGTCGGGAATGGCTTGGATCAGCGCTTTGGCATATGCTTTTCGCAACGGATCATGAATGTCGACGATGAAGGATATCAGATAAAGGCAAACATGCCTGGGGGCATCATACGGTAACAGGTGCCGGGGTAATTCTTCTTCCTCCAGCGTACCGCACAGCATGGATTCATAATCATCGCGGGTCAGCGGAAACAGACTGAAAATCCCCTTGATTCCGCCCGATGCCTGCAGCACGTTATAGACCTCATCGTTTATCTGCATATTTCGCTCCACATAGCCTTTATCCACATGCCACTCTTCCGGGTATATTGCATAATTGAGTGCCAGCATACCGTTAATATCGGAGCTC
The DNA here is from genome assembly GCF_018403325.1 of Paenibacillus vini. Lineage (GTDB taxonomy): Bacteria > Bacillota > Bacilli > Paenibacillales > Paenibacillaceae > Fontibacillus > Fontibacillus vini. The sequence goes on along the minus strand of NZ_BOSL01000001.1, from coordinate 305,750 downwards.
ACAGCTTTCCGGACCTTATACAACGAGCTTTCCATGGCTCTCCTCCGTCTCCTTGCCCGGTTCGTACTTCTCAATGATGGAACGATAGAAATTCGATAAATCATTTTCATACAGATTGTACGACCGCTTAATAATCTCCCGTGCTTGTGACGACCGCCCTATAAAATATTCTATGTATTCCTTCCAAGCATCCCAAGTCTGCTTATCGGTCTTGTTCTTGATGATATGTTTGTTGTAAAATTCGCACACCACGTCGAAATAATTTAGGTAATAGTAGATCAGCGCTTCTTTCTTGGCCTTAAGTTCCGGAGTCTCCTCGATCTGATCCGTCAAGGGATGATCATCGTAAATCGTCCACAGCAGAGGATCGGCAATCATCATTTTGTTTACTTCCAGCAGCATCTTCTGATGTTCCTGCTTCGCTGTATTACGGATAGTAATCCGGTTGAAGCGGTAGGTAAAAATCACCGTCAACGCGGTCAAAAAGAATGAAATCATGGATATGGCAAACGATACGGACGAAAGCAATGAAACTCCTCCCTAGCAAAGCTAAAATGGTTAGACATGAAACCCGGCTCCTCGGGTGCATGAGCTAATCTATTCTACCAAAAAAAAGACCAAAAAAAAGACACCCCTTGGGTGCCTTTTCAACTTTATTTTCCGTATAGCCTTTCCGAGCCCGGAATCCTTTGCATTACATTATTGCTCTGCCGGGGAGTGCTCTTTAGCCTGCTCCTTCGTCAAGAACCATCCCGCTACACCGATCACGATCAGAACGATATAGAAGATCAGTTTCCACAGCGTAGAATGGGCAAATTCATAAGGGATAATTCCTACGTCTTCATGCCCTAAAGTCAACACGGCCAGCTTCACGCCGACCCAGCCCACGATGGCGAAGGCGGCAATCTCAAGGCCCGGTCTGGAATGAAGCAGCTTAACGAACAGATTGGCGGCAAACCGCATAATAATGAGTCCAATCAACCCTCCGAGAAATACGACGATGAATTTCCCTCCGTCCATGCCGCCGATCGCCGGAAGCGTGGTGTTCGGAAGTGTCATGGCGAGCGCTACGGCGGCAAGAATGGAGTCTACCGCAAAAGCGATGTCCGCCAGTTCCACTTTAAGCACGGTGGCCCAGAATCCCGACTGCTTCTTTTCTTTCTTTTTCTTACCGGCATCTTTGTTCTTGAACGCCAACTTTCTCACAATATGGTTGATCGAAATAAACAACAGGTATAATGCGCCGATCGCTTGGATCTGCCACACGTCAACCAGGAATGAAATGATGAACAAAGAGGCCAAACGAAATACAAAGGCTCCTACAAGTCCGTAAAATAGCGCCTTCTTCCGGTCCGCTTCGGGAAGATGTTTTACCATGATCGCAAGGACCAGGGCATTATCCGCTGCCAGCAAGCCTTCAAGCGCGACTAACAATAACAGAACCCATCCATACTCGAACAATATCGATAACTCCATATAGTTCCCTCTCTCCTTTAAAATGCCTGTCTTTGGTTTATAATCCCCACAATTCTAAATTTCAAATTCCAAGGTCTGAATTTTGGATACTTGTTGCTTCCTCCCTTCATGGACATGTAATCAGGGAAACAAAAAAACCTTCACCGCACACAATCGGCAAAGGTTTCTATAAACAGAAAAGACCTTCGCCAGTAACAGGCAAAGGTCTTGCTAACAACGAAATTCGTCGCCAACAAAGCCGGGAGATGAATACCTCCGAAATGACGACTTTGTTGTAAAAGCTACTCCCCTTTAGGAAGACTATTAAATTTATTTTAAATATAAGCTATCTACTGGGGATTTGTCAAAGTATCCGGGTCATATTCGCTTAACTTTCCTTCATAGATCAAATCGAGGCGTTCGCTCTGCCTGAAATCATCCGGTGTAACCAGTGCGGGCAGCTTATTCCACAGTTTGATACCTGACCGTTCCAAAATTTCCGCGACGAATTGCGAGCAGAAGTAAGAGTTGCTGAATTCGACCGGTTCTTTGAGCGCAATCCCGATCACGCCGAGAATATTGTATAGATACTTCTTATCCTTACGGATAAAGAGTTGAAGAACCCGCTTCATCTTTTCAACCTCGCGGTCTGTGACACGAAGCTCGTAAATCACGCACGTCGTATTCGGATACTTACTGAATGTACCCGTCTTGAGATCCTCCTTCACGAACCCGCCGTTCAAAGGATTGTTCGGATTCTTCCTGCCGAAGCTGTACAGCTCGGACAGCTCCCGGTTAAAGGAGATCGAGGCGTGATTATAAGGCGCTCTGGTGTAGCCTTGAATCATCTTCGTAAAGAGCGTCCCCGTATTCGTAAGCAAAATAAAGACCGACCGATCAGCTGTCATTACGAAATTTCCCCTTATCAAGATTAGACTATTCCTTCATAATAACATAGGATGCCTTTCAAGGAATCCTACCTGGCAACAAGGAGTGATGAATTGCGCATGAGCAGCTTGCTGATAACGCTGGTCGTGATTTTTATAAGCTTAACGGCCATCCACTCGATTTACTACGGACTGCGCCGGAGTCAGCCGGATAAGGACTACTCCGCCTTTGGCGTCCGACTTAGGACTTGGTGGGGCATGTTCCTGATCTTGTGTCTGGCGACCTTGTTCAATCCGGTCGTGTCCCTTCTGGCCATTATGATCCTTTCTTTCTTCGCTCTAAAAGAGTATTTCGCCATGATCCGGTCCAGAAAGGCCGACCGCCGGCTGTTCCTTTGGGCGTATCTGACGATTCCCGTACAATTTTACTGGATCTATATCGAATGGTACGGGATGTTTATTATCTTCATCCCGGTTTATGTCTTCCTGCTCCTGCCGCTTCCGCGGATGATCAACAAAGGAACGGTGGGCTTCCTGCGCAGCGTCAGCAGGGTCCAATGGGGACTCATGTTGATGGTGTTCGGTCTTAGCCATCTCGCCTACTACCCGTTCGCTACCCCTAAATATGGCGCGGGACTGGTACTCTTTTTGGTCGTGTTGACGACGTTGAATGATATCGTACACTATGTGGCCTCCCTCTACTTCGGTAAGCACAAAATAGTCCCGACCGCCAATCCGTCCCTGACCTGGGAAGGGTTTGCCTTCGCTTTCCCTGTAACGACAGCGGTATCGTATCTGATCTACCCTTACCTGACTCCGCTGGACCCGGCGTTCGGGCTGTTTTCCGGCATGCTGATCAGCTTGAGCGGCTTCTTCGGCAGTCTCACCGTTTCCGTGTTGAAACGGGATTTGCTGATCGGTGATGATGATAAATCCCAGACGCTAAATAAAGGCTACTTAAGCCTGGTCGACACTTTAACTTATACGTCGCCCGTACTTTTCCATGTGATCCGTTATTTCTTTGATTTTATGTAGCCATCGGATTATCCATCGACTCTGGATGAATCGGCAGGAAGGAAATCGGCTGCGCCCAACGAATGGAATATAAGATTAATGAAATCATACTTTAAGAGGTGGACCATGAGACTATCCAGCATTTTAAGCGACGGCATGGTACTGCAAAGAAATTCAGCCATACCCCTATGGGGAATGACCGGTGCCGACCAGACCGTGCAGATCTTTTTTAATGAAAAAGAATACAGCATTCAGAGTGATTCGGGCGGCGTATGGCGGACGACCCTGAAAGAGATGGAAGCGGGCGGCCCGTATGAAATGAGACTCTTATCCGGTGATCAGGAGGTCGTCATTCGGGATATTCTGATAGGCGATGTGTGGGTGCTGGGCGGACAGTCCAACATGGAGCTGCCGATCCGCAGAACGCTCGATTTGCTGGCGGATGAAGTAAAGCAGGTCAACCTGCCGCTGATTCGCCAATTCGCTGTACCTCAAACTTATAATTTCCATGCTCCGCAGCAGGAGTTATCGGGTGGGCAATGGATCGCGGCAACGCAGGAGCATATTCTGAATTTCAGCGCGGCCGGCTTCTTCTTTGCGCGGGAGATCCAGGAGCGTTATGGCGTGCCGGTGGGACTGATTCACGCCGCGGTAGGCGGAACGCCGGTCGAAGCCTGGATCAGCGAGCCAACGCTGCGAGGCCTCGGCGGCTATGAAGACATATTGGATCAATGTAAGGACGACAACTATGTAACCGGTACCAAAGTGAAAGAAGAGGAACGTAACCAAGCCTGGTACGGCCGACTTAACGAGACCGACTTGGGCCTTAAAGAAGGTTGGTTCCGCGACGCGTGGGATACTTCGGATTGGGAAGACTTTGTAGTGCCCGGTTCCTGGTCGGGCAGTGAATTGGAATCGCTGCGCGGCGCCGTCTGGTTCCGAAAGGAATTCGAAGTCCCTGCCTCCCTGGCGGAAAGCGAGGTTCTGCTAAAGCTGGGAACGATCGTGGACGCGGACGATACGTATATTAACGGGGTTTGTATCGGCAATACGGGATACATGTACCCGCCCAGACGCTACCCTGTTCCCGAAGGGCTGTTGAAGCCTGGCGTTAATTCCATTGCCGTTCGCGTGATCAGCACCCAGAGCACCGGGTCCTTCATCAAAGACATGCCTTACAAGCTGGTGGCCGACGGACAGGAGCTGGACTTGGAGGGCGTCTGGAAGTACCGGATCGGCACGGTGACCGAGGCGATGCAGCCCCAAACCTTCTTTCAATATATGTCTTCCGGCGTTTACAACAGCATGATTTCGCCTTTGCGAAACTATCGGATCAAAGGAGCCTTGTGGTATCAGGGAGAATCCAATGCCGGGCAGCCCGCCGGGTACAGCGAGAAGTTTGCCGCCATGGTTGGCGATTGGCGCCGCAACTGGGATATCGGCGAATTTCCGTTTATCTTTACGCAGCTCGCCAATTTAGGCGAGGCGGACGGCCCTCAAACGGATTGGGCCGAGCTCCGGGAGGAGCAAAGAAAGTGCTTGCGAATTCCAGGCACCGCGATGGCGGTTACGTACGATATCGGGGAATATAACGATCTGCATCCCCAGGATAAGAAATCGGTGGGACAGCGGCTTGCGCTTGGGGCCAGAAAAGCCGCCTATGGCGAGGAAAGCCTGGTGTACAGCGGCCCGTTGTTTCATTCGATGGAACGCAGCGGGAATTCCCTGCTTCTTCATTTCGATCAGACCGGGACCGGCCTTACTGTTCGTAATGGAGACAGCGAACTTCGTGGATTCGAAGTGTGTGGTCCGGACGGAACCTTCGTCCCTGCGAAGGCCGCGATCTCCGGCAATACCGTTATCGTTACACACGACAAGATCGACCAGCCGTCCCATGTCCGGTATGCCTGGTCGAATAATCCGGCCAAAGCCAATTTATATAATCGGGAGGGTTTACCGGCCTCGCCGTTCACTAAGAAACTCCGGTATAACTAGAGGCCCCGCCACAGGCAGTGATAGGGCCAACTTCTAACGGACACAGAAGCCGTTAAACCGCGCAAAAATGTAAGTTTGGAATTTTAACGGACATAGGAGCCGCTAAAATGTAGAAATTCGCCCGAAATCTATTGACCAAGCCCCGTTAAGGGCTGTGGCGTCCGTTAGAATATATAAAGAGCCAAATTTGAGGAAATAGCGTTCCTGGTGTCCGTTAAAAGAACTTGGCCGCCTGGAGGACAAGTTCGGTGTCAAATGGCAGATCAGCACGGAAGCTCCAGGAGCTCAAGGGTAAGGTTAAGCAAAAAATAAGGGCCGTCCCGGAGATATTTCTCCCGGACGGCCCTTTTCATCTTATTTTAAAGATCGACGGTTTTGTTAATCTCCGTATCGGAATGTTTTCCCGTCAATTTGGAGAACAGACGCTTCACCATTTTGGTTTTGCTGCCTGTTTCCCAGTACTCCGCCGTATCGGCTTTGACCTTGATCAATACCAGGTTCGGGTCGTCGCTGGTGGTTTCCAGCAGCTTCTCGTACGCCATATTCCAGAATTCCTTGATCTTGGCCCGATCCCTCACCAGTTCCGCCGTCCCGCGTATGGACACGTAAGATTTACCCACGTAAGCCACATTTACGTTCGGGTTGTGCTGGATTTCCTCGTATTTGTCTGTGTCAGCCATCGTCAGGAACCACAGGTCGCCGTCAAATTCAACCTCCTGAGTTTTCAGCGGACGCGATACCAGCCCTTCTTCCGTGACCGTGGTCAGCATGGCGGTATCGATCCCTTTAATCAAATCCCGGACCGTTTCGATCGCTTCCTGGTTAGCTGTCGGTATATTCGACATGGTTTATCACCTCTCTAGGTTTTATCCATCACATGCTTCACTGTTATCATAAACAGAATGCCGCAGGACTAACCATAAGCGTCTCGGATTTACGATTCGGACTCTTCCGTTTCCTCTTCTTCTTTAGCCTGAGCCGCTTCTTTCCGGCTCCATTCCAGAAACTCCAGCGTATCTTCATCTTCCGGATCCATTTGGTGAGCGATTTCGAATTCTTTGACCGCTTCCTCATTCTGATCCAGATAATAATGAGCGTACCCGACACGGAAATGCCAGAGCGGGTTATTCCGCCCCTCTTCGTCTATCTTGTTGAACCATTTGAGCGCATCTTTATAACGTCCCAGGTTATTCAGAGCACGCCCCAAATGAACGGCCAACTCGTCATCGACCAATGGGGTTGGAATCGTTATAATTTCATCCACGATTTTTTGGTATTCGTCGTTCTCATGCCACTTATTCAATTGCGCGATCAGTTCTTCTCTTGTCATTACTCTAACGCCTCCCGGATAACATCCTAACTGTTCTCTAACCATTACTTTACCATTTTCAGGACAGGTTTCCCAATGGCGCTGAGGCGATTCATCCAAATTAACCGGTTCTTGAGGACAAGGGTCACGTAAATGTAAAAAAAACCGCCCCGGAAATAGGAGCGGTTTGGGTACGGACTCATTGTCTATTTGCTATTTATCTCCATATTTATTTAGTGCATCTTTGAAGATTTGCTTTAGTTTATCAGTAGGTTCACCTTTATACTGTAAATCAAATGAATTAGCTTCATTGATGTTTTGTATCTTACTCTTGTTTGGCTCTTCAAGAGGTACCTTCCCATAGTAAACACCTTTAACAAAGTAAATATTGGGGTCAGTTAGACTCTTGTCTAAAAAGAGTAAATATTCCTCGTTTTCATTCATCATTTGGTATCCCTCTACACCATAGATAGCTATACCGTCTTCTGTTTTTTCAGTTGCTCCATTTTCTTGAATAACGACTTCTGAACCCTCAGTAATATTTTCATTATTAGTTTTAAAAACTTTATTTACTTTTATAGCTGATTTAGTTCCGTAACTTATAACATCTCCCATTGAGTCCTTATCAAGGATTGTTTCTATCACACGATCCTTGGCTCCTTTGATAATTAGCTCTGCAGTAGTATCAAAATTATTAAAATCGCTGTAACTGATGATTTTAGCTGAAGAGTTAATATATTTCACCCTATCATGGGCTTTCTCATCCTTATTATTTAAAAGTCCAATTGATGAAATAGCTATTATGGTGATTAAGCTTATAGCAAGAAATATATTGCGCCGTTTCATAGTTTACCTCCTTAATCAATATATATATGATAAATACCATCTTTATCATCTTGTACAGGATAGACACTATTTTCCCATCCGGATGATACCATTATCGCAGGAACATCGTCTTCGTGGTCTAAGCCTAGAGCATGCCCCATTTCATGAGCGGTAGTTTCCTTTTGTTGGTCAGTATCTATATTCTTAAATCTTGCAGTGTTGATACTAATTACTGATCTTGAAGCCAACCCACCCGACCACTCACAATGCGCGTAAAACTGTCCAAGGTCATTATTTGCACTAGCTGCATACCATTTAACATCAGCAGAAGATGCTGATGTTGTAGCAGTCGCATTAATCTTTAAGTTCACACCAGGGACTCCATTCCATGCTGTGCTACCATGAGTAGCCGCAGAGGTGTATCCAATTTGTGAAATTGAACTATCGAACCAATACTTAATTTGGTTTGGCCTATCCACTCTTGAACCATTTAAGTGATAAGCATCTACCTGGCTAATTAATAAAGTAGTACTTAATAACGGAAGTAATAAACTTAGAAGCTTCCAACTTTTATAAAACGGTTTCTTTGATAACTGCATTTTTTATTTACCTCCTTCTATTTATATATATTAAAACGCATATTTTACCAAAAAAAGTTTCGTTATGGTTAGGAAATAATTCCAAAAATTCAACCTTCTCCCGTGGATAAGGGTCACGTAAATGTAAAAAAACCGCCCCGGAATCAGGAGCGGTTTCTATATAAAGGGTCTTCGTTTTTACGATCTTGGGAATCCGGTAACAAGTTGTTGAGGAATCACATTTCCTTGGCGAAGCTTCACGGAAGCCTCCAGTGTCCAGAACGGATTTCTCAGCATGCCTCTTCCCACGGCAACCAAATCCGCGTCTTCGTTCCCGATGACGGCATTGGCCAGTACCGGCTCATCCAGTCTGCCGACGGCGATCACCGGCACATCCAGCGCCTGCTTGATGTCTCTAGCCAGCGGAACCTGGTACGCAGCATGGGTACCCGGTCTGCCCCAAGCGGCGATGGGGCCTTCTCCCCCTGCGCTGATGTGGAACATGTCTACACCAGCCTCTTGATAGGCCTTCGAAATGGCGATGCTCTCTTGAATGCCATATCCGCCTTCCACGTATTCTTGCGCGGAAATCCGCATAATGAGCGGCATATCGGCAGGCATCTCGCTCTTCGCGGCCTGAATGACTTCTCTTCCGAACAAGGTCAAATCTTTCCCGTATTCATCGGTTCTTTGGTTCGTCAGCGGCGAATGGAACTGATGAATCAGGTAGCCGTGAGCGCCATGAAGCTCAATCGTATCAAAGCCGGCTTGAACGGCACGTCTTACGGCAAGGCGGAATTTCTCCACCTTTTCCTTCACTTCATCCGTGGAAAGGGCTCTAGGCGTCTTCGATTTCTCGTCAAAAGGAATGGCCGAAGGCGCAACCGGAACGGCGGCATCCTCCGCTTTACGTCCGGCATGGGCGATTTGAATACCTATTTTTGTCCCGTGCTGATGAACAGCATCCACAATGCGGGCTAAGGCCGGAACTTGCTCATCGGACCACAACCCCAAGTCGTAGTCGGAAATGCGCCCGTCGGGCTCCACGTCCGTCATTTCTATGATGATAAGACCCGTGCCGCCAATGGCCCGGCTCACATAATGATTATAGTGCCAGTCGTTGGCGATTCCGTCTTTTTCGGTTACGGAGTATTGACACATCGGGGGCATAACGACGCGATTCTTTAATTCTAATCCCTTCAAACTGTAGGGGCTAAACAGCTGGTTCATCGTATTATCTCCTCCAATATTAAAATGCATGCGCATGCATATAAATTAGCATGCCTGAGTCTCAACGTCAAGCATCAGGGTTTAATAATGATTTGCTGCAGCAAGTTTTGAAACTTCGCACCGGACATCTCTTCGGCAAGTACAGCCTGAAATGTAGGCAGCGCCTTCTCCAGCTTGGCTTCCCCTATAGGTGTTATCGAAGTGTACACGGCTCTGCGGTCCTCTTCGCAAATCGTTCTTTGCAGGGCTCCGCAGCCTTTGGCTTCAAAGCGGCTCACCAGCCTGGACACCGCGCTTTGGCTCAAGCCCACCATATCCTCCAGTTGTTGCAGCTTCAACTTTTTCTCCGGGGCCTCCGAAAGAAACAACAGCAAATAAAATTCGTTGAGCGGTAGCTGGTGCTTCTCTTGCAAGGCAGCCTCCAGCTTGCTGGTAATGCCCATTTGCATCTGAGTTAAAGATAGCCAATTCCCGAGAAGACTATTCATCGGTTCTCTATCCATATAACAATCACCCATTTTCCGGTTATCTAGCGGCCATACGCGCTTATTGTCGTTATTATTGTAACATTGTATCCAAAGCAATAACTATATACAAGAACTGCTGTAGCTCCCTAAAAATATTTATATATGAAAAAGGGGAGCCCCAAAAGGTCATGCGGAGAAGACCAGGACGCCCCTTTTATGGATTAAAGTGTATTATTATGCCAAGGTCTCCAACGGCTCATTATCCGAGAATAAATCCGGATTGGCCCGCAGCATATCGCTAAGGATCTCCGTAGTCTTAACCGTATCGCATACCAGCACTTCCGCATCCCCCAAACTGGCACGGCTTAGCGCACCTTGCTCTTCTAGCACGCTCTCGACTTTCCAGAAATGCTCCGACCAGGGCAGTCCGCAGTGGCGCCGCGAAGGTACGGAAATTTCAGTGCCGTCTCCCAGCACGGTATATAGCTGTTCATGTTCGTCCGTCATTCTTCCCGGGATGTCCACCCATTCCTCGATGCCGTGGATGAACGTATTTCTGCGCAGGTCGACACCTACGAGTATAATTGTAGCCTGCCTGTCGAGAAGTCTGCCCCAAGCCGACTGACGGTGACAAGGCGTATCCCAGCGTTCATCCCCGGTCGTAAACTCAGCCGCGTCCTTGCCGAGCGCAGCTACCGAGTGGGTCGGGTGAAGCGAGCGAATCACGCCCGGACGCTTGCGGAACAGCTCCGGAAGAATGCCGACGCAGACTTCGGACGTCTCGACGTAAAATTTGGGATTATCGGCATTAATAGTAGACCAGGTATGGGTGGGCAATACCAGTAATCCGTCTTTCATATATTCCGAAAGCGCATCCAAAACAGTGTCTGCTCCTCCGTCCACTTCCCCGATCTTCTTCATTGACGAATGCATAAGCAAGGTGCCTTGACGACGGATCCCCGCATCCTCCAGTTGCTTCATCAAGGATAACTTCGTGTGCATGACAAACCTCCGGCTGTACGTATTTTTGTTCTTTTTGATGGTGCTGCATCCATTCTATCATGTTCCGGATGGAGAGTGTCCGACTCCAAAGTTTCCGTCGACGATTTGTCAAACCTGCCGTAAGATCTCCTGGAGATACCCGGACAACTCCTTGGCTGCCTTGTGGTGAGCCTCTACGCCCGGATGGCTCCGGGAACCGACGGTTTCCTCCGTCATATTGGGGAGCTGAAACACGGAAACCCGCTTGTCCCCCGTTTCGCGGACATAAGCATCCACGCCCCGGTAGATCGCCGGCAGCATCGGGATCCCCAACATGCCATAAGCCCAGACCAGGTGCGCCTGTTTATTATAGGTTCTGAGCTTCGCAAGAAATCCGGAGACGGCCTGTTCAAAAGATTTTAAATCCTCTTCATGATAGGTTCCGTCTTCCAACAACCTCTGCTTGCGGGTTTCTCCCGTTACGGCGTCCCTCCATTCCGGGGATTGAAAAGCGCCCCCATCGTTCGTTCCAAGGTTGATAATTACGGCATCCGGCTGCCAGGCGTCAAAATCATTGGCTTGAAAGGCTCCGAGAGCTTCATTCTTCGGTCCGGCAAGAAGACCGCAGACCTGCTCATAATGGTCGGGAAGATTACAATTCGGATTGTTATCCCAACCGGTAAGCACGCCCCAACCGCTTTGGGAAATGACCCGGTACTCGGCATTCAAGGCGTCAGCCGTCATAGCCGTATAATTGTCCAAGGCGCTAAACCACATCGGAATCCAGTCTTCTTCGGCTTTAGCCCCGACAGTTCCTTCACCCGAAGTAATGCTGTCTCCTATGAATTCCAGCTTGTATGGCTTGTCCTCCACGGGGAGAAATTCTCCGTCAAACTTCACCGCATGGATTTGCAACGTACAGCCGGGATCCCCGCTCATGGCCTGCAGTTCTTTTACAATGCGCACGTTCTTTACTGCATCCGGATTCATGCCCCTGAACACGCAGACCCAGTACCTTCCCGCTACAAGCATTTGCCGGCTTACCGCTGCACCGTTGATTACGATGCCGATCCAGGGTTCGTACACCTCATAGTCAACCTCGAATTCAATCCAAAGCTCCGATCCTCTGGCATTAAACTCCACGGCGCTCCCTGTCCAGAACAGGGTTAAGGGCGAAAGACTTCCCGTGGTTCTGCCGTGTACCTTCAAATGCTCAATATCTGATAATCCCTGCTGTTTTAAGTTCTTATTAGGCTGCATGGTTATTTTCCATCTCCTTCGGCGCTATTCACTAAGTTATATATAGTTTAATGCATTAGCGGCAAAAGGGCTGTACTAATCCGGTCTTTCAATTTCTATTTTCCAATAAAAAAAGAGAAGCCGAAGGCTCCTCATATCTTCTCGTGGACGTATCCGCTGATTCGGTTGATGGCTTGCTCACCGATCTGCCGCCATTTCGCTTCCTGTTCAATCCGGTCATCGGGGTCGATCGGCTTTTGGAATTGGTTTAACCCGACCGCGGCCAACGCTCCAAAATCCGTCTCGGTATCGATCCCCGTATGAACGATATGCTTGATCAGGAAGGGACGGTCAAATTCAAGCAAGGCATTGTCCCGGTCCAAACGGCCTTCAATGACCCTTGTCGGCAGCCTTAAATAAATAGTTATGCCTTCATTCTGATAGAGAATGGAATCAAAAAAGGCGGAATAATACTCCCAGCTCCCGCAAATATGGAAGCCCTCCCTTTCTACATTTCTACAAAAGTCACCGTAAAATGCGCGTTTTCCTTCAATACTGGACGGGATACTTAACATGGCAGCTTCCTCCTGAATCGGATGTTATAACATCTATTCATTCCCAGGATGCCACGCTTTAAAACACAAAAAGCCGGAAGCAGCTCCGGCCTTTTCGACTTAACTCCCCTTATTCAAGTCCCGCTTGGGCCTTGGTCAACAGCTTCCCCTTGTGAAACGAGAACACGGCGTTGGCACCAAAATCTCCAGCGCCTTGATAAGAATAAATCACCATATCCTCCGCCTCGCTGACCGCCTCTCCGTCTCCACCTAAAATCTCGGCCACTTCTTTGTAGGTCATGCCTACTTCTGTTTTTTCGTACTGCGCCAGGGTAATCAGAACGCCGTCTCCTTTACCGGTCGGAACCTCGACTACCGGAGTGAGCGCAGCGGTGTCTTCACCTTCCGGGACATCGACACTCGCCGCGGCCGCGTTCGACTTCATGCCTTCCAAGTCCTTCTCCAGCTCGGCCAACTGTTGCTCCAACCCGGCGACCTTTTCGTTCAAGCTGTTATATTCAGCCTGGGACGGGCCCGAGGAACCACATGCCGCAAGCATAAATATCAGAATCAACAAAATTGGAAGTCCAAACCATAACTTCAGTCCTTGTTTCACAGAAACACCCCATTATGAAAATTTTAACATTAACAATTTTAATAATTTTATCATAAGGGGTTTCGGGCTGTAACTGAGACTTTGGCTCTGGGCATATATGCTTAAGCCAAAATTTATTGCCGCTTGAGTATTGCTTCACTTTGATATAAAATTACTACAAATAATTATTCTGGCTATGATGGACCAATAGTACTTGATTGACTTGCTCATTCAGCGATTCGGGGACGGTGAGAGCCCGGGGGCAACATCAAGGAAAAGGCAGTCCGGAGCCGGAGTCTCGGAAAAAGAGGGCGATCCCGCAAGGGTCGTCAACTAGGGTGGAACCGCGGGTGCATACAGCTCTCGTCCCTAGGCATCGGTCGTAGGATGCCTTTGTGACGGGGGCTTTTTTTTAACGTTTCCGGTTAGCGGGCATCTGAAGCAACTTAATAATCGAAGGAGAGATCAACTATGAGCAGTACCAAAACTATGGATCAAGTCGTCGCACTGGCCAAGCATCGCGGATTTATTTTTCCGGGGTCGGAAATTTACGGCGGTCTGGCGAACACTTGGGATTACGGTCCGCTCGGCGTCGAGCTGAAGAACAACATCAAACGTGCTTGGTGGAAAAAATTCATTCAAGAGTCCCCTTACAATGTTGGCCTAGACGCAGCGATTCTGATGAATCCGCGGGCTTGGGTGGCCTCGGGCCACGTCGGCAACTTCAACGATCCGATGATCGACTGCAAGCAGTGCAAAGCGCGCCATCGCGCGGATAAAATCATCGAGAACGCTCTTGATGCTAAAGGCATTGAGATGGTCGTCGACGGCCTGTCGTTTGACCAGATGAAAGCCCTGATCGATGAGCACCAAATCGTCTGCCCTGATTGCGGAAGCAACGACTTCACGGATATTCGCCAGTTCAATCTCATGTTCAAGACGTTCCAAGGGGTTACGGAGTCCAGCACCAACGAGATCTATCTTCGCCCGGAAACAGCGCAGGGGATCTTCGTCAACTTTAAAAACGTGCAGCGCACCATGCGGAAGAAAATGCCGTTCGGCATCGGGCAAATCGGCAAGAGCTTCCGGAACGAGATCACCCCGGGGAACTTTACGTTCCGTACGCGGGAGTTCGAGCAAATGGAGTTGGAGTTCTTCTGCAAGCCTGGCGAGGACCTCAAATGGTTCGAATTCTGGCGCGGCTTCTGCCGCGATTGGCTATTATCGCTCGGCATGAACGAAGAAAACATGCGCCTGCGCGATCACTCGGAAGACGAGCTGTCCCACTACAGTAACGCTACGACCGACATCGAGTACCGCTTCCCGTTCGGCTGGGGCGAGCTGTGGGGCATCGCCGACCGGACCGATTATGATCTGAAGCAGCATGCGGAGCATTCCGGCGAGGACTTCAACTTCATCGATCAAGAGTCGAACGAGCGCTATGTTCCTTACTGTATCGAGCCATCGCTCGGAGCCGACCGCGTAACGTTGGCCTTCCTCGTCGATGCCTATGAAGAGCAGCAGCTGGAAGGCGACGACAGCCGGACCGTGCTCCGCCTTCATCCTGCGCTCGCGCCGTTCAAAGCGGCCATCTTCCCGCTGTCGAAGAAGCTCAACGACGGAGCTCAGCGCGTGTTTGCGGAATTGACCTCCGATTTCATGGTCGACTATGACGATACCGGCTCCATCGGTAAACGGTACCGCCGCCATGACGAAATCGGTACGCCGTACTGCATCACCTACGACTTCGAGTCCGAGACCGACGGCCAAGTCACCGTACGCGAACGCGACTCCATGACGCAGGTACGGATGCCAATCGCGGACTTGAAGCAATTCTTAAGCGATCGGATCAAGTTCTAAAGCCCTCCCCCTCTCGCGAATAAGCGGAGGGGGATTTTTTACCGCCAATCGTACGATACTTCAGCAGTATGGCAGTTCTTAAGTTCAGATTTGCATCAGGAGAGTAGCTGCTGCACCCGCCTGCAGAGCATTCGGAGCTGTTACAAAAACATTGATTAAGTCGCATTCCGCCACTGGAACACTTCCCGTGACACTTCGGCAAGATTGCCCTTCATTGATCGTTACAGTAAGAGAAGTTGGATTGAAGTTAGCCCCATTATCGGTACTGATGAATACAGTCGCTGTAATCGGCCTAGCAACCTCTGTTCGGACTGTAAACACCAAAGTCGTGATTGTACCGCTTCGGGGAATAACCACATTGTTTGATTCTGCCCCTTGGGCACCTTGGCCAGCTGTTCCTAAACCCAAAAAGTTATTTGGGCTCAAGTTGTCCGAGGCAAGAAATATTGGCCATATTCCTGGGCCTGGAACACCCTGCTCTCCCCGAGGTCCTTGGGGCCCTGTTTCTCCCTGAGGCCCTTGGAGTCCTGTTGCTCCCTGAGGCCCCTGGGGTCCGATTGGCCCTGTATTCCCGTTCGCCCCGGCAGGTCCTTGAGGTCCTTGAGGCCCAGGTATGCCCTGAGGTCCAGCGGCTGCCGTAACATTTACTTTTGGCGGGGGACACTTAACAATGAGCTTTGTGAAGTGACGCTTTCTTTTCTTTAAAACACAGTGCCGTCGCAATTTTCTTTTTGAAATTTCCGGTTTTTTTACACATCTAGATTCTATTATGAGAAACACCTCCTGTTTGGGTATATATTATGATTTCAATTATTTTTAGATTGGATTTCTACCTAGAGCCCTTCATTAAGTGCCTATTTGTAACTATCATGAATAGGTGAAAAAGCCTTGCGGTAAATGCCCTGTAATCGATCAGTGAATTGTAATGTCCAGTAGAATTTGTTCGTATGCCTATAACAAGGAATCATTAACAATACAAATTAAGCACACAAAACAAAACAAATAAAAAAGACAGGCATACGCCTCAACCCGTCCGACGATTTCGGCCTGTCTCCAGGCGTAAACCAAGGAATTATCGAGGCTTATCAAGCCGGAGGGATCAGCAGCACGACGGTAATGGTGAACATGCCCGGCTTTACGGATGCGGTTCGGCTTGCAAGCCTGCACCCGGTGAATATCTAATACTTCAAAATCATCGATCGTTGCGTTTCTCATATGTGCAAATTTCCCGTTATGCTTAATAATCCAGTCCACCTCATCCGCATGGACGTTTAAAATGCCGTAAACGAAACAAACCCGCCTATAGAAAGGTCCGGGTTTGAAATAAAGTTATTAAATATTCATTGGCCTTACGCCTCCCGTTAAGCTAAACAGGCTGCCGAACGGCAGCCTCCAATTTCTTAATAACTATAAGTCATAAAAACATTTTCAGTGAAGTATTTTCTAAAAGGTAGGAGCAGGTGGTTGGGCTATTTTCATACGGAGTAAACTATAAGGCTTCTGCCGCAGGTCATTTCCATAATGGAATCTCGACTGCCGATGTAATTGGTTCACGATGAAATATAAGTATTGATCTGGACCAATAGAAAAAGTATCCGGCCATAAAATTCTCGGGTCATGTGCAATGGTTTCCATTATTCCATTCGGCAATATCTTTCGAATACTATTGTTTTCATAGTCTCCAGCATAAATGTTTCCTTTTGCATCGGTGATCATTCCATCTGAAGCGCCTTTTTCCCCCCAATACTTCACGTGATACTGTAAATTCGTTTCCGGTATCGTTCGGTCTCTTAGAGCTTCCGTTGAAATCGAGTACAGATGACGACTGGAGAGAGGACAAAAATACAACATCTTGCCGTCCGGGGAAATCGCTATACCATCGGATGACAATCTAAAGGGTGAAGTAGATCCGTCTTGGTTTCGATTCATCAGGATTTTACCTTCAACTTTTGGTAAGAAAAAGAGATCGGGCGAAGTTGCATAAGCCCCGTTTAACCTTCTCCAGGCATAACCGGTTTCTAAATCAACGACAATAATAGCTCCTGGTCCTCGGGAAGAGGAATCCGTTATATAAGCATAACCTGCTTTACCGACACGAAAATCAAATCGGACATCATTCAAATAAGTGGTTGGCAGGACAACATCTTCCGCAAATGTATACACCCTTTTTATAGTATTTGAATTTAAATCAACAGCGACTAACTTGGCCCCCCCTTTAATGGGTTCTGAGAAATTAGGCGCTCCTGTATCCAGTACCCAAAGCGTACCCTTTCCATCGGCAACGACACTTTGGACACTAATGAATGACGTTGTGATATTCGATGGGCTTACCACATTGGCTTCTAAACTAGGATAAGGATGTAATGTACCATGAACAATTTCAGCCACCGTAAATCTAACGTCGTCTCCCCATTTTGGAAAGCAAATGAAAATACGCCCGGTTTCAGAAACAGTAACGCCTGTAGGCATGGCTCCGTAGAATAAAAAAACCGCCTCAAATTTTCCAAAATACTTTTCACTCGGTAACATCACTTGTATAAAGTCCTCCTCAACAGGTTCGAACTTCTATCACTTATTTATATGACGGAACAGGGTTCAATTGCCCCGGATAATAAAATAAAAAAATTTACAGGAACCCTGCAAGTTCGTATCGAAGACGGCTAGTACGACGCGTCCTAAATATGGGGAATAGTGCAGTGGCCAGCCCCGGAAATATATTGAAAAAGCCTTCAAAACCACTGCTAAAGTGGAATTGAAGGCTTTTGAAAAAATCTACCGGCGTTTTATTGTTGGTCCGGCAGACGTAATGCATTTGCTGAAGTCTGCGCTTGGTCTAAAAATTCCTCTGCTCGGGTCAATCGCTGCCGGGCCGTCTCCAGAGCTTGTGAATTTGTTGCCGCATTAGATTCACTTATCGAGCTTATCGCCTGATTTAAAGCCGCTTGCACCTCAGAAACCGCGTTAGATGCATGCTGCTCCAGCGTATTGCCGCTCGAGTGAAGTGTGCCTTCTGCCGGTTTTTTTGCATTTTCAGTGGCTAAATCAACTTTGTTTTCATTGGGCAAGGTGAGTCCCCCTTCCGCGAAGATCAATAATTATAACAGAAATAAGTATGTGGTTGATATTTTGTTTATATTCTTACGACTGCATGGGAATATACGGATCCCCCATTTCCGGCAATAGTTTAGTATAAGATCCATTGCGTAGGAGAAGATAATTTTGATGAAAAAAGGAGGGATCATTTCTTAATGAATATGCAACCGCTAGCGCCGCACGAATCGATGGAACTGCATGAAGCGTTAAACTTCAAAACGCTCTGCCTCGCTAAGTCAAAACTTATGCAAGGCTTGGTATTTGACCAAGAACTGAAAGCGTTAATGCAGAAGGACGTCATACTATCCACGCAACAGATCGCCGAGCTGCAAGCAATTTATGCAAGAACTCCATTCCAAGCGCCTGTTCCGAATAGCCCGACACCTATCATACATTAAAGGGGAGCGCCAATGAACACCGATTATTTAGACCCGATCAATTCGTTAAATATGCCGGAGATGGCGGATATGACATTTGCAATGGACTTCCTTCTTCGTGCCAAGGAGGGTGTGCGAAATTTGTCCATCGCCCTGACGGAAACGGCTTCTCCGGATGTAAGAGCGCTGCTGCGCAATCATCTTAAGCAGGGGATTGCAATGCACCAAGAAATCACGGAGCTTATGATTCGCAAAAAATGGTTCCATCCTTACGAGCTGAACGAACAGTACCAACTCGACCAGCTTTCGGCGAAAAATACATTAATGATCGGGCAGATGAATTTGTTCCCGGATGATACCTCCCGTAAAGGGATGTTTGATCGGACCCCGGATGAACATATTGGAGGACACAAAGCATGAAGGCGGTAACGTATCAAGGAATTAAAAATGTCGTGGTCAAAGAGGTGCCGGATCCAAGGATTGAGAAACCGGACGATATGATTGTAAGAGTCACCAGTTCCGCCATTTGCGGTTCGGACCTTCACCTGATTCACGGGATGATCCCTAACCTTCAGGAAAACTATGTTATCGGGCATGAACCGATGGGGATTGTAGAAGAAGTAGGCCCTGGAGTGACCAAGGTAAAGAAAGGCGACCGGGTGATCATCCCTTTCAACATCGCTTGTGGAGAATGCTTTTATTGTAAGAATCAGCTGGAAAGCCAATGCGACAATTCAAACGAACATGGCGATATGGGTGCATATTTCGGCTACTCCGGAACAACCGGTGGTTACCCTGGCGGGCAAGCCGAGTATTTACGAGTTCCGTTTGCTAATTTCACCCACTTCAAGATTCCAGAAAACTGCGAGCAACCAGACGAAAAGCTAAGCTTGATCGCCGATGCCATGACGACGGCATTCTGGAGTGTAGATAATGCGGGCGTCAAGAATGGAGATACGGTCATCGTGCTGGGATGCGGACCGGTCGGACTTCTGGCCCAAAAATTCTGCTGGCTGAAGGGAGCAAAGCGGGTCATCGCCGTTGACTATGTTGATTACCGCTTACAGCATGCGAAACGAACGAACAATGTTGAAATCGTAAACTTCGAAAAGGATATGAATATTGGCAACAATCTCAAGGAAATGACCAAAGGCGGCGCAGATGTTGTGATTGATGCGGTAGGAATGGATGGCAAGATGAGCGATCTCGAATTTCTAGCCAGCGGTTTGAAACTGCAAGGCGGGACCCTGAGCGCATTTATCATTGCATCTCAGGCTGTCCGTAAAGGCGGGACCATCCAAATTACTGGGGTATACGGAGGACGATATAACGGATTCCCGCTCGGCGACATCATGCAGCGTAATGTGAATATACGGTCCGGACAAGCTCCAGTCGTTCACTATATGCCGTATATGTACGAGTTGGTAACGTCGGGCAAAGTTGACCCTGGAGACATTGTTACGCACGTCATTCCGCTCAGCGAGGCTAAGCGCGGCTATGAAGTGTTTGATACGAAAACAGATAATTGCATCAAAGTCATCTTAAAGCCTTAAAATATGGATACATGGGAGGACAAAACGAATGAATTCCAATTACGCTTTGCATGAGATGCTGGAGGTTCATGAAATAACCGCGTTCAAGACCGTTTGCATGACCAAATCAAAAACGATGCAAGCTCTGGTAACCGATCCGGAACTCATGCAAATTTTGCAGCAAGATGTTCAATTATCACAACAGCAACTTCAGGAGCTTGGTGGAGTGCTGTCCAAAGTGACTGTATAGGAGATAAAAAATGAACCCATTATTAGAACACCTGACAGGTCTTCATATGCTGACCGATGACGTGATCGCAATGGATTTTTTGATGAATGCCAAGAGCGGAGTAAGAACCTACGCCATGGCTGTGACCGAATGTACTTCCCCCGAAATCAAACAAATTTTGGTGAAACAGCTCGATGAAGCCATAGACTCTCATGAAAAGATTTCAAATTACATGGTGCAGCATGGTTTATACCATCCTTACCATATTCCAGAGCAAATTCAGCTTGATCTGAAAAATATTCAGACCGCTATGAACATTTCGTCCTGACACTGTATTCATTCCAACAAAACGCGCAAACCACAATGGTTCAGGCGCGTTTTTTGATTTTAGCCGAATTAAGAGTACCACTTGCGCCACTACCTGCACAGCGCATATGCAAAATAGATTAGTGTGATACAAGGTGCCTGGTGTATGGTTCCAGCAAAAACATAAGTTGCTCAGTAGTTTCCTGCACATTGCAAGGCATAGAGTTATTGATCCACCATTCCAATACTCCAATAAACCCCGAAGTCAAAAAATGAGTGGTTACACTATTTGAAAATGCGCTGTTTTCTGACTTTACACCGATAACCTCGGTTACTGTCTGCGCAATGATATCATATAAGCGGTTGCGAAGCGCGCCATTCCCCAATGACGCGCCCCATTCAAATGCTTACTCTTCCTTTTTCCCCTCCAACTCAAAAATCAACTCATTCGCCATCCGTTTATTCAGTTCATATGTCTTGAACTTCCCGGCTTCGGCAGACAGCTTCTTAATGGTCTCGATCTGCGTTTCGGTCGGAGGCTGGCGCTCGATCAGTCCCTCGTAGTTCTGATAAGCGACCTTCAGGGCGGTTTCCGGGGAGAGCAGGTCGATCATTTCATAGATGGCTTTGGCCGCCTGATCCCTCGACAGGTCGAATCCCGCATCGGTGGACAGCATGAATTTGTCCGGGTACTTTTCCATTAGGGGCACGTAATCTTCTAATTTGTTGGTGCTGCCTGGGTTGTAGGCTGTGAATCCGGCAAAAAAATCGATGTATAAGTTAGGATGTTTGCTTAAGAGCGGTTCGATATTCTCCGGAGAATTATAGGCGTTGGCATGTCCGAAAATGATAGTCGCATCCGGATGTGCCTCCAGGGCTTCCTCCAGCTTCGCGATGGGCTCGCCGTTAGGAGGGTCGATATGCAGAAGGATGGGCACTTGATACTGGGCCGCAAGCTCATAAATTTCAGGAAGGTTACCGTCATTCGGATGCTCGGCCTTCCAAGGCAATCTGGACACGACTTCAGAGTACATAGAAGCGGCAGCCACTTCCCCGATGTTTAAATAGCCCTTCTCCAGATTGTTCCGGACGATTTCTAAGCCCTCCTCCTCGTAAATCGGAAATCCCGCAAAGGAGGGATATACGTTCCCGGGTGCCTTTTGATATTCCTCCCAGGCTAATTGATCCGTGTACTTGGCGCTTGGTTCCGAAATACTTCCGAACAAAACGAGGCGGTCGATGCCGGCTTTTCCCCAGTTCTCAATGGCAACCGGATTAGGCGCATCGTGGTTATGTATATCGATCACTGTAAGATCGCGGTAAACCTCCTGCAGCTCTTTGCTAGGATCTTTGTCTTTGCGGAGCTTCTCGATGAGGGCAACTTCATCCTTTGGGGCGTACTCGGTCATAGGGTTGACGATCACTTCCGTTTGCTTCGGCGCGCATCCTGATAGTGTGACTGCTGCGAGAGCCAGCGCGCAAATTACAAAATACCGCAGCTTGACGGGCATAGGCGTTTCCTCCATCCTTATATTCTTATAGCTATTTTGAATATATAACAGTATGGAAAAAAGATACATTAGAAAATGACAAAAAGAGCGCCAACCTAAATAGGTTAAACGCTCTACGACGGCTTGCGCATTTATACTGCCTTCACGGGTTCTAACAGATTCAAATAATATTCGTTCCCGTATCCATCCGGTCTGTCATTCCGAATATGTTCTTCTAGACATAATCTTGACTGGTCGGATTTGTACCTTTTGTCCTTTGCCAACTCATTCATTAGCGTTTTCCAAGATAGACTCACATCCTCACTGCTCTCAAGCAGTGCAAAAAGGCCTCCGGGCAGCACCATTTCCTTTAGATGCCCGGGAACAGAAATTCCATCAGGGATGGTGGCGCACATCCCATAACCGTATGGAGTTCCGGCAAAGGTTGGCATCGGTTTTACGTTTCCTCCAAAGAATCGAGCCGTACTGAGCAAATTGGACGACTTGATCCATTCCAGCACGGGGCCCATCGCCTCATCTTCCGGGGATGTCCCTACAGCGATACTATAAGCTACCCTCATAGGAGGAAGGGTAATTATTTTGATTAAACTGTTTTCTTGCAAACTGCTCATCCATATATCCTCCATTTCGTTAAGGATCCTATCTAAATTTAAAAAACCATCTTCGGGTTGCTGTTTAAAGAACTTTAGGACCTGATCCAGCTGCTGTTGAAAAGAGACAACTTCAGCATTCCGCTGCTTCACTTCCGCGATTTTATTCTCAATAACCTTGCGTAATTGCGCCAAAGAAGGGTTTGCAATCACGGATTTAATATCCTTGATCGGGATATCGATTTTTCGCAATATCGCAGTAATTCGGATACATGACAGCGCATGCTCATCATATACTCTCCATCCGGAGGACGTATCCCGTTCACTCTTAAATAGTCCCTCAGATTCCCAGTGGCGCAAGGTGCGGCTCGTCAGCCCCATTTGCTCCGCCAATCTATGGATGGAAACAACAGATCTGTTCATTTTCGATCTCCTTTCCGAGCTCTAGGTTTATTGTAGCAGTTGACGCCGCGACAACTTCAAGCGTTTTCTTAAGCCGCTAATCTTTTTTATAAATCCTGATGCGGCCGCCATAACCTCTAATTTTCAATAAAAACATAGACTTCTCTTAACCGCTAATTTAAAATTCGAGATAAGTACAGGAACATTTTACCATCCCCGTCAGGGACGGACAGCGAGGTGTTTATCATTGAATAAAATAATTTGGATCATCGGCATTTTCTCTTTTATTACGATGGTAGTAACCATTATTCTGGTCACAAAGACGATCGGTACCCAGAGGAAGCGTTTCTCCGAACGCAAAGAGATTCTCGCGGAAGGCACCACCGCGCAAGCCGTGATTAACTCAATCCGGCAAACGAATCGGACAGTTGGCGATCAGCCGGAGGTCCTGCTTGACCTGACCGTCACAAAGCCGGATGGCGAAGTCGTTCATACTGTCTTAAAGACTGTCATTCAGATCGTGAACATCCCCGCGTTTCAAAAAGGCAAGGTAGTTGAAGTAAAGTACAAGACGATAGGCAACGAGCAAAAGTTCGAGGTCGTAGACGCCTATTTACCTTAAAAAAAAATAGCCCGAGCGTTGTCTTTTAACGCCGGGCCACTCTTATTTATCTTAAACCTCCGCGCACGGGCTCATGAAAACTGCCAAAAGCCGGCTACAGGTGTTTGAATTTTCTCCGTACCAAAGTTCGCGATAATATATAAGGCTCCAAACCCGAAAGGATAACTCCAGTCCTCCTGAAGCAGAGTATCGGGATAACCGTCTTCGTCTACCTGAAAGAAGAAAGACAACGATTCTTCATTCAAATCCTTGAAGTAATAGTCCTCTTCTTGAATCAGTCTCGGGTTCCCGCCCAGCTTGATGAAAAAGGACTGATCCCTAGCTGTCTTATCATCGTTCAATACCCCATCTGAAATGGCATGTCTGACCAGCCCGGGGTGAGTAAAGCGGTCTTTGGCGCTCTCTGCTGAAGCCGGATGCTCGAACACCTTGATCGAACAATGGGGATACATATTGTTGTCCAAATAATCCTCATATTCAGCGGGAATAAAGATGGAAATCATGCTGCCAGGCTTGAAGGGATTCAATAAACTTAGGTAAAAGTAATAGGTTTGGTCCCCTTCATGAATGTCTTGATCATCAAAATAGGCAGGCGCATTTCCGCCGACCCAGCTTGCACTATTTTCCGATACCGGACCCGGAATCGCTTGATACAGCATACACGCTGTTCTCTTTGCAAACATGTCCGTGAAGTAGTCCATAACCTTCTCCTTCCCAAGTCAATGAGTGTCCGTAACCGTGAAATGTTACGCTAAAAACTCGGCCAAATCGATTTCGCGCTTCTCATATTCCGCACCAATATTTTTCAATTGGGCCTCCACGTTTGCGGCACCCTGTTCAATCCCTTTATACACTAACAAAGGCACGTCCGATAAATAGGATCTCGCTTGCGGAATGTCGCAGGAGAAAGCTTTTTTGATGAACAACAAGGTTTTAAGCTTGTCCTTGCCTTCCCCTGTAATGAATACTTTGCAGTAATTGTATGATACTTCTTCATCAAGATCGCCATCGAAGCCTCGCGGTAATAAGGTGCTGCGAAGAAACTCCGCCAAACTGTCATATGCAATTTCAAAGTCCCATCGGCCCGTACCGTGCATCGCCGTATAAACGACGGTATCGCCTCTGGACAAATCGAGACAGTAGGGGTCGCCCTCATCCGAAGCAATGACAAGATAATGCTCAGGCCAATCCGAAATGGGTTCCTTCGTAACGGGATTATAGTTGTATCCCCATTGGCCTCCCGGCAGCTCCTTTGCCCCGTAAATATCCAAATTAATATATTCGTCCGTGCTCCAGCCTACCGATTCGGGAATATAATTTCGTAAGAAGTAGGCATATTCCTCAGGCAAGCGCCATGTGTCGAAAACGGTGCGCAGGTCTTCTGCCTCGGCTTCCGTCCCAAGCTGCATGGGGTACTTCGCGTAAAATTCGGGATCTTGCTTGCGCATAGCTTCTAAAGTTGTCCGCATCTTCTCGATGACGTCATCGATTTCCTGGTATTTCTTCTCCAAAACTCATCCTCCTTTTCGGCAGATTCATTTGCACTATTCCGCAGTTGAATCATTCATATTCCGGTCCATAATTGTCGTTATTCTCATACCTAGGATACATCGATTTAGCAATCTTTTACAACCGCCTATCGACTCTATGGACCGGAATACAAAATCACAAATCAGAGATGGGATCCGCCGCTGGCATCTATGCATTGGCCGGTTACCCAGCGGCTGTCCGGTGAGGCAAGGAATGCAGCAATGTCCGCGACATCTTCGGGTTCTCCCCATCGATTAAAGACGGAAAGACCGGCCGCAAACTGTTGTCCCTGAGGATCTTGCAGCGTACCTGCATTCATTTCCGTGTTAATGATCCCGGGCTGAATGGCATTGACCGTAATATGGCGTCTTCCCAACTGTTTGGCCAGAAGAAGCGTAAACGTATCGATCGCCCCTTTTGACATACTGTAGGTGAATACGCTTGGAGATGCCGCCCGTGTCACGAAAGAGGAAATATTAATAATGCGTCCTCCGTCATTTAATCGCGGTAAAGCTTGCTGCGTAACGAAAAGCGGGGCTTTGACGTTAATCTTCATCACCTCGTCGAAAGATTGTTCCGTCGCCTCCTCCAGGCCCATGATTTGGCCGATTCCGGCATTGTTGACAAGAATGTCGAACCGGTGATCTTGGCCCCTATGTTCCTTGACGGCATGATCGAATGCTGCAAACAGCTCATGTACGCCTTCCAGCGTACTCAGATCAGCACCGATTGCGCACGCCTGCCCTCCGTTTGACTCAATCTGACGAACGACGTTCTCTGCTTCGTGTATTCTTGTTCCATAGTGAACGGCGACAAAGGCGCCCTCCGCGGCCAGACGCAATGCGATGCTGCGGCCAATTCCCCGGCTTGCTCCGGTGACCAGAGCGATTTTACCCTTCAAACTACTCATTGATTCAACTCCTTTGCTGGATTTGAATATAGGTATACCACGGGGTAAGATTTGAAATGTTGCTGTCTAATTCCGTTAAGAATGCCCGCAAAAAAAATATGCATTTGCTTAAAAAAATTCTTGCTCATTAATCCCTATCCTGCTATTATGAAGGAGCATTAATTTTGGAAAGCTAATATTCAAGGTATGTAGGATCTTTCCAAGCAGATAATTTTGACCACTTCCCAAAGAAGTTAAGGCCATACGGACAGCCGGGTCAAATGCCGATTGGCAACTTTCGTTGCCTTATTGATTGAGTTAAAAGCTCAAATTTTATAAGTTGGTTACTTTACAACCAGTGCATATGCACATCAACTTGTGAAACGGTCAATAAGAGTGGTAAAAGTGATTATTTGCTATATAGACTCTGATCCTAACATGATATATCTGAATATTAAGTCCTTTCCATGAAACTATAAGTTTTATGGCTGACTGACGAGCGCACAAGTAGTTTGTCCAGTCATGCTTAAATGCTTATTGGGACTGTCTTAATATCTGACTATATCAAAGCAAGTGTGATGCGCATGGAATGCGTATTTCGCTTGCTTTTTTTGTTGCCGTTTTTACATTGAACCAAATCCAGAAAAAA
Organism: Paenibacillus vini; assembly: GCF_018403325.1. GTDB lineage: Bacteria > Bacillota > Bacilli > Paenibacillales > Paenibacillaceae > Fontibacillus > Fontibacillus vini. The sequence continues at coordinate 279,031 of NZ_BOSL01000001.1, read as the reverse complement.
ATCCAATTGAGTTAGGAGATCGAGAAATGGGAAAAGCACTTATCATTGGCGCCGGCGGCGTAGCATCTGTAGCAGTTCATAAATGCGTTCAAAACAGCGAGGTATTCGAAGAGATCTGTATTGCGAGCCGTACAAAGTCCAAATGCGACGACTTGAAGGCGAAGCTCGACGGCGGCAAAACGAAAATCACAACTGCCCAGGTCGATGCAGACAACGTGGATGAGCTGATTGCTCTGATTAACGAATACAAACCGGATATCGTCATGAATTTGGCTCTCCCTTACCAGGATTTGACGATCATGGACGCTTGCCTCGCGACCAAAACACATTACATGGATACGGCGAACTACGAGCCGGAAGATACGGCAAAATTCGAATATAAATGGCAATGGGAATACCGCGAGCGCTTTGAAAAAGCCGGCATCACGGCACTTTTGGGCAGCGGGTTCGACCCGGGCGTTACCGGCGTATTCTCCGCTTATGCGCTGAAGCACTATTTTGACGAAATCGAATATATCGACATTCTGGATTGCAACGGCGGCGATCACGGCTATCCGTTCGCAACCAACTTCAACCCTGAAATCAACATCCGTGAAGTGTCCGCCAACGGACGCTACTGGGAAAACGGGCAATGGATCGAAACAAAGCCGATGGAAATCAAGCGAGAGTACAACTTCGCCGAAGTCGGCCAAAAAGATATGTACCTGCTGTACCATGAAGAGCTCGAATCCCTTGCACAAAATATCCCTGGACTGAAGCGCATCCGCTTCTTCATGACTTTCGGCCAAAGCTACCTCATGCACCTGAAGGCGCTTGAGAACGTAGGCATGACTTCCATCGAGCCGATCGAATACGAAGGAAAGCAAATTATTCCGCTTCAATTCCTGAAGGCCGTGCTTCCGGATCCGGCATCCCTTGGACCTCGTACCGTGGGCAAAACGAACATCGGCTGCATTTTCAAAGGCAAAAAAGACGGCCAAGACAAGACTTACTATGTTTACAATGTTTGCGACCACCAAGAGTGCTATAAAGAAGTGGGCTCCCAGGCCATCTCCTATACAACGGGCGTTCCTGCGATGATCGGTGCGGCCATGGTCATGACCGGCAAATGGAACAAACCTGGCGTATTCAATATCGAAGAGTTCGATCCGGATCCATTCATGGAAGAGCTGAACAAATGGGGACTTCCTTGGGTAGAAGACTTCAATCCGGTGCTTGTCGACGCCTTGCCCGAAGAAGCTAGAAAGCCGGAGCTCGTTCGCTAAGATGCGGTTCGAGGAATTACCGACACCCTGCTTTGTAGTCGATGAGGCGCTCATCGAGAAAAACCTGAAAATCCTGAACGGGGTTATGCAGCGTACCGGAGCCAAGATCGTGCTGGCACAAAAGGCTTTCTCCATGACCGCCATGTACCCCCTCATCGGACAATACCTGAGCGGCACGACCGCAAGCGGTTTGTTCGAAGCACGTCTGGGTCACGAGGAAATGGGTAAAGAAACCCACGTCTTTGCCCCGGCCTATCGGGAAGATGAAATCGATGAAATTGTATCCATTTGCGATCATATTATCTTCAATTCCTTCTCCCAGCTGGAGAAGTATAAATCCAAAGCGTTGGCTGCCGGCAGAAAAGTGGGAGTGCGCATCAACCCGGAATGCTCCACGCAAGAGGGTCATGAAATTTATGACCCTTGTTCGCCGGGATCCAGATTTGGCGTAAAGCGGGATGATTTCCGGCCGGAACTGCTCGAGGGCGTCTCGGGGCTGCACTTCCATACGCTTTGCCAGCAAAACTCGGACGATTTGGAGACCACGCTGAATGCGGTGGAGGAAAAGTTCGGGGAATGGCTGCCACAGATGGAATGGATCAATTTTGGCGGCGGTCACCATATCACAAGAGAAGACTATGATATTCCTAGACTGGAAGCTTGCATTAAACGCATGCAGGACAAATACGGTCTGGAAGTCTACCTTGAACCCGGTGAAGCCATCGCGCTCAATGCGGGCTACATGGTTACTTCGGTACTGGATATCCATAAGAACGGCATCGAGATTGCCATCGTGGACACTTCGGCCACATGCCATATGCCGGATGTTCTGGAGATGCCGTATCGTCCGCCGCTGTTCGGCTCGGGCGAAGCCGGCGAGAAGCCATACACCTATCGGCTTGGAGGTCCGACCTGCCTGACGGGCGATGTGATCGGGGATTATTCCTTCGATCAGCCCCTCAAGAACGGCGACCGGTTGGTGTTTGGGGACATGGCGATCTACTCCATGGTCAAAACCAACACCTTCAACGGAATGCCGCTGCCGGCTATCGCTGTGCAGGAGAAAGACGGCAATTGCCGCATCGTTCGCCAATTCGGCTATGAAGATTTCAAAGTAAGACTGGCGTAATGCCGTTGCAGAGAAAAACTCCCGCTATGAAACCAACATAGCGGGAGTTTTTTTGAATTAGAGAGAGGTTAGGCAGCTGCTATGCCTTTAAGAAATCGGGCTTCAAGAAGCTCGGATTCGGATATTTATAAAATCCTTCCCCTGCTGCTGCTCCGAGTTTTCCCTTATCGACGTACTCCGATTTGAGCATTTCTGCAATTTTCTTGAACTCGGGATCCCCGGAGGCCTCCGCTTTGGCCAAACCGATATTATATGCCGTGTTAATCCCTACCACATCCAAAATCGCAAATGGCCCCTGCGGGGCGCCCGTCGCTACCATCCACGTTTTATCGATCGTTTCGACGTCCGCTACCTCCCGGATTAAGAGCTGCTGGGCCGCTTCCAGCAAAGGAACCAGCAAGGAATTCAGAATATAGCCAGGTTGTTCCTTATGCAGCGGCAATGCTACCATGCCGATCGCCTTGGCAAAAGCGACGACATCCTGAAACACCGCCATATCCGTTCCCGGATGCTTCATAATTTCCGCCGTGTTGTTCTTCCAAATCTCGTTGGCGAAGTGCAAAGCGAGAAATTTCTGCGGCCGCCCTGTCGCCTCCGCAAATTGGCTCGGTAATAACGTAGAGGAATTCGTTGCAAATACCGTCTTCTCCGGAGCTACTTTTCCCAGATCCGTATAAAAATCGGCCTTAATCTGCACCACTTCGGGAACCGCCTCAATGACGAGGTCCGCCTCCGCAACTGCCTTGGACAGGTCACTGCTGAATGAAATACGGTTATATGCCTCGTCCACTTCTTGCCCGGTCGCGTTCAAGTCCTGCCGATAATGAGACTTCAAGTCCGAAATTCTTTCTTTCGCACGTTCCAGGGCCGGGTCATTGATATCGTATACCGTTACATTGAAGCCTTTAAAGGCGGTTTGATAAGCGATTTGACTGCCCAGTACGCCGCTTCCGGCAACCGTAATATTTTTATAATTCATGACGGATTCTCCTGTTCGTTATTCTAAAATTCGCGTGAATCCCCCCTAGTTTCCTCGTTAGAGGCTGCGAATATTCCTCATCCTTTTTTATAAGCGCGTGGGACCTTCCATCTATTGACAAACTGGTTAAATAAATTATATTTAGATCATTCCATCGGGTCAGGAGGATGACTGTGAAGAAGCCTTTGTTAAACCTTATCGCCGGGATCTTATTCATCATCGTTGCGTTTCTCTCCGGAGCCTATGTTCTTGGCAATCTCATTATGAAAATGTTATTTGATGCCTACACAGATTTGTTATTTGTAATGCTTCTCGCCTTCGTTGCGTCTATCGCAGCTTCCGCTTATTTCTTAACGCAATATAGCAAAAAAGCCCGCAAAGCGGGCTAATAGCAGGCGGACCTTTTACAGCAGGCCGAACCGTTTCTTCTTATAAAATGGGGTGAGATCCTTCACCTCATTGTTGGCCCAGTCGTTCAGTTCGACCAAATCCAGAAGGTGTCCCTTCAGATGCGGGGAAGCTGCGGCGGCAATCTCGCCAAATATTTCTTCTTTATTTCCCTCAAAGTCCACGATCAGGAGATAGCCTTGTTCGTTACCCTTGACCATCCACCTTAAATAAGCCTTTTTTATAGCTTTCTGAGTTTTCATGTAAGCCTTCACCGCATCGATCATTTCCGTGGGGTACGCCTTAGGTTCCCCAAGCAATACCTCGGTATCTTTCGGCACGGTGATCTCTTGAATCGTTTCGCTCGGCGTCTCATCTTCAGCCTCGCTTGAAGTCTCGCTTGGTACTGTATTTGGAGCCTCACTTGGAGCCGCGCTTTGGGCCTCGCGGCGCTCCTTTTTATATGCTTCAATTCGCTGTTTATTCTTGTCATCGATCTGAAGCGGAATTCCACGGTAATTGACCACGATGCCGTCCATGCTCTCGGATAAGGCGATCATATCTTCGTAAGTCACGATATTGCTGCTCCATACCGTCTTGTCGTATGCCTTTTCGAATTCAAGCCAGTCTGTAAATACCGGCAGCCAAGATGAATCCTCTTTTCCTCCCAGGACCGCAAAATGAAGGATGGTCCCTTCCTTCAATGTGGTCATGCCTTGCTCGTTAGGGGTCGATGGAGATTGTTCCTTCAATTGCATAGGCAGCAAATACTTCGCCTGAATGACCTCGTCGAGCATTCGGCCCTCCAGGTGTTGAAGAAGCTGCTGTTTGCCCTCAAAGGATTGTCCGGAACTCATCGTCTGAAAAAAGGAAATCAGCGCATGCTGCAAGCCCGGGTTCGTTACGGGAATGCTGATCTCAGGTGTATCGCTAAAATCCGGGGGCGGTAAAAGCTCGTCCCTGTCCAATTCGATCATGTACTGTCCATTATCCATGATGATTCTACGGATCCCTAAGATATGAAACTCTCCGAGCGTCTTCATGATTTCTTCTTTTTCGAGCTTCTTCATTTCGAGCATCAGGAGCTGCTGTCTGAAATAATCCTCCGCATTAGCGGCATACTCCTCCTTCGAAAACATCCAAACCCGGCCCTCGGGATCCAGGTAGGGATAGCCCGTTCTCTTTTCGTAGGCGATAAATAGCGATTCGGCGTCTTTAATCTTATCTTTCAGCACACCGAGGAATAGCTTGATTCTTTCATCCACTTGATCGCCGGGAAGGGCACCCTTCTCTTTGAAATATTTTGCGGAATGAATTAAGAAGATCAGCTCTTGAATCTCTAACTCGCCGCACTCCTCCAGTAATATATAAGGACTTAACAGAAACTTCTTCCCAATCTCGTCTTTTCTTGCTTCGTTCATCGAAAACGTCCCTTCCTATTTACTGATGATTAATCGAATACGGGCCTTGTTGCAATTCAATCTTCCCATGTATAAACCACTTCTCCAAGCAGTAAACATAATCCTTGTTATAAGTGCATGATTTCCCCAGCTAAACAAAAAGCGCCACCTCACGGTTGCGCTTCTAAACTATAAACTAAACTTTAACCAAATTCATTGCTTCTCTCTGATTCGTTTGCAACAAAGACAATGTTCCATCTTCCATCCGGTATATCTTGTCGCAGTATTCAAGCATACGTTCATCATGGGTAACCATGATTGCCGCCTTTCGGCGTGATTTCACTTCATGCGCGATAAGCTCGACGACTTCGTGGGCCCGCTTGGTGTCCAAACTGGCTGTCGGCTCATCCGCCAAGATGACGTTGGGGTTATTGCTTAAGGCCCGTGCAATCGCCGTTCGCTGTTTCTCACCGCCGGATAGTTCTTCCGGATAGCTCTTCAGCTTCGATCCAAGCCCCAGTTCCTCCAGCAACTGAATGGCGAAGGCCTTATCCTCCTTACTTACACGTCCGGACATTCTCTTCACGATCAGTACTTGATCCAGGACGTTTAAATAGGGAACCAAATTGGATGATTGCATAATGAATCCGATTTCTTGCAACCGGATTTTTGACAGTTCCCGATCCGATAGTTTGGAGATAAGTTGACCATTCACCGTTACTTCTCCCTCGGAGGGCCGGAGCAGCGCTCCAGCGATAGATAAAAAAGTGCTCTTGCCCGAACCGGACGGTCCGACTACAGCCACGAACTCACCTGGTTCCACCTTTAAGGATACATGATCGAGTGCGGCTATACGGCCGCTTCCTTCAGCATAATACTTAGTGACCCCACTAATCTGCAATCCCTTTGTCATTATTCGACCCTCCCAAGCGCCTTTAGCGGATCAATCTTCGTAATTTTGCGAACTGATACCAACGAACTTAATACAGCGATAATCAGCAAGATAACGGAATATATAATAACGAGGTTCGTTTCGAGTTTGAATGGCATCCCCTTGGGCATAATCGCCGCCGTCCCGTAGGTGAGCAAGATACCAACTACGATACTAATTAACGATAGCACGAACACTTGGGATACAATTGCCTTACTTAAGAATCCGTTTCTTGCGCCGATCGCTTTCATGATGCCGAACTGGTTCGTCTTCTGCATAGTAATTACATAGAAGAACACACCCAAAACAAATGCAGAAATGACCAGCAAAAAGCCGAGCATCATCATAATCGACCCGTTCTCTTCTTTGTAACCCGGCATTCCTTGCACTGCTTCTGCACGAGTAACCGTGTCCGTACCAGGGAGCTTATCATTTATGGCACTTGAATCGATATCTTTCCCCTGCAGCATTATTGCATTAACGGGACCCGCTATGCCTTTATCCGAGCCCGGCGCAGCAAAGGTGATCTTTCGCCATTCTTCCATCGGAGTAAATACCGCGGTAACGTGGTTATACGTCTGATTTTCCACAAAACCGACAATCGTTAGTGACTCCGTCGAGCCATCCAATTGGAACGTATCCCCAAGTTTGAAACCGTCATCCTTCATCGTCACATTCACGATAACATGATTCGGATTCTCTGCAGATAACCCGCTCCCTTCTACAATGGCTGGCTCCAGGAAGCTGCCGGGGTTAATTCCTATGATCGCGATATCAATCTTATCCTCATTCTTCGTGCTCTGTCCTTTAAGTGCCGTCGCCATCGTACTTCCCATAGGAGATGCCGCATTCACCTGAGGCAACTGCTCCACCTGCTCAACTAATTGATCGGACAACAGAGATTTACCCATTGCATTCTGCGATCCTTGTTCAAACAAGACATAATCGGCCTTCATGTTCTTGAATGTTGACGCAGCGAGCGTCGATAATCCATTGCCCAAACCCGATAGGATGAATACCAACCAAGCCAGGAGCACGAAAATAATGACGATCATTAAAAATCGCATTTTACTATGCATTAATTCCTTCATGGCTAAAAACATGATCTGTTCCACTCCCCCATTTTTATATCTGACACATGTGTCAGATTTGATATGCAGATACATTTGTCACTCTTATTAAACAACATTTTTGACACATGTGTCAAATTAAACTCGGGGTTCCACACTAACTGCGGGCCCCTCCAATCCACATTTGGAATAAGAGCTCACTCCACTGGGGAGTAGGGATATTCAGCATATTAGGAGTATTTATCAGGTTAAAGAAGACGCCAACAAGTACCGGAAGCGGAATATCATTCCTTAGCTTTTTGTCCTGTTGCGCTCGTTCAAATAATCGGGTCAATTGCGATTTAAGGGTTAGGTGCGCTTGCTCCACAAATTCCAGGTCATTTGCAGCTGCTGGGGAGTTCGCCGTATTGATTTTATAGGCATCTCCAAGAAGCTGATGAAGCTGTGATTCTCCTACGTAGATAAGAAGCAGCTGTTGGAGGGCGCTCATCGCATCGGTTTCATCAACGGCTGACGCTTGTTCTAATACAGTGACTATTACGTGCTTCATGCATGCGGCAACGATCTCTTCTTTATTGGAATAGTATTGGTAAATCGTGCTTCGTGCGCCAGGCAGATGCTCCGACAACAACTTGAGGTGAAAACCGTCATAGCCATGTTCAAGAACTAATCTCTTTGTCGTATCAAGCAGCTCAGTTGCTGTAAAAGATTGTTTTCTTCCCATGGTATCGCCTCCTTTCCAAGTATTCCATGCCCTAGATAACTCGCCGACGCTTAGTATCATGTCCACAGTTTAGCATATAATCTACCTTATCGAGTACTTGCTCTATACAAATTACTCAGCCAGACTCGATACAATGCCGAAGAACCCGCTTCAGAAGATCCTGAATCGGGTTCATGCATAGACAAAAACTCATATAGCCCTTCTTCCGGCCCCTGGGCCAGTTGCCACGGACTACTTTATCTTCGGTAATCCCGAGCCCGCGACCCCCGGATGGGTCATCTCATAAGGGTCCAGGATCAAACTCAGCTGCTCTTCGGTCAGCACCTTATATTTCAAGCAGAGTTCCCGGATCGACGCCCCGCTGGCGATGGCTTCCTTGGCAATTTGAGCCGCTACCTCATACCCGATATGGGGATTCACCGCGGTAATGATTCCGACGCTTTTTTCTACGTACTCTTTCAATCTGGCTTCGTTCGCCTGGATCCCGTTCAAGCAGTAGCTGGTAAATACGCGGAACGCATGATTCATCATGTTGATCGACTGCAGCAAATTAAACACCAGTACCGGCTCCATCACGTTCAATTCGAGCTGCCCGGCTTCCGAGGCCAGACAAATCGTATGGTCGTTGCCGATAACCTGGAATGCGACCTGATTGATAAGCTCAGGCATTACCGGATTCACCTTACCGGGCATGATTGACGATCCCGGCTGACGGGCCGGCAGCGTGATCTCGCCTAATCCGGCTCTTGGACCCGAGGCCATTAAACGCAAATCATTCGCAATCTTCGACATGTTGACCATACAAATCTTCAAGGCCCCGGATACTTCGGTATAGGCATCCGTGTTTTGGGTGGCATCGACAAGATGATCTGTCCCCTTCAGCGGTAAGCCGCTGATTTCTTTGAGATGGAGTAGGACGGATTCAATATATTTCGGCTCGGCATTCAGGCCGGTTCCGACAGCTGTGGCGCCCATATTCAACTCGTATAGCTGCCCCCGCGATTGTTGGATTCGCCGGATATCCCGTTCGATGACTCTACTGTAGGCCTCGAATTCCTGGCCAAGCCGAATCGGCACGGCATCCTGCAGATGGGTGCGTCCCATCTTGATTACCGAGCAGAATTCCTGGGCTTTTTGCTGAAAGCCAATATGCATTTGTTCCATCGAGGTCAACAGTTTATCGAGCAGCTTCAAAGAAGCGATATGAATCGCCGTCGGAAAAGCGTCGTTCGTGGATTGAGACATATTAACGTGGGAATTGGGGCTGCAAAGTACATAATCCCCTTTTTCTCCACCCAGCAATTCAATGGCACGGTTAGCGATGACTTCATTCACATTCATGTTAATCGAGGTTCCGGCTCCGCCCTGAATCGGGTCAACGATAATCTGATCATGCCACTGGCCGGCTATCATTTCCTCCGCAGCTTCAACGATCTTGTCTCCAAGGGAAGCATCCAGCCGCTGCACTTCGACATTCGCAAGCGCCGCAGCCTTCTTGACCATCGCCATCGCCCGGATCAGTTCCTCATGGATACGGTATCCCGTAATCGGGAAGTTCTCCACCGCCCGCAGCGTCTGCACGCCGTAATAAGCGTCCGCGGGAACTTCTTTTGAACCCAAGAAATCATGCTCGATTCTCATCTTATTCATGATTAGTCCTCTTTTTCCGAATGAATTGTTAAATCTCCCGCAATCGGTGTTTCAACGATTCCCTTGACCTCTTCCAAGCTCTCGCTTTGTCCAAGCGCCCACATCAATTTGGCAACAAGCGCCTCCGTATTCATATCGCCGGATAGAATCACGTCGTATTGCGCTACCTTGTGCCCCACCTCATACAGAAGCAAGTCTTCTCCTTCTTCCAGGCACTGTGTCGTGATGACGACAGCCATTCCCATTTCCGTCAGTTCCTGAACCTTCGGGAGCAGATTTCTCCCTGCAAAAGGCAAGCCGCCGTTTCCAAAGCTCTCGATGATAACTCCTTTATACAACCCTTTCAGACAATCGAATATCTCCGGCTTCATGCCCGGGTACAACTTCATCAGAAACACATCGCTGCACAGGTTCGTATTCAGGGAGAAAGGCGCTTCAGCCTTCGCAGGCTTCCATTGGTATTTAACCTCATTCTTATTTATATAGGCGACATAAGGATGATTAATGCTCTCAAATGCATCATAGCTTTTGGTCCGCATTTTGACTGCCCGGGTCCCGAGAATCACCCTTCCGTCAAATACGATATACACCCCGCCGATCTCTTCGGAAGCGAAGCGGAGAGCGTCGGAGACATTTTTCCGTGCATCGGTTTTCTGGAAGCTGATCGGAACCTGCGAGCCGGTAAGGACGACCGGCTTATCCAATCCCTGGAGCATATAAGATAGCGCCGACGAGGTATAAGCAAGCGTATCCGTCCCATGGGTGATAACAAATCCGTCGTAGTCGTCATAATATTTATAAACCGCCTCAGCAATAGTTACCCAATCTTCGGGCTGAAGATTGGTACTATCCTGGTTCATTAAGATTTTTCCGTCAATATGGAGGCCGCTGGACAGCTCGGGTAAGTAGTCAAGCAACTCCTCGACCGACAGCCCCGGCACAAGTCCTTCGTTTCCTTCCACCGATGCAATGGTTCCACCCGTAGCCAGTAATAATATATTTTTCATTCGCAACCTCTCCATTACGGGATAATGATCAACTTCCGCAAAACGCGTATTTATACTAGTAATTATAGATTTTATTTTGAGGAAATCAAGATAATGTACTCGTTTCGCGCACTTTTTCTGGTCTAGCCTATCAAGCCTATGCTATGATAATGATGCCAAAATTTTAAATCATGGAGTTTGAGAGCATGCTAGAACATTTATCGGAGTTAAGGAAAAAGAGAAAATGGTCCTTGCAAGAGACCGCCGACCAACTCGGAATTGCAAAAAGCACTTACGCCGGATACGAAACCGGGTACCGTGAGCCTTCGCTTCAATCGCTGCTGCAAATGGCCGATTTATTTGAGACTACAGTAGATTATATTCTCGGAAGAACGGAAGAGGAACAAGCCGCCGCGGAATTAACGGAACTCCTCACCCGCCCGGAGCCGGGGATCTCGGTTGACGGGGAACCTTTATCCGCCGATGAAATGATAGAGTTCGTGGCTTTTGTGAGGATGAAAAGAATGCTTCAGATGGAAAGCGGTCATCAAGGGGTGTAACCCTCCTTATACCTGAAAGGCGATCTGTGTTGAGTTGCAACCTTTTGACCAACATATTCGTCTTGATTGCTAAGGAGGTGTGAAGATTGAAGTATATTGTATTAACTTTAATTTCCATTTTATTGATTACTGGATGCGGTAGTAATACTACTATAAATAAAATTGAGCATGCTCCGGAAGAAGTTACCCTCGAAGCAATTATATTAGGAATACACGAAGGACGACAAAAATTACTACTTACTACGGACGTACAAAAAAGCAACTTAAATGAACTTACCCAACATTCAATTGAGGATATCTTGCGCACTAACGATGCAAGCTTGATTTGGCTGGACATAAGCAAAATTCCTGAAGAACAACTTCAAAGAGATGAGTTGAAAATTGGCTCTAAAATTCGCTATAGCAGCGAAAATGAACAATTAGACACTATGCCTCCTACTCGCATTGCCAAGAAAATCGAGCTAATCTCATAATGACATCATAAATAAAGCGGCAAATTCTAACATTGAATTTGCCGCTTTATTTTACATTGGAGCTACTGAAAATATTACTCTGCTGTATTGGATGTAAATGGTGTCCAAGCGCCACCATATGCTATTGCATTTGCAATATGAGTAAATCTCGTAAAAGGTGTTCCACTTACTTCTCCTGCAGTATGAATACCTATTAGTACATTATTATACCAATAAGTCCCCCCACTATCTCCTCCAGCAGAATCTATATCAGTCTGTATAAACCCAATATTACCAGATGAGTTGGCATTCAGCGCTGTAATTTCCCCACAACTAAAACCTGTGGTTGCCCCTGATAAACAAACATTGTCTCCTATATCAAGCGAGCTTACATTAGACTGATAGGATGTCACCTTTCCATCAGTCCAAGAATATTTATATACGTAATTTGAAATTTTCTTATTTGCAGTTACTTTAATTACTCCTACATCGGCGTAATCACCGTCATACTGATAATGCTCTGTTCCAACCTTCTCCCCACCTTGATATATATTACTTGACCATGACTCCAAACAATGGCCTGCCGTAATAATGAACCTATCACCATTCTTCTTTGCTGATGTACCTATAGAACAATAACCTAAGCTATTAGTAGAATTACTTGCACTGTCAGCAATTAACAAACCTCCAACCATGGTATCCAGTTTAGTTGTTCTCGCTTCAGGCTGCTCATTAGACTTACCAATTTCAAATTTATAAATTCCTGGGGAGGAAAACTTTAGTGAGTTTATCGAAATCCGGTTTGCATTCATCTTATCTTCAACCTGAACCTCTACGATATTATTCTTAATGTCCACTATTACATTCTCTAAGGTGATACTTAGCTCTTTACTTTCTGTTGTGATGTCTTCATATGCCTTCACCAACTCTGCTTCTGAGAAGTCTACATCTCTGAACTCCAAATATTCTGGGGGTACTATTTCCTCAATAGCTTTTCTAATTTGATCTGTCTGTTCACTTTGTATGGAAAAACTCACTACAAATTTCAAACCATTAGCTTTCTCTTGATAGAAGGTCCCAACATTGCTGTATCTTTCAGTAATCTCATTATTTGGACCTTTGAAAACAGTAACACCATTTTCTTTCATCATACTTGAAATTAGTTTCCCATACTTCTCCATAAGCCCATCTCTCTCTTGAATGTACTTTTCTTCTTCCTCTGTAAGGGCAATACTGTATTTAGTTATAGTCTCCCGCGCATTCGTAGAGGTTAGAGCATTCTTTATAGCCTCATCAGAAGAATCCAAGTTGTTAGCTTCACGATATCTCTTATGCTTTCGAATAACCTCCTCGCTAAATTCAAGTTGACGATTGATCTCTTCCTCAGAAAGAATATTAGCGTTGTAGAAATCTGGTAGTGTGACTTGCTTGTCGCTATTACCATAAGCTGACCCAGTAGCAAAGAAAATAGTTATTGAAAGAAAAAGTACAGACACAAAAAGTACACCTGCCGATTTCCAACCCTTTTTAATCAATGTTTACCCTCTCCCTTTTTATATAGTAGAAATGAAGTATAGTTGCCCATGGTGAACTTATTCCTTAGTACTTTTCAAGAATTACCACCCCCTTTAAAATAAAAATTTTGTACTTTCAATATAATTGAGTAAAATCTTAATTACTTCCTTTTGTTCAGGACTTTACCTTAGGGTAATGGATGGACTAGGAAACGTTCCTTCAAAGCCGCCGCTCAGAGCAAAAGGTGGTAGATAACTTAAGTAGAGGTTAGAAGCACGGGAAAACTTATAACTTAATGAAAATATGGCAAGTCAATTGGTACAAGTGTGTAACTCTATGTCTATAAAAAGCCCGCCCAAGATAACCAGTATTATTTAAAAGTTCCTTAAAATGGAATTAACCTTGTTCACCAAGCAAGAAACAGTCATTTAGAAGTATTTTTGTATTTATAAGCAAAATAGATCCCCTGGTTAATCACCGTAAGTAGTACATACATAGATGAAGTCATAACTCCCTTCCTGCAGAACGCTCACTTTATCTCTTTGGCCTATAAAGTAATCACTTACAAAATGTTGGCTTAGACAGGTATTGGCTAGTCGGATACACGATATAGTTTTCATGTATGGGACTTGCTTTTTCCTAAGATTGGACTTTCACCGGATAGAGTTTTGCACTTCCGAATAAATTGAAAACAAAACAAGCGCTCAGAACGTGATAGTTCCGAACGCTTTATTCAAACCAGCATTTATTGGTGACTCGGCTTTTTGATGAATAAGGACAAGATTAAGTTAGCAACAGACAACACTAATCCGATTTTAAAACTAAAGTAGATCCCAAAGCTACTGCTTGTGTTGACTCGTTTGCAAAACGGCTAAGTTTGCTGCCCTGTTTTGTTGAAAATATGGAGAATATAACCACGATCCCGATCACCCCTGCCACTTGCTGAACGGTTTGGTTAATGCAGGCCATCCGAATAGTACTGTTTCGGAAGACTACCAAAGCCTGCCCGGGGTAATCACCGCTATGTTTCTAAGTATTCCCCAACCTCCCCTCCTCATTTCAGGCCATAAAAAAGAGCGGCGGTTTCGCCGTTACTTTGCATGTAACTGACGGTGAAGCTCCCGTACCTGCTCTGCCAGTTCGGGAACCGGGCCGGCAAGGTCAGCATCGCGAATGACATCCTGAATCGGAAGATTCCGAACGCGCGACGCGGGAACCCCCATTTCACTCAACCATTGCGCCAGCTGTTCGGACGAGCTTGCATAAACAATCCGTCCTAAACCAACCCAGCCGTGGGCCGCCGCGCACATCGGACAATGCTCTCCCGAGGTATATACCGTCGCCTGTGCCCGCTCTTCCACCGTCATGTTGTTGGCCGCCCAACGGGCCAATGCAAATTCCGGATGCTGAGTATGATCGCCACCGGCTACATGGTTGTGATCTTCCATCAGGACATCTCCGTCCGCAGAGACCAGGATCGAACCGAAGGGCTCATCCCCTGCCTCCAGTGCAGTCTTGGCAAGTTCTACGCACCGGCGCAGATATTTCATATCGATCTCATTGATCATGGATAACCCTCCCGATTAATTAACGTTGACGCGGCTCTTATCCGCCAAACCAAGCGTAAGTGCCGTAGAAGCTTGAAGCTCGTGGAACAGTTTCGGGTTTTCCGCCAGGGATACGCCATACGAAGGGATCATTTCCTTGATCTTCGGCTCCCAGGCTTTGAGATGCTGCGGGAAGCATTTCCGGATGACTTCCAGCATGACGTGAACGGCAGTGGACGCACCCGGAGAAGCGCCGAGCAATGCAGCAACCGAGCCGTCCGCGGCACTGACCACCTCCGTACCGAATTGAAGCGTCCCTTTGCCTCCGGTAATCGTATCTTTGATAACCTGCACGCGTTGGCCCGCAACCACGATATCCCAATCCTCGCTCTTGGCGTTCGGAACGAACTCCCTTAACTCTGCGATCCGCTTTTCCTTCGATAACATCACTTGTTGAATCAAGTATCTGGTTAGCGCAACACTTTTTACGCCTGCCGCTAACATCGTAAGAACATTATTCAATTTCACGGAACTAACCAAGTCCAAATTGGATCCCGTTTTCAGAAATTTTGGCGAAAATCCGGCAAAAGGCCCGAACAATAACGATTTTTTGTTATCGATATATCGGGTATCCAGATGCGGAACAGACATAGGCGGGGCACCGACAGCCGCTTTGCCGTATACTTTGGCATGATGCTGCTCTACGATCTCCGGATTGTTGCATACCAGGAAAAGACCGCTTACCGGGAAGCCCCCGATATGCTTGCTTTCGGGAATGCCCGTTTTTTGCAGCAACGACAGACTTCCCCCGCCGCCGCCGATAAAGACGAATTTCGCTGTATGATATTCAAGCTGACCTTGATCATTACGCACTTTCAGTCTCCATAAGCCGTCTTTGGTCCGCTTAATATCACTCACCATATGTTTGTATTTGATGTCGACATGTTTATTGTTCAAGTGGTCAAATAACATACGCGTTAAAGCGCCAAAGTTGACGTCCGTGCCGGAGTCGATCTTCGTGGCCGCAATCGGTACATTCGCTGCACGGTCCTGCATAATGAGCGGAATCCATTCCTTCAGCTTATTTGAATCGTCCGAAAATTCCATGCCCTGAAACAAAGGACTCTTCGTAAGCGCTTCAAATCTTCTTCTTAAAAAGGATACATTATTCTCCCCTTGCACTAAGCTCATGTGGGGTAAAGGCATAATAAAATCCTGCGGATTGCGGATCAAATCTTGGCTTACAAGATAAGACCAAAACTGTCTGGACACCTGAAACTGTTCATTAATTTGCACCGCTTTGCTAATATCTACTGAGCCATCCGGCTTTTCTACGGTGTAATTCAACTCGCACAGAGCTGCATGTCCGGTTCCTGCATTGTTCCACTCGTTCGAGCTTTCCTCGCCTGCTTTGTCGAGCTTCTCAAACACGGTCATTTTCCAATCCGGCGCCAATTCCTTCAGAATCGTCCCCAAAGTCGCGCTCATGATGCCGGCACCAATAAGAATAACATCACTTTCCCTTTTATTTTCCATGTGGCTCATTTTTAACATCCTTCTATTTAAAATTTGCACCACTACTTGTCATTGCAGCCTAACGATTTTATAAAAAATTATAGCATAAATTTTAATAGTTAGAAGCTAATCGGATAAAATTGAGAGGGATTGGAAGCTTAAAGCGGAAAAGGGGTCTCCCAAAAGGGAACCCCCGTCTTCTTGCCATTGCGCAATAGCTTTCAGAGATGATTTATTCTTAGCGAGGCAACAATCTTCGCATTGAAATCCACAAAGAGGCAATGAGCACAAGCTCGAATACATTCGTCGTCGCTTTACTGTCAATCGGAATTGGGATGGCCGTTCCGGCTACCATCAGCAAAGTTCCCCAGAACAAAACGGACGTGATCTTGCGCTTCCACAATATAATACCTGCCACAAATAAAAAGACCGTAATAATAATGATCATAATAGGGGGCCCCGAGTGCTCACCGGCCGGAACATAACGCAAGGCGCCGAATTCCTGTACCGGTTTCATTTTTAGTCCGATGGTCTCTGTCACCAATTGCATAATGATAAGTGCTGCCGTCACAATCCAGGCCCCCCATTGGACAACCGTACTCCGCGCCCACGGGCTTCCAGCCCTTCGTATCAAATCGAACGCAACGACTACGAGTAACGGTGTGCAAAAGGCATGCAGCCAAAAACGCGCCAGATTCAACCCCTTAAGCAGTTCTCCCTCACCAATCCAATTACCGGCGGCCATTACGCCATTATCCCATACCAGCGCCGCCGTCACTAAAAACAGGAAATAGCGGGGCCCACGCTTGGCATCTTTTCTCCATAGGACAACCCCATACCCGAGCAATAGAATGTACAGCACCGTTACTATTCCATAGATGAACGTATCCAAAACGATCCCTCCTTACGTGGATAATAACCCCAATTTAAATAGTTAGAAGCTTATTCATTGCAAAAGAGTATCAAGTCGTAATGCAGAAAGGCACCGGCGATAAGCCGGTGCCGAAATGGGCAACATGTCTTCTATTTATCCTTATAAATGACAGGGGCTCCGCCCGCATTTGATAAATATTGAATTTCTTTTCGCCCGGCTCCATCTTTTTTGACCGCATAGACGCGGCCTTCCAACCAGTAATACACATAGTCCCCCAAGGCACTTACGTTTTCGATTCGCTCCCAGTGGTTGTAAAAATTGAGGTCCGTGAAGACCAGACGTTTTTTCACTCCAGTTGCTCCAATCCCCTTCCCAGTCTTGTTATTACTTCCAAACTTTAGGATACAACAGCTTGGAATGCGATTCCATCCTCTTCTTGTCCCAAAACAAAAAAAGAGCCCTTTAAAGGGACTCTTTTTCGAATATTGTCTATGAAAATTGAACTGTGCTTAGCGATGCTTTGCCATTCAGAACGAGGTATACGTCCTGGCGTCCGTTTACACCGCTCACTTCAGCGGTGTAATCCCGCCATTCCTGCGCTCCGCCGGCTTTCAGCTCGGCCCGGCCCGCAAGCGGACCGTCCGGACTCTGCAGCCGAATCTCAATGGAGCCCGCCGTCTGACTGGCAGCGCGCAGCTTCACCGTGTTCGCGCCTGCGCCAAACTCGGCGTCTTCAAAGGCAATCCAGCCGGATTGCCCCGACACCTCGGCGGCGCTGCCGCCTTCCCGGCATTCGCCGATCAGGACGCCTTCGTAGGCGTCATAGTTGATCGCCTTCACCGGCTGCGTCAGGTCACGCGGCGGGATGGTCTCTCCTTGCACCTCAAGATCCGCACTCACCGGCAAGTTCGCCGACGAGGCCCCTGCCATGAAGGTATACGTGCCGTTCTCGATACAGAAGCGTTCGCGGGTAACGTCCCACATAGCTATCTCGGACAGCGGCAAAGTAAAGCTCACGTCTGCCGACTCTCCCGGTTGCAGTAGCACCCGGCGGAACGCAAGCAGCTGCTTCAGCGGACGCTTCACGCGGGACTGCTCCGCATGCCCGTAGAGCTGAACCACTTCTTCGCCCGGACGGTCTCCGGTATTGGTCACGGTAATCGTAAGGCCGATTTCGCGATCTTGCTCTGCGGAAACCTTCTTCTTATCCAGGCTTAGACCGTCATAGCGGAAAGAGCTATAGGACAGCCCGTATCCGAACGGATACAGCGCTTCGCCTTCAAAATACCGGTAGGTTCTTCCGCCCTTAATGACGTCGTAGTCCATAAACTCCGGCAACTGATCGACCGATTTGTACCAGGTCATATTCAGGCGTCCAGCCGGGTTCACGTCCCCAAAGAGGACGTCGGCTACGGCATGTCCCAGCTCCTGGCCGGCATGCGTGGTATATACGATGGCCGGTACATGCTCATCCGCCCAGTTCAAAGCATACGGGTAACTGCCCACCACGACCACAACCGTGTTCGGGTTCACGGAGAGAACCTCTTTGATCAGTTGTTCTTGGGATGCCGGCAATGTAATATCCGGACGGTCGACCGTTTCCTTACCGTTAATCAGCGGATGGTTGCCGACGAATACGACGGCCAGATCCGCATCGGCCGCAACATCCTTCGCGGCCTGGAATTTGTCCGTCACCGTCTCCACTTCAAAGACATCGGCGGTAATCCGTTCTTCTTCCCCGCCTGCCACGGACGCAGCGCCCGCCACGTTGATCTCGTTTGCCGTTTCCTCCGCGCTGCCGCTTCCGACGAGCAGTTCGCCGCTGTCGCCCTTCACCGTTACCGGCGTATCGTTCCAGGTCGAGAAGGTTACATTGCCTGCTCCCTCTTGCGCAGAACGAACGAGGAATACCTCTTTCGTGAACCACTCCCAGATTTGATCGGCTGAAGCCTTCACGATCCGGTCATCCGTTGTCAGGTAACGGCTGTTCGATTCTGCGATGATCGTATGGCTGTTCCAGCCCCAATCGGTCACTTCAAAGACCGCCGCCTGTTCGGAAGCCTCGCCGGTTGCAGCCAGACCAGCCGCCTCGCCGTCCTGCACCTGCACGTAACGTCCATTGCGTTTTGCCTTCAGTTTGACGCGATCCGTGCCGCCGGAGAAGGCCGTTTTGCCGCCATGCGCATCCAGCTTCTCCTGAATGCCTTGCAGCGGCGTGATTGCGTAAGGAAGTGAACCACTGTACCAATCGCGGTATACCGTTCCGCCAAGCGGCCCGATCACTGCGACCTTCTTCAGCTTGTCGGCCTGCAGCGGCAGCATGCCGCCTTCATTCTTCAGGAGCACGGCCGCCTTGCCCGCCGCTTCGCGCGCCAGCTTCGCATGCTCCGGCTGCAGAATCGCCGACTCGTCAATCGCCGCATACGGATTGTCTTCCTCCGGATCGAACTCGCCGAGGCGGAAACGGACGCGGAACGTGTTGCGCAGCGCAACATCCAAGTCGCTCTCCGCAAGCAGCCCTTCCTCCAGCGCTTCGCGCAACGCCTGCTTGATCAGTTCGCCATCGTCAGTGATGCTGTCGATGCCGCCTTCCTTCACCGAACGGGCAACCGCCTCCTTGTGCGTCTCCAGGTAACCGTGGTCACGCACCGTACCGGATACGTCGAAAGCGTCGCTGACGACAAAGCCGTCCATGCCCCATTCTTTCTTAACGATCTCTCCCACTTCAGGCAACAGGTTGGCAGGCACGCCATTCACTGCGTTATACGCCGTCATCATGGACTGGGCGCCGCCTTCTTTGAACGGAATTTCGAACGCTTTTAAATAATACTCGCGCATATTCCGTGGGTCGATGCTGACCGATTGGTCGCCGCGGCCCACTTCATTATTGTTCGCAATGAAATGCTTTAGCGTAGCAACCGCTTTCAAATATTTCGGATGATCACCCTGAATTCCCTTAACGAGCGCTGCTGCCAGCTTGCCCGCCAGCACCGGATCTTCGCCGTAAGCCTCTTCGGTCCGGCCCCAGCGCGGGTCACGTTCCATATCCACGGTTGGCGCCCAAAGCGTCAGGCCGTTAATCTCCGGATTTCTTTTATAAAAACCTCTGGCCTCATCACCGATCGCGCTGCCAATTCTCTGCATCAAATCGGTGTCCCAGGTACATCCAAGGCCGATCGGCTGCGGATATCCCGTGGCTTCGCCAAGCCAGGCCATGCCATGAGCCGCTTCCGTGCCATGCTTATACGCTTTCACGCCAAGGCGTTCTACAGCGGTTTGATATTGAATCATGAGCCCCACTTTTTCTTCCAGCGTGAAGCGGGAAACCAGGTCGTTTACTCGTTCCTCCAGCGGAAGGGAAGTGTTCTGAAATGGAAAATTGTTAGTTGTAGACATATTGAACCTCCTTAGTGTCAGTCCCTTACGCGTCATTCTACCTAAGATTGACCCCTCCGGCTACCCGACAAATTAGAGGCGTTTTCATAGACATTTAGGGATGGGGTAATTGAAATTAGCGAGCATTAAAGATTTGGAATAATATTCCGATACATCAGATATAGGAAGTAATTCGACTTACTAATAATGGAAAGGTGTAGGATTCTATGAAAATTGGTAGTTCGACGCAATACGGCTTAAATTTATATGAACATTTGAAACAGCGCTCCGATAAATCGCCGACCCTGGTCGAAGGCAATATTCAGGGGCTGTCCCATGAGATCGATACCTTGGAAATCAGTCCGGCAGCACGGCAGTTAGCGGCATCGGATATCGTGGATCATTCATTAAAGTATTTTGGAACCGCTCAAATCAATGATTCTCTGAATCGGGTGCTGCAAAATCAGCCATCTGAGGTGAAGGAAGCGGTGTACGGCATCATTCAATCCAATTTCATTAACGACATAACCGGCGAAGAGACAAGAACAGCTTTACTAGAGCTGGGGCTTACCCAAGCGGAGTATATAGCGAAAAATTACATGAAAGAGAACGAAGCGGCAGAATTTATGGATACGATGACGTTAATCGGGGCGATCTCCAAAACAAGAACCGTTGATCCTGAAACGAATGAAGTTCATTACGTAACACCCTCGCAAAGACCCGTTGGGGCACCGGACGATTACATAGACTTGACCGATATGATGCGTAAGTTCGAACCCGAAACATTGAACAAGCTACAAGAAGCGATTGTGAACGGAAAAGAAGATTGGAATCATATCCTCCAGTCTTTCGCCAGAAAAGTGTCGACTCGTGAGGATTGGGTGAAGGAGTACAGAGAGGGATCGGCCAAATTGCTTGAGGAGATGAAGCAAGGCATCGACGAAAGCAGATTCGGCAATGCTTCCACGGCCGGCTTGACTGAGTTCGCCAAAGAGATCAGGGATATCATAGCAAATGAAGGACTTGAAAATATGGGGTTCCTGGAAGACAGCTTAGGGACTTTTCTTAGAAGATTGGGAGCGAAGTAGCCGATCTGATCATAAATCATTGCAGCTATCAAAATAATGCGAAACACTGTGCTATCCTTAATATGTGCCAAAAAGGAAACCTAGTCGTGGAAGTTACATGGCTAGGCTTCTTGCAATACGGCGATTTCATGTATTTCAGAAAATGGCTATTGGGCTACAATCTCATATACACTTAAGTACTGTTCCGCAAGGACAAAACGGAACCCCGCTTTCTCTAGCACTCGGCGAGAAGGCCAATTTGCGTGTTCTGCTTTACCTATGATCTTAGGCTCCGAACCAAGTGTACGTAATTCAGCCAACCCCCATTCAACTGCCGCCTTGGTTGCTTCAGTTCCGTACCCTCTACCTTGATAGGCTTCTCCGATATGATATCCTATTTCAATATCTTTAAGCTCATCATCCGGCCCATGAAATTTCGTAAGACCAACAAAGCCAATCAGATTGCCGGTTTCTTTCAGTGAAATAGCCAGGCCACAACCAAATCTGTTCTGAAGTATATCAACCTTCTTTGACCATGTTGCTATGTTATTTTCAAATTCTTTTGTCCAAAATTCAGTAGTTAGACAATCCGGTTCTTGAAAGTAAAACCATCGTCTTCGAGAATTCTCATTACACATCTCTACATAGGTTTGTAAATCTTCCATTTGGAAAGGTCGGTAAAACAGCCGCTCGCTTTTAAAATATTCATTTATAAGCAAAACTAACTCCCCCTTTCTACCCTATCTCTGTGCTATCCATTGCCAAAGCTCCATTTCGGGATTTACCGGCACTTCCATGCGATCCTCCATATAGACCTCCGCAGCCAGCATCTCGGCCATCGTATAACCGGATTCTGTCAGCCACTTATACAAATAATCATATGCACCTTCCAGTGCGCTGTCAGTAAGTGCCTCCCTGTCGTGTGCTTGGAAAGTGACCCGCGCGTAAAGTCCAGCGGGCAGAGTGAAGCTGCGCATGCCTTCGGGTATTCCGTCCAGGCTTGTAACCTGTACACCCATCATGTAAGTCCCCATACTCATGTCCTTTTCGCATTCGCACACAAGTCCGAAACTAACGGCGGGCAGCGCACGATTTGGAATTAATTCCGGCTCGTCATTACCAAAGAATGTCCCGATCAAATGGTTGATCAAAACCTGCTTCTCCTCGTGCTTGCTGTAAGGCACGCGCGTAGCTCTCCCAATGATATGAATAGGCTCGTTAAGTTCGAAGGTATCCACTTTGTATTCCGTTGTGACTGCCATAGATGTGTAAGGCTCTTTTCCTTCGCGGATTCGTCCTTGAAGGGTAAGAAGTTCATGCTCGATGGCTTGCAGGAGACGCCCCTCCGATTGAATTACCGCCAGTTGCGCTTGTACAGGACCTATCCACGACTCAGGTTCGCTCCGTAGTAGTGTACGGATTTCCTCAAGGGAGAAGCGAAGCCTGCGAAGATACTGGATGCGCTGCATGCGTTCGCGCTGGTCGTCTTCATAGATGGCATATCCGCTGACCGGATCCGTGCCGGCCGGTTCCAGAAGACCGATGTCCTTGTAGTACCTTAGTGTTTTTTTAGATACCAGATGAAGGCCTGCAAACTGTCCGATCGTGTAACCCATGTTCTCACCTCTGGCTAAATGATAATGCGTTCCCTAAGGGCGCAGTCAATAACGAAGTTTTGGCTACGCCGAATCGTTCCGGTCAGCTACCGAACTCCTCCTCAAAAGCCTTCATGCACTTCCCGTCTTTCGAAGTATCCAAGACCGCAAACCGGATTTCCGTAAACAGCGACCCAAGGTCTTCCTCCTCCAAAAGCTCGCGCCACCATCTCGCCACCTTCACCGGGTCGTTTCGGAATACGCCGCACCCATAAGCCCCCAGGATAAGTTGCTTATCACCTTTGTGGGCGAAGATCGCTAACGCTAAGCGCATTCGGTCTTTCATGACGCGTTCCGCCTCAAGCGGATCCTCTCCCTTAAGCAAAACCTGCCCGTAGTTCACGGCGGGAAGCGTCAATACCGAAGCGGTCACCGGTTCTTCCAAAAGTCCAAATCGCGGGTCTCGGAAGAACACCACGTCCGGCGAATAGATGGCATGATCGGTGTACATCATTGATTTGCAGGCCCGGTTCGCTTTATAGTAGCCTTCATTTCGCAGCTGCGTTTCGTACAGCCCGCTGGATGCCGCGAGGCTTTCTTCCTGAGCCATCGCTCCGTTCAGAAATCCGCCACCCGGATTTTTAGCGCTGGCAAAGTTCAGCACGCCCACATT
The DNA here is from genome assembly GCF_018403325.1 of Paenibacillus vini. GTDB lineage: Bacteria > Bacillota > Bacilli > Paenibacillales > Paenibacillaceae > Fontibacillus > Fontibacillus vini. The sequence goes on along the minus strand of NZ_BOSL01000001.1, from coordinate 255,337 downwards.
TTCTTTCCCAGCCTCCGCAAAATCTAGAATGGCCTTTACCGTTGCCTCATTGGCGACGGAACAAACGGCGGCCTGCGACAGCCGGGGCAGCCCGGCACTTTCGCGTACCAGCTCTTCCCCCCGCTCCGGCGAGATCAACTCGCTGCGGTCCTCCGAATGCTTCTGCGCCGAGGCGAAGTCTATTCGGCGTCCATCAGCTTCATAAAAGCCTTGCCGTTGGATCATCAAAGTTTCCTCGGCAATTTCTTTTCGATTCATTTATCTTCCCTTCTTTCTTCATCAACTGTTTCTGCAAAACCTAACTCCGTAGCAACTCGTCCCTTGCCTCGGTCAGCGCGAAGCCGAGCAGGTTTCTGCCCCGCCATTTCACGGGATTCTCCGTGTCCGGATTGAACTGACCCATACCGATCCCCCAGATGCGGTCCCGCGGACTGGCCTCGACGAGGATGCGGTTTTTCGTTGACTTGAGATAATCGCCAAGCTTCGGATTCTGTGAAAATTTAGCCAAGCTCGCTCTTTTGACAATACTGTAGCATTCCTTGTCCCAAATCTCCTTATCGAAGTTTCCGACCGCGCGCCCGTAAGCCTTCATCTCCTTCGGATGCTTGGCCTTCAGGATCGACTCCAGCATTTCCTCATCACCGAACAGCCTGGCCTTCTCGGCCATCATAAACTGCTCCGCGCAGGAATACTCCGTCCCCTCTATCGTGAACGGGCACATCCACCATTGACTGAAGCAGCTTTTGTCGACGCTCCCGTCTTTAGGCGGCGTATGGCCCCAAAAGAACACATACTTGAATGTCTTTCCCGCGTTATATGCTTTTCTTAACTCTTCAAGATTGTATATCATCGTAAATCCTCCAAATTTCTCCGATATAAGCGGGATGGGCGGTGCCCCGCGTTTTCGGTGTAATGATCGGTCTCCGTCACGAGATCAGCCACCTTGCGCCGGAAGGCCGCCTTCAGCAGCTCTTTGTCCATAATGACCTCGTAAACCTGTTGCAATTCCGTTAAAGTAAACAGCTTCGGCATTAAGTGCAGCGCAATATCGGTATAATTCACTTTGCCCCGCAGCCGCTCGATCGCGCATGCTATGATCTTGGCATGGTCAAAAGCCAGTCCGTCATTCGATACAATCGAATAATCCGTTCCCGACGATGTAGCCCTTGCTGTCACCGTCCTCGCCACGACCGCTGAGAGCTCTTCTCCTTCGCTGCTGAGCTTGAGCTCAAACTCCAGCGTCTTGACGTATCCGTCCTCGACCAATTCCTTTCGTTCCCGCAGCAATCTGTAGGATAGCTTGAACCAGGCCGCTTCGGCCGCGTCGTCTCCGGCCTTAAGCTCCAATTGGTCGCTGTTGATCAGGGCCATATAGCTGCAGCTCATCACCCAGGTTCGCGGGTCCCGCCCGATATCGCTGAACGTATACAACTGCTCCAAATAAACGTCGTCTACGCCGGTTTCCTCACGCAGCTCCCTTACCGCGGCCTGTTCCGTCGTCTCGTTCGGACGGACGAAGCCGCCGGGCAGCGCCCATTTGCCCAGAAAAGGGTGACCCCCCCGGCGAATGAGCAGAATGCGCAGCTCTTTTTCCGGCAGTTTGCGATAGCTGTCCGCCTCCGAATCCGTAACGGTGAAAATGACCATATCCGCCGCCACTGAAGGCCGCTCGAAATCCCCTGCCCGGTATTGCTCCAAAAACTCGAGTTCTGTAAGTCCATCGCGATCCAGCATATCCATCGGGTTCGCCTCCATTATCTTATTCTAACCGTGCAGCTCCCCGAAATAGTTCCGGTAGGGCTCGAACTTCGCCAGCACCTCGTCTACCTTGCTCATGCGTTCCTCCAGGCTTCCCCGCAGTGTAATGTAGGGAATTCGCCGCGCCTTCAAGTCTGCGATAATCTGTTTATGAAAAACATGCCGCTTCTGATCCCCGCTGCGGTCCCACGTATCGTCGTAAGGAATGTCGTCATCGCATAAAAAGAACAGATCGTACCGCTGTGCGTTCTCCAGAGCGATTCGGGTCAAGAGCTCCGGCGCCCGGCCGTGGTAATCCAGGGCGAACATGTACGTCGTAATCGCATTCGTATCGACGAATAGAACCCGGTTCGCCTCCAGCAATGCCTGCTCCTCGCGTTCGATATGTCCCACCGCGATTTCATCGAATGCCTCCAGGCCGATTCTGCGGTCCACCTGATGCTCGGTCCAAAAATCGCGTCCGTATTCGCTCGCAAAAGTCGTGTGATACCGCTGTGCCAGCGCTTCGGTAAGGGTCGACTTGCCCGTCGACATCGCTCCCACAAAGACTACCTTCGTAATTAAATCCCGGTATACGATATCGCTTACGAACTCTCTGTACTTATATGGATCGGAACGGACCATCGTCGCCGAAACCGGAACCACTTCGCGGGCTTCATCCACCCGCCGGTCCACCGCACCCAGCGCTAAGCTCATATGCTCGCCGTAAAACTCACTGGAGTAGAAGTGTGTTACTTGTTCACCATTCAGCAAGCCCAAAATATACTGTTCTTCCCGGATCTCATGCTCCCGGTCGTTCGAATACCCGTCCGGTCCGTCCCAGGCTTCGATCACGCGAACCACCGGATAGAGTTCCCGAATCCAGTTTGCCCGGATGTGAAGCGGGATCGGGGTGACCGTCGTCTCGTAAATCACCACGATCAATTCGTCGACCTCTTGCAGCGCCGTTTCGATCATGAACTGATGCCCTTTATGCAGCGGGGCGAACTTTCCCAGCGTTAATCCCAGCGTCTTCATACTGTCGCCTCCTTGGCCCCTTTGTTCCAATTGTAGTAGCCGTATCCCGCGTTCACCAGATAGGCGCTCCACATGACGATCATCAACAAGCCTTCACCGCTGCCCTCCACCATCCGAATCACCCACAGCAGCACCGTGAACAAATTCAGCACGATATAGACCAGCCATTGTTCCTTAAATCTCCGCACCATTAAAAAGGTAGCCACCACCGACAACACCGTCGTAATGGCATCGATGTAAGGCGAGTTCTGCCCGGGGATGAACGAAAGCCCGAATCCCAGCAGCAGACAGCCCGATACGCATACCGCCCCAACGAGCAGCAGACCTTTAAGCTCCATCTGGCGCATGGCGAGCTTGCCGTCTTGGCGGTTATTTTTCCACATATAGAAGCCAATAACGTTCATGGGAACAAAGAATAGCAGGTTCAACATGACCTCTCCAAACAGACCGTTAATATAAGCCAAGTAGGCATAACCGAAGGTATTGTACATGCCGAACACATAACTCATCAGATTGCCCTTAGCCGCAAGCACTACGCACAGCACCCCGGTGATAAACACCGTAAACCCGAATAACGAATCCTTGGAAATGAAGGTAAACCCGACAGCGATTGAGGTAAACAACACCAACCAGGTTATTTCGAACAGGTTCCAACTACCCGCCATCTTCTTCATCATACATCCCTCACTTCGTAACTTTATGATAATAACAATTTGTTACTATCAAAAATAACAGAATAGCCTGCGAATGGCAAGAATATTTTCCCTCCCTGTCGCAGGCTCAAATTTACTATCCCAACTGGGGGATCTGTTTCAACTGAATCGTATCGCTAATCCGGTGAACTATATCATCCAGCGAAGCCGGGTCGTTCACGTCGTATTCCTCGATATTCAGCCGCAGCACCGGACATGCGGTAAAGCCTTCGATCCATTCGGCATACCGGGTATGCATATGCTCCCAATACGATACTTCCGTCCGAATCTCCATTTCGCGGCCGCGATCCTGAATGCGGGATAAGATGGCCGGAAGACTGCCCTCCAAGTAAATCAGCACATCCGGGTGCGGAAAATAAGGCGTCATCACCATAGCCTCGAAGAGACTGGTATACGTCTGGTAGTCCGTCGCTGACATCGTGCCTTGATCGGCATGCATTTTTGCAAAGATTCCGGTGTCCTCGTAAATGGAACGGTCCTGGACAACCCCTCCGCCCGCGGCAAAAATAACTTTCTGTTCCTTAAATCGTTCAGCCAAAAAATAGATCTGCAAATGAAAGCTCCAACGCTCGAAGTCGGCATAAAACTTCTCCAAATAAGGGTTATGATCCACCTTTTCCAGCGAGGTCTTGAACCCCAGCCGATTCGCCAGTGCGGTAGTCAATGTTGATTTGCCAACCCCGACCGTGCCCGCCACGGTTATCATTGCATTATCCGGTATTCCGTAGTTCATGATTTTAGGCTCCTTTACCCTTACCTTGTATCTCTCATAAGTGTTGAATTATATCGTTCTTGCCCGATTTTCACAATCGGTATTCATCCTCCCGATCCTGGATGATATACCCCTCCTCCGGTTTGAAGGCTACAAAGCCGGCCATCTCCTTTTCGCGATAACGTATCGGCTGCTGCGCTCCCATAAGAAGTATATTTCTTTTATCAGCCGCGCCCGTCTGCGGCAATTCAAAGCAACAAGTATAAGGAAATACAGACTGTAACGTGGTGTGAACGGCCCGGATCAGATTATCGGATGACCCGCGGCCAAACAGATTCATGATGAGCGCACCCCGCTCGTTCAGCTTGTCCCTGCACAGCATGAAGAAGGGCTCCGACAGCAAATGAAGCGGCGTATCCTTCTCCGTAAAAGCATCAAGAACTACATAATCATAGGCGAGATTCGGCTCTTTTTCCAGCATGTTTCGTCCGTCGCCAACCTCTACATTAGTCGCGGAATACCCGAAGTAACGACGGCTGACCTCCTTAACCCGGGGATCGATCTCCGCCACCTTTACCCGTTTATCCTGGAGTCTCGCAGGTATTGTTCCGATGCCAAGACCGATGACGTACGCTTCACTGTAGTCCGGGAGATAGGTATCCATAAGATGAAGAATGGCCCGGGGATATTCGAATACGATGCTTTCCGGATCGTCTAAGTCCAATACCCCTTGAGCTGCTCCATCCGAAAATGCCAGAACGCGATATCTACCGAATTCCCCATCCAACTGGGCTGTTTCATAAACCATCAGCTTGCCCCGAACCTCATCTTCCTCCTCATACAGTACTTGCATCCACCTTACTTCCTTTCCGTATTTCATATCAAAAAAATGTTGTTTATAAGGAAAATATTAGGCGTTATTTAACGCCAGCTATGTTATATTTAAGAAATTAGTCCTATTATTTCGAAGCCATAAACATGGCAAAGGAGACATTATGAAAAAAATAGTTTACTTGACGCTCGTAGGGTGCCTGACTATCTTCACAGGTCTATTCTCTTACGCTCCCTTGGCTTCCGCCGCAGCTCCCGCATCTTACACTCTTTATGTCGACGGCAACATTTCATCATCAAAATTGCCAACCATCGTGGAAAAAGGAACTACATTAATTCCGATGAAGGCGGTTCTAACCGATCTAAAGTATACCACGACCGTAGATAGCAAAAGTAAGGCGATTACGGCAAAAAATTCAGCAGGCTCATACATCATCGTAACCACAGGAAGCAAAAAGGCAAAAATCAACGGATCTGCAGTTCTTCTTTCCGTACCGGCCAAGGCGTTGAACGGAACTATCTACATTCCTTTATCGGCCGTTAAGCAATTGACCGGCAAAGCCATCGGGGCGGATGCTTCTATGGGAATCGCCTGGATCGGGGAAAAACCGGCGTCAACCGCCTTTATTCCGCCATGGGGAATTACCACGGACCAAATGAAGTCGGTTTCCGGAGAAAAGTCGCTTCTCGATGAAGGCGGAACGGGCGATATTTACCTCCTTTTGTACCAAGAATCGCCGGAAGACTTTGAAGAATTATATATCTTTTACAAAGACCAACTGGCTGCATCGGCCTACTTCCCAGACATTTCCGGCCAAAACGAAGCCTATATATTGGGCGTTTATTCCGGCATGTTCCATAGTACGCTTCGGGATTACGGCAAGCCGGTCGCAGGCTCCTTTGTTATCGACAAGGATATCGATGCGGTAAAACTTGATCAATACCTTACGCTTCTTGCCAACGAGGGTTCCTTATCAAGTACTTGGAAAATGGGAGACACTAAGATCATCATCTTATTAAAACCCACTGACAGCGGATACGCCCTGAGCATGAAGTACGTGAATGCATCCGTTGAATCCAAAGTCAAAGTCGCTTTAGATGCGATCTGAATAAATTAGTCCGTACAAATAAAAAAAAGGAGCCGGCGTTTCCCGCCGGCTCCTTCTTTATTTCCTATTGCATCTCGTTCTCGATCCGCTGCATGAACTCTTCGGCCGCGCTGTAACCCAGTTGCTTGAGATACCAATTGTTAGCCGCTGCCTCGATCAAACCGGCTACATCGCGTCCAGGCTGAAGCTGGACTTCGATATGCGGAATTTGAACTCCGAGGTATTCGGTGAACTGAGGCACTACCTCCAGCTCGTTATTTAAGGAATTTTCCTGCCACGGGGCAAGCTCAATATCGAGCACGATTCTCGTTTCGTCCTGAAACGCCCTGCGCCCGTATTGACGTACGACGTTGATCAGTCCGATGCTTCGCAGCGCTAGGAATTCGCGTGTTGTCTCGTTATGCGTGCCCAGAAGTGTGGCCGGGCCAAGCTTTTTGAGCACCACAATATCGTCGGCCACGAACCGGTGGCCTCTGCGGATGAGCGTATGCGCTGTCTCGCTTTTGCCGATTCCCGATTTGCCTCTGAGCAGAATGCCTATGCCCGATACGTTCACGCATACCCCGTGAATGGATATTTCGGGAGCCATCGCCTTCACCAGATACCTGTCCAGCTTGGCGATAAATTCGGTGGTCGTCTCCGGCGTCCGCAGCAGCGGAATGCCCTCCTGATCGCAGAACAGCTTCAGATAGGGAATCTCCTGCTGTCCTGACGTCACAATAAAGCACGGCGGATGGTATTTGACGATATTCCCGATATGCAGCTTGCGTTCCTCTATACTCAGCGTAAGTAAATAAGTAATTTCCTTGCGGCCGAGCACCTGCACCCGCTCCATAGGAAAGAAATCGAAATACCCGACAAACTCCAGTCCAGGCCTATGCGTCCGCGGACGGGTAATCGTCCGGTCCATTCGGCTGGCTCCCGCAAGCACTTCCAATTGGAACGTTTCCGTAAGACTTTGAACGGTGATCGACTTCATATTGTTCTCCTCCTGCAACTAGGGCGTACCCGGAATGCGCCTGGTCATCTTACATTTATTTCAGTTCTACTCTCTGGAAAGCGAATCCTGCAATCGGGGTAAAATCGTTCTTAATTCTAGCAAATCATCAATGACGATGTCAGCCTGGGAAAGCTCGCTGGCTTGCGCAAAGTCAAAATTACAACCTATGGCTACTAACCCATTGTCCTTGGCTGCCTTTATATCCGAAAGCCGATCTCCCACTACCGCTGCATTCGTTATACCATATTTTTTTATAATATACCGGACTAAGTCTGACTTATTCAAGGATTCGATATGCTGGATACTGAATGTTTCGGTCACCCAGTGGTCCAAATCGTAATAATTCACAATGGCATTTAAATAGTCCGCTAACCCATTACTGGCTATGTAGATCGAGCAATTATTCTCTTTTGCAAAAGTGAAAACTTCCTTCACGTTAGGATAAAGAGCACCCTTTCCCCTTTTGATATTCTCAATTAACCTCTCCAGAAAATAAGCATCGGTCTTCTTCCGCACTTCATTGGAATGATGAGGTAACAAAGTTTCCCATACCTTCGGAAGGGGTACGCCCATAATTTGACGGTATTGATCGAGCGGGGTTGCCCGATCCCATTTATTTAGCGCACGCAAATGGTTAAACGTATCCTCCAGGGACCATTCCAGGATTTTATCGGTTTGAAATAACGTGCCATCCATATCGAAAATGATTGATTGCAGCATGGTTCCTCCCTATTCTTAATCTAATCCTTTGGCGATTTGCGCCGTCATTCCAATTATAGTAAACGATATAATCCCTTTCTATATGAGTAATCAACGATATCGATGCACAATACCAAGAGTTAATGCCGCTTCCAAATTTTCCATTGACAATTAACTCAAGCGATTATATATTTAGTGACATTGATAATCATTATCAAATAAACGATAAAAACTAAATCTTATATAAGGAAGGGTACAATTCATGAAGCTGAAACAAGGGTTCCCGTTAAAAACATTATTATTTTCGTTTGCGTTTATACTCGTTCTTGCCGGTTGTTCCGGAGAGAAAACAAGCCCTAATTCTACACCATCCGCAGCTGCGAACAATTCGGCGAATAGTTCAACTAACACCGAAGCTCCAGCCTCTCAAGATGAAGCTTCCGGATATCCGATCGTGATCAAGCACGCTTTTGGCGAAACTGTTATTGAGAAAAAGCCTGAGCGCGTCGCTACCATTCAATGGGCGAACCATGATGTCGCTCTTGCCCTTGGAGTTGTACCCGTAGGTTTCTCGGCGGCGAATTACGGCGTTCAGGATGACAGCGGATTGTTGCCATGGACAGCCAAAAAGCTGGAGGAACTTGGCGTAAAGGACCCTAATGTATTTCAAGATACGGACGGCCTTGATTTCGAAGCGATTTCGGACTCAAATCCGGATGTAATTCTCGCGGCTTACTCCGGCATTACGCAGGAAGACTACGATATTCTTACTCAGATCGCCCCGGTGGTGGCCTATCCGACTACGCCTTGGCTGACTACATGGCGTGAGCAGGTTCTGCTGAATGCAACCGGTATGGGTATGAAAGCGGAAGGCGAACAGCTCATTAAAGACACTGAGAACTTAATTAAGGAAAAATCAAGCGCCCATCCTGATATGCAGGGTAAAAAAGTGGTTTGGGTGAACTTCTCGGCTAAAGATATGTCCAAGTTACATATTTATACCCCTGCGGATCCACGCGGCTCATTCCTGCTTGAGTTAGGCATGGTTTACCCTGAAAGTGTTACGAAACAGATTACGGACCCTACCAGCTATTCCATGAATTTAAGCGCTGAAAATGCCGACGTTCTGAACGATGCCGATATCTTGATCGGATATGGCGGCGAGGACTTGTATCAAGCGGTTAAAGCGGATCCTCTGCTTGGCAAAATCCCGGCGATTCAACGCGGTTCCGTAGTGTTCATTGGTGACGGTACCCCTCTGGCGGCTTCCGGGAATCCGAACCCGCTTTCGATTTCTTATACTATCGATGAATATTTAGGTTTAATTGACGGAGCTATAAGCAAGATCCATGAATAGTTCTAACTCTCTTATTCCGCGGAATTTTACGAAGGTGCTTATCATTTGTTTAGTCTTGCTGGGCATATGCGTGCTCGCCTCTCTGGTCCTGGGCTCCCGGCTGGTGAGAATTCCCGAACTGATCGACGGTCTATTTCACCCTGATGTCGACTCCTACGGGGCGAGCGTGGTCCGCAAGAGGATTTCCCGAACGGTATTCAGTTTGTTCTGCGGTGCGGCACTCGGGGTTTCCGGAGCGCTTATGCAGGCGGTAACTCGTAACCCGCTCGCGGACCCGAGTATCCTAGGGGTAAACACGGGCGCTTCATTATTTGTAGTTTGCGGAATTGCATTCTTAAACATAAGTACCGCTAATCAATATATATGGCTGGCTTTAGCCGGGGCTGCGATTACTGCAGTGTTCGTATTCGGAATTGGCTCAATGGGGCGTGGAGGTGCCACGCCCATTAAGCTTATTCTGGCGGGCGCCGCTACAAGCGCTGCCCTTTCTTCCTTGGTTACGGCCATCATGATTCCGCGTTCTTATGTCATGGATCAATTCCGGTTTTGGCAAGTGGGAAGCGTAGGTTCGGCAACCTGGAGCGGGATTGCTACGTTTATTCCGTTTTTGGTCATCGGGGTATTGACCGCGATCCTTACCGCTCCTGCTCTGAATGCACTGGCACTGGGGGATGAGGTGGCGGCCGGACAAGGCGTTCGAACCGGAACGCTGAGACTGGTTGCGGCTCTGGCCGGTGTCCTCTTATGCGGTGCTACCACTGCGCTTGCAGGGCCAATTGGTTTTATCGGGCTTTTATCCACCCATGTCATACGGCTGATTCTTGGCCCCGACCTGCGTTTCGTTATACCCATGTCAGCTATTTCGGGAGCGATCATTTTGACGATATCCGATGTATGCGGCCGGCTCATCGGCAGCCCAGGAGAACTGGAAGTCGGCGTTGTTACGGCGTTTATCGGTGCTCCCATCCTAATCCTATTAGCCATAAAATCGAAAGTGCGTTCATTATGAATAATCAATCCATTCAATTTATTGTCACGGGACGGCGGCAAAGACGCCGCAGATGGATCCTTGTTACCGGCATCCTTGCTATTCTTGCAGTTGGCCTATGCTGCGCCATGCTTTTATTGGGGAACACGATCTATCCGGTTAAAGACGTAATTCGAGCACTTACGGGAGAGCAGCTTAAAGGCGTGTCTTTTGCGGTGAATACGATTCGTCTGCCGAGAATGCTCGCGGGCCTGTTTGCCGGATTTGCCTTTGGCGTTGCCGGGTACACCTTCCAGACCATGCTGCGCAATCCGCTTGCCAATCCGAATGTCCTCGGGATTACCTCCGGTTCGAGTGCGGCGGCTGTTTTTTGCATCATCATCCTGCATACGAGCGGAGCGGTAGTTTCTGTGGCTTCGGTGATTGCCGGTCTGGCTACGGTGATCGTCATTTATCTATTGTCCAGAGGAACGTCTTTCTCCATCGGGCGATTAATCCTTGTCGGGATCGGTATGCAGGCCATGCTTGACGCCTTGATCTCCTATCTGCTGCTGGTTAGCGCGGAACAGGATGTTCCCGCAGCGATCAGATGGCTTTCGGGCAGCCTCAATGGCTCTCAAATGCATCAGTTGCCTCCCCTTGTCATAACGGTGCTTGTTTTGGCCCCTGTCGTGATCCTGCTGGGAAGACATCTCGATATTTTGGAGCTTGGAGAACAATCGGCCTCTTCTCTCGGGGTTGCTACAGACAAGACTAGAATTGTGTTCATACTGGGTTCCGTCTTCATGATAGCTATGGCTACCGCCACCACGGGTCCCATAGCCTTCGTCTCCTTCCTTTCGGGACCGATCGCGAAAAGACTGGCGGGAGTCGGCTTCTCCAACGTCATTCCGGCGGGTCTTGTAGGCGTTAATTTGGTTTTGGCGGCAGATCTAATCGGACAATTTGCTTTTGAGTACAGATTCCCTGTGGGCATCATTACCGGATTACTCGGAGCACCGTATCTGATTTTCTTGCTGATCCAAATGAATCGAAAGGGAGAGTTATAATGAAGCCGACACATCTTTTTCAAGCCGAACAGCTCGTAGCGGGCTATGAGAATAAAACGGTTATCCAAGACGTAAGCCTGGTCATACCCAGCCATAAAATAAGCGTTATTATCGGGGCCAACGGTTGCGGTAAATCAACGCTTCTTAAAACACTTGCACGGCTGATAAAGCCCACTTCCGGAACCATTACGCTCGACGGAAAGCCGCTGGGCAAGCTCCCGTCCAAGCCATTGGCCCGGGTAATAGGCATGCTGCCTCAATCCCCTATCGTGCCGGAAGGAATCTCTGTAGCGGATCTGGTTGGTCGGGGAAGGTTTCCGCATCAGTCCCTGTTCGGCGGATGGACTAAAAAGGATAACGAGGCCGTGGCCGAAGCCATGAGAATTATGGATATCACGGAGTTTGCCAACCATCCGATCGACGAGCTGTCCGGCGGGCAGCGCCAGCGCGTCTGGATTGCCATGGCTCTCGCACAGGAAACCGACATTTTATTTCTCGATGAACCGACGACCTTTTTGGATATCACCTATCAAGTCGAGATTTTGGACCTGCTCACCGATCTGAACCGGAAACACGGAACCACGATTGTCATGGTTCTCCATGACATCAACTTGTCAGCGCGTTATGCCGACCATATTTTTGCGCTTCATCAGGGAAAGCTTGTCGCTGAGGGCGAGCCGTCAGAGGTCATTACAAGCACCTTGGTTAAGGACATTTTCGGACTGGATTGCACCGTGATCGAAGATCCGATTTCGGGATCTCCATTGGTGGTGCCTAGAGGAAGGTATCATGTGAATCAGGAAGTTTAGGATAGCGGAAATATAAAAGGACCAGCCTCCAGGCTGGTCCTTTTTTTGAACTATTATCCTAACCCGGCTATCAGGCGGTTGTTTGTGCGGGATTCCAAATCCTTAGGAAGCCAAGTCGTTCTCTATCACATGAACAGGCTTAACGAGCGCCTTCTTCTCCCAGGCCCGGCTTCTCCAACGAAGCAGCATGATGAGCCCGCGCAGCCACTCGTCAACCGTAAAGGCGATCCATACGCCAATCAGCCCGAACCCGAGATGTACGCCCAGGAAGTAGGCGAGCGGTACCGAGACTCCCCACATCGAGAGTACGCCCATCATAACGGGAAAACGCGCATCCCCGGCGGCGCGCAAGGAATTGATAATGACGATGTTGAATGTCCGGCCCGGTTCAATGATGAGGGAGAGCAGGAAAATACTCGCCCCTGCCGCTATAATAGCAGGGTCCTCCGTAAACATGCCAATCAGTCCATGCCGGAAGATTACGGCGACGCCTACGACGGCGAAGGTTAATATGAAGCTGATTCTCACGCTCTTCATCAGTCTCCGGTACGCTTCTTTCATTTCTCCCGCACCGACCATCTGCCCGACGATAATTTCCGTACCCGCCCCGATCGCCAAGGCCAGAGCCATGAAGTAATTGGATACGTTCATTACATATACATGCGTGTTCAGCGCCGTGATGCCAATCATATTAACAAAGCTCATAATCATCAGGTACTGCGACTGCCAAGCGAGATGCTCGCCCGCAGCAGGCAGGCCCACGCTAAGAACCTGCTTCGCATAGGATCTTTTCCAAGTCACATAATCCTTCAAACGAATCGGCGCGGGAATGCGGCGGTATAAAATCACGAGGAGAACTATGATTCCCAGAAAACGGCTGACGACCGTCGAAATAGCCGCTCCTGTTACGCCCATCTCCGGAAAGCCCAGGTTACCGAAAATAAGTAAATAGTTTCCTGTCACATGCAATAAGTTGACGCCCAGCGTCACATACATCACGCTCTTCGTATGTCCGCTGGCACGGATGACGGAGGAAACCGCATAAGAGAGTGCCTCAATCCAGATAAACCCGCCGATGATCCTTAGATAATGGCTGGCGATTCCGATTTGTTCGGGATCCAGTTTCAACAAGTGCAGAAGGGTCTCTCCGAAAAACAAGAGGGTCATACTGACGAGGATGCCGAAGATCAGGTTCATCGTAATGGCCATCGCCGAGATGCGGCTTGCTTCTTTTTCACGCCCGGCACCGATATACTGGGAGACCGCGACGCTGGTGCCGATGCCGACAAACCCAAACATCAAAATGCAAAAGTAAATAATTTCGTTGGCCAAACCTACCGCACCCGTGGCCTTGTCGGAAATGCGGCTTAACATAAACACGTCAACCGTGCCCAGCATCATCCGCAGTACGGAATCGACGAGAATGGGCCAGGTCACGGCAAAGAGACTAAGTTTTTTCCAAGATGGAATTCGATCGGTTACAGTCACGTTGTACATGCTCCTAATTGTTTTTTTGCTTTCGACTTCCCTAGTTTAGCGTCCATTGCGGAAATCGTCTACGGGTCGCAAAAAAGTCTTCCATCTCCGTTAGGAGACGAAAGACTTTAACTTATGCGGTACTCCGAATTATGCGCTTATCATCTGATTATTTTACGGCGATGACTTCGATTTCAACCAGACCGTTCTTCGGCAGCTTGGCTACTTCAACGGCACTGCGTGCAGGATAAGGTTCGGAGAAAAAGGTAGCATACACCTCGTTCACTGAGGCAAAATCGGTCATATCCTGCAGGTACACGGTCGTTTTGACGATCTGTTCCATACCAAAGCCCGCCGCTTCCAGAATGGCTTTCACATTGCTTAGCGATTGCTTGGCTTGCTCCTCCACCGTCGGCGGAAATTCTCCGGCGGAGTTCATGCCGAGCTGGCCTGAGGTAAATATCATGTTTCCAAATTGAACGGCTTGAGAATAAGGACCGATCGCTCCGGGAGCCTCGTTGGTTGCAATTGCTTTTCTTTCGGATTGTGTCATGAAAGTTCTCTCCTTTGATAGGCGCCAATTAAGGGACGCCATTTTATTTATTTTTCACTCGCCAAAACAGTCTCTCCACTGTACTCCTTCAGCATTTCCTGTTGCTGGTCCGGGGTGAGCTTGGTAATCCCAAAGCCGGTAAATCCCCAAATGATTGCAAAGATGATGCCTGTCCAGCATAGTACAGCCCATGGCAAGTAGGACAGCGTGGCTACACCCAGCGTGCCGGCCATATAAGCCCCCGCAGCCGTCCATGGCAGAATAGGTTCAATGATTGTCGCCGAGTCTTCGACTGTCCGTCCCAGATTCTTCGGATGCAATCCCCGCCGGATATAAGCCTCCCGCAGCATTTCGCCCGGCATTAGAATCGATACCTGACCGTTGCTGGTAACCCCGATCATCGTAAGGCCGGTAGCAATTGTTGCAAGAATAAGGGAGCCCGTGGAGCGCACATGCTTGAGGATCTTGTTTACGATCAATTCAAGCGATTTCGTAAGCGAAATCGTACCGGCGAACGTAATAGCACTGAAACAGATCAACAAGGTGCCCATCATGGAGTTCATACCCCCGCGGTTCAGAAGTCTCGGAATATCCGGGATCACCGCTGCGGCATCAAAGCCTTGAACATGAACCATCGCAATGTCAAAACCGTTCACGACGGAGGTAACGACATCATGCAGGGTAAATCCCTGGAAGATCAGGGCATTCGCCATCGCGACCGCAGAGGAGATCAGCATGACGGGAACCGTTGGTTTCTTCCGGACCGATCCATAGAGAACGATCAGAATCGGAAGCACTAACAACAGATTCCAATGGAATACCGTGCTTAACGTATTCATAATTTCAGTAACCTTTTCAGGAATAGCCGTACCCGCGCCGTGCGTGTTCAAACCGGTAACTACAAATACCACACTGGCCACAATGAAGGAAGGAACCGTGGTGTAAAGCAAATGGCCGATATGCTCATAGAGATTAACTCCGGTAGCCAGCGCCGCCAAATTGGTCGTATCCGACAGAGGCGACAACTTGTCCCCGAAATAAGCTCCGGCAACCACCGCACCGGCCACAGCCGCAAGGTTGGCATCCAGTCCGGCCCCTACGCCCATAAAGGCGATCCCGATGGTCCCGGCCGATCCCCAAGAGGTTCCGGTACACAGGGATACCACCGATGTTACAAGAAACGCAGTTATGAGCAAAAACTGAGGATTAATGATTTTAAGTCCATAGAATATCATCATTGGAATCGTGCCTCCGACCATCCAGGCACCGATCATAAACCCGACGGTGATCAAAATCAGAATGGCCGGCATCGTCTTGCCTATTTTTTGAGCAATCGAGCCCATGATATCGTCGTAGCTGTACCCCAATTTAATGGCGATGATCCCGGCTACGATGGTGGATGCAATAATGAGCGGCTCCGGCGGCAACTCAAATAATACATAACCCAATGAGAGCAGTAAAACCATGGTGATGATCGGTACTAAAGCCAAGAACAGAGTAGGCTGCTTAATGACTTTCTCTTTAATCGGCTTGGCCATGATAAGTTCCCCCTTATGATGTAAAAGAATAATTTATTGGTTATGACGTAACGGGTAATATCTCGACATCCGCTCATACGCTTCCTTCAGAAGAGCCCGGGGCGCTCCGGCATTGAGACGGATATACCCCTCTCCGACCTCCCCGAACGAGGTGCCGAAGCTGACGCTTACCCGGCTTTTTTGCTGGATCCACTCCACTAAATCGCTTTCATTTGTGCTGCATGCCGAGCAATCTACCCACAGCAGGTAAGTACCCTCCGGCATAATAATCTTTAGCTCCGGCATATGCTCCGCAAAATATTTCTCGGTAAAAACAATATTGTCCGCAATATAGGAGCGAAGCTCGACCAGCCAATCATCGCATTGCGTGTAGGCCGTTTCCAGCGCCGGTACCGCAAAAAAGGTGGGATTATGAATGCCGGCCTGTTTAAGCCCGAGCTGAAATTTTTCTCTTAATTGCTGATTCGGTATGACGATATTGGCGATCTCCAAGCTAGCCAGGTTAAACGTTTTGCCCGGCGAGGTGCAAATAATAGAGCGGTTCGCCACCTCCTCAGACAACTTGGCAATCACCGTATGCTCATGCCCTTCGTGGATAAAATCGGCATGAATATCGTCTGAGACAATCAATGCATCATAACGGCAACATAAGTCGGCCATGCGCTGCAGCTCATTCTCGGTCCATACCCGGCCTGTCGGATTATGGGGTGAGATAAGAAGAACCATCTTCACGCCTTCCTTCATCTGACGCTCCATGTCTTCGAAGTCGATCTCATATCGGCCGTGGATGAGCCGAAGGGGGCTCTCCGCCAATTGTCTTCCATTCAGCTTGACGGCATTGGCGATCGGCTGATATGCCGGCGTATGAATCAAGATCCGCTCACCCTTCTCTGTGAACCGGTCTATAAGAATAGAGACCGCCTGAATGATCCGGGGACTGAACACGATCCATTCTGCGGGGACCTGCCAGTCATAAGCCTTGTCCAGCCAATGACGAACGCTTTCATAATAAGGCGAATAGAGATCCGTATACCCGTATATCCCGTGCCGGGCCGCTTCCGCCACTCTATCAACTACCGCAGGCGGAGCTTGCAGATCCATATCCGCCACGGAGAGAACCAGCATGTCGTCTCCCAACTGCTGAGTAGTTCCGTCCCATTTTGCGCTATTCGTTCCCAGTCTGGAAATGACCTCGTCAAAGTTGTATTTCATGATGTCACCATCCTTAATATGTTGCCACGTAATTGTTATTTAAGCTTCTGTAAGTAACGATATACCGTCGGCTCCGAAATGGATAAGGCAGCCGCAGCCTCGGAAACGCCGCCCTTCAATAAGAAGACGCCAAGATCATTGAGCTCACGAACAATGTCGATCTTCTCCTGGGACGATAGCCGATCCGGCGGTATGGCCAGCTTGCCGATCACCGAACCGATCATATGCTGCAGCAAGTCGTCGGGATTACCTTGGAGGTATTCGGCTGACGGCTTTTCTTGCTGGCGCGGGGGAGCTTCCGGTGAGGCCAGGAAGGACGGCGAGCCGCCCTGTAAAATATGCTGCACCCATTCAGCCGCTACCTCCATGTGAGTAACGTCTATGTTCAAACACATGAGTCCGACCAACTCTTGATCGTCATTTTTGATGAAATAAGTAGAGGATCTGAAGTTCTGTCCAAATTTCCCGGTAGCCTTATAGTTGGCAATAAACGGTTCTTCCCGGTAAGCTTCGGTTTTTAGAATTTTCAATACCAGGTCGGTAGATCCGTCGCCTACTTTCCGACCGCTGATGAATCCGTTTTCAATGAAAATAATCGATCTCTCCGGATCGCTGATATCATGCACCACTACCTCACATTTGGGCCCGACAATCGCGGCGATAAAAGAAGCAACCGGAAAAAACTTCTCCAGATAATAGCGGTTGTTGTTCATTTAATGTTTACACTCTCCTTTCCGAATAACCTTTATCTCTTTTATCGATATAATAATTTATTATCTTGATAAAAATATATTACAACGAGGATGAAACGTTTTCAAGAGTTAATTTTTTGAAAAAATTATAAAATGAGAGTTGCTATATCTTCTCTGATTTGTCCGACTTACAGAATGTTTGCTGTAAACTTGAGTATCTCATCCACTGCTTGTCGATAGCCGCCTGACTGCCGAAAGGATGCTCCAACCCTTACGACATTTTCCTTGAACGATGAATGGCTTAACACCTGGTTTGCAGCTTCGCGCAGCTTATTTGCCGTCAAGCTTGGCATGGGGAAGGCAATCCCTGCTTCCAGTCGGGCAACTTGCTCCGCGACGATCGGCTGGTCTGCGCTTTGCGGAATGACGATTAGCGGAACCCCGAAATAAAGGCCTTCATGGGCGCTATTCATTCCGCCATGAGTTATGAACAAATTCGTGCGTTGCAGCACTTCCATTTGCGGAACGTAATTTTTCACGATGAAATTTCCGGGAACCTCCCCTAAATCGGAAACCCCGACTTTATCCCCGATCACCAAGACTACCCTATAGTCCGTATCTCCGAAGGCCTCAAAACAAAGCTTATAGAAATCTTTGGCCTGGTTGAAGACGGTACCCAGCGAAATGTAAATGAGTTCTTTCCCCTGAATTACCGGAAGGTCGAAACCTGTTTGCGCAGATCGCGCAGCGATGGATGGACCTACGAATTTATAAGAGGGATCAAAGGCTTCTCCATCAGGTTGAAATTCCCTGGTCGTGTAAACGAGGGTAAGCGGGGCTGGATTACAATACACTTCGTAGGGGGAGCGAATTTCTATATCATATTGTTCCATAATCGTGTCCGTCAGGCTTTGAAATTGATCGTATATGGGCTTGGCTATGTTCACAGGGGTTTGCTTATTAAATTGTTCCAACATTTTATCGAAGGATTCTCTGTTCTCTGCAAAAGTAGTACCAGAGCTAATAGCCGGAAGCTTTAATATTTGAGCAATCATGCGGCCGCAACCAAACATGGAGTCATGAATGACGTAGTCAAAGTGCTCCCCTTCGGTCTGTTCAAGAACGCTCGGTATGACTATATCTGCCGTAAGCAAAAGACCGTTGATTCTTTGAAGCAAATAATCTCTACCGCCGGAGATAAAAGCCTTGATGAATTTTTGATCATCCAAGGTCCGCACGGTAGCTCCGACCTTCTCTATACGCTCCCGAAAGGCTTCGATACAGAAATATATGACTTCCTCTCCTCGTGACACCAGTTCTTGCACTACACCGATCGTCGGATTAATATGTCCCTCCGAACCGGCATTTATAAACAATACACGCGCCATGGTTATCACTCCTTCGTACGCTAATGTGCAGACAAAAATACTATTATTCTACTTATAGTGTGACTCCAAAACAGGCGGAAGATACGGCCTCTACCTTTGAACTAAAAGGGCGGGGCCATTGCTTTTGCAAGCAAGCCCCGCCCTTTATGAAATCCTGCAACTGTGTTCCGTATAGAACTTAACGGTTCCCGTTAATACTCCGGCTCATTTGATTTACCGCACTGAATAAAGCTTTGATCGACGAGGTCATAATATCCACATCTATGCCGCAGCCCCAGTATACCTGGCCATTCGAAGCTTTGATTCCGATGTAAGAGACCGCTTGTGACTTAGAGCCGATTTCCAAAGCGTGTTCCGTATAGACCAGGTCGCTGTATTCCAACCCAAGATAGGTTTGCAGGGCATTGCTGACCGAGTCCAGTCTTCCGTTCCCTGCACCTTTAATCTCCTTGTCCCCGTCGCCCGTCCGTACAACAACGACTGTCTCAAAGTCTTCATCGCCGTTAATACGATATTTGACCAGCTCGATAGGCGCTTTAAGATTTACATATTCCTTTAAGAAAATGTCGTAAATTTCATCCGGCATCAGCTCTTTCTGCTGGTGGTCCGATACGTTCTTCACGCAATATCCGAAGTGCTCGCGCATCTTCTGAGGAAGATCGAGCCCATACTTCTGCTGCAGCACGTAACCGATTCCGCCTTTGCCGGACTGGCTGTTGATCCGGATAATATCACCTTCGTACTGTCTGCCGATATCCTTCGGATCGATCAACAGATAAGGAACCGACCAATACTGCGGATTCTTCTCTTCGCGCCATTTCATACCCTTGGCAATCGCATCCTGATGCGAACCGGAGAACGCCGTAAATACGAGCTCGCCGCCGTACGGATGTCTTTCGCTCACTCTCATCTTGGTCAATCGTTCATAAACGGCAAGAATTTCAGGAAGCGTCTCGAAATTCAGCTTCGGATCAACCCCGTGCGAGTACATGTTCAGAGCCAGCGTCACAATGTCTACGTTACCTGTACGCTCCCCGTTTCCGAACAGAGTGCCCTCCACGCGCTGAGCTCCAGCCAGCATCGCCAACTCGGCGTCCGCTACCCCCGTTCCACGGTCATTATGCGGATGAACCGACAAAATGACATGTTCCCGATAATTCAAGCGTTCGCCTACATACTCAATCTGGCTGGCGTAAACGTGCGGCATCGACATGGATACCGTTGCGGGCAGGTTAATGATCACCGGATTTTCCGCAGTCGGCTGCCATTCGTCGAGAACTCGATTACAAATCTCCAGAGCAAACTCAATCTCCGTACCCGTGAAGCTTTCCGGCGAATACTGGAATTGGAAGTTCCCCTCCGTTTCCAATGCACATTCCTTCAACAACTTGGCGCCACTCACGGCGATGTCGATAATTTCCTCTTTCGATTTGCGGAAGACTTGTTCCCGCTGCGCCAAGGAAGTCGAGTTATACAAATGCACGACAGCCTTTTTTGCACCTTTCAGCGACTCAAACGTTTTGCGGATAATGTGCTCCCGCGACTGCGTAAGCACCTGAATCGTTACATCGTCCGGGATCAGATCCTGCTCGATCAAGGTACGCAAGAAGGCGAATTCCGTTTCCGACGCTGCGGGGAACCCGACTTCGATTTCTTTGAACCCGATCTCCACGAGCATTTTGAAGTATTCCAGCTTTTCCTCCAAATTCATCGGTACGATCAATGCCTGATTTCCATCACGCAAGTCAACGCTGCACCAAATCGGGGCTTCCGTAATATATTCTTTGGTAGTCCATTTCAAGCTTGTTTCCGGCGGTGCAAAGTATCCTCTAGCGTATTTGTCAACGTTTTTCATGGGTATCCAACCTTCTCTCGTTTTTTGATTTAACACAAAAAAGCCTTCCATCTCCATTAACAGATAACAGAGACGAAAGACTGTGACATCTTACGCGGTACCACTCCGAATTCACGCCATACACGGCATGCACTCTACGGATACGGTTTCCCGGTAAACCGGTAAACTCATATCCTCCTGAAGATAACGGTCAGGACTCCGGCTCCGCCTACTTCACTGGTTCAGCGGGCAACTCCAAGGTGAGTTCAGTAATTCCTCGCGGCTGTTTCACACCAACCAACAGCTCTCTGATCGCTTAGAAAAGCTTACTATTCCTTTTCAACGTATTAGATATTATTGTCATGCTATAACGTCCGGGCCGCTTTGTCAATTGTCTTTTGTAATTTTATCCCTTCCTGCTTCCGATCGAATACAAGATG
Organism: Paenibacillus vini; assembly: GCF_018403325.1. GTDB lineage: Bacteria > Bacillota > Bacilli > Paenibacillales > Paenibacillaceae > Fontibacillus > Fontibacillus vini. The sequence continues at coordinate 234,162 of NZ_BOSL01000001.1, read as the reverse complement.
AACAACAGAACAAACCATAGCGGCGTAAACAATAAAGCCGGACGCGTTTCCGCTGCGATTAGCATAATGATGAGAATTCCGGCAAACAGCGTTAAGACGGCATAGTTCACGGCCGGCGTGAAAGGAGCCTTGAACTTCGATTTAGCCTGCAATTCAGGCCGGGTTTTCTTATATTTGATATGGCATATGAGAACGACACCCCAAACCCAGATGAAACAAATGGCACTTATGGTCGTCACAATTCCGAATGCCTGCTCCGGAACGAGCTTGCTCAAAAGAGCCCCCGCAGAGATGACCAGCGTAGAAATGAATAGCGAATTCCCCGGCACATGATTTCTATTCAACTTTCCGAAGTGCGGCGACGCCTGCCGGTTCTTGCTCAAATTATAGAGAATCCGGCTTGTCGAGAACATCCCGCTGTTGCAGGCCGAAGCGGCCGAAGTCAATACAACAAAGTTAATAATGCCTGCGGCAAGCGGAATTCCTACCAAACTAAAGGTTTTTACAAAAGGACTTTCCGACGCCGTGAGCTGAGTCCACGGGTTGATGCACAGCAGGACGAAAAGAGCGCCAACGTAGAAGAACAAAATCCGCAGCGGTATTTTATTGATTGCCGATGGGATGTTTTTTTCCGGATTGGACGTTTCGGCTGCCGATACGCCTACCAATTCCACGCCAACATAAGCGAAGACCACCATTTGAAAAGAAAATAAAAAGCCTGTGACACCGTTCGGAAATACTCCTCCGTGTTTCCAGAGGTTCGTGATCGTGACCGATCCGGCATCCGTATTGAATCCCATAATCAGCAAAATGATCCCGATGCCGATCAAAGCGAGAATTGTGATGACCTTGATTAACGCAAACCAAAACTCCAGTTCTCCAAAGTTTTTGACGGTTAACAGATTGAGCCCCAATAAAATGATCAGGCAGATGACGGCCGGTATCCACTGCGGGATATCAAACCAATATTGCACGTATACGCCCACAGCGATAACGTCGGCCATCGCCGTCATGATCCAGCAAAACCAATAAGTCCAGCCAGTGATAAATGCGGCTCGCGGTCCGAGATAATCTTCGGCAATGTCCGTAAACGATTGATAGCCCGCTTTGGATAACAGCAGTTCTCCCAGCGCTCTCATTACGAAAAATACGGCGATGCCCACGAGCAGATACGTAATCATGATGGACGGACCCGCCTGTTGAATCGCTTTGCCGGAACCCAAAAACAATCCTGTACCGATGGTGCCGCCGATGGCGATGAGTTGAACATGCCGATTGGCCAGCTCTCTCTTTAATTCCGGTTGTGCCATACCTAGTTCCCCCTTAATGTTTGCATTACTTTGGTAAAAAACAAAAAAGAGATTGGATGTCATCCAATCTCCCGGTTCATAAAGAATATGAAATAGTATTTGCCCTGCTAATAGCGATTGCGATCAGCATGACAAATAAATATTCAGTACTCTTCTGTCCTTTTGCCTGAGATTGTGAACCCTTCGGCGCCGCGGAAATCCCGCAGTCTCTCCAGAAGCTGCTCCTGCTATAGTGTGATCCATAGCAATCATAGCTTGCGAATTATGAAATTATTGAAGTTCTGTTGCCGTTCTGATATTTTACCATAATACTTGCGATGTGATGATTTAATCAGTGATAAAAGTCGCTATACCGGTGAATCACAAGCCTCAACGCGGAGGAGTGATCCCCATTAGAGCCCAGCCTTCCTTCGAGGGGCCATATACAGCAGGTATCGGCAATCCGGCTTGGCGCATCAATACAGTAACTTGACCGCGATGATGGGCAATATGCTTGATCAATCCCATGAAGATGGTTGCGTTAGACTCTTCTCTTCCGAAGGCATTCTGGGTTTTCTTCAACGTACTATTACTCCACTGCTCTTGAAGAGCGTTCACCACTTGAGAGCTAACTGTCTTAAAGGTTTCCGCCATCTTCTTTGCACTTGGTACTTCATCTTGATTCGATACTTTCTCCATCGAGACTCCAAACTCCGTTAAATAATCCGGAATATTCGTAACGAAATGCCACGCAATCCTCCCTAACGTGCGGCCATCGGAGTACACCGGCTGCGAGAGCGATTCATCGGTCAAGCCGTCCAGCACCTTCTGGGTTAATGCCGCTTCGTTCTTCCATTCGACGATAAAATCTCCAACTGTGTTATACATCATTTCATCTCCTTATTTCGATTAAGTTATCTTTCAAATCTATCTTAATCGCTAATAGTGACAGACCTTGTCACTGTTACAAATATCGCCTCTTGTACATCAGGGTAATCTGATCCGCGATGTATTCAGCGCTATATTCAGTATCCTCCTTAATCCACCAAATAATAATCCCCAGCAGCGAGGCGGCAACAATATCGACGGAAGCCACCCTCCCCGTGGAATTTATGTTCCTTTCTCCTCTACGTTTTTCAATAGAGCTTTTCAATAAGTTGGATAGGTGGGTTTTGAAGCCTGTGTGCTCAACCAATACGGCAAAAATGCTCCGGTATTCATAAAAGTAGTTTAAAAATGTAACCAGCTGCTGTTGTTCGTCGTTGCTTGGCACCTGTAACAGCGGCTCGACTTTCATGGATAGGTCATCAAAGATCTCATGTACAATCTGGCGCAGCAAGTCATTAATATCCTCATAATGCAAATAAAACGTTGCCCGGTTTAGTTCTGCACGGTTGGCAATTTTTTGGACGGTCAATTGGGAAATTTCCATATGTTCTGCCAGTAATGAAAATACGGCATTCTTCAGCATCTTTCTTGAGCGAACGGCCCGTGGGTCGATTCTTTTTTGTTCAGGCATTTCATCCCTCGATTATCGTTTATTTGTCACTTCATCAACCAATCGGCTGCATCTGTCGATTAGTCGACATTTTCAGCAAAATTGCAAATAGGCATCAATCTTAAATCTTGATAAGATATATTTTATTGACACTATGTCGAAAAAGCAAAAGCAACGAGGAGAGGACATCAGCAATGCAAGAAGACATAAAGAAAATCAACAAAGGGATTTTACTCACCATTTTAATCTTTGGCTGTTTCTTATCCACACTTAATCAGACATTATTGAATGTCGCCTTGAGTAATCTGATGGATGTATTTGAGGTCACGGCAACGACCGTACAATGGATTTCTACGGGATTCATGCTGGTCAACGGAATATTGATTCCGGTTACGGCCTACTTAATGAAACGCTTCTCGACGCGTCAGTTATTTATTAGCGCCATGGCGTTCTTATTAATCGGTTCCATCATTTGTGCGGCTGCGCCAAGCTTTATGGTGCTATTGTTGGGTCGAATGATCCAAGCTGCCGGTGCGGGAATCGTCATGCCGCTCATGATGAGTGTCGTGCTGGCGATTTTCCCCGTTGAAAAAAGAGGCAGCGCTATGGGGCTGCTTGGTCTGGCCATGATTTTCGCACCTGCGATTGGTCCGACTCTCTCAGGATTTATAGTCGAGTATCACTCTTGGCGCTGGTTATTCATCGGTCTCATCCCGCTTGTCCTTATTGTCATAGCGTTAGCCTTCAAGTATTTAGTCAATGTATCCGAAACGTCTAAGTCGAAGCTTGATGTCATAAGCGTTCTTTTATCCACCGTCGGATTCGGTTTGATGTTATACGGATTCAGCAGTGCGGGCAGTAAAGGCTGGGACGATCTAATCGTCATCCTGTCCTTAAGCATCGGCATCGTCATAACCGCCCTATTCTGTATTCGGCAAGTCAAGTCCGGCGATCCACTGCTAAACCTGTCTGTCTTCAAAAATAAAGTCTTCACGGTAACCTCTATCATTAACGTATTAGTTACGATGATGATGTACGCAGACATGATCTTGCTGCCTATTTATCTGCAGAACGGCCGCGGATTCACGGCATTTGACGCAGGGCTGCTCTTATTGCCGGGTGCGCTTGTAAATGCGTTTATGTCCCCTGTCACCGGCCGATTATACGACCGTTACGGCGCGAAGCCGCTGTTCATCATTGGTTTACTGTTCATTATTCCTTCGATGTGGGCGGTAACGGATTTATCTCAATCCACAACGTATATGTATCTGATGATTCGTACCATTGCCCTGCGGATTGGATTAAGCTTTATCACGATGCCGCTGAATACGGCCGGGTTAAATGCGCTTCCTAGACAACTCGGTACGCATGGTACGGCAGTGAATAATACCGTTCGCCAGATCGCCGGAGCCATTGGTACGGCTGTCGTGATTACGATTTATACAGCGCAGGCAACAAGCCATGCAGCAACAGTGATGCAGAACAACCCTTCTACCACTACTGAGCTCCTTAAATCCCTTTCGTCCATTTTAGGGGCAAGCGACGCCTATTACTTCATGATGATTCTGGCTGTTGTCGCACTCGTCATAACCTTATTTATGCCACTGAAAAACAAGATCACGGTCGAAGAAAAAAGCCACCCCGCCTAAGGAGTGGCTTTTCTTAAATTTACGTTCATCCGTTTTCGTCTCAGACAGACTCTTAATAAATTTTCCTCAACAGGTCGACAACCTCGTCTAACGTGAGGCCAAAAGATTTGTAATAGGAGATATCGTTTTCCATTTGCTTCAAGATCATTTCGTTGCGGGTTTGCAGCATCTCATCGGACGAGAAATCGGCTACAAAACAACCCTTTCCTGTGACGGTATTGATCAATCCGCTTCGTTCGAGTTCTTCCCAAGCCTTCTTTACGGTGATGACGCTAACGCGAAGCTCTTGGGCCGCCTGCCGAATCGGCGGTAAACAATACCCGCTTCCGAGTTCCCCCTTCAGGATTTGGGCGCTGATCTGTTCGAAAAGCTGCTGATAAATCGGTTTTTCCGATGTATTCGAAATCGATACGTTCATTTCATAAAATCTCCACTTTGAGGAATCGCTTAACCGCAATCCGATAGGCGATCATGGTCAATGCAATAAATATCACGATACCTGCAGCCAGAATTAATATTTGAAGCCCGGTGTTTTGGACACCGGAACCTGTGAATAGGTCGGATACAACCGGACTGGCAATTCCAATCCATTGAGCAACCCCGGCAAACAGCATAGCGGCCGCAATGGACACAATTCCCGCACTGCCGAATTTATACGCTGTCTTGTAGTACATAGGAATAAAGACCACGTTGAAGACGGCAAGCATAACAAAGCACAGTCCCCAAAAGCCCAAATGCGGACCGAAGAAAAAAGGAGTCAGGCTCGAATATAACTGAATATTAATCATACCAAAAATCATAGCCATAACAATATGCAATAATTCCATGATGACAATAACGAGCACTCTTGCTTTTACAATATCTTTTTTGGTGACAGGCATCAACGAGGTAAACATCAGATCATTATGTGCTTTGAATTGACCGAACACACCCGGTACCGTGATCCAGCAAAAATAAAGAATGACGATAAAGTACAACCAGCCGGGAATCAGCATTAAGGCGCCTAAAATAACAGGCAAGAGAAAAAACATGGGGTTTACCCCTAATTTCAAGTCTTTCATCACCAAGTTATACATACATAACCTCCTTTCTCGCGAAGTAAATCATGATCTCCTCGAGGCTCGGCGTAGCCGCTCTAATACCGGAGCCGGAATCAAAGTCACTGGAGCGAATCAATCCGGTAAAACCGAAGGAGTTTACTTTGTAGGAAATCATTTTATCTTTGACCTGGTTTAGCTGGCTTTCGCTGCCGTTAAGGAGGCGATAGGACTCCAACAGCTCGTTTTTCTCAGAACTGGCGACGATCTGCCCATTATCGATAAAGGTAATATAATCCGCACACTTCTCCAAATCCGAGGTGATATGAGTAGAAAATAGAATGCTGATTTCGCCATCCACAACAAGCTCCTGAAAAATATCCAACAGATCGTCTCGTGCGGCCGGATCGAGCCCGCTTGTCGGCTCATCAAGAATGAGAAGTTTCGCTCCATGCGATAAGGCTAGGGCCAGATTGTACTTGACTCTCATTCCTGCCGACAATTCGGCTATCTTTTTGTTCTCATCCAATTTGAATCTTCTCAGATATTTGTAATAAGTGTCCTGATCCCAATTCTTGTAGAACTTCTTAATGACCCCGGTCATTACTTTTAATTTGCTGCGAGTGTAGAAATCAACGCCGCCAAAGGCGAGCCCGATTTCCTGCTTCAGCTCGGTTTCATGCTCGGCGATATTCTTGCCCAGAATACGCACTTCGCCGCTATCGATGCGAATCATATTCAACATCGACTTTATGGTGGTCGTCTTTCCCGCACCATTGGCACCGATGAACCCCATAATATAGCCTTTTTCTAATTGAAACGATATATCCCTTAACTCAAAATTCGGGTATTTCTTATTTAAATTTCGAATGTCTAAGGCCAGCATACCGTACCTCCTATTAAATTGTGTATGTTGTGTATGCACAATATACACGGAGATTAAATTTATGTCAATTGACTCAAAGCCTAATTATGGATTTTTTATTGATGGATAGCGAGCAAAGAGTAAGGCTACCCGTCGCATTTCGGACAGATAGCCTTCAACTTTATTTCTATTCTTCTTCGTGTTGTAACGGGGGCTTCTTCAAGAACGGCCGATGTAAACTGGAGGATAGGAATTTCTCCGTAATATCAAGCACCTGAGGGTTCCATATGCCTGTTCCGTGGTCCGCACCTACTACCTTATAGAACAAGACCTTCTGTCCATGCTCTTTGAGAGCTTTGTACATCTCTATGCTCTGATTCACGTGTACGACATTATCGCTATCCCCATGGATGATGAGGAACGGCGGAAGCGTTTTGTCCAAATCCTGATGCAAAGGGCTGGCCTTTTTCGCAAGGTCCAAATGATCCTTTACTCTTCCTCCAACAAACAAACCTTCCGGGGAATCGGCGGCATCATGATCCAGAATATCATTGTACCTGCCTAAGGTAAGCAAGTCTGAGACCCCGTAATAGTCGATGACTGCACTGACTTCATCGGACTGTTCACTATATAAGCCGTTATCGTATTCACCTGCCGTTAATCCGGTCATCAAGGAAAGGTGTCCGCCTGACGAATCTCCCCATACCGCTACTCGGGCAGGGTCTACCCCATACTTCTCCGCATGCTTGCGCATAAACCGGATGGCGCATTTTACATCCTCCAAGGCTGCCGGGAATCGTGCAATATCGGTGTCCCTAATTTCAACGCTGGCTATCACGTAACCCTTAGCGGCAATATGCGAGAGATTAGGGATGGCGGCGTACAAATCCTGTTTTCTCCAAGCGGAGCCTTGCACAAAAACGACCAGGGGAAAAGTGTATCCGCTGCGGCTTGGCACAATGATCTGAAGTCTTCTTTCCAAATCGCCGTATTTGGCGTAAACCACGTCCGGATGGTATGTACAAGAATAGTAGGAACCTCTCTCCGCAAACTCCCCGTAAATCACCTGCGTCCCTTCGGGCATTTCATTGGCTGCAACACTCGCTGCTTTTTTATCCACTCTTAATAACCCCCTAAATATCGCGTAATCGGAACGTTCCAGTCCTGTCTATTCCATGAAAACAGATTCCATAATTAAATTCTACTAAACTTATTGCATGCAGAGAGTCCAACATTTAAAGCTGTTATATTTGAAATTTGATATCCTGAGCAAATGAAAAAGTCCCTTGGATGGTTTCTTCTAATCCAGGGGACTTTCTGAAGCTGTTAAATTAGGTTTCCTTATAAAGTTCCAGTACCGTCTCCAGTGCAGGAAGGGCCGGAATCGCGCCTTTGCGCGTGGTCGTTAAGGCGCCGGTGATGTTCGCGAACCTCAACATATTCCGAAGCTCGTCCAGGGAAAGCTCCGTTTCGGGCTTATTTGCTTCCAGATACGCATGCAGCCATCCGCCTAGAAACGCATCGCCCGCCCCGGTCGTATCCACGGCCTTCACGGTAATCCCCTCTACAAGACAGGTGTCGCCGCCCCGGCGGCAAAAGCTGCCCTCCGCACCGAGCGTGACCAGAACTACGCTGAGGCCGTATTCTTCGGCAAGCTGCCGGCTGCCCTGTTCCAAATTTGAAGTACCCGTTAAGAATTCAAGCTCCTCTACAGAGAGCTTTACTATATCGGCAAACCGCATTCCCTCCAGAATCAGGCGTTTCGCTTCCTCTAAGCCGGGCCATAGAGCTTCCCTTAGATTCGGATCATAGGATACTTTGATGCCATGCCCTCGCGCGCACTTTAAAGCGGCCCAGGTGGCGCTTCGCGCCGGTTCATGGGTCAGCGAAAGCGAACCGAAGTGAAACACGGAAGACTGCCCGATCAACAAGTCACCAACCTCTTTAATATCCTTTGCGCTCAGCAATTGATCCGCTCCCGGATTTTGCACGAAACTGAAGGAGCGTTCGCCATTCTCCCCCAGATGTACGAAGGCGAGGGTCGTGCTGGCTTCAGGAATCATCATCAAGCCGCTCGCATCGATGCCGTTATCGACAAGGACGCTTCTTAAATAGTGGCCGAATTCGTCCTCACCCACTTTGCCAATCAATGCCGTCTTCCTCCCGAACCGGCTCAGTGCTGCCAGGACATTGGCCGGGGCGCCGCCTGCATTTTGCTCGAGCAACCGATTTCCTTGAGGGGAGCTGCCTGCCGGAGAAAAATCTATAAGGATTTCGCCGAGTGCCGTCACATCCATCCTAATCCCTCCAAACGATGATTAACCCGGGTTCCGGTTCCTTGCTTATTGCAACGTCCAAAATTGAAGATCATGAATATAAGCCGTTCCGCCTTTTGCGGCAAAACGAATACCTATGCTCTCCGGATCGGGGAATACCAGTCCCGACATGACCCGGACTCCGTCATTGATAAAGAGCTCCACCGTGGACCGGTCGAGGAAAATATGAAGCTGAAGCATATCCCCGAGTCCCGTCTCCAGACGGCATTCTTTGATCCCCCCTGGCCCCATACCGGAACGGTTTCGGTCAAAGCTAATATTCCTTTTGGACAGATTCGCCTGAATAACGGTACATTCTTGATTGTCCGAAGAGGAGCGAACGTGAATGGATATTTCGCTGGCGTCCGATCTCTGAAGATCGAATTGAATCATCATTTCCACGCAATCTCCTTCTACCTCCGGAAACGAATGAAGTTCTCCCTCCGTGACCGCGTAATCCCTAACTGAACTATGCCGCTTGCGGAGCTGCTTGAGCTCCTCCGCAGGCCGGAACCGTAATCGTCCGTTCCCCTCGTGCAGTAATTCTCTAGGGAGTGTCATGCATCCTGCCCACGTCTTCCCAAGCGAATGGCCGTCCATCGGCATCCAGCCGATCATGAGTCTTCTGCCGTTTGCATCCGTCATGGTTTGCGGGGCATAAAATTCGAATCCCTCATCCAGCTTGGTGAAATCGCCATGTTCATAAGTACCTGCCGAGTAATTTAGAAGGCCTGAATAATACCCCGCAATTTGCCCCTCTCCTTCCATGCCTTCCGGGCAGAGCAGAAGGAAGTCTCTCCCTCCAAGCGCAAACAAATCGGGACATTCATACATATAGCCTTCTGACCCCTGGCTCTCGGTAACTACGCTCTTAAACTCCCAATGAAGCAAATCATCGGATTGATATAGCAATACTTTACCGAGATGATTGTGCCTCGCTCCTAGAACCATGTACCATTTCCCGCCATGGCTCCATACCTTCGGATCCCTGAAATGGTTGGTCTGACCGATATGTGCCGGAGGGGCCGGGATCACTGGATTCGCGGAATCCTTCCGGAAGTTGACCCCATCTTCGGATACGGCCACACACTGCTGCTGAAGCAGATCGTCCGGGAGCCCGGTCGGCGTGGTGAAGACGTTCCCCGTATAAAATAAATACAGCTTGCCCTCGTGCTCCACCGCACTCCCCGAGAAGCATCCGTCTTTGTCATAGTCCTCGCTAGGCGCAAGGGCAATGGGAAGCTGCTCCCAATGGATCAAGTCCTTGCTCTTGCAATGGGCCCAATGAATATTTCCCCACTGCGGAGAGAACGGATTATATTGATAAAACAGATGGTATTCGCCTTTATAAAAGATCAAACCGTTAGGATCGTTCATCCAATTCACGGACGGGCTTACATGATAAGCCGGACGATGCGGATCGGCCGGGGCTATTTCCAGCGATTTTTCTACGGAATGGACTGCCGCTTCTATAGCCTTGCGATGGCAAAGCTGATTCTGAGCCACTTTCTCCACCTCTATCTCTCTGTACTTTTTACTTCACGGATCCCTGGGTAACGCCTTGGATAATAAATCTCTGCGCAAACAAGTAAATGATCAGGATCGGCAGAATAACCAGCAACACCGCAGGCAGAAATTTCTCATTGTCCGTAGTGTAGGTTCCCTTAAATACCTGAATCGCCAGAGGCAACGTATAGCTCTCCCTCCCTGCGTTCTGCAGGACAAGCAGCGGAAGCAAAAAGTCGTTCCAAATCCACAAAACATTCAGGATACCGATGGTAACCGTAGTCGGCATAAGAATCGGCAAAATGATGCGGAAAAAGGTCTGGCGACGATTACAGCCGTCCATAAAGGCGGCTTCCTCCAGCTCCAGAGGGATGCTCTTAATAAAACCGTGATAGATAAAAACTGCAAGCGGGCTGCCGAATCCCAGATACATAAAGATCAGCGTCGATTTCGGCACAGTCTGGATCCAGCCCAGTTTCGCTCCATACAAAGAGACGAGGGGGATCATAATCGCCTGGAACGGGATGATCATCGAGGCCACCATGGCGAAGAAAAGCAAGTTGTTCGTTTTTGTCTTGTTCCGTACGAAATAATGGGCTGTCATGGCTGCAAAGACGCCAATCAGCAGCACGCTGCCGAAGGTGATCAACAACGAATTGGTGAAGCAATGGAAATAACTCATTTCTTTCATCGAAACGAAGAAGTTATCGAAGTTAAAGGATGTCGGCCAGGATAACGGCGACTCAATGATTTGCGCGTTTGTTTTAAAGGCGTTGATAATGATTAACAGAAACGGAGTAATGAAGGCGATGAGCGAAACAACAAGGATAGCGTAGACGAGAATCTTCATCAGGGACCTTGCGTTGATCACTAGGCTTCAACCTCCATTCTTTTTCCTAAATACACCTGGGTTATCGTAATCAATGCAGCCAACAAGAACAGTACGAAAGCTTGAGCCTGACCGGCCCCGTAATCAAAGCGAATGAACGCTTTGTCGTAAACGAACATGGAAGCCATGACCGTACTGCCGAACGGACCTCCGCCCGTCAAGCCGTAGTTCACGTCATAGACCATGAACCCTCTTTGAAGCGAAAGGAATATCGTCACGATGAAGGAAGGAACCATGAGCGGAAGCACCATGCGGGAAAGCCGTTTCCAGCCGTTGGCGCCATCAATCTTGGCCGCTTCCATCACGTCCTTCGGCAAGCTCATCAAACCGGCAATAAAGATAACCATCATATACCCGGCATACTGCCATACCGTCACAATGACTAATGCCCAGAAAGCCAGATTTTCGTCTCCGAGCCAGGTTTTGCTGAAGAGATCCAGGCCCGTTTTATCACCGATCGCGGTAAAAAGGTTGTTGAACATAAACTGCCAGATGAATCCGAGCACCAGTCCCCCGATCAGGTTCGGCGTAAAATAAGCGGCCCGGAAAAAGTTCTCCCCTTTAATCCCGTTCGTGACAAGATAGGCCAAGAGGAAGGCGACTCCGTTAATTAAAATGACGGTAGCCAGCACATATTTGATCGTAAGCCAGACGGATGCCCAAAACTTGCTGTCCTGAATTACTTCCACGTAGTTGCTGCCGCCTACGAAGGGCATGCTCGAGGATATCCCGTCCCAAGAGAAGAAGGTCAGATAGATGCCGTACAGAAACGGGATGATGATGACAGCCGTAAACACCAAAACAGTCGGTCCTGTGAAAAAAACTTGATTCCCCAAGCGTTTCATCCGATTTTTTTCTGCGATCACAGGAGACGCTCCTTTCTAAAATTGCGAGTTTAAGCCGCTCTAAATAATGAATGTCGATGGAGCACTTCCTTCTCCACCGACACTCTGCTTCCTGTCCTCGTCTCTTACTTCACGCTAGTCCAATAGCTCTCCACTTCGCTTGCCAGCGCAGGACGATCCACTTTATCCACCAAATATTTCTGCATGGAAGCGCCAAGCACTTTCCAGTGGTCGCCAGGTACGTAGTTGCCTGCGAACGGAATCGATTTGCCTGCATTATTGTAGGCTTTCAGAGATTTGGCCAAAGGATTGGAAAGCTCGGTCGTGTTATTTTTAAAGGCCGGAATGACGTTGAATTTATTTACCATGATTTCTTGGCCCGCCGCATCAAACACCAGCCAGTCCAGGAATTTCTTCGCAGCATCCTGTTGCTCTGGAGTTGCTTTAGTCTTGTCGATAAACACTTGCTTGGTCGCTCCAATTGCGAGCGATTCATTCGCAGCATCACCGGCATTGTTGCTGACCGGCACCGGAAGGAAGCCAAATTCGCCGTCCGGGCTCGTCTTCTGCATTTCGGTAATCAACCAGTTGCCGTTAAAGGTCATGGCCGCTTCGCCCTTCGCTACGTCTGCAGCCGTTTGCTCCAGCACGACCGCTAACGGGTCTTTGATGCCCTTGTTGTATTTTTTCATAACATCGAACGTATCCAGCAATCCGTTAAATACGGCGTTCTCCGCAAGTTTGGCGTCGCCGGATTTCAACGTCCCTAAGTAATCTTCTACGGGAACAGACTGATTGGCATAAGCAAGCGCGAGGTAGTGATTGCCCAAGGACCAATCCATGCTGCCGATCGTGATCGGCGCAACGCCGGAAGCTTCAATCTTCTTGAACAAATCCTCTAACGCGGTAGTGGTATTGATCGTTGCCGGATCAAATGTACCGCCGACCGCCTGATCGAGAATCTTTTGGTTATAAATCAAGCCGTAACCTTCAACCGCGAACGGGAAGGCGATGGTTTTGCCGTCAAGCTCATTTGGCTGTGCCAGCTCGGCTACCCATTTCTCGCCGGAAAGATCCAGTGCCTTATCGGCAAACTTGGCAATATCCCCGGCATCCAGCATAGCCATCGTTGCAGGTGTACCGGCGGCATAAAGAGAAGAAGCTCTCTCTACAGGAGACTGGCTCTCGCTCGCCGAAATCACGTCGACTTCAATTCCGGGATTGGCCTTTGCAAACTCTGCCGCCGCCTCCGCCATTTGCTGTTGAATTTCAGACTTCGAATTGAGGAAAGTGATCTTTACTGCTTTTGTGGAGACATTCCCGCTTGACCCCTCATTGGTTGCGTTCTTGTCCGCATTGTTACCGCCGCATGCCGATAGAAGCACTGACAAGGCAAGCAGCAAAAGTAAAGCGCTACCAAAACGAGACACTTTCATGTTCATTCTCCCTCTCTTTTGTAGGAAAGTTTAAATCTCACTTGAAGTATATATGTTAAGCGTTTGACATGTCAACCGGTTGACATACAGTTTATAAAAATTTATTTCTCCGTTTTACGTAGTACTTCTCTCGACTAAAGTAACCGGCAGGACATTATCGTGTTGAACCTCTTCCCCGCGAATAAGTCCGTCCAGCAATTGAACCGCCCTCTTTGCTATCTCTTCCAACGGCTGCCTGATCGTCGTTAAAGCAGGGGACACCAAGGAAGCCATCTCAATATCATCGTAGCCGATCAATTTGATGCGACCGGGGATATCGATTCCTTTGCTCATGCAAACCTTGATTACATTCATCGCCAAAATATCGCCGCTGGCAAAGATCCCGTCAATATCGGGATACTGTTCCAGAAGTTCCGTGATAACCCGCTCGTAACCCTCGCTGTCAAACACGTCCGGTCCCAATTCGAAAACAATCGGCTCCACACCCCGGCCGCGAAGACTTTTTACAAACCCGTTCGTGCGTTGGTTGCTCAACAGATCGAGTCCCAAATTACCGGTAATATGTGCGATTCTTCTGCATCCCTTCTTCAGCAAGAGTTCCGCGGCATAGATTCCCCCCTGTTCATTCTCCGACGATACGTAAGGGATATCCGCGATTCTTCTGTCAAACGTGATGATCGGCTGCTTCAACTTTTTGTACTCATCTACTTCAAGCGTATGGCTGCTCATGAACATCCCATCCACGCGATTGCTTGTGAGCATATCGATATACTCTTTTTCCTTGCCTTGATCCATCCGTGAATTGCACAGCAGAATCTTGTAACCCAATTTCGAAGCATGCTTCTCAATATAATTCGTCAACTCCGCAAAAAAGGGATGCGCAATCGTCGGGATGATCATGCCCAATATCATCGTTTTCTTCCGGGACAAGGAGCGTGCGATCTCATTAGGCTGATACTGCATCTCCCGCATTACACGGTATACTTTCTCTCTGGTTTCTTCGCTAATGTAGCCGCGGTTATTCAAAACCCGGGACACCGTCGTCACCGTAACGCCGGCCTTCTCCGCTACATCCTTAATCGTTGCCAACTCCCATTCCTCCTTCCATACTACTCCCCTAGCATCATACCAACAAAATCGTTTGTTATCTAGCGCATTAGCTATAACTTTCAAGTTTTATCCAGCTATGATTTGGAAAAGAGAAGCGAGGCACGCAAAGCGCGATGCCCGCTTCTCTATGAAAGGAATTTAGCGCTTCCCTCCGTCAGCCGCGAAGTTCCGCGCCGGAGAGAGTACCCTTTTCAGCATCGCCTTTGGCTTCAACAGCGGCTGTTTTACTCCGGTCGTTTCGCACAAAGAAGGCGACGGAGAGGAAGCCTAGGGCGATCATCGCGGCAAACACGAAGAGCGCCGGCACAAGATGATCGCCGAAATCGTTCGGCGTTGCGATGGCGCTGCCGCTCGCGAACACCAGGCCGCCGATGGCGATGCCGAACACGCCGCCGAGCTCGCGGGCCGTGTTACTCAGGCCGCTCGCTTCACCGGCGGCTTTCTCCTCCACCGAGCTGAGCAGCCCGTGCGAGAGCGGCGTGAAGCTAAAGCCCATGCCGGCTCCGGCCGCCATCATGAGTGGAACAATGTACCCGAACGGGAAGATCGCCCCTTCCCGGATGATGACCAAGGCAATTCCGATCAAGCCGACAAGCTGCAGGAACAATCCGAACAGCAGCACCCGTTTTGAGCCGAATCTTCCGACGAGCAGACCGGCCAGCGGCGCAGCGACCATCGTGCAGGCGGTCCACACCATCTCCCTTACCCCGGCGCCGAGGGCCGAATAGCCCTGAGCTTGCTGCAGGAACAACGTAAGCAGGAAGATCGCCCCGAAGATGCCGGCGTTTAACCAGAACCCTGCGGACAAATACGCGCTGTAATTCCGTTCCCGGAAATGCTTGAACTGAACGAACGGCTGCTTGCGGGTTCGTTCCCAACCATAGAAGGCAATTAGCAGCAGCACGCCACCTGCGATCGGACCCCAGACGCTAAACGCGCCCCAGCCTTCGTCGTTACCGCGGACCATACCGAAGACCAATCCGAACAAGCCGGCACCGAGCAGCGTAATGCCGAGCGGGTCGATCGGCTTGCGTTCTCCCTTCGACTCCTTCAGCCAGCGCATCCCGAACAGGACCGCCAGCACGCCGATCGGAACGTTGATCCAGAAGATCGCCTGCCAAGGCGCCCCCTCAATAATCGCTCCGCCGACCAGTGGTCCGACGGACAGCCCAAGGCCGGAGACGCCGGACCAAATGCCAATCGCGGCCGCCCTTTTTTCCGGCGGGAACGCGCCGTTCACCAGCGTTAAGCTGATCGGCATAATGGCCGCGGCGCCGACGCCTTGCAGCGCGCGAGACAGCGTCAACAACAGGGAGCTGTCGCTGAGCGCCGACGCAAGAGAACCTAGCGTGAACAGGACCACGCCGATCAGGAACATGCGCTTGCGTCCAAAGCGCTCCCCGAGCGCGCTGAAAGGAATAAGCAGAACGGCGAACGCCAGCGTGTAAGCGTTCATGAACCACTGCAGGTCTGACATCCCTGCGTTAAAAGAGGTCTGAATGGACGGCAGCGCCACCCCAATGACCAAATTGTCCAGCATCGCCATGAACAGCGTAACGCAGGTAACGACTAACAATCGGATTCGATCTCCAGCAGACATCATTTCAAATACACCTCGTCTCAATTTATTTATTGATAAATAAATAACGACCCAAAAAAAAGAGCTCCTCCCTCGCTTGCCGAATCAGATATACCCGCTTACCCCAAGCGGGACCGGCCAGACCAGCCCGTTCGAGCCGATCTGCTGTCGCTCCGCACACAATCTGACTTAGCAATGATCCGGTTCCAACTGCCCTAACTGCGGCAATTCAAGCACCTCACCCATCGATTTAGCCATTCCGTAAGCAATGAATAAGGACGCTTGCGGACCGGGATTCGGCAAGCCGGCGTCCGCGAACCGTTTGGTAACAAATTCGTGAATGGACGCAAACTGCTCGCGTACAAAAGCCCGCACTTCCGGTTCCGGCGTGGCGAACGAATGCATGCAAAGCAGCATTTCGTCGCGGTGTGTCTTCATCAGAATGTTGAACTCGTTGCCCATTCGTTCGGCTAAATGCTCGGGCTCCGCTTCGACGGACTGAAACGCCTCGACCAGCCGGCTAACCGCACGCCCCAGCACCGCCAGGTACAATTCCTCTTTAGACTTAAAGAAATGGAACACATAAGGCTGAGTAAGTCCAAGTTCAGCAGCCACCATTGCCGTCGTCGTCTTATAGAAGCCATTGTTCGCAAACAAGGTCGCCGCTGCGTTTAATATCTGATCCTTGCGATTGAGGGAGCCGAGGTCTTGATCTTTATGTCTGGCCATTTTTGCACCTCGTTTATTTATTTATCAATAAATTAATTCATTCCGAGGTCATTGTCAACCCTAAACCGGCCCAACTTGGATGGACAAAATCCCCTTCACGGGGATGCGATACAACTCTTTTCTTAAAACACACTCCGGACTAATCCCCCGTCGATTCGTAACGCAGAGCCATTAATGGCCGAGGAAAGAGGACTGCTTAGGAAGGTGACAAGATGCGCAATTTCTTCCGGCCGGATCAGCCTTTGAATGATGGAGGTTGGCCGGTTTTCTTTCATAAACCGCTTCTCCGCTTCTTCCACTGTTAATTTTTCATCAGGATAAAGGGTGTTTAACATGGTCTCTACGCCTTCCGTTAAAGTGGAACCCGGCATAACCGTATTGACCGTCACATGGGTTCCCTTCGTCAACTCAGCTAAACTGCGGGAGAGCGAGAGCTGCATCGTTTTGGTCGCACTATAATGAGCCATTTCCAGAGAGGGCATAATCGCTGCTTCGCTGGCAATAAAGATAACTCGGCCTTCATTTTTTTGAATCATTTGTTTCAGATACCATCTGGTTAGCCGGACTCCACTCATGATGTTGGTCTCAAACAGCTTAAACCAATCTTCATCCGGAATATCGAAGTATTCTACAGGCTCAAAAATACCCAAGTTGTTAATAAGAATGTCTACTTCGGAATACTTCTCAATAACTTCCCGACAACCTTGTTCTGTCCCTAAATCAGCTACTACCGGCTGAAGGACGGCGTCCGGATACTTTGCATTAATTTCTTGAATCGTTTCCTTCACCTTTTCTTCGCGGCGGCCATTAATCAGCACTGCGGCTCCTTCCGCAGCTAATGACAAGGCGATAGCTTTTCCAATTCCCGACGTGGATCCTGTTACCAGTGCCGTTTTTCCTTTTAGATTTAATTGCATGTTCGTCCCTCCGAGATTCAAGTCTTATTTATTTATCATATACATACACGCCATTAAGAAAAGTACGCACTTTTGAGTAATATAGGTACTTAAAAGTACCCCTGGCCCCCTTTTATGCCAATAAGGTGTATCTACTTGTGATGCGATTCCCCTTGCTGGCTGCGACAAGTCATATCGATCAGTTGCCGGATTTCAGCGCTTAACCTCGGATTGACAGGATACACTTCCTCTATGAAGTTTAAGATGCAAAGGGCGGAATCGGGAACATGATGATATCCCTGAAGCATGCCTCCTAGTCTTTCAGCCAAACGAGGGTATCTTTGTTCCACCCGCCGCTCCAATCCAAAGGGATCCGGGTAGCACTCTACCTCTTCCTCCAATAGGTGCATTACGGAAAGAATCCGGTCCACGGCATAACCTTGAATAAACCTCATCGCCGATAAATGCTCTCCCCGGGCATAGCGACCGAGCCCCACATATAAGTTTGTTAAAGCTTCATTCAAAGGAAAGTCCAGGGAGTTCCTCTTGAGACTGGGGATAGGAATGGAAGACTTTGCGATTTCTATATTCAAGTAGGACGGATCCTTCCAAACAATCCGCCCCTCCGGGTAGGGAGCATCCTCCAGGTCTCGTTCCTCAAATACCGCGTATTCTCCATAAATTCCGTCTTCGAACAAAATTTTATACCCGACATCCGTATTCTTAAAGGAATAGGCTAGCGGATGCACTTCCTCAAGCCAATCCAGGTGATCGATATACCTCGTTTTCTGCCCGTCCTTCACAATGACAAAGAAATCTAAATCCGAATACTCATCCATCCGATCCGTTTCGATACCGACGGAGCCTACTCCCAACAGTAACAGCACTCCTCCTTTGCGTTCGAGTGACTTGCCGATGTCGTCCAGCCGCCGAAGCAGCAATTCAGTTTTCAACATACATATCCTCCTTCGAGTTTTGGAATACAAAAAGGGCTCAACCCACTTCTCAGCGAGGTTGAACCCGAAGGTTGCATTGCCTTTAATTTTCTAGGAAGAAATTAACATGGAATTGGACTGCTGTCAATTGCGCGGATTGCGGCGAAACTACTGTTATTTTCGTACCTGCTTTGGAGCCTGTTATGAATATGGAAAATTGAAACGACTTATAATGGGCATTCTTACTAAGGGATGATGCTTTTTGCAGAACATTTGTTGCAGGAGGAAGTTACAGCATGGCTGATTTAACCAAGCAGAAAATAGTCGAAAGCGTTCCGCAACGGGGGTTTTTTGGACATCCCAAAGGGTTGTTTACCCTGTTCTTCACGGAGTTTTGGGAGCGTTTCTCTTATTATGGAATGAAAGCGATTCTGGTTTATTATATGTACTACGAATTAAGCAGGGGCGGACTCGGCATGCAGGAGAGCATGGCCCTCGCCATTATGTCCATTTACGGCTCCCTGGTCTATATGTCCGGGATTATTGGTGGCTGGCTGGCGGACCGCATGTTCGGAGCATCCAAAGCCGTATTCTACGGCGGCATATTAATTATGCTGGGGCATATCGCTCTGGCCATCCCTGGAAGCATGTCCTTATTTTTTGTATCCATGGTCCTGATCGTGCTGGGCACGGGCCTGCTGAAACCCAATGTATCCAGTATGGTGGGAGAGCTTTACAGCGAACATGACCGGCGCCGGGATGCAGGATTCAGCATTTTTTACATGGGCATCAACCTGGGGTCGTTCCTCGCTCCGCTGATCGTGGGCACCGTGGGCATGGATTACAACTTCCATCTCGGCTTCGGCATCGCCGCAGTCGGCATGTTTCTGGGACTGGTCATATTCTTGTTTACCAAAAATAAAAACCTCGGCCTTGCGGGCACTTACGTAGCCAGTCCACTTTCACCGGCGGAACGAAAAAAAGTGTATCGTCGAATCGGGGTCGTTGCCGTCCTTCTCGTAGTGATCGTTGCAATTACCATTCCGTTGGGTCTATTAACGTTCGAATCGCTCATCGTGATCGTAGGCATTCTGGGCATTCTGATTCCAACCTTATATTTTATTTTCATGTACCGCAGCCCGCGAACCACCAGCATTGAACGCTCCAGACTCATCGCTTATATTCCGCTGTTTATCGCGGCGATTATGTTCTGGGCGATTCAGGAACAAGGATCGACCATCCTTGCCAACTATGCGGATAAGCGGACGCAATTGGACTTTGCCGGCATTCATATTTCGCCGGCCTGGTTCCAGTCCTTAAATCCGCTGTTCATCATTATTCTGGCTCCCGTGTTCGCCTGGCTATGGATAAGGCTTGGCAAGCGCCAGCCTACGATCCCGATGAAATTCGCCTTCGGCTTGCTGTTTGCCGGATTATCGTTCCTCGTGATCCTCTTGCCCGCTTACTTTGGCGGCGAGGATGCCCTGGTGAATCCTTTGTGGCTCGTCCTTAGTTATTTCATCGTTGTGCTGGGAGAATTATGTTTGTCACCGGTAGGGCTGTCGGCTACGACAAAATTGGCGCCCGGCGCCTTTTCGGCCCAGACCATGAGCTTATGGTTCTTATCCAGTGCGGCCGCCCAAGCAATTAATGCTCAAATCGTCAAATTCTATTCGCCTGCCACCGAGATGGCATACTTTGGCGTCATTGGAGGAGTCGCTCTCCTCCTTAGCATTCTGCTCTTTACGTTCTCCCCGAAGATCCAAGGGTATATGAAAGGGATACAGTAAAAGCAAAAGCAGAGCTTACTACAAAACGAGCCGCAGCTGCTCCAAGACATAATTACCTGAACCTGCCTGCTATAGCCGAACCCGAAAAAAGCCATCCTTTTTGCAGGATGGCTTTTTGTGCTCTTACAATTAAGTGATAATTATTTCTTCTTAACCGGTATCCATATCTCTCCGGCCTCATACCCGGCCATACCATAGTACATTTCGAAGCTAGGGCCTTCTACCTGTTCGTACCCGGATGTCGGAAACCACTCGGAATAGATTCGTTCCCATAGTTTTTGCAAATCACATTGCGGTTCCGGGAAGATAGCCCACGTTAATGCCGGGACAGACAGCTTTGTAAATTTCCCCGGGATTTCAAGCCCCTTGGGCAGATGATAACAAATCATGTATTTGAAAGATTCCCCATTATCATCATATAACGCAGCGTGCAACAGGGTGTCGCCAAACCGTCCCAGCAATTCGTTCATTAGATCCACACTGCCGTCATCGTCACATTTTTTACGGAACTCCGGAACTTCAGCAAATGCGGTCTGTCTGTTTGAATGAACAAGGCCATAAACTCCAAACATCTCAAAGGGCCCTCTTTGTTCAATGCGATAATTCATTTCGACATCTCCCTTTATTGAAATATGGAAGGACATTCGAGGATAGGCCTTAAGAGAAGCCCCTTTATCGCGCGCAGATATCGGTATGATCCCATGAAGATTTTTAAACGCCCGTGAAAAGGCCTCCGGCGAGTCATATCCATATTTCATAGCCACATCAATAACCTTGGCATCTGTTGTCTGCAGTTCAAAAGCTGCCAAAGTCAACCGCCGACGCCGGATATACTCGGATAACGATACCCCCGTAATGAACGGAAACATCCTTTGAAAATGATAAGTTGAGCAACAGGCGATCTGCGCTATTTGATCATATGAGATATGGTCCGCCAGATTTGTTTCGATATATTCCATGGCGTTATTCATCCTGTCTAACCAATCCATCGTGTTCCCTCCCTTCAAATCAACTTTAAGGCAGATAAGAAATGTAAGCCGTGCTTTTTGTGCACGAAAAAGTCAGTAGGTCGTCAACTTCCACATTCTACTTCTCCTGCTCCTGCTCCTTGATCACCTGCTCAATTCCAAGCAAAATCAGCTTCAATCCGAACTCGAACGCTCGGTCTGTCCCCATCAACTCGAACAACCCGTTCGTGAACATCCTCCGGAACAGCCCCGCGTCCGACTCACTCATGGAGTCCAGAAGGCGAACCATCTCGTCGCCCGGAAGATCCTCCAGTTCCTTCAGGGCAACGGTGACATTGCGCTCATGCTGATAATCGTCCAGGACGAAGAAGTAGACATAGTTCACAAGCGTAGTGACCACCTGCATCTTCTGCTCTTGCTCAAGCGGCGTTTCCTCCACGCAGAGAAGCATTCGGTTGGTGTACCGGATGATGTCCGGTTCGTGAGGTAGCGTCATCATCATGAGCTGCGTGGAGCAGGGATACCGGCTGAGCACAGCTCTAATCGTTACCGCAAGGCCCGTCAGCTGCTCCTTCCAATCCCCGTCGGAGTGGAACTCCTCCAGAATCACTTTCGATACCTGGTTGGCCAGACGCTGATAGAGATTCTGCTTGCTCTTGAAATACCAGTACAAAGAGGGTGCCTGGATCCCCAGCCGGTCGGCCAGTCGCCGCATGCTGAGCTTCTCGATCCCTTCCTCGCCAAGAAGCTCCCACGAGGCCTCTAATATTTTATCCTCTGAAATCTGAGGCTGCTGCTTTTTCATCGGTATCCGTCCTTTTATCTAACAGTGTAAGTTTATGCTTTACATGTTCTTAAGGTCATGATATCATCTAACACTGTAAGGCACAACCTAACACTGTTAGATTGAAGCCGAAATAAATGATGAAAGTAGTGATCTTCATGGATTCAGAAAACCTTCATTACTTCGAAAAGGCACCCATCGGAAAAGCCGTGGCCCACTTCGCTGTACCGATGATGCTAGGCACGTCAATGAGTGTCATCTACTCCATCCTGAATGCCTATTTCCTTGGCACCCTGCACAATACGGCCATGCTAACCGCTCTCGCACTAACCTTGCCGTTATTCGCAGCCATCATGGCGTTAGGAAATTTGATAGGTATCGGCAGCGGTGCATTTATCTCCCGTTTGCTGGGAGAGAAACGGTATGATGATGTAAAGCATGTGTCATCCTTCGCCTTTTACAGCAGCCTAGTTCTTGGCCTGATTGTAATGGCCGTCAGCCTCCCGTTAATCAATCCCATCGTTCATGGACTGGGGGCAACGCCGGACTCCTTCGGATTCACGAAGGACTATGTCACGGTGATGTTAATCGGCTCACCCATCGTCGTGTTATTCTTCACGCTGGAGAATATCGTGCGCTCCGAAGGAGCGGCAATCACCTCGATGATCGGGATGATACTTAGTGTAATCGTAAATATTGTGCTGGATGCGATAGTCATCTTCGTTTTCCATTGGGGAGTGATCGGTGTTGCGTCCGCTACGGTTATTTCTAACTTGGTTGCATGTGTATTCTTCCTCTTCCATATGGGATCTAAGAGCCAATTTTTAACCGCCTCCGTCAAATGGTTCAAGGTATCCAAGGACATCCTGAGCAATGTACTTAAAATCGGAGTTCCCGTCTTTATTATGAGTATCTTCTTAGGCGCCATGTCGCTCATCTTTAACCACTTTCTTGTCGATTATGGAGATCAGGCCGTAGCGGCCTACGGAATTTCATCCCGTTTATTGCAATTTCCCGAATTTATTCTGATGGGCTTATGCGAGGGAGTCGTGCCTTTGATTGCCTTCACTTTTACAGCGAATAAATTACGCATGAAGCATACCATTGGATTCACGATTAAGGCGATTCTGGCGTTAGCCGTCGTGTTCGGCGTCCTCGTCTATCTGATTTCCGACCACTTGATCGGTTTATTTACGAATGACCCGCAATTAATCCAAATGGGCAGCTACATTCTGCATGTGACGTTCTTATCCTTGTTCATTACAGGAATGACCACGTTGTTTACGGGGATCTTCCAGGCAACCGCGCAAGGAACCGCTGCGTTTATCATGTCGGTTATTCAAGGGATTACTCTGATTCCGGTGCTGTTTATCGCCAATCGTATGAGCGGCTTCCACGGGGTAGTCTGGTCGCTTGTCATCGCGGATGCCGCCGCATTCCTTGTCGGTGCCATCATGCTCTATGTCCTGCGGTCGAAATTACAGCCGGATCTGGAAAGCTTAGTACATTAAGAACATATAACTCTGGACGGTAAAGGGGCTTTAACATGGAAAAAGGGCACCTTTGGGGTGCCCCGTGCTTTCCTTCCAATCATTGATCCGTGTTTTATTTGAGCATTTGATACACTTGTTCTACATCCTTATCCCCGCGGCCAGACAAATTGACGATAATAATTTGATCCCGCCCCATCGTCGGCGCCAGCTTCTTCGCGTATGCAACTGCGTGCGCGCTCTCTAGGGCAGGAATGATTCCCTCCGTGCGGGACAGTTCTTTGAAGGCTTCCAGCACTTCCTCATTGGTGACAGTTACATATTCAGCCCGGCCCGTCACCTTCAGGTGGCTATGCTCCGGTCCAATGCCCGGGTAGTCAAGTCCCGCGGCAATCGAATAGGTCTTCCTCGGCTGGCCTTCCTCGTCCAGCAGCACTAAGCACTTGAAGCCGTGAAGGATACTCGGGACACCCTGGGTTAAGGATGGCGCCTGATCGGGCTCAACGCCGATCAAGCGAACGCTTGGCTCGTCGATGTAGTGGGCAAATGCACCAATTGCATTACTTCCGCCGCCCGCACAGGCCACTACAGCATCCGGCAATCGACCTTCTTTCTCCATAATCTGTTGCTTCGATTCTTCGCTAATAATAGACTGGAAGTGCTTGACCATTGTCGGAAACGGATGAGGGCCAACTGCGGAACCGAGCAAATAAAACGTATTTTTATAGTTGCGAACTAGATCGTCCAGTGCCTCATCGACCGCGTCCTTCAGTCGCCCCTGGCCTTTTTGGACCGGCACTACAGTTGCGCCGAGCAGTTCCATTCGGAACACGTTTAGCGCCTGACGACGGGTATCTTCAGCTCCCATGTAGATGACGCATTCCATATTAAACATGGCGCAGGCCGTTGCTGTGGCAACACCATGTTGTCCGGCACCGGTCTCGGCGATAATCCGCTTGGCTCCCATCCGCTTAGCGAGCAGAATCTGACCGATAGCGTTGTTGATCTTATGCGCTCCGGTATGATTCAGATCCTCACGCTTCAAGTAAATCTTCGGCCCTCCCCAAGCCTTGGTCAGCCGCTCCGCATACGTCAGCGGATTCTCGCGCCCCACGTATTCTCGCAGATAAAAGCGAAGCTCTTCCTTATAACCCGGGTCATCTTTAAACTTGTAAAATTGCTCACTCAGATAGTTCAAGACTTCCTGCAATTCCGGCGGGACGAAGCTGCCTCCGAACTCCCCAAAGTATCCTTCTTGCTGAAATTGTTGGTCCATAAGTAAGCGCCTCCATTAATTTAATTGAACTGGCAATCTGCACCTTTCATCTACGCAATTCTGTGGCGCCAGCTATGTATCGGTAGCTCTATTATAAAACATTACTTTATATAAGGAGCAAGTGAACTCGTGATGCTCTACCGGAATTTTTACGCCGCTGATCTTAAAAACAAGCTATTTTTATCCCAGATTCAAATGCTGCATTTTATCGGGATTACGAAGGAAATAAATTTGCTGGATACGATCCTCTTTCACTTCCAGACTGATAAGGGTCGGGAAAGGCTCGGAGGAGCTGCGCAACACAAAACCCAACTGCCCGTTTATCTTGATCAGACGCACACTGCCTGTTGTATTTTCCTTCGACAAGAGTCCTTGAATAAAGGCGAACACGCGCTTGCTCGATGTAACCGGATGAATGGCCGCCATGACTTTGCCTCCGCCATCGGAATAGAGCACAATATCATCGGCGAGCATCGCAAATAACCCTTCCATATCGCCGGTTGTCGTCGCATGGAGAAATTGGAGAATGAGCTGTTCGGAATGAGGGCTGGGGGAAACCTCGGGATAGGGCCCGTCATCCTGGATTTTCCGCTTCAGGCGGCTATAAATTTTACGGCAACCCAGCTCGGTTTTATTTACAAATTCGGCAATATCCCGATACTCGTATTGAAAGGTCTCCCGCAAAATGAACACGGCCCGCTCCATGGGGGTCAATCGTTCCATCATGACAAGCAAGGCATAGGATATAGTATCCTCCAGAACAATTCTTTGGAGCGGGTCCTCACCGGCAGCATAACCATAACCAGGAATGTCCGTATAGTCTTGCACAAGGGGCTCCGGCAGCCAGGGGCCGACGTACACCTCTCTCTTTTTGCTTGCGGATTTCATGTAATCGAGACAGCGGTTGGTAACCATCTTGCATAAGTATGCTTTGAGATTGCGTATCCCATCTTCTTCCAGATTGGTGCCCCGCTGCTGCATGGTTACAAACACATCCTGCACCAAGTCCTCGGCATGGGTGACAGACCCTAAAATTCGATATGCAATGGAAAGCAATAAAAGCCTATATTCCTTGTATACAGAATCCAGCTCCACGTTGTACCCCTCTCTTAACGTCTTTTATTACTTTTGTTCGTAATTGGTTATTAATGTTGCCGCTTCTTTTGCGCTCGCCAATGAAGCGTTTAGCAGTAACCCTTCAGATCCGACCCAATCCCCGGCGACATACAGACCCGGCCGCCCTTTGACCTCAGGCCCGGGTCTGTTCGGGAGCCCCCCGTTCGCGGCCATAACCATACTATGCGATACAAGCATAGAAGGCAGAAAGCGCTGCTTAATGACATGCTCACGCCACCCGGGCTGTATGCTGTCGAGAAAGCCTTGAAGTTCACGTTCATCCTGCTTGGGGTCTTTCTTGTTCAAAGCGGGCAGATACTTCATGACATGGATTACCTCTGTTCCGGGCTGATCGGAGAGTGCTGCGACAGCGGAATGATTGGAGTAGTACCACGGAACATCAGCACCAAGTACAAACTTCGTTTTGGGCCTTGGCATCCCGGATACCACAAGATCGAGGCATGCTGCACGCACAGGAATAAGCTGCTGATAAATGGCCGCCTCGTCCGGTGGCAGAGCGGGATTAAGAAGAGACATCGTATCCGCCGGCCCGGCCGTGGATATAATGAAGCTGGACGCTAGCTGTGTCCCATCCTTCAAGACGAGGCTCATCTTCGGGTAGCTGCCTTTAATTTCCAGGACGGGTGAGCTTGGGCGAATCGACACGCCCGCTTTCTTCGCTTGCTCCACCAGCTTGTTCACAAGCGTCTGCCAGCCTCCATCAATATACAAAACCTGGCCATGCTGGAGTTGATGAATAGCAGCCCCGGCGCTCAGTAAATCAGGAGCTTCGCAGTAAGTGGATAAACGAACCAGTGCTTCCAGGACACTGCGCACCCGCGGACTGGAAATATGAGATTCCAGATACGCCCGAAGCGGCACATGCTGCAGCGCGGAAGTGTCTGTCTTACGAAGGCTGCTGTAAAAGCGAACCAGCTGAATTTTCTCGTGAAACGTCAAGAATGATCCAAGTAATAATTGCGAGAGCGGCACAGCTCTTTCCTTACCGTCCGCTTCTTTGAACATAAGCAGGCCTGGCGGCTTCGGCGCCGTTCCTTCCACAGTGACGCCTACCTCGTGCAGAATTCGGAAGGCATTTCTAAAGAGGGCATGACCGCCCAAATTCACACGCGCGCCTGCCATCTCCGTAGAAATGGCCCGACCTCCCGGATAGGATCCTTTTTCGAGAAGCAATACATTCTTTCCTGCCTTTGCCAAATAAATAGAGGCTGTTAATCCTGCGGCGCCGGCTCCGATGATGATAACGTCCCATGGGGACCCGTAATTATTTTCTGTCATGTGTACCATTCCTTTCGGGTCTGATACATACAAGACGATGAACGGAAATCTTCTGTGACTTGATCAGCAAAAAGAGCAGCACGCCCGTTTACCGCTGCATGCTGCTCTCTCTTCATCTTCATCAGATTCGGAGCTTATACCTCTACTGACTTTTCAATTATAATGTTCTCCAATTTAAGATTTACCGGATTTGCAATGGTATCGCCAACAGGGCATTTACTCTCCAAAAACTGTACGAATTCTTCCACCTTCTCTTTGGGCGAGTCGGTTTGAATCCGGAACGTATAACGGATATCGGAGTAACCGGGACGAACGGAAGATCTGTCAAAAAAACCGTCGAGATCAATGTCACCTTCAACCTCCACACGGAAGTCATTCAGCTTTACGCCAAACTTAGGAGCATAAACCCTTGCCACAATAGACTGGCATGCCCCTAACGAGGCAAGAAGCACTTCGACCGGATTCATTCCCGTGTCCGTCCCGCCTAAACTCTTCGGCTCATCGATCGTGATCTCAAAATTTCTGGATGTGGTTTTGACTTGAACTCCATTTTGCAAGTGTGCGGTTGCTTTGAAAGTATGTACATCAGCCATGTTAAACACTCCTTAAGTTATAGTTAAACAAAAGAGCCATAACCTCAACAAATTAATTCCTAGTATTATACTATGTATTATAGGAATAGTGATCGGAGTTGTCAATATAGCGGTTCCGCATTTTTCTCAAACCCATAATCCCGTTCGACCTTGCAAACTCTCGTTTTATATGTGAGGTACCAATCGGACATCCCCCGCCGCTGGGCAATCAAATGTCGTTCGTTCTGCTTCCAATTCCTAATAGCTTCGAGCGACTCCCAATAGGAAACCGTAATGCCTAAGCCTTCCCGGGCGCTTTCTACACCTAGGAATCCAGGCTGGGAATACGCGAGTTTCTCCATTTCTTCTGCCATTTCTGCATATCCTTGATCCCCATCCGTTCTTTCCGATGTAAAAATAACGGCGTAATAAGGGGGCTCGGGTGTCCGCGCTATTCCGTTCATAAATCATTCCTCCAGAATCCAGTTTTTGAATTAACTTTGATTATAATCATACAGCTAACTAAGCAGAACAAGTTAAATTTGCAAAAAAATAGAGCACCCGTAAGGATACCCTTCGCCAATAACTTTATCTATGCGCGTTGAGCCATGGATTTCTTTGTGAATTTCCCTTCGAAATAGGCAGCACAGCCAAGCGAGATTCCCCAGCCAAGAAACAGTGCATACCATACATATCCCCATGCCGCCATCGGACTGGCATCCTGCTCTACAAAAGCAGGCGCGGACACGACACGTCCGATCGCCATTTGAAATTTCAGAACAAAGAAGCTAAAGCCCCATAAGGATAATCCCATACATCCGATCCATGCGGAAATGAGCTTCAATCGCTTAGGCAGCTTATCTCCCCACTTATAAACGAATGCCAGGCTCAAAAAGGCAGCCAGCACGGCCACTGCTCCCATAAACCAATAACCAATCAGTCGTGATACCAATTCGTCAGGTGCCTTTGCAAAGTCTCCCGGAAAAGCGAACGAAATTCCCAAGCCCCACCAAAAGTGCGGAAGTGCATATAATAGCCCGCAAATACACGCCATATATCCTGCCCAGTTCCTCTTCTTAACGTTCATTTTCTCACCTCAATAGCATCCTAACATCCTCAGGTTGGCTTTAAGGTGATCTCGAGTTTAAACTTTGTTTAAATTTTAAGCACCCTCAAGAAAATTGATAAGGTGCCTTTCAGGCTGAACGAGGAACTCTCCAAAGCTGCATAAATCCGCATAATTCTGATGCTCCACATCATAACAGCCGATCCGGCCTTTGTTCTTCGGATTCCAAAGAAGCAGCAAATCGGAGTAATTGTCGATATCGGCGGATAAACGCAGGAGCTTTTGCCTGCCGACTTTCATCTCGATCGTATCGGTCAATGCGAAAAAGTCGATATATCCGATTTCATACTCATTTTGCGCCAATTCAAGACGCAGCCTGTCTCCAGTAAGAAAACGGACCAGTTCATCGGTTAATTTATACTTTTTCAGCTCATACTTTTTGTTCTCCAAATTATGAAATTCAGCCGGCTCCAGCGATTTCAAATAGTCCGCCATGACGGTGTCCTTATTGCTCACCGCAATCGTGTACGGCCGATCGCCGTCCTTTTCAGCCAAAGTCACGTCAGCACCGTGTTCAATCAAAAATTTGACCATAGCCATACTCCCCATCCGGGCGGCAACGGTCAATGGGGTTGCCCGATAAGGATATACCATATCCGGTTGATTATAGTTGATATCCACCCCTTGATCGAGCAGATACGTGAGTGTCTTAAGGTCATGGTCCGACACGGCTTGGCGCAATACGTCACCGCCATGCTCCTTGATATCCAAACCCAGCTCATGGATAAGCGGGATATTCTTCTTGTTGCCGTAGTAGGCCTGTGAATAAGCGCCTGATCCCACTTGATTGACCATATCCAGCTTGGCCCCTTGCGCTGTTATGTAGCGAACGAGGTCCTCCTTGCAATAGCGGACAGCCCGCAAAAAGGCCGGATTCTGTTTCACATTCAGGTTAGCGCCGTGCTCTACCAGCAGCTTTACAACATCGGCTCTCTGCGATACAAGCGCCAGGTCCAACGGACTTAACGTGCTGTACTTGCTGAGTACGATGCCCTCCTCGATATCCCAGCCTGCCGCAAGAGCAGCTTGTAAAGCCGGAATATCCCCTTGGTAAATATGCATTGCGATTTCCGGCAGCTCCTTGAACTTCCCGATATCTTTTAGAACGATCATCCGTTACCACTCCTAGTTCCAAATCTTATGTTGTTTCGCACCCTTTAGACAATAGCCATTGCTCTAAAACAGCAAACGCCTGGTGCTCATCCTGTTCATAGAATACGGCCACCTCTTGCCCATAGGCATAATTCAATCGGATATAACCGCCAAGTTTACGGTAGAACAGAAGGCAAACAAAAGGGGTCTCAATCGTCATGTCCGGCGGAAATTCGGCTCTGCACGCTTCAGCTAGCTCGGGCAACGAAGGCTGACCTTGGCCAGGCCGCAACCGAAAGAAGAGATAGTTTCGAGTCCCCGTCCACGGTTCATAATAGACGGCTTCCTCTGGGCTTCTTCCATATACCTGCCGGTATATTTCGTCCAGCACCAAGGTGTACATCTCGTCGTCTTCCTGCTTCTGATCTAGCGTCTGCAGCGAGATCGCCATTACCTGCTCCGCATGCCGGGGGAGCCAGAGCAGTCCGCCCGTCCGGGGATGTACCGCCAGAAAGTCGCCGTCAACCGTTGTGCCTAACGCGATACACTCGCCGATCTGTTGCTCCGTAATGGGGCTGTCTTCGTCAAACTCCCATAACTCATACTCGGCAAAAGGCTTAAGCACCTTCGGATCAGGCAATTGGACATTCATCCATCCTCTGTAGGTCCCTTCTCCGAATCGCCGCAAAAATCGGAGATAGCCTGGTGGGAAAACAGAAGCATCTTCCTTTGCAAGCATGTGATTTTGCCCCTCAGATAGCGGCTTTGGCCGAG
Source organism: Paenibacillus vini (assembly GCF_018403325.1). GTDB lineage: Bacteria > Bacillota > Bacilli > Paenibacillales > Paenibacillaceae > Fontibacillus > Fontibacillus vini. The sequence continues at coordinate 203,297 of NZ_BOSL01000001.1, read as the reverse complement.
ATACGATGTACATGAATACCCCCTGTTCATAGGCTCGTTCAAATCAGTAATCGCGCGCTGCATCGAACCAGCCTTGAGCCATTTCCTCTGGAATAGGCTGGCCGATCCGATGCCCGGACTGGCTGAGCTGCCATACCGCTTCGCCGAGGTCCTCCCTTTCGGTCGTTTCGATGCCTTTGAGAGTATTGAATCGCACGGTGAAAGCCGTAATAGCCGCCTCGGCGTCGGCCAGGCTGCGGGCCTGGGCCAAGGCTGCCTGTGCAGCGTCGTAAGCCTCGTTAGCTATCCTAGCCATTCGCTTAGGCCAGGACGAAAATGGGCGTCCATACTCGGTCGTCCACCACTCCGGCTTTCGCAATTGGCTTACTGAATGATGGTCAGCCCATGGACGGACTATGGCGCGTGCCTTCATTTGCTGCCTGAGGCGCTTACCCCCGGCCTCCTCCACATTGTAGGCGATAAATCGGTCTAGTAACGGCCACGTATCCAGGGTTGGCAAGTCCTTTAGATCCGGCATGAAGCGCAGCTCCAGATTCGTTAAGCGGGCCTGACGAGCCAATGATTCCAGGTCGGAGAAGTTCCCCCACAAACTCAGTGAATCCAGGTTGGGGAACCGATCCAGACACCTTAGCGAGATGGGCTGTCCCAGCGGCGTGTTTTGCAGCGTCAGACTAGACACCTGATGCAACTCTCCCAAGTCAGGCAGCACAAAAGAAGGGTCACTCTTACGTCGGCTCGTGCACGGCGCTACTGCAAGGGAAGACGGTATATCTCCGGTAGCAGAGAATCGGGATAGATCGCCGGACAAGCTCAGGCGGAAGGAACTCTTCGGAAGCTTCAAACTCAGATGACCCCCGGTTTGACCCAACTTGATATGAAAGCTATGTAAAATGGACTCGCGGGCGTCCACCACGGTATCGGCAGACAGGACCGGAGCCCAGGTCATCTGTTCAATGGGGCGGGTCTGCGCCCAATTGAAGAAACCGGCATCGCTGCCTGTATAGTGCAGAAACCGCGGCCAAGGCGAGCCCGCCGGCGTGGCAAAGGGATCGAATACGCTCCAGTCGATGTCGGCATCGGACGGGACGTAAAGGTCCGCCTTCCTACCCAAATCCGACGGTCCGATAGACAGACTGCCTACACCGGGCTGTCGGACAAGGGTGTGACTGCGAGAACCCGTCAGGTCAATGGTATAACGGCCATCTTCTCTAATAGAAGAAGGAGGGCTGGCATGGTTATCATTTGGCACTTCCGTCATCCTTTCTTCTACCTTTGGTTCAGATGCTCTAATTTTGAAAACCCAACTTCAATAATGAATCTTGTATTTCCCGATCCGCTTTACTTTTGAAGGTCATGAATTCCACTTCGGACAGGTTGTTCGATTTCATATGCAAATTTGCGAATGATCTTCCCACAGGATAACCTCCTATTTGCCCTATTCGATATGTATCTTATTTCCATTATAGAGACCGTTTGTCCCAAATCCCACCTACTTATTACCTGAATTCTGGAAATTGCCGCGATTCACTTCCTCAGAGACAAGAAAGTGCAAAAAAAGAGTCGCACCATGATTGGGGCAACTCTTTAAATTTAGTATTGGTTTTACATTCATCGATGTATCGGAAAATCAATTCACGAAAAATTTTTCAACCCATCCAGCCTGCCACAAGAATAGCCCCAATAAAGAAAATCTGAACTACGGTTCGTAGTAGTAATTTAGGTACGGGTCGGCCCCCGATCCTTAATCTCTCCCTGGCTGCTCGCACATTAGCGGGAAACATACATGCCAGAAGTAGGACCAAACCAATGGAGGCAGCCTTTGAGGTGTACGGGAACAAAATACCGATAGCCCCCAAGACTTCCAATACCCCGGTGGCAGTTACGATCAGATCCGGTCTGGGAAATGCCGGAGGAACCATACGGATTAAATCCGGGCGTCTGGTCCCCCAATGTGCGGATGCGGCAAGCAGCAGCATGACGGCCACCGCTCCTTGAAGAGAAGTCTGCCAGCCCCCGAAATAGGACAAGCCGAGCAGGCCAAGACCCTTGAACAGCAAGAAAGATACGATAAGCGCATAAAAAGGCAGCATATAAACCCTCCCTTTTGTTATTCCTTGATCCGTCGAATTCCTTGGGCGATAGGTTCCCTCTCGTACTCTCTTAGCGAATATAGTACAGGTGCCGCAGGAATGTCGAACTTCAGATGCGAATGCGGGATTTCCGTCAATAAAGTTCCGATCGGCTGTTGACTATCCTTACTTCGTATCACATTCCAGAACATTCGGGATCTATGATCTTCTGTTCCCCATTTTTCAAGCGAGTTGCGAAATAGCAGACAGTTCCCGATCACGAAATCATCCTCTTTGAGGGGCTCCGTGACTTCGAACCCGGCGTCTTCAAGACCTTCAAACAATGCGGGCATCAACCGGTCCAAATAGCGGCCATAGGCGGCGTCCTCAATTTCTTGAAAAGCGATCGTTAACTCATCGAGCATCGAATCATATAATGCCTTCCATACCAGATCGATATACTGATTTCCTATCTCGCAAATCTCCTCGATGGTCATGTCGTAACGGAATACTGGTTTTGTCATACTTATTCCTCCTTGAAATGGATTATCTCCATCATACGACATGCAAGCCAATTGGAAGGTTTAGGATACACAAGTGAAGGATTTCAATAGGATAACCAGAATAACATTACAAGGGTTTTAATGTTTATGTATTTTATTACGAAGGCGGGATAGCATGGACTTTCAACCAAAAAAACTGGCGGAAAAATACGGATTAAGCGCCAACACCTTGCGGAACTATGAAGCCAAGGGGTTAATTCCTCCTGCGGATCGATCCGCAAATGGATACCGTATATATACGGAACGGCATGAGGCTTATCTGGCATGTATTCAAGCCATGGCTCCCGCATTCGGTATGGAGGTAACGAGCGAGGTGATGCATTGCCTTGGGCGAAATGATTTGGACGAGGCATTGTGGATCGTCAGAGATAAGGAGGTCATGCTCCATCGGGAAAAAGCAAGCCTGGATCAACTCGTAAGGGAGCTGAAATCGTATTCTGAAGACAATCAAGCATACGACTTTAAGCAACAGTTCAGCATCGACGAGGTTTCCAGAAGGACGGGGGCTCCTAAATCCGCAATCCGTTACTGGGAGAAAAGCGGCCTGTTCACTGCGGAGCGGGATCCTGATAACGAATATCGTCTATATCATGAGGCGCACCTTTTTAAAATCAGAATGATTCAGGTACTCCAGAGCTCTGTTTATTCCGAGGAAACCGTGAACTTGAAAAGATCTATTGCAATCATGGAACTGGAAAACATCGAGCATGCGATGAGGATTTCTGAGAATATCCGTGCTTACCTGCACAAAACGATCCAGCTCCAGATGCGGGCTGTCTATTTTCTTTACCGCCTAATTCATCCCGTCGCTAAATCATAAATTTTGCGGATTTTCTCGTCCAGCAGATCCAGATGCACGATTCTCGCTTCACGGATATACTCTTTCTCCTCCACATAAAGCAATAATACGGGCGCAGTGAAAACAGAAAAGCTCCCCGCGACCGCCGGAACTTCTTGCGCATTTATCGTCCCGAGTTGAATATCCGGGTATTTCGTTAGTAATTTCTGCACCTGCGGCTGCAATGCATGACAAACGCTACAGCCCGTCATCGTGATATAGAGAAACGATAACCGATGGCGTCCTATAAATTCATATGCCGATTCGACACTCGTTAATATTTCGAATTCTTTCATAGGTCCCTCTCCAATCATCAAACAAGTATAGAAAGAGGCCTCCCCGCTAAGAGGGCGGCCTTCTTCTATATTAACACTAAATTTCCGTATATATTTGAAAGGTAACTCCGAATTTGTCCGTGACATCCCCAAATCCAGGGCTGAAAGCCTCTTCCTGAAACGGCATATTGACTTGGCCGCCTTCCTTCAGCGCCTCAAAGTATCGCTTTGATGTTTCCACGTCGTTCGTTGTAATGCAAATGGTAACCTTTTTACCGCTGGGAATAGGCGAACCAAACGGATTGTCGGAAAACATGAGTTCCGCCTCGCCTATTTGCACCTTTGCGTTAGCCACCAGGTTCTTCAGTTCTTCATTAAAAGTATTGGACATGTCCGGCATATCTCCGTAAGTAATGATGGAAACAACCTTAGCGCCGATCGCCTGTTCATAAAACTGAATAGCTTCCCTGGCTCTTCCCTCTAATGTGATATATGGGGTGAGTTTTACTGTCATCGACTGTACCTCCTTTATACTTAGGATTCTTCCGTGTACTTTTTGAAATTGTTCATAATCGCTTGCCAGCCCGCTTGCTGGACCTCAACCGGATGTGTGCTTTCGGCGTCAAAAGTTTCGACGACCTTGGTTTCACTGCCCTGAGCCGTAAAGGTAATGTCCACCCTTCTCCCGTCTCCCATCGTATATGAAATCAATTCATGTGTTTTCACTTCGTCATATACACCGCCCATATCAAACCCCATGCTGCCATCCTTGGCTTCCATCCGGGTCAAAAACTTGCCGCCGGCCCGCAAATCATTCTCTGCCCTCGGGGCATGCCAGTCTTCGGAAGCCTGGTTCCATTTCGTAATGTGCTCCGGCTCCGTCCAACAGTTCCATACCTTTTCAATAGGCGCCTGAACGACTGCCTCAACAGTTACCTTCGTCGGATTACTTGTTCCCATTTCAAAAACACCTCGCTAATTTTCTCGTTTTTTTAGTTTTCAATAATATAGACGTACTTCATATTCGAATTTCATCGGTCGATTTGCTCCGGAAGTCCAAATCGTGAAAATAATTTGGCGTTAATGAAATTTTGGAGGTGGACGATCTTCCCGTCTTTGACTTCAATGACGTGAATTCCCCAAGGGACCAGGACGGATGCTTCAGGACCCGGCATGTACTGGGCAAAAGCCGGATAGCCGCCGTTTACCGTGACCGGCAAAAAGCGGGAGCCCTCGCAATGCCATCGGGTAAGCGAGAAAAACTTGAACAAATCGTCCTTGCCCTGCACCCACATGGCAAACGGCGGCATGGACATGCAGCCTTCCTCATGGAATAACGCAACCAGGGCATCGATATCGAATTGTTCAAAGGCATCCACATACCGTGACAGCAGCTCATGATCAGGTTCGGCATCCACCGTCCGGCTGAGCTCTTCAGAACGGAGCCGGGTTCGGTTCATCGTCTCCCTGGCTCTTTGCAGGGCACTGTTTACGGCGGCCGGCGACATCCCCAAAGTTTCCGCGATCTCTTTGGAGGACCAGTCGAACACATCCTTCAAAATAAGTACGGCACGTTGGCGCGGAGGCAAGGCTTGCAAGAGCGCGATGAAGGCGAGCTGCAGGGTGTCTTTGCGAATAAGCGCTTCTTCGGGATTCTCCCCCAAATCGGGGGTAAGCCAGATCCAGGAAGAGTCCGGCAATGTTTCACTGGGTGGGATGATGGAGACCGCCGGATCCGACAGATCGACGGGCAGGGTACGGCGTTTGGCTTGTCTTAGTTTGTCCAAACACAAGTTGGAGGCAATCCGATAAATCCACGTTTTGTGTGACGATTCCTGCCTGAATGAATTCCAGCTTTGCCAAACACGGATGTAGGTTTCCTGAACCGCATCGTCTGCGTCTTCGATGGACCCCAACATTCGGTAACAAAATGAGGTTAATTCCGGCTTTAAATGATCCAGTAACTGCAGATCCAGTGCCGCATCGCTCATAGCAGCCTCCTTTTGACGAGGAAATAGATTTGTGCTTTTTGTCATAGTTTACCACAGGAGGGTTCGGAGATCATGATTATCGGTTTACCGTAGGCAGATTCCATGGTGGTTTGTTACTTCTTCCAATTCTCCACAAAGTAATCTACCGCAGCCTGCTCAATTGCTAGACCTTTTGTATAACGCTCCATAAACAAAACAAAACCATTCACGTCCGTGCTGTTAGGGTATACCTCTTGCCCTTCTGTATCCGCATCAATGAATACTTTAGTGGTAAGGTAATCAGCTAAATTCTCGTGCTGCTCCTTATTAACCATATATGAAGCCAAAATGGCCATCCCCCATGCGCCGCCCTCACCAGCGGTAGACATGACAGAAACAGGGACATTCAGTGCCGCAGCACACATTTTTTGGCCAACTAGCGGTGTCTTAAACAACCCGCCATGCGCCAGAATCCGGTCAATCGTTACATTCTCCTTCTGTGTCAAAATATCCATCCCAAGCTTTAGTGCAGCAAACGCGGTGAACAGATGTACTCTTATAAAGTTTGCCAGATTGAAGCGGCTTTCCGGAGAACGAACGAACAACGGACGACCCTTGGCAAGCCCGGTAATGTTCTCGCCAGAATAGTAGCCGAAGCTCAGCAATCCGCCCCCGTCAGCGTCTGCTTCCAGCGCTTTGTTGAACAGGACGCTGAATAGCTGATTCATATCCGTTTTCAGTCCCATTGCTTCACTAAATTCACGGAACAAGCCGACCCATGCATTAATATCGCTCGAACAGTTATTAGCTAGAACCATACCGACAGGGCTGCCATCCGGTGTAGTCACGATATCAATCTCAGGATACACCGCGGATAAGTCTTTCTCTAGGACAAACATGGCAAATATCGACGTGCCTACGGAAATGTTGCCTGTACATTTTTTGATACTGTTCGTAGCGACCATGCCGGTTCCGGCATCGCCCTCTGGAGGACATAATGGAATACCTGCTTGAAGGTTGCCTGATGGATCTAATAGTCGGGCACCAGCTTCACTGAGAAAGCCAGCGGCTTCACCTGCAGTATATACTTTAGGTAAAATATCCTTTAGATTCCACGGGTAGCCTTTATCGGCGATTAAATCGTCAAACAGCTTGGCCATATCTTCATTGTATTGCTGTGCAGATATATCGATCGGGAACATCCCTGAGGCATCCCCCATGCCAAGAGCCTTGGAACCGGTCAACAGCCAATGAATGTAACCCGACAAAGTCGTAATATAATCTATGTTAGGGACATGATCTTCATCGTTTAAAATCGCTTGATACAAATGTGCGATGCTCCAACGTTGGGGAATTTTAAAATTGAGTTTCTCAGTTATCTCCGTTGCAGCAATACTCGTTGTGGCATTGCGCCACGTACGGAACGGAACCAGTAGCTCCCCCGCATGATCAAGTGCGATATAGCCCTGCATCATGGCGGAACATCCGATGGATCCGATTTTTTGCAATGTTACACCATAATTATTAGCGACCTTTTGCCTTAGTTGATCATAGGTTTCTTGCAACCCGATAATCACTTCATTAAGATCGTAGGTCCAATAACCGCCGATCAATTGATTTTCCCACTCATAACTGCTGGATCCGATTGTTTTAAAATGGTGATCCATCAGCACAGCCTTGATACGGGTAGATCCAAATTCGATGCCAAGCGAGGTCTCTCCCCTGACTATCGCTTCTTTTATATTTTGGTCCACGGTGACGTTCTCCTCTCTAAAATAAGTATAAGAGGCTAGCCCCCTTGCTTCGGTGATCTAGGGGGCAGCCTCTTCCTATAAGCCATATGAGTGAGTCCTACTTTACTCCCTTTCGGCGGTTAGAGATATCAAGCCAAACGGCGATAACCAGGATGGAGCCCTTAACTACGTACTGCCAGAAGGATTCCAACCCCATGAGTGACATCCCGTTATCGAGGGTGGTCATCACCAATGCGCCTATAATGGCACCTATGACGGTACCGACCCCGCCCATCAGTGAGGTTCCACCGATGACGCAAGCGGCAATAGCGTCCATCTCAGCCATATTGCCGGCAGTGATGGTCGCAGAAGCTAGGCGGGAAGTCAGGACGATGGCCGCAATCGAAGCGAGCAGTCCGTTTAGTACAAAGATCAGCATCGTCTTCCGCTTAATAGGAATACCCGACAAGCGGGCAGCCTCCATATTCCCTCCAATGGCATAAATATGACGTCCAAAGGTGGTCTTAGTTGAAATAAAGTAGAAAATAATCGCCAATACAATAACGAAGATAATAGGAAAAGGAATCCCTTTGTAATTGTTCATGACGAATACGAACGATCCAACCAGCAATGCGAGGAAAAAAACCTTGATGATATCCACGCCAAGCGGCGCAACCTCGAAGCCGTATTTTTGCCGGGAGCTTCGCTTCCTATAGGTACTCCACAGAAGAAATCCCACGGCCAGCAAACCGATCACGATACCGAACCCTTTAGCAAAATAAGCATTTCCCAGCAATCCAATCACCGGATCGGATATGGGAATTGTCTTCGACTCGGTGACACCCATTAACACGCCACGGAACACCATCATGCCACCCAAAGTGACGATGAAAGCAGGAATTGCTTTGTAAGCCACGAGCCATCCTTGAAGCAGACCCAGTACCGCTCCGGCAGCCATGGTTGCAAGAATGACGATAATCGCCGGCAGTCCCAGCCAATTACTCAGTATAGCGGCTATGCCTCCGGTCAAACCTACGATCGAACCTACTGAAAGATCGATATGAGCCGCTACAATGACCAGTACCATCCCAATAGCCAATATGGAAGTCACGGACATTTGGGTGAATAGATTAGATAAGTTTCGCGAGGTCAAAAAGGTAGGATTCAGAATACCGAACAGGACCCACAGCAATACCAACGCCCCTACCATGGTATATGCACGTACGTCCATTTCACCAAACAAGCTGCTCCAGAGTGACTTTCGGGTCGCAGGGACATCTCTTCGATCTTGAAGTTCCTTTTGAAGCTGCATATTATTTACCTCCCGCGGCGGCTATCATGATATTCTCTTGGGTAGCCTCACGCCAATGAAATTCCTTCACAAGTTCCCCTTCGCACATCACCATAATCCGGTCGCTCATGCCAAGCACCTCCGGCAACTCCGAGGAAATCATAATAATGGCTACACCCTGATCTACCAGCCGATTCATTAAATTGTAGATTTCGTATTTCGCTCCAACGTCAATCCCCCGGGTAGGTTCGTCCATAATCAGGATTTTCGGATCGGACATCAGCCATTTTCCAAGTACAACCTTCTGCTGATTCCCTCCCGAAAGGGTGCCTACCAACGTTTCCAACGAAGATGTTTTCGTCTTTAACTCCTGCACATACTGGCGTCCCCACTTGATCTCTTCATTCTCGTTAATAACACCAAGCTTCGATACCTTGCCCATCGCAGCCATCGTAGTATTTCGTTTCACATCCATGCCCATCACTAGTCCTTGGCGTTTGCGGTCTTCCGTCACTAGAGCAATCCCTGCTTTGATGGCTTCAGCAACGGATCTGATCCTTACCGCTTTCCCTTCGATTCGTACATCTCCCTCAGACCTGCCTTCATAAGCCCCAAAAAGACTGCTCGCCAACTCGGTTCGTCCCGCACCCATCAGTCCGGCGATTCCAAGAATCTCCCCTTTACGCAATGTGAAGTGGATATCCCTAAGCACTCTTTGATTACGCTTTTCAGGATGCCATACGTTATAATGGCTTACCTCAAGCACGGTATTTCCCGGTATATGATCAACTCGCGGATATCTCTCCGTCAGTTCCCGGCCCACCATGAGGGATACAACCTTATCATCATCCGTCTCCTCACGATCCAGAGTCGCTATCGTGCGCCCATCACGGAGTACCGTGATGGAATCTGCAAGAGCAAAGACCTCGGGCATTTTGTGCGAGATATATACACAGGAAACGCCCTCACTGCGCAGCTGATTCAATATCCCCATCAGGATGGAGACTTCACTTTCAGTCAAAGCCGCTGTCGGTTCGTCCAGAATCAAAATTTTTGTATGCTTGGAAAGTGCCTTTGCGATTTCAACGAGTTGCTGCTGTCCGATCCCCAGATGACCGATTTTGACGTTTGGGGAAATATTCAACCCTACCTTTTTCAACCACACAGAGGCGTTATGGTACAATTCATCCCACTGAATCACCCCGTGCCTGCACGGCTCGGCTCCCAGAAAGATATTCTCGCCTACCGTCATCTCCTTAACGAGCGCAAGCTCCTGATGAATGATGGCGATCCCGGCTTTCTCAGCATCCGATATTTGCTGGAACTGCCTGCTTTGTCCCTCAATAATAATCTCTCCACTATAGGTTCCTGCCGGATAGAGGCCGCTTAATACCTTCATAAGTGTTGACTTCCCGGCCCCATTCTCCCCGCAAAGAGCATGAATCTCTCCCTTCCTGACCTTAAAATTCACACGGTCCAGGGCCTTAACTCCAGGGAATTCCTTGGTGATATCCGACATTTCTAATACATGCATCATTTCCGCACCCTTTCTGACCAGGAATCAGCAGAGAGCGGAACCCTAAGGTTCCGCACCCTTGCACCTAGTTATTGTTTGGGCCATTGGTCCTTAGGAACGTTCTTGTATACATCCTCCAGCTTGTGGAATCCATCTTCGATAAGGACGTTTAAATTGTCCTTGTTCACCGCAATCGGGTCGAGCAGCACGGAAGGAACATCAATCTTCCCATTGTTTACAGTCTTTTCAGTAGTGATCTTTTCGCCCTTGGCCGCAGCCATTGCCATCTCCGCAGCTTCTGTTGCGATCGCATTAATCGGCTTATACACGGTCATCAGCTGGGTGCCTTCCGCAATCCGTTGTACGGCGGCTAAATCCGCATCCTGGCCGGATACCGGAATTTTGCCGGCCATCCCCTGAGCGGTTAAGGCTTGAATCGAACCCCCTGCAGTTCCATCGTTGGCTGCAACCACGCCTTGAACATCATTGTTGTTCGCAGTTAGCGCATTTTCCATATTTTTAAGGGCCTCTTCCGGTTTCCAGTCCTTGGAGAACTGGTCATAGACAATCTTGATATCCCCTTTCTCTTCAAGAGGCTTCAGAATATTCATGGCCCCTTCCTTGAACATATGGGCATTGTTGTCCGTATCGGCTCCGCCGATATAGACGATGTTGCCTTTCGGTGCCTTTTCGATCACCGCTTTCGCCTGGAATTCCCCTACCCGTACATTGTCAAAAGAAATATAGTAGTCCACATCCGCGTTATTAATCAGACGGTCGTAAGCAATAACCTTGATTCCTTCTTTGTGCGCTTTTTCCACAATCGGCGCCGTGGCTTCAGCATTGTGGGCAATAACGACAAGAACGTTTACTCCCTGAGAGATTAATTGCTCCGCCTGACTCATCTGCGTAGCATCGTCCCCGTTGGCCGCGAGCACCTTCACTTCGCCTCCGAGCTCTTCTACCTTAGCGGTGAAAATATCGCGGTCCTTTTGCCAACGTTCCTCTTTCAAAGTGTCCATCGACATTCCGATAACAATTTTGTCTCCGTCTTTCGCGGCCGTCTTTTCCTTATTTCCGGTATCCCCATTGGAGACCAATCCACAGCCTGCAAGTGATAATGCCAATAATAGAGCTGCCCCTAGACGAAAAACTTGACCGTACTTTCTCACTCTTTCATCTCCCCTTTTCATCAGCTGAAATAATTGGTTGCGCTTACAAAAAAGCTTAGCACGGGAGTGATTTCGGCGGCGTGTTCATTACCTGCACTTCTTTCCTCTCCTTCTTCATTTCCTTGCTTCCTCCTGGAAAGAGGGCCACTTGCGTTTTTTTTACAGGACAATTTGGTTATAAAGCACAAAAAAGTCCTTGTTGGTTTAACAAGGACTTTTCTTCTCGATTTGCTGCCGATATTCGCTTGGCGTAATTCCTGTCGCTTTCTTGAAGACCCTGCTAAAATAATTAGGGTCCTTATAACCTACCTCGTAGCATATCTCTTTTAAACTGAGACTTTGTTCCATAATCAATTTCTTAGCCTCCTTAATGCGAAGCCCGGTGACATGATCGATAAAAGTCTCTCCTGCATGCTGCTTGAATAATTTACTGAAATAATGAGGGCTAAGATTCACGTATTCCGCAATGTGCTCCATCGAGATGTCTTTCTTATACTTTTGCTCAATATAGAGAAGCGCCCTCCGGAATACATGTGAACGACTCTGCTCCCGCTCTTCCATCAAACCATCGATGAAAGAATCGAGCCAATATAGGGCCGTTTTACGAAGAACTTCGCGATCCTCTACTACACTCAGGGTTCTAATCAGATTAGCACCTTCACCAGATTGAACCGCGCGGCACAGAAACATCAGAAGCCCTATGACCTCTGCGCGCAAGGTAGCCAATGAACCGAAACTTTTCTCTTCCAAGATGGAATATAAAGAGCTAAGTCTCTCTGCGCTTTCCTGTTTGTTATGCCGCAGCAAAGCATCCAAGAGCTTCTTCTCATCATCCAGTGAGATCTTCGTCTGCCCTGAGCTGAGGAGCATATCATCGTAATGCCGTACATTCAGGAGTACGCTATCCTCCGCGCAAACCCGAACGGCTTCCCGGTAGGATCGGCTGATTCCGTCCCAGCCCTCCTGAACCGATCCAATCCCAATGGAAAGAGACAACTGGAATCTCTCCTCGATAATCCCCCTAATACGCTCACCCCATTCCAGGGAAATAATACGCTGGGAATAACCGTGCCTGCCGGGTGGAAGAGGAATGAATAAAGCCATCTGATGTCCAACGATAGGCCCGACAATCGGGGACAAATTGGGCTTCGTGAAATGCTTAACCGCTTCATAGATGTCCCGCTTGAGCAGTTGAAATTCGTCCCACTCCTTTTTGGATTTCCTGAAAAAAGATAATACCATCGCATAGCCCTTATACCACTGTATATCTAACAGACTTGCAAGCTGTTCAAGCTCCACCTCTTGCACCGACTCCAGCATGAGCATAAGAGAGAGCTCGTTCTCGGCTAGCGGAATCAGCTGCGACAGTTTCTCCTGAAGCTCTAATTGCTCATTACGCACACGCTTCTCTTCTTCCTTTTCCGCAACTAACAGCTGTAATACGTGGAGTATTTCCTCCGGCCTTGCCGGCTTAAGCAGATAATCTCTGACTCCTAGAGCCAGGCCCTCTTTCGCGTAAGAGAAGTAATCGTGAGCCGTGATCATCACAATTTTGGTTGAGGGAACTAGGGCAGCAATATGACGTACAGCTTCAAGCCCTTGGATGCCAGGCATCTTAATATCCATAAAGATAAAATCAGGCCGTTCCTCTTCCGTAATCTGAATGGCCTTTCGTCCGTTTTCCGCATGAAGGAAATGAAAGGTGTCCGGCATAAGATGCCTGATCATCAGCTCAAGACCCTCCCGCTCCAGCGCTTCGTCATCCGCAATAAGTAAGCTGAACATGAGCCATCATCCTTTCTTGTCATGTGGTTACCGTACGAAAGGGAATCCTGAAGAATATAGCGGTTCCTTTTCCCTGGGTGCTATCTATTTCGATGCGCTGCTCTCCGTTGAAGAATAAATGCAGTCTTTTGAATACATTGTGTGTCCCTAGTCCAGTAGATTGGCCTCTCCTGCCAAAGCTGGAGGATTCCTCCCGGAAAGATCTGAGAAGCAGTTCTACCGTTTCCTTGCTCATACCCACGCCGTTATCTCGAATCTCAATTCCTACACCTTCATCCTCATATTGAATGGTAAGCCTGAGCTCGCCGCCCTCTTCCATCTGCTCTATCCCATGTAAGAATGCATTCTCCAGAATAGGCTGCAGAGTCAGACATGGAACCATTCCATCCAGTGCTCTCTCATCAATTTCCATGACAAAAGAAATCCGGTCACGAAACCGCGCCCTCTGAATGTTGATATATTCGGTCACATGTTCGACTTCTTCACGTAACGGTACCGCTTGGTCCAGCTTTTGCAGGTTATATCTCAATAGCCGGGATACCGATACCGTAAGATAGCTTGTCTCGGTAGCCCCCTCGATATATGCCAACTTGGTAATCGCATTAAGAGTATTAAACAGAAAATGCGGATTAATTTGGCTCTGAAGCATCTTTAGCTCCAGCTCCTTAACGAGACGGTCCTTCTCCAGACTTTTCATGTTATCAGCCATTAAGCTTTGAATATTATCGATCATGCTATTAAAGGTTCGGCACAAGATGCTAATTTCATCATTGTTAATGCTTTCCGGCGCCTTGGTGTCCATTCGCCCCTTCGATATTAACTTGGCCGTAGCCACCAGCCGCCGAATCGGCCCCGTTATGCTATTCGACAGCCATATGGCCAGAATGATACTAAGGACAGCGACCGTAACAACCAGTTGGGTCCCTAGCGTATTCAATTTGTCCGTGGTAGACATAATCTCCTGATAAATCGGCTTGTACTGATCGAGCTCGATATCGACTAATCCCTGAGCCTCCTCGCGTATAAAGCGTTCGGTCTTCTCCGCTTCGATGTAAGCTCCTGCCATAGTATTCGAATCTTGATCGTCGATCTTGCCAATCATAGTCTCAACTTGCTCCAAAAACGTATCAATAATATTTCGATAATTTACAAGCGGCAAATCGCTGCCGCCAATCGTTTCTAGTCCATCGAGCTCTTGTCTCAACTGCTGAACACTGCTCAGGTGCTGTTCCACTTCAGGAAGGCTATCCGCATCGACTTGCATAATAAAACGGTTCATCGACCGCATAATCTCCCCGACCTCATAGGACACTTCCTTATACAATAAAATACGATTCATCATTAAATGATAGCTCTCCTGCACACTTTTTCCGCTTTGGAACAAGAAAAAGGAAACCGTGCTCATCAAGACTACCAGGAACGGAATACAAACCAACAGCTTTTGGCGGATACTCACAGGCCTTCTCCCTTCTGGGCATTCTGCTTATCTAACACCATTACCTCTGTGTAATATTCAGACAGCAAGGCTTTTCCTTGGAAATGATCGTTAAGCAGCTTGACTGCTGTATCCCCCATTAAAAATGGCTGCTGTGCTATAGTCGCCTTAATTTCACCCCTGAGAATGCCGTCTAGCGTCTCTTCCTGATTATCAAAGCCAATGATCGTAAGAGCATCCCGTTTCAAGCTCTTCGCAGCCTGTAGGACACCCAGGGCATCTGTTGCACTGGTACCCACCATGATCGTAATGTCCGGGTGCATCTCCAGCATGCCCGCCGCTTGCTGAATCGCCTCCATATGTGAAATGTTGGAGCTGCGGACATCCACAATCTCCAGATCCTCGTATTGTCTAACAATGTTTTCTAGCCCTTGCAGCCGCTGCAATTGGTTCTCGGCAAGCTCACTCCCAATAATGACGCCTATTTTTCCAGTTCCGCCTGAAGTTTCTACAACAAGACGCCCCATGCTTTCGCCTGCCGCCTCGTTATCCGTACCTACATAAGCCAGTCTCTTGCTAGCTGGTGCATCCGTATCGATAGTTATAACAGGAATTCCACGCTGTACAGCTTTATCGATGACTGGAGTAAACCTCTCCTCGTTCAGACCTTGGACAATGATTGCATCCACTCGGGCAGCAATCGCTTTTTCAAGCAAGTTAATCTGCTCATCCATATTGTTGCGAACCGGACCGGTAAATTCAATATCTATTCCATACCTTTCTGCGGCCTTCTCTGCACCCTTCTCAACCATTTCCCAATAAGGATGATACCTTTCCTGCTCAATTAGTACGATGTGATAACGGTGTCCCGAATCTCCGGGATGACCATGTAATTCCTGAACAATGCTACCCATCTTTCCGGATTGGCGTGCAAATCCAATAAATTCATACGATAGTAATATTATTAGTATTACAGCCACACAAGATAGCCACTTTTTATTCATACTTATTCACCTCACTCATACCCCAATCAACATTGGCAGCGTTTTCAATTTAAAGTTAGGAAACGAATTGAGCGCATTGATTAGTTGTTTCCCCCGGATTCAGAAATGGCCTAGCATGAGCCGCTGCGCACTCGGTTCGGGTGTATCCAGGTTAATGGAGCAAGAAGTGAGGTGCTGAATTCTAATTATGGATCTTTATAATCCGACGCGGGGTATTTAGAACAAGGCCAGCCATCAGTGAAACAATGCCGGGAGCCTTTTCTAGTTTTGTTCCTCACTCTGAAATTATTATTTTATTGTACTACAAAATGTAAGAAGTTCAATTTGGAGGGATGGGTAAAAGAGTACATTCTCGGGGATGGCTTCCATGGTATTAAATGTACCAAGAAGCCTTTTTATTCATCGGGGGAGTCTCCTGCTGTCCATTTGCGGCGTATTTCTTCCGCCTCTATAACCATTCTCTGAATCAGTTCAGACACTTCCGGAATATCATGGATCAGGCCGACGGCCTGCCCGGCCCAACCGAAGCCTTCTTCCTGAATGCCATCATAAATCCAGCGCCTGTTGACCTCCCCGCTGATATAAGGTTTCAGCGCTTCATAATCTGTATTCTTACGTTCAAGCTCAAGAATCTTATCGGTCACAGGGCTCCGCAGCGCCCGGGCAGGAAACCCGATGGAACGTTTGATAACCACGGTATCCGCCGAGGACGCCTCGACCAAGGCATTCTTGTAAGAAGAGGAGGCGTGCAGGCATTCCCGGGTGGCAATAAACCTCGTTCCCATCACGATTCCCTCCGCTCCCAGAGCAAGAGAAGCCATCCAGCCGCGGCCGTCTCCAATTCCTCCTGAAGCGATCACGGGAATACGGACCGCATCCACGACCTGGGGAACGAGAACCATCGTTCCTACTTCATCACGGCCCAGGTGCCCTCCTCCTTCGTGTCCGACAACGATGACTGCGGAGGCGCCGAGCTGCTCTGCTTTTTGAGCCTGCATCCGGGATGAGACAAGTACCAGGGTCTTTAGATTTGCTGACTGCAATACAGGCAAAAGAGGCGCAGGATTGCCTCCTGTAAGGGTAACTGCTGCAACCTGTTCCTCTATAGCTATCCGCAGTCTCTCCTCGAGGTCGCCCCGGTGCATACCGATGGCAAAGTTGACGCCAAAAGGCTTGTCGGTCAGAGTACGAGTACGTTTGATTTCACTCCGCAGGGCTTTGGCATCCGGCAGACTCATCGCTGTAATCTGGCCGAATCCGCCGGCATTGGAGACCGCCGCCGCCAGATCGGAGTAGGCCAAATAAGCAAGCCCTCCTTGAATGATCGGGTACTTGATCTTAAGAAGTTCGGTCAAACGCGTATTCCAATCCATTAGAATCCCTCCGTATCCTGCATCCTCGACATCAGCCGTATATCCGAATGAGGAGCATCATCAACACAAATATAACCGTAAACAAGGCTGCAACCAAGTCGCTCCGCTTAAATTCCAGCTGCCTGTAAGAAGTTCGTCCCTTTCCGGTTCCGAAAGCCCTCGCATCGATCGCATAGGACAGCTGCTCCGCACGTTGGATGGTCGTGGCAAACAGCGGAACAAGAATCGGAATATAGGCAAACACACGTTTAAATCCGGGAATAGACCTGATATCATATCCTCTGGCCTGCTGGGCCAGAATGATGCGGTCCATCTCCTGAATAATAGTAGGTATAAAGCGGATCGCGATTCCTATCATTAAAGAATAGGTTTCCGTCGGGAAGCCTGCTCTAGACAGCGGCTTTAGCAGTTTTTCAAGGCCTTGCGCCAAAACTAACGGTTTGGTAGTTGCCGTAAGGACAGACGCGATTAGAACCAGTAGAATAATCCGCCAGACGTTAATCGTCCCCTTCGTAAGCCCCTCTTCCGTCAGCTTGATGAAGGACCAGGACCATATCACCGTATCTCCTGTAAGCAGAACATGGTACAGAAAAGTAAAGATCAGTACCAACAGTAGCGGCTTCAATCCTCTGGCAAACCAGCCAAGCCGGATTCCGGACATCCGCAGCAACATCCCAACCAAGACGGTTGCTGCCAAATAACTGGCGAAGGATTTGAGCAGAAGGAAGCTCAGCATGATAACGAGCAGACTCAGCAATTTAGTCCTCGGGTCCAAGCGGTGAAGCACCGAATCCGTTTCCGTGAATTGACCCATTATGATTTTATTCGTCATGATGAAGACCCCTTGCTTCCCAGACCAAACGTACTTTATCGAAAATATCCCGCTCCCTGCAGCTATCCACTTCAATCGTGCGGCCCGATAATTCCTCTACCAGCCTGAGCAACTGAACAGGCTCGGGCAGAGGTAATCCCGCCCGCCTCAAGATTTCCGTGTTCTTCATAAACAAAGTGCCCGGGTCCGAGTGCCCCAAGAGCTGTCCCTCGTGAAACACCATCACCTCGTCCGAGTACTCGGCAACATCCTCCATTTGATGAGAAATAAACAGAACGGTACGATGGTTCGCTTGCTGCCATTCTCGTAACATCTGCAGCAGAGCTTGTCTGCTTAAGGGGTCAAGTCCGGCTGTCGGTTCATCCAATATTAGAAGCTTTGGATCCGTGATCAACACCGAGGCAATAGCAACGCGCCTTTTCTGTCCCCCGCTTAAAACCAGGGGAGAGGCCGAAAGAATTTCGGCGGGTAAGCCTACCTGTCTTAATACAGGTTCCAAAGCCTCCTCGATTCTGCCCCGGGAATGTCCCAGCATTTTCGGTCCAAAGGTCAACTCCTTATAAACCGTGGTTTCAAATATTTGCTGCTCCGGATACTGAAACACATAACCGATCTCCCGGACGGCCTTCATGCGTCCTTTGCTGTCTCCGGGCAGCGGCTGCCGGTGAAGGGTATATTCACCTTTATAGGCAGGGATCAGCCCTTTGATCACTTTGGCAAAGGTCGACTTGCCCGCTCCAGTCGGCCCAATGATAGAAATCCATTTTCCTTCCTGCAGTGTGCAGCTTATGTCCCGGAGAACCTCCCGCCCTGCGAGACTCACGCTTACCTGCTTTAACTCGTAGGCCATTGGGTGCGGATCATCTCCTTCCAGTCGGCTTTCAGCCCGGTGTTTAAACCAAGAGCATGTTGCAGCCTTACGGCAAAGGGCTGATCCAATGGATGATCCGCAAGCGTTCCCGTTCGAAACAGCTCGGGCGGAGTTCCGTCAAATGCAATGGCCCCGCCATTCAGAAGCAGGACCCGTTCCGCCTCCAGCACCTCGTCCATATGGTGAGTGATATGGATGATCGTCATGCCTTGCCGATGGAGCTCATGCATCACCGACAGGACCTGACTTCTTCCCTGCGGATCAAGCATAGAAGTAGCTTCATCAAAGACAAGGATACGGGGGCGCATGGCCAGAATCGACGCGATAGCGGTACGCTGCTTCTGCCCGCCGGACAGCTTATGCGGCATCGCTTCCGCATAATCCTCCATTTGGACAGCCCGCAATGCCTGTTTTACACGGACGCTCATTTCTTCTCTGGGGACACGGAGATTCTCTAACCCGAATACCACCTCGTCCAAAACGGAAGTGGTAATAAATTGATCGTCCGGACTTTGAAAGACAAGCCCCACCTGCTCCCGAATCTTGATCAAATCATCGGTATTCCGTGTGCTCAGATGCCCAAGGCGCACTTCCCCTTCCCTCGGCTGCAGCAATCCATTCATTAACCGGGCCAGCGTGGATTTGCCGCTCCCGTTTCCCCCCACGATAGCTACGAATTCGCCCTCCTGAATCTCGAAGCTCACAGAAGCGAGGAGGGGCTGCCCTTTACGATAATAATAATGAACCTGGTCGAAAATAAGCATCTATTGCTTCTCCTCCCGATGCTTCCATGCTGTAAAGAAATCCTCGGCTCCACCATTCACGGTCAAGACGGGCAGCGGCTTCTGCCAGCGGGTGATTTGGGAGCCATTGACGCCAAATACTTCCCCGGTCAGATCCGGGTCCTGCTGCTCCAGAAGCAAACCCACAAACCGGGCTACATCATCCGCTTCGCCAACCTGCCAGAATGCCGGTAAGGGCTCATTCCGTTTTGCGTGCTTGTCCATTAAATATTCAATAACAGGGCGAGTCATATCGGTCAGAGCGGCAGGAGCAATCGCATTAATCCTGATCCGATCCCGCCGCAACTCGGCTGCGAGCGTCCATACCATCCCGAGTATGCCGGCTTTGGCGGCGCTATAATTGACCTGACCTACAGAGCCCTTTAGTCCCGCCGTTGAAGTCATCAGCAGAATGTCTCCCCCCTGAGGGGCCATAAAAGGAAGGACGCGCTGAATACAGTAAAAAGCCCCGTTCAAGTGAACATCCAGCACCGAATTCCACTCTGGATCCGTCATCAGTCCACATTTGCGATCCTGTAAATTACCGGCATTGTGAATCAAGACATCAATGGCGCCATATCGCGCCGTAACCATCTCTACCATTTTCGAAACTACAGAAGGGTCCGCTACATTAGCACAAAAGCCCTCGGCTACGCCTCCCCTTTGGCGAATTTCCTCGACAACGGCGTAGATCCGTTCTTCGTGCAAGCCATTCACCGCAACCCGATAGCCGTTACGCCCGAGTTCCAATGCGATGCTGCGGCCAATCCCTCTGCTTGCTCCGGTAATCAACGCTGTCCTCATAAGGACAATCCCCCCTCTTTCACGGAAAAAACACCCGTGGCGATAACCTCCCCAGCTTCGTCTTCTGCAGTAACTTTAACTTGAATTTCACCGTTACAAGCTTCATAGGAAAAGCACGCCCATGTTCCCTGCACGAGCGGCCTGTGAAACTTCATGCTATAAGACTGAATCCAGTGGGTAGGATGCTCTGCCAAGTAAATCGACTGTGCCAATCCCATAAGATACATCCCATGGGCAATCGGAGCTTGGTACCCGGCTTGTCTTGCAGCTTCGGCCTGAATATGAATCGGGGCTTGATCCCCGGTAATATCGGCATATTCCGTAATTGCCGCTGCAGTAATCAGCTTTCTCATCATTTGTCACCTACCGAGATCAACGCCGTTTCCACGGTCACAATGCGTTTACCGGCGCAGGTGCAGATCAGGGAATGCGTATATAGAGTCAAAGCGCCCTGACGACCGGTCTTGTTCTCGACCCGGGTTAAAGATAGATCGCAATCCAGCTCCATACCTGACGTCAGCGGCGCCTCATAGTGGAATTGTTGGATTCCGTGAATCAGCGGCTCCGGCATATGGAGCCAAGGGGCGTCGGCTATTTTCCAGAACGTAATCGGCATGGTTGAAGGTGCGACTAATGCTGCGCCTATTCGCTGCAACGGCGCTTCAATAGAAGCTGCATATTGGACGATTGCCTCCTCGGACAGATGCACCCGAAATCGAAGGTTGTTCATTCAAACGCCTCCACCAAAACGGCAAGTCCCATTCCTCCGCCAATCCCCAATGTGGCTATCCCCCGTTTAAAAGGGTTCTGCAGCATCTCAGCGAATAAACGGGTAATCAGGATGGCGCCCGATGCTCCATAAGGATGACCTAAGGCCAACGCACCGCCTCCGGGATTCACCTTGTCCTGTGGAATTTGCAGCTCTCCCAGCGACGCCAGAACCTGGGAGGCAAAAGCTTCATTGAACTCGATCGCGTCCAAATCTGTTATGCCGAGTTGCCGGCGGCTTAGCAGTCTGTTTACGGCCGGAACAGGACCGATCCCCAAATATTCGGGGTCCACTCCTGCCGCCTGCGCATCCACGAAGCGTAACACCGGCCGCAGATTTAGCTGCTCGCATTTATCGCGCGACATGAGCAGCACAAGAGCCGCCCCGTCATTTACGGGACAGGCATTGCCGGCGGTAACGGTGCCTTGGTCCAAAAAGACCGGCTTCAGCCTTTGCAATTTATCCAGGCTGGTATCCGCCCTTGGACATTCATCCTCGGCGACCCAATGTCCATTCACTTGAAGAGGCACAATCTCCTGCCGAAACCGGCCTGTCTGCTTGGCGAGAACAGCCTTCCGATGGCTGTTCAAGGCGTACAGATCTTGCTCTTCTCTGGAAATCCCATACTTCCGGGCTACATTTTCCGCGGCCAGACCCATATCCGGGTCACCATAAGCGCTTGGTGTAAAGGGAGCGCGTGTATAAAGCTTAGGTGTGCCTGTAAGTGTCTCGGGCTTAAACATTTTCCAGGGTGCACGGCTAGTGCTCTCGACCCCGCCCGCCAGGTACACCTCTCCCGCTCCACTCTGAATGAGACGGGCAGCCAAATGAATAGCTTCCAGTCCCGACCCGCACTGGCGATCAATCGTCAGACCCGGCACGGTAACGGGAAGTCCGGCTTCCAGGGCGGCAACCCGTGCAATGTTCCCCCCGGGTCCTACCACATTGCCGATAATTACATCATCAATCCATTCCGGGGGCACCTGCGACTCCGAGACGATGTGGCGAATTACCGGCGCAAGCAGTTGCTCCGGCTCAAGTGTACTGAATTGACCGCCAATTTTGCCGATGGGCGTCCGTTTTGCCATGACCATTACAACCTCTGTCATTTCGCCACTTCTTTCAAGACATATTCTCTCATCTGCCGACGTGCGATCTTCCCGCTGCTTGTATAAATGAACCGATCTACGCTGATCAGCTGCTTGGGAGCCTTATAACTTGCCAAATAGTTGCGGCAGTGGCCCTTCACTTCATCCAGACTCAAACGTTGATCTCCTTGCCACTGAATAACTGCAGTTATTCTCTCCCCCCAGCGTTCATCCGGCACTCCCAATATCATAACTTCCTGAATAGCGGGAAGCTGCTGCAATACCGTCTCCACTTCTTCGGGGAAAACATTCAAGCCGCCGGTGATCATCCTGTTTTTGGAGCGCCCGGCCAAGTATAAATATCCATCCTGATCGACGGACATATAATCTCCCGTAGTAAGCCACCCATCCTGGAATACCGCAGCCGTCTCCTCGTCTAACCGATAATAGCCCCGGAACACCATACCGCTTCGAACATAGAGCTGCCCCGTCTCTCCAGCGGGAACCTCCTGATCCTGCTCATTACGAATCGATAGTTCTACCCCGGGAAACGGGCGTCCGACCGACCCGGGTCTACTTGTCTCATAAACGTCCATATAACTGATATAACTAGCCTCGGAAGAGCCATAGTATTCATACAGCCTTGACTGTTCGAAAACTTCCCGGCACTTCTGCTTCGACTGCTCCGACCACTTGCCGCCTGAGCTGATCAGAGCTTGAATGGATGCTCTTCCGGGATTAGCCTGTTGCAGTAATGACTCAATCATCGTAGGTACGACAAACAAGATCATATCAGGAACCGCTGTGCATCGCTCCAGCACCTCATCCGCATGAAATTGCTCGACGAGATGGAAGGTGGCGCCAAAGTACAGACTTTGCATCAAGGCAAATAACGATAAGGAGTGAACAAGCGGACCGGGGGCCATACAATGCTGCATATCGAGCCGGAATGCTTCCCTCGTGGCTTCAAAGCTTGTTAGCCAGGACAGCGGAGTGCGCATAAATCCCTTTGGAACTCCAGTAGTTCCCGAAGTAAAACCGATGAACAACAACTCATTACCGGCCTCCGGTTCGGCTTCCGGCGCGAAGGAGGCTACCCACGAGTCATAATCATCCGAGTTTCCCTCAGATAACGTGATGATTTCAACTCGCCCGGCCGGTTCGTAAGACGAACCAATATGCTGGGAATAAGCCTCTTCCGCAAAAATAATCCCCGGTTCACACTGCCGTAACACGGCGTTTATTTCAATTGGGCTCCATTTGGGGTCCATAGGCACAGGGACATAACCTGCGTAGACAGCCCCTAGAAAAATCTCCACAAACTCCACCCGATTGCCGGTCAGTATCGCAACATTTCGGCGGGTATGGCCGCCTTGCTTCAGACCGTTAGCAACTCTCCGGACCCGCTGTGCCAATGCCGAATAAGTAAGGCTGCCCCGGTTATGGGCGATGGCGATCCGATCCGGAATTCGTGAAGAATGACGTATAAGAAAGGTTAATAAATTCATTTAGGTGATCACCTGCTTAAAAAATAATCCTTACGAGCTAGTGCGCCTTCTCTTCAATAGGACTGATCGCTCTCAACTGGAATGCCACCACCGCCGCTATAACCGCTTTAATAATATCGCCCGGCAGATAGACTGCCGAACCGATTAGTCCTGCCCAGATAGAGGTATGCGTGATCAGTGCCATAACGGGAGCTCCAATCAAGCTGACCAAGAGAACGCCAAACAGAATATTAATGGTCAGCAGCTTCCACATTCTTAACTTGGGCCAAATCTTCTCCGAAGCGTAACCAATCAGAAAGGCAGCGATCGGCCAGCTGAATATGTACCCTGCAGACGGTCCCACGAGTGGAGCCAACCCCCCGCGGCCGCCCGACAAGATCGGCAAACCTATAGCCACCAGGACGATAAACAAGATTAAGCTCATCGCGGCCGGTTTTTTCCCTAAAAAGCATCCCGCAAGCATAACACCAAGCGTCTGTGCGGTCACAGGGACCGGAATAAAGCCTAATGGAATCGGCGGAATCATTCCAAGTACAGCCATGAATGCGGTAAACAATGCAGCATAAACAATTTCCTTAGTCTTCAAATTGGGCTACCTCCGTTTTGTTAATTGGCTATCAGAATCGGCTGGAATCTAATTACAGCAACGTTGCGCAAATGAATTATAGTCTCTTAAATTCTCTATTGTCAACCACATTAAATTTTTATGTTTACAATTAAAGCATCCCATTTACCCACAGGAATATTCACTTCGGAATTAGAAAAGGGATGCCTCGGCATCCCTTTCGTCTAACCCTTTTTACCTGTGTAGTAGGTTTCTGTTGGCCCCAGGTAACTGTCCGCAGGCTTCTTTCCTGCCGGATAGATGACCAACTTTTCCAAGACAAACCCTGGACTTACAGCAAAAATCCTCAAGGTATTCAATCCTGCCGAACAGCTTGCTGTCGTGCTGTGTCTGCGAATGTGATTCAGTACGCCTTGCGCCCAATTCCAGTCATCCACCCGATACCCCTCAGGAAGTGCATTGACGACGTTAATCGCCTCCTCGTTCACTTGAATCCCGTAGCGCAGCGTTCCGTCATTGGTAACCGGATTCGATGGCTGCATGTAGAGCTCCACATCATACAATCCGCCTTCCTCAACGGCAAAACGATACTCCAGATATGGTGCGTCCTTCCCTGCGGTAAAGTATTGCGTGGTTGGATAAGCCTTCACGGCGGATAAGGTTTTGCCATAACCCTCAATCACTTCAAATCTGCTGACGTCCCCATTTTGACGGGGTGCTTCCTGGTTCAGAGCATAATGCTCAGCCTCGATGGAAATGTACCCCTTCGTGTCCACAAAGGTCATATCAGGCAGCTCACTGTAATCATGTTGGGCTGCATTTACGACAATCGTGCAAGAACCCAGCGGCATTTGTATGGAAATATACCCCTCTGTCCCGCCCTTTATCGCACTACGGTCAATCCGAACTTGTATAACTTCCGCTGCGTTCTCTTTTCCATCCAGGATGCCGCCTGTCTTCGAGCAGGTTAGCCATGGATCATCACATGTAATCTTATACTCCGCAGGAAGGTCACTGATGCTCGAAATAGTGAAAGAGGCTTCCTCCACATCCGGCTGCAAAAAGTCGTTTATCCCTAATTTGTTAATATGCCAGGAGCTTCCTTCACTGCGCTGGGTCGTTCCGTCCACAGTCACCAGCAATCTGGGTTTATTGGCAGGCAGCACATTCATGAGAATCGGATTCTGAGCTTCGTCCTCATTCCATTGCGTGAAGCCGATATGCTCGGAAAGCCCCATGCCATACCACTTGCCGCCCTCTATTGCATGAAACTCCGCCACAAGCTCTCTGTCTCTTTTCAAGCACGCTCTTATTTGTTCGGTAAGCTTATTGGCTTCCATCTCTCCAAGCTTTGCTTTGTAATGGTTTTTGCCGGTGAGCAGCCACATCTTCTGTAAATTGAGATTCCCTACAACCGGATAATACACTAACGCATAATAAGCAGATAAATGCACTTCATCTACCCTCTTGTATAGTTCATCCGCCAGTCCCAACAGATCATCGATTCGCTGTAACAATTCATCACTTTCTTTGTAATTCACGGGATGGTATACATTTGAATTCATATGTTCCGGCCTGCGAATATGCGCAATCTTGGTATAACCGGTCAAGAGATCAAAGATCTTGCTCCGATCCCGCTCGCTCCACCCGTCGGAAAATTGTCTTTGAATCCATTGCTTCGTATATAAATCTGTCTTGTTGATGGCCTGGGTTCCCCATTTTTCAAAGTCATAGGCCAAATCAAGGAAATAAGATAGCGGAAACTCCTGCGTGCCAATATCGCCCACATTGACGATCCAAAGATCGCGGATTCCAAAATCGTAAGCCATCGTCATCTGCTCCCAAATTTTCGGGAGGTAGGAACTGTTAATCCATTCGTAAGAGATCGGACCGCCATGGTAATCAAAATGATAATACATGCCGTAACCGCCTTTATGGCTGCGCATCTCTTCCGTCGGCAAGGTCCGGAGATTCCCATGATTATCATCGCAGAGCATTAAAATGACGTCCTCCAGCTCCTCGGAGTTGATCAGCCCCGGCGTGTCCTTATCACCATAGAAGAAAGGCTCTACCTCTTTATATAAAGCCAGCATTCTTGGAACTTCCGAAAGGTTTGAATACACATTTTCCCGGATCAGCCGGTTTTGCGTCTGCAGCACCTCTCGCAGCAGCTGGATATTGTCCGCAAGTGTAGCTCCTTTTCCCATGATAGCCGTATCCGCCTCGCCGCGCATGCCGACCGTAATCACACTCTCAAATTTGCCGCTCCGTTTCAGGCCGTCTTCCCAGAATCTCGTAATCCCTTCTCTGTTCTTGATGAAATTCCAGGCATCGCCATAGATCGAATCCTTCCCGCGGAGATATTTATACTCCTCCCCATAACGCAAACAGGGCTCATGATGGGACGCTCCCATGACGACTCCATACTCATCCGCCAATTCCGCATTGGCCAAGCCCGGTCCGTCATCATAAAAACGGGCAGACCACATCGCAGGCCAGAGATAGTTTCCTTTCAACCTCAGCAGCAGTTCAAACACTTGCTCATACATTTTTGCATTAAAACCGCCGAAATTGGTCGTAGTCCAATTGCCAAAGGCCGGCCATTCATCATTGATAAAAAAGCCGCGGTATCGAACGGACGGTTCCTTTGAGATATATTTCAAATCCTCACTTAGAGAGAAGGATTCCTTCCGCTCCGGCTTCACGTTCGCCCAATTTACCAAAGGGGAAACCCCAAGCCGCTCGGACAGATGAAAAAGGCCGTAAATTGTGCCGCGTTTATCGCTTCCCGCGATCACCAACGCCTTCTCAACGCCGTCAAAGGGACGATCAATGACTTGGAATAAAAAAACCTCCCGCTTCCCTTTGATTTCGGACAAATCAATCAACCTGTTCTCTTCGAGCTCAAGCAGCATAGGACTGTGGCCCACTGTTCCGTACAGAACCACATTGGTTCCCAGTTGATTTCTGTCTGTAGTTGCTTGCGGGGCATATCCAAAGACCTGCTCCATATCCTGCATAACCTTCTGGGCTATCTTATTCACACCGCTAAACGCTTCCTCTTCCCGGTAAAATAAAGCATCCGATACGGATAGGCTCTGATTTGTAGCGCTTTCATTTTTTGGCATCCGCCAAGTAATAGTAAATTCCATAAGACTTCCTTTCTGCTGTTATTCATGCAGCGTATGCTTCTAGAATTTTTATTACAGCAAGTATACAAAGATCCGATATTAAAAGATATGTATCTATGCAAGATGGATTCTTGTAAATTTCACATGTTTTTATACGAATCCCTACGATCCATTGCAAGCTTAAACCCGTTGACCTTGGATGACAGCGGAAAACTTGAACAGCCGCACAACAAAGAGAACAGCCTGCAGGCTGTTCTCTTTGTTGTCTGCCTTAGAAGCAGGTGAACGAGCTGATCCGTTTCAGGTCAATACCGAAGTATCCCCAGAAGAAACCGAACCATCTGAATCCTGCAATAGAATTACGTCCGACGAATACCGGGAAGAACCAGAATTGTTCGCCGTTGTTCAGCCAAATGTATGTGTTGCGGAACAGGCACCGTCTGATCCCTCCGGGGTCAACGGCATACGCGGTGGCCGACATTTGCGGTACGAATTGCGGTGGAGGAGACGTAGGCGGTTGAATGCCTCCCGGAGCACCCGGAGTCCCGGGAAATCCACCTGCTCCCCCCGGTCCTCCCGGCACGCCTGGTCCGCCCGGGAATCCCGGATATCCTCCGCCGGGTCCCGGCGATGGAAAAAATCCCATATGTGATCACTCCTTTTCAATGAGTAGGCATAATCATCATATGCATTCGCGGATAAGGCGTTTGGGCGGATGCCAATAAAAAAATCCCCGCCCGGCCGAAGCCGAACGGGTTGGTTGATCTCGACCCGAGAATTGCGGATTCGCTTGCGCAATCCAATGTTTCCTCTACTCTACAATTTCGTAGTGATCTTTTTGCTTCGCCTGCTCGATCCATCCCTCAATCCGATGCTTGGGCAGCAGAATATTGCCTCCGAAAGCATCGTTCTTGTGAAAGTTCCAGTCCCCATATACTAGCATATGGTACTGATTATCCCTTTGCTTTACGAGTCCCCATACGCCGAGGTCTCCTTGTGCGCCAGCACATATATATAACCAATCCCGGTATTGGAATATATAAGGATCCCCGAATATCTCAAAACTCTCCAAGT
This sequence comes from Paenibacillus vini, assembly GCF_018403325.1. GTDB lineage: Bacteria > Bacillota > Bacilli > Paenibacillales > Paenibacillaceae > Fontibacillus > Fontibacillus vini. The sequence goes on along the minus strand of NZ_BOSL01000001.1, from coordinate 174,849 downwards.
ACCCGTTACCCCCATCTCTTTCCGGGAAACGCCTGTCGTAATCCTTAATCGCCCATACCTCCAAGACCTTAACCCGCAACCACGCTTTAAAATCATTCCGCTCAAGTACACGTTCGATGGAGCATTGAACAAAAGAAGACTGCTCAATCTCCTCGGGATGGGAGTCCCAGCCATTAAGGCTGGAGGATACCGGAGTGTACAATATCCAAAAGGGCTCTCCTGTCTTCATATAGAAAGGATGATGGACTTTCACTGTTCTAATCTGACCCTGCACAGGAGGGTGATCTGACCGCATCCAACGGGGTTCATCTAGCGGAGGAACTTTATTTTCGAAATCCGACCATTCCATAACCTCATTTTCGAAGCCAACGAGATTAAATAGCTCACTCTCCGTCTTCATGCGCTCCGATAAACTTTTACAGGTGCCGCACACCAATGCTACTACCTCTTGGTCCATCTGTTTCAACTCCATTCTATAAACCTGTTTGCCCGTCTCTTCTATATAGGTTTAGAAACCGCCTCTAGAATGAATGATTTCGCCAGTAACCCATTGGGAATCGTCGCTTGCCAGAAAAGCGATCAGACGGGCCGCATCTTCGGGAAGACCGATCCGGCCCATCGGGAATCGCGGCAGCAGTGCATTCTTCACTTCTTCGGACATCCAGCCGGAATCGGTAGGACCGGGACTTCATCCAACAAATTGGATGCGGAGCCCGATACAGTGAGGTCCATTTTCATGTGTGCGACTTGTACGCCCAATTGTCGCAGTTCTCTTGCGAATAAATCAGGCCAATTCTCATCCGTACCACCGTTTAGATTCATTTCTTTATCGTAGTCGTACAGGTGTGTAAAGAACAGGCTAGCGCCTTCGTTAGCCAATGCCCGACAAATCGCGGCTCCAATTCCGCCTGAACGGCTTACACCCGTGACTATAGCAATTTTACCTTGTAATCTGGTCAATTTAGATATACCTCCCGTTAAGAGGAGACGAGAGAGCCGTTCTTTGTATGGAGATGGATTAATCCTGCCGCTAAATAAAAAAAGCGGATACATCAAGTATCCGCGCGACAAGTGTAGTGAACGGTTGGCTCGCTTTTCCTTGAAATGGTTGAGGATCGGCATGAAGAACCGGAGAATGGCACTTACCATTACCGGGTCGCGCGATCTAGTTCAATCAAACCATTACAAGGAAGTCCACATTGGCTTACGAGTCCCCTTTCCTTAATCTCCATATTTTGTATTATTGGATAAACCTATAGTCAAGTCAAGGTCTCAGCAATTGTTTATTTAGTCCGATCTAACATATTTATCAAAACGATTACTGCCTCTGCTCTTGTAGTTTGGGAGCTTGGATGAAACTCGTTGGCACCCGTGCCATTTACAATCCCCAGCTCCTTCAGGGCGGCTACTGAACCTTTGGCCCAAGCAGGAATCCCCTTATCATCTGCAAAAGAGGTTGAGGCATTCTCCTTAGCAGCTAACTTAAGTGCCTTCGCAATCATCGTGGCCATTTCAGCGCGGGTTATATTTGCATTCGGTCGGAAGGAGCCCTTTTCATAGCCACTAATGATACCCGCTTGAACGGCCTGCGAGACTGCCTGCTTGGCCCAGGTCCCGATTTCCGCTTTATCCGTAAAAGTCAGATCGGTTCCAGGTTCTTGCCCGTTCAGTGCATTCATTAACATAACTGAGAATTCCGCACGTGTTACTGTATTACCCGGCTTGAACGTTCCATCCGGATACCCCGTTACGATACCGTCGCTAATGGCTTGCTTGATGCTTGCCTCAGCCCAGTGACCGGAAATATCGCTAATGTTGGCTTCCTTGGGCTTGTCATTGACGGGCACTCCTGCGTCGTTATCTACCACGAGCACCGCAAACTTCGTAAAATGATCTACATCTACTGTGATTTGATTCTCTTTTACGATGCCGCCTTCGATTTCCACCCATACCTTCTTCACTTCATCATAATAAAATACAGCCACCGTTTGATTGCTCTTCAAGCTTGCGGCATCGAGGGTTAAGGACAATTTGACCGGTCTGCTGAAGTTCTCCGGGAAATTCTTCAGAATTTCGAAGACTGGACTTGCTAACACCTCTTTATTCCTTAACAAGGCTTCAGGGTTGGATACTTTCTCAATCGACAATTTCAATTCCTGGAGCGAAGCGCCTGCAGGAATCGAAATCTTGATATCTTTCCCCAAACTGACCACTCCCGATTTGCCCGCCGGAAGCGTTATTTTCCCATTTGTTTCAGTAATGGTATTGTTATTCGGAGCTGTTGATGTGATTACGGAAGGAGCAGAACCACTCCCTCCACTCGAAGAACCGCCGCCCTGAGTTGCCGGCACTGTCAGCACCGAATAGGAATTGGATTCCGTGGTTCCCTGCCCCGCATTACCTGCGCTATTGTACACACCGCTATTTTGAAGCGTGATGACATTGGCGGCAGCACTTACATTAGCTTGAGGTGTCAACGTCGCCGTCCACGTAATATCTCCATCCGACGAACTGAGGCCGCTCAATGTACCGTTAGGGACAGTCAGGTCTGTTAATGTAAAGTCACTAACCGCTTCCGAGAACGTGATTGTCACGAGGGATGTCTCACCGATAGTCAGCGACGTGTCGGCGATCACAATGGTCGCCGTGGGCCGAACTGTATTGATCTTATAATTGCTGGACCCGGTCGTGCCCGCCCCCGTATTGCCTGCAAGATCCATTACACCCGTGTTGTCGAGCGTAATGGAATTAATTTCCTCAGTAACGTTCATGTCCGGTGTGAACGTCGCCGTCCATGTGATACCGCCATCGGAAGAACCGAGGTCACTCAATGTACCGTTCTCGGCAGTCAGGTCCTCTAGTGTGAAGCCACTCACTGCTTCCGAGAATGTAAACGTCACTGCGGAAGTCTCGCCGATCTTCAGAATCGTGTCGGTGACTACAATGGTCGCCGCGGGCCGGACCGTATCGATTGCATAATTGTCGGATTCGGTCGTGCCTGTCCCCGCATTCCCTGCGGAATTAACCACTCCCGAGTTATCGAGGGTGATGACATTCGTTGTATCGGTAACGTTCATGTTCGGCGTCAACGTGGCCGTCCACGTAACGCCGCCGTCGGAAGTACTGAGGCCGCTCAGTGTGCCGTTATCGATTGTCAGATCAGCCAGTGTGAAGCCACTCACCGTTTCCGAGAATGTAAACGTTACTACGGACGTCTCGCCGATGGCCAGCGTTGTATCGTCAACCAGAATGTCCGCTGTGGGGCGAACCGTACTAATCGCATAATTGTTGGACAAGGTCGTACTTTCTCCGGCATTACCCGCAAGATCCATTACCCCCGTGTTGTCGAGCGTGATAACATTGGTTACATTGCTGACATTCACAGTCGGCGTCAACGTCGCCGTCCAGGTGACGCCACCATCAGACGAACTGAGGCTGCTCAATGTTCCGTTCTCGGCAGTCAGATCAGCTAACGTGAAGCCACTCACCGCCTCCGAAAATGCAACCGTCACTGTGGAAGTCATTCCAGCAGTTAGGGAGGAGTTGGCGACTGTAATGGTTGCCGTTGGACGAACCGTATCGACTGCATAATTGTTAGAGGTTGTTCCTACCCCAAAATTCCCTGCGGAGTCAGCCACGCTCATGTTATTAAGCGTGATGACATTGGTGGCAGTTGTGACATTCATATTCGGCGTTAATGTCGTCGTCCATGTGATGTTGTCGGAAGTGTAGAGGGGGCCAACTGTTCCGCTCATCACCGACAGGTCCGCATTCGTAAAGCCTATCACCGCTTCCGAGAACGTGATCGTAACTGTAGCATGCTCTCCGATCGTCAGCGACGTGTCGTCGACCACAATGGTGGCCGTCGGCCGATCCGTATCGATCTTGAAATTGTCGGAATGGGTCGTACCTACCCCTGTATTACCTGCGAGATCCGTTAGACGCGTGTTGTCGAGTGTAATTACATTGGTTGGATCATTGATATTCATATCCGGCGTAAATGTCGCCGTCCCGAGGCGGCCCCCGGAGGGCAAAACAAGCCCGCTCAATGTGCCGTTAGGGACAATCAGGTCTGCTAGTGCAAACCCTTTTACCTCTTCCGAAAATGTAAATGTCACCGTGATAGTTTCGCCGATCTTTATTAGCGAGCGATCGGTCGTAATGAACACATTTGGCCGCACCGTATCGACTGCATAATTGTTGGAGGTGGTTATGCCCGGGCTCACCTCGCCTCCGACATTAATCACTCCCGAGTTGTCTAGCGTGATGACATTGTTCTGCTCTTCGACATTCGTATTCGGCGTTAAAGTCGCTGTCCATGTGACGCCTCCATCGGAAGAAGTGAGGCCGCTCAATGTGCCGTTCTCGGCAGTCAGATCAGCTAACGTGAAGCCACTCACCGCCTCCGAGAACGTGATCCTCACCGTGGTTGTCTCGCCGAGGATCAGCGACGTGTCTTCGACATCAATGATAGCGGTTGGAGGCGCAGCGTACACCTTATCCAATGGTTTTAAATACACCAGCCCTATAATGATAGATAACACTAGAAAAAACGATCCTATCTTTTTCACAAAATTCATATGAACCTCCCCTGGTTACACTTCAATCATCTAATCTTTCAGACAACATAAGTTCTTTCATTCGACACACACATTCAAATCCCTACATCAACAATAAAAAAAATCTATGACATATATCATAAAACCCCCTCTATTTGAGGGGGTGATTGTAAACTTCTGTGCATGATGATTATGAGTCGAGCGCTCGCTTGTATTAGTGATCGGAGGAACGGCGTCACACCTTCTTCAATGAAAATAGCGTATAGATCGTATCGATATCATGGGATTCTTCCAATACCCACGAGGTTTGGGTTAGAATTTGTTGCAGTCCCTCCAACCCAAGGTATCGGATCTGCACGCCAATAAACTCAGTAAATCCCAGGTATCCCGAATTTACATGCGCCCGGTCGAAAATTAATGAACCCGTGACCCGGGCGTCGGCCGGGGAGTTAATAAAGAAATGATTTAAATTTTCAACGATATCCGAATCCGAACCGTACTCAAAAAGACCGCCTTCCGAGGAACAAATCTGAATCCAACCGGAGCGTTTCAAACACTCCTTTTGTAATGCCCCCGGTTCGCTCCAGTCATAATGAATAGTAATGAGGGTAATGCCCAAGCCATGGAAGCGTTCCCCCGGCTGTTTCAAAACCTCGATGCACTGTTTTGCGAAATTGGGGCCATAGGTATCGATGTCTAAAATGCGGATCTCAATCTTCCGTCCCTTGAGTAATTCAGGGTTGGATTCTTGAATTAGAATCAGGGTGTTGATACTGTCGGTAGCGGCCCCCCCAGCGATATTGAAGAAACAAAGGTTCCGATCCGGGAATTGCTTGAGCAGGGGAACTAAGATTTTCGACTGGTGTCGGCAAAGATCCCTCAATCTGATCCGAAGTCCCATGAAAGAGGTTTGCTTCACCGCCCACTTGTCCCGAAATCCTAATTTTATCCCCTGGCTTAAGTTGGGCCCAAGTTTGTATAACAAAGTGCGCATGCCGCTAAGATAGGAATTGTCAACATTAGACATCTTCACAAAGATGTTTCGGATAAAGCTGGGCATTTTCTTTAATGATTCGATGCTTTGGGCTGATTTGAGACAGTTCAAATGATACGCCTGTTCATCGATGCTTGCGTTGAAAAGGGGATGAGTAATATCCAGTATCGGAAATTGAATATTCTCGAAAACCGCATAGGGAATTCGCTGACCTTGAGCTGCATTCATAGTTTTCAACTTCACCTCACTTGAACGGTGATTTTTTGATCTAACTAAAGCCCAAAACCGAAGTCAAATATTTCTTTTCCATAGTATAAAGGATACTGGCAGCGTTATTTATCCGTCTGGCGATGGAATATTCATCCATCCCGGGACTGAAAACTTGCTGAATTTTCAACAACCTAAAGCTTATATTGGTAATGTTGCTGATTTATTGGATGAGAACTGTCACCCCGATCAAAACTTTTGCCACCCGAATACCGGTCTAAACATTTGACGGAGCCATAAGGCGAGTACCGTCCCCGGAGCCCAGGAGCTGCGATTTTGCAAGTAATCCATGTATTGATCGTTGATCATATAAGTCCGGGTGGAGGCCGGACTCTTCAGACCGAACTTTTCCCACTGCGCCGGATCATTCGAACCTTCAAGCTTTGCGAGCATATTTGCGGTCTCTCTGTTGATTTCAGCCGGAATTTGCTCAAAAGCTTGAATAATTTGATCATGAAAATCGTTCAGCGGATAGCGGTTAACAAGGCTCGTCAAATGGATGCTTTCGCGGATGTAAGAAACGTATGCCAGATGTTCCGCCCAGAACTTGTCGATATAATACAGCCGTACCCGTTGCTCCGAAGGGCTCATAGGCGTCTCACCTTTCAAAATTCCGAGCCGCTCCTCATATAGAATACGTCTCTGTTTCTCCACCGTATCTGAATACCGGTTCAGCTCCAGACGAATATCGAAGTTTTGGCCCATCACAATGCGCTGAATTTGTGTGATTTTGCTGTGAAGCGCCAACTCCTCCAGAGGATCATCCTGCCTGAGATCGCGATAGGCGGAAGGGATCACTCTATCCATGCCGAACCTCAGCATCAACTCGTCCTCCAGGCTTACGAAAAATACGGATGCCCCCGGGTCGCCTTGGCGGCCGGCGCGCCCCCGCAGTTGGTCGTCGATCCGCAAGCTTTCATGCACATGCGTACCGATTACATACAACCCGCCCAGCTTGGCGACAGCTTCTGCTTGCGCGGGGTCACCGCCACCGAGCCGAATGTCGACCCCGCGTCCCGCCATGTTTGTAGACACTGTCACGGCGCCGATCTCTCCCGCCTTGGCAATGACTTCGGCTTCTTTTGCGTCGTTCTTCGCATTCAGCACATGGCAAGGGACGCCAAGAGCCGCAAGCTTCTCCGCAAGCATGTCAGACTCCTCGACGCTAGATGTACCAATCAGAATCGGACGCCCCGTCTTATGGATCGATGAGATTTCCTGTACAAGCGCCTTAAGCTTAGCTTCTTTATGGGTATAAATCCGGTGCGGATGGTCGATCCGTATGTTCGGCCGGTTCGGCGGAATTTGCACGACCTGCAGCATATATATATCTTCGAATTCAACGGCGGAAACGTGCGCGGTAGCCGTCATTCCGCAAATCTTCGGGTATAGGCTAAGAAAATGTTGAAGGGTGATCGTACCGAGAATTCTCCCGCCGGACGAGTGCTCCAGCCCTTCTTTGGCTTCAAGCGCGGCTTGCAGCCCGTCCGGCAGATGCCGGTTCTCGGCCACGCGGCCGGTATATTCGTCGATCAGCTCGATTTTACCGTCCCGGACGATGTAATCGACGTCCCTTTTCAATAAAGACTCCGCATGCAGCGCGCAATTTAATGTCGATAATAAATGACTATTATGGCTTTCGTACAAATTGCCGCATCCCAGCAAGGATTCCGCTTTAGCAGCGCCCGCTTCGTTCAAATAAACATTCCGCTGGAACTCGTCGAAGTCGTAATGCACATCTTGCTCAAGCTGCCGAGCCACTTCTGCGAAGCGAGTGCCGTCACTTTTGGAAAAACCCGGCTCACCGGCGATGACCAGCGGCACCCGCGCTTCGTCGAGAAGCAGCGAATCCGCTTCGTCGACGATGACGTAATGGAAAGGACGATGCACGGTATCGGTTACGCTCAGTGCGATCGTGTCGCGCAAGTAATCGAACCCGGCCTCTTTGGCCGTAACATAGGTGATATCCGCGGAATAGGCCTCCCGTTTCTCGGGCAAACTCATGCCCGCTTGAACCGACTTTACCGATAACCCGAGAAAGCGATAGACCGGGCCCATCCACTCCGCGTCCCGATATGCCAAATAATCGTTAAACGTCAGCACATGAACGCCTTCGCCGGTAAGTGCATTGAGATAAGCGGGCATCACCGCTGAGAGCGTCTTTCCTTCACCGGTTTGCTGCTCGATCAGAAATCTCTCGTGCAGTGCGATAGCGGCCATGATCTGGACATCATAGGGCTGTAATCCGAGCGTTCTCTTGGCAGCCTCGCAGACTAGCGAATAGGCATCTACAAGCAGGTCATCCAAAGGCGTGCCCGATCTTGCTTCCTTTTTCAGCCGGAGAGATTCCGCTTGCAGCCGCTGATCGTCCCATGCTTCCAGGTTCCGCTTCCTGATGAGCTCCGCCTTTTCCCGATAGCCCTTCAACCTGAGCTGGTTATCGCGGTCCTTGAATTCTTGCATCCATTTAACGGCTAAATTCATGGAATCCCCCTCCGTTTTCTACTCGTCCTTTAACCGTCGCTGATATAGAACAACAGACCAGATCGTTAATGCAACGGTCCACGCCAAAATAATAAGCAGGGGTTTCAATAATTCTCCTGTCGTAAAGCCCGTGCCCTGTATGCCCAGCAAATGCACAAGCTGGCTGCTTGGCAAGTAATCCAGTACTTTGAAGATTGGAAAATCATCCGCTAGTAATACTCCGGATGGCGCAACAGTGAATATAATCAGCACGGGCATTATAGATAATGTAGCTTCAAGCAACGTTTTGGAGAATAGACCACATATCGTCCCGGCTGCGGTGTATAGAATAATCGAAAAAATAATCGCTGCCGTAAACGCCCAAATACTTGCTGGCTCATAGCCAAATATAAACGTAGTAATACCTAGAACAACAGCAGACATTACAAAGGTTAAGGCACTTTTACCGAGTAAAACATCCATGGTCGAGGCCGGAGTCATCATTAAGGATCGTAAGGTGTTATGCTCCTTTTCTTCCGCAACCAAGCATGCTTGTGTAAAGCACGGTAATATTACAAACGAAGTATTCAGAACTAAGGCAAACGCTCCTGTCAAAGGCGTGGGTGCGCTTCGAAGAATAAATGCGAAAACAATTGGGAAAAGCAACATAATAGAGACCGCGTAATTACGTGAGAACTCTTTATAATCCTTTACAAATATCGCTTGAGCTCGTTTTAATGAGATACTCATAGTAACTCACTTCCTGTCATTTTAATAAAAATATCACCTAGACTTGGCTCTTTCGTCTCCAATCGATCAATGACCCCTCGCTTCATCCAATCGGCGATTTGATCCGCCGTTCCCTCATCGATCGGAAGCTCATAGGCTTCCCCATTGATTAATTCAACGCACATGACGTTTTCTCTATGCTGTTTTTTAAGCTCCTTGGGTGATCCGATGGCTTGGATTTGTCCTTGATACAAAATGGCTACACGATTACACATCAATTCCGCCTCAGCCATATCATGCGTCGTTAAAAAAATCGTTGTCCCGTTCTCATTTAAGTAGCGTAATCCCTTATAAATATGTGCCGAATTTACTGGATCCAAAGCCGAAGTAGGCTCATCCAGAAATAATAATTCCGGCTCGTGGATCACTGCACATGCCAGCATGACACGCTGGCGCATCCCTTTCGATAAGCGGTTGACTTTCTTTTTGCGTTCACCGCTTAAATTCACAAAATGCAGCACCTTATCGATCGAGGATTTAGGAAGATCATATAGCTGACGATATAGCTCCAGATTTTCCTCAATCGTTAATCTCTCGTATAAACCGCTGTTATCCGTCAAAATGCCAAAGCGCATCTTCTGTGCAGATCGATGCATCATCTCCGATGGCTCGTTAAATACCCTCGCCTGCCCGCTTGTCGGATTTAACTGCGCCGTTAAAATCTTAATTAATGTCGTTTTGCCCGAACCGCTCGGACCCAGGAAACCAAAGATTTCCCCTTTCGGAATGGAAAAGGACACGTCCGATAACGCATCCTTATCTCCAAATCGCTTGCGAATACGTTCTACTTGGATAATATCCATGACACCACTTCCTTAGGATTGATGCCTTAAGCATATAAAGATGGCATGCTTCCAGCCATAAAAATCCGCCGAAATGTAGCTATTATCGCCTGAATGGTACCCAGAAAGTCCTAATTGGTTTTCAATATTGCCCCGGAAATAGAAGTTTTTAAATATTAAGAAGGGTCTTTAATTCCTGCAATTTTGAACGGGATAATGGAACCACGGCATCTTTACCGGTATGTAGGCGCAAGCTGTAACTATTTTTCGTCCATGTAATAATTTCTCTTACCTTTTGCAGATTCACGATGTAGGATCGGTGGCACCTGAAAAATCCGAAGTTTAACAACCTCTGTTCAAGCTCGGATAACGTCAAAGCACAAACATAGTTTTCTCCACCCACATGAACAAGGATCGAGCCGTCCATGCTTTCTATATAATCGATTTCAGGCGGATCAAACAGGATCACTTTGTCGTTTCTTTTTGTAGAAATCTTCTGCAAGGTTATATTGGCCTGGTCTTGTTCCTGCACTTCCTGCTTCTCCTCTTCGGAGTCCCGAATATCCAAGGGGTGAAACCCCAATTCATTCAATCGGTAAATGGCATCACAGGAAACGAGAGCATCCTCTAAATTAGAAGTTAAAATTATGATTCTCTTCGCTTTCGAAAGATCATCCAAAATCCGTTTGAAATGGCGACGATCCTCTTCTTCCAAATAAAAATAGGGTTCCTCCAGGACAAGTGTAGGCTGATGCGCAAAAAAGGCACGCAGCAAGGTTACATACATCCTTTTCGATGAAGGCAGATTCCGGACTCTTACCTTCTTTTCTTCTTTTAAAGCAAAATAATCCATTAACTGAACGACATGGTCATTCCTCTCCGTTACCTTGATCAGGAAAGTGATCAGCTCTTCCACCGTTAAACGCATATACTCGTTTTGCCCGGCTCGAAATAAATAATATTGGGAATGATCCTGCAATTGATTCATTAAAAGCTGCTTTCGCTTCAAGTCCGTTATAATGCCAATCGAATGGTTCGATGTCATATCTAATTCGATTTTCGGTAGAATTAACTTCCCATCTTGATACATCGGTTCAAATTTCATGCCGTCCTCCATGTCAACGCCGGAATATAAAAATAATAATACATTGGGGATGGTGATTTGTAGATTTGGGTCACTATCGGTTAATACGGTTGTATTATTCGAATTGACTCAAAAAAGTGGGTATCGGAGCGATACCCACTTGGGGGATTGTTAAAGGAAGTTGTCTCGGCAGTTACTTTTATTAACCGGAAATAATGCGGCCGCGCCGATTCCACCGCAGCATAATACTCAGTAATTTTTACACACTTATGTACCAATAAACGCCATACTTATCTATTACTTCAGCACAACAAGAACTCCAAGGGAGAGAACCTAACTCAAAAAGAACGTTTCCGCCTTCTGCCAGCATGGAGAATGCTTTGCTTACTTCATCTTCGTTATCAAAATTAATTCCATAACTCATGGTCGGACGCGACTCTTGTAATGAGGATGCTAACATAACTTGAACAAAGGCGTCATTTTGAGATTCGCTGACAGCGAATACTTGTTGTCCGTCTCTTAGCAACTCCGCGTGCATGAATGTTCCATCCGGAAATTTCTCGTTATATCCCAGCGTCATTCCGAAGGCTTCCTTGTAAAACTCTACAGCTTCAACCGTATTCTTAATGTATAACGTAGCTCCCAGTTTCACGGCTATTCCTCCCTGAGTCATATTATATAAGTAATATAACAACCCTATAGGAAGGCCGCCAATGCGATAGAACACTCACGCACCAATAAAAATATGAAGCTCCGCATCCGGCCTTGACCGAGTGAGGAGCTTTTGGTATTGCCTTATTTAGCGGTAGCTTGAGTATGCCGATTAAATCCCTTAACTATGAGCCAAACCGGTAAGGCGATTTCGAATATCGCTCCGGGAATGTAAAGAACCTCCCCAACATCCAGTCCGGCTACGGACAGAGAACTGCTTGCTAACAAACCGGTATATCCAATCAAGCCGATAATGGACAACAATCGTGGAACTAGTCTCGATCGATAGAGAATACAGCAAAATAACAAGCTTCCTAAACTCAGCACGAGCATGGCTATATCGAACAGCAAATAGTGGGCCTCCACCGCTAAATTTCCTAACGCTTGCAGGTATGCATCCCCGGAGGTTCCTGCGGATACAGTCTGCTTGCTTAACGCGAGAAGGATCAGCGGACCGATTAAACTTATCATCAACAATGACGACTCCATGACACGAGAAGCGAAGTAACCGAACGCAAACGCCTCATGATATTTCTTTAACGTCGGCTGCAGCAACATGGCAATCCCCACAACCGCTATGGCATTGATGAGCTCTAAGAACAGCGCTGCAAAAACTCTCATTCGATCCGAATCCACACTGACAAGCAAGTCCGTTCGATGCAAAATAGGTTCCAACATCCCGCTGCCTATCAGAAATGAGCATGTCGATAACAAAAACAATGCCCCTACCACTCTCTCCGTCCTTTTCATGCCTGATCCCCTCTCCCAGCTAATTGATTGCAGTATAGCTCAAAGAGGATGGGACCTATAGACACTTTAGTGTGGTTTTGGAGTCCTCGTTATTAAATTCAGTTCGCGGGCGCGGGCGAGCGCTTCTGTACGTCGTTGCACATTAAGCTTTTCAAAAATCCTCCGATTATGGCCTTTGACCGTATCCAGTGCCAGAAATAGCTTGTCGGCGATCTCCCGGTTGGAGAGTCCCTGGTCGATGAGCTGCAGCACTTCCATTTCGCGCTGGCTAAGCGGCTCAATCAGGTTACCGTTCAGTCCGCCCTCAAGGACGCGGTTTATACGCTCCAGACTCATCTTAGCTTCTTCTATAGCCGGGTGAGGCAGATTCCCTGCCACTCTCAGAACCTCCCGGTAACGCTCTGCTGCCAGATCGGGCCGCCCCTCCGCTTCCCTGATCTGGGCGATTCCGATCATGGCCATCACTGCCATGAGTTGATGATCGATGATTCGGCAATTCGCTATAACTTCGTTATAAGCCGTACATGCTTCGGTATAATTCCCCCGCCGCTGACAAGCGACGCCCAGCATCCAAGCGGATGCCGTTCGGGCAGGCAGATTGTCCTGTCGCAAATAGGCAAGCGCTCGTCGTGATTGGGCGATGACTTGGTCTACTCCGTCCGTTTCACTCTTCACCGCATTTCGGGCAGGGGTAATCAATCCAACAAGATCAGCCGTCTTATCTTCGAGTTCCGAGACTTGCATAGCCGCTTCAGCCGCTTGTAGATTCTGTTCTGCACCATTGTAATTATCGGCTAACATCAAGGAGGCCAATGTCGCGCGAGTGGCCGCGATCCATCCGATCAGTTCCTTGTCTCCGACGTCTTGTTCCATGCCTTCCAAGGCGGCCTCCGCTGCCCGGAGCTTGTGTTCAACTTCCGTCGGCTTACCGGCAATCAATAGGGCGGAGCCATAATACACCCATAATTCCGGTCTTACGTCCAGTTCCTTGGCGGGTAACGACTTCAGCCAGTCGAGTGCCATTCTTGCAGCTCCGCGCAGATGCAACGGCATCCCGCCGCCTTGAAGCAGACGTGCGCTTCGCGCGATGTCCTGAGTCTTGACGGCATGGTGAAACGCCTCGATCTCAAAGCCTTGGTCTTCGTACCACATGCTCGCTCGCTGGTGTAATTCGGAGATATCACTCTCACTCATACTTTCCATTAGCCGTCTACGGAGGATATCCGCGAACAAGTGATGATAGCGATACCAGCGCCGTTCATGGTCCAAAGGAACAATAAACAAATTTCTACGTTCGAGTTCGATTAGCATGTCTTTGCCGGAAGCCTCAGCATTAGCCATTAGGCCATCGCATAAAGATCCGCATAATCGCTCAAGGACAGAGGTGCGCAGCAAAAAATCCTGCACGGCTGAAGGCTGGCGTTGCAGAACCTCTTCTGCCAGATAATCCAGCACGAAATGGTGATTACCGGTGAAGGACTGAAGGAGCCGATCGGCATCGGAGTCCTCCTGAATAGACAGCGCGGCCAAACGCAGGCCCGCAGCCCATCCCTCGGTGCGTGATTGTAACTCGGATATATGATCCGTGGAGAGTTGAAGGTCCATGACATGGTTAAAGAAGGCTTCCGCTTCAGTGGGCGTAAATCTCAGATCTGCAGCGCGCAGTTCGGTTAGCTGATCCCGAACTCGCAACCGCGGCAGAGAAATGGCAGGGTTCTCGCGGGACGTGATGACAAGATGCAGCTGTGCGGGAAGATGGTCCAGCAGGAAGCTTACCGCCTCATCGATCTCTCTTGAGCTCGCCGCATGATAATCATCAAGGACAAGGATAAGAGGAGATGGAATGGCTGCAAGTTCATTTAGAAGAGCTGTCAAAATCGACTCCGTAGGCGTCGGTTGGGGGGAGTGAAGTACGGAAAGCACGCCTGCTCCTATATTCTCCTCTATAGTCTGAAGAGCGGAAATCATATACGTTAAAAAGCGCGTTAGTTCGGTGTCTCCCTGTTCAAGCGAAAGCCACGCGGCCGGCCGCTTGCAACCGGCTAGCCACTCGCAGACTAAAGTCGTTTTGCCATAGCCCGCCGGTGCAGAGATTAGGGTCAATTTGCGGTGCAGACCCTTGTTCAATCTTTCAGTTAAACGCTGGCGTAGTACCGTCCTCGACCGAAGCGCAGGGATATATAATTTGGTGGTGTTTATTGAGGTTGACATAGAACTATTATAGCAACTCCCATTATCCTCCATCAATGAGATTATGAGTTCACTGCGCTGTCTCCAAATAGTAGGTTCCCCTTCACTTGCAAGTATAAGAAATGGAAATGAAGGCCAATCTAAACTATCTGTTATGCAAGGAGCTCAGCACATGACGTATGGAGAAATTCTGTTTCGTACGGCAATATCCTTCGTTGCTTTACTCGTTTTGACGCGCCTGCTCGGTAAGAAACAGGTCGGACATTTAACTTTTTTCAACTATGTAACAGGGATTACCTTTGGCTCCACTACGGCCGAGATTATCGTCAACAGACACATCACGCTCCTGCAGGGAATATCCAGCCTGGTCTTATGGTCACTCTTGGCGTTCCTCATCGCATGGATCGGATTGCAGTCCGTCAAAGCTCGTGAAATTCTGGACGGCCAGCCTACAATTCTCATCAAACAAGGAATGATTCTGGAAAAGGCATTGGCAAAGCAGCATCTCAACATCGACGATTTAAGCATGTTGCTTCGGAACAAGGACGTCTTTTCACCCGAAGAAGTTGAATTTGCAATTCTGGAACCTGATGGTCAACTCAGCGTGTTGAAGAAAGAAGAACTACTGCCCTCAACAAAAAAAGATATAAAAGCAAACATTACGCCTATTCAAAGAATCCCGACTGAGCTTGTCGTTGATGGTAAAATCGTAGAAAAAAATCTTAAAAAATTGGATGTCTCCGAGGTCTGGCTCGATAGACAACTAAAGAAAGCCAAAATTGATTCTTTGGATCAAGTATTTTATGCAGAGCTCCAATTGGACGGCACGCTGTATATCGACAAATACCAGGATTCTATCCCATAAAATCTGTGATCCCATATCCATCAAAAGAGACAAATAGTTGCAATATCGCACCCTTGTAAATAGGGATAAAAAAAGGACAGGTACGCAACCTGTCCTTTCAGTCGTTCAAGGCTTACAGTTCGACTCTCCAGTTGCCAATCATCTTGGCGACTTCCGGATCACGGTACGATAAGAATAGGCTTTCCTGCGTATCGAGGGTGGAAATTTGTTCGATATCGTCCGCGCTGAGCTCAAAATCGAATATGTCGAAGTTTTCAACGATCCGTTCTTTGCGCACCGACTTTGGAATGACCACGACTCCACGCTGAACCAGCCAGCGCAACACGACCTGGGCGACGGACTTGTTGTGTCTTTCGGCGATTGAAACCAGTACTTCATTGCCGAACATGTTGCCCCGTCCTTCAGCAAACGGTGCCCATGACTGGTGCTGCACTCCTTGCTCTTTCATAAAAGCGGCGCTCTCGACCTGGTGGTAGAACGGATGCGTTTCGATCTGGTTGACGGCAGGTACGATTTCGTTATGCACAATGAGGTCCATTAGACGATCGGGTAGGAAGTTGCTGACACCGATCGCCTTGATCTTGCCTTCCCGGTACAGTTCTTCCATCGCGCGCCAAGCGCCGTAGTAATCGCCGAACGGTTGATGAATCAGGTACAGATCGAGGTAGTCGAGCTGCAGCTTCTTCAGAGACTTGGCAAACGCCAGCTTGGCACTCTCGTAGTCGGCATCCTGAACCCAGAGCTTGGTCGTGATGAACAGCTCCTCACGCGGTACGCCGCTGCGCTTGATCGCGCGTCCGACCGCTTCCTCGTTTAAATAACCAGCGGCGGTGTCGATCAGGCGGTAACCAGCCATCAATGCTTCATATACGGCGTTCTCGCATTCTTCAGCGTTCGGAACTTGGTAGACACCGAAGCCGATGATCGGCATTTTCACTCCGTTGTTCAATGTTACAGTTTGCATGGTAATTCCTCCTATTGTTTAAATGTATAACTGCAAATAGACGCCAACCCCGGGAGATTGATACTGCAAATTGGGGTTCCGCTTGCAGCCGATTTACAATACAATCAGCTTAGAACCTTCGTGTTACACGAAGTCAAGCGTCTTTAGAAATTTATTTTCCAAGGAGGATTTTACATGCATACGGTCAAAGAAGCTGCCCAGATCACGGGACTTACCGAGCACGCCGTGCGCTTTTACACGGATAAAGGCCTGGTGCCAAGCGTACAGCGCAATGAGAATAATATCCGGATGTTCGATGAAGAATCCATCAACTGGCTGCATGGCGTCAAATGCCTCAAGCAATCCGGTATGCCGATTGAAGTCATTAAAATGTACGTCGATTTATGCCTCGAAGGAGATTCAACCATTCCGCAACGCTACAAACTCATGATGGAGCATAAAGAAGCGGCTCTCGCCAAGCTCGAAGAAGCCAAACGGCACGTTGCCCACTTGGAAGAAAAAACCGATCTATATCAGGCTATTCTTGAGCGCCGCTCTCCGGACACGACCAATCCCGGTAACTGGGGTAGAATTCAGCATATGCATAGTGACGTATTTTACTCGCCCCTTGTTCGGAAAGCGTGAGAGGTATCTTGAGCGGCCAAAGACTTTATTGAGGAGGAGGAAGGTGACAACGATTGAGGTTTGTGCGGCATCCGGCCCCATCCAACAAAAAAACGAAGGGGCCGGTTCTTGTCCCCCTCGTTAAATTTCTATCTATTCTGCGACTATCCTGTTATAAGAAGTAACGTAAAACCATAATCGAAACCATCCCAGCCACTACTGTTCCGAGCAGACTTTTCGTCTTCATAGCGACAAGAACCGTAGGGATCGCTGCCAACAGCTCAATATTGTTCATTAGAGAAAACTGCCCATCCTGCAACAGTAACTCCTGTCCAACCAATGCCGCCATGACGGATATGGGAACGTAGTTCAGCCAGCGAATTCCCCATTCCGGGAGCTCCATTCGACTCAACACCATAAGTGGCAATACCCGAGGTAAGAATGTCACCAGCGCAGACCCGATAATAATCAAAAAGACATCCCATCTTACTTCCATTTATCTATCACCATTCCAATCGTAGAAGCGACTACCGTAGCTACAATAACCCCCACATTTCCCGGGAATATCAGCGCAACGCCTACCGTAATGAACACCGCACAAATCGCCACGATAACATCAAGCTTCACCTTTTTACGGCTAACCATCGCGAGGATCAACAAACCGATAAACATAGCGGGCAGAGCAAAATCCAGCCCGAATTTTTCCGGGTCGGAAATCCATTGCCCCAAATAGGCGCCTGCAATATTGGCGACGATCCAGTTGAGGTACGCTGTCAGATTTAGACCGTGCATCCATTTTTCATGAATCTGCTTTCTTTTTGCAGCCTCATTAATCGCAACACCAAAGGTCTCATCCGTTAAAAGTGAGCCGATCAGCATATTTTTAAACATGGTAAGCTGCCGAAAATAGGGTGACAGCGCCGCACTGAGCAGAATATGCCGTAAATTCACAAAAAATATCGTGATTATAATCGCTGTTGCCGAGCTCCCTACAGCAATCATTCCGGCCGCAATAAACTGTGCGGAGCCTGCATACAGCAATACACTCAGCAGTATGATTTCCATGATGCTCATACCCGCGGTCTTCTCCAGAACACCCGCCGCAAATCCGATGCTCAAATAACCCAGCAAGGTTGGAATACAATCCTTCACTCCCTGCAGAAAGCTGCCTTTATCTTCTGTGGCCGTAAATGATTTTACTCGAACCCCTTCTTGACTCACTCTTCTCCCTCTTCTCCTGCTGTTCTATTTATATTTTTAAAAGTGAATCATTTCAAATTATTCTCCAAGTCTTACTTCATATAGATCCTCCAGCTGCTTCTCCAAGACTCTTGCCGGAATAGCTGGAAACAGAGCATCCCGAAGGGCGGCCGAAACGCGTCCCTGCAGCTGTGCCGCCATTCCGATCCGGTTGGACATTCTGGTAATTCTCCCGGTTCGGCCGACACGTTCGCGTTCATATCCTTGCAGCGCCGTTGTAATGGCAGAATTGTGTTTCAAGTGATTTGCCAGGATGACAGCATCTTCAATAGCCTGCCCGGCTCCTTGGCCCATATTGGGCGTCATGGCATGTGCCGCGTCACCGAGTAAAGCGATGCGTCCGAACGCAAAACGGCGAATGGGCGGCAGATCGTAAATATCATGTTGGAGCAATGGATGATCTGGGGTTTGCGCCAGTAATTGAGGTATCGGTTCATGATATCCCTCAAATCTCTCCAGTAAGTCCCGTGTAGTATAGCTTCTTATCTGGGAGTTCGGAGATTTGGCATTCAAGCAGGCGAACCAGTAAATCCGGTTGTTCGGCAAGGGAACCAGACCAAATCGTCCTCTGCGGCCCCAGGTTTCTATAAATATATCCGGATTATAGGAAGGCAAGTCCTGGGTTGCCTGTACAACCGCTCTCCAACAAGTGTACCCCGCATATTGCGGCTTTGCGTCCGGCAGCAGAGCCTCGCGAATACGGGAATGAACACCGTCTGCGGCGACCAGGAAATCCCCCTCCTCCGTCGAACCGTCTTCAAACTACACTTTCACCCCGGAATCATCTTGTTCAAAATGCCTGTAAGTCTTCCCGGTATGAACAATCTGCTCCGGACCTAAAGCATACAAGAGCAGTTCTAGCAGATTTCCCCGTTCAATCGTAACATTATCGGGTCCGTATTTGCGGCTAATGGCGGCTGTAGCCGTGCGTTGCAGTATTTTCCCTGCGGGCGTAAGGATGCGCAGCTCTTCCAACAGCTTCCCTGCCCGAAGAACTTGCTCGCCTACATCAAGCTTCTGCAATGCCCGGACGGCGTTCGCCCCGATTCCGAGTCCGGCACCTGCAAAACGTACTTCTTGCTTGCTTTCGAACACTTTCACATTGATCCCGATTTTACCCAAAGCAATGGCTGTACACAGCCCGCCGATCCCCGCACCGATAATGATTGCCTTCATCTCAAGCTCCCCACTTTCCGCCAAACTTCGAAATAATAGAGATCATGAACGGAAACGTTCACGCCCCTCCTCCGATAAGCTGCCTTCCATAATGACCGAGAACACTTGGTGAAACATATCAACGAAGTTGTATTCCAGCCGGCCGATCACCTCCGGATGCTCCAAATGCTGCATCGCTTGAATCAAGACGTTCGCGATAATAACCGGCGGAATATCGGAACGGAAAAATCCATCCCTCGCCCCCTGTTCGAACATGCCGATGAGCGTACCCGTTATGATGCTCTTCCGGCGTTCCTCAAGATGTGCATAGGCTTCCGGGACGGCCCGTCGTAAGTCTTCGACCACCGAGACGTGCAATTGGCTAAACCGCCTCCTGACACTTAGGATAAACAACTGCACCTTTTCAGTGATCTCCACCCTGTCGTCGTTAATAATGCTTTGGACTTCTTGCTCAAATAAATTGTAAAAGTCATCGATTACTGCAAACAGCAGCTCTTCCTTACTTGTAAAGTATTTATAAAAGGTCGACTTGCTCATTTTCAGGTCGGACGCAATCTGTGATGTCGAAACTTTAGAGTAACCGACAGTGACAAACTGCTGCAGGGCGTACTCCAAAATTCGTTTTCTTTTCTTACTATCCTTATCCATCCGGATCCTCCAATAGTACTTGAAATACCAATCGGGTACTATCCGTATTTTATTTCCTTCATTTTCCCTTTGTCAATCAAAAAAATAGATGCCTGATTTTCGGCTACGGCCGTCGTCCGGGCGATATATAATAAACTCATCCCAATCTTAATATGTAGGTGGAATTATGATCCTTAACGAGGAACGCAAGGCCGAATACTATAAAGCACTTATCGAAAAAAGATCGGACTACGAAGGTGTCTTCTATGTAGGCGTCACGTCCACGGGCGTGTTTTGCCGACCTACTTGTCCGGCCAGGAAGCCGAAGTACGATAACTGCGAGTTTTACGAGACAGCCCAGCAAGCTCTTCTGGCTTCCTTCCGTCCCTGTCAGCGCTGCCAGCCCTTGTCCCATCCGAATCAAGTCTCGGATATCATTCGCTTACTCGTCGAAGCGGTTGAGGTAAACCCCGAAAAGCGATGGAAGGCAAGGGACTTCCAGGCTCTATCCATCGATGAATCAACGGCCCGCCGTCAGTTTAAAAAGCGCTTCGGCATGACCTTTGTGGAATACGCTCGGGCCCGTCGAATGGGCTTGGCTTTGAAGAGCATCCGATCAGGAGGGAAAATTATTGATACACAATTAGCTTCAGGTTATGATTCCAGCAGCGGATTTCGGGATGCATTTTCCCGCATTATGGGCGCACCTCCTACGCTGTTGGATGATAGTCGTATTCTTAAAGCAACATGGTTGGACACGCAACTCGGCCCTATGGTTGCTATAGCGGATGAAAAGGAGCTCTATCTCTTGGAATTTGTAGATCGTCGAGGGTTAGAACGCGAAGTTGAAAGGCTGCGGACACGATTAAAAGCGGCCATTATCCCCGGACAAACAGCACCAATTCAGTCTATTGAGCGAGAACTGACTCAATTCTTCGATGGATCTTTTACCGAGTTCCAGACGCCTCTCCATCTTATGGGCTCGCCTTTTCAGAAGAGCGTGTGGGAACAGCTGAGACAAATTCCACCGGGAGAAACTCGATCCTACGCCGACATCGCACTGGCGCTTGGTAAGCCTACTGCCTATCGCGCTGTAGCGCAAGCGAACGGGGCCAATCAGCTCGCGATCGTCATTCCCTGCCACCGCGTGATCAACTCCGACGGCGGACTCGGTGGGTATGGCGGCGGAGTCGCACGCAAAGAATGGCTGCTAAATCATGAGAAAGCTAGAGGCCAATATGATTGATAGGGAAGCCGGTTATGGACGGTCTCTTCCATCTATTTTATTTTAATGACTACTTTTCCCTTGGCTCTTCCGCTTTCCAGGTAATTAAAGGCCTGCCCGGCATCTTTCAAAGGATACACCTTATCAATAATAGGCTTAATGAGTCCTCCTTCAATAAATTCCTTGATAACCTTCAATTGCTCTCCGCTTGGTTTCATAAAAAGGAAGTGATATCTGGTTTGGCTCTTCTTCTCTATGGCTGTGATCTTCCGGCTCACGATGGACAAAAGGGTTGTCTTCAGCCAGCCCAGTTTCGCTTCCTTGCCAAATCTGGCGTTGGGCATGCCGGAGATGGACACAACTTGTCCGCCAGGTTTCAGGACGCGGAATGATTTTTCCAAGGCTTCTCCCCCCAAAGTATCAAAAACAGCATCATATCCGGTAAGGACCTCTTCAAAATTCTCTTTTTTATAATTTATAATTTGATCGGCCCCCAACGATTTGACCAAATCAAAGCCCTTCTCGCTTGCGGTTGTGGCAACAAAAGCACCCATCTGCTTGGCCAATTGAATGGCGAAGGTTCCAACGCCTCCCGACCCTGCGTGAATCAATATTTTTTGATCTTTTTGAAGATGCAGTATATCAACAAAAGCTTGGTAAGTCGTAAGTCCAATTAGCGGAATCGATGCCGCCTCTTCAAAGGTTAGATTCTGCGGTTTTAGACAAATATCTTCCTCATGAACAGCAATAAACTCCGCTAATGTTCCGATTCTGTTCTTGCGGGGTCTGCCGTAAACCTCATCTCCGGGTTTAAATGTAGTCACCCGATCGCCAATCTTAACTACAACTCCGGAGAAGTCATTTCCCAAAATTAAAGGAAACCGGTAATTCAATAGAAGCTTCATTTTTCCTTCCTTGATCTTATAGTCAATTGGATTTAGGCTGGCTGCATGAATTTCCACGAGCACATCCTGTTCTCCGATATTCGGCATGGGTTGTTCTGTCATTACTAAGGGAACTTCTTTTCCGTATTTCTCTATGGTTATAGCCTTCATCTCATATCGCCCCTTTTATGATTATTAGTTTAAACAAACGAACCAATTGGAGTAAATAAAATCACTGAGGCCCATTGCATTCGTCTTCAACGGCAGTAATTAATGATTTAAGCTGACCAAGCGGTTCACGGACAGTTAGTATATAGTAGTTCTCTACGCCTTTTTTCTCGGATTTGATAAAACCGGACTGTTTCAACACCTTTAAATGATGGGATACTGCCGGTCTGGATAAATTGATATGGCCTGCTATGGTATTAACATTAAGACCCTGTTTGTTTTGCGCTAACAGCATAATAATAGCCTGACGGTTTTCATCGGTCAGTACTTCCAATAAAGGGATGCAAGCTTTGAATTGCTGTAAAATCTCTTCGGTTTGCCGGCTCATGCGAGTCACCCGTCCTATTAGTTCGTTGGTTTAATCTCTTAAACGTAATTGTAGATATTTCGGTGCCGAAATGCAACACAACAAAAAAGAGAGGCCACATGCCCCTCTTTTGAAAATCATATCAAGTTTATCTAAGCGCCTGCAGAAGACTCTGGCCAAACCGTGGCATGGTTACATTAAAATTATCAGCAATCGTAGCCCCGATATCTGAAAATGTCTTACTTATAGAGCACGGGATCCCTAAAATTTTACCCTATTTTTTGGGATTTCCTGTATGATGATGCTATGAAAAAAATATTATCTTTTATGGATTGGGGTATATTCGCTCTTCGATCATACCATTATATTTTGCTGTTACTTCGGGTCCTGGCAGTAAGTGAGTTTTCGAACCGAACGTTATTAAACTTGATCTGGTTGAGCTTAGCCCTGGTCGTCCCTTTGCTATTCTGGTTTCCTGGGCGCCGGATGAACAAAGTCTGGT
The DNA here is from genome assembly GCF_018403325.1 of Paenibacillus vini. Lineage (GTDB taxonomy): Bacteria > Bacillota > Bacilli > Paenibacillales > Paenibacillaceae > Fontibacillus > Fontibacillus vini. Next base: position 151,619 of record NZ_BOSL01000001.1, on the reverse strand, counting down.
TTTGCATCCTGGAGCTGGTGCTTGGCGGTTCTTATTATGTGAATTCAGTTATTGATCCGGATCTGACTTCAAAAGCGGACTATTTGCTGCCGAGTCTTACAATGGGGTACTTATTGACCAAGCAAACCCTTTGGATCATTCCCTTGCTTGTTTCGATTCCTTTTTCCTTTCAGTCTTACCTAAGATTACCTTGGGAGCAAACCCTAAGTATCGGAACAGACAATCTGCTGTTCTGCTTCATCGGTATGTGGGCAAGCTTCGTCGCCAATGCGTATCATCAGAAAAATAAACTGGTAGCCGAAGTGGAACAGCAAAATAAGCTGCTCACTCATTACTCGGCCGAGATCGAGAAAATGACGTTGCTTGAAGAGCGCAACCGCATGTCCAAGGAGCTTCATGATACATTAGGGCATTCCTTTATCTCCCTCATTCTGAGCCTTGATGCTTCTATTTCCCTTATGGACAGCAAGCCCGCCGAGGCCAAAGATCGGTTAATTCGCATAAGAACATTGGCTGAGACAAATCTGGATGAAATGAGAAACATCGTACACGAGATGGGGGAAGAAGAGGAATCCAGTCTGATCCGACAGGTTGAATCCCTTGCGGTCCGTTTCCGGGAGCACACGGGTACAGCCCTGACTTTGAGTCTGCCGGAGACAGAGCGTCCCCTACGTTTTGAAGTACGGCAAGCGGTTCTGCGGGTCATCCAGGAGTCATTTACAAATGCGCTAAAACACGGAAAAGCATCTCAACTGCATCTGGAGCTTACCTATTTTGAGAACCATCTGCAATTGTCCGTTCGAAATAACGGTATACCGATCGACAGCTTAAATTATGGCTTCGGCTTGACCACGATGAAGCATCGGGTTGAGCGGCTGGGAGGCAGCCTGCTGCTATCATCCGGGGAGGAAACTCCAGTAATGACCGAAGTCAGATGCGAAATCCCGTTAAAAGGAGTGATACCGCATGGCGAAGATTAAAGTGCTGATTGCGGATGACCAAGAGTTAATTCTCGAGAGCTTACATATCGTGCTGTCCATGGAAGAGGACTTGGAAATTGTCGGCTTAGCCAAAAATGGAGAAGAAGCCATAAAAGGCTGCGAGCAGTTGAAGCCGGATATTGTGTTGATGGATGTCAACATGCCAGTCATGGACGGCGTAGCCGCAACAGCTCTGATTAAAGAGCGAATACCTGCCACCAAAATCATCATGCTGACCTCCTATAAAGAAGTGGAATATGTATTAGCGGCGTTAAGCTATGGCGCAGAAGGTTATCTGCTCAAAGCCATTCATCCCAAGGACCTGGCTGCAGGCATACGGGTGGTTCAGGCGGGAGGAACTTTAATTTCGCAGGAAATGGCAAGTAAAATGATCAAGAACATGAACAATACCACCCCTGCGAAAAGTAATGAATTTGGGCTCACTGCCCGTGAAGTAGATGTATTGCATAAGCTGGCTGCCGGCCTGCGTAATCAAGAAATTGCCGAGGTGTTGTATCTCAGTGAAGGGACGGTTAAAAATTACATCTCAACGATCTATTCGAAGCTTAACGTAAAAGGAAGGCGGGAAGCCACCCGTAAAGCCCGAGATTCAGGAATCATGGATCATTAAAAATATATTATGACTAAAGCGCACTGCCTCTCTATGACTTTTTCAGCCTATACTCATAGCATCAAACAACGGAAGAGGCGATATGAGTCATGAAGAAAAAGTTGTCTGGAAATAACGAGTTACTGCAGGATGGCAGGAAGTTAAGTGCTTGGGGTTTATTTTGGCGCTTCCCCATCGTCTGGATGATTGCGGGGGCTATCGGTATTATTCTCATAGATACGTTATTCCGGCAGCTGACAGAGCAAGCAGAAGGTATAGCTTCCCTCATATCTACACTAGTGATGGGTTGCCTGGCCATCTTAGTATATAAGCTCACGCTGACATACCTGGCCCGGCGGTCCACTCCGGAAATATCAATACACCGCGCAGGGATGGAAACTGTTCTGGGCGTACTGACAGGGTCCATATTTATCATAGGGTCCGCTTTAATTATTATGGCTCTGGGAGGGTACTCCTTTCAGTGGGCAAGTTCTGCGGATACGAGTTCTATTCTAATATTCTCCATTACACCAGCTTTATCAGCTGCTATTGTCGAGGAGCTTATCTTTCGTGGACTTATGCTTCAAGCCATTGATAAAATAGGAGGGAAAACGCTCGCCCTTGCTGTGACCTCCCTATTCTTTGGAGTTGCCCATCTCGGAAATACAGGGGCAACATTATGGAGCGCGTTCGCCATTGTCCTGGAAGCAGGTGTTCTGCTCGGAGCCGCTTTCTTGTGGCGGAGGAACTTGTGGTTTGCCATGGGACTGCATTTTGCTTGGAATGCCGTCGAAGGCTTGCTTGGTATCCCTGTTTCCGGACACCCTTCTGCCGGTCTATTTACGGTTAAGGTTCACGGTCCCGCACTTCTCACAGGGGGCGACTTTGGACTCGAGGGATCTATTATTCCGATTGTAATCAGTCTTCTGATCTCCATTCCTATGCTAATTGGGACTGCAAGAAATCGAAGGGCTGAAAAGGAGATGAATGTTCATGGATAATTGGATTATCATCCTCACCTATGTCACAGCGCTCGGCTCGGGGTTGATCGCTGGCATTTTCTTTGCTTTCTCAACCTTCGTGATGGTCGCGCTTGCCCGGCTCCCGGCGGCGCAAGGAATTGCCGCAATGCAGTCCATCAACACGACCATCCTGCAGACGTTTTTCAGTTTCGTTTTCATGGGGACGGCGCTTACCTCTCTCGTCCTGGCCGGCGTATCGCTTTATCGGTTCGATACGCCTGGCGCAATATACCTGCTGATCGGCAGCCTGCTCTATTTCGTCGGCGCGTTTCTCGCCACGATCGTCTTTAACGTGCCCCTTAACAATGCGCTCGCCGCCGTCAATCCCGACAGCGCAAAAGGTGCGGAAGTCTGGCAGCACTATCTATCTCGCTGGGTAGCTTGGAATCATGTGCGGACGATCGCTTCCCTGGCTTCTCTGGCTGCATTTATTCTTGGATTGCGCCGTTTCTAGGATCTTATAACACTAATAAAGGAAACATCCCCCGCTTACAATTATGGTGTTCGAACCAGTTTAGGTCTTACCAGTGCTAAGTGAAATAGATTTACTTCTTCTCAGTCGCAAAATAAAGGAGAGCTGCGATCGGGAAAGCCATTCCAATCCATAACACGGCACTCCATCCTCCTGTAGCATAGGTCCATCCCCCAATTGCAGATCCGATAGCACCGCCAAAAAAGAAGATAGCCATAAATAGCCCATTCAACCGACTGCGAATTTCCGGACTCAGCGAGAAGAGCGCACGTTGTCCAAGCACAAGATTTGCGGATACGCCGGCGTCCAATAAAATAGCTGAAACGACGAGAATCACAATTCCGGTAATTGAACCCGTACGGATTACAAGAGGCAACAACATCGAACCGGCGACAGTGGCGAGTGCAATCCACGTAGCCGGCTTCGTCCAGCCGCGGTCGGCCAGCCGCCCTGCTATAGGCGCGGCTATTGCACCGGCGACTCCAACAAGCGCGAACAACGCGATGTTTATCTGTGAAAAGTGAAAGACCGGGCCGGATAACAGTAACGGAACTGTTGTCCAAAATAAGCTGAAAGTCGCAAACACAAATGCATGATAAGCAGCCCGGCGGCGTAAAATCGGGGTTGTGCGCAGCAAGTGCCACATCGAACCAAGCAGAGCGGTATAGCGTGTGTCCGTCATGGGCTTTCTTGCTGGCAGCACCTTTGACAGTACGATTGCCAAAATAATTATCGCTGCGGCAGACAAAGCGAATACGGCATGCCAGCCCAGGAAGTCGGCCACCAGACTCGACAACGGACGCGAGAGCATGATGCCCAGCAACAAACCACTCATGACATTGCCGACAACACGGCCGCGTGAAGAATCAGATGCAAGATATGACGCAAAAGGCACAAGTACCTGCGCGGCGACTGACCCTATCCCGATAACAAACGAAGCCGCCAGGAATGGCGCAGCTTGTTTTGACATTGCCGTGATTGCAAGAGCCACACCTGTCAGAAGTAAAGATGTCACAACCAACCTCCGATTATCAACGATATCTCCCAAAGGTACGATAAATAACAAGCCGACTACATAACCGATCTGTGTTAATGTCACGATCAAGCCGGAACTGTTTGCGGACAACCCGATGGAAGAGCTGATGACCCCAACCAAGGGCTGCGCATAGTAAAGATTTGCTACAATGATGCCGCATGCGGCAGCCAGAAGCAGAGTTAACCATTTTGAAATGTTGTTTTCGACCGTTTGCTTTTTTAAAGTAGGCATTTAAGCAGCTCCTTTTCCATTTTAAATACTGTACGTACAGTTTAGTAATTTTATAATTGAATAATATACTGAACGTATAGTTTTGTAAATAGGCAGCCACAATTTATTTTTTGATGTCCAATTGATATACTGAACGTATAGTTTGTTTTTCGTGATCAGATAGGTATGACGAAAGAGGTTGATGATGACGATGAATGGAAAAAGAGGCCGGCCGCGTAATCTAGAAGCTCAAAAGTCTATTCTTTCCGCATCTTACGAATTATTGCTGGAAAATGGCTTTCAAGCCGTGACAGTGGATAAAATTGCCGATCGTGCCCAAGTTAGTAAAGCCACAATATATAAATGGTGGCCTAACAAGGCTTCCGTGGTGATGGATGGTTTCCTGCATGCCGCCACGGACAGATTACCCGTGCCTGATACAGGCACAACATTTAATGATATTGTAATTCACGCCACGAATTTAACCGGGTTTTTGACAAGCCGGGAGGGGGCTATCATTAAGGAGTTATTAGGTGAGGGACAGTTCGATTCGGGATTGGCGGAGGCCTATCGCGATCGGTTTTTCCGTCCGCGCCGTCTTGAGGCAAGAGGTCTATTGGAAAAAGGGGTTCAACGCGGGGAACTGAAAAACAATCTCGACATTGGCACATGCATTGATCTCATTTACGGGCCGATCTTCTATCGTTTGCTTGTAACAGGTGAATCCTTGGACGACCCCTACGTGGAGAGTTTAGTTAGAAGTGCATTTGAAGGAATTGCGCACTCATCGGGCTAAAGCCCATAAATAAAGAGAACAGCCTGCAGGCTGTTCTCTTCGCTTTAGCGGCCTTTCAGAATATGCTCGATCCGTTTATCAGGCATGAACCAGATCAAGGCAACGAGTACAAAAAAGAAGCCGGATATCCAAGGAGTCACATAAGCGGTCAAAGCTGCAGCTAAATAGAGTATAGGGGATAATTTCCCCTTCCAGTCTTTCCCCATTGCCAAAAAGAAGGAGGAATCGCTGGAATGCTGATTAACAATCGCCCGCTGAAGCAGCCAGTACGACAATGCAGCGAGTAGAAGTATAAAACCGTACAACGCAGTAGGAGTGGCTGCAAAATGGCTTTCTCCCATCCAGGCTGTCGTAAACGGGATAAGGGATAACCAGAATAGAAGCAGCAAATTGAGCCACATCAACGGTCCGTTCATCGTTCGAACCATGTGCAGCAGATGATGATGATTGTTCCAGTAGATGCCGATATATACGAAACTAAAAATGTAGCTAAGGATCTTTGGGCCGAGCTCGATCAGCGCAGACCAGTCGTAGCCTTCCGGCACTTTAAATTCCAGTACCATGATCGTAATGATAATCGCCAGTACCCCGTCGCTGAATGCCTCCATCCGATTCGCCTTCATGGTGTATCACCCTCTCTCGCTTATGTCTTTAGTATCTTTGCGACACTAGTAACTTTGCATAAAGTCCTTCATCTCGTCAAGCAAAGCTTTCTTACTCCCTCAGCTCCCATCCACACTCGGCTATTGACTTAAGTCAATGCAAGGAACCCTCCCCCTGCTTACAATTATGGTGTTAGAACTAGTTAAGATCTTACTGGATTCTCTTCTTAATTCGGCTTAACGACTCTGGAGTAATGCCGAGATAACTGGCCAGTTGATGTTGGGGTACCCGGTCAATAAGAGAGTGGCGTTTCATTAATAGTGTCTTGACGCGTTCTTCTGGAGAGGAAGCGATAAATGCAGCGAATTCCTCTTGGACTTGGCTAAAATTCTCCTCTATCATCCTGCGGGTCATTGTTTCCAATTGAGGGTGTTTGGTGTACATGTCCTTCTCTTTATCCAGAGCGCCAACGACCATAACCGAATCTTCTACGCACACGAAAGTGTAATCGGAAGATTTATCTGATTTATGTTGATTGAAAATCGCGATGGCTTGCTCTTCGGTATAAAAATTAGACGTAACTTCTCTGCCATCCTCATCTATCGAATACTGCCGTACGCAGCCTTTCAAGATGAAATAGCATGCTGTCGGACTATCTCCTTGGTTAAAGAGAACGGTTCCCTTAGCAAACTCTTCCACACGGATTTCGTTCACTATGGCTTGCTGATCTTCCTTGCTAAGAGAAGTCCATCTCGACATGTATTTGTACAGAATATCTTTCATTGTCTCTTGCCTTCAACTCCTTCTCAGCTTCTACCTGCTCTATCTATTTTCTTACGTTAAGAAGCCTCTTGTAAATGTCCATTGCAGTCAAATTACCGTTAGGAGGGGAAACCCATGAGAGCCATGGTTCAAATTTCGTATGGTCCACCGGAAGTGATTGTTCTGCAAGAAATCCCGAAACCGTCCCCGGGAAGCAAAGAGCTGCTCATACGTATTCATGCTGCCAAAGTAGGGCCGTCGGACTGTGCTTTTCGCAAGGGCAATCCGTTTATGATTAAACTGCTATATGGGCTATCCAGACCAAAGTTTGCAATCGGAGGAACCGAATTAGCTGGTGTGATCGAAGCGGTCGGGGAGGAAGTACAGCATTTTAAGCCAGGGGATCGCATCTTGGGAATGAGCGTCAAAAGCTTCGGTGCTTTCGCCGAATATAAGTGTCTTTCCGAAGAGAGCCCCCTTACGGTTATACCGGACAATATTACCTTTGAAGAAGCCGTCGGCGTCTGTGACGGTGGCGCCACGGCATTAACGTTTCATAGAGATAAGGCAAAACTGCGGGAGGGCCAGAAAGTGCTGATTAATGGAGCCTCCGGGGCCGTCGGTATTTACGCTGTACAATTGGCCAAATCCTATGGCGCTGAAGTAACCGGTGTTTGCTCTGGTGCTAATGAGAGTCTGGTAAGAAATGCAGGGGCGGACTTCGTTATTGATTATACCCATGAGGATTTTACGAAAGCAGACAAAGCTTATGATGTCGTGTTTGATGCTGTAGGCAAACGCTCTTTCCCGGAATGTAGGCGTGTGCTTACGGCCGAGGGACTGTATCTGACTACCTCACCCAACTTGTCTACCCTAATGCAAATGATGTGGACATCTCTGTTTAAAGGCAAAAGAGCTATTCTGGCCACAGCCGGGCTTATGCAAAACAAAGCAAACTTAACGTATCTCATGGAGCTCACCAACAATGGAACATTGAATGCCGTGATCGATCGTCGATATCCATTGGAGCATCTGCCAGACGCCCACAAATATGTAGAGACCGAACGTAAAAAGGGTAACGTGATCATTGACTTTTAAAGCCACAGTTACCCTCTTGTTTAGAAGCTTGCCGTTATTTGTGGTCTGACTCAGCATGCTGTTACTAACGTTCTTACTTATATTTCAACCGCATGTTATTGGGCTGCACAACTTCAACTCACAATATCGAACAAGTGAGCTCTGACCCGGTTTGCTTCTTCAGGTGAGCGATGAACATCGATACATTCGTTTACATCAAATTTGTTGCCGTCGGGATCAGAAAACACAAAGTTGATGCCGCAGCTGTCACGATCCTCCAGATCTTCGACGGTCACTCCATTTGTTTTAAGATGATCATACAATACTTCAATTTGCCGCACCTCAAAGGTCAACCTAAACATTTCATACCCTGCTTTGTTCGGGAACTGATTATCGATCGTTCCTTCAGTTTCCACCAAATGCAGCCATTGTCCGTCAGAAAGCTTTAAAATGACTTGAGCTTCTGCCTCATTGTATGGAACCGCGAACTCCAAACCAAAATTTCGCTGCCACCACGCCGCCGACTTCAACGGATCTTTCACGGGCACATAGTTTGAACACACCGCCTTCAGAGCATTTCCTTGAATTACTGACATTCTGATCATCCCTTCGCTTTATTATCATCCCTACCTTATTAATGAACGATAAATCTTGTATAAACCAAACAGGTCCTCAACAATTATTTAGAAATGACGTGAAAAAGGTTGCCATCAACATCTCTGAACGTAAAATACAATTTGCCGTTTTGCATCTTAAGCTGGTCTAGCCGTACGCCTTCATGCGCCAACCCGATGTAGGCCCGATACATCCCCTCCGGATCGCCTCTCTGAAAAGCATCCACCAACGCATCAAAATCAGCAATGGCCTCGCCTTTTGAATGAACAAGAGGCTTCGTGATATTTGAATCTGCAGCTAATTTTCTGAGACGTCGCCGAGCTCTTCCTATAGCAACTTGCACTGCCGCCTCACTCGACCGAAGGATCGAGGCAGTCTCCTTTGCCGTAAAGTAAAACACATCCATTAGCAGCACAATAACACCCATACGGGGAGAAAGGCGCTCCGCCAGCTGCTCCAACAATTCTCTGCTGGATAACATAAAATCGGGAGCAGCCGCTTCCATCGTTCTGTCATAGGGCACCGTTCTAATTTTTTGTGCTCTTTGCCCGTCAATCCACGCATGTTTTGCAATACGGTATAAATAAGCCTTTGTAACCGGTCTCTCCGGATTTTTGCGGACCGCCTCTGTGACCTTCAAGAGTGCATCTTGAGTCAAGTCCTCGGCATCCCACCGGTTGCCTGTTATCCGCATACTATACTTGAACAACGTTTTTTTCCAGTCCATATGTAACTGGATTCGATGACAGACTCTGGTTTCCTTTTACTGCCTTTAAAATAATTTGTCCTTTCCGGGAGACTCGTGAGGATTGAAACCGCATGGGCATGCTCTTCGATTTAACAGACATCTGCTTCAATCCATCCGCCGAGCCGCTGCATTTCAATATGGAAAACAACAGATTAGAGAACGGAGCGATCCTATCATGAAACACCTGATCATCAATGCCGACGACTTCGGCCTGTCTCCGGGCGTAAACTAAGGTATTGCAATGGCACGGTTGGCTGCGAGAGAACATCCCTATGCGGAAGTCCCAGCTCCCACATCGCAAAGGCGAAACTATCGCTCCCCTGCCCGCTGAAGACGCCGCTCCCTGGACGTACCGATCCAGCCCCCAACGCCAACGCTACCTTTCACGGAACAGAGAAGCTCTTCTCGAAGCCGAAAGCTCAAGCCAAGCCCCTTGCTGGGGAGAAGACGGCGCCGGCCGGCACGCCCTAGAAGAAAGCCTCGGGTCATTGCGCGAAAAAGAAAGAGAAGCAGGCGGTGAATGATCACCACTTGCTTCTTCATAATATAAATTACTGGTTTGCAGGTATTTCCGCCTTCAAACCAACCTTCTTTTCCTTTTTACGTACCAACCCAATAATCGCAGCCAGCACAATACATAGGGCACAAATCATCGCCGAGGTCATAAATAATCCGCTATAGCCATTCCCTACGACCTGATGAAGCGAATCTAGCATAATCTGTTTTATCGTTGGATCCGGGATCTGATCGAACCCGGCTTGCAGCGAGTTGTAATCCATTTGAGCCGGCATTTGCATCATCATATCCGAACCGGTTGAAGGGATATTTGCTTCCTTCAGATTACTCTGAATGACATTTCCCATATTCATAAACGCACGGGCGATAAATCCAGCAAGCAATGTTGGAACCAGTGTCATGCCGATCTGGCGAGCAAGCGAAGCCGTCGAGAGGGCAACCCCCTTGTTCTCCCCTGCTTTCTCCGTTGCTAACACATTGACCGGCGCTCCCATCATCGAACCGAAACCTACGCCGACAAAGAGACTGGCAATCACCATTTCCCATTTCGTCGTTACCCATAGCGGGAATAGCAGGAATCCGATTGTAGCAATAGCACTCGCAGCGAGCAACGTAAAGACAGCACCTTTCTTATCCACCAATCGTCCACCGAAAGCCGCCCCAAGTCCGGAAGCGAGTGCGAGCGGCGTAAACCAATAGCCCGATTCCGCCGTGCTCACGCCGAGATACTGCTCCACAAATCCCGGAACAAAGATAATTGACGCAATAATGGCACCCGAGAACATCGCAAAGACAAGCGTCCAACGGAAGGAATTATCTTTAAACAAAAACGTCGGCAAAATCGGGTCGATCGAAGTTTTTTCCACCCTTTTTTCCACAAAATACAGAATGATCAGCAGTACAACCCCAGCGCCGAAAAATCCGAGGAAAGCAGGTGAAGTCAAACTGTCCACAAAGTTTACGCCATCCAGCATCGTTAAACCGTACATCATGGATAACATCGCTAAGCTGAGCACCGATACGCCGACCCAGTCCATACGCGATTTGGTAAGGGTTTGTACTTCCTGAATATATTTGACCCCGAATAGTAACAGTAAAATAGCCACAGGTACGTTAATGAGGAACAGCCAATGCCAGCTTCCCGTCATATCGATAATAAACGCGCCGATGTTTGGGCCAAGTATGGCTGCAATCCCGTTCATTCCGCCCAGCATACCGAGCGCCTGACCTTGCTTCTCTTTGGGAAACGTATTGAGGACAAAGGAGCTAGCAATTATGAAAATACCGCCTCCGCCCATGGATTGAAAGAATCTGGACACTAAAAACCAGGTAAAGGTGGGACTGAGGGCCACTAGCAACGACCCTAAACCAAATAAGATGACTTCCAGAATAAACAGCTTTTTACGCCCGTATCGATCGGACAGTTTCCCGATAATCGGAACACTGATGGCCAAACCTAATGTATACACCGTGATCGACCATGCACCCCATGTCGGAGATACGTTAAAAGCTTTGGTTAATGTCGTTAAAGCCGCAGTAATAATCCCGTTATCCAGCGCTGCCATAAACACACCAATGGCGAAAATGATCAAACTCGCTTTTAATTCACGCTTCATAACTCCCACCCCATTCAGGATATGAATATTGAGAACCCTTGGGTTCCTGTGTATAATAAAAGAATATAGTCATTCGTGACTATTTATTCGTGATTACATTTTAGCAATATTATTTTAGATAGTCAAACGTGACTAATTGCAAATGATTAATTAATGTGAAGGTGATCTCTTTGGACGAGCGTATACTTTTAATTCTTGGATTATTGAAATCGAATAGCCAGCACGGATATCAAATCAACGATTTTATCGAGCGTAACTTGGGGCGAGTATCCGATATGAAAAAGGCCACCGCCTATTCCTTATTGAAAAAGCTGCATGAGAAGGGCTTAGTTGAGGCCACAACCGAGCAAGAGGGGAACCGCCCATCCAGGCAGGTATATTCCATTACTCCAACGGGGGAAGAGAAGTTCTATAAATTATTGCGACAATCTCTCGTTCATGTGGACGATTATCTCCCACGGGGGGATATCGGATTATGCTTTATCGACCAGTTGCCAACCGAGGAAGTGATTGGATATCTAAAGAAAAAATTAGAAGCGGTTGAGAAACTCCTGTTCACCTACGAAAATATTCCTAAACATGTCGAGCATGCCATTGGCGTAAATCTCACCATTGAGCACCGCATAGCTTTATTCCGCTGTGACCGGGATTGGCTGTTGGAGACGATTGACAAACTATCTGCAAAGAATACGGCTCCCCGTATCACTTTTACCGATAACGTATAAAGACCCCGAACTGGGGTCTTTTTTACCTAACCTTGGTTTAGTCCATTGTCTTTGATTTTGAATACCGACGCCGCCAAGCCATTCATCGACAAAAACTCATTTATGTATTGTACCAATCGTCCCATTGATCTGCAGAAAGATAGCGCACATTAGCTTGAACAAGACGCTCTTCCACCCGGTCGAAGGCCGCCCCTCCAAGCAGAAACCGCAAATGGGGGTAATTTATGGTGGTCGCTTTGATCCACTCGATAAGCTTGCCCGCATAACGTACATTGGTAACGGAAGCCGCGATGAACGATACGTGCTGACTCTCAATTAATTTGTCCAAATCCCTCAGTGGAGTATCCGGCCCCAAATACAATACATTGATCCCGCGCTTACGCAAAAAGAGGCTAAACGACATGAGTCCGAGATGGTGGCGTTCTCCTTCCGGACAAAAAGCTGCTACCACAGGCAGAGCGGGATTAACGGGGAACACCCGAAACAATGCGGATAATCTCCTGGTAATCGTTTCTGAGGCGAAGTGCTCCTGCGATACACTGATCTTTCCTTCCTCCCAATCGGTTCCGATCCGATATAAAACAGGAACGAAAATATGGCGAAACGTCTCCTCGAAATCATATAGTGCAAAGGCCAGATCTATCGTATGGTCTGCTTGTGTGGTATTAAATTGAGTTAAATCCATATATAGCTTGTCGACTAAACCGTCGAATGAACGGCTGCCCTCTTCTTGTTCAGCAGCCTGCTTTGGAGGGATAGACTCGCTTTGCTGGAGTAGATTGACCGCTTCGCTGATTTTTAATCCATTCTGTTCGATTTGATTTTTGAGAAAGCGAAGCCGGGATAAATCTTTATCACTTAACTGGCGGTGTCCTCCAACGCTCCGACTTGGAGTAATGACTCCGTAACGGTTCTCCCAGGCACGAATCGTCACCGCCGGGATGCCCAACAGCTCGGAAGCCTTTTTCATACTATACATTTCTACATTCCCTCCTCTATTTAATTATACATAATTGATACAAAAAGAGGAGATATTAGGCAAAAATTATTCGGTTAGTCTCATTTCAACCTATGAACTTGCTAAACTTGTATAGACTTTGTATAATTATATCCATAAAATCTATACATACATGAGGAGTTCAATATGATGAATCGTGAACATACAACCGCTTTGGCAGAAACGAACGAGGTAAACAAGCTCTATGCTATGATGGCAGCTATCAAAAGCTCCTTCGCCATGATTGAATTCGATCTGGAGGGCCGCGTGCAATATGCCAACGATATTTTTGCGCGGACTATGGGTTATCAAACATCCGATATGCAAGGAATGCACCATTCCTTATTCTGTACGCCTGAATATAGAAACAGCCCGCAATACCTGGAGCTATGGGAAGGCTTACGTCAGGGTAAGGCATTTCAGGACAAAATTCAAAGGGTACGAAAAGATGGCCGTCATGTTTGGCTCGAGGCAACCTATACACCGGTTTTCAATGAACAAGGGAAACCGGCAAGCATCTTGAAAATTGCGACGAACATCGACGAACGGGAACAGATGGCTAACCGGTTGACGGGGGATCTATTGGAATTGTCCCGGCAACTGCTAACTCGTTCCGAAGAAGGCATGGCGCGCAGCAAAGAAATCGAGGAAGCCGTCGACAATGTTGTAACCGGTGCTGAGGAGAATATGGCCGTTCTGCTCCAACTGGAACGCCAGTCCGCTTCCATTCGCGGGATCGTACGGACGATTAAAGACGTTGCCTCACAGACAAACCTTCTTGCCCTTAACGCGGCGATCGAGGCTGCCCACGCGAAGGAACACGGGCGCGGGTTCGCGATCGTTGCAGACGAAGTTCGCAAGCTTGCAGCTCAAGTCGAACAAGCGACCAAAGAAGCAAATGGATACGTGGAAGGAATTGAGGTACGCGTCCGGGAAATCGGAAGAAGCACCAAAAGCAACCGCCTCGTTGCCGCTGAAAGCCATCGACGGCTTCAGCAAGCCGTGGGAGAATTCCAGGGCATCGAGGAAGCTGCACATAAACTCGACCAGAAGGCAAATGAAATCAAGCTGATCCTGAACTGAATGTCGAAGCAACGTCAGGTTCAGAAAAGAGAGCAACACGTGGGATTGACGCTCCCGTGCTGCTCTTTATTGTTTGGAGGACACGATTAGTGATCGGACTGGGTGGACTTCTTAAAAGTACTGCTTATTCCGTCTTCAGTGCATATTCGCCCGGACAGACGACCATCACTACTCTGGAAGGCCACTCTTTCGTTCACGTTTCTTTCACTATACAAGCTGGATTATAGCCTAATTATTTTTACGCAATAGGAGTACCATTAGGTATGTTAATATCCGGCTTTAATAGAACCACATCTCCTTTTGCCGGGACTCCTCCCAAAATTAATACCTCCGAGTTGAATCCCGCAATGCGCCGAGGAGGGAAATTGACGATTCCTATCACTTGCTTTCCTACCATTTCCTCCACCTTGTAACGCTTAGTGATTTGTGCACTTGAGGATTTCAACCCGATCCCCGGTCCAAAATCAATCTTAAGCTTGATCGCCGGAATCTTTGCCTCTTCAAAAAACTCCGCTTCCTTAATCGTTCCGACACGAATATCCAGTGCTGCAAAATCATCAATCGTTGCCACGGTCTTGCCTCCCCCTGAACTCGGACCACCCAACGTTACATTTTACTGTGCTGGGCGGAACGGTTGCAGAATACGAATCCCTTCCTCAATGGATCCTTCCATCAGTTCTAAGAGCCGGGGCACCAGTTTGTGCATCCGTGGGGCGTTCAGGTGCCGATCGAGAGCTTCCCGATTCTCCCAGCGCTCGTAGATGATGAATGTGCCAGGCTGACCTTCTACCTCGTGAGCCTCGTAGTCAATGTTACCAAGGTCGTTGCGAGACGGGGTAACGGCAGCCGTCATGAATGCCTTCATCTCGGCTTCTCTTCCTGTCTTAGCTCTCGCCTCCCAGAGTACGGTAACGTAACGGTCCTTTGTATCGTTCATGCTGATTCCTCCTAATTCATTTACTTAAAGACTTTATTATCAAATGGGATACCGTTTGATCGAATTCATAATCGTGCATGCCAAGTGTCTTTATTCAAAAATGCTCGTTATTGCAGATTCATCTGGCTGCGGAGCATCCGATCGAGAAGTTTATCCGGGAGAATACGGACCAGTCGGGTCAGCAGTGCCGAATCGCGGCCGGCCGTATAGCGGGTGCGCGGCTTATTTGCGTGGATGGCCCGTGAGACCACCTCCGCCACTTTCTCAGGAGGGATACCGTCCGTTGCCCACGATTCAGCCTGAGCTTTCACGGCGCCAAAAAGACGATCATGGCGTCTGTGCTGATCGGGCGTCATCAACTTGGACAGCCGATCCGCAGTCGTAATCCCTTTCTCCGACAGGCTGGTGCTGACACCACCCGGAGTAATCATGATGACCTTGAGTCCAAACGAGGACATCTCTCTGCGGAGACTGTCATTGATCGCTTCCATCGCATACTTTGCAGCTGAATAAATCCCGAAACCGGGCATCGAGATTTTACCGCCAACGGATCCGATATTGACTACGCGTCCGCCGCTGTTCAGCAAGGCAGGAGTGAGCGCCTGAATCACTGCCACCTGTCCGATCACGCTGACTTCGATCTGGCGGCGCAATTCATCAAGAGGAACCATTTCGAGAGGTGCATTAACGGCGATACCGGCATTGTTGACCACCGCCCGCAAAGGACGACCAAGCGGATCTTGTTCCACCCGTTCGGTCAACGCCTTTAGGGTGTCGATATTGGTGATATCGACGATCACCGGCTCAATATTATTGCGTTTGATTTTGTCGGCATCTTCCTGACGACGAACCCCCGCCAATACGTGAAAGCCTTGAGCGGCGAGTTGTTCCGCGGTAGCCCTACCGATGCCGCTGGACGTACCAGTGACAACGACCATTTCTTGAGTTTTGGATGACATCGTAACCCTCCTAAGTTTGAAAAGATATGAATCATTGTATAGCACCGCTATACCGGTATTATAGCACCGATATACTGAACTGTCTATAGCGGTGCTATATAGTTTCTAACGTGTTGTCCTGCGGTCTGAACATCGTTTTGGCGGGCGTTGCCTTCAAACATAAAAAAGATCGCCACCCTCCTGGAGGTCCAGGTTGGATAAACGATCTTTCTTAAGCGTCTTCTAAATTAAGGCTTGCCTGGCGTTTCCAGGATCTGTCATCGAATTCCTCATTTTGAATCGGCGTCCGGCCTTGGGATCAAAATAATCTGCATTACACTTTCCCGAATGAGATCAACGACGTCGGGCTTGGGCGGAGGTGCTTTGCGAATTTGGGCCGTCACGTACAGCCATGAGGCCGTATTGGCGGAAGCCCAGACCAGATCTGCCGCAGTCTGGGCTGAAACAGCCAGTTTGCCTGCGTCGGCGACTCTCTGAATATTTTGCACTAGTGCTTGGTACGATTGATCTGCCGCCTCGATATGGGCACCCTCGAGCAATCGCCCCATCATCGCCGCATAAATCCGGGGACGGGCTGCCGCGAAGCGGACATAGTCATCCCATCCTTGGCGAAGAGCCATCTCTGGAATGGTCGATTCCACAGCGGCAATCTTGCTTTCAAATAACTGTTTGAACGCTTCTACTATAGCTGCACTCAGGAGTCCATCGGCATTGCCAAAATGGTGGTAGAGTGTAGGAGCTGTGACCTGCGCGATCGCAGTTACGGCTCGCGTCGAGAATTGGGCTCCGCCCTCCTCCTCGAGTACCTTAAGAGCAGCCGCCAATATTTTGTCATATGTGTTCATATTCCCATTATAGCAGTGCTATATAATTATGTCCATGACGAAGGTTGTAAGCTTGTGATTAAGCCGAAATGCCGCTGAAGTGTCCGATTTTCGGGTTTCACAAGTTCTTTCTTTTCTTAACGTAAGCTTGTCAATTCATCTAAAGTTAACCGGCCTACAACCTCATAACCATGGCCCCGTCCTCTTGGTTTCACAATTACGGTTCCTAGGTTGGTGATCTCTCCCAGACCAATACCTTGAGGGAAACTGTGAGCAATGATAACTTTGTTGGTCTTAGGTTGAGGTAATTCCTCCAATACGGAAGTGAAGTCGTTTAATATCCCTTGTTGTTCGGCAGGAGGCAAGGAATCACTTAAATTATATATTTTCACCCAGAACGGATCGGTTTCCACCTTGTCCTCACCAAAAGCCAATGCTGCAGTTTGCTTTGTTCGGCAAAACGGGCTCGCTAGAACCGGGGTTTGTACGGGAATTTGCAAACTGCGTAGCGCCTCACCGAACTTTTCAGCTTGCCTTTTCCCCGTCTCTGAAAGGTTTTTTTGGGTAGAACAATCTTTGAAATCAAGGCTCGGAGAGTCCTCTCCTACGATTGCTTCTCCGTGCCTAACGTAAAGAATGTAACCCCCCTGACGAAGTGAACTTAGCAACGAGGGGTCCGCTGGTCTTGATGTCAAAATTCCTGCTGAAGCCTCCATAGAAAGTGTGTGAAGCAAGAGGAGTATGCAAAATATACTGCTGAATATCAGCCTTTTCATTATATAGAAGCTCCCTTCGGGTTTGTGCGTACCATAGAGTAGTATCCCATAAGGAGCAAGAGTTAAACCGGGTAAAAGATCGATCCTTCCCCCTTTTTCGTAACAGCGGGAGCAGAAGGGATAAGGCTATTGCTTTAGCACATCCCTAGCTGCTTCTATGAAAGATAACATGATTGGTGAAAGCCACTTGTCTTTATGCCACAACATCTGTGTATACACGTGTAGGTCCGGAATCTGCCAAGGAAGGGCAACAAGTTCTCCTCGTTCAACTTCGGTTGCTGTTACAATATCAGGAAGAAAGGCAATACCGATCCCCGAAATTGCGCATTGTTTAATGGCTTCGGCACTTTGAAATTCTAAATACGTAATGCTGTCAATGCCCTCTTTTTCAAATGACCGGTCAAACATGGTCCGATAGGGACACCCCTTTTCATTCGTCAGGAACACTTCTCCGTGAAAATCTTCCAACTGCAGCACAGTTCGTTTTGCGAGCGGGTGGTCTGGAGGAGCGAACAAGCGGAAAGTTTCTTCCAACAACGGTTCCACGGTCAGACCGTTTGAGCGAATGGATTCATCCAACATATAAACGATATCCGAAGTTCCCTCAAAGAGTGTTTGCTTGAGTTCTTGATTGGGAACGGAGCGGAAGATCAGACGAACGCCCGGATGCTGCAAACGAAACCGCTGAAAGACAGCCGGAAGCCGATAGGCGCAAATCACCTCATTGGCACTTATCGTTAGGGTGCCGCTTAGATTTTCATTGTTATGAACGTCGCTGCGAGCTTCGTCCAATTTATCAAGAACGCCTTGGATATGAGTTAAATAGCGCTTACCCGCGGTTGTAAGAACGAGCTGCTTTCCCAGGCGATCAAAGAGACGAACACCGAGCTCAGCCTCCAATGCTTTAATTTGCATCGTGACGTTGGAAGGGACGTAATTCAGCACTTCCGCAGCCCGAGTGAAATTTAATGTTGCTGCAACCGTGCGAAATGTATTCAGTTGGCGCAACTCCATCTTACTCCCTCCCTTTTAATTCAATATTATTGAATGCTATCTTTAATTTCATTCACTTTTATTGAAAGTACCACGGATCTATACTAAGTACAAGAAATCATCCGATGAACGTGTGGTTTCATTTGGAAGGGAGTGATCCTGCGATGGATTATGAAATTTTTGATCTGGGGGACGTAGCCTTACAATCAGGAGTGACGTTGCCCGGCGCTTTTCTTGCTTATAAGACGTATGGAAGTTTAAATGATAAAAAAGACAATGTCATCGTCTATCCAACTGCTTTTGGCGATCAGCACTTTCAAAATGAATGGTTGATTGGCAGCGGGATGGCACTGGATCCTGAAAAGTATTTCATCATTGTTCCCAATCTGTTGGGTAACGGATTATCTTCGTCTCCCAGCAATACACCACCGCCATTCGACCGGGCCCATTTTCCGCAGGTTACCATTTATGACAACGTAAGATTCCAGCATCAGCTGGTGACCGAAAAATTCGGCATCCAAAAAATTGCTCTGGTCGTTGGATGGTCTATGGGAGGTATTCAGGCATATCAATGGGGAGCAAGCTATCCGGAAATGGTGGAACGCATTGCACCTTTCGCGGGAATAGCCAAGCCTTGGCCTCATACATTCGTGGTTCTGGACAGTTTGAAAGCTTCGCTGATGTCTGCAGTTGGCTTCGATCTAAGCAGGCTAGACCAGCTGACTTCTGAAAACATGCGGGCCGTTGGCCGCGTATATGCGGGATGGGGATTGTCGCATGCGTTTTACCGAGAGGAGCTTTATCGTGAGATGGGATTTGACTCCTTGGAGGATTTTGTTACTGGCGTGTGGGAAGCTAGCTTTATGAAGATGGATCCGCACAATGTCCTGGCCATGTTATGGACAGGCCAACATGCAGATATTAGCGCTAACCCCTCCTATAACGGTGATTTCCATGAGGCGCTTAAAAGCATCAGCGCTCTTGCCTGCATCATGCCCGGGAGCACGGATCTCTTCTGCACAGCGGATGATAATCAATACGAAGCTAACCTAATACCTAATGCTATCCTTAAGCCCATCCCGTCGATCTGGGGTCACTTTGCAGGTCGCGGCATCAATCGTGCCGATAATCAATTTATTGATGATAACCTAAAACACTTGTTGGCACTTAGCACAAACGAATAGATCTTCATTTGCTTTTTTTACCAACTCCTTCTATCTGCCATCAAATGAGCAATTAATAGTTCCTATTCCCCATCTTCATGATCCTCTATATCCAGCTGCAATATAAAATATTGACACTATACTGTTATCGACAGTATAGTGTTATTGACACTAAACTGTTAATGACAGTTTCCACAAATCACTTTCGTTAAATTTAGGGGGGGGTATTTTTTATGAAACATACAGGGAGACATACAGGTGCATTTCTTTTGCTGTTTTTAACAGAGGGAGATAACTATGGGGGGAAACTTCTACAGAAATGTGAGGAAGAGCTTCCCGTCAACCCTATTGATAGTGCCATATTATATCGGACACTAAAAAAATTAGAGGAAGAAGGCGCTGTTGAATCCTATTTGAATACAACTACTCAAGACAAACCGATAAGGATGTATAAAATCACTACAGTTGGAAAGGACAGACTGGAGGATTTTCAAGTAGATATTGAAGAAAAAATGAGAAATTTAGCATTTTTTCAAGAGAAATATACGAAGTGGAAGGTTCAAAACAATGATTAGTGGCATCGTTCTCTATAGTATAGCCATTATATATTTGGGAATTTCCTTCATAAAAGACAAACACAAAACAAAAACGGCATTAATAAAATCATGGAAAATGTTTCTCAATGTTATACCAGATTTATTAGCAATCATGTTATTTATCGGGCTGGCATTATCTTTATTGACACCGTCATTCATTTCTTCAATTATTGGTGAAAATTCTGGTTTTCTAGGTATCATCTATTCTACAATTATTGGCTCAATTGCTTTAGTTCCAAGCTTTATAGTCTTTCCTCTCGGGCATACTTTAGTTCAAAATGGAGCCGCCCTTCCACAAGTAGCCGTATTAATGTCGACTATGATGTCTGTAGGACTTGTGACGTTAGCTATGGAGCAAAAAACTTTTGGAAAAAGCTTTGCTTATGCTCGAAATATTTCTTCCATATTAATGTCTCTTCTATTTGCATTGATAATTTGGGTGGTGTTGACATGATAAAGCTAAAAAGATATCGTCTTTTTTTCATTTTATTATTAGGATTACTTTTTATTGCATTTATGAATCAAGCTATCGCTATAAAAACAGTTCAGCTAACTGGTGAAAGTATCTTAGACATGTTGCTTCTTCTTCCTCCTATCTTCATATTAGTCGGGTTATTGGATCAATGGGTAAAGAAAGAAACACTTATTCGATATATGGGCGAAAAATCAGGTATATATGGTGTCATATTCACCTTAATATTAGCAACAGTAGCAGCAGGTCCCCTTTATATAGCTTTTCCAATTGCAGTTCTGTTATTGAAAAAGGGGGCTAGCGTCCGCTATATAGTATTTTTCTTAGGGGCTTGGTCAACAGTGAAATTACCAGTTTTAGTGTATGAATTCACATCATTTGGTCTTAAATTTACATTTATTCATATTTGTTTTGGCCTCGTATTTTATTATTTAACAGGAATTCTTTTCGAAAAAATATATAGTAAACAAAAGTTGCTAAAGTATGATACAACCGTTGAAGTATAGATTTTAATAAGACCACAAAAGGGCGAACGGACCACTCACGTGGCCGACCTTTCGCCTCCTCTGTTTTGTCTCTCTGTCGTGATTTTAGACTTTGTGATCCCCGTATCAGTAGCTCATCAGCGCTAATTAATCGGCACAATACTCCTCAGGTCCAAGCCCAAAAGAATCCGTCGCGGTCCCAAGCAATTCTGCCGCCGTGGAGTTTGCGGAAGGCCTTCTTCACCTCTTTAGACAGCGATGTATTTCCATTCTCATTCACGAATACGAATTGTTCGCCGAAATGGGTCTTCACATATTCAATCGCATCGGTCTGGTATAGCGTTCCCGCAGACCTGATTTCCTTAACCATCCATTCAGCCACTTCCTGTGCGGTTACTTCCATAGGATGATGCTCCTTTCTACTCACTTATTATCCCATTATCGGGATTCTTCATTAACCCACCATAGCCTTATTGCAGTTTATCGTATTATTTTTCACATGCTATAAGATTTTACAATGATATGTTTAATCATGTATACCTTATTACACTTTGGGAGGTAATAAAGTGAGCAAGTACGACGAAGCCATGAAGCTGCTGGACGATCAAGTGGGCAACAAGGACGGCCTGATCACTCTGTCAACCATCGCGCTTGAACCGGGGGCCGATGGCAAAAGCCGTCCCGCCGCCCGCATTGTGGATGCCTATTATGAAGACGGCGCGTTCTACACTGTCACCTACGCGACTTCCAACAAGATGCAGCAGATCGCCCAAAACCCAGAAGTCGCCGTTTGTATTATCGTCGAAAACTTTACGGCCGATGGAATCGGTGAAAACCTGGGCTGGGTGTGTGACGAGAAAAACGCGGAGATGATGACAAAGCTGCGCAAAATATTTGCCGAGTGGTATTACGAAGCCAATAACGACGAAGACCCAAACACATGTCTGCTACGCATTCGCCTGACAAAGGGCCTGTGGAATGACGCCCACAAAGGGATCAGAAATGAGATTGATTTTGTCAATAAGACGGCAAGTTAAGTAGACTTTTGATAACAGACCTGTTAGATCATAGGGAGTGTGCATCCACTCCCTATTTTTCATCGTTACTAAGGTTAGCCTTCAGCAGCATTGCCAGTCATACACTACTTTCGAAAAGTCCTTATTTCTCAAAGCATGCTTTGGAATAGAAAAAACACAATTCCGAGAGCTTATTCTTAAAAATTAGTGATTGGACTGTGACGCAAAAAAGCGCTCCATCATTACTTTCGTTTCGTGTGGACTTCTCAACTGTACGGCCTTTCCGTCTTCATCAAACGTAAAATGCCCCTTGAATGCTTCCGGCATATCCTCATACTGCTTCTCGACTTGTTGAAGTGCTTTTTCAAAACAGGGATATCCGTAGGTTTTAATTAAGAAAGGCAGCCCGAAAGCAGATCTTAAAAACTCATATTCTTGGTAGTTATAGGGGGTAGTCTCCGGCCTTTTGATCAAAATCTTAAGGAAATGATCGACGATCTTGTTGATCTCTTCTTCCGAGGCATAATGCGCCAGTCCACGGATCGCGAGGAGTCTCATGTCCAGGTAGCGTTCCTTTTTATAGGCGTTTCGAAAAAAAGGGGCCAGCTCCAATTCCTTGCAGTGGATGAGATCATACAGAATTTTATTTCGCAGCGCAATATTTTTCAATTTCAAATACAGCTGCTCTATCCATTTTGCCTCTTCCGTTGTTAAAAACTCATAGTCTATATTATTTATTGCAGAGATAAACTTAGGATCGTTTTCGCGAAGAGAAGCCGTCGCCAGGTACTTCATCGAGTCCCTATGAAGCTGTAAAGGCATATCCTTATAACTCCTTTGCAGAGTTTTAACATCAAATACGTAGTCATTAAAGCACGGTAATCCCACTCTCAAAAATGACTTTCAAATCGTCACCCTCAAAGCGAAACTCAACACTCAACGTCAAATCATTGGGTTCGCCATCCGTCGTCAGTGCATATTCGTAGGCAATTCCGCTTCCATCGTTAAAGTGGTAAAAAGACTCTTGTTGATAGACACTGCCATCTTTATAAACAGGCCTGAAAGTACATTCCACATCAAACCTATCGATCTGTTCCAGCTCATTATCTTCCTTAAAACCCTCGATGACCTCTTTTAACAGCTCAACGTTCCAATCCTGCATATCGTCAACTTTTTGAGCAATATGCTCATACCTTCCATCAGCGATGGAATCAACAAGCTCTCTTGCGAACGCCCGAATGGTTTCTTCTTCTTTGCCCAATACCCGTTTAAGCATGCCGCATGCTCCCCTATCTTTATTCTCGTTCTCCTGCCGCATATTCGCCCGGACAGACGTCCATCACTTCTCTCGAAGGCTGGATCAGCGACATTTCAAATCTGCAAGGCCATTGCACATCCGGCGCCATCTCCCCGTCCAGCAAGCCGGCGATCGTCTCCCCGTCGCTCACCGGTACCTCCGCTTCAAACAAGTAGGCAGCGACATTGAAGGCATGTTGGGACACTTCGTTCGGATCCAAGGTGTGAAAATGGTACTGGACATCCGGAAGGCCAAGCGCAAAGAGGCCAAGCGAATCGATCAAGCTGTCTTCGGTCCCATGGATCGTAAAATAACGGATATTCATGCCGAACTGCAAGAACCTAGCAGCACCCTCGAATGGGTTATCCGTAACCTCGGACGGGTACAGCAATTTCCCGCTGGATGGAATCCAGACCGCTTTGCAGGTTGGGAACAGGCTTACGGCTGCCTCCAGCCAATCCGCCAATAAGGCGCTGCGCGATTTATAGTCCAGCCCCGCCGCCATAAAGTCGCTGATCAGCAGCTTATAGTGACATTCCTGCAGGACGTCCTCCGCATCCGGCATCGTCCAAAACTGGGTTCGCTCCAAGTCGGTAATCGTCTCCTGTTTAAATGGAGTCACGTCCGCCATCATGACCTGAGCCGGCAACTCCCCCTCCTGGTAGGCTACTTTATAAGCCTCTACAGCAAACGAGGACAAGGTGTCGTCTGGAGACACGGTATCCGTTTTTCCGCATCGGGATTCTAACGCGTTCCGGACAACTTCCGCATTCGGCCGCTCCACCTTCTCCTCAAATAGCAGATACATTTGGAACAACCTTTGAAATTCACTTTTTTCATCTAAATTTTGCTGAAGTACGCTTTCGTTCCCCATTTCTCCCTACCACTCCGTTCGTATGTCGTTCCCTCTACTATAGAGATTTCCGCACGATTCATGCAAGTCCAGGGAGGAAAATGATTCCAAAGTCCGATCTAAAAAATATCAGTTTATAGACTCTGCCAAAATCGTCTCACACCCGTTGAATAACGCAAACTTTTGGAGACAACGGTTCAAGGCTGTACGTAGTTGTGTTGTTTGCTTCACTCCGTTCTCGTACCAGATGTTTTTAACGACGAGCGTGCCGGTTTTTCGCTCCACGATGATCTCGGCTCGTCCAATGAAGCTCTCTCCATATAAAAGAGGCAGCACATAATAGCCGAATTTCCGTTTGATAGCCGGCGTGTAAATCTCCCAGGTGTAATCGAAGCCAAACAATTCGTTGATCAACTTTCTGTCCCACATCAAGTTGTCCAGCGGGGCAATCAGCTCGCAGCGGAATTTCGGCTCCGGGTTTTGCAGGACGGATTCCATAAGCGGCAAATCCTCGGCGCGGCAATACAGCATATCCTTGATATGTTCCACGGCAACAGCAACAATGCGGGCTTCGTCTAATAGCTGGCGAAAAGCCTCGTTGCGCTGTGCTGCTTTCAATCCCCATATATTCAGCCATGCATCCGACGC
The DNA here is from genome assembly GCF_018403325.1 of Paenibacillus vini. Taxonomy (GTDB): domain Bacteria; phylum Bacillota; class Bacilli; order Paenibacillales; family Paenibacillaceae; genus Fontibacillus; species Fontibacillus vini. The sequence continues at coordinate 126,732 of NZ_BOSL01000001.1, read as the reverse complement.
ACGATTCCATAAAAGGCCGACAGCGCCGATCCGGCGCAATACCCGCCACTTATGATGCTCGAGCTCATCCACCAGCGGTTCTGGTGCATTCAGCAAATTTGGATGTATGTAATTTGTGGCCAAGTCGTAGTATTTACGCGTTCCTTTTTTATGATGGATGACCAGCTCCCCCGTCGAATACATCTGTTCCAGCACCGACCGGGATGAATTGTTTCCGCCGCTCCAGTGGATGGCCGATTGCCAAGTGAAATCTCCATCCAATTTCAAATCATCCGAACTTAGAACACCGTGATTTAGGATATGAGCCCGTACTTGCTCTGCCAGCGCTTCCATTTCCGGATAGCGTTCCGCATGTTGCCTCGCGGCCTGCCTGTATCGCTCAAAATAAGGCCAGTCCTCGACAGGAATAATGGCCAGATTCTTATCGGGATAATCGACAAGGCTTCTATCCTCATACAGCAACCCGGCGAGCATTCCCTTGGTAAATCCTTTAATTCGCGACTGCAGCACCAATTCGGCGTTTTTTCCGCAAACATCGATGGGGTCGTATTGAATGCAGCCAACCTGCCGGGTAAAGTCCAATACGCCTTGCTTCCCGCTAAATTTATACTCGCCTAATAATCCATGCTTCAACAACAGAAATTGCCGTGCCTGGCGGTTTGTCAATTGGATCATGTTTGCAAGGCCCCACTTTCGTACACGTTTCTTTCATGATACAAATTATTTGTTCAAAAGAAAAGGAAAAACACAAACATTTGTTCTCTGACTGGGAAAAACGTACAACTTACCCTCTGCAGAGCGAAACAAAAGGCACCCAGCCGGGTGCCTCCTTCGCCTAATGGCGGCCGAATGATTCGGCCAACGCTTAACTATATTGAACATTAGTCCCTTAGAGCCTCCGGCTTTTCGGACGCAGCACCCAGGAGGCGATGCCAAGCGCGGCATAGAACAGCGGGAGAATGATATGGAATCCGTAATCGCCGTAATCGTTAGCGAACGCATGGGATAAAGCCGCCCCCGTCATTAGAAAAAAGATTCCGCTATACGCCCATTCCTTAAGTCGGGGCAAGCCTGGCATTAAGATTGCAATGACCCCTAGCAGCTTCCACGCTCCAAGAATGTTCGTGATATATAACGGGAAACCAATATCGGTCACTAGATCGACATTCCCCCCATATCGCATCAGTTGCCCGATACCGCTTAATGTAATTGAGAATGCGAGTATAATGGTAACCGTCCAATAGGCGGTCAACCTTCCAACTGGGCGTGATTCTACTTTCGCATTTTTTTCATGAGCTATAGTCATACTCATTTTATTCCTCCTCTGATCTAGTTTTATCTTTAACAATCGGAAACCACATCTCCCCATATACGAAGCCTTTTTGATTTGGGCAAATGCTGTTTCCTATCTGATGTGTTTATAATAATCATTAATCATTCCAAATTATGATACTGTTTAGGAAACTAATTACAATTGAAATCAGATCAGCTCAACGGGTCTATCGGCGAGAATAAAAAAGGAGCACGCTTTGGCGTGCTCTTGGTTAAGTTTTATGAATTTATGCCATCATGGACTCCGTGAAATCGCATGTTGATCAAACAATAGAGCTCCGCAATCGGCGTACGTCCCGAACCGGTGGCATCCCAAACATCCGCGCATATTCCCTGCTAAAATGCGACGGACTCTCGTACCCGACCTGAAACGCAGCTTCGGCCGCATCGATCGATCCGGAGAAAAGCAGCCGGCGCGCTTCTTGCAATCGAATCTGCTTTTGAAACTGGATCGGGCTCATCCCCGTGACTTGCTTAAAATATTCGTGCAAAGATGAAGCGCTCATACGAGCCTCCGCTGCCAATTCTTCTACGCGCAAAGGCTGGGCAAACTCGCGGTTAAGCTTCTCAACGACCCCCGCAATTCGATGTGCATGGCTTCCGGTCATTGCAAATTGCATCAGCGCAGCGCTGTTCTCGTTCTGAAGCACCCGGTAAATGATTTCCCGCATAATGTAAGGCGCAAGCACCGGGATATCCCGCGGCGTTTCGACAAGTTTCAAAAGCCGCAACACGGCGTCTAGAAGCGTATCGTTCACCCGGCTTACCCTCAATCCCCGGCTGGTCTCCTTTTCTGGCCGGATAACCTCACCGGATACCTGAATGACATCAAGCATTTGATTCATGTCAAAAAGAATCTGCAGGCTTAAATACGGTGACTCACTCGACGCCCCTACCACTTGCCCTGTAATCGGCAGATGTACCGAAGCGGTTAAATAGCTGCTCGGATCATACTGATACACCTCTTGCCCCAGCATCACCACCTTGGAACCCTGCGCCACCACGCAAAGGGAAGGCTCATAGACAGAGTATACCGGCTCAGATAAACGGGAAGAACGAATCAAGCGCAAACCGGGAACTTTCGTATCATGCGTTCCGTCCTCCGGTGTGAACTTCTCGATGATCCGCAGCATTTCTCTCCTTTGTTTCTCAAACCATTCATCCATCCTTTTCTCCCCTTTCTATTCCATAAGAATAACTAAACTTTATTCCTTTCTGGAGGATTAGGCAATCACTGTGTATGATCCGGCTACCGCCTTTCTTGCCGAAAGAACGATAATGAACATGTAAAAGGTGCGAACCACGGCAACCGAGAAACGAATGACGGGCAGAATTTTGCCTGGAATCACAAAATGGAGGAAGAACATTCAATGAGTACTCAACAGGAACAATCTCATCCCTATGTCGGTATGTGGGTGACAGAAGACGGTTACATCCGGCATGAACTACTGCCGAACGGGCGGTATGACGAAGCCCGGGGAAAGCGGAAGAGCGCCTACCAAGGCAGATACACCATCGTAGGCGATCATATCGAGTATGTGGATGATACAGGATTTACAGCAGACGGCGATTTCCGCGATTCGGTGCTCTATCACGCCGGCATGGTTCTCTACCGTGAAAAATAATCAATTCAAAAGGGGAAATGTTCAATGCCCGAAATAAATGGGAAAGTAGTTTTGATTACAGGAGCAAGTAGTGGCATCGGCGAAGCGACGGCGAAACTTCTCGCCAGCCGAGGGGCCCATGTCGTCATGGGTGCCAGGCGCGTGGAGAGGCTGAAAGCCCTGGCATCCCTCATTGAGGCCGAGGGAGGCTCCGCCGTTTATCAGCAGCTGGACGTTACAAATATCGATCAAATGCAGGAAATCATCCACTTGGCACAAAGCAGTTTTGGTCGTGTAGATGTAGTAGTGAACAATGCCGGTGTGATGCCTCTCTCTCCTTTGTCAGCCTTGAAGGTCGACGAATGGAACCGAATGATCGACGTCAATATCCGTGGCGTTCTTCACGGCATTGCTGCGGGTCTCCCTATTATGAACGAACAACAATCCGGCCACATCATTAACGTGGCTTCCATCGGTGCCTACGCAGTCTCACCGACGGCAGCAGTATACTGTGCGACCAAATACGCCGTTCGTGCCATCACGGAAGGTTTACGGCAGGAGGTTGGCAGCAGCATCCGGGTAACGCTCGTTTCTCCGGGAGTGACGGAGTCCGAGCTTGCAGAGAGTATTTCAGACGACGAAGCCAAGGAAATGATGAAAACTTACCGCCGCGACGCCCTCCCGGCTACTGCCATAGCCCGCGCCATCGCCTACGCGATAGAGCAGCCGGCAGACGTCGACGTGAATGAGCTGGTCGTCCGGCCTACAGCTCAACTTGCCTGACCAAAGCTTTAAGTAGGGGATTGTTTATTTGACGATTAAATTGGTACCCATCTGGATTGCCCAGCGGATCTTAGATTTAGCAACCGGTGTTCTCGTCAATTTCTATCTTTGAAACGTTGAATCGCATCCCCGGTCACTGGCTCGAAGAGGTTTAGAAGGTTGCCGTCAGGATCGCGGAACAGCATAGAACGGTTCCCCCACGGCATCGTGGTCGGTTCCATGACCCAATCATCGACAAACGACTTCAAGCGCACATATTCGGCCTCGACATCGTCGACGCGGAACTCCATGATAACACTGTGATTGTTGGCCGCCACTACGGAGCCGGCGCCGAATAGCTGCGCTGTCTGGGAATGGCCGATGGCAAGGGTGCATGAGGGCACAATGAGTTCGGCAAAAACGGGCGCGGGCCGCACCGCCGAGACCCCCATGACTTTCTCATAGAACCCGACGAGACGATCCACGTCGTCAGTAATGATGCGTACAGAAGCGAAATTCACAAATATCATCTCCTTTATATTTCATGTCCAATTATAAAAAAACGCTACTGACAACATTATGTCAGTAGCGTTTTGGAATTTTTGCCGGCGAGATCCCCGAATCAGTAGCTCAATAGCGCTAATGCCTCTTCATTTTCAGGCTCAAGTTCCAACAGCTTTTGTAAGTACCTCTTTGCATCTTCAACTAAGTCTAACTCGAAACAGCAAATGGCTAGACAATAAAATACCGTTGATACGACTTCGTCTTGCTCTTCGTGTACCGAAATCTCCAAATAATATTTGGAGTGTTCGTACATATCCATCTCAAACAGGATCAATCCGGCATCGAGTGCCAAATCATATCGTTGCTCCATGACGTAGTACGAGGACCACATCCGTTGAATACCTCTAAGCAAATCCTGCTTTTCGTCTTCATTTGATTCAGGTAACAGGCTGGAAATCCGCTTTGTACTCTGAATGAAAAATTCCGCATCATAACCGCCCAAACGCCAAAAGCTTAAGATTTGCTGCAACCCCATGCTATCCAGATGGTGATCCACCCACCATTTCATACTGAAAAATTCATCGGGGCCAAAACGTTCAATAGAACGACGGTAAGCTAATCGCAGGTTGGGATAATCCATGGGTTGTTCCAGATGGAGAATGCAGCCCACATTAATGTTTTTATAATGATGCGGAGGGAATAGCACCGCAGCCCCTTTTTGTTCAAAGACATAGTTCATTGCATGGTAGTTTGCCGTTAAGGAAAAACTTCCATGTAAAATCAGCTCGGGTGGCTCTGCAAATTTCCAGCTATCCAGCAAGTGATCTCCCTTGTCTGCGGTTATCAATAGAAATCCGCCTTCGGATAACCCGCTCAAACGATCCAGACAAGCGATACCGGCAGCAGGAAATAAAATATGCGAGTCTTCCAATTGTTCGCGATAGAGGGATATTACATCTCGGTAAGGATAGGTTTCCTGTTCGTACTCGGGCGCTGGCCGATGCTCATAGCGTAAAGTGATTTGATCCAACCATTCCGCTGGTTTAAGTGAATCATGGTGTTTGGATTGTTCAATGTAAACGTCCGTTTCATAAACTTTCCCATCGCCAATATAAATCAACTCTTGCGGTATGCTGTCGAAGAAGTAGTTGGCCACAAGGATTAATGGTTGTTTTACATCTCCTTCGCTAATCGTTGTGCCTGATACCATGAGGTTCAGTACGGAATCATTCACAGCATCAAAACGCGCAAAGTCCAGTACTCCCGCGGCAATAAACGCTTGAAGCGCGGGGTGCGCCTTCCATGCCATAATATTCTCCATCGCCAAATCGGTCATGATATAGCGGAACGACGGCAGCGGGATCCCGGCGTAGTCGATCAGCTCACACAATTCGGTTAACACATGAAAAGCAAGACGCCCCGCTCCTGCCCCAAGCTCCACAATATACACGGGCTCAGAGCCATTTCCCCTATTCACTCGATCTTGTAGAAAACCAAAGATCATTTCTGCATAGGCAGTAGCGATCATGGGATTACTCGTTATATACTGGGGAACTTGGTCATTATTCCAGGCCTTCGTTCCCTTCTCTTCATAATATTCCCGTTGGACTTGCCAGATCGGTGCTTCACTGAAACGGTAACGTTGTTTAGAGTTGCTTGTCATTTAGGCCTGCCTGAAAAATACTTTGTCTTCGTTATACTTGGCCTTGCCTTCATTAATGATATAAGTTTCATAAATTTCTCTGTGGACCGGATCTTCCACGATACAAACTTCAATTTTCGTTACTTCGTCTCTATGCATTCTGATCGGGGATACGGAATCCTCAAAATGTTTTTTGATTCTCGGTCTTAGCTTTCTGGCCTTTCCTACGAACAACAATTCATCTTTATCGTTGTAAAACATGAAAATCCCACCTAACTCTCTGGTGATCAGGTGAAATTCGGTGAAGCCGTAAATGTTGCTTTCCTGAGGGTCAACCTTTTTGGTAATAGTGACATCAGGGGTTGGAATAGTGATATCGATCATGATCGTTTACGTCCTTTGCATGTATTAGATTGTATTAGATGCCCGTACTGCCGAGCTTACTACATCATATCATTATACCCAACTTCTTACGATTCTCGCTTCACGGATATCAGTGCTCCATGAGCGTATATAGCAAAAGGGCACCCGAAGGGGTGCCCTTTAATAGCTGCTAGTGAATGTTAAGACGTAGAATCAGGGTCAATGGGTAGCGGGTTTGTCCTTACCGAATAGTCGCCGAACGCCTGGATCTCATCGTCACCAATAACTGCGATTACACGCAGATCATAAACCGTATCCGGTACGAGATCCGTAAGCAAAACATGATTGTCGCTTGTGAACTCGACTTGCTCGCCATTCATATAAATGATATAGCTTATCTCTTCTTCCCCATACTCATCCCAATAGAGTCCAATGAAATCTGACGTTACTTCAGCCCTCAACTCTTGGATTTCTCCATAGTACGCGACACGGAAGGAAGTTTCAGCTACTCCGCCTTTTCCATCATCAGCCGTAATATGAATGTCCGAAGAACCCTTCCCGGTCGGCCTAATGATCAGCATAGCTCCTTCCACGGCTGCTTCTGCAACTGCCTCATCACTCGAACGGGCTGTGAAGGTTAACTCGTCGCCATCCGTATCCTGGAATACCCCGCTTAAATTGAATTCGTAAGGAAGATCAACGTTCACCATGATATCGGATATACGCTCAACCACCGCTGGGGCAGTATTGGTCGGTGTTGTTGGTGTTGTTGGTGTTGTTGGTGTTGTTGGTGTTGTTGGTGTTGTCGGTGTTGTTGGTGTTGTCGGTGTTGTCGGTGTTGTCGGTGTTGTCGGTGTTGTCGGCGTTGACGGCGTTGTCGGTGTTGTCGGCGAAGGCGCTGGCGTTGGTGCCGGCGTTTGTCGTGCTTGCTCCTGCTGAAGCCTTCTCTGCTCTAGAGCCTTTTGCTGCTCCTCGAATTTTTGCTTTTCAGCATCCGGTAGACTTTGTTTATACGCCTCCTCTGCCTTCTTAGCAGCTTCTTCCTGTCTCTTTTTATTTTCCTGCTCGATCCGGTTTCTTTCCGCTTCCAGCTTGGCGATCAGGGATTGTTTTTGCTCGGCAAGTTGACGCTCCTTGTTTTGCTCTTCCACTCGCCTTTTTTGTTCTTCTGCTAATTTTTTCTGCATTTCCTGCTCCAGCTTCTCCTCATCCGACAATTGAAGCGGCTGGATATTATTTAAATCAATCTTTTTACCGGATTGTTTATTGTACTCATCGATAAGTGCCTGCAATGGGCCTGATTCGATCTTTTTCTGATCAAGAGCCTGACTTAAAATATTCGCAATCAGATTATCTAAGTTATTCTGGTATCGTTCCAGATCATCTTGAGTCAAGCCACCCGAATTGTCGCCAGATATAGAGCCGGTAATTTCATTGCGCATTTTCTCCAACATTTCCGCATTTTCCTGATCTATTTTCTGCTTAGCCTTTAATAAGGCTTCGATGACAGCCGGTGAGGCTTGATTAACGAAATCAGCCGGGTCAACTATAGATGGCAGACTTGGCATTGTCGAATCTGGCCCCGGGAAAAGGTTCACCTGCTGCGCAGGATATACAAGTGCCGGATTCTGACTGGATCCGTTACCGCTTGCCTGGACCAGGCCGCTGTTCACCGAAAGCGTCGGCAACCCCGTAACCGGATCGATGCTCACCATAAAATTTGTGCCGCGAACATTAGTCACAGCCGTCGGCGTCAGAATGTTGAAGGTATCCTTGGCATTTACCAGCGAGGATACATTGGCCGAAGCCAGCCCGCTCCATAACATAAAGCTCGTGTGCTTAGTATGAAGGGTATTACTTGAACTCAAATTTGAAATATATAGCTTCGAGTTTTCGCTAAGCGTAATTTCATCCTCACGGTCGGCTGTTTTGATGATCGCAGACGTATTCTTTTCCGTGACAATATGATCCCCTTGGTGAAGCTTCATCCCATTGTAGGCCCGATAAGTCAATGAACCTCCCGCCTGATTGATCCAGACAGTTCCTTTAATCTGATCCAGCACCGCCACGCGCGAATTGCGATCTACGGCAGGCAACTTATCGACAGCTTCCTCAATTTCACGCAGAATAACGGTTTTCGTAGAGAGGTCCCATTGCACATCCGCTCCGAATACTTCACTGAACAATCTGACCGGAACGTAGAAACGGCCATCTTTTGTATAAGGCACTGCCTCAATCACCTGTTGCTCTTCCGTGTTCTCTGCGGCATTCCGGATGGATACCAGTTCACTTCCCAACTGCAGTTGAATGCTTACCTCATCCTTCGTCAACTCGATACGCTGGTGATCCGACAATCCAACCTTGTAGCCTAACTTTTCGCTTAAGGCTCTCACGGGTACCATCGTATGACCCTTTACCACCTCAGGCTGCGCGTCAAAACTGATGACCGAATTCTCCACCACCACCTTCACCTGCTCATTGCGGGGCAGATTGGATGGAAGCTGATAATATTCAAGCTCGCGGATTTTATTATTGTAACTATCCGCAATGAGCAGACTACCGCTTGGCAGCACCGCTACATCGGCAGGATTGTGAAGCAGGTTGTGACCGTTGATGCCATCTACTTGACCAAACTGCGCAGGCACACCCGCAATTGTACTCACATATCCATCAACAAGATAACGGATCGTGTGGTTCAAGCTGTCGGCGATCACCAGTCCATTCTCTTGCGTTACAGCAATTCCCTTAGGAAACAGAAAACGCGCTTCTGAACTTGATCCATCCGCATACCCGCCTTCGGCATACAAGCTTCCATTCGCATATACTGGTCTCTCCCCCGGGGCCAAGCCCGCTGCGGTAGTAACCATACCTTTGGCCAGATCAATATAGCGAATCACGTGATTCCCTGTATCGCTTACATAAAGATTGCCTTTATGGTCAATTGCAATGCTGGTAGGCTCATTAAACCTGGATGCCGACAATTCACCATCCGCATAGTCCCCTACAGGAAGCACATAGCCGGCTTCAACCTCTATCACGCGGTCAGACGAGGCGTTAAGCGTGGTCACTTGCCCCTCTGGCGAGATTTGACGGATCAAATGATTTAACGTATCCGCGACATACAGCGTTCCATCTGCAGCAACAGCCACATCCTGAGGATGGTAGAATCTCGCTCCTGTACCTGTGCCGTCCTCATCGCCGATGATGCCATCACCGGCAACCGTGGTGACCATTCCGTCTTTAGATATTTTTCGTATCCGATGATTGTCCGTATCCGCTATGTAGATGTTGCCATTTGTGTCTGAATCTAGGCCCGAAGGACCGTTAAATACGGCATCCTGCTTAGCCCCGTCCTGCCAAGCTCCCTCAGGAGTGACGTTGTCTTCATCAAGCACTAAACCTGCATAAGTAGAGACCTCTCCATTCTTTACTTGACGAATGAGATGATTTTGAGTGTCCGCCACAAGCACGGAACCATCTTTTAAGACGGCAATTCCTTGAGGTGCACGGAAAGAAGCCTTTGATGCAGCTCCATCCCAATCGTCAAAATTACCGTTTCCCGCAAATTCCGATACTCTGGACAGAGCTTCCTGACGGCCACCCCGAGACGGATCGTCTTGAATTCCAGCAGCCCCTGCAGCAGTGCCTCCAATTAAAGTCATAATCATAACAGCGATTAACAAACGACTAAACATGTTCCTCATATAGTTCCCCTTTCACCTCATCAGTTAGGCTTATCTCCTTACTGGATCCCCTATCATTCGACACTATTTAGACATAGTAATACAATCCTAAGTGATTTAAGTCCTACTAAAGTAGTATTCAGCAAAAAAAGAAAGATCCAGCATGGAGATTCCACCCTAAAAAGACGAAGGAAGCGGCCCCTATAAGGCTCGCTCCCTCGTTTGTCATTCTATCAATCCTAGCTCTCTCGCTCGTACGACGGCTTGCCCCCTCCGCTTTACGTCCAACTTGCTGATAATTCTGGATACATGCGTCTTGACTGTTGTTTCAGCTATGCCGAGTCGATCAGCAATTTCCCGGTTCGATAATCCTTCCGTAATCGCCCTTAAAATCTCATACTCTCGTTCGGTCAGTGGATCAGTCAACTCCTGTGGATCGACTGTTGAGACCGAAGCAGGGGCCGCTTCCTCGGCACCCTCCATTTTGGCGCCCCCAGCTTCATCTTCCAGCAGTTTGACATAAATGATGCGCGTTGCTGCAAGCTCCAACACCTTAACATCCCGCTCCGTAAACACACCCGGCAAATGCCGGTTTTCCAAGTAGAGCAAGTAAGAAATCCGCTCTCCTGGAACTGCTATCGGCATACACAAGATCGATCGGGGCTGTTGTGCTTCAATATAGGGATCCTTGATCCAGAAACTCCGGATTGCATCATCGATAACAAGCGGCTCACCCGTCATCGCAGTATGGCACAGAACGCTCTCTGCATACTTTTCGGATGCCGCTTCCTTCCCTTGTATTTTCATCCCATTCGCTTCAATAGCGAACCCGCCTTCTTGGTGGCTCAACATGAGGACTCGATCAGCGCCTGATTGTTGAAGCGACGCTTCCAGAAGACTTGTCGTCCAGCTAGCCTGCTTGGGCTTGCCGGGTCCGTCAACAAGTTGCCGCAAAAGTTCGTATTCGCTTTCGCCCACTGCTCCTATACTTTCCGCTTGAGCGTTTTGCCGGAGCAAATCCATACGCGTATGATCGCTTTTAATTTCCCTCCCCAAGGCTGGCCTCTCCTGCTGCGTAGAAACCCGATCCACCATCTCGGTATGTTGGGTTCTGCTCCCGGTCACCTTGGAGGTAATGCCCCATTCAGCGTAAGCAGCGCTGGCGTCCACCAAGGCGATCGCGGCTCCGGTCCGGCTGAATAGATCGTCTCTATAGCAGACTGCAAGCCGTTCGCAAGCGATCCCCTCCATTAATGAATACTTTTCATCCTTCGCCTGCCCGATCGCAGCCATATACCCGGGTACCGCAAGCATCGGATTCCCGGCAATGCGTTCCACTTCCGCCTTCATCAGGAGATACGCCGAGGACGTACTGCCAAGAAATCCTTTCCAACTTTTCATTCTCCGCAATTGAAGGCGGAGGGTCCGCCTGATCTGCTTGCGCTCTTTCTCATCCTTCTCAAAGAATACGGCCGCTAAAGTCAAACTCTCATAGAAACGTTGCTTTCGAACCCTCGTCAGGTCCAGTGGCAGCTCATTAGTCCTTCCCTGCTTCGCCCAGTACAATGCTTCCCGATAGTTGCCTGACAAGTAGGCGACTTCTAGCCTGCAACCACAGCTATAATTGTCTTCTTCCCGTGGTTCCAAGTCGATACTGGACGGAGTCTGCGCAGTAGCGATGAAGCTCTCTATCCGGGAACCGTCTTGCAGCGCCTGTAGATAGCTCCCTGCGATCCGCACCGTCTGCATCGTCGTGTCGTTGGCGTTCTGACGCATATTCTCCTCAAAGTAATGCAGCAACTCCTTCAAAGCATACAGGTCTCCGTTATGGGTCACGAGACAGGTAATCAGAGCCAGGTTGGCAAAATCCTTCTCCCCGGCTTCCAATCCTTGACGCATCGACTTGTATAGCATGGCGGACGCTTCCGAGGGCTTGTCCAGTTGCTTGGACATGCCACCCACAAAAGTAGACAAATGCTGATTTCTGAACTTGGAGGTATCGGCCATTTGCTTAAACACCCGTTCGGTAATCGAAGGTGCTTGAGCATAGCTCGGAAGCACCCTCTGCATGATCAGTTCGTATTCGCTGATCATGACGGCCAGTGACTCGTTTACCCCTTTACGGAGCCCGTAACGAATATACCGCGCATACAGTTCAAACAACGCTCTCGAGTCGTGCATGAGCAGCGGAAAGAATAGCTGCACCAACAGCAGACTTAACTGAGCATACTCCTGATCGGAAGGATCAGGCGGCTGATAAGGCTTATTACGTGTTCGGTACAACAGGATCCCTGTCCGCAAGACTTCCTTAGCGATGAACAACAGGGAACTCTTCTCCCGGAGCTTCCATCCATAGGCCGCCAGAGCCTCTTTTCCGAATTCGATTGCCTTTTCGTTGTCTACAAACGCGTGAAATTGAATTAAGGGTGACCATATGCGCGAACGCTCCGTTCGGCTCATCCACCCGCTGTTCTTGTTCAAGTCCGACAATATCTCTCTCGCCCGTTCGGGATGGTCGCCCATGTATTCCGTCCATGCCAAAATCAACTGCAGTTGAACATGAAGTTCTTCTGCCTCAAACTCCGCTGACAGACGAAGCCCGTTTTCCGCATACTCTTTCCCTTTTGCATACCGCCCTTCAGCCAATGCCTCCTTCCCCGCTTCAAGATTATGCTCAGCCAGTTGACGCGCCTCATGCTCCGGCAGAATCGACGAGGCCAGATTCAAATGATCAATCGCCGTTACGATCAGATCATCCCTCCATTCCGGAGTACGGCGTTGTAGCAGTTGGCCTAGCTTACGGTGCCGATGCGCGTTACGTCCCGAGTCAAATCCATAAGCCATTTGTTGAATGGACTCATGAACGAACAAGTAGAATCTATCCTGTCCGTCCCCATGCTCCGCTTCATCCTCGCGACAGATGAGACCTTCCACCTCCGCCTCTTGAAGCTTATCGGATGCGGCATCCGGCGACATGTCGCACGCTTCTGCAAGAATCGATAAGCGAAAAACCGGCCCCATCGCGGCAGCCATGACCAGCAGCTCCTTCATATCGTCCGGGAGCCTGTTGAAGCTTGTCTCCATCAGGCGAAGATTAGCTTTCAAGTCGCCTATTTGCCGGGTTAATTCCGGATCCCATGACCACTTACGCCGTTTTTCGTCAAAGCCGAGTCTTTTCTCTTGCAGCCAGTTTTCCAGCAAGAGACGTACGGCCCGGGGATTACCTCCGGTTTGATCGTAAACCGACCTTGCCAGAAGACGAATACGGGCAGACTTTTCATGCAAGGCATCGGAGACATATTGGCTCACGTCTTCATAAGTCAGCGGCAGAAGGGCTACTTGTTCCTCAGGATTCCTAGCCCATCTCTCGGGTAGCCAGGAAGCCCCCGGGGCTTGGTCCAGGTCTGGTTCAACGAATCCGGAAGCGCCCCCCTCTTCCGTCCGGCAAGCTCCAATCAGGAACAATCCGGGCACGCGCTCCAGCACAAGCGATCGAATCACCGTGTGCGTTCCGGGATCGGCCCATTCCAAGTTATCAATATACAAGACAAGCGGAGGGCTGCATTCGGCCATACAACGAATCAATTCCGGCAGTCGCTCTTCCCAATACTCCCACCCCCTCTTGTCGTTGAGGGCTGTCGACGCCTCCGCCTCCCCGAACAGCGGCTTTGCCTCGGGCAAAAAGGATACAATCTCCTGCGCTGCTCGTCCAAACTTGGCCTGCAACGTCATCCTTAATTGTGAAATGATATTGGCCGGCTCGCTCCACAACTGATGCACCCATTGCCGCATGGCTTGAAGAATCGGCTCATAAGGTGTACCTTGCTGAAGGGCTTCTGCCTTCCCCTCTACAAAACTGCCGCCACGCCGGACGACGTTTAATTGAAGTCTACGAACGAGCGCCGTTTTGCCGACTCCCTCCTGCCCCGTCACCCATAAAAACACGCTATTGCCTTGAGCAGCCTGCTCAAGCCCGGCTTCCATCCGTTCTACTGCGGCGCTTCGCCCGTACCAGGCATCGGATACTCCCAGCGAACGGATTTTGTCTAAGCGACCCACTTCAAATGGTGCGAGCCATCCACTGCTTTTCAGCATTTCCTGACATCTTTTCAGATCATCCAGTAACCCGTATGCGGTTTGGTAACGGTCTTCCGGAGATTTGGACAGCAGCTTCATCAATATGGCCTGGAGCGGTCCGTCTTCTTCCGGCCGAGTCTCGGACAGAGGCCGCGGCGTTCTGCGAATATGCGCAGAGCTCCAGTCTTCGCCGCTTTCAGGGAGAAAAGGCAATTGGCCGGACAGCAGTTCATAGAGAACGACACCTAATGCGTAGAAATCACTTCGTTCATCCGGTACGCCATGGATCCGACCCGATTGTTCGGGAGACCTGTAAGCCGGATGCCCTTCTCCGATCTCCGTTATGTATGCTTTCTTTTCTTCACATTGAATAATGACGTTGAAGGGACTTAAGCATCCAATCAACGCACTCTGCTGGTGTTCGCGGAGCACCATTTCCGACAACATAATGGAGAGTTCAATGAAACTTTCCAGCTCTATGGGATGGCTCGTTATAAAGTCTTTTACTTTTCTATCACTGCTAATGATTATACACACCTGTCTAATTGTATTCTCAGCTTAAGTTATAGATGGTTTGAAGGCTACTAACTCTCCCTTGGCAGGAAATATGAATATCCATTTATTATTTAAATTTTAATCTCTCATATCTTCCGAGTCCAACATTTTTACAATCAGCAAAACTATTAATTTACGAAATGATAATAAGTCCTGAGGTATGAGTAGCAAGGTTTTTCAAGGTAATCTTACTCAAGTGATCGTTTTCAGCGTTTTGCACGTACTTATCAACAATGTCATCCGAGGAAACCAGGATATAACAAATATTTATTTCACTTATATTATTCTATAAAGGTATAGTAAACTTATAGTGTTTGAATATTAGGTATTACTTTTATATAAATGTACTCGATTAGAGGAGCGATTATATTGACAAGAGCAGTTGGTACCATAGTACGCGGGCTTCGCGGTCCAATCATCAACCAAGGAGATCATATCGAACAAATCGTAGTTGATACGGTATTAAATTCAGCAAAAAGTGAAGGATTCTCGATTGAGGATCGTGACATTGTAACCATAACGGAATCCATTGTCGCTCGTGCACAAGGAAACTATGCGTCCATTGACGATATCGCAACAGATATACAAGAAAAATTCGGTGATGACACCGTTGGTGTTATTTTCCCAATTCTTAGCCGGAATCGATTTGCAAACTGCCTGCGGGGAATTGCAAAAGGGGCAAAACGTATAGTCTTAATGTTGAGCTATCCATCGGATGAAGTGGGGAACCACCTTGTAGACATCGACGAACTAGATGCTAAAGGCATAAATCCATGGACGGATGTTTTAACAGAAGCTCAGTTCCGTGAGCATTTCGGTTATAAAGAGCATACATTTACAGGTGTTGATTACATCGAATATTATAAATCTCTGATTGAAGCTGAGGGAGTAACTTGCGAGGTTATTTTTTCAAACCATCCAAAAACCATTTTAGACTATACAAAGTCTGTATTAACTTGTGATATTCACTCACGTTTCAGAACCAAACGAATTTTAACAAATAACGGTGCTGAAAAAGTATATGGACTCGATGATATTCTTTCAGAATCCATCAATGGCAGCGGCTTTAATGAAGCTTATGGTCTACTTGGATCAAATAAAGCAACTGAAGACAGTGTGAAGTTATTTCCAAACAACTGCCAACCCGTCGTTGATGGGATTCAGGCGAAAATCAAAGAACTAACAGGTAAGACCGTTGAAGTCATGGTATATGGCGATGGGGCATTCAAAGATCCTGTCGGGAAGATTTGGGAGCTTGCAGACCCGGTAGTATCACCTGCTTACACTCAAGGACTTAATGGCACGCCAAACGAAGTGAAATTAAAATATTTGGCAGATAACAACTTTTCGCACCTTCGTGGAGAAGAGTTAAAACAAGCTATTTCTGAATATATCCAGAATAAAAACGAGGACTTAGTTGGAGCGATGGAAGCACAAGGTACTACACCTCGTAGATTAACTGACCTAATCGGATCATTGTCTGATTTGACTTCTGGTAGTGGGGATAAAGGAACACCTATGGTCTATATCCAAGGTTACTTCGATAACTATACAAAATAAGATCAGTAACAAAAAGGGTGTCTTAAACCAAGACATCCTTTTTGTTGCCGTTCGGTACGTTGGCGGATTTACCCGATTGAGCGCCCCGTAGAACTTACAAATGTGAACCGCCGGTTGCGTCAATGAATTGTCCCGTTATCCAACGGCTATCCGAAGAGGCGAGAAACGCCGTCACATCCGCGATGTCAGACGGCTGTCCAACTCGGCCAAGGGCAGACATGTCATTCGCTTGCTTCTGCCCTTCTGGAGTATGGAGCCAAGGAGCGTTAACATCCGTATCCACAATCCCCGGAAGAACCGCATTTACCGTAATTTGACGCGGACCTAATAATTGCGCAAGATGCAGCGTGAAGGTATTGATCGCTCCTTTGGTAAGATTGTAGGCCATGATGTGAGGGAATGCGATTCGAGTCACGCCAGAAGAAATGTTTATAATGCGTCCCTCATCGCGAAGCAAGGGTAACGCTCGTTGAACAAGGAAAAAAGGTGCCTTCACATTCACCGCAAATATTTCATCGAATGACTCCTCCGTTGTTTCCTCCAACGTATTCGAAGTTCCGATACCGGCATTATTTATGAGAATATCGAACTTATCTTCTCCGGTGACTCGGGGAAGCTCTTCCTTCAACGATTGAATTAATGAGGTCACCCCGGCAACGGAATTCAGATTCGCACCTACTGCGATTGCCCTACCGCCCTTGTCTTCAATGGTACGAACGACATTCGCGGCCGCTTCGCTGTTATTGCCGTAATGTACAACTACCAGCGCCCCCTCCTCCGCGAGCCTTAGTGCGATCCCTTTGCCAATTCCTCTACTACTCCCGGTCACTAATGCCGTCTTTCCGCTTAATCCCTTCATATCTGATCACTCCTTATAGATTGTGCTTTTACTATGCACCCTCCCCTTAAGGGGAGAGTCAAGAGACAAAAAGACTCCGCCTGCTTACACATGCGAAGTCTAATAAAAGCTGTCTATACGGATCGCGATACCGGAATGAGTAGTTCCGCCAGACGCATCCTGCCGTAAATATCTTCATCGGGAGTCATATACACTTCTCGAATCGGCTCCCCCTCAACTCGCGAGTATCCATTTGCTTCGATCCATGCCGATAGAGACTCGACAGCCAGACACGAATGGTCGTAAGGATCACAGCGATGTACTAAGGATGCCGCGGACGTATGACCTGGCAAAACATTAATTCTAACGCGATCGCTGCTCGGTATCATATTCGTCGATATCGGTAATGCCACTTCCAGATCCACTTGATCGTCTATTGCGTTACCGTGTTTGATAACAATAGACTTACTTGCCTGCGTCTCGCCGTAGGCGCGAACGTATTGGATAACCTCATCCAGCAGCACGCAAAGTCTCGACATCGGAACAATCGCGCGTATCGAAGCAACTAACATCGGATTTACCTTGCGCAAGGCAATCGGATATTCCTTTTCATGGGCAGCTGCAAATGCTTTGGCTCGATCAAGCCTTTCATTAATGGCATTTAGTTGATTCTCCGACTCCCGAATGAGGCGGCGGAGTTCAGCTTGCTTTTGCGCCACCAGACTCCTCACGCCTTCTTCCGAAATATCCTCCTTCAGAAACGTCGAGATTTGATCCAGCGTAAAGCCTTGCTCTTTAAAAATATGGATTCTCTTTATGGTCAGCAACTGTGCTTCGGAGTAAAAGCGATAACCATTGTTTATGTCTACGACGTCCGGTCGCACCAGCCCAATCTTGTCGTAATAACGCAAAGTCTTAATTGAAACGCCACTCAGCTTTGCGAACTCCCCAATCTTCAGCATCGCGGCCGCCGCTCCTCTCCGATTGAAGTCTTTTCCCTAGGCATCCCCCGACGTAACAGGGTTAACCGCGAAGAGAGAATGAATGTTGCCTTCAGGGTCTGCAAAGAAGCCCGTAGTATGCCCCCAGGACATGACTTTCGGCGCAGTGATCCCTATCGCTCCTTTTGAAATCAACTCATCATACATCACGTAGACATCCTTAGGAGTATCACATTCAAAATTAAGCTCAAAAGACTGCCCTTTCCGCTCTTCTGCATAAGAAGGATGATCGTTTGTGTTATCCGCCATTAAGGGTGCCGAAAAAATAGCCAGACGAACGCCATCATTTTCAAATTCCGTGTAATTCTCTTCGGTTACTATCACCTTGAACCCCAGCACATCACGATAAAAGCTCGTTAATCCAGGTACATCCAGCGCCAAAATCGTAATCCCTTCTAATTTCACTCTCATCACAAGCCTCCTCTCCTAATGCTTATTCCCAAGAATATAACATCTCTCTATATCCCACATCCCATAGGGCTTCATCCCCCTCAATAGTTATTGTAAGCTCGTTTCCCTGCTCGATTAAAATAGAGCCCATACCCTGCTCATGTCGCCCGGCTTCGGCAGATGCGGACAACATCTCCTGCCCATCGACGGTAACTTTAATGCTGCCCTGGGATTCCAGATGATCCGGAATGCCATAATTAAAGTAAAGATACAACTCCTTCTTATTGCCTAGCTTATACGTGAGTGTTTCTTTGTTTTTACCTTCACTTCGGTACACATTATATTGAGGTTGTACCTCTTCACCCCCAATCTTCAGCGGGGCCAGCTCGGTTCCTGTTATTGGAACCCCGGTGCCATCCTCCCATTCGTGGATCGCCACAAAAGGGCCCATTTCCTTCGTGAACACTTGATCAAGGACTCCAAAGACTCCCCATACCCCAATCATCAAGACAATGCCGGATAGGACCGTAACAGCAATATTTCTCAAGTCATTCTTAGTACGAAAGCCCAATTTGTACGCACCGAATCCGATGGCCGCGCCCGTTGAGTTCTGGATGACATCATTTATGTCGAAGCTCCCGAGCAAGGTGAATGCCTGTATGGTCTCCAGCACGAGAATGGATAGGATAAACAACGTCATAAAACGAACAAAGCTCATCCGATATAGCAACGGAATGAGTATACCGAAAGGAATGAAGGCTGCGACATTCCCAAAACCCACCAAATCCATCACCGTAGGGTGCAGAAGATCGGATAAATCCGGCAGCCTAAAAAAACCGTCCGGTAGAAACATGAACGTGTACTCGGAGATTTGATCGGCCTTACCCGCTCTGCCAAAAGCGAAGAACAAAAAGTAAAGAATAAATACGGTATAGAGTATAGTGAGGGTGAACATAACTTTGCGGTGTTTCTTTAAATGCATGGTCTTTCCTCCCATGATGAGACTTTATTGCCTCTTTAATTCGCTAATCTAATAGTTAGCCGTATATCCAACGAATTCGGACAAAGTTAAAGGAATCATAATGAGTCCCTTCTTTCGTTGAGATATATTTATATAAATTCCAACTCTGTGATGATATGTATAACAAAGACAGCGCGTCATAGCAAGCCTCATTTAGTAAAAACAATCTGCGCTTTGCTGGGACCCAAGTCGCTGTCGGCAGAGACAAATGCTCAGAAAGAACTATACAATATATCAAATATATAATATATATTATTTATGAACCGAATAAGCTATATCGGTTTGGAATGACAGCTTGTCAATTCTTTCATTCAAAGGAGGAAAAGAATGAACAAGTACAAGAGTTGGAGGAGAAAATGGCCGGCGGCATGCCTCTCAGTCGCGCTTCTGGTCACCCTAATGCCTTCGGTTTGGCTGCCCAAGGCGGAAGCATCCGGGATTAACTGGCCTTCCGGCCAGTTGCTGCCGTCGTTCTCGGCGCCGGCCGGACGGGAACGGCTGGCTTGCTCAGACGTCCATCGACGAGCCGCAGCGGCACATGGTCTATGGCCCTTACACCACAGACATTCCTGCAGGCGAGCATACGGCTTTTTTTGACATGATTATCGACAACAACACGGCCGACAACAACCTTATAGTCACCGTCGACGTTCGGGATAACACGACCGGGCAGGTATTGGCATCGCGGGATATCCACCGGCAGGATTGGAGCTACACGTCCAACTACGAACGCTTCTACTTGCCGTTTACAAATCCGGCAGTCGGGCATGAGCTGGAGTTCCGAGTATACTGGTACGGTGCCGCATACACCAAAGTCGACAAGGTTGGCTCCTTAACAGAGTCGCGCGAGGACGAGGAAGTGCTGTTCACCACGCTGAAGGGACTCGTCAACCGGACACAGCCTCGAATCTACACACATGACAATCCCGTCAAAAATGAAGAAGGCAAGTACAACTGGCTGAACTCGCTCGGACTCGGCTACGCAGATGTATCGGACAACTGGACGCTGTTGTCCAAATATGCGAGCGAAATCGATGGGATCGTCGTCTATGACGACGCTGTACCGGATACTATCAACCTGGCTACGACGATCGCCTCGCTTAACGACGGTATCGTGGCGCCGCCAAGTCTGGTGAACAAGCTGACGTCCGCGCCGTACAATTTGCCTATACTGGACGATCTGCGCGGCGACTATGCGAACAAGCTGGAAGTGTACCAAGATCTTTATGATAATTACTGGCCGACGCTGCCGCACCGGATGATCGTTGGACTCAGGCCGGAGCTCAAAGGATTTCTGCGCGATTATGCGATGGCCACAGGGACGGCCGTTATCTGGCTGAATCCGGCCGTCCCGGCCGAGGACGCTCTGCTGCGCGATTTCTTTGCCGACATGCCCTATGGCAGCGGCGTTTACATGGGATGGTGGCCGGACGAACCGGTTGGCGTTGGCACGGCTTCGGAATACGGCGTGTCCACCATCGCAAGCGACTTCTCGTCCAATCTGACCGTATTCGGCGGCACCCCGCGGACCGTGAATGTCAAACCCGTGCCGAACAAACCACCGCTTGAGGACAAAATTTATGTTTCTCTCATTTTGAGCGACGGCGATAATTTGCAGTATTTGGAGCACCGGTTTAAGAAGATATGGGATTCGCCGAACCGTGGCGCTGTTCCGCTCGGCTGGACGGTATCTCCGGCTATGCTGGACGCGATGCCCGGCGTACTGAACCACTTGTATGATACGGCCACTGCGAACGATGCGTTGATCGCAGGTCCAAGCGGCGTCGGGTATACCTACCCTAACTACTGGTCGAACCAGACCTACCTGGACAATTACACGGCGCTGTCAGGTGATTATATGGACCGCGCCGGCTTGCGGGTCATGACGATTTGGAACACGATTACCGGCCCGACGAATAATAACGTAGGCGAAAGCTTCGCCGCCAACGCCCCGGGACTGCTCGGTATGACGGCACAGGGCGGCGGAGGCGGCAACGTGACGATATTCGGTAACTCACTGCCAAGCCAGGCTCTAAACGCCACCTATTGCTACTCTTACGAAACGCTGGAGCTCGAAATCGGCAATGCGGTCGCAGGCTGGGACGGCACTTCGCCGAGGTTCGTAAGCATCCAGGCGAATCCGTGGGACGTTGGTTATCAGGACTTCGTGGACGTTGTCGATCACTACAACTCGAACAGCAACATCGTATTCGTGCGGCCGGACACCTACTTCCAGCTGATGCGGGAACATTACAACCTGCCGATCGACCCGTCTGCCGCCGCTTCTAATTCTTGACATGATCCATTGCGGCAGTCTAGCCTCCTATATGAGCAGACTGACTTTTAGTTGATCGCGTCATACGTATGTGCTGACAGCGGTGACACGCCGAATCGGCGAGTACTGCAGCAAATGCTTCCAACCAGCAGCAAGAGCGGGTTGGAGGCCTTTTTAATGGCAGGAAAAGATATTTCGACTTTATTGATTCATGGGGGCCAGATTCGCTTTCTTGATCTCAATTTAATCAATTTGATATATTCATTATTTTTTACCTTTCTATTTATGAAAATTATAAATTTGTAAGCGATTCAATCCACTGTTACGGCTCTAATTATTGCATAAACAGTTTTTAATGTTATATTAAATATATTATTATTAAATTAATCCCAAGAAAAGGAGTCTATACATGAAAAACACACTTCGACCGCCCGCCGTTCCGCTCGTCACTGTCGATCCTTACTTTAGCGTCTGGTCGATGGCCGACGGCTTGACTGATGACTACACCCGCCACTGGACGGGCAGGCGCCATGCCATAACCGGCCTCCTTCGCATAGACGGCATCGCCCGGCGGTTCGCCGGGCGCGTCGAGCCGAACGCGGAGGTCTACTACACAGAACCGGCCCCGATGCGTCAGATCGAGCTGCAGGTGACGCCGCTATCGACCCGTTACGTTTTCGAGGCGGAAGGAGTGACGCTCTCGGTCGACTTTACTACGCCGCTGTTGTTGGACGACTTGGAACTTCTCTCGAGACCCGCTTCCTACGTTCGCTTCGACGTCCGCTCCACTGACGGCCGGAATCATGACGTTGAACTGTACTTCGACGTCTCCGGCGAATGGTGCGTCAACGACAGCGACCAGCGCGTCGTCTGGGGCCAGGCATCGAGGGATGACCTTTGTCTGCTTCATATCGAGCACGAAGACCAGCGGATGCTGCATCGTTCCGGCGATGATCTGCGGATCGAATGGGGCCGCTTCTATCTCGCTTGCCAAGAAGCGGAAGGTACGCAGGCGCGGATCGGCCCCGCCTCTATGCGTAAGGCGTTCGTCCGCGGCGAGCCGATAGAGGAGGCGGCCGAGAACAGCTTTGCCATGCCGCGCGCAGTGCGGGACGGCTATCCTGTGATGTCCGTCTCCTTTGCGCTCGGTTCCGTCGGGCCAGGCACAGTCAGCCGCTTGGTCGCGCTTGCTTACGACGACGTCCTCTCCGTCGAATACTTCGGCGACCAGCGACCGGCCTATTGGCGGAGAAACGGCATGACGGCGGAGGTTATGATCGCGGCCGCATTCGCGGAGCATAACGAGATCATACAGCGCTGTGCAGCATTCGACCGGCAGCTGCTGGCGGATGCGGAGAAGACGGGCGGCGCGGCATACGCCGATCTGCTGGCCCTCTCCTACCGGCAAGCGATCGCCGCCCACAAGCTGACGACTGACCGCGACGGCAATCTGCTGTTTTTGTCCAAGGAATGCTACAGCAACGGCTGCATCGCGACGGTCGACGTCAGCTATCCTTCGATGCCCCTCTTCCTGCTCTACAACCCTGAGCTTGTCCGGGGCATGATGCGCCCGATCTTCGCATTTGCCTCCAGCGACGCCTGGTCCTTTGACTTCGCGCCGCACGACGCAGGGCAGTATCCGCTCGCTAACGGCCAGGTGTATGCGTCCTCAATCGAAGGTCAGATGCCGGTCGAGGAATGCGGCAATATGCTGATTATGGCCGCGGCGGCCGGCTTGGCCGATGGGAACACCGGCTTGGCGGAGGAGTACGAAGACATCCTGCGGAAATGGGCGGATTATCTGATCGCGCACGGTCTCGATCCGGAGAATCAGCTGTGCACGGATGACTTCGCGGGACACCTGGCCAGCAATGCGAACTTGTCGGTCAAAGCCGCAGTGGGCGTCGCCGCCTATGCATTAATCTGCCGGACGGCCGGACGCGAGGCGGAAGCCGCTCGGTATCTGGAAGCAGCCAGACAGATGGCAGCCTCATGGGAAGAGCTGGCCGAGGAAGGGCCTCGCTACAAGCTGGCATTCGGCCAGGAGGGCACTTGGAGCTTAAAGTACAATCTGATCTGGGATGTACTGTTCGGTACGGAGCTGTTCGGCCGTCATATCCGGGAGAAGGAAGTAATCTGGTACCTGGCCCGCAGGCAGCGATACGGTGTCCCCTTGGACAGCCGCGAGAATTATACCAAGTCGGATTGGCTTGTCTGGGCCGCTTCGCTGGCCGAGGACGACGATGACTTCCGCACGCTCATCGAGCCGCTCTGGCGCTTCGCGGACGAGACGCCGGACCGGGTGCCTTTCTCGGATTGGTACCGCACGGATAACGCGCGGCAGATGAACTTCCAGCACCGCAGCGTCGTGGGCGGTCTGTTCATCAAGCTGCTGAAGGATCGCTGGGCAAACCGGGCGCCGCTCGTCTGAGCGGCTGCGCCGATGTAGTCTTGGTCTGGTTAAGAATACAGTTGAAACACAAAAAAAAAGGGGCTGCGCACGGTGGGCAGGTCGTAAACCGACCTCCAACCGCCGCCGCCCCTTTTTCTAGCACGAAATGAACCTCGCCGTCTGCAGAACTCAATCAACCGACGAACGTATCTTACTTCTTCAGCTTGAGCCGAACCGTCTTGATTTCGAACGCCCGGAACATCAGCGTGATCCCGCTATCCTCCAGCTCAAGCGGAGCCGAGCCTTCTTCCTCTTCCATTAAGTTCGTCTCGGCCGCTTCCAGACAAGGCAGGCTCGACGAGAGACGCGCCTTTGCCGCGCCACCCGCACTCTCGTATAGGCGAACGATCACGTCGTCGCTCTCCTCCGCCTTCTTCACCGCCTCAATCATCACATGCGGATGATCGACCGTGAGCCATTCCAGCTCCCGATGATGGGCGAGTCTGTCTTGATCCGCCGCACCGGCAGACTCCGGGCTCATCGTTCCTTCGACCACGGTCAGCGGCACGTTGAACTCATACCCGCGCCGGGATACACCCGCCGTCACAAAATCCCCCTCATGAGGCAGCAAAGCATATCTGAACTCGTGGCTCGCCCGATCGGCCGCCGGATCAGGGTACGACGGACTGCGCAGCAGGTTCAAGTCGAGTACATGTCCCTCCGCCCGGTGTCCGTACTTGCAATCGTTCAACAGAGCCACCCCATAATCCGGCTGCGACAAGTCGATATAACGATGCGCGCAAATCTCGTCCATCGCCATCTCCTCCAGCGTATTGCGGGTCGTCGGACGCTTCAGATAGCCGAACTGGATCTCACAGGTCGCCATTCCCGACTCGACGGAGGCGGCGAACGAGGTCCGCAGCATTTTGCCGGACTCGCGCCAATCCGCGACAGCGGCGAACTCGACAGCCGCCCCGCCCTCGGACAAGGAGACCGTCAGCATCAGCGTCGACTCGCCGAAGCGATACAGCTGCTTGGCGACCGCCCGCGGGCCTTGCACCGCGTATTCGACGTGCTCAAGCCGCATCGTGCCCGCGACCGACTCCCGGTAATCGCGCGGGAAGTCCCAGGCATCCCCATCGTCGTGGTATACCGTCAGCACGTTGCCGCGCTCACCCGGGCGCAGCGCCTCCCGGCCGGCGGTCTTATCGTAGATGGACGCCAAACTGCCGTCCTCTGCGAACGTTACGCGCAGTCGCTCATTCTCCAGCACGCCGGCTTCAGCTCGAAGCGCGCCGCAGTCCGCCTGGGCTGCCGCTTCCGCCAGAGCGATACCGCCCATGCCCGGTACGCGCACTGCAAGCCACTCGCCCTTCCATTCCACCCACTCGCGTCTCTCCCAAGGCAGCGAGTTGAACACGATCGGCTCGCCGGATATCCCAAGCCGTCCCGCGACTTCCTCGTACGCCGCCGTCACCAGCGAACGCGTCTCTTCCAAGAGCACCGCATAGCGAGCCAGCGATTCCTCATAGACACGACCGATCGACGAGCCGGGCAGAATATCGTGAAACTGATAGAGCAGCGTTTCCTTCCAGATTCGCTCCAGATGCTCCGATGGATAGGAATCTGAACCGAGCGCCATCGCCAGGGATGCCGCGAATTCAGCCTCACGCAGCGCAATTTCCATCTGCCGGTTGTAACGCTTGTTCCTGGCTTGAGATGTCAGCGTTCCCTGATGCTTCTCGAGATAAAGCTCCCCGCGGTAGCGCTGAAACGAAGAAGCCTCTTTCTCCAATCGGCGGAAAAACGATAGGGAAGGCTCCTGCACAACGGGCGGAAGCCCAGACAGGCTCTTCTCGCGTGCGAGCCGCTCGAGATGCTCTTCGCCAGGCCCGCCGCCCCCGTCGCCGATGCCGAACAGCATGAGCGCCTGGTCGGAGACGCCTCTGTCGAGATACTCCCGCTCAATCTTCGCGAGCGAACGCGGCGCCGCGGGACTGTTGTAGGTATCCTCCGGCGGCAGATGTGTCAGCACCCCCGTACCGTCGATGCCTTCCCAGATGAAGCTATGGTGCGGATGCTTGTTGTACGTATTCCACGACAGCTTCTGCGTCATCATGTAATCCACACCGGACAACGCCAGCAGCTGCGGCAGACTTCCTGCATAGCCGAACACATCTGGCAGCCACAGCACCCGCACGTCCTCCCCGAACTCCTCGCGGAAAAACTTCTTGCCGTACAGAATCTGCCGGACAAGCGCCTCGCCGCCGGAGATGTTCGTATCGGGCTCGACCCACATCGCGCCCTGGAGCTCCCAGCGTCCTTCCCGAACCCGCTCGCTGATCCGGTCGTACAGCTTCGGATAATATTCCTTCATCCACTGGTAGAGCTGCGGCTGGCTCGCGCCGAACACGTAGTCGGGATACTTCTCCAGGTTCCGCAGTGCCGTGGAAAAGGTGCGCGCTCCCTTGCGGATCGTCTCGCGGATCGGCCACAGCCAAGCCAGGTCGATATGCGCATGTCCGATCGCGCTGATGCGCAGCTCGGCGTCTCCGCCCCGCCGGGCCAGCTCCGGAGCCAGCAGTTCGCTCGCCCGCTGCACCGTCTCTTCGTTAATCTCCGCCAGCGCGAGCGAAGCCTCATAGAGCTTACGCTCAACCCGCGCTTTGCGCGAACTCGCGGGCGAAACCTGATCCGCCAGCTCGGCCAGCACCTCGAAGTCGTAGTAGAGCTGACGGACAGCCTCGTTGCAGACGGCGATGTCCGCTTCCTTCAACGTGCCGCTCCGATAGCGGCCGAACAGGTCGTTGCAGCCTGCATCCGCCCAAAGATCGACGGTCTCTCCGCCTCCGGCGCAAGGCGTGACGTCCACGACGCGTTTACCGGGCAGTCCGAGCTCGAAGTCGAATTCCGAATTAATATTGGTTAATCCCTGGACGGGAGACCCTTCTTTGTCTACAAGACAGAGCTCGCCGTTGACATCGATGAGCAGAACAACTTTCCGGCCGGCGGCCGATTCAGGCACGACCCCCGTAAAATGGAACCAGGCACAGTCCCACAGCTTGCCCCACCGGTCACCCGGTGAAAGCGCGAGTCGCTCTCCCTGCATCCTATTCGCATACGGTACCGGCTCCTCCGTTACCCAAGCCTCTACTTGCAGGGAAGAGATCGGACGATAGATCGCATCCCGTAGCCGATCCAGCGTCTTGACCGTCTTTTCCCTCATGATCTTGCCAGTCTCATACGGCATTCCAACCCACTCCTATCTGTCATAACTGAGAAAAGGGCCCGATAAGACAGCCCTTCTCTCCATTTTAACTATGCTGTGCTGGCGGGTACGTCATTTGACAATCGCTTCAGCCTTTACTTGCGCTTCGTCCATAATTCCCTTGATGTCACCGTTCGTCATGATAGCTTTGGTGACCGCGTCTCCGAAGGTCTGCCATACTTTGGAGTCTTCCTTGCTGAATGTCGGCAGCCCTTGAACATTACCGTTCATCGCCTGGTAATGCAGGTACATATCCGGATGCTTGGATTGATAATCCGGCGCTTCCGCGATCGCCTTCTTAACCGTCGATCGCAGACCGGTATCGGCGATCAGCGTCTGAACCTCGTCGCTGTACATGGCGCGGATATATTCGAAGGCCGCCTCCTTGTTCTTTGCATCCTTGGGTACGGAGTGAAAAGCGGCGCCGATCGTAATGTTCCCGGGCGCTCCGCCCTCTGACAGCGGGATCGGAGACATGCCATATTCGATGCCGAGCGATACGCTCTCGGCCGCGCGCCACGGTCCGTCAATAATGTAAGCCGTCTGCTGCTTCTTGAAGGCGTCGAAGTAGGGCCCTTCCTGCTGGTTAACCATCAACCCGGCGGGGTGATTCTTGTTCATGTTGCGCAGTAACTCGATGACCTTCAGGTTCGCGTCGCTGTTAAACGCCGGCTGGCCGGAAGCGTCGGCAAATCCGCCGCCGTTGATGATGAGCAATGGTCCGTAACGCAGGTATCCGCCTGCATTCGGGCCCGCGTAGACGCCGCCTCCATAGAACTTGCCCTTGCCAGCCTCCGTGACCTTCTCGATGTTGGCGAGCAGCTCATCCCAATCCTTCGGTGCCTGATCGGGGTCGATCCCCGCTTCCTTCACCAGCTTCTTATTCCAGAACAGGCTGTTCACGCCAGGCTGCGAAGCGAAGCCATATATCTTGCCGTCGACCTCCATCGGCTTCCAGGCCGCTGGGGCGACTGTCTCCCGGATTTCGGAAGCCATGTCTTCGGGGAAAGGCTCGAGCAGACCCTGCAGGGCAAAGCCCGGCATTTGTGTCTCGCCTACAATAATGTCAGGGATGTTCTTGGCCAGGAACCCGGCCGTCTCCTTCTGGATCAGCGGCTCGCCCCAGCCCCAGTCCTCAACCTGGACCGTAATATTTTTGCTCTTGAGCTGGTCGTTGATGATCTGCTGGTAGAAGTACGAGAATACACCGGGGTGAACCGCATTGCCTGCCGTCCAGCTGAAATCCGATTCCTGGACGCGCGGCGTCTGCCCTTCGTCGGCCAGAAGCGCCTTCTTCCTTACGGGAAGCAGATCATCCAGCTTGCCGACACCGATAGAGACGGCGCCTTCGTTAAGCACCGTGATTGTGACGTTCTCCGCCGGTTTCGTAGACTCATTCTGGGATGCGCTCTCAGAAGGACTCGTCGATGCTCCCTCCGATGGACCGGGACTTGAAGATGAATTACCGCCCGACGAGCAAGCTGACAGACTCAGCGCCACCGCCAGCGGCAGGGCCAACCAAATTGCTTTTCTGTTCCGCATTTCCTGATACCCTCCTCAACAAAATCGATCATGTTTCTAGCCAAACAATATCATATATAATTTATATATTCAATATATCTAATAAAACTTTTACAATCTTATTTTTAACCTTTAATTCCCGTATTCGCAAGCCCTTGCACGATATACTTCTGGAAGAAGAAGAAGATCAGCAGCGCAGGGATCGTAATGCCCAGACTCAGCGTGATGATGAGCGGATAGTTAGCACTGGCACCGGGACCCGCTCCGACCGAAGAAAGGCGTGTAATCGCGGACGGCAGCGTCTGCAGATGGTCGCTGTTGGTATAGAAAAACGGAGTGACGAAGTCGTTCCAGACGTTAAGTGCCGTGGTGATGGATATAAACGCCATGATCGGCAGCTGCAACGGGAACAAGATCTGGAACAGCAGCCGCAGCGTACCGGCCCCGTCTACCTTGGCAGCTTCGTCCAGCTCGATCGGCACCTTCTCCAGCGATTGCTTAACGAGGAAGGTCCCCATGATGTTGATGGCAGGTCCGCCGATCAGGTACACCCACCACGTATCCAAAATGCCTTTGCCGCCTGTGAATATATCGTTGCCGCCCATAAAAGGGAACCGGGCAAACTCAAGGTACGTAGGGATAATCGCGATCGTCATCGGAATCATCTGCGTGGCGAGCAGCAGCAGGAAGAGCTGATCCCGGCCCTTGAACCGCAGCCTAGCGAATACATAGCCCCCGAGGAACGACGTCAGGATAGCCCAGAAGGTGGTGTAGACGGTCCGAAGCAAGGAATTGCGAAAGTATTCCGCGACGGCTGCATCCGTCGTGCCTTCGAACAAAGCGCGGAAATTGCGGAGCGTAGGCTCCTTGGGAATCGGAAATGCATGAATGACGGTGGCCATAAACTCCTGCTTCGTGAAAAAACCGGCCATGACCATAAACACGAGCGGATACATGAGCACGAGCCCGACCAGAGGCAGGACGGCGTGCCCTAACAAATGAGCCGGCTTAAATCGCGCGCGGCGCGCGCTGGCGGATTGGCTTGCAGACATCGGCTATACCCCCCTTCCCGGCTTCTTTAATGGAATGGTCGTCTTGCGATCCGAGCTAGTGGACCAGCTGTAATAGAAGACCGTAATGACGATGACGATAATCGCCATGATAAGCGAGGAAGCTCCCGCCATACCCAGATTGAAGTCCCAGAAACCGTCGCGGTAAATGCGGAACACTAGCACCTCGGTTTTTCCATAGGGGCCGCCGTTCGTAATAAACAGAACCTGCTCATAGATTTGAATGGCCGAGATCAGGCTCGTGATGAAAATATAAGTCGCAATCGGCTTCAAGCCGGGAATGGTCACATGCCGCAGCTTGCCGAGAGAGCCGGCCCCGTCCATGGACGCAGCTTCGTACAGGCTCTGATCCACCGACTGCAGACCCGCGAGCCACAGCAGGGCAGCGGCCCCTACGCCTTTCCAGGCCGAATAGACCACGATCCAGAAAATGCCCCAGCCGACGGAGTATTGCCAGACAATCGGCTCCTTGCCCAGCGACTTGAGAATGTTGTTGATGACGCCGTTATTTGTATCAAGGAATATATTGAAAATTTGCGTAGTGGCGACCGTGGAGGTTACTGCTGGAATATACCAGATCGAACGGTAAAAGCCCTTGCCCCATAGCGGCAGGTTCATGAGCAGCGCTGCACCGAAGCCGGACAGCAAAGTGATGCACGTGACCAGTCCGCCAAGCCAGATTGACCTCCACAAGGCATTCGTATAAGTCGGATCCTTGAAGAAATGAACGAAATTATCCAGTCCGATAAATTTGGGCTGATCCGCGATCCCGATCCAGCGGAAGAAGCCCAGCACAAAGCCAAACAAGGTCGGAAAACCCGAGACTAACAGCCAGAACGCAATCATGGGCAGCAATATTACGGTGGCCAGCAAAGCGTCGCGATGCATCGTAGAAAAGCGCTTCCAAAACCCCGGAGACCTTGGCGTTCCCGGCGCTTCCTGCGCCAATGCAACCCCATTCCCGTCGTGACTCATTCAACCATCCCCCCTACTATCAGTCAAAGTTGTACTCTTACTATAATTAGCAATATGCAATATGTCAATATCTTAGCTATATTAAATATATCATATAAACAAAAAGCCTTGAGGGATTTCTCCCTAAGGCTAGTTTCTTTCGAACGCCGTTCCACGGCTGGTTATTTGCGGAGCGGCCCCGTCGATTGACGAACGACGAGCTCGGGCTCGATAATGATTTTGCTGTAGCTGCCCGCTCCCTTTCTTTTGTCGACATCCAGCATCTCCAGCAGGATTCTTGCCGCTTGCTCTCCCATCTCCCCCTCGGACTGCGCGATATGAGAGTAGCCTCCTTCGTCCCCATACCCTGAATCCGGGTCGTCGAAGGTCAGGATGGACATATCCTGGGGAATCTTAAGTCCCAGCTTGCGGCAGATCGAGGAGATATGGACCCCCAGCCTGCCATTCAGCGTAATATAGGCTGTCGCCATCCCGCTCTTGATGAACCGGTACAAGGGATGATCCTCGCTGTTCTTGCTGTAATCCACGTTGAAATCCGTCAGGATTAAAGCCGGATTGATCAGCGCCCCCCTGCGCTTCAACGCTTCCATGTAGCCGTTGATCCGGTCCCCGACCGT
Source organism: Paenibacillus vini (assembly GCF_018403325.1). Classification (GTDB taxonomy): domain Bacteria; phylum Bacillota; class Bacilli; order Paenibacillales; family Paenibacillaceae; genus Fontibacillus; species Fontibacillus vini. The sequence goes on along the minus strand of NZ_BOSL01000001.1, from coordinate 95,282 downwards.
AATGGTCGGCAGAACGGAGTCGGAGCAGATCGCGATGTCCCGATGGCCCAGCTCCCACAAGTAATCGACCGCCATCTGGCCTCCGACCAAGCCGTCGCTGCGGACGACATTGGTCTCGATCCCGGGCAAGTAGCGATCGACCAGCACAAAGGGATAGCCTGACGCCTTGAGCGACAGAATCTCTTCGTTATAAGTCTCGGCGTCGCAGGGGAAGATGAGCAGCCCCTCGCTCCCGCTGCGGATCATGTGCCGGATCGCTTCTTTCTCACGTTCAATCGAATTCCCGGTCAGAATAATATGGAGCTGATAATTGGCCGCCTCTAGTACAGCTTGAATGCCCTGAATGAGCCTCAGCCCGAAGTTGTCAATCAGCTCGGGAAGCAGCAGCCCGATCGTACGGACAGCAGGCGCCTCCTCCGTTCCGCTTCCGGCCCCATGGGCGGCGGTCTTCAGTAAAGGATAGTGAGAGGTACGCGGTTCGGCGTCCATGGTGCCCTGCTGGCTCGCCAGCATGCGCTCGATGCCCTCGCTCACAAAGCTGCCTCGGCCCGGCACGCGGTAGATCCATCCGTCCTTGGCGAGCTGCACGAGCGCGTTCGCCACCGTGATACGGCTTACCTCGAACTGCTCCATCAGCTCCTTCTCCGATGGAATTTTATCGTTTTCCCTTAATTTCTCTTGTGCGATCAAGTCCTTGAAATACTGCTGTATTTGCATATAAAGTGGTTGCCGTTCGGTTTGCATTTGGACATTCTCCTGTTACAAGTTGTTTCCTTTAAGATATAGCATTTATAGCATTTAGTCAATCAATAGGGTATTTGCCCAGCTCAATTAGATACTCGTTATTTCTTTTGAATAAAGGAGATAATTTCAATATATATTATAGTCATTTCTTGAGGAGTTTTATCTAACCCATTTTGAATCCATTGTTCAATTAATCCTAAAAAAGCTGAAGTAATAAAAGATAAAAAATACTCCATGGGTACTGTTAAGTTGGCAGTGTAGCTTTCATTTTTTCCTAAGTTAGCACGCACTTTCTCAGTAAAAGCAGCTCTGAATCGAAGGTGAAACCCCGATCTGCCATGTTCGCTAAAAAATATCTTTAATGTCGGCAATTGCATTTCAATAAAGCTGAATAAGGTAGATGCGATTTGCTCTTGACCCTTTTCAAACGATTGAATAGAGGTATAACGGGATTGCAGTTTATCAATATGATTCCCTAAGTCTGCAAACAACTGTTGCTCGATATGATCTATCAAATCAAATTTATCAATATAGTGTAAATAAAATGTCCCGCGATTAATCTCTGCATATTTTGTAATGTCCCCTACCGTTATGGATTCAAATGACTTCTTCTCTAAAATTTGCATAAATGATTTTTGGATAAGCTGCTTTGTTCTTTTATTTTTTTCGATATAAATGCTCATGTAAACACTACGTCCCCTCTAAAATTGAACAATATGCTCATTTTTGTTTATTGCTTCACATTCCTTCAAAATTATAAGATATACACATACTACTGAACAACATGTTGAAAATTCAGAAGGGACTGAATCCATTTGAGATTATTTAGTGATAAATTAGCATGGGCTGCTCCAATGGCTGTTATATTAATCATTGCTCTATTCTCGGTAAACTTATTCGCTCAAGGCAATCCCCAAGTAAAAAACCTGCCGGTTGCACTGATAATAAATGATGAGGGCCAGCATGTAGAAGTTGTAAAAGATGCAATTAAACAAATGAGTAAAGTGGCAGACGGCGCAGAGCCTGTATTAGCCTTTACAATTGAAAAAGAAGAAGATATTAAAAACCTCTTTAATGATAAAGAGTATTATGCAGCCTTAGTTATTCCCGAAGGGTATAATGAAGCGCTACAAAATGCGATTACTAATAATAGTGCCGCGACGTTAAAAGTATATATCAACCAAGGCTTTAACTATACGGGTGCTAACTTCGCAAAAACAGCATTAAATGGATTAATTACACAGTTAAGCGGCCAATACTCTACTAGCTTTATCGAAAAAATGGACGGCCAACAAATTGATGCCGCTACAGCTTCTGTACTTGTAAGACCCATTGTTTCTGAAGAACAAATATTCAATCCAATTACGGCTTCTACTGCAAATGGCAGCGCTCCGACATTAATGGCAGTACCTGCTTGGGTAGGTGCGCTAATCGGCGGCTTCATTTTATTCTTATCGAGCTCAAGTATTTTAAAAAGAGGCCGCTTAACCCGCAAACAAACTTTGCGTTTAATGGGTGAACAAGTGCTTTTCGGTGTGATTATTGCCCTATTCTCAGGCTTTACAGTTGCAACCTTAGGTTCTATTGCCGGGATAAACATGCCGAGCTACTTCTTAGTTGGATTCTTTGTATCGTTCGCAGCGTTCTGCTTCTTCCTGTTAGTATCAGCAATTACTGCATGGATCGGTAAACCTGCGATTACGCTATTCATGGTCGTTATGCTTCTAGGTATGGGTGTATTAATGACGCCTCAAGAAATGCTTCCAAGCTTCTTCGTAAACTTTATCCGCCCTTGGGTACCGATTCGCTTTGCTTCTGAAGGCTTACGTGAAATTTTCTACTTTGGTAGCGGCTTCTACACCGGCGGATCGTTCAACACGATTTTGGGAATTGGTATAACAGGTTTAGCAATCTATTTACTGTCCATTCTCAAACAAGTAAAAGCACAGACAAACTAAGGATAGAATTTAAGAATAGAATTAAGGATTGCTTTATTAGAATTAACTACTGACATTTACAGAGGGAAGTAAAGGACGCCCAATCGGGCGTCCTTTTCAGATCTGTCTAATTTGTATCCTCAAAGCCTTTGTATATGTGTATTCGTAAATGACGAATCTCGATATTTCAACCCGGCACCTATTGCTCTATCCATACAGATATGGGCGATCCAGATAATCGATCCTAATAACAGATCATCGTTTGAAAAGTATAAGTAACCTAATGCAAAAAGCAGCGGCAAAATAAAGGTGTGTCCCAAATTATAAACAATCGCACCTATTTTCTTATTTATGATGTACCCAAGCATTGTAAGATCTGGAACGAATAAAAGAACTAGGAACAACCCTATGGGAAAGTGCAGCTGCATGTAAATAAAAATGGAAAGCGCAAAGGCAAGTGCATATTCCACATGAACGATTTGTTTATTCGTCATCCTCTCTCTCCTTATAAATCCTTTTGAAATAAACCAAGCACTTGTTTTTCAATATCGTCTATATTCTCTAAATACTTCACATCACTTGCAAGTTCTTTAATGGCCTGCACGACTTTCAATGCCTGTTGATAAAACGAGATTCTTTCCTCAAGCTTCATGATTTTTTGATCGAATAACAATACTGTTGTATCCTTACATTCGGTTGATATAGATTTGTTGTCTCGTAATAGAAGTAATTGTTGAATTTCCTTTATAGTAAAACCTAATTGCTTTAATACGATGATAAGCTGTATTTGTTTTTCACATTCTTCATCAAATTCCCGATAACCATTTTCTCGTCTAATTGGAGTCAATAAGTTCTCTTTTTCATAATAACGAATCGTATCCGTTTGAATTTGATATTTGCTCGCAAAATCCCCGATCTTCATCCTTGGGTCCCCCTTTCCACAAAAATCATAACATTGGAGTTAAGTCCAGGGTCAACGGTTCATTTCAGAGGTTGGTACGATAAAAGTGCCGATTAACCTGTTTTTCCCTTATAATTGAAACACTGGATGTATTGGTGCTGATTTATTATTACTGGAAAAGTGGGATGACACTATGAAAAAAATATCATCTTTTATGGAGTGAGGGCTATTTGCTCTTCGTTCGTATCACTATATTTTGCTGGCGTCCCGTCTATTGCAAGAAAGTGAATTTACGCTCCTTACGGTAGTGAATATCCTATGGCTGATCCTCGCGATTACCGTCCCTATGCTGTTCTGGTTTCCCGGGCTTAGAAATAACAAGACTTGGTTCTGCATAATGGAGCTGCTGCTGGGCGGTTCTTATTATGTGAATTCTGCCATCCATCCGGATTTGACCTCAAGGGCGGATTATTTGCTGCTCAGTCTTATCATGGGATACTTAATGACGAGGAAGACGATCTGGGTTATTCCTGCGGTGGCGTTCATCCCCTTTTTATCGCAGACTTATTTGCATTTGCCTTGGGAGCAGGCGTTTAGCTTCGCATCAGACAATGTGCTGTTCTGCTTCATCGGGATATGGGCGAGTTCCGTAGCCAAAGCATATGAGGAGAAAAATAAACTGGCACTGGAAGTGGAGCGGCAAAACAAGCTGCTAACCCTCTACACTGCTGAAATCGAAACCATGACGCTTCAGGAAGAGCGTAACCGTATGTCGAAAGAGCTTCATGATACCTTGGGGCACTCCTTTATCGCAATTATTATGAGCCTTGATGCTTCGATTGCCCTTCTGGATCGGCCTTCTTGTGGCGGCGTAACTTGTGGTTCGCCATGGGGCTGCATTTTGCTTGGAATGCACTCGAGGGGGCGCTTGGCATTCCTGTATCCGGAATCCCTGCGGCCGGGTTGTTTACTGTGAAAGTAAATGGCGCAGCATGGCTCACGGGGGGAGATTTTGGCCTGGAGGGCTCTATTGTAACGGTGTCCCTAGGACTTGTGATTGCCATTCCGATGCTGATCGGTGCTGCACGGAAACGGCCTTGATTTGTTACTCTCTGATTTTGGATGGGAAGTTGTAGTTTTTTTGGATAAATAGTTATGAGTAAACAAAGTTCCCCGCAGCGTGCTGCGGGGAACTAGATCCCATCAGAGATTCAATTAAACCCGCCGTTTACGCGAATCGTTTGTCCTGTTATCCAACGGGCTTTGTCGCTGACGAGTAACTCGAGTACATTCGCAATGTCCTCCGGTTCGCCGAGCCGACCGAACGCGTTCATCTGACGGAACGAATCGACCAACTCCGGTGATTTCCCATCCAGGAACATATCGGTTGCCACTTGCCCGGGCGCCAAGCAATTGATAACAATGTCCTTTGGACCGAACTCCTTGGCCAATTGACGTGTCAATTGCTCGATTGCTCCTTTCGTTGCACCATATACGCTGTATGTTGGGAGCATAGCACCAGAGACGGACGATGAGAAGTTAATGATAGTTCCGCCTTGCATCATATGCTTCATCGCTTGTTGGCAAGCAAAATAAGTCCCTTTCACATTGAGCGCGAAATGCCGATCAAAAATCTCCTCCGTCATGTCCGCAATCGCATGGTTTTCCATAATGCCGGCATTATTGACCAAGATGTCCACACGCCCAAAGCGCTCTAGTGTTTCCGAAAACAACATCTCAATTTCATTCACCTTGCTCACGTCGGCTTGAATGGCCACCGCATGGCCACCAAATTGCTCAATCTGCTTTACAACCTCGTCCGCTTTGCCTCGGCTAGAGGAATAATTGACTGCCACTTTCGCTCCGGATCGCGCTAATTGGATGGCCACTTGGCGACCGATGCCACGCGAAGCCCCGGTGACAATTGCCACTTTTCTATTTAAACTCATGTTTGTTCCTCTCCTTTTTCAAGTTCTAGGTTCACCCACTATTTGTAAAGTCTTGCAATTTCATTATAGTATTTAATCTTAGCATGCCGTTATACCATTCCTGTCCAATCCTTGCCTTATTCTATTCCGTCTCCTTATAATAAAAATGAAAATCAACCTTTCAGGAAAGGAAGGTCACCATAGACGATGGACGAAACGCTTACCATGGAACATGCCTTGCAGCAATTGGCTATCTTAATACGTCGCCATGCACCTGATACGGGAACTTATCAGACGGCGATTCCTAATTTATCCGTGATGCATGCCACCCAATTGTCGGAACCGCTGGAGTCCGTCTACCAACCATCCATTTGCGTTGTGGCGCAAGGTGCTAAGACGGCGACGCTGGCTGGTGAAACCTATCGGTACGATTCTTCGACATACTTAGTCACATCCGTCGAATTGCCGGTCATGGGCAGAATCGTCGAGGCATCAGCTGAGATTCCCTACTTAAGTTTAAAACTGAGCTTCGATGCAGCCTCCTTTCTGGAGATTGTGGAAAAAGTGAATCGGCCGGCTTCCGAGGGATTGGAAACCGGCCGAGGTATAACCGTGAACCATATGTCTTCTGCGTTGCTCGAAGTCATCACCCGGCTCATGCAACTGCTCGACGCGCCTGAGGATATTCCTGTTCTTGCGCCGCTTATCATCCAGGAAGTACTATATCGAATACTTCAGGGTGAACAAGGTGCGCTCCTTTATCAATTTGCGACAAGCGGTAGCCTTTCCTATAACATCGCTCAAGCCATCCGATTCATCAACCAGCATTTTGACCGCCAACTGCCGATCGGCCACCTCGCAAAATCCGTGAATATGAGCATATCGGCATTCCATAAGCATTTCAAGCGCGTCACCGCGATGAGCCCTTTGCAATACCAGAAAACGATGCGTTTACAAGAAGCTCGACGGTTAATGCTGACGCAATCCCTTCACGCCTCTGATGCAGCGTTCCGCGTCGGCTACGAAAGCCCATCCCAATTCAGCCGTGAATATGCCCGTATGTACGGCCGACCACCGACGCGGGATATTCAAGAGTTTCGCGGTTCGACCTAAGACTCCGACAAATTCAGGGAAGCACTCGAATTTAGCTGGCTACGAATGAGTCTTGCAGGCTCTTTTTTTCGAATGAGGACGAAACCACGATGCTGCAAGGGCCAATAGGGAGGTCCATAGCAATGCGAGGATGACCCAGCGGTAGCCATGAATGATGAAAGCAAAATCCACGTCCGATATCACAGCGTTTTTTCCGGAATACAGCACGTTCTTCATATGGGCCGGTAGCGCCGCAATGATAATGGTTAAAGAAAGGGCCGTACTCAGCACTTGGCCCAAGTTATAGAGCATGGACCGCAGCCCATTTGCCACCCCTCGGCGGTTCTCCGGAACGGACGACATGATCTCCATCGTATTGGGAGTAAGAAATAAGCCGGTGCCGATCCCGATGAACAGCATCCCGCATGCGGCGGCCCCGTAAGGAAGATCCCCTCCGAGTACGAATAAGAGCAGCAGTAGTCCTGCTATGGTAAGAAGTATTCCAAACGAGGAAAGGACTCGAAGGGCGATTCTCTTGGTTAACATGCCGGCAATGGGGGATACGATCAACATCCCTATCGTAATGGGAAGAATCCTTAGACCGGCTTCCAGTGCGTTTTGATGAAAGGCAAATTGGTAGTACAGCGCGAAAATCAGGGCAATAGCCGTGCGTGCAAAGGATTGAAAGAAGGTAGCGATATTCGCCATCCCGAATATCCAATTTTTAAAAAGTCTGATATCCAACAATGGAGAAGCCGATCGATGCTCATGCCATAAAAATATAGGGGCTATTATCGCAAATACAGCAAAGCCTCCAATCACTTGATTGTTTCCCCAGCCTAACTCTCCCCCCTTGGATAGAGCAATAATTAAACCGGCTAATGCGATAAAGACCAGGATACCCCCATATCGATCAACTTTGGTACGCGGCTCTGTCCGTGGATTCTCCCTTAGAATCCGGAACCCCCAAATGAGAGCTATAATCCCAAAGGGAACATTGAACCAGAACACCCACCTCCAGCCCCAGGCAGTTGTGACCAGGCCACCGACGACAGGGCCAAGCACCTGCGCGATAGAAGCAGACAATATATTCAGGCCAAGGCCGGTACCGAGCTGTGTCTTGGGAAATGCGTCAGTGATCAGCGGCGTTGTGTTCGTCACCACGAGAGCTCCTCCGGCTGCCTGTACGATGCGGAGAAGAATGAGGATTTCTGCATTTGGGGAGCAGCCAAGTAAGAAAGCGGTTATGGTAAACACACCCAATCCTATTAAGTACATCCGCCTTCTTCCGAATATATCCGATACTTGCCCAAAGACCAGGATCAGAATAGTGTTTACAAGCATATAGGAAAGTAAAATCCAGCTGGATGTGGCTGCATCCGTATGAAACTGCCGGCTTAATTCAGGCAATGCGACATTGAGCGTTCCGATATTGATCAGAACCAAAAACGCACCGAGGCTAGTTACGGATAAGACATACCAGGGGTACATCAGATCTTGTGGGGGACGTTTCCCTCGGGTCAAGAGCTCAACCTCCTGCATACTGCATAAACCTTACGGTCTTTCTTCAGTAAAGGCTGAAATGATTTCTTGTGTGGTCCGAGTACGCCCAATACGCGGGAAAATATGGTCTTTTACGTAATCATGCTCGACTTGGGAAAATCCGGTCATCGCATCAATCGCAAAAATCTGCTGATATCCGTGCATAAACGCTTCCCGCGCAGTCGTATCCACACCAAGTCCGGTTGCGATGCCACATAAAACGAGGGTATCGATTCCCCTGCGGCGCAGTTGCAGGTCGAGCTCCGTTCCGTAAAAAGCTCCCCACTGTTTCTTGGTAATGATGTGGTCTGTATCGGCGACCCGCATTTCGGGAACGATCTCATCCCACCCCTCAGGCAGATTCAGTGCAGGTGCAGGTGTATCCAACTTCGGTTTAGGGATATCCTTCATATCTTTGCTGGATACCCTTACCAGAGCAACCATCGAGCCCTGATCACGGAATGCATCCGCCAAGACGGCAGCGTTTGATACCACCTGCTCGGCGGAATAAGGGGCATATTGGTTTCCTAACCACTTTTGCAGATCAATGACAACCAATGCTGTTTTTTGCGGATCAAATAATTTTTCCATACGACATTCTCCTTCTTATTCTTATTTGACCTTATGTTATGATTTGTGAACTGCCAGTCATTTGACTTGATGTTTTATATTTTGTACTATAATTCATAGCAGGTCAAGGGGGGAAATCTTTTTTATGATTGTGACAAGGGAAGAGGTAGTACAATCAGCGACGAGGCTTTTTAAGGAACGCGGGTTCCTTTCGACGACGATACAGGATATTGCCGAGGATTGCGGTATTGCCAAAGGATCGGTGTATAAATACTTTCCTTCCAAAGAGGATCTTTTTAGCGAGGTATTTAATCTATGTCATAACAACTATTTTGATCAAGTCGAGGAGCTGACCCGTCTCCCCGGACTATCGCCGGAAGAACAGTTTGTCCAGCAGATCGTTTTGCGATTCCGCTACTTTATGGAGTACAAGCATATTCTGGTCGAGTTTACTGAGCTCCCCATACAACAGGATCCCAAGTTTCAGCCGCTCAGACACAAGGTTAGGGGCCGGCTCATCCGATGGCATAGAGAGTGCTTGCTGCATGTGTTTGGCGAGGATATCGAACCGTACCTATGGGATTTAGTTGCCATCTATCGGGCGATTCTGAAGGAGTATCTATTTTGGATTGTATATGAGGAGAGGTCGTTATCGCTCGAAGAAACGGCGAAATTCATCTTGGACAAGCTCCATGTGCTCGTTAAGCATATGAAGACGTCCGATCTTAAGTCTATGCTGAACCAAGCTTCATTCGAAAGGTACTTAAACTGGGGATTCGAGGACCGGCAGGGTGAGAAGGGGCAGATTCTTTCAGAACTGTTTCGGGAAATGGATAAAGCCATTAACACGATCCCGGCCGGTGCCGTATATCGTTCGGAAATAAGGGAGCTTTACCGTTTTATCCAGACGGAGGTTAGTAAGGAGGAAGCGAATCATCCGTTGATACAGGCCTCGCTGTATTATTTGGAGAGGGAGAAGGAACTTAAAAGTCTGGTCGTTCAGTTGAGAAATATTATATTCTCGGGTATTTAGCCGGACAAAATGAGACCTGGATCATCACCGGCTTTCCTGCATTGGTGTTCCCTTACGGAGCCTTAGGGTTTCCTTCACCCCAAATGACGCGATTCCGCTGTTTGGATAGTTCGCAAACTTCACAATGTTCTAACCCATCGGGTACCTCTGTTCTTCAGGTAAGATTACATAGGAACAATCCATAGAGTTTTCTAGATCGTAAAAAGGCAGCCTCCACATGGAAGCTGCCAGACAGTTATGATTTCTTTTTGAGCTGCTCCAGCATGTTCATTAGAACAACTACTGCCTCCGCTCTTGTTGTGCTGGCTGCCGGATTGAATTTATTGGCACTCGTCCCCTTAAGGATACCCAGACTTTTCAATGCTGTCACTGAATCTTTTGCCCAGGCAGGAATTTCTTTATGGTCCGCAAATAGAGCGTAGTCATTCCCTGCATGAGGCAGATCAAGTGCTTTTGCCACCATTACTCCCATTTCGGCTCGGGTGATGTTCGCATTAGGCCGGAAGGAGCCATCTGCATAACCGTTAATAATGCCTGCCTGCAGTGCCTTGGAAACAGCCCCTTTGGCCCAATCTCCAATCTCGTCTGCATCCGTAAAGCTCGGGTCCGCTACTGTTTCGTCACCATTTATTACATTCATTAACATCAGCAAAAACTCGGCACGCGTTACCGAAGCATTTGGCTTAAACGTGCCGTCCGGATAACCAGAAACAAGACCTTTACTTAGCGCCTGCTTAATGCTTCCCTCCGCCCAATGCATGGAAATGTCACGAACCAGGACATCCCTCGGACTGTCATCCACGGATGCCTCCGTGTTGATATCCACCACGAGCACTGCATACTTCGTTAAATGATCGACTTCTACGGTAATTTGGTCACCTTCAATTTTCCCGCCTTCGACCTTCACCCAGATCTTCTTTATTTCATCATAATAAAATACAGCAGCTGTCTGATCAGCTTTCAGAATGGAGCGATTGAATGTTAGTGTTAATTTTATCGGCTTACTGAAATTCTCCGGAAAGTTTTTGAGCACTTCAAACACCGGACTTGCCAGTATCTCCTGCTTAGTCAATAAGCCTTGTAGATCGGACAGCTTTTCGACCGATAATCTCAGCTCCTGAAGCGAAGCTCCTGCCGGAACTGATATGAGGATTTCATCCCTCAAGCTCACCGTACCCGCCCTGCCAGTCGGAAGCGTCAGGTTGCCGTTTGTAGATGTAACAGAGCTTGCCGGCGAAGCAGCTGGAGGCGAAGCAGCAGCTGGAGGCGAGGAAGACTCTGTCGCGCCGCCCCCAGCTGGAGTTACAGTCAGAACGGAGTAGGCATTCGATTGGGTTATACCCTCTCCCTTGTTGCCCGCGATATTGGTTACGCCTTGATTTTGAAGCTTAATGAAGTTGACTTTTGAACTTACATTGCCTTGAGGGGTCAGAACTGCTGTCCATATCTTTCCCCCGTCAGATGAAGTCACAGGGCTTAATGTACCGTTCTCCACTGTCAGATCATCATTCGTAAAGCCTTCGACCACTTCTGAGAATGTGATTGTCACCAGGGAAGTCTTTCCTACGGTTAAGGAGGTATCTGTAACGATTATCTCAGCTGTTGGTAAGATAGTATGAACTCCATAGTTATTAGATGTCGTTGTACCTGTACCCGCGTTGCCCATCACATCTGTTACATCCGAGTTACCGAGTGTGATGACATTGGTCATCTCCTCCGTATCGGCATCTGGCGTAAGTAATGCTGTCCACGTCTTTCCTCCGTCCGATGAAGTCACCTCGCTCAAGGTGCCGTTCGGAATCGCAAGATTGCCATTCGTAAAGCCTTTTACTGCTTCAGAGAACGTGATTGTCACAGTGGGAGTCTCTCCACTAGTTATCAAGGTATCCGGGACAACGATCTCAGCTGTCGGTCTAATCGTATCGACTGCATAGCTGTTGGAATCAGTCCTGCCTGTACCCGCGTTACCTGCCGAGTTTATTACACCCGAGTTATCGAGTGTGATGACATTGGTCATCTCCTCCACATGGGCATTCGGCGTCAACGTTACCGTCCACGTCTTTCCGCCATCAGCTGTAGTCAACGTGCCTAATGAACCGTTCATCACCGCCAGATCGCCATTTGTAAAGCCTGTTACCATTTCTGAGAAGGTGATGGTCACCAAGGAAGTCTCTCCCACAGTTAACGACGTATCCGAGACAACGATCTCAGCTGTCGGACGGGTTGTATAGATTTCATAGTTACCAGATTGGGCCGTGCCTGATCCTACGTTACCGGCCCGGTCCGCTAACCCCGCGTAATTCAGCGTGAGGACGTTGTTCGGCTTATTGACATGTGCATTCGGCGTTAATGTAGCCGTCCATATTATTCCATCAGATGAAGACAGGCCGCTCAAGGTGCCGTTCGGAACCGTTATGTCGTCAACCGTAAAGCCTGTTACCGCTTCCGTGAACTGGAACGTTACTGTGGAGGTATCCCCCAATTTTAAGTTCGTATCCGAGAGGGTAATCGGACCTGCTAATTCCGGTCTGATGGTATCGACCTCATAGTTGTCGGAATTGACGAAGCCTGTACCCGCATTACCGGCAAGGTCCGTTATGCCCGAATAATTCAGCGTGAGGACGTTGTACGGATTTATCACATTCTCGTCCGGCATTAGTGTTGCCGTCCATGTCATTCCCCCATTGGAGGAAGACAAGCTGCTCAAGGTGCCGTTCGGAACTGTTATGTCGTCAACCGTAAAGCCTACTATCGCCTCCATGAACTGGAACGTCACCGTGGAAGCTTTTCCATTTGCTAATGAGACATCCGAGATTTCAATCGAGCTGGCTAATGACGGCCTGATCGTATCGACCTTATAGTTTGTGGATTCGGCCGAGCCTATGCCTGTGTTTCCGGCCAGATTTTTTACGCCCGAGTAATGCACTGTGAGAACGTTGTACAGCGCTGATACACCGGCAGCCGGCGTTAGCGTTGCCGTCCACGTCATTCCTCCATCGGATGAAGTTACCTCACTCAGGGTGCCGTTCGAAACGGTTATGTCATCAACCGTAAAGCCTGTTATCTCTTCCGTGAAATAGAACGTCACCGTGGAACTCCCCCCAATATTTAACGAGGGATTTGAGATGCTGATCGGACTGGCAAATGCCGGTCTTCTTGTATCGACCACATAGTTGCTGGAATCGACCGTGCCTATACCTTTGATTCCGGCCAGATCAGCTATGTCTCTAAAATCCAGCGTAAGGACATTGTTACTTGCTGATATACCATCAGCCGGCGTTAGCGTTGCCGTCCACGTCATTCCTCCATCGTCTGAAGTTACCTCACTCAAGGTGCCGTGCGGAACGGTTATACTTTCTTTCGAAAAGCCTGTCACCTGTTCTGAAAATGTAATAGTCACCCTAGAACTTTCGCCAGCTTTCAACAAGGGATTCAAAATGTCTATACTTGCTGACAGAGGGGACGCATAAGCTGGATTGACTGGTTGGAAATACGTAAGTCCAATGAGAATGGATGCAATCAATAAAAACACGCCGGTCTTCTTCGTAAAATACATATAAAATCTCCTTCTATTTTTTTGCCTCATCTGAATCGAAGCAGGCCTCAAGCCCTATTCTTAAAAAAGATTATCATGAGCGGACAAATTCGTATAGGTGACAAAAATATGTCTACCCTATAGCAGGAAGCATCACCTTTAAATCAGTGCGGTGAACCGTATCATAAATAACGGTCCCTTTAAAGAGAAAAGGACAGTCGAATCGAATATTCGGCTGTCCTATAAATTAATTAATCTTATATATCACTGAATCAAAGTCACTCGTTATTTTTGATGTAATACATCGTCTTTGTAACCTTTTGAATATAATTCTTGTATATCAACCGTGGATAAATCGCGGCTAAAGCTGTTGGACACGTCTACCCACTTACCATCAACTTCAACTAGAACCCCTTCATATAAATACCCATCTACGCTCTTTACTAAAATGACTGTCTTGTAACCCAACGAATCAAATACTGCTGAATAGACAGTGGCTTCTGAGTAGCCCGTCTTTACTCCATCCACTAAAAGGGTATACGCAGAACCAGGCCGACTCGGACCGTCTGGAATGGTAGCACTACTTGATAAACTCTTCGCTATACTTATACCTTTATCTATTTCTATGATAGCTTCTTTGCTGTATCCGGCATTTACCAGCCCTCCAAAAGTGCTCTCTGCTCGAAGAAGATTAGTATTCCTTCTCTCTCTTACAACAGGGTCTAATCGATCTCCTCTAATCCCCCTTGCTCCGTCAAGATACTCATGATAATACCGATTCACATCCTCATCAACAGCTAAGTCAATCTTGTCATAAGAATCTGTTATTTTAGCTTGAACAATTGACATTACTTCATCATATTCTGCTTGATTTCTACTTGCGTAAGTATGACTACCGTATTGAACAGTCAAGCCAAATGCATTGTTGTTTTCAGACGGCGCAATTATAGTAGATGAAGGGGTTGTTGGCTGTGTTACTTTACCCCCTGAACTAAGGAAAGTATCATAACGTTTCATAAAAGATACCATATGTGCTCTAGCTAACTTATCGTCTACCCCGTAATTATCATAAGTTAAGCCTTGTGATGCGTTTTTACCACTAGATAGACCTGCATCATACATAAACTGTACAGAATCTTTTAAACTCATCTCTTTACCGAAGTGGAGAGTAGCCATAGCTCTTGCTAACTTACCACGGGTTACTACCCCATTAGCCTTTGATTGATTTTGGATAGAACCCACTGTCGGTACTTTGTATTTACTAGCTAGTTGATAAGCTTGAGCTGCCCACCAATTATTCAACGGTTTTGTACTGTCTAACTCTTGTGGATGCATATACCGGAAAATAATAGATAACATCTGAGCCTCCGATAAATCCCCATAAGGATTTAACCAGTTCCCTTTTTCCTTGTTTTTAGGATTAGCGGGGTTAACTGTGTGTTGATACCCACTAATAATACCTTTGTCTATCGCCCACAACATATCTTGTGACCAGTACTGGCCATTTTTGAAGTCGTTATACTGAATAGTGCCAGCAACCGGATTATAACTATTTCGGTTATTTGGCAATTCACTTGCGGATGCCAAACTTCCGGGTACTGCCATAGAGGCTATTAATGTAGAAGAGATGAAAACTCGTTTAACATTCTTTAAATAACCCTTGTTATTCATACTACTTTTAAAGTCCTCTGCCATGATGTGATATAACCTCCATTTAATTGCTAATCGGTAATCCCAGTAACGGTTGTCCTCCAAAAAATACGTAATTCTCGAAAGGGTCGTTTAGGTGTCATCGGGATCTATGTATATTTATTTAATCGGCATTGAGGCTGCCATGTATAAATGGGTGTTAGGTGACGAAACCAAAAGTTGCATGGCCCCGAAAATACGGAACTTCTGTAAGCTCCCTCAACTTGATAAGCTAAGATCAATAAGAAGAAGGAGTGATGATTATGAACATTTCGGTTATGGGAACTGGCAATATGGGTAAGGCATTGGTGAAGCAGTTGGGCACATTCGGTAATCATTCTGTCCTGTGGGGTTCACGGGACCCGACGCGTCTGCAACATTCGTTGCGATCTCTCTAAGATTATCGATGATGTGATCGTATCGCTCGATTTCTTCGGCTTCGGAGACCGCAATTTCGTGCATGAGTTAAAACGTTCACTATGGGAACAGATTTATTTTCAGATTGTGGAGAAACGGACAGGATTGGGTCTCTTGAGGCTGAGAAGAATGGGTCACTAAATCGCAGGTCGGAGATTGAGCATGAACTTATTATACCGACTATCAAAGAGGTATCATTTGAGCATGTGTTTCATGTCCTAATTGCTTTCTTTCTCCAAGGTAATAACGAAATAATCAGTAAGATAACCGTTTAACAGCCAAAAGAAGCCTCAAAGATAATGTATTGTTCTTTGAGGCTTCCCTTAACGATCGGTCTGTGCTTACTTGTGGTACGGTTCGCCGTGCTGTCTGTAAAGGCAAGTTTTAAGGCCACCCGTTAAAAGCTTAGCCTAGAGTCCCTTAGAAGCCAACCGCCATTTCCCTTGCGCTCTCGATTCCCTCGGCAATAATGGCTTCTGCCTGATCCCGATATTGGTGATGCCCTTCAATAATGACATTCGTAAAATCAGTTACACCAAAGAAGGTCATGATATTTCGGATGTAGGAAAAGGCCATTTCCATTGCTGCAGATGGTCCCTCGGAGTAAACCCCTCCACGCGCATGAAGAAGCGCCAACTTCTTATTCGGAATGAGACCTACCGGGCCTTCCGCCGTATACTTGAAGGTTTTTCCGGCTTGATTCAAATAATCCAGGTAGGTATGCAGCACGGCCGGTAGGGTCATATTTCACATTGGAAACCCGAAGATCACTTTGTCCGCGGCAAGGAATTGATTCAAGTATTTGCTCGCCACTTCGACAGCCTTTTGTTCAGGTCCTGTCAGCGGGATGCCGCGAGCGGCCTTGAAATGACCATTAATCATATCGGCGTCCAGATAAGGCATATCTTCCTTGAAAAGATCAAGTTCCATGATCTTGTCGTCAGGATGGCTCTCTTTGTAGCTGTCCAGAAAGGCTTGATACAACATTACGCTCACTGCCTGGTCTACAGGCCGATTATTCGCTTTTACAAACAATACTGTACTCATATGGCCAACTCTTCCTTCCGTATACGTAGATTCGTTCCAATGACTCCTGCAACAATAAACGCTGAACCGATGAAATGATACCAAGCAACAGGTTCACTGAGAACCCAGGCGCCGGCGGCAATGGAGACGACCGTCGACAAGTTGATAAACACGCCCATTCGCGAAGCTTCGATTCGGGACAAGATGTAGTTCCCCATCAGTGCGGTGGCGACTTGAACCACACCAAGGTAGAGAATCAGCAGCACGAACGTCATGCTCGCTAGCGGTGTCATCATACTACGCAGTGAACCTTCCCACATATGGGAGGCAAAAGAAAATAGTAGCGATACCGCAAATCCAACCCCCACCATGAAAAAACTGATCTCCGATGTGCTAAAATATCTCGATACGGAACGGGCCAGCACACTGTATCCGGCGAAAGCCGCGCAAGCCAGCAGCAACAGTAGAACACCTTTCATATGGGTAAAGCCGATGCCGTTCCCCTTCATGATGAAAATAAAGGAGACGCCTAACACAGACAAGAGGATGGATAGCTTCTGAATCCGGGACGTCTTCTCTTTCAAAAACACCGATGCCAGAAACAGCGTCGCGAGAGGCGCAAGTGCATTAATAATGCCTCCTTCTGCGGAAGTTGCATCCTGCAATCCGTAGGTTTGCAAGGTGAAAAAACCGATTGGATACATACTGGACAGGATCAGCAATTTGTATAACGGTTTGCCACGGTAGTTCAATTTAAACAGACCGGACGCTGCCATGATGGAAAGGATGGCAAACGCTGAGGCAAAGCGGAATGTCAGGGTATCGAACGGGCTTGCGTAGTCAAGCGACATTTTGACAAAGAGGAACGAAATTCCGATGACGACAGCGTTGACAACGGCCAACATGTAAGCCAGCTTAACCCCTTTAGACGAAGCTGAGCTAGACATTGCGGATCACCTCCAAAGCAGCTTGCTTCGCGCTTGCCATGCCTGCATCCGCGAGGCGCCCATCCCCGCCGACCCAGTCTCCGGCGACGTATAATCCGTGGATTTCCGGCACAATCGGTCCGGGAGCCGGCCCCGCCCCACCATGGCGGACCGTGCGTAAATCATGAGCGACAAGAACATTCGGCGTGAAACGGATAGCTACAACTTCCCGCTCCCAGCCAGGCTCCAGAAGATCAAGGAGACGGGTAAGCTCTGCTTCATCTGCCATGCCGTCTCTTGTTGCTTCGTTGCCGTTATATCTCATGGCATGGAGCACATGCGCTCCGTTATCGCTCAATTGAACTGCCCCCGAGTGTTTGGAGAAATACAAGGGTTGATCCAGCCCAAGTGCAAAAACTCGTTCAGGATGAGGCAGATGTCTCAGCGCGATATCCAGACATGCGGCATACAACGGGCTCGATTCCTCCTTCCATTTCCCGATTGACATCCTATCCGCACCCTGAACGAGCCGGCAGACCTCATTCGGACCACTTCCCGCGATAACGGCATCCACCTCGATTTTCGTCCCATCCGACAACAACAGCGCATCGACGATACCGTCTTTATGCATGATTTGCTCGGCACTGCGACCGGTCAGGATGACAGCGCCGGCTTGAATAGCCGCTTCGCGCAAATCGTTCACAACGGTCTGCCAGCCACCGTCCACATAACGGACACCCTGACCGGCTAGCTGACCTTGCTCTATCACGTAACCTGCGCTTAACTCACTCATATTGTTGCAATAAGACCATTGTCGGCACATCGCATAGAAGAAGAAGCGCACCCGTTCATGCCGGACGTGTCGGTCCACCCAATCTTGAATACTGGTCGAACGAATCGAATGAGTGTCGATCAGACTTAATCCGCCCATCAGCTTGCCCCATTCCGCATTTTCCTCCAGAGTTAAATCTTGGGGAACACTAACCATCTTCCCTTGCCAAATGCCGATCATACTGCCCTTGGAGGCATATCCCCCATCAGGCAGGCAATTGAGTTCTCTCAGAATTTGAAGCGCGGCTCCTCCTTCATACATCGCATGAGGCCCCAAATTGAAGAGTGCGCCATTCATCCGTTCTGTTTGAGCAAGCCCGCCTAACAGACTGTCCTTCTCAAGCAATAGAACCGACTTCCCCGACCTAGCCAGATATACGGCTGCCGTAAGACCTGTCAGTCCTCCGCCGATTACTGCCACATCATACCGATTTTCTTTTTGTCCTGTCATATCAACCGCTCCTTTTTTGTCTGTCAGTACTTACTGACATTATACTTGTAAAAATAGCTAGGGGGTTAAAGCCCTAGCAAACATCCTGACACTTTCCTCGATAAAAGGTTCCAGCGCGATTCTCGGGTAGTTCTTCCCGGCTTCCAGATTGTTCACGAATGCCCCGTACTGCGACATCATGAATGTAAAAGCTTGCATCCTCGGATCCGTTAAATGCAGTTTGCCTTTCTCGCTCATCGTGTTGAAATAACTCGTCAGAAACTCGAGTAACTGCAGAGGATGCCGATGCAGCCGTTCTTTAAATTCCGGCATCTGAGCTTCGTCCTTGATGCTGATCTGGACCAATTTGCGATTGCGGTTCATGACCTCGTGATACGTCTTACTTATCCTCAGGAGGTCTTTCTCCAATTCCCATGACAGCTTCTCCTCAAAAATCTTTCTCATCTCTTCTGCGTAATGATACCGGTCGAAGGCGGCCTCAAGAAGCCTTTGCTTGCTGCCGAAGTGCCGGAACAATGTCTTCTCACTCAGGCCGGCGGCCGTAGCAATCTCTTGTGTAGTAACGCCGTTGTAGCCTCTCTCCGAGATGAGATCAATCGCCACTAGCAAGAGTCTTTCGCTGCTTCCCAGTTTGCTGGTGTCTATGACAAGCACCTCGCTTTTCATCAATGTCTGTCAGTGGTGACTGACATTATCTTATCCCATTTTAGAATGGCTGTCAACCGTTTATTCACTCGAAATTGGTCTGCCGTCTGTCCCAGTGGAGGAGCCCATAGTTATCCAGTTGTCTTGTGGTAGATCGCCATCAGTTTATAACTCCTAAATATCGACTCACTTCCTCGGAAGAATGCATCGGATAGAGTAACGGGATTTACTCGAGCGGCTGATAGCCCTCTTCAGCGATCCATGCCCCCAGCGCTTCACTCGCCTTACAATTGTCTTTATAGGGGTCGCAGCAGCGATGGATATAAGAGGCAACTTCCTTCACGCCGCTTAGTTTGGCGAACGCCATAGTGAATTCAATAAGTATGCAGTAAAAAGACACTGAGATATTATTCATCAGTGTCTTTTTTGGCCTTTTTCTACCGTTACTATAAGCGTTGCCGTCTAAAGCTGCTTAATGATGTCTTCCAACTCGTCGACCAAGCCTTTTGCCGTTTCAAAATCCGTATTTTTCAAAGCTAATTCGATCTGCATTTCAACGGCCTTTTTCTTTTGTTCGTTTTCCAAATAGTCTTTATTAAAATGACTGGCGTAGATCATCTGTCTGAATTTGCGCATACTCATTTTTCTAATCGTCTTGTCGTCAATGATCAGCACATAATCCATGCCGTTTACGACGGAATAGAAATCGTGGGATATCATCAAAATCGCGCCTTTGTAGTCTTCGATGGCTTTCTCCAGCGCAATCTGCGTATAGAGGTCCAAATGGCTGGTCGGTTCGTCAAGCAGCAGCAGGTCGGCTTGGCTACCAGCGACTTTAGCCAGTTGAAGCATGTTTTTTTCTCCACCTGATAATGATTGGATCTTCTGATCCAGAATATCGCCTTCAAAGCCGTAGTTCGCAAGATGCGCTCTAATCTCGTCATACGTTTTGAACCCAGCGTCGATGAATTCATTAAGGATCGTATTGTAGTCTTTTAGCGTTTCGCCTTGAAGCTGCGATAAATAAGCCACTTTCACATCTGCATTGATTTCAATGGAGTCATGGTTGTTTTTGAAGATTTCACGGAGCAAAGTCGTTTTCCCTGTGCCGTTCGGGCCGATGATCGCGACTTTATCTGTAGATTGGATTTCAAAATTAACGTTGTGCAGAAGCAGCTCGTCGAAGGCGACGCTGTAATTGGCAACCTTTACAACAGTGGCGTCTTCCACTTCACGATCCAGATCAAAACGAATATTCGGCTGCTTGATCTCGACAAACGGCGCTTTGATTCGGCGTGCTTCCAATCTTTCCTGAAACTTAACTCTGGCTTTTAATGCTCGGCCTCTGGACGCGTCTGCAACATTCGTTGCGATCTCTCTAAGATTATCGATGATGTGATCGTATCGCTCGATTTCTTCGGCTTCGGCGACCGCGATTTCTTGCAGCTCGATCTTGGTCTGAAGCAGCGAGAAGTTATAATCGATATACCACCCGTCAAACTCCTGGATCTCCATGTTTTCGAGGTGGATGATTTTATTGAAGCAATGATTCAACAGATAGCGGTTGTGCGTAACGACCAGCAGCATGCCTTTGTGGGAATTGATCAATTTTTTGAGTGCGTTGAGGTTTTCAAAATCCAAAAACACGTCCGGTTCGTCCATGATCATCAAGTCCGGGCTGCCGAGCATTTCCTTCATGACTTGAATCAGCTTGAATTCCCCGCCGCTCAAGGAAGATACTCTGGCGTCTTTCAGCTTCATCAGATTGGCGAGATTCAGCTGCTTATTAATTGTGCTTTCGAAATCATCCCCGCCTATTGCATCGAGTGCGTCCAACGCCGATTGATACTTTTCCATCAGCGAATCCATATCCGACGTGGTTTCCATCTCAGCATAAATCGCGGTGAGCTCGTCCTGGATCTTGATAAAGTCTTCCCCGATATATTCAAAAACGGTCATTTCTTTCGTTTTGTCCACCTGCGAGAACTGACTGACGTACCCGATTCTACAATCCGGGTCAATCTCCAGCTTGCCCTCGAACAAATGCCTTTCCGGGTCCATCAACATCTCGATCAGTGTACTTTTCCCGCTGCCGCTCGTGCCTATAAAGGCGCAGTGTTGGCCTTCTTCGAGTGTGAAGGAAATGTTTTGATATAGCTCTTTTTGCGGGAAAGAGAAGGATAGGTTATCTATTTTAATCATGGTGTACCTTTCTGAATCGCCATAACGGCGGTTATTGTAGGTGTGCGGCAGCGTGTAAACTTAAGGTTGCCGATTTTCAGATTAACACTGTTTGGTGGGGAGTACAATTGATTTGTAGGTTATACTCTTTTTGGAATTTTCTTCGCTAACTATTAGAGCTGAATTTGCTAAAACCTCAAGGCTCTGAGTTTTTACTTGTGGTACGGTTCTCCGTAACATCCAAAGAGCGAAATTGAAAGGCACCCAACCGGGTGCCTTTCACATGAAACTAAACTAATCTCTAAGTACTTAAGCCCTCTCAACTTTTAAAATCTGGGATCCAGATAGATTTTCCAACATGAACATTTACGTTTAACAAAAAATCACACATTGAAAAAGGTGCCATCATGAAATGAGACTCTTTTCAAATTTTGATTTCGAGCAGCTCATATTGAAGGTTGCCCATCGGCGCATCTACGTTAATTATATCCCCTACCTTTTTGCCCAAAAGACCCTTTCCGAGTGGACTTTCGTAAGAAATTTTGTTCTCGGCCACATTTGCTTCAGCCGGACCGACAATGCGGTATTCGATCTTCTCGGCGAATTCAATATCAATTAAGATCACAAAAGAGCCTACGCTGACTTCATTCAAGTCCACACTGTCCGCATTCACGACCCGTGCCCGCTTTACTATCCGCTCCAGGGCCAAAATTCGGGTTTCCATGTGCGCCTGATCATCCTTGGCAGAATGGTACTCACTGTTTTCTTTAAGATCGCCATAACTGATCGCCACTTTCAACCGCTCCGCTAACTCCTTACGCTTGACCGTCTTGAGCTCGTGGAGCTCTTCCTCAATCTGCTCCAAGCCCTCTTGCGTCAATATTACTTCATCTTTATCCATGGTTTCAGTCCTCATTCCCTATAGTCTGTACCATTTTACCCTATTTCGGACTGCAATAGCTCAAATAGTTATTGGATATTAGGAAAGCAGAAAACTGGCTCTTCGCAATAAAAACTTCGCCCTACTTATGATATGGCTCTCCGTATCACACTAAAGGCGAAATAGAATACATTTATATTTTCTATAACGATAGTCGTTAAAAATAAAAATTGAGTCCTGAGAGTTTCACCTATTGAAGGAAGTTCTCAAATGCTTTATAAATACAAAGCCACCTTATCTTAGAAGATAAGGTGGCTAGGGACTTTTAGCAAGCTACGCAAGCTTGGCACGCCGTCTTGGCTACTCGTTATTATATGTATTCATTTTAGCTTATATTCGTGCTTAAGTCAATTAATCTTAGATCCATTCATTTATATTTGAATTTCCCATCCTCTCAAATAAAGCAACAGTAATCTCACCATTACCATACTTAGTTTCGTTAGTCCAAAAATTATGTAAAAACAATTTTATTTCGGATAAATCAATATAAACTCTTAATATTTTTAATACATCGAATAATCTAATTACATATTGTGATCTCATAGGTGATAAGTGTAAGTCAGAAATTAGATGACTATTTACTTTTAAATTCGGTGACGTCCTGAATCGATTAACCAGTTCAAAATGTGCGCAAGAATTTCGCAACTCTTTAATTATCTCCAAAGAGTTTAAGAATTTCTCCTTCTCGTAAGGCTTCAAATTAAAGTCTCTTAATACCGCATCAAGAGTGCGCTTTTTTAATCCATACATTAATACAATTAAATCGTTTAACATTAATGTTTTAATCACAACCCAGAACGGTGGATTATTATATTCATTAATGTATGAAAATTTCAGCTTACAATCGTCAATGTAGTTTAAACCTTGTATTATTTCTTCTCTTTGTATATTTATGTTGAGGGATACAGTTGATCCAGAAGTCGTACTTACTGTATGTAGTGCAGCTAAAAGTGTTCTTTGGTTTGAATTATAGAATATACAGTTGCCTGCTTTTACTTCTTTTATTGAAGAAGATCCAAAACGCCCAGTAAAGATACCTCTTAATATAGTCTTTGAAGGTTGATAGGTTACAACTCCATTAAATATACCTCTAAATTTCCCTCTATATTTATAGTTACTTCTAAATAATTTATGAGTTTTTTCTTGTTCACTGGAATTGTAAAAATAATTTACATATTGTTTTGGGCCATCAGTTGGTCCCGGTTTATTATAATAACTTATGTCTATATAATTATTGTTTTCTGCTAAAGTTGAACAATGATTTTTACAAAAATGATAGGAGATTGTTGTTTTTAATTTTGTTTCGAAGTCTGATATTTTCTTTAGTATTAGGCTCGAGAATTGCTTATCAAAATCATGAAGTCTTAAAAAATTATCAAATGACTTTTTAGTATATTTTTTAGGTAAACGCTTCGAGTCATCAAGTAATAATGTCTCATGACCATTTATAAGATCAAAATAGTTCTTATCTTGAAGATGTTCTTTAGCGGAACTAAAATTGTTAATCTGCAATCCCCTATTTTTTAATAAGCGAATCTGATCGTAGATCGTAATAAATTCTTTGTCACTTGGCAACAAAATCCCCCCTTCTAATTATTCTACTAAAAAATAAATCTATATTAATAGACAATATAAGTACAATATTCGCAAATACTCTGTATTAAACACCCAACTCTGGAACCTGTTTTAGATATTTTTTCTTAAATGCAGCATCAAATACCAATTCTTTGAACTTCTCCATAAGTTTTAGAATCTCATGATATAGATTTTCAAATTCTTCTTTTGCCCTTTTTTCTTCTTCACTTTTATCTTTCCTAGGGTCTACAATTGATACATATTCACCATGAGCAATTTTATTTCGCTCAAGCACTAGATTTTCCTTTATAAAGTTTTCCTTCATCTCAAAATCTTCACAGTCCAAACCCAAACTAAATAATATATCTTCTAATATTTCATAAGTTAAGTTTGAGTCAGTATCTACAATAAGTTTATCCATTTCATTAACATTAAATATTTTCTCGGATTCATACAATAACTCACTTATAATTTCAGAATGTGATAAACATCTATTAGATTGCCTCGAGTTAACTATTGTTTTCTTCATTGATAAAGTGAGGAAATTGTCCTTCATATCAATACATTTTATATTTAGCTTGTTTAAATATTTTAGATACTCTCGAGCAGTTGTCTTAATAAATCCTTCCCAATGACCATACAATAATGTTATTCCTGATCTTATTGAAGTAACTAATAGATTTCCCTCTGCCCCATCAACATTATTTTTAAGTATCGTAAGCTCACGTTTTCTCCAAGAGATGTTTTTATCAAGTTTTGTTTGAAACTTCTCGAGCGAGTACTCAGCCATTCATAAATACTCCCTTGCTTAATGTTGCTAGATCTTTTAACCTCGTGATAGGGCGAGCGCCCCCTCTAGTTGTAGCACTTAGATATTGCGGAGAATTATATATATTTTTAATTTTTTGAATCATTTCCTCAGGTGCCATCTTATTCATTTCATCTATATTCTCACTTAAACCTGCAATCACCACTTCAAATGCTGGCATTAAAAAACCACCTCTAAACTTGCCCTTCTCATGATCAAATTTTCGAAAACTGTCGTCTGAGAGAATTGTATCAAGATAAGCAAAGGTCTTGTAGAATACCTCTGCTTCTTTCTGTATATCTAGTTCTCCACTTTCAACTATATTAATAATTTCTTCCGAAATATATTCTCCAATATCTTCATTACCTTTAATCTTGCTTAAATCTGCATGTCGAATAACTAAATAACGCATTAAAATTTCCATATTAAACTGTTCTAATTGTTGTTTTTCTGAAAGAGGTATGCAATTCACAAATGGCTGATATTTCACAAGTTCTGCTGCCCACAGATAAAAGTCCCTATTAATCATTATTAATAGACAATTTCTAACTTCTTGGTCTGATAACTTTGATCCGCCTGTATTGATTCTTTGGAATAGTTCGTATTTCGCATCCTTATCACTAGTTTTTTTTATAATTTTAATATCAAATTTCGATCTTTTAAAATCAATTCTTAACTCTTGAGTAAAAGAGTTTTCTGGATCATCAAGGTTTTCCCACATTTTATTCTCTAAGGATGGTAGAAACTTTGTACCTAATAATTTACTAGGCGGCTTTAACGTATCATCTGTGAGTTTTAATAAACCCATAAATTCAAATATTGTCGATAGTCTCTGCAACCCATCAATAACATCCCATATCCCCTTCTCACCATGAGCAACAAAAATCGGAGGTATCGGTATTCCTAAAAGTATCGATTCTATTAATTTTGTTTTTTGGGAGTCTGACCATCTAAAAAACCTTTGAAATTCCGGATTAACTATTAATTCGCCATCCTTGTACATATTCGCCAACTCTCCAATTGACATTGGATATCCATCGGCTTGAATTTCTTTTGCTTTTTTATCTATCTCTTCTTGTAATGACATTGCTGATCCCTCCCAATTATTAATGCCAACAACCATTGTTCTTAGAATAATTCGCTTATCATTAAGTCAATTTCATCTTGTTCGGGTAATTGAGTACTTATTCTTTTGCCTAATTCCTCTAATTGTTCTATACGAGGATATTTAAGATTTCTTAAATCAGTTGCATTTACTTGAGTATGACCATTGAACTGACGTAAATATGAGTCAATTAATGAAGAATTTAAAAAAACAGCTAAACCTTTAGCTAGTCTCTCAGTTAAGCCTTCTCCGTTAATATGATAGTAGTTTACATGATTTTCAAAACCGACTTTTGAAAACATGACCCTTCCTGGGTCATAGATAGCTGCAACAACTCTTCTGCGTTCCTCTTTTGAAGAAAACCGCTTAACTAAAACATAAAAACCAGAAGGTACTAAGAGGTTGTCAGTAACACAATTCTGAAGTATAAAATCTGGTTTCTTACTATTTAGTTTAGGCCACTTTACAAATCCGTCCTCAAAGTGAATAGAATAAATTAGCGGCACAGTTCCATGTAATGGCTCATTATTCAGATAATCTTTAGATCTAAAGTCTACTACTTTACCCGTTGATACTGAAATCCCCAGATCTTCTATTGTATTTCCTAACTTATCTATTTGATCCGTAATTTGATATCCCGAATCATTTTTTAATATTCTTATAAACATCTCTCTATCATTGGGATGTACAAATTGATCATAGCGTATTTGATATTTAGCAATTTCATCTGTTTTTGTAAAACTAGATGAAACTGTTACATTACAGTTATTTTGTGATTTTTCTTTTATTAATTTAAAAATTATGTTTTCTTGTTGTACTCTATCGTCACTGAATGTACTTCTTCTTGAATCAAAGGTATGAATCCGGCAAAATGTTGTTTCGTTCAGCATTTCTTTTCGAAAAGATTTAAAATAAGGACCATTGCAAAAGCTTCTAGGTGTAATAGCTACCAACTCACCACTACTCTTTAATAGGCGTATTGCAAGAATTACAAAAGCAGAGTATAAATTAGAAGTTTCTATTGCAATTCCTTTTAATAACTTCCGTTCTAACGAATTACTATGAATTTTACGATATGGAGGATTTAAAATTGCACAATCAAAACGTTGAAATTCTAGATCTTCCTCTTCACTTTTCACTAAAAGATCAATACTTTCATTAATAAAATCACGATTCAGTATTTCCCAGTTCAACTTTATTCCTAAACGCTTACAAGCATTATTACAGACTTCTCTAGTTTTAAATAAATAAGGTAATAGTGCTGGGTCTTTTTCATATGCAACAATTGAAATCTCTTTGGGTCTATCTTCTCTACAACACATTTCTGCAATAAAGGCTGCACTTAAGGAGCCTACTCCAGCTCCTGCATCAAGTAATCTAATCTTACTTTTACCTTCATTAAACATAGATGCCATAAGACTTGCAATATTAGAGTTAGTAAAGAACTGTCCTAGTTCGATTTGTTTATCTGCCTCTATCGAAACACTAGACTCTCTACGGATTTTATCAATTAATTCAAGTAATTTATTCTTATTAAAAATATAATTTTTTAAGTGCATAATTAACCTTCTCCTTACAGACAAAGAACCACTATTATTATACACTAAACATTAATTTTCAGCATTTGACTTGACAAAATGCATTTTCGCCCTACTTATGATACGGTTCCCCCCGATTTATCTTCACCGCCCTATAAATCTGCTCCACCAATACCAGTCGCATGAGCTGATGGGGCAGCGTCATGCGCCCAAAAGACAGCCGCTGCTGCGCGCGGCTAATCACGGCATCGGCGAGCCCATGGCTCCCGCCGATCACAAACACGACATGGCTCGTCCCATACGTGCCGAGCCGGTCCAAACAACCGGCGAGCTCCTCCGAGCTCCACAGCTCGCCGCCGACTTCCAGAGCGATGACATGCGCATCGCTCTTCACCAAACCCAAAATGCGCTCGCCCTCTCGCGCCTTCACCTGCAATACCTCCGCCTCACTCATCGTCTCCGGCGCCTTCTCGTCGGGGACCTCGAGAACTTGGAACTTCACATACGGGCCCAGCCGCTTCGCATACTCGGCAATGCCCTGCACCAAAAACTTCTCCTTCAACTTGCCGACCGCAATAACTTGAATAAACATCTCCGTATCCTCCATGTATCGAATTTCCGCCATCTATGCAAAAAGGCCGCTTTCCCCCGCTCTGGTCGAGAAAACCGCCTCACCGAACTTTTCTATTCTCCAAAAGCATCGCACCCAGGCCAAAGCCCTCAGCACTTCCTCATTCGCAAAACATCAGCATTTTCTTTCTTCAAGGTCAGGCCTAAAATTCCATGCACCCAAGCACTCAACCTCACTCCAGCGCTTCGCTGCCATCCCCGGACCCCGGGCTAAACCCTAGCCGATGATCCACTCACTCCTATAACTAGCTAGCAATCCCAAACAAATAAAAACACACGTACCCATCCCATTTATCGCAGACGCGCATCCTCGGAGTCACTCCCGATCCACGCCCATCGACCATTCCTGCCAGCCGGCACCCGACCACCCCGGCCTTAATCCGAAATTCAGCAGCATGAAACCAGCCGCTCCCGAATCCCATAACGCCAAACCAAACAATCTTCCTTACACGATCAAAAATTTCGCCTCATGATCGCAATGCTCGCATTTCACCGGCGGTTCCCAGTCGATGAACTTCGTGTGCTCCAAATCGACGACGTCCGGGGCTTCCTCAAACTCATCCACAAACATATCGATCGCCAGCTCCACATGATCTTTGCAAACTACATACATACCTCAAGCATCCTTTCCCTACCGCTCCCGCGGCGCGCTCCGTATTAACAGGTTGTCCTTTATCTGTTCTACCATACTCCGCCCCAAAAAGGAACCGCACAGATCACTTATAACCAAACAATCTGCCCCTCGTCGCCATTCCTTACCATTGTACCCGCTATCGCTTACCGCCTCAATCAACCTTCCAAGCTAACCATTTGCCTATCCTTCACCCGGTTGCCCAGCCCGTTCCGGTTCCACCGCCTCCGTCAGCGCCCGCTCCAGTTCATCGGCATAACGCGCCTTCTCCTCCGCCGACCACCCGAAATAGCACGCCATATAAGCGATCACCGGCTCCTTCCACCTGCGCGCCCAAGCGATATCAAACAGCAAAGAACCCGTTCTTCGGATAAAAAAGTCCCCCGGCGTCACCACCACCTCCTCATCCAGAGCGTACTTCAGTGGAACCGCCACCTCCAGCGGCAGCGCGTCAGACCCGGCCACTGGCCGTGCCTCCCCTTTCACAAAAGACTCTTCCCCGGCTTCAGCCTTCACTTCCGCCTCTTCTGCCACCGAACCGCTTCGGCCCGTTTCTTCCCTCTCCAAACTAACAGAACCGCTTCGCTCTTCCGCCTCTCGCTCCGGCTTCACCGCGCTATTTCCCAATCCCTTAGCCGTCCGCAGCATCTCGCTGGCGATCGCCATCAACTGGCCGGCGTTCGAGCCATACTTCATCGCCCATGCCGCGCCCAGCTCCCGCGGAAGGCCAAGCTCCTCAGCTTCTGTGCTCTTGGACTGCACATATCCATAAAAAGCATCCCCGCCCCCCACATGCCCTCCCGATATGGGCAAATGCTTTGTAGTGCACGCATGGAAGCGGAGACCATGCTCGCGCCCTAACTGGGCAGCAACCCGGTCAACGACCGTTTCGGCCATTTTGCGGTAGCCCGTCAGCTTACCGCCCGCCATCGTGATCAGGCCAGAGTCCGACTGCCAGATCTCATCCCGGCGCGAAATCTCGGACGGCGATTTCCCTTCCTCATAGATCAAAGGCCGAACGCCCGCCCAGCTCGATTCAACATCCTCCGCCGTGATCCCAAGCGAAGGAAACATCCCGTT
This sequence comes from Paenibacillus vini, assembly GCF_018403325.1. Lineage (GTDB taxonomy): Bacteria > Bacillota > Bacilli > Paenibacillales > Paenibacillaceae > Fontibacillus > Fontibacillus vini. Next base: position 65,527 of record NZ_BOSL01000001.1, on the reverse strand, counting down.
GATCGCATCAATCACATACTGGCGATCCTCCGCGTTCATGCGCGGATGGGCGATATCACCTTGGTACACCGTGTCCGTCGTACCGACATAGGTCTTGCCCTCCCGCGGAATAGCAAAAATCATCCGCCCATCCGGCGTATCAAAATACACCGCCTGCCGCAAAGGAAACCGCCCCTGGTCAATCACCAGGTGCACGCCTTTGGTCAACTGCAGCATTTTGCCCTGCTTGGACCCATCCCATTCACGCAGCGTGTCTACCCAGGGCCCGGCGGCATTTACGACCTTCCGAGCCCGCAGCTCGTAAGTCTCACCGCCGATCCGATCCCGCACCGCTGCGCCGACCACCCGGCCGTCCTCGTAACGGAACTCGGTCGCCTTCGCATAATTGACCGCCATTGCCCCTTGCGCCACGGCGGCCTTCAACACCTCAATCGTCAGCCGCGCGTCGTCCGTGCGGTACTCGACATAGTAGCCGCCGCCGAGCAGCCCTTCGCGGCGCAGCAACGGCTCCTTCGCTAACGCGTCTTCCGCCGACAACATCGACCGCCGCTCGCCCCGTTTCACCCCGGCGAGCAGGTCGTACACCCGCAGGCCCACCGACGTGCTGAGCCTGCCAAACGTGCCGCCCTTGTAGATCGGCAGCAGCATCCATTCCGGTGTCGTCACATGCGGACCGTTCTCGTACACGATCGCACGCTCACGTCCGACCTCCGCCACCACCCCGATCTCGAGCTGCTTCAAGTATCGCAGCCCGCCATGCACCAGCTTCGTCGACCGGCTCGACGTCCCGGCCGCAAAGTCTTGCATCTCCACCAGCCCGGCCCGCATCCCCCTCGCCGCCGCGTCCAGCACAATCCCGGCGCCTGTATTCCCCCCGCCGATCACCAGCAAATCCAGCGGCGCCTGCGTCATCGCCTGCAGCATACCCGCTCTACTCTTTCCCGCAAACAGAGAATTCATCACTAATCCTCTCCCTTCCCAAGAAGCCCCTGTACCATATCTTATGTATTTTATAAACACCATGACTCGACTTCCCTTGCATCGCTCTTTACTCCTTACTCCTTACTCCTTACTCTTTACTCTTTACTCTTTACTCTTTACTCTTTGCTGTTTGCTCTTTGCTCTTTGCTCTTTGATCTTTGCCCTTTGCCCTTTGATCTTTGCCCTTACTCTTTACTCTTTGCTCTTTGCCCTTTGCTCTTTGCCCTTTGCTCTTTGCCCTTTGCTCTTTGCCCTTTGCTCTTTGCCCTTTGCTCTTTGCCCTTTGCTCTTTGCTCTTTGCTCTTTGCTCTTTGCTCTTTGCCCTTTGCTCTTTGCTCTTTGCTCTTTGCTCTTTGCTCTTTGCCCTTTACTCTTTACTCTCTGCTATTTGGCTTTACACCTATACTTAACTCTTTACCCTAACGCCTAACTCTTACACGCACTAGCCCCTACTTACCCGCCCAACAAGAGTTTTAATTCCCCCGGTAAAGACGCCCCAAAGGCATCCCGAACACATCCCGAACTTCATTTGTCCGTGCCCCGAGGACAAAATCCAAAAGTGTCCACCCAAAAGGAGGACAAAACGCATATACCTCACCCGCCCCCATACAAAAAAAGATCCCCTTACATTTCAGACGACGCGCTTATGCAACGACTGCTCATGTAAAAGGACCCTTGTTGGTTCATCTATTCTGTTTCTGTTTCTATTCTATTTCTCTTCAGCCTCAGCATCTAATTCCGCTTCGGACGGTTTATCCGCAAGCTTAACGGTTACGGTTTGCGGCTTACCATCCCGGTAGAAGGTAATCTCCATATCCTCGCCGATCTTCTTGTTCTCGTACATATATCTCCGCAGCTCCAGCGTGGAGCTGATCGGCTGCTTATCGAGCTGGGTGATGACATCGTTTAACTTCAAGCCCGCGTCCTTCGCAGGGCCATGAGCTTCCAGCACGATGATCCCCTCCGTCACATGGCTAGGTAATTTCAGGTCTGTCCGCTGCTCCTCGGTCATTTCCGCATACGGATTGTTCAGATCCAGCGAATACACTCCAAGGTACGGACGAACGACCTTGCCGTACAACATCAGATCGTCTACCGTCTTCATGACCTCGTTGACCGGAATCGCAAATCCGAGCCCTTCAACACCCGTATCGGCGATCTTCATCGTATTAATACCGATCAATCGGCCGTTCAGATCGACCAGCGCTCCGCCGCTGTTGCCTTCGTTAATGGCCGCGTCGGTCTGAATCACTTCCTGCTCCCAGTCATACACACCGTCCTGACTCAGCGAAATCGGAATCAGCCGGCTCGTATAACTGACGATGCCTGAAGTAAGCGTGCCGCCCAGACCCAGCGGATTGCCGACCGCGATCACCGTCTCGCCGGGACGCAGCTTCTTGGAATCGCCCAGATCGATAACGGAGTTAATACCCTTGTCATCCACTTCCAGCACCGCAATGTCGTTGATGGAATCCTGGCCGATTACCGTGGCCTTCCGCGAGTCTCCGTCACTCGTCACAACTTCCAAATTGTCCGCACCCGAGATGACATGCGTATTGGTGATGATGTACGCCTTCCCTTTATCCTTTTTATAGATTACGCCTGAACCTAATGCAGCCTGCTTGGGGTCATCGGATAGCTCGCTGTGATTCAGGATGCTCACCACAGCTGGAGCCACCTTGGCCGCCGCTGTGCTGATCCGGTCGAACGGGTCGCCTTCCCCTAGCGCCGCGGCATTGCCGTTCGCGCCGGCGCGATTGGAGGCTGAGGGGAGCCCGGTAATCAAACTAAACAGCAGTACGGCAACTACCGCACTAAGGATGGATGAAACCAGCGAGATCTGCAACGTGGACCAACCGTTCCTCCTGTTGTTGCCCTGCCAGCGCTGAGCGCTGTCCGAACTTCTGCGAAGCTGCCGTCTCGACACCTTTGTAGAATAAAAATCATCATCAAACAATCCCATCCCGTTTCTCTCCCTCCATGGACTGCCCCGGTCCTGATGCTCCATTGGTCTGTATCCTTTATTACCCGGAAGCCGCTGCACAATTCACTCTATGCCGCGACGGCAAAGCCATATTCCCGTTCAACTCTTTACTATCTTAACGTAATGAAACGGCTGGATGTTGCCTACCATGAAAGATTTTTTCTTGCTGTTTTCATTCTGCAGGAATGTTTATGCCCATGCCGGACTACACTAATAATAAAGCGCTAGATTGATAGATTCATTCTACCATACCCGGAGGTTTCAGGCGCATTTTCCTTTTAGGGAATTTTCGGGAAATCGAGGCGCATTTCCCCTAATTTTTTTGATAATAAAGGAGGCCCCATCGATCATGAATTCACAATTTTCCACCCCGATGAATGAGGTTAATATGCTTGCAAAACTTGCGGATATGAAAGAAGAGCATTACCACCAGTTGGTAACGCTCAGCGCGATCATGGAACTATTGATTGAGAAGGGGATTCTTACCCGCCAAGAAATTGAGCAAAAAGCAGCCGAGTTGGACCGGTTTATAACTCCGCCACCTTATCCCACGGTGTAGGCCGGTCATAGTACGTGTCCCGCAGCTTGAATTCGCTGTCCTTATAGAAGCAGCCGCGGTCCTCCATCGAACCGCGCACGGCCATGCGGGCCAAATCCATCATGTTATGCTCCCGGCTAAGGTGAGCCAGATACGTCCGCTTGATCCGCCCGTTCATCAGCTCGCTAAGCAACTCGCCTGTAGCTTCATTGGACAAGTGGCCCATATCGCCGAGTATGCGCCGCTTGATATTCCAAGGATAGCGCCCCATGCGCAGCATCTCGATGTCGTGGTTTGCTTCCAACACCAGCACGTCGGAGTCCGCGATCGCCGCTTTGACCTTGTCGCTGGCATAGCCTAGGTCGGTGCAGACGCTCAGCTTTTCCTTGCCGTCATAGAAGCAGTAGCCCACCGGCTCCGCCGCATCGTGCGAGATCGCGAACGATTCCACTCGAAGCGATCCGAAATCCCGTGCCTCGCCTGTGCCCAGTACGCGGCGGTTCTCGTCCGGGATCTGGCCGACCGCTTTTTCCATCGCGCTCCATGTCTTCTCGTTGGCATACACGGGCAGATTATATTTTCTCGCCACCGCTCCGAGACCTTTAATATGATCCGAATGCTCATGCGTCACCAGAATGCCGCTCAATTCCTGACCCGATACTTCACGCTCCGACAGCAGCTCGTCAATCCGGCGGCAGCTGAAGCCGGCGTCGATCATCAGCGTCGTTTCCCCATTGGCCACTACCGTCGCATTCCCCGTCGACCCGCTCGACAACACCGTAAATCTCAATCCCATGATTCGCACTACTCCTTTGTTTTCTCTGTGTTCGGACTAATTACGTCCCCACTGATGCCTTGTACATAGTACTCCTTGCCGCTTTCCAAAATAAACCTCCACGCCGGGGCCGCCGGCAGATGCGCGTCCGAGTTGAACACTTCCCCGTAATAACCCAGCTCGATTTCCGTCACGACCGAGCCTTCCGGCAGGAAGTTCTCGATTAAATTCCCAAGTGCCTTGGATGCGGACAGCACCCGCTGTTTCTTCTCGCCTTCCGAGCCGCCGATTTCGATGACTTGCTCCCGGTAGGAAATGATCTTCTGATTGCTGTAGTATAGCTTCAGCTCAATCTTGAACAGCGGCCATTTTCCGTCGACCAGCGGATGAAGCATCATGAATTCCCCCGCCCGGCTTGCCGCCTCGTCATAACGGTAATCCCCGATATTCGGCAGGCTTGTCTTCAGCGCATTCGCCAATTCCTTCGGCGTATAAATCAGCTTACTGTCCACCGGAACCGGCAGGTCAACCAGCTCCCCGCCCTGTTCGCCGCCATTTACGAAGCGGTAAGATATTTTTGACAGCTCCGGCGTCTCGGTCGGAATTTTAGCCAACACCCGGATCCGTTTATCGTCCATTGATTTCTGAATACTGCTCTCCAGGGAGGTGAAATCCGGATTGGAATCCGCCTGCTCCTGCAAGTCATTCCACAGCTGATAACCCAGCACCAGATTTAGCAGCAAAAATGCGTAAATCAGCACGTTTTTTGCCCGGCCCCAATCCATGTTCTCACCTCCGAATGGTTCTATTGGTTCAAAACAGCATGCGTGTAGCTCCGTTTTTGAGCTCGACTGCCCAGATCGGCTTCAATTGCAATCCTTCTTTGGAGAGCGAAGGAAGGTACGCCGGATACAAGCTGACGATTTCTGACTCTTTCTCCAGTCTGGCAAGCTGCTCGCGTAATTCGTCCCCGCTGGACAGCTCAACCATCGTTTTCTCCCAGAACTCGCCGGTGGAGTAGATCAGCGAGCGCTCGTAGCCCGTAATGGTGCCCATCCGCATCTCCAGCGTAATCTCTCCATAGTGGAACGACGAGATATCGATAATCGGAAAAGCGCCGAACTGTCCTTCCCCGTAATATTGCTGAAACACTACGGTATGTTCTTCTCCGCCCGTGTCCGCAGTCTTCTTCAGCCGGTATTGGCCGTTCCATCCGCCGTGCTGATTGACAAAGTCAACGCCGGACAGTACGTTCCGCCCCGGATTGTTCTCGCCCGCCGCCGGTGCGGCCGGGTCGGTATAATTGATCCAGTCCCGGTCCTGCCGTACCTGCAAGCTCCGCTTACTGTCCGTATAAATCTCGGAGCCGTCTTTTTCGCGGATATACCGGGTGATACTCGGATCAGAGAATAAGCTGCTCTGCATCTGATCCGTGGAAAAAAGGCCTATCTCCAACCCCGTCTCCACCATGCGGACCGGCTTCTCGGGAATGTAATACCCGTTGACCAGGGTGTAAGGCACCCAATCCTTGCCGAAATCGACCTGTTGCCGGACATCCTGCACCGTCAAATCGGCTTTGGTCGCTTCATACACGACATCGCCCTGCGAGCTGAAAAAGAACACCCGCACCTGATCCTCATTTTCGGAATTGTATATCAGCACCCGGCTGATGCTTTCCCCTTCGAACAGCGGATCAGGAGCGATCTGCATCACCTTTTGCAGCAACGCCACCGGCATCCCGTCGCCGAACTGCAGCTCTATCCCCGTATGGCGGCTGCGGATCTCGGTCCAATTGATGTTTTCCACTCCATAGCGCTGGAATCCATCGAACTGCCGTCCTTTCAGCCGGGAATAGATCAAGTTATAGAAAGCCGAGTCCGGATAAAATACCGTGTGCCGGTCCTCGCCCAAATGCACGGCAATCTGGGACGGAAACAGCATGTCTTCGGCCTCCGCACTCTGCCCCATATTCTCTGTCTTGATATAGTCGCTTTCGGTTTTGACGACCGGGTCGCTGCCCGGCAGCCGATAGATGAGAAAGTAGCTCTGCACCAGGCTGCATAGAACCAGAAGTGCGAGCATCAGCGATTTTACCCGTTCCTTCACTGACCGTCGCCTCCTTGTTCATGCCGCGGCAGCATAAAGGTCACCTTGGTGCCTTTGCCCAAATCCGACTGTAAAGAGATCGTCCCGCCATGCGCTTTAACAATTTCCCGGGCAATGGATAGGCCAAGGCCTGTCCCGCCCATATTCCGCGAACGAGCCTTGTCGACCCGGTAAAAACGTTCGAAAATCCGGTCCAGGTCCTTCTTCGGGATTCCGATCCCGTCATCCTGTACCGAAATCGCCAGCGCGCCGTCATCGGTCAACCTGGCCTCGATAGCGATCGTGCCGCCCTCCGGCGTATATTTCATCGCATTGGAGATCAGATTGTCCAGTACCTGGTCGATTTGATCTCGGTCCACCCAGGCGGAGCCTACGCCGTTGCCGACGAAAAACGTTGGCTTGATGCCTTTTTCCTGCATCTGAAAAGAAAACCGGTCCGTCACCTCTTCCAGCATCTCCATCACGGAGACCGGCTGCTTACGCAGCTGCGCTTCCTTGGAGTCTAACCGCGACAGATGCAGCAGATCGGTGACGAGGCGGATCATTCGCTCGGTCTGGTTCTGGATGACGGAGGCAAATTTCGGACCCAATTCCGGGTCCTCCATAGCACCGTCCTCCAGCGCTTCAGTATAGCTCTTGATCGTAGTCAACGGCGTGCGAAGCTCATGCGATACATTCGCCACAAACTCCCGCCGGGACGCTTCCAGCTGCTCCTGTTCCGTAACGTCCTGGAGCACCGCGATCGTCCCGACAATCCCGATTTCCCGCCGGTGGATCGGCGTAAATGTGACGCGGATCAGGAAGGTGTCCCCCTCCGGCGTTTCGTTCTCCAGGATCGTGGAATGCATCGTCCCCTGCTTCAAGATCTCGCGTTCTTCCGGGGTCAGATGCAGCAGCGATATGATGTCGGTGCCTCTATCCAATTCCCCATTGATCCGCAGCATTTCGCTCGCCCGGCGATTCATCAGAATGACCGTCCCGGTATCATCGGTAGCGATAACGCCGTCGCTCATATTGGTGAGAATCGAAGCCAGCTTCTCCTTCTCCTCTTCATTCTGCGCCAGCGCATCGCGAAGACGGCTTGTCATATAGTTAAAAGCCTTGCTAAGCTGCCCGATCTCGTCATTGCCGAGCACCGGCATCTTCTGGTGGAACTCGCCTTCCGCCACCGCCGTCGCCCGCCGGGTCAACTCCTTGATCGGCGAAGTGATCGTGTGCGCCAGAATGACGCCCAGCACCGCCGTCAATCCTAGCGCCAGCAATATTCCCGAAATAAAAATATTATTAATCCGCTCCATCGTATCGTACAGCTCGTTCATCGAGGCGGCGATGTAGATCGCACCTACGATTTTGCCATCGTTGACGACCGGCTTGGCCACGACTTTCTTGCGGATATTATCTTCGTCAATAATGTATTCCTCGTTGTCCCGGATCCCTTGCAAGGCCCGGTTGACTACGGTCTGCGTATTCTTCGTGCCGACATAATCGGCATGCGACGGTTTGGACGTCGTAAGCACCTTGCCGCTGGCATCCAGCACCTGTATTTCCGCACCGTTGATGTTGAACAGATTGTTCACCAGCACGCGCAGGTTCTCCAGCGATTCCTCCGCCGAATCCCCGGTCACCCCCAGGTTCTGTGCCGCCAGCACGGAGAGCAGCTCCGCACGTTCCTGCAATTCCTTCGTGAAATTGCTCGTCAGCGACGTTTTCATCGCGCTCACGAAATAGACCCCGATCAGCTGCATCGCGATCAGGATCAGCAGCACATAGATGATGATCAGCTTTGCCTGGATGGTGCGGAAAAAGGAGGGCAGCTTCATGCTAGAACCCACCCGCCTTGGAGCTTCGCATCATATACCCGAGGCCGCGCCGGGTCAAAATGTATTCCGGCTTGCTCGGGTCCTTCTCGATTTTCTCGCGCAGCCGGCGAATGGTCACGTCGACCGTCCGTACGTCCCCGAAATATTCGAACCCCCACACCGCTTGCAGCAGGTGCTCTCGAGTCATGACCTTCCCGGCGTTCTTCACCAGATAATGAACCAGCTCAAATTCCCGGTGGGTCAGATCAAGCGGCTCCCCGTTTTTCGAAGCCGTATACGTATCGGTATCAATAAAAAGTTCAAACAAGCTGATGCCCTGCCGTTCCTCAGGCCCTTCCTGCGCCACAGGCTTCTGCTGCCTGCGCATTTGCGCCTTCACCCGGGCCAGCAGTTCGCGCGTGCTGAACGGTTTGGTTACATAGTCATCCGCGCCGAACTCGAGACCCAGCACCTTGTCGATCTCTCCGTCCTTGGCTGTCAGCATAATGATCGGGGTTTGCAGCTTGGCCCTAACATCCCTGCAGACGTCCATGCCGTCCTTGCCGGGCAGCATCAGGTCAAGCAGGATCAAGTCCGGCTGCTCCGAATAAGCCAGCTCCACCGCTTCGATCCCGTCAAAAGCGAGAATGACTTCATAGCCCTCTTTTTCCAGATTAAATTTCAAAATATCCGCGATGGGCCGTTCATCGTCAACGACCAGAATTTTACCTTGCATGCTTTATGTTCACCCCAAACTTTCAGGCCTTGGCCGAATCTTACTCTATCTTACCATACCTGGCCCCGCCCTACATAACCTCAATAGATTTGGCTATAGGGAATTTCAGAGAGATTTAGTATCCATTATTGAATTCTGTCCAAATCAAAAACCCGGCCTAAGGCCGGGTTCGTATATGCAATGCATTCTTCTGTGTGATTTACAGATACTTCGACGGGTTTTGGACACTTCCGTTCTTGTGAATTTCGAAGTGAAGATGCGTTCCTGTCGAACGGCCGGTGTTACCCATGACGCCAATTTTGGTACCTTTCTCGACGACATCGCCCTTCTTCACACTGATTTTGCTCAAGTGTCCGTACAAGGTTTCGTACCCGTTCTTATGGTTGATGATGATGCAATTGCCGTAACCGGACTTGGTTCCCGCAAAGGTGACTACGCCATCATCGGAGGCAAGAATGTTGCGACTGGAAGAGACCATATCGAGGCCTTTATGCGTTTTGCCCCAGCGTTTGCCGTAACTGCTGGTCAATGTCGCCCCGGATACAGGCCAGGCGAAATCACCCGAGCCCTCGCCCAGCACCACCTTCGTGCCTTTGACGACGATCTTCGGCTGCGCCTCTTTGACGACCTCTTGTCCGAGCCACTCTTCTGCCACAACCTCGCCGTTCTCCTTCGTCAAGCGGTACTTCATCGTCTTAAGTCCGCTCTCGCCCAAGGAGATTACCTTGGACTGACCGGACCTCATGTCCGCGCTCTTGCGAACGATGACTTGAGGTTCCGTCACGATTTGCTCGGATACGCGTTCCACCGTTTTTACCGTCAACGCCGGCTGTACGGCATTGATCTTCAACTCCGTGCCGATTTGCAGCGTCAATTCCTTCACGCCCGGATTGTTGCTGAACAATTCCTTCTGGGTAATACCGAAACGGGCCGCAATGGAAGAGATCGTGTCCCCTTCCCGGACCGCATACGTAATAGCAGCTTCGTCACCCTCCAAAATACGGGCCACCGCTTCATTCACGTCCAGAACCTTGTTCGGGTCCGTATCGATGGTCTCAGTGGCGACGTTTTCTTTAATGTCTACCGATTCCAGCATAGGATCCGATTCCTTTGCCGTATTTGCGGAAGCCTGCTGCTGTTGGAGTCCGCCGGTCTTCTTCACCTTGGATGCAAAAGTCGTCGATGCCGAGGCCGCCACGGCCTTCGCTTGAGGGGCATACTTGCCTTTAATTTGCTCCAGTACGGCATCGGCCGTAGCCTGATCCTTGACGATACCGATCGTTTTGCCGTCAACCTTCAGCTCGACGCCTTTGGCGTATCCCGTAAGCATGCCGCTGAGCGTGTTCAACGTCTCATCGTCACTTACCTTTGCTTTATAAGCCTTTTCTTCAACCGTAGTGATGCCTTCGGTATGTACCGCCATCTCTACCTGCGGGTATTTTTCGTTATATTCTTGCTCCTTTTGTTTGAAAAGAGCCTGCAATTGTTCCTCATTAGCGATCGTTCCAACTTCTTTGCCTGCGACGTAAACCCGATAGTAGGACACCATATTGGCCTCCACATACTGCTGCCCCGCCAGATAGATCCCGCCTGCAGCTACCAGGGCTGCAATCGCGCTTATGGCGATCATACGTGGTTTAGACCGGCGGCTTCCGCCCTTACCTTCGTTTTCCGTGTGTAATTCGGACATCTCTTGATCGTTTTCCGGACGGCCGTGATTCATCATCTGCGCCGGGTTCTGACCCTTGCGCCACAGCTGCCAACGTATCCCCCTGAAACCTCTCATGCTGATCTCCTTTTCCCATTCGACTAAATACGACATAAAATGGTTTCAAAATTTTAACCTTTTACCGCTATTGTTTACTTTAACATAGCCAGGTTAATGATTTCAACCAATGCCAAAAACGCCCAGAACCCCATTGTGGCAAAGGTTCAAGGCGTTTTATCGACTTTTCCGGGTTAAGGTATATTTTAACAATCCTGTGAATGTCATCGCTTTACTGTAATAAAAATAGAAGTTATTTAGCTGTTTAGAATCTTCATCATCTTACTGTATTCCGTCTTGTCCAGGTATTTGGATAAAATTTGCTCAATTTCAATCATCTCCGATTCCGTCAGCCCTTCCTCCATGGCCTCCGTCATCTTCTGCATTTCAGCCTGCGGCAGCTTCGACATCAAAATAGCGAATACTTCCTCCTTATCCTTGTCCGAAAGTTCGTCTTTCTTAGCCACCATTTCATCTGGGGTCACCACTACCTGCTGGTCCTGGCCACCGGATGATCCCGAGTTCGAGGAGATGCCTCCCATCACGGATAAGGCGTCCTCAGGGGCCTCCTCCCCGCCGGATCCGCCATTCTGATTGTTGGCATCCTTCTGGCCGCCGTCGGGGATACCGGCAACACCGGTTGCTCCATCGGTGCCTTCACTACCTTTGCCAGCTTCAAATCCGGAAGCTCCATTGTTGTCTCCATTAGCTCCAGTTCCGGCATTTTCGGAGTCCCCCTCCGAGCCGTCAGTCCCGCTGGATCCGTTAGTCCCTCCGGTTACACTAGTTCCGTCGGTGTCACCAATTCCACTAGTTACGTCGGTCCCATTAATTCCACCTGTTCCATCGGTCCCATCATTTACTCCAGTTACGTCGGTCCCTCCGCCTTCCGCCTCTTTTTTGTCCTTATCATCTCCTCCAAACCCAAACATCCCCTTCATCATTCCGCCCAGGGTAGGCGCCTTACCCGCAATAGGCAAATTATAGCTTCCAAGCAGCGACTGTATATACGTATTCACCACGTAACCCGTGGTCATCACCGTCAGCATACTTACCGTAACTACCGTTATAACCAGCTTCGCCAGCCATCCGATCCATTTCATGCAGCTTCCTCCTTCTGCCTGCCGGCCAGGCCGGCAATCTATTCTCCTAATTTCCAGTATGGACGCAGAAAGGAAGTTTCAACCTCATGAAATAGAATCGCCATACAAGTAGTGGATCGGGTGTGGGTGTAGATGTAGATGTAGTGGATGTGAATGTGAATGTGAGTGCGGGTGCGAGTGTGGGTGTGGATGTAGATGTAGTGGATGTGAATGTGGTGGATGCGAATGTGGTGGATGCGAATGTGTTAGATGCGAATGTGAGTGCGGGTGCGAGGTGGGTGCTGATACGGATGTGAATGGGGATGGGTGTGAATGGAGATTTGGGTTTGGGTTTGGGTTTGGGTTTGGGTTTGGGTTTGGGTTTGGGTTTGGGTTTGGGTTTGGGTTTGGGTTTGGGTTTGGGTTTGGGTTTGGGTTTGGGTTTGGGTTTGGGTTTGGGTTTGGGTTTGGATACGGCTTCGGTTGCGAATGTGATCCCCAAGTATAAAATAACTGTAAAACCTACATCTATTTCTCTTCTTTCTTCGATTTCATAACAAATAGATGGAAAACTGCTCTTCTGTCAAAAAAGTGGACACCCTTAAGCTGTAAATTGGTAGTACATCTGTTCAAAGCGCACCGGTGACATGTAACCAATTGTGCTATTTGAGCGCTTGCGGTTGTAAAAGAACTCAATGTAACGATACAGTTTCTGTTGCGCCTCTTCCTTGGTCCTGAACTTTGGCCTGCTGTAGATGAATTCGCGTTTTAAGATGCTGTGAAACGCCTCGATGCAGGCATTGTCATAGCAGTTACCTTTACGACTCATGCTTGGCTGTATGCCTAAACGTGCCAGTTGTTCACGGTACTCCTTGGAGGCATACTGGGAGCCGCGATCGGAATGGTGAATTACACCCCTTGGCTTCTTAGCCTCGTACGCTTGATTTAGTGCTTCAAGGACGAGGTCCGTCGTCATTTTATCGCTGAGCCTCCATCCAACGATCTGTTTTGTATATAGATCCAAAATGCTGGCAAGGTACAGCTTTCCCTGGCGGCAAGGGATGTAGGTAATGTCAGCCACCCATTTTTCATTAGGCCTGGTGGCAGAGAAATCCTGATCCAGTACATTCGGTGCGATGGGCATATCGTGATTGGAGTCTGTGGTGGTGACTCTGAATTTTCGAGCCATGCACGAGCGCCACCCATTTTCGCGCATGATGAGGCCGACGGTTCGTTCCGATACCGTCCATCCTTCTTTTACTAATTCATTGTGTATCCTTGGGCTGCCGTAGATTTCATCGGAATCGTAAAAATGCCATTTAATACGTGCTACGAGTTTCTCACGACGCTTCTCTGTTTCGGAGGCTTCGGATGCCTGCCACTTGTAGTATCCACTCCGGGAAACTTGCAGCACTTTGCACATCTTCTCCAATCGAAACTCGGAGCGATGATCTTCGATGAACTGGAACCTTAGTTCTTTTCTTTCCCGAAGATGTGCACGGCCTTTTTTAAAATTTCGATCTCTTCTTTCAGGTCCGCGATCTCACGTTTTTGGTCTTCAATGAGTTGGGATTGCTGTCGAAGTGATTCTCCTTGGTTTACCGGCTCATTTTCAAACTCACGGTACTTACCCACCCAGTTTCTCAACGTACCGGGATTGATGTTTAGCTCGTCGGCCACCTGCTCCAGCGTCTTTGTCTGCTCTTGAACATACTTTACGGCCTCACGCTTAAATGTTTCATTGTATCGTTGCCTAGACTCACTCATTTCTCGACACCCTTTCTGACTCAATAGATTTATTATCTGTGTGACATTAAGAGGTGTCTACTTTTTATTCTAGCTGCAAACATACAGCTAATTCTCTCCTTTTCTCCTGATAGAAGCAAAAGGAGCGAAATTAACTGCAGATTTTACATCTAAATGCCCCAATTAGCCCGATTCTCCAAAATTAGATGCAGGTTCTACAGCTAATTTTCCACTCCTAGTAACTCTGCCAGACTCGCACCACCCATCAAGCTACCATCCATTAAGCTAAACCATCCATCATGCCAATATCCATCATGCCGACATCCACCAAGCTAATATCCAAACAATACAAAAACCGCCCAGGGAATTTAATTCCTGAGGCGGTTCTGACTACCTTACTCGTAGATCGGCAGTACTTGGTTAGTCTGGCTGCGGTTGCGGCCAACCGAGAAGATGGCGATCGGAATGCCTGTCAACTCGGATACGCGCTTCACGTAATTGCGGGTCGTTTCAGGCAGATCTTCCAGCGTCTTCGCGCCGCTGATATCTTCGGACCAGCCCGGAAGCTCCTCGTAGATCGCTTCACACTCGGCGAGCATTTTCAGGCTGGCCGGATAATGCGTGATCACTTCGCCCCGGTATTTATAGCCGGTGCAGATCTTGACCGTCTTCAAACCGGTCAATACGTCCAGCGAGTTCAGCGAGAGGCCGGTCAACCCGCTGACGCGGCGAGCATGGCGGACCACGACGCTGTCGAACCAGCCAACGCGGCGAGGACGACCTGTAACCGTGCCGTACTCATGGCCGGTTTCCCGAATGAAATCACCGATTTCATCGTGCAGTTCCGTCGGGAACGGTCCGTCGCCGACACGCGTCGTATACGACTTCGCTACCCCGATGACCTGGTCGATCTTCGAAGGTCCCACACCGGACCCGATGCACACGCCGCCAGCCGACGGGTTGGAGGACGTTACAAACGGATAAGTCCCTTGGTCGATGTCCAGCATGACGCCTTGCGCGCCTTCAAACAGTACCTTTTGCTTCGCATCAATCGCATCGTTAAGCACGACCGAAGTATCCGTGACGTACGGACGAAGAACTTCCGCATACTCCAGGTATTGCTTCAGAATCTCTTCCACATCCAGCGGCTCCGAACCGTAAACTTGCTGAATGACATGGTTCTTCTCGTTCATCAAATGGCGCAACTTCAGCTCGAACTCTTCCGCATCCATCAGATCCGCGATCCGGATGCCGCTGCGAGCCGCTTTATCCATATAAGCCGGGCCGATCCCTTTACGGGTCGTTCCGATTTTGTTCGGTCCCTTACGATCTTCCTCCAGCGCATCCAGCACCATGTGATAAGGCATGATGACATGCGCACGGTCGCTGATGACCAGATTCTTCGTACTGAAGCCATTTTCGTGAATATAGTTGATTTCTTGAATCAGCGCGGCCGGATTTACAACCATGCCGTTACCGATAACACACTTCTTATCCGAATAAAACACGCCCGATGGGATCAGGCTGAGTTTGTACTTCTTGCCGTCGATAAGAATGGTGTGACCGGCGTTGTTGCCGCCTTGATAACGGGCCACCACTTCGGCGCTCTCCGCCAGATAATCCGTGATTTTACCTTTACCTTCGTCTCCCCATTGGGTACCTACAACGACTACCGTTGACATGTACATTCCCCCGCCTGGTGCCCTCGCACCTGTATTTGAACAATTCATAGACATACGCGACAAAGCCATTTACTGCTCTAAAGCAGCAATATCAGTTTACCAGTCCCCATTTTTAAAGTCAAATTAAAAACGAACAATCACACAGTCACCTGCACGATTGTTCGGAAATGGATGGATAATGGCTATAAACCTGAACTAAAAACAAGCATAATACGCATCGCTTCCGTCAAAATTAGCTTACCCGGCAAAAGCGTCCATATGCGCACGCTCGTAATTCGCGAACTTGTTGAAGTTCTTCAGGAAGACCAGCTCGACGGTCCCGACCGGTCCATTCCGCTGTTTGGCGATAATAATCTCGATGATATTCTTCTTCTCGGTTTCCTGGTTGTAGTAATCGTCCCGGTAAAGGAACGCTACGATATCGGCATCCTGCTCGATCGAACCGGATTCCCGAAGGTCGGACATCATCGGACGTTTATCCTGCCGCTGCTCCACGCCCCGGCTGAGCTGGGACAGGGCAATTACCGGCACTTCCAATTCACGGGCAATCTGTTTAAGCGTACGGGAAATTTCCGATACTTCCTGCTGCCGGTTCTCGCCCGGCTTCCCGCGTCCGTGAATCAGCTGAAGGTAATCGATGAGGATCATGCCTAGCCCTCTCTCCTTCTTCAGCCGCCGGCATTTCGCCCGGATATCAGCCACGGTCACGCCCGGCGTATCGTCAATGTAGATTTCCGCCTCGGACAAAGCCGCAATCCCCATCGTCAGCTTCGCCCAATCGTCATCGTTCTTAAAGTCACCTGTCCGCATAATTCCCGCGTCGAGATTCGCTTCGGCGCAGATCATCCGCTGCACCAACTGGGCGGCGGACATCTCCAGGCTGAAGATCGCGACGGTTTCTTTGGCGCGTACCGCCACGTTTTGCGCGATATTCAGCGCAAAGGCGGTTTTACCTACGGACGGACGGGCCGCCACGATGATGAGATCGTTCCGTTGAAAACCGGCCGTCATCTTATCGAGATCGACGAAGCCGGAAGGGATTCCGGTCGTATTCCCGCGATTCTGATGGAGCTGCTCAACGCGTTCGAACACTTCCATAACCACGTCGCGGATCGCAATAAATCCGCTGCCGGAGCGGCGGTTCGAAATTTCAAGGATACGCCGCTCGGCATCGCTTAGCATGCCGGAGACATCCTCTCCGCCAGTATAGCCGTCGCTAACGATCTGAGTCGCGGTCCGGATCAAACGACGCAGCATCGACTTCTCTTCGATAATGCGCGCATAATAATCCACGTTTGCCGCCGTAGGCACTGCGTGCGCCAGCTTGGCCAAATAGCTGACCCCGCCGGTCTCCTCTAGTTCGCCCCGGTCCTGCAAACGAGAGGTCAGTGTAACCAGGTCAATCGGCTGCCCTTCCTCGCCGAGCTGAACCATCGCTTCATAGATCAACTGATGGGGCTTGTCGTAGAAATCATCGGTACGGACCCGCTCCATCGCCGTAATAAGCGCTTCGGATTGCAGCAGAATCGCTCCGAGTACCGCCTGCTCGGCCTCTAGATTCTGCGGTGGAATCCGATCGTAAAATATATCGCCGCTCATGTTACTCCTCCGTAACCTGAACCTTGAACGTCGCCTTTACTTCAGGATGAAGCTTAACCGGTACCTGGGTCACGCCCAGCGTACGGATTGGATCGTGCATTTCAATTTTGCGCTTGTCGATCTTCACGCCGGCTTTCTCCAGCGCTTCAGCCACCTGCTTGCTCGTAATCGCTCCGAACAAACGGCCGCCTTCCCCGGCTTTCGCCTTCAGCGTAACCGTCATTTCTTCGAGCTTCTTGCCCAGCGCTTGCGCTTCTTCCTTTTCCTTCTCCTTACGCTTCACTTCAGCCGCCGTTTGATTCTCCAGCGTCTTCACATTGCCGTCAGTAGCCGGACGAACCAGTCCGCGAGGCATCAGAAAATTTTGAGCGTAGCCTTCGGATACCTCTTTGATTTCCCCTTTTTTCCCTTGACCCTTAACATCCTTCAAAAAGATTACCTTCATTCGAATAACCCCTCTTCCTTATCTATTTCCTCCAGCACGGCCAGCAAACGTTGCTCCGCCTCCGCCTGGGTGCCTTCCAGTTGTACCGCGGCGTTCGTCAAATGCCCCCCGCCGCCAAGCCGTTCCATGACTACCTGTACGTTCATGCTGCCTAAGGACCGGGCGCTGATGCCGATCAGTCCGTCAGGCCGCTCGCTGATGACGAACGAAGCCAGCACGTTCGTCATATTCAGCAGCGTGTCCGCCACTTGAGCGATCAGCAGCTGCGGAATTTTATGGTCTTCCTCCGTCACCGCCAGCGCGATATGCCCATAAATCATCCGGGCATGCTTGATAATGTCGGCCTTGGCGATGTACTCCTGAAGGTCTTCCTTCAGGAGCCGCTGGACCATGGCCGTATCCGCCCCCATCCGGCGGAGGAAGGCGGCCGCTTCAAACGTCCGCGACCCGGTATGCAGCGCAAAATGCTTTGTATCGATTGTAATCCCTGCCAGCAGCGTCGTCGCTTCCAGCGGGCTGAGCTCCACCTTCTCGTGAATATACTGCAGAAGCTCGGTGACGAGCTCGCAGGCCGAGGAGGCGTAAGGCTCCAGATAAACCAGCACCGCGTCGTTGATAAACTCCTCGCCGCGGCGGTGATGATCCACCACCACGACCCGCCGGGCGACCTCCACCAGCCGCGGCTCCATCGTAATCGACGCCTTATGGGTGTCGACGACCACGAGCAGCGTATGCGGGGTCATCATGCCGAGCGCCTGCTCCGGCGAGATGAAGCGGCGCGCCAGCGCCTCTTCTTTGTCGACGCGCTCCATCAGGCGCTCGATACCCGGGTTGGGGCCATCCAGCACGATGTGCGCCTCGACCTTGTACATATCGGCGGCCTTCATCACACCGATGGAGGCGCCGATCACGTCAAGGTCAGGCATGTGATGGCCCATGATAATGACGCGGTCGCTTTCCTGCATCAAATCGCGCAGCGCATGCGCGATGACCCTGGCGCGGACCCGCGTCCGCTTCTCTACGGCGCCCGTTTTGCCGCCGTAGAATGACAACCGCTGACCGGCCTTCACCGCGGCCTGGTCGCCCCCGCGCCCGAGCGCCATGTCCAGACTCGACTGGGCCAGTTCGCCCAGCTCGCTGAAGCGCTCGGTGCCGAAGGCGAGCCCGATGCTCAGCGTCATCGGCACCTTGAGGTCCGCGGTCATCTCGCGGACCTCGTCCAGGATCACGAACCGGCTTTGCTCCAGTTCGTTCAGCGATCTCTGATTCAGCATCATCAGATATCGCTCGGAGGACAAGCGCCGCAAATAAATGCGGTGCTGCTTGGCCCATTCCGTGATCGCCGACGCCACGCGGGCGATCAGCGCGGTCCGCTGCTGGTCGTCCATGCCTTGCGCGGCTTCATCCAGATTGTCCAGCATCACGATGCCGAGCGCGGCGCGTTCATTCTCATACCGTTCGCGCAGCATCGCCAGTTCCGTCATGTCATGCATATAAATCAGCCGCTCATCGTGATCGATGGTCAACTCGTAGTAGCGTTCGTTCGCCACGACTTCTACCGTGGATTTGCCGATTTTGTTGTCCTTTTTGTCCCGAGCCGGCTGCGGCAAAGGAGGCAAAAGCTCGGCCAATGACGAGCCTACTACCGTTTCCCGGCCGAACATCCCGCCCACAAAACGGTTGTGCCATTCTACCACCCGGTCTTCGCTGTAAAGCATAATCCCGAACGGCAAACGCCCGATAGCTTCTCCTTCGACGCGTTTGATCCGGTACGTCAAATCCGTCACGTACTTAACCAGATCCCTGCGGAAGCGCCGTTCCGCCTGCAGCATGACGTAAGCCAGCACGCAGACCAGACACAAACTGACCAATCCAAGGATCCAATTATAGTAGGAGACGAATATAATGAGCATCAGCTGGAGCATGAACATCCAAACGGTCTGATAACCGTGCCAGCGCTTTTGCAGTAAACTAGGCATGCCTTCTCACCCTATCGTCTTGGTCTTGTAAGCATCTCACGCAGTGGAAACGCGATGTCCAAAATCCCAACAATGCGCAGCGGCGGAATAAATAACATTGCCACCACAAGAAGTACCGGGATCGCCGGATTCCATTTCCGGTGGTAAGCTGCGAAGAAGAACAGACTTGCCGACTGAATCATGAATAAAAACTGCAGGAGCGGCATCATATTTAGCAATATCGTTCCCATAAAGCCTTGATGAACCGCCTCACCGCCGAACATTTGAATCAGCAGGCCGATCAGATAGTACCAGATCAGCGATCTTGGCAGCCGCCAGTCGCGGACTGGAGGAAGCTTCGGCACAATATGACCCATACTGCCCAGCGTAGGACGGGCAATCGCATGAGCGATAGCCGTAATGACAAGAGCGCAGACGATCATGGTGAACGGAATCAGGCGTACCGTCAGGCTGGATACCTGTTGGCTCAACTCCGGAGACCAGACCACTCCGCTGGATAGCGGACTGTCCGCAACATTTTGCAGCGGAGCCATCGCCGTATTGAGCATTTCCTCAATGGCCACAGCCAGATTAAATTGAAAGAACACCGTGCTGACCAGCAGCACCATCAGGAACAGGGCCATTACCGTACCTGCTCCCGTCAGGATGGTCCGGATGGCGGACGCTCTTTTTTTATACAGATGTCCCATTACAATTCCGGGAATTAAAAAATAAGCAGCCTGCAGCCATATCATCGGTCCGAAAATCAAAGCACTGATGATCCAGACCGGCGCTATATGAAGCACGAACGCTTTAGGCGATAAAGTAGTGTACAGCAGAACGCCCGGCACAATCAGGAAAAAAGCCGTGACGACCGTAAGCGGGGTAGCGAGTGACAGCAGGAGCAGCAAATAAACGACGCTCCAAGCCACCGATGTCCAGCGAAGCTTCAAATGGGTTCACCTCTTACGCATATGTTCTTCCAATGTAGATATATCCTGATACCAATCTTCGAGTTGGTGGCCTTCCTGTTTGTGCTTTTTCAACTTTTCCAGGATTGCTTCATCCAAATCCCGATAGGAAACGCCCAGTCTTCGCCCCAATATATAACTGCTGACGATCAGGCTGGCAATACTATCCGTTATCCTTGTCGTGCTGCCTTCCCACAATGCTTTGAATAAACGGGATACGTGATCGACTACCTCGGTTTTTAACCACTCGATCACTTTAGCTCGTTTGGCTACATCCATTTCCCTTTGCATGGCCGACAGCTTCCACCCTCCCCGAAAGGCATTATTCTTCATTATAGCATAAAGCAATCCCGGCAAGGGACGCAAACGGTCGCAGCAGGTTTTAACAGTAGGACCTAGTTATTGCTTCGGACCGAAGCATCGCGAGCCACGAATTTCTCGCAGTATTCAATGATTTGGCTGCGGCGGACGATGCCGATAAACCGGCCCATATCATCCACGACCGGCACAAAGTTTTGCACTTTGGCCAAGTTAATCAGGTCTTCCATATCGGCATCGATCGATACCGGCTTGATATCCATTTTAAGAGGAACATCCCGCAGGAGAAATTTTGAAGCGGTCTCAAAAGTGACCTTGCCGGCCGAATTTTTCATATACCACAGCAAGTCGCCTTCGGTAACCGTTCCGACGTAAACTCCATCCCGGCCAAGAATCGGTACCGCTGTGTACCGGTGAAATTCCATCCGTTCGAGCGTCTGCCGTAAGGTCGAATCCAAAGTAACAGCCACGACATCATTTTTCGGCAGTAAAAAAAACGCAATATTCATGAGAAAAATATCCTCCTCTACCTTGCTTATAAGCAATGCTATCGTTCTTCAAATGGCGCGAAATCGGCAGCCGGTAAACCGGACTGCCGAGGGATTCGCGGAATGTATGAATGCTGATTCGCAATGTTGAAAATGATATAAGTGCTGATTACTTCGCTTGAGCAGATGTTCCCGCAGATTCCTTCTCGTTCGTTTCCTTCGTCCCGTTCTCCGCCTCATCGGCAGCTTTTTCCCGGGCATCCGGCATCAGCAGCTGTTCCGTTTTAGTATCCGGATCCGTCCAATTAGTGATCAATTGCTTAGCAAATTCAAGATCTTCTTCATTGGCCGCGTCATAATATACCCCGTTCTTGCGGAAGCCTTCCCCCATAATGGTAAATCCGTTGATCGACGGGGCATCTCCCAGCAGAACTTTCTTTGAGAGGTCAATAATGTAACTTGGCATCATGTCGGTTTTAAAATTATCCCCCAGCATATCCATGAGATCGGGGATCTTCGAAACCTGGTCCAGCTTCAGCATCCGGTCCACGATGGCGCTTAGGAACACCTGATGCCGCTTCGTCCGGTTAAAGTCGCTATCCTCGCGATAGCGGGTGTAGTTTAATGCTTCCTGTCCGTCATACAGCGGCTTTCCAGCTTTGATCGTAAACTTCTCGTGATCCTTCTGCTTGTTGACGATATCTTTCGTAATCGGCAATTCGATTCCGCCGAGCGCATCGACTACTTCACGCAGTCCCTCGAAGTTGATGGCCGCATAATAATCGACCGGGCTGCCGAGAAAGTTCTCAACCGTGTCTTTGGCCATCTTTTCGCCGCCAAATGCATACGCATGATTAATTTTGTCTTCCTTATCCCTGCCGACGATTTCCGTGTACGTGTCCCGGGGAATCGAAACCAGCAATACCTTGGATTCCTCCGGCCGAACCACCGCGTAAATCATCGTATCCGAACGGGCCGGTTCATTCGCCCGCTGGTCCACCCCGAGCAGGAGCGCGCTGAACGGCTCCATCTTCTGCTCTTTGACGACCGGCTTCGGCTTCGCTTGCTCTCCTTCAAGCGGAGCATAGGACTTCTCCAGCTTCTTCTCGACCTGGCCGGAAAGGAATAAATCGAACGCCATGACGGCCAGCGGCTTGCGGAACAAATATCCCCCCGCTCCAAGAACGACAAGTGCCAGCAGCACAATTAGCGCCTTTTTGCCCCGGCTCCCTTTTTTCTTTACCCTTTTATCTCTTTGTTTCATCATATGCCTCCATCAGTGTTGATTATTTCTTATATAAGCATTCAGACGACGACTTTAATAACTAAATACCCTACCGTTTCGTACTATACCATATAGACGAATTTGGGCACAACAAAGTTACCTCCCCAAATATGGGTATAGGACGATAAATTCACCCTTTTTTGACTGTTTTGTGCACAACATTATTTTCTAATCTATTCCTTATATAACCATAAAAAAGGCTCGCCCCCAAGAATAGAGGACGAGCTTTGCTAAACTTTCTTGATTTAATTAATTTACGCCTCCGGAATCGCCCTTCACTAACGGAAAATGACAAGCAACCTGCCGGCCTGGCATAATCTCCTCCAGCAACGGCTCCACTTGGGAGCATTTTGCTTGCGCTAAAGGACAGCGCGTATGGAAACGGCAACCTGAAGGCGGATTGGCCGGTGACGGTACATCCCCCTGAAGGACGATCCGCTCCTGCCGACGACCCGGGGTCGGCTTTGGAATCGCCGATAACAGGGCTGCCGTGTAAGGATGCAGCGGTGCGGCAAACAGCGTTTCCGTTTCCCCCACTTCCACCAGCTTGCCCAGGTACATGACGCCGACCCGGTCGGAAATATGCCGGACCACGTTAAGACCGTGCGCGATGAACAAAAAGGTAAGGCCTAGCTCCTTTTGCAGCTTCATCAGCAGGTTGATGACCTGCGATTGAACGGAAACGTCCAACGCGGATACCGCTTCATCCGCCACAATGAATTGAGGATGCAGTGCAATTGCGCGTGCGATACCGATCCGCTGCCGCTGGCCGCCGGAAAATTCATGGGGGTACCGGTTACGGCGCGAGGCATCCAGACCTACCATCTCCATCAATTCGACAACCCGTTCATCGATTTCTTTCCCGGACATTTTCCGGTGAACGCGCAGCGGTTCCCCAATAATGTCCCTCACCAGAAACCGCGGATTCAACGACCCGAACGGATCCTGAAAAATAATCTGCATTTCCTCGCGAAGCTCACGCAGTTCCTTGCCGCCCATTTCGTGAATATTCCGTCCGTTAAAAATCACTTCACCTTCGGTCGCTCCCTGAAGACGAAGAATTACCCGTCCAAGCGTAGATTTGCCGCACCCCGATTCACCAACGAGTCCGAACGTCTCGCCCTTCCGGATCGTCAGGGACACGTCGTCCACCGCTTTGACCTGACCGACTACCCGGCTCAGCAATCCTTTATGAATCGGGAAATACTTCTTCAGGTTACGGACATCAATGATTACATCCTCCGTTGCCGCTTCACCTGTAGTTTGTTTATTGAGCGTGACTTTCGTACTCATGCGCGCTTCACCTCATCTCTTCCGCCTCTGCCATCAACGAGTGCCACAGGCCGATCTTCAAACAGCCAGCAGGCGGCCCGATGATCGTCCCCATCCCCGACCAAAAAGTCGAAGGGTTCCTTTTGGCGGCAAATATCCATGGCATGCGGACAACGCGGATGAAAACGGCACCCGTCAGGAAGTTGACCTATCGGCGGAATCGTTCCCCGGATCGTGTACAGCTCTCTGCCGCGCTCCCCTTCAAAACCGGGAATGGACTGCAGCAGACCCACGGTATACGGATGGCTCGGAGTGTTGAAGATATCCTCCACAGGACCTTCTTCTACAATCGCACCTGCATACATGACTGCTACGCGGTCTGCCATTTCCGCCGCAACCCCCATATCATGGGTGATGAGCAGGATAGACATGCCCAGCTCGGCCTGGAGTTTGCGGAGCAGGTCCAGAATCTGGGCCTGAACCGTCACGTCAAGCGCCGTAGTCGGCTCGTCGGCAATCAGCAATTCCGGTTTGCATGCCAGCGCAATCGCGATAACCACACGCTGGCACATCCCGCCGGAAAGTTCATGCGGGTACTGCTTTGCCCGAATTTCCGGGGCTGGAATGCCTACCGTACGCAGCATATCGACCGCGGCGTTCCAGGCCTTGTCGCCGCTCATGTTCTGGTGCAAGCGCAAGCTTTCCGCGATCTGTTCCCCGACCGTAAACACCGGGTTCAGCGAGGACATCGGATCCTGAAAAATCATGGCGATCCGGTTACCCCGGATATGGCGCATTTCTTCCTGGCTTTTTAAGGCCAGATCCTGTCCGTGGTACTCAATGCTTCCATCCGCAATCACTCCGCCGGCATAATCGATCAGCCGCATCACGGCGAGCGAAGTGACGCTCTTTCCGCTGCCGGATTCGCCGACCAGACAGACGGTCTGCCCTTGACGAATGGACAACGAAATCTCATCGGTTGCTTTGACCAGCCCTTTATCGGTTACGAATCCAACCGTCAGTTTCCGGATTTCGAGTAGTTTTTCCGCCATAACTTCAGCCTCCTCCGGGTTTTGCTCATGCTTTGCCGAGGATCAAGCGCATCCCTGATCCCGTCGCCGATAAAGTTGACCGCGAGCACAACTAACAATATACATAGACCTGGATATAAGGCCTGTAATTTATCAACCAGCATAAATTCCTGCGCATTGCTGAGCATGACTCCCCAGCTGGTTGCCGGAGCCTGGATGCCGAGCCCCAGAAAGGATAATGCCGATTCGCTCAAAATGGCGCTGCCCACCATCAAGGTAGCATTTACAATAATTGGAAAGCTCCCATTACGCAGCAAGTGACGGAAGATGATCCCCCAGTTAGAAACTCCGATTGCCCGGGCCGCCTCCACATACTGCATTTCCCTAAGCTGCAGGAAGTTCCCGCGTACTAGGCGCGCAATACTCATCCAACTCGTAAAGGCCAAAATCATAATCATATATTTGATTTCCGAGCTGAAAATCGCAAGTACAAGAATGTTCAGGAACAGGGTTGGTACCGAGTTCATGACGTCAACGAGTCTCATAAATATCGTATCAACCCATCCCCCGAAATAACCGGATACCGCTCCTACTATAGAACCGATAAAAACCGATGCAAACGCAACGGAAAATCCGATCAAAAGAGATATGCGAGCGCTATAAAGCAATCTGGTAAAAATATCACGGCCCAATTCGTCCGTACCCAGTAGATGTCCGTCCGTTCCTGGCTTCAAGTTTGCAAACATCATATCGATTCGTGATGGTTCGTACTTCGATATAAAAGGAGCCAATAAGGCCATCACTACAAAAAAGGTCAATACTACAAGCCCGGTCATTGCATAAGGATTTCGGGAAAATTTACTCCATAGCATTCTCCATGGACCCGGAGGCCTTTGGGAGAGGATTGCCGGCGAAGGATCGTAGGATTCCGGGGGAAGTCCGAATGGAGCGGCAACCAACGGATCCGTACCCGCTCCAGCAGATGTTTCGGCTTTCATATCACTCATGCTGATTTCCCCCCTTTGCCGCTGATTTTGACACGCGGGTCAACCACGGCATAAAGAATGTCGGCCAGCAGGTTCCCGATAATCACGATAACCGCTGTTACGATTGTAATCGCCATTAGTACGGAGTATTCGCGAGCCAAGGCATTCTCAACATAGAACCTACCCATACCCGGCCAGTTGAACACATTTTCCGTCAGCACCGCACCCGACACCAGAATCGGCAAATCGAGCCCAATGACGGTAATAACCGGAATTAAGGCATTACGAAGCGCATGCCGGAACACAACCTTACGCTCCTTGACCCCTTTGGCCCGTGCCGTACGGATATAATCCTGGTCAAGTACCTCCAGCATACTGGCACGTGCGTATTTCAAATAGGAAGCAAGGAAGCCTAAGGCAAGCACGGAGACCGGTAACACGAGATGCATGAACAAGTCGCCGATATCCCCTTCTTTGCCTCGGGAATGCATGTCCGAAAGCGGGAACCAATCGAGTTCCAACGACAGCCACTGCTGAAGCAGAATCCCGAACCAAAAACTCGGCATCGCAAAGCCTAAATAAGAAATAAAGGATGAGGTCTGGTCGGATAGACCATATTCTCTCGTACTATTATAAATTCCCCATGGAATTGCAATGATCAGGGAAACAAACCAGGCAGCTCCCATTAATATGAGCGTATTAGCCATCCGCGGCCAGAGCAGATCACCGACCGGAATGTGATTTTTGAAAGTGTAGCCCAAATCGCCTTTAAGCAGACCGCCCACCCATTTTATGTATTGAATCGGGATCGGCTTATCAAGCCCCATGTTTGCTTTTTGCTGTGCCATCGCTTCCGGCGACAAACCGGGCGCCAGCATGACCTGTGTAGGACCCCCAGGAGCCGCATGAATCAGAAGAAAAGTAGCGACAGTAATTAAAAAAATGACCAATACCGATTGCAACAGGCGACGGACCAGATATTCTGTCATTGTTCTATCCTCCTATAAATTGCAAGGTATAGAATCTCCGAATAATCCTCTTCCCCTAAAGGAGAAGGAGAAAGAGACATTCTCTTTCCCCTCCGGTGATTCTATTTCCTGTATCCGTTCCTTAGTCGGTTACCCACCATTTGATAGCGTGGAAGTATTGACCATATCCAAGCGATGGTTCAGGACGATCTTCTTCAGCCCAATGAACTCTTGGACCCGTACCGATAGCCTGACCATATTGATAGAGGAACACGTATGGCAGATCGGTCGAGATTTCCTTGGCCACTTCCTTGTAGATTTCTTTCCGTTCATTTTGATCAACGGTGGAATATCCGTCAATCCACAACTGGTCCAGCTTCTCATTCTTATACCAGCCGCTGTTTTGTCCAGCCGGCGGGAAGTATTTGGAGGAGAAGATGCTCTCCGAGTCCGGATCCGGCGTATTCAACGACCAAGCCAGCAGCAACGCCTGGTATTTGCCCGGTGTTACGTTTTGATCGATCCAGGCTGCGAAATCGATAGCCTTCGGTGTTGCTTCAATGCCTACATCTTTAAGGTTCTGTTGAATAACGGCCGCAACTTGTTCCCGGCGGCTGTTCCCCGCATTATATTGAAGCTCGAACGAGAAGCGATGTCCGTCCTTCTCAAGAATGCCGTCTTTACCGGCAACCCATCCGTCTTCAGCCAAGAGCTTCTTAGCTGTTTCCGCATTGTAATCATAGTTTACAGCCGCGTCTTTCGGGTCAGCCCATGTATCCGGCAGGAACGGAGCATTCATCAGCGCACCGACACCTTTAAGGATGTTATCGACCATTCCTTGACGGTTCAAAGCGTGAGCAATCGCCTGTCTTGTCTTTTGACCTTCGAACAATCCGTAATTGTCAGGGAAGTTCTTCGGATCAAAGTTGAAGTTGAGATATTCATACTGTGCACCCGGTTTTTCAATAATAGCGATTTTGTCGTTTCCTTTAACCGCTTCTACCTGGGTAACCGGAATTGCGCTGATATGGTCGGTGTCGCCTTTCAGCAAAGCTTGAACTTCTGTATTTTGATCGGCATAAATTTTATAAATTACTTGTGCGATATGCGGTTTGACTTCACCCCAGTAGTTCGGATCCGCATCCATCGTATGGCTCTCGCCTTGTTTCCATGCTGTCCATTTCCACGGCCCGTTCGTTACCGTTTTCGCCGGATCGGTACCATAGGCATTTTTTTGGAGTTCTGTGACAGGGATATCTTTCAATACATGAGCCGGTATCAATTCTACTACTAACGAGTACTGGAATGGTGCGTATATTTGCTTCAGTGTGATACTTACGGTTTTGTCATCCACTTTCTCAATTTTATCTACTTTATCCATAAGGCTTATGCCAGGAGCACCTGCTTCCGGATTCCGGATCGTATCGATCGTAAAGATAATATCGTCCGCCGTTACCGGTTGGCCGTCGCTCCATTTAGCCGAATCTTTCAATTTAACAGTGTATGTCTTTCCGTCTTCAGATACCTTAGGGGCTTCAGCTGCAAGCGACCACGGTTCTGCAGTTACATTTCCTTCACGGTTCAAATCATACAGTTTGGCGAACAGAAATTGAGCCACATCGCCTGAGGAAGTATCATTAATAAATACAGGATTAAGACTTACAATATCGGAGAATGTACTAAGCGTAATCGTTCCGCCGTCAACCGGCTGGTCGGCCGCAGGAGGCGCCTCTGTCTGTGTGTCATTTTCTTTATTGGTGTTATTCTCTGTAGCGGGCGGGGTAGATGTAGAAGCATTGTTATTGGTACTGCACCCGGTAAATAAAATACCAACCAGAGATACTATAAGCAGAACAGACCACCAATTCATCCTTTTTAACTTCATACCAAGACTCCTCCTTCAGAATATGTAGCTGACATTTTATAAAGCCGTCATTCAGGAAATCCGTAAAGCGCTTTCTTTCTATAATCCCCCCTTGTTCCTTACGAATCTGTGTTCTTTATATAACTTTCGCCACGGGTTGGTACCTCGATTTTCTACACAAAATC
Source organism: Paenibacillus vini (assembly GCF_018403325.1). Taxonomy (GTDB): domain Bacteria; phylum Bacillota; class Bacilli; order Paenibacillales; family Paenibacillaceae; genus Fontibacillus; species Fontibacillus vini. The sequence continues at coordinate 36,963 of NZ_BOSL01000001.1, read as the reverse complement.
GAACCTTACCTTAAGCGTAGTTGCCAATGAAAGGAGTATTGCTACAGCAGGAATAAATGAGATCATTACGATTGTTGGTTTCTTGGTTTCATGAATTTAATAGGCAATCGATGTCAGGTCTTGGAAGTATAGCTTGAGAACATGCGGTGAATTCAAAATAGTTTGATTTGGTATCTTGTTAAGGACCAGCATTCAACTATATCTATGAGGAAGTATACAAAAGAAGATTAAACATAGTATAAAACTTATGTTAATGAGATAAAGCGTCAAAGCGTCAATATAAACCACTGGTTAATAAGGTGTTGAGAAACCCCGTAAAGACTGGGGAAAATCCCCAACTTGATTATTGTAAATAATACATGTTAATTAACCTTACGTCAATATCTTTTTAGGCTATTTTTTACCTGCTTTTAGCATGACAGAATTCGTCAAATCTAGGGATTTCACTCTCATTTAGAACAAAAAAACAGCCGGATCCATGAGGATTCGGCTGTCTCTTTCATACCGCCAATTACTCCGTAGTGTACGGAAGCAAAGCGATTTGACGGGAGCGTTTGATTGCAACAGTCAAAAGACGTTGGTATTTAGCGCTCGTACCTGTTACACGACGTGGCAAAATTTTGCCGCGCTCACTGATGAATTTCTTCAACAGTTCAGTATCTTTATAGTCAATGTGAGTAATCTTGTTCACAGTGAAGAAGCACACTTTACGACGTTTGTTACGGCCGCCGCGGCGAGCCGGTCTCTTGTCGTCTCCGCCTTCTCTTTGTTTGAAGCTCATGCTATTCAGTCCTTTCCGTAATTAAAATGGCAAATCATCATCCGAAATATCGATCGGCTTCCCGTCATCGGAGAAAGGATCATTTTGATTGCCGCGCGAGAAATTGTTGCTGCGACCGGTGTTGCCACCGCCACTGCCACTACCTCCAAATGGAGTCTCCTCACGTTGTCCTCCGCCACCTGCTCCGCCTTCGCGGTTCGACTCCAAGAAACGGACATTATCGGCAATGACTTCGGTGACGTAAACACGTTTACCTTCGTTATTTTCGTAATTCCGTACTTGAATACGTCCTTCCACAGCCGTCAGACGACCTTTGCGCAAATAGTTTGCGCACGTCTCGGCGAGCTGTCTCCAGGTTACGACCGGAATAAAATCCGCTTCGCGTTCTCCGCCTTGCGAGGTAAAGGGTCTGTCCACGGCAATCGTGAACTGAGTGACCGCTACACCGGATGGCGTATAACGCAGCTCCGGATCCTTGGTAAGACGTCCGATCAGAATGACACGGTTCAACAATCAAATCCCCTCCTTCGGGCTTCTTGTTTTACAAAACTTGAAGAATTAGGCTACGTCTTTTGTAATGAGATAACGGATAACCTCGTCGGAAATCTTCAGAATCCGCTCAAGCTCAGCAACTACATCAGGAGTAGCTGTAAAGTTGACGAGTACGTATACTCCGTCACGGATCTTGTTAATCTCATACGCAAGCCGGCGTTTGCCCATTACATCATGCTTCGTAATTTCTCCGCCGTTCTGGATGATGCCTTGGAATTTTTCGACTACAGCTTGAACAGCTTCTTGTTCAAGGTCAGGACGAATAATGTACATCACTTCGTATTTGCGCATCTGGTTCACCTCCTTGTGGACTATGGCCCCCAACTTGTTCCTCTTGGGAGCAAGGAACGAGTCTAAACTCGCACCATAGTAGTATATCAAATCGGGAACCGCGGCGCAAGAACCCAAAATATGTTGCTCGTAGTTTCTTAAGTTACTTTACTTTGACTCCCATACCTTGTTGTCCAAAAGCATTGTCATATCCGCTAACCCATAGCTTTCCGCCGCTGATCCAAAAGATATTCCGGCTCGTATTTTCAATAAAGCTTACGTTTTTATTCAAGTCTCCGAGGCGCGGATAAGTATTGAAGGTCAGCAATTCCTTGTTTTGGGTCAGCAGCAGGACGCCGTTTACCGTTAATGACACCGAGGTGTAATTCAGCTTCTTGCCGGCCGCACTCCAGCCTGTTTCTTTATTGTATCTAAGCGCCATATTCGTAAGATTCGTAGGTTTAACCAGTTTGGCGGGAACCTTCTGTCCAAGCTGTCTTGCCGAATTGTCCCCATATCCCCACAACTCGCCTTTTTTGTCTATGGCAATGATATATTCATCATTCGTATTGGCGGCATCGAACTTTTGGATATCCTTGAACCCGGCGATTTGCTCGGCTTTGGTCGTCTGCCCTTCTACAATGGCATTATTCCAACCCCATAGGGTGCCGTCCTTCTTTAAAGCGTAGCCTTTATGATTGCTCATGGATACCGCCACTGCGTCCTGGATTAATATTTTTCTGTAATGATTATGTACGAATTCTCGCGCATCCTCATTAGCCCAACCAACTCCGCCCATTTGATAAACGTTCCCGGCCTTTGTCAGAAGAGCAACCCCCCGATTAAATGCGTTCATATCGGCAATCGGCTCATCAATCAATGTGATCTTGATCGGTACCCCGGTAACGGTCTTTATGCCGAGATCCTTCAGGTCTCCCCAACCGTATAATTCTCCGTCCGTTGTAATATATAAGGAGAATTTATCCCCTGCTTCAATCTTCCGGATTTTTGGGTTGGTGGTAATGAGCGTTGGCGGAAGCACCGGCATTTCGCTCTCGTTGATTTCGTGGTTCGTGTTCTTCCCCCATCCATAAAGTTGGCCTTCCTTTCCAAGCGCCAAGGTATGGACTTCACTGGCGGCAACGGACACGGGTGAGGCTACAACTTTCAGCTGGGTTGGCTCTTTGAAGACGGTAGCTTGCGATCCGACTCCGTATTGTTCAAATTTAATGGGCACGGGTTCCTGGTAGCCCTCGCGATACTTTTCATATCGGCTTGGCGTTTCGTAACGATCCCGGTAGTCCGGCAAAGATGTCGCAGCCTGCGCGCCACCCGGTACAGTCACATAAACTCCTATGCCGTAATTGTATTTGGAGAACCTGGATTCCTTGAATACCTCTTCTTTAAAAGCAGGCGTGACCAGGTGATAATAACCGTCTTTATTTACCTTTACTGTAGCGGAGAAAAAGGCCTTCTCATCTTCGTCCCTCAACTCGATACTCAAAGATGAAGCTTTAGCCAATCCTTCAACCAGGATGGAGTTATCTTCATTTCGCTGGGTGAATATTTCAATCCATTCTCCAAGAGCCTTCACCGGGCTAACCGATATAGGCATTAGTGGAATAACGAGCGCCATGATGACCATTATGATCAATCCCCTCATACGCCTTGCCATCTTCAATCATCCTCTCTGCCATGTTTATGTATGTAAATAATTATCGGCTCTGACTTGTACATGATTAAGTCCGCATTACAAACACTATGTCTGATTCCCCTCTTCGGGGCAGAAAGGAGGAACAATAAAATGGGCGAGCAAACCGAATTCGAACCGGGCGACAAAGCGCCGAACCCGGGCATTTATGTTGAAGTCAGCGAGGCGCGCAGCTTCCATACCCAAATTCAGAACCCCAAACGGGTTACCTTGGAGCGTGGAGAGACGTTTCCTGAGACCACGAATAAGGACAGAAAGTGGAAAAAGGCCGAAAAAGCGCGTGTACACTAATGTTTTTGCCGGATAGCTGAAATTTTAAAAAATTCGTGTATAGAACCCTGCATCCTGCACATAATACAATCAGACGGCGTTGCCAAGAGAGGTGTGGTTCCGTTGGAGGTATCAGCGAGCAACATTACTCAGGAGTCTTATTCACTACGATTTAGAAGCCAAGATCTCGGGTTAGTGAAGACCCCTCTTCTTTAGTCCGGGTTGCCAAAGCAAACATCGACCGTTTCTTAGGTTGTGAGACAAGAATTCCAAATAAGCTCGCCGTCGACCAGAAAAAGGACCCGCAAGGGTCCTTTTCGGTTTGATTAGAAACTAAGTTTGGATGATGTGCCAATAAAACAAAAAAACCTTCCGTGTATTCACACGAAAGGTTTGATCATTCAAGTTAATGGCGGAGAGGGTGGGATTCGAACCCACGCACGCCTTGCGACGCCTAATTGATTTCGAGTCAACCCCCTTGGGCCTCTTGGGTACCTCTCCATTTAACAAGCAAGAATGATTGTACCATGCTTTTTTTCAAAATGCAATACTTTCTCTTTATGATGGGAATTGATCGGCGAAAAGCTGCCGGAGGGCCCCATCTTCAAGGGTTTATTCACCTGAAATCGAAGCCCTCTCCTCTTCCAGCTTCGCGCTTTACAGGGCTAATTGAGAGCCCCTCCCGCCCCATCGTTTTGACCTGAATCCTCGGAGGCTGATCGCAGCACTTTGCGCATGTTTTTTTCAAATTTTGCCCGCGGGACGAGCACACTGTGCTTGCAGCCTACGCATTTGATTCGGATATCCATGCCCATCCGGATAATCTCCATCTCATTGCTGCCGCAAGGATGGTTCTTCTTCATTAATACTACATCGCCCAATTGAAAAGATTTCCGTTCCATTTGTCCCCCTCCTGCACTTTAACCCGATTCCTTTGCGATATAAGCCTCCAGATCAACCTGGCTGGCCATCCTGCTGTTTCTGGGCTTCAGCAGCCAATCTGAGCGCCTCTTCTTCCTCCAGCGCCTCTTTGGCGTACATTTGAATCTCACGCTCCACATTAGCCCTTACGCCCGGCAGACACTCTACGGCAACCCTGACGACATACTCGCTGGCCGTAAGCGATTGTACGCCCATGATACTCGGAACCTGAGTGATATCCCCGCTGCTTTCCGATAAGTCCAGCATCGCCTTTTTCAGCAGGTTCAGAGTGTCTTCCAGTTTTCTCGTATTGCTGAACGGAAGATCTACGACCGCTAAGGCATTCCCCAACGAATAGTTGGTTACGTTCGTAATCATCCCGTTGGGAATGATATGAACTTCACCGGTCCAGCTAACCAGCCGGGTTGAGCGCAGGCCGATAATCTCCACCGTTCCTTTTAACGTTCCCGTTTGGATGACATCGCCCACTGCAAACTGATCCTCCAAAATAATAAAAAAGCCGGTAATCACATCTTTCACCAAACTTTGTGCGCCAAACCCGATGGCCAGACCCAGCACGCCGGCTCCCGCCAGCAGCGGACCCAGTTTCACTCCAATCTCGCCCATAATCAGCATCAGCATAATAAAATTGCTTGTAATGGAAGTTACATTCTTAAGCAGTTCCCCGACCGTAATGAATCTGCGGGGGTTTACCTGCAGACGGCCTTTTTCCCGCCGTTCGAGAGATCTATCAATCACCTTATATATTATCTTTACAAATAAACGGGTCAACAAAAAGATGATGATGATTCGAATCGCCGAGAACACAAAGGCCTGCCACATATCCATATCTGTAAACCAATTCCACATCTTATCTTTCCAGGTTATCGCCTGTTCAATGACACCCCCCGGCGTTTCTACGCTCAACCATCGTTTCATCCTGTCCCCTCCTCAAGTCCGATTTGCTCATAGCCTGCTGCCTGACGGAAAAAGATTCCTCGTATTTCCACCGATTCCTGAAGGACGATCTCTCTTACTATCGCAAGAGACTCCTGCGGAAACTGAATGGATAATGCACAGCCTGCCGTGATTTCCTTAGGAGTCGGGCATAAATCAATCTCCACTTCTGCGTATTCCAGCAGCATTTCGGCCCGCAGTGCTTGCTGCGTCGAGTCGAATGCCATTACCAGCCAATCCTCCAACTCCTATCTCTCCCCTTTCTGCGACTATAGTCCGAGTATATAACTTCAGAAATTTCCATATACTATCTACTAATATCCGAAAGCAGTGCCTTAGCAGGCCATCTCAATGCACCATTTAGGAAAGGAAGATTATATGTCGCAAATTCAACCTACGGTTCCGGGACAAGATATTCCTTATTTAAAAATACCTCACACCGAGCCCGGCATTCACTCCGCTATTATTCATCGTCTGCTTCTGCATTTCGCCAAAGTATCTCCCGGTCAAGAGCTGGTCATCGTATGCATCGGAACCGACCGTTCTACCGGGGATTGCTTGGGACCGCTTGTAGGTACAGCACTTTCCAAGCTGAATCATCGCGGCCATTTTCACCTCTATGGAACATTGGAAGAACCTGTTCATGCCATGAATTTAAAAGAAACGCTTAATAAAATCAATCAGTCTTTTATCAATCCCTTCATTGTCGGGATCGATGCCTGCTTAGGACAAACTACCAGTGTCGGTTCGATCCAGGTCGTGCAAGGACCTCTCCGCCCCGGTGCAGGCGTAAATAAAGAATTGCCGCCGGTCGGCGATATCCATGTAACGGGGATCGTCAATGTCGGCGGCTTTATGGAATATTTTGTGTTGCAAAATACGCGTCTTAGTCTCGTCATGCGGTTATCGGAAATCATTTCCAGCAGCGTTTATACGGCTATTAAAGAATGGAATCGCGGCTTTATTCCCCTAGTCCGGCGAGAGCAATAGCTTCGACCTCTTCCGATGAAAGTGCATGCGGCGACTCTCCTCCGGTCAGGGGCTTGGCGTACACATACGATCCATCCCGGCTATATAGTCCGGTAATGACTACGCCATTCTTCATATCGTCCACGAAAGCCACGGAAAAACTCAAGTCATTGCCGCGTTCGCCAAAGGCATTGTAGCGTTTGATTCCAACCTTTGCCTTTTGTTTGGGGAGCAATGTCTTCACTCTATCAAGCTCTTGTTGCTGCTCTGACTGAATGTCTTCAATTTTCCCTTGCTGATTCTTCAAGTCGATCAGTAAACCTTCCAGATCCTCAATACCGGTACCTTGCATCATTTGTTCATATCTGCGGCGGACCTTTCTAAGCTTCCCGCCTTGTATGAAATTCCAGATTAGCAGCCATAACGTCAAAACCGCCAATCCACCGACAATCCAAGCCAACTGATCAATAATGAGTTCATTCCACTCCCGCATGCATGCTCTCCCCTATGTGTAAATATCACTTTGCGATGTATTGTATAGCTGCAATAAGGGCGTCAATATCCCCCTCCGTTGTAGCGTAACCTACACTTGCCCTAACGGCTCCGCCAGCCGACGTCCCTGCCGTCATATGCCCCAGAGGAGTACAATGATACCCGGCTCTTACGGCAATACCGAATTTACGGTCCAATTGAAAAGCTACGCTGGATGCATCCTGATCCTCAACTGTAAAAGCAACAATGCCGGTTCTTGGTTTGCCGGGTTCCGGTCCAAGCAGCGTTACCTTTTTAATTTTCCCTAATTCGGTCATTATATTTTGCGTCAATTGCCACTCGTGACTATAGATCTGCTCGACTCCAATTTCCAACACCTGATTTACCCCGGCGCCCAACCCGGCAATTCCTACGGCATTCAGCGTCCCGGCTTCATATCGGTCCGGCCGGACCAGCGGCATTTCCAAAGCTTCCGACTGACTTCCGGTTCCTCCATGCAACAGCGGCTCCAGATCCACATTCGGGTGGATATACAGACCGCCTGTTCCTTGCGGACCTAATAAGCTTTTGTGACCAGGAAACGCTAAAAGATCAATTCCCATTGAACTTACATCTACGGGGTACCGCCCGGCTGTTTGAGCTGCATCAACGAGAATGAGGGCTCCATGTTCATGTGCAATTCGGCTCATTTCTCCGACCGGAAGAATACTCCCAAGTAAATTCGAGCTATGAGCACATACTAGTAATTTCGTCTCTGGTCTAAAAGCTCGCTCCAATTCCGCTAGATCCAGCTCCCCCTCCGAATTCAGAGCGAGATAATCCACCTGAATCCCTTGAGTTCTCTTCAAATATTCCAATGGCCTTCTGACCGAATTATGCTCTACCATCGTCGCAATCACGTGATCTCCCGGCTTCAGACAGCCTTTAATCGCCAAGTTCAGAGCTTCCGTCGTATTGGAGGTGAACACAATATCATTCGGGTTATCAATATGAAACAGGTTGGCAAGCCGTACTCGGGTTTGAAATATAGTGCGAGCTGCCTTTAACGCCATGCCATAGCTTCCTCGTCCGGAGTTCGCAGATGGCCCGTTAAGGATTTCCATCATCGCCTCTCCTACACCCGCCGGTTTCGGCCAGGAGGTAGCGGCATGGTCCAAATAAATTACCGATTGCTGCTTCATACTGATTACCCTCTTTCTCCATCCGGCAACCTTTTTTTCTCCCTAGAATACAATGACATACCCAACTTCCCGAGGAAAGGACAGGCCTCTCTTACCCCACAGGATAGCCGGGTATGTCATGTCAGTTCATTGTCAATTCAACAAATCGAGCAAGCGCTGCAAATCCTGTTTGCTGTAAAAGTTGATTTCAATTTTTCCTTTTTCCTTAGTTGCCTTAATCTTAACTGTTGTCTTGTAACGCTCCCGCAGGTTTTCTTCCACTTCGTCCATATAGGGGTCGCGCTTCTTGTTTACGAGTTTGGCTTTGTCCTGTTTGCTCCGGTCCAATTGCTTTACCGCATCCTCCAGGTCGCGCACGCTCCACTCATGATCGATGCATTGCTTAGCCAGCTGTTTAATCTTTCCAGCGTCCTTCAATCCGACCAAGGCTCTTGCATGCCCCATAGATAATGTTCCACGTGAAACATAATCCTTCACTTCCTCTGGAAGCGACAGCAATCTCAGAAAGTTTGCAATATGGGAACGGGACTTCCCTACCTTTAAGGAAAGTTCTTCCTGCGTTAATTGGAATTGATCCATCAAGCCTTGATAGGCCACAGCGATTTCCATGGCGTTCAAGTTTTCCCGCTGCAGGTTTTCAATGAGTGCGATTTCCATGACCTGCTGGTCAGAGAAAGCTCTTACTACCGCAGGGATCGTTGTATTTCCACAAAATTGCGAGGCGCGAAAACGTCGCTCCCCGGCAATGATTTCATACCCCTTCAATACACTGCGTACAATAATTGGTTGGATTACGCCGTGCTGACGAATCGATTCCGCTAATTCCCGGATAGCTTCTTCGTCAAAGGTTTTTCTTGGCTGGTAAGGATTAGCACGAAGCTGCTTCAATGGAATCTCAATCACCTTATCGTCTTCCTGAACCGAAAGCGACGGGATCAATGCATCCAAGCCCTTCCCCAAACGTTTATTCATAGGAAACCACTTCCTTTGCCAACTCTAGATACACTTCGGCGCCCTTCGATTTGGGATCATACGTTATGATGGACTGACCGTGAGAAGGCGCTTCGCTAAGTCTAACATTCCGTGGTATAACCGTTCTATAAACTTTTTGCTGGAAATACTTCTTCACTTCTTCAATGACTTGAATACCAAGATTTGTACGGGCATCAAACATCGTCAGCAATACCCCTTCTATCTGCAAAGAAGTGTTCAAGTGTTTTTGAACAAGACGTACCGTATTCAGTAACTGGCTCAATCCTTCCAATGCATAATATTCGCACTGAATTGGAATGAGTACCGAATCCGCAGCCGTCAAAGAATTTATCGTCAAAATACCGAGCGACGGCGGGCAGTCAATCAAAATATAATCATACATATGTTTAACCTGCTGCAGCGATTTCTTTAATCTCACTTCACGCGAGATCGTAGGAACCAATTCAATCTCGGCCCCTGCCAGTTGAATCGTTGCAGGAATGATGTTCAATCCATCAATATCGGTCGGAGCGATCGCTTCTTTCGGATCCACCTCATTGATCAACACATCATAAATACAGTTGGCTACATCTGCTTTATTAATGCCTACGCCACTTGTTGTGTTTCCTTGCGGGTCGATATCAATAAGGAGAACTTTCTTACCTATTGATGCAAGTCCAGCTCCCAAATTGACGGAAGTCGTCGTTTTTCCGACGCCCCCTTTTTGGTTAGCAATGGCAATTATTTTAGACAATCCATTTCACCTCAATATAATAGAAGAATCTTCTTGTAGATTATAAAAATATGCAAGTATTCACCAAGTTGTTGCTACAAAAAGACCACAGTGCTCCTGGCGACTTACGTCTTACGGCTCGATTTCAAAAAAGAAACTGACCTCGGACCTTTCGGTTATGGCCAGTGGATAAGGACATTATCTTTTTGGAATTTGAATAACGATTTCGTAATGATCCTCATGATCCTTTTCCGCCGTTTTAATAGCGAGTCCGGAACCGGAGACCATATCAATGGATTGGCGAATCGTGTTTAACGCGAGTCTCACGTCTTTAGTGAAGGAAATACGCTTCGAGGCCTTTTTGTTCTTGGCAACCTCTTTATAGAATGCAATCCGCGCTTCCGTCTGTTTTACATTTAATTCCTTGGTTATGACTTCTTCCAGCACTTTAAGCTGCAATTCTTCGGAATCCAGCGAAAGTAATGCCCGTGCGTGGCGCTCCGTAATCTTCCGTTCCATTAATGCCGTCTTTACGGTTTCAGGAAGCTGAAGAAGTCTGATTTTGTTGGCAATCGTAGACTGGCTTTTCCCGAGTCTTTGAGCCAGGCTCTCCTGGGTCAGCTGATGCAAATCGATCAGGTTCTGATAGGCCAGCGCTTCTTCAATCGCAGTAAGTCCTTCGCGTTGCAAGTTTTCAATCAGTGCAATGGAAGCGGCTTGGGAATCATTAAAATCCCGCACAATAGCCGGAATCGTATCCATGCCCAGCTTCTTAACCGCACGCCAGCGGCGCTCCCCGGCGATGATCTCATACTTGTCATTTCTGAAGCGGACAACGATCGGCTGAATAACACCGTGAGTACGGATCGTTTGGCAGAGCTCATCAATTTTCTCATCATCAAAAATAGTGCGGGGTTGATAAGGACTCCCTACTATATCCCCAACCGGGATTTGCTTAACTTCATCACCGTTCGATCGTTCGGTTAAACCAAACAATTTAGAAAATTGTTCTTTCATTCCGCAGATTACCACCTAATTTCATAGTGACATAAGGCATACCTTATAAGCACATTTTCTTCCAAATGAAAATGCGATTGAAACCGGGCAAATACACCCATCCTAAGGCAAGACTCCCTATGTATAAACGATATCTTGAAGCAAATACAACCCCAGGACAACGATTGTGCAAAAAGGTAAATTCTCACCTTTTGGCTATTGCATGAGTTAGGATTAGCCAATGTTGAAGCAAATGCCCCGACAATAATTAGCGATATATCTATTCTACCACTTTTTCCTCTATAATCCTATTCTCTTATAAATGAATTTTAAGATAAACAAGCTTGCCTTTATGACAAAAAAAAGCCCCCTGGCAAAGTTGTTTCACGTGGAACAATTTGCTAGGAGGTTGGTTCATTCAATATTATAAAATTGGCGATTTTAAAGGAGTGCCCGCTTTGCGGGGATACTTCTTAGGCGTCGGTCCGGTTTTGCTAACCCAAATAATATGGCGCTCCGAATTTTCCATCGGAAGAGAAAAATGATGACTATCCTTCAGCTTTCCTCTTAGCTCCGATAAACTCTTCGCCGATTCCCGTACCTCTTCTGCAGGATCACTGCCCTTCATTGCAGCGAAAGTGCCGCCCGGTTTGGCAAAAGGAAGACAAAATTCGTTTAGTACAGCCATGCGAGCTACCGCTCGTGCCGTTACCAGATCGAATGAATCACGCAACCCTTCGTTACGTGCCATATCCTCCGCCCTGCCGTGAAGAAGTTCCACATCTTTCAAACCCAGCTTATCAGCAACATTTTGCAAGAAGAGGATTCGTTTATTTAAAGAGTCGACAATAGTTAATTTCAGATGCGGAAAGCATATTTTTAAAGGTATTCCCGGAAAGCCTGCTCCCGATCCTATATCCGCCAAGCTATGAATCTGATCCATCTTTAAATAGAAGGAAAGCGTTACTGAATCATAGAAATGTTTGATATAAACCTGATCCCGTTCCGTAATGCCGGTTAAGTTCATTTTTTCGTTCCAGGATACCAGTTCCTCATAATAAGTCTCGAATTGTTGCATCTGCTCGGGAGACAAGACGATGTTCTGTTTGCTCAACAAGTCATGAAATTGAGTTTGTATTGAATCCAAGGTCTTATCCTCCTGCCGCAGTTACCCGATTATAGTGTTCCAAGTATACCAATAAAATGGAAATATCCGCAGGAGTAACCCCGCCTATACGCGAAGCCTGCCCGATTGAGATCGGACGAATCTTGGCGAGTTTTTGACGAGCTTCCATCGCCAGTCCCTGAATCTCTTCATATTTAATATTTGTAGGGATTTTTTTCTTTTCCATTTTTTGTAATTTCTCAACATGAAGCAATTGCTTCTCAATGTAGCCTGCATATTTGATCTGAATTTCGACTTGCTCCTTCATTTCCTCATCCAATTCCAAGTCGGAAGGATACGAGTTACCCACATGTGTATAACTTACTTCGGGGCGGCGCAAAATCGTCAACAGGTTGCTGCCGTCTTGAATCGGCGCTGAGCCGATCGACTCCAACAGAGGATTAATCTCCGATGGACGTACTTTCGTTTCCCGCAACCGCTCAATTTCGCGTTCCACCTTTTCCCTTTTATCAAGAAATTGGTTGTAACGTTCCTGCGTAATCAGGCCAATTTCATACCCGATCGGCGTCAGACGCAAATCGGCATTATCATGGCGAAGCAAGAGCCGATATTCGGCGCGGGAAGTGAGCAAACGGTACGGTTCATTGGTCCCTTTGGTTACCAAATCATCGATGAGAACACCGATATACCCCTGCGAACGGTCCAGAATGACCGGTTCTTTACCCTGTACCTTGCGCGCAGCATTGATTCCGGCCATGATTCCTTGTCCCGCCGCTTCCTCGTAACCGGATGTTCCGTTAATTTGTCCCGCCGTAAAAAGGCCGGGAAGACGCTTGGTCTCCAGCGATGGCCATAGCTGAGTCGGTACGACCGCATCATATTCGATGGCATAGCCGTTCCGCATAATTTCCGCATTTTGCAGGCCGGGAACGGAGCGCAGCATTTTCAACTGAACATCCTCAGGCATACTGGTTGAAAAGCCCTGTACATAGTACTCCGAAGTATTCTTGCCCTCCGGCTCGAGGAAAATCTGGTGCTTCGGCTTATCGGCAAAACGGACAATTTTGTCCTCTATGGAAGGACAGTAGCGAGGTCCCGTCCCTTCAATTACCCCGGAGAACATCGGTGCCCGATGGAGATTTGCATTAATAATGTCATGCGTCTCCGTAGATGTATAGGTCAGCCAGCAAGGCAATTGCTCATTGTCCGAGCTCTTTGTCTCATAAGAGAAGAACTTCGGCTTATCATCGCCGGGCTGAATTTCCGTTTGCGAAAAATCAATGCTGTCCTTATGCACCCGCGGTGGGGTACCTGTCTTGAACCGAACCAAATCAAAGCCCAGTTCCTTCAAGTTTTGAGACAGCTTCACGGAAGGCTGTTGATTGTTAGGACCGCTCTCATACATGAGCTCGCCCATAATAATTTTACCGCGCAAATAGGTTCCAGTCGTCAACACTACGGCTTTTGCCCGGTATTCCGCACCCGTTTGGGCAACAACACCGACGCATTTTCCGTTCTCCACGATCAGTTCTTCAACCATTCCCTGACGCATAGTCAGGTTCGGTTCCTTCTCCATCGCTTCTTTCATTGTATGCTGGTATGAAAATTTATCCGCTTGAGCCCGCAAAGCGTGTACCGCCGGGCCTTTACCGGTATTCAACATCCGCATTTGGATAAAAGTTTTGTCTATATTGCGGCCCATCTCTCCGCCTAGCGCATCAACCTCGCGCACAACATGGCCCTTTGCCGGGCCGCCAATCGAAGGATTGCACGGCATAAAGGCGACCATGTCCAAATTAATCGTAATCATCAGCGTACGGCAACCCATCCGAGCCGCCGCCAGCGCGGACTCACAGCCCGCATGCCCTGCTCCGACTACGATTACGTCATAGCTTCCGGCATCATATCCCATCGAATCAACCTCCTAAGTTTTTTTACTTTACCAATAGATAAGAAGATGGACTCGCCTCTGCACAGTCCTCTCCATTTAATTAAAATTTAATGCATTAATTGGATCCCCATCATCATACCACGATCTCCGGATTGGAATAGCTCCAAACCTTTATTTTCCTAAGCAGAATTGTGAAAATATTTGGTCGATCAGCGCATCTGGTGCCGAATCGCCAATAACTTCGCCTAACTGCTCCCAGGCCAGCCTTACATCGATTTGCATGATATCAATCGGTATGCCGCTATCTGCAGCATCATAAGCTTCAGCCAGTGACTGTTTCGCCTTTTTGAGCAGGGCGATATGACGCACATTGCTCACATAAGTTAAATCCCCGGACTCCAGCTTACCGCCAAAGAAGAGTTGGGATATAGCATCTTCCAGATGGTCCAATCCCTCCTGCGTTTTTGCGGACAATTCGACGATTGCATTTTCCGGGAAATAAAGTGCTACTTTCCCTCTGTCCAGCTGCTGTGGTAGGTCGATTTTGTTCAAAAGCACCAGCGTTGGACGACCGCTTAGTTGCTCCATCAGCTTTATTTCATCTTCATGAAGCGGCTCGGAGCTGTTCAGCACCAGGAGGATGAGATCCGCCTCCAGGACCGCCGCTTTCGAGCGCTCTACTCCGATCCGTTCAACGACATCCATCGTTTCACGGATTCCTGCCGTATCGAGCAGCTTCAATGGAATATTGTTAATCGTCACGTATTCTTCGATCACGTCGCGCGTCGTACCGGGAATATCGGTAACGATCGCTTTATTTTCCCGGGCCAAGGCGTTCAACAGCGAGGATTTGCCCACATTCGGCCGCCCTACTATAGCTGTCGTGATGCCTTCCCGTAATATTTTTCCCTGATTCGCCGTTTTCAAAAGGGTCTCGATTCCCTCGGTTACCTCCGTGCATTTGTTCTTAATGAATTCGGTGGTCATCGACTCCACGTCATGCTCCGGATAATCGATGTTCACCTCGATATGGGCAAGCGTCTCTACCAGGGAATGCCGCAGGGTGTTTATTTTACGCGACAAGTCCCCTTCCACTTGCTTTAGCGCCACCGAGAAAGCCCGGTCCGATTTCGACCGGATCAAGTCAATGACAGCCTCCGCCTGAGACAAGTCGATCCGTCCGTTCAAGAAGGCGCGTTTCGTGAATTCCCCTGGCTCCGCCAAACGGATATCCCGCTGCTGCAGCAGTAAATCCATCACGCGTTTCACGGAAATAATGCCCCCGTGCGTACTGATTTCCACTACATCCTCCGTGGTAAAGGAACGGGGAGCCCGAAACAGCGATACGAGAACCTCCTCCAGCTTCTCGCCCGTTTCCGGATCTATGATGAATCCGTAATGCACCGTATGGCTTTCAGCCTCCGGCAATGCAATTTTGGAACGGAACAACCGTCCCACTTCGGCAATCGCCTCGGGTCCGCTGACCCGGATCACGGCAATTCCGCTCTCGCCTACCGCGGTTGAAATCGCGGCGATCGTATCGCTAAGCATATATTGTCACCTCGAATATTAAAATTAATAGTGAATCCTGGCCGCTCCGCAATCCGTTTGATCCTCCGATTGCTGTTGCAGCCAGATTATTTCGATTATATAACACCCTAAGGGTCTTAATCCGGCTGCAAAGGCGAACGCTGACGCTTCCCGAATTTAAACGGCCTTGCTCCTCTAACGATTCACCCGCAAAAAGTCTCGCTCCAGTCTAGCGTATTCCCAAAGGGAACAGCGCCTCATTAATCACAAGTAGCAGATATAACCGCAACCAATAGCGCCTTACTCCAATGCAGGAGTTCTTAAAGTATAGCGTACCCCGAAGGGGCGACAAGCGGCTCATTCCGCCAAAGTCCTCCCGGGTGCTTCGAAAGCAGCAGTGCCTCCAAAAACCAGGTAATTCGGGGTCGCCAAAAATAAGACGTACCCGAAGGGGGAAAAGCGTGCCTCGCACCAAACCCAAGCGCATCCCCGAAGGGGACAGCGGACAAGGGAGCATCTCTCCATCTCCCACGTTCCTCCAGTTTGCGGGTGATCCCCTAGGGCAGCGTGCCCTCGGGGGGCCCTCCCTTACGGTAAGGGAGGGTTTGGGAGGGTTGAGATATAAAAGAAACGCAATGACATTTGCCGGGGCAAAACGCCATTGCGTCTTCATTCATCATTTACTCTGCTTCAGTGTAATAATGACCCGACGGTTAGGCTCCTCGCCTTTGCTGTAGGTCTTAACCTCCGGATGATCCTGAAGTTTGGAATGGATCACTTTACGTTCTTGCGGCGACATCGGCTCAAGGGCTACTTCCTTGCGAGTCCGAATGACCCGTCCCGCCAGTCTAACCGCCAGATCCTCTAAAGTCTTTCTCCGCCGTTCACGGAAGTTCTCCGCATCCAATACGATACGAATGAAGCTGTCCGAGTAACGATTGGCGATAATGTTGGCGAGATATTGCAACGAGTCGAGGGTTTGCCCTCTCCGGCCGATCAATACGCCAAGATCACTGCCTGAGATGTTCAGTACGGTGTTGTCCTTCTTATGGACAATTTCCACATCCACATGAAGGCCCATGTTCTCACCGACGTCCCTGATAAATGACGCCGCCACTTCATAAGGGTCCTGTCCGGCATTGGTATCCGCAGCTCCATGATCCTTATGGGTCACGGACGCACGTTCCTCCGAAGCGGTCCCTTGCGGCGCAGCCGATGGCTTGTCATCGGTCAGCAAAGTCAATTCGACTCTGGCTTCCTTGACGCCAATCAGGCCCAGGAATCCTTTTGATGGCTGCTCCAACACATTCACGGCAACTTGATCCTCGGTAGTGCCGAGCTTGGCCAATCCTTGTTTTACAGCTGCTTCAACGGTTTTTCCCGACGTCACTATGCTTCTCATTTCGATTTTTTGGCCTCCTTGGCACCTTTGCCGGGATGACCGGCTTTTAGATTCGAACCGCCCTTTTTCGATTTACCAGAGGTGCTTGAGCCAGTGCTGGCGACAGTAGTTGCAAGAACGGGTTCTTTCTTACGGTAAATAAAGTAGTTCTGACCAATCGTGTACAGGTTACTGAAAATCCAGTACAACGGAAGTGCGGCGGCAAAATTCATCGCCATGACAAAAATCAAAATCGGGTAAACGAACATCATAAACTGCATCGGACCCTGCATACCGCCCGGGTTCATGTTCGACATCATCTTGGTTTGAATGAATGTCGTCAATGCAGCAATGATCGGTAAAATGTACCATTTATCGGGTTCACCGAGCTGCAACCATAAGAAGGAATGATCACGGATCGCCGAGTTGTGATAAATTGAGTTATATAAAGCGATGAACACCGGCATTTGAATGATTAACGGGAAGCAACCGGCCATCGGATTTACCTTATTTTCCTGGAACAGCTTCATCGTTTCTTGCTGCTGTTTCTCCGGGTTATCCTTGTACATCTCTTTGATCTTCTGAATCTCAGGCTGAATCGCCTGCATCGCTTTCGAGCTCTTGACCTGTTTCAAGGTAAGCGGTAAAATCAACGTCCGAACGATCAGCACCATGACGAGAATGGCCAAACCGTATGCTCCGCCGAACCAATCCGCAAACGTATCCAAAGCAAGCGAGAAATAATAAACGACGTTTGCTGTCCACCAGGAACCGCTCTTCGCCATATCCTCAGTAGTGCTTGCGAAATTGCTGCTTTGCGTACCGCAGCCAGCCAGCAAAGTCATCAGGCCGATTGCGAGGATGAGGAGAAGCCATTTCCTTTTGTTATTCGTAATACGCGACACTTCAAAACCCCTCTCTTAAACCTATCCATCATTGTAAATCATACCATATTTATATGGACAAAGAAACAAGCATGCTTACCGTCCGGAAGGCTTGAGCAGCGAGGCTTTGCGCAACACGTGAAGCACACTTTTCTCCAATTCCTTATACTCCATTCCGACCGCCCCATTGCGGACGATGAGGATCAAATCCATATGATCCCGGATCTCGGGTTCATGCAGGCGTACAATTTCCTTCAGCATCCGGCGCATCCGGTTACGGACGACGGCGTTGCCGATCTTTTTACTAGCTGAAACGCCGAGCCGAAAACGCTCGATATCAGGCTTGGCCGAATAATAAACAACGAGTTGACGGTTGGCGAAAGACTTTCCGTACCGATACACCCGGCTGAAGTCCGCCCGGTTTCTTAATCTAAGCTTTCTATGCACGAGCTTTTCTCCTGACTTAACCCCGTAAACGGGTAAAGTGCTACTGTAATTATGGACCAATCCCAAAAACCATAAACGATACAAAAGAACCCCGCAAAGCGGGGTTTTTCAACCCATTACCATCTTCATCTTTGCGGGGAACCCAAAAAACATCTATACGATCTAATGTAAAAAAAGACCACCGTAGTGGTCTTTATACACGCATTACGCACTCAATACTTTTCTGCCTTTTTGACGGCGAGCTGCGAGAACCTTGCGGCCGTTTTTCGTGCTCATTCTTTTACGGAAACCATGAACCTTACTACGTTTGCTCACATTTGGTTTGAAAGTCGGTTTCATTTATTGCACCCCCTTAACAGGAATCGATCACTGTATATTTACCATTTTCATATCCACAGAAAATGCCTTTTTACATTTAACCATAACCCCTCTGAAAAGTCAACCGAGCCCGGCATTTCTTTTTACGATTTATAGGCTGGCTTCCGAACTGTCAAAAAGTTTTCCACAACCCGCCCTTTATTGCCTTTCAGAATAAAAGTTATGCACATGTGGAAAAGTATTTAAATCTGATCCTATATATAGATGAAGAATCGAAATCGTTCTTCTTATTTACTTGGAATGGAATCGATCGGCAATCGCTTTCACACGGTTTACAGCGAACGTTGATCGGAGTAATATGGATTATGAGCAAGTTGTATACAAGTATACTGGTATGCGAAAGGATGTTTATTTTATGAAATTAGGCATGATCGGGCTCGGCAAAATGGGATACAACCTCGTACACAATCTGCTTGAGCATCAACATGAAGTCGTTGCATTCGATATGAACAAAGAAGCCGTTCAGAATGCGGAAAAAGAAGGAGCGATTCCCGCCTCCAGTCTTGAACAGCTTGTCCACTCCCTGGAGACACCGCGTATCGTTTGGGTCATGGTTCCGGCCGGTCCGGCGGTTCAGTCCGTAGTGGATACATTGATTCCCCTGCTCACACCAGGCGATATCGTAATCGATGGCGGCAATTCGCATTACAAAGATTCTCTGGCTCTAGCTGAGAAGCTATCCGGCCACGGTATTAATTTCTTTGATGTAGGAACTTCCGGCGGCGTGGAAGGCGCCAATAACGGCGGTTGCTTCATGATCGGCGGAGATGAATCGGTATTCCGTACGATCGAACCGATTTTCAAGGATATCGCCGTCGATCGCGGTTACCTGTATGCAGGCCAGAACGGCAGCGGACATTTTCTTAAAATGGTTCATAACGGTATCGAATACGGCATGATGCAGGCGATTGCCGAAGGGTTTGAGGTGCTTGAGAAAAGTCCGTTTAATTACAATTTCGAAGATGTGGCCCGCGTTTGGTCCAACGGCTCCGTCATCCGCAGCTGGCTGATGGAATTGACGGAAAATGCCTTCTCCAAAGACCCTAAACTCGAGGGAATCAAAGGTGTCATGAAATCTTCCGGCGAAGGAAAATGGACCGTTGAAACCGCACTGGATCTTCAAGCGAGCGCTCCGGTAATCGCGTTGTCCCTGTTCATGCGGTATCGCTCTCTTGAATCCGACACGTTCCACGGCAAGGTCGTCGCTGCCCTGCGCAACGAATTCGGCGGCCATGCAGTCGAATCTGCAGAATAAGATAGGAGCCAACCATATTATGAAGTTTCCCGCTTCTTGGTTGAAGGGCAGCTCGCTGGGCGAATCCATCGCCTGCGAGCTGCGCCTTCAAATCATTAACAACACCATCAAGCCAGGCGAGGTGCTGTCCGAAAACCGCATAGCCGCGGACTTCGGAACAAGCCGTTCACCGGTCCGCGAAGCCATGAAAACGCTATCCGGCGAAGGCCTCATCACCTTGCAGCGGATGGGGGCCGTAGTAAACGGTCTTCTATTAAAAGACATCGATGAACTGTACGATGTCCGGTATCTCATTGAGAGCTTTGCCTGGCAGCGCCTCGCGGAGGAAGATCCCGCTCCGTTAATCGCCCGGCTTCACCAAATCATCGATAAAATGGAGCTCGCTGCCAAATACCGCGATATTGTGGAATTTGCTTATCAGGACCTGTCCTTTCATGAACTCATCATCTCTTCCGCCAATCATACGCGAATTTTGCATTTATGGACCAGCATCCGGCAGATCGTAATGACCGTAATGCTTATAACGACGGAAGATGTATTGTCCCAAGGGGAAGACAAAATCGCCTATGTGGTGGATAAGCACCGTAAGCTGCTTAAAGGACTGGAGTCCAGAGACCCGGCCATCATTTCGGCACGGATTGAGGAGTATTTTGCAGATTCCAGAAATACCTTGCATACGTCCATGAAATAATCGACAAAAATAACATATATATCGCTCACATTTTGGGCCATGTGATCTGTTGTTCGTCGCTCCACCGCTGACTTTCGTCATTAGGCGCGCACTTCCAAAGGATCCCCTATCCCAAAACGTTCGCTTTATATTAAGAACATACAGATGTATGTATTTTTCAGGGTAAATAAAAGGAGGAACACCATGAGCACGTTATTCAACATGAGCCACAACGCCACCTTGCTATTATGGACCCTGGTGACGATCGTGTTTCTTATCGTCCTGATTTCCAAATATAAATGGAATCCGTTCGTGACCTTATTAATTTCCGCTTTGCTGCTCGGTCTGCTGGCCGGGATGAAGCCGCTCGATGTGGTCAATTCGATCACAAGCGGACTTGGAGGCACACTGGGCACCATAGCGATTGTCATCGGCCTTGGCACCATGCTGGGCAAAATGATGGCCGAATCCGGCGGTGCGGAGCAAATTGCCACTACGCTGGTCGACCGGTTTGGAGAAAAAAGAGTCCATTGGGCGATGATGATCGTCGGTTTTATCGTCGGGATTCCTGTCTTTTTTGAGGTAGGAGTTATCCTGCTTATCCCCATTGTCTTCACTGTAGCCAGAAAAACAAAAATGTCGTTGCTGCAAATCGGAATTCCGATTTTGGCGGGCCTTTCGACCGTGCACGGACTTGTGCCGCCGCATCCGGCACCCATGATCGCCATTGATGCTTACGGCGCCAATCTTGGCCGGACCATTCTTTATTCCCTTGTGATCGGCATTATCGTCGCTATTATTGCCGGTCCGCTTTTTGGTAAATTCATCGGTAAGCGTATCGTGCTGGAACCGCCCGCTGAACTGGCGGAGCAATTTGCCGTGAAAGGTAACAGAAGACTTCCGGGTTTCGGAATCACCCTGTTTACCATCCTTCTGCCGGTAATTCTGATGCTGATCGGCTCCATCGCCGACATTATCGACCCGCAAGCTACCAGCGGCTTCACGCTGTTCTGCGAATTTATCGGCCATGAAATTATGGCATTGCTGATTGCCGTCGTCTTCTCCTTCTTCTCGCTCGGCTTCTCCAGAGGCTTTACGAAGCATGATATTTCCAAGTTTACAAGCGAATGTCTTGCCCCGATCGCTACGATTGTTCTAATCATTGGAGCCGGCGGAGCCTTCAAGCAGGTGCTCATTAACAGCGGCGTAGGCACTGCGATTGCGGAAATTGCCACGGGAGCTCATGTCAACGTGATCCTGTTTGCCTGGTTCGTCGCTGCACTGATCCGGGTAGCCACCGGTTCGGCCACTGTCGCCATGACGACCGCCGCTGGCATTGTCGCTCCGGTATTGGCCCTTACGCCCGGCGCTAACGTGGAGCTAGTGGTTCTGGCAACCGGTGCGGGCTCCATCGTCCTGTCGCATGTAAATGATGCAGGGTTCTGGATGGTCAAAGAATTCTTCAACATGACGGTCCCGCAAACTCTGAAATCCTGGACGGTGATGGAGACGATCCTTTCCGTCGTTGGCTTGGCGCTGATTCTTCTCGCCAGTGTTTTCTAAAGAAATAAATATAAATTTATGGGAGAGAAGGTAACTCGGATGAATCAACTTTCTTATATGATAGGTATCGATATAGGAACGACAAGCACCAAGGCTGTATTATTCGAAGAAAACGGAAAAATCGTGTCGACGGCAAATGAAGGCTATCCGCTATATACGCCGACGGCCGATGTGGCGGAACAGGATCCGGAGGAGATTTTCGCTGCGATGCTGGCCGCCGTCCGTCACGTGATGGATCAAAGCGGAGCTGCCCCTGAACAGATTATGTTGGTCTCCTTCAGCACGGCCATGCACAGCGTAATCCCGGTTGACCAAGAAGGTCAGCCGTTGATGCGGTGTCTAACGTGGGCGGACAATCGGAGCGTGGAATGGTCGGAAAAATTAAAAAACGAGCTCGGCGGACATGAGATCTATCTGCGTACCGGTACCCCAATCCATCCGATGTCCCCCTTATCCAAGCTTCTATGGCTGCGCCATGACATGCCCGATATTTTTAATAAAGCGAATAAGTTTATTTCTATTAAAGAATATGTCTTTGCCAAACTGTTCGGTGAATATGTCGTGGACCACTCCATCGCCTCCAGTACCGGTCTAATGAATCTGGAGAACCTGGACTGGGACGAGGAAGCGTTGAAGATTGCAGGCATCACGCCGGACCAATTATCGACCCTCGTGCCGACCACTCATGTTATGAAGGGACTTTCGGGAACCTATGCGGCCGAAATGGGGCTTCTCGCCTCCACTCCGTTCGTCATCGGGGCTAGCGACGGCGTATTATCCAATCTAGGCGTCAATGCCATCAAACCGGGGGTCGTAGCCGTGACGATCGGTACAAGCGGCGCTATCCGCACTGTTGTCGACCGTCCTAAAACCGACCCGAAAGGGCGAATTTTCTGCTATGCGCTGACTGAGAAGCATTGGGTTATCGGCGGGCCGGTCAATAACGGCGGGGTTATTTTTCGCTGGGTGCGGGATGAATTCGCCGCTTCGGAGGTTGAAACGGCAAAGCGTCTCGGAATTAGCCCCTACGATGTGCTGACCAAAATCGGCGAAAAGGTACGTCCCGGTTCGGATGGACTGCTCTTTCACCCTTATTTGGCCGGAGAGCGAGCTCCCTTATGGAATCCTAACGCTCGCGGATCCTTTTTCGGCCTGACATTGCACCATCAAAAGGAACATATGATTCGTTCCGTACTGGAAGGCGTCATTTATAACTTATATACCGTGCTGCTCGCTATGGAAGAACAGATCGGCCGGCCCGAAAAAATTCAGGCGACAGGCGGATTTGCGCGTTCTCCGCTTTGGCGGCAAATGCTGGCGGATATTTTCGACCAAGAGGTTGTTATTCCCGAAAGCTTCGAAAGCTCCTGTCTCGGTGCTGTAGTGCTCGGATTATATGCGCTGGGCAAGATCGACTCGTTTGATGTAGTGTCAGAGATGGTCGGCGGTACCTTTGAACATGCCCCGATCAAGGAGCATGCCGCTATTTACAAGGAGCTCCTCCCGATTTTCATCCGAATTTCCCGCAAGTTGGAGGAAGATTATGAAGCGATCGCCAAATTCCAACGGAATTTGCCGGCGGCAGATTAAGCTTTTCAGCCTAATTTTAAATAAATAAAAAGAGCAGGTTGCAAAACCTGCTCTTTGCTATGCCTATAATCTAAACCTACTCCTCCCTCCTCAAATTGCCATCCGCCCTTCCTAATCTTGTTATTAGGTTCCCGATTTTAAGAACGATCGATGAACCCAGCCCTAAAGAACTGTCGATAAGTAATTTTCGATATTGAACATCCTGTGTATAATTTTTTTCGGAGAAAATCGGATCCTGTCGAATTTTAAACAAATTATAAACAATATGTAGTGGTGTGAGTTAAAATTATACACAAGTTATTGAATTTGTGGATAAAATACAGCATTGCATTGAAATATAAGGCTTCTTTTGCTATGATTATATTGCTTTTGTTGTGAATATCTAAGTTTAAGTCAATAATTATTAACAGGCTGTGGATAAAATTGTGAACAATTCGAATTTATCCTTGTTTGTAATGATTCCACTTTTCTGACTCATGGGGATAATATTCCCCTTTATTTATGTTTATTCGACCCCTTTCTGCATGGCTCATGCCACAATTGGAAGATTTAAAAGGAGTGACCGCTGTGGATAGCCATACCTCCGATATATGGCAGCATATTTTATCCATCATCAATACCAAACTCAGCAAACCCAGCTTCGATACCTGGTTTAAAGCGACCAAAATTGTCTCGTTGAACGACCGCCAGATCGTAATATCCGCTCCGACCACGTTTGCCGTGGAATGGCTGGAAAGCCGGTATACCAAACTGGTTGCAACCACCGTTTATGAATACCTTGGCAAACAAGTCGACGTTTCCTTCGTCATTGAGGAATCTGCGGTGCCCGAGCAAACCCAGGTATATAAGGAGCCCCCTGCACCCGTCCAAGCGGAGGAAAGCGTTTCCAATATGCTCAACCCGAAATATACGTTCGATACGTTCGTCATCGGTTCGGGCAACCGGTTTGCCCATGCTGCATCCCTCGCCGTAGCCGAAGCTCCCGCACGAGCTTATAACCCGTTATTTCTATACGGCGGCGTCGGACTTGGCAAAACGCACTTGATGCACGCGATCGGACATTACATTCTGGAACATAGCCCCAGCAGTAAGGTCGTTTACATTTCTTCCGAGAAATTCACGAACGAATTCATCAACTCCATTCGGGACAACCGGGCGGAAAGCTTCCGCAACAAATACCGGAACATCGATATCCTGCTGATCGACGATATTCAATTTATCGCCGGCAAGGAATCGACCCAGGAAGAGTTTTTCCATACGTTTAATGCGCTTCACGAGGAACGCAAGCAGATCATTATTTCCAGTGACCGTCCGCCAAAAGAAATACCGACGCTGGAAGAGCGGCTCAGATCCCGGTTTGAATGGGGCCTGATCACGGATATTCAACCACCGGACCTGGAGACTCGGATCGCGATTCTCCGCAAGAAGGCCAAAGCGGAAAACCTGGATATTCCGAACGAAGCGATGATGTATATCGCCAATCAAATCGATACCAACATCCGGGAGCTTGAGGGCGCCCTTATCCGTGTCGTCGCCTACTCCTCCCTCATTAACCAGGATATTACGACCCACCTGGCTGCCGAAGCGCTGAAGGATATCATACCTTCCAGCCGTCCGAAGATGATCACCATTCAGGACATTCAGCAAAAGGTCGGAGAGTACTATAATTTGCGGCTTGAGGATTTCAAAGCCCGCAAACGGACAAAAGCAATCGCCTTCCCTCGCCAAATCGCCATGTATTTATCGAGGGAGCTGACGGATTTCTCGCTGCCTAAGATCGGGGATGCCTTCGGAGGCCGTGACCATACGACAGTCATTCACGCCCACGAAAAAATAACCCAGCAGCTCAAAGTCGACCAGGATCTCTATAAAGTTATCAACAACATTACGGAAAAAATCAAAAACTCATCCTGAATAAGCTATAAGCCTATGCACATGATATTCACATGTGGATAGGCTTCATTTCATATATTCCGTCTCGTTATCCACATATTCAGGGCCCCTACTACTTCTTCTATATATTTTAAAGATATACATCATCCTATAAAGCGGCCATGCCGCCAGGGTAGAAATTCAAATTCAGGTCCTGCTTAACTGCTCAAATTGAGCTAAAATAGAAAAGAGCCATTTAAGCCCAAATGCATTTGCTTGCTAAAATCAAGTTTATGCATAACGAAGTGAATTATGATTGTTTTAAGTGTGTTTATATTGCGATGCTATAATAAATTTTTTAGGAGTTGAATTTATGAAAATCCGCGTTTTGAAGCACGATTTGAACGAATCCATCCAACATGTGGCCAAGGCCATCTCAAGCCGGACTACGATCCCTATTTTGACGGGGATTAAGCTGGAGGTTAATTTTCAGGGAATGACGTTGACCGCAAGCGATACCGATATTTCCATTCAGGCCTTTATTCCGGCGGAAGATCAGGATAAACAAATCGTGCAGGTAGAACGTCCAGGCAGCGTCGTTTTGCCGGCCAAGTTCTTCGTGGAGATCATCAAAAAGCTTCCTTCGAGCGAAATTGAGATGGAGGTGCTTGAAGGATTCAAGACGCAAATCCGTTCCGGATCGACCGATATTCAGATGGTCGGGCTTGATCCTGAGGAATTCCCCGTGCTTCCGAGCATTGAGGAGAATCAGGTTATTTCCATTCCTGGCGATTTGCTCAAAAATATGGTTAAGCAAACCGCATTCTCCATTTCGTCCAATGAAAGCTCGCCGATTTTGACCGGGGTATTGTGGAACCTTAGCGACAACCAATTCAAATTCGTCGCAACCGACCGCCACCGTCTGGCCAGCCGTATGGCAGAGCTCGATGACGCCGAAGGTGTTCGTTTCAGCAATATTGTCATTTCCGGCAAAACGCTGAATGAGCTGAGCAAAATCATTCCTGACCAAAATACACGGGTGGATATTGTCGTAGCGGACAACCAGGTCTTGTTTAAGATCGACCGCGTGCTGTTCTACTCCCGAATATTGGACGGGACTTATCCGGATACTTCCAAGATTATTCCGACAACCTACAAAACAGAACTGGTATTGGATACAAAAAAATTGAGCGAATCGATCGATCGCGCTTATTTGCTGTCGCGTGAGGAAAAGACGAATATCGTCCGCCTTCAGACCATGGAGAACGGCACTATTGAAATTTCGTCCAGTTCTTCAGAACTCGGTAAGGTTACCGAACAACTGGAACTGGCTTCCTTTACGGGCGACCCGCTGCGGATCTCGTTCAACTCCAAATATATGCTCGATGTACTGAAAGTGGTGGAAAGCGAGCAGCTGCACATCGGTTTTACGGGAGCGATGAGCCCGATTATTGTTAAACCGGTCGACGATACGCAAAGCCTTTATCTCATCCTCCCTTACCGCACAACGAATTAAGCGGGGGGACTACCTGAAGAGAGGAAGTTCGAACATCCATGAAAACCATTCAGATTTCCAGCGAGTATATTAAGCTGGATCAGTTCTTGAAGCTGGCCGATTGCGTTTCAACAGGAGGCATGGCCAAAGCTTTACTGCAGGAAGGGGCCGTAAAAGTCAACCGGGAGCCTGAAGATCGTCGGGGACGCAAATTGTATCCCGGTGACGAGATTGAGGTAGCGGATTGCGGTTCTTTTCAAGTGGTTCGCGGCAAGGAATAGAGGCTCCCTGAACCTGGATGACAGGGGGAAACGAGGAGGGCCTGGGATAACGTGTTTGTCAAATCATTATCACTCATGAATTACCGCAATTACGAGACGCTGTCGCTGGACTCCTTCGGCAGCGTCAATCTGATGATCGGGCGTAATGCCCAAGGCAAGACAAACTTGCTGGAGGCTCTGCTCGTTCTAGCTCTGACAAAGTCGCACCGCACGTCGAAGGATAAGGAATTGATCTCCTTTGGCAAGGACCATGCTACGGTGTCGGCGGAGATCGAGCGAAAATACGGGGCGGTCGGCCTGGAGCTGCGCTTCTCCCATCAAGGTAAACGGGCGAAACTGAACGGGCTGGAGCAGCGGAAGTTGAGCGATTTTGTCGGAGTGTTGAATGCCGTTATGTTCGCGCCCGAGGATCTGGAGATCGTCAAGGGAACGCCGGGGGTGCGCCGCCGGTTTCTCGATATGGAGATCGGACAGGTTCAGCCCAGCTATCTGTTTCACCTTCAGCAGTACCAAAAGGTGCTCGTCCAGCGCAACAACTTGTTGAAACAGGCGTGGGGCTCAGGCTCGGACAAGGGAACGATGCTGGAAGTCTGGAATGAGCAGCTGGCGGAGCACGGTGTTAAAATCATCAAGAAAAGGAAACAATTCATAAGAAAACTGCAAAAATGGGCACAGCAGATTCACGAGGGCATTACCGGGGGCGGCGAAAACCTGAAATTATCCTATCTTCCGTCCTTCGGAGAAGCTGAGGAAGAAGATGAAGCTGTCTTATTGGAGCAATTTATGATAAAGTTATCACAAACGAAGGATCAGGAAATCCGCCGCGGGATGACCCTTTCGGGTCCTCACCGTGATGATTTGGCCTTTCATATCAACGGGAATGAAGCGCAAAGTTTCGGTTCCCAGGGCCAGCAGCGGACGACGGCGCTATCCCTTAAACTGGCGGAGATTGAGCTTATCCACGAGGAAATCGGTGAATACCCGATCCTTCTTCTGGATGACGTATTGTCCGAGTTGGATCCTTACCGCCAGACACAATTGATCGAAACTTTTCAAAGTAAAGTGCAGACGTTCATCACGGCTACTGGGATCGAGAGTCTTAATGCCAGCCGTCTTCAGGACGCCAGCATTTTTCATGTTCAAGAGGGACAAGTCCGGAAATAGAAGGGGGAAGCGATGTACATTCATTTGGGCGGGGAGAAGGTCATTCTCTCTTCGGAACTGGTAGCGATCTTCGATATATCGATTGAGAAATCGTCCAAAATCTCCAAACAATTCGTCAGTCACGCCATCAAGGAAAAACATGTGATGCGGATCGGAGAAGAAGAACCTAAATCCATTGTCGTAACCAAAAATACTGTGTACTATTCGCCGATTTCCTCTGCTACGCTCAAGAAGAAGTCGAACATTCAATCTATGGTCTAATCCGTTGACATAGAATCTATAGAAGTAGGTGAAGGCATTGTCTATGAACGAGCAATCGTATGATGAGAGTCAGATACAGGTACTGGAAGGTTTAGAGGCAGTTCGCAAGCGTCCGGGGATGTACATCGGTTCAACGAGTGCCCGGGGTCTGCACCATTTGGTCTGGGAAGTCGTCGACAACAGTATTGACGAAGCTCTGGCCGGCTATGCGAACAAGATCGACGTTTTCGTCCATGAGGATAACAGCATTACCGTTATCGATAACGGGCGGGGGATTCCGGTTGGTGAAAATACGAAACTGAAGAAATCGACCCTGGAAGTAGTTATGACCGTGCTTCATGCCGGCGGGAAATTCGGCGGTGGCGGATATAAAGTGTCCGGCGGTTTACACGGGGTAGGCGTATCGGTTGTTAACGCCCTTTCCGAAAAAGTCGTGGTACAGGTTAATCGGGATGGTCATACTTATCAGCAGGAGTATCGTCGCGGAGCCCCGCAATATGATGTTAAGCTGGTAGGCGATTCCGACTTTACCGGAACCAAGACGACGTTTCTCCCGGATCCGGAAATTTTTACGGAGACGACTGTTTTTGATTACAATATCCTGTTGACCCGGATTCGCGAATTGGCGTTTCTGAACAAGGGGATTAATATATCTCTCACCGATGAACGTACAGGTGCCTCCGATTCGTTCCATTACGAGGGCGGCATTATGGAATACGTCAAATATCTGAATCAGAACAAAGAAGTTTTGCATGAGACGCCGATTTACGTCGAAGGCGCACGTGACATGATTCAGGTAGAAGTTGCTTTGCAATACAACGACAGCTATACGGAGAATATTTTTTCCTTTGCCAATAACATCAATACGCATGAAGGCGGAACGCACGAGTCTGGCTTCAAAAGCGCCTTAACCCGGATCATTAACGATTATGCCCGTAAGAACAGCATGATCAAAGATAATGACAACAACTTGACCGGCGATGACGTTCGTGAAGGATTGACCTCGATTATTTCGGTTAAAATTCCGGAACCGCAGTTCGAAGGCCAAACGAAGACGAAGCTCGGCAACAGTGAAGTACGCGGTATTGTGGAATCCCTGTTCGCGGAGAAACTCCAGGAATTCCTGGAAGAGAATCCTGCGGTAGCCCGTCGGGTATTGGAAAAAGCACTGCAAGCCTCCCGGGCGCGGGAAGCGGCGCGTAAAGCCCGCGAGTTGACGCGGCGCAAGAGTGCGCTTGAAGTCAGCGCCCTGCCGGGTAAGCTGGCGGACTGCTCCTCCAAGGATGCGACGATCAGTGAAATATACATCGTCGAAGGTGACTCTGCAGGCGGCTCGGCGAAGCAAGGGCGAGACCGGCACTTCCAGGCGATTTTGCCGCTGCGCGGTAAAATTCTGAACGTGGAGAAGGCTCGTCTGGACCGTATTCTGAGCAACGCGGAAATTCGGGCGATCATTACGGCGCTCGGAACCGGGATCGGTGAAGAATTCGACATTTCGAAGGCCCGTTATCACAAGGTCATTATCATGACCGATGCCGACGTTGACGGCGCGCATATTCGTACCCTGCTGCTTACGTTCTTCTTCCGTTACATGCGGAAGATCATTGAAGCAGGTTACGTGTACATCGCGCAGCCGCCGCTCTTTAAAGTCGAGCGTAACAAGGTCATTCGTTATGCCGGATCCGAGAAAGAGCGGGATGAAATCATCGCTTCCTTCGGCGAGAATGCCAAATTCAATGTGCAGCGTTATAAAGGTCTCGGCGAGATGAACCCTGAGCAGTTGTGGGAAACGACGATGGATCCGGAGAGCCGGACCATGCAGCAGGTTTCGATCGCGGACGCGATTCAAGCGGATGCCATTTTTGATACGCTGATGGGCGATAACGTAGAGCCGCGCCGTGACTTCATTCACGAGCATGCCAGAACCGTTAAAAACCTGGACATCTAAACCTAATTTAACTAAAGCCTCGCCGTTGGCGGGGCTTTTTTTGCGGAATGATTACGGGCCGGAATGCTTAACGTCGTCTCCTGCCTATTTCTTAAACCGGCCGTAGGAAACGGCATAACGGTGGATCTTTTTATAAATATCTTTGTTTTCCAGACTTTTAAAGGGGAATAGCGCCGGGAGGGTATTAACCTCCAAAATCCAGATCTGATGCTGTTCGTCTATGGCGATATCAAGCCCTATTTCTTTCAAGTTGGGGAATCTTCGGGCTAGCTGGGCGGCCACGTGGATGCCTAAGCTCTTCATTTCTTTATATATCTTGGCGAATTCTTTAGGTTCGAGATGGGGGCCGAGTAATTCTTCAATGGGCGCAATGGAGCCGCCGCCGTGATAATTTGTAATGATTTTTTGCTGGGCAGCGATCCTCCCAATAAAGCCCGTAGTCTCCCATGTCTTTTTAGGTGTCTTTTGAACCAATGCCCGGATATCGAATTTACGCCGGCGATAGGTTAGAAGGTGAATCCCCTTTTGGATCAGGAATATCTTTTTGCCGATTCTTGATGACAAAGTAGCATGAAGTTCCTCCAGCGTTGGATATAGCTCGCTTTGAATCCCAAAACGAAGTTTATATTGGATCGGACTTTCCGGGTCGAAGTCATCCTTCCAAGGCTCTATGCTCATGACTCCGTTGCCGTAGGTTCCATGATCCGGCTTAACGTACACGAGTCCGTAGATACCGACCATCTCTTTTAGATGCTCAAAGTCATATTTTCGCGTATCTGGAATGTAAGGACGGATCATTTCCCTTTGTTTTAGAATGATTGTTTTTTCCCATTTGCTCGCAATGCGTTGAATGGCCAACTTCCAATCCTTCCTTTCCGAAAACCCCCGCTGGTATTTGCTTCAGAGACGAAAAACATAGGACAGAAGAGATAAACAATGGTATAATTATAAGATATGGGGATTTTATAAGTTTTTTGAACGATTTTTTAAACAACCTCTCAAAATGCCTATATTCATAGTGTATGAAGAGTGGAAGCATTGGGAATGGACACATCCCCATTTTATTTGTGCCTCCCTGGAATGGGTTGAAGGGACGAGACGTTTAATTATTCTTGATTTGTGAAAGTAATATAAAGAATTACGTCAAAATCACAATCATTTCTAATTGGGTTTCAATTATTCGTGGCGGTTTCTTCAGGAGAATGACTAATTTGAAGTCTATATTCCATTTCTATGGGCACATGGATAGATTATTGAAGGAGGTCCAGCATGGCGGAAGAAAAATTTTCGCAAATTATAGACCGGGACATTAATGTGGAAATGCGCGAATCCTTTATGGATTATGCCATGAGCATTATCGTCAGCCGTGCTTTGCCGGATGTAAGGGATGGTCTGAAGCCGGTGCATCGGCGTATTCTGTACGCCATGAACGAGCTTGGCATGCATCCTGATAAGCCGTTTAAGAAATCGGCCAGAATCGTCGGCGAAGTTATCGGTAAATATCATCCTCACGGTGATTCGGCGGTTTATGAGACGATGGTGCGGATGGCCCAGGATTTTTCCATGCGTTATATGCTTGTCGAAGGCCATGGCAACTTCGGTTCGATTGACGGAGACTTTGCGGCGGCAATGCGTTATACGGAAGCACGTCTTTCCAAGATCGCAATGGAAATGCTGCGCGATATCAATAAAGAGACTGTTGATTTCATGCCGAACTACGACGGAGAGGAACATGAACCGGTCGTGCTTCCGGCAAGATATCCGAATTTGCTGGTTAACGGGGTTTCGGGGATTGCCGTCGGGATGGCGACCAATATACCGCCTCATAATTTAGGGGAAGTCATTGACGGGGTTCAGGCGCTGATTGCGAATCCTGATCTCGATTCCCTGGATTTGATGGACTATATCAAAGGCCCGGATTTTCCTACAGCCGGTTATATTATCGGACGGACGGGAATCCGCCAGGCTTATACAACTGGACGCGGTTCGATTACCATGCGGGCCAAGACCAGAATCGAAGAGAATAACAACAAAGCCCGGATTATCGTGGACGAGCTTCCTTACCAGGTCAACAAAGCGCGGTTGGTTGAGAAAATCGCCGAGTTGGTCAGAGAGAAGCGGATCGACGGAATTACGGATTTGCGCGACGAATCGGACCGTACGGGGATGAGAGTCGTGATCGAGCTGCGCCGGGATGTCAATCCGAACATCGTGTTGAACAATCTGTACAAGCATACGGCGTTGCAAAGCACTTTCGGCATCAATATGCTGGCGATTGTGAACAATGAGCCGAAGATTCTGACGCTGAAGGAAGTTCTTCATCATTATTTGCAGCATCAGGTCGAGGTTATTCGTCGCCGGACGGAATTCGAATTAAAAAAAGCCGAAGCCCGCGCACATATTCTCGAAGGTTTACGTACGGCGCTGGATCATCTTGACGAAGTCATCGCATTGATCCGCGGTTCGCAAACTACGGAAATTGCCCGCAACGGATTGATGGAGCGCTTCGGACTTAGTCAGGAGCAGGCCCAAGCGATTCTCGATATGCGTCTGCAACGCCTGACCGGTTTGGAACGCGATAAGATTGAGAACGAGTACCAGGAGCTTCTGCAAAAGATTGCGGAGTACCGGGAGATTTTGGCGAATGAAGCCCTTGTTCTGCAAATCATCAGCGATGAACTCCAGGAAATCCGCGAACGGTTTGCGGATGAGCGCCGGACCGAGATTTTGGTCGGGGAAGAAAGCATTCTGGACGAAGACTTGATTCCGCAGGAAGAGGTCGTCATTACGATCACTCATACCGGATATATCAAGAGATTGCCTTTGACCACTTACCGCAGCCAAAAACGCGGAGGACGGGGCGTCGTCGGTATGGATACTAAGGACAACGATTTCGTGGAGCATTTGTTCGTGACGAACTCGCACCACTACTTGATGTTCTTTACGGACCGAGGCAAAGCCTACCGTCTCAAAGCTTATGAAATTCCGGAGCTTGGACGCACGGCGCGGGGAACCCCGATCATCAACCTGATTCAAATCGAACAGGGAGAGACGGTCAATGCGGTTATTCCTGTTGAGCGCTTCGATGAGGATAAGTACCTGTTCTTTGCCACCCGTTCAGGGGTTGTGAAGAAGACGCCGATCGAAGATTACATCAATATCCGTAAAGGCGGGTTGATTGCCGTAAATCTCCGTGAGGATGACATCCTGATCGATGTTAAGCTTACGGACGGTAATCAGGAGGTCATTATGGGTACAGCTCAAGGGATGTCCATCCGTTTCCCAGAGAGCGATGTTCGTTCCATGGGTAGAGCTGCTACCGGGGTTAAGGGGATCACGCTGGACCCGGATGATCAATTGATCGGGATGGACGTCATTGTTCCGGAACAGGATATTCTCATAGTTACGACCAAGGGTTACGGCAAACGGACGCCGGCCTCGGAATACCGAATTCAGAGCCGTGGCGGTAAAGGGATCAAGACGATCAATGTAACGGATAAGAACGGTCCTGTCGTCGGCTTGAAGGTCGTTAAGGATGAAGAAGACCTAATGATTATTACGGCAAGCGGTACGCTGATCCGGACGAGCATGGAAGGAATTTCGACCATGGGCCGGAACACGCAAGGCGTGAAGCTGATTAATATTCGTGAAGATGATTCTGTGGCTACCGTCTGCCGCTCGGATAAGACCGAGGAGGAGCCGGAAGAGGAATCCTTGGAACAAGAGGGCCAAGAAGGATCAGAATCCCTTGAGGGCGCTGATACGGCCGCTCAAGACGCCCCGGAACAAGAGTCCGAAGGTACGGAAGAATAACATAAACACAATGAACCAAGAACCGGATTTCCTTAGGGAAGTCCGGTTTTTTTGTTTTAATTCATTTGTAGGTTGTAAAAAGGATTGTTGGGCAAGAAGTCTCGTAATATAATGGCAGTACAATAGTGCTAATTCACTAGATAGGGCCTGCCCTAAACATGTGGAGATTGAGGAGCGAGCGAACATGGCAAGTGTCCCTGTATTAGATCTTAAACCCGGATTAAAAATTGTGAACCATGTACATACTCCTTTGGGCGGGCTTCTGATGCAAAAAGGAAAAGTACTGCTGCCCAGAGACTTGGATATATTACGCGCATTTATGGTACAGCAGGTCGAAATCGAAGAAGCTCAGGGGAGAGGGCGGGAAGACTCAACTGACGCGGCGGATTCGGTCAAAACAGGACGAGGTTCGTTTGCGGCAGTAGGCGCAGTGCCTTATGATAATGAGCTATCACCGACAGGTCTTCTTCATAAAGAATATGACCGGATGCTGCATTTGACGAAAAGTGCATTCCAATCCGTTCTGGCGTCTGAGCTCCCAATCTATGAACTGCGTCATCAGTTGGAAGCTTTGATCAAGCAATTGAAGTACTTTAATGTGCTGACTTTTGCTCCACGCAACATGAACGAATATGATTATTTGTTCCATAATGCCATTTTATCTGCATTAACTTCCTATCTGATCGCCAAGTGGTGCGGGTTGCCGCAAAAGGACTGGATGCAGGTTGCTTTCGCAGGCTTATTGCATGATATAGGTAATACCAAGATTGATCCGGGCATTCTATATAAGCCGGGATTACTTACGGACGATGAGTCGGAAGAAATGCGGATGCACACCACCTACGGCTACCAGCAACTCCGTAAAACTTCGGCCATTAATGAGGGCGTAAGACTCACGGCACTGCAGCATCACGAAAAAATGGACGGAACCGGCTATCCATTCCGCCTTACGGGGGACAAAATCCATATCTATGCCAAAATAGTGGCCGTTGCCGATATTTTTCATGCCATGACCTTAAACCGCCGATATCGCAAGGCGCAATCTCCTTATTTGGTATTGGAACAGATTAAGTCAGAAGCTTTCGGCAAACTGGATCCGGGCATTGTTCAGACCTTCGTGGAGAAAGTTACTCAATTTCATAATGGAATGCGGGTACGTCTCAGCAATGATAGCGTGGGGGAAATTGTCTTCTCCGATCGGCAATATCCAACACGGCCTATGGTGTCCGTACAGGGGGAAATCGTCAATTTAGTGCAAGCCCGACATCTGCATATTGAGGAAGTTCTTTCTTAGGGTTGCTTTTTAGGTTGCATATGAGGTATATTAATATTCGCTGCTGCGGAAGGCAGATCAGGATTTTAAAACCTGATAAAAAGTTTTTCGAAAAAAAAGCTTGCAAGTTTTCGCAGTAAGTGATATATTATAAGAGTTGCCGCTGAAACAACGGTAACAACGAAATGAATGAAGTTGATCTTTGAAAACTGAACAACGAGTGAGTATTAAATAGAGAATTAATTTTCTCGTCAGTTTCAAAATGAGCAAGTCAAACACCTTGATGGAACACCTCTTACCTTCGGGTTTGAGACTCCTTCCATCTTTATTGGAGAGTTTGATCCTGGCTCAGGACGAACGCTGGCGGCGTGCCTAATACATGCAAGTCGAGCGGACTTGATGGAGTGCTTGCACTCCTGATGGTTAGCGGCGGACGGGTGAGTAACACGTAGGCAACCTGCCCGTAAGACTGGGATAACTACCGGAAACGGTAGCTAATACCGGATAATTTATTTCATCGCATGGTGGAATAATGAAAGACGGAGCAATCTGTCACTTACGGATGGGCCTGCGGCGCATTAGCTAGTTGGTGGGGTAACGGCTCACCAAGGCGACGATGCGTAGCCGACCTGAGAGGGTGAACGGCCACACTGGGACTGAGACACGGCCCAGACTCCTACGGGAGGCAGCAGTAGGGAATCTTCCGCAATGGACGAAAGTCTGACGGAGCAACGCCGCGTGAGTGATGAAGGTTTTCGGATCGTAAAGCTCTGTTGCCAGGGAAGAACGTCCGCTAGAGTAACTGCTAGCGGAGTGACGGTACCTGAGAAGAAAGCCCCGGCTAACTACGTGCCAGCAGCCGCGGTAATACGTAGGGGGCAAGCGTTGTCCGGAATTATTGGGCGTAAAGCGCGCGCAGGCGGCTATTTAAGTCTGGTGTTTAATCCTGGGGCTCAACTCCGGGTCGCATTGGAAACTGGGTAGCTTGAGTGCAGAAGAGGAGAGTGGAATTCCACGTGTAGCGGTGAAATGCGTAGAGATGTGGAGGAACACCAGTGGCGAAGGCGACTCTCTGGGCTGTAACTGACGCTGAGGCGCGAAAGCGTGGGGAGCAAACAGGATTAGATACCCTGGTAGTCCACGCCGTAAACGATGAATGCTAGGTGTTAGGGGTTTCGATACCCTTGGTGCCGAAGGAAACCCATTAAGCATTCCGCCTGGGGAGTACGGTCGCAAGACTGAAACTCAAAGGAATTGACGGGGACCCGCACAAGCAGTGGAGTATGTGGTTTAATTCGAAGCAACGCGAAGAACCTTACCAGGTCTTGACATCCCT